>CBDBFT010000001.1:0-5900919 GCA_965205065.1 Candidatus Poribacteria bacterium | reverse complement strand
CTTAACAATTTCTATATTTAATACCTTGGTGTATATCTTCAACATTAAATCCTTTATCGAATAATTAATTAGTTTCCTCTATTGCAACTTGTATAATATTACACCAGAGGAAACTAATATGTAGTTTAACTAATAGTGTCAAAACTATATGAAATCATAGTATACCCGTCGTTGTTTGATCCCATAGATCCCATAAATTCTATAGCGTATTTGCCTGTATGCTGCGCTAAGGCTTCATCTATATCATCTCTTGAGGGGCTACTAGCTTTAACTTTACCTGACACAACCCTAGTAGTATTTGGTGATATTTCTGGATCAGCAATAAGTACCCATTGATCTTTGAATTTTTGCATCATCTGATCTATAGTGAGTACATCTTCTTCATTTCTCAAAATATTACTCATGTCAATGCTCCTACCAAGTATGGTTGTTTTCGTTTGTTATTAAAATATCTAATTGTGATTTTACCTTGCAACACAATTATATATGTACTATTAGCGATATTACTGCTAATAGTACATATATAATTCAATATTAATATCTTATATAATATGTATAATAAAGTCATATAAGGTTTCCTCACTTTTCTTAGTATCAAAAAATAAATTACCAGTAGTTTCTTGCTAATTTACTAATACAAAACATAAAACAGCATTTTGGGAATCATTATTTTGCTTAAAGACAATATGCCGTAACAATTGTATCATTATTTTACTTGATTGTCAAATCTTTTTTCAACTAAATTGCAAAACTATGATATAAATTGAAGATTTGATATTTCAACCCTTGTACTGCCATCGGAAATTCGGGCCACACTCTAAGACAAGATTGTGGTATAATAAAAGTACTATTGAAAGGAGTATCCGATGGCAAAACGAAAACGAAGAAACTTCACCCCCAAGTTTAAAGCTGAAGTCGTTCTTGAGGCACTTATGGGTGAAAGTTCACAAGCAGAACTGTGCCGGAAACACAACCTTAGCGATGAACAACTCTCAAAGTGGAAGCGACAGCTTCTTGAAAATGCGGCGACCCTCTTTGAACCCTCTGATAAGCAGTCTGATGCCGGTGCGTAGCGGATCGCACACCTTGAACAAGTCGTTGAGCGGTTGACCGTGGCACTTGACATTCAAAAAAAGCCTCAACTTTGTTGAACTAACCCCAATGGATCAGCGAGAAATGGTTCAGGCACTACAGACAGACTAATCGGTTCGGTAGATATGTGAGACACTCGGTTATAACCGAAGCAATTTCTATTATCACCCGAACAGCGATCCTTCTGAAACGGGTCTCCGAGTGTTCCTGAGATCCATCATTCTGATCAAGGCGTTCAGTATCAGTCAAAAGCCTACGTTTCAATGTTAAAGCAACATAAGGTTGAGATTTCGGTTTCCCGTATAGGGTGTCCTTGGGAAAGCGGATATGCTGAAAGACTTATCCGTTCTCTCAAGGAAGAAGAAGTTCACCTCAATGACTCTGAGGACATCCACGAAGCGAGAGCCTGCATTGAGCACTTTATCACACAAGTTTATAACCGTAAACACCCACATTAGGCGTTAGGGAATTTGACACCTGTAGAATTTCAACGAAAAAACTTGTCTTAACTTTACGAAATATGGTCTGAAAAATCGATGGTACTTCATCCTTCAATCATTCCATATACTTCAAACATGGTCTACAAACCTGGAACAGCCTTGTGAAATCCTTGCACAAAATCTCTCAGTTTTTGTAGACGTTTATCATTCCAAGATTCAGAGGTAGAGATAGAAAATTCTTTTATGTTCGATTCTCCTTCGGCAACAGAAAAAGAAAATTCAACCGTATAAGAGGACACCCCTTCAGTTCCATTAGAAAAATAGCTTGAATTTTCAAAAGCACAGTTTTCATTTTGATGTGGAACAACTGTTTCCTGAAAACTGTTTAATGATTTCAGTAAATAAAATTTAGAACTGAACGAATCAGAATTCACGCAAATTTCAAGGAATCGTTTGCTCGTAACAATATAATAAAGTAGTTTTGCCTCGTTACCAACGGAAGCACTGCTTTCATTAGGAAATTTTTCTTCGGCACACCAATAGGAGAGAATTTCCTCCTTGTACTCTTCTTGTATTAACTCGCCAACCACTCTACAAATTACATTAGAACGCCAATTTCCACTAAGAATTTCTTGACGAAACTTTTCAAATACCATTTCAAATTCCTCCAAAAATATCTCACTTTCTACATTCATGCCAGAAGTGAATAATCACTCAAAGAGTGAACAAATTAATATCAGCGGATCATTTCAACATTAACTTTCTACCCGGTCAATTCTCCGAGAGAAGTATACATAGACACCGAGTTGCATATCGCAATATTTGTGCCAATAAAAAACCTTTAAAAATAGCATTTTTAAAGGTTTTCTTACCTTTTCTGCGTCATTTTGGCATACTATGACAATTTGGCATCATTAAGTACAAATGGCAAGATTAATAGGAAGGTATTTATCAATGATAATCCGCGATTCAGACAGTACCCTTCACAATAGCATTCTCATCTTCCGTAAAATTGGACAATGCGTACACCATCTTATTAATCCCATTTCAATGGAAGGTCTTTCCATTGGTCTGTGTTTTGGTGTGAGAGTTGTCCTGTCCATTCAGGGTTCTTTGTAATCTGAATCGTGGAAGGCACGTAGGACACTGATTTCGCGGAATGATAATCTGTAACATCAGGTCATCCTCTAAGGTAAGCGTTTTCTGCCACACTGTTAAATCTACGAAGGCGTTTAAAAGTACAGTGATATTCTCTGGTGGTTTAATCTAATATTTGATCAACCTATATTTGCTATATATAATAACTATATATAATAACGGAAAGATGGAAGAGGTTGCTCATCTTCTCCGAATTCTGCCATGATGCCACCGACTCGTCTAGAAAAATAGAGTGTTACAGGAAGACCACTACTGATACTTGCAGTGTTCCAGTTCATACGGGCAAGACCAAGGATGTCTGAAGCGACTATAGACATGTCAGAATTATCATCGCTAGAAAGTTTTATAGGAGCAGGAATGTGGGGTCCAGGATATGTCTCCCATTCGGATATGTAACCGGTTGTGAATAAATATGTAGATGTCTTATTTACTTTACATAGGAGACCTTTTTTAGGTGGGTATGCTCCATATTTTAAGAGACGAAATAAAGGTGATCTAATACTTATGTAAATCATTTCAACCAATGGAATGTCATTAAAGGCACGCTTAAAACCTTCTTTTTCTGCCTCATTAAATGCGGATGTTTTATGAAGTACAACTCGTTGCGGATTCCCACCTGTTCTTTCACGGTATTCTTTCAAAACACGATAAGCGAGATTAAATGCTTGATCAGACGTTAAGTGAACATTACGGTCCTGTTCTTGTTCCCAAGGTATCTTTTCACCTCGTAACGCAAATCCATCGCCAGTAGTTGAAAATGCTTGTGCTAAACTTGAATAGACAATGTGACGTTGTTGTGTGCGCAGATGATGAAAACTTATGCCGACAAAACAGGTTTCTGGGCCGTCTGTTCTAAATCGCCAAGGTACGCCTCCAGCTTTGTAATAAAGACCGACGCTCATATTCCATGCTCGTGTTGCGGAGTCTTGGTTAGTGGAAAGATCTGTCAGTAAGTTGTCTGTTGCAATTTGAATTGGCATGTGGAATCTCATAGTCCGTGCTTTCAAGGCCCGTCTAAAATCCCGATTCAAAAGGTCCTCAGTAGGATCCTGTATGTCTTCAAACAGCGATAGTTGTCCTCGCTCACGTTCTTTTTCTCGCAACTTGACAAGTTTTCGTTGCCTAGAAGTCAAAGTATTTGAAATGCTCCAGCATGTATGTACAACTCCTTTAGGCAAACAACATATCACAATATCAGGTCTGGTTCCTGTATTATCGGATATTTTCCCAATACCGTCGGCATAAAGATTCAATACCTCATCGAAACGAGTGTTAGGATTTTTGGACAATGCAGTTTCAAGTTTGATATCATCAATTTTGGCTATCCACTGAGATCCGAACACGGGGGTAGCATGAAAAACATTTTCGAACCCTGGAAAATCAAGGTATTGTGGAGAATCTTTAATTTCTGATGGAATAACATTGCAGCATCGTTCTATCCACTGCTTGCCTTTTTCTATCATCCCCGTATTTCCAACTAAACCTATTCTTACTTGCGTTTTGTGGGCGGCACCAAACCGAAGGTCAAAGGGGCCTGCCTCGGTGAGTCCCGTTTTTGGATCACTAGAGGTTACAGGTCCACCATACTCAATATGTGGACGTGGTAATTGGGTAAGTTCAATTTGAATAGGCATTATCCACCTCCTCTAACTGCGAAATCGCATCTGAAAATTCAAATTCCAGTTGAACAAGTTTTTCTTCTCTCTGTTTTTCAAATTGTCTATCTTCAGAAATCGTATCTGGCTCTATATTCTCAACAACAGTCGTTGACAAATTTGACTTGAGAAGTATTTCAGATTCGTTATCATCCTGAATCTGATTTAGGAAAATTGTGTCTGCAGCAACATTTTCAGGGTATAAATTGAGCGCAAAGGTGCCTTGTCGACCTCCAGAAAGAATCCAAGACCAAAATACGAGATCGTTGTGTACAACGTTATTGTAGTCTCTACTTTTACGTATCGTAGAAAGTCTATTAACCACCTTACCCTCTAAAAGGTCGGACTTACCATTTGTTGTGAAAACATAACCTGGAACCATAACAAGTGCCCAAACGTTTTCAAAACGTTCAAAGCCAAACCAAAAAGATTTATGCTCCCAGTAGCGATCTTTTTTCTTTACTACTGTCCGAGTAGCACGACGAACACGTGCTTGGTACTTTATCCTTCGGTTCCCTTCTTCTGTTCGTGGGAAATATGCCCGCATTCGAGCTTTGTCAATCCAAAGACCTTGTGCATCAAGATGTCTGTAAAAATTCTCTTTAAGCATCCAGACAAAACGCTGTTCTCCATATTTTTTAGTGAATTCTATAACGTTCATGTTTACTATATCCTCCACATTGATTTGGGAGTAAAGCGGATTGATTGGAATTGAGAGGTTATGGAAACTAAAGAGTCTCCCTGAATGAATAATAAAAGGTGGCACCCAATTTGGGTTTACATTTTGTAACACTTCCCGTGGTTTTTTAACTTTAGTTCCAGCATGCCAGATGATATTAGGAAGTTTGACTACTTCCAGAAGATTAGTCACATACCGACCGAAATTACTATGATAAGCAGTTTCTGTAACATCATCAACAACTTCTGGCCGACGTTGAATTTTTATCTCAAAAGCGGTATTGTTATCAATTGGTCCAAACTCAATCTGATTTTTGTTTTCATCCGAACTTCGGCATGCATCTGACAGACCGGACCCTGCTTTTTCCATCGTTTCTGCTCCATAAAACATGTCAGCTACAACGCGATTTCGGCAATCTGTAATTCCTCGTTTACCCTCTTTGATTGCTTTTTCAAAATTGACAATATCCTTCACCTGCTTTACAACTTCTGGAACTAATCCACCTGGATTACGAATTCTGATAGATGTCTGTTCAATCTCAATAATGATTGGTTCAGACCGAGCGTAGTCACGATGGACAAGTGCATTGACTACAATTTCTCTTAACGCAGCAGGAGGGTATGGTTGGACAGATGTAGAAACCTCACCCTTTAGAATAAACGGTTGATTGACGAGAGTGAGAATGTTGTATATTTCGTCAAGCTGGTTCCAAAGGTTCCCCTCAATTCCGTTCTATTTGATATGTTGATATTCCATAATCAGCTTCTGAGTCTCCAAAAACTTTTTCTATCCATACTGGATTACCTTTCGCACGCACTATTACCTGGGCGGATTGAATATAGTTTTGTGGGTTGGTTGCAAAAAGCAAATATCCTCCATTTGTTGGACAAGTCTTTTCATTTTGTATTACTGAAACAACATTTTGCTTATGCAACTCGTTGATAATCCAGTTGTCATCTACAGTGTCAGGAACTGGAATATTAAGTTTTTTACAGTATTGGATAACTCGAGTTTTCAACGTAGACCATTCAAAATCATCTAAACTTGATTCTTTAATCGGTTGCAAATCATACGAATGAATGGTTGACTTTTCAGGATTCTCTGTTGTTTGAAGGTGAATAGAATTAGATTGTAGATCACGAACATACTCCCCTAGTTGATTCATTGCTTCGTCAAATCCATCAATGGGGATAATCTGAAAGTTTGTTGGGATTCTATCAGCAAGCTTACGAACATAAGGAGTTAAACTATCAGCACCTTCTTTTTGATAATTTCGTACGCACCAAAAAATTCCCTGGTGGTAGTCTCGTGACTCCTTAGCATGATCAATTAGAAGGTGCTGCATAACAGATGGTTCTGCTCCCCGATATCCAATTACAACCAGAGGATGATCTCTCAAGAGTCTAACTAAATCCGAAACAAGCACAGGATCTAATTTCTCATTTATTTCTGTGAGTGTGTTTTTGTCGGTATAGTGTTCAACAGAACCGTGCAGGTAGATGATCTGCGGATGTTGTGGGTCAGTTGAAAATTTAGTATAATCAGCTTCCGTTTGGATTATATTAACATAGTGCGGTCGACGATTCGCTTTGCAGAAGTCGGGCAAAATTGTATCAAAGTTCGTCGTATATATGGTACGAATATGTTTACGGGCCATAAGCTCGGCCATTTGCTCGTAACCTGAACTTGGGGGGACTTTCGGATTGATTATTTCTAGGAAAAATTCCTTCCGCGTATCTTGTGGTATAAGAATATTTTCTACGATGTGAGTATAATTCTCAACTAACTCTTTATTTGTTTCATACCATTCCTGCTTTCCTAACCACGGAAGCCAATCGCTACGAGGGATGTATGGACCCTCAAGAAAGGAATTATTTCCGCTACCAGGCCCCCATCTGGCAATACGGTATCCCCATATAGCGATTTTTTCAGCCAATTCTTTTGCCAGCGGGATACCTGAGCTAACGGAAGCACCAGCACCAAGAAGGAAGATCGGATCAGATCCTCGAGCGAAGCATGAATGTAAATGTCCGATAGTCCCAGTCTTAAGTGCCATATTGCTGCCCTCCTATGTATGTGTGATAAATCGTGGTGCCAAGTGAAGATACTATTCTTGACCGTATGCACATCATTCTATGCAACTTTGAAAATAGTACTAACGCTGTTAAATATTAATATCTACGATAAATTATTCTAACATTAATTTAGTAAGAGTGCCAAACATAAGTGGTAAAAGCAAGGTTTATATATTCAGCATCTCACATTTCAATCGTCCGTTCACGTATCTATCCGTGGATTACTTTTACAGAGACTGGTTATGGTTTGGAGAGTGCTACCACAAAGAATTAGTGCGGTTTTATGTCATTAAGAACATCTCCTATACATCTTTAGGATCACCTGAATTCGTAGAGGACTTTACATCTCGCCGTGGCAGGTCATTTGTTCTTTCAGATGCCATAGGAGGGCAGCTGCACCTTCAACAGTGGTTTTGGCTTCCATGAGTTCAGGTAGGTTGTTGACGGTGCATTCAGGATCATCCATTGGTGCAGTGATATAGTGCATCACTTGTATGGGTGTCCAATATGGGAAATCACCGTAAAGCTTATATTCTATATCATCAGAGAACCAGTCTTTTTGTCGTATTTTTACCATTTCAGCGAGATTGCTCTGTATTCCGAAACCCATCAGCGAGATGACGTGTAATTGTTGATTTCCATTGCGTACCTGGTCATATTCTGTTTGGTCTTCGTACACTTGATCAAGCAGTTCTTTCGCTTTCAGGTTCCAAGGGTGTTTGTTGAGTAATAAATGATACGGCTTACAAGTATACCAAAGATCTTCCAACGTCTTTTTTTCATTGACGTGTGCGGGTAGTCGGGTCGAAAAAAGTTCTAATTGTTCACAGTCTCTATCGTTCTGAATAGATGCAAACAATTCTTGCCAGTGTTCACATTGAGTTGCAATATTCCACAAGATTTCCTCTTTTGCTGATTCTTTCATCTCCTGCACGTCATAATAATTGCCCCAGTCACTACAGAATTGCATGAAATCTGTCAATGCATAATGCTGAATTTCAGACAGTTCATATCGTTTTTTCATCCAATCTAAGTATGAACTAGTAGTCTATCCGCCTTGAGTTTGTGGGTATAGTCTTTTTAGTTTGATGCGTGCGTCTTGTGTTGTAAATCGCCAATCCACCGTGTTGGCAGTCTGATTGCGATGTGTCTGCCAAGCTTCTGCTTCTGACCGTAGCGTCTCTATATCTGGGATCCGTCGGTTCAGACATTGTCTTGAAAAGACACTCAACTCGATTTCAGCAATGTTCAACCAACTGCCATGTTTCGGGGTGTAGACGATCTCTAATCGTGAAGCCAACCGGTCTGCGAGCTCAGCAGGAAATGCTTTGGACAGAGACTTGAGACTATGGGTATTGAGATTATCACAGACCAACGTCACTCGCTCGGCATTGGGGTAAACTTCGTCTAAAAGATGCTTGACTTCTTCTGCCCAATCTACGGCGGTGCGGCGTTCACGGATGGAGACCCGCCGCCAGCCTTGAAACGGGGCGGTAAACAGGAAAGCAGGCACCGAACCCGGACGCCTATATTCATAATCTATCCGTGCAATGCGACCAGGTTTCATCGGGATAGGAGGTCGGAGATGCTCAAGCAACTGCACGGGACGTTCGTCCATAGCGACAACAGGAAATCTCGCGTCTTTGGGACGCTGGTAAACGTCTAACACTGCTTCCATCGCCGTAACAAAGTCCGCATCTTCATCCGGGGGGATCACCCAATAGGACTTCCGATGCGGGCGTAAGGCGTTTTTTTTAATGTTTGCCGGACCGTCTCAGGGCAGATGCTCTCAACGATCTCGAGTTCAACGAGTTTATCAGCAAGGTGTTGTAACGTCCAGCGGACAAACCCCTCGGGTGGATCGCTACAAGCTAACGCAATCAAGCGTGCCTCACCGGCCCCATCAAGTTTCGGAGACCGAGACGGTTGACTTTGCGGTTGGCGTTTCACCGCAGACAGCCCCCGACACGCTGTCCAACGCTTCCGCACATTTGAGACCGTGTTCTTATGGCAGTCGAAAGCGGTGGCAATCTGAGCATCTGTCCAAGCGGGGCCTTTGACATCTGCCTTCAGCAAGATATGTGCCCGTCGGATTTCGAGGGCGTTATGTGTCCCGCAACGGACTAAGTTTTCAAACGTCTGACGCTCTTGAGCAGTCAGTTCAACTTCATGTTTCTTATTTTTTTTCATTCGCGGCCTCTCTGAAATGAGATATAGACAGGACTTAGAGTCTACCATAAAATCCTGGAAAAGTCAAAAAACTTTATCACAAACTCAAAGTGGATTGACTACTAGGTTTGGGGAGATGTGTGAGTATTTGATATAGTCTTTCCAGAAGGTCAACATCTATGCGGTAAACTGCAGGATCTTTCTCTTCATTTTCAAGTTGAGCAAATGTTTCTCTAATTGGTCTATTGCGCGGTGATGTATATGGACAAAGTGTAATGAGTGCTTTAAGACGTTCTATTGGTTCGCGTAGTGCGTCAAGTTCTTTCCTGAATTCTTCTTTCCATTGTTCTGTTGTCATAGCTGATTACTCCAAGTCTATATGTATATCGGATGCAGGTCCACCTTTGAATAAACGCAAGTTAAGGTCTTGGAATCTGTTGCATCTGGGTATCCAACCATCTTATTATTTCAGCATTCATTCTATGTGGATAAACGCATAGGAAAAGTAATAGGAGAATAGGATGTTCCTTAATAGATGATGGAATGCAAGATCCGTCTGATTCACAAGATCCTGCTTTTAATTCTTCCCAGTCTTGTGTATGTCTGGGATGTACATATTTGTTTTTTCCTTCCTCACTTCTCCATCTATAGAATTCGCAAAAGTTATCTGGTTCATAGTATACCGATACCAATCTTGTGACTCCTGGCCAAAGGAATTTCATAGATTGTTTCCAGTTTCTGCGGACATACATGTGAACAAGGCCTTCTAATGCATAAGATTGACCCTTGAAGGAATCCATAAGGGGTTCCTCATTAATCCCGAGAATATAAGGAAGAATATCCTCAGCTTCATAATAGGGACTAGCAAGAAATCCGCCTCCTTTCGGACCATTTAACTTAGATATTAATGTGATTAGATCACGGAGAAAATCATCGGGTTTTCTCGTCCCATCAATTTTCCGAAAATACCAAAAGAATGCAAGGAATTGAGGTATTACTGCTTCACCCCACAACCCTAATAGGTGCTGTTTTTCCTTACAAAATTCACGGAGAAAATCATCAATTTCATCTTTAGATTCTCCCTTGCTGCTTCGCCATAATGCGTATGTACTCATCAATCCCAATAGCCACGTTAAACGTACTCTATAAACATACGAATCCACCAATGGATTCCCCTCTATAAGGTACTCTCGTTCTTTAATTTCATCACACAAAGTTGCCAAAGAATTATAGATGGCTTGTGTTGCAATTTCAAGTTCATTTTTGTATGTTTTGTTCGGAAGCTCCCACCTTTCCACGACTGCCAGGACATAGGCAATGTAAAGCATCCATGCTTCAATTTCAGCTACGTAGTTATTTTCGTTTGAAAAACTTGATGTAGCAATTGCACATAAAAGTCCGGCACTTGCTATTGCTCGAACACAGTGATTTTTGGAAGGGTTTTTTCCATTATCAGAAAGCTCAAGCGGAACAGTAGATTCAAACAAGGAGGCAAGTTTTTCCTTTGGCAAAACGCCTTGACCATTTTCAAGGAACATCTCAAGGAGCGTCTTTGTATCAGTTAATTCCGATGGCCAAAGTCCTATTCCTAATCTCTTGGCTTTATCAAATAGTTCTCCGCGATCAACGGTTTTCAAATATAGATAGGCTTGACCTTGGCTCGCCCATGTTTCATTTCTACCTTTTATGGCAATACTGACCTCTTCTGCGATATTTCCGTTTGTCACAAGATAAGATCTGTGATGTTTTGTAGTGTCAACTGATGAGTGGATTATTTTTGTTACTACTAAATCATCTATCTGCCGGCTTACCTCTTTTTGCCACTTGGCTAAGGTAATATTACCAGCTTTCAGTTGAAAAGCACATGGCACTCCATCGTGAGCAATAGTTATAATGTCTTTCCCTAATTCTGTTGCGGTGTGTCTTGTTGAATGAATTATTGTATGCCCCTCGTTGGATAAAATGTAGCAGTAAGGTTGTTGGAAAGACCGTTCGCTAGCGTTATCCAACCAATTTTCGATTACTCTCTCTAACACGCCATTCCTCCCTTTTTCGTTCCATAATATCGTTAATACGTTTGTCCATTTCAGGATCAGTCTTGGCTTGTTCAATAACTTTTGCGACTGAAGGAAAAAGCTTAGGGTTTACAGGACACATTAACTCACTTGGGTTGCCTTCTTCATCAAAATCTCTGGGAATTTTCTCTAACACTTCAAAAAATAGATCCATTGAAAATGGTTTTCCATCAGCGGAGACCACATTGCCAGCTTCTTCGACTGTTTCGTCAACTTTTGCATAAAATAATTTTGCATGTTTTTCAGCCATTATGCTTGCAAATTGGTCAATTTTCTCAAGAACTTTTTCATGGTTCATTGTCTCAACTTCTGCCAAATTGATTTGCAACTTAATACTAATTTCTTCAGGTTTTGTTTCTGAAACAGAACCATCTTCATGGTTCACGATGGATTTATTTCCTTCAAAAAGGATTGATTTAGGAACACCGGCAATCGGTCCTAGATGCCCTGAAATCGCTTGTCTATAAGTATAATCCAGCATCTTTTGTATTTTTTCTTTTGTTTTCAGAAAATCTGGCAACATTTTTGCTCCTTTGTGTTAATTTAACTATCACTATTAAGATATATTATTACTTTCTACCCATCTGTTATCTCATCAGGTAAGTTATCAATAATCCTTACAGACTCCACACTAACATAAACAATACGCTCAATTGCCGTGACCAAATCACGTGGATTTTCAAACCAACCATTCGCATCATTTAAAATGCCGTTATTCTTTTCTGGTGGCGTAATTTTGTAACGATTTATAAACCATTCCAAGGGTGTCCTGCCGTCAACGACATAACGATGTGCTTCTTCTGGAATACCTTCTATTTGCACGTGATCATTGATGAATAGCGTGTCTTTCGTGTCTTTATCCTTGTATTTCATTGGTTTCGTCCCTAACAAGAAATGTTCAGGTTTTTCTTCCCAAAAGAGGTCCAATTTACGAGGTGCGACTTTAAGATGTGGATACCGTTCACACGACTCATAATTGAGATGAAGCTCTGCAAGTGCTTTGCCAGCATCTGAAAAGGCGCGGAAGTCTGGAGCATAAGGGATATGAGGGAACATTTTTGATAAATCGTTGGCAAACTGCTCTCGGTAACTCGGTGCATGTAGGATACCGTAAACATAGTTGAAGATGTCATTCTTTGAAATAGTGTTGTCTCGGTAGTGTTCATGGAAGGAATGCAATGCTGTATCTGAAATGTTGTCAATACGTTTCGGTGGATCATCAGTCCTGTTAAATGTGCTTGTTAACGCATTGGCATTCACTGAATATTGATATAACGGGAAACATTGTGAGCCAGAATCAAATAGATTGAGGTCTAGCATAGTATCAGTAATCAGTACAGAAAATGGAACCCTTGCTCCCTTGTTGGGAAAGCATATTACACGGTTTTCACTTGAACTGTTTGGGAAAATTCGATCCATCTGGTACTTGCGGTGTATAAACGTGTAGTCGGCATAGCAATTAGTAGCAACGAATGGGCGGTACATAACAGTTCGGACATAATTATTATCAAACTCTGTCTTTTTCTTTCGCATCAAATCGTTCATGAGTTCATTATTCCACTTGATATTTGAACTGTGCCGTTGTGTTATCTTCAATACGACAGCCTTTAATGCATTTTTATTCGATAATAGTTCAGGAGTTGCTTTGAGTGTTGTTTCAAATTCTGAAAGTGCGGTGAGGTAATCCTCCGTCATCAGTATCGCTTTTTCCAAGAGGATATCGCGCGAGAAATTGTAGACATAAGCATCTCGATTTGTTGCCCAACCAAGTGAGTATAGTCGGAATATAGCGTCATCAGTTTTTCCGGCTTTAGACTCCTTTGTGCCGAGTGGATAGAATTCCGTAAATGCATCACTACGTTGTTCAATCCATTCATGATACTTATTAGGTTTGACCAGCTGCCAATCGCTGAATCCTGATATTGAAACTGTCTCTTTCAATTCTCCCAGTTTTTTCTCACCTCTAAGCTCACCTCCTATATCTCGATAGTTAATGCTATATTCACTACGCTTTGTATTGTGATTCTTGACTAAAATGGTAATGGCAACGGGGGACTGGGTAGCATTACCAAAGACTCCACCACCTTGGTAACGCCCTTTCTCTCCGTGTATTCTTGCATTCCCGAGTAGATTCAGGACATAAATTGAACTGAATTCTTCTTCTAAACATGCTCGCATTCCTGTTTCAGCGTCTCCCTCAATCCATGATGCCGGGGTGACAAAGGCAATAATCCCATGTTCACCAATCCTGTCGGATGCCCACCGGATCGCCATCTTATATGTATCGTAGAGATACCTTTTAAGCGTTGTGTTGGTGCGCACTGCATACGTCTCACTGATACGTGTTTTAAGTTCAGGATATTCCACGTTTGGATTGTCGTCTGTTGCTATCTTCTGTCCTGCTGACCAAGGAGGATTGCCAATAATGACTTGAATCTGAAGTTTCTGTTGGTGCTCGGCACGTTCGTTGTTTTCTGCCATACGGTCTTTCGGGAAAAGTGTTGGTCCTTCGGGTTTGTTTAGATTGAAGGTATCCGTTAGAATAATACCCTCAAATGGTTTGTAACCGCTATCTCCTCCGAACTGTCCGCGGAATGCTTCTTCAATGTTGACAGAGGCAATGTAGTAGGCAAGTAAGAGAATCTCGTTTGCGTGGAGTTCCTCGCGGTATTTCCGTTCAAGATCTGCAGGTCGGATGAGTCCAGATTGTAACAGTTGAACAAGGAATGTACCGGTGCCTGTGAATGGGTCTAATATATGAACATTTTCATCAGATAAACTTTTTCCAAATTCATCTTTCAATATGTCGTTGACACTATGTAGGATAAAGTCAACAAGCGGAATCGGTGTGTAGGCGATACCGAGGCGGTCTGCCTCTTTTTTCAGTGCTTTTTTGAAAAACTGTTCATAGAGGTCCGATAAGACCTGTTGCCGTCCTTCGCTTGTCTTGACACCGCTGACACGTGTTCGGACGCTATCATAGAAACCTTTCAATTCTCGGATTTCGGTATCAAGTCCAAATTTTACAAATCTTTTCTCCAGATTATTTAGTGCCTTTGCGACTGGGTTCCGAGATGAAAAGTCATAGTCTTCAAAGAGTGCATCAAAAACGGGATGTGTTATCATGTGCTGTGCAACCATATCAATGGCGTTTTCGCGCGTAATGGACGTGTTAATTGTCTTTTTCAATTCGGTATGGAACTGGTCAAATCGTTTAGCCAACTTAGCGTTTTCAGGATCATCCAATAGATTTTCAATTCGGGTAACGATTCTGTCAAAAATTTCTGCAACCTCTTTTGCCCAGTTCTCCCAGTATTTTTTGTCACCACACTTCTCTACGATTTTTGGGAGTATCGCCTCAACAGGGATTTCAATTGGCAAGAGTGGGAGTTGTTCACCAACCCAATCGGCTGCCCCACCTCTTCTGCCGCCAATGACAATAGAATCAGGGAGTTCTTTATTTAGGTCAATACTGTTGATTTTAGCATCAAACCTGTCATCGTGTGAACGTAAGGCGTTTAGAACACTCCAAACATTAGAAAATCTTTCATTGTCATTAAGGGCTTCGGTGGGGTCTCTATCTGCGGGGATTGCAACAGGCAATATGACATAACCGAATTGCTTGCCGGGTGCCCTGCGCATGACGCGGCCAACGGCTTGGACAACATCAATATGGGATTTTCGAGGTCTATAGAAAATTACGGCATCAAGGGCAGGCACATCAATACCTTCTGAGAGGCACCGTGCGTTGGAGAGGATACGGCAAACACCCTCATTGTCCCCCTTTAGCCAATCAAGTCGTGCCTTTCTATTTAGCGCGTGGTCTGTTCCATCAACGTGTTTGGTTTCACATACAAAATTGGCGGGGATTTCATCTTCCGGTAGTTTTTCAATTGCATCTGCAACAACGTCATTCCAATAGTGTTCCAGAGCCTTTGACTCGTCAATTCTGTTTGTAAATGTTATAACGCGTCTCAAAGGTCTGAGTGTTTCGTCATCTTTTTCCTTATTTTCAGGATTTTGTAATGCACGCCAACATCCGATAATTTGTGTTGCATCGTTTATGTTGATTTCGTTCCCGTATTTACCGGTATCACCACCCAGTGCCGAATTGACCTCATTTTCAGAGATACCGAATATGGCTACTTTGTAATCGGAAAGTTGACCAATCTCAACGGCTTTGGAGAAGGGGAGCCTGTGAAATTGGGGTCCAAATTTTTCTTCGTCGTCCATAGAGAACACATCAACGTTATAGTTTGCTGCCTTTGTTTTTACGCTTTCGGTATAAAGTTTTGGGGTGGCAGTCATATAGAGGCGTTTACTGGCGTGAATTCGATTTGCATCGTGGACAAGGACAAATGGTGAGGTTTTGTCGTTAGGTCTATCAGCACCAGTTGTTCTATGTGCTTCATCGCAAAAGACAATATCAAATTGTGGTGCACCTGCAGCTTGTGCTTTTTCTATAAGAGGGAGCGACTGATAGGTACAGAAAACGACGGTCATTTTCTTTGTATCGGTATTCTGCAATGACTGCGTAATTGATAATGGGTCTGTGGTGACAGGTATTTTGAGTTCCTGAATGGATGTGTCCTCTGCTGTGTCTCCTGCGCGTTTATCGGAGCAGATACCGATGTAACTATGGTCTATTCCGCGTTGGTCTGACCATTCACGCATCGCTTGCGATAGCAAACTGATAGATGGAACGAGATATAGGACTCTACCTTCAAGTCCTGCAATTTCCTCGGCGATTCGGAGTGCGGTAAACGTTTTTCCTGTGCCACATGCCATAATCAGTTTGCCTCGGTCTGATGTTCTGAATCCGCTGACAACATCATCAAATGCTTCTCTTTGGTGGTCCTTCAGATTGAATCGTTTCTGCTTATAGGTGAGTGCTTCGGGTTCTTGTAGACTTAGGTCGGGCCATTCAAACGGGCTGCTTTCAAGATCACTGAAACGAATTACGCGAAATTTATCGCCTAATGGTTCTACTAATCTAAGCGCGTTTGGTCCTAACTCACCACCCGTATTTACAAGAATCCGAGTATTATCAGTAAAAGCGGGTGACGCGGCAGTAGAGAGAAATGAATCGAGATCACCCTTTGAAATCCGAGTCTCTGGTGCATAGCATTTACACTGAATAGCACAAAATCCGCCATCATGTTTTTTACCAACAAGGTCAACACCTATGTCGGTGCCATCAAATTCTGTTCTAAGTTGTGACCACTGTTTCCAGAGATAGACTTCGGAAAATTGGTCTTTATAGTCGGGGTCTTCGGTGAAATATTTTCGCATCAACCGCTCAAAAAGATCGCCTTTTTTACGTTCTGACGTGGCAACCTCACGGATATAGTCAAGTGTTCCCTGGAATCCGGGATCGGTGTATTCGCTTGGGCTAAATAGATAATCTTGTATTCCTTCTGACATATATGTTCCTTTCGTGTCTATGCTTTATTGCTGCGTGATCTCTGTATGTAGTTTATCGGGTTTTGGTCACGTTGTGGATTTCTGGTAATGCTTTCAGATAGTATCTTACCGAATTCTGCAGTGAGTGTCAACGTATTTTGATGGGTGTGTAAATTAATTGTTCACCGTTTTTTGTCTGAATCGCGAATTACGTGGGGGGACCCTGAAGGTACAGAAGGGGTTCTGGATCGTTATATGACTTAGATCGGCTACAAAGAAGCACAATCTGGAAGAATGTGCTACGGTGAAGTATTACATTTTTGGTTACAAAGAAGCACAATCTGGAAGAATGTGCTACAACTGGCACAATCTAAGAGAATGTCTCTTCTTGGTGAAGGTCAGGTAATTAGCAAATGATTCAGAAGAAGACATCCCTTGTGAATAGCACCTTGATACACAAACTCAACAATCCGAGCAATCCGTGCCCATCTATGTACCTGGCGTGATAATCGGCGATTCTGACAGTTAAACACCAAAACCTTTACGCGTCCGTTATGTACATAGCACTCCGCATGAAGATTAAGTTATTAATTGGGTAATACGCGGGCGGGGAAACCCCGCCCCTACGAAACCTTACTCCTACGATGAGTCATATCAGAATTACCTGATTATTTATTTAATCTTCATCTGGAGTGCAGCCCCGTTGACAATCCTTTTTCTATAGATATATTGCTCCGCTGGAGCAAGGGTTTAGCGTTCCTTTTTATATGAAGTCATATTGAGTAAAACCTATAAATATGGTAAAATAAAGATCGTTGATGCATAATTTGAGTGCAAACATTTTCATTGAAGTCAATGGACATGGGGGTTTAAGTATTCTATTGACACTTATTCCATACCTGAGCCAATAAAGATATATAAGTTTAAATGTATGTCCTATTTTTTATGAGAGGTTCTCTTATGACTGACACAAATGAAAAACAACTGAATTTTAGTAGTCTTCCGAAACAAGTTTCCCTTAAGTTTTTTAACCGGTATATTAAACCTCATTTGTCAACAAGGAAGAAAGGTCCAAAACCTAAAGTATCTTCATATAAGACATTTAATTACATCCTCTATGTTTTACATACAGGTATACAATGGAATCAACTCCGGCCACGGCGTAACGAAATCCATTGGTCTAATGTCTACAAATGGCATAATCGGTGGTCAAAAGATGGTTCTTATGAGAAGTTATTTGAAGCATCTGTTGAACATCTTCTTGATACTGATCAACTTGACACATCTTGTTTACATGGCGATGGTTCAAACACCGTCGTAAAAAAAGGGGGAATGGCACCGGTTACTCAGGACACAAACATCAAAAAGGTGAAAAAGAGTTGACTATCACCGACAATAAAGGGTTCGTCATTGGTCCGATAACTGTCAGTCCGGTGAACAAACATGATACAACACTTTTGCCTGAAGCATTGTCCGAATTCATCTCCTTCAGTGATCGCATTGGAATGGAACTTGAGAGTTCCGCTCTAACGCTGGATTCCGGTTTTGATTCCAAGTTGAACCATAAGATTATCAAAGAACAAGGTCTGATCCCAGTGATCTATCCGAACAAACGGAATACTAAAGAACCTATCGCTATCGCTCGCAAGTTTCGGTGGTTTAGAAAAGATTTATACAAAGAACGATATAAAGTAGAGCGAACTTTCGGGTGGCAAGATACCTATCGGAGACTCGCACTTAGCTACGACAAACTCAAAGAAACCCGTTTAGGTTTTCGTAATTTAGCATATTCAATGATAAATTTTCGTGTGACTTTTAACAACTCTTAGATGTTACTCGCTATGACTTCTATTAAGTGACAAAAACTTTACACACCCTTTCATACGAAGAGGAAGAATCTACATTCAGGATTATGTCATTTTAAAAACTTCAAATTATACACCAAACGCAATGAAACGGATATAGGGCGTATCGGACGGGTGTGTAAAGTTTTTGTCACTCTATTTGTCTGAATCGCGGATTACGCGCCAGATATATAGATGGACGCGCCAGTTACATAGATGGACACGGAAATTGACCCTCCAATTGTGCGAATTATTAAATTCAAAACAAAAAATCACAAAATGTATCATTTTTTTCACATTTAACTTGACAACTGTTTTTATATATGTTACCATAAATATATGTTATATATATTCTTGCGATATCATTATATAAATAGGTGTTGACAATACTATTATTCACAATCTACAGATAACTATATGCCGCATACAATTAAATCTTAATCAAAAAATGAAAATAATTCAATTTTATTCAATATTAACTTGATAACATTATATATTTATGTTATCATAAATATAAAGTTATGTATATACTTACTTTTAGTTTATGTAAAAAGGTGTTACAATGCTATTCTACAAAGTGTCCATAAATGATCATAATATCAGAAAAAAGCCAATATTTTCATCCATATTTCAACATGCAGAGATTTTTGTACCAAAAAGGATTTTTAAATTTTTGACTCTGTCAAAAAACACGCCACAAAACCTTACTGACATTGACTGGATAAGCAATTCACAAAAAGTCACGGCTGTGACAAAGCCGTGACAAAGTCGTGACAAATTTGTCACGTTTTCGTGACTTTTTATGAATAGGAGAATATCATGATATTACGAGAGAATCACAAGGAATTCGCTGTCAAATGCTTCGTAGAGTATATGCAACCCACTTTTTATGCATATTTCAACTTAGAGAGAATTATGTCACGTTTCTTGAAAACAAAAAAATTAAATCTGTCAAAAAAACACGCCACAAAACCTTACAGTCATTGACTGGATAAGCAATTCGCAAAAAGTCACGGCTGTGACACATTTGTCACGTTTTCGTGACTTTTTGAATAGGAGAATATCATGATATTACAAGAGAATCACAAGGAATTTACCATCAAATGCTTCGCAGCATATATGAAACCCAGCGAGGTCGTTAAGGCATTTATGCAAGAATTTAAAAACGATCTGCCAAAACCACCGGCTCCACCACAACCTCCCAACTATGAAGAAGAAATTACTGGATCAGAATACCAATTCAGCAGAAATGAATATATCAAGAATAACATAGATGAAATCAAATCTCGATATTTCAATATGTACGGTATCGATTCACATATCAAATTTGAGAAAGATGAAGCTGACTATATTGAGAAATTCAAACTGGAATATGATAAAGTGTGGAAAAAGGAACGAGAAAAAATGCATGAGGAACACCTATCTGAATATCAATTGATCCTTGATAATCACTACATGCAAATTCGTAAAAAACTCTCAGACCAATTACGACGATTGAACATCACTCACACAAGATTCCCCGAAGAGTATACCGACAACTATTCAACGAATCACGCGATGCGTTCTTAAAAGGCAAAATAGATGATAACATGACTGACGTCGGTTTAACACAGGACGATAACATTCAACAAGAGTTAGAAATCATCTTTGGTCATGTCAAAAACCTTATGTTCTTAGAGAAAGAACCGAAGGAGATACTAAAACACGTAGACAGAGCACATGACATTCTCAAAACTATCTGGTCATACAACAAGTTAGAGCGGAAAGACACCAACAAATAGGCTCTTAATGGTAGTAGGCACTCTCCGAGTGCCGTCTCTTATGGAAAGCGGAAAGACACCAGCAAAGCGGTCCAGAACACAGATGAAAACAACCCCACACAATAGTCAGTTCTCTATACACCTTTCGCACCGCGGGTGCTGATATGTGATATTCCAAAGCCCCAGATGAAGTTAAAGTTTTAAATTGGGTAATATTTTATTTTTCCCAGACCCGGTAGGTACGGTTTCCTAACCAATGCAGAATACCATACGCATATTCTGCCGGGTATCTCCACGAATTACCTAAATTATTATTTAAACTTCATTAGGGCGAAATGTGTATAGTCCGCATTGATACAAATCTTTACACACATTCTCTATCTTTAGTGACAAAAACTTTACACACCCATGTTAAGGCTTTCACTTGAAAATCCATTTGACGTTATGATATACTGCTGATACAATCAGACTGCAAACATGATATATATTTGCTTGAATTATTTAGGATAATGTAGTACAATTAACGTTATGAAAGAAAATTTTCATGAGATGCGCGACCCAATTCACGGGTTTATCAGAATATCTAAACAAGAAAGGGCTCTGATTGACGCAAAGGTGTTTCAACGTCTTCGTCGGATTCGGCAATTGGCTATGGCGTTTTTGGTGTATCCTGGCGCATTACATACACGTTTTGATCATTCAATTGGCGTGATGCACGTCGCTGGGCGTATCTGCAACAAACTTCAAGAATCAGACCCTAAACGAATAGAGGCAAAAGATATTGCTCTTGTGCGTTTAGCAGCGTTACTTCATGATATAGGACACGGACCTTTTAGTCATGTCTCGGAGCATCTATTGGATGAGTTCTCCTAAAAGGAACGACATGCACATAATTGATGTTATACTACTCGTCATCAAAGGTGAAAAAGATGATAAGTTACAGGGAAGAACGCTTCTTCAAAAGAAAATTTATTTTTTATCAGTGATGATGGAACATGATTTGGGATTTACCGCACATTATTATGGGCCCTACAGCAGCTATGTTGCTGGACACCTTGATAGTTTAGTAAATTATGGAATCCTTAAAGAAACGCTAAAACCTTTTCCTAGCAATCCACAGGAGCAAAGTCCTTTTGGTGAAATCCGGAAACACACCTATATTTATTCTTTAATACCTAATGCTTTCAAAAAGGTTTGGAAGGTTACGGAGAAAAAGCCAGGTTTCAATGAGTGGAAGCAGAAACTCAAAGCCATCAATAATCAAAGTATTGCTCGTGATTCTAACAGACTCTCCATTGCAGCAAAAATACATTATATCGTCGATTGGGAGGGGGAAAAAAATGCAGAAGAGGTCCTTCAGACAGCAAAAGAATACGGATGGGATTTTACTTTGAAAGATATTAAAAATGTCCTTTCGTTTCTTACTGAACTAAAACTTGTAAGTGTTGATTAACCGCTTTAGTAATATTGAAGTGTATTTTGACTGTGTTCTTGAATGTCAATCTGCGCCTTGGTAGAACACTTTGATTATTGAAGGTAGAAAGTTAATGTCAAAATGAATCGAAATGATCGAGAACTTAAAACAACGCTGAATCGCATTGAGTACTTTCAAAAGATAGTTGAAAACCTCAAAGCATTTGAAACCAATCCACGGAATTATGAGTTATCTGCGGGTGGTTTTCTTGCAGAAATAGATCGGATGAATCTTGAAGTGGCGGAATATTTATCTTTTCATTCAAGCGAACTGATAAAACCAGTCACTGATACAGTTCACCTAAAAACAGATGATGTGGTTTTTTAGTCCTTAACGGAGCACAAGTTGGGGATCTCTTTGCAAGCAATGTCCTTAGTAACGGAATAGCGATTTGGAGAGAAGCTCCTCAACCAATTACCAGAAGACATCACCTCACTGCTATCGCCTACACAGGCATAGCAGCAGAACAGAAAACACCCACCTTAGCGGATTACTTGATGTTACAGATTTCCAATCCGCGTCCTCCGTGCCTTCCGCGATTCAGACAACATAAAACCCCGAAAACACAACCCTAACACCACAGTATAAATTAATGTGAGAATCCTCACGTGAAAATGAGATTGATAAGTTGGTGTACGAATTGTCCGATTTAACGGAAGATAAGATTACGATTGTATCTGTAACCCATAATTAGTTGTAAACGTTAAACTTCTTATATAGAGATGGTGTCTTAATGAAGAATCTTTAACCATCATCTTGTGTGCTCAAGGACGATAGTATTACTTGTGAAACAACGAAACAACTTCAGAAGTTTGCTGAACTTACGGATGGCTTTATTGCACATACTTGGTAGGTTAGTATGATTTTAGTATTACCATCCGGGCTCAGCTTGAAACGCATAATTAATAGTGTATAACAAAAGACAATAACGACTGATGTGTAAGACAGATTATTAGAAGGAGATTTAAGGATGACTGCTAACAGCGTTACGGGTAGTTTTAGGGGTATTGACGTTAGTTTTGCATATAAGGGTCCTCATATTGTAATGAGTGTATTGAATACTGCAGAACAGGGTAGACGTTTACGAGTTATGTTCCAACAACAACCGTTGAGTGGACGAGTCAATTGGGTTTCTTTCCAACTTACTCAACAACCTCAAGATATTGTGGTGCCAGCAGAAGTCATTCATTCATATAAATTGGCATTCTATGTTGACAATCATGAACCGATTGCTACTTTCACTGAAAAAATACTAAAGGAATTAAAACTGATACAAGAAAATCAATCGGCAGATGATTCTACAAATGAACCGATTTCAGATTCAAGAGAACAGCATCAACAGAATATTGAACCTGATCGGATAGAAAAAGAAGGTACGAACGAAGAGATTGAAACACAATCAAAAACTCAGACTGACGATAGCGTTACCAGTGTAGAGACATGTTCAGAAATGTCCTCAGACGATGATCTGTCTCATCAGGTTCCGGCTTCGAGTTCAGATGGTGCTGGTAAAACCGTGGAAAACAAAAAGGTTAAACAGACAAGTGCTATTAAACAGAAAGTGTCTGAATCGAACACATCCATACCTAATACTGTTATACAAATGCCTGGTCTCCTTAATCAGAAGAAACATTATTTAGGTAAGTATATCCCTAATGTTAGCACTGAACTACAGTTTAAGATCAGAGTGCCATCCCTTCCGAAGAGCGCGTCTCAGAATCAAGCAACTTTCATACCTCCCCGACCTGCGTTTGGATCAAAAACGAATGGTAATAAAAACGGTTTCTTTGGACAATTAGCAGGAACATTTGGATTCACTTTCTCTAATAGGAAAAAGGAATACTATACACAACGCAACAGACGTATGTATGAAAAGTTTCATGCAGAGTTGGAAAAGTTGGAATCAGATTATAATAATGGTAATGGTATTTCACTTGACAATTGGGATTTAGAATCATTAAATGAAGAAGAAACCGCAGTACTTCTTCTGAATCTCATGGTGAATGAAATCAGTGCTTGGAAGAAGGTCGCAGTGAAGCGAGAATCGACGAAAGAGACGCTTGCTAAATCACTACAGAATATAGAGGATGAGCTGAAGCATACGCTGAAACAGACAAGAGGAATGCAGGCACCAGCACCTACGCTCTTTCCAGATCGCACTGCTATGACAGATCAAGATTTGATGAATATTCAGGAAGACTGTGATAGCTACCTTAAACGATTCTCTGATAAGTTAGCTACACTTGAACAACAGCATGCAGAAAAAGTCCGATTACCTGTCTTCAAAAAATTCTTACTTGAATTCGTTCGCGACAGACTCTTTTTTGAAGTTGCTAAATACAGCGATCTGCCCTCTGTTCAATCAAGGTTGAATTGGTTTCTTGATTTAGTCGATTATGAGGTCATACCTATTGAACCGGGTAAAACGAAGATTTCTCCTGAACATCACGATGTAAAAGAAAAACGTAATTGTGATTTGGAGACTGATACAGTAGCTGAAGTGATATTACCGGGTTTGCAGACAAAAGATGGTAAACGTGTCGTGCAAAATGCACTCGTGATTCAAGCGGAGTAGTTTGTGCTAACCAGACAGGAACTTATTCAACGTATTTCGCGTGTCCCTCAAGTCAGCCTTGGTCATTTTCCTACGCCTTTAGAACCGTGCCCACGTTTATCCGAAACGCTTGGGGGTCCCCAAATCTTCATGAAACGTGAGGATTGTTCCGGATTAGCATTCGGAGGTAATAAGGTTAGACAGTTGACCTTTACTATCGGTGAAGGCGTATCCCAAGGTGCAGATACTATTGTGCATGGAGCTGCTTCTCAATCTAACCACTGTAGACAAACTGCCGCAGCTTGCAGTAAACTCGGTTTGAAGTGTTATCTCCGTCTTGCACGCGACCATAAGAGCGTTGTACAAGGTAATGTCTTATTAGACTATTTGGCTGGTGCGGATGTCGAATTCGTTGATGTTCCATTCGGTCCGAAATTAGAGAATCTCAAAATCGAACTTGCTGAGAAACTGAAGAATGATGGATTAAAGCCTTATGTTGTAACATCACCGCGTTCCACAGCACTTGCCGCAGTAGCATTTACAGGGTGTATCGCAGAAATTCATGCACAGCAAATAGAATTAGGAATTGATGCTGATTGGATTTATACGTCCTCTGTAGGTGGCACACAAGCTGGTTTAGTATTGAGCACAAAATCTCTTGGTATGAAACTCAAACCGTATGCTTGTGCACCTATACATTGGGAAGGTAAGATTGATAGAATTCGGGATGCTGCAAATTCTGCTGCATCTATTCTTGAACTTGATATAAGGGTGAACGATGAAGATATAATCAATACGGATGATTATATCGGTGAAGCTTACGGACTCCTTACACCTGAAGGTATCTCTGCCCTCAAATTGGTTGCCAGGACAGAAGGAATCATCCTTGATCCTGTTTACACATCAAAAGCGATGGCATGCTTGATAGATCATATCAAAGAGGGCAGATTTAAACCCAGTGATGTCGTCATATTTCTTCATACGGGTGGTACACCTGCGTTGTTTGCGTATCATGAAGAACTGACTGAATCTTTACAGTGTTAGGGGTATATATCCTGTGTGTTAGGTTTAGTTCCTTCATTCCTTGCTTGTGTATTTCTCATAGTGAACAAACTCAGTAGGTTCTAATCTGACAGAAGTGCTTTCCTCAGTTTTCATATAACCCATTCTCAGTAATGTCATCACCTCAAGATGATCCGGTATGCTGAAATGTTGCTGAATCTGTGTCCTGTCTCTCTGCGTTTCTAAAGGTGCACTCACGAATTGAACACCGATGTTGATGGATGTAGCTGCGAGGAGTATATTCTGAATTAACATACCAATACTTAACCACATCCATCGTGTAGCACCTTCGCCTGGCGGTTGTCGCCGAGTGTTCATTGTGATTAGGAGTAGTAATGGTGATTCTTGAACTTGTGTTGCGATTTCTCGTGCAGGCATTTTACCTAATCCGATATACCCCATAAATGATAGGGGTTTTGTGTTTTTTAGCATAACGCTTAGGATACTTTGAGTGAATTTGTCAGGAGAATTCTGTATCAATTTAGGTAGATTCACATGGTCTGTTAGCAGAACACCGTCCCCCCGTTCTGTCCATTCCTCTTCGTTGAGTCGCATCCACTGACTATTTTCATTTAAAAATTTAGTATCCTTGAACTGTTTGATGATTGCTTGTTCTGTCATATTTGCAAGTATGTCCTTACCATTCTGATCTTTAATGAACACTAACTCCCAAGGTTGAACATTAAAGGGAGAAGGAGTCCATCTTGCTGCTTGAATGATTTTATCCAAATCAGCCTCATCAATGAGACGTTCTTGAAAAGTTCCTCGGTAACTACGACGTTCGGTTATCGCTTTATATACGTTCAATTTAACCTCCGAAATATGCTTTATTCTGAGCAAGTTTCCGTTCTGAATGAGAATCATTATAGCATAGATTCATCCTCAATTTAAGGTTGTATAAGTCTTTACACCCTTTAAACTGCCAATTTCAGTTGATATTTGATTGAATGTGTGTTATAATTTAGAAAAAAGTATAAAATACACATTGGAATTGTAGTTTGGCACAAGCAGAACATTACAGAAGAATGCTAATGTCATGTAACTTTCCTTACTGTATGGATCGTCTGCAGCATCTTTCATAGTTCAAAGCATGTTTAATATAGAAAACGAGGCGAGTGGTTGTGAACAAGAACACAAAAAATATGTTTGTGTGGTTTATTTTGGGGTTAGTTGTTATTGTTGCTATATATCAACTCATCAACCGAAGCGACCATGTGCACCAATTAGCTACTTCAGACTTTCATAATATCGTTAATGATGAGATCCGTAATAATGAACTCAAAAATAATGAAATCAATTATTTTGAGGGTTATCTTGTCATTGATAATGAATCGATTAAAGGTAAGTTTCGCGAATTATACATAAAATCTATTAAAGCAGATCTTGTTAAGAAAGACATCATCTTACCGGAAAAGTGGAAAGGGGATTTTAAGACAAGTCGTGACACGAATGATGACTACAACCTGCTAAAAAAGCTTGACGATGCGAAAATTGACTATACTGTTGATCCTTCGTCAAATTTCTCTGAGTGGTTGCTTGTCTTTGGAACGACGATAGTACCGTTACTGATATTTTTGGGTCTGATGATCTTCCTCTCACGTCAGATGCAAGGGAGTGGTAACCGTGCGCTTTCATTCGGTAAGAGTCGGGCTCGTTTGCATACCGAGACTGGTAAGAAGATTACTTTTGAGGATGTTGCTGGCGTGGATGAGGCGAAGGAAGCTTTAGAGGAGATAATACAGTTCCTTAAAGCACCTGATAAGTTTGAAAGATTAGGTGGTACTATTCCTAAAGGTGTCTTGTTGGTTGGTCCTCCTGGAACTGGTAAAACGATGTTGGCGCAAGCAGTTGCGGGAGAGGCGGATGTTCCGTTCTTTACTATCAGTGGTTCCGATTTTGTTGAGATGTTTGTTGGTGTCGGGGCATCACGGGTGAGAGACCTATTTGAAAATGGCAAGAAAAATGCACCTTGTATAATTTTCATTGATGAACTTGATGCAGTTGGTCGTCATCGCGGTGCTGGTATCGGTGGTGGTCACGATGAACGTGAACAGACTCTCAATCAACTTCTTGTTGAGATGCAGGGGTTTGAAGCATCCGAAGGTGTAATCCTGATAGCAGCTACAAACCGTCCCGATGTTCTTGACCCTGCTTTATTACGTCCTGGAAGATTTGACAGACAGATTATAGTAGACTTGCCGGATGTGCGTGGTAGACAAGCAATTCTCGGTGTTCACACCAAAGAACCGTATAAGCTTTCTGACGATGTGAATTTGGAGATATTAGCAAAAGCAACCCCTGGTTTTTCCGGTGCTGATCTAAAAAACATGGCTAACGAAGCAGCACTACTTGCGGCGAGACAGGATAAAGAAGACATTGACATGAGTTGCTTTGATGAAGCTAAGGACCGCGTCTTGATGGGACCAGAACGTCGTAGTCTCGTCATAAGTGAAGAAGAGAGACGTAACACTGCCTTTCATGAGGCAGGACATGCCTTGATGTTACATTTTGTGCCTGAAAGCGATCCGAACTATAAATGTACGATCGTTCCGCGTGGTAGAGCTCTCGGTGTTACTGCTATGTTACCGCTTGAAGAACGACATAATATGAACAAGCAGCGTTTGCTTGCACATATTATCTTTGCCCTTGGTGGTCGGGTTGCTGAAGAGATTATCTTTGGTGAACAGACAACTGGGGCACAAAACGATTTTGAACAAGCAACACATCTTGCTCGACGCATGGTTACCCAATGGGGTATGAGTCCCTTAGGACCGCTGACTTTCGGTAGGAGAGATGAACAGATATTCCTTGGTAAAGAACTTGCCGTTCACAAAGATTACAGCGAAGAGACAGCGATTGCAATTGATAAAGCTGTTTACGACATCGTTATGGAGTGTTACGAAAAGGCGAAAGAGATCATAGAGACAAATATTGATGGGCTGAAGCTGCTCGCTGATGCACTATTAGAACACGAGACACTAATTACCGAGGAGATTGAAGATATCCTTGGACCCCGACCACAATTGCCAACTAAACCCCTTACATGAAATGCCGAGATATAGATATTTTTATTGGCGGCACAACCCACATAATGGGTGTATTGAATGTTACGCCTGATTCCTTCTCAGATGGTGGTGCATATTTGGAGGTAGACACTGCTATTGTCCATGCGAGAACGATGGTTGCAGAAGGTGCGACGATTCTTGACATTGGTGGTGAGTCGTCTCGTCCTGGGGCAGAACCAGTTCCAATTGATGTTGAATTAGATAGGGTTTTACCTGTCATCCGCGCCTTGAAAACTGAGCAACTGAATGTTCCAATTTCGATAGATACGACGAAAGCAGTTGTTGCTCAAGAAGCACTTGAAGCAGGTGCCCATATCATCAACGATATTACCGCCCTTCAAGGAGATAGCGCAATGGTTGATGTCGCAGTGGAAATGGAAGCAGGCGTTATTCTGATGCACATGAAGGGAACACCAAGGACGATGCAACAAACACCATACTATGAGGATGTTGTCAAAGAGATTTACGATAATTTAGAAGAGTGGATTGATAGGTCGGTAGACAAAGGTATTGAACCTAACAGAATTATTATAGATCCAGGTATCGGTTTTGGAAAAACTACCGAACAGAATCTACAAATACTGAAGAAACTATCTGTCTTTAAACAACTAAATAGACCGATATTAATTGGCACTTCACGCAAGTCGTTTATCGGCAATCTATTAGATGTACCTGTTACTGAAAGAGTTGAAGGTACGATTGCCACTGTGTGTTGGTCGATAGTCCAGGGAGCTGATATTGTGCGTGTGCATGATGTGAAAGCTGTCTCTCGTGCAGTAAAGATAATAGATGTTCTTTCTCGTACAAAGGAATGTGCCAAGGGATGTGATTAAATAGACTGATGATGCAAGAAAAAATTCAGGGAATTGGTATAGATATCATAGAGGTAGCTCGGATTAAACGTCTCTCGTTACGTTGGGGAGATCGGTTTGAACAAAGGGTCTATACATCCCAGGAACTACGTTATTGTGGTCATACATCATCTCGTTATGAAAGGCTTGCGGCAAGGTTTGCTGCAAAAGAAGCGACTTTCAAAGCACTCGGAACCGGTTTGACAATTGGAATGTACTGGCAGGATGTAGAAGTCTGTTCAGATGACTTAGGAAAACCGTTCCTTGTTCTACATGGTAAGGTGAAGGAGCATGCAGATCAACTTCGTGTTGTCTCAACCTACGTTAGTATGTCGCATGCTATGGAATATGCAGTCGCACAAGTTACCCTGTGCTCATCAATAGAAAACATAACTAAAGGCTAAGATTTTTGCAGAATAGGATTTACGCTTCTCCATACATACTTATATTCTTATTGTTTGGTCTGTTCTATCAGTTTCCTACTTTTGGGTATGCTGAAAACGTTTCAATGACTTCTGATGCAGACAGATTCCTAAAACTTATGTTGGGGGCAGAACAACGGGGAATGGGTGGTAGTTTTGTCGCATCAATAGCGGGATCCGATGCAATCGGAACTAATCCTGCTGGGATAGGTATTAACGATGATAGCCGATCTGGTGTTCACATAGCACGTTTTCCTCGTACCGTTGCCATGGTTGCTAAACCGAATATCAGTAACGAGTATGAGGATTATAGTCGATATGATCATCATGCATCGGGTATTGAAACATTGAATTGGATGTTTCCGTTTGGTAAATTTGGGACTTTAGGTGTGGCAATTTCTACGGGACATGAGGGACCATTCCGTCGTGTCAACCATGAAGGTAAAGCTCTTAACAACTTTCCAGAAAATAATCTTGCTATAGGGTTAGGTTACGGGTTAAAATTCATTGAAGGTACGCTCATCGGTATTGATGCAAAGTGGATACGTTCAAAGATCACGGACGTATCAGGTGTTGAACATTTTGGTCGTGGTTATTCGTATAATGTAGGTTTGATCCAAAAAATTGGTCAGACACTTCAGGTAGGTGTTGTCCTACGTAATTTAAGCAACGGACTATCATTTGCAGATTCAACAGTTCCTGATAAGATCAACCGCGATGTTATATTTGGCGTTGCCTATAAACATGAGATTAGAGACTTTTCATTTCGGATCGGATTAGATTTTCATCCACCTTTTGCTGATGGTATCAGAACGAACGTTGGATCAGAAATATGGTTTCGCGATCGTGTTTGCGGTAGAATTGGCTATCTTAGAGATACCGATAAACGTTACTTACCAGTTATGCCAGTTGCGACTATAGAAGATTCTTCAGTAGAGATGGAAGAAAGAGTTTGGTTGGCGGAAGGTCTCTGTTTAGGTTTAGGATTTCGGATTGGCAATTTTCTGATTAACGCTTCTCATACTCCACAGTTCATGCCAACTGTTTCTGATACGGAACGTCTGCACATAGTTCAAGGAGCTTCAGTTTATACATTTTCTATTGGACAAAAATTTTAATGGTTTTTTAATACTAAAATTCTGTATAATAACCCTAATCCAAATATCGTAATTCACATCCAAACAGAAAAAAAGGATCTTTCCTAACGCAGCTTAGAAGTATCGGTATAAGTAAACTGATATACTTTGAGAGTTATGTACATTGGAGGAAAATAAATTGAGCACGGTGAAATACACAACTACGCATGAATGGATTGAAGTTAATGATTCAGAAGGAACAATCGGGATAACAGAACGTTCTCTTCTCATATATGGTGAAATCATCTTTGTTGATGTATCTCCTGAACAAGAATGTGAACAAGGTGAAATAATTGGAAGAGTTGAAACAGAAACGGGTGGGAACTTTTACCTGTATGCCCCTGTTGCTGGGGAAATCTATGAGGTAAATGAAGCCCTTGAAGAAGATGTTGAAGTAATCAATGTTGCCCCAGAAGGTGATGGTTGGATATGTAAAATCTACATAGACAATCTTAGTGAACTGGACTCACTATTGGAATTAGATGACTATGAAACTTACGAGGAAGACTCGTTTGATGATAGTGAATACATGCCAGAAACCGATTTTTTTGAGAATATTGATGACTATTGATCGCCGTTTGAAGTGAGAAATATCCGCCGGACAAGCTGTAGTTTTGGTACTGGAATTACAGTCTCAACGTTATACCCTAAGTCCGTGAGTGGATTTCGGAGATCTCGTGTATCAATGAAACCGGCTTTAGGGGCACAGGTTCGTAGGTTTTCCAGAATCTTTGTTGCTGCTGATGTATCTTTCACGAGACTGATGCCATAAGGTAGGTCAGTAGCGACAACGTTGAAAGTTTGTTTTATTTTTCGAGCATCTTCTATAGCGATGTTAGCAGTGAGTCCAAAATGTTGCAAGTTTTTGGTTGTTGCTCCGACCATGCGAGGGTTAATATCGCGTCCCGTAGCCTGAATTTTATTATGTACAGCCGCCAAGATGATCGTTCCTGTGCCACAACAGGGGTCCAGAAGATGTTCCCCTGGTGATGCTACAAGGTTCACAAGCGTTAGTGCCAATCTTGCTGGAAGCGAACTTGAGGTAACATGTGGACGTTGATTGTGTTTAAGCCACACGTTATCAGATTCAGAAAGGAGTCGACCAAACCAAATCTTGTCTGGTGTAATGACAGTTGGAAATACCACACGTGGTGATGACAGGTTCGGTTTACCATCAATGACACGACCAATTTGACTTGCTAATGCCATTGAATTCAGTTTTTGATTGCGAGGTCGTTTTATGACAGAAACGCGAAATTCGTCAGCATATATTTCTGCGTTCTTGATATTTGAACAGAGTTCATCAACATTGTCACTTTCAAAGATCACTTCAGTACAACTTTTAAGGTAAGCACCCCGTTGTGCATCAATACACATATCCGAGATAGTAATGCCGTGTGCATCTGGTGCTTGACCTGTAAGTGCAACAGATTCTGCGGTTACAAGTTCTCTGAGTTGCGTTGGAATCGCGATAAGGTAGAGATACTTTTTTGATTTCATGTTTCTTATAATAACACAATATAGTCAATATAAACAATAAGACAATATTCACAAACAGAGGAAGGAAAATATCAATGTCTGAAACAGAAAAAGTACGAATTGGACATAGTCCCGATTCGGATGATGCATTCATGTTTTATGCACTTGCTAAAGGACTCATACCGACTGGAGACTTTGAAATAGTCCATGTAATAGAAGATATTGAAACATTGAACCAACGGGCTCTTAAGGCGGAACTTGAGGTTACAGCGATTTCTGTCCATGCTTATTCTTATGTCGCTCAAGATTACGCATTGATGCCGTGCGGCGCAAGCATCGGGGATAACTACGGACCTTTAATAGTGGCAAATGGACCCATAAAATCTCTGACAGGAAAACGTATAGCAATCCCGGGCGAGATGACGACAGCGTATCTAACACTGAAACTATTTCATTCAGATGTTGAAACTGAAACTTATCGCTTTGACAAGATTATTGAGGCTGTTCAACAAGATGAAGTTGATGCAGGACTAATTATCCATGAAGGACAGTTGACTTACGCTCGTGAAGGACTTCATAAGATTGTGGATTTAGGTGAATGGTGGTATGAAGATACTGGATTACCGCTTCCGCTCGGTGCAAATGTGATCCGTCGTAATCTTGGGCATGAGAAGATTCGTAAGATCACATCATTGTTGAAACAGAGCATTGAATATTCTCTGAATCATCGGGAACTTGGTCTTGCGTATGCTATGACGTATGCCCGTGATATGGAAACTGACCTTGCAGACAAGTTTGTCGGCATGTATGTTAATGACTATACGTTGGACTATGGAGAAAAGGGCAGAAAAGCTGTAGACGAGTTGCTAACCCGTGGTTACAAATCAGGCGTGATTCCGCATCGTGTAGATGCAGATTTCGTGGAACTATAGTATGTTTTAGAATAGAGGTCAACTATCCCAAGGTCAATATGATGGATGAGAAACGCCGCAGAACTTTTCAGTTGGAAGATGATAATGGGAATGTACTTGCCACAGGTGTTTTATATGATGAAGGTAATGTTCAGGTTTTATGGCGTTTTGATTGTGGTTATACTGCTGAACAGTATGCATCAATAAATCCCATTATAGATTTGATGCCGGGCATAACTGTGCTTCGTCTTCAAGAAACATGCGAGAGTTAGTTTTTAGAACATTCTACCGAAGTCGGTTGTCTGCCAACTTAATCACCTGTCCATTTTCCTGTGCAATGTACATGTATCCGAGTCCATCTAACGTAATTCCTTCTTGGTCATCGCCAGGTAACAGATAACGGTGTAGTATTGTCCCATCTCGTTTAAGTTCAACTAATAGGTTTGTTGTATCACTAATCAGTAGTAGTGAATCTGCTTGTGCATCATAAGTGAGTCCGGAGATATCCAATAGGTTCATTTCAAAGAACTGTATTATATTCGCTTCAGCCTTTGTTTCTTCTGATGTACGGAGAGGCGCGACGACTTCACATACAATTGAAAGTTCACCGTTAGGTTTTCGACTAAAAGACTGATTTCCAATCCAGAAGGTTCCACCTTCGGGGTGATCGGTATCAGGTACGAAGGTAATAGCTTCTATTCCCATTCCGCCTTTTATTAATAAGGTTTTTCCATCATAAGAGCGGTTTACTTTGAATTCACGTCTTATGTGAAGCGTTTGTGGGTTGATCTCCAAAATTACCTCCTCGTCCTCAACTGCGGCATAGAGCCATCCTGATGTTGGGTCTACAGTGATTCCCTCAAGGTCTCTCGCATTTAGTTCTCCTTTCTGAACAGTTGTGCCTTCTTGTCGAATTTCATGGATGAACCCCCCGTCGTCAGCGATAAAAATTGTTTTGCGTGATGGGTGAAAGGTAACTCCCGATGGTTCAGGAATAGGTGTCTTATTAATCATACCCACCCAATCATACGGCAGATCGATTGGGACGTTTGCTGCCTGCTTTTTCCTTTCAGAATCCTCTATCCTAATTAGGAGGTAAACCATTAACGTGCTAATCCCTAAAAAACACAATAAGAGCGTAATTTTGTTATTGCGCATCATTAAACACCTCAAGGTATATACAGAAGAAGTCTTTGATTAATGAAAACAAACCGTTGATGTATACTGTCCTAATAGAAAATTAGCATGTTTTTTATGTTATGTCAAGTATTTAAGCAGTTTACTATTTCCGGGTGTGTAAAGTTTTTGCACTCTATTTGTCAGAATCGCGGATTACTCGGATTACGCGGAAGCGGATTCTTGTGCATTTAAAGTTTACTTTCACAAGTTGGCGTTGATTTTGGCAAAACCCTTATGCGTCAATTTAGTACAGAGAAGGGTACTGTAGGATAAATGTTGTAGAAGAGCACAATCTAACAGAATGTGCTACAGCAGTATCAAGATGGATGGGGTAGGGAAAAGGGGATGGGTGGAAGGTTGGAAGACGGGAAGAGTGGAAGAGAGGATGGGTGGAAGGTTGGAAGGATGGAGGGTTATATGGGTTGGAGGAAGAAGCACAATCAAGGATGAATGTGCTACGGCAGTATCAAAAGGGTTGATGTAGGTGGAAGGATAATGATGGATGAATGGGGTTGGAGGAAGATAGCACAATGGAGGAAGATAGCACAATCTAACAGAATGTGCTACGGCAGTATCAAAAGGGTTGATGTAGGTGGAAGGATAATGATGGATGAATGGGGTTGGAGGAAGATAGCACAATCTAACAGAATGTGCTACGGCAGTATCAAAATGGATGGTGTAGGGAAAGGGTAATGAGGGATGAAGGTGTATGGAGGAAGATAGCACAATCAAGGATGAATGTGCTACGGCAGTATCAAAAGGGGTGGTGTAGGGAGAAGGGTATTGGGAGGAAGAATGTTGTAGAAGAAGCACAATCTAACAGAATGTGCTACAGCAGTATCAAATGGGTGGTGTAGGGAGAAGGGTATTGGGAGGAAGAATGTTGTAGAAGAAGCACAATCTAACAGAATGTGCTACAGCAGTATCAAATGGGTGGTGTAGGTGGAAGGATAATGATGGATGAATGGGGTTGGAGGAAGATAGCACAATCAAGGATGAATGTGCTACGGCAGTATCAAAAGGGTTGATGTAGGTGGAAGGGTAATGAGGGATGAAGGTGTATGGAGGAAGATAGCACAATCAAGGATGAATGTGCTACAGCAGTATCAAGATGGATGTGGTAGGGAGAAGGGTATTGGGAGGAAGAATGTTGTAGAAGAAGCACAATCTAACAGAATGTGCTACGGCAGTATCAAAAGGGTTGATGTAGGTGGAAGGGTAATGAGGGATGAAGGTGTATGGAGGAAGATAGCACAATCAAGGATGAATGTGCTACAGCAGTATCAAATGGGTGGTGTAGGGAAAAGGGTAATGAGGGATGAAGGTGTATGGTGGAAGATAGCACAATCTAACAGAATATGCTACAGGCATGGTCTTGAGAATCGCTAAAATTACGATTATAGGGTGATTTTAGCAAAACCCTCTTTTTCTGTGTTTTCCGTGTTCTCCGTGCCCTCCGCGATTCTGACGCGTAGTCTGTCTGAATCTCGGAAAGCGCGGAGGAGGCGGATATGCTCCTAAATCTTCTGTGCAAAAACTTTACACACCCTTGTCAAGTTGTCAAGTCACTATTCACTATCCCAATTTTGACAACTTAGGTCTTAGTATGGTATACTATAATCAACGGTCCGAAATATGACTTTCATACAGACGTAATGCACTAAAACAAGACAGGATAAACACGGAATTCCGTTGTGCTACATATATATCAACAGATTTTAACTTGATTTTGAAAACAAAGTCAAGTATTATTCTTATAACGTTAATCAATGATGCGAGATTGTATCTATATCAAGGTCTAAACGAAAAATAGGAGGATTTTCGCATGAAGAACAGAAGGTTGAAAGTTCTCGCTGCCAGCATAATTATACTTACTGCAATGGTGCTATTAGTCGTTTCTGGTATCAGAAAGACAAGTGTAAGGCACTATTCACCTGCAGGACTAATTGCGAATGCTGAGACTGCAGACGCTCAAAACATACAAGTAGACGGTGTTATCTCAGAAGGAAGTTCTACATGGGACGCCGCTAATTTCAAACTAACATTTGCCGTACGCGAACGCGAAGGTACTGAAACTGTGAACGTTATCTACGAAGACAATCTTAAACCTGATAACTTTAATGATGGCGGAAGTGTTTATGTGGAAGGCAGATATGATGCAGAAAAAAACAGTGTTGTCGCTACGAAGGTACAGACCAAATGTGCATCAAAATATGAAGGTGTAGACAGTGCTATAGAGATGGAGAGCTACGAATAGCCTATCCTCGATACAATGTAGTATTTCCAAATTACCGAGGGTTGAGAGGTCGAGTATGTTAATGCAGAAAATCGTTAATAGCATACAACAGGTTACCGCTGAACTCGGACAAGCAGCGATATGGCTTTCAGTTCTCTCAGCAATCTGGGGAATTGTTGCACTTAGCATTGGACTAAGACGCAGAAAACCCGATTATTTGCAGAGTGGACGAAATGCTTTAATTGCTACCTTCATACTCATCTCAATTGCTACAAGCACTCTGATCTTTGGTTTTGTAACCGATGATTTTTCACTGAGGTATGTAGTAAAAGTTTCCAGTGCTGAACAACCCCTCCTCTATAAAATCACTGCGCTTTGGGGAAAAATGTCGGGTTCCCTGCTTTTCTGGTTATGGGTGCTAACCTTCTGCGGTGGTATAGTTGTTTGGCAAAACAGAAAAGCAAACGATACACTTGCAGATTACGCACTTATTCCTATCGCAGTAGTTGAACTCTTCTTTATAATGCTTGTCACAGGATTACTTGAAGGTATACATAATCCTCTTGAACGGCTTCCCAATGGACTGGCAGCTCCCGACGGTGAGGGAATGAACCCACTCCTGCAAACACCCAGCATGGCGTTTCATCCCCCTACACTATATGTTGGTTGGATCAGTCTTACGGTGCCATTTGCTTTTGCTGTCGGTTCACTCGCCTCTGGTAGAATCTCAAGCGAATGGATTCTGCGTTCTCGAAGATGGACACTCTTTTCATGGCTCGTATTAACAGTCGGTATTACACTTGGTGGACACTGGGCTTATCAAGAGCTCGGATGGGGTGGATACTGGGCATGGGATCCTGTTGAAAATGTCTCATTCTTACCGTGGCTACTCGCCACAGCTTTTCTGCATTCTGTTATGATACAAGAAAAGCGTAATATGCTAAAGATTTGGAATATCTTACTGATTACCTTAGCATTCCAATTTACAATCTTAGGCACATATATCACACGCAGCGGCATCATAGAATCAGTACACACTTTTGCGAAGACTGATATCAGTTGGTATTTTCTCGGATTTATTCTTGTCTCAACTACAGGTGTAATAGGTCTTGTCGTCTACCGTTGGCAACGTCTCAAAAGTGCAAATAGACTGGAATCACTTCTCTCTCGTGAAAGCGCGTTTGTATTGAATAATTGGCTGTTAGTTGGCTTAACGTTGATTATTCTATGGGGCACGTTGTGGCCCATCATATCTCAAGCAATTCAAAAAGAAAAGACTGTAGTTCCAGAAGCTTTTTTCAATCAGGTCGTCATCATACCTGGCTTGCTACTACTGTTTTTAACAGGTGCAGGTCCAATTATATCCTGGAGAAAGATCACACCGAATAACTTTCGCAGAATGTTCCTGTCACCTATCTTTATCGGTTTGATAGCAGCAGTAATTTCCTGGCCTATTCTTGCCTTTAGTGCAAACACAGCAGTTGTTCCTTCAGATGAAGCGGCTGTTCTTTCAGATGAATCGGTTGTTCTTTTAGATGAAGTGGTTGTTCAAGTTTCAAATGATCCCCAAGTTGAAACGGAGACGACAAGGAATATATTTGCAAAATTGTGGAACTTTCTTACTTTCGGCGAAAAGACTATACCTATCTATTCTCTTCTCTGCATTTTTGCAAGTGTATTTGTATTGGTAGCGATCTTTAATGAGTTCTATCGCGGGGCAAGACTCAGAGCAAAACGGCAGACGACGACATTTCTCAAAGGTCTATGGCGACTTATACAACGCAATAAGAGGAGATACGGGGGATACATTATACATATCGGTATAGTTATCGTCTATATCGGTATTATGGGTTCAAAAGGATATTTTCAACTTGAGTCAGACAGTTTACAACTTGGAGACTCAATGACAGTAGGAAATTACCGTTTCACACTCTTAGACACATACCAGGAAAAGCATGGCAATTATGATCGCTTAGGGTTGATTTTTGATGTTGAGAAAGACGAGAAACATGTTACCACTATGAAACCCGCGCGACACTACTACTATACAACAGGACAAGGTGACGATAACACAATTGAATCTGCAATACATAGCATCGGCATGAATGACCTTTATATTGCACTTGGGGACATACCCCCGAATATTAACAATGACGGCGTTGTCAACGTCCAAATATATCATAATCCACTTATCAAACTTGTCTGGATCGGTATCGCTGCAATGGTGATCGGTGGATTCGTCGCAATTGCTGAAAAACAGGAATACAAACCGCGACCCTCTAAGGCTTAGGTAACTAAAATGAGATACCGAAACGTGATTCACATTGACAATAAAATCCGTACTTTGATTATACTTGCATGTATATTCACCCTCATATCTGCTGCAATAGCGCAAGAGCAACAAGACGATCAAATAACATCAGAAAGCCAAGAGCGTGATGCCAAGTCAGAAGAAACCAAGGCAACAGAGAGTCAAGACATTGAAACCCAATTAGAGCAACTCAAAAAGATTTTGTACTGTCCTTGCGGGTGTGATCGTATGACATTTGAGATATGTCATTGCCAGACCGCAGAACAATTCAAAAAGGAATTTCGTACTGCACTAACGGATGGACAATCAGTGGAGGAAATTACAGCAGCTTACCTTGAGACATACGGACCCCAGTTCTCTGCAGTTATGAAAGCTGAAGGCATCAATATTCTTGCATTTTCAATGCCGGTCGTTATTCTATTAGTTATCGGTGGGGTTATCTACACAGTCCGACGGCAATCATCACGAGAATACAAACAATTTCCGCTACAAGACAACAGACAGCTTTCCGATGAACTTCAACAAAAGATTGAATCAGAATTGGATCAATTTAAAGATCGCAGTTAGAGGTAGTATATGATTTATTTGATCCTATGGTTGTTTATTCTTGGCACAATGCTCCTCGTTTACCTATACTTTCCATTTCTTAAAAGGGATAGAGTCTATCCTGAAATAAACCCTGTTGAAGAGCGAATTCAAACACTTGCGCATGAACGTGAACAGAGTTATACTGCATTAGCGGACCTTGATGAAGATTTTGAAGCTGGGAAACTGTCTATTCAAGACTATCAGAAACTGCGAACCGAACTCTTGCAAGAGACAGCAGACATCATTAGTCAATTGGAATCTGCAGCTGAAACTGATATTGAATCCGAAATTGAAAGATATAAACGACAGAAACAGACATAAATAACACACAAAATCGTATCTAATAGGAGTAATACCATTTTAAACCGTTATCAATCCTTCTCACTTTTTAAACGTTTGTTGACAATTACTCTCCTGATTCTGTTAGGTGTTCCTTTCTCCTATTCCCAAGACAATCTTGGCGTTATTGAGGGGAAATTGATAGATAAGCAAACTGAAGAACCCGTAGGCAACCATACATTAACACTACATATCCATAAAGCAGGAGAGACTACACAACAAGAGACAACAACCGATAATAACGGTGAATATCGCTTTGAAGACCTAACTATTGATTTCCAGACACACTACACAATAACCACAAACTATGGCGGATTCGACTATGAAGAGAAGGAGATAGAAATTTCATCATTGGTGCCGAATGTAACTGTTAACATTGATTTTATGGGTTTTACTGACGATCAATCAGCTATACGCATAAAATCGTATACTATCGTCCTCGGACGCGCTCCCGATGATCATCCAGAGGATGGGGCTTTGTCAGTAATTGAAGCAATTGATGTTGAAAATAGCAGTGACAAGATGTTTCTGAACACACATGATGACACCAAGGTTGGTATTTATCTACCTCTTCCCAACAGGTATGAAGGATTTGTACCACGTGCACCAGAGTCGTTGACGTTAAACGAAAACACCAACCATGCCATCCTAACCAAACCCCTGCCTGCTGGTCAAACACATATCGGATTTACCTATATCATACAGGGAAAGGAAACGACACTCGATCTTTCTCGTTCATTAAGTTTCCACACAGATGAGATATCAATATTAGTACCTGATGGCTTCAATCTTGTACCAAATCCGAAGTTTTTCAAAGCGGCTCAACCCGTACCTATACATGGTGCAATTTATAAGGTATATACTGCGTCATCACCCTTAGGATTTCCGGTCGGTAATGATGTTGATTTAAGTTTAGAAATAGTAGCACCTGGCTCTGAAGTTAGACAAGAGTCTAATGTTGGACAATTAATCTTTATTGCAATCGCTGCGGCTTTGGCAGGGGGTTTCCTCGCAGCTGCCATTTTCACACTTCAAGCAGCAAAGAAAAGAACCAATGCCACAGATACTTCACAAGACTTTCAGCATGATGTTGGGCAGCATGATGTTGGGTGGTTGCGAAAACTAAACTATGCAGACCTTGAATTTGCACATACAACACGTTTAGAAATCATAACACGCCTTGACGAATTACATGAAAAACAGGCAATATCTGACCGGGTATATAACCGATTGCGTAAAGAACAAACAGACCGACTCACAGTGGTCCTTGATATACGTAAAGATCGGGGAATAGAGGAATAAGATGAATTTAGAACAGAAAATTGCTGATTTACTGGATGATTTTGAGGAATTTGATGAAGATACCAGAGATGCCGCAAAGAAAGAACTCATCGCAATAGGTGAACCTGCCATACCGCAATTGATAGACGCACTGGCACACAACCTATATGAGGTAGCCGATCAAGCCGCTGATGTCTTAGCAGGGATCGGAGAACCCGCAATACCCCCACTCATGCATGAACTGGAGGATACAGAAAGGCATCAGGGGTACGCGATTACCAGTGCGCTTACACGAATAGGAGAACCAGCAATCCCCTTTCTCCTAAATGCAGTAAAAGACCGAGTCAATGAAGATTTAAGGGAATATGCTGTTCGCGCACTCGGTGGTATGGGGACAAAAGCAAAAAGTGCTATACCTACACTCATTGAAGCCTTATCAGACCCGGAAGAGGAAGTTAAAACATATTCTGCTTATGCACTCTCTAAAATGGAAGAGGCTGCAGTAGATGCCGTGCCAGCACTTATCCAAGCTCTTGAAGATGAGTCTGATCGTGTTAAACATCATGCCGCATTTGCTCTAAGTAAAATTGGAACGCCTGAGGCACGTAAAGCACTTGAGGAAGTTACATAACCGTTTTATTATTGACAAAAACGCATCTTTCTGTTAATCTATATCAATATAGATTCCTCATTCACGAGTATTCTATATTCTATGTTTTCATTTTATTAGCAAACAGATTCCTAACTTAGGAGAATTTTTCATGTATAAAAGTGCAATGTTAGGGTGCGGTGGACGTGCCGGTGGACACGCAAGTGCATATCGCTTCGTAAAGGGTGGCAAACTCGCAGCTATCTGCGATATGGATGAAGAACGACTCAACGGTTTCGGTGAACGTTTTGAAATCTCTTCACGCTACACAGATTTAGATGAGATGTTGGAAAAAGAGAAACCTGATCTTCTACACATAGTAACAGCACCTGTTCTAAGAGGATCGAATGAACGTATCAGATATTCGTTGATGAAACAGGCATCTGACCACGGTGTGCCCGCTGCAATCGTCGAAAAACCTATAGCCGTTGAAAGCGAAGACTGGAAGCAGATCGCTGGGTTAGCAGAAGAGACCAAAACAAAATTTGTCGTCAATACACAGTTGAACTTCCATCCAAAAAACCTTGAACTGAAAAGAGATGTCGCAGATGGTAAAATCGGTGAATTAAAGTTCATTGATGCAAGCGCACGGAGTACACCTGTAGATCAAGGTCCGCATGTGCTCCAACTCGTATCTTCTTACATAGACAACTCCCGACCCGTAAGCGTCTTAGGACAGATCGCTGGCAGAGACCATCTGGATTCAGCGCAACCATCACCTATGCACGCAGCAGCACACGTCTTGTATGAAAATGGCATGCACGTCTCCGTTGCTTTCGGACAAGGTGTAGGAACAATGGCTTCTGATGATCAAGGAATATATTGCCACAAACGCGTCTTTGTTGTCGGTACAGAAGGATTCGTGCATTGGCGGTTCAGTAGTTGGGAACGGGCAACACAAAAAGGCGGATACGAAGGGGGTCCCCTAAACTACGGCGAACAGGATGTTGAAGCACAAGGTAATCTGACTGAAGCTGTCTTTGATTGGTTGGACGATGAGAAAAACATCCATCCGACACATCTAAAACAATCGCTTGCAGAATTCAATCTTCTATTAGGAATATATCACAGCGGTACAACCTGTCAGATAGTCGATCTCCCGTTTGATCCGCCAGACAGATTAATGGATACGCTCAGAGAGAAGTTGTAAATATATTCAGATTCTACGCATAAGGAGAAATAACCATGTATAAAAGCGCATTCTTAGGTTGTGGAGGACGGGCACGGGCACACGCAAGTGCATACCGATTCGTCAATGGTGGTAAGATCGGTGCTATTTGCGATATGAACGAAGAACTCCTCAATAGGTTCGGTGATGACTTTGATGTTTCCGCACGATATACCGACTTGGATGAGATGCTTGAGAAGGAAAAACCAGACCTTCTACATATAGTCACGGCTCCAGTCTTACGAGGAACGAATCAACGAATCAGATATCCGTTGATGAAGCAGGCATCTGACCACGGTGTCCCTGCAGCAATCGTTGAAAAACCTATCGCTGTTGAAAGTGAAGACTGGAAAGAAATTGCAGGATTAGCTGAAGAGACACAAACGAAATTTATCGTTAACACCCAGCTTAACTTCCATCCCAAAAATCTTGAACTGAAGCAGGATGTTGCTGACGGTAAAATCGGTGACATAAAGTTTATTGATGCAAGTGCTCGCAGCACACCTGTCGACCAAGCACCTCACGTATTACAACTGGTTTCCTCATATATTGACAACTCACGTCCTGTACGGGTGTTAGGTCAGATAGCAGGAAAAGAACAGTTAGATTCCGCACAACCATCACCTATGCACGCTGCCGGACAAGTCATGTATGATAACGGACTTCACGTCTCTGTCGCATTCGGTACCGGCATGGGAACATTGGCATCAGACAGCGGTAGTACCGTAGCACACAAACGGGTTTTTGTCATCGGTACTAAAGGATTTGTGCATTGGCGATTCAGCAGTTGGGAACGGGCAACACCTGAAGGCGGCTATGAAGGCGGACCTCTCAACTACGGTGAACAAGATATACAAGCACAAGGTAACCTTACTGAAGCAGCTTTTGATTGGCTTGATGATGAGAATAACGTGCATCCAACGCATCTAAAACAATCTCTTGCAGAATTCAACTTGTTGTTAGGTATATATTACAGTGGAATAACGAACAGAATAATAGATCTTCCGTTTGACCCACCTGACGGTTTGATGGAATCTCTTAAGCAGCATTTATAGGTTGGAAGAGTGGAAGGGGGACCAGGATTTTCAGGATTTTCAGGATTTGACCAGGATAAGAGGGAAGAATGGAAGAGGAAAAGAGGGGATGGGTGGAAGAGTGGAAGAATGGAAGAGTGGAAGGGTGGAAGAATGGAAGGTTGGAAGGGTGGAAGGGTGGAAGAATGGAAGAGTGGAAGAATGGAAGAGTGGAAGGGTGGAAGAATGGAAGGGTGGAAGGGGTTCTTCCACTGCAATGTGAATTGGTTGTCCCAGCTACTGTAATGCCAGCTACTGTAAGAGAAAACTAAACATTCTAAGGAGGAATTTATGTACAAGACAGCGATATTAGGGTGCGGGGGTCGTGCCCGCGGACACGCAAACGCATATCAATTTGTAACAAAAGGTAAACTCGCGGCGATCTGCGACATGAATGAGGAACAATTGAACGGTTTCGGAGAACACTTCAATATCTCTTCTCGCTACACTGACTTAGATGAGATGCTGGAGAAAGAAAAACCGGATGTCCTACACATCGTCACTGCACCTGTCCTTCGTGGAACAGATCAACGGATTCGGTATCCGTTAATGAAGAAAGCATCCGACTACGGTGTACCTGCAGCAATAGTAGAGAAACCCATCGCTGTTGAAAGTGAAGACTGGCGGGATATTGCAGGATTAGCTGAAGAGACAAAAACCAAATTTGTCGTAAATACACAACTCAATTTCCATCCGAAAAACTTAGAACTGAAACGTGATGTCGCAGAAGGAAGAATTGGAGATATAAAGTTTATTGATGCCAGTGCCCGCAGCACACCAGTAGACCAAGCTCCACACGTGTTGCAACTCGTTTCGTCATACATTGATAACTCACGACCAGTTCGGGTGCTCGGACAAGTCTCTGGTGGACAAGGGCTGAACTCCGCACAACCTTCACCAATGCATGCTGCTGGTCAAGCCTTGTATGAAAACGGACTCCATGTTTCACTTGCCTTTGGAACAGGAATGGGGACCTTAGCATCTGAAAGTGGCGGTAACAATAGACATAAACGCGTCTTTGTTGTCGGGACAAAAGGATTTGTACATTGGCGATTTAGTAGCTGGGAACGTTCCACACAAGAGAGTGGCTACGAAAGTGGACCTATCAACTATGGAGAACAGGATGTAGTTGCACAAGGAAACCTTACGAATGCAGTCTTCGACTGGCTTGACGATGAAAACAAGGTTCATCCAACGCATCTAAAACAATCTCTGGCAGAATTCAATCTACTCCTTGGCATCTATCATAGTGGGGTAACATGTCAGATAGTAGATCTTCCATTTAATCCTCCTGATGGATTAATGGATTTACTCCGAGAAAAGTTGTAGCATATCTTTCTGTCGTCAATAAGAACTTCAATGCACACATATCCATTGTTTACTTGAGGAGATTGAACTGTGCGTATATTCGGAACAGTGTTCATAATATCAACTTGTCTTTTTTTATGCCTTATGATCACCGAGACAGATGCGGAATTGGTAGGTTATTGGTCCTTCAATCAGGAAGACGGTGTGAGAGACTTGACTGGTAATGGACACAATGGAATTATACACGGAAACCCCATCTTCGTAGATGGTCGAAGAGGTGACGCATTAGAATTTAACGGATTGAGCGATTATGTAGCAATTCCTCACAACCCAGCAATTTCAGAATTGGAGACATTGTCTGTGGCTGCATGGATACAAGCAAAAAAACACGGCACATGGGTCGCTGTTATAGAGAAAGGGGTTCATGAGAATTGGAGTTACGGTTTCTTTATTGAGCAAGATGGAACACTCTCGTTTGCAGTTTCTACAGGTCCCAACAATAATCTTATCTGTTGCGTAGGTGATGTAGAATTGGATATTGGACAATGGTATCATATCTTCGGCTCTTATGACGGTGAGTCTGTCAGAAGTTATGTGAACGGAAAGTTGGAAGGTGTTATGAAAGCCTCTGACGCACTGCACATAACTGATGGTCTTCCGCTAACGATCGGCAGCAGAAACGGACGAAACCACTTCAATGGAATCGTTGATGAACTTGCCCTTTGGGATAATGCGATTTCCGTTACTGAAGCTATGCGCCCCTTCTCAGTCAAACCTACAGACAAATTACCAACAACTTGGTCCCTGATAAAATCCAAATACAAATTTGATTAAGTATCTAACGTATCTCCAGTTTTCAATACGACGTAACTCCGATAACGTTCGGGATGTATTTCCCCGCGTTCTACAGCGTTTTGGATCGCGCAATCATCTTCTTTTACATGTGCACAGTCGTTGTATTTACATGTGTTGATAAAAGGTTCCATCTCTGGGAAATAATACTCAAGATTGTCTGTGTCTACACCCCATAGACCAACTTCCCTTATGCCAGGTGTATCTGCCACTTCGCCACCGATGTTGAGTGTGAACATTTCTACCAAAGTTGTCGTGTGCCTGCCTTTCCTTGTCTTTTCACCTACTTCTCCAGTACGCAACTTTAGATCAGGTTGAATAACATTCAGCAGACTGGATTTACCAACACCAGAAGAACCAACGATCACAGTAAATTTATCTTTTAGTATCTCCTTAAGTGTTTCAATACCGAGCGGTTCTTCAATGCTTGTGAAAATAACCTGATAGCCGAGGTTCTGATACATACTGAAAGTTTGGATAAGTTGATTGCGGTGGTCTATATCTAACAGATCCATCTTGTTCACACAGATAATTGCCTGCATCTCTCCTGCTTCTGCTAAGATGAGAAATCGATCAAGCGTTCTGTAATTTAGGGGTGGCATCTGCGTTGAAACTACTGCTAAGACCTGATGAGCGTTTGCGACGATTATCTGTTCAATATCTTCATGCCTTCCTGCGTATCGTCTTGAAAACTTCGTTTGCCGCGGTCTTATCTCCTCAACGACACCTTCCTCCGCGTCAATTTGTGTAAAGATAACTTGGTCCCCAACAGCAACAGGATCGGCGAATTGCCTGCGTCCTGCTGCAGTTTTCCGACTCCTTTTCAAAGTGCCGCGTAGCGTGCATCGCAGCTCAAGTTCACCATGCTGAACATCGTAAAATCCAGATCTTGCCCGAATGACCTTCCCTTCTACCCGTTTAAGGATAAACGCCACCTCCCGATAATGTCTATGCGGTATTCAAAATTGTAATAGTCCTGTTTATGTCATCCCATGTTCACTTACCGAATCTTCGTTTACGCTGACTGTAATCACGTATTGCACGAAGGAAATCTATCTTGCGAAATGAGGGCCAGTAGGTGTCACAGAAGTAGAATTCTGAATAGACACTTTGCCAGAGTAAAAAGCCAGACAATCTTATCTCTCCACTCGTGCGAATGATCAGTTCTGGGTCAGGTAAGTTTGAAGTATATAGATACGGTGCTATTTTGTCAACGCTTAATTCTTCTGCAATCTGTTGAGCATCTTTTCCGTCTCGAATCTCCGCATTTAGATGTCCCCTACATGCTTCTATGATTTCCTCGCGTCCCCCATAAGCGACTGCGACATTAAGGATAAACTTATCGTAGTTCTTTGTTGCTTCTTCAGCTTCTCGAATTGCTTCCTGAAGGCTCTGCGGTAATCGTTCAATTTGACCCATCGCCCGCACCTTAATTTGATTTGTATGAAGTCCTTCAATAGTTGCAAGTTCTCGCATTTTCCTTTCAATAAGACCTAAGATTCCCTTCACTTCATCATCTTCCCGGTTGAAGTTATCAAGTGAGAAAATCCAGATTGAAAAGATTTCAACACCGATTTCATCACACCAATGTAACACCTCTTCAAGTTTATCTGCACCTTCATAATGTCCTTTTATAACATTGTCTAACCCCGTAGCCTTTGCATAGCGTCGGTTTCCATCAAGAATAACACCTATATGACGCGGGATATTCCACGTGCCTGCTTCGGCTTCCAGTCTTTTCTGGTACGTGTTGTAAAACCATTTTTCTATTCTAAACTTTAGGTATCTGAACGGCTTCATGTTTTTTCTTTCTCTAAAGAGATACTGTTGAAATGCTAATTATGATTCCCACTTCAGAATGGGTCAAGAGTTATAATGATCTCTCATCTGATTACCTGTCATACCCAATTATACCATGAAATGTCTGTTAAGAAAATGGAAGTGATTCGTTATTCAGGACATCCTGTAACGATTTCACTCTTCTTTAATGTCATATTTAGCCTCTTAGTTCTGATGAGTTTCATCCAGCGGGATTTGCTATATCCACAAGTTGGGGCATGAACGTTACTTGGGGTTGTCTATTTATGAGCTGGTTGATTAAGTTGAGCATTCTCAAGTATGGTGGACCCGTGAAATACCGAATGATTGCGCCACTGTTCTTAGGGCTAATTCTCGGGGAATTTACTATCGGCAGCACATGGACAATCGTCGGTATTATTGCAGGCGTTCCAACTTACGGGTTTTGGGTCTAATGTCCATCTCGTCTCGGATTTATGGCTAAATTCAACGGCAGTAACAATAAAATCAGACTACATAAGGAGGTTACAAGCCATTCTTCTTGTAACGGCACAATTTCAATAAGTTCAGGTAAAGGTTCTACGTACATTACACACAGATGCAGTCCAATGATACCAATAAGAATAAAGAACAGACGGATGTTTGCGAACATTCTTTTGAATAGAGATTCCCAAGGATAACGTGTGCACTGGAAATAAGAAGCGACCTGTGTAAAAATGAGTGTCGTACATGCTGCAGTTCGTGCTACTTCAATACTGGAATCGGTCACAAAAGTCGTCAGAACTAAAAAATGGATAATCGTCATCAGGCTGATAACAACACTACGACAGACTACATCAAGTACAGCAGTTTTTGGTAGTAGCAGCATGGCACGACCCGGACGTTGTTGTTTTTCATTGAGATATATCTTTTCAAAACCTAATCCCAATGCCGGAAGCATCGTCGTCAAGAATTGAACCCAGATAACCTGTGTTATGGTCAATGGCATTTCGAATTCAAAACCTGTAAAGATGACTAAACCAAAAATGAGAGTCAAAAACTGGGCAAGTGTGCAAGATAAACACCATCTCAGTGAACTTGAAAGGTTCTGATAGGCTTCACGCGCAAAAAGCAGACAGTCTTTAACAGCCTTAAAACCTTTTTCAACTATAAGACAATCCGCATGTTCTAAGGCGAAATCTGATGCATATCGTGTATCTGCAAAAGCAAGATCAGCCGTAATCATTGCGCGCTGGTCATTCGTATCTTGTCCTAAGAAACCTACCGAATGATTGTGCCGTTTTAAACTGAGTACAATATTCCGACGTTGTTGTTGGGTCGGTTGCGAATACGCATTCCAATTTGGAACTTCTTTATCAAACTCCTGTGTAGAAAGCTTCATCAGTTCTTCTCTTGTACCAACTGAATTGCGGGAGTGAATAAGTCCTAACTCTCTGGCTAAATCGGTAGTAGCCTGTTCATCGCTGTCACTGATTAATATAACCTTGAGCCCTGTATCTGTGAATGACTTAATTGCTTTCCTTATCTCTTCGTTATCGTCTGCCGAAAAACCGATAAACCCTAAGAAAGTTGACATCCTTTGCACTTCCGATGGTTTTAGAGGAACTTCAGAATGTGCAGAGGCTACACCGTAGACTGTATCTCTTGAATTCTGCATGTAATTTAGGATCTCATTACTCACTTCGTATTGTTCATCGCTGAATTCCATCAGGTTTTTGTTGACGAGAATGTAGTCGCATGCCTCAAGCACATTGCGCGCATCTCCAAATAAAATGTTCAGGTATTCATTTTCCGCAGATTTAAATACATGCAGTTCGTATCCGAAGTTTGAAGTCCAGGGGTATTCAGCAACAAGTTCCATTTTAGATTTAAGATCAGCCAATTCATACCCAAGTTCCCTCATTGCCTCTTTGATAACTTGTTGATGTGTATGATCAATATCAGACCTATCGTAATATCTTTCACCGGAAGTCCCTAAGCCAGCTGTCAACACAAGACCGGGAGCACCTTGAGGCACTTGAAATCGCGGTGGAATATTGTTGACTCGTGTGTTTTTTTCTTCTTTTGACAACGGGTCAAGTGTTTTTAACCAACTTTCCCAGACAGGACGATCCACAAGCTGCTCATCAACATAAATACTGGATATAGTGAGTGCTTTTCTACTGGCAATACTCTTCTCGTTTGAACAAAAAACTGTGAGACGATTCAACCTTTCAAGGAATTGACGGTTTCTTAGAACTACCCCTATTTTTAGTAAACCGGCAACTTTTTGCACAAAAATCGCATTCAGTAGTAATACCAGATCATGGGGTGTTGCTGCAATAGCAAAAAGTAATCCGAATTGTACAAACACTTGCCAATCCATTGTATTAGTCCGTTGTGATTCATCCCACCAAAAGATAGCAACAGCTATACCACCAACGACTAAACCTGCGATTCTTAGTATATCAACAAAGAACTTGATCTGATTCTCTCCGACAGTCATCTCATTCGGCATCGTTCTCGTGCTTCGGTCATGCTGATTCATTTCCAACTGCTTACCTGTTCTTACCACAATTGCATGCCCCATACCGCTATCTACATAAGTCCCGCCAAATACCATATTTGTCTGTTTTTCAGGTGTTAGTCCGGTTTCCTCTAAATCGTTGTCAGACTTTTGAGCAGAACCGCTACTACCGAAAAGCGCAGATTCGTTAACTGTCAGACCATCAGACTTTACTATGCGTGCATCCGCAGGTATGAAATTACCAGGTCTGAGCAGCAGGAGATCACCCGGAACAATTTCGATTGGTGAACACTTCTCTTGCTTGCCTTGACGAATAACTGACACAGATACATTGAACTGGGTGTCATACTGTTTCTGATTCTTTCGTAAGTTGACTACAACGAAGATTGACCAAGACAGTGTGATGAGGAAAACACTACCGATAAACACAACTTTTGGTATTCTGAGAGTGTCGGTTTCAGATAAAGCAAAGATTACTGCTGTACCAATCAATAACAGCAATTTCCAATTAAACAACTGTCCAATGAACAACCCGATTCCTGATCTCTTCATTTTATAACTGAGTTCATTCGGACCATGCCGTTCTCTTGCATCAATTACATTTGAATGACTCAAACCGTACTCAAGGTCGGTATTAAAATGGTTCAGCAGGAAAGAGATACTTTCTGCATAGAAATTAGACATAAGTATTCCTAATGACCTAAGTTATAGGACATAATCAGATCGAAATATATTACTAAAATCGGGAATCGGAGTTCCCTCCTACTAAAATCGGGAATCGGAGTTCCCTCCTACTAAAATCGGGAATCGGAGTTCCCTCCTACTAAAATCGGGAATCGGAGTTCCCTCCTACTATCGGTTTTCTTCATCATGGGTCCAGACATGTGCCCCTTCTTGATCTGCGCGTATGACCTTTATATCACATGAAATATTGTGTTTCATAAAGGCAGATTGCATCTGTTTACCAACTATTTCCATATTATTCAAACAGAAGGCAGCGACAGTGGGTCCTGCACCACTCAAAGTAATACCAAGCGCACCAGCGTCTGATGCAGCTTCAACGACTTCATCAAATCCTGGAATTAGATTACTACGGTAGGGTTGATGGAGTACATCCTTCATAGATAAGGATAACATGTCTAACTTTCCTGTTGCAATACTGGCAACAAGTAATGAGCATCTACTAATATTGTAGATAGCATCTGAGAATTTCACCTTGTCTGGTAGAATGTCTCTTGCTGCCTGCGTAGATAGTGTGAATTCAGGTATAGCCAACACCACGTGAAGAGCAGGATTACAATCTAACTTAATCGTGTAAATGCGGTTGCTGTCCTGCACAGAAATAACCATGCCACCGTAAAGAGAAGCAGCAACATTGTCGGGATGTCCTTCTATCTCTGATGCGATATTGAGAATGTCTGACAGCGAGAATGGACCATCACATAATTCATTTGCAGTAAGTAAGCCACCAAGTATAGCAGTTCCGCTGCCCCCTAACCCGCGAATGGCAGGAATACCGTTTTCTATACGCAATCTCATGCCCTTCGGTTGAGGTATACCACTTCGTTGGAAAATCGTCTCAACGGCTTTAAACCCACTATGCTCTGGTGTGCTCGGAATCTTTTCAAAATCAATCCCGCTTACGACAACTTCTTTATTCTCACCCGTTATTTCCAAGGTGACAGTACTATAAAGTTGTAATGCAAGACCTAACACATCAAACCCAGGACCGAGGTTTGTGGTGCTGGCAGGTATACGTGCTGTTGCTTTACAAGACATACGAGAAATTACCTACATTCACTATATTGTGTAACCTAAAAATAACGTGAGTTTGAAAATCATTTCGGATGTGTTCACTAACTCCATTTTCGTATCCGAGAGGCGTGAATTGTAGCACAAACTTTCAATTTGTGGTATATCTGACGCAAACTGGAAAGTTTGCGCTACATTTATCAAACTCACGTTAAAAATACTATAACTTTTCAATTGCTGTTTCGATACGTTCTAATGCGTCCTTAATATTTTCCAACGAATTCGCATAAGAGAGTCGTAGGTAACCATCTCCGAATTTACCGAAAGCTGTACCGGGTAATAGTGCCACTCCAACTTCATCCATCAGATAATCAGCCAGTTCTTCGCAAGAAAGAGGAAGCTCTGTTACGTTAGGAAAAACGTAAAATGAACCGAGAGGTTTAACACATTTTATGCCATTAATCGCATTTAGTCCATCTACGATGACATCGCGCCGTTTTTGGAATTCATTCACCATCTGCCTGACAAATGTTTGAGGACCCGTTAGTGCTTCTATTCCTGCAATCTGTGTGAATGTTGCCGTACAAGAGTTCGAATTGATCGTCAACCGGGTGATCTTATCAGCAATTTCTCGGGGTGCGACACCATACCCAAGACGCCATCCTGTCATCGCATAAGTCTTTGAATGTCCATCAATGAGAATCGTTTGTTCTTTCATCCCAGGTAAACTGATGATGCTTTGATGTGTTCCTTCATACAGAAGTCTTGAATAGACCTCATCTGTGAGGATGTAAAAACCGTGTTGCTCGGCAAGTTCTGCTATTGCTGAAAGGTCTGTTGCAGTCAATGTGCCTCCCGTTGGGTTCTGCGGAGAATTGAGTATCAGCAATTTTGTGCGGTCAGTAATAGAGTCAACTAAATCCTCAATCCGAAATCGAAAATCGACCTCTTCACGTAGGGGTAAAGCAACAGCTTTCCCACCAATAAAGTCAATCACGGATTCATAGACAGGGAATCCTGGTTCAGGATAGATCACCTCATCACCATCATCTACTAACGCTAATATCGTGAAAAAGATTATCGGTTTGGCCCCAGGTGTGACTGTCACTTCATCTGGATGGATATCAATCTTACGGGTTTCAGAAATGTGATGTGCAACAATCTCACGAAATTCAGGTAGACCTGCGGAAGGACAATAACCTGTATGACCGTCTTTCATCGCTTTGAAGGCTGCTTCACAAACATTCATCGGGGTTGTAAAGTCTGGTTGACCTATCTCTAAATGGATAATATCCTTACCTTGTGCTTCTAAGCTCTTTGCTTTTGCCAACACTTCAAAAGCAGATTCTGTTCCCAACCGACTCATACGGTTGGCGAAAGTAGGGTTATTCAAAACACTCCTCCTCTATAGTATTACGGAACTGCAACATTAGATTTTGTGATTATTCAACTTTTAAAATGAGACCACGGGCTCCGACAATCCAAGCGTTATCCTTATCAAGCACAAAGACTTTTATCATTTTTTCTCTTGTATCTTCTAATTCCCATTTTTTCCCACCATTGTTTGTGCTAAGAATAACACCGACTCCGAGGTCTCCCCCTACTGCCCATCCCGTATATTTATCAACGAATCTGACACTTCTAAGCGTTTCAATGGTGCCACTGTCCTGTTCTTTCCATAGTTTCCCCGCGTTTGTCGTGTGAAGAATAACCCCGTTTTCACCAACCGTCCAACCTACAGAATCATTAAGGAAAAAGACGTCTTCAAGGATATCCTCTTTTCTGGTTTCTTGTTTTATCCAACTTTCCCCACCGTCTGTGGTCATTTGGATTATACTTTCCTGACTTTTCTCTTGTGGATTAACGCGGATTCCTACCACCCATCCTGTGTTATCATCAATAAACTGGGTCGCACTAAACATACTTGCGGGTTCATCACCTACTGCTCCGACAATGCCTCCGTCCAGAATATTCCATACGCGTCCACCATTTTTTGTCTTAAGAATAGTATCCGTTTCTCCGACAGCAAATCCTATCTCTTTATTTACGAAATATATGCTATTAAGTGCCGTATCCACTTTGCTTATTTGGATATCCCAATCTCTGCCATTTGTAGTATTTACAATTAGACCTTTGGCACCGACTGCCCAACCGTTTTCATCATCTAAGAAGTAAATTCCGGTGAGGTCAGCACTGATTTTTGTATCCATCTTTTGCCATGTTTTTCCTCCATTCATCGTTTGTGCTATGAAACCTGGGTTCTCAACATCCTCAGCGAGTGCTGATCCCGCTACCCAGCCGATCCCTTCAGACGTGAAGGTAACATCCATATAATCTCTAAAATCTGGATCGCTCTCTTGCATAACTACCCAATTAGCGATTACTGGCACAGAGATTATTGCAGTTGTAATAACTATTATGAGCAAGATTTTCTTTGATAGTGTCAATCGTGCCTTCATGCTGTTCATCATATCTCCTTTACGTTTTGATAGACTTTTGAATATGAATATATATGCTATATAATATAACTGTTCAGATTATTTTGCAAGTATGATTGTACCGGTTTTGAAACTGTCCCCAACCTGTAATTGATAGATATAGATTCCACTTTCAACGATTTCACCGTTTTCGTTCTTACCGTCCCATTTCAATTCTGTTTCTCCGAGTTCTGCGACTAAAGATTTTATTAACACGCCATTTAAGTTAAAGAGTAGCACACTGAATTCACCTTCAGCATCATCTATTGTACGAGTTGGAAAAACGACGGTGTTAAAGTCGGGATCGGGTGAAAGAGGTGTGAATGGGTTTGGATACGGTTTATCAAAAATTCGCAACCTTTTTTGAGCAGGTGCGGATTCGTTATCCGCTTCGTCAATTGCAATTATGGCATAAGTAAAACTACCAGTAGACAACTGTCTACTGTCTACGTATCTAAGTTCATAGGAAGTGTTGGCAGCTGTATCATTTGACGTTTTTTCTGCTGAAATTTCATTGCCTGGGAGCGGATTAAACGTTGCTGAATCCGCAGAACCGAACATAATACGGTACTTTGATACATCACGACTCACACTCGGTTTCCAATAGACTACGGTACCTTCACCTGATGTGACGATGCGAATTGCATTCGGAGGTTTCGGTGATGCCGTATCTTCAGACACCTTGACAGATTGAATCGCTGAACGTTCCGATTGCAAAATCTTTGTCTTGAAAGCTGTAATCTGATAGGTATGATCTCCCGGTGGAACATTCACATCAAGAAAAGTTGTGGATTCGCGTTGTTCAACGTCAATTTGAACATCGTCATCCCGATAGATAACATACCCATTAACATCTATATCAGTTGACTTTTGCCAGCGGAGCGTTACATCGTTCTCACCGGTTGTATCAGGCGTAACTGTAAAACCTGATACTGGTGCAGGAGGTACATTTGGAATGACCTGTAACGTGAAATCATCGTTATTCTGTTTTCCATCGGCTGGTCCGCCTCGGATATATTCACCGATAGGACTATCCTCTGTATTGCGTAATCTCGCTCTGAAGACTGTCTCTCCGACGTTATTCGGTGTTAGACAGTCAAAAGCAATTTCATATACAGAATTCTGAAAATCGATGATCGGTTCGTTCAGTACTACACGTAAGATATTTCTACCAGAGGTCTCAACTCTTGACTCGAGTTCTACTCTATCTCTTAGAATATGCTTAAAATCTGAAACTACTGTTTGATAACCTGATGGCATTGTAATTTCAATCACCATTATTTCTTCCCCGGTCACTGCCTGTGATCTGTCAATCACGAGTGTCACAAGAAGCGTCACTGTTGAACTTGCAGGCACTAAACCTTTAGTCTCACCAGCAACGTTTATTTCACCGATGGAGGTGACCGCTCCAAAACTGATGTGTGGAATGAAGAAACACATGATCAATAGAGAAGTAAAAACTGCGTTTTTCATAAAGTTTGATCCTTTTATCTAAAATATGAGATTTACAGAAAAACGTTGTGTTGTGTTGTCCTGTAGTTCACCTGTCAGAAGTTGAAATCCGTAGTCAAGTTGTAACGCTGTTCCGCTTATAGGAATCTTAGCACTGCCACCGAGATTTAGGGTTGTCGCTGAATTAGCATCACTTATCATCCCAAAACCTCCGCGAACAGCGATGGTTTTATTGATCCAAATTTCTACACCCCCGCGGGTTGTTACCGTACCATCACGCAGATTAACTTCAGCAATCGCTAAAGTATCTTTTAAAACGTTGCTGATAACATCACCTTGTGCGCTCATTTCAGCTATTGATTCAAGGCTGTAGACGATACCTGCGCGGATATTCTGAGGTATTGTATCAGTCTCTTCCTCGGAAATGCTAATATCTGCTGGCACTAAATTTTCCGCAGAGATTCCTATATGTAAAGTGCTGATAGGTTTTGCCATCAGACCTATATCAAAAGAAAACGATGAACTTGACGTCTGCTGAGCAAAGTATGGATTCTCTTTGACAGATTCATTCAACGCGTCGTAGGATGTGCCAAAGTACTTTAGATTAACGCCAATCCCAATCTGTTTGATAATTGCCTTGGCATAAGAGAAACGGAATGTCTGTTCGTTGTAAACACCAGAATCCTCAGATAGAAAACCGACATCTGCTCCAATTGTACCTATACGACCAACTGGTAACACACTTGCGATAATTGAGTAATTAACAAGTCCACTAAAACGTTGTGCATAAGTTGCTCCCAGATGGATATCGCTAACATAAGCTAATCCCCCTGCATTGTAATTTGAAGCATTACTATCATCTGCAAGCGCGACAAAAGCACCACCGAGACCGAGTGGACGTGCCCCCACACCTATATCATTAAATGCAGCGAATACAGGTTGTGTAAAGAGTAAGGTTAGTATTAAGATATAACAACATCTCATTTTTCTTTTTAGCATCTTTTCTCCTACGGTTTACCTGTCATTGGAACAAAACTGACTCCTGTAATTTTTGTTGTGTTGACTTTACCATCACGTTTCTTTATTAAAAACAGATCTTGTAAATCAGCTCCTACTGGGACAACCATTCTGCCACCTTCAGCGAGTTGTTGTGTTAATCGGTGTGGTATTTTTTTAGGTGCAGCTGCAACCAGTACACAATCGTACGGAGCGTGTTCAAGCCATCCGTAATAGCCGTTGCCTTGTTTAAAGTGAATGTTATCATAGTTGAGTGTTTTCAGTCTGGCTTCTGCTGCTTCTGACAGTTCTGCTATGATTTCAACGGAATATACCTCTCTTGCTAATTCAGCTAAAACTGCGGTTTGATATCCGCAACCTGTTCCAATTTCGAGCACTTCAGAATTCGCCTCTAATTCCAATAATTCTGTCATCAAAGCTACGATGTACGGTTGTGAAATAGTCTGTCCTTTATCTATTGGAAGCGGTCTGTCGTCATAAGCCCACTTTCTGTTTTCAGGGGTAACAAAAAGATGACGTTGAACTTTCCGCATTGCTGCCAATATATCAGGATTCTCTATACCCCGTTTTTCAATCTGGTCTTGAACCATTTTCTGTCTGACGTTCGTAAATCCATCGTCTGCCGTCATAGTCTATCACCCTTCAAGTGCAATAATAACTGACCAATTTATTAGCGTGAGTTTGATAAATCATTTCGGTTGCGTTCACTCACACCATTTCGTATCCGAGAGGCGTGAATTGTAGCACAAACTTTCAGTTTGTGGCACATCTTCGCAAACTGGAAAGTTTGCGCTACATTTATGGGTTGACATTTATCTCATAAGGCATCAATAGAAAAACATTGTGCTTCTTGATGATCTCGATCAACTTTAGACTTCTGTGATGTTCAAGTAGCTGATAGATATTTGACAGGAACGGTATCTTTATGGTGTTAATCAATTGTGTATAGCCTAAGAAAGTTGATAACCATGATACCCTCGGCAATCGAACAATTTCAACAGTCTTGTCAATTAGTCCTGTCCGTTGTTTCGCTATTGCAAGAGCTGTGTTTAATCCACCGAGTTCGTCCACCAATCCTATCTCTTTCGCTTGTCTTCCTGTCCATATACGTCCACGTGCAACTTTATCTACATCGGGAACGGTCAGATTTTCTCTACCTTGTGCCACCTTTGTGATAAAATCATCGTAAATTTCTTTGAGTTGGATTCTTAGATTCTCCTTCTGTTCTGGTGTAAAATCACTAAAATTACTATAGAAGTCAGCATTCTTACCGCGTGTCATTATCGCCTTTTTAATGCCAATCTTCTCGTACAATCCCTTTAGACTATGCTTTCCACCGATAACCCCGATAGAACCCGTTAATGTACCGGGTTCAGCGACAATCGTCTCTGCGGGGACAGCAATATAATATCCACCAGAGGCTGCAACATCCCCCATAGAAACAATAAGCAGTTTTTTCGCTGTGAGACGCATGAGTTTATGCCAGATTATATCTGCTGCAACGACTAATCCACCAACGCTATCAATTCGGAGAACGACTGCTTTAATTGAATCATCTGTCATACAGTGATCTATAGCACGTGAGATTGTTGATGCTCCCATAACTGAATTACCGGTCAAGAGATCAAAAAAACTCTCACCTGTCAGCATCATCCCTTTCGCTTCAATCACTGCGATTTTTGGCTTGGGAACAGACCAATCTTGCGGGTATAGACCGCTGTTTAAGTATTCATTTAATTTAAGGTGTTTGACATCTCTTTTCACAAGTTTTTTGATCGCATGCTCTAACTGGTCCTCATATAGAATCCTATCAACAATTTTGGATTTTATTGCCTGTTTCGCGGTGTAAGGTCCAATATCAATCTTCTCTTTCACGGTTTCTGGAGTCCATCCTCGGGCTGTGGCAATATCTGTTGTTAGTTGGTCATATAAATCATCAAGAATCGCGTTCAGGTTTTCACGGTGCTTCTCCGACATATCCTTGTGAGTGAATGCTTCCGATGCAGATTTATATTCACCAATATGGTCAAGTTCTGCCTGGATACCGAGTTTATCCAACACATCTCTATAAAAGGAGAGTTCGTATTTTAGACCGACAAGTCGTACATCTGCACTTGGATGCATATAGATGGCATCACATGCAGACGCTACGATATAATCACCCGTAGTACAGTAAGTGATATAACAGACAACGTTTTTTCCGGTATCCCTGAAATCCCTGATGGCATCACGGATTTCTTGCAGGCGTCCCATGCCAAACTTAATTCCTTTTAGTCGGATCAATACACCCGCGACATCTGTGTCCCATTTAGCGACACGAAGTGTCCTCTCCAGTTGAGACATCTCTAAGTCAAGAAAAACCTGTTTCCTTGAAATCGGTCTCGTGATGGCAGCAGTTGTAAAGTGGAAATAGCCGACCCCTGCCTCTGTTTTCCTGTTTTCATCAAAATAGTTGACAGAACCGATACCGAAATTACCAAGATTGATTCCAAACCGTATATCATAACTCTTATCACTGTTGTAAGTGCCACGGAGCATAAGTTCTCTAATGGGACGAATTTCAACACCATAACTAAAGTCTAAATCGGATACATCTTGTCTTTTTTGCATATCAACGGAGAGCGTTGTTCGCCATGTTCCAGGTCGCAGTGCTAAGCCGATATCGTAAGTTCTTCCCAATTTCTGATTATCTATTTTCGGTCTATTGAGGTCTCGTCCGATCGCGCCAATTGAAAAGAATCTTCTACGATACATCAATCCTACAGAGATTGACTTATAGTCATCATAACCTTCACTGTCTGAGTTTATCCAGCTATAGCTTGTCCCCCAATACAAAGCACTCCCGATATGATGTCCTGCGGAGAGATTGTAACGCGTAAAATCGATGTCTTCGGTAGCGTTCGCAAATTCCATGCTAAACCCTGTGTTCGGTGCAGCGATGAAAAATGCATCATCATTTGGCAACGCACTGTTATAAGTTCGTAGATAGTAGAGGTTTAATGCGCGTCTTGTGCCTAAACCAGCAGGATTGAAAAAGGTCGCTAACGCATCATCGCTCATCGCAACAGAATTGGTTGGCAGCTGGCTGCGTGTTTTGGTTTTGGCTGCTGTAGTAAGAAAAGGAAACATACTACAGAGAAAAAGGATGTAAACAAAATATTTCTGTATACGCAAAAGACTTTCCTACGGATGTGTTGAAATCTACTAATTACGATACCATATAACCAATTAATAGACAAGAGAAAAGTATTCTGATTTTTCATGGACAAATTTTGTCATGGATGTTATTATTGTCTTAGTGGAAAGAATAGGACACATATTATCTTTCTTACAGTCTGTACCAGTGCGGTTCGGAAACCGCACCTACCGTGGGTTGAAAGTGTGTAATTATTTTCAAACTTCAACATAATAGAAGTATCTACCAAAGAAACTAACATTATGGGTATCTCTTATCTAAAACATATTAGGTAATTTGCTTTGGTAGGCAGGTATACCTAACCCTTTTTAAGAAGGTGTTGGTAAACCTGCTACTGAAGCAATAACGCTACACCTTGATCCCGTGTAGCAGAATGATTTTACTTCTACTTTCGCCACAGTGCGATATCAAGGAGAACGACATGTCTAAAAAAATGTATTGGGGACTCGGTGTCCTCATAATCCTAATCATTGGCTTTGGTGTTTTCTTTATCAAAAGCGAGATGGATTGGGCTGATCTACAAAAAAAAGCCGAAAAAAGATTAGCCAAAGACCAAGCGTTTTTTGAGAAACAGCAACAGGAAGTGTCAGAAGATTCTCAGGAGCATGATCATGCGGATGGCACTTTTCACGGAAGTGAACATGACAATCCACTTAATACAGCACCGTCCGATTGGACACCCGACCTAGTGAAAATACCGAAGGGTATCACCGCCCCCGATGTCAAAGCTGCATGGGAACGGCTTGACTACATCTCAAAGAATCGTCATCAGTGGGGAAACTTCTCACATAGAGCCTTAGAACTCATGGAGGAATTGACCCCTACTTGGAAGTTAGAAGGTATAGAGGAGCATAGTAGTGAGGATATAAGTGATGACATAATAGGTCTGCTGGAGGAACTGTGTGCCCTTCGTGACCCGCGTTCGGCAGAACTCTTAGTAAGTTACCAGATGGATAGTGGTATACTTGGCAGGCCTCCGAATGAGGCTTTGCTTGCGATGGGGCCTGCGGCTGTCCCTGCACTTATTACCCGTTTGTATAACGCACATAAGGAGGATTCACTGTCTACCCCTCTCAAATTATTACCCCGTCTTGTAGCGTCACATCGTTCAGAATTAGGTGGTATCGTGCAACACATTATCATACCGAAAATAGAGGAGATAGCTGATTATGAAGGTGATGATGGTTTTGTAGCTGATAATAGGGGCTATGCCCTTAATGGTCTTGAGGTACTTCTTCAAAAACCGAAGAATTGATAAATCTACTAACGTGTTTATTTTTTAGATGGAAGGAGTCTTATCAATGAGATTTAAAAGTTTTTGTATCTATCAATACCTTCGCCAAAAATAGTTGAATAAAATGGGTTTTTGTCTTATAGTTTTACACTATAAAAACAAAATAAAAGGACAAAAACCCATGTTAGAAATTATAGCACTTTTTTCAGTTCTTAATCCATGTATTTCACAAACGACGATCCGTCAGTTATGTCAAATTGTATTTGCACAACTTGCGATGACAGGACGAGTGACAATGTTGAATATCTCTCGTTGGACATCTAAAGGAGGTAGCTACCGCACAATACAACGCTTTTTCAACACTGTTCTTCCTTGGACAACATTGTGCTGGACGTTTTTTCGTACACACTTACTTGATCGTGAAAGTGCTTATATCTTAGCAAGCGACGAAGTCGTCATAAGCAAAAGCGGAAAATGCACTCATGGTTTATCGCGCTTTTTTTCCTCATTGTATGGGAAAAGCATTCCCGGGTTATCGTTTTTAGCCATATCCTTAATCGATATCTCTAAACGGCATTCCTATCCGATGGCTATTGGGCAAATCGTTCGAAATGAAAAAACCTCAGAACCTGTTAGTTCTCCGAATGAACCCTTAGACGACACGAAGAAAACAAAACCTAAACCCGGGCGTCCTAAAGGAAGCCGAAATAAGAACAAAAAAGAGGTCGTTCTCAGTGATACTTTGAAACAACTTCAAACGATACTCATACAGGTTTTACAAGTAATCAATAACTTGATACCTGTCCGTTATTTGGTCCTGGATGGATATTTTGGGAACAATAACGCTCTACAAATGGTAGAACAATGTGGACTCCATCTTATTTCAAAACTACGCACAGATGCTGCGTTGCATTTACCACCGACGACACAGAATGAGGGACAACGCGGACGCCCCGCAATCTATGGAGAACGCTTCAATCCACGACAGATTGACGCAGAGTATTGTGTTTCTACACAGATAGATGGTAATCTAAAAACCGAAATATATCAAATGGAACTACGCCACAAAAAGTTCCCAGACCCATTGAACGTCGTTTGTGTCCTAAAGACGAACTTGACTACGGAAAAGCAAGTACACGTCTTATTGTTCAGTTCTGATTTAGAACTTGACGCAGAAAAACTGATAGATTATTATTCGCTTCGTTTTCAAATTGAGTTCAACTTCCGAGACGCAAAACAACATTGGGGTATGGAAGATTTCATGAATGTAAAAGAGACCCCTATAAACAATGCCGTGAACTTGTCAATGTTTATGACAAATGTATCTGCTAAACTCATGGAAGACTATAGGTGTCAGATACCCGATTATAGTGTCATAGATCTTAAATCGCACTACCGGGGTTTGAAGTATATGAACGAAACATTAAAAATACTTCCGCAAAAACCTGAAGATATTGTTATTGAACAAATTATTGGACACCTAAGTTCTATCGGTGCTATTCACAACACACAAGTCAATCTAAATCCAGGATAATTGGCGAAGGTATTGATCTATGTATTTTTATTCCTATTTTCCCTGCTTGCACTGGGTTCAGGTTCTGATGGTGTTGAGCCTGTGCTGATCTTCAAGTCTTGGAAGGCTGGTCAAGGTGTTGAAGGGGGTCCCTCGGATGCTGTAAAAAAACCGAATGTGTGGTATACGTTTCTCACGGACACAGAAACGACTTGTGCGCTATCTGTAGAAGTGGGTTATGCTGCGAATCAACCTACTAATGCTAATATGCTGAATAGTTTTGAGTGGAAAGTGGAAGCGAAGATATTACTGCCGGGTTTGTCGGAGTCGGAGCTGAAGAAGCACACGTTTACATTTTCACCCGTGACTTACCAAAACGGTGCCACTGGCATGACGAGCACGATTTTCAGTTTTTTTGGGAATGGAGTACTTTCTGAGCATTGGGGACCATCAGGTGGGCAAACGGCGCGACGTAAGTATTGTCCTAATCACAGTGGCACTCTGACACCTGAGAAAGGGAGACAACTGAAGATAGATGTGAAGTTTATTGGGTATCACGGTAGCGACCCGAACAACCAAAAGAAAGTTGAAATTGAGTTGCCTTTGGAACAAGATCAAATAGACCAGATGCGTCAGGAATACCTGGATCATCGTCGTCTTCATAGGACACATCGGTCAGAATCAGACAACACAAAATACGGGGATCTCAGTGTTCCTGCCAGAAACGAGTTTAGTAGTTCTGATAGCTACAGTGACGCACACGGCTACGACTATATGGTCAATAAAAGCTTGGCAACCAAAAAGAAACATTGGGCACAAGCGTGTGATAAATATGTCGGAGAGATTCTTAAGAAAAAGCATCGTATAACAAGTTTGCATCATACCGGTGGCTATCGTAACTCACATCACCATGTGTATCATGTAGATTCGGGAGCTTCGTCAAGCACAAAATACTGGAGTTACCATCAGTATGGTCTTGCACTTGATGTTAAAACTGTCGATATGGATGGTGATAAAATACTTGAGAACAACAGTACAAAAGGACAAGGAAATTGGCAAGATAGTAAGCGTATGGCGGATGCCGCCGAAGACTATGCCAGTTCCAGTTGGGAGAAATGGAATTATAGTGATGGTCATGTGCATGCACAATGGACAGGAGATAGCAAGTCCAGCGAACGGGTGACTGAAACCCCGGAGGAAATGCAGAGTGAGCCATCAGCAACGTTAGTTCCTTCTGATGGTATTTATACTGCGTCTGCAGGAGATAGTCACACTGCGGCGTTGTCAATACTTTCTCAAGGTGCGTCAATTGGATTCTATGTGATTACGCCGAATGATGCGCGCAATGATGTGAGTACATATTTGGCGACAGCGTCTGGCGATGGGACGACTTCTGCGGCATCTGTAGATTATACCTTTCCTGCACATGTATCGGGGAATTATACGTTCTATGCGACGATCCACTACAATGATGGTACGTCGCACACACCGCAGCCGAGTTATACGGTTTCTGTGACAGCCAGCACCCCTGTTGAAACAACCCCATCAACACCGACTCTGTCTTATTCGTTAGTATCATCTGATGGTGTTTATACTGCGATTGCGGGCACCGGTCATGAGTCGAATTTTAGCACGAGTCAACCTTATAGTTATGTGTATTGGTATGTCACGCCTCCGGGTGGAACGGAGTCTGGTGTAAACACGGAATACGGAGATGGCAGCAAGACAACATCGCAGCTCGGTTATTCGTTTCCGAGTGGTGTGAGTGGTGATTATCTTTTTAAAGCTTATGTCTATGATGGCGATAACACTACTGTCTATGAAGCGAGTTATACGGTGTCTGTTTCTTTACCGAGCAGTAGCACAACGAGCAGTAGCACAACAAAGAAGAAGCCATCGGCAACGCTGGGACCTATGTCCGGTTATAGCACAACGATTTCACCCGGAGACAGTTTTATTCTGGAGGTGAAAGCCACAACCGCTTTTAGTTCGGTGTCGTGGTATACCTTGAGTCCTGGAAATGCGGACGAGAGCAGGATCAACACGCAGAACTTTTCACCAGCAGTGACCAGGACAACTTATTTCCCATACATAGATTCTTATGCCGGAGACTATAACGTCCGAGTAGAGATTACACCTGTTTCGGGAGAACCTTATAGCGTCAGCTGCACGATCACCGTGGAGGAGGAGTAACCGATTGTAGACGTAGGCAGCCCCCTGAACCTCACAGGCAGGTATCGTTTTGGTATCTGCCTGTATTTTTTTGAAGTGATGCTATATGTCTTTTCGTTTTTTAGACTTCTTTTTCCTTATTTTGCCCGAAACTTTCACTGATTTCATAGCCTTTAGTCATTGCATTGGTATGGATATCAGTGGTTCTGCTCTAACCCTGGATTCAGGTTTTGACGCAAAGGTGAATCATAAGCTTATCAAAGAACAAGGGTTGCTCCCCGTGATTTATCCGAACCGTCGGAATGCCAAAGAACCTATTGTCATTGCGCAGAAGTTCGGTTGGTTCAACAAAGATATCTACAAAGGCCGATATAAAGTAGAGCGTACATTCGGTTGGCAAGATACTTATCGGAAACTTGCACTTAGCTATGATAAACTCAAGGAAACCTGTTTGGGTTTTCGTAATTTAGCATATTCAATAATAAACTATAAGGTTACTTTCAACAATTCTTAAATGTTACTCACTATGAGTTCTATCCAATAGAACACCGGATGAACCTGAAGTTTTCTATAATGTGCCTGCAGATACATCGAAACCCCCCGCAGCAGAACCTGGTTTCAAATGGGTTCGAAATGGGTATCGTTGGAATAAAGTGCCTGTTGAACAAAATGCGGGTATTGATAAACCTGAAGCACAAGAGGTCAAAGTCGATCAAACAAAAGTAAAAACGGAGTTTGCGACAGAGCCTTTAGGCTACGAGAAGGAAGGCGTTGAAGGTATGTATGTCACACACACCTCCCGCGCGATCCAGATCGTTTCGCACATCTACCAGAACCGCCACTACCGCCTTCCGCAGTGCCAGAGGAATGCCCAGAACATCTAAAACTTCAACCTGAGTGGATTGATGGCGTGTATCGTGGTCTTGAACCACCACCGGCAAATGATCAATTCGGTCAATACGCTGGAGAATTTAGAGAACGGTTGAGTGATATTGTCTCTGAGATTGTCAGCGAACATAATCCGAAACGTCCCTACGCAGAGATATGGGATCAGTTCATTGAATATGAAAAGATGTATCGTGCTTATGCGGAATGGGAACTAGGTTACACTCCAGTAGCATCTATGGCAGCCAGTCGAATAGATTGGCAGTATGAACAGATTTGGGCGTTTCCTGAAATCACTGAATGGCATCTGTTATCGGATCAGTCTTATGGTGAAGAAAATCGTCTTGAAACAGCCTATGACGTTGCAATGGGGTATTTAGATCAAGGTTGGAACAAGGTCACCTTGAAAGACGGACGCGATTTCTTCATAAAAGGGAATACGCGTTACGAGTTTGTATATTCAGGGGTCACCGAAGGAGGCAACGAGTGGAAAAACACGACGCGGTTTGCTCGAATTCCATCAACAACAGATGCTCCCACGGTTCGTATTGATGTGTATAACACATCGGATGAAGAGTTAGAAACTCTGATGGGCTGGGATTACACCATCAACCCGATCACAATGCAACCATTGATACATGATAGTTCTCATGTCACAATATATCATCGTATGATAGGAGTGGAGTAAATCTAGGCTCATGTAAAATATGTGTGCGATTGTTTTTGATAAAGTCAATGGCCATGCGGGTTAAATGTTTTCATTAGCACTCATTCTTTACATGAGCCTAAATCTATAGTTCATCACTAACAGCTAATTAATTTTATTTATTTTGAAAGGAGTTTAAAATGACACGTCTTAAATCGTTTGTTATTTTTTTTTTACCTTGATACTTTTTGTTTTTCAAGTCTCTGAAGTGGCGGGTGAACAGCGCATCATCAAGCACCATCCTGTTAAGCATTTGAATGCCGCTGTCACCAAAAGTGGCTTTTTTGGCGGTACCAAAGTGCACCGTTTTGCTGACATAGAAGCGGATACCTACTATAGTATCTACGATACAAGCGAGAGCACAGCCTACTCCATCGTATACCATTTAAATTATATATTTTCCCTTTTATATATTTTTGATTTCTGCTATACTTTTTTTAATTCTACAAATTAGAGGTTAGAAATCAATGAACATCAAACCCCCAGAGATTACAGAAAGTGTTTCAGAGTTGAAGCGTTTGATAAGAAAATCACCAAAAGGTTTTCACAAGCAAAGACTTACAATGCTATATCTATATCGGAGCGGCCAGGTAAAAACTCGTAAAGAAGCAGCAGAGATGATAGGTGTCCACCGAAAAACGGTTGGAAAATGGTTATCAACTTATGCCTCCGCAGGACTTAATGGACTTTTGGAACGAGATTATTCCTCTGGGCGTCCTCATCAACTCACTAAAGAACAACAAGAACTTTTGCGTGAGAAACTCCAAGACCCGGAAGGTTTCTCAAGTTACCACCAGATTATAGATTATATTGAAGAGACATTTGGTGTCAAAATGAACTATCATGCTGTTTATGCTTTAGTCCACTATAAATGGAATGCCAAACTCAAGGTGCCCCGCAAAAGTCACGAAAAAAAAAACGAAAAAGCGTGTGATGAGTTCAAGCTAAACTTCGGAGAAACAATCAAGACTGCCATTTCAGAGAAAGTTTCTTCTTTTGAAACGATCCGGATCTTTTGTCAAGATGAGACAAGATTTGGTTTATTGCCTGTTTCATATCGGCGTATTACCTTGCCCGGTATCAAACCGATTACTAAGGTCAGTTATACTTATGAGAACTTTTATCTATATGGTGCTGTAGAACCGATAACAGGACAAAGTTTCTTTCTTGAGATGCCTTTGCTCAATGGTTCTTGTTTCCAAGTATTCCTTGATGAGTTTGCTAAAGTTTATCATTCATCTCTAAATGTCCTTGTTCTTGATAATGGGCGTTTTCATCACGGGAAATCTCTACAAATACCTGATAATGTCATTTTGGTTTTTCTACCACCTTATAGTCCTGAACTGAACCCTATAGAAAGACTTTGGCAAGACACAAAAGCAAAGTTATTTGAAAATGTCTTCACAGCCATAACAGAAATGCAGAACAAACTTACCGAAATATTGAAAAAATATACGGAAACCACTATTGCAAGTATAACAAATACCGATTATATAACAAAAGTGGCAAATGGAATATAATTTAATACAAATGGTAGTATATAGTGGAGTTGATATGATGGCAATCTCAACTGCGTTTCGTGGATTTGCTTCTATTAGTGGGACTGCAGACACGGACGTGGCGCAGCAGTTTGCGAGCACGGTGAAAACCGACGCGGGTGTTCTTGACGATAAGAATGTGAAAACTTCTCTTGTGAATAGAAGTGGTCGTCCCATAGAGTTGCAATCGGATCATTTCACAAGCTATGAGAAATGGTATGATAATGCGTCGGATGAGGATCAGTCCAACTGGGGTGATAGTGAAAATTTTTCATATAAGCATTCAGGCAATTCATTTTATACCGCAATGAAAGAACATCAAGTCCATTTTGGTGGTGGTTTTAATTTATGGGTATTTTTGGGAATCAAAGAGTCAAAAGTCCCTCGTTCTCTTTCGTTGAGCGATGATGCCTCGGTAACGAGAACGAAGATCGGCACCCCGAGTGATGCGGAGATCATAGCGATGTTTGATCCGTATGCCCGTGCGCATGGTGAATCGTTCAATTCATCCGGAAAATCTATGGCGAAGACGATACCGAGTATCAGTGTAAATACGACAGAACCTGCGACGCCAAATGAGAAGAAGGCGGATGCTGGGGAATACAACTATGGTATTATGTTTGCTGCGAATGATGTGTATACGGCGACGGCTGGTGACACGCATGAGTCTGTGATGTATTTGAGTCATGTTGCGAGTTCTGTGAAATGGTATGTTGATACAACGTTGATAGAAACGGATAACAATACGGATGAGCCGCGTATGAGTTGGAGTATACCGGAGGATGCGTCTGGTGATTATGTGATTAAGGCGGAAGTGACACCGAATATGACTTCGAGTTATGAAGCGAGTTATACGTTATCTGTGACAGCTAAGACTCCTGTAGAAACATCTTCGTCTACATCTTCTACACTGTCTAATTCGTTAGTGTCTTCGGATGGTGTTTATACCGCAGAAGCGGGTGACAGCCACACGGCGAGTTTAAGTGTGCCTTTGGGGTGGACATCTATATATTGGTATTTGAAGTCTCCGAGTGAATCGGGGTTGGGTACGAGTCAATCGTCTGTATCTGATAGCCCGGGTAACTCTACGACAGCATCGTATACGTATAGTTTTCCGAGTGGTGTGAGTGGTGATTATGTGCTGACAGCATATACCACTTTGTCGGATAACACGGTTGTTCAGCCGAGTTATACGGTTTCGGTTTCTTTACCAGTTCCGATAGTCTTCATACCGAGTTTATCTTTGAGGTATAACAGTAGCACAAGTGTTGTGTCCATGACTGCCACGGCAAACCAACCGATTTATGGTGCAGATCTGTATGTGCGTTCCCCTGGGGATACCAGTAATAAATATGGCACGAAGATCAGATGGACTTTTGGGAATAGTAATAGAACGACGTATGTATTACCAGTGAGTTATACATTTCCATCAACTGCTGCGAGTGGGTCGTATCAGTTCACGTTACGTGTGTATCCGTTTAATGACAGCAGGTCGGGTGATGCGTGGGGAACTTCTTATGATGTTTCTGAAAACGTGACGGTACAGTGAAAAATTGGACACTGATAACTGATAACTGATAACTGATAACTGATAACTGATAGGCAGGTATCCATTTTGGGTATCTGCCTTTTTTCTTTCCTACCAATTTTTTTTCCCCTAAGCTTTCTTTCATACCGTCATTGATACATTTCTGTATGTATGAGAGGGAATCTAAACCTTCTCCTTGCAGGCATTGTTGAAATTTTTCATCGCAATATAATACCATTTCTATTAATTTTTCTCTCATTACCGACTTTTTAGAAATGAAGCGGGGAACGGCACAATCTAACAGAATGTGGCAGAATACGCGTTTGGTATTCTGCATTAATAAAGCAACATTTTCAATTAGAAATGGTATAATATCTGAGTATTGTTCTGAAGATTTTTCTGACTGCGTCTGAGGGTTGTGGATTTTCAGCTCTTGAGACGCAGGCGATGTGTTCACCGAATTGTAGTGTTTTATCGTAAGTTGTATTTGGGAATGAAAACTATTATGATAAGACATACAAATATGGGGACTGAAAAACTGGGGGTAAATCAGAAAATTATTGGATGTCCAAAGTTTCTTTGCGTAAAAGATTACATTGATTTGTCAACAACTTCATGCTACAATATGCCAAAAAACTATGAGGCAAGAAAAATGACAAAGATCGGTATAGTTGGTGCATCAGGTTATAGTGGTAGCGAATTACTTAGGTTTCTGGTCAGCCATCCAACTGGCTTCAGTGTGGAACTTGCTACATCTGAAACTTACGCAGGTCAGCACGTTGACCGTGTCTTACCTCATCTTAGAGGTTTCATAAACCTTGTTTTTGAGCCGTTAGACATCCTTTCGCTCAAAGATCGAGTTGATGTCGTGGTACTGGCAGTTCCACATAAAGTTGCAATGACCTACGCACCACAAATTATCAAGCAAGGTTTACGCGTTGTAGATTTTAGTGCTGATTACAGGTTATACAATGCTGAAACCTATCAAAACTGGTATGATGTAGCACACTCCAGTGCTGAACTCATTCAGAATGCGGTATACGGGTTACCAGAACGATATCGTGAAAAGATACGCAGTGCACAACTCGTCGCAAATCCTGGATGTTATCCTACAAGTGCTATTCTTGCCAGCATGCCTTTACTGAATCAAAAACTCATTGAATTGAACTCCATCATCGTTGACTCAAAATCTGGCATTTCTGGTGCTGGACCGAAACCCAAAGATACAACACATTTTCCTAATCGAGAATCTAATCTCGTCGCATACAATATCGGAAAACATCGACATACACCGGAGATCGAACAGGAGTTGAGTGCTGTCGCAGGAGAAACTATTACTGTCACATTCACGCCACACCTGATTCCTATGACTCGTGGAATCCTTAGTACCGTTTACGCCAGACTCAAGCAACCACTCTCTTCTGAAAGGTTATTGCCTGAAAAGTTGTTGGATGTGTATAAAACCTTTTATAGGGACGAACCTTTCGTCCGAGTACTTGATAGTGACGAATATCCGCAGACAAAGTCTGTGCTTGGTAGCAATTTTTGTGACATAGGTTTAGCTGTTGACAAACGGACGCAACGAGTGGTTGTAATGGCAGCTATTGATAATCTTGGAAAAGGTGCAGCAGGTGCTGCTGTACAGAATCTGAATTTGATGTTTGACTATAACGAAACAGATGGACTTCTAACACCCGGTCTAATGCCGTAGAAACTTACATAAGAGACGGCACTCGGATGAAGATTAAGTTATTAATTGGGTAATACGCGGGCGGGGAAACCCCGCCCCTACGAAACGTTCCTCCTACGATGAGTCATATTAGTAGAATTACCTGATTATTTATTTAATCTTCATGAGAGTGCCTACTACTACTACTACTATTAAAGAGACGGCACTCGGATGAAGATTAAGTTATTAATTGGGTAATACGCGGGCGGGGAAACCCCGCCCCTACGAAACGTTCCTCCTACGATGAGTCATATTAGTAGAATTACCTGATTATTTATTTAATCTTCATGAGAGTGCCTGCTACTACTACTATTAAAGAGACGGCACTCGGAGAGTGCCTGCTACTACTACTATTAAAGAGACGGCACTCGGAGAGTGCCTGCTACTATTAAGAGAAATCCCAAAATTGACACTTATAGTGACAATAACTTTACACACCCAATCATAGCTTGCAGACACCATTCACCATGAAACTAATGATTGTCGCTGGTGAACCATCCGGCGATCTACACGCATCACACGTCGTCAACGCACTCAAAGCGATACACCCAAACATCATCCTTACCGGTATGGGGGGAGACAGGATGACTGAAGCAGGTGTGTCTTTAAAAATCCACATCCGTGATTCTGCTGTGATGGGATTTGCTGATGCACTGGCTGTACTTCCGAAGTTTTTGAGAAAACTCGCAATATTAAAACAACATATACGTCAACATCAACCTGATGCACTGCTCCTGATAGATTTTGCTGAGTTTAACATGCCGTTGGCAAAATTTGCCTTTAAACAGGATGTCCGCGTGATCTACTACATTCCACCCAAGGCTTGGGCGTGGCGAGGTGGTAGGGCAAAAAAACTCGCTAAGCGTACAAACATCATCGCCTCAATATTCCCTTTTGAAACAGAATTCTATAGAAATGCTGGAGCACCCGCGGAATTTGTTGGACATCCGCTCGTTGACTTCGCAAAATGCAAGCTTAACGCTAAACAGGCAAGAGAGAAACTCAGCTTAAAGCATAATACTCACGTTATCGGACTAATGCCGGGTAGCCGACGTTCCGAAGTGAAACGGCATCTACCTATTATGCTTAAGGCTGCTTCCAATATTTCCAATACATTTCCAAATTCAGAATGGATCCTACCACTTGCACCAGGGATATCAGAAACACTTATTGCGACTTGTAAGGAGGGTATTGAAGGACTGCCTAATATAAAACTAATAAAAGGTGAAACTTATACAGCAATGCGGGCAGCAACGCTCATGTTGATTTCATCGGGAACTGCGACCCTTGAAGCAGCATGCCTTGGCACTCCGATGATTATCGTGTTTCGCACTTCGTGGCATAATTGGCATATCATCAGAGCATTAACGCCTTTGGAAAACAGTGGACTACCAAATCTCATAGCAGATAAACGTATTGTCCCTGAACTCCTTCAAGATGATCTCACACCTGATACACTCACAGAACATACATTGGATCTATTGCAAGATGCTGACAAACGCAATGTGCAGTGTGAAGCACTTCAGGCGGTATATCAACAGTTAGGGACTTCTGGTGCAGCAGAAAGAACCGCTCAACTCATTGTTGAACAGATTGAATCGGCACACAATCCACGCAAATGAAAAGCATACTCTACACATTCATAACGAAGAGACAGCATGGCGTTCTAACCACACTGCTTCGTAGTTTATTAATTCCGTTTTATCTACTCTATAGAGTCGTCATCTGGATGCGGAACTTCTGCTATACAAGTGGAATTATTAAACAGAAACAACTGCCTTGTCGGGTGATAAGTGTGGGTAATATAGTTGCTGGTGGCACGGGTAAAACGCCTGCGGTTATTGCTATTGCTAAACTTCTTCAGGAAAATAATTACAAGGTAGGTGTGCTTCTCAGAGGATATAAAGGTAAAAGCAATAGGGAGATAACGTTAGTTTCTGACGGTGAAAAACTTCTCTGCACAAGGGATCAGTGCGGTGATGAAGCAGATATGCTTGCACGACAACTTAAAAATATACCTGTCGCTGTCGGTAAAAAACGTTATCTCACAGGAAAAGCTATCTTGAAACGTTATGAATGTAATGTGTTGATACTTGATGACGGTTTTCAGCATCGCCAGTTATCACGTGACCTTGATATCCTTACAGTTGATGCCACACAACCTTACGGCACCGGTAAAATGTTACCTATCGGAACATTAAGAGAACCGAAGTCATCCATACAACGCGCAGACCTAATCTTGCTGACACGAACGGATATCCCGAACATAGATATCGCAAAAATCAGAGCAGAATTGAACCGTATTGCACCGAATACACAGATCTTGGAAAGTGTGCATGCACCAACATCACTCTGCCTTTTAAATCAACAAGGCGAGAACATCTCCCTGAGAGTAGACTTCCTGAAAAGAAAACGTATCCTTGCAGTGTGTGGTATCGGCAATCCTCAGGCATTTGTTTCAACACTGCGAAAATACAACCCAGAAACAGTGGAACTATATGCTTTTGCTGATCACCATGTGTATACAGTATCAGACTTAGAGAATATCAGACTTAGAATGAATCAGTATGAATCTGAATATATAGCGATTACACAGAAGGATGAGCAGAAGATAACTTCTCTTTCACCGGATTTGCCGATTGTTGTCTTGGGAATTGAATTGGTCATCACTGACGGTATTGAAGTCCTTATGGAATTCGTGAAGAGATGATAAGTTTATATTATACCATTTATATTAATTTTTCTCTCATTATCGGCTGTTTAGAAATGCAGCGGGGAACGGCACAATCTAACAGAATGTGCTACAAAAGAGACATTATCAATTAGAAATGGTATTACATCGGTATCGGTTCACCTTGAGTTGATGTCATCTCAGCATAGAGCTCTTGTAAACGTCCTGTCATTGGTCCAGGCTTACCATCGCCAATTTGCCTGCCATCAACTTCTAAGACAGGACTTAACTCACCGACGGTTCCTGTTGTGAACATTTCATCTGCTGTATATACCTCTGTTAAGGAGACATTCCTTTCAACCAAGGGGATGTCGTTTGCACGAGCAAGGTGGATGACATTACCTCGTGTAATTCCAGGTAGGCAACTGTCTGCATGGGGTGTAAGTACCTCACCTTTCTTGATGATAAAGATGTTTGTCGCATTTGTTTCGGAAACAAAACCGAAAATATCCAGCATAATCGCATCGTCTACACCCGCAACATTTGCTTCAATTTTAGCCAAGATATTGTTAATCAGGTTGTTATGATGGATTTTAGAGTCAACACATTGTGCTGGATTCCGACGTATAGCAGATGTAATCAATCTTACACCGCTGCTTTCATAAATTGGTGCTTTCCATTCCGCCAGCACGATCAAACATGTGCCGTACTGATTTACCTGCGGATTCATGCTTGACGTAACTTTCTTACCCCGACTTAGTGTTAAGCGTATATGAACTTCATCACGCATCCCATTTGCTTTAAGGGTATCAAAGATAGCGGTTTTAATTTCGTCGCGTGTAGGTATTCCTTCAAACGCCATTGCATGTGCGGAGTCCAGCAATCTATCAAGGTGTGCATCGAAGGCAAAGACCTTTCCATCATAGATACGTAGTCCCTCCCAGACACCATCTCCACCTTGGGCGAGACTGTCAAACACGGATATCTTTGCGTCATCACGCGGCAGTAATTCACCACCGACATGGATCAATATGTTTTCATTTCGAGGATCGGGTAATTGTGGTTGCATTTATCTTCCTTTCTAATGATTTTCATTCTGAATTCCAGCATCAGCATACCACATTATAGATACACTGTCAATCCTAAAACAGATTGACATCCCCTTTAGAAATTTGACAAATAGACTCGAAAATTGGTATAATGCTTTAAGGCATCTAATCTGGATAACCTAATGCCTTAATAAACTAAAATGAACCCAGAAAACGTCAAAAATTCAAGTGCGGGTAGATATATCCGTAGCATAGGGAGTCATGCATATTGGGTTTATACACCCAATCCACTCCCTCCAAAAATTGAATTTGGAGTTGGATAATCTTCTCTCAGAAGCAAACATTAATAGAGGATTAGACTCTACAAGAAAGTGTAAACCCTAATAACACTATCAACGTTAAGTGGTATAAATACTAACGACATCTTATGTGGTACTGAATATCTTAATAACATGCTTTACTAAATGAAAACTACATTGACACTCACACAGACATGTATCATCTGATTTTCTCATGTTTGTTGACAGAGGAATAAAACAATGAGACTCATAAATACACAAAAACACAACAAGCACTGGACACAAGGACAAGATATAGATAAAGAAGAATCACTATTAGCAATTATTGAAGAGAATTCACAATTGCCAGAAAGAGATCAGACACGTTATCAGCATCTGTTGCGCAAGTGTGAAAGTAAAACAATAAGCCTTGAAGAACTCGCTGAGTATCAAACACTCTCTAACCAATTGGAGACTCGTAACCTGAAACGGATTGAGGCTCTCATAGCATTGGCTCAAATCAAAGGAAGACATTATAGAGTCTAAAAAGATGACACAGATAAGCTCACAAATCGATCTTCAAACTTACCGAGAATTGAAAAAGGAGATAAGAGATGAAGGTGATTGAGACTATTAAAGAAAATACGCTTTGGCTAATCGGGGCAGTCTTAATGACTATACCACTTATAGCGTGTTATCCCATACTACTCTATATCGGACTGTCTGTAAAAGTCGCGACAATTACTACGGTATGTTTATCAGTTATAGCCTACATTCTGTCAGTTACCTATATTGAAACATTTTTAGGTAGAATGTTCCCGTTTTTAAGTCCCAAATCATCGGACTGATTTACTTCAGCAGAATTGGAACTGGGTAGTAATGATACCCAATAGGCAATAGGTCCTAATTCATTTCCCAAAGTGAGTGATTTGGATATACTCAGATCAGATAACGCGATAAGAAATCTCAGTGGTAACTGGGTTCATTCATAAAGGAAAAGCATAATGAAAATCTTCTCTCTCTCTCTCACCGTATTACTTTCTATGACACTTTTTGCCACTGCAGTTGATCTAAACAAAGACCCAATCCGAACCCTACTGCCTTTTGACGCCATCCCTGCCATCACCAAACCGCAATTTGTATCTGCCATTGCAGCAAAGTTAGATGATGATGCTCCTGTCATTGGTGTCACTTTCAATGACGAAAGTCATGCCTATTCGCTCTATCTGCTGAACGGTCACGAGATCGTGAACGATGTTGTCGGTGACAAAAAAATCGCTACCACCTGGTGACCACTCTGCAACACGGCTATCGTGTATAGTCGGGAACTTGAAGGTAAGACCTATACCTTCGGTGTCAGCGGAAAACTGTGGCGCGATGCGTTGTTAATGTATGACCATCAAACCCAATCCCTCTGGTCACATATCACTGGAGAAGCGATTCAGGGTGAACTCAAAGGCAAGAAACTGAAACCACTCGTCTCTATGCCTCAAATCGCATGGAAAGCATGGAAAAAGAACTATCCTGATACAAAAGTACTCTCAGTTCCGTTCAGGGGTGTCATGCGTGAAAGCATAAGTCGCGACTCTTACGAAAGGTATCATAAGAGCAAAGACACGGGTGTGAGTGGAACAAAATACACCGACATAAGATTAGATAATAAGTCTCTCGTGATTGGTGTTCAGGTCGCAGATGAGAATGGAAAGATTCAGTATCAAGCCTATCCTCTAACAGCATTTTCAGATAGGTCTCTAATTCACGACACAATTAACGAGGTACCGTTGTTAATCTTTCACGACAAAGAAACGTTTGCCACCGTAGTTTATAATTGCACAGTAGATGGAAAAGTAGAGAACTTCATTCCCAATGAAGATTATATTGTAGAAGACAGTCAGGGAAGACAATGGAATCTCGTTACAGGTAAACTGACATCCTCCGAGCAAACTGATTTGAGTTTAGATCGTTTGCCTGCTGTCAATATTTACTGGTTCGCGTGGGCACGTTTCTATCCTAAAACAACTATTTACCGGAAGTAATCTATCAATCTTCCACTATCCTGATGTCATCCGAGGTGGCGTTTTTTGCTTAGATCTTCAGGTGGGAGTGGCGGTAGGGTAATCAGATGTGAGTGAAGGTTTTTTTCGTCTGATTCTGTTTATTTTAAAAACTTAGCATCAGCAAGGTAGGGAACACGCCAACTCTCTTTAGGAACATTTTTCCACACTATGTTGATTGCCCAAGATATAATAATCACAGCTAACACCATAAGTGATATCGCTTCCGATTCTTGTAAAACGAAATGTGTTTCGTGTTGCGGCACTTCTTGTATAGGTGTTGGAACAAATGCAATTGCAGATGCTATTAGGTTGTTTGCCATGTGAATACTGATAGGGATTAGAAGTGACTTTGTTCGAATATATAATATAGATAAGACATAACCGAAAAAGAAAGCTCCAATGATATCTGCATGAAGGATACCAAAGAGGAAAGAGGACATGAGAATTGCCTGAGGTGTACCCCATTTGATACTCCATCTTGTTAACAGAATACCCCGCACGAAAAACTCTTCAACTACCGGTGCAATTAGCACAATGGTGAAAGATTCTAAGACATTTGTCAGGAATAATTCCTCATGACTATCGGGTGGAACAAAAGAGGGAGAACTATCAAAAAACCACCCATCTGCAATTTCTGGCACCAGATAATGTAAAAGAACATATTGCAGATAGATGACTACGATTGAAAAGATGAAAAGTGGAATCACCCATATAATGTATCTTCTAAATGTAGAGAACTTTGGACACGGTCCAAATAACAACTTGTAAGACAAACCCGAACGAAACAGGATAGGAGAAATAACAAGAAAAAAAGTCACATAAAAGAACAAACCCATAACGGCTTCTGGAAAAATGCCCCCAACGAAACTTGTGATAAGAAAACACAATACTAAAGTCCTACCCCGCAGTTTTTCAAAAGGAATGAAGAGACGAAGTTCATCTTGCATTTTTATATTCCATCAATCGTTCAATTCTACGACTTCACCTGTCATATCACGATGTATTGTCGGTCGGATAACCAATTCGGGTATGTTACTCCGTTGCGGTAGTGTGGCAATAAGGAGAATCGCTGCTGAAGTTTCGGCAACGTCTACCATCAGGGCGCGTGCGTCAGCATCTGGCGGAATAGGACGTTTATCCACAATGGGTGTTGCTACCTCACCAGGAATTATCACACTTGCACGTATACCTGTATTCCGCAAATCATTGTTGAGAAACTCGGTGAAGTTGATTACGCCTGCCTTCGCTGCACCATAAGCAAAACCACTAAAAGGACCGGGTGTAACTGCTGCAAGCGATGAGATGTTGATAATCGTTCCCGATTTCGCTTTCAGCATTGTCGGTACAACCGCTTGTGTGCAGAAAAATGTTCCGATTAGATTTGAGTCAACAACTGAACGTGTTTCTTCTGGTGTTGTATTGCGTAGTCTACGATTGTGGGAACTGTGTCCAGCATTGTTTACCAATATATCTATGCGACCAAATTTCTGATATACATCGTCAACCATCTTTTGTACAGCATCGAAATCCGATACATCAAGCGTGTAATATTCTGCTGTACCACCCATATTTCTGATCTCTGCAATAGCAGACTCTAATTTCGATTCTGTTCTACCCACAATCACAACGGTTGCATCTTCTTGTGCCATTTTGAGTGCAGCATCTCGACCGATCCCGCTTCCACCCCCCGTTATTATACAGACTTGATCCTTTAATTTCATTTTTCCCCTCCATTTGGTAAAATGCGTTGAACTGCTGCTTTCACCTCTTTTGAAAACGATTCCAGTTCATACTGTTCTTCCGAAATCTTATCACGATGTTCATCGAAAGGATACCCTCCTTTGCCAGCTTCGTTGAAATAGACGCTCAACTGATACCGTTGAAAAATGTTCATGCGAGGATAATCTTCTGTCCATGGGCTTGCATCATGGAGCAGATTCGTTGAGAAAATCGCAACATCACCTGCTTGCATCGGTAGCGTAATTGAGGTCGGTGGATCGTGTCGGACAGGCAGATGTTCCGGGGTCTGAAATAGGGATTTATGACTGCCTGGGACAAGGCAAAATCCTGTTCCCGGTGGCACATCCACCAATGCAACCCATGTCGCGATATGGTTACAATAAATATGTCCCGCTGCAGCTTGATAATCGTTATGCGGATTTCGGAATCCTGACGGAAACTTAAACCCGCTGTCATCACGATGAAAATGTTGAGGGTAATCATGCTTTGTCATCATCGTAAAATTGCAGTGAAATAGACGCGGGGCGTTCATCATTAACCCTCCTAAAACCCGCATAATGTCTGGGTTCATCGCGAGGTCTTGAAACAAGCGATGTCCGTATTGGACATGTCCTATATGTGTCTTGCACGGTTCTTGTCTGCCACGGTGCAACGGCGGTGGGATGTCAGATTCATCAATTGTGAGCCAATGCTGAAGCACCTTCAACATCTCTTCAATCTCATCTTTAGGAATTACATTCCGCAAGACGAGAAATCCGTGTAAGTCGAAATACCACTTTTCTTCTTCGGTTAAAGTGGATTGAATATCATACATTAAATATCTCCACAAGTACTGGTTGTATTGAATTATAGATTATCAGAATTACCCAATGATTTCAAGAAATGAATTGTTTGACAACTGTATAATTATACTTGACAACCTATAATTTTCTATAGTACAATGTAATCAACTGAATCCTGTCATTTGCATAGGAAAGTGCTATGCAGCTATCTTTTATAGCCATTTATATTTTTAGCAAAAAATATTAAGTTTATGATGGATAATGGTATGTCAACTTGAACGAATTTTCAACCAATAGGAGGAGAAACATAGTGAAAAATGAAAAAGAACGAATGACCATAGATCAGATGTATGAAAAATTCCCTAATCAATGGTTATTTGTTGTGGAACCAGAGATTAGTGAAAATACTGAATTGTTGTCTGGAGTTGTAGATCTTGTAACAGATTCAAGAGAAGAAATAATGAAGGCATCAGCGATATATGATGGAGATGCAGCAATAAGGTATACAGGTGATATACCTGAAGGGATAGTGTTTATAGTTTAATGGGTTCAGTAAAGTTTCAAAAGAGATTGAATAGGGATAGATCCCAATTTGTCATAATTATCAAAAAATCTCTTGCATCAAGCAAAACAAGATGCAAGAGATTTTTTGTTTTCGGTTGGTGTTTCTTTGGTATTGCAAATGCTTAAGCCATCAGTTTTGTTTATTCTCTGCAATTCCCCGACCCGGCAATTGTACCCTTAAATGTTCTTTACACGTTAAACTTATAGGTAAAAACACCTTCAGATTGGAATATGTCAAATTCAATGGAGTAAAAAGATGCAATTGAAAACTCTCGTACTGATGAGTATTGTAACGATGATGTTAGGAAATGTAATGATAGCGGATGGTTCTTCCGGTATAGACCATCGTGATATTTTTGTAGGTGCAAGTGCACGCGCTGTCGGCATGGGAAGTGCATTCACAGCCGGTCCATCAACAAATAACGGTTTTTTATGGAATCCGTCTTCACTCGGGTATCTGAATGGTATAGAGCTGAATTTGGGTAGTATTCCTTTTTCGAATGCCGCTTCAGGACCGGATCAGGCGTTTTCGTTAGCCGTAAGTCCTTATACACTCGGCATAACCGATAAGAATGTGGGAAACCTGTCTGTTGCTGCTTGGTTTAATGGATTGAATGGGAATAACAATGTTTCTACGCAGATTGCCCTCTTAGGATATGGGTTAGCATTAGGTGATTATGTATCGGCAGGTGCCAATGTGCGATACTATCAGCGACATATAGCGGATGAAACGCGATTTCTTTGGAGCACGGATGTTGGCATGCAGTTTACCTACCCTTTTGAAAAGTTCGGAGAATCTATTACGTTTGGAATGAATCTGGCTGAGTTAAGCAATGGTATCCGATATAGTGATGGCAAGCTGATTGAACCTTTAGAAGAAAGTTTGCCATTAGTAACGCGTTTTGGCATGACGTATCGTCCGGACAAGGCAACATTGCTATCTACCGATTTCGCAATTCGGGGACAAAATGATAGAAAATGGGGTGAACGTGTTCGGTTGCACTTTGGAGCAGAAAGATGGGTATTCAATAACCGTTTTGGGATGCGGCTCGGATATACCACATTAACCGCGTCTGATGAAATTCGAAATGGTCAGTGGACACAAGGGATAAGTTTCCGTAATTCTTCTGGACAGTTGGATTATGCACATGTAAGTGGCGGCGAATTAGAACAGAATCTGCATTGGATTTCTGCAACGTTACGGTGGGGCGGTAGTAAAAAGAGTCCCGCACCAACAAAAGAGCTGCAAAATCCAGTTAAAGCTAAAGAAATAGAACCGAAGCATACTTATGAAACGACTGCAACACCGAAGATTGTGATGCCGAAGACGCTTGATGTTAATACAGAGAGCGGATCAAACAGAGGAGAATTGCAGTTAACTGAACACACAATTTCTCCAAACAGTGATGGATTTGCTGATTCGACTACATTCAGTTTTAATGTTAGAGCAGACGATAAATGGGAATTAACACTTAGGGATGCATATACCGAACAGGTATGGAAGCAAACCGGTACCGGTTCACCACAACACGGTGTTATATGGAACGGCATGCGAAGCGATGGCAAATTGGTTTCCGATGGAGATTACGTAGCACAACTTCACATCGTTGATGAGAACGGAACATTACATATCAGAAGTAGTAGTAAGATTACTGTAGACCTAATTCCTGCAACAGTGGACATCACTAAGAAAGCACCGGGAACTGTCGGGGTGCAGACGTGGGATATTAACCCTATAGCGAATTGGAAACTTGAGGTATTTGACGCGAATAACTTGCTGGTTGAAGAAAGCAAAGGAAAAGGTAAACCACCAGAAACTGTGGTTCTGAGCAAAGTGTCGCAGTTACCTGAGAGAACATACAAATTCGTGCTGAGTGTTCAAGATATAGCTGGAAATAAGAACACCAAACAGACTGAGCTGATATTTGGCAGGGCAACAACTGATAGTGGAAATCAGAATGTTGTGCAAAAACCTAAATTTACATTGATGGTTGGGTCTTTCTCAGAACGTAGAAATGCCGATCTGTTGGCTGATAGCCTAAAAAATCTACATCCAGATGAGAAGGTGAAAATCTATACTGTGACATTGGATGGAAATACCAGGCATCGAGTGACGATCGGAGAATTCACAGCACGAGAGGACGCGACAACCCTCAAACAACAGATTCACGAATCGCAAGGTGTTGAACCTATATTGATTACACCGAAATACTAAGAGACGGCACTCGGAGAGTGCCTACTACTATGCAAGTGTTGAACCCATATTGATTACACCGAAATAGGTGCACACTTCAGGATCAGATAGGTTGTATTACATCTTATAGAAATCCAAAGCGTTCTGGTAAAAGAGTCGGTTTTTTTCAGTATCGGATGCATCATCAACTACCGAGAGCAGTGCTTCAAACCATTCGGAATAATTGGCAGCTAAGGTGCATACGGGCCAATCACTACCAAACATGAGTCGGTCATATCCGAATATTTCAACGAGATGTTGAATGTAATGTTTGAGTTCTACAGTTGTCCAATTTTCGCTGGCAGTTGTCACAATACCGGATACTTTGCAATGTACGTTCTCATAAGCGGCGAGTTTTGTCATGTGGGTTGCCCACGGTTCAAACTCGTCGTCTTTTATATTTGGACCACCACAGTGGTTGACAGCATGCTTGATGTTAGGGGTTGCTTCGACTAACGTTATTGCAGCTGGAAGTTGATCATGTTTAGCACAGAGTTCAAATGAGAGGTTATACTTTCCTAACAATCTCACACCGTTAATCAGTTCGGGGGTTGCGTAGAATTCGTTGTCGGGGTTATGCCATGCCATCCTGCGGATACCTACGACGAGGTCATCCGTTGAGAGTTTTTCAAGTGTTGCTTCTACATCAGGTTTTTCGAGAGGTGCAGCGGCTGCAATTGCCCCTATCATCCCGTATGTTTCTGCAATCTGTGTTAGCCATTCCACCTCCTTGATAACATCTTTCTCAGCAGGATCACCTTCAACGTGAACCGATTTTACAACGTTAATGTCCCCTATAGCGTTCCGATAGTCTTCTGAAGTGTATTTCTGTTGCAGAAGATCAAATCCATCTAACCAAGGATAATCTAATTTTGATGTATCCCAAAGGTGTTGGTGTGTGTCAATGATTTTTAGCATCCGTGTCCTTCCGTTTTTGAAGTGTATGTTTTCTGAAGCAAGAACGGCACTTGGAGAGTGCCTACTACTATTAAGTTTCATGTTTGAAGTGTATGTTTTCTGAAGGTATTATATCACATAGTATAGAATTAAAACCAATACCTTCTCATTTTCTACAAATAACACCTTGCTAAAGCTTAACTTTTGTGCAATAATTAGACAAGACGCATGTTGAAATGTTGCATACTGAAAAATCCAGAATAGGTTGTGGGAACTATGAATATTAAATCTACAAAGACTATCACCCATGCCCTTATCATTTCTCTTGGGGTACATGTCCTACTGGTTTCCCTGATGATAGGATTGTACAAGACCAAACAGATTCTGATTGAAGACTTAACATTCCTTGAAATATCAGAGATGCCTAAAGAACGTGCAATACGTACCTTAAAGCGAAAAAACTTATCCTCACCCAGATTTACACCTGTCAAGCAAGAACAGATTGAAAATGTCGTAAGTACCCATATTCCTTCCTTGCCAAAAACCACAAAAATCATACATAGAAACCCAATAACACCTTTACGGGGGTTTTCTCTGCCGGAACCACGCACTCTGGGAATGGACAACGCAGGTATAAACGCACCAGTGCCATCAGTCAGTAAAGGTATTGCAACTGGATATGGATACGGTAGATTCAAACCCCAAACCGTAGTTCGGAATGTAACACGCAAATCTTTCATGCCGCTTATTGACGATACACTTGCAAGTATCGGAGACCTACCGTTGCCCAACGTCATTTTAGAAAGAATAGGACAACACATTGTAACAAACCGAACGAAAGATGTCGTTGACATCGTTTTCATCATAGATGGCAGCGGCAGTATGAAAGATAACATCAATGCTGTCAGAAACCATCTCAACCGAATGACAGACCTATTTGATGTTGCACAACTTGATTTTACAATTGGAATTGTCATCTTCAGAAACAGTGCTGCATATAATATGTTAGGATGGGATTTTGAGGTTATTCCACAAACACGGTCCGTTCCTAAGATACGAAGAGCCCTCACACAAGTGAAGTGTCGTGGTGGAGAAAAAGCTGTAGATGCGCTGATACGCGCTGCGGATGAAGTTCAGTACAGAAAAAACGCTGATGTTCACTTCATTCTGATTACAGATGAATACGTTAGCGGAAACTATACAGCAAGCGATGTACTTCAGAAGATGAAGAAATGCAACATTAAAGTGGATGTTGTTGGTCTTGATGAACCTTTCCAGAAGTTCATTACATGCACAACTGGAGGGATATGGCTTCCCATCGCAAGTTTAGGCATACATTAGCAAATTTGAATGTTTTTTCAAGATTTTCTTCAATCTCTACACCAAGAACCCAAAAAATCCGATACAGCGGATACACTTAATAAAGAGCATTGTTTCCATGCTTGCTGGTTAACCTTTGTTTTCCTCATCGTCTGCGGTTATGGTGCAATGCACCATGAAATGTGGCGCGATGAAATTCAAGCTTGGTTATTAGCAAGGGATAGTACATCCATCTTTAATCTATTCGCTAATATGAAATATGAGGGACATCCAGCACTATGGCACCTCTGCTTAATGCCGCTCAGTCGCCTCTCTGCTTCCCCCGTGATGATGCAGATATTCCATCTGCTGATTGCAGCGACAACTGTATTCCTATTTGCGCGTTATGCACCTTTTCATTTATTAATTAAGTTTCTCTTTGCTTTCGGATACTTTGCCCTATATGAGTACGCAATTGTGGCGAGAAATTATGCCATTGGCGTCCTGCTTATCACCATCTTCTGCGTGCTCTATAAAGATCGGTATAAACGTTTTGTATGGATAGGGTTCATCTTGATTCTGCTTGCTCATACCAGCGTGCATGCCTTAATTGTTACAATTGCAATCGGTATTGCACTCTTATGTGAATTCCTCTACTTTCACTACTACAAAAGAGAAATATCCATTGATAATAGACAACGTGTATGGATCGGTTTTGTCCTGATAGGGTTTGGTATTCTTACAGCTGTCATTCAACTCAATCCACCGGCAGATAGTGGATTCGCGACGGGTTGGAATTTTAAGTTTGATTTTCAACGCGTTAACAACATCGTCAAAATCCTCACAAATGCGTTCTTACCGCTCCCAAGAGCTGCGATGGGTTTTTGGGGTAGTCACCACCTACACAGTTCTACGTTCTTTCAGTTGATTCGATTGCCTCTGTGTTATCTTCTCATATTCTGGTGTATCCTCCGTTTCCTAAAACGTCCGACAGCTCTCATCATCTATTTGACAGCAACAGTGGGACTGCTTTCATTCTTCTATGTCAAGTATGGCGGCAGTATGCGTCATCACGGATTCTTATTTTTTACATTCATTCTCACGAGTTGGATATGCAATGATTGTCCTGAGATTAAATTTCCTTTTGACAAGATCAGCACAGTAGCGCAGTCGTTCTTCGGCACTGTCTTCATCATACTCCTTGTATTTCACTTCCTCGGCGGCATAACTGCTCTTACTTCAGATGTTCAGTATGTATTCTCACACGGAAAGAGAACTGCTGAATACATAGAAGCACAAGGTATAGAGGATATGATGATGGTCGGGGACACAGATTTTGCTGTCAGTACCGTCGTCGGCTATCTAAAAAAGAAGGAAGTATTCTATTCAAAAGGTAGCCGATTCGGATCCTTTGTCAGATGGGACAAAGCCAGAACCCACGGTGTTTCCAACGAAGAAATCATCAAAGAAGCGGTTGTGTTAAGCACGAAGTATATGCAGGATATACTCATAATCATGAATCGTGTTTTGGAAGAGGAATTAGTAGAACAGTATCAACTGACTTTACTAACAAATTTCACCGGTTCAACCATAGGCGATGAAGGTTTTCATCTTTACATGTTTAGATTCCCTTGAACAATTCTCAATTTCCTTGAACAATTCTCAATATAAATAACTATGGTATTTGCTTTTACTACTTTGAACACCTTCGCCCCAGATTACACACAATGGGGTTTACCTGAAGGCGCGAAAACCCGCCTCGGTAAAGGTAAAATAATCGGAATCGCGTATTCACTTGATGGGACGCGTCTTGCAGTAGCAACCAGCATCGGTATTTGGATCTACGATGTGCAAACTGGACAAGAACTCGATCTGCTCATAGGGCATACGAGTCCTGTAGAGATCGTATCCTTTAGTCCGGATGGCAACACACTCGCAAGTGGGAGTAGGGATGGGACTGTGCTTTTGTGGGATGCCAACACGGGTAGACAACTCCACACCCTTATAGGGCATACATCTTTGGTCTTAAGCGTATCCTTTAGTCCCGATGGTAACACACTTGCAAGTGTGAGTAGGGATAAGACTGTGCTTTTGTGGGATGTTAACACGGGTAGACAACTCCACACCCTAACAGGACATACGCGTTCTGTTGGGAACGTATCCTTTAGTCCGGATGGCAACACACTTGCAAGTGGGAGTAGGGATGGGACTGTGCTTTTGTATGATGCCAACACGGGGAGGCACCTCCGCACCCTCACAAGGCATAAGCGTCCTGTAGAGAACGTATACTTTAGTCCGGATGGAAACACAATCACAAGTGGAAGTGATGACGGCACCGTTCGGTTGTGGGATGCTAACACGGGTAAACACCTCCACACCCTAACAGGACCTACGGATTTGGACGGGAGCGTATACTTTAGTCCGGATGGAAACACAATCGCAAGTGGGAATTGGGACGGCACCATCCGCTTATGGGATGTCAACACGAGTAGACACCTCCACACCCTAATAGGGCATACGCGTTCTGTTATGAACGTATCCTTTAGTCCGGATGGAAACACAATCGCAAGTGGGAGTAAGGATAACACCATCCGCTTATGGGATGTCAACACGGGTAGACACCTCCACACCCTAACAGGACATACGGATCGGGTCCAGAGCGTATCCTTTAGTCCCGATGGAAACACAATCACAAGTTGGAGTTGGGACGGCACCATCCGCTTATGGGATGTCAACACGGGTAGACACCTCCATACCCTAACAGGGCATACGGATTTGGGCGGGATCGTATCCTTTAGTCCGGATGGAAACACAATCGCAAGTGGGAGTTGGCACAGGACTGTGCTTTTCTGGAATGCCAACACAGGTAGACATCTTCAGACCCTCACAAGGCATACGAAGCAAGTTGACAGGAGCGTATCCTTTAGTCCCGATGAGAAATACAAGGTAAGTATTAGTGGAGACGGCACCGTTCAGTTACGCGATGCCAACACGGGTGGACACCTTCACACCCTAACAGGGCATACGGATTGGGTCCAGAGCGTATCCTTTAGTCCGGATGGAAACACAATCGCAAGTGGGAGTTGGGATAACACCATCCGCTTATGGGATGTCAACACGGGTAGACACCTCCACACCCTTACAGGACATACGCGTCCTGTCGGGATCGTATCCTTTAGTCCGGATGGAAACACAATCGCAAGTGGGAGTAGGGATAACACCATCCGCTTATGGGATGTCAACACAGGTAGACACCTCCACACCCTAATAGGGCATACGCGTTCTGTTGAGAACGTATCCTTTAGTCCGGATGGAAACATAATCGCAAGTAGGAGTTGGGACGGCACCATCCGCTTATGGGATGTCAACACGGGTAGACACCTCCACACACTTACAGGACATACGCCTCCTGTTCAGAGCGTATCCTTTAGTTCGGATGGAAACACAATCGCAAGTAGGAGTGGGTACGACACCATCCGCTTATGGGATGTCAACACGGGTAGACACCTCTGCCCCCTCATAGGACGTTTGGATCGGGCGAATCCGAGTGCCTTTAGTCAGGATGGAGACACACAGGCAAGTGGAGGGTGGTGGGATGGGACTGTGCATTTGTGCGATACCAACACGGGTAGACGCCTCCACACCCTCATAGGGCATACGGATCGGGTCAAGAGCGTATCCTTTAGTCCGGATGGAAACACAATCGCAAGTGGGAGTTATGACAACACCATCCGCTTATGGGATGTCAACACGGGCAGACACCTCCACACCCTCATAGGACATAGGGATTCTGTCAGAAGCGTATCCTTTAGTCCGGATGGAAACACAATCGCAACCCTGACAAGTGGGAGTTATGACAACACCATCCGCTTATGGGATGTCAACACGGGTAGACACCTCCGCACCCTCACAGGGCATACGCGTTCTGTTGAGAGCGTATCCTTTAGTTCGGATGGAAACACAATCGCAAGTGGGAGTGATGATGGAACTGTGCTTTTGTGGAGGCTCACACCGACTTCATCGGAACCGGAAAGAATCTCCGAGGATGTCAATAAGGACGGGGTCGTCAACATTGTAGACCTGACCCTTGTTGCGTCCAAGTTCAGTGAAACAGGACAAAACGATGCGGATGTTAATGGTGACGGTGTCGTTAATATCGTTGATTTAATGCTTGTCGCGGCAGCGTTTGGCAATTCTGCGGTTGCTCCTGAAGTATGGAGTCGCGATTCAGAGACCGACCTAACAAGAGCAGATGTCGCAGCATGGCTACAGCAAGCACGGCAGCTAAATATAACTGACCCCGCTATTCAACGCGGAATACAAGTGTTAGAACAGCTTTTAGCAGCAATGACACCTAAAACAACTGCTTTATTGCCGGACTATCTGAACTTATCTAACTCAGGGAGGTGGATACCGTATCAACTCGCGAAGTCTACAAATGTCAGTATATACATCTATACTGAAGATGGACAATTGGTGCGGACATTAGATTTAGGGAATCAAGCTGTCGGTATCTATAATAGTAAGAACCGTGCTGCCTATTGGGATGGTAAAAACAATCTCGGTGAATTCGTGACGAGTGGCGTCTATTTTTATACACTGTCCGCAGGCGATTTCACAGCAACACGCAAGATGTTAATACGAAAGTAAGAAAACCGATATCTTCTCTTATAATGTGAGTTTGATAATGTTTTATGTGGCTCATTTCTTTAGTCCCGTATAAGCATGATTAAAACTATACACACCCAACCTAATTATTTTCCTTGACATAAACTGTTATTGATGTTAAGATATTTAAAATCATAGTACTCTCCTACAGAGAAATGGATTTTGCCCAGCTTATAGCAATACAGAAAAGAAATAACAAAATAGACAACATTCAAAACAACGTATGGAAGAAATACCACGATTACCAAAAACTGAACCATTACAACTTCGCTACTACGGTGACCCTGTCCTGCGAAAAAGAGCTGAACCCGTACAGGAAATTACAGACGTAGAACGGTTACTTGCAGATGATATGTTAGAAACGCTCTACGCTTCATTCGGAATCGGTCTCGCTGCAACACAGGTCGGCATCTTAAAACGGTTTATCGTTGTTGATATCGGCGTAGTGGTAGATGAAGATGAATTTGAACCTCTTGGACTATTCAACCCTGAAATAATCAGTGTTGAAGGAGAGTGTGTCCTTGAAGAGGGCTGCCTAAGTATTCCCGATTTGCGAGCTGAGGTGAAAAGACCTGAACAAATTGTCGTCAACGCAATGAACATTGACGGCGAAGATGTTCAGATTGAAGCAGATGGACTCCTTGCACGCGTAATTCAACATGAAATAGACCATCTCAACGGCGTCCTTTTTATTGACAGGATTAATGGTATAAAGAGACAACTACTTAGAGACCAACTACAGATTATACAGCAAGCGGAACGACCTTAGGATGTGAACAGATGTTACCCCAACTACTACAAACAAAGATAGATAGACTCTACGATCAATTGCAAGACTATAAAAAGGTTATCGTTGCTTTTTCTGGTGGGGTTGATAGCACATTCCTGGCAGACGCCGCACAAAACGCTTTAGGAGAAAACGCACTCGCTGTAACCGCGATCTCTGATTCATATCCTGTAAGAGAAATGCGTGCAGCACAAGATATCGCAAAACAGATCGGCATACGACTTGAGACTGTTCATACAAAAGAATTAGATTTGGAAGGATACGCAAGCAATCCTACCAATAGATGTTTTTTTTGTAAGACAGAATTATTTGATAGATTGCAACCCATCGCTGAAAAGTATGATGTGGGAACTATTATCTACGGTGCTATTCCTGATGATGTCGGTGACCACAGACCCGGAATGGATGCAGCTAAAAAGATGGGGATTCAAGCACCCCTAATAGATGTCGACTTAACGAAAGCAGAAATTCGCGAAATCTCAAAAGAATGGCAGCTGCCAACATGGGATAAACCTGCCTTTGCCTGTCTATCGTCACGGTTCCCTTACGGGATGCGTATCACCCGAGAACTACTCCGACAGGTTGATGCAGCTGAGCAGTTTCTATACGATTTAGGTATACGCCAATTTCGAGTCAGGCACCACGGTAAACTCGCTCGTATTGAATTGGATGCAGAAGAAATAAATTTACTACGTCACAAAGAAACAAGAAAACAGATTAACCTGTATTTTAATGAAATTGGATATGGACACGTCACGCTTGATTTGCAGGGGTATCGTTCCGGTAGTCTCAATGAAGGAATTACAAAAATCATCACGGGTTCGTAAACAGACATGGAGACGGAAGGTGAAAAGACGGCACTCGGAGAGTGCCTACTACTATTAAGACCCGTAAATAAACACGGAAACGGAAGGTGAAAAGACGGCACTCGGAGAGTGCCTACTACTATTAAGGTCGTAAATAAATACGGAGACGGAAGGTGAAGAGACGGCACTCGGAGAGTGCCTACTACTATTAAGGTCGTAAATAATCTCTACTGGAAGCGTAAAAAAGTCTAATATGTCCAACCAACAACAGAACCTCCCCCTAAAAGGTATTGAGACATTTAGTTGGAAAAAATGGGATGCTTGCACACATTGTGGTCTCTGTCTTCCTACCTGTCCAACCTATCGCGAATTAGGATTAGAAACCGACTCTCCCAGAGGAAGACTTTATCTGATGGGGAGTGCTTTCAAACAACAAGACCCAACACCGCTCACCGAAGATTGGCAAGAATACATCTACAGATGTTTGGACTGCAGAGCATGTGAGACCGCCTGTCCATCGGGTGTTCACTTCGGCGAACTCCTTGAGGAAGCCCGCGCTATCTATGAACGCAACGCACACCGATCTCTATCCTACCGCTTCTGGACAAATCTTGTTTTCAAACAGATACTAACCAGCAAGGAGAGGTTAGACCTGATCTTCGAATTGATGTGGCTATATCAAAGGCTCGGAATTCGATGGTTTGTGCAAAAAACAGGACTCCTAAAACTCATGGGGAAAATCGGAAAAATGGAAGCCTTGCTGCCAACAATACCCCATCCAAAACAGAAGTATACGATACGAGATGTCACACCCGCTGAAGGTAAAACCCGCTATCGAGTTGGGTTTATCCCCGGGTGTATCATGAACCAGGTCTTCACTGAGACCAACTTGGCTACGATACGTGTACTCGCTGAGAACGGCTGCGAAGTCGTCACACCACGGAATCAGACCTGTTGTGGTGCACTTCATCTACATAACGGGGTACGCGATATGGCAGCAGAACTTGCAAAACAGAATATTGACGCGTTTGAAAAAGAGAATGTAGACGTCATAATCATCAACTCAGCAGGTTGTGGCGCAACCCTGAAAGAGTATAATGTACTCCTCAAGAGTGATCCAGAATACGAAGAGAAAGCAGAAAACTTTACCAACAAAATGCGAGACATAAGCGAATTCTTAGCTGAAATTGAGATGATACCTCCCAAAGGAAAAATATCGAAAAAAGTAACTTATGATGAACCGTGTCACCTCCTACACGGACAACGTGTGAAATCACAACCCCGAAAAGTCTTGCAAGCAATACCGGAACTTGAGTTGATTGAATTGACAGAATCTGAATGGTGTTGCGGTAGCGCGGGTATTTATAATATCACACAACCCGAACTTTCACAGGAGATACTTGAACGTAAAATGGCACATATCGCGGATACTGATGCTGATATCGTTGCCTCTGGTAATCCTGGATGTTTACTTCAAATCCAACTCGGAATTCAGAAACACGGTTTAGACATGAAAGCGATGCATCCCGTCACACTCCTCGACTACGCTTACCGGAATATCCCTTCAGACGATTGGACTGAAGATAACTAAATGACAAAAAACGTGACAACTTTGTAAATTAATGGTAATATTGAAATATGGTTTTATCAAATGTTGACATACTACGATATATTAATGAAGAAAAAATAAAAATAACCCCTAAACCTGATTTAGAAACACAATTAGGCAGTTGCTCAATTGATTTTCGACTGGGGAACACATTTCGCGTTTTTGAACATAGCAAATATCCGTATATTGATCTGAAAAGAAAGGTGGATGTGGACGACCTGATGCGGAAAGTAGACGTCCCTAACGGTGAAGCATTTACGATGCAACCGGGAGAGTTCGTCCTCGCAGCAACACAGGAAAAACTGGAATTAGATGACGATGTGATGGCGAGATTGGAAGGGAGAAGTAGTCTCGGCAGACTCGGAATTATCGTTCACAGCACTGCAGGACTTTTTGATCCAGGGTGGGTTGGAAACGCAACATTAGAACTCGGAAACCTCGGACGCATGCCTGTTAAACTATATCCAGGGATGCGGATCTGTGCCTTTACATTTGAACCACTCTCTTCACCATCAACTTTACCTTACCGAGAAAAACCTGCCAATAAATACGCAGGACAAGATGGACCGGAAACAAGTAGATTTGCTGAAGACGTGGAATTTCAAGACGAAGCTGAAACAACTACATAATTGTTAATTCTGCTGAAATTTTGGGCAATTCTATGCCTAATAATTTAGCAGAAAATATAAGGTTTGTGTGTGTTTTCTATAAATGAGCAGTAGATTCAGAATCGTTGTCGTTATATAGAATATCAGTGTTTACTTTTACTACGTTGTCAATGGTCTGGTTTGTCAGACGTTGTTATTCATCAAACCAAAAATTGGCATAAACTTTGCATAGTCTGTTACGGAATTCTTGTCAAATCCTATTAATTACACGTTCAATTTGACGAGACGTCACGACTTAAAATTATTACATATTTTTCATCAGGAGGAAACGCGAATGACACCGAGTGAGGTGGTTGCACTTGCAAAAGAACAAAATGTTAAAATAGTTGACTTAAAATTTATGGACCTACCGGGGATGTGGCAACACTTCTCTCTTATGGTTGATGAATTGAGTGAAGACTTGTTTACTGAGGGAATCGGCTTTGATGGATCAAGCATACGAGGCTTCCAAGCCATCAATGAGAGTGATATGCTACTCTTTCCTGATCCAGCAACAGCACTGATTGATCCTGTTTGCAAGGTGCCGACATTAAGTATTACATGTAATATTAAAGATCCGATTACGTTGGAGAATTACACACGGGATGTCAGACATATCGCACAGAAAGCGGAAGCTTATCTACAGTCCACAGGAATCGCTGACACAAGTTTCTGGGGACCTGAAGCGGAATTCTATCTGCTAAACGACATCCGATATGGACAGAATCAACATTCCGGTTTCTATTATGTAGATTCCGTTGAAGGTAGTTGGAATTCTGGTAAGGAAGAGAATCCTAACCTCGGATATAAACCGCGATATAAAGAAGGATATTTCCCTGTTCCACCCTCAGATACGCTTCAAGACATCCGTTCTGAAATCTGTTTGAAGTTAATTGAATCTGGTATTGATGTTGAAGTTCACCACCACGAAGTTGGTACTGCTGGACAGGGAGAAATTGATATCCGTTTTGATACACTTACGACTGTCGGGGACAAGATTGCTTTATATAAGTATATCGTAAAGAATGTTGCGCGTTCACACAATTTAGTAGCGACTTTTATGCCTAAACCCTTGTTCCAAGATAACGGTTCTGGCATGCACGTACACCAAAGTTTGTGGAAAGATGGAAAGAACATCTTCTTTGATTCGCAAGGATACTCACTCTTGAGTGAAACAGCACTCTATTATATCGGTGGTTTGCTCAAACATGCCCGTTCACTTTGTGCCATAATTGCCCCGACCACCAATTCCTACAAGAGACTTGTTCCGGGTTATGAAGCTCCTGTAAACATCGCTTATTCTCAAAGGAACCGAAGTGCGTGTGTCAGAATTCCGGTCTATTCTAAGAGTGAGAAGGCGAAACGGGTTGAATTCCGTACACCGGATCCATCGTGTAACCCATATCTTGCATTCAGCGCATTGCTCTTGGCTGGTCTTGACGGTATTCAGAACCGAATCCATCCAGGAGACCCGTTAGATAAAGACCTTTACGATCTTGAACCAGAAGAACTGGATGAGATTGAATCCACACCAGCTTCTCTTGGAGACTCACTTGATGCGCTTGAAGATGACCACGAATATCTTCTTAAAGGTGATGTGTTTACTGAAGATGTGATTGATGTCTGGCTTGAATACAAACGCGAAAACGAGGTAGATGCAATTAATATGCGTCCACATCCGTATGAATTCTTCCTCTATCACGATATTTAGAAGCTGTCCACAAAGTCTTTTATGTAACCTAACGGCGAATCTCTGTATCCGCCAAGACAACCCTATCCAATTTGCGTAGGTATTAGGAGAAATTCCAATGGTAAAATTAGAGTGTATTATTCGACCCTTCAAACTGGAGGAAGTTAAAGAAGCTCTCAGCAATGTCGGTGTCCGGGGAATGACTGTCAGTGAAGTCCGCGGATTTGGACGGAGCCGTGGGCATACCGAACTCTATCGTGGAAGCGAATATACGATTGAGTTCGTCCCGAAATTGAAAATCGAGATTGTCGTCGCTGAAGAGAACGTAGATAAAGTGGTTGAGGCTGTTCAACAAGCAGCATCAACAGGAAAAATCGGGGACGGGAAAATATTTGTCATACCTATTAGTGAGACAATCCGAATACGAACAGGCGAAAGAGGTCCCGCCGCCATCTAAACATATTTCTCTCTATATATATATTGCTGGAACATAGATTAATAAAGTAAGGACAAGCATTTATGCTCTGCCTTACTTTTTAATCTTTTTTGGGGGGGTCGTTTAGTTTCTGAGAACCATCCATTTTAAACCCATCCATATTTACACACCCCACTCGGTAATTCCGGGTTGATACGTCAAGACGAAAAAATAACCTTGACAAAATTTCTCAGATAGATTAAACTATATTAGTATTTAACGTCTTAAATGACAACCTTTTTTATTAGGACTTATGCGGTGATGTTATTAAGTTTCGCTAAACACATAAGTGTGGATCTTAAATTTGACTTGATTCCCAACAAGGAAAGCAGTAACATGCATAAATAAAGGTTTGATAGTCAAATTGAGAATGCTGCTGATACAGTAGTAAAAGCAGTGGTCTATTCCACTAAAGGGAATTGGCAAACTGCTAATTGAGAACCGCGAGGACTCGCTACAACCGAGAACAATCGCGTTTTTTATTTATATGAAGGAAAAATGATCAGTAGCATAGAAACGACAATCACAGAACTATTAACCCCTTTCCTTCAAACAGAAGGTTATGAATTAGTGGACGTAGAAACAGCAGGTGGAAACAGAAATAAAACGCTCAGACTGTTGATCCATAAAGATGAGGGCTTAACTGTTTTCGACTGTAAGTATCTTGACCAAGCAGTTCGTCCAATCTTAGAGGTACATCAACTATTAACTGAATTTAGACAGTTAGAAATAGCTTCTCCAGGGATCGACCGTCCATTGAAAACAGAAGCAGACTTCAAGAGAAATCTTGGTAGAAACGTTCAGATACAGATTACTTCAAAAAACGGTCAGATGGATGAAGTAGAAGGAAAAATAACAGATGTCGTTGATAGACACGTTGTTTTGGAAGAGACTACTGGTCAAACTGTGCATATTAAAACCTCAGAAATCTATATAGGGCACATTCAATTGGTCTGGTGATCAGAAGACACACAATGATTAATATGTGTCATCAAGTAGGAGAAACATGAAACATAAAACAGAACAGAAAAGAGAGAGTCTACAAAACTCTATTCGACAGATGATGGGACATACCGACTTACCTGAAGATGTTTTTGTCAAAGCAATAGAAGATGCTTTACGCGTAATAGCTCTACGACATTACGGTCCAGAAGCGGAAGTATCAATTGATATTCAACTTGACGAAGAAAGAATAAAATGTACCGTTCCGAAGAAAGTTGTAGACATTATGCAGGATTTCTCTACTGAGATTCCTATTGAGGAAGCACAGAAACTTGAACCTGAAGCAAAAATCGGTGATACGGTTGAAGTAGAAATTAACCCCGAAGAATTCGGACGGATACAGGCACAATTGGGACGTCAAATTCTACTCGGAAAACTGAGGGAAGCTGAACGGGAACAGGTATACAATGAATTCGAAGGACGCGAAGGTGACATAGTCGTCGGTTACTTACAAAGATATGATGGACCCAATGCAATCGTAGATTTAGAAAGGACAGATGTCTTACGTGCAGAAGCACTTTTACCTGCGAGTCAGATTCCCCAGACGCATCGCTATAATAGGGGGGAAGCATTACGTTGTCTTATTTTAGAGGTAAAAAACGAAGTCGCTGGCGAACAGATCGTCGTCTCAAGAACACACCCTGATCTTATCACGATGTTATGTGAACAGGAAATACCAGAGGTATATGAAGGACAAGTAAGAGTTATGGCTGTTGCACGGGAACCTGGATACCGTGCAAAAGTCGCTGTCGTAGCAACCGAAGAAGGTATAGATGCAGTAGGAACATGTGTCGGGGTCAGAGGCAATAGAGTTCGAGCAATGGTGCAAGAACTAAAAAATGAAAAAATTGATTTCGTGGATTGGAACGAAGACCCAACAGTCTATATAACCAATTCTCTAAAACCTGCCAAACAGATACGCAGAGTGGAACTAAATGAAGAAGATATGAGCGCGATCGTCGTCGTCGCTGATGATGAATTGTCACTCGCTATTGGAAGAAGAGGACAGAATGCCAGACTTGTAGCAAAATTGACCGGGTGGAACATAGACATTAAGAGCGAAACTGAAGCACCCGCAACATTGGATAACATCTTTAAAAACGATTCCGATGATACTCCTGATGATGATAACGAGGAAGATACGACAGACGAAGTTACGAACCCTATAGAGGAAGAGAATCAGACTGAAGTCGATACAAACGTTGAAGTTAATGCGGAGCAGTCTGATGAAACTGACGAGAATTAAGGTCGTCATCACACGTCGTGTGCCGTAATCGCTCAAACCAAAAATCTACAGAACATAGCAGCAAATAAGGGTGTTAATTAACAATGCCAAAAAACAAAACACCCATTCGCACGTGTATTGGGTGTAGAGGTAAATTTCCACAGAAAACACTAATCCGATTTGTGTGTAACACAGGTCAAATATTAGAAATTGAAGGCTCAAAAAAACTCCCTGGAAGGAGTGCCTATCTCTGTCATTCAATATCATGTATTGAGAAAGCCTTTAAAGCACCAAAACGGATAAACGCACTGCTACAAGTGCAACTGTCGAAATCGGCAATCTCCGCATTTCAACAGACACTTATTGAAAAGGAGAAAATCACCGATGAAAAAAAAGAAACAGCAGACTAAAACAGCACCAAGTCAAAATGTCCGAGTCTACGAATTAGCCAAACGACACGATATGAGCAGCAAGGAACTTATTTCCTTTCTCAACGACTTAGGCGTGGCTATTTCAAACCATATGAGCACGCTGGACCCAGAAACTATTATGCTGGTCGAATCCGAACTAAATCCAGAGGAATATATTAGCAGAGAAGAGGAAGAAGCAACTGCCGAAACAAGACCTCAGGAACAGAGACCGTCCCAAGAACAGAAACACGATGTTCTCATCAAAACAGAAGACGAAACAACTTCAAAAGATGATCTCACTCCCGAAGATGATACAATACACGTTGAAGAGTCCCCTGATGATGGAACTTTGAATATCCAAGAGGGAACAACCGTCGGAGAGCTCGCCACCTTGCTCGGACTGCAGCCTACACAGTTGATTATGCAACTGATGAAACTGAAGATAATGGCATCCATTAATCAGAGCTTAGATTACCAAGCACTGGAAGTCTTAGCTGAACAGTTTGACTTTAATGTCGTAAAAGAAAAAACACTTGAAGAAGAACTACTGTTAGATGAGGAGGATCCGCCAGAATTATTGGTACCGCGTTCGCCTGTTATCACGATTATGGGGCACGTTGACCACGGGAAGACATCGCTTCTGGACTCTATCCGAGAATCAAACGTTAGTGAATCCGAAGAGGGTAACATTACACAACACATCGGCGCATATCACGTTGAATTAGAGAATGGAAACATCGTATTTCTGGATACACCAGGACACGCAGCATTCACTGCAATGCGGGCACGGGGGGCGGAGGCTACTGACATCGTTGTTCTCATCGTCGCTGCTGATGACGGGGTAATGCCACAGACGATAGAGGCAATCAGTCATGCAAAGGCTGCAAAAGTACCTATCGTTGTCGCAATTAACAAAATGGATGTCCCCGGCGCACGTCCCGACTATGTCAAACAACAACTGGTTGAGAACGAACTTGTTCCAGAAGACTGGGGAGGACAAACAATTTGTGTAGAGATATCCGCTGTAGAAGGTACTGGCATCGACCTATTGCTGGAAATGCTACTGTTGGAAGCAGCATTATTGGAATTAAAGGCAAATCCACATAAACTTGCACGTGGTGTTGTTATTGAGGCACAAGTGGACAAAGAACGCGGACCTGTCGCAACTGTCTTGGTGCAAGGCGGTACGCTTAGAGTCGGGGATGCCTTCGTTTCTGGACGTTTTTGCGGAAGGGTTAGAGCAATGTTAAGTGATGATGGAAAACGGATCAAGGAAGCCAGCCCATCAACACCTGTAGTTATCCTCGGTTTTACAGGTGTACCAGAAGCAGGCGATATCTTCTATGCTCTGGAATCTGAAAAAGATGCACGCACTATCAGTGAAGAACGACAAGACCAATACAGAATTTCAAAACTCGGCACACATAGCCACGTTAGCCTTGACGACCTATTCCAACAGATTCAGGAAGGTGAAATAAAGGAACTCAATGTTATCATAAAAGGAGATGTTCAAGGTTCTGTACAAGCCATTTCTGAATCATTACTAAAACTCAGCACAAAAGAAGTTAAAATAAACATCATTCACGAAGCAACAGGGGGGATTACTGAAACTGACATTCTACTTGCATCCGCCTCTGATGCTATCGTCATCGGATTCAATGTACATCCAACAACAGAAGCTGTACAAGCAACAGAAGCTGAAGGGATTGATGTCCGAACTTATACTGTCATTTATAATATACTCTCCGATATAAGGTCAGCGATGGAGGGTTTATTAGAACCAGAAGTCAAAGAAGTAATCATTGGACGTGCAGAAGTCAGAGAGATATTCAAGGCACCACGTATCGGTTCAGTTGCTGGAAGTTATGTCAACTGGGGCCGGATTACATTCAACCAACCCTTACGCGTGCTACGTGATAACCGCATGATCTACGAAGGAAAAGTTGACTCACTCAGACGCTTTAAAGATAACGTCAATGAAGTACAAGCGAACTATGAATGCGGAATTGGTATTGACGAATTTGATGACATCAAAGTTGGGGATGTATTGGAATGTTTCGTGCATGAGCAGGTAGCGAGAACGTTACAATAGTACTGCTACATCATACACATTTACATCTAAAATTTTCCTTTTATCGTATCTTTAAGATAATTTCAGGCGTTGTTAAGATAAATCATTATGGCAATAAATATTTGGCAACAATAAATGTCATAATGGAAGATGTGATTGTGCAAACAAACAGTTCCATTTCCACACGCTCTCAGATCAAACGCAACGTGGCAGGTGAACAAGAATTAGTTTATATTCTATAAAGTCTTCGTAAAATTGCAAAATAGAAATGCATATTGGTGTCTGCAAAGTTAAATTATATCTACCTGAGAGTCGATCCTTAAAGGATAAACGTCGGGTTATCAAGAGTATTATTACGCGTCTCAGAAATAAATTTAATATCGCTGTTGCCGAAATTGAGGCACAAGATATGCATCAATCAGCGATTTTAGCATCAGTTACAGTGGCAAATGAACAGAAGTTTGTAAGTCAAATCATCTCAAAAAGCGTTAGATATATTGAAGAGAATACTTCTGTAGTATTGCTTGATTACGAGACAGAGTATTTTTACTAAAGAGAGCAGTTTCATCGTGTACGGAACATTGATGATAAGACCTGCAATCTATCGTATACAAGAATAGAAGGATACATGGTTAGAACATGGCAAGTCATCGTTCTAAAGTTTGTAATCTCAACCGAAATAGGAAGGATCAACGAGCATGTTAGAGAATAGAAGACAGGACAGAGTCGGTGCACTTATTCAAAGAGAATTGAGTGAGATCATACATCGTGTAGTCAAAGACCCGCGTATCGCCTTTTGTACCATCACACATGTAGATGTATCCTCAGACCTAAAATATGTTGATGTGAACATAAGCGTCATTGGTGATATTGAAGATAAAGAAGACACACTGGCTGGATTAAAGAGTGCTTCAGGATTCATCAGGCGTGAAATCAGCCGTCGGTTAGCATTGAGATATTCACCAGAACTCCGTTTTAGTTTAGACGATTCCGTGGATCATCTCATGAAAATTGATGGACTCCTCAAACAAATTGAGGATGAAGATGTGTCAAAAACTACCGTTCAAGAAATAAGTTAGATGGATAGTTTTCGCGCGCTCCTTACGCTTTTTCAACAACACGAAAGGTTTGCCCTTTCTACACACGTCAATCCAGATGGTGATGCTATCGGTTCGGAATTAGCGTTGTCAATCTTTCTTACAAAGTTAGGGAAAACTGTAAGGTTATTCAATACTGATCCGGTACCAAAAAAGTATCATTTTCTACCATACTGGGAAAACATAGAAAATGCACAAGCATTTGTGAACTTTCGTCCGGATGTATTTGTTATCTTAGACGCGAGTTCACGGGAACGCATAGGACCTTTCCTCAATAATAGATTAGTAGCAGAACACGCTGTTGTAAATATTGACCACCACATTACAGCGGAAGCTTTTGGAGACTACAATATCATTTTACCTTATGTGTCATCTACCTGTGAAATCATTTACAACTTTATCAAAACCACTGACATTGCAATTGATGAGGAAACTGCTATATGTTTATATACCGGTCTGATGTTTGATACCGGTTGCTTTCGATATAGCAACGCGACGCCTGAAACACATCGCATTGCTGCAGACTTAATAGAGATAGGGAACTTTGCACCAGATGAAGTTTACAGCAATGTATTTGAGCACATCGCACTTGGTAAAATTCATTTAATGAACGAAACTTTACGCACATTAAAACTCACGGATGATGGCAAAATCGCTACAATATTCATTACACAATCCATGTTAGATGAGACGAAAACGACATTGGACGATGTAGAAGGATTTGTCAATCAGATCCAAGCGATAGAAAGTGTTGATGTGGCGATCTGTGTTTGTGAACTACCCGACGGTAATTCAAAAGTGAGTCTACGTAGTCAAGGACGTGTTGATGTTGCCGCTCTGGCATCAGAATTCAATGGCGGTGGTCATGAACGCGCTTCAGGATGCCGAATCAACCGTCCATATAAACACGCCATTAGGATGCTTATTGATAACTCGAAAAATTATATAATAGATTAGGGCTACATCAAAGAAAAGGTATAATTGCTCCTGGAGAAGAATCGTGAAAACTTACTATAATTTGGAGTCCATACCCAAATTAAACCGAGAATCCGTGGTAACGTTTGGTGTGTTTGATGGCATACATATTGGTCACAAAGAAGTTCTTGAAACTGTTCATGCATGTGCGAAAACCGAAAATCTTACATCTGTTCTTTTCGGGTTCTATCCACACCCTCTTGCATTTCTTGCCCCCAATAAATGTCCGCCTGTATTAATGTGCTTACCAAAGCGCGTGGAAATCCTTGAACAGATAGGAATAGACATCACAATATTTGTGAACTTTAATGAACGCATTGCATCCATGTCACCACACACTTTTGTGGATACGATCTTACTGGATGTCTGTCGTGCAAAACATGTAGTCGTAGGCTATGCATGTCAATTTGGAAAAGATAGGGAAGGTAATGCACAACTGTTAGAATCAATAGGAGAACAATCACAGTTCGGGGTTACGGTTGTTCCACCTACACAGTTGAACGGTTTACCGGTGCATAGCACCCGTATCCGGGAGGCAATCGCAAGGGGTGACCTCGGTTTAGCATCTCAGTTATTAGGTAGAACCTACTCTTTGAGTGGTAACATCGTTCGCGGCGATGGTAGAGGAAGGCAACTCGGTTTCCCAACTGCCAATATTGAGACAGGTGAACAACTCTGTCCACCGAATGGTGTCTATGCCATTCGCGCAAGACTCGCTGAACGGTGGTTAGATGGTGTGTTGAATATCGGAATCCGCCCTACCTTTAATGGAACAAAGTTTCAGGTTGAAAGCCACCTATTCAATTTTGATGAGATGATCTATGGCGAAACTATTGAAGTGTTCTTTATAGAGAAAATCCGAAGTGAACGGAAATTCTCTAATATGAACGCACTTGTCAAGCAGATAAACAGAGATATCGCCGCTGCCGATGAGATACTGACACAGCAACCGAAAACGCTACTATAGCGACAAATGTACCAATTTTGAAAATACATCCAGCTTCAAAGCCGTCCCCCAACCCACAAAACACCACGACGAATTATTTCCTGAAAACTCGGATTTTCAAGCACTGCCAAATCGTGTCCTAATGCAAAATAGAAAACCCGACCCGCTCCGTAATTGTGGTGGAATGCCATGACATGTGTCTCATCTTTGGTGTGATCATACGCCGACATCAGATGATGTGAAGTTTCTGGATTCTGCTTCAGATAATAGAGTTCATCTTCCGCCTCAAAATCTTCCAAACCTTGCGTAATCGGATGTTCAGTGTCATCTATATTAACGGTAAACGTCATATAAGGACTATGACCGTTAAAGAAACCGTTGAGCATTGCATGATAAGGTTCTGACTCTCTGAAGGAAGCTGCAGCAGTGTGCAGTCCATAGAATCCCCCACCTGCGCGTATGTAGTTTAGCAGACCTGTCTCTTGTGCCTCGGTAAGTTCTCCCACATCTGTATAGAAGAGGACAACGTTATATGCATCAAGACCATCCGCAAGCACCTCATAATCCCGCGAAAAGTCAGCTGCAATACCATCTGCATCATTTAGAAGTGCAGTGATGAACTTTCCATTTCCCTCATGGTCGTGGTATTTACCTTCTGTGCCAACAAATACAAGTGAATTTAGTTTCTCCATCTCTTCTCCCTTAATGTTATGGCATCACAAGAACTTTGACAGAACCGTGTTCATCGCGCCCGGATGCTACAGCGAAAGCAGACGTTATTTCGTCTAAACTGAATCTATGTGTTACAAGAGGGTTTGGATCAAGTTTACCCGCAGCAAGCAGGTCAATAGCTATCTGGAATTCGGTTTTACCGCCACGTCTACCGTAACAGAAAGACCATAAGATAGTGAGTTCTTTGCTTCGTGCGAATTGTTCTGAGAAGGTGAGTGGTGCGCCATGTCCTCCTACCATGCAGACTCGTCCGCGTTTTGCGGCTACCTGTGTTGCCAGTTCCAAAGTATTTGCCTTGCCACCGACCGCCTCAAACACCACATCTGCTCCGCGCTCGTTGCTCCAATCCATGACTGCCTTTACAGCATCTGTCTTATCAACGTTGATGGGTACAGCACCGACTGCCTTTTCAGCAATCTGTAGTGGATTATCCGGTTTACCTAAAACAGCGATAGATGTTGCTCCTGCAATATCTGTGACTTGTGCAATTGTTAAACCGACTGGACCACTTCCAATAATTGCAACGCGATCTCCAGGAGAGACCATTGCTCTGTTGACAGCATGCACCGCTACTGCATATACCTCTGCTAACGCGCCGCCTTCATACGATACACTATTAGGAATTTTATATGCATTATTGGCACGGGTGACCATATACTCAGCAAAGCCGCCGCCAGCGTGCCGTAAATTACTACAGATGTTATAGTATCCGTTGTAACATTCCGGACAGTTGTTGCATGGCGTGATGGGTTCAATCGCAACCCGTTCGCCTGATCTATGATTGAGAACATCTTTACCTATATCTATAATCTCTCCTGCTAATTCATGCCCACCGATACGGGGTGGAAGAGGTTTATCCGGTTGATGGTGGTATCCGTGAAGATCACTGCCACAGATGCCAGCAGATTCCACCTTGACTAACACCTGTCCTGTTTCAGGAATCGGATCAGGAACTGTTTCAATCCTAATGTCCTTACCACCGTAAAATTGTGCTGCTTTCATGTTTACCTTATTTTGAATACATTAGTTTAAGTACGTTTAAGGCACACAAGATTGACAGTTTTGGGTTTTTCACATTAACGCAATCTTGTTCACTCAGGTTCTGGCTTGATGTATCTCCATCCATCAACAAGCACAGGAATGCCGCGGATGATACACATGGCGACTGCGACATAAGCAATAATCACAGAAACCAACGAAAAAGTAGCAACGATCTGAATATCTGGATAGATATCATTTAGTACAAGCGTGGCAGGAAGGAAAATAAACGTCAGCATTTTGGTTAATCCGTAGAGGCCGCGTGAGAAACGGGAACTTGTCAATGCACGGGACCATGCAGCAGAACTCATTTCAAAAGCTGTTTTGCCTTCAGTCAATGCGATACTACGAACACCATCCGTAAGAAAACCGCGTGTAACTACAGCGATAGGAAGCCAGAACGAAATCCTATCATCAATCACTGCAAAGTAAATCCAAAAAACGTTTTCTACGATCCTGTCAGCAGCAATATCAAAAACAGCACCGAATGTAGAGGTCTGATTTTGCTTACGCGCAACTATACCATCAACGGAATCAAGTATAAAAATAATAAGGATTGTTACAATGCACGCTATATCTATATAAACATTCGATCGTTTAAAAAGACCGATAACAATAAAAGTTAGAAAAAGACGAAAAAGCGTTATTGCGTTTGCTGCCATGCCTACGCATCCTCACATTCTGTTTAGGCATAAGGTTTACAAGGTGCTGCTGTTTACCTTTACATAACCGAAATGTAGTAGGAAAAACAGCATGCACTGTAGTATTGGTTGCCTATACGCAATTATTTTAGCAGAATCTGTCTTTCGTATCAAGGTTTTTCATGTTTCGGGGATAAGTTTTGTCACTAAAGAATCATGTGGCTATTGTTTCTTGAGACGATACGTCTGTTTTTCATGCGTTTGTTTCTTTCCAACCCTCTGGTGAGTTCGTTTGACATTCATCAGTTTACGGAAAAATGAAGTAAACAGACTTGACGAAGCATTAGTTAATTTGATACTATGTTAATCTATGTAAGCTGCTATTAGACGTTAAGGTGTAGAATGCTCAAAACACTGATCGGTAGAGAACTCCTTGAGATTTTGATGACGTTCCGCTTCGCTGCAGCAGTTTTAATCATGCTGTTACTTGTGGTTGTTAATACTTATGTACTTATCAATGATTATGACCGAAGATTGGAAGATTATCACACCAATGTTAAAGACCAACAACAGGATTTACGTGAAATAATACCATTTAAATTATATATTTTCCCTTTTATATATTTTTGATTTCTGCTATACTTTTTTTAATTCTACAAATTAGAGGTTAGAAATCAATGAACATCAAACCCCCAGAGATTACAGAAAGTGTTTCAGAGTTGAAGCGTTTGATAAGAAAATCACCAAAAGGTTTTCACAAGCAAAGACTTACAATGCTATATCTATATCGGAGCGGCCAGGTAAAAACTCGTAAAGAAGCAGCAGAGATGATAGGTGTCCACCGAAAAACGGTTGGAAAATGGTTATCAACTTATGCCTCCGCAGGACTTAATGGACTTTTGGAACGAGATTATTCCTCTGGGCGTCCTCATCAACTCACTAAAGAACAACAAGAACTTTTGCGTGAGAAACTCCAAGACCCGGAAGGTTTCTCAAGTTACCACCAGATTATAGATTATATTGAAGAGACATTTGGTGTCAAAATGAACTATCATGCTGTTTATGCTTTAGTCCACTATAAATGGAATGCCAAACTCAAGGTGCCCCGCAAAAGTCACGAAAAAAAAAACGAAAAAGCGTGTGATGAGTTCAAGCTAAACTTCGGAGAAACAATCAAGACTGCCATTTCAGAGAAAGTTTCTTCTTTTGAAACGATCCGGATCTTTTGTCAAGATGAGACAAGATTTGGTTTATTGCCTGTTTCATATCGGCGTATTACCTTGCCCGGTATCAAACCGATTACTAAGGTCAGTTATACTTATGAGAACTTTTATCTATATGGTGCTGTAGAACCGATAACAGGACAAAGTTTCTTTCTTGAGATGCCTTTGCTCAATGGTTCTTGTTTCCAAGTATTCCTTGATGAGTTTGCTAAAGTTTATCATTCATCTCTAAATGTCCTTGTTCTTGATAATGGGCGTTTTCATCACGGGAAATCTCTACAAATACCTGATAATGTCATTTTGGTTTTTCTACCACCTTATAGTCCTGAACTGAACCCTATAGAAAGACTTTGGCAAGACACAAAAGCAAAGTTATTTGAAAATGTCTTCACAGCCATAACAGAAATGCAGAACAAACTTACCGAAATATTGAAAAAATATACGGAAACCACTATTGCAAGTATAACAAATACCGATTATATAACAAAAGTGGCAAATGGAATATAATTTAATACAAATGGTATAAGAACCTATTCTGCGGGACACTATCGCATCGCCCGTCCACCTAACCCGTTGAGTATCTTTAATGTAGGATTAGATAAACGGTTAGGTAACGAAATCCATATAACTCACGCTCAAGTGCCGACTCTGTGGGATGCAAACACGTACAGAACATCAAATCCACTTCTCAATCTCTTTTCTTCAATTGATATTGTCTTTATCTTTGAGGTCGTTCTGAGTCTAATGGCACTAATTTTTGCATACGATACCCTTGCTGGTGAACACGAGCAAGGCACATTACGACTTGTTCTGACACATCCAGTTGGTCGTGGTTATATCCTATTAGCCAAATACTTTAGTGCGATGATATCTCTGCTGGTGCCGCTCCTAATGAGTTTGATCCTTGCAGTAATTTTACTGACGACATCCGCAGCTATTTCGCTAAACGTCAATGATTTTCTGCGTATCGGTGGAATTGTCATTAGTTCAATTGTATATCTGTCGGTATTTTACCTCATCGGTATGCTAATTTCAGCAGTAACCCGTCGAACAGGCACAGCACTGATGTTTGCGATGTTTGTCTGGGGGTTTTGGCTATTGATATACCCAAACGTGATTCTTGAGGCGACTGCACCTCCGCAAACTTCTCAAGCACAAATGATTTCCGCTTATGACCAACTAAAACAGATTTGGGAGGAATTTGACAGAGAGCGAAAACATTTCCTCGCTACTGACTCTTTTCCAGGGGAAGACCCATATTTTGGCTTGGTTGGTGAAGGTCCGAATTTTGGTCTGAGAGGTGGAAGCGGATACAATGCCGCATACTTTTATAGAAGTCCATCAATACTCAAGTATTATTACCAATCTCATTCCAATATCGGAAGACTTAAGGAAGAATCCAAACCTAATGTCCCTTACGCACAGAACTATAATCGATTTCTTGGACAACAAACAATTGAAACAGCGGAACGAGCATGGCTTGTCCGAAAACAGGCACTTGATAGTATCTTCGTTAAGCCAGCGATACTTGAACGCATACTTTTAAGATTCTCGCCAGTAGGGATGTACGACGCTGCAACACAAGCTTGGGCAGGAACAGACTTGTATGGACTCAGAGACTTTTTTGAAGCGACGCGAAATTACCGACGGACATTGATTGACTATTTCTATGATTCTGATATATTCGGGTCTAAACAATGGTTTACCGGGGATGAAGGTGCTGTTAATTGGGATAGTTTACCTCAATTTATATTTGAGAAAAATGGAATTCATATAAATGCTAAACGCGCATTACCAGATTTACTCCTGCTACTTACAATGAACCTACTTCTTTTCATGGTAATATTCATTGTTTTCATCAGAAGCGAAGTGTAGGCATGCTATCAGTTATAAGAGTTGTCAGTTATCAGTTAAGGAATAGTTCCAAGACAATTATTCTACCTCTTGAGTGTTATCTGAGAGTTAATTTTTTAAAGAAGACCTCTTCACTGACTGCTGACTGCAATTCAACCGACAACCGAGAACCAATACATGATTTGGCATATAACAAAACGCGAACTATACGACAACCTCAATAGCCTCCGGTTTGCACTGGCAACAGTATTACTTCTCGGGTTGATGTTGACAAATGCATTTGTACATCTTCGCGAATCCCCTGAACGAATGCAGAAATACCACGATGGTGTCACAGAGTCTCTGAATGAGCTTAAATCTCAGACAGATTTATATCGTATTGCACAATATGGTCCCGGTCTGCTTCACAAAAAACCGTCTCCACTTCATTTCTGTGCTGAAGGAGGGGATACTGTTATGCCGAATACTGTCTACATGCTTATCAGTGTAATCACCCATGATTTAGTTGGGTTCTGGCAGTTAGATTACCGTCCTACAAGATTAAACTCAAAAAATATTCGTTCGGACTCTATTAAGGTAGATTGGGGATTTGTGATCGGGTACGTCTTAAGTCTCATTGCAATCCTGTTCACCTTTGATTCTATTTCTGGCGAACGAGAACGCGGCACACTACGTTTAACGTTGGCATACGCTGTGGCACGACATACCGTGCTAATTGGTAAATTTTTGGGAGCATTGTTATGTATCAGTATCCCATTTGCGCTCGCGACGTTAATAAACCTTTTTGTGATTTCCACTTCCAGTGATGTCCAACTTGGAACCGATACGTGGAGCCGATTAGGTATTATATTTTTTATCGCAATCTTATACCTATGTCTGTTTATCGCATTAGGTTTGTTGGTATCATCGTTTGTACAGCGGAATGCTGCGAGTCTTGTGACTCTCCTATTGATATGGGTTACCTTTGTCGTCTTTATGCCAAGTACACTTGCCTCCATTGCAAGTGGGTTTTCAAATCCGATGAGTTATGACGAATTCTTAGAACGACAAACACATATTCAAAGTGAATTCAGGGATGAATACCTATCTCGTTTAGAAGGCACAGGTGGGTTCCCGAACAAAAGAATGCAGTTGGCAGGCGAGTATGTTACTAAAGAGGCTGCAGCACGAGAACGCTTGAGCAACGAATACTTAGACCAGCAGCACACCCAAATACAACAAGCACGGTTAGTCACACGCATCTCGCCAGTGGTAATTGTGCAACATCTTATTGAGGCTTTCGCTGGAACAGGTTTTAAACGGCATCAGCAATTTGTGGAAAATGTGCAGGACTATGCTCGTGAATACCGAGAATTTGTCATTGATATGGACAGGGCAGATCCTGACAGTCTCCACATCATTGGAGTTCGTGAAGGGATGTCAAAAAAGTCTATCAGTCCTGAGGCGATCCCAATATTTGAAGATTCGCTCAGTCTCAGTCGAGATTTCAAAGCTGTGGTGGTGGATATGTTTTTATTGACGCTGTTTTTCGTTTTACTTTTGTATGGAGCTAATCTTGCGTTTTTGCACGTTGAAATTTAATACATTTAACTACTGCGCTTCCACACTGTCTCTATCTTCAAGCACGTGTATTGTGCCGTGTAGATAGCCTTCCAACGGTATTCCATCTGCAAAGTCTCCTGTAAAATTAACATGGAACTGCATTGTAGGTGTCAAGCTTGGGATATTAAGGAAAACCGTTTTCCCATCCTCAGAAAGCGTAATGGACTGAACGGGATGTTCATCTCTACCCTCAGTTCCACTCTGTTTCAACTGTGGTGAACCGTAGTTTTGTGTCCAGCGGTATTCCCAACTTTGTACACGCCAGTTGTCCAGTTTTGTCGCTGATTCTGGAGCTAACGGTGTGTAGAAATTGATGATTAAACCGTCGTTGACAGCACGGAACGATTTGGCAGTTCGCAATGGTGCACCGGTCATACGGACACGATAGAAACCTGTCTCTCCGTGCTTATCGGATGACCAGCCAAATAGACCCGCAAGATAGAGGTCCTTACTCACCGGATGGTATCTGCCACGCATCACGCCAGTTGGAAAATCCAAATCCATTTCAGTAACTGCGCCTTGAATTGTATCTCCAATCTCGTGTTGAAGAACAGCATAGACTTTACCTGTTCCGTAACTCACTGAGAGAAGGGAATCTTCCATTTCTCCCCATGTCCCTTCCGGTATCCAGACGACCGTTGCTGGTGAACGATCCACAAAAGGCGCAAGCCAACAGAGCGGCGGCTCATAGCCTGTTGGCGTTTCACCTGGCGGGTGCCAACCCCATAGATTTCCGTAGAACTTTCCGCCATCAGTGATACGGTTTAGACGGTTCGCTGGCATCCAGAAACCTTCCTGATCCGTTCCATAGAATACAGGACCAGGACTGATACCGAGTCCATTAGACGCGCGAAAACCGTAAGCGATCACGGTAGACTTTTCACCATCGGGTGTGACTTTCATGAGGGTTCCGTGATGCGGATGTGATGCCCGCAGCGCATGACGTGCAGATTTCATGTAGTAGAAATTGCCGGTTGCATCAGTCTGCAGATCCATCGCCTGTTCGTGAAAGTGTTCACTGTTATAGACATCGTTGTTAAAATTCTGGTAGAAGTCTGTCTCACCATCACCGTTGAGATCAACAAGACGTGTAATCTGATCACGTCCAAGAACATAGATATCATCCTCAACGATTTTCAGTCCAAGGGGTTGGTTTAGTCCTGTCGCTATACGTTGCCAAACGAGTTCTTCTAAGGACTCATTGAGTCCACTGACTATCCACACATCTCCATTCCAAGTAGAAAGTGCAGCACGATTGCCGTCTGAGAAGAGGTCGAATCCTCCGAACCGTATCCAAGAGTCCCAGGGATTCTCTGCGGGCCACTCTATCTTATCAATCGCGAACGGTTGTCCGGGGTCAACACCATCATTTGCCGCGATTCGGACGAAATCTGGAAGTTCTTCTTCACTACCATCCCACGTAAGAAACGATGCTGATCCATCTGTGGAGAAATCAAGGTAGACACGGTCTCCGTCAATACGCCATTTCGCACCTGCATCCGCTCCAATCAGTGCTGCAGCTATCAAAGGTTGCTTATGTTCTACTGTGTAGAGTTTCTGCATTTCGGCAAGTGATAAGACACGACTGTACAGTTGCAGGTCATCAATCCTACCATCAAACCAAGGTGAGTTATCCGGAAAATTCTCTGCAGTGAAACCGAGTCGTAATATGTCATTCTCTAACGGCTCATTAGGCATAAGTGTGCCTTCAGCGACAATCTCGCCATCCAGAAACAACTTCACAGCACCGTTTTGATGTTGCCAAGTCAATCCAACATGATGCCAGGCTCCGTCATTCACAGATTTGCCATCACTAAGAGAACTACTAACCACACCGACCCACCCCACATCAAATGCTAACTGTCCATTCTGAATAAAAAAGGTTTTACCGTTTGGTACCCACTCCGGTTCCTCAAGTGCCTCAGAGAAAATTGAACCGTCCTCCTCGGTAGCAATCCATGCGGAGACACTTAGGTCGGTTGTGTCAAAATCGAGATCAATGCTCTCGTCAAAAACTGCCTCAGATTCTCCATTGAATACAAGACTACGGCCTTCTTTGCCATCACCCCATTCAACGCCATCAAGAGAGATATTCGACATAACATGCGTTACACTTGCAGCGTGTATAACACTTGCAGCGTGTACACCGGAACCTTCATCAAAACGCCAGTGTCCAATCAAAGTCGGATCGTTATTCTGCACTTGTGCAGAAGAGGACTCTGATGTCTTAGATTTGGGTAACAAAACACCGATGTATTGGTCTGCATTACCAACCCCGCCAGATGCTGGTGATAGGTCCTTCATAGAAAGTAATTGCGGTTGATATCCATCCAATTCAAGATGCATTTTCGTGGTACCAGCACCTAATTTCTCTCTTTCTACGCTAAGTTGTTGCTCTATGTCTGTTTGTCCGGTCGTGGTGAGTTTTTCAGACCACCGTTTGGGTCCACCTTTAATCAATGCGGTTAAATCTGATACAGTAGACGATGAATCAATCAACGCTCTCCAAACTTTCAGATCAAGTTTATCATGGATCGTCGGTGTTATCATAATCTTGGCTGTGATGGGTTGTTCCGAGGCGGGAAACCGTACACGGATCTCATCCTGCACAGTCTCCCATTGTGCTCCTTCTGGTGCATCAACCAAAGCAGCGAGTAGACTGTTTGGGGCACCAACTTCTGTTCCTTGCGAATATAAGGCAACTGCAGTTCCCCGAGATAGATCGGGTAATGCAGAGACTTCGCCACCTTTCATTTTTGCGATACGCACAAGTGAACTGGTCTCTGAAGGACCCATAAGGAAAGTACGGACAAAAGCCAACCCTTTATCATTACTCTCAAGCGATGGCGATTCCAATACCGAACGTGTTCCAACCGTATATGACATGACAACGCGCCTTTCGTGAAGATACAACCCCTTCCAATGTGCCCAATCTCTGGGAAGTGGACCGAAGGGAACGGAACGTGTGTCCGCAAAACTATCATCCTTTGCCCACCCTGGCTCCACAGGATTTTCCCATAGCAGTTTTCCTTCAATAGAGGGGTAACTTTGATGCCAACCGTTATATTCAACATCAGCGAAGTCAATCAATCCATCTATCCAACCCGCAGAATAACGCAACAGGTCTGTGTCAAAAACAACAGAACCTCCAGTCAGATCGGGAGTTAGCGGGATAATAATGCCTTTGTAGGTAATATTATCTGAAGTGCCCCCTTTTTTAACTGACACAGCAGTTGAAAGGTAGGGACCGTAGTCCATATCCCGCCAACGTTGTCCCGTTTTTGCCGTGCTATCTTTAAAATGGCTACCGGGTGTATAACGGCGCGGTGCTTCACGTTCAAGGCACCAATAAACCCCGTTAACGATGAGTCTACGAAAGTCGCTCGATCTGAAATCCTGAGGATGTCCCATCGTGGTAGTGAACACACGTCCGCCACCGGAGTGTGTATGCGTCCAAGCGATCGGATTGACCGTCTCTTCGTCACCACGTTCTCCATCAGGAAAGACGGGACGTCCATTTACCAGAATTTGAGCATCCTTGGGTGGATAGTTCGGACGCACATGGTATGTCCATGAACGCACGTGAAATTCTGGACTCACACCCGTAAGGATTGGATGCTCACCGATGCATGTAGCATCAGTACTCGCACCGTGTCCGTAGTGATGTATCCACGGTGCACCGAGTTCACGTGCACCGAAATTGTTCCATTTTTCTGCACGATGATCATCCTCATCGTAGTCAAACGCATGTGTCGTTGTACGAAAGGCTATGATGGGACCACCACGGTCAATGTATTTTTGTAATACTGCAAGTTGATCATCAGGAAGTTGACGGAAACGGAGATACAAAACGAGTAGGTCAGCAGTTTCAACTGCGTCAAGACCATCAATACTGTTATCTTCACCACCATGCAGTTCTTCATCAATGAGAACTGTTGTGCGGAAGTCGTAGTGTTCAGACAACAGTTTCGCCAATGCTGGCATTGTCACTTCTGAACGGTACTCCCCTTCACCAACAACAAAAACGATGTGGGGTTGGGCATGACTATTGGATACTATAACTGTAAATGAAGAAATTAAACTCAGTAGGCAAATTAAAAGTTTCTTTAAATTTTGTGAGACGATGTTGATTCGGTAATACGGGTTTGGCATATTTTGTCCTTTACAAATAGATCGGTTTTACATAGTGGGCAGCACTTATCAGACGACTTTCAGTAAGCATTAGTATAGCACATTAAAGCAAAATGTCAATAAAAATCAGTTTGACTCTTATTGACAACAAAGAACTATATATAGAGTGTGGAATAACGATATCACAAAAGCACTTCACCACATCGCGGACAATTATCTCCCCATGTTGAACGTCTTCCTTCACCACAACCCGCACATTCACCGAATGGATGTTCATCGGGTTTCGCTCGCGCTCCCCCTTTCTTATAAGTGATGATTCTCCAGACAGTCTCTCCATCTTCTTCCCAACAGTTCCAGACACCCATTTTTCTGCCATCAGATGAAGTGCCATCATGTATTTTGTAAGGACCACCCCATTTGCGCTTTCCATTTTCATGATAGCAGATATAATCACCCTCAAACTTATCATCACGGAAGAAGCCTTTACTTGCTATGTTACCATTCTTATGGTATTGAATCCAGGGACCATCCTTTTTGCCGTGAATGTAGTTCCCCTCGCTTCGCTTCAACCCGCTTGCATAATATGTAATCCAATATCCATGTTTCTTACCATCAACCATTTCACCAGAATCCCGTGAACTTGCCATTAACATACCTCCACATATTTATGCAATTTTATTCCATATTCTCATCAATATAAGTCTTGAGATTCTCCAATGTCTTTTTACCGACACCTCGAAAGCCTTTGAATCTATCCTCGTCAATTGCTTGTTTGAGAGATGCTAAACTATCAATCCCGAGTTCCTGATAGAACCGTTTTATTGTTTTTGCGCCAAGTCCAGGAACGGGTATAAGTTCTACTATTGTCTCCGGCACATCTGCTGCATACTCGTCCAACTTTGTGCACGTTCCAGTTTCCACGTATTCCGTAATAATAGTTGCAACTATATCACCGACCCCAGGTATCTCTTCTTTTAATCGTCCTTCAGCGACCAGTTCTGCGACAGATTCCTCCATACGAGAAATGGTGTACGCTAAACGTGGATAACGTGTTGCATGGTCTTCTGGATAGTCAGCAACTAACAATATTGTATGCAGTTCCAATAGCTTCTGTGCTATTTTTTCGTTTGTCATTGAGTACATCCCTTCTCATCGGTATATGATTCGTTATTATTGTTCACTGTCTACTCCACTCTAAAATCTGTATTGTAGTATCCCACAGCGCAACTGCCAAATACGCACCGTTAGGTGAAAAGGCTAACGTTTGAATACCCGTTGCATAGTTAACACTAATTGTTGATGTGCCACCTGGGATTTTCCATATTCTGAGATAACCTTTCTCATCTCCTGAAGCAAGATACGCTGTAACATCGGATTTTGGATTCGGCGCGAAAGCAAGTGCACGCGTCCAGTAAGCTTCAAAACCGGATGTATTGAGAAGTTGTGCTCCTGTTTTTACATCCCACACACGTATCCCAGATTGCGCGTTAAGTTGTGTGTCTGTAGCAAGCAGCTTTGCATCATGAGAAAAAATCAAATTCCATACGCCAAGGATTTCACCCGTATTGATAACACGTAACGGTTGCTTTTCATCACGGGTATCCCAAATCTCAATAAGCGTGCGATGTCCTTCACCGTCCCTATATGTGCCTTCCGCAGCTGCGACGAACTGACCATCGTTTGAAAGTGTCAGGACATTTCTAACGGGTAAAGAAGTTTTAAAGGTTTTTATTGGTCGTTGATTTACTTTTGTAAGTTTCCACAAGTCAAAGTCATTATTACCCTTTGAAAGAACCGCAAGGGTGCCATCTGCTGAAAGACTTCCGCTCTCATACTCCCCGCTTGTCACATGTGTTTCATCACTATTGACAAGATTTCGCACTATTACATCATCTACTTTCTGAATCAGTAGTCTATCCGTATCGGCTGCATAAGCGAACAACCGTTTTGCTTTGATGTTTCCTACTGTCTGCTTCTGACGAGACCCTAAGTCCCATGCTACTATAGTTCCACCCATCCCTTTCGCAATAAGTTTCGTGTTATCCTTATTGAATGCCATAAAACGGGCAACATTAGGGAGCAATCTGTCAACCGTTGGATGCTGTTTCTCACCCAGTTGAAAAGCGAACTCTATGGATTGACCCTTCACAGAAAAACAGAATAGAAACAAGAGAAAGGATATTACCCAGTATTTCATATCAGTATGTAGGGTAAGGTGTTTATACCTTACCCTACGTCAGTGTTAGGACTTGCTATTCATACAATTCCGTAGCTGTTTCACCCTTGGCGAAACGGTGTGCAGTTTGCACAGCGGAATCGTTACCGGTACGTCTACGGACATCTGTTGCCCATCGTGCTAATCCAACGATCAGTTGATTTCTGGCAGGATGTGTATCACAATAATGCCACTCTCTATCCACAATGTGAATAGTACTCAGTAGTTCTTCACCATTGTCATCCTTTAGGATACATTGCCCCATTTCATGCATCAATTTCTCAGCTGAACATCCAGAATTCAGGTATTCACGGGTACGTCTACCAATTTCCTGAATGCGGACAGATTCAATCCCATCAATGATCGCGTCAAGTGCAATGTCTTCATCAAGGACTTTAGTGGTTGTCGTTGCTTTTGCTTCTGATATCGGTTGATGACGAATGTTTAACCAGCGGTTAGCGTAGAAACGCCATCCACAATGGAAGAGTGCTCTTGCAGCAACTTTCGTTCCGCCGAAACGTAGTACCTTCCTGACATTAGCAGCTAATTCCATCTCCTCTTGTAGATCCCACCACCCTGGACTCATGTTGACCGGTGTCCTTGCCATCCTGTCAGCAGCAGTCATGACCATAGTTGTTGCGATTGCATCAATGGAAACACCAGCAGTGAGGACTTTGGCAATAGCATCAAAAATGGTATCAATATCTCCACTGACGAGGTCTGCAGACAGTTCATCCTCGTCAAATTTTACATCCGATCTGGCTACATCCGCATCAGGTGATTTTTCCTGTGGAAGATCATCAAATATATGCTCAATCTCTTCCACCTTTTGGATTGCTTCACGGAGACGTTCCCCCGGACGACCACGTCCTTGCCCCAGTATCTTGGCACTAAGGTTGCAAACTAACTCACCTGTCAAATCCCAACCCCAATTTTCAAGTAATTCAGCGAGATGGCACAGATCAATAAGGTTTCTGGACGCGGCAAGAAAGTACCATTCGGAGGCACAATCCAAGAACAACGGAATGAATTTATCCTCATGTCCGCCCAAATGTCGTGCTGTGATAAGGCATTTTTCTATACCTTCCCACTCTTTATCCATCGTGAATACTCTTATCCAGTTCTCAAGTTTTTCCCAGTTCACTGGAGGCGGAAGGGGTTGACGCGCAGGACGATCGTTATGTCCACCTGCAGCATGTGTCGCAGCAATCATCAGCGGAATAAGTCGGTCATCGGTTTCATACATGTTCGCAACCTTAATGCCGTGCATATAGGTCGCAACCCGACCCCCACCAGATCGGAAGCCTTCTGCTGTTGTAATATGACGCACCATGTGCTTAACCATTATCTCTAAGGTCTCTTCTTCTGAGACACCTTTTGCTAACATAATAGCAATCGCTTTGGATAATGTCCAACTGTCGTGAGAGAACAAACCTTCCTTCAACAACAGAAAGTGTGCATCATCACGTTTCTTACCGCCACTACCAACATCAACATAGATATCACCATTTCGCACATCAACGGGAAACGTAGCAAGGTCATCACATCCACCGGTGAAGCACCCACCACCTTCCATATCATAACTCCAACCGTGCCAATCACATGCTAATACACCCCGTTTGACATGTCCTCTGATAAGCGGGTATCCCATGTGTGGACATTGGTTATCTGTTGCGTAGATATTACCCTCATGTTCAAATAAGGCAATACTATGTCCTTCAACTCTCACTGCCCTCGGTTTCCCTTCTGCTATATCATTTCGGGCAGCGACTTTTACAAAATTTCCATTCTCTGATAACATTTTATATTTCTCCTAACTTCGTTAAGAAATCCACAAGGGATTTACGTTTAGCCTTCTTCGCGTAATCAAGCGGTGTCTGTCCAGCATCGTCACGCCTGTTGAGGTCGGCACCGTGTTCAAGCAGTAGCTGCACCTGATTTTTGCCGATCCCCTTCTGCGCGATAAAGTGTAAAGGTGTCTGTCCCTTATCATCTGTCACATTCGGATCAGCACCGTTCTCTAAAAGCGTTTCAATACCTACAGTTAAACCGCGTTGTGCAACCCAATGTAGTGGAGACCACATACCCTTGGGATGCTTTTGCAGCGCATTGATGTCACGACCTTTGCTAATAAAACCTTTGAGTAATGCATCAAACCGCTTCTGTCCCTGACCGACCAGTGAATACCAATCACGTAAATTGATTTCATAGCCTAAATCTATAAGCAGGTCAACGATTTCTGGCTGCTTAGATTGCAATGCTATTTCAAGCAGCGGCATCGTCGGTCCAATCTGATTAGCGTAGACATGTCCACCGAGAACTTCAGCCACTTCTTCGGCATCTGACTGGGATGGAACAGTATATCCTTTAGGCGATTTTACATTAAGCCGCAACGTCAATAGTTGAGGATTCTTTTCAAATTCAACCTTCGCACGCGCCACATCACCCACCACACAGTAGATGACAACATCCGCATCAGCACCCTGTTCAAGGAGATAGCGACACACCTCAGGTCGTCTCCGTATCGTCCATTGTGCTGGTGTTCCGTTATGGTCACGATCACGTAGATTAATATCTGCCCCGTGTTTGAGCAGGATTTCTGCAATACGGGGTGTCGCTGCGAAATGTAATGGAGACATACCATTACAATCAAGCGTGTTTACAAGCGCACTGTTTTCCGCTAATAACGTCTTGACCTGTTTCGCATCACCACTGTTCACAGCATCAATGAATGCACTTCGCTGCAAGTGCCAACCGTTCTGGTTCATCCGGAATTACGCCTCAAAGACCTCAATTGTTGTTCTACCTTCGGCAAAATTCATCGCTGTCGTAGCCGCAGATTTGTTATCCGTATTGGAACGAATGTCTGTTACATAACGCGCCAAGCCGACAAGCAACTGTGGTTGTGCGGGATGACCTTCAGCGTGTTTCCATTCGTCAAAAACGGTACGTAATGTCGGTAAAACTTCACTACCTGTATCATCCCAAAGTACTGAATGTCCTATGGCAAGCATTAGGTTTTCAGCAGAATAACCAGCATTGAGATATCCAAGTACCTGCGGTCCTACATCTTGCACATTGAGGGACTCAATGGTGTTGATGACAAGGTCAATACCTTCACCTTCATTCGCAACAGCAAGTTTCTCATCACTTAACGGTTCACTCAGAAGCCGGGTGGGGATGTTAATCCAGCGATCCGCAAAGATTTGCCATGCAACGTGGAATAATCCTTTCGCTGCGACAAGTTCTCCACCGACCTGTTTTGCACTACGTAAGGACGACGCTAAGTTGAGTTCCATCGTTAAGTTCCACCACCCTGCATCTACATTCACAGGTGTGTTTGCCATACGATCCGCCGCAAGTAGAACGAGGGTTGTAATGACCCTATCTAACCTAACACCATCAACGATGACTGCTTCTACCTCTTCAAATGAACGTTGAAGGTCTACACTCGTAAGTGCTTCAACAAACGCATCTTCATCTAATTTATGCGTCCGTTCTAATGCTGCACTTTCAATCGTAGACTTCATTTCCCTCAGCATGCTAATCGCATCTCTACGATACCGTTCAGGATCCGCAGGATGATGTCCTATAAGGTCTGCACCGAGATAGAAAAATAGGTCTTTCGTCCTATCCCAACCAAATTCGTCAACCACTTCCGAAAGATAGCTGACATAGAGTGGAATTTGTGGTTCATCAATAAATTTGGGTTCAACAGCGCACTCAAAAAGAAGTGGTCTCAATCTGTCTTCATCACCCTTTTCATAAGCAGTGAATAAACATCTTTCAATCCGTCCTGCTTGCCCTTCATACGAGAAAATACGGAGCCAACGTTCAATCTTTTCCCATGATACGGGTTCGGGAAGTGGCACGACTTCAAGACGTTCTCGAGCTTCTCCAGCGGCGGAGCAGGCAGCAGTTGTTACAGCGATGAGTCTATCTTCACCCTCATATCTACTTCCAACTCGGAGACCGTTGATAAGTTTAGAAACATCCGCACCCCCTTCTGACCCGTGTGCAGAGGGTATATGCCTTGCGACGTGTTCCAGAATCGAACCCATTACCTCTTCTTCTGGCACACCACCTTTAAGCAACAACGCAATTGCTTTGGACATTGTCCAACGGTCTTCACTCAAAAGACCTTCTCGGAGCAATTTTTTATGTTCTGCTGCGCGGCGATAAGTCAGATCACCGGGTTCAATCCAGATTTCGTCTCCGCGGATATCCACAGGAAAGACCTTTAGATCATCACACTCCACGTGGAAACATCCGCCTCCTTCTAAGTCAAAACTCCGACGATGCCAATCACATGTCAGAATACCGTTTCGGATCGTACCTCGTGTTAGAGGGTACCCCATGTGTGGACACTGATTATCGGTCGCATAAACCTTCCCTTCAACATTAAAGAGAGCGATACTCCGTCCTTCTCCCATCTTTATTGTTTTCGGTTGTCCTTCAGGGACATCACTTAACTCAGCAACCTTCACCCATTCGGGTGTACTATTTTCCATAATTTCATCCTTCTTTTGTTTTAGTGAAGCATAAGTTTGGGTAGAGCAAAGCAAAACCCAAACGACAAGTAATTATGATAATGACTCGCAAATTAGTACATTGAATCGTAAACAGAACTGTATTAGGAATATTGAATTGCATTTAGGATAAATGCTTATTAGAGACACGTGCATAAAGCCACGCGCATAAAGCAATTAATAATTATAATTACGATTGCAAAAAATTAAAGTTTCCTTTTTCTATTGTTGCATCATAGAAAATACCTTCTGATTCCCATTCTTGCATCAGTTATGGAAACTTCCATCCCAAGTTTGGTATGAAGTTTAAATAATACATTAGGTAATTCGGACTTGAATCCCAAACCCGGTAGGTGCGGTTTCCTAACCTCACCATAGGCGTCAATTTAAGAAGATAAATACAATCTAATAGTAACCTCAGTCCCGTATGAAGATTAAGTTATTAATTGGGTAATACGCGGGCGGGGAAACCCCGCCCCTACGAAACCTTACTCATACGATGAGTCATATCAGTAGAATTACCTGATTATTTATTTAATCTTCATAACCCCGCCCCTACGAAACCTTACTCATACGATGAGTCATATCAGTAGAATTACCTGATTATTTATTTAATCTTCATACGGGACTAAAGACACACCAATAATGAATTGATTTCCTTAAATTGACGCATATAGGTATGTCAGAATACGCATGTGTTATTCTGAATTGGTTAGGAAACCGTACCTACCGGGTCTGGGAAAATACGCATCAGTGGATCTACAAAAACTTTACACACCTCTTTAGTGACTATATTTTGATAGTTTGGAATGTGTTATATAGAAAACTTTACCTGAATTTAGGGAGTTTCTATAAGAATTGAGATATACCCATAATCAATAAGCCAATCAAATATTTTCGCATTACCTCCTTCCTCCTTCCTCTGTGTTGTTAGTGCGGAATTTTGCGTTCCGGCAAATAAAAAGTTTTATCAGCAGACATTGTTAGTACATGTTTCTGCTTCGTAGACGAAATTTATAGCACTATTTGACAATTTATTTTCAAGCAATTTCAGTTAGGTAAGGGACATTAGGGATCTATCTCCCAGAGAAGCACAGAACCATCTCTACTACCACTTACAAGGGTTTTTCCATCAGGACTAAACTCAACACCTGTCACATGACTTGTATGTCCCATAAGTGTTTTCATTTTTTCACCAGTATCAACATCCCATAAGTTGATCGTGGAGTCAAAACATCCACTTGCAAGCGTTTTACCATCAGGACTGAACGCTACAGCTTCAATCCAGTCTGTATGTCCGGTAAGTATCATCTTGGTCTTGCCAGTATCAACATCCCAGAGTCGTACCGTATTGTCCATGCTCCCACTTGCAAGAGTTTTGCCATCAGGACTGAACACTACAGCTTCAACCGGATCTGTATGTCCGGTAAGTATCATCTTGGTCTTTCCAGTATCAACATCCCAGAGTCGTACCGTACTGTTCTCCATGCTTCCACTTGCGAGCGTTTTATCATCCGGACTGAACGCTATGGTCGCAACCGAATCTGTATGTCCAGTCAGTGTTTTCTTATGTTCGCCGGTGTGTGCATCCCAGAGACGGATTGTATTGTCCCAACTCCCACTTGCCAGTATTTTTCCATCCGAACTGAGTACTACGGTCTCAACCGGATCTGTATGTCCAGTCAGTATTTTCTTATATTCACCTGTATGTGCATTCCAGAGTTGAATGCCATCGTCAGTCCCACAAAAAAGAGTTTTTCCATCGGGACTGAATACTATACTGCGAGCCAATGCTATAAACCCGTCTTTAGATTCGTTAAACGTCTTTATGGGTTGTCTTGTGTCTGCATCCCAGATACGAATAATTCCTGTGCTGCACCCACTTGCGATATAGTTCCCATCTGGATTGAACGTTACACAATAGACCTCCTGCAAATGTCCAATGAATATCTCTTTCGGTTTGCCGGTGTGTGTATCCCAGAAGCGGATGGTACCATCACCACCTCCACATGCGATTGTGTTTCCATCCGGACTGAATGCTAAGCCTCGGATAAATCGCGTGTGTTCAGTGTTTATTACCCTATGCGAGCCAGTGTGGATATCCCATAGACATAGACGGATTGTTTCATCATAAAGTGCTGAAGTGGCAAGTAATTTTCCGTCAGGGCTAAACGTTAGGTGGTCGACATGCTCCTTATGCTCGGAGAGGGTCATCTTGAGTTCGCCAGTACTTAAGTCGTGAAGATAGATGATGCCATTGTCACTGCCAATTGCAACTGTTTTCCCATCAGGACTGAACGCTGCACCTGTAGTAGAGCAATCCGGATGCAAAGCATAAGTTTTCTTGTGTTTGCCTGTGATAGAATCCAATAGACTGATTTTTTCTTCCCTCCAACTCATACTCACAATGGTATCGCCATCTGGCGTGAATGATAACATAGTGACATCATCCGATTCTTTCTTGAGTGTATACTTCGCCTCTCCGTTGATTGCATCCCAGAATCGGATAGTACGGTCACAACCATCACTTGCAATCATTTTCCCATCTGGACTGAATGCTAAGCTTGTGATCCAATGTGTATGTCCGATGAGTGTTTTTTGCGTTCCCGTGCTTCTATCCCACAGGATAATGATGCCGTCTGAACTTCCACTCGCTAAGGTACGTCCATCTGGACTGAAGGTAAGACAGGTGATTACACTCGTATGTTCTGTGAGTAGACTTGCCTCTTGATGAACATTTACATCGTAAAGCCAAATACCGATGCCGCTTACTACAGCGAGAAACTTACCATCGGGAGAATACTGTATTTCAACCATATTCCCTTTACCGAGCCGCGCTTTGGCATCTTCTGGCAGGGACCATTGCGTTGTGTCTTGTGTTATACTGTTTTCCACTTTTTTTGTTCCTTCTGATAGACCGTCGTTACTATTTTCGCGTTGATTCCTACCACCAACCCGGTCTTGCAAATTGGGTCTTGATTGAATATCAAGAACAACTGGCGCGTCAACGATTTCAATTGTCTCATGAATTATGTGTTCTTTGTCCTTTAGCCGTTCTCGCGCCCGTTGAAGCCGACTTCTAACCGTGTTTGGAGATACACCTAAAAACTTGCTAATTTCTGTGCAGTTCATTTCTCCGAGATAGTAAAGCACCATCACTGTACGCTCGCTCTCTGGCAGTTTTTCCATGAGTTTTTGCACAATTTTACGTCGGTGTTCAACGGCTGCATCCTCGCGCTGTTCACAGATATAGTCTGCATAAGCGGTTTTTTCAAGAGTCTCAACACTTGTGGTTTCAAGTGATTTTGTCCGTAGTTTTTTCTTTCGAAACCATGCTTTACAACACCGATCTGCAATGACGTACAGCCATCCAGCAAACTGGTTCGGATTTTTCAGTGATGCAAGTTTTTTGTGTGCCTGCAGGAAAGTGTCTTGTGTGATTTCTTCAGCGATGTGAAAATCCCCGATTTTCCGCCATGCGAGCGCGTGAACGCTTTTCTGATACTTTTGGACTAAGGCACTGAAAGCAGTTTCGTCCCCTGACAATACACTTTGGATCAGTTCAACGTCGTCTCTTTCCATTTGAGACCTCCATAAGCAATTTAGGTATACAATAATAGGTGACGCGATCCTTCAGAAGATAAATTGCAAAAATGTCATAATTGGAACAAATTCGATGACGAATAGTGTCATCGTTCCTTATACTCGCGAGGGTTTTACTGTCAGGGCTAAATGCTAAGCGGAAAATATACTCCGTATGTCCAGTGAGTGTCAGCAGCAGTTTTTACATGAGCTTTTACACGATTTTTGATATAAACCACGTGGAAGGTAACCCCCTCCTACCATTAAAGATACAAGACAAGTTGTGTTAATTTATTATTCCTGCATAAATTGCTTGAAAAATAACGATATATAAATGTATAATTGATTGTATTCAAGTCATCTAATATACTAATCCATGTTTGTAGTTCATTTTAGTAAACATAGGATGCGGGAAACCTGCATAGGAAAATATATGTGCAAGATATTTCAGATATTATCAACTTTTCTTCTAATATTTTCGCAAATTCAATTACTCCATGCTGCTCCTCTCAAGACGCTTTCATTAGATTTCACACGCGAAATCACCGAAAACGGTAAGAAAGAACGCATAGAAGGAACGCTACACTACGATGTAGGAAAACTGAGAGTCGTAATTGATGTCAAAAAACCGATAAAACAGATAATGGTGGCAAAGGAGAATAAATTAGAGATATACTATCCAGACCAAAAGCAGGCTTTCCGCTTTATCTCAGAGGGACCCGTACCGCTACCACTCGTAGAAACTATCATCCAATCAACACAAGCCGAATACGGATTGACCGCACTCGGATATACCCTAAATAAGCACGATATTGTAGACGAAATACTATATACATATTGGAACCCGCCAGGAAAGGCAAAAGAAAAACTCGGTACCGTCATACTCGGCATTCAGAATGAACGACTCATCTCTGCTGAAGTTAAAAACCCCCGAGAGATTATTATCGTAAGGACACTCTATCAGAAACATAAAAAAATAGGAATCACTTACATTCCGATGCAAGTCACCGCAAGCAACTATGGAGAGAAATCTGAAGTTACACGTCTTGAAAAGATTCTCTTTAGTAAACCCCAAGCAAATTCAGAAAAACCGAACCCAATTCTAACTTTTACAATCCCATTATCCGTGAAAGTAAAGGAGATAAAATGGTAAATGAAACTGTACAAATCAAACTACTGTTCCTTACAATTGTTTGTTTAATATTGGCATTCCTACTTCCCGCTTTTTCTTATGCCGACAGTGCAACCGACCTAACTTTTATCCGTAAAACCAACCCTATAATACAGGAAGAACGTAAAGAAGTCATCCACTTTAATCCCACGGAACCTTCTGAGCTTAAATTGTTCGCAACTGGGATGATTCGTCTCTATCAAAAATACATCTCAAGTCAAGATGGTTCCGTATGCAACTTCTGCCCAAGTTGTTCCAGATTCGGCATGGCATGCATTCAGGAGTACGGCGTTTTGCGTGGTATATTCCTCGCTGCTGACAGACTGCTCAGATGTAACGGTTTAAAATCTTTTCACTACTACAAAGACCTTATCACAGGCAAGTATAAAGACCCAATATCAGATTATGCTTTTTAAACAGATGTGGGGGTTCTTGTTCATCATACTCCTCAACACACTTCTCTTGACCGTAGCAAACGCCGAAGAACCTGTCGAATACTACAGCTCAGATAACATCCTCAAATTCGCTGATCATCTAATGCAGCAGAGGGATTATCTACGGGCTGCAGGAGAGTATCAACGATATCTTTTCTATCAACCGAAGGAGAAGGAAGAAATCAACTATAGAATCGCGCTCTGCTATCGTTTTGGAGGGAAAACTGAAAAGGCAATTGATTCATTTACAGCATATCTACAGGAATTTCCGGTGAGTAAATATGCAAGTAATGCATATTATCAGATAGGCGTTTCCCATTTTCTCCTGCAACGTTTTGAAGCGACTGCAAAGTATCTCAACACATCCATACCCCGTATAACAGATGTCCGGTACAGATACGAATCACAACAACTCATTGGTCTCTCTTACCTGATGCAACGCCAGTGGCACCAGGCAGAAGATGTCTTCAATAAATTGCAGCAATCAGAGATACTGTCAGTACGAGAAAAGGCATTAACATACCGTGAGTATGCTATTCAGGGGAATAATCTACCGACACGTAGTCCATTCTTATCAGGTTTCTTATCCACCCTTGTACCCGGCGCAGGCAGACTCTATACGGGACGTGTAGGCGATGCTTTCCAATCTCTCATACTCGTAGGTTTAGCAGGTTGGCAATCCTACGATGGTTTTCGTAGAGATGGAATTACATCCGCAAAAGGATGGACACTCGGAACTGTGGGTGTCATCTTTTATGGGGGAAACATATACGGCTCCGTGATTTCTGCCCGCATCTATAATAGAGAGATTACGGAGGAATTTCTGTCTGGTCTATCCATCGAATTGGTGTATTGAGAGCAGGTTAACTTACATCTTCAGGTGGGACTTTAGGTGTCCCCATGTGGTAGATAATTTATCGTTTGGGGTTACTGACAGCGCACCCTCTATCCCGATATTCATCAACTGTTGTATCTCATTCTGTGTGCGTGCGATGTTAGAAATCCGCACTTCATCGATTCTACCATCAAGAAAAGGACCCGCGCCTCGTCCGAGCCAAAGTACAGCATCATTCGTTACGATGTCTCCACCGATACTCCCTTCGTTGTCTAATTCTCCATCAATATAAACCTTACCATCACCAGACTCTGCATCGTAAGTGCTGGCTATATGTATCCATTTATTGAGTCCTAAGGCTTGATTGCTAATAACAACAGCAGTACCCCAACCTGCAGTGCTTGTAGTCATCCGCAGTAAAACCTTCTGATCATTACGGGGACCTACTTTATAGGCTCCCTCTTTAGTTGCACCTGTGCCGCCGGCAGTTGACGCAGAATTCAGATAAACCCACATTTCCACGGTAAGTCCTTCATCTAAATCAAGACTATCGCTATCCTCAATCTGTACAAAAGCTCTCGGACCATTTCCGCCAAAGGTAAGTCCACCGCGAGTTTTACCATCTCCCCATTCTGCAGCCATAAGTTCACCATCGTTCCCGTAGTCAGAAAGGTCGTTGACAGTTGTTCCTGAACCTGTCTCAAATGTGTATAACAGAACCGTGTGTTGATCCTGTGCATAGATAGGTAAGCAAAAAACGCATGTAATAGTGAGAAGCAGAATAAGTATATTTCTAATCTGTAGCGGATTGTGCATGAATATATCTCCTTGTGTTTTTACTGTTGAAATCTACTATCTTGCAGAAGCGTTTCTGAGTTTACCCCATGTCGTTGCAACTTTTCCCTGGGGTGTTACCGAGAGCACACCTGCAATCCCAATATTCATCAACTGTTTTATCTCATTTTGTGAACGAGCGATATTGGAAATACGCACCTCGTCCAACCTACCATCAAGAAACGGTGTACCACCTCGACCAAGCCAGAGCGGGTTGTCATTCGGCACAATATTACCTCCACCGATATCCACCTCGGAATCAATAACACCGTCAATATAGAGTTTTCCCTCACCAGATTTGGCATCGTAAGTTCCTGCAATATGCATCCATTTGTTAAGCGACAACTTTTTTTCACTAAGAATCACGGCATTCCCCCAAGCAACACTCGTTGTCGCCAACCTAATTTCAACCTGTAAATTGCTACGTGGTCCTACTTTATAGGTTGCGCCTTTCGTTACACCCTGACCACCAGCTGAAGAATCAGCATTTAGGTAAAGCCACATCTCCACCGTAAGTGCTTCCGTTAAGTCAATACTCTCATTATCTGGTATTTCCACAAAATCACCAGAGAGATCCCCACCGAATACCATACCTTTCTGAAATTTACCAGACCCCAATACCGCACCCGTAACTTCACCATCATTTCCAGTGCCAGATATATCTTTAAGCACATTTCCGCTGATTGATTCAAATGTATACAGACCAACAGTGTGCCTATCTTGTGCTGAAATAGGTAAACTGATTAAACTTGCAGTTACTACAAGTATGATCAACCCGTTTCTAATGTTCATTCTGTATTTCATGGGTACATTTCCTATAAACATAAAGATAAATTTGTAGATTTATGATATTATATCATAGAATCGTAATTCTATCATGTTTAATCCTGCGGGTGGGGTGTGTAAGTATTTTGTCACCTTTTTTTCATAAGAGACGGCACTCGGAGAGTGCCTACTACTATTAATGAGACGGCACTCGGAGAGTGCCTACTACTATTAATGAGACGGCACTCGGAGAGTGCCTACTACTATTAATGAGACGGCACTCGGAGAGTGCCTACTACTATTAATGAGACGGCACTCGGATGAAGTTAAAGTATTAAATTGGGTAATATTTTATTCTTCCCAGACCCTATAGTGCGGTTTCCTAACCGCACTATAGGCGTCAATTTAAGAGCAATTACGCTATAAGTTTCTGAGTGCATTTACGTTTCTTTAGAAGAAGGATCTACCGAGTGAATTGCCGGTGCCGAATGCATTATACGGAACACCTGCAGGTAGGGTATGAAGTCCCCAGGTTTCAGTAGTTGCATCATAACCAAACCCCATAGAGACTGCAGGCTCACCTATTAAGTTAACCTGGAATGTGAAGTCTTGCCTAACATTGTCAAACGGGGGGTCCCGTTTAATGCCGACACGACTCCAAGATAGACGCAAATTCCAATCGTGCAAATTGCGGTTTATACTGATGCGCTGCGAATAAAACTGCTTCTCTATCGGATAATAGATGAGACTGAAATCGAATTCCAGGTCTTTGCTGAATCTGTATCTGCCAGTGGCTGTCATTGAACGTGCAGCACGAATTGAGGTGTGTCGCTTACTAAAAGAATTACCTATGCTGACATTCCAGCTTTTACGGGTATATCTGATATTGCTCCTTATACCGACCATTTTAAATTTTTCCCCATTATCGGGATGTGGATTTGGATCATGGGTAAGTCGAATTGTCATATTCAGATTACGACTGGGGAGTGGGACGATGGTAAAATCGCTTTCTATAGGTTCATATTTCCGTCTATACAGTGCTTCAAATTCTGTGAAATCAGCAGTGAGTCGTGTATCGAAATGAAATATACGATGTGCAGATTGACTACGTCTGGTTTTTATCTCAATGTTTGTGTTAAAGTTGTAGGTTAGTCTTTTACGCTCAAAGAAATAGGTACTTGGACCAAATGGATAAAGATTTTCGTTTTCATCAATGGGTGGCTGGTAATCAAAGGTCAATGAAGATTGCAGCTCATGACGTAATTTTCGGACACCGGGAATAAACCTTGTACTGTATATTCGGAACAGTGTATTCGTTGCTTGGGTTCTGATACTATAGACACCACGGATGATGTTTCTGTTTTTTTCTTGGTCTTTTGCATGCCATATTACGTTAGTATTCAAGTTTGCACTTATTTTGAGTTCTCGGAGCGGTGTTATGAATAAACTCGATTGTTTACGTAGGTCAAATCCTACATCCATAGACTGTAGGAATATGTCCTTTTCGTCTTCACCCAATTTATTACGGTAGGTTTGTCTATAGAAGTTGCCAAACTCGATATCCATATCAAAACTGGTATCTTCAAGTGTAGGAATTGCAAAGACTGAGAGAATTGGTATATCCGTTTTTGCTTTTTCTGATATGGTCACTAAACCGTCATTGATGTTCTCAAATAGTGGTAGTCTACTGAATCGCATGCGAGAAAAGTTCAGCGTTAATTGCGGTAGTTTTTGAAGAGCGGTATTGTTTTCATTTGAGAAGTCGTGCACATGTCTGACCTCAAGTCTACCTGTAAAATCACCGATGGTTTCTCGTGAGAAGCGTAGGTTTCCATCTTCATCAATGTCTTTATCACTTGCTGCAGAAAATGCTGCGCCGTAAGTGAGTATTCCAAATGAATTGATTGAGGATTCATTCGGTAGTTTCAATTCTTCTCTGTAATGTTCAGCACGCCATGCAGTTCGTCCTACAAAACTAATCGGACGGCGACCGTCTTTCTTGCTATCCCAGGGTGTGAAGAACGATTGTCTATGTCCCCACCGCATATTCCAACGTCTACCGATACGCGTAGCATCCTGCCTGCTGAAAGAGTATTCATCCGCCCCGTATAGATAGATATCTCCGTAATAGCTGCGTTTCCGGTCAACTTTGAGGATATGATACGATTCTTTTGTATCAATTAATCTGCTATATTCTCCTGCGTATAAACTTTGCGCTTCAGAAGCCACCTGTCGGTGGTCTTCCCATCTACCGCGAAATCCGTGTTTTCTATAGACCTCTATTTTCTCTTCTTCCTCTTCTCCGATTTCCGTTTCATCCGTAATTGCTTCAGTTTCTGAATGTTGATGTGATTTATCAATTGTATCATCCTGTTGTTCAACTTGTGACGGGTTATCATCTTCTTTCGTTTCTGAGGTTATATCTTCTTCATCTATTGTTTCATCCGTAATTTCTTCAGTTTTTTCAGCATCTTCATAAGTAATGTTTTGTTCCTTACCGTTCAAAGTAGGCTGTATCGGTTTTTTTTCTTGTTCGTTTTGCTTTACATCATCTGTGTCGGTATTCGTTACCTGCTCATCTGGCGTTGCTAATACCTCTGCTTGGAAAGTTTCCCATTCAGCTTCAAATCCTTCAGCAAGTTCTTCAAACGTTGGTGTTTCGTCTTTTTTGATGAGTTGGAAGATATAGAGTCCTTCAGGTGAAAAGACAGGATTTCGTTCAGTAATATCTCCTGGTTTCTTTAATCTTCTGACAGAATACTGCCACCCTGAAGCCATTTCATTTAGGGGTAGTCCTTTTCCTTCATTGATTTCAGACAATTCTGCTTCACTGAATTCTTCAGCGAGTTTTTCATAAGTCTCACCAGCAATTGCCCGTTCATGGATATCCGTTGCGATTGATCTCACCTTCTGTTGTGTTTCATTGCTTGCTGTGATTGCAATATCGATTCGCGATAGTTTTATCTCTTTTTCTCCGTAGACATTGAGTATACGTTCTACCTTTAGGATATGGAATGCCGTATCGGTTTTTAAGACAGGACTGATTTCTCCCGCATTAAGAGTGAATGCAGCGTCCTCTAATATTGGCTCAAGAATCGGTTTACCATCCTTGTCGGTTTCCCCTATTGTCAGAAATCCCATATCTCCGCCTTCGTATCGTGTATCTGTGTGGTCAGATTCTCTCTGTGCGATTTCAGAGAACGTAGCGTTTTCTTCATTAAGTTGTTGGTGTATCTTATTAGCTTCCTCTTTTGCCCTATTTGCGTCTTCTTCTGTAATTTGATACTCAAGAAATAGCTGTTTTAGCCAATAGCGATCGTAGTCACCTTCAAGTTGGTCGTGAAGCATTTCTGCTTTTTCTTTTAGTTTTGTCCGTTGTGCGGGTGTTGCGTCGGGAGGAATTGGAATATATATTTCTCTAAATTTCGTATCATTGAACCTATATTTCCCCTCAAAACCGAAACCTTGTCCTCTACGTGCACTTCTATCGTATAGAATTGCAGCATCATATCGTCTCTGTCGTAAGAATGGATATATGATGCTGATATTTGGACCTTGGTAGCTATCTGTGCCGATTCTCACAACAATTTTCGCGACTTTATCTTTGCGTAGATCGCGTCGGATTGCGGGAAAATAGAAAAGCGGTATCCCACCGATTTTCATGACGATATTCTTTGCTATCATCTCCTGATTCATCTTGATAATGACTTCGGACACACTGAAATAGTAGTGAGGGTGTTTCAGCGAACAGGTTGTCAGCGAACCGCTTCGAATATACGATTTTTTATCCTCTATTTTGAAGATTTCACTGCCACCGAAGTACCAGGGGTCGCTAAAAGTAAATCCATTTCTGGCAATTCCTTTTTTCGTTTCAAGGTTGAAAACGAGTTCATCGGAGAATGTCTCCTCTTCACCGACTTTAAGATAGACGTTACCAGCTGCACGCATCAGGTTCTCATTGAAATCTGCCCATACGTGATCTGCTCGTAACGTTACATCATCATACTTTATAAGTGCATCACCGTGAATGCGTACGATATTGTCCAGAATAATTACCTCATCTCCATCACCAATGACTGTATCAGGTTCAGGTGCCATAGTCTCAGGGTCTAATACCTGTTGAGGCGTTGTTGAGGATTGCGTTTCATTCGTATCAACGTTTTCGGTTGATTCTTGTGAAGGCGTTTCTGGGGTCTGTGCGTATAATGACCGTATTGGTAATAACAGGCAGGAGAGAGAGACAATGAGAATAGAAAACAGAAACAACAACCTGTGTATAGGCTGTTTATTTTTGGATTTAATGTTATGCGAAAGCGTTCTCTGCAATAACGTGTTCTTATGTTGGCTCATTTTATACTATAACTGAATATCTTTTTGTCCAAACACGGTTCCTATTAAATACTGTTATTTTTCTTTATTTTCGGTTGATGGTACGGCATCTGGTTTGATCTTTATATAGGCATTTTCCAGCAGTGAATCCGTGTATGCTGTCCATTCTTTTTCAAAAAGTTGTTGACGTAATATTCCGATTATCTGTTGCTTCTCTTGTGGTGTGAGTTCCGGGGTTTTACGGTTTTCAACTTTGTAGATATGAAGTCCATTATCTAATGCCAGTGTTTCACTGAATTTACCGACTTCAAGGGGTTCAACGATCTTCCTGATGATAGGATTTAATGCTGTAAGTGTATGAATACCTATGTCGCCTTCATCGGTTTTGGTTTCAATATCATCTGAATGCAATTTCGCCAATTCTGCAAAACTTTCACCTGCTTCCAGTTTTTTTACTATATCCTGCATCATATTTTTTGCGTTCTGAATAACTTCTTGACTGAAAGAGAATGGTACTGTTAAATGTCTGAAGGTTATCTTCTCATCTGTTCGTGTTTCTACCATGAAGACATGATAGCCATCTTCCGCTTCAATAGGTTCACTCATCTCGCCTGCTTTCAGTTTAGAAAGAACTGTTAGGAACGCGTTCGGATATGACAAGATTTCTGCGGGTGTTGTCTCAATCAGAAAGCCGACTTGCGTATTTAGGTTATGTTTAGCTGCGATATTTCTTGCAATTGCTTGAAATTGTGTTTTATCAGTTTTTATATCCGTGAGTGCTTGTTTCACTTCGTCATAAGCAGTTTTCTTTTCTGCTTCGGACGGTTTATATGCGATGAATATTTTTCGTAAATGCACTCTATCTGCTTTAGTTGGTAATTGGTCTCTGTTTTCTTCAAAAAACTTTTGAACGTCACTATCCCGAACTTGTAGTCGTGGTAAGATTCTCCCCATGACGAGTTTTTCAGTCATCAAGTTTCGTTGTAGTCGTTCTCGAAACGATGCTAACGTTAATCCTTCTCGGTTAAGCAGTTTTTTCAAATCTTCATCTGATGATATCTGAAATTGGTTTTTGTACTTTTGGATCTGTTCTTCAATTTCTACGTTGTTTACTTCAACCTTCAGCGTTAAGGCTGCTTCTAAGACGAGCATCTGTCGTATAAGTCCATCAAGCAATTGACCCCGTTCCTTTTCTGCTTCTTTAAGAGCCTCACTTTCTGTGTATCTGTGCATTTGTTGTAGTTCAAAAGCCCGTTGTTTAACGACTAAGTCAAGCCGTCGTTTGGTTATGACATCGTCATTCACATAAGCGATTATTCTGTCAAATATCCTTGCGTTACTTGTCGGTAGAGTGATGGATAGTATGATTATGATAAGCAGTATAGAGGTTGTTGTCTTAGATTTCATTTTATTAATCTCCGATAATTGAAGTCGTGTAAATGTAGGACAGGCGGATTATACGGATGAACCGCCTGTCCAGGCATTTAGCTATTTAGACTGATATTATTTCTCTGGTGTAGTCTGTTCAGAAGGTTCTTCAGTCTGTTGTTCCTCTTCTGTAGCTTTATCCTCAGGGATACGGTCTATGAATGTTTTGACTTCAGCTCGTTCTCGGAGTTTTGTTATCCACTCTTTCATCAGCATATCCCGTCGTTCACGTTCAGCTTTCCTGACGACACTTTTGCGGACATCCTCTTCGCTGAAGGGTCTTTGAAAGGCATCTCTGGCTTCTTTCTTGACAAACATCATGTAGTATTTTGCTCCCTGTACTTCCACCTCGATGACAGCAGGATGGAGTTTGTCTCTTTCGGCTTTGAATGCAGCTTCCATGAACGGTTCTGTTCCAGCTGGATAGGTGTTTTTGCTGATATAGTCGGTATCTCCGGGTGCTTCAGGATTAGCACCGGGTCCTACTAATTCACCTCTATCAGATAGTTCTTGTGCTGCGAGAGCGATGTCTTTTCCTGCTTTCAGTTCAGCGAAGACTTCATCTGCGCGTTTTTTATCCATGAGTGTGATGCACATCAGTTTAACCTGTGCAGGACGAATATAATCCTCTTTATTTGCCTCATAGTATTTGAGATAATCATTTTCTGACAAGAGCAGTTTGCTTTCTACCTCTTGTTCAGTGATCTTTTCTACCATTAGGTCTATAAGATAATCCTGTACTTTTTTAAGGATTTCAGGATCTTCATTCAGTTTTTGGTCTTTAGCGAGACAGAGGATAAGGCGACTTTCTGCCATAAGTGTCATGTATTCTTCAAGTCCCGCTTTATCTCGGTATTGTCGTTGTTTATATTCAGGGAGTTCACTGATCTCTTGCATCATCTCTTCAAGTGTGATTCTCTGTTTTCCATCCCATTCAAATTCAGCTATGATGGTTCCATCTGCCCCGATTGCTTTATCACCACAACTGTATAAGAATGGAAGTGTTGCAATTAGTGCAACGAACAGTATAGTGTGAATAATACTAAATCTTTTCATGTATTCATCCTCCTCTGGGTAAGTATCAGATATTAGTTGTCAGATTCTTTTCCATTTTTCGTATTTTCTGGTTTCGTATTTTCTGGTTCTGGTAGAAGTGTCTGTGGTATATTCTCAGGATAGGTTTTGAGTTTACCAGCTTTTGCGATTTCATCTACCCATTCAAGAATACGTGCGCGTTTTTTCTCGCGTTCAACTTTCCGATTGATATCTGACTTGACCTCATCAAATTCTCTCTGGCGTTCCGGTTTCTCTTCCTCTTTGCGAAAAATCAGGTAAAATGTATCCTCTCCGACCTCTGTTTCAAAAACAGTTTCGGTCATGTCATTGACCTTCATTTCAAAGACCTCATCAATGAATTCTGACCAATTAGGAGATGCAGATTTTCCAAAGAACAGTGTATTACCCGGGTCTTGCTGGCTTGTACCTGGACCGTTCGCTACTTTATTCGCCTCTGTGAGTTCTTTAGCCATATCTTTTATGTCTTTCCCCGCGAGTATCTTGTCTAAAGTCTCATTTGCGAAGTCTTCATCATCAAGTGTAATACAGGTTGCACGCACTTTTTCTTCTTCAATGTAATCTCTCTTATTTTCTTCATAATATGCGATTAAATCAGCATCGGTAATGGAGATTTTTTCATCAACTTCCATTTCTGTGAGTTTTTCAACCATCAGTTGATAGGAGTAATCTTCCATTTTCTTCAGGAAGTCTTCTAACTTATCAAAACCTTCATCTGTCGCTTGAAGTAATTTTAGTTTTTCATCAATATAGATTTCCAGATATTCTGCTTTGCCTTTTTTATTGGCATAGTTTCGTTGCCTGTAGGTCGGCAGTTCTGCGATCGCTGCTTCAAGTTCAGCGAGTGAAATCTGATGAAGTTCACCGTTCCACTTATATTCGGCTATAATAATACTTTTCTTGTCTATCTCAACTTCTGCTACTTCATGATTGTCGGATTGCACAAGTGACCAAGTGAGTAGACAGGTTGCTACGACTAATGTAGCAACAATTAATAATTTTTTCACTTTGAAATTCTCCTTTCAATTGTTATGAGGTGCTTTACCTCTTTATTACAAAACGTCAGTTTGATTAATCATTTCGGTTGCGTTCACTTACGCCATTTTCGTATCTGGGAGGCGTGAATTGTAGCACAAACTTTCAGTTTGTGGCACATTTTCGCAAACTGGAAAGTTTGCGCTACATTTATCAAACTCACGTTACAAAGGGTTTTTTATAAACATATTAAGATTCTGTTGCAGTTCGTTCAATAGTTTTTTGCTATTCGTTTCTTCTATACTAATTAAGAGTTGAGCGGGTGGTCGTAATTCCAGTTGAGGGTTATCCTGAACTGCTTCAACAAATTTTGCTACGTCAATTTTTGGATTGGTGTCATCGAATGTCACCTTTATCCGTTTTCCGCCAGCGACGAGCGATGTAATCCCCAATTTTTGACAAAGATATTTGATACTGCATATTTCTAACAACATCTCAACAGGTTCAGGTAAAGTACCATATCTATCAATGAGTTCATTCGTCAATTCGCGCTTCTCCATTTCGGACTTTATTGCAGACATCTTCTTATAGATAGATACTTTCTGTCGGCTGTCAGGTATGTATTCATCAGGTAGAAAAGCGTCAATCGGAAGATTTATGCTGGTTTCGATTTCTTCTTCAACCTTTTCCCCTTTTAGTTTTTTCACAGCATCATCCAGCAATTTACAGTAGAGTTCATATCCAACATTCGTGATATGTCCGTGTTGCTGTGAACCGAGTATATTTCCAGCCCCTCTTATTTCTAAGTCCCTTAATGCAATTTTGAAGCCGGATCCAAGGTCTGTGAATTCTTCAATAACGCGAAGTCGTTTCTGTGCCTTTTCTGTAATTGCTTTGTCTTGTGGATAAAAGAGATAGCCGTAAGCCTGTTCATCAGCCCGTCCGACTCGTCCACGAAGTTGATACAACTGTGCTAAACCGAACGCATCTGCTCGATTTATCATGATAGTATTCACATTAGGTATATCTAAACCGGACTCAATGATCATAGTACAGACGAGTATATCATGTTTGTGTCTGACAAATTCTAACATAACATTCTCTAATTCGCGTTCTGGCATCTGTCCATGTGCGATTGCAACACGCGCATTAGGGACAAGTTCCTGTACAGTGTTCGCTATTGTTGCTATATTCTGAACACGGTTATGCACGAAGAATATCTGTCCATCCCGTGCCAACTCGTTCATTATTGCATCTTTAATTACCTTCGAACTATAAGGCATCACATGCGTCTGAATTGGTAATCTATTAGCAGGAGGTGTGTTGATAATACTAAAATCTCTAATACCAACAAGGGACATGTGTAATGTCCTTGGAATTGGGGTTGCTGTTAGCGTAAGCACATCAACTGTCTCTTTAAATTGCTTTATTTTTTCTTTATGTTTTACACCGAAACGATGCTCCTCGTCAACAATAAGTAGTCCAAGGTTATCAAATGAGACAGTTTTTGATAGCAGAGAATGTGTGCCGATAACGATATCTAATGTCCCTTCTGCAAGTTTTTCTTTAATAGTCCGAATTTCTTTTTGACTTCTGAATCGGTTCAGCATTTCGAGATGGATAGGAAAGGGTTTGAACCGTTTCTCAAAAGTATCATAGTGCTGGAGTGCCAGAATTGTTGTTGGTACAAGGACTGCCACCTGTTTTTCAGCCATGACAGCTTTAAAGGCAGCACGTAAAGCGACTTCTGTCTTACCGTAGCCGACATCCCCACAGACCAGTCTATCCATCGGTCTTTCTGTTTCCATATCAGCTTTAACATCTTCAATGGCTTGTAGTTGGTCGTCAGTTTCTTGGAATGGAAAGTGTGCCTCAAATTCACCTTCCCACGGTACTTCGCTTGGGAAACTAAAACCTCTGTTCGCTTGTCGTGCAGCATATAGTTTTAGAAGTTCTGTTGCCATCTCCTCCACAGCGGCTTTTGCGCGTGTTTTCTTGGTTTGCCAAGATTTACCGCCGAGATAATCAATTTTAGGTGAATAGGATTCATCTTTGTTGCCGATGTATTTTTGAACAAGGTCTACTTGATATGTCGGCACATAAAGCACATCGTCTTCTCTGTATCTAAGAATCAGAAAGTCCTGAGCCTGTTCATCTATATCAATCCTGCGGATACCTTCATAAATTGCTATACCGTGTGAAACATGAACAACATGGTCTCCCACTTTCAAATCAACGAGGCTTAAGATAGGTGCTCCGTTAGTGTTCCTCTTTTTTACCACAGAACGTCGTTGACGATTACCAAATATCTCATTTTCAGAGATAAGAATTATTTTGAGAGATTCGCTCATGAATCCTTCAGAGATGAACCCTACTGTGACCGAAGTATATTCTGGTGGCAGATCACGTTCTATGAGAATTTCTGAAACGCGTTTCGCTTGTTGTGGTGTTTCACAGAAAACGTTGATTAAATACCCTTTTCTTGTCCATCTGCTGAGATGGTCTATTACCATTTGGTAGTTGCCTTTGCCGAGACCGATCGGTTTCATGTCAAAGTGTATCTCAGATTCCTCAACAGATAGGTTATCTTTAGCAGTATCCTTGCTGTTGATATCGGAAGATGCTAAAGAGACTGTAATGTTAGCGTAATCATCAAACCTCGACTGAAGCATATCTGTATCTAATAATATGGTATCAAGAGGGGGTATGAATTTACCTTCTGATAACTTGCTGTCAATTATCTCCTGTAGCTGCTCATGCATCTGCTCCACTTCACGGATGTGCCAACGCGGTTCTACCGAGACAACAATCGTCCCATCTAAGAGATAATCTGTCAACATATCTGTTTTTGGATATAACATTGGCAAGAATGCCTCTATTCCATCAACGTCGAGAGGCGGATTATCAATTACATCCCAACTTTCTGTCTGTGATCTTTTTAGGTTTTCTTCTAACTTCTGTGTGATATTTCTAATGTGATTGATGCGTTCTGTGGATTGTCCAATTTGATTCATCAACTTTTCTGTCTCAGATTTCCAGTGAGGTATAGAGATGTCGGCGGGACATACTTCAGACACTGGGGTAATGATCATGGAAGAAACTCTCTCAATTGAGACTTGTGATGTGGTGTCAAATAGTCGTATATCATCAATTTCATCACCAAAAAAATCAAACCTAACAGGTGAGTCTGAAGTAAGCGGGTAGACATCAACGATATCCCCTCTATGTGCAAATTCACCTTTTGTTTCTACCAGTTCAACTTGACGATAACCGCTACGAATCAAGAAAGAGACGAACTCGTGAAATTCTATCTCATCCTCTTTTCTGAGGATGCGACATGCTGCTGTGAGTATTTCTCTCGGAACGAGTTTATACAGCAATGATCGGATAGATGTAAAAACTGCACATTGAGATGTTTTTGCTAAAGAATTATCATCGTCCGGACGACACGGTTTTGAGATCAATCTGTGTAGACAACGCATCCTTTCAACTGATACATTCTTACTCGGTGTTGCCCCCTCAAACAGTGTATTTTGCCATGGTGGAAACAGCAGAAAATCTCTATGTGAAATATCTTGAGATGCTCTATATTCAGACTGTATATTTTGGAATGTGCGGACTTCTTCCAAGACTTGTTCTGACTCTCTATGAGATGGAAACACAAAAAGGAAAGATTCATCGTAGAATTCTTCCATGAGGGATGCCAAGAAATACGCAATTGATGCGTTCACCAATCCTCGTATGGATGGAAGTTTTTCTCCATTCCTGATGTGATTTACCAGGGTCTGAAATTTTTCTGACTTTCTAATATGTTCCAGTCTATTATGTTCTATGCTAATATGTTCCAGCACGAAAATAAATCCTTCTGCTCATTTTACCTGATATGTTCAATGTTTGACAGATTAGCTCTCACTTTACCGATCTTCATTTCAGCTTCAATTCGGACAGGGATATGCCGTGGGTCATCTGTTAACCAAAGTCGTGATCCTTCAGAGGTCTGTACCACAAGTGTTCTGATACGTCCCAATCCTTTTACCTTCAACGTTTCTCCGCGTTTGACATGTAACTTGACTTTCAGTACCTTACCTTTACTAATGAGTGGGAAAAAATATGTCGTTCCTGGCACCAATTGCTTACGTCTCAGGAGGTATATCATTGAAAGTTCATCTTGTGTACCTGTCGGTATCTCTAACGTTTTCTTCTCAGTTTTCTCTTTAGATTTTGGATTTAATTGTGAGATTTTCTGATATTCTGCTTCATCATCGTTAAAATCAATTCCTACTCTGGCAGTATATTTCCTATCTTTCAGTTGATTTCTAAAATAGATAGGGTTGAGTCCATTAACATTGAGATATGTATACTGAAGATTACGAAAACTGTAAACTTTTGCCAGTGAACTTGTCTTCGCTTCAGATCGGACCTTATATGCTTGATGTCCATTAAATGGCATTTTTTCAATTACATGATCTGTTCGTTTACCGATTGATACCCATCCTAACTTGATGTTGTACGTCAATTTTTCGCCGACTCGAATGTGTGTTGTAGAGATATTCTTTTCATCTACAAGTGCAACTTCCGTGTTTTTTTTGTTCGTAGCGGTATTCTTTACAGGTTGTGCTTTTCCTGAAACATCTATTAGGGTCAGAAAAAGAACTGTAAAAAACAGAACGATGCGGGAGCAATACCTCAGATAATCCACACTCATAACCCCAAAGAAATCTCCATTTTCGGATTTGGTAGGTCGGGAATCTGCCAGTTTTATATAGTTTGCCTCCTACCATAAGCAACCTGTCGGTAGGAGCGATCTCCGAATCGCGACCTACCATAATATATTGACAAAGCACTATCTTGTTGAAACACAAACACATTGACCGATGTGGACGTAGAAGGTCTAAAACCTGTGCGTGAAAAGAAACGTGCGCGATCCACTTTTAGTTTGTTGCATCTGAATTGATATTCTTCGATTATTATATGTTTCGGCAGTTTTTGAGGCATCAATGATATTCCAGACATGTATGCCGATGCCAACCATCACAAAGAGCGATCCTTGAATTGCATGGTCTGCTGATCTCGCTTTGACTTGATCTTCAGTCAAAAAATCACCAGTTTTTTCATCATAGAAACCGGTGTTAAATTTGTTGTGGTTTCTATAGTGTAGTGCACGTGCGATATGATAACTTGCATAAGAAAAGACGCCAATCTCTGAGGCAAGAAAAAGTGTAGCTTTCAGATAGTTATCGGCATAAGCTTGTCCTAACCCCGGCATTGTCGTGGAAAGTATTGTTGCTTTGCGAGTACTGAGTTCAGAATAGTACTGTTTTCTATGGGTGCGGAATAGGGGATATTTTTCTTCTGAAGTCCCAGTATCCGTTGCAGTTGAACTTTTTTGGGGATACGGATAACGTTTCTTTGTCTCCGTTTTCTGTTCAACCGATAATGCCTCAATTTGAAAGAATGATAAAGCAAGAAGCGTGAAGAACAAAAGAAATAAGTGCTTTTTCACAAATTATCCTCAGGGAAGTCTGATTCACATCAACGTTGTATTGAGGGTGCTAATTGTATATTTTTCGGTTCAGTCTGATATGCCCAATCAAAGACGACATCAAAGTCTGAAAGTCTACGTACATGTATTTTCGCGTAATTGTCATCAGGTGTATTTATCGCGTAGATATGTCCTTCAATAAGTTCAACAAACAGAGATGTATATCCTTGTGTTGGCACGACATCTATCCCATCAAAACTTTCGTGAAATCCCAGATCCTGCATTATAGTGCCATTATCTGAATAAAGATAGGCAATATTGGTCTCAGTGTCAAAGCCGAAATATACATCAGTTGTTCTGTCAGTTGTTCTGTCATCCCAAGCAATTGTGCCTTGACCGAAATTGGAAAAGTCAAACCCACTTCTATCCGGTTCAAAATTGTAGTCCTCTAATATAATGTTTCTACCTTCTGGACGTGGTGTATCCCAAACGTCTTCTGGACTCAGATCACTTTCATTTGATGGATTATTGGAGTCATAAGCAGAAACTGCATAATAATATGTTCTGCCATTTCGCACATTTCTGTCCGTGTAATGTGTTATGTCTGCCGGTAAATCGGCGATTGCATCAAAGTCTCTGTTGTTAGAGCTTCGCCAAACAGTGTAACCGGCTAAGTCAGCCTCAGCGTTAGGATACCATTCAATATCAACGTAGCGATCACCTGTGATAGTTCTTACACCTCTTGGAATAGCAGGTGGTTCACGATCAACATAAGTATCACTGCCAACGTCAGTCTCAATATAACATCCGATTAGCACGATTGCTGGAATTATAAGCATTAGAAGCGATATTAGTAAGAGTGTTTTCTTGAGCATTACTTTCTCCTGTGTGATATGTGATTTACATGCCACTATAACGCTTATTTATGGAACTGCGTTGACATAGCAATTATAGTATCATGATAATTGCTAAGATGCAAGGACAAAAAGTTTACACACCCTATGAAACAAAGTCATGGAAAAATTCATGCATTTCAGGTAAAATAGTCACTTAAATAAAAACTTAGAAAGGAATCGAAATGAAGAAGTTTGCATTTTATACTGTTTTATTTCTTATCACATCATCAGTTTTCGCTCAGAACATTACATTTACGGAGATACAGTGGCATGAAGACATGCTACTTTCTAAAGAACCTGTCGTGACAGGTTTTGAGGGGACTTATGCCGTTGTAGAATTTGAGACGCTGATTGATGCCCCGCCATCAGTCGCATATTACGGTGTACCGCATACTGAAGGTAATCTAACGACACCTCGGTACCGAAAAAGCGCAAAAGGTACATATATTGACGACAAGAAGACACATCACCAAGTTAAAATGGATATCTCCAAACTTGAAGACGTACATTACGACACGGGTCTGATCGCAAACAACGGAGGCGTTATCGTCTATAGAATCGAAGTCTTTGATACACGCATACAAACAACACGCGCTTATGATAGACAATTGAGATATGAACGGGATGGAGAACCCAAAACAGGAACATACACATCGCTTGTTGCTTTAACAGAGGGACCTTTCCTTGACCTTGTTACCCATGATTCAGCAGTCATTTCTTGGGAGACAGATAAACCCACAGAAGGTCGGGTGTTAACGGATAATAGAGAATTCCTATCCTTAGAACCTTCTATACGACACGAAGTACAGTTAACAAGGCTGAAACCTAATACTGTTTATTCATATAGGGTGAACTATGGAACCTTGACACCAGCTTATGTATTCAAAACCGCTCCGATGTCTGGCACCAGAGCAGCCTTTAAGTTCGGGTTTATGTCAGATTCACGGGCAGGCGTTGGGGGAGGTGAACGCGCACAGAATGGAGTCAATGCAAAAGACCTCGGTAGATTCGCAATAGAACTCTATAACAGAAAAGCAGATTTCGTATGTTTCGGCGGAGACCTCATAAACGGATATACTTCTGATGTAAACGACTATGAATCTCAACTTGAGACATGGAAACGAACAATTCAACCCGTCGGCGCGAATATACCCTTCTATGAATCTATCGGAAACCATGAGCAGGTCGGTAAATACTACAAAGTCGTTGCACCACATCTCAAAGAAGGTGAATACTATATTCAATTTGCAGGCACAATCGGACATCAGAGTGCTGAAGCAATCTTCGCTAAGGAATTTGTTAATCCTACGGATAGTCGATACGCAATCGGGATACCTGATCCAGAAGCTAAAGGCAATAATAAAATGGGGGGTGAAGATACGGGACCGTCCTATCTTGAGAACGTCTACTCATTCAACTACGGCAGAGTACATTTTATCTCATTAAACTCCAATTACTGGTCCACGGGTTTTAGAAACCAAAGCGGGTTCGGGCAAAAATCTCAGGATAAAGCGGTCATAAACATGGCTTTAGAACATCTCGGTGGAAATAGAGAAGGCTATGTTATGAAAAACCAGATGGAGTGGCTTGATAAAGAACTAACCGCAGCAGAAAAAGACATAAATGTGGATTGGATTTTCATTATACTCCATGAACCCCCATTTCCCAACGGTGGACATGTGAAAGACGCTATGTTTTGGGGAACACCTGGAAGTGGTGAACTCGGCGGATACAACGACAAGACTGCACCCATGGGAGATGTCATTGATATGCGTAACAGGTTCTGGAAAATCGTCTCAAGCAGGTCAAAAGTATTAGGCGTCCTTTGTGGAGATGAACATAATTATAGCCGAACACTCATCGATTCATCAATACATCCAGACTTTAAGCATCCCGTATGGCAGATTGTCAGTGGTGGATGTGGCGCGCCATATTATGTTCAAGACAAATCCGTTCCCTGGGTTAACAATGTTAAGGCGTTCACAATTGATAAACATTTCTGCTTATTCTCTGTTGATGGAAAGAGAGTCGGATTAGAGGTATATAATGATAGCAATCAGTTGTTGGATAGCATTGATAATCTCACAACAATTCGGTAATCAATCCATAAGTTTTTCATAGTGACAGAATCAATATCCAATTTTGTCTTATTTTCGTAACAATTGATCGCTATAATTTCAGTTAGAATTGAATATTAGAGGTAGTTTTGATGCAGTATGGAAGTTGGATTAGATTTGGTGTCATTCTCGTGCTTGTCTCATCCATTTACGGTTTTGTTTTTCACGGTAGTTCAAGTGATGAAAATGACGTAAACGGAACAGATGCCTCCGCAACAAAGACCATTATAAATAAGGGTTCTGATACGATGGTGAATCTTGCCCAAGCCTGGTCAGAGGTATACTCAAATAACACAGTATCTGTGGTGGTATCAGGCGGTGGGTCAGGAACTGGTGTCGCATCATTGATAAAAGGCACTGTAGATATTGCTAACTGTAGCCGTCAAGTAAAAGACAAAGAGAAACAAGAAGCAATAGCTAACACCGGCAAAGAACCGATAGAATTCATCGTAGGATATGATGCACTTGCAGTATATGTTCACAAGGACAATCCGATAGATAAAATTACCATTCCACAACTGGCAGAGATTTATGGAGAAGATGGCACGATAACAAAATGGAACAACCTCGGTGTTGCAAATTCGGGTTGTAGTAGTGATAAAATCATAAGGATTAGTCGACAATCAAACTCTGGTACATATTTCTATTTTAGAGAGGCACTCCTCGGTAAAGAACGAGATTTTGAGTTAGGTTCATTAGACTTACACGGGTCAAAAGATGTCGTTGAGGTCGTTGGACGCACACATTGTGCTATCGGTTATAGTGGCATGGGATACGCAACAGACCACGTTAAGATGTTAAAAGTCGCAACAACATCAGAAGAAACCTACTATTCACCGAATCTTGAAAATGTGCTTGCCAAATCATACCCAATCGCACGACCACTTTATATGTACTCTCTCGGAGAACCTACTGGAGAAGCGAAAGCATATCTGGACTGGATTTTATCCCCTGAAGGACAAAAAATTGTTCAGGAACTCGGTTTTGTCCCCTTACAAAGCAACTAAAGGAAGATTATACGTTTGATGAACTTTATACAACTCTGTTTCACATTTAAAGGTCGCATCAACAGACCTGGATGGTGGATGTTGAATCTGCCGATATTTGCTATTTTCGCTATCTGTCACATCGCATACGATTTCCCTTCAAGATTATCACCGGTCTACATTCTACTATTAGTTCCCGCATGGGTACATATCGCAGTCAGCGTAAAACGTTGGCACGACAAGGGTAAATCTGGCTTGTTGGTGCTCATACATACTTATATGCTGCTTACACTGTTCGTGGTGTTAGCCTTTCAATTATCTTCTAATTGGGTGACCCTGATTTATCTCATCACAATAATCAATGGACTCTGGGCATGTGTTGAATTAGGTATTCTGAAGGGTGACACGGGGGAAAACAGATATGGGGCTGATTCAGAAACATCTTCCGAACCGGTAATTGATCTTTATATCCGCCTATGCGGAATCAGTTCAATTATGTTTGTATTTGGCATCTTCTTCTTTATTTTTAAGGAGTGTGCAGGTTTTCTATTTAGTGAGGAATTTAAACTATGGGAGTTTTTAACAAGTGAGGAGTGGTATCCAACGTCATTGGAAAACAAAAGATATGGCACATTCGCTCTGATACTTGGAACCTTTAGTGTAACTGCCTTAGCGATGTTGCTTGCTGTGCCGTTCGGTCTTGGTGCTGCGATATTCGTCTCAGAGTTCTGTAGTCCGAAGTTGAGAGAGACCTTCAAAATAGTCATTGAATTTCTGGCGGCAATTCCATCAGTTGTATGGGGATTTATCGGTCTAACACTGATGAATGAGTTGATCATCGCGGTCTTTAATGCACCTATCGGTCTAACGATGTTAAATGGTGGGATTATGTTAGCACTGATGAGTGTACCGATTATCGTCTCTATTGCTGAAGATGCGTTGAAAGCCGTTCCAGATACCTATCGCGAAGCAGCAGAAGCACTCGGAGCAACGCGGTGGCAAGTTATCTATCGTGTATTATTACCCGCTGCAAAAAATGGGTTATTGGCAGCCGTATTACTCGGTGCGGCTCGTTCTATCGGGGAAACAATGGCGGTGCTCATGGCTACGGGACATTCAGTTAACATACCCTCAGGACCGCTTTCATGGATACGAACACTCACTGCCACAATCGCTGCAGAATTGGGTGAAGTTGCAAAAGGTGGAGAACATTATCAAGTACTATTTCTCATAGGCATTTTACTTTTCTCCATTACTTTTGTTGTCAACCTCATCGCCGATTTAGTCATTAAAGGAATTCGACAAAGCTAACATTTTTAGGAATATTATGGAAAACAATACAGAGCTGATGTTCACTGAAACGGATATTGGAAGACGTAACAGGTATATAGAAAACGGTGTCAGAGTTTTCTTTTTTATTATGACATGCCTGATGATTGTTCCACTACTACTCATCATCGGTTATCTCTTTTATAAAGCGATACCTGTCCTTTCTTTCGATTTTCTGTTCAAGAATCCAGAGGATAATATGCGGAGTGGTGGCGTGTGGGCACCCTTCCTTGGAACGATTTATCTGGTAGTTGTATCACTCATGGTTGCAGCACCGATTGGTGTGTTCGCTTCAGTTTATCTCAATGAGTATGCACGGGAGAATTGGTTCACAAGGATAGTGAACTTAGCTGTTGTAAATCTTGCAGGTGTTCCCAGTATTGTCCATGCGTTGTTCGGTGTAGGTGCTTTCGTGTTGTTTGCCGGTTTAGGCGAGTCAATTTTAGCTGCTTCTCTCACATTGGCAATTATGACGTTACCTGTAATTATCGCAAGTACAACCGAAGCACTCAAAGCTGTCCCGATGGCTTTCCGTGAAGCATGCTGGAATATGGGAGCAACACGATGGCAAACGATCCGAAAAATCGTACTACCGAATTCAATCAGTGGAATTCTAACAGGCGTGATATTACAGGTCTCGCGCGCTGCAGGTGAAACAGCACCCATAATGTTCACTGGCGCAGTTTTCTTTAAACCTATTGCAGAAGGAGACTTTTTCGCATATAATATAACTGACCAGTGTATGGCACTCTCCTTACATCTCTATACGATTTCTACACAAGTACCAGATGTAGCAGAGGGTATTCCTTACGGCACAGCAATTGTTTTGGTAGCAAGTGTTTTACTTGTTAATGCAGCCGCAATTGCGCTTCGGGTATATCTTAGAACGCGTAAGAGGTGGTAACTTAGATGCGGCACATAAGAGGTGCCTTTACTGGGGAATTCCATCTCGCCATTAAGGTGTTTAATTAGGATGTTACACATGTTGAATAATGATATTGGAGGATATTCTGACCTTAGGAGCAAATTAGACGACATCATTGAAGGACCCGTCTTTACGGCTATCATTCAATTTTTAATACTTGCATCAGCTGTCGCATTTGTCCTTGAAACTGAATCCGCTTTTGATGAGTACAAATTCTATTTCGATATATTGGATTGGACGTTTCTTATACTGTTTACTGTAGAGTATGTGCTACGTATTTACACGGCTCCAGACAGATCAGCCTTTATATTCAGTTTTTTTGGAATTGTTGACCTGCTTTCAATTTTACCGGCACTTGTATTAATACCTGGATTGGGCAGTGTACCTGGATTCAGGGTACTTCGGGTTCTCAGGTTCTTACGTGTGTTCAGGATATTCAAAGCGACCCGATTTATTTTAGCTGTAGACAGAATGATAGATGCCTTAGGAGAAGTCAAACGAGAAATATTTGCCCTTCTCATCTTGTCCTCAATGTTAGTCTATTTAGCAGCATGCGGTATCTATTATTTTGAAAAGGATGTACAAACCGAAGATTTCGGATCCATTTTAGATTCAATGTGGTGGGCAATTGTCACTTTAACGACTATCGGCTATGGAGATGTGTTTCCTGTCACTACTGGAGGAAAGATCTTTACTGCTTTGGTTGCATTAGTCGGTGTAGGTCTAATTGCAATTCCATCAGGACTATTGGCATCCGTTCTAACGCAGGCAAGGGTTGAAGAGGATAAATTAGAAGAAGAACAAGAAGGAGACAGGAGTGAAAATGATGAGAACGAGAACACATAAGGGACTGAAGATACTGTTGTTTGTCGGTATAATTGCAGCATTTCTTCTCATATCTTCGTTAAGCCTCTACTTGTTTGAAAAAGATAACCAACCAAATGAATTTGGTTCCATCGGTTCTGCAATGCAATATGTGCTGATAACATTTACGACAATAGGATATGATGATGATGGGACCCCATTGACATTCGGTGGGATTGTTATCACTTTCCTTACGGCATTAATCGGTACTCTTGTTGCTATTGCATTCTGGATTTGGATAGTTTTTAGCATTATATTCAGGATTTATTTCAGAATTAAGCAAGGTGAACATTCACGAAAGTTAGAAATGTGAGGTTAATTTGAGAAACAAATTAGAAATAAGCAAGTTAAAAGTCACCTACGGAGAGACACAGGCAATAAATGGCATTTCGTTTGATGTATTGGAAAACGAAATTCTCGGTATAATAGGTCCAGCACAATCCGGTAAGACGACGCTGCTAAAGGTTATCAACCGAACTTTGGAATTCACGCAGGGCACAAGCGTTGAAGGTTCAGTAAAATTAGATGGTGTTGACATAAACTCCATCAGCGATGTTCACGGTTTGAGAAGACGAATCGGAATGGTACTGCCATTACCTGTCGGGTTACCACTGTCTATCTATGATAACGTGGCATTTGCACCTCGCACTGCTGGACTTCGAAAAAAGGCAGAATTAGATGAAATCGTTGAACGCTGCTTACAGCAAGCAGCACTTTGGGATGAAGTAAAGGATAGGTTAGATTCGCTTGGAACAAAACTATCTGGTGGACAACAGCAGAGATTAACAATCGCAAGGGCACTGTCTCATCAACCAGAAGTCTTGTGTCTGGATGAATTCTCTATCGCTGTAGACCCTGTCACAACAATGCGAATTGAAGAAGTGCTAAAGACATTAAAGAATGAGATGACTATTCTACTTGTAACAAATCTTGTGCAACAAGCAAAAAGGTTGGCAAACCGAACTGCATTTATGCTGAATGGCGACCTGATAGAAATTGACAATACGGATGTTATCTTCTCGGAGAATCCAACAGAACAAGCAACTTATGATTATGTCAATGGGAACTTCGGATAGAAAGAATAGGAGTATGACACTTGGAAGCGAATAACTACAGCATCGAAACCGAAAATCTAAGTCTTTGGTACGGCGATTTTCAAGCACTCATAGATGTCAGTGTGAAAATACCTGATGGGAAAATAACATCACTTATCGGTCCTTCTGGGTGTGGAAAGACGACACTCCTACGTTGTTTCAATCGTGTAAATGAACGATACGGAAATGTCACAACGAAAGGTGAAATAAACATATTAGGTAAAAACATCTATGATCCAGATGTTTCGTTGTTAGAGTTAAGAAAAACTGTTGGGATGGTATTTCAACGTCCAAATCCGTTACCGATTTCTGTCTATGATAACATACTTTTCGGATTGCGGATACATTCTCCGTTTCGTAGTCTGTCCCGCACCGATTCTGATGAAATCGTTGAAGACGCGCTTACATCTGTCTTTCTCTGGGATGACCTAAAGGATAAACTGAAGACAAAAGCCACATCTCTCCAATTGGAGCAGCAACAGAAGCTCTGTATCGCAAGACTTTTACCCCTCAAACCACAAATAATTCTAATGGACGAACCGTGTTCTGCTTTGGATGCCAAAGGAACACTGGCTGTTGAGGAATTAATGGATGTGCTTTCAGGCTCCTATACCTTCTTGATCGTAACCCACAACATGGCACAAGCACGAAGAGTCAGCACTGAATGTATCTATATGTTCCTCGGTGAGCTTATTGAACATAGAGAAACACAAGCACTATTTGATGATCCAGAACATCCAAAAACAGCCGATTACGTCCAGATGCGATACGGATAGTGTAAACGTAATTTATGTTATGAATATGTCAAAGCCGATTTTTCATTGCATCACATTCACTGTTTTGTTTCTTGCCCTATTCCTGGTATTGGATAATAGACAAGATACCGCGTTAAAAGAGTATGATTTGACAGCTCAAGAGATATCAACAGACTCTATTTATGGTCTTCAAGAAAAAATAAACAGTATGCTTCCCATTCTGATCGGATCAATTCTTATAGGTATTGTTTTTGCAGTACTACTGCAGGAATGGCTCGCAGGAGAAAGTTGGACATACCGGATTTTTGATTTTATTATGGTAATTCTTGCGGGTATCCCATCTGTCTTCTACGGTTTAATATGTACTTACTATTTCATCTTTAAAAGTGGACGTGTATCGTATCTAACCCATTCACTGACTGTAGTACTACTGACAATGCCTATCACGATTCAATCCACACAATACGCAGTTAAATCGGTAGATGTATCAATTCGTGAAGCTGTATATGCATTAGGGGTTAAGAAGTCAAGATCGATCACTCAGCATGTAATACCCCATGCGTTTTCTGGAATCATGTCGGGTGTATATACCGCAGTTTCACGATCATTTTTCGTGGCAGGACTTATATTAGTTACCTTTGCGTGGATACAGACGGTACATTCACGTGATACGTTCAATATACCTAAGAACGCTTATGTTTTCTTGATCGCTGCACTACTATGCAGTCTGTGCGCAAGCTTCTTAAAAAGGAAGTCAGCCCCTAATGTTCTGTCCAGTTTTATTTCGTAGGTCGGGTAGGGGTTAAGCCCAGTTAGATTTGTAGGTCGGGTAGAGCGAAGCACCATTAAAATATTAACTGGCGACATGTAAGGATCATGTCTCATAAAAACAGGAGAATTAAATTATGCAAAATCAAGAAGCACAACCGATTCTCAATATTGAAAAATTAAACGTATGGTACGGAAAAAAACAGATACTAAAAGACCTCACTATTGACATATATCCTAAGCAAGTAACAGCATTTATAGGTCCATCAAAATGTGGGAAAACTGCATTCGTTAGGTGTCTAAACCGATTGAATGACTTGCAGCACGGTTTCAGGTATGAGGGGAACATATACTTTGACGGAAAAGACATCAATGCCCGGAAAACTAAATCAACTGAAATTGCCCAGAAAATAGGTATGATCTTTCAAAAACCGATACCCTTTAAAAGATCAATATATGAAAACGTCGCTTACAGTCCCCGCATGCGTGGCATAAAGCAACCTGAAAAAATTGGTCATATTGTAGAAAGAAGTTTAACAAGGGCACAACTTTATGATGAAGTGGCAAACGACCTTGATGCTTCTCCAAAAATTCTGTCTATCGGTCAACAACAGAGACTATGTATAGCAAGAGCTTTGGCTGCAAATCCAAACACTATAATCTTTGACGAACCGTGTGAACAACTCGATGCAGCAGAAACACCGAAACTTGAAGCCATTATCCAGAACTTAAAAAATGATTATACAATTATTTTTGTTACTAACAAAAGACGACAGGCAGCAAGAGTATCGGATGTTGCAGGATTCCTATATAACGGAGAATTGGTCGAATATGGACAGACAGAACAGATTTTTACAAACCCAAAAGACGAACGAACTGAAAACTATGTAACAGGTCGGTTAGGATAATCAAATTCACATCAGGACAATGTCATGCAAAACTATCTGGAAACTGAACTCAAAACACTTCAGCATCAACTCCTTAAAATGGGGGGGATAGCTGAAAACATGTTGCGGGATGCTATCCAATCTGTAATAGACCGAGACGCAGATTTGGCAACCCGAGTCATCGCTATTGACGATACAGTCGATAAACTTGAAAACGAAATTGAAGCAAGATGTATTCAACTTATTGCAACACACCAACCCGTCGCTTTTGAATTAAGATTCTTGACAATGACACTAAAGGTTAATAGAAGCATTGAAAGAATAGCAGACAAATGTGTTTCTATCGCAAGAAGAAGCTTGGAACTCATGACGTACCCACCAATACACGGCACGATTGATCTACAACCGCTTACACAGTTGATACAGCGGATGGTGAATGACGCATTTGATGCACTCGTCCACCGAAATGCAAAACTCGCAAAAGAACTCAGAGAACGCGACAATAAGGTAGATGAAATCTATGAAAAAATGATGCAAGACCTGTGTTCTATTCTAACTGACCAACCCCAATTTATTCAGTCAGGATTCAGGAACTTACTACTGTATAGACACTTAGAGCGCATTGGCGATCTATCAGTCAATATCGGTGAAGAGATATACTACCTCGTCAAAGGGGAGGTTATACGGCATTCAGATGTGGCATAGCGGAGGACAGGTGTAAATCGGGTAAGAATCAACTTGCTAAACATCTTTCTCCGGATAAAAATGCACATCTCGTTGGGGGAATGGAATCTTAATGCCGTGTTCCTTAAACTTCTGCCAGATCATAAAGTGAAGATCACTTGCAACATCAAAACGTTGAAATGAATCTGGAATCCAGGCTAACAATTGAAAATCCAGAGACGACTCACCGAAGTCTGTAAACCTTACAAATGGGGCAGTTACATTTTCCATCTGAGGCTGCGGGTCCTTAATTACTTCAGGATGGGCATGTGCAACCTCAATTAATACCCTTTTCACAAGTTCAACATCCGAACCGTACGACACACCTACCCCTATAGTAACACGAAAGCGGTTATTATAGTGTGTAAGATTATGCACAGGTTCAGAGACCATTTGTAAATTCGGAACAATAATCTCTTTTTCGTCAAGTGACATAATCACAGTTGAACGAAGGTTTATACTTGTCACACGACCAAAAATATTGAAATCGATGATCTCAACTAAATCACCGATTTTAATCGGACGTTCAAAAATTAAGATAAGACCTGACATTATATTCGCTACGGTATTTTGCAGTCCAAAACCGATACCAATACTTAGTCCCCCAAATACAAACGCAATACTCGTAAGGCTAATACCGATAGTCGTTAAACTTATTAAAACACCTATAGCGATTAGCGAAAAATGGAAAACGCGGAGTAAGACGAATTGTGCATGTCTATCAATCTGAAATGCTTGTAATACTTGTCGTTGCAGAAGCACCTGTAAAAACTTGGATAAAAAAAACATGCCGAACACAATTGCAAACCCATAAAATAGGTTTGCTAAAGTAAATTTTCCTTTATCTACTTCTGCTCCAGCATCTGTCCCCTCTTCTCCTGTATCTGTTTCAACTGCTTTATCTTGCGGTTGAAATAGCTCAGAAAGGTCATAGTGAATAACCTTACCGATGATACCAGTGCTGATGTTGGCAATCTGAAATGATACACCGATACCAATTAATAGTAGAATGAGGAACAAAATAGCCAAGGTTCGGTTGATGGTGTCCTCTGGCATCTTCAGCCGAACAAACAACCTCCGTAACCAACGTCTTATAATACCTGCTAAAAACAGCCATACCGCCAAAAATCCAAACAGTGTTAATATGTTCCCCCAAGAGACAGGATTATCCAACTCGATCACAGGCGTATTGAGGAATTCTGTAATCTGATTCCATATTTCATCCATCTTGCATGACCTAATTCTCTATATTGAAGTTACTTGTTTATTCAATCGGAATCTGTTCAATTGAGTGGACAAACAGAACATCGTTCACACCGTCGTAACGCTGTAAAATTAGGTCTAAATCAGCTGAATTCAGATCCTCTGCTGTTAAACCAACAATGACAAGGTCCGCCTGTGAAGACCTTTGTGTTACCTCCTGCTCCAAGGATTCCGGACTGTCATAAGTGACTGACGTTAAATTCTGCATAGAGATTGGAAGTCTACCTTCCTTGATAACGGTTGAAAGATGATCTGCTTCCAATTCAGTATCCCAAGAATCTGAGCAGGCGAAAAGCCTTATCTTCGCGCGTTTCCATTCCGGGTGACCGACTAAAATATAAGCAAGCAATAGCATCATCGGCACATTCGAGATGTTATCATCGGTTACCCACACATGGATGGACGAGCGATAGCCAAATCGGTACTTCGTTGAACGCAGTATCAACACATTAAAAAGTGATTCCGCCGCAAGTAATGCGCCCTGCGTAACTTCTGGGATCTCTTCAGGATGATCCTCATCAAATTCAAGCAGGATAGAGTTGTTCGGTAAACCAGCATATCCTGGCATCTGTAACACTTGTGCCAACGCAAGCTGAAAATTTGGACATATCAACGAGTCGACAAAAATGCCCGCTTTACTCGCCTCTGTCTGTTGAATCAACGCATCAACATGTAACCGAGCAGAGATCTCTTCGGGAAACGAGTAATCTCCAGGAAAAAACTGAATGAAATGACCAAATCCCTGTCTATGACATATCCATCGTAGTAAATCGAAGTGACCCAAACGTCTCTCTCCGAATTGGGTTATACCTACAATAGAAGGTCTCCACCCACTCTCTGATAGGTTTACCCGGTCTTTTTGCAACGTAGTCTGTAACCAACGTGTTAACTGAATCATCGCACCTTGAAAAATACCTGACATACCAGGATGTTCACGATGACCCCGACGCAATCCGATGTAAATCGCTATCATCAAAAATATAGATATGAACGCATATAACACACTGATCTGTATCATCATCATACCCGACATAACAACTCCTAACAGAGATACATACCAGCGAGAATGGAACGTAGGACGGTAAGATGGATTCCCAGCAAAATGTTCAAGAAATGATACGACACATAATGCTCCATAAGTAACTAAGAAAAACATCGTCAGAATCTGGGCAATGAAGTTGAGTTCACCTATGGCGACAAACACTATTGCAATTGCACCCGATACGAATGTCGCAGGTATAGGTTCCTGCGTCTTACCAACTCCTGTACCCATCAAACGGTTCAGGGCAGGAATCGGAAGGACATTATCTCTTGCAAGTGCCTGCAATGTCCGCGGTGCAATCATAATCGATCCTAACGCTGAAGACAACGATGCTGCAGCTAATCCGATATATATCGCGGCATCCCATATTGATATACGTGCCATAATGAATTTGTCGCCAGCAAGTTGCTCAGGTGTAGCACTTTGTGCAAGCTTAAAGGCTACGAGAACATAAACCACCATGCCTGCTACAGTAGCAGCAATCGTGCCGAGAGGTATACTCCGTTGCGGATTCCGCAAATCACCTGATAAACCTAAACCTGCAATCATACCCGTAAAGGCAGGAAAACAGATCGCAAATACTCTTCCAAACGAATCTCCATCTTCAATTCTTGCATTAAAGTCCAGACTCTTTGACGACTGTTCAACAGGAACATCTCCATTAGTCAACTTTTCTGGCAAATCAGCAGCATCAATCCCGTTAACTATTTCACCAACAGGCAACTCAGAACCCAAGAAGAAAGCTGCGAGGGAGGCAGCCAATATCGCGCAGATGACCCATAGCATTGACACCCCCATGTTAGCCCCCTTCGTCAACATGAGCAGGATGAGAATGATTGTGCACGGAATGCTCAAGAAACGAATGTTAATCGGATTCTCCAATTCATATTTTGTTTTTATGAAATCAAAGACCGGTTCACAAGCTGCCGCCAACGCAACCATATAAAATGCGATAGAAATCGCTTGTGAAAGGAATAAAGCAAAACCGATCGTTCCACCAATACTGGTACCGAACGATCGACTCACGATGTAATACGCACCACCACCAGCAACACGTCTGTTGGTCGCAATCTCTGATACTGCTAAAACTGTTGGAATAGTCACAAGATGACCCAGTGCAATAACGCCGAGACTCTGAAAGAGACCAATATGACCGACAGCATAGCCAAATCTTAAGAAAAGAATCGCACCTAAAATCGTACTAATAGAAGCCAAAAAGACCGGAGCAGTCCCGAAACCGTGACCATGTTGATGCGATTCAAGATTGCTGCTAAATCTGTTACCGTTCTGTTGTCCTAACTTTGAGAACATACTAATTTACCTCAATATCACCTCAAGAATGTTGTTACCAAGTCGAAACGTTATAACTTATCAAATTACGAATACAAAGCTACAATATTATAATCATTACGTGCTAAATAGTCAACTTTTATGTCATTACCTTGAAAGGGGTGGAAGAAGCTTAGAAAACGGAAGATTTCAACGGTGATAAACAACCTGTGGTCGGTGTAACGTGGTTTGATGCCCAAGCTTTTGCCGAATGGAGCGGTGGAAGTCTACCAACAGATTAAGTATTATCCTCTGGATTCAAAACACAATTGGATTTCGTGTCGTGCGTCTGAGCCCAGAAATCAAGAAATAGCAAGTTCAATAGTGGGATTTCATCGTCCAAAATCTCTATCAGGACATCCCTTAACGGGAAGATGGGTCTGCGTAGCAACAGCTGTTCTGCTCTTAAATCATTAACTTTTTTTAGAACTTCTGGTGAAGATTCATTCATGATCTCTTCTTCCAATACATGCACTCGTTCATTGACTTCATCAAGTACCACAAAATAGTGGTCAACAATTACATCTATCAACGCATAGGCAAGATAGCCGGAATGCATTCGTCGAATTCTCCCCTGTCCATTTTGAAGTCTGTTTCGGATGGAAGCGAAAATATTGCTATCGTTTTCTTGCAGCGAGATTACATAGTTATGACCGACGATAAGACAAATCTGTTCTCTGGAAATCTTATCGGATTCAGTATCATAGTCAAGACTTTTAAAAAAAATACATACAAAGTTTTCAGTAAGTTCTATCTTGGGCATCTGAGTTGGACTCAGTATATCCTCAAGTAAGAGTGGGTCAACACCAAAACACTCGCCAATATCTTCAATAACAGATATATCATGTATTCCCTCAATCTGTATCCATGTTACTGTCTCAGTATCCTTGTAAGATAAACAAGTCTCAAATGTTTGTATTTTTTCTATATGAAAATGTGTTTCATCGTAATCCAATACTGTAATACGAATAGGTTCCGTTTGTTCTTCACCAAGATATTCAAGGGTCCCGGGAGGTTTTCCCACCTTTTGAGTATATCTTTTAAATGTGTTCAAGAATGGAATTCTCAACTTATCATCTCCTAAATGTTCTGCTTACATTGTGCTGAAAGAGACTGATAACGCACTTACTAAACAATTTCCAATTATTATTTGTTCCTTTGTCAATACTAAATTGGATGTCTATGGATACATGGTATAATTGCCCTTAGATTGCCGCTTATGGTGTCGTTGTAGCAAGCATGGATTAAATAGAGTATAGTGTGGAATTATGTGTAGCCTCTTCCTCGCTTCCAATTTCCTATTATGACTTTGGGTTATCTGAGACTTTGTAAGCGTTCCAATTGTTCTCGGAGTTGTGCGACTTCAGTTTCAGCGGTCTCAGCGCGTGCAGCTTCCTGCTCAGCGCGTGTTTCAGCGGTCTCAGCGCGTGCAGCTTCCTGCCCAGCGCGTGCAGCTTCCTGCTCAGCGCGTGTTTCAGCGGTCTCAGCGCGTGCAGCTTCCTGCTCAGCGCGTGTTTCAGCGGTCTCAGCGCGTGCAGCTTCCTGCTCAGCGCGTGTTTCAGCGGTCTCAGCGCGTGCAGCTTCCTGCTCAGCGCGTGTTTCAGCAAGGGGCTGCAGCCACACATCCGCAACAGGATCATAAATTCCTAAACCTACATCGTCCACATGGAAATCTAAACTTAGTACGTCAGAATGTAGACCACCATCTTCATCACCGGAAATCGGAACATATATACCATCAACTAATGTAAAGCCCATCAGTGGTGTTGGCAGGTATATATCTAACGCATCATATAAGAAGTAATCCTGGATTCCTAAGGAAGCATAGCGATCCTTTTTAGGTCCTAAATCGTCATGAAAAGTGGTTTTGCTACTGAATTCCATCACAAAATCAGGAACTTTACCCTCAACCCAGACAAGATAAGTAAGCCGTTCTTTTTTCTCTAATCCGAAAGAGACTAACACGTCCGGCGAAATCACTTGATGTGGGTCACCCTTCACATAATACATCAGTATATCACCAGAGACATAAACATCCGATTGTTGTGCGTAATGTGCTTCAAGTTTTTCTATTGTGCGAAAGAGAATCCGTCTGTGACGGTCGCTTGCAGCCATGGGTTTACCATCCGTATCAGGATAAAATATTGGTGTGTCTGCTGGAACAGAAGATATTTTCAGTTCATCTGTAGAGCCTGTCATCGGTGTTTCTCCTTTAGACAAATACGTGAGAATATTGTTAATACTCGAAACCGTGGAGACATCTTTTGTTAATTATATCTGAGAATTGATAAGAATAGCAAGCACTTTTATGTTCTGATTTTTGAATGAATCACGAAATGCGCGAAAGACGTCTGTTAAGTCGTCTTAAAAAAATACAATGGTAATTACCATCCACTATGTTGACAGATTCTCCTATACATGCTAAACTTATCTCAAGAAATCCACCAATAGGAGGATCAGATGTCAAAAAAAGAAACATCATCAACTCAACCTAATATACTCTGGATATACGGAGAAGACCTATCACCTGATTTAGGGTGCTATGGAACACCTGCGGTAGCAACACCGAATATTGACCGTCTTGCATCAGAAGGAACACGATTTACCAACGCTTATGTCACTTGTCCAGTCTGTTCACCAAGCCGCTCAGCACTAATTACGGGGACATACCAGACACATTTTGATGCACATAACCATCGAAGCAATCGTGATAAACCGTTACGGGAAGATATGAAACTCATCACAGATTGTTTTAGAGAAGCAGGATATTTTACATGCAACAGTCCCGGTCCACCAAAGTATAACCGTCGAGGTAAGACAGATTTCAATTTTGATCGGAAAAACCCGTTTGATGGGATAGACTGGAAAGAACGCGCAGATGGACAACCCTTCTACGCGCAAATTAATATCCCTGACACACACCGAACTTTTAAACCTGATCCGCAAAGACCTATCAATCCTGATGACGTCAAACTACCAGACTATTATCCAGATCATCCGCTTATACGAAAGGATTGGGCACTCTACCTTGAAAGTATACAGATATTAGACCGAAAGGTCGGGAAGATACTCCAACGCCTTGATGATGAAGGACTTACCGATAACACAATCGTCTTTTTCATGAGTGACCATGGACGGGCACACATACGCTGCAAACAATTTCTATATGATGGGGGAATCCATATTCCGTTGATAGTCAGATATCCCGGTAACAATGCAAATATAGAAGCAGGCGCAGTGAGCAACAAACTTGTCAGCGGTGTCGATTTTATGCCAACTTCTCTGAAACTTGCAGGAATTGATGTGCCAAATTATGTACAGGGACAGACTTTCATCGGAGAACAAGCAACAACACGCGATGCCATCTTCGCGGCACGTGACAGATGTGATGGAACAGTTGATCGCATACGTTGCATCCGTACACAGCAATACAAACTTATACGAAACTATCATCCCGATTTACCATACATGCAGTTCAACGGATATAAGAAACTACAGTATCCGCTTTGGTCATTAATCAATGTATTAGCGGAAAAAGGTGAGTTGAATGACGCACAAGAACACTTCAGACAGAAATCTCGTCCAGAAGAAGAACTCTATGACTTACAGAACGACCCTTATGAAGTTAATAACCTTGCAAATGACGAAAAACATGCAACTATTCTCAAGGATTTACGAACAACATTAGCTACATGGATTGAAGAAACAGGGGATATGGGGGAAACACCAGAACCTGATGATATAATTGCATACTGGAAAGAAAACATGAAAGAATCATACAACGACAGAATGGAAAGTCGGGGACTCTCACCAGATATCAGTGATGCTGATTACGTCGCATGGTGGGAGGATCAATTGTTGTAAATCAACGATAAAACGAATAGACAGATACACCCCATATAAGTCTGATGATCACCCAGGTGCCACCTACGATGAATTCACCCAATATTAGACCTAAGAACAGTGGGATCACACGATGATATAGACGAATTCCACCAAAACGCAAAATCAGGTTTTTTGCTGCCCAACTAATGAATACTGAAAACCAGAGCCAACCGAATGTCCACATACTACTGGCGACAGCATAACCTGTTGGATGAAAGGGAAACATTGGAAAACGAGAGCGAAGCCACCACAATAATCCTGTAAACAGAAAACCAACACCCATAAATGTTACAGCTGGGACATTCGTCTCACTCGGATAGTATAGCCAAGTTCGTAGTCTGTTATAACCACCATTCCCTAAACCTGGATTAGCACCTATATCGTAGGATACAATTAGATATGACCAGAATGATGCAAGGATACCAAAAAAGACTGCACACATCATGGCAATTACGATATGTTTGCTTTTCATGTTCCCAACCTCAGCAAGTTTAAAGCCTTCCAATGTGTGCGGCATAGGATGTGCACGATAACCTCTATTGAACGCATAGTATAGTGACATCATCGTTAGACTCTGTGGCGGAATAGGTCGTGAACCGAAAGCATCCAATATAAACTGACGAGGATTCGCTACGAACATTTCATGTGTTGGCGGACCGACTTCAGCACGCACTCGCGTAATCCCCAAAGCAAGTAAGTAATAGATCAGAAAGTACAACGCGATCATCCAAACTGCCATGCCACCATAACCTGAGAATATAAATAGAAAGAGCATCCCCGCAACAAGTCCAGCAAACACCCAACGATAGTTCGTTGTATCTTTCATTTCAGGAGCAATGTATCCATCTGAAGTGCCCCCTTTACTATTCCCGTTTCTTGTTCCAATTATTCTCTTTATAACATGAAGGATATGTCTACGACCGCCATAGAGTGCAAAACAAGCGATTCCAAGATATGCACCTACACCTTGCGGTCCGTGGTATGGAAATCCCGGTAGAATCTGCAGACCCATCGCTCTACCCAAAACCCGTTCACCTTTCCAGAACAGATAGAAGAACCACAGCGAAAATGACATCTCCAACGGCATCAAGAATGCTAACCCTACACCGAATGAAAGGATGTAAATCGGTGTCCACCCTATAGCATCCCACGGTTTTTCAGTGAAGTACGCGCCGAGATTAAATTCGCGAACCGGAATCTCAGGAAATACAGGAAAGAACACATGGATACCGTTGATCAGATCAATGCCTCCTGCGATCGCAAAACCGACCCATAACATCTTGCTCTTGAAGAGTCTGCCATCTGAATGTGTCATTTCTATCGGCAACCGAACAATTGGATATGTCAATCTTTCGCGTTCTATCCACTGTTTCCGCAAGAGAAGATCAATACAGATCATCACCCAAATTAGCACGGACAGAAAAAGTGTCCACCATAAGATCGGTTCCCACCATGCAGATAGATACCTCTTTGTGTAAAATGTCGTATCCCCATCATAGAAATCTTGTAATACGGATAAGTCATTAAGCGTCATCCAACTCGGTAGATATCGCCAAAAGAGTTGTTGCCACTCGTTCTCAGGTGTAGCAAACCAAAACCCGTTTGGTATCACGGGTATAACGGTTTGCATCATGTCGTGACCAGCAATCGCTGACGATAGCGATAAAATCACATAAATCGTTAGAAGTTCTGCCTGTTGCAAGGCAAACCGTGGCAATAAGAGTTTAACCAAGAAATTCAACCCGGTTAACAGTGTTAATGTAATGACAACATTGTAAATTAGGGACATGGTCGTTGGCAAAGTACTCCAGTAACGGAGATGATTTGCCATAATAAAATAGGTATTTGGGGGGATTAGCAATAAACCGATCAGGATAGCACGAAAGGTCACACCTAAGTGTTTAGATCGATAGGTTTCATCGTCTGTTGAGGATTCTATGGACAACTTATGCATTGTATGATACTTTCGCTCTAACTATTACTGTAAATTCGTGCCATCCTCTCGTAGGTCTCCCGTAAGTCCTTTCGTATGTCGGTTAGAGCGTGGCGAGACCTATAGGTGTAAGCTTAAGGAATATTTGATGTCAGAAACCCTCTTCAGTCCCTACCAAATCAACGCCAAATGCGCGTTTGGCATTTGTCGGGACTAAAGAGAAGACAAGACTGTCAATAGAGCATGTAACGGACTCAGCATGTTAAGCATCGGGAATCTATCAATAGGTGTGATAGGAATAAGAGGAAAAATGTTGATAGTCAATATAATCCCGTAACTGATTGATGCTGCGCGTTTAGGATGATTCCATATTGCAGACATTATACCTACCAGAGCAACAAATAGACTATTTGCGATGAGTATAAAACCACATTTAATCAGCTGAGAAATGCTCAAGCCACCCATATAAAGCGATAATGTGAATAAAGGTATTGTTAAGAAAATCCCAAAAAACCACCACACAATGACTGCTGATATTTTTCCGAGAATCATCTTCCAAAAAGGTATAGGTGTTAGCACCAATAAAGCAGCATTGTCACTGTTCTTATCAGTATTATATTTAGTCACATAAGAGGGACGTTCTATGTAAATCGATTCAATTGCATGTTTAGGGATCAACAGTTGCGTAATGTAAATGCAAACAGTGAGAACTGAATAGACATGTCTGCCAACATCAAAAAACACACCAGATGATTGCTTTTCTATACCTTGGGCATAAAACTCCAAAGTACTTAGGAAGAAACAGAGCACAAGGCAACATAGAACTGTGAGTTGAACTATTCGGTATCTACGGGAATTCGTATAAATGCGAAGGTCTTTTAGGAGTACTGCAAACATATCTATTTTTTCTGGGACAACCATTGAGATTAGACAGCTTTTGAGAAAAATCAGTTACTGTAGAATGGAGATTTCCCACAACAGAAAGGTACTCCCGCTGGCACTTGCGGTCACCTTCCCATCTGGACTAAAGGTCACCGCCAACGTCCATCTGGTACAGACTGATTTGTTTCATAGTATAGATTAACAGGTATTAAGAGGAATGTCAATGGAATAATCACGCGTGGGTGAGTAAGTATTTTGTCACCTTTTTTCATAAGAGACGGCACTCGGAGCGTGCCTACTACTATTAAAGAGACGGCACTCGGAGCGTGCCTACTACTATTAAGAGGATATGAAGTCACAAAATTCACACTTATAGGGACAAAATGTTTACACACCCTTCTGGCAGAAGATTGGAAGGGGTGGATTTGTTTGAAATATATCCAGACACGCTCTGTTTTCTATTGACAGAAATAACGAGAAATGCTAATTTTGTTTAATATCCTCAATAGCGATTCCGAATGCATACTTTGTCAATTGAAGGAGAAATAAATGTCAAAACTTAATATAGCATTAATCGGTGCGGGGAGACGTGGGGGCGGCACACATCTTTCTGTAATTGCAAAACTCAAAGATGTGTACAATCTTGTAGCAATCTGCGATATGGAAGAAGCAACAGCTACAAAATTTGCCAAACAGTACGGCGCAAACCCATACACAAACGTCCGAGACCTCGTGGATAAGGAAGATCTGGATGTTGTAGATATTACAGTACCCAGCTTCGCACACCATGCAATTGCATGCTTTATTGCTGATGCAGGTATACATATCCTTTGCGAAACACCTATCGCCCTTAGCCTTCCTATGTCTGATCTGATGATTGAAAGTGCTAAAGCAAACAGTGTAAAACTTGAAATAGCAGAAAACTATTATCGGGCACCACGGGAACGTTTTTTGTCAGAAGTCATTGATGCGGATGTTATCGGTGATGTGTCAAGAATTTACCGTATCTTTCATGAGGGGGGATACCACGGGATGAGTATGCTCCGACTACGCGCGGGAGGAGAACCGAAATCAGTGCTGGGTATAACGCAGAACACACCTGTAATACCCATAATTGATCAAATGAAGAGAAAACACACTGACGAAAGATGGAGCCTCGGTTATATTGACTTTGACAACAACACATCTGCTATTATGGTATACTCAAATGTTATCCACGCGCGGTCTCTCGGACGCGGACAAACTGGCATATCACAAATTGATGGAAGCAAGGGAACAATCGTCGGTGAAGATATATATGTAACACCGCAATCTGCCCTGCAGTCCGGAGCTAAAGGTATCGCACATCGCGCAAAGAGAACAACTATTGAGGTTAATGGTGTGGATGTCATTGAGAAGATTGAATTAGAACTCCCAGACAAGACAGTAACGTGGGATAATCCATTCAAAAACTATCCACTTGCTGAACGACAAATTGCTATAGCAGATGAACTCTTGAGTATTGCAAAGGCAGTGCAAAATGATACTGAACCAGAATATGGTGCTGCCCTTGCACGTCAGGACCAGGAGATGAACATCGCAATGAATGAATCTGGCAAACGTAGTAGAGAAACGATTCTATTCCCAATCTCAAATCTGACTGAAACCGAACTTGCATCACACAGGAAATATGAAAAAATGTATGGACATCCTATTGATGATATTGAAGCAGGGATTGACACTTTTTTTCCAAGACATTAAACCAACATGGTAGTAGGCACGCTCCGCGTGCCGTTTTCAGAAATTACGGCACACGGCGTGTGCCTACTACTTTGCAGTGCCGTTTTCAGAAATTACGGCACACGGCGTGTGCCTACTACTTTGCAGTGAAATATCAAAAATTGTGTTGTCAATACACATATATCTATGATATACTTCTTATGCAGGGAATACGCATATTTCTTATTAAGGAGGAATAAGCAGATGTTAGGTCCTATGGAGATAATTGGAATCCTCGTGCTTGCCCTGGTAGTTTTTGGACCAAAAAGACTACCGGAAATGGGAAAATCATTAGGCAAAGCGATTCGTGAATTTAAAAGTGTCGGTAACGAAATTCAGGATGAGATAACAAAAGTCACTGATGACATTGATATCGACCCGGATAAAAACATTAAACCCCCGGATAAAAACATTAAACCCCCAAAATCTACATAACGCCGTGAGTACAAAGTAAGATGGAATCGAACGATGTTGCAATGACCTTTTGGGAGCATCTTGAAGAACTCCGAAGACGCATCATAATATGCCTCATTTCCTTAGGTGTTTTTACATTTATTGGGCTCTGGTTTACTGGTCCCATCAGATATGTTCTTGAGTTACCACTGAACAGTCCAATCACCAATACGATCGCAAATGTGATTGAAACGGCTGCTGGTGAAGATGGTTCAATTCTCGGTTTTTTCGCTCTTACGTTTAAAGCCGGCAGTTCCAATGTAGATGCAGAACTTATTTTTACAGGTCCACTTGATAACATCATGGCATGGCTAACAATGGGTATTACAAGTGGTGTACTGATATCAATCCCAGTCCTATTATATCAGGTATGGATGTTTATTTTTCCTGCATTAAAGAGGTCTGAACGAAGATTAGCGTTACCCCTTTTCTTTACAGTTGTTTTTTTCTTTCTTCTCGGTGCGGTTTTCGCACATCTGATTGTAGTTCCAGTCGTGTTGCATTTCTCGGCAGATCTATTTCCAGAAATGAGAAGCCTCTGGAACTTTAAAACATATATTGGTGTTGTAACAATGTTGGTTTTAGGGTTCGGTGTGGCATTTGAGTTACCGATTGTAATGGCATTTCTGGCACGAATCGGTATTATTGACTGGCGCGGTTTCCGAGGGAAACAGCGGCATGCGCTATTAGGTATTGCAGTTCTCTCTGCGTTCTTGACACCTGCCGATCCCCAATCAATGCTTCTCATGGCAATTCCACTTTTCATTCTATATCAATTAGGTATCTTTTTCGCATTCCTCGTTGAAAAGGAGGCATAGGATCAATGGCTAACGAATCTTTACGACAGCAGCTCGCGTGGTTGTATGAATTACAAGAACATGACCGAGAGTTGTTGTCTTTTCACAAGCAGCTACACACAATTCCAAAACAGATTGCACAGTTAGAAGCAGGCGTTACGAAATACAAAGATGAAATTACAACAAAAACTGAGGAACTCGGTGAAATTGAAAAAAACTTACGATCACTCAACGCGAAACTGGAAATGAATGAAGTCCAGAAAGAAAAATATAGGAATGAACAACGCACCGTAACAACCAATAAGGAATATGCCGCACTTGAAAATCAGATAGAATTCCTTGATAAACAGGATGGGGAGACTGAAGAAGAAATATTAGAACTTATGGAAAAGGTTGACCAATATAAAGATGAATTGACCGAGCTCGAATCTAAGGCTGACAGCGAAAACCAGAAAACTGCAGAGAAGACTAAAGAATATCGTGAAGAACAGAAGAACCTAAAAGCAAACATTGAGCAGAAAATAGAACAACGGAAAAAGTATTTTCCGAAAATTGAAAAAGACCTCTCAACACAGTATCATCGATGGATGGAAAAAAGAAGGTCAGCCTTTGTCGCATTAGGAAGAAATGGCACCTGCGGCAGTTGTCGACTCACAATACAACCCCAAAACCTAAAAGAAGCACAGAAATATGAAAAATTGGTATACTGTTCCAACTGCAAACGCCTACTGTACGTTGAACCGGAGTCCTCTGATATACCCTATCCGTAGAATAACTTTTTGTCAACAATAGAGATTCGTTCGGACAGGGATCTTTCAATTTTCCCGTGACTGCTAAATTATATCACCCCATTCAAGAATTATCGGATACATCTATCGTACACGCAGGAATCAGTCTGCGTAACGGTGGATACAGTAAGACACCTTATGCTTCCCTTAATTTAGCCTTCCATGTAGGAGACGACCCTACTGTCGTTTCTCAAAATCAGAGACGTTTCTCCTCTCAAACTGCGGTCAAGCAGCTTAAATACTGTCAGCAAGTTCATAGTGATGTCATCTGCAATGCTGATAGAGTCCCATTCTCAACGTGGAATACAGAGAATCACAACGTTAAGGCAATAACCGGAGATGCGCTGATTTCAAATCGTCATGGTGAGACATTAGGTATCTTTACAGCAGACTGTGTGCCAATTTTCATTGTTGATACAGAAACACCGGCAATCGGTATAACCCATGCAGGCTGGCGCGGAACACTTGCCCTAATTGCAGCAAAGACCCTCACGGCAATGAATACTGCTTTCGGTTCTCATATCAGGAATTGTAGAATCCATTTGGGTCCATCAATACAGAAATGCTGCTATACTGTCAGCTCAGAATTACTCAAACAGTTCACTGATCATTTTGGCAGCGATGTAAAGACTGAGAATCGACTCTGTTTACAAACCGCAAACATCAAGCAGTTATGTGATATAGGCGTACGACTAGAGTCGATTTCTACGTCACCATACTGCACTTCTTGCAATACGGATCTGTTCTATTCTTATCGTGCTGAAGGGGGACAGACAGGAAGGATGCTGTCATTCATTCAACTCATGCAATGAATTGGAGAGATAAAATGGATATACGATTAACTGACAAAGTAGCGGTTATCACAGGAGCATCGACCGGAATCGGTGCAGCAACCGCAATTACATACTCAAAAGCAGGGGCAAAGGTTGTTCTTGCAGATATAAATGAACAGGATGGACATGAGACACTAAACGTTATTGAAAATGATAACGGCACAGCAATATATTGCTCAACCGATGTTACTTCAGAGAGTGACGTAAAGAAACTCATGCAGACCGCTGATGCCACTTATGGACAGATAAACATTTTGGTCACTTGTGCTGGCGTCTTGCGGGGACCCAACGTACAAATAGAAGACTTTGAAGAGTCAATCTTTGATACTGTTATTGATGTCAATCTAAAGGGAACTTTCTTTGCAATAAAACATGCTGTGCCAATAATGTCAAGGAGTGACGGAGGCGTCATTCTCTGTATCGCCTCAGGGGCAGGTGTGCGTGGTGGAAGTTCATCTGTCGCTTACGCCTCAAGTAAAGGGGGTGTAAACGGTTTAGTGATGACAGTAGAGAATCAGGTCAGCTCCCATAATATCCGGATGCACACGATCTGTCCAGGGGGTCTCGCAACACCATTGAAATTAGGTCAGATTGCCGAATCAGCAAGACTCTCAGGAAGTGATCCTGATGCCGCTGTTGCTAATGCATTAAAATCACTCGGTGATCCTGCAGGTGTAGCACGAGTCCTTACTTTTCTCGCATCTGATGAAGGTTCTTATATGCGTGGACAGATATTTACAAGATAGATGAAAACTAATATGTGTTATCATCCCAAAAGACTTTGAAGGTTCGTAGTAGAATCTTGAAGTCATTCCATAAAGATAGCTTATCAATATACTCTAAATCAACAGGAATACCTTCACGAATCGTCCCACGTCTACGTGGACTCAGCTGCCACAAGCCTGTCATTCCAGGTCTAACAAGATGCCGTTCGTTCTCCCATTCCTCATATTGATCAGCAAGAAATGGCATTTCTGGTCGAGGTCCGACAAGGCTCATTTCACCTTTAATTACATTAAATAGCTGCGGTAATTCATCTAAGCTCGTTTTCCGAATCCACTTTCCTACGGATGTAATACGTACATCATCAGTTGAATCGGGTTTCTCTGAATAAGATGGCGTATCAATATGGAGACTTCTGAACTTATGTATGACAAAACGTCTATTATTTATACCGACTCGTTCGTGAGAGAAGAACACAGGTCCGCGCGAAGAGAGTTTTATCAATACGGCTATAATTAGCATCAAAGGTGAGAATATCAGAATTAAGAACAGTGACGCAACAAAATCCAATAGATATTTTCCTCTCTTTGCATAAAAGGAGTTAAGCCTATCAACTGAATTCTGTCCTGCTGTGTCGTTCATATATGAGAGATCAGGTTTTGTAATGTAATATTTAGCAGGCATATTGCTTGCTTCCTAATTTGTTTTCGAATCTGTAAAGGACATCATTTTTTCTGTAAATCAGTGAATACATCTATGTACTGTTCAGCAATGTGGTCCCAATTAAAACGTTTATGTATCTGTTCCGTTGCACGTTGACGAAAATCTTCAACTTTTTCCAAATTCTGTTCTAAAGATTCAATCTGAGTTTTGAGGGATTCAGCATTTTTGTCAAAAAGCACACCGTATTTTCCCCCTTCCAATACTTCGTGGTTGAAGGGTGTGTTGAGTGCCAGGATGCAGTTAGAAAATCCTAAAGCTTTCAGAATAGATGGGTTGATTCCACCAAACTGATGTCCATGAATATAAGCAAAACAGTGATGATGTAGTTCCTTAATATGCTCAGAATTGTCAATATGACCAAGAAAAAGCACATTTTCATTCGCCATACTTTTCAATTGATCCAAGAACGCATTCTCCATTTTGTTCCCTCTATAGTCTGCACCACCAGCAATTGCAAGTTTCTTCTCACTATTAGAAGTTACAAAAGCTTCCATAATCAGGTCTGCATTATTGTCAGGGACAAGACGACTGGCAATCAGATAATAATCTCTGGACTGTAGACCGTATTCCTCAAGAACTTCAGGGTGTTCAGAAGGTTCAATATTCGCACCGTAGGCGATATAGGTTGTTTCTGCGCCTAAATCTTCAAGGTAGAGTCGTTTCATCTCTTCAGCATCGGTAATTACCTTATGAAAGGCTGAAGTTGCCATCTTTGCTGCCCATTTGAAATAGACCCCACCTATACCCTTCCATTTCGGTCTTAACCACTCCATACCATCAACATTGATGACTGCCTTCTTTCCAAAAATCCTGAAGAACCAACCGAACGGACCGTTACCAGCATTCCAAACAAAAACTATATCGGATGGAGAAAAAGATGCATGAATAGACGCAAAGAAACTATGGCTAAGCGTGCTAAAAATCTTATGTTCAATACTCGGTAGGTAGATGAGTTTTATGCCCTTCCATTCTGAAGGTCTTTCTTTGAAAAACCCCTTTCTACAGTAGACAATCACTTCATGTCCAGCTTCAACCCAACGTGGTGCAAGTTCACCCATCACTGTCTCAGAACCGCTATAAGTAGCAGGAAGTCCTCTGATTCCTAACACTCTAATCTTCATGTAAAATCCTTCAACCTATGATAAACCTACAAGATCAATTTTAGTACTTCTATTCCGATTAGCAATCTATCTAAAAACACTCATTAGATACCTAATAAGAACGAAATATTCATTTAAACCAACGTTTACTGACAATCGCCTAAAAACGATAAAGTGCTTTTGCTTCTATTTCATTCCCCGATTCATTCATATCCGCTATATTATCAACATTTCTTCGCCAGATGCGTGACCATTCTCCATAGATTGAATACCGACCAATATCGACCCAGTTAAACCCCAACCTTAAACGGTGTTCACTCTCAGTAATTCCAGAAAGAGGTATCCATACATCATCAGCAGGTGCATCGGGGGGATGGCTTAACGCTACATCTCCTTCCCCATGCCTTTCAAGTTCATATCCGAAAACAGTTTCAAGTTTATCCGTAAAACGTTTACGAAATACTATCCAAAGACTGTCTGCATCAGAACCGATGTGATGTCCAATGACCGAAGTGAAGTGTCTGTAGACATTATTCGGATTAACATGCGTATATGCATATTGGTTAACAAAGGCGTATTCTACATTCACATCGGTATCCTGTAAGCCAAGTGGATCCGTAAGATAGATACCGCCAAGTACTCCAAATTTTGTATCCCAATGCTTAAAACTTGCAGCAGGATTTCCATCGTCTACCATCAATTCACCATATATCTCAAAATTATTGAATGGACGTAAGCGTAGGTCAACACTTGCCAAAATGTTGTCTCCACTTCCCTGCACACGACTATCACCACGGGCAATTGTTTGTTCGCTGATGAGGTAAATACTAACAGGATTCAGATAACTCGGTTCGAATCTATTCCCAAAGACGACAACCTCAGATAAACCGATACCGAATCTATTCCAGAAATAACCTTCAATTCTGTGTCCAGAAATATATTTCTTGTTGATATCCACCGATAAGTCTTCCAAAATACCGGTAAATGCTGTATATGTAACATTGTTGTATGTTGTCTGTAATTTCAGCATATCCATCGCATTTGGATAAGCAGAGAGCATTAGATTACCGTGATAGCCAGGACCCCATTGTACATTATCTTGTCCAAGTTGCATTTCAAACCATGGCAGTTTAAACTTGAGATAACTATTCACAGCCGTTCTGTTTTTGAGTTGTCCCTCCAACTGTCTATATTTTGACTCATCTTTAAAGAGATCGTCAAAAATATCACCATATAGGAATCTGTATGCCATGTCTGTTGTAAAAGCGAAACTCTCATCAACCTGTCCATATAATTGAGGGTAAAGTGTCGTGATATGCATGTTTCCTTCAACAGGTGGCAATCCAGAGACATTATCAACTAATCTTGTGATTATTCGCTGTTCAGCACGCAAATCAAATGAGAAACGGTAAGTAGATTCATCTGTGAGTGTCATCAGATGTAACCTACGATTTGGAGGCACCTCAGTACCCGCTTCAGCATAAAATGACATCAGTGCTTTTAATCGTTTTTGGTCATTGCTACTAAGCACCACTTCACCTCTGTCCAGTTTTTGTGAAACTTCCAGCAGCAAAGAGGCAACCTGTTTTCTTGAATACGGTAGAGTCCCTCGCGATATACCTGACACTACACGTTTATTAAGTAAACGATGAATAAATCTGTAGGTTTCAGTATTAAAGTCTGATATATCTGGGTTTAGTGGAACATTTATGAGTGATGCTGCTTCGGCAGACGAAAAAGAACAGAATTGTGCAATTATGCAGAATACAAGAACGATACGGTTGATTTTTTCACTTTGCATGTTTTTCTTCCTCTGAAAAATAGTTAATCATCTCACTTTTATTTCACAACTGTCATTTGTCGGATTGCTCTTGCTCTACCTGTATTGAGACTATAAAAATAGACCCCGCTTGCGACAAGTTCACCAGCAGAATTACGTCCATCCCAATATGCCGCCAATTCTTTGCTCCTGTAGCTGCCTGCGTTTTGAAAACCTATATTAAGTTCTCTGATAGTTTCACCTTTCAGATTATAGATTTTAATGTTCACCTTTGCATCTTGCGCTAAATCGTAAGGTATCCACGTCTCTGGATTGAATGGATTGGGATAATTTTGTAAAAGTACTGTTTTTGCTGGATTTATAGTATCAAAAAGTGCTTCCAGCTTAGCTATCCCATTACGAAAAACTTCTGAACCGTCATCTATTTTCCGTGCCTCAATAAGCCATTCTGAAATAGTGTCAACATGCTCGGGTAAAACGGATAAAGATACTTGTGGTGCTGAGGTGATGGTAGATTTACCTAAATGCGCCGCTATAATTAATAAATCGATGATATTAACTTTTCCATCTTTATTCACATCTACTCTCTCATTGTCAGGAGTCACTATCCCAAAACTATTTGATGTGAGGATAAGGTCTTGTATATCAACAATCCCATCACTGTTTACATCCCAAGGTATTATACTCCTGGGTATCGGTGGATTTTTATCGCCATTCGGCATTTCGTTTTTCCAACCTGAACGAAGTCGTTGTTTTAGATGTTCAACAAGCTCTGAATATTCAGGAAAATCTGCAACATTTATAGTTTCGTTCGGGTCAACGTTATAGTCGTATAGTTCATTACCAAACTTCCCTCGCGGGCCCCATTCAGTGTAGCGGTACCTGTCGGTACGAAGAGAATAGGATTTGGAACCCCCACGGCTCAGAAAACTAATTGCCCCGGTTTTCCAGGACCTATTAGGTTCTTCTATTACAGGGAGGAGACTCAAACCTTCTAACTGATTGGATATCGGTAAGTCACATGCATCACATAAAGTAGGATAAATATCTACAAGCTCTGTTAAGGCATCAGTTCGTGAGGGTTGCTGACCCGGAACACTGATAATCAATGGCGAACGCGTAGCAATTTCGAAAAGTGTATTTTTCCGCCAAGTTCCGTGTTCTCCAAGATGAAAACCGTGGTCCCCACAAAATACAATAACTGTCTTTTCAGTTAATTCCAGATTATCTAACTGCATTAGGACTCGACCAACTTGTGCATCCATGTAACTCGTTGAAGCAGCGTAAGCTCGAATGAGTTCTAAGGTCTTCTGATCAGAAATAGGCGCGTCGCCAGATGGTATGTCCCGATATATTCTAAACCATTCAATACTGTTTTCTGCATAAGCTGGTGCATGCTGAGGAAAGGTAGATGTAATGGGTAAATTGAAAGTATCTTCATCATATAAATCAAAGTACTTTCGCGGCGCGTAAAGCGGTAAATGCGGTTTGTCAAATCCGACAGCTAAAAAGAACAGTTCATCCTTTATCTCAGCAAGGAGATCCTCAGATTTTTTTGCAGTTATCCCATCATTCAGTTCATCGTCAGACACATCAAGTGCTATCCATGAAGGTTTTCCAGCATAAGAGGTGGTGGCAGGATAGTGCTTGATTTTACCTATTGAATATGTATTATAACCTTGTTCCATAAAGTACTGCGGTATGTCCACAGCATCAGGAACAGTATGCTCATAGTCAGCGGAATTGGTGTGCACCTTCGTCGTCTCAGGACGTAATCCCGTTAGTATAGATGCACGGGACGGGTTACATAGTGGATATTGACAATAAGCACGATTGAAAAGCGTTCCCCGTTCTGCTAACCTATCAATATTTGGGGTGTGCATTTCATCAATACCGTAGCAACCAAGCATTGGACGCAAATCATCTACAATCATGAACAGAACATTGTATCTGTTCTCACTATGTGCATTTAGACGTGGTAACAGACCGGTTGTAAATGTGGCAGCACCAATTTTCAAACCAGTATTTAGGAAACTACGACGGGTCATGAAACCAGAACTTGCCTTCCGCTGTGAATCTTCTTGCATCTGTTGTCTCTCCTATTTCCGTATCAACATTTTTCGGGTAGTGGTGAAATCTCCCGCAATAAGTGTATAGAAATAGACACCACTGGAGACAGGTTCACCTGCAGAGTTTCGCCCATCCCAATGTGCTGCACTCACCTGTGTCCGATATGTCCCAGCAGATTGAAAACCGATTTCAAGTTTTCTAATAGATTCACCTCTTATATTATAGATGTTTATTCTGACATCTGCATTTTCTGCTAACTCGTAAGGTATCCACGTCTCAGGGTTAAAAGGATTCGGAAAATTGGGCAGGAGTCTGGTTTCATTTGGAACAACTGAATTGATCAACATCTCTAAGTTTTTAATGCCTTTGTGATAAATAGGAGAAGCATCCTTGATTTTACGGGCATCATGAATCCATTCTTCAACACGGTCTATGTGTTGATCTGCTATGGAAATAGTCCTTGGAGCACCTGTCTGAGAAGATTCCCCTAAATGCGCGGCAACGATTAGCAGATCTATAATATTTACTTTACCATCTTCATTAACATCAATTTTAGGGTTGTCAGGGGACTCTATTCCGAAACTGTTAGATATGAGCAAAAGGTCTTCAATATCAACAATACCATCACTGTTTATATCCCAAGGTAATGTGTTAGGGGGCACAACGCGTGGGGGTATATTCTCAGGTAATGCTTCTTGCCAACCCGCTCGTAGTCTTTCACTGAGCAGTTCAACCTGTTCAACATACGCAGGATCATCCACCACGTTTACTTCAGAATACGGGTCAGTTCTATAGTCGTAAAGTTCTTTATACCTTCCTTCTTCAATGTATCTGAATTCGTCGGTTCGGATTGTCCGTTTGTTCTTTCGTTGACTAAAAGCTGCAGTTTTCCATGGGATTTCGGGGTCGTCTATAACTGGCATCATGCTCAGTCCCTCCAATTCAGGTAGAATCGGAATTTGACATGCATCACATAAAGTTGGAAATACATCAACAAGTTCTACCAGTGCATCTGTGTTTTTGCCAACCTCCAGCTGTCCAGGAATACTTACAATCAAAGGTGAATGTAGTGTTGCTTCATAGACGATGTTTTTCCCCCAGTTCTCATGCTCTCCGAGATTATAGCCATGATCACCACAGAAGACTATAATCGTGTTATCTTTCAGTCCAAGTACATCAAGTTTGTTCAAGATAAGACCTATTTGCGCGTCCACATAACTTATTGTAGCAGCATAAGCCCGAATCAGTTCAAGCATCTTGCTATAGGGTATCGGTTCCCGCTTGGATGATATATCCGCATAAGGTCGCACCTCATTCCATACTGGCGGGTTAATATCAATAGGAGTTTCTCCTGATGTAAATGGAATGTTAATGGATGTGTTTTCATATAAATCGTAATACTTTCTTGGTGCTCGTAAAGGGAGATGCGGTTTGTAAAATCCAACCGTCAAAAAGAACTGATCGTTCTTAATCTGATCCAACACTTGAACAGCACGTATTGCTGTTTTACCATCTCTAAACGCATCATCCTCAACATCAAAAGCCTCCCATGATAGTGTTGTTTCATCAAATCGAGGCCATAAGGGTCTCCATGATGGGACGCTCCATGAATACATATCATCTTGGAATTTAGGAATATGAGCAACTTTTCCGATGGATTGTGTATGATAACCGCTATCTTTAAAATGTTGAGGGAGCGTAACGACATCCGGGACAGTTTCACGAAAAAAAGTTCTATTCTCAGATATACGCGTTGAATCAGGTCTTAGTCCTGTCATGACCGTCGTTCGCGAAGGACTACAAAGCGGAAATTGACAATAGGCACTGTTAAAAACCGTTCCTCTTTCAGCTATACTATCAATATTGGGGGTATGCATTTCCGCGTGTCCATAACAACCTAATAGAGGTCGTAAGTCATCTACCATAAAAAACAGTACATTGTATGGTGTACTTGACGAAACGTTTAAGGCGGGAAGAAGACTTGTAGTGAATGCTGCTGCTGCTGCTGCACCTGTTTTCAAACTTTTTGAAATGAATTCACGACGGCTAAATGTGTTGGAGAACACACCGTGAAGCTTAGTATCTACCATCTGACACCTTTCTATTTTGTAATGACCATTTTACGGGTTAATATATTCTGTCCAGTGTCAAAAGAATAAAAATAGACTCCACTGGAAACCTCTTCACCATACGAATTGCGTCCATCCCAATAGGCTGCACGTGAACGCGATCTATATTTTCCAGGACTCTGAAACCCCACGCTAAGATGTCGAATTAACTCACCTTTCAAGTTGTGGATGTAGATATTGACATCAGCACCTTCCCCTAAGTCATACGGTATCCAAGTTTCAGGATTAAACGGATTTGGAAAATTGGGTAAAAGCTTGGTTAATTTTGGAACATAAGAATCTATAAACATCTCTAAATTCTTTATGCCTTTGCGATAAATTGGAGAAGTTTCCTTGATTTTACGTGCTTCGTCGACCCATTGTTGAACTCGGTCTAAGTGCTGATCTGTAATGGAGATAGACCTTGGAGACCCTGTATTTGAAGATTCACCTAAATGTGCAGCAACGATTAGCAGATCTATAATATCTACGTTGCCATCTTTATTAACATCAACTTTAGGGTTGTCAATTGTCTTTGATCCAAAACTGTTTGAGACTAACAGAAGATCTTCAATATCAACAATTCCGTTCTCGTCAATATCCCAAGGTAGTCTGTTTTTGGTTAATGGGAGTCTCTGTTCTAATTCAGTTGATGTAGCTTGCCAACCCAATTGTAACTGTTTGCTCAATTGAGATACCAGTTTTGCATTTTCTGGTAGATTCGCAACATTAACGGTTTCATGAGGATCATTCTGATAATCATAAAGCTCAGTTACCAGGTCAGCAAATTTCTCGCCATTTTTGTTATATGCCCCCCATTCGCTATATCTGTAGCGATCCGAACGCAGCGAATATCCATCCACAGTATCTTCGTTTGTTAGTTCAACACCTGCCATATCTGATAGTGTTTGTCTTCTATACCAGACTTGTCCGGGTCTTCGTCTAACTTGACTAAATGCTGCTGATTTCCACTGTTGTTCAGGTTCTTCTATTAAAGGCAGCATACTGAAACCTTCAAGTTCTTCGGGGATAGAGAGGTCGCAAGCATCACATAATGTAGGAAAAACATCAACGAGTTCAACCAAAGCATCTGTTGTTCTTCCGATATTTGTCTGCTCTGGCATACTGACAATCAGGGGTGTAAGTAACCCGATCTCAAACAGTGTTCCTTTTTGCCACTTAGAATGTTCACCGAGGTGAAATCCGTGATCTCCCATCAGAACGATTACTGTTTTGTTATTAAGTTCTAACTTTTCAAGTTGATCAAGTATTAATCCTATCTGTGCATCAACATAACTTGTACATGCTGCATAAGCATGTATGTATTCCAATACCACATTGTCTTCTAACTTTGTAGGATCCGCCTCAATCGCGTAAAGGGGGGCATTTTTTGGTAGTGTATTCGTCTTCGGTAAAGAAAAATCATTTCTTGAATAAAGATCATAATACTTGCGAGGTGCCCTAAAAGGCACATGCGGTCTATCAAATCCGACCCCGAGGAAAAAAGGTCTGTCCTTTAAAACAGATAACTCTTTTACCGCCTCCCGAGCCGCTTGCCCATCTCTAAGCTCATCATCCGCTACATCAAGTATCTTCCATTGTGAAGGTCTTGCCCAATAATCGTGATCCTCATACGGTAATTTCCAGATTCTCTTACTCCAGGAAACTTTATCAGTCCAAGCATACCATCCGTGGGCAATTTTACCGATAGAATGTGTATAATATCCGTTTTCTTTAAAATGTTGCGGAATTGTGACACCCGGTAGAGTCTCTGTGCTACTTGATGAATTATCTTTAATCGCTGTTGTATCGGGACGTAACCCGGTCAGCAGTGAAGCACGTGATGGATTGCATAATGGAAAATTGCAGTAAGCTCTATTAAATACTGTCCCCCTTGCTGCTAACCTGTCAATATTTGGTGTATGCATCTCTGAGTGTCCATAACAACCTAACATTGGACGGAGATCGTCGATCATAATAAATAGGACATTATAGGGTGTGTTAGATGTAGCGTTTAGAGAGGGGATAAGACTTGTCGTAAAGGCTGCAGTACCTGCTTTCAAACTTGTAGATAAAAACTCTCTTCGCGTAAAAGAACGTGCTTTAGAAGTTAGTTTTAAATTTGTCATGTTGGGGGGTTGCTTCATGCTGATACGGTCCTTTTTTATTCTGGATGTCTATTCGGAAACCTAAATTGAGAAGACTACCTAACTATTATATCCTAATCTTGCCATCGTGTCATTAAAAAATGGTGCAATCTTATGATGTACATCGAATTGGTCTCTGGGTGGAACAGTGTGTAACGTTTGTTGTGCATAATCCAGAAAAGTCCTATCAAGTTGCAGATCACAAAAATCACATATAGGTGGAAGGACTTCATCAGGTTTTGATGTCAGCTCCTCAAACCTCACTGGATATATACAATCTGAAGTTATATCTAATAACCGTAGACCTTCATGCATTGTTACCACCCATTCAACTGCAGCTCTGTCCAAGTGCCGGTCAAAATCTCTTTTTTCTGTAATTATCTCTTTCAAATCATCGTCTGTGGCGACCAACTGTTCTACTAATAATCTCCATTTACGGTTATCTACACCCCACCAATCATGCGTTTCACCTTTCAATTGGATCCCGAGTCGTTTGGACCATGCAGCTATGGATTGACACGTATCCCATCCATTTCGAATGAGGAAAATGAACTTTGCATCAGGAAACAGTGTTTGCACAAAACCGACTCTAAATATCAACTCAGGATATTTGTCAACGATCCTATGTGCGCGTGTGGTAGACAAATAAGCACCAAAGAGTTGTTTCGCGCTTTGGCACATTTCGTCTGTAACGTCTTTTGAAGACAATCTATAAACACCTTCAATATCACTATAACTGCCGATGATGTCCTCTCTTGGATGAATTATATGCCACAGTGCCTTCGGTTCATTTAGATAACCGACATCCCGATGCATTGAAAGAACCGTGCCAAGAACTGTTGTCCCACTACGACCTGTTCCTATGATAAAAATAGGCTTTTTTACGGGTCTAAATTTTCGTTTACTGGTTGCGATCCTTCTCAAGAAAGAAAGAACAAGCGGATTTATCCAACGTCCTTTTGTCGTTGCAGGACGTCCTTCAAAGAGGAAGTAACTCATCAAACGAGGAATAACTTTCTTTGGCCGTGTTCTGATGTATTCTTTATTTAGCTGCGCAATCATGTCTTATATGTGAGCCTGTATTACATGTGATACCATTTCAATTAATTTTTCTCTCATTACCGACTGTTTAGAAATGAAGCGGAGAACGGCACAATCTAACAGAATGTGCTACAGTAAAGAGGCATTTTGATTTAAGAAATGGTATGAGAATGTGTCAAAATTATAAGTTGAATTATCATAAACGTCTTTTTAATGTTTCACGGATGTTTTTGATACGGTTGAGGTTAAAAAGAAAAGCACCTATTGATTTTAGTGGAAATGAAACTATATTCAAGAGAAGATAGAAAATACTCGGTTGAATCCTTACCAGCTCATAGTTGTGTTTTCTCATTAATGAACCGTTTACTTTTTGACTGATATAGAGTTCGGATGAATTGAGTTTACCTTCATTCCTATTCTTATCATGCCAGTTTCCCGCACGATTGGGGTTTATGCCGAGGTTATCAGGTGCATCTGCGTTTACAGAAGACCCTACTTGAGGCACTTTGAGTAAGGATTGACAGTAATCAATACCTACAAAATCACAGATTTGGGAAACTGTGTCTTCAGGAGCAGCAAGGAGTTTTTCAAAATAGATTGATATGACATTGTCATGCTCCGAGAACTTATCAGCGGCGGAAACTGCAGTCTGCCAAATTCTACTAATTGTAATCGGATGGTAGTTCAACCAATCTCGAAAACTCTCCTTTAAAGGTAAGTTTGTTCCGCCAAGAAAACGGCGTTTCCATTTCCGTTTTTTTGACAATAGCACATCACGCGGGTCACGAATCATATTTATTATCTTCACCTGAGGATAGGACTTGAGTATCTCATCCATATAGAATACATTGCGCGGGGTTTGGTCGCAAGGTATTGAATTCCCGTTCCGTGATGCCTCAAAACGTAAGAACTCAGAAAACAGAACCACTGGAGAAATCGGATAACCTGTAATACTTTCACAGAATGGACCCGCCTCTTCAAGAAATCGCTGATGTCCTCCATGCATGCGATAACCTTCACGTTGTATGCAGAATAGTTTTGCAGCCAATTCTGTCGCTTCTGATATATCTAACTCGGTTGAAGATGCTGGCGACCATAACTGCCCGAAAAAATGCAGTTCTCCAAATGTAAATACATCATCGTGATTACCTAATATCCGTCCCATCATTGTTGTACCACTACGGCTATTACCAACTACAAACAGCATTTTATCCAGTATCACTTTCTTACCTCAACTATACCGAAACTGTTTTTTGGAATTATGATCTCTTTGATATGACCTTTCCATTCTTGAATCTTAACTTCAATCTCACCTGAACCCTCCATCTCAGCATTACCACCATTAGTTGCTTTGAGATTCTCATTCGCTACATACCGATACGTTGCATCTTTTTTCAGGTGTTTTCCATCAATATAAAATATAGGTGAAATAGTTTCGCTGATATGATTGCTAATCATAATGAAATACGTGTCTTTGTTACCCATCACTCTTACCTGAATACCAGACATCATTTTGCCTTTATAGTCTAACTCCCCCTCAAACTTATGAACGTTCTCTTGTGAAACGTCAAAAAGTGTTTCTGCTCTATCAATCACTTCACCTATCAACTGAAATGCGTAAAATACAGTACGACGGATAGTGTCTCCATAGTCTGATTCTGGCTCACCGCCATATTTCCAGAATGTTCTCTGTGAAATCGGTGTAACTTTGGAAAAAACAGGGAAACCTTTACCGTAGCCAGCTATGACATGAAAGTTTGCATGTGTGATCTTTGGAATACTCAGCATTTTCATAAAAAAGTCTCCGACATACATGGCATGGAGTTGTGTGTTGGCAACTCTATTCGCAGGATTTGCTATATTCCATTCTGTGACCCACATCTCTTTATCTGGAAACAACTCCTGATAATAATCCATCGCTTCATCAAAACCAAAATGTATCCATCCGAATAGATAAGCTTTCATCTTCTCTATTTCTATATCCTTTACGGCTTTATAGGCATAGACATGCACTGAGAATGCATCATACCAGTCTGTAGCTTCAGAAACATTGTCAGCGAGTCCTTTGTCCCACTTGCGTTGTGGTGTTGCTAACAAGAAGCCTTCTTTATGAAAAGCAACAGGTGAAGCACACACGGATAACTTTATTTCTGGATCAACTGCTTTCATAGCCAACGCGTGTTCCTTCGCTGTTTGCATATAGGTTTGAACTGTAGGGAATCTGTTTAAGTAGTGAGACAGATAGTGTTCGTTGCCAAGTTCCCAATGCCGAATGTTATACCCCATCTCTTTTGCATAACGAACCCATGCTGCACTTTTTTCTGGAGAACCTGTCCACAAATTGACCATAATGATCGGTTTAATATTTAGATCAGTGCACAACTTCATAAAGTGGTCAAAAGAAATCTTCCCATTCCGTTTTTTTCTCAGTCTATTGAAATTCCCTCTATTCCGCTTATTGAGTTGAGTGCTAAGGGTTGTGTTCATTTCATCTTCATAGAAACCTGAAATATCCCAGTGATAAAAGTTACCTACTGTTCCGCCTGGAAAACGGAGACTCGACGGATTGAGTGTTTCTGTTAATGCTATGAAGTCTTTATCCAAGTATCCATAATCCCCACTCATCATATTTGTATTGAAACCGTAAAGGTCTTTCCGCAAAGGTACTGCAGACTCAGTATCAATATATATTTGAACACTATCTCTGTCAGATCCTCTTCTGCTACATTCTAAATTAAACATCATTAGGAGAACAACACTTATACCGAGTGTAAAGCATATCAGTATATTTCTTATCAAATTGGAATTCAAGATCGTTTGTAAATTCATAAGGGTAAACTCATAAGGTAATTTTTATCGGTTTATAAGTCTGTATTGCTGTATCGCTTACGAACATAATGCCAGCACACATCCAAAAATAGAAACCGTATCCCCTGAATTCAAGGGTTCTATTGAAAAAGAGAAGGAAGACTGTAACGACAACCAGACAAAGCATCACCAGAGCCATCTCTTTTGTTATTCTGTTAGCAGCTTGTCTATATAACCTTAATGATGCGATAAACAGTCGGTAAAATATGAATGCAAACAGACCTAATCCTAAAACACCGTAAAAGCATAGAATAGCGACCCAGTAGACATCTTTAAAACCCTTCTTACTTAGGACTTTAAAGAGAAAAGAACGTTTACTCTTGTTCAATCTATCAATTGTGGTGTTTTGGTCAGCACCATACCCCAAAATAGGTTTATTTGCTAATACAGTAGGAGCTTTCCCAAGGATAGCACCAAGTCGTTGCTTCTGTGCAACCTTAACGTAAGAACCTGAGAATACACCCGTTACATTCCCCACAAGACCAACTCTTGCTTTACGTGGATTGATATATTCCAGTTCAAATGGATTTACTATAGCCAATAATACCCCGAAAACCAACAATACGGCAAGTGATAAACGCAACGTTTTTTTCCAACCGTATTGAAAAAAGAACCATACAACACATGCGAGCAGTGCTGAAAATGTTGCTGCACGAGAATATGACCTTGCAATGAACATCAACAATACACCGATAGCGAGTAGATTCAGGTATTCAAGACGTTTGACTCGTGATAGAAAGATCACCAATACAACGATCATAAAGACACCATATATAACTGTATCCCCTAAAGTACCGTATATACTGCCAATCTCTCTACCAATTTCAAGCAATCTAAATTCCTTTGTAAATCCTGCCACCTCAAGGGTGGACGCCCGCGGTAAAAAGAGATCGTATATTGTAGGACCACCAAACCACTGTATCATTCCGATTCCAATTTGTACTACGCCAATACACAAAATTATCCTTATGAGTGTATCAATCCGTTGTTTAGATAACGGAGAATTCACAATCAGATAGAATAGAACGATGTATCGCGCAAGTGGACGAATATTGTATAAACTCCCTACCAGAGGGGAACGATTTATCACTATTGAGAGAAAGACAACGAGGTAGAAGCCAATAATTGGGAAATCAATAGGTGTTTTAACAAAAGGGATACCCTTATAGAGTTTGTTTAATACAAGCTTAGCAAATGCTACATAGATGAATATCTCACCCAAGAATCTAAAATAAGAGTAAACTGCATCACTGACTGGAAGAAACTTCAGTACAAACTCTTCAAAAGCAAAGTATCCGGTGAGGAAATAGATTATACCCATACTAAACTACTAATCCCAATGCGATAAATCCTGACCTATTAACTGTGCAAGCTGAATATTATAAGGAGCAAAGTATTCTGCTAATGTTTGCTGTGTCTGAGGATTTATTGGTGGAGGTGAAAAAGGTTTGTCGTTAATGTCTAAAACCGCTTTTCTGATTTTGTAAGCCGCCGAATCAGGAACCAACTTGCGAATTGCACGACGCAACGGATTCCGTGAAGCGAGAAATTGTGTGAACAGAAAACTAAATGATTCTGAACGTGCCATGGAGGCTTGGTTGTGTTTTTCTTCCACCAACGGTTCAAATTCACTGCTTACACCCATAAGATTAAATAACTTTTGACACACGTTTCCTGCATCCACTTTCAATTCATCTGTCAATATGCAGTGAACCTGTTTTATATCAAACATTGAAATAATGGACTCTATATGCATAACATAAAAACTGTTTAATGTGTAAGCACACTGTCTCCATTTAAACCAATCTTCATTTAATCGGTCTTTTTCTGCTTCAAGTGCCGCTTCGAATGTCTTGATGTTCTCCCATCCTCTACGACGTGCCCACCAATATGCTGAGTATGCCCGCGAAACGGGTTCACGCAAGAGGATCACAAGATGAATATCAGGATTATGTTCCTGAATGCGTTGCATTCTATCTGCCGAACACATAACCATCACGTTCTTCGCAATCAATGTCTTATCTGGCGGACATTTTGAGAAGTATTTTGTGTAAGCTCGATCATATCCTTTTTCGTATTCATGATCTTGAAGAAAATATGTCAACTCCGGTTGAGGATGTGTGTAGATATCCGGATGTTGCGCTAAGTATTGCAATAGTGATGAAGTGCCTGACTTCTGAGCACCAACAATCATCAATTTAATAAGTGATTCTGCTTTAATATTCATGCGTAAAACCTATTCAAAAGGTTGCCATGGTGGTTTCTTACCAATTAACTTGCTCAGATCATCAACATCCGATCTAAAATACGCAATTAACCGACTACGGGTTTTATCCGATATGGAAACAGCGTCTTCAGACCGAGTATTTAAACGCAGATATAAAGGTTCTATAGCTTTTTTCATTGCCCGTAGCGGTTCATGTATTATCGGTTTATTGTGTGTCCACTTCCGAATTTTGTATCTTAACGTTCTATAGTTGTTATGTAACCCAGAATTCCGCATCGTTTCAGTTTGATTTGTAACCTTAAATGTGTAATCCTTATAGAAATCAGATTCAATCCCAGCAAATTTACAAATATCAATAAGCACTTTTAATGGGTTCTCTGCAAGTTCTTCAAAAAACAACGTATATATTTGATGCTTACCAATTATACGATAATACCGTTTGAGATAATCGCTATAACAACCTTGCTGAAGTGCCTGCATATACTGGGGAACGTCAGAAGGTTTTGCATCACGCATTAAATCCTGCTGTTCTGTATCAGAAAGTAGACTTTCAGCATAATCATCAAAGTTAAGACTCTTCGGCAGCCTTCCTATCTGAACTGCAAACCGATACCACGAAACTAATCTTGAAATAGGCTCTCGAAGACTGAAGACCAATTTTGCATGTGGTAAAAACCCCGCAATTCTCTCAAGCGCATAAGAACAGTAGAGATAATCTGGTGTAGACTCAAGTCTTATCTGATTTTCATCACAATCTGTAAACAACTGATTGTATTCTTCAACATCACCTTTAAATCTGAATTTTGAGGGTAACGGATAGTCAGAGTCAAGAAAGAAACGTGTCTCCTTGTACGACGCAGCACAGATTGTTGGATGGTCTGCCAGATAAGAGAATAGGGACGTTGTTGCTGCCTTTGTTGTCCCACCCACAATCAGATATTGATAGTCACTGACAGGTTTTTCTGAATCGGTGTTTTTTTTGGTCATTTATAGCACCTTTGTCCCGTATTACCATACTAAGTCCCTCTTACAAAGAACACGCCTGACTTACTAAGAAGAAAAACCAAATTACCTACGGCAAGGAAAGCCGTAATAGAGATCGTTAACGCTATACCGTTGAGTCCCCAAACAGACAAAAGCACTACTGCAATAAGGAGGTTCAAGACTGCCATAGTCACCATATTTCTGAAAACCAATCCATATTCCTTCTGTGCATAGAGACCTGCATTTAATACTGGAATCATGCAAGAAAAGACTGTTCCTAAACTCAACCACATCAGGAGCTTTCCAATTTGTTCTATAGCCTGTGGATTGAACTTATCCCCACTAAATAGGAGCTGCGCAATTCTTGATGCACCCAAAAAAAGTACGATGGATAGTGGAATAGCAATACATATCACCCAACGTAACTTGCGTAATAGAGATTGATTCAGCTTTCTAAGGTCTTTCTCAATGCTATCAGTTGTCATTTCTGGCAATCCTGTAGTTGCTATACTAATCCCAATCAGTGTCTGGATCGCAGAGAAAATACGAAATGCACTGTTGTATAGTGTAATAGCACCTTTCCCCAGTCTTCCAACCAATAGAACTTCAACTATTATCCTTGCACTCAACTGCCGGATTGCGAAACCCATTGTTGGGAGAGAAATTGCATCCTTGAGAGACCGTAGCGCATCAATAGAAATCCAAGAAAAACTATATCTGTATCCGGTGCGATACATGCCAAAACACAGCCACGCAAAGTAGACCAAAAAACCACCCGCATAAGCAATAGAAACAGAATACACTAACTGCTCTGTATCTGTCCAAAAAAGCAAAACTATGATTGCTAACATTGGTGGAAGCGTATTTCGAAATGCTACCGTCTTGAAGTGTTTTCGGCTATTTAAATAAGCACCGAGTATCGTACTCCCAGAACCGAAGATGACTAACGGTGCACTCCATCGCAAGAGGGTTGCCATTTCCGCTTGAACCGTACCCGTTCTACTTGAAAGTAAAAGACCTGCTATTTGCGTTGACAGTAAAGTAAGTAGCAACATCAAAACTACACCCACACATAGTGAGAAGTTTATGATACCACTTGTGAAACGTTGAAAATCAACGCTTACTCTCGTTCTTTCCTCAGCAATAAAAAGAGGAACAAGACTGAATTTTGCCCCCTCACGAAAAATTATGTCAACTATAAGAACGACCTTTAATGCTGCAATTAGAGCATCCGCAGATTCGCTGACATCAAGCTGCCACGGTATTAAGATATGAAAAATGAGACTCAAACACATCCCTGAAAAAGTAATTAACATTACCCAAGGTGTAGGTTCATGCCTCAAAATTTTGGCAAAAGTTCTCAACTTTTTAGATAGGTCTTGCGTGTGAGTCTGCTTCAAATTCTGGTATTCTCAAGTCCCTGATGATACATTGAGGATCTTTCTGACAATATCAGTCGTATGGATATAATCCGTATATACTGTCTGAACTGGGGTATTAACACCTAACTCTTCAAGAATCTCTCTGAGCCTCGCGTTACCGTCAGCACCTTCGACACATACATCCGGCGATACTTGAGCAACTAAATCCAGCTGAGACTCTAAAGAGAATACCTCAACTTTATCTACATGTCTACATGCATCTATAAGTGCCATCCGATGTTCAAGTGGATAGATAGGTCTATTTTCCCCTTTGACGCGACGTACCGTATCATCCTCAGCAACACCGACGATAAGATAATCTCCACAAGCGGCAGATGCTTCCAAAAATTTGAGATGTCCGTAGTGAAATAGGTCGAAACATCCCGTAACTAAAACAGTTTTCACTTATGTAGCTCCAATGCTCTAAATGCGTATCTTGCTGTCTGTCTGTGCTGGTATACTTCCGCTTCTGGAGGTGCTATAAAGTGGTATGGGCTCTCTAATCTATCCATCTCAGGAGCAAGTTTTTCTCCATATCCGCCAATAACATAGACTTCCGATTTTTCGGGGACTCGCATCCGTTCGTAGATTGAGATAATATAATTCATATCAGCAACCGTAATTGGATTGGAGACTTTTTTTACGACCTGTTTATGATAACCTCCATTTGCAGTAATAGTCCATCTAATACCAGCACTTTTCTCTTGTTCTCTCGGTATAAATGCTATCTCTGGATAACTAATAACCACCCATGTCCCCGCAATAATAATCGGTTTGGGATCAAATACTGAGATACAACTGTGATCATGTCCACCAGCAAAAACAGCAACTCCTTTTTCTGTATGTCCTACAATGGTAGCGGAACTCATGAATTCTGTAGAAAAGGGTAGTGGCTCACATTTATGTTTTTTGAGCAATTCCACAAACCATTGTCTCTGAGAAACGTTCAACATACCGCTATTCCCCGCGTGGGTCAAATCCCACCTATCTATCTGAGTCCTGGAGAGTCTTGAAGCGATATAGGTTGACACGGGTAATGCTGGTCCATTGGAATAAGAGGGAAAAGTAAGAAGCGACTGGAAGGCTGAACCGATATCCCGCTTTACATCCGTAGGTGTACCTGTCTGTCCATAGTTGTTATCTATGAGCGACTCACGGTTGTGTGTCGGTTCGTAGATGATATTGTTATAGACAACACCTTCTCCAAAACTAAGTGGAAAGATCGCTTGATAGGTGTGCTTATTAAATTCAGAAATTACTGCTCTCACACCTACCTCAAGCGTTCCAGGTGTAGATATATCGGTTTCCACTTTAAAGTCTGCAACGATATCTAATGTATCATTGAACAGGTAACCTTTTGTAAATGAACAGCCGATGTCAAGAATTAGTATTTGCATTAAAACACCTATTTAAGGATAACCATTCTTCTGGTCTTTTTGAAAGACGGAGTTGTGAGTTCATAAATATAGACGCCGTTTGCGACTGCTTCACCAACGTCATTTCGTCCATCCCAATGCGCCGCTCGGTCCCGAGTAAGATAATAACCAGACTCTTGATGACCAGAAAAGACCGTTCTTATCACTTTACCAGCAGCATTGTAAATCCGTATTGAGATTTCTTCACTCTCCGAAAGTTGATAAGGTATCCATGTTTCTGGATTAAATGGGTTTGGATAGTTCGGCAACAGTTTTGTTAACATAGGACCGTCAGCAGGCATTAACAGGTTCTCTATAAATCTTTTTACTACTATTTTATGTGTAGTATGACCTGATAATTCTTCAATTTTCTCGTAGAATGCATGTAGGAATGCTATTTCCGCATCCGAGAGAGAAGAACTAATTTTAGACAGCGTGTTTGTATCCTTCTTTGTTCCTGGGGCTGCCGCAACCTGTTGTTCTTCAATTTTCTCAATTACATAAACGACATCTTCCAAGTCAACTTTCCCATCTCTGTTAACATCATATTGAGAATTCCAAAGTAGTCTCGTGTCAAAATGTGCAACGATTGTAAGCAGGTCTAATATATCTACTTTTCCATCTAAATTAACATCTCCAGAGGGTAGAGGTGTATCACCTTCTTCAACAACGTGTAGGACTTGGTTCACAGGAATATCGTTTAGTTTTTGTAGGATACCGCTTGGCCAATAGATGATTAATTCACTGACCTTCAAATTTTGTGCAAGTCCAAAGTGTATACGTTTTTGATCCTGTTGAGCCCAGTGAATCCCCCCATTTCGTTCGCGAAGTTGAGTTTTACCGTCAGGTGTCGTAGCAAAGAGTTTTGCTCCGATCCCGTCTCTATTTGAAATCGTCCCCTCCAAATCTACCTGTAGCCAGTTGTTACCCTGCCCTATGTTGCGATAAAGTTGGTCAGGTCCATTGTTATATGGATAAACGCCTCTGCCATTTGTAACAAATAGGTCAAGGTAACCGTCCAAGTCATAGTCCCCCATGGTAACACTCATCCCCTTTCCTTCTGTGTTTGCTTCTGCCCCGCCAGCATTAGGAACTTTAATAAAAGTACCATCACCTCGGTTTTCATAAAGTTGGTTTGGAAGATTCGCTGCACTTGTTGACCGAACGACATAAAGGTCTACATCCATATCGTTATCAAAATCACCTGATGCAACAGAACGTACTTCAAACGCATCAACAAAATTAATACTCTTGAAGTTGTTAGGTGGTGTTATCGTACAAAGTATGGATTTCGGTTGATAGGTCAGATCAAACCCACTGAAGTTAATATGTTCAACATCTACAATCGGATTCTTCGAAGATATGAGAGCCTCAAATCCAGTCCAGTTTGTGTCAATAGCTGGCATTGTATTGTATAACACTGTCCATTCATTTGAATCTGGGTCGTATCCAACATAAGTCCTCCAGTTCTCGTTTTTTGGTCGTTCCGCTAATCCGCTAACCCTTGGGTCAGCAGGATCAAGAGTGAATGAAAAGGAGGATACATTACGTTCCAAATCTGTCGGCGTAAATTCACCATCCAAAGCGTATACATTAAGTGCATCTTTACCGATTGCTAAGTGGTGGAGTTGAGATGCCCAATCGGAATGCACTTCAAACTTTACGGAACCATCTGTCTGAAATGTAAAACCCTTCTGACCAACGTTTATTTTAATATTTATCTGTATTTTGTAAGGATACGTATCAGGATTAATAGGTTCACTTGATCCTTGTAAAGTCTCTGCTTTAGAAGTATCAATAAACGAACGATACACACCGCGTGCTAAGAACGCATCTGGTACTAAATCACCGTTGAAATCGGCAAAAGTGGCATCCTGAACACTGTAGACTTTAGGAAAATTGAAGGTATCTTTTATGTCATTAAATGGCATGCTTGACGTGTCATATATATGTGCTGGATAAAGACTTCCCTCTACAAAAATCTCCATTGCCCCATCTCCAGTAACATCAACAAGTTGTGCTAATGAGGAATTTTCGTGAATATGGCATCCTGATTCAATATTTACATTTTCAAATCCTACTTCGGTTTGTTCAAATATGGTTGAATGTACGAGTGCTCCTGACCCATCAGTTTGTGTTTTGCCTGTGACAAGCAGATCTAATAATCCATCTCTGTTCCAATCGAACCAGAGAGGAGCTCTACCCCGAAGTAGGGGTATGTCAATTCCGAATTCAGTCGCCCGTTCATTTAGCCTACCATTTTCATTGACATAAAAATGATTGTAATGTTTTCTGTTTAGACGGTTAACACCGCCACCAGCACCACATAATACAATCAGGTCTTGGTCACCATCATTATCAAAATCTGCCCATGCAACCCCATGCGTGTCCGCAAAATGATAAGCATCCCATACTTCATCAATAATATCTGTGAAAGTTCCATCTTGATTATTACGATAAAGACTCGGTTTATGTTTATGGTTTGTTGCCCATAAATCGAGGTATCCATCTCCATCAAAATCACCCCAAGCATTTCCCCAACTTTCACCGATGCGTGTGATTCCTGCTTGATGTGAGACATCCTGAAATTGAATGCCTCCCCATGCTGAAGATGCTGAACAGAAAACCAATAAAAGTACCAAATTTCGCATTTTTCCTCCTAATCTATCCGTGTGTGACTTAACTCTATTTTACGATTAACATTTTCCCAATGGCACTAAAATTATATGTGCTGGTATCTGTAGTAAGTGTATAGAAATAAATCCCACTTGCGACAGACTCACCGAACGCATTTTTACCATCCCAATATGCTGCTCGTGATTTGCTCTGATAGACACCCGCAGGTAAGTGTCCCAAATCCAAACGCCGTACGTGATGACCTTCTGCAGAATAGATTGAGATGACAACCTTTGCGGGTTTAGCCAATTGGTAAGGGATCCATGTCTCAGGGTTAAACGGATTCGGGTAATTCGTCAATAGTGCTGTTTCTTTTGGCAGCACGTTTCCGTTGGAAAGACTCTCCAAGAGTTGTTCCAAAAAAGCAATCCCCTTTTGTAAATGTGGAATGTGCATAAGTGGATCGTCCATCTCAAGCTGTTTAGCGTCATTTAGCCATTGGGTAAGGTTTTCAACTGTGAGATTAGATGCTTCAATTAGATTTTTGTTTAGTAATGGGGCACCAGCAACCGCATCTATCGCTGCTGCAACAAGAAGCAGATCAATTAAATTAATAACTTCATCGTAGTTCACATCCGGATAGATGTTCATATCTGCAAGAGACTCCAAATCAGGATCGATAAAGTGAGAAGCAACTAAAAGCAGATCCGCAATATTTACAGTACCATCTCTGTTCACATCTTCAGGTTTATATGCCGAAACTGTTTGGTTACTGGCATCATATTCTACTAAATTCTCTATTATACCAGCGATGGGTGAGAAATCCGAAATCCGGTTTTCGCTGAGATCCAATATTGACAAGTGTATCAATCCTTTGAGTGGTAACACATTTGATATATGGTTGTCGTGAAGATCAAGTTCAATTAGATTTATCATATTCTGCAATGCCGATATATCCGATATTCTGTTGCCATCAAGGTCAAGTATCTTCAGTTTTCTCATATACTTGAGATAGGAAATATCTGATATATTATTGTCATCCAGATCTAATTCAATTAGACCTCTCAAGTTTCTAAGTGGGGACAAATCTGAAATTTTATTATTGTGAATATCCAGTATCGTTAGATTTGTCAAATTTTCGAGCGGTGAGACATCAAATATCTCGTTTTCGTCAAGATCTAATTCCGTTAGATTAGTCAAATTACGAAGAGCTGACACATCACTTATTTTGTTTGCATTAATATCAAGATATGTTAATTCTGTCAAGTTTTTGAGTGGCGATATATCCGATATTTCGTTACCTTGAAGGTCCAACCATGCCAGTTTTGTTAAGTTGGCAAGTGGCGATATATCTGATATCGTGGTTTGGTCTAAATCGATATATGTCAAATTGGTTAGATTTCCAAGCGGAAACACATCTGAGATTGGATTGTCGTCAATATCTAAGTATACCAGATTTATCATAGCATCTAATGGTGAAATGTCTGATACCATGTTGTCAGATAAATCCAGCAGTCCCAGTCTTTTCAAATTTCTGAGTGGTGACGCATCTGATATATTGTTGGTGTCAAGGTCCAACCATGTCAGTTTAGTTAAGTTGGTAAGTGCAGATATATCTGACAACAAATTTTCTTCAAAATCTAATTCTTTTAGCTCTATTAAATCCTTGAGTGGTGAGATATTGATGATCTGGTTAACACCAAGATATAGGTGCGTTAGTTTCGTCAGGTCTCTGATAGATGACACATCTGATATGTCGTTATCGCGAAGAATAAGAACAGTCAGATCAATTAAGGTATTGAGTGGAGACAAATCTGACACTCTATTCAGACTAATATCCAGGTATGCAATCTTCGTCAAATCTTGAAGTGAGGATATATTTGATACCTGGTTCGCGTGAAGGTCTAATTCTACCAAATTTACTAATGTTTTTAATGGTGATATATCTCTTATTTGGTTTACCCTGAGGTACAGATGTGTCAATCTTATTAGATCTTTGAGTGGAGAAACATCCGATATTAATCTGTTGTGTCCAAGGTCCAGATATGTTAGTTTTGTAAGACCTTTAAGTGGCGTAATATCCGATATTTTATTGCGACCCAGTCGCAATTCTCTTAGATTGATAGCAAACTCAAGACCTGATAAATCTTGAATTTCAGATATGATAGTATTCTCTGTTAACTGACATATCCATCGGTCAGGTGATCGCCATCCTTTCTCTGATAAGCTTGCAAAGCGACATCTGCTGGCTTGAAGCGATTGTAAACTTGCCATATCCGCTTTCGTAATGTCGTCACCTTCGAGTTTACCCAATGCTGACTCGAGTGCAGCACGAAGGTTAGTATCCGGAATTGTGACGGTCTGAGCAAATACCATCTTATGTGGTAGACATAAAAACATACCCGCAATGAGGATCAGCAAAATAGGGTGAATTACCCCAAAATCTTGACTTGAAGATTGTGGATATGCTGATTTTGAAATAGTTAAACTTCTCAAATACTTATTCTCCTCGTATAGTTACTTGACAATGAGCATTCTACCCGTAGCTGTGAATTCTCCAGCAGAGAGTGTATAAAAATAGACTCCACTTGAAACAGATTCACCGAATTCATTCTTACCATCCCAATACGTTGATCTGTCTTTATTGTAATATATACCTATAGGTAAGTAACCAAGTTTCAAAGTCCTGATGTGTTTCCCATCTACAGCATGAATTGAGATGCTGGCCTGTGCCGGTTCTGAGAGTTGAAACGGTATCCATGTCTCAGGGTTAAACGGATTCGGGTAATTCGTCAACAGTGCTGTTTCTTTTGGCAGCACGTTTCCTATGGAAAGACCCTCCAAGAGTTGTTCTAAAAAAGCGATCCCCTTTTGTAAATGTGGAATGTGCATAAGTGGATCGTCCATATCAAGCTGCTTAGCGCGCCGAATCCAGTGTGATAGTTCTTTGGCTGTAATATCAGATACTTCAACTGAATCCTTATTGAGGACTGGGGCTGCAGTATCTACACTCATTGCCGCTGCAACAATTAATAGGTCTATCAGATTAACAGTATCATCGTAGTTGACATCTGGAAATATGTTAGACTCTGCCAGAGTTTCTAAGTCAGAATTATGGAAGTAAGATGCAATCAATAGGAGGTCTGTGGTATTCACGCTACCATCTCGATTTACATCTTCAGTTTTGTAGGTTGGAACGGATTGGTTACTGGCATCATATTCAACTAAATTCTCTATTATGCCGAGGATGGGATAAAAAACCGATATCCGGTTTTCACTGAGATCCAACACTGACAAGTGTATCAATCCTCTGAGGGGTAACACATTCGATATATGGTTGTCGCGAAGATCAAGTTCAATCAGATTTGTCAATCCTTGTAATGGGGATAGATCTGATATCTGATTTCCATTTAAATCTAACACCATCAATTTTGTCAATGTGTAAAGTGCTGATATATCAGAAATTTGGTTGTCGTCCAAATCCAGATCTATCAGGTTTACCAAGTTATTAAGAGGGGACACATCTGATATATGGTTGTTGTGAAGATCAAGTTCATCCAAGCGGATCAAATTCCGAAGAGGTGACACATCTAATATCTGATTGTTATCCAGATCAAGAAACTTTAATTCTATCAGGTTTTGTAGAGGGGTCACATCTGAAATTTGATTGCCATCCAAATCAAGATATGTCAATTCTGTCAAGTTTTGTAGTGGAGACACGTCAGATATCTGGTTGTCATCAAGGTCCAACCAATTCAGATATCTCATATTTTCAAGCAGCGTAATGTCTTCTATCTCATTGTCGTCAAGATCAAGTTCAATTAGCTCTGTTAGATCTTTTAATGCAGTTATATCCTGCAAGTAGTTGTCATCAATATCCAGCCATACCAAATGTATCAAACCTTTAATTGAAGATATATCCGATATTTCGTTGTCAGATATATCAAGCAGTAATAGTTCTGTCAAGTTTTTTAGTGGTGTCACATCTGATATCTGGTTACTGTCAACATCCAGAAGCTGCAGTTTACGCAAATCTTTTAGTGGTGCCAAATCCGATAACTGGTTATGTTGCACATCTAAGCCTATTAAGTTTGTTAATCTTTTTAGGGGTGACAAATCCGATATTTGATTGTATCTAAGTGATAGGAATGTTAGTTTTGTTAAGTTGCTGAGTGAAGAAATATCAGTGGTTAAGTCATTGTAGCCGAGCTCAAGAAACATCAAATTATCTGCTAAATGTTTTAATGGAGATATATCCGATATTTGATTTTCAAAAAGATCAAGATCTATCAAGTTATTCAAATTTTTCAGCGGTGATAGATCTGATACCTGATTATATCTAAGTGAGAGATGCGTTAAGTTAATCAAATCTTTGAGCGGTGATATATCGGATATAGTCCGATTGAGACCTAAATCTAAGTATTCCAATTTTGTCAAATTTTTGAGCGGTGATATGTCTGATATAAAGTTGCGTCCAAGGTGTAATTCTTTCAAATTAACAGCAAACTCAATGCCGGTCAAGTTATTAATTCCGGTTTGGAAATTAGCAGAATCTTGACATACCCAACGATTAGGAGCACCAAACGTTTGTACTTCAGATAACATCAAGAAACGACATTTGCTGGCTTGAAGTACCTGTAAACCTGACATATCCGCTTGCGTAATGTCCTCATTCTCAGCTTTGCCTAATGCTAACTCAAGTGCATCACGGAGGTAAGGATCAGGAATATGCACGGATTCTGCAATTGTGTTCCCATGCATTACTAAAAAGAGCAGACATGCTATGAGAATTAGGTTGACAACACGAAAAAGTCTCAACTTTTGTCTTGAGAATCGTATACCAATATACCTGAATAGTGCCATGAAACAGTGTTCATAATATTTGATTAACATAGATGCCTACAAGTTTCAATACTATATAATACTATAAGCAGAATTCAAGTTCACTTGCGGATGAACATTCTACCCGTCGATCTGAAATCATCAGCATTAAACGTGTAGAAATAGACTCCACTTGCTACTGACTCGCCAAACGCATTCCGACCATCCCAATATGCAGATTGGTGTTTATCGTGGTATTTACCGGCAGGTTTATGTCCTAATTTCAAGGTTCTGATGCGTTTACCGTCTATAGAAAAAATTGAGATATCGACTTTTGCTGGTTTTGCCAATTGATACGGTATCCACGTCTCAGGGTTAAACGGATTTGGATAGTTTCTCAGCACAGCTGTCTTAATGTGCGATGTCTCTACACTGTTTCGGATAGCCAAGAGTTGTCGTAATATAGAAATTCCTTTATGTAAATTTGGTATTTCAATATCAAGTTGCTTCGCAGATTGAATCCACTCTACAAGGTTTTCAGATGTCAGATTTGATGCCAGAACGGCATTCTTGCTGAGTGCGGGGGCTGCTGCATTAGAACCCATTTCCGCTGCAACAAGTAGCAAGTCAATCAAATTAACGACACCATCGTTGTTGACATCTGGATAGATGTTTGATTCTGCAAGCACGTTAAGATCAGGATATGTGAAGTTGGATGCAATTAAAATAAGATCAGTAATATCCACAATTCCATCTCGATTCACGTCAGGTGATTTCGATTGATGCTCTGTATAATATTCCACAAGGTTATCTAATAAACCCTCAAGCGGGGAATAATCTGATATATTATTGCTCCTAAGATCTAAGTATTTCAGATTTGTTAGACTCTTAAGTGGAGATATATCCGATATAGCATTGTCGTGAATATCTAAGTATGATAGACGTACCATATTTTTAAGTGAAAACACATTCGAGATTTGGTTCTCCTGCAGTCTTAAGTCCCTTAAATTCACAAGACCTTTGAGAGAAGATACATCTGATATATTGTTACCATGAAGTTCCAGAAATGTCAAATTGACCATATTCTGGAGTGGCGTGACATCTGAGATATTCTTGTTGTCGTTAAGATCTAATTCTCTGAGATTCGTCAATTTCTTCAGTGGAGATATATCGGATATTCTATTATCATCAAGAGCAAGGTATCTCAGATTTGTTAAGTTTCTTAGCGGAGATATGTTGATTATTTGGTTTTCATCAAGAGAAAGGTGTCTTAAATTTGTCAAACTTTCGAGTGGTGTCAAATCAGATATTCTGTAATTATCGTCAAGATTAAGGTATGTAAGTTTTGTCAAATGTTCCAGTGCGGAAACATCCGATATTCGGTTCTCTTGAAGTCTTAGGTCTCTTAGATTCAGAAGCCCCTTGAGCGCGGAAATATCTGATATAATGTTTCCATGAAGTTCCAGAAATGTCAAATTGAGCATATTCTGGAGTGGTGTGACATCTGAGAGATTCTTGTTGTCGTTAAGATGTAACTCTGTCAGATTTGTCAAATTTCTCAACGGCGATACATTTGATATCTCGTTCTCATCAAGAGCAAGGTATTTTAGATTTGTTAAGTCTTTGAGTGGTGTCACGTCGGTAATCCGGTTCTCACTTAAAGATAACCGCGTCAGGTTAATCAAACTCTTGATCGGATTTAAAACTAATACTTCTCCATTTAGGTGGATATCTAGTATGCTTAGGTTTTTCAAGTCTTCAAGCGGAGACAAATTTAATATCCGATTACGTCCAAGATGCAGCTCTGTTAAATTGACAGCAAACTCAAGTCCACTTATGTTGTGAATACCCTTTTCTAAAGCATTCAACGATTCTAAACTTGCCATGTCTACCTGAGTTATATCTTCACCAGCTTGTTTACCCAATGCTAATTCAAGAGCAGTGCGAAGACCTGGGTCAGGAATATGAACAGTCTGTGCCAATACGATCTGGTGTGACAGGTAAAAAAGCATACCTAAAACAACAATACGTTTTATCACCACGGCAAGATTCAAGGTCTGTCTTCTAAACACTATATGCGTAAACACTATATGCGTTAATTCAGTAAGTGTGAAAATTTTCAAGAGATTTGTAATCCTTCAAAAACGTTGTTGCTTCAGAAGGAATTCCAGTTTGAAAATCCCTTCTGAAGCAACATAAAATATGGATTCTATTCAGCCCTATTTTCAGCACCAGGCGTAGCATCTACAACTTGAAATTCACCAGTGCCATTCGGAATACGTCCATAAGACACGTCTGTTTCCTGTTCTCCAAAAACGACCTGATCCAACACTGTAATTCCATCTGTATCTACAAGCAGTGCCATTTCACCACCTTTAGATAGTTTGATGTCGGCATGCAACCCCGGAGTATCATCTAAATCCTCATCTAACCACACAATTAAATATCCATTTGCTGGAATCTCAATGTTTTCAGGGAATTGCCATTTATTTGGTTCTTCCTCGTCGTCGCTCAGATACATACCGGAAATTGAAATTGGATTATCCGTGCGATTGTATAACTCAAGCCAATCATCATAGTTTCCTTGAGGATCAGCGATGGTATTGTCGTTATCCGCCATCAATTCATTTATAACCACGGCAGAACCTTCCAACTTCTCCATATCTTCTTCAGTATTACCAATTTCCACCATTCCCATGTTGTCTGTGTCATCAGTGCTTTTTACACTGTCATCAGTGCTTTTCACACTGTCGTCTGGGGGTGGGTGCACCAGATCGCATCACATCTGAAGCATACTCACACGATACGATGACAAAACAACAAAGCAGTATCGTAATTAATGTTAACTGAATTCTTATCAATTTAATTCTCCTTTATGTAGTAAGGTTATGGGTTAAGGAACGATATTTTGGATATTAGATATATTACTTCTAATTCATCACAGAAACTTGTCAGAAATGTAAAAAAATATAGGTCTGAAGTAATTATTCAGTTAATCCAAATGTCCTAACATATTAATTTTCAGTATCACATTGTTGTCCAGTTTAAATTTGGTTGCTAACAGTTCCCCTGGCACTTGCACACACATAAGACTCGGATCTTTTATTGCTCTAAGTCTATTACCGATACTCAATCTTGGCACATCTTCACACACCATGATGCCAGGCGTTGCACACAGTGAAGAATACATCGTAAAGAATTTAACCTGTTGACTGTGGGAATGCTCAGCGTCATCAATCAGAAGATGATACGGTCCGTGGTCAGCAGCAGCTCGTAATCCGTTTTCTGTGTAAGCATCAACGTTCAGAAAAACACCTTTTTCACCTAAATCTTCTTGAATTGGATTCACATCAAGACCCACAATTTTTTCTACAAACGGCATCTTCCCAAAAGCGTGTCCACTCCCTTCACCGAACATAGTAACACCTAATTCCAGAACGCGTATAGGTTGCATCCCGTTTTGAAAAAGAAGTGAGGCTATCACCCAATCGTATAGGTTAGCGTAATTGTGTCGAATTCCTGTTTTGTCTGAATTAGATTCAGAAAAATAGACTGAGGGGGGTTTTTCTGAAAAACAATCTACCAAAGACTTTTCTACAGACATATTGTATCATGTCTCCTTCTCATGTAGCACAATCTGGAAGAATGTGCTACTGTTCAAAGTGATATATGGGTTGGTATATACTACTTACCGTTCTTTGAAAAGTCAATGTCCTCAAACGTTTCTGCGGTAAGTACCTGGTCAAACAGATCATCAAGGTGGACAAGGTCATTTATAGCAGTAATCTCATTGAGAACAGTGTCTGACTTCTCAGCGAACCGATACTGTACTATTTTGAGAACGGCTGTCCGTTTCTCGTTGATTCTACCTTGTTCAAGTCCTTCAGCTTTTCCTTGTTCAAGAGCTTCAGCTTTTCCTTCTTGAAGAATGGCTTCTATACCAGTCATAATAATACTTTCAACCTCCTCATTTTCTGTATGCGTATTTATCATTCTTAGCAACTGAGGTTGCTCGTTTTTTTCACGTCTACACCGGACGATAAGAGACAGATACATCATCGCGTTTCGGTGCAAGGTAGGGTTCTCTGTCTTTATTGTATCCAACTGCGTGAGCACAGTTTCCAATGTCCGTTGCATGACGTGTTCATCTTCCTTCTCTTTTTGCAATACGGTCATCAACCAAGCGAAAGGGTGATCGGTTTGTGTCAACTCATCTGTGTCAACCTGTTTCACGCCGAGAAAAAGCGTTTCAAATGATGGCACAAAAGGCTTCATCTGTTCTGGTACATCCATCACTGCGTTCAGCGTTACCGGTGCGTCCCATCTCCGCTCACCTGTATAAAAGACGATAGGGAGAATAGGATGCAAACGCTGATGACTCGGTTTCACACCTGAGTTGGCTAATTGCTTCAACTGGTCATGCCATATTTGGCACATATAGGATAATAATCTATACCCCATCATGCGATCCATCGTGGATTGATGCTCCAGTAAGATGTATATCGTTAGCTCATCTCCTTGAGATGGGTCTCGGTATGGCACGGTGAACACCAAATCGGACACTGACGCTTGCAAAATGTCGGTTATATTTTCCGGACTGATGACTTTCATACGATCAAAATCGAGAAGATGTACCATGTCTCCTTTGACCATGAACACTAAGCCGCGTAAAAACTCGGGTATTTTGAATTTCCATTTTGCAAGTTTGTCGGGAAAATGGCCAATGTCTGGATCCAATATCTTCTGTATTTCTTGGAATTCGTCCGTTTGTTGTACTGTTGGCATTGTTCCTCCAATAACGTGAGTTTGATTAATCATTTCGGTTGCGTTCACTCACACCATTTCGTATCCGAGAGGCGTGAATTGTAGCACAAACTTTCAGTTTGTGGCACATTTTCGCAAACTGGAAAGTTTGCGCTACATTTATCAAACTCACGTTCCAATAGATTTATAGTAACAGATTCTAAGTGGAATGTCAATGTTTTTTCTTTGGGGTTTCTCCTTTTGTTTGAATCGTGGATGTGTCGGGGTTTCGGTTACGCTCTAACCGGCCTACAAGTTTAACTGGGTCTTCTTGTTCCAATTACAATAACCTTTGATACACATCCATAATCTTTTCATAGTGAATGTCAGCATTAAACTCGGTTTCCACTTTTTTTCGGGCTGCTTTTCCCATCTCAATCGCTTCCGTTCTGTTTTCGGACATCCATAGCAAACGGGCACGTAATTGCTCAGGTTCTTTAGGCGGTACAAGAAACCCATTAGCTTCATTGTCAATTAATTCTGGAATTCCACCAATCGTCGTGCCGATGACAGGTTTACCATAAGCAAAGGATTCCAAAATAGACATAGGACAGTTTTCATACCATTCTGATGGTAGAACTGTGCATAAACTATTCAGAATTAAGTCACGGAGTTCATCTCCACGTTTAAAACCTAAGAGATGGATATGTTTGCAATCATTTTCATCCAGCATCTTCTGAACTTCAGACGCAGCTTCACCTTCACCGGCGATATAGAGAGGAATATGTTTGAGTGGCAGTGCAGCCTCAATCAAAGACAGTATCCCCTTGCTTCTATCTATCCTTCCAAAGTAAAGCACGTAATCTCCTCCAGCGTAATTCGCTGGAAAATCTGATACATCTGTAAAGTTATGAACTGTAGAAATCTTATCTTCTGGAACTCCCATCTGTATCATCTTTTTTCGATGAAAATGGGACACAGAAATAAAGTGATCAAACTTATCAACTGAGCCGAGAAGACGTGATATATAGGATTCTGTAACACTCAACGCAGTACGTGATAATTTACCTCTATTGCACCGCTTCGGTAGTGCGCGTATAAAATGTTTACCGGCACAATCTTCGCAAATCTGTTCGCTTGATAAATGTGTTGCCACTGGACACGTTAATTTATAATCGTGAAGTGTTTGAATAAGTGGGATTCCTGCTTTTTTAACACTACTTAGTATTGAAGCCGTTAACTTGCCATGGTAGATATGAAAATGTGCAAGATCCACAGTTGTGTCTTCTAACAAACGTCGAATTGATTTAACCGCATCTTGAGAATAAACAAAACGTAGAAGATCAAGCGGTCCAGGATTTTCAAAGTCCGCACCACGTGGAAAATACTGCTCCCATTCTGTCGGTTCATTCTTTGGACTTGCAGCAGTAAATGGAATAACGTTGTGCCCATGTTTTCGCAGCAGTTCTCCCAAAGTGAAAAAATATCTGTCAGACCCACCCCGAACATAATGATTCTGAGAGATTTTCAGAACTGTTAACATAATCCATCACTCCCGAAAACCAGCGTCCTCAAGACGGAATTGAGAAATCGGCTGATATGTGACTGTACCGAGGACTTTCGCTATAATATCTGTATCCTTAACATCAAGGATTACCCTGTCAATTTCGTCTTGAATGACCGTACCCCACCAGTTGTTAGAGATATTATAGTCAAACTTTACATTGAGCCTGAATCCGTAATTATTCCGCTCAAAATTATTGAATTCAATAATGGACTGTACATTTTCACACCAAATACCGACATCATTGTTCGTAATGTTGTTATATTCAATACGTGGACGGTTCTGTCTACCGAGGGTATAAATACCAACTTCATTATCGTGAATATCATTATACTGGATTTTAGAGTTACTACCGTCTAACGTAATTGCTGTCTTATTATTACGGAACACACTATCAATTACGGTTGGTGAAGCCGTATCTATGTCAAGCGCAATATCAGCATATTCAATCACTGCGCCTCTCACAAAACTATCTATATCGTGTGTGTGATCATAAAGAATACCTGTCCAATCTCCAGAACCGGGGTTGGATTTGTCGGACGTAAGTGTTACCCACTCATCTAACACAACTTCCGATATAGGTGTACCGATTTTCAAGGTTCCTCTAACTTTGATCAGAGCATCTCGCGCAAATTCTACGGTAGTTCCAGGTAATATCTCAAGAATCACATCAGGCGGGATCTCTAAAACACCCTCAACCTTATAGACCTTGTCTGCAGACCAAGTTGTATCTTCAGAAAGAACAGAGTCTACAATATCAACGACAGAATCCTTATCTGTTCCGTTCACAACAGTAGGTGAATCTTCACAACCGCAAAGGGCATAGCAGAAACAGAGAAAAAATGTAAATGCAACTATTTTAAAAATTTGTAATTTCATAATGAATGTTTGTTGTAATTACAATGGTTAATCTTCATTAAAGGATTCTATAGTCTCGGATCAACTGTTTCGCTTTCAAGGGCTAAAACGCCAAACACACATTCATGGACTTTGGATAAGGGTTCATAGTTAACAAAACGTTCTAATGCTTCTACACCCAATGCGAACTCACGTATAGCCAATGAACGTTTTTTAGATAGACCTCTGGATTTGAGTCGTTCTAAATTATGACTTAAAGTATATTCAGGTCCATAGATGATGCGAAGGTATTCACGTCCTCTACATTTGACAGCGGGTTGCACTACGCCTCGCTTACCTTTAGCAACGAAATCGTACGGTTTTATGACAATGCCTTCACCACCACTTTCAGTGAGCTTTTCCCACTGTTGTGTAGCATCAGTTTCGCTGGTAGGATCAGATAAGTCAACTGTGTCATAAGATGTTGCAAACAGTAGATCATTATCATCATTTTGACACAGTTTCTTAAGTATCTCCATGTGCCACTGATGGTCTTTATCAAAATAGACTTTACCTTCAGTCGCTAACAGATGAAAAGGTGCGAGTTTCATATCTGTGATAGTTTTTACGTGCCAACAGTAACGTCTATAGGCTTCTACATATCCTTTGACAGATGCTGCGCGTTCCTGAAATACATCCAGCATCTTCTTCACACTCACACCGCGTTGTTCAGTGGACATCAAAGATGTAATTGCAGTGTCAACAGCAACCTGAGCAGATGCTGCAACCGGGGCATATTGTTGCCGTAATAACTCCTGAGCTTTAACTGACCACGGCATTAACTCACAATCAAGACATAACCAATCTGTATTCAAGGATTCCCATAATCCCGCTTTATCAGCTGCACTCTTCACGTGTGACAACAGTTCTGTTTCCACAGAGCCATCGTCAAAAAATGGTCTGCCGGTGCGTGTGTAGCACGTACCAATTGTCTCTACAGAAATACCGAATCGTTTCTTAGCAGATTCTGTATCCCGACAGACGACAACGATTGCACGGGAACCCATGTGTTTCTCTTGCCAAATTACTTTTGATACACCTTGATTACGATAGTAAGTAAACGCTTCTGTTGGATGTTCAAGTAGAGCAGCTGCTTTTGAGGTTTCACAGGGTGACATCGTCGGTGGAAGATAGATTAACCATTTCGGATTGACAGCAAAACGACTCATCACCTCAAGTGCGTTGACAGTATTCTCCTCACGAATGGTTACATTGTGGTTGAGACGTGTGCTGATAATACGTTTTCCAATGACATCATTTATGTTTAAAATACCGTCATCAATATGTTTTTGTGTAGCAGACGTTTTGCTTGATTCATCAATTAGCGGTTTAGCAGGTTCATAATAGGTGTTGTGCGCGGGTACAGATTCAAGTTCTCTTTCAGGATATCGTAATGCTGTCAAACGTCCCCCATAAACGCAGCCTGTATCAACGTTGATGGTTCGATTAATCCATTGCGGTTCTGGAACCGACGTGTGTCCATAGACAACAGTTGCCGTGCCTCTATATTCTTCTGCCCAATTGAGCCGTTCAGGTAGACCGAATTCGTCTGTTTCTCCAGTCGTCTCACCGTAGAGTGCAAACTCTCTAACACGTCCGGATGATCTTCCTTGCATTTCTTGCTTCATACCAGCATGTGCAACGACCAACTTTGCATCATCAAGAACATAATGACTGATTAACCCCTCAATAAAATCTGCAACTTGTGCCCTAAATTCTTCCGATTCTTTTTCTAATTGTGACATCGATTCTGCTAATCCGTGGGTCCTATTAACATTCTTACCCCGTATTGCTCTGGCAAGTTTTACATCATGATTTCCCGGAACACAGATTGCAACACCGTTCTTGTGCATATCCATAACCGTTCGTAGCACTTCAACAACCTTTGGACCTCGGTCAACATAATCCCCAACAAAAACGACTTTCCTACCCTCTGGATGGGAAACAGACGTCTCCCCATCAGTCTCTATTTTAATATCATATCCTAAATTTTGTAGTAATTCAAGAAGTTCATCATAACAACCGTGTATGTCCCCAATTATGTCAAGTGGACCGTGTTCATCTGTTCGGTTAGTCCATAGTTGTTGACGTTCTATCCTCACAGATTCCACTTGCTCTGGTGAGGAAAGGACATAAACATAGCTTCTAAAACCCTCGCGTTTTAGACCACGCAATGACCTTCTGAGTTGACTTTTCTGTCTGTGAATAACATCGGGTCTTATATCTCTGTCAGGTCTTCCTTCGTTTCGTTCTTGACAAATCTTGGATGGTAGATTAAATACAATGGCAGCTGTCAGGTAGTGATATTTTCGTGCTAATGCTTGTAAAGTTTTGCGTGCATCTGCTTGTACATTTGTCGCATCAATAACAGTCAATTTTCCTGCAGACAGTCGTTTAGCAGCGATGAAGTGTAGGACATCAAACGCGTCTTTTGTTGCTGCTTGATCTGTCTCATCATCAGAGACAATACCTCTACAGAAATCTGAAGATAGAATCTCAGTAGGTTTAAAATGCTGTTGTGCAAAAGTCGACTTTCCAGAACCTGAGGGACCGATGAGAATTACAAGTGATGGATCAGGGATATTGATATGCATAGAGGTATCGTCCGCACCAAATTGAATATATAAAAGCGAATTGCTTTTCTGATATTCAAACTTATCTGATTATTGTAACCCAAGTTGCTACCTATCAAGACTTTGGTTTGAAAACACCCTCTTTTGGGCAATATTGTAGCATCCATTTCCAGTTTATGTCCTCATAGGCACAATCTAACAGAATGTGCTACATTAGGTGGCAACTTGGGTTATTGTATCAGAATCTGTTAGAAAAAGCAACTCCGATTAAGGTTTGGTTCGGCGTGTAAAGTTTTTGCACTCTATTTGTCTGAACCAGGATTTACAGGATTTATAGGATTTCCAGGATAAGAGGTTTTTGGTGCTGTCTGATGGATAGGATGGAAATGCTTCCTTTGTCTGAACCGGGATTTATAGGATTATAGGATTTTCAGGATAATTTGTCACTTGCGTCCAGACCGGTTTTGTGTTCCATGCGTCCAGGCAGGTAGGTTCGGTTTCCTAACCGAATCCCCTTCAGCGTCCTCAGCGTCCTCAGCGCAAGCTATATAATTGGCGCGAATTCTGAATAGAATACACAAACTTTACACACCCGTTGAAAGAAGCACAATCAAGGATGAATGTGGCAGAATACGCGTTTGGTATTCGGCGGGCGTCAACTTAAGGGTTTTCCAAAATCAGAGTTCTCTTCAGTCCCGTATGAAGATTAAATAAATAAATAATCAGGTAATTCTACTGATATGACTCATCGTAGGAGTAAGGTTTCGTAGGGGCGGGGTTTCCCCGCCCGCGTATTACCCAATTAATAACTTAAACTTCATACGGGGCGACAGGTGTATAGTTTGCAGACAGTTATTGTAACGTGAGTTTGATAAATCAGATTTTCCCAGGCCGGTAGGTTCGGTTTCCTAACCGAACCGAATTTGTGCCAAATTACCTAAAGTATTATTTTAATACCAATTTGAATTATTTTTATTCCATTCATCCGTAGGTCGGGTAGAGGGACGAAACCCGACAGGATAGCCATAATCAATACATGTCGGGTCTCGTCCCTCTACCCGACCTACGAAATGGTATATTATATAGTAGAAATGGTATAACTTCATCTGGAGCAAGGGTTCAGCGATCCTTTTCTTAGGTGACAATTAATTTACACACCCCGTTTAAATGGGTGTGTAAACTTTTTGTCACTTTATTTGTCTGAATCGCGGATTACGCGAAGGACACGGAAGACGCAGAAGGGGTTTCTGCATTATTATATGACTTTGATCAGCTACAAAGAGGCACAATCTAACAGAATGTGCTACAAAGAGGCACAATCTAACAGAATGTGCTACAAAGAGGCACAATCTAACAGAATGTGCTACAAAGAGGCACAATCTAACAGAATGTGCTACAAAAGAGGCACAATCTAACAGAATGTCTATTATTGGTGAAGGTATTGAAGGTTTAGTGACAAAATATTTACACACCCGTTTAAATTATTCCATTGACATATTCATCAGTTTCTGCTAACCTATACTTATGAAATAAACCTTTTTGGAGGAATAATGGCTGAAGAACAGCAAATACATAATTTAGAAGAAATTCTGAACATAATGTGCCCTCATTTAAGACCCACATTCTCAGTGTTAAACACATTGACAAGGACTTGAAAAAGGAAAAACCGAAGGTCTTGAAGAAGGAAAAGCCGAAGGTCTTGAAGAAGGTCTTGAAAAAGGTAGAATCAACGAGAAGCGGACAGACGTTCTCAAAATAGTACAGTATCGGTTCGCTGAGCAGTCAGACACTGTTCTCAATGAGATTACGGCTATAGATGACCTTGCTCACCTTGATGACTTGTTTGACCAGGTCCTCACCGCAGAAACGTTTGAGGACATTGACTTTTCAAAGAACGGTAAGTAGTATATACCAACCCATATGTTACTATATACCTTTCGTCCCTCTGGGACTGTCGCATTGATGTCGTTTCTATTTTGGCTCAGTTTCTAAACCCAATATAACTTCACTACTAAACCCCATATATAACTTCACTAATAGAACAGAGCAGCCCCAGCGGGGCGACAGGTATATAGAAATACGAACAGACAATAATCTTTAGCCCCAGATGAAGTTAAAATAATTAAACGGGTGATAACCCAACATATCGCAAGAGTTTTTCTGAACCGCCTATGAACTCTTCCATAAACGTCATTACCCGTTGTTGAAGGACCTCCCATTCATCAGTGAGACGATGTAAATGTAAAATAGATTGTCGCGCATATCTCCATAGTTTTTCAATCGGGTTTGTCCAAGGCGCATAGGTCGGTAGTTGTATTATCTCTATTGGTAACTGAGGCAGTTTTTCTATTTTCGAATTACCCTTCTCCCAACTCGGTGGGAGGGGTTTATCAAACGTCGAGTTTTGTGGCAAAAGTGCTTCCAAGAGACGCACATGGAGGTGGATTGGACGATTGTCTTGTATTATATAAATGTGTTTAGCATGAGGATATCGCTCACAGACTGCGGTGTAAAACGCGTGGGTTGCTAACACAGTGGCACTCTTTACTTGATGGTAAACGACATCGCCAGTGTGTGCGTTCAGGGCACCGATCCCGAAGCAGACCTGATCCGAACCCAAACCCTGATGTCCCGAGACGGGGTCTGGTGGGCTGTCAACAAGGGTTTGCAGCTCAATTTCAGCATCTTCATCGGACATCGGCGCATACGAAGGCTTTCTGCCTCTGCCAGATTTTTGAAAGAGCCCATCGGTGCCCTGCTCACGAAATCGGCGCAACCAGTCATAGACAGTATCGGGTTTGCGTTTTTTCAGCAAACCTTCCATTGCGACTTTATGCGGAGACATGCCTGATGCGATCTTCAATATTGCAGCGGCACGCTCGCGTATATAAGATTGTTTCCCATTATTGCGAAGTTTGCGAAGGGCGTCTTGTTGATCATCAGTGAGGTTAAGAATGTGTCGTTTTGCCATAATAATGTTCCTCCTTGATGAACATTATAGCAGATTTTTAGAATTACCCGATTTATTTTTTGATCTTCATAAACCGAAGAAGGCATTGTTTTATCATGACAGGGGTGTTTCAAATGAAGCACTCGGACAGCACGAAGCAGCAGAAGCAGATTTTGATAAAGCAAAGGAATTAGACCCAAAAGAGAAAAGAAAACTATAAACTAACACCTTGGACAATTGAAAGTGAATGCTACAATGGAACAAGAAAGAGAAGACCAACTCCAACGAATTGCTGAAAACGGCAAGAAATCTACTGTTTACTTAAAAACTAAGTTACTTGGGTTGACATTTCAAGTAGGAACTGGTTTTTTCGTAGAACCGGACAAGATTGCAACGAACATTCATGTTATTGAAGGAGGAGGTCCCGGTTGCCGTATCAAAATAGTCACAGCAGAACAACTTGAACTCAGTAAAGTTCCCCTTATCCATCGTATTTCTAAGACGATCAACAGCATACGCAAGCAGTTATTTGTTCGTAATCTAAAACGATTAAAGGCGGAAGAGGACGAAATACCTAACCATTTCCAAAATATTAAAGAGACGCCAGAATATACTATTGAAGGTGTGACTGCGTATGATGACAGAAATGATCTTGTTATCCTAAAGGTTACTGAAACAGGCGTACCTCTTTCTTTTGGAAATAACGATGCTTTTGAGAGTGGCGAACAGGTATGCATTGTTGGTTACAATAAGAAAGAATATAAGAGTATTACAGGGACAATCTCTGGGAAACATTACAACGCTAAAAGTCTCCAAATTAAAGTACAACTGTCTACAGATTACGCTGTTGGTCACAGCGGAGGTCCAGTGTTAAACAACAAAGGTGAGGTAATTGGAGTTGTTGACTTTGTCATAGCATCAGGAGCAGATAAGGATGATACAGCTGGGGCAAATAGTGTTTCCATCGTCAATGCTATCCCTTTAATTACTTTAAAAACATTGTTGGCAAACTCAGGAGATGTTGAGACTATATCGGAATGGTGGGAACATCCACGAACACGTGTATACGGTAAAATGACTTTGGGTACCAGAAAATTAAATGCAGGGAAATACAAGCAGGCGATAGCCTACTATGATGCTGCGCACAAACTCAATCCAGATATTACTTCAGTTTACATCAACCGAGCGAGAGCAAACTGTAGTCTCGGTGAATCCAAAGCTAAACAAGGTTTTCTGGTTGAAGCGAGAAGTCATTATAAAATGTCAATAGACGACTGTAACAAGGTGATTGATTATGAGGCGAGAAGTCACTATCAAATGACAATAGACGACTATAACAAAGTCGTCAATAACAAGGTCATCAATCCAGATCCACTATATAGTATCGGTTACAATGGTCGTGGGTGGACAAACTATCTTCTTGGTCAGATTGAAACGAAAGAGGGAAACGAATCTGAAGCAAAAAAGTTATATCAACAGGCAGTGTCCGATGCTAACGAAGCAATAAGGTTACAGCCTGAGGGAAACATTCAAGGATCAGACTATTTTCACACGCGTGGTGCTGCAAAAGCTGCCCTCGGTGATCATCAGGAAGCGATTGAAGATTTCAATGAATGCCTTCGGTTAAAACCGAAGGAGGCACTGTTTTATCATGACAGAGGTGTTTCTAATGAAGCACTCGGACAGCACGAAGCAGCAGAAGCAGATTTTGATAAAGCAAAGGAACTAAAGCCAAAAGTGAAAGGAATCTTCAAACGGAATAAAAAGAAAAACAGGTAGCAACATCAACAGACATTATAATGATTCAAGCAACAGGAGTTTCATAACGCAAGGGGCTAAAGTTTAGTCGGAAGTTGTGTAAACCACAACAAGTTTTCATCAATTGCTCAATGCTTAAATCGGGCATAAACAGAGGTTGGATCTCTGCCATGCCTGTAGCACATTCTGTTAGATTGTGCTTCTTCTTCCATACACCTTCATCCATCATTACCCTTTTCCCTACACCATCCAGTTTGATACTACCGTAGCACATTCTGTTAGATTGTGCTTTTTCCTCCATACACCTTTATCCATCATTACCCTTTTTCCTACACCATCCAGTTTGATACTACCGTAGCCCATTCATCCTTGATTGTGCTATCTTCTTCCATACACCTTCATCCATCATTACCCTTTTCCCTACACCATCCAGTTTGATACTACCGTAGCCCATTCATCCTTGATTGTGCTTCTTTATACAACATTCATCCTTCATTATACTTCTCTGTACTAAATTGACGCCTATGGGGTTATGCTATAGTGAACTTTAGAATTAACGGAACATTTTGAGTTGTAGGAGGGAACTCCGCAAGCCGACTATCTATGAGTTTCGTCGCGATTCGGAGATCGCTCCTACAGAATGTGTCTCTTTAATTTCGATGTTCACTATAAAATAGACTTTATATAAGTTTAATCAAAATGTTTGTCATAACACCAAGGTCTAAAGTTTAGACGAAAGTTATGTAATCCACAACAGATTTTCATGACTAAATCACTAAAACCTTGTTTCCAATTGCGCAACTTGTCTTTGACAATGCGGTATCTTTTGACACTACTAATCACATGTTCAACACGGATACGAATAGACGATATTTCTCGGTTTCTTGCTTTTTCAGCTGCTGTCAGTTCACCGCCTTTCGGTTTCTTTTTCGGTTGGACAACAGTAATATCAGCAGGATTAAAACCTAAAAAACCGGAATCTTGGTATAAATAACTACCACTTGGTAAAAAACATATTGTTTCATCGGCAATGCGTTTATCATGCATGCTGCCTTGGCAAGTAGGAGACAAGACCAATATCTTGCAAGTAGCATCTATAAGCAGGTTATTCTTTACCGTATGTTGTTTCTTTTTACCACTATAAAAGTCCTTCTGTGCTTGTTGGTCTTTCGGGCGCTGTATCGGCCGCTCTGTGCAATCTTGAAAAAAAATGTTCGGGTGCTGTTGTCTCTCTTTCAGCATCTGTCTCTTTTTCAAAAGTCTCAGGTGTTGCCTCGCGAGATGGCAACTCACCGAGTTCATCTAATGCCTGAAGTAATATCGGTGAAAGGAGGTGTATCCACTTATTCGCTTCAGGTTGAGACATATCAAAGAACATACCATGAGCATCCTGGGTCCATGCTTGTCGTAGATAGATCAAAATAAAAAGAAGTTTATCTTCCATATTTGGCAAACGACTATTTCTGTAGGATGACCAACTCCGTTTTTTTCGCTCTTGACCATCAAGTGATTTAGTAGAGACAAACGCTAAAAACTGTGTAGTAAAATACGGCAGAAGTTCTAAGAATTCTTCAATAGTAAAACCCGTTAGTTTTTGAAACTTATTCGGATTATCTTTTAATTCATCATATTTGTTCATAAGTTAATCTCCAAAAAGCATTATTCCTTTATTATACCAGAAATTAACTTGATTTTTAAAAATTAAATTTATATAATGTCTAATCAACCCAACTTGTGAAAGTAAACTTGAAATGCAGAAGAAACCCTTTCCGTGTCCTCCGCGTAATCCGCGATTCAGACAATAAAGTGACAATAACTTTACGCACCCCTATGTGTGAACAGTAAATAAAAAAAATAACTTGACATCTGCCAGATTTTATGTTATCATACTTCAATTGAATAGAAATCCAAGCTCGACGCTTTGAGGTATTCTGCCTCTATTCCGGTCCTTGGTGTTATCACATCCAGGAATCCAACGGTTTGGTAATCTGAAAGTTATCAGATTTTCATAGGATATAGTTTTGTTTCCTTTTAAAAAAAAAAGGAGCATTTCATGCACAAAACTGAAAAAGATTCATTATTTGTTATTCCATCAGATAATTCTAAAAAAGAAGAAATATCTGTCGTTAAGCAGTGCCTTGCGGATGCAGGTTTTTCCTCCGCGGATCAAGAGTGGCTTGTCAATGTTTTTAAACGTGACGACTGCTTTGGTGATCCGACTGGCACATCTGTATTCAGAGATAAGCAAGATAATTATGAACATGATTATTTCGGTGATGCTTTAAATGGCAGTCTTGCTTGGAAAGAAATAGTCGCAATAGGAAAAGATAGCGAGACCATCCTTATGCTTCTTTTCAGTTTGATGCTTGATTTTGGTCCTAGATATAAAACGATATTTTTACCTAATGTTCCACTCAAAAAATCAAACGGATCCTGTGATGTACCGCAATGGGTTCGTGAGTTTCAAAAACATGCAAAGTTCAATGCCGAAAGTTTGGATTGGGAAGCACTAAGGAAAGCTACAAAGTTTGATGAACTGCTGCCGTTTCTTTTTCCGAATAACGTGCCTTTAAATCAGATTGTTGATCTGGATTTGTTGGATCCGACACAACGACTTCAACGAAAAAACACACATCTCAACGAATTTGAGACCGTGGAACAACTTGAATTCTGGTTAACCTGGCGTTTTCAAGTGAATACAGAACGCTGTGACAAAGTAAAGTTGGATACATTACTACAAGGGTTTTCCAATCTTTCAGACGATGCCCTCGGCGATAAGATATTTGGCTTGCTGAATGCAATTGACTATGGTATGTGGAATGCATCTACATCCTTGGCTTGGGAAAAACGTTTGGATCCCTTGAATGATGGATGGCGGGTTGTTGCACATGAGTTAATTCCGTTTTTGGAACTTCTAAATGACAGACAGCCAGAGTTAAATCAGGAACGCTCACCTTTACTCAAAGCGTGGTGGCACCTATCTTATGTTATTTATAGTTGGGTTAAGGGAGACTTAGAATCTGAACTCTCTGATGACCTAAAAAATAAGCTCATTGAAAGTGCATCGCGACATATCGGGATCTTGCGGTCAGTGCTAAGGGATACACCTGAGGAATTTGAGAATGACGATGTCCGAGATTTTTATGACAAGGCTTTTTATGTTCTGCTAAGTTTCGCTTCTCCTTGGAAACGTTTGAAACCCTTATTACTTGCTTTTACAGAAATGACGAAACAAGCGGTTGCAAAAGACCTGCGGACATGGCGTGAACATGACAGCGAGCACAACCTACCGAAACATTATTCTCGCGTGCCGAATTGGATTGAAGTAGCGATGTATCCTCAAAATCTAAAGAGCGAATTGGAAAAAGACCCATACTTGCAAGAATTACGTGAAGAATTTGCAAAGTTTTGCCTCGGACGGCTTAGGACAAAGGTAAAGAATAAAGGGTCAGATTATACCGATGAAGATTTTGTAGAACCACGTCCTACATGGCGATGGTGTTATGTGCAAGCATTAGCTGCATTACGCGTTAATCCCGGTGGACGCGGACAAAAAACACTTTTCTGGCTATTAAACAACGATCCTGATGAAACGGTTAGGGAACTTGCCAAAAAAGCACACAAGAAGGTTCGGCATCTGGATCGCGGTAAACCGAATTTAGACGAAGGTGCTTCACCCCGCCGTCCGTTGTTTGAGGCGTTCTGGTGGTTACGACAGGCACATCTCATTACACTTGACATAGATGTTGATCCGGCAGGCGCGATGCGTACTCGCCGAAGAGAACTACATCGTACACGCGAGAAGGATGATCGCTTCAAGTAAAAAATAACAGTCATGTGGATTTTTTACTATCTTTTTTATTGGAGCAGACTCTATCACATATAAGATGTTGATTGTGGTTTTCTTTAAACTGTGTTAACCTCACGACGAATATTGCGTTCAATTAAGTTTATTTGGTGACTCAATAGTCACATTCTGATTTTTATTTAAAGTAGTGGACACACTCCGTGTGCCGTAACAACAACGAACACATACAGTAACCTACGCTATACATTTGAGGACTCAAGTGCCCACTATAAGTTAGCGTTTCTATCATGACTGCAGGCGTATTCTGTGGTCATTGCGAGATTGGAGATTATTATGAAAATCCGTTTTTTCGGAGGAGCAAACGAAGTTGGTGCTTCCAGCACATTAATTGAAATTGATGATTATAGAATACTTCTGGATGCAGGCATCCGAATGAACCATGAGCATAAGAATGATTCTCGGTTGCCTGATTTCCCAGATTTTGATAAAGAAGACATCCCAGATGCTGTCCTTATAACACACGCCCATACAGACCATACGGGCGCGCTACCGGTATTGAGAGATCTTTGGCGTGCTGGTGTGAAGATATACTGCACCCCTCCAACGAAAGCGATTACACGCGTCTTATTAGAAGACAGTGCGCGTAGAATGCCGGACGAGAAGGATGCGGATAACGGTCTGCACTATACTCTTGACGATGTCGCTGTAGTATTGAAACGCATGGTAACTGTGCCCTGGACAGATCCCATAGAGATCTGTCCAGGTGTAAGAGCCAGATGGATTCGCGCTGGACATATCTTAGGTGCAGCGATGATCTACATTGAGGGAAAGTCTGAAACTCTCTTGATAACAGGTGATGTGTCTGTTACCAGACAGTTGACTATTCGGAGTGTGGATGTGCCAACATGGTGCAAGCCAGATGTGATGGTGATGGAAGCAACTTACGGCAACCGCCAACACGAGGTGACTCGAAAACAGGAAGAAAAAAGACTTGTTGAGGATGTTACTAAAACGATTGCAGCAGATGGTAAAGTGTTAATCCCAGTATTCTCTATCGGGCGAGCTCAGGAAGTTATTCTAATTTTGAAGGATGCAATCGAACGTAAAGAAATTCGCGACTTCCCTGTTTACGTTGATGGGATGGTGCGTGATGTTAATTCAATATACTCCCAATTCCATGCCGAACTTCAACGACCTTTGAGGCGTAAGGCAGAACACGGTGAGTTTCTTTTTAATTCCGATTCAATAAAAGAGGTGCCACGCAGGCAGCAACCCGAAAATATTTTGGCAGAGAGACCCTGTTGCATTGTGGCATCTTCAGGTATGTTGAACGGTGGCAAGTCAATTGCCTATGCGAAACAATTAGTCGCAAATCCAAAAAACCTGATTGCAATTACCGGTTATCAGGCTGAAGGCACCTCTGGACGCGCGTTAGAGGATTTTAGAAAGCAGAAAGACTCCGAAAACCGAGTTTGGTTTTTGGATAATGAACCCTTTGATGTCAAATCCAGAGTGGAACGCTATTCGCTTTCAGCACATGCAGACAGTAAAGAACTATTGGAACTGGTTAAGAAAGTTAAACCGCGTGAAAAACTGTTGCTTGTGCACGGTAAGACAAAGGCGCGCAAAACGTTGTCTGAATCTATCCATAAAATGTGTTCAAGTATAGATGTGGAACTTCCTGAAAACGGCGAGGCCTATTTGATAGAAAAGCCAATCGGTATTGCTAGGGGAAGGAGGCATACTCTGGAGAGAATTCTCTCTGAAGTCTACACACACCTCCTGAAGATGCAAAAGAAAGGACCTTTCCACGTCAAGGAATTAGCCGCATTCTGGTTCGGCAGTGAAGCAGTCACACCAATAGTAATAAGTTTTTTTCAATGGTGTTTGTCGTTAGATGGACGATTTTTTCAGCATAAGATTGCTGATTTGTACTACTTACGACAACCTGCTTAAGTACTGCAAAGTTGAAGAAGTGCTCCGGTGATTTTGTCGGAGCATCTCGTTCTATATAACTGACATGAGTTGACATATCTGAAAAATATTACTATCCTTTTCGTTCGCAGTGGACTCCATATATGCAATATGCAAACGGGTAGAATATCAACATATAAAAGGAGGTGATAACGATGACAAAATCAAGCGGCATCAAAAAGTAATTTTGGTGACTCAATAGTCACGTTTTCTATTGGTGTTTAGTCGGTAGAGTAGATTGGACTTTTTCTCTACCAATCTTTACTTAACGAATTGTAATATAGTTGATGCGAGCACTTTAGTGGATTTATATCCCTACCCTTGATTCAGTTGAGAATTGTGCGTTGACGCGTCCGACAAGATAGAACTTCTATCAATGAGGATTTATTTTAATGATTAAAAACAATTACGCCGAAATTTCAACGAAAGTTCCACCAGCAGTCAACTTTCATCTCTGGGAACCCTGCAACATGAAATGTGGCTTCTGCTTTGCCACATTTCAAGATGTGAAGCAAGAGATGAACCTACCTAAAGGTCATTTACCCGAAGAAAATTGCCTCTTAGTAGTTGATCAGACTGCGAAATGTGGTTTTGAAAAGATCAATTTTGCTGGTGGTGAACCTACGCTTTGTCCTTGGTTGCCGAACCTAATTGCACAAGCAAAAGGGCATGGAATGACAACTTCTATAGTAACAAACGGTTCTCGAATTACCGATCAATGGCTTGACAAGCTGAATGGAAGTCTTGACTGGATTGGTTTGAGCATTGATACAGTTGATCCAGAAAAATCAGTTAGTATAGGCCGTGCTGTCGCTGGCAAAATTCCTATCACCGAAGCAGAATATTGGGACATCATTGGTAAAATAAAGCGTCACGGGATTCGCATGAAGATCAATACAGTGGTGAATTCCGTAAATTGGGAAGAAGATCTTACGCCATTTATCCAATTGGCAAAGCCTGAGCGATGGAAGCTATTTCAAGCACTTCCTGTCAAAGGTCAAAATGACGCACAAATAGCTGATTTTGAAATTACGACAAAGCAATTTGAGGTGTACGTTCAACGCAATAGTATTGTTGAAGACTATGGTATCAACATAGTTCCAGAGAGCAATGAGTCAATGACAGACAGTTACGTTATGATTGACCCCGCGGGACGCTTTTTTGATAATAGCAAGGGCTATTATAGATACAGTGCCCCGATTTTGAAGGTTGGCATTGAAGAAGCTTTGAAACAGGTATCAATCAATCCCGAAAGGTTTCTCCAAAGAGGGGGAAAATATGACTGGTAAATTCATTGTCATTGAAGGTCTTGACGCAACAGGTAAATCAACTCTTGTGTCGCCGTTATCTGAGTGTCTCAATGCGACCCTACTCAAATGTCCTCCAGATATGAAGGCACCTCAACTATCGGATACAGATCTTCGCGTGTACTTTGAAAACAAAAATCCTCAGCAGCGTCGTGCCTACTACCGAGCTGCTAATCTTATTGCCAGCGAGCTGGCAGAGGTAGCATTACAAAATGGTCACGTCGTAATGGATCGGTATTGGACAAGTACAGTCGCATTTGCTTCGCTGGATGACGACTTGGACCTTGACCAAGAATGGCAAGGACGTTATCCTCCGGAACTTCGCGAACCTGATGCTGTGATTCTGCTTACTGTGGATGAAGAAAATCGCCTGAAACGGATGCAAGGTCGTGGCGAACCTGTTACTGATGAGGAACAGAACCTCTCATCTTGATCCCAATGCTGTACTTGAAACTGTCCTCACAGAACTACAACGCTCTGGAATTTGTGAAGTTAATGGCACATCTTGTAAGTAAAACGATCATGTTCCATAAGAAATGCCCCGACAAACCATCGGGGCATTTTGTTAATGAATGCTGGGCAAAGAAGCACAATCTAACAGAATGTGCTACAGCATTATCAAGGTTTTTGAAGGATAGAAACCTTAGAAAATGGGCAGCCGCAACGCCATGAAAAAACGTTTATTTTAAAAACGACTCACCAATTCCAGACCCCAAAACCTTGGTTCGTTGATATAACCTGTCAGATTGTTAAAATCTATACCACCTGTGGGAGATGTGTCGTTTAAGATGTTTCGTCCTATAAATGCCACCTCTGTGTAACCATCAGGTAATTGACATGCAAGACGTACCCCTCCCTCTAATAACGAGGCATCACTGAATTCTACAGAGTCATACAGAAAGAAGTGCACGCGACTACGATATTTCCAATCACTTGCAACAGTGAACCGATACCCACTCGGTAGTTCAAGCATGTATCGCAACATTATATCAGATATCCATTCAGGTGCTTGGGGTAGACTATTCCCATCAATATAGAAAGTGTTCTTTTCTTCAGAAGCAATCGGATCCAGAACCTTACACGGGGCACCGCATCCTGCTACCGCTAACCTCGGATCGTCAATACTTGTGTGGTTATAACTTAGTCCTCCTGAGACTTGAAGTGACTTAACCGGTAAAAACATCAGTTCTACTTCAAAACCTTGTCCATTCGTTCTTTCAGCATTCAATAATCTATTGACATTTGATTCTCCACCGACAGCGGACAGCTGCTGGTCTTGCATCATATAGTTGAAAGCACCTAAGTTAAGGTGTAAACGATGGTTCAGTAGTCGCAGCTTTGTTCCACCTTCTACGGATAAGATAGTCTCTGTATCTGCAATTGTTACTTCATCATCAAACAGTAATCGTCCCTGAATGCTCGGTGCGCGAAATCCTCGGGCTGTGCGTAAATAGGTTTGAACGTTTGGTGTGACTTGATAACGTATGCTGATATCCCCGCTCCACACAGTATCCTGCTGGTCCCGTTCTATAGGTTCAAGGGGTTTGGCGTCGGTTTCTTCAGGAACGACTTCTCGCCACGCCTTATAGTCCTTTACGTCATTAGACAGACGCACACCAGCACCTAATTCCAGGTTTTCAATCACTCTGTATGTGGTAGACGCAAAAGCTGCCATTGCGGTAGCTGTCTGCTCTTGATAGATTGCTCTATCCATAGCACCACCTGCTGTGGTAAGGAAGTTGAAATCCTCCATCTCTACGAACTCATGAAAGTAGTATATTCCTGTCAGATAAGTGAGCGATTGGTCATCTGGACTCATCAACCTTACCTCTTGACTAAACTGACTCAATAACGGAATGCCGGAAGCAGTTTCGGATGGAAATGGGATGATACCTGGACCACTTTCTGCAAGGAAGGCAGCCCCGTATCCACCGTCAATATCTCCTCGCGAATAATTGGTTAGCCTTTCAAAACCGGTGAGTGAGATCAATTGGAAGCTCCCAATCTCATAACTGACTTCAGCAGCAAGTCCACCAGAACGCAGAGTTTGCTCATTTTCTCCATCGTGTGTGATGCTGTCTCGTTCAAAGTTATCTATCAGACCCCCTTCATCCGGTTTCAATATATTTGCACGAAATAGACGTGAAGTGCCGTTAAGATCACGGGCATGTAACTTTATCCATGCTTCCAACTCGGGTATGGGAGTCCATAATAGTTGTATGCGTGCTGCCAGGTCAAGATGTCCTCCAAGCGCAACACTCTCTTCGTTAAAGTTGTTATCTATCCAGCTGTCTCGCCATTGACTTAGTAAGGAGAACCGTGTGGACAAAACAGAATCTATCAGCGGAACCGATACTGCACCTTCCAAATTGGATGCGTTGAATTGTCCATAGTTTACCCGTACATATCCCTCAAATGTTTGTGTTGGTCGGATTGATTCAAACTTGACAGCACCTGCGGGTGTATTGCGTCCGAAGAGTGTGCCTTGCGGTCCTCGCAACACCTCAATCCTGTCCACGTCAAAGACAGGATACCCTTTTAACAACGCATTTTCAAGCACAACACCGTCATATAAGACAGATACAGGTTGTGAGGCATTGAGGTCAAAGTCTGTATTTCCCAACCCACGAATATAAAAGCGTGGAAAGACGCGCCCATAAGATGATTCCATCTGTAGACTCGGTGTGCGATTAGATAGAAAACGGATGTCTAATCCAGCGGAACGAATTGTATTGGATTTATCACCGTGGATAGTAGAAACAGATAGCGGTACTTCATAAGACAGCTGCTCCCGTTTGCGTGCAGTTACCACAACATCTTCTAATGTATAGACCTCTTCGGTTTCTTCATCTGCATTGACTGCTAAAGCGATAGAAAACATCACCATCAAAACTAAAGTCCAAAATAATTTGCCAAAGTTCATATTTTTCCCTCAAATAGATGTGAAGTGTTTGTGTTACAAAATTATGATTTCACAAGAGTTTATGTCGAACAAGTCGTTACTATACGTTTTACGTTCTGTAATCGGCATTAATTCGTATATAATCGTAGGAGTAATCGCAGGTCCACATCGTAATCTCAGAGTCGCCTGCGCGAAGGTTGATATTTATCTGCACAGTATCGTTGTCAAATAATTGTGTTGCTTTATCCTCGTCATACCCGGAGTCCATCCCATTTTTTACAAGCAGATAATCTCCGAGGCGTACATCCACCCGGTATGGGTCAAATTCGGCACTTGATTTCCCGATAGCCATCATGATACGTCCCCAATTAGCATCGTTAGCAAAGACAGCGGTTTTCACCAAGGGGGATTCTGCGACAGCGCGTGCAGCTTTCTCTGCATCCTCTCTGTTTTTCGCACCTTTTACAATGACTTCAACCAGTTTTGTTGCCCCTTCCCCATCGCGTGCTAACATCTTTACTAATTCGGTGCATACGTACAGAAGTGCATCGTAGAATCTACCTTTCGTCTCAACGATTTCAGTATTATCAGCGTTGCCTGTAGCGAGAATAAGGACAGTGTCATTTGTACTTCGGTCAGTGTCAATAGTCAGTAGGTTGTAGGTATTATCAACAACCTGCGTTAAGACGGATTGAAGTGTTTCGCTATTGATCTTCACATCAGTTGTCAGAAATGAAAGCATCGTAGCCATATTGGGTGCTATCATCCCAGAACCTTTTGCAATCCCTCCAATTCTAACCGCTTTACCATCAATCTCAAATTCAACTGCGATAGATTTTGGATACGTATCGGTTGTCATAATAGCTTCTGCTGCCTCGGTACCTCCATCGTTTTTACTGAGTGCATTAACGGCTATCTGTATCCCATTTTCAATTTTGTCCATCGGTAGTTGCTGTCCAATAACGCCAGTAGATGAGACTAAGACAAGGTCGGTATCTATACCGATTTGTTCTGCTGTCAATTCAGCCATACGGTAAGCGTTCTTCATACCTGTGCCACCAGTGCATGCATTTGCATTTCCGCTATTGACAACAATTGCCTGTGCCATCGGAACAGAGAGATGTTCGCGACATACTACGACTGGTGCTGCTGTAACACTGTTTTTGGTAAACACACCGGCAGCATTTGCGGGTGCATCGGTTGCGATGACTGCTAAATCTTTTGCTTCTGTTTTTTTGATACCAGCATGAATCCCTGCTGCTTTTACACCAGAAACAGAAGTTATTCCACCTTCAATCTGTTTCATAATTTGCTCCTAAAGAATGTATATGTAAAATTGTAGTATATCTCAGGACAATTGTCAAAAAGAATGTGGGGGTGGAAGAGAAGATTGGAAGGGGTGGAAGATTGGAAGGGTGGAAGGGTGGAAGATTGGAAGGGTGGAAGGGTGGAAGATTGGAAGGGTGGAAGGGTGGAAGATTGGAAGGGTGGAAGATTGGAAGGGTGGAAGGGTGGAAGATTGGAAGGGTGGAAGGGTGGAAGATTGGAAGGGTGGAAGGGTGGAAGATTGGAAGGGGGGAAGGGGTTGATGATGAATGTTTGCTATTCCTGCAAATAACTGTTGAGAATTGTTCAAAAAAATTGTATCATGAAACCATACCTTTTGATACAACATTATTTGTTACGGCATTGGCACAATTTTAAATAAATCTGAAACTAAATTTGAATCTGTCTCGTTATACATATACGGAACAGTTTCAAATCCTTTGGATGTGGAAACAAAGGAGGTAACTATGGCGCGACAAGCAAAAAATGAATTATCTGCCACTGAAGATACATACTTGGCTACACAGGCTAAAGAAGGTGATGAATCTGCGTTTAGTCAATTGTTTGACAAGCATCATAATTGGGTCTATAGTAAAGCCTATCGGATGCTCGGAGACCATCAAGATACTGAAGAAGTTAGCTTGGATGTATTCACGAAAGTTTGGCAGAAACTACAAGATAATAAATGGGATCCACAGATAGGAAGTTTTCAAGCTTGGTTGAACACAGTTGCAAAGCATACAATTATTGACGCGATACGCAGAAGGGACCGAATACGAGAATCACTGCTAACACTTGAAGAACAAGATGATTTACCCCTGAATGAATTTGAGGATGGCAAACCAGGACCCGATAAACACATTATCGCTCAAGAGGCACAAGAAATATTAGAAACTGCGTTAGAACAAGTAACGAAACCGAATCACCGGATCGCTTGGATTTTGAGACATTTGGAAGGATGTAGTGTCGCAGATATTTCCCGAATCTTGAACCGAAAAGATGGGACAGTGAAAATCTGGATTTTCCGGTGCACACAGGAATTGCGACAGATCCTTAATAACAAAGGCATTCAATGGATGCAATAACTTTTACATAATTTTTGCAATCAATGTGGAGGAATAACTCATGCGTTTTTTTAGAAAAACCCCAAAATCTACTCGGTATACCGCTGCCGACATAAAAGAAGCAGATATTTTAGAAGCATACACATGCTGGTTAAATAATGAAAGACTTAGCCGAAAACAGAAGACTCTTCTAAAGAACATCCAAGAGTCAACCCATTTCCATAAACTGAAAGACTTGGTTGACTTTGCACACTATCGTTTCCAAGAAACTGCAAGCGTTTCACCACGGCCTGGTGCTAAAGAGCGCGTCGGTGAAAAACTGATGAAGGCAATCAGAGGTGATGCAGTTGAAAGTACCAACGAGATGCCTGTAACCCTTGACCCTCAGGTCGCTTACAGTCCACAGGCAATGGGGAATGTAGATACGGATGTCTTCCCTGTTGAACAGCTGCAATCCGCTGATGAAGTGCTGAATCTACTGCAGAATGCAGAAACAGAACAGGATGGAGATATACACACACTTGCACATCTGAACCTCTCCATTGATGAGATGGATGGAGAAGTTTCCATCACAGATTTGGGTGGGTCAACGCCGACATATATTGAAGGTGTACGCGTTAGAGATTCTGCGCCTGTTGAAGAAGGTTCAGAAATCAGATGTGGTGAAGTCACTTTTCAAATAGTTGATATGAATAAGGATTAGATTACGATTGTGGAATACAGAGCCATTCAAAGAACAATCTCCTGTTTTGTGAGAAAAATCAGACTTACATATATTGAATGGCTCTGGGGGAATTAAGTTGTGTGGATGACGTGGCAAAAAGGCTTATAATTTTTTGAAATGGTATAACAAACAAACTTATTAGGCTGTGAAAAAACCTTCCTCACGTGCCATTTCCTATTTTCAACAAGCCACGACCTGTTTTCAAAATGCCAGATATGTTGAGTCAATTCAACACTATTTGATGGGTTTGAAATATGACAAGGGGCGTCATTATGTTTATGCTGACATTGCTAAAGCTTATGAAATGATCGGAAATTGGGAACAAGCTTTAAAAAATCTTAATGTCGCCCTTCAATTAAGTCCAAATTCTACCACTGCCATTAGACGCAAAGCACGTATAACTGAGGAAAAGAGATACTACGAGTCTATCGTCAGCGAAATAGACCTAAACAGCAATCCGCCTTCAGAATTTGCTAATACAATTCACGTTGATAATAAACACACATCACGAACAGAAGTGGAATACAGGATTTTCAAGCTATATCTTGAACCCGCAGTGCATCCGCATACCCTCTGGAACATCTGCCAACTGATTGACAAAACATACACCGATGTTGGTACGTATCTTGACTGTTTTCCATCTCAACAGGTTTCTATATCAATAGTAAACACCCACAGTGTAAGTTCGGAAGACTATCTGCCACAATGGGCTGGTGGTGCTTACGATGGTCATATTCATCTGCAGTATTGTACTGATAAACAGCCTGAACTCGGTGTCTTATATACGCTTTTTAGACATGAATGGACACACCTATTGATTGATATCCTAACACAAGGGAATTGTCCAGAATGGTTAAATGAGGGGCTTGCACAAACGATTGCCCGTCCTTTATTTACGTTTGAGAAAAGTAGTTTAGATCAAGCGAGAAAAAATAATTCATTAGTTACATTAATAGAACTTGATAAACCGATCACTGAACTCACCAACTCACAACGCAAGATATGGTATCTGCAATCAGCGGTGATCGTTGCTGATTTTATTGCTAAGGGGGGTTACTCTTCTATTCAAAAACTTCTCTCTCTTTTAGGAAACGGTACCCCGATTACGGCAGCCCTACAGGAGACATATCTGGAAAACGTTTCACTAATATGACCGATTAAATACCATGACAGTATTAGATTTTTGTATCCTCATTATCGTTGGCTTAGCAGGATTTAGTTGTTACAGAGTGGGATTCACACGCAGCATTTGGGGTGTATTTGCACTCGGTATGGGACTTATCATCGCGAGTCAAACATGGCAATACCTCGACTTATTCTTACAAAAAGTCATTCCAAACGAAAACATATCTAAATGGATTAGCATTCTAATCCTCATAATTATCTTAACGATTCTTATGGACACAGTATTTGATCGGATTCATAAGGTCTTTGAAGAAGGTATTTTAGGGTGGTTGAATAGTCTCCTCGGTTTAGGCATAGGTGTTGGTACAAGTGTCCTGATTATTTCACTCCTACTTCACTTTATCAACCCACAGAATATCGATTTCTTAAGAGACGAGATAGGGAACTCAATCTTTGCATCACACCTGATGGAATTTGGAGAGACGGTGTGGTCTTTTGGACAAGAAAACGTCAGAAAGCATCTTGAAACAGAATAACCTATGTAATATGTGATGAGGTTAGGTTATAGTTTTGACTTCCTCTATTGTGTTACCATCCCGCGTGTTTTAAAAATTCCAAAGCCATCAAGGTATGTCCTTCTGCATTGGGATGCACACCGTCGCGTGTTGTCCACAAGGCACCTGGTCGTGCTGCCACGGCATTTTCAAAAGCATCGTTTATCTGAATTAGATGTGCGTCAAACGCATCTGCAAGTTTATGAATGCATGCGTTATAGGCATCTACTGCCAACGGACGAGGATTTTCAACATCTTCTGGAATATAGAATATCTCAAACAAAAAGAGCGAAGCATCCAACTCATTCTTCACGCGTGTAAGGATTCTGCTATAACAGTCTTGCCACTCAGGTAGATAATCCTCGTTTGAGACGCTTTGGTTCAATTGTCGACTTGCATTGTTGATACCGATCTTGACCGAAAGCCAGTTAGGGTTTTCTTCAATAACATCAGTGTCCCAACGGTTCTCTAATCCTTCAACGATGTCCCCACCAATTCCTTTGTTGACATAAGTAATATCGCGTTCAGGATACTTTGCGGTTATCAGTTCGGTTATTTTACGGACATACCCATGTCCATAAGGAGCGTGATCTCCTCTCCTTCCACAATCTGTGATGCTATCACCTATAAAAAGCACTTTATCTCCAGATTCAAACAATAAATTATTCACAAACTTTCTCCTTTATATGCTATACTAATTAAAAAGTGTTGTCTCTTTCATTTTGACGTTGCTTCTTCAAACATGTTCAACTTAACAATACCACATTTTCAAAAGAATTCCAACATGAAAAACATTGGTGAACTACACGTGATTACAGACACAACATGCCAGACGCAATTGACACATCCCGAACTTGCTGAACTTGCAGTTAAAGGGGGGGCAGATACCATTCAATTCCGTCAGAAAGATGGTACTACACGGGAATTGATAGAGATCGCACATCAGATGCAGACAATATGCACCCGGCACAATGTTCCGTTAATTGTAAATGATCGAGCGGATATTGCGCTTGCTGTGAAAGCAAAAGGTGCTCATTTTGGACAAGACGACATGCCAGTAGCTATAGGGAGAAAAATCTTATCTCCAGAAAACATCATTGGAGCATCTGCGCGAACTGAGGAAAGGATACTAAAGGCGATTTCTGATGGTGCTGATTACATCGGTTTTGGTCCAATCTTCCAGACCTCATCTAAAGCAGATGCAGAAGACCCTAAGGGATTAGAACACCTTAGTCGCATAAGTGAAATAGCGAGATGTCCAGTTATCGCAATCGGTGGAATTACATTACAGACAGCAGCATCGGTCATACGCGCAGGAGCACACGGCATTGCAGTCATTGCTGCTGTGTGTGCAACACCAGACCCAAAGACCGCAACACAGAATCTGAAGATTGAAATCCAACAAGCGAAGAACGGGTAAGAGGATCTATGCAAAAAGAACAGAAAAACAGTAACTTTAATGACCCTAACAGGATATATCCTATAAAAGCATTTAGAGATATTGACCAAGTAAGTGAACCCAATTTTGAAAAGATTGGTGAAGATTTCGTACAGAAACTATGGAATACACAACGTTTCCTCAACGCAGACCTATTATCAATAGATGGGAAAGACATTCGTGTGCTTAAACCAGGTGTCTGGAACCGTGAAGAAGGTCCAGATTTTATGCACGCTGAGATTGAATTAAATGGGAAACTTCTTGTAGGAGATGTAGAGATTCACGTCAAGGCTTCAGAATGGTATACACACAAACACCATCTAAATTCACGATATAATCGCGTTGTACTCCATACCGTCCTATACAATGATGACTTTAACCTACGGACACGTTTACAGAATGGCAAACGGATATCCACGTTAGAACTCCTCAAATGGATTGATGCTCCTATTGGAGACCTTTTTGACGAAACACGCCAAGAAGATACGCAAACAGAAGATTTCTGTAGAGTAACAGGTCAAAGATTAGATTTAGAGAAACTCAAGCATGTGTTTGAATCGTTGGGGACTGAACGTTTCTTGGAGAAAGCAGATGCTGTTAGACTCTTAAGAACACGACTTGATTTTGAGCAGATTCTATATGAAGGTATAATGGAAGCCTTGGGTTATACCCAAAATAGCAAACCGCTCCGTGAATTAGCACAACGCGTGCCATTTGCTGATTTTGACCATAAGTCAGCGGAAGAGATTCAATCGATTCTTTTTGGTGTTGCGGGGCTGCTACCTTCTCAAACACAGAACCCACTCTCTGTTATTGAGAAAGAGGATCCTTTTGTTGTCACATTAGAGAAACTTTGGTATACATCTAAACGAAAGATTACAGCGAAGTGCATGGATGCTACACAGTGGCGTTTTGGGAAAATTCGTCCATATAACTATCCAACGCGAAGGATTGCTGCTATGAGTCAACTCATACATAAAAGCAACGGCAGCCTGATGATGTACTTTCTTCCTACATGCGAAAGAGCCGCGATGGAAGATACGACTTCATTTCTGCGTAATATCCGAAAGGAACTCCTTAATTTACTGATGCTTGAACCTGAAGGATATTGGGAAACACATGCTAACTTTGGGAAAGGCAGAACGCAAAAGGCAAAACTTATAGGAGAATCAAGAGCATTGGATATTATGGTCAACAAGGTACTGCCTGTTGCTTATATTTGGGCAGTAGAATCGGAAAGTAAGCAGCTGCAGGATGCAATTCTGAATATCTATAGCAGTTCCACAAAACTACAAGCAAACAGGATCATCAGTCAGATAGAATCACAGGTCTTTTCAGAGGCACAACAGATGCGTCTGATTAAACCTACTGCTCAGATTCAACAAGGGACAATTCGGCTCTACAAAAACTTCTGTGCTGATCAGCTCTGTGATCTATGTCCTATTATTCAGAATAATGCAGTGTTATTCAACGAAAAATCTATGTAAAAAAACATGTAAAATGATATAATGTTAAAAAATGTCAGTTGATTCTTAGAAAGGAGAAATCTTATGAGAACTTTGTGTGTTATTACGATTACATTTCTATGTCTTTCTGTCGCAGTAGCAGAAGAAACCTTCTTTTCTGCTCTTGAAAGCAAAGCTGAAGTTGAAAGTGAAGGTGGTACTGTTGATGGTGGCAGTTTCGCTCCGGGTAAATTTGGGAACGGATTTGTCAGTGAAGAAGTTGGCGATGTGATACACTTTCCTGTAGAAGACCGTTTTGTGAATTTAGAGGAAGGCACGGTTGAACTATGGGTTACAATGGGAATGGATACCAGTACTATTACCGGTGAACTCTTTACTTTCATGACCTACAAACGGGGCACCGACGCAGTTTTTCTACAGTTCAACAGTGGTGGTATTGCACAGATGCGGATCAAAAGTGCGGATTCATGGCATAACGCGAATAGTGCTGCGCTCAACTGGAAAAAGGGTGAACACCACCACATGGCAGGGACATGGGGACCAGACGGTTTGAAACTATACTTGGATGGTAAACTTGAAGGTGAGGATGATTTTACTGGAGGACCTACTGTCTTTGCACAGACCTTTGAGATTAACAACGCCTCTCCGCCTGATCCTAAATTCCCAACGAACTGTGTAGTTGATGGCGTTCGAATTTCTGATCACCAAAAAGATGTACAGGAATTGGTGCTTGATGATCCGGCTCCCGTTGCAGCCCGTGGAAAATTAGCAACAATTTGGGGAAACTTGAAAAACACCAGATAACCAAATGTATGGATTAATCTTCACCCTAATCGTATTCTGATTATGACTTAATTCATTTAGTAATATTGAGGATTATTGATGTATAAAACAGAAAATCCACTTTTCACTGCAGGAACAGACGACTATAACACCTATCGTATACCTGCTATCATTACCTCAAAAGAGGGCACGCTGTTGGCGTTTTGTGAAGGTAGAAGAATAGGTGGTGGTGATTCTGGGGATATTGATATCGTACTGAAACGGAGTTTTGACAATGGTGAGACATGGCAACCGATGCAAGTTGCTGTTTCCACAGGATCAGATACAGATGGTAATCCGGCACCTGTGGTTGACCGTGATACTGGCACTATCTGGTTACTATTCTGTAAGAACTTCGCTGATGGTGGGGAAGGCAAGATTATCGCTGGAGAAGCACCCCGAACCGTATGGGTAACCCGTAGTACTGATGATGGCGAAACTTGGACAGACCCCAGAGAAGTTACCGCAACTACGAAACTGGACACATGGACATGGTACGCAACCGGACCTTGCCACGGGATTCAATTAGCGAATGGTAGAATGGTCATACCTTGTGATCATGTGCTTGGACAGAGCCGAAATTATGCTGAGATGGGATATTCACATCTGATCATCAGTGATGACCATGGTGAGACATGGCGTATCGCTGGGGAAGCACAACCCGGTACAAACGAATCGGTTGTCGTTGAAACCGTGAACGGTGATCTATATTTTAACTGCCGAAACTATGTTGCACCGAGACGACGCGCGTACGCATGGAGTTCTGATGGTGGAGATACGTTCACAGAATTTGGCTATGACGATGATCTGATTGAACCTATCTGTCAGGCAAGTATGGTGCGATATACGGATGAGAATACGCACGACAAGAACCGTGTTCTGTTTTCCAATCCTGCCAGTACAGGACGAGAGAAGATGACGATCCGCATCAGCTATGATGAATGTCGTAGTTGGAACAGTGGCAAGGTCTTGCATGAAGGTCCAGCTGCGTATTCTGACCTCTGTATTGATTCTGATATGAATATATGTTGTCTCTATGAACGTGGCGAACGCGGTGCTTATGAGACGTTGTCGTTTGCAAAGTTTGATTTAGCGTGGTTAACGGATGGCGAGGATGCGCTTTAGCAGCATTACGCATGCACTTATGAATCATTCCGAATTCTTATGGTTATAGGGAATGTATGCTCTTTAGTCCCGTATGAAGATTAAATAAATAATCAGGTAATTCTACTGATATGACTCATCGTAGGAGTAAGGTTTCGTAGGGGCGGGGTTTCCCCGCCCGCGTATTACCCAATTAATAACTTAATCTTCATTAGGGACTAAAGAGGGTTTCTGACATAGCAAATTCCTTAAGTTTGCACCTATGGGATTAACGTCATCCTCCCACACTTCAAAGCCACATTTCAGAGCCACACCTCAAAGGAGGTTAACTGATGAACTTAACACAACGAATCAGCAAATATCCATTAGAGTACGTACGAAGCAAAAGAAAAAAGAGGTATTGGTTACTAATCTGGCTTGTATCAACTTTTGCAGCTTGTGATGTACTTCTGCTTTTTCTATTGACGAAAGTTTTCTTGCCTCACTTGTTATCTAATACTCCGTATTTGCTGCCCGAACAGGCTCAAGAATATACCCATCTTTCGACTTTCACCCCATCACCTGAAAGATCAGTCAATATGTTGGCGTTCACGCCAGATGGCAAAACCCTTGCTTGCGTCGTGTATAACGACATTATACTGTGGGACGTAAAGACTGACATCCCTCTTTACACGATAAAAGAACCTGAAGGTGTAGTTACTGCTTTGGCATTCGCACCGGATGGCAAAACGTTAGCGATTAGTAACCAGTCTAAGCGAAATTCTGTGATACTATATGATACTGCCACTGGACATCTAAAAACCTATTTAACTGGACATACATCTTGGATAGCCACATTAGATTTTTCTTCTGATGGTAAAACATTAGTTGGCGCGAATAGTGATGGATTGATAGGGACTAATCACACATATTCTTCCCCACGATGCTCTGCAATCCACGTTTTCAGGGGGACATCGGCATCTGTAGGTTGCCACCACCCTTTAATATCTACGCCATCTCCTAACAACTGGCGTCGTATCGGATCGCATTTCTCAAGGATTTCCTCTGGCATAAGATTATAGTCCAGACCGCGCAACCAACGATAACTATACCCCATGAATAACACCTTTCGCGTTACATCGGAATAGTTTCTACCTCTTGAATGCCACATTCTTCGGTCGAAAAGCACAGCAGTACCACGTTTGACAAGTAAATCTATCGCACCATCAGGATCGCTTTCAGGATCGTTACGCGGTGGGATTTTATCAAGTTTGTGGCTACCTGGAATAAGTCGCATTGCCCCATTATCTCTGTGCGTTACATCGCTTAACCAATAACTGACCTTTAGCGAAAGTCGTGGGTGTGGACGTTCCATCTCTGGAATAGGTCTGCCACCGTCCTGGTGCCAACCTGCCCCTTTACGGATACGTTCTGCATCAGGCGGTTCAGGCGGATACATAATGAGATGTGAGATGTAGAGTTGTATGTTCCATCCCAAAATGTCCCAGAGTAAAGGGAATACCTTCTTGTTATCAAGCAGTTCTAATAGCAGATCATCTTCAATGACAGTACGGAATTTGGATAGTAATTTGTGGGGACCTAATCCATTTTTTGCGCGTTCTGCAGCATCAATGCGATCAGCGATCTTCTCTAAAGCATCTGTCATCTCAGGACTGATTGCGTCCTCTACAATGAGATAGCCTGTGTCATTAAATGCGCTGAGTTGTTCTGCTGTTGCACAGTATTCAAGCCACGAAGAGTCCATTATGTTCGCCTATATTGATATGGAATGAGAGAAAAACAGATACATTGAAACGACATGGGTAAAGACCTATGAATCAGCGGATTTAGATTCCAGAGTTTTGATTCTTTCTCTGAGTTTTTCTAATTCATCCTCTGCCTTTTCAGCACGCGTTTTTAACCACTCTCCTGCAACGGGGTCAAAAACACGACATCCATCATCTTGTGATTGGAAGTCTAAGTTTAATGTCTCTGAATGTATAGTTCCATCTTCAAGCGGTGAAATTTCAGCATATTCTTCACCAACACGCCGATAACCCATCAATGTTGATGGCAAACAGGATTTATACGGATCATATAGAAAATACTCTGTAACACCAATTGCTGTATAGATATCCTTCTTGACAGTTAAATCATTGCCGTAGGTACTCTTACTTGCGAACTCCATAATGAAATCTGGAGCTTTTCCCTCTTCCCACACTTTGTAGATACGTCGCTCCTGTTTTCCAATTCCAAAGGAAACAAAAATATCAGGTTTGACAAATGCAAGTGGATTTCCTTTTTTGTAATACATCATCATATTACTCCAGACATAAACATCTGAGACATCCAAGAAATGGTTTTCCAGCATATCTAACATCCGGATAATCTGTCTGAGATGCCGTTCTGTTTCGGCAAGTGGTTCACCATCTGTCTCAGGATATATGGTAGTGTCTTCTGTTGGTACATAAGGAATTTGATAAGATTCTGTATTCTGCATCTTTATTCCTCTACGCGTTCAATAATTTCACCTGTTTCACGGTCTCTATAGATACGTTTCATTCTACCATCAGGCATGCGTTCATCTTTTAGGTGTGCATAACGTTCCTCTGCGTCTGCCGTATCGGTCTGTGCTTCAGCTGTATCTGTAGTACCACGCCAATCTTCAAGTTCAACGGGTTCCCACTTTTTGGATTTCGCAGATTTATAGCATGCATCTATGATAGCGTTTACTACATATCCATCATAGAAGGTTTCTAAGGGGTCTCTGCCTTCATCCATAGCGTTGAACATATCAAGGAACATATCCCTATACCCGAGTTCTGCTACTTCATCACCGACTGGGAAAAGCCAACCGGTGTCACCCTCGGCTTTTTCAGCAACATAACCGCCTTGTCCGACAGATGTAAACATTTCAAAACCTGTACGGAGCCAATGATTGAGCCATATAGTTCCCTCGCTGCCAGAGACTTCGTCTCGGAGGTCCATGCCACCTCGGAATGCCCAACCGACTTCAAATTGTCCCATCGCACCGCTTTCAAATCGGATGAGTGCAATGCCGTGGTCTTCAGCATCAATCGGGTGTACAAGTGTATCCGCCCAACACATCACTTCAAGGGGTTTGTTGTCCTTACCAACGAAGTTTCTGATGATTTCAATGCAGTGGCATCCCATATCAACGATTGCGCCACCACCTGCCTGTTCAAGGTCCCAGAACCAATCACTATGGGGTCCAGGATGTGTTTCACGAGAACGTACCCATAGTATTTTACCGAGAGCACCGTTCTGAACAGACTCTAACGCCTTTAGTGTTTTTGGCGGATAAACCAAATCCTCAAGATAGCCACCGAACACACCAGCGTTTTCTACAAGTTCAAGCATCTGTTTTGCTTCTTCTGCTGTCCGTCCAAGCGGTTTTGTACAGAGAATTGCTTTACGGGCATCAGTAGCAAGTTCTACGGCAGTCAAATGCAGATTGTTTGGTAATCCGATGACGACAACATCCGTTTCAGGATGATGGATTGCTTCCTTTAAATCAGTTGTCGCGTTTGGAATGCTCCATTCCTTAGCAAAATCTGTTGCGCGTTCTTCGCGACGTGAATATACCGTGTGGACACGATCTACACCGCGTTGGTTGTGCAGTGTCATCGTGTAGAACATACCGATGAGTCCTGTTCCGAGCATCGTAACTTTATGGTTTTTCTGTTCTGTCATCTCATAATTCTCCAATGGAATTTCAATTACATAAGTCGCTTAGATTAAAAGTATTATTCTGCTTTATAAGCTGCAATCACACCCCAGTCGTCTACTGTCCAACAGTGGTCTTTGTCTGTGGCGTGAACGCCTTTGAGGGTACCACTTCCACCAAATTTTGTTGCAGTCCAAGTTTTTCCACCATCAGTAGTGTGTAAAACAGCACTATAGTCGCCTACTGCCCATCCTACCCTATTGTCAACAAAATGGATATCCAAAAGATTGTAAATTGAGTCTGTCTTTTGCTGTTTCCATGTTTCTCCGCTATCGTCCGTGTACAGGATTAATCCTTCCTGTCCACAAATCCATCCTATTTTTTCATCAAAAAAGTGGATACCGAATAGGTTGTTGTCGAACCCAGAATCGTGTTTTTCCCACGTTTTTCCACCATCTTTTGTATGAAGGAGTGTGCCGAAAGACCCAATTATCCAACCTGTCTTTGGTGAGACGAAGAGGATATTCTCCAAATTAGTGCGGGTTTCCCCGACGCGGACTCGGTCTGATCTGCCTATCCATGTTTCACCACCGTCGGTTGTTTTTAGAATCGTGTTTTCAGTACCGACGATGAAACCGTTTTTTTCGTCAAGCATCTGAATACCCATTAGACTGGCACGGATTCCACCACCGCGTCGACGGGTGTTATTTTGATTAGCAGCAGCCTCGCTTCTTGCCATTTTCCGAGTCCAAGTTTTCCCGCCATCATCGGTCTTTAAAATTGTTCCTCTCGCCCCAGTAAGGTATCCGATTTTTTCATCTACGAAGTAGATATTATAGAGTGTTGCTGCACCGCCACCACCGAAACCTGGTGGTGGTCCACCTGCTGCACCTTGTGGTCTTCTTTGTGCTTGCGCAGCACCGGAAGAACGCATATTGATTTCTTTTTTTGTCCAGGTTTTTCCGCCATCCGCTGTTTCAAGGACTAATCCGTTTTCTCCAACTACCAAACCGTGTTGTTTATCCATAAAGTGAACATCGTGTAGCATCCCCTGTATGCCATCATTACGGATAATATCATCTTCACGAATGATACGCCATTTAGCATTCGCGACTGTAAGTGTAAAAAAAGTTGCTATAGAAACGAAGAGTACGAAAAAGGTGATATTTGTTCTTCTCATGGTAATCTCCTTTTATGAGGTGAATGTGCAATTACATGTAATTTCTATTTATGCTGATTGAAAAGCATCATAAATTTCTCGTGCTTTCGACTCAACACTTTCTAAATAATCTTGACCAATCTGAGACAGGTAAAGTTCGGTCAGTTCCCCACTTGTTTCACCGAAGGTCTTTGCGAATCTTCTGCATTCATCTTTTTCAGGTCCAGAAGCGTAGGCTTTCGTCTTCGCATCTGTGCCAGATTTCCGTACTTCTACGAATTTATCTGTGAACTTTAGATAACTCCCATCTCCAACGAATTGGATATTCTCAAGATTAGCAAAATCAAGTTCTGGTAGCGCATCAGATAGGATAGCGCGTGCTTGTTGCATATCTATTCTTCCTTCGTGCAGTGCAATAGCAATACCGAGAAAGAACAGGTCATTCTTGTCGCGTTTTGCTTCACCTTGGCGTTTTGCTTCTCGCAGCTTATCCGGATTCGGTTCAGACTCGTTGTAATAGGTTATATCTTCTCGGACATCACACCTCGCAGTGATTTTACTTTCATGAAATACAGAAGCGAGGTAGTCTGACAACGGTATGTTTTGCTGTTTACAATGCGCTGCGAGTGCTGTCACCAAAACCATAGATTCGCCAGCGGATTTTTCCCGCATGGCAAGTGCGACTCTTTCACCCTGACTCTTAATCAGTTCTTCTGGACCCGTAATCATACCACCGCTCTCTTCACCTGCAAAGATAAGACGTGGTTGCACCCCCAACGTAATAGTTTCACCATAAACATCTTGTATAGAAACTGCTTGGTCAGGTGAATCGGTAATCTGTTTCTCAATTTTCTTCATTATGGATGCGATCTCTTTAAAACCTACAGGCACGTTAATTACATGCACATCATTTGCTTCACCCCATTGATCCCAAGCGAGTGCAGAAGGCGTGGTCTTTATCATGAATCGCGGGTGATTGTCCCAAAGTCCAGAGGTTTTCAGCTGCTTTGCATAAAAGTCCATCAACATTAAAAACGCTTGATTAGGTGTATATATTGTCAGCAGTCTATCATCATCAAGCGTCAGATAATCAACACCGAGTTTTTGTAACATATCTTCTCGGACTATATTCTCTATCTGACAGACGATGAGCCTGTCGCCATCAGGGTCGGTAGCCTCAATGATAGTTCCGATGGGTTGATTTTTGAGTTTTGTTGCGTAGTCAGCAGATTTAACAACGTCAAGGATACTAAAATCGCATCCGAGGTCGTAAAATTCTGCGTCTCCAGTTTTTGGATTACGATCCAGTTTTCCGATGTTGTGATAGAGTGGGTCTGCATCAACGTGAAGCCAACGGATAGAGTCTGCAATACCTAATCGTTCAAAGATAGCACGCATTGGCCGATACATACATCCACCGACACAATCAACTACGATGGGTGGTTTAATCTCCCGTATTAGTTTGAGATTGGTATCTGTCGCAACTCCGCTTTTGAGGTAACCTACATAAAGATGCACGCCATCGTGTAGTTCGTCTAAACGTTCAAAATCAATGTGTTCATCGTCAATTGCGCTGAAATGGATAGGATAGCCATCTGTTTCAGCAGTCGTTAATATCTCCTTGATTTTCTTGACGAATTGCATGGATTCTTCGGGTAGATATTGACTACCCTGATTGTTAAGGTCTTTTGTAGCGTTTTTTGTGCTTACGGAATGACTTGAGGTAACATGTTCACCCCCATCTAAGTCCAGCATGAAAATTAGGAACGATGCCATCCATATTGGTAACGTGCCGAAGTCTTTCGGGACATAAGTGCGTATACCTTGTGCTGCCTGTATACGCGCGATGAATTCGACATATTTTTGTGAGTTGTAGCGTACTTCACATCCTGCCAGTTTTTCTATCGGATGTCCTTCTGATGCTTCCTTTGCTACAAGGCATTTTCCAAGTGTTGCTAAGATTATTCCGACCTGATTTATGGGGAAGCGCGTATCCCACGGATAGAGAATATTCTGAGGTCCACGTATACCTGCCGTTGACACTTGTGCTTCCTTTGCATAGTTTTGGAACCATTCTTTTAGGTTCAGTTGTTCAATCAATTCCTTGTTTAGAAGGAATGTGAAGGGTTCAGGTTCGCTTTGTTGGAAGAGCGGTGTTTTTATAGAGTCAGGTGTATTCTGCTCCACCACTGCAAAAAGTTGTTGTTCTGTTCGGTTACGTTTGTCAAGGGATGCTGCATCTACAGCAATTACCATCTGCACACTCCAATTCTTTTATATTAACGTGAGTTTGATAATTAAATCAAGAATGTATCCGTAGGTTGGGTTGAGGCACGAAACCCAACATTTAGGCACCTATAATGCGTAAAGATGTTGGGTTTCGTACCTCAACCCAACCTACGTAGTTATTTGTTCTGATTTATCAAACTCACGTTATATTACTGTTAACCATTTTAAGAAACGTTTAATTACGACTTACTTTGCGCATTCGTTCTACCTCCCGAACTGCATTACGTAATCGTCTTTTCAAACTATCATGGTCACGGGACTTTACCAATTGCCAAACTTCTCTGGAGAGATAAATTATGATGTCGTCATTTGAAATGTTCTTACCACCTGCCGTATGAACTATTAAACGGCGTATAATACCAACTACAAAGTGACCGGGAAGTAGGTCTACGAAGCGTCTCTGTTTTACGTATTGTTTCACCATAGTTTTAGCATTCTCAATGGCTTGTTTATTAACGTTTTTCGCCTGTTGGGTGTATTGTTCGATTTGACTGTCTAAGAAATCAACAGCCTTGGGCGACTTAAAAAATCGGTCTGATTTTTCGGGAAGTACATCAAAACCCGTTTTTGCACGTTGATGTGCCACATCCAATATAATCAGTTCTTCTAATTTCTGCCCTATTTCTTCAAGAAATGCACTAAAATTGTTTTCAAGTTTCTTTAAACGATTCTCAGAAGATTGATGATCGCGACAGAACTGTTCAATCGGTTCCTTCTCAAAAAGATAGTTCTCAAATGAATAACGATGAAGTATAACAACACGTCTATGCTTACTACGTGTGCTATCTAAAATCCCATAATCTCCATCAAGTACAACAACATAAGGAAGATCCTTACCTATCAGAGCGTTTGCTAATTTCTTGCCTTCCTCTTTTCCACCTTGTGCTTTGAGATGGCAATTGTGGTTACGAAGTACTTCATCATAGAAGGGAAAATCAGTATGCCCCTCAACATAAACCAATATTTTGGGTAAGTAAAAAAGGTCTCTGTTTTCTATCCCTAAGTCGGAACGGATAAACTCCATTAAGTTTCCTTTCCTAAACTGATAACGTTATCTCTAAATTTACCAACAATATCTGGAGAGTGCGTCGCAACGATTATTTGTTTCTGTCCACCGAGCGTTGATAAAGACTCCAAGAGTTTTTCCTGCCATGTAACATGCAGTGACAATTCCGGTTCATCTGCGATATAAACCACGGGTTCATTAAGTTTAAGTAGAGCTTGTGTAAGCAAAATCAAAATTTGTTTTTCCCCTGAAGAAAGATAACGCCAATTTAATTCTGATTTTGGAGACAACTTAATTTTTAAATCACCACTCTCATCAATCTTAATGGTTTTGTCTTCTAAAAATGAATTGACGGTGTTCTCATAAAGGTGTAACGGAGCAAAAATGTTCTCTCTGTCTTCTTCAAGTTCCCTTGCATATTTGACCATGTCTTTGGTTCTACTAATAAGGGGAAGGACCAGAATATCTTCTAATTTATAGTCAGGATGTGGGTTGTCACGAATTCGTTTGACTGCTTCTTCTGCTGCAGCAAAATGATCGTTTATTATCTTCTGCATCTGTTCGTCAAGAAGTCCAGCATCATCAAAAGCTTTCCGTAATTGATCTTTCTCGGCTTCTGTCGGCAATGAAGTAGGGACTGCTTCTAAGATTGAATTAACCTGATCATGATCCTTGCTATAAAGTATTATTGATAAGACTTGACGTTCAAACTCCCCGTAACGCTCAGAAAGTCGAGCATTTAAGATAGAATGATAGCGAGAGAGATCCTCTAATAAATCGTCAAGACGCAGGTCAACTGATTCTAAAGTTTTTCTCCTCGAATATATTTTTTCTTCATCTTCTGTTACAGGTAAGCGACGATTGACAGGGAGCCAAACAAGAGGGACCAAGTTTATTATTTCATTAATTCCTTTTGGTTGTCTTATAATTCTACCACTATCATCAAATAAATCATCAGCAAATAAACTAACTTGTCTATACCTACCTCTGGAAAGATGCTCTATACCAAATGTATATTCTTTTTGCCCTAACTTGAGTTTTAAAAGATCTTCTTCAATATGCACTTTAATAGTCCTGATAGATTTACCTTTAAAATTCCTCAACTTAATTTCTGCTTGATCGAACTTGATGTTTGTGATGTTTGACAAATCAGCAGTTAAGATAGAATGGAGAAGGTTCAAAACAGTGGTTTTGCCAGAACCGTTCGGACCTATCAATATATTTACATCACTGTAGAAATGCAGATCAATGTCCCGATAACCCCAGAGTTTAGTTGCCTTAAAAGACTCAATATAATAGTTATGCATGATCTGTTCCTTTGTCTGACAGAAAACTTCAGAACACCATCCTAAATTGCGCCACCGCAATTAACGTTTACAATAATAGCACAATTAACGATAAAAAGCAAAACTTAACCAAAAAAGGGTGTGTAAAGTTCTGGTTACTTGTTTGAACCAGGATTTACCAAATCAACGGTATGAATGCCAATTAGGCATTCCCCTGGGATTTCAAGATTACCAAGATAAGACTTTTCCATCAAAGTTTGTGGTGAATGTTACCATATCTGTTTCATTAGAAACAAACAACCTCTTATTCTGCAAATCCTATAATCCTGAAAATCCTGGTTCAGACAATAACATCACTCCACCAGTTCCTGTATTTGATGCGCTTTAACTGTTTCATATCCCTTATCAATTAGAACCTGTGCCCACGCACGTGTACCTGTTGCGATTTCAGTCATCCCTGCTGCTTCCATTTGATCAGCCATTTTGACGTATTCTGATAAGACGAGTTCACCATCTGAGTTTACTAATCGGTTCCCCATTGTAAATAAATTGCCGAAAAAATTAAAGACAGGACGATCTTCATCTTTTACACCCTCCTGCAGAATCTGGAATAATTCCGTTGTTAACTGCTGCATCTCACGCTTAATCTCAGGATCGCTATAGGCGTTTACTCTACCACCCGCTTTAGCGATTAATGCTGCCATTTGTGATTGAATTTCTTCTATGCGTTTTCTAAGTTCACGTTCCCTTATTTCTTCAGGTGTGAGGTGTTCATCCTTTTCTATTTCCACTGTATTTACCTCATCTGTTGTCTTCTCTTGAAGACCTGGCTGTTCTAATTTATCACTGTCTACCTTATGTTTATCATCAGCATGCGTATTAACCAAAGATTCAGTATCTCCTATAGTAGATCCTGATATAGGTGTACTTTTTTGATTTTCGGTTAAATTATCTGTGGCATCAGATTCTGTGATATTCTCATGTAGACCTATTTTCTCGTTTGGGTGAACATATTGTTGTCGGAAGTTCTTAAGATCGTAGTGAATCCACAATAGACATCCCACTCCTAAAATTAGAGTGATACCGATCATTACGAAACCCCATTTGTTGTTATGCAATTGTTTAAACATCTTTTTCTCCTTCTGTTCTGAGTATTGACTTTTGCATACATAGAGGGATTTAGTAAGAAAAAGATAGTTTTTTCTAATAGGTGTTCAGAATTAAAAGTGCAGCATTATCCCTTAGTACAACCTGCGGAGAAACGCTGAAAGAAATATTGTAATCAATGCTAAGAAGATGAGTATGTTCAACCACGGTGAGGGGTTTTTCTGTGCTTCTGCAAAAACGGGATATGGGAATGTCAAGACGACAGCCAACGTGTAGATAACAAATACAATAAAGAATTTGATACCTAAAATGAGTATGTAGACTGAGTAGTCTACATCTGGAGTCACTGATGCAGTACTTCGGGCAGTTCTAAAGAAGGTAATAACATTATAGAGACCCGATATGAGCGTTGTCAGTAGTGCAATCCAAACAATTGCACTAAAACGTCTAAGGGCAGCTGATACTAATTTCTTCGGGTCAGGACCGCGTTTAGCAATTGGGATAAGTACAACCCGAAAAAAGAAAAATCCGCCAATCATTAAGACGACAGAACCGACATGCACCCACTGTATCAAAGGTATGACTACCATGTTCAGAATACTTTAGAAATGGTTATCGGTTACCAGCAAATAGTCTGATAACCGATAACGATTGTAAAATGTCTACACTATAGGTTTTCCGCCAACAGGGGAGAAACAGGGACGTGATTGCTTGCAAGCATTAGGAGACACGAAGTGGTCATCGGGACCAACAACCTGCATAGTGCAATTACACCAATAGTGAGTTCCCGGATTCTCTTCTACGAGGTTCTGTAAATTCCCGCCGGGAATGTAAAGTGCTTTTGTGCGTAAGTTCTGACATATCGGACGCTTAAAAATTGGAAGTGTTTTTCCGTCTAACATATTCATCCTCCTTTAGCTTATTGCCATCATTGCTGCACGACTGATGAGATTTCGGGTTAAGGCTACCTTATACGCGTTGTCAGTCAAAGGTTGTGCATTCTTAACAGCTTCTTCACCAGCGTTAATACTAACCGATTCGTTAATGGTCTTACCTGTCAATACTGTTTCAGCTTCTGGGGAACGCCAAGGTGCTGGGGCAACACCACCAAGAACAACGTTTGCCAACTGACACGTCTTACCCATCATCTCAAAAACGGCTGCGACGCTTGACAAAGCAAAATCGGGAGCACCTTTCTCTCTCGCTTTCAGATAGAAACTCTTTGTATTCGGATTAGGTGCGGGTACTTGCACCTCTACAACGATCTCGTTCGGTTGCAGTATGTTCTCCCGTATCAGGTTTGCTGCTGGTAACGTAAAAAACTCCTCAACCTTCACCGTTTTATCACCTTCTGGACCAACTATCTTGAGCGATGCGTTGAGGGCAATCAAAGCAGGTGCTATATCAGAAGGATGCACAATGTAGACAGGACCATCACCGAAGATTGCGTGGTATTTGTTTATGCCATCAACGGCGTAACACATATCGCCACCTTTCTTGAAACAATTGACGGTCTCATCTCTGTAGTACCAACATCTCGGACGTTGACAGAGGTTTCCACCGAGTGTGCCGACATTCCTAATCTGTGGTGTTGCGACTGATGCTGCCGCCTGTGAAAGCACACTGTAATGTTGCTGAATTGTCGGATGCATCGCAATATCCGAGACAGTGGTTAACGCACCAATTGTTAAGCCATTGGCATCCGCTTTGATGCTATCCATACCCGGCAACGTCTTTAGATTAACAAGCGTTTTGGGAGTTTCTATGTATTCCTTAAGTTCAGCCAGCAGGTCAGTGCCTCCAGCTATTACCATTACCTCTCCCCATCTGCTGTCGCTGAGTAGTGAGGTGACCTGTTTCAGACTTGTCGCGTTAACATAACTAAATTTATCCATTGCTTACCTCCTTTATGCCTTCTCAGCAAGTGCGTTGAGGACTTTATCTGGTGTTATAGGGAGTTCCCTTATACGGACACCGATTGCGTTATAGACTGCATTCGCTATTGCACCGAGTGTGGGAATACATGGGGGTTCACCGACACCCGTAACTTTTCGATGCGTATCAAAAACGATAGACTTGATTTCAGGTATCTCATAAGTACCGGGAACTTTATAGTCCTCAAGGTTAGCGTTGAGCATGCGGCCCGTCATCGGGTCCATGATACGCTCCTCCAGTAACGTTTGCCCAATCCCCATGATCACACCACCGTTTATCTGACTCTCAGTTGTAAGTCGGTTGATTGCTAATCCACAATCTTGGACAGCGACGATTTTGAGGATTTTGACATGTCCGGTTTGTGTATCAACCTCAACCTCAGCAAACTGTGTACCCGCGACGCCACCTTGTCGGAGTTCCCGGTCCCACTCTCCACCTTCACTAATAGTCTCCTGTCCGAGTAGACCTGTTGCCTGATGCCAAGTTACCGTTTTAGTTCGGTCAGATGCGACATAGATAGTCCCTGTTCCGATACGGAGGTCATCTACGTGTGCTTGTAGTAGCGGGGCAACGTGTTCAAATAGTTTCTGCTTCGCCTTAGCGGCTGCCGTTTTTATCACGGGTGCGACTGATGCGGTTGTTTGACTTCCACCACTCCCACCAGAAGGTAATCCGGGGGCACTATCACCGATTTTGACGATAATATCTTCAGTTGTGAGTCCAAATTCTTCTGCGACAATGATAGCGATGGCAGTTCTGATACCAGTTCCGATGTCTTGGGTTCCAGTGATGGTTTCAACGGTACCGTCTGCGTTGATATTCACCCGTGCTTGCGTATTCGCACCGCCGCCACCTCCCCATTGACCGCTCCCGACACCCATACCACGTTTCTTGATACCAGTACCGGAACCAGCGACACTTTTGCGTTTGTGCCATCCAATTTCTTGTGCCCCGAGTGTGTATTGTGCTTGTCGCACCTCACTCTCATCGTTTAACCGTCTGAATTCAAGCGGGTTCATGCCGAGTTGTTCTGCAAGTTCATCCATCAATGAATCCATTGCGAATGCACCTTGTGGGTGTCCAGGTGCACGCATGGCACGTTGACTGCCAGCATTGACTGCAATGTTAGTACGTTCTGTTCGGATATTCGGGACGTGGTAAACATAGGGACCTGTAAAACCTGCGCCACCGCCTGTACCTCCCGTACCGTAGCCACGCATATCGTAAGCGATAAGTCTACCATCACGGGTTGCGCCTGCTTTCACATGTTGTGTCATTGAGGGTCTGTTCCCTGCCACGAGGTGCTCTGCTTTTCGGGTCAACATCAGTTTTACGGGTCTTTTTGTCATACGGGATAATTGTGCTGCAGCGAGTCCTTCAACACCAGGACTAAATTTACTGCCGAAACCACCCCCCATGTGTTCCGTAATCACACGGACCTGATTCGCTGGTAATTCAAGACGACGAGCAAGATCATTTCTGACACCGAAAACTGCCTGCGTAGATGCCCAAACAGTAACGTTTTGTTCATCAGTCCATTCTACGACGTGTCCATGGGTTTCCAAGCAGACATGTGTTTGGACAGGTGTGTGATATGTCGCTTCAACAGTGACTGCAGCTTCAGCGAATCCTGCTTCTATGTCTCCTTGCCCTCCTTTACTGGGGTTACTCTGATTTCCTTCCCAATCATCACGGACCTGTGGTGCGCCTTCAGCCATTGCCTCAGCTTCAGTCGCAACAAAAGGCAGTTCTTCCAATTCAACATAAATCGCTCGTAGTGCATCCTTGGCGATGTCATCAGTTTCTGCTGCAACCGCTGCGATTTCCTGTCCTTGATAACGGATTTTTCTGCCGACCTCTATTAACGGCATAACAGCCTGGACACCGGACATTTCTTCTGCATCTGTCAAATCAATAGCTGTAACGGTTGCATGTGGAACTTCAGACCGAAGGATACGTCCGTATAACATCCCTGGTCGGGTAATATCGTAAGTATACTTTGCTTCTCCTGTAACTTTTTCCTTACCGGACAAACGGGCAATGCGCTTACCAATAAGTCGAGACTGGCTTGCTTCTCCCCATGATGCCATAATGTTTCTCCTTTCTTTTACATTTTCTCTGCAGCAGTAACGACTGCGTCAAAGATGAACGGGTAAGTTCCGCAACGACAGGTGTTGCCCGATAAGCCTTCCTTTATCTCTGTGAGTGTCGGCTTTCTGTTTTCGTTCAAGAGTGCCACTGAAGATACGATGAAGCCGGGGGTGCAGAATCCACACATCATTGCATCGTGTTTGATGAATGCTTCTTGTATAGGGTGGAGGTCGTCTCCATTAGCAATACCTTCTACCGTGGTAATTTGCTTATCCTGGGCATCCATTGCGAGCATCATACAAGCGTAGACTGCTTTTCCATCTATCAAGACGGTGCAACCGCCGCATTCACCCCTATCACAGATAAGTTTTGCCCCTGTCAAATCAACGTTTTTTCCACCAGTATCTATGCCATCGCGCAATACTGTTAATAGTGTAGTGCGCGCTTCAACTTCAATCTCATAGAGGGTGTCATTAATGTTCAACTGAATTTCTGCTTTGGAGATTGCTTGATCGGTTTGTGCTTCTGCGGTCTGCTCGTCACCGACTAATATCGCTGGTGCAACGGTTGCTGCAACTGTACCAGTTCCCACACCTTTTATGAAGCTCCGCCGCGAGATGTTCGTGTCCTGTTTTTTGTCTTTATCCGACATATTGTTCTCCTTAAACTTCATACTTATGTAGAATATAGCAGGATTGCTGTTTTTTAGCAAGTTAAAACTGTCAACCGACAAACAATTAACTTGACATAAGCACAAGAATAAACTACAATAATTAACACATATAGAGACATTAGGAGGAAAACCCAAGACCCATGAAGAAGTTATCATTTGTATTTATCACGTTCATACTCATAGCACCCCACATTCAAGCAGAAGAGATTACCTACAGTGAACACATTGCACCTATCTTACAGAAGCAGTGTCAATCTTGTCATCGTCAAGGTGAAGTTGCGCCTTTCTCACTTACGGACTATAGTGATGCAAAGGCTTGGGCAACTGAAATTACTGAATACACGAAAGCGCGCCTTATGCCACCTTGGAAACCCACACACGGATACGGGAACTTTAAGAATGAACGGAGATTGACAGACAAACAGATACAGATGATAGCGGATTGGGCAGCAGCAGGAGCACCCGCAGGAGACCTATCCAAAACACCACCTAATCCAAAATTCCATCAAGGATGGGCTCTCGGAGAACCTGATCATATCGTTGAAATGCCTGTTGAATACGAAATTGAACCGGAAGGTGAAGACGAATACAGACACTTTATCATACCTACAAACTTTGACACAGACATATATGTTCAAGCCGTCGATGTGCAACCGGGTAACCGAAAAACTGTACATCACGTCATACTTTATCTTGACACAGAAGGGGAAGCCCGGAAATTGGATGCACAGGACCCAAAACCGGGATACCTCACGCAAGGCACTGGACCCGGTTTTGATCCCGTAGGGACACTCGGGGGATGGGCACCCGGATTACAACCTCATGTCCTGCCTGATGGGATCGGGTATCAACTGCCTAAAGGGGCTGATATTGTTCTACAGGTGCACTACTACCGCACAGGACATACAGAGAGAGACCAATCCAGAGTGGGATTATACTTCTCTAAAACAGAAAAGACCACGAAACTACACATTGACTCAGCTATCAACACTAAATTCGTCATCCCCGCTGGTGAGAAAAAGTACGGTGTCAAAGCGACAAAACGTATCAAAAAAGACAGCTACTTATTAGCTACAATGCCACACATGCATCTACTTGGACGCGATATGCGAATCATCGCGCATCCCCCTACCGGTAAACCCATTGACCTTATTTGGATACAGGATTGGGATTTCAATTGGCAGGACATATACCACTACAGTAAACCGATATTTTTACCTGTGGGGACACGCATCTCACTTCTGGCACATTTTGACAACTCGACTGACAACCCAGCTAACCCACATAATCCACCGATTCCCGTCGGGTGGGGAGACAAAACGACAGATGAAATGTGCATCGGTTTTCTGTACTTTGTAGACGCGACCAAATATCAGCCGAAAGAATAATAGTGTTGTTTAGATAACACTTATTGGCGACGAATATCTGGAAGAATCACTTCAGGTTTGAATGTTACTCGGTAATGATACGTACTTAGTTCTATACCCTCTAACTGTTCTGCGAAATATGTGACATTGTCTGAAAGTCCAAGAAAATGTTTCTTATATGTTCCATCGCCTGTTTTGCATAACACTTCAAGTTGTCCCTCGTTATCGTTAATACTACATCTTCCTTCAATGGTCAATATATATTTATCTGTAATCCCGTTGTAAAAAACGATTCTTCTATTAACCTCAAAGTTATCTGCAGCTTTCGTGACGTTTCTATCTGCTACCATTGCATCATCGCAACCTATAGTAAATAGTAATAACATTCCTATAGCGATAAATATATTTTTCATTGTCAAACTCCTTAATACTTGATTTGTTAGTAATACTTGATTTGTTAGTTGTTTATATTCTCCCACTGCCCGCAGGTGAATTGCCTGTAAAAGTCGATGCAAACATCTGTTCCAACTGAATAGGACTGTATCAGATTTTAATGTCAAAGTCAATTTGTTTTTGTGGTGTGGGGTTGCGTGAAGTTAAGGAAATTTCGATGCCAGAAACCCTTTTCAGTCCCTACCAAATCAACGCCAAATGCGCGTTTGGCATTTGTCGGGACTGAAGATGGGTGGTGTATACACTTTTCTATAAACATATCGTCCCTCCGGGACTGAAGAGAAGACAATAATGGTAATTGATCAATTAGATTTGGTATAAATATCAATCATGTTCCGCTTTTATCCCAACAAAATAGACTGCAGAAGCTAAGACGTGTGAATGCGGATGCAACAATAAAAGAAAATCCAACCAGACAAGAGGAAACGTCAACCACCCCACTAAGAGTGAAATCGCCTTGGCAATCAACAGACTGCCAAACGAACATACGAGTCCAACATACTCACGAAAGATCCAATGTAACGCTGCCGTGGGACCAGCACATGCACCGTCTTCTGATTTCTTAAAATCAGAAAACAGTGCCGAAAAACCTGTAGTCGTCCAACGTTGATAATCGTGAGGTGATGCGTGATAACCCTGTAAGAATGGCACAGCTGCACACACATAACCACCAGGCTTTATGACCCGATACATCTCCTTCACTACTCGCCTCGGATCCCTCACATGTTCCAACACCGCCTCAGAAATGACTGCATCAAAGACAGCGTCTGCAAACGGTAAATTGTGTCCATCACCAATAACATCTACCATCGGCGTTTGCTCAATTTCAAGATTAACGACATTAGGTGCCCGACGGTGTGTGCCTGAACCGAGATCCAGGATACGTGCCTCAGTACCCAAATTGCGAATTACCCGCTTGACCGCCCGATTCCAACGCGGCGCAGGATAAGGACATCCCATCAACGGAGCCAAAAAACGGTGTTTGCGTAACAGACGCTTAATACGATCAACCATAAAGGAAACCCACTCAAAGATCCGTCTATCTCGCGGACAATTTAAAACAAAAACGGGGTCAGAAAACTGACCCCGCTATCAAAAGCTATGTTTATTTCTGAGGAAACTTTATATTCGCCTCATCTGCCGCACGGGCTAAATCTCTAACAATACGCATCGTCAACTGCGTCAGTTTCCGTGAATATTCTGCATCCGAAATACCACGGTATCGTGAAGGTTGTGAGGATCCGAGTCTATCATTGGCAATCGTCAATGCACTTGTAATAAGGGGTAATGCTACCTCAAGCGTCTCATCAGGTACAGACAGTTCAACGAGTTCAGAAAGGATATTATCTTGTTTATTATCCTCACCTGTAAGCAGTCGTTCACGGTTTTCATCAATCGCATCTAATACCTGTTTTGCGGCAATCTGTTGAGCCCCTTTCTTTGCACCTGGGATAGCTTCAGTCGTTTCGTGAACCTTATCTCCATAGTGAACAGTAACTTTCCAGCTCGGTGCGTCCGGCGTACCGTATTGTGTTTCAGTAAATCTCGGCTGGCTCAATCCGCGTTCCTGACAGTATTGAATCAAAAGTCCTTTATAGTTTCCATCTATCTCTACAACATCCTGAACAAGCATAGACCTCCTCCTCATAATTTATCGACTATGATCGTAGCGGGGACGATATTCGGTTGGGCGCGGTTTTACCTTCCGTTGTCGTTTTAACTCAATACGTCGACGTTTTTCACTCGGTTTTTCATAAAAACTGCGTTTTTTTATTTCAGTGACAACTCCCGCTTTACCGCACATCTTCTTGAAACGAGCAAGTGCTCTATCAAATGATTCACCTGGCTCTACTGGAACTTCTACTTGAACCATGTTTATAATCCTCCTATGATAAATGATAAATATAATTACATCTGTAGTATACCATATCTTAGCGTGGATGTCAACTTTAATTGGTAGGGGTAGTGCTACAAATTATACCTTGACAGGACTGCCAGAATACGCTAACATAAATTGCAAAAACATCGGGAGAATACCTATTTACGAAATACTCATACTCTGTTTTGGCACATGGCTCACGGGTGTCAGTAAGGCAGGATTCGGTGGTGGTCTCGGCATGATAGTGGTGCCGCTGTTTATCCAATTTCGACCTGCACGTAACGTCGTTGCTCTGATGCTTCCACTGCTCTTTTCTACTGATGTCATCTCACTCGGACATTACTGGAAGCAGTGGCATCGCAAAAGTCTATGGCAACTGATACCGGGTGCTGTCATCGGTATCGTATTCGCAAGTTTCATTCTCAATGATATATCAGACAACCAGTTAAAAAAGGTGATCGGTGGAATCGCGTGTCTATTTGCAGTATTAGAATTCGTAAGGTCTAAACGTATAAAACCGCAGAATGCAGATACAGAGCAGATAGACAATCCAATCAGTTTCAAAACGTGGCATGGGGTGGTATTAGGTGGAGTAGCAGGTATCTTCTCTACGCTCGCGCACATGGCAGGACCAGTTATCGTCATGTATCTGTTACCGCAAAGGTTAGGAAACCGAACATTCGTCGCAACAACAACGATACTCTACTTTTTCATCAACCTGGCAAAGATACCATCATATATTCATCTTGGTCTTTTTACAACTGAAATTATCATAGAAGCCGTAGCATTACTGCCGTTTATAGGTCTCGGTGTTCAAGTTGGCGTATATCTCAATAGTAAATTTTCGGAACGCAATTTTTCAAGAATTGTTCTTATTGTCTTATTTGCAACCGGTATTCATCTTCTATTTTGGTAAGGTAAATACCTTCGCCATGTTTAAGTGCTTCAGTTGAATAAGAATATCGTGTTGACAATCTGAGAGAATAGATTTCCCGCACAATCTAACAGAATGTGCTACAGACACATGAAACGAGAAAGAATAGCACAATCAAGGATGAATGTGCTACAGGGACAACAATTACACAAACCTACTCACCACGGAGAAACATAATGACTTTAAAATGGGGTGTCCTTGGCGCAGGAAGTGTCGCTCAGCGACGGGCAATGCCTGCTATCCAGAAAGCAGACGGGGCAGAACTGCACGCACTCTTTTCAAGAGATGCAACACGTGCCAAAAAACTCGCTACAGAACACAAGGCAACAAAAGCATACAGCAACGTAGACGACCTGCTTAACGACACCGAACTTGATGCAATCTATATCTCAACACCCGTAAACCTTCACTGTGAACAGGTCATCGCTTCCGCGGAACGCGGACTGCACGTCCTTTGCGATAAACCCATGGCACTCACACCGCAAGAATGTCAACGGATGATAGACGCATGTAACGCTAACAGTGTGCATCTGCAGGTCTGCTTTCTTTTCAGGTTCCACTCCTGTTTTCAGCAGATCAAAACATGGGTTGACGACAATTATTTCGGACAGATAGTCCACGGTAGGATGCCTTTCCTAAAAAAATATCTATTAACTGTAGATGAATGGCGCGCACAACCTGACAAAGGAGGCGGCGGTTGCCTCATGGACTTAGGACCGCACAGTGTTGATATGCTACGATACCTTATCGGTGAAGTAACAGAAGTTTCGGCATTTTGTGATACAGCAATCCATAACTACCAAGTTGAGGAAACTGGAGGTATTCTGATGCGGTTTCAGAATGGCGCGCAAGGGTTCACAGACCTGAGCTTCTCTGTAGCGCAGTGTGATGTTGTCCTGGAACTTTACGGTACAGAAGGCACCGTCGTCGTGTTAAACGATGATGGATGGAAAATCCATAGAATCTTCAATGGTGAAAAGCAGGTCATCGCATCCCAATTTGAAGACCTATATCAAAACCAGTTTGAGCATTTCGCACAATGCGTAGCAACAGATATAGCACCAATTGCAAGCGGTGACGATGGATTACGCGCAAACACCGTTTTAGCTGCAGCTTATGAATCCGCGAAATCAGGTAAAGTCGTGACATGTGCATAGTTCTGCCTGGCATCATCGTAAATGCCATCTCATAATGATTGTCAAACTACGTCCTGCAGTTTATTTCCTCATACCGTTCCTGATCGGCATCATCACAGGAAACTACACATCCATACCACTGTTCTGGTTATGGTTGTCCATCGTGGTATGTCTCGTCGGTAGTATGGTAGCACGGAAACGGAAAAGGTTTCTGTGCTACATCCTGCTGCATATCGCTATTCTTGCTTGTGGTATGTTGAGATTAGAACTCGCAACCGTCCCTTCAATCCCGTCTCATTTTTATGACCAACCCGTTAGCTTCTCAGGCAAGACGACTTATCAACCTGAACGTGGAGAGGTATGGGAGGCATGCTACGCTGTCGGACAGGTCCAACTTCTCGCTGACCCATCACAGACGGTGTCAACAAAGGTATTGATTAGGTTTGACGAACCCATTCCGCTACGATATGGTAGAAAGATTATGCTAACGGGTGTGTTACATCAACCTGATACCGAGCGAAATCCCGGTGGCTTTGATTATCGTGCCTATCTTGCACGGCAGAATGTTTCTGGTATCATCTCGCATCAAGGATTATTTCGTTTAGGAGAACAAGAAGGTTTTCCACCACTACGTTGGATAGAAGCCTTACGTTTGCGAACCGAACGGACTATTGATGATGCTTATGCGCGTTTCAAAGAACCTTCTACAGATGGATTGCATGCACAATTGTTAAAGGGAATACTTCTCGGTAAACGGGGAGATGTGCCAACAGAGACTTTGGACATGTTTCGCAATAGTGGCACGTTCCATGTGTTAGCAGTGTCAGGTTTGCACGTAGGACTCGTTGCGATGTTCTGCTTCGTTGCTTTCTCAAAGTTTCGCGTTCCAATGCTAACATTTCGTATTCCGCCAAAGATCGTTTCATTGCTAACGATTGTAGCGATAATCATCTATGCATGTTTGGTAGGTTTCCGTCCTTCTGTCTTTAGAGCTGCGCTTATGGCGAGTCTATATCTATTCGCCAGGATAATCGACCGTGATGCTGACATCTACAATCTACTTGCTGTCGCAGCGTTAGCACTTCTCCTGATAAATCCAACACAGGTGTGGGATGTCGGTTTTCAATTATCGTTTAGTGCCGTTATCGCCATCGTCTATTTTGTTCCGAAAATGGAGAACCCGATAAAAAGACTGTGGGAAACCCCGCAAGATGGTAAATCAAGCCGGTTGACGAGATACCGGAAAACGGCTCTGAAATGGTTAGTCTTATCCTATCTTGTGACATTCGCAGCGCAAATTGGCACAGCACCCCTCATCGCCTATCACTTTTATAGCGGATATCCGCTTGGTATTGTCGTAGGTCCCTTTGCTGTTGGACTTGTTTCGCTCATCGTTGGTGTCGGTATGGCATCTGTCATAGTCGGATTTATCTTGCTGCCACTTGCCAAAATACTTGCAGTCGTAAATCACACGATAATCTTCATCTTCCTAAAACTCATCGGTATGTTTGGACAGGAGTGGGGTATCATGACGATAGCACCACCAACATTAGGACTCGTTGTCGTCTATATAGCCTTGATTTTAGGGATCACATACTGGCGTTTCGTCTATCAACAGTGGAAAACCGCAAGTCTAATAAGCCTTTCAGTCGTTGCGATGTGGGTATGGGACAGTGCATGCCAAGAACAGGGACGTCTCTTAGAGGTGGTTACGCTTGATGTCGGACAAGGTGATGCGGCTATTGTCCGATTCCCTGATGGGGTGACGATGCTGATTGATGGAGGGATTCAAAGGTCATATTATGATGTAAAAAGGCAGAAACAGGTCGAATACGACGTTGGTCAACGGATTATTGAACCTTACCTCAATAGTAATGGTATTCAAGAACTGGACTTAGTGGTGCTTTCACACCCCGATATTGATCACGGTGGCGGTTTAGGTTATATTCTCAAAAATTATAAGGTCAAGCGGATTATCGGGATCGCGGACAGGGAACTTGACTCGCAAACACATCGGCGGCTTCGCAGCATAGCAAAAGAACGCGGGATTCCTTATTCATTTCCTTTTGCGGGTGAAATAGATTTGACCGGAACTGCCAGACTTAACCTGCTACATCCGATTGACGCTGCCTCTACTGATCTGATGGATGCGAATAAAAACGCTGATTCACTTGTGATCAAACTCAGTTATGGTGAAGTAGACATCCTGTTCACAGGAGATATAGAGGCTGAGGGTGAAACACAGTTAATCACATCGCTACAGGATTTACGGTCAGAAATTCTAAAGGTGCCGCATCACGGTAGTCGCACATCAAGCAGTGCTCAGTTCATAGATGCAGTCCAGCCGCGTTTTGCTATCTATTCACTTGGACAGCGGAATCAGTTTCAATTACCTCATCCTGAAGTTGTGGAAAGGTATAAAATACGAGATTGCAAGCAACTACGGACAGATCAATTGGGCGCGATTACGGTAAAAACTGATGGGACTCGATGTTGGTTTAAGTATACTGTTTTGCAATATGCTGCTACACAATAATAGGACTAAACACCTATATGGTGTGAAAAGATTTAGAAGATGCGACACAAAAATCTTTTTCTTCATGTGTAATCACGGTTTACTTTGCGTTCTCTGTTTTCAGTATTCCCCAAAGCGTAGTCAGTCTACTTTTGGGAGCAACGGTATACGACGAGGGTGCCCAATCAAAATCATACACGGAGGGTAAAGAGGGTTCATTCAAAATATTTTCATGTGGGCCTCCGTTAATATGAACGGCTATATGTTGAATACCCTGACTAATACCAGTCTTTATGCCGGTCGCTTGGTAAACAATGTATTTTCCATTAGGCGACCATTTGAGGCTAATAAACTCTGTGTGCTTTATTAGTCCTTTGATGGTTTGCCAGGGACGGAGTGTAGGAAATGAAACAACGCGAATCTCACTTGCCACACGATTATCAAAGCCCCAATCCTTTAAGGAAAATGCAAGTTTTTTGCCATCAGGTGAGAAAACAGGTGTGCTACCAACTTTGCTGACATGTAGAGTCTTCTCGGATTTGATATTGAAAACAAAAACACCATCAACTGAAGTATACGCAATATGCTCATTGTCCGATGCCCAAGTGACATTATCCGCATTTATTTCCTTGAGAAGTGTGATTTTTGGCACCGCTTTTTTTAATTCATGATGGGATATTAAATAGATACCATACTTTGGTGGCGCGTCTCCATCATCAACCAAAGAGTTCGTGAATACGATATCTCCGTGGGGTGATATGTCTATATCAAATACATCATCAACTCGGTGATGTGTTAGCTTGCGTACTTTTTTAGGACTCTCAGTTGTATCAATCAGGTAGGCTTCTTGTGAAAAAGGAAAGTTGCCTGTCTCATCGGCAATAACCACGATAAGAGAACCATCTCTTTGAACAGATAGATCCCAGATATCCTTTAAAACAGACTCTTTTTCTGGGAGAAACACACGTGCGTTTTCGGTGTTGTTGATATGTGTGATCCATAATTCATCACTATAACTTGGTATAAAGTAAATTTCACTCATGAGTTTAGCATGGGTAGTGCTTGCAATTAAAATGATCAGGCTTAAATATCGGAGAAAGTATTTCAGGAGAACCCCTCCTATTCTTCGGTGGACATTAACTACGATTTGCTCAACGATCATGACCGGATCTTGACTGATTCGGAACCTTAACCCATGCATTGGCTCTTCCTATGTTTTCGCCATAGACGTTTCGCTTTTTGAGTTTATTAGGGGGTTACAACCCACCTAATTTCTTATCAATATTGTATCATATCTTTGCTGTTAAAACCAGTAATAAATAGGCATTCCCCACCTCGCCAGCAGGGCAGTAAACCTGCATCATAGCTGCAGCGAGTCCTTCAATGGTTTCAGCTTTTTCTGAACGACATCAGTAGTGTCTTAAGCAGCATCAACTTTTTTCTGAGCGACATCGTATGCTGTCTTTGCTGCTTTGATAAGTTCCTCATCCGGATCATCTGCATTTAATTCATCTAATTATCTACCTTTTGCAGCTTTAACCGATTTGCTTGCATAATCCCGTGCTTTTTTTGCATAACTTCACGGCCGGCAAAACTGTGCAAACAAGGGTGAAGTTACCTCAGAAATCGAGTTTGTTGATTGATTATCTCCTCTAATTGATTACGAAATAATTCATCAAGATGCTCAAGCATTTTGTAAACGGATTGAAAATGTATACTGTTATCTTCACTATATACACCTGCTAACGTGATAATCCTTGATATTTCATTACCAGGTTTCCATCCAAGGTTTGTTCCAAATTGCTGGTGAAACTGATAGTTTACTGATGCTTTACTGCCCTCTAATCGTTGATAGATATATGGACTACGAGTATGAAGACCAACAAAGATTTGCCTATTTTCTTTTAAGAATATTGCAAGCCAGCAAGCATTTGGATCAAAGAATTCAAAGTTATCATCTAATCTTCTAATATCAAATCCTATATAGGTAGGAAACTGATGTCTATTTCCTAACCATGTTTCATGGAGTTCACTGCTTTCACTTTCCAGAAAATCTATAAAGCCATTAGCAAAATGTTCTTTCCAATTACTCTGTTCATTATTCACCAATTCTTGTCTACCAATAGAATCCAATTCTGGTAAATCTTGTTGCGACCTTCTATGCGCAAAAAACAAATTTGATTTGTATGTATCCATATCATCAATCTGTTGTTGCTTCAGGTCGTCTATCCAGTCTTGAAGCTGTTGTGACGGATTACCACGTAACAATTCTAATCTCTGATTTAGCGATTCCAAGAGTTGGTGCCGGGTTTGCACAGAGACAAGTATATGTGTTGCTTCTTGTTCCGTTTCTGGTATATGGAATAAGCTATTGTCGTTCATTAAATACTCCTTTTATATCCTAAAAAATTAGGTATAGACACTATGTGATTCATCTTCATTCTATTCACACTATTTAAGATTAAGAATAAAAGCGTAGCGCGTTATGCAACGTTTTTGTCACACTTTTTGCCGTTTAAGGCTATTGTATGAAGTGTCATCGATTTTCAGATCATAATTTCGTAAAGTTAAGACAAGATTTTTCGTTGAAATTCTATAGGTGTCAAATACCCTAACGCCGAATGTGGATGTTTCCGGTTATACACTTGTGTGATAAAATGCCCAATGCGGACTCTCGCTTCGTGGATGTCCTCATAGCTGTTGAGGTGAACTTCTTCTTCCTTGAGTGTGCGGATAAGTCTTTCAGCATATCCGTTCTTCCAAAGACATCCCTACAGGCGACCAATACCTCAACTTTATGTTCCTTTAACATTTAAACGTAGACTTCTGACTGGCAGGATCGGTCAAAAAAGACCTGCGTTCTATTTCCAACAAGTATGGAATCTGATTGCATTTTTCCCTTCATAACTTAAGACACAGTTTTATACCCCAATAGGTGCATAAAATGAAAAATATTTCTGTGAAAATCACTCACAAGGAGTTCCGCTGGCACGTAGCAGTTGATTCGTTGGGAACTGGTGGTTATCTATTAAGATTGTTGGAGAAGCCTTAATTCCTAATTCTGCGGCTCGTTTGATGTTTTCTCTGAAAACCTGTTCTGCTTCAGGTGCATCAAACAGTCGTTGAATTCTATTTACATCAATTCCGAGTTTCTTCGCACAATCTTCCCAGCTTTTATTCAACTTTTTGCCACGACATAAAAGATAATCCAAGTATCGCTCAGGATATTCCTGTGCAATTAACAGTTGCCGGATGTTTTCTGCTATTTCCGGGTAACCGTGTAGACTGACAAAGGGGGTAATGTCGTGTGCGGATATCTCATCTTTTTCTTCTGCAATAAACCGAAGTTTGAAATCTATTTTGTCTCCGAACTTCTTGACAATCGGGATGATCTGCTTTTCTGCTTGGATAGCAAAAGGACAATAACTCATGACAAACAGCTCCAGAGTCGGTCTTCCCACGCGTTCTATTCGTGATGCTAACAGTTCTTCTAAGTTCATCGGTTCTTGACTGTGGTCAACATCCTTTGTATGCAATGTTACCACTTCTGCAAAACCTGGCGAATGTTCCGAATCATGGCACTGCAAACAGAGTGATGTATCTTTACCACTGCGGATATTGGTTTTCTTCGGATTGCCCGCGTGCTGTTTACCAGGACCGTGGCATGTTTCACATTGCACACCCTTAAGCGTTGAATCCTGATCACCTATTTGATACCCCGTATCATACCCAAACCCTGTGGTATGGCACACAACACAGTTTGGATCAAAGTATCGCTCCTTTTTTATAAGTGTCTGAAAAGCGAAAGCATGACGGGTTGCTGCCCACTGAAGATATTCCTGTTCGTGACACGACTTACAAGTTTTTGCTGATATATACCCACTATTCTGTTTTTCTAACATCTGTTCAACAAAAAGCCGAATATCAGAAGTGTTGTGTTTATCAGCAGCACTTCTGTAAAAGTCAGTCAACATTTGACGAATCAATACCGACTCAGGCACGCCACCGGTCAACGCAATTTGAGATGTGTAATGATTTGCCATCTCTCCATTTTCATCCAGCCAAAATGCCAATACACCTAAAGTCTTACCTTCAGATTTAGAACCTACATACACCGTTTTCGTATCAGATTCCACTGCTTCGACTTCTTCTGGTAGAATAACAACGTCAATATGTTCAGGTTCTTTAGGATTGCCTAAAGCCACAATGATATCTGCTTCTGATACTGCTTGTTGAGGTGCTTCCCTCACAACAAAGGCTATGGTATATTGATCTGCTTTCTGCATGACATACGGCTGCGTGAAATCCTTTTGTGCATCACCAGGTGATAAGAACGGAAAGGTCGCAACCTCTTTTTGTTGCACAAGATAGGTGTCATGATATGTGAGATCGTTTTCACTCAGTGCGATTGCTGAATAATCCATTTTAGCCAACGCTTTTATATTGGTTCGACATCGTTCTGCATCTATTTCCTCTTTCCCATCAAAAATGTTCCCCGCATCAACAACAAGTGTAGGATATCCACACTCTCGGATTCGTTCTATAACGTAAGCGCGTCTTGATAGACCTCCAGATTGTTCTTGGTAACACCCGCACGGTTCAAGATGGCTTTTCGTGTTACTAGTGTATAGGATAATGACTGAAGGCGGATTTATGCCTTTAAGCTCAGAAAGCACTTTTTCATAAGGTTCACCGAAAACTGGTCTCGCTTGTTGCTTGATTTCCTGTATCTGATTCTTCCTCTGAAAGTCTAACCATTCCAGGAATAAAGGTGGCGAAGTAACAAGCACCGTTAATGTTATTAGTAATAGAATCGTACGTTTCATAAGTTATACATAATCAAATTATTGATCTCTCCTTTCATAAATAAAATTAAAATAGTTGAATGAATTGCAAATAGAACGGTCCTTGGCAAAGAATAGTCAGAAGTACACCTACAGTGATAACTGGTGCAAAGCAGATATCGGGTTGGATTTTAATCTGATTTCCATATTTTGTAAATGCACCTTGATCCGCCAGTTTTTTCAATTCTGTTATTGTGTCCTGACTAAGACCCGTTGCACTCGGTGTAACAATAAGCTTATCTGTTATACCACTTGAAAATATAGCTTGTCGCTTTTCATAACTGACTCTACCATCCTGATCCTTAGTCTGAACAATCTGTTCTGCAGGAATCATACCGATCTGAAGATTGGCAATATCAATATCCTTAACCAACAGCATTGCCAATCCAAGAACCAATTGTTTGGCAATGATGAAAATGAAAAAATATATTCCTAAGAAGATAGAAAAACTGTAAATAAACCCCGATATTGATGCACTGACTTTCAATGAAATCCAAATACAAGCAAACCCTACGGTTGCATAGTATGTCGTAGTTTTAGGTATATTGGATAGTAATGATCGGACTAATGTAAATGTTGTCAAGACAAGACCGATCTGTAAAGGTCTATTGATTTCCCACACAAAGAATCCTGTAATATAGGTAATCGTTGACCCTATACCTACTAAGAGCAATAAGTTGAAGATTTGCTTTAATAGAATCCCCTTCTGAAGGTTCGGTATAATACTTCTACTGATAATTCGCAGGTTATGACCTATAAAGACGAACTTAAAAAGTAGAAAAACGATTATCCCTATTGTGTAAGGGATAACGATATTAAGCGTAAGAATCAACGGAGGAAAACTGACAATACCACTCAAGAGTCTGAATAGTGGCGGCGGTAAAATCAAACAGAGTCCCCAGAAGAGTTTGGAATCACCCGGTGAAAAAATACCAAACCAATATAAAGCAAATGCTACGATCCCACTACCAAAAAGCAGACCAGTGATGTAGAGTGGTGTTGTTGTCCCAAGAAACCACGCCATAAGTTGGCTCAGTACCCCAGCATAAAGGAGTCCGAAGGAACATATATTACGGATCTTCTGTGTTTTTATGTCTGTGTAACAGGCGTATCCACAGAAGATAAGTGCTAAAAAAATGATGTAGTATTCGTAGTAAGTCATAATAACTTATTCAGAACCCAATGTTCTAAGTTTACCCCAGGTGATTCTCTGTTTACTTTCATCAGGAGATACTGCAAAAAAACTTCGTGATGTCCAAACAGGTACATCATCACTTGAAAGTCCCGTTGTCTCTTCAAGAGGTAAAGCATCACCGTTACCACTGCTATCTACAAGGTATATGGTACTATCGCTAAAAAGAAGTCTAAAACCGTTTGCTGGATTTGGCCACTCAGCTACGTTTACAACTGAAAAAGCAATCCACTTCCCATCAGGAGACCACGCAGCGTTACCAGAACGGAAACTGCTCCCCATGCTTGTAAGTTTTTTCATAGTGTTCCCATCAACGTCCATAGTAAAAATATCTGTCCCTTCTTCGTCAAATCTCCCTGCAGCATAAGCAATCTGTGTTCCATCTGGCGACCACGAACAACCCCACCACAGTGGCATATCTTCTGTCAGCTGTTTTAACTGTCCACCATTAGCATTCATGATATAGATAGCGTGATGTCCTTCCCTTTGGGAATCAAAAGCGATCAACTGACTATCTGGAGACCATGCGGGTTTTCCGTTAGTTCCTTGGTCAGTTAATCTGATTATGTTGGACCCGTTAACATCCATTCTATAAATATTTAGTGTTCCTTCTCGATCAGACACAAAAGCAATCCACTCTCCATTAGGCGACCAAGAAGGCCATATATCTCTCTCAGGATGATGTGTCAACTGGATAGGTTTATTGTTTCTAATATCCATTTTATATATATCAGGATCACCTTGTTCATTAGATGAATATGCGAAAAGGTAACCATTAGGAGAACATGTCAGATGGCTTTTTTTCATTGAATCTGTGGGATAACGTTGTAGAACGGTTCCACCCGTATCAATAAGAAATATATCATAATCTCCATTCTCGTTAGAAAGAAATGAAATAACGGAATTTTCTGCCGCTTGCACACTCCCAACTAAACTAATCAATAGACAACTATAACTAAATAACAGAGTTATTAACATAAGATAAACAAAAACTCTCTTCATTTTACTGTGTTTCTCCTTATAATTTAAACATGAACCTATACTTCGGTCCTATTGAGATGCCCCATTCATAAAACTGCCATAAAACTGCACTTTTACGCAAAAATGCATGCAAATGGGTTCCTCGTCGTTATTGTTAATAACGTTGGTAATATCAGCATAATGAATAATTCTTGTTTTTATGTAGAATTGGTTCCGCTGCGGGAACAGCGGAACCGATGGTAATGAATCAATTACCTAAGTGATTTTACATTCAGAGTGCCACTTATTATACTCATCTTTCCAAAAATGACATGTTTCGTCGTCGTCACAATCACCATCGTTAAAACACTCAAAGTCAGCTTTAGCGGAAGAAGGAAATATTGTTTGCATTAACAGCAAACCTCCGCCTATCAGACCGAGTGATAGCGATGTTTTGACTCCGACTTTACCTTCTTCGGAGTTGATGAATTCGATAATTCTATCGCGTAGTTGGCTAAACATTAGGGTTCACCTCCTTTCCTCTCCGGTTATCGGAACCGGACTTAGTGAGTTGGAAACTTAACCTGAGAGCATCTCATAAAATTTGACTGAACAGCCGTTTTGCCAAAAAGTTAAATAACCTTGTATAATACATGACACAGAAAAGTAGTGGATAAGGTGCAAAAAGTGACATAAATTATGAAAAAATATTGAATCTGTGCTGTATATGCGTTAATGTAGACAAAGATTCACAGGTATAATAATTGAAAAATTCTGACTTAAATCTATTTTTAACTTGTCCAAAAAGAATAAACAGTGTATTATATCGCTAATTCAAATAGATACAAATGTATTGAAATTAGCATTTTGGATGGATAGGTTTAATATTTTCACTGTTTAATCTTAAATTTTTTGACCAAAAACTGTGCCTTGACATTCAAAGTAGATATTTTGTTCAAACAATAACATCAATTGAAAATTGGTTAACGTTTGCACATTGAATATAATGCTTCTGGTTTTACCAAAAAATCAGATTAACCTTGGAGTTGTTATTAGAATGAAAGAAGATATTGTAAAAGAAGATATTGTAAAAGTGATTCAGAAGGTCTTAGATGGTGATGAAGCTGCTTTCACTTGCTTCGTAAAAAAGTATCAAAGGCAAGTGCAGGCAATCGCTTGGGGAAAGATTGGTGACTATCACATAGCTGAAGAAATAACACAAGATACCTTTTTAAAGGCGTATGAAAAACTACATTCACTAAGAAACCCTAAACACGTTGAGGGTTGGTTATATGTTATCGCGAATAGGCTTTGTATGAATTGGATTAGGAAGAACAAAACCCGATTTCAAACTATTCAATCCATGGACGATATGTCAATGGAAGAGATTGAAGAGGCATATTATAGACTATATGAAACGGAAAAAAGTGAAGGGAAATCTAAAGCGAATAGACGTAAAATTGTAAAAAATCTGCTGGTAAAGTTACCAGAGAGTGAACGTACAGTGCTAACGCTCTACTACATCTGTGAAATGACTTGCAAAGACATAAGCAAATTCTTAGGTGTATCAGAGAACACAATTAAGAGCAGGCTCCACCGAGCACGAACCCGTCTAAAATCACGAGAGGATCTGTTAGATGCTGAATTTATTAACAGTATTCAGTTGTCTCCGGATCTCACTGATTCTATTATGAGGCGAATTGCTGATATAAATCCCATTCCAACAACCGCAAAACCTATATTACCATGGGCAGCTTTTGGCACTGCTACGTTAGTCATTCTTCTACTACTGGGGTCAATGAATCAATATTTCACGCATTTTCAGAAGCCATACAGTTTTGAGGCACTCTCTGAACCAACTATCGACATCGTCGAATCACCTATACACATTGATACTGTTTCCATACCTATTTTACAAAGAAGAATTGGGAATGGAGATATGGATAGTCAAAATCAAGGAGCTGGAACAACGATTTCGAATGAGGATTTAGCATCAAATCTTCAAGATAACGCTTTTAATGCCTTAGTTGCACCGTGGACCCATGTAAACGGACCGCAAACGTCTGACCAAGCCAGAATCTTCAAGGCTTCAGACAATATCTACGCTATATCAAGAACAAGTATCTATAAACTAACTGAAGATGGGACATCATGGATGAATATCAACGCAAATGTTCCCATTAACATGTATCGCTCCCCCATAACCGAATATCGTGACGTAATGTATTCAGTCTCTACAGATGAGATATTCGCTTCAAAAGATGAGGGTGAGACATGGAACAGTTTCTGTTCACGTCCCGAAGGAGATGCCGTTGGGTTAATTATAAATGGTGATACACCAGAGAACTTCAGCATGTTTCTCGCATTGAAAGATGAAGGGTTATACAGATCCGACGATGCTGGTAAAGAGTGGGTTATTTTGAAAAATGGTAACAATGGATTGGCTGGGGAAACGATTACGGCAGTTGCTTCGGTTGGAAATGCTCTGTTTATTGGAACTAACCGAAATCTACACCGTTTAAAATCAGGTCTATGGAATGAAATACCACTTGATCCGTCAAAAACTGTTCATTCTATAGCTGTATCTGAAAATAACCTTTATGTCGTGACGGGACCGGATTTTCTTAGTGTAGAATTTTTCAAAGAAGGTTCACCTGACGAAATGTCACGTAAAGTTTTTCACTCAGCCGACTCAGGTTCCTCATGGATCGAAATAACACCTAAAGATGAAACATTCTTCAAGAGACCCTTATACACAGGACCTACAGAAATATCTGCTGCACATAAGACAATTTTTGTATTAAGCATGCCCGCATTCCAATCAGAAGATGGCGGAGAGACATGGACAAACCTTGGAATGGACATGAACCTATATCCATCTGAGTACCCTTCTATCTTTGCAACAAATGCATATACTTTCTACAAAGTCGGAACATCAGGAATGCTACGCACAATCGATGGTGGTGAAACCTGGCACCCATTCACGGATGGAATGGTAAAATCTATGGTGTTAGACCTGGTCGCCTTCAACAATAGTTTCTATGTGTATACTGGCAGTGGATTTTTTAAATCAGATGACAATGGGAACTCATGGGAAAATATTCAGATTGATTACTGCGGGTTCATCCCAAAGACCATTGAGAAAAACCCGCAAATCGCAAACTATTTCACTAATTCAAAACTAATATGCACTAACAACACTTTGTATGCCATAATACCCCAACAGAAGGAATTGCGCATTTTTCGTTTACGGGATGATGAAGTCCTTTCTCTGATTCACAGGATACCTTCTTCTGAACTGTGGGTAAATGCTGCAGATTTAGATCATAAAGACCTATTAGTTCTTGAACGACAACCGATAGTTAGCAGCTTCGCTGTAAGCGGCAATACCTTTTACGCAGAATATAGACGTAAACTCCTAAAATGGACTCTCGGTAGTATTGATACAGTAGACACTGGATTAACAGATCTGAATATGAAAATTGATAATTTGTATGACAGAGGTACAAAATTAGCAGCTTCAGCAACAACTGTCTACATGGGTAAACGAGATGGTACGTTGTTCGAATCAACTGATAGTGGCAACAGTTGGCAAGATATTACACCGAATATTCCATACAGGTTTACCAATATAAAGGATATGCTCTTTGTAGATGCTACGGTTTATATCGCTACGGATATGGGAGTTTTGACTTCACATACCGGAGAACATTGGATTATGTTGACGGATAGTATCGGAACACAGATCATTGTAGAGATGCTTGCAACTGACGGCTCCAACCTTTTTGGTGCAGGTAATATGGGTGTTTATAGCTTAGAGCCTTCCAGTAGATGGAAACAGATCATACACAACATCCCAGATAAGGTTGTTTCTCTTTTTACCAACACAGATAAACTTTACATTGGAACAGAAAAACGTGGAATATTTCATGTATCGCTAAAAGACGACTCTTCAAATGAAACCATGACTTCAGCGTTACGAACTATCAGACAAACGTCAAACTCATATTGAGTAAAACCTAAAGAGGTAGTGTAATGCTGTAGCACATTCATCCCTGATTGCGCTACGAAAATCCCAATCAAGGATGCATGTGGTTGTACGGAGAAGCACAATCTATCTGTAGCACATTCTGTTAGATTGTGCCTTCTTTTTGTAGCACATTCTGTTAGATTGTGCCTTCTTTTTGTAGCACATTCTGTTAGATTGTGCCTTCTTTTTGTAGCACATTCTGTTAGATTGTGCCTTCTTTTTGTAGCACATTCTGTTAGATTGTGCCCCGAAACCCGTTATCCCACAAAAAAGCAATACGCTTAGAAATACGATTTTATCAGTCTGTAGCACATTCATCCTTGATTGTGCTACATATCCCATCAACCCATTTGACAATAAAAGCGATATGACATAAAATAGAGTTAGGGGAATTACGAAAAAGAGATAAGTATGTATCTGAGGAGCAATTATGAGTCAAACAAGAAAAGTTGTGATGCGCAATGACGCTGGACAGATCTGGACAGAAGAACAGGAGACACCCGCACCGAAACAGGGGCAACTGTTGGTTGAAGTTCACGCATCGATGGTAAGCCCTGGGACAGAGTTAGGCGGTATCAAACGGAGACGCGAAAAACCGAGTTCCGGAACAAGTCAACAGGCATTCGGGTATACCAACGCTGGTGTCGTGATCAGAAAAGAGGGGGAGTGTGATGAATTTCAGATCGGGGACAGAGTCGCAGGTATGGGGGGTGGCTACGCACTACACGCGACTTACGCTTGTGTGCCACATAACTTGTGTGCTAAGATTCCTGATACCGTAAAGTATGAGGAAGCCGCATCTATCCACCTTGCAGCAACGGCACTGCACGCTGTGCAACGCGGACGAATCCGTATCGGTGAGAATGTGGTCATTGCAGGATTGGGTATTCTCGGACAATTTGCATCGCAGATCGCCAAAACTGCGGGTGCTTATGTCGTGGGATTAGACCGGTTACCGTTGCGATTAGGTATCGCTGAGAACGCGGGTATTGATATCGCAATCAATGTTTCTGAGACAGACCCTGTACCGATTGCACAGGAATTCACGCGAGGTTACGGTATGGATTGCGGGATTATCGCCTTCGGTGGGGATGCGACGGGTGCTTTTCAGCAGATACGCGCAATGTTGAAGACCGCTCCCGATACGCATAAGATGGGACGCATTGTCATTGTCGGCGGGGCAAGTATCACACACGGGTTTGCAGCGGGACTCGGTAATGTAGATGTGATTAGTGCCGCACGCACCGGTCCCGGCTACCACGATGAAGATTATGAACACGGAGCGAATTATCCACCCGTGTTTGTACCGTGGCCAACACAACGGAATCTGGAATTGGCACTTAGGCTGATGGCTGAGAGTAAAATCAGGGTTGAAAAGGTCATCACTGATATTGTACCGATTGACCTCGCTGCTGACGCATGCGAAAAACTGATACAAGACCCAAATACAGCATTAGGTGTTATCTTCACAATGCAGTAAATGCCATTAAGTAAATGAAATAAGGAATAGCGAATGGAAATTAGATCAGCAAAAGAATCAGAATTAGAGCAGGTTGTGGCGTTAAACTGCACCGCATTTAATCCGAACCAACATGAACGGTATTGGCAGTATGTGCGAGGTGATAGCAGCTACCGACTTTCACAGACGCGAGTTGTCGTTGTGAATGATAGCGTCGTTTCAACGTTACGGGTGTGGGAACGGAGAATACGGATCGGCACATCCCTTGTGATGATGGGTGGGATAGGCGGTGTTTGCACTGATCCCAAATACCATGGTGTAGGATATGCGTCTGCACTGATGCAAGATACTATCGGATACCTGAAGACGAGAGGATACGACCTCGGTGTTCTGTTCACGATCATTCCTGAGGCATTTTATCACAGATTAGGGTGGACATCCCTACCCCTACACGGTTTCTCGGTGAAATGTGAAGTGGGAACGGAAACAGCAATACCATCTGAATGGCAGGTTAGAGACTTCAACGTAGAAACGGATTTGGATGCTGTTGCGTCAATTCACAACATCGCTAATGCACAACAGAGCGGGACAGTGTCGCGTACACGTGCTTATTGGGATATGAAGCCTTCGCGTATTCGTGGTATTCTGCCATCTGTCGTCGCAGAAAAGAACGGGGATATTGGAGGATATTTGAACTTTCAGATAGAGGGTCAGTGCGCTGAAGTGCTTGAAGTCGGTTATATGCCGAACAATCCAGATGTTTTGGACATGCTTGTATCCTACTTTATGAAAGCATGTGTTGAAAACAGGGTTGAAGAGATTACGGGTATGTTTTCGTCAGAACATCCTTATGTGGAACAGCTTTTGGCAACGCGTAATGGTGAAGTGAGGGTATGCACAGATACTGCCATGATGCTTTATGCGGTTAATCTACCAGTAATGCTTCGCCGTCTCGTCGTAGACTGGGAAACGCAAATTGCTGATGCGGATGAAGCGTTTCCACGACTTGCTGTGAGATTTCCAGTGGTCAATAATCAGTCAGCTGTGTTGCGTTACGACGGTAGCAGCACGATCCAGATCGTTGACGATGCATCGGAGACTGTGGATATAGATATGAATGAAGATGTGTTTTGGCAGCTGCTGTTCGGGGAACTTGGATGGGAACAGGTGAAGTTACAGGGAAAGGCGGCTTCATCGGTCTCTGCGGAAGTATCGGATTTTATGGAGGTGTTGTTTCCAAAACGGGATGTAATTTTTTGGTATCCGGATCGGTATTGAGGATAATAGCAGATATATTTTCTTGAGTATATGTGGCGTGATTGAAGTAATACAGACAGGACTTACGCAGTTTTGGAAGGATGGAAGATTGGAAGAGTGGAAGGGGGAAAGATTGGTATTAGATGCGGGTTCTTGGAAAAACACAGACGTTCTGGTGGCACAACCTAACAGGTTATGCTACAAAAGAAGGAACTGCGTCTGTCCTGACAGATAGACCCTGGGTGGTGATAGGATGAAGCATAGAAGCAAGAAAAACGGCAAAATTGAGAAGATTGGAACACATACAAGTGCGTTCGGGACATCTGGTAGGATCAATCACGACTCCAGTGAGTTTTATAAAGGAAAACTCTACGCTAATCAAGTGCCTTCCGAACCTGAAACGTGGATAGAAAACACTATTCCTGATGAAAAACTGGATAAACTCTACTGTGCCTCCAGTGAAGATATGTCTGCGATTCCAGATTGCAGCATTCATCTGATGGTTACTTCGCCTCCCTATAATGCCAAGAAAGAATATGATGACGATCTGTCGTTAGAGCAATATAGAGAACTTTTACGGAATGTGTTTGCTGAGACTTATAAGAAATTGGTGACTGGCGGTCGGGCATGTATCAACATCGCTAACTTAGGTCGAAAACCTTATATCCCGTTGCATAGTTACATCATTGAAGATATGCTGGATATTGGGTACTATATGCGGGGTGAAATCATCTGGGATAAAGCCTCCAGTGCGGGGAGTTCAACGGCATGGGGGAGTTGGTTGTCTGCGGCGAACCCTGTACTGAGGGATGTTCACGAATATATCCTCGTTTTTTCTAAAGATACCTTTAGTCGTAAACGGAACGGCAAGGAGAATTCCTTATGTAAGGAGGACTTCTTGGCGTGGACGAAAAGTGTATGGACATTTCATGCTGAATCTGCGAAACGTATTGGTCATCCTGCGCCGTTTCCTGAAACGTTGCCGCATCGGTTAATACAACTCTATTCCTTCGTAGGAGATGTTGTATTAGACCCATTTTGCGGAAGTGGCACGACCTGTCTGAGTGCGTTGAAAGCAGGTCGGCACTATATCGGCTACGATATTGAAGAAGAATATATCCAACTGGCAAACGAGCGGATTAGCACCTATACCAATCAGACCCGTTTGCCAATTTAGTAGGTATACGGAGACGGCACACGGAGTGTGCCTACTACTATTAATATAGACGGCACACGGAATGTATCTACTACTTGCTAATATAGACGGCACACGGAGTGTGTCTACTACTATTAATATAGACGGCACACGGAGTGTATCTACTACTTGCTAATATAGACGGCACACGGAGTGTGCCTACTACTATTAAGGTGATATTGTGTAGGTCTCTCCTGCTTTGGTGTGGAAGTTGACGACGTCTCTTGATTGTGAATACTTGACGCGTGATCCGTCACAGGTCACGTTGACCTGTCCAGGTGTTCGTACTCGGCAATCCTGTCCGAGGTTTGATACGATCTGCGCTTGCGTGAGTTTTCCATCTTTCCACGTCATATCCACTTCAAATCCACCGCGTGCGCGTAGACCTTTGACATATCCCGTATCCCACGCTTTCGGTAGCGCAGGGAGCAGGTTAATTTCACCATCGTGGCTCTGTAGTAACATCTCAGCGATTCCTGCGGTTCCACCGAAATTCCCGTCAATCTGGAATGGCGGGTGTGTATCAAACAGGTTCGTGAGTGTACACCTTGCCAGTAGGGTTTGTAAGTGGTTGTATGCTTCTTCTGATTCCTCCAGTCTGGCAAAGAAGTTGACTAACCATGCGCGGCTCCATCCTGTTCCGCCGCCTCCGTTTGCTAACCGGGTTTCCAAAGATTTCTTTGCTGCGGCTGCTAACTCTGGCGTGCCGCGTAGTGTTATCTGACAACTGGGATGAAGTCCATACATGTGGGACATGTGTCGGTGTCCAGGTTCAGGTTCATCGTAGTCATATATCCATTCTTGCAAACGTCCAGTCTTTTGACTAATTTGTAGCGGGGCAAGTTGTTCAAGAGCGGTTACCAGTTCTTCTCGGAATTCTGCATCATCTCCAAGCACATCAATACAAGCGATACAGTTGGTGAAGAGTTCGTGAATAATCATCAGGTCAATTGTCGCAGCATAAGTGAAAAGTGAACGCGTTCCATCAGGTTTCGTAAAACTGTTTTCGGGTGAATGGGATGGATTTGTCACGAGTTTTCCAGCACAAGGAGTTCCTTCTGGTGCTTCAACAAGGAAATCCAGCATAAAACGTGCAGCACCCTTCATAAGCGGATACCCCTGCTCCCTAAGGAAGTCTACATCCCCACCATATAGGTAATGTTCCCAGACATGCTCAGCTAACCATGCGGATCCGATAGGTGAAATTCCCCAAATACCGTCTGCGGGTGTCGTGGCACCCCAGACATCTGAGAGGTGATGGACAACCCAACCCCTTGCGCCGTAATGCCGTTTCGCCGTCTCACTACCCGGTTCAACGAGTGTATCCATGTAATCAAATAGTGGTTTATGACACTCCGAGAGGTTGCAAACTTCCGGTACCCAGTAGTTCATCTGTAGATTGATGTTTGTGTGAAAGTCGCTGTTCCAAGGTGCTTTCATGTGCTCGTTCCAGATACCTTGTAGATTTGCGGGTAAAGCGGAACTTGGACGGGAACTTCCCATCAGTAAATAACGGCCATATTGGAAATAGAGCGCAACAAGTCCGGGGTCTGACGCGCCCTCCTTCACCGATGCTAAACGTTCCTTCGTCGGAAGGTTATCCGTATCAGATGTACCGAGATGCAGGTCAACCCTCTGGAATAGGGGTTGATGTTCTGAGATATGCTCTGAACGGATTTGACTATAAGATTTTGTCGCAACACTTGTGATGTCGTTTTGACAAAGTTCGTCTGGATTACCGCTGGCGTCCTTCTGATTGATATAACTGGTTGCACCTGCAAGAAGGAGCGTGACGCTGTTCGAATTACTTACAGAGATATGGTCGTCTTTTGACGCAACCTTTCCATCACCCGCATCAATCTGCAAAACTGCCGTGAATTGCACAATGCCATCACTACACTTACCACTGAGTTTGAGGGTACTATCAGAGACGGTTTCTACGGTAGCATCCTGCTCTCGTGTCATTGTGATGTCAAACACAAGCTTTTCAGGTGTGTCACATTCCACTTTGATGACAATGAGGTTGTCTACTGCTGTTGCAAAGACCTCTCTGCTGAATTTCGCATGACCACAACGATAGGTCGTTTTCGTAATTCCAGTCTCCAAATCCAATTCTCTGCGGTAGTCGGAAACATCTTCCTCACTATATGAGAATTCCAAGATCAGATCCCCCAAAGATTGATAGGATTTGATCCGAGGTGGCACCCCTAACATAGTTTCACCCGCAAGTTTTGTTGCCTCTGCGTTTTGGTCTTCAAAAAGCAGTTGTTGAACTTTCGGGAGTGCATCTAACGCTTTCGGATTGTTTCTATCAATAGGTTCACCTTCCCAAAGCGTTTCTTCGTTTAGTTGGATACGTTCTCGGTTGATACCACCGAAGACCATTGCGCCGAGTCGTCCGTTGCCGACAGGTAGCGCGTCTGTCCACTGCTCAGCTGGTTTGTTATACCATAAAAGGTAATTATTCCTATTTGTCATCAAGTTGCCTCCGCTTTACTTTTACTTTCGTTAGAACAGTTTTAATGTTTATTTTCTTGGAACACATGCTATCAAGAATTAGATTTCGGTTCAAGTATAAAATCATTGTACCCCGTAGCTAATGATGTATTGACGAACGCACATACGTTCTGATACAATACTATCAGAAAAATCGTAAAGAATGAGGACTGCTTCATGAAAGACAAAGAAAACTATGATAGCTTGATTGAACATTACAAGAAGAAAAAAAAGTTGCTACTCAATTCCCCAGTCTTGCATACAGCTGCGGAAATTCCGACTATAGATTTTCTTGATATATGTGAACGGATTAAAAATGCAAAGGAAGAACCTGAACACTATGATACAAACTTGCCCTACTTCTATTCTGAAAATCGATTTGATATAGAAGCATTACAGGAACATCAAAATGAATACCCGCATATCTTTGAAGAACAACGACATGGGGGATTATACAGAAGTGGGTTTTATCGATGGCAGTTGTCTTGGCTTGGCCGTTCGTTTTTCAAAGAATATCCTTATCAGGTTGATATTGAATTGGAAGCAGGAAAAACACTATCAAGGATAGAATGCAACTACCAAACAGAAACTGCTACAGGGATCCCGATTTGGATATTCGGATGTGTCACCGGTACAATAGAAAAGTGGTATCGGATATGTGCGTTTGAATATTTTGTATTTGATATAGAGGAGGATTGGTCAACCGATTTTGAGTTCAAAGATGTTACGATTGAAACCGACCCTGTTTGCAAATTAAAGAACGGACAGGAAGTCAAGACTGGAAAAGCATATACTGTCAATTTTCTGGTGGATGTTTCCAGCGATTTCTATGAACCGTACGGTGAGATAGAATTAAAGAACGGGTTTCTCGGACTGGATGGCACACTCCGATCGCGATGAGTCCGTATAGGATTTAATTAAGTCTTCTCTATTCATCTTGATTAAACTATGATTTTTTTAGTCCAGCATTCCACACACATCGGAACCCTATTTTGGGCACTAAATTTGATGGATAGGATAAGGTTAGAAATGTAGTTACCATGGGGTGATTATTGCACTTAGCAGTAGTTTGGACAGGTGATGCAGTGTCAAGTAGTGCGCCTCCGCGTAAGATGCGTCTTGTTTTCACCTCCCAGAAGTTTGATATGATGTGATCCAAATCCGCTTTCGTGTTTTCCCCTGCAATCAGTTTCTTTGTTGTTAAGGATTGAAAAGAATCTGGATCATACTCGTCCAGACACCACTCCCAGACGTTGCCGACCATATCAAACAGACCGTAGTTGTTAGCAGGATATTTCCCTACAGAATTGGTTTCACCTGCGCGCTTGTCTACGCTTGCTTTACTTGAATCCAATTTATCTCCCCATGGATATTTTTTTCCTGTTAATCCACCGCGTGCTGCCTTTTCCCATTCAACTTCTGTCGGCAATCGTTTGCCGATCCATCTTGCATACGACATTGCAGCATACCAACTGATATTCGTTACCGGATGGTCATCTTTTCCTTCTGGATAGTTGTCCCCATTCCAATCTATTAGGTAGTATCTGTCAAAACTCTGATATTCCGGTTTAGTACGGAACTTTCTCTTTATTAACCTTTGTTTATACAGCCTTTTTGATGGTTTGCTCCATATTGGAACTGCAATTATAAACCTTTTGTATTGAGCGTTTGTGACGGGATACTTATCCATAAAGAACGCGTCAACGTGGACTGTTTTGGCAAGATCAACTTGTGTGTTTTTATCTTTGTGATTGCTTCCCATTTGAAATTCACCTGCGGGGATATGCACCATATCATCTGGCATAGCAGTGCTTATAGATGTTATTTCTGGCGGTGCGATTGCATCGGTTTCAGAAATTGGGTGATCTTCTGTCGGTATGGGATCAGTAGGTTGCGGTGTTTCTGTGTTGAGTGAGGTGATATGTTCTTTCCGTTTTTGTGGGTTTTTCAACGTATCGCGTGCTTGATTTAGGATATTTCGCCACTGTTCCTGTGTTTTGCCATCTGGGCGCGGGAGCCCGCCTGCGCGTAATGATTCTGTGTAGTATTTATTATGTGCGATGTCAACATTTATCGTTATCGCTTCTTCCGCTTGGTTTTCGATTTCTTCTATTGTAAATCCTAAGACTTCAAAAAAGTTGAGGTTTTCACCGACGATCAGTCCAGATGCGTTTAGGATTTCTGATGCTTTATCAATGGATAGACCGTGTTCTTGAACGGCTTGCTGTAGTAACCCTTTCCGCTGTTCTTCGGTGATCGTTTGGGAGAGAGCCTTGAGTGTGTTGAGGGTTGTGATAAATTCTTCAAGCTTTGGCATAGGTAGATATTAGGAGATATAGTGTTGAGATTGAGTAACCCTATTTTAGCATAGGAGTAAAATGTAAAACAATAAAAATGGGTTACAAAGAGTGATTGTGTTAAACATCTATATTCTTTACACAGCGGAACCCGATGCCGGCAAGTGTGCGTGTTGGGGTGTTTTTGTACCTGTAAGCTGTTCGTAGAAGTTGTGCTGCGTCAAGCCATGAACCGCCACGTAACACTCTCTGTATTGTGTTATCTGTCACTTGATTATTTACAGTGCCGAGACTGTTGACATCTGCAATCGGGTTTCTGTGTATGGGGTTCGTATAGAAACGGGGGTTATAGACATCAAAACACCATTCCCACACGTTACCTGCCATATCGTATAGTCCATAACTGTTTGCCTGATATTGTCCGACAGGTGTAGTATCCCCGACATTGCAGTTATAGTTTGCTTTTGCGTTGTTGATAGCGTTTCCACACGGATATTCGTTTGCGTCTTGTCCTGCACGAGCTGCTTTCTCCCATTCCGCCTCGGTAGGTAATCGTTTCCCTACCCACTCCGCATAAGCTCTGGCAGCATACCAGCTGACCCACGTTACAGGATGATCAGCTTTGTCTTGCGGATAACTTTTTTCGTCCCAGTGTTTGAGATAGTCTCCATCGTGATAACGTTTGTCAATAGCGGCTTTTCGGTTTCTTTTTATGCCGAACCAATCTGGTGGTTTGCCCCACTGTGGATTGGCATTTATGAACGTCAGAAATTGTGCATTGGTGACTAAGTGTTCGTCCATATAAAATGCGTCCACATACACGGTGTGTACAGGTTTTTCAGATGCGTCCGCATTTTCACTGTTGCTCCCCATCTGAAAATTGCCTTCGGGGATAAATACCATGCCTTGGGGGGTATTGGCCATGCCTTGAGGAGTATTGAAATTTGTAGGTATCTGTACCGAATCATTCTGTGGGACTGTTGCCTGTGTTGTTGCATGTGTTGTTGAAAATAAGGATGTTCGTTGTCTATTTATATGTTTGGGACTTTGAGGTTGGTTTCTATCTGTTTTTGTTCGTGTGTCTGGTGTTGCCAATTTGGATAGGTCTTCTTGGAACAGTATTGGGGTAATATGTTCACGTCGTTTGTGTGCGTCTTTTAGGGTATCCCTCGCACAATTGAGGAGTGTACGCCACTGTTCTTGTGTTCTGCCATCTTTACGGGGTAATCCTCCTGCACGTAAAGATGCGGTATATCGTTCGTTGTGTGCAGCGTCAACGCGTTTAGCAATTGTGTCCTCATTTTGGTTTTCGATGTCTGCTATGGTGAGTCCAAGCACTTGAAAATAGTTGACCTTTTCACCGACAACTAAACCTGATCTGTTTATGATGTCAGTTGCCTCGTTTATTGTGAGTTCGTGTTCCTGCACAGCTTGTTGTAGGAGTCCTTTGTGCAGTTCAGGTGTTATCGTTTGTGAGGCTGCTTTGATAATATTGATTGCTGCGATGAATTCTTCGCGTTTAGACATTGTTGGTTCCTTGACAAAGTGTGGTTAAGGCAGAGGTTTCTATTGTCTATATTATACCAAATCTAATGGATCAATTGCCATTATTGTCTTTTCGTAGGTCGGGTTGAGTTTGCGAAACCCGACATGGATATTTATGGATAAAACCGACAAACAGTGTTATAATACACAACATACACAACGCATTACCATACCCGTATGTTTTGAGGAGTCATATATGCTAAAAAAACTATTTAAAGGTAACAAAGACAAAACTGTTCCTGAAGAAACAGAGCAAAATGAGAACTGGTTTGATCGTCTCAAATCCAGTTTAGCGAAGACCCGTACTCGTTTTATCTCTCAACTCTCAACGCTCCTACGCGTCGGCAGAAAAATAGACGAAGAACTGATGGATGAAATCGAGGAGATACTCATACAAGCAGATGTCGGTATTGAAACGACACTCAGACTGATGGACAGTGTCAGGGAAACGGTGAAAGAACAAGGTTTAGGTGATTCATCTGAACTTGAGACAGTCATAAAAACAGAGATCATTAACCTACTCGGTGAAGACGAGCCTTTACAGATCACAGGTGAACCACCTTATACCATATTAGTCCTCGGTGTGAACGGTGCAGGAAAAACGACGACCATTGGGAAACTCGCAAGTAGATACAGAGCGTCGGGGAAAAAAGTACTCGTCGCTGCGGGGGACACGTTCCGTGCCGCCGCCGAAGACCAACTCGCTATCTGGTGTGAACGCGCAGATGCAGAACTGATACGCGGTGGTGAAAAGGCAGACCCAGCCTCTGTCGTATATGATGCAGTGCAAGCAGCAACACATCGCGAAGCGGATGTGCTGATTGTAGATACTGCGGGGAGACTTCACACCAAAAAACCGCTGATGGATGAACTGTCAAAAATCGGACGCGTGATGGGACAAGCACACGCAGCTGCACCGCACGAGGTTCTGCTTGTAATTGATGGCACAGTAGGACAAAATGCGTTGATGCAGGCGAAAATATTCAACGAGGCAGTTCCCATCACAGGTGTCGCCGTCACGAAATTGGATGGAACAGCAAAAGGTGGGATTGTTATTGCTGTCAAAGCAGAACTCGGTGCACCTGTAAAACTCATCGGCATCGGAGAAAAACTTGATGATCTACGCGATTTTTCAGGAGAAGATTTCGTCGAAGCACTTTTCGCGACAGAGGAAACAGCGTTGTAAATGTACGCGTAGGTGTTAATCATAGGAATAAAAAATGGGAATTGATAGACACTGTTTTTGGTTTCATCTCTTTAAAACTCCTGGTATAGGTCCTAAATCTCTCTCATCAATTGCGAGGATATTGGAAAAACAACAACTTACTCCCGAAGTGTTGTCGTGGAACCCAAACGACCTATTAGCACAATCTCCGGAATTAGCGAAGATCCTTAACGGAAAAATTCGCTTAGAAGATAGGGAAGAAATATCCAGAGAATATGAACAACTCAAAAGACAAGAGGTTGATATTATTTATCCGGGGCACCCTAACTTTCCATCACAACTACTTGAAATTTCACCCGTTCTATTTGTAAAGGGTAAACCAAGACACTTGATGTCGGATAGTGTAGCAATCATAGGAGCACGAATCGTTTCTGAAAAAGGCGTTCGTGTCACAGAGGAACTTGCTGGTAATCTTGCAAAAGCGGGAATAAATGTCGTCTCTGGGTATGCTAAGGGTGTGGACTCAGCAGCACACTTAGGATCCTTACAAGCTGAAGGCACAACTACGATAGTACTGCCGTACGGCATCAAGGAACTACGTCAGAAAAGTGAGTTCAGGCAATTTGACTGGAAGCAGCAAGTGTTAGCGGTGTCTCAATTTGATCCATCTCTGAAGTGGTTTACGCACAACACAATAGGACAGAGTAAATTAGTGTGCGCCCTTTCCAAAGCAGTAGTTGTAGTTGAATCGGGTCCAGAGCAAGATGAAAAAGGAAAAAAGAGTGGAACTTTCAATACTGCAAAAATTGCTCTCAGTATGAATGTGCCACTTTTTGTCATTGATCCAAGTTGTTTTGACAATCCCCCAAAGGGGAATACGATGTTGATTGAATTGGGAGGTAATCGTCTTGATCCTGTTAAGGGTGTTGAACAGATTACTGAACATGTCTTATAATAAACCAATTAGTAATTCGTTATAATGTCTAATCATCAAGCATCAGTTTTTCGTAGAATTAACAGGAATTCTGACTTCATGCCATCAGGGTTTTTATTTTTTCGCACACCGAAAAGTTGTCGTGTTTTTATCCTATCTTCATAGACTTTTTCGTGCAAAAACCCTTGTTCTGTGAAGTATTCCGATAGGATTCGCCATAGTTCTACGGTTATTCCATCAATACGGGGATTACCAACAAAAATGCATGCAGCCGCGTGCAGTTTCAATCTGTTCATGGAATTTTCAAGTGCGTTTATCGTATGACAAAAGTAGGAGTCAAGTCTATTACGCAGATCTTTCCGAGTCAGTTTCGCTCTGACTTTATCCAATGTCTCGGTGTGAATTATCCTATCTGCCTTTCGATACGGTATTTCAAGACGAGATAATTCTCGAACCTCTTCCTCAGTGTGTCCTAACCAAAAGAGATCTAATTTTGTGGAACGGATGTATTCCTGTGCTTGGAGATAAGGAGGGGATGTGATCAATGCATCACATTCACGTGGCACTTCAATATAGGAGGAATCAACACCTCCCTGAAACTCAACCTGATTTTGATGATGTTGTGTGTGCATCATAAAGTTGTTGATGTCTGTTAGTGTTTTTAAGGAATGCTCATGAACTATCTGATTCAACTGTTCTTGCCAATTTTCGCGGATCAGTTCTTCTATCGCTGCTAATTTTCGCTTGGATCTGGCTAATTTTGGTGTTCGGTGTTCGGTGTAAGAGAAACGTTTGCTGACTTTTATCAGTGCGGATTTGATAATACCTATATAGACATCTTGGTCTATGTTGTGGACAGATCCCCAATATTGTGAGAGCAGTACTAAGATTTCAGGTGCGTACCAGTATTCAACATTGGACCAAGCAGGTGTAAACTGATGTGTTTTATTATTCTGCATGCCGTCCAGCAACTTGCATAGATGTTCTTTACTTAACTGTTCTTCTCCTTGGTAGACCTTCAGCGGCATGATGTGATTTAGAAGTAGGTTGAGATCAAGTAAAACGGCATTGCGTTTGCATAGATACGCCTCAACGCCTACAGTGCCTGAACCTGCGAATGGGTCTATGATCCAGTCATCTTCTTTTGTGTAGGTATTGATTGCATATCTGACAACTTGGGGAATAAATTTCGCGGGATAGGAGACGATGGCATGTGTTAGGTAACCGGTATCGGTGATTTCGGGTACTAACTCTCTGAAAGAAACAAAATCTACCTCGTCACATGCAGCATCTTCTCTTCGTATATGGGGAATATCATCAGTGTCAAAAAGTGAAACCTGTTCATTTTGATTGTAGTCTTTCATACTATTGCGCTTCTGCTCCCACTTCTTTCGCGCCTTCAATTTCTTCCTCAGTCAATTGGAAGTCAAATACGTCTTCCTCTTCGTCTGTATCTTCTGGTTCTGTATCCGTTGGCGTAACCTGCTGTACCTCATCTGCGGGTTGTGTGTCATCCTGCGTTTCAAGTTTCGGCGCAGTTGCACCGAGTATCGTTAATCCCACAATTACTACAACACAAACACTTGTGACCGTCATTGCAATCGGACGTTTCCAGAGAACTTTCCGTTCGCTTCTATCTAAAAAAGGAAGGAACAGTAGGAGTAACATGCCGACAGTCGGGATTACAAATGTCCCAAGTATTTCAAAGGGTCCTTGGAAGTATTTCAGCAGTTGAAACAGGAACAGGAAATACCATTCAGGACGTGGGTCGTAATTCGCATTTGTCGGGTCAGCCACATCTTCCAAAGGGACAGGAGCGAAGAGCGCAGCACATGCCAGCACTACGAACAGGATCAGCATGCCGACAACATCTTCAAAGACTTGATCCGGAAAGAACGGTTTACCCGAATGCATCTCCTCTGCTGTGTTGTTCGGTGTACCAGACGACCCGTAATATCTAACAAAGAAAAGGTGGATTCCTACAAGTGCGAAAGCCATCCACGGTAACCAGATAGTGTGAAGTGCATAGAATCGAGAGAGTGTCACTGCACCGACTTCTGCACCGCCGCGTAATATCTTCGCGACCCATTCACCCAGTATTGGTGCTTTACCGGATATTTCAACACCGACTTTCGTTGCCCAATACGCTTTCTCGTCCCAAGGTAGCAGGTAACCCGTAAACCCGAAACCGAGGGTAACCAGTAGCAACAGCACACCGAACACCCAGGTGAGTTCACGTGGTGCCTTGTATGAACCGTATAACACGACACGCAGCAGATGTAGGAAAACGATGACAACCATTGCACTTGCGCCCCAATGGTGCAACCCCCGCACGAATTTACCAAACGGTACTTCTCCGGAGATATATTTGACAGCATTATAGGCGTGGTCAGGGGAAGGTGTATAGGATAAAGCGAGGAAAGCACCTGTCGCCGCTTGAAGTAGCAGTAAGAACATCGCCAAACTACCGAGTGAGAATAGAAGATTGATATGTTTCGGCAGCGGTTTACGCAGATGTGCCATCACGCCATCAAAAGGCAGGCGATCATTCAAAAATTGTTTCATTTACACCTCCTTCACAAACAGAAGACCGTTTTCCACTTTAACCTCAAGTTTCTGTAACGGTTTAGGAGGTGGTCCAGCAACAACCGCGCCGTCTTTGTCGAATACAGCCCCGTGGCAGGGACAGAGAAACGAGTTCTCGCTCTCCTCCCATCGCACAAGGCACCCGAGATGTGAGCACGTCCGTGAAAATACGTTCCACTCACCGTTACCTAAATCGGTCACGTAGACAGAACGTTTTTTAGTCGCCTTCACCCAACCGTCTTGTGCGGTGAACGCATAATTGACCTTTTTAAAACGGCTATTTCTTAGGTTATCTACAAAACCTAAGTCCACCCATTGTGTTTCCTCCTTCTTCCACGCGGGGGAAATAGCAAACCCAATGAGCGGGATACCAGCAGCTAAACTTATCAATCCACCGATAAAGGCGGTTGCTATCTGTAAAAAAGAACGTCTTCCATTATTTGACATGCATCCTTCTCCTTTCTGCGTAGGGACAAGGTTTCCCTAATCCGTAATCGTCATATCCAGTTGGTCAGGAAATGCCATCCTTCCAACCTTCCAACCTTCCATTTTCCCTCTTCCATCCTTCCATCCTTCCATCCTTCCATCCTTCCATTCTTCCCTCTTCCCTCCTTCCATTCTTCCCTCTTCCAACCTTCCATTCTTCCCTCTTCCCTCCTTCCAACCTTCCATTCTTCCCTCTTCCCTCCTTCCAACCTTCCATTCTTCCAACCTTCCATCCTTCCATCCTTCCATCCTTCCCTCTTCCAACCTTCCAACCTTCCAACCTTCCATTCTTCCATTCTTCCCTCCTTCCCTCTTCCAACCTTCCCTCCTTCCAACCTTCCATCGTACTCACCTTATGCAACCGTGCAGGGAAACCCAGAAGTCTATCTTTTCCGAGTCTGTCCTTCAAACGGTGTCCTGAGATCATACCGTCCATCTTCTAAAACGGGCAACGTCCCGTCGTTGACCATCAATTCCAACGGTAATTCCTTCGTTTCAAGAGGAATATTGACAACATCTTTGATACGTAGCGATTCATATATCGCCATCATAATCTCAATCGTATATCGTGCCTGTTCTCCTCTACCACGATGTGTCGGGATTTTACCTTCAATCCACTCAATCAGTTCTTGGAACTGATTCTTAGGCTCAGGTGGAGGGGTTATAGTTTGCCAACCTTTAGCATCGTTATTCTGTATTAGCACGGTGCCGTTATCACCGTTGCGGATTTGGCCCTCAGTGCCAGCGACTCTCGGCATAGACACACCCGGATCGGGCAGGTCACCTTCATAAATAGCGCGTGCACCACCTTCAAAACAGACCAGTCCCATACAGAGGTCTTCACAGATCGTGCGACGCTCCCATCGGTCTGTTGTTCGTGATGTCTGTCCAATCACCCATAACGTCTCAGGGTCAGATAGCAGAAAACGCCATCCGTCTATTGCGTGAGTGCCAGTGTTGAGTAATCCAGCATGTGCTTTTGCGCGATGATGTAACGTTGTTGGTGCTCCGATAGCCCCGGCAGCCACAAGTCTTCGGATTTCTATGTTTTGTGCACTGTATCTACCTTGGTGTCCGATGACAAGTTTGACATCGTTCTCATTACAAGCATTGATCATATCATCTGCTTGTCCGAGTGAAGCGGACATCGGTTTCTCTCCCATAACACCTTTTACACCAGCCTTTGCTGCAGCGACTGTAGCTTCAGCGCGCGGTCCCTGCCACGTCGTAATACTGACGATGTCCAGGTCCTCTTTCGTCAACATCTCTTCAACATCAGTATAGGTAGCGGGGATACCGAATTCGTCAGCGACTCGTTTTGCGGATTCTTCATAGATATCCATCGCTGCAACGAGCTCTACATTCTCTTGTTTTTGCCAAGATCGGGAATGCGATCTTCCCATACCCCCACATCCGATAATTCCGATACGGTATGTTGCCATAATGTATTCTCCTTTGATTGTCGTGTAACCTAAAAATATCAGGGCACTTCCTGGCACGACAAGCAATGAATTGCTGCGGACAGGGAAACCCAGTCCCTACAAACGGATATTTATTGATAGTATTATAATCTGTAGCACAATCTAAGGAAGGTGCTACAGTTCAGAGTGAAATATGTATAGGTACTTACTACTTACCGTTGATTGAAAAGTCAATGTCATCAAAATGTCCAATATCTGTTCTGAATAGATTCTTAATGTCTTCTCTATTCAGGATTTCATGCTTTTCTGTCATGTGTTCCTCTTACCTCGGTTATTATAGGATAGAATAGCACAAATTGTTGAGAAATGTCAATTGGATTCAGGATTCGGGTATGTAAGTATTTTGTCACTTTTTTTCATAAGAGACGGCACTCGGATGAAGTTAAAGAAAATATTTGGGTAATTTGGCGAGGTTAGGAAACCTCGCCAGCAGAGTAGTGAGCCTGCATTATGCAAACAAGAAATTACCTGTTTAATTATTTTAACTTCATGAGAGTGCCTACTACTATGAAAGAGACGGCACTCGGAGAGTGCCTACTACTATGAAGGCAGAGGTGACGAAAAGGTTGACAAACTTTTGGAATCATGAAAAACTTAAGGAAAATTGAAAGGAGATAACTGAAATGGCAGATTATGAAGATAAAGGTTCACAGATACGTATCACAAACCTGGAAGCTTACCCGATGGGTGAGAAAGCGTATGTCAAAATAGAGACCAACATGGATGTTACCGGGTGGGGTGAGATCAATAATATGGAGACAAACGTCACCTGTGAATTGGCACGTTCATTATCGCAACTGATTATGAACGAAAACCCGACACGTATTGAACACCACTGGCAACGTATGTATCGCGCATACCGCAATATTCGTGGTGGTGGACTGATGGTGCATACTATTTCCGCTATTGACATGGCGTTGTGGGATATTGCAGGAAAATTGTGGGGTGTACCCGTGTATCGTCTACTCGGCGGTCCCTGCCGAGATAAAATCTGGAAATATCCCAGTCCAAAAGCGATAAAGATAGGACCCGGTGGTGCTAAAACTTTCGCTGGAACACGTGCCGAGATTGCGAATATGATACAACGGATTCACGACGCACAAGAGAAAGTCGGTCCGGATGGCGCAGTTATGGTTGACGCACATAGCGGCTTACCACCACCCGTTGTAAAACAATTTGCTGGACGCCTGAAATCCGACGACCTACTGTTCTTAGAAGAAGCGTGGGTGCCGGGAAACATTGAAGTCATGCGTAAAATTCGTGAAGCCGTTCCAGTACCCTTAGCAACAGGTGAGCGCGACAGAACAATATGGGAAGTACGTGAAATCCTTGAAGCACAGGTGATCGATATACTCCAACCTGATGTTGGACATGGTGGCGGTATCACCCAGGTGAAGAAGGTTGCTGCGTTAGCCGAAGCGCATTACGTACCCATAGCACCGCACTGCACGATGTCATATCTCGGTCTCACAGCGAGTTTTCATCTATCCGCATCCGTACCGTTTTTCCTCATTCACGAAGCTTATGATAGCAACCTACCTGCACATAAAACATGGGAGATGGACGATGAAGGCTACGTCTCGCTACCCGAAGGACCAGGTTTAGGTGTTGAAGTAGATGAGGAAAGAGTAATTGCAATGAGTACTCAGGGAAGAAAGTTCAATTGGCCCAATGCGCGGTTAGCAGATGGCTCGGTTGCAGACTATTAGAATCGTCAGGACGAGATTCTCCCCGCTCTTCGTAGGGGCGGGGTTTCCCTGCTCGTTGTATAATGTTATGTTTTCCCTGTCCTTACCTAAACAACTCCGTCTTATAATCATCAACAATCGCACACAAAACAGACTCAGGGATGTCCTCTAATTGCGATGCCAATTCCTCTTCAACGTTGACCATCATGCTGTGATCAAAAGTCTCTCGTTCAGCACACGGATCAAACGACTCACCATGCACTTCTAACAATAGTGCTAAACGTGCGGGTGTTAATCCTTCGGAGATACCGTGCAATCCCCAAGCAGTACCACGGTATCCTTTCTCATAATCGTCGCCGAGGTGTTTCTGTAAAATCGTCTCTCTTTCAGCACCTTGCGCGTTGCTATTCTCAAGTTCCTCTGCAGCAGCGACCGCAAGCGGATCCAATTCCACTTGGAAAGCAGTTGAAGCATCTGCTGCTGCCACAGGATAAATCTTAAATATCCCCATCTCATTATTTCCTTACTACTAAAATCCAATCCGTATTGATTCGTTCTTCTCTTGGAACCTTTATGAAGTGTTTTATAATCTCCGAACCGAAATAGTTTTCTACTTTAAAACCAATTTTCTCTGCCATCGGCAGGAGATATTTCCAACTTTCAAACAAATGCCCCCGGATGCAATTGTTGCCGACTACTACGACAGGTCTGCCCCTTGAGTTAGTTAATTATAACACAGATTTAGGGATGTGTAAAGTTATTGTGAATGAAGAGATTAAATCATCACACAAAACGCTTGATATTTGGCAAGAAAAATGATAGAATCTTAACTACAAATTCTATTATGTCTATTCTTTATTAAAAATCTATAGTTCGAATGAGGAAAAACGAGTGATGAAAAAATCCTTATGGGTAGTGATGCTTTTTATGATGTGTGTCGCTACTGCACACAGTAAATACAATGGAGAATGTTGGGTTGTTAGCGGTGGTGTATCTGTCTATAAATTACATGCAAACGGTGCGGCAGACCCGAATGCTATCCAAGATTTAACGAATGCAAGTGCTGTAGAAGTCAACCCGACAAATGGTATTGTTTGGATCGCAGCTTCGGCAGGTGACGCAGTTTTCAGATACGACCCCGCTGCGGGTTCCTTTACGCAAGCACCAGTAATCCAGAAACCCTCAGCGATTTCAATTAACCCCGCTGACGGTACCGTCTGGATCGCTGGACTTGATGGGGTAAGGAGAATTTCTGCTGATGGTAAAAGTGTCCTGGCACAAGTAATTCCACCAGACGGTCCTGCCAATATTGATGTCGGTAGGTTCAACGTAGCTGTGAACCCAAAGGATGGCAGCTGCTGGATAACAGATGGTAAAGGTCCTATCGGTCGGTATGATGCTGATGGAAATAAGGTCGCCACTGGACCTCCTATGAAAGAACCCAAAGGCGGTTTATCTGTCGATTATCAAGGAAATGTATGGGTGGCAGACACAAGACATAATACACTGGTACGGCTTTCTCCAACAGGAGATGTATTGGTTAAAAAAGAAGATATTATGGTACCCGTTTCTCCCAGTGTTAATCCAAAAGATGGCAGTGTGTGGGTTGCTGCAAATGGCAATATGTTGATTAACCTGTCTCCTACTGGTACGAAACTCAAAGAATTTGAGGCAGGAATTACGATTGTTGCTGTTTCGTACTCTCCCGCAGATGGCGAGATATGGGTTGCCGATCTGCTCGGTCCAACTTTCGGCGGAGAGGTAAGCAAGTGGACCGCAAATGGACAGAAACGATTCGCAAATAATATACCGACTCCCTCAACGGTTTCAATCGGATTCTGGGAAGGAAACTAATATTCCATCAATATGTCTCCGGGAGGTGAGCTATGAGAAGATTAGTTGCATTTTCAATAAAATTGTTCTTTGTCCTCCTTCTTGTTGTGCCTGCTTATGCGCAACTCCCCGATTTTCAGGTGGACGCCACAAGTATTACCTTCTCTAATCCAAATCCTGTTGAAGGTGAAGAGATTACCATTTGGGTTGAAGTGAAAAACGTCGGTGAAGCGACGCCAACGATGAATGAAGATTTACGCGTTGATCTGTACGAAGGAGAACTACAGACAGACCCTCTCCAAATATTGGTTAATGATGTAATTTTGGATTTGAAAGTTGGTGAAACCAACCGTGTGTCTGTTCAGTGGCAACCTCCCGCAGGCACAACAGAGATATATGCTTATGTCAATCCTTCTGGCGAAAAGCATATTCAAGAATCTGATAATGCAAACAACGTTACCCATGCTGCAATAACAGCCACACCTATAACGTTTCCTCAGGTAACCCCCGAAGAGATTCAAGCGGCAATAGACAGAGGCGTTGCGTGGATAGAATCACGGCAAGGGAAAAGTAGTCGTACCTGTTTGCAGTGTGGTGTCGAAAACCAGATCATTCTATCATGTTTCAACTGCAACGCCAGTCTGAAAGGTCTTGCGGAGAACTTTGTACCAGGATCAAAATGGAATTTCGGTGAAGATCCGCTACAGGAAACCGCTTTGGCACTACAAGCATTGATGGCGTCCGGACGAAAAACAACGGACTACGCTGTCCAAAAAGGGATCGCATTCCTGCTGGAACAGGATTGGAATGCGCTTGATGTTTACCAGTACGCTGTACTCATTCCTGTGCTGGTAGCGACTGGAAATGCAGAATATAAGCGAAACGCGCAATTCGCTGTGAACCAATTGGTGAAAAAGCAGCTTCCCGTTAAAGGTAACGAGTTCGCTGATCCAAGAGATGATGGCGGTTGGGGATATGGATTCTCAGCAGATGGGGCACACATGAACATGGTAATCTATGCGCTGTACGCTGCGAAACAGTGGGGACTTGAAATCCCGGAACAAACATGGGAACGGGCTGAGAAATGGATTCGTCGCAACCAGATAGATACAGGGGGGTGGCTCTATAATTTGGTTGACAACGGTTCACCTTGGGCAATCGGAGTCTACGGCAGTATGACAGCAACAGGTTTGTGGGCACTACGCGCATGTGGCGTTTCCACTGAAGATTCTCAGATACAAAGTGGGGTCGATTGGTTAGAAAGATATTGGTCCCTTACCCGAAATCCAGGGTGTAATTCATGGCTCTACTATTATCTACTCTCTTTACAACGTTTCTGTGACATCCCACCCAAGATGAAAACATTAGCAGGACACAATTGGTATGATGAAATATCTCGGATGATGGTCGCAAGACAACATCCAGATGGTAGATGGCACGGTGCGGAGAGTGATTTTTTAGCGACCTGTTTCGCTGTGATGACACTGAGTCGCGCGCTCGTAGGTCCAACAGAACCTAATATCGTTGTTGTTCCACAGACGTTACGGTTTTCTCCGCCTTCGCCGCGCGTTGGAGAACCCGTTAGATTGAAGGTAACACTGACAAATGACGGTACCCAGATAGATGAAATTTTGAGAGTAAAGTTCTTTGCTGATGATGAGGAGATAGAGACAGCAGAGGTATTCTGGACATCCTCTATCAATGAAACAGAGGTTACAGTTGATTGGGTACCAAAACAGGAGGGGGATACGACTGTTTCAGTCCAAGTGGACTTTAATGATTCTGACAGTAGTGATAATTCGGACTCTACTACGGTTACTGTGAATCCGAAATCAACCTCACCTATAGATGCTTCACTGGTAAAACCGAAGGAAATCTCTGAAGGCGTTTTTCAGGTTGGAAATGTCATACTTGATACTAACAAAAAGGAGGTTGTGATTTCGGGTAAAATCAACATCGCAACGGGAGATACAACAATAGAGTTCTTTGCTTGTGGACTGTTAGGTCCGTCTCATGAAAGCATCTTGATGCTGGATGCGGAACCACTTTCTCTATTTACTGCACTCGGACTGTTAGAGCTTAGCCCTGGGATGAATCTTGAAGTTCAAGGAGACCCGCACGACCCAGAAGGTTCTAATGTTCAAGTCTGGGTTGAGTGGAAGCAGGGGGATAAGGTTGTCTCTAAGACTGCCCGCGAGTTGGTGTGGAATAAATTTACCAAACAACCCATGCAGAAAACACATTGGGTCTTCACGGGCGGACGGATTAGAACGGATCAGTATACCTCACAACTCACACACAATATCATTGCGGTGCATCGTGACCCAGATTCAATTCTCAATCACCCGCTGCCTGGTGGAATTGATGATCGCACCTATCGTGTCAATACGGATGTTGTTCCACCAAAAGGGACAAAAGTTAAAGTGATTATTCGTCCAATCTAATGCCAGATGAAACAAAAACCTATAAACATACTTAGTGAAATAGAAGGAAACAAAGTTTTTCCCGTTTATCTACTTTGTGGGAAGGAGACCTTCCTAATTGAAGGTACACTCAAGCAGATGTTGGATAAACTATTAACCCCTGACACCCGTGATTTCAACCTGACCTATTTTGATGGAAATACCGCTTCCGTTAGGGACATTCTTAGCAGTGTGGAAGTCTATCCTGTGATGTCAGAATGGCGGGTCACCGTAGTGGACGATTTTCCCGCTTTCAAGTCACAAAAACGAACGACTTCTCCTCTAACAACACTCCGTAATGCAATGCAAATTGAATCCGATGATAATCAGAAATGTGTTACGGATATTGCCAAACTATTCGGTGTTCCTATAGAACAGATCGCGAATGGACATCCAGATTTCAACAACGCAATTGAAGAGATCAGTGAAACGCTTGGCGATGGATTAACCGAAGATATCCGTGCTTTTCTGACGCGTTTACCCCAACTTGCCTCAAGCCTCCCACAACTGGATAACCAATCTGAAAGCGGTAATACCGATAACGATGCCGAACTGTTATTAGAATGGCTTCAAGACGATCTACCAGAAACAAGTGTACTTATCTTTACAATAAAGGGGGAGGTTAACGAAAGAAATCGGTTTGCAAAAGCGATTCAGGATGTCGGTAGATATGCCGCCTTTAATCCTCAGGAGAGGAGAGGATCACTCAACCAGGATCCGCTCTATAAAAAGGTAGTTGACAAGTTTGCCACCGATAATAAGAAGATTACACCGCGTGCTTTTGAACAACTCCGACAACGCACCGGTGGTGATATGCAGACCATTGCGGAAGCGATTAACAAGATCACCAATTTTGTCGGTGATAAACATCAGATTGATGAGGCGGATGTTCGCAACTTAGTGCCACAAAGCACTTATGACAGGATATTTGATCTCACCGATGCAATCGGAAAACGTTCACCTCGGCAAGCGTTGAAAAGTCTACGGGAAATAGTATTGAGCGGTCAAGACCCGTTTCTCATTATTGCAGCGATCGTAAGCCACATCCGTTTGACGCTTCAGGCAAAGCTGATAGCAGAGCGAAAAGAACTCAAACCCATCGGTAGGCAAACGCGATACGAGAACTTCATAAAGAATATATTTCAACCGCTTGCTGAAGAGTTCAGTGAAATTTTGCCGCAATCCGCATCACATAACATTATGAAACGTAATCCTTATGTTGCCTTTAAAATATTCCAGTCACTCCATGCGTTCACCGTGGCGGAACTGATGCATGCATTAGAGAAAACTTTGGCGGTAGAAATCCAGATGAAGACGACAAGTGTTGATCGTGAACTGTTGCTTGAACAGTTGTTGTATGATATTTGTAGCAGTTCAAAACCGAGGTAATATTGATGTGTTAGTGTGTAAGCGTATAGATAACTGCGTTGATACCGATTTTCAACGCTATATTTGAATACTCTTTTGGATAGTAATCTTCTGCGGCGTGTTCCCAGGCATCCCCCAGGTCAGAATTGAAACATATCATCATCATGAGTCGTCCTTTGTCATCAAAAACACCGAGATATCGGGCAGGATGTCCATCAAAACGTTCGTATGTCTGTCCACTAAAGAGTGCGCGTAGTCCAGGAATTTGTATCAGTTTTTCGATTTTATAGAAACAGCGGAAAATCGGATGCGTGATCGGAATATCTACCGGTTCTCGGTTTGGAAATATCTTTTTGAATTCCTTATAGAACCACTTCCACTCTAATCCTCCGTGAAAATCATCTACAAAGATGAATCCTCCGCGTAATAGGTATTCGCGTAGGTTATCAGCATCAGCCTTGCTCAGTCTCATACTTCCGACTTCTAATACATAAGCAAACGGATACTTGAATAACTCCTCAGACCATACAGCGATCTTTTTACTATCAGGTGCTACGTTTATGTTGGTCTGCTTGCGCAGTTGATAAATGAAGTTCCGATCAGAAGCGGGATAGTCTACCTCCCAATTGCTTAGTGCTGTAAGGTCTCCTCTATATTCAAGACGAACGAATGTGAAGTCGTGTTCAGGATCAGCAGCAGTATCCCGTACAACGTTTGGGAAAGAAATAATAAGCAGTGTAGAGAAGAGTATCGTAATTCGCATATCTTTCTATTAACTATGTTTTCATGCCAAAGAGGTTATGTGTTTTCATCTTCCCTTATTCATTCGCTGTCTTAATTTTCGCAATTCGTCTTGTACATTGTGTCTTCCCGGTTGGAAAATGACATCAGGTGGCACAATTTGTCTTTTTCCACCAGGGGGTTTATAAAACCACTGCAGTGCGATTTTATATCGTGGACCTTGAAAATAGTGAATTTCAACAGGATGAAAACCGACAGAGAGCGGTATACGTGTTCGTCTCGTCTGTGGTTGATGGATGCCGTCGTTATCTATGACCAATTGTCCATCAATGTATAACTTTGCCCCATCATCAGAGAGAATTTCAAAGGTGTATGTACCGGGTGTAGGTACAGCCAATTGTCCTTGAAAACGTATAGCGAAGTTTTCTACGATATTCTGCTTCTGTGGTGTAGGAAATCCTTCAGTGAAATTCCTTGTGCGGACATCTAACTTTGATGTTGCAAAAGTATAAATAGAGTTGAACCCTTCAAAATGAGGCATCATATAAATCGGACGACCGAATACGTAGACCTGTCCGATCAATCCGTGACCTGGTATTAGATTGGTGTCAAAAATGCCGAGTCCTTGTATGCCTTCGTCTAAATCTATGTTTGCGAGGTCATCAACACCTTTCAGGTGTGATAATCTTTTCCCCATATCACTACCAACACCGCTTCCTGATCCGCCTCGTCCGGGACCTTCTACGGTACCACCTGCTCCTCTCTTAATCGGATCAACAACTGGTCCAGATGGTTCTGTGCCTTCTTCACCGAAACTTTTATTTGGGAGCGTATAAAATTCCGTTTGTGGTATATCGGTATGTGTAACGATTTCTGGCGCAAAATCATCGTAGAAAAGTGCTTCTGGAGGATTCATCTCTGGTGCGTGTTTTGGTGCAGCCTGCGTCTGCGTGGGAGAGCCGCTATCATAACTACGTTTCTGTTGTGCAGTCTTATGCTGGCGCAATGCCCGACGTTTTAGTTGATCAGGTGTGCCTAACCTAAAGATCGCAAGCGATAAGTCCTCATAAGGTTCGTGGAATTGTTTTAAGAGAAATGGTGAAATCAGTAACATCAAAATGACATGTATCCCTAATGAGATAAGTAAAGATATTTTGCCTCTGTTTCTTTTCATAACAACTTTTCTCCTCACTGTTTCTATGATGTTGCATTACAATATTTATAGTGTGCTGCAGTTCATATTGAATTGTGTTCAAAAGGGCTGTTTGTAGGCACTAAAATACAATTTTAAAAACGGACTATTATAGTAAGTGTTTACAATTCTAACAGATTAAGCAGTTCCTTGTCAAATTGTATAGATGTGTAATGTAGTAAACTAAAACCAGTTGATTGTTAGTCGTCTATATGGTATCATTTACCTATTATGGAAATAACAGAAAATACCATCCCAATTTATACGATAGGTTACGGGAGCCGCTCAATAGAAGATTTCATTGCAGTGCTTCAGCAGTATAGGATTGCTTACCTGATTGATGTCCGTTCTATTCCGCATTCCGGGTATAAACCGGAGTTTTCCAAAAAACCACTTGAGAACAGACTGGAACGTCACGATATTCGTTATGTGTATATGGGGGACTTAATCGGTGGGAAACCTGACGATGAATCCTGTTACGTGAACGGTATAGTTGATTACGAAAAGGTGAAGAGTGCAAAGTTCTTCCAACGCGGTATTGAACGTCTGCGGACTGCTTTCTCACAACAGCAGCGCGTTGCGCTTATGTGCAGTGAAGGAAAACCTGAGCAGTGCCACCGATGTAAACTTATCGGCGCAACCCTCATTACACAGGATTTACCTGTCGTTCATATTGACGAAAATTGTCAGGAGATAACGCAGGAAGAGGCAATTGAGCGGATTACGGGTGGACAGATGAGTTTGTTTGGAGAAGAGACGTTTCATTCCCGGAGAAAGCATAAATAAACGTTTATGAAAATAAAAATTGTCACCATCGGTGTATACGGCTTTGACGAAGTTGGTTTTTTTGAGGCATTATGTAAAGCAAAGGTCGATACGTTCTGCGATATCCGCAGCAGACGAGGCGTCCGAGGGGCAACTTACGCATTTGCGAATAGCAAACGGTTGCAGACGCGGCTTGAGGAACTTGGCATCCGCTACATTTACCGTAAAGACCTTGGACCAACAAAAAATGTCCGAGAAAAACAAGCTGCAGCGGATAAAGCAACGAAAACTGCTAAACGGAAACGGACAGAACTCGGAGAGGCGTTCATTGAGGCTTACAACACAGAATGCCTTGCTGCGTTTGAACCGCAAAGTCTGATTGACGAATTAGAGCCAGATGCACAGGTTGTTGCACTGTTTTGTGTTGAAACTGCACCTGAAGCATGTCATCGTTCTTTAGTAGCAGATAAATTAGCGGAAACGTATGATTTGGTGATTGAGGATATTTTACCGTGAGAGTATTGATTGTAGCGAAAACTCGTATGGCGAAAGGCGCATGTATTGGTGCAATTACGGAAACAGGAGAAAGTGTTCGACTTATACCATTTAATGCTGATCCGCATGACGGGGCTAATAGAGAGTATAATGTAGGTGAGATTTGGGAGATAACCGCTGAACCTGTACCAGAAACTTCGCTGATTCCGCCGCATGTTGAGGATATTGTGGTTCATGAAAAGCGATTTATACATGCCGAACCAGATACGGGAAGTTTAGTTACCCCTATTGAACTTTTGATGCCTCCCAAAATTGGAAGTCCTCAAATACTTTATGAGGGACTATTACAGACGACGCGTAATGGATCCCTTTATGTTCCTGCTGGAAGCAATGTTCCATCCCATAGTACAACCTTTTGGAGACCTGACCAACAACTTAGACGGGACATAGACGATAAACGGATACGATATCGTTATCCTACTGTGAATGGTGGCTGCACCCTTACCTTCGTCGGTTTCCAAGACCCGATTGAGTTTATTCCGGAAGGCATGCTCCTGCGTGTGTCACTTTCACATCGTTGGAAACCCGAAGATCGACCTGACCTTGAAGAACGGCACTATGTCCAGATTTCAGGTTGGTTTCTTGAGCATGTAGAACAAGCAGAATCGGAACGGTCTGCAGAAGCTGAACTCTCACCCTTACAGATTTCAACACAAAATCCGTTAGCAGTACTTCAGAGTGTTTTTGGACATGAGACGTTTCGTCCTTATCAGAATGTGATAATAGATAAGATTCTTGAAGGACGAGATGCTTTAGTTGTCCTGCCGACAGGTGGCGGAAAGTCTCTCTGTTATCAATTACCTGCTCTTATTTTTGATGGTATGACTGTCGTTGTTTCACCTCTGATTTCTCTCATGGAGGATCAAGTGGTGAAGTTGCGAAACAGGAACATCAACGCAGCTTTTCTCAACAGTATGCTTAGCCACTCAGCGTATTTAGAGACTATGCGGGCAGTCAGGAACGGGGACATCAAATTACTCTATGTAGCACCAGAAACACTCGTACGACCTGAAATACTTGTGATGCTTGATGAATCAAATGTTAAATGTATTGCCATTGATGAAGCACACTGTATATCGCAATGGGGTCATGATTTTAGACCTGAATATAGAGACTTGGTTTCAGTTCGTCAACGATTCAAAAGTGCCGTTTGTGTAGCATTAACTGCCACTGCAACTACCCGAGTTCAAAATGACATCCAGCAATTACTTAACATTTCTGCTGATAATACTTTTATTGCCAGTTTTGACAGGAAAAACTTATACATCTCTGTTGAACCGAAAGTTGAATTGTTAGAACAGACACTTGCTTTTCTCCGTAAACATCCCCAAGAATCAGGTATTATCTACTGTCAAACGATAAAGCAGGTAGAATCGTTATGCCGCAATTTAGACGCCAGACGTTATGCTATACGTCCTTATCATGCCAAGTTAGATAACGAAACGCGGAAACAGAATCAGGAAGCCTTTATTAAAGGAGATACGCAGATAATAGTAGCAACAGTTGCCTTCGGCATGGGAATAGATAAAGCTGATGTACGGTTTGTGCTTCATGCGGGGTTGCCGAAAGAACCTGAGTCTTATTATCAGGAGATAGGTCGTAGTGGTCGCGATGGACTTCCAGCGGAATGTCAGTTATTGTTTAGTTACGGTGACGTGGACACAATCAATCATTTCATTGAGCAAGGAGCAGCATCTGAAAAGAAGGGACGACAGGAACGTTTGCATACACTTGTGTCGTGGGCAACTTCTAATACCTGTCGGCGCAAAATGATGTTGTCTTACTTCGGAGAGGAATATAAACAAGACAATTGCGGTATGTGTGACAATTGTCGTAATGCTAATGAGAATCGTGTGGACTTAACAATTCCTGCTCAGAAGTTTCTTTCATGCATACTTCGTACCAATGAATTGTTTGGTGAAGCTTATATTATAGACGTGTTACGAGGATCGCAGCAGAAAAGAATTCTGGAAAACAGACATGACCATCTCTCTACATACGGGATTGGAACAGAGCATAGTAAGATGCAGTGGCGATATATGTCTTACCAATTCATTCAACATGATTTGGTAGCACGAGACCCCCAACATGGAAGTCTTAGCGTAACACAGAAGGGATGGGGAATACTGAAAAGAGGAGACCAATTCTTCGGTCTATCGGTTGATTCTATTCACCAGACTACATCTGAAATTCTTTCAGAATATGACACAGGATTATTTGAATTGCTTCGAGTTGAACGAGATAGAATTGCAAGGCTTGAAGATCTGCAGCACTTTGTAGTTTTCCACGATAGAGCATTGCAAGCAATGGCGACCTATTATCCAACCACTATAGCGTCTTTCAAGTTGATGCACGGTGTTGGTCCATCAAAAACAGAAAAATATGCTAATACTTTCTTACCGATTATTCAGGACTATTGCCAGGAACATGGGATTGATTGATATACTTTTGCAATTGACTTTAGGGGAGAATTATGCTATACTATTCACAATATAGCAATTTATTAAATTGCTAAAAGGTAATTGTCGAAAAATCCGTTACTAATTTGAACGTCTGACTTCAGACAAAGATTATCCGAACTTTTGTAAACTGCTTACGCGCAACATTGAAAGGCATTGCTTATGAAATTAGACCATTCCTCAAGTGCTTTAGTTATTATCGGTGGTTGGAATGCGCATATATTTAATCCGGATTGGATTAGGAGATATCTTTTTGATGGAAAAAAAGAAAAACTAAAGGTTGACATCCTAACCGAACTACCCTACGGTTTTAATCCAGAATATGCTTCGCAACGCGTATCGTCTAAAGAAGTTAGAATTCAATTGCAAGGCAACAAGCTCAGTCTTATTCCTATAGAAAACAAAGACAAATACTTTCAGGGTGTGTAAAGTTTTTGTCACTAAAATATCATGCGGCTCTTGTTTTTAAAGACGAGACATCTATTATTGGTGGAGACGAGTCATCTATTGGGTCTGGATACCAATATTTTTGCCAAGTCTTGTTCTTATACATACATCTCAGTTCAAGGATAGACTGGAGACCTTCATCTGTCCATCTCATAGATGCGCGTCTACATCTTTGTGCCACAAGGTGTTTACAGGCACTCTCAATCACACCGCTTCCAATCATATAGCCTTTTTCTCTAAACAGTTTATACTGCATGCGTTTAGCATGTTTTTGGAAATACCTCGCCTCTCTTTCTAATATCTCGGATGTGTCTGGATCCTTCGTAGATAACCCACGAATGCATGCGACAACTTCTGTGATGTTCCCATCTTGAAGAAGGGGTTCTACCTCTTCTATCCACTCTTTTATCTTTTCGGTTTCAGCCTCACCGAAAGCGACTTTAGCCACATCATATAGATGTGATTTTGCATGCATAATATCTACAACTTGAACAGCATTTGGGAAGTGTTCATCTGCCAAGTTCCATATCCACGGAGCACCATCACCAATAAATACAATCTCTTGATCCATTATATCTTCTTGATAGATACCACTATGGGTTGCTAACGCATATAAATCCTTGCCACACTCTATAGCATTCTGACGACTGGCAGTATAACGAATACTTTCAGGACGCGCTCTGGAGATACCATTTGGTCCCAGTATCGGAAAAGTTCTACAAACGGAACTTACTTTTGTTTCTTTCCAACCCCCTGGTGAGTTCGTATGACATCCATCCGTACTTACAACCCAATGCTCATTGGGAGCAAGGGTTTGGCATTCCACTTCTTCCAACGCACGCACATCTTTTGTCCATTCACGCACTTTCTTATGAAGGGTCGTGTGGCTGACGCTAACTCCCAGACGTGTCAACTCATCAGCAGCCATCCTATAGTCAAAGTGTGCCGCAAAAAAACACATCAGTTCAGCAACACGAGGCGTGTATTTACCTTTCAACTTCTGCTTTGTATCCCAAGGGAAATGATAATGTTTGTCTTCACAATAATACATCCAACGCTCAACACCAATATCACCACATAGCGTCGTAAACTGGCGACCTCTCTTTCGCCAAGGACGACACGCCTTTCCACACGTTGGACACGACACCGGGTCTGTCTCTTTTACCGATGCTTGATCTAACGCATGCAACTCAAACAACTTTTGTCTTAATGCCTGAGTGCGTTCTAAAATAAGGTGTTCTACTTCACTAAACGACAGAGAAGAATCACGACCAAGACCGCTTACTAAATCGCAAAAATCATCCACTATAGCCTGGGCTGCTTCTTCATTTTCTTTGACTTTACAACTATCAAATGATATACTAAACATAGGTATCCATTCCTTTGAATAAAATTATTATTTGGAAAGGATACCATTTTTTCATAGATTTTACAACTATCAAAGATAATCCAGTGACAAAAAGTTTACACACCCCCATATACCTTCATCCCTCATTACCCTTTTCCCTACACCACCCTTTTGATACTGCTGTAGCACATTCATCCTTGATTGTGCTATCTTCCTCCATACACCTTCATCCCTCATTACCCTTTCCCTACACCATCCATTTTGATACTGCCGTAGCACATTCTGTTAGATTGTGCTATCTTCCTCCAACCCCATTCATCCATCATTATCCTTCCACCTACATCAACCCTTTTGATACTGCTGTAGCACATTCTGTTAGATTGTGCTATCTTCCTCCATTGTGCTATCTTCCTCCAACCCCATTCATCCATCATTATCCTTCCACCTACATCAACCCTTTTGATACTGCCGTAGCACATTCATCCTTGATTGTGCTTCTTCCTCCAACCCATATAACCCTCCATCCTTCCAACCTTCCACCCATCCTCTCTTCCACTCTTCCCGTCTTCCAACCTTCCACCCATCCCCTTTTCCCTACCCCATCCATCTTGATACTGCTGTAGCACATTCTGTTAGATTGTGCTCTTCTACAACATTTATCCTACAGTACCCTTCTCTGTACTAAATTGACGCATAAGGGTTTTGCCAAAATCAACGCCAACTTGTGAAAGTAAACTTTAAATGCACAAGAATCCGCTTCCGCGTAATCCGAGTAATCCGAGTAATCCGAGTAATCCGCGATTCTGACAAATAGAGTGCAAAAACTTTACACACCCCTTGACAATAGATTCTTGATGTTATTGTGCAAATATGTTATGCTGTAACACCATTTCTATTAGATTTTCTCTCATTACCGAGCTTTTAGAAAAGAAACGGAGAACGGCATAATCTGGAAGAATGTGTTACGATATAAGCGACATTTTCAATTAGAAATGGTATAACATCTAACGAAAATTAGTTAGCATATGAAGATTAAATAAATAATCAGGTAATTCTACTGATATGACTCATCGTAGGAGTAAGGTTTCGTAGGGGCGGGGTTTCCCCGCCCGCGTATTACCCAATTAATAACTTAATCTTCATATCAGACAATTTGATTTAATAGGCGATATTTTAAATAAGGAGTGAAAATAGTGAAAAGAGTATTTTATTTTGTATCCATTATGGTTCTAACTTTTGCAGGCTACACTTATGGACAAGAGGTCGCAGTTGTCTACGATGCAGCTCTTGAAAACGGAAATGTATTAGGTACAGGAGGTCTCAAAGGCATCGATTTAGCAGACCTTATCGTAGAAAAACTTGCTGACAAAAAAATCAAGGGAGAAATTGTTGATGGTGAAGGATTGATCAACTATATGAATGCCAATCCAAAAGGCATCTATATCCTCACACAAGGGAACACTCCCGACACCATTTTTCAAAATAGAGGTGAAGCCGATCCGGTATACTCATGGTTGAGAGAAGGAGGTATCGGTGGTTTTATTGGGGATTATCCCTTCTACTATTATTGGAACTATGGAACTGGTGCACGCGTTGCAGCAGAACTTGCAGGTCAGCAGAAAATTTTCGGGTTTACAGTAACAAATGCAAAAACAAATGAAAATGCAGCATCAGTCAAACCAACTGATCTTGGTAAGAAGTATATGCCATCTCTTAAGGGCTGGACCTCAAATCGTCCAGTCGGTATATCTGTATTAGAAGAGAACAACTTTGAGTTTGAAAGTTATGCCGATGATGGTGCAGATGCCGATCCTGTCGCCTACCGAACAGAAGATATGGAAGGTTGGTTCATCAATTTCCATACGTCTTGCTGTAACACTGCAATCCCAGCATTTGAGCAAATTGCAACTTCTTATGCAGAACTTATTGCAAATCGATTTCCACCAGAAGCCGCATCCATTGATCCATCTGGAAAAGTCAGTGTCGTTTGGGGAGAACTTAAGTCAATAGAATAGCATGGTAGTAGGCACGCTCCGCGTGCCGTTTACATAAGATGACGGCACACGGAGTGTGCCTACTACTTTTTATAAAACCAAATTACACCGAATTTTTTGACTTTTGCGTGATTCGGTGTTATAATTAATTATGAAACAATAACGAAACTCAAGGCAACATAACGCAAGAACGATATATTATAGATAATTACAACAGAATAGAAAAAAGCGTTGAAGGGGAAGAGTAAGTCTATTGGACTTGCAAGAGAGGAAGATTCACAGGCTGAAAGGTCTTCCCATGTACCTAAGACTGAATGTCGCCCTGGAGCTGCTAATCTGAACAACTGTAGTGGATAGTCCAAACTAAATAAGTAGGTCGGGTAGAGGAACGAAACCCGACACGTATTGATTGTGTCTATCATTTAGGAGTGATCTCCGAATTGCGATAAGTAGGATTAGTCGGTTTGATGTCCGTTAACGCATCCCAAGAGTGCTTTTCCTTATGATTAAAAAGAAGGGAGAGAATTGGAGTGGTACCACGGTAAGGTCTTATTATGCATCCTTCTCGTCTCCAAAGCGAAGCGAGAGGGTTTTTTTTATCAATATGTTCCGGCACAGGAGAGTGTGCCGACAATACTATAAGAGGAAATTGGCATGGAACTTTCAGGAGCACGTATCCTGGTGGATTGTCTCAAACGTGAAGGTGTCGAATATATCTTCGGTGTGAACGGTGGTGCAGCAATGCCGATTTTTGATGCCTTATATGACGAAACAGATGTAAAACTTATACCGATGCGACACGAACAAGGTGCTTCTCATGCTGCCGACGGTTATGCCCGCGTCACGGGTAAGGTAGGCGTCGCTCTCGCCACATCAGGTCCAGGAGCAACTAATCTTGTCACAGGAATTGCAACTGCATATATGGACTCCATCCCGATGGTCGCTATCACGGGACAAGTCATGACACAATTTATCGGCAGTGATGCATTTCAAGAATGTGATGTTATCGGTGTCACCAGACCCATCTGTAAACACAGTTATCTCGTCAAGAGCAGCGATGAAGTTGCGGATGTCGTTGCAGAAGCATTTCATATAGCAAGTACTGGAAAACCGGGACCCGTCATTATTGACATTGCAAAAGATGCTCAGCAACATAAAACAACCTTCCAATATCCTGAAAAGGTTGATATCCGAAGTTATAAACCTCAGGTCAATGGGGATCCTGGGCAGATCGCAAAAGCAGCTGCTCTAATTAAAGAAGCGGAACGTCCAATTCTATATGCTGGTGGCGGCGTAGTTCTTGCAAACGCAAGCGAGGAACTCAGAGCGTTAACGCTTAAAACACAGATTCCGATCACTGTTACGTTGATGGGACTCGGTGCTTTTCCTGAAACACATCCCTTAGCAATGCAGATGCCGGGTATGCACGGTTCATGCTGCGCAAATTACGCATTTACCGATTCAGACCTTGTTGTTGCAATAGGTGCCAGATTTGATGATAGGGTTACAGGTGACCTTGACAAATTCGCACCCAATGCCAAAAAAATCCATATTGACATTGATGCATCATGTATTGGTAAGAATGTACCTGTTGATGTCCCCATCGTTGGTGATGCTAAGAAAGTTCTCATAGAGTTGAACAAGTTGGTTGATACGACCGATATTGATCCGTGGCGTAGACAGATACAAGAATGGAAACAGAAATACCCGTTTGAATACGAGCAGAAAGGCAATAAAGTCATGCCACAGTATGTTATGGAGCAGATCTATGAACATTATAGTGATGCAATTGTCGTAGCAGATGTCGGTCAACACCAGATGTGGGCAGCACAATACTTCCAGTTCACGGAACCGCGTCAATGGTTGAACTCAGGGGGTCTCGGAACAATGGGTTTCAGTCTTCCTGCCGCTATCGGTGCACAACTCGGTTGTCCAGACAGAACTGTTGTCAATATCAATGGTGATGGTTCGTATATTATGACGATCCAAGAACTCGTACCAGCGATAACAATGAAATTACCGATAAAAGTTTTCATCATCAACAATATGTATCTCGGTATGGTTCGTCAATGGCAGGAGTTATTTCATGGCAAACGTTACGCCGCAGTAGATTATCATGACAATCCTGATTTTGCCCTTCTTGCACAAGCATTCGGTGCTACAGGTCTAAGAGTAGAACATCCTGAAGACGTTGAACCCGCATTGCTCAAGGCGAAAGGAATTGACGATGGACCTGTTGTTATTGACTTCATAGTTGATGAAGAGGAGAACGTATTCCCGATGGTACCCGCAGGTAAAGGACTCGGGGATGTTATCAGAGGCCTTTCATAAGTAGAATTAAATTCGTAGGTAGAAATAGAATGAATAACGAAGACCGACACATTTTTTCCGTAATGGTAGAGAACCGATTCGGCGTGCTTGCACGTGTCGTGAGTCTATTTAGTGGACGCGGCTTTAATATAGACAGCCTCAATGTCGCTGAAACGCACGATGAGAGTGTCTCACAGATTACGCTCGTCACACACGGGGATCCGCGGATAATAGAACAGATTTATCAACACTTGAATAGATTGATTGACGTGATTGAGGTAACGGATATATCCACTGGGACACATGTTGAACGTGAACTCATCCTTATCAAGATCGCCACAACCCCTCAAACGCGCGCCGATATTCTACAAGTTGCTGAAGTCTTTCGCGGACGTGTAATTGACATGAAACCTAACTCTATTATACTTGAGATTACTGGGGATGAAGGTAAATTGAAAGCAGCGATTGACATCTATAGGACGTATGGTATCCTTGAGTTGGCACGTACAGGAAAAATCGCTATGATACGTGGTTCTACCGAAAAACCGCAATAGTACATTCCCAGACAAGTGAAAATATTTTACAATAGAAACAGAGAGGATATTATTCTATGGCAACACTCTATTACGACAGCGATGCCAATTTTGACCTTCTAAAGGACAGAACTGTTGCAATCATCGGGTACGGTGCACAAGGTAGAGCACAAGCATTAAACCTTCAAGACAGTGGTGCCGACGTCATCGTAGGCTTATACGAAGGTAGTCGTTCAAAATCCCGTGCAGAGGATGAAGGTTTAACCGTCAGAACAGTGGAACACGCATCAGAATCAGCAGATATCGTTCAGGTGCTAATCCCCGATGAAAAACATGCTGATGTCTATCGTGACCAGATCGCACCGAATATGCAGGCTGGTAACATGTTGATGGTTTCTCACGGTTTCAGTGTTCATTTTGGTCAGATTGTTCCAGCGAACGACATTGATGTTACTATGATTGCACCGAAAGGTCCTGGTTCACTTGTGCGAGAGGTGTTTGAAGGTGGTGGTGGTGTACCGTGTCTCATAGCTGTTCATCAGGACACAACCGGTTCTGCCCGTGATATTGCACTCGCTTATGCAAGAGGGATTGGGGGTACACGTGCAGGTGTTATGGAAACCTCGTTCCGTGAAGAAACAGAGACGGACCTATTTGGTGAACAAGCAGTGTTATGTGGTGGTACCGCAGCACTCATTAAAGCAGCATTTGACACTCTTGTTGAAGCTGGATACCAACCGGAAATGGCATACTTTGAATGTCTCCACGAGTTGAAACTGATTGTTGATCTTCTCTATACTGGCGGATTAAGCAAGATGCGTAACGATATAAGTAATACTGCAGAGTATGGCGACCTGACCCGTGGTCCAAGATTGATTGATGATAGTGTTAGGGAAAAGATGCGTCAGATTTTAGCAGATGTCCAAGGCGGTATCTTTGCCCGAGAATGGGTCCTTGAGAATCAAGCTAATCAACCTGTCCTTCGTGCCCTCCGCAGACAAGAAGCTGAGTTGCAGATTGAAGATGTTGGAAAGAATCTACGCAGTATGATGAGTTGGTTAGATGAGTAGATTGATAATTCATCCAGTATGATACATCACCCATTAAATTGCATTTTAATCTCCTTATTAGATCTCGTATCACTTTGACAGGCATACTAATCTGATCTACACTACAAACTTTGAATAGGATTTATTATGTTCAATCAACGTAGAACTATATTGTGTATTATCGCAATATTCTTTATAATTAATATGTGCTCTGTTGGTATTGCCCAATCAGGTCAGAAATCGGACTCCGCTCTCTCAGGATCGCAATATAATGACCTTATCAAAGTGATTCACCAATTAGATAAAAATATGACAAAGAATATAAGCGATTTAGATAAAAGCATGACAGAGAATATGGGCGAATTAGAAAACAGAATGCGCGACCATGTTGACGACAGAATATCAGCATTGAGGACAGATATAAATAATGTTAGGCAAGATGTTGCTTTTATAAATGGACAATTAAGTATTATAAAGTGGTCTTTGACAATATTTGGAGGACCTCTTCTAGTAGACAGTCCAAGCTAAACTTGTGGGTATAAGTAATAGTCGGCTTGTGGAGTTCCCTCCTACCATAAGCACTCCATTGGTAGGAGCGATCTCCGAATCGCGACCTTTACCCGAAGAATTAGAATGGACTGTCCACTAGTCGTCATTATTGGGGTTATGGCAAATAATTATTTCCAAAACCGCAGGAATAAAAACAGTGTTACCGCCCAAAGTAGTGCTAAAGAAAACACAGATCAAACAAATACTGATATATCGGATAAAGAACCCGAGGTTTTAGATACTTTGAAACAGGATGATAATAGTGATTCGGTATAACCTTAATCTATTCTACGAGAAATAACTAAATGAGTACAAATAATTTCCTCCTGAGTTTAAATGAATCTGCCCAAGTCTGCATTGATAAAGGCAAAAAGTTATTTGACCAGAAAGAATATAAAGAAGCTCTTTCTAATTTCGAAGAAGCGATTCGCTTAGATCCAAACACTGCAGAAGCGCATTATTGGAAAGGACGTGTAGATTACGAGTTTAGGAAGTATTCTGAAGCGATAACTGACTTCAACAAGTCTATTGAGTTAAAAGAAGACGTTGCAACAACCTACCATCAGCGTGCCCGTGCTAAAAGGCTGTCAAAAGATATGTTTGGTGCACTAACTGACCTTGACACGGCAATCCGTTTAGAACCTGACACTGCCATATATTATATTAGTAGAGGTTACGTGAAACAACGACTGGAACAATATGAAGCTGCGATACAAGACTATGACGAAGCGATTCGCTTAGACCCTGATAATACTTGGGCTTATATTTACCGTGCCCAATCAAAACTAATGTTAGACTTAAACTTTGAAGCAATTACCGACTGTGATACTGCCATCCGGATAGATCCTACTATTGGTATTGCATATAGCAGGAGAGGACTGGCAAAATTAAAACTCAAGCAAGCAGAAGCAGCTATCTCAGACTTTGACGAGACTATTCGCTTAGGTCCTAAGTTCGCAGGGGATTACTGCAACCGAGCAATTGCTAAACGTAGCATAGGTCGCACGGATGGCATAGATTTGGATTTTCAGGAAGCATTAAGTTTAGCTGATGAGGAAGGGGATGAAGAACAGAAAATTAACATTATGAGTCTTATGCATTCCAATAATTGAAATATTTTACCGAGTCGTTAATCAATATCTGAAATAACGCGCAAAATGTCATAAAATCTAACGAATCAGAATTATACACAAAGTTAAAAATGTAGAAAAATGCCCTACTTAAAAAGCCCATACTTTAAAACTCCAGTATAAAAGCAAATCAAATATCCAGTTCAGGGTGGATGATAATGTTCGAAAATTATTTCGTTTATCCACTCTCCTACCCTTGCCGGAGGATAAAACTGACTGGAACTGGAAACTACAATGGCACAAGCAGTTTTTTATGGAGCATCTGGGAATCAGTATGTTTTTCACGTTTATCCTTTAAACGCCCAATTCATAGATGCTGGTGGTGTTTACATCTTTACAAGACAATCTGTTGATTCACAGGGTAAGGTTGGCTTCCAACCATTATACATTGGTCAAACAAATTCATTTATACGGAGACTAACAACAAGTCACAAAGTATGGCATAATGCACTTGAAAGAGGATTTAACACGATATGTGTTTATGTAGATGTTAACGAATCATCTCGTAAGAGTAGTGAACGTGATCTTCTGAATAATTACAAAACACCATATAACCTGCCTTACCAGTAAAAGATAGGACTTACGCATTTTTATGAAATGGTGTATACTATTCTATTATGACTACATTTATACAATCTAAAAAGAAGGAAAGTTTATTTTCCGATTATTGTCAATTTTTGTTTGCAAGTGTCACGAATTTTACACAAACCTACTTTGGAGATCATACAGAGAAATGGAGCCATGATCAACTCAATCGTTTTTTGAGAAATGAGAACATCCCTTCAAGCGAACTCTGGCAATCCGTAAAGGATGACATTGAGTATGATGATGAAGGATACATACTTTTTGATGATGTTGTGCTACCTAAACCGCATGCGAAAGAGATTGAGGCTCTCCGTTCTCAGTGGAGTGGTAGCGACAAAAAAGTGATTATAGGTATCGGTATTGTGACTTGTATCTATGTCAATCCAAAGACACACGAATATTGGATCATTGATTACCGCATTTATGACAAGGACCATGATGGTAAAAGCAAAATAGACCATTTACTGGAGATGTTGCAAAACGCTTACTTCAAAAAACAACTCCCGTTTCGGACAGTGCTAATGGATAGTTGGTATGCCTCCATGCAAATCATGAAGGCGATTGAAAAACTCTCAAAGATTTACTATGTGCCACTGAAACGCAATCGTCTTGTAAACGATACAGATGGTGTTGAACCGCACCAACAAGTCCAAAACCTATCTTGGACCCAGATAGAAAGTCGGCAAGGGAAACGCGTGCACATCAAGAAGTTTCCAAAAGGTCATCAAGTGAAGTTATTCCGGATTGTCTCCTCTAACGGACACACGGAATATATTGCGACAAACGATTTATCACAATCGGATGCGGATGTGGCACAACAAGAATGTCGCGTGCGTTGGAAGATTGAACAACTTCATCGTGAGCTCAAACAAGTCACTGGTATCGGTAAATGTCAATGCCGCAAGTTACGTGCCCAAAGAAATCATATTGCTTGTTGTATGCAAGTATGGGTCTGTTTCAAACGTGTTGCACGGACACTTGGCAAAACAATCTATGAAGTTAAACAAAGTTTATTGGATGATTATATGCGATATCAACTCTCCAATCCTACAATAATTTTTAATAATGCGTAAGTTCTGATGAAAATAGATCAGGAAGCACTCACCGAACAGATCACAGTAGAGAACACCATCAAAAGAAAACTGCTACAGACAAGAATACCCATCAAAGAGAGACCCGATCTACCTATCGCAGACACGCTGAAAACGTCTCTCAATACACACGTCACCGCCACGATGATGAATGGACAGGTCATTTCGGGGAAACTCACCGAATATGATGAATATAATCTCGTTGTGAATATAAAAGATATGCCGGTGCTACTCTACAGACACGCGATCTACCAGTTCCAAGATGTTCGGCAGATACCACAGCTTTGAAATGGAAGTGTGTCAAATGCAGGGCAATCCGCAGAAGCCGACACGCAAGAAAAGTCGTCTATCCAAAACCACCCACACAAGATGACGATGCAACATAAATCCATACTCATCTCAATACCACCCGCACTCCATAAAACCCTCTAAAACTCGCAAAAAATGTCTGCTGTGTGTCCGAAACAGGAAACCCAAAGCAGCAACTACAGTTGCAAAAACAATGCGAGTCGTCCTCAACTTCTATAGCGATGATGCGTTTCAAGAATGCTTGGAAATAGAAGGAATAGACACACTCGCTTTCATACAGAAATGCGTCAGAAAACAAATGAAAGAAATCTTAGGGGAAAATAAGAAAGGGCGGTAGGAAAGAAAATAGGCAGATAACCTCTCGGATACCTGCCTGTAAATGAGTTCGTCAGAGGTATTACTGCAAGACGATATGCCTATCTGTCCGCTTAAAACGCTGCTGCCACCAGAACTAAATCCTGAATATTCACAATCCCATCACCATTCAGATCCGGTGCCGATTCACCAAATCCCTGCGCCACCAGAACTAAATCTTGAATATTGACCACACCATCCGAATTTATATCTTCAGGACGGTGTCCCATCGCAATGTCCCATAAAAACACTGTGCCATCACGACCACCACTCGCCAGGACCTTGCCATCCGGACTGAACGCAACGCTCTTCACACCCCCCTGTTTTTCATCTATTGTTCGAAGAAGATGCCCGGTGTCCGCGTCCCACAAGCGGAGCGTTTCGTGCGAGATATTGATCGTGTAGTCCCAACTGCTACTTGCGATTGTTTTGCCGTCCGGACGAAACGCAACGCTATAGACAGAACCCATATCCCCCGTGAGTGTCCGCAGCAGTTCGCCCCTGTCCACATCCCACAACTTGACCGTATCGTCCCAACTGCCACTGATGATTGTTTTGCCATCCGGACTGAACGCAACGCTACGAACAGAACTCGTATGTCCTGTGAGTGTGCGGAGATGCTCGCCCGTGCCTGCGTCCCACAAGCGGATAGTCTTGTCTCCACTACCACTTGCGATTATCTTTTCATCCGGACTGAACGCAACGCTTGTGACAAACTCCGTATGCCCCGTGAGTGTGCGGAGATGCTCGCCTCTGTCCACATCCCACAACTTGACCGTATCGTCTCCACTGCCACTGATGATTGTTTTGCCATCCGGACTAAACGCAACGCTATTGACAGAACCCGTATGCCCCGTGAGTGTGCGGAGATGCTCGCCTCTGTCTACATCCCACAACTTGACCGTATCGTCTCCACTGCCACTGATGATTGTTTTGCCATCCGGACTAAACGCAACGCTATTGACAGAACTCTTATGTCCCGTGAGTGTGTGGATCGTTTCGCCCGTGCCTGCGTCCCACAAGCGGACGGTGTTGCCTGCCCCGCTTGCGATTATCTTTCCATCCGGACTGAACGCAACGCTCTCCACATCATCACTACTATTATGCCCTGTGATTGTGTGGAGATGTTCGCCCGTCCCCATATCCCAAAATTTGAACGTGCCATCGCGGGAACTGCCCGTTGCGATTGTTTTGCCATCCGGACTGAACGCAATACTATTGATCGTCCCCCTATGCCCTCTGAAAGAATCGAGTGTCCCGCTATTGATCGCCTCTATAAGCCCTCCACCAACAGTTCGGATATGTTTGCCCGTGTCCGTATCCCACAAGTGGATAACTCTATATTTACCATCACTTGCGATTGTTTTTCCATCCGGACTGAACGCGACAATACGGACTGCCTCCCACTCCCACTCCTCATAGACCTCATCCCCCTGTGCGGGAAGCGTGTGGAGAATCTTTCCTGTGTTCGTATCCCATATAGAAATGCCATTATATATTTGTCCACTTGCGATTGTTTTGCCATCGGGATTGAATGCTACACTCAAGACATGATCGTTAATCCGGTTCAATGATGTCCAACGTTCTATCCCTGTGTCCACATCCCACAGCGTGAACCAGAGATGACCACTATCTGACAGAAGCCATGCGATTTTTTTTCCATCTGGGCTGAATTGGAGGCTCCGGGTAGAACCATAAGTATTTTCCGATGTATGGATGAGATGTCCTGTATCCACATCCCATAGGCGAATAATGGAGATATACCATCTCTCACCTTCACTGCCAGTTGCGAGGACCTTGCCATCTGGACTTAACGCGACAGGAGTGTCCCTTCCAGGCTCTACAAGCTCCAGAATGTGTGTGGCGGAGCGGAGGTCTTGTCCTGTGTCCGCATCCCACCAGATGATGCCCTTTTGTCCTGTGAGTAGGTCAAGTTCTTCACCCGTTTGTGCGTCGTAGAGCCAAATGCCGACAGCACTGGACACCGCCAGCCGCGTGCCATCCGGGGAATATTCAATATCGCCAACCCCGCCTTTACCAAGCCGCAGGACGGCTCCTTCGGGAAGATGCCATTGTGATGAATCTTGGGCAAATGTGTTGAGCAGAAAAGCAAGCATCATAGACCCAACGACTAAAATCAGAAATAATTTGGATTTCACTGGAGTGTGCTCCTTATTGAATGACAGGACAGACGCAACGCAAATGTCCTGAAAGATATGAATATAGTGTATAGTCAAACGGACAGTTAATGCAACACTTCTGTCCCGTCCACTGTGAAAAAGCATTATTTTATGCACACTTTCACAGTTTCTACTACACCCTTATATTGTTCGTTATGTTTCCAATATAGGTTTATCAAAGTGTCCCAATCCTTTCAAAGTTACACGCTGAAAGTATCGTGTCCGGTGTCTATCTGCCCTACTGTATATTGACGGTGAAATACAATTGTTCCACCGAACCATAAGTATCGCCGTCCCATGGCCAAACATTGACGGTAAAACTATAGCATCCGTCTCATTCACCGAACCATTCGCATCAACATCTTCAGGAATAACGTTGTTAACTCTATCATCAGAACCGATTTTTGATGCGACCAGGACCAGGTCCGAAATATCTACAACTCCGTCCGAATTCACATCTTCTCGCAAACTGGTAAAACACACCGACCCTGTCGTCGTCATGGCGTTAGCAACCATCACTAAATCGAGGACATTCACAGCGTTGTCACCATTCACATTGGCAATATGTGGGACACTTGTGCCGAAGTTTAACGCAACGACAACCAAGTCTGAAGCATTCACAACACCATCCCCATCCACATCTTCTACTTTGCGTTCACGTATGCCCACCCCCTGCACATATATTCTATCAATACCAGAGTTGTCAGCTGCCTGCCGCGGCCAGAAGTAACCATCGTATACTAAATTATAGTCATCATTATGATGACTCGCAAAGCCGCTTACAAGGTGAAGTACTTCATCTGGTGGGACCCACATGTAGCAGTCGAGATCATCCAAACATGGACAGTGCCAAAGATTAACAGCGTGCCCGATCTCATGGGCAATGACAGCATTTAGATAATCTGTTTCTAAGGTCTCATCATTTATATAATAGCCTACCCGGTTGTAGTAGATGGTCACATTGGCGTTATTCCATGGAGGGCCTATAGGCGAAGATCCCAGAAGAGTGTCAACTTCCACACTTGTTGCATTTCCTTGAACTCTAACGGCGTAAACACTCGGAACTGTTCCACCGCTTGCCTCGATTTCATGAGGATAGACAATGCCATCCCCCATAGCCACCCATGGGGCTTCATGGACATTCATCGGTAAAGCATACGCATCGCTGATGCTGCAGCCCAAATTAGCGAGTGTCGGATCGAGTTTGACGAATATGTCCCATGCGTTTGGATCCGTGTCTGTCCAACTGCCATTACTGTGGTAGCCGCGGTATTCGTTGATGACAGTAATATTATCACCTTTCCTTGTATTGGGACCCGTATCGTTATCGTCATCGCGCCCATAGTTCAAGGTTGCGTCATTTTGCCAGCTGTCTGCAATTTTATTCCCATTTGTATCTTCGGGAATTTGGAGAGTGACGGTGTTGGAGGTGAAGCCTGATCCAGATGCTGTCAACACTAATTCTCCATAAGCAGCATAATCCAAACAGTCCACACAGAGAGAAATTGTGTTGGTATTCGCACTGAGAGAATATGCAAAGGTGCTTTCGTTTTGGATCCAACCATCTGTTTTGCGTATCTGCAGATCAGGATCCATTAGACCTTGAGTTGAGCTCACCGAGTTTCCACTGCTACCAAGATAATTTGTCATATTCTGGAGAGAGGCGGTCAGTGTTCCACTGGAGAAATCAGTGGGAACGGTGACTTTTATATCAAACGTCAGGGAAGTGTCGGCAGAAGGTCGCCAACTTTGTAGCAAGGTGCTACTATTTGTCACGTCTATTTGAATGCTCGTTGTTTGCTGCGCCTCCAACGGAACGTTTCCGGAGATGCAAGGAGAGAGTAGACACAAGGTGCCGAGTAAAATCGTTGTGATTTTCATAAAAAATGCTCCTATTTTCTATAACAGGACTTACGCATTTTTATAAATTGGTGTATACTATTCTATTATGACTACATTTATACAATCTAAAAAGAAGGAAAGTTTATTTTCCGATTATTGTCAATTTTTGTTTGCAAGTGTCACGAATTTTACGCAAACCTACTTTGGAGATCATACAGAGAAATGGAGCCATGATCAACTTAATCGTTTTTTGAGAAATGAGAACATCCCTTCAAGCGAACTCTGGCAATCCGTAAAGGATGACATTGAGTATGATGATGAAGGATACATTATTTTTGATGATGTTGTGCTACCTAAACCGCATGCGAAAGAGATTGAGGCTCTCCGTTCTCAGTGGAGTGGTAGCGACAAAAAAGTGGTTCAAGGTATCGGTATTGTGACTTGTCTCTATGTCAATCCAAAGACACACGAATATTGGATCATTGATTACCGCATTTATGACAAGGACCATGATGGTAAAAGCAAAATAGACCATTTACTGGAGATGTTGCAAAACGCTTACTTCAAAAAACAACTCCCGTTTCGGACAGTGCTAATGGATAGTTGGTATGCTTCCATGCAAGTGATGAAGGCGATTGAAAAACTCTCAAAGATTTACTATGTGCCACTGAAACGCAATCGTCTTGTAAACGATACAGATGGTGTTGAACCGCACCAACAAGTCCAAGCCCTATCTTGGACGCAGACAGAAAGTCGGCAAGGGAAACGCGTGCACATCAAGAAGTTTCCAAAAGGTCATCAAGTGAAGTTATTCCGGATTGTCTCCTCTAACGGACGCACGGAATATATTGCGACAAACGATTTATCTCAATCGGATGCGGATGCGGCGCAACAAGAATGTCGCGTGCGTTGGAAGATTGAACAACTTCATCGTGAGCTCAAACAAGTCACTGGTATCGGTAAATGTCAATGCCGCAAGTTGCGTGCCCAAAGAAATCATATTGCTTGTTGTATGCAAGTATGGGTCTGTTTCACAGGTTGAGAGACTTACAAAAGAGCATCCCGAATGGTTCCCTGACTTTGAAGATAACATCCCTTTTGACGCAGTTGAAGATCCTTTATTGAAAGCTAATAAACGGCTTGAATTTCTTCAACAACAGACAGAAATACTCTCACAAAAATTAATTGGATCTGAAGATCAGCCATCCCTAATAGATGACATGAAAACCGCAATTGATGATGTGAAATGTAACCAAAACGAAGCTAACCAACAACTATCTGAAAAATTAACGAAGGTGATACATTGGGGATGGGTAATCGGAGGGGTGATTATAGTATTGCTAATTGTTTTAATATCGCAAATTTCGTAGCAATTCAGTATGCGTCCTCAAAGACACAATCTAAAAACTATACTACAACTATCACACGCGAAATGTCTAAGTCGAATTCAGGTCAAATAGTGGTATTAGAAGGAATAATAAAATGACTGATGATAGAAAACAGGAACTAACACATTTGCTACAGGAAGCGACTATTCCGGAGAATTTGGAAATACGATCAGAACTAAATACTGCTAATAGATATCAATTGCCGTCTATTATTAATATCAATGAATATAGGTCTATTCTACAACAATATTGGATACGTCATTCAATTAATATCTTATCACCTGTAACGAGTTATAAACCCTACATTGTAAATGCGTCCACAAAATCAAAACTTCTTGATTTCATCAGGAGGGAGTTCGCTCCATTTATTCATGAAGACAAAATTCAATCCGCCAGTTCTTTTATAGGGAGCTGTCCTACCTCTGGGTATCCACTGGATTACCTACTAAAGCAACTTATGAAAATTGCCATTGCTTTTGGAGTAGAAAAGGCAATATCAGATGTTGATAGATGCACCGAAAACCCATCAGGTTCTTTTCAATACATGGCATTGCTTGAAGGGATAAGGGTGGATGAAGAAATACAGGTCTTTGAAAACATAAGGCTCATTTCGCTTCCTCGTTCAACATCAGAGCTTCCACATTATTTACCTGATTTTCTTACTCCTGATTTGTCAGTAGATTTCCTGGGAAAAACACTACTTGTAATTAACGCTTCTATATCACCTATATTTCTCAGTCCTTTGCCAGATGTATTTCGAGAGGAATTTCAGGTTGAGGTAACTGGTGGAGAATTTCCTAACTTTGAGTATATTGATTTCCATGAGAAATTTTGCCATGCATTGTCATTGACTTGCAATTCCGCAGTTCAGATTGCTCTGCAATGGCAATTTTTAGCAAAACACGAACTCTTCAATCTGAAGACCTTGGCAGTAAGTGGGACTAGCCGGCCCACTGATGTTGATTTATCCGGAATTTTCACTGTAGTTGGAAAGACTCAAATAGATGAAGCCAAGAGGCTGTACAGGGTTTTGGTTAAATTGGATTCAAACGTCAGGGAAAAATTGCAGATACCGATTGATAGATGGATCAAGTCAAAAGCAGAGTGGAATCCGGTCGAGAAAATCATTGACATGGGGATAGCCTTTGAATCCCTTTATTTATCTGAAGGCACCAGGGAACAATTAACGCTTCAATTCCGCCTACGCGCTTCGTGGTACTTGGGAAAAGATAAAGAACATCGAAAAAGACTAATGGATGAGTTTAAGGCAATATATGATTGGCGTTCTGCTGTTGTTCACACAGGTAAACTACCGAATAAAACAAAGAAAACACCCTTTACACCAGATGAGGTTACAGAGTTTATCACAAAAGCACAGAACTTATGTCGGGACTCAATACTGAAGATTCTGGAAGATGGAAAGTTCCCCGATTGGAACGATTTGATACTCGGTTAAGTTGACGTTTCACGCTAATTTTGACATTTTGTCTCTTTTGTGATATGCTTTAATTCACAACATATATTAAGGTAGACTTTTGATTGATTTACTGTCTTCAAGTTTAGTAGGAATACATATTATGGCTAAATCTGTCCAAGCACTCATCACGCCAGAAGTTCTAAAGTGGGTACGTGAAAAACGTATCAGATTAGACCTTGATTTCGCGGCGGAAAAATTAAAGATAGACCCTGAACGACTTGAAGCATGGGAAAACGGCACAGAGAAACCAACCTTCGCGCAATTAAAGAAGATTGCGAATCTATATAAGACTCATGTCTCTATTTTCTACTTGCCAAAATCGCCCAAGGATTTTCGTTGGCCCATAGATTATCGGGTATTACCGAAGTCTAAAACACCTAATCAAGAACAGACATACAAATTAAATGCTAATATCGTTGAAGCGCATGAAAGGCGCGAGAGATTAATTTATATTTACGAGATGTTGGAGAAACCTCCGCCTAAGGTGTCTGTCCAAATCAATCCAAACGAATCTCATAGAGATGCCGCACAAAAAATAACCGAATTTCTCGAATTCAACAGAGAAAATCTACCGAAAACTGCTAATCCCTATAATGCCTTGAAATTCTGGAAACGGACCGTTGAAGCAAAAGGCATCTTGGTTTGTCATACCTCAGTAAATACGCATTTATCTCTTAAACTGCAGACGGTCCGTGGATTTTGCATAGCCGAGAAACCTTTTCCAGTAATAGTTGTTAACCCTAAAGACAGACCTTATGGTCGTATTTTTACGATCATTCACGAGTTAGTTCATATAGCCCTCGGAAAAAGCATCATCCAGAATTCGGGATTAAGTGAAATTAGAAAATCTTCTTTAAACGAAATTGAGCGTTTTTGTAACATGGTGGCTGGTGAAGTTTTAGTCCCTGAAAATGAATTGCTTGACATAATTGACCTGAAGACGCTTCAAGATGACTTATACCATTTGTATTAAATTATATTCCATTTGCCACTTTTGTTATATAATCGGTATTTGTTATACTTGCAATAGTGGTTTCCGTATATTTTTTCAATATTTCGGTAAGTTTGTTCTGCATTTCTGTTATGGCTGTGAAGACATTTTCAAATAACTTTGCTTTTGTGTCTTGCCAAAGTCTTTCTATAGGGTTCAGTTCAGGACTATAAGGTGGTAGAAAAACCAAAATGACATTATCAGGTATTTGTAGAGATTTCCCGTGATGAAAACGCCCATTATCAAGAACAAGGACATTTAGAGATGAATGATAAACTTTAGCAAACTCATCAAGGAATACTTGGAAACAAGAACCATTGAGCAAAGGCATCTCAAGAAAGAAACTTTGTCCTGTTATCGGTTCTACAGCACCATATAGATAAAAGTTCTCATAAGTATAACTGACCTTAGTAATCGGTTTGATACCGGGCAAGGTAATACGCCGATATGAAACAGGCAATAGACCAAATCTTGTCTCATCTTGGCAAAAGATCCGGATCGTTTCAAAAGAAGAAACTTTCTCTGAAATGGCAGTCTTGATTGTTTCTCCGAAGTTTAGCTTGAACTCATCACACGCTTTTTCGTTTTTTTTTTCGTGACTTTTGCGGGGCACCTTGAGTTTGGCATTCCATTTATAGTGGACTAAAGCATAAACAGCATGATAGTTCATTTTGACACCAAATGTCTCTTCAATATAATCTATAATCTGGTGGTAACTTGAGAAACCTTCCGGGTCTTGGAGTTTCTCACGCAAAAGTTCTTGTTGTTCTTTAGTGAGTTGATGAGGACGCCCAGAGGAATAATCTCGTTCCAAAAGTCCATTAAGTCCTGCGGAGGCATAAGTTGATAACCATTTTCCAACCGTTTTTCGGTGGACACCTATCATCTCTGCTGCTTCTTTACGAGTTTTTACCTGGCCGCTCCGATATAGATATAGCATTGTAAGTCTTTGCTTGTGAAAACCTTTTGGTGATTTTCTTATCAAACGCTTCAACTCTGAAACACTTTCTGTAATCTCTGGGGGTTTGATGTTCATTGATTTCTAACCTCTAAGTTGTAGAATTAAAAAAAGTATAGCAGAAATCAAAAATATATAAAAGGGAAAATATATAATTTAAATGGTATTACCAGAAATTTCAAAACATTTCCAAGTAAGTTCCGAAGTAATAATGTGCAGGTTGTTAATTCTCAATAAAATATCACAACAGAAGTATTACGCCTATAGAAAAATGCTGTCTGATAAATACAAAGAGACACAAAAAGATGCAGATGCGGCAATTCCTTATCATACTCGACTTCTTAGTGCTTCAGGAGAGTATTATGCCCGTTCTGCTTTTAGTGCCTATTACGAGAATAGAATCACACTTGCAGAATTGTCCACTGCTTTTTATAATTGTTCTACAAAACATCTTTTTAAAATTGAGAATGAAATCTCCACATGAAATCACTATTTAATCAAGATCAAATAATTTTCAGTATGGATGCCAGTTCACTAATTGAAGCGTATCATAGTTATCCGTTTGATATATTTCCATCTTTGTGGAACGAACTGGAAGAACTCATAAAAACTGATCGATTAAAAATGTTTGAACTTGTTTTTGATAACGAAGTAAAAGATGAGGAAATCAAAGAATGGTGTAAAGAAAAGGAACTGGATTCTTATATTCGAGTAACAACTGATCAAGTAGACCAAAATAAAGCAAAAAGATTAATTCCTATATTGGTAAATCCAGATACCGGGGAATCGGGTGGTGATCCGTGGGTCATCGCTTTGGCACAAGACTTGCCAAATGGTATTGTAGTGACGCAGGAAAAACCGAGTCGTAACAAGGATAAACCAAAAATTCCAAATGTCTGCAGTGATTTAGATATAGAATGCATTGACATAATCGGATTGATGAGGAAAGAAAAGTGGATTTTCAATTCCATCATTCTTGAAAATAATCAGGAAAATGCAGAATAAATTCCTACACGAAACGATCCTTGAGGAATTCGGACGGAAAACCCTCCGAGAAACCGACATTCCCAAATACATCACAGATAACCTAAATCCTGCCTTCCCACTCCGTCCTTATCAAGAAGAAGCATTCGTACGGTTTATCCTATGTTTTCAAAACGATTTTGAAGACAAAGAAAGACCTTTACATCTACTATTCAACATGGCAACCGGCAGTGGCAAAACGCTTATCATGGCAGGTTTGATTCTCTACCTCTATGAAAAAGGGCATCGCAACTTCCTCTTTTTCGTTAACTCAACCAATATCATAGAAAAGACAAAAGACAACTTCCTTAACCCGAGCGCTGCGAAATACCTTTTCAATCAAAACCTCTGTTTTGATGGTAAACCGATAGCAGTGACCCAAGTAGAAAATTTTGAAGGAGTCAACGAAAACGACATCAATATATGCTTCACGACTATTCAACAACTCCACACCGACATGACAACGGAAAAGGAAGACTCCTTAACTTATGAAAATTTCGCTGAACAGCAAATTGTGTTGTTGGCAGATGAAGCACATCACATGAACGTTAGCACAAAAACACAAACAGGAATGGAGTTATTTGAAAGTTGGGAAAACACGGTGCAGCGTATCTTTACGTCCAACGACGCTAATCTATTGTTGGAATTCACCGCCACACACGATTATGAAACGCCAGCGATGGTCCAAAAATATCGGAATAAGATCATCTATCAGTATGACCTAATAAATTATCGGAATGACAAGTTTTCAAAAGAGGTCGTGCTTGTGCATTCCGATTTAGATCAGGACTCACGGGTCTTGCAAGCACTCATACTCAATTACTATAAACAGGAGGTCGCGGAGAAAAACGGTATTAACCTAAAACCAGTTATTCTGTTCAAGGCACAGAGAACAATCGCACAATCAGAAGAAAACAAGGAAAACTTTCACAAACTAATTGATGGACTAACCGATGACCAGATTCAAGGCATACGGAAATCGCCACTTGAAATTGTTCAACAGGCATTCCGCTTTTTTGATGAAAATGGAATCAGCACTGAACAACTGATACAACGTCTGAATCACGAATTTCAGGAAACATACTGTCTCTCGGTAAATGATGAAAACGAAAAGAAGGACTATCAGATACAGGTAAACACACTTGAAGACAAAAACAATCCGATCCGTGCTATCTTTGCCGTGCAGAAACTCAATGAAGGATGGGATGTGTTAAACCTATTTGATATTGTCCGTTGCTACGAAACCCGCGACTCAGGACAAGGGAAAATCGGAAAGACGACAATGTCCGAAGCACAACTTATTGGACGCGGTGCCCGTTATTTTCCTTTTGTGCTGCCAGACCATCCAGATCAGTTCCTCCGTAAATTTGATGAGGAACTAAACCATGAACTCCGCGTGTTGGAAGAACTCCATTATCATAGCATTCACGATTCGCGCTACATCTCTGAAATCCGCACTGCCCTAATTGAACAAGGCATGATGGACGAACGCGTCGTGACTCGCGAGCTAAAGTTGAAGGACAAATTTAAGAAAACCAATTTTTACAAATTCGGCGTTATCTGGCTTAATGATCAGGTACCAAAAGATTACCAACATGTCAACTCTTTTGACGACTTAGCAAGTCTAAGTGTGAAAAAGAAAAACTACGAGTACAACATTCGGACAGGTTTCGCAGGTCAAACTACCGCGATGGAGAATGAAGCATCACCAGTGGAACAGAACGAAGATCCGCAGGACATACATATCGGTGATATTGAACAGAATATTCTGAGATCCGCAATTGCGTACAATCCGTTTTTCACATTTGCATCGCTCAAACACTATTTTCCACATTTAACATCTGTCCGTGAATTCATGACATCGGAGAACTTTCTGGGCGGCTTAGCAATAACTTTCAAGGGAAATATCTCCGATTTGGAGGAGAATCGTTCAGCAAAACTGTCCGCATGTGAAGGTTTGTTAAGTCAAATAGAGTCTGAAATTCGAGAACAAGGAACTGAATTCCAGGGAACAAAACAATTCCAACCAAAACATGTTCATAATGTTTTCAAAGATAAACTCCTGAAATTTGACGTTCGAAACCCACGATCAACTATAGATCGGCAATTTGAGGATAAAGATTGGTTTCCTTTCAACACGCTTTACGGCACGAGCGAAGAAAAAGCCTTTGCTGATCTATTAATCAGAAAGGTTAAGGACTTAGCTGTCGATTATAACGAGATCTATCTTCTTCGCAACGAAAAGCATTTTGCCATCTATAACTTCTCCGATGGACAGGCGTTTTATCCTGATTTCGCCCTATTCCTTCAAGAGAAAAAAGGGAAATTGGTCTGTTTTCAATTCTTCGTTGAACCTAAAGGCAGATTTCTCCAACCGGCTGACCGATGGAAAGAAAGATTCATGAAAGAGATAACTGATGAATTTAAAGACAAACTCTTAATGTATGACAGTAAGAAGTTCCGTTTGATCGGTTTGCCATTCTATAATGAAACAAATGAAAATCCTTTCTGGGATGCACTCAGTGCTGCATTAGCGACCCTTTAGATATTGACTACAACCTTTTTGACAAACACATTCCCCTGTCCTTAGCTGCCAAAGCACCTGATGGTTGTGAAAAAACCGTGATATTCACATAACCCCCCTTCCGCGTAATCCGCGATTCTGATAAATAGAGTGCAAAAACTTTACACACCCCGCAATTTGGAAATAGGTTGACTATTTACCAAAAATGCTGTAAAATTAATAGCACTCAATGAACTACTTCTTGTAAGGAGATATCTCAATGACAACACGACTCGAACAAGCTTTTACAGAAGCATCAAAGCTCTCACCGAAGGAACAAGATGCCTTTGCAGATTGGATGCTTGCTGAAATCCGATCTGAGAAAAAATGGGATAAATTATTCGCCAATTCTCAAGAGGCACTATCCAAACTGGCTTCTGAAGCAATTGCCGAACATCGTAATGGCAAAACACAAGAACTTAAGCCAGACTGGCTATGAATCCAAGAACAACAAAACGTTTCCGTCAGATGCTCTCGAAATTTCCAAGTAACATTCGACAGCAGGCTAAAGAAGCATACAGATTCTTTACGGAAAACCCAAACCATCCAAGCCTACGATTCAAGAACGTACACAACACTGCATCAATTTACTCTGTTCGTATCAACATCAATTTCCGAGCAGTTGGGGTTATTGAGAATGGCGTGATTGTTTGGTTTTGGATCGGTCCACATACAGAATATGAGCGATTGCTTGATGAACTCTAATATTCAGACCGGACGAAATAATTGGGATCGTGTCATCAATATTGTATCATATTTTTCCTGATAAAACAAACTATAAATTCAGTCTACATATAGGTTTATAGCAATTTGTCAAATCCCAAAACGATTAATTCTGTACACCATTTCACAGAAATACCTAAGTCCTGACGTAATCTATCCGACTTAGCAACCCCGTGCATAATTACCAGTTTGCACCACCTTAAATCTGAAACGCAGAACCCGCCACTCACGTTAGTGTAGAGTCAACCTTAGTTTGATAGTTTATACGAATAATGGTATACATAGAGTCATTAGGTTATTCTGAATCATCCACATCTTCGGGTGGAACGTCAGAAGGATCAAGATTCTGTATTCGTTGCCGAAATACGTTTGAAAACAATTCTAATTTCTCTGCAAGCCATGCATGTTGCTCTGCCCAATCTTCTTCTTTTTCTGGGGAATGATCGCTATTATGAAGATATACAACAGAAGCTATCTTATTTGGATTTTCCTCCCATTCCAATTTTTCTCCTATCTCTTTTTCAATGAACCGGCTTTGTGCCAATTGCGTTCAAAGAGGTTTTCGCGAAGGATCCAGCAGAATACGCGTTTGGTATTCTGCCATAGGCGTCAATTTAGCGATTCCCAAAACCATGCCTGTAGCACATTCATCCTTGATTGTGCTATCTTCCTCCATACACCTTCATTCTTCATTACCCTTCTCCCTACACCATTCATCTTGATACTGCTGTAGCACATTCATCCTTGATTGTGCTTCTTCCTCCAACCCCATTCACATCCTTCATTTCACTTCTCCCAACCCCATCCATCTTGATATATCTGTAGCACATTCTGTTAGATTGTGCTTCTTCCTCCAACCCCATTCATCCTTCATTACCCTTCTCTGTACTAAATTGACGGCTATGGGGTTTTGCTAAAATCAACGCCAACTTGTGAAAGTAAACTTTAAATGCACAAGAAACCCCTTCCACGTCCTCCGCGTAATCCGCGATTCTGACAAATAGAGTGCAATAACTTTACACACCCCTTCCTTTTTTATACCGGGGACGACACGCTTCGCCACACTCAGGGCAATCTATAGGTTCATTCGCTTCTTCATTGGCTTGATAAGATAAAAACGTTTCTAAAAACTTTTGGCTTACTAAACGAAATCCATCAAAGACACAAGACTCCGCATCTGCCAATGACATAACGGGTTCAGAGAAACACTTTTCTATCACCTCATTTATTGATTCCACAGAACTTTCATACGCTTCTTGAATCTCTTTGTTTTCAGAGACTACTAATGGTATACTTAACATCGGTATCCTCTCCTGTTGTAAGATAATAATTGTTGTAAGATAATAATATTTGGAAAGGATACCATTTTTCTACTAACATCTCAAGTACTAATCGAGACTTGTGCAAAAACTTTACACACCCTTTCCGAGATTCAGAATTGACAAATATTTATATAACCGAAAAGGTTGATTATTTGCTAAAAACCCTTTATACTTAAAGATAGCAAATTATTAGCATAAACGCAGAAAAGGAGCAAGAATATGGCAAGTGCTAAAATTCTCGAACATGGACAGATAACCATTCCTAAACAGATACGAGAGAGTTTAGGACTTCAGAAGGGTGATGTCGTAGATGCCCGGCTTGAGGGTAATTGTGTGGTGATCATGCCTAAAAAATCAACGTCACCTGAAAATTGGTCGAAACTCTTGCAAGTCATGAAAAGTGTCCACGAACAAAATAAAGGTGTCAGCGAAGAGGAAGTCTATCAAGATGTCGAACGCGCAGTCGCAGAACTTCGACAGGAAGAATATGACAAACAGAAGAAAACTGAACGTCGTACTTGATAGTGTTGTTGCCGTGAGTGCTTTTCTTACCGAAGGATTGACTGCTGATTTAGTGTCTCAGTGTCAGGAAAATGTCAACCTTTACACGGCGGTAGAAATTTTACAGGAAATCCGCTATGTACTTTTAGATAAGCCACACTTGCGGAATCGTTATGCATATTCCTCAGAAAAAGTGGAAAACTTTATCGATTATTTGAAAGATATTAGCATTATAGTTGCACAGCTACCGGAAATTCGTGTGATAGAACGTGATCCTAAAGATGACATGATTATTGCTTGTGCTGTTGCAGCATCAGCCGATTACATCATAAGCCGAGACCGAGACCTGCTGGATTTAGGTAATTACCAGCAAATACAAATTGTTACACCAGAAGATTTTATACACATTTTGAGGCATGAGAGGTAACACATCTGTATGCTGTCTGATGGATTTTTTTCGGTGCGTAACCTTGACAATAGTAGTCAGTAGGATATTTGCACTTTACGCGCTTCTTTTTTTCCATCCTTTAGCTTCAAAAGCTGCTGCGAATGCATCATTTAAATCTCTTGGACTATATAAGGATTTTCCAGCCATTGTAAGTTCTTCACTTTTCTTGGTTTTGCATTCCGTAGCATCTACAGAAGCAATTATCATACCGACTTCATTCAACAAATTAGGGTGTGAGTCTTTAATTGAGTCCCCATCATTGAAAGAATACTTAGCAGCAATTATCATAACTGTTTATTTCCATTCTAAAGGAAGTTGAGCTGCCTGCTCATTTCCTGAAGGTTGATGTATCGGTTTTCCCATTGGACGTAACAACAATTCTCCATCAGAATACTTTTCTATACGTTCCCGAGTAATGCGAATATAATCAGCATCTATTTCTGAAGCAAGTGCTTTTCGGTTGTGATGTAAAGCAGCGATGATTGATGAACCAACACCGCAATAAGGATCAAAGACAACACCATCAGAATGGGTCAATGCTAACACACATCGTTGAACTAATTCTACAGGAAATTGACAAGGATGTTCAGTCTTCTCAGGATGATTTGCTTTAACATTTGGAATATCCCAAACACCATCTTCCCAGTCATGGGTTATAATATCCCAAACATCAGAAGGGTTTTTCCCAAGTGGATTACCTGAAAGTTGTCCGCGTTTTGGTCCTTTGAAATGTCGCTTACCGGGATACTTAGCAGGAATTCTTACTGGGTCAAGATTAAATATATAATCATCACTTTTTGAGAACCATAGAATCACCTCATACCTACCCGAAAACCGTTTCGTACAGTGTAAACCGTGGTTAAACCGCCAGATTATTCTGTTCCTTAATTTTAGTCCAATTTTCTTGAACAAATTGTAATAATAGATATCAAGAGGAAATACTTCACCTTTTTCTACATAATTACCGACCTGCCAACAGAGATTTCCAGTAGGCGTAAGTATTCGCTTTAGTTCTGTTATTACAGGTTCCATGTTATTAAGATAAGTTTGTAACGTTGTTTTCTTTTCATATTTTTTACCTAAGTTATATGGAGGAGATGTGATAACTAAATCAACTGACTCAGATGGAATATGTCTTATGAGTGCATCACAGTTTCCTTCAAATAAAACAACGTCAACATTAGCATCGTATATGTCCGAGATGGAAATATGACGTTTAGCAAAATCAAATGTCTCTTTAATTTCATGCATAGTTGTTACCTTTTTTGTGTAAACAGATTAAAAGCGTTATAACCTACTGATATTTATCAAAATTGTTCCGAACTCAATGTTTATCAGTGTTCTTTCGTCTATTCGTCATGAACATGCGATCTAAGTTCAGATAGCATGTCTCTTTTTCCTGAAAGTTCAAGTTTTATTTGATGAAATGTCTTACGCGTAGAACAACTGACTTTCTGCCAAAAGAGATAACTCAATATTTTTATACCTAAACTTGCATAAGCACCTTGTGTGTTTTCCAAGCTCATTGATGATAGTTTTAGCTCTGTATTCAGATATCGCCAGAACTGATCAATACCATGGTGTTGAGACCATATATTGAGTATCTCAGGAGACCGCAAGGGTTTTCCAAACACCATCTTTGTTCGGATTTTACCCATATCCAAAAAGAAGAGAAGCACAAGTGAAGCGTATGTCGGACTTGTAGCGGGTGTGCGAAAATGAGGTTTAGAGCATCCCATTTATTCTCTTTGAGTTCTATCTGTTTTTTATGTAAAGTTTCGCTTTAGGAATTGATAAAGCATCCGTTACTTGATTCGGATTGTAAAGTCCAAACAGATGACCTGTTGATAGTAAAAGCAGGACTTCCAACAGTTGAGATGTCATTTTACGGAAGTTTGAATAAAGAAGAGTTTGAAAAAACATAAGATATTTGGTAACATATTGTTGCATGAGATTGCCTCCAAATTAACAAAACAGGACTTACGCATTTTTATAAATTGGTGTATACTATTCTATTATGACTACATTTATACAATCTAAAAAGAAGGAAAGTTTATTTTCCGATTATTGTCAATTTTTGTTTGCAAGTGTCACGAATTTTACGCAAACCTACTTTGGAGATCATACAGAGAAATGGAGCCATGATCAACTTAATCGTTTTTTGAGAAATGAGAACATCCCTTCAAGCGAACTCTGGCAATCCGTAAAGGATGACATTGAGTATGATGATGAAGGATACATACTTTTTGATGATGTTGTGCTACCTAAACCGCATGCGAAAGAGATTGAGGCTCTTCGTTCTCAGTGGAGTGGTAGCGACAAAAAAGTGGTTCAAGGTATCGGTATTGTGACTTGTATCTATGTCAATCCAAAGACACACGAATATTGGATCATTGATTACCGCATTTATGACAAGGACCATGATGGTAAAAGCAAAATAGACCATTTACTGGAGATGTTGCAAAACGCTTACTTCAAAAAACAACTCCCGTTTCGGACAGTGCTAATGGATAGTTGGTATGCCTCCATGCAAATCATGAAGGCGATTGAAAAACTCTCAAAGATTTACTATGTGCCACTGAAACGCAATCGTCTTGTAAACGATACAGATGGTGTTGAACCGCACCAACAAGTCCAAAACCTATCTTGGACCCAGATAGAAAGTCGGCAAGGGAAACGCGTGCACATCAAGAAGTTTCCAAAAGGTCATCAAGTGAAGTTATTCCGGATTGTCTCCTCTAACGGACACACGGAATATATTGCGACAAACGATTTATCACAATCGGATGCGGATGTGGCACAACAAGAATGTCGCGTGCGTTGGAAGATTGAACAACTTCATCGTGAGCTCAAACAAGTCACTGGTATCGGTAAATGTCAATGCCGCAAGTTACGTGCCCAAAGAAATCATATTGCTTGTTGTATGCAAGTATGGGTCTGTTTCAAACGTGTTGCACGGACACTTGGCAAAACAATCTATGAAGTTAAACAAACGTGAGTTTGATTAATCATTTCGGTTGCGTTCACTCACATCATTTCGTATCCAAGAGGCGTGAATTGTAGCACAAACTTTCAGTTTGTGGCACATCTTCGCAAACTGGAAAGTTTGCGCTACATTTATCAAACTCACGTTAAACAAAGTTTATTGGATGATTATATGCGATATCAACTCTCCAATCCTGCAATAATTTTTAATAATGCGTAAGTTCTGTTGTATAGAAAACCAATTAACACAGACACAGCAAAATACGATCGAATTACTCAATCGTGAATCTTGTGAAAATGAAAATTTACATGTTTGGATCACAAAATACAAGTATCAACAATAGGACAACATGAACAAATTAGCAAAAAGCCCTCTACGGTATCCAGGTGGAAAATCAAGAGCACTTAAGCAGATTATTCCACTCCTACCTCCAAATATAAAAGAATATCGGGAACCGTTCGTAGGTGGAGGTTCTGTCTTTTTTGCAATTCGTAGCATATTTCAGAATCATATAGAAGCCTATTGGATAAATGACCTAAATTATGACCTATATTGTTTTTGGAAACATACGCGCGACAATGTTGATGACTTAATAGAATCTATAGGTAAAATTAAGAGAGAATATAAGAACGGAAGGATTCTGTTTAATGAATTAACAAAAGACAAAGATTTACTATCAACTGATAGAGAGTTGCTTCCTGAATTTGAAAGAGCAGTACGTTTCTTTATTCTAAACAGAATTTCTTTTTCTGGTATAGTTGATTCGGGAGGATATTCTCAAGCTGCCTATGATAGACGATTTACAGACTCTTCTATTGAAAGAGTAAAAATGATTTCTCAATATCTAACGAAAGTACATATAAACTGTGGAGATTACTCCGATCTTCTCTTTCAGGAAGGTAAGAATGTCTTTATCTTTCTTGACCCGCCGTATTGGAAAACCACAGAATCCAAATTGTATGGTACAAGAGGAACGCTACATACTACATTTGACCACGAACGATTTGCAGAGAATATGAAGAAGTGTTCTCATCAGTGGTTGATTACCTACGACGATTCCCCGGTGATTCGAAAACTTTTTGATTTTGCAGATATTTGTGAATGGACTTTGCAATATGGCATGAACAATTTTATGAAAGATAATGCAGCAAAAGGGAATGAACTGTTCATTAAAAATTACTGAGTTAGAACTTATGCAGGCGGATCTTTTGTAGCACAAACTTCATGAAGATTAAGAACATATTTCGGTAATTTTAATTTTTCCCAAACCCGGTAGGTGCGGTTTCCTAACCAATTCAGAATACCAAACGCGTATTCTGACATACCCATAAGCGTCAATTTAGTAAAAAACGTTAGTGCATTTGATACACCTTTCGCCCCTCTGGGGCATGCTATTGGTTGGATCACTGCGGACTATACACCTTTCGCCTCTCTGAGGCTTTGGACAATCACATATCAGCACCCGCCAAATCATGACGAATACCAAACGCGTATTCGTCCAAGCGCATTTGGCGTTGATTTGGCTGAATGCCAAACGCGCATTCATAGCGTTGATTTCGGTGTGGAAGGTGTATAGAACACGTAACCTCCGAAAACCCAAGCACCAGCGGTGTGAAAGGTATGAGGATAGAATCGGTTTTATATAGTCCGCCAAGAAGAGGGAATATCCTTAAATTAACACTTACGGTGATTGGAGAAAGATAGCACAATCAAGGATGAATGTGCTACAGCTTAATCTATATTGAAAAATTCCCCATCAAATGTTATAATATACACACTAATCGATCTGAAGAACGAGGGCAATCTCAATATAGGAGATGATTATGCGTCAAAAGAGATCAAAAACCCGCTCCATAAACGCGTTATTGATTGCTGGTATCCTACATATCTGGTTAGCACTATTCTTAACGTTTTTCTATTACACACAACTCAGCCATGAAATAGATGATGTTATCGGTTTAGATCTTGTTAACCTGGATAATCCTGATCAATTGCACCGGCGAACAAAAAGACCTTTACCGAAACAAACCTTAAACAAAGCGTTGTCAAAAACCTTCTCAGAACATAGACCGAAACATCTTGAACAGAATGTTTCACCACATCCAATAGATGAAACACTCCGACCTTCAGAACAAGTATTAATGCACCATGCATCGGAAATAGTGTCAGATACAGCCACCGATCTAACAGACATGACAACACATGCGAAACATTTAGACCGACAGTCAGCAGCACTACCAAAAGCTGTGTCCAGTCCCTACGATATTACACCTGGTAAAGGTAAGGAAAGTCTTAGACAGAGAGTAAAGGGTGATGGAAAAAGTGGTATACATAGAATTAAGTCTACGGGTACAGCAGATATTGGAAGTATCGGTGATGGATTCGGCATTGAGGGTGATGGAAAAAAAGGGACTGGGAAAGGAAAATCTGACCCTATCGGAGACGCATTGAAAGAGATCGCTAACCACATTGTGGCATCACGAACACTTGACAAAGTCAATGTTGTTTTCGTGTTAGACACAAGTGCAAGCATGCGTGACAACATACAGCAGGTTGCCAAAAACCTTTATACAATGACAGATGCATTTGATCTGGCAAGTCTTGAGTACCATTTTGGCATGTCTGAATTCAGTGTACGACAAGCAGAACAGGAACTAAAGACAAACGCACTCATACCAGATGTTGGCTTGTTGAAAAGACGGATGCAAGAGGTTCGGCTGAGTGGATCCGAAAATGCATTAGATGCATTATTAGAGACGGTAAATTTCATAGATTTCCACGCGGATGCAGATAAACATCTGATTTTAGTTACAGATGAACCTGCGACAACCGGTTTAAGAACAGAAAACAGTACGCAGACACAACGAGAGAAGGTTATTGATGAAGCACAATTTCAGGAAATACGGGTCAACGTACTCGGTTTCACTGAACCTTATCAACAGAAACTCGCTGAGGTTACAGGGGGTGTATGGCAACAGATTCCCGGAAGTGAATATAATCCTGCTTCATTACCAACAAACCGCGCAGGAAACCAAAAACTTCTCAAAACCTTCCGTGATATTGCGACAAGTATACGCAAGAGCGGGAACACCCCAATAGTAAAAATTCCGTTATACTTTGAGGTAGCGATACAGGCTGGAGAGAATCCAATCCAAAGGATTCAAAAAGAGTTTGATACGCATGGGGTTGTCTTAAAAGCAGAATCCTTCAAGACTGAATACAATGAACTTGTAGAACAAGATAAGAAAAATCTTCTTATAATTACCGACTATAATCACGGACAACTCTATGCTATGCAAATAGAGAAAAACAAAATCTCTGTTTATTCAGGTGAACATCCAAAGAATTGGACTTCGGCACCAAAACTAATTGCTAATTCATATCAACAATCTAATAAGTGGTTCATCAATGACAAAGTGAATAAACAGACATATACTCTCATTAAAGCAAGAGAAGAATTAGCAGTATATATGGGTGGACAACCGGGGAATACACAAAGGACTAATACAGAATCAATAGTTGACATTGTCGTTATGTTAGACTATAGCAGAAGTATGGGTGGCAAATCTCAAGCAGTAATGCTCGGTTTAAGTACCCTAATTGGACGACTGTCCATTTTTCCGATGAAATATCGTATCGGCCTCTTGCGATTTGCAGTACCAAAGGACGCAATTAAGTCTGTGGACGGCGTAGACATCGCTCAGATGCCGATTAATGAAGTTATTATAGAAAGCCTTATGGAAGATCCATTCGGTGGAGATGAGCATCTGTTAGATGCTATCGTAGAAGGATTACCGCAGGTACAGTTCAGTCCTTATGCCAGGAGATTTCTACTTATTCTTACTGACGAACCTACAACCGGTACCCAAACAGCGGAGAAAGCCTTGGAAGTATGTCAATCCTTAGGTATTACTGCATACATTATTGGGTATCCTGATGAGAACGATTTCCAGACGACTTTAGCTGATGAAACCGGAGGTTTTTTCTATACGATGCCGAGACATCTGGACAAAGCATACCCAAATCAATAATCAAGAGGATATTTATGACCACATCAAGTTCTGACCAACATAGAGAAATAGCGGCAGCGGAAGGTCCTGTTTCGGTTGCTATCGTTACTGTAAGTGATTCGCGTACACCCGAAACAGACACGAATGCATCATTCTTACGCGAACAACTTGATCGCGGAAAAAACGCGGTAGTTGCATATCAGATCATTAAGGACGAGCCTGACCAAGTAGAAGACATGTTGGACAGGATGGCTGCCAGTGATGCACAGATCATTATATTTAACGGCGGCACTGGGATCGCGCCGCGGGACACTACCTTTGATGTACTAAATCGCAAATTAGAGAAAACGTTGCCAGGTTTTGGTGAACTATTTCGTATGTTTAGTTATGATCAAGTCGGTGCAGCAGCAATGCTCTCCCGTGCTACTGCAGGTGTCTATCAGGGGAAGGTTGTCATATCAACTCCAGGTTCAAACGCAGCAGTCCGATTAGCATGGGAGAAACTTATCGGACCCGAATTACAGCACCTCGCATGGGAGGTTGGTCGTTAATCACTTTCAAGAAGTATTACAATATCTCACGCGTAAAGGTATATGCATGTCTTAACCACGACGCATAATAGATCCCGTATGCATAACAGAAATAGATGAGTTTTAGTCCAATAATCGCGATAAGACATAAGCAAAAAACAGCTACAATACAATAATCCATGCGTCTCATCTCCGAAGTCTTAATCTGCGTCCGCTGTGATGTACTCTCAGTAGAGAAACCTCTGCTCTCAACAGATTCACCGAGATGGGTTGCTTGCCGTATAATTCCTGCTAAAATCGGACGGAAACTATTGATTATTCCGTTGATAGATGCCAAGATATTTAATTGCATATACCGAAACCCACGCAACCTCTGTGCCCGAATAACTGCTGCTGTTTCCTCCACAATTACGGGTATAAACCTGAGTGCTGTTGTCACCATAAACGCGAGCGTACCTGGAATTCTTAGTTTCATCAATGCAACAAGTAGGTCTCGTGATTGTGTTGTCCAAATGATATAACAACCGATCACAAGTGTCGTATTGAATCTTAAGGATTGTACAACACCGTGAAAAATCCCTTCTCTATAGACCCTAATCCCTCCTGTCAGTTTTCCTAAAACAGGGAAATCTGAAGGCACAAGTGTAAAAAGAATCGTCCGTGGAAACACGTTGTAGAAAATCGCCTGACTATAGAGCAATCCCCATGTTGTAAACAGAAGAAACAACAATAATAGTCTAATCTGTTTTAGTGTTGGAGAAGAAACTGCAATTAATAGCAAACTGAACAGAAAACAGGTAAATAACGAAAGTGGACTATCCAGCAGAATGACCAAACATCCACATAGCATCATAATGACTATTTTTGTTATGGCGTTTAATCCAGGCATTGTTGATACCATTTCAAAAAGAAAGTGAAGCGTCTCTTAGTAGTGCCCTGTCTGAGAAAGCAGTTGCAGGTTTCCCATCAAATATCATCTCACCATCTTTCAGTAGCAGGATCCGGTCAGCATATTTCTCTGCAAGTTCTTGATGGTGTGTAGCAAAAACAAGCGTTTTTTTTCCTTGTCGTCCACTCTGGCAAAGTTCATCCATTAAACGATGAAGGTTCTGTAAATCCTGTCCTGATGTCGGTTCATCAAGCAATAATATTTTAGGTTTAAGAGATGCAGTTGCTGCAAGTGCAGTTCGTTGTCTTTGTCCACGTGAAAGTGAATGTGGTGCATCATCTGCTAACGCTCTTAGCATGAAACTGTCTATGGCATCCTCAACTGTGTCTTGAATATCCTCTTTTGTGAGTTTAAGGTTCTTAGGTCCAAATGCAATCTCATCTTTGACAGTAGCTGCCTGCAATAAAAGGTCCGGATTCTGAAAGACGATACCTACTGTTCCTGCCAAATGTTTCAGTTTGAGTTTTTTTGAATCCCTACCGACTATTGAAACTTCCCCCTCAGTTGGTTTCCCTGTTGGTTGAAGTAACCCACCGATAAGATTCAATAGCGTAGTTTTACCTGAACCGTTAGCCCCCATAATTGCTATAATCTCTCCTTCAGAGATATGAAAGTTCATTCGTTTCACAGCATCCTTTTTACTTTCTGGATAACGATAGCAGATGTCTTTTAGGTTCAACAGTTGCTTTCCCAACGTAGCGGATCGTGCTTCGTATGTATTCTCGTTTTCCTTTTCGGAATTCGAATCTGGTATTTCCACACCTAAACGTAGAAAAGGTTTAGTGTCCTGAAACGCAGAGGACCTTGGTAAGTCTAAACAGATTTGACCTTTCTGCATGAGACAAACTCGACTACACAAATGTTCCACTTCTTTAACTCTATGCGTAGCACATACAACCGTAACCCCCATTTCAGTATTCAGATATTCAACTGTTTCTAATATGCTATGTGTTGCCTTAGGATCAAGATGGCTGGTAGGTTCATCAAGCAGGAGGACTTTAGGTGTCATTGATAGAATTGCCGCAAGTGCTACACGTTGTTTTTCACCAGTGGAAAGTTCTGTGATGAGTCTGTTCTCAGAGCCTTTCAAACCAACTTGCTCCAGCGCGAGCGTTATTCTATTACTGATAGCATCTGCTGGTACACCAATGTTCTCAAGACCGAACGCAATTTCATCTTCAACTGTCGTACAGAAGAGTTGATACTCAGGATTTTGAAAAAGAAACCCAACCTTATTGCATGTTCTGGATATAGGCTGCGTTGTGACATTTTGATTATCAACAGTGACGGAACCGTAGAGTGTACCTGCAGAGGAATGCGGAATCAGTCCATTGATGGTCCGCAGTAATGTCGTCTTACCACAACCCGTTGGTCCTGTTAATAGAACAAAGTCACCTGCGGATATATTTAGATTGATACCGTTGAGCGTAGGGGCAGTACGACTGGGATAGGTGAAGATGAGATTTTCTATCTGAATTGGCACCATAATTAAAGATGATTGCCATCAGTTGTACTGGAGTTCTTCAAAGGATATTGGCAAAGAACCGAAGAGTTGTTCAATATGATGCTTAATTGACTCTTGGAAAACTTCTATAGTATCTTGGATACTATGCTTAAGATCAGTATGAAGTTGGGCTTGTTGTGAACTGACTCGTTCATAGAGCGTGCGTAAGTATGCTTGTAATTCAGCGAATTTTTCACTCTGCAGTTTAGCGAAAGCTGCAACTGCATTTTTAAACGCTGCAAATTCAGCTTCTAAATATGCATCAAAAAAAGATTTCTGAAAATTAGTAAGTGCATTGTATGCTGCATAGCGAAAATCTCTGTGAATTGATTCATACTCAGACTTAACTCGCTTTCTTAGGGATTGTACGTATTGCTGTATTTCATGCATACTGTCCTCATTTTTTACAGCGAACTGTTTGATTTTCTCTCTAAAAGACCCAATTTCTGCATTCAAGAAAGCTCTAAAATCTTCAACAGCGACAGTGTGTCGTGTGATCTTTTCTAAATGGTAACCCATGACAGCTAAACGGACAGCTTCCGGGAACATTCTGCGATCAAATCTCAGAACTTTCATAAGGAATTTCATGTATTCGAATCCCTGTTTTGAGAACATCTGTCTCTTCATAGACAACATAAAAGCACGAATTTCTTCTTTACCTATAGACCGAACATTGTGTTGCGTATAGGGCATGTGTTTCAGCAATCTATAGCATCTTTCAAAATAGTTCTTCAATGTTGGGTCATACAGTGTTGAAATCACCCGTCTGTACTCTTCAATCAGTTTATCGCGCGGCATTTCTGGCACAAAATTCAGAGTCATATCGGTATTATTACCGCTTGATGCGTCGAGCAATCTATTCTCCATTTTCAGACGGTGCCATAGGTCAGTTTCTTTCAGAGCTGTGAGTAAACCAGCCATTGCCATCGGAATTCCCGCTTCTTGGATGAAATCTATATGTGAATCAAATTCGGTGTCACCATCAAGTCCAATAATGAAACCACCAGTGACCTCCATTCCCTTATGTTGAATTTTTCTAATTGCATGCAGTAAGTAGCTGCCTGCGTCTTCATCTTTGCTTGTATTCTGTCCTTTTGAGGTGGTGATAAGTGCCTCTTCGTTAGGTGATTCAATTCCGAGAAAGACCATGTTAAAACCTGCCGTGCTCATTGCATCTAACATTTCAGGAATTTCCACCAGGTTTACACTTGCTTCCGTATATAATGCAAACGGAAACCCGCGCTCCTCTTGCCAGGTTTTTACTGCTGGTAGTAAGCGCATTGCGTCTCGCTTGTTCCCGATAAAATTATCATCAACGACAAACATTGCCCCCTTCCATCCAAGTTTATACAGCATCTCAAATTCAGAGAGCATCTGTTCGTTGCTTTTGGTTCTCGGTACACGTCCAAACAGTTTGGTAATATCACAAAATTCACAATTAAAGGGACACCCACGAGAAAACTGTAATGCCATGGAGCCGTAAGCGTTTAGGTCAATCAGATCATATCTTGGCGGTGGCGTTTTCGTTATATCCGGCTTTCGTTTCTCTTTGTAGACTTCATCTGCTGTTCCACTTTCAAAATCTGTCAAGAAATCTTCAAAAATCTCCTCAACTTCACCGAAAAGGAAATGGTTCACGGTGCCATCACACTCTTCTTTAATATTGTCATAGTAGGATGTAGGATGCGGTCCACCTGCAATTATGGGGACATTTGTCTGATTGCAACGTTCTACGACATCGTATAGTGATGCTTTCTGTACAATCATTGTTGATGTTAAAGCAACATCTGCCCAAGCCAGATGTGTATCTGTCAACTCTTCAACGTTCATATCAACGACTTTCAGGTTGTAATTGTCAGGGAACATCCCTGCAATAGTCAACAGTCCGAGTGGTGGCATTGAGGATCTCTTACCAAGAAAATCTAAGGCATACTTAAATCCCCAATAAGATGGTGGGAACTCTGGATAAACTAATAGTGCATTTGGCATAATGATGCTTTTAACTCCTTAGGGCAAAGTAGTTTGCCCAACTCAACAATACGTAAGAATGTATGATAGACATAATAATGATACTATAATTATAGGTCTCATGTCAAATATATTCATCTACTCTTCCACCTTCCACCCAATAGAATATACAATAATTGTTGACATAAAATGCAAATTCGCGTATACTTTAATTTGATTTATAGATAGAATATAATTTTCTATGTAGAAAAAAGAAACCGCAATGATGCAGAAATATCACTATGGCAAAGAAGAAAAAAAGGTCAGCGAATGTTGCTCGGAAACGGGAAAAACGCAATCGCAACCAGAAATCAAAACAGAAACAGTTAGCTCTGGAAAAACAACGGAGAATACAGTTCAGTAAGTTGGATGAGCCGGATATATTTGACTTGCTCATGAATAGTCGTAGTCTCGTACTTGAACCAGAATTTGAGAATGTACACTTTGACTTTGATAAGGTATTTACGTATCTTGCAGACTATATTCAACTACCAGACATAAACGCTGAGCTTAATGATGATGAAGAAGACAACAAAATACCTGAAAACGGGGATGAGGAAAATGATTATTTAGAAGATTCGTTTAGTCAGACATTTGATGATATAGAATTCTTTGTTGATAGTTTCCTGGATGAAGCATTGCCAAACTTGATGACACCAAAACTAATCGGTTCTCTCAAAGTTGCATTAAGCAGTTGTGAAAAACGTTTCAAAAGAACTGGGGATCGCAGTCAATCTGAAGTTGCTTTCGTTGCTCGTACATTTTTTGAAGTAGCACCAAAAGATCAATATATTGAACACCCCATATTTGAAGGTATCCTAATGAATACAATTCGGCTAATTTCTACACAACCGCTGGCAACCGACACTGAAATACCTGATGAACCAGGAATTGCTTCAGATACAATCAATCCAAATATACAAGGTCTTGATGTTACGATGTTACGTAAGCCAGTACAGTCTTATTTTGAATCGGACAATGATAGATCTACATCTGTACCTGACTATCAACATTTTCTTGATGGGACTATATCAGATAAGTATCCAGTGAATGCACTCTATAGGAATTGTATCGGGAGAGATATGATGGATCTGTTACATGACTGGAATACGAATCAACCTGAAACCTATAATATAATTAATGGTGATGCATCGGGACAAATGATTGAAACTTATATACATATTACATCAGATAGATTACATCTATTTGCACATTCTACAGAAGATTTAACGATTGCCATGGATGCCTTGGAGACTTATTGTCAATCTGCGGTTATGTTTCTGGCAAAAACTATTGATGAAGGAGGAGATTCTGATGGCACGGAGTAAAAGCGGGCAGGTCAGAAGACGAACACAAATTCGTCAACGTCAACTACGTCGTAAGAAGAAGAAAAAAGCTGCTTTGAAAGAACTTTTGCAGAACCTTTAGTTAACGTGAGTTTGATAAATCAGAACAAATAACATAAGTAGGTTGGGTTGAGGCACGAAACCCAACATCTTGACCCATTATAGAGCAATACATGTTGGGTTTCGTGCCTCAACCCAACCTACAACGCATATTGCATTTAATTATCAAACTCACGTTATAGTAACATATTCGTATCTCAAACCTAAGCCCCAGAGTGGCGAAAGGTGTAATTCATTCATTACATAAGAAATGCATATTCTAATTAAGGATAACAAAAGAAAAAAATATGAAAATTGTCCAAACTATAGTAATTGTACTTAGACCAATCAAAATCTATAAGGTTCAACGTCATGAGTATTCAACAACTTGATACGTTATTTCATGTTATTTTCATTACCGTTCCCGTTTAATCTCTTTCTAATTTCTGATGCAGTATTCGAAACCGATTTTCTGTTTTTATGCCAACTCAAGAGAAACGAAAGACCCCAAATGAACCCAACCAGTGTAAGTGATATAAAGAATGTTCGTGTATAATTTGATTTGATTTCAGTAGTAAGTAAAGCAACCAATGCTGTTAATGCTGAAGAAAATAAACTTATCGCAAAAGTTAATTTAGTTGCTACATCTCCACCACGTTCTAAAGATTTTAATTCATCTTCTGTAACATCATATACTTTTAAATTTCTAATTCTGCCTCTCTTCAATTCAACGCTGTCAACAGATAAAGAAGAATTTTTGTTCTCCATTTACAAATTCTCCTTTAACCATTCAGATTTAATTGCATTTTCGGCACTTACCCAAGCAGCAGAAGCTTCCATCCCAGATTGAATAATAAACAATTTATCGTTTGCACTAAGGTGCTTTAATAGACTATTGCATATATCAGTAGGTTTCTTATCTGAGACTATAGCCCAACAATTATCCAAAATAGAGTAATGGTTGCTATATGCTTTCAATTTATTCACAAAAATATTCTTACGATTCTCATCATTAATTTGAAACGTAATTATACAAGCTGATTTGTTTTGCATGATTACTCCTTACCGAAATTAGTTAGATTTTTAACTAATTTTAGCATAACTAATTTTGTATAGCAAACAATTTAACAACTAAACCGCTGAAGTGCCATCGGAAATTCGGACCAATCACTGAGTCATGTAGGAATGAGATTTCCATAAAATAAATGGAGTTGTATTTGCCTCCGTTTTTCAGATAAATTCAGCAGTTACCACTTATCTGATCTAAAACACCAACGATGTTCGTAGGCTTAACTGGGTGAGTCCTAAATTGAACACAGAAACTATCAGATTCTGTCTCGGTTAGATTTCATTTTACTCAAGAGTTTCTGTGAGTTTCTTCAGCAGCTCAGGCACGTCTGTCATGTGTTTGAATCGCTTCTGGAGTGCAGGTTGATGTGATGCAAGCCAAGAGTGGGTGTTCGCGACATCATAGACATTTTCTACGGGTTGGGCACCTGGGACCTTGAGTTTAGAGACAACTCTAATCTTATGAGGTGTTTTTCTTTTTTTGAGGTCCTTTAAATCCTTAAACTTTCACCCAAAAGTTCACTTAACCCTTGGGGTAATTTAGCAGAATCAAGTGACTCAATAGATATATCAGAAGGTGTTTTAGCTTTAGCACTTGCACCGTTTTCAGTAGATTTCTGTTTCTGCTTAGTATTCTTCGCTTCAATTTCGTATGATTGGGTTTCCAAAAACTCTGGACGGTTTTTAACAAATTCAGCATTCATTTCAGTTGAATCGTATTCAGATCTATCAATGACTGTTTCATCAACGGAAGGATTTTGATTATCGCCATTTTTCAGTTTTTCAGATAATCGTTCTTGATTCTGTTGTGCAAGTCTATCCTAAAGGAGAATCCAGGGTTATTTTTGACCTCAAACCGAACAGTATGTCTTATGGCTTTCTCCGTGACGCTGCCAAAATATTTACACACCCATTTTCCACATTTTATTTGACATTCTTGAATTTTATTTGACATTCTTGAATTCTGTGTGTATAATTATTGACAAATTAGTCACATTTCTTTAGCAGACAATAAACATATTATCCAAATTAGGATAATGAGATTCGTTATCAATAACACAAAGTTGTACCGGCACGATAAGAGTAGAAGTTTTCATATAGAGATTTAACAGAATATGATAATGAGACTTAATATCATTTTAGGCAGATTATTTAGAACAACTATAGGCGTCTACCCGATTGTCGGCTTATTATTCTTATGTTGTCTTAATGCTATTGCTGAAAGCAATCCATTCTCAGTTTCAGGATATGGCGTCATTAATTACGCGCATTATGACTGGGATATGGACCCAGAAAGACGGGCAACTGTTGATGTAGAACGACTCGTCGTTGCACCAAAATACCGAATTAACGATTACATCCGACTTGAAGCTGAATTAGAGTTTGAACACGGTGGCACTGGCAGCACTATGGAATTTGACAAATTTGAAGAATTTGGAGAATTTGAAACCGAAATTGAGAAAGGTGGCGAAGTCATAGTTGAAAAACTCGCTGCTGTATTCTCATTTAAACCATCCTTCAATCTCAAGGTAGGACACATCATCGTACCCGTAGGACTTGTTGCAAAACGGCATAGACCTCAACACTATTTTACGACAACACGTCCTGAAGCGGAAGCACATATCATCCCAACAATTTGGCACGAAACGGGTGTTGAAGTATTCGGTGCCTTGGGTAATCTGAATTATCAAGCGCAAGTTATCAACGGTTTAGATTCAACAGGCTTTAGTTCTCGACATTGGATAGTACCTGGACATCAATTGCGTTTTGAAACAGCAAACGCTGAAGCACCAGCTTTCGTTGGACGACTTGATTATGTGTTCAACGAAAACGCAACGATCGGATTTTCTGGCTACTTTGGAGACACAGCAGCAAACCGTCCGAAGCCGGATGTAGATTTTGACGCATATCTTCAAATCGCAAGTCTTCACGGTTTTTATGAATTGAATTCCGTGAAAATCCGCGGATTGCTTCTGTGGGGAACGCTTCAAAATGCTGATGAACTCTCTCGTGTTAACAGAAGTCTCTCCAATAATCTAAATGTAAAACGTACACCGATTGGTAGTTCTGCACTCGGTTTTTATCTTGAACTTGGTTACGATATCCTATCTTTTATCAGAGAAACAGAGACATCTTCACAGCAACTGGATGTATTTGCACGATTGGATTATTATGATACGATGGCAAGAGTTGAAAGCACAAGGTTCGACAATCCCAGATGGGAGCGAACTGCATGGACTTTCGGAATAAATTATCATGTGCACCCAAAACTGGTTTTCAAGGGGCACTATTCGCTAAGACGATTAGCACAAAACGAACTAAATCAAGAAAACACATTCTCACTTGGTTTAGGATTTCAATATTAATACCCTATAGAGGGAGGATCAAATCAAATGAAACTATATAAAATAACGATTGTTTTCTGTTGTTTGATTATCACATCCGCACTGATAATAGGATGTGGCGGAAATAATGAAGATGACGCAGGCGATGGTGATGATACAGAAGTTAGTGATGCGTACGATGCTACAGATATTTTAAATCATTATGCAAATAATGTAATTTATGCCATCTATTCTGATCTGGATACCGAAGCGGGTGTCCTTTTAGATGCAGTAAAGACTCTACAAGAAGATACATCCCAATCTAATCTTAAATCTGCCCAGGAGGCATGGGTGGCGGCAAGAATACCGTGGGAAAGAAGTGAAGCATTTCTATTTGGACCTGTTGATACGCAAGGACTCGACCCCGCTTTAGATAGTTGGCCCGTTGATCGTGTCAGTCTTCAAAAAGTTCTGGATGGAGACGACGAATTGACGACCGATTATGTCAAAAACGAGTTAGAAGATACACAAAAAGGGTTTCACACGATAGAGTACTTACTTTTTCGAGAAGGGGATAAACGGCAAGCATCTGATATTACTGATAGAGAATTAGAGTATCTTCTTGCATCAACAATGAACCTTAAAGATAGTACCGCTCAACTTGCAAACGCTTGGGCACCTAACGGTGAAAACTTCGTTAACACGATTGCTTCAGCTGGTGAAGGAAACAGTGTGTATCGATCACAGAGCGCAGCATTACAAGAAATGGTCGAAAGTATGATCACGATTGCTGATGAAGTGGCAAACGGTAAAATCTCTGACCCGTTCAACGAAGAAGACACGACGCTTGTGGAATCCCAATTCAGTTTCAACTCTATCGCTGATTTCCAAAACAATATCAGAGGCATACAAGCTGTTTACACAGGAAATTATCAAAGTGATGGTTCCGGTTTAGATGAATTCGTCAGCAGTAATAATAGCGAACTGGATACCCGTTTTAAGACTGAAGTGCAAGCAGCTATTGATGCAATCGGTGCTATTCCAAATCCTTTCCGTGATGCGATTACTAATGATCGTCCTACGGTTCAAGCAGCTATTGACGCTGTCGGTACTGTCCATATATCTCTGCAGCAAAATATACTCACTCTAATTGGAGAAAGCCAGTTTAAATAGTATAAAAGCATGAAGTATTATCTCACATTTTTTGTTTCTGTTCTGATATTATCCATCCTAAGTGGGTGTAATGTTGATCAACCAACGGATGTTTTTACTTCCAGTACACCAACAGATTCCACTGGTGCGCTATCGGGAGGAGACACGACGATTTTGAGCGAATCAAGCCATGCATTCTCAACGCCAGCCCCTAATCTGTCCAATGCTGCACTTGAGAAACATCTTGATGGAGACTTAGAATTTGAAGCAATATTTGTCACTGCACCTGCTGAGGTCAATCCTGGTTTGGGACCTATCTACAACAACATTACATGCATAAACTGCCATGTGCGAGATGGTCGAGGAAAACCACCAACTGTTGATGAGAAATTTGTCTCTATGCTCTTTAGATTGAGCCTTCCAAATAGTGAAAACGGTGAAACTGGACTATCTCCAATTCCAGTACCCGGTTACGGGACTCAGTTGAATAATCGCGCGATTTACGGGACACCATCTGAAGGGACGGTCACAATTGAATATTCTGAGCAAACTTTGACAACAGCAGATGGAACACGTATACATCTACGTTATCCAGATTATACCATTACAAATACTTATGAACCTATCCCTGAAAATGTAGAAATTTCACCCCGAGTAGCACCTGTTGTCTTTGGACTCGGATTGTTAGAAGCAATACCTGAAGAAACTATATTAGCATACGCTGATGAAGAGGATGTAAACGGAGATGGAATCTCTGGGAAACCTAATTATGTTTGGGATGTTGTAGAAAAAAAATACAAACTCGGACGTTTCGGATGGAAAGCTAATCAACCGAATCTACTTCAACAGGTTGCTTCTGCGTATCATGATGATATGGGTTTGACAACTTCTCTGTTTCCCTTAGAAAACTCTCACGGTCAATCCCAACTGAAACAGAACACTACATCACCTGAAATAAGTGATGAAGTATTAGATGTTGTGACTTTCTATGTGCAAACGTTAGCAGTTCCAGCAAGACGAAATGTGAACGATCCCCAGGTGATGCACGGTGAACAACTTTTCGCAAAAGCACAGTGTGCAGATTGCCATATACCAACATTGAGAACGAGTGTATTACCCGGAGTGCCTTCTGTCAGTCACCAGACCATTCACGCTTATACGGATATGTTGCTGCACGATATGGGACCTGATTTAGCAGATAATCGTCCCGATTTTCGGGCGAGTGGAAGTGAATGGCGGACACCACCTTTATGGGGTATCGGTTTGGTCAGAACAGTTAATGGACATACAAATTTTCTACATGATGGCAGAGCACGAGATCTGATGGAGGCAATACTCTGGCACGGTGGTGAAGCAGAGAAATCCCGACAGATGACTCTGCAGATGACGACTGTAGAAAGAGATGCACTCATTGCATTCTTAGAGTCCCTTTAGTTGTTATAATATAAGAAGTTGGTTTGATATAAGAATAGGAATTATAAATGAAACAACAGAAACGCATTATTAAGGTCATCTTACTTGTACTGATAGGCATTGTCTCAACAACATTTTTGAGTTGTGAGAGTGATCCGATACTTTCGCCACAGGTTGAAGTTGAAGATGATGGTGGAAGTTATGGAAATACGAATCTTCCTGTCAATACAGGGGGTAATAGTGAGAATGTGGCAAACGACACGATAAATGAAAAAAAACTTAAACATAGAAAGAATCCTAAACTATTTTAGGTGAGTAGGAACAGAATTTATGAACCATTTACGTATCTTAATCCTTGAATCTAAACTTGCATTAAGAACCTTTCATATCTTCATTTTGCTTTCACTTGTTACTGGATTTGTAAACTATTGTGACAGTTCATCCGATATCAGCGGTATCGTGATAGAGAAAGGTACAGGAGACCCGATTTCTGATGCCAACGTTAAAATTGAATTAGACGGTCAGGTAATAAGTGAAACAACAACAGATATACATGGAAACTTTCAAGTTTCCCTTAATGTTAGTGAAGACCACGAGATTTTTGTGAAGATAGAGGGGTATAGAACCTATCGTGATAAAGTCCTAAATGCCAGTGCCCCAACCTATCAGATAAGAATTGAACTGATAAAAATTAGTTATGAACTTGCACCTATACAGATAATAGGAAGGTCTCTTCGTAAACATAAGCAGTTAACGGGAACGATGAGTAAGTTAGAACCTGATACCGTCGATCTCATTTTACCTGTTGGGACCCAGGAATTGCTTGAAATGATACCTGGCATCAACGGATTTGCAGACGATGGTTTCGGCAATTCAAGATTGAGTGTCGGTATACGCGGTTTAAATCCTCGTCGGAGTGCAAGAGTACTCATACTTGAAGATGGTGTGCCAATACAACCCGCAGTATATATCTATCCGAACGCATACTACAACCCACCTGCTGATCGTATTGCTGCTGTTGAAGTCATTAAAGGGAGTTCAGCACTTCGATACGGTCCACAGACTATGGGAGGGATAATCAACTATACGACAAGGAAACCCGATGGGACAAGTGGTATTGCAAATCAACTCACCGTTGGCAATAACGGATATTACAGCGCGTTTTCCGAATGGAACGGTATCGGTAACCCTGAGACTGCCATATCAGACATACAGCTTCTATACAAACATGGTGAAGGTTTTAGAGAAAACAATGCATTTGATCAGGTCAACGGCACGTTTAAGACATTTTTCAAACTCAGTGATGAAAAAACCCTTTATCTGAAAGTAAATGGGAACTATGAAAACTCAAACGCTACTTATACAGGGTTAACTGAGTATTCCTTCCAATCGGATCCAAACTTTAATCCAAAAGAAAACGATAACTTTAAGATTATACGCACATCACTCGATTTAATCTATTCTAACAAGATCAATGAGAACATTGAAAGCAATACCACCTTTTACACAAGCATTTTTGACAGAAGATGGTGGCGTGAAGATGATATCTTTGTTCGTCCAACTGCACTTGAAACGGGAGAAATTGTTCCTGTACCATATTTCCAAACAGGAGACCTTGTTAGAATCGGTAATGGTAACACAAACTTCGGTATTCTACGCACCTTTTATGTTGGGGGAATTGAGCAAAACTATACCTACGACCACGGTATATTAGGTAATACAGGGAGAGCTGAGATAGGGGGTAGACTACACTGGGAACGGTTCATTGACGACAAGAAAGTAGGAGATGCTCCTGATGCCAGAGAAGGTGTCTACTACACAGGAACACAAGGTTCCACAGTGGATCCTGTAAACATTGTCGGTCAAAGTCATCACTATGAAACTGCTGCTTTAGCACTCTATGTTAAAGAAATGCTCAAACTTCATGATTTGACATTGACTTTAGGGACGCGGTTTGAAGTGTTTAGACAGGATAGAGTCGATAGACTGCGGGGTTCAGTACTTGCGGATAAAGTATCGTCAGTACTATTGCCAGGTATCGGTGTGAACTATGAGATAGGACAAGTCAATCTGTTTGGTGGAATACATAGAGGTTATACCGCTCCTTCAAGTGGTGCACTAAAGATAACCAACTTTGGTCAGAATGTGGATGGTGGTGGACTTGACCTAAAACCTGAAAAGAGTTGGAATATGGAAATCGGATTCAGAACTTGGTTCACCGGAATTAATATTGAAACAGCAGCATTCCTTATTACAGTTGAAGACTTAGTTGCTGCGGGACGTGGAACAGCATTTAAGAATTTAGGTAGAGTCAATCTTGCAGGTATGGAAACCGCAGTCAATGTAGGCGTTTCGGAATTCATTTCAGTGTTACCGGATCTCAATCTAACGTATACATTCCTTCAAACCGAAGTAATTGATGGTATAGTAAAATCTGCAACGATTGCGGGGAATGTTGATGTAAGTCTTAACGGTAACGAATTACCTTATGCACCACACCATACTTTTAGTGTAGGCTTGGAGAAGTTTTTCGGTACGGTTCTACGTATACGGGCGGATATGCGGTTTGTTGATGACGTCTTCACTGACTTTGAAAACATTCAAGTAACGAAGAACCGTGGAGATACTGGACCAATACCGAGTTATTATATTGTCAATGCAAGTATGGACTACAAACTTGCACGACAGTGGCGGTTGTTTTTCTCTGCCAAAAACCTATTTGATAAAGTCTATATTGGGTCACGGTTACATTCAAATGCAGGACAACCCGAAGCGAATTTAAGCTCAGGAATTCTAATTGGACCGAGACGACAAATACTATTTGGTATTAAGCAAGGTTTGTAAAATATGTAGTTGAAGAGCGTATGAAAACACCTTTCTTCAACAATAATTTAATTCAAGGTGGACTTAGAACACAACATAGTCCAATTTAGTAAATAGGATTGAAAACTAAATCCAGAAATATCCAAACTATGATATAAGATAATGAGACTCATTATCTTACAATCTATAAGGAGATAGAATGTTACTTATGATGAATAAACTCAGATGGCTATTCTTGTTATGCGCTATTTCAAGTCTATTCCTTTATGCTTGTGGTAGCGACGATGAAACAGATAGTGATCCCACTGATGATGGAACTAAAATTGAGGTTCCGCAAGCGTATGTTTTTGACAGTCGTTTTGAAGAGGGAACAAGTAGCGTTTCATATTCAGGACAGGTCGTGCGAAACTTATTGCTGCAGGATCTGAAGTCTGTGACCGATAGCGTCGGTAAGGATGGTGCAAACCCATTATCGGTTGACGATATGCTAAATCTATATGCTTATGATGATGGTCTAAACCTAAAGACGAGAACGTCAACGGGTTCCATCCCAGCACTTGAAAGCCACTATTCAGCACTCTCTACCGGGAAAAACTTGGTCGGCAAGATTTCAGATGCCCCAGTTATTGGTTATGATATAACGGCTGATGAATTGGTGCGTGACTGGATAAATCAGATAGCTGAGAACTCACAGGATTCAAATAAACTCGGTACTGTGATGGCATACACTACCGACGATGGTGTTGATTTATCTCAGATGATCAATAAAGTACTGATTGGTGCGGTACCCTATTACCAGGCAACGGGTGTATATCTGAATGGTTTGCTTGATCGTGACAACAGCGAAGCGCGTGATGGTGAAGACCCGTATACTGCAATGGAACATGCATGGGATGAAGCATTCGGCTATTTCGGAGCTGCACGCGATTATGCGCGTTACTCCGATGATCAACTTGCGGGAAGTGTTGACGATTTCACCTTTGATTCTAATGGTGACGGCAGTATAGACTTCAAATCGGAATACAACTTCGGCCTGTCAAGGAACGCTGCGAAACGCGATAAAGGTGGATCAGGTATTGATTTAACCAAAGATATATTTGAAGCGTTTTTAGCAGGAAGAACAGCCATAACCAATCAAGGTTCTGTTGAAGAAATAAGTGCCCATCGTCAATCTGCATCGGAAGGCATGGAAAAAGTCATTGCTGCTACCGTCGTTCACTACATCAACGATACACTCAGCGATATGTCCAATTTAGGTACACCAGATGAGAATAGGGCAAATCTAAACAAACATTGGGCAGAGATGAAGGGTTATACGGTCGCACTTCAGTATAATCCTTTCAAGTTGATTAGTGATGGACAGTTGCGAGAGTTGCACGGTATTATGGGAACAGCACCTAAATATGATGAGCCAGGAAGCAGTGCCTATAATACACAAGTGGCGAATTACCAACGTGCCAAAGTAGTTCTCCAAACTGCTTACGGTTTTTCCAGTACCAACATGGAAAATTGGTAGTATCTGATCTAAAATATAGTTTCTATATAGGTTTGAGTAGGTGGAAGAGGTAGGAAGATTAGATGAATCTGATTCTAATCTTCCATTCTTCCTATTTTACTATGGAACTAACAGATGTCTCGTAGATTCTATTCTGACAGTTTATATGTTTGGGGTATCGTTTTTGTCTTATGCGTCATTTCTCGACTACTCACGACCATATACTATATTGAAGACATAGACAGTCTTCGTTTTGCCTTGAGTACGGTAGCGTATGATGTTGAAAAACTTCAACCCCATTTTCCTGCCTATCCTGTATTCTGTTTCCTTGCCAAGATCGTATATGGCAGCACAGGTCGTTATGCAATAGCATTTTCACTTCTTGGGGGATTATCTACTTTCTTAATCATCTTTTTTACATTAAAGATCGCGAAAGTTCAATGGACATCGTTATTTGGAAAGTTATGCATTTTCATAGTGTTCATGAATCCTCTTCTGTGGTTAATGAGCAATCGTTATATGCCCGATACAATGGGGGTTGCTTGTTTACTGGCAAGTTTTTATTATATCACAATCCCAGCAGAGGCTGATCAAAGATCCTTATTGTGTCAGCATACAGTTGGATTTCTACTTGCTGGTATTTTGATGGGTATAAAAGTGTCGTATATACCGTTTCTGTTACCAGCACTGTTTATATCTCAAATACTATATTCAGGTAGACTTAAGAAGATTTTCGCTGGAATTGTTGGTGTATTGGCATGGTTAATCCCGTTAATCATGATAATAGGTTGGACAGACCTGATCGCGGCTGCACAGAAACAGAGTCATGGACACTTTTCAGAATTCGGAGGTGCCGTTTCTACCGATCCTGCATTCATGCTACGCGTGTCAAAGATGTTTGAGAGTATAGTTGCCGACGGTTTCGGATTATATTGGATTGGTCGACATCATATCACTGCAGCTTGTACAGTTTTCTTGATTACTATAGTTCTGGTTTATATATGGTATGGACTTTCAAAAAGGCAAGTCGCAGCACGCTATAAAAAATATAAGAGGATATTACACAATCCTATTTTTCTTGGGACAGTTTCTTATTGTCTTTGGATTTTCATCGGTCAGAACATAATTTATAAGAGTAGACATGTACTGCCAATCCTACCCTTATGTGCTATGGGAATTGCGTTCTGTTGTTACCAGTTTATCCAAAATAGTAGGTTAAGCCTGACCAACGGCGAAAGAAATCCTATAAAGCATCAACTGTTGAGATGGGGGACTGTAATTGTATTTCTCACATGCTATAGTTATGTTAGCCTACATACCGTAATCCAACATACCCAACCGACAGCGATTGCTCAAGTTCACAGATACTTGCACGACAGACAACTTAAAAGTAGACACAATTTGACGATTGTATCAGTTCCATTAATCAAGAAATATTTGACTTCACAGGATATAACAGCGAATTATATCACCATCAAAGATGAGACTGATCTCTCCCTTCTTGATGATATTAAAACAGAATTGGTTGTTATTGGGAGTCCTTTACCAAACAGAGCAGCAAAAGACACAATGACATTTTATCACAATCCTTACGTAAATCGGATGTGGTCTGAATTATCAGTGTATAAATACTGAAACTGAAAACTATGGATACTACGAAAGTTCACATTCTCGGTGGTGGTCCAGCAGGATTGACAGCAGGTTATTACGCCAAGCAGCAGAATCTAAACTTCATCATATATGAAGCAGGTGCTACGGTTGGCGGGAATTGTCGGACAATTCAATTGGGAGACTTTCGTTTTGATACGGGTGCACACCGTTTCCACGATAAAGACCCAGTTGCTACTGAAGAGGTGAAACGTCTACTTGGTGATGATCTGCTTAGAGTTGATGCACCGAGTGAGATATTCTTTGATGATAAATTCTACCGTTTTCCACTTGAATTGACCGATTTAATAGAGAAGCTTGGATATAGAAACTTGCTAAAAATTGCCTCGGATAAGCTGCGCAGTAGCGGTATAAGAAAAATAGATAATTTTGAAGCACTTGCACGCCGCAGATACGGTAAAACTTTAGCAGAACAATTTTTGCTGAATTATTCAGAAAAACTATGGGGTTTACCAACACATCGTCTCTCCACAGCAATTTCAGGTAATAGACTCAAGGGATTAGACATATTTAGTTTTCTCCGATCAACAGTTTTTGGAACACCAAAGAATGCAGTTCATTTTGATGGGACATTTTTTTATCCAAAATATGGTATTGGTATGATTCCTGAGAAATTGTTTGAGTCTATCGGTAAAAAAAACGTCAAACTACAGCATGGCGTTAGTCGCATAATACACAAGAATGGAAGGATAGACCGGATCATCTTAAACGATGCTGTTGAAATTCAGACAGGCATAGTCATAAATACCTTGCCATTGACTCTCTCTTTGCGGATATTAGATCCCCCACCGCCATCGGCACTTATTACAATAGCAGAAAACATAAAATACCGTCATCTCATTCTCTGTGTTTACTGTTTAGAAGGAGATACATTTTCCGAGAACGCATCCCTCTATTTCCCAAGTGAAGAATTTCCTTTTACACGTCTATATGAACCGAAAAACCGTAGTGCCTTCATGGCACCAGCGGGTAAAACAGTCGTCGTTCTTGAGATCCCTTGTTTTAGAGATGAAGCTGTATGGCATAAGTCCGATGAAGACCTAAACAGAAAAGTTTGGGAAACGTTGTGCCGTGTCAAATCCCTTAGAGAAGAAGATATCGTGCATTTTCAGATATATAAGTTGCCTTTTGCATATCCTGTTCTTGAAGTCGGTTATGAAGAAAAAGTAAAACGTATCGTTGATTATTTTACGACGTTCGAAAATCTATATCTGACAGGAAGGAGTTCACTTTTCAGATATGTACATTTGCATGATCTGTTTAAAGCAGGTAAGGAGGTGGTAGAACAGATCGTAGATGATTATTAGCGTGAGCTTGATAATAATATAAGAGGACATGTGGAAGTTTTAATAGATTGTCTACTCTAATATTGTGTGTATCATCAATAGTCGGGAATCGGAGTTCCCTCCTAACTCACAGGGCATACATGGGGTGTCCTAATAGATAGTCTACTCTAATTGTTCGGGTAAAGGTCGCGATTCGGAGATCGCTCCTACCAATGGAGTGCTTATGGTAGGAGGGAACTCCACAAGCCGACTATTACTTATACCCACAAGTTTAGCTTGGACTGTCTACTAAGCATGGCAATTAGTCCTGATGGGCAGACACTCGCAAGTGGCAGTGCGGACGGTACGGTGCTGTTATGGCAGACCACATCTGCAACAACCACAGATCCCCAATCAGTTGACGCAAAAGGTAAACATTACACGAAATGGGGCACGTTAAAAAATGCCGAAGTTTATCAAAACTATCCGAACCCGTTTAATCCAGAGACCTGGATACCGTATACCCTTTTTGAAACAAGTAACGTCAAACTCTCAATCTTTGACACAAGTGGCGAATTGGTAAGAGAATTTAAACTTGACTATCAGACCCGTGGTCAAAAACGTATACATTGGGATGGTAAAAACACTGCGGGTGAAACTGTGACGAGTGGTATCTATTTCTATCAGTTTGAGGCTGGCAGAACGAAAAGTGTACACAAAATGTGGTTACTGAAGTAACATCAGCTCTGTCCAAGCGGACTTTAAGGAGAGATTTTATGAAAACTAATGCAATGATGCAAGAATCTCCTTTTTTCAACGTTTTGTAGATTTTTTTACAACGTCCGCTATATTGCCTTTATAACTGCAGGTTGTCATGTTAATTGGAACACATTCACTACGAAATTTTATTCTTTGTACTTTAAGCTTTTCAGATTGTACCTTAGGTATTCCATCTTTAACTAATACCTGCTCTCACCTTTCAGTTTCTCATACTTCTGTTGAAGATTCACCGATCTGTTATATAGTCCTTCAGCAACGTCTTGGTATTCCTTGGGAGAAAACCCTTTTCTTGGATGGAACGCAATTTCTTTCACCGGTTCGTCCTTTTGAAAATGCCATGCACCCACCTCTTCTGGCAGCAACCAACTATCTGCTTCCTCTGTTTCGTCTTCAATTACCCCTTCAAGTATAAGGTTTCCTATCTCCTGAAGCAACCAATCACTATGCGTCGTAATTATGACCTTCACACCTGTCCGTATCAGACGCGCAAGGATAACTGCCATATCTGCTTGTGCACCGGGATGCAAGTGTGCCTCCGGTTCTTCAATGATGAGCGTATCACCGGGCTTAATACCACTTCGCAAAAGCAGCACCAAGGGGGCAAGTTCAGATACCATAGACGACGATTGGCTGAGACGAATTTCTTCATGAGTTCCTTGTGGGAGATAATGGAAGTCGGGATATCCACTTGATGTTGGTTTATAGCGAATCTGTCCAAAGAGAATTTCATTTTCTAATGATTCAGCGATGTTTATCATTTCATCGTTTTGTTTTTTCTTCTCTCTATAAAGGATGATTTTTTGCATAGAATCTGCTATTGGACCAGACAGAGTAGGAACTTCAGGAAGACTTTCTAAACCCACTTGAGTAGTACGTGTTACAAGTGAACTTGCTATTATGCGATGACTTTGCATTATTCCGCTGCGCACAGCAGGAAGATAGTAACGGTTTTCTCCAGACCTCTGTTCTACTGCTAAACCGTGTAGTTTCTTTTCCTTGTCTGTCAACTCCACATCCCAATTACCAGAAAAAGTGTAATCAAAATTACCATTACCCTTCCAGTTTGTGGAGATTGCTAATCCTTCAGGAAGAAGAACCGTAGTATCGTTGAATGAACTATTAAGAACTACATCAGATTCTGATGCATTTAGCAGAACACTCCAACCGTTTTTTTGCGCTTCATTAACCTTTAGCGAGATTATCATTTCACTTTGTTCTTCTTCTGTCAATCGTCTTAATTCCGATATAACATCAAGATCAAAACAGTTTTTGAGTTCAGACTGTAATTTGTCACCAAATAGTTCAGCATCGTCAATAAGTACCTTTAAAATCTCCTGTAAGTCCGTTGGAATATCTGAAATTCTGAAAGCCCTGTCAATAGTATTGAGTTTTTTGAGCAATTCCTGAGCCTTTTTCTTGACTGTTGGATTCTTGTCTGTCAAGACAATATTCTGTAAAGCATATAAAAAGCCTATAATCCCTTGATGTCCAGTTGGTAATAGAATTCGGGGTTCTGTCATATTTGGAAATACACCGTACAATGCATACACTAACGTCGCGAAATAGGTTTTTCCCGTATTGCTCAGACCAACAAATACTGTCAGTGGACGCAGATCAATGTTAGCTTCTGCAATAGGTCCAAAATTCTTGACTTCTATTTCAACCTTTGCCTGTTCTTGTGTGTCTTTGACTTCACTCATCATCATTTCCTCAAATTGATTCATTTCTTTTGGTGTGCAATTGTGACATTAGTTTATCACGCATTTAGTTGTTTATCAACAGAGTTTTGAACCTGGGTGTTTAAAGTTTTTGCATTCTATTGTCTGAATCGCGGATTATGCGGAATACGCGGAGGACGCGGAAGGGGGTTGGAAGAAGAAGCACAATCAAGGATGAATGTGGCAGAATACGCGTTTGGTATTCTGCATTAGATATATCAAGATGGATGGGGTAGGGAGAAGGGAAGAGTGGAAGATGGGAAGAGTGGAAGATGGGAAGAGTGGAAGGTTGGAAGAGGGGATGGGTGGAAGGGGGGATGGGTGGAAGAGGGGATGGGAGGATGGATGGAAGAGGGGATGGGTGGAAGAGGGAATGGGTGGAAGAGGGGATGGGGTTTTTGTTGTCTGAACCGGGATTTACAGGATTATAGGATTTTCAGGATAAGAGGTTTTTGGTGCTATCAGATTGCTGTTCCTAAATAAGAGCGGTATTTTTCGTTGCACCAGCTGCACCTCAGTTGGGTGTGTAAATATTTTGTCATCCTTTTTTATCAGAATCTCGGATTGTGCGGAGGACACGGAGGATACGGAAAAAGAGGGTTTGGCAAAAATCTGCCCATATTGTGAAAGTCCGGTAGGTTCGGTTAGGAAACCGAACCTACCGGCCTGGGAACGACACTAAATTGATGCCTATGGGTTTCGCTTCGCTCTACCCGACCTACATATAGCTAAAAAAAGTAGTCTATTTTACAGAAAAGTGCTAAAATACGCATTAGAGAACTACTGAGGTTTGGTATTAATGACATCATTATACCAAAAGAGTTCTCTTCAGACATAATCATTAAATAATTTGTCAAACTCATGTTTAAAACGAGAATAAGGAGAGTCTTGATAATGAAGAACACATCAGCTGCTATATTCTTATTGCTACTTTTGACTTTAACACACTATTTACCAAACGCTATTGCCGAAGATTACACACAATGGAAACTCCCCGAAGATGCCAAAGTCCGCCTTGGGAAAGGTGGCATCACTGAAGTAAAGTATTCTCCCGATGGAACAAAACTGGCAGTCGCCTGTAGCATCGGTATTTGGATATACGACGCTCAGACCTTGCAAGAACTGGATTTATTGACGGGACATACGGGTTGGGTCCGGAGTGTTTCTTTTAGTCCTGATGGAAAGACACTGGCAAGTGGGAGTTATGATAACACGGTGCGTCTTTGGGATGTCAACACGGGTGGTCATCTCCGCACATTCACTGGACATACTAATCGGGTCTGGAGTGTTTCTTTTAGTCCTGATGGAAAGACACTGGCAAGTGGGAGTGAGGATAACACGGTGCGTCTTTGGGATGTCAACACGGGTCATCTTATCCACACATTGATAGGACATACGCATTGGATCCGGAGTGTTTCTTTTAGTCCTAATGGACGAACAGTGGCGAGTGGGAGTAGAGATCAAACAGTGCGTCTTTGGGATGCTAACTCGGGTGTTCATCTCCGCACATTCACTGGACACAGGGGTTGGGTCTTGAGTGTGTCTTTTAGTCCTGATGGACAGACACTCGCAAGTGGAAGTTCGGATGATACGGTGCGTCTTTGGGACGTCAACACGGGTGGTCATCTCCACACATTGACAGGACATACGGATGATGTCCGGAGTGTTCCTTTTAGTCCTGATGGACAGACACTCGCGAGTAGCAGTTGGGATTATACGGTGCGCCTTTGGAGTGTCAACACGGGTCGTCATCTCCGCACATTGACAGGACATACAGGTCGAGTCTGGGGTGTTGCTTTTAGTCCTGATGGACAGACACTCGCAAGTGGGAGTAGGGATTTTACGGGTCGTCTTTGGGATGTCAACACGGGTCGTCATCTCCGTACATTCACTGGACATCCGGATTTGGTCTATACTGTTTCTTTTAGTCCTGATGGACAGACACTCGCAAGTGGAAGTAGGGATCGTACGGTGCGTCTTTGGGACGTCAACACGGGTCGTCATCTCCGCACATTGACAGGACATACGGGTGATGTCCAGAATATCTCTTTTAGTCCTGATGGACAGACACTGGCGAGTGGGAGCAGGGATACCACGGTGCGTCTTTGGGACGTCAACACGGGTCGTCATCTCCACACATTGACAGGACATACGGGTGATGTCCAGAATATCTCTTTTAGTCCTGATGGACAGACCCTGGCAAGTGGAAGTTCGGATGATACGGTGCGTCTTTGGGACGTCAACACGGGTGGTCATCTCCGCACATTGACAGGACATACGGGTGTTGTCTATAGTGTTTCTTTTAGTCCTGATGGACAAACACTGGCAAGTGGAAGTTCGGATAACACGGTACGTCTTTGGGATGTCAACACGGGTGGTCATCTCCGCACATTGATGGGACATACAGGTGATTTCCAGAATATTTCTTTTAGTCCTGATGGACAGACACTGGCGAGTGGGAGTGATGATGATGGTGATACGGTGCGTCTTTGGGATGTCAACACAGGTCGTCATCTCCACACATTGATGGGACATACGGATCGGGTCTGGAGTGTTTCCTTTAGTCCTGATGGACAGACACTCGCAAGTGGGAGTGATGATTATACGGTGCGTCTTTGGGATATCAACACGGGTCGTCATCTCCACACATTTATGGGACATACGGATCGGGTCTGGAGTGTTTCCTTTAGTCCTGATGGACAGACACTCGCAAGTGGGAGTTTGGATTGCACGGTGCTGTTGTGGGAAGTTACACCTTCCGCCCCACATTTTCCAGAAGATGTCAATAACGACGGCGTTGTCAATGTTCTTGACTTGACGCTGGTGGCATCTCATTTTGGAGAAACGGGTGCAAATGTTGCAGATGTGAATGGTGATGGTGTTGTTAATGTCCTTGATCTGACACGCGTCGCAGCAGTGTTTGGCACTACTGCTGCAGCTCCGTAGTATGGGGTCGCGATTCAGAATTAAAAGGGAATTTCTATGAAAACCAAGATATTCTTAACTGCTTTTTTTACACAATTACTTATTTCAACCTTATTATTATCCAACAGCGTTGCTCAGGATTATACAAAATGGCATTTACCTGAAGGTGCGAAAGCGCGACTCGGTAAAGGGAGCATAACAAGTAATGCAGAACGAAAAGTGTGCGCAAAATGTGGTTACTGAAGTAACATCAGCTCTGTCCAAGAGCAGACTCCAAGGCAATTGACTAAAGAATTCAAATCTGATTAGTATTACAGAGAACCAAAATTAACCAAATAATACACCAGCAAGATTTCGTGGTCTACCACAACGTCCTATAAGAACTTGTAGACGTTTACCACGAAATGATACTTTGAGTTGTTTTGTTCCTTGGAAACGTGTTCGAAATTCACTAAGAATACTACTCTGATTCACGCTTAGTGTTGCCTTTCAATTCTTCAAGTCGATTTTGTAGACGCGCGGAACGGTTGTAGAGGTCTTCAGCTACATCCATATATTCCAATGGTTCAACACCATCTATACGATTATAGGGAATTTCTTCAACTTCACCATTTTTCTGAAAATGCCAAATCCCAACTTGTTCTATCTCAAGAAATGTCGGTAATTCGTCAACTTCCTCGCCGAATTTTTCAAGTTCCCCTGCTCGTATAAGGTTTCCTATTTCCTGAAGCAACCAATCACTATGCGTCGTAATTATTACCTTCACGCCTGCCCGAACTAAACGCGCAAGAATAACTGCCATATCTGCTTGTGCACCGGGATGCAAGTGTGCCTCCGGTTCTTCAATGATGAGTGTATCACCAGGCTTAATACCACTTCGCAAAAGCAGCACCAAGGGGGCAAGTTCAGATACCTTTAACTTCACGCATCATCATTTCCTCAAATTGATTCATTTCTTTTCGTGTGCCATTCTGACATTAGTTTATCACGTATTCAGTTGTTTATCAACAGAGTTTTGAACCTGATTTACCCCAGTTTTTTGTAGAGGCAAATATTCATAAGGTTGGAAAACAGTTTATCATACAAAACACTCTTGCACAACTATTATGATAAGACATACAAATATGGGATCTGAAAAACTGGGAGTAAATCAGCAGAAAAAACCTTGACATATAACATTTGCCATGATATACTTACAATATATTGACCGCACACCAAATTAACTTGCCCAAAATTAAACACTTTGACATTTTTTACATGTGTTATAATGACAACATTACATGTGTTGAGATGGGTAACAAATGAAAGAATTTAACTGACAATATATTTGAAGGGTAACATATTTGACATTATTAGAATTTTAGGCAGGTAGAATCGTAGTATGGAACATTCTTTACAAGTTAACCACTTTTATTATATATGTTTTGACGATGGCATTGATGAAGAATATAAATATTTTCGGATGCTTAAGGATTGGGAAATGCTTGATAACGATATTATGTTTATTGATGGAGTAGATCTACGCAATGATAGAATGCCTATTTCAGAAGAAGAAGCTAAGGTTGAAATAGATTTTCGCATTCAAGACATTGAAGCATTCATATTGTTAATCGGGGCAACTACCAAGTATCTTAGCAAACATGTTTATTGGGAAATGGAGAAAGCAGTTGAACTAAATAAACCGATAATAGCTGTTAATATAAATGGATTTAGATCTATGGATAAAGAAAAGTGTCCTCCAATTATACAAAAATCCTTATCTTTGCATATATGCTTTAATCGTCTTATACTGAATCAAGCACTTCAATCGTGGCCTATGATGCATACAAAATATCTTAATGAAAATGAAATAGGTCCATTTTATTTTGGAGAGGATTTTTACAGTAAGTTGGGTTTATGAAACTGTCTAAAAAATTTGAATGCAAAACTTTCAAAAAAACATTATACAAAAAGCTAATATTATTATTTTTCACAAATCTTGGAATCTCATGGGCAATTATTGAGCCACTATCCTTCTTTATATCTGAGATTGAAAACTCCATTATAGCTAAAATCATTCTTGTTTCAGTATCCTTGTTTTTATCTATAGTAATTGCCCTCTGTATTTCTATACATATTTGCTCTAAAATATTTTTTTTATATGAAAAGATAATCGGAACTGATATATCTATAGGGCTTGCTGTGGGCAATATGTTTGAACTTAAAGGAGATTTCGTTATTTCCACTAATATTAATTTTACTGCAGATGAAAACGACTTTAATAGTTTGCAGTCTCAATTTAATAGAAAATATTATAATGATCAAAAATCACTTGAATATGAATACAACCGAGCATTAGATGAAAGTGAATTACCAAACAGTATAGGATCAATCATTAAGGTCTCTGGATCAGAAAATGGTGTAAGACAAAATGCATATTTATTGGCTATTGATAATTTTGATCATAAAGGTGTTGCTGTAAGTTCGTTGGATACTATAAGAATAAGCCTTAAGTCACTTTGGAAATATCTGAAAAATAAAGGGCATATCGGACATGTCTTAATACCTGTTATCGGATCAAGATCAAAAAATATTTCAGTATCAAGAGAAATAATTATCACAGAAATTATAAGATCATTTATTAGCGCGATTGAATCAGAAAAGCAGTTTTGTGATAAACTTACGATTGTTATTTACGAAGATGATTATATAGAAAAAGAGATTGATATACAAGAGCTTGCTAAATATTTACATATATATGCAACGCGTGCAAGATGGCAAGATACTTTAGGTATAGAACCTGGAGGAACAGAGATTGTATCAGAACATATTGAATCATAGTTAATTTAAAAGCATGTATATTCTTCTCAAATTGTCACAACCAAAACATTTGACATCTCCTCAATCCAATGTTTCAATGCACTCATCATTTATTTCACTCATCATTTATTTCATAATGGAGGTGTATTGGCATTGTTAACCTTTAGATACACAGATTTACGCCCAGTATTCTGTAGAGCCAATATACATAAGGTTTTTTAGAGGCTTTGTGTGAGGAAGTCAATGCTGAACAGCAACAACCTTTATCACATACAAATGTTTAGAGTAAATATAGGTCAAGGAAAATGTCAGGTTCCCATGTTATACCATTTCTAATTGAAAAAGTCGCTTTATTGTAGCACATTCTTCCAGATTGTGCCGTTCTCTATTTCATTTCTAACAGAATAAGGTTGGACAACAGTTTATCATACAAAATATTCTTGCACAACTATTATGATAAGACCTGCAAATATAGGGTCTGAAAAACTGGGAGTAAATCAGGGTTTAAATATTTGTTGACAAAAAATTCAATTTCCTGTATAATTTCACGTCAGAATTAACTTACGGAGGAATTGAAACCATTGCCTGAAAACACAGAACGTATTCTTTCACTCTTACAAAACTTCCAAGGAATAGAATCACTTAAACAACTTTTTTGGGTGGAACTTAACTACAAACCTGATAATACTAACATTGAAGGCGTTCCAGCAGGTTCTGCAGACTTAATAATTGATTCTCCTATCAGTTTTGCCACTGCAGGAAATAAGAATGACTTCCAGGTCATCTACACAAGACTCAAATCCGATAAACTCCGTAAGACTGATGAACGTCAAATCATTTCCCATCTTCAAACACAATTTCCCGATGCACTTTACGTGTTTAGCAATTCTGAACAGAACCATTGGCACTTCGTCAATGTTATTCTCACACGCGGAAAACAGGAAGAAACTGACCAACAACGCGAAGAAAAACTAAAGATACGGAACATTTTCAGAAGAATCACAATCGCTCCCGATGAAAGACTCCGCACCGCAGCTGAACGAATCGCATTGTTGGATATAGAGAAACCGATTATAGAGAATATTGACGCTCCCGAACAAGTCCGCCTTTTCGAAAGACAAGAATTCGTTACGGCTTTTGAAATTAGTAAACAACACGTAGACGCGTTCAACGTTGAAGCCGTTACAGAGGCATTCTTTAAGGACTTTAAACGGGTTTTCAAACAACTTCAAAATGAACTTGACGATCAAACAGGCGACGAAAAATGGGCGCACGATTACGCGCTGCAATTCCTGAGTCGTTGTCTGTTCCTTTATTTTGTTCAACGAAAACGATGGCTTGGAGATGATACCGAGTTCCTTCACTCTTTTTGGCAGGCATATCAAGACACATCACAACCCACAGATACCTTCGTTGACAAATGGTTAAACGTACTCTTTTTTCATTCATTTAACAACGTATCTGTAGGAGGGCGTAGCTACTTCCCAGTTGAGATAAGAAAAACACTTCAATTTGCTCCATACCTCAACGGTGGCTTATTCCGAGAAAATCCACTTGATAAAGAATACGCTGTCAGAGTTCCCGACCAGTTATGGCATGGTATTTTCGATTTCTTTGAAAAATACAATTTTACTATTGCAGAAGACACACCCCTTGATCAAGAGGTAGCAGTTGACCCAGAAATGATCGGTAAAGTCTACGAAAGTCTTGTTTCTGCAGAAGATGAAGAGAAGGGTGATGCGGGTATCTTTTATACCCCACGTGTAGAAATAGACCTGATGTGCAGACTTGCACTTGTTGATAACCTCGCAAACCACATCGGCACACAAGAAGATAAACTCCTTTTTTATGAAACGCTGTTTGCTTTTGAACCAAAAGAAAAAGCGGAAGCGGACGCAAAACTTACAGACTTATGGCAAGATGCCTATGATCATATTACAGAGATTACTATCGTAGACCCAGCATGCGGCAGTGGGTCCTTCCTTGTCGGCATGCTACACGTCCTTGATGATGTGCAAGAACGCGCAGAAAATCATCTCGGTATCATCAAAGAATCCCGATTTGAACGCAGAAAAGCAATTATCGGCAAAAATCTATACGGTGTAGACGTAAAACACTGGGCATGTAAAGTCGCTGAACTACGACTCTGGCTTGCACTGATTATTGACGCGGAAATAACTGATGCAGAATTAACTGTTAGAAAAGAACCTTTGTTACCAGATTTCTCTTTCAATATCCGTCACGGCGATAGCATTGTACAGGACATCGGCGGCATGAATCTTGTGCAAACGCGTGCTATTGATAGTGTTATACCAAGCAACTTTGAACGAAAAATCAAAGATCTAAAAACCGAAAAACTCAAATATTATAATAACGAGAAGGATAGAAAGTATAAAGAAAAAGAAGATGTCCACGCTGCAGAAAATGGTCTTTTCCGAGAACAACTTGGGAATTATGAAACAGAAATCTCGAAAAAAATTCGCGAAACTAAGGCATGGTTGGAGGACACTACTGAGCAGATTCCTCTATTAGATACAGAACAAAAAGATACAGAAGAATTGGATCGTCAGACACAGCAAAAAAAAGATGAACTGCATAGAGAAGAAGAAAGACTCACACAAGTGCAAAATACGATAAGGACATTATCTATTATCAAAAGTCCTCCTTTCGTATGGGACATTGCTTTTGTTGAAATATTTAGTGAATTCGGTGGATTTGACATCGTAATCGAAAATCCGCCCTATATCCGTCAGGAGGGTATTAGAGACCTCATGTTGCCTAAAGAGATTGGAGAAAGAACTGAGAACAAGAAGCTTTACAAAGCAAAATTGTCAAGAGCAGTGTATCAAGCACACTCTGATTTCTTCAATTATCAACGAAAAAGAGACCAATCCCCTGATAAACCTGAAAAAGCAGTTAAGCATAAACTGAATGGTAGAAGTGATCTCTACGTCTATTTCTATTTTCATGGTCTCTCTCTACTCAATCAAAATGGAACTTTCTGCAGCATTACTTCAAACTCATGGTTAGATGCTGGATTTGGTGCGAAATTAAAGGAATTTCTCCTTACCCAGTGCCACCTTAAACTCGTCATAGACAACGCAGCACGTAGATCCTTTAAAGGTGTAAATATAAACACTATAATTACTCTAATTTCCTGCAATGATATAACCCATGAAAAAGGTCTTGAGAATACATTGAAGTTCATTAATTTTACAGTGCCATTTGAAGCAATTCTTGACCCAATTATCTTCTATGAAATAGAAAAAGTGACAAGGCGATTTAGTATAATAGAGCATCAAACCAATCCTATGTTACAAAGATCTCTATATGAAGCGGGGATGAATGAACGGAATCAATACATCAGCGAAGGTTGGGGTGGTAGATATTTTAGATCTCCCGACATTTACTGGACTATTCTTGACAAAGGAAAAGATATATTGGTTCGTGTAGGTGAGGTTGCAGATGTAAAATTAGGGATTAAGACTGGATCCAATAATTTTTTTATTCTCAATGAGTCAGAAATCTCAAGATGGGATATTGAAACTGAATTCCTAAAACCATTCATTACGAGAATAGATGAAGCTAATAGTATTCTGATCCAACCTGAAGAGTTGCCATATTATGTGTTTATGTGTACTAAAGAAAAGGAGAAATTAAGTGGAACTGCTGCATTAGACTATATTGAGTGGGGTGAGTCACAAGGATTTAATGAGTCAAAGAGTTGTAGAGGAAGACATTATTGGTTTAATATAGGTCAGCGTACTCTTCCACACTTGTGTTTTCCTCGACGCATTCCTTCAACAACAGTAAAAACCTTCTATACTGAAGATGGTTGCTATGCGTTGGATAAGTTTGTTGAGGTGCATGTTAAAGCTGACATGAGGATTCCTTTCTGTTACTATTTCAATTCAACAGTTTTTAATTTAATTGTGAATGTAAATGGCCGTTCGAGTTTGGGATACGGTGCTTTAGAAATTCAAGCTGCGGATTTAAAAACTTTATTATGTATCAATACCTTCGCCAAAAATAGTTGAATAAAATGGGTTTTTGTCTTATAGTTTTACACTATAAAAACAAAATAAAAGGACAAAAACCCATGTTAGAAATTATAGCACTTTTTTCAGTTCTTAATCCATGTATTTCACAAACGACGATCCGTCAGTTATGTCAAATTGTATTTGCACAACTTGCGATGACAGGACGAGTGACAATGTTGAATATCTCTCGTTGGACATCTAAAGGAGGTAGCTACCGCACAATACAACGCTTTTTCAACACTGTTCTTCCTTGGACAACATTGTGCTGGACGTTTTTTCGTACACACTTACTTGATCGTGAAAGTGCTTATATCTTAGCAAGCGACGAAGTCGTCATAAGCAAAAGCGGAAAATGCACTCATGGTTTATCGCGCTTTTTTTCCTCATTGTATGGGAAAAGCATTCCCGGGTTATCGTTTTTAGCCATATCCTTAATCGATATCTCTAAACGGCATTCCTATCCGATGGCTATTGGGCAAATCGTTCGAAATGAAAAAACCTCAGAACCTGTTAGTTCTCCGAATGAACCCTTAGACGACACGAAGAAAACAAAACCTAAACCCGGGCGTCCTAAAGGAAGCCGAAATAAGAACAAAAAAGAGGTCGTTCTCAGTGATACTTTGAAACAACTTCAAACGATACTCATACAGGTTTTACAAGTAATCAATAACTTGATACCTGTCCGTTATTTGGTCCTGGATGGATATTTTGGGAACAATAACGCTCTACAAATGGTAGAACAATGTGGACTCCATCTTATTTCAAAACTACGCACAGATGCTGCGTTGCATTTACCACCGACGACACAGAATGAGGGACAACGCGGACGCCCCGCAATCTATGGAGAACGCTTCAATCCACGACAGATTGACGCAGAGTATTGTGTTTCTACACAGATAGATGGTAATCTAAAAACCGAAATATATCAAATGGAACTACGCCACAAAAAGTTCCCAGACCCATTGAACGTCGTTTGTGTCCTAAAGACGAACTTGACTACGGAAAAGCAAGTACACGTCTTATTGTTCAGTTCTGATTTAGAACTTGACGCAGAAAAACTGATAGATTATTATTCGCTTCGTTTTCAAATTGAGTTCAACTTCCGAGACGCAAAACAACATTGGGGTATGGAAGATTTCATGAATGTAAAAGAGACCCCTATAAACAATGCCGTGAACTTGTCAATGTTTATGACAAATGTATCTGCTAAACTCATGGAAGACTATAGGTGTCAGATACCCGATTATAGTGTCATAGATCTTAAATCGCACTACCGGGGTTTGAAGTATATGAACGAAACATTAAAAATACTTCCGCAAAAACCTGAAGATATTGTTATTGAACAAATTATTGGACACCTAAGTTCTATCGGTGCTATTCACAACACACAAGTCAATCTAAATCCAGGATAATTGGCGAAGGTATTGATGTATTGATCCTAATATTATAAAGGAATGTAGTCTCAATCAAAACAGATCCGAATTAAGTGCCCCCCAGCATATATTGGATCAAACAATTCTGGAATCAGAAGATTGGAATGTCTTAGATCCTTCCCCTGCACGGCGTAAAATTGACAACATTATTTTTGACATTTTAGACTTAACACCAGGTGAACGCGATGGAGTCTATGAGGCAGTCACGAAACTTGTAACCACACGTCTACAGAAGGCAAAATCCTAAAAGAAAAAATGACACACGATATTATTGACAACCGACACGAAAAACTAATTGAACACGTCAACCTTATATTAGATTCCACTGACCGTGCACGGTTTGCTGTAGGGTACTTTTTCCTAAACGGTTTTACCAGTATTGCAAAAGAACTACAGAATTTGACAGAACTCCGCCTGCTAATTGGTAATACCAGTACACGCGAAACGATTGAACAACTCGCGGAGGCATACAGGGAATTATCAGCTATCGAAAATGCAACCGAAGAACTCACCTATTCGAGCCGCGCGACGCGCAGGGCAAGGGCAGGCGAAACAGCAGAAAATCTAAGGGCATGTATTGATTCAATGACACAAACGGATGAATCCGAACAGTTAATCAAAACGTTAGTGGATATGATCGTCAATAAGAAACTGAAGGTCAGGGTGTATACCAAAGACAGACTTCACGCTAAGGCATACATTTTTGACTATAAGCAAGATGAACACTATGAAACAGGTACCTCTATTGTCGGATCATCAAATCTCACTTTGGCAGGTTTAACGAGCAACACCGAATTAAATGTTGTTGTTTCAGGTAACGCCAATCAGGAACAACTCCGAAAGTGGTTTGATGAATTATGGGATGAAGCGGATGATTTTGACAAATCATTGATGGAAGAGTTGAATACTTCTTGGGCTCTTGCTACTGTTTCTCCATACGACATTTACATGAAAACACTTTATGAACTTGTAAAAGACAGACTTGAGCAAGATGAAGACAGTATCTCTCCAATTGAGAATTTAATGGATCAATTAGCCGATTTTCAACAGGTTGCAGTGTGGCAAGCGATTAAGATTATCAATAAGTATGGCGGTGCTTTTATCTCTGATGTTGTTGGTTTAGGAAAAAGTTTTATCGGTTCTGCAATTGTTAAGTATTTTGAACAGGTAAAACAAGCACGTCCCTTAATCATTTGTCCACCATCACTAATTCCTATGTGGGAAAGATATAACGAATTGCATCAACTAAATGCACAGGTCGTTTCCAGTGGACGTCTCAGTGGGGATGAGGTGAGTACAAGAGAGTTACTTTTTGAGCATTATGTTGACAGAAATTTTGTTCTTGTTGACGAAAGTCACAATTTCAGAAACCCTGGTACCCAACGATATAGAATCCTACAAGATCTATTATTTATGAGCGATAAGAAAAGTTGTTTTCTCACGGCAACACCGCGTAATAAGAGTGCATGGGATATCTATAACCAAATCCGACTTTTCATTTCTGATGATGATACAGATTTACCAATTGAACCTAATAATTTTCGTGAGTATTTTCGTCTTGTTGAGAAAGGAGAAAGAGAGCTACGTAATCTATTGCAACATATTCTTATTCGTCGTACTCGGAACCAGATTTTACGATGGTATGGATACGATGCAGAAACACACTTACCTATTGACCCTACTCAGTTTGACAAATATCTAAGTCGTGATCGACGGGCTTATGTAAAAATTGGTGATAAACAGCAATTCTTTCCTATTAGAAAACTTACCACTGTAGAATATAGTATAGAGGAAACGTATCAAGGACTATATGAGCAGATCCGAAGACATATTGGAACACAGAACACTGATGCAGTCCTACAGTTGAGATATGCTCGTTATGGTCTATGGCATTATGTGAAAAAGGAGAAACAAGATATTTCTCCTTACCGCGACTTACAGAGTGCTGGAAAAAACCTGCGCGGATTAATTCGTACACTACTCTTTAAACGTTTCGAGTCGAGTGTCTATGCGTTCAAACGGACTATTTCACGGTTTTTAAACGTCCATACGTTATTTCTTCATGCTCTTGACAGCGGAATTGTCGCTGCTGGTGAACAGGCACAGCAGATTCTTTATGATGCCAGTGATACAAGTGATTCAGATATTGATGAAGACGAACGGCATATATTTGACCAACTCGGGAACATTTTAGAATCTTATGCCATTGACGATTTCAATATTGACTCACTACGTGAGGACATACAGCATGACATCACAGTCCTTAAGCAAATATTAGAACCTGTGCAAGAAATTACAGCAGCGAAAGATGCTAAACTTCAGAAACTAAAAGAATTGCTCAGTTCACCACCTTTGAGTGTAGGAAAACGTCTCATCTTTACAAGTTATATTGATACTGCTATATATCTATATGAGAATCTACAAACGGATGATACTGAGGTAATCTATAGTAGCAACAAAAACAAACAAAAAATTGTTGCGCGGTTTGCACCGAACGCAAATCCAGAGCATAGAACTGCATCTGATGAAGGTGAACTAAATACACTTATTGCAACAGATGTACTTGCAGAAGGTCTTAACTTACAAGATTGTGGTTTGCTGATAAACTACGATCTTCATTGGAATCCTGTTCGTCTGATTCAACGGTTCGGCCGTATTGATAGAATAGGAAGCGAATTTGATGAAATTCACGGGTTTAATTTCCTACCTGAACTTGGAATTGAACGTAACCTTGGATTACGAGAAACTCTGAGAAACAGAATTCAAGAAATTCATGATACCATCGGTGAGGATTCGTTCATCCTTGACAACACCGAAGAACTCAACGAGAATGCAATGTATGCAATCTATGAACAGGACAGTGCTCAACTTAACCTTTTGGAAGATGAAGAGGAAAAAGGCATAAGTCTTGTAGAAGCTGAAGAAATACTACGTAAAATCAAGCAAGATGAACCTGAAGAATTTGAAAGAATTGCAAACTTAAGGGATGGTATACGGACGGGTTTTCCTTCTGATGAGAAAGGTACATATATATTTTGCAGGATAGGATCCTATCAGCAACCTTGTGTGTATAATGAAAAAGGAGAATTGGTTACCAATGATCCTACCGAAGTCCTACAAAAACTACAATGTGATCCCGCTTTACAAGGACTACCAATACCACCTGAACATAATGCACGCGTTGCGAAACACCAAAAAACTTTTGCAGGTCAGAACCCAAACAAAACTCTTTTTTCAAGACAAAACTTGACTAATGCACAGAAATATATCCTAAAAGAATTGAGAGTGCTCATGAGGACAACGCAAGATACTGCTAAAATTAGTTCTCTTGATCAAGCCTTCCGCTTATCCCTGACAGAAGCAATCAAGCGTGAAATCAATCGTTTGTATCGTGGAAAAGTCACAGGAGACGAATTGTTTACCGAACTTGCAATCATTTATCAACGACATAACATGGCAGAATTAGAAAAACAGCAATCTCAAACCGATGAACAACGTGAGTCTTCTGCCAAGGTAATCTGTAGTGCTGCATTGATTTAAACTCTACACTGGCTACTGTAGTGGTTTTGTATTAGTGTTGCCTTTCAATTCTTCGAGTCGATTTTGTAGACGCGCGGAACGGTTGTAGAGGTCTTCAGCTACATCCATATATTCCAATGGTTCAACACCATCTATACGATTATAGGGAATTTCTTCAACTTCACCATTTTTCTGAAAATGCCAAATCCCAACTTGTTCTATCTCAAGAAATGTCGGTAATTCGTCAACTTCCTCGCCGAATTTTTCAAGTTCCCCTGCTCGTATAAGGTTTCCTATTTCCTGAAGCAACCAATCACTATGCGTCGTAATTATGACCTTCACACCTGCACGGACAAGACGCGCAAGTACAACTGCCATATCTGCTTGTACACCGGGATGCAAGTGTGCCTCCGGTTCTTCAATGATGAGCGTATCACCGGGCTTAATACCACTTCGCAAAAGCAGCACCAAGGGGGCAAGTTCAGATACCTTTAACTTCACGCATCATCATTTCCTCAAATTGATTCATTTCTTTTTGTGTGCCATTGTGACATTAGTTTATCACGCATTTAGTTGTTTATCAACAGAGTTTTGAACCTGATTTACCCCAGTTTTTTGTAGTGCCAAATATACATAAGGTTTTTTAGATGCTTCGCGTGAGGATGTCAGTGCTGGACTACTACGGACTTTATCCCGCACAATCGGTTATAGTAAAATACGGGTCAAGGAAAATGCCAGGTTCCCAGAATGAACTGGCAACAAAACTCTTGAACAAGCACATTATGTCGGGGTAAATCAGAAAAAAACATTGACATATAATATTTGCCAGGATATACTTACAATATATTCAAAACGGTGACAAAAACTTTATACACCCTTGAACCTGATATATAGAGGATTTATATCCAACTATATACAGCGGAACGGAGTATTAAACTTAGCAGAGGCCAAAAACATCCCATCAATGCCTCACCTAATACCAACCCGATGAAAAAGGGTATTGCTTTACGATAAGCGTTTATACCGCCATTTCGCAGTATAATCCACTTTGTCACCATCGCAATTAATAACGGAAACCAAATTACATCCGTAGTGCCAGGTGCTACACCGATAACATATCCAGCTGGATGTAGTGGACACCAAACAAAACGAGAACGCAACATCATGATACCCAAATTCGCAACAAAAGTACCACCTAACACAGTCGTAGCGATCCAGTCCATCGGTTTGGGGTTTACCAACCAAGACGAAAGAAAATTGTAGGTATCCGCACCACCCGCATGAATCTGTTCAGAACCTGCTGCAACTCCTTCCCGGTATATTGCATAAGGATACAGTATCAGACTTGACAAGATACCGATAAGGCTTGCGATGATCAGAACCGTGAACATTGTCCTATTTCGGATATTCGTTCTTTCCGCAAGCTTGAACGCTTCCAACTGGTCTGGCATAGGATGTGTGCGGAATGATGCATAACTGGCACCGCTTAGCCAATTCAACAGCGATAGCATCGTAAGGTTACCTGCACGAAGCCTTCGTGTACCGAGCAGCGAAATCATCATGTATTGAGGGGTAAGATAACCGATAGCATGGATTGGCGGACCGAGTTCTGCTCGCATCCGAGTTAAACCGACGACAATCAGTAAGTATATACTTATAAAAACAGAAAATGCCCAAAAAGACATACCACCACGTATGCAGAATATAGCAAGCAAAAACAGTGATAATCCCAGTGTAATCAATGTGCTGCGATATGACACACCTTCAGTTTGTCTTCCTGAACGAGTCGGACGAATTGCCTGAGAAAAAACGAATGCAAAATGTTTACGACCATGCCAACAGGCAATCGCAAGTAAAGCAAGTAAAGCACCAGCTCCCTGTTCACCTAAAAAAGGGTAACCTGCAACCTTAGACATGCCTGATGCACTGCCAAAAATCAGCTGTACCTTCTTCATCAGATAGAAAAAAGTGCACGAAAATGCTAAATCCAACGGGAGGATAAACGAGAAGCCTATAAGATAGGGATGAAACCTCAATGGTGTACTCCCTATCGCATTCCAAGGCTTTTGTGTAAAATAGATATTGAGATTATACTCTCTAACGGGTATAGTCGGTAATACAGGAAAAAAATACTGTAAACCGTTAAGTAGATTTATCCCCAAGGCTATGCCAAAACCGATCCAAAGAAGACGACTCTTAAAGATACGACGATTCGAGACGACCTCAAGCGGGATCTGGATAATTGGATATGCAAGTTTCTCATTTTCTATCCACTGTTTGCGAATGAGCGATGTCAAACATAGGAATATCAGCATCAACAGGAAGATAACTGCTGACCAAGAAACAATTGGGACTATCCAAAACTGTAAATACCCACCTATAAAGAAGTTCGTGTTCCCTTCATAGAAATCGTTAACTGTTCTCGGATCCTTGACAACCAACCAGTCCGGCAGATGGTGAAAAAGCAGTGCCTCCCAATCATTTTCCGCTGTAGCAAAACGATAAGCATAAGGTATGAGTCCCATCAGACGTGGAATACAGTCATGCCCAGAAAAAGCACTCCCCACCGCAAGCATACTATAGACAACAACCAGATCACGTTTCGTCAGTGCAGCAAACGGAGCAAAACTTCTTATCCATAAATTCAGAACCGTGATAACAAATATACCAAACATTACATTTACTGACATCGCTACTGTCGTTAGATGAGCTGTGTGCCAGATCATCTCAATATAGGCAATCCAGTAACTGTTGGCAATAATAAGAATAGTACCAATAAATACAGCGCGTTTTGTTATAGACTGTGAAGCCTGTCGGTCTGTCTGATTCATTCTTGTAGGCGGGTTTGGTCAGTTTCCTGACACACAGTTGCTCTGAGGGTATGTAGGTCGCGATTCGGAGATCGCTCCTACCAATACTCAGTTCTGTAGGAGGGAACTCCGATTCCCGACTATTGATGATACACAATATTAGAATAGACAATCCAATAGGGCAAAATCAAAATACCAAAAATAAATGGACATATACGCTATGATATGTTATACTAAAAAATCAATTGTATGTCAAGTTCAAATTCACGGGAACCTTGTGTTATGCCAATTTTAATTATTTTTATACCATTTAGCCGTAGGTCGGGTAGAGGCACGAAACCCGACATACGAAAATGGTGTATTATAAAGTAGAAATGGTATTACACAGTATTGCTATATCACATTCAGTAGCAGTAATTTGCAGACATAAATGTTAAGTAGGAGTGCTTACGAATGAAACTTGCTTTTGAGAAAGATGAATTACTATACGCTCTACAATTAGTTCAAGGCGTAGCTGGTGGACGAACTACATTGCCGATTCTTTCAAACCTGCTTATACGGGCTGAGGATGGGAATATCGAATGTGCCTCAACAGATTTAGAAGTTAGTCTTAAAATAAAAGTTTTGGGGACGATCATCGAAGAGGGTGCCATTACAGTCTCTGCAAAAAAGTTAACAGACATCGTAAGAGAATTGCCCGATAGCATGATTGAACTTACAACAACAGCAAATTATAGACTTGACCTGACTTGTGGTGAGGGTATATATAAGATATACGGACTATCCTCTGAAGATTTTCCGCAACTACCTTTAATTGATGAAAACGCTGTTACTGTTGATGGTGAAACACTCAGAAATGTAATCTACAGAACACAATTCGCCGCATCAACAGAAGAAGTGCGATACTTGTTGAATGGCTTACACTTTAATCTCAATAAGGAAAAGACAGAGGTTGTAGCAACAGATGGAATCAGACAGTTAGCATTGACATACTGCGATCTTTTAGAGAGGACTGAAGAAACAGATAGTTTTACTGTTCCTTTGAAGGCAATTAAGGAAATCGCAAGAACATTCGCAAATTCACAGGAGATAAAGGTATCACTCGGTAAGAATCAACTCATACTTTCAGATGACTATGCAACACTATCAACACGTTTAGTTGAAGGTGAGTATCCAAAATACCGTGAGATTATTCCCAGTTCCTTTGAAGGACGAGTGGTCGTTTCAAGAGAAGTTATCTTACAGGCAACCCGTCGTGTTGCTTTACTTTCAGATCCCAAGCAGTTTGCCGTTTGTTTAGAGATAGAACCGGGAGAAATTCGTGTTTCAGCGAAAGCACCCGAACTTGGTGAAGCGTATGAAACATTTGCTGTGGAATCTGGGTACGGTTCTGTACGGATCGGTTCAGAAGTCAGAGCATTAACAGATACATTAGCACACATTGTCGCAGAATCTGTCGTTATAGAATTTTCTGGAGAGTTTTCACAGTTTACAATAAAACCCATAGGCGATGATCATCAACTTCACGTTATCATGCCTATACGTTTGGAATAACCATATATATATATATAAAGGAGCAATGAATGGAACTCATATTTGAAAAAGATGATTTATTACATTCACTACAATTAGTACAGAGCGTGGCAGGAGGACGGAATACTCTCCCAATATTGGCTAATGTCCTCATTCGCGCACAAGATGGACGCATAGAATGTGCCGCAACTGATTTAGAAGTCGCAATAAAGGTTAAGGTAGATGGCACGATCAACGAAGAAGGATCAATTACCGTCGCCGCAAAAAAGATAACTGACATCGTCAGGGAATTACCCTCGGACCAGCAGGTAAAATTGGTCACAACTGCGAATGATCGTGTCGAACTCACATGTGGAACAGGTGTTTATAAGATAATTGGACTCCCAGATGATGATTTTCCAGAACTACCATCAGCTGAAGGAGAAGGTACTACAATAGATGGTGAAACGCTATGTGCAGTCATTCAGAAAACAGAATTCGCAGCATCTAACGAGGAATTTAGGTATCAACTAAACGGGTTATATTTCAATTTGCTTGAAGATAAAACAGAAGTCGTTGCAACGGATATACATTATCTTGCACTCACGCACTGTCCACTCATCAAAGCACCTGAAGAAATTGATGGTTTTATTGTACCTTTGAAAGCTGTCAAAGAAATCTCGCGCACATTTGCCAATTCACCACATGTAAAGATTATACCCCTCAAGAATCAGCTCCTCTTGTCAGATGAAAATGCAACCTTGACGACTCGGTTAGTTGAGGGTGAATATCAATCCTATCAGACACTCATACGAGAATCCTCACCAGGTCGGGTTGTTGTCTCAAGGGAAGCAATACTACGAGCAACCCGCAGGGTAGCACTGCTTTCAAATCCAAAGAGTTTCGCAATCCGTTTAGAAATAGACCCTGAGAACATACAAATCTCAACTGAAACTCCCGAAGTCGGTGAGGCTCACGAAACTGTCAAGGTAGAATCTGGTACAGGAAATGTAAAGATTGGGTTGGATGCCAACAGGTTAACAGAGATCTTTACACATATTGAATCAGAATCTGTGATCATTGAGTTTTCAGGTGAGTTTGAGTTCTTTATCGTCAAACCGGAGAGTGAGGATGGACATATGTGTTTCATCGCACCAATGCGTCTGAAATCATAATAACGAATCTACTGGCGATAGTTTGTAATAATTCGGTAGGTTCGGTTAGGAAACCGAACCTACCTTCGGTGTGGATCCTCAATGCTTCAGCACGGTGTTATTGACTAATACCGTTGTGGGGCTGGTTGAGCAACCCTTATGCCTCTGTCATGTGTGAACGGAAACTTAAAGTTAATCGTTTGGTAACGCTGTGCACCTTCAGGTGGCGGTGCCTTTTCAATTTCAAGAATGACAGTAAGTTCCGTTGCGTTCGGTTTTACTTGAATGAACGGTAAGAATCCTTCCGTGCTGTCACCCGCATTTATACCAATCCGATGCGTCCCAACCTGTCTTTCAACAACGGGCATACGTTTTTCAAGCAAAACTTCTTTCGCTGTTTGGAGTCCATTGGTTGCATACAATCCTGATATACGTCTATTAGCTACAAATCGATCTTCCAGGTCCTTATAGTAGAGACCTTCATAGATACTTTCACCTTGATCAATTATCCTACATTTCTTAACATCAATGATGATGTGCTGCTGACGATTATTCGTAATTTTCACATAAAACACATCTGTGTTCTCTCCTTGATTTCCAGCAGCAGCATTTTCATAGAAGGGTGAGAATGAATTTCCGCGATTGTATTTGTAATCAAGATCCGCACGACGCCAATAGCAGATGGATACAGTTATGTCATCAAGCGTCTTAGTCAGAATAGATTGTTTTGCCGGAATTTCAAAAGCCTGTGGATAGTTTGATACTAAAATAACATCAACAATCTTTGAGTCTTGATCCGCCTTTGGTAGTTCAATCTGCGGTTCTACTTCTGCCCACTCTGTCAAGAATTTATACCAATTTTCCAAAGCATAAGCATATTCATCAAACGCTAATACATAAGTTAATGCATCTGTATTTGCGATGTCTGCATCCGCAATTTTGAGTCCGATTGTCTGTAAACCGTGTTTATCAAAGACAGGTTCAGATAATTCCTTTGCAGGATTTGCTGGAACAACGACATTTGCAGATGGATCATTGGCTAATGTCATTTCTGCCTCTGCAATATTTTGGATGGGTTGAATTGGTGCTAAAGTTTTTAGCGATTGTCCACAACCTGATATCACCAAAACTAATAAAAAGAACATGCCAACGTTAAACAGTTTAGTGATGTGGTGCCGAGATTGCATGTGTTTAGTTCGGTATTGAGTCCTATAAGTACAACTTGATGCTTTTCGGCATGATTCTGTCTGATGATTAAACCATTTCATTTATAGTATTGCCTCCTTAGATACCACTTTAGTAATCATAACGCAGTTCAATAATTTTCATAAGACCTAAATATACAATAGCATATCTACTTTTTTTCGTCAACAAGATTAAGGTAAAGAAACTACCTCAGACTTATCTAAGAATACTGAATTTGCCTATATCATTTACGATTGAATCTTTTTGGCTCGCAGCAATATGGTAGATATATATGCCAGGGGCAAGTGGAGTCCCATACTGGTTTGCACCATTCCAACGGAATGTTCCCGGCGCGAATACTTCATGATGTGACGTGTTATAAATCATCTCACCTGTTATCGTATAGATTTTAAGGGAGACCTTGTCGGCAGATTGTGATGCAGATAACTGATAGGCAAAAGTCATTTCAGACATCATTGATCGAAACGGGTTTGGATACACTCTCGTCTTTGAAAATGCAAAGGGTTCAGGTTCAATCTGTTCAACACTGAATTTGTATGATGCAGTATTACTGTAATCCGTATCGGATGATACTCTGAAATACAATGTCTGTTGAGTCTTCGGCTGATATATTATCTCGTATCCGATTGAGTCTATTGCTTTCTCACCTATAGCCAAAGTCTCTCCATTTTCTGTCTGGAGCGTTAGCCTGTAATCCAGGTCTACAGGAAATTCTGACAAGGTAGCACGTACAGAGATACTACCTGCCCCCTCAACCTTATAATAATCCCCAGTGTCTGCTGCATCATAAATGAAAGAATAGTATGGTTGTCCATATAAGATAGGGAATGCTGTGTCTAATGTGTTGTTCGGTTCATAAGTATCTCCGAATGATACAAGTATCTGCATGACCATCCCCTCAGCACTTATATTCGTAATTGATATACCTGATGCTGTTCCATCGTTAGCACTGCTGTTTGGTAAAGTCCCAGGTGTAAATGCAGTCTGACTATCATCCGCAGAATAAGCAGCACCGTCAGAGATAGTATTGATGTCAATAAATCCAGGATCATCTGGCGTTATACCTAAATGTTCAGGATCATTCGGGTCCTCTAACCATATTTGCTGTGCGGCATCGTAGCTACCAACAGGACGTACTTGTGTTTCGTCTATATGCCAAATTAGGATGCCAGATTCTGGAAGGTATGTGTCAAAGGTTGCGCCCGAGTTTTTATAGCGATTTTCTATGAGAAAGAACTCTCTATTGCGTGAAGTGTCAGGTAAAGCGAAATTAGTGTTGGCTTGTGCTGAAAAGTTTCTTGATCTTGGAATATCTATTTTGAAGAGTTTGTCTCTCTTAGAGGGTAGTTCAAAAGCTGGAATAGAATATTCTCCTCCACCTGTAATATTCACTGGCTCAATCCAACCCAACCGTCCATTTTCTGGACGCGCGTCAAAGTCCCATTTCAGATAACCCATAATGTGACTTGGTGCCAAACCGTTTCCAACACCAGATACCTCAGATCCCTGGAACGGACCGAATTGTCCCATCAACCCCCATTTATGATCTCGGGCATCTGTAAAGTTCAAACCGTAGACATCTGGTGCCCCGAAGTCATGAAAAAATTCATGGAAATATATGCCTAAGTGAGGTTTCTCAAAGTCAGGTTCTTCAGCTACTATTACAGCGGTATCAACTCGAACACCGTCAAGTACAATGTTGATGTCAGGCGTTAAAATCGACCAGATATCATTGGAAACGCCTGTAGATGCTTCGTCATTCCCAGCATGTATGACAAATACATGGTCAACGATCCCATCTTTATCTCTATCGTACTGAGAATAATCAACATCCTCATCTACCGCGCGACAGGCTTCAGCAATGAGTTCTTGATAACGTTTTACATGTCTCTGTCCTTCACCGTAATAGACCATCGGTTTTTTTGCACGGATCCACTCATCACCTGCTGGTAAAACTCCCCCAGCAGGACCCGGTTGAACATCCATCTGTTGATATGAGTTCTCACGAAAATACGTTCTTAAAGATACACCCGATTCAGCATAGAGATACGCATTGAATTCCGCACTCGACCTAACCCCAGGCTGGTCACTGAAATCGATTTTTAGTGCAAGCACATATTCAATGCCATCAGGTTGTAGGACTCCCTGTTCCCGCGAAAAACAGCATCCATCTAACGCTTGCAGGTATTTTTGCATGCTGAGTTCGGCACTTAAACCGGAAGAACGTTTTGGAACGAATTCTCCAGTGGTAGGATCAACATCAAAATAGAGATAAGGGTTAGGGGGGGCAGCATACGTCTGTGATGTAAGTATAAAGAGACATACAACAAAAAAGACCCGCAATACCGACGGTTTATTAATCAAACTCACCACCACATTTCCTACATAAAATGTAAAACTGTATATCTTCCGTATGTGCATGTTGTTTGATAAGGTCAACAGCTTGATCTGGTAATTCGGCTTCACATTTATGGCATTTGTAGAGTGAACCGATATGTTCAGGAAATTTCCTAATATCTCCCCAGATATCATTAAGCCAGTACTTAAACTCCCAGGGAAATTCTGTCTCAACTGCCTTTGAAATCTCAACCGCATGGTTAATCAGTCTTTGACATTCTTCAAAAGTTGCTGGTTCATAAGGGTGGGGTTCGGTGTAGACAGGAATCGGTTTACCTTCGGAAGCAGTTTCTGGATTGAACCTTCGTGAACGTGTTAACAGAATCTGGTCTAATAGGGTTCCGGGTTCTCTCCCTTTTGACCAAAGACGATAGTATCCTTTGCGTTTTACTGTAAAATACCCTGGTATCTTTTTGCCGAGGGGGTGTGTTGAGGTATCCCATATCCACCTATTCCACTTTGAGTTATCACCAGGTATAGCCCAAATCTTGATTGCATTTGGGCCTCCCTGTTCATCCCAGGGATTAGGTTCAACATCCTCAATGCCGACCCAATATGAGTCCTGATTACCCGCTTTATAGAATGTGCGTATCCAAACATACCATCTGCCAGTTTTTGGAATGTGGACCTCATAAATCCCCCGAGCATTTCTCGGACTATCTATTGCTTTTCCACCAGATGCTTCTTGCTCATCCACTATTTTGATGCCGTTATCAAAATGTGTAGCAGATTCCGCTTCAACGATGAGTGTGTTTCTTGGGACACGTATCAATTCCTCTTTGACTTCTTTCTCCTCTTCTTCCGGCTTTTCTATCTCTTCTTCCTTCTCCTCTATGGGTGCTTGGTCCGGTTCAATATAACTATTTCCGAACCTTTGGCAGGCGCGTTCAAACTGTTTATCTGATAAGTTTGCATCGTAGAAACAATCTCTCACCCCTTTTTTCCATAGGTCAAGTAGAACGAACATCGCCTTTAGATTGCCATCAGGCCGTTTGCGTGTGCCGACGACAATGACCATCCCAGTGTCACGGGAACGGCTAACAAGGCATAAGTGGAGTGGATACTCAGGCGGACTATTCTTTCTACCGCTGACAAGAAGAGGACTGTAGTATTTGCAGTGATGATCACAACCGGGAATTTTTGCGCGTTTAGCACTACAGCAGTCAGGACAAATAATCATATTCCCAAGTGCTGGACATGCTCGCTTACCATTATTAGAGCTGCAAGTTCTACACCTTTGACGTCTGGTGCGATTTCTGTTGGTGAGATGTCTCTGATGGCGCATGGTCTTCCGTCTTTCACTTTTTCATAACTACTCATCATCTATATCAACATCAATGTCAATATTGGGAGTGTTGGCATTAGCACCTGATGGGTTAACAAGCCCTGAGAGGTATTCAGCGATTTTATCCGTGACTTGAACAGCATCTATATCAGCGAAATCAAAGAGTTCTTTGAGCATAGGTGAGATAGCTCCTGTGTCAAGTAAGGAATTCACAAGCCGTCCCATACTGCTGCGATCAAGTCCCCCTTTACCATCTGACCCCATGTCAAGAATCTTGATGCTATCTATGCTCTCAACAGGTCTCATCAGTTGTTCAACAATATCTGGTGCTTCATCAATCAGTTCAAGAATAGCTTCTTGAACGAGGACACGTTGTTCAGCGACATTTCGTGCTTCATATTCAGCCATCTCACCTTGTGCTTTAGCACGCGCTTCTGACAATACTGCATCGGCGAGACGTTCTATCGGTTGTGCTTGTGCCTCTGCGCCGATGATAGCAACATCGCGTTGCCATTCAGCACCTCTTACCTGTTCGGTTGCGGTGACTTCCACTTCAGCCCCCATTCGTTCCGCTTCGGCAAGCAGTTGTTCCTTTTCTGCAAGTGCTGTGAGTTGCTGTTTATTTGCTACGTCAATTTTTCTATCTTCATCTGTGAGTGCAACACGTAATTCTTGGTTGATGCGAGATTGTTCTACTACCAACATCTTTTCAATTTCAACAAGTTCCACTTGTCGATTCTGGTCAATTTGCGCTGTTTCCACGACAAGGTTCTTTTCAATCTCACGTTGTTGCACCTGTTGTTCTTGTGCGAACTTAGCAGTTTGGACAACCAAGTCACGTTCAACATCACGGAGTTGCACGCCCTCTTCTTGAGCGATTCTCGCTTTCTCTACCATCAACTCCTTCTCAATATCTCGCACTTGAACTTCCTGTTCCTGTTCGATTTTTTGTAGTTCAACAGCGAGTACCTTTTGAATCTCAGCGACTTCCACTTGTCTGTTCTGGTCAATCTGTGCTGTTTCCACGACAAGGTTCTTCTCAATTTCACGTTGTTGTACCTGTTGTTCTTGAGCGAACTTAGTAGTCTGAACGATCAAGTCTCGTTCAATATCTCGCAGCTGCACACCCTCTTCTTGAGCGATTCGTGCTTTTTCTACCATCAACTCTTTCTCTATATCCCGAACTGCGATCTCCTGTTCCTGTGAAATCTTTTCTAACTGAACGGTGAGCTGTTGTTGTATTTCTGCAAGTTGAACGACTTTGGATTGGTCAATCTGTGCTGTTTCCACGACAAGGTTCTTCTCAATTTCACGTTGTTCAACCTGTTGTTCTTGGGCAAATTTTGCAGTCTGAACAGCCAACTCTTGTGCTACTTCTCGTAACTGGACGCCTTCTTCTTGAGCGATACGAGCCCGTTCAACTTCCAATTTCATTTCGTATTCGCGTTCTTCAATGCTTTGTTGCATCTCAAATTGGAATTTAACCGTTTCAGCTTCACGGTCAAAAGCATACATTGCGATGTTTTTCTGTTGATCAGATTCACCCCATGATCTACTCTGTTCCAATTCATACTCTTGGAGATCTTTATCAACATTAATTTGGTAGATTGCAACCTCTTTTTCACGTTCAATCCGTTCTTTTTCTCGTTCTTGGTCAGCAGTGATTTCTGTAATATCGCGGATACCGATTGCATCAAACCTATTAGTAGGATCAAACATCGTAATTGGCGTTTGATCAACACGTATGATGGAAACAGTATCAAGGGTCAAACCGTTGTGCTCCTTCAAATTATTACCGCAAGCATCTAAGACTTTATCAGCAAATTCAATACGTTTCTGAAGTAGATCTTGTATTTGACTTTCTGCTGCGACACTTCTCAAAGCACCATCCAACATAGGTTCAATCAGTTCACGTATAGTTTCAGGTGTCATTGATTTATCACCGAGTGCTTGTGCAGCTTTTAATATATCATCTTCTTTAGGATCAACCTTAATATAGAAAACAACTTCAACGTCGGCACGGTTGAAGTCGTTTGTAATCAAGGAGTCAGATGTTTCTCTAAGAACTTCAAGACGCATTGTATTGAGGGAGATCTCTTTTACCTCATGGATAATAGTATTAACCCAGAGCCCTCCAGTTATGCCTATTTTCTCTTTTGCCCCCCCAGTTCTGACCAGAGCAATATCTGCCTTCGGTATCCTGTAGCGTATAACTGACCCTACGAATGCAGCCAAACCTGCCACGAATACGATCGCAATTACACCCATCCATTGCAAGTAATTCGTCTCATTATCCTCACCTTCGTCCCCACTTGCAATGAGCCTATCATAAGCGAAATATCCGATAACACTTACGACAACAATTAAAAATATCACGGCTATTATCAGACGCATTAGTTTCTCCTATCGTAAACCATCTTGTTCAAGTTTTGTCTATTGGAAAATTAATTCAGTGTTCCGGTTTGCCTTGTAACGCCCTCTAAGAGGTTGTCGGGGTGAGGTCTGCCACGCAAGGTTTGCTAAGTAACAGAGTGTATTTTCAATTAAAGGTTTCGCGACTGCAGTGCGATGTGCATCTCGAGTATCTATTGCAAAACCGACATAGTAACCTTCTCCCCACTGTAAGAGAATACTGACAGCATCTTTATTATCTTCTCTAACAGCCAACTTTCGGTAACTTGGGTCATCAGTAACCCAATGATCATCCGTCACTAAATTATCAACGTTTATTTTATGAGGCCATGTAAACATACCTGTTCTTTGACCATCTTCTGTAATGTGAACATTTGAATCGTTTGAATTTGTAACTGTGATCGGATGACGATCTACAGGTAGCCAGTCACCTCTCCAGACAGGTTCAGGGTTATGAACACCATCCGCAGGAACAATGTTGTTGTCCATCGCTGATGCCCAAACAATACCCCCTTTTCGGACAAAATCTTTGATTTCTTCATCAGCATCTTCAACGAAATACTCACCATCATGACCAGGACCGTTCCAGGTAAACCAGATAATGTCAAAATCTGATAAGGGTACACTGGAGAGTCTTATAGCATTCTGAGGGTCACCCCGGTTGTCAGGATTATCGTTGATGTGAACAGTTGTATAGTGAAATTCCAATCCTTCAAGCGTCGTCAGAGATTCTAATACAGCTGGTTCCCCTGTCATATTATCACTAACAACTATTAGCACTTTGAAAACTCCCGATGGAACAATCTTTATGGATGATATAATATCTGAAAAAGATTGGGAATTGGGTAGTGAACGCAGATTTCTAACTGCTTTCTGAAATTCACGAGAGTTTAGGTCTAAGTTCAGTCGGCGTCCCTCAAAGTTCACATGTTCGTAGAAAATGATATGGCATCCACTGAATGGAAAACTGGGACCACGTTGGATCCGAACAGACGATATAGTATCATTCATACCTATCTCAAACATTGAACTTACATCACGCATAATTGTGCTGCGTCGTCCACCATAATCAATATCACTGTATATTTCTATGATGACCGGAACAGCACCATATTCTGGTGGTGTAGGGTGTGCCGCAGGACTGAAACTAATAGAAGAGATCGCATCTCCGAAGTTGTATGGAATTTCATGAATATTTGGATAAAAACCCGGGGCTAAGACTAACTGTCTACCGCGAAAAGTTACATGTTCGTGAAAAACCGCTTTATAGTTAGGAGACGCACTGAAACCAGGACCTTTGTATATCTTAATAGAAGATATCACATCTTGAGCACCGATCAAATTGGTATCTGGTATTGATTCAATAAGCGTTATTTTTCGACCGTGAAAGTTTACATGTTCAAAAACTTCTACAACTAACCTGGGCATACTAACCATGTTTCTGTCCCACATGTATAGACTTTATGTCTATTAGGAATTCTAACAATCTATTATATCATTGATAGTTTGGATTGTCAAGGAAAAAGGAAATAGGGGTGTGTAAAGTTTTTGTCACTAAAATATCATGCGGCTCTTGTTTCCAAAGTTGAGACATCTATTTTTTTGGGAGACGAGTCATCTACTGGGTCTGGATACCAATATTTTTGCCAAGTCTTGTTCTTATACATACATCTCAGTTCAAGGATAGACTGGAGACCTTCATCTGTCCATCTCATAGATGCGCGTCTACATCTTTGTGCCACAAGGTGTTTACAGGCACTCTCAATCACACCGCTTCCAATCATATAGCCTTTTTCTCTAAACAGTTTATACTGCATGCGTGTAGCATGTTTTTCAAAATATTTCGCTTCTCTTTCTAATATCTTTGATGTCTCCGGTTCCTTTGTAGATAACCCACGAATGTGTGCGACAACTTCTGTGATGTTCCCATCTTGAAGAAGGGGTTCTACCTCTGTTATCCACTCTTGTATCTTCTCGGTTTCAGTCGCTCAACACCAATATCACCACATAGCGTCGTAAGCTGGCGATCTCTCTTCCGCCAAGGACGACACGCCTTTCCACACGTTGGACACGACACGGAGTCTGTCTCTTTTACCGATGCTTGATCTACCGCATGCAACTCTAACAACTGTTGTCCTAAATGCCGAGCGCGTTCCAAAATAAGCTGTTCTACTTCAATAAGCGACATAGAAGAATCACGACCAAGATAGCTTGTTAAATCGTTAAAATCATCCACTATAGACCGGGCTGCTTCTTCATTTTCTTTGACATCACAACTATTCAATGCTATACTAACCATTGGTATTCTTTCCTTCCTTAAATAAAAAAATATAATATTTGGAAAGGATACCATTTTTTCATGTATTTTACAACTATCAAAGATAATCCAGTGACAAAAAGTTTGCACACCCCTATCTTGACATTTTGTAGCGAATAATGATATAATTTAATATCATTAAAGGAAATCTACATTGGAAAGAAACTTGGATATGATTGATTGGGAGAAAAATTTCGCGGTTATTAGACATTATATAAATTTAATTTTTAAAAATCAAGTTAATTTCTGGTATAATAAAGGAATAATGCTTTTTGGAGATTAACTTATGAACAAATATGATGAATTAAAAGATAATCCGAATAAGTTTCAAAAACTAACGGGTTTTACTATTGAAGAATTCTTAGAACTTCTGCCGTATTTTACTACACAGTTTTTAGCGTTTGTCTCTACTAAATCACTTGATGGTCAAGAGCGAAAAAAACGGAGTTGGTCATCCTACAGAAATAGTCGTTTGCCAAATATGGAAGATAAACTTCTTTTTATTTTGATCTATCTACGACAAGCATGGACCCAGGATGCTCATGGTATGTTCTTTGATATGTCTCAACCTGAAGCGAATAAGTGGATACACCTCCTTTCACCGATATTACTTCAGGCATTAGATGAACTCGGTGAGTTGCCATCTCGCGAGGCAACACCTGAGACTTTTGAAAAAGAGACAGATGCTGAAAGAGAGACAACAGCACCCGAACATTTTTTTTCAAGATTGCACAGAGCGGCCGATACAGCGCCCGAAAGACCAACAAGCACAGAAGGACTTTTATAGTGGTAAAAAGAAACAACATACGGTAAAGAATAACCTGCTTATAGATGCTACTTGCAAGATATTGGTCTTGTCTCCTACTTGCCAAGGCAGCATGCATGATAAACGCATTGCCGATGAAACAATATGTTTTTTACCAAGTGGTAGTTATTTATACCAAGATTCCGGTTTTTTAGGTTTTAATCCTGCTGATATTACTGTTGTCCAACCGAAAAAGAAACCGAAAGGCGGTGAACTGACAGCAGCTGAAAAAGCAAGAAACCGAGAAATATCGTCTATTCGTATCCGTGTTGAACATGTGATTAGTAGTGTCAAAAGATACCGCATTGTCAAAGACAAGTTGCGCAATTGGAAACAAGGTTTTAGTGATTTAGTCATGAAAATCTGTTGTGGATTACATAACTTTCGTCTAAACTTTAGACCTTGGTGTTATGACAAACATTTTGATTAAACTTATATAAAGTCTATTGTACAAAAATCAAATCCCTTAATTCTCATAGGCCGTGGTGGGAACCCTGAAAACGATATTATAGAATTTTATGACCGAGCGTTCGGTCATGCAGTCATGGTACTGAAAATTGATGGCGAGATGTATTACAAAGGTTATCGTTTCAGTATAGAAGGTGAGCAAAAACTGCGTGAACTCCGTTATAAACTTTACATTGATGCTCAAATTCAACCTTTACAGAATGAGGAAATAACAAAAAATAGACGTTATATAGAAAATATTCTTAGGAGAGGGGTACGAGCAGAAATAGTGGACGAAAGCAAAAGGTACCGCCCACGTCATCAACACGGAGTGTTCGGAACTATAGGGGATGACCTTGCCTATTATGATTTGAATTATGAGGAGAAAGAAGTAAATGCTATTTGGGATCAGGTCAAACAAGATGAAGAAAAAGAAAAATATTATAGTCTGAATCCAGATAATGCTAAGAATATTGGTGACTTTCCAGAGAACGCACTCGTTCATAATTGTGTGACTTGGATTATTGAAACGGAGTGCACATCAGTAGAAAATCCATTTTTGCCCCGTATTGATGAGGGTAACATTTCTCAATTTGTTAAGAAATTGTGTGAAATAGGAGACACACGTGAAACAGATGAACCCGATTAAAATCAGCGAGTTTAAAATAGATTCTGATGGTAGGTTTTTGTTGTTCTCTGAGGCAGATAAACTGCCTTTTCTGGAGGTTAATGAAAAAGGAGTTGCCTTTGATGCAGGACCTTTCACCGGATCTTTCTGTGGTCTCAGGGGTTTATCCAAATTCATCGTAAAGAGTAAAAGGGAAGCAATAGGTGTCCTACAACTCAAATTCGCAGAAACAGATATCTACCCAATCGGAGTGTTCCACTTTAGTGAAACACATTATGATCAGTACAATGAGGCATTGCTTTGGGTAATTACTGCTAATAAGCGGATCGCAGCAGGAAAAGGAGAAACAGAAGAATATTCTACGCCTCTCGCGAAAGTGGTTAAAAGTGTAATTGCGAAGTACGTAGAACAGAACGAAAAGCACCTTAAACTTGACACCACTATTAAAAAGATTATAGATTCTTTAGATTCTTTAGATAGGCAAAATTTGATTCACGAAGTAGAAAAGCGTTTTCAAATCTTTCTTCCAGACAGTATTTTTACGCAAGACACAATTGCAGATGTGATTGATTGTGTAAATGCACAGGTTGAAGATGAAACATATCTTCATCAAAAACCTTAAAATGTAGTATACCACTTCTTTATGCTGTCGGTTTAAAGGTCTTCATGATACGATAAAAATAAATCGGATTCAGAATCTCACACATACCATTAGGAGATTCTTTAATTACACCATACGTAACTAATTCTTTTATAGTATCATTAAACATGTTGAAGACCACACCATCCTCACGCTCCATAATCCGCATCAGAAGTTTTTCAAAACGCGGATCTCTTTGAATATTGGTCAGCAGATGTGTGAGATTGACATTATCCTCCTCAAGTATTTGTGCATGTGCTTCTGAAAAATGGGTCATCTCAATCGGTTCAGTTTTCGGAATGTCCAGTTCTTCAGTGAGAATCTGTGCAAATCGGTTGACAAGCACGGGTTGTCCCGCTGTCTGCTTATGGATAGATTCAATCACCTCTGGAGCAAAAGGTTGTCCGACTTCCTCAGTATATTGTTCAATTAAATCCTGCACCTGCTCAAGCGTAAAGTTTGGGAGATGAAGTATTTTTAACACATTCATTTGATGTCGTCAAGGTGTGCGGATTCAATCTCTTCCATAATATACCCGATAACATCGGGTGTTGATTCCCGATCTATCCATCTTATACGTTTATCTTTACGGAACCACGTTAACTGTCTTTTGGCAAAGCGACGGGTGTTCTGTTTGAGTTGTTCTATCGCTGCAGTGTATGTACATTTTCCATCAAGATACGCTATCAATTCTTTGTATCCGAAACTTTGGAGTGCAAAGGTGTCCTGTGAATATCCTGCTGCTAACAACGACTCTACTTCTGCTATCAATCCGTTAGCAAGCATTATATCAATCCGTTGTTCAACGCGACGATAAAGTATTTCACGAGGCATTGTTAACCCGAAGGCGATGAATGGGTATCGTTGGTTTCCGTGTTGCCATTGCTGCTGGTGTTCGGACATGGGGGTGCCGGTTAGTTCATAGACTTCAAGTGCACGGATGACGCGAATTAAGTTGTTCGGGTGGATCCGTTCTGCTGATTCTGGATCGCAAGCGCGGAGACGATTATGGAGCGTATCAACGCCGTGTTCTGCTGCCTCTTGTTCAAGGCGTTTTCTGAATGAAGGGGCTGCTGCAGGTCCTTCAAACAAGCCATCAACAATTGATCGGAAATAGAGACCCGCTCCACCGACAAGCAAAACCTGTTTGCCCCTATTCTGTATCTCAACAATTGCTGTGTCGGCAAGTGATTGATAGTCGGCAACAGAAAAGGGGTGTGTGATGTCTACACAATCTATGAGATGATGGCGCGCCGCTTGTTGTTCTTCGGGGGTAGGTTTAGCAGTGCCGATGTTCATCTGACGATATATCTGTCGGGAATCGACGGATATAATTTCGGCATTGAGACGTTGGGCAAGTTGAATCGCTAATGTTGTTTTACCAACTGCTGTAGGACCGAGAAGGCAGATGAGTTTCGTTTTCATCTATCAAGTGTTATTACGAGCGTCCACAATCCACCCGCCACCGATAACATATTCACCGTCGTAAAAGACGGTGGCTTGTCCGGGAGTAATAGCACGGCGCGGTTCATCAAATTGGACGACTGCTTCAGTTTCGCTGATAGGCGAGATGGTCGCAGGTCCACCTTCATCACGGGAACGAATTTTGACGTGGGCACGAATCGGTTCCGTCAACCTATCTATAGATATAAGGTTTATACGTTCAACATGCATGGTATCTTCAAGTAGATCGTCGTTTTCCCCCACAACGACGGTATTATCGGATGCGTTGAGTTGCGTCACATAGATCGGTCTTCCTACTGCTATACCGAGACCGCGTCGTTGTCCAACGGTATAAAACGGCACACCTTGATGTTTTCCGAGGACCTTGCCATCCTTGTCAATAATATCGCCACTTTCAATTTTCTCAGGTATCCTGTCCTGTATGAAACGTCTATAATTGGTATCTGCTACGAAACAGAGTTCTTGGCTTTCAATCTTTTCGGCAGTTTTCAATTGATATTTTCGTGCGAGATCACGCACTTCTGCTTTGGAATATTCACCGAGGGGCATCATTGCAGATTGAAGTTGTTCCTGTGTAAGTGCTGCGAGGAAATAGGACTGATCCTTACTGACATCGAGTGCTTTGCGTAGAAGGTGGCGTCCAGTTTCAGGGTGCTGTTCTATACGTGCATAGTGTCCGGTTGCTATGGCATCACATTCTAATGACTTGGCAAGGTCAAGGAGTTTGCCGAATTTGAGTTCTCGGTTACATACCATGCAAGGACTCGGTGTTCTGCCGATAAGGTATTCCGCGACGAAGTAGTCAATAATCTGTTCTTGAAAAATATCCTCATAGTTCACGCCGTAGAAAGGGATACCGAGTTGAGTAGCAACACGTCGTGCGTCCTCAATGCCTTCAAGCGAACAGCAATTGGGACGTTCGGGTTCAATTTCAATTGTATCGGGTGAACCGAGGCGCATGGTGATACCGGTGACGTCATAACCTGCATCAACCATCATGGCAGCGGTAACAGAACTATCTACACCACCGCTCATTGCAACGAGGATTTTTTTCATTGAGGGTACCTTGGGATTACGGCACACGGCGTGTGCCTACTACCATGCCTACTACTATGAGACCTGCCAGTGTTCATTACCAGCATATTTCGCATCGTAAACATCTTGATTGAGTTCTAAACCGAGACCAGGTGTGTCGGGCACTGTGAACGTTCCATCTGAGAATTCATAACCGGAAACATCAATGACATCACTGGTTAACGTTGCGACTTCACCGTAAAGAAAATGCGGAATTGTCTTGGCAAATTGGAGACTGAGGAAAAATCCGAGTAGAGAACCCCAGTTATGTGGAGCACATTGGACATTACCCGCAGCTGCCATATCAGAAAGTCTCCGCCAACCTGTGACACCGAGTCCTTTCATGTCGTGTTGGATGACATCAATAACACCAGCTTCAAAGAACGGATCGTAGAATTCAAGTGGAGCACGCGTGCGGGTTTCACCATCAGCGATTAAGGTATTTAAACCTTTTCCTTGGATATAGGCTTTTAAGTTGCGATATAACTCAACATCTTCTTCAAACATCTCCTCAATCCAGAAGACATCACAATTGGTTGTTTCGTCCAAGAAGGTGATGACTTCATCATAAGTATATGCGTTGTTTGCATCAACGAGAATATTATAGCCTGCTCCTGCAGTGGTTCGCGCAAGTTGCACGACCTCTATATCCCGTTCCAATCCAGCTTTACGTTCCATGAGATGATTCCCGCGTCCCATCTTCATTTTGCAGGCAGTGAATCCATCTGCTAAACTTTTTTTGACGTCGTTCTCGATCCGTTTAAGACCTTCCTCTTTCGTCTCGTAGAGCAAATCGTTGAAATAGATTGTGCTGTCGTAGGCGGGTAAACCGTTCCCATGCACTTCAGTTCCCATCAGTTGATATGCGGGTTTATCCAATATTTTTCCGATAGTATCCCACAGAGCGTTTTCGAATCCACGGTATTCTTCAACGACTCCATTTTCCGGACTGAGTAGGTCAAAAGGGTTCTTATTTATAGCAGTTTTTGCTTCTTCAGCAGCTGACCCCCAACTTGTTGGTCCCCACCCCAGTGTACCGTCGCTTGTATATATGCGTGTAATTCCTTCACGCCATTTACCGTTTGGGTCAGGTTGTTTTATCTCCTTTGCGCCCGAATTGCATCCGATCGCGGGTTGGTCAATTTCTACTGTAACGTGTTCAATTTTGGTGATCTTGATATCGCTTGGATAGTTCGGCATGGATTCAACCTCCATTTATTCTGCTTGTTCACCATCAGGAAGTTCATTGAGTAGTGTGTTCAACTCACTTTTTACAAGATCGTTTTTTTCCTTAGTCTCATAGTAATCATAGATCATAGCGGGTAAATTATCAAAAGGGTCTGCGGCTTGAATTTGCTTTACAAGTACAGGTGTACTTATGAGTTGAACGATACGAATTCTATCCTCATGATTGGTGATTTCGGTCTTCGTCAACAAGTTGATTAGACGTGGTGCTAAGCCATCTGCAAGTCCCTTTTCAGCATAGTACTCTAAAGTATTTACAGCAACCTGCTTTGTGTTCCCACTTGAACCGTTCGTAAGTATATCAACTAAATTATCCACAGCCTTAGCGTCAACATGTGTTTTTAATGCTTTTACGATATCTCTCCGTACTTGGTCATCAGTGTCTTTGAGTGCTTCTATGAGTTTTGAAGTGGCAGGTTTATTCAGCAAAACCATCGATCTTGCTGCGGCTTGTCTGACTAATACGTTATCTGAATCCAAACCTGCTTGAATTTCATTTTTGTATGCCTTCTTTCCGAGTCGGTATAGAACAACAATAATCTCAGCCAGTAAAGCTGGGTCATTGATTGTCTTCTTGGATGCTTCCAATTCTTCTTGTATAGTGGGGTCTTCTATATCCCCTATTACTCGGATCAATCGCCTTTTAACATTTTTTGGTGTTTCATCTGCGTTGACAGCAGTTAAGAGTTGTTCAAGTCCATCGGATCCAATCTGTGTCAAGACATCATCAAAACCTTGGTGTGCATTGGGATGCCGATTGTTGAGAAAATCCTCTACAATAAGTGGTATAACTGGAGGACCTTTAAGAATCAGAATCTGCTGGGCACTCTTTTGCACACGATGTCTTGCATTAAGAACTTTAAAAATCTCATTAATTTCATCATTATTCAATGCTTTAAGCCGCGCGTTACGTTGATTTAGATATTCTGTTTCTAAGTTTTTACTTTTTAACCATGTAAGGTTTGTTGAAAGTGCATGGCTATAAGCAATAAGTAATAATGCTCGAGGTTCCGACTTATCTTTTTCATCTATTTCAGCACGTTTGAGATGGTCAATAGCATCTACTGCTAGACCTGCTAACAATAATTTATCTCTGCCTGGTGATAGTTCAGGAATGATTTGATCTCGCTTACATCCCAACGACACAACCCATGCTAAAACGAGGTATATCGTTACAAGTTTTTTCATGTTCTGTCTGTTTTTCCTCCTAACTTGACATATTACAAAGTCCGGTGTATAGTGTAAATCCGGAATGCGTCATTTCTCCGTATTCAACTATCTGATTATGATAAAACATTTACATTTTAGTGTCAAGTTAATATTTATGCTGGCAGGACTCTTTACCAAACATTCTATTATTTTATTTCGGTAAGAAGTTCATTCAGTGCAGTCTTTGCAAATTCGCTATCTTCAACATTATTGGTATATTCGTGAAGTTTACCCTCAAGATCATCAAGCAGTTTCACTGCTTTTAACTGCTTTGCCAGACGGTTTTTAAGAAAATTCGCTAAGCGTATCCTGTCTTGATCGCTCTTTACCTCTTGACTAATCAGCAATAATGTCATAGAGCTTGCTAATCCTTTTCTGAGTTCTCCCCCTGCTTCAGTATAGGTTGCAAGAGTGTTTAAAACGGCGTCCTTTGCTTTTACAGCGTCCTTTGATTCTGGATCATAGGTTCCTCTGAATACATTTAATAACGGTTGATGAGCATCTTTGGTTTTGTGAACTGCTAATGCCTTTGCGATATCGGCAACAACCTGTAAATCATCGTCTTTTAGTGTATTGATGAGGGTATTTGTATTGACGTTCTTTAGATTTGGCATTGCTTTTGCTGATGCGCGTCGAACATTAACATCATCCGATTTTAACCCCTCCAAGATATGCGTTTTATTGCTGCTATCCCCAAGTCTATAAAGTGTAGTGTAGACATCCAATTTGAAGGCTTCCGACATACCTGTCAAATCAATTGATTTTAACTTATCTACAGCCTTTTTATCACCGATTTCGCCGATCACACGGATAAGTTTGATCTTGTTTTCGGACGTAATTGCTGCATCTGTAATTCTGTCCATGATAGGCTTAACAGCTTCAGCTCCCATCTCTGTCAGAATTGATGGGAAATGTTTATGAGCATCAGGCGATGTTCCATCGGCATAATGGTTTAAGATGACAACTGCAGCATCCGTACCTTTATCGGCTAATGCTTCGAACCCGTCTTGTTGTATCCGTGAACGTTTACTGAGAATCTCTATCATTTTTGTCATCTCAGCGTCATTCAGTGCGGCTATTCTTTCACTTCTCTGTTTTTTGTATTCATCCTCAACCTTTTGTGCTTTTGCTGCATCCGATGAAAGTGCGTTAGAGTATGCAATTATAAGTAGTGCGCGTGCTTCGTCTCTATCTGTTTCATTCTTTTCTGCTTTAGTAAGATAATCGACCGCTTCAATTGCAAGTCCACTCTGGATAAGCCTGGCTTTCCCTACCGACAGATGGCTTGGTCCTTTTTGCTGCGTTTCACAGGCAAAGCATGCAAATAAGATTAGCATCATCGGAATAATTTTGAAATACTTCATAACCCCTTCTGTTCCTCCTCCATAAGTAATAAACTATCTATGGTAGAATATAATGTTTTTATTAGTTCACAACGGCGCAATAGAATAAAACCAAAGACTATCTTGAAACTTTCTTGCGGAGAATAAGGTAGGCGGGTAAATGCGCTACCCACCTACACAACATTTATGTGACAACCACACTTATATATTGTCAAGTTCGCTCAGTACCTGTTCTGCTGTCAACGTATTATCGGGTGGTGCATTCTCTACGTGTTTGAAGGCGATCTTTCCAGAACTGTCAACGATAAAGACTCCGCGTGTTGTGATTCCTACCTCTTCAAGTGCCATCCCGTATTCTTTTGACACCTCAAGATTCATATCTGAAAGTAGCGGAAAATTGACACCCCCAAGGTCTTTACTCCATGCTTTGTGTGCGAAAGTTGAATCTCGGTTTATGGCAATAACGTCCGCATTTTTTGCTCGAATCGCCTCTAAATTCTCGTTGAAATCCGGTACTTGCTCTGAACACACGGGTGAAAAATCTAACGGATAGAAGAGTATGACCAATTTTTTACCTTCATAATCCGACAATGAAACATCATTTGTATCTTCCTGATCTGTTGATCCTGATAAACTAAAATCAGGAGCAGCACTTCCTATTTCTGCCATTAATAACCTCCTATAGTAACGCATAAATGATAAAAGAATTTTCTGTTTAAATGATACCATATATCCGTTAGAAATCCAAATTAAAACCGATGGATGTTGATAAAATGAAGTGACATACTTACCTGTCTTGTGGTATGATATAAATATAGGAGCATCAAGATAATATAGTGAACATTGAAAATAACGATACAAAGTACCTGTAGGAGCGATCTCCGAATCGCGACTTTACGTAGTGATAGTCGGGAATCGGTCAGTTTTATAAAGTTGGTCTCCTACATCGCAAAATGTCCATAGGGAAATGAGGGAAGTCAATGAGAAATAAAAAAATATTGTTCTCTTTCATCTTTTTATTTATCGTTGTTGGTCTTGTCGTGTTTTTCATTTCACGTCAGCAGGAGGAGGTATTATTGCCGCAAACATTCGCGGAAATGCCTGAAAAACCCAAACTCATTACAGAATTCCATCACGGCACAATCAATAATCCTGACGAGATTCCTCCGGATGCTCCAGAAGGATTTTCAGTGGGAGACGCAAGACATATTTTTTCTGTTGCGTTTTCTCCGGTAGATGCTTCCCTTATAGCAAGTGTAAATACGGGCGGCATCATAAAGTTGTGGAACAAAAACGACACGAAAAAACCAGTAAAAGTGTTTAATCATCATGGCGTATATCCGTTGATTGGCTTTTCTTCCTCAGGGAATTTGCTTGCAAGTGCAGGTCACGGTAAGTTAGTATTATGGGATGTTGAATCGGGCACAAAACTCAAAACACTTGAATCCTCAAGTGATCAATTCGCTTTTGCTTTGAATGGACGACTGGCGACAGTTCACCATGAAGTGAAACTCTGGGATATAAGGGATCCGAAGCAGATAACCGAAATCGCAACACTACCGTTTGATGAAACGAAAAAAATAAGAGGTTGGGCATGTGCAGTCAGCATTTCAACAGATGGCAAATTGATCGCCGTTGGATATGCCAACGGTTCTGTGAATGTTTGGAATTTACAAACTAAACAAAATGTAAAAACTTTAAGAACTGCCTTTAGAAAGATGAGATATCTAAAGTTTTCACCTGATAGTAGGTTTTTGGTCTGTGGGGGACCCGTTCCGTTTCGTACCATATATTTAGGAGAAGGGGATCACGGTAGTTTAGGTGTAGTAAGTCACGGTGCTCAAGGTTACACCATGTGGAAAACCTGGAACTGGGAACGTCACGAGGAGGTCCAACGGGGTCATGTTGAAGATATAGAGTTCTCTCCAGATGGAAAGATATGTGCAAGTATGAATATAGAAGGTCATTCAGAGAGGGCAGTTGAACTCTGGTCAGTTGAAAACGGCGCACCAATCACCTCATTACCAACGAAAAGTAGAGCACAAGACATTGCGTTTTCACCTGATGGAAATCTGATCGTCATCGGTGATTCTGGTGGCGGTGTTAAAGTTTGGCAACATAATGCTCAGCAATTAGAGGCTGCTACTCCCTCAGCCGATGTTGTCAGAATAGTCTATTCCCTCACGAAAGACGAAGAACCTGCTCCAAATATTACACACAAATTAGATAAGACAATAAGAGATGTCCAAGATTTCTACGCTGATGAGATGGAACGCCACGGTTTCGGTAGAAAGTCTTTTGCTTATGAAACTGATGAAAAAGGAAAAGCCAAGATATACCTTGTTAGATACAATCAACCGGATATTGATCTGTCAAACGACATCTGGCTCTCCTTTGTAGAAGATACATCCATGCCTTTTGAACCAATTCCAAATTTATATTATGTACATCAAATTCATTCATTCGAATACACGAATAAAGAGAGTAGCAGAACCAGAGACAATGTAAATGCACGTGAAATTGAAGGAATCTCTCCTGGCAGACTTGTATCTACATCCGTAAGAGATCTTAATCGGAAATCTATCGCGTATCTACTTCGGGGAACATTCGGATTGCCTTATATGGACAAAAAGAAAAAGCCAAACATTTTGAAACGTTTTTTTAGCAGTGTTAACAATAAGATGCCTTGGGGAAGAAAGTGGTCAAAACTCTCCAGATATGAGGCAGAATTGTTGGACAAGAGTCGCTTCTTTAATCCAGACCAACCATTCTTTGATAAATATCCGAAAATGAATATGCGTTTAGCTCATCCTAAAGCAAGTGGTATTCGGTACTTCATATTTGAGGTCTCAGATGAGGATGGGATACACCAAGTACAATTATTTGAACTGAGAAATGTTAAGTACCGACTTAAGAAAGTAGCAAAGTTTTATGCAAGCCAATCGTTAAACGGAAAAGATAAGGAGATAGTTGTTTTTGAAGTATCTGATCCCGATATAATGAATGTAAAACTTCAAATGATTGATATGTATGGAAACATTGCATCTCGAAAATTTGAAATCGAATCCAAAATCGATGAAAAGCCATGACGATCTTCAAAAGTATCTATACGCGAATAGATATAACAATGTCCAATAACATGTTGCTAAGAGACATCTAAAATGAAAACTAAAATCATCTTTACATCACTCATCGTTTTAGCAGTAGCGGTTGTTGGTCTTGCCATATTTTTCATTTCTCGTCCACAACCAGAGGAATTGTTACCGCAGAAATTTGCGGAACTGCAGACGCTTGAAAAACCTAAACATATTGCGAAATTCCATCACAGACCACCTATTAAATCAGTAACTTTTTCACCTGTCGATTCCTCTATAATAGCGACTGCCGATGAGTATGGCACAGTTAAGTTGTGGAATACAAACGACACAAAAAATCATGTAAGAATATTCAGCCATCCAGCGACTGCATTAGAAACAATGGTAACCTTCTCGCCTTCTGGAAAATTACTTCTAAGTTCAGATTATGGAAAAGTAGTCTTATGGGATATTGCTACGGGTAAGAAATTGAATTCTCTGGATGGCTCAAGTGGTCAAATAGCATTTTCACCTGATGGAAATATACTTGCGATCCCTAAAGCACTGGTTAGACTTTGGGATGTACGTAATCCTAACAGAATCGGTGATTTAGGAATTTTACCTTACGAACGACCAGAAGGTGTACCCAGTTGGGGTGCAAATGCATTAGATATATCGACAGATGGAAAATGGATAGCAGTCGCACATAATAGCGGAATTGTGAACGTATGGGATTTTCAAAACAAGCAACTTGTAAAGACATTAAAACCTATCTTAGAATTGGAACGTGCTTATGGACATATTGAAACAATCAAGTTTTCTCCAGACAACCGATATTTGGCACTTCGTGTCCAATCAACACGTTGTATACTATGGACAGTGCCTGAATGGGAATATCACGGTCAAATACCCCGTGGACGTATTGAAGGTATGTCCTTTTCACCAGATGGAAAGATGTTTGCTTTTGCTAATCCAAGTTCTATTATGGGTAAAGGTATAGAATTGAGACTCGCTGAAAATGGGGAACTCATTACTACACTGCCTCCAGAGTCATGGGATGTTGCGTTTTCACACAACGGGGAGATGCTTGCTACTGGTGGTGAGGACGGCTTTCTCGGTCTGTGGCAGCTTAGATCGAACCAATTTGATTTGTACACTACTCCATCCTGTGTCTTCAAGATAATGTATATTATTGGTCCCGGGAAACGTCCTATACCCAATATTACCTCAAAACTGGATAAGACAATAAAAGAGGTACAACAGTTTTACGCGGATGAGATGGAACGACACGGTTTCGGTAGGAAAACATTTACTTTTGAAACTGATGAGAATGGAAAAGCAAAAATATATCTAATTGAATCTGAACTTACTAAGGGTCTCGATTTTTCAGACGATACATGGCTTGCTGTCTCGGATGGGGATACTTCATTTCTTGATGTTTTACAGCACAATGACTTTTCACACGAAACGTATCCATACTCTTTTAGAGGTGGGGGTACTATATCAAACAATATCTTTGAGCTGTATATTGAAGGAGTAAATTATAAGGGACTGATAGATGTCAATACAAAGGACCTCAATCGAGACAGAGTTGCTTATGAGTTACGACCTGCTTTTAATATTCCTTATGTTTATCGTAAACGTGGTTCTAACTTTTTGACACGGATTTTTTCAGGTGGGAACAAGATAAAGTTATCCAAATGTGAGGCAGAGTGGTTAGAGAGAAATCGTTACTTTAACACGAACCAAACCTTCTTTGATAATGCACCAGAAATTGGTCTGCGTATTTCTCCATCGGAATCCGCTGAAACCCGAAACTTCCAATTTGATGTATCAGATGAAGATGGAATACACCAAGCACAACTATATGTACCGGGAGATACAAAATATCAGAGAGATATAAAAAAACTTCAAGATTATCAATCAGTTAATGGCAAAAAGAAGGCAAACGTTGTATTTGAAATAACAGATCCTAAAATAAAGAACGTAAAATTACAGATGATTGATATGCTCGGTAACATCGCATCACGAGAATTTCATATTAAGGAAGAAAGAACACAGACAGATAAAAATGAGTAAATTACAAGAAAGGAGAACAGATGTCTAAGAGAATAGCAATCTTCCCCGCAAGTTTTGACCCTGTCACTAATGGACACGCGGATTTGATTGATCGCGTTTGTAAGCTTGATGTTTTTGATGAACTTGTCGTCGTTATCGGTGTGAATCCTGCAAAACCAGAACGTTTCACGCTTGAAGAACGTATCCGGATGCTTGAAGAGGTTATCAAACCTTATCCGAAAGCTACTATTGATGGATATGCTGGATTGACTGTGCATTATGCACAAGCCTGTGGTGCATGCTCAATTATCCGAGGGTTACGCGAAATTTCCGACTTTGAATGGGAATTCAAAATGGCACGGATGAATCAGCAGATCGCACCGGAGATTGATACGCTCTTTATGGTTGCTAACACACAATATGCACATATCAGTTCAACGCTCGTTATGGAAGTTGTGGAGATGGGACAAGGAAAGGTGAGTGAAGATAAGTTGCTGGAGATGGTACCGCCTATTGTTGTAGAACATATCAAACGTAAGTTTCAGGTGTCGTAGATTGGGCATGATATAAACCGTGCCATTATATGTACCGTGCCCTTATATGTTAATATTTAAAACCGATTATCTAAACTTATGCTCACATTGAATCCGGGTGAATTGACACCTGAACCGTGTACACGATACCGGCGATCAAATAAGTTTTCAAGTGTTAACGTTAGTCTTGAATGACCGAATAGTTTGACCCCACCTTGTACGTTGAGTGTCCACCATGCGGGTGTACCTGCATCAACTGCATTCCCATCATCATCAAATTCAACTTCAGCGGGATCACGGGTTTTTCCTTGTATCCGTGGATCGCGTATATCACTACGATTTAACCTTCTCTGTTCGGCAGCACCGCGTACAAAGAGGGTTCCCCAATAGTTCGTATTGACCGGCTCCCACTGGATACCGATGACTCCGTTTAATGGCGGCTCTCTACGGGTGCGTGCTTCCCACGGTTTCTCTGGGTCTGGTTCTACACCGTTAATCAATAACACTTTGCCATGCATGAAGGCAGCATTTCCAAAGATAGAGATAGCTGAATCAATCGGTACTAAACTTGCAATTTCAACACCCTGAAATTGTGCTGCGTCAACGTTGTCAAAGACAAGCACATCAATCCCGTCATATTCATTAATTAGTTCTTGGTGGAGTTGCGGTATTTCACTATCATCGTATACCTCTTGGACAGGTCGACGTGCAACCAAACCGTTGACTCTGCTGTGGAACAGAGTAAGTGTGCCCCGAAAATTAGAATGGTCTACTTTGAACCCACCCTCAACTGTCCACGAAGTCTCAGGATTAAGATCAGGACTCGGAGCGGTAACACCTTCATTGGTGACCTCTACTGCTGTTGTATCATTCAGTGAAGGTGCGCGAAACGCTGTAGCGATATTACTTACAAGGTTCACCGAATTTGTCAGACCGATAACTACGCCAGCACTTCCTGTTAAACTACTGTCAAGTTCATTAAATACGTCAAAGTCCTCAGCACGGATTGAAAGGTCGGCATGGGTTTGATAAACCGTTGCCCGTCCGCCGAGTGTCAGCTCAACTTTATCGTGAAGTGTTATTTCATCTTGTAGATATAGACTTGCATCCCAAAACTCGGAACCGTCAATGAAACGTGCCAGGTTGTCGTCAATAGTGACATTCCCTTCAGCATCTGTTCTCTCGGTTTGGCTCTGCAGGGTATCAAAATAGAATTCACCACCCCCAACAATCCGTTGCTTTGGTAAAACAGAACTGACGACTTGTGCACTTAAACCGATAGTATTCACCGTATCGTTTCTATGTCTGCGGGAATCCGCATCACGTTGAACTTCATTGCGTCCCTCTTCTTGACGGTGAAAAGAAGCGGTTACACGGTACTGATCTATACTATCACTTTCAGGATTTGCAAGATAAGTAGCATAAATAAGGTCCCGATTTTGCGGTTCAAAAAAGAATTCGTCGAACTCCTGGGGTGCTATCTTATCATAGCGGGGTGTCTGTGGTTGTCTCCACATCTGATAGGCGACGTTGATCGTGCTTGTATCGTTGAGTTGATACGCTATTTTTGTATCTGCATCATACGCCTGCCAGTTTAAAGGTCCTTCATCGTCAATGAGCCATGTTTCTGGGATATTATCTTTTGATAATTTTCGGACATCGTCATAAGTATAGAGTTCTATGTTACTCGGTATTTCACCCACGATTTCATATTTACGATTTTTATAATGTAGGTCGTAGCCACTACCAGAGTTTATATCTCCGTAGTATCGCAGCCCACCGCCAATACTGAATCCGAAATGTCCTCGGTTTCCTGTCACCTCTAATCTACCGAGTCGTTCTTGTGTAGCAGTTGAATACCGAGCAAGCACTCTGGGATGTATCGTCCATGCTTCTTGTGAAACATCAAGTGGAATATCTTTCGTAAAGAAACTTACAACACCCCCCATCGCGCCGCTTCCATATAAGACAGAACTTGACCCGAGTAGCACCTCTGCCCTTTCTATCATCTCCGGGGCAATAGTTGCGGTGTATTGATTCGGTCCTGAACGAAATGTTGAATTATTGAGACGCACCCAATCAACTTGTATCACCGTCTGATAGCCTGTTAAGCTTCGTAGCATCGGTGAACCCTGTCCGACTGTCGTCTCCTGTGCGATAACGCCTACGACATCTTGTAGGAGGTTAGACGCGTGTTCTGCGTTGGTTCTCTCAAACTGTTTTTGGTCAAGAACAGTAATTGCGTTTGGTGTTTTATAAGGGGATTTTACGGCGCGTGTAGCGGTCACTGTAATTTCTGGCAGTTCCACAACCTCTTCTTCATTCACAGTCTGATTGTCAGTCCGACTATCCGCATACAGGATTGGCATCCAACATGCAAATAAACCAAAACTGATTACAAATAGTAGATAAATTGCTTTTTGCATTATGATATTCTCCTTTAGGTTGTTATATCTTGCAGATGCTACATAAACATTGCGTCCCTACGGGACTAAAGACACCACCCTACAAAACGGACTGTCTCTTTTGTACAAAAACTTTACACACCGCTAACGGAATACGAATTGACACCCGGCTGTGAACTGCAATCGATTTATGAGTTGTATCCCTTTAAGGTTTTGATACACTGGCATCTGGATCTCAAATGCCAAACGGTTACGTAGAAAAGACACTTGTGATGGGATCATAAAATCAGTTGAAATAGCGATGTCAAGCTGCGTGCTGCCTTGGGAATCTATTTGGTGGATTGGACTTTCGTTTTGATTCAACTCAGGATTGCTGCTGCTGAACGCCGCTTTGTGTGAAAATAGCAGCCGTCCTCCAAATCGGAACCAAGTGTTTACGCGTTGTGTGCTCCAAGCTGTCATAGTGATAATGTTGCCATGCCGATATTTGCGCGCGTTTTGATGTAAGGGTAAAGAACTGAGCAATTGACTACCATAACTCCAGTCCTTTTTTGTGCCAAAAAACGTGACACCCGGACGTGCTTCATAGGAACCACTACCCAGTTGCATTGGGTAAGGTAATAGTCGCCCATCATCTCCCGTTTCTGTGATACTTCCAGTTGGCAATGAAATACCTATGTTTCCTGTGAGCGTAAAGTGATCTTTTGTTAGGAGTGTGAGCATCGCGTCAAATTTGACATCACCGAGACCTCCGCTGTCTATTCTTCGTTGTTGATATGAACTATCCATCAGCATAATGCGATCATGATAATTTATTATCGCCATCAAAGTAATATGGTCATGCGGGACGTAGCTAGCACTGTGCATTTGTGTTGATGTAATCATATACTCTGGTGCCAGATCATAATCTTTTAGCACATCTGATGTTTCAAGTATATCTGTGCCAGACTGCAATGCCTGCAAACCTATCACCATGCCACGATAGCTGAACATTATATCACCTGCTTTATGTCCGTGGTCGAGGTCTACTATTGCACCAATAGGTGCGTTGCCCTCAGGCGGCGGTGTTGAGGTCTCCGTGGAAGTCGCAGGTAACGTGAGTAGAAGAAGGGTAAAACTGAGTGTTATTCCCAAAACTTTGGAGTGCCGACAAAACTTATTGAATAGCATAATTATCTCCTCATTTTTTTCAGAATATGGTAAAGCCGCTCATGTATAAATTGAGTGTGAACATTTTCATCACCTAAATCGAACATAATGTCCACTTAATTCTAAAGTCTACTATAAGAAAGTCTACTATAAGCAAATTATATGCCAACAAAATCTGGAAAATATTGGCGTTTTTCACACTATTCCTGTCACAATTTGGTCAGTCGTGTTCAATTGTTGGACAGTTGGCAAATTCAGTTGGCAAATTGTGTACTGCCATCGAAAATTCGAGCCACTTTCTAAAACAAGACTGTGGTATAATAACAATACTATTGAAAGGAGTATCCGATGGCGAAACGAAAACGAAGAAATTTCACCCCAGTGAGATTCTTGGCATTGATACGAATTCCTATCTTAACTGCGTTTTACAACCTGCTTTTCACTTGACATTTTGACAATTAATCCTTATACTTTATGCATTAGGAGTATTACTACAATGCTAAATACAGAAGAAACATAGGATACTGAGGAAACACAAGACACAGAAGAAGTACCAAAGGAGATATATGAACTATACCTTGCCGAAGAAAGAAAGATATTTGAGAGTCTATTAAGTAATGACACAGAGTTTAATAAGGCTATGAGATATTTCTCTGGAGGTTTATTGGTATTAATGACCGCCTATGTAGACTGGAATGGTATTAATCGTTGGGTGTTGTTCTTCAGTTATGCCCCATTTATTTTATCTATTGTTAGTAATTTAAGTGCTTATGTGTTCGTTAGAAAAGGTTTGCGTAAACAAAGCGAATTCAATGAAGACTTTTACTTAAATAGTGTAGAGGAAGCGCGATTTTATGTGAGCACTTCAGGTAAAATAGGAAATTTTCTAAGTGTTTCTGCCATAATACTGTTTATAGTCGGTATACTTATATTTTTATTGTTTTTAGGAATTGGCACCATAAAAATGGATGGAGGTTAATACAATGCCAAAGAAGAAAGATCCAATCCAGAACACTAAACCACAGAAGACCAAACCACAGAAGACCAAATCACCTTATAGGTCTGAACGGCAGTCATGGACAGTGCCTAATATTCCTCCTGCGATTAGACCTGTTCATAGACCTAAACCACTACAAAACAATCCTAAGCGTGAATCGCCTAAACCACGGGCAGACAAGCCAGAGAAATAGGATTATCGTCATTCTAAAAAGTTTTACCTCTGTCCCGATCAGATTCTTATGAGTGACAATAATTGAACTTACGCATTTTTCTTAAAGTCCACTAATAAGCGACTTAGGGGGTAACAACACCAAAATATGGAGAAGAATGAAACTGTATTGTGAAAACCTTTGGCTTTTATTGAGGGAACTTGTGTTCTGTTTTCAATTATAGGTCATGGTAGCTTTAAACTAAAATGAAGTGAATGAGGTAGATATATGGCAAAACAGAAGTTAAGATTCGGTTTTATCGGATGTGGTGGTAACTCACGAGGACACGGACGGAGTGTCTCTGGTGTTGAAGATATAGAAATCGTAGCACTTGCCGACCCGAGCGAAAATGCTCTCAAAGCATTCAAGGACACCGTCGGTTTAGATGATTCTGTCCCTACTTATGCTGACCACGATGAGATGTTGGCAGCTGCTAAACCGGATGCAGTCGTTATTAGCTCACCGCACGGTTTGCATTTTGAACATATCATGTCAGCACTGGATGCTGGATGCCACGTGCATACTGAAAAGCCAATGGTTTGTACCGTAGACCACGCCAAACAAGTGATGGAAAAAGTTGAAGAGACCGGTTTACACCTGATGATCGGCTATCAACGGCATTTGAGTCCTACTTATCAATACTGTCGTAATGTCGTTCAGAGTGGTGAACTCGGTAAAGTTAATTTTGTTGCTGCACATCAATCACAGAACTGGTATCGGAATCAACAAGGAAAATGGCGACAGGACCCATTTCTCGGTGGCGGTGGACAGCTAAACGATTCTGGTAGCCATCTCATTGACATTCTTCTATGGGTGTTGGAAGCCAGTCCAGACACAGTGTTTGCAATGATTGATAACCTTGATATTGAGGTAGATGTCCTCACTGCAATGTCAATCAAATTTGATACGGGTGCATTGTGTAATATCAGTATTGTTGGACATGCTTATGGCGGCGTTCAAGAAGACTTTTCTATCTGGTTGGAGGAGGGAGGACTCTTTCTACGCGCAGGTCAACTCTTACGACAAGGACAAGGTGGAAAACCGACTCCTGTTGATAATGCTGATTTGCCTAAAGGGGGTAACAAAGATGTCGCTTTCATTGAGTTGATACGCGGTGAACGTACAGAAAATCCGATTGGCGTTGAAAACGGATTGCGTGTTATTCAACTCACCGAAGCTGCTTGGCAATCTGCGGATCTTGGAAAACCTGTTAAGGTGGATCTGAGTTGAGGAGCGGAAGATTGGAAGGGTGGAAGGGTGACCAGGATTTTCAGGATTTTCAGGATTTGATCAGGATAAGAGGGAAGGGTGGAAGATTGGAAGTGGAAGAGGGAAGGGTGGAAGATTGGAAGTGGAAGATTGGAAGATTGGAAGATTGGAAGGGTGGAAGATTGGAAGGGTGGAAGATTGGAAGGGTGGAAGATTGGAAGGATGGAAGAGTGGAAGGATAGGAGTGTGGAAGTGTTGGATGTCCAAAACCTCAGCAAATCCATTGGCAAGAAGTCATTTCTCTCAGACCTAACTTTTCAGGTAGGAACAGGAGAGTCGCTCATTCTGCTCGGTGAAAACGGTGCAGGTAAGACCCTGCTCATCAACATCTTGGCAACGCTTGTTGAGCCAACATCAGGTACTGTCTCTATTTTTGAAATGAATGCGTTTTCAAACTTGAAACAGGTACGTCCACACATCGGATATATTCCCGTAGCATTTGAGGGGTATCCTGAGTTATCCGTAGTTGACTACCTCAATTTTTTCGCTTCTGTTTACAAATTAGAGAAACAGGAACGTGCCGCTTCCGTTAATACAGTGCTTGAATTAATGGACATTCAGCATCTCCAAGACACTTTAATCGGTTTTCTGTCTTACGGGGAACGGCAACGGCTACTATTTGCGAAAACTTTTCTACACGAACCGATGTTGTGGTTACTTGATGAACCGATAACATCCTTAGATCCGCGTGGTCAAATTGAAATGGTGGAATTACTGAGTGAACTTCAAGCAATGGGAAAAACACTCGTCATTGCAACCAATCGCTTGGAGGATGTGTATAAACTTTGTGGTATTGGTGCTGGGATTTCACCAAAGACAGACTATCTCGGCATTCTCAAAGATGGTAAATTTGCTGTATTGAATACTATACGTCAGTTGCAACAGAAACAGATAGCAGACAATGAATCAGAAGACCTTAAGCCGAATTGGCTTACTGAACTATATTTGGAGGTTACAAAAACGTAATGTCAGATATTGGACAATTCTTTCACGAAAACGGATACTATTTCGCAAAAGGTGTCTACTCACCCGATGAAGTAAAATTGATGGAACATGACTTTGATCGCGTGGTAGACCAGTTGGTTAAAAGCGATGAGAACATCAATGCGCGTTGGGGTGGTAGGTTGATGGATGCCCTTGATGGCGGTGAATCCATTGTTATCCATACGCATAATATACAGAGTTTCTCTGGTGTATGGTTGCAGGCTTTTCTACAAGAGAATTTTCTTGATACTACTGAAGCCATTATCGGACCGGATATTATGCTGCACCATTCAAAACTTTTCTGCAAACCGCCTGAGAAAGGTTCACCATTCCCGATGCATCAGGATTGGCAGTATTTTCCAACTGTTAAGGATACGATGATCGCTGCTATCATATATGTATCAGAGGCAACAGATGAGATGGGCTGCGTTCGCGTATATCCCGGTTCTCACAAAGAACTTGGTCGGACTGATGGCATGATGGGTAGTGGACAGAACGAAGAGATCACAGATAGATACCCGATTGAGAATGCTACGGTATTAGAGGCGGAAGCGGGAGATGTGCTTTTCTTTAGCTACTTCACACTACACGGTTCAATGCCGAACAGGTCAAAAAATATGAGAAAAAGTGTTCTTGTTCAGATGCTCGCAGGTGATGATCAGATTCAAGATGGAAATCGACACACCAACGTGCAGTTAGTGTTACGGGGTTGGAATCACTTCGCGACACGAGCTTCTGTTGGAAGAATCAGATAAAGTCATAGTGAATTACCAAATACCTTGACCTTATTTCTGTAGGAGCGATCTCCGAATCGCGATTGCCTTTACGCTGTAGGAGCGATCTCCGAATTGGTATCAACCGAGGTAAATAAAATGGTAGAACAAGCAGTTCTTAGCAAGGAACTAATTAAACAGAATCTGGTAGATAATCGAGAGACCTTGCGAAAATACGGTGTCAAGCGGATCGGCTTGTTCGGATCTTATGTGCGCGGGACAGCAACTGCTAAGAGCGACATTGATTTCATCGTTGAACTTGAGAGATTAACCTTTCGAGACTACATGGGATTAGCACTTTTTCTTGAAGATCTGTTTGAAAGGAACGTTGACCTTGTTACGGCTACATCTATCAAACCGCGTCTAAAGTCTTATATTGAAAAAGAGATAGAATATGTCCCGAATCTATAGTTTATATCTCCAAGATATAATAGAAGCATCTGAACGTATTACATCGTACGTAAAAGAACTTTCCTATAGTGAATTTGAAATGGATCAGATGCGGATTGACGCGGTTATCCGAAATCTTCAAATCATCGGTGAAGCAGTAAAGAAAATACCTGACTCAATTCGGGATGGATATCCCAATGTGGCATGGCAGGAAATTGCGGGATTAAGGAACAGAGTGACCCACGTATATTTTAATGTAGATATTCGTATAATCTGGGACGTAGTGCAATCTGAACTGCCGTTGTTGCAGAGACAAATTCAACAAATCCTTGAAGATATAAGTGAATAATATCATTCTATCCTACGATTCAAGGATTCTGAGGACATCACGTTAGATGGTGATTATTCAGTCAAGTTAAAAGGAGAATTACATGATAAGAGTTGCAAAAATTAGTATGGCACATGTCCACGCTGGTGGATATGCACGACAGATCCACGAAAATCCCGAAACCGAACTCGTTGCTGTTTGGGACGAAGATGACTTCGATCATGGTGGGGGCGGCAAAGCAGCAGCGGAACAATACGATGTGCCGTTCTATACCGATCTTGATGAGATATTAAGTCGTGATGATGTTGACGCTGTTGCGGTTGACGCTGTTACATCTGATCATCCGCGCGTGATGATTGCTGCTGCTGAAGCGGGTAAACATATATTCACGGAAAAAGCACTGGCTATTACGGTGGCAGAATGCGATCAGATTATTGAAGCAGTTGAAAAAGCGGGTGTAAAATTCATGATTTCGCTTCCATCTCGCGCTAATGCTGAGATCCTGTTTGCAAAGAAAGCGATTGATGATGGATTGCTCGGTGATATAACGTTCGGTAGAGGACGGATTGCGCACTCCGCTGCGCTTGATAAATGGTTCAGTGGCACAAGTGCATGGTTTGCAGACCCTGTACGTGCGGGTGGTGGGGCACTTTTTGATTTAGGTTGCCACCGCGTTGATGTTATACGATGGCTGATGGGGGAACCGAAAAGTGCAATCGCTAAGATAAATAACTTCACAGGCAATTTTTCTATTGATGATAACAGTGTCTCGGTAGTAGAATTTGCGAACAAAGCACTGGGTGTGATTGATGTTGCTTGGACACATCGCTCTGGTCCGAATATGCTTGAGATATACGGCACAGAAGGTTCGTTTGCTGCTGGACACGGTGAGATGCATTTTCAGACGCGAAAACTTTCCGATGAAGAGAGGGTAAAATATGTTGAGGATGCACCCGCTGCACCACCGCCGCCGATGCAGCAGTGGATCAATGCTATCCTTCGCGATGAACCGATGACGATCACTATTCAAGATGGACGTAATTTGACAGAACTGATGCAGGCGTTTTATATGTCCTCTGAACAGGGGAAAGCGATAGAATTTCCGTTGTAAGTTAGTGTCTTCAGTCCCGTAGGGACGATATGTTTATAGAAAACGTGTCCCGCACCCTCTTTAGTCCCGTAGGGACGATATGTTTATAGAAAACGTGTCCCGCACCCTCTTTAGTCCCGTAGGGACGATATGTTTATAGAAAACGTGTCCCGCACCCTCTTTAGTCCCGTAGGGACGATATGTTATACGACGGTATTTATAAACATATCGTCCCTAATGAAGTTAAAGAAAATAATTGGGTAATTTGGCGAGGTTAGGAAACCTCGCCAGCAGAGTGGTGTACCTGTATTATGCAAACAAGAAATTACCCGTTTAATTATTTAAACTTCATACGGGACTAAAGAAAGAAGAAAAATGATGGAAGTTAACGTAACAAGGATGAATATTTTTGCAATTCCTGAACTTATTTGGATGGAATGTCCCAGAGGAAGATTATTCCGCCTTCTGGATATCCATTTGTGCTTGCTAAGGTTTTGCCATCAGGTGCAAATGTTAGGTTGCTGATGTATCCTCCCGGCGACTCGAATTTAACAATCTGCTTACCGTTCGGTATTTCCCATAAATGAATATCTCCAGATTCATCACCACTCGCAAGAATTGTATCATCGGGAGAAATTGTCAAACGGCAGACAGTATTGGCATGCCCTCTGAGGGTTGCTATATGGGTCTGTGTCTGAATATCCCATAAAAAGATTGCGTTATTTCCAAAACTTCCAGCGGCGGCAAGCATTTTTCCATCGTGGCTGATAACACCAGCAAAAACAGAAGTCTCCCCGACTGGTACTGAATCCTTAGTCACATCAAAAGCTGCCAATTGTTTACCAGTAGATATGTCCCATAAGTAGATTATATCTTTCTTATCTTCTCCCAAAGTAGCTAACATTTTTTCATCAGATGATAATGCTAAAGGTCTGACATACGATTCGTCTGTGATAGTAAATACTTTGTTACCAGTTGCAATATCCCATACCCCAATCTTACTTCTAATATGTCCATCCTTTAATCGACCTGCCAGTTTTCCACCTTCTGGCGTTAATGCAATTTTTCCAATTGACCATCTAAAATAATAATTCCCTGAAGCACTCCAATAGTAATCTGTTCCTTCTACATTGTGGTTTACCTCTGGGATAGTATAAGAATTACCTTTTTTTCCTGTCGTCACATCCCATTCCTCAATGGTTCCCATACTCTCACTAATCAGTTTTGTATTATTCTTTGAGAAGGTTAATCCACCGATATAACCTTTTTTACTTGATGTAAAGGTCATATTCGTTTTGTTTGTAGTCAGATCCCAAAGTTGAATGTTGCCCGACCTATCGCCACTTGCCAGTGTTTTTCCATCGTGTGCAAATGCCAATGTTGTTATCCGTGTAGTATAGTCTGTCGTAAGAGTGTGCATCTGGGTATCTATAAGTGCTTCCCATAAATTGATTGTGCCATATCTATCTACTGCGGCAAGGATTTTGCCATCCTCAGAAAACGCATGCAGTTCTTGTAGAAATGAGTATTGACCGGGAACTGTATTCAACACATTGATTTGACTCCGTTTAGCAATATCCCAAATCTCAAAGAAGTCGTCCCCTGTTATTATGAAATATCTGTTGTCCCTTGAAAACTTTACATCCACTGTCTCGGAAAACGAAGCGGAAAACGTAGCGATTTCCTGACGCTCAGTGAGATCCCATATTGCGCATCCTCCCCCCATTCTTCTACTCAAAAAAGCGAGTGTTTTTCCGTTACCTGAAAACTTTACATCTATACCCCAATCGAATTTTGCTATAAGTTTACCCGTATCAACATCCCAAAGTTCACTGGCTCCACCTTGACCTGTTGACTTGCTCGTGAAGTACCGACTTTTAGTTGTAAGTGTTTTACCGTCTGGTGCAAAGTATATTTCGTCTATCCATTCAATCCATGAAGGATGTTGTTCACTTGAAAAAAGTGTTTTGACACCTGGGATGCGTAAACGATCTTGTATTGACACCGATTCTCCATCGTCCGTTCGTTCTACAGTATCGGGATTGTCTTCAACCGTTCTTTTCCCATCAAGTGTGCGTATCAGTTTATGAGTATGTCCATCTTGTATGTAAATTGTGCCGTACCTATCTCCGGCAGCGAGTGCATACATCACTTTACCTGAAGGATCGATATAAACATCAGTCGCGCTCTGCCATCTATCAGGGTTATCGACCACCCAATCTATATACTCATCATATTTAGGTTCTGGGAGTTTTGGACTGAACGAATCTATTTCTCTCCCCGTAGTAATGTCCCACAACCATATTGTAGCCATCATATTCTGTATCATTAGAGTTTTGCTATCGGGTAAGAACTTAAGTGATTTAAGAGAACCGTCAGATATAGTCGTTAGTGACCCAGGTTTATCTTCAACCAAAAAATCACCAACCGTGAAAACTTCTTGGTTTAGTGGTAGAATGTGTGTGGACCATGTACCATCAGACAGGATTTTAAATAATTTTGTAGGACTTTTTGGTATATCAATTGAGAGTATACTTTTTCCAACCGTAGCGTCCCAAATTCGGATCTTTTTATCATATCCACTGGTTGCGATTTTTTTGCTATCTGGAGAGAACAGAACGCGTGGATTAGTGTTCTGAGTTTTTTGCCTATCTCCAATAAGGATGGCAATCTCGTCACCCGTGCTAACATCATATAACCAGACCCCCGCATTACTTGCTATTGTCAAACGCGTTCCATCAGGAGAAAACTGCATGTCGTTTATTATACCTTTACCCAATCTCCGTTTTGCTCCTTCCGGTAAATTCCACTTTGTATAATCTCCTTTCTCCTCTGATACTTGATTAGCATTGTCTCCATCACCATTCCCTCTACCTTCAAATTCTGCCAGTTGACCTGACTGATTTCGTTCATCATTTACTTTCTCTATCTCTTTTACTATAGGTGCTTCAACAAGTTCTACCTCCATCTCAACCTGCGAATCCAAACTATAAGGTTCTTGGAAACGCGCTAAGTATTGGCTACCTATACCGAGCATGAGTGCAATTAAAACTGCACTTGATAATCCGATAACCCACGGCATCAGAGGTTTACTGGCAGAAGGTGTTATAGGTTTTGTACGTGCGATTTCTTGCATGATGTCTGCCGTTATGGTAGGTGAAATCTGGAAGTTACTGATTGCTTCACGGATCATGGCTTCTTCTTTCTTCAAACGGTTGCGTGCCCGACGGAGTCTACTTTTTATTGTATTTGCGGATACACCTAAGAATTTACTGATTTCTTCACATGTCATTTCACCAAAATAATGAAGCGTGATGACGGTTCGTTCACTCTCCTTAAGCGTTTCAAGAATCTGTTTGACAACTTCGCGTGTTTCCATTTCAGCAGTTTTTGCTTTTTCTTCCGAAATATGCTGTGAATAGACATCTTTGTTTGTTGGTGTCGTATCAACTTTTTCCAGAGTTTTCTTCTGCAGACGTTTATTGCGATACCAAGCGAGACATTCTCGCGCAGCAATTACATAGAGCCAACCGGCAAATTGATGCGGTTCTTTTAGTGTGTGAAGTTTTTGATATGCTTTGAGGAAAGTGTCCTGTGTAATATCTTCGGCTATGTGAAAATCACTCACTTTCCGCCATGCAAGTGCATGAACTTGCTTCTGATATTTTTTGACTAATTCAGAAAATGCACTATCATCGCCTTTAAGCGTGCGGTTAATCAGTTGAATATCTTGGTTTTTCATCGGTAACCTCCGCGAAAGAATTATCCCAACAATTCATTTAATCACATAGTGACGCGTGAAATGCTAATACGGGTGCATAATTTTACAAGAATTTTGTCTTTTAATATATCAAAATTTTACACACCCCAGTATAACACCTCCTTGACAAAATAGAGCAAAATGGATAAAATGCCAATTAATCAACACTGAATAGGAGTTAATTTCTTTCACTCTTATTTCTAAGGCACAATCAGACTTTCAATTATACACCCTAATATTGGGAAGGAACTCGCAATGATTCAAACAGCTTATCAAGAGACATATCGTCCACAGTATCACTTCACACCGAAAACGAACTGGACTAACGATCCAAATGGACTAATCTTCTACAAAGGGGAATATCACCTCTTCTTTCAACATAACCCGTTCGGTATCAACTGGGGAAACATGACATGGGGACACGCTGTTAGTCCCGATCTTGTTCATTGGAAACAGTTACCTCACGCTATACATCCCGATGAACTGGGAACTATTTTTTCAGGTTCGGGTGTTGTGGATTGGAACAATACAGCTGGTTTTCAAACAGGGGGTGAAGCAGTGCTTGTCGTCTTCTATACTTCGGCTGGAAGTCACGCTCCCGAAAAAGTACCATTCACACAGAGTATCGCTTATAGCAACGACCGGGGACGGAGTTGGACAAAATATGATGGCAATCCTGTGATTGAGCATATTGTCGCAAGCAACCGAGACCCAAAAGTGATTTGGCACGAGCCGACGCAAAAATGGGTGATGACACTCTTTCTTGATGGAAACGATTTTACATTCTTCGGTTCAACAAACCTTAAAGAGTGGGAACGACTATCAGATATTAAAATTCCTGATGGTGAATGTCCCGACATTTTTGAACTCCCCGTTGATGGGAACCCTGATAATACCAAATATGTGTTTTGGGGTGCTGGTGGAAAATACTATGTCGGTGATTTTGATGGTAAAACTTTCACGCCAGATGGAGAATCGCAACGGGCAGACTACGGTAGGAATTTTTACGCTGCACAGACATGGAGTGATATTCCTGATTCTGATGGTCGACGGATTCAGATTGCCTGGATGAATGGCAGCAATCCACCCGAAATGCCGTTTAATCAGCAGATGAGTTTCCCATGTGTGTTGACTCTTCACACAACAGAGGATGGTATCCGTTTGCATCGCGAACCCGTAACTGAAATTGAGAACATTCACGACTACACACATGCATGGCGTAATGTCCCGTTAAATCCTGACGAAAACCTTTTGGCTGGTTTGACAGGGGAGTTGTTTGATATTCGGGCTGAGATAGAACTCAACGATGCATCAGCAGTAGGATTCAATGTCCGTGGTCAAGACGTGCGATATGATGTCAGTGAAAAACAGTTGACATTCCTCGAAAGGAGTGGACCTCTGACACCACAAGATGGTAAAATTCAACTACAGATTCTGGTTGATCGTATCTCTATTGAAGCATTTGGGAATGCAGGTGCACTCTCAATGACATCATATTTCGTGCCAGATTTAGAAAACGCGGACATCGGGATTTATGCCGAGGGTGGTTCTTCAAGACTCGTCTCGTTGAAAGTACATGAGTTGAAATCCTCGTGGGTCTAAACATAAATCCACTGTCTGCAGGCTATGTGTATATCGTTGCTATAAGGTTGCGTTTACCACCTTGATTGCGGAATTCGCATAGATAAATTCCTTGCCACACACCTAAGTTCAGACGATGGTCAGTAATCGGGATGGTAACCGAAAAACCGACGAGAGACGCTTTGATATGTGCTGGCATATCATCGTCTCCTTCTATCGTGTGTTTATAGAAAGGTTCACGTTCCTTGATGAGCTGGTTGAAGCTATTGGCAAAGTCTTCACGCACGGTTGGGTCAGCGTTCTCATTGATTGTTAAACCTGCTGAGGTATGCTGAATAAACAGGTGCAGAATTCCCGCTTTTGGTAAATCCTCAATAGGTCTCAATACTTCTTCCGTGATAAGATGGAAACCCCGAGCGTATTCTGGTAACGTTATTTCAATTTGTTGGATCATTAGACACTATCCCCTTCCTATATAGAGTTGTTCCACGGGTAATACTGTCGCTTCTAACATGTTCATATTGGGGGGTAGCGTTGCCATCAGGACAGCGGCTTGTGCAAGGTCATCAACATCCATCATCGGTTCAGATGGGGGCTGTGGACGATTCTGAACACGTTCAACAAAGGTATTCCCAGGTTGTAAACAACTTGCAGTAATACCGTGCGGTCTACCTTCCAGTGCTGTCACTTGTGTCAATCCCCAAATGCCAAATTTGCTTGAACTGTAAGGGGCACTATTCGGTCTTACCCGATGTGCGGAAATACTGCCGACGTTAATAATCCTACCGCCTTCGCCTTGTGCTTTCATAATCCGCATCGCTTCACGAGAACAGAGAAAAGGCGCGCGTAGATTTACACCGATGACTTTGTCCCACGCTTCTGTAGAAAGTTCGTCTATCGGTCCACCATCAAACGCACCTGCATTGTTCACAAGGATATCTAAACGATTGTATTCATTCATGGCTTTTTCAAAGAGTGCTAAAATCTGTTCTTCATCGGTAACATCGGTTGGTACAGCGAGGATTTTCGCACCTCTGTTTCGGAGTTCTTCTGCGGTTTGTGTGAGTAAGGCTGCATCTCTTGCAGCGATAGTCAAACTTGCGCCTTCAGCAGCAAACCCTTTTGCTATACCTTTTCCGATGCCTCTGTTGCCACCCGTTATAATTGCAACTTTTCCATCTAATTGACCCATTACGAATTCTCCTTTGATAGTTTGAGCAATATTTTCTCTGTTCTAACTGCTTGCACACTATCCCCTGCAAGTCTTAATGCAGATAAATGTGCTTGTAAAAAATCTAAATCTTCAGATGTATCTACGTCATACCACACGGGTAATAGGTTCAGCTTTGCGTTTATGCTATGAATATGTTCTACCGTTTGCTGCAATACATTTTTTGTACTCCATGCGATTCTCTCATAGATAGTGGGAACTACGGCAGTTAGACTCTGATTAGAAAAACCGATAAGATAATAACCCCCATCCACACTCGGACCAACAACTATATCACAAGTGTCAAGTGCCTCAACAGCTTGTGAGATATAGGCAAGCGGTAATGTTGGACTGTCCGAACCCGTTATAATGATCTTTTCGTATCCGTTTTCTGATGCCCAATGTGTTGCCGAAGTAAGTCGTTCTCCAAGGTTATCACCTATTTGTGGTATGTAGGTAGCAGCTTCACCGATGATAGTTTGTAACTCAGGTTGACTCCCTTCAGGTGTATAAGCGACGATCAGGTCTATCGTTGATAGTTCTGATAGGGTTTCGCACCAATCCGTTAGAAATGCTCGGTATAATGCGGCAGCCTGATCAGCAGACAATCTTGGAATAAGTCGTGTTTTGACATAATTCGGTATCGGATTTTTTGCGAAAACTATGACACAATTACGCACTGCGCCTTACCCACAACGTTGTTTTACTTTTCCGAATATCTCTGGATGGTTTCTTAGTTATTTTCATTAAGGTTACTGGCATTTAGATGTTGATTTATTTTTTTTGATAGGGTCGTTCGGCTAATACCAAGTAATTCAGCTGTTTTGCTGTAGTTATTTGAGCATTCAGTCAAAGCCAGTTGAATGAGGGTTTTGTCCAAGAGTGATACTATTTCGTTGTATATGTCAATTTTACCTTCAGCGATAGCTGCTTTCGTGATTTCTTGTAGAACAGTTTTGAGAGAGGTATCTAAATGTGTACTGTCAGTTCTGTTTATGATGCGTCCTGTTTGTATCTCAATTGGTAAATGTTCGGGTAGAATTACATCTGATCGGGAAAGGGCAGCTGCGCTTCTAATGCAGTTTTCTAATTCTCTAACATTTCCGTACCAAGGATATTTCATTATCAGTTCCATTCCATTATCGGAGATCCCCCGAATTGATTTACCGAGTTCTTTTTGTATAAGTTGCAAGAAATGTGAGACAAGCAGTGGAATATCTTCCTGTCGTTCACGTAAGGGGGGTAGATGTATTGAAATGCGTTTAAAACGGTAGTAGAGATCGGAACGAAATTGACCAAGTTCAACCAATCGTGCGAGTTCTTGATTCGTTGCGGCTAACACACGGACATCTACCGTTCGTGTCCGCGTTCCCCCTAATCTTTCAATTTCTTGCGTTTGCAGTGTGCGCAAAAGCTTAACCTGCAATGCTGGGCTCATGTTTGGTACTTCATCAAGGAAGATTGTTCCGCCATCAGCCAATTCAAAACGTCCCGGTTTTCCTTCAGATTTTGCTCCGGTGAATGCGCCAGGTTCGTATCCGAATAGTTCGCTTTCCAGTAAATCATCTGGGAGTGCGCCACAATCCACTGGCACAAAAGAGTTGTTTTTCCGTTCACTTCCTGCATGTATAGCGCGTGCTACGAGGTCTTTTCCGGTTCCTGTTTCACCTTCAATCAGTACTGTTGTTGTGTTGCTTGCCATGACTCCGATGAGTTTGTATATTTCTCGCATCTGCTCGCTCTTGCCGATGAGTCTGTGTCCGATCTCTTCCCGGTTTTGGTTGTTTTCAGTCTGAATTGGCAATATGCTTCTGACAGACTGCGTTCGGTATGCCCGTTCAAGCACACTTTTCACGACAGTTAAGTCGATCGGTTTCGGTACAAAATCAAAAGCGTGTAGTCGCATTGCTTCTATTGTTGTGTCAAGGTCATCAAAAGCAGTAATGATGACGACGATCACCTCTGGATGTTCTGCTTTTATTCTCTTTAATGCTTCTAACCCACTCATTCCCGGCAGTTTCACATCAAGCAGAACAACCTCTGGTTTGTCGGCAGCAATTCGTCGTAACCCCTCTTCAGCACTGTTCGCGATACTGGCGTTATATCCTTCACCGTCAAGGAACTGCTGAAATGCCCAACAGATTTTTTCGTCATCGTCAACAACTAAGACATTTTTCATAATGAATGTCCTTCTTATGTTTGCCATGTTATGTTTTCTGCCTACTGCCGCCTTCTATAGAGAGTAGAAATTTCTTTCCGTCTTCACTCATCTCTTCCTCATCCGTTTCTGTGACATTCTCTTCAAGTTTTTTCTTGAGAACAGGATAAGAATCGACAATAGGGATTTCACTGTGTGATGTTAGTTCAGGTTTTCGTGCGTCTGCAGCATGTATTGCGTCTGCAAGTCGCTCATTTTTGTGTGTTGAATGTTCAATGTCTCTTGCTTTGAAGTCAGGTAAAACTTTGTCAGCAAAAAGTTCTAACGTTTCACATATATCCTCGTGGCGATTCATTCCTGCTTGCTGAATGAAAACGACTTGGTCAACACCTGCGTTCTCCATTATCTCTAAATGTTCACGAACTTGTTCAGGAGTGCCGATTCCAGCGCGAGCTTCTGCAGGGTCTTGTTCAGATTGCTTATACAGTTTCCAAATATCTGTTTCACCTGGTATTTGTGATCCGTTGTAGTAGTAGTGTGCAAGTGCAAAACGGAAGAAGCGGAAACCGTCTAAGCCGCGTGCAAGTGCAGTTTCTTCATTTTCATGACAAGAGAAACCTGATACCATTGCGATATTTGGATTGACTCTTTGTGTTAGGGGTTTGCATTCTTTTTCGAAGATTTCATAGTATTCTTCTACCCAAAATTTTGCTTCCGCTGAATCTACGAAGGCGAATGTAAGTGCCCCTAATCCATATCTCGCTGCGAATCGGAGACTGTCTCTACTTGAGCAAGCGACCCATGGGGGTGGATGTGGTGTTTGCAGTGGTTTTGGTATGACATTGCGCGGTGGCATTGAGAAGTGCTTTCCATCATATCCGGCGTAGGGAGATTGTGTCATCATTTTCGCGGCTTCGCGTGTGCATTCCTCCCACATATCCCTTTTAGACTTTGGGTCAACTTTAAAACCGCCGAGCTCCATGTGTGAAGCAGATTCCCCCGTGCCCCACTCAACCCGTCCATTTGATACCAGGTCGAGCGTAGCGATTCGCTCAGCCACTCTTGCAGGATGGTTATAGGCAGGTGGCATCAGAACGATTCCGTGACCTAAGCGGATTTGCTTAGTGCGTTGACTACAGGCAGCAAGAAACACCTCTGGTGCAGAGGAGTGTGAGTACTCTTCAAGGAAGTGGTGTTCTACTTCCCAGATATAGTCAAACCCGAGTTTGTCTGCAAGTTCAACCTGTTGTAATGCGTCTTGGAATAGTTTATGCTCTGCTCCTTCCTGCCAAGGTCGTGGGATTTGGTGTTCATAAAACAGACCAAATTTCATAAAGCAGTGTCGTTCCTTTCTCCTAATTTTCGAATGCCTGCATTTCCGTGTCAGTTAATTGCCAATCAAATAGGTCTAAGTTTTCTCGCAGATGTGTTTCTGAACCAGACTTTGGAATTGTGATGATACCTTTCTGTATTAGCCATCGCAATGCTACTTGTGCTGCTGTTTTACCGTGTCTGCTTCCGATTTCATGTAATTCCTTATCATCTGAAAGGTTTCCTGCAGATAGGGGTCTATGTGCAGTGATAGGTATATTTCGTTCTACACAGTGCTTTCGCAATGCTTCTTTATTGTTGCGGACATGATACTCAACCTGATTTGTACAGATTGGCAGTTCAGATTTTTCACAGGCTTCATTTACCTGGGCAATGCTAAAATTGCTTATACCGATACTCTTGACTTTACCGTCGTCATAAATTTCCTTGAAAGCACCGAGAGTTTCCTCAAATGGAACTGTTTCACTGGGCCAATGGATTAGCAATAGATCAACATATTCCATCTGTAGGTCGTTTATACAGACCTGAAATTGCTTTAGAACATCGTCCCGTTTCAGGTGTGTATGCCAAATTTTAGAGGTAATGAATAGTTCTTCACGTTCAACGCCGATCTCCCGCAGTGCTTTACCGATCTCATGTTGGTTTTTATACATCCATGCAGTGTCAATATGTGTATATCCTAATTCAATAGCTAATTTGACAATTTGTTCACACTGATGTCCATTAAGTCGCCAGGTACCTAAACCTAAAATTGGTATTTCGTGTCCTGATGCAAGTGTAATGTTTTCCATCTGTTTGATAATGGGACATTAATCTATCCCGTTTCTCCTTTCTTCTTGCATGATATTGAATTCTTTAAAAAAAGTCAAGAGAATTGTGATTGTGAGCGTCTAAAAAAAGTTGACATCCTCTTTTTAACCGTGTATAATATATCATGTTATTTAGGTCGAGTGGTGGAATCGGTAGACACAATGGACTTGTGCGCTGTTGTGCTAACACAACAATTGAAACATAAGTTTCTATATTAATTAGGAGATGGTATAAAGTCAACTGCTTTAGGGTGATGAGAAATCTGAATCTGAACATAGCATAGCAGTAAAGGGCATATTGAACGAACTAACCTAATTCAAAGATGCCCAAGACTTGAGAGTCAAGGTAAGAGTTATACTACCCGAAGTCCAATACGCAGGAATTATATGCTGGGTTTACAGGGAAAGGTTAGTGAAACCCCGACTAAAAGTTGTTGTGTGATTTTAAGTCTGTCCCATAACCTCCTAAAACTTTTAGCCACTGCTAATATAAAGCAGGTAAGCGTATGAATGGGCTACCTAAATCTCTCTATAGTTGATGTGTTGGAACTACAGGATAGTCTAAAGGGTGAGAACCCCATGACTACGGAGTTTCCATAGTAGTTGCTCTCAATAGAGAATAACACTACCCTAACAGGTAGGAAAGACGAAGGGAAACAGGTAAATCAAACCAAGTAGATATAAGAGGAATGCGAAATGCAGGTTATCTCGAATAACTATCTTGGAATAGTTAATGATAGGGGCAAAAGAAATCTACCTCTAAAAAGAGCATTTAGCAATATATGCGACAGAGAATTGTTTCTTACAGCCTATCACGAAATGGCTAAAAAGAAAGGTGCTATTACAGAAGGTTCGGACAACGAAACCATTGATGGAATGTCAATAGCAAAGATAGACAATATCATTGCTAACCTCAAAAATGGCGAGTATAAACCGAAACCGAGTCGTAGAGTCTACATACCCAAAAGAGACGGAACGAAAAGAAGTTTGGGAATACCTTGTTGGACAGATAAACTTGTTCAAAGAGTAGTAATGATGGTTTTAGAATCATATTACGAACCACAATTTTCAGACCACTCACACGGGTTCAGACCAAAAAGAGGTTGTCATACTGCTTTAGAAGAAATCTCAATGAAATGGAAAGGGACTAAATGGTTTATAGAAGGCGACATCAAAGGTTGCTTTGACAACATAAACCACGAATACCTATTGAATATCCTATCAGAAAAGATTTTAGATAATAGGCTACTAAAACTAATCCGAATGTGGTTGAAAGCAGGCTATATAGAAAACTGGAAATATCACACAACACATTCTGGAACACCACAAGGCGGGGTCATCAGTCCTCTACTGGCAAACATATACCTCACCAAACTGGATTGTATGTTAGAAAGTCTATCTGAAAAATGGCACATAGGAAAATCAAGGGGGTCAAACCCCGAATACTCCAGACTTTTGAGAAAAATCAATAAAGCAAAGAAAAATGGTGAAATCCAAGAAGCAAAAGAGGCACGGAAAGAACTAAACATAGCAAAATCCAAAGGTCTCACTTGGTCAAATCCACAAGACAACAATTACCGCAGACTTAAGTTTGTCAGATACGCAGATGATTTTATCATAGGGTTTATCGGAAGTAAGGCGGAAGCCAAAAGCATCAAAAGCGAAATAAGAACATTTCTCAAAGATACAATTGGATTTACCCTTTCAGACGACAAAACTAAGATAACAAACGCAACGCATCAAAAAGCACGCTTTCTTAACTTTGAAATCTACACAGAAAAGTCAACAGCACGACCGAAAATAAACGGAACTATACGATTAGATATGCCTGATGACATTTTTGTGAAATGGAAAAGGAAATACACCAAGAAAGGTAAACCATATCATAGACCATACTACTTGGAATTGTCAGATTATATGATAATAAGAGCATACAATTCAGAGTTTCAAGGTATATACCAGTATTATATAATGGCACAAAATGTTGCCAATAAAATGTATAAACTAAAATACCTTGTAATGTCGTCAGCGGCTAAAACACTGGCATCTAAACATAAAACATCTGTAAAGAAAGTGTTCAAGAAATATAAAAAGACAACCGAACTGGGTATCAAAGCCCTTGTAGTAGAAGTCATAAGAAAAGGTAAACCTCCTCTAACTGCTACATTAGGAAACTTCCAAATAAAATGGATAAAGTTTCCAAGCAGGTTCTTTGGTAGTATTATGCCCAATTGTGATGAGATAAAAGGCATTAAAGCCATCACAGGAAAAACTGCTATTAGGTCAGACTTACTAACAAGACTAAACAATAACACTTGCGAAATATGTGGTAGCAATGATAAAATAGAAGTGCATCATATTAGAAAAATGAGTGATGTTGAAAAGCACAAAGAAGGCTGGCAAAAGCTTATGAGTAGTATGAGACGCAAAACTCTCATAACCTGTAAAGAATGTCATCACAAAATACATACTGGAAAGTATGACGGAAATAAACTATAAAGATTTACTGGAGAGCCTTGTGTTTTGAAAGGAACACGCAGGGTTCGGAGAGGGGTAATTGAAAACACAGGTTGTGCTGTGCGTTGGTTATCTACTCTACAAAATCCATCGCCCATCAAAAGGCGTGAGGGTTCAAGTCCCTCCTCGACCATACTTTTCTCATATATATATATATATCTTATCGCAGGGTAGAGCAGTCTGGTAGCTCGTCGGGCTCATAACCCGGAGGACGTGGGTTCAAATCCCACCCCTGCAATCTCCACTTATTCCCAGTTGACTGGTAAGCGACTAAATTCCCAAACCTTCATCAATTTCATGTTGGTAGGTGTTGATGGACTCGTCAAGCATATTGTCTATATGGACAATCTGTCCAGTAGCACCGGATTCAAGCATTGCATAAGAGATAGCAACGGAACGTGTGCCTTGATATGCATCAACTTCAATTGTCCGATTGCCTGTGATGGCTTCAGCGAAATCACCGTATTCAATTGCGATGATTTTTGCATCAGTGTCTGCAAATGGTAAGTTGTATTGCCACAGACGGTCTCCGCCGAATAGGTCTGTTGTGACAGCATCAAGTTGAAACTCTGGTACAAGGTCTAATAGTTTTTCATCTTCAATTGTCCCATGTCCATCTACTTGAAGCGAGATGACTTGACCGCTTCTGTCGCCGGGGAGTGTCATTGAACCTTTTGCTCCGTGTATCTGTCGTGTCCAGCTACCCTTTCCCCATGCCGCATGATCTTCAATATACTGTCCAACTGTACCGTTTTTGAAAGTTAACGTTGCATAAGTGGCATCTTCTGCAGTTGCTTTAAATGTTGCTGGCATTTTGCGTTGCCATTCTGTATAAACACCAGCGGGATTGGAACTGGATTTCCCTGTCCCAGCAGCAGGATTGTGTCGAATCGGTTCGTGAAGTCGTGTTTGGGCATATACGGTTTCTACTTCACCGAGCAGATACTCAATCATATCAGCATAGTGAACGCCGACATCCAACAAGACGCCGCTCTGATCTTTCTGATGTCGCCATACAGAGATAAGCATTCGGTTTGAACCGCCGATTGTATGGTGCATGAGGAAACGCGGTTTGCCGATAACTTCTGCCTCAAGTAGAGCTTTTGCCAGTCTATTGATTGGATCACGGCGGTAGTTTTCAGCGACACTTAACACAACATCGGACTTATCGGCTGCGCGTCGTATTAGGTTACATGCGCGAACGGTTAGACCCATCGGTTTTTCAACCATTGTGTGCCACCCGCGTTCAAGTGTTTCAACAGCAACAGTGTGGTGGTAGGGTGGTGTTGTCGTAATGTCAACTGCGTTAACGTTAGATTTGGCAAGTTTTTCTAAGTTGGTAACAACAGTTGGTTTTTTCCCAAGTCGTTCTTCTGCCTGCTCAGCCAGGGATTCAGCATTGGAAATAACGGGATCACATGCAGCAACGAGTTCAAATCTATCCCATCCGGCACGGTTCAGTTCTGCTAAACCGTACATGTGTCGGTGTCCCATACCACCGCAGCCGATAATTGCTAACCTAATTTTTTTCATATCCTATCTCTATTTGTTCAGTATGGCTTCTAACCTACCCAAATCAATATTCAATAATGATTTATCGTTCTGATATTTCTGTTGCTGGTTTATCACCTTGTCAACGTATATTTTACCTCTACTTAGAAGAGGTCCTTTAATTTTGACTCTGCCAGGTCCAATATTATATGCTCCGAGTGCTAAAGTCCGATTGTTTTTATATCTTTCCAATAGATAGTTGAAATATCTTAATCCTGTTTCAAGGTTTTTCTTTGCGTCAAATCTCTCATCTACCTTCCCATCAATTTTGGGTTTTGTTTTATCTGTATAGTGTGGCACTTTCAACCCGTATTCTCTGGCAGTAGAAGGTAGCATTTGCATTAAACCACCAGCACCTGTTTTTGACACGGCAACAGGATTGAATTTTGATTCCACATAAATTATTGCTAACATTAATTCAACGGAGATATTATGTTTTTCTGCAATTTGTATGCTTGTCTTTTGTGAGGACTTCTGTTTAGATTCAGTTTTATGATGTGTTGTGTTGGTGGGGGTTTCGCGAGTAGATGTTTCTTTTGTGTGTTCTTGTGTCGATTCCCCGAAAGTGAACCCGAATGAAAGCAGATGTTTATGGTTTAGGTCTCCTTGATTGAGATAGGCATAATAGGTCTGCTTCCCCCATTTGTTCAATGAGAATCCCATACTCCAAGATTGTGCGAACTCTCCTGAATGAAAAACAAAATGTGAACCAACGTTTGTTGAGAGTGGTCCTGTTATGAATTCTACACTTGTGCCAAAACCTGGAGAGGTAACATTATAGAGTGCATGCCATTTAACTTGCCGAAATGGTATAAGTGTTGTTCCGAATGCCAATTGTGAGTTAAATGTATTTAGGATAACACCGTTCTGATCTCGGATAGATACGCCGTTAATATCACGCAATTGCATACCTACCAGTGCATTTGGCGAAAGTGTTATTAATGCCCCTACATCGTAGTTTTGTGCCCAAAGACTATTCTTATACGGAGCACGGCTAAAACCTGTACTTACACCAAGTTGTAACGTGCCGAAATTCCTTGCGTATGATAGCAAAGCTTGGTTGTATCCATATTCAAACGTACCAATTGGGTTGGAATTGTGGTCTATGAGGAATCTGTCAGCGTTATTGAAATCAAGAAGATTAATACCGAATGTACCCACAACTTTAACAGGATATGCAATAGACAAAGCCCCTTGAGAAAGGTCATAAATGAGGTTGGCACGGTCAAGTGATGCAAGTCCTGCAGGATTCCAGAGTGGACTTGTAGCATCATCTGCGTTGCTAATATAAGCTCTGCTCAGTCCGAGTCCCCGAGTACCAATTACAGGTCTCGGTTCGGTGGTGTTGATGCTGGACTGATCATTACGTGTTTCAGAAAACGTTGTACTTACACCTTGGTAACCGGTGAACAAGAGAAGCAATATGATTATGCATAGCCATATATTGTCACGGCATATATTGTCACGGTAGATCAAGGTGGCGAGCTGGGTTTTCACTTTTACCTTTGTATCGGATTTCAAAATGCAGATGGGGGCCAGTTGAAACGCCAGTATTTCCAGATAATCCGATAACGTCCCCTTGTTTGACGATATCACCAACAGAAACTCGGAATCTTGACAAGTGTGCGTAGCATGTTGAGTAGTTATCGGCGTGTTCTATGCGAACAATTCTGCCGTATCCCCGTTCCCAAGCAGCATAAACGACTCTACCTGTTTTTGAAGCATACACCCTTGTCCCTGTGGCAGCACGGAAATCTATGCCTCTATGCATCAAGTACTTTCTGTTCACTGGATGATGGCGATAACCGTATCTTGAAGTTACATATAGTGGGATACGTAACGGTTTTGCAAAACCGTCAATAGTTTCACCTGGTATGTATATTTTCTGTCCTATTTTGATACGTTTTGGATCAGAGATACCGTTGAGACGTTGGAGTTTTTTCCAGTCTTTAATACCGTGGCTCTGTGCTATACTATATAAATTGTCTCCATCCATTACAGTATACCAAACGCCATCTGAATTTTCGTTTGAACTGGTCGGTTTTGATCCGACAGGTATCAGCAATTTGTCTCCAATTTGCAGGTGATTCATAGATTTCAAACTGTTGGTCTGAGCGATAGATTTCATAGGTACTTCATATTTTCTGGCGATTTCAGATAACGTTTCCCCCTTTTTTACCTGATGTAGCATCCCAATACATGAAGATGTCAATGATTCTGAAATGAAAACAATGAGTAAGATGAATATAGTAACTTGAATTTTGTTTTTCTTCATATTTTACCTGTTTTTGGTTCTGCTAACTAAAATCTAATAATTAACTAATGCTTTGTCAAGTGCTATTTTGTAGGTCGGGTAGAGCGAAGCGAAACCCGACATGATAGACACAATCATTACGTGTCGGGTTTCGCTTCGCTCTACCCGACCTACATGTAAGAATTGAATGCGAATCTCAATTGTTATTATTGATAATACGGTGGTTATTTATTACGTTAACCTATTATTCTCGAACGATCTTAAGTAGTATTTCTTTTGTGTCAGAGATAATTTGTGTTTCTGTCTGTATTTCGTTATCATTCACAGCAACGATTTCACTGATTACAGTCACGACAAGTTGAATCACTTCAACTTTAGCACTATCTCCACCTAATGTGTCGGGTGCTGTCCATGTGACTGACAGATCGTCATCTGAAGAAAGGGATCCGTATTCCGTAATGTTAAGCCAGTTTAATGTGACGCTTGTTCCTCTAACACCTTGAACTGAGGCTGTGATTTCTACTTTCTCACCCGGTTGCACTGTTTCTTGTGTGACAGTTACTGTTACGGCAAGTTCACCAATATCGTCGGTTGTATCATCACTCGTATCATCCATAGTGTCTGAGTCGGATACAGGATTGTTGAGATTGCTTCCGCCGCAGCCTGATATGTTAAGAGCTAAACTGATTAAACATACAACAAAAACTATTCCAAGTAGAAGATACTTTTGCATGAGTACACCCATTAATTGTATTTATGGTAGAAGTTACCTTGAAGATTCTATCTGTCTAATTTCCGTGTTACTGAACATTCAATCTATTCAAGTAACTTTTTTTATTTATTATCTTGATAAAACAAGGCATTAATTATTACGGAAATTGGCAGTCAAGGTTACAAAAAACAGGTGAAAACGCGAAAGTCATCTACCGGGCAATATTTTCCGATAAGCCGTGGTGATTATCTAGCAGTCCCTTCCATTTGTTCGCGTAGAAATGCCAGGATGTCGGCGATATCTTGGTCGCTGAGAATATCGGAGGCATAGAATGGCATGAGCGATCCGCCGCCTCGAATTTTCGTTGCCCAGCGCGTAATTGTCTTATCAATATCGCGTGGTGGTCGTGGTCTCACGAGTTGGATACCGATACCAGCCTTTTTCGGCGTTGGGTGGCACACGACACATGCGCGTCCCCATAGTTGCCAACCTTTATTCGCATCCCCGTTCATAGCAGCGATTTTTTCTCCTGCTTCTGTCTTTGCTGCAGCGTCTAACATTTCCATTTCAAATTGTGGACCCTTTTTGCCATCAGAAATAACTTCAAAGTATGCCATGAGTGCTTCTGCATGTTCAGCGGGTATAGCGGTTGGGTTGACTTTAGATTCTGGTATTTTCTGTAAAAAGTGTTGGTAACAAAACCCACCACCGCCAGCAGCTCTTGCGAAATCTGCGCCTTTAATCATACCACCTTTTGCGGAACCCCGTTGTGGTACACCAATAACACTATGTCCAGCACGAATTAGCCCGTCAGGATCAGTTTCTTCATCAAAATCTGCATGACAATTCGCGCAAGAGAGTCCAGTTGCCACTTTGGGATTGATAGTTCCCTTAAATGTTGGATCATGAAAAAGTTCGCGTCCAAGTTGTGCTTTATCTGACAACTGTTGTGCTTGTGTTAAAAATACTAAAACTGTTATCAGCATTGCAGCAATTGAGAACGAAACAAATTTGTGCATCAAAAATCTCCTTTACTTTTTAAATGACGTTACTATTGTATATGAGATGCAAAAAAATGTCAAGTTAATTCTTGAAAAAAGATGTATGATGGTTTCTACAGATTGATTTCTACAGATTTAAGGGGTTATGACCATACATATATCTCATCATTGTCAGGTGAATATCCGATGAATACTGCTAAGACTATCCTTGCCCGCGTGCCTTTGACAGGGGGAACCTCGTGGATACACCGTGTATTGAAAAAGTAAAGGTCCCCTTGTTCCAAGTTGACTCGGCAGTGTTCTATTTTGTTTTCGGTTGCATACTTGTCAAAAGTCTCTTCTGCAATATAGGGTTGAATGTCTTCTGACCAGAGACATTTATGTAGTATCGCTTGTGTTCCTTCTCCAGTTTCATCTGCGTTTTGGATGCATAGTACTCCTGCAAACTGATGTTCGAAATGATAGACAGCATAATCTGTGCGTTGTTCGCGATATTTCACACTATCTATGTGGGGTTTATAGCTATGCGTTTCGTAATGAACCCGAAATATTGCGGGTCCGTAAAGAGATCCATCAGGTTCGCGAGCAACCTTTACCTTTTTACCAGGGGAAAGGGCAGCTAAACACTGATAGATCACATCTACAGGATTGTCAAAACCACCAAATAGAAATTGGAACAGATGGTGAGTCGTCTCAGCGTGTGCTAAAAAGCGTGTTTTGTCGTCACCGCGATTGCCAAGACTTGTTCCGATGTCAATCCGTGTGCGTTTGTCGGCAGGATTCATGTCTGCTTCGTCGCGCATCAGACCCATATTTGTAAATCTATTGATAAGACCTTGACACTGTTCAGGTGAATATGAACTACGCAATATGATTGCTGGTATTTCTGCTTGTGATAAGGAATAAATTGGGTTCTGATAGTTTTCAAGAACGGTTTTTAGATCAGGTTGCGCGGGCAGCCAATCTGTTTGAGCTAAACCGTGTGTACCAAATTTTCTCATACAAAAAATTCCTTGTATAGTGCTTGAACCGCCGCTTCCATCCCCATCGTTTTTACACCGAACATCATACTAACCTCATTAGATCCTTGGTTTATCATCTCTATATTGACATCTGCGCTTGCAAATGCACTTGTTGCTCTTGATGCTACACCGACAGTATGTTGCATGCCTTCGCCGACAACCATGATGAGAGATAGGTCGCGTTCAACATAAACGTCTTCTGGTGCAAGTGTTTGTCGTATCTTTTCTACGACTCTTTTCTCTTTGTCAAGTGGAAGGTTTTCTTCTCGGAGTATCACAGACATGTTATCAATTCCAGATGGGATATGTTCAAAAGAGATATTCTCGGTTTCCAAAATCTGTAGCAATCGTCTACCGAAACCGATTTGACGGTTCATCAGATATTTGCTTAAGTAGACACAGCAGACATCGTTCATTGCAGCGATGCCAACAACAGGATTATCATTTGCTGTCCGTTTCGGGACAATTCGTGTTCCTGCTGCATTTGGGTTGTTTGTATTACGTATGTGAACCGGTACCATAGCGCGGTATACAGGTTCAAGTGCTTCATCGTGAAATACCGAAAAACCTGCATAAGAGAGTTCACGCATTTCACGGTATGTGAGTTCTGATATCGGAGCAGGATTTGAAACTATGGACGGATTTGCTGCGAATACGGAGTCAACATCGGTGAAATTCTCATAGACATTTGCCCGTACAGCACCTGCAAGAATTGCACCTGTAATATCTGATCCGCCTCGTGAAAAGGTCACGATGTGTCCATCTTTAGAATAACCGAAGAATCCTGGAAAGATCGTAATACCTGGACGTTCACTTAAACTTCGCAAGCGGTTGTAAGCTTCAGGAAGGATTTGAGCATTCCCCGGTTCATCTGATAGCAGCAATCCAGCATCTTTTGGACTTACGTAGTGTGCTTCTATACCACGTGCTTGCAATACTTGTGCAATGAGTCTGGCACAGTTGTCCTCACCACCTGCCTTCATGGTATCCATATAAAGATCGGTGTCGTCCGTATCTGATTCCAGTCGTAGTGTCAGATCACTTGCAATAGGGTCAACTACCTTTGCCGGGAGCTCTAATTCTGTCGCGATGTTTCTGTATCGTTCTATTGCTTCGGCACATTCAGAAGCACCGATTTTTCCCATGAGTCTTTCTGATGCTGCTGCGATGAGTAGATCTGTAACTTTTATGTCTTGGGTGTGTCGCTTTCCTGGCGCGGATACAACGATTAACCTTCTATCTGGATCAGCAGTAATGATGTCGCAGACGTGTCTAACCTGTTCTCCAGTTGCCAGAGAACTACCCCCAAACTTTGATACTTTTAACAATCCATATCCTCCAGTGTTTGTTTGTTATGCTTATATATTATACCACAAATTAAGAAGAAATGACAAGTTACGGCATTACGGCACTCGGAGAGTGCCTACTACTATTAAGAGCTTATGAAATCCCAAAATTGACGCCTATAGTGCCAATAACTTTACACACCCTATTCTCATTCCACTGAAGCACTAAAAATGGCGAAGGTATTGCTACTGAATGAAGATTAAATAAATAATCAGGTAATTCTACTGATATGACTCATCGTAGGAGTAAGGTTTCGTAGGGGCGGGGTTTCCCCGCCCGCGTATTATCCAATTAATAACTTAATCTTCATAAAGTAGAAAACAAAAGTGATTAGAAACTAAAAATTACACCAGTTGAGAAGTCCTAATAGGATAAAAATGTCCAAACTACCTTTCTTTTGTCCAATGAGTGTGGAAAACCATACCAGTTCTGAATGCACACAAACGCATACACGTATTGAGAAAATAACGCTTTGAAAGGTAGCAAATAAAAGTGAAAAACGCACATTAACTGCTATAGTCATCGTAATTGCAGTGCTATATGTTAGACAGTTTTTTTAGAAGAAACGTTCTTTTTTTGCAGTATCTAAACATGTTTTTCATTGACATCTATTTACTGTAAATGTTATATTATTTTAAATGAATTGGTCGAGAGTGTGTATGGAATTTGCATATCTACATTCACGACACTAATATAACTTCAGACAGAGGGAGATATTGCTGATGAAGAGACTTTTTTTCTCACATTTATTACCGTCTGTTCTTGCTTCCCTGTTTTTACTGCCAATCCATCTGTCAGTTGCCAGATCTTTTAACAACGATTTTGAAACAGGCGATCTCACGGATTGGGAGAAAACGGGCACTGCATTTGACTTCCAACCCACATGGGGAGACAACCCAACAGCCAGGAACCGAAACCAACCCTCACAACACCAAGGAGAATGGTGGCTCGGACTATTTGAGAAATACCAAGGTCCAGATAAAGGGGCAGAGCTTGGACAGAGTGCCGGTGATGTACAGGGGGATGGCCCGACCGGAGAACTGACATCAATTGAGTTTAAGATTGTTGGTGATACTATAAATTTCCTAATCGGTGGTGGAAACCATCCTTGGGAGGATGGGTCACCGTGTTGCGTTAATCTCGTTGTTGATGAGGAAGTAGAATTATCTGCTACAGGTAACGAGACAGAAACATTTAGTCGTAAAGAATGGGATGTTTCTGAATTGAAGGGCAAGACTGCACAGATAGTCGTCGTAGACAATAATAGTGGCGGATGGGGACATCCAAACTTTGATGACATCCATCAGGCAGATGCCAACGGCAAAAATATTCCTTGGGATCGTGTGCTTGCTGTTGAAGCACAAGGAAAATTAGCTGTCAGTTGGGCACAGATGAAAAAGTACTATAGATAAGTTTATTTAAAAATTAGTTATAAGGAGTTTAGATTAATGAGAAATAATTTTTGTTATATTGTATTTGCCATCTCTTTGTTCGCTATCATCTTTGGATTGGCAACTAACCCGACCTTCGCGCTTACCTTTAATTACGGTTTTGAGACGGGAGATTTGACCGACTGGGAAGCAGAAGGTGAAGCTTTTGAATTTCAACCAACATGGGGAGATAACCCTACTGCTCGGAACAGAGGACAAGCTTCAAACCACGAAGGTAATTGGTGGATAGGCGGTTTTGAAAGATATCAAGGACCAGAAAAAGGTGCTGCACTCGGACAAAATCCGGGAGATGTTCAAGGAGACGGTCCACAAGGATCCATTACCTCAATTGAGTTCCTGATTGTTGGTGACACAATGAACTTTCTGATTGGTGGAGGTATTCATCCTTGGGATACTGATCCAAATCCGTGCTGCGTTAATCTTGTGATTGATGATGAAGTCGTTCGCACCGAAACAGGGAATAACAGCGAAACGATGGAGAGAAAAGAGTGGGATGTTACCGATCTGAAAGGTCAGATCGCACAGATTGTTGTTCTGGATCGGCATGGTGGTGGATGGGGACACCTGAACTTTGACGACATCCATCAAGCCGATAGTGGCGCGAACATACCTTGGGCGCAAGCAACAGCCGTTGAAGCACAAGGAAAATTAGCTGTCAGTTGGGCTCAGATGAAAAAGTATTACAGATAAAGAGAATAAACAGACATCTATCATCACAAGGTAGCATGCGATTGTGGTGATAGATGTTCTATTAATCTTGTGTGTTCAAGCACTGTTCACGGAACTTATTGTACGTCTCCAGTATACCTTGTTCCATTGTATACGCAGGTGTAAACCCAATTTCCTCAGCGATGGGTGTTGCGTCATAGTCCCATGAAATTCCGAACAGACCGGGCTCCAATTCAATCTGCGCTTCCGGTACGATAGACTTCAGATACGCAACACCTTCTCTGACAGGACGAATTCCGCCTTTGACGTTGAAAACCCGTGTTTCCGTGGTTGGACATGTGCTTGCCATAACAATTGAACGGGATACATCTTCTACATACTGCCAATCAACTGCATCATCACCGAAAGGACATACATGGGGTATTCCTAACGCAACATCTTCTATCATTTTTGTCGTAAACGAACTCATCCCACGCGTCCTTCCAACCCCGTAGACTGCTGTAAAACGAAGTCCGATTGAATCTACACCGTAAGCATCAAAATAGTGCATCGCGTATCTCTCATTTAGAGACTTACATGCGCCATAAATAAACTTAGGATAGTGTGGTGCATCGTTAAGAATCTGCTGGTGATTATAATCTTCAGGTGAACCGAACACTGCAACACTACTTGCCCAAACCACGCGCTTTAGGTTGAAGATACGTGCTGCTTCAAATACATTGATTGTTCCTTCACAGACGACCTTTAATGCTTGAGGTGGATTCGCGTTACAAGCGGGAACTTGCCAGGACGCAAGGTGTATAATCCGATCAATATTATGTTCCTGAACTGTCCGCAAAAGATGGGGTAAATCCGTTATATCTCCTTGAACAAATTCAAATCTACTAATCTGTTCGCCTGACAACACCATCCTTGGAATAGTCAGATCGTAGGTGAAATCGTAAATAACTATCTCTTTACCGGCTGCTAATAGATCTCTAATGACGTAAGTGCCGATACATCCCATCCCACCGGTGATCAGATATGCCATGCAGTGAACTCCTCTTGATTTAATTGTAGAAACAGACTATATCCAACTCCGTTTATTGTTGATCCGATGGTCTGTCTATATTCATCGGTTCATCAACATTCACAAGTATTTCATCCCCCTCAATTTTGATAGGATAAACAGGTATACTTTCTTCACCGGGCCAAACACATTCCCCTGTTTTCACATCAAATTCCCACATGTGCATTGGACAAGTTATACATCCTTTGTCAAGGAATCCATAAGTCAACACACCACCGAGATGTGGACATATATTATTCATTGCATAATACTCACCCTCAACATTATAGATACCAATGAAAACACCTTCTACCTTGACACCGATACAGGTACCTGGTTGTATCTCGTCGGTCATCGCGGCTTTTATAAACTGTGACATATATGTTGAAACTCCAAAGAAATAGAAATTAAATACTATTGCTTAGTCAAGTGCTAATTGATGGACTTGAAAGGGTCGGGAATCGGAGTTCCCTCCTACCATAAGCACTCCATTGGTAGGAGCGATCTCCGAATCGCGACCTTTACCCGAACAATTAGAGTAGACTATCTACTATTGCTTAGTCAAGTGCTAATTGATGGACTTGAAAGGGTCGGGAATCGGAGTTCCCTCCTACCAAATGCAACCCATCGGTAGGAGCGATCTCCGAATCGCGACCTACAATAATATGTTGACAAAGCACTACTACGAATTCGTTCGGAATAGATTCAATGATGATATGTTAACGTGAAATGACTTTCCCTTCACCTCTCGGATCAGTACCGCCATCATGATATGATCCATCGTTCGATATACGAATGATGTGTCCTGGTCCGCCGATATTACCACTTTTTGTTATATCATGACCGAGTTTTTCCAAACCTTCGATTACCGCTTCACCCGCGCGATCTTCAACCTGAATTGGCTCAGCACCATCGCTTTGAAACCGCGGTGCGTCTACAGCTGCTTGTGCTGTACTTTGCAAATCCATCAGGCTTACGCTAAAATTGAGTTGATTGTTTGGAATTGTACGTCCCCCAGGGATCCCGTAAGTGGCAAAGGGATTACCGTTCTCCGTGGCAAGGCACGGACCCATGTTATGCAGTGGACGTTTCATAGGAGCGATGGAATTCGCTAACCCTGGTCTTGGATCAAAACGACCTACACCGTGTCCAAAGAGTAGACCCGTACCAGGTACTGTAACCATTGAACCGAATCCACCACCGTGTGTCTGTGTCAGGGATACCATATTTCCTTCAACATCAGCAGTAGAGATATGACTTGTACAGTTCATCGGTTCATGGTAGACCACCTCACCGGGTTGTGGTTTCTCAAGTCCCGCATGCAGTTTTTCACTTAATTCCTCAGTAAAATCATCTGAAAGTTCACGCGTGATGTCTATGTCAACGAAATTTGGATCACCGAAACGACTCAACCTTTCGTACCAACAGACTTTCATCGCTTCAGCAAAAAGATGGAATCTTTCAATCGTTGACATGGAAGCCACTTCAAACTTCTCTACTAATCTGAGCATCTGTAACGTCGTTAATCCACCTGCCCCGAGCGGGGATGTGTATACCGAATAATCACGATACTGTATCCAATAAGGTTCTGTTATGATTGCCCGGTAATTCTTCAGGTCATCAACTGTGAGACAACCCCCTAATTTTTGAATGTGTGATGCGATTGTCTCGGCAATTTTCCCTTCATAGAATGCAGTATGTCCTCCTTCAGCTACAGCCTCAAGTGTTTTTGCCAGGTCTGGATTTGTAAGGACTTCACCTTTTTTTGGTGGTTTTCCACCTTTTAAGAATACGCGTGCTGTTTCAGGAAATTCCTTTTTCCACCGTTCAGCATTACCCGAAATTCCGCCTCGGTTGGATGCATTAGGTGCATACCCGTATCGCGCTGAATTAATCGCAGGTTGTAGCACATTCGACAGCGGTAGGGTTCCGAATTTGTCTAATGTTAAACATAATCCAGCGACAACTCCTGGAACACCTATTGACAATGGTCCGTGAATGTTAACACGTCCTGGCACACGATATCCAGCCGGAACATCAGGAGCATCTTCAATTGTAAACATATCTGCTGCGGCTGCTCCCGGTGCTGCCGAGTTATAGTCAATAGCGACAACATCTTGCGTTTTCTTTTGATATATTAAAACACAACCACCGTAACCAGCAATTCCGTTTTGTGAAGGTTCTACGACACCTTCTGTGAAGGCAGCAGCAACAGCTGCATCCACAGCATTTCCACCCGCCAGTAGCATATCAAAACCTGCTTTAGCAGTTCGTGGATGAGGACCAACAACTGTGCCAAATTTTATTTTGCGTGATTTCAATTAATGTCCTTTCACACTGTTTAGTGGATTGTCAAGACTAATATGTAGGTCGGGTAGAGGAACGAAACCCATAGGTGTCAACTTAAGGATTTTCTACTCCTTGTAGAAGTACTAAAGTTGTGTTTTTCCCTTGATTTTGTATCCTCTTCTGACTTTTTTGTAAGGTTTGTTTTATTTCTTCAAGAGTTTTTCGTAGTGCGGTTTTGGATTTACCCAAACTGATTGTAATTTTGCGTGCGTATAGATTAATGAGTTCTGCTGTTTTGATGATATTGTGGTGTATACATCGCCAACCGCTTGCTATCATAACCCAGTGTCTTAGGAGTTGTGTTATAAGTTTGGCATATACCTCACATAAAATAGCATATGGTTTTTCTCTGCGTGATTTGTTTACTTCTCCGACACTTTTGAAACATTTAAACATGAGTTCAACTTGCCATCGAACGCGAGTGGTTGCTGCAATCTGTTCTACTGATAGTTGTGTCGCATCAACATTTGTAATAAAAACATACCACTCAGCGCGTTTTAGGCGTTCTTTTGATGGAGTGTCCCCTCTTCGCGCCGCTTCGCGTCTGATGGCACGGCGATGGCTGTTTGCTTGTTCTTCAGAAAGTCGTAATGCGACAAGCCGTATAGGCAGTTTCTTAGTAGCACCGATGAAGCAGTTAAAATCAATAACGTCTAAGGTTTCTGAGGTAAGACGCTCTGTCAAACAAAGATGTTCTTCAAGTTCGTCAAATAGCTTACATCTGGCTTTGAGTTTTGATATCCAAGAGACACCCTTTTGTGTCATTTTTTCAAACGCATCCAATGAAAAGTATCCGAGGTCTGCTAAACACAAACTTCCCTCAGGCAATGGTGAAAAATGTTCTGCAGCCTTACTATCAGGTATGACCCCATCAGTTAGATCAAAGTGATGAAAAGTGCCTGTCAAAACATCAAAGCAAAGTTGGAGTTTCAAGGCAGATTTGGGTTGTTTGCCCTTATTGCGTGGTGCTTCATGTATTGTGTGAAGTTCATCTGGCAGGGCAATCCAAGTGCTGTCTTGTACATATACACCAGTGAACTGATCCAACATCGGAAGATATTGCTTCCTCGCAGTCAGGACTTGAGTTGCTGCTACTTCAAGTGTTGCCTTGAGTATTTTAGCTGTCTCAGGGGTCATCCGTTTTGCAATCGCTTGTCGAGAAATATCAATACCCAAATCTTGTGCTGTATTAGCAAGATCAGCATAACTCGCATCTGGTTTTTCGAACCACCCACATACAAGTGTCTGAATGAAGCGGGCAAACGGGAGTTTTCGGATTCTTTGGATAATCCCTAACTCCCGAACTATTTGATCGACTGAAGGGTTGAAAAGTTCTTGCATGATGTTAGAAACTTGTGTTATTATGAACATTGGAACACCTCTTGATAAGTTTATAAGATAAAAATAACTTTACTCTATATTATGCAAGAGGTGTTTAATTTTTGCAACACTTTTAATCGTATAAAAACAACGTTAATCTTTCTTAAGTTGACACCTATGGGTAGAGGAACGAAACCCGATACGTAAGCGACATTAAGCGTATAAATTAGTATCGCATACTACCGATACTACCGACCATTGCAAAAATTGCTATGACAAGCAGCAAACCTATTGCACAACTTATTGCAAAACCTATTGCAGCATAACTCAACTGAAGGTTACGTGCCTTTGCTTGGTACGCCTCGGTGTAATACATTGTATACTCATGGGATTTTTCAATCATCCTTGAAGCAGGAGGTGTCGGCTGATAGATATAGGCAATGAGGAGGCCTATGAGGTTTATAAAGAACCCTACAACTACCCATAGTAATTTACTAACATCAGTTTCGGCATCTTGTTCAGCAACCATGCGTGCTTGATTTACATCATTGTTCATCTTCTGAACTCCTTTTTGTGTAGTGATAATAGAATCAAAAAAGTATATAGTTAAAAGTTAATCCGCATAAGACCATATCAGTTTAACGGATTGTGTCAGTTAACAATTTGTTTTGTGCGATTAGGAAATCGCACCTACCTGCCTGGCGAAATCAAAATTATCTGATCATTTTAAATCAACCTTCATATCGTCAACTTAGAAAAAATCAGAAAAGAAATTAGAAAAGAACATAAAATTCCCTGCCAAAAATGGAAACATTGTAATCCAACTTATTGTTACAAACCCAAATGGCACTAAACATCCGATGATTGAATATATGAGTTGGATACTTCTTGCTTTATTTTTGTATGCTTCCGTATAGAACAGTCTAAATTCCTCTGATTTATCAAATAAACGTGTTGCAGGTGGTGATGGTTGATAAATATACGCAATGAGTATTCCAATCAAGTTTAATGCCAGACCTGCAACAAGCCAGATAATTTTGTTTACATCATTTTGGGCATCAGTCTCAGCTGAAACATACGTTTGATGTTGATTTGCATTCATTTCCAGACTCCTCAGATTAGTACTTTTACTTCTGTATATTACCTGATTTTGTATTTGTCTTCAACCTTTTTTCAATCTGTATAGATTTGCGCTGTTTTTTCTCGTTTGGATTTACAGTAAAACACAATTCAGCATAAACTTAGCATCTGCTAAGCGTAAACGTCCAATTAATCTTTGTTAATAATCAACCTACGTATTTTCTCATGTCTGAAAACTCTGAATACATTGTGAACATTAATGCAATGTAAATTAGTACCAAAGTAAACATCAAAGCCAGAAAGACAAGAAATCCTATGACTGCCAATTTGACTTGGATATTCCGTGATGTTGATTTATATGTTTCGGTATAGAATACAATATACTCCTGTGTTTTCTCAAAAGTGCGCGTAGCGGGTGGCGTCTGTTGATAGATATAAGCAATGAGAATCCCAACGATGTTTAGGGCTAACCCAACGAAAAACCAGAGGAGCTTGCTTGTATCTGATTGAGCGTCTCGTTCACCGTCTATTTGTACCTGTTGTCTATTTACATTAGTCTCCATGACCTTAACCTCCTATTTCAATAGCACGTCTTTCTATAGTTGCTTTTCTTGCAGCATCAATAATTGCAAGGTTATGATAGGCTTTCTCTGGACTAATTGGAAGCGATTCACCTTTACTGAGTGCATTAAATGTGGCTTTAAAATATCCTTGATGTCCACTTGCATCTTTGAGTCCCTCCTCATCAAGGGTTGGCAGTTCAATCTGTTTCCATCCGTTAGACCGTGTATATTGAGATAGCGCGTCTTTTACATTATAGCGATGTCTTATGCGCAACGAACCTTCATTTGCATGGACTTCACACCAGCCAAAGTCTGTTGCCGGAACACACCATGCCCCCGAGATTGTCGTGATTGCACCGTTTTCATGTTCACAGAGAATCATCGCAAGGTCGTCAACATCTATTTCAAGACGCATCGTTTTAACACGTGCTTCAACATAACGCACTGGAGACTGAATCAGTGTGCAGACAGAATAGATTTCATGATAACTCGTATCACTAATACAACCACCGCCTCTGGATTTACTTGCCCGCCACGCAAGAGCAGGCGTTGGGTGATTTGCAGAGAAGTCAGCAGGTTTTAGACCCATCCCGGTACTTCGTCCATAATAGGTTTCGCCGATTTCTGGCAACATGCCAATTGCTGTTTGCATACCCGCAGTATATAGGTAGTTATGCACTACTGTATATGGCACACTGTTGCTATTGATCGCTTCCAGAATTCTATCTGCTTCTTCAATAGAAGTTGCCATCGGTTTCTCAGATATTATTGCGACATTTGCTGATGCTGCTTCAATAACCTGTTCTGCGTGTAATGCGTGTGGTGTGGCGATTACGACAGCGTCAATGTCAGTCTTTGTAAGCATTTCTTGATATTCAGTGTATCGGTTCTGTGTCGGCACATTGAAGTCTTGACCAACCGTCTCAAGATTCGCAGGAACTACATCTGCTACGGCTGTTACCTTAACAATCTTTGAGAGCGAATGGTATGCACGCGCATGCGTTTTCTGAACTATACCGCCACAACCTATGAGACCTAAACGAATTGGTGAAGTCATTATGTTCCTCCTTACATTTAGTCTACCACATTTTTGTTTTATATAAAAGGTTTTTATGAAAACTTAAAATATGTTTTTTATCACATCTACCCAATAAGTTATGCTATAATAGCACTATATATTTTCAATTGAAAGGAACAAATTATGAGTTCAGAAAAAAAGAATGATACTGAAGAGGAAAAGTCTGATGAAAACAGTAATTCAGAACCTGAAGACAACCTTTCTGTTACACATCATAGTGTAACGATAAATGGTAAGGAGTTGAAATACACCGCAACGACTGGTACAATGGTCTTAAAGGAAGAAACCGATAAAGAGGGTGAAAAACCTAAAGCGTCAATATTCTTTGTCGCCTATACTTTAGACGACGTTGAAGATACGTCAAAACGTCCAGTGACTTTCTCTTTTAATGGTGGACCTGGTTCTTCATCCGTGTGGTTGCATTTAGGTGTGTTGGGACCGCGACGCGTAAAGCCTGATGAACACGGTAATCCTCCACAACCCCCATATCAACTAACGAATAACGAATTTTCTATTCTGGATAAGACAGATCTCGTCTTTATTGATCCTGTGAGTACCGGTTTCAGTAGAGCTGTACCGGGTGAAGAAGCGAAACAGTTCCACGGATTTCAAAAAGATATTGAGTCAGTCGGTAATTTTATTTTACTCTACTTGGGACGTTACCAGCGTTGGCGTTCTCCGAAATTCCTAATTGGCGAAAGCTACGGAACAACGCGAGCATGCGGACTGTCCGGATACCTGCAAGACAAACGGGGTATGTATCTCAACGGTATCATGCTTGTTTCGGTCGTGCTAAACTTTCAAACCATTCGATTTGCTGCAGGGAATGATCTACCCTATATCCTCTTTTTGCCAACTTATACAGCAACAGCCTATTGGCATAACAGGTTAGATCAATTGGAAACTGATACTGATGACAGTTTTACGAAAATATTAGAGGACGCAAGGGAATTTGCATTAGGAGACTATACGCTTGCTTTGATGCAAGGTTCTAACCTGTCAGACCGTAGAAGACAAGCGATAGTTAAGAAATTAGCAACGTATACGGGGCTGTCAACTGATTACATTGAGAAGACAGATTTAAGAATCAAGATCAATCGGTTCTGTAAGGAGCTACTCAGGGATGAAGGAGAAACAGTCGGACGATTTGATAGCCGCTTTAAAGGTATAGACCGGGATTCTGCAGGAGAAAACTATGAATATGATCCAAGTTCTGCGGTAATCCAAGGTGCATATACTGCAACATTAAACGATTATGTCCGAGGTGACCTACAGTTTGAGAGTGATCTCCCTTATGAAATACTGAGTGGACGCGTACATCCGTGGAATTATGGGGGACATCAGAATGAATATGTCAACGTAGCCGATACATTGCGGAAAGCAATGACAACGAATCCTGCCTTGAAAGTCTATGTTGCTAACGGTTACTTCGATTTAGCGACACCGTTTCTGGCTTCAGAATATACCTTTACACACCTCGGTCTTGACAAATCGTTGCAGGACAACATTACTATGGCATATTACGGTGCGGGACACATGATGTATGTTGATATGGACGAATTGAAGAAAATGAAAGCGGATATGGATGCATATCTTGATGCTACACTTTCTGATCTATAATGGCTGATCTATAATGTACTTGTAAACTGAAGGGTCTACATGAGTTATCAAAGAGACTTTGAAAAGAGACTCAACGTAGCAGTCGTCGGCGTCGGATCACACGCCTATCGGAATGTTCTGCCGACTATGACGTTTCTTCCGGTGAAGCTAAAAGCCTTCTGTGATGTCAATCTTGAACGCGCCAAGTTGACTGCCAGACAGTATGGTGTCAAGAGATGTTATAAAGAAATGGGAGACATGCTTCGGTCTGAGGAATTAGATGCGGTATTTCTATGCGTACCGCCTCGCCTCCACCCAGAACTGACGTGTGAAGCGTTAGATGCTGGCGTGCATGTCTGGTTAGAAAAACCGCCAGGCATGTTCGCAAGTGAAATTGAGATGATGATCCGTCACCGAAATGACCGAATTGTAGTTGTAGGATTCAAGAAGGCATTTATGCCTGCTACGCAGAAGATCATAGAAATCTTCAACACAGATGTATACGGTCCTTTACGGACTCTGTTAGGTGTCTATCCGATGACTATTCCAAGTGATGGGGAACGGATCCTGCGCGAACGTGTACACACCAATTGGCTTCAAAATGGTGTTCATCCTTTATCGTTGCTGTTGGCAGTAGGTGGAAAAGTTTCTGCTGTTACTGTTCACCGTGCAAAACATGGTGGCGGTGTATGTATCATTGAATTCGCGAACGGTGCAATGGCAAACTTCCATTTAGCAGATGGGGCAAGACATGGACAACCCTCTGAACTCTATCAGTTTTTCGGTGATGGATGCCATGCTGAGATACGGAACGGTACGCAGGTGCTGCTTCAACGCGGCATGCAATTTGACTATAGAGACAGCACGAGTTTTATGACAGAGGGTTTTGATAGCGGTGCAATAGTGTGGGAACCACAGTATTCACTCGGTACACTTGAAAACAAGGGACTTTTCATACAAGGTTTTTACCAAGAGATGCGATATTTCTGTGACTGTATCTTGAAAGGAAATCCCGCTGATATGGGATCGCTTGAGTTTGCATTAGACGTGATGAAGGTGTATGAAGCGGGATTGCTATCCAACGCAGATAGGGTTGAAATCAGATAAGTTAATCCTAAGAATTGAAAACTTGTCTGGGGGAAAAATGCTAACGAAATTAATTTGTCGTAATTTTAAAAACCTTGAAGACGTTGAGATTGAATTGGGTAATCCAGTTATATTTATCGGTCCAAATAATTCGGGTAAGACGACAGCCTTACAAGCTTTGGCTCTATGGGAACTTGGTCTCAAGCGTTGGATAGAAAAACGGAAAGGGGGATCAAATTCTGATAAGCGCAGTGGCGTTGCTATAAATCGACGCGATCTCTTGTCGTTACCTATACCTAATGCGCGTCTGCTCTGGAGAAATTTACAGGTGCGTGATTCGAAGGTAATTGATGGAAAACAACGTACACAAAATATCAGAATTGATATATCTGTTGAGGGTATTACGGATGGAAAACATTGGGAGTGTGGTTTTGAATTTGATTATGCAAACGAAGAGTCGTTTTATTGTAGACCCCTTAGAAAATCAGAAGCAAATGGAAAAGTAAATAAACAGATGCGTGTACCGATGGAAGCAACACATGTTACTGTTGCGTTCCTACCACCGATGTCTGGATTAACGTCTAATGAAACACGTCTTGATGAAGGTGCGGTTAATGTTCGTATCGGTGAAGGAAGAACTGCTGAAGTCTTACGAAATCTTTGCTTTCAAGTGTCCCAAGTTACCAAAACATGGAATAGATTATCTGATCAGATTTATAAGTTATTTGGGGTGCGACTTGATACGCCAGAATATATAATTGAACGTGGTGAGATTGCAATGCGCTATCGTGATGAGTCTGGTATTACGCTTGATCTCTCCTCATCAGGTCGAGGCTTGCAACAGACCTTATTGTTGCTCTCTTATATTGCTGCACATCCAGGTTCAGTATTGTTACTTGATGAACCTGACGCACATCTGGAGATACTTCGACAACGTCAAATATATCAAGTCCTAACCGAGTCAGCATCCGAACATAATAGTCAAATTGTTGCCGCAAGCCATTCAGAAATACTATTGCAAGAAGCAGCAGAACGTGACGTTGTGATTGCTTTTGTCGGAAATCCACATCGCATAGACGGTAGAGGTAGCCTATTGTTAAAATCTCTGAAGACAATAGGTTTTGAACACTACTATCAGGCAGAACAGCGAGGATGGGTTCTGTACCTTGAAGGGGCAACTGATCTTGCCATACTCCGTGCATTTGCCGATAAACTTCGGCATAGTGTCCTGAAGGAATTAGAATCACCCTTTGTATATTATGTTGGAAATCAACCAGGAAAAGCACGAGAACACTTCTACGGTTTACGAGAAGCAAAGTCAAATCTGGTAGGTTTCAGTCTATACGATAGAATCCCTGATAAACTACAGAGAGATCAGAACTTGACGGAATATTCTTGGCAACTGAGTGAAATTGAAAATTACTTTATACGGAACAGGCAGATATTACTTGATTGGGCACACGATGCAGGTACGGCACGTCATGGTGGTCCTCTGTTTTCTGACCAGTGGGTAGAAACAATGAAGAAAACCCTTCAGGAGGTTGAAACCGCCCTTAAAACACTCGGTTACGACCCCCCTTGGTCACCCGATACAAAGGTCAGTACTGAATTTCTGGATCCTCTATTCTCTTCATTCTTTGAGAAGCTTGAATTACCCAATCTTATGCAAAAAACGAATTATCATACTTTAGTTCAATACTTACTAACTGAACAGATTGACCCTGAAGTTACGGATGTGCTTGACGGTATATTGGAAATTGCAAATAGAGCGAAACCACTGAGTACCTAAATCCTTGTTCAATGGAGGAATCGTGGAGTGGTGATGGCGTACAGTGATTTCACCTATCTACGGACTACTTTCATTTGTTGTCAGTGCATTCGTCGGTGTTTACTTTGGTGCATATCCTGCATGGAAAGCAGCAAAACTGCACCCGATTGATGCGCTTAGACACGATTAGTCGTTACTATAAGTACTATAGGAGATGGTACAAGATTGTATTCAATTCAAGATTAAGAAGGACAAAACATGTCAAAAATCGCAGTCATTGCAGGTGTAGGACCCGGGTTAGGTGCAGCCATCGCCCGGAAATTTGCAGACGAAGGATGCAATCTTGCATTGTTGTCCCGTTCATCTGCATATAGCATAAATCTATCAAAGAGATTAGAAGAGACAGGTATATCAGCAATCCCTATACCAACGGATATAACGGATGCTGGACAAGTAAACGACAGCTTTGCTAAAATTCGTGAAGAATTAGGTGTACCTGATATATTAGTTAACCACGCAGGTAATGCTGCATGGGGCAATCTTTCTGAACTTACTGCAGAAGCATTTGAAAACTCATGGCGGGTCTGTACACTCGGTGCTTTTCTTTGTGTGAAGCAAGTTGTGCCAGGCATGATTGAGAAAGGAGAGGGTACTATCCTATTTTCTGGTGCAACATCAGCTGTTCGTGGCAGATCAGGCGCGATTGCATTTAGTAGTGCAAAATTCGCGATGCGGGGTTTAGCATCCTCTCTTGCCCGAGAAGTTGGTCCACAAGGTATTCACGTAGCACATGTTATTATTGATGGTATAATTGATTCACCAAATCTGCGTGAAAGGTATAAGTTATCTGAAAGTGAACCTTTACTGAAACCTGACGCTATTGCCGAGACCTATTGGGCACTGGTTCAGCAGGAACGCAGTGCATGGAGTTTTGAGGTAGATGTGCGACCTCATAATGAAGAATTCTTTACGTAAAGTAAGAAGACAGACAATTACAATTAAATACCCTGATTGACATCTTCTCAATCAGGGTATTTAGACCATTTCTATTAGATTTTCTGTCATTGTGAGCAGTTAGAAATGAAACAGAGTAAGGCACAATCTAACAGAATGTGCTACAGTAAAGCGACATTTTCAATTAGAAATGGTATTACTTTTTAATGCGGACAATTTAAAACGTACTATCACGGTTCGTTATAGGACACCACCGGGTTGTTTGGAGGTAACGCAACAGAACATCCTTGGCATCTGAGGTGCCAATACGGTGTAGTGCATGCACAGCATTACCTCGTATATAACGATTACCATCGAACAGTAGTTTTTCTAACCCTTCAACTGCCTCCCCAGCATGCTCTCCAATTCGCGAAATGGCAAACACAGCGTTACGTCTGATGCCTTCGTTTTCATCCGCTAATGCTTTTGTCAATTCATCTACCGCACAAGCACTCGCTTGACTTGTTGTGCCTAAGGCTTCAATTGCATGCACCCGAACTGCTCCGGATTCGTCTTGTAATGCTTCTATCAATGCAGGCACTGCAGATTCTGCTCTTGTTCCAAGGTCTCCTAAAGCTTCCGCTGCATTAGCACGAACACGATCAGGTGCATCCTGTAATGCATTCTTTAATGAATTCACTGCAGGTTTTCCGACTGCATTTAGAGCATAACAAGCATTCCTTCGCGTCATATCTGCTTCTTCATATAGACAACGCACCAACGGCTTTACTGCTTCTTCACCAAACTTTGATACGTTATAGGCAGCATTTAATCCTATTGATTCGGTTTCACTATTCATTGATGTAATTAACTCAGAGAGTGACGCGCCGTTAGGAGAAGTGGAAACATCACTACTCTTATTACCGAGATGCCAATTCCACAGATGTCTGAACATCTCTTGATGTTCAACAGGTCCACTTGCTTCTCCGTTTGACCACGCAGTTTCTCTGTTCTCCCATGTCGGTTCCATAGGTTCCGTCATGCGTGCATAGAGAAACTTCATCATATAACGTTTTTCATCCGTTTGGTTTGGCATAGCACGGTGCCAAAGGTCGTAATTAGCGAAAGCAACGGTACCGGCATTGCCTGTAATGGGTTGTTCAGGGGTGACTTTAGACCCCTCCTGAGTACTAAAGTAATGACTCACAGGAACGACACCTGTAGGTCCCCGTGTAATCGGTGTATCTTGTGGATAATAGAACACCAACAACCTACGGGTATGGTGCGACCATCGTTTACCCCCATCTTGATGTAAGTTTTGTCCCTTGCTCCCCGGTGGATTGTAGTGAGGGTGTCTGTGGGGTTGCATATAGTAATCTGGACCTAATAGACTTGTCAAAGCCCCCTTAACATTCACATCATCAAAGACACGCTGAATCTCAGGGATTCTTGGTAATAGGTTGTTCCCTGGATTACCCTCTTTATCAAAGACACCCACAGTTTTTGCAAAGATCTCATCGTGAAATTCGGGGGGTAGCTCTGTTTCTACGGTGACAAAACCGTTCACGATAAAGTTCCGCATCTGTTCATCGGTTAATAGGTTTTCTGTCATTTTATTCTCCTCTAAAAGTTTCAGGTTATATCATCTGGTATATCAAACACAACGCCATCCTTCTTTTTCTCATAAGAGATTATCTTTACCTCTATGATTTCAGATAGAAACTGTTTTGAATCATAACTACTTGGTTTAATAGAATGGGTCAAGAATCACATCACCCTTTACAGAGTACATATTTATGAGTCTATAATCCAGTGCATGAAAATCTACTGGACAGTCCAGACTAAACTTGTGGGTATAAGCAATAGTCGGGAATCGGAGTTCCCTCCTACCAATAGCAACCCATCGGTAGGAGCGATCTCCGAATCGCGACCTTTACCCGAAGAATTAGAATGGACTATCCACTACCGTTCTTTAGCACTCTAAAGGCTTCATCCCACATTTCTATCATCGGGTAAGGAGGAGAAGTTACTATCAGATCAATACTCTCTGAAGGTATGTCCTCTAAGTTCTGTGAATCTTGGTATAGAATCTTGTGTATAGTTTTCATAGAAGGTATTACCTAAATTGGAATTGTTGGGAAATAGGAACAATCACACTATTCTTGTATAATAATAACATACTTAGTATTAGTCTTCAACGAAATTCAGTAATAAGGAGGATTTTTTGTTTGATGAATGGGATACAGAGAAGCTCAATGAAGGATGAAGGTGGTTGTAGAAAGAAGCACAATCAAGGATGAATGTGCTACAGCTGGAATCAATATGAAAGTTGTGTATAAAAGCGCAATGATATAGACTGTGTAAATAAATCTATATTCTACCATAGTAAAGAAAAAACGTCCAAATATGCAAGAACTGTGGTATACTATCTTTCAATTCTATGGGAGAACTATAATGGGTAGAACATTTAAAAAATCGTTAGCGTGGCGAGAACGGGCTAAAGCTGCATTGGTCGGTGGAGGACAACCGCATAAACAGAGCAATCCACCGCAGCCAATTATGATTGCGAGTGCAAAAGGTTCACACTTTTGGGACGCAGATGGAAATGACTATATCGATTACCTGATGGGATACGGTCCGATGATCCTCGGACATGCATATCCAACTGTGATAACGACAGTGGCAAATGCACTGAAACAAGGAAATGTATATAACGTTGGTCATACATTAGAGATTGAACTTGCAGAAAAACTTATTGAGATTATCCCATCCGCTGACAGAGTCGCCTATTTTGTAGGGGGTTCGGATGCTACCACGGGAGCATTAAAGTTTGCACGGGCATACACGGAGAAAGACAAAGTCATTCGATGCGGATACCACGGGTGGCACGACTGGTGTCACAGTACACGTGGACATTTAGCAGCAAGTGCAGCGGCAACACTTAGTGTGGGATTCAACGATATTGATGCTCTTGAAGACCTGTTCAAGGAAAATCCAGGTGAAATAGCATGTTTAATTATGGAACCTTCAGGACATGATCTCCCCAAAGAGAACTACTTGGAAAATGTAAAATCTGTTGTGAATTCTAACGATGCTTTACTGATCTTTGATGAAGTCAAAACTGGATTTCGGTATGCTTTGGGTGGTGCACAGGAATACTTCGGTGTTATACCGGATATGTCTGTCTTTGGTAAGGCACTTGCAAATGGATTTGCTACTGCCGTTGTTGTTGGTAGGAAGGACATTATGGACGAAGTGAGTGACGTTTGGGTTGCCGCTACATTCCACGGTGAGGTCTCCCTCGTCTCCGCTGCAATGGCTACCATCGCCGAATTGGAAGCGAAAGACGGTGTTGATTTCATGTGGAAACAGGGGCAAAAACTATTAGATGGTTATAGAGAAATGACAGACCGTTTAGGGATCGATCAAGCACGTATTGCTGGCATCGCACCAATGCCTTTTTTCGGTCTAAACGCAAACAGTGATAAGGAGAGCCTATTCCGAAGAACTTTCTATGAAGCAACCTTAGATGGAGGATTGTATCTACCCGAAGGACATATATGGTTTATGTCTATGTCCCACACCGATGACGATATTGCCAAGACACTCAATGTGTGTGAAGACGCGTTAAAACTCGCGAAAGCCAAAACATAAGAAATTAATTACTATAAAACAAGAAATAGGATGATTTTATGACACCTGCTACAGATTATTCAAGACCTTTTATTGTTGATAAGAACTTGGGACGGGCACTTGATGAAGAAAATGCCAATCTCCCAGAAACAAACGCTGACGGTTTAGCTGTCGTTCCACCGACACAAGAACAGAAATATGTCTTTGACAAACAGGGATGGTTATTAGTTCCCGGTGTATTGTCAGGGGATGAACTAAATGAGATGCAAGATTTCTGTCATCGTTTACGGCATGAACCGGAGTCTATCCCAGCACATGAACGTTCCCCTTTAGGTGGACCGATGCAAAAGTTGTCCGACCATCCAAACGTTGTCGGATTTCTCAATGAATTCCTGGCACATCCAGCACTATCCAGTCAAGAATGCTACGGTTTTCGCATGGAATCGTGCCACATGTTCTACCGGACTGTAGGTGATGGGAACTTTGGTCCCCATAATGGCAATGGCATGCTACGATTTCCTGGAGATTCGCATCTGTACAGATGTATTCCCGGCAAAGCGTATAGCGGTTTAACTCGAATCGTATGGGAACTCAATCCAGTCAAGTACAGACAGGGAGGAACGCTTTTCATCACAGGCAGTCATAAAGCGGTTTATACTGCTCCAGATTCAATTCAGAGTCCGGATTCTCCGATATGGGATACATACCAATGTCCAGCAGGTTCTTTGCTGTTTTTCACTGAAGCGTGTACGCATAGCACACACAAATGGACTAACGCGGAAAACAACAGAGTCGCGATTTTTAGCTGTTACAACACTGTGAATAGCAAATGGCACGATTGGAATCCACATCCGAAGTTGCTGGAAGAGATGCCACAGAAACGACAGACGCTCTTTAGACCTGTTCGTGCTGCGAATAATTTGATAGGATGAGCGTAAGTAAACGGGAGTTTAAGGATAGTGTTGTACATAAGGTTATCATTTTCTTATTAAGTATAGCCTGGACTTGGCATAACTAATGATGTTGCTTAAGGTGCCCCCAGGTTGTTGTTAACTTTGCTTGTGGGGAAACGGATAATCCTGGTCCCCTTATCTTGAATGAATCGACCCATCCATGCCCAACACGAAATCCAGCACTCGTAATGAAAAACCCAAACATCTCAACCGAAGGGAATTCAGGGTCTTTAAATTCCTCGCGTTTTTCACCATCCCCGAACCACTGAAAATGTCCACGATTAAAACGAATTTCCATAGATGCTAATTCCGATGTTTTCCATCGGTTTAGGAACTGCGGAATAAACCCCTCTTGTTTTTGCGCCAGCAAAGGTTTAGTATTAAACGGTGCTCCACCACCGCGCCGAGGACTGACATACGCACCGTAAATATCATCTGTATAAAACAGATAGAAAAATGGGGCGGGGTAGTGGTGATTCCGTCTCCCGAGGGCAATCCCAAAACACTTCTGCTTTGAGGCTATGTTTTTTACTGTAATAGTGATGTTTTTATATCCCGGTATTTTTACCCGTCTCTGAATAATTTCTCGATCGTTGATTTTAAAATCTACAATAGAACCACTGGGATCATTAAATTGGAGCAGGTCTAATGTGGGAAATATATCCCCGCCAACGGTTGGTGAATGTAACCATCCCTTTAAAAATCCATCTTCAACTTTCCATATAGCATATTTGCCCCAATGTACCCAGTTTTTTTCTTTCAAAACATCAAAATCATCTTGATAACTTAGTGTGAAGGTGGATATAGAAAAAATACCACACAAAGAAAACAGTATTATCCAGACGAAGGTATTTCGGGCCTGTTTCACATTTTAACTCCTTTTTTTACTCAATTTGCCTTAATTCTCCCCAAGTTGTCGTGAGTTGCGTACCTCGTAATTGTACAGCAAGATTAGGTTTGATTATTGCTCTATCAGTAATTGAGATACTTGAGATCCTACTACTAAACCAATGACTTCCAAAGTGGGTCGTGATGAGTAACCCCACAATATCAATAGTTTTTAAGTTCTCATCAAGGAATTCAGTTATCAGATGCCGGTTTGTCCATACTTGAAAATGTCCAGAATCAAAAACAGTTGTCAGATTACGTGTTGTGTCTTTGAATATGTTCCCGTACCATGCTTTCGTCTTTCCTCTACTAAATCCATCCTTCTTTGAAAAGGTGACTTTGCTTATTTCTTCGGGACTAACGATATAACCTTCTGCGGCTAATTCAGGCTCATCTTGACGTTTCCCAAGAAACAAGCAGAGTTCCCCCTGACCCTCTTCTCCTTGTAGATACGTTATTTCTTCACCTATCACTGTTAACTGTTCAAAGTTAAATGCGACGATTTTCCAGTGCAAAAAACCCACTGTGATCTCATTACAGAATGGAGGTTCAAAACATTCCGTTGTATTGACAAAGAGGATTCCTCCGACAGCTTCCCATTTGGTTCCCCCTTGATTTCCCAACCGAATTCGTTCCCATCCTATGAGTTCCTCATCATCAAATGAGTCGTTCCATACCTCAGCATAACTGTGTCCACTCAAAAAAACACTCAAAAGGACTAAAGGTAAAAAGGGTTTTACTATTTTCAAAATCGGTTCAACAAAATTGGAGATGTCCAGAAACCGACATAGAGCATTTATAGTTTTAACCCGCATAAAGATTACCTCTCTGTTAGAGACCTTCTCTCTATTCGGTATCACCTTTTCTTGATTGCAAAAAGCGATAAAATGTCCAGCCACCTGAGATCAGCACGCATAAGACTATGACGACGATGCCAATATTGACATAATTACGCCAAGGATTTAGCTGCCATAAACGTTGACCAGCCATTTTTGCCTCTGGACTACCTTTCTGAGCATTTAGTTTTGCCAGCTTCCAATATTTTTTCGCGACTTCCGGTTGCTGATACGAATCCGCCAATTTTGCTGTTACTATGATATAGTTGACATCCTGTACCTCTGAACGGTCAATAGCATCAGCAAAAGTGCTAAGGAGTAAAGTTGTCAAATCCTCTGATAAAGCCGGAAATTCGGTCGTGTTTCCTATCCCTTTCTGAAATGCATTGACTGCTTGCTGGTGGTTGTTCCGCGCAAACTCAAACTCAGCTATCTCAAACCAAGTCATCCTGTTTAGCTTGATGGGTTGATCAATTGACTCAAACCCGGTATATGTAAAGCTTGCAGAGCCGTGGTAGAAATCCCCTTTCTTAGCATACACTGTATATTCACTACTCGGTGTCAGCATATTGCCAATGTCCCAATCAGCAAAAATGTACGTTCCATCCGCATTCACCTGTGCGACATATTCTGTCCCTTCAATTGAAACCCTCGTACCAGCGACATTCTCACCTGTTGAAGTTGTTACAGTGCCATAGATAGAGATTGGAGTCAATACCCATGCAAAGTTTACCACCGCACCCTGTATTAATTCCAATTCAGCAGTTTTGGGTTCAGTTCTATTGAAACCTCCCTTGCTGACAGACACTGTATAACTTCCTTCCAGGAGACCCTCCGTGAATAACTTAGGTGTCAAACCGCTTTCTGTCTCATTGAGCATAATCTGTGCCCCTTCAGGAAATGTCGTAACGTTAATCGCAGGACTTAATTTCATCACCGCTTCATCAACATCTCCCATAGGAGCGACAATTGACCGACCAAATGACATATTTTCCTGGATGTATTGATTGATCTCTATAACACTAATCTGTCTATTGTTATCAGCATCCGTTTCATCTGTAGATAGCGCATCGATCAATCCTTGTAGAAAGGACTGATTCCCGCTCGGATCAGCTGTGGCAGCCAATTGAATCACATTTAAGGCACTACTACCAAGTATCTCCCTATTCGCGTAATATATACCTAAATTCTCCTCGTTTGCATAGCCATCAATAATAACGAGTACTTTGTCTGCACGAGTTTCTTTGAACCACTTATTCAAGGTAGAGTCTTGTATTGTATCCTGCGATTGTGTCGTAAAATGCATACTGTTTGAATTGGACGGTTTTGACACTTCACCGTGAAAAAGGAAAACGAGTGTCTCAATTTTGGTGGTATTGTTACCTATTTCAGTGAGTGCCGCATGAATCTCCTCGTTTGTTGCATTCTCACCCTCAATACGATGGATATTGTCTCTGGAGACTTTCCCTTTTTCGACCAATTGACCTGTTAGTGTATTCAAGAGTCTCTTCGTCCGGGCATCACTTGTTGCATCAACTAACAACCAATATGTCCCTGAATCTGTAGGTTCAGCTGAACTATAGTCTGTTACCAAAATGAATATAGAGAACAGTAGGATGGGGGTTATGATTTTCTGGTGAAGCATTCATGATACCTATAAACGACGTGAGTTTGATTAATCATTTCGGTTGCGTTCACTCACACCATTTCGTATCCGAGAGGCGTGAATTGTAGCACAAACTTTCAGTTTGTGGCACATCTTCGCAAACTGGAAAGTTTGCGCTACATTTATCAAACTCACGTTATAAACGTGTTAATATCCGAACATTTATCTACCGTGAATCGCTCTTAAATCCAGTCTTGCGTCTACATCATCAGAGACTGCGTTAGTCCAATCCACATCTTCCTTGCTATGCATACTCATCAAAGCAACATCTACATCTAAGTTTGACAACGAATAGTTAAGTAGAAAACTATCAACATCAACATCAGCCATTTCGTCCGCAAAACAGTGTGCCACAAGATTTTGGAAGGCGTTACTGGTTGTCGACCGCATGAGCACAATACCCATATCATGTTCAACTGCATCTGGAATCACACCCTGATTACTGAACATGTCGCATGTGCTCTGATACATCAGATTGTAATGGATTTGCATCATATCAAACGCATTCGAGTCAATAAGCTGATCTGTGCCGGTTGATGGACCGTCTGCTGAGAACCCGATGTAACGCACCTTACCCTCTTTCTGGAGTTGCCTATATGCCCGCAGCCCATTATCATTCAGTATCAAGTGAGTTTCCCCTACATGCCACCAGCCACCATGAAATTGGAGAACATCAATATAGTCAGTGTTAAGTCGTTTTAGGCTGCCCTCCACATCTGAGACTATATCATCCGGATCAAACGTTACCTTCGTTTTTGTTGCCACGATACAACGTTCCCTACGGTCAGCGATTGCCTTACCAATAACTGTTTCACTATATCCGTCTCCATAAGTGGGTGCGGTATCAATGTAATTGACACCACAATCCATAGCATAGTGGATCATATTTACAAGTTCATTTATATCATGCTCAGCACGAATTCTCCCACCACCATAGCCAATCTCTGATACACGAAGTCCGGTCTTGCCGAGTGTGCGATACTGCATTATATTCTGTCCTCCTCTGAAGTATTTAATTGTAGTAAATGTTATCAGACAAAACTCCTCCGAGAATTACGTCTGTTGTTATTCTTCTTCTTTTTCGGTTTCGTCCGATTGCTGCGTTTTATGCAGTTTTCTCCATATAAATCCGTAACCTGACTAAAAACATCTTCTGAATCTGAAATCTTATACTGGGAACTACATCTCGCAATAACCTCACCGAATCGGGGAGTCATTAGACGTAAAACCAGATCAAGTTTTCCTCTGTTTGCAAGTGCAATTTCTTTTAAAGACTTCAGTTTGTCTTGGTTCTCCAAATCAGATTCTTGGATACTCACCTCTACAGTAGAGGTCTGTTCCTCACGGACAACCTCTATATTGATAATTTCGGATGCCTGAATTTGACGTTCTTCCTCCGATTCCTCATCAGAATCTTGATTTCTGCTGCCGTTCTGATTGAGTTTAACGATACCCTCTATCCAAACGATTCTATCTTCATATAACTCTCCAGCCTCTTTATATGCATCTGGAAAGATGACGACTTCAACAGAACCTTCTAAATCTTCAAGAGCGATCACTGCCATTGAATCACCCTTTCTTGTCGTAATATTTTTTACTTCCGTTATCATTCCTGCGACAGAAACGGTAGAATCAATCACGTGTTCTGCAAGTGTCTGTGTACTGGCAGATGTATAGTATTCTATAATATCTTTGTACTGTTCAAGCGGATGTCCTGACACATAGAAACCGAGTTGTTCTTTCTCTAACTTTAGGCGTTCAAGCGGCTCATATTCTGCTGTCTCTGTAAGAGGAACAGGTGCAGATTCTGGCTCATCTGTGTTACCGAAGAGACTTGTCTGTCCTCTATCGCGTTCTGCTTGTGAACTCTGTGCAGCTTTGAGCATAATTTCTAAGTTTGCAAGCAGTTTTGCCCGATTGGCATCCAGTGAATCAAATGCACCGCATTGGATGAGGCTCTCAACGGCACGTTTATTGACAACTTTGGTATCAACCCGTTCACAGAAATCCTGTATTGAACTAAAGTTACCCTCCTGATTCCGCGCTGCAATGATCGCATCAATGGCGTTATCACCAACGTTTTTCACCGCGACAAAACCGAAACAGATATCATTTCCATCTACAGAAAAGTCTTTATTGCTTGTGTTGACATCTGGTGGTAGTACGTTTATTTCTACGTCAAGGTATTCAGCAAGTTTTGCACATTCAGCTCGATATCTCGTGACTTTTTCTGAGTTTCCAGATTCCCCTGTCATCATCGCAGCCATGAATTCTCGTGGGTAGTGTGTTTTTAAGAATCCCATCTGATAACCTGTCATAGCATAAGCGACACAGTGTGATTTATTGAATGCATATCCGCTGAAAGGCTCAAGTAGATCGTAGATTTCTTCTGCTTCTTTATTGTTAATTCCATTTTTTTCTGCCCCATCAACGAATTTCTCTCTTTGTGCTTGGAGCAGTGCTGGATCCTTCTTACCCATCGCTGAACGTAGAACGTCTGCCTCTCCGAGCGTGAAACCTGCCAGATCCCGAACAATCTGCATCACCTGTTCCTGATACACACAGACACCGTAGGTTTTTTTAAGAGCGTTCTCAAGCAATGGGTGTTTGTATTCTACCTTTTCTAAACCGACTTTCCTATCAATGAACTGCTGCGTCATACCACTTGTCAAAGGTCCTGGGCGGTAAAGGGCGGGAATTGCAACGAAATCCTCAAAGTTATCTGCTTTGAGTTGGGTCACAACCCTATACATCCCTGATGACGATTCCAACTGAAATAGACCCTCAAGTAAACCTTTACTTATGAGTGAGAAAGTCTTCGCATCATCAAACGGAATTTCATCTATTTTAATATCAATGTCATGGTTGGTTTTGACCATCTGGATACAGTCGTAAATTTCTGTGAGTGTACGAATCCCGAGAAGGTCGAATTTAACAATACCTACGCTTTCAACGGTTTTTCCTTCATACTGGGTTGCGACCTGATCGTTTTTATCCTTGAAAAGGGGGGCGAAATCTGTTAGTGGACCATTTGAAATAACGTAAGCAGAAGCATGACAAGATACATGTCGTTTCATTCCTTCAACTGCTTTACTGAGGTCCATCAGTTCCTTATTTTCTGGTTGTCCAGCAAGCGTTTTAAACTCTGGAACTTGATCCAAGGCATCATCCAGCGTTATCCCCGGAATGGTTGGAATTAACTGCGTTAACTTGTTAACATTATCCAATGGAACATCAAGCACCCGTCCAACATCCTTAATCGACGCTTTTGCCCCCATAGTCGCAAATGTCGCGACCTTGCCTACGGATTCGTGTCCGTATTTTTCAACAAGATATTCAACAATAAATACACGTGCACGGTCAGAAAAGTCAATGTCAATATCTGGAGGACTTATACGTTCAAGGTTCAGGAAACGTTCAAAAAGACAGTCATATTCCATCGGATTTATTGCAATCACATCAAGGGCATAAAGCACGAGACTGCCGACAGCAGACCCCCGTGCAGTGAGCGGATATCCTTGCTGGTGTGCGTATTTAACATAATCCCATACAATCAGAAAATATCCAGGATATCCTGTCTGATTTATGATATCAAGTTCGTGATCTAACCTCTTCTGTACATCTGCTGATAGTTCCCCGTCATATTTTTCACGCAAACCTTGAATACATAGCTCCTTCAAGTAACTTTCATTCGTATGTCCTTCTGGAACATCATACTTTGGCATCACACTTTTACTAAAATCGAGTTCAAGATTACAGCGATTAGCAATCTCAAGTGTGTTAGTAATTGCTTCCGGTGGAAAGTCCTTAAGCACTTCACGCATTTCATCAACATCTTTAAAGTAGAAATGATTATCAAATCTCATTCTATCAGGATCGTTGACTGTCTTTTTCATCTGAATGCAGAGCAGCACATCATGCATCCGGTGATCTGATTTATGGAGATAGTGACAATCATTCGTCCCAACTAAAGGAAGTTCAAATTCCTTTGCCAATTCCACCATTATCGGATATGCTTGAAGTTCTTTGTCAATATAATGGTTCTGTACCTCAACATACAAGTTCCGTTTTCCCATGATGTCCATCAACGTCTTAAAGTTCTTGATACCCTCTTCGCGTCTGTCTGAAGCGACCAGTTGTGGCACTTGTCCTTGAATACAACCTGTCAGAGCGATTATGCCATCACGGTACTCACGCAGAATTTCCATATCAATACGGGGTTTGCTATAGAAACCCTCTGTATAACCGATCGACACCAATTTGATTAGGTTCTGATAACCGATGGCATCTTCAACAAGCAGTGTAAGATGATATGCACTCCCTTGTTCTTTCCCGCGAGTTCTTCGATCACCAGGAGCGACATATACCTCACACCCGACAATTGGATTTACACCTGCTTTTTTTGCTGTAGTGTAGAATTCCAATGCGCCGAACATATTCCCGTGGTCAGTGAGAGCGACTGCTGGCGCACTATTCTCAACCGCCCAATTTATCATATCTGAGATACGGCATGCACCATCCAGCATGCTATATTCACTGTGGTTGTGTAAATGGACAAATTCTGAAGACATGCATTTCCTACCTGTACAAGATATATATACTTAATTTACGCAAAAAAAACCGTTATGTTTTCAAGTAATTGTAGTGGAGAATTGTAATCAAGACTATCAAAGGCAATTATAGCATGTTTATCAGGACTTGCGCAAATTATGACATAAGATAGGGTGTGCATAGTTCTGGTTACTTGTCTGAACCTGGATTTAACCAGGATTAGCAGGATTAGCAGGATTTGACCAGGATAAGATAAGAGATGAAACGCAATAGGTTTCACATTTTCAGAAAAATAAAATCCGAGAAAATTACTCTTAACCTGAAAATCCTATAATCCTGAAAATCAAGGCTCAAACAAGCACCAGGATAAGAAATCCTTCCATTTGACTTTATAAAAAAAATGTGGTATAATTATATAAAAGAATGTATTGTTAACGATCTTTGATTGTAATCATCTGTCATAGTGAAGAGATATACAAATGTGGAATACTACGATATTACCTATTCTTACATCCCTTATTGCAACAGGCTTGGGAATCTTTTTTGTCTGGCTTTTTAACCGTAAAAGACAATCAGACGAGAGAGCTAACCAAATGTCTCATATTCTGAATGAAATTAGCGATATCAGGAACAAAATAGCTAACGGCTTGGAACGTTCAGCACTTGAAACTGCAAAGAATGAAAAATTATGGGAAGACGTTAAAGAGGACATTCAAGAAATCAAAGACCAAGTTTCCGAAAATAAAGCATTGATTCATAAAACCAATGAACAAGTTTCCGAAAATAAAGCATTGATTCAAAAAACCAATGAACAAGTTTCCGAAAATAAAGCATTGATTCAAAAATTAGATAAACAGGTTTCCGAAAATACGAACTCAATTGAAAACCTAATCAATATTATTGAAGATCTTCAAAGTGTAACAATAGGTATGCAAAACATAATGAGGGATAGCATTTCAAGCAAATCCTAACAGATTTACAGAATGTGCAATTGGTTAACTACCATACCAACTCGGAAAAGCAATTCCCTTCTTTTTAAGCCCCACCAACTCCGCATCAAGATCACATTTAGACTGTTTCCCACCGTGAATACTCGGTTAAGCGCAGAGCATCTCACGCAGAGTCTGCATAGACTCCAAGACACTATCACTTGTAATGCCTAACACATCAGCCAACAGAGAAAGATCTAATTCCTCGCGTACAGGATCATGCGCGCATTCATTGACAGGCAGCATTCGCTTATACTTCAACCGTTCAAAGATTGCCTCAGCGTTTGCTAACGCCTCATCGGAGAGTTCACGGAAATCCAACGTAGGTAAAGTCCCAAATGTGCAGACTGCATCAATCAGATTGTCTAAGTGCTACATACCCCTAACTAAGACCAGATTTCCAACATGATTGCAACTTATTCTACCTGCACGCGTCTATTTACATATAACAGCAATATACTGATTGCGTAAACTGGTGTTGTGAAGGCAGAAATACACGAACCAACCAAACTGCTTATTGCTACTGATAGAGAGAGCTGTTTGTTGTAATTCGACACAAATGCATCTGATATCATGGACAATATTTTCTGCATTGGTGACACGTCTTCAAAGTCTAATAACAAGAATATCACGATGTATCCGAAAGAGAAAATCGTTTCAATCGCCACTATAACAACGATGATTGCAATGATAGTACCACATACACGCCACCACGCCCCTTGGACTAAATCTCTACTTCTACTCAGCGGATGCCGCAACACTGGATTTTCAAGAAGCACAACGGGACCATACAAAATCCAAGCGATAAGATAATAATAAACAAAAGGCACACTCAGAAGAATGAAGAGTGACAAAAAAGAATTAGACTGTTTATTCATTCCTGTTAGTTGATGCCATCCAGTGTCGAACATAATGTATAAAAGTGAACTGCCAAAATAGCGAGAAAAGCAAGAAGCAAACCTTCGGAATACTTCACGAATCGTGATATGTCTACCGAAATGAACTTCACTTGCAATGATAATCATTAATCCTATCTCTAATGTCATGAGTAGATCGTAGACAAAATAATCAAAAATGTGGTAGGATTTATATTTCCAAAAAAGGAATAACACACAATCACGCAGCAAAAATACGCTGGTACAGATCATAACTGCACCAAAAAAGCAACGAAAATAACCACGATACAGACTAAACGCCCGGTCTATAATATCTAACCAATTCATCATTAAAAGTTGAATACTCCTAATACCAACCTTGACATGTCATCACTGCCCTGCTATAATAGGTCATATCTTAGTTGTGTTGAAACAGGTATATTAACTTACGAATGCAAAAATCCAGACTTCTTCTCCTGTTCTTAACCCTCTTTTTCGTGATGCTTGGGTTTGGAATCATCATACCCAATCTTGCTTATTACGCAAAAGATATTGGGGCATCTCCCACCGAAATTTCAATACTCATCTCTATCTATTCTGGCATGCATCTGATATTCGCACCACTATGGGGACGACTATCTGATAAACACGGTAGAAAACCAGCAATACTGCTCGGATTGTTATGTAATGCAATCGCATTAGTCGGTTTTGGCATAAGCACTGATTATATCTGGCTATTGTTGACCCGTAGTGCTGCCGGGATTGCTTCCGCTGCAGTGATACCAACTGTCATGGCGTATGTTGCAGATGTAACCACATCAGAAGAACGCGGACGCGGTATGGGTTTGATGGGTGCAGCAATGGGACTCGGGTTCATTCTTGGACCCGCAATTGGCGGTGTGATGGGTCGACATGATATACCTTTCTTTGTTGCTGGCGCGCTATCGTTCTTTACGTTTATTTTTGTCCTTACGATCTTACCTGAGTCGCTCCAAAAAGAGACTGCATCTGAACACGCATGGGTTTCGCCTCGCGAACTATACAGCAAGACTTCAATAAAATCTCCACTAACACCGTTGTTTCTTATCGCTTTTTTTTCTGCATTCAGCTTCGCCGGTTTAGAGGCAACATTTCCACTGTTCATTGAAGATATGTGGAAGTATGGACAGAAAGAATTGGGATATATGTTCATGATTATGGGGGTTATTGTCGTGCCAATGCAAGGTGGATTACTCGGAAGATTGATAAACACGTTTGGAGAACGTAAAATCATAATAGCAGGTATGCTGCTGAATGTTTTAGGAATGGTACTTCTTGTCAATGCCTTCTCCTTTATTACACTCACGATCTATCTCACCATAACTGGTATCGGCTACCAATTAATCCGTCCTACGAATACGTCATGGATTTCTAAACAGACACATATCGGACAAGGCACAGCAATCGGGATCATGGATGCGTTCTTGAGTTTGGGACGTGTCTTAGGTCCGATTCTCAGTGGATGGCTTTATGAAAAGACTTTGCACCCTCCATTTTTTGAGAACATTTTTAGTATCACACATCTGGATGGGTTATATGGAATTTATGAAAAGACTTTGCACCCTCCATTTTTTAAGAACACTTTTAGTATAATACATCTGGATGGGTTATATGGAAACGGTGCGTTTTCTTATGTTGTTTTGGCTCTTATTCTGTTAATTGCTGCCGGTTGTCTGTATTTTCCTTTGCGTCATATTGAAAAGAAAGTATGAATAACTGGCTGGATTCCTGCCTTCAATCATTTACGCAACAACGGTGGAAGTTTATGCATTACACGACGGGTGTTGTATTCTAACCGATAACGTTGATGCTCCTCACCGTCTGGGTAATGCTCATGATTCGGATATGGATATGATGACATGCCGTGAAAGGGTAATGGCGCAACTGTCTGAGATGTGAGCGTGTTGATGTCTCCATCTTTATCCCATCCATCGCTATAAAGGATAAAGTCACGCTTCCATCCCGTTTTTAGTGGGGGTAGACGCGCCGCGTCAAATTCAACTGTCATTTCATCTCCAGCATTGAGGATAACATACATATCATCAACCTTCTGTAGTAGAGGCTTAACATCTCCATAGCGTGTGTAATATCCAGCTAAGTCTCGCCATTGTGGCGTAGTTGTGAGTTTTTGGTAGTCAAACAGATGGGGTGCATGCTCGTTTGGACGATACATCTCAGAAAAACCGCGATAGTGAAGGTCAGCACTGTCTGGATTCAGTTCTGTTATTTTAATAGGAACATCCTGAATTCCGACTGTGAAGAATGCTGCATCCCAATAGATTTGCATATCTGTGGAGATACGCACTTGTCGGTCTTCCGAGAGAAAAACACCTGTCAGATCAACCGTTATCGTCTTATTCTTACCTGCGGGAATTCCTATCATATCCTTCACAGTAACCCAATCTCCTGCTTCATTCTTCACTGCGAGTGAAGGAAAACTCGGTATAAGTGATCGGTTTTGAGATAAAGCAACATTGATACTCGTGTCCGTTGGGAATATCCATCCGTTCAGATAGAGCGTTATCTGCTCATCATTCGGCACATCACCGAGATCAAGAATGATTGCATGCGGTGCTACGACGCCTTGATAGGGCCCCTTATGATGTTCAACGGCATAACGATAGTCAGATATTCTGAGTGCATCAGTCACATCATTGCCGAGATGATCTTTTGCTGACTTCAGAAACCGTTTTTCAGACACCTTATATATCTTGAATTCTGAAAACGGTGGTGGTGTATACTGTTCGTTCACATAAATCTCGGTAGTCTCAGGATGGTCCACCGCGATGAGTTTGACCATATCAAAATATGCGGTTTCCCATAGTTCTTCTGTAATCTGAATTGAATATTTTCCCGATTTTGGCTTTATCTGTGATGCCGGAATCTTTACGAAATCTTTGGTTTCATCCGGGGCAACGAACCCCATTGCAGTTACAAGTCCAAGGGGTGCACGCCATAGTAGGTCAGTGACAAACTGATACTTTTCACCATCATATACATAGAGAAAAGGGCATGATCCTTTCAATACCTGTTTCTCAAGGATCTTCTGTTTCGCTTTCGGTTCAATGACGTTCTGTGGGACACCGTTCGTCCAGACAACTCTGACGACATCCGCGATGTCATGAGACCCTAAACCGAAATGTGAAACCTGTTCTGATGTATAACGTACTTGATATAGATCGCTAACTTTTACTTCAAGCTTTGACCCGATGCCGTTTCTATTGACTTTGTTGTTTCCTGCGGTGATACCTTCTAATTGTATTTTTATCCAGTTGTTTTTGTTGCCACCGTTATTTTGTAAAGTTCGTATCTGTCCATTTCTGTTGTTGAAAAATAGGTCTAAATCACCATCATTGTCGTAATCGGCAATTGCACCAGAGATACTTTCCTGCCTTCGGAAGTTTTCGTCTAAAGTTGTACTCTCATCAGTGAAACGGCCAGTGCCATCATTACGATATAGGAATAATCCATTTAACGTGATAGACCATAAATCTAAGAAGCCGTCATTGTCATAATCGAGACTTATAAGCTGTGTTACATTGACAGGTCTTTTCTCTAATACTTGGGTTGATCGTTTGTCTACAACAAAAGTACCATCACCCCTATTTCTATAGAAATGTATACCTATTTGGGTTGCAAGCATTATGTCAATATCCCCATCGTTGTCATAATCACCTATTGTAATGGCAGTGTAACGTTCATTTTGCGGGATTCCAGTTTCTTCATATAACGCGCGCAGTTTTCCTTGTCTTAAATTGTCAAAGATTATGCATCCGTTGTTGCTATGAATGGCAATAATATCAATATCACCATCGTCATCAAAATCCGCTGCGAGTGCATCCTCTATCACTATTTCTCTCAGTGTTTCTTTATCATCATCCGTTGTTATAAAGGTTTGAGCACTTACATCTACAAACGATTCGTCACCGTTATTGCGGTACATCTTAATACCGACATGTTGAATAAAGATGTCAAGATCACCGTCATGGTCATAATCCACCGGTAGAAGGAAGTTCCTTATAGGTCCATACTTCTGATGCTGTATTATTGGCGTTGCATCCCAAGAATTGTCGTCGGCTGTTTTGAGAACCGTAATGCCGTTTGTTGAATGTAACAGGATGTCATGTTTTCCATCTTTGTTTAAATCTGCAAAGTAGGATGCATAAGGGGTGAGTGAAAACTGCTGTATAGTTTCTTGATAATGTAAGTCAGGTACGAACGTGCCATCTTTATTATTAAATAGTGCTGGCGATCGCGTTGAGAATATATCCATATCACCATCGTTGTCGTAGTCAACTAAAGAAAACTGCTTATGTCCAGAACGTTGGTTCTGACTCTCTGCCAAACCTATCTGTTCAGAAGCATCTACAAATTCTATCTCTATAGGTATAGTCTGCTTTGCAGTGATTCTTGCTTTTAGTCCCGAAGGAAATTTCTCGATCGGGTGCCCGATAATATTGGTAACAAGTTCACCGATTCCTTGTTGATATCTTGGACTTGCGCGATGCACATTCTCAAAAATCTGGATGTTTCGTGAAGCTAATTTCTGATCGCTTTTCTGTATTGCAGTTATGCCTTCAGTTAGGTATTTTAGTTTATCTGTATCGGTGTCTTCCAAGAGGATATTTAATTGCTGACATATCTTTTCTGCTGCATTGTACTGTTCTTGTCTGATGAGTGCTTGAGACAGTTTCATGAGAATCACGATGTTGACAGGAGTGCGCAAGTGAAGTTCCTGTAGATGTGTGAGTGCTTCCTTTTGTGCATCAGGATCATTTCTTTGTCCGATGTAATGACGGACAAGTCTATATCGAAATTCTAAGTTATCTGGTGCTAATCGGACTGCCGCTTTCATCGCTTCCACTGCTTGATCCGGCTGTCCTTTCAATAGATGGACTTCAGACAGTATAAAATGCAATTGACTGTCCATTGGGGTTACCACTATCCCTTTCTTAACCCACTCTTCAGCACTATCCGCTTGTTGAAGACGGAGATGTGCAACTGCCAGGTTACCGTATCCGATTGATTCATCAGGCAGTAATGCAATGAGTTTTGTAAACGTTGGGATTGCTTTTGAGGGTTGTGATTCTTCCAGAAAAGCTAACCCTAAGTTCTGTTGCCGAATCGCTTCTTGGAATATGGTTTCGGTCTCTGTTTCCTGTGCAGACACACACAATACAGTAGAGAGTAAAAGGACTATGCAAAGACAGGAGAGAGTGTTGTTTAGATTGGGTGTGAGGATAGTCATTTGCTATTCAGTTTCAGATTGTTGGAAGGATGAAGCGGAGTTCTGAATTGCTTTTATTAGTGATTTTAATCGTATCTCTAATGAATCTTCCAACTGCTTAAGGTGCAGCAACCATGAATCTTTGGTTTCACCTTCATTCGTGCCGAATCCGTTTGTCATTTGCAGACGTATGTATTTCAATCTTTCCGCTTGTAGTGCTTTCAGTTGTTCGTCATATTCTGCAATCCCGGATTCCAATAGTAGAGCGAGTTCTCGTATCTGTTCCATATATTTATCCTATACTTTGTATTGGGTAAGTGATTGTGAACGGTTTAGAAAACCGTTCATTCACTAATATTATTATACCCTATATATGATTCATATTCAATATCAAAATAGGGATGGGAAATGTCGATGCGGATCAGCTGGTTCTCGGAATAGTATTTTTTGCCGTTCGGTCAATTCAATGTTCTCTGGTAGTGCAACACGGCGAGATGTCCACGCTAAATATGAGATACAATACTTATACAATAGAGACCTGCGTTGATGTTTTCCGTGCCAGGCTGCGGTTCCGTGTGTTAAAGCCTCAGAGAAAAGAATCGCAGATCCAGCAGGGGCATTTGGAATGATGACACAAGGTGAATTCTCTGGATTGGCAGCTATATCCCGAGGTAACCTGTAATTGCTTTTATGACTTCCCGGTATACAACAGAATCCACCATATTCTGGACCCGTATCTGCCAAGTTCCAAGTTACGACAACAAAACCGTTGTGTATCTCGCTGTCACGAAATGGAAAGTACTCTCCGTGCTCTGCTCTGGATGTCGGTGATGATGCGCCGTAATCCGCGTGCAGTACGCCTCTTGGCATGCCTTCGCGCATATACATACCGTATATCCTGTCAAGACGAAAGCAGTCTCCTAACCGAAATCGCAACACATCCATTACCCTTTGATGATCAAGTAAATCACAAAACCCTTTACCCCATTGTAAGAAACCAGCCCCATCAGGTGCACTGCCGAATCTTTGCACTTTTCCAGGTTCTGGTAAGTTCTGTTCGTCAATGTCTCGGTTGAGTGCTGCGAGCTGTTCTTTATCCAAAACATCTTCTAAAACTAAGTACCCTTGAACGTCAAAAAGGTATTGTAGCGTTTGTATATCGTTCATATATATGTTCCTCTCAGATTTTCCTGTGATTAGGTATGCAAGTTTTTCTTACCCAATTCTATTCTACCTGCCAGGTCTGTTACAAATTGATATGCCACTCGTCCTGAACGTCCGCTTGATAACGACTCCCATTCTAATGCCGATTGATGTAATTCTTCTTTTGGCAATGCTATGCCGAGTTTCTCTGCATAATGTGAGACAATCTGTAGATAAGTGTTCTGCGAAATACGATAGAATGCAAGACGTAGTCCGAACCGATCACTCAGTGAGACCTTTTCCTCAGTTGCTTCACGTGGATAGAGTTCATCTTCATCGTTCTGTGGAAACCTGTTCTCATTCACAAGTCGTGGCATCAGATGTCTACGATTTGAGGTTGCATAGATGAGGACATTATCAGGTTGTGCTGCAATTCCACCCTCAAGCATCGCCTTAAGTTCTCTATATTCTGGTTCATCTTCGTTAAATGCCAAGTCATCGCAAAACAGGATAAATCGTTCAGGACGATCCCAGAGTAGCTCAGTGATCTGATGCAGATGAATTAACCCCTCTTTTCCAATACTGATGACGCGCAGTCCGTTCTCAGCATATCTACCAAGCATTGCTTTCACAAGTGAGGATTTGCCTGTCCCTCTGTCACCCCATAATAGCACATGGTTAGCTGGGAGACTGTGTAAGAACTGCCGTGTGTTTCTGTCTAATGCTTCGCATTGTGAATCTATGCCGATAAGGTCATCTGTGCTAACAAAATGCGGATGTTTGACTGGAACAAGCTGTCCAGTACCATTCTGCGATAACCACCGAAAGGCGATGTATCTGTCCATTTCCACAGTGGAAGATTGCGCTTGTGTGATTTGTAATCTGTTTAAGAAACTATCTACTCTGTCCAGCAACTGGGAATAGAATTCTTCTTGAGAATGGTGTTTTTCTGACATTTTTAAACTGCTATAATATCTTGTTTATTTCCCTAACATTTACTTTTCTGGGGGATTTAGAAGGTGTTTTAACCAATGTACGAGTTGTGGATCTTTTGAAATGTCTTTTAACAACCATGTGCCTCCCCACCTAATTCCCAATGAGATTGCCACTGCAAGCATTACTAATGCTAAGATTACTCCCGATATATAGAGTAATATACCGATTATAAGTCCGATAAAAGAATGTGCTACGTCGAACATTTGATAAACTCCTATTAGAAACTTTTTTACATAAATGTGCTTTTGACTTAAGTATACATCTTTTTTGAATCATCGTCAAACAAAATCGGTAAACTTTCTATAAACATAGCGTCCCTACGGGACTGAAGAGGGGGTACGACTTGTTTTCTATAAACATAGCGTCCCTACGGGACTGAAGAGAGGGAATTCTGCGGGTTTTGCTTCGCTCTACCCGTCCTACAAAATAGCATTTGACAAAGTACTATTGTATGAATTATGGGAAAACTACTTGACATCGGATTGAATGTGCATACAATTACAAGCAAGAAAATTTTTAACAGTGGAGGCATTGTATGGCAAAAATACGGATGGCACAATACGGAACGAAACACGGACATGCACGAGGTAAATTACAGTCGATGTTAGGGAATCCTGATGTAGAAGTCGCAGGGGTGTATGAACCTGATAAGGAACGTCGCACACAACTACAAGCAGCTGGGAGTAGTTTCAGTGATGTACATTTTTTTTCAGATGCATCCGAGATGTTAGATGATGATACTATTGTAGCGATTGCTTCTGAGGGGAATAATGCTGAGAGTTTAGACCAAACTGAACAGATCGTGAATGCGGGTAAACATGTGTGGTATGATAAACCTGCGGGTGAAAACTGGGAACAGTGGCAAACCGTTATACAAACTGCACAGGAGAAATCGCTGCATGTTCAGATGGGATATATGTTACGCTACCATTCCAGTTTTAGACAGGTCACGGATTGGGCACGTTCAGGATTCTTGGGGCATGTGTTCTCTGTGCGGGCCCACATGTCAACCAATGTATCTGAGGATGCTCGCATACGTATCAGTCAACATGTGGGTGGTATATTTTTTGATTTAGGTGGTCATGTGCTTGATCAGGTAGTGTGGATACTGGGTAGACCTGAGAAGGTTACCAGTTTTCTCAGGAATGATGGCGGTTCTGTTGAACCATTTAAAGATAATACGTTGACGGTGTATGAGTATGAAAATGCGATGGCGTTTATCTCTATTTCTGCTTTGGAACCGCGTCCGATGGCACGGAGGTTTGAGGTGTATGGCACTGAGGGGAGTGCGATTATTGTTGAACCGTTTGAACCGGGTCATAATATCCGTCTCTGTTTAGAAAAGGCAAAAGAGGGATACTCGCAAGGTGAACAGATTGTCAAGATAGATGGGGAGAGTCGTCAGAGGACCTACGAATTGGAATTAGATGCTTTTTTGGCAACGATTTCAGGTGAACAACCCCCTGATCGTCCTCTGTCTCATGAACTGTTGGTGCAGGAAACATTGTTGCGTGCGACAGGTGTAATAAAAGCCTAACGTAATTCATACTGACTAAAGTTTGGACATTACTGTTAGGTTCACGAGTCGTGCGTGATTTAGAATACATATTTGTTTGGTCTGTAAATGAGAGTATGAAGTTTAGGAAAGATGAAAGGTAGTAAAGATTATCCTATATTTATGAGGTTAATCAATAATATCTGGATCAGTTGGTTCTAAACACCAACCTTTATTACGAATATATATAGTTGCCAAGTACGCCTCTTTATCTCTAAGTCGCCTGAACTGAGCTTTCCTTTAATAACTTCCATTCTGATATATAATTCTCGTTATTAAAATTTCCTTCACGAATTTCTGAGTTTGACTTACCAGGTCTTCCAATTGTAAAAGCGGTATACTCTACACCACTATCATTAATCTCCAAATGAAGTTGGTAATAGGCAGTATACCATTCTATTAATATATTATCTTCATCTTCTCTTGATATATATGGAGCTATCCATTCCAGTTTATTTGAGTATATTTTAGAAATTAAATCTGTAATCAGGCGTTTTGCATTATATATACACTCTTGCGTTGGAAGATCCATCTCATTTCCATCTAAATCTAATCTATTAATAGATAAATCATCAATACATGCTAAGCATTCCTCAACATTTTTTGACATTTCTGATTCGTTTGATAATTTTTTATGATGACTTTGAGGCTCTACATGATTTCCAATAAGTTGCATATCAAATTACCTTTCATATTATGAAAATTTAAAATTTCATTTGTTATTATAACATTTTTAAATATTGTGTGTCAACAATAATCGGATAAAATTGTACGGAATTAGTCGTTTTGGATTTTAGGATTTTGCAATTAATCCGGTCTCCATACTCTCTGTGAGAAACTCGGCAAAAATGTTCGTCCCTCTGTAGTTGTATTTATAATCGCGTGCAAGTTAGCAGCTTGACAGACTTTTCTTTGCGTTTGCTATCAAAGTGATCGTCATAAACCATTTTTGAAGTGCTATCTTTGTACCATGAAACACTGTGCCGACCGTCACCTTGAATGTTGTGTGGCAATCGTGGCAATTCCAGCGTCCGATACACACTATATCCGTTTCATTGCGTTTGTTGTCATGTATAGACTCACAATGCGGACATTCAGGAGATTCTTGCCACCGTAGACGCTCTAAATATTCGATACACGCCACTTGATCAGGGAACATCTCAATAATATAAACACACTTGTATTATTTCGTTTAATGTTTTTAATTTATCAAAATTATAACTCTTCAATTTCAATATCTAATTCGCGTAAATTATCCTTAAATTCTGCATAATCATCCTCAGAGATTTCACCTTCGGAGGCTTTCAATTCAAGCTGCATGTTTTGGAAATTTGAGTGTAATTGGTTGAGATGCTGAACTACGTTGCTTACTTTCCCTTGCGGCAACCTAAATCTGATGCCAATTGTCTTTTTAGATTGCTCATCTGGCAAAGGTTTATCATCTTCACCATTATCCGTATTTTCACCGTTATCTGGTTCCGGTGGTGGCTCAACAATAAAATCTACTGGAAAAAGTGATGCATCAATGATAACTTCATTTCCACCTAAAGCAATTGTTGAAGATTCTTGCCTAATTATACGCGGAGTAACATCATTGCCTACTTTATCACCGAGTCCAAAAGTGCCATTCTTGACTCCTTCTCGGATTGCTGATTTCCACGTATCAAGAAGTGGTCGTGGTTGATTAGTGGACTTTGGATCATATTGGAACGGTAAACTTGTTGAAATTGCTTTGTCATCTCCAAGGTATTCATGCAAGATATCCTCAGGTGTGATTTTTTCCCGAATTAGGTTTGGATGAATAATTACCTCGTTATTATCTAATGCAATTTCTAAAGGCATATTCTTAAAGTAGTGTGGTACAAGCATGCCGTTCTCTTTTTCACCGAGTCCGAAGAGCCCTTCCTCAACGCCTTGGCGGATACCGTTCTCCCATGCGCCGCGGAGAACAATCGTTTCACCAGGAGTGCGGAGGCTTGAGTGTAACAGCTGTGACGTGGAAAAAGTTTCGTTTTCCTTCAGATATCGAATTGCAATGTTTCTTGGACCAATGCTTGTAAGGACTTTCCCTTTCACTCGAAGCATTTCATAGACTTCATCATCAAGAGGGGTATCCATACCTTGTGCACGCATTCCAAGGTCTTCTGTGCTAAGTCCATCTTGTGCAGGCATTAAGACATTTCGATAATCTCGTCGTAATGCGTTATTCAATGCAGTTTCAAATTGCTTTCTTGCAACATCAATCTCTTTTATTTGATTATTTGTCAAATTTAAGGATGTATCTTTTTTAATTTCTTCGTAAGCAACAACTTTTCTAATTTCCACCTTTAAGTAGTCAGCTTCTCCTGAAGGAGGTGTGATGAAAAAAAGCGTGTTTCGATAAATGCGAGGTGTTTCACCTTTGTACTTTATAATGTTCTGACAAAATCCATCGTCTTTTTTAAATAATACAATTAACTTCAAGTCATCATTATCATGAATTACGGAACTATCATTAGGTGAAATGTATGTTTTAAAATGTCCGTTAGATTGGGATTTGAAACATTTTTGAAGTTGAGAATTAACTCGTGTCTCAATCACCTGATCATCAACATTTTCCATACGCGTTTGTACAATTCGTTTCAAATTGGGCTGAGTATCAAAATATAATTTACCGTTTTCAGCGCGAAGATAAAACAAGTTATCACTTAACTTGTTTTTAGCTGTATCTATAATGGCGGAAGGTTTGTCTGTTACTGCAGCACTCCGTTTGATCTCGTCCAGTGTAGCCCCCCGTTCCAGACCACCGGTAAAGGAGTAGAGAAAGGTAGCAGTTGCAGTCCGAGTACCTAAAGCCAAAGGTTCGTAAATGCTTCCTAATTCTCTATCAGCAACTTTTGCTCTGGCATTAGGACCCGTAATGTCGTTTGCTATGATACTCTTATATTCGGGACCCGTGTGATCTAAAAGAGCATCTCGAATATCGCTAACGCCTAAGTCAAAATCAGCAAGAGTAATGTAGGGACGATTTTTGCCGCACGCACAATGTACAACACGTGAAAGGAGTTTTAGCACACCACGAGTTCGCTGAAAATCGGGGAAACTCCCCCATCTCTGATAGAGAACATCGATTACTTCAGGTTGAAACGGATAACTTTCTGCAAACTGCTCACGATATTCAGATTCTTGGATACCTGCAGGCAAAATGCCTTCTGTCCTCGCATATTTAGCAAATTCTCGAATAACCTTTTTTGCCTCGCTCTGATCGAATTTATCTTTGGAAAAGAGACGCCTACGTATGATACTGGAAATTTCTCTATCTTCAACAGGTGTTACTACTCGCTTCATTCTGTTTAACAAATCATTAAATAGAGGAAATCGATTTGCAAGTGGTTGTACTTCACTTTCTTGCAAAGTTACAACGAATGCAACATTTGGAGAATCTGCAACTGATTCCGTAAGTGACAACATAAACGCCAGCGTCTGATCTGCTAACGTGCTTTTTTCAACTGAAACCCCCGCAGCACGAGTCAGGTACTGTAATACCTCATCCATAAGAATAAGAACCGGTTTTTTGTTCTGTTTAAATATATTTGAAATGCTATTGCTTCCAGGTGCAACGTTATTGCTTAATTCTTGCTTTTCTCCAGTTAATTGAAATTCTATCTGACCCCAGAATGTTTCATCTGTATCAATTTCGGATCCAACAATTACGACTGGTGTCGCGTTCCATTCCTTTGCTTTATGATAGAGGGCAATGAGGGTATGGGTTTTTCCGCCACCAAAAGGGGTTTGTAGTTGGATGATAGGGTCTTGGTTTTTCCGATCATGCCCTTTCAAGCGACCTTCAACACCGGAAAGTAGCACCTTCAAACCGGCAGTTTCATAAGTTTTATCAAAAAACTGCTGTGCACTACGGTATTCCTTTGGTCCTTCTTTTTTTACCACTTGTCCGAGTTTAGCGGCATAGGTGTCTGCAGTGAAGCGACCATGAAAAATATCGCTATGCGGTATGGCAATCGTCTCAAATGCTGGAAAATTCATAAGATTTCCTTATGCAAAGTGTAATGTAATTAAAAAATAGACTCTTTTCGCATTAAAACAGTGTCTCGTGACGAAATTCTTCTTGAGTTGTCCCTATTTCGCGTTGAATGGTTTCTCGATCAGCGAGCCAGCCTTCAAGCCATTGACGTTCTTGACTATCCGATGGCAGGGAATTACAAATCTGCTGTGCGACATTCCATATAAGTTCGTTTAGCCCGATATCTTCTATTGAAAGGCACTGAATCATTGCGGCACGATTACCTGAACTCCATAAGAGCAAGGTGTGATGCAAGATATCAATCAACTCTTCACTGGAGGAGACGTCAGTAATTTCCCGTTCATGTGGACCCAGCACGCGTACATTTGTCTTTTCCTGCTGAATGAAACTACCTTCTCCCCACTCCTCTGTTAACTCGATGCCGAGTGATAAAGCGAGTTCCCGTGCATCATTAAATATAACCGATTTTTCTCCATATTCTCGTCTCCAGCGGAGATAAAACCTTGTCATCTGAGTTCCTGCAAATCCAGTTTGGTCTCCATCAAACCGTTCTAAAAGCTCCCTTATATCCGCTATCATCCTTTCGGCACGAATAAGATTGTCATCGTCATCAAGAACTGTTTCATATTTACCAAATACCTCAATTCCGATTCCAATGGCAGCAATAAACAGGTCCGCACCAGAAAAACCCCATTCCCATAATGTAAATAATTTCTCTTGCAAATAAGTCTCAAGTTCTTTTTGAACATCCCTATAGAGCCCAAATGGTTCACGTTCTATTTTTCGCGCAACCATGTAGATACAGGAAGCAAGAGCAGCAGAATCCATTGCGCGCAAACGAGATTTCATCTGAGTATCAATTGGCCATGCGCTTGTAATTATGAGTCCCGAATCCAGTAAAGCGTTAATCAATGTCTCCCAACCTTCGGTCGATTTGTGAGCATACACGATGACTGCGATTCCGTTTGATTTAAGGATTCGATGTATCTCCTGAAAGGCTTTGGATAGCCTTTCTTCAAAAAACTGCTTTCCAGATTCCACACCTCCCTCACGGTGACCGTACATGACGATTTCCTCATCTTTTGAAGTCATCAATTTCTTAAAGAACTCCGGATAGAGATCTCCAATGCTTCGTTTACACCATACATAAAAGAAATCGGAGAGGTACGAATATGGAACGTTATCGTAATAGGGTGGGTCGGTCAGTACTGCATCAAAGCTGTTATCAAAATAAGGAAGATGTGTCGCTGACGCTTGCTGAATTGTAGCAGGTTTAGCCTCCATCTGTACCAAATGTTTTATCGGTTTCAGCAAAATTCCTAATCGATCTTTTACCTTTCGTAATGAATTTGCTTCGGCATAATCCCAAACCATTGGTTGCGCTGCTCTGCCAAAAACATGACCGATGGCTTCACTAGTATTTATCCATGTACAAAGATTTGAGCAATAATCTGCAATTTGATTCTGCCAAAGTCCAAGGTACGTTGAGATTACCTTGGCGTAGTCTACTTCATAGCCCTGCGCAAGCATATCCAAATGTGCATTCTTAATTTTTTCAGTTAATGTTATTAGGCTAAGTTGTTGGCGTGCATTGAAAAGACTACCATAAGTGTTTAAATTGTAATTGTCAATTGCAATTGCTCGTTCTGCCCCTTGACCTTTTATTTGGGGTATAGCTTCGTCTGGAACTGGATCAACCCCCAATATTCTCTTAAGAAATTCACGTTTTTCAGAAAGTTTATCTCGTGCGCTGTTGAAAATCTTTATATCTTTTTCTGTAGCGAGACGATAGCTTTTACCAGTAAAATTTGGATGTTGGGTGACTACGACAATAAGTCTTTCATCTGCTTCTCCACCTTGAAACAATGATGTTTTTTCTTTAGATGGAATCGTAGTTTTACAGAGTGGACAAGTAACTATACCATTTGTAATAGTACCTTCTCCAGGATCAAATCCATGTGGCATAGACTCATACCCTGTTCCAACGATGCGGAAAGCAATCTTTCCATCTTCTAAATCTGGGCAAAACGCGATCTTTTTATTTTCTTTCTTTGTAAGCCAAAACTGTTTAATGAGTGGAATGATAGCACCACAATCGGTATTTTGACATGGAAGGGTACGGGCCCAAATATAGGCAAATATATCAGAAGTATCAGATTCCTTCGGATAGAAAGGTGTTAACTCCTCAGTCACTTGTGCCAGAATTCGATCTCCCCACTTATTAACATCCTCATGAAGACGCTGTCCATATTTTTGTGGATATTCAAGCGTGCACTTCTGAATCAGCACAGCAATGGAATTCAGATCGCAAGAATAAGTCTCACATCCAAGTCGTTGTGCTTCTAATGGAATAGAACCACCACCTCCAAAAGGATCGAGTACTTTTGGAGGTTTTCCCTCGTGAGATTCAAGAATGTCATCTCTCGCCTGGTTAATCCAGATCGGATTGAAAACATTTTCCCACTTAGAAAGTTCAGCAATGAAATCATGTTTGGGAGGACGGAGCATCATATTATTGCTAGTTGTTGAATGATTGTTTGTATGAGCTAATTTGGAGTTATCTACAAGGGATGCATAAGCAGTTGCACGAGAAGGACCGAGAGGGAGGCGCGCCCACCATGTGTGAATTCCTGTAATTTGCCTTTTGTATTTATCACGACGGCCCTGCTCACTCACTTCTTCTACCGGAAAAGCAACTTCAATAATGCGTTTTTTGTTATCCACTCAAGTCTCCGTTACGTATGTTATGAATAATGTTTGTCTTATATCTGTCCCATTAATGTATATGTGATTATATTATGTAGAGTTTAAAATGTCAATCAAAATTATCTATTTTCGGTAGGCAGTCCATTCTGAGTAATTTCTGATAGTGGTACCTGGTATCTAACATCTGTAACCTGTTGTACTGCAGTTATCTGTTCCGCAGGATTCTGTAAAATATAGAGTTCTGGTTGTGTCACTGCATTGAGAACAACATAAAGATAATAATCATCTTTGAGTTGTTTTGCCATGTGCCATTCATTAGAAGTTAGAACAACAGGCGCACGTTCCGCGCGAGCTTTCACTTCAATACACCGAATTTTGCCATCAGGCGTTTTTGAGCGAAGGTCAAAACCAAGGTTCTCTTTTGACACATCTGTAACGGTACAATCCTGTGCTTCTTCATGTCGTACGGTATATTCCATGCCAATCCGCTCAATTTCCAATTTGTCTTTCTGTGAAACATTTGAATCATCTGGTTCGATAGCAGGTCTCACTCGAATGGCACCAGCAAATATTGGGGGTTTTCTTACAAGTGCTACCTCTTTCTGACAAGTTTCCTCAAGTTTTTCTTTTTCCTCCTCATAATGTTGTTTCTGTTCCTCTTTGTTTTGAATCGCCAATCTGACATCTTCACCCCTTTCTTTTCGTGTCCAAAGTTCAAGGAGTTCACCATCCAGTTTGAGTATGAGTTGTTCTAAAGATGTGATACCATATTCTCTTTTGATATCCACTTGTCGTTGTCGTTCTTCAGTCATTTCCTGTTTGTATTGCTCTAAGTGATTGCGTACTTGCGTGCCAACCTTAGTCTCAAGTTCCTGGATATCTAACACCTCTGTTGAAGATTCCGTTTGTGCTTCTTGAAAATCCCAAAGAAGTTTTGGGTTAACCTTTTCTATTGTTTCTGAATTCTCAGGAAGATAATAGGCAAAGAGCCTTCTTCCAGCAACCGAGTCTGATCCATCTCGAATTTCACCTTCATAAAAGACCACGACTCCGTTAAAAATCCCATCAGGATCTTCAAAGCAGGATCCTGTTTTGAGTGCATCTGAGTATGTTTGTTCAGCATAGCGGAGAGTTGCTTCAAAAAGGGGATGTCCAAAAGAGATGAATTCAGCTGTCGGATCTTTCAAGGCTTGTGCTTTATCAAATGTTACTTTAGGGTATTTTCTCTTAGTCAATGCAGGATACATTTCCTTGAATTGTGAATCTTCACTAATTTTCCTTATTTCGATTGGAACGCTTTTAATTCTATAAAATTCATGTTTTCTCTGATAGATAGTACTGTCAAGTGTTTTGAAAGTTTTTCTGAAAAACTCACGTGTGTATTCTGGGATAAATCCGTGTTCACGTGCCTGCTGCTGAAGTTCATTTACTTGAGAAAGATTGATAAAAGGTGAAACAAGTGTTTCTTCATTAAAATTCTTAAAGAATTGGAGTTGTTCCGAATCAAGAGTCGTGTCAATTTCCTGAAGCAGTTGGACATGGTTCCGCGTGCTTGCTGCAGCTTCAAGCATTAGTTGGGCAAGGTTCCGTTTGGGAAAAAGTTCACCAATAACATCGTAGACGCGATCGGTTCCCAATTCCTTCCGTATAATATCCAATTTATCAAAGAGTCGCTTAAAAACAGCACCTTCCCGCGTATCGGCAGCAACCAAGTTTATCACATACACCTCTCTTTGCTGCCCGTATCGGTGAATCCGTCCCATTCGTTGTTCCAATCGATTTGGGTTCCACGGTAAATCGTAGTTAATCATTAGATGGCAAAATTGTAAGTTAATTCCTTCACCAGCGGCCTCGGTTGCGATCAAAAGCTGTGTCTTTTTTCTGAATTCTTCTTGTGCTTCAATCCGTTTTTCATGGGGCATTTTACCATGAATTACTGAGACAGAATATCCCCATGCTGTCACTTTCCGTTCTAAGTAATCAAGGGTATCAGAGTATTCAGTAAAAACAAGAATCTTTTCATTAGGGTGTTTTGCGTTGAGTTCATCAAGTGCAGTTTTTAGGGCTTGTATCTTTAATTCGTTTTCGCTGTCAATAATTTGTTGTGCGTCACGTTCAAGAAACTTAAGTGTCTCAATTTCATCCTTCAATTCCTCCCTGTTTTCAGCAACAGAGAGGACCTCCCACTGTTCCTCTATTTCTGTTCGTTCTTCCTCACTAAGATCTTCAACTTCTTCAAGATCTTGTTCAGAGGGTATCGTGTCTGCTATGAGGGTAGCTTTCTGTAGCAATTCCATTAAACGTTGTTGCCTGCGTTGGAGGGAAACACAGAGGGCGTGCGTGCTTGATGCAAGCCTACGTTGTAAAATTACCAATGCAAAAGCAACATTGTTTCGCTTCTGTGAATCCTCAGAAAAACGGTTGTACTGTTCACGGATGTATTCGGATAGGGTGTTATAAAGTTCCATTTCTATCTCAGATTCTACACCGAGGTAAAACGGCTTTGTCTTGACGTGACGAGGTAAGAAAAGTGGTTTTCCTTCAAAATCCTTTAGGTCTTCTTTTATTCGTCGGATGAATAGTGGATTGTCCCTCTTTTCAATGGACTCTTGAATTTGGATTGGATCGTTGAAGAAACCGGGTTCAAGAAGGTCAAGGAATAATCGGAAGTTTTCAGAGTCCCCTCTATGCGGTGTTGCCGTGAGAAATAGGAAATGTGTTGTGCAGTTAGAAAGACATTCACCAAGTTGGTAACGCTTTCTCTTTTCAGTTTTGTCGCCGTAACGGTAGGCAGCCATCTTATGTGCTTCATCAACAATAATCAGATCAAAATAGGTATTTGCAATCGCATCACGGATTTCATCTTGACGCGCGAAATCCATAGAAGTAATCAATTGTTGTTCGCGATTCCAAACGTTTTCAGGCTTATTAGCATTAACGAAGGCACGCGTGACATGTATGAAGTTCTCTTCAAATCGTGTTTTCATCTCTTCTCTCCACTGCGTAATTAGGTGGCCAGGGGCGACAATCAAAATCCGTTTTGCCTGATTCCGAAGTTTGAGTTCCTTCAAGATAAGACCCGCCATAATCGTCTTACCTGCTCCCGGGTCATCAGCAATGAGAAATCGGATGCGCGTCTGTTTAAGAACATGCGAAACAGCTTCAATCTGATGTGGCAACGGGTCAACCTTGGAACTGCTAATCGCTAAGGTTGGATCGTAGAGAGCTGCGTATCGGTAACGTTTTGCCTCAAGTGCAAGAAAGGCGTGACCAGCGTTACCCGTAAAATCAATTTGTGCGGTTACAATACGCAATTCTCCTACTTCAGACTCTGTGATCTCTTCTTCAATAAATGTTTGTGAGTTAATCGTTTTGCCGACAACATGAGCACCTCCATCCGGTAGTCGATCAAAAACTAAAATTTGAACTGGTTCCGACCATTTTGGTCTTTCAACTATAGTATCTTTCGTAATTTCTAAATTCATTATTCCCTCCACTGCAACCGCAAACTATTCAACACAACTGAAACACTGCTAAACGCCATTGCAAACGCTGCAAGCATCGGGTGTAACTGGCGCAGCATCGTTGGGAGGAATTCCAGAGGATATAATACACCTGCAGCTACAGGTATTAACAGCACATTATAGAAAAATGCCCAGAAGAGATTCTGCTTGATCGTTCGGAGCGTGGAACGGCTTAATTGGATGGCGTCGGGGATCGTCTTCAGATCGCCGTGCATTAATGTCAAATCCGCTGTCTCCATCGCAATATCTGTTCCAGTGCCGAGTGCCATGCCGACATCTGCTTGTGCTAACGCAGGTGCGTCGTTGATTCCATCTCCCACCATAGCGATGAAACCATCAGTCTCTTCTTCTGCTTTTTGGACTGCTGCTGCTTTGTCTTCAGGTAGAAGCTCAGACATTACATCTGAAATCCCAACACTTTTTGCTATTGCATTTGCAGTACCGCTGTTGTCTCCTGTCATCATGGTTACATCACACCCAAGATCATGGATTTCCTTGACAGCTGCCGCTGCTTCAGGTCTTACAGTATCGGCTACAGCCAGCAGTCCACACAGTTGAGAATCAATTGCCACCCATAACACTGTCTTAGCATCATCTTGTAGTTGCGCTGCGTCTTGTGATAGCAGTTCTGTAGATATATCGTGCTGTTGCATGAAGTTCTGCTTACCGATTATCACGGTCTTATCATCAAGTTTTGCGATGATACCATTGCCTGCGACAGCTGTAAAGTCTGAAGGAACGGCAGTCTCAATGGCACGTTCATAAGCAGCAGATACTACAGCTTTACCGATAGGATGTTCACTGCCACGTTCTGCTGAGGCGGCTATCTGAAGCAGGTGATTCTCTTCTACACCGTTTGTAATTATATCTGTGAGTGTTAATTTTCCTTGGGTTAACGTCCCCGTTTTATCCAGAACAATTTGAGAGACGTCACCGACATGTTCTAAGGTTTCACTGTTCCTGAATAAAATGCCACGGTGTGCACCAATACCCGTACTTACCATAATCGCAGTAGGGGTTGCAAGACCTAAAGCACATGGACATGCAATGACTAACACGGCAACCAGACGTAGCATTGCTGGCGTGAATCCTTCTCCGACCAAAAACAACCACACGAAAAACGTTATCGCAGCAATGCATAACACAACGGGAACAAATACACTTGCAACAGCATCAGCAGTTCTTTGGATCGGTGCTTTGCTCTGTTGTGTCTGCTGGACTAACTGAACGAGTCGTGCAAGTGCGGTTTCAGAACCCACGCGTGTTGCTTCAATTGTAAGCATGCCGCTCTGATTTATCGTTGCACTGGTCACTGTGTCGTCTACTGACTTGTCAACAGGTATGCTTTCACCAGTGAAGACGCTTTCGTCAACAGCACTTGAACCTTCACGGACAATCCCGTCAACGGGTATGCTTTCACCGGGACGTACGAGGAGCATATCACCAACGGTTACCTTTTCAATTGGGATATGATCCTCTTCTCCATCTTTTAGGAGGCATGCTGTTTTTGGAGATAGACCTATCAGTTTCTTTAATGCAGAGCCTGTTTTTCCTTTGGCGCGTGCTTCCAAATACTTACCAAGTTTAATGAGGGTTATGATGACCGCCGCTGTTTCAAAATAGACGAGCTTTCCAAATTGTTCACTGTTACCGGATAAGGCAATCAGGACAACCGTACTAAATAGAAATGCCACAGATGAACCCATCGCAACGAGGACATCCATATTGGCTGAACGGTTCCGTAGTGCCTTTATACTACCGATATAGTAATCCTGTGCACAATATGTCTGCACAGGTAATGCTAAGGCAAACATGATCCATTTGATCATTATGTCATCTGACCATCCACCAATCAACCCCATGTCGCTGCCCATACTGAGAAGGAATAACGGTAGTGTGAAGAGCAAACCTACGCCAAATTGTAACTTCTGTCGTTTGCGTTCTGCATCACGTTCTTCCGCTTCAGAATCTGGATCAACGACATCAAATCCGAGAGAACGGATTTTCTCAACAATTGTTTCCTCGTTGAGATCAGTAGGATTAAATGTGATTGCTGCCTGATCCGTGGCAATACTGACATTTGCTGTAAGTATACCCGTCATCTGCTCAAGGTTATGTGAGATTGTAGAGGCACAACCTTCACAATGCATACCTGTGATAGGTAGGATAATTTGCTGTGACATGAATTCCTTAATATTTTATAGATCACTCTGCGGTTTCAAGAGATAAAGGATTTAGTTTGTTCGGACCAGCTTCGTAAAGATAAGCATCTCTACCTTCAAAATACTGCGTGTAAACTGCTTTCCAATCGCTGTTCGTTAAACCCCATCTCGGATTTGGTCCTATCTTGAAATAGACTATATCCGCTTCATCCAGACTTTTAAACGGATAATCACCAATCGGAGCATCTCTGGTGCCGGGAATGAAGATAACAGCATTATGAATATCTGATTGCTTAACCAACGGCGGTAACTTCTGATAGACGCTACTCCAGTTTTGATAAACTCTGCCGATACGTACATAACTCCATACAAGGTTTACACTGAGCAGCAGTAGACACACGCCTGTTATACAAGCGAGCGCGTTTTTCCACGTCAGCTCTTTTGCACGTTCGTAGATGATATAGACCCCACGCGCAACCAGCGGAATGAAACCGAGGAAAATCGCCTCCGTGTAGTAACGTGCATTGACGGGTGTGAATCCCCACGTAGACCCCTCAAAATAGAAGAATGCATAAAGCAATAGACTTACGACGATGAGCGAGATGCATAACACATCATATCTATTTCGTGATTTATGGAAAAAAGGTATGAATGCAAGAAACCACGGTATCAGCAGTGGTAAAAAATCTATGAAAAATCGGAAAGTTAGCTTAGGTTCTGTAAGTAGTCTGTGGTGATAATTTCCCCAACCGAGTGCGTTAAAACTGATGCAAGGTAGTATGTGTCGCCAAGTTCTTTTGACTGACCAATTGGGTGTGAATTCTCCCGCGCGTTCTATATTGGGGTAATAACCCTCAGTCCTTTTTCCAAAACCGACTTTATCGTAAGGTTGCGCGGCGGTATGTGTGAACATGAAGGGATCGTCAGTAAAATGGTAGTTCCACGACATACATATAAGGACCAACACAGCAAACGGAATTAAGAAAACTCCTAACTGGTGAACAAGTTGTCTCCGTTTTTGCGAATTATCCAAAACTTCCGTATCAGATTCAGGCGTTGCCTCCTCACTTTTTGCGGGTTTGTATAAGTGGTATAGCGCAAAAGCACCCCCTACAAAACCGAAGACTATGGCAGAGAGTGGACGCGTATTGAATGCATAACCCAATGCGGAACCTGAAATTAATGGATAGATTACATTCCCAGGGTTATTCAATGTTCTGACCAAACTGAACAGGAAGAGTGTTAGGAAAAACCTGCTGACGGGTTCGCTAAACCACGTTGACCCCATTCCTGCAGTTGCAGGTGAAATAAGTGCGATGACTGTAGCAATCAGTGCGATCTGTTTTCCATACGTATCCTTTACCAGCAAGAATAACAGGAAGAGTGCTCCCCCTGTTGCAAGAGCTGTAATGAGCCAAGGGGCGTTTATAAATACGCCAAACATCATCATCAGCGCGTTGCCGAACGGGTATTTGGAATACCATTTGCCGTTCAGCATGTTGATGTGCGGCGAAGGAGAAAATCCGTATTCTGGCATCGGTTTGCCATTCGGTTCTATCGTTATCTCACCGTTTATCGTTTGTGGTGGGACAGGAATAGATATTTTACCTTGTGCAAACAGTTTTGCCTGAAATAGATACGAAGCGGTATCCGGTTCAAAGTATGAGAAATTCAGGTAGATGCCACTTAGGATTATTGATAGTAGCACACCGAGTATGGAGATGATGATGATGATGATGGGTCTATTTTTCATTTATCGACTTCCAGTTCCTTTGCCTTATTAAAATCTATTTCTGCTGCCTCATGTTGTCTAAGAGCTTTCTTTGCTATCCCGCGATTATTGTATGCGCGGACATACTCAGGGTTAATGTTAATCGCTTTCGTATAGTCGGCTATCGCTTCTTGATAGAGTTGTTGTCCTTCTACTACATTGCCTTGTTCTGCTTTAGATTCCGCAAGGATCCTTTTTGCTGCTCCGCGATTGTTGTAATTTTCAGCATCCTCTGGGTCAAATTGTATGACGTAGGTATAATCATCTATTGCATCTTGGTAGAGTTGTTGTGCTTCTGTTATATTTCCTATATCCGCTATAGATTGACCGAGCACAGTTCTCGTCAATCCTCTATAATAATAAGGAAAGGTATACTTTGCATCAATCTTAATTGAACGTGTATAGTCATTAATTGCTGCTTGATAGAACCGTTGTGCTTCAGTCACGTCGCCTTGTTCTTCTTTAAATTTACCAAGAAAAGTCTGCGCCATTCCTCTATTGTTATAAGCGGCAGTAAACTTCGGGTTAATCTTGAGGGTTTGCGTCCAGTCCTCTATAGCTGCGTGATATAGGTTCTGTGCTTCCGACACATCACCTTGATCTTCTTTAGATTCGCCGAGCCTATACTTTGCACGTCCGCGCCAGTTATATGCATAAACATGTTTAGGGTTATGTAGAATGGTGTTATCAAAGTGAGTTATTGCCTTGGCATACTGCTCATCATTAAATTTGTCTTCTCCTTCACTGTAGTAGAAAGAGGCTCGGATTTGATCTCGTTTTTGCCACTGTGCTAAAGGTTCCGGCGACACAGACAGGGTAAGTAATGCCTTAAGTATATTCGATGGAACAGCAAGACTATAATTGTCTGATCGACTATTAATTCCGATGACTTCTCCTTTATCATTTAGGAGAGGACCACCGCTGTTTCCATCGGAAATTTTAGCTGTCGTTCCGATCAAATTATCACTATTTCTAATACCATAGACATTTCCGGCAGTGACCTTATATTTTCCGCTGGGATATCCCACGGCAATTACAGGATCTCCGATTTGGACTTTATTACTATCTCCCAAAGGCAGCGGTATACCTTCACCAGAAAGCTCTAAGACAACGAGATCGTATTCTACATCAAACGCTGTCACCCCTACAACTTCATAGATTGTCTCTTTGTCCATAAGTTTAACGAGAACGGGACCGGGTGTATCTACCACGTGTATATTCGTGACGATCTTGTTTTTGTCTACAAAAAAACCGCTCCCAAAAAAAATTCCATCTAACCATTTCGCCACGCGGACTGTAGACGCTCTGCCTTCCTTGGATTCTATGTGTATGGTTGATACGTCAGTGTCCTCTAAATGTTTCAGTTGAATGGATCTGTCAATATCAACTACACCTTCAAAATACAATTTCCGTGCTTTTTCCGCAGCACCCTGCACAAATTCGGCCCTTCCGAGTCTAAACATCGCTATGCCACGATTCCTATATGCCCCAGCGTCTTTAGGATCGATTTTGATTCCTTGCGTACAGTCATTAATCGCTTCTTGATACAAGTGCCGTGCTTTTTTCGTATTACCATTCTCGAATTCAAATTCACCAAGCATGAATCTTGCGCCACCGCGATTTTGATAGAAATCCGCATCTGTAGGATCAATCTTGATAGCGCGTGTATAGTCGTCAATTGTTTCTTGATATAGGTGTAATGCTTTCTCCGTATCACCACTCTTGAGTTCAGATCTACCGAGGCCCATTTTTGCTACGCCCCGGCCATTATAAGCCCTGGCATGTTCAGGGTTTAGTTTTATAGCGTGGGTGCAATCATCTATTGCACCAATATAGTTATTTATGTGATACTTTGCTTTTCCCCGTTTGTAATAGGCACGAACATGTTCAGGGTTTAGCGCAATGGCTTTATCAAAGTCAACGATCGCGTCTTTATATTCTTTGACAGCAATTCTTTCTTCGCCTTGACTGTGGTACACCTCGGCGCGGATAATTTCCCGCTTCCGCCATTCTGCCAAAGGTTCCAACGGTACTGATTGGGCAAGCAATTCAGGAAGTGTATTTGACGGAATAGCGTAGTTATCATATCCGTCACCATACCCAACAGCAATGCCAATAACTTGTCCTTTGCTGTTCAGTACAGGAGCACCACTACTCTCCTTAGAAGCAGAGACTTTCACTTCAAACCATTTATCGCTTTTCTGAATGCTGGCAATAGTTCCACGTTCGGTTTTGTATTCTTCATCAGTATATCCGGTAACAGATACAGATTCACCTTTTTGAACAGCATCACTGCCGCCTATAGGCAACGGTATCCCTTCCCTTGATAGTTTTAGAATGACGAGATTGTTTTTCACATCAAACGCAGCAACACCTTCAACCACCAAGATTTTTTCTGTGTTGCTAAACTTAACGAAAACAGAGTCGGGTTGTGCAACAACATGGATATTTGTTGCAATCTTGTCCTTACCTACAAAGAATCCGCTTCCAAGCGTAATTGGTTTTCCAGTTTGGCTTACTATGCGGACAGTGGAATATTGTGCTTTCTTTGTACCTAAATCTTGTGCTAAAGTTCTTTCAGCAACCTGCTGTGGTGCCTGCGCACAAGACAGGATAAACCCTAAGATGACAAGGAAACTTAAAAAAGGTCTGATGCTGCATTTCATATTTTATACCTTTGTGTTACTGTAAATATATTTGCCTGCAAGTTTAGAGATGAAGATTTCAATTGACGCATGCTGAAAATATGATAATATATCTCTATTAGATATCAATACCTTCGCCCATTATCCTGGTTTTAATTTAGGTTGTGTGTAGTGAATAGCACCAATTGACCAATTGATCCCACATGTTCATTGATTTGCTGAATAACGATAGGTCCAGGTTTTTGTAATACCTTCGCCAAAACGTTAATATCCTACGGACTTACCAACGTTCAGTTTCTAAAGATTCAATTTCCTCAAAATGTGCGTCTCGTGTTACTAAGACTAAATTGTGTTGTAGTGCGATTGCTGCAATCCAGATGTCGTTGTCTGGAATTAAAGTGCCTTTACGCTCTAATCTCTCTTTAATGATTCCGTAGAATTGTGCAGTCTCTAAATCATGATGGAAAAATCTGCTATCATTTGCCAGTATATTAATCTTGCGTAAATTTTGAGTAACTTGTTGAGACTTTTGAGCACCATACCAGAGTTCACCAATAATTGTAGGTGCGACAGCAATGAATTCTGCATTTCTTACTTTCTCTTTAACAACCTCATCACCTGCAAATAAAGCTATTGCTATGTTTGTGTCAATTAAATACATTCTACTAAGATCCGTATACTTGTTCGCAACCTTTTTCAATTGCTTGTTTCATAATCTCTAAATCTTCCTTTGAAATTGCGCCAACAAGTTTGAGCAGTTCTTTGCCTGATAAGTCCTTTGGCGTTTCTCCTGACAACTCCAACACATAATCTAATACCTGTCTCTGTTGTACGGACGAAAGGTTTTTGAGTCGTTCTAAGATTTCTTGAATATGTTCTGAATTTTCCATGGTATTTCCTCTTTTGCTGTTTGTACACACCTGTTCTTATACCATTTCAATTAATTTTTCTCTCATTACCGACTGTTTAGAAATGCAGCGGGGAACGGCACAATCTAACAGAATGTGCTACAGTAAAGAGGCATTTTGATTTAGAAATGGTATTAGATTTCAATTGACGCATGCTAAAAATATGATAAATGATCTATATTGGATATGATACAACATTTTCACAGAAAAAGAAAGGACATAGCATCATGGGGTATGTAAAGCAGGTTTATTCTCTTCAGACTTTCAGTTAGAAGGCCCGTCCCAAAGCAGAATAGTTCTGGCGTTAAAACCTAAGTAACTATCTCCACCACAAACACTTGCAAGTGTTTTGCCATCTGACGCAAAGGTTAGTCCACTAATGAAAACTCCATGTCCGTTGTATGTGGTAATGCGTTGTCCGGTCTTTAATTCCCATAAGTAGATTTTGCCAGATGTATCCCCGCTTGCAAGAAGTTTACCATCAAGTGAAAATGTCAGTTTGCTAACTACGTGGTCGTGCTTGAGTATTGTATTTGGACGAATTTCTGGAATTTTCCACAAGTAAACTGTCTTATCTTCCCCTCCCGCTGCAATCGACTTACCATCAGGTGAAATCGCTATTGTATAGATTCTATTTCTGTGCAAGCCCACTGAATCTAATATTTTATTCCTCCAGTTTGTTGAGGTTTTCAGCGTGGTTTGTTTGCCTGTTTGTGTATCCCATAGCTTAACACCACTATCCGTTCCAACGACAAGCGTCTTTCCATCAGGTGCTAAAGCATATATACTCACCCGACTGTTTTTCGCATTATTATCATTAAAAGTATTCACCTGTTTCTTATTTTGAACATCCCATATTTCGATGCCTTCGTTTGTCTGGATAGCCACACTTTCGCCATTCGGCGTAAAAACACTTTTGGAATGTAGAACGATACTTGTTCCATCGTCAAATCCAATATGGGAGTGTTTGCGATGGACATTGTTGATAGCAAAACCATCAATATATTCTCCAGTGGAAACATCTAAAACCTGAATCTTATTTTCGTTCTGACTTATTACACTCTCGCTGATAATAGTTTTATCGTCTATCCCCCAAACTAAGTTCTTGATGTAATTTGCTGTATTTATTTGTTTTTTTCTACCACTGTTCACATCCCATAATTGAATACTACCATTCTCTTTACTTGCGAGGATTTTGCCATCGTGTGAAAACGCAATAGTCCCCAGCACTGTATACCCTGTGGTTATGAAACGAAGTTTCTGAGAGTCTCGCGTTTCCCGCAAAGCAACTACACCGTTGCTATCATCAGTGGTAAGGGTTGATCCATTGTATGATAAAATAAACCGCCATGGATATGCGTCTAACCATTCTACAATCTGACTGTGTGAAGTCATGACACTTTGTGTTGCTATGTCCCATATCTTATATCCATTTTCATCAATAATAGCAAGCGTTTTGCCGTCACCTGAAAACCTTATTTTTACATCCTTCGGAAATTCAGCGATCTTTCTACGTGAAGGGATATCCCATAGCACATATCCTCTATCATCAAACAGAGCAACGGTCTTGCCATCCCCAGAAAAAGTTACTTCTGTCCTCCCCTGAAGCATAGCGAGTTGCTCGCCTGTGTTTACATCCCATATCTCAATTGATCCTCCCCGTGCAGTCGTTCCATCTAAACGTGCGCGTCGGTAGTCAGAAGTACTTACAAGTGTGTTGCCATCGGGAGCAAATCTTAGTTTCTTCACCCATTTAATATATTGACCGCCATCCTTCACATCTCGATTAGGAGAATATGGTCGTAGATATTGAATAGGTAATGCGGTACTATCAGTCGTAACTGTAGTAAGCGTCTGTGTCTCTCTATCGGTTTTGGCATTTCGTATACCTATTGTACCATCCTTTTTTCCAACAGCAAATAGAGTATCACCCGTTTTGTAAACATAAGTATCAATTGCGCGTCTCCAATTCCTATATTTTCTGTGACTGAGTTTAGGTAAATTCGGGTTTAAAGTTGCTAACTGTTCTCCGTTGGTAACATTCCAAATCCACACGACACCATTCCAATTCTGACTTATTAGGGTTTTGCTATCCGGAGAAAACTTCATAGACCTGAAAGGTCCGTCAGGTGTATCGAATTTCAGTCTTTGTTCACCCGTATCTGCATTCCAGAATCGAATCGTCTTGTCATACCCGCTTGTCGCAAGTGTCTCACTATCCGGTGAAAATGCTATCTTAGAAGTATATTGCGTATCAAATCTGATAAGATGTGTGTGTCGCGCATTTATACTAACGTCATAAAGCCAAACCCCTGTGGTACTGGATATTGCTAACCGATTACCGTCAGGAGACAACTGAATATCAAGTACTGTTCCTTTTCCAAGACGTGCTTTTGCATCTTCAGGCAAATTTAATTGCGTATAGTCCTGTGAGAATATGGTAGGATTATATGTTACAAAAAGTATGAGTAACACCAATATAGTTAAAAGCAACTTTGTTTTCATTGTGTAAGAGTTCCGTTTACGATGTCTGTACACACCCGTTCTTAGATTTTAATTGACATTCCTTCCAATCATGGTATAATAAATGCTGTAGACATGTTAGCATTAATTAAAAAAAATTGAAAGGAAACGAATTATTATGGATTTGACACGCCAACCACCACGTCGTCCCTCTAATCTCGGTGTTGCAGGGATTGTGGGTGCCGCACGGATGACTGACAAGGCACGCGCACACAACGATGAAACACTCGGTGAATTTGTCTATGGAAGATACTCTGGATTAGACCGACGAATATTAGCATTCTTGGATATTACGGCAGATGACTTTGCGGAGGCAGCAGACGAATACGATGATGGTGCACTCAGCAAATGGATGCTTGAAAAAGGAAACAAATCTACCGAGGAAATTGAGGAATTCAACAGATCAGAACTTGAGAAACTACCCGCCGACAAGAAACATAAACAACTTTTAGAAGAACGTCTTGCGAAGTTTGCACCGGAACGCACAGATATCAAGACTGTGCTGCAATCAATTGAACTGGATGATTGGGGTTGTTTTTGGCAGGTTGATCTGACTGTGCGTCCACCACGTAGTGCACGCGCAAGAGATGTTGCGGGGATCTGTGGTGTTGCGCGTATGGCAGATAAAGCACGGGCAGAACGCGCAGGAAAGATCGGTGAATACAAATTCGGTGATACGTCCGGTCAAGATGTTCGTATTTTGGAATTCCTCGGTGTTTCCGAAGGCGATTTCCAGGATGCAGCAGTGAACAATCCGAATGATATTGAGATCGGTGAGTGGGTACTGGAAAACTCTGATAGATCAGGAGAAGAAATAGACACTTTCAATCACGCTATGGTGAATCGCGGTCCTAATGAAACGACACGTGAACGTTTTGAAGCAAGACGGAAAGAGGTAGATCCAACTCGAACAGACATCAATACATGGGTTGCTTTACAAGACTTAGACGATGAGTTGAGTTTCGGTATCGTTGATCTACAAAGACGAGCACCAAGAAGTCCAAATAATACGGATGTCTATGGAATGGTTCACTTGGCACGTTTGATAGATAAAGGAAGGGCATTTATTGGTGGAACTTTAGGTGAGTACTTTTATGCTGAGGATTCTGGTATGGATAGAATGGCACTCGGTTTTCTCGGTGTTTCTGCTGACGACTTTACCGATGCACTTAGAATACATCCTAACGACGAGGATGTTGAAGCATGGTTGAAAGAAAACTACGCAAAAAGTGATAATGACATCAAAGAATTCAATGAAAAGATTAGTCAAATGGGTCCTGAAACTGAACGGCATAAAGCTATGATGGCAAGAATGCTAAAGAAACTTAATGCTGAGTCTGAGAACATCAACACCTGGTTTGCTATGATGGATCTTGATGATGAGAAGACGTTTGCACTCTAAATTAATACGTTATGTATCTATATCACGGAAGCAAGCAACTGTTTGAAAAACTGAAGAAACAGAAGGCACAGGCTCCACCTGGGAGACCACCGGAAGAAGCTTTGGATGCAATATATCTTACTCCCGATTTCCTATTTGCATTGGCTTGTGCAGCCAGACCTCCAGGGGTCTCAAATATAGATTTAACAGCGCGTACTATCCGTTTTGAAAATCCTGATCTGTTTCAACCTGACGAGACGATTTATATCTATTTTGTGGACCCAACCAAAATTCCTGAGGATAAGAAAGTTCATGTTGATTCATATCAGGTTGCAGTAACACTGAATGAGATAGTACCTGACAAAATTGAAACATATAAGTCTGGTGATGTGTTTCAACACTATAAGTATATAGGAAAATTGGACAGAACCAGTTGAAGAAAAGGATTTTATAAATGTTAAGGATGTTTACACCTGTCGCCATTGTCTCTGATCGCACAATTTTCTCACTGAATCTGATTATATAGGGGATTAAGAATGAAGCAGTATTCACGTGTTATAACACTTGTAGGGGGTGTTGTGGCTTTAATTAGTTTTGCATTCCCCTGGATAGAAGATATACCAGGATGTGAGCTTGCAAACAACTCATCTTCTGTATTATTAGTTTCCATAGTCACTTTGTTTATTATTGTCACAAGTTTAGTATTGAATAGACAAACATTCATAAAGGTTAAACTCTCAAGAATAATGGTGACGATTTGCAGTGGTATTGGTCTATACTGTTTTATCAGACTGTTCTTTGGGGAAAGGTTTGATGTTAGTATCTATGGCTATAATGTTGAAGAGATTCAATATGGTGCGTTTTTAAATGCGATAGGATTTATCATTGCAATCGTAGGTATATGGAATCATCCGACAACGGGAGATTTATCAGACTCCGATGAAGGAGAGAGAACTGTCAACACAGAAGAGGAGAATACATAATGTTTTTTACTACAAAAACTGCCATCTATTCCATTGAAGATAATGGGAATAGTAAACCTATTGAAATATACAATGCAACTGAACAACAAAGTCCTGAAATTAGTGATAACTACGGCACGTTAATTTCGATACCAGAAATGCAGTCCATAGCGGTTGCACTTTCAGATGGGACGCTCCTGATTCTAACACCGAATGGTGAGAATAGCCAAACCTCAATAAAAATTCCAACTGGGATTGAAGACCCAATTGCTTCCCTGCTTTTTATTCGTGAAGAACCTTTGACACTACTCATCGGAACGGATGAAGGTGCTTATGTCTACCGTCTCGTTGGAGAGGAAGGACCCGCAGAACGAATTCAAACTTTTGATGATTTAGAATGCAGGAAAGATTGGTATACCCCCTGGGGCGGTCCACCTGCTGTGCGGACATTAGCAAAAACTAAGGACGGTTTTTGTTACGCAGATATCCATGTCGGCAGTATCATGCGTTCACCCGATGCAGGTGTTTCATGGGAACCTGTTACACCGGACCTGAATAAAGATGTACATCAGGTTGCTACGTGTCCCGCAGACGATAATCAGGTATTTGCTAATACCGCAAACGGCGTCTATGTGAGTAAAGACCGAGGTGACTCGTGGATAAACAGACTTGAAGGATTACCTGTTCGGTATGGTACTGCTATTGCGATAGATCCTACTGACCCAGACTTGATGCTTGCCTCAGTCCAGAAAGGTCCGAGAGGCGGTGGTGCTTGGTTATGTCGTTCGGATGACGGTGGTGCAACTTGGACTGACCTCAACGATCAACTCACAAAACCGGCAGATCGTATAAGTACCAGTTCCATTGCTTTTGCTGCCGATGGAACCGCATGGGCAGCTATCGGAAAGACACTCTATATGGGTCAGGATGGTGCAACGGATTGGAGTCCTTTCTGGACAGCACCAGCATCCGATTCATCAGAATATCCGATCAAAACCCTTACTGCTTAAACTATCTCTGTGTTAGTTTTGAAAAGTTGGTTGTTATGAAAATATGTAGAAGTTTGTTGGAGGACAGAAGGATGAATTACAGAGACATCATTACAATTGAACCCGGAAAACGGGGAGGCAAGCCTTGTATTCGGGGAATGCGAATCACCGTTTATGATGTATTAGGCTATCTGGCGTCAGGTATGTCATTAAACGAAATTCTTGACGATTTTCCATATTTAACTGAAACAGATATCCGTGCATGTCTTGCGTATGCAGCGGACAGAGAAAATACTCATATCTAAACTATGCGCATACCGATGCTCTTCCGTTTTTCGCTTTACGGTTTTTTAAAAAATCAACGCTATTATGATCCATTCCTGATATTAGCGTTTATTGAGAAGGGTCTGTCCTTTTTTCAGATCGGTATCCTAATCGGATTTCGAGAAATTTGCACAAATGTGTTTGAAATCCCGTCAGGCGCAGTTGCTGATCTTTACGGAAGACGTCGTGCAATGATATTTTCGTTCTGTGCTTATATCGCTTCGTTCGCTACGTTTGCACTGAGTGAATCATTTGCTGTTCTTTTCATGGCGATGTTCTTCTTCGGTTTAGGTGATGCATTCAGAACCGGCACCCACAAAGCGATGATTTTTGACTGGTTGCGGATGCAGGATAGGTTAGATGAAAAAACAAAAGTCTACGGTTTCACACGTTCTTGGTCGCAGATGGGTTCTGCATTATCAGTACTCATCGCGGGTGCTTTGGTATTCTATCGTGGAAATTTCATAGACATTTTCTGGTATTCAATCATCCCTTACGGTATCAACATTATCAATTTCCTCGGTTATCCATCTCAGTTGGATGGGGATAGACAGAGCGAATTTTCATTGAAAGCGGTCGCAAAACTACTCGGGAAAGCCCTCAAAAGTGCAGTATGCTTTCCCCCGCTCCGAAGACTTGTTTTTGAGGGCATGGGTTTTGAGGGTATGTATAAAGCCAGTAAAGACTTTCTGCAACCGATACTTAAACAGACTGCGATTGCATTACCCGTATTGGTAGCATTGGATGCGTCAAAACGTTCAGCATTACTGGTCGCTGGGGTCTATTTTCTCCTATATTTTCTATCATCTTTTGCTTCACGGAATTCTCACCGTTTCTCAGACTGGCGTGGTGGAGAAGAAGGGGCTGCACAATTGATGTGGTGGATAGATTTAGCACTCTTTGCATCACTAATTCCAGCATTATGGTTAGGTTCGCTACCATCGGTAATAGTGTTATTCGTAGCATTAGCAATCCTCCAGAATATCTGGAGACCCGTGTTAATCAGCAGATTTGATGCACAGTCTACCCCTGACATGGGTGCGACGGTTTTGTCTATTGAAGCACAAGCGAAATCATTGGCGACTATTATCTTTGCACCACTACTTGGATGGTTAGTTGACGCATTTGCACGATTTGCTCCCGTTGAAGTCAAAGTCGCTCAATTTGTTCCGATAGGAATTGTTGGCACATGTATCGCCATCGCAATACTTCTTGCCTATCACAGCAAATTGGAAGCGAACCCTGCATTTACGCATGAATAATATGACCTGATACGCAAACAATGGAACAACTATCCTTATTCTCTTCGTCAGAACAGCATATCATTCGGGAGCCGGACCCTCCACCCAAAAACAGAGAAGCAACTGATGTAATCCGTGGGTTACGTTATGTGCCAGACTATATCACCGATTACCAACACGATTGGCTGATAGATAAAATAGGAGAACAGGAGTGGTCCTATTTTGGTAAAAGACGTATGCAGAATTACGGGTCAAAGTATGATTACAATACAGGGGAGTTGAAAGAAGAAAGCCAAAGACGTGAGTTGCCGATGTGGCTGAATAGACTTAGCGAGAAATTGCATAGAGATGGACACATGACGGAAGTACCAAATCAGGTGCTAATCAGTGAATACGAACCGGGACAAGGCATCGGTGGACACATTGATAAGGAGCCGTGGTTTAAGGATACGATTATTATTCTGAGTTTGGGGACAAGCTGCATTATGGAATTTACTAACGATGTTGATAGGACGCAAAAGGTGCATGTCTGGCTTGCGAAACGGAGTATAGCGATATTACAAAAGGCGGCGAGATATGAGTGGATGCACGGTATTCCCGCCAGGAAATCGGATATGTGGGAAGGGCGAAAGTATATAAGGCAACGGCGTGTATCGCTTAGCTTTAGGAGAACGGTGTGACCTGCCATTTATTTGAGGCGTGGGCATAATTGTTTGACACTTCAACCCAGAGAAGAAAGGTATCAAGAAGCGTTTGTACGGAGTGTTTCAATCCTTATTCAAGGTGAAACTGTTGGCATTCACGTGGATGACCTGTCCAGGTTGCACGTCTTTGATCACTTGATTCACTTTAGACATAGCAGGTTCAATGTGTTGTAATTTATTACTCTTAGCAAAGATGATAATGACACCGATTGAATATTTTCTGATGTTCTGTTGATATTCAAAGCCCTTATCCATCGTCACCAGCACATCAAACGTTTTTTCGGCTTGTTCAAGGAGTTCACTATTTCGTTTTCCTTTCCACCCTTGTCGATCCACAGTTGTCACGTGGCAATCGGGATCAAAATATCGGACTAATCGCCAATTTAAGTTTTCGTCAAGTAGAACCCGCATGTCAGCTTGATTTCCTATCTTGTTGTGCATAAGCATCAAGTGCCGTTGTCAAAGCGAATTCTAAAAATGCAATTGCCTGATCTCGCGACACAGTAGGGAAGCCATCAAGAAAGTCATCAAGACTCTCTCCAGTTTTAAGATGGTGAATTAACGACTGGATTGGCACACGAGTGCCGATAAACACTGTCGCCCCGTGGTGAATCTCGGGGTCTTGGTTTATCATTGCTTTGTATAAACGAAACGCAGTCCACTCGGCATCTATATCTTGCCGAGAACAACCAGAACTGCTATAGTAGCGAGTTGGGGGACAGACTGTTGACATAAACTGTATCTGTGTCGCTTGAGATAACTTTTCACATATATCTGCAATAGTACTTCCGTCACGTTTAGTATGCTCCATGTTAGGAATTACTCGAATATACAGGACATCATTACTCACTTGCTCCAAAAAATCTTCTGACAACCGTTTAGACATGTGTTCACTATATTCCAAATACGGATAATGTTCTTTTAGAATACGCACTAATTCATTTACAACGGACGGGTTTTCGTGTAGTTTTTCCATTATTATTCTCCTTCTGAAAATTGCTAAAATTTATTTTAGTTACGACAATCGCATTTATGAACCACCTTCATTTAATTACTTGCAATTACTGTTTATTTAGAGGCAATCTCATGCAACAATATGTTATCAAATCTCTTATTTTTTTTCAAATTCTTCTTTATTCAAACTTCCGTAATCGGAGCAAAAAAACTGATGGAACTCAAAGAGAATAAATGGGGAAGCTCTAAACCTATTTTTCGCACTCAAACTACAAGTCCTATATATAGAATTTCAAAGCCACAATTCCACCCGAATAATCAACAAGCACAAGAAGATATTTGTGGACTTAAGTATATTGATGACTACATTACTGATCACCAACATGACTGGTTGTTAGATACGATTGATAAACAACCGTGGCTTGATGACCTAAAGCGGAGGGTTCAGCATTACGGCTATAAGTATGACTATAAAGCGCGGAAAGTTAACCGTGATATGCGAATTGGTGATTTGCCAGCATGGTTGAAAGAACTCAGTCAGAAATTGCACAATGACGGTTACATGGAAAATATCGCTGATCAGGTGATAATTAATGAATACGATCCTGGACAAGGTATATCAGCACACATCGACTGTGAACCCTGTTTTGGTAATACAATAGTTTCTTTGAGTTTAGGTTCAAGTTGTATAATGGATTTCACATACAAGAATATGAAAGGGAAGAAAGTATCATACCTACTTGAACCAAGGAGTCTAATTGTACTTAGTGGTGATGCACGATATAATTGGCTGCACGGTATTGCTCCCAGAAAATCAGACAAGTGGAATGGTCAAAAAATTGAACGTCAGCGACGTGTATCGCTCACGTTTAGAAATGTAATCTTAGAATGATACTGATAACGGTATAATGAGATTAAAAGCACGTTCTGAAGACCGTGCTTTATATAACCGAGTACATTTAAAAACGTTTTGATTTAACGGATGCCCATCGCGTTGTTAACTTTTGCTTTGCATTAACGGATTGCGGCGTTCCATCAAGGGATAACTCATCTTCAGGTTGTCCTTCAAAGAAGCGGAAATTATCAAGCCAGAAATCAATATCTGATTGTGCGATTGATAAGCCTACCCACATCTGCCTTTCGACATCCCTACTTGCAGCAAAAGTCAGTTTATACTCTTCCCACGTTTGTCCTGTCAGTTGAATATCTCCGCCTTGCAGGAAATCCCAGGGGTCTTGTTGTATCTGTATATTAACGCTGACTTGTCTCGGTTCTTCGGCACGCGCCCAAAAAATCACGGTATAGTTTTTTCCAACTTGCATGGACATATTCAGCTGTTTGACTTTTGCGTGCCAATTGGTACCGGTTGCTTTCACGCCAATTACTTTCAGGCAATTGTCACCGTGTTGTGGATTATCTGTATCAATTTCCATCATATATAACCCACCTCTGTTGCCGCCTGAACCATCTTCCAAGTCCCATGCAACTAAACCATCCTCAAAACTGTAGTTTTCAAGGAGAAGTTCACCTGTCTCCCATTTACCAAATTCTTGAACTGTTCCTGCCACACAATTCCCAACTATCATGATAGCAGTTAAAATAGTACTTATAACGTAACGTTTTCTCACTAAAATCCTCCTATTGATCTGTTTATGTTTTCTAAATGTTTATCCACGCATGAGAGTTTCCACATCCGGTAATACTTCTTTCACCGCAGTCTGGTCAACTCGGTCTGCAATATTGGCATACCCAGCAGTATTAATCATCTCAGCAAGGTTTTGACCCAGTTGTTCAATAGTCCATGCTACCGAATCTGGTACAATCTCTTTATCAAGCTTGATATGGTCGTTTTTTCCCGATGGATCGTAATGATAGTGCGGGTTCTTACGGAAGCAGTCAAATCGTAGAAGCTGGATATTCTCACCATCCGCTACTCCAAAGACACGCACAGTGGGACCACCATCTTCTCCTAAATTGCGGTTATCTACCCGAAGTTCAACACCACCAACATGGAATACTTTCTCGTCCATTGTTCTCCTCCTATGTTATTGTACTATACTTCTGTTCTTCACCTTGTTATTGTACTATGCTTTGGATATTCTGTCAATACTTCATGTTGATTGGGGGTGTGTAAAGTTTCTGTCACTTAAGAAAAAGGATCGCTGAACCCTTGCTCCAGTGGAGCAATATGTCTATAGAAAAAGGATTGTCAACGGGCTGCACTCCAGCGGAGTGCTATGTCTATAGAAATAGGTTGCCGGCAGTCTTGCACTCCAGCGGAGTGCTATGTCTATAGAAAATAAAATGGGTAATATTAGTTTTCCCAAGCCTGGTAAGTGCGGTTTCCTAACCAATGCAGAATACCAATTAACACATTTTGTTTGATTGTGCATATAACCTTTATTAGGTTGATATTTCACACCGAAAATGGCATAATACAATTAACGCTAAGGAGGTTGTTTTGAAAGTTTAGCATCTACTGGCAATTTGTTCCAGATTAAAGACTGATAAAACAATAGTATTATGAGTATGTTTCGTGAACATTGGATAGGAGGATTGACTGCATATAGTGTGTTTTTCTTGCTTTCACTTGCAGTATCTATCTCCGTATCCATCATTTTTGGTTTACCGTTCGACTGGAATCCGACGATTTCTCTGAATCTTGTTGTGATTATTGGATGTTTTGTGGTGGCATTGCTTTTTGGATTGTGGCCCGATGTAGACATTAAGAGTAAGAGTCAAAAGGTCTTCTATACGGTTCTGTTTGTGTTTAATGCGGTTCTCATCTTCGTCTTTAAACGCTATACAGCTGCTGCACTCTTAGGTCTATTTGCAATGTTGCCGATTCTAAGCCGACATCGTGGATGGACGCATTCACGAATAACGATGATTCTCTTGCCAGGTCTGTTTTTTGTAATTCCCATATATTTAGAATATCCGAATTGGAATATTGAAGCGGTAGAACTGACAGATCTGATCGATTCATTGCTAAAGTGGGATAGACTTACTGATGTGTTACAAGACGGTTTGATATTCTATCTGGCTGGCGTGGTGGGATACGCATCCCATCTCTATCTTGATGGTATACTGTTCCGTTTAAGGAGAACCAAAGGGAATTCATGAATTCAGCATTTCACAACATTCAAGAGTTGCGTACCCTTTCTGATATGCGAAGTCCATTCATGCACCAACTTTTTGAGTTTGCCACGTTTCATAAAGTTGAGCTCTTCCTTGTCGGTGGCAGTGTGCGAGATTTGTTGCTGAATCGTCGGACAACAGACTTTGATTTCACACTTCAATCTGACACGTTAACATTCGTCAGGATGTTTGCTAACAGTATCAAGGCACCTTTCATACAACTTGAGGAAAACCCTCCGACTGCTCGTGTTATTGTAAGTCTACCCGATGATGTTCCATCCCAATTTCAGTTAGATTTTACACAGTTCAGAGGTGAGACACTTGCTGATGACTTGTGTTTACGTGACCTGACGATCAATGCGATGGCAATTCCGCTTGAAGCGATTATGGAATCAGACAATCCTGAAGTTATAGATCCTTGTGATGGTCAGTCGGACATAGCGTCCCGTTTGCTTCAATTTCCGAGTGAACAGGTGCTTGTTGATGATCCACTACGGATGATGCGGATTTTTAGATTTGCTGCACAATTAGACTTTGAGATTTCTGAGGTTTCGCTTGACCATGTCCAGACCCATCAGCATCGGTTGCCGAATGTATCGCGAGAGAGAGTGCGGGACGAATTACTCAAGATGTTGAAAGTTGAAAAATCTGCACCTTATTTACAGCAGATGGGTAAAGCGGGATTGTTAGCACAGGTTTTTCCTACAGGGGATGTTCTTTCCGGTTATTGGGATATGTTAGATCATTTTGAGACGTATCCGTTACCTGAATCACTTGATTCGCATCGTGATGAGATAAGCACGTTTCTCAATGAAGAGATGGAGCTGTTTGCTAATCGAAAGGCGTTGATTAAGTTGTGTGTACTTCTTCAGGACAATGTGAGCGAGATTGGTAATCTGCTTAAGCTGAGTCGTAAGTCAGTGCAATTCCTGAAGTCTCTCGTGACTGGACATCAATTCCTTATAGACTGCGACTATACCAGAAATGAGATTATTGACTTCTTGAGGGCAGCTGTTAGCGACTTGTGGGGTATTCTCCTGTTTTCAACGGTAAATCATCCGATTTCTTCTGAGAGAATCCGAAAAGTTGTAGATATATATTACAACCATCTCTTACCTATACTGAAACATGGGAGACTTATCACGGGAAAAGACCTGATATTGCACTTTGGATTGAAAGAGGGAAAAAAGATTGGAATGTTGTTAGAGCAGGTTGAGAAACGACAGTTTTATGGTGAGATACGTACGCGAGAGGAAGCGATTAAGTTTGTGGAGGATCTGATACGGTAAGTAACCGGTTTCACTAAATCTCTGTTTTCGTTTTACTCAAGAGTCTGGGAATAAGGGAAACCAATAGAATGAGAACCCCTGCAAGGGATAGATAAATGAGTGTCTTACGGAGATTCCCTTCTCCGCTGACAAGTGCGCCTCCAATCTGGACGTAAGCGATTGTTCCCGGTAGCATAAAAATCGATGAAACAAGAAAATATGTAGAGAACCTTATTTTTGTTAATCCATAAGCATAGTTCTGTAAGTTGAAAGGAAAGAGGGGAACCAAGCGTGTGAACATCAGTATACGCCAGCCTTCCTGTTCAACCTTCTCATCAATCTTCTTGAATTGTGCGTTTCCTGATACCCAGTTTTCTACGAGGTCGCGGGCGACATAACGCGCAGTGAGGAATGCCAGCGATACAGCTGTAACTGATCCGATCCACGCATAGACCACGCCTAATACTGGACCGAATGCAACACCTGAAAGCACTGTTACAGGAAGACCAGGTAGAAAAAAGAGTGTCGCGATGATGTAGAAACAGATATAGACCAAAGGCGCAATGATTCCAAAACCTGAGACCCATGTTTTGATTTTGTGGACATTCGTGAGATTGATATACTCGATTATACCGTAATGCCTTAGTACAAAATAGATAAGAACGATAGTAACGCATGCGGCGATGCATTTAATCAACTTACTCTTCATCGGTCTTTTCATTGACTTGGGTAAGAGCCTTTAGGTAATTTTGAATCTGTGACCGGAAACGGATCGGAATGCGGTTGTTTTCTATCGCTTGTGCGTATTCGCGTTGTGCATTCAGAACGACATCTTCAAACTGAAGGTATTCAGGTTCATCTCCCCCATTTCCTGTGTTTCCTGCATAGACTCTTGTCGTGCGCTGTGTCTCTGCTGCAACTTCTGAGTTGATTTTGAATTCTTTACCGTTGGTCTGCAGAGTCGGATCTTCGTCACCGGTGAGTGGGTTTCCTGTATTGTTGTTTGTTGTCTGAGAAGTGGTATCATCATCTTTCCTGGCAAGTTGGGGATCATCGGGTTGGATCTGTTTGCCTTGTGTTTCTTGATTACCGGTTTCTTGTCCGGGATTGCTGTCGCTGCTTGCTATGCTTCTATCCGACATATCTGTTTCAATACTTGCTAAAGCGATATTTTTTCGACTTTCAGTTATCTCTGCTTCAAGCCGATTTAGCTGCTCAAGCTTATTGAGTGCACTGACGATTTCTTTTAGTGTATCTGTTGAAATAGGTTTCCCATTGATTTTATTTAACGTCTGACTGAGTTCTCCTTGTGGTACGGATTCTGCCAATCTGTTTAGGAGTTTTTCAATTTCAGCGCGGAGTTCTGGTGTGATTTCATCCTGTTTTGAGATGCTATCAAGTTCTTCTGCAAGCGCAGTTGTATCCATGTCTTTGAAGTGATGGGTCCCCTGTGTTGCCTGCGTTATTGTGGAATTATTGGGAAGTGCTGATTTCTGTTTCCTTACTTCGTCATTTAGTGTTTGTAGATTCTGGTGTGCTGTGGGTACGTCCTTAACATGCTGCAGTTTTTCTATTGTTTCTTTGATATTCTCGCGTAGAGTAGAATCAATATCTTGCTTCAGTGTGTATGAAAGTGCATTTATGGCGTTATTTATTGCTTCACCTTCTGCGATGTTGGGGGGTAGTGGGACTACATATTGGCGTGGTATTGTGAAAGAGAGTCCGATGATGAGTAATAGGATCGGCATCCATTTAAGGATTGATGGAACGGTCAGCGGTATGCACTTTGAAAGTTCTCTGTTTTCTATGCTTTTTACAGTATCGTCAATTTGTAGTTGTGTTAGTTCGCTCCGTTGATTTTTCTGTATCAATTCCCAGGTGGTAGTTAAACGTGCCTTTAGTCTTAGATGATTGTCTATATACCTGAGAGTTTCTGTCATGACTATTCTCTGTCTGAAGCCGAGTACGATACCGACAACGAGTGACATTAAAACCACCGAGATAGTGGCAAAAAGTGGTGAAATTGGAAAGGATACGAGACGAACTGCAATAGATAGCACAGCAAGAACGGACAAACATAAGCAGAGCGTCTGTGCTACCTTATGAATTACGGTTTGCGTCCGTTTTCGGTTTTGGATCGATTTTAGTTGATTTATGATGACGTGTCTTGCGTTTTTCATTTTTTTTGTTCCGTTTGATGAAGCTCATTTGAATTGTATCTTTAAAACGCATTCTGTGTCAATAGGGTTTACGACCTACAAAGATGTTAGATATATAAAGTCTCGACTGTAAGGTAATCAGACCATATTAGTCGGAAATAGCATAATTATTTGACTTTTTTAGTAGGATATATTATAATTATAGTTACCTGAAATGGTAAGGTTTAATAGGGGGTACACAGATGCATTTATCCGCTAAGTTAAAGTATGCGTTATGTGCAATGTTAGAACTTGGTCTGCAACATCATAATCAGTTTGTTTCTGTGACGGTATTATCTGAAAAACGCAGTATACCGGGTCCGTTTTTGGAGAAGTTGTTATTGGATCTAAAACGTGCTGGTTTGACGATGAGTCGTCGTGGTCCAGATGGTGGTTATAGTTTGGCACTGCCGCCAGACAAGATTCGTATCGGTGATATTTTTACTGCTGTTGACGGACCAGTAAATTTTTCTGAAGGTTTCGAGTTACAAGAATCATCCGAAATTGGCGGTTTTTTCGCTGAACTTGAGCAAGAGGTAAGAGATGTGCTGAATACGAAGACATTGCATGAGCTCTGTTGTCATGCGCGTAAAATTAAACAGTTACCGCAACCTACACATTCACATCCTTTTTCAATATGAAATTAGCGCAGAATCTGACAGAACTTATCGGCAATACCCCTATGGTTCGTTTGAACGGGTTACCGAGTGAAGATGAGGCAACTATTTTTGCTAAGTTAGAGTCCTATAATCCGGGTGGTAGTATTAAAGATCGGATTAGTTATGCAATGGTTGTTGATGCGGAGGAACGTGGCATTCTAAGACCGGGTGATACGATCGTTGAACCTACTGCGGGGAATACAGGTATTGGTCTATCCATTGTTGGCGTAGCTCGTGGCTATCGTGTTGTGTTGACTATGCCGGAGAATGTTAGCAGTGAGAAATATGCACTTCTTTCAGCATTTGGTGCAGACATCGTATTGACTCCCGAACATGGTGGGATGGCAAGTGCGATTTGGGAGGCGGAGGAGATTCGTCGTCGCAATTCTCGGCATTACATGCCTAACCAGTTTACGAACCGTGCGAATCCAGAGATCCATAGACAGACTACAGCAGTAGAGATTTTAGAGTCTCTGGGTGATAGTATTGATGCTTTTGTTGCGGGTGTTGGCACTGGGGGGACATTAACCGGTGTTGGGGAGATATTAAAGAAACGAAATCCAAGTACGAAAGTTGTTGCTGTTGAACCGCTTGTGTCATCAGTCCTTTCGGGTGGTAAACCAGGACCTACACGTATTGATGGACTTGGGGCAGGTATGATTCCAGAAGTTCTGAATGTTGATATCATGGATGATGTTATTGCTGTATCCGAGGATATCGCTTATCAGACGATGAAAGACATATCAAAAAATGAGGGGTTGCTTGTAGGCATGTCATCTGGAGCCAATGTATATGCTGCATTGCAAATTGCTAAAGAGTTGGGACGCGGTAAAACTGTTGTTACAATCTTACCAGATACAGGAGAACGTTACTTTAGTTTGAGTCGATATTTTGAACTTGAAACAGATATAATGGAGACATTACCTTAACTATTTTTTATCAGGATCATAAACGGAATGACATTTCAGATTCAAAGTGCATTACTGATGCAATTGAAACAAAAAATCAGTTTGATAGATAATCCGCAAGACATCTTATTTTGTCTATTTAAACACTATAATGATCGTGCAGCTATTGTTACGAGTGGACAGTTGTCAGGGATGGTTCAGATTCACCTGGCAGCAGAAAGTCAACTCCCATTTCGTGTTTGCACGATTGATACCCACAAACTTTTTCCGGAGACATATAGGTTCTTTGATCAGGTAGAGGATCGCTACGGCATTGAGATTGAGAGGATACAACCTGATCCAATTGATGTAGCCGAAATGGTTTCTGAGCATGGAGAGCATCTGTTTTTTGATAGTAGAGCCAAACAGCAGTATTGCTGTGATGTACGTAAAGTAAGACCGATGCGTAAACTGTTAGAATCATTAGATGTTTGGATTACCGGGACAAGGAGAGATCAATCAGCGTCTCGTCAAAAATTTCAGAAGGTGGAAATCCTATCGTCTGAAACGCATCCTGTTCTTAAAGTGAGTCCGTTAATTGATTGGTCAACGGATGAAGTTTGGTCTTATGTAAAGAGGAACGATGTTCCAGTGAATCCACTTTTTCAACCTGATGAGAACGGTCACTATTTTGATTCACTTGGATGCGTGACGTGTACAACTCGGATACGACCTGGTGAAGCAAAACGAGCAGGGCGATGGCGATGGCAGAACGCAACAGACAGTGAAGAAAACAATAAGGAGTGTGGATTACACTACTCAATATAACTTAATCAGTAAGGTGGATATAGTCCACCATATCTAAAACTATATTTGGAGGATAATATGGCTATTACTGTTAGAATTCCGACACCTTTGAGACGTTTGACACAGAATCTTGCTGAGGTAGAAACGGAAGGAACGAACATTCAAACTATCATTGAGAATTTAGATTCCGACTATCCTGGAATGAAAGAACGTCTGTGTGATGAAGGCGGAAATATCCGTCGATTTGTTAATATCTATCTGAATGACGAAGATATTAGATTTCTTGATGGACAAGAAACTGTTGTAACTGATGGTGCCGAAATTTCCATCATACCTGCAATCGCTGGCGGTAGAAACCAATCTTACAAATGACAGATCGTGTAAGTTAGTTTGTAGTATTATTAGAACTTCATGATCATGAAGCAATAAAGGATACTATAGACTAACTAATACCATATCTAACTGAAAATGTCTCTTTTATGTAGCACAAACTTCCAGTTTGTGTCCTCAAGAATAACTACCATAATAGATATGAAATATCCATAACGCATTTGTGAAATCATTTGAAATCTATAATCCTTACAAGAAAAACAAAGCGGCATGCCTAAAATATGGTTACTCTATTCCCAAAAACCTTAGATGAAATCTGTGCCCATGCAAAATCAGTATTTCCTGATGAATGTTGTGGTATCATACTTCACAACGGTAAACAGGAGTATGTGAGGCAGTGCCGTAATATCCAAAATGATCTTCATAAAGATGATCCTGTCGCTTATCCCCGCGATGCCAAAACTGCGTATGTGATGCATCCTGATGATCTAATGACTATCCATAAAGAGTCAGAAACTGAGAATCTGCCGATCAAAGCATTCTACCATTCACATCCTAATCATGAAGCATATTTCTCTAATAAAGATAAATCTGATGCAATCATGTGGGGTGAACCTATATATCCGGGTGTAGCATACCTTGTTATCTCCATCTACGACGATACGATCCGCGTTGTCAAAGCATTTACTTGGGATGATGCAAAGTCTGATTTTTCAGAAGTTCCTTTTCAAACGAGTCCGAGTGGTGCATTGCAGAATACTTCATTAAAAGTGCGACTGACGATCCCGCCAGAGAAAATCACTGAACCGATTATCTACAATATTGGACAACAATTCCGTGTCATTACCAACATTCGGCGTGCAAATGTTACAGGGGATGCAGGGTGGGTGATGTTGGAACTGCTGGGTGCATCTGATGAGATTGAGCGCGCCATTGATTACTTAAAGAATATCAACGTTCAGGTTGAACTTGTTGAAGGTGATGTTGTTCAATAAATTTGGATTCTCTGTTATTAAGTGCATTCAGAAATAACCGATAACAGTTATTAAAATGTTTGGGCAATCAAGTGTCACTTTCATTTTGACGTTTGCTTGCCCTTTGTTATTGCAATCTACCCGTAAGAGAAAATGATGTCCATCTTGCAAACAGGACGTTTCCGATTCCTCCACAGATTACTACCAGACTTCAACGTAAGTTACAATACACATCTCCGTCCTTACGTGTGCATTATTGCGATTTCAGCATTCTCCCTTGCAATTGGATTAGGATTTGTGCTGAGAAACTTTCTGGTATTTGAATTCCACGACAGTTCCGGTGTAGTCGGTTGGATAAGCGTGAACCAATATCCTAAGCAGCAAGAATACTTCTATTACCTTCTGGCACTTGTTGGGATTCCAATAGTACTATGGCTTTATTGGACAAGTTGGCTTGCGTATTCGCAATGGGCAGCTAAGGTCACTAATCAGCCAATTCGTTCTGTTCTAAAAGCTAACGCACTTGCATCAATACCCTTATTATTATGTTGGTTACAGGTTTTCCACTATGAACACAGCAGCTTAGTTGGTTTAATACTGCCAGTCGGTTTGACACTTTTGTTCAAATTGGCATTTCTGTTTTTGAAATATGATCCAGTCTCCGTAAGAATTGATACAAACAATACAGAAAACGACATACATGAGAATGCTAAAACTGGATCTTTTACAAAAGGGTCAAATATTTTCCGTGTTGGATTCGCATATATCATAATACCAGTTTTTATCTATCTTCTGATTTACAACGGTAACATCAATCGCGGTATTGATATGTTTCATGAAGGTGAACGATTGGCTCCTTTGAATGAGATGTTACACGGTGGAGTCGTATTTAGAGATATTTATGTTCAGCACGGTCTTTTCCAGAATGCGTATTTAGCGTGGTTTGGGAGTAAAATCTTTGAACCTACGCTGATGGGTTTACGTTCAATGGAGCAGGTCTTAGCTCCCTTGGGATATGTAGCAATTTATCTGCTTGGATTGCAGGTATTTCGCGGCGGAATTATTACTGCTTTCTTATGTTTTCTCATAGTATCTGGAAGTAATTTCTCTGTTTCTCCAAGACATAGTCTCGGTCTAATTGCTTTTGCGTTTGTTGCAAGTTATCTAACCCACCATAACAGAAACGGTCTGTTTGCTGATGGTATTGCACAGGGAGAAAACAGGTATAGCCTTATTTCTCTGTTATTTGCTTCTGGTTGGAAATTGATTGTTAGTGGTATCTTTACAAGTTTGGCGTTTTGGTATAGTACTGAAGTCGGTCTGTATACACTCGGTGCAATATCGGTATTCTTACTCATATACAGCTTGCAAAAGAGTATTGATTTACGAATTCGTCCATTGCCTTTCATTGGCTATGTCATAGGTCTATTGGTAGGTTTTCTTCCGGTGGCAATCTATTTTCTTTCACATGGTGCATTAGACGATCTGATATGGAATACGTACATACAATGTAAGTATCAGCTTGCAACGTGGGGACTGAGATTCCCCTCATTGAGTACGACTCTTGCTATCATATCTGAAGACAGTTGGAAAACGTTTTTCCTCAGTGAGAAATTCCGGTGGTATTTACCTATCTGTGTTTATACTATTACAGGGGTATATTTGACCTATCGTAGGTTAAGTGGTAGAAGTGTTTTTGATGAAGTATCACTCAAGCTGCTACTGCTGTTACTTGGCGGTATAGCGTTTTTCCGCACTGCACTTGGTAGATCGGATGGTGGTCATTTGACTTATGGTTCTACATTTTTATGGCTGATCATTCTGTTTCCGTTTGACAGAGGTATTTCAAATATATTCGATACTTTCTTTAATGGGAAAAGAGAAGGTAGGATTCTAAGTCGTCTATCTTTACTTACTGATAGCTCGCGATGGCGGCGTGTCATTAAACCAATTTGTCTTTTAATGATTCCTATTATAGTGTGTGGTTGGTATATTGGTGAAGTGCACAATCCGCTTAGGACTTTTAAAGGAAGGTATCAGAGCGTTATTAACAACCCGTATGATAGGAGTCTGGCTTTAGAGGAGCTGAAACGTGCTGGTCGAGTTGACATTCCCGATAACCAAGTTGATCAAATTCAGCAAGTGGTAGCGTATATACAGGAGAATAGTGAACCGGACGAAAAGATATTTGATTTTTCGAGTCAAGGTGCGTATTATTTCTTTGCTAATCGTCCGAGTGTCACGCGATTTCACATGGTGTCGTATGCTTCAACACCGGGGATGCAGAACGAGGTGGTGTCTGCACTTGAACGGGATCAGACGCGTCTGGTTATCTTTAAGACTGGTGGATGGTTTGATAATGTTGATGGTATTCCGGTTGAGGAACGGCATCCAATTATTGCAGCGTATTTGGAAGAGAATTACGCACTTGCTATTGATATTAAAGGGACAGAGATTCTGTTGCGTAAATAATTGAGTGGGATGGAATTCGCACATGTTTGTCTGTTTAAAGTACATTCATGTTAACGGTTCATCATCAAGTTCCATGCCTAATTGTTTGGCAAGTGCCTTCTGAATTTGATTGAGTTGTGCACCAATTCGACGTTCAAACCCATTAGCTCGTTCTTCAACCTTATCAATCCGTCTCTCAAATCCATCAACTTTTTCGTTTAAAATGCTAACATCTTTCTGTAACAGACCGAATTTCGCGTTCATCTCAATGAGTTGTGTTTCGAATTTCAAATTCATTTCACTGAATTTCACATTCATTTCACTGAGTTGTGTTTCGAATCTCACATTCATTTCACTGAGCTGTGTTTTCACCTGAAGGATTAAAACGAAGATAGAAATGAATGTCGCTGCGAGCAAACCAACAAACCACATAAAAAGAGCATCCAAACGACCGTCTATTCTACCTATATCACCTTCTATTATACCAATGCGTTGGGCGGTCTGTTCCGTGGTTACTTCAATGCGGATAAGACGCGTTTCCTGATCTACAGAATCGTTTTGAGTCATAGCAACTGGTGACAGAATCAGAAAAAGAAACAAGTATAAGAATAATTTGCCTTTCATTATGTGAACGTCTCCAAGAGCATTTCCACAATCTAATGCCAATTTAGCAAAACAAGATTAAAGTATAGTATATATGCTTCAAAGCCAAAATGCAAGGTATTTTTGGAACATTTAGCCCTCTTGCTGTGCAACGAAGATACGGTAGATGTCCTCAAATAGCCTCACATCTGTGAGTGTATCTTCGGCAGATGAACGGAATGGTTCAGGATTGTGTAGGTTCTTAATGAAGTATTCTGCCTCTCTGTGATATGCCCATGTCCAAGAAGGTCTTGGGATGGGACGAGTAATCTGTTGTTCTTCACCTGCGCGGTAGATTTCAACTTCTGCGGGTGTGTTTTTCAGTAAAAGTGGTGGTGCCCAAGTATGTATCCATCCGTGTTGGAAGTATATCTGTGAATGTTCATCCCATCGGTAGTGTGAAACATGTCCAGTTTCTAAAGTAACTCTTGTACCTGCCATATCAAAGATGACTACACCTGTATATCCGTTTTCATTCAGGTCAACTGCTTTAATAGTAACATCATCACCAGCATCAAGAAACCATCGCATGAGATTGATATTGTGTGTATATTGCTGCAGGTATCCGATGTAACTTCCGTGATATTTTTCTGGGAGCCAGTCAGGGAATTTCTGTGGGGCACTCGGTTTCGGTTCATCTGTACTGTCCATTGGTGTGTCAAGACTACATATCCAATCGCCACCAAAAGCGTGATTCCGTGCGTATGTCAAACGTCCGAGTTCTTCAGTTTCTCGGAATTGCGTTATTTTTTCTTTGACGATCTCGTTGCCAGCATCGTATCGTTTCATGTAACCTACCATCAGTTTTTTGCCAGATTCTTTTGAAGCGTCCACCATTTGTTGTGCTTGGTCAACAGAAACAGCCATCGGTTTTTCCATGAAGACGTGCTTTCCAGTTTTTAACAGGTCTTTAGCAATCTCACCTTGCAGCGCAAAGTCTGCTGAAACAGCGACAGCTTCAATATCGTCATTCTGTGCAAGTTCTGTATGGTCTTTATATAGCTGAGGTATACCGAAACGTTTCTGTACTTTTCTACCCAGTTCTGTCCGGACTTCAGCGAGTCCTACAATTTCACATTCAGGGATGCTTGCAAAATTTGGAATATGCACCTTCTGTGCCATAAATCCGCATCCAATATATCCGATCTTTATTCTATCCACTATAGGCTACTCCTTTTCCATGTGTGCTTCTATCTGTTGAATTGCTGTTTGTGCACCTTCTCTGACTAATGCAGAACCATCTGTCTGTACAAGTTGTTTTAGTCTATTTAGACAGTCTATCGCTGTTAGTTTTCCGAGTGCAACAGCGACAAAATAGCGAACATCTGAGTCTTCATCGTTGAGTGCTTTTAGCAATGCTTCTATATCAGTAGGTGAAGCGAGATGTTGATCAACATCCCCGATATTGATCAATGATTGTGCGGCGATTCTTCTGGAATGGATATCGCCGTGAAGGAGTGATGTCAATAATTCATCATTTCCTTTCTTAATCGCACTAAGGTTATCCCAATCACAATCCAAACAGAACCATGAATTTCCATCTAACTGTTGAACGTTGACATTGCCACACTTTGGGCATTCTTCAAACACTTGTTGTTGTTTCATGCGGGACCAATTACCTCCATTTCAGGTGAATCTCTCCATATTTCAGGACCTTCTGGTTTAAAGTTTATTGTTGCGATAAACTGCATACCGTGATAGAAGTTGATTTTGAATTTTCCACCACCGAAATGTTGTCTTAGGTAGTCCAAAGGTGCATCTATCAATGGACCCATTTCGTCAGCATAATAAAAAGCAAGAGGCTTGAACCGAACTGTATTACCTACAGGTTCCTGCACCAGAAGCTGCGCAGAAGTCGCAGGAAACAACACCTGAAACGCATTCCACAAGTCAGCGACCGTAGGATTCGGATTACCTATCCGCTTTTTGAAATCGTTTTCAAGATATTCTGAGAAGGTGTTAAAAACCCAATCCATGCTATTATTCCAAACCAGATTCTACCGAAATAGAATCTATATAGTGAAACAGATAAGTGTAAAATTATTCTTTTATTCCACCAAAAAATCAATCAAAATCGACGCGCATATAGACATCATTTAAAGAAAGTATGCAGTCGATAGAGGAAAGTGTTAGTGTATCTTGAAGTGCGTGGAATTCATTCAACTCCCATTGCATTTCTTGTAACTGATAATGTTCAACGTGCACCTTGTCTTGTGAAACGAGTATATATTCTTTTAAGGATGGTAGTTGTTTATAGTATCCAAATTTCTCTTCTCTATCGTAAGTTTCGGTTGATGGTGAAAGCACCTCTATGATAACGACTGGGTTTAGGAGTGTGTCCAAGGTGTCGTCCTCAAACTCAGGTTCGCCGCCGAAGACTACTACATCTGGATAGAAATAAGAAATATCCGGGGTAGTTTTCACACGCATATCACTGATAACGACTTCATGCTCAAGAGTCTTTAATTGGAAATGTATCTCAGTTGCAATATCAAGCCTAATAAAATTGTGTGCAAGATTCGCACTTGGCATAGTGCGTATCTCTCCGCTGAGGTATTCACTCTTGATTGTAGCCTTACGTTCAGCAATGAGATAATCTTCTGGTGTATAGAGGGTTTGCGCGCCGATATATTTCATGTATCACTCAAAGAATATAAGACGTCTAAATACCAGGAGCCTTCAAGAAGTCCTTCCAATCAAAATCAGGCAGAGGGAACTCCTCTGTGGCTTTACACTGTCAAAATGTTGCTGCTTGTTCAAAGAAGTCAATATCCACACGTTCTATTTGTGCGGAACGTGCATTTTCTGCCACACGTTGTACAACCATTTCACGTACAAACGGTATCGGAATGCGTTTGACACGATGCACAACCTCTTCAGTACACGGAACATTTGTATTGTCAAGAAATGGTCCGTCTTGGACTGCAGTTACGTCAGGATGATCGCATGTCTCAGGCACAAGTTGTTGCAGCCGCATTGAGACATAATCGGTCACCCACTGTTGAAATTCTTCAGTGTTTTCAGATTCTACGGCACTTGGTTGTTGTTTCTGGTCTAACTTCTCATCAATGCTGACAAGTAGGTTCTCTAAGCGTCCCAATCGGTTTTCAACATTGGTGAGTCGTTCTTGAACATTCGTTTGATCGTTCATGTTTCCTCCTTATATTGTCCAGTATTTCCAGAGGTCTTCTGGAATTTCATATCTAATCTCTTCACGGTTTTTATGGTGGTAGCGTGCAAAAATCCCTACTCGTGGTATGTTTCTGATATTACCTGAACCCGTGTGGCATAAGTATGCGTGCCATAGCACGACATCCCCAGCTGCACCGATGAACTCCCGTGGTCCTTCTGGTGATAAATCTGAAAACAATTCCCAGCCGAATCCTTCAATATCTCTGAAACTCCCATCAACCTGTTTAGGATATTTGAGGAAGTATTGATGTGTTGTGAGATGACTTTTGGGCCAAAATACGAAGGCACCACCTCCCGGTTCAACATCGTAGAGATAGGTTGTTGCACCCATCATAAACGGACTCCAACCACCGGGACCATAAGCATCAATGTGTCCACTTCCTGGCATTGACCATTCTGCTTCTGGGTTTGGCCATTTTACTAATGGTGCACCGCCACCACCAGTAAACTCACCTCCACTGAATTGATCAAGTATTGTCTGCATCTCCGGTAAATGTCCAAAATTTGGAGAAAAACCGAAGTTTTCTACCACATAATTGTCGGGCCATGTCGCTGGAGTCTCTAAACTGGACTTGAAATGTTTCCAAATCTGTTCCCGCCATCCTTCAATTACCTGTGAATCGATCAAATTTTCAAGGATGAGGTATCCGTTTTCTTGAAAGAACGTTACCTGTTTTGGTGTTAGCATGTATTTTTCCTTTATCAACGAAAATAATTCTACCCTCTATCACAGCGTACATATCTAACGATACGTTCATAATGTTTAACGTTTTGGACGGAACGAGGGAATACCCGTTTTATCAAACCTACTCTTTACTGCTTTCATCAGTTCAGGCGTTATTTCACGATAACCGTGTTCACGTGCATAATTTTCTACACTTTTTATTACCATGCCTCGCGCAAATGAAGGGACACGTTTTAGCCTTTGCTCTGCCGCTGAATTCCATGCTAAGTCGTAGTCGGGTTCAGATGCGAATGCAGTCCGTTTATCAAATCCAATTACGGGTTTCTCCTGTTGTCCGGGTTGGTATTCACAAGATTCATCTGCAGCAAGATAATTACCACTTGTTGCATAAGCACGAGCTCTACATCCTCCACATACCTCTTTGAATTCGCAAGCACCGCACTTTCCTTCAAGGTGGTTTCTATTACGTAGTTCCTGAAAGGTTTTTGATTCGTTCCATAGATTAACAAAACTCTCATCCTTAAGATTTCCGACACTGACAGGGAGATATGGACAAGGCGTTAATTCACCTTCAGGACTGATGCGACAATAGTAGATACCACAAGGACATGTGCCGCTGGGATACCCTTGAAGAAATGCTGAATCGGATTCCTGTTCGTAGATAACACGTTTGTAGTGCGGAGCACATTTTGCTGCAATCAGCATCTTTCCGGTATAATCTTTCTGTAGTTTGAACATTGTATCCAGCATGTTCTCATATTGTGCGGGAGAGAGGTCCATAACAGTCTTACCTCTGCCAGTTCGCACGAGAAAATAGAGGTTTAACACCTTCGCTCCTACCTGATATGCAAATTCAACAATCTCAGGGATTTCATCATAATTCCACTGTGTGACCGAAGTTTGAACGAGAAAATCGAGTTTTGCACGTTTGAGTGCTTCAACGCCGTTCATTGTAGCTTTCCACGCACCTTTCATACCGCGAAACTTATCGTGATTTGTGGGTTGAATAGAGTCAATGCTCAATCCAGCACCCGTCACACCATTTTGTTGCATCTTCTCAACGACGTCGTCGTTGAGTAGGACACCGTTTGTTCCCATCACGACGAGGAAACCTGTATCTGATGCATATTTTGAAATCTCTAAAATATCTGGACGTAACAGGGGTTCACCACCTGTGAGAATTAGAAGGATATGCGGGTTAATCTCAGCAATCTCATCTATCACTCTGAAACAATCTTTCTGGCTTAGTTCAGCCTCTCTGTGGTAACCCTGCGGGAACTCGTCTGTATCAACAAAACCAGCAGGAAGATAGCAATGCATACATTTTAGATTGCATAGTCGTGTGATATTCCATGAGACTGCTTGAACTTTTGTATTTTCCATTTAACCTTTCAATAGCATAGCAAGCGCAAATACAATTAGACCTGAAAAGAGTGTTAGATGACCGAAAACAGTTATACGACGTGGGACGCTCATTTTGTTATCTGGCGGTGTTGCTTCAAGATGTCGTTGATAGGACGAACTGTATAGTCCCCAGAAGAGTATCATAAAAGCAAATGCCCCTAACTTTGCAGCAGAATATATCATGTATTGTGCTTCTAATTTCATGCCACTGTTCCATGCAACGATGAAGATGACGATTCCACCTGTGAGGAGTAACATATCTCTCATGAGTCGTAACACATGTCGAAAGCGATTGTGTATTTCCAATAGTTCTTTTGCTGATAAGTGTCGTTGAATTATCGGTAATGTAATTAATGTTGAGAAAACAACGCCTCCAAACCAGAGAATAGCTGCAGTAAGATGGATGCTTCGTATTATGAGTTCTACATAAGTTCGCATAGTCTTGCAATCATGTTTTTTCCATCTAATTCAGAAGTCCGATTTAGTTCGGTTCACCATCTTCTTCAGGATAAAGGTCATCTATAGGGATATTAGAGAATTTCTCCTTCTCTGCTTTGGTTACCATAATGTGCTCCTAAAACATAATATGCATGTAGCCAGCGATTAAGACTATGACTTCTGTCAATACTGTGCAATAATTATAACCGAAAACCGATTGGGTATCAAGCATTTTAGGATTTAGAACTGCGTGGGGAAGTTGCCACGGGCAGCATCCATCACTTCTCCCGTAATTTCTGTGTGTCCGTTCTCTTTAGCATAACTCTCTATTCCCATTTTAGCCATGGGACGAACAAAACTTGGAATCCGATCTAAACGTTCTAATGCTTCTGGAGTCCATTGTAGAGCATCGGGTTCAGTTTCACTGTTTTCATCAAAAGCATCAGATATGACAGATGTAAAGGGACATTTTCCGCCTTCTTCTGTATCTGCTGTTTCTGTCCCCACATGCATGTTTGACATTATATCATGCTTTCCTGTTTCTAACTGTGAACGTATCATTTGCATCGGTTGTGCAGTTTCGTTATTATCGCCGAGTTTCAGGTCTAAAGATTTCAACATTTGCGTTTCGGATGGATTAAGGAACATTGCAATTTCAGTAAAACAGTCTGGACATTCAAAAACAGCGGTGATGGAGCCCTGTTCAGGTCGTGTTACATCTTTAAACTTCATTGCTGAATCGCATTCTATACATAGAAATTTCATCTTTTAATCTCCGTTTCTGTTATGTGGGATATCATATCCGCTATGTCCTAAAGAAACTCTGAATCTTCTTTGCGACCTGTATTAGGGATTTAGTTGTATCTGTTTCTGGGTATACATTAACATACGGTGTACCACTATCACTACAATGAGAGAGTTTGGGATCGAAAGGTATCTTACCTAAAGTTGTTGACTGAAAAGCGGCATCAGGAGTTTGCTCTGAAGCAAAGAGTTGTTCACTCTCACCACAATGCGGGCAGATATAGTATGCCATATTCTCAACTACCCCGATGATTGGTACTTTTAGGATGTCTCTGGTCATGGTTACTGATTTCTTTACAATCAGGTGTGACACATCGGATGGGATTGTGACGATTATGACGCCACCAAGATTAGGAATGAGTTCAATTACATTCGGTAGACGTTCAGAACCCGGTGGCAGATCCAGTAGTAGATAGTTTAATTCACCCCATTGTGTGTCTGCGATAAACTCCCGTAGCGCGCTTACTTCCATTGTGCTTCGCCAAGTAAAAGCATCTTTCTGAGAATGTGCGTTCCACATAACCGGTGAATCATCGTCTGAGAGAAGAAGATCCATTGAGATGATCTTAGTACCCAAAGAATCAATAGCAGGATTGACGCCAGCTGATGTGTATTCAAGCGTAACGTTGCGTACCCCCATCATTTTTGCAATTGTCGGTCCATTTATATCTGCATCTACGATTCCAACGGAGCACCCCATTTGTGTGAGTGCGGTAGCGATATTTGCTGTAATAGCACTCTTTCCAACCCCCCCTTTCCCGCTCATAATTGCGACGGTGTGTTCTACGAAAGAGAGTCTCTTATTAAGGCGAGCGTGTTGGTCGTTAACCTGCCCAATAATGTTGGAACCGGCATCACCCGGTAGTTCTGTGTAAGTTTTCACTTTTTCTGACTGATGGCATATAGTGCATCATAACTTCGTAGATATAACGTTCCATCTACAAGGACAGGTGATGCGGCAATAGTTTCATCTATTGAATTGGTTGCGACAATCTCAAAGTCAGGTCCAGCTTTTACAACATTGACCACCCCATCCCGAGCTGTTAAATAGATGTAACCGTTAGCATAAACAGGTGAGGAGCGGTGCCGATGGTTGTGCGTTCGTTGCTCATAAAACTGTTCTCCCGTTTCGGCATCAAGGCAGATAAGAACGCCGTTTTCTCTGCACAAATAGACTAAACCGTCGTGAATGAGTGGAGATGGAACATCTGGTGTACCTCTCTGACGTTTCCAGATTTGCCATTCGGTGTCAGTAATGTCCCCTTTACCATTTGGAGATAATCCTACAACGGGTCCATTTTTTGCTGTTGGCACAACGATTAAACCTTCAATTGCTACTGGGGAAGCGACGAGACGAAATGAAGGGTTGTAGTTGAATAATGGGTTCAATCCGCCGCACCGCCATATTTCAGATCCATCTTCAAGGCTGTGAGCGGTGACATAGTCTGCGCCGTGGACAACGAGAAATTCGTGGTTCGCGTCTTTGTAAAGTATGGGAGAAGTATAGGCGTGTTCACATTCTCGTGTTGCATCACTTTGTCTGTCATGCTTCCAATTTTCATCACCTGTCATCTTATCAAGTGCTAAGACCAACCAGGCACCACTATGTATGAGTGTAATGTATAAGTTATCCTTATAGAGAAGTGGGGTTGAAGACATCAGAAAACCGAGTCTGAATCTACCGTATCGTTCCTCAAGATTTGTTTTCCAAACAGGTTCTCCTTGAAAATCATAGCATACAAGGGTTCCGTCTCCTATAAATGCCCACACATGTCTTCCATCAGTCGTTGGTGAAGGAGCTGCGTAGTTAACCTCGTCACCTCTGCGAGCTCGGTTGTTTTCTGCCAGCGTGCGTTTCCATAAGATTTCACCCGCAGTACTGATACACATGAGCACGATTTTAGTTTCATCATAAGGTTTTTCAGGTGGACCTTCATCAGCAGATGTTAGGAATATCTTGTCTTGCCACACGACGGGTGTAGATGTGCCTTCCCCTGGTAGGGGTAGTCTCCAGCGAACATTTTCAGTTTGACTCCATTCAATTGGGACATCTTTTGCCAAGCTTACACCGCTATTGTTTGGTCCTCTCCACTGAGTCCAATTTTCTGATGGATTGTCGGCATGTGCTATGTTCGTTACAGATAAATTGTGAACAACTAAGTTGATAAGTAGAATTGATATAGTCAAACATAGAAAGATAGCAATCTGTTTTGGGGATAATTTCATCTTCATTATATACCTCCGTGTTTTCACTCCATCTCTTTTTAGTTATTACCTTGATAATAGTCACCTAATACTTCATTCGCGAGGCTGCGTCCATCTTCAATGACCCGTGCAGCGAAATCAAGCGAGACTTCTGTAATACTTGCTTCTTTTGCGCGCTGTTCAATACGTGTCTGTGTAATATTTCGCATAAATCCAGCAGGAACTAAGTTTAGTCGTTCTATTGCATCATCTGTCCATTTAAGCGGACTGTCAATACGAATGGGTGTCTGCGGTTCAGTGGTTTCCGATTGCGATTGCATTGCTCTTAATTCGGGTGCATCTTCACGGACAGCTGCTGCTTCACCCATGCTATCATCAATAATCTGCATTGCGAATGCATTTGTGATCGTGTGAATTTTTTGTGAACGAGCAGATTTTTCAATCCGGGCTTTAACATTCCGTCTCATATATCCGCGGGGGACCGTGCGTAATGCTTTTTTTGACTGCTCTGACCATTGTAGACGAACACCATCAAATGTTTCCTCTTCTGCAGTTCCACCTTCGTCAACAGCGATATGTTCAATAGCATCTTTGTCAACCATTTGGAATCGTTCAGGGGGAGAGCTACAGACGGGACATTTTTTAGGTAGTTGATTATGCGCTGCATACCCGCATTCACCACAGATATATGTTTGGACATCACCTGCATCTAAGACCTTCTGCTCCGCGATCTCTTTTGCTACGCGTGTTAGTTTTTCGGATGCACGTTGCGGCATAATTGCTTCCATGGCACTATCAATCACACTCTCAGTGATAACAGAGTGTCCCCGTTCAATAGCAAAACGATGAACTGCTGTTTTGGCGATGCCTCGGACTAAAGGGGGTGCTTTCTCCATACGGTCCAATGCTTCTTGTGTCCATACAAGTGTTTCTTCAGCTTTTACATCAATCTGTGGGAAATAACGTTGACTTGTCAATAGTACGTTGCATGGTGCAAGTCGTAGTAGATTTTCTGCTGTGCTACCAATATCAGAATCCTGTTCATTATGCACCCCGATTTTTCCAATAACGAGTAGCCACGGTTGGGTTTTGCGTGTATATTGTAGTATTTTTTCGTAGGCTTTACCGTCAAGGAGTGTGATTTTGAGTTGATAATCGTGATCTTCCTTGGCAATGGAACGTGCCACCTCAAGATGCGACTGGTATATTTTGGCGAGTCCTGTATCAATTACCTCTTCATGAAGTTGTTCCTGTTCTTTGAATCTAAAAGTTCTTGCCGCTCTTTCTGTGAGTACATTGACAACAGAGTTGAACACGATGTAGTGCAAGTATGGGTCATATACGCCAACTGCTTCAACCTGTTTGTTGAACTTTTGTCCTAAGCGAATTGCGGTTTTTAACCCGTGGAAAGATTCCGGACTACCATCAATGCCAACAAGAATATTGCCAGATTGTTCCTGTATCGGTTCAAGATTCCGGACGACGAGTGTATCTGTCGTAATCCTTCGGATAACACGTTCACAGACGCCGCCTATAAGACTGTCCTTCACTGCACCCATTCCGAGTGCACCCATAATGACCAGATCGTAGTCGCTTTCTTCAATGTCTTCAACGAGTTTGATATAGTGCTTCCCTTCAGGCATCTTCGCTTCAAAAGGGATGTCCAACTCTTCGCACTTCTGCTTCATTACCTCAAGATATGAATCTGATATAAGTTGTAGACCCATAGTAATGAGTGTATCGTGGATACGTCGTTGCTTTTCCAGTTCTACTTCATCCTGATATTCTTCGGGTAATGTATACTCCATCTGTTTAAAACGCACATCGTGCATTTTAGCGGCATAGACGTGGGAGCCAACCAAGTGTGAATCGAATTTCTTGGCAAATTCTACAGCTAAGTCTATACTTGCATCTGAATAATCTGAGTTATCTACTGGAACATATATCTTTTTCATAACTATTCTCACATGTGTTTTCGTTTAGGAAACCCCACCCTTACATAATGAACCTATTCTGATTTCTTACTATCATCTGTTTTGTAATGTGAGCCGACATATCCACCGAGAATGTGTGCTATCAAGGTTGCGGGCCACAAGTATACCATCGCTACTTGCCATTCCCAGTTGAGCAAGAAACGTCTGACGACTATGTTTATGACAATCGGTATATATAAACATCTACTCCATGGACGACTGAACTTTTTGTATCTTACACGAAAAAAGCCGAAAGGAAAATGTACCGCGAATGCCACGATTGAGATTAGAAAGTTCAAATCCTTCATTGATTAAGGAGTGTTCTGATATCTGAACTGAGATGTTTTAACGTTGCTTTGCTTTGACTGATATAATACTGACTGTCATAATAATCATGAACTTTTCCATCCGGTCTTACAAGTGCGAATTTTGAACTATGTGGAAACCCGTTGCCATGCGGTGATGCTGCCAACCTGAAACCTTCGTTTGCTATATGATAGATCAGTTCTTTATCACCTGTTAGGAAGTGCCAGCGTTTGTCGTCGGCAGCGTATCTCTTTGCATATTCTGATAGCACTTCTGTTGTGTCTCTATCTGGATCGACTGTGAATGAAACAAAGTAGACAGGTTCATTCTCAAATTCGGATTGAAGTTCTGCCATTTTCTGCGTCATTTTCGGACAAATTGTTGGACAATTTGTGAAGATAAAATTTGCAATCCAGATTTTTCCTGCTAAATCAGTTAATCCGAAGGATTGTGCTTGCTGATTTGTCAATGTAAAATCGGGAACGCTAAGGGATTCATGTTTCGGTACTGGTTCAGAGTTCGTATTGAAGGTTGACCACAAAGTGAACCCTGCAATTCCGATTATTATTGCACCCATTACAAGCCACGGTAACGTGCTTTTATCAAGTTTTGGTTTATCATTCTGATTCTGCATTGTAATCACCTATCAAAATAACTATAACGGACATCTATCAAACTCACGTTATCTATAGCCATAGTTATAGAATTAGTGTTCATTAGATTCTTGGGTTTCTGCTGCTGGCGTTTCGTCGTATTCAGCGAGTCTTGATTCTAATGTTAAATCCGGCATCAGCATTATAACAAGAAACACGCAAATCAGAAACGGTGTTATGACGATGACTGCTAAGGTGCGTTTTTCAAGTTTTAGATGCATGAAATACGCTGCAACCAAGAAAGCTTTACCGCAAGCCAATCCTATGAGTAGGATTCCTTTTATGACGATAGAGTATTCAGGGATTGCGACCACTACCTCAATAGCTGTCAAAATAGCAAGCCATAAGAAGATATACATATATCTTGGATGATCTTTATGTCCATTTTCTGCCATGTTTAGTTCCTCCTACAGTAAGTAGATAAAAGTGAAAACCATTATCCAAATAAGGTCGACAAAGTGCCAATAGAGTCCAACGATCTCAACTTCATGGTTAAATTCTGCTGTATATCTTCCTCGTAATCCATGAATTAGTATGACGATGAGATAAATGACTCCTCCTGTGACATGTAACCCATGGAAACCAGTGATTGCATAGAATGTAGGACCAAACAGCGTTGAACCACTGATTGCTGCTCCAGATAATCCGTGGTCTGGAATACCTGTCAATGTCAATCCGTGTTTTATCAAGTGTGTCCATTCATACACCTGTAGACCAAGAAATATCACACCGCCTAAGATTGTTAGAGCAAGGAATGTGCACATTCGCGAAACATTCCCTTTCTGAATTGATTCCAATGCTTTGACCATCGTAACACTACTGCATATCAGTAAAAATGTCATTATAGCAGTCAGGGTAATACCAAGTATCTCGTCAGGTGGTACCCATCCGATGACACCCGCACCTGCTCGTACTGCTGCGTATGCGGCAAGTAGTGCACCAAATGACATAGTATCTCCGATGAGAAATATCCACATACCGAGTTTACCGAGACTGTCAGGTGTCAGCGACGGTTCGTATACATCTTCAGTATGGTCGAAAGTGGTTGCTTGTTCCACTATACTTAACTCCTTTTTTATATTAATTTCATATTAGACACTGTTTTCTTATTCACTGTTAGGTTATGTTGATGCACCGTTTGCACGTCGAAAGTGATAATATACACTTCCCCCGATTACACCGACAACGGTGAATGGCATTGCCATCATGAAGAGAACACTCCAATTGAATCCTCTGGCAATGGGTTCGTCCAGGTTTTTGCAAGCGGGACATGCATCAAGTGTATTCGGTAACAGTAGGCTTACCAATCCAATGATCATCAGCAACACTGTTATTCGACAGAACATTTTATTCTCCCTTAATAAAGATATACCAAGATGTATAGTATTAGCCATAATGCTACGACAAAACTCCAATATAACATACATGTCTCAACGCCCGAATATTTTTGAGAGGAAAATTTTCCAAGCAATGACTTAGCGAGCACAATTGACAACCACACGACAGCTCCTAAGACATGCACAGCATGGCAACCGATCAAAACATAGAAAATGCCGCCGTAAATGCCGGACTGTAGGGTTAGTCCTTGACGAATGAGTTGTATCCATTCAGTTCCCTGAATCACTAAGAATGCCAATCCTAAGAGCCAAGTAATTGCCAATGAGAGGTGATGTTGCCAGATTTTGTCCTGTTGAATATAACGTACCGAAAAGAACATGGTTAACCCGCTGAATAAGAGAAGAAATGTGTTTATACCGGTGACCAGTTGCGGGAGTTGGATGTCCCCAAGACTTAATGGTGGTTGCCAATTGACATTTCCCATCCTAAAGACGAGGAATGCACCGATCAGTCCAACAAAGAGCATTGTTTCAGCACCGAGTAGAACTAATACTCCCAATTTGGCATTACTGATCGGACGATTCTGTATGATATCTGCTTCAGTATGTGTCATCGTTTAGTCTCTTTTTTATGATAACTCTTTTTTATGAATGCTATAACAACATCGAATATCGCTGCACTGATGAGGAAAAAACCTATTGCCCCTGCTATTATGGTCGTTGTCCATGCGACAATTTTCTTAAGGGGTGGTGCAGCTTCAAACCCTACAATAAACCCTATAAGCGTAAAAGCGAATATGAGAATAAATAAGAGTGCTAATATTACACCAATCATCCAATTAGGTGGACGGAATTTCTTCTGATTCATTTTCAATCTCATTGCTCCAGCTATATTTTGTCAATCGTCATTGCAATGAATAGACATGGTAAATACAGTAACGATGCGTACAATACATAACGTGCTGCTTTTGTTGACCGTGATTTTTGAAGATAAATTCCACTCAACAGGAATATCCCTCCAATAAAGAGTGCAGCGATAAAATAAAGTCCCCCAGCGATATTAAAGAATACGGGGAGCAGTCCAATACCTAATAGTGCGACACAGTTGAAAACAATTTGTCGACGTGTACTTGCACCGTCCGGATGTATAACCGGCAATAGTTTCAGTCCAGCTTTCGCATAGTCATCACGATAGATGTATGCTATAGCGAGAGAATGCGGTAATTGCCATAGAAATAGTATGGCGAACAGTACCCACGCGGGTCCAGTTAGTTTACCTTGGGCTGCTACCCATCCCACAACAGGTGGTAACGCACCGGGAACAGCTCCGATAAGTGTACACAATGATGTTTTCCTTTTCAACGGGGTGTATATGAACAGATAACTTACAACTATGAGTGAGATGACAAACCCGCTAATTGCATTGACAAGGACTGTAAGATACATCATTCCGCTTGATGTTAGAAATGCGCTAAAAAGTAATGCCTTCATCTGACATATCCTACCTGCTGGTATGGGTCTATTTTGTGTTCGTAGCATCTTTGCATCAATGTCCCGTTCCAAGTATTGGTTAAGTCCCAACACCCCTGCAGCGGTTAACCCCGCTCCGATAAGGGTGTGTAAGAATTGCATCCAGTTCACCATGTTGGGTGAACCGAGATAGAATCCAGCAGCGGTGGTTATCAGAATCATAAGAACTAATCTTGGCTTAGTCAGTTCAATGTAATCCGCTGCCCGTTGTACAAAGACTGTAGTTCTTGATTGAGGTTTGGCAATGTCATTTTTTTCAGGTATTGCTGTTGTTGTTAAATCCATGGATTTCTCACGCTGTTGTCTTGTTATGATTGACGAGATTTCTATTGCTCTTGCCGTAAAAGTAGATTTTGTTCATTTGCCTCGTTATAATTCAACATGTTCTGTGTTTCTGTTTCTGCAGTTGCATAAGTAGTACGGTAGACTTTTAGTGTAATCAAGAAACTACATACTAACATAATTGCACCGACCGCAACGTGTGAAGTCGTTACTATATCTGTCAGTAGAGCAGAAGCGGTTTCTCCTACTACGGTTCGTCTTAATATAAATGCCCCTGTACCGAGTATCAACTGCAAAACGAGCGAACCGAGTAGAATCATTAGTAAAGTTTGACCGATCTCTTGACTATCTTCCCTTGAACTGAAGCAGCGTCGTCCTAATAAACCGATATGCAGTGCAACCAAGAATGCAAACAGAAGATGCGCGTCAAGTCTGTTTCCTGTATGCCGTAAAATAGCACCGAAGATGAGTTGAACATATATCAGTATAGTTGTAATCAAGCTCAATCTTCTCAGCTTTTGAACAGTTGTATTCTGTCCACTGCTGGATAATGGTAGATTCTCAAACCATTCCCGCGAGGTGAACCAACAGATTGCACATAACAGTGCCAAGAATGCTTGCGCTAAACATGCGTGTATTATGGCAAAATTAAGGTTCGTTTCGGTTACGCGTAGACCCCCGAATACGCCTTGAATACTTACTGCGATCAGTGCAGCTACGCCAAGCCATTTTATCCATCTGCGAGAGTCTCTTAGCAATAGCATCACGAGCAGTGTAATGGTCAATAGTCCAACTAATGACCCCATCAGTCTGTGGCTATGCTCATATAGGATTCCACCCACCATTTCAGATAAAGGGTACAGAAACATATTGTAGCCGAAGGTCGTGGGCCAATCTGGAACTGCTAATCCAGACTCGGTACTTGTTACGATTCCTCCTAAAACTATCAAGAAGAAGGTTGCCCCTGCGGTTACGCATGCAATTCGATATATCCAAGGACTATAGCCGATTTGCTCTTTCATGCAGATTTCCGATGAGGCAGCTCCTCTTGTATGTGCAAGTTATGCATGTCTATGCGAGTCAACATCAATTAATCACCAGCACTTGCGGGTGCGTGTTCTGGTTGTGCCTGTGGAATCCAATCGGCTTCTTCGCCGGGAACACTGTATTCATAGGGACCACGGTGTACTGTCGGGATTTGTGCAAAATTCCCATGTGGCACTGGTGTGGGTGCTTCCCATTCTAATGTGTTTACGTGCCATGGGTTCTTTTCTGCGACTTTACCTTTATAGATACTCCAGAAGAAGTTGAAAACAAGTATGAGTTGGACTACACCCAGCGTAAATGCACTCATGGTGATAAATATATTCATGCCTTCAAAATCTTGTGTGTATACAGTAGCCAGTGGGTTTTCTATACGCCGTCTATGCATTCCCATCCCGAGTATATGCATGGGGAAGAAGGTGCAATTGAAAGAGATGAAGGTCAGCCAGAAGTGAATTTTTGACAATGTGTCGTTCATATAACGACCGTACATTTTTGGGAACCAGAAAATGATTCCACCGAAAATCGCAAATAGACTGCCGCCAAAAACGACATAATGGATGTGCGCTACAATAAAGTATGTATCGTGAATAGCGATGTCAACGGGTGTATTCGCCATGAAGATTCCGCTGAGTCCACCTACAACGAACATCGAGACGAAGGCAATAGCATGTAGCATCGGTGTTGTGAATCTGATGGATCCTTTGTACATCGTACCTAACCAGTTAAATGTCTTGATTGCGGATGGTACAGCGATCAGCATTGTTGTTGTCATGAAGAATGCTCCCATACCGGGTCGCATACCGCTTTGGAACATGTGGTGTCCCCATACGACCCATCCTAAGAATGCGATTGCAATCATAGCGTAGACCATGGAGCGATATCCGAAGATCGGTTTGCGTGAGAAAGCAGGGATCAATTCAGATGCAATACCCATTCCCGGCAGAATTAGGATATAGACTTCAGGATGACCGAAGAACCAGAATAGGTGTTGCCAGAGTAGCGGGTCTCCGCCACCAGTAGATGTGTTTGTAAAGAAAGTTGTCCCTGCGAGCCTATCAAAGATGAGCAGTGCCAATGCCGAAGAGAGTACTGGGAATGCAAGAAGTAACAAAATTGCCACTATGAAGAGTGCCCAGATGACTAAAGGCAGTCTGAAGAAAGTCATGCCTGGTGCCCGCATGTTAATAATTGTTGTGATATAGTTTATAGAGCCGACCAATGAGGAGAACCCTTGTATGAGCAGACTAATTGCCCACAGGTTCATCCCCCACCCGACACCTGTCCAGTCAGGATCAGCAGATAGAGGTGTGTATCCTGTCCATCCTGCGGATGCGTGTCCTCCAGGTACAAAGAAGCCTGCTATCATTACACCGGCTGCAAGCACTGCCAGCCAGAATGAGAGCATGTTGAGAACAGGAAAAGCCATATCTCGTGTACCGATCATCAGAGGTATGAGGAAGTTGCCGAAAGCACCTACGAGTATGGGTACAACGACGAAAAACACCATAATTGTTGCGTGCATGGTAAACAACATATTATAGAATGCGGGTGTCATAATACCGAATGGGATGTTCTCTTCTGCCCATTCAACATCATCTGATTCTATGACATTAACCCAATATCTGTCTGCCAATGTTCTGGGTTTTAATTCTCCAGTTTCTAAGTACTCTTTTAGAAAATCATCTGAAGCACCGATAATTGGAAGTGGTTTTGCTAATCTACTCTCTACATTTTCAAGATTTGCTGCCACATCTTCGGTTATTTCGGGATATGCAAGTTGCCATCTAAATAGCATCGCTAATCCACCGCCGAGGAACAGCATTAACAGTCCGTATATGAGGAACTGTTTACCGATCATCTTGTGATCAAGAGAGAAAATATATTTTCGGAAGAATCCCTCATGATGATCATCATGAGGGTCGTGGACATCATCATGTTCAGGTGTTAAGTTTTCGTTTTCTTGCATATTAATAAACTCCTTTTAAGATTACGGGTCAATGCAACCGTTAATCTTCTATTCCTGAGGTGGCCAATTCTCCGCAACCCAAGAGTCATAATCTTCTTGTGAGAGTACATTGAGAGATCCGATCATTGTTGCATGTCCAAATCCGCAGAGTTCAGCACACGGTATCTCATACTTTCCAATTTTTTGAGCATTAAACTTCGTAAAGTCAATAATCCTGTTAGGTAAGACATCCTGTTTCAATCTTAACTCTGGAACGAAAAAACTGTGTATGACATCTTCTGATGTCAGATACAACTGTATCACTTTATCAACTGGAACAAACATATCATTTTCAAATTCAAGATCATCCTCTGTACCGATTTCGTTATCGGGACCGGGATAGATAAAGTACCAGTTGAACTGTTTTCCGCGGACTTGAACGGTATAATCGGGGTTCTCTGCTGGTGATTTTAGTTTATTCCACTGTGGGAAACTCAGTAATGCGAGTCCAAAAACTATCACCGTAGTTGCTGTTGTCCAGATTATCTCAAGTTTCGTACTCCCTTCAATATACTCAGCCTTATGTCCCTCTCGGTGACGGTACTTTATTAGAAACAAGATGAGTGTAGCCATTACCAATATAAAAGCCACTACAGTAATCCAATATATGAGTGCAAAAAGTGAATCCACACCTTTTGCATACGTTGATATATTTTCAGTATACCATCCAAGCATTAATTTCTCCTAAAAATGTATGCTGTTGTAGGTTATATATAAACTCCAATTATGCACACTATAACTGTTATATTTATTCTAAATCTGTTGCGTAGAAGCTGTAAACACTGCACCCGTGTATGTCAATAAGGAAAAGACGCTGCAAACTATGATAGATATGATCATTGTCGGTAGTTCATCAAACGTTATGTGCGAATCTAAATAAAGACTGTGTCTAAAAGCAGCGAGACCGTAAGTTACGGGATTCAACTTCATGACCCATTCTAACCAATTTGGAACCCCTGCGATTGGGAAAAACGCTCCCGACAATAGCCAAATCGGAATCAGAATTAGATTCATAATCGCATGAAATCCTTGTGTTGAGTCCATTCTCCATGCAATCAGCAATCCGAGGCTCGTCAATCCAAAAGCAATAAGAACCATAATACCACATGTTGTTAGTAGCGAAAATAGACCGACCTTGATTCCTATAAAAGGTGCGATTCCTAATAATAGAACACCTTGAAGCAGTGCTAACGTAATTCCTCCTAATGTTTGTCCGAGTACGATACTCCATCTCGGTACTGGTGCTACAAGCACATTCTGCAAAAAACCTTCACGTCGTTCATTCACTACTGAGATTGTAGCAAATATAGCCGTAAATAGCAACACTAAAACCACTATACCGGGGTAGAAATACTCGGTGTATGCTTGTTCATAAGATGTATTTTCATAAGATTTACTGTACGGTTTAAATGATGCGTTTAGTCCACTTCCTATGAGTATCCAAAATATAAGCGGTTGCAAAATTGCGCTTAGCAGTCTACTCCTTTGACGAACAAATCTGATGATCTCTCGCCACCATATTGTTTTGATGGGTAGCCAAACACTTAACATCGGTTGTCTCTAATCAAAAGTTTTTCCTGTCATTTTGATGAACACATCTGCCAATGTAGGTTTCCCAAAACGCGCAGCTCTTATCATCGTTGGGTATGCTGTGACAACTTCTCTTACGAACTCATGTGCATTAGCAGTTTCAATGCGAAGATTATTATCTGTAGCAACTACCTGAACATGATACCTGTCTTGAATTGCATTTTGAAGTGTCTCACACGCCTCGCTCTCTATTATGACAACATCTCCACTGATTTCTGATTTGAGCTGATCGGGTGTACCGATGGCAACTAACCTACCTTTATCTAATATACCGACACGGTTACACCCTTCAGCTTCATCTAACAGATGTGTTGTCAGCAGTATTGGTATGTTTTCCTGTGTAGCAAGTTCTTTAAGGTGCTGACTCAGTTGGTTTCTTACACCGATATCTAATCCAGTACTCGGTTCATCAAGAATCAATACGCTGGGTTTATGAAGTAGTGCTTTTGCGAGATCTACGCGTCTCTTTAGTCCTCCTGACAGTGTTTCTACGATGTCGTTTTTTCTATCTGCTATCTCAAACCTATCAAGCAGTTCCAGAATTCTGTTGTTGAGGTTCTGCCCGTTTAATCCGTATAGATGACCTTGATGACGCAGGTTTTCATTTACAGTAAGCTTTATATCTAATCCTGGGTTCTGAAAGACAACGCCTACTAACTTCCGAATTGCTCTTTTTTGCGTGCTCAAGTCAAAACCGAGTATCTTAACATTTCCCGATGTAGGAGAGATGCATGTAGAAAGAATCTTGAATAACGTAGTCTTACCGCTGCCGTTTGGACCGAGAAGACAGAACACCTCACCAGAAGCAACATTGAAGTTGATATTGTCTAACGCACACCTCGTGTCGTAGTTGTGCGTTAGACGTTCTACGACAATCTGTTTATTCACCCCATGTTACTTTTTCTTCTTTAGGGTGAAATCCTGTTTGACTTCACCACTGGCAGTAACTTCAACAGTAACAGGTTCTTTGTTGTTATTGCCAAGAGTTTCATGCCAATATCCCAGTTTATATGTACCTGCAGGAACATTCTCAAGTGAGAATTCACCTTTTTCGTTTGTCACAGCGAAGTAAGGATGTGGGACATAAGCAACCCAGGCTCTCATCCAACCATGTATATCACATTTAACTTCATAAGGTCCCTGTGGTTTGGTCATAGCATTTATCCTTAATCGCTTGATCATTCTTGTTTGCTGTTTGTTGATATTAACATCAGCGATATTGACATTATGCGTAACATTATCGTTATTTAGCATTGTTAGGCGCACTTTAACTGGTACGATCTGGACATGCGGTGTGAATTTACAATTCTTTTGGTCTATTTCTGGCTTCTTTGCCTTTGCGTCAAAATCTTTCCCTTCTGTAATATCCATCAGATAGACAATTGTGTTCTTTAACGCGTTATCTTCACCGACGACAAGTGACTCGTCAAATTTATCTGTCTTACCGCATGTTGCCTTGTCTTTTGTTATTTCCAGTTTTTTCTTTTCTGGTACTTCGCCTTCAAATTTTACAACGCCACTTATTTTTCCACCGTTACTTACAGATTTTGTTTTGTATGCTTTAGGAAAAACAAGGACATTCTTCTCTTCTTCCTCGTGGTTATCTGCAAATACAAAGAGTGCTAAGCCACATGCAAGGAATAGTGTTAGGGTTAGAAACATTTTAGTTTTCATTTTTTTCTCCTTTAATATACGCAAATTTTGGAATTGATTGCTATTTTATATAAGATAGTATCCGACGGCACACGGAGTGTGCCTACTACTTTTAAGACGACAGCACACGGAGTGTGTCTACTACCTTTAAGAAGATAGTATCCGACGGCACACGGAGTGTGCCTACTACCTTTAAGACTTATGAATTTCTTCGTTGGAAAAATCTCCTTAAACCGACCAGTAGTCCGAATGAGAGCAGCGCGACCACTGGCGGATAGATGAACCTTCTTGTTGATGGTAAAGGTTCCAACACAAAGGAATACCAACTTGATATTACGCGCTTTGTATCTATATCCCCATTACCGCCATCCCATACAGAAAATGCTATTGGAACAAATGTTGCCACATCAAGCTGTAAGTCTTTTTTGTCATTAGTCTCCAGTGAACGTTTTACCCACAATGTATACCTTCCATCCGTATAATCACTTTCCACTGCAAAATTACCTTGCACTTCTTGCTCTTCAGCCTTGTCTATACCTTTTGCTGTGAGTTCTGTCAACATTTCAGGTGCCGATGCTTTCCATTGCCACAGATATACAGGTTTTTTCCCTCCCCATAAGAAGTAGGGTTTTGGGTCTGTCGGTCCTTTCGGCGGTCTGACAGGAAACTGTATGGCGATACCATCCTGATATGTTTTACCAATTTCTTCATTCTCCTCTTCAGAGGTATTATGTGTCTTGTCATCCCAAGAGAATAGGAATACGACTTCAGTGTCGTTGTAAAAGGATTTAACGTTAACAGAGTCAATAGATGGATTGAACTGTCTCGGTTCAACTATTATTTGTCCGAAAAGTGGATAATAACTATAGTCGAGCGTATTCCACGTTTCATCGGCTAATGCTGGCAATTCTCCTTGTAAGTATTGAGACCGTAGTACGTGTTTTCCGATCGCAAATTCTGGTCGTTTTTTTGGTGAAAGAGATTTTACATAATTTGCGAGATGCCAACTCTTTTCATAGACGACCTTCATTGCATCATTATATATTTTAAGAGTTTCAGGTGACATTTCCAATCCTTCTGCCCAATCAAGTGCAGCGTCAGAAGCCGTGTAATTTATCTCGGAGAATTGTGCTGCAAGTTCCTCCTCCTCAGGTGTCAATTCCTCTCCGTCATCCATTTTTTTCTCCAATGCAGCAAACTGTTCTGATTGTTCAGCAGTAAGTCCAAAATGGTAAAATGTATCACCTTGGAATGCCGGCATGGGTGAGCCTGCTATGCCGCCGAGGAACCGTTTAAAAATGTCTTCAGGGTCTGAGCCGCCACGGAAATTCCAATTCTCTGTTAAATTTGCGGGCCAAGTCTTGAAGTCCCAAGCATCTACGAGGGTCGGTGCTGATGTTCCGTCTCCTCTACCGAGGTTACCGTGACATTCAACGCAACCGAGTTCTACATAGAGTCCTTTTCCGATCTCTACACTCTCTTGAGAATATGGGATTTTGTCAGCCAAACTGACTTCGCGTGGCGGTTTTTCGTTTTCCTGAAAACCGCTAAAGAAAGTTTTTATGTATTTCACTACCTCCTCACGCTCATTAGTACTGAGTGACGTTTCCCATCCTGGCATTGAAGTACCGGGCATTCCGACAGTAATAATATCATATAGGTCTTTATCCGTTGGGAGTTGTCCACTTTCCGTCGACCGGATTTTGTATAGTCCGCGAGTGAAATCTCTGGGTCTCGGTAAAAGATTTTCGGCTGCACTCCCATCACCACGGCCCTCAACTCCATGGCAATGTGCGCAACTCTCTTCGTAGACCTGTTTCCCAATCAGGGAACCTTCTTGAACTTCTTGTCCAAATGAAGGCAGCATGACAACACAAGCAAGAATGAAGAGAGAAGTGAGCGTTAGCATCGTAATTTGCATGCTTAATGTCCCTCCCCAAAAGTTCTGTATGTATAACCGGTATATTCAGACAGGAATATGATAACGTCCCAAATTTCTTCCTGTGTGAGGATATCTTCCCAAATAGGCATGGCAGTATTCCATGGCGTTCCTTCATTTGGTAAACCTGGACCTCCCTTGCTGATCCGCCAAAAAAAGAAAGATTCTTGATAATTCGGAATTATACCAGGGTCTTGGAAATTTGCAGGTAACGGATTTAGTGCAGCTGCAAAATGCCCCTTGCCATCCAAGTGGTCACCGTGACAGAAGAAGCAGTTCTTGTAATAGACACTACGTCCGTTTTCTACGTGTTCTTTAAACAATTCAGGATCTTCCTTCTCATATTTGCGATATGGGTTATGTGCATCTTGCATTGTATTAATTACTTCATCTTTGTAGGTCAATTCCAACGGAGGTTTTGGATGTGCTTGACGTGGATCTCCCAGAGGATTAGCTTTCTGAGCAATATTTGAATACGTGTAACCGCACAGCAAGAGTGGAATCAGAATTACCAGAATAAGTCTACGTTTCCGTTTACTGTCATCAAGAAGGGTTTCATTAACAGGACGCAGAAACTCAGTGAACCTTGAGTCTTCAACGGAAACATGCACCAGGATAGCAATGAGTATTAACCCCATATACATGCCAATTACAGTATTGGGTATGGGGACAGAGATTATTCCTCCGATGACAAATCGTAGAAATATCCAGCAGACTATGAAAATCGCGAGACAGATTGTAAAAAGCGAAATCTTTTTCAAGGCTTATCCTCTATAATGTATTTCTAACCTGTTATTCTGATATTACTTCACCAACATCTTCAGTTGTTGTTTTTTCAGTTGTTGTTGTTCCGGTTAATGAACTCAAAAATGCAAGTAGGTTTGCCAAATCCTTAACTGATAAGAGATCGGGAAAATTATCTGGCATAGGTGATCTTGCTTTTAACTTTCTACCCTTAGCGAGTGCAGTTATGGCATAATTAAAATCAAATGGATCGAAACTTTCCTCAACGCCATCAATGAGCATAACGATCTCAGCGTCATCCATTGTACCAGATACATGCTCCCCAACAGTTTCAACATCGTCGAAATCTATAAGTGTCATCAGCTTTTTGACATCTGTTTTAGACACTATCTGTGTCTCTTCACCAACCTTCACTGTAACAGTGTCTGCATCCTCGTCAACGATTTCCCCGCTGATGGGTGTGTCAGAACCAGCAGGTGTGATTGTTATAGTGAAATAACCGCCACCCAATAGATTAGACAGGTCTGTTATCGGTTCTTCGTCAATATCGCTTAGAAGTATTGTATGTTCTGTTTCTGTACCATCGTCTGCTTTTGTTTTTACGACGATTTTTTCTTCATCCTTAGATACCAGAGTTCCATCGTAGATGACGCCGTTTGCCGTTACTTTTACATTACCGTATCCAGGTAATATTTCTTTGTGCGGTAGTAGGATTGATTCCTCAATATATCGCATTTCATAGACTGCTGCAACATCTGATAGTTCAGGTGCTGTTACGACTTCAAAGTCAACATTTTCGTCTCCGGCTTGAGGGTTTTCTACGCCTTGCACAACATGACACGACACACATGCGGTATCAATAAAGACTTTTCTACCTTTTTCAATTTCCCCGGTCAGCAGTGGTTCTAATGCTACTGTCGTTGTATCAGCGTCTGCTCTGTTGATCGGTTCATCAAAAGGTGTTGGGTCTATATCTCCCCCCTTACTTTGCAGGAATGCAATAACAGCTTCAATCTCTAATTTTGTTAGCGCAATGGGATTCTTCCATACTTCTGGCATAATCTTGCCATAACCAGGGACTAAATACTTAGCGGGTTCATACAGAGACTCAATTAAGTATTGCTTTGATGAAACACCGGGTTGTCGGGTTGCAGCGATTGTGCCTATATCAGACAGGTCAGGACATCTCCCTTTAGGAGCAGATGTATCAAGTGTATGACATGCAGCACACTGTCCTTTGGAATTAAAGATGCCTTCACCGATTTCTGCGACTCCATCTGGGTCGTCCCAATCCAATGATTCTAAAGTTCCTGATGCTGTGGAGGTATCTGGCATAAGACCAGCAATGAAGGCATAGAACCAGATAATTCCGATAGAAAACGAGACTAATTTCATGACAGGGAACCAGACTACCATGTTCACCACCACAGCAATCGTGAACCACACCGACCATGGCAGTAGGTTTTCAGATGCGATAGGAAATGCATCTGCCTTTGCAACATAAGCGATAAAACTGACGACCATTAAGATGAGACCTACGATCTTGATAATAACGTTTTTCATTGCGTATCCTCCTATCAATCATCCCCACTATTACTTATGTCTGCTGGTGCGGCTTCAACCATTGGTACACTTGTTTGTTTTTTCTTATCTCCCCAGAGTCCGAGCCAGAAAATAAATCCAACGAGTGCAAAGAAAATAATCATAATTATGGATACCATATTCACCGCTTCACTCAAAGATGGTGTATGAGCATCTGGAGAAGTATCTTTCATGACGCCAAAGATGTGCCATCCTTCTCGTAAGCCTGAGCGTGCGTAACCCATCAATCCCATGAGAGAGGTAAAGGTAATGGCAAGCAGAATCAAGACATACTGTGAACGATCTGTCATCTTTCCCCAATTAATAATGCCAGATGACGTTGCTTTACGATACATGAAAATATCAATTATGGTCACAACGACCATAACACCGAGTGCGACTAATACTTGCCAAGGTGTCAGCACGTTCACGCGTGTAGCTGGTTTCACGACAAATCCTAAAACACCGATCACGACAATTATTACGGTACCAAAAAAGAAGAGACTTGAAATGATGATATTACCGATACTTTTCCAACTTGCTGTCGGGATTTTTCCGGAACGTCTATAAAACATAAAACTCAAGAATGTCGTCAGGATAACGATATTGACGACTGTGTTCTTAGCGGACATGAGTCCGAAGAAACCGAGATGCGGATGGTTTGATCCTCCCATTGCACTCAGTTCAGAAGCGGATGAAATGCTTGAAAGTGTTCTCGGTGTCATCCAGACAGCAACACAGATGACAATAATTGCGATCATATACGGACGGTAACGCGCATATTTTTCACCGTCAGAAACTCTACCCATGCCTGACCAGAGATAGTAGTTTGCGCCAATGAACAGTACACCAATCATCACCGCCTGAAGAATAAACAACCATGAAAACAGAGAACCCATCATCGCGATACCCATCGTATTGTTGAACATGTATATTTCACGTCCCAACCAGTAACCAGCAAATGGCAGGGGAATCAGTCCGCACAGGGCAATGAAGTTCCCGTTATATCCCATCCAATCGTAGTGAGACTTTTCTTCTTCAGTTTTCGCCACGAGATAACGGAATGCAGCATACGCAGCGACGATAGAACCCCCAAATGCAATGTTGCCGATGAGACGGTGAATATTAACAGGCATCCATGTGAAGTTGTTAACAGCTTCCCACACCGTTCCTAGGAAATCACCGCTTACTTCGTCATGAAGCGAAATTACGGGTCCGTGCGGGTTTTTATCAAGAACTTCTGTGACACTTTGAACAATCTCACTTCGTGTTGACTCAGGGTTATTTGCTAATTGCGCTTCAATCCATTTTTCTCGTGTAGATTCAGATGCTTTACTCCAGTGTACTGCTGGACTTGTCTGATAGGTCAGCCATGTATTGGATACAAACATGATTGCTGTACCCCATACGTTTAGCAGAACCCCAAGGAATAGGTGCCATCCTTTATGTCGTCCCTGCATCTTATCCCATCCATAAGAATAAAGGTAGAGTGTAAAGGTTTCACCAAAAAAGAGTATGACATAGAAGATCATCGTTGGTCCGAAGATTCCACTCATCTTCTTCATGACGTTTGGATAGCACCATACGAGAATAAATACCAGAACACCACCTAATAGAGCCGTTGTTGAAAATGCCCCCATACAGAGTTTTATAAATTCTTGTGCCATTCGGTCATATCGTTCTTCCTTAGTTTTCCATCCGATAAACTCGATAATGACTGCAAACATCGGCACACCGAGAATAAAGGACCCGAAGAGAAGATGGAGTTGTGCGGCGATCCATGCGGCACTGCGACTGCCAATCTTAGGGAAAGGACGATATTCCGCATCGGTTAAGTCTTGTGCAAACGCGGGGATAGCTACGAATAAGATTATCCCGAGCAGCACAATTCCGATCAGATAATAGATTCTCTTATGGGTAAAAGAGGAGCAACATCGCATTTTCAATCTCTCTAATAGTCTTCACAGTTATGAAAGGTTCGTTATTTTTTCTTAGGTTTTTTGAATTCACTACTTTTGAAATCAACCTTGAGTTCGCCAGTTTCAGGAACTTGGACAGTTTTGTTTGCTGTTCCCAAGGTTTCGTGCCATACGACTACTCTTGCTCTGCCGGCGGCAACGTCCTTGATAGTATATTTGCCGGTGTCAGCAGATTTTTCGTAATCATCCGGATGTATAAATTTCCCTTTTTCATCTTTCTGTCCAGTTACTGTATAGAAGTTGGAATCAACAGCGACGAGATACCCAATCATCCATGGATGCACATTACAGGTCAACTTAATTGCTTCTGCTTTGGTAAGCGTGTAAGATAATGTCACTCCTGGTTTTGAAATAAGTAGATTCTCTGCTTTGTTCTTTGTCGCATGAGCGTTTACATTGTGTGCTACCGGGTCACTGGAAGTGAGAGCAACGGTAGTTCCTGTCGGTACTACAAGCACATGGGGTAAATATCTGCAATCTTTCTGGTCAAGTTTAGGATTCTCCTTTAGTGGAGTTGCTTTTTGACCACTAACACGTACATAAACAACAACATTCTGAATCCCTTTCCCTTTTGAAATGACAAGTTCTTCAGATTTTGCACCTTTTGTAGCAGTAATACAGTGTTGTTCATCTGTGTTGATGTCTAAGAGTTTCCGTTCCGGTACTTCCGTATATTCTTCTGTTCCGTCAAAGGTGATTGTACCTGTTACAGTAGCGGCATTCACAGAACCGACTAACGTAACACATAGAATTAGAGCTAAAATGGGTATTAGATGTTTCATGGTCTTTCTCCTTATATAAACCTTATTATTTTATATTATGTTAACACCTTAATATTTGAAAAGGCAACCCCTTAAAAATAGAAATCACGGATATCCGTGTAAATTAGGGTTGAAAGGTGTTTTTAATGTATTCGAGTATTTCCCGTTGTTCTTTTGGGTTTAGGTAGTAATGGAAGGCGGGCATGTCATCTTTCCCGTCACGGATGCTGTTTAAGAGTTTTTCATCGTCATGCATGCGCCAGAAGTTAGCGTCTGTTAAGTCAGCAGGTTCTAATTTTTTAAACCTGCCGATACGTCCGTTACCTTCACCGCTGTTTCCGTGGCACCCTGCACAGAATCTGGCATAGTGATATTCTACATCGGAGCTATATTTGGTGCTTGGATCAACGGTTCTTGCCAACCAGATAAACCCATTAAGCCACACGAGAATCATGAGAAGTATTATCAGTAGATGTTTCACATCTATCGGAATTCCTTAACAGGCGAGGTCACCTCGCCCCTACGATGGGTTCTCTTCGTAAATAACGAAACACTCCACATTTAGCGGCTTAACGATATGAGGTAATCTCTGACCAATCGGATCTGTTCTTCAGCGTCCCCACCAGCATAGTCCTCAAATGGCATAAAACTATCTCCCACGCGAGGCCATGCTTGTGGCATAGCTGTACCCGGTTGGAAACTTTGCGGGTCTTTCATCCAGTCAATCAACCAGTCCGCTTTTAAACGTTCCTTTGCCAATGATAGGTCAGGTCTTCCTGCTTTGTCACTACCTTCAGGGATGAATTCGCCTTGTGAAGGATGACATGAATCACATTTGAGTTCGTCGAATATCCGTTTACCTAATCGCAAATCTGCTGCAGACGGTTCAGGTTTTGCTATTGTTTCGTAAGGGAACGGCTCATTATCTAATGCCGAGAAGTATTTTACAAGCGTTGTCGCCTCTTCGTCAGACATACCGAAAGTTGGCATCCGAACTTTAAGTCCGTAACGTATCTCAGATGGTTCTTTGAGGAAGTTAAACAGCCAATCGGGATAGACTCTTGCGCCTTGTGCTTGTAGTGTAGGCGGTGCGAATTGTTTTGCTGTGGTTTGGTCTAATCCTTCATGTGCGACGATAACATTACGGTAGTCTCCGCCTTCACGTTCCATCTCGTGGCATCCTTTACAGTTGTATTTTTTTGCGACGCGTCTACCCGCATCAATTATCTTCTGTCTTTCAACACGAGAGGGGTCTGCTGAATGGTCAAATTGATAGTTGAGTGGGTATGGATTAGGTTGGAAACTCTTCAGTAGCACTGCGATTGCTTTTGCATCTTCTGCGTTATTCTTTAGTGTTTCAAAGACCGGCATACGAGAGACGATACGTCGTGTTTGATAACGTCGTGGATTCGTGATCTTTCCAACTGTCCAATCGTGCCAGTTATGTTTTATGTCAACTGTATCGCCAAAATCAAGTTCGTCAGCGAATTTTGCTCCAAATTCCCCGAGATCTGCACCGACTTTAGATTCATTTTCAAAACCGGAAATTTCATGACAGCCGAAACAACCATACGTTCTGACCAGTTTTTCACCCTCATCGACGAGTGCTTCACCAATAGAATCAGACACTACATTCTGTGTATCATTCTGAAGATTCATCAGATATGCAACGACGTTTTTCAATTCTGTTTGACTTAAGCGTAGGCTCGGCATTGTTGTATCCGGATCGTATTTCTTTGGATTCTCAATCCATTCGTATAGATAATTAGCCGTTACCTTTGTTCCGACGCTGTCAAGTGCTGGTGCAAAATCGCTCCCCAGTTCCCCGACTTTATGGCATGAGAGACATCCAACGGTTTTTACCGTCTCTTCTCCTGCTGCAATATCTTTCTGAGAGGTTGAATAATTGACTGAGAGACTGTCTAATTCTGGATCCGTCATAGCGGCGAGATATGCAGCGATAGATTTAACCTCATCAACAATCCGTGTCACCTCATCCTTTTTGTATGGATATTCAGTTCCATCATCAGCCTTTACAATGTATTCTTCACCTGTATCAGTGACAAGACCTGTGCGTTGTCCACCATTCTTTAGGTAAACGAGCTGACTCATCCCTTCAACGGGGAAGAAGTTTGGCATGGTGGTATGTGCGAGATATGCTTCGGGTTTCTTGATCCAGTTCTCAAGCCAAGTCTGATTGACCTTACTACCGATTTTATTGAGCGAGGGTCCAACTTTCGCTATTTTATCAATAGCACTATAGCCTTCAACGGCATGACATCCGTGGCATCCGAGGTCTTCAAACAGTGCCATACCTTTGGTGAGATCTTTAGCGTAATCCTTTGGTGCATGCGTTTCAGGGTCCACGCCGTAGTCTAACATCATCACACCGTCATGGCAACGTCTACAGTTAGACTGCATATACCCCTTTTTCTCTTCTGAGGTTTCTCCTGTATGTTCATCCATACCGAGTACGGGTGTAAGCCAATACTCTTTATGTGTTAGTGCATGCGCGGATTTAGCGGTCAATCCGTATCCTTGTCCACCGTGGCAAGGTGTACAACCGAATCTTTCCGATGGATGTTTACCGAGTAATACATCTCTTTCTGGATGTGTGCGAAGTACACGGGGATAATCTGTTTTATAAGATATCTCTACGTCGCCGAATACATCGGGGTCAGTGAAGGTAAGCAATCCCTTTTCGGTTAGCGTATAATCTTCAGGTTCCACATCAAAAATACCGTCAATGACAATCGACTCGCTTCCTGTTTTCACAGCCGGATGTTTGAGAAGACGTTCAACAAGTTTCTCTCCATCCCCTTCTACTGGAAAAGTCTCTTCAGCGTAGGATTCATATCCGCTTTTATTAATAGTGAAGTGGCAGGTTTCACATCTATCAGCAGTATAATTGAATTCCTCAAGATAGTACTGAACGATAGTTCGCGTTTCTCTAAATGGGTTTTCTAACAGACTCCCAAGAAAAGTGCGTTTGATACCGCCAACATCGGACAACTTTTGTTCCAAACGGTGAACGGTGTCAAACTTTGCTTGCACTGTTTCCAGTGCTGCCAGTGCTGCTTGTGCTGCAGTTATACCTTCAGCGATTTCTGTTTCAAGTGGTTTGTATTTCTGCGCGATAAGGTAGGTACTGAGTGCGTTTGTAGGATCATTGCTATTCAGATAGAGATCAGCAAGCGTTTTATTTGCGTCAGCAAATTCTTCTTCAGCGACAAGGACTTCAGCTGTGAGTTCCCCTTCAATCCGTTTTTCATATTCATCCAAAGTCTTCTTATATTTTTCGACTGTGTCTGTATATTTACCTTTTGCTTCGTGCAGACTGTGCTGGAATTTGTAATTGATTGCGTCAGATTTGCTCTGTTCAAATTTTCGAGCCTGCATTGCCTCATCTAACTGAACCTGTTTTTGATTCACAGTCTTCAACACGTCTCTTAATCTATTTTCATCAATATCTGGTTTGGAGGGTTCTTCAAGTTTTAGTAAGTCTTCCTTTGCGTTTTCATATTCTATTTTCGTCTTTTCATACTCGTAAGAATAGAATTTTTGTTGAATTCCTTTCCAGGGGCGGCGTGTGATCATTTCACTCCAAAAACCCCAGAGAGTCACCAGACCTAATAAGGCAGATAGAATGAAAAATAACACAGCATAAGATTTTTGTTCTGCGGGTATCTCTTTTTTGCTCCTCACGTAATCTATAACCTCCAAGTCAGTCAATTCAATGAAACGTGTACTGTAAGTATGTAGTTCTTGTGTGTAAGATTGTCTATTATATTAGATATTAAACCAAGGTGTAACCCATACGTATTTGATATTTAGTGCTAAGCGAAGTATCATCTTAATAGGTAGTGCCATCATTGACAAGAACAGAAATGATACGACAACATATCGTATTAGTCCGAGTTGTTGTAGGAACTTACTGCTCTTGCTCTTCCAAAAATAGAAGATGGGACCGAGTGCGAAATAACCAGCAACAACAGCAAATCCGAAGACATTGGCAGTGAGATCATCACGAATCCCGAATAGATAAGATAAATTGACATTGGTCAATGGGACGACACGATGGGGATCCCACTCCTCCCAGGGCCAAAATATGTTCCATCCGGGACCTCTTAAGAAGGTGCCAACTATCATTAAGACAATCCATAAAATAAGAAACCCGAAACAGAAGACACCGATAGCAAATGGTCGTTCCTTGAGTGTATAGTAACCCTTTCCTTTTGGATTGATGTCAATATAGGGAATAGCAATGAGTCCGGCGATAATCAGTCCTGGTAACACGACACCTGCGATCCAGGGATCAAAATAGACCAACATCTCCTGTAATGCCAGGAAGTACCATGGGGCTTTGGACGGGTTAGGTGTTTTGGCAGGATCACTCGGTTCTTCGAGCGGTGCGTCAATCATGATTGACCACACACCTAAGATTAACATAATGATGATAGCACAGATAAACTCGTTACGGCATAGATAAGGCCAAACATATACTTTATCGTTCAGTGCCGCGTCTGATGGGACGCCTGTCCTATCGGTCTGTCGTGCTTGTTTATATGATAACCATAGAAAGAATGGAATTAAAAAGAGTATGGCTAAAATTGGTACATTATCGGGTTTCTTAATTAATTCAAGAAAAGGTTCCATATTACAATCCTATCTCCTCATCCTAATCTAACAGATATAACCTCTCAATTATGAAAATCCATTTAAGTTAGCGTAACAGGTCTAATCTAATTTGCATCTTGTTGACGGCACACGGAGTGTGCCTACTACCTTTAAGAATGTTTGTTGACAGCACACGGATGAAGTTAAAGTTATTAATTGGGTAATACGCGGGCGGGGAAACCCCGCCCCTACGAAACCTTACTCCTACGATGAGTCATATCAGTAGAATTACCTGATTATTTATTTAATCTTCATGAGTGTGCCTACTACTATTAATTTACAGCGGACCTGATATGCCTCCATCTTTACGGACACGCCAAAAGTGCAGTGCCATCAAAAGACTTGCGACCAATGGAACTGCAACACAGTGCAATATATAAAACCTTAATAATGTAGATGGTCCGACAATAGTTCCCCCAAGTAAAGCAAATCTCACATCGTTTGCTTGTGTAATATCAGTTGGAGCGAAAGGACCTTCATGCCCTAATACAGGTGTTGCTCTTGCCATATTTGTGCCGACTGTGACTGCCCAGTATGCCAATTGGTCCCAAGGCAGTAAATATCCTGTAAAGCTCAGGAAGAAAGTGATAAGCAAGAGAATTACACCCACAGCCCAGTTAAACTCTCGTGGTTTTTTGTATGAACCTGTTAGAAAGACGCGGAACATGTGCAGCATAACAGAAATCACCATACCGTGTGCTGCCCAACGGTGCATATTGCGAAGTAGCATACCGAACGGTATGTCAAATTCAAGTGCTTGAATGTCAAGGAAAGCGTACTCTCCTGTTGGACGGTAATAGAACATCAAGAGGACCCCGGTGACGGCGGTCACAAGAAACATTAGGAATGTAATACCCCCCATACACCATGTGAATCGGAAGTGTAGTGCATGTCGGGAGATGCGTGGTGGGTGCAGATGTAACCATACATTTTGCAGCACTTGTAATGTGTAACGTCTGCCGGTGTTTTCATATCCGTGTCTGAAAATGGATTTCCAAATGTCAGAGTTAGTAATCTTTTCTTTAAGTCCTTTTCGTTCTTCGTTCATTCATATTCCTTTTTTAAACTGATAGATTGCTGCGATCTGTGAACTACAATTTTCGTTGAAATTAGCCTTTGTAATTAGACCTTCAAAGATGCCCCTGGCTCTTCCCATTGATCTTTTTCACCCAGAAATTTTACAGATTTATCAATTAGGAGTTGTCCATCTTCTGCAAGTGTTATCTTAACACGTTCAAGTGGTCGTGGTGCAGGTCCTTCATAATTTATGCCATCACGGTCAAAACCACTTCCGTGGCAGGGACATTTGAATTTGCCTTCAGAGCTGAGCCACCGTGGTGTGCATCCCAGATGTGTGCAGATGGTTAGGAGTGCATAAAAAACACCGTCTTCGCGACGGACAATCCAAACCCCGAATGGTTCCTTCTTGTATTTTTCACTGACACTTCCGGGTGGATATTGTGCTGGAAATCCTGCTGTAAAAACAGATGATGGTTCATATAGAACACGGGGGTATAGGTACCTAACTAAACCTGCGCCGAAACATAAACTGAGCGCGCCAGTGAAACTTCCCCATCCAAGATATTTGAAGAATTTACGTCGTGACAAACTTCTTATCCCCCATTTAGAAAATCGCGTTTTTGCATGGTAAAAGTATATCACAATATGCAATTCTTTGCACGAAAATTAGGCTGTTAAAATTATAGTCTCACGGATATCCGTGAATTATTTATCAAACTCATGTTATAATTATCTATAATCCTAAAACCCTTTAATCTCTCCCCATGCAATAGCAAGTTTCTTTTGAGGACTGACAGCAAGTCCTTGTGCGTTGAAGTTTGTTTCGATTTCATTTTCTGTCAATACTCTATTATAGATACCTACCTCATCTATTAGCCCTTCAAAATATCTACGAGTGTTTTTATTAATTCTTACAGATGCACCGATGAATAATGGAGATTCTGTTGTGACATCTGTACCCTCAGACGCTCCACCTTCCGCATCTAATTTAGCATCAATATAGATACGAGTAGAATCCGATCTATCGGCGACAAAGATCACATGATGCCATTTTCCATCTACAACATCACTAACGGAATTAAAGTCTATTTTGGGGCCTCCACCGCCTTCATTTGCGATTGTCACCTGTATTTTGGTCCCCACTATTTTCCACAGGATCCTTGCATTGCCACCGCCATCACCCTTGCTAACAATTGTAGACTGTCCTCCACCCAATTCTGGTGGTTTGTCAACTTTGAACCAAGCCATCATTGAGAAATCTTGCTCTCCATCAAAATCCAAACTACCATTTGCGGGTGATGGGACATTAATAATATCGGGGTCACCCCCGAATTCAAACGCTTCACCGATTTTGCCTTTGACATGCTTAGGTGCCCCTACAATCACGCCATCATTTCCTCCTACAAGATCAAGTACGGTTTTACCTCGTACATCCGCAGCATCAAAACTCCAGTAACTAATTAGTCCGTTTTCAACAACTTGGCTCTCAAGGAAATTCGTTTGCAAAACCAAGATCGCTATAGCCAAAATCAAACCCTTTCTTGCATTCATCTGACATGTCCTCTCTTATGTTGAATTATGTTTTGAAATCGTTGACAGTTGACAATTAGAGAGACCTAACCCCCTAATAACATGCATCAATGACACGTTTTTTTTAAATTATAGCATAGTTACGGAAAGATGTGCATTATCAAAATAAAACTGGGTTAAATCAGGATCGTTTTTTCGTTGACAACGTGAACAAATTAAGATAAGCTAATATGATGAAATGTTAGAGTCTATAAAAACGTCAGTTTGATTAATCATTTCGGTTGCGTTCACTTACGCCATTTTCGTATCTGGGAGGCGTGAATTGTAGCACAAACTTTCAGTTTGTGGCACATTTTCGCAAACTGGAAAGTTTGCGCTACATTTATCAAACTCACGTTATAAAAACAAAAATAGTACGAATATTCAGAAAGGAATTATCAAATGAAAACGAAGATTCTACGCAGCATACAGCTTTCAGTCTTAGGTGCGCTTTTCTTAACCCTACTAATCTTTACGTTCTCAGATAAAACTGAATCACAAGAAACTACCGCAAATTTTGAAATAGACGCAGTACACTCATCCGTTCTTTTTCGAGCAAAACACATGGGAGTCACTTACAATTATGGACGTTTTAACGACTTCTCGGGAAAAATCAACATGCATGATACGGATGCGTCAAAGAGCACAGTAGAATTCCAGGTAAAAGCTGAAAGTGTTGATACAGGAAATGCAAAACGGGACCAACACCTGAGAAGTGCAGATTTTTTCAATGCAAAACAATTCCCAGTAATTACATTTAAAAGCACAAGGGTCACTGAGAAAGCTGGACAGGAGATGGTCTTGGAAGTAACGGGTGATTTTAATCTACACGGTGTGAAAAAGTCAATCACTATAGACGTGGAGATAACAGGTCAGAAAAAATCTCCACAAGTCGGAGAAATCATAGGTTTCCTTACAACATTTTCTATTAAACGTAGCGAATACGGTATGAACTTCGGTTTAGAAGGGGTGAATGATGATATCCAGATTACCGTTAGTGTTGAGGCAGGTAAAAAATAACGATTGCCTAAATGATGGGAATCACATCATCTGGAGACTAAAGTAGTGCCTTCATTAAATCAGTTAACTATCAGCTTGCTTTTACCTGCTTTAGTCTGCGGAGGCATATACCCATGTATTGCATATTTGTGCAGACGTGAGACAAATGAAATTCTGCTAAAATGGTTAATCGCTGCAGCTCTTGGTATTGCCTACATTATCGGATACATCGGTTTAGAGGGTAAATTGACACTTAAACCGATTGAAAGTAGACATTGGATATTCTATCTTACAATAGTAACAGTTGGCACAAGCGGATTATGGCACAAATATAAAGGGTTTGGTGTGATGCTTGAAGTCTTGTTGTCAATTCTTGTGCCACGTATACTGCTTATATCATACTATGAATATTCATGGAGCACTTATGAGGGGTTAATGTGGTGGATTGGTCTTGCCATCATCATATTCCTCTTTCTGAGAATAGTCCAACAGAGTTTTAAGACCTTACCGCAAAATGCAACAATTCCTTTTGTCTATCTCGGCATATCCGGCGGAACAGCACTGATTCTTTCACTCTCAGGGAGCATGCTATTAGCACTTCACAGCGCAATTTTAGTTGCACTATTTACTACGCTATGGATTCTTACAATCGTCTTGCCAAGACTACTAAAATTTGATTCCTCACACGACCTCGCTGCTTTACTTATAGGTACTGTCCCTGTCCTATCAATACTTCTCGTTAGTATTTGGCTGAATGGACGCTTTTATGCGGACGCACCATCAGTCTCTATTCTCCTATTAGGTATTGCACCGTTATTTGCTGTGGTTGCAAAAAAGAAATCTCAGTTAATCCAGATAGGATTGATGGCGTTAAGTGTTTGCATTGCTATTGGCATTGCTGTGTTACGATCAGGTTTTTTTGGTGATCTACCAATTTAATCTTCACTCAGATTGTATTATACCGCAATTTAAGGTATTGCGTATTACACACCATTTTTTGTATGAAACATTTTTTTCAATTTGAGTTACTTTATGGTATAATATAATTAAAATATGTTTGAAAGAAAGATAATCAGCTTTCATTCAACGAACCCGTTGTGCCATCGGAGGAAATCGAAATGCAATTTATGTATCGTCATCAATCTGAAAATAACTTTTATCCTTTCATAACACTCTTTTCAATCCTTGCCATTTTGGTCCCTATGTTAGTCATCAGCGGGTGTGTGAAAATGGAAGCAACCCGTAAAGCGGATTGGGAAACTAACTTCACTGATCTACATTTTGTAAACGCTAAAATGGGATGGCTTGTTGGACTTGGCGGGGTTATTGTTCATACAGCGGATGGTGGAAAAACTTGGACGCAGCAGGAAGTAGAAACAACAAGTAGTTTCAAAGCAGTCTACTTTGCTAACGAAAAATATGGATGGGCTGTCGGTGATGAAGGACTCATCGCTACTACAGACGACAGTGGCAGACATTGGACAATACAAGATAGCGGGAGTGTGGCAATGCTTCGAGACGTGTTCTTTAGAAACAGAAAAGAAGGATGGATCGTAGGGGAGGATGCTGATGTCCTTTATACAAAAGACGGCGGTAAACAGTGGAATCGTTATACGGGTGTCAGTGAATTTCCACTCAACGGCGTCTGGTTCGCTAACAGAGACAAAGGGTGGGCAGTTGGAACCTACGATAGAATCTTCCATACCAAAACGGGTGGTGAATCTTGGGAGGAACAGAGCAATCGCTTTGAAGGTGAACGCGACAGATTAATAAATGACAACAAACATGTTTTCTTCATCAATGATAATGAAGGGTGGATAGCGGGAAGTGACGGCTCAATTTTCCATACAACCACCAGTGGGGCTAAATGGGATAAACAAGACAGTCGCATACCCTTAATTAATGGACACGTGCGTGATACCATTAATAGTCTACATTTCTCTGATGAAAACTACGGCATTGCAGTTGCTGATGTCGGTTTTATCACCCGGACAGAAGATGGTGGGGAAAACTGGCAACTGATGGATAGCGGTACTGAAAACAACCTAACGAGCGTGCAGTTCACATCTCAAAAAGAGGCATGGGCTGTTGGCTGGTCAGGAACTATTCTACATACGACAGACGCCGGGACAACTTGGAACAAGGTCAGCGGAACAACTGCAAATGATCTGCAAAATATACAATTTACAGATGCAAACCGCGCGATAGCTGTCGGGAAACGCGGCACAATGGTGATGACAAACGATGGGGGTAAGACATGGAATGAGATTGACTCTGATATTTGGGACGGCATCTGGAATATCTATTTCGCAACAGACAAACACGGTTGGGCAGTAGGAGAACGGGGACTCATCGTTCATACGAAAGATGGCGGATTAAACTGGGAGAATCAACGGTCACCTGCAGCATTTACACTTCGCGCAGTACATTTTATATCGGAAAAGACTGGATGGATTGTAGGAGATATCGGAACCATTTTGCACACGATTGATGGGGGAAATACTTGGCTACAACAGATTCCTGTCGGAGATTTTTTGTCAGTGATGCTTAAAGGTGTGTTTTTTCTTGATGAGAAAAATGGATGGGCAGTCGGATGGCCCGGAATATGTCTCACAACTGAAGACGGAGGGCTAACATGGCACCAACAACACACAGATACTTTCAATGAACTCTACGGGGTAAACTTTGTTGATGAAAACAGGGGGTGGATCGTTGGACAATTCGGTGTAATACTGCACACAAGTGATGGTGGTGTAAACTGGAGACCACAACACAGCAGAACACAAGAAAACCTTAACAAACTCTATTTCGCTGATACACAGCACGGATTGATAGTCGGAGACAATGGTGTGATGCTAACCACAATCAACGGTGGTAAAAAATGGGAAAAACAAAATAGTGGAACAGAAAATGACCTATACGGATTAGCACTTTCTCCAGAAGGTGTAGTCGCTGTCGGTAAAGGTGGTATTGCAATGCGATATTCCGTTGAGAATATACAACTACCCGCGAAACTTCCACCAACTGCACCCGATGAAGAAACGATCACCGTTCAAGAAGATACACCAGCTGAGAATATCGTCTACCACTGGGATATAATCCAACAAGCAACCTGGAGAACAAACTTTACTGATACACATTTTGTTGATGCTAAAAACGGATGGACCGTTGGAACGGGCGGCGCAATATCACATACGACTGATGGTGGAAATACATGGTTACCACAACACAGCGGGGTAACTGAAGACTTACGAGAAGTTGATTTTACCGATGCACAACACGGACGTATCCTTGGGAACGGGGTCTTATTGGAAACTGAAAATGGTGGTAATTCTTGGAAAACTCTTCTTGATACGACTAAACAGAATTTGCCACGGATTAACGCCATGCATTTCATCAATAAAGAAACCGGATGGCTTGCTGCAACAATCGGACAGATAATCCACACGAAGGATGGTGGTAAAACATGGAAAGTACAGAAAACCGGCACAACCAATCAAAACATCACTGACATACACTTCATTAATAGTGATATAGGGTGGGCAATTGCACCACAACGACGAGATGGTGGGTTCGTCCTTCATACCGTAGATGGCGGTAACTATTGGAAAATACAACAAAAGACAAATCAAGCTGGAATCGCAATCCACTTTGCCGATGAAAAACAGGGATGGATAATCCTGGCAAATGGAGATTCATTGTTGACACAAGATGGCGGTGAAACTTGGAGACTTCACACCACTACGCAAAACACAAACGGTTTACGGCGAATTACCTTCCGATCCCATGATACAGCGTGGGGTATGGGTAGAGGTGGAGCCTATATCACAAACGATCAGGGAAAAAACTGGGAGCGCATCTCTGTGAATACTGGTGAAGAAACGATCGCAGTGCAACAGACAGCTCCAGAGACTATTGAGGACACAGACGAAGAGAATAACGAGGATGAAGAGGGAACAACAGAAGACGATACATTTGCGGCATTGTTTCAACAGCAATTTCGTCAACAGTTACAACAACCAGGTCGCATAGCACCGGATGGTACTGTTCCATCTGGTGATACACAAGAAAGTACCAACTCAGCAACGCAGGCACGACGACCTCAACCTGACCAAAGAAGACGATTTGGAGGTCGACGTAGTGGGACAGTCGCAGGTGTCTATTTTCTTGACAGCATGAATGCTTGGGCAGTTGGCGGTGCTGGCAGTATCTATCACTCTTATGATGGCGGTAAGAAGTGGCAACTTCAACTCGGTGAACAACAACGAAGCGATATCAGGGAAGCCCTGTTCTATAACGACAAAGTCGGTTGGATTGCCAGCTCAGATGGTACCCTATCTGAGACGAGTGACGGAGGACAGACCTGGGAAAAACTTAACATCAGAACACGTCAACCCCTTATCGGTATTCACTTCACAAGTCTTGAACCAAAATGGGGTTGGACTATGCGACGTGATGGTACAGTGCATTACACAACCAATGGAACCGTCTGGAGTGCCGGAGAAACACCAGAGCAACCCCCATTTATTGAAGGTGATCCACCGGGTACATACTCCCTATACGATGTTGATTTCGGTAAGTTCTCAGAAGGTTGGGCAGTTGGGAGATACGGGGATATAATACATAATAGAGATGGCGGACCCACATGGACACTCCAGCGAACAACAACAAATGACACATTGCGGAGTATTGACATGAAGTTTGCGCCACTCGGATGGGCTGTCGGACAAGCTGGAACGATTCAACGCACAGTCAACGGTGGTCAATACTGGAAAATGCATGAATCCAATACGATCTATAACCTCAATTCTGTAGATTTTGTTACAAAACGGAACGGATGGATCGTTGGGGAAACTGGACTTGTGCTAAAGACTGAAGATGGTGGTTTCACATGGCAACCGAAGATGACAGGCACTGCACAGACACTGAATAGTATCATCGCAATCTCACAAAAGGAGCTTTTTGCTGTAGGAAATAGTGGAACAATAGTCCGTTCAGAAGATGGTGGAGAAACTTGGCAACAGGAACACACAGACATTGACAACGATCTCTACGTTATCAGTAAGGCAAAAAATGGAAGAACACTCTGGGTCGTGGGACAATGGGATGTGATTCTACGGAGGCAGTTAGATACACATTTGCAGGCATCTAAACGATAATTTCATTTGAAATTCGCACATGAATTGATTAAAATTAACTCGTAAACAACTTACGAGAATAAACGTTAAATCCATTGTAGCATATCTGAAACCTAAAAAATGCATAAGAGAGTGTAACCAACTATGTCTGAAGTAAATCCGTCCCCAGAGTATTTAGAACGGCTTCGCCATTCCACAGCACATATCATGGCTTATGCCGTTCAGCAACTGTTCTCTAACGGAGAACACACAGTAAAATTAGCAATCGGACCGCCAATCGAAAATGAGTTCTATTACGATATGGAGGTACCACGTCCAATTACACCAGATGACTTTCCTGAAATAGAGAAGCACATGAAAGCGATGATTAAAAGTAATGTGCCTTTTGAACAGGAAACATGGACTTTTGATGCAGCACGAACATGGTTCGCTGAACGCAACCAGACATTCAAACTGGAACTGATTGATGGAATATCTGACAAAGATGTCAGTGCATCAGATGAGGGTGTAGATGAAGAAGGTGTTTCTATTTACCACAATGGTGATTTCACCGATCTATGCAAGGGACCACACATAGATAAGACAGGCGAATGCCGACACTTCAAACTATTACGAGTCTCTGGCGCATACTGGAGAGGTGATAGTAACAGAGAACAACTTCAAAGGATTTATGGAACAGCGTGGAGCACAAGAGAAGACCTAAGAACCTATTTGAGACAAAGAGAAGAGGCAGCAAAGCGCGACCATAGAAAACTCGGACGCGAATTGGAACTCTTCCAGATGCATCCAGAATCACCAGGTAGTGTATTCTGGTTACCTAAAGGGGCATTCATATACAATCACCTATCCGAAAAGGTCCGAAAGCTGAATCTTGATGAAGGATATCATGAGGTGCGGACACCGTTGATTTACGATAGCAGTCTTTGGCAGACTTCTGGACATTGGGAACACTTCAAAGAAGATATGTTCCTTATTGATAATGAAGACGGTGAACCGACAAGTGCACTCAAACCGATGAATTGTCCAGCACACATGCTGATATACAAGAGCAAACGTCACAGTTATAGGGATTTACCCTATCGTATCTGTGATCAAGGTGTGTTACATCGCAATGAAGCAACCGGAACGTTGAGCGGTCTGTCGCGTGTTCGTCAGCTATGCCAAGATGATGCACACAACTTTGTCACTGAAGACCAGATCGCTGAAGAGTACGAACGGATTCTCGGGTTATTTGAACGTATCTATGGAACCTTTGATCTACCTTTTCGGTGTGATTTCAGCACACGCAATCCGGATAAATATATGGGAGATATTGAAGTTTGGAACCGCGCTGAAGACATCCTTGAATCCGTATTAAAAAACAATCAGATTGATTATACAGTTGAACCGGGTGAAGCAGCTTTCTACGGACCTAAGCTTGATTTCCAAGTAAGAGATTCACTCAACCGTGATGTTCAATGTGCAACAGTGCAACTCGATTTTCAACTACCAGAAAGATTTAATTTGATCTATATTGCACCGGATGGATCTGAAAAGAGACCTGTCGTAATTCATCGGGCAATTTGTGGTAGTTTTGAAAGATTCATAGCAATGCTGATAGAACACTATGCAGGTGCGTTCCCAATGTGGTTGTCTCCAATTCAATGTGTTGTGATGACGATCAGCCAAAAATTCGTTGACTATGCTACTGAAGTCCAGAATCTTTTGCTAAAGCTGAACTGTCGTGTGGTTTTAGATAATAGTGATGATAAAATAGGGGCAAAAATACGCCAAGCGCGTCTGCAACGTGTACCGTATATGTTAATCATCGGTGAACGTGAACGCGATAATAGAACTGTCAGCGTCAGAAGCCGTGAAGACGGTGATATCGGTGCAATGACGTTTGATAGTTTCATTGAAAAAATAAGAGATGAAATTGATATTGATTTCTAAAGTTTTACTTGTTGATATGAGTCTATCTATCAATTTCCGATCGGTGTAGATTCATTCTTATAGTATCTAAAAAAGATAATAAAGGAGTTAAACCAATGAACAAAATACTGTCATGCCTTATGTTAATCGGAATTATTGTTGTCAGTGGATGCGGTCCTACGACACAGGTTACACGTCTTGATAGCGATACAACGGTTGACTTGTCCGGCAAATGGAATGATACAGATTCACGTATGGTTGCTGATCAGATGATTGATGACTGTTTGACACATATCTGGATCAATAATCACAATCAAGAGAAGGGTGCGAAACCTGCTGTTATTGTCGGTTTTGTTCGAAATAAGAGCAATGAACATATTGCGACTCAGACCTTCATTAGTGATATTGAAAGAGCGTTCATCAATTCTGGGAAAGTGCGTCCAGTAGAAGGCAAGGATGTACGGGATGAAATCCGGGCAGAACGCGCAGATCAGAGTGAAAACGCAGCAATTGAAACCATCAAACGCATGGGACGTGAACTCGGTGCCGATTATATGTTGTATGGTCAAATCAATACCATTGAAGACCGTGATGGAGATGGCCGTCAGATTACGTTTTATCAAACTGACCTGACATTGTCGAATATTGAGAGCCTTGAAAAGGTCTGGATCGGTACAAAAAAAATCAAAAAATTCATCGGAAGAAAGAAGCTCAAACTGTAATTAAAAGTAGTAGGCACACTCCGTTGTGCCGTTCTTGCATAGTAGTAGGCACATGCTGTTGTGCCGTTCTTGCAAAGTAGTAGGCACACGCTGTTGTGCCGTTCTTGCAAAGTAGTAGGCACATTCCGTTGTGCCGTTCTTGCAAAGTAGTAGGCACACGCTGTTGTGCCGTTCTTGCATAGTAGTAGGCACACTCCGTGTGCCGTACCCAAGGAGGCAAAGTAGTAGGTACACCTCGTGTACCTACTACTTTATCTGATTAATATCTTACTTATGACTAAAATTTTACCTTTTCTGCTTTTTGTGCCAATCCTGTTCGGATGTGCAGCATATAATTTTGAGAAAGTCGAAATGAACCTGAATACGGGCAAATCACAAGAAGCATATCAATATCTAAAAAAGAATGAACCTAAGAAACCAGATATTCCTCACAAGTTTGAATTGGGATTGATAGCACACTATGCCGACCTTTTCACAGAAAGTAGCAAAGCATTTGAACAGGCAGAGATGATAGCTGAGGACCGCTTTACAAAGAGCATAACAAAAGAAGGACTTTCGCTTTTTACTTCAGATAAGTTGCGACCTTATACGGGGACAAAATATGAAAGGCTCATAGCACATTACTATCACGCCCTAAACTACATCAAACAGAACAAAATTGACGATGCACTCGTAGAATGTCGTCGAGCAACAAACCTTATCAACTATTTTAAAAATTCAGCTGATGATTACGACTTCTTTGGTACAGGATTCATCGCCTATTTTTGTGCTATCTTATTTGAAACAGCAGGTGAATTCAACGATGCATTCATCTCTTATAGACAGGCTGAACAGTACTACAAAAGCGCAGCTGAGAGAACGGGTATCTCTTTACCTGAAGATATTGGACATTCACTTGTACGGATTACACGGAGACTGAGTTTTACGGATGAATATGAACACTATAAACGGGTCTATGGTGAACCACCCGCACAGCAAGAAAACCATGGTGAATTAATTCTCTTCTATGAAACAGGATTTGTGCCCAGGAAAACGCAACAATCCTTAACATTCCCCATTCTCAAAACCGATAAATTTGGGGAGGATGATGATGAAGAGACTGTCAAGTTTGCGCGTACTTTGAGAACACGTGAAGGGATGGTCGTTGAAGAAGTTAAGCTTGAATACCTATTGCGAGTCGCAATACCCACAATTCGCTCAAAACGACCCTATCTCCAGGGAATCCAAGTCTCTGTTGGTGATAAGACTACCGATGGTGTCTTAGTTGAGGATATTGAGAGGAATGCTATAGAGACATTCCATGATGAAAGACCTATAATATTACTCCGAACTTTGATACGTGGCTTGCTAAAGTATTTGACATTTAAGCAAGCCGATAAGAAGAACGCTATAGTAGGATCACTCGTGAATCTCGCTGGTGCGATTACAGAAAGTGCCGATACACGTTCATGGAAATCTCTTCCCAATCAGATCTATATGGTGCGGGTGCAACTCCCCGAAGGTACACACAGGCTGAAACTATCATTCCTGAATTTTGATGGACAGATCGATAGTAACAGCTCTATCAATGATGTCGTTATTAACGCAGATCAGATCACACTATTTAATTTCCGGACTTTCGAATGAAAACATAAGGGGCTGGTGAAATATAAGATATGAAAAGAATCTACCTTGATTACAATGCCACAACGCCTCTCAGGCCGGAAGTCAGAGACGCTATGATGCCATATCTGATGGAATCTTTCGGAAATGGTTCCAGCATACACGCTTTTGGACGTGAAGCACGCAACGCAATTGATACTGCAAGAGAACAGGTCGCAGAACTTATCGGTGCCAAAAGTGCAAGCGAAATTGTGTTTACTGGAAGTGGAACTGAAGCTGATAATCATGCGATCAAAGGACTAACCGAACTTCAAAAAAGTCGGGGTGAGGGAAACCACATCATCACTTCATCTGTTGAACATCACGCAGTTTTGCATACATGTCAATATCTGGAACAGCGCGGTTTTGACGTTACCTATCTACCCGTAGATAGATACGGTCGTATCCAGATTGAGCAACTTCGTTCTGCCATTCGGGAAACGACAATCCTCATAACCATTATGCATGTCAACAATGAAAACGGCACCATTCAACCGTTAGAAGATATTTGTGAGATTGCACAGGAACAGGAGATACCTGTTCACACGGATGCTATTCAATCTGTAGGAAAACTAAATGTCAATGCTCAAGAGCTTGGCGTAAATCTACTCTCTCTTTCTGGACATAAGATTTATGCCCCAAAGGGTATCGGAGTCCTATATATACGTCGGGGGTCTCGTCTGGCAAACCTTGTTCATGGCGGATCGCATGAACGAAACAGACGTGCTGGATCCGAAAATGTTCCCGCGATAGTGGGTCTGGGTATCGCCGCTGAACTTGCAAAACAAGATCGTGAAACGTATCCACAGTATCTGACAAAACTAACAGATAGACTACGAGATGGACTAAATGCAAACATTGAAAGACTACACTATAACGGTCATCCAGACTACTGCGCACCGGGTACATTAAATGTTTCCTTTGAATCTGTTGAAGGTGAAAGTCTAATCTTACGTTTAGATATGGAGGGTATCTGTGTCTCCACAGGTTCTGCATGTACATCAGGATCTATGGAGCCGTCCCATGTTCTTGCAGCACTCGGTCTTCCGCCCCGGTTAGCACAAGGAACAGTCCGTTTCTCACTGGGAAGAAACACGACAGAAGCAGAAATAGATACAGTGATCGAAAAACTACCGAAAGTAATTAAGCAGATGCGGGCACTGTATAGAGGATAGATTATAACTTGACATCCACCACAGTTCTCTGTTATCCTACAATATAGGAGGGAACCAATGTCAGATCACACCAACAAGTTCTTAATAAAGACACTCAAAGAGGTGTGTGACAGATTGGGACGGCTTGAGGAACGTGTGGATCATGTCATAAACGAAAAAGCCGATAAGACGGATGTTAGCGATGTTAAGTTGGATGTTAGCAGTGTTAAGTCACAGCTTAACGGACTGCAGGAGGAACTGAGCTCCCGAGGATGCAGTATTGACCGCATTGAGACAGGGATTAGGACGCTTCAATGGACGCTGACAGCTGGACTCGCCGTACTCGGTGTTATTCTTGCTTTCATCAAGGCGTTTTGATGCTAACTCCAGAGACGATCATGAGAACGTTCAGAATCCCATTCAGTCGTCGGTAAGAAATACCCCGTTTCATCCGAATGCAGATGCTCTCTGATGACTTCTTCGTTCAGTTCAATGCCTAATCCGGGTGTATCGGGAACAGCAATGTATCCATCTTGGATAATAGGATTTGGCAAACCTGTCACCATGTCATCCCACCAAGGACTATCTACAGAGTGATTCTCTAAAACCAGAAAGTTAGATGTCGCTGCTGCACAGTGAACACTCGCCATAGCGCAAACGGGTGTACCTGCCATGTGAAGTGCCATGGCAATACCGTGTTCCTCTGCTAAATCCCCAATCTTCTTCGTCTCCAAAATACCACCTGAAGTTGCTATATCTGGATGACATATTGCTATTGCCCTATTCTCAAACAGCGGCATGAAATCCTCTTTGCAATAGATGTCCTCACCCGTACAAATAGGTGTAGCACAAGAATTTGAAAGACGCACATATTGATCAGTATACTGCCACGGCACCATATCTTCTAACCACGCAAGGTTGAACTTATCCAGTGACCGAGCAAGTCGAATACAATCCTCTATGCCAATATGACCGAAGTGGTCCACCGCCAACGGAATCTCATACCCAATTATGCTTCTGACAGTTTCAACATAATCACATAATATACCTATCCCTTTTTCGGTGAGTCGGATGCCCGTAAATGGATGCATTAAATTGTGCGTATTTAGACTACCTTCAGGAGCGGAGATAGTGCCTTCTATCCCACGAAGCAATCCTACACCCACATCCATCTTGAGGAAAGTAAACCCTCTGTCTATTCGGGACTGAAGTTTCTTACCCATTTCTTCTGCATCTTTGATCAACGGGGTGTCACTATAGCAACGGATGCTGTTTCTGAATTTGCCTCCAGCAAGTTGATAGCATGGAACGCCGTAAGCCTTTCCGGCTAAATCCATCAATGCCATTTCAATGCCGCTTATGCCACCACCCTGTCTCCCGTGATGTCCGAACTGCTTTATCTTACGAAACACTTTGTCGACATTACACGGGTTCTCACCGATAAGACGAGATTTGAGCATCAGTGCATAAGTTGGACTACCACCATCACGGACCTCGCCAAGTCCATAGATATCCTGATTCGTATACAGTTTGAGGATAGGTCCACCAACTTGGGTCCGAACAATACGCATGTCGGTAATTTTCAGTTCTGTGGGACGAGAAGCAGTTCTCACGTATGATAAGACCTTTTCAGTTTCCATCATCTACGAACCTTAATACAATAATATCACTGTGATGTCTTCCAGTCAGCAAAATCCTTCTCAATTTCTTCAGACCATTTACGATCTATTTCTCCAGGTGTATATATACCTTCGCGAAGCCGTTGGTGACCGAAATGATCACGAAGCTGTACCTCTTCACCTCTTTCAACTACCTGTTGTGCAAAGTGTGGTGGAATAAACATTACACCACCGCGTCTCCCTAATACAACATCACCCGGTAAAACTGTCGCTTCACCGATACGGATAGGGATATTGATACCGGTCAGCGTAACGTTTGCTATTCCCGTCGGATCGACACCCCTAACATAAATAGCAAAGTCAGGTAATGCATAGATACCATCTAAGTCCCGGATTCCTCCATCAATAACCATCCCTGTTCCTGTCTTTGCGAAGATAGAGTTTCCTAAATTATCACCAGCAAATGTACCATCTTTGACCTTTCCAAACAGGTCTACGACGATGACATCATCTTGGACAAGGGTATCAATGACCCATGAGTTCTGACCACCGACGCGACCATCTTTTTCACCTTGTGCTGATACTGATTCGTTTAGATCAGGACGAATGGGAACAAACGCACACGTTACGGCTCTACCGACCAAAACTCTGTCTGGGTGCAAGTTCATCCAATCCCCAGCAAACTGGAATTTATAGCCGTTGCCGTTGAGAACACCCCATGCCTGTTCAATACTGATGTTCTTCATCCGATGAAGAATATCATCTGATACGCGCGGGCGTCCATCAGGAAACCGTTCACCTTCCCAATTATGCGTAATCGCAAGGATGTTCTCTTTATGAGTTAAATGCACTTTTTACCTTTCATTCACAATAGGAGAGAACTACAACCCAGCATTACGCCAGACTTGATTTAGAGATTCAGCGGTAACTTTCGCAGCTTCCGCGGGTTCCATTTCGTTGACACTCTTGCTAAACGGTTCCGGAGTCACCGGACCATCATACCCAATTTCAGATAGGATCTGGATCAATTCTCTCAAAGGGATGACACCGGTTTCTGCTGGGAGACAGCGGATGTTATCAATCTGTTCATAAGGATCAATACCCGCAGGCGCATCATTGATGTGTACATAGACAACATCATCTGCCGAGAGTTTTCTTACGTCATCTATTGCAGAACGACACGTGTACCAATGCCAGGTATCAAAAAGCAAACCGACGTTTCCCGTTCCTATTGCAGCTGCAAGACCTAACATCGCATCCATAGAATAAGCGAATAGATGTTTGGCAGACTTGCGACTCGTTGCAGGACCGATAAATTCAAGTCCGATAGAATGACCTTGTGTCTTCAAGATTTCAGCCACCAATCTGAGTCGCTTTACAGAGAAATCCCAGTTCTCCTGAAATGTCATATCATTTGAGGCAGGACCGACAACAGTGGTAGAACGGAAACAACCGAGTTCTGCTGCCAATTCAGCACGGGCGGGTAGCTCTGCTAAACCTGCATAGTACGCTGAATCCGGTCCGCGCCAGTTAACACCAAAACCCCATCCACCCATTTTGATCCCTGCTGCATGCCAAAGGTCTTTAACATAGTCAACAGAGTGTTCCTCAGCGAGTTGGTGTGCCTCACCTATATTCAGATCAAGTCCTTCAAATCCAGCATTTTTGGCTAATGCTAATCCTTCCTTCATATCTGCTCGTATACCGATTGCACCCGTACTTAGGTTCTTAAACATAATACCTCACTCTCTTATATTACGAATTTTGAAATCATTTCAATCCTTCAACATTTATTTCTCGCCACGGACAACTTTTGCAGCGACTGCCCAGGGATACTCGTTGTCTTCTGCTTTGGCATCACGATATGTTGGTATCCATACCCAGCGTTCTTCACCTGAGATGTTCGGATGACTTGCATGCAAGGTAAGATCGTGAAAAAAGACAGCACCGCCTGCTTCCAGTTCTGCAGTTATGGCAAGGTTCTCATCAACAGCATCTGGACGCAGCCTATTACCAAACCCGTGTCCATCGCTTGCATCACCATCGTGAACGATCGCAGATTTATGAGAACCTGGAAATAACTTCAGACAACCGTTCTCAACAGTAGCATCATCAAGCGCAACCCAGATGGAATACTTATGTGCACCATGCCAATAGTGCCAGTCCTGATGCCACGGACTCGCAAATGTCATAGAATCGCTCTTGAATACGACTTTATCGCTCAAGAATTCTATGTTTGGCGATAGTATCCTTTCCAATATATCAAGAATCCGTTCATCACAGACAGCATTTTGGAAGACAGGACTACGGGTTGCTAAACCGACATGTACGCCGTGTCCAGCAACATGACCCGTCTCTTTCTTCACTGCTTTCAAGATATCAATACTCTCTGTCTTAAGCTCTTGAACTTCGTGGCGAGTAAAGAGATTCGGCACAATTGCAAATCCTGTCTGGGAAAACGTTTCCTGTAACCTTGATAAATCAATAGCCATAGTTATCCCGCCTTTATCTCTACCTCTCTTCCTGTCTCACCACTTTTTAATAACCCTTCCATCATCTGTTGTACGATCAATCCGTGACGAAGTGGTGCTTTACATTCAACGCCATCTAAAATACATTCAATGAAGTGATCCGCGATAGCATCCCACGCTTCGTTATACTTGCTCTTGGGTAATTTCAGGTCAACATCTTCAAACTCACCATCTTTATCCGTTCTATATGCTTTCAACGGACTCAACGTTGCCCCTGCTTCTGTACCGAAAAGTTCAATCTGGAATTCACCGGGTTGATGTGACGCCCAAAAACTTTCAACTTGTAATCCAACACCATTTTCAAACGTGATGAAACCACCAGCATAATCATCAGAATCATACTTTGTATAAGTTGACTTCGGTGGTTTTGAACGGTTCCAATAGCCAAGTCCTCGCGGTCCAAACTTTGCCCCCGCTGCACCTAATACTGCTATCGGTGTCGGCATACCCATGATCCACCAGACCGCATCGAGGACATGAACCCCCATATCGCGGAACGCCCCACCACCTTTTTGGATGAATCCGAGATTCCAAGCAGGAATACCACTGCGCCGAACACTACGTGCACGAGCATAGTAGATTTCACCGAAATAATTATCTCTCGCAATATTTCCAAGGTGTTGACAGGCATGACCGAAACGCGTTGACAAAGACATCATATTCACAACTCCCGCATCCGTTGCCGCCTCAACCAGCTGTTGTGCAGCGTGCTCAGAATCCGCTAAAGGCTTTGTTACCATGACGTGTTTACCATTCTTTACCGCTTCAAGCGCAACGGGAACATGCCATTGGTTCGGTGTACCAACGAAAACTGCATCAATATCGGCTTCCTGGCACATCTCCTTGTAATCCGTATAGAGTTTTTGTTTTCCAGGGAGATCTTTTGCGAAACCTTTCATACGATCTTCATCAAGGTCACACAGAGCGACGACATTACCTCTTGTATTGCGTGAAAGGGCGGAACCGTTAGGTCTACCGATCCCCATTCCAACGACTGCAACGCGTACTTGCTTATTCTTTGATGACATATTTTTTGCTTTCTCCATTTTTTGATGTTTACTACGATCACTTCGATCAAAAGGGTCTTCCAAATCTGTTTAAGACTGGACTGACATCATTCTTAATCGGTTTTATTGTTTTCAGGTATGCCCAAATTGCCTTAAGGTCGGCATCGGTCATCTGAGCATAATGTTTTGTTGGCATAGGCGGAAATATACTACGATTGTCTGGATTACCTTGGTGTTTTCCAGTACGCATCGCATCAATAAACATCTTCTCTGTCCATTCACCAAGACCTGTTAGCTTATCAGGTGTTAAGTTTGAAGCAAAACTTGTTCCAAATGGACCTGAAAACGCACTCAACTTGGTAGAGGTAAGAATAAAGATGTCTTGTTGCATCATATTGATATTGTATCGTGGACCTCCTGAAGATGATGGGTGACCTGCAAGATACATATTCGGATCATATTCTGCACCTGCACGAGGTGTATGACAATATCCACAGGCTGCCACAGCATCAACGAGGTATTTACCACGTTTCACCATGTCTTCCTGACTTTCAACTGAGTTAATTGCGAATATAACTATGATACAGACGAAAAGAAACGCTATAGTAATGAATACATGCTTTTTACGCATAATCTCTCCTTTCTTATATTAGAACTTCACAAAAGATATGACGTTAATTTAGCATTTTATAGAAATAGATTCAATAGAAAAAGGCGCGAGAATCTTTCGCGCCTTTAAAATCCCGCACTATTAGGTATGCGGACTTAATCAAGTTCTCTGATGTTTATCTTTCAATCACTCTCATACATATAATTATGCATTGTGGTAACGTCAAAATGCAAATATTTAAACACCAACCCGAAAAACCAGAAAAATCTGTGCCAGAAATAATCTGTTAATTTCGATTGAAAACTGATTTTAATAAATGTGTTATTCTTAGTGTATAAAAGTATAAAATACCTGCAAGTATAAAAAAATTCGTTGACAAAGTCTATCAATAGTTTTATAATTATGAACAGGAGGATACTATTATGAAAAACCGTACTTATTTGAGGCATGTATTAGGATGTGCCATTGTAATATTTTGCTGGCTAATTATGTTTACAGTTTCTGTCGTGTGGACAGGCGATGCCGTCGCACAGACGTCATTCGGCGACCCCTTTGATGGCAACGGATTACAGAATTCTAATTGGAAATGGCAAAACGAACCACCCACATGGGATGTTGGTAAAACGAAGAAGGATTATCTATACATTGATTGTGAAAATAACCGCAATATATGGAATAATGATGCCAGTCACTTTCTATATCAAGAAACAGATGCTGAGATGTTTGATGTTGAAACCCATTTCTTCGCAAAATGGGATACAAATTCCGGTGTCAATGGACTTCTTGTAAAAAGTCAAGCTGACAACAATTGGGTAACTTTAAAGTTTTGGGGGCAGGGAGCAGGTCCCAAAGGACAGATACAATTCCAAACAAAAGGGGTTAATATAGTGAACAACGCTGGATGGACACCTGAATTTGGAGATGCCGAACTATTCTTACGACTCAAGAAAGATGGCAATTCGTATACCTCTTGGTATAAAACCGAGGATGGTGCTGATTGGAAGCAGATTGGTGTCACCAGTTTTAACCTAACACCACCACTCTGGCTCGGAATTTACGCAGGTGTAGCCGATGCTAATGGTAATCTTGAGGTAGAGTACGAATACTTCAGGGATAACATGAACGCCTTCCCAGTTGAACCGGGAGGTAAAGCAACTACTACATGGGGTGCAGTAAAAACGAGATACTAAGGAGGAAATACATGATGCGTTTCTACATAATCCTATTGCTCTGTTTATGTCTGGTTCCCAATCTTTACAGTCAGACTTTCTACGATGTGAGTGAACTTGCAGGGGTTGTTCAACGAGAAACGCCAATTGATGAAAACTCCGGGACCTGGATGGGTCCCGGAGCCGCCTCTGCAGATTATGATAATGATGGCTGCTGGTTGGACATTTTCGTTGTTGGTGATGGGGGTCTACCAAATGCACTTTACCACAATAACGGTGATCGGACATTTACCGACATAGCAGAGAAAGCAGGAGTTGCAAATACCCCAAATGGACGCGGATGCGTCTGGTTTGACTATAACAATGACGGTTGGCGCGACCTGTTCGTTACTTGTGCAGGTCCAAACTTTCTCTTCAGAAACAACGGAGATGGAACTTTCACAGATGTCAGTCAATTAGCGAGAATCACCAATGAACTGCACAGTACAAATGCGGCTGTCGCTGACTACGATCACGACGGTTGGCTTGATATTTACATCACAAATTGGGGACGTCCTGCATCACTCTTAGTTTTTGATCCTGAGCCGAGGACAAACGTCCTATACCGGAACCTCGGCAACGGTTCATTTGAGGATGTCGCTGTTGATGCTGGTGTGGCTGATGATGGTATCGGATGGGGTTCCGTTTTCTTCGATTATGATGGTGATACATGGCCGGATATCTTCGTCGCAAATGACCACGGTCCCGATAAACTCTATCGGAACAGAGGTGATGGTACTTATGATGATGTGTCCGAACAATCTGGGATCGTCACGCTCATCAGAGGTAAACCCACGGGTGCAATGGGACTTTGTGTCGGCGATTACGACAATGATACTGACCTCGACCTATTCGTCACAAACTATGATGAAGACCTGCTGTGGCGTAATAACGGAGATGGCACTTTCACCAACGTTGCAGAACAGGTAGGCGTAGCAAACGTAGGTGTAGGATGGTATGCAACTTTTGTTGATTATGATAACGACGGTTGGCGCGACCTATACGTAGTTAATGGAAATGTTGATAATTCACAGAAAACCAATCGCAACCGTTTATACCATAACGATAGGAACGGCAAATTTGTGGATCGATCCGATTCCTTAAATACAACTGTTGATGCAGTCGGACGTGGCGCAACAGCTGGCGATTTTGATAACGATGGGGATGTCGATTTTTTTGTCGTCAATAATAATGGCAATACACTCCTACTTAATAATATTGACCCCCCTTATCCAACCAGTTTTGATTCATATCCATCTATTCGTGCTTCAAACAGAGCCAAAAATGAACGTTTCAGAATTAGGTTGATCGGAACAGAAAGCAATCCCGACGGAATCGGCACACGTGTTACGGTCAGAAAAAACAACGTCATTCAAACGCAAGAGTTAATCTGCGGTACCGGGTTTCTCGGTAGTGACAGTTTAGAACTTCAATTTGGTCTTGCAAGTGCATATATCATCGATTCTATTACATTGGCATGGCCTTCGGGAATTGTTGAAACTTATGAGCATATCCATGCTTATGATCTATTCGTTTTTACTGAGGGTGGTGATGTCCTGACACCCGTTGAACCTGCAGGAAAACTGAGTACAACATGGGGAAAAGTTAGAAAAGCAGAGGTATTTCAAAACTATCCTAATCCATTCAATCCAGAAACGTGGATACCTTATAGACTATCAGAATCAAGCGATGTCAATGTCTCCATATTTTCCGCATCTGGAGAATTGGTGCGAATGTTTAAACTCGGTCATCAGACACACGGTGAAAGTAAGTTGTATTGGGATGGCAAGAATACTGCCGGGGAAACTGTCTCAAGTGGAATATATTTCTATCAATTTGAAGCGGGGAATGTCAAGAGTGTGCGGAAAATGTGGTTAATGAAGTAAGAGTTATCTTTTGTCTGAATCGTGGATTAGATGCACAGAACGAAGTTGATCAAAAGGAGAAACACCAATGACAGAGAATACAGAAGAAAGAAGAATATCTTCAGTCCCCGCAGACACACATATATATTACCCGGATACGGATGGTAAACCAATGGCGGTAAGCGACCTTCACAGAGATATACTCTTTAGCACTATAGAAACACTTAAGGCACATTTCAAACAGCATCCTGATGTCTACGTCTCCGGAGATATACTGATGTATTACGTGAAGGGGGACCCGCGTCAAGTGGTTGCACCGGACGTATTAGTCTCTTTCGGTTTAGGTAAAAAACGCCGGAACACATATCTTGTTTGGGTTGAAGGTAAAACGCCTGACTTTGCGATGGAGTTCAGTAGCAAAACTACGAGAACAACTTGAACGACTATAAACACGCACCTAACATGAAAACTATGTGATGAGTGGAATATATCAAAAGGAATGTAATTGAATGTTTATAGTTAATCATAAGTTCAGTCCAGTATTTATACTTAGAATCTGTCTCGTACTGTTTTTCGTTATTCCTGTCATGACATCTGCACAAACTGCTGACAATCAAAATAATGCAAATCAAAATACAATGCTCTCCTTCACTATAGAAAGCACACCCATACATGTCGGGGATACGTTTACATTGCATCTAAATGTAGAAAATATCACCGACTTGGCTGGATGGCAATGTGATATTAAATATGATCCCACAGCACTTAATGCAGATGAGATAAGCGTCAGCAATTTTCTGGATGTGGAAGATGTACTATCGTTCAGCCTACCAGCTGTAATTGACAGCGACACGGGAAATATTACCAATATCAATGCCACAAGAACTAAGAAGGGAGGTACGAGCGGCACAGGCACTTTATTTTCAATCACCTTCACCGCAAAGACGGTTGGAGAAAGCCGAGTTACCCTCACTAAGTTTCAAGCAGGAACACATGAATTGGACGCAATCCAACTGAATATCCCCGAGATTACAATAGATGTCGTTGAGCTCCCCGATGATGGGGTAAATAACAACAGTCAAACACTGTCCCTTTCAACAGATGTTCATTCTGTTAGTGTTGGAGACACATTTACGCTTCATCTCAACGCGAATCAGTTCGCTGACCTATCCGATTGGGAATGTGAACTTCTGTTTGATCCCAGCATACTTGAAGCAACTGAAGTACTTGAAGGTGATTTTTTGAAAGAAGGGGATGTATCAACTCGCTTTCGAAATAGCAGAATTGATAACACTGCAGGTGAGATTACGGGTCTGAGTGTTACCCGACTCGCTGAAAAAGGTGTAAAGGGTTCAGGTAGATTGTTGTCAGTCGTATTCACTGCTAAGGCAATTGGAGAAGCGCGAGTGACACTTAAGGACTTGTATGCATATTCCAGCGATTCAGAAGAAATCCTGCTGGATATTCCTGAGCTTATCGTAACTGTAACTGAACTGAATAGAGCGATCCTTTCCTGTTCAATAGATGACGTTTCCGTTCGCGTTTTAGATACGTTTACACTAAATCTCAATGTAGAAGACGCGTCTGATTTTGCAGGCTGGTTTACTGATATTGTATTTGATCCAGCTGCACTTGAAGCAGTTGAGGTAAAAGAAGGTGAATTCTTGAAGGAAGGCAGCTCGCAAACCTACTTTCTTAAAGGAACAATCGATAACATAGTAGGAGAGATCAAAAATGTAGGTTCAATCCGTCTTGAAAAAGATGGCGTAAGCGGTACAGGCAAGCTCCTATCCGTGACATTTACCGCAAAAACAGTCGGGGATACACACATCAGATTTATAAACCACGCTGCAGGTACAAGCGACTTGCAGATAATCCGTTTGAATAGTTCAGCATGTGTCATAAGCGTTGAAGAACGTGTTATTTTAATTTGGGATGTGAATCAGGATGGAGATGTGAATATTTTAGATCTAATGCATATATCACAATACTTAGGAAGAGATGCGGCTGATTCACCTGAGTCCGACGTGAATGCTGATGGTATAATTGGCATTTTAGACCTGATCGTAGTCGCACAACATATCAGCACAACAACCGGTTCCGCACCAACTTTAACGCCTGATCGTGTTGATGCGATAGACAATAATGAACCCATCCAGGAAATGATACAAACATGGATATCCCAAGCGACGTTACAGAATGACGGTTCTACTGTTTACCGAGAAGCTATAGCCAATCTTCAGAAACTGCTAACAACGTTTTATCCTAAAAAAACCATGCTGCTTCACAACTATCCGAATCCGTTTAACCCAGAGACCTGGATACCTTATCAATTGGTGAAAGCAGCTGATGTGCAAGTGACAATCTATGCTGCGAACGGTAGGATAGTCAGAACGTTAGTTGCAGGTCATCAGAACGCTGGAAGTTATAAGAGTCGGAATCGGGCAGCATATTGGGATGGTAAAAACAGCAGCGGGGAACCTGTAGCAAGCGGAATCTATTTCTATACCTTATCCGCAGGAGATTTCACCGCAACCCGTAAGATGCAAATTTTGAAATAAACTACGTGATTTCAGTAAGGAGAAGCAGAAACGATGATAGTAAAACAGGTGATTACTGTTAGTATTCTTTTAATGTTCATATTGGCCTTTCAAAGTGTTGATGCACAACAGAACATTGCACAACAAGCTTATGCAATAATTGAGAATAGTTGCAATGGATGTCATGGTGAAGGTGGTTCTTACACGGAACAATTACTTATACAATATCCAAATATAATTGATGATGGCTTTGTCGTTCGTGGGAACCCTGATAATTCTGAGTTCTATAGAAGGTTAATCGAAACTGATGTTATAAAACGTATGCCGTTTAACAGCGATCCGTTGTCACCAGAGGCAATTGAGACGATCCGTCAATGGATTTTAGCAGGGGCTCCTGATTGGAATGTTCTTACCCAACCAGATCGTAGTTTCATTACCACTGATTCGATCCTCGATGCCATACAACAGCATTTGAACACGCTGGCAGCATTTGACCGTCCTTATGCACGATATTTTACAATGACACATCTTTACAATGCAGGAGAATCCGATGACACTCTTGTTGACTATCGGCACGCGCTTTCCAAACTGGTAAACAGTCTCTCTTGGGGATCAGATGTTATCAACCCGGTACCTATTGACGCAGAAAAGACAATCCTCTACATTAATCTACCGGATTACGAGTGGGAAGTGGACACGAATCGGTGGACACAGATTGAAGAAGCATATCCATATAGCATTGAGTCCAGTATTGAAAAAGCCACTCCCGATAGCATTGAACGTATTGACGATAGACAAAGATTGCTTACAAAACTAACAAATTTGCGTGAAGAGATGGCGTGTAATGTACCGTTTGTCCATGTAGATTGGTTTCTTGCAACTGCATCCGTGCCACCACTCTACAATGACATCCTTGGACTACCCGATACAGACCGTGCGTTGGAAACCGAACTTGATGTGGATGTTGCTGGGAATCTACAAGATGCTCCCGGTATTCGCGTCTGGCGTGCAGGATTCAACGATTCTGGTGTTTCCGAAAACAATCGGGTTGTTGAACGTCACAGATCCCGATATGGAGCGTATTGGAAAAGTTACGATTTTGCTGGAAGTGCAGGCACACAAAATGTCTTTGACTATCCGCTTAACTTTACACATGATGGTGGCGAAATTATCTTTAACCTACCGAACGGTTTGCAAGCATACTTTCTTGTGGATGCCAATGGTAATAAACTTGATGTCGCACCAACTAACATCGTTTCTAATCCTGCTGCAAGTCCTCCAGATGTCCGTAATGGGATTTCATGCATCGGTTGCCATACAGAAGGGATGAAGACGTTTGAAGATGAGGTGCGTGCTGTCATTGAAGCGAAGACGAACCTGCCTGATAGAGACCATGCTTTACGCCTATATGTAGAAAAATCAGAAATGGATGCACTTGTAAACAAGGATGCGGAACGTTATAAGATTGCACTTGAAGCAGCAGGAGGTAACATTAAAGATATTGAACCTGTGCACCGCTTCTTTGACGCATTTCATGAACCCGTCAGTGCAGCACACGCTGCAGCCGCTGTCGGACTAATTAAAACAAACTTCCTTAAGAGGATAAACGATGATCCGCGTCTACAAGACTTAGTACAACTGACAGTTGAAAACGGACGCATGAAACGAGATGATTGGACAGCAAAATTTGAAGATGTGATTTCTATTGTGTATGATGACATCCGACCTGATGAACCTGAAGACCGAGACAACGAGATAAGCGGTATCGTTATAATCCCAGACCTAAACCTACGCAGCGCAATAAGAAGTACCCTCAACATGGCACCCGATGCTACTATTACCAAGACAGATATGGAAAGGTTAAGGATTATTGTAGCGGATGATCAAGGGATTAGTGACTTGAAGGGACTTCAATTTGCAATAAACCTGGAACGGATAGAGTTTCGACGAAACACAATCTCAGACTTATCTCCGTTAGCAGGTCTAACTAAGTTGAATAACATAAAACTTCGCGGTAATCAGATAACAGACGTTACCTCGTTGGAAAACCTAACACGGGTGGATTGGTTAGGACTTGAACAGAATCAGATAACAGACCTGTCGCCTTTGACAAATCTAACAAAGTTGGAAGGCATAGGTATTACGGGTAATCCGATAACAGACGTGTCACCACTTGCAGAATTAACATCTCTACAACGGATAGACGCATGGCGGACACCTATAACAGATTTCTCAGTTTTATCATCTTTACCACGCCTGAATTGGATAGAATATGGTAACAACAGATTGACGACTGAGCTCCCATCTTTTGAAGGATTAACTGCTCTGACGCGATTAGAGATTCATGGATGTAGTCTTTCAGACCTAACCCCATTGGAAAAACTGACCCAATTGGAGTGGTTGGAATTAGTAAATAACGGGATTTCCGATCTGTCCCCGTTGCGTAATCTGAAGAACCTCACAACACTAAACCTTGACGCCAATATTATAGAGAATGTGTCACCACTTGCGGGTTTAACAAATTTGAAGGTACTATACCTTGAAAACAATGTCATTTCAGATGTGACCTCACTCGTGAATTTGACTAAGCTGGAACGGTTAGACCTTCGGAACAATGCAATAACCGACTTTTCATTTATAAGTCAATTATCCCCAAATACATTTGTGCGCACGGTAGGAAATCCAGGTTTCCCAACGGGTGGAAACAAGATAACAGGACCGTGGTTATGGATAATAGTCCCGGGTACACGATTGGATGAAAATACAGACTTTCTTGCGCGGGCATCCAGAGGGGCAGCGACAGAAACAAAGGTATCCACAAACGGGGCTGTAGCTGGAAAAGCAGTCGGAGACAGCGTCTGGACATGGCATCATCTTCTGACGACGGGGAATAATATCAACATCATGACGGAGTCCCTCGGATGGGGAACGGGATCAGAAATATATGACCATATCATTTACGGCTCCGTTATCTTAGATTCTCCCAGCGAACAACTGACAAGAATGTTCGTCGGGAGTGATGATTCTGTCAAGGTATGGTTGAATGGTGAATTAGTGCACAAAGTACTCAGCAATCGTGGTGGAACTAACAATTACGAAGATGTCTTTCCTGTCACATTGCAACAGGGGAAAAATGCACTATTAGTTGCAATTGACAACCACGGACACGGTGGGTTCAGCGGCTATTTCGGTTTCGCTCCCGACACGCAATATACTGTATTCCGACCAGGAACAAGGTTCGTGTTCAAAGCTGATGCTACAAGTTATGAAGTCGGGGATACGTTCACGTTAGACCTGCAAACAGAAAACGTGAGAAATCTTGCTGGATGGCAAGCTGACCTTCTGTTTAATCCAGATGTCCTTAACGCATTAGAGGTCAGCCAAGGTGATTTCCTGATTTCTGATGAAGTAGAACCCCGTTTTGATGGTGGTACAATTCAGAACGATGTTGGGAAAATCGTTGGTATCAACGCAATACGTCTTGAAGGTAGAGGAGTCAATGGAAATGGCACTTTGTGTTCAGTCCGTTTTACTGTAATCGGTACGGGAGAATCTCTGTTAACGCTTGAAAACTTTGAGGCTGGAACTCACAGCAGCATACCAATTTCTTCTGTTACGCCAGAACTCCTCATCACTGTGACGGGTGACGAACCCAGACTAAAAGTGGATGTGAATAAGGATGACCTTGTGGATATTATGGACCTGATACAGGTTGCACAATCCTTCGGCTCTAACGCAGATGACAGACCAAGCTCGGATGTTAACGGTGATGGTATTATCAACATCTTTGACTTAATCGCAGTAGCACAAAACTTCGGAGAATCAACTGCGTCTGCTCCTACGTTGATCTTAATTAAGGAAGGTGCATTAACACCGGCAATGGTAGAAGGTTGGATAGATTTAGCACAAGCTGCAGATGACGGTTCTATTGCTTTCCGAGAAGGTATAGCAAAACTCCATATACTCTTGGAAACAATTACAGTGCCAAATAAAACAAAGTTGCTTGTTAACTATCCGAACCCATTCAATCCAGAAACGTGGATACCTTATCACCTCGCAGATGCAACGGAGGTCAATTTGACAATCTATGCTGCGAACGGCACGTTAGTTCGCACGATAACATTAGGACATCAGCCTGCAGGTATTTATAAAAGTCGTACCCGCGCAGCATATTGGAATGGCAAGAATGAAATAGGTGAACCTGTAGCAAGTGGAATCTATTTCTATACGTTCAAAGCAGGTGATTTCACAGCAACACGTAAAATGTTAATACGGAAGTAAACTCAATAGAATAGAACAGACAAATACCACAGTTATGCTTTCGGTCATAACAGTGACATGTCGTTATACATAAGAAAAAGGATTGACTATAATGAACACTCACATTAGAACAAGTTTTTTGTTTTCCACGTTTACATTTTTTATTGTCCTCAATTCCCTTTTTTTGAGGAACACCATTGCTCAAGACAACACCCAAGCCGTTGACATACCCACCACTGCCTACTATACCTTTGAAACCATCAATGTTCCGGGTGTTGATATTCTGGAAGTGGCTGCCAGCAGCGACTTTGGAGATTATGCAGGGAACACACGGAGCCCTAACGGAGAAAAAACCATCGGCTTCACATTGATAGATGGCGTCTTTACCACTTACGATTTTCCTGGCTCACAAAATACGTATTTCTATGCACTCGGCAATAATGGTGTCGCTGCAGGACACTATAAGGATAGTGATGGACTGTACCATGGTGTCGTCTTAGACGAAAATGGCGAGTTAAAACAATACGATTTTCCCGGTGCCGTACAGACGTTCATCTACGGTATTAGTGATGAAACGGGAGCATTAAGCGGTAACATCGTTGATACAGATGGGGTTATCCATGGATTCTCAGGGGATATGTCGATTACTTTCCCTGGCGCAGTTAGAACTTATGCGGACTTTGTCAACGCTGACGGTGCTGTCGTCGGCAGCTATATAACTGGTGATGGTACGGTTCATGGATTCATCCGTGAACCCGATGGCAGTTTCACAACTATTGATGTCCCAAATATGCCAAATTTGGAGTTTCTATTTGTGAACGCAATCAATAATCTCGGGGTTGTCATCTTTAGAGCGAAAGCTGTAAACGATATTCAACGTTCCTATATCCTCCTACCAGGAGAAGCACCACAGGAATTGCAATTCCCTGGCAGTGTTAGCACTGTGGTACGGAATATCAATCAGGATGGGAGTATTATCGGCTATTATGACAGTGCGGATGGACGAGTACACGGGTTTTTCGGTATACCTACTGAAAAGGCAGTAAGCGATCATTTTGGCAACTTCTACAATGTTTCACTGACAAAAGGCTTGAACATGCTCTCTTTACCCTTGACACCCCCAACACCGATGACCGCAAAATCACTTGCAGGTATTGCCGGATCGACTGTTGTAATAACACTTGATGCAGCTAATCAACGTTTCATCGGATGGACACCGAGCGCACCTGACAACGGTTTTCTAATTAAAGGTGGACAAGGTTATATTGTGAATGTTCCACAAACACGTAACTTTGCTTTCGTCGGCGCACCCTGGACAAATCAGAACGAGAATGCCGCAGCACCCGCCATATCTACGGAGATGCCACAGGAAGCATGGGCATTCGTTGTAAGTGGACATTTGGACGGGAAACCCGCTTATGACGGTTATCAGGTAATAACACGCAATCTGAGAACAAACAGCACAATAACCACATCGGTGCAAGGCAATTATTTCGCTGCCGCAACTGCCGACTTAGCACAACGGAGCGTTGTCCAACTCGGAGACGAGATTGAAATACGCGTCATCGGTCCAAATGGAAATGTTGAATCCAAAACACACAATTATAAAGTGACGCATGAGCATTTGGCAAAGGCAGTCCTGTCTGTCAAACTTGACAGCATCGGTAAACCTGTGAAGAATCAGCTCCTGCAGAACTACCCGAACCCGTTTAACCCGGAGACCTGGATTCCGTATCAACTTTCCCAAGACAGTCCGGTCTCAATATCTATTTATGGGACAACCGGTAAGTTGATTCGCACCCTTTCACTCGGTTTTCAATCCGCGGGTTTTTATAATAGTCGGGAACGTGCAGCCTATTGGGATGGCAAAAATGAGTTCGGGGAAGGTGTTGCCAGTGGACTCTATTTCTATACGTTTTCCGCAGGTGATTTTACTACAACACGTAAAATGTTAATAATGAAATAGTGTTTTGTCAAGTGCTATTTTGTAGGTCGGGTAGAGCGAAGCGAAACCCGACATGATTGGGGAGAAAACTGAATGAACAGATCGACAGCATTGACTTATGTATTCATACTTTTTCTGACACTTTTCATTCTTGCAATAGATATACACGCACAAAACGTAGATATTCCCGACCTCAATTTACGGGCAGCTCTTGAAGAAACTTTAGGTAAAACACCAGGTGAACAGATAACAAAAGCAGATATGGAATCGTTAGTAAACCTAACGGCAGAGAACAGAGAGATTAGAGAACTCACAGGACTGGCTTTTACCAGCAGATTGCAAACACTTAACCTACGCAACAATGTAATTGATGACATATCTGAACTTGCGGAATTAAACCAACTCAACAATCTGCAATTGGCAGAAAATGCTATTACCGATATAACAGCTCTGGCGGGCAAAATTACACTGGAAACATTAGGAATTGAAAATAATTCAATATCCAATCTAATGCCCCTGTCAGGACTGATCAATTTGGTGAATCTAAATATATCAAATAACGTAATAAGAGATTTATCACCCCTCTCCGATCTAAATAGACTGGTCAATATAACGATGAGCGGTAACCCACCAGCTGACCTGTCCTCTCTAAAAGATCTATTAAGTTTACGAAATTTTCACTCTTGGGGAACACCTATATTAGATCTCACACCCTTGACAAGTATACCTAAACTCAGAAAAATAGATATCTGTGGCGGAGAAATATCAGATCTTTCGCCTTTAGAAGGGCTAACAGGTTTGCGAGAACTGTATTTTATAAATAACGACATAGAAGATATAAAACCGTTAGCAACTTTAACAGGTTTAACACATCTAAATTTAAGACAGAACGAGATAACCGATGTAAAAGCACTTGCAACATTACCGAGTCTGGTTGTTTTAGATCTGCAAGACAATGAAATATTGGACTTTACACCGTTGAATGAATTAGAACGGCGCGGTGTATCTATCAATCGTAACAACAACCCAGGTTTTACCACCGATCCACCAAAGATTTTAGGTCCATGGTTGTGGGTGATAGTACCTACGGATGAAAGAAGCGGGAAAGAAGCAGCTGAATCTGGGATAGATTTCTTAGAACAGGCAAGTAATGGTACTGTAACTGAACAGACGATCGCTACTCAAGGTGCTGTTCAAGATGTTTCTGTTGGAAAAAAAGTGTGGAAAATCGGTTTCCTATCACGAAGAGGCGGGAACAACATTAATGAACTTGTAAACGAGATCGGACTCGGCATAGACGATATCAATCATCATGTCGCTTACGGTTCAATCGTCTTAGATTCCTTACAAACACAACAGTCGAGACTTCACGTGGGGAGTGGTGATGCGGTAAAGGTATGGCTCAATGGGACATTGATTCATGAAAACGCGGTTGACCGCGATGCCGAAGACTATCAAGATGTGCCGATACCTATCTCGTTGAAAAAAGGGGAAAACATCTTATTGGTTGCTGTCTATGAAGGTAAAGGTTGGTGGTCCGGGTTTTTTGGACTTGATCCTGCTACAGAATATGAAGCGCGTATTCCTAATTATCGGGTACCAGAAATCCACCGCGCTGATGTGAACGGCGACGGCAGAGTGAGTATCTTGGATATGCTTGATGTTTCAAGATTTTTCGGATTGAACAAACCTAATGGATCACCTGCAGATGTTAACAAAGATGATGTAATTGACATTAAGGATCTAATCTTTGTAGCGCAGCATTTAGGCACTCTAACGAATAATGAGGAGACTGCTCCACTTTCTCCTGCAATGGTAGAAAATTGGATTGCACTTGCATGGGACGAATATGATGGTTCAATCGAATTTCAGGAAGGTATAACGTATTTAGAAAACCTTCTTGTTCTCTTAACTTCTGAGAAATTAGTTGAGAAGACAATAAAGAAAACAGCCTTATTTGCTAATTATCCGAATCCATCCAATCCTGAGACATGGATACCTTATCAATTAGCAATAACTTCTGATGTATACATAACGATCCATTCTACGACGGGTAAGGTTGTACGAACCCTAACATTAGGCAATCAACCTGCTGGTGTTTATAAGACGCGAAATCGTGCAGCGTATTGGAATGGTAAAAATGCGTATGGTGAAACCGTAGCAGGTGGAATCTATTTCTACACCTTATCCGCAGGAAAGTTTACTGCAACACGTAAGATGTTAATACTGAAATAGTGGATAATCCAGACTATATAATACCGAATCTAATTGATTAATTAACATTATTGTCTTTTCGTATGTCGGGTAGGGGTACACATTCTTCTTACCATAAATTGGGAGAACACAGACTTTGAGAACATCTACAGGTATTCGTGTTGCTATCTATGGTTGCGGGAATTTTGCGAAAAAAAACCGAATTCCGAACCTTTTGCAGTTAGATTCCGTTAATATAATTGCTGCATGCGATAGTAACCCGATTGTTGCACAGGAAACAGCAGAACATTTTGACATACCGAGTATATACCACAGCGAAAACGGTGGCGCGTACGAGATGCTTAACGTTGAAGATTTTGATGTGTTATACTCAATCGTACCCGCTTATGCAAGAACTGATGTTGAAGCCATAGCTGCAGAAAAAGGCATACACATCTTCAGTGAAAAACCGCAAGCAATTACGATGACAGTGGCAAATCGTATTGATGAAGCTATCCGCAAATCGGGCGTAATCAGCACTGTTGGCTTCCGAGAAAGGTATCGTCCTATCTTTCAAAAAGCACGCGAGTTTCTGGAGGATAAAGAAATTGTCCATGTGCGTTTCCAAAGTTATGCCGGTTTACCAGCTACAGTAGACAACAAAGCAGAAACGTGGTGGGCAGATATGGAAAAATCCGGTGGACGCGCACTGGACTGGGGTGTTCATGCAACGGACTACAGTCGTTTTATGACAGGACTTAACGTTAAATATGCACAAGCATTCTATTGTGAACGGTCACCTTATGCAGCACCATTGACATCAATCCTCAATTACTGTTTTGAAAACAGTGCAACAATGACATTGAGTTTTGTTTCTTCAGGCACAACGCCAAAAAGTGAACCTTGGTTTACAGTTTACTATGAAGGAGGATACCTTGCTGTCTATAGATATGATAGGATAGAAGTAAACGGAGAAGTCCATTATCAAGCCGAAGAATTCAATCCTTGGTTAGAGCAGGATAGAACATTCATCCGTGCCGTTGAGAGCGGAGATGCAAGCATATTACAAAGTGATTATCATGATGGTCTTTACTCTTTAGCACCCGTATTAGCTGGCTGGGAATCTTCAAAACGTAACGGAGAATGTATTGCGCTTGACTCGTTTATCCGCGTTTCTTAATAGTAGCAGGCACACTCCGTGTGCCGTTCTTAAAGGTAGTAGGCACACTCCGTGTGCCGTTCTTAAAGGTAGCACACACTCCGTGTGCCGTTTCTTAAAGGTAGCAGGCACACTCCGTGTGCCGTCATATTAATTCAAAAACGTTCAACGAAAGGTAAAATCATTAAATGGATGCAAAATTAAAGAAAATACAAATTACACCGATGAAGTTCGACAAAGACGGTGATGTACAAAAAGAGGAATTCGCAACTCTTACCATTGAAGTACCCATGGATAGTGCAGGACAGCGAGAGGCAATTGTGGCAATGCTTCAACTACTGAGTCGAGAATGGGTCGTCCTCAGCGTAGAAGGAAAGAGTCCTGGTGCTGTTGGAACAGCATAGACTGCAATGAAAAAGAATTATCTCTTTACTCCTGGACCTACACCAATTCCGCACGATGCGCTGTTAGCCATGGCGCAGCCAATTGATTATCATCGGAGTGAAGAATCTACTGCTCTGATCTTAGATGTATTAGAAAAACTCAAACATGTTTTCCAAACAGAGAATGATGTGCTTTTCTTAACGTCATCTGGGACAGGTGCAATGGAAGGTGCTGTCGTTAATCTATTGTGCCGTGGTGATAAAGTAATAGTCATACGGAGCGGAAAATTCGGTGAACGTTGGAGTGAAATATGTGAAGCTTACGGAATTGATGTTATTCCTATTGATGTTAAATGGGGTGATTCTGTCCCGCCTGAAACAGTTGAAACACAGATAAATGAGAACCCTGATGCAAAAGCAGTCTTTGCAACCCTATGCGAAACATCAACAGGCGCGCTGCACGATATTCAGTCCATTTCATATATTACGCAACAGACGCCAACCCTACTTGTCGTAGATGCAGTGAGTGCATTGGGGGCAGATGATTTGCAGATGGATAATTGGGGTGTAGATGTCGTAGTCTCTTGCTCTCAGAAAGGACTGATGACACCACCAGGTCTTGCTTTTGCTGCACTGAGTTCTCGCGCATGGGAGGCGACTGAACGATCAGACCTACCGAAATACTACTTAGACTACCGTAAAGCACACCAACGTGGATTAGAAGGATCCGTCCCATATACCCCCGCGATTACGCTACTGACGGGATTACAGATCGCACTCAATCATATCTGTGCGGATGGTATCCGAAATACAATCTCACGTCACAGCTTGATGGCATCTGCGACGCGTAATGCTATCAAAGCAATCGGTCTACCTCTATTCGCAACATCTCCTGCCAACACGTTAACTTCAATCCAATTGCCAACTGAAATTGATGGTAAAACCTTCGTGAAGATGATGAGAGAAAAACACGGTATCACTTACGCAGGTGGACAGGGGGAATTGAATGGTAAGATAGTCCGCATTGCACACCTCGGTTGGATGAATGAAAACGATATTATCGTAGCTATCTCTGCATTTGAGAGAGGATTAGCAGATATTGGTTATGATATGTCTACCGGTTCAGGTGTAACCGCTGTTCAAGAGATATTCAAGAAACAAGATTCTTGAGAAAACTGTATAGATAGGATTATTGCAAGGAAAATTATTAAACAAACAGAAGGAAGGAGTGGGAAAGCAGGTTTTTTCCGATTACCACTACCCATAACACCATGTCTGAAACAACACTCTTTGATGCTTCTTACGAACTTATGAAAAAGCCATTATTGAAACAGACATTAGACCGGTTACGTCCGATCTACAGCCAGTCTGAACTTAATGCCTTACGGATAGATAGTACAAGTCGAGAGGGATTGTCGCAACGGTCAGGACGTGGATTTGTCAACCGTGATATACTTGAGACTGTGCTCGGTAATTTATTGGAATGTGTTGCACCAGGTTCTCACAATACACCGCATCTTCAACATCAAAAACGTGATCCCTCAGAAGCAATTGAAGAGGTAGCGGATCAGCTATTTGCAATGATAGCACAATCGTTTCTCGCAGTTACAGATGAGACACATCTTAACGTAGCACTGGAAACAGCTTTTTCACTACTCTGGGAACTACCGCGTCTAAAGAAACGCGCATTGTGGAATCGATTTGCCTCACTTAAAGATCCTGCGGTTTGGGATGCATATTTACTGCACAACGGAATCTCTCGCGAAAAAATCGCCGCACTTGACTTCAGATCACAGATAGATAATGCAATAAGAGAACGGGCTTTTGAACCTTATGAGGACTTCTTAGGCTCACTGAACCTGGCTTCAGTACTTGACTACCAACTCCAACTCGTCGTCAGTACATATCCAGGATGGCGAGTGCTGTTCTATCACGATGTTGCACACGCACTCACCCGCAGCGAACCCCCGGAAGACAACTCTGATCTACACAGAGTACCGGTCCCCCTCTTACCACGAGCAATTGCAGAACTTGGCGGACGCTATTATCAAGCCGATCTACACCCTGAAACAGAGATAGGTGATGCAAACTTATTAGAACATCCACATCGCGGTGTAACGACTGGACAAACAGGTATCATCGGTTCAGGATGTGTTATCTATCCTTGTACATTGGGTGGGTTGAGTGTTAAAGTAAAACAACGTCATCCTGTTATAGGTGACTTTGTAGAGATCGGCACAGACACAAGTCTGCTCGGTCCAGTCCAAATTGCTGACTATACGATGATCGGGACAAACACCGAAATTTACGGGTTTGTAGAAATTGACCAAAGGTGTCGCATCGGTTCATCAGTTGTTATCGGTACTATCCGAGGTGCAGCTGAGCATCCGGGTAAAATTATGATAGGTGACGAAGTGCGAATTGGGGATGGCACAATCATTGAAAATACATCCGAAATGGATCTGATTATTCCCACACGCGCGCAGATTCCTGCCCGAAGTCACGTCGCAAATGATGGGTTCGGTTTCCCAAGATATGTGACACAGACATAAACGCTATTAAAAGAACTTACGAGAAAAATACAAATGAAGAAAATTAAACGCGCACTCATAAGCACTTACGATAAAACCAATCTCTTGCAGATCGCATCTGTTCTTGTGCAAAATGATGTAGAAATTCTATCTACGGGTGGCACAGCAAAGCACCTTCGCGACGCAGGTATTGAAATTATTGATGTGTCTGAATATACCGGTTTCCCTGAGATGTTACAAGGTAGGGTAAAGACACTTCACCCAAAAATTCACGGTGGATTACTTGCAGATTGGTCTAATCCAGAACACGCGAAACAGGCAATAGACAACGGTATTAAACCGATTGACATGGTGATCTGTAATCTATATCCATTCGAGGAAACCGTTGCTAAACCCGATGTCACACTAAGAGAAGCGATAGAAAACATTGATATTGGTGGTCCAACGATGCTACGCGCTGCTGCGAAGAATTACAAGCATGTCGCTGTTCTAACAGAACCAAAACAGTATCAGGAGATAATCAACGATTTAGATAGTCAGGATGGATGTCTTACTGAGGAGAGACGTTTCAGTTTAGCAAAAACTGCATTTCTGCATACTGCACATTACGATAGTGCGATCGCTACGTACTTAACGCATACTGAAAACAGAGATGAGTTCAATGATGTCTTAACTTTTACTTACAGAAAAGCAGAATCCTTAAGATATGGTGAAAATCCGCATCAGAAAGCCGCGTTCTATAGAACCGATACATCTCCTGCACCGTGTGCAGCATGGGCAAAACAACGCAATGGACCCCCTCTATCGTTCAACAACATACTTGATTTAGATGCTGCGCTTGAGATTGTTAAGGACTTCAAGAAACCCACCTGTGCAATCATCAAGCATAATAACCCGTGTGGACTGGCAAGTGCTGAAAACCTAAAAGACGCTTTTACTAACGCTCTTGAATGTGACAGAACTTCCGCATTCGGATCGATCATAGGACTCAATCGCAAGGTTACCATCCAGACTGCAAATACTATCCGGGATGCATCAAGAGCAGGCGTGAAAATAGAAGCGGTAATCGCACCAAGTTATACGGATAAAGCATTACATGCATTATCACGTGTAGAAAACCGACGTATACTTGAAACAGGACCTCTATCTGGGACTGAGGCAATCATACAGGTCCGCAATGTTACAGGTGGTTTGCTACTGCAGGAACAGGACATGCACGATGTGACGAAAGATGACCTACAAATTGCGACAAAGCGGAAACCCACAGATACTGAAATTGAATCTTTACTTTTCGCTTGGAAAGCCTGTAAACATGTAAAGTCTAACTGTATCTTGCTTGCACAGGACACGCAAACTGTCGGTATCGGTGCAGGTCAGATGAGTCGTGTAGATGCAGCAATAATCGCAGTGCGTAAAGCTGGAGAAAAAGCTAAAGATTCAGTCTTAGCCTCCGATGCTTTCTTCCCATTCCCAGACGGTGTCGAGATTGCCGGAGAAGCAGGTATTCGGGCAATTATCCAACCCGGTGGATCTGTCAATGACGAATCAGTAATTGAAACAGCAGACTCTTACGGTATAGCGATGGTATTTACAGGTATTAGGCATTTTCGGCATTAATATTGACATATAGTTTCTTTGCAGGTATACTAATGTGAGCTGGCACTATAGGTTAAATTAGTTATTAGTATAAACTATCCAACTGCAACCTAATTTGTCACATACGCAGTACAATTGCCAAAATGTTACCCACTATGAGTTCATACAATGGAGGTGTCAGTATATCTTGGTCATCAACAAGTTAAATCACCATCCTTGAATGCTCATAAAAACGTTACTATACAGTCGCAAACCTGAACACATAAACGATTGAGAATCAACAAGTCAGGCAAAATGAGAACCAAAATGTTTCTTCGTATACAAGCTATCACAGTCTTATTTTTAACTGCATTGATCCTACTCAGTGGTTGCTCTGGTTGTGCAGAAAAATCGGCACTCAAGGGTATTGAACCACAGGATGATTACAACGAACAATCTAAATTTGGCCCAGCTACATCAAACAGTCGCAAACCGGTGAAACTGAAACCATTCATCGAAGCGACCTTTGAAAACCTTATTGAACAGTTCAAAGACGATGTCAAATCCAACCGTGGTGATCCAGAAGTGCTTGCTCGCAAAAGACAAGCGATCGCCAACCCTAATCTGCTCTGGAAACCCGGTTTTTATATCCCAAAGAAAGAAATTTATGTTGAACCCAGTGGTGTGGGTTTTGATTTCTTTCAACCCGACACTATCATGATTTTGCCTTTAAGAGAAAAAGGCAAACCAGTAGAAATGAGTTTCCACGGTCCAAGCAGCCCTAAGCATGAATATCCTGGCAAAGTATACTATCTTACAGAAGACCAACATTACAGAATTTTTGCTCTTCAAAACGTTCTCTTTGGAGATGAAAAAGAGCGAAAGGAGTTTGAGATAATGTTTGAAGGGATAAACACGTTCAGTGCTGCAAAGTATCTTTCTATGAAGAATCCAAGTATCAAATATAATCTTGGCCGGGAATACGCTGAACGCGCGATGCAAGAGCATCCAAACTCTGTTGAGGCAATGCATATTTGGGTTAAATGCCACCCAGAAAAACAGCGAATTGCGGCATACAAAAAACTTTTATCAAAATTTCCTAACTTTGCAGAGGGTCATAAAAAACTCGCGCGCCTATACTTAAACAGTCTTGATGCAGGTCCCTCCGAACCTAAGTTAGCTATACCGCACCTGCAAAAAGCCATGCAACTGGATAGCCGTATAGATGGACGAATGTTAGGATTTTGCTATTATAAACTTAGTGAGTGGGAAAAAACTATTGTAACGTATCAGAATATGTCTGAAATACCGATCCGTTCTGATCCATTTCTTTATGGAGCACAGCAATTTTATACAGAGGAACGTACCAAAATCCGTATCAATCGCTAATCTTAAATTTTAGTTTGTCTATTAGGAGAATTCTTTGATGAAACGATGTTATCTCACGATTTTATTATTTTTGTTTACATCATTTCCGTTTGCAAATGCACAAAACGTCTGTATAGAACCGAAGGATATAAGCGGTCCTAATAATTTTAATAAGTGGTTACCTAAAGATGGGGACACAGTTACTTTTCTTGTAACCATCTCAGGGGCAAGTTCCTCGGGGTCCATTGTATTAAATCTGACCAATGTATCCAATTGGCCAGGAACCTGCATGAACAAAGGGTCAGGCAACGATCCGGATCTATACTTCACCCTGAATGATCAATCTAAGGAGGCTTATGCAGATGTTGCATACGCACGATCAGGGCAAATGCTAAATGCTGGGTTACCCTCATTACCACCAGGGCATACACGCAACCAGTTCAACGGAAAAAAACTGACGTGGACAATAACAGACAAAGGAGCAACCGCAACCTTATCATGGGTATCTGCAGCATATCTGCCAACAGGATTTACGATTCCTGTAACTGTTAGATGTCGGGATTATGCTGCATTCGCCACACTTGAAGCAAATTTTAATGGTAAGGCTACCATCAACATTCCAAAAGACGATAATGGTGATTACATAGCAGATGCATGGAAGGATGGATTACAGATGCCTTATGCGGATGATGAAACAGGTCCGATAGGCCCGCTTAATACCGTTGAAAATAACACCGAAATCGGCGATGGACTCGTTGTATTTGAAGAATACCGAGGTGCCTTTGTAGGTGGAACGCATACTCGGTTTGATCCAGAGAAAAAAGATGTCTTCATTCACAGTCCTTACCCTGAGGGGATTGGTGATGCCATAAACCTTCAATTGTCGGTCTTCAGCCTACACAACATACTCAAAAAAGGTGAAACTGGACGTGTGGGAGGAATAGGCAGTCTCCGAATTGTTAATTATAACGACCTTGGTACACCTACGGATTATGGTGCAAGCACACCGTGGCGCGTCATGAGCAAAGAAGCTATCTGGGTTACAGAAATAACAGGTTCTGATTCAGCACATGGGAGTGCCAGTTTGGAAACGTTAAATATTTATATCCATAAAACTAACATTGATAATTTAGCTAAGTCTGTTGTAAAACGACCAAACAAACGTGGAATCCCATGGACAACTGAGTCAGATGCAAAGACAGCTATACTCAAAAGAGTGTTAGGACATGAAATTGGACATACGCTCGGATTAGACCATCCGTGGGAAGTGGGAGTGAATGGCAGCGTGCCGACCCCTGACAAGCTGCCGAAATCTGTCACGCTCAATAGCACCACAAACGGATGGATAGGTTTACATGCTTTTGATAACGACGGTAGTCCTAGTAGATAGTCTACTCTAATTGTTCGGGTAAAGGTCGCGATTCGGAGATCGCTCCTACCAATGGAGTGCTTATGGTAGGAGGGAACTCCGATTCCCGACTATTACTTATACCCACAAGTTTAGCTTGGACTGTCTACTAGTGGATAGTCCATTCTAATTCTTCGGGTAAAGGTCGCGATTCGGAGATCGCTCCTACCGATGGACTGCTATTGGTAGGAGGGAACTCCACAAGCCGACTATTGCTTATACCCACAAGTTTAGTCTGGACTGTCCACTAGTAGCGAGATATCGGGTACAAGGCTTTTTGCCTACAAGTGGTGGCGAACTTGTGAAGACAGTGCTGAGGCCGCCTCCGACCCCGAAGCTTACAGACAACTTGATTTCTATCAAAAAGCACTTGCAAAAATGGAACTTTATTGGGTAAAACAGGCGGATAATACGTATAAAATTCGTACACATACCTATGTGCCAGGATTAAACCCGACAGTTAGTGGAGAAAATGCTGGACCTTTCAAATATAAGTATGGTGACTCCATCATGGATTATTCTGTGCTTAATCTATATTCTAACGATAACAAGGTACATGCTGTCGTAGCAAGTAGCAAATTTCCATCATTTCACAATTGGGAATATACTCTAAAAGTCCCCGCAAACCGAGATTCGCCAATATGGAATTCGCGTGAAAATCCTAAACCTATTCCTTGCGATGGTCAAGTTGTAGAGCAACCCATGCAAACCATTACGACACCTCCACCCAACGATGATAGTCAAGATCCCGGTAGTCAGAATACACAACCGAACACACCAACAGATTTGCGTACGACTTTTGGGAATGGTCAAGTCCGTCTCTCCTGGACTGCTGGCGGCGGTACGACTACCGATTACCAATACCGATATCGCGAAAGTGGTGGGAGTTGGCATGATTGGGTTTCAGTACTGTTATCAAACCCAGACGTGTTATCAGACACAGAAGTTCTAATTCTTTCGTTAATAAACGGTACGACTTATGAGTTCCAAGTGCGTGCAATGAATGGTGAGAGTGCAAGTACCGCAACGGAATCTTCTGAATCAACCCCAGCGACGGTGCCAGGAAAACCGACAAGTTTGAGCGGCACCGGATACAATGGGTGGGTCAGTCTATCTTGGACAGCTCCAAGCAATAATGGCGGTGCGGATATTAGCGATTACGAATACCAATATTGCCGCCCCACCCAACTTTTCGGTTCATCATGGACAGCGTGGGGTAATTCCAACACCCTTAATTCGGTTTTTGGATTGATCAACGGTACGCGATACAAGTTCCGGATACGAGCTGTGAATAGCGCGGGTGAAAGTTTACCATCTGCTACTGCCTATGCTACACCTGCGACTACACCGAGCGCCCCCCAATACTTTCTAACGTATGATGATAACGGGCAAGTCGATCTGTGGTGGGATGCACCGAGCGATGATGGTGGGAGCGCAATCACCGATTATGAATATAGGTATAGAGAGACCGGTGGCAACTGGGGCAGTTGGAGTTCAACCGGTGTCGGTGCCGGCACGGAGTATAATAACTCCTATATCGTGTCGGGCTTAACAAACGGCACGTCCTACGACTTTGATGTGCGTGCGGTGAATATCTACGGCGGAGGCACAAGTGCAGGGGCACTCTCAGAAACACCAGAGCCAAATACGCCGGGGCAGGTGACCAACGTCTCCGCATCCACAGGCTCAACCACAGGCTCTATTAACCTGAGTTGGACAGCTCCTGACGATGATGGCGGACAAGCGATCACACATTATGAATATGCCTACGGTAAAAATACGATAGGTAGATGGCAATGGGTCTCTTATTCATCTACAGGTAGCACCAGCACTTCATTTACCGTCACGGGATTAGATAGCGGTGTTCTCTATAGGTTGAGAGTGCGCGCTCACAACGGTGTGTCGGGGAGACACAGAATATCTCGATACGCACAAGCACGAGCAAAGTAATCCATGAAATACCTAACATTTTTCCTCATAATACTAATAGCTGTCTGTTTATGGCAGGCAGCCATTAGTATATTCAGAGTGGATACAACACAAAATACGCCATCTGTGGATTCCTATTTCCATAGGGGATATGTGAACTATCAACAAGGAGATTACTAAAAGGCTATCCAAGCGTATACAATGTTTATCTATCTTAATCCTAAACCTATTGAAAATGTGTCAATGGCGTTGAATAATAGAAGTTCAGATTCAGGCCAGTGAAGCAGACCTTGAACGTCTAAGTATTCTATAGTTATTTTCAAATATATGGTAGAATATGGTATTTCTTACACAGTTTAGAACGGTGCGATTAGGAAATCGCACCTACCGGGGTGTGTAAGGGTGTAAATATTTTCAAATATAATATGTAAGAGTCTAATGTGTAAATGAAACCCCCAGTAACATTCTCTATTCCGCCTACAATTATTACCGGTGCAGGTGCATCAGAAAAAGCCGGTGAACAAGCAAAGCGACTCGGTGCAACAAAAGCACTTATTGTGACAGACCCAGGCATCGCAAAACTCGGTTATGCAGCCGATATTACCAATAACCTAAACAACTCTGGTATATCTTCCTCAACTTTCTCCGATGGCACACCCGATCCCACTTTACAAAACGTCACAGATGGACTACAGCACTACGTTGACGACTCCTGTGATTTAATTGTAAGCATCGGTGGCGGTAGTTCCATAGATTGCGGCAAAGGCATCGCCATGAAACTCACCAATCAAGGAGAATTCTCCGATTATATGGGAATTGACAGAATCCCAAATCCCGGCATACCACATATTGCCATCCCGACCACAGCAGGTACGGGAAGTGAAGTTACAAAAGTCACCGTCATAACAGACACAGAACGTAACGTGAAAATGATGCTGAGCAGTCCCTGTTTACTCGCTTCAGTCGCATTGGTAGATCCTTTATTATCACTCACAACACCACCCCACCTCACTGCAGCAGTAGGTGTTGATGCACTCACACATGCGATAGAAGCATACATCTCTAAACGTGCACAGCCCCTTACAGACGTTTTGGCATTAGAGGCAATCAGATTGATATCAGGGTCACTTCGGCAGGCGTGGGCAGATGGAGATAACATCCCAGCAAGAACCGATATGATGCTCGGGGCAACAATTGCAGGCATGGCATTCAGTAATTCTTCCGTTGCATTAGTTCACGGTATGTCACGCCCGATAGGCGCATATTTCCATACCCATCACGGTTTATCAAACGCCGTGTTACTGCTTGATGTCATGGAATTCAGTGTCGTTGGTGCCCCAGAACGTTTCGCCGATATTGCCCAAGCCATGGGAGAAATGACCGATGGATTATCATTAATGCAGCAAGCAGATGCAGCAATTTCTGCAGTGGAACGTCTCATAAACGATATTCAGATGCCAAGACTTGGCAAAATTGGCATTGATGAAGTAAAGTTTGAGGCAGTCATCAATCAGATGGCACTGGATGCAATAGAGAGTGGAAGTCCAGCGAACAACCCACGACAAGCCTCACAAGAAGAAATAGTCTCTTTGTACAAGAAATGCTTTTCTACCAGAAGTCAATAAACGGTAGATCCATATCCATAAGTTTCCGCCACAATGAAATGCCAATTCTTCCAAGTTCTTCAATAGTTCTGGCAAAGTATCATATCCAAGACGTGCACTACATCCTGAACCAACAATAAGCAGCACTTCTTTAGAACAATACCTTCGCCAAAATAAACACTTTATTTTAGACCATTTCTAATTGTTAATGTCTCTTTTTAATGCAGAATACCAAACGCGTATTCTGCCACATTCTGTTAGATTGTGCCTCTTTCAACCTCATTCATCCACCATTTTGTGCCTTTTTGTAGCACATTCTGTTAGATTGTGCTTCTTCCTCCCAACCCCTTTCATCCGTCACTCCCCTTCACCCTACCCCATCCATCTTGATAGATCTAATGCAGAATACCAAACGCGTATTCTGCCACATTCATCCTTGATTGTGCTTCTTTCTTCCACCCATACAACCCTCCATCCTTCCACCCATCCCTTCTTCCATCCTTCCCCTCTTCCATCCTTCCATCCTTCCATCCTTCCCTCTTCCATCCTTCCACCCAGCCCCTCTTCCATCCTTCCCTCTTCCATCCTTCCACCCATCCCTTTTTCCATCCTTCCCCTCTTCCATCCTTCCCTTCTTCCATCCTTCCACCCATCCCTTCTTCCATCCTTCCCCTCTTCCATCCTTCCATCCTTCCATCCTTCCTGCCTTCCATCCTTCCTGCCTTCCTGCCTTCTTCCATCCTTCCACCCATCCCCTCTTCCATCCTTCCAACCTTCCCTTCTTCCATCCTTCCACCCTAATTTTAACTTGACATATCTATTTATATATGTTACAATAAAATATAAGTTAGTAAACACATTACTTTTAGTTTATGTGAAAAGGTGTTCACAATGCTATTCTACAAAATGTCCAGAAATGATCACAATATCAAAAAGAATCCAATATTTTCATGCATATTTCAACATGCAGAGAATTTCGTACCAAAAAGGAATTTTAAAATTTTGACTCTGTCAAAAAACACGCTACGAAACCTTGCTGTAACTAACGCCAAAGCCAATGTACCAAATCGTACCACGGTACGAAATTTCGTACCATATGGTACGATTTTGAAAGAAGAAACGCTATGACACAACCACCCATAGTCCAAATGCAAGGCATCAGCAAACATTTTGGCAATGTTCACGCTAATGATGCTGTAGATTTCACTCTCCAGCGCGGTGAAATACACGCAATAGTTGGAGAGAACGGAGCTGGGAAATCTACGCTGATGAAAATCCTCTACGGTCTATATCAACCCGATGCGGGTAAAATTTCCGTAAATGATAAATCTGTGAATATATCTTCACCACGTGATGCAATGCGTCATGGTCTCGGAATGATCCAGCAACACTTTACATTGATCCCTGCATTCACGAGTCTTCAAAATATAATACTGGGAAAAGAAACCTGTAAATTCGGCACATTCCTCGATTATCAAAAAGCAGAAACAGTTATCACCGAACTTGCTCAAAATTTAGGGTTTGATGTACCTCTAAACACACCTATTGAATCGCTACCAATTGGCACACAACAACACACTGAAATCCTAAAGGTACTGTATCACGGTGCCGAAATTCTGATAATGGATGAACCTACAGCTGTGCTTGTTCCGCAGGAGATAGAGGGACTGTTTACGTGTATGCGTGGTCTCAAACAAGATGGAAAAAGTATCATCATTATCACGCACAAACTGGATGAAGTTATGGAAATTGCGGATACTGTCACAGTCATGCGTAGTGGAAAGACGATTGCTACGCTCCCAATTACCGAGACGCATCCACATCAATTGGCAGAGCTTATGATAGGTGAATCCGTTTCTCAAGATACTATTGCGCGAAAGGAAATCACACATCCCATACCTATATTGCAGTTAGGGGATGTAACGACAGAATCAAAAGATGACACATTAGACACTTTCTTCGGCAAACTTGACTGCATAAACCTTGATGTCTATTCTGGCGAGATCGTTGGGATTGCAGGTGTAGAGGGAAACGGACAAACGGAACTGATTGAAGTGCTTACGGGATTAAGACAGATACAAGATGGTAAGATCACATTAAACGGTGAATCCATGGTCGGTTATTCTACGGCAGAATTCAGAGAGAAACTGGTAGCACATCTCCCCGCCGATAGACATCGACACGGGGTTAGTCTGAATAGTAGAATTGATGAGAACTTTATCGTCGGTAAACACAAGCAGAGCTTGTTTTCACGCAATGCCCTGTTGCGAAAGAAAAACATCCGTCAATTTGCAATGAATGCACTTGATAAATATCAGATCAGACTCGGTAGTATATCAGATAAAATGAAAACACTGTCTGGTGGAAATCAACAGAAAGTTGTAGTTGCAAGAGAACTATCTGGCGATCCAACACTAATTATTGCCGCACATCCGACACGTGGTTTGGACGTTCATGCAGCCAAGTTTGTCCATGAACGTCTCATACAAGCACGAAACCGTCAGAAAGCAGTGATACTTGTCTCTGCAGAATTGGACGAACTCTTTTATCTTAGCGATAGGATTGTCGTCATGTATAAGGGTCAGATCGCTGGAATCGTAAAACCAGAAGAAACAAACCAACAGAAATTAGGAGCATTAATGCTTGGAGTAAACGAAAATGATAATTGACTCACATACACACGCGTGGTCTCGTTGGCCCTACCAACCGCCAGTTCCCGATGATGAAAGTCGCGGCAACGTAGAACAACTCCTCCACGAAATGGACTTGCACGATGTAGACAAAGCCGTTCTCATCTGTGCCAGGATTGAAAGAAACCCCGATAACAATGACTACATCTCAGATTGTGTCAAACGTTATCCTGACAGACTTATACAGTTTGCCGATGTTGATTGTTCATGGATGGACACATACCATACCGATGGTGCTGCAGATCGTCTCAAAATAGCTGCCGAAACCTATAATCTAAAAGGTTATACACATTACCTTAAGGGGGATGATGATGGTAGTTGGTTCTTTTCTGATGAAGGGGAACGTTTCTTTCAGGCAACTGCAGAATTAGGACTGATTGCAAGTATTGCAATGGGGAGTCATCAACATGCACCACTCCGAAAGTTAGCAACACAGTTTCCTACAATTCCTTTCCTTTGCCATCACATGGCTGGTGCCCGTGCAGGTGAAGAACATCCCTATCCACAGCTTGCAGAAGTACTTACTTCCGCGAACGTTCCCAACATCCATGTAAAAATGTCAGGATTTGCGTATGTTTCACAAGTTTCGTGGGATTACCCCTATTCTGACACACATTGGATCGTTCGTGCCCTCTATGAACATTTCGGTCCGGGTCGTCTCTGTTGGGGATCCGATTATCCTGTTGTCCGAAAATTCATGACATACCAACATGCCTTGGAAGCGTTTCGCACCCACTGCACCTTCATCCCCGAAGATGATAAAGCAAAAATCTTAGGTGGCACACTACAACGTTTACTCTTGCAAGCGGGTGTATCATGACAGGTTGCCGTTTCAATCGTTGATTTATAGGGTTTTGCTATAATCACCCCATAGATGTAAACATAAGAAAACCTAGAAGATCTGATGAATCACTCTGAATCCTTATGGCTATACGGGTTGTCTTCTCTTCAGTCCCGTAGGGACGATATGTTTATAGAAAACGTGTCCCGCACCCTCTTTAGTAGCACATTCTGTTAGATTGTGCATTTCTTTGTAGCACATTCATCCTTGATTGTGCTATCTTTCTACAAACACATTCATCTTCCATTCCCCCTCTCCTCCGCCACCATACATATTGATATTGCTGTAGCACATTCATCCTTGATTGTGCTATCTTTCTACAAACACATTCATCTTCCATTCCCCCTCTCCGCCACCATACATATTGATATTGCTGTAGCACATTCATCCTTGATTGTGCTATCTTTCTACAAACACATTCATCTTCCATTCCCCCTCTCCGCCACCATACATATTGATATTGCTGTAGCACATTCATCCTTGATTGTGCTTCTTCTACAATCACCTTATGCGTCAATTTAAGGATATTCCATCTTCTTGGGCGGGCGATATAAAACCGATTCTATTCTCATACCTTTCGCACCATTGGTGCTTGCGTTTTTGAGGATTCGTGTGCTATATACACCATCCGCACCGCTTGTGCTGATATGTGATTTTCCAAAGCCTCAGAGAGGTGAAAGGTGTATAGTCCGCATTGATTCAACCCATAGCAAGCCCCAGAGGGGCGAAAGGTGTATAAACGCACTAACGTTTTTCACTAAATTGACGCATAACATTGGTTAGGAAACCGCACCAGGTATCTCCACGAATCACTTAAATTATTATTTAAACTTCATCCGAGTGCCATCTCTTCTGAAAAAACTTTGCGATTTCATATCCTCTTAAAAGTAGTAGGCACACTCCGTGTGCCGTCCCAATAGTAGTAGGCAATTTCCGTGTGCCGTCTCTTTAAAAGTAGTAGGCACACTCCGTGTGCCGTAAAATAATTACACACCCCATTCAATCATTTTGATTGACATAAACCCCCCTGTTAGTGTATTATAGAATTACTTTCAGCAACAACATATCACTGACTGACTAATATCAGAGGATAAGAATGCCTACAATCTTGGAGCGGTATCATAAAGTCTTCTCAAAAGACAGCGAATTGTCACAGAAGGCAAATCAGTTGTTCCCCGATGGTGTGACGCATGATGGCAGGTTTATGTCGCCATTCCCGATCTACATTACACATGCGGATGGGGCATACAAATGGGGTCTTGAAGACAAAAGGTTCATCGATTATTGGGCAGGACACGGTGCACTGCTATTAGGACATAATCATCCTGATATAGTTGAAGCAGTAACAACACAGATGCATCGTGGCACACATTACGGTGCTTGCCATCCATTGGAATTAGAATGGGGTAATCTGATTACAAGACTCGTTCCATCTGCTGAACGCGTCAGGTTTGTCAGTTCAGGGACAGAAGCAACGTTGATGGCGATTCGTCTGGCACGCACCTATACGCAGAAAAATAAGATACTAAAGTTCGCAGGTCATTTCCATGGCTGGCACGACAGTCTGATATTTGGCGCATATCCACCTTATGATAGGTCCGAACCGGGTATCCCGCAAGAGGTCCGTAAAGCAACTGTTCTATGTCCACCCAATGATATTGAAGTTGTGGAGAAATACCTAAAGACAGATAAAGATATCGCGTGTGTTATACTTGAACCGACAGGTGCCTCCTTCGGCACTGTTCCTACAGATGGTGTATTTTTACACCAACTTCGCGACCTTACCGATCAGCATGGTGTTCTACTGATATTTGACGAAGTCATTACGGGGTTTCGGGTCGCACCCGGTGGTGCACAGGCACATTTCAATGTCACGCCAGATTTAACAACGCTTGCGAAAATCGTCGCAGGAGGATTACCAGGTGGCGCACTCGTTGGAAGAAAAGATATACTGAAACTAATTTCAATGGAAGCAGAGGAAGACGGTATGAAAATGCACCATCCCGGAACTTTCAATGCAAATCCTCTATCCGCCTCAGCAGGGATAGCTATGCTCAAAATCGTCAAAACTGGAAAACCCAATACACAGGCAAACAGAATTGCACAGATACTCCGAGAATCCCTTAACAAAGTTTTTGATAAATATGGATTAGATTGGGCAATCTACGGAGAATTTTCTGGAATCAGACTCCTCATAGGACACGGTGAGAAAGATCTACGCGCCGTAGACTTTAATCCGTATGAATGGGATTACAAGAAACTAAAAGGCGGAAACGATGAGCAGTTATTGACACATCTACGATGTGGACTGTTGCTAAACGGTGTTGATCTTGCAACAAACGGAGGGATGACAACTGCAGCACATACTGAAAAAGACATTACGCAAACAGTGAGGGCTTTTGAAAAGACGATTGAATGGATGAAAGCAGACAGGTTGATTTCTTAGTCATGTTCTGATGGAGACAATTCCTCTCGTCTTGTCTTGTATGGACTATTATATAAACCTATTTGGTGATGATACAAACATCGGAACTTCACATAAGCACTCTTGGAAAAGTATTGACAGAGTCAATGTAAGTCCATTAGAGCCAGGTGATTCAGTACGGTTTCACGCACACCAGACGTTCAAAGGGAATCTCTTTCTCGCTAATTCAAATCTATTAACTGGAGATAGACCTATCACATTCGGATCGTATGGAGATGGCGTTGCGACTATTGATGCTGGGACAAGTTACGGATTCTACGCAGAGAATCAAGCAAATGTACGGATAACTAATCTCAACTTTATCGGATCAGATCAGAATTCAGACTCAGGTATCTGTTTTGTTAATACGTTACCAGAACACAGAATACTCTCAAATATCCGAATTGATAACGTTGATGTTAGCGGCTTTAGAGATGCAGGTATTCGTATCGCTTCAGAACCGATTGATTGGAGTTTGAGTGGATTTAGTGATGTGAAAATTACGCATGCTACCGTACACAACAACGGAGACACCGGGATCACGACCATCGGTCACTGGCATCCTGAAGAAAGAGGATATGCACATGCTGATATCTATGTTGGACATTGTGCCGTATACAGAAACTTTGGCGCACCTGACCAAAAACTTCACACAGGAAACGGCATTGTTCTTTCTCAAGTAGATGGCGCAACTATAGAACACTGTGAGGCTTATGAAAATGGCAAATTAAACAATTTTGAAGAAGGTGGTCCAGTCGGAATCTGGACATGGGACTCAAACCGTGTGCTGATTCAATTCAATAAATCACATCACAACATGACTGGAAGCAGTAAGGATGGTGGCGGCTTTGATCTGGACGGAGGGGTTCGTAACGCAATCGTGCAGTATAACCACTCACATGATAACGATGGTGCCGGATTCCTGTTAGCACAATTTAACAATGCAAAGGCTTTTCATAATAATGTAATTCGCCATAATTTCAGTGAAAACGATGGACAAAAGAACAGCTATGGAGGTATACATCTCTGGTCAACTGGAGCAAATGGTGGAATCAGAAATACAACTATCTATGGCAATACAGTAAGTACATCAAAATCTGCTAATGGCAATCCTTCAGCAGTTGATTGCAGCAGTGATGGAATTCATAATATCAGGTTTTACAACAATATCTTTCAGAGTGATGGTATAGCAGAGTTAATTCGGGGAAAAGATAATCCAGAAGTATTATTTGAAGGTAATACCCATCTGGTTAGTTAATTACCAATATCTAAGATGTAAACTATAAATTTCACAATATGAGATAATAGAATGAAACGTTTTGGAACTCAAGGACGCGTGTATCCAGACAAGCACTATGTCGTTCCACGCACCGAAGAAATCACAGACTTCAATAGTCGCGTAAGAGAAGGACGGTACATCGTTCTCTTTGCACCACGACAGACAGGAAAGACAACCTTTTTCCGAATGGCAATGGATACGCTCACTACAGAAGATCAAACATATTTTCCGATTCAATTAGACTTCCAAGTGATGCGAAATGGCACACCGCCTATCTTTTACGAGAGACTAAAACAGATGATCTATAGCAATGTTGAATTTACTCTCAAAAAAAATAAAATGGATATGGTTGAGGATTTAACGCAGTTTTTTGAGGAGACACCGTTAAGCGATCATTTCTCAATGAGTGGGTTCTTTGATGAATTAGCTAAGTTTCTCAACGATATAAAGATTGTGTTGCTCATTGACGAATTTGATGGGATTCCTCAAGATGTATTGAGCGATTTTCTGTATGCGCTACGATATATTTTTCTCGCTGATGAACTCAAAAATCCACATAGTGCCGGGATAGTGGGGGTTAAGAGTATAAGCCAACTAAATTATGACCGTTCAGTATCACCCTTTAATATTCAGGATGAGTTCCGCCTACCAAACTTTACATTTGAGCAGGTGCAAGAACTACTAAAGCAATACACAGACGAAGTAGGACAAGCATTCAAGGAAGAAGTTGTCAAGGTTCTACATTCACAGACAGGAGGGCAACCATTTTTAGTTAACCGTACAGCACAGATTCTCACAGATGAACTGGACATCCCAAAAACGGAAACACTGACGATGACTCACTTTGCTACGGCACACCAACAACTTCTTGATGAACGGAACACACATATTGAGCATCTACTAACAAACATACGTAGAGACGACCGATTCAGAAACACATTGATGCAAATCTTATCCTATGATAAAGGGTTACCTTTCAATTCAGATGATGATATTATTGATGAACTTTCAACCTATGGCGTCATCAAAAGAGGTGCTGATGGAATGTGTGAAATAGTCAATCCAATTTACCTATACCGTATCCTCCGAGCATTTAAACCAATAATCAATGGGTTAGAAAATGAGTATTTCTCTGAGGAGAAATCAGCAAAAAATGCATAATATAAAGAGAAATCAATCATAGAGAATAAATGAAGCGACACTTGAAAGGATAAGTAGTAAATGAAAACTATAACATATCGGGATGCTCTTAAAGAGGCACTGAGTGAAGAGATGGAACGGGACGAAACCGTCTTCCTTATGGGAGAAGACATCGCTGAGTATGGCGGCGCATACAAGGTAACGGACGGTCTATATAAGCAGTTTGGAAAAGAACGTATCCGAAATACACCCATTTCTGAATCTGCAATAATTGGGACTGCACTCGGTGCAGCAGTTACAGGCATGCGTCCCGTTGCAGAACTGATGTACATTGACTTCACTGCAGTTGGAATGGATCAAATAGTCAACCAAGTAGCAAAAATCCGTTATATGGTCGGTGGACAGTTAGATGTTCCTCTCGTCATCCGAACGCAAGGCGGTGCAGGCCGCTCATCCGCAGCACAGCATGCACAAAGCCTTGAAGCATGGTTCGTACATATTCCGGGTCTACTCGTCGTCATGCCTTCTACACCCTATGATGCAAAAGGACTGCTAAAGACTGCCATACGAAACGACAACCCTATTATGTTCATTGAACACAAACTGCTCTATACTGAAGAAGGTGAAATACCCGATGATGAATATACAATTCCATTGGGTGAAGCAGAAGTAAAGAGGGAGGGTGAAGATATTACAATTTTAGCAACTTCACGTATGGTCTTAAAAGCACTTGAAGCAGCTGAGGAACTTTCAGAAGAAGGAATTTCCGCTGAAATCGTTGACCCAAGAACGCTTATGCCACTTGACAAAGATACCATTTTTGAGTCGGTGAAGAAAACAAACCGATTACTGATTGCACATGAGGCAGTCGGTAGAGCAGGTTTCGGTGCAGAGATCGCCGCACTTGTTGTCCGAGAAGTTTTTGATTACCTTGATGCACCAATTGAACGCGTGGCGGCTGCACCCGTCCCCGTTCCTTTCGCACCCGTGATGGAAAACTTCGTTATTCCTGATACAGAACAGATCGTTGATGCAGCACGAAAATTAGTGAAATATGAAATATAATACCAGATTAACGCGATGCATTACGGTAGGTGTGATCTCCTTATCCCACCTAAGAAAAAACATGATAAATCCTGATATTCTGGTATAATACACTTAAAAAATGAAAGGAGAAAAATGTGGAATTAACAGATTACTTGAATCTTATTACACCAAAACGCATTCTAATAATTGTACTCGGTATTATAGTCTTGATAAGTCTATCAACAAGTTTCTATACGGTTGAAGCAGACGAAATAGCTGTTGTCTTATTGTTCGGAAAATCTGTCCGAAACACCGATCCTGGACTTCACTTTAAATTGCCTTTTAGCATTGAAAAAGCAATTAAAGTACAAATTAGAAAAGTCTTTAAAGAGGAATTTGGGTTTCGAACTGGTGATGGCCGCGACTTTAGTGCTGAATCTTTGCTACTCACAGCAGATCTGAGCATCGCTGATGTTGAATGGGTCGTTCAGTACAAAATCAAAGATCCAGAGAAATACCTGTTTTCAGTTAGAAATCCAAGGTTTGCATTACGAGATCTATCAGAAGCGGTCATGAGCCGTGTTATCGGGGACCGCACTGTAACTGAAGTTCTTACAGTTGGCAGGATTGAAATTGCCACTGAAGTAGAACAACATCTACAGACACTGCTTGATCTGTACGAAACAGGTTTGGATGTTTCAACAGTCACGCTGCAGGATGTGAACCCACCAGATAAGGTGAAGCAATCATACAACGCAGTGAACGAAGCAAAACAGGAAAAAGATAGGCTCATTAACGAAGCATGGCGCGATTACAACCAATCAATCCCAAAATCTAAAGGGTTAGCATCTCAGCAGATTTCTGAAGCACAAGGATACGCACTAAAACGTGTCAATGAAGCACAGGGGGATGCTGATAAGTTCAATTCAATTCGTACAGAATATCAAAAGGCAGAAGAGGTAACACGGAAAAGACTCTATCTTGAAACAATGCAGGATATCTTACCGCAGATAAAAGAGATCTATGTAATTGACTCTAATACCAATACACCTATACCAATTTTGCAGTTGAAGGAATAAATAAGGAGAATAGGATGAAGTTAAGTATACTGATACCCATTATTGTCGTTGTTCTCGCTATCGTAGTTCTGTCCTCTGGTATGTTTTATATTGTTGAAGAGGGTAAACAGGTCGTTATTACTGAGTTTGGACGACCCGTTGGAGAACCCATAGTTGAAGCAGGACTAAAATTCAAAACCCCTTTTATTCAACAGGTACACAGTTTTGAGAAACGTATCCTTGAATGGGACGGTTCCCCAAATCAGATCCCAACAAAAGACAAGCGGTTTATATGGCTTGATACAACTGCAAGATGGCGAATTGTGGATGCACTCAAGTTTTATCAAGCACTCGGTACAGAAGTGCTTGCAATATCCCGACTTGACGATATTATCAATTCTGCTGCCCGCGATTTAGTAACCGCTCAGCTCTTAATCGAAGCTGTCAGAAACTCAAACTCGGTATTAGAACGCAAACCCGAAACCCTTGAAGAAGAAGCTGGACAATCCACAGAAAAGTTAGAAGCGATTAGCATAGGTAGAGAAAAAATTACACAGATGATACATGCAAAAGCACAAGAATCTCTGCCCAGATTTGGAATTGAACTCGTGGATGTTCAAATTAAGCGGATAAACTACGTAGAAGAGGTGCGGGAGAAAGTCTTTACCCGTATGATCTCTGAACGACAACGCATATCTGAAAAGTATAAATCCGAAGGGGAAGGTGAAGCTGCAGATATTATGGGGCAGAAAAAGAAAGAGTTAGAACGGATTCAATCAGAGGCATATAAAAAAGCTGAACAGATCAGAGGAACAGCTGACGCACAAGCTATTCAGATTTACGCTGAAGCACACGGGAAAGACCCTGAGTTCTTCGCTTTTCTACAGACTCTGGAAACATACCGAAAAACCAATAATGCAAGCACAAAACTGATTCTGTCAACCGATAGTGAACTCTATAAATACCTCAAAGATAGTCAGGCAATCAGAAGATGAGGTTACAAGGATACTGTTTTCAACTCACCGATGTATACACAAGACGAAAACACGCCTCCCTTATTAGGTTCTAAGATCAGACCCTTACACGCTGCAGTCACAGCATGTCCCCTGATGCTGATCTTATGTCTACTGATTCTGGGTTGTAGTCCCTTGGGTATTACCGATCCGGAATCAGATATCCCCTTCCGAAGTTCTCAGCAGAGAACAAATTTGAAAAAAACGAGGGCAAAAAAAACATGGGAAGTGAAACGCACTCTTATTAGCAACGAAGTCAACTGTATCGCTGCAGATACTGACAACGTATGGATCGCAACAGCAAAAGGGGTGTCTCGGTGGAAACGCAACGAGAATAGATGGGTTCACTATACAATGGAAAACGGACTGGCAAACGATGCAGTCAACGCTGTAGCTATAGATGGTCAAACAGTGTGGTTTGCTACACAGGAAGGGGTAAGTCGATTTGACACTGAAACTGATTTATTCACCACCTTCCGCAGCATAGACGGACTTGCAAGTGATCAAGTTTCCTCAATCGCAATTGACGGCAACTATGTTTGGTTCGGGACATCAAATGGACTAAACCGATATGATAAAACTATCGACAGTTGGGCAGTCCGTACCAGAAAAAACGGTTTAGTCAGTAGAATCGTCACCTCACTCGCTGTTGAACCAGAATATGTATGGGTTGGTACAGATAGGGAGATAAATCCTGACCCGCATGGATGGGACGATGACCCAAGATTCAGCAAAGGAGGGGTAAGTAGATATCATCGTGATACCGATTCATGGAACAACTATACAAAATCTGACGGGTTAATTGACAATGAAATTGCAACAATCGCAGTAGATGAGGATAGTGTTTGGTTCGGGACACAACACAGAGGTGTCAGTCAATACAATCAAGTTGACCAAACATTCATCAAGACTTTTACAAAAACCGACCTGCTAAAAAGTGACTTCATCACCTCAATCCGTGCTGATGGATTTCAGGTCTGGTTCGGTACAGCGAATGCTGGTGTCCATCGTTATATCAAACCTGTCAACACATGGGTTCATTACACAAAAGCAGACGGGTTGTGCAGTGATAATGTAAGTTGGATTACAACACAAGGTCATGATGTGTGGTTTGCAAGTAAAGAGGACGGCGTAAGTCGTTTCGATAAAGTAACAGGTGAATGGACAAATTACAAGCAGGCGGACTTTCTGGCTGATAACGATATTCGGGATATTACGTTTGACGATGATGGAAATCTATGGCTCGCAACAGTTTCCGGTATATCAATTTATACACCAAAAACGAAAACTTGGGAAGTCATCTCAAAAGAAGATGGACTACCTACCCCGTACGTTATGTCAGTCTATGTTTCCAAGAAAATAACGCATCTAACGGAAACGTCAGATAGCACAAAACAAGAAGCACGTATATGGATCGGTACCGCTCGCGGTCTCGGTTCCTGCACAGACATTGGTGGACAATGGTCTTTTCACTTTCCATCCCAAGGTGAAGCATTTATAACTGCTGTCTGTCAAAATGATGAGACGGCTAATAGCAACCCAGATTCTAACAGAGATACAGGTAAAATATGGATGGGAACAAATTTGGGACCAGCTGTATATGATCCCCATACAAAGGAATGGACAAAACTTGCATTACCTGATAATCCAAAGAATCCTCATATACTATCTGTCCTTATCCAGGACAAATATGTCTGGTTCTGTGGTGTGAGCGGTATTTGGCGATATGCTCCTGAAAATAAGATAATGGTGCAGGTCAATGAAGGACTAAAAACACCTTATGTAAATGTACTGTTCTCAGCAGAAAACATACTGTGGGCAGGAACACAGAAAGGTTTGGCAAAATACGATCTTACGCAACAGAAATGGATACCCATTTCGTTAGACAATCAGCCTGAAAAAGCCGCTTATATCCCAAATATCAAAGCAATTGCATACCATGATGGTGCTCTATTGATAGGTTCTCCCCAAGGGTTAGGAAGTTATACGATAGCAACGGGTGAATGGAATCAGACAGAAGAACAACACAACATTCGCGATATTGTCTGTACAAAGGATTCGAGGCTCTGGTTAGCTACCTCAACAGGTCTCGTTGAAAGGAACCTAAACAGTGCAACAGAGACCCTGCACCAATCACGTCCGGTTCGGGAACCTTTACTTGAAACAGGTATATCCCAAATAAAATTTGATGGTAATTATATCTGGTTCTCAAATTGGACATCTTCCCGCAACGGAGGCATTCTAAGATTACATCGACCTACAAAAACATGGCAACGTTTTACCAGATTGGATATATTCAATTCTACACGACAAAGAGCAATGACGACATTACGTTGGACTTTCATTGATAATGACGCTGTTTGGTTCACTACAGATTTTGGCGTATTGCGCTATGACAAAATGAATGATACTTGGCAACATTTTACAATGAAAGATGGACTATCTTCCGATGATCTGAACAAAATCGCTGTGAATGATAAGAACGTATGGATAATCTCCATGTCAGGAATGGAGTTGAACCGTTTTGATAAAGCAACACAGACATGGGAAATTCTCACACATCCTGACCGAAGGGATGAACGCGAAAGTTTGAAGAGCCTTGCTGTGGACGGTTCAGAAGTTTGGTTTAGCACTGGACATTCTCTCACACGCTACAACGATGATACTAAAGAATGGAAAGAATTTACACCAAGAGATGGCTTAGCGGGAAGAGGCGCAGAGTGGATAACCGTTGACGATCAATATATCTGGGTAGCACGATCTGAGTACGATAGAGACAGCAATACTCCATTATCACGATACGATAAGAAGACAAAGCAGTGGACAACATTTTCTACTAATGACGTGCTTGCAGCGAAGACCATCAAACGTATCATCGCAACAGAGAATGATGTGTGGATACAATATCGTCCCTGGGACAATGCTATCACACGGTACGACAAACTTAATAAGGAGTGGACAACAATCACATCTGGTAGAGGAACACTTGAAATGGCTGCAGACGATGATTATCTCTGGTTAGCTGCACCGAATGAGGGATTACGTAGATTTCATTTCGCTTCTGGCACATGGACAGTCTTTAAAGATGTGAAAGGCTTACTTCACAACCACGTTTGCGAATACGGGCTCGCCGTTGATAAAGATTATGTATGGGTCGGCACAATTCGCGGACTATCACGATATGACAAAAATAGTGAATCCTGGACACCTTTCATTCCATTGCCAACACTATCAGGCCGCACCGTTCGAACTGTAGATACAGATAAACGTTATGTGTGGATAGGCACAGACAACGGTATGTCTCGTTATGATAAGGACTTAGGAACTTGGAAAAACTATAGACAGACTGGCGGGTCTGAAGAGATAGCTACACACAATGGACACTGGCACCGACATCGTCCGAAATCAAGAGGCATGCTTTCTGATAATGCTGTAAGCTCTATAGTCGTTGATGAACAATATGTCTGGGTTGGTACACGAGATGGGGCTAACCGGTTTGATAAAATCGCATTGCGTTGGGATCAGTATAAAACCCAACACGGTTTACCAGCAAATAATGTAACCAGCGTCTGCACAGATGGATTTAATATATGGGTCGGCACAAATTCTGGAATAGGTAAATATCCACGAAACGCAGACGATCTAAATGCTTGGATTGCCTATACCTCTGGCGCAGAAATTCAACCCTCGGCTGTGTCAAAAGAATTTGCTGAATCATTGGTTGCTGACGAAATCTGGTGCATGACTGCAAGCAAGAAAAATGTATGGGTGGGAACACGAAGAGGCGTAAGTAAGTACAACATCAGACGAGATATTTGGAAAACTTTTACTTCAGTCGATGGACTCGCAAGCGATGAGATTAGTTGTATCGCCGTTGATGGTCAACATATCTGGTTCGGCAGTGACAGCGGTGTTTCCTTCTATAATGAGAAAACAGAAGACTGGCGCACCTATACAACGCAGGATGGACTGGTGAGCAATAAAGTCACTACAATCGGTGTCGATGGAACAGATGTGTGGATTGGTACATACAACGCTGGTATTAGCAGGTTCGATCAGACGACAAACAGTTGGAAAACATACACGCGTGATGATGGTTTAGCACATAATGGCATTCTCTCAATGGCTGTTGGAAGTAAGTATGTATGGTTTGGTACCTATCGTGGATTGAGTCGTTTTGATAAACAAGCGAATATCTGGACAACCTTCACAGAGGCTTATGGACCTGAAGATATTTTAAGATAAACATCCGCAATCAGAAATCAAAACGCAATTTGAAAATGCACAAGACAAAACCTATTTTCTTCCAAATAAACATATACAGTCCTTTAAGAATCATCGTAATATGGACACACCTAAACATCCTAAAGTGCTTATTACCCTACTCTCTTATCTTACTCTTACTCTTCTCTGTTACGCATAACTCACAAGCCGAAGATGCCTACAGTCTTTTCGGAAAACTGTTCTTATCAGGTCGTGTTGAATACGATTTTACGAATAGAAGAAATTTCCTTGCTGATACTGAGAATGAAAGAGTACGACAAGATAATTTCGACTTTGACCGACTGTTTCGTAGAGGATTCCACAGTGTGTTAGTAATTGAAGAGACTGCAGGGAATGTGAAAAACATACTTAGTCTTGGTGAAGTGCCAACTACTTTTACTAAGTTTACTTTTGATCAGATTGACTTAAACGGTATTCGGTGGGAAGTGCGTTCTAACCACACAGACTGGACAATATTGATGGTGCCAGGTACACTTAACCGCTTGAAGGATCAAGAGAGTAGTATGATTGATTCAGGTATTGGCTTACGAGAGGTAACAAAGTTTGGGAAATCACAGATAGGACTTTCCTGGTATTACCGAAAAACACCTGTTTGGGCGGTGGATATGGAAACAAATTTCTCAAATTATGGGTTAAAGGCAGAAGTAGCAATTACACCAAAACACGCGTCGCAGAAAACCTTGAGTTCTCGTTATGATACAACCACAACCGTATTCAAAGCATTCCAAACAGTTGGAGACACACTCCTACAAGCAGAAGCGTTCCGCGTTGGTCAAAGGTTTGATGCATCGCGATCTGTCGGAGACAATGACGACCAAGACCGATATTCTGACAACACATTTCCTGATCCGCCATCACTCATTATCCCAGGCGACCTTGATAAAAACAATAACGGTATATTTGACTATGAAGATGATATCCTGTTGTTTGATGTTGACGAGGATTTTCTTGATGAAACTGACCGTAATAATAACGGAATACGAGACGAAGAGGAAAACGACCAAGATCCAAATTATGAATTTGATGTCGGATTGCAGGGAATACGCCTCTTCATGAACAGTAAGATGAGACAGACAAAAACCGTCATCGACTTAGACCTCGGTGTACAGATAGAAAAAAACCTAAAATTTAGAAATATCCCGACATCACGGAAAGCATTTGCAAACATAGTATACAAAAAGGAATTACCTCGCGCGTCATCATTCATACTTGAGAATGAAATAAAATGGGTGAAGGATAGTATACCTGATGAAACTTGGTATTTTGGTGGATTTCTCAACCACCAAGAAATCGGTTTATATCAAGCACGACCTGATATTCAAGAAATGTTTGATGATAAAGATTTACAATTCTTCTATGTTGATGGAGGTGCTGAAATAGAAAAACGCAGAACTGATCCTCTGTTAATGCAGAACGACATCATTAACACTGCTAAACTGACTTGGGAATACCATGGAATTAATCGTATGGTCACTACAGCACGCGCAAAATTACAATACGACATTGACTTTGACAACGACAATGAACACTACGAAGTCGGTATCTTTAAAACACTTTATCGAATCAGACCTTCAAAATCACTGGAAATCAGTCCTATGATCAAATATACTATACGCAACGGTTTTAGGATGGCAGAAGACCAGTTGGAATACCTAACACTGCGAGGAAGAGTCGACGATAGAGACATCATTCGGCACATACGCTTGCGACAAATAGAGCAAGCACATGTGCGAGATATGACCCCCACATTTATTCTCAAGATTGTTTATCAGTTCACAAAAACGATAAAACTTACTGGTGGGGGACAAATCCTTCTGTTCAATGACCTTCTAAAGAACGATAGTGATTTTGTCCGACAGGCACTTTTAGCCGAAATGGAAAAAAGTTTCTTCGCTTATCGGAAGGAACTCTTCCTACATATCGGGACACGATACATAGACCAACGCGCAATCGGAGATATAAACGATCAGAACTATATGGAAATGTTTGTGCGAGTATTCGGGAAATTCTAACAGAAAGAATTTGGCACAATTGGTGTCAATTTCAGGTAACATCTTGCTGGGTATTTTCAATACTGTGATGTGTATGAAAAAGCATATTTTTTATATTTCGCTTTGTACGTTATTTTTGAGTTTGAGTGGACACAGTTATGCCGGAACCTGGAAAGATAATTTTGATGAGGGAGTTCTCAACGGGTGGGAACGTATTGTAGATGAGAATCCTTGGAACGCTGATTGGAAAACTATAGATGATCTGGGTTTCTTTGGTAGTATTAGCAAGCCTAAACAGGAGGGGGTTACAGCAGTGGATTTCCTACACTGGAATCTCCATGATTTTCAACTCAAGCACTTAACCGTTGTGGGAGAGGGGGTCCATTATGATCGACATGCATTTAACACACTTGGCGAACTTTGCTTATTCCTCGGCAAACGACAACCCACTCCTGACTTTGCAGCGGGTTATATTTTCAGTCCAGAAAAGATAACAAAAATGCAATTTAGTGCAGATGGTGTTTACAAAATAGGTGAAGTGAAAGCAGATTATGGACTCATGTTCCGATTGACTTCAGGTGATATAAGGGTCGTTTTTGATACTGGAAAGTTCCGACTATTCACACAGGATCTATTCATAGAAGAATTTATTGATGCTGATATCAACACGGTTGATGTTATCGGATTGGTAATATTGAATAGATTTCCAGGGAGATGGTTTAGTGGAAGAATCTCAACTTTTTCCGTCTCTGGAGAGGATATTCCAAATAACAATACACTTAATGTGCATCAACACAGCACACAACTGACCACAACTTGGGGAGAGTTGAAACGATGATGAAAATAGTAAAACCCTTTTTATCTTTAGTCCTGCTATGTGTTTTTTTGAGTGGATACAGTTACGCTGCGGTATGGAACGACTCGTTTGATGAGAAACTCATAGGATGGGAACGATTTTGGGGAGGAAGAAACGTCAAATGGCAAGTTCTTGCGGGATTCCTCTTTGCCAATATTGATAACGTTGGAAAACTCCCTCCAATATGTGGTGAGAATACAGGGGATTTTCTGCGCTGGAAAATCAGCAGATCTAACTTTGAACAATTAACAATAGTAGGTGAAGAACTAACTTATCCACAGGAAGGAAAATATGGGTTGGGGGAACTCTGTCTGTTTATTGGGAAACGTCAAGATGATCCTGGCTTAGTAATAGAGGGTTATATCGTTAGTCCCGAAGAGGTAAGCAAGGTCACCTTATCAAAGAACGATGGCTATAGGAGAGGAAAGACGAAAGCGTGGTATGGAGATAAATTCCAAAAAACGACACAGAATCTTACAGCTGTTTTTGATACTGGCCATTTCCAAGTCCAGACAGGCGACGATCTGATAGCTGAATTCGATGATGAGAACATAAAAAGTATTGATACTGTGGGATTGTTCCTTACATGTCACCTCAGAGGAATGTGGTTTGGTAGTCGGATCTCAAGTATCTCACTTACGGATAACGCAATAATCAAACCAAATCTTGCTGTACAATTACGAGGCACACAACTGACCACATCTTGGGGAGCGTTGAAGCGGTCTGAGTAAACGTCGAATTCCTAACAGATTTGTAGGAGGTAAACTTTATATGAAACAGGTGCGAAACATCTTCGTCCGGCTTGTGCTATTTTCTGTATGTAGTGTTTTCTTCTTATCCAACTCTGCACAAAGTTTTCAAGATGATTTTGATGTATTGAATGAGAAATACTGGGAACCTGAAGGTGAATTTGGTATATGGAGAGCCGAAAACGGCATGTTAAAGGTGTGGGTAAACTCACCACATGATGGCAGGGGGAAGGTAAAACTAACAATAGAAAGGCTCCTATTCAAAGATCCCAGGGGTGCTGATCGAGAAGTGATTCAGAAAAACGGAAGAATTCCTGGATACGAAAACTTCACTATTTCAGTAAAAAATATAGCTGCAAAGGGGATAGCTTTTGGGATTGAGCTCGGGAGCTGGATTCCCGTGGGCGATAAAGAGTGGTGGTCTGGCTATTGTTTTTTTACAAGTCAGATTTCCGTTCCATTGGATCAGAGACATAATTTTTCTAAAACCTCGTGGAATACATCGGAATTAGCATCTATGGAAATTCGTTTTAATCGTGGACATTTTCAGTGGTTCGTGGATGGTGAAAAACGCGTAGCTTTTGAGGACCCTAAATTCTCTTCTATAGAGAAGCTTGGGTTTATCTTGTTTGCGAGTGGAATTGGGCCTGGACATGGATGGGTAGATTCATTCAAGATAACAGGACTGGGGTTATCCGTTTCACCGCAAGCAAAGTTAGCAACAAGATGGGCAAAACTCAAGCAGTATTAGAAGTAATACCAAAGTGAGGCACACACATAGTGAAAAAACACAACCTTATGTACAACACTCTCCTTACTTATGTGAGGTGTGCATAAATAATACCGATGTAAAATATGCTCTTAATAGTAGTAGGCACACTCCGTGTGCCGTTTCTTTAATAGTAGTAGGCACACTCCGTGTGCCGTAAACAAGATCAAACGCGCACAATGAAGAAAACATTTCAGCAAATCATCAAAGAATCGCTAATTGTCTGTTTCTGGATCGGTTTTTTCGCACTGATACTTTGGGGGACAGACCAATTCGGACTTCTTTCCTCTACCCCGTATACTACAAGTAACACCTCTCTGCAAGTTGATTTCCCCACAGTCTATCAGATATGGAAACAAGGAGATGCAGTTTTCGTAGACGCGCGTTCAGCAGCAAACTTTAAACGAGGACATATCCCAGGAGCAGTAAATGTCCCAGTAAATCGCGTCAAACACGGATTAAGCACATTACCAAAAAATAAGGACACGCTTTTAATCACATACTGTGGAAACGTTGAATGTCCTAACGCCTATCAACTGCTCAATGCTCTATTAGCACACGACTACCGAAATGTAAAAATGTTTCCACAAGGACTAAGGGGGTGGCAAGCATTGGGATACCCATTGGAAACAGAATGAAAATTCCATTAGTATTAGTAACACTTCTAAGAGTAGTTCTTGGTGCCATCCTGCTTTTTGCCGGAATTACTAAACTTATGGGTTTCAGTACTTTTGCTACAAATGTAGGTAGTTATCAGATGTTGCCTATAGCGTTAGTAAAACCGATAAGTTATCTCATAGTGTCGGGAGAAATGACATTAGGGATTGTACTGATCATCGGATACTTTTCAAAAGGCGCGGGTATATTGTCAATGTTACTTTTTCTGATATTTGCAGGTGCATTGACAAATGTGTTGTTGCGAGAACTTACTATCACAGACTGTGGCTGTGGTAATTTTCTGATTAGTTTGCTGGACGTATTAGGACTTCCAATTTCAGAAGAACCCAATTGGAAAATAGTATTTGTAGACATCGCATTAGCGGTATCATGTTTAGGAGTCATATCTTCACCGCAGCAAGGGTATGGATTGGATTCGTTAATCCAGAGTTAATCCAGAAGGAACAACTTAATTGATTCCGCAACTTTACACATCCATCATGCTCGATCCTCTTGACAAATCAGCAACTAATTGGTAAACTTAATAGTGAAATCAAAAAAACCGCAATTGTGTTTTAAAAGGAATTGAATGACCACCCACAGACATCAGAAGGAATATCGGAAACAAAGAACTTTACGGAGGTACAGATGACGAAGCGAATATCACTTTCATTACTATGTATATCAATCCTACTCTTAACATTTTCAGCTATGTATTCAACCGCACAACTGATGCAGCTGAATACGATCCAACGCACTTTATTGTCTCAAACGCCTAAAGAGTCTGATAAAGAGATGGACGAAACTAAACTGAAAAAATTACAAACAAATGCCGACAAGAAAAAGATGATGGAAATGAAGGAGAAGAAAGATTACAAAGACAAAAACGCAATTAGAGTTCTCAATCCTTATGATTTTTACAAATCCCAAGAGAATAGGATCTATTCTGGACCGCAACCCGGTGAAAAACTTCCACCGCTAATGGTTACGCATCTATACGGTAAAAAAGACAGACTGGATAGAGATAAAGCTTATGATATCACAGCAGGAATAGGTGGAAAACCACTCATCCTCTTTTTGCAAGATAATAATATCGCATCTATAAAAGGGATGGATGAAAATGTAGAGACACTTTCCAAAATAAACCAACATCTAAAAGGAAATTCCATTCTAAATGAAACAGAAAAATCAGATCAAGAACTCCAAATTGGCATTGTCTTCCTTTTAGGTGATGATGACACACTACCTGACTGGTCAGACCAATTTCTTAAGGACCTGGAATCAGACAACATAAATGTCTCCAAGTCAACTGACGGACGAGAAGGTCCTGGCAGTTATGGACTCAATCGTAATGTATCACAGACTATATTGATTGCTAAGGATGGTAAAGTGCTTCACAATTTTGCTTTTACGCAGCCCTCATTTTACACCGATCCTCATGTTCTCGGTGGCGTGGCACAAGCAATGGATGTAGAACCTGCTGCAGTGGAAAATTTGTTGAATAAACAACGTGAAGTAAAGAAAAAAGAGGAACTGAAAAAGTATCAAGAAAAGGTGACTGATTTAAATGAGAAGTTGGACGCGTTGAAAAAGAGATACATTACGGAAAGTTATAAGGCAATTCGTGAAGCTGTTAGCAATGAACAAATATCCAAGAATGCAGCTGCTGAAAAACTCAAAAAATTAGGAATCACGTGGCAAGAAGGCGAAGCACTTCTTAAGGACAACAGTGATATCAATCCAAAGCAAGACCGCGATCCATCTCCTAAAGAAAGAATCCGTAAAGACGGGGACAAGAGAGAAAGTCCTGAAGGTAGAACAATGGAAAGAGAAGGTGACCGAGATAGAGAAGGATCACTTTCACCAGAAGCACTTGTCAAACGTTTTGACAGAGACGGTGATGGTAAACTGAACGAAGCGGAATCGTTAGCTGCACGACGCGCAATGGCAAGCAGGGAAGGTCAGAACCGTCAACAACGGAGAAAAGTTGAAGTCAAGAATCCTGATGAATTCAAGCAGAATCGGGAGAAAGCAATCTTCTCCGGTCCGCAACCGAAAGAAAAACTCCCTTCTCTGACAGCAATTGTCATTAATGGAGATGCAAAAGGAAAAACGATTGACTTCATCACAAAAGCAGACAAAAAACCACTTGTTCTGATCTTTCAGGATGAAAAACCGATTGGACTACGAGGGTTAGTTCGTTTTACACGGTTAATCGCTCAAATCAATATCATGTCTAAACAGCAAGTCAAAGTGCACGTCCTATTTTTAGGAGATTCACCAGATACACTAACACAACAAGCCAGCAGGATTGTCCCGCATATCTTAGGCAACGTTCTACTCGGCGTTTCACCGGATGGACGGGAAGGACCCGGAAATTACGGATTGAATAGAAACGTTGCACAGACCATACTGACGGTGAAAGATGGAAAAGTGCTTCATAACTTCGCTTTGGCACAACCGATGCTCTCCCCTGATCCGTATGTACTCGGTGGTGTTGCTGAATTAATTGGTCAGAAACCTGCTACGGTACAAAAATGGTTGAACGCAGAAAGCTCCATTATCGAAATTAATAATCCTGCTAAGGGTGAAAAAACTGGTAGAATGTTATTAAATGGAACCGTTGTACAGTATGATGAATTGCTGACGATCCTTCGTAACTTACCTACAGAAGAATCTATGGTCATCATCCATACAGGCCGAAACGTCCTTTATGGACAGATTCTCAACGTAATGGATATCGCAAAAGAGGCAGGTATTCATCATATTGGATTCGCAATTAAAGATGCAGAAAATAAGCATAAGGAAAGCGATAGTGAACAGATGAATCGTGATGATTAATTAGACCCCGCAAACTTGTAGGTACATTTGAGGAGAAACAATGAACGTAGTAAATCGATGTGATGGCATGAGTCGACGAGACTTTATTCGTGTAGGTGGGTTAACTGCCCTCGGATTCGGTTTAGCTGACTTTTTTCACCTGCAAAATACCCTTACAGCCAAAAACACGTTAACCGCAAAAGCAAAATCGTGTATCCTAATTTGGTTGGATGGTGGACCGAGTCATCTTGAAACGTTCGACCCAAAACCTGACGCACCTCAAGAAGTTCGTGGACCTTTGAATGCTATTCCCACAAATATTACAGGTATCCGTATCAGCGAATGTTTTGAAAGAACTGCCAGGTTAATGGATAAAATTACCATTGTGCGTTCAATGACCTCACCCCTTGGCGAACATGATCTCGGTACACAGTATCTTATGACTGGATACAAACCTACCCCCGCGCTTGATTATCCTACTTATGGAGCAACGGTCGCTTTCGTCCGAACACAACAAGGGAAGAACTCATGGGATAAGGAACTATCTGCTTTACCACCGAACATTGCAGTACCGATTTCTACAGGTCAAGTCTCGGGCAACGGTTACTTACCCAGTGCAACGCGTCCGTTCTCAGTTGCTGGAAATAGAAATAAAGAAAACGCTAAAGTTGACGGTGGCTTCAAGGTCCGGGATCTGGACTTTTATCAAGGTATTGATATAGATCGTATTTCACGACGTAGAGAATTTGTAAAAGCACTTAACGAATTTAGTAGTGCTAAAGATGCTGGAGCAGAAGCTGTATCAGATCCAGAATTAGAACGTGCCTATAGTTTGATAACCTCTCCAGAAGCTAAAGGTGCATTCTCACTTGCAGATGAACCGCATAATGTCCGTAGTCGTTATGGTTTAGGTGGTGTTAATGGAATCGGTATGAGTTGTCTATTGGCACGGAGACTGGTTGAACGCGGTGTTCCCTTCGTGACCGTCAACCATACAGGTTGGGATACACATCAAGATATATTCCAATTGAAAGAGCGATATCCCACTGACCAAAACGCGCATCTACCGTCTCTTGATAGGGCATTGAGTGCCTTAATCCAAGACCTGTCCGATAGAAGAATGTTAGATGAGACCCTTGTAGTCGTCATGGGTGAATTTGGTCGCACACCAAAAATCAATGCACAGGGAGGTCGCGATCATTGGCCCAACGTGTTCAGTGTAATCTTAGCAGGTGGTGGCGTTCAAGGCGGACAGATAATAGGCAGCAGTGATTCGCTCGGAGAATTCCCGAACGAACATCCTGTTACACCATCGGATCTCGCCGCAACAATCTATACCTTACTCGGAATTGATCCTGCGTTAGAACTTCACACCAATGACGGTAGACCCGTACGTGTTGCACCTGATGGAGCTAAGGTTATTGATGTGTGGACTTAATAGTAGTAGGCACTCTCCGAGTGCCGTCATCTTAATAGTAGTAGGCACACTCCGTGTGCCGTCATCTTAATAGTAGTAGGCACACTCCGTGTGCCGTCTCTTTAATAGTAGTAGGCACACTCCGTGTGCCGTCAAAATATGAAACATTTATCACACGTAATACAATTCATTGCATTTCTCAGCTTAGTTCTACTTTCAAACTCGTCTTATGCAGTAGATGATAAGAACCCCTCAGCCTCTAATGAACGTATTAACTTCGAAAATGACCTGATACCCATCTTTACTAAGTTCGGTTGCAATGCGGGTGCATGCCACGGTTCAGCTGCTGGTAGAGGAGAGTTCAAGTTATCACTGTTTGGTGGTAATCCGAAAGCAGACTACGAAGCGATTGTGCGTCAAATTGCTGGACGACGTATCAACCTGATACACCCAGAGAAGAGCCTCGTCATTCTAAAGCCAACAGCACAGACCCGGCACGGTGGTGGACAAGTACTCAAAGAAAATGACGTTCCAGTACAATTGCTCCACGATTGGATTCGGCAAGGTGCGCGTTATGAGAAGAAACGCCACCTAAAAAACGTTCACATCACACCCAAAAAACAGATCGTCTCAAATCTCAAACAGACTATGCAACTCAAAGCATCAGCACATTTCTCAGATGGAACAACCGAAGATGTTACCCGATGGACAGTCTTCACACCAGAAGACACATCCGCCATTGAAATCAATCCAGCATCAGCTATAGCAAAACTGAATCGTAGAGGTCGGCATATCATCATAGCACGTTATCTCACAGAGGTTATACCGATTGAATTCATCGCGCCATTGAATGAAACAACAAACATAAGCAGCAATACAAACAACACAGTTGAGAAAACTGATGTGACCATTGACACTGAGATACACAAACTTCTTGCGACGCTCAGATTACCTGTCTCCGCAAATGCTGATGATGCCACCTTCCTCCGTAGAGTAACGCTTGACCTAACAGGTAGACTACCAACACCAGAAAATGTGGAGGCATTCCTTGCCAAAACAAACCTGAAGAAACGTGAAACATTGGTTGATACACTCCTTACCTCAGAAGAATTCAATGTGTATTGGTCATTGCAGTTAGCGAAGTTGTTTCGCGTACGTTCACTGGATAGAAACACACAGGGCGTATATGCCTATCACCAATGGCTTTCAAAACAGATTCGGGATGGTGTTGGTTATGACAAAATTGCACGCTCAGTTATTCTTGCCACAGGTGATTCACATCAAGTCGGTGCAGCGAACTTCTATCGTACCGTTGAGGGTCCGCGTGAACAAGCTGAATTGATGAGTGAACTGTTCATGGGAGCACGATTACGATGCGCAAATTGCCACAATCATCCACTTGACAGATGGACACAAGATGATTATCACGGATTGGCTGCAATCTTTGCTAAAGTAGAGAATGAACAGATTGTCAGGTTGAAACCTACCGGAAAGGTCATACATCCTGTTACACGTGAAGAGGCAAAACTACGTATTCCCGGTGCCCGGTTTTTGTCCGCAGATGTCGTTGATGGGCGCAGAGAATTGACTGACTGGTTGACAAACGCACAGAATCCATATTTTGCCAAAGCAATCGTCAATCGGCTGTGGAAAGCCATGATGGGACGGGGATTAGTAGAACCTGTTGACGACTTCCGTTCAACCAATCCGGCAACGCATCCCGATCTATTAACAGCATTAGCAGATGACTTTATTACAAACGGTTACGACCTACGGCACACACTCCGACAGATAGCACAAAGCAATGCTTATGCACGTAGCGCAAATGCCTTGCCACAGAACAGGATTGATGACCGCTTCTATTCCCATGCATTACAGAAGCCATTGACACCAGAGGTATTAGCTGATGCTATCTCCGATGTACTGGGTGTACCAGACACTTATGGTAATCAACCTGCAGGTACACGTGCAGTGGCTTTAATTGACCCAAATACGCGTTCCGATGCACTCGATATACTTGGAAGATGTTCGCGAGAAACATCGTGTGAAACATCAGTAGGTACAGCAGATGGGCTGCAGCGGAAACTTCACCTCTTTAACGGAAACCTCATCAACGCACGAATTGGGGTCCCTAATAGTCGCTTAGACAAATCTATATCAAGTGGCACATTACCGATGGAGATCGTAAGAGACTTCTATCTCGCAGCACTGAGTAGACATCCCACGGATAAAGAACAGACGTTCTGGAAGCAACACATAGAAGTGAATGCATCGGCAAATACCCAACGTGCTATCCTTGAGGATATGGTGTGGAGCCTGTTAACTTGCAATGAATTCGTTACCAACCATTAGTCCCATGCGTCAAAGACTGATAGTACTTTGTCAACATATTTTTGTAGGTCGCGATTCGGAGATCGCTCCTACCGATGGACTGCTTATGGTAGGAGGGAACTCCGATTCCCGACCTATTGTAGGAGGGAACTCCGATTCCCGACCTATTGTAGGAGGGAACTCCGATTCCCGACCTATTGTAGGAGGGAACTCCGATTCCCGACCCTTTCAAGTCCATCAATTGGCACTTAACTCAGCACTGATTCTTATTATCATATCTCTCCTCTGCTTAACCCCGTCCGTTTATGCTGAAGAGGTTAAATCTAAAATTGACTTTGAGAAGCAGGTCTTACCCATTTTACAGAATCGATGCTTTAGTTGTCATAGTGCACCCAAAACAGACCCTGATGGTACGACGACACAACCAAAGGGTGGCGTTCAACTGGACTCCGTGCAAGGAATTCAGAATAGCAGTCACGGTGAGGTAATTGTTGCAGGTAAACCCGCTGATTCACGTCTATATCAACGTATCACGTTACCCGAAAGTGATACTGGCATCATGCCACCAGCAGAGGAAGGTGAACCCTTAACAGAAGCACAGACCGATCTCATACAAAAGTGGATTGAACAAGGGGCTGACTTCGGTGACTGGATAGGAAACCTATCACAGCAGAGTATGACAGAAGATGGCAACGATGTGCATCAACCCTTTTTAATGCCACCGATAACTGATCTTGTGCTAACAGAGGATGGGAAATCCCTCATAGCATCTTCACAAGCAGGATTGAATATCTACGAATATCCGACGCTCAAACTTCAACGAACTATAAAAGTTAAAGCGCACAACATACACGATATCGCATTCTCGCCTGATGGAGAACTGTTAGCTATCGGTGGTGGCAACCCTTCGGTAGAGGGGACAATCGAAATACTTTCATGGTCAGAAGGTAGATCGTTACGAGTTCTCAAAGGACATCGTGATTCAGTTACCACCTTATCCTGGCGCGATTCCACCACAATTGCATCAGGCAGTTTAGACAAACAGATTATCCTATGGGACATACACAAAGAGAAACAGATACAAGTCTTTAAAGGACATTCCAAAGGTGTTTCTTCTCTCTGTTTCCTAAACGACAACAATACATTGGTCAGTACCGGTATAGACCAGAACGTCCGCGTTTGGAACGTAACAACTGGTGAATTACTGAGAAGTCTCAACAACCACACGATGTCCGTGCATGATCTCGCGCTACGTCCCAACAATACGGGATTACCGATGGTCGCTTCCGCAAGTGACGATCAAACTGTGCGTTTTTGGCAACCGAGTATCGGTCGAATGGTGAAATTCGTCAGAATCAAAGCAGCACTACTCAACGTAGCGTGGTTAAATGATGGTTCAACGGTTGCTGCAGCCAGTAACGATGGTCATGTATATATCATAAATCCAGAAACGGTAGAGGTAGCAACTGTACTTCCCGCGATAGATGGTTGGATTTATTCCATAATTGTGCATCCCACGAACAGTGATATAATTGTCGGTGGTGCAAACGGACAGATAAAACGGTTAGTAGTAGATTAGAGTGCGTAAAGTAATTGTTGCTCTTAATAGTAGTAGGTACTCTCCGAGTGCCGTCTCTTTAATAGTAGTAGGCACTCTCCGAGTGCCGTCTCTTAAAAGTAGTAGGCACTCTCCGAGTGCCGTCTCTTATGAAAAAAGGTAACAAAATACTTACACACCCATATTGAAAATATTTCTTGACAAAATATTGTTTATTTGTTACAATACTTAAAGATGTTGGAAATTCACGATGTTTTGTAGACTTTGCGTGGATTACATCGGAGGGTGCTTACAAAAATGCATCAACAGTGCTGGAACACTGCCGATGCGTAGCACTGACGTAGTAGAAGTACGACAGAGCTGGTTTCTATCATAGCACAAGTTTATGCTTATGTCCAGAGACCAGCAACCTCTACAGGGATTGCAACATTATCTCATTTACCTGCCAATTTCTGTAGTCTGTCTAAACAATTAACCTGCTTCATGGTATAATAGTGAGGTGAAAAGTGAGACTGGACTACAAAGTAATTCTCCTAACACTTATTATTTTCTTTGCTATTATCTATTGATCTATCCTATTCGCTGGACACAGCGAAGTAAAGGGTAACTATCATCATTGATAAGGAGTAATATCTCATGAGAAATAGAATGATATGGGGCTTAGCTATCCTCATTATAGTAATTATCGGTGTCTCTGTATTTCTGCTAACACGGACGACAGAGACCGAACCTGAAAAAGTCTATAACCCTCTTACACCATCGGAGAAAGAACAGGTAGATCGTAGTATTCAAGATGCTATTGATAAGGAAAAGAAGAACCTGCCGCCGATTGATGAAGTATACCATTTCAATTAATTTTTCTCTCATTACCGACTTTTTAGAAATGAAGCGGTGAACGGCACAATCTAACAGAATGTGCTACAGTAAAGAGGCATTTTCATTTAGAAATGGTAGTAGATAGACAACAGGTTGAAATAGAGAAACCGAAAACCACAGAAAAATCGGATACTGTTCCGAGGAATTCTGGTGCTGGGATCATCCCTAATTTCGGTTTGTTAGACCTTGAAAATCCGAGATTAAACGTATTCATTCCGCTTCGGACAACAAATGTTCCGGGTATAGACATTGATTGGGTATCGCTTTCACCGGAAGAACTTGCAGATACCATTGCGAAGTTAGAACGTGGAGAAATCTCTGCGCCCAAAGGGTATCACTATCGGGAGACTTCCACCGGGAAACTCATTCTTGATGAAAACGGATATCCTATTATCCATAAAAAAGGTGAGCCTATGGTATCTGTTCTTTTTAGAATGGGATTTAGACCGCCTCCGGATGTACATAAAGAGTATTATGAACTCTTTGATGAGTATTGTTTTTTAGAACTTCATGCAGACGACTCTCCCGAAATGAGAGAGTTACAATCCAAAATGGATGAGATGGTAAACACATACAGAGGTCCCTTACTCACGACTTTTAGTTTTTCTGGTGGTCTACCCTCTGGTGTTGCTGGTCCTGATGCTATAGCCTCCATGCATCATAGAGTGCAAAAGAAAGTAAGCAAGGAACTTAACAGACTGATGGGAATTGAATACCTCTCAAAAAGGCCGTAATAGAAAGTATTTTATTTCAATGTTTAAACTAACTTTTAAATAGGATAATTCCTAAGGAGAATTAGAATGTTTTTATCAAAATCTTTTCAGATTTGTTTCACGATATTCATAAGTATTTTTGTTGTCTTGGGCATTGCCGAATCGCAGGAAATTAATTTTGAACCAGAAAGTGCAAAGCCTCAGATACATGGTTTGAATGTGAATGAGTCCTTTAAGATGCGGAAAAATATTAGAACGGGTAAAAGGGAATGGATAGATGACAATCCGACGGTGGGTATTGGCATCTATGTGGATGCATACGGGATCGGTAAAGGTCAAGGGACATTGACAAACATTACCATCCTTGGAAAATCTTACCCAAAACATCAAGATGAAGCGATTACTGTTGGCGAAATGTTTGATGATGGTGGGTGGGATAAGGGAACCGGAAGCACTCAAGTTTATGCTACCATTCATGAAAGTTTCGATACGACAGTGCCGATACATAAGGTTCAGGACAGTTATGAGTGGGATGCGGATGGTTATATAACTTTAAAGCCTTGGGCGTGGAAGACGGTTGTTAATCAGAGTGAGACTATTTCGTGGCCTTTTTCTATTAAAGGGACTTTTGGCAGATCGGGAACATGGGTGCCTCGCCCAGATGAGGACATTGATCGATCTGCAGCGTCTAAGCAAGAAGGTGAAATAAGGAAGCACGAGATATTGTATGAAGAGTATGATCCTTTGGAAGTCTCATTTAACAAGACAGATTTCACGGCTGATGAGACCCTTGAAGTTACGGTTAAGATAGCCGGTGTTAAGGGGGCATATCTGCAGGTGGGTCATCAATTTCCAGTGAGTATGTCTCCAATTTCTTCGGATACGATAAAAGTATCTTCTGGTCTTTCTCATTTGGCTTTCCCAAGTTCGAGTGAATGGTATAATAAGGTCTATGGCACTGTATTTTTCAAATCCGATGGAAAGACGTATTTCGCAAATTTTGAACAATATATCAGTGTAAGGAAACCTGAAGTTGGTTATTTTGAGGAATCTACGCTTTTCAATGGTTACGGCACGTATAAGGCAAAAGTTGTTGAGAGTAATCCGATAAAAGCGGTTAAATGGAAGATTAGGAAGCCTGGTGGTAAGTGGGAAGAGGTAAAACACGATAAGGTGAATGGTGGTAATTCCTCAAGTTTGAGTTATTCGTTGGATTCTACTTCTCCATCTGGCAGGTATGGGGTGCGAGCGGAAGTTCATTTTGAAACTAATGGCACAAATTACCAGAGTTCGTTTTATGTATATTAGTTGTTTTTGTAACTGATTTTAGAATAAAGGCGGGTATGCTTTTGTGTGCCTGCCTTTTTTTATGACCTACCTACCGATTTTTCTTTTTTAGATTTTCTTTTATTTCTTTCCTGACGCATTTCTGTATGTAAGCGAGAGCGTCATTCCTTCATCTTCAAGACTTTCTTGACATTGTTGATCTGCAAAGAACAAGCAGTTATTGCTTTGGGGTTTACTCTCCTTTATCCCAACCCCCGCAAACGGGGGCTCAGAATAGCAAGCGGGGGAATGCGTCCGTCCTGTCATGAGTATCTTCTTTCAATGTTGGCTTTTGGGATATGTGCTTGTAGTTGTTTTGTAATCTTCTCGGCTTCGGTTTCTTTTATACCTTTATATATTATCGTGAGTTGATATTCTTTTGTTAATATAAAGTCTTTGAGTATTTTCTGAATGAATGCGTCAACATCTTTTCCTTCTCTGTAGGTGTATGTGGGAATCTGTGTAATATCTTGGAATTGGTATATTGCGTGTCTGTAGAGCAGCACCGGCATATCTTTGATATTCACAACGAGGTTATATTTATCATACTGTGTGAGTTTGCCTTCAATCCGCTGTCCATTCATCATTGTTACCGTTACCGGTGTGTTGTGTGTTGCTTTGAGCGTATCTTCAATGGATAGCGTGGGACGTTCTTGGATTGGAATTCTGGTTTGTAGCCGTTTTTTTTTGATTGTGTTCTCTATTTTGATCTGTTCGGTGATTGCTTTTTGGTCTATTTTCATATAAGCGAGGAGGATTTTATTTTTGGGGATTATTTCTTCGGACGTGTGTATATTATATGCTGCGTATCTGAGTTCTGTTATCTCTTTTTCCCCTTTGAAAGTCACCAAGACTATCGGATATGCGAAGTTCTGGAGTAGCGTTGTTGCTTCAAGTGATTTGAGGTTTATCTGTTTTTTTGTTTGCTGCATAGTTTTAATTCCTTCCGTTTTTATATTTTAGACTTTCCTTCATTAATTATACTTTATTTTCCTTTGTATTTCAAATGACATATCGGGTTCAGCGTGAAATTCTCTTATCATCCCATTTATTGATTCCACAAAACTTTCACACGCTACTTGATTCTCTTTGATTTCACAGCAATCTAATGATATACTAAACATTCGAATCTAATTCGCTTCCAGGTTTCACTTCGCTATAATGAGAAATTATCTATTTTCAAAGGAGATGTGATGCGACACATAACAATCTATCGTGAACCGGGACGGTTTGCGGGGTGGCCCGCAAACTACGGTATATGGTCTTGGGAAAACGAAATAGTTGTAGGTTTTACTGTGGGTTACCACAAATCCGATGCTGGATTTCATCGGCGAGATCGAGATAGACCTTTTACTGCTATGCAAGCAAGGAGTTTAGATGGTGGGGAAACATGGGAAGTCACAGAAATACCTTGTGAACTCCCAGGAATAGGCACGCTATCTGCGGATGAACATGTGGCGGGAAAACACAGACTACAAGGTGAAACTGCTTTCAAGACACCGCAAAGTGTGAATCTTGAACATCCAGATTTCGCTATGATGTGCAGTAGAACCGGTCTTAGTGAAGGTGCAACTTCATGGTTTTATACATCAACAGATCGCTGCAACAGTTGGCAGGGTCCTTATGAACTCCCCATGTTTGGTTATACAGGTATTGCTGCCCGAACAGACTATCTCGTCTCGAATTCTGAAGAATGTTTAATGTTTCTTACTGCATCAAAAGCAAACGGCAATGAGGGACTGATATTCTGTGCAAGGACGAAAGATGGTGCAAAGTCATTCACGCTACATTCTCAGATTGGACCTGAGCCTGAGGGGTTTGCAATAATGCCAGCAAGTGTAAGACTCTCTGAAAGTAGTATTTTAGTCGCTGTTAGGTGCCGCGGCAGGAGCAAGAAGAACGGAGAAGATTGGGAGGAACTCAAAAATTGGATAGATCTTTACAAATCCAATGACAATGGGAAAACTTGGCAGTTTATGAATTGTGCAGTTGAAAATACAGGTCGAGGTGGAAATCCTCCCACGTTAACACAACTCATTGATGGTAGATTATGTCTTACGTACGGATTCAGGGACGCACCGCACCGTATCTGTACAAAACTCAGCAACGATGATGGACAAACATGGTCTAAGGAGATTGTATTACGAGACAACGGAGGTGACCACGATATAGGGTATCCGAGAACTGTTCAACGACCAGATGGCACAATGGTAACCGTATATTATTTTGATGAAGAACCTGATGGGGAAAGATTTATTGAAGCAACATTGTGGAATCCGTAGAGAGCAGAGGCGAAGGATCGTATATTCCACCCTTCCATCTTTCCACTCTTCCATCTTTCCACTATTCCATCTTTCCACCCTTCCATCTTTCCACTATTCCATCTTTCCACTATTCCATCTTTCCACCCTTCCATCTTTCCACTATTCCATCTTTCCACCCTTCCATCTTTCCACTATTCCATCTTTCCACTATTCCATCTTTCCACTATTCCATCTTTCCACTATTCCATCTTTCCACCCTTCCATCTTTCCACCCTTCCATCTTTCCACTATTCCATCTTTCCACCCTTCCATCTTTCCACCCTTCCATCTTTCCACCCTTCCATCTTTCCACCCTTCCATCTTTCCACCCTTCCATCTTTCCACCCTTCCATCTTTCCACCCTTCCATCTTTCCACCCTTCCTATCCAAAATTATCGTTGCATGAATACATGATTCGTGTTAGAATTAAAATGAGTATTATCAGATACAGAATAAAATACACCAAATAAAATTCAATCTACCTGCATTGGGGAACACACATGAAAAGATTTACTTTATCATTCATCGTATTGATTATCGCTATAGGACTCCCGTTGCTAATTATCCATTCAAATGATAGATTCGCCACAAGTGATGATATCCATATAACACTTCGGGAATTGAATAATGCCCTGGATACTGCCATCAGTACCGCTGAAGACAATTATTATAAACCTATTGACAAAACTGCAATGTACCACGGCGCAATTAAAGGCGCATTACTTGCACTTGAAGACCCATATACATTTCTATTGTCTGAACGTGACCATAAACGTTCTGTGGAAAATCTATACAATGCACAATTCGGAGGACTCGGAGTAAGTATCTATCCAGACCATCGCGGTTTTGTTAAGATTTCCAAACCGATGCCAGGAACACCAGCCGAATCTGCTCAACTTCAAGCAGGGGACTATATTACAAGAGTCAATGGAAAACAGATATATCTGGGTGAAAGAACAGGCATGACACTTGACGATGTAGTGGATCTACTAAGGGGTCGTGTAAATACTGATGTGACGATTACGGTTCAACGCAAATATCTTGAACCCTTTGATGTTCGACTGAAACGCGCAAAGATCTCTATCCCAAGCGTTACCTCTACTATGTTGGACGATAGTATCGGTTACATCAAAATTTCAAAATTTATCGGTACTGATCGCGCAGGAGGAACTGAAGAAGAATTCAACAAAGCACTAAGATCCCATAATAAAGCAGGTATGCAGGCACTCATCCTTGATCTGAGAAACAATCATGGGGGTTTACTTGATGCAGCTTACCATATTGCAGATGCATTTATTGACAATGGAATCATCGTCTCAACTAAAGGTAGAAACAAAACCTTTAACGAACAATATCCCGCGCATTCTGATGTTCTATGTGATACAGATATTCCCCTCGTTATCCTCGTAGATGAGTATAGTGCAAGTGCCTCCGAAATCGTCGCAGGGGCAATTAAAGATACAGGAAGAGGTATCCTCGTCGGTGAGAAAACCTTCGGGAAAGGGGTCGTTCAGAAACGATATCCTCTAAAAGATTTCGGTGCAGTATCCCTTACGATTTCATCATACTATACACCAAACGGAACATCTATAGATAGATCCGGTATTAACCCACACATACCTATTTCCAATGAGACACCTAATAGAATAGAACAGGTCATGCAACGGCTTGTCGCTGAAAAGAATGCTATTGAAGATTATGTAAATGACTGGATTGAAGATGAAGTACAACGCACTGGCGGATTACCAAAGGATTTTACTCGACTTGAAGCAACATTGCCGCTATTTAAACAAGAACTTGCTACTGATGGATTCCGCGTGAGTTTGCGATGGTTAACGTTTCGGGCAGAACAGTTGTTTAATCTCAATGTCGGCATCGAACAGATCGTAAATTTGAGACACGACACGCAACTACAGGAAGCGATACGTATCATCAAGTCTGACAAGGTCGAAGATACGCTACAGTTGTATAAGACACTTGATGATATAATGGATCATTTAGGAACAGAGCTGCAGTCATTGACAGACATTTCAGGATAGTTGCTCCTAATAGATAGTCCATTCTAATCGTTCGGGTAAAGGTCGCGATTCGGAGATCGCTCCTACCAATGGACTGCTTATGGTAGGAGGGAACTCCGCAAGCCGACTATTACATATACCCACAAGTTTAGTCTGGACTGTCCACTAATGTGGGTTCGTAAGGGTAGCTTTATCAATGCATCCACCCCCCTCAACGTCAAACGCGGTAATCTCAAAGAAAGCAATAATAGTTGGTCTAATTCTTGTCATCGTCAATGCGTACTGGGTCGGTATTGCAAGTGAACTTTGGTACGCAGTCTATACGCTTGTCTCGCCTTTTTCCAATGCTGTTTTTACATTAGTTGTCCTTCTCGCGCTGAACTTCGTCTTAGGTAGAATATCACCGCAGGCTGCTTTTTCGCGTGCCGAATTGCTATTAATATACATCATGGTGACGATGGTCTCTACGATCTCAGGTCATGCAATGATGGCAATTCTGATGGGAACATTGGCACATCCATTCAAGTTCGAAACTGCTGAAAACGAATGGGCACAACTCTTTTTACACCATATTCCTCAATGGATAACAGTCCATAACACAGATTGGTTGACAGGCTATTATGAAGGTGAATCCAGTCTCTATCTGTCAGAACATCTAAACGCATGGATAAAACCGATTCTCATCTGGTCCGGTTTCATCTTTATCCTATACGGGTCCTTACTCTGCCTCGGTTTGCTACTTCGTAAGCAGTGGATGGAACGCGAAAAACTAAGCTTTCCTTTAACCCAATTGCCACTCCAAATGACAACGAACCGAAGCTTTTTCAAACTACGTTCACTCTGGATAGGTTTCGGTATCGCTGCCCTGTTACGTGTATTAGCAGGTTTACATGACCTGTTCCCTGTGATCCCCACATTTCCATCAAGCTACAGACTTGACAGACACATAACGGAAAGACCTTGGAGCGCAGTAGGATATGTCTCAATGTCCTTCAACCTTGCGATTGTCGGATTGACATACTTTATGCCGCTTGATCTATCGTTCTCAACATGGTTCTTCTTCTGGCTTACACGGGCAGAACGCGTTATCGCAAGTGCTGTTGGCATAACCAATATCAGTAGACTCGGTCTCAATGATAGGGCATCCGGGGCATGGATCGGGATTGCAGCACTAACACTTTGGATGGGACGAAGACATATAATCAGGTTCCTCAAACATGCTATAGGTCTTGAGCAGGGTGATGATTCTAATGAACCTTTGACATATCGGACAACCGCAATTCTATCCATTCTTAGTGTCGGTGGTGTATTCTTGTTTTGCTATTTCGCTGGAATGTCGCTATGGGTCATCACAGTTTTCTATACACTATTCATCGCGTTTGCTTTAGCAATTGGTCGTGTACGTGCAGAGTTAGGTCCCCCGTACCATGAAGTCATCGGTATAAATCCACGTCAGATCATGGTCAATACCATCGGCACGCGAAGGTTAGGGGCTGCGAACCTAACTGTCATGACTTTTTTATACGCTTTTAACCGTTGTAACCGTTCCCATCCAATGCCAAATCAGATAGAATCCTTGCGGATTGGAGATCAAGCACGTATACCGGGTAAAACTTTAGTTCTGAGCATGGCACTTGCTATCGGTGTTGGAGCAGTTGCTACTTTTTGGACATATCTACACGTTGCATATCACTACGGTGTACTGGCAAGGTGTCAAGGACATGTTGGACACTTTGGTTGGGAAAGTTTCAATCCGCTTCAAAGTTGGTTGCAACATCCCAGAGAAGCGAATGTTAGCTCTATTGCCTTTATGAGTGGCGGATTCGGTTTTGTCTTCCTGTTGCATTTTCTGCGGACTCGTCTACTATGGTGGACTTTGCATCCATCAGGTTATGTGTTATCCGGGGCTTCGTGGGGTGGACTGATCTATTTCTGGTTTCCTGTTATGGTAAGTTGGTTTCTCAAATTCATGATCCTACGATTCTCTGGATGGCATACCTATCGTAGAGCTATCCCCTTCTTTCTCGGTTTGGTATTAGGTGACTTTATTCCGCGAAGTATCTTGAGTCTGATCAGTTTTACGTTGAATCTATACATGCCATCATCGGGGGCAGGACATTCACTCTAACACTCTAATGCTTAGTCACGTGTTAATTGATGGGTTTGAAAGGGGTCGGGAATCGGAGTTCCCTCCTACCATAAGCAACCCGTCGGTAGGAGCGATCTCCGAATCGCGACCTACAATAATATGTTGACAAAGCACTAAATCTCATCAGAATTGCTATATACAGGAGACAGTTCAAATTGAAGAAAAATGATGATATTGAACTCCTTACACATAAATACGCTATCCAATTTGACATATCACCAGAGATCTCATACCTTGACCATGATAAGGTTGTCGTCATAGCAGACCTATTATCCCTATTTCGTGGGTTTCCTGAAGATGTATGGATTTCACAACAATCGGTTGACGAAGGACTGGATTTCTGTAGAGTGATTATATGGGTATTTTCAGAATCAGCAGATGCGATAAAATCCTTCAGTATATGGTTCCAAGCACTTTTTCGGAATACGCATCTTGCCGAGACTTTAGAAAGACTTGTCTATTATGCATTAGACGATGCAACTGATATTGAGGTAGAACTAACGGATTGGACACGGATACTCGCCTCAGATGCTGAGTATTGTGAAGTTGTGCAAAACGAAAAAGTAGAAAAATATGATTGACATGCATAATTGGTTGTGATATACTATTTTCCTAACAGATACTGTTCCTCATTTGACATCATAGGAGATTCAGAGTGAAACATCTACCATATTTTCTGATCTTATTCTGTCTAAGCTTTGGAATTGTTGTCAACGGACACAGTTATACAGTGGACGAGATATTTGAAAATTTCAAAAACGCTTACAATAAGTCAAGAAACTTCAGTGCAGAATTTCAAGAAACTACACTTTTTAAGACACACAAAAATGTGACAAGTGGACACTTTACATTCGGCAAGCCAAATTTGCTACGAAAGGAATTTGTCTCACCAAAGAATCCCAAACAGATTATAAAAGTTATCGTTTTAGATGGTTCTTACGCATGGTCTTATGTACCTTTATACAAACAAGTAAATAAAAGAAAATGGGATACTTCTGAACGACGTGAGCTTCTACCTGGTCTCGGTGCATCCCTTGAAAATGTTTCGGATAATTGGGATATGGAGTTGGTACCAGATGAAGCTGCAAATGCAAAAGGTGTATTTCAGATTAAGATGACACCCAAACCGCATCTGTTAAATAGAACAAATAATAAGACATCTGATGAAAACACGGAAAAAGAGACGCTTGAGATCTGGGTTCAAGAGAATGATTGGCTACCTGTTCAGTTCGGTTATGTAATAGATTACCCTGATAAGAGTCGCCGAAGCGTGATCACATCACTCTCTAAAATAAAACGGGACCAAGAATTGTCTTCAGATGTTTTTAAGTTCAACATACCAGAGGATGCAGAGGTGATTGATTTTTCGGAAAAATAGGCATTTATGAGTTCTCAACAATATTTTCGTTTGGCTAATCTTCTGACTTTTGCGCGTCTATTGCTCACTGTCCCTTTTTTCCTCTTTTTTCGGGCGAAAATGATGACCCCTTCGGCAGTTTGTTTCGGTCTGGCAGCCCTAACTGACTTTTTCGATGGAAGAATCGCACGAAAAGAAGGTATAACAGAATTCGGGAGTTTCATGGACTCCATTGTTGATAAGATATTAGTAATTGCAGCACTGTGGAGTTTGTGGCAATTTCAACACGAACTTTTAGCACATGGGGCAAGACTTATTCCTATATGGATGGTAGGCGTTATAGTGGGTCGTGAAATTATCGTAACAGCAGTCCGTATTGTTGTCGTCGCTAAGAATGGAGATGTTATATCTGCAAATAAATGGGGAAAATATAAGACAGTTACACAACTTTTAGTTATTACGATTAGTTTAGTTCTGCTGATGTTCTATAAAGACAACGAGACTGTTATACAACAGTTTGGACCAATCTTTTTTATGATGCTTCTACCGGTCGTCTTAACTGTCGCATCGGGTATTGAATTTTTATACGGCAACCGTAAAGTATTCTCTGTCAAGACATAGATGCGTTTTGTTGGATAAATGGAATAGACTTTATATAAGTTTAATCAAAATGTTTGTCATAACACCAAGGTCTAAAGTTTAGACGAAAGTTATGTAATCCACAACAGATTTTCATGACTAAATCACTAAAACCTTGTTTCCAATTGCGCAACTTGTCTTTGACAATGCGGTATCTTTTGACACTACTAATCACATGTTCAACACGGATACGAATAGACGATATTTCTCGGTTTCTTGCTTTTTCAGCTGCTGTCAGTTCACCGCCTTTCGGTTTCTTTTTCGGTTGGACAACAGTAATATCAGCAGGATTAAAACCTAAAAAACCGGAATCTTGGTATAAATAACTACCACTTGGTAAAAAACATATTGTTTCATCGGCAATGCGTTTATCATGCATGCTGCCTTGGCAAGTAGGAGACAAGACCAATATCTTGCAAGTAGCATCTATAAGCAGGTTATTCTTTACCGTATGTTGTTTCTTTTTACCACTATAAAAGTCCTTCTGTGCTTGTTGGTCTTTCGGGCGCTGTATCGGCCGCTCTGTGCAATCTTGAAAAAAAATGTTCGGGTGCTGTTGTCTCTCTTTCAGCATCTGTCTCTTTTTCAAAAGTCTCAGGTGTTGCCTCGCGAGATGGCAACTCACCGAGTTCATCTAATGCCTGAAGTAATATCGGTGAAAGGAGGTGTATCCACTTATTCGCTTCAGGTTGAGACATATCAAAGAACATACCATGAGCATCCTGGGTCCATGCTTGTCGTAGATAGATCAAAATAAAAAGAAGTTTATCTTCCATATTTGGCAAACGACTATTTCTGTAGGATGACCAACTCCGTTTTTTTCGCTCTTGACCATCAAGTGATTTAGTAGAGACAAACGCTAAAAACTGTGTAGTAAAATACGGCAGAAGTTCTAAGAATTCTTCAATAGTAAAACCCGTTAGTTTTTGAAACTTATTCGGATTATCTTTTAATTCATCATATTTGTTCATAAGTTAATCTCCAAAAAGCATTATTCCTTTATTATACCAGAAATTAACTTGATTTTTAAAAATTAAATTTATATAATGTCTAATGAAAACTGTTTATGAAAAATATTTTCTGCAGATGCTTTGTTGCTATTGAAATTCCAGTCCATGTTCAAAGGGTTTTTGAGAAAATTCAGAATGAATTGAGAACAGAAATTGGAAAGGCATCTTGGACAAGAATCGGCAACTTCCATTTGACATTGAAATTCCTTGGGGATATAAAGAAAAATAGTATTTCTGATGTCTGTAATGCTATAGATAAAGTCGCAATAAAACAGAAACCTTTTTCTCTGGAATTTGGTGGAATTGGCACATTTCCGAATTTGTCCCGTCCACGCGTATTATGGTTAGGATTAAAGCAAGGTGAAAGAATAACAACAGGATTAAGTAGATACATTAACAACGCACTGTTTCAATGGGATGTTAAAAAGGATGGACGTTTTCATCCACACGTAACATTGGCAAGACTGAGACAATCTATGAACTTGAAAGAATATATTGATCTGTTTGATGCATATCAGACGATTCAAAATACATCTATGACGGTAGATGAGATTACACTTATCAAAAGCGATTTGCACCCAAATGGAGCAATTTATACGCCAATTCGCAGATTTAATATGGGTAAGGAGTAAAATACTATGGCGAAAAATGATAGAACGAATGTGGAAAATGAACTAAGTGTTGAAGAACAGAAAAATGCAGCAGAGAAAAAGAAAGCTGTAGACCAAGCTATTGCTCAAGTTGAACGTGCTTATGGGAAAGGCGCCATAATGCGTCTAACAGGGGACGAAGTTGTTCCAGTAGAGGTCATACCTACTGGCGCACTCGCACTTGACTTGGCATTAGGTGTCGGTGGTGTTCCACGCGGTAGAATCATTGAAGTCTTTGGACATGAAGGAACAGGGAAAACAACATTAGCATTACACATCGTCGCCGAAGCACAGAAAGTAGGGGGAATCGCTGCATTTATTGATGTAGAACATGCCCTAGACACGACCTATGCCCGAAATATAGGCGTAAATCTTGAGAATTTATTGATTTCCCAACCGGATGCAGGTGAACAAGCATTGGAGATCGTTGAAACACTAATCCGAACAGGTGCAATTGATGTGGTCATAATCGATTCAGTTGCTGCACTAACACCCCAAGCTGAAGTTGAAGGTGAGATGGGTGATGCACACGTCGGTTTATTACCACGGTTGATGTCAAAAGCACTACGTAAATTGTCCGGTGTAACTAACAAATCCAAAACATGTGTAATCTTTACAAACCAGATACGACAAAAGATAGGTATCATGTTCGGTAATCCAGACACAACACCGGGTGGACTCGCCTTGAAATTTCATGCATCAGTTAGATTGGAAATTCGAAGAGCAACACAGATAAAAGAAGGACAAGACGTGCTTGGAAATAGAGTACTTGTAAAAGTCGTGAAAAATAAAGTAGCTCCTCCTTTCAGAGAAGCCGAGTTTGATATAACATTCGGTAAAGGTATCTCAAAAGAGGGCAACCTACTCGACATCGCTGTGGAGTCTGGTTATATTCAGAAAAGGGGTTCATGGTTCTCATACAACAATGAGAGAATTGGACAGGGACGAAACAATGTCAAAACATACTTAGAACAGAACCCCAATATTACGGCTGAACTGGAGGAGAAAATTCGTGAGAACCTAAGCACAATCGTTCAGTCAGATTCCCTTGATGCAAGTATCTCTGGCGTTGATGTTGTGGATGAAGAAAGAGATACAGAAGAAGACGTTGATACTGAATTTGAGGATACATCTTCTTAAATGACTGCTCTTAATAGTAGTAGGCACTCTCCGAGTGCCGTCTCTTATGAAAAAGGTAGTAGGCACTCTCCGAGTGCCGTCTCTTATGAAAAAGGTGACAAAATACTTACACACCCTGTTGGTGAGTTCTCTTGAAGTTAAAACTGCAACATGATATACTTATATGCACTCAGATCAGTATAACATGACAATTTCATCAACCTTTTCAATAGAAAGTGAGATAATTTTGTATGGCAACTAAAAGAAACACTCAATCTGAATTATTGAAAAGTTCCGAAATGGAAGATATTGCTAAAGATAAAGTTGATTACCCTCAGATGGTTCGTGATTTAAATTGGCAAATAGAGATGCTTGAAAACGAGGTGTCTGATTTGAGAAGACAACTCAGATCTTCACCCGATGAAGATGTTGACGCGCGTTTGTACGAAATGACACGCGAATTAATGCAAGCACACAGACGCAATCGGAAACTTACAGGCACACTTCAAGAAGCAAGAGAAAAACTTGAAGCATTGAAAGAAAAGGTAATGCAGCTGAGTGCACCGCCAAACAACTATGGGATTTTTCTCGGTAAAAATGATGACAATACGATTGATGTTGACATCGGCGGAAAAAAATGGCGAGTCAATCTCGACCCAGCAATCGGAGTTGATCAAATAGATATCGGACAAGAAGTAATTGTTAATAGTGGGTTAAATGTCATAGCTGTCAAACCACCTGAAAAACACGGCGATGTCGTAAAAATCAAGGAGATACTTGAATCTGGTCGCGCTGTTGTTAGTCTGCGGACCGATGAAGAACAGGTCGTACGGGTTTCCTCCGCATTGAAAGATGAAACACTAAAGACTGGAGACCCTGTCCTCTTAAATCATAGCAGCGGTATGCTACTCGAAAAACTGCCAAAGCGCGAACTCGATGACCTGTTACTTGAAGAAGTACCCGATATAAACTACGCAGACATAGGAGGGTTAGATTCGCAGATTGAGGCAATACGTGATGCAATTGAAATGCCATATCTCTATCCTGACGAGTATAAAGAGTTTGATTTAACACCCCCTAAAGGTGTACTACTATATGGACCACCAGGCTGTGGGAAAACTCTAATCGCCCGCGCCGTAGCAAACTGTCTCGCTGAACGGATACGGACAAAATATGGTAGAGAAGACATCAGAGGATATTTTATTAACATTAAAGGACCTGAACTTCTAAACAAATATGTCGGGGAAACAGAACGAAAAATTAGAGAAGTTTTTCAAAAAGCACGGGATAAGTCAAGAGAAGGATATCCAGTCGTCATTTTCTTTGATGAAATGGATTCGCTCTTCCGCTCGCGGGGTATGGGGATCTCATCTGATATGGAGTCTACACTTGTACCACAATTCCTTGCGGAGATTGATGGTGTAGATAACCTGCGCGACGTAATTGTAATCGGCGCAAGTAATCGACAAGACCTGCTTGATCCAGCAGTTCTGAGACCGGGCAGACTTGACATAAAAATAAAAATTGATCGTCCTAATATCGATGGTGCCAAAGATATATTTGCAATTTACTTAACGCCTGACCTCCCTTTTGCAAAAAACATTACTACACAATTTGATGAAGATACGGATAAGGTCATTGAACACCTTATTAACGAAGCTGTTGATGAAATGTATGCCACGACTGAAGGAAACAGATTTATTGAGGTAACGTATACACGCGGTGAACGGGAAACGCTCTTCTTCAAAGACTTTGTCAGTGGTGCTATGATTAGAAACATCGTTTCACGAGCAAAGAAAATGGCTATTAAACGACTCATCAGTTCTGATGGAAAAGAAAAAGGTATCTCACTGAATGATCTAAAGATAGCTATCCGGGAAGAATACAGAGAAAATGAGGACTTACCAAACACCACTAACCCTGATGATTGGGCAAAAATTTCCGGGAGAAAAGGTGAGAAAATTGTCAATATTCGTGCACTCATCAATGAACCTGAAGCAAAGAAGAAACCTGAGGTGAGAATCAACAAAGGCGGATCGTACCTATAGTAAAATATAAAAATATGTCAACTCCAACGATAATCGGAACAGAAACTGAATTTGGTATTTCGGTAAAAAACGCAAGAGAGCAAGACCCAATTGCAGCGTCAACCTTAGTTGTTAATGCATATAGAAGTCGCAATATTCCAACTATTTCATGGGATTATGCACAAGAAAGTCCACTAATGGACGCTCGCGGTTTCATTGATGAAAGTCAAAAACCGATCGTTGAAGAGGATACATACAGTGTCATAAATGATATATTGATAAACGGCGGACGTTATTATGTAGACCATGCACACCCTGAATACTGTACGCCTGAATGCTCAAATGCAAGAGACCTTGTAAAATATGAAAAAGCAGGAGAATTGATCTTAGACCTCAGTAGACTTGCAGCCGAACAATTGTTACTGGATAATCAAGAAATTATCATCTATAAAAATAATACTGACTATAAAGGACATAGTTACGGATCACATGAAAACTATTTAATGTCGCGTAAAATAGAATTTTCAGACATAGTTGTCGGCTTAACACCATTTATTGTAACGCGTCAAATCATTACCGGTAGCGGTAAGGTAGGTGCTGAAAACGGAGCAGACGAAACGGATTTTCAGATTTCACAACGGGCAGACTTTTTTGAAAAAGAGGTCGGACTGAGCACAATGGTGGAAAGACCCATAATTAATACGAGAGATGAACCACACGCTGATTCAACCCTCTATAGACGTCTCCATGTGATCGTCGGCGATTCTAATATGTCCGAGTTCACAATCTATCTGAAAGTCGGTATCACGGCAATAGTCTTACAATTAATCGAGAAACGTGTTATTCGTGATCAGTTCGCAATAAATGAACCTGTCGCAGCAATAAAGGCGATATCAAGAGATTTGAAATGCAATCAGAAAATTGAACTAAAAGATGGACGGAACTTGACAGCAATTGAAATTCAACGTGAATATCTTAACCTGGCACAAAAACATCTCTCAGATGATGAAAGAACACCAATCGTGGATGATGTTCTGCAGAAGTGGGATTTTGTGCTAAATAGACTCCAAAAGGATCCTATGTCTTTAGGAAAACACTTAGATTGGATTATCAAGAAAAAACTCATTGATGCATATATGGCACGACACGGATTTAAGTGGACTGATCCTCAAGTGAGAATGCTCGATCTGCAATATCACGATTTAAGACCTGATAAGGGATTGTACCTACGACTACAAAAGAATGGACATGTAGAACGCATCTTAACCCATGAGGAAATCGTTCATGCAATTCAACATCCACCATCAGATACACGGGCATATTTCCGAGGAACCTGTCTACGTAGATTTCCAAGCAACATCCATAGCGTAAGTTGGAACTCTATTATTTTCAACGGACCCTCAGGATTTGAAAAAATTATGATGGAACGACCCCATTTTGGAACACAAGAGATAGTAGGTGAAATGCTAAACAATTGCACAGTTGATGAACTCGTGAACCAAATTCGTGACGACTGTAAATGATCCTGGTTAATGATGTAAACCGTTTTGATTATGGTTAGTTATATAAGGCTACATTAGGTATACGGAATACCGTAACCTCACATCCTAATAAGGAGTACGACATGCCAAGCGAAAAACAACAAGAATACAAAGATAACGCCATCAAAGAGAATGAGGCAATCAAAGAAAATGAGGAAATTTATCCAAATCCCGAACTCAATGAAAACGTCGACGAGTTGACGGAAGACTTAGATGCACTACTCGACGAAATCGATGAGATTCTGGAGGAAGACTCAGAAGAATTCGTCGAAAATTACATCCAGCGAGGAGGGCAGTAGGATTGCTCAAACTCCATGAATATGGAACGAACGATTTTTTACAAGTTTTAAAGAAACGACACCCCGATCAGTTAGGTGACTGGACGCAACTGAACGGTATAAATGATAACCTTCACCACAATTATCTGGAAGGAACAACAGTTCTTGCACTCGTCTACGATGATGGCGTTATCATCGCAGGTGATAGACAAGCAACAGAAGGTTACCAAGTCGGGGAACGACGTATACAAAAAGTATATAAAATCGATCAGCATTCTGCTATCGCTGTCGCTGGTGTCGCAGGACCCTGTATAGAAACAGCAAAACTCTTTCAAGTTCAAGTGGAATACTATGAAAAGATTGAGGGGATGTCCTTAAGCTTGGACGGACAAGCCAACTATCTGTCAACACTTGTTCGCTCCAACATAGGATTGGCTATGCAAGGATTGATCGTGCTGCCGATTTTTGCGGGATTCGATAATAAACTTGGGAAGGGTAGGATTTTCAAATACGATGCATTGGGTGGAAGATATGAGGAAGATACCTATTATGCTATCGGTTCTGGTGGAAAAGACGCACGCGCAACTTTGAAAAAATTGTACCGTCCACAGATGTCGGAGATTGCTGCCTTGAATACCGTCGCAGAAGCATTATGGGACGCAGCAGATGAGGATATCGCCACCGGAGGTCCAGACCTTATCAGGAATATCTTTCCAACATTAACAACTATTACAGCTAAAGGTGTAACCGCTCTCCCAGATGACACCGTAGCTGAGTTGTTCAAGGAATTGGTTTCACGCTTAGAACAAACGTAGAGCCAGACGATATATTTATGTCACTGTTTTAAACCGATGATGGAGTTTTAATGTCAACACCTTATTATGTTTCCCCTGAACAGATATGGGAAGATAAAAGAGATTTTGTCCGACGCGGGATTGAACAAGCAAAAGAGGTAGTCGTTTTAGGATATAAAAACGGACTCCTGATGGTTGCAGAAAACCCTCGTAGAACTACCTACAAAATATCTGAAATATATGACAAGATCGCACTTGCATCAACAGGCCGTATCGCTGAATATGAAGCATTACGTGTAGCGGGAATTCGCGAATCAGAGATTAAAGGCTACACATATTTTCGAGAAGATGTTACCGGTAAGTGGTTGACTAATCTCTATTCACAATATATAGGCTCCATATCACAAACATGGGATGCAAAACCTCTTGAAATTGAACTACTTGTATGTGAGGTAGATGAGGATAGATCCGTAGGCAACCAGATATATTACATAGATTTTGATGGAACATACCGTGAAGAAGAGAATTTCGCAGTCATCGGGGGAAGAGCAGAAACCATCGTAGAAATCCTTCAAGAAGATTATTCCTCCGATTTAGAATTGACTGATGCCTTGAAACTTGCATCTCGAACCTTTCAAAAAGTAGAATCTGAAGAGTCCGAACCGTATCAGATTACCCCAAAAACAATAGAAGTTGCGTGCCTGGATACTACTACTGGTAGACGTAAATTTCGCAGGTTTTCTATTGAAGAAATAGCTGAGATTTTAAGCCATGCATCGTAGAATTTATGGGTTGGAAACGGAATACGGGATCATCTGCACACCAGAAAAAAACAGAGGGAAAAAACTCACTGTACAGAATGTCGTCATGTACCTGTTCCGTGAAATCATCTCTGGAAGAATGTATCCAGATGTTTTCTTGGAAAACGGCGCACGATTCTATCAAGATATCGGATGTCATCCAGAATATGCTACACCTGAATGTGATGATGTGATGGATGTGGTAGCACATGATAAAGCAGGTGAACGAATCGTAACACGACTCGCAACAACCGCTGAACGCAGGATGAAAGCAGACGGCTTTAGAGGAAAAATCTCTATATTCAAAAACAACTTAGATACAGTTGGCAATACTTACGGTTGTCACGAAAACTATCTGATGGAACGTGAAACGGTCAGTTTTCGGCAACTCGCATCACAACTCATACCTTTTTTTGTCACCCGACAAATATACACTGGCGCAGGAAAAGTAAAACGAAGCGACCAAGGTTTCTACGAAATATCACAACGCGCACAACATATACGAGAAGAAATCTCAATAGCAACAACAACCGCACGCGGAATTATCAACACACGGGATGAACCCCATGCGGATAGAGAAAAATATAGACGTCTACACGTCATCGTAGGGGATTCTAATATGTCGGAATACTCAACCTTTCTAAAGGTCGGCATAACCGGAATCATCCTACGGATGATTGAAGACCACTTCATTAATGAACATTTCGCACTACGAAATTCGGTACAGGCTATTCATGAAATTTCTGAAGATATAGCCTGTAAAAAACTGATTGAGCTTGATAATGGTAAGCGATTATCAGCAATAGAACTTCAATGGAGATACTTTGAATGCGCTAAAAGGTATCTTGAACAGGCTGAATCTGACCCAACAACAGATGAAGTGATGAAACGTTGGGAATATGTCATGACACAATTGGAACAAGACCCAATGCAACTCGACCGTGAATTAGACTGGGTCATCAAAAGAAAGTGTCTTGAGACGTATGTAAAACACCGGTCATTAAAGTGGGACTCTGCTGAGGTTAAACGAATAGATTTAGAATACCACAATATCCGTCAAGATTTAGGTGTCTATTATAAAGCTGAAAAACGCGGTTTGATAGAAAGGATATTGGACGACTCACACATCCGCAAGGCGATGCATTCACCTCCTGAAAACACCCGTGCAAAGTTCCGCGGTCGATTCATAAAACTTGTCAATAATGGCAAAGTGCTGTGTGGTGTCAATTGGAGTTATATCCAACTATATGAACCTTATCAGAAGTTATATCTATCAACCGACCCACTCAAACCGGAATTTGAAGAAGCGAGTAGAATGATTTATTCAATCTAATCAATTACCGGAAAAGCTTATGGCAACTGCTGCAGTACAGACATACCTCACCCCCGAAGAATACATCACTTTAGAACGTAAAGCGATCCCTGACGCAGAAACAGTTAGAAGTGAATACGTTAAGGGGAAAATAATCGCAATGTCCGGTGCCAGTCGAGCACATAATCTTATTACCAATAATATATCTGGTGAACTTCGCAATCTCTTGAAAGGTAGTGAATGCGAAACCTACGCAAACGAAATGCGGGTTAGCTCACCCAGCACTTTATCCTATTTCTACCCTGATGTCGTTGTCGTTTGTGAAGAACCGCGTTTTGAAGATGATGTCTTTGATATACTTCTCAATCCAATTATTCTTGTAGAAGTTTTGTCACCTTCAACAGAAGCTTATGATCGAGGCGAAAAATTTAGTCATTACCGACAGCTGCCATCCTTACAGGAATACATCCTCGTTGCCCAAGACAGAATTTGCGTTGAACGTTTCAGTCGCCAAGAGAACAATTGGATTCTCACCGATTTTCAAAACCTTGAAGAACACCTACCCCTTATTTCAGTCGAATGTGAACTCCCTTTGCGTGAAATTTATGATCGCGTCACATTTCCTGAGTAGAGCAACTCAAACCCTAAAGCCAAATATAATGCTGTAGCACATTCATCCTTGATTGTGCTTCTTCTACAACCACCTTATGCGTCAATTTAAGGATATTCCCTCTTGTTGGTAGGCTATATAAGACAGGTTTTAGTCCTATACCTTTCGCACCGCTGGTGCTTGAGTTTTCGGGAATTCGTGTTCTATACACCTTCCGCACCGAAATCAACGCGATGAATGCGCGTATGGCATTCAGCCAAATCAACGCCAAATGCGCTTGGACGAATACGCGTTTGGTATTCGTCATGATTTGTCGGGTGCTGATATGTGATTTACCAAAGCCTCAGAGAGGCGAAAGGTGTATAGTCCGCATTGATCCAACCAATAGCAAGCCCCAGAGGGGCGAAAGGTATATCAACGCACTAACGTTTTCACTAAATTGATGTCTATAATGACAAAAAACTTACACACCCTCTTTTTATATTCTGTTGACCATTTCTCTGGTGTATGATACACTTAAAGTACCTATCACCGAATATAAGATTTAATTTTCATAATTCAGGAAAATACAATGACAACTTATATTATTACTTTTGAAGTCGCTGATGATTTGAAAAAGAGTGATCTTAAAGACAAACTCAAAACATACGGTACTTTTTGCCCTATTCATGATAATTGTTGGGCTATCGTCTCTGATCAAACTCCAACTCAAATTCTGGGTTTTTTGGGACAAGTTGTGTCCGAATCAGATAGAATATTCGTTATTCGATCTGGAATCTATTCTGCATGGATAAATGCTTACGGTCCTAAAAACAGTGAATAGCTAAAGGAAAGATTGTAAAAAGGTTGATCCTAACTCTCTTTACAGCGACGAAACACTTCCTGTAAGACGAGGCAGAGTCGCCTCCGTTGATTTTAAATGGTAGGTCACAGAAACATTTTTTATATGAGGAGAGAAACAGTGGCAAATGAACTCAACACTGAAATTCTGAAAAGACTTGAAGATAATATAAACGGATTAAAGGCTGATGTAAACGACTTAAAGTTTAATGTAAACGAATTAAAGACTGATGTGAGCGACTTACAGGCTGATGTTAAGAAGATGGATGAAGAAAACAGAAAAGGGCATCAAGATCTTTCAAAAAATATATCCGATCTGGAAACAAGTATATCAGGACTTAATGGCAAAATGACAGTGATTCAATTGTTTTTAGGTGCAATCCTAACAGGCGGTATTATATTCACAGTGAGTATAGCGTTAAAATTGATAGGTAATGGTTAATCATCTCTATGTCAAAACAAAACTTCAGCAACAAACTGATCACCCTTCTCAAAACTCATCCTGATTTTACTGACGAATCAGGTGAACTCATCCCGGCAGCAGTCAAAGACCACGCATGGAAACTTGACCACAATCTCATCAAATTGTTACTGACCGACACAGAGATAAAACGAACCTTCTTTGATGAAATTGATGGACATTGGATTTTCAACTACATCACCTTTATTAACTACATCGTCGACAAGAACTTCCTTGCCAATTCCTACACCCAATTCCGCAACAAAATCGGATTGAACATTGACGGTAAGTTTCTGCGTGAACGCGGCGAAGTCTCACTTGTGTGGCCCTACAAAGATTGTGTGCTTGAAGGCGGACAGACAAAGGAGGAGGAAAAGCGCAAAGAGATATTCTTCAACGAAATCCTTGCCCAAGACGAAATTAATCGGATGTTTGATCCAAAGGTGTTGACTAACTGGAAACGCCACACTGCCGCAGGTGAAGAAGACGTAACGAATATCCAACGTGATAAAAACGGCACAATATGCGAAAACCTTATCATCAAAGGCAATAATCTTATTGCACTCCATACCCTCAAACAGCAATTTCTCGGGCAGGTCAAACTGATTTACATTGATCCGCCGTATAATACTGGTGGAGAAGCAAACATATTTACCTATAACAACACTTTCAATCATTCCAGTTGGCTAACATTTATGAAAAACAGGTTAGACATAGCAAAACAATTTTTGAGAGATGATGGGTTTATTGCAATTTCCATAGATAACTACGAACTCTTATATTTGGGGACTTTAGCCGACGAAGTTTTTGGGAGAGAAAACCGCATTTCTGTACTAACTATCGTTCACCATCCTGCAGGTAAGACAAATAACAACTTTTTTGCAACAACAAACGAATTCATGGTGGTTTATGCAAAAAATAAGGAACTTGCAAAGATAAACTTCTTTGAGATGTCCAAAGAAACAGAGAAAACTTACAAGGAAAAAGATAAAATATCACGATACAAATTGGAAAATCTAATGCGAACGGGTGAAACAAGAAACGCAAGGCGAAAAGACAGACCCAAGCAATTTTATCCGATCTATGTTTCCCAAGACTTAAAACATATCTCTTTGAAAAAAGCGGAGAACTATCATAAAGTTCTGCCAAAAAAAGATGGCACAGAATGGGTTTGGTCAAATTCCCGTTCAACTTTACAACAGAAAATAAATAATAACGAAATTTCAGCTAAAAAGCATAAAGATGGGCACATTCAAATCTTTTTTAAGCGGAGAATAGATGATTACCCAGGTGAGCGTCCTAAAACTACTTGGACCGATAAGAAATATAATGCAACACAACATGGTACAAGGCTTTTACAAAAAATAATTGGAAAGAAATCTTTTTCATATCCAAAATCATTATACACAGTCATGGATATAGTGAAAATTACAACGGATCCAGGGGACATCGTTCTTGACTTCTTCGCTGGTTCTGGAACAACTGGACATGCCGTATCAGAACTGAACAAACAGGATGGAGGTAAACGTCTGTATATACTTGTTGAACAATTAGAAGAGCATATAACAGTTTGCAAGGAGCGATTGGAAAAAGTTATCATCCAAGAAAGAATTTTGAGTGCAGATTTCATCGCATGTGAATTAAAGGAATATAACCAAGTCTATATGGACAAAATCCAAGCCGCGCAATCCTCCGAAGAACTTGTAGCACTCTGGCAAGAGATCGCAGAAAACTCCTTCCTGAACTGGTATGTCAATGAAGAAATACCTCAAGATGCAATTGACGATTTCATCGCTATTGCGGACGCTGAACAGCAGAAACACCTATTGGTAGAACTGCTGGATAAGAATCAACTCTATGTCAACCTCTCCGAAATTGAGGATGAGGATTTTGCGGTTAGTGATGATGATAAGGATTTAAATGAAAAGTTTTATGATGAGTAGGAAGATTTTTACGGTTGCGGAAATCGTATCTTGACAACACACTTCTTTTGTGTTATACTTTAATTCACATTGAGTGGTGTCTGTTGATTTAATTTATTTATTAGTTAATTTATCACTGAATTTAATGGATATTCGTTTAACTTGTTCGTGGGTATAGGCATCATGGCTAAATCTGTCAAAGCACTCATTACACCAGAGGTCCTAAAGTGGGCGCGAGAAGAATGTATCAGGTTAGAATTACCTGAAGCTGCAAATCTCATTAAGGTTTCACAAGAAAAACTGGAAGAATGGGAGAATGGAGGTGAACAGCCTACTATTCGACAATTAAAAGATATAGCAAAGAAATACAATGTCCATATCACTATTTTCTATCTTCCTGAACCACCTAAAGGTTTTCCAACACTTGTTGATCATAGGTCGTTAGGAGGATCAACAATAAATGATGACCAACAGTCTTATAGATTGAAAGTGAATATCACTGAGGCATTTCAAAGGCGAGAAATACTCATTTATCTTTACGAATTGTTAGAGATGTCTCCACCAAAGGTTACGCTTAAAATTGATAGGAATGATACACCTAATAAAGCTGCTCAAAGAATAAGAGAATTCTTAGAATATAATCCTGAAGAACTTCCACGGACTAAGAATCACAACAAAACGTATAAATTCTGGAAGAAACTCGTTGAGTCAAAAGGTATTCTTGTCTGCCAAACAATCTCGCATCTATCTATGAAATTAGAAACTGTACGAGGATTTTGCATCGCCCAAAATCCTTTTCCAGTAATTGTCATCAACTCGAAAGACAGCGTTTTGGGTAAGATCTTTACTATTTTTCACGAATTAGTACATATCGGTCTTGGGCAAAGTGCAATTCAGAATACGGACCTTAAAGAAATTAACTCCCATGACCTGAATGAAATTGAGGTCTATTGTAACGCTGTTGCAGGTGAATGTTTAGTTCCAAAAGACGAGTTGTTAAAAATAGCAAAGTTAGAGACACTTGAAGAAGATTTACCTGAAATTAGAAAACACTTTCAGGTGAGTTCAGAAGTCATCATGCGGCGATTGTTAACACTCCATAAAATCTCAAATAGAAAGTACCAAGACTTCAAGGACAGTCAGCAAGAAAATTATAATCAGCAAAAAAATAAATTTATTGTTCCTCCTCACACACGACTTCTTAATATTTCTGGAGAGCTTTTTGCAAGAGCAGCTTTTAGTGCCTACTATGAAGAACAAATCACTATTTCTGAATTAACTTCATTTTTTTCTAATTGTGATACAAGACACCTTACAAAAATTGAGAGTACTATTTTCGCATGATCACAGTCTTTAACCATAACCAGATAGTCTATAGTTTAGATACCAGCTCACTAATTGATGCATATCGTAAATTATATCCAATGGATAACTTTCCAAGTTTATGGAATGATATTGTGAATCTCATCAGACAAGATAGACTTATTATGTCTGAATTTGTATTTGCCGAAGCAATGCGAGATAAATTCTTAGATGATTGGTGTACAAATAGAAAATTGAAATCACAACTTGAACTAAAGATTGATGATTTAGACCAAATGGCAGTTCGAGAAATCTTGGCGGATTATCCTGGAATCCTTAAGGTTAAAAAAGGAAAATCACTATCCGATCCTTGGGTAATCGCAGTTGCAAAGAGATACATCCAAAATGTTGTTATAGTAAGTGAGGAAAAATTGACAGGCAACTTACAATTTCCAAGAATTCCAGATGTCTGTAAAGATTCTAATATTGAATGTGTTACGATTTCAGGAATGATACAAAGAGAAGAATGGGAATATTGAATTCACAAATTAAAGAAAATGCAGCAACAATTCCTACACCAACAACTCACTATAGCATTTGACTACGGGGTTCCCAAACCTGAAATTCCTAGTAGCATCGCACAAAACCTGAATCCTGTATATGAACTTCGCGACTATCAAACAGAGGCATTCGCAAGGTTTATTCACTGCTATAGTAACGATTTTCCCGACAAGGAAACCCCCTTACATCTGCTATTCAACATGGCAACCGGCAGCGGCAAAACGCTTATCATGGCAGGTTTAATCCTCTACCTCTATGAGAAAGGTTACCGCAATTTCCTCTTTTTCGTCAATTCTACTAACATCATCGAAAAAACAAGGGACAACTTCCTGAATCCGCGCGCCACAAAATACCTATTTAGTGAGAACATCTATATTGATGGGAAAAAAGTCATAGTCACAGAGGTAGACAATTTTGACGGGGTGAACGAAAACGACATCAATATCTGCTTCACAACGATTCAGCAGTTGCATACCGATATGAATTCAGAAAAGGAAAATTCCCTAACTTATGAAAATTTTGCAGAACAGAAAATTGTGTTATTGGCAGATGAAGCACACCACATGAATGTTAGCACAAAGGCTCAGCAAGCACTTTTTGAAAGTTGGGAGAACACAGTAGAAAATATATTCAAGTCTAATGCAGCTAATCTACTCTTGGAATTCACCGCTACACACGATTATGAAAACGATGCGATGATAGAGAAATATAGGAATAAGGTTATCAATCGCTACGATCTGATAAACTTCCGAAACGATAAATTTTCAAAAGAGATAGAGCTTGTCTATTTTGATATGAACATGCAGGAACGTATCTTGCAAGCACTCATTCTCAGTCAATACAAGCTGAAAGTCGCTGCGAAATATAAGATACCACTACATAAACCCGTTATCCTATTTAAAGAAAAATCAATTGATTGTTCAAAGGAAAATAAGAGGAAATTTCACACACTAATTGATAAATTAACTGCAAATCAGATTGATAATATCCGAAAATCAAATGTGCCAGCAGTCCAACGCGCGTTTCGTTATTTTGATCAAAATAACACCAGTTCGGAGTTGTTGCGCCAACAACTGAAACACGATTTTGATGAGGACTTCTGCCTCACAGTTAATAGTAAGGAAGAAAGAAAAAACTACCAAATATTGATCAACACGCTTGAAGACAAAGAAAATCCGGTCCGTGCTATTTTTGCTGTGCAGCAACTGAATGAAGGGTGGGATGTGCTGAATCTGTTTGATATCGTACGATGTTATGAAACACGTGATTCAGGTAAAACCACCATATCCGAAGCACAACTTATCGGACGCGGAGCACGCTATTTTCCATTTGTCCTGCCAGACCAACCAGACCGATTTCGTAGAAAGTTTGATGAAGACCTTGATCATGAGTTGCGCGTGTTGGAAGAACTCCATTACCACAGCATGCAGAACCCACGTTACATCTCTGAAATTACCAAAGCATTAAAAGATGAAGGCATGATGGACGATGATGATAGAATTCCCAGAGAAATCAAACTAAAAGACGATTTCAAGGAAACCGACTTCTACAAAAAAGGTGTTGTCTGGCTCAACAAGAGAGTCAAGAAAAACTATCAATACATTCACTCTTTTGATGATTTGGGTGTGAAGAAAAAAGATTATCAGCATCATGTCGCAACTGGAGAAGGAGGAACTCTAACTGCCTTCAACAATGATAGCACACCAATCGTTTCAGATGAAAACCCTCAGAATTTGCATGTGAGAGATATTGACAGAAATATCGTAAAATCCGCAATAGCACGTAATCCGTTTTTTGCCTTTTCATCACTCCGAAGGTATTTCCCTCAGTTGACATCCATGACCGAATTCATCATTTCAAAAGACTATCTTGGTGGACTGACAATTAACCTACAAGGGAACATCGGTGAATTGGGAATCAATCGCAGAGAAAAGTTAACCGCCTGCCGTGGACTTCTAACACAAATTGAATCTGAGATAAAAAACAATATCACCGAATATGAAGGCACAAAGGACTTTCATGAGGAATATGTTAGTGCCATATTTAAAGACAAACGCTTGGAATTTAGTCCCGAGACATTACGAAACAGGGAAGACCCACAGGCTACGCATTTTGTTTCAATGAGAGAATGGTTTGCCTACGATAATCTATTCGTCACGAGCGAAGAAAGGGCATTTGTCCGCATGTTAGACCTCTGGATTGATGAAACCGGTGATGTCTACGACACAATATACCTACTCCGCAACGAAGGACATTTTTCTTTATACAACTTCTCAGATGGACAAGGATTTCAACCCGATTTCGTTTTATTCCTCCGCAAAAACAACGGAGAAGCCTTAACCTACCAACTCTTCATAGAACCCAAAGGCAAACATATTGCGAAAGAGGATCGCTGGAAAGAGAAATTTTTGGAACAGATCCGTGCAGAATATCCAAGCAGAATTCTAACAGAGGATAGCAGATATCGTATAATCGGTGTGCCATCATTCTACAACACAGATTATGAAAACGAATTCAAAGAAGACCTTAATAATGCACTCCAAACCGTTTCCTAACATATCACAAGATTCAGATAGTACAATTCACCCGTTTACCCGATTTTCTTTGACTTTTTCATATTGGTGCTATATAATTTGAGTTACAGATTGAAATTCGCTGAAGGATATAATACTAATAGATGATACTAATAATTACACTGTGATGAACGCAATCAGGAGGAATTTAATGTCACAACCAAAGTATGTCTACTTCTTTGGAGGCGGTGAAGGCGAAGGAGACGCAACCATGCGAACGCTACTCGGTGGGAAAGGCGCGAATCTTGCTGAAATGACCACCCTTGGTGTTCCTGTCCCACCAGGCTTTACTATCTCTACTGAAGTATGCAAATTCTACTATGAAAATGATAAGAAGTACCCCAGCGGGCTTGACCAACAGATTACCGAAAACCTACAGAAATTAGAAGACACACTTGGCGAGAAATTCGGAGATACTGAAGACCCACTCCTTATCTCTGTTCGTTCAGGGGCTGCGGTGTCTATGCCAGGTATGATGGATACAATTCTAAACCTCGGTCTGAATGATGACGCTGTTCAAGGACTCATCGCGAAATCTGAAAACGAACGGTTTGCTTATGATGCATACCGTAGGTTCGTTCAGATGTTCGGGAACGTTGTGCTACGTGTTGACCATGACGAATTTGAACATCTACTTGAACAGAAAAAAACAGATAAAGGTGTTACTTTAGATACAGAATTAGAAGCACCCGATCTGTTGGAACTTGTCAATGAATTCAAACACATCATCAAGCAGAAAACGGGGAACGATTTTCCAGACGAACCCCGAAGACAGTTAGACATGGCACGTGATGCAGTCTTCGAGTCTTCTGGCAATCCACGCGCCATTACATATCGTCGACTTAACGATATTTCAGAAGAACTCGGACGTACCGCAGTTAATGTGCAAGCAATGGTATTTGGTAACATGGGAGGTAGCTCCGGAACAGGAGTTGCATTCACAAGAAACCCATCCACAGGTGCTAATCAGTTCTATGGAGAATTCCTGATGAATGCACAAGGGGAAGATGTGGTAGCAGGTATTCGAACCCCGTTGCCAATATCAGAACTACGAAACATCCAACCCGATGCTTATAATGAATTGGTTGATATCGGTTTAAGACTTGAGAAACACTATCGTGATATGCAGGATGTAGAATTTACGATCCAAGGTGGAACGCTATATATGCTGCAGACCCGAAATGGAAAACGGACAGGTCAGGCTGCAGTCAGAATAGCAGTTGAGATGGTAGAAGAAGGTATGATTGATAAAGAAACTGCATTGACACGAGTTCCCGCAAACGATCTTGATCAGTTACTACATCCGAGTGTTGATCCTGATGCCCATGTTGAGGTGATCGCTCAAGGATTGCCGGCGTCACCAGGTGCTGCTGTTGGTAAAGTCGTTTTCACAGCTTTACGCGCAGAAGAGCTCGCAGCAAAAGGTGAAAAAGTAATACTGGTCCGTTCAGAAACATCACCAGAAGACATCGGGGGTATGGATGCAGCACAAGGAATTCTAACCGCACGCGGCGGAATGACAAGCCACGCAGCAGTCGTTGCACGCGGTATGGGTAAATGCTGTGTCGCTGGATGTTCTGATCTGTTTATAGATGAGGACAAATTGGAATTCTATGCCGCAGGCAATCGCTATGCAGAGGGAGACTTTATCACACTCAACGGTTCCACGGGAGATGTACTCAAAGGGCAAGTTTCTCTGATTCAACCTGAACTGAGCGGACAATTCGGTATACTCATGGAATGGGCAGATGAGGCACGTACATTGGATGTCCGAACGAACGCAGATACACCAGAAGACACAATAACTGCCAGAGAATTTGGCGCAGAAGGAATCGGACTTTGCCGTACTGAACACATGTTCTTTGGCACTGGAATAGACGCCGTTCGTGAGATGATCCTGGCAGATGATACAATTGAACGTAAGCAGGCATTGGCAAAATTGTTGTCACATCAACGAACAGACTTTATCGGTATCTTTGAGGCAATGGCTGGCTACCCTGTTACGATACGAACCCTTGACCCTCCTTTGCACGAGTTCCTACCGAAGAACGAGTCAGAAATAAACGAACTCGCTGGAAGGATCAATGTTGACGCACAGAAGCTTCATGAACGGGTTGAAGAGTTGCATGAGTTCAATCCCATGCTTGGTCATCGGGGTTGCAGACTCGGTATCGTCTACCCAGAAATAACGGAAATGCAGGCACGGGCGATTTTTGAAGCTGCGGTTGATGTGACGAAACGCGGTATAAAAGTTCTACCAGAGGTAATGATTCCTCTTGTTGGACATATCAACGAGTTTTCATTGCAGCGCAAGGTCGTTGTTGACACTGCGGAAGAAATATTCAAAGAATCTGGTACTCGTGTTGAATACCTTGTCGGCACAATGATTGAACTGCCACGGGCAGCACTAACTGCAGACAAAATCGCAGCAGAGGCAGAATTCTTCTCTTACGGTACAAATGACCTTACGCAAACAACGTTTGGTATGAGTCGCGATGATGCAGTGAAATTCCTTGATGATTATGTTGAGAACGGCGTTCTTGAATATGATCCGTTCCAGGTATTAGATCAAGAAGGTGTCGGTAGTCTTTTGCAGATAGGTTGTGATAAAGGACGTTCCGCACGTCCCGATTTGAAGGTAGGAATCTGTGGTGAACATGGTGGAGAGCCGAGTTCTGTCAAATTCTGCTACGGCTTAGGGTTTGATTATGTATCATGTTCTCCGTTCCGTGTCCCAATTGCACGTCTGGCTGCAGCGCAAGCTGCCATTGAAGCGAACAGTTAGTTTGTATCTTATTGTTGAGTTTTTTCAAAGGCGTGTATGTGTGTTCTACATACACGCCTTTATTTTTTTGAATACAATCCATATCACAAAACAGTTGAAATATATCAGCATAATGTGGTAAATTATGATTACATTGTAGACAAACTAAAATCCCAAATTTACACTGGAGAAAATGCATGAATTTACAAGACATTTATCATTACAAACAAGATGTCCTATCACCTGGAAAGACAGTAATGACCTTAGAGGAGTTCCTTGAAAGTGACTTAGAGGGTTATGAATATGTTAATGGAGAATTAGTGTATATGCCACCCAAGACAGTGGAATTAGGAGGAATATGTTCTAATGTTGCTTTCTTTTTAGGTGAATATGTTCGCAACAATCGTATAGGAAGAATCTTTTTACCATACACTGCATATAGAATTGGAGAATCTGGACTAATTCCAGATGTTTCCTATATTTCAACTGACCGACTTCCTGATGATAAGAGTAAGCCATCATATCATGCACCAAATCTTGTTGTAGAAGTAATTTCTCCAACTGACACGTTTTCTGATATTCATGAAATGGTTTTTGCTTATCTTGAGGCAGGTACACAGTTGGTATGGGTGCTGGCACCACGAGCCAAATCGGTAACTATCTACCGTTCAGAAATAGACATCACGACACTAACACGAAATGACACACTCAGCGGTGAGGAGGTTGTTGAAGGATTTACTTGTTCAGTTTCCGAACTTTTTGAATAAAGACTCATTATATTTCTTGGAAAGGAAAACACAATGTTAATTGCAGATGTAAATGAAATTGAGGGACGGACATATCCCGCCCGTAGATTAACCAGAAATCTTGTCGGTGGTGCATCCCCGATACAGATAGATGAATTTTGCATGGGGTTTGTCGTTTTAGAACCCAAGGGTGGACAAGTACCGTGGCACAACCACGAACAGGAAGAGATATACTTCATCGTTGAAGGTGAAGGTGAGATGTGTCTCGGTGAAGAAAAGCAAACGGTTTCTTCTGGACAAACCGTTTTTATTCCCTCGTGGGTTTTCCATCAGCTCACGAACACCAGCGACACACCGATGAAGATGGTATACTGCTACGGACCCGCAGGAGATGTCGACCATTGGAAACAGGAACTCGCTGGCACACTGCCAAAAGCCGGTATAGATGTGCCACCACTCCCTGAAGGTGCAGCACCACAATGCACTGACAAACCTTGAGAAATGCTGTCAGTCATCTGCTATTAGTTTTCAGTTCTTGATAGATTTCAGAGACCGCTCGGACAAATCCGATTTCTAATTGTTTCCATACTTTGCCGTAAGTTACTATAGCCGAGTAAATCTGTTTGATTCTCATATGGGAAAAACAGTACCGGTGAACCTGTGGCAAGTGGTTTGTATTTCTATACACTCACAGCAGGCGATTTCACAGCAACACGCAAAATGTTGATACGAAAATAGTATCATAAGACCATTGGAGGCGCAATGCAAAATAGACAACCTACTATCGGTGAATATCTTCTGAGTAGTCTGGAAAGTTACGAAGTCAATCACATTTTCGGAATCCCTGGCGATTATGTGGCACAATTCTTCGGGCTTATCGAACAGAGTCCAATTCAATGTATAGGCACGACGCGAGAAGAAACAGCCGGATATGCCGCAGATGCCTATGCGCGCATAAAAGGAATCGGTGTCGCATGTGTTACCTACGGCGTCGGCGGGTTATCCATGGTGAACGCCGTCACAGGTGCTTATGCTGAAAAATCACCACTCCTGGTCATTAGCGGTAGTCCAGGAGTAAACGAACGCAGTAAAGATGCATTTTTGCACCATAAAGGGAGGGATTTCTACACGCAGCAAAATATCTATGAAGAGATCACTGTTGCTTCAACATTGCTCGATGAACCCGTTACGGCATTTAGTGAGATAGACAGAGTGTTGAATGCTGTCTATCAACAGAAGCGACCGGGCTACATTGAATTGCCACGGGATATGGTGAAAAAGCAAGGCAGCGTCTCTTACCGTCCTTCAACAGGAGAATCACGAAGTGACTCTGAAACGTTGAATGCCGCCTTAGCTGCTGCAATTGAATTCATCAATCAGAGCCAAAATCCCATCATTTTAGCAGGGGCAGAACTTCAGAGATTCGGATACAAAGACAAATTAATTCGACTCGCTGAAGCAAAACAAATCCCGGTAGTGACAACCCTGTTGGGCAAATCGGTAATGCCAGAGACACATCCGCTTTACGTGGGACTCTATGGGGGCGCGATGGGGAGAGATGAAGTCACGATGCTTGTCGAAAAGTCTGATTGTGTGATTATGCTGGGTGCCTTCATGACAGATGTCAATCTTGGAATTTACACAGCAAAATTAGACCAAAGTCGTCTTGTCTCTGCGACATCGGAAAAAATAAAGGTCGGCTATTCAACTTATGAAGCTGTTCAGTTTGCAGATTTTATTGATGGCTTACAAGCACAGAAACTCCAAGAACGAGGGGACATAGACTTGGAGTGGGTATTGACCGTCCCAGAACCTTATGAGATGGTGGCAGATCAACCTTTAACTGTAAACCGACTATTCCAAGCACTGAACCAATTTTTAAACGATGATCTGACGGTAATTGCCGATACCGGTGACAGCCTTTGGGGTGCTATAGGATTACGACTCCCAGAATACACCCAATTTATTTCTCTTGCTTACTATACTTCAATGGGTTTTGCAATCCCTGCTGCGATCGGTGCACAATTGAGTGATCCCACGTCTCGACCACTCGTTATCGTCGGGGATGGTGCCTTCCAAATGACCGGCACCGAACTGTCAACATCTCTACGCTATGGACTCAATCCGATTGTTCTGATTTTGAATAACAACGGATATGGCACCATCCGTCCTCTCGTTGAAGGTGCCTTTAACGATATAAGCAATTGGAACTACACTCGTTTCCCAGAGTGCCTCGGTGGCGGCTGTGCCTTTGCCGTTGAGACCGAGGGTGAATTTAACCGTGCCATGAAAGCAGCTCTCGTAGAGACGCAACATTTTGTCCTCATCGAGGTGCTTCTTGACAAATTCGACATGTCACCCGCACTGACTCAGTTGGCAAAAGCCGTGTCTGATAGAACTTGAGTCTCCAGCTATGCGTATAACTCTTGGGGTCATTTGATACAAACTATAATAAACTGCTTCGTAAATCTGAGATATCAATATCTTGATATGTGTGATGTCTGAATCGCGGAGGACACGGGTTTTCAGTTTTCTGGCAACTCAGACAACATCAGCCTTGCATTCGCAACAGAGGCATTCGCAAAGCATCTCCTTGATATTCTCCTTAATTGTGTGTATAATACTTATCACTGCACATTTAATGTTTTCGCTGCACTTGACAAAGCATTAGGTCATAAAAAAGGATTGTAAATGACAGATCAAACCTCAAAAACACATCGTATCGGAATCATCATGAACGGCGTTACAGGCAGGATGGGAACAAACCAACATCTCATCCGCTCACTCTTAGCAATCGCTGAAGATGACGGTATCCCAATCGGAGATGGTGAAGTGATTATACCTGACCCGTTTCTCGTTGGTAGAAATCCTGCAAAACTTGAAAAACTATCTGAAACCACAAGTGTTGAAAAATGGAGCACAGACCTTGACGCTGCCCTCGCTGATGATAACTACTCTGTCTATTTTGACGCACAAGTTACATCACTGCGAGTTGATTCAGTGCAAGCAGCGATCGCAGCTGGAAAACATATCTATTGTGAAAAACCAACGGCTACCAATACTGATGATGCCTATAGATTATATGAACAGGCTGCAAAAGCAGGACTAAAAAACGGTGTCGTTCAAGATAAACTCTGGTTACCGGGTATTCAGAAATTAAAACGTTTGATTGATGCGGACTTCTTCGGTAAAATAATCTCTGTCCGTGGAGAATTCGGCTATTGGGTTTTTCAGGGAGATGCAATTCCCACACAACGTCCATCATGGAACTATCGCAGAGAAGATGGAGGCGGAATCATCCTTGATATGTTCAGTCACTGGCGATATGTGTTAGATAACCTTTTCGGTGCTGTCAAAGGCGTATCCTGTATCGCAACGACACATCTGCCAGAACGATGGGATGAGGAAAACAGACCGTATCAATGTACAGCAGAAGATGCTGCGTACGCAACCTTTGAATTAGAAGATGGTATTATCGCTCACTTTAACTCATCCTGGGCAGTTCGGGTGAGACGGGACGATCTTCTAACAATACAGGTAGACGGTTTGAACGGTTCCGCTGTCGCTGGATTGAGAGATTGCTGGATACAACCGCTCTCTGGCACGCCGCGTCCTGTTTGGAACCCTGATATTGAACAACCGATCCAATTCTTTGATGGTTGGCTCAAGATTCCGGAACAGGAAACATATCAGAACGCATTTAGAGCACAATGGGAGTTGTTCCTACGTCATGTCGTTAACGATGAACCGTTCCCCTGGACACTGCTTGAAGGTGCAAAAGGGGTGCAATTAGCAGAAAAAGGCATGGAATCTTGGCAGAAACGGAAATGGATGGATATACCGGAACTTTCAGCACTATAAATGAAAGGTGGTGAACGTTCTCGCGCTAATCTTCACATTCTTCGCGTTTCCATTTGCTTATGTCTGTGTTCCTCTATGTCCTCCGAGATTCAACAAAGATTGCATTCTCAAGAAAAATACTGTATAATAAATATCTGGTCTAACATTCTGACTTATATGGGATGTGCGTCGGGGTTGCAACACCTATCACACTGGAGATTTATTTCCAAGGAGATTCTCTCACATGGCGTATAGCAATTTTACCTTAGAGGAAGCACGCAAAACATTTAACCTTAAAACAGAAGAAGCTGCTGGCATTTTTGCCGATATAGAACCTGTACCACCAAGCACACTTCTCACCTCGGTGTTGGAGCGAAATGTCCCTTTAGCCTTAGCAATAGCCACTGAGAAAGCAAGATCAGAACTGATTGTTATAGATGTTTTGGTTGAGCTCAGGGAACACTTTGAACGACGCATCAGTTTTTTTTCTGGGATCGACTTTAACGTAAATGCTGAAGATGGACTTACTGGTGTTTGCGACTTCTTGGTAAGCCTTTCACCAAGTCAATTTTCTTTAAGAGCACCCGTCATCCTCCTTGTTGAGGCGAAAAAGGATGATTTTCTGGTAGGGTTAGGACAGTGTGTTGCAGAAATGATCGCTGCACAACGTTTCAATGCAGAAGAAGGGAATAACATCGCTTGTATCTATGGAACCATCACATCCGGGATAAATTGGCTTTTCCTCAAATTGGAGGGAAAGAAACTCTACATTGACATGAATGCTTATCATATATCCCAGTGCGATATGATATTGGGGATTCTCGCAAGTATGGTGGAACAAAAAGCATAAAAAGAACCAAAATAACAAACAAAAGGGAGGAACTTTCATGGCTGAAAATGTAACCCTACAAAAAATTGACGACTACCGTTGGCGTATCCCGAAAAGTTACATGAAAGGAATGCGTGTAGACGGAATAGTCTATGCAAACGAAAAACTCCTTGAACAAGCTAAAAGTGATGAGGCGTTACAACAAGTAGCAAACGTTGCACATCTACCCGGCATTGTAAAACACTCACTCGCTATGCCAGATTTGCATTGGGGATACGGTTTCGTTATCGGCGGAGTTGCAGCAACCGACCCAAAAGCAGACGGAGTCGTTTCTCCCGGAGGAATAGGCTACGATATTAACTGCGGTGTACGCCTAATCAGAACAAACCTAAAGGACACACAGTTAGAGGGTAGAACGAAAGGACTCATCGGAGAGTTATTTGACAGGATACCTTGTGGTGTCGGTTCAAGAGGACAGATAAATCTATCCTTAAATGAAGAAAAATACATGATAGAAAAAGGCGCGCAATGGGCAATTGAACGTGAATACGGACATCCAGATGATCTGCAATACACTGAAGCGACAGGAATCCTACAACATGCAAGTGCTGATGCCGCAAGTCAACGTGCATTGGAACGCGGGAAAAATCAACTCGGAACACTCGGTTCAGGAAACCATTTTTTGGAAGTACAAGTAGTTGATCGTATCTTCTATAAGGAAGCAGCCGATGCAATGGGATTGGAAGTCGGTAATGTATGCGTTATGATTCATACCGGTTCACGTGGATTCGGTTATCAGATCTGTGATGAACATGTCAAAAGTTGGGTTCAAGTCACTGAAAGATACGGCATAAACCTGCCTGACCGTCAGCTTGCGTCTGCGCCAATTAACTCCCCAGAAGGTCAAGATTATATCACTGCAATGGCGTGTAGTGCCAATTATGCTTGGAATAACCGGCAATGTATAATGCATCTTGTCCGTCAAACCTTCATGAAGTATTTTGACACAACAGAGGACGAACTCGGTTTGGAACTGGTATATGATGTATCACATAACATCGGAAAGTTTGAGAAGCATGATGTTGATGGAGAAGAACGTGAGTTGTTTGTCCATCGCAAAGGCGCAACACGGGCTTTTCCTGCTGGACATCCTGAGATTCCCGAAAAATATCAAAAAGTTGGGCAACCTGTGTTGATACCCGGTGATATGGGGACTGCATCTTATGTACTGGTCGGAGATCCGGGGGCTATGAAGGAGACCTGGGGCACAACCTGCCACGGTGCGGGTAGAGTCCTTTCACGACGCAAAGCGATTGCGTTAACTGAGGGACGTTCCATTCAGAAAGACCTCGAAAAAAGAGGCATCTATGTGCGTGCCGAAGGCAAACGGACGCTGCAGGAGGAAACCCCTGAGGCATACAAGGATGTTGATGAAGTTGTCCGCGTTGTTGACGAAGCAGGACTTTCTCGCCGCGTCGCGCGTCTCCGACCAATTGGGGTTGTGAAGGGGTAAGAATTCATGTAAAATTGAAATAAGAACGAGTATTGCCAAGCTTCTATATGTAGGACTTTATTTCACAAAAGAGGCTGCCATGAACTTCGTCATCATAGATTGTATATATTCTTCAGTCCCGTATGAAGATTAAATAAATAATCAGGTAATTCTACTGATATGACTCATCGTAGGAGAAAGGTTTCGTAGGGGCGGGGTTTCCCCGCCCGCGTATTACTGAATCTTCATTAGGGACGGAATGTTTATAGAAAATGGTTATGTGAGTACTCTTCAGTCCCGTATGAAAATTAAATAAATAATCAGGTAATTCTACTGATATGACTCATCGTAGGAGAAAGGTTTCGTAGGGGCGGGGTTTCCCCGCCCGCGTATTACTGAATCTTCATTAGGGACGGAATGTTTATAGAAAATGGTTATGTGAGTACTCTTCAGTCCCGTATGAAAATTAAATAAATAATCAGGTAATTCTACTGATATGACTCATCGTAGGAGAAAGGTTTCGTAGGGGCGGGGTTTCCCCGCCCGCGTATTACCCAATTAATCACTGAATCTTCATTAGGGGCGATATGTTTAAAGCGCGAATGTGAATATATGGGAAAACTATCAACATAAACGGTTCACTAACACAAGATGTAATAAGAAGAAAACGCCTATGGAAACAAACGCTAATAATTCAATAGAGTTTTCTCCCGGTCAAATTGTATTCTTAAAATCGAATCCCTCTACCCGCGGGGCAATTGTTGAGATAATATCGGGTAAACCAGAAGATAGCGTCAAAGTTTTTGTTAACAATCAGGTTCAAACCTTTTTCGCATCTCAGCTAATGCTTGAAATTCAAAGCGAAGACGACTCCCCACGTTTTTCCTGTGACGAATTTCATGCTTATCTCACCGCGCTGCAAATCCAATCCCCAGTATTATCAACGTTGTATTCACTCAATACAGCGCGGGTTGATTTTATCCCATACCAGTACCGACCTGTCTTGAAATTTATCAAATCTGATCGTCCAAGGTTGCTTATTGCCGATAGTGTTGGTGTAGGAAAAACAATTGAGGCGGGATTGATACTTCGAGAGTTACAGGCACGTGAGGAAATCAAGTCTGTCCTAATTATATGTCCGCGCCCACTTGTTGCTGAAGAAAAATGGCAACGCGAAATGAAAAGGTTTGACGAAGATTTTATGCATCTGGATGGAAAGACTCTGCGATACTGTATTGAAGAAACCCATCTGGATGGCGAATGGCCGGAGCAATATAAGAAAGCAATTCTCCCCTATTCACTGTTAGATAAGACACGACTTTACGGTCCCGACGGTAGCCGCAAACGGCGGACTGGAAAAGGACTTGCAGACCTTGATCCACCGCCGCAATTTGATCTTGTCATAGTAGATGAAGCACATCATATACGCAATCAGAGCACTGCAAACCACGAAGCTGTCCGATTTTTCTGCGAAAATGCGGCAGCAGCTGTTTTTCTAACCGCTACACCTATCCAACTCGGTAACCATGACTTGTTCGTGCTGCTAAATGTTCTTCGTCCTGACCTGATTTTGGATTATGAAAGTTTTGAGCACATGTCGGAACCGAACCCGTTCATCAATCGGGCAGTGGACTTAGCTCGCGCACGGCAGATAGATTGGGAACAGCATGCAAAGGAAAATCTCGATCAGGCAGCTGCAACCGCATGGGGACAGGCGATTTTCAAAAAAAATCCCGAATTCAAACGGATTAGAAGCAAGCTTGATAACAGACAGATTACTAATGAAGATCGTGTACAACTTATCACCGATATGGAAGCACTCCACACATTTTCACGAATAATCAATAGAACCCGCCGCCGCGATATTGGTGAATTTACCGTTCGTAAAGCGCAAACTGTGAAAGTTCCATTACCTCCTGAACAAGAGGAACTCCATGAAGCACTGATCGAAACTAAAGCGGAGATATTTCGCAGCCTTCACGGTGCTCAGAGTGTTAACTTCATGATGACTACACTCCGACGACAATTGGCAAGTTGTTTATATGGACTTGAACCATTACTTGAGAATATTTTGACCCGAAACCTTAACGAGCTTGAGTGGACAGAAGCTGACGCTGCAGATGCTATCCCAACATCAGAGAATGTTATACTAATTCAGGAACAGATACAAACACTTCTTGAAAAAGTAAAAAAACTTGATGCTGAAGACTTGAAATTAGAGAAACTTCGGATCATTATTCGTGAAAGGCAAAACCTTCCCAACAACAAAATCATGGTTTTTAGCAGTTTTCGACATACACTCGCCTACCTTTACAAACACCTCAAAGCTGATGGAGTTCGGGTCGGCATAATCCACGGCGGCGTACCGGATGAGGAAAGACGCGAACTCAGCGAGCGGTTTGAAAAATCAAGGACTGAGAACGATTGTATAGACCTGATGCTTTTTTCTGAAGTCGGATGCGAGGGATTAGATTACCAGTTCTGTGACTGTATTGTTAATTACGACCTGCCGTGGAATCCAATGAAAATTGAACAACGAATAGGACGTATTGATAGGAGAGGTCAAAAGAGCAAGAGTGTGACCATTTACAACCTAATCACACCTGGTACCGTGGATGCTGACATCTATGAGCGGTGCTTACTACGTATCGGTGTATTTGAAAGTGCATTGGGCGGTAGTGAAAAAATCCTTGGAGAAATCACAACCGAACTTCAAAACATAGCCGAAGATTTTGAATTGAACCAAGAGGAACGAAATGCAAGGTTACAACAACTGGAAGATAACAAAATTCGAGAATTACAAGAGCAAGAAATTTTGGAAGAACAACAATTGGACCTTTTCAGTGATCCGTTACCCAAACATGGAATGGAGAAAGAGGTTGAAGAAGCTTCCAGTTTTTGGTTAACTCCCACATCAATTCAACGACTCGTTACGCGTTATCTTCAGCGAAAAATCGCAACAGAACAGGAGTTTATTCTCGGCGAAAAAGCTCTCAAAACACTCCGACTTTCGGAAGATGCCCGAAACACTATATTGCATGATTTTCAACAATTCCCCAGAGAAAAAACAAAGGTCTATCGAGAATGGGAGAACTGGCTGAAGGGAACTGAACAACATTTAACCATAACATTTGATTTCGAAAGTGCCAAACAGCATCCTAAAGCTGTCTTCATTATGCCAATACATCCATTGGTAAAACAGGCATCAAAGACTTTGGACACAGGAGGAGAGATTGTTACAACACTAAAGATTAGCACCAATCAAGTACCTGTAGGTCGTTATCAATTTGCCATCTATAAATGGGAGTATCTCGGCAAAAAAGAGGATTGGGTGCTTAAGCCTATCACGTCATCAGAGGTGTTGACACCGCATCTTCGTACTTTACTTGAAACGGCTGAGGATAACGATATAGGTGGAGATGTAAATTTAACCGATCAGAAAGCATTGGAAGAACAGCACCATGCCTTATGGACAGAAGCACGTGAGAAGCATAGAGAACGCACCCGGGAAATTGTTGAATATCAAAAGGAGAGTCTATCAACGAGTCATCAGAAACGTATAACACTCCTTGAAAAGCAAATTGAGGAAGTACCGGATCCCAACATTCAGCGGATGCGCCGCCAGCAAATTGCCAATGCAGAGGTTGATTACAATAGACGTGTTCAAGAATTGGAGGAAGGGATGGAAAAGGCAGATATTACGACTGAATTGGTGGCGTACGGAATTCTGGAAGTTTCAAATGACTCTAATCCAAAGAAAAGTTGAGTATGTAGTTTTGTCAAATATACTTCATAAGTGAGGCACAATGAATATTCAATGGAATGCAGACCTATTACTGACACAACATTACGAAGCACCTATTCGTTTTCACTTACATGGTCGAAGTATTGATCTGACGAATATCAATACTCAATTCCATAATAGGATACATGGAATTGACAGTGAGGGTAAACATCATCTTCTACATCAGAAAGATATTCTGTTCGTTTGTCCTGTTAATAAAATCTCAGATGTTAAACCTTATATCAAAGACTTCAAATCTGTAAAGAATCTCAAACTTAAGCAAAAAACAGATTCACCAATTCAATCTCGTATTGATGATGAAAAACTGCAGTCAATTGTCGGTACAAATACTGCTCTTGTAACGCGTAGAGGACAGGTAATTCAAGGTGAGTTAGCTGCTTTTGATAATGACTATCTGTTTATGAGTATCCAGAAAGAAATAATTCTGGTCTACCGAAGGGGTATTATTGGCTTCAGGGAGGATGTTGTGGCAAATCTAAAACAAAACAATCCACTTGACGAATTACGCAAAAAGCGCGAAAAATGGGTAGAAGCAAACCGGGAAAACGGTTTTGAAGACGGAATTAAGAATTTACTTACTGACTTGTACCCTGACAACGCACATTTCATCTATGAACTGCTGCAGAATGCCGAGGACGCGGGCGCGTCAAAAGTTCGGTTTTTTCTAAACGAGGACAAAGTGACTTTTGAACATAACGGAAATCGTCTCTTTTCTCTTTCAGATGTAGAGGCTATCACAAGTATTGGTTTTAGTACTAAAAAGGATGACCATACAAGCATTGGTAAGTTTGGCATCGGATTTAAGGCAGTATTTGCCTATACGGCAACACCAGAGATTGAATCAGGAGAATTTCACTTTCGCATCCGTGACATAGTTGTTCCTGATACGTCAGACTTATTTCCTGCAAGTCTTGGTGAAGGAAAAACACGGTTTATTTTTCCTTTTGACAACCCTAAAAAGCCTTCAGAAAATGCACAGGCAGAAATAAAAAGAAACCTCCAAGAGTTAAATGAAAATGCCTTGCTTTTTCTAAGTAACATCCGCAGGATTGATTACCAACTACCAGATTCAACAAAAGGATATTTGGAACTTAGAAAAAATAAAAATGATGATCATAGAATTGAGGTATCTACAGTGCGTCCTGGAAATCCTGTTCCTGATTCAAGCCACTTTCTCCGATTTGAAAAGATCGTTTCTGTTAAAGATGAGGAAAATGATGAAATCAAAGAGTGTAAAATTGCAGTTGCTTTTGGTATGGATAAACCTAAGAATCAGCATTGGAAAATCAAACCCCTAAAAGGTCAGGTCAATATCTACTTTCCTGCTGCAAAGGAGACATCCAAATTACTGTTCCACATGCACGCTCCCTTTGCCTCAACTGTTGCGCGTGACAGTGTTCGGGATTGTCCGGCGAACGACAAATTGCTGGATCATCTCGCTGATTTGATCGCTGAATCAATGCATGCCATTCGGGACCGCGAATTATTAGACGTAGAATTTCTTGCGACCCTACCCAATTACAGAGATTATCTATGCGATCTTTATTTTCCTATCCAAAAACAGTTGATCGAGGAATTCAATCAGAAAAAACTGGTACCTATGAAACAGGGTGGGCATGCCGCTGCATCGGTAGCATGCAGAACAGCAAGAGGCGAAAGAGGTTTATCAGATCTGATTGAAGATAAAGATTTGGGAACACTCCTTGGTAAAGACAGCTCTTTGACAGTGTGGATTGCGAATCCTCGGCAACTGGACTCGTCGCGGGAAGACAATTTTCTAACCATGTTAGATATTTCTGAATGGAAAATTGAGGATTTGATAGAAATACTGGAAACTGAGTCTGATCAAGTAATGGAGTGGTTGAACCAAAAGACAGATGAATGGCATCAGCAACTATATGCGTTATTGGAGGACTCTACTTCTAACTATGCACCCCAGTTGTCTGAACTTCGTATTGTTCGTTGTATTGATGGCGTATACAGAATTGGTAGTGAGTGCCATTTCTTCAGTGATGATGTTAAACCTGACGAAAATTTGTTTATTGGTTCAGCGGTAGTTTATGACGTAGACCAAGCGGAATCGCAAGAGGAGGAAACTCAAGAGGAATATTTCCACTACGTTAATCCTAAGGTTTATTCCATCGGGAACAACAAGAGCCAGCAAGAAAAAGCCCGGATGTTTCTTGAAACTATCAAAGTAGCTGAAGTCAATGAGACTGAATGGGTTAAAGTGATTTTGAAACAACGGTATAGTCGTGGTTCAATAAAACCTCACGAGGGTGATATGGAGAGATTTATTGCCCTTGTAGAAGATGAAACTAACACCGAATTGCAATCTATATTTAAAGATTACTTTATTTTTGAGACTGATATGCAACGTAGCAATCGTAGGATATTTAGCAAACCAAGCGGAGTTTTTTTGGATGTACCTTATCTTGATACCGGTTTAACCGCGTATTATGATGTTGTTGGTGAAGATTCAAACTCTTTCAAACGATCCCTTTCACTAAATTATGCTAAACCCGGGTCTAATATAGACCTAGAAAATCTATCTGAATTCGCTGAGGCTGTAGGGGCACAGACGAAATTAAAGGTTTCTGATGATCAGAAAATCCCATCCGATCATCCAGAACGCACCCATCTGTACTCGGAACAGGGTTTTAAAGAGACTAAAACATGTATTAATGAAGATTACAGTATACCTGAGATTCAAGTACTTCTTGAAAATATACTAGATAATCAAGTGCCTCCTGATAATCCTTCAATTGCCATGTCAAAATTGATTTGGAGAACAATGTGTTCTCTATCTCAGAATTACCTTAAAGCAAGATATCGTTCTAGCCAAATGTATGAACTCAAAGAGGGGAATTCTAGCCTTGTGCATCAGTTAAGAAATGCAAAATGGGTTCCCCAAAAAGATGATGGAACTATCTTTTTTGTACATCCTTGTGATGCTTCAATTGTTAGACTCCCTGTGGGTTTTCCATACGAACCAGGACAAGAATGGCTCAAAGCAATTGAATTTGCTGAGAACACGAAAGAACAACAAGAGGAACTATCCCAGCGTAATCAACAAGCTATAGATTTTGGATATGATTCAAGTGATGAAGCTGAGGAAGTTGCTGCCATTTTGAAAGATTGGAAAGCACAAGGAAAAACTCCTGAACAGTTGCGAAAAATAATAACGCCTCAAAATAGACGAGAAGTTAGGCTTATTGAAGAACTTAGTTATGCACCAGAGAAGGAATACGAACAGAGAGCAAGAAATGTAAACATTTCACGGGGGACAATTGAACCTAGGCCTTATCTTACAGCAAATTATACAGTTGACAACAAAATGGTGTGTCAGATGTGTGAAAAAGAGATGCCGTTCAAAAAACGCAATAGTCATGAAGATTATTTTGAGGCAGTAGAAGCACTTAGAAAAGATCACTTTCCAATAGAACATAGAGCACAATACCTTGCGTTCTGTCCAAATTGTGCAGCTAGGTATAAGGAGTTCGTAAAACGAGACCCAAAAGCACGAGAAGCCATCCATAAAGACCTTCTGGATTCAGATGTCCCTGAGATCAGTTTGCAAACAAACAGCGAAACAATACACATTTGGTTTGCTGAGAAACATTGGCACGACCTCAAGGTAGTTTTATATTTCTACGAGAAAGTATACGATCCTGAAGATTCAGAGGCACCACCTGAAGTAAAAGCAATTATTGAATCGTCACTTCAGTCACCATCCGATAACGGCATTACATACGTACCAACATCTCAAGACACTCCTTCTCCTGTTAGGAATGAACAAAATGAGACAAGCAGAGGACTTAGGAAAATTACTAACCTTAAAGTTACAATGCCTGAATCTAAGTCCAAAGATGGAGATTTTATTGGGTCAAAAAACGTCAAGAAATCACATTCACAAACTACCCAATGGTCTGGTGACAAAACTGCAAGAGAAGTGGTATTGGATGCAGTTCAAGCACTGACCAAAGGGAATAAAAATATGGAATTTGCTGTCAAAGATGTTAAACCGATCGTCTTAAAGAAATATCCTGATTTCAAAATGTCAACATTAGGTGCACAGATAATTGCCGCTTGTGTCAATCATCCTTCACGCAAACATTTTCCATCCTATGCTAAACATAAACACTATTGGAGAGTAGAAAAGGGGAGATACAGGTTGTATGATCCAGAAAATGACACTTGGCAGGATTAAATTGTTAGGATGGAAACAAAGGTTGGCGATGAAGATGGACTTATCACCAAAACTAAAAGGCATCCAGGTAAAAAACTGAATTATCAGATGGTATAGGAAGCAGTCCAGGCGTTTACAATTTACGCTATTACGAAAATCAAGATGAAGTTGAAGATTCAATTGATTAGTCTTTTATAACAAACGTTATTGTCCGAACCGCCATCAATCAGTGTCTATTTTTTCATCAGTCTGACAAAAAAATAGGCAATTTTACCGAATCATACAGACAAAAACACCGCTTTCGGTTGGCATAAAAATTGCTCTGCATGACGTATGCCTCCTTAGGTGGGTCGGAACTACAAACTCTATTTTGTGCATTTGGTCTCCGCATTATATATGTGTAAGGTTAAAATCCCTGATATTCCTTAATCAAATAGGGTTGTAGTCTCCGACCATTTTCATAATTCCATTTATTGGAATACTAACTATATTATAGATATTCATGAATGCTGCAAAATACATTCATTGTACATACAAATAGCACATAAGTGTGTAGTAATTCTGACACATGCAGGGAGAATCTTGTGAAAAAGTTTGTTGATATGTCTCATAGTGAATTCTACGAATTGCTGCAACGCCTTGTTCTTGACGATTTCTTTTACGCCCGTGAGCGGCTAATTAAGTTGCTTAACGTAAAACCTTCATCAGAGAACAAGGCGAAATTGGAAACTGAGTTCCGAGAACTCTTTTGTGGGTACGAAAGCATCGCCTTTTGGCTTGAAGAATATGAAGAAGATCCGCTCCAAGACCTTGAACCGCACACGCCCCTTTATAAAAAGTTAAAACGTCAACTCGATTATATCCACGCCAATAGAAAAACAACCCTTGAAGAACGGATGTGCAGACGGATGGGGGGTTACTTAGAAAGCGATCCGATGCCACACATAAAGATTTCCGAATTACCATTCAAAGAGTATTGCGAACTTATCCGAACACTTGTTACACAAGAAATTTTCAGTGTGCGCGAAAAGATCATGAGTTTACTTGAAAAGAAACCTACACTTCAACAATTGGATGCAGTATTTCGGGAATTTTTTGTGACCTATGAACTCCTTGAACTTGAATTAGAGTCTTATGACTTCGATCCAGATGAAGGATTAGAGCTAAAACCTGATATTGATGCTGAGATCGACCAAAGTATTGCGGATTACGAGTCTGGCAAAATTGAGACTGTTCCAATTGAGGAAGTGGCAAGAAAATTAGGGTTGTAGACTGTAAATGTATCGTTTAGAATTCACGCAAAAGGCTGAGGATGCCTTGGCGCGTTTGGATATTTCAATCGCCCGGAGAGTCCGCAGAAAATTGGATCAATTATGTGAAAATTGTGATACTTGGCATCACAAAGCATTAAAAAGTAGAGATAAAGGAAAGTTCAGTCTAAGAATGCAGGATTATCGAATTATCTACACTTTCAATAGGCAGAAAAAAGTAGTTGTTGTCCATCGGATTGGACATCGCAGTAAAGTTTATTGATCTATGTAATTGTAAAACACTTTAACTTGTCCCTGTCAACCTACGCATCGTCTTAACAAAAGTTCCTTCTGAAAGCCACTTAGCAGCAACACGCCACACACTCGTAGCATAAGTCGGATACACATGAATCATACCGCTCAATTTGCGTAACGGAATCCCTTCCTGCATTGCTAATACATACTCATGAAGTACTTCACCCGCATGTGTTCCGACTATATGAACACCTAATATTCTTCCCCGCCATCTGCTTGCGATAACTTTCGTGAACCCTTGTGTTTCCCCATCAGCAACGGCTCTATCAACATCGGATTGCTCCAGTCTGAATACATCTACATCACCATATTTCTCTCTCGCTTCATCTTCAGTCAAACCACATCGTGCAACTTCTGGATCACAGAAAGTCGTCCAAGGCACAACAGTATAGTTGACCTTCTGACGAAAAGGAAGTAAAAGATTCTTGATGAGAAGTTGAGCCTGAAATGCTGCGACATGGGTGAACAAGTAGTGTCCGATTACGTCCCCAGCAGCATAGATGTTCTTCACATGCGTCTGCAGTCTGTCGTTAACGACAATACCACTCTTACCAATCTGAACGCCGATTTCTTCAATACCTAAGCCTTCAACATTTGGTGCACGACCCGTCGCAATCAATATCTTATCAAAAGTCTGTTCTTGCTTGCCTCCGTTTTCACTATTTTTCGTTCCATCAAATGTTACAGTGATTTCATCATCTCGTTTCTCTATCACATCTATTCCCGTATTGAGTCTGATATCAATACCTTCTGCACTCAGGTAATCAAACATCTTTTCAGATACATCCAAGTCCTCTTTATTCAAGATACGGTTGCTGCGTTGCGCGACCGTTACTTCTGATCCAAGACGATGAAACGCCTGTCCCAATTCAATGCCAATCGGACCGGCACCGACAACTAACAACCGTTGAGGAAGCTCTTCCAATTCCCACACATTTTCACTGTCAAGAAAATCGCATGAATCTAAACCAGGTATAGCGGGAACAAGCGGACGCGATCCTGTACTGATGACAAACTTCTTGCTGTTGAGCGTACGTGTCGTGACATTTTCGCGGTCTTCTACGACAAAAGTATCGGGTGAATCGAAGTGTCCGTCACCGAAGATGACATCAACACCTATCTCGCGGAAACGTTCAGGATTATCATGTTCTTCCTCAATACGGTTTTGTGTGCTCCGGACATAATTCAACACCTGTTGAAAATCAGGTGTTGTCTCGACCGATGGTATCCCGTATTTGTCGCTGTTCCGCATGTAATGTGCAACTTTTGCTGCCTTCAGCAATGCTTTAGACGGCACACACCCCGTCCAGAGACAATCCCCTCCAAGTCGGTGCTTTTCAATTAGAGCTGTTTTTTTACCGAGTTTGGCTCCAGCGACAGCAAGCACGAGTCCAGCACTCCCACCGCCAATGATAGTCAGGTCATATCTGTCCATTCATCACGCTCCACTATTGTGTATGCCGCAACACTCTTCCCGGTAACCTGTCAGTAACATCGGAATTTTCAATCACCGGAATGCCGTTGACAAGCACCCAACTCACACCTATAGGCGGGTTTACAGGTTCAAACCAAGTAGACTGATCCGCAACGGTATCTGGATCAAATATGACAATGTCAGCAGCAAACCCCTCAGCAATTCTACCGCGACCGCGCAATCTAAATCTTTCTGCGGGGAAACCGCTCATCTTAAAGACTGCTTCCTTTAACGAGACAATCTGTTTTTCCCTCACATATTTGCCAAGATACTGTACGAAACACCCATAGCTTCTCGGATGCGGATGTGGTATGTTGTAGACACCATCGCTTGCAATCATCATCCGAGGATGGGTTGCTGTCCGGTCTAAAGTCCGTTCATTTTCTTCAGGTGGCGTTCCCCACGGCATAATAAAGGTCTCAATGGCTGCCTCCTGTCTTATAAAATCATAAGCAAATTCTTCATTCGTTTTCCCTTCCGCTTCAGCTGCTTGGCAGAGTAACATGCCGATATATCTACCGGAATTGTTATAACCTATAATCTGGTTACCTTCTCCCAATTTCTCACGCAAATAAGGCAGGGCGTGCTCTCGGACATCAGGATTTTCCAGATTCTGCAACATCTCTTCAGGTTTTCCTGTCTGATATTCCATCGGAAGCAACATCGCAAGGTGAGTCATGCCGGCAGGATATAGATAGGATTCAAAAGTCAGATCAATGTCTTCTTGGTCAACTTCTGTAAGAATCTCTGCCACTTCATCATCAACACGTTCATGTGAAATATGGACAGGAATCTCTGCCTGCTTCGCAATTTCAATTGTCTCTTCCCATGCAGCCTTTCTGCCGATAAGTTGGTAACGGACATGTGCAGCATAGATTGCATCATAACGTGCAGCCACCTTTGATAAATATACCAGTTCATTCAGATCAGCATTCGCAGAGGGTTGATAATCTAATCCTAAGCAGAGGCAACATGCACCAGCATCAAGCCAATCGCGCGTTGTCCGTTCCATTGATTTCAGTTCATCCGTAGTAGCAGGACGTGCCTCCCACCCCATTGCACCGAGCCGGACAGCACAATGCGGTACTTGTGGATAAAGATTCGCAGGAATCCTACCGTTGAACATGTTCAGATATTCATCTGGCGTCTGCCAGTTCAGCGGAACTTTATCATCCCCGTAGGCAAATTGGGTATAATGCCATAGTTCTTGTGCCAGTTTAGGCGTAAGTGGAGCCCAACCAAAACCGTCGGGTGCTGCGAGATGCGTAGTAACACCCTGCCTGAGGGCGGCATATTGGTCGCGTCCACCGAGTAACGCTATCTCAGAATGCACGTGAACATCAACAAAACCGGGGCACACAACCAATCCATCTGCCGATATGTGACAGGCTGTATCCGCTTTTTCAAGGTCACCAATCTCAGTGATTTTATCGGATTGAATGCCGATATCTGCGGGGTAAGGATCACGTTTTCCAGTTCCATCAACAATGTTGCCACCTGTTATTATAATGTTAAACGTCACATTTCCTCCTAATGTCATCGTCAAACCATCATCAATGTGTGAAAATGATGAATATACAAAGGTTTCTCGTCTTTTGCTAATTATACCAAATTAGGGTGTAATTTGAAATAACATAATGCGGTTGTTTTTTTCATCATACTCTGTTATACTTTTAATGATATAAACGAAATACTTTGATATTCTGTTATTTTTCTTTACAGACACTGCTATGTTATGATAAAATAATGTGTGACATATATCCTGACATTGTGGACAAAACACTTGATATTGGGTGAGAAAGTTGATTGATAGGAAACTATTTCTAAAGAAATACCTGCATCATCTTATTAACAACCCCTTCGTGATTTACCCTTTTGCTGCGGGTGCGATTACTGCCTTCGCGTCTTGGGTGTTCAATTTTGAACCAAAGATCTTCTTTCTATTCGCAAGTGCTGTGATGGGGATAGCAATTCCGATAGGTAGTCTGATTACGAAGTGGACGATCGGCACAGATGATATTGCTAAACGCGTTCATGAAGAGTTACTTCACGAGGCACAACACAAACAGGAGGAAGAATTAAACGCACTGCATATACAACTAAAAGAAGATGGCGATAAGAGAACAGAACAGATGTTGGAAGAATTACGCACACTACACCAATCTTTTCAAGAGGATGTAAGTGATGGTGGATGGATGGCAACACTCCCTCTCACAGTAAGTGCTGAAATCACAGGTAAGGTTACAGAACTATTCACGCAAGCTGTTCAGTGTCTGAAAGATACACTGCGGATGTACGAGAAATCCAGAGATTCAAAACTGAAGAATGTTCAACGAGTCTTACAACAACACAGAGAACAACTCATCGCTGATGTTGAGCAGACGATAGTGCAGCTAACGCACCTCTATACGCGTGTGCTAACACTTAGTCCTGATAGTAATGATACAGAACTTTCACGATTACGATCCGAACTTGATGAAAGCCTTGCGTTCGCTAAAAAGGTTGATGAACAGATACGGATATCTACACAAGAACCAGAAATTGAATTCACACAATCCATAAACTCAGATGAAGACACACAGACTTTGACAGGTCATCAGAATGTTGAGTCTACTGAAGGGAAATCACTTCAATGATATAAGCGTTTAGAGAGAAGGTACATATCGGAACGAGAGTGAGCATAACTTCAGAGGATTACCCAAATGAAAAGGTCAGTTTCAGATTTTTTTAAGTCATTAACAAGGAAATCAAAAGGTAAAACAAGACTACCCAAACTACGTGGGAAGATTGATATTGAAACGTTACGGTTTGCTTATGAAATTCTAATTCAACATAAACAAGAAAATATTCAACAACATAAAAATGCTATAGCACACTTGATGGTAAAGGTGGAAAAAAGAAAAAGCTTGTTGCCTCCTGTTACAAATGATATAAACAAACTTAAGAATCAACTGGCAGAAGTCAAGAATCAGATAGACACTTTAACTGATGAACTTCAACAAGCTGGAAAGTCTCAGGAGGAAATAGAACAGCATCCAGATTACATTCGATTTCAATCAGGTTATAGTGCTATTCAATCAAGGTTAGATGAGAAGAACGAGCGTTTTTCTACACTCCAACAGGAATGCAATAAAGCTCAAGACAGAATTGAGTCTTTTAAGTCTCGATTTCATCAACTGCTTGAGGAAATTGAGAAAATTCAAGAGGAACAAGATGAAACGATTCACGCTCATATTTCAATATTACAAGATAAGGAAATCGCAGATATACTGGCAGGTAAACGTTAGACGTGCACTTGTTCTAACAGTGTGATTTATCTCATAAAGAAGAATATAGTTATTTTTGTATATTTATGGTAGTATGTAATGAACAAATTTAATAGGGTCATTTTTGAATTATAGACACAAACTTATGTTTATCTTTGAGTGAAACTTTATTTCACTATCAGGAGGAATTACAATGGCAAACGGTTTTACACGTTTTTTCAGAGCAATCTGGTATTCACTAACCGGTCGCGCGCATGAGCAGGCTGACAGAATATTGGAAGACCCGAATGCTGTACGGGGTGCTTTTGAACGCATTATCAGTGACAAGATGGAAAGTCTCCAGCAATATAAGAATGCTATTGCACAACTCATGGCACTTGTTGAAAAGAAAAAGGGCTCGTTAAAGAGTTTGACTGAAGATGTTGAAAAATTTGAAAAATTGAAAACAGGTGCAATACAGAAAGCCAAATCGACTGCAGCAGAATTACAGCAACAAGGTATCGTTGATGAAGAGATCAAACAGAATGCAGAATATGTCAAATGTGTAACTGCATATCAAGACTTCAACTCTACACTGGAAGAGAAAAACGCTCGTATAACTGAATTGGAAGTTGATATTGAAGAATCACAAAAACAGATTGACTCACATAAGAATCAGATCCAGACGGTGCAACGTGATCTGAATAAGATCAAGGAAGAACAGCATGAAACGGTCGGTGATCTCATCATTGCAAAACAGCAAGAGGATATAGCTGATTTGATGTCCGGCATTAGCACGGATGGCACTTCAGAGGAATTGTCACGGATGCGAGATATCCGAGAAAAAGCGAAAGGTCGCTCTATAATTGCTCAAGAACTTGCTGGAACTGACACAAGAGCTGAAGAGGAAGAATTCCTTGCAGCAGCACAGTCCACAGCAGCATCTGATGAATTCGATTCGCTTATCTTTGGTGCTCAGCAGACGGATGCACCACCAGAAACCGATGATACCGCTGAGAAAAAGGAAAGCGATTCTGAACTGCCACTTTAGTAGACTATCAGTTCCTAAATTGTAGGTCGGGTAGAGCAAAGCGAAATCCGACCTACAAATATGACTGGATAGAAGACTAATATCCCCGCGCTATCATACGCGCTATCATATAGGAGGAAATCTTGAAAATAAACACATGGCATCAGGAAAACACGCCAAAAAGTTGTGAAATCCTGTTGAAAGGTCTAAAAGACCTTGAAAGCCAAGCACAGCAGATAAAAGAGATGAAAAAAAGCAATTCAGTACCAACTGAATTGCTTGACAAATTTCATGATCATCATAATGATTTAGTTACCAAAACTGCTACCGTGTCGTTTCTGCCTCATGATCGTGAATTTATGTCTTCTCTATCCGAAGACGTAGATACGATTTTTATTGAAGCGATCTGGCTTGCACTCGAACAGTATCCAGCACTTGTCCACCACCCAGATATTGAGAATATTGATACCGCAGGCTCTAAGATTTTTAAACGTTTTATTCCTGATTGTCCAGTTGAAAAATCTGAGCTGCTAAAACTGAAAACCAGTATACAAGACCTATTTAAAGTAGACGCGCAATTCATAACTAAACTTGAACAGAAACTCATTGCACGCGCTGCACCTCTTCAACATAGACATCAGATCATGCGTTTTCTACAGTCCCATTTTAAATTAGTATCAGATAATACGCTGCTTGATGCCGATGTGCTAAAACTTTTTCGATACCTGTATCCTGGTGCACCCTTTGAAGTAGGAGAAGTCAAGTTAGTAAAGACCTGTTCGGCACTCTATTTCTGTTTGCCTTCAGAACAAAAAGAATCCACAGCCATCCCAACGCATCCACATCTGAAGAAACAGGCTCCCAAGAGAGTGGGTTATAATGAGTTTTTGAGACAGATATGGCAAGTTGAACCCTTCGCTAATTTCCCTGTGTTTGGAACATTCGACGCAGAAGACCTGGACATTACGTTTCGTGAGCAAATCGCTAATGAAACAGGACTCACGGTAGAGCTGGTTACCATAACCCTTACAAGAATGGTGGGGTTTCTGCCGTTGGAGGAACTTGATAAATTTCTGATTCACGACACATGGGGACATCAATGGCAAGAGAGTCTGCTTGATTTTGAAGATCTTTACACCGAATTATCACTATTTGATCGTCCGTTATCTATAACTGAAAGCGCATCTGTCATGGGTGAACAGCGAACCTTTTCTGAAGCATTCAGCAAAACAGAATCGGGTGAGATCCGTCTAAATACTGAAAAACTGACTGCCTTTATTGATGCAGAACTATATGAACGGTCAATCATCGCTTTTACACCTATACTTGCCGAAATGTTAGCAGATGTCGTGGAGTATAAGTTCCTGGAACTATATCCAGAGGAAGCACACTTGATGCCGAGCTCATCCTTACTCAAGGATTTTCCAAGCAAACTTGACCTAACCTTAGAAGACCTTCGAAATTGTTTTAAAAAAGCCTCCGAAGCTTTTCAATCTTGGGTAGATTCTGATGAAGTAAAACACAGCATACATGCAGAGATCTGTGAAAAGTTAGATATTACTGATGGTGTAGAAAAACACATTGAAGTGGACAGTGTGCTGGAGAAGGCGGTGCAATTGTGTAAGAATCGTCTGGACCTGTTCTATAAACCTGATTGGTATTGGGAGAAATCCGGGGATGACTGCCTAAAACTTAATGCATTCACTTTCGCTGCCCTGAACTTTCTACACATACATCACGCGTTCCTGAACACATATCAAGAACTATCACAGATCAAAACGCGATACGGTTTCAAAGATGCACTTATCTTAGCAATGGGAACTTTTTTCGAATTAGAACCCCAACGCAATATATGGCACCTTGACCAGTTTATAACGGAAGGATTTCTACCCCGTTGGATAAAATTAACCGAAGCATGTGAGGGTTAAACAGAGATCATACCTGTAGCCAGGAGGAAACGGTTATCGCAATTAAAGAACCTACCTACAAATTCCGAGCTGAAGCAGGAATGCTGATTAATTCCGGTACATCACGCAGTATCGTTCTACACGGAAATATACATGATCTGTTTTTCATTGAGGATGATGATGCGGAAGATTATATACCTTTAGTTCCATTTCTAACCAGAAGTTGGGATATACCGGGTTTTATCTTGATTGTCTATGAACTCAATGGACCGCTCCGTTTCCTTCGCGCATCTGACCGTGATAAAGTCAGAACGGCTTTTGACCAATGGCGTGGCGCAACAGAACCTTCACTCCAGGAAACTTCCAGTCATTTTGCGTTTCCAGGCAACTCTAAAAAGTCAAACGGCAGCACGGCGAAAAGACGTGAATCTGACGACAACAAGTTTGCCGAATATCTTAACGAGGCAATTGGAAGTCCAACCTTAGCACTTGAGCTTCTGAGACAGTTCTGTCTTATTTCACGATCAAAGAACCATCTTGGAGAGAAGTTCCTAAACGAAAAGCTATTGATTGTTATTGAAGCCACAGATATGCTGCTACCTGAAGGCGAGATTCGTAGCCTCAATTTAGCGGATAGACATAGAATTAGCATTATTCAAGACTGGATATCAGATTCTGAATTCATGAAATCTACAGATACGGTCGTATTCATCTCAGAATCTAAGAGCTTGGTCAATTCACGCGTCGTTCGTCTGCCACAGGTCGTTGACGTAGAGATACCATCCCCCGAAGTAGAAGCAAGACGTCATTTTATCTCTTGGTTTAACAGAACGCAGAAACCAACAAACAAAGAACTCAATCTGTGGGGTAGTCAATCTCAATTGGCTGTATTAACAGCAGGTTTATCTATTCAAGCATTGCGTCAACTACTCGTATCCACTTGCTATTCTGGCGAGAAACTACGTCCAGAAAGTGTTATTGAGAAAGTTTCAGAATTTATTCAGGCACAGTTAGGTGAAGATGTTGTTGAGTTTAAGAAACCCGCTCACACATTAAAGGATATTGTCGGAAACCGTAAACTTGTTACGTTTTTGAAAGACCAAATAATCCCGCGTATCACGACAACGGGGAAAGACTCAATCTCCGGATTAAGTGTATGCGGACCTATCGGAAGTGGTAAGACATTCATCTTTGAAGGACTTGCAGGTGAACTTGATATTCCTGTGCTTGTGCTAAAGAACATCCGTAGTATGTGGTTCGGACAGACAGATGTCATCTTTGAACGGCTTCGGCGTTTGCTGATGGCTTTGGTTAACGTGCTGATTTTTGTTGATGAGGCTGATACACAGTTTGGTCAGGTCGGTAGTGATGCACACGCGACTGAACGCAGGCTAACAGGCAAAATTCAAGCGATGATGTCCGACCCACAGTTGAGAGGAAACATTACGTGGCTTCTGATGACTGCACGCATATACAATCTATCCCCAGATCTCCGTAGAGAAGGAAGAGTTGGCGATATTGTCATTCCAGTTCTTGATCCAACAGGTGAAGACCGGGAAACGTTTCTACAGTGGACACTGAAGAATGTCTACAAAGGTGAAATACCGCATGAAACTCTTGACCACATGCTTGTTCTGACAGAAGGTTATTCAGCCGCAAGTTTTGCCTCTCTCCGTGCCGACCTTGAAGCTGCTAAATCCCGTGAAGGTGCGCTATCTGTAGACGAAATCGCAGATGTGATCTCTGATAGAATTCTACCCAATATCGGACCTATACGCCGCTATCAGATACTTCAGGCGTTCCTAAATTGCACCCGAAAATCACTACTCCCGATGGAGTACTCACCCGAACTCCGTGAATCATGGTTGCAACAAATTGCGCAGCTTGAGGCAATGGGTGTAAGAGGTTAGGACATATCGGGATTGTTTAGTTTACAGCAGGTCTCTTCTTAATAGTAGTAGGCACTCTCTGAGTGCCGTCTTCTTTAATAGTAGTAGGCATTCTCCGAGTGCCGTCTTCTTTAATAGTAGTAGGCATTCTCCGAGTGCCGTCTTCTGAAAAAAGGTGCCAATAACTTTACAAACCCTCTCTTATTCCACCACTTGCAGCTGATTCGTATCCCCCGCAGATGATTTCAACAGCGTGTGCTGCGATTTCAGCATTCATCTCACTTTCAATACCGTTTTCAATACAGTCGACAAATGCACTAAACTCGCGTTGTCCATCATCATCATCATGCCTGGCGATATCAATCCAGTGCTGTTTTGGACGCATACCTATTTCTGCAGTTGTACTACTCCACATACCCATCGGGTCAAGCGGGTGAGGTGTCGGTGGTTCAAAGGCTGGTTCCGCAGCAAAAACTTCCAGTCGATTTGATGAGGCATCAAAGGTCAAGGTTGCTTCTGTACCAACAAGATGAACCTTCCGGATTCCACCTTGAGCATGACTTTGCCAACCGTATCTCCCAGCAGCAATTGTTGCAGTAATCCCATCTTCACACGTTAGAACCATTGCACCAAAATCTTCTAAATCACAATCGTAATGTTCTTTAAAGAAATAATTCGCAGTTCCGCAGAATACGTTCTTTACACGTTTCTGCGTCAGCCAATTGACCATTGAAACGGCATAAACCCCGATGTCAAACATTTCAGGTTTTGCTTCAACAAAACTGTAACGTTCCAAATTCGGATTCTGTATCCGTTTTTTACCGATGGGGGCACTTCCTGGGTGCCCTTTAGCAAACATGACATCACAATGGATTGCTTTCAGTTCTCCAATTCTGCCACTCCTTAGTGCTTGTTTAACCGTCCGTGCCCAGCTGCTATGTATATTGCTGAACATCTGGGTTCGCACACCACTTTTTGCGACTGCAGCAACAATCTGATGTGCATGTGTAGGATTTAGTGCCATCGGTTTGTCAAGGTAAACATGTTTTCCAGCATCAGCACACCTTGCTCCCACTCGTCCACGTCTTTCCACTTCAGTACAGAGACTGACAATGTGTATATCATCCCTTCCTAATGCATCTTGAAGATTGTCTATGAAGGGCAGGTTTAATTCTGTTGCCAGTGAACGCGCTAACTTTACACGTTCGCTTGGCGCATCCTGTTCATCAGCGAAAGCAATTAATTTACATCGTGGATCATTAGCAAAAAGATGTGCATAGTTTTCTTGGTGTGTCCGATGTCCACCGAGCAATAAGACACCATATTTTTCACTATTCTGCATGCTTAACCCTCCACTATTGCAGGTCGTCCACTTGCAAGTGACCTTGAAATGACTTCTGCCAGTTCACCTTCACCACGTAATTCCGGTGGCGTTCCACTTAGAGAGTGTCTACCGATAGGTGTTTCATAATAGATAACCCCTCTGTTTCCAACCAACATAATATCTATTACCGTTTCAGTGTCAACACGATTCACCGATAGCACAGACATCTGTCCGTTTACATATTGTATCATAGTCGTTACCTGTATTCCGTCCACATCTCCAGTTGAATACACTTTCTGCGGTGATGATGGAATCCACGCGTTAGCGAGTGATACAAACTCAGCAGTTGGCAGCAGAAGGCTCCTTTCTTCATTTACTATGTTTAAGACCCCTCTTAGGAAGACCGGACTCCCAATTCTATTTTTATCTATTTGAGCCTGAACAGATTTTCTTAACAATTCCATATTTTCCTCATAAATTATTACTCAGATACTAATACCATTTCTAATCGAGAATGTCGCTTTATTGTATCACATTCTGTTAGATTGTGCATTTCTTTGTATCACATTCTGTTAGATTGTGCCTTTTTCCAAAACATACATCATTCATACAATTTACAACGCTTGACATTTTCCCCCATTCATGTTATTCTATTCAAAATACGGAGGTTTCGATAGTCGTTGTCAATCAGACAAATAGTATAGAAGATCCCACGCTTCTTGACGCACTTTTTGAAGAAGCTTCCAATGCTGAAACTTTGGAGGATAACGATGCCATTAAAAACACTTGATGAACTGGTTGCTGAGGCAAGAGAAAATGTCGGACAAATGTCACCAGATGAACTGACAGATGCTGGTGATTCAGTCATACTGTTAGATGTACGGGATGAACCTGATTACGAAAAAGAACATTTACCAAACGCTGTGTCACTCCCCCGCGGCTATATTGAACTTGATATAGATGATGTCGCACCTGAAGAAGACACACACATCGTAACATACTGTGGTGGAGGAACTCGTGCTACACTCTCTGCACATACATTAAAGAACATGGGTTATCAGAATGTATCAGTCTTAGCAGGTGGTTTCCGAGGCTGGAAAGCAGCCGGTCTGGAAACCGAGTCGTCTTAACATTCAGAACCCTTGTCTAAATTAGCATATATTAAGTCTCTTGTCAATTTCTTATTAATAGTAGTAGGCACACTCCGTGTGCCGTTTTCTGAAATATCTTAATAGTAGTAGGCACACTCCGTGTGCCGTTCCGATGTCAATTTCTTATTAATAGTAGTAGGCACACTCCGTGTGCCGTTTTCTGAAATATCTTAATAGTAGTAGGCACACTCCGTGTGCCGTTTTCTGAAATATCTTAATAGTAGTAGGCACACTCATGAAGATTAAATAAATAATCAGGTAATTCTACTGATATGACTCATCGTAGGAGTAAGGTTTCGTAGGGGCGGGGTTTCCCCGCCCGCGTATTACCCAATTAATAACTTAATCTTCATCCGTGTGCCGTTCCAAACTCAGCTACCTATCGGAGTAAGACATGCTGAATTTTTCTAACACCTATACAATTTGGTGGATGCGATTACAAAGGTACTTCATCATCGGTGTTATATTACTGATCTATTGCTTTAACGGATGTGGTGGAGATAAAGAGCAACAGTTGAATATCTTCACTTGGGTAGGATATGTCAGTGAAGATATACGTACCGGTTTTGAAGACGAATTTGGTGTGAAAGTGGTTGTTGACATATTCGCTACAAACGAAGACCTGCTCGCGAAATTACAAGCTGGCGCAACAGGTTATGACATCATAATGCCATCCGATTATATGGTTTCAATAATGGCAAAAGAGGATATGTTAGCTGAATTAAAACGAGACAATATACCAAACTTTAAGAACATCAGCTCCAACTTTCTGGGTAAATACTTTGATCCTGAGAATAAACACTCAGTACCTTACACATTTGGAACAGCAGGTATTGCTTATGACTCGTCCGTAGTATCGCCAGCTCCTGATAGTTGGCAAGTCCTTTGGGATGAAAAATATAAGAAACAATTCAGCATGCTTGATGACGAACGTGAAACGATCGGTGCAACCCTTAAACTGCTCGGATATAGTTTTAATTCAACGGATCCTGATCAAATTCAACAAGCAAAAGAGAAGTTGATTGAGCAGAAACACCTCTTAAAAAGGTATGAATCCAAGACACAGGACATTCTTATTTCTAAGGAAGTCGCATTGGCGCATTCATGGAGTGGGCAGGCATTCCGCGCCGCAGAACAGATGCCAACCATAAGATATGTTATACCCAAAGAGGGTTCCAGTCAATTTATAGACAATGTATGTATACCCAAAACTGCTCAAAACAAGCTACTCGCTGAAAAGTTTATTAATTATCTACTTCGTCCTGAAGTCAACGCAAAGATTACAGAGTTTACCAAATACGGAACATGCGTTCCTGCAGCAAAAGAACACTTACCGGAATACCTTCAAAAGCATGAATATATCTATCCATCCGCTGACAGAATGGAGTCTCTTGAGTGGATTATTGATCCTGGAGATGCCATGCGAGAATATAGTCGCGCATGGGAAGAAATAAAAGCGAAATAGATTTAAACTAAAGAGTAGACATAACAGAGACATCCAAGAACCTACAACATCAGTGTTACCGTGTCCTAAATGTGGTGCAAACCACGATTTACTCAAAGTATAAATGAAGGAGAAACAATTGCGTAAACCCAATATTCTATTCATAATGTCCGATGACCATGCCTCACATGCAATGAGTTGTTATGGCAGTCGTATCAATCAAACACCAAATCTTGATCGTATCGCGAATGACGGTATGATCTTACAGAACTGCTTCTGTGTCAATTCTATCTGTACACCAAGCCGGGCGAATATATTGACAGGTAAACACAGCCACCTAAATGGCGTAAAGACATTAGGAGATCCACTTGATGGAAGAAAACCCAATGTTGCCAAAATGCTACAAGCAGGCGGTTATCAGACTGCAATGATTGGGAAATGGCATCTTGGACACGGGGGTAATGCTGACCCAACAGGTTTTGACTACTGGAATGTTTTACCCGGACAGGGCTCTTATTATGATCCGGTTATGATAGAAGAAAGTGGTAGAACACAACATGATGGATATGCAACCGACATTATCACTGACTTCTCACTGGATTGGCTGAAAGAAAGAGACCGAGAAAAACCGTTCTTCCTGATGTGTCACCACAAAGCACCGCACAGACCGTGGGATTCGGACGAGAAGCATCTCCACATGTACGCAGACGAAGATGTACCGATGCCCGATAACTTCTTTGATGACTATGCTAATCGCTCAAATGCAGCGAAGGAAGCAAAAATGCGCGTCTTCGGACACATGAATGACAGAGACCTGAAAATAGAGAAATTTGGTCCGCCACCTGAAGGATTATCTGAAAAAGAATTGGCAAACTGGCAGTATCAACGTTATATCAAAGAGTATCTACGTTGTGTCGCTTCTATTGATGACAATGTTGGAAGACTGCTTGATTATCTTGATGAAGATGGTGTCGCCGATGATACGATGGTGATTTACACTTCTGACCAAGGATTCTTCTTAGGAGATCACGGCTGGTATGACAAACGGTTCATGTATGAGGAATCGCTACGGATGCCGTTTATCGTCCGATATCCAGGTGCTATTGGAGCAGGAAGTTCTACGCATGCACTATCTCTGAACATTGACTTCGCTGAAACGTGGCTGGATTATGCTGGATTGGATATACCTGAAGATATGCAAGGTAGAAGCCTTCGTCCTATACTTGAAGGTGATGTGCCTGATGATTGGCGAGAATCTATGTATTATCGCTACTGGATGCACCTTTCACATCATTATGTTCCTGCACATTACGGTATACGGACACTCCGCCATAAACTCATCTACTACTACGGTGAAGCACTCGGTACCTCTGGTTCAGTTAATGAACCGAAAGAACCCGAATGGGAACTCTTTGATCTTGAAAAAGACCCGAATGAAATGTGTAGTGTTTACGACGATCCAGAATATGCTGATGTTGTAAAGGAACTGACAGCAGAACTATATCGTCTTAAGGAAGAGGCAATGGATGACGAGTAGATTTTAACGAGGTAATGTGCTAAGAAATATATACTTAGCACATTCAACCGAAATTGACAGGAGACACACAAAATGGCAAAGAATAATCCACTGGATAATATCACACCCGGGATGAAGGTCACAGCACAGATGTCCCCTGAACCGAGTGAGGCTGACTTAGCATTTGCAAGACAGATGGATGTTGAGTATGTCGTTCTTTGGACGAATGGTGCAAACGCAAACTACGACTATTTTATCAGCCGACGAGAGATATTTGAGAACGCGGGCTTGAAGATATATGGGTTCGGCAACAGCGATGTTCATAACCAAGATGGGATCGTCCTTAACTTGGAAAACCGGGACGCCAAGATTGAACAGTATAAGCGGTATATACGCGACCTCGGCAGAGCAGGTATCCCCTATACGACGTATGCACACATGGGAAACGGTATTTGGAGTACTGAACGCGAGACAACTCGGGGTGGTGCAAGTGCCCGTGCCTTCAATCTGGATAAAGCACAAGAAGGACATTGGGGTGGAAACAGGTATAAGATTCCGTTATCACATGGACGCGAGTTTTCTGAAGAGGAGATTTGGGACAACTATACCTATTTCATCAAACAAGCTGCACCTGTTGCAGAAGAAGCAGGCGTGATGATCGGTATCCATCCTGATGACCCACCAGCACTGAACCTCGCAGGGATACCCAGATGTATCTTCAGTAGTTTTGAAGGCTATAAACGCGCCCTGGAAATCGCTGACAGTCCGAACGTAGGCATGTGCTTCTGTGTCGGATGCTGGTTAGAGGGTGGCGACCTAATGGGAAAAGATGTGCTGGAGTCTATCCGCTATTTCGGTGAGAGAAATAAGATCTTCAAGGTGCATTTCCGTAATGTCGACAAACCGCTACCTCACTTCGTAGAAACATTTGTAGATAATGGTTATCAGGACATGTATGATGTCGCTAAAGTCTTACGTGAAGTAGATTTCAATGGCGTAATGATACCAGACCATATCCCGAGTATGGCAGGTGACCATCGGATTGGTACCGCATATACGATTGCTTATATGAACGCACTTGTGAAAAGAGCAAATGAAGAATATGCTGCTGCTGCGTAGACGATAATCCACTACACCGATTCTTCTCACGATTATGTTCCGCTCAGTTTGGTAGTGTTTACTTCAGTATCAACATCTTGCGCGTTGCAGAAAACTCGCCTGCAGTTAGCATATAGAAATACATTCCTCCTGCAACCTTTTCACCGAAAGTGTTTTTACCATCCCAATGGGCTGCCTTGCTCCGACTTCTATAGAGACCCGCAGGTTGATTGTCTAAAATCAACGTCCGTACAACCCGTCCCCGGACATCAAATATCGTTATCGTCACCTCTGAGGGTTTTGCTAACTGATACGGTATCCAGGTTTCCGGGTTGAACGGATTGGGATAGTTCGAGAACAGTTGCGTTTTATCTATTTTCCATTTAGCAATCGGTGCTTCCCCTTGGTTATTAGATAATGTAATCGTCACAGTTTTTTTGACAGCAGCGGTGTTTCCATTCTTTGCTAAATCGGTTGCGACATTCTCAGCAACCCCGAATGTCACTTGTCCACTCTGTGTCACAGTAATCTCTACTTGAAAAGCACCCACCTTATTATCAGTCCAACTTGTGATTGTTGCTCCCGCGGTGTTATTCGTAAGAGATAGGTCTGATTGTTCAAAACCGAGTGGACGTTTAAAACTAGATCTGCCACCGTCAAACGTGATCTCTATTGTAAAAGTCGTCGTCGTTACATCTGCATCTGGGACAGAAATCTCTACGCGGGGACGGAACTTTTCAACCTCAATCTTTGGTGATAGCGCGCCAGTATTCGGATTTCCTGCGTCATCAGTCGCGACACCTGCCTCTATATATAAACTTATGCGTTCCCAAATTTCGTTAGGATCAGGAATAATTTGGACAGTGTAAGTAGTAGCAAAACTCGTGCCCTCAATAGTCTTAGCATCAACCGCTTTGAAATCCGAATATGTATATTCATCATCGACTTCAAGATCCGAAACTTCAAAACCGGATACGGGTTCCGAGAACGTAATGGTCAACGTAAATGGACCATTAGTAGTATAATGTAATGCGTTTGAATAACGCAGTTCCTCTAAATCGAGAGAGAAACTTATACTCGGCGGTGTTGTATCAACCTCAGGCTTTTCAGGTGGGTCTGAACCGGGAAGTGTAATCGTCACAGTTTTTTTGACAGCAGCGGTGTTTCCATTCTTTGCTAAATCGGTTGCGACATTCTCAGCAACCCCGAATGTCACACTTCCACTCTGTGTCACAGTAATCTCTACTTGAAAAGCACCCACCTTATTATCAGTCCAACTTGTGATTGTTGCTCCCGCGGTGTTATTCGTAAGAGATAGATCTGATTGTTCAAAACCGAGTGGACGTTTAAAACTGGATCTGCCACCGTCAAACGTGATCTCTATTGTAAAAGTCGTCGTCGTTACATCTGCATCTGGGACAGAAATCTCTACGCGGGGACGGAACTTTTCAACCTCAATCTTTGGTGATAGCGCGGCAGTATTCAGATTTCCTGCGTCATCAGTCGCGACACCTGCCTCAATATAAACACTTATGCGTTCCGAAATTTCGTTAGGAACAGGATTAATTTGGACAGTATAAGTAGTAGCAAAACTCGTGCCATCAATGGTCTTAGCATCAATCGCTTTGAAATCCGAATATGTATATTCATCATCGACTTCAAGATCCGAAACTTCAAAACCGGATACGGGTTCCGAGAACGTAATGGTCAACGTAAATGGACCATTAGTAGTATAATGTAATGCGTTTGAATAACGCAGTTCCTCTAAATCGAGAGAGAAACTTATACTCGGCGGTGTTGTATCAACCTCAGGCTTTTCAGGTGGGTCTGAACCGGGAAGTGTAATCGTCACAGTTTTTTTGACAGCAGCGGTGTTTCCATTCTTTGCTAAATCGGTTGCGACATTCTCAGCAACCCCAAATGTCACACTTCCACTCTGTGTCACAGTAATCTCTACTTGAAAAGCACCCACCTTATTATCAGTCCAACTTGTGATTGTTGCTCCCGCGGTGTTATTCGTAAGAGATAGGTCTGATTGTTCAAAACCGAGTGGACGTTTAAAACTGGATCGGCCACCGTCAAACGTGATCTCTATTGTAAAAGTCGTCGTCGTTACGTCTGCAGCCGGGACAGAAATCTCTACGCGGGGACGGAACTTTTCAACCTCAATCTTTGGTGATAGCGCGCCAGTATTCGGATTTCCTGCAGCATCAGTCGCGACACCTGGCTCAATATAAACGCTTATGCGTTCCGAAATTTCGTTAGGATCAGGAATAATTTGGACAGTATAAGTATCAGCAAAACTCGTGCCATCAATGGTCTTGGCATCAACCGCTTTGAAATCCGAATATGTATATTCATCATCAACATCAAGATCCGAAACTTCAAAACCGGATACGGGTTCCGAGAACGTAATGGTCAACTTAAATGGACCATTAGTAGTATAATGTAATACGTTTGAATAACGCAGTTCCTCTAAATCGAGAGAGAAACTCACATCCGGTTTGTCCACATCCGCGGAAACGGCAATAGTCTGAGTTGCTGTAAGCTGACCATCGCTTGCTGTCACTGTAATTGTTGCGCTCCCTGTTCCCGCTGACGTTATTGTCACAGAGAAACCGGACACACTCGCAGTTGCCACACTTGTATCATCTGAACTGGCAGTATAGGTGAGCGTATCATCATCAGGATCCGAAAAGTTGCCGGACACATCTATCTGCACGGAAGGTTTCTCTACTGTCAAGGTGTCAGTTGAAATCGTGCCGACTGTAACAGGCGCACTGTTTTCATCTACATCTGTGACACTGATTGTAACATCAGTAGAATCACTACCGCTATTGCCATCGGAAACAGAAACAATCACAGAATATGAAGCCTTACTTTCATAATCAAGCGAAGCCTTTGTCTGCAATTGACCTGAAGTGCTATCAATACTAAACGATGCTGCATCAGTGCCACCGAGCGTATATGTAAGTGTATCGTTATCCGCATCTGTGGCAGATACTGCAGAACCGATGTTGACACCAGAACCAGTATTTTCAGCAACGGATCGGGTTGTGCTATCCCCTTCAGTGAACACAGGTGCGCGGTTCTCATTCACATCCGTAACGTTGATAGTCACGGTAATACTATCAGTCCCGCCATTGCCATCAGAAACAGAGACGGTGACAGAATAGGAGTTCTTGTTTTCATAGTCCAGCGCAGCACTTGTTCGGAGTTGCCCGTTTGTGCTATTGATACTGAACGCGTTTTCGTCTGTGCCACCGAGTGTATAGGTTAACGTATCACCACTATCCGCATCTGTAGCAGAGACTGCCGTGCCAATGTTTACACCAGAGCCAGTATTTTCTGCGACAGAACGGGTTGTACTGGTACCATCTGTGAACACAGGAGGCGTGTTTGTCGTTGTTTCCTGTTGTGCACTATCTTCTGGTTCATCTTCTTCTATTACAGTAATTTCTACGACATCCGTCACATTGATAGTCACGGTAATACTATCAGTCCCGCCATTGCCATCAGAGACAGAGACGGTGACAGAATAGGAGTTTTTATTTTCATAGTCCAGTGCAGCACTTGTTCGGAGTTGTCCGTTTGTGCTGTTAATACTGAACGCGTTTACATCTGTGCCACCGAGTGTATAGGTTAACGTATCACCACTATCCGCATCTGTAGCAGAGACCGCAGAACCGATGTCTACACCAGAACCAGTATTCTCTGCGATAGAACGGGTTGTACTCGTGCCATCTGTGAACACAGGCGGCGTGTTTGTCGTTGTTTCCTGTTGTGCACTATCTTCTGGTTCATCTTCTTCTATTACAGTAATTTCTACGACATCCGTCACATTGATAGTCACGGTAATACTATTAATCCCGCCATTGCCATCAGAAACCGAGACGGTGATAGAATAGGAGTTCTTGTTTTCATAATCCAGTGCAGCACTTGTTCGGAGTTGTCCGTTTGTGCTGTTGATACTGAATGCGTTTGCATCTGTGCCACCGAGCATATAGGTGAGTGCATCGTTATCCGCATCTGTAGCAGATACTGCAGCACCGATGTCTACACCAGAGACAGTATTTTCTGCGACAGAACGTGTTGCACTCGTGCCATCTGTGAACACAGGTGGTGTGTTTGTCGTTGTTTCCTGTTGTGCACTATCTTCTGGTTCGTTTTCTTCTATTACAGTAATTTCTACGACATCCGTCACATTGATAGTCACAGTGATGGTATCTGTCAGTTTGCCATCAGATACGGTGAGTGTAACCGTATAACTTGACTCTGTTTCATAGTCTAAGAGGGCACTTGTTTGCAGTTGTCCGGAGGCTGTATCAATTGCGAAAGCGGCTGCATCGGTTCCACTGAGTTGATAAGTTAACGTGTCTTCATTTGCATCTGTCGCGGACACAGGAGTGCCGATGTTTGTGCCTGCTGCGGTATTCTCTAACACTGATCTGATAGTGCTTGTCCCTTCAGTAAACTCAGGTGCAGCATTCAATTTCGGGAGCACTACTAACCGCTGGGACATAGATTTGACCAATACATACCCGTTATGATTTGAAGGGAGATGCGGCACATTGACTATATCTACGGTAACCGAGGCAATGGTGTTGGGTATCCGGACCATTGTTAGGGGACGACTTTCCACACTGCCTTTCGGTATCTGAATGGTTTTCACGCCGCCGCGAACCGTGCCATATATCTGTTCGAGTGGCAACACGATATTAAACGGCGCACCTGTGGGAGCGACTGCTTTAAACTGATTTGTCCCTACCTTCTGGAGTGATACACCTATCTGCAACGGATCCACCGTATTCCCACTTAATGAGAGTTGATTCAATGAGGTCAACCCATCGAAAATGCCAGATGATAACGTAGACAACTTGTTGTTGGACAGATTGAGGGTTGTCAACGCAGATAACCCGCTGAATGTGTCCCCTGATAGGCTTGTGATACCGTTGCCACTGAGGTCAACTGTGCTCAGAGACGACAACCTCGTGAACACTCCATCAGGGAGACTTAAGATCCGGTTATTGGCTAAAGTGATGGAACGCAGCGATGGCGCGTCATCAAAGATACCAGCCGGTAGGTTCGTCAGTGCATTGTTTGACAAGTTGAGCGTTGTCAAGGAGACCATATCCGCAAAATCACCTGTCTTCAGCGTCGTAAGAGATGTTCCAGAGAGATCAAGACCTGTTATCGTTGCAAGGTCTATCTCGGTCACAGAACGACTATCGCTAACACCTATCGCAGCAGCAATCGCTGTTATCACTTGTTCCGTGCGGCTGCTGACAGTGGATTGTGCAAGCACATAACCGAAATGATTACGCGGTAGTCTTGGCAACATGCCGATAGACACTTTTGCTGAAGTGCCAACCACGGTAAAGGCTGCACTATGACGGCTACCTTGTGGGATCACAACAGACGTTATTCCGCCGCTAACACTCCCATCAGTGACGGTAATCGGGAGACGGATCGGGAAAGGTGCGCCAGTGGGTATTATAGCGCGATATACGTTATCACGGACCTGTTGTAATGACACGATCAACGGGAGTGGATCAACAACGTTTCCACTTAATCGGAGCGTAGTGAGTGCCCCCAAACCATCAAAAGTCCCTACGGGTAGACTGGAAAGTTGATTCCCATATAGGTTGAGATCTGTCAGTGCGGCAAGTCCAGAAAAATCACCTGTTTTCAGGGCAGAAATACCTTTGTTACGTAGATTCAGAGCTGTTATACTTGCGAGGTGTGTGGCGGTTACTTGGGTTGCATTATGCACAGTGGGGATCGCTTCAAGGATTGTATCACGCACTTGTGGCGTGCGATCAACGACAGGAAAAACACCCGCAGCGAAAACGGTATCACTCACGTCAATCACGCTGATAATTACTGTGATTGTATCGGATAATGCTTCATCAGCGACAGTGAGGGTAACAGAATAGACGCGTTTGGTTTCATAGTCAAGCGGTGCTTTGGTCTTGAGCTGCCCTGTTGTACTATTTATCTCAAAGGAATCGGCATCAACGCCACCGAGGGTCCACGTCAGTGTGTCATCCTCTGCATCTGTGGCAGTTATCGGGGCACCAATGTTCGTACCTGCGGGGACGTTTTCAGCAACGGACCGTGTGGTGCTGGTGCCATCAGCGAAAGTGGGTGCCGTGTTAGGTGTCTCCACAGTCACAACTTCTTGGACATCTGGAACTTTGACTACAGGGTCAGTGTTTATACCAGCAATAACTGTCAGGGGAAGTGTACCGGATTTCGTAAACGTGTATCCGTAATGATTGCGTGGTAAACTTGGCAACGTGCCAATATCAACGGTGACTTCATCTGTTGTACCAGGGGTGCGTGTTACCACAAACAGACTACTCTCTGTGTCACCCTGAGAAATTGTGAGCTCTGTCGCACCACCCGTGATACTGCCATTTGTAACAGTGATCGGTAAAACAATATCAAACGTCGCTCCTGCGGGAACAACCGCTTTGAACTCACCTTCTGCCACCTTTTCTAACGATACAGTCAAAGGGAGTGGATCTACGGTGTTTCTCCCTAATCGGAGCGATGTGAGCGAGGTCAACCCTTCAAAAATACCAGCAGGTAAACTGGAGAGTTGGTTGCCGTATAGGTTTAGAGAAGTCAGTCCTGTTAGTCCAGAAAAATCGCCTGATGCCAACGTCGTTATTTTTAATAAACGCAGGTTAAGACTCCTAATCGTTGACAGATGCTCTGCAGTCACATCGACTGCAGAATCCACATCTGGTACTACAGCAACAATCTTATCACGCACCTGTGCCGTACGGTCAGCAACAGGGGTGACATCCGCATAACTTATAGCATAGAGGGCAAAAACACACAAAAGTACAATTGAGACATACCATATTCCACATATTCTATGAGACATTAAATAATTCCTTCTTTTTTATCTAAGATTTTTTGAGAATTTAACATTTCTGGTGTAATTTCCATTTTTTACTTAGTTGAAATAATACCTGCTCCAATAAACATTATACCGATTTAATCGAGGGTTTTCGGTAAAATAATGAGACAGAGTTCCCTCGTACCGCTCTTGCCTCATTGCCTATTCAGTATTTAAGTAGTATAACAACTGTCTAAAAAAGTGTCAAGCAAATTACAATATTTTTCTTGACACATATAAAAAAGCAGACTATGCTAAAAGTAAACCTATACACCCATCAGGAGGAAACTCACATGAATTGCCCAAGATGTCAACACCCACACTTCGTCAAAAATGGACGCGTCAACGATAAACAAAGGTATAAATGTAAAGATTGCAACTATCAGTGGACAGAAAACCACACATACCGGGGAAGACCCCTTGCTGAGAAAGCACTTGCAGTTTTTCTCTATTGCCATGGACTTTCTATGAACGCCATCGCAAAAATGCTTCAAGCCTCCCCTTCCACTATCCTTGAATGGATAAGAAAATTCGGTGCTGAACATGCGAAACCCCCTGAACCCCAGGAAACCGATACTGTCGTGCTTGAACTTGATGAGATGTGGCACTATTTGAAAAAAAAAAGCAGAAACTCTGGATATGGAAAGCTTTGTGTCGTGATACTGGAGAACTTATTGCCTGGGAGTGTGGTGATCGGGATAAAGCGACATTGAAGAAACTAATGACTCGTTTGGAAAAATGGGATGTGAAGGTTTATTATACGGATAACTATCAGGTTTATGAATCGGTTCTGCCCAAAGATAAGTTAGTTCAGGACAAAGCAGAAACGCACGGTATTGAACGCAACAATTGTTTGATGCGGCATTGGTTTGGGCGTTTTAAGCGCAAGTCTATTATCGTTTCGAAGAGTGTGGAAATGGTAAATCTAACGATCGCCTTATTTGCGAGATTTCGCATCAATGGGTACGTTTATGACATCTTAAAAATCGGGAAAACCGAACTTGGTATCATTATTTAAGAGAAAACCCTCATTTAATCACATATCACGCAAATCTAATAGGTATTGGGTGTGTAAAGTTTTTGCATATATACTATCAAGGGTACAACACTACAACCCTTTGAAGATTATACGCCGCAATAGGATTACAACAATGATGGAGAGGAAGATGTATAATACTGTGAAACATAAGAATGGCACGATGAGATTTGGCATGGGGGTCACTGCATCTGCCGTGCGCATGTAACCGTAGACGACCCACGGTTGTCTGCCGACTTCAGTTACCGTCCATCCTGCTTCTATTGCAATAAATCCAAGCGGGGTGCATACTGTAAGGAACTTTAGATACCAGTTGTTTGTCGGTAATGCTTTGCGTTTCCAAGTTAACCATCCACCGACAATACCTGCAACCATCATAACCAATCCACAAGCAACCATAATCTGAAAGGCGTAGTGTACTATAGCAACAGGGGGACGGTTTTCGGGCGGTACATCCTTGAGACCCATAATTTCTGCATTGAAATCAGAATGTGCTAAGAAACTGAGAGCATTGGGAATTTCTATGGCATATCGTGTAACTTCTGCTTCCTCATCCGGTATCCCGCCTATACGTAAAGGTGCGCCACGTTCAGTTTCCCACTGTCCCTCCATTGCAGCAAGTTTAATAGGTTGATGTTTAGCAAGTCGTTTTGCACTGAGATCGCCTGATATAGGCTGTAGTATTGAAACTACGGCACCCACACTCAAAGCAATCGCGAACGCTTTTCTATGGAAAGGGTTGTCTGGATCGCGTCTAAGGAAATAGGCGTGAATACCAGCAACAGCGAATCCGACTGCAAGAAATGCGGCTAAAGTCATGTGAAGTGCTTGCGTGAATGATGATGGATTTAACATCGCAGCGATAGGGTCAATATTCGTAAATTCACCGTTCTCGAAAGTAAATCCTGCAGGTGTGTTCATCCAAGCATTCGCTGTAACGACAAAGATACCGGAACACATCCCACCTAACAACACCATCATACCTGATAACCAATGGATTTTATCTGGAACTCGTTCCCAGCCGTATAGATAAATCCCTAAAAAGATCGCTTCTATAAAGAATGCTAGGCCCTCTAAAGAGAACGGCATACCGATGACGGGTCCCGCATGTGCCATGAAAGTTGGCCACAATAAACCGAGTTCAAATGAAAGCACAGTCCCAGATACTGCACCTACCGCAAACATGATAGCAGTGCCTTTAGACCATTTCTTAGCAAGTGTGAGATAGGTTTCATCCTTTGTCTTTAGCCATAGTCCTTCAGCGATGACCATTAACAAGGGCATTGCAATACCGATGGAAGCGAAGATAATGTGGAATGCAAGAGACATTGCCATCTGCAGACGTGCAGCCAATAGGTCTTCCATGTTTGTTCCTTTAGGCGGGTAGATCAACCCGCCTACAAACATTGTGCATTTCTAAGCTGCCCAAGGTTCAAGTCCAAGCAGTTTCTTCCCTAAAGGTGTTAACGCAGCAGTTTTACCTTGATGATGCTCTTTCTCTTTCTGATTCTTACCCAATCCTGTTAGACGTTCACGCCATCCCGTGACCCGATGTTCGTTTGTGTCTTTCCCCTCATTGGGAGCGGGTGACATTGTAATGTATTGTGCCATACGAGGACGCTCGGCAGCGTTTGGACTGCTACCGTGCGGCAATGCACTATGCCAAATTACCAGATCCCCTGCTTTTCCTGCAATTGGAACAGCTTGCTCTTGGTATGCTCGGATAACACGCCTCGGATCCGCATCAGTCGGGAGGTCTTTCAACCACTGTTCAAGCTTTTTATGAAAACCTGGAATACACGTGAACGCGCCTTGATTAGCGGGAGTATCAGCAAGATAAAGAACACCTTGCACTTTTAGTCTGACCGGCATGTCTTCTAACGACATATCCCAATGCAAGTATGGACCAGGAAACTTCCAATTATCGCGCTCAGGTGGGTTCATACTGGCGCGATCGAAACTCACCCAGAGGCGATCTGTCCCCCATATCTCTGTGAATGCTTGATGTACTCTCGGAGATTGACGGTTATCCCACAAGGCTTGGTGTTGATATATCTCAACCATAATCCCCCGTCTTGGTGGGTCTTCAGGATACCAACTATCTGGATCGTCTCCATCCATCTCCAGAAAGTCCCATACAGCTTGTTCGGCTGCATGACAATTCTCAATTGGTACTGCTTCACGGACAACGACGTATCCATGTTCTTCCCAATATTCTAAGTCTTCTTTACTAAAAATTGGCATAAGTAACTCCAATGTATTAGACTTATGATAATGAACTAAAACAACTCTCTGTTTAAACAATTTTACGATAAATATGATGTTTCGTTACCAGTAGACTAATCTGTAAAATACTTCCTTGCATATTCTAATCGTTCTGGAACACCGATGTCAATCCATTCTGTGGATACTTTGTGAACATAGAGCTTTTTTGCGTAAGGAAATACCTCTCTTTCAATCGAGAAAACCTGTCTCTGCGGAAAGTACTTCGTAATTGAACGATTGAACAAAAAGACTGCTGCATTTGCTATACCCGGTCTTGATTCCTGCTGTTTCTCCTTAAAAGCGGTGATGTGTCCCTCTGAATCAGCAACTATTTCACCATAGGAAATCAGATCAGGCACATAGACTCCAAGTAGTAATCCATCCATTTCAGGACGCAGTTGGGTAAACATGTCTCGTAAAGATATGCCTTTCAACAATATGTCCCCGTGTAAAACAAATACTGGGAAATCATCCACAAGTCTTAGAGCATTCTTGATTGCACCACCCGTACCAAGTCTTTCTTCCTCTCTTGCATATCTTATCTTTACTCCATCGTACATTTCCCCCACCTGTTCATATAATACATCATGAAGATGTCCAGTTGCAAGGACGACATCTGTAACACCTGCTTCGGCTAAGAGTGATAGCTGCCATTCTAAGACTGTTCGTGTCCCGATTTTTAGGAGTATCTTCGGAAGTTTTTCTGTCGTTTTACCAAGTCTGGTAGATAATCCGCCACAGAGTATTATAGCTTGCATAGTACTTTGTCAAGTCTTCTTTTGTAGGTCGGGTAGACAGTATATTAGGTTTTAACTCACAAAATCAAAGGCACTTTCAATTTGCACAAGTTTTACTAATTTTAGCTGAGGCGACAAGTAAACTGCAATGACATCAAAACGACAAGGTGTGTCCAGTAAATTCTGTGATTGTAGATAGGCTAATGCGATTTTTGAGATCTGACGTTGCTTCTGGGGTGTTACTGCATGCTGAGGTAAACCATACTTTATATTACGACGGGTCTTCACTTCAACAAAAACGATTCTGTTTTCTTGTTGTGCGATTAAGTCTATTTCTCCGCGTTTGTAACGGTAGTTTTGTGTGAGAATCTTATAGCCTTGTGCTTTTAAATGCTCAGCCGCGAATGTTTCACCGATTCTTGCTATGTTTTGAAGTGACTGTTGCATGTGTTTATCTCATATTATCTGCAATGAAAAACCGCGTGAGAAATTGAACCTATTCAGATAGCAGTTTGAAGGTCCTTCTATGTATATCAGACACCCCGTGTTCGGCAATCGCTTGTCGGTGCTGTTTAGTAGGATAACCTTTATGATCTTTAAACCCGTAGTTTGGAAATGTTCTATCAAACGCAATCATCAATCTGTCGCGTGTGACTTTTGCCATTATTGATGCTGCTGCGATGGATAAACTGAGACTATCACCCTTTGTAATCGCCTTACCTTCAATATTGATGTCCGGGTATCTGTTCCCATCAACAAGCAGATAATCGGGTCTTACTGTTAGTTTTTCTACTGCCAACGCCATTGCGCGAAGTGAAGCTTTTAGAATATTTAGCTGTTCAATCTGCAAATTGTCTACGGTACTGATACCTACAGAGATAGCGATGTCAGTTATTTCTTCATACAACTTTGAACGTTGGGTGGATGTGAGTTTTTTAGAGTCATTTATGCCAAGAATATGACAATCCGCAGGAAGAATGACAGCAGCGGCAACAACGGGACCAGCTAAAGCACCTCGACCCGCTTCGTCAATACCAGCGATAATATTATAGCCATTTTCTCTACAGGCGCGCTCATAAGTATCCATGAACTATCTTCTACGTTCCTTGACACGTGCGGATCTTCCTGTGCGATCTCTTAAATAGTATAACTTTGCACGGCGGACAGCACCGTATCTGACGACACTGATGCTCTCTATATTCGGTGAATGTAACGGAAATGTCCTTTCGCTACCCGTACCGAATGCAACTCTTCTGACAGTAAAAGTTTCGCGCGTTCCACCATGTGCCCGTCTTATGACAGTGCCTTCATAAGCCTGTATCCGTTCCTTCTGACCTTCACGGATACGCGTGTTGACTCTGACAACGTCTCCCGGTCCAAATTCTGGGATATCAGGCTTCAGATGTTGATTCTCTACAGATTCTATCAAATTCATTTTCTCTTCCTCCTTTCAGTCTGTAATGTTATGAATACGTTTGCTTTTAGTTCAGTTTTGATTTACTTTTGTTTCATCAAGGATGGCAGCTTCCTCATCTGTTAACTCAATGTTTTCAAGTAAATCAGGACGACGTTGTGCTGTTCTCTTAAGTGCTTCCGCATGTCGCCATTTTTCTATGTTCTCGTGATGTCCTGTTAATAGCACATCCGGTACTTTTATCCCCGCATATTCAGCGGGACGGGTGTAGTGCGGATGATCCAGCAAGTCTTTACTAAATGAGTCATCGTGTGCTGATTCATAGTCTCCTAAGGCTCCGGGTAAAACCCGTGCAATTGCATCTATCAGGACAAGTGCTGCTATTTCTCCACCGCTTAGGATATAATCTCCTATTGATATTTCCTGCGTTACAAGTTTATCTCTAACCCTTTCATCTATCCCCTTGTATCTTCCACACAACACAATAATATGTGCTTCCAAAGACAGAGCTTCTACGAGAGGTTGTGTCAACGGAGTGCCTTGAGGAGTCAAGTAGAGTATTTGTGCGTCTGATTTGGGATTTAACGCTGCGACAGCTGCGAAAATGGGGTCAGGTTTGAGTATCATCCCAGCACCGCCGCCATAAGGATAGTCGTCTACTGTACTATGTTTATCTGTGGTCCAATCGCGAAGGTTAAAGAGATTTATGTTTAGTTTTTCATGTTCTTGTACACGTTTTATTATTCCTGTCCGCAACGCGGGTGCAATAATTTCTGGAAAAAGTGCAAGCACATCCACTTTCATGTTAATTTGCCTTGTAATCGCTATGCTTCTTCTTTCGCTTCCTCTATGAGTTCAAGGATAACCTTCTTATCTGCTTTTAAGCCAGCGGTATACAACAAGGTTCTTATCGCTTTTAGTGTTCGTCCGTATCTACCGATGATTTTCCCTAAATCTTCCTCAGAGACAGTCAATTCAACGATGACGACTTTCTCACCCGTTACTTCGCGGACAACCACGTCATCAGGATAGTCAACAAGTGAAATTACAATATACTCAATCAGTTCTTTGAACATAACCATCTATCAGTAGTTGTGACATTAAAGTATGAGGGGATAGATCTATTAGGAAAAAATTCTGAGTTTGAAAAACTACTCTTCTTCTACTTCGGATGCTTCCTCAATGAGGCGAACTTCATCAAGTTCAGGCACTGCGTTTTCAGTTATATCAACGGTTTCAACTTCTCCATCTTCAGGTAAGGGTTTTCCCAGTTTCTCATAAGTGAATTTCTTCCAGATGCCTTTTTGTGAAAGCAATCTCTTGGCTGTATCTGTAGGTTGAGCTCCCCATCTTAACCACTTCAATGCCTTTTCTTCGTCAATAACGACATCTGCTGGTTCCGTAATTGGGTCGTAATGTCCAAGTCGTTCCAAAAAGACACCATCTCGCTGTGCACGTGCATCGGCAGCAACAAGCCTATAAAAGGGACGTTTCTTTCTGCCGAGTCGTTGTAATCTAATTCTAACTGCCAAATATTACCTCCTGGTCATAATCAATCTTAAGTTTGCTATCCAATTCTAAGTTTACCTACGTCTTTTCTTTTTTCTCGGTTTTCTTGCTTTTCGCTTAGGTCGTGAACTCCCAGCAAGTTTCCTACCGATTTGCGGTATCCCAAATGATGTCTGCTGATTTAACATGCTATTCATCATGCGCAGTTGTGATACTAACTGATTTACTTGATTGACAGAAGTTCCGCTGCCTTGAGATATTCGCATTTTTCGACTCCTATCCAATATTGATGGATTTTCTCGCTCTGCAGGAGTCATGGATTGTATCATTGCCTTTGCATATTTTAGGTTGCTTTCATCCGGACTGAAGTCTTGCATAGGCAATTGACTCTTGAATGGAACAAGGTCAAGTAATTGGTCAAGGGGTCCCATGTTTTTTATCTGTTCAAGTTGCGTGAGGAAATCGTTAAAGTCTAATCCTTTTCTTTCAGTTAACTTACGTTCTAAGTCGCGTGCTTGGTCTTCACTAAAAACAGCTTCAGCCTTTTCCATCAAGGTTTGGAAATCGCCTTGTCCGATGATACGCGAAGCCATGCGTTCTGGGTGGAATTCCTCAAGTGATGATGCATCAATCTTCTCACCTACACCGATGAACTTAATTGGCTTCTGTGTGACAGCGCGAATTGAAAGTGCTGCGCCACCACGAGCGTCCCCATCCATTTTTGTTAAGATTACACCGCTAATGTCTAAATCTGCATTGAAGTTCTCAGCGACATTGACAGCATCCTGTCCTGTCATTGCATCAACAACAAGCAGAATTTCAGACGGATCAACGCCGTTCTTTATGGACTGTAATTCCGCCATTAAAGTTTCATCTATGTGTAGACGTCCAGCAGTGTCTATGATAATACAATCATATCCACTTTTCATTGCATCTTGTAAGGATTTTTTAGCAATATCAATAGGTGAGACATCAGTTCCCAGTGCAAAAACCGGTGTATCAATTTGTTCTCCCAGCACCTGTAGCTGCTTTATTGCAGCGGGTCGATAAACGTCAGCCGCAACGAGCATCGGGTTGCGGCCATCTTTTCGAAATTTGAGTGCTAATTTTGCGGCAACTGTTGTTTTACCAGCACCTTGCAGCCCAGCTAACATGACAACTGTTGGTCCGCCTTGCGCCATCTGAATCTTCTCGGATTCAGAACCCATCAGTGTCGTCAGTTCTTCTTTTATGATCTTGGCTATCTGCAGTTCTGGTGTCAGACTACCCATCACTTCCTGACCAAGAGCACGTATCTTAATGTTTTCAATAAAGTCACGGGCGACCTTATAGTTTACGTCTGCTTCTAAAAAGGCGCGACGTACCTCACGCAGGGAATCAGAGATGTTTTTCTCAGTTAATTTCCCCTGTCCTTTTATCTTTTTAAAGGTACTTTGCAAGCGGTCAGATAAACTCTCAAACATGTTAAAAAACCCTTATTTAAAAAGGAATTGCATATAGAATTATAACAGATATAAGGGTGACTGTCAAATATTTTTTCAGGCAAGAGGTGCGTAAAGTTATTGTCACTATAAGTGTCAAGTTTGGAAATTCATATCCTCTTAATAGTAGTAGGCACTCTCCGAGTGCCGTCTCTTGAGTAGGCACTCTCCGAGTGCCGTCTCTTATGAAAAAGGGGACAAAATCTTTACACACCACAGGCAAGTATTTTTCAGGTGTTGTGAGGGGTATTCAGAAACTATTACTCAACAAAATTGACGACCTTCCAAAGTCCATCAATATTCTCTGTTGTAATCACAACTTTTTTTGTACGTGTTATCGTTCCACCTCTGTTTTTGACTGTCAATTGATAGTTGAATGACACAAAAGTTGTCCCTTCTACCTCATTTGCAGTCTCTTGTCCGATCTGCTGATATGAAACATTTGGCATTTCTTTGACAGGTTCGTTAGGTCCTCGGATATCCTTGAGACGTGCTATATCTTTCTCTATTTTTTCAGTCGCTAATCCTGAACACAACTGCATAGCCGATTCTTGATTTGCGCGTTTGTAGTAATTATAGACGAAATCTTCAGCTACGGCTTGAGGATTATTCCTATTTGAACAAGCCAGTAGAATGAGTAATGGAAGGAGAAGGAATTGTAGTTTCATGGCTGAATTAATGTTTTTCTTGTATCAGAGCAACGTTAAAGATGGGACGCTCATAGTCATGTGCTGGTCTGTTGACAATATCCCCCAATGCCCACAATGCGGATGAGCTACCCCCATCAAAATTAATTGCATGTTTGATGCCTATGTCGCTGAAAAAATCTGCCATTTCATATAACGTCATCCCCATACTGTGTCCGGGTCGTCTACCATCAACTACAATAAGAAAAAGCTTGTCATCACTAAAACCCAAAGCACTCCTTGGATGCCGCTGTGAAGCGTTGCTGTGGCTATATGCACTACGACCTCTACTATTTCTAAAATCAACCAATTCTGGTTCAATCTTCCCGTTTCTGAGTATCCTGAGATTCCCGCCAATTCCTGTCTGAACTGTCTGCCATTTTTCAGGTGTCAATGCAATTTCTAACGTTCCGTTTGTTTGTTGTTTTAGTCTCTGATACCAACTCCGTCCTAAACCAGGAGCTATTGCAAGTACAACGGCATCAGATGGAATGACGCTGTTCCCTCGTGGGTTGACAGAAGTAACTACGAAACGGCTTGTGTATTTACCTGTAAGAGGCAGCGTCAGTTTCTGTAGTGTAAATTCATAGCAACGTCGCGTTAAGGTTGTTCTACCGAAACGCGGTGTATATAGGACTACGGGACTATAAGAATCACATATTTGGTTGATAGCATCTATCCTAAGTTTTTGGGTGCCAATTGTAATTGTCCCGTTCAGCTTAACCGCATCTAAAAGAAACTCACCATCAGGAGCGACACCGAAACTTGTTTCCCCCCACGGTGATGGAGGAGAAAACCCCCATCTATCCAACAGTATTGGTATACTCACTAACTCTCCGTTCTGAATATGTAGGTTGAAAATCATACCCCCTCGTCCATAACTATCTTCACGAATACCGAAACTCCCGTTTACTCCCGAATACGTTTTAATTCCTTTTGTCTTGAGTCGTCTCGTTACGCTGGAGACAGTTTCGCGTCTCAGAATTTGGGAGTTGGAAAGTTCGACATCAAAGCGGAGATTATTCGCGCTTCGGTCCATCTCTGCTACGAATAGGGTGGCATTTCTTGTCCAACGATAACGGTATAGACTAAATCCTTTGGGCCAATATTTAGAATAGAGACGTTCCTTGCTTAAGACCGATTTTGGCAGTTTTCTTCGCTCTGAATTTGATCTAATATCTTGGACTGCAGGTCTGTTTGTTGTCGGTCTTTGAATTGTCGGTCTTTGTTCGGGTTGTTTGACTGCGAGATTAGGGATAGGGGGTTGTACCATCTCTTTTTGTAATACACGGACAGCATTAAGACCTAAAAAGAAAAAGATAAGTAGACCACAAAGTGCTATTAACTTTGGTAAAGGACTGCGGTGTTTCGGTTCTTTATACATGGGATTATCCTACATATTATGTGGAATTGATGTGATTTGGTGTTATATTGCAGATGTATGAGAATACGAGTTCTTGTAAGATGATTCGTATTACGTATCATCAGATTATTCAGGAGGAATAGGTTTTGTGATTTTGATCTTTATTTCCCCTGGTTTCACATATCCGAATCTTTTCCTTACGAGGCGTTCTTTGGTTAACGTGTCGTTCTTGAGCAATTCAACTCTCTTTTTTAGATTATCTCGTCTGCCTTTAAGTTCATTTATTTCTGTTTCAAAACCTTGCTCAACGATCAAAGCATGCTGCCAATCTTTATATCCATTCATGAACTGTTTAACGCTAAATATTAGCAGTGCTAATGCGATGATAAGTAGGATTGCACGAAAAATACGCATATAATTGGTTCTCCTGTATGTGACTTGTAGACGGCACACGGAGTGTGCCTACTACCTTGAAACTCCAAAGAGACGGCACACGGAGTGTGCCTACTACTATTAACGCAAGTCTGGTAAGTTATAGAAGACTTTTTTACCAGCAAAAATGGCACTATCATCAAGTTCCTCTTCAATACGAAGAAGTTGGTTATATTTGGCGACACGGTCAGTCCGGGATAACGATCCAGTTTTGATTTGCCCCGCATTTGTGGCAACGACAAGATCTGATATTGTGGTATCCGCAGTTTCACCTGAACGGTGTGAAACGACTGCAGTATAGTTGAATCGTTTCGCAAGTTCAATGGCATCAAGCGTTTCTGTCAAAGTACCGATCTGATTGACTTTAATAAGTATGGCGTTTCCGATCTGTTCATCAATTCCTTGTTGTAGTCGTATGGTATTTGTGACAAAAAGGTCATCACCTACGAGCTGTACTTTATCTCCGATTGCCTCTGTGAGTTTTTTCCATCCTTCCCAATCGTTTTCATCCAAACCATCTTCAATAGAAATGATTGGGTATTTTTCACAGAGTTTAGCATAGAATTCTACCATATCATCTGATGATTTTTTGGGTTTCTCCTCTGCCTCTAAGATGTATGTGTCTGTTTCACGGTTGTAGAACTCACTTGATGCAGCATCTAAAGCGAGTAACACATCCTGTTCTGGTGTATAATTTGCGCGTTCAATCGCTTCTATGATGACTGAGATAGCTTCTTCATTGGACGCTAAATCAGGAGCGAAACCCCCTTCGTCTCCTACTGCAGTATTGCAATTTCGTGCATGTAGGACTGCTTTGAGACTATGAAAGATCTCAGCACCCATTCGTAGTGCTTCGGAAAAGCAGTCTGCCCCTACTGGCATCACCATGAATTCTTGTATGTCAACGTTGTTGTCGGCATGTGAACCCCCATTTAGGATATTCATCATGGGTAGTGGTAGTTCCTTAGCATTTGTTCCACCGATGTACCGATAAAGTGGCAGATCGAGTTCAACGGCAGCTGCCTTTGCGACAGCAAGTGATACACCTAAAATCGCATTAGCACCGAGATTACTTTTGTTCTCTGTGCCATCAATTTCACACAGTATTGCGTCAATCTCATTCTGAGCGAAGACATCATATTCTACAAGTGCATCTGCTATCTTAGCGTTGACGTTATCAACAGCATTTAAAACCCCTTTGCCGAGGTAACGATCCGAGTCCTTATCGCGTAGTTCTACCGCTTCGTGTTCACCTGTAGATGCACCTGATGGAACAGCAGCACGACCTAATGCCCCTGATGCTAATTTAACGTCTACTTCAACTGTAGGGTTACCTCGTGAATCAAGGATCTCCCGGGCATTGATATCTATTATTTCTGACAAGTTGATTCTCCCTTTGAATTATAATGTTTTTCTTTGAATTGAGTATTCTGTTTATGCCTCAATGACGACATCTGAAAGTAGGTATGCTGACGTCAAAAAAACAAGACTCGAGACGATTAGCATAGTCAACCAAAATACCTCTTCCATTGCGCCAGTAGTTAGTATAGAAACGGTGCACTTTGCTCCACTCATAATGGTAGGTATCACCAAAGGTAGAAGGATAACAGAGAGCAGACTTTCTCCGCCGCTTGTCGTTGTTGACATCCCTGCCAATAGCACCCCAACTGCACAGAAGCCAATTGTACCAATACTCAATATACCGAACAGTGTCAGCAGCCTTCCAAATGTTACTGCATGAAACAGATCGAAGAATTGAAGCGTGATGGGTGTTATGATAACTTCCAGACTCATGAGGAGGACAACATTGCTTATAACTTTTGACAGATAAACGTTGCTTGCATCAACACCTGTGAGTCTTATGCCGTGTAAAGCTCCGTGTGTCCGTTCTAATGTAAAAGACCTATTCAGTGTGATGATGCCTGCAAATACAAACGTTGCCCAAAGGACACTTGCGACTAACTTTGCACGATCACTGTTCTCAGTAGGAAAGACTTGTCCGTAAGCGAACGCAAATATAAGAACAACAAGTATACTGAAAACGAATATCAACACCAACGTTTCTTTTGAACGAAATTGTAGTTTAAAGTCTTTACGAGTCAACGCGGCAATCTGTCGGAGTGCCTTCATGTCTATCTCAGTTTGTTCCAGATTCTATCAACCTATCCTGATACTTTTGTAATAACGTCTCTTCCGATATATCGTCTTTATCTGTGCTTTCTTCTAATGTCCCATCTATCATAAAATGAAATCTTGTTCCTATATGATACCCTAATTCTGTATTGTGCGTTGTGATAAGGGTTGCTTTACCTTTCTCCTGCTCCTGTGCGATTCTATCCATCACAAACTGCCTTGCCGACGTATCAAGTCCTGAAAAAGGTTCATCAAGTAAAAGTATTAAGGGATTATGAAGGAGTGCCTTTGCTATCATAAACCGTTGTGTCATGCCGCGTGAAAAGATGTGCAAAGGTTCATGTATAAAACGACTTAACCCGACCTCATTAAGAAGCGTTTTACAACGTGCTTCTAAGTCATTGATGCCATACATCTGTCCAAAGAATTTGAGATTTTCAAACGGTGTAAATGCAGGATAAGCTAAATGTTCATGAATAACGACTCCCAATAAGTGTCGCACTTTTGCATATTCAGCGATTGCGTCTATATTCTCTATATCGATTTTTCCAGAAGTTGGTCTGAGGAGTGTTGCTAATATCTTTATGAGTGTGGTTTTGCCAGCACCGTTTGGTCCAAAAATGGTAACGACTTCACCTGAGTCAATTGTCAGCGAAACATCATTTACAATTTTGCGATATCCGAAATGCTTTGAAATCTGAGAGGTGGTAAGACGACGCATATTATATGGTAACAAGTGTTATGCCATTTCGAATTGATAATGTCTCTTTTTGTAGCACATTCTGTTAGATTGTGCCGTACACCGCTTCATTTCTAAACAGTCGGTAATGAGAGAAAAATTAATAGAAATGGTATTATGTGTTGACAAAAAGAGAGGACAGGCAATAAGACCTGCCCTCTTCACTATCCATTACATCATACGTTGAAGTATAGCTGCACCCTGTTCAGGCGTAACGCCTATTGGCTGACTTACCATCGGACCATCCTTCAGAACAGGTTCCATCTGATCCAGGGAGAGACGACTTGTGTCGTGGTAAAATAACCCGAGTTGCGTTTCATGACCGGTCTTAATTGCCTGTGCAAGAGCTGCGGCTTTATCGGAAGTGTCATGGTCTTCAAGTGGGTTGACTCGTTCTTTCCAATATGGAAATATTTCATCACTACCACCTTTCCATGTCACACATGGACTAATGACATCAATAAAAGCAAACCCTTTATGTCTCATTCCTTCATACATCAATTCAGCAAGTTCTCTTCCCTCAGCACTGAATGCTCTTGCAACATAAGTAGCACCGCCAACAATTGCCATTGCAACGGGATTAAGCGGTGTTTCTATATTACCAAAGGGTGTGCTGGAAGTTATCTCATCCACTTGCGTTGTCGGGGAAGCTTGACCAACCGTAAGTCCATAAGTCTCATTGTTCATAACAATGTAGAGCAGATCAACATTCTTTCGCATTGTATGCAAGAAATGGTTTCCACCGATACCGTAGCCATCACCATCACCACCTGTTACAACGACGTTGAGCTCGTGATTTGCAAACTTAGCTCCCGTAGCAACGGGGAGTGCACGCCCGTGCAGTGTATGCATGCCGTAAGTATTGATGTAACCAGGCAGGTTAGAAGAACATCCGATTCCACTGACGGTGAGGTGGTCATGTTGTCCTTTTTCAAGTTTTGCATAAGCGTTTTGTAATGCATTAAGTACGCCAAAATCACCACAACCGCGACACCAATCGGGTTTTACATCGCCTTTGTAATCTTTTGCTGTGGGAGCAGCTTTGATAGGTCTTTCTTTTTTTGCCATCTGATTCATCCTCCTTATTAAACAACTATTTCCTGATACGGTACATAAAGTTCTGACTTACCGATGAGAAGTTCACGAGTTCCATCTACGATATGGTGCGGCATGAAGGGTTCACCATCGTATTTTCGGATATGTCCATTTGCTTTAAAGCCGGTTTCCCCGCGTAAGAAGCGTGCAAATTGACCGGTATAGTTACATTCAACAATGATTGCGTATCTTGTTTTTTCCAATACCTCGTTTACAGCATCTTCATCCATCGGGTATAGCCATTTGAACTGTATATGATTAGTTTTAATCCCTTCTCCATCTAACAATTCTGCTGCTTCAGAGATTACCCCGTGTGTGGATCCCCATCCGATGAGTGTCACTTCCGCGTCTTCAGGTCCTTCAAGTGTCGGTGGTGGAAGTTCTTTAACGATACCATCCATCTTCCGTTGTCGTTTTTCCATGATGTCTCTACGTTTATGTGGATCGGTAAATTCGTCACTAAGGAGTCCACCATCTTCATAGTGGTCATCAGTTGCGACCACGTGCATGTGACCGGGGGTACCTGGGATTGCTCGTGGTGAAATTCCGCTGTCTGTTATCTGGTAACGTAGGTATTCACCTTCTGTCTGTCCTAACCCAGTTATTAACTCTCCACGATCAATCTCCTGGTCCCATTTGATCTGCTCAGTGTCAAAGGTTGTATACCCTTCTCCGAGCATTAGGTCTGAGAGGACCATTCCTGGACATTGGTATTTATCAACAAGATTGAAGAGTTCTGGTATGGTATTGAATCCATCAATCAGTCCAGTGGGAGCAACAACGATTTTTGGGAAATCACCTTGACTTGCGCCGAGTATCTGCCAGAGGTCTCCCTGTTCAGTCTTAGTAGGTAAACCTGTAGAGGGTCCTCCTCTTTGTACGTCAATAACGACGATTGGAATTTCCATCATTGCTGCACTGCCGACTGCCTCGGACATGAGTGCGAATCCGCCGCCGGAAGTAGCACACATAGCGCGAACACCAGCGTGTGCTGCACCGATTACCATGTTAATGACACTGATTTCATCTTCACATTGACGTACCATGATATTGAGGTCACGTGCGTTAGTCGCCATCCAGCGCAGTACACCTGTTGAGGGACTCATTGGATAAGCGGCATAGAATTTCACACCTGCTGCAGCACCCCCCATCGCCATAAGTTCATTACCTTGTGCAAAAGCGAGAGGTTTTTCCTGTTTCTCTATTTTGGTATCAAATTGCGTGAAGTGTTTTGCGGCATGTTCATATCCAGCATTTGCCACACCGATGTTAGCATCTACAGTTTCCTGTCCTTTCCTTTTGAGAAGGGCACTGATAATGACTTCTTCAAGCATGTTTAAATCCGCATCAACAAGCTGCAGTGCTGCACCGAGGAGACACGTATTGAGACATGCTCTTTGTAATTTGCTATCTTCAATTCCTTTGGAGAATTCTTTGTATGGAATGGGACATAATTGGATATCGTCTCGTTCGGGGGGTTGTTTCTTTGCATCATCGCTGTTATAGACAAGTGCACCACCAGGTCTGACGTGTGGTATATGCTTCTCTAAACTGTTTTTATCAAGGGCAATGATAAGGTCAATCTCGTCGCCATGGTTGGCAACCGGTTCTGAGCTAATTCGGATGGTAAGGAAGGTATGTCCACCTCGGATAATTGATTGGTATGCGCTGTATGAAAAAGTATAAAACCCATTCCTTGCACACAACTGATTAAAGGTCTTTCCTGCTGTAGCTATACCCTGTCCAGGTTCTCCTCCAATGGCGAGTACAAAATCAAACTTTGCCATCTTGACTCCTTTCTAATATGTAGAACAATGTTCAGTTTCTAAATAACTTATATTATTATTCACCTTCTTATTTCGGTTCGTAATTTTCCTTTTGTACGTTCCTTAATAATCTTCTTTATGTAATTATACCATATTAATATTTCGTTTTCAAGTAATTATTTTTGCCGTTTACTTACAAAGACATTTACCTGGCAATTGAGCGCAGATAGACATATAATTGATTCAAAGACAGCACCAATAGATGAGCGTTGACATCTTCTGCAAAATACGTTATCATAGTGTTAATAACATTCTTATTTTGCAAGACAAACTATCCTCTGAAAACATATAAGGAAGAGAATATATGATGAAGAAAGAACAAATTGTCTCACAAGATCCAGACGTGATGCACGATACCTTAGTTTTTGCTGGCACTCGCGTGCCTGTAGAAAGCCTGATTCAACACCTTGTCGCAGGGGACTCGCTTGATATATTCCTTGACGATTTCCCGACAGTTTCACGTGAGCAGGCAGTGGCTTATTTGCAGATGACTTTGGAGTTCGCTAATGCGCGTATTGCTTGATGAGCATCTACCTTACAGATTGAGACAACTTTTCGCAGCCCCAATTGAGGTTATTACAGTTGGATACCAGGGATGGAAGGGTATAAAAAATGGAGAGCTCTTGCGAAAAGCTTCAGTTGAGTTTGATGTCCTTATCACAATGGATAAAGGTTTTTTATATCAACAAAACTTGGAAAAAATTCAAATAGGTATTGTATTGTTAATTGCTGAGAGTAGCCGTTTCACACATCTTGCCCCGTTGATTCCTCAGGTGAATACCGTATTGAAAACTCTTAAAAAGGGGCAAGTTGTGAGCGTGAGCATAAAACAAACTGTGACGCGGGAAAATTAGGACAGCATGACATCTAAACCAAATGAATTTACGTTAAGGAGATCTTATGAAACATAGAGGCAAATATTTGCGAAAATCACCCCAAACTGCAATTGTCCTTCTGCTCCTCTGTTGCACAGTAAGCACCGCAGCTGCCCAAACCGTGCTGCCTGCTGAAGACATTGCCGAAAAAGCGTTAGCAGCAACGGTATATTTGGAAATGAAGGACAAAAACGGAAAGACTTTAGGTATCGGTAGCGGATTCTTTGTCAAACCAAACCTAATTGCTACCAACTACCACGTGATTGAAGGTGCAGCAAAAGGCACTGCAAAGTTAGTTGGAAAATCTACTACATACAACATTGAAGGCGTTACAGCAATTGACAAAGAAAATGACCTTATACTATTAAAGGTAACTGCGACTGGTATTAAACCGCTCTCTCTTGGAGATAGTGAAAGAGTCCGGATTGGTCAGACGGTTTATGTTGCATGCAATCCGAAAGGAGTGAAAGGCACGTTTTCGGCTGGAATTATTAGCAACCGTAGAGATAAGAGCAAGAAAGAACGACTGCAGATGACTGCATTGATTTCTCCAGGGAGCAATGGGGGTTCTGTGCTAAACAGTAAAGGTGAAGTTATTGGTGTGTCCGTATCAGTCCATAGATCTCTGGATGCACAGAATCTCAACTATGCTATCCCGTCAAAATATCTCAAAGAACTGTTGGCGCAGTCAAAGTCAACAGAACCTTTTTCACAAGAAAAACAGACCGTTTCTGCCGAGACCTACATGCTGTGGGGGAATGCAAAGTCCAAAATTGGAGAATATGAGAGTGCCATTGCAGATTATTATAAGGTGATTCAACTGCAACCTGATGATGCCGAAGCATATAATAATATGGGACTTGCAAAGTTTGCTTTGGAGCATCACTTTGATGCGATAGCAGATTTTGATATTGCTATCAGTCTCAAACCCGATTATGCCAGAGCTTATTCTAATCGTGGCATTGTGAAAGCACAATTGGGAGAATTCGCGGATGCGATTTCTGATCTTGACGCCGCTATTAGATTTGACCGTGAACTGACCTCGGCATACTACAATCGGGGACTTATGTACGCTATGTTGGAACAATTCGCATCTGCGGTTTCTGATTTTAACACGGCTATTCGACTTGATCCTGAATTTGCATCGGCATACCTCAATCGTGGCGTTGTGAAGCGCAAGTTGGGAAAATTCACCGCTGCGATTGCCGATTACGATATTGCTATCCGACTTGAACCGGATGCAGCGGATGCGTATCTTAATCGGGGAGTGGCGAAGGAGAGTTTGGGACATCACGTGGCTGCAATTTCAGATTACGACACCGCCATCCGTCTCAAACCCGATTATGCAAAAGCATATTACAACCGAGGTGTTTCAAAAGTCCGTTTAGGTAAAAAGTTGGAAGCAAGACGAGATTTTCAAGCTGTGTTGCAGATTGCAATAAAAGCGGGTAATGAACGACTTAAGGTTAGTGCTGAAAAGGCACTGCGTAGACTTGAGGAGTGATGATGTGAAGACATAAATAAGTGTTAACCTAAGGTGTCTATTGATGAAATTTGCTGTTATATTCTACTTACAACCATATAGTGAAATCTAAAATATATGCACACTCCCTGGTAGATGCGGTTTTCTAACCGCATCGGACGCTAAAGTATGGTTTTTACTATAAATTTCAGTTTTGACTTCGCATTGTCAACATAATGATAAACGCGAAGCTATCCATTTTCCTTGCAATTGATCCCAGATAGACTTATAATTGATTCAAAGTCAGCACCAATAGAGGAAGAAACAATGGACATCCATATTAACGCAAAAAACTTCGGTCCGATAGAAAGGGCAGAGATAGACCTGCGTCCACTGACTGTATTTGTCGGTGAGAGTAACACCGGCAAGACATATCTCGCCGCGCTCATTTACGCATTACACCAACATTTTGACGGATTTTCAATATTTCCTTGGGCAGACTATATTGCTTCTTATTTTAGTTTTGCTTACCGTTCACGAGATCGCAATTCACAAAGTAAGAAGGAAGAATTAGAACAAGAAATGTTAGAAGTACTTGAGAAATTAAACACGCATGGACATCCGTTCAAATTTTCCGATTTGCCCCAACGGGTGTCCGATCGGTTAGAGTCACGACTCACAGATAAGGAAGACTTCCCAAACGAGCTGGTACGGTGTTTTGACCATGAATCTGTTTCCAAGCTTATTAGATTCACTGGCAGCCGAGGCGACGAAATGAAAGTTGCGCTGTCAGTCCACGAAAAGGATCAATTGTGTTGGTATTTTGAGACACAGGACGTTGGATCCGGTCCGACTATAACGGGGCACATCAATCCAGACATGATTCTCTTTGACGCAAATCGTAAGACTGAGTTCCATGAGATATCCGATGTTGAACGTCTATTTCGGACTTTAGTCCCCCGTAGTAGGTTGCAAACAGAAAATTCATATTACTTTCCTGCTGCTCGGAGTGGTATCGTGCAAAGCCGCAATTTACTTGCGACTGCCCTGATAAAACGGGCGACTCGTATAGGTTTAGATCGTTTTGAAGTATCCACATTTTCAGGAATGATAGCAGATTTTCTGGAAATGATCGTTAACTACAAGGAACGCAAGGGAACGTCAAGTAGTATACGTCGCGTCGCAGAACAACTGGAGACGGAACTGCTGGAGGGCAAAATAGATGTTAAACGCGCCGCGCCAGAAGCATTTCTAGAATTTCTGTACCGCCCGAATCAGGCAAAAGAGGCACTGCGGATGAGTCATTCCGCGGCGATGGTATCTGAGCTTGCCCCTTTAGTCCTCTTTCTGCGAAGTATTGTTAGACAGGGGGATATGCTTATTATTGAAGAACCTGAATCTCATCTGCATCCGGGTGCCCAAACCAAAATTGCCCAAACACTTGCTCGTTTGGTCCGTGCTGGTGTTCGCGTCGTGATTACAACGCATAGCAACTGGCTCATTCAACAAATTGGTAACCTGATTCGCGAAGGCGAATTGCGGAAACGGGGAAAATCCACAAGTGAATCCGCAGGCTACCTGACATCTGAAGAGGTCGGGGCGTGGTGTTTCCATAAGGACAAACCGGTCGAAGAACTTCCGTTTGACCTTGTTGAAGGTATAGAACCGGAAGATCACTTAGATATAGCGGAGGATCTCTATAACCGTTCGGCAGGACTACAAAATAGAATTGAGCAAACGAAAGGAAAGAATACAGTTGAATCTGAATAAAGGGTTTACCCACATTGAAGAACGGGTATCCCCAGACAGTATCACTACAGATTGCGGCGGAGAAGGATGTAAGGTATACCGTACCGACATATCTCGCCAGAAGGTCGTGATAAATGTGGAGAAAGAGTTTGATTCACGCGGAGATAGCAGTAAACGGTGTGACCGTCTGCTATTTTATAGAAATAAAAATATCCTCTATGCCGTTCCAATTGAACTCAAAGGTCGTGGTAAAGGCGACGAATCACAAGTACTTGAGCAGTTGAAAAGTGGTTTAGAATTTGCTGCTACCCTCGTGCAGGGTTTAAAGGAACCTGTCTACGTCCCAATTGTGTTTACCAAGAGAGGCATTAGATCAAGGAATCCAAGACATCAAAACCGAGAACTTAAAGTGAAATTCAAAGGAAAAACTTTGACGGTTCTAACAGGGCGTTGTGGTAGAACAAACAATCTCGCGAATTTGCTGTCCAATGCAGGTTGTCTCTAATCTCAACTCAATCTAACCAGCTCGTAAACTGACAACTATGGTTGATGTCAGAATCACTTGGACAGGAAGCAGAGAATTTACCTGCACAGACTTTTTGGAGAAAGGTTATTAACGAATATACAGAAGGCAACTTCACGGAAGTTCAACAAGAGAAAGGACCAGTGCAAGAGTTTGAGACACCAAGGTAGAACCGTTGGGACTTTTGAAGTTGGGAAAGGTCCGTTATTGTAGTTCCGGTTTCTACGTGATCGGAAACTATATCCACATCCGATTCATAATTCTTAAAGCGCATATTACAATACACCTCTTGTAGACTTAATAACTATTTTAACATAATTTACGCATTATTCGCAACCTTAATACGATTTTGGGATTTGTTAAGTTTTTGTCACTATAAGTGTCAGTATTGGGATTTCATAAGCTCTTAATAGTAGTAGGCACTCTCCGAGTGCCGTCTCTTATGAAAAAATGTGACTGAAACTTTACACACCCGTATGTTGTTCGGAGAAGCACAATCTAACAGAATGTGCTACAGCAATATCAATATGGATGTTGTGCTGAATTAACGCATAAGGTAGAATACGCGTTTGGTATTCTGCATTGGATAGGAAATCGCCAAATCAAAGGTATGAAAGCCATCAAAATCTATTCAAAAAGTTCTGCCACTGAACACGAAAATCCTGGTAAGACATCCTCACCCGTTAAAGTATCTTCATAGTTTAGCAGTGTAGAGTCTGTTTCAGAACGATAGATCATAACCGTTTTCATAATCGGTTCAATAACCCAAACGAGCCGTGTCCCCGCTTTCAGATAGGCTAACGCTTTATCGGTAACATCATAATGCTTATCTGTCGGCGAAACTACTTCAATAGCGAGGTCAGGGGCATCAGCGAAACCTTTTAATTTATCTTCCGACAACCGCTCTGTTGATACAAACGCAATATCCGGTTTTACTACCCGATCCCCTAATTGGAATGTCGTTTCTGCAATATATAAACGTCCTAAATTATCTTCCCGAACATACATTCCCAAAATAAAATGAATATTAGAACCTATTTCACCATGGACAATTGGTGCAGCTGCCATCGGCACTAATTCCCCTTTTACATACTCATAACCCTCTAAATCGTTTTCAAGAAATTCCGCCATCGTCATCGTACCGTGAGGTAGCATTTTTTGCATAGATTCAGGGTTCGCTTGCGAATTGAACATCAGATTTCTCCTAATTCTCAAAGCGCATTTTACAATACACCTCTTGTAGACTTAATAGTTATTTTAACTCAATCTACGCATTATTCGCAACCTTAATCCGATTATGTGCACGCGCAAGGGCAGCTTCTACTTGGGGACGATTTAGGTCGTGAGCATCTGCTGCGAGCTGTTCTTGGGCACGCGTAAGAGCAGTCTCAGCACGAGAAACGTCTATGTCCGATGACCACTCCGCTGTTTCAACTAATACGGTGACACCGGTCCGTAACACCTCAAAAACCCCACCACTCGTTGCCAGATGTCGCGCTGTGTCCGATGATTCATTGACACGGATTTCACCGACTTCTAATGCTGTGAGAAAAGGGATGTGTCCCGCAAGAATCTGAAAGTTCCCTTCAACTCCCGGCGCAGTTACGCTCGTAACATCCCCATCAAATATCATTTTTTCCGGTGTACGTATTTCAAGGTGAAAACTTCTATTTAGCATTTGATTTTACCCAGCGTTTGTTAGAGTTGATCTTCAATCCATTCATCTTCATGATCAGGATTATAAATTAGTCCTTTTTTAATATCCAAACAGAGATCAAGCATCTCCAAAACCATCTGTCCCACAAGGACTGGCACATTGTCCGGTACATCTGTCACCTCAATAACTCCGCTTCGTTTCAAAACTGTAAATTGGACTGCCGAATAGATATTTCTGTCTACGATGCCGTTCGTCGTTCGTGATTTGCGACTGCCAACGACTGTCAAACCGAGTTGTTCAATGAGTGATTTAGGTAAGGATAGTCGGGTTGCACCGGTATCAACGATTGCATCATCAACAGTTACCCGTTTTACCTCTTCAGATTTGATAACGTCCGAATCCGCTAAAATCAACTTTGTTAGATTTGCCAATTCAATGCTTGTGGTATGTTTCATGTGTCACCTCTGCAGTATCGTTTGAGAACAGAACATATTTCGTATTGAGGCAATTATAACACAATATAGACTATTAATCCGCTGCTTCTTCTAATTCAGCTTCTTTTGTTTTCTCAAACGCTTCGTCAATGGTTCCGATATAACGGAGCGATTGTTCTGGTAGGTCATCGCAATCACCGTTAAGAATTGCTTGGCAACCTTGCACAGTATCCTCAATTTTGACATATTTACCCGGTGTTCCTGTGAAACGTTCAGCCACAAACATCGGTTGTGTGAGGAACATCTCTATCTTGCGTGCTCTATTCACGACTAACTTCTGATCATCCGACAATTCATCCACACCGAGGATTGCGATAATGTCCTGCAGATCGCCATATTCCTGTAATACCTGCTTGACTCTAAATGCAGTCTGGTAATGCTCCTCACCGATAACCTCTGGTGATAGGATCCGTGAACTTGAGGTGAGTGGATCCACTGCTGGGAATCTACCTTTCTGAACGATGCTTCGCTCCAATCGTGTTACCGCGTCAAGGTGTGCAAACACTGAAACCACAGCGGGATCGGTATAATCATCAGCGGGGACATAGACTGCTTGGAATGATGTGATTGATCCGTGTTGTGTAGAGGTAATACGTTCTTGGAGTTCACCCATTTCTGTTGCAAGTGTTGGCTGGTATCCGACAGCGGATGGCATCCGACCGAGAAGAGCTGACACCTCACCACCTGCCAATGTGAAACGGAAAACATTGTCAATAAAGATGAGAACATCTTGTCCCTGTTGATCGCGAAAATACTCCGCCATAGAGAGACCGGCAAGTCCGACACGGAGACGTGCGCCTGGTGGTTCATTCATCTGTCCAAATACCATTGCCGTTTTATCAATAACATTATAATCGTCAAGTTCAAGCCAGAACTGGTTACCTTCCCGTGTCCGTTCACCGACACCACAGAAGACGGAGTAACCACCGTGTTGTGTTGCAATGTTGTAAATCAGTTCGGCGACCAGCACGGTTTTACCGACACCAGCACCGCCAAAGAAGCCGACCTTTCCACCCCGAACAACGGGTTGGATTAAGTCAATTACCTTAATACCCGTTTCTAACATTTCGGTAACAGTGGTCAGTTCTGCTTGCGGTGGTGGTTGTCTGTGAATAGAATAGCGTTCGGTTTCACCGACTTCGCCTCGTTCATCAATGGGTTGACCTGTAACATCAAAAACGCGTCCGAGCACTGCATCACCGACAGGGACAGTGATGGGACCGCCTGTATCGGTTGCGACTGTACCTCGGACTAATCCATCGGTCGTATCCATAGCGACAGCACGCACACGATTTTCGCCTAAGTGTTGCTGCACTTCAAGCACTAACTCGCTTCCGTCGTAACGTTGCACTGTAACGGCGTTTAGGATATCTGGCAATTTGCCTTCCGAAAAATCTATGTCTACTCTTGCGCCGACTACTTCTAATATTTTTCCTTGGTTCATGTAATATTCCTTCTTAATTTTGAGTAATTTGGACAAATTCGTCGTATATCAATCAGCTATCGTATCTGATCTCATCGGTTTAAGTGTTCCATCGTATAAATAAGTAACATATCTTTGAAATTGCCATTCTAATTGATAAATTTGTTCTGCCCAGTCCTGCAAAGGTTGGGAACATGTATTATCACTTGCAAGTGCACTTAACGTTGGTATTTCTTTCCCAATTCGATCAGCAATTTCATTATAAAAATTGCGCCTTGTTCTTTCTGGAAAGTGGCTCCGTTCGTAAACCGGAAACTGCATATTGTATCGTCTTGTGATTGCATTGACCCTATCCAGCAACTTCTGATTGTTCACTACGTATGGATCTACTCCTACAAAACTAACATGTTGGGTTGACAACACTTCGTTTGGCACTGTGCAGCTAATTTCTGGATCTTGCGCTCTCTGTTTTCCAAATTCTTGTGCCAGTTGAGTTCTATACTTAATATAGATACTTTCAGGGGCACCGTAATTACTTGAATAGATGAATAGACGATTAACTTCCTCAAGAGTCTTGAGTGCTTCCCGATCACGATTGAATCCTTTTGCTCCTGCGGACCAAAGACACACAGCAACGTCAGCTGCTTCTAATAGTGCAGAAGGACGCATTTTGAAGAGTATCGGTCCATAAGGGTTTGGAACGTTCTTTGCACCTCGAGCAAAAAGACTGCCAAAATCTGTTAAATTGACAAAAACCTTGTCCCAGACCCTGTTTGCACGGTCCTCGGCATCGGTCTGAAATGACGTAAATTTGGCTTGACTACTTTCAAGTAGAGCCCGTGAAGGAACACCACCAAGAGCAAGATATGACTCGAAATCAATGAGTTGACAGGCGTGATATAGTGAGACATGACGTTCCTCAAAGAGATTAACTAACTGTTGAATTGTCTTACCAGTTATCATGTTTTCGTTGCTTCTGATGTCTGGAACAGACTGAGTTGTTTACCATCCAACGCGTTATTGGATTTGCTGCTTATGTCAAAGTGTTGTCTGAGACGTTCTGATTCATCGTGTAGCAATTCAATAAAACGGGGACGTACTTCTGTCCACATTGATATTGCTCTATCAAGTGAAAGTCCTACTTTGTTAAGCCTCCATTCTACCTCTTTGTCCCACCATCGTGATGGTACTTGGTTATAAACGATACCACTTTCGCAATAAAAACTAACCCAATTCAGTTGACGCCAAGGGAATCTTGTCTCTTTTGCTAATTTACTTATTACTGCTTTGCCTTGAGGCGTATGTCTATCCAACGCAACCCAAAACGGAAATTTTGATTCTTTCTTAATTGCTAATTGTAATTTTGGAAGTCCCTCCATTACAACTAAATATGCCGCTGCTTGAATAAATGCCCTATCCCAGGGCCAACCTCCTTTTCTATACGCTATAGAAGTTCGTTCTACAAAACGTTTTGTCATATCACATGAGCATTGAGAAAAAATCCATTTCCAATAATTATCTTTATTCTTAATTGCTGCACAAATATGTTTTATGTATGTATCTTCATCTGAGCCATTCAGGACAGAATTATCCCCTTCTGACAACGCATAAGCGAGAGAACCAAGTCCTGCAGCATCTTTAAATTTCCTGTATCCTGCTGCCTGACTGAGAATCTCATGTGATGCTGTTTGTTGCATATCTCTTTTTTGGGGTAATTCCCATTCCCCCATAAGAGGCCAGCATTCTTCCGCGATGATAACACCTACCCGTTGTTTTAACCAATTAATATCCCCGATTTTATAAAGATGGTCTACTACTTTAACAACAAGATCGGATTCCCCACGTCGCACAGCTTTTTGAAGTAAGGATCTACAATCTTGCTGAGTATTTGGATTCGCTTTACGCATCTGTCTACCCTATTCTAAAGAATGTTGCGCACCTACAAACGGTTGCCTTGTTTAATGAGAAACAATAATCAAGAATCGGATTAAATCTCACTTTTTTAGAAAAACATGGTATAGTAAACAAACTAAACAACCTACCAGAAGTAATGTGTTTACCAACGTAAATAGCAAAACATATTGCAGTATAACAGAAGAAAGTCCGCACCCACAAAAAGAGAATCCCAACCAAACTATACCTAATACAATCAGACCCGTTTTGCCAATACGTTTTATATTCTTCATGAGCAACGTCCTAAAATCTTAAATCGGTTACAATTATTCCTCTGATTACCCTTCCAGAGCGGCTGCGCCACTGACAATTTCCGATATTTCTGTTGTGATTTGCGTCTGACGGGCTCTGTTACGTTGTAAAACTAATTCGTCAATAAGTTCTTTTGCTTTCTGTGTAGCGTTTTCCATCGCAGCCATGCGTGCTGCTTGCTCCGCCGCGTTTGAGTCTAATAGCACCTTCCACATCTGCATGTTTAAATCCTTATGGAGCAACATTTCAAAGAGTTCTACTTGTCCCGGTTCATAGACGTAATCTAAAAATAACGTATCACCTTCAGGTTCTATAGGTTCTAAAGGTAAGAGTTGTTCAACAAGTACCGTCTGAAGGATAGCAGACTTGAAGTTGTTGTAGATTACCTCTACCTTGTCAATCGTTCTGTCAGTATAAAGGTGTTCAAATTCGTGGACGACATCAACAGCGATTTGGAATTCAAGCTGACGGAAGATATTGATATAAGAGTCTGTGATATCATAACCGCGTCTGTCAAAATGTTCCTGTGTACGTCTACCGATACATATTAGCGTGACATCTGCACCGTCTGCTTCGTAGTGCTGTATACGTTCAGTCGTCGTCCGTATGACGTTACTATTGAAACTACCACACAGTCCGCGATCACCAGAGACCGAAATGATACAAACATGTTTTACTTCACGCTCTTCAAGCAGAGGGTGTGTTAACGCTTCTTCCTCTATGTCCATCTGTGATATAAGATGTCCGAGGATAGTTTTCAGTTTGTCAGCGTATGGACGCGTTGCTAAAATGTTCTCTTGTGCTCGGCGGAGTCTTGCAGCAGCAACGACACGCATAGCATCTGTCACCTGCTCAATGTTCTTAATACTGGCAATTCGGCGACGTATCTCTCGTAATGTTGCCATAACTATTCACTTTCTCCGGGAGTTTCCTCTGTTGATATTTCTTCATGCTGAGGTTCTGATGCTGGGGTATCACTCCAATTCTCTTTGAATGCTTTTGCAGCAGCATGCATGGTCTCAAGCAATTCATCACTCAATACACCTGTTTCGGCGATTTCTGAGAGAAGTTCCGCATGATTTCTGTCAAGGTATTGCAGGAATTCAGATTCAAACCTGGCAACTTCTGATTCAGTTACATCGTCCAAGTAACCGTTGGTTCCGCAGAAGATAGAGGCAACTTCACGTTCAACTGGCATCGGTTGATATTGTGGTTGTTTTAGCAGTTCAACAAGTCGTGTACCGCGTAGGAGCAGAGACTGTGTTAATGCATCCAAATCCGATCCGAACTGTGCAAAAGCAGCAACTTCTCTGAAACTTGCAAGATCAAGCTTTAGTGTCCCCGCTACTTCATCCGATTTCATCGCTTTAACCTGGGCATCACCCCCCACACGAGACACAGATGTGCCAACATCAATAGCAGGTCTCACACCTTGGTTGAATAGGTCGGTTGTGAGGTATATCTGTCCATCGGTAATGGAAATAACATTTGTTGGTATGTAAGTCGTCAAATCACCTTCAAAGATCTCAATAATCGGTAGTGCAGTTAGAGAGCCACCCCCCATATCGTCGCTCAGTTTTGCGGCACGTTCTAACAACCGTGAGTGTAGATAGAACACATCTCCGGGATACGCTTCACGTCCTGGCGGTCTACGAGAAAGCAGCGACATCTGTCTGTATGCCCATGCATGTTTTGTCAAGTCATCGTATATAATGAGCGCGTGTTTACCGTTATCCCGATAGTATTCTGCCATTGATGTACCTGAATAAGGGGCAAGATATTGTAATGGAGATGGCGCACTTGCGGGTGCTGAAACAATTGTCGTGTATTCCATCGCATTATGTTCACGAAGGGTATTGGCAACTTGTGCAAGTGTAGACCCTTTTTGACCGATAGCGACATAGATGCAGTAGACATCCGTGTTCCTCTGGCTCAGAATAGCGTCAATTGCTATTGCAGTTTTGCCAGTTCTGCGATCACCGATAATCAGTTCACGTTGTCCTCTACCGATAGGTGTTAGACTGTCAATAGCCTTCAATCCGGTGTAAAGCGGTTCACTCACAGGTTGACGTTGAACGATACCTAATCCTTTCTGTTCCACGGGTAACCGATGTTCTGTGTTAATTTCACCCAAACCATCAATCGGTTCACCGAGAGCATCAACCATCCGTCCGAGAAGTGCTTCACCGACAGGGACTTCTGCCAGTCTACCCGTGCGTTTAACAGTATCACCTTCATGTATAAGTTGGTCTTCACCGAACAGCACACAACCGACGTTGTCTTCTTCAAGGTTAAAAGCGATGCCGTAAATATCGTTCGGGAATTCAATCATTTCACTCGCCATTGCGTTAGCGAGTCCATGCACCCGTGCAATACCATCGCCTACCTCCAGCACAGTGCCAGAGTCATAGACATCCACGTCCTGCTCGAACTGTTGCAGTTGTTGTTTTAGTATATTTGATATTTCGTCCGGTCGGACTTCTCTTGCCATATTTTTGTCCTCTATAGTGTCGCTATTGTCTTTCATTTATGACGAATAATGTTGATTCGTAAATTGCCGAAGTAGTTGGATAGCCTCCGCTGGACTACCTGATCTGGGTGTCAACCAATCATCAGGATTATCGGGTTTCACCTCTATCCATGCAGTATCTCGACCTCCGCTTCCTCTGTGCTGTGAGCTCATTTCTCCGGATTCCCATTTTTCTAATATCAATCTTTTAGACAGGACCCAGCAATGGACGTTAAACGGACTAATACCTAAACAAATAACAACGTCGTATGCTTGATCTCTTAGCTGTTGAAACTTATATATACCTGATTGCCATAAGGTAGAAAACTTAATCTCAACCCGTAATCCGTTTATGATACGGTCTGCTTCTGAGTCAGGAGAAGATTTAACATCAAAGTTGTGTGCAATACACCAACGCTCTACAATTTGTTCACCGATTTTTCCCACCGTTCTGGATGGTAAGTTCTTTATCCAAGCAAATGGACTTTCTTTCCAAATTAAATCCGAACTGCTGTAATCATTATGTAAACTTTCAGTGATACGGACAATTTCTCTAATATGTGGATCAGGAGGAATCTGATTCATTATTTACCTCTTGCAATACATCAAAATCGATGTTAACGAGCTTGATCCCATAAAATGATAATCTATCCATGATAGTCTTAATTGCGGGGATATTGTTATCAATAAGAATTGATGAGCACCTATTTATAGCTGCTGCTTCTCCAAGCGTTCCACTACCCGCAAAAAAATCCATTAGTATGTCACCAGGAGAGGAATGGACCTTGACGATACGACTAAGAATTCCCAACGGTTTTTGTGTTGGATACCCGGTCTTTTCCCTACCGTTAGTGCTAACAATCGTATGCCACCATACGTCCGTTGGTGTTTTACCTCGCGCAGCCTTCTCTTTTCCAACTAAACCGGGAGCCATATACGGAATCCTATCCATCTCATCAAAATTAAAGGTATAATGTTTCGGTGTCTTTGCGTACCATAAGATGTTATCATGCTTTGCAGACCATCTCGACTTGGAACGTCCCCCGAAATCGTAAGCCCAGATAATCTCATTCATAAACGATTCCCGCCCAAAAACTTCATCAAGCATCACCTTGCAGTAATGTACTTCTCGGTAATCAATATGAAAGAACAAACTTCCGTGTGGATGAAGCACGCGGTACGCCTCTTCAAAACGGGGTCGCAAAAACTGTAAATAACTATCAGAACTCTCAAACTTATCAGAATAGTGTGTGCTTTGCCCCTTGATTGTCCGGTATGTTCTGCCTTGGAATCCCACCCTGTCACCGTGTTCATCTCGTTCAACTTGTATTTCGGTACGTTGTTGAAGTTTCCCCGTATTGAAAGGCGGATCAATGTAGATCATATTGATACATTCATCATCAATATGTTCCCTAAGTATTGCAAGGTTATCGCCATAATAGAGGTTATGTGTAGACATGCGGTTTATTCCTTATTAGCACGTTGGAACAAGATTCAGTAAAGTCACATTATCCTGCTTAGCAAACGTGATAGAACGGGCAGTCAATTTATCCTTTTGCCAGTTGTCTTTTTAAACGTTGAAGTTGTGTTGTGACACTTGCATCAAAAACGGTGTCACCTAATTTAACAACAAAACCCCCCTGAATATCTTCATCGGTTTCGGTTTCCAATCGCACCTGTTTACCTGAATATGCACTTAATTGCTGAATGAGTCGGTGTTCCTGGTTCTGTGTAATCGGTACAGCTGTCGTTACTTTGGCGACAACCCTACCCGAAGCTTCGTCAACTATTGACGTGAAAGCATCCATTATTGCGACGATGTAACGTTCACGTTGTTTTAATGCAAGTAGCCTAAAGAAGTTAATCGTCAGCGGATTCATTGATTCAGAGAAAAGCTGTTGAAATGTGTCGCCTTTAATTTGGGGTGACATCAACGGTGTATTTATGAATTGTACCAATTCCTCAGACTGTTCAATCAATTCTTGAAACGTTTCAACATCATTGATAATCACTTCCAAAGCATTCTGTTCAATAGCCGCTTCGTATAAAGCACGAGCATAAGGTTTAGCCACCCGAATGTCTCTCATAGTTTTTTTGCCTTTGCATAGTTGTCATGTATCAGTTTTCAGTTAAGAAGTTTTTATCCTCAGGCAACTCTTGTATCTGACTTCTGACTGCTGATAACTATTCTGCTGACAATCTGCCGATAGAAGCGTCAATAATACTTTGATGTCTCTCTGGCGTGAGTTCTGCGCTGATGATTTTGCTTGCTGCATCAACAGCCAGTTCAGCAACAACACCCCGTAGTTCCAAGATTGCATCGTCTTTTTCTCGTTGTATTTCTGCACGTGCGCGTGTGATCTCATCTTCAGCTTCTTGTCGTGCTTGCGCGACGATCTGCTGCCGTTCAGTGTTACCTTGATCAATCGCTGCTTGGATTTTGGCTTGTGCCTCATTTTCAATATCACCTAAACGTTGTCGCGTTTCTACGGTGAGACGATCTAATTCCACTCTGTCAGTTTTCAACTGTTCTAATTGCGTCGTAATTTCCGCACGGCGTTCGTCTAACATTCCTCCGACTTTACCGAAAACAAACTTCCAGAGTACTAAAAGCACGATTAAAAAAGCGGGAATCTGACTGAGAATGACTTGTGGATTAATACCGAGTAGACTCAATAATCCACCTTCACCATCGGGAGTATCTGCAGCAAATACACAACTAAGGCAGCAAGCCATCAGAATAAGACAGCAAACGAGTATTTTTCTTCTCATGGTATTTCCTATAGCACTTATAGCTCCTAACTTTTTGGGACAATGTTTAGCCTGCCCCAAAAAGCTTAGGGGCATGTTCGTTGTTATTCGCCAGCAGATTCGGTCTGACTACTTTGTGCGGAGACATCAATCATTTCCTTGAGTATCTCACCTTCGGGAAGTTTGCCATACAACATAAAGAACATTAAAAGCGCATAGATGATAAGCGATTCAATGAGTGCCAAACCGATAATCATGGCAGTCTGAATTTTAGCGGCTGATTCAGGTTGACGAGCAATACCTTCAAGAGCGGTGCTTGTGGCACTTCCTTGTGCCCTTGAAGCAAAAATGACAGCGATCGGCAAACCCAACGTTACACCAAACGCCAACACTGCTAAGTAAATCATAAAATGTCCTCCTTGGACAGATAGGGACAAATTGATGTTTGTCCCACAGAAAGTTAATGATGCGCTTCATGCGCTTCATCATCGTGTTCTATGAACAGTACGATATAGATAGATGTTAAGATAGTAAATACAAATGCCTGCAAGAATCCAGCGAATAATGCAAAAAACAGCATTGGCACCTGAACTGGTATGGGAAGAAAGAAAGAACCGAAGGAGATGATCCCAAGTCCAGTAAGTTGAATTACGACCGATTTTTCACCAAAGATATTCCCAAAAAGTCGAACAGCAAGCGAACCTGCACGGGATAACTGGGCAATAACTTCAAGTGGGAACATCAAAACCCCTAACCACGGAGGGTTTCCTGCTAAGTGTTTCAGATAACCTACGAACCCAATTTCTTTAATAGCGATGATCTGAACACCTATGATTGCTGTTATACCGAGCGCAAGCGTTGTGTTCAAATCTGCTGTTGGTGGTTGAAGCCCCGGAAGGATCCCGAGATAGTTTAGGGAGAGAATGAATATAAAAAATGAACCCACAAACGGAACATATTTCTTGCCATGGTCTCCGAGGATCCCACCGAAGAAATCCATAATACCCCCGACAAACATCTCTAACAGCGTTTGTCCTCTTCCTTCGGGTACCGCTTTCAACTTCCTTGTTGCAACAATGAAAAGTACAACTAAGACGATGACCGCAAAATATGTATTTGGAATTAGATCCGGTTGGTGCCACTTATCAGGTTCTGGGACAATGTTATCTGGTAAAATTCGTGATATTGAATAAAGCAAACTTCGGGAACTATGGTCATCATCAGCTGCGAATGCATTTGGCATTGCCAAAAAACAGAATCCAATGACCAAGCAGATATACGATATTTTTTTCATATTTATTGCTGCAAATACTTCCAGTTTAAATAGACTTGTGATGTTTATTGAGGTTGGTCAGGGTCTCTATTTCTGAGAATAGCGACCATCAAACCAACTGCTTTTATGATAATTGCGCCTTGAACTAAAACAATTCCGCCGCCAAAAGCATAGAAATTCAACCATTCCATTTTGAACAAGAAAAATAGGAGCACACCGAGTAATGTATATTTACCAAGAGCGATAAAGTAGATTAGATACTTTGTTTTTTGCGTCTTACCGGGACGAATCAACCTGCGAATCATGAATTCAATTGACCAGAACATACTCAGACCAATCGCACTACCGATAAGGAAACTGGGAGTCGCATTACGTCTGAAGATTAACAATACTACGGATATCGCAACGGTAAGGCAGATTGTTAATATATAGACCTGTTTGATAAACCGGTCACCAAATTCAAGTGTGGGACCCATTTGGGTAGATGACTCCTTTGTCAAGATAACGATGAATCGATGTTGGGACTCAATAGGTTTTCTTCTTTAACGTCTTGTGTTTTTTGTGCGTCACTTCGCTGCTTTGCCACTCGTAGTGCTTGTACAAACGCAGCAACAAAACCGAGAACCAAACCGATTTTTGATCCGAATACTGCATTACCGTAATATCCCCCGATCCACTTACCCACGAAATGACCGATACATAAGCCGAGGACAACTATTAAGCCAGACGTAGCGAGATCGGAAATCTCTATATTTGTCCCACTTTTTACCTCATCTTCTTTGCTAACGAACTTTTCTGGATCTAACGCTTTACGGAACATCCACCACGCTCTTTTCTTATGACCTGCTTTGCTAAAGAACCTACCGAACCATGTGCCCCCTAAATAAACAATGCAAGTTATGATCGCATATATAATATCCATTGAAACAAACAAGAAATAGAGTAGTCCTACAAGAATTATGCCCCTACTCAGAAAGACGATACCTTGTAAATACTTAGTTTGTTTCGTTTTTCCATGAAGAATAAACCGACATACTACAATTTCATTAAGCCAGAATAGACTGTACCCAATAGAACTTCCAATGAGAAAAATCGGAAGCGTAGAAGATTCACCCGCTAACGCAGAAGATTCACCCATTATCAATGTTTCTAAAATAACTACTATAGTGAAAGTGAATATAAATGAGTAAATGTCAAGGATAGACCGAATATCAAATTTCAAAACAGTCCTCATTATGAGCGAATCCTTTGTCAATACAGCAGTGGATCTCGGTTGCTTAAGATTTTATTCTCCTTCAGTTTCTTTCTCTTTTTGTGCAGCGTCCCGCCGCTGTTTTTCCATGCGTTCCATTTGTCTGTTCCAACGTGCTATCGATCGAAACATTTCCATAAATCCAGCGGCGACTCCGAGTGCAAATCCGATGTATGAACCGATATCAGCGTTTCCTAATTTCCCACCGATCCACCTGCCACCGAAATAACCGATAACAATAGCGAGAGGAAACATAATTCCAATGGAAGCGAGGTCGTACATTCCAATATTTTCATGTTTGAATTGGTCTAACCGTCGTTTAAACATGACGTTTACTCCCAAAAATGAAAACTGTGTTGGAACGTTTTTACCCTATAAGCAACGCTATAAATTATACTACAAGATTTGTGTTAATGCAAAAATTTTGACACAATCTTATTGATACAAAAACGAAAGAAGTTGTGAGTCACCCAAAAAGGGACAGCAACGCGACATTCAAATACAAAGATTTCAAAAACGGCTCAATCGGAGTCGATGGGGCTTTTTATTTCTAATATCGTATCCAATTACATTTCATTATAAAAAATGATTAGCGTGACCGAAAAAATAGCGGATATCCAGCTGCTTTTCGGTTTGTCTTTATGCTTGCCGAGATCCATCTCGAAATTGGTATCAGTTTGCTCTCTGATATCATCATAGACATATCGGAACAACCGTTTCTGCCACAGAAAGTATCCATCCAGAATCCAAAATCCCACGATGGGAAGGAAGAGCACCAAGACAGAAAATGAATTTTGTGGGTTTTCTCTGGTGATTAAGACCATTGCTGCAACGAGAATTGTCATGCTCCAACTTTTTAAGAGAAAACTGTTGCGTCCCAAGCGGTTAATAACGACTTGCGTCATTTCCAGATGTTTTACGACCTTTTCAGTGCCGTTCATGGATTGATCCTCCTTACCATGTTGGTAATCTGATTGTTCATATTTATACTTTACAACTTATCGATGAATTTGTCAATATCATTTATAATATTGACACTCACAAAGAGGTGTGGTAATATTTCTATAAGTTTATTTGATCATAAGGTAAGAACTTTGAGCTTTGTAAAACGTTATCGTTATCTACTTGCAGGCAGTTCAGGTATTCTTCTGTTTTGTAGTTTTCCTACTCTCAATTTCTTTCCGCTGGCGTGGGTAGCATTGATTCCCTTATTGATCGCACTTGAGGCAGGAGCAAGTCGGAAATCATCATTTTTGATGGGGTACATATCTGGATTAGTTTTTTTCGCGGGTCTATTGTTGGCAATTGTTCTATTGTATCCTTATGCCAACATACCAACAACCTTACTCGGTTATTCACTTTTAGTTGGCTATACTGCACTCTATTTTGCAGTTTTTGCAGTCTTAGTCCACATTTTGCCATGGCGGACAGGATTACTATACCCAATTGCCGTTGCCTCAATCTGGGTTAGTTTAGAATGGATCAAAGGTTGGTTGTTAACTGGATTTCCGTGGGGTAACATAGGGTATTCACAGTGGAACTTTGTTCAAGGAATTCAGATTGCATCTATTACCGGTGTTTACGGAATCAGTTTTATAGTTGTTTTCTTTAATGCAGGAATTGCGAAGTTAATCTGTAATATAGACAGATGGCGCGATCAACTGATAACTGTCATAGTGCCGTGTCTGTTAACAATAGTATGTATTACCTACGGTTTTGTTGTCATAGATAGGCATGATAATACAGAAAACAGTCTAAAGGTTGCACTTGTTCCTGGTAATATCTCACAACTTGAGAAATGGCAGAGAAAGAATTTTCCAAGAATATTCGCAAAGTACCTCAACTTGTCAAGAAAAGCTGCTTCAAAGAAACCGGATATAATTGTCTGGCCTGAGACCGCTGTAAGCGGAGATGTGTTATCAGGTAAATTACCAAACTACAATAAACATTTTAAGGATTTCCAAGCGCAAATCGGGAACATTCCTATGCTTATCGGAGCGACTGATCTTGATGCGTACAATGATCTTTACAACCGTGTCATTTCGGTATCTTCTAACAGTGAGATAGTTGGCAAATATGCGAAAATGCACCTTGTGCCATTTGGAGAGTATATCCCATTAGCTGACTTTTTACCAAACTTTATCCAATTTCAACCATATCAACACGGCAAGACATTAGATACGTTACCAATTGTAAATGCGCAGCAATCAAAAGATGACAATTTAAAGGTTGGAACATCAATATGCTTCGAATCGGCATTTCCCAATCATTTTCGAAAGTTTGTGAAACAGGGGGCAGATGTAATGGGAATTCTGACCAACGATGCATGGTTTACCGGAACTGCTTTCCCTGAACTTCACTTAGCAATGGCACCGATGAGAGCAGTAGAGAACAGAATCGCTGTTTTCAGATGTGCAAATGGAGGATATACATGTGTAGTTGACAAGTATGGAAGAATAAATAGACCGATGGTAACACCCCAAACATCAGAAGAATTCATAAATGCAGAAATAAATCTTAAAAATGAAAACCTGACCCTTTACACACGCTATGGCGATTGGTTCCCAATTCTCTGTATCCTGTCTTCTATTGTTAGCTTAACAGCAGTACGAATCTTCGGTTTAATCTCATCAATAACTAAATCAACGAAATCATAATAACGGAAGGAAAATATGCTATCAGACCTAAAATCAGAAATAGACAGGATTACGACTCAACTACAAGACCTCAGGGGGTTTCTTTGACCTGCCAACAAAACAGCAAGAGTTGGTTGAACTTGAAAAAGAATCATTGAAACCAGATTTCTGGGGTAATTCACAACAGGTACAAAAAGTAAATCAACGTATCACATTTCTCAAAGATGAAATTGGGGAATATGAGAAAATCGCAAGTTCAGTTGAAGATATACAGACTTTATTGGAGCTTGCAATTGAGGAAAACGATAACAGTTTTGAACCGGAAATTGAAAACGGATTAAAAGAGGTGGGCGCACAATTAGAGAAAATTGAATTGCGATTAATGTTGAACGGTGAGTTCGACAAAAACAACGCGATCCTGAGCATTCATCCAGGCGCAGGTGGCGTTGATGCACAAGATTGGGCAGGCATGCTGATGCGGATGTATTTACGTTGGTGCGACCAGCACAACTACACATCCGAAATCGCAGATATCACACCCGGCGATGAAGCGGGTATTAAAGATGCAACTATTTTTGTCAACGGTCCAGCAGCTTATGGATACCTTCAAGCTGAATCTGGTGTTCACCGTTTAGTCCGATTATCCCCTTTTGACTATAACAAACGACGACACACCTCGTTTGCAGCAGTCCATGTTACCCCAGAAATTGATGACAGTGTTGAGGTAGAAATCAATTCTGAAGACCTACGAATTGATACTTTCCGGGCAAGCGGTGCAGGTGGACAACATGTGAATGTAACAGACTCAGCAGTTCGTATTACGCATAAACCGACTGGCATAATGGTACAGTGTCAGAATGAACGTTCGCAACACAAGAATAGAGAAATCGCAATGAAGGAATTGCGTTCCCGATTGTATCTGTTCTATCGTGCACAACGCGATGAAGAAATTGCAAAACTACAACCTGAACGTAGAAATATCGACTTTGGCAGCCAAATCCGGTCTTATGTCTTGCACCCATACCAACGTGTGAAAGATACGAGAACTAACATTGAAACAGGCAACGTTGACGCTGTCTTAAACGGGGATTTAGATGCCTTTATAGAGGGGTATTTGAAGATAAAACCGTAATAGTCTTTAGGTCAGTTTTCCTGAAGAAATCCATTCCATAATGCATCAGATGAGTCAACTTAATGTTCCAAAAAATGGGAGAACTATGAAACGAAGATTACATTTCATCAACTATTGATAGGAGGAAACCATGAAGATTAGACTTTCACCTATGACCTTTTCTATTATTGTAAGTCTATTATGTGCTAACACTGTTCTGTTTGCAGTAGAAATAAACGTGCCAGAAGACCAACCCACAATTCAAGCAGGAATACTCATGGCAAAGAACGGTGATACGGTTTTGGTCGCAGCTGGAATCTACGAAGGTAAAGGCAATGTCAATGTGGATTTCGGAGGTAAAAAAATTACTGTACGATCCATAAGTGGTGCAAAAAATACGATCATTGACTGCGGCAAGATGCCAGATACGCGCGGTTTTGTTTTTAATAAAAGCGAAACTGCTAAGACTATACTTGAAGGTTTCACAATAAAGAACGGTCTCCATAAAGAGGGAGCAGGTATTTACATAAATAATGCTTCACCAACAATTAGAAACTGCATCATCACAGAAAACAGTGCTGGTGATTCTGCAAACTATTCTGGTAAGGGGGGTGGCATCTACTGTTTTGATTCAAATGTAATCATTGAGGGTTGCACGATTACCCGCAACTTTGTAGGTTCAAGATTCGGAGGCGGTGGTGTCTACTTAGGTGGTGAATCAGACTTCTCTAATTCAAGAGCCAAACCGATCCTGATAAACTGCAATATTTCAGATAATACAGGGCATGGGATATATTCAAAAGGTTATGTCACCATAACAGTGCAAGGTTGCACACTGTCTAAGAATACCATGCGTGGAATAGTATGTACAGCAAATTACGTACGGACAACTAACCTTATAACAAATTCGCGCATTGAACAAAACATGGAAGGTGGAGTTAGAGTCTCTGAGGAGACAGTTCTGAACATTACCAAATCAATTATTAGAAAAAACAGCGCAAAGTCTGGTGCAGGAATTTCGTGTAGTAGGACATGTACTCTTAATGTATCAGATTGTGTTATCGCTGATAATGCGGCAGATAACTATGGTGGAGGATTCGGCATTGAAACTTGGTCAGGTAGCGTAACGATCTCACAGACGACCATTACTGGCAACACTTCACGACAAATGGGTGGAGGTATATATTTTGATGCTGTCCCAACTGAGATGTTAAGACTGACAATAGAAAAGTCAATTGTCTGGGGAAATCATAGCGAAGGAAACTACGATGAAATAGCATTGAGCGGTAGTGCAATTGTAATCAAAAATAGTGATATTAGGGGTGGACTTGAAGGAATAGGTCGCGAAGCCGAACCTAATCGATTAACTTATATGGATAATATTGATGAAGATCCACTCTTTATTGATCCTGAGAATGGTGATTTCAGAATTATGGAGAACAGTCCTGCTGCTGCTATGGGAGCAAATGCTATCTTTTCTGTTACCGGTCCACTCGCCGTATCAGCAAAAGGTAAACGGATTTCAAAATGGGCAGAATTCAAACGTAGATAATTTTCTGGTATTCAAGTTGCACAGAAGGAAAAATGAGAGTATAATTATATATACGATAGAATAGGAAGGAGGTAGAAAGTATGGACGAAACCAATGAATTAATGCGGCAACGCAAAGAAAAACTAAATGAAATCCGTGATGCCGGTGTTGATCCATATCCACATCAATATGAACCAACACACACAACGAACGGTATACACGAAAAATATCAAGATGCCAATGATACACCCGATGAGAAAAACCGTGTGAGTATTGCTGGACGGATAATGACAAAACGCGACCACGGGAAAAGTAGCTTTGCACATTTGCAAGATAGCACTGGACGTATCCAAGTGTATGTGCGGCGAGATGGCGTTGGACCTGACGCTTATCTTATCTATCGTCGCTTTGATGTCGGAGATATAATCGGTGTAAGCGGCATCGTATTTCGCACGCGAACTGGCGAGCTGACAATAAACGTTGACAAAGTTGAACTACTCTCTAAATCCATCCGACCACTGCCCGAAAAATGGCACGGACTGACAGATAAACAGACGCGGTATAGACAACGATATGCTGATCTTATTATGAATCCTGAAGTGAAGGAGGTATTCCTAAAGAGAACTCAGATCGTTCAGACAATAAGAGATATGCTCAACAATCAAGACTTTATTGAAGTTGAAACACCTATACTGCAACCGCTCTATGGCGGCGCAAGTGCACGACCTTTCACAACGTATCATAATACTTTAGAGCAACCCTTATATCTTAGAATAGCAAATGAACTCTATCTAAAAAGACTAATCGTCGGTGGGTTCGACCGTGTATACGAATTTTCGCGGGACTTTCGAAATGAAGGTATGGATAGAGACCATAACCCAGAATTCACTATGCTTGAACTCTATCAAGCTTATGCTGATTATATTCAAATAATGAAGCTAACAGAGAATCTAATTGCTAAAACAGCAGAAAAAATACACGGTTCAACAAAAATTACATATCAGGGACAAGAGATAGACTTTTCACCACCTTGGCAAAGAATGACGATGATAGAGGCTGTCAATGAACATAGCAGTTTTAATCCTGAAACACTATCTGAAGATGAACTCTATGCAAAAACTGTCCATGCAGGAATTGAATTGGAAGGAGACGAATCTAAAGGAAGAATAATCGCTGAACTTTTTGATACTTATGTAGAGAAAAAACTGATTCAACCGACCTTCATATATGACTATCCGATAGAAGTATCACCATTCGCGAAAAAGAAACCAGAAAATACGGAATTCGTTGAAAGGTTCGAGTTCTTTGTCGCCGGTATGGAATTGGGAAATGCATTTAGTGAACTGAACGATCCAATCGATCAAAGACAACGTTTTCTTGAACAAGCAGCAAATTTAGAAAAGGGTGATGATGAAGCATTTATGGTCGATGAAGATTATCTGCGTGCCTTAGAATATGGGATGCCACCAACGGGGGGGTTGGGAATTGGAATAGACAGATTGACTATGTTGTTAACTGATCAATACTCAATACGGGATGTTATTCTATTTCCACAGATGCGACCAGAGAATTAAAAATGCCAAAAAATAATATGAAAGGCACACCTTCTTTGTATACGCAAAGGTTGATATTACGCGCTTTTACGCTTGATGACGCACAGGATATTCAAATACTTGCAGGAGAACGCGACATCGCAGCAACAACCAGTTCACTGCCACACCCTTATGAAGACGGTATGGCAGAAGAATGGATAAATACACATCAGACACGATTAGAAGAAGGTAAAGCGATCATCTGGGCAATCACACGTAAGGAGAATGGTTCCGAGACAAACACAACACTTATTGGCGCAATTGACATAAATATTGATACAACTGAAAACATAGGCGAACTCGGGTATTGGATAGGAAAGCCTTATTGGAATTGTGGATACTGTTCAGAAGCCGCAAAAACTGTGCTAAACTACGGTCTGGATGTAATCAAATTAAAAAGTATACATGCATTCTATTTCGCTAAAAATCCGGCATCCGGTCGCGTCATGCAGAAAATCGGAATGCACTTTGAGCAACATTTCCCAAAAGCAGTAGAGAAATGGGGCGTACTTGAAGACATAATTAAATATAACATACAAAACAAAACAGCGGATGTCTAATTCAGAAGCATCATGAATGAAATAGGCTACAGATGTCTTAATTTGTTTGTTACAATACGACAACCTGGACTATATGAAATTTGAATGGTTCGTAGCCTCACGATATCTACTTTCACGAAGAAAACAGTCTTTTATATCAATTATAAGTATCATCTCTATCGTAGGTGTCAGCCTCGGAGTAGCAACTGTCATTTTAGTTATCGCTGTTTTAGATGGTGTTCAGCACGGTTTAAGAGATAGATTTCTTGCTAACGAAGCACATTTAGCATTGAGAGATTTCGGTAGTGCGTTTTTTTCTGATTACGATAGAAAAATTGAGGAAATACAAAAAAATCAAGAAGTTGTCGCAGCTTCACCTGTTGTCTATTCACAATCTGCAATTTTCCGCAAAGATAAGAACAATATAGATGCTGTGATCTTGGTTAAAGGCATCGACCCTGAACTTGAGGAAAGCGTAACCGGTTTCTCTCAGTTTGTTAAGGGGTCCACTGATTTTCAGGATACCGCGATTATAGAAAAAGCTAGCTTCATAAACGATGTAAAAATAACGGGAGGTATTGTACTCGGATCACGATTAGCATTCAGAATCGGCGTCAATGAAGGTGATGTATTGAGACTTGTGGTTAAAATGGTTGAGGACGCAGTGAACCCAGATGCATTATATCCAATAATTAAGCATTTTGTTGTCATCGGTCTTTATGAATCCGAATTGACAGTTTATGATAACCAAATCGCATTTATTCATATTGACACTGCCCAAGAAATATATGAAAAACCGGACCAAGTCAACGTCATATTTTTACGACTTGAGGATGCTGAACTTGCAACTAAAGTCGCTTTAAAGATGACGCAGCCACCGTTATTTGACCGGATACAGCTGCCATGGACAACAACATGGTTGGAAACACAGGCTCCCTTATTTGCAGCATTGGAATTGGAAAAACTTGCAACTATCATTATAGAGGCGTTAATTATTTTAGTCGCAGCCTTCAACATCGCAAGCACACTGATTATGACAGTGATGGAAAAAACGCGGGATATCGGCACTTTGCGAACACTCGGATCATCTCGCGGGGATATTATGCGTATATTTATGATTCAGGGAAGTGTTATCGGCATGTTAGGCACTTTCATGGGAACAGCTTTGGGGCTTGGTGTCTGCTGGTTACTCAGCACAAATACTGTTAGACCTACACCCTGGATTGCATTTGGACTCTTAGCACTTATGATACTGATACAGGTAATGATTACAACGCGTCGTCTATTTCCATATCCGACAATAAGGAGAATCGGGGTTACACTATTTTGGATTGTTGTAGTTGCTTTCGGACTATACTGTTTGATAGAACCCATCTCCTTGCAGGAATTGGGTTTAAGCCAAATTTACCAGATGAATCAACTCCCAATAAAAGTCAATTGGTTCTTTGTAGCTCTTATCAACGTCCTGTCATTCACAATCTGCTGGTTAGCAACAATTTACCCAGCATGGCAAGCCTCTAACCTGAATCCTATTGAGGCGTTACAGTATGAGTAATATCTCAAGAAACTATTAAAAGTAGTAGGCACACTCCGTGTGCCGTCGGTTTACCCAACGTGTCAAGCTGCAAACCTGAATCCTATTGAGGCGTTACAGTATGAGTAATATATCAGATAACTCTTAAAAGTAGTAGGCACACTCCGTGTGCCGTCGGTTTACACAGTATGGATACATTAATTACAATTGACAATTTACATAAATCCTTTTATGATGGTGACTCGGAATTGAAAGTACTGAAAGGTGTCAATCTTGACATCTACAAGTCAGAAATCCTTTCAATCATGGGAGCTTCGGGAGTAGGAAAGAGTACTCTATTGCATATTTTAGGAACACTTGACCGTCCGACCTCAGGTAGTATATTATATGAGGAAGAAGAGATTACGACATTCTCAGAACGGCAGCTGGCATCATTTCGTAATAATTCCATCGGGTTTGTTTTCCAATTTCATCAATTACTCCCTGAGTTTACCACATTAGAAAACGTGGCAATGGCGAGACTAATCAGAGCATCCAAGAGACACACTTCCAGAGTAACTGATTTGGATAACAGCAATACGTATCAAGATGCACAACAACTGCTTGACGATGTTGGACTCTCAGAAAGATTAGACCATTATCCAAGCCAACTCTCTGGTGGAGAAAGACAACGCGTCGCTATAGCAAGAGCATTAATCAATAAACCTAAAGTTGTCCTGGCAGATGAACCAACAGGGAATATAGACGACAGAACAAGCCAAGTTATTTTGGATGTCCTAAAAGAAATAAATGAACGATTTAAGCAGACTTTTATTATTGTAACACACGATTCACGTTTAGCTGAAAAAGCTGACAGAACTGTAGAACTTGTTGATGGGAAAATCGCGAACTGATTACATAAGAATATAAGGGGATAGGAAGGAATTCTAATGTTGGTTTTTATTGATGGAACGTATCTTTCACCAGAGAATGCTAAAATCTCCGTTTTTGACCACGGATTACTCTATGGTGATGGTGTATTTGAAGGTATCCGTTGCTATAACGGGAATGTCTTTATGCTGGATGAACACTTAGAAAGACTTTATGATTCAGCAAAATCTCTCATGTTGGAAATACCGATACCGATAGATGCTATGAAGCATAATGTCCTTGAAACGCTCCGCCGAAATCAACTCCGTGAAGGTTATGTCAGATTAATTGTCACACGGGGGATAGGTGATTTGGGACTTGATCCAGATAAATGTTCTAACCCATCAGTCGTAATCATTGCCGACAGAATTCAATTGTATCCAGAAAAATACTATGAAGACGGTTTGGAAATTGTCACGGTCTCCGTTAGAAGAAATTATCCTGAAGCAATAAACCCACGGGTTAAATCTCTCAACTATTTAAATAACATTCTTGCAAAAATTGAAGCAAAACAGTCTGGTGCAGTAGAAGCATTGATGCTCAATAATGACGGATATGTTGTTGAGTGTAGTGGTGATAACATCTTTCTGGTTAAAGATGAGGTAATTACCACACCACCATCGCATATCGGGATATTGGAAGGTGTTACCCGTAATACCGTAATTTCACTCGCTCGTGAAGCAGGATTTCAGGTAGAAGAAACTGTCTTCACGCGACATGATATATACATTGCAGATGAATGTTTCCTTACCGGTACCGCAGCTGAAGTCATTCCAGTCGTAAATCTTGACAGCAGAATTATCGGTGAAGGAAAACCAGGGATCGTTACACAAAAGTTAATTGCAGCATTTAGACATCTCGCGAACAACTTCGGAACGCCTATATTTACTTGTGAAGAAAAGGAAATAAAAGAAACTTAGCATAACGTGAGTTTGATAATTGCACACCACCAGTATAAGGAGCCAAAAAAATGAAACATAAGAAAAATTCAACAATAGCAAGTTTCATAGGTATAGTCTGTTTAACAGCAGTATTACTGTTTATTCAGAGTCCTGTTAGTTTTGGTCAAGCAACTGAAATACCTTATGGACCACAACCTGCAACAGAAGAAAAAACGTCTGATAAGGAAGTTGTTCAACAGAAAGAAGTCTTACCCACTGACAACACTATTATTGTAACAAAGATTGACTTCAAAGGTGTGCAATCCCTTCGTAAAGAGATGCTACAGACACTCATTCAAACAAAAGTTGGTCAAGAAATTGCTGAAGAGTTACTCACGAAAGATCTCGAGAGCTTATATAAGGATACAGGATTCTTCTACGATATGATAGTTGATGTTTCAAAAAACGAAGAAGATGGAGGTTTGGCGGTAACCTATATCCTTTACGAGAGCCCTAAGATAGAAGGCATCAATGTTATTGGAAACGATGAGATTGACATAGGCAAAATCATGGACAAGATTACCCTGCGTCGTTCAGAGATATATAATGGTTACCTACGATGGCAAAGTGAAAGAGCAATCCGGAAACTATACCATGATAAAGGATACTATCTTGTCAGTATACAGGTTCACAACGACGTCAATGAAGAAGACAATACCAGCCAAGTTACTTTTGAAATTGATGAAGGTCCACGCGTAAAAATTACAGAGATTAACTTCATAGGTAATCATCAACTATCCGCAAAAAAACTACGGAAAAAAATGAAGACGCGGGTTGGTAAACACTATGATGAACTCCTATTTGAAGAAGAAGATATGAACCTAAGCCTACGCAACTATTATCAGGACCAAGGTTTTGCACAAGTAAAGATACTCGGACATGAAAAACGATTTACCGAAGACAAAACAGGTCTAATACTTGATATAACTGTTGATGAAGGTTCTCAGTTTGTAGTAGGGAATTACAATATAGAACTTCAAACTGGTGACAAGGTCATCTTTTCTAAAGATAAAATCAGGAATATGTTAGACCCCGCTGAAGGTGAAGTCTTTAATCGAGCGATCTTTGAAGAGTCTATATCAAAATTACAGCAGGCATATCTTGATAAGGGATACTTACTTGCTGAAGTAAATCCGATCCCCCTCTTTGACGAGGAAGACGCATTCGTAGACATCACCTTGAATATTAACCAGGGTGATGTTATAATTATAGACAATGTACCGATAACGGGTTTGGAAAAGACAAAAGAAAGAATCATAAGGCGAGAACTGGATTGGCTCAACATAAAATCGGATGAACTGCTGGATGTTAAAGTCCTACGAAAAGCACGACAACGGCTCTTCCAGATGGGTCCCTTTATCCGTGCTGTTGATTTCGTGCCAAGCGACACAGAAAATGACAGCAGGAAAAGTCTGGTAGTCAATATTGCTGAATCACCTACAACAGGTACTCTCAGCGTCGGTGGTGGATACGGTAGTGAAGGTGGGATATTCGGAACAGCAGAAATAGGACAACACAATCTTTTTGGACGCGCATACCGTTTTCATTTGAAAGGAGAACTCGGTACTCGAGACCACCATACTGCTGAATTAAGCTTTGGATCGCCATGGATCTTCGGTACACCAACGAGACTTAATACGCGTATCTACAATAATCGCAGATTCAGACGATCTTACAGAAACGTGGGTGCGGTATTAAACCCGGATTATACAACAGACAGATATGTGTGGGATACACGCGGCGGATCCATTTCTCTGGGACGGCCTATTGCGTATGATATTGATCTCTCTGTCCGTTTCAGGAATGAAAACATAAAAGCGACCAGGCCAGATAGTGAAGTGTTAAATCGTTCTACAAGGAGCATCCTATTTGCCGTAGGTCGGGATACACGAGATTACCGCACATCACTTTACGACCCCATGGGAGGAAGCTCAAACAGTTTATCCTACGAGTATTCTGGCGGAATCTTAGGAGCTGATAACGAATTTCAAAAATACACCGCAGACACAAGTTGGTTCTTCAATCCATGGTGGAATCATGTATTCGCAATTCATGCACGCGCTGGCTATATGGTTAGTAAGAGTACGGATAGTAGAGACCTGTTTTACGAAAGATTCTACTTGGGTGGAGTAGATACGATACGGGGTTATGAAGATTGGGAAATATATCCTGATTCCAAGAACGCATTTGGTGGAAACAAGGTGTTTTTCTCTAACTGGGAATACAGAGTTCAAGTTTCACCACAGTTGACAACTGCAGTTTTCTTTGACATAGGTCAAGTGTGGGATGAATCTATGCCAAACGTCTTTAATAATATTAATTTGAAACGTGGTGCAGGAGTTGAAGCCCGTTTACAGATGTTGGGGATGTTAGCGCGCTTCGGATGGGGATATGGGTTCGACCGACAGAACCGCGCACCACAAGGTAAATTCTATTTTACAATCGGTCCCGGCTTTTAGTCCATATCATTTTATCAGAAAAATACAGATAATCTACTGACAGTGAGTTGGTAGAATTACATAACGAACATATATGTGTTGTTCAAAAAGGAAAAATTATGAAAAAGTTTGTACTAATCGTATTCTCTTTTGTGTTATTTGGGATACTGACCGCCAGTATCGGTCAAGAGGCATTTAAACTCGGAGTCGTTGATTCCAATCGTGTTCTGCAAAACTATAAGAAGGCAATGGATGCAGACAAATTCATAAAGAATGCGGACGCACGTTTGAAGAAGAATCTTGATGACATGGCAGAAGACATTAAGACATTGATCGAAAAGAAAGAGAAGACTGAGCTATTTGTTGAAGAGGCACAAACAGCAGAATTAGTAAAACAAATTCAAGCCAAACAGTTGGAATATCAGAGAGAACGTGAACAGGGAACTCAAGCACTATATGAGAAAAACAGAGAATTGATGCAACCGATTTTCAAGGAACTTGAGCAACTCATAATTAAAACTGGAAAAGATGAAAACTACGATCTGATAATCGACAAACAAGCTGCACTCTATTTTAATGAAAAGTATGATATTACAGACAAACTTATTATTCTGATTAATGCAGAAAATGAAAAAGCAGAACAGAATAATCAAGATGCAGAAGCACCGAAAATTGAATAGTCAAATTAAAGAGGGTTTTCTCTTAAATAATGATACCAAGTTCGGTTTTCCCGATTTTTAAGATGTCATAAACGTACCCATTGATGCGAAATCTCGCAAATAAGGCGATCGTTAGATTTACCATTTCCACACTCTTCGAAACGATAATAGACTTGCGCTTAAAACGCCCAAACCAATGCCGCATCAAACAATTGTTGCGTTCAATACCGTGCGTTTCTGCTTTGTCCTGAACTAACTTATCTTTGGGCAGAACCGATTCATAAACCTGATAGTTATCCGTATAATAAACCTTCACATCCCATTTTTCCAAACGAGTCATTAGTTTCTTCAATGTCGCTTTATCCCGATCACCACACTCCCAGGCAATAAGTTCTCCAGTATCACGACACAAAGCTTTCCATATCCAGAGTTTCTGCTTTTTTTTTTCAAATAGTGCCACATCTCATCAAGTTCAAGCACGACAGTATCGGTTTCCTGGGGTTCAGGGGGTTTCGCATGTTCAGCACCGAATTTTCTTATCCATTCAAGGATAGTGGAAGGGGAGGCTTGAAGCATTTTTGCGATGGCGTTCATAGAAAGTCCATGGCAATAGAGAAAAACTGCAAGTGCTTTCTCAGCAAGGGGTCTTCCCCGGTATGTGTGGTTTTCTGTCCACTGATAGTTGCAATCTTTACATTTATACCTTTGTTTATCGTTGACGCGTCCATTTTTGACGAAGTGTGGGTGTTGACATCTTGGGCAATTCATGTGAGTTTCCTCCTGATGGGTGTATAGGTTTACTTTTAGCATAGTCTGCTTTTTTATATGTGTCAAGAAAAATATTGTAATTTGCTTGACACTTTTTTAGACAGTTGTTATACTACTTAAATACTGAATAGGCAATGAGGCAAGAGCGGTACGAGGGAACTCTGTCTCATTATTTTACCGAAAACCCTCAAATTAAAAGTAGTAGGCACACTCCGTGTGCCGTCAGAAATATGCTCTTAAAGGTAGCAGGCACACTCCGTGTGCCGTCAGATATATGCTCTTAAAGGTAGCAGGCACACTCCGTGTGCCGTCAGATATATTGTAAGATTGCACCCATTTCAATGAGGATACTATATATGAAACTAAAAGATATTTGTGAACATATTGGTGGCGAACTTCATGGGGATGGTGAGATTGAAATAACTGGTGTATCCGGCATAAAAGAAGCTGTTCCGAACCAGATAACCTTCGTAGCAAATACAAAATACCTAAGTGCCATCGCAACTACGCAGGCATCAGCCATAATCTTAGGACACGGTGTTTCTGGCAACGGAAAAGCAACAATCAGCGTTGACAACCCCTATTGGGGATTTGTAAAGGTCTTAGAATTATTTGCCCAAGGAACAGAGAAAACCCAACAGACTGGTATTCATGAAACAGCGATTATCGGAAAAAACGTTAAAATCGGCAGAAACGTCTCAATACAACCGCACTGTGTCTTAGAAGACAATGTAGAAATTGGTGACAATACAGTAATTATGCCTTTAGTTTATATCGGAGAGGGGAGCAAAATTGGATGTGATGGATTAATATACGCCAATGTCAGTATACGCGATAATATCATCATTGGAGACCGAGTCATTATTCATTGTGGTGCCGTAATCGGTAGTGATGGATTCGGGTTTACACCTGACCCTACAAACCATAGTCCATATAAAATCCCACAAATAGGTTCTGTAGTTATTGAAGATGATGTTGAAATTGGGGCAAATACAACAATAGATAGAGCTACCATCTCTGAAACATGCATAAAAAACGGAACAAAACTTGACAACCTCGTACAGATTGCACATAATGTTGTTATCGGAAAAGATTGCTGTTTAGCAGCGCAAACAGGTATTGCAGGAAGTAGCCAATTGGGTGACCGTATAAACATGGCAGGTCAATCTGGTGTAATCGGGCATCTAACACTTGGTGAAAACACCATCATCTACTCAAAAACTGCTGTAACAAAAGATATCCCACCTAATAGTCAGCTTTCTGGTATTCCCGCCCAACCCCATAAACAGGAGCTCCGTTTGCAAGCATCAATCAGAAAAATGCCAGCATTACTAAAAGAGTTTAATAAACTGCAAAAACGTGTCGTGGAGCTTGAAGAAAAACTACACGAACTCGAAAATGAGAATACTTAGTGTTTGGTCAAGTTTCTTTGTAGGTCGGGTAAAGCGAAGCGCAAATAAAATATTAACTGGCGACATGATAGATATAATCATCACGTGCCCAAATCAACGCCAAATACGCTATTGGCTTTTGTCGGGTTTCGTTCCTCTACCCATAGGTGTCAACTTAAGAAAGATTAACGTTGTTTTTATACGATTAAAAGTGTTGCAAAAATTAAACACCTCTTGCATAACAATACCTTCGCCAAAAATAGTTGAATAAAATGGGTTTTTGTCTTATAGTTTTACACTATAAAAACAAAATAAAAGGACAAAAACCCATGTTAGAAATTATAGCACTTTTTTCAGTTCTTAATCCATGTATTTCACAAACGACGATCCGTCAGTTATGTCAAATTGTATTTGCACAACTTGCGATGACAGGACGAGTGACAATGTTGAATATCTCTCGTTGGACATCTAAAGGAGGTAGCTACCGCACAATACAACGCTTTTTCAACACTGTTCTTCCTTGGACAACATTGTGCTGGACGTTTTTTCGTACACACTTACTTGATCGTGAAAGTGCTTATATCTTAGCAAGCGACGAAGTCGTCATAAGCAAAAGCGGAAAATGCACTCATGGTTTATCGCGCTTTTTTTCCTCATTGTATGGGAAAAGCATTCCCGGGTTATCGTTTTTAGCCATATCCTTAATCGATATCTCTAAACGGCATTCCTATCCGATGGCTATTGGGCAAATCGTTCGAAATGAAAAAACCTCAGAACCTGTTAGTTCTCCGAATGAACCCTTAGACGACACGAAGAAAACAAAACCTAAACCCGGGCGTCCTAAAGGAAGCCGAAATAAGAACAAAAAAGAGGTCGTTCTCAGTGATACTTTGAAACAACTTCAAACGATACTCATACAGGTTTTACAAGTAATCAATAACTTGATACCTGTCCGTTATTTGGTCCTGGATGGATATTTTGGGAACAATAACGCTCTACAAATGGTAGAACAATGTGGACTCCATCTTATTTCAAAACTACGCACAGATGCTGCGTTGCATTTACCACCGACGACACAGAATGAGGGACAACGCGGACGCCCCGCAATCTATGGAGAACGCTTCAATCCACGACAGATTGACGCAGAGTATTGTGTTTCTACACAGATAGATGGTAATCTAAAAACCGAAATATATCAAATGGAACTACGCCACAAAAAGTTCCCAGACCCATTGAACGTCGTTTGTGTCCTAAAGACGAACTTGACTACGGAAAAGCAAGTACACGTCTTATTGTTCAGTTCTGATTTAGAACTTGACGCAGAAAAACTGATAGATTATTATTCGCTTCGTTTTCAAATTGAGTTCAACTTCCGAGACGCAAAACAACATTGGGGTATGGAAGATTTCATGAATGTAAAAGAGACCCCTATAAACAATGCCGTGAACTTGTCAATGTTTATGACAAATGTATCTGCTAAACTCATGGAAGACTATAGGTGTCAGATACCCGATTATAGTGTCATAGATCTTAAATCGCACTACCGGGGTTTGAAGTATATGAACGAAACATTAAAAATACTTCCGCAAAAACCTGAAGATATTGTTATTGAACAAATTATTGGACACCTAAGTTCTATCGGTGCTATTCACAACACACAAGTCAATCTAAATCCAGGATAATTGGCGAAGGTATTGGCATAATATAGAGTAAAGTTATTTTTATCTTATAAACTTATCAAGAGGTGTTCCAATGTTCATAATAACACAAGTTTCTAACATCATGCAAGAACTTTTCAACCCTTCAGTCGATCAAATAGTTCGGGAGTTAGGGATTATCCAAAGAATCCGAAAACTCCCGTTTGCCCGCTTCATTCAGACACTTGTATGTGGGTGGTTCGAAAAACCAGATGCGAGTTATGCTGATCTTGCTAATACAGCACAAGATTTGGGTATTGATATTTCTCGACAAGCGATTGCAAAACGGATGACCCCTGAGACAGCTAAAATACTCAAGGCAACACTTGAAGTAGCAGCAACTCAAGTCCTGACTGCGAGGAAGCAATATCTTCCGATGTTGGATCAGTTCACTGGTGTATATGTACAAGACAGCACTTGGATTGCCCTGCCAGATGAACTTCACACAATACATGAAGCACCACGCAATAAGGGCAAACAACCCAAATCTGCCTTGAAACTCCAACTTTGCTTTGATGTTTTGACAGGCACTTTTCATCACTTTGATCTAACTGATGGGGTCATACCTGATAGTAAGGCTGCAGAACATTTTTCACCATTGCCTGAGGGAAGTTTGTGTTTAGCAGACCTCGGATACTTTTCATTGGATGCGTTTGAAAAAATGACACAAAAGGGTGTCTCTTGGATATCAAAACTCAAAGCCAGATGTAAGCTATTTGACGAACTTGAAGAACATCTTTGTTTGACAGAGCGTCTTACCTCAGAAACCTTAGACGTTATTGATTTTAACTGCTTCATCGGTGCTACTAAGAAACTGCCTATACGGCTTGTCGCATTACGACTTTCTGAAGAACAAGCAAACAGCCATCGCCGTGCCATCAGACGCGAAGCGGCGCGAAGAGGGGACACTCCATCAAAAGAACGCCTAAAACGCGCTGAGTGGTATGTTTTTATTACAAATGTTGATGCGACACAACTATCAGTAGAACAGATTGCAGCAACCACTCGCGTTCGATGGCAAGTTGAACTCATGTTTAAATGTTTCAAAAGTGTCGGAGAAGTAAACAAATCACGCAGAGAAAAACCATATGCTATTTTATGTGAGGTATATGCCAAACTTATAACACAACTCCTAAGACACTGGGTTATGATAGCAAGCGGTTGGCGATGTATACACCACAATATCATCAAAACAGCAGAACTCATTAATCTATACGCACGCAAAATTACAATCAGTTTGGGTAAATCCAAAACCGCACTACGAAAAACTCTTGAAGAAATAAAACAAACCTTACAAAAAAGTCAGAAGAGGATACAAAATCAAGGGAAAAACACAACTTTAGTACTTCTACAAGGAGTAGAAAATCCTTAAGTTGACACCTATGGGTTTCGTTCCTCTACCCGACCTACATATTTAGTCTGGACAATCTACTATCTCAAAACAACACACACTGTGTCCATTGTCATGGCTACGAACCAGTGAATAACCGCGCCATCGCACACACTGTATCCATTGTCATGGCTACGAACCAGTGAATAGCCGCGCCATAGATAAATGAACGCGTTTCCAACGCAAGCACGCCGAGTAATAATCCCGCTATAATTGAACCGAGTGCTTCTGGAAGGGGTTTGGAAAAATGCATGACAGCAAAAGGAATTGTCTGAATCAGAATGCTATAGTTTCCAAATCTTTTCTCCAAACCGAAGAGCATGAATCCACGAAAGAAAAACTCCCAGGAAATCATGTAGACACCGTAAGCCAACTGATAAAGAGAGAATGCCAACAGACTTTTCTCAACGACTTTACTAAACGGATACTTCTCTAAGAAAGGTGGATGTAACTTCACCGCCAATACAACGATAGGTATCATTAGAATCCAAGCAGCCAATGACACACACCAACCGAGTTTCTGATGACCTAACCGGATACCGTAATCTTTAAGTCCCTCCTTTGTCCCGATCATTGCAACGAGAACAGGTATTAGGAACAGAGATAGTCCTGTTGTCAGAAACCAGTAAAAATAGGGATAGCTTTCTGCTAAGGGGAGATGCTCGAAATAGATCGCGAAGTGATTACGAAAAACACGTGGTCTACTGTAGTTTCTATGCAATGTCAACAGGACAGCGGAGGCGAGTAAGATCACCGTTGTTTGACGGTCCCATCCACGTATGTACTTATTGTGTAACGTTAGGAGATACGACTTCAAATTAACGCCTCATCAGGTTTTCAGGTAATATGTAGAGGGTATTATAGCACTGTTCTACAGCACCTGACAAATAATATAAACGTTATAAGTATTGGACAGACGAAGAGAAACAGCGTTAAAAGAATCTGCAATTTTTATATAAATGCTTAAAAGTTGACAAATTATCGTATTTTTTCACATTTTTATTTGACAAACACTTTTTAAAATTGTATAATACTATTTACCTTTCAGATTTGGAAGGTGAAGTTGTTCTTTGAAAGTTAAATAGTGAACGTGACGTGCCTATTTTATAGCTTGTGAGTATGCTTCAATTATTTGAAGTTGTACTTCAATACTTTTGTGGAGAGTATGATACCGGCTCAGGACGAACGCTGGCGGCGTGGATAAGGCATGCAAGCCGAACGAGAAACCGTACTTCGGTACGGCGGAAAGTGGCGAACGGGTGAGTAACGCGTGGGTAATTTACCTCTGAGATGGGGACAACAACTCGAAAGGGTTGCTAATACCAAATACGATTGAGTTTACTTCGGTGAATTTAATGAAAGGTGGCTTCGGCTGCCGCTCGGAGATGAGCCCGCGTCCTATTAGCTTGTTGGTGTGGTAAAGGCGCACCAAGGCTACGATGGGTAGCTGGTCTGAGAGGATGGTCAGCCACATTGGGACTGAGACACTGCCCAAACTCCTACGGGAGGCTGCAGTCGAGAATATTTCGCAATGGGGGAAACCCTGACGATGCGACGCCGCGTGAGGGATGAAGGCCTTCGGGTCGTAAACCTCTGTGTTACGGGATGAATTGGCCGTTGGTGATAACTCAGCGGTTTTGACGTTACCGTAGTAGAAAGCCCCGGCTAACTACGTGCCAGCAGCTGCGGTAAGACGTAGGGGGCAAGCGTTGTCCGGAATCACTGGGCGTAAAGCGCGCGCAGGCGGTGGTGTCAGTCAGACGTGAAAGGGTTCGGCTCAACCGAACCACTGCGTTTGATACTGCATCACTTGAGTCTAGAAGAGGAAAGTGGAATGTACGGTGTAGCGGTGAAATGCTCAGATATCGTATAGAACACCCGTGGCGAAGGCGGCTTTCTGGTCTAAGACTGACGCTCATGCGCGAAAGTTTGGGGAGCAACCGGGATTAGATACCCCGCTAGTCCTTACTGTAAACGATGGGTACTAAGTGTAGGGGGTATTGATTCCCTCTGTGCTGTAGCTAACGCATTAAGTACCCCGCCTGGGGAGTACGGCCGCAAGGTTAAAACTCAAGGTAATTGACGGGGGGCCGCACAAGCGGTGGAGCATGTCGCTCAATTCGACGCAACGCGAAGAACCTTATCCAGGGCTTGACATCTTAGTGACCGTCATAGAAATATGATTTTCCTTCGGGACATTATGACAGGTGCTGCATGGCTGTCGTCAGCTCGTGTCGTGAGATGTTGGGTTAAGTCCCGCAACGAGCGCAACCCCTGTCTTTAGTTGCCATCAGGTAATGCTGGGGACTCTAAAGAGACCGCTGGTGACGAGCCAGAGGAAGGTGGGGACGACGTCAAGTCCGCATGGCCCTTATGCCCTGGGCTGCACACGTGCTACAATGGTCGGTACAGAGGGAAGCCAAACCGCGAGGTGGAGCAAATCCCAAAAAGCCGGCCCCATGTTCGGATTGCAGTCTGAAACTCGACTGCATGAAGTTGGAATCGCTAGTAATCGCGGATCAGCATGCCGCGGTGAATCCGTTCCCGGCCCTTGTACACACCGCCCGTCACGCCATGGGAGTTGGTAGCATTCGAAGACGGTGACCTAACCTTAGGGAGGGAGCTGTTTAAAATGAGACCGATGACCGGGGCGAAGTCGTAACAAGGTAGCCGTAGGGGAACCTGCGGCTGGATCACCTCCTTTCTAAGGAGCACTAACAAGGGTATTCTCACACAATCTCCTTGTTCAAATGCTCGTATTCTTACAAGGCATTTACGACTAACTATTTAGCTTTCAAATTACATGCTTATTTTTCCCTTCAACAGGGGCTTATAGCTCAGAAGGTTAGAGCGCGCGCCTGATAAGCGCGAGGTCCCTGGTTCGATTCCAGGTAAGCCCATCCTTATTCCCTATTTGATGTCGGACAGACTTAAGTATTTCTCCTACTTGATTTTCTTTTCATATTCATCATGTGTCCCGACCCAATACCATGTAATCGTATCATCATCCTGTTCATAACCGAGTGCTCGGTAATCCTTAGTGATACGTAGCGACCATCGTCCTGACACTTTTTTGAATCTGAGTGAGGGGTGAAGTGGATTTGTACGTAGAAATTGAAATTGCTTGGTAATAGCTCTTTGAATATCGGGTGGCAGTTTGTCAGCGAGTGCTGCAAATTCGTCATTGATGATGTGTTGAAACTTTTGCATGAACTTCAAACAATCCGGGTATATTTCCCCGCCTTGTAACTTTCCTTAGCTTCTTTCACGAGCGGTTCAAGTCGTCCCGCTTTGACATCTGCTTCAAACTGTTTTTCCCAAGCATCTTCAATCTCATTTAGGGCTTGGTCAAGAGCATCGTGCAGCTGAACTTTGACAGACTCAATGGTCTCTCCCGGACATTCCACTTTTGGGAAGTCAGGAATATGTCCCAAAAAACCTGTGCCGTTCTTTTGGATGTAGGCTGTGTAAGTTTCATCAAAAGACTCACTGTGCACGAAACATGTCAATGGGTATCCGTCCTTGAAATCCATGATATTCTCCTTCTAAAACTGAGTTGATATAAAAATATTAAGCCGTTTTTTCTATGAAGTCATATTGAGTAAAACATAGGAATGTGGCAAAGAATACAATCAGAGGAAGTACTTTATGTCGCATTCTTTATACTTCAAATACTGATTCAGATTGGATTGTAAACTTTTACTCACTATAAGTTCTATATACAACGGATATTATACAAGATTTTCAAAGATATTTCAAGTTTTATCTTTACCATTTCATAAAAATGCGTAAGTCCTGTTAGAGTATTAATTCAAATATCGCTTTTGCAACACCATTCTTATCGTTACTGGATGTAATGTAATCTGCACAGTCTTTAACCTGCTGCACAGCATTTCTCATCGCAATACCGAATCCTGCTGTCCGAAGTAAACTCTCATCGTTAAAACTATCACCAAACGCTACAGTCTCTTTGATAGGTATACCTAAACGTTCTACAAGTGCTGTCAACGCTCTACCTTTTGATACTTCAGGATTCATGAATTCTATGTACTCAGGTTGAGTCTGCGTAACATAGAGTCTTCCCGTGTATGTAGATTTGAACTGGTTTAAAAGTGTCTGAAGTTTCTCTGGTGGATGTATAATCAGTAACTTTGTCGGTGTTTCACCAGATAATTGCTGCAGATCACCAACCTCTGTAGCCGATACACCTGTTCTAACTTCATACAACTCACTCCATTCATTTCTTTTGGCAACATAAAGCGCATCATTCAGACAAAAGTTAAGGTGCAAATTCTGCTCTTTACAGTCTTTGATAATCGCAGTTGCGTCCTCTGCGGGGACAGGCGTGTGGTATAAAACTTTATCCGTAACAACATGCTTCACCATGCCACCGTTATACGAAATAATTGGGTTTTCCAATCCGATGTGATCGCTGATCGGCTTCATGGATTGGTGCATCCTCCCTGATACTAAGACGACAAGTGTTTCGTTTGCAATAAGTTGATGTAACGCCTTAAGATTCTCACACGAAACTTCGTGATTGCTATTCAATAACGTTCCATCTAAATCAAAGGCTGCCAAACGACACGGTATTTTCATATATATTAACCCCTATCTCAATGAACTTTAATTTACATTTACCAGATAGATATTTCTGTATCACGGTCAAATAGGTGCATCTGTTTATCATCAAAGTCCAACCATACCTTCTCACCAATAGCGACTTTGAAAGTTGGATGTGTTCTGACTCGCAATACTATCGGTTCCTGTGTTTCAGGATGTATTCCGAGACTAAGATCAAGAATGTTTACAGCACCAAGTGGTTCTATTAAGTGAACTTCTGATGCAATTTTTCGTCCGACAGATTCTCTTGACACCGTTATATGCTCAGGACGAACACCTACGACATACCCATTCTTCTGTTTATTCGCGTTTAACTTCGACAGTTGTTCATGGGAAAGATATAAAACCGCATCAGTATGACCAATCTGTAGCACTGTGTGTCCCTTTTTTGATGTTATCTGAGCATCAAGTAGATTCATAGAAGGCATCCCCATAAAACCCGCAACAAAAAGACTTTTCGGTCTGTTGTACACTTCATAAGGTGTTCCAACTTGTTGTAATACACCTTGATGCATAACTACGATTCTATCTGCAAGGGACATCGCTTCTACCTGATCATGCGTTACAAAGACGGTCGTTGCACCTATCTCATGGTGAAGATGTTTTATTTCTGCACGCGTATCAATACGAAGTTTTGCATCCAAATTCGCCATCGGTTCATCAAGGAGATAGACCTTAGGTTGACGAACCATTGCCCGACCAAGTGCAACACGTTGCATCTCACCACCACTGAGTACACTGGGTTTCCTATCTAATATGTCACTGATCTGCAGTATCTGTGCTACGTTTCTGACTCTTACATCTATTTCAGTTTTAGCAACTTTGACTGCTTTCAGTGGAAAGGCAATGTTCTCATAGACAGTCAGATGCGGATAAAGCGCATAGAATTGAAACACAAATGCAATATCTCTGTCAGCAGGAGACATATCGTTTACGCGATGTCCATCTATCAGAATATCCCCAATTTCTGGGTGTTCTAATCCAGCAATAAGACGTAATGTTGTTGTTTTTCCACAACCTGACGGTCCAAGAAAAACGACAAACTCCTTATCCTGTATCTCTAAGTTAAAGTCCCTGACTGCAAAGACATTACCGAAACGTTTTACGATGTTCTTAAGTTGAATATTTGCCATAAGAGGGTCATCGGAGAATCACGGACTATGATCTGTATCTATTGGTGTCTCGTCCTTTTCTAAGAAGCGATCAATTGTATTACGCGTTGCAGGACTTGTTCTGAAGTCTGCAATCCAAGGTTGTCGGAAATATGCCTGTTTTTCTTTTGGAAGACCCTTAAGGACTACCGGTGGAATACGTAGACGATGCCAATGCGTAGCAAGATGTGAATATGCATTAAGCACCGCAATACGTGGAGTCTCACGCTGCCACACAGGTCCTGCATGACACAGGTTTTCAGTAAAAAAGATCGCGCTGCCAGCTGGACATTCGTAGGTCATGAGGTATGGACTGCGTTTCCCATCCTCTAACGACATGTGGTCAGAATGCATCGGAAAATTTGATTTGTGGCTTCCTACAATAAAGTGTGTAGCCCCATCGTTCTTGGAAATATCTGTCATCTCAAAAACGACGCGCACCATTCCTGCATGAATCCTACCATTGTGCACTCGGTATCCGAAGATAGGGTCGGCTTGACGCGGACCACCACCGTGTAATCCACCGTGTTCTTGACCCTTCTGACGCCAAACAGAAAATGTGCTTTCCATACGGATGTCTGGACCGATAATTTCGTGTAATACCTCAATCACTTTTGGATGATCTATAAGGACACTGCACGCACCCCCCGGAACTGCCCTATGTTCTGGCGGAAGTGATTCTCGATCATTACGAATTCTATCAAGTTGGTCAACAATGGCATCTACTTCATCTTTGCTGAGAATCGCAGGACGAACTAAAAAACCTGTTAGGTCAAACCTAAATTTTTCTTCATCAGTCATAATATCGTCTCCTGTTCATTAAGCCTAAAAGTGTCAATTCTTCACATTATTTAACAAATGAAGATTAAGTTATTAATTGGGTAATACGCGGGCGGGGAAACCCCGCCCCTACGAAACCTTACGCCTACGATGAGTCATATCAGTAGAATTACCTGATTATTTATTTAATCTTCATAACCCCGCCCCTACGAAACCTTACGCCTACGATGAGTCATATCAGTAGAATTACCTGATTATTTATTTAATCTTCATAAGTTAAATCTATAGACGTATTTTCTTGAATTCCTCAATCTGCGCTGTGATAGCGCGTTCGGTTGGCAGACGTTCAGCACTTGATGCGCCATAGAAACCAACGACCCCGTTCGTATTATCCAGGACATACTTTGCATCTTCAGGTTCAGCAATAGGACCACCGTGGCAGATAACAAGAATTTCAGGATTTACACCCTTCGCAGCATCGTTAATAGCTTGCACCCGTTTTGCCGCATCTTCAAGAGTGAATGCAGTTTTGGCACCGATAGAACCTTTTGTCGTCAATCCCATGTGTGCAACAAGTATATCTGCACCAGCATCTGCCATCTGTTCAGCTTCAGTTTCATTGAAGGCATAAGGGGTCGTTAAAAGATTCATTTCATGTGCTTTCCGTATCATCTCCACCTCTGGACCGTACCCCATATCGGTCTCTTCAAGGAGTTGTCTGAAAGTACCATCAATCAATCCAACTGTTGGGAAGTTTTGCACACCAGAAAACCCGACAGCATCAATCTGACTGAGAAAGATATCCATCAGACGAAAAGGATCGGTGCCACAGACACCTGCTAATACGGGTGTCTTCTTCACTACAGGCAGCACTTCACTTGCCATCTCTACAACAATCTCATTAGCGTCTCCATAAGGCATCATCCCAGCGAGCGATCCTCTTCCTGCCATTCGAAATCTTCCCGAATTGTAGATGATAATAAGATCAATCCCACCTGCTTCTTCACATTTAGCCGAGATACCTGTTCCTGCGCCTGCTCCGATGATGGGTTTACCAGAATCAATGTTGGACCTTAAAGTATTTAAAATATCTTCACGTTTGAATTTCATTTTATTTCCTTTTATGACTTGTAAATTACTTGAGAAATTGATTTTTGAATTATATCATATCTTCAGCTGATTGTCATGTTTTTTCACAATTAGAGCAGATTTTAATACTTGTAAAATCTATGCAAATGTAGTATCCTATTCAAATATACAATTCATAAATAAAGGAAAGATACTAATGTTGAGAGTAAAACTTGATTATTGTGATGACAAAGAAAATGAAGAAGTTATAAAGGCTTTCGTAGATAAACTTAACGATATGTTTGAGAATATTGAGAACTGTTCTGGTAAGTCGTTGAATGAAGCAGAACTTTTTGTTTCAGAAAACATGCGTGAATTGAGACAAGTTATGTTAGAGCTGCGTGCGTCTATAGAAGCATCAACAAAAGAAACTGAACCGAAGTCTTTGCCAAAGAGTGATGAAGAGTGACGTTCGTGACTTATGAGCGCAAAACTCAGAGTGAAAAAAAGAAAAATACTGATTATCTGCATTGATGCTGGATGCCACGATTACTTAGAAGCAAGTGACATGCCGAATGTTCGTAACATGGCAGAGACAGGTTTCTATAAACAGGCAAATTCCGTAATACCATCCGTAACAAATGTCAACAATGTCAGTATAGTAACAGGAGCGTTTCCAAAAACACACGGGATTACATCAAACTATTATCTTGATAGAGACACAGGAGAAGGGAAATACATTGAAGATAACACTTTTCTATTAGCACAAACGATTTTTGAAATCTCTAAAAAGAAAAGCGCGGCTTACAAAACTGCACTCTTTGTTACGAAACAGAAGTTATTAAGGATTTTACAAGCTGGAACTGATATTGCAGTCGCCGCAGAAGCACCCTCAGATGAATACATCAAAGCTATCGGTCCTGTTGAGCCAATATATTCATGTGAGATAAACTACTGGTTACTACGGGCTGTTCAATATACTCTCTTAAAGCACGATCCAGATTTAGTGTATTGCTCAACAACCGACTGGGTTCAGCATAAGTATGCACCCCATGAAGAGTTGTCACGAATCCACATGTCCGAACTGGATAAGATAATTGGCGAAATCGTAGATGACAATCCTAATCGCGAGATTTACATAACTGCTGACCACGGTATGGAGGATAAAAAATCTGCAATTGATCCAAGTCAAATTCTTAAAAAGTGTAGAATCTCAGCCACCTCAATACCGATAATCAAAGACAGATATGAAGCACACCATAGCAACTTAGGCGGTGCTGCTTATGTTTTTCTGGAGCATCATCGAGATTTAGAAACTGCAATACAAACCCTCAAAAATACACAAGGGATTGAGGAAGTATATTCAGCTCCAGACGCTGCTAAGGTATTCTCACTTCATCCAGATAGAATCGGTGATATCTTCGTGTTAGCAGATAAAGAAACAGTTTTTGGTGCATTAGATGTTCCAAATCAGAAAGTATCCCTGAGGTCCCACGGTTCTCGACATGAGAGTTATGTGCCGATTATTGGCTATAACAGTCCATTTTCGGTTTCCGATTTTACTTATAATCTTGATATTGGTAGACTGATTATAGAAAGTCTATACAAATAAACAGAGGAGATTACGATGGCAAATGAACAAAACAACAGTTGGGTTTCACTCTTTGATGGTGAGACATTGAACGGATGGGGAGCAACCGGAAATGACGAAGGTTGGACCGTTGATGACGGCAATATACTCTGCACCGTTAAAGGTGGACAATACTTATATACTGAAGATCAATATGACAACTTCGTGCTATCTCTTGAATATAAGAGTGAACCGAAAGTCAACAGCGGTGTATTCATCAGGTGGGAAGATCTAAAACGACCTGTACAGACCGGACTTGAAATACAGATTTTAGATACACACGGAAAAGACCCAGCAACTAAGCACTGTTGTGGATCACTCTACGATGCACTTGAACCAACCCGAAACGTCTGTAAACCTGCAGGTGAGTGGAATGAGATGATAATCACTTGTGACGGTAGTATCGTTGCAGTTGAGATGAACGGTGAAGAAATTGTCCGTGCAGATTTAGATGAGTGGGACACACCTCACAAGAATCCTGATGGCAGCAGAAACAAATTCGGTATTGCACTCAAAGATTTTCCACGGAAAGGACATATCGGACTCCAAGACCACGGTGGAAAACTCTGGTTTCGAAATATAAAAATACGAACACTGTAAAGGATATGTTCAGATCCCTTCAACATTCTAACTCAAAGATACGTATTCTTAATCTTAGATGCATATTATACAATTTGTAATTGAAGATGTCGCTTTATCGTAGCACATTCATCCTTGATTGTGCTACTTTCTACAATTTTCACTATTCCTACTCACTCATCGAGACTACGTAATGCGTTCTCAGCCATAGTTTGCAAATTCATACCCCCTGCTTCTTTCGAAAGCCGTAAAGCAGTGTTGGCGTCTTGCACCGCAGCAAATAACCGACCTAACTTCTTTTTCGCATGACCCCGATTTAAGTATGCTGGGGCAAAATCAGGTTTAAGCCGAATAACTTCGTCAAAATCCGCAATCCCAGCAGCGTATTGTCCTAAGCTATACTTCGCATATCCCCGATTGTAGTATGCTTCAGCAAAATCAGGTTTGAGTCGGATAACTTCGTCATAATCCGCAATCCCAGCAGCGTATTGTCCTAAATTCATCTTTATAGTTCCACGATGGAGGTATGTTTTGACATCATCAGGATTGAGGCGAATAGCTTCGTCATAATCCGCAATCGCAGCAGCCTTTTGTCCTAAATCACTCTTTGCAACTCCCCGATTGTAGTATCCATCGGCAAAATCAGGTTTAAGCCGAATAGCTTCGTCAAAATCCGCAATCGCAGCAGTGGGTTGATCTAAGCTGAACTTCGCAATTCCCCGATTGTAGTATGCTTCTGCATAATCCGGATTGAGACGAATAGCTCTGTTATAATCCTTAATCGCAGCAGCGTGTTGTCCTAAACTGTTCTTCGCATTTCCCCGATTGAGGTATGCTTCAACATCATCAGGTTTGAGCGGAATAGCTTTGTCATAGTCCGCAATCGCTTCAGCGTATTGTCCTAACTGATGCTTCGCAAGCCCCCGACTGAGGTAGGCACCAGCAAAATTAGGTTTGAGCGGAATAGCTTTGTCATAGTCCGAAATCGCTTCAGCGTGTTGTCCTAACTGATGCTTCACAATCCCCCGATTGAGGTAGGCACCAGCAAAATCAGGATTGAGCCGAATAGCTTTGTCATAGTCCGCAATTGCATCAGCGTGTTGTCCTAACTCACTTTTCAAAAGCCCCCGATTGTTGTATGGTTCGGGAAAATCAGGATTGAGCCGAATAGCCTCGTCATAGTCAGCCATCGCTTCAGCATATTGTCCTAACCTACCCTTCAAAACCCCTCGATTGTAGTATGCTTCGGCATGATTAGGATTGAGCTGAATAACTTTGTCAAAATATGGAACATCATACTTCATTGGATACCTCCTTATACCTTGTTAGTGTTTTCCTGTTCTGAAAGGATTTACATAGTTTACCAGTATATCAGAAAAACCGTGGTTTGTCAAAAAAGATCATGAGAAGAGTGTGTAAAGTTTGTGCTTCTGTTCAAAACTTTACACACCCCTGACCTAAAATGATTCTTGACTATTAGTTCGTAATATGGTATTATAAAAATGAGAAGGAATGGCAGGACTGCTACTCAATTTATAGATTGTCAATGAAGATTTTCATTTTTCTGCAGTATAAAGACAAAGGTGGTATATGTCTTTTATAGAGAATTTTACCTTCTACGGGGAATCAGCAACAGCATACCAATTTGAAGTTTATTCATTAGATACATCATTCAATGATGTTGCTGGTAACTATATATTTTCTGTCAGGAATGTTGATAATGATTTAATCGTCCACACACTACTTTATACTGGAATGACTACATCGTTTAAGGACAGGATCAATAATCGTCATGATAGATGGGAAGATGCTTTAAGTTACGGATTTAACTGTATATGTGTAAGACAGGAAAACAATAGTAAAAATCGCGCATATATAGAATCTGAATTACTCGGTAAATATAGATTAAATCTTAACAGAAAAATATAGATTAAATCTTAACAAAAAAAGATTTACTCTGTAGCAGAAGGTTGACTGTTTTTCGGTATTTTTGCAGATTCACTCTCCGGTTTTATATAAGGGGGCGGCTCTTTAAAATCCTCACCCTTCAACTCTGCCTCTTTTTTACGTTCTTCCCAATCTAATACCTCTTGATATGCTGAGTTTTTTCCCAGCTTAAAACCTTCATTTTTACCCTCATCTCTTGCTTGTTCTTTTATTTTTTCTATAAATGCTTTTCCCCATAAATACATTAAGAACTCCTTAAGATTAATTATAACAAAATAATTACCTACAATTAAAGTCATTACAACACTAGACCGTATTGGATAAGAATCTCCAAAAACATTAAGCCAACTGCTGAATACACTAAACATTTCTAATATACCATGTGTAACTGCAAGCACAGTAAATACAATAACGAACTTTTTAAAGGAAGCCTTTGGTATTCTTATAAGAGACACATAGCTGTCAGTATCATTCACGTATACACCTCATGATTCTTAGAGATACATTTAAGTATAGCACAACTTATGTATTCTCACAATTGTATTCTCACAATAACTTTAGATACATAAAATTACTACTGAACTGTCATCTATTTTTAGACCACATTCGGCGTTAGGGTATTTGACACCTATAGAATTTCAACGAAAAAACTTGTCTTAACTTTACGAAATTATGGTCTGAAAAATCGATGACACTTCAATACCACCCATAGAAAATTCATGGCATAAACCCTTAAAATGTGGTATACTATTACATCATGTCAAAACAACTCCAATACATTCGTAATTTCTGCATCTTAGGTCACATTGATCACGGAAAAAGCACACTCAGTGATAGACTCTTAGAACATACGAACACGCTTGCAGAAAGAGAGATGCGCGATCAGGTCCTTGATCTCATGGATTTAGAACGTGAACGCGGTATTACAATCAAGGCAACAGCAGTAAAACTACACTATAGAACTGAAGATGATGCAGGCTATGAACTGAATTTAATCGATACACCTGGACACGTTGATTTTACTTACGAGGTGTCGCGCAGTCTTGCTGCATGTGAAGGCGCGATTCTGATTGTTGATGCTGCACAAGGTGTTGAAGCACAGACATTAGCAAACGCATATCTTGCAATCGAAAATGAACTTGAAATCATACCTATTATCAATAAGATTGACCTACCTGCAGCACAACCTGATGAAGTAAAACGACAAATTGAGGAAATCGTCGGATTACCAGCAGATGATGCACTGCTTGTGAGCGCAAAAGAAGCTATCGGAATACCCGCATTATTAGAAGCAATTGTAAACCGTATTCCACCACCAAAGGGAAAAACCGATGCACCCTTAAAGGCACTCGTTGTAGATTCTGTCTACAACAACTATCGTGGCGTCATAATGTACACACGGGTGTTTGATGGATGTATCAGACCCGGCGACAAAATACAACTGATGCAATCCAGACGTTCTTATGAAGTTGAGGAGGTCGGTATTTTTACACCTCAAATGCAACCCACAACTGAACTCAACACTGGAGCAGTTGGCTATCTTGTCGCCGGAATTCGTGAAATTGAACACGCAAAGATCGGGGATACACTCACACATCACTTACACCCGACATCACAGCCACTACCAGGATATCAGGTCATAAAACCACTCGTATTTAGTGGATTATATCCTTCCGATACCAATCAGTTCCATACATTACGGGAAGCACTTGAAAAACTAAGGCTAAATGATTCATCTTTTACTTTTGAACCTGAAACCTCTGTTGCTCTCGGATTTGGATTCAGATGTGGTTTCTTGGGTTTACTACACATGGAGATTATTCATGAACGGTTAGAGCGAGAATTTGAACTTTCACTCGTTAGAACAGCACCAAGTGTAATGTATCGTGTTTACCTTAAGACGGGTGATCATAAATTAGTTGACAATCCCGCACATCTCCCTGAAGCAAATAAGATAGAACGAATTGAGGAACCTTATGTCAATATAGATATTATCGTTCCACGTGAATACATCGGAAATGCAATGGAACTTTGTCAGAAGCGACGGGGTATATATAAACGGATGAACCAATTGGATGTTTCACGTGTTCAGCTGCTTTATGAACTTCCATTAAGCGAAATGCTTACCGACTTTTATCCAAAACTGAAATCTCTAACACGCGGTTACGCTTCCTTAGAATATGACAATGCAGAATACAAAGCAGAGGATCTTGTTAAATTAGATATATTGCTCAACGGCAAACCTGTTGATGCACTCTCTACAATACTGCCACGGGAAATGGCAGAAAAACGTGGAAAGAACCTCATCAGCAAATTACAAGAACTCATCCCAAGACAGATGTTTGAAATACCCGTTCAAGCCGCAATAGGCAATAAAGTTGTTGCCAGAGAAACAGTGAGAGCATTGAGAAAAAATGTAACTGCTAAATGCTACGGCGGAGACATAACAAGAAAACGGAAATTAATAGAAAAACAGAAACAAGGAAAAAAGAGACTAAAACAGATTGGGAACGTTGATGTTCCACAGGAAGCCTTTAGCGCAATGCTTGCAACCGATAACTAACAGATAGGTAATTGGCACTATATTGATATTGAGACACACAGTCAGATTTGATAATATAAAAAGGAGAATTCCGTATAATCACTACGGTAAAACAACAGAATGAATACAGAGACCCAACTCTCTCTATGGCAAAAACTCAGAAACACGGTTATATGGGAATACTTCCAAGTAATCGCTGTTGCACTCATACTCGTATTCGGATTTATAAGACCATTTGTCGTAGAGGCATTTAAGATTCCATCCGGATCCATGGAGGATACGCTACTCATAGGAGACCGTATACTCGTATGTAAATTTATCTACGGTTTCAAAATCCCTGGCACAGATATAAAGGTCTTCGACTTTCACAAACCCGCAAGGGGAGATGTTTTTGTTTTCATTCCACTGCACGAAGAAGAAAAGAACTATATCAAAAGAATCGTCGCTGTGGAGGGGGATACAGTCCATACGAAAGGGAAAACCCTATATGTAAACGGAAAAGCTGTCAATGACAGTTTATATACAAAACATGTTAAAAACCCTCCTTATGTAAGGAAAAGTAACTTTCCACCATTCAATAAACCTGAAAAGTATATGCAAAAAGATGAAATCTATGAAGATTTTATCTTGACAGACACACAATTTAGAAAAAGGTTCCCTGAAGGAAAACCTTTCACAGTACCTAAAGACCATGTCTTTGCGATGGGAGACAATAGAAACTTAAGCCTTGACAGTCGATCATGGGGACCCGTCCCAATTAACAGAATAAAAGGACAAGCATTTATGGTCTATTGGTCCTCTGCCATCAAACATGCAAATGACTATCAGGAGGCAAGGATATGGGAGGTTTGGAAGCATATCCAAAATACACGATTTAATCGTATTGGTAAAATCATCCATTCATACAACGGACTCGACAGATGACACAAGATAGACGACACCTCATAATTGGCACTGCCGGACATGTAGATCACGGAAAAACAGCTCTGGTCGGTGCGCTAACAGGGATAGAAACAGACAGACTCAAAGAGGAACGTGAACGAGGATTGTCTATTGAATTAGGATTTGCATATTTCGATCTACCGGATAACTCACGGGCGGGGATTGTTGATGTGCCCGGTCATGAGAAATTCATTCGAAATATGCTCTCAGGCGCGTATGGGATGGATATTGTCCTTTTCGTCGTTGATGCAAAAGAAGGAGTCCAAGAACAGACACTTGAACATTTAGCTATTTTAGATCTGTTAGGTATATCAAATGGGATTCTGGTGATGACGAAATCTGATCTTGCATCAAAGGATGAACTCACAGAAGCTACCGAAATGACACAGGAGATGTTAGTAGGTACCACACTTGAAGGAATACCCGCCATCAGTGTATCGTCTATCACCGGAACAGGAATCGATTCACTCAAACAGATGATAGTTCAACAGGTTGATTTAGCCACAAAAGCACAAGAACAAAACGGAATTCCGAGATTATATGTTGACCGCATCTTTACTGTTGAAGGTTTTGGAGCTGTTGTCACAGGAACACTCATCGGCGGATCAATCAATAGAGAACAGAGAATGGTCATTCTCCCACATGGGGATGTCGTTAGGGTGCGCGGCATACAAGTACATAACGAACATGCAGATGTCGCACAAGCAGGACAAAGAACAGCACTGAATCTTTCAGGAACAACTGCCGACAAGATAGAACGGGGTGATGTGTTGTGTCCCATCGAATTTTCACAAGTAACGGATAATATTGATGTATCCTTGCAAGTACTATCATCATTTCCACGAATGCTTGAGCATTGGGGACGGTTCCGTCTATATCTTGGTACAAGAGAATTGTTCTGTAGACTGATCCTGTTAGTTGATGAAGCAATCTTACCGGGTGAAAACGTCCAGGTGCAGCTGCGATTAGAACAACCTATATTGACTTTCAGAAGAGATCGAGTCATTCTACGAGACTTTTCCGCGCAACACACCGTCGGAGGAGGGGAAGTAATTAATCCTTTTGCACCAAAACACAAACGGTTTACACAAGAAACTATCGCAACATTAACACGATGGGAAGAAGCAGATGATACACAAGTTGTAAACGCGCTTCTTCAGAATAGTAGCACTCTTTGTGTTGCAGAGTCGTTCCTGTATTACTATTTGCCTTATTCAAAAACTGAAGTAAAAACCATTCTTAACACATTAGAATCTGACGGAAAGATAGTTAAATGGGACACATCAAAAAGAAATCCTTTAATCTCCGATACATCTCGGACAAAAGAAACTACTGATAGGATACTTTCCTCTCTGTCTAAGTTTCATGCAGACCAACCACTTCTTAACGGACAGAATGCATCACAGCTTTGTCGGGATCTGGAGATAGATGAATTGGCTTTTGAGAAAATCACGGATAGATTAATCAAATCTAAAGATATAGTAAAAGATGGGAATTTACTTCGTCTGTCCTCACATGAGATACAGTTTTCTGAAGAAGAATCGAGCACCAAGGAAATACTTGAAAAAATATATTATGATGCTGGCATAAATTCACCCAGTCTCAACGAATTAAGCACACTTCTCCCTGACTTAACACCACAACTTATAGAGTCTACCTTTTATGCCTTGATGAATCTTGGACAGATTATTAAAACTTATGATAATTTATATATACATAAGGAAAAATTTGATGAACTAAAACGTAAACTAATTGAATTTCTACGAGAGAATAAAACTATCTCTGTAGCAGAATTTCGCGAATTAGCAGGAACAACACGAAAATATGCCGTCCCATTCTTAGAATACTGTGACACCCAAAACGTTACTGTTCGTGATGGAAATGTCAGAAAATTATCTTCAAAGCAAGAAAAGTGATAACAGGATTAAACACGGTAAACATCATACAAATTGCAACGTTACATCTTACAAAACGCACAGCAAGGGGAATATATCTATTCAAATATTGCATGGGGGAGGATAGGGTCCGGTGGCTCTACCGGTCTTCAAAACCGGATTGTCCATACAAGTGGATAGGTGGGTTCGACTCCCACCCTCTCCCGCCACATACTACCTCTCTTGTCAACAAATCACCCGGAATTCAGTATGAGCATATCTTTACCAATCGTAGAACAGCAAAACAACAATCACAGTCAACCATCACGAAGACACCCCTCTTGGATAAAAGCACGAATTCCAAGTGGAAGTGACTATGTAGAATTAAAACAGCTCATGCGTGACTTGAAGCTGCATACAGTGTGTGAAGAAGCAAAATGTCCAAACATTGGTGAATGCTGGAACAACAGAACCGCAACATTTATGATCTTAGGGGATGTTTGCACCAGACGCTGTATGTTCTGTGCAGTTACGAAGGGTCATCCAGTCGGATCGGTAGACACCGATGAAGCACGTAGACTCGGAGAGGCAGTCGCATATCTAAAGTTAAACCATGTTGTCATTACATCTGTGAACCGGGACGACCTAAATGATGGTGGTGCAGGAATCTTTGCCGACTGCATAACTGAGGCAAGACTGCGACGACCAACCTGTACCATAGAAGTCCTAATTCCTGACCTTGAGGGAAATTGGGAGGCTTTAAAAGTCATTATCAATGCCGAACCTGAAGTGTTAAATCACAATACCGAGACAGTCCAACGTCTTTATCGCCGAACAAGACCTTATGCTGATTACCAACAGTCCTTATCACTGCTAAGAACAGCCAAAGAAATGAAACCAGACATGTTAACTAAATCAGGACTTATGGTCGGTTTAGGTGAAACGGTCATTGAACTTTTGGAGACAATGCAGGATATTCGGGATACAGACTGTGATATACTCACAATTGGTCAATACCTATCACCCTCTTCTCGTCACCTTCCTATCCAAAGATACTATACCCCAGAAGAATTCGACGAACTGAAAGAGACAGGATATGAGATGGGTTTTCGGCATGTAGAGTCCGGCCCGTTAGTACGAAGTTCCTACCATGCATCTAAACAGGTAAAAACTGATCTGTACCCTTAAGAGGCTGATGTTTATGCGAAAGAAAAATTCTTCTATTTATGCGTACATATTCTTAGTATTGTGGATGCTATTATGGTCAATAGTAATTCTACTCACGGAGTTCCCTGACAGAGGCAATTCGTTGGTTAGTATTAATGACAATAACGTTTACAATATTTTCTGTATATGATTTTGTAGCAGGAAAATGGCGTAGCGCAATTAAAGGAACGGTTTTCGGTGAAGTCGTCATAAAAGATGGGGATAAAACGATAAGTTCCCTTAATAATATTGAAATATACTACAATTCTCCTTTTTTGGATAAGCCAGGAGAACCTGTTTTCACCGATGTGGACGGGAAGTTCCATTTTGAAAATGTTGTGCCTGTTTAGAAGCCTATCACACTTGAAGCAAAGATAGGTAAGGATCGGATAATATATCAACATATCGGTAAAATTGAGGGAGTAAAATGGTTTCTGGGGATACCTTCGCTTAAATTACCTTTATCTTCTGGTTATCCGAAGCGCGTTGATTTTGTAGTGCCTATCTTTGAAAACTATTAATCGGCAACGCTCAAACACATCTATCCATAATCCATTCATAGTTGCTTACCGTTTCTGCTAACATTCATATTGATAGTATCTGTAGCACATTCTGTCAGATTGTGCGATTCTGACAGAAAAGTAACAATAACCTTGCCACCTCTTGCAGACCGAAATCAGGAAATCAGAAAAAAATGTTGACATATTCTTGAAAGTGTTGTATAATATAAAGTAGGTGTTATCAATATACTATTAGAGTGTATGACACCGGGGAGCGTTTACCCCTTGTGGGGGCGCGCCGACAGTGCCGTTAACACTATCAGCGCGTAGCACTGCCATAGATAGAGTATGACAGAGCTGGTTTTCATTTTACCACAAACATTAGTTTGATGCAATAGATAGATGAAAACCAGCGCACCCCAAAGGAACAGTTGGCAGCAACATTGCTGTGCATTTTACCTTCCAACATCTCCTTTGTGGTCTGTCAGATATTGAATAATTTCTATAGATGAAAATCCAAAGGAGAAATTAAAATGCAATTTATTCGTTATCAAACCGAAAACCGAACGTTATTGAGTATTCTGTTTGTCAGTTTCTTATGTCTTTCTCTAATTTCTGTATCGTCCTTCATATACGCCGTGGGTCCGCTTCTTATTTTTGGTGTGCCAGCAGCGATATTGGTTAAAAAAACTGTCACTATTGGTTTAACAGCTCTAACCGTTTGGGGTGGAGCGGAGTTGATACACAAAGACTTTGATGAAAAAATCGCGGTTCTTCAGGATGATATTAAGCGTCTAACAATTACGAAGCAGAATGCTAAAACAGTGAAAGATAGTGCAGAAACGGAGGCGGAGGAGTGGAAAGAAAAGTATGAAGCAGCAGAAAAGGCCATACCTACTGCAAACACGAATCTTGAGACTGCCAAAACGGCTGTTACGACTGCACAGACTGCCTACGATACGGCTGTCGATGAAGAATACCAGGCATACAATGATTGGAGATTAGATTGCCTGAGGTCGTCAGGCAATTATCGTGAGCAGAAGCGATTGTATAATAAGTGGCAGGCTGCCATAAAAACTATGAAAGACAAGAAAACCGCATTGGACAATGCACAGGCTAATGTGGTGACCAAAACACGAGCTGTATCGGATGCCTGGGACAACTATTATACAGTTGGAGGCACTTATGGTCAATATAAGCTTGCTGCGGAACTTGCAACGAATCTTTTCAAATCTGCGAAGGCTGCTTTGGATAAAAAAGTGGCAGACTTGACATCGATGTTAGTTGAAAAGACAATAAATAGTGCTACCATTCAGGACGCTGTTGGACAAACGGAATGGGCGATTTATACTCTTGAGACAGCAGAGACGAATTTTCCTGAAGCATGGAGCGAGGCTATGGAGGATCCTGATTTAGCAGCACAAGTTAAAGAAGTTCGCGACAAATGGAATGCAAAAACAGGTAACGGAGGACAATAGCATGAGGTCAGAAGTGGGGTATATTCTTATTCTAATCGGTATTGTTTTGTTCATATACAGTATTATGCCGTATTTAAGAATGAAAGATAAGAAAAATAAAGTGAGAGGACTTATTTTCTCTGGTGCCGTTTTTCTATTAATTTTCGGTATCCTTACATCTATTAGTTTCTATCGGGATCATAAAAAGCGGACTGCTCCCTTGATGGTCAATAATACTGCCACTGGACATCAAAAATCTTCTATCGTCGTTGAATCGGGGGGTGCGTTAGCCCCTCCGATGAACACTACGGAGCAGGTCACAACTGAATCCCCTTCACCCCTTGATATGGATATGAATGCCTTGTTAGAAAGATGGAACCGGCATCACACCCTGTCCGAATCAGACAAGCAAAAAATCGCTGCGATGATGGATCAATTTGAAGATATAGAAAGTATAAGTGAAGCCGATATTATCAACAAGTTGATCGGTTTTTTACCCAAAGCATATCAGAAAATTCCGCAGTATCGCAAGCTTGTTGAGGACTATTATAAGGGCTTAGATGGTAATCCTGTGACATCTTATCAAAAAGATGAGAAAGTGCTGATCACCGTGAGTTTTGTCTATAGTACATTAGTTTCATATAACGATATGCGGACAAGTGTGGCTGAAAAGGTGCGTAAAGACCTGGCGTTAAAGGCTGCGGATCCTGAGTTGTATTATGAAACAAAAATACAAGAAGAACGTGATCAGATAGCAGTAAAGGAACAACAAATCCGTGATGCTGAGGCAGAAGGAGACTCAGAATGGGCGGATTTTAAACGTGACAGTTTGGCTATTAGTCATCGATATATAGAATGGTTAGAATTTGATAGGAATTTTGATGAGAATATCAACAAAATGGTAGCAGAACGTCTTAAGGACAGACTTCCGCAGGTGCAAGTTGAGTTTCAGGATAGACTTCGGCAGATTATTGCGGAGTATGAGGCGGCTTCTAAACCGGTCTCGGCACAGAATACGGGGGTGCCTGATGTTCTATCGGCACCGTCGGATACAGTAACAGCTACACCCACGACTTCTGATCCAGACGTTTCTGCCACATCTGCATACGATCCTGTTCGGTCTTTCACATCTGCCCAATCACGACTGGAGTCGTGGCGTTCAGATTTTAATGAGTCATATATTGATGTGATTGCCTCGCGTTATATGTCCCCTGAAGAGATGGATGAGTTCTTCCCGACACCGCAGGAACGCGAACATCTCAAGTCTCGGACAACCGAGCTGCAAAAGTTAGTTGTTTCTCAAGTTCGCACACTTGTGTCTGATGTCAAGGGGGCAACCGCAGAGCAAAAACGCTCACTGGCAAGGAAACTGGTGAACAAAAACTTTGATAAGGATTTTGCAAAATCCATCTTATCAGAGTTAGAAAAAGAGACAGAATAACACGTAAACCTATCTATTCATTCACATCACAGGCAGGTATATTGCTTATACCTGCCTTTTTTCGCGTAGAATGAATTCTACCATAACCGTTTGATACGCAAGGTTACCATATAGAAAAAATGTGTTGGCAGAGAAAAGTCAGAAGATGTATAATACTACTATAGTAAGGTATTAATGTAGACAATAAACATTCATCGGAATAAAATAAGGAAGAACAATGGTAAAAGTCACAATAAACGGTGCATGTGGTAGAATGGGACGTCTTATCATCCAAGGTGGTACACAACAGGATGGTGTCAAACTTGTTGGCGCAATAGAATTCCCACAACATCCTGAGATAGGCAGCGATGCAGGTGTTGTAGCAGGGATAGGTGAGATCGGAGTCCCGATTTCAGCAAAACTATCAGACGTCATAATAGAATCAGATGTCATTATAGAATTTTCAAAACCTGAAGCAACATTACAACATCTCAGACAGGTAGTAGAAGCTGATAAAGCAATGGTAATCGCCACGACAGGATTTAGCAATGACGAATTAGATGAAGTAAAAGAATTATCATCAAAAATCCGTTGCGTTATGGCACCAAATATGAGTCTGGGTGTAAACGTCATGATACGTGCACTTGAATTAATCGCTAAATCGCTCGGTGATGATTACGATATTGAAATTATAGAAGCACACCATAACCATAAAGCGGATTCACCCAGCGGAACAGCACTCAGATTAGCTGAAACAGTCGCAAATGCACTCGAACGGGATCTGGATGAAGTAGGTGTATATGGTCGGCACGGAATCATAGGACCACGACCAGATAAACAGATCGGAATTCATGCAATTCGTGGTGGAGATATAGCCGGGGACCACACTGTGATGTTCGCAACACAAGGAGAACAACTCAGTGTCGTTCATCGCGCACATAGTCCAGAGGCATTTGCAAAAGGTGCAATCAGAGCAGCAAAATGGGTAGTCAATGCACCCAGAGGATTACATGATGTTAGCGAAGTGCTTTTTGAGAACTCACAATAGAGACAATCTCTTATGTCTTCTATCAATATGCTCGCTTTTATTAATTCCCTTACTTATTACCCTCGGTTGTTCAGATACAGCAAAAAAAACAAGAGGCGAATGGAAAACTGTACTGAAAGGTGACTGGAGTGCACATCTCAACGATGTACATTTTATCTCGGAAACACACGGATGGACAGTGGGAAATTCTACAGGTGTAGTAAATTCAGACAGCGTTGACGATAATAAGCAAACTTATGCGCAAGGATCTGAAAGTATCATTTTGCATACCACCGATGGTGGTAAGAACTGGAAAAAACAGAACAGTGGCGTATTTGGAAAACCGCTGAATAAGGTCTATTTTAAAGATAATTATAAGGGTTGGAGTGTTGGTGAAGAAGGTACCTTAATTCACACAGATGATGGCGGCAAAACTTGGAAGAAATTAGATACACCTACAAAAAACAATCTACATAGCCTGCATTTTATAGATGAGATCGGTTGGATAGTAGGCGATTGGGGAACAATCCTAAAGTCAATTGATGGCGGCAAGACATTCGCATTAGAGAATGGAAAAGTCTTCAATAGACAATCACTAAAAGACGTCTATTTTATTAACAAACAGACGGGTTGGGTTGTTACCTACAACAACCCTAATGATAGTGAAAACGCAGGATATATCTACAATACAACAGATGGTGGAATGTCTTGGCAACCACAATTCTCTACAAAATCAGCACTTTTCAGCATCAAATTTATTGACGAAAAAACTGGATGGGTCGTAGGAGATCAACGTAGTATCTATTATACAACGAATGGCGGAAAAAACTGGGAGTCACTCACTCAGGGAAGCAACGAACGTCATAAGCAAGAATATGGACAACCCGAATATCTTGGTAATGAACCCTTACACACATTCACTTTATACGATATTGATTTCGCTGATACAAAACATGCGTGGATTGTTGGCGACTTAGGTGTCATCTTACATACAACCCAAAGCACAGACAAGAAGGAGAAAATCGTCCTGAAACATCAACGTGGCGGTCCACGTTTTCATAACAGTGCAGATGGACTGTTGTTGGGAGTAGACTTCGTATCAAAAACACTCGGTTGGGCAGTCGGAGAGAACGGGACTATCCTACATACACGAAACGGCGGAGTGACATGGAACGCACAATCTAATCCTACACACCTTCTCTACGATGTCTGTCTAACAACACAGAATCACGCTTATGTTGTCGGGGATAGAGGCGCGATCATGAAGTCTGATGATGCAGGAGCAAACTGGAAAGCACAAGATAGTCGCACTGCGGAGTGTTTTAGTGCTACACATTTTGTGTCCCACGAAGAAGGTTGGGCAGCGGCTGAAGCTGGCGTTATTCTACACACCATTCACGGTGGAGAAATCTGGCTACCCCAAGAATCCAACACAAAACAGGACTTACTCACGTTGTTCTTTATAGATAAAGAATACGGATGGGCAGCTGGCAGTGCAGGGGAAATAGTCCATACGCATAATGGTGGAATAACGTGGACACCTCAAAAAAGTGGTGTTTCTGTTAATCTCTTTGATATACATTTTACGTCTAAAAGTCAAGGATGGGTGGTCGGTCTATTTGGCACACTCCTGTTCACAATTGATGGCGGGGACAACTGGTATAAATCATCATTAAGTAAACAGTTATCAAAAATGGATATAGGCACAAATATCTGGCTAAATGCAGTCCATTTTGTTTCTGCCAGAATCGGGTGGGTCGTTGGAGGGGATGGTCATATCTTCAATACTGTAGATGGTGGCAAATCCTGGTCCCAACAGAAAAGTCATACACAGCTGTTTTTATACGATGTGTTCTTTACCGATAAGTATAAGGGGTGGGTCGTAGGAAAGAACGGTCTTGTCCTTCATACCAGTGATGGTGGGCAAAACTGGAGACCGCAACGAACCGATACAACAGTAGATTTGACATCAATACAGATGACCAATGCTAATATAGGTCTGATATCTGGACAGTCCGGAACCGTATTAAAGTATGAAGTCGTTGAATCGCAATAATGCAATCAGGAGCAGAAATATCTTTTGAACCGTAGATCAAATAAAGGAGAATACACTATTTTGATAACTTTAGCAGAACGTTTACAGAAACTTCCTCCCTATCTATTCGTAGATTTGCGACAGAAAATGGCAGCAGCAAAAGAAAAAGGCGTTGATGTGATTAGTCTCGGTATCGGTGACCCGGACTATCCAACACCTGACGCTATCGTTAGTACATTGTGCGATGCAATACAAAACACTGAAGATCCCGATAGACATCGTTACGGTTGTGATAATCCCGTCACAGATTTTCCACAAGCCGTTAAAGAATTCTATCTGTCCCGGTTCGGCGTTCCACTATCTGATGATCAAATTGTTACGACACTCGGCAGCAAAGATGCTATCGTAAAAATGGCGTTAGGTATACTAAATCCAGGTGATGTGGGAATTGCAGCAAGTCCAGGTTATCCAACCTATAATATCGGTCATGTTTTTGCAAGTGCAACGACATATTATGCTCCGTTACTAAGGGAGAACAATTTCTTTGTTGACTTTGATGCCATCCCTGATGATGTAAAAAGACTGGCAAAAGTCCTGTGGATAAACTACCCTAATAATCCAACTACCGCGGTCGCTGACCTTGACTTTTTTAAACGCGCAATTGACTTCGGACAGGAAAACAACATACTTATCGCACACGACAACGCATATAGTGAAAACACTTATGATGGTTATATTTCACCCAGTATCTTACAGGTAGATGGTGCAGCTGAAGTAGCAGTAGAGTTCTTCTCGCTAAGCAAAGCTTTTAACATGACGGGGTGGAGATTGGGTTTTGTTGTTGGCAATGAAAATGTAGTAAATGCTGTCAAGAAAGTAAAAGACAATATTGACAACGGTTCACTTCGGGCATTACAATTTTCCGGGGCAAAGGCACTTTCATTAGCACCCGAAATCACTGCCAAATTAAACAACATATATCAAGAACGTAGAGATATGGTCGTAGATGCATTGACAGAAAGTGGATGGAATATTGAGAAACCAAAAGCAACCATGTATGTTTGGGCACCCGTCCCAGAGAGATTCAATGGGTCAAGCCGTGACTTCGCAGCTGCTCTGCTTGATGAAGTCGGTGTTGTCATTACACCCGGACTTGGGTACGGACAATGGAGCGAAGGATACTTCAGAATATCCCTAACCTATCCCAACGATGTAATTGAAAAGGCAATTGAACGTATAAGAGATTTCTCCGCATAGCCCGCGGAACGTAATAGCAGAATGTCACTTATGTTTGCCATCTTTAGTCCCGACAAATGCCATACACGCATTTGGCGTTGATTTGGCAGGGACGATATGTTTATAGAATTTATATATGAAGGTAGGATACTGTGAATCTGATAAAGAAAATTGTTTACATCATCACTGTATGTTTAAGTGTTAGTATTGCAACACCTTCAGCAGCGTTTGAACAGATGAGAACATATACTGTCGCTGACGGTCTTGTTGGACCTATAGTACCTGTTATCTATCAAGATAGTAAAGGAGTACTATGGTTTGGATCTGATAGAGGTGGCGTTTCTCGCTATGACGGCAGTAATTTTGAAACTTTCGCGCAAGATGAAAATGTACTGCGCGGTAGAACAATTGCAATCATGGAGGACAAATGGGGACATATCCTGATTCTAACCAAACACCCTTCAGAAGGAATTGGAGTCATTAGTAAATATAATGGAGAATCATTTGAATTCTTTGATAATGGGAACTGTATGACCGTTGACAACGAAGGGGATATTTGGGTCGGAAGTAACAATTCTATCACACGGTATACATCAACAAGTAGTCAAGAACCTTTGCAGGAATATAAGATCGCTATCGGTGATACTTCAGTGGCAAAGATAAATGTCATTTTTCAGAGCAGAAATGGAACAATCTGGATCGCTGGAAATGATGCACAAGGTGTCCTAATTATACAATTGAAAGGTGACTTGAATGTTTGGCAATCAGCATCATTAAAACGAATAGAGAACTTACCTAATATACCAACTGACCGATCAATCCATGCAATCGCACAGGATCCTGATGATCACGTCTGGTTTGGTGGACAGGCTTTACTCATGCGTTACAATGGAAACTACTTTGAGACTATCTTTAATACACCTGATAGAACAAGAACACAACCCGGAACATCAGAACAGATTAATTTCTTGGAAAAAGGTGATTTATCGGTCAAAAATGATACACATGGAAGGATTTGGTTTAGTGATAATTCACAATTAAGTTGGTGGGACGGAGACAAACTCAATCTTTTGAGACACTTAAATGCCGATACAAACCAAAGTAGATACCTTAAGGCTGTTTTTGAAGTTGAGGATGCATGGAATAACCTTTGGTTTGCAAGCGAAACAGGTGCACACCTTTATGAGAACAGGTATTTTGAAAATAGAGTAGAATTCTTCGATTTAGATACATCTCTCAATGATGAAACTGGCGCACTACACAAAATCTACGGCGTTGATGATGGACTCGGAAGCGATAAAATCCAAACAATTTTTGAGGCGATTGATGGAAAAATATGGTTTGGACATGACAACGGGGTGACTGTATTTGAACCGCAACCCGCTATCGTAAATCATACTTCACGCACTATCTTAGGAAGCAATAGTGTTAGAGGCATGTATACGGATCGCTCCGGAAATCTATGGCTTAACATACCTGGCGGCGTTGCACAGTTTATACCCGAACAGGAAAAATTCAATCAGTTTCCACTATCAACAAACATCATACCGGAAAATGGCAGCAACGAATTAAGTAGATATTCAAAAAAGCGAACTGAGATAATCCAAATAATTGAAGTAGACAACGACATTTGGTTTTTAGATAAACCTTTTCTTGACCAGTTTGGAAACACACTTTACACGCTTTATCGACATAAGAACGGTACTTTTGAGGGCATGTCGATACAAATTCAACCAAACTACGGACCAGGTGGAGATCCGATTGTTAACAGTCAATTGACACCAAAAGTAACCTCAAATCGTACTCCATGGATCACAATAGGTGGATTCTTGTGTAAACCTACAGATGCAGGATTGACCCTAATTACGCCTGATGGTAGTACAATGAGTCTCAATTTTGAAAATATCGATATACTCAGTCCACCTACAACGGCAATTACACACCTCCATCTGGATACACAAAACCGACTATGGTGCTATTACGATACAGGTGAAGTCCGACGTTTTACGAATCTTGGAAATGCAAATAGGCAATTACATACGGAACTCATGCAAATTAGTTCCGTAATACCTATACTCACTATAAATGAAAACAAATTCGTGAAATGGTTTTATAACATCATAAGTGGACAGTTGATGTACTGGGAGAACCTTGACGACGCAAGTACAATAAATGAACTTCCAGGTGCAGCAAGCGGAATACCCCTCTACGCAATTCGCTCAACAACGTCAAGTCAAGATAACCAACAGACCGATGTTACTGATCAAGAAAATGATCAGATAGAGACCATAACGTTTGTATTTCAGGATGGAATCAAGACCTTTCACGGAATAGAATTAATGAATACTGTCTCTATTGAACTTCAACATGTCAAAGGTGTACTGTTAACAGAAAGTGGGAACTTGTGGTTAGCAACTTCACAAGGTGCAATCATGTATGATGGCGAAAATGCTACGACTTATACGGCGGAGGATGAATTCCTTGTTGACGATCTGAGAGATGTGCATGAAGACAATTGGGGAAATATATGGTTCGCCACATGGGGCGGTGGGGTCGTCAGATACGATGGTGAATCTTTCCAGTCCATAACAACAAAAGACGGTCTAATCCATAATAACGTCTCCGATATTCATGTGAATGATAACAAGGATATCTGGTTTGGCACTGAAGGGGGTGCAACACAATATCGCGCAAGCCTCGGCGCACTACCCTTCTGTCGCATAATCTCTGTTGATGCTGGTAAAACTTATGAAGAACAATTTGCAACAGAAACTGGAAAACGAACTTTCAGCCAGATAGACGAACTTTTACCTGCACGACAAAAAAGTCTCACCATAAAGTTCCAAGGCATCAGTCCGTTGCGAGATGACGTCGAATATAAATTCAGATTGATAGGTATTAACAATAACGCATGGACGACAGTCTCTTCAGACATTAAACAGAATAATGAAACGACCTTCGGCGACACTGTCGTGCAAACTTATCAACCCCAGACATCCCAGACAGAAGGAGAAACAAAAACACCTGCTCAGATCCGTTATGAAGGACTAAAATCGGGGAAATATACGTTCTTGATAAAAGCATTTAGACAAGGATGGCCCTATACGCAACAACCCGCAGTCCTGAATTTTACCATAGATCAACCCCTTTGGAGTCGATGGCGTAATTATCTGCCAACCCTAATTCTATTCGCCGCTGCTGGATCACTGTTATATAGATTGATAGTTAATCGAAGACAAACCGCACAACTCAGAATAGAAATGCGAGAAAAAGAAGAAGCTGAAATGGAACGCATCCGAGCAGAACTAAATGAAGCTCAGAATATACAAATGGGACTCCTCCCAACTGAACCACCACACGCAGCAAGCTTTGATATCGCCGGAATGTCTTTACCCGCAACACAAGTCGGAGGTGATTTCTTCGATTATCTGACTGTGCAAAACGGACAAACCGCAATAGCAGTCGCCGACGCAGCTGGAAAAGGGATACGAGGTGCTATGAATGCAGTGTTGACCAATGGAATGCTACATGAAGTCGCACGATTTAATTCTGACGCAGATGTCATACTGACAGACCTTAACGCGGGTTTAGCTCCAAGAATGTATGGACCCAGCTTCATCGCACTTAACTTAGCTATCCTCTATGAAGATGAAAAAAGAGTCGATTATGCAAACGGAGGACAACCCTATCCACTCATCAAAAGAGGAGATGTCATTATTGAAATAGAGAATAGCGACCTGCCACTCGGAAGTATGAAAAACGTACAATACGAATCCGTTACTTTTGACCTACAATATGGAGATTTTCTCATATTCCATTCCGATGGACTCATTGAAGCTCTTAATGAAGAACAAGAAATGTATGGATCAGAACGACTGAATGAACTCGCAGCAAAAATACCTGTCAGCAGCAGCTCTGAAGAGGTCATACAGCACATCGTCAATGACGTGAAAGAATTTGTGAAAGATGCAGAACAGTATGATGATTTGACAATTGTTGTCCTTAAACTCGTCTCTAAATCTGAATAGCCTTTGAAAAATAGAATAACATCGGAGTCATCCTATATGAACAGAAAAACTGATAAGCCAAACGTCCTTTTTATCATGTCTGACCAACATCGGTATGACTATGTAGAAACACATGAAAAAGCACCAGAAGCACTCAAGACACCAAACTTAAGCAGACTAACAGAAATGGGAGTGAACCTTCCAAACTGCACTGTGAACGCACCAGTCTGTGCACCATCACGGATAGGTTTAGCGTCCGGTATACAACCCTCTCGTTTAGGTTCATTAGGGAACGGGAGTTTCTATCCTACCGCAATACCTACATACTATCAACAACTGCGAGACCACGGCTATCGCGTTGGATGTGTTGGTAAACTTGACCTGGCAAAACCTGACGGCTATAACGGTCGCTACGGTGATCGTCCACGAGCTTACGGTTGGGGGTTCACACATCCTGAAGAGTGTGAAGGAAAAATGCACGCAGGTAGATCAGCAACACCCATCGGTCCATACACAAATTACCTTCAAGAAAAAGGATTGTTAGAGAAGTTTCATCAAGATTATAGAAACAGAAGTTCATCTGGAGGTTGGATAAAAAACGGGTCTTACGACTCCGTGCTTGAAACAGAAGACTTTGAGGATACCTATATCGGGAGACGTTCAACCGAGTTTATTGAAAATATCCCTGATGATTTCCCATGGCACCTATTTGTCAGCTTCGTTGGTCCCCACGATCCTTTTGATCCGCCAACAGAATACGGAGACAAGTATCGCAATGCAGAAATGCCTGCTCCCATCACAGATAACATGGACGGAAAACCTGAATGGGTGAAAAAACGCACCGTTAATATCAGTCCTGAAGAGGTTAAGGTGACGCGCCAACAGTATTGTGCAGCAACTGAACTGATTGACAATCAGATTGGTAATATGCTACATGCGCTGGAAGAACGCGGTATGCTTGAGAATACGTATATCATCTATTCAAGCGACCACGGAGAAATGCTCGGAGACCACGGATTATATACAAAAAGTCTGGCTTATGAGGCATCGCTGCGCGTTCCGCTCATTGTAGCAGGACCGGGAATTGAAGGCAATCGTGTCTCAAACGAGTTGGTAGAACTCATTGACATCAATCCAACTATTTGTGATTTGGCGGGAGTACCGGTTTTAGAGAATATTGACGGACAATCAATTGGACCAGTAGTACGGGGAGAGGCTGAAACCCATCGTTCAGAAACGGTCAGCCGATTAGGAAGTTTCACTTGCATTCGGACACAGACACATAAACTCATTGAAAACAGAGACGGATACATTGAATTGTATGATCTCCAAAATGATCCAGATGAATTAGACAATATCGCGGATGACAATACGCAACTTGTTGAAGAATTGACTGCGGCGATGAATAGTCGTTACGGTCCATCACTTGTATGAAACATTGAGAAACAAGCAGATGGTTACAGGTGCTATATTAGCAGGTGGTAAGAGTCGGAGAATGGGAGTAAACAAAGCATTCCTCCGACTCGGTAACCGCACGCTTATTGAACATGTTATTCACAGAATCCAACCCATCGCTGATGAAATCCTCATTATCACAAACACCCCTGATGAATACAATCATCTTGGAATAGAGACAAGAACCGATATAATTCCAAATACAGGGACATTAGGCGGAATCCATTCTGCCTTGACCAATGCGACCAACGAGGCAGTCGTATGTGTTGGCTGCGATATTCCCTTTATAAACACAAACCTACTACGATATCTTATCTCTGTGTTAGGAGAACAGGACGCGGTAATACCCTACACTTGCAACGAAAGTGGAGAGATAACCCTACAAACCCTTTGTGCTGTATATTCAAAACGCTGCTTACCCATCATTGAAAAGATGCTCAACGATGCTGAATACCGAGTACATGCACTAAAATCGCACGCAGATATCAATCTCATCACACCAGAAACTTGCAAAGAAATTGATCCTGATGGATATTCGTTCCTCAACATTAACACACCAGATGATTTTGAAGTAGCGCAGACTCTTTATGGTACTTTATACCGGAATACTGATTAGAATTTCTTGACGCGCGTCAATTTGATGGGTCTAACCGATGGTGCTAAAGCGCGTTTGGTAAGGGAATATAGAAACACAGACATTTCATCGTTGCATTGCCATATTATGCACCTTTGCGTTTAAAGCGAGACAGAATATTTGTAAAAAAAGGTAAATTGGGATGCTTTGTTGGTTTTGTGTTTTCTATTTGAATCTCAACAAATTCTGCTGTAACATCTGAAGATGTATGATCGGACAATTGTGAAGTGGGTTTTGGAATAATTTCTCCATCTTCTTGTAGACACTCGATATGAAATTTCATTGCATCCGAGATTTCTTCTCGTGTTTCTTCAAGCGTATCCCCTACTGCTACACAAACCGGAAGGTCGGGGACATACGCACTATAATTCATATCACCTTGTTCAAAAATTACAAGATAACGCATGAGTTGAAGTTCCTTATTTTAAACCTGCCTGTCTAAGAATGGAATTTAATGTACGCGGGTGTATATCTTTACCCATTTTGCCCGGTACTGTTACTTTGCCAGATTTTGTTGGGTGTTTAAAGTGTCTGTGACTGCCTTTTGTTCTGTGAAGAAACCAACCATCATCTTTAAGCATTTTGATGATTCTTCTAACTTTCATTGTCAATGCACGAATTTAACGACTACCGCAGGGGTATTATTAGAGTTTTACTTGTGATATTAAACCACAAGAATCACTTAAAGTCAATATGAATCTAATGAAATTGATAAGCTGCTGACAGCATTTTTCACAAATCTTCGCAAATTCTGCATTTAATGCAACCTTTTCCTTCTTAAATACATCATAGTGTCATAAGGAAATTCCGATAGGAGGAACTTATGAAAAACAACGATGTTACATTAATCCAGCAAACATTGGGCGGCGATCAGAGCGCGTTTACAGTTTTGGTAGAAAAATATCAGAAGCAGATACACGCTTTCGCATGGCGGAAGTTGGGTGACTTCCATCTTGCAGAAGAGATCACACAGGACACCTTTCTTCAGGTTTACCAAAGACTATGGACACTCAGAGATCCGAACCGTTTCGCTGCGTGGGTATATGCAATAGCAAAGAACTGTTGTTTGGCTTCTTTTAGAAAGACGGAGCTGCCTATTGTATCACTTGAAACTCTGTCTGAAGCAGAGATAGAAAAACTCTATTATAAACAACATCTTGATAAACAGAGTGAAATGCAGGCTGATGAAAAACGGCACGAAGTCGTAAAACAACTTCTAAGTAAACTACCAGAAACCGAATATACTGTCATAACACTTCACTATCTCGGTGAAATGCGGTGTGAAGATATAAGTGAGTTTCTGGATGTACCGCTGAATACTATTAAGAGTAGACTGCATCGCGCAAGAAAACGATTAAAGGAGGAAGAATTAATGGTACGCGAAACATTAGGTGGATTTGAATTGCCAGAAAACCTTACTGAGAATATTATGCAATGGATTCAGATGAATGAACCGGGTGTTGCCGCTTCTGTTGGTACACTATCTAAAACATCGGATGGAACCATCTATGCAGTGATGGGGTATAAGAACATCTACAAATTAACCCCTGAAAAAGACGAATGGCAACCTGTTAACTCAGAATTCTTTCCTGAAAAAACTGAGGGAAGTATTCCAATTGCTGAACATAATGGAACACTTTATATTATCCCATCACACGAATTGTTTGCATCAAACGATGGTGGTAAAACTTGGGATTCTATCGGTCCTTGTCCAAAAGGACATGTCAAAGAATTGCTTATCACAGATGACACTGTTTACTTAACCCTTAATGAAGGTGTTTTTCGATCCGATGATGGTGGTAGGTCATGGAAAAAGATGAACAACGGATTAGAAAGCACTTTGAAAGAGAAAGCTGGCATTAAATCATTGAGGATATGTCAAAACACCCTGTTTGTCGGAACATCAATGGGTGTATACCGTTATAATGAAAGAAAATGGGAACATCTACAGTTACCAGTTGACGCGCCTGTTGGCGTCTCTTCGTTGGTAGTCAGTGACAACAAGGTTTATGTAGCAGTTACTGTAAATATCTTGGAAGGTGATGGTACACCTTCAGAGAATTATCTTGCGTTGGGGAGAGAAGGAAGACAATCCTGGTGGGTTTTCTGCTCAACAGATAATGGAAATTCGTGGACAGATATTACACCAACAGATGTTCGTGAGATATTGAAGACATTACCCGATATAAAACTTCTTGCATCTGGGAACTCTCTTTTACTCTTATGTGGAGAAGAAGGTGTTGTGGCTCGAACGGTCGATGCTGGGAAAACTTGGAAAACCGAAGAATCCGCTGGCATCACACCTACCCAGTTTAGTGTTAACTGCTCTACAGCCTTAAATGAAAACACCTTCTATACCGGGGGAATCACTGGCATTCATCGTTCTACAGATGGTGGAAGAACATGGCATAGATTCAACACAAGGTTTGAATGTCGTGTTGATAATCTAATCAATATCAAGGCAGATAATGCTGATAAGAAGTCCACTACCCTATATGCGATGGTGTCTGGAAGTCTGGTCAAATCATTAGATGAAGGTGCTTCGTGGGAAGCTGTTGAAATATTCTTAAAAAGAGGAACTGAGACAATTCCAGATTTAGGTGTTAAAACTAAATTTAGAGAATGTACACCGAAAATTGTTCAAATTGCCAAATACGATGGATATCTATATGCAAAAGTCATACGTCGGAATAATGAAACTGCATATTATCGTATTGCTCCAGATGAATCCTATTTGCTTCCACTTGACGGCTATATACCAGATGATGAAAAGATTCCTTCATTAGATTCAGGAACACTCATGTGGCATGTGTTTGGAAATGTTACTTTTGCATTTGAAGGTGAAAGGATTCCAGGGCAACGTATACTCATCACTTCTTCTACGCACCCATGGAGCGAACCAGATACATTAACAAAGAAGGAAATTCTATCGGATTCTAAGTTTGGGGCAGAAGTCTTTTTGAATCAACTGAAACACATGCATGATGATTATCAACTCGCTTATGGATTGATGTTAGAAGGTTTGTATGGTAACTTTGCTGTCAGTGGTGAAACTTTCTACATGGAGTACAACTATAAGCTCTACCAATGGAAACCAGGCGACTCTTGGTGGATTGATACTGGAGTTGAAGAATCTGGTGAACTCACCCGTGAAAACATGGCGAGAAGTTTTAAAATCGCTTCATCAGGTGAGAAAGTATACGTTGGTAAACGCGATGGACAACTCTTTCAATCGCTTGATGACGGTTATAGTTGGAAAGATGTCACATCAAACCTACCACAGACGGTAGAACAGCTTAATCAGATTGTCCTTACAGATACAACGGTTTATGTGGCAACCGACAAAGGAGTTTTCAATTCAACAGATGGTGTTGTTTGGCATACAGTCACCGATGAAAAGGGGAAGGAGCTAACCATAAAGACGTTAGCAATTGCAGAAGATACAGTTTACGGAGCGAACGATGACGGTATCTTTCAACTTGAAGAAAGAAAAGGAAATTGGAAACAGATTGTCCCTCAAATTCCAGATACGATAACTTCCCTTGTCATTGATGGAGACACCTTCTTCGTTGGCACGGAACAACGTGGTGTGCTTCGTCTTGAACGTGCCGAGTCATAGTATCTACCTCATAGATGTAAAAAATGCGTATTCGTGAAGGGATATCTGTTGCCATTGCAGCAATTTATGTTAACAAACTGCGCTCTTTGTTGACAATGCTTGGTATTATCATCGGCGTGGCTTCCGTGTTAGCAATGATTGCCATAGGGGACGGTGCAAAAATGATAGTGCTTGAAGAGGCGCGGAAACAGGGCGGTGTAAACCAATTCACAATGTATTGCGTAAACATCAAAAAAGTAGGAGATGTTTGGGTTGCAAACCGTTCTAATGAATACTTCAAGTATGAAGATGTTTTAGCAATTGAAGCAGAATGCCCTTCAGTTACGCTAACAGTGCCTCGTATTCCTGCCTGGGGTGGTGTTCTTGCACAAGTTGCTGGTGGTGCTGAAGTCCGCACTGGTTATAACGGTGTAAACGCCACTTATGCCGAAGCAATGGACTGGGAAATCCAAGAGGGACGTTTTATCTCAGATGAAGACATTGAAAATGCAGCAAAAGTTTGTGTACTTGGTGCAGAAGTCGCGTCAGACCTATTTGGAGAGGAATCTCCTATCGGAAAAGAGATAAAGATTGCCAGAGGCGCGGGAAACAACAGAGAAAAGGAACGTATGACAGTTATCGGTACTATGATGCCTCGTCAGCGATACCTTCAGTTCGGATTTAGTCTGAGCGCGCAAATCTTTATTCCCATTACAACGACACAGACGCGGTTTACCGGCTCCGACAAGATTGAGATGTTAACAATTCAGACGAAGAAAGTCTCAGATATTCCGCTCGCTATGGAAGAAGTAAAAGCAACTATTCGGAAACGGCATCGGAACAGAGACGATTTCTTCGTCGTTTGGGATATGAAGTCAGGTATGCGGCAGCTTGATAAAATCAGCACTGTGATAAAAATCGCTTTGGGAAGCATTGCAGGTTTTTCGCTGCTTGTGGGTGGTATCGGGATTATGAATATGATGTTGGTCGCTGTCACTGAACGGACTCGCGAGATTGGATTACGGAAGGCACTTGGTGCAAAACAGACAGATATACTATTACAGTTCCTAATAGAATCAATAGCGATGTGTGGAATTGGCGGAGTACTGGGAATTGGGTTAGGTGTTTTTGTGAGTAAGGGTGCAGCAATTCTCGCTGTTAAGATTGTCAAGATTGTTCCAAACTGGCCAGCTGTTATTTCAGTCCAGTGGTTGTTAGTATCGGTTCTATTTTCGTCCGTGATAGGAATCCTCTTCGGACTGTATCCTGCAATAAAAGCATCTTCGTTGTCCCCGATTGAAGCTTTACGTACAGAATAAAAATAATCTACTCTTAAAATAAAAATAATCTACTCTTAAGAGGTATAACAATGATCAAACAATACAGTTGGAAACATTTGGCAATAGCATGTAGCTTGACAGTCGTGCTATGTGTAGCGATATTCTTATTCAATCAATGGGATGTTCTCAGATTCAAAAAATCGCTCGGAGAATATCCTGATCAGAATTCACAAACACAGCAGCCAGAAAAGAAAAAACCTGATAATTCTCTTAAACAAGAATCGACATTAACCTCGTCCGAAACTGAGGATAATGTTGAAAAAACTAATCCACAGGAGTCAGACATTGAAAATAAAGAAAGCGATGTGTCTGACAATGAAGATGAGGATGTGAAAGACGCCAATTTTTATGACTTATTTGATTTCCTTGACGAACTTGATGAGGAAGAATTGACAAAACTCATTGAAAGTCTTGATTTGGAAGAGGAAGAGAAAAAAGCGTTAACAGAGCTGACAGAACCGGATTCTGAAACGACAGAAGATGTTCATCCAAGTAGTACGATCGTCGATCTGATGGAATCAGGTGTTGCCTCGCTTGCAGGTCTCATTGAATTGATGGAAGAATCTACCACCTTAATGCCAGAAAACATGCAGGAGAGATACAGCAATACGTTAAGCACACTCAGAGAAATGCAAGTCAATGGTGGTGGATTAATATTTCACCGACCCCCAGACAATCCAAGCGGGTGGATGCTTATGTATATTAATCCAAGTCCTTCTCAGCGAGTTCCAGGATTTTCAATCACCGATGACAATGTTGTCCATGAGATACCATCACATGACCCAAACAAGGAATCCCTCTTTTTACATAAAGGCAATTCAATCATTATAGATTAACAGGATGTTATAGGTTTCGGTATGTATACATAGTCCGAAAAATCACTATAGACGTCAATTTAGGGATATGTCCTCTTGTTGACGGGCTATATAAGTCCGATTTTAGCCCCATACTTTTCGCACTGCTGCGAGTTGTGTTTTCGGGGATGCGTGTTCTATATACATCTTCCGCACCGCTGGGTGCTGATATGCGATTTTCCAAAGCCTCAGAGAGGCGAAAGGTGTATAGTTCACATTGATCCAACCAATAGCAAGCCTCAGAGGGGCGAAAGGTGTATCAAACGCACTAACGTTTTTCACTAAATTGACGCTTATGGTGCGATTGGGGAATCACACCATAAGCGTCAATTTAAGGGATAAGTCCGTTGAGGTAGTGGCTTCAGTCCCGTAGGAACGGTATGTTTATAGAAAGACATTTTCGGCTTACATCTTAGCCCCAGCGGGGCGAAATGTGTATAGTTAGCAGAACAGTAGGATCCAATAGCAGATTTATTCGTTGTCCGTCCGAAAGACCTCCATAAAAGATTCGGGAAGTTCATCAAAGTCATCGGCTATCTTCACTTTCCCCTTCCATTGCCCACCGCGGCGGGATTGCTTGTCGTTTTTGTGCTTTGAGTCCATCTGATTGAGTCGTTGTAGCCACGTTTCAACAAGGGCTTTGAAATCAGCGTTACCTTGCTGTTCTAATAGTGCCAAGGCAGTCTGGAGATCCGATTTCGCTTCATCAATATTTCCCAACTCAGCTTTTGCTACACCACGATGAGCATACGCTTCGGTATAGTCAGAATTCAGGCGAATTGCCTCGGTATAGTCAATAATAGCGGAATCAAAATCTTTATGTCGGGTTTTTGCAAGTGCCCGATTATGGTAGGCCATCGCGTAATCAGGTTTTAGACGAATCGCCTCGGTATAATCAGCAACTGCCCCATCATACTGACCTAGCATACTCTGTGAAATACCTCTATTATTGTAAACTTCGATATAATCAGGTTTTAGACGAATCGCTGCGATATAATCAACAATTGCTTCATCATGCTGACCTAACTTACCACGTGAGAGCCCGCGAATGTTATAGGCTTCGGCAAAATCTGGCTTTAGCTCAATTGCCTTGTCGTAATCAGATATAGCAACATTGTATTGCCCAAGTTCGCTCTTCGCAATACCGCGATAATAGTAGATTTCAGCGGAATTAAGTCCCGACGCAATTACTTTATCAAAATCATCAATAGCGGCCTGGTGTTCACCCAGTCGTGCTTTTGTATAACCTCTAACAGTATAGGCTTTAACAGAATTTGAATCTAACTCAACCGCTTTATCAAAATCGACAAGTGCAGATTTATGTCGACCTGAACTACCTTTCACACATCCCCGAGTAAAGTAAATTTCAGCGGAATTGGGGTCCAACTTAATCGCCAGGTCAAAATCAACAAGCGCCAGATCATGTTTGCTAAGTCTCAGCCATGTAGTTCCTCGATTGTGGTAAGCCTCAACAAAATCAGGCTTTGATGCAATTGCCCGATTAAAGTCAGTAATTGCTTCTTCGTAATCCCCAAATTCGGCTTTCATTGTTCCGCGATTGTAATAGGCTTCGGCGAAATCGGGATCCAATTCTATTGCTCTGTTAAAATCGTTCATCGCCTCTGTAGGTTGATTGAGATTAAAATGCGCAACTCCTCGGTTGCAGTGGGCATCAGTAAGATTGGAGTTTAATGCAATCGCCTTGTCGAAATTGGTTAATGCCTCCTTATATTGGCTAAGATCGTTTCGTGCTATTCCACAATTGTAGGACGCTTCCCAAAAATCAGGCTTCAACACTATTGCCGAGTCATAAGCAGAAATGGCTTTTTCTGTGCGGTTCCCGTGATAAAGGAGGTAACCAATTGAGAAAAAAGCATGCGCAGCGAGTTCGTTTTCATCCGGTTTAGGCGTAATTTCCTTAGGTTTTCTATTTTCGCTTGCGGCTGCTATCGGTGCTTCTTCTGCCAATTCTGGAAACCGTTCTGTCAATTTTGGGACGTATTTATCCTCGTAGTTGGCGATGATCCGAATAATGAAATCCATCAGGGGTGCTAATGGATGACTTTCATTCTCACCAACAGAGTAGATTAATTCTTCTAATATATCGTCCAGCCACTGATACTCGTCTTTAGTTAACTTGATAACACCGTAATGTCCGTGTTGTTGTCCAAAATCGATTAATTCGTCTAATACCTTTACGAGCCATTGATAAGCACTTTCTGGATAGGCTTTAGGAACAGCATATCCAGGGAGCCGAACTTGTAACCGGATTTGTAACTGAGAGATTTTAGGTGTTACATCCAGTGGGGTGGAATCTAAGCCCAGAGCTCCCAGCATTGATGACAAATCGCCTATGAGTTGTGTTCCGGTTAACATCATTTACCTCCTCAAGTTCCTTTTGTCATATTCGGCGTGCGTTTCTACCCTTCTGATAGAGACAGTTTGCTTTCTATAGTGCACAAATGCTGTAAGGCGTGCTTTATTACCGCCAATGTTGAAAACTGTCAAGGTTGTTCTTCCTTCTGTTTGTGATAACTTCCCTGAACGTGTTGGCACTGGATCGGCGTGAGGAAACGTTTCGCGCAATTCTACAATTGATTGGAAGGTTCCTTCATCTATTAATCTAAACCACCGGTTAAGTGCGGATCTGGCATTTGGATGTCTCTGTGCAAATTCGTCCAGTTTTTCGGCACCTATAATATCCATTTGTAAACAAGATCCGCCTTTTAGTCAGTCATGTCGGGTTGTTCGCCTAATTAGTATACCATACAAAAAACCGACTGTCAAAAAATAGTCGTGTGGGAAAATACTATACCTCCGCGCCAATATCCAACGCAGACAACCGCTCAACAATCTCCACCGTTTCCAAACTCACACTGATAACTTTCCGAATCAGATCTACGATGTAGGTTTCATCATCCGCGCGATTCGGGTCGTTCACAATGCCGCTCCGTTTGTCTGTTTTGACACGATACTGATCCACCACCCACTCTAACGCCGAACGATTTCCTAACCGATACTGTAACGCCTCGGCAGGGATACCCGCCAATGTCAAGAAATCGTTGTTTATCAAAGTCTTCATGAAGGCAGTAATAATCAAGAGATCGAAAAAACGCTCACGCCACCCGATTCGTCACCAACAGCAATATATTGGTCATTCGGTGACCAAACAAGATTTGTAACACCTGCTGAAAGAGTGGCTTCATGCACTGCCATAGAACGAATGTTGCCTCGCAATTTCCAAACGTAAACACGACCGTCGCCACCGCCTGAGGCAAGTAACTCTCCGCGATGTTGAAAACGCACAACGCTGAGTAAATCCTGATGACCGGATAGTGAAATGGGTCTGGTACCAGCAGGTCCGCGACCAGAACAATCCCACACCGTAACTTCCTCACCCCCTCCGGTAGCCAAATATCTACTCGTGGGATCCCACGAGAGTTCTCGCACTTTCGCCTGATAACCGTACATTTGCAAGTCTTCACCTGTAGACATAATCCAGAAATGTACAGTCGAATCTTGGTCTCCGGTGGCGATGTGCTTACCGTCTGGACTCCATTCAATCAATAGTGAGGAACCTTTCCATTCCAATTGTCGGACAGCATCCGAATGTTCTGGTTCCCATAGACTAACACCGCCGTAGGCAATTGAGGCAAGTTGCATTGCATCCGGTTTCCACTGGATGCCAGCAACGGTACTCTGATGATCAGGATACTCACAAATAAGATCACCAACAGCGTTCCAGAGTTTCAACTTACGACCAGCGGCAGAGGCGAGTAGCGGTTCATCCCCGCTGCTCCAAGCCAGATGCTCAACCCATGCTGCACCTCCGTCAAGCGAATGCGTCGTTTCCCCGCTTGTCATATCCCACAACCGGATTTTCCCGTCCTGTCCTGCACTTGCCAGCACTTTGCTGTCTGGACGCCAAGCGATTGACATTGTACCGAATTCATGCCCTTCAAAGGTATGAATAACTGATCGCCGATGACCCTCAAAAATTGTCACCGGACCGAGAACCGACGCGGCAGCAACGTATCTGCCATCAGGTGACCACGCCAGATCAATGACGTGGTCGCTGATGCTCGAAGTCCAATTCTCGTGCAGTTGAGAAGGCTGAAAAAAGCGTTTGTTCAAGTTGTTCAAGCGAGACATGATTCAAACCCTTCCGTCAGTTCTGTCCGGTCAAGGTTGCGTCCGATGAAGATGAGACTATTGTAGCGTGGTTCACTACCCCATGGACGATCTGGACGACCATCAAAAAGCATATGCACACCTTGAAAGACAAATCGTTCTGGCTGCCCCTTGATGCTCAGAATACCTTTCATGCGGAAAATGTCAACACCCTTTGTCCGAAGCAGATCACCAATCCAATCGTTCAGACGGTCAGGATCAAGGTCTCCGGGGGTTGTGATACCGACCGATGTGACCTCTTCATCATGTTCGTGGTCTGGCTTAAACTCGCGTTCAATAGCTGGCTTGACAACGGCACCGCTGCTCATGAGTTGCGCTTCAAATTCGTCAGGATGATGTTCGGTAAACAGAGCGTAAGCACCAGCGCGGTCAATCTGCACGTCAAAACGTAATTCGTCCGCTGTGAGTTCCAACTCGATGAGTTGTCCACTCGGTTGAAGGGTACCACCCGATGAAAGCTCATGCTCATCATCGGAGAATACTATAACGACTGGTTCAACAGCCTCCTCCAAAGCTTCATCAGTTGAATCATTGACAGGCACCAACGCGATGTTCATTGATGGGTCAGGACCTTCTTGTAGAACCAACTCATGCGTACCTACCGAAAGATCATAAACACCACCCCATTCAAACGGATACTCCGGTTCCATAAACTGGGGGTCAACCTCCAACGCCCGGTCCAGATCGAATCCGCCGACATTGAGGATCTTGTCCATTTCAACCACAGCGTTTTCTGTGCGATAAATCTTCGCTGCAGCGTTCATATTGCGTATTCTGGCTTCCAGTTGTTCTAACTCATCCTCGGTCACAAGGTCAATCTTGTTCAACAAAATGACATCGGCGAAGGCGATCTGTTCACGTGCCTCGTCGCTGTCATCAATGTGCTGCCAGATGTGTTTGGCATCAACCAACGTTGTGACGGAATCCAGTTGCAGTTTCTCCTGCATTTCGACATCCATGAAGAACGTCTGAGCAACCGGTCCAGGGTCAGCAAGTCCTGTGGTTTCAACCATGATGTAGTCGAACTTATCGCGACGTTTCATCAGATTCCCCAAAATACGGATGAGATCACCGCGCACCGTGCAACAGATACAACCGTTGTTCATCTCAAAGATCTCTTCTTCAGCACCGATAACTAAATCATTATCAACGCCAATCTCACCAAACTCGTTTTCAATGACAGCGATACGTTTGCCATGGTTTTCTGTGAGAATACGGTTGAGAAGTGTGGTCTTACCAGACCCCAAAAAGCCCGTCAACACAGTGACGGGTACTTGATTGTGTAGCATTCCTGTGTTCATTTTCTCTCCTTATTGAATTTAGTCAGCGGTCAAGCTAACGATGTCTGTCTGCTTAACCTCCGACAGTGGTTTGTGAATCTTGTATTGTCGGGGCTTTCCCAGTGTCTCCAGGATTGCAATGACCGTTTCAATAGGCGGACATCCTTCTTCGGTGCATTCCAACTGAGTAATCATTATGGAGACATCCTCTGATAGATCAAATGCTTGTGAGACCCACGATTTGACTTCAGCAAGTTGCCGTGGGTCACTCTTTTGTTGTGAATTGAAAATATTCTGCACTGTTATATAGCCTCCTTTATCAATTGCTTTCAAACTGTGAAAGCAGGTATTCAACAAGTTCATGCCACTTTGCAGCCATCTCGTGTGCAGGAATACATTTCTTCTTCCATGCGTCAGTACACCTTTAGCGATCACGTAGATTCGTCTTCAGTTCTGCCAGACATGCCTTATTCTCTCATAAAAGCTGCTTCTTTTTTATCAAGGTCACGAAAAGATTTATAACTCCGATTGCCCAATCAAAGCGTGGACAATCGTATCAATATTATGTCGGATCATACCGATGTATGTACCTTCAGGTGTCCCCTCGTCTCCCATAGCATCTGTGAACAGTACACCACCGATCGTAACATCAAATCCTTTTGATTTCACAGTAGCTTTCACCGCTTCAAGACTTCGTGAAGAGATGGATGACTCTACAAAAATAGCAGGGATACGTCGCTCCACAATAAACGTAGCCAAATCCTGGACATCAGCGATACCGGTTTCTGTCGCAGTACTAATACCTTGTAATCCGCGCACCTCAAACCCGTACGCCTTTTCGAAGTAGTTAAAACAGTCGTGCGCCGTCACAAGTACGCGTTGCTGATATGGCACACCTTCCACTTGCGACTTTACGTATTCATCAAGTTCCTTGAGCTTCGTTAGGTAGTGTTCAGCATTGTTTCGGTACAGCGGAGCATTATCGGCATCGAATTCACTGAGTGTATCGCGAACCTTTCCTACTGCTTGCATCCAAAGCTTCACGTCAAACCATAAGTGCGGATCGTAGAGTCCCTCGTATTCTGAAGGTGTTAGCAGTTGACTCCGATCTACACCGTCTGTTACTGCGACTGTCAACCTATCCTCCGACATCTTCTCAAGGACGTCCGCCATTTTTGCTTCAAGGTGTAGCCCGTTATAGAAGATTATGTCTGCTGAACCGAACTTTTGAACGTCTTTAGGTGTCGGGTTGTAAAAGTGTGGGTCTACGCCAGGTTTCACTATCTCGATCACATCAACGCGCTTACCTCCGACATTTTTAACAATATCAGTGATCATGCCGATCGTGGTAACAACGCGCAGATTATCGTCAGTTGCAGTTTCCTGTTGTCCCTTCGGATCACAGCCAGACCATACCAATATACCTATTAAACACACTGAAATGTATATTCTCCACATAATGTTTCGTGGATCGCGCACGCGACACAGATACACACCAGTCGAATCTGCTAATTCGTGGTTAATATGTCTTTTCAATTTTTTCTCCTTAGAAAATAGAGGATAGGGAATGATAAAATACATTCTCCATCCTACAGTTCTAAAAATTAAGTTTATACAAGAGTTTTACATTCCGTCCTGGTTCCGGCATTGCGGCTTTGATGCGGGACAGATGTTCACGATACGTTGTATCAAAGAGATTTTCAATCTCGAAAACGATCATGTTATCAAGTTTCAAGCGCGAAAAATTGAGATAAGTTCCGATATCATAGACGAGATAGCCATCTGTCGGTTCCTCAAATTCACCAAGCCGGTTCTGGCTGCCTGAGAAACGGGACGCGACATACAAATGCAACGGTGCAGGTGTGTAACTTATGACGAATTTACCGTTGAGGGGTGGGACACGCTCCAACGGTCGTCCATTGTTCTTAATCGTTCCGTTGACGTAACTCATATTGAGCTGAAGATGTATCTGCGGTAGTACTTCACCACCTATCTGGACTTCAGCACCATCCATCACTACGTCGTTTCCCATGTATTGATAAATCCATAACCATCCTGCTGCGCCGCTGCCCCACTCTTTTTCTCCGCTGTTCGTCGGAACGAGATAGTTCTGTATCTGATTCCTGAAAATGGCAAGATTGAGTCTGAACCTGTCGTCTGCATATTTGACGAAGAGTTCAGTACCGTATCCGTCTTCGGGACCCAGTTCAACATTGCCGATTTCGTAGGAATAGACAGCCAAGTGAGGTCCATCGCTGAAAAGTTCCTCAATTCCCGGGGCGCGAAACGTCTTCATCAGGGTTGCCCCAGTACTCAGATTATCTGTCCAATGGTAAATTCCAGAGGTAGCAGCCGACAGACCGTTGAAATCGCGACGTTGGACTTTTCCTGCTCGGACAACTGCCCCAGGCCTGAACGGTTCCGAACGTCTAATGTCGTAACGGATAGCCCCCTGTAAGGTGAGTTTGTCAAAGTTACGCTGGTTTAGATAGAATCCTGCCAACGCAAATTCACGGGTGTGCGGTGTCCAGTAGAATCCGTCTGTAGCATGATCTCGGTATTCCCACCAAACGCCTGCAATCGCGTTGTCATATAGATGAGCCATCATTGATACGTTGTAGGTTAACAGACCGAATTCAACACCAAGTCTCCCGTTGGACTCATACTCTTGATGCTGATAACGCGTATAGGCAGTCTGGAGTTTTACCTTTTCAAGTATTGTTGAATTGAAGCGGTACTCCATCTGTCCTTCATAACGTTGCTTGTCAAGTTCTATGTTAACCCCGCTAATATGTCCTTCGGGTGAGCCGGGAACGCCGTAATCTGATCTATAACGACTACCAGAGGCACCGATGAAACCCCACGGCTTAATCAGCGAAGCACCACCTGAAAAATTTACATTTGAAAGGGAGGTGTTTTTGAGTACACCTATCGGCGTTTGTATGTCAGATGCAAGACGTCGATTCCATTCTACATTGCCTGCAAAATCACCAATCGGGATCGTAAATCCTGTTGTTCCAGCCAAACCTGAGTTTACAGATTCACCTTGGAACGTTAGATGCATATTAAGCTGTCTCGGTAGAATTTGCGGTATATGATTACTTTTGACATTAATAACGCCACCCAACGTACTTGATCCGTAAATTAACGATGCGGGACCGCGCGTAATTTCAACCCCCTCAGCAGTCGTCGGGTCAATAGATACGGCATGGTCGGCACTGGAGCCGGATTTATCCCCTGTGCGTTCGCCGTTTTCAAGAATTAGCAGCCTATCACCGCCCAATCCCCGAATAACAGGACGTGAAATAGCCCGTCCCATCATCCGTTGGGAAACTCCTGTCTCATCCGCCAACGTGTTCGCCAAGGTCATACCTAACCGTCTTTGGAGTTCTGCTTCACTCAATGCTAAGTCGGTTGTTGCCTCAAACTTTGAAACCGTGCGTTTTGAACCGTATACCCTGATCGTCTGCAGTTGAAACGACAACGTCTCCAGTTCAATCTGGAGATAAGGGGAAGAGGTATTCACATCAATTACCTGTTCAAACCGTTGATAACCGACTTTCATACACTCCAGCGTCTGATGTCCTTCCGGCACGGTATCAAACTTAAACCGACCGTTTGCATCGGTTCGGACGTGCTTATCAAGTCCCTTAATACGGACCGTAACCCCCTCAAGTCGGGTATTGCTCCGTGTTTCAACAACCTCTCCCTCCAGAGGGCACGTTGTGTTTGAAGCACTTTGGGAATCCTTTAAATAGCAAAATAGACAGACTATTATCCCAGACACCAGCACGAATAGGCAGGGACGCTTTTTAAGCATCCCTACCGTGAGAGACCTATCCGAACAAGCACAAGTGCTTAACATGGGGTCCCCCTTACTCAACAGTTACCGGTATCGGAAATGCCCCCGTGAAATCGGGATGATCCCCGTGAAGCAGTTGGAGTTTGATTTCCGTTTTACCTGCTTTCAATCCCTCAAGACCAAACGGTAACTCGTCACCATGGTCTTCATCACCGTTGTCATCGTGGTCTTCATCACCGTTGTCTTCATCACCGTGGTCGTGTTCATCGTGGTCCAGATGGATCGTGATAATAGTCTCATCGTATCCCGTTATGCCCAAGGCGAATTCTTCCTCATGACCATGTTCATCAGTGGATTTTACTTCATGGAGGTGTGCCTCTTTGCCGTTTGCATCAAGAAATACTGCATGGACCTCAATCTCTTCACCAGCTTTAACCGTGAGTCCGTCACCTGTTTGGGATTCTTTAAACTGACGATAAACCTCTGTCTCATTGACTTCTAAAATGAAACCGTCAACATCGGCGTGAATGGGGGCATCCCCATTGTCGTGGTCATGGTCGTCACCATCAACTATTGGGTTGTCATCTTCACCACACCCACCGAATAATGGGAGTATAGCTACTAAGACAACTAAAATAATCTGAGAAAAATTAAATGAATTGTCGCGCGAATAAAAATAATTTGACATTATATTCTCCTATATAAAGTCGCTGTGGATATGAAAACACACAGCAGTACAGTCTTATACCAACTTCATTACAGTATTGGCAAGACGCATAAAAATAAAACGAATTGAAATTAAAACGAATACTAATAACCTTAGAAACAGATACAGAATTACGAAAACAGTACGTGTTGACAGAATCCTAAAGAAATTATGTCAGACTTCTGTTTCTAATACTTTCTATCTCAAATATATGTGGATTATAGATTTACCTGCACACGCTGATCTCTGCGTTTAGCAAACCGAACAGACTACTTATGTTGTCGCACAACCTGTTAGGTAGTGTTCCGTTTCTTTACAAACTGACAAGTTTTGTTACAGAAAGGTTCAAGTAACTATATACTTTACGATTTATAATCTAATTTGCGTATTTGGGGGAAGGTGGAGCACGGCTGTGAAGATTACGGATGGGGATTGAATCAATGAAACATATCTCAGAAACTATAACTTTACCATCGCAAGGTCTATTGTATGAGAAGGTGTTGTGTTGATACTCAAATATGAACTGGGTGTTGACAAAAGCACAAGCTGCACAACTTTTATTACAATCAGAACTATGTTCTTCTTCATTTTTATGGTTACAATGTTCATGCCCAAGGCTACAATTTTGATGCCCAAGGCTACAATTCTCCTGTCCATGTTGATAACAAGTATGCTCATGCACTAACTGCGAAAAACAAAACAGAGTTATATAACAGAGTAATCCAGATAGGATTAAGAGTTTTGCGCCCAGTTTATCAAATCTCATAAATCTAAACATGTTGTGTTAACAATGTTTCTTGATTGAGTAGTTTCTTTTCTTTCAACATTTTGACTTCCAACTATTGTTATATTATACATTGCATTTTTGTACTTTACAAATATTTTTGAACAAGTTATAGTTTGAATCAGGACTTTATGATATATTTTACATTGTAATTTTATGCTTTTCAAATGTTTCTGATTCGGAGTTCTGTCAGGTATGACTGAGCATCAGTCAACAGTTGCTTATGTTCAGAAACGATTTCTTGTAATTGCAAGGCAGTTTCTTCCAGCTCCGCTTTCTCTTCGTGTAATTTTCTGCTTTTTTCCTTCGTTGGTTTCAATGCCTCTGCTTCCTCAGCATCTAAATCAGCGAAGATGGCAGAAAGTTCTACTTGCTCTTGCTTTGTTAGAATTCCTTCAGCTTCACGGAGCCGCAGATGATCTAACCTATGCTGTCTATTTGTACGGTTCATTTGTGTGTTCTCCTAAGGGCGAAATTTAGTACTGAGTTAGTTTTCAATGTCTTCAATTTACCCCTTTTCAATCAGCAGGTATTGTCTCTAAAGGTGGAAGTTCGGGATAATTACCCCGAGCATTTCGCCATGCGATAACACCTTCAACAATCATCCAAAATTGCAAACCTTCAACAATTAAACCGAAAACAAAAAGCAGATATTTACCTTCAAAAAGCCATCCTGTTGTAGGATTAAACATCTGGTGTAACATTGCCCACGCAGGCATAATTAGCATAACAACCATAGGAATGAAAGCAAACCATATAGGTTTATTTCGACGAATGAGATAGAAAACAATGACCATAAATGCTAAACCCGCAAGCAGTTGGTTCGTAGCACCGAATAGGGGCCAAAGTGTTAGTCCACCGCTACCCGGTCCCCTTGGTCCCTGCAGAAGTGCTACAGCAGCAGCAAGAATTAGAGCAAACGCTGTCGCTATGTATCGGTTCATCAAAGGGCGAAAGTTAACAGTCTGCGCGAGTTCGTGTACCACATAACGTTGCAGTCTTGTGGCAGTATCCAATGTTGTCGCAGCAAAACTTGCAACAAGCACTGCCATAATTGCTATTCCCATTTTCAGCGGAATACCGAGTGCAGCAAGGAAATTACCACCCCCCTCAACAAATGCACCGACCTTCTTACCCAAACTAAGGCTCCCCCACCCACCCTTAACATCTGGAGTTCCATCTTCTTTATACTGCTTTGTTTCTAAAGCATATCTGTCTCGCCAAGCATCGTGTTTTGTAACTGCTTCTGAACTACCATCTATCAGTACAGGTTGGAACCTATAACCCCCAGCACTTACAGGGTCTGGTGTGCGAGTGAAAATACCCATACCTATCCCCGCACAACATGCTATGATGACAACAACAGCAAGTCCACCTTCAAGAAGCATTGCACCGTATCCAACATATTGTGCATCTTCTTCTGAAGCAACCTGTTTGCTTGAAGTTCCCGAACTCACCATGCAGTGAAACCCGCTGACAGCACCACAAGCAATGGTAATGAATAGGAAAGGCCAAATCGGTGGGGCATCAGGTGGAATGTCTTTCGCAATAGCTGGTGCCGATGAAAACAGGTCAGCTTCTCCTGTAAATCCCGCAACTGCAAGTCCAAGCACTAATAAGGCAAGTGCTAATACCAGCTCATGACTATTGATAAAATCACGCGGTTGTAGAAGTGTCCATACTGGAAGCACGGATGCAATAAAACAGTAAACGAACAGCACTAACGTCCATATTACCACTACGTTCAGGAAGGAAGAACCGATTAGGTCAATTCCCAACCATTTGCTTAAGTCTATCGGAAGAACATACGCACCGACAGCCATGCCAATATACATAATACCCAGAGCAACAATGGAAGGGATAAGGATATTGCCACCCTTTCGGTAAATCCAAATACCGATAGCAACAGCAAGCGGGATTTCAACCCAGACAGATAGGACAGATTCAGGATATAGAGAAAAAATAAAGGCTATGACTAAGCCAAAAACAGCGAGGACAATCGTCAAACCCATAAAGAGGACGATCAGAAATAGAAATTTCGCACGTGGACCAATCATCCTACCAGCGACTTCACCTACACTTTGTCCACGATTGCGAAGCGAAACGACAAGAGCACCGAAGTCATGAACAGCACCGATAAAAACAGAACCGAGCACAACCCACAGAAGTGCTGGTAACCAACCCCAAAAAACAGCAATAGCAGGACCTACAATCGGACCTGTACCTGCAATGCTCGTGAAATGGTGACCAAAGATGATCTCTTTTTTGGTAGGAACATAATCAACGTCATCTTTTAGTTCTTGACTCGGTACTTTCGCTTCAGGATCTAAACCGAAAATCTTCCGTGCTAACCACTTACCATAAGTATTGTAAGCAACGATAAAACCGATGAAACTTAGAACAGCAATAATCAGAGTACTCATCTGGGATGCTCCAACAGTCTAATGATATGAAAGCAAGATGCATGCCCTATCTAACACCCGTAAGAATTTCAAATGTGAGCTGATCTAACTTCTCGTATCCAAGACCTTTCTTGGCAATGATGTCCGGTTGAAAATCTATCTTTCTTAATTTTTCTAAGCTATCAGTGCTATACTTCGCCATGATAGTTTCAAGTTCAGGATCGCGAGCACGCAGCTCAGAAATAATACCTTGGATTTCCGCATCTTCATTGAACCTATCTGCTTTTTCCTTTAGTATCAGATAACTACGCATACATCCCGCTGCGAAGTCCCAAACGCCTTGTTCGTCTTCTGTCCGGTATGCATGTGCATCAAAATGTCTGTTGCCTTCCCAACTCACATCTTCAAGAAATTTCACAAGGAAAAAGGCACTTTTTATGTTCTCAGAACCGAATCGTAAGTCCTGATCAAATCTACTCATTTTCTGGTCGTTGAGATCAATGTGGAAAAGTTTCCCTGCTTCATAAGCTTGTGCAACACCGTGCAAGAAACTCAATCCAGCCATCGTTTCATGCGCGAATTCTGGGTTAACGCCAACCATTTCAGGATGATCAAGCGTCTCAATAAAATGCAGCATGTGGCCTGTCGTGGGTAAATAGATGTCACCGCGAGGTTCGTTCGGTTTTGCTTCTAACGCAAATTTAAGATCGTAACCTTGATCTTTGACATAGTGTGTGAAGAAATTCATCGCCTCACGATTCCATTTCACTGTATCCGGACCATCTTTCGCAGCATCAACTTCCGCGCCTTCACGTCCACCCCAGAATACATATACCTTTGCGCCGAGTTCCACACCGAGATCTATCGCGTTTAAGGTTTTCTGCATAGCAAACGCTCTAACTTTTGGATCGTTAGAGGTAAATGCACCGTCTTTGAATATTGGGTGATAGAATAGGTTGGTAGTCGCCATCGGCACTCTCATATTGTAATCTGAAAGAGCCTTCTTGAATTCACTGACAATTGCGTCACGTTCACTTACAGAAGCCTCAAACGGAACGAGATCGTTGTCGTGTAAATTGACGCCGTACGCACCTAATTCGCTAAGCTTCTGTACACTATACGTAGGTTTTAAGGGGGGTCTTACAATATCTCCAAATGGATCACGTCCCGGATTTCCCACTGTCCACAACCCAAAAGTAAACTTGTGCTCCGGTTTAGACTGATACTGATCTGACATGCATATTCTCCTATCATTTTCTGATTTTTTTAGGATTATAACATAAAATACGATCAAATTCAAGTAATTAAACATCAAGATGTTCGTCTATATGTCTAAGAACATTGTCAAAGTTAGCTTCAAGTTCAATCGGAGAGTTTAAGTATTGTGGAGGAGGCGAATTAGGAGTGACATTATGATAATCCACTTTGAAATCAGGAAATTTTAAGCCGTTCGCTGTCGAAATAACGATAACTCTATCACTCGTTGCTATCTGTTTCCGTTCAATCATTTTTATCAATACTGCCAATGCAACTCCCGTGTGAGGACAATTAAATAGACCTGTTCTATCAGCTCTCGCTGCTGCATCTGCCAATTCATCCTCAGATGCCTGATCAACGATCCCATCAAATTTCTGTAAGACACGAATAGCACGATGAATAGAAACAGGATTACCTATCTGGATCGCTGTTGCCTGCGTAGATTGGGCAGTAATCGCTTTGAACTCAGTAAATCCAGTCTGATAACTTCTATAGAGGGGATTTGCACGCTCCGCCTGGGCACAAGCGATACGCGGAAGCTTGTCAATCATACCTAATTCTAACATCATAAGGAAACCTAAACCGAGTGCTGAAACATTGCCAAGATTACCTCCCGGAATAATGATCCAATCAGGTACCTCCCAATCGAACTGTTGCACGATTTCTATACTTATTGTTTTCTGTCCCTCAATCCGTAGAGAATTGATAGAGTTCGCAAGATAGAATTCTTCTCTATCTGCAAGTCTCTGGACAATCGACATGCACCCATCAAAATCCGTTTCAAGTGAAAGTGTTAAAGCACCATTTGCAATGGGTTGGATGAGTTGTTCACGAGTAACTTTCTCTTTAGGTAACAGAATAATAGCTGGAATGCCTGCAGCAGAAGCATACGCAGCTAACGAAGCCGAAGTATCACCCGTTGAAGCACACATAACAGCACGTATATTACCCGATTCAGCCATGATCTGTTTAACCATAGAAACGAGAACAGTCATACCGAGGTCCTTGAATGAACCCGTATGACTATTGCCACACTGCTTAATCCACAAGTCTGATACACCAAGTTGTTTCCCGAAACGTTCAGCCCAGAAAAGATTCGTTCCACCTTCATACATTGAGATAATATTCTCATCATCAATAATCGGACAAACAAGTTCCTTCTTTCCCCAAACACCACTGCCATAAGGATATTCAGTGCGCATATACCGTTCTTCAAAAAGAGACTTCCAGTCATCCGCACTGCGTTTCTTTAGTGCTTCCATGTCGTGCTGAACTTGCAACAACCCATCACAACTCTTACAACGATAGATGATGTCTGTAAGCGGAAACTTACATCCTAAATCACATTCAAACCATGCATTGAAAGTCACTATTCTACCTCCTCCTGAACTGAATTGAGATGGTCCAGGTTATTTGATGTAGATAAGAACTGCTCAATCTCATCAAGTGAGGGTAATTCTGATGAATCTTTTAAGCCAAACTGTTGAAGAAATGTATCAGTCGTTGAAAAAAGTAGGGAACGTCCTGCCCCCTCTTTCCTGCCAGAAACACAGACAAGATCCTTTTCAACAAGCGCGTTTATAACACTATCACTATTGACACCACGTATACTGGCAACATCTGCTCGTGTTACAGGTTGTTTATACGCAATAATTGCAAGCGTTTCTAACGCAGAAGGTGACAACGTGACACGGACCTGTTGAATATAGAACTTACGAATCCACTCAGAATACTCTGGACGCGTAGATATCTGAAATCCATTCGCAATTTCTACAAGGGCAAAACTTCGTCCTGTCTCTCGATACGCATCGCCAAGCTCCGCAAGAGACCTACGAATAACACGAGCATTCAGTCCTGGCAGCGCATGCTGAAACTGTCTTATCGTTATCGGTTCACTGGCGGCGAATAGAATTGCCTCCAAGATAGACTTCACATTCTCTTCTAAAGGTATTTCGGTCAAACTCAACTTGCCATCACCATTTCCATTATCTGCTTCCATCGGCTTTAATCCTATTCCTTCAGTGATATGTTAGGCACAGTATCCCTTTCAACCTTGGCTTTGACAATATAGATGCTCTCAAATAGACCCGTCTGTACAGTAACAACCGTTCCAATACGAATTAATTCTAAAATCGCAAGAAATGTGACGATTAAATCAATTTTACTTGAAGATAACGGAAAGAGACTATCAAAATGCAGCTGCTCTTCTACATCTAAACGTCTCTGTATAAACGCAATCTTTTCCTCGACCGTAATGCTCTCTTCTTCTACGGTGTGAAATTGTTCCTCCGGATCAAGTTGCGAAATCTTGTCATTGATGTTCTTGAACGCTGTTAACAGATCGAAAAGCGTCGCTCTAATCTCATAAGAACGCGACCCATCTAATTCCGCGTGTAGCTCAGGACTCCTGTTGTATATTGCAGTTCGCCTTTCAGCAAATACATCTAAAACCTGTGCTGCTCCTTTAAAGCGTTTATATTCTAATAACTGTTGAACGAGCTGTTGTTGATTACTGATCGGATGTGCTATACTTGGAACTATCTGTGGAAGGATACTTTGAGACTTGATATGTAAAAGTGTTGCAGCCATGACCAAAAATTCAGATGCAACATCCAAATCCAATTGATCCATAAGATTCACATAATCCAGATATTGGTCAGTAATCTTAGCAATCTGAATATCATTTATATTCATCTCCTCATTCTGTATGAGATGAAGTAGCAGGTCAAGAGGTCCCTCAAAACCCTCTAATTTGACATCATAGAATCGTTGGGTTTCTGAGTTGGTAAGTTTAATGTCGGATAGCATTTTCATTTAATAATCGTGTAGGTTTTTTCAACAGTTAAAGTACACCTATTACCTCTACGATTTTCCTAATATGGAAAAATATATAATACGAAACATTACTTAAGAAAGATAAAGGACCTATTCCAATTGGTAGAACGTAAGGTAGAAAAATCAATGCCATTAAAATTGGCATTCCATAAGGAGCAAGTTTATAGAAATCTCTTGATGCTCTCTCTGGTAATAATCCGTTGAGAACACTGAAACCATCCAACGGAAAAAGTGGTAACATGTTAAACACTGCAAGGAAGACACTAATATGCGCTGATGTCTCTAAGAATTTTTCAACTTGTTCATATATGTCACGATGATCTGTTATTAAGCCAAAGATGTCAAAGACAAGTCTTACCCCTGCAATGAGAAAAAATATAGCAAAAGTCAAGACGATATTCATCAACGGACCCGCTCCTGCAATCAGCATAAGATCCCGTCTGGGGTTTCTCAGGTTATAGGGATCAACGGGCACAGGTTTTGCCCAACCAAAAAATCCTCCTTGCATAAGTGCTCCTATAAGCGGTAAGATGAGTGTACCAATGGGATCTATATGAACAGCGGGATTAAGCGACATTCGACCTAAGTCTCTCGCTGTAGGATCCCCTAACATATTTGCCGATTTCGCATGCGCCCACTCGTGGAAGGTTAGCAAAATGATGAATTGCGTTACGATAAGTATTGCATACCATATCTGATCTGGATTAAAGGGCATGTTTTATCTCTGTTCCATCATAAATTAGTGTTTTATAAATTTTGTTCATTTATTGTCCATATTGTTGAAACCCATACTGTTGAAACACTCTGAAACCATCCTCTTTGGAAGAGAACCTACCGTCTAATTGCGCAGCAAAAAGATAACGCAGCAGTTTCTGAAAATCCTTACCAGGTGTTTCTCCCCATTGAATCAAATCATCACCTGTTATTATCGGTCGCACATCACGTTGCTTCATGAGAAATAAACCGATACAATCACGATGAAACTCAGATAAATTCCGATCATTAAATCCTAACACAAGAGTCTCTAAAGGAAATTCATGAAGCAGATAATATATGTCGCTATCACGCGTATCTTCAACTATCTTACGCAGCGCACTCTTAAGTCCAGAATATGTTGCTAATGGTGTCTGTACTTTAAATATATCACCTTCATCATATATATAAGTGTTCTTATTGTCAGAGTCAACTAAAAACCATTTTCCGTTGATAAAATCAAAAGTTGTATTATCTGCCAAACCGTGTCCAACTTTCTCAAACACACCTCTAAGCACAGTTAGAGATACTTCTTCACATACAGTTTCTTTCAGATTACCAGCGATACGGTGAAGTTGATGATCCAATACGAGCCTGTAACATAAAGCTTCAATGTGATACGTTTTCAAGCAGTCAGAATCGTCCAAACCGAAAAATGCCATCCATCTTATATTTTTCTTCAGTAAAGTTTCGTCTTTAAGATGTATAGATGACCACTTAAGTGCATTTTCAGCAGTTTTCAGACCATTTATGTGGCTCGGAGAGATTCTCCAATCTTTGAAGATCACCTCATAAATGCCAAATTTAGATAGCAATCGGACAATCTCCGTTGCTTTATCTTCAAGTAATATCCTATCCAATTCATTCCGTATTCTCTCACCGCTGAGTTCTGATATTAAAGGTAATGCTTCCTTAATCAAGTCAGAGTCAGTTTCGCTGATACCAAAGTTGTAACGTCCCGCATACCTAAAAGCACGAAAAATCCGGGTTGGATCATCAATATAACTACCTCTATGTAAGACTCTAATCGTACCCGTCTTTAAATCTTCAATTCCTCCAGTAATATCAATTACATGACCGAAATCACCTGAATTTATACACATCGCTAATGCATTAATTGAAAAATCTCTTCGCAGCAGGTCATCCGACAGTGTCCCCGGTTCTACTTTAGGTAACGTTGCAGGTTGTTGATATGTTTCACGACGGGCAGTGACAAAATCTATCTTTGGATAGTTTAGGTTTCCAGTTATTACTGTTGCTGTGCCAAATTGATGATGGATCTGTATTTCACCATTCCATTTTGTCTTCACCCTTTCTGCAACGCTGATTGCATCTCCTTCAACCACAATGTCAATATCGTAAGTTTCTCGCCTCAGTATTAGGTCCCTGACAGACCCCCCTACAAGATATGCATCTGCTCCTCCGATTTCACCTATCTCCTGTAACGTCTTTAAGAGTGAGTCTGGAATAAACATTTCCATTTTTCTATTAGGGTGCAGTCTTCGTCTGGAAGTGCTAACAAGGATCTACACGAATGCAAAAACCCGAGTCGGTGCTCCGGAACTACGTGCCAACTTAAGAGGTGCAATGACTGCATAGAAATGCGTCGGTAATTTGCTTAAATTGCACAAATCCTCAACATGAGGGATACCAGCACCGAGAAATACCAGATGTGCTGGAGGCAGTCCATCATGCAACGGTGGATGTCCCGCAACAGAATCTATACTGCAAGCATCTGTACCGATGACTTTGATACCCTTCTGAACAAGTAATTCAGCCGCATCTTCACTAAAGCCGATCCATTCCTGATTGAAGTTCTCTTGATAAACGTACCTATCCATACCGGTACGCATAAACACAATACTGGCACTTGGGATTTCACCGTTTACATTGACCCAGTCTTCAACATCTTTTGCCGTAACCGCCTCTTTCGGTTTTTTTATAGCAGAGAAATCCATGAGAACTGCATGTCCTGTCAGTTTTTCCTTAGGTATTTCTGCAACAGTATAACCATCGGGGTACATCAAACACGGCGTGTCAATATGTGTGGAGCAATGTCCAGACATATCAACCCGACTTTCAAAATAACCATCTTTTTCTAACGTAGCCTGATCATAGATTCTAACTGGATCAATCGGCAACTCACGAGGACTCTTTTCATCTACAACATAAGACAGATCAACCACATTTTGAAATTCAAGTTTCATTAATTCTTCTCACTCTATTGTCTAACATCTGTGCAATTATAGCACAGAACCATCGGGAAATTCAAGTAATTAGCAATCTGATTTATCCTCAGTTTTTTGTAAAGCCAAATTTACATAACGTGAGTTTGATAATAGGTATATGAACTTCATTTTCCAAAACATTACTCTCATAGATGTAGCGTGCAATAACTTTACACACCCAAAAACTATCCATTGAGTAGTCTTAGAAAGTGCATCCGTAACTGTGTAATAGATGTGAAAACTACGTTCCACTAAAGGAGACTTATGCATAGCACAATTACATATAGGTATTGGCAGCCTGGTGATGATGATGCTGTTCTAAAATTGTTAATCCCAGCTGAGCAATGCAGTGAAAACCATTACCTAAAAAAGTTTAACACCCCGTCCCTTGAACCAGAAGGCATTCGTTTGGCATTTGTTGGTGAAAGAGTTGTTGGACATGTCCTTGGCAGGACTTACGCATTATATATAAAATCGTGTTATACTATTTCATTATGATTACATTCACACTTTCTCTCATGGATCGTGTGGAACAGCATACTAATCGTGTGGGACAACATGCCAACTTCCACCTGTTGCTGCTGCCAGTCGTCTATGATCGGGGAAATTCCTACCGAGCACATGCACGATGAGTTCGGCACGTTGACATGCTTGTATGGTATGCTCTACACTATGTCCTTCAAGGGTTGTGAAAGGTTCATCTGTGACAACGATTAGGTGTTTGATCGTATTTGTTCGGAATTTGAGTCGTTTCAATGTCTGATGGATCGCATCTAAAGCGTTTTCATCTGCACTGGACCTTGCTATAATTGCGTAGACGCGTGCTTTATATGCTGCTAAGTCCTTCGTGAGCTGCCATACCAGTATATCATTTTGAAACGTTTTTATATTTGTGATAAAAGATAAATTTGCTCGGAAACGTGTGAGACCGAGTTGATAGTCTATTTCAGAGGCTTTGTATGCGTCCACCATTTGTCCAAGGTGTTCCGCAACAGAGTTGATGTTATCCCTCATACTCCCAGAGGCATCCACGATAAAGACAACATCAATGGGCAAACCGCCACTGCTCGCGATAATAGTGTCTGTTAAGTCCCCAATCGTGCTGCCAAAAGTAGGGTTCCCCACGTCACTGCTCCCTGTGCCCCTCCCTATGTCTTTGCGGGGTGGAGACAATATAGGTTTAGGTGTCGTAGGTAAATCCGCATATGTTGATAAATCTGGCGCGTCCGCTAACGTGGAGACATCAACATCAGCTAGCTTTAACGATGTTGGATGAATATCAACGACTGTTGTCCAACCTGAAGGCATTTTCACCATTCCTATTCGGGATTCTGGTGTCTCAGCCGAAGGTGTTTCTTTTTTTACGACCTGTTTAGGTCTTTCATTGACGATTCGCTGTAGCGGAAGTTCAGTAAAATGTTTTACTTGGATTTCATCTTCCAGCTCTTGAATTTCAGAGTTTTTCAACAAAAGCATCACCACCATGACAAATATCAGGTGAACAACCATTGAAATATAAAACGCAAATTTGTGATATTTCTGACGATAGGCTTTAGACTGCACGTGTCGATTCATAGCATTTCCTTTTTGACGATGGTCAAGAAATTGATTTGACAAAGCATTACCACACTTTGTAAGAAGGTCATATCAACAATACACTCTTGCACAACTACTATGATAAGGCATACAAATATGGAGTCTTAAGAACTGGGGATAAATAAGACCTAAAACAGATTGACAATCTACTAAAAATAATCTAATATGGTCCTATGTAGAATTCCGTTTGTTGCAATGAGTGAATCTGTTCCAGTCGTAATCTCTTTGCCCTGTATATCTGCCACAGTCCCGCCAGCCTCCCGCACTATGACAGTAATTGCAGCAATGTCCCAGATACTAATTGCTGCTTCAATCACAGCATCTACTCTGCCAGAAGCCACGAGGTGATACATATAAAAATCCCCAAATCCTCTCGTGCGTGCAGCGTCGTTGATAAGGTTGTATACACCAGGGAACGTCCCTTTTTCTACAAACCATTTCAACCCGCCGTGGCAGATCATTGCATCTGATGATTGAGAAACATCTGATACTTTAATCTGATTGCCATTCAGGAATGCCCCTTTACCTACTTGTGCATATAGCAGTTCATCTAATAATGGGGCATTGGAAACGCCGAGGATGAGTTCTTCCTCTTTCATTAACGCAATCTGTGTTCCAAAGATTGGGATTTTCCGTATATAATTCTTTGTTGCATCAATTGGGTCAATAATCCATACGTAAGGGGAATCACCTTTCTCAATTCCGTATTCTTCTCCCAAGAAACCGTGGTCTGGAAAGCTCTGCTTGATGGTCTCACGTATCGCTTTTTCTGCTTCTGTATCTGCACGTGTAACCGGAGTTTCGTCGGGTTTTAACGTCACGTCTAATGTGTCTGCGTTATAGTATGAAAGCAGTATCTCTTCGGCATTTTTTGCTGCCTCTAATGCAACTTTCAGAAATTGACTATCCATAAATTATTTCAATCATCTTATCCATATACATTTAGTTGAGGGTTTTCTCTTAAATAATGATACCAAGTTCGGTTTTCCCGATTTTTAAGATGTCATAAACGTACCCATTGATGCGAAATCTCGCAAATAAGGCGATCGTTAGATTTACCATTTCCACACTCTTCGAAACGATAATAGACTTGCGCTTAAAACGCCCAAACCAATGCCGCATCAAACAATTGTTGCGTTCAATACCGTGCGTTTCTGCTTTGTCCTGAACTAACTTATCTTTGGGCAGAACCGATTCATAAACCTGATAGTTATCCGTATAATAAACCTTCACATCCCATTTTTCCAAACGAGTCATTAGTTTCTTCAATGTCGCTTTATCCCGATCACCACACTCCCAGGCAATAAGTTCTCCAGTATCACGACACAAAGCTTTCCATATCCAGAGTTTCTGCTTTTTTTTTTCAAATAGTGCCACATCTCATCAAGTTCAAGCACGACAGTATCGGTTTCCTGGGGTTCAGGGGGTTTCGCATGTTCAGCACCGAATTTTCTTATCCATTCAAGGATAGTGGAAGGGGAGGCTTGAAGCATTTTTGCGATGGCGTTCATAGAAAGTCCATGGCAATAGAGAAAAACTGCAAGTGCTTTCTCAGCAAGGGGTCTTCCCCGGTATGTGTGGTTTTCTGTCCACTGATAGTTGCAATCTTTACATTTATACCTTTGTTTATCGTTGACGCGTCCATTTTTGACGAAGTGTGGGTGTTGACATCTTGGGCAATTCATGTGAGTTTCCTCCTGATGGGTGTATAGGTTTACTTTTAGCATAGTCTGCTTTTTTATATGTGTCAAGAAAAATATTGTAATTTGCTTGACACTTTTTTAGACAGTTGTTATACTACTTAAATACTGAATAGGCAATGAGGCAAGAGCGGTACGAGGGAACTCTGTCTCATTATTTTACCGAAAACCCTCATTTAGTTTGAATGTGTTCTGAAAAACCGTCTTGTTATTCGTGAGAAAAAACTACGATTCTCTGCTACCAGCCGATAAACTATCTCTGTTATTTTTGCGAATCCAGGTAGTTTCTCATAAAACCAGATAAGCATACGATTGTCTAAAGCACGAAATATCGCTTCTGCACCGGAATAGACCCGTCCATCATCTAAAATGAACTGTACCGAAGTTTGAAAATCTGAAATCGGAATATCTGAATATAGATGAGAGACCGCTTGGTAGGGGGCATAGACAATACGATCCTTTGTCAGATATTTCCATCGACTTATACATAGAATGCAAAAATCACACGCACCATCATAGACAAGAGTATGTTTTGTGTCTTTTGATTTCATCGGATGTACATCGGCATCTACAATGCTTAGAAACAATTAATGCCACACTTCTTTAATTTTTATGATCGCTTCAACTATATGATCCATGTCTGACTTTGACCCAAGCAGCATGTTCTGAAACAGCCACACACTCTCACGACATACAGATTCAGCGTTAGGGCACGGGAACGTCCTTATCCGATTAGGATACTTCTCTGCAACATGAGCAATGCCAGGCTCTTCGGACAGGGGTGAACGGTACCCGATAGAGCAGGGAATACCTTCTGCGGATAATGCGTTGATAAATTCCTGCCTCGGTTTTCCACCAAAACCTTCTGGGTTATACTTCATACAATAGAGATGGTATCCATGTTTCGTTACCCAGTTAGCAAGTTTTGGTGGTGTGATACCATCAATTTCTTCCAAAGCATTGCTAAGATATAGTGCGTTTCTATTTCGCAAATTAGTCTGTTCTTCAAGGTGTTCTAAACGCACTAACAGGATTGCGGCAAGATACTCAGAGGGTCGGTAGTTCCAGCCAAGTCGTGGATATTCCCATCTTGCACCACCAGGTGCGCGTCCAACATTCATGAAAGCACAAACGCGATCATGTATGTCTTTATCATCTGTTGTGACCATACCTCCTTCACCAGATGTAAGGTTCTTTGATGATTGAAAACTAAATGCCCCCACATCTCCAATACTTCCCACTTTTTTGGATTGATACTCAGCCCCGTGTGCCTGGGCACAATCTTCTACTATCTTCAACTCGTGCTTATCTGCTATTTCTTGTAGTGTTCCCATATCAGCTGGATGTCCACCTAAATGTACAGGTAGAATTGCCCGTGTATTGGGTGAAATCGCTGCTGCAATTGCTTGCGGATCAATCGTAAACGAATCTGGACACACATCAACAAAACAGACTTTGCAGTTACGTTCTAACACTGCGCTTGCTGTAGCGACAAAAGTGTAATTTGGAACAATCACCTCACCACCATCGCTGAATCCATCAAGATCTAATGCCCCAGCCAGTGCTGCACTGATGGAATCAGTTCCATGTGGCATAAAAATAGCGTAATTGGTTCCTGAATAGTGTGCATATTTGTCAGAAAAACGTGGAATCATCGTTCCGCCAGAACCCTCATGCCCACTAAAATAAACTTCACGAAGTAACGGTTCTATTCTATCATCCCATTCATCATAAGAATGATAGGGCCACGTCTTCCACGGATGTTTTTTTGTATCCCTTACAGGAGTCCCACCAGAAATTGCTAACAGATTGGACATTCAGAACACCATAAATTTATAATGAGTCTGTTTAATACCTTAAACATAATATACAGAATAAACGTCTGAATCAATCATAAGTAACGTTTGGTTCAATTTTCTCGTAATATGCAATTGTATAACACATAGCGTATCTTATTTTGGAGGCAATTGCAAGTGAAATTTACATACATGCTATGTGTTTTAAAGTTATTTTACTTGATCTGTGCCAACAGATTCACAGTAGTTTACTTAGATTAAATTATCCCTAAAAAACAGTGGCGAGGTATATTTACCTCGCCATTGTTCTTTCAACTATATCAACTTCTAAATGAAAATGTCGCAATTTTGTAGCACATTCTGTTAGATTGTGCCGTTCGCTGTTTCATTTCTAACAGCTCGCAATGACAGAAAACCTAATAGAAATAGTATTACTTCTGATTCTCTGACGGTTGAGAATCATCCGCTTCAAGTTTCTGGATCAATTTATCAATCCTATCCTCTAATTGATTAACCGTTGTTTAGGATTTACTCAAATCTCATTTTTGTGGTAAAATGTATTTAAATCTATACAAATCTACCGTGTGAAATCTGATACTTAATTCCTGCTTCATCGTTTACTGCATCTCAATGATGTCTAACATAAACTCCACAGGCGTTTAGTGTCTCGGTGCAACTCACCGCGACAATGAACGGCAGCCAGTTTTTTCTTTGCTTTATACCAGTTCTTTGAATACTTAACTTTGCGTGATAAGGCACGACTGACATGTATCAACTTCCGCATATACCGCATAAGTGGTCTTGGATTCGGATACACAGTTCCATCATACTTCACTGTGTTAAACTCTTTTTTAATCACAGTATAGTGCGGCACATCACCACGCTCTTGGCCAACACGATAAGCAGATACAGCGAAGTTATACGCAACTCGTGCATATCCTGCATGTTTCGCAAACATCGTGGCTTGCTTGTTATTCGGTTTCAGTTGTATCTGCTGGGTTCGTAGTTCCAAACTTTAACTCCAGTTGTTGATTTTCTTTGGATACGATGTTCTCTATCTCTTTCGCCAACTTTTTTGACTTGTGCGAACGTCTACCATAAAGCTTCGCACAAAATACAGTCAGGATTTCCATGACATCACGGGTTAATTCTTCCCCAAAAGACGGCTGCTCACCTTTATTTATGATAACCACTTCAATTATTTATGATAACCACTTCAAGACCTTTGATTTCACAGATCTCACCTATCTTAATAAATCTATCATTCATAGAAGCATTATATCATATTAACACATAGAAAAAGCAAGAAAAAATATGTCAATTGTGAGATATGAACAAGTAAGAACAGATATTAATAGTTTTGTTTAGATTTTTCGCCACTGCATCTAGCCCGTTTTTTTAACGCACTAATTTCCTGTGAATCATCCGCCATTTTCTCGGATTTATCAGGATTAATTTCAAAAATTTTCGCACCATCTTTTTCTAAAATAATGGTAGTATCAGGATGTTTCTTCTCAACCAGTTTTCTAATCGCATCAACTAACGCATCAGAATCCGGACTATAAAGAAAATAACGATTGGATCAGTAGAATCTTCCACCCTTCCAACCTTCCAGTCTTCCAACCTCCCCCTCTTCCAATCTTCCCCTCTTCCAATCTTCCCCTCTTCCATTCTTCCACCCTTCCAGTCTTCCACCCTTCCAATCTTCCAATCTTCCAGCCTTCCAACCTTCCAATCTTCCAATCTTCCAGCCTTCCAATCTTCCAGCCTTCCAGCCTTCCGCCTTTAATCTTTATTCACACATAAAAATGAAAATAGTTCAATCTTTTTCGCAGTTTCTCATCATTTCAAGAATTGCAGTTATCGCCTTATCTGCATCTTGAAGTCTGTTTATGGTAGTATCTGAACCGAATGAATGTGTTATGGCATTTTGCAACTCATTCATCTTTATAAGCGTGAGAATACCGTTCTCTTCCATATAGTGATAGGTGTTATATCGTTTTGGTAGACGGTGTGTTTTATGCGTAAACTCCAAAACGAATACATTTCTGCCGCTACTTGCAGCTTCACAGACCATAGAAAAACTGTCTGCACTCACGATTAGGATGTCGCTCAATGCCAGAATCGCTTGATACGGATCGTCTATTGTAGATACTGTATCGGGTGTAACAAAAATTGGACACCACTCCTCTTTTTCAAAGTTCGACATCAGAAAACGTGTTACTTCAGGGGGTGTGCGGCGAGAAGTTGTCAGCAGAAATTGTAAGCGGTGAGTAGTTGCCAGGCTCTTACATATATTATATAATTCTCTGGCATCCGCCAATGAAATCGTCTCGTGTTTATCTGTTCCTCCAATCAGCAGACCGATACGTTTTTGGTGCTTTAATTTCAGGACGTTCTGAAGAATACGCCGTTCAGAATTTAGTGTTTCCACTGATATAGGATTTGGAGTTCCGATAGTTTTACAGACAGAGGGTCTGTTCTTCTGTTTTTTCCAATACAGCATCGGAAGTATGGTGAGATTAAAATGACGAACGCCTACAGGAGAAGGACGGAGGCAGGTAACGGTCTTAGCATTTAGCAACTGCCCCAGAAGTAAATTTACCGAAGCGACTGATGAACCTGCAGAGAGAATTAAGTCTGCTTCTTGAAGGAGGAATAGTGAATTGTAAGAATTGGAATCAAGACACCGTCGCAAGAGCCCATGAACGAGGGATGCAGGTAACGGTAATCCACCAAACACGCTCATAAATACACGGAGTAAATTATCACGCCATTTGCTTTTAAATACAATATCGATCCATTCAGAATCACAATCAGGAATATTTTGGATGATTCCCAGGGATTGTTTATAATGTCCTGGTTTCTTATCACTTAAGACAACTGCTTTCATAAATGGAATTAGTCGTTTTGGACTGGAAAAAAAATTAAAGCGTTCTAAACCCTTGTATATACTGGGTTTATATGGTATAATATAAAAATAAGATATTAGGGGCTATCATCCCCTAATTGAACTCAGAAAAGCGAGTTGCTTTTTCTGATGTACATCTTATTTGATATTGTATCAGAATCTATCAGAAAAAGCAACCCCATTAAGGAGTATGTAATATCTAAGAAGTGTTGACAAAAAGATTAAAAAGTATTAAAATAGTAATATCGACCAAACGAAACTAACATAATGGGTATCCTGCTACCATATATTTGTTAGTTTCGGCTTGATTGCTGGGATACCCACCCTTTTTTAAAGATACGGTATTCCCAGCGCACCAGTTGACAAACGGTATTCATAAATGACAACCTCTCTTTATAAGGAGAAAAACCTTGACTCGTAAAATGTATTGGGGGCTTGTAATCCTCATTCTTTTGATAGGAACTGCAGCCGTGTTTATTATTCAGTATGAGTTTGCAGAAATTCGTGAACACAAGAAGCAGTCAGCAGAAGCAGAAGAACTGGAAAATCGGATCAAGCAACGAAAGATTTCGGAGAATAACCTACCACTCTCTGATCCGATAGAACATCAGGATGTTCAGGTATCTGAAGTTCCTAATAAAAATTCACAGCAGAACGATAGTGTTGAAACTGTCCCTGTTGAAGATTATTTAGAGGGTTTGACTGCAGTGGGTGTTACAATCCCCAATGATTTGTTCACCGATGGTGCAGATATGGACATTTCCGATCCGAATTTCACACAGTGGCTGCAGAAATATAGCAAATCTATTGATGCTATGATGGCAGCAGGCAAACTATCAGATGAAACAGGCGGTGCAACAGGTAAAGAGTTTGTGGAGAATGTCAAAAATCTTACAGCGGAGGAAAAGAAAGTCCTTGCTGAACGCATTATAAACCGAAATAAAGTCTTCCAAGACGCTGTTGACGAATATATTAACATTTCCCGTGAGATGCCAACTCAATAAGGAGACGTGATGTTTAAACGATTTAATATTCCTATCCTTGTATAACCACACTTCTATGTAATTCAATAGAGACGTTATCAATTAGAAATTGTGTAACCTTCACTGATCGTGATTATTAAAGAGACATTTCACAGGTAACAGACCTCCACATGAAGAAGTTCCACCGAGAGAATTTAGACAGCAAGAGCTATGTGCCACCTAATATTCAGCAGTCAGTAGAAGGAGCTAGAAACGGGTATATCTTACGCAAATCCAATATATCTTGCGACGAAGAAGACTGCGAAATAATGAACGAGGGGATGAACCTCATCACGTCTCCCTGTTACCAACTTCAAAAATGACATAGAAATAAACCCAAACGCAATACCTTCCGTAATGCTAAATGAAAGCGGCATCATTGCAACAGTTATTGCTGCGGGGATGGCTTCAGTAAAATCATCCCAATTAATATTCAAAAGCTCCTTCAACAGCATGCAACCAACAGCAATTAGAGCAGGACCAATCATGGGATGTAAAGGCAGCGAAAGATCTGCGGAACCACCACCAAATGTTGAAATTGTCTGTTCCACATAGATGGAATCACCAACAATACTAATGATAGGTGAGAAAAACAGTGCTAAGAGCATCAGAAAACCTACAACCACTGTTGTCAAACCTGTCCGTCCACCTTCTGCAATGCCAGATGCACTTTCAATATAACATGTAACCGTTGATGTTCCAAGACATGCACCCCCGACTGTTCCAATCGCATCGGTCAATAGTGCTTGACGTGCTTTTGAGAGTTTACCATCTTCAAGAAGATCTGCTTCGTGACCAGTAGCAGTGAGAGTACCAATACTGTCAAACATATCAACAGAGAAAAACACAAAAATAATCGGGATTAGTTCTACTCTGGTAAAAAGTTCTTTAAAACGCAATTTGAAAAACGTTGGGTCAATGGATGGTGGTGTAGATACAACACCCTTAAATCTTACATCTTCAATAAAAAAAAGAGAAAGAAGTGTTGTTGAAATAATCCCGATGAGAATAGCACCTTTCACCCGATGTGCCATCAGTGCCAATGTGAGAAGTATGCCAAATATTGCAATTAAAACCGGTTTTGAATGAATGTCTCCAAGATCAACAAATGTTGCTTCATGTATAGTGACAATTCCACAAAACTGTAACCCAATAAAGGCAATAAACAGACCAATTCCGACCGCAATAGCATTATTCAGCGATGAAGGAAGCGCATTCATCACTGCTGCACGCAAACCAACAAATGAGAGTATGACGAATAACATTCCTGAAATAAATACAATGCCTAAAGCTTCTTGCCACTGAAGTTGAAGCTCCTGATCTAAACATAAACCAAATACAAAATAGGCATTAATCCCCATACCAGGTGCAAGTGCCACCGGATAATTCGTTAGAAATGCCATCAAGAATGTCGCTCCTGCACTTGATAGACAGGTAGCGACCATGACAGCTCCTTCATCCATACCAGCAATACTCAATAGTGAAGGTTGGACGAATATAATGTATGAGAGAGACATGAATGTTGTAAACCCAGCGACTATCTCTCGCCGAACAGAAGAATGGTTCTCTTTTATTTTAAATAACTTTTCTAACATAGTCACCCCCAATATGTTGCGAAATGCGATAAAGTTCGTCTGAAATAAAAACCAAAGAAGATTATTGGAGTTTCGAAACTGCGGTCTGTGCCGTAGATATCTATCTGGTGCGATTCCTCTACAGCACAGAACATAGTCTATTCAAAATACTACTTTAAACGCGCTTCTAAAGCATCTAATTCGTCTGACAAAGCCTTTGGCAGTCTATCCTCAAACCGTGCATAATGTTCGCGTATTGATTCAATCTCATTCAGCCACTCTTCTTTGTCTACATCCAATAGTTCAGTCATCTGTTCTTCAGTAACGTTGATGCCAGATGTGTCGATTGCATTCTTTGCAGGTACATAACCTATCGGTGTTTCAGTAGCATCTGCTTCGCCGGAGATACGTTCAACGATCCACTTCAGCACACGACTGTTTTCACCGAAACCAGGCCACAACCAACCGCCATCCTCATCCTTACGGAACCAATTAACGTAGAAGATACGCGGGAGTTTATCCGCATCTGTTTTCTCACTCATCTCTAACCAATGTGCAAAGTAGTCCCCCATATTGTATCCACAGAATGGGAGCATTGCCATAGGATCCCGTCTCAGTTCACCAACCGTTCCTGCAGCTGCAGCAGTTCTCTCTGAGGAAGCAATTGAACCGATAAACGTTCCATGTTGCCAATTAAACGCCTCAAACACAAGAGGAACAGTGGACGCACGTCTACCGCCAAACAGAATTGCAGAAATCGGCACACCATTCGGGTCTTCCCAACTCGGATCAATGATAGGACATTGTGATGCAGGCGTCGTATAACGTGAATTAGGATGTGCAGCAGTTTTTTCATCACCAGGATGCCATTCTTCACCAAGCCAGCTCGTTAATGTATCCGGTACATCTTCACTCATCTCTTCCCACCAGACATCATTCTCTTCTGTCAGTGCGGAATTCGTAAATATAGAGTTTGATGCAAGCGTGTGCATTGCATTCGGGTTTGTATCCATAGAGGTACCTGGTGCGACACCGAAGAATCCCGCTTCTGGATTGATCGCATAGAGCCGACCATCTTCACCAAATTTCATCCATGCGATGTCATCTCCGATTGTTTCTGCTTTCCAACCGGGTATCGTCGGTGTTAGCATAGCAAGGTTTGTTTTCCCGCATGCACTCGGAAATGCTGCCGCAATGTATGTCTTTTTACCTTCAGGACTGGTTAATCCTAAGATAAGCATGTGTTCCGCCATCCAACCATCGTTTTTTGCCATAATTGAGGCAATCCGCAGCGCATAGCATTTTTTACCGAGTAATGCGTTACCACCATATCCACTTCCAAAAGACCAGATAGAACGTTCTTCAGGGAAGTGCACAATATACTTATTATCAGGATTGCAGGGCCAAGAAACATCTTTCTGTCCGGGTTCAAGCGGTGCCCCAACAGAGTGTAAACACGGCACAAAATCACCATCTTCACCTAAGATATCCAACACCTCTTTACCCATACGAGTCATAATACGCATATTCACCACAACATAAGGCGAATCACTTATTTCAACACCGATATGTGAAATTGGTGATCCGAGCGGACCCATACTGAAAGGAACAACATACATAGTTCTGCCTTTCATGCACCCCTTAAATAAGCCATTTAATGTTGCCTTCATTTCTACTGGATCGTGCCAATTGTTTGTTGGTCCTGCTTCAGCGGGGGTTTTGGCGCAGATGTATGTTCTACCTTCAACACGAGCAACGTCTTCAGGATCAGAACGTGCAAGGTAGCTGCCGGGTCTCTTATCCGGATTTAAACGTACAAAAGTTCCATTTTGCACCAATTGTTCACAGAGACGGTCATTCTCTTCTTGTGACCCATCACACCAATAAATATCATCGGGTTGGCACAGCTCCGCTGTCTCCTTAACCCAACTGAGCAGTTTACTATTGTTTGTCATTCAAGTCCTCCATATTTAAATTGTCAAAATATACTAACACAGATTTACGATTGTTGCAATCAATTATCGGTTAGAAAGCAGCCCCTAACTTCACATGCACTTTCCCACGCAGTGCAGAATCACCTGCAGCCAGACCGTAATCCAATTGGATAATCCCCCCTTTAGATTCAAGTCTTGCACCAATACCGTACCCAACACGGAGTTTGCCAAACTCTGACGGTTTATCCACGGAAGTAACCGAACCCATATCTAAAAAAGCAAAAAACTGAGAATTCCGACCCATCACGAATCTGTATTCAAACGTAGCATTTGCACGGCGAGGACCAGAAAACCGATCCTCGTCATAACCTCTTAGAGAATTAACACCACCCAAATAAAAGAGTTCTGTCGGCGGTATATTTATTCCCCATGCCGATGCCCCGTGTATCTCTATAGCGATTATTTGGTTTTCCCATGTCTGAAAATACTGCTGAATATCAAGCCACAGTTTTCTGAGTCTAAAGTCGCTGCGTGAAATCTCAACTGCGATGCTGTCTCTTCTACCCTGTGTTGGATTTAGATAGTAGTCCCGCGAATCTCTTGTCAAACGAAAGGAGACACTATATTTAGATCCGTCATGTGTATGCACGGTGTCAGTATCAGACACAGTACGCTGCATGTTATCAATAGGATTCATGTTATCAATAGAATTAAGGGGGGTTGGTATTGTACCTTGTGAAATTACACTATCATAGCGAATCTGTTTATATCCAAAAATAACTTCGCTTTTATAGAAATCTCCAAGTCTTGTATTACCACTAATGCTACCCGACTTTTCCTCTGATTCTGCAGCATTGAATTGATTACGTTGTTTGAGTTGACTATATGAGAATCCTAAAGAGATAGGTTTACCGAATATCCACGGTTCAGTATAGCCGACACTAAAGGATCTCAATAAACCAGATTTCCAATAAAAATTGAAATTACGTCCAGTGCCAAAGAGATTAGTCTCACTGAGTTCAACCACCCCCGTAAGTTGAGGAACATCATCAGAACCTTCAACGGGGGGTGCATATCCCAGTATCCCAATTAACCTACCTGTCCGCGCTTCAGTAACCTGCGCGTTAAAGATAATAGAATCATCTGTCGGACCTTCCTCTAACATATAAGGTTGAATATGGTAGAAAAAACCTAAATTTCGCAAACGGTGGTAGGTCTGGTCAATCCTCCTCTGATGATACGTTTCATTCACCTTCAACGGTATTTCTCTAAGCACAATATGGGGTTTCGTCTTATGTAATCCACTTACCTTAATTTCACTGAGCTTGACAAGTGGTCCTTCTTTGATCTGTAATGCAAAATATATTCGACCATCGGTAGGTGTGAGATGCGTAATAGTCGGTTCTATTTCAACCTTCGGATACCCATGTTCGCTATACAGAAGTTGTATTCTTTCTATACCTTGTTCAAGAGATGTTTTCGTAAAATAGTTCCCATTGTGCAGACGCATTTCTTTCAAAATATCAGAATTAGACAGCAGTTTATTCCCTGAAAGTGAAAAATCACCATAGCGGAGTCTCTTACCTTCACGGATTCTTGTAACTATTGTCAAACGAGAATTGTCGGCAGTATGTGGGGTAGGAACAGGCAATACCTGGGCAAAAACATAACCATCATGTCGATAGGATGACATAATCCGATTGAATCCATCTCTGATTTCATTTCGTGAGTAAATCTTTTTGGACTTCCAACCGAAAAGATCACGTAACTTTCTCTGACTGAAATGTTTGTTACCATCAAAACTTATCTTTGTAATATTGTATAGAGGTTTGGAGTCAATATCAACAGGAACGTCTTCTGTTGAATCACTTTCCGTTTTAGATAACGTTTCAACCCCATAGATGTCTTTAGTTTGAATAGTAAGATAAAAAACGAGAAAGCAGAGTACAATCGGTAGAAATATGAAATGAAATGATCGCATGTAATGCATACCTATTGGAATGTTCGTAAATCTATTTTAACATGAACATAAGGGATATGCAAATTTCAGGTTTCCAAAGGGGATAAATTGACAAACCGAGCTTTTTGTGATATTATATTTAAAATAAGTAGAGAGGATTATACCCATGTCAAATGTCTTTGAGACCCTGCAACAGCGAGGTTTCGTTCAACAGTGTACAAAAGAAGAAATCGTATCACGACTACTCACTGAAAAGCAGATAGCATATTATGTCGGTTTTGACCCAACAGCAGATAGTCTACACGCAGGTAGTCTTGTCCCAATAATGGCGATGGCACATCTACAGCAGGCTGGTCATAAACCCATCGCGATAATAGGTGGCGGCACAACCATGATCGGTGACCCGACAGATAAAACCGAAATGCGACCTATGATCTCTGCGGAACAGATCGAAAAAAACGGCGCGCGTATACTCAAACAACTACAACGTTACATCCAATTAGATAACACTGCAGGAATATTCCTAAACAACGCTGAATGGCTGCTTTCACTAAACTATGTAGACTTTCTACGCGAAATAGGTAGACATTTTCGCGTCAACGAAATGATGCGCGCTGAAGGATATAGACAAAGACTTGAAAGGGAAATGGGACTCTCTTTTCTCGAATTTAATTACCAACTCTTACAAGCCTACGACTATCTACGACTATTTCAGGAACATAACTGTTTGCTACAACTGGGTGGGGACGATCAATGGGGTAATATCCTTGCAGGTGTGGACCTCGTAAGGAGAGTTGAAGGTGAACGCGTACACGGATTAACATTTCCCCTTTTGACTACCGCTGGCGGTGCAAAAATGGGTAAAACTGCAGGCGGTGCTATATGGTTAGACCCAGATAAAACAACACCTTACGAATTCTATCAATACTGGATCAACTCCGATGACCGAGACGTCGAGCGATTCTTAGCATTTTTCACTTTCTTGCCAATGAAAGAGGTAAAAAGACTCGGAAAACTGGAACATGATGAGATAAGAGAAGCAAAAAATATACTGGCTTACGAAGTTACAAAACTTGCACACGGTAAAGAACAAGCTGACAGATCACAAGAAACTTCACAGGCTGCTTTCGGTGGAGGAGGCATGGACCTTGACGCAATGCCAACTACCATAATATCCAAAGACCACCTGGAAGACGGTATACCTATCATCCAACTTTTTCATGAAGTCGGGTTAGCGAACTCACGGAGTGAAGCACGGAGACTCATAGATCAGGGCGGGGCTTATGTTAATGAAGAGCAACAGAAAGATATAAAACTCGTAATTGATACAAATTCCTTAAATGACGAGACTCTGCTCCTACGCGCCGGTAAAAAAAGATATCACCGTATCCTGATAAATTAAATAATTTGACATAACGCATAATTATATGATATAATTTTACAATTATGCAGTTTAATTAAACCTTTATACTAATATTTACGTTTTATCTGTTAATAACAATTTTATACTACCAACTAAGGTATTCAGGATTTCATAGATGAAAAAACTTGAACACAATGCCTACATGACAGCACACAAGAATAGATCCCAGTCCATCCGGGCAAAATCACGGGATTACGCTTTATACTTTTGGGCATATTTTGCAACCTTATTATACCCGTTTATCCACTGCGGGGGTAGGTAGTGATAGTCTAAAAGAAAAACAGTATAAGATGCAATGGATTTCACACTTCACCCCCAACGTCGAAAAACTTCGGTGTGGGGTTGTTTATTTTATAATTATCGGGTCGACTAATTCAGTCTTTTCGGAGGATATTTAAAACTATGGTTATTGTTACCAAACCGGATGCAACGCCAGATCATATTGATAAGATAGTCAAAAGAATCGAAGGCGTGGGTTTGAAAGCACAGATTTCGACAGGTGAACAGCGCACCGTCATCGGTGTTATAGGAGATAAAACATTGCTTGGAGATATTCCAATTGAGTCAATGTCGGGTGTTGAAAAAACGATGCCTATCACTGCACCCTATAAATTAGCAAGTCGACAGTTTCGGGAAGAACCCACAATCATTGCTGTCAACGGAACGAAAATCGGAGGAAGAAAACTTGCAGTCATGGCAGGACCCTGTGCAGTTGAAAGCACTGAACAGATCGTTACAATAGCAAAATACGTCAAAAATGCTGGCGCAACTTTCATACGAGGTGGTGCATTTAAACCCAGAACCGGTCCATACAGTTTCCAAGGTTTCGGACTTGACGCACTCAAAATGCTGGTCACCGCAAAACAGGAAACAGGATTAGGAATCGTAACTGAAGTAATGACGCCAAGTGAGGTCGACATTGTAGGTGAACATACTGACATCTTTCAACTCGGCACACGCAATATGACAAACTTCTATCTATTGCGAGAAGTAGGACGCACAAAAAAACCTGTCATACTAAAAAGAGGTCTTGCTTCAACAATTGAAGAATGGTTACTCGCCGCAGAATATATACTATCGGAAGGAAATCCTGATGTCATCTTGTGTGAACGCGGAATCAGAACCTTTGAAACACATACACGAAACACCCTTGATCTCAATGCTGTACCTGCTGTACACCAATTAAGCCATCTGCCAATCGTCGTTGACCCGAGCCACGGAACAGGCATCAGAAGTCTCGTAAGTGATATGACAAAGGCATCCGTAGCATCCGGTGCAGATGGATTATTGCTTGAAGTACATCACGATCCTGACCATTCAATGACAGGAGATGGGGCACAATCACTCTTTCCTGAACAATTTGAAAAACTTATGCAAGATATAAAACCGATCGCAATCGCTGTCGGACGTGAAATATAATTCAAGAATACATATCTACTTACCCTTGAAATGAATATACCGAACTACATTTCAAGGTATACCTAACCTGATGGGAGGATAGAACGGTGGATGACTTTGAATCAAAACAGGAAAAAGTCTATATTTTTGATACAACACTCAGAGACGCTGAACAAACACCTGGCGCAGCACTCGGTATTGAAGAGAAATTAGAGATCGCAAAACACCTTGCTAAACTCAAAGTTGATGTAATTGAAGCCGGTTTTCCGATCTCTTCCCCAGGTGATTTTGATGCTGTTGAGAGAATATCACACGAAATAGAGGGACCCGAAATCTGTGCACTCTCACGTGTCGTGGAAAAGGACATTACGGCTGCATGGAAAGCTATTAAAGACGCACCCCGCGCACGTATTCACACTTTTGTCGGTACATCAAATATCCACATGGAAAGGATTACAAGAACTACACCTGAACGCACATTGGATATGGCTGTTGACGCAGTTGCTTACGCAAAGAGTTTATGTAAAGATCATCCAGACGCAACTGTAGAATTCTCACCAATGGATGCTGGACGCACCGAACTGTCATACCTCTATAACGTTGTAGAAGCAACTATTGATGCAGGGGCAACCGTTGTAAACATACCCGAAACAGTCGGATGGACAGTACCGACAGAATTTAGCAATCTCATCGCTGGTATCATGCAGAATGTAGCAAATATTGATGACGCGATCATCAGTGTTCACTGCCATAACGATTTAGGGTTAGCTGTTGCAAACAGTATTGCCGCAATTGAACAGGGTGCGCGACAAGTAGAATGTACAATTAATGGACTGGGAGAACGCGCAGGTAATACCTCACTTGAAGAAGTCGTAATGGTTATACGAACACGGCGAGATTACTTCAAAAAATACTACACGGATATAAACACAAAAGAGATTGTGCCAATTAGCAAACGGGTTAGCCGCACGATGGGAATTCCTGTCCAACCCAATAAAGCCATTGTGGGAGAAAACGCATTTGCACACAGTTCCGGTATACATCAGGACGGTATCATAAAGTCACGCGTGACCTTTGAAATTATCGATCCAATAGAAATTGGGTGGAAAGAGAGCAGGATCATCCTCAGTCCACGTTCCGGAAGAAATGCACTGAACCATAAACTAAACGAACTCGGCTACGAATTAGATAAGGAACAGTTAGAGAAAGTCTATGAGAGATTCCTGCAAGTTGCTGATAAGAAAAAGGCTATCCATGATGCTGACCTGGAAGCTATTATGAGCGATGAGATACGATATGTTCCAACAACTTTTGAACTCGATTATATACAAGTTGTCAGCGGAACAAAAATTGCATCTACGACTACCGTCGGTATAAAAACTGAAGAGGGGTTAATAGAAAACGCTTCTACGGGTGAAGGTCCTGTTGATGCTGCATTCAAGGCAATTAACCAGATCGTAAAAATCGACCTTAACCTCATTGACTATCAGATCCGTTCAGTAACTGAAGGTGAGGATGCCATCGGTGAGGTCATGCTAAAGGTACAGGACAACGGAAAGATCATCACTGGAAACGGGGCAAGTACTGATATCATTGAAGCCAGCGCAAAAGCTTATATTCACGCTGTCAATAAATTAATCCAACTCCGTGCTGAAGGTTAACTATTGTCAATCGAAATCATGAATCTTGAGGATTAAAATATCTTGAGAACAATTTGTGTGTATGCTATTATCTATCTATTACAAAAATCTGATCCAATAAATACATTAGGAGACATACATGGCTGTTTTTCTACATACACGTGTCCGAGTCAGCGATCTTGACAATTCTATCAATTGGTATTGTGATCACTTGGGTTTTAAAGTCAAGAGTCGAAGTGATAAATCACCAGCAGGTAACCAGATCGTCCACCTTGAACTTCCAGGTAACGCACATACTTTGGAACTCACTTATTCACCCGATTATGACCTTCAGGTTCAGGAAGACCTAATGCATTTTGCCATTGGTGTTTCTGACCTTGTGGAATTCTGTGATGTTTTGGAAAAAGCAGGTTTAGAGATTTGGCCCGATGAATGGCGAAAACAATTCACTTCCGGTGGGATGAAAATGGCTTTCATCACAGACCCAGATGGTTATGAAGTTGAACTCTTAGAACGCAAAGACGCAGCAGGCGATCAACTCGACGTCCTCAAAGAATCCTAATCTGAAACAGGATTAACTTAGTGTTCAGACAAAAGGCCAGAACCGATCCCAAGCTGTCAGCCAATCCTTTGCATGAATCTCAACAGTAAACGGACCCGTAATTTCAACTCCTGTTCTTCCCTTAAAGTCTGAGAGTTTATCTACATTAGATACTTCAATCTTGATAGTTGTTGGTCGACTTGGAATATAAGGACGCACATTGCTTAAATCTTTGAGTGCTTTTTCTGTAGCATCTTCAATCATTTCTCTTGCGCGTGCTGGTGGAATCTGTCTTGCACTGTATCTACTAAGACCTTTTTTGACGGCTACAGTTGGAAGTGTGTCACCTAAGAGTTCTTTCGCTTCTCGGCATACTGCAGAATCACCAGTAACCAAAGCGATAGGCACACCGTAGTGTCCGTTGAGTGCTGCGTTTACACCCGTTTCTCCCACAAGATCATCATTAAACCAAAGGTTTCTATATTGGACAGAAGAAATAGTGTGGCACAGAACACCATCAGGAGTACCGTTGCGTGCATGCATGCCGATCAACAGACACGCATCACAACCGGTTTTCCACATCTCATCATAACGACCCCAACCATGATGTGCCACCCATTCACAATCGGGATGTATCTTCTCTGGGATAAGGGAATTAAACGTCCAGCCTTTTCCCGCGCCGTGACAGTCTACAACGACGATTTCATCTGCACCAGCAGCCTTCGCACCCCGCACAGCAGCGTTGATCTCTTCTGTATACAAACTTCTACACTCTTCAAACATGGCAGCACCACCTTCAACCTGATCCCAAACGACTATACCGCTGACACCTTCCATATCAGACATAATCAATACACGCATAACATCAATTCCACCTTATTCTATACATGCTGTTCTGTCTTGAGTATAATTCAAACAGCGTTAAGAAGCAAGGTAAAATTCAAATGGATTAACTGCTCATTAATCATATTATACCATTTCTACTATATGATATACCATTTCGTAGGTCGGGTGAATGAAATAAAAATAATTCAAACTGGTATTACTTGATGCATATATCCAAAAGTTAGAAGAACAATTGGAATGAACAAAACTCGTGAAAACTTAACTGACGGAAGCATACTAAAACATCTGTTTAGACTTGCTGTACCGATAACATTCGGATATATTCTTCAAGATGCATTCAACATTGTTGATATGATCTTCGTTGGTAGATTGGGACCAGCTGCCATTTCCGCTGTCGGTGTGAGTGGAAACCTATTGCGTTTGGTAGGTGTGTTCTCACTCGGTATCTCAACAGGTGCTGGGATCATGGTTGCACAATATCTTGGCTCAAGAAACTTTGCACAATCCGGACATGTGGCAATGCAAGCGATTATATTAGCTTTCATGTTCGCAATAGGTATAGGAATTATAGGATATCCTTTAGCTGAATTTGGTATTCGGACATTGAGAATTGATGACCCTGACATAATACAACTCGGAACCACTTACATGCATATTATACTGGTGGGAATCAGCACAATGTTCCTATCCATGACAATCGGAGCCATCTTTCGTGCTGGCGGAGATGCAGTCACACCGATGGTAGTACTCGTCTTTTCTACAATTATCAACATCGGGCTTGATCCGTTGTTGATTTTTGGTCTATGGGGATTCCCTACACTCGGAGTAGCAGGTTCTGCTTACGCTACACTCATCGGTCGAGGCATCGGTGTTCTTATACTCCTATACTTATGCTGGAGTGGTCGTGCACCCGTCTCTTTTCGACATGTGCAGTATAGACCCGATCTGGTTGAAATGCTTGACATTTTCAGGATAGGCATATATAGTTCAATGCAAGGTTTCTGGCGTCACCTGTCACGATTAGGGTTCTTATGGGTTATAGGTCCGTATGGTAAATTCGCAGTCGCAGCATATACACTCTGTATGCGTCTACGTATATTAGCAATGAATCCCGGTTTCGGTGTAGCAAACGCTGTTGGGCCCGTTGTAGGTCAGAATTTAGGGGCAAGGAACATAGAAAGAGCCGAAAAAACGACTCGCATAGGCAACCTTTTAGGCACATCGCTGATGACGGGAATAGGTATAATATTTCTGCTATTCCCACAGATGTTTCTTAGCGTATTCACTGATGATGTGGAGGTGATTAAAATTGGAAAAGTTTATCTACAATGTTTATCACTAACATTCGGTTTTATCGCTTTCTCCTTAGTTTTAGGAAAAGCACTGAATGGTGCAGGTGATACATTATCACCAATGTTAATTACGCTCGCTGCACAGATGGGAGTCGGTTTAGGACTTGTGATTCTATTGTCTAATCTTCTCGGCATAATCGGAATCTGGATCGGAATCGCGCTCTCAAATGTTGTACAAGGCGGCGTCATGTGGCTTTGGTATCGTACTGGTAAATGGAAAACTATTAACGTGATTAAAAAAGGTAGATGAATTACTACCAGAAAGGAAATTTTATTAATATGGACAAGGGTTTTGAGAATCCACAACTCGTTATCACGGTTGACGAGTTAATGAACAACCTTGATGATAAAAATAACTGTATAGTTGATACGCGCCCAACTCATGAATACTTGAACGGACATATTCCAGGTGCATTACATTTGGATTTATTCGGTTTAAGCCTTATCAATACAACACAAGAGATGTTTGATGCCTTTATGTGGATGATAGCATATCTGTTTCAACAACGCGGTATTGATCCAACAAAGACAATCATCTGGTATGAGGATATATCGGGGACACGCGCATCACGTGGACTCTGGTTCTGTGAGTATCTCGGTCATTCAAAGACGCGTCTACTGGATGGCGGTTACAAAGCATGGTTAGCTGCGGACGGACAGGTGAGCACAGAAGCTGTTATACCCCCTGCAGTTACACCGTTCACGGGAGAACAACAGAGACATTTACATCTAAGTGCTGATTCAATTCACGAACAACTGAATCAGGACGACTTCATTCGATTGGATACACGGACCGATGATGAACACTATGGAAGAGTAGCTCGGGCTGAACGCGCGGGTGCGATCCCCGGTTCTATACATATTGAATGGCTCAACAATCTTGACGAGAATGGTGCTTTTAAAACAGCAGATGAACTCCGGGAATTGTATGAACCTATTGGCATCACACCGGAAAAGCAGATAATGTGTTACTGACAGGGGGGATACCGTTCTTCCCAAACCTACTTGGCATTGCGGCTATTAGGTTATCCGAATGTAAGTAATTACATCGGATCATGGAAAGAATGGGGAGACCGGCTGGATTTGCCGGTTGAAATACCAACGTCATAAATGCCGAACGTATAACGGTGCGGTAAAGTTACCCGCACCTTATGCGTCAATTTACTAAAAACTGGAAACTGAAAACTGACATATCTCTGCCACCTCTACTGGACGCTCGTGGGGTAAATAGTGTCCAGAATCGGGGATCCAGCTTAAACGTATACTCGGATTAGATGGAATCCGCAGCAATTCCGCTGTAGATTCATGCCTTCCCATTTCACCGAAAACTTCATAAATAGGTATTTTGGCATTTTCAAGAAAACTCAAACCATCGAACTCCCTTACAGATTGCCAAAAACTATTCCACACTCTCTGTCCGAAACGATCTCTTGTCATACCTGCTTTCTGTTGTATCTCTTTTATCTTCTCGGGAGGTAATGAGCCGTAAAATCGACCTGTATCAAATGCAGTTCGTGTGACGGATAGACGTGTCCATCCTTCAAGCAGAACCAAGGCTGCAACACGCATATCTCGTCTTGCCGCATCCATCGCAACCATCCCACCAAGGCTGTGTCCTACAAGAACAAGCTGCTGAACATCCAAAGCATAGATGAGGTTTAAAACATCATCCGCAAGACAGTCGATAGTAAAAGGTTCAAGGGGCGCAGTACTCTGTCCATGTCCACGGAAATCAAGGGTTAAGTAACGTTGTTCCCTCGGTAATTCAGAAATCACCAGGTCCCAATCGGTAGAATCACATCCTGTCCCGTGTAGAAATAGCAGTGGAATACCCGACCCTTCCGAATCGCAGAAAAACATCTCACCCCAGAATCTCTTAAGAACCTCAGTTTTCGTCATAGCACTTAGACTCAATTAAGAAACTGTGCTTCCACCTTTTCGCCTGCACTTAACGTTACACCAGAAGGAATTGTGATGAGACCGTTTGCCAACACGAGTGAATGCAGTATACCTGACCCTTGGGGACCCGTAGTTCTCGCAACATACTCACCATCCTCTTTAGATATAATAGCACGCATATAGTTCACCCGTCCATCACTGTTCGTAACATCAGTCATCAGAACCGCATCAAAGGTTGGTCGTAAGAGTTCGGTGTGTCCTGCCATTTTCAGGAGTGCTGGACGAACAAACAACTCAAACACAACAAGTGAGGAAACAGGATTTCCAGGTAAACCAAAGATAGGTTTCTCATCAATAAACCCGTAGACTTGCGGTTTACCGGGTTTCATTGCAACTCGCCAAAAATTCATCTTACCTAACTTAGTCAACACATTTCTAACGACGTCATGCTCACCGACTGAAACACCACCACTTGTTATCAAAGCATCCGCCTGTGAAAGGGATTTCAAGAATATCTCTTCTGTCTGATCTTCATCGTCGGGTGCAATACCCATATCTATAGGCATCCCACCAGCATTCTGAACCTGTGCGTAGAGACCGTAGCGATTGCTATCGCGTATCTTTCCGGGTTTCAGTGCTTCTCCAATAGGTGTGAGTTCATCACCCGTTGAGACGATCGCGACTATAGGTTTACGATATACTTCTACCGATGTACAATTGAGAGAAGCCATCATGGATATTTCAGGTGGACGCAAGATCTTTCCATTGGACATGACACAATCTTTCTCCATGACACTTTCACCCGTAAAGCGTACGTTTTGAGATTTACCAACACTTTCAAAGACTTTTACTGTACTACCATCGAATTCAGTCACCTCTTGCATAACGACTGCGTCTGCACCGTCTGGCATCATTGCACCTGTCATAATACGTGCCGCCTGTCCTGATGATACCTGTTTTTCTGGTGCATATCCAGCAGCGACTGTTTCAACTACCGATAAGACAGTCGGTTTTTCTTCAGATGCATCCTTTACATCTGTTGATATAACAGCAAACCCATCCATCGCTGAATTATCAAACGGTGGGATATTCTCAGACGCATAAAGTTCCGCTGCAAGAACATAACCTGAACATTCAAGAATCTCTCTATGTTCTGTTGGTAAGACACCTATTGTGTCTAACATCTGTTGCCGTGCTGCTTCAACACTAAGCATAAAATTCACTCCAAAGTAAAGTCATACTACAAAAGTTACCACAAATGATCAGTTGAAATCGTCCTATTCTCACACTATTTCGCATGACCCATGAGAAGCACCGCAGCAGGTAAAGAGGTTTCTGAACTCTTTTGAAATGCCCAATGAATAGACGTTATATCCATGTCAGATGCTAACATCTTGTAGGGGAGAGACCACGCTTTGAGTGTCGGTTCCAAAAAAGATGCTACTGAGTCAATCCATTCTCCATGCTCGTCTCGATTGTGATAACCCCGATATCCGATAAACACAACGACAGGAATCTTCATATTGTAAACAGTCCCTCGAAATGCATCCCCAGACTCAAGGAAACCTGTATTCTGAATAATAATCACAGGCTTTTTACCGCCGACATACAATCCCGCAGCCACCGCAAATGCTTCACCTTCCCGGGTTACAGTGATGACTTCTATATCCGGTTCTTTACGCAAACGTTCATATATCTGTGCGCTACCGTTATCCGGAACACCAATTGCATGCGTAATATTCTGTTGTTTGAATGCTTCAACGATCTTTCGTGATGAAACCACAAAACGTCCCCATTAATTGATGCGCAGCTATGTCTTTACTGTCTACCTTCCACTAACGCGTCAACGACTGACGGATCAGCAAGCGTAGACGTATCACCGAGATCCGATACGTCACCTTCTGCAATGTTCCGTAATATCCGTCTCATGATTTTACCTGAACGCGTTTTCGGTAAAGCAGGTGTAAATTGGATTTTGTCCGGCGTTGCGATAGGTCCAATATGCTGTCTGACTGCTTGTTTTATACCGGTTTCTATATCCTCTGAAGCGGATACGCCTGTCATGAGTGTTACGTAAGCATAGATACCTTGTCCCTTTATGTCGTGTGGATAACCGACAACAGCCGCTTCTGCGACTGCGGCGTGCTGACCAATCGCGCCTTCAACTTCCGCAGTACCTAATCTATGTCCTGACACATTCAAGACATCATCTACACGTCCAGTGATCCAGTAATACCCATCTTCATCACGCAATACACCATCACCTGTCATGTAATAACCCGGAAACCTTTTGAAATAGACATCAATGAAACGTTCGTGGTCACCATATACAGTCCGCATAATGCCGGGCCACGCATGTTTGATACAGAGATAACCGTTAGCTGGATTACCCTCAACTTCATTTCCCGCCTCATCTAAGATAACCGGTTCAATACCGAAAAACGGGAAGGTAGCTGAACCGGGTTTCAACGTAGTCGCTGCGGGGAGAGGCGTTATGAGAATACCACCTGTTTCAGTCTGCCACCATGTATCAACAATCGGACAACGTTTGTCTCCTACAATGTTATAGTACCACAACCATTCCGGTTCTTTTATCGGTTCACCGACAGTCCCTAATAGTCTGAGTGTAGACCTATCATATTTTTCCACCCATGTATCCCCTTCTTTCATCAATGCTCGTAATGCGGTTGGTGCCGTATAAAATAGGTTTATTTTGTGTTTCTCTACCACCTGCCAGAAGCGTCCATAGTCTGGATAGTTTGGGACACCTTCAAACATCACAGTGATTGCACGATTAGCAAGCGGTCCGTATATAATATATGAATGCCCCGTAATCCACCCAATATCTGCAGTGCACCAATAAACATCTCCTTCGTGATAGTCAAAAATCTGCTGATGTGTATACGATGTATAGACGAGATACCCGCCAGTCGTATGAAGAACCCCCTTCGGTTTACCTGTAGAACCCGATGTATAGAGTATAAAGAGCGGATCCTCAGCATTCATCTCTTCAGGTTCACATTCTGTCGCAGCGTTATCCATTGCCTCGTGCCACCATACATCCCGTGAAGTATCAAAGTCAACTGTGTCCCCTGTCCGTTTAACAACGACAACGGACTCAATTGAAGGACAATCAACCACAGCTGCGTCAGCGTTTGCTTTCATTGGAATATCGCTTCTTGCTCCACGCATAGCAGTATCTTGTGTGATTAACATTTTACATTCGGAATCATTAATTCTATCCCGAAGAGCCTCAGCAGAGAATGCACCAAAAACAATAGAATGGATCGCACCAATTCTTGCACAAGCCAACATCGCGACAGCTAATTCGGGTATCATTTGCAAATATATACAGACACGGTCACCTTTCACAATACCGTTTGTTTTCAGAACATTGGAAAACTTTTTTACCTCTACAAGAAGTTCGCTAAAGGTATATTTCTGATCCTCCTGAGGATCATTTCCTTCCCAAATTATTGCCGTATCCTCTCCATGACCATTCTCAACGTGCCTATCAACACAGTTATAGCATGCGTTCAGTGTTCCACCTTCAAACCATTTGATCTGTGCCTTGACAAAATCGTATTCACTCACAGTATGCCACTTCTGATACCACGTTAACCGCTCAGCGATCTGTGCCCAAAATGTGTCTGGGTGTTTAACTGATTCAGCATACAATTCTTGATATGCTGCTAAGCTGTTGATGTGTGCGTTCACTATTGGATACGAGGTCTCAGAGGGTGGGAAAATGTTGTCTGCCATTTTTCTCTCCTATATATAAACAATCCATAACAAAGTATAATCATATTCTGCTTGCAACCATTCTATCGTAATCATGCGATTTTGTCAACAATGGAATCTTATGAATCTGCAGAGGCATTCAATTGTCGCGTTTTCGCAGTTTCTTACAAATATTATCCAATTAACATAACAACACCTCTTCTGTAGGAGGGAACTCCGATTCCCGACTATCAAAGTGTATAGTCGGGAATCGGAGTTCCCTCCTACAGAAGAAACATATCTGAATACATGCAATTTACCGACAATTGAATGCCTCTGTATGAATCTGTCATTAATCTTGACAGTAATGTTGCAGTATGGTATACTCTTAAATGTCAATCATCTGATATCTTGGAGTTGTAATGTCATCAAAAAAACGTATGCTATTAATTCCTTCACAAGTTGGTATAGGTGTTGTTGTCGTTCTGTCTGGAATTCTCGTATACCTGTTTATTTTCAAGAAGTTTATTTGGGAAGTACTTATTGCCGAGAGAATAACGCACGGGTTTTGGATAGCACTCTTCTTGATACTCTCAATAGGTATTACTTACGGATTAATAGTGGTTGGATCAACTGAGGGGATAAGATACATCGGACGAAAATTCAACCTTGAAGTTCCGTTCAAGCCAGTCTGTTCAGGTGCTTTCTTAGGCGCACCCGCTGTCGTCGGATTAATCGCCTTATTAGATGTACCATGGGAGATTTTTGGCAATCAGAATCTAATCGTTAACTTAATTGTCCCCATTTTAGAACTAATTTCTAACATTTTGTCATTACCGATTCGCTGTTGGTTCCTGCTCAGGTTACCGGTTGAGATTCTATACGTCTTAGCAATACCTGTCGGTGCCATCATCGGTTCCAGAATATCCAAGAAAAAAGTATCAGTGATTGATCATCATGAGGAATAACCTGTCTCTTGTATATTTGTCCTCATCCTATAAATCACAAGTTTATTAACTCTCACGGATTCGCTTTTAGGTTGGAGGTTTGACTAACGCATGCAGTTTGATAAACCCAAAGATGAATGCGGAGTTTTCGGTGTATTTGGACACCCAAGAGCTGTAGAATTAACCTATCTGGGTTTACGGGCACTACAACATAGAGGTCAGGAAAGTAGTGGTATTGTTGTCTCCGATGGTGTAAGACTAACATCTCATCACGGTATGGGGCTTGTGGATGCTGTATTTAATTCTGAAGTCTTGGGTAAATTATCTGGTGACATTGCCATCGGACATAACAGATACTCAACAGCAGGTGAAAGCACTCTTGAGAATGCACAACCTTTGATACGAAACTATATGCAAGGTGAACTTGCACTCGGACATAATGGCAACTTGGTCAACGCACCAGAGATTAGAAAACACCTTGAAAATGGTGGTTCAATTTTCAGTACCAGTTTAGATACTGAGGTCGTTTTTCATCTTATCGCTAGATCTAAACAGCAGAGTTTGGAAGACAGAATATTCGACGCTTTTCGGGCAGTAGAAGGTGCATTCTCTATCGTTGTCATGGACAAATCTACGCTTATGGGGGCACGTGACCCACACGGATTTCGTCCATTGTGGATCGGAAAACTGGCGGATGCTTATGTACTTGCTTCTGAAACTTGTGCACTTGATGTTATTGAGGCAACGCCAATACGAGAAGTAGAACCCGGTGAATTGGTTACTTTTCGTTCCAAATTCCTGGGATTAGAATCTTTCCATTTCTCATCGCCAAACGATAAATTATCACAATGCATCTTTGAATTCATATATCTGGCACGACCAGATGGTATGATGTTCGGACAAGGTGTTAATAGCACCCGCAGAGAATTTGGAAAACAACTTGCACGAGAACACCCTGTCAAAGCCGATGTCGTTATACCTGTACCAGATTCTGCAACAATTGCTGCACTCGGATACGCAGAGGAATCGGGTATACCTTTTGACCTCGGTCTATCAAGAAATACTTATGTCGGACGATCCTTCATGAACCCAACGCAAGATATACGCGAATTGATGGTTAAAGTCAAACAGAACCCTATCCGAGAAGTCCTTAAAGGTAAAAGGGTTATCATGGTTGATGATTCTATCATGCGAGGCACAAACAGTAGAAAACTTGTAAAAATCGTCCGACAGGGTGGTGCAACTGCAGTCCATGTCCGGATAGCATCTCCACCAAACAAATACCCCTGTTTCTACGGTGTGGATACACCAACAAGAGCAGAATTAATTGCCAGTAAACACTCTACTGAAGAAATACGAAAATACATAAGGGCAGATAGTTTAGGATATGTCAGTATAGACGGCATGTTAAAAGCAGTAAAAGCACCAGATAATTTCTGCACATCATGCTTTGATGGAAGTTATCCAATTACCCTAAATGAACGTATCCCGCGTCAATTGCCCTTAATTGTAAACTAACTGAATAGTAGTAGGCACACTCATGAAGATTAAGTTATTAATTGGGTAATACGCGGGCGGGGAAACCCCGCCCCTACGAAACCTTACTCCTACGATGAGTCATATCAGTAGAATTACCTGATTATTTATTTAATCTTCATCCGTATGCCGTTCTTAACCATGTCAAATCATCGATTATCACCAGAATCAAGGAAAGAAAACCGTAATACTGTCAAGAAATCTCTTGGCACTGTCCAAGGTGTTTCTACACTAAAGATTGTGCTAATGTATTCAGTCCTCGGTATAATCCTAAATTGGGTACTACCGACAATTATTCTTGGTGTAAAACCGCAAATTCCAAAAGATAAGGCTGACCTTTGGGGAACTACGATTGCAATGGTCATAACAGGTGTATTACTGGTTGTTGCTTTATTGAAGGATATAATACTGCGTAAACCTTCCCGAACACATGATAGCCAACCACAAGATAGCCAACCACATGATAGAAAGGAAGAGAGTTAGAGAATCTTATGTCAGATCAAAAGTCATTGAACTATGCTGACGCAGGAGTATCTTTTGATGCCGAAGCAGAGGCTATGCAAAGAATAAAAACCCTTGTCAGAAAGACCTATAGACCCGAAGTTTTGAGTGATTTAGGTACATTTGGAGGGTTGTTTGCGCTAAGTGAGTACCGGCAACCCGTTCTTGTCTCCAGTACCGATAGTGTCGGCACAAAATTGATGGTTGCATTTGAAGCCAACACACATGATACGGTAGGCTACGACATAGTTGCACATTGCGGAAATGACATTATTGTTCAAGGTGCAGAACCGCTCTTCTTCCTGGATTACATCGGCATCGGAAAAATGGATCCTGTCGTCGTTGAACAGATAGTCTTAGGTCTTGCCGATGGGTGCATAGATATCGGTTGTGCACTTATTAGTGGAGAAACTGCGGAACTGTCAGGACTATATGCTCCTGATGAATATGATCTCGTCGGCACTATCGTTGGCGTCGTGGAAAGAGATCAGGTAATCACAGGAGAAAAAATAACGCATGGCGATAAGATAGTCGGATTGATGTCAAACGGTCTACATACAAATGGATACACATTGGCACGCCACATTCTATTTGACCATTGTAAATATAAAATAGATACATATCTTCCCGATTTATCAACAACTGTTGGTGAAGAGTTGCTCAAACCACACCAGAGTTATGTAAAACCGATCCTACAGTTAATGCAAGTGTGTGATATTAAGGGAATTGCACACATCACGGGTGGCGGATTACCAGCCAACATATCACGAATTCTCCCTGAGGGTTGCCAAGCAAGAATAGATAAGAAGAGTTGGGAAAAACAACCTATCTTCTCACTGTTACAACAAGCAGGAAATGTAGTAGAAAATGAGATGTATCGTGTTTTTAATATGGGAATAGGTATGGTGTTAGTATTAGAACCAGAAAACGTTGATTTTGCGATGAATACATTGCGCGATTTAGAAGTTCCTTCTAAACAGATCGGTGAAATTGTCTCCGGCACTAAAGGAGTTGAAATATGTCCACCCCATTCTTAAATGACTCCGCAATACAAGAATTAACGAACCTGTTAGATAGAACGCCGTTACCCGTTATTATGAATGCGTTTAAGGAGGTAAAGGATGATGAAATCGCCGTTTTTTTACTGTTAATGGATGTGGTTTCAACAGAATCTGACTCTACTCATCCAGATGAAATTCGTAAGAAACTGGCACGGTTTGAGGAGAATGAATCCAAAGACGACGATGTAGCGACACTGACGACTTATGCACAAGAAATTTTCGCACAGTTTCCATTCAAAAGACAAGTTCAGATTGCTGAAGCTATTTCTGCAACGGAGATGATTGAAACTGAAGAGGCTGAACGAATTTGGAACGACCTCAAAACTAAAATGAATGCGATATTAGATAGTACGCTGTTTTTTGGAAATGCATCAAAAAACCTTGCCAGACTCTTAGGCAAGGTTAATATTGAACAACAGAATCAACTTATGGACGTACTGCAGGAGAATCAACCTGGATTAGTAGATAAAGTCGCAGACCACCTTTATACATTTGACGATCTCAGTGAAATGCCAGATGATTCCATCAAAACGCTAATTGAGGTATTAGAAACAAATACACTCGCGCTTGCGTTATACGATTCCCCTACCGAAATTCAAGACAGATTCTATGAAAACATGTCCAGCGAACAAGCTTTAGTTGTAGAAAATGAAATTGAATTACTCACCCATGAACAGACACAACTCAGCGTGACTGCGCGTCAATCTGTCGTAAATCTAATTCGCAATTTCGCTGGAAAAGGACTGATAAAAATGCGTTAGGTTATAGCACACTCTTCCAAATTGTGCAGTGTGAACAACTACATAATATTGTGAACACCTGTTAGTCATCTAACTCAAACTTTATTTCAAGGCTAACAGTCATCTCAGCATCCTTACCTTTTTTCTTACCAGGGATAAATCTCCATTTTTTCAATGCATTTATAGCCGCATCTTCAAAACCAAATCCCAGTTTTGTGAGTGCTACAATGTTTTTCGGTTTGCCGTCAGTCCCGATTGTCGCTTGCAGCTTAACCGTACCTTCTTTCTCCGCACGTTTCGCGGTCTTTGGATATGTCGGTTTTATCCTTTTCGTAATTTTTGGTGGTTCGTTCCCAACTTGATTTATATCTATATTAAAATCCTTTAGAATCCCACCACTTGCTTCATGTGCTAAATCTGAGAAATCCGGTGAAACTGATGGACCTTGCGGAGGACGTTCAAGCTTTGGTGGCGAAACTGTGGTAGTAGGTTGAACTGGACCTTTCATACTCCTTGGATTAATATTAACTCTGAGACCTTCATTTAGTCCAGGGGTGTCAGCGTTGAAATCTGTTCCGTGCCCTGAAGGCAATGTGAAACCTTCATCTCTCGGATTTAGTAGATTTGTATCTGTAACAACAGTAGTATCCAGTGGAACTTCAATCTCTCGCTGCTCTGCCTCAAAAGTTTTCCGCTTCCGAATTTTAATATTAGTTCGTTCTCTCATGGTTAACTCTGCTTGTGCAACTAAAGCCCCATCAATCCTATCATCTTCAGATGATATTCGATCTTTTATATATATAAAACCTAATAACAAAGCAAGGCTTACATGGAGTCCAATTGAAAAGAATAGTGAAAGAGAATTCCTACCACCTGTCTTCTGAAGCGTCATAGGAGGTGGTTTATTCTCACCTGCAGTAACTATTTCATCCAATTGACTGTCATCAATACTAACCTTCATCAAGACAGAATTGACCTTCGGTTTTTTTCTCTCTGCTCTTCGTCTCTGTAATTGTGATGCTATATCGGAACTTCTACTCATCTCTTTTCCTCCTAAAGGTTTACTCGTGATGTCGATAGCGCGCTTACAACACACTTATCGGAGTCTTATGAGATTTGGTAATATTCTCCCGGTTCAAACTTCAGATTAACTACGATTTCCTTCAAAAAATAACGACAATATACAATCTAATACGTTCATTACATACTAACTGATTACAAATTATACCGTATAAGTAACAAAATGTCAACGTTTTTTTAAATATTATAACACATAAGTTGCGATCTAAACAACAAAACATGTCATAATCTATGGATTCCACCAAAACGTCACTTTAACAACCACTGTGGAATCCTGCAGAATACGCTGAGTCGTCTTATCTGTATCGTAGGTCTGATTATATACTAAATAAAAATCGCTACCTGGCATATAGATGTAATTAATTAGAAAATTGGTCAATATCTGATCCTTCTCTGTATTCCATTGTGCATAAAACTTTGCAAATAACTTCGTAGAGAACGAGTAATTCAACCTACCTGAAAACAGATTGACATCAAAACTATCATCTGGAAGCGACACACGATTGAATTCATAGTCTAAGTTAACACTCATCCTTGTCGTCGGTTTCAGTGAAGTATCAATATAATATTTTCGTCGATTTCCATTATAGTATTCTCCGATTTCAAATCCTGTCGTTATACTAAGTATACGACTGTCACTTGAAGAGAATCTTCCACCGAAAACACCATAGGCGTATTCACCTATCGGTATAATAGTATCCTCACGCACTTCAAAATCCTCGTCAAGTTGTTCAAATTGTCGTCTTAGAAATACCATAATAGAATCTTCCGTAGCAAACGATGTCCAATGTGAATAAGAGATATTCCATCTTTCAAGTTCGTTCTCTTGATTAAAGACATAGTTTACCTCCGGTCCTGACCATAGTTCACGTATACCGTATCTGTTAGGTCTTAGTGCAATACGTACATCTCCCCGTATCTGTCGTATACCATCATCCCGCACATACCCAACTTCTGGGTCGAAGTCTTCATCTATATCTGTGTATGAAGTATTAATTCTTAAGAGATCATTTCTCCATCTTGTGCCGATATACCATGCGTTGTTCCTTCCGCTCATATCAGGTGAAAAAGTTCTGGCAAACATCCCCCTAATATCCAGTCTATCGTTTGGACGCAATTCAAAGTCAAAACCACCAGCTCTGTTGTAGTCACGAGTTGCAGCTTTGTTCACTGCGATCATACCAAAACGGGAACCTGCCGGTCCATCTTTTGTCATACGGATTACAGAATAATTTGTGTGTGGAATGTCAACTGGATCATCATCTTCAGGTGCATCGTAGAATTCATCTGTCCTGACATGGATCATGCCTACACCGTATGTACCGACTTTACCAGTGACTTTAGTGCCGAAAATAATAGGGATTGCATTGCCTTCATATAATCCTATCTGTCTGCTATAGAACAACAGCATAGGCGGGGGTCTACGAAAGCTTTGCCGTGGAATACCGAAATCGAAAAGTCCAGCACCTTCCAAAAAAAACGGACGTTTCTCTGGAAAAAACAGATTAAAACGCGTCAGGTTAACCTGTTCCTGATCTGCTTCAACTTGTGCGAAATCTGTATTAAAGGTTAAGTCCGAGATTAAGTTAGACGTAATACCGTATTTTGCATCAAAACCGAGTTTGAATCTTTTCGTAGTTTCAACGGTTGCTTCTTCGTCATATTCTTGTGTCATACCAGGAAGAATATAGGGAAGAATTTCGATACTTCTTGAGGGTACGATCCCTTCTAAACCGACAAGTTCTGCAAGGTTGGCAGTTCTATACTTTGCCAATCCACCATAAGATGCGGGGACTGGTGCCCATATAGATTCTTCCCGTTTGCGGATGAGTTCCCTACCAACATTTATACCCCATTTCATCGGATCACTTTCCTCAAAACGTAATTGGTTAAACGGTATACGCAACTCCGCTGTCCAGAATGTGTCCTGTATCTTTGATTGACATGCGACTACCGCATCCCAATCGTCATTCAATGTATCACCATTGTTAGTTATCACTCTATCTTGTATAGCACCTAAGGCGTTCGTTCGGAAAAAGAAACCGCTCCTTTTGTCATTGTATGTATCCAACAGGAGAAATACGTTATCGTTTTCGTGTATGTCACGAGCATCTCTACGCATCTCATTCGCAACGAGTTGAGAGATATCTGAATCGTAACATCTAAACCCAAAATAGATGTTATTATTATCGTAGAGTATCCGAACTTCCATCGGTTCAGAACTGACTTCACCTTCATTCGGTTCTATCTGTACAAACCTATTGATTACATCCGCTTCTTGCCAGTCTGACTCGCTCAAATCTCCATCTATTTCAATACTTTCATTAGTTCGATAGGCTCTAATTTGCAGATTATGTGATGCAGAATAGACTTCTGTGACGAAAATAAACAGGAACAAAATGAGACAAAGGAAAATAGCCAATGTATACAATAACTTAGATTCAGTATAGTGTTGATAAGTAAATATTTTTACATTCAAAAGCGTTCCTCCTTTGAATACAAAATTTCAGGATTTTAAACAATGGTATGTGCAGCGTGGTAAGATTATACAAGATTCTGCTAAATTAGACAATTCAAAACTCAAATACAAAAGTAGCAGCCAAGAAAGGGGTAATCCGTAATTGTGCAATGGGAACTTCTTTGGTAAATTCTGCATTATAACGGACTTGTAATAGATTTACTCGGTTATAGACATTCCACATTTCAACAGTAAATCCACCATTAAACTTATCAATATCTAAGAATAACCAATCTATTGTTACGTCATTCAAGAATGACCAGTGAACTCTTAAATCTAAACGGTGGTAAGGGACAGTGCGTTTAGGATCTCCGTATATCGGTATCCAAAGCTGTTTGCCTGTAAAAGGATTAGTATAACGCTCTCTACCAGTTAACGGTGCATAAAGGATACCACTCTTGTATTGCCAATTGGCACCAAATTCTATACTTGAATACAGGTAATTCAGATTCAAAGTTAATACATGTGGCGTACTATGCATATAATCTCGTACCTTTTCATAAGGAAAGTCTTGACGTTTAGAGTCCGTATATGCATAAGCAAACCAACCCCTGAACATTTTTCCTATTTTATGTTCCAATGAGAATTCTATTCCTTTAACTGAGCCAGTTTTCTGATTCTGATACTGTCTTTCCGGTAGGTTATATACTACCATATCTCTTAAGTTCTTTAAATATCCAGCGACTTCAAATCTTGTTTCTGATGCGATGTCTTTTTCAATTGTAACCACATAGTGTGTTGCTGAACTTGGAGATAAATCTGGATTTTCATTACCGAGTACAATTTGATAGAATTTAGGATTCTGTACATAATTACCATACATAAACCGCACATCTATTGGGAAAAGAGAAACACCAACATCTCCATTCTCTTCCGAGCCTAAAGTCACACCAACTAAGCCACGCGGTTGCAGTGCAAAAGAATCAATAAGATTAAAGTAACTCCCTCTTATTCCCAGAGTGGCAAAAAGATCAATGTACCTTGATGAAAACAGTGCCTGCGTTGCTTGGAGGTAACCTTCAAATCTATGCAAGTCTTGCGTAATATGCGTGTAGACCTTCTCTCCATCTACCTTTAGTCTTGCGTCGTAATCCCAATCACCCTCTTCAAGGGGACGCGAACCGATACTTGTCAAACTTGAGGGAAGACTGGAAAGTTCAATACCAGATTCAAATAAAGAATTAGGAAAATCTATCCAATACTTCAAATCCCCGCGAAGTGAGAAAATGCTTTCTAAATCCCTATAAGAATAACCTTCTCCATAAATCAGCTCATTACGTGAAAAGGAACGTGTCAACGATAAAACAGACTTGAACTTTTCTTCTATCTCAGAGTAAAAATGTATCCCTTGTGAATCAAAAGGATTCTCAGATATGAAAGGTCCCCGAAAGTCACTTTCAGACACTTCATTAACGCCGATTAGAAATTCACCACCATCGTCTGCACCGATAGTATTAAATTCTAATCTGTGAATTTTTGACAACTGATAGACAAATTTGCTTTGATAACTCCAGAAACTTGGCACTTGTGTAACCAGATCATCTTCAATTTCCAAAAGATGGGGTAAAAGTTCAAAAAGCGGACCCATATAACTCCTGCGACCAAAGAGATACCAATAACCGCGAGTGCCGATGTTACCTTCAGTGAACACTTGGGAATAAGCAAGATTCAGATTGACTTTGCCACTAAATTTAGATGCTGCTAAACGACGGGAATAGATGTCAATTACAGCCTGGGAGTCAGAACCGAATTCCGCACCATAACCCCCCGGATACACTTCAACATTCTGAATTACATCTGCATTCACAGTCGAGACGATGCCGTAAAGATGATATGGATATCCTAATGGAAGTCGATCAAAATAGTAAACATTGTCTTCTGGACCGCCACCACGTACAGATAGGATACCCACGAAATCGTTAAGAACACCAACACTTGGTAGCATATTCAATACACGCAGCGGATCCCCAGCACTACCTATCGCATACCTAAAGACATCTGTTGTCAGTGTTTGTCTCGGTTTCATTTCAATACGTTCGGTCGTAACTTCTATCGGGGGAAGGACAACAATTTCATCTGTTACATCATCATCTATAGATTCGTCATTTTGACAGAAAGCATTAAGGGGAGTCAAAAAAAGCAATAATATCAGTAGATGTTTCAATGACCTGAAAATAGAAAATGTCATCTAAAACTCCGCTGTTATGCCAAAGTAAGGAATTAGGGGAAACTGATTAATCGGATCTTTATCTGAATAGTCAGTATTGTATCTATAGTCAAGTAGATTCTTGCGGTTATATACATTCAGGATTTCCGTAAAGACACCTAAATTCCAACTCTTAAAGATGAAGGTCTTGCTCAATCGGATGTCCAACCTATGGTAGGGGGGAAGTCGTTCAGAATTAGTCTCACCATAAATAGGGATATATACTGTATTCTCAACGATTTCTAAGGCACTAATTTCGTCAATACGTTCTACATTCTCAAGGAATCGTGGGTCAATTTTGCGTTCCGAACCCTTCACTGGTGTATACGGATTTCCAGTCCTATACTGCCATTTTGCACCTATCTCCCACGTCGGTGTTATCTTATAACTGGCAGCTAATGTAGTGACGTGTGTTTGATCAAATGAGTAGTATCGGTAGGGTTCACCTAAACGGTCTTTCCGTTTTGAGAGCGCATAAGCATAAGATGCCCAACCAAAAAACCTATCACCACTTCGGTGTCTTAGGAAAATCTCAGTACCTTGAGCATAACCAATACCCTGATTCAAAAATATGGATACATCATCAGATGTCACAAGGTTCACAAGGTCTTTGTAATACGCTGCCATCTTAAGCTCAGTACTCTGTGAGAGTTCCCTTTTAAGCTCAAGAATGTAATGACTCGCTTGACTGGATTTCAATTCTGGGTTACCCACACTGGCTGATAGTTGTGCGGGGATTGGTGTTTGGTTATATATACCGTAGGCGAATTGGAGTTCAGAAGTATTGGGAAGTTCCACACGAATGCTGCCGCGCGGTTGTATTGATATTTCATCTATACGGTTGAAATAGTCAAGTCGCAATCCGTAAACTACTGATAGGAAAGGCAGAATATTAAATCTATCTTGTAAGTATGCTTCAATACGTTGTCCTCTCACAGATTCATCTATAACCTCTTTTTCAACAAAGCGAATATCGTAGTCCACTTCACCCTCATCAGGAATTCGAGAGAAAACACCTGTTACCTCTCCCGGTTCCAGACCAAGAATAAGTCCAGATTCTAAACGGTGTCTTTCGTTTATCTGATATGTTAGATCTTCACGCAAAGTATATGTTGGCGCGTCAATGTTAAGAGACAATGTAGGTCCAAAATTCACATCAAAAAGAAAATCTGATCTTGTCAAAGACAGATATGAGGTCAACCTGTCTGTAAGGGACGAACGAAGGTGGATACCTGCTCCTTCAAAACCGCTCTCAAAGCTCGTATCGCCTCTAAAGTCAGCGTCAACGTTTTCACCATCTAAAGTCAGCGCAAAGTTATCACCTGAGGCAAACATATTGAAAAATAACTGATGTTTATCACTAAAGTCATATCCTACCTTCACTTGATAATCCCAGAACTTTGGAAAAGCAGTGATTGCACCAGCATCAAACGCCCATGAACTCAAAAATAGGTCTATGTAGCTTCTTCTTCCTGCAGCATACCAATATCCCTTCTTTCCAATCTTTCCTTGTAAAAGCCCTTCTGAAAAAAGTAAGTTCAAATTGAACTTTCCGCGAAGGTCTTCAGGACTGTTATCTTTAGAGTAAATATCAATGACTGCCTGCGAATCAACACCGAATTCAGCACCATACCCGCCAGCATAAACATCAATTCTATCAATGATATCAGAATTCAGAGAAGAGACCAATCCACCGAAATGGAACGGATATCCCACAGGAACACGGTCGAAATAATATAAATTATCTTCATCAGAACCCCCACGGATATAGAGGGCACCACTGAAATCGTTAGCCACACCTATACCAGGGATCACAGGGAGTGCTCGTAGTACATCACCAGCAGTACCGGGTATTCGCGTAATCTCTTGAGATTCTATACTTTTTATTAAAACTGTTTTGGGGACACGTTCAGTCTTAACCTCTATATTCTCTAACTGATAGTCTACCCTTGTAATATAAATGTTCGGCGTAAGCGATTTACCTTCCTCAACAACAACACTCACTTTTTCATCAGTTTCAGATCTTGGGAGGGATACCTGTAATGTGTACTTTCCAGCTGTGATTTCATTAAAAGAAAATTTTCCTTCATTGTCAGTTGCAGTACGCAGATCAAGTTCAATTATAAGTATTTTTACGTCTTCTATAGGTTCGTTTGTAATTCTGTCTATGACTACACCATCTATTACCCCTGTCTGTGCAAAGACTGAGACCGGTAATGCTAAGACTAAGAGCAGATAAATTAGACGTTTCATTGTAAGTGCAATCCTCTATTCTGCATTGTAATCAACCATAATTATACAATTTCTCTATGCAGAAGTGCCAGAAAAACGGACGAACCTGTTTAATGCTGACAATTAGAATTCCAGCGTAAGTCCAACATAAAAAATTCGGGGTAACTGCTGAATTTCTTCTGATTCCCATTCGTCTATCACGATTTCTTCATCTTGAACAACAATCGTAGCTTCTCTGAAACTAAATTTTATTTTGTTCTTTCGGTTGTAGAGGTTGATTATATCAATAAACCCACCGATTTTAGTACCTTTAACCTTCCACTTGTGACTTATCCTGAAATCTAACTTATGGTAGGGTTTCAGTTCAGCTTGTAACTCTTCATCAACACTTGCCAGCAAAGGATTCAACCCACGTGTTACAGGGTCCTGGATGAGTATCAACGAACTGATAGGGACTTCAGATGTCCCGCTGAGATACTGCCATTTTAGTCCCATTTCAGTGTACTCTGAAAAGCTATAGTTTGCAACAATACTCACTATATGTGTATTATCAAATAGGTATGGACTATATAACGCGTCAGTTTTCTCACGTTGTTCAGCATGTGTATAAGAATATGAAATCCATCCGAAGAATTTATCAGGAATTCTATGACGTAAGAAGGCTTCAACACCACCCACATAAGCAGAACCTTGATTTAGAAAATTGGAGATGGTATCATCGGTTGCTAATCCTCCTTCTTCTGATTCTGCGTTTGCTAATCGGGGTTGACCTGGTATTTTGTCATTGATTACCATATTCTGAATATCTTTGTAATATGTTGCAAACTTAAAATCTGTCTGCTGCGTGAATTCATTTTCTATTTCAAAGATATAATGTCGTGCAATACTTGATTTTAATGATGGGTTGCCGTTTTCAGACAAGAGTTGATGGGGACTTGGGCTCTGTTCATACTGTCCATACGCAAAACGGAGGTTGAAATCATTCTGGAGTTTGACATTCACACTGAATCTCGGTTGAATAGAGAGTTCTTCAGTTAGATCAAGATAGTCTAACCGAGCACCAAGTGCTAATGAGAGCGATGATATAGGATCGTATCTTGCCTGCAAATAGCCTTCTGACCGATAGAAATCGTGTCCAAATTCGAAATGAGTTTCTTCAAAATCAGTTATCTCATATCTTCTGGGTGTAAAGTACTTCATACTATTACCGTCTTCAAATGTAACTGAACCTATTCTCTCTTCTTCGACACTTTCATATTCATAAAATCTCCCATCTTCATAACTATTAGCTGGACTATATGACAAGAGAAAACCTGATTCAAGTTGAATCAGAGGGTTCAGCCTATATATGATGTCTTCTCGTAAAGTGTAAACCGGGACATCTATCTTTACCTGATATGAATTGTTTACTATTTCTTCCGCAACTAATTTTCCATCTTCAAATACTGCATCTTTAAATTCTGCCTGATCATCTACTACCTTGTAAGAGAGCACAATCGGGGCTTTCAAATCAATCTTAAGGTAATTCAAAGTTCGAGTTAAAGACATATTTGATGTCAAATTATCCGATAATTCTGATTGGAGATGAATGCCTTGTCCGGAAAAACCGTTCTTGAAAAATAGTTCTTCTCTACCAACATCCGGTTCAATATCGTATGGGTCTGGCTCGTCTTCTGCTCTTATGTTAAAATGGTCTGTAGCAGCAAATGCGTTAACTGTTAATGAATGTCTGTCATTCAGTTCGTAATTAAGTTTGATTTGATAATCAGAAAAATAAGGAAACTGTTGTTCTGTTCCTGTCTGTGCTTCAACAATAGGACCTGCAATTAGATCGAAATAACTCCTACGTCCAGAGACTGAAATGTACCCTTTGTCACCTAATCTGCCTTCAAGTAACCCCTCAGAATAGAGTATATTCAGGTTGAACTTACCATCTAAACCATTCTCAATACTATCACGTGCATGGATATCAAGAACAGATTGAGAATCTAAACCAAACTCAGCCCCATATCCACCAGCATAAATATCAATTTTCTCAATAGTTTCTGAACTAATAGTTGAAAGAAACCCTCCCCAATGGAATGGATATCCGAGTTGTGTCCGGTCAAGATAGTATAGGTTTGATCCGGGTTCACTACCGCGTATATAGAGTATGCCAAAAAAATCATTAGGAATCCCTATACTTGGCAGTGTCGTTAAACCCTTAAGTGCATCTGTACCAACCCCAGCAATACGCAAGAGTTCGTCTCCCTGTATATCTTTTCTACTTATCGTAAGGGGTATACGTTCGCCTTCAACAACGACTGTTTCTAATTCGAACACTTCCCCAAGGGATACTTTCGCTTGTGTCGTGTGTCCTACTGTAACTTCTACGGTGATCTGTATCGGAGTAGCAAACGAACTGTGAGAAATAGAAAGAGAATATGTGCCTGGCGGGATTTCCGTAAACCACACTTTACCTTTAGTGTTACTCTTTTGACGTTCATCAGTCTCTATGAGATGTACTTCTGCATTTTCAAGCAGTCTTTCTGTATTCTGATTATAGACAGTGATTTCAATCGTACCTGTTTGTGCAAGAGCAGATACAGCAAAAACGAAAAATAAAATTAAACTGACAATTAGTCTCAAACTTTTTCCTCCTTAAAGGATTATATACTAAAATGAAACGATACTAAGTTAATCTTGGTTGACTCATCTTTGTCTTTTAATTACGGAATTAGTCGTTTTGGACTTGAAAGTAGTTGGTTTAATCTGCATTTCATACTATATCAGAAAACACGGGTGTGTCAATTTTTGTGTGAGGTTTGCCTTGTCCGTTCGAAGTTTTTTGTTGTCTGAATCGCGGAGAACACGGAGGGCGCGGATTGACAATCTATAACATAAGGTAATCCGTTAAGGCGATTGTTTTCAGATTTGCTGCTAAGACTGTGGAGGTGTTAGCAGTACGGAGATGTCTTCCGGTAATTGGTTGAGGAGCTTCTCTCCAAATCGCTATTCCATTACTAAGGACATTGCTTGCAAAGAGATCCTCCACCCGTGCTCCGTTGAGAAATGAAAAAGCACATCATCTGCTTTTAGGTGAACAGCATCAATGATCGGTTTTATCAGTTCGCTTGAATGAACAGATAAATATTCCGCCACTTCAATATTCATCCGATCTATTTCTGCAAGAAAACCACCCGCTGATAACTCATAATTCCGTGGATTGGTTTCAAATGCTTTGAGGTTTTCAACTATCTTTTGAAAGTGCTCAATGCGATTCAGTGTTGTTTTGAGTTCCTGATCATTTTGAATCATTTTGAATTACCTCAACTATTCTCTAAAACTTATCGGTAATTTTGTCAATATTATTTTGGGGAAAGGTTGAATCCTGGATTCGCGCGAATTGAAAATCCGTAACATCAAAAAAATCCGTTAAAGCAAGTATTTGCTGTCGCACTGCTATGGCTGTGGAGACTTTAGCAGTCCGGCGATGTCTTCTGGTAGTTTAACGTTATACTTCTGCTCAAAGTCGGCAATGCTCTTATAGTCTTTGCTGAAGTTCTCAGGAACAATATTTTTTTCGAGTTCTATAGCAGTTGTTAAGTCCGATTTTGCCTTATTCCAGTCTTTAAGGGTTAACAACGTCATGCCGCGATTGTAATATAGTTCTGCTAAATCAGCGTTCCGTTCTATCGCCGCATCATAGTCTTTTATAGCCCGTTTATACGCTCCTTTTTGAGTGTATGCATTCCCGCGGTTGTTATAGGGATGGACAAGATCTGGTCTTAGTTCTATTGACTTGGTATAGTCTTTGATGGCACGGTCAAAGTCGTCTCTTTCGTGGTAGACAATACCACGATTGTAGTAAGCGTAAGCGAAATTTGGATCAAGTTCTATAGCCGTGTTATAGTCTTCAATAGCCTGATCTATTTCGCCTGTGAGTTTATAAATTATCCCTCGATTGTTATATGCTTCTGGTAAATTGGGGTCAAGTCTCATTGCAGTGTTACAATCTTTAAAGGCACGATCATATTCACCTTTAATGCGGTAAGCTGCCCCTCGATTGCTATATGCCTCGGCATAGTCTTCTTTAAGTTGGATAGCCCTATTGAAATCTTCAATAGCGTTGTCGAACTTGCCTATATTACTATAGGCAATGCCGCGATAGTTATAAGCATGGGGAAAATTCGGTTTTGAAGCGATTGCTTTGTTATAGTGATGGATAGCGGTATCGTAGGGGGAATGTCCTGTATGAGTCTGCATGTTTTTTACGTCTCCTTTTTCTTACTGGATTGAGACGAATCAATCTGTAAGACATCCTCTCGCGGTTGTGTTCTGCCTTTATAAGCTTCCATGTATGTTTCCTGATGAATGTGTTGGTTTCTAATAAATCCATGAAGGTCGTTGTAGACAGTTTGCGTTGAGATGCCGTGCTGTTTTTGCAGGTGAATCAACATCTGCCCTTTGACTGATTTGGGAATGTCAATCACATTGTATTTTCCCGGTTCAAGAAAACCTTTGGGTGGTCGTACAAATATACTTTTCTGTGCTATGATGCGGTTTTGAGGATTCTGAGGAGGTTCAACCTGATTTTTTATCTCCTCGGTTTTTTCTAACAATATGACCCGACCATCTTTATTATGAGATCCATCACAGGCAAAGAAAAGGGCTATGTGGTTATCGGTTGTAAAGTCTATCAGATTAGTGTGCCCACCGTAGTGTTGAAGCTCGGTCAGGATTTCAAAGTCATCTTTTTCGTGGGTGTAATCTTTAGCCATTTCCAGCATTCGTTTTTGGATGACTTCTATATCAAACTCCTCTGTTCCAATCTCCTTTCTACAGTCACGCCAGAGACTTGAGGATACTTTCTCATAGTACGGATCTTCTTTATAATGTTCAGGTTCGCCGCGGTAGATGAAGTCTCCATCGGCAGTTGCTTCTGCTATCCTACCAATTATGTCTAAAATCCTGTTCAGTTCGGTTATTTGTGTGCTCAAACTTTGATCTCCACAATGCGGATCCCTCTAATGTTAAATCATACTATATATGTGTCAGTTTTGTCAATTTTAATTTGAGCAGAATCTGAATCGCGGAGGACACAGAGGACGCGGATTATTGACTTTGAAGTGTTTCAGGCTTCACTTCAATTCTACGTCCTATGGTTCATCGAGCAAAGAATAAACTGGACTAAGGCATTGACAACAGAAAACGAAGCCTTTCATCCGCAGCAACCAATTTCTCCATGAGTTCCGGTATGTCCACCCATTTAAGTTGATTCGTTATTGTGCTTTGTCGACTTAAGACCCAACCAAGGACCAAACTGACATCAAACGCATTTCTCACAGGGGCAAATTTTTTTGGAGCTGGATCTGTCCGCACATAATAATGTGGTTCGGGAAAATATTCTGTAAGCTCGGAGGGTGGAATCTTTTTCCTACTATCAGGTTTTTGGTCTGAAATTCTTGTATCTTCTGATCTTTTGACTTGTATATCATATCCATTAATAGCAACGTTGTACGCACTTGCAGCCATTTGGTAATTCCATTTATCTTGAACAGCCACCAAATTATCAATCTCATTTTCAAGTGAAAGCCTTTACATTGGTCTGTGTTTTGGTGTGAGGGTTGTCCTGTCCGTTCAGAGTTCTTTTTTTGCCTGAATCGCGGATTTACGCAGATGACACAGATAAACGCGGATTGGAAATCTGTAACATCAGATAATCCGCTAAGGCGAGTGTTTTCTATTTTGCTGCTATGGATGCAAAGGTGTTAGCATTGCGGCGATGTCTGCTGGTAAGGTAATACTATGCAATAAAATAGACTCAATCTGATATCGGATTGCTGAATTTCGGATTATCGCTCTTCAAAAAGAAATCTATATATTTTGTTACAATTCCAATTTACCTACCAGCCTGTTGAGCGGCTTTTTCTATCCAATTTCCAAGGTTATTATAGCCATTATCATTAACCCAATCATAGTATGAACAACAAGGATAAACAGGGTTAGGTTTATCAGTAGGTGTGAAGTTAATTGGTGGTTGTCTGAAAGGACTTTCGCCTTTTGTAGAAGTCCAACCGTGTTTATCCTTGACATTATGGATATACACTCCAAGCAAACCATTTTCTTTTTCAATACTTTGCTCAATTTCGTACTTCACCCACTTGCTATAAGCAGTATGGCTACCAATAAGGACACAAGTTACAGAAGTTCCGTCCATCTGTTTACTTATCCAGTTCTTGATGGATCGGTCTGTACTTCTTTTAAGTGTTTCAATTTCGGCACGGTCAACGAAGCCCGCTGCGGTATAATTTCCTTTAGTAACCCAGCTATTGCGGACTTGATTAACACGCCAAACATCGTCCCAATCAAAACTGAAAAAGACGTGTCTCATAACGACTCCGTATCAATTTAAGAAATAGGCAATTGCCCCCACAAAAATAATTTCTATGAGAAAAAAAATGATTAACGTGACCGAAAAAATAGCGGATATCCAACTACTTTTCGGTTTACCTTTATGCTTGCCGAGATCCATCTTGAAATTGGTATCAGTTTGCTCTCTGATATCATCATAGACATATCGGAACAACCGTTCCTGCCAGAGAAAGTATCCATCCAGAATCCAAAATCCCACGATGGGAAGGAAGAGTACCAAGACAAAATATGAATTTTGTAGGTTTTCTCTGGCGATTAAGACCATTGCTGCAACGAGAATTGTCATGCTCCAACTTTTTAAGAGAAAACTGTTGCGTCCCAAGCGGTTAATAACGGCTTGCGTCATTTCCAGATGTTTTACAACTTTTTCGGTGCCGTTCATGGATTTGCCCTCCTTATATCATGTTTGCAGTCTGATTGTATCAGCAGTATATCATAACGTCAAATGGATTTTCAAGTGTAAGCCTTAACATTGGTCTGTGTTTTGGTGTGAGGGTTGTCTTGTCAGGTAGTCGTTCTTTATTGTCTATATCGCGGAAGTCACGGAGAACACAAATTTCTCGGATTATACCCCACTCAACCCAAATCTACTTACAAAAAGAATAGGGGCAAATAGTAAACCTCTTTAAACTGCACTAATCTGTAGCATCCACGTCAATCTGCGATTCAGCACTCTTTTGTCTGAATCACGGATTACGCGGATGACACAGATGGACGCGGATTATGTTTTCGCAAAACCTAAGTCCACTTTCAAGAAAATAGGTCAGGGGCATGAAGACTCTTAAAATCCGCGAAATCTGTGAAATCCGCGTCAATCTGCGATTCAGACTACAGCTTCAATTGCGTGCAACCCAATTACGTTGTGAAAGAATTAGTCTTTTGTATTTTACACTTTTCTCACCGAAATTGATTAATAAACCGACTTCCAACTGATATGCTTTCAAGTAATTTAATAGCTGTGCCTCATGCACAGCTTCCAATTCAGTAATAGCCTTCAATTCCACTAATACTTTTCCTGCCACTACGAAGTCAGCTCTACGCTTCCCGATAGGTTTCGGAAAATCTCTATAGAAAATATTCTGCTCAATTTCACGCGCAAATTCCAACCCAGCTTTTCTCATCTCAATAGCCAAGGCACGTTGATAAATCACCTCTTGGAATCCATTACCCAAAAACTTATGTACCTCAAACGCAGCACCGATAATCTTTTCGGTTATGTCTTGATGCTTCAGATTTGTGTTCATTTTGTAGTATCCTTCTATATGTCAGAATCACGGATTTTCGCGGATGACGCAGACAGACGCAGATTATGTTTTCGCCCAACCTAAGTCCATTCTTAAAAGAGTATGTTAGAAACAAGAAACCTCTTACAATCCTCGCAATCTGTGAAATCCGCGTCAATCCGCGATTCAGCATTCTTTTGTCTGAATCACGGATTATCGCGGATGACGCAGATGGACGCGGATTATGTTTTCGCAAAACCTAAAGTCCACTCTCAAGAAAATAGGTCAGGAACATGAAAGACGCTTACAATCCGCGAAATCTGTGAAATCCGCGTCAATCCGCGATTCAGCATTCTTTTGTCTGAATCACGGATTATCGCGGATAATGCAGATAGACGCGGATTATGTTTTCGCAAAACCTAAGTCCACTCTCAAAAGAATATGTTAGAAACAGGAAACCTCTTAAAATCCGTGAAATCCGCGTCAATCCGCGATTCAGCATTCTATATGTCTGAATCACGGATTATCGCGGATGACGCAGATGGACGCGGATTATGTTTTCGCAAAACCTAAAGTCCACTCTCAAGAAAATAGGTCAGGGACATGAAGACTCTTAAAATCCGCGAAATCTGTGAAATCCGCGTCAATCCGCGATTCAGCATTCTTTTGTCTGAATCACGGATTATCGCGGATAATGCAGATAGACGCGGATTATGTTTTCGCAAAACCTAAGTCCACTCTCAAAAGAATATGTTAGAAACAGGAAACCTCTTAAAATCCGCGAAATCCGTGAAATCCGCGTCAATCCGCGATTCAGACATTCCCCTCTACAATTTCTATTTCCTTTTCCGTTAAATTATACAACGCATACACCAGCAAATCAATCTCATTTTCAAGTGAGGAAACGTCGGCATCAGGGTTGGCTTGTTTAGCACCAAGTATTTGGTCGACTTGCGTTTCTATCTGTGTGGCAATGTGCTGGTTTTCCTCTGTAATAGGTGGGATAGGAAAGTTTTTCATAAATTCACTCTTAAATCTAACACCTTTTGCTCCCAAATGACCACCTGCATAGAAATTTTTAAATGCATAAAGAAAGAATTTTGAATTTAAGATACCAACCAAGTAGGTAAGATTTTCACCTGTCAATATCCGTGTTGTGTCAAGTGAAAAAAAATTGTTTCTATCAATAAGAAATGTGCCTTTCTTTGCAATTTCTTGCCATATAATTTTCTCTTTTTTAAATTCGGAGTAGTAAGTGCTTGCACAACGTTGCAGGGCGTACCATTCATACCTAATTCCCGTTTCTGCTCTGTTTCTATTTGACAATCTATCTTGGTGCTGCAATAAATGACTATAGATGGAAGGATAAAATTCTTCAAATAGGTTCTCTGCTTCTTGCGATGCTCCTGTAATGATAGAATTCTCGTGTAATGGAAAATGCCACGGTATAAATAATAGATACAACTTTTCCCATTGGGTATGGTAACGTTTGATGTCTCGTCCACGCAGAAGAGGCATAATAATTTCAGCTGATTTAGGATTCTGCGCGACCAATTCGTTACGTTTATTTTCATCTATAATAAATGCTTCGTTACAACCTGTTACAATGCCACGATAGATGTCTATATCCCAGTCTTTAAGTGGAACACCCACATCCTCTATTTTACGTTTTAAGTTGAGTTCAGCAGATGAGAGAATCGCCCACGGTTCGTTCTCTGCTGGCATCTCCATAGGGACATCATTATCACTTAGATACTGTGAAATATTACCTGTTTGTCTGTCAAAATCCCCACCGATAGTTGCAGCTCGGAAGGTCATAACACCATCATAGATTATCTTGTTTTGCAGCAGCAGAATGTTCGTGTCTACTGTGGCATCAAACACATCTGGTCCCATATCCAGCAATTGAACGGGTTGAGTGTATAATATGAAATAATCTCTCAACTTTTTGCCATACCCAGCACGCATCCACTTGTTAGAAGTAATAAAGCAGAGATGTCCCGTGCTTTTCAATAGTTTGTGTCCCTTTTCATAGAACAGACAGTAAATGTCACCTGTTCTGACAAAAGTGTCAAATTTGCATGGTTGATACAAACGTCCCAATCTACCACCATCCTTTTGCAATTGAATATATGGCGGATTCCCAACCACGACATCAAACCCATCCGTAACGCCAAACATCCATTCAGGGTCAAACCAATCAGCCGTAGCATTCTGGTCATAGATATCCCATTGGGCAATCTTTTGAGCAGCATCTTCAGACATACCGAACCCTGTCAGGTCTGCTGCCAATGCTGCACGTAAACGTTCGTCTTTTTCCTTACATTTACGTTTCCGTTGACGTGTAGTGGCGTGGAAATGCTGTTCACGATTATCACGCAGTTCAAGTTCTAAATTTGTTGCCTTTTCACTCTTTAGTGTCAGTTGCGCTTTGAAGCCTATCAATGTATTCGCAGCAACAAACCGCGTTTCCAAGTTCGGCAGTGGTTTGATACCGAAGTTATCCGCGTTTCTGTCCAGTTCCTGCTCAATCGCAAGCGATATAAAAAATCGGAGTTTGGCGATTTGACATGCAATCGGTTGGATGTCCACACCGAAGATGCTGTTTTGAATCAGATACAACTTCCGTCCGAAGTCAGAATCACGGTAACGTTCAAAAGTGTCACTGATTTCCGTGAGTTCATCATCGCGTTCCTGTTGGTCTTGGGTATTGAAAGCATCTGCTGCGCGTTTTCCTGCAAGGTCCTTCTGCAGTGCTTCCCATCGGTTGTTTTCAGGGTCAAGTCGCCGCAGTGCAAGTGTCAACTTATGCAATACACCCATCGGAAACGCCCCAGAACCGACTGCTGGGTCTAATATCTTGAGTTCAGAGATCGTCTTGACAATTGCGTCTATTTCTTGATCGTCAAACCATTCGCTTGCATCATCGCATACCTTTGCGTAGTCAAAAAGATAATGCAGTCGTTCATCCCAAAGTTCCGTGTTGGCATCAGTCGGTTGGCATTTTTGAGAGAGCGTGGCAACTAACGCCTCCTCTACCATATAGTCTACGATAGCGCGCGGTGTATAGTAAGAACCTGTCATCTTACGCGCCGTCTCTCCTGTTTCTGGGTTGATAGCAGCGAGTAGGTTTTCGAACACTCTGCCAAGCAGTTCGGGGTCCAGTGCAACTTCTTGGTCTATCGGTGTGTTTTCCTCAACGGTGAATTTGTAGTGTTCAAGTAGCGGGATGAGTCCTCTGTTTTTGTCAAAAAAGAGGCGGTTGGGGATGGATAACCTATTGTAATGTTCATCAGAGAAGCAGTCTATTCTGTAACCGCCTTCACCTGTAGCTTTAAAACTGTCCAGACAATCGAACAAGCCACCGTTGATGAACGGGGTTTGTGCAAAGAGGGATAACAGTTTGCCAGGGTCTTGCATCTGCTTCTTGTAGCGATAACGTGAGAAATTACGGTGATTAGCGTTCCCTCCCGTGCTAAACTTCCGTTTGTCTATCTCAGTGTTCAACGTGGCGAAAAATAGGTTTTGTAGCACTGCACGATAGTATGAATCGCCGTTATCAAAGTCAACCTCTTTTAGCAACTCAAGCACATCATGTCTATTGAAAAGTTCCTCTGCAACCAAACCCTTTTCCTTGATAAACCAGATAAAGAGTAGGCGTGTGATGAGACGAATCACATGCTCCTCTGGTTTTATGACGCGGTTCTCATCTGTTGGGAATTTTGCTGTCTCAACTGCCCATTCATACCACGCGAACAGTTTTCTATAGAACTGCTTATTGAGTTCTTCGGTATCTAACTTCGCGATCCATGCTGCCAGCAGTCCGTCGAAGTTTTTCTGTTTTTTCTTTTCGTCTATCCACTTGACGCATTTCTCAAGTGAGAGTTCGGAGAGGATGTCCAGATGTGCGCGGTGTGGGTTGTTGGGTCTGATGTCTTTGATGAGGGTGACTTGTCCGAGTACGTCAAACGATTCGTCTATTAGGTTTGGACGGCGATCTGCAAATGCGATTGTTAGGTGGGCAGCAGTGCGGAAGAAAACTACAGTCGGTGCTATTAGACGTTTGTTAATCTCTCGTGTAAACTCAGCGTATTTTGTCCGAGAGTAGTCGTTGTCTTTCAGTTCAACCGTGCAGAAAATAAAACTCTGGTTATTTCCTTTATCAAAAGCTGCAGACTCAAACAACTTCGCCTGCTGTGGATCATCTTCAATTTCGTCGCTTGTGAACTGAAAAATGAATTGCACAGATTTAACGTGATTACGGAATTCCTGTTCAGTTTTTGTGTTTGGGTTCGGTGCATCATAGTCATTGATGAATTCGTCAACTGAACCGAATAGATCTTCAATCTTGTCGCTTTTGTATCCTAATGTTGCTAAGAGTGCTTTTGTGTTGTCTAAGAAATCACCCGTTGTGATAGCTGCTAATGCGGATTTGATTGCTTCTTTGTTCATATAGGATTCTCTTTGCTAAGATCTATAAGATGATGATGATAATGTAAGAGTGCAATGAATTGCGTGACTACGAACAATACATTCCTCTCAATTGATCGGGGATCTGATAACTAACCATGTAATTAATTCAAAGTCACTTGTGCTTTTTGGTGCTTTGGATGATTTGGTGAGTTTGAAGTTGCGATCCCCACCTCTTTTTAAACCTTTCTTCTGTGTTCTTGTGTGGGAACTTGTGATATGCTTTACTACTGTATTGAGAAGTTCATTGTAATGATCCATGTTTTGACCGTGTTCAGTTTCTTGGTCAAACCATAAACACAATTTGTCAATTGCTTCTGTTTTTCCTTCTGTCGTTGCTTCAAACAGATTCAAAATTTGTTTTACATTCATGCATCCATAACGGATATCACGGTTGTTTCGGATAAATACCGTATAAAATGGGTGGATTGGACTTGCGGTTTTTCCCTTTTTGTCAGTGCTTGCATTCCGCAGTTTGAGAAAGAAGATGACACCCTTGTTCATCGTACCAATAGTATTATCAGTTACGGCATAGGCTCCGTCTGGTGTTGCGTCCAATTCTGCTCTATTTCTTTCAAGATATCTTAGCAGCTGCGTAAAGAAGTAATCCAAAGTGAAATCACTGAGTACCACTCCATCAGAGAGTTCGTCTAAATCTATGACTTCATTTCGTAGTTTTTCTAACTGTTTATCTCGAAAATTAAGTTCCATTTGCGCTTGTTCATAAGTGAATTCGTTAAGAGGGTCATCATCTCCGCTTGCTGTTGCATCTGCAAGTGCCATGCGTGATGCGACTCGGCTTCTTAATCGTAGATATACTTCCATGTCCTCGGTGGGCCAGTAGTTGATCATCTTAACTGATTCATTTTTGCTTCCGATTCGGTCAATTCGTCCAAAACGTTGAATAATACGCACAGGATTCCAGTGTATGTCATAATTGATGACAGTATCACAATCTTGCAGGTTTTGTCCTTCAGAGATACAGTCGGTAGCGATGAGGAGGTCAATATTGTCATCTGACGTTTCTGTTCTGTTTCGTGCGTTTGGTGCGAAATTTGTGAGAATAGCGTTGAAGTCATTCTTTCCACATTTTGTTCGTGTGAGATCACCTGATACCATTGCCATATTTATTTCCAGCTCTGATGCCAGATCGGATAGATTCTCAAATAGATATTCTGCAGTATCTTTAAAGGTAGAAAATACCAACAATTTCTTGTTTAGGTTTCCTTCCAAATCTTTTGTTGGATTTTCATGCTTTTGTCGTATATGTGCTTTAATCGCTTTGAGTTTACCGTCTCTATCTGGCGTAATAGATCTGACATTGTCCCATGCAACGGTTAAGGTCTGTTTATCCTTGTGGAGGTCCTGCTTCCACCGATTCAAATCCAATTCGCTTAGGTGATATGGATATTTTGCCCGGTTTATCAAAAAATCGTCATCGTCGTCGTCATCATCGGGTAGTATATCCTCACTGAGCTCCGATTCAGAAATCTTTTGGTTCTTATTATATCGGCCTATCTTATCCAGCATTTTGTCAATTTTGTCAATCGTCCGTTCAAGGGTTTCGGACAACGAGAATGCGGAGCTCTCAAGCCGCTTCAGAAAATTAGTTTGCATCATGCCGATAAGGAATTTTTCTCTGTCTTCCTGATTAAAGCGAAGTCTCTTTTTCTCATCTGCTAATCGCTGTTTTGCTTCTTCGCTGATAAGATAACTGGAGGGTCTATAGATGGAGAGTTCAAAATCTCCGATCTGGTCTGCTAATTCTTTATAGGAAAGTTTCCCTTTCAAATCTGTCGGTGGATGGCAGTTTTCCGGTTTTTCCGGTGTTGGAAATTCCCCTATATTTTCCATTTCATCTGCGTAAAACGTTTTGATGTGCCTTCGTGAACGTGCTATGGAAACACCACCAAGTAATTGGAAGAAATCTGCACCTAAAGATGCCAGTAGTTTTGCTTTGTCTCTAACACCTTCTTGAGCTGCTTGTTCCTCCCATTCTTTAAATGCCTTCTGTGTTTGGCGTAACAAATTCCCGATATTACTCACACCTAAACTGTCTTGAAAAACGTCCTCACGTTTCTCTGTCATGAGGTGTATCTGATTGCGTAGATCAATAAGGGAAGTATTGACAGGAGTTGCCGAAAGCATCAACACTTTTGTTTTCATGCCACTCTTGATAACTTCTTCAATTAGACGGGAATACCGACTATGTCTAATGAATGTACCGTCACTGTCCCGAACAGGTTTGGTGTCATTTCGGAAGTTATGAGATTCGTCAATTACAATTAGGTCGAAACTACTCCAATTGAAATCTTCCAAATTGACGCTGCCTGATTCTCCTGTGTATCGAGAGAGATCGGTATGTGATAGGACAGTGTAACTGAATTTATCGCCAAGAAACTCATTAGATGCCTGGGCGTTATAAGCAGGATAGACTGACCAATTTTCTCTGAGTTTTTTGGGACACAGGACGAGTACACGCTCGTTTCTTAATTCAAAGAACTTGATGACAGCGAGGGCGGTAAAGGTTTTCCCTAAACCGACACTATCTGCAAGGATGCATCCGTTGTGTCGTAATAGTCGTGCGATAACACTCTTGGCACCATCTTTCTGAAATTGGTATAATTTGTTCCAAATGAGAGTGTCATAGAGATGTATGTCTTCAAGGTTCTGTTCACTTGCTTGTCGTGTTTCAATTTCTTCTCTAAATAGTTCATAAAGTGTTTTGTAGTAAATCAGTTCAGGGGCGTGGTCTTTTCCAATTTGTGCTAACTTTGCCAGCACCAAAGTTTTGACATCTTCAACAAGTTTATCATCACTCCAGATTTCGTCAAACCATCGCTTTAGATCGGTTCGGTCTCGGTCACTATCCACTACCAGGTTGAGTTCAATGTTATTGCTGTTTGCACTCAGTCCGAGTCCACGCATCGTAAAGTTTGAGCTGCCGAGAATTGCTTTCTCAACACCATGATGGTCAATGTGATACATTTTTCCGTGGAGTAGGTTTGATTGTCGAGTTGTGCGGATTTGAACCTTCTCCTTAATCCATTTCGCACACGCTTTGGCTATCGGTTTCTGTCGGAGTTGTTTGTTGAGTTCTAAACCAGTGTCTTTTATGTCAAAAGCTTTTTTATCTTTATTATTTGGATCCATCCGTTTTACGAAATCGGGGTCACCAAACAAGAATCGGAGTTCCTCAATATGATCAAGTGAATGTCGTAGTTTTTCGTAGGCATAGATGGTAAAATATGCAGAAACGACAGAGAGGGTAGAACCGTTTTGAATTGCATTTTCTAAGAAATCGTGGACAGTTCCACGTCGAAGATTGTCACGGATACCGGATTTCACGAATGGTTTTTCGTCTGACATGTAGGAACCTCTATTCTTTTGGAGACAAATGAATCAATATCGCTTTTTGAAACCCGTTTGTCTTCTGCATAACACTTACACTGGATTGCACAGTATCCACCGTCGCTTTCTTTGACGACAAGATCAATGCCAATGCTGCGCGATCTCTGTATGTAGTTTTTTTAGGCTTTGGTCACGTTGTGGATTTCTGGTTATATTCTCAGATAATATCTTACCGCATGTTGCAGTTAGTGTCAACGTATTTCGCACTGCCAAAGGACGATTTGGTTTTCTGTTGTTTGTCCGATTTAGTGAAAAGTCGCGTCCAGGAGGTTGCTCGGACAGGTAGGGTTTGGTTGAAGTCCTCATTAGGTGTCAATTTAAGAACATTAATTAGATATTGCAGAATGACATTCGCTGCAAATTGCTATTAAATCATTCTCAAATTCAAAGTCATCTTCACCTCTAAGTTCATGAAATAGATCATTTTCTGGATTTGGCACATAAGGACCTACATTTTCCACATAAGGACCTACATTTTCCCTGCCTAATGTATCATAGTGCAAGTGATGCACTTGTGTCGCGATATTTTTGCAGTTCTCCCTTTCACAAATGGGTTTCCAATCCAATTCTATTGATTGAATTAACCTTCCATACCGATCATACGATCTACGAATTACCGAATTTTCTGGTATTGGCATCGGTTTCATTGCCCGTGCAATCACCATATCACGTTTTCGTTTCCATGCAGGAGAACGCATGTATTGTTTTCTCCGCCTTTGTTTTTCATCCCAATCATGTGCTTCAGCAATGTAGCTTGCCCAGTTGATCACACGTGATATTTCAGATCTGCTATCAGAATCCATGTCAATAATGTCAAACTCTAAATTGACTAATTCTTCATTGCTGGCAAAGAGAAACCTTGTCATAGCCTCATTTGAAGTCATTCCGCAGATAGTACCTGCTTTACCTGTAAGTTCATAAACTTGCGTTTTTATGTCTTTCATTAGATACTCCTTGATTTTTGTATACAATATATATTATAATATTAATCTAAGAAAAGAAACACATATTTTTGGATAGAAATGGATAAAGTCAATTATTGCCATTGTCATATAGGGAAATCTATACTGAACTGTTAATCAATGTCTGAAATGTTGGACAAAGCGTCATTAAAATCAAACATGACTAATAAAACGTAGAGTTAAATGTAATTAAGAAATCCTTGTTTGAAAGATGGAGTAATTATCATGAACAATGTAAGGCAAACTCAACAGAACATACATATTGATGTTGAACCGGGGAACTGGGGTGATGCTCAAATTGAAAATATCAAGAAATTACTTATTGATACAGCATCTCACTTGAATAGATTGCTTAGAAGTCCATTTAAAGGGACTATCAATGTATCTCCAGGTTCTACCAATAAACTTCCAATAACTCTTTATCGCAATCATCCTGATGATCCGATCACTATAAAACTGACAGCTCGAAATAAATATTGGGCTCAATATGCATACCAGTTCGCGCATGAATTTTGCCATGTGCTTTCTAATTATGAAGATTTGAAATGTAATCCAAATAATTGGTTTCATGAAGCAATATGTGAATTGGCGTCTATGTACACACTGCGCCGTATGGCAGAACGATGGCGATTTGATCCGCCATATCCAAATTGGGCAAGTTTTGCTAATCCTTTGGATGCTTATTGGCACGATTTGCTATCCCGTCCTGGAACTCAATTGCAAGAAGGTATATCCCTTCATTCATGGTTATTAGATAATGAAGATAAGTTGCGCACTGCTAATTACCGAGAAGAGACAGAAAGAGTCAAACAGGTATTGGTAGCGCGTGAACTTTTTCCTATTTTTGAGGTGACCCCTATGGGATGGAATGCAAATCGCAAATATCCTGCTTCTAAAGGACTCTTCAAAGATTATTTGAAAGACTGGTATTTATTAGTAGATTTAGAAGACAGAGCATTTGTGGAACGTATATCAGAAGCTTTTGGTTTTCCAATTGCCCCGAATCCGCGTTTTAAAGCTGAATGAGTGTCTGGAAGAATCCACGTGATCTCGTAGTATACAATAGGGAGGAAACAGAAATGGCATATTTATTCAAACAAATAAACACATTATCATCTTCTGCTAAATCACAAAAACGTGAAACGATTTATAATCTTGATCATTTTCATACTATAGAACGTACTGATAACAAGATTGTGGCAAGACTTGATAAAGATAATGTGTTTCAGATTGCTATATGTAAAAATGCAGCAGGGGCAGAATACATCATGCAATGCATTCTGCACAATGCAACAATTCATTCACATGAGTTAAATAAGAGAGAAAGAGAAATTTAACCCTTAATTTTAATGACATTTGTGAACAAATGTCATTTTATTGGAGACATTATGTATATATTAATTGAAGCAGACGAACCGTTTACTCACAAAATGGTTTATTTTGATATCAATGAAGCTGCTATTCGAAAAGTTGGCGATGAAACATGGGAATTAATTGGACTGAACATTCCGAATGTTGAACAGAAAATTGCAACCTTTCAGAATGAAACTCATGCGTATAAAGCCCTCCAAGAACTTTTTGAAGTTATTACTACTGGCGGAGATTCATGGGACGCAGTAGAATTCAAAAAGAATTTAGAAATGCCTTTTTAAATTTGAGGTAATGTTAAGTAGATGTGTAAAGACAATGATAAAACAGAAACTATTTCATCGCTAATTAGGTATCTTGAATGGGTTAATAAATTACCACAACAAGGTAGATATGTATTTAGAGGGGTTTCGAGCAAAACCTATAAAATAGAACCTTCTACCTATCGTCGTTTAAGAAAAAAAGGCACTAACTCCGAGAACAATGACGTTAATAATCCAAATAGACTCCTCCATATCAATAAAGAGATGATTGACGAAGCTAATCTCCATAGGCATGGATGGGAGAATGAGGTGCCTAAATCCGACCTTAATTTGTTAGCAGATCTTCAACACAAAGGTGCTGCAACTTGTTTGATAGACTTTACCAAAAATCCTCTTGTCGCCTTATGGATGGCGTGTAGAGCGAGTTCAAAAGGTTCAATAGAAGGCAAAGTCTACGCTGTAGATATAAGTTCTCACTTGAAGTTCAAGCCCGTATCTATAAAAGATTCATCAGATAATGAAAAACAAATATCCGATTATTTTCAATATCATGAAACAGAAGGTTACCAACTCTATCAATGGCAGCCAAATTATCAGAATAACCGTATGAGAGCACAGCAGTCTATATTTTTGTTTGGCGGTGCTACAATAAGTGAATATAAAACTTGTTTAATCGATAAAAACAAGAAACAAAGTATACTTATTTCTTTAGAAAATATGGCTGGAATCACTGGTGATGTTCTATTTCCGGACACTGAAGGATTTGCTACCCAACGGGCTGAGAGTAAACCATATATAGACCCTGACGATCCAAGCGAATCATTAGCAACCTCTTATTTGGAACGTGGTCGGCAAGCGTCAAGTGAGGGAAAAATTGAGGAAGCTTTAAATAGTTACACATCTGGAATCGCAATTCAACCTTCTGAAAAACTCCTACACGATTTATATAAAGGACGAGCACTTGTTTACTATAATGAAGAAACATACGATAAAACAATATCTGATTGTCGCGAAGTTATTGAGAATAACCCAACTGATGAATCTGCTTTATTATTACAAGGTCGTGCTTATTCTGACTCAGGAGAAAAACATGACGCTATACGCGTTTTTGAACAAGTTGTATCATTAAATCCTGGTAATGATGAAGCATACTTTAGATTGAGCATAATACAAAGTGATATAGGAGATGATCGTAACTGTCTTGATAACCTTAACAATGCAATTAGTCTAAAAAGTGAAAATCCAATTTACAGATATTGGCGAGGAAAGTTAATACATAAGTTAGAAAGGTATGAAGAAGCTATAAGAGATTTTAATGAAGCAATAAAATTCCAAAGTGATAATCCAAATACATACTATTGGCGCGGTATGTCTAAATACTCATTACAACAGTATAAGGAAGCAATAGAGGATTTTGACTTAGCAATCATTCTGGGCATTGATGATCCGTTTCCATACTTCAGAAGAGGTATTTGTAAGGCACGATTGGGAGAAAATGAGAGTGCAAAAATAGACTTGCAAACCGCACATGAATATGCAGAGATAAATGAAAATACCCATCTGGTATCTATAATAGAACATTATCAAGATCTCATTGATTAAAGTCGTTTTCTGTATTCAAAACAAGAATAGGTTTACCAAAAGGGAACATCAGAACTGATACTCCCTTCTATTTTGTGCTACATACTTGCTATTTGTTACCATAACCCTCTGACCAACCCAGAATGGTTTTCATCTTATACTTGTGGGCAAAATGTCGGATCTGGTGTTCGAAAATTCGGCTAAGACCTTATCATGCCAGTAGATCGCATTTCCTAACAAGTCCAAATAACTTTTCTCTATCCCATTTTGTAGGATTTCCCCTCTGAATAGAAATTCCCGTTTTTGAGATTGTTTAAGACTGTGTCAGTCTTGTCAAAAACACCGGTGTATACTGGTAAGTCTTTTATAGTCACATATTCCGCAATAGTTACTCCACCATTCACTATTTGCCAATCAAAACTTTTGAGCATCTTCAGTTATACAATAACCTTAGGATTTACATATAATAACGGAAAGATGGATGGGGTTTTTCATTTTCTCCTACCTCTGCCATGATACCTCCGACGCGTCGGGAAAAGAATAGCGTTACAGGATGGGAACTGCTCATGCTTGCCGTATTCCAATTCATTCGGGCAAGACCTAAGATATCTGAGGCAACCTGATGCATGTCAACATCATCGTTGCTCATTAGTCTTACAGGGGCAGGAATGTGAGGTCCCGGATATGTCCGCCATTCGGGCATGTAACCAGTAGTGAATAGATATGTGGCATCTTTATTCACTGTGCAGAGTGTACCTCTTCTTGGGGGATATGCTCCATACGTCAAAAGACGAAACTGTGTCGGCATAATGTTAATTAATTCGACTATGGGAATATCACGGAAACCGTGTCGGAACCCTTCTTGTTCAGAGTCGTCAAATCTTGATGTCTTATGGAGGACAATACGTTTCGGGTTACCACCTGTCTGTTCGCTGTACTCTTGAAGAACTTGGATTGCAAGTTTAGCTGCCTGCTCTTCCGTTAGATGTACATTTCTTCCCTGCTTTTCATCCCACGGAATAGCTTCTCCACGGAGCGCGAAACCTTCGCCGCGGCTTGAAAATGCTTGTGCTAAACTTGAATACACAAGATGTTGTGAAGGTGTGCGTAAGTGATGAAAACTAATACCGACGAAGCATGTTTCTGGACCTTCTGTTTTAAAACGCCAAGGTATTCCTCCCGCTTTGTAATAGAGTGCTACGCTCATGTTCCATGCCCGTGTAGCTGCTTCTTGGTTGGTATCCATATCTTCAAACATTCTATTTGTACCAATCTGGATTGGCACTCTAAATTTCATTGCTTGAGCTTTTAAAGCACGTCTAAAATCCCGGTTCAGCAGGTCTTCTTCGGTTTCTTCTATGTCTTCAAATAAAGAAAGTTGTCCACGCTCACGTTCATCCTTCCTTGCCTTGATGGATTTACGTTGCTGAGAAGTCAAATTACTTGAAATGCTCCAACAGGTTTGGACTACTTCATTAGGCAAACAACATATCACAATATCAGGCCGAGTTTCAGGACAATTTGCTAACTTGTCTATACTATCAATATAAAGATTCAATACATCATCAAAACGACTTTTTGGATTCTTTATTGCCAATGATCTTTCAAGTTTTTTGTTGTCAATTGTCTTTATCCATTTGTTTCTTAGCTCAAGTTTAGCGTGATAAACATCTTCAAAACCTTGAAAATCTTGATATTGTGAAGAGTTTTTAATCCCGGTTGGAATTACTTTGCAACACCTTTCAATCCATCTATAACCTTTATTTAATATTTCTGTGTTGCCAACGAAACCGACGCGGACCTCTCTTTTATGAGCGGCACCGAAACGACGGTCAAAGGGACCTGCTTCAGTAAGACCAACTTTCGGATCTATAAATGTACCTGGGGCACCAAATTCAATCTTTGGTGTAGGTAATTGGTTGATTTCCATCTGAATTAACATCTTCTTCCTCTGCTAATTTCGAAATCGTCTGTGAGATTTCTGACTCTAACTGTGCCAATTCGCTTATATCCAATTTTTCAAGTTCTCCAATCCCCCAAGCTTCATCTAATTCCATCACAGGAGCAACAACCGCTGATAAGTTATTTCTGAGAAGGATTTGATGACCGTTTCCCTTATGTATTTTGTTTGCTGAAACCGTATCCGAATTTATGTCCGATGCACCAGTGTCAAGGGCAAAAGTGCCCTGTTTTCCGCTTGAAATCACCCATGCCCAGAATACAAGATCGTTGTGCACTACATTGTTGTAATCGCGGCTCTGAAGTCGAGTGGAATATTTGTTTGTCAAATCACCAGGCAAATACGATGCTTTTCCATCGGTAGTAAAAACATAACTTGGTAGTAAAAGTAGGGTCCAGGCATTTCCATAACGTTCAAAGCGAAACCAAAATGACTTATGTTCCCAGTACTTATTTTTCTTTTTGACAACTTTCCGGGTCGCGCGGCGTACACGTGCCTGATAGGTAACAGATCGGGAGTTTTCTTCGGTTTTAGGAAAATATGCACGTTTTCGGAATTTGTCTACCCATAATCCTTGTGCTTCAAGATGTCTGTAGAAACACTCATTAAGGATCCAGACGAAAGGTCTCTCATCATAAGTGTTAATAAATTCTTCAATTGTCATCTTTTCTATATCGTTATCGTCAATCGCAGTGTAAAGTGGATTAGCAGAAATTGATAGATTCTCAAAAGTAAAAAGCCTTTCTGCATAAGTCATGAATGGTGGCAGCCAATCTGCTTCTGTCCTTTCCCACACATCCTTTGCTATTCGGGCAGTGGTACCAGCGTGCCAAACGACATCTGGTAGACTAACTACTTCAAGAAGATTGCTCGCGTAGCGGGTGAAATGATTACTACTGGACGCAGTTCCAGTAACTGTATCTACTACTTCTGGACGGCGCGAAATTGTTATTTCAAAAGCAGTATTGTCATCAATCGGTCCAAAAACTACCTCATTTTTGTTTTCATCACATTTCTGCCAAACGTCCGGTAATCCGGAACCTGCTCTTTCCATATCTGCTGTGCCATAGAATAGGTCTGACACCACAGGATTCCGATATCCTTGAATACCACGTGCCCCGCCTTTGATTCTTGTTTCAAACGTGTCTCTTAACTCTTTAAGAGGTGGGATTGTCATCTGTTCTATAACGTCTTGAACTAATCCGCCTGGATTGCGGACACGGATACAATCCTGCTCAATTTCAACTACGATTGGCTCACTTTTTTCATAGTCACGATGTACCAGTGCATTTACAACTATTTCTCGCAAAGCATCTGGGGGATAGGGATACACAGATTTTGAGTGTTGTCCTCCTTTTAAGAGGAATGATCGGTTAATGCGAGCAAGCACCGCATAAATCTCCTCAAGTTGATGCCAAAGGTTACCCTCAATTTCTTGTTCAATTTGATTGTCTGGAGTATCAAAAACACTTTCGATCCAATCGGGATCTCCATCTATACGTACGATGACTTTTGCGGCTTGGATATGGTGCTGCGGAGTCTCTGCAAAGAGCAAATAACCGCCCACCGTTGGAAAAACACTCTCTTCTGCTGTAGGTGAGGCAAGGTCTAATTCGCACAGCAATTGAATAATCCAATCGTCGTTGACAGTTGACGGGACTCGTATATCCGTTCTGTCACAGTACTGAAATAGCCGTACTCTCATTGTTGGCCAATCAAAATCATCCAAAGCAGCTTCGGTAAGTTTCTGGAAATCAAAAGGAAGTAATGATGATTCTTCAGGTACAGAAGGAATTTGTGGTTGATAATCCGTACCCTGCTGACGAACATGTTGCCATAAGGCATCCATCATTTCATCAAATCCATCAATAGAAACGATTTGAAAGTTTGTTTGGATCTCACCCGCGAGTGCCTTAACTAACGGAGGAAGACTGTCGGAATATCCATCAGAATAATTTCGCAAGCACCAATAGACACCGTGCGGATAGTAATCTGCATCCGGAGCATTATCAATGAGAAGATGCCGCATCACAGAAGGTTCCGCGCCGCGATATCCAATGACAATCAAAGGATGATCTCTTAAGAGTGCTAATAACCTTGAAACCAAAGACTCATCAAGATGTGCTGTTTCTGCTAAAGTATTCTTATCATTATAGTTTTCAACTGAACCGTGAAGATAAACAACCTGTGTATACTGTGGACTGGTTGATAGAATTCTATAGTCAGAGGGTGTCTGGATGACATCAACATGGTGAATACGACGATTTGTTTTGCATAAGTCAGACAAAATTGTATCAAAATTCGTAGTGAGTACAGTACAAACGCGTTTACGCGCCATAAGTTCCACCATACATTTATATCCTTCACTCGGTTGCACTTGTGTATTCAGAATCTCAAGAAAGAACTGTCTTCTCCCTTCTCGCGGTTGAAGAATGTTTTCAATGGCGAAAGGATAATTCTCCGCTTGTTCCCAATCTGACCGATACCAATTCTGTTTTTCTAACCAGGGATACCAGTCACTGCGCCGTATGCGTGGATCTTCAGTAGAACGATTATTTTCCTTACAGTATCCCCATCTTGCTATTTTTTCAACCATTTCACCTGCAAGAGGAATACCTGAACTGTAGGAAGCACCAGCACCGAGTAAGAAGATCGGATCTGGTCCATCTGTAAAGAGGGAACGTAAATGTCCAATGGTTTTTGTCTGAAATTGCAAGTTATTACCCTATTTTATTTCTAAGCCAAAACAAAGTGCGATTTCTTAAGATATATACCAAGATCCCGTCATGTGCATAAAACGGAACAATCTTGCTATAAATTGGACGATTTGGGGTGCTATCAGAAAAATGAACCTATTATGTCTTCAACGGCTCCGCAAAACTTTTGTTATACATAATCTTTCTCCATTTTCGTGTCAGTGAACTTCTTAAGACGCTGTCATCTTTTGGCAATTAACCTCAGATTTAAGAATTCAATTCAGAGAATTTGGCTCATATCAATAGGTAATCCCGCGTTTTGCATTCCTTGACCAAGTTTCAATTTCCAACCGTTAGTACTATCCATAGGCACATAGACTACGTCAGGAATATATGATGGCAATTCAACACCTTCCTTATAAAGAAGGCACACTCGGTTGGGATTCAGCTTACCAATGAAATAGCCAAGTTCAAAGATGACGTTCTGGCGTGCTCTGGGGTTGAGCTGGTGGTCTGCTTCATCTTTTAAAGCACCAATATCGTCAGGAGTCAACAATGCTATAGCAAACTCTGTGTCGTCTGCATATTTTTCGAGGTTCTCAATAACCGTCAGACCGTTATTTGGTTGTTCGTCAAGAATAGTTGCCTTTAAGCCCAAGTTCTCTACAAAGTTAGCAACATTTGTTATGGCTTCCTCGTCGTGCCCATAGGAGATGAAAACTTTACTCCGAGTTTCCGCATTCATAATCTTTCCTCCATTTTCACGCTGACGTGCTGAAGCACGAAAACACCTGTTTATAATCAATCAAAACATAACTCTATGTTGAATTATAGCACTAATTTATTGAAAGTGTCAAACCCGATTCATAAAGTATTTTGAACGGACCTATCTTCTATAGAAGTTTATTTGCATCAATAGGTAAGTTTGCATTCTTCATTTCCCTTGCCAATTTCATTTGCCATCCGTCGTAATCATCCATAAGCACATACGATATACCGCGAACATCAGACGGAAATTCAACACCTTTTTTATAGAGAAGACAAATTTGATTCCGATCTAATTTAGCGATAAAATAACCGAGTTCAAGGATAACGTTCTGACGAGCTCTTGGCTGAAAGTTGTCTTTTTCTGCTTTTGAAGTGCCAATATCATCAGGAGTTAACAAAACGACAGCAAAAACGATATCCTCGACCTGTTCTTCAAACTTATCAATAACTGCTTGCAAGCCGCCAGCTTGTTCGTCAAGTATGATTGCCTCAAAATCAAGTTTTTCTATGAATCTTGCGACAAGGAGTTTAGCTGCCTCATCATGCCCATGCACAATAAATATTTTTGGCAGTGTTTTTTCTTCCATAGTTCTCCGTCAGTAGGTACACTTGAATTCTTACATTGCAGATTGTAATTTTTTACAATTGTATTATAAGACTTGACTTGAAAATTTTCAAGTTTAAAATAAATTGCGATGTGTAATAATTTGAGGTTTACCACACTTTCTCTCTATATGAAGTTAAAGAGAATATTTGGGTAATTTGGCGAGGTTAGGAAACCTCGCCAGCAGAGTGGTGAGCCTGCATTATGCAAACAAGAAATTACTCGTTTAATTATTTAAACTTCATTAAGAGGGAAGCAATGTATTGTCAATTCATCATCGGGACCTGAAACAGACTGTCATCAATTCCTGAAATATGAACACATCTCATTTTACTTGAATCAAAACTGCCCAATGAGTTTCCGTTGGTGCAGTTAATGTGATGCTATCACTGAACGGGATTTCCTGTTCTTTTTTCCATTCGCTTTTGAGGATATTTAGCCATCTGATTGTTACTGTCGTCCCATCTGCCCTTTTATCAATACTCAGGTTGAGATCAACAGATCCACCTTTTGGAAAATAGACAGCATATTCCTTTCCCGGATTCGCGAGGGTGTACGCTTCGTTATCTTCTCTGTTGGAGAGTAGCGCATTGTTGGGTTCACACGTAAACACGTCCATTTCGTCAGTAATGGAACGCATGCTTTTGATGCTTGCTTGTGCTGTTTCGGTCAAACCGAGTCCGTTAGGTGGACGGTGGAACCGCGCTGATGCAAGTCCACCATATATATTTCGCCAGAACCGTTCCAACCCATTTCGCGTCGTACCGTATTTACCGGTATCAGCACCGTAAATCTTAACATTATTCATGGGGCGGATCGGTGAGAGTTCTGCCCTATATTTCTGTGCGTTGTCCCAATGTGTTTGCCGCTTCTGCATATTATTCTGTGATATATCACAAAATGAATATGTTTCTGGATGGTCCTTTGTATTTAGATGTTGTTCATGGTCTATCTCCCATGGATTCCAACTCTCAGTCGTTTCAACGGAACGTCCTGCCTCCGCTGCTCGCTTTTTGATATACGTTGACCAGTATTCACCCCACGCAGGAGTAACTGCCGTCTCATTGTCCATACAGTAGAGTATGTGTCCATAAGGAAGTGTCTCTGAGAGGAGTTTATCCACATATTTTTGTTGATATTTTAGGACTATTTCCTGATTGTTCTTTTTCGGTACAGACCTGAAAAAGTCGTTTTTCGCTGCACTTGGGTGGCTATTGACAGCAGTGGGTAAGTCTGTCTCTTCTGCGGTGTAATTGCTGTTATTTTTGGGATTGAACGGATTGACCTCCCAATAATCTCTATAATAGTTGAAAGTTGCCCAGACTTCAATTTGAACGATAATATCCATCTCGTGAGTCCATCTGATGAAGTTACGAAAACGGGTCCAGAATTCATCGCTCCACTGATCTAAGTCATACAGAGCACCGACTTTTTTGAAGGGGGGTACATCGACTGCCTCAGTCCATCCCATTGTAGACCTGACATAGTTTCCACCGACTGACTTCAGCAGTTCAAGATGCTCTTTGAGATTCGGTATCTGAAAGAGATTGTCATCCACAGAACCACCTATTAACAGAATGGGTTCGTCTTTATATTGCCAGTAACGTGGATTTTCTTTGTAAATCTGGATCCTGTTTTTTTCCATGTCTGTATCCTTTTTGGCTTTAGTCTCCCATGCTACTGCTGAGCATAAGAATATAAGTAGAACTAACACAAATCTGTTGATAACAAAATGTGGTCGCACAATGTTGTTCATAAAATTGTCTCCTAAATAACAATCAACCTCATTTTACTTGGATCAAAACTGCCCAGTGTGCTTCGGCAGACTGTGACAACGTTAGACTGTCGGCAAACGGAATTTCCTTTTCCAGTGTCCATTGACTTTTTCGGATATTTAGCCATCTCATTGTTACTGTTTTCGCGTCAGTGTTCTTGCCAACACTCAAATTGAGATCGACCGACCCACCTTTTGGAAAATAGACTGCATATTCCTTACCGGGATTTGCGATGGTGTATGCTTCGTTATCTTCTCTGTTGGAAAGCAGGTCATTGTGGGGTTCACACGTGAAAACATCAATTTCGTCTGTAATCATTCGCATGCTTTTGAGATGTGCTTGTGCTATTTCGGTTAATCCAACACCACTATCCGGACGGTGAAACCGTGCTGACGCAAACCCACCGTAGATGTTGCGCCAAAACCGTTCCAGTCCATCTCTTGTGTTACCGAATCGTCCGCCATCAGCACCGTATATCTTTATGTTATTTATAGGACGGATGGGTGTAAGTTGTGAGCGAATCTTCTGTGCGTTATCCCAATGACGTTGCCGTTTTTGGTGGTTATTCTGGGATATATCACAGAACGAATAGGTCTCAGGGTGGTCAAACGTGGCTTTATGTTTCTTATCTGATAAATCCCACGGATCCCACATCTCGGTGGTTTCAACTTCACGTCCTGCTTCCTTTGCTTTCCTCTGAATATAAGTTGCCCAATACTCACCCCATGCTGCTGTGACTGCAGTCTCATTGTCCATGCAGTAGAGTATATGACCATACGGCAGTGTTTCAGCGAGGAGCTTATCTACATACTTTTCCTGATACTTCAATACTGTTTTTTGATTACGTTCTTTCGGCACAGACCAGAAAAAGTTGTTCTTCGTTGCTACAGGATGACTATTTACTGCAGTTGGTAACCCTGTTTCTTCTGCCGTGTAATTGCTGTTATTTTTTGGATTGAAAGGATTCTCTGCCCACGACTCTCGGTAATAGGTGAAAGTTGCCCAGACTTCTATCTGGACAATAATATCCATTTCGTGTGTCCACTTAATGAAGTTCCGAAAATTGTTCCAGAATTCCTCGTTCCACTGTTCTAAGTCATACTTCTCACCGACTTTTTTGAAGGGGGGTATGTTGCCTTCATCATTCCATCCCATCGTAGAGCGCACATAGTTGCCACCAACCGACTTCATCAGGTCAAGGTGTTCACGTAAATTCGGTATTTGAAAGAGATTATCTTCAACTGAGCCACCGATGAGTAGGATCGGTTTACCTTTGTATTGCCAGTAACGCGGGTTTTCTTTATAAATCTGAATTCTGTTTTTTTCCATATCTAAATCCTCTTTTACTTGGATATCCTGTGCCACAGAACATAGTGAAGTGAATACAATTAAAACCAAAACCAATTTGCAAACGCTGATGTATGGACCACACAGTCTCTTCATAGATTGCTCCTGAACATAAGAGTTATATCAAAATACACTTACAACAGTATATTATACCAAATCTAATTGATCAATTGCCATTATTGTCTTATTATTGTCTTTTCGTAGGTCGGGTTGAGTTTGCGAAACCCGACATGGAAGTCTTTATCTAAACCTACGTGTCGGGTTTCGTTCCTCAACCCATAGGTGTCAACTTAAGGATTTTCTACTCCTTGTAGAAGTACTAAAGTTGTGTTTTTCCCTTGATTTTGTATCCTCTTCTGACTTTTTTGTAAGGTTTGTTTTATTTCTTCAAGAGTTTTTCGTAGTGCGGTTTTGGATTTACCCAAACTGATTGTAATTTTGCGTGCGTATAGATTAATGAGTTCTGCTGTTTTGATGATATTGTGGTGTATACATCGCCAACCGCTTGCTATCATAACCCAGTGTCTTAGGAGTTGTGTTATAAGTTTGGCATATACCTCACATAAAATAGCATATGGTTTTTCTCTGCGTGATTTGTTTACTTCTCCGACACTTTTGAAACATTTAAACATGAGTTCAACTTGCCATCGAACGCGAGTGGTTGCTGCAATCTGTTCTACTGATAGTTGTGTCGCATCAACATTTGTAATAAAAACATACCACTCAGCGCGTTTTAGGCGTTCTTTTGATGGAGTGTCCCCTCTTCGCGCCGCTTCGCGTCTGATGGCACGGCGATGGCTGTTTGCTTGTTCTTCAGAAAGTCGTAATGCGACAAGCCGTATAGGCAGTTTCTTAGTAGCACCGATGAAGCAGTTAAAATCAATAACGTCTAAGGTTTCTGAGGTAAGACGCTCTGTCAAACAAAGATGTTCTTCAAGTTCGTCAAATAGCTTACATCTGGCTTTGAGTTTTGATATCCAAGAGACACCCTTTTGTGTCATTTTTTCAAACGCATCCAATGAAAAGTATCCGAGGTCTGCTAAACACAAACTTCCCTCAGGCAATGGTGAAAAATGTTCTGCAGCCTTACTATCAGGTATGACCCCATCAGTTAGATCAAAGTGATGAAAAGTGCCTGTCAAAACATCAAAGCAAAGTTGGAGTTTCAAGGCAGATTTGGGTTGTTTGCCCTTATTGCGTGGTGCTTCATGTATTGTGTGAAGTTCATCTGGCAGGGCAATCCAAGTGCTGTCTTGTACATATACACCAGTGAACTGATCCAACATCGGAAGATATTGCTTCCTCGCAGTCAGGACTTGAGTTGCTGCTACTTCAAGTGTTGCCTTGAGTATTTTAGCTGTCTCAGGGGTCATCCGTTTTGCAATCGCTTGTCGAGAAATATCAATACCCAAATCTTGTGCTGTATTAGCAAGATCAGCATAACTCGCATCTGGTTTTTCGAACCACCCACATACAAGTGTCTGAATGAAGCGGGCAAACGGGAGTTTTCGGATTCTTTGGATAATCCCTAACTCCCGAACTATTTGATCGACTGAAGGGTTGAAAAGTTCTTGCATGATGTTAGAAACTTGTGTTATTATGAACATTGGAACACCTCTTGATAAGTTTATAAGATAAAAATAACTTTACTCTATATTATGCAAGAGGTGTTTAATTTTTGCAACACTTTTAATCGTATAAAAACAACGTTAATCTTTCTTAAGTTGACACCTATGGGTTTCGTTCCTCAACCCGACCTACGTAATAATGCTATAGGCTCATGTAAAAGATGCGTGCGGTTGTTTTTAATAAAGTCAATGGCCATGCGGGTTAAATGTTTTCATTAGCACTCATTCTTTACATGAGCCATGCTATATAATCATTTAGAAATGGTATTATAACATGTAATTTCCAAATAAAATCGGGCATTTCAGGAGTAGCACGGATATCCGTGAAAAATCTGAAATGCCCGAATTATCGTTTAGGAAAGGCTCTGAATAAATGTTTTTACCGTGATTATAGATTGTAGACGCGGTTTGCCCTTCTTGTCAAGACGACTAACAGCGTGGCGTGTGTAAAGTTTTTGTCACTTAAGAAGTTTCTGTCACTTAAGAAAAAGGAGTTACAATGCTATTCTACAAAATGTCCAGAAATGATCATACTATCAGAAAAAGTCCAATATTTTCATCCATATTTCAACATGCAGAGAATTTCGTACCAAAAAGGAATTTTAAAATTTTGACTCTGTCAAAAAATACGCTACAAAACCTTACTGGCACTAACGCCACAACCAATGTACCAAATCTTACCACGGTAAGACATTTCTTACCGTATGGTAAGATTTTGAAAGGAGAAACGCTATGAAATTGCAGGATCATCACAATGAATTCGCTGTCAAATGCTTCGCAGAATATATGCAACGCAGTGATGTCACTCACGCATTTATGCAAGAATTTGAACACGATCTACCAAAACCACCTCATGTTCTCAGAGAAAGAACCGAAGGAGGTGCTAAAACACGTAAACACGGCACATGCCATACTCAAAACTATCTCGTCATACAACAAGTTAGAGCGGAAAGACACCAGCAAATAAGCTCTTAATAGTAGTAGTAGGCACTCTCCGAGTGCCGTCTCTTATAATAGTAGTAGGCACTCTCCGAGTGCCGTCTCTTAATTGTAGGCAATTTAGGGATGTCATAAGCATTAGGGAAGCGAAAGGTGTATAGTCCGCATTGATCCAACCCATAGCAAGCCCCAGAGGGACGAAAGGTGTATCAACGCACTAACGTTTTTCATTAAATTGACGCCTATAGTGACAGAAACTTTACACACCCTATGCTACAGATATATCAAGATGGATGGTCACGGAGAGGGGGAATGGAAAAAGAATGAGATTGGAGAAAGATAGCACAATCAAGGATGAATGTGCTACAGCAGTATCAAGATGGATGGGATAGGGAGAAGGGTAATGATGGATGAAATGGGTTGGAGGAAGAAGCACAATCTAACAGAATGTGCTACAGCAGTATCAAGATGGATGGGATAGGGAGAAGGGTAATGATGGATGAAATGGGTTGGAGGAAGAAGCACAATCTAACAGAATGTGCTACAGCAGTATCAAGATGGATGGGATAGGGAGAAGGGTAATTAATGATGGATGAAATGGGTTGGAGGAAGAAGCACAATCTAACAGAATGTGCTACAGCAGTATCAAGATGGATGGGATAGGGAGAAGGGTAATTAATGATGGATGAAAGGGGTTGGAGAAAGATAGCACAATCTAACAGAATGTGCTACAGCAGTATCAAGATGGATGGGATAGGGAGAAGGGTAATGATGGATGAAATGGGTTGGAGAAAGATAGCACAATCTAACAGAATGTGCTACAGCAGTATCAAGATGGATGGGATAGGGAGAAGGGTAATTAATGATGGATGAAAGGGGTTGGAGAAAGAAGCACAATCTAACAGAATGTGCTACAGCAGTATCAAGATGGATGGGATAGGGAGAAGGGTAATTAATGATGGATGAAATGGGTTGGAGAAAGATAGCACAATCTAACAGAATGTGCTACAGCAGTATCAAGATGGATGGGATAGGGAGAAGGGTAATTAATGATGGATGAAAGGGGTTGGAGAAAGAAGCACAATCTAACAGAATGTGCTACAGCAGTATCAAGATGGATGGGATAGGGAGAAGGGTAATTAATGATGGATGAAAGGGGTTGGAGAAAGAAGCACAATCTAACAGAATGTGCTACAGCAGTATCAAGATGGATGGGATAGGGAGAAGGGTAATTAATGATGGATGAAAGGGGTTGGAGAAAGAAGCACAATCTAACAGAATGTGCTACAGCAGTATCAAGATGGATGGGATAGGGAGAAGGGTAATTAATGATGGATGAAAGGGGTTGGAGAAAGATAGCACAATCTAACAGAATGTGCTACAGCAGTATCAAGATGGATGGGATAGGGAGAAGGGTAATGATGGATGAAAGGGGTTGGAGGAAGAAGCACAATCTAACAGAATGTGCTACAGCAGTATCAAGATGGATGGGATAGGGAGAAGGGTAATTAATGATGGATGAAAGGGGTTGGAGAAAGAAGCACAATCTAACAGAATGTGCTACAGCAGTATCAAGATGGATGGGATAGGGAGAAGGGTAATGATGGATGAAATGGGTTGGAGGAAGATAGCACAATCAAGGATGAATGTGCTACAGGCATGATCGCGGAAAGCGCGGAGGAGGTGGATATGCTCCTGAATCTTCTGTGCAAAAACTTTACACACCCACCGTCTTGTATAATTGGTTGACGAAGTTGTATCAAGTCGTTGGCAGAACCCCGTGTTATATTTATCGGAATTTGATGAAAAATCCGGAAGAAAATGACGAACTCATTGCGAGATGTAACCCCTTGACAGATCAGATGTTACAGACTTTTCAACAAAGACTAACACATAATCCAGACGATTGGTACTCACTGCGCGGAATTGGTGAAATGGACTAAGATAACACGGATAGGTAACATGATTCCAGATTTCTCTGCCCTTGATATAGAAGGACTAAAACGATCGAATTACTTTTGCTACCAAACGCTGTTTAAATTCTAAGGCATTTGGGTCACCGAGGATGATGAAAAAGTCTGTACCAGCATAGCCTGAGCGACGTAATGCAAAATAGATATTGAAGCCGTCTTTTTGCCAGATTAAACGACTACCGAGGCTTAAAGCAGGCGTAAAATCATAAGAAAGTGTTAGAATCTGTTGATAGCGTGTTTCAAAATGCCATTGGACACTGGAGGAGAGTCCGGCAGTGAAACCGTAAGCACGCAGGTTAAGATTTCCACTAAAGCGATGAATTCGTTTATCCGCTCGTTCACCCCAGTCATAGCTAACATTAACATTGTTGAACTGATCCGAGGTGCGTGCTCTTAATCTGATGCTAAAAACACTATCCGTGAATTCTTGAAATCGTCCACCATACCAATTAATAGAAAGTCCGTAATCACTATGTGTAGAAAAGTTTGAAAAAACAGAGAAGTCTTGCTGAAACAGTTCACCATCGTAATTGTTAGCAGCTATTACATTTGCCCCAACGAAAATGCTACGGATTAAGCCTTCCCGCCATTCGTTTGAGATAATTCCTTCTAAACCGCCGCCACGGAGGCCGGTGAACGGGCGATAACCGAGGTTATTTACGAAATCTGGATCCACAAAATACCCAAATATCACTGATTGAAAAAGCGAACCGTTGTATCTTAAATTGACATCTCCTGTCCTTCCATCTGCTTCCCCCTCCCAACTTTGGGTGAAACTCGATCCCACTGATAACTTACCCAGTCTAACATTTCCTGAAAGGTGTCCTACACTGTTTATATCCGCGTCGGGACGGTGGTGTGATAGGAATCCTGCAATGATGTGAGATGTTGCGGTTAGAGATTGTTTTGCGCTTAGAATGAAGTTCTGGTTGTTGCGATGATAGGTGCCTAATGTGCCGACTGATGTGTTTTTTGCTACTTTTCCAAAGAGTTTAAGCCCTCCGTCCATGTCCATTATCCGCCGTGAATAGAAAAGGTTGCCGAGATTGTAGACATTTCCACCTTCGGAAAAGAAAGGACGTCGATCCCCCACGTAGCGTTCGCTATAAGAAAAATCAATGCCTTCAACAGATTGTTCAATGTTATCAAAATCGGGGTTGGCAGTGCCGATGAGACGAAGTTGTGGCGTAACTTCATAGCGGAGATCTGCTCCTGTGCGGGCAGTATATTCTTGTCGCGATCGGGGGGTCGCTCCTACAGAAGTTTCTGTTTCACTGATGCCGCCAATCAGATAGGGTAAGAATTTTAGCTCACGTTTTCTCGGTGGGGGTAGCACATCAATCCAATGTCCATCGTTTTCTCGGAATTCTTGAACGCCAAGATTACACCACCAGGAACGTTCACCAGTACGTTGTTGAAACCTATCAAGATTGATACCCATTCGAATAGGTTCTGTTGTGTTGGGATAATCCAGGACCTGCCATGGGATTTCCATCTCTACAACCCATCCGTCTTGGACAATCTTAGCTGCAGCTTTCCAAAGTCCAATCCATTCGCTTTTTGCCGCACGTCCTGTGGCAAGATGCGCGTATTTCGTGCCTAATGGATTGGTCATGAAGAAATTTCTATCAGAAAACTGATGCGTGTGAAATGGGTCAAGACTGAAGGAAACCCAATCTTCGCCTCCGATTCCCGTCTGATCTTTGGTTTGACGCGCCACAATTTTATCAGGTGAATCATCATAAAGGTGAAGTCCAACATAGATAGCTGCATCATCATAAATAAGCCAACCGACAGATTGATTCTTGGCAGGTTTTTCAGTACGTTGGTCAGTGAACCCGATAGCTTGCGGTGCATCTTGCCAGCAAACATCATTGAGCACACCATCAATAGTGGGAGGTTGTTCGGTTTTGATTGCGGGAAGTTCTTTTTTAACGGTTTGTGTGTTTTGGGCTGCAGTCGCTGGTATGTTGGACATTAGTGTTATTATCAATGCTATCGTGTATATATTTTGAGATATTCTCAATTTTCTCCTCCATTTTAAGACAATTGGTGCGGTTAGGAAACCGCACCTACCGATTTGTGAGTTTTTGGGTTTACATTTTCCAATTGGAATTTGACGTATAGAATGGAATGTATCAGAATACGGTTTAAAATAATTAAGAATCGTATTTTAGGGAACTTAATGTCAATGATTATAGATTATAGACGCGGTTTGCCTATTTCAGATACTCGTCAAACCATTTTAGGACACGATCCCAATAATCTACAAGTTTTTCGTTTGACCAGAATCCGTGCCAATGGTCTGCTTCCTTGTATTTCAACAATACGACCTCTTTTTTGAGGTTGGCAAGTCCCATAAACATTTCCTGCGCCTGTTCAAAGGGTATGAAATCTTGATCCCCGTGAATCAAGAGCAGAGGAGTCTCAACCTTATCCAGATGGAAGACTGGTGAACCATCAATATAACGTTGTGGAAATTCCCATAAGGAACCCCCCATGCCAGCTTGTCCCCTCTCGTGCCATCCGACACCGAGTCCACTATTAAGGTATCCACTGATTAAGTTTCCTACAGAGGCAGCAGCGACTGCTGCTTTAAATCGTGTTGTTTGTGTGATAAGCACATTCACAGTATATCCTCCGAAACTGTGACCGATGACACCTAACCGTTCCGCATCTACCTTTTTAGTGGCAATTGCGGCATCAATTCCTGGAAGAAGGACACTCGAAAAGTGTTTGGACGGCTCAATCTTCGGAACGGGGAAGTCGGGTAAGAAAAGTGCATAACCTTGTGAGACAAACATACCCGGATGGGCACCCCCTATGTTCTCACCGAAAGCAAAGGTGTTTATCCGGGACGCATGTGTACCTCCTGCATAGACGTTCACAATCATCGGTGCAGGGTCTTGTTCTGATGCATCAGGCGGTAGCACAAGGATACCTTTAACCGTTCTACCATCTTCAAGTGTCCACTCAATAAGTTCGCTGGTGCCAAAGTCAATAGTCTTTAAGTGTGGATTAGTGTCTGTAATTTGCCGCGGGGATTCAAAATTAGTATCACTCATCCAGATATTCTGTGGTTCTTTACTATTTTCAGCAACATAAACATATTCTCCAGTTTCTTCTGCAACATCTTGATCAAAGCGGCCTGCGTGAACAATCCGATGTTCATCTTTGTGCAAAAAAGTAATTGTGCCATCCGTGAGGTCAAGACGATAGAAACCGTGATAGGAAGTGTTTATCGTAATAGCGTTGTCAACCGTCCAGGGTGTATACCCTTCGCTTGGATAGAATACATCATGCGCTGAAAACTCAAAATCTTTCGTCAGATTTCGTATTGCGTCGCTGTTTAGAGGTACTTTCCATACATCTCCTCCTGCAATACAGAGGATTGCATCGCTTTTTGCTGTCCAGAGCGGGGGTTTATATAATCGTCCAAGGTCAACGTCAAGGTCTTCTGTGAGATTACGGACCGTGCCTGTCTCTACATTAACAACATAAGCATTCCCTGATGCTATTTTTCCTCCTTCACCCCCGGTAGTCCATGCAATGTGTTCTGAGTCCGGCGACCAATTGACAGTAATACCGTAGGCAAGACGTATTTTCCGAACAAGAGGTTCAATTTCCGAGGAGGAAGCTTCACCTAACACTTTTGGCAGCGGTAAAATGTAGAGATCAAATATCTGTTGTTGTGTATCGGGTGTTTCGGCACCTAAGGAAACCGTAACAGCGACATATTCGCCGTTAGGTGCAATATCAAAACTCCTAATCGCATATCCTTTCATCAATGGCAGTGTTTTGCCAGTCTTAGTATCAACAATAGTCAAGTCTATATTCGATCTTCCTCGTTCTTTTTCTTTTGGTTGCGCTCCATCTTGTGTTGACTCATCGTTTTCTTCTTGCCGTTGTCTTTTGGGCCAATCCCAAACGACAACGAAAGACGGTTTAGGCGAAGTCTTGGACGAAATTTGAGTTTTATCCTGTGCAGATTCTTTGTCATCAGGCAGGTCGGAAATAGATTTGAAAAGAACAAACCGTCCATCGGGTGTCCATTTGGGTACTTCAAAGCCGAAAAATGTTCGGACTGTTGCCGATGCAAATTCCTGCATTTCGTCAGATTCTCGGTTCCAGACATATAGATGAGATTTACCTGTCCGATCTGAGAAAAACGCAAGACGCGTTCTGTCAGGAGACCATCTCGGTGCCCAACTTGATCCCCAATCCGGAGTCAGATTGCGATGTTCACCTGTGCGAGTATGCGTTACCCAGATCTTTCCGTACGCCATTTCAATCATCACACCCGTTTTGGAATACGCAGAGTTTCCACCGCCGCCCTCATACTGTTCCCGGTTCTGTGTGTTGTAAGCAACCCAGTTTCCGTCAGAGGTAATATCAATAGGGACTCGATAAATAAAATCGTTAAATTTGAGCAAATCATCAACTGCTAAAGGATCTGTTTCTTCTCCCTTGCTAATTGCTGTTGAAGTAAAAACCACAAAACACAAAAATAAGCCGTAGCAAATGGTAACAACGGTTTTGAAATTCATTCTATTCTCCTCCTACTTCTGTCCAAAAACTGCCAGAAACTCCGGATCATTCTTTACATCCGAAAATTCTTGTGTATTAACGAAAGATGAGTAATAACTATCACGAAAATTATAGGAAGCTACAGCATAGTCTTCCTCAGCAATCTTCAGTTGATGCAGAGTCTTCTCACGGTCCTTATCTGATGCCCAGATACTTACAGCGAGCATGAAGTGTCCATAGTGATTCTCACCACCCAAATCACAAGCAACTTGTAAAAAACTTCTTGCAATACTGTACTTATTCATCCACACCAGACAGCAGCCAATGTCGTGAGAAAGCCAGATGAGATCACCAGTATTTACCGGTTGACCCGCACTGTATTTCTTATACTCACCTTCCATATAGTGCTTGAGCTCCGTTATGATTTCATCAAAACGTTCCGATTCATTCTGTCTGTTATACAGAAGCAAACGATTCGTCTTCACAACTAACCAAAATCGAAAATAGTGTCTCCAATCCTGTTTAGTATTCGTTTTCTCCAACTTTTCGAGTTCAATTAATGCCTCACCCGATTTTCCGTTTGCTCGAAGTACTTCTGCCCCGATTTGCAGAAATTGGCAGCGGTCAAGATAACTTACATGGGGTTTTTTTAGACGTTCCGATGCCTCATGATATAGTTGAATCCATTCATCAATTCGATCTTCTGCAGACCAAGATGCTGGGTTCTCAAGATTAGAACAGAAAATATGCAATACATCCTTATCTGGAATGTCGTTTTTGCATGCCCATCGGTAAAGTTGTGATTGTTCCTCTACTGATTCTCGGTGCCTCCCAAGATATGCAAGGCTTGAAGCTAACTTTTGATGTGCCCAAAAACGTTCTTTATTATCTGGTGCGTCATCCAAGTACTTATGTAGAAGAGAGAGGCGTTTTTCTATTCCCTGCTTACCCATGTGTGGGTATATATCATCAACCACAAGGTGCGCCAACTCAGGTGTGATTTTACCCTTAAGCGCATCTTCAATCTCTATGGATGCCTCCTTAAAAATATCCTCTCTTGATGTAGGTTCAGATTTTACCTGTTCCATGAATGAATTGAAGTTGTTGCGAAGTTGCTCTAATTGACTCATCATATTCTCCTTCTGATTATCTGATAGATGTAAATGACCAAAGAATTCTTCATCTAAGGTATCCTGATCAGTTTGCATGCGTTTTCTTGCGCGTTGGAGCTGGCTTGTAATTGTATTCACCGATACTCCCATGAATTCACTGATCTCTTTCGTTGACATTTCGTCAAGATAGTAGAGTGTTATGACCGTGCGTTCATTTTCTGGCAGTTTTTCCAAGAGTTGTTGGACAAGCTCACGGCAATACTCGGTTTTCTCTTTCACCCGCTGTTCCGACAGGTGATGTGTATAAGAGGATTCATCGATTTCTTCCAGACGTGTATCTTCCAAAGATTGCATCAACGGTTGTTGTTTTCGGACCCAATCAATGCAGAGATGATTTGCAATGACATGGAGCCACCCAGCAAATTGGCTGTGATTCTTGAGTGTCGGAAGGTTCTTGTATGCCTTAAGGAATGTGTCTTGCATAATCTCTTCCGCATAGTGAAAATCGTGGATCTTCCCCCATGCAAGGGCATGAATGCTCTTTTGGTACTTTTCCACCAAGATGCCAAACGCAGCGTCGTCGCCCGATAAGATTTTGCGAATCAGTTGAACGTCGTCTTCTCTTTCCACGAAACTTCCTCCTATCAAAACTGTTTATACTTCCAATATTTAAGACGAAAGTTTGATCTGAAAACGTGCATCAGGGAGAAAAATCTGAATTTTAGTTGCTATTTTGTGTAGGGATAAGGTGGTTTCCGACGCTCTATAAACCGCCGATTGTGTCGCGTTTGGGAGTGCTGGTATTTTAACATTCATCTGTTCCTGTTCAACACAGATGAATGTTATACGAGTTTATCTCGAACTCGCGTTATTTCAGATATTCGTTGAACCAGTTTATCACCCGTTCCCAATAATCGGCAAGTTTTTCGTTTGACCAGAATCCGTGCCAGTGGTCTGCTTCCTTGTATTTCAACAGCACAACCTCTTTTTTAAGGCGCGCAAGTCCCATGAACATTTCCTGCGCCTGTTCAAAGGGAACGAAATCTTGGTCTCCGTGAATCAGAAGCAAAGGCGTTTCAACCTTATCCAGATGGAAAATTGGTGAACCGTCAATATAACGTTGCGGGAATTCCCATAGGGTGCCGCCCATCCCGCCTCCTCCAGTCTCGTGCCAGCCGGTACTAAGCCCGGTACCAGGCTCAATAAGGTATCCGCTGATTAAGTTGCCTATAGATGCAGAAGCGACTGCTGCTTTAAATCGCGTTGTTTGTGTGATAAGGGTATTCACGGTATATCCACCGTAACTATGACCAATAACGCCCAACCGTTCTGCATCCACCTTTTTAGTCGCAATTGCTGCATCAATTCCTGGAAGAAGGACATTAGAGAACTGCTTGTACGGTTCAATCTCTGGCACGGGAAGGTCGGGTAGGAAAAGTGCATAGCCTCTTGAGACAAACATACCCGGATGGGCACTTCCCACGTTCTCGCCGAAAGCAAAGATGTTGATCAGTGCTGAAGGTTCATCTCCTGCATAGACGCTGACAATCATCGGTGCAGGATTTTCTTCAGATGCCTCAGACGGTAACACAAGGATGCCTTTAACCGTTCGCCCGTCTTCAAGTGTCCACTCAATAAGTTCGCTTCTGCCAAAGTCAATTGTCTTTAAGTGTGGATTAATATTAGTGATTTGCCGTGGAGATTCAAAAGCAGTATCGCTCATCCAAATATTCTGCGGTTCTTGGTTGCTTTCAACAACATAAATAAATTCCCCGGTCTCCTCTGCCACATCTTGATGCAAACGGTTTGCGTGAACAATCCGATTTTCATCTTTGTGCAGAAAGGCAATTGTCTCATCCGTGAGACTAAAACGATAAAAACCTTGGTCAGAAGTATTTATTGTAATAGCGTTGTCAACCGTCCAAGGTGTATATCCTTCGCTTGGATAGAATACATCGTGTACAGAAATCTCAAAATTTTTCGACAAGTTTCGTATCGTTCCCTCGTTCAGCGGTACTTTCCATATTTCCCCGTTCGCAATGCAAAGAAGTGCCTCGCCATCTGCTGTCCAGAGTGGGGGTTTATATAATCGACCGAGGTCAACGTCAAGATCTTCTGTGAGATTTCGGACTATGCCAGTCTCTACTTCAACGATGTATGCATCTCCAGATGCCAGGTCGCCTTCTGTTGTAAACGCAATATATCTTGAATTTGGCGACCAACTGACTGTAATACCATCATATCCGAGTCGGATTTTTCGCGCAATCGGTTCAATTCCTGTGGTTAAAGCATCTGACAATGGTAAGACGTAGAGATCATATACTGGTTGTTGAGATGTTGGTACTTCATATCCCAAATAAACCGTAACAGCCACTTGCTCACCATTAGGGGCAATATCTAAGTTCCTAATCTCATATCCCTTCATCAACGGGAATGTTTTGCCGGTCTTAGTATCCGCGATAACCACATCTACTATGAGTTTTGTATGTTTTGCTCTGTGTTGACTTTCTTGAAGTTCTCCGTTTTCTGCCTCATTTTCTTGTTGTTTAAGTTGTCTTTTATGCCAATCCCATACTTCAACGAAGGATGTTTTTCGTGAAACTTGAGATTCGTCTTGCACAGTTTCATTGAAATTTGGATCATCTTCTGAAGAAGCGGATTTGAAAAGAACGAAACGCCCGTCCGGTGTCCATTTTGGCACTTCAAAACCAAAAAACGTCCGAACGGTTGCCGATGCAAACTCTTGCATGTCGTCAGTCTCTCGGTCCCAAATGAATAAGTGAGGTTTACCCAAGCGATCCGAAAAAAAGGCGAGATGCCTTCCATCAGGAGACCATCTCGGTGCCCAACTTGAACCCCAACCTGGAGTGAGGTTGCGGTGTTTACCTGTTCGCGTATTCGTCACCCAAACCGTTCCGTACGCCATTTCAGTCATCACACCTGTTTTAGAATACCATGAGTCGCCACCTCCACCTTCATACTGTTCACGATTCTGCGTATTGTAAGCAATCCAGTTTCCGTCTGAGGTAATATCAATAGGGACTCTAAAAACAAAAGTGTTAAATTTGAGCAAATCTTCAAGTGTTAAAGGATTCATTTCTTCTCCCTCGCTAATGGTTGTTGACGTAAAAGCCACAAAACATAAGAATAAACCGTAGCAAATGTTAACAATGTTTTTGAAATTCATTCTATTCTTCTCCTATGTATAAATTAATTTATTCCAACCCACTTCATTGTAAGTTTTCGCGCAGGATTCGGTGTGATTAGGACATCGCACTATATGCATCAATTTTAGAAAATGTCTGGGTTATTGTGAACACCTCTAAGGACGTATAATTATTGAGATTGTCCCCTCTTTAGTCCCGTAGGGACGGAATGTTTATAGTTCGCGTTTATCCACGGTATCTTTAGTCCCGTATGAAGATTAAATAAATAATCAGGTAATTCTACTGATATGACTCATCGTAGGAGTAAGGTTTCGTAGGGGCGGGGTTTCCCCGCCCGCGTATTACCCAATTAAAAACTTAATCTTCATTAGGGACGGAATGTTTATAGTTCGCGTTTATCCACGGTATCTTTAGTCCCGTATGAAGATTAAATAAATAATCAGGTAATTCTACTGATATGACTCATCGTAGGAGTAAGGTTTCGTAGGGGCGGGGTTTCCCCGCCCGCGTATTACCCAATTAATAATACCATTTGTATTAAATTATATTCCATTTGCCACTTTTGTTATATAATCGGTATTTGTTATACTTGCAATAGTGGTTTCCGTATATTTTTTCAATATTTCGGTAAGTTTGTTCTGCATTTCTGTTATGGCTGTGAAGACATTTTCAAATAACTTTGCTTTTGTGTCTTGCCAAAGTCTTTCTATAGGGTTCAGTTCAGGACTATAAGGTGGTAGAAAAACCAAAATGACATTATCAGGTATTTGTAGAGATTTCCCGTGATGAAAACGCCCATTATCAAGAACAAGGACATTTAGAGATGAATGATAAACTTTAGCAAACTCATCAAGGAATACTTGGAAACAAGAACCATTGAGCAAAGGCATCTCAAGAAAGAAACTTTGTCCTGTTATCGGTTCTACAGCACCATATAGATAAAAGTTCTCATAAGTATAACTGACCTTAGTAATCGGTTTGATACCGGGCAAGGTAATACGCCGATATGAAACAGGCAATAAACCAAATCTTGTCTCATCTTGACAAAAGATCCGGATCGTTTCAAAAGAAGAAACTTTCTCTGAAATGGCAGTCTTGATTGTTTCTCCGAAGTTTAGCTTGAACTCATCACACGCTTTTTCGTTTTTTTTTTCGTGACTTTTGCGGGGCACCTTGAGTTTGGCATTCCATTTATAGTGGACTAAAGCATAAACAGCATGATAGTTCATTTTGACACCAAATGTCTCTTCAATATAATCTATAATCTGGTGGTAACTTGAGAAACCTTCCGGGTCTTGGAGTTTCTCACGCAAAAGTTCTTGTTGTTCTTTAGTGAGTTGATGAGGACGCCCAGAGGAATAATCTCGTTCCAAAAGTCCATTAAGTCCTGCGGAGGCATAAGTTGATAACCATTTTCCAACCGTTTTTCGGTGGACACCTATCATCTCTGCTGCTTCTTTACGAGTTTTTACCTGGCCGCTCCGATATAGATATAGCATTGTAAGTCTTTGCTTGTGAAAACCTTTTGGTGATTTTCTTATCAAACGCTTCAACTCTGAAACACTTTCTGTAATCTCTGGGGGTTTGATGTTCATTGATTTCTAACCTCTAATTTGTAGAATTAAAAAAAGTATAGCAGAAATCAAAAATATATAAAAGGGAAAATATATAATTTAAATGGTATAACTTAATCTTCATACGGGACTAAAGAGGGGCGTGACACGTTTTCTATAAACATATCGCCCCTACGGGACTGAAGACGCGACCTCAACTGATTTATCACTTAAATTGACGCTTATGGTTCGGTTAGGAAACCGAACCTACCACAAAGAATAGTTAATCGACCGACTTCTGTCCCAGAACCTTCAGAAACTCAGGGTCTTCTCTTACATCAGCAAATTCTGGTGTCTCAAGGAAGGCAGGATAGTACCTATCTTGATTCCAATAATTCAGCACATAATCGGAAGCGTTCTTTAGATAATGTAGAGTCTTTTCCCGATCCTTTTCAGTTGCCCAGATGCTTACCGCAAGCATGAAATATGCCCAATCGTTTTTATGCTGTAAATCAAGTGAGATTTGTAGAAAACGTTTTGCATCTTCATACCTCTTCGTCCACACCAGGCAACACCCCACATCATGTGCAGCCCAAATTAAATCGTTGATCTTTATAGGATAACCTGCTTCATGTTTTTCCACTTCAAGTTCAATATACCTACTGACATCTGCTAAAACTTGATCAAACTGATCCCATTTTTCCTGTTTACCGTACAGCAGAAGTTTGTTCGTTCTTACAGCCAACCAGAACCTAAAATAGTGTTCCCAATCTTGTTCTTTGTTAGCGCGCTCCAACATGCCAATTCCGAGAAATGCCTCATCAAAGTGGTCATTGTGTCGCAGCACTTCTGCACCGATTTGCAGGAAATCGCAACGTGAGTAGTCACTCACTTCAGACTTTTCAAGACGTTCAGATGCCTCTTTATAAATTTGCAACCATTCATCTATACGTCCTTCATCTTTCCAACATCCAGCAATGGTCAAGTTAGAAACAACTTCCAATACATGTTTATCCGACATTTGCTTGCATGTCCAATGGTAAAGCTTCTTATGTTCATCAATGGCTTCTCTGTTTCTATCCAGACATGTTAGGCTATAGACTAAGTTTCCATGCGCCCAGAAACGTTCCTCATCATTGGGTGCTAAATCTTGATACTTTTGGAGCAACGGGATCCGTTTTTCCATACCGATTTTACCGTAATGCGCGTATATTTTATCCACAGCAAGATGTGCCAATTCAGGTGTGATTTCGCCTTTGAGTGCCTCTTCCACCTCGTTATAAGCTTCCTTGAGGTATGCCTCACCCGAGAGGATATCCTCTCCAGAAATTGGATAGGATTCCACCTTTTCCATGAATGCATTAAACTTGCCGCGAATTTCCTCTAATTTATTAGACATTATATCTCCTTTTTGACCACCCCATAACTCTCGGATCGTGTGTTCCTCCTTCTGCAGACGTTTACGCGCACGGTGGAGCCGACTCTTAACCGTGTTAGGTGAAACACCTAAATACTCGCCAATGTCCTCACATGATTTTTCATCAAGATAGTGAAGTTTTACAGCAGCACGTTCACTTACTGGTAACTTCTGAAGGAGGTTATTGACAACTTCGCGTTGTCGTTCACCCACGAATTCTTCCTGTTGATGCGTGTGGTATTGTGTATAAGACAGTTCCTCTAATTCCTCTGTTGGCATTGCATCTAACGATTTCATCGGCATCCGCTTTTTTTCGAACCAAGCGAAGCAGTATTGTTTCGCGATCGCGTAGAGCCATCCTGCAAAACTATTACGGTTTTTCAAGGTGTTGAGCTTTTGATACACCCTGAGGAAAATATCTTGCGTGATCTCTTCAGCGATGTGGTAATCACCGATTTTCCGCCATACAAAAGCGTGGACTGACTTTTCATATTTTTGTACAAGTGTATTGAAAGCAGATTGGTCGCCTACCAATGTGCGTTGAATCAATTGTACATCATCGTTTTTCATGCTTCAGCTCCAAAAACATTCTGTCTTTCATAATGTTAAGATAGGTTAGAGAAGCAGTAGGGTTGCATAAAATGCAATAAACAGGAGAATGTTAATCTGAACTTTCCACACCCCACCCTTCCACCCCTCCCATCCTTCCATTCTTCCACCCTTCCATCCTTCCATCCCCGTCCATCCTTCCATCCTTCCATTCTTCCACCCTTCCACCCTTCCACCCTTCCATCCTTCCACCCTTCCATCCTTCCATCCTTCCATCCTTCCATCCTTCCATCCTTCTTTTTAGTTTGCATTTGACAAAAAAATGTGATATAATAATAAATTAAATATCAATAGACATTATATCTCAAGCACTAATACTGACGTTTTATTAATTTCATTGTTTATTTGACTGTCAATAGTCTGGCAATAGTGCAACAGATTGTGTATAGTATATATACATAATAAGTACAGACCAACTACAATTTGGGGGTGTCGGAAATACACTATAGAGGCAAACGTACTCAGAAAACACGTGATAAGAAGAGTCGTTCAAACTATCAGATTCGAGCCAAAGAGATATTGGTAATTGATCATGAAAACAACTCGCTCGGTGTGATGTCACCGCGCGAAGCAATGGAACGGGCTGACGAAGTCGGATTGGACTTAGTAGAAGTTTCTCCCAACGCCAAACCTCCCGTCTGCAAAATAATGGATTACGGGAAGTATCAATACGAAAAAAACAAACGGGAACGAGAGGCACGGAAGAAACAGACTAAAGTCGTACTAAAGGAAATTCAGTTTAGACCTGATACTGCCGAACACGACTATCAGTTTAAGAAAAGACACATTGAAGATTTCTTGAAGAAAGGGTGGAAAGTAAAAGCAACTGTCCGATTCAGACGCGGACGCGAAATGCTACATACAAACTTAGGACGCGATATGCTAAACCGACTTGAACAGGATATCGCTGAAATCGCTGAAGTTGAACAACCACCTAAAATGGAAACACGGGTCATGTCAATGCTTTTGATTCCAAAATCTTCATAATCAACGTACAATGTGTAAAGCCTAAAGTATCCGATCTTCATGCACAATAGGATAACGGTTCCATACAGAAGGATATTATAATGCCGAAAATGAAAACACATAAAGGCGCAGCAAAACGCTTTAAACTTACTGCTAAAGGGAAAATTAGACGCAAAAGAGCTTATGCTGGACACCTTTTCATATCAAAGTCAGCAAAACGAAAACGCCGTCTCAGACAACCTACTTTGGTTGACCCAAGTAACGCAAAACGTTTGAAACGCTTACTAAGTTAGGAGTTCAGAATGCCACGAGTAAAAACAGGAAACGTCCGAAGAAAAAGAAGAAAACGGATATTGAAACATTCCAAGGGATACAGAGGTGGACGAAACAACCTTCGACGCACTGCTATGGAAGCAGTAGAAAAAGGCTGGAACCACGCTTATGCACATAGACGGGCACGCAAACGGGACTTCAGAAAACTCTGGATTATGCGTATTAACGCAGCAGCAAGACTGCACGGACTTACATACAGCCGATTCATGCACGCACTAAAAACAGCAGGCATAGAGCTGGATAGGAAAGTTCTCGCTGATATCGCTGTTAACGATCCAGACGGTTTCGCACAACTCGTCGCACAAGTAAAAGGATAACCATTACAGATAATTTATCCCACAATATCCTGGCAATGATGAGACAAAGTAAGCAATTGAGATTTCTCAAGTAGAGATACTACACCTTATGCTGAAAGTGTAGTTTTGAGAACATAGCCGAATTTCATCTCGGAGCCAGAAAATAACCAATGAAGCGGACAGTTTTCACATAACACATTGAAACTGTCAAGCGGGGTGGTACCGCGGAAGTAGATACCTGTCGCTTTCGTCCCCAGAAACACTTCAAGCATACTATTGAAGTGATGGGACAGAGTGATAGGTGTTCTTATTTTAAGGGATATATGAAAACCGAATTAGAAACCATTCAAACTGAAGTTCTGGAGCAACTAAAAGATGTAGCTTCACCTAATGATCTGGAAACACTCAGGATAACATATTTCGGACGCAACGGAAAGTTAACTGACATAATGAAGGGAATGGGAAAACTCTCCAAAGCGGAACGTCCTATCATCGGAAAACTTGCAAATGATGTGCGAGCTACACTCACGGACGCATTTGAGAAAACAAAAAAAGAATTGGAGATCCAGAAGCAGAAACAACAACTGAAGGGTGAAGCTATTGACATCACACTACCGGGGAGAAAACCAGCCTACGGTAAAGCACATCCAGTCATACAAACATTAGAGCGGATTGAAACCATCTTCACACAGATGGGTTTCCAAACTGTAACAGGACCAGAAGTCGAAACTGAACACTTTAATTTTGACGCACTCAACACACCGTCAGACCATCCCGCACGCGATTTGCACGACACCTTCTATCTGACAGATGGTCAACTCCTGCGGACACATACATCTCCAGTTCAAATTCGGGTAATGGAAAGTCAGAAACCCCCACTCCGAATTATCGTTCCCGGGAAAGCATATAGAGTGGATTATGATATCTCACATACACCGATGTTCCATCAGGTTGAAGGACTACTGGTTGATAAACACGTAACTTTCAGTGAATTAAAGGGTGTGTTAGTATCCTTTGCACGCCAGATGTTCGGGGATCAGACACAGATGCGATTCCGTCCACATTTCTTCCCATTTACCGAACCGAGTGCTGAAGTTGATATAACATGTACAGTGTGCCAAGGAAAGGGATGTCGCACCTGCGGGTACACCGGATGGGTAGAGATATTAGGGGCAGGAGCTGTTGACCCAGAGGTATTCAAAGCGGTTAACTATGACCCTGAAGAAAGTACAGGATTCGCTTTCGGCATGGGTGTTGAACGCATAGCAAATCTACAGTTCCGCATCCCAGATATTCGCACCTTCTATGAAAATGACCTGCGATTTCTAAAGCAGTTTTAGAGCAACAGTTAATATAGTGGATTCTACAATTAACTTTACATCTGAGTTGTAGGAGGGAACTCCGATTCCCGACTATTAGTGGTTGCGTCGCGATTCGGAGATCGCTCCTACAGAATATATGTAAACTTATTTACATAATTTACTATAAAGGACTTCGTTATGAATGTATCCCTCAAGTGGTTGAGAACCTATATCGATTTTGACTTCTCACCAAAAGAACTTGCCGATAGATTGACAATGTTAGGAATTGAAGTTGAATCTATCAAACACCTTGGCGCAGGTTTAGAAGGTGTAGTTGTAGGAAAGGTGGAATCCATATCTCCACATCCAAATGCAGATAAACTAAAATGCTGTCAAGTGGATATTGGAGATGAGAACAATCTTCAGATCGTCTGTGGTGCACCAAATGTCTATCAAGGGATGTTTGCACCTGTCGCGACCATCGGAACGGAATTACCTACTGGCATCACAATCAAACGTGCCAAATTACGTGGTGAAGAATCACACGGGATGCTATGTTCAGAGAAAGAGTTAGCTATCTCTGATGAAGCATCAGGACTGATGGAGTTGTCCTCAAATCTATCTGTCGGCATGCCACTGACGGAAGCATTAGGTCTAAACGATGTGATACTTGAATTGGAGATTACACCCAACCGCTCAGACTGTCTGAGTATGATCGGAGTGGCACGGGAAATCCGGGCTGAAACTGGAAATACCATTAAATATCCAGAAGTTGACCCAATAAAAAGGGACATAGAAAGCGTTACGGATATAAGAGATATTACATCCGTAACGATAGTGGATCCAGACCTCTGTCCACGCTACGCCGCACGCGTCATACAGAACGTTCAAGTAGCAGAATCACCAACTTGGTTAAAACAACGACTGGAATCTGTTGGAATAGGAGCAATTAACAACATTGTTGACATAACGAACTTCGTCTTGATGGAGTATGGACAACCGTTACACGCTTTTGATTACCATAAACTCGATGAAAATCGTATCGTTGTTCGACGTGCAATGGAAAATGAAACTATCACAACACTGGATGAAGTGGAACGTAAACTTAATCCAAACATGTTAGTTATTGCAGATGCTGAAAAACCGGTTGCACTCGCAGGTGTTATGGGGGGGTACGAGTCAGAAATCACAGAAACAACACAGGATGTGTTACTGGAAAGCGCAAATTTCCATCCAGCAAGTATCCGATCAACTTCAAAAGCACACGGTTTACATACTGAGGCATCATACAGATTTGAACGCGGGGTAGACCCTGAAGTCGTTATCTCAGCTCTTGATCGAGCTGCACAACTCATCGTAGAAATAGCAGGTGGTACAATCTGTAAAGGCGTTGTTGATGTTTACCCTGGCAGAAAAAAACCTTTGAAAATATGTCTACGAAAAGACCGTGTCAATTTCATCTTAGGAACATCAATTGAAGTAGAGGAGATTGAGCAGACACTATCCCGATTAGGGTTTAGGATAGAAAAAATTCAGACCGAAGTGGACAACTTTGACATCACTGTTCCCTCATTCCGATTAGATATAACACGGGAGATTGACCTGATTGAGGAAATCGCACGTGTTCACGGGTATGATAATATCCCTACGACTTTACCGAAAGGGGATATACCGATTCCACCCCCAAATAAACATGAGAAAGTGCGAAAATGTATCAGGAACTTCCTTCTCGCCTCTGGTATGATGGAAGCAATCAACTATAGTTTCATTCACCCGAACTGCTTTGAGAAGATACGACTCAATGATGACCATCCACTCTGTGAAGCAACTAAACTACAGAACCCATTAAGTCCTGAAATGTCAATCTTGCGGACGACACTTATACCGAGTCTCCTTGATAACGCGCAACACAACCACAATCATCAGATCAATAGTATCGCTCTGTTTGAGATGTCGTCAGTTTTCATAAATGGAAGGGAACCGGAGCGCGTTGCTGGTATCCTTGCTGGAGAAATTGGCGGCGGTGTATACGGAAATCCATATCGTCCTCCCGATTTCTTTGACATAAAAGGCATCGCAGAAGGCATACTTGAAGTATGTGGAATTTATGGATACGAATTAAGGCAGTCAGAAGAACCGACATATCATCCTGGACGCAACGGTGAAGTGGTATTAGGTGAAACCCAATTCGGTATCATCGGTGAGGTACACCCTGGTGTGCTTGAGAACTATGAACTTCCATTTAAGGCGTATCTATTCGAATTTGACATGGAAAGAATAACCGATGCAGCAGTCTTCTCAAAACGTTTTGAACCGATACCTATATATCCAAGCATTCAGCGAGACCTCGCAATCGTCGTAGATCAAGACCTCAAATCTGATATGCCAATGGACATTATCAACACCACGGGTGGAGAGTGGGTTGAGTCTATCTGTCTATTTGATGTATACGAAGGTAATCAGGTTCCAGATGGGAAGAAGAGTCTCGCCTATACAATTACATATCATTCAGCAACCGAAACGCTAACCGATAAAGCAGTTAACGATCGCCATGACAAGATTGTTCAACAACTCAATAAAGAACTTGGTGCGGAACTCAGAATGTAATTGTTCTGATCACAAACAAACCTTACTATGCAGGCACACCGAACAAAGAACCTATTTTCAGCCATTGCACGCCACTACGACTTTCTTAACTCGTTGCTAAGCCTCCGTTTTGACCGTATGTGGCGAAGGGAGACTGTAAGAGTTAGCGATGTCAATGCAACAAGCAGTGTCCTTGATGTTTGTACAGGAACGGGAGAACTCGCCTTAGCTTATGCCGACAAAATCGGGACAGGTGGCTCTGTCATCGGCTCCGATTTCTGCTTTGAGATGTTGGAAGTTGCTCAGAAAAAAGTTGAGAGAAAGAAACATCAACACACGTTCATACCGATTGAAGCGGATACTCTTGCACTTCCGTTTCCTGACAATACTTTTGACATTGTTTCTGTCGGTTTTGGTATACGCAATGTTTCTGATCTTGAACTCGGAATTCGAGAGATGACACGGGTTGCTGTTCCTGATGGGAGAATTGCAATTTTAGAGTTTACACAACCTATCAATCCGGTATTTCGTGGTCTTTACTATTTCTATTTTACAAAGATACTACCCTTTATTGGCAACCGCATCTCTCGAAATAAGGACGATGCTTACGGTTATCTCCCACGATCAGTCATGCAGTTTCCCAGTTGCGATGAATTGAAGACGATAATGGAACAGTGTGGTCTAACAGATGTGCAGTACTATCGTAAAACTTTTGGCATCGTAGCGATTCATGTTGGGATAAAGACTCAAAAAGGTCCTTAGTAAATCAAAAATTGACAAGAACTTGCAAAAATGTGCTATACTGCAATAAGAAACCGAAGTCCAAACATTCATCTTCTTTATATAGGGGAATAAGTTATGTTTTCAACAATTGAAGCACAGACACGCGTCCAGACACCACCAGAATGGGCAGTGCTTGAACGTGAACTGATTGACAAAATCAATGACGCAGCACCCAAAGTCCTGAAGAAATACACGCGTCCTGATGGGACGCTGTTCTGGCCTAATCATCCCGAATTCCAAAGTTTCGACGGATTAGATGATGCTTATGAGAGTTTCCATAATTGGCCTCTCTTCTATATGCTGGGTGGGGATGCACAGTTCTTGGTAGATGCACAAAACGAATTTGAAGCTATCACGAAAGACATGACTAACTACGGATCAGGACACGACTATCCGATGGTCTATAAAGAGTATCAACCAGGATATGACTGGTTCCACCAAAGCGAAGGAAACTATCTGTTTTACATGTTGTGTATGGCGGATCCGACACACGAAACGAACCTTGATCGTGCAAAACGATTTGCGGGGTTCTTTATGAACGAAGACCCTGAAGCACAGAATTACGACCCAGAACACAAGATCATCAAGTGTGTAATGAACGGTAGTAAGGGACCAGCATTTTGGATACTTGAAAGAGAATCCTTCTATCCCCCGAACGGTTACAACCTGCCATTCATTGATGTCCCTGGCTGCACAAGTCGTGAGGAGATCCTGGAAAGTGATGATAAGCGGGAGCTGATGGGACGAGTTATCTACGAACGACAAGGCAAGGGAGATGCGGTCGGAAATCTTGCTGCAACCACACTCGCTACCAATGCTTATATGCTTACAGGAGACGATAAATACAAGGCATGGGTTTCGGAATATGTTGACGCCTGGATAGCTCGTACAGAACAGAACGGCGGTATCGTACCAGATAACATCGGACTTTCAGGTATAATCGGAGAACACATGAAAGGTAAGTGGTATGGTGCACGTTACGGTTGGAGTCATCCACACGGTTGGCATAGTGTCGGTCAGGCTGTCAGCGTGGCTGGACAGAATGCAGCACTGCTTTATCAAGATTTGTCTTATATGGACTTCCCGCGTTCACAGATTGATGTCCTAATTGAGAACGGTATAGAGCATAACGATCAACTCTATGTACCGCAAAAACATGGTGATCCTGGTATGGGGAATTATGTGCCTGGTCCGTGGCTTCAGTATCCGATAAAGAATGACGATGGCACAGTTTTACAGGTTGATGGTTGGTTTGAGTTTATGCCGATGCATCCTTCTGACGTTGCACATCTGTGGGGAATGTCTATGGAGGATGAAGATCAAGATCGTGCAGTACAGATAGCGCGGAAGGTCGGTTCAAAATTTGACATCAACGCATGGCATCACACGAAGGACCAAGGGGGACGCGATGGTGGATGGTTGGCGTATATGCGTGGGGATTTTCCTGAATATCCAGAATCAATCCTCAATCATAACCTATCACAAGTTCAACAGCGACTCAACTTCATGGAAAATGACGACGAGGATCCAGCGGGATTTGGAGATGCTTATTTCCAAAGACGTAATCCTGTTACTTGCGAAGGTTTGGTTGAACTGACTTGTGGTGGTCCTTTGCCACACTATAATGGTGGATTGCTTGTAACACGGGTGCGCCATTATGATCCACAAGAGAAACGTCCCGGACTTCCTGCAGATGTTGCAGCGTTAGTTCCTAAACTCACCTCTGATACGACTGAATTGGAGTTAGTAAACCTGAACGTTAACGAAGCACGCGATGTAATTATACAAGCTGGATCAATGGGTGAACACAATTTTACAACTGCACGTACCACAGATGGTAATGGTGAGAACACCGTTGCAGTGGATGGGTCATATCTGCAAGTTCATCTGCCGCCGAACACACAGATTGCTTTAGAGGTGGGAATAGAACGCTTTGTCAATGCGCCTTCGTATCAACAGCCGTGGTAGGGAATTTTGATTAGATATAGGCTCTCTCTTAAGTGCTACATAGCATCGCGAATTTTAGATGCGATGTCGTTTATGTGTTCAATATTTCCTTCACTGGGTCGCCACGGGATCCTTAACCGGTCTCCTTCCCACCTTGGAATGAGATGCAGATGGAAGTGGAACACTGTCTGAAATGCAGCGGGTTCATTTGATTGGAATAGATTGAGTCCATCAGGCTTTAAGGCTACTCTTATGGCTTTTGCCAGTGATACTGCTGCTTCCATTATTTTACTCCCTACTTCGGCTGGCATATCAAAGATGTTTCGGTAGTGCTGTTTGGGTATAATCAGGAGATGTCCAGGATTTGCTGGCGCAATGTCCATAAATGCTAATACGTGTTGGTTTTCATATACTTTTGCTGCAGGGATTTTGCCTTCAACGATTGCACAAAAGATACATTCCATCTATTTGTACCTCACAAGAATTTTGTGTTATTTTAGCAGATTTATGTATGCCGTTCAACAACTATTTGGCAACATCGATTGGGAACCAGAGGCATTCAATTGTCGCGTTTTCGCAGTTTCTTACAAATATTATCCAATTAACATAACAACTCCTCTTCTGTAGGAGGGAACTCCGATTCCCGACTATCAAAGTGTATAGTCGGGAATCGGAGTTCCCTCCTACAGAAGAAACATATCTGAATACATGCAATTTACCGACAATTGAATGCCTCTGGATTGGGAACGAATTCCTTACTTATGGAATAGGAGATGTGATAAAATATAGACGATGAAAGGTATGCCAGAAACTTACACGCTTATCCATAAAGACGAAGAGACTGAAGCGCGGGTTGGAGAACTTCGGACAGCACACGGTGTTGTGAATACGCCTATTTTTATGCCAGTAGGGACCCGCGGCACTGTGAAGGCTTGCACCCCGCAAACCTTATCTGATAAGATTCATGCCGAAATCATCCTTGCAAATACCTACCATCTGTATCTCCGTCCTGGACATGAAGTTGTTAAAGACGCGGGTGGTTTGCATCAGTTTATGGGATGGGATAAACCGATATTAACTGATAGCGGTGGTTTTCAGGTTTTTAGTCTTGGCCCGCTTCGGAAGATAACGGAGGAGGGTGTCTCGTTCCGTTCTCCGATAGATGGCACGGAACGGTTTATCAGTCCTGAACGTTCCATTGCGATTCAGAATGCTCTTGGTGCCGATGTTATCATGATTTTTGACGAGTGTCCCGCGCTGCCGAATGATTATGCGTATCTCAAGAATTCAATGGAGATGACATTACGTTGGGCAGAACGGAGCAAAATAGCGCATGAGAATCCGAAACAACTGTTGTTCGGGATTGTACAGGGTGGAATGGAACGAGATCTACGGCAGGCGAGTGTTGAGGGGACGGTATCAATTGGTTTCCCTGGATATGCTATTGGTGGGTTGAGTGTTGGTGAAGAAAAGGGATTGATGTATGATATGTTGGCATTTACTGCCTCTTTGTTACCCGAAGATAGACCACGCTACTTGATGGGTGTTGGTACACCAGAGGATTTGGTGTATGGTGTGCGCTGTGGTATTGATATGTTTGATTGTGTGATGCCGACTCGGAATGCACGCAACGGTTCGCTGTTTACCTCTGAAGGCATTGTCCGTATTAAGAATGCGAAGTATACGCGTGATTTTAGTCCTTTGGACTCGGCGTGTCGTTGTTATACTTGTCAAAATTTTACACGTGCTTATTTGCGACATTTACATATTGAAAATGAGATTCTCGGTTCGCAGCTGCACACGCTGCATAATCTGCATTTCTATGTCAGTCTAATGCGTGGGATTCGGCGTGCTATCTGTGATGGCAGTTTTGCTTCTTTGTCATCCGATGAACCGGATATTGCTGCATTGGTGCAGTTAGGACAACCTACTGAGAATGTTGGTTGTTAGTTAGCGATGTGAGGTCCCAGAGAAGAATTGTTCCATCAGAACTTCCACTTGCAAGTGTTTCTCCATCAGGACTAATACTTAAGTGCGACCAGCGTCCAACAAATATAGCTGTTTGTTGTTCCGTAGATATATCCCATATTCGTAGTGTTTCATCAGTATGTCCACTCAGGAGTATTTTGCCATCAGGACTGAAATGCACGCTTATACCATCAGGGTCCGACCATAATTTTTCACCATTAGGGGTTATTTTAAAGATCGGTGGATCTACAAATAGTACTTTACAATATTCTTTTGTATTAATATCCCGCAAGAAAATATACCGTTCCTTACTTGCACAAGCAAGCATTTTGCCATCAGGACTGAAATTGAGATCGGTGACACCTCGAAGTATTCCATCCAATTTTGTTAATCTTTCACCCGTTTCCACATTCCAAAGCAGCACAGAATTATCTCCTGTAGCTGCTGATTTACTTACACTTCCACTTGCCAGTATTTTGCCATCAGGACTAAATAGGATTTCTGAAACAATACCAGTATGTCCAAAGAGTGTCCTTTCAGGTAGTCCGGTTGCAATATCCCAGAGCCAAATTTGATCTCTACTTGCGCTTGCAAGACTCTGTCCATTGAAACTAACACTGATAACCTTATCTGTGTGTCCTTCATAAGTTTTTAACAGTTTACCTGTCTTAACATTCCATAGACATAATTTGTTATCCTCACCGCCACTAACGAGTGTTTTTCCATCAGGACTAAAACTAATATCCCTAACACTTTCAGAATGTCCTATGAGCGTCTTTTTCTGATTTCTTGAAGTAGCATTCCACAACCTAACGGTACCATCAGAACCTGCACTTGCAATCACAGTTCCATCAGGTGAATATTCAATGCTATTGATACGTGGTGTAAAACCTTGCAGAATAGATTTTTGTTTTCCTGTAGTAGCATCCCACAAACGAACCGTATTACCGTCAGTACTAGCGATTGTACTGCCATCAGCAGAGAATGCAACACCATCGATTTCACTTGTGTGTCCTGTGAGTGTTGCTTTCTGTTTTCCTGTTGTAACATCCCATAACAGGACTGTTTCCTCCCAACAACCACCTACAAGCGTTTTACCATCCGGACTAAATTGCACTTTATGAACAAATTCTGTATGCCCTTTAAGAATAGATTTTTCTGTTTTTGTTTCAATGTCCCACAACTGAACCGTATGATCTATGTGTGTAGTAGCAAGTGTTTTTCCATCTGAACTAAAACTTAATCCTAAAACAGCTGGTATATAGATTTTAGCACTACCAGAAATATCATGATAAATGGATTTGTGTTCTCCTTTATCAACATCCCATAACCACAATTCGCCGCTACTCCCACTAACAAGCAATTGATTATCAGTAGGACTGAAACTCATACCATATACATGACCTGAATGCACACCGGAAAGTGTTTTCTGTTTGCCAGTTTTTATATCCCACAACGTTATAGTACCATCTCCTTGTCCACTGGCCAGTGTTTTGCCATCAGAACTGAAACTCAAACATCTAATATCTATGCCATGAGTATTAGGGATATTCCTTTGAAATGCTGCTTTCTGCTGTCCTGTGGTAACGTCCCATAGAACTACTGAATGTAATCTGTTCCAACCTCCACTCGCAAGTATTTTTCCATCAGGACTGAATTCTATACAACCAATATGATGATCATGTTCACTTGGTACAATAAGTTCTCCATCTTTATGAACAAGTGAACGTGCTAAACTGAAAAAATCTAATTCTTTACCGGTTTGGGCATCGTGAATCCAGATTCCTACAGAACTCCCAACCGCTAATAACTTACCATCTGGAGAATACGCTACATTTCCAGATATACTACCTTTTCCAAGGCGAGCTTTAGCATTTTCTGGTAATCTCCAGTGGGTATAATCTCCTTCATCAGACAAGACTTGATCGGCTTCTCCTCCACTACCATCACCCTTACCCTGAGCATCAGCAGTACGTTTCCCCAGTTGATTTTGGACATCCAGTTTTTCCTCAAGGTTCTGCACAATAGGTGTTTCAACGAGTTCCACCATTATCTCAGACTGTGCATCCAGGCTAAAAGGTTGTTGAAAACGTCCTAAGTTTTGGGTACCTAATCCAAGCATCAGCGCAATTAGAGCGATACTTGTCGCGCCTATCACCCAAGGTATAAAGGGTTTGCTGCCGGAAGACGGAGCAGCGGGTTTGAGATGTTCAACTTTTTGCATGATGTTGTCGGTAAGGATTGGGGATAGTTGGAAGTTGCTAATTGCTTCTCTAATCATCGGTTCCTCCTTTTGCAATCTTTGTCTTGCCCGGTGCAGACGTAGTTTTATGGCACTTGCTGATACCCCTAAAAATCTGCTGATCTCTTCAATCGTCATTTCACCGAAGTAGTGTAGGGTGATGACTGTGCGTTCACTCTCTTTGAGTTTTGCGAGTAGTTTCTTTACCACTTCGCGTTGTGCTTCAACGTTAACTTTTGCTTGTTCTTCGGCGACATATCGTGAATATGCTGCCGTGTCTACCCATTCAGTTTCTGTATCATCTAACGATTCAGTTTCAATACGTTTCTTTCGTAGCCATGCGCGGCATTGATTAGTGGCAATAACATAAAGCCATCCAGAAAACTGATTTGGATTTTTCAATGTGGAGAGTTTCTGATAGACTTTGAGAAAGGTGTCTTGTGTGATTTCTTCTGCAATGTGGAAATCACCTATTTTCCTCCACGCGAGTGCATGCACCTGCTTTTTGTATTTATTGACTAAACTGACAAAAGCGGTTTCATCACCTGAAAGGATGCGGTTTATGAGTTCAATATCTTCGTTTTTCATTAGACACCTCAGGAAAGTGGTAAATTGCTGAATGTGTTATCATACCATTTTTTTGAATTTTTGTCTCAATTATGGTTATCCTTCTTCGAGACACAAACTGGAAAGTTTGTGCTGCAAATAAGAAATAATATATCAAAAATGGTATCTGTGTATAATGACGCGGGTTATGCGAGAAATGGTTACATAAATTTTTGTGAATAATGGATAACGAATTGTCATTAAACGGTTAGAGGTAAGAGATATTGTTTGGTTATGGATACTTACGAAGAAGAACAGCCTATCCTACAAGATACTTAAAGACGGCAGAAAGATTGTCATCAGGTGAGTAGAGTTGAGACACTTTTAATTCGTTTTCAATGAGTATTTTGGGTAGGCGATCATAAAAGATGTCAGGTTTTGCTGTTTCAATAATAACATCACCCTCTTCATCGCCAAAGGTGACACTGAGAATGTCTTGAAACGGTAGGCACGTTTGTGCTAAACGCCGCGGTTCGTCAGCACGAAGGTAGACCTTATGTGGATGTTCATCAATCAGTTCTCGGATATCGGAAATAGTTCCTTCTGCGAGAATCCTCCCTTGATGGATGAGTAGAATGGTTTCAGTCATAGCTTCTATTTCATATAGGATATGGCTTGACACAACTATGCTGATACCCTGTTCTGTGAGTTCTGCAAGAAGATTTATAATATGTCGTCTTCCGATTGGGTCAAGTCCAGTGAGTGGTTCATCAAGGAAGAGCAGTTCTGGTTCATGCACAAGTGCTTGTGCAAGTTTTATCCGTTGCCGCATGCCTTTACTATAAGAACCGATCTGTCTGTTACCCGCGGAAGTCATATCCACTGTTTCAAGTGTCATCATAGTGCGTTTCTTGATCTCTTCTTCTTCATATCCATTTAATGTTGCGAAGAATTCTACAAACTCATAGCCGGTCATAAATTGATATGCTAATTCTATGTCGGGACAATATCCGATTCTTTGGGTTAGGAGAAAGTTGTTCCAAACAGGTTCGTTTAGGACTGTGATGTTTCCTTTGTTCGGTTTGAGCTGGCCTGTCATTAATTTGAGAAGACTGGTCTTACCTGCTCCGTTAGGTCCAAGCAGCCCGGTAATACCGGGTTGAATGGCTAATGTGACATCGTTCACCCCCATGACTTCACCGTACCATTTTGACAGGTTTTGTGTTTGAACGATTGCGGTATCCTTCATATTCTGTGTCCGTATTTTGGTTATTTAGTATTGCCGTTCTTAGTTATTCTGATTGTTTCTTCAAGGTTTTGGATGCCTGCAGTTGTTCCGATAGCAGTTACACATGCGGCACCTGTTGCTGATGCTAATTCAGCTGTTGATTTTAGGTCCCATCCTTTAATTGTTCCTGCAAGGAAACCTGCGACATAAGCATCGCCTGCTCCGGTAGCATCAACGATATCAACGTGATATGCTGGCATATAGAATTCTTCTTTTGGTGTTGAAACGTAGCTGCCGTGTTCCCCCATTTTAATTCCGATGGTGGAGATGCCGTAATTGTGTAAGAATTTAGAGATTTCGTCAGGTTCGGATGTTCCTGTCAGTTGATGTGCTTCAGTTAAGCTGGGTAGGAAGATGTCAACATAGTGTAAACACGGTTCCAGAGTTTCTAACCATTTCCCTGTAGCGTCCCAAGCAGTATCGAGTGAGGTTTTTATGCCTAACGTTTTGGCTTTTTTGAGAACATTCGCCATCGGTTGTCCATCAAATTTTGGCATGACGAAGGCTCCGGCGATGTGTAGTATTTTTGCTGCTTTAATTATATCCCAATCCAGGTCGTTTTCGTTAAGTTCTCCGTTTGCACCGATGTAGTGGCAGAAACTCCGTTCACCGTCTGAAGCAACTGCTACAAAGGTAAAGGATGTATTCGTGCTATCATCCTGTTGGATTCCGGTGGTGTCTACCCGATTTTCTTCAAGGGTTTTTAGGAGTAGGTTGGCGAAATGGTCATTCCCGATTTTACCCATAGCTCCCACAGAAACACCGAGGCGTGACAGTGCGATTGCGGTGTTGTTTGCACACCCACCGGTATGGATTTCCAATTGGTCAAATAGTGTTAATTTCCCTTTTTCAGGGAATGTGTCTATCGGTTTTGCGAGGACATCAACTACGAAAATTCCGAGTGATAGCACGTCCATCAGTTCACCTATCATCTTTTGCGTTTATAGGGTGAGATTACATTTTTTGTTTCTTCTTCATCAAGATATTGTAAGATATAAAGAATCCAGAATAATACGTCATATTATTGCAGTTTCGGTATATATGCTTTTTTCCTCTCCGTAGTAGGAGTCGTAGATGTGTTGATATACCTCTTCCATTTTCTGACTGATGAGTGTTAGTGTATAACACTCATCAGGAAGACCTTGTTCAAGAACATTCCCTTTTCTCTTGAAGATCAATGCGAGTCCTGTTTAGTTGAACCATTACTTTTAGTTTTTTATTTATAGCTCCCTTTAATCTTTCAGCTACTGTGCGTTTGTGTTCAGTGTTGAATTGTTCTGCCAGCTGTTCAAAGTCTATTTGACTTAGGTCGAGTAGTTCTGAGGTATATGTATTTTCATTAGCATCAATGATATAACCTTCAGGTGCGATTGATCGGTCCAGTAATTCTTCTATTTCCTGTTCACAGGTGCCGCGCAACAGTGCTTCTAATGAGGTTTTCTGTTCCTCATCTTCAGTTTCAATACGTTTCCATATTGTGAAGTGTTCCCATTCAGCAGTGAAACTACCGATACGACTCTCTGAACCGTTGGATACAATAATTATGGCGTTGTACCAGAAAAGGTGTGGGATAGTATCTTTGTAATCTCGGATATTGTCATTGTAAGCGGATATGAGATTTTCGTCAATCCGTTTGAACTCCATTAAGACTAAAGGAATGCCGTTGACGAAACAGATTAGGTCTGGACGTTTGGTGTACATATCCCCCGTGATCCAGAATTGTGATGTCGCGAAATAGTCGTTATTCTCTGAATTATTCCAATCTATGACCTGTAATGCTGAGACTTTTTCTTCATCGGTATTCGGGTCGGTGAATCGTACCATCACACCGTTTTTCAGATGATTGTAGATTTCCCTATTTGCTTCAACAGGATTCATAACTGACCTGGATTGAGTCAACGTTTCAATTGCGGTATCAATAGCATCACTTGGTACATCGGGGTTGAGTCGTTCTAAAGCGGCACGAAGTCTATCTGTTAGCACAACTTGAGTCTTTGTTTCTCTGCCTGTCAGTTTCTCGTTGCTGTATTGGAATTCGTCAATACAATTTTGGTGATGCCACCCCATATTTTCAAGGAGTGCTATGGCAGTTTGTTCAATGAGTTGGTCTTCACTGTAGGGGTTTTGCATGATGAATAGTCTTATATCTAACGATAGACATCTCGACGGTGTTTGATTCGGTAAATGTTAACACGCCGATGTTGGTCATCTATTTGATATAGAATTCGGTACATTCCAACGCGTATTCGCCAATGGGCATCGCTTTGTCCAGTGAGTTTAATAACGCCATGTGGTCGTGGATTATATCTCAATTGCTGAAACACAGCATCAATACGTCTGATTACGTCTTGTGGTAAACGCCGTAATTCTCGTTCCACACGCGGTGTTGCATGGACAGTGTAAATTGCTGGTGTACTCAAAATTTTCCTTCTTTTATCAGGTCGGAGCGAATGTCTTGATAGTCCCGAAACTCAGTATCAGTTTTGACAGCATCATCCATCTCTAAAGTATCTTCTAAATCTTCAAGACGCTGCATGAGAAGTTGAAATTCTTTGATTGTTAGGAGCACAGCGGTTTTTTCGTCTTTGTCATCAACGAGATATTGTGGGTTGATTTTGAGCATAAGTGTCCTCTATTGGTTACATTAGATATGTTATCGTAAAAACTGAGCATAGAAATTCGCAACGGCTACCGTTTGCATTCGCGATCCTCGTGGATGAGATCATCAACAAAACTTATACGTTCCTCATCGGTCATCATATCCCAATCTAAGCCGCGCGAGGCACATAGATCCCGAAATTGCGCTTCAGCATCATAATCGGATTCCACATTCCATATTCTCACGTTTGCCATGTCGGTTCCCCCAATGAATCTTTTGATGTGAAAACAGCAATATCAATACTATGGTGAATTTTGAAAATAATTACACACTTTCGGACCACGGTAAGTGCGGTTTCCCAATCGCACTGATACAGACTGTATAATTAATTCAAAATTTTTCCATAAAATCTATAATTGAATCGTACGTTCTTGTTGTAATTATACATTTTCACAGTTGTCTTTGTCAACGGTTATCATAATTACCCTTTACTTGAATTGCGCTAACACGTTTCCTAACTTGCGAAGGGAATTGTTACGCCGCAATGTTTCTCTGTTAATGACTACATGATCAGCCACATCAGGAGATATCCTTTCATGATACCGCTCACGGCGAACGTTTTTTTGCGGCATATCTGGATTAAGTTCAAGCAGAATTCGTTCAGTAAACTTTTCCAAGTACTCTTTCGGACCTTCGCCTCCTATTACCCTTTCAACGATTTTTTCGGTATCGCCTTTCTGGTAATTCTTAACCAATGCCGCAAAAGATTTGTTTGCTAATACCTTACCACGACAATTGTCCTTGTACCGCGAGCGTTTACTGGCAAAATAACATGCAATCCCAAGACAATCAATTAACAACCACGCTTCAAGCTCCTGAATAGACGGGGCAAAAAACACTTTGTCTGCGAAATCTCGATTATTAACGATTCGCTGAATCTGGTTGACAAGTGAATTCGATTCTTGATCTCGTTGATGTCGCGACATAGGTCCATCATTGTCAATGACGAAAATGACATAATCTTCTTGCTTGAGATAAGTTTGAGTCGCTATCAACAATCCTTGATCTCTACCCTTAGGGACATCTTTTTTACTTGCTGTGCGGACAGATATATTTCTCAGATGCAAATGTTTCGCTAATTTATTTGCCAAACATCTCACAACTTTGGCATCATAATCAGATTCCAAAGTCCAAATTCTTACGCTTGGCATTCAGGTTTCTCCATTAAGTCTTGCAGAAGTTCACTATAGAAAATGGCACTACCAACCCCAAAATCTATGATCCAACTGTCTAAAGCTTCACGCTCATGCCGAAGATCTTCAATATTAATGACTTCTGTGCCAAGTCCAGTCGGATTATGTAAGAGTAAAACACCTAACCAATCGGATAAACTTTCAGAACTGAATGTGTCAAGGAGTTGCGAACTATGTGTTGTGATGATAACTTGCGTTCGTTCAGCCAGTCGCTCAAGTATGTACGCAATATCCTTCAGTGCCCCAGGGTGTAAACTTCGCTCCGGTTCCTCAATAGCTATAAGCGGTGGTAATTCAGATTGATTAAGCAAGGTATGATAGGCAAGAAGACGCAATGTTCCATCAGAGGCACCACTCAAAGGAATCGGATCCTTGTATCCTTCAAGAAAGCAGAGATGGTATTCTCCATTAACTTTGTGATAGTCTATGTTAACATTCGTGGAAGCCACAAGAGAATCGCCAATGTAGCGGAAATCCTCTGGCATATTTTCGTGCCAATCCCAAAGTATATCTGGGACATTCACACCGTAAGGATTAAGTTTTAGAGGTTCTCGAATATCATTTGTACCAGAAAAAGTTCTATCAGCATTAGTTCGCATGTAGTTTGGTTCAAAATCATAAAATTCCCATCCTTGAATAAACTCTGTTAACGCACTCGTAATGGGTTTATGCCCATAATCACCAGCAGATCTCAAAGCAAGTTTATTGGATTCGTAGGTTGTTATATTCCCGTCCTTTTCATCCTTAACCTCACCCTTCCCATTTTGAATTGAAATGACTTTTACATCATTAACCAATAATTCTTCATCAACAGAAAGGTTTTCACCCTTTGTTTTAAATTTCAATTTATATTTCGCTGGCTTCTCCTTCACTCTGGCGTGTAGTTTGCAGGTAATGTGGTCTGCTCCCCCTGCCCAAAGGCGACCTCTGAGAAAATCTGCTTTTGTGGGAGGTGTTTCAACTCTCAACATACTGTTGGAAAGACGTAGAGATCTCAAGGTATTGGACTTACCACTTCCATTGGGTCCAACAAGAATAGTCAGACGCTTAAGCGGAAGCGTTACATTCCGTAAACTCAGGAAGTTTTTGATATGAACTTTTTCTAAGAAAGCTTTCACTTCAGACATGATTTTTTACCCCACTTATGAATGTTTTAGTGAATCCTAAAAATAAAGAAACACTTCCTCCCCTGGTAGGTGAGGTGTCCTAATCCCGCCGATGCAGAGTGTTCAATTAATTCTAAACTTTACTATGAACCGTAAACATTAAGTATTTTAGCATAATATTTGCTTTAATGTGACAGAAAATCTATGATTGGTGAACTTCAGCACTCGGTTATATTGAATCAGTACCAATATCAAGTTCGAATACGTCTATTTCGCCAGAGATGAGTTTGGGTAGGAGTATATCGCGAGTTTGGCGAAGGGTGGCGTTTTTCTCCAACAAATTATTAAGTGTCTTTCTCAACTGTGCGATAACTGCTTCAAATTGTTTTCTTATTTTCTTTGTTGGAATAATAAGTTTAAAATCGGTAAGAACGCCAGCACTCGCGCTTTTACGGGTAGTGCCAGTGCTTGCTCCTACAACGTAATTTTGATAACGGTTATCTAAAAGTGTATAAAACAAAAAATAGGGTGAGAGAAGAGTGGCACTCAATTTCAAACGGATTAGATAAGAGGCAAAAACGGAATCAATGTTCTTTTCAATGATCGCCACCTTTCCTGGATCTGCCATACGAATTACGAGAATATCACCCAGATCAAGTTGGTATTTTGCATGTCTTTTAGAGTCAATTGGACAAAAAGGTACTGTATTCCAATCAACGTACGAAGTTTTATTAATATCTTTGCCTCGCACGAATTTCGGACCAACTTCATCTTCGGTAGCAGATTCGGTATAACTGTTCGCTTGCTTGATGTCTCCTTCATGTCCATGCACAGCAAGGTTCATCTTACAGAGTCTGATAGTCTCATTGACCCGTTCAACACCATGGATACTGATATATCCTTGATTTCCGTTTTGTTGATGATTCCGTATGAACTGTTCGCTTTGGACGAACATGCCCCCGGACCCACACGCGGGGTCAAGGATTCGTCCGTGGAACGGTTCTATTATTTCAACGATGAGTTTAACAAGTGAGGTAGGTGTGAAAAACTCACCCCCGCGTTGTCCCTCACTCATGGCAAAATTGCCGAGAAAGTATTCGTAGACTTTTCCGAATGCGTCCCCTTCAATATCCATCGGGATTTGTTCCATGATACGTAACAGTTCTAAGAGTGTACTCTTTTCAAGTCTGTTGTAGTTTTTTGGTAGGACTCCCTGGACCTGTTTGTTTTCGGCTTCAATTGCCTTTATGGCATCATTGACAGCTTGACCGATGTTTTCACTTTCAGGTAAATCTAAAAGATATTGAAATCGGGATTTTTCTGGTAGGTAGAAAGCACCTCGTGCTTGAAATTGTGTTTTTTCATCAATTAAGAGACGCTTGCCAGATGATGTTTCTAAGCTGAGTTCTCTTTGCACCTCTGTGAATTTATAGTCTGTGTATTTTAGAAAAATTAGTCCTAAGACCGGTGTAGAATATTCAGAACCTTTGAGATCTGAATTAGCCCTTAATTCATCAGCAGCACTCCACAGTCTGCTTTCAATTTGAGATTGGTTAGTATTCATAATTTTTCAATATTCTCCGCTTTGGGACTTTACAATAACCTAAGTTCCCGTCTATGTAGCACAATGTGTTAGTTTGTGTCTGTGAGACCGCAAAATATCAGTTTACGGTACAAAATCTAAGCCAATAATGAACTATTTTAGAATAAAGTTATCCTTATGTCAAGTATCTTACAGGTAGCAACTTGGATTACAATAAAAGAATGAGATTGCATTCATAAGTCTTCTCCATCAAGATACATAATTACGAATGTTTCACTCTCTACAGTTTTATTGCTTTCTTCTTGATGGAATAGTGTTTCTCCTTCGTACCAGCCAATTAGTACAGTTCGAGGTTTAATATCGGCAGTATTAAGTAGGTTTGCAGGTTTAGAGAGATATAGGAACAAACCTTCCTGTTGCAATATTTTGGCGAATTTTTCACGATTTCCAGTAAGTCCTTCTGTAGATGGAATCTTCTTTACGATTTCATTTAGTGGTACCTGTTGCAGTTTGTGATCTTTTCCGATTGTGATTGTCCCTAAATTGACGGCTTTTTCACCTTTTATTATCCAGGTATTCTCAAGTGTCATCTCCTTCTTTTGTGTGTCTGTAGTGAAAAAAAGATCGTTCACATAAGTACTTGGATTCCAAGGTTCCACAGCAATATCTTGCAGTTGAAATGGTGTCTGTTGAAAAAACTTAGCTGGATGTTTTCTACCCTCGTTTAGTAGGGGACGCATAACATCATCCTGATATAACGTAATAGATGTTTTTGTGGATGCAAAACTCCTGAGAGAAAAATATGTTTGAAGATATGCGTTCTTCCTTTCTGGATAGATTGTTAGTATAGAAAATTGGTCTATTTCTATGTCTTTTGGTAAAACTACTCGTGTAAATCCGATTGTAGTAACAGAAACGATAACGATGATTAGTCCACCGAGCCAATACCTGTGCATCCTTTTACGTGGAGAAGAAGTGCGTCTGCTAACATAGAAGACAATTCCACCGCATCCGATTAAATAGAGTGGTAATACAGTAGCTAAGAGTTTGATGAGTGGGACTTGTGTCGGCATTTTTGACAGAAAAAGTTTATTTATCTTTTCCTCGTGCTCCCGAAACGGTGCGTATTTGTCAGCAAATCGTTTAGGCGACTTTCCGTGCGTTGTGAGGAACCAACGCCAGAATGTCTCTCCTGCTTTTAGGTTTGAAAATGGAGGTGCATTGTAATTAAAAGCCAAACATATAATTTGACCGCTGCCAAAGTTTCGTTTTGCAATGTATATCTGATCACCTGTTCCGACTAACGTTTGACACCCCTTTTTTGACTCAAAATAGATAATTTTATAAGGGGTGTATCCGTCATTAGGTTTAGACGTTGTATCCAGTTCGAATTTCTGTTTTAGAATAGGTGGAACTGCATCAATAGTTTCATCACGGATGAGTTTTACAGGTAGATATTGTTCAAGGAAGCTTCCTTGTAGGTATCTATAATTGTCGCCGCCTGATAAGAGAAGCGTTCCCCCCTGTTGTACCCAATTTAGGAGTGCGTTCTGTTGTGATGTAGAGATACGTCTATCGGTTAATGATACCTCTCTAATTATTAGGAGGTCAACGGCACTATATCCTGACCAGTGTGTTGGCATGGCATGTGAATTAGGAAGATATTTAACATGTGCTTGGGCATGTGCTTGTGTTTCATCTCTGTCATTAGTTTCATCCAAGTTTAGTTGCATTTTATCGGCAAATTTTGCGATTCTGTCTCCACTTGGTCCCAATACTAATACAAAATAATCTCTGTTTTTAATCGGCTTTTGTGGTGTCAATTCATACTTTACCAGTGTATCTGAATTGGGTGCTTGGAAACGTTGTTCAGAACCATCTCTCGGAACAAGTTGAGCAATTAGATTTATATCGTTCTTAGGACAGTAGATATAGAGTTTTTTATGTTTCCGATCTGTTTTACTGAGTTGCAATGGTGTTGCATATTGGTAAATGGGGGTATCCGAATTTAAATCTCTGACCTCAACCGTAAGTTTTCCGGTGAAGGTATTGGGTTCATTCTGACTACGAATAATTATATTCATCGGTGCCCATTTTCCTGTTTTATATGCATCGTTGAATCCCAAAGAAACATCATCAAATACTATTTCTGAGAAGGTAGGCAAAACTGCTATGAGGAATAAGAGGAGTACGGTTGTTGATTGCATTTTGTTTGTGCGGTATCAGCGGTGAAACAGTGTCTTAGATGAGTCGTGCTGGATTTCTTGTCAGTTGTGTTTCCGTTGCTCCATCAAATGCGTGTGTGCTGAAGACGCCGTTACCCAACATAATCATTGAGGCGACACCTCCGGATGTTTCAACTTGTGCTATCGTGTCTATAACGCGTTTGTCCGCTAACAACCCGCTTTCCACTGAGAATTGCTTTGCTACAGCGAAACAGTCGTTTAACATCTCAGGATTGATTTGGGTATTTGTCAGTTTTTTTAGCGTGGTTAATGCGGTATCGGCAGCGTGATTGATACGTTTCGTTTGTTCGGTATTTCTGAGGACTTCGCTTGTTTGGATTGGACCAAAGTAGCGATAATAGATTGGCTGTTCTGGAATTGGTAAAGTGTCTGCTACCAGAGGTGCACCCTCCTTTAGTTTTACGAGGCATCCGCCGTGGTATTGTGAGCATACATCCCCTAATCCTGTGCGGTTTTCCACTTCAGCGACATGTGCAATCATGGCAAGTTTTTCACTGTCTTGCTTTAATTCTATCAGATCGTTTAGTGCGTAAGCTGTAGCGAGTGCCGCAGCACCACTCAACCCAAATCCACAACCGAGTGGAAGTGGTGAAGTGAGATTTACCTTTATGCCTCTGACACCTATGTTTTGTGTTAGGTGATTGACAACCGCGCGGACAGTTGGAAAAGTTATCCTCTGTTTGTTAAAGCGTACTCTTGTTTCATGATGTTCAGAAACGGTAACCTCTACACCTTCTTGGACAGTGAATCCCATACCGAGGGAATGCATCCGTGCTGGGTCGGTGTGTGTGATGATTTTGAATACACATGAGATGTTGCCTGGGGCAAACGCTTTTGCCATTTCGCTCCTTTATTCTTTGATATGTACAACCTTAGAGGGGTGTGTAATTTTTCATAAGAGACGGCACTCGGAGAATGCCTACTACTTCTAAGAGACGGCACTCGGAGAATGCCTACTACTTCTAAGAGACGGCACTCGGAGAATGCCTACTACTTCTAAGAGACGGCACTCGGAGAATGCCTACTACTTCTAAGAGACGGCACTCGGAGAATGCCTACTACTTCTAAGAGACGGCACTCGGAGTGTGCCTACTACTTCGCCTACTACTTCTAAGAGACGGCACTCGGAGTGTGCCTACTACTTCTAAGAGACGGCACTCGGAGTGTGCCTACTACTTCTAAGAGACGGCACTCGGAGTGTGCCTACTACTTCTAAAGGATTAGGGTGTATCTGTCCATTGGACACGTCTATAGATATGACTTAATGGCAGTTCGCAGCGAATTGAATCCAGTGGCAATATATCCGCGAGATTCTGAAATACGATAGACATCCACTGTGTTCCTATCCGAAAATGGTGTTCAACGTTTACTTTGTCTTGTGAAACAAGGATGTATTCTTGCAGAGACTCGAGCTGCTTATAAGACTCAAATTTCTTTCCTTTGTCATAAGCTTCAGTTGATGGTGAAAGGACCTCTACGACAACAGTTGGGTTGAGGAGTGTATCAAACACATTATCTTCAAAACGGGGTTCATCGCAAACAACGGCAACATCCGGATAAAAGTAAGATGTTAACGGATTTGCCTTTACGCGCATTTTTCCGGTGTAGACTTCGCAATCCTGGTCCAGCAACTGGTTGTAAAGTCCATTAAATGTATTACCTGTGATAAGATTATGCGCGCGATTTGCCCCGAACATCGCGAGTATCTGTCCGTTAAGATATTCATTTTTGTACGGTGCTTTACGTTCCCACGCGAGGTATTCTTCAGGTGTCAGGTGGGTTTGCACAGCAAAAGCGATCATGGTATTCTCCTCAATGATGGTAATGTCAGTCTGATTAATCGTTTCGGATGTGTTCACTCACTCCATTTTTGTATCCGAGATGCGTGAATTGTAGCACGAACTTTCAGTTTGTGCTACATTTATCAATCTCACGTTATGGTACAATATTTTTGGTTCTGAATTTGAGAACGCTATCAGTTTTCGTCAAGGACTTGTAGGCCTTGGATTGAAGGCATCTTCACCGTACACACCATTTCCGATTTTTGCCTTTTGTCCTCTGCCGGTGACTGGAAACCTTGATCCATCTAATCGTGGAATTATATATCGTTCAAACCATGCTCCCATCTGTTGCCGCATATCCTTTATCCGTGCGTTATGAGACTTGTTTCCTATCAGGTTCTTCCGTTCATCTGGGTCTTTTACTAAATCATACAGTTCATGCGGACCGTAAGGGTAACGGTGAACATATTTCCATTCTTGCGTGCGTATCATTCGGACAGGACCGTATTCGTCAAAGACGACCACCTCATCTTGAGCATCGTTTGTTTCTCTGGTAAGTGCTGGGACGAAACTTCTACCGGGTGACATATCGTCATTTGGGTCGGGGAGGGCGAGGTAGTCCAGAAGAGTCGGCATAAAATCGTATTGACTGACCATTGCATCACTGGTCTTTCCTTCTGGAATTGTGCCAGGTTGACTCATGATGAATGGAACTTTGACTGAATTCTCATACATGTTTAGTGGGAAGGTACCGTTGCCTTTGTGCCAGAATCCGTGATGTCCGCATGAATATCCGTTATCACTGCTGAAGACGACAAGCGTGTTGTCTCTGATACCTAAATCAGAAAGTCGTTCTAAAATGCGTCCGACATTTAGGTCCATTGCTGTGATTGCTGCGAAATATCCCTTTAGAGATGCGCGATTCCCCATGTGTTGCGCTGTTCCTCTTCCTGCCCACGGATGTAATGCTTCTTGTGGACATGTTTTGAATGGACAGTCATCATAAGAGTCTACAATGTCTTGCGGATGTCCGTTAAAAGGCGTATGGGGTGCGTTGTAGTTAACGCTCAGGTAGAAGGGGCCGTCGCGATTAGCGGAGATAAAGTCTAATGCATCGTCTGTAATAACGTCAGTGAGATACCCCGGTTGCTTTTGCACCTGTCCATCTCTAATCATGTTAGCGTTGTTGTATTTGCTTCCTCCTAATGGCAAAGCAAACCAGTGGCTAAATCCGTGTTGTGGTGTTAGACTATCCCCGAGATGCCACTTGCCACTTAGTCCGACGGTGTAGTCATTCTGTGCCAGGACGTCGGTATAGCAGGTTAGACCTTCGAGATAACGTTCAGCGTTTGGTGGCATACTACCGATTCGGCAAAAATCGTGCACGCCGTGTGCTGAGGGTATGCGTCCAGTCATCAAGCTTGCCCGTGCTGGAGAGCAAACGGGAGTTGAGCAAAAGAAGTTGGGAAACCGAGTTCCTTCTGAAGCGAGTTGGTCGATGAAAGGTGTTCGGACTTCATCGTTCCCGCAACACCCTGCTGCCCAAGGTCCTTGGTCATCTGTCAAGATAAAAATAACGTTCGGTTTGTTTTGCATTTTTGTATCTCCTGATTGAACATCACCGATTAGGATTGTTGGAGCAACTGTTGCCGCGACAGTACCAGTGCCAACGTTTTTCAAGAAGTTTCGGCGCGATATGTGTGTCATTGACTTTTTTTCGTTATCGGACATGGTTGCTCCTTACCGTATTTGCATTTAATGGTGATTTTTACACATTACGTCGTGGCGGTGCGTATCTTGGATGGAATGAATCTTCTCCGTAATTGCCATCACCAAGTTTTGCTGCTTGTCCGCCGCCTGTGACTGAACATCTTGCACCATCTAATTCTGGGACTACATATCGCTCAAACCACGCACCCATCTGTTGACGCATTTCAGAAATAAGTGCGTTGTGCTCATTTTCATCTATTAGGTTTTTGCGTTCTTTCGGGTCTTTCTTTAGATCGTAGAGTTCATGGGGTCCGTAAGGATAGCGGTGAACATACTTCCACTCTTGTGTGCGTATCATCCGTACAGGTCCGTATTCGTCAAAAACAACGATCTCATTCTGGACATCGTTTGTTTCTCCATTGAGTGCGGGGACGAAACTCTTTCCGGGTGACATATCGTCATTCGGATCAGGTAGACCGAGATAATCCAGTAGTGTCGGCATGAAATCGTATTGACTGACCATCGCTTCACTAACACGTCCTTCAGGGATTCTACCGGGTTGGCTGATGACGAAGGGAACTTTGACAGAATTTTCATACATATTCAGAGGGAATGTGCCGTTGCCTTTGTGCCAAAATCCGTTATGTCCGCAGGAGTAACCGTTATCACTACTGAAGACAACAAGCGTATTATCTCGGATACCTAATTCAGCGAGTCTGTCTAATATACGTCCGACGTTCAGGTCGAGTGCTGTTATCGCAGCGTAATAACCTTTTAGAGACTCACGATTTCCCATGTGTGCTGCTGCACCTTGAACTGCCCATGGATGTAAAGGTTCTTGAGGGCATGTCTTGAAGGGACAATCGTCATAAGAATCTACAATATCTTGGGGGTGTCCTGTGAAGGGTGTATGCGGTGCATTATAGTTGACGCTGAGATAGAAGGGACCGTCTTTATTGGTGGATATGAAATCTAATGCATCATCTGTGATGACATCGGTGAGGTAGCCGGGTTGCATCTCTACCTGTCCATCTCGTATCATATTTGCATCGTTGTATTTGCTACCACCTGTTGGTAAAGCGAACCAGTGGCTGAATCCGTGCTGTGGTGTTACACTTTCCCCGAGATGCCATTTGCCGCTTAGTCCTACTGTGTAGTTGTTTTCTGCGAGGACATCCGTGTAGCAGGTCAATCCTTCGAGATACTTTGATGCGTTAGGAGGCATGTTTCCATCACGGATCCAGTCGTGGACTCCGTGTGCGGAGGGGATACGTCCAGTCATGAGACTTGCGCGTGCGGGTGAGCAGACAGGACTGGTGCAGAAGAAGTTTGGGAAACGTGTGCCTTCTGCTGCGAGTTTGTCAATGTAGGGAGTGCGGATTTCATCGTTTCCGCTGCATCCCATTGCCCAGGGACCTTGGTCGTCTGTTAGAACAAAGATGACATTTGGTTTGTTTTCCATTAGTTGGTTCTCCATTTCAATTGGGATAGGTTATAGTTGTGTATACTCATTCACTGGCTGAAACATTCGCTTTTTGTAGTTCTTCAAGAAGTCTGACAATTTCTCGGTAACATTTATCAAACGAATCTGCTTGCCGTGCTTGTTCCATGTCAAAGAGTGCTGTGAGTGCGGGTTGGTCAAGTGTTTCATTATATGTTCTACTATTTTCCATTTGAGCACTCAACCATCCCTTGGCATCACGAATTGACTCTGGATTGTTTGGAGGGAAAATGTCATCTTTTAATCCTCTTTTTTCACGTAGTGATTCCGCTGCAGCAAGGAACCAAGCTTCAAACTCGTGCTTTGCAAGTACAACAGCAATCGGTAAATCGTTCCGAGTTTGTAATGCTCTGTGAAGCAATGCAGGTCCCAGTTCTGCTGGACAGTCATCGTCACTATCAAGGATGATAAATATAGCACCTTGCCTACCAATCATTCGATCCACAAATTCTACTGCACTTTCAAGTTCGTTCTCTTTAACGACCTTATTCCGGGGACGACGAATAGGTGGCGGAACAATAATCGGCAATTCTGGATAAAGATTCGCAGCGATGCGGCGAATCAGGACGGGTACAGTTTCCACCTCGCTTTCCCCTTCAACAATGCAACCGATTTTGACTGTCATTTGTGCATTCCTTTTCTCTTCGCCTTACCAGACTTCGGCTTATCAAAATCAGGCAGAAATAGTTGTTTCACTTTGCAGCAGAGAGAGCTGCCGGATCTGGTTGCAATTGATTGCTCCGTAAAAGTTCTCCGATCGTAAACAACCGATCTTGCACTACAGATTTGCTTGCATCATCCACTGGAGCGATCACAGTATCGCCATCGTGTGTTTCAACTGCCAGAATTGAGTTTACGTCCAGGTGCTTATCGTCAAGCAGCTCTGGACTGTGAGTGGTGACGATAACCTGCGATCTGTGGGCAGCATCCCGAAGGCCATCAAGCAGTACGGCTATCGCTCCAGGATGAAGTGCTACCTCCGGATCCTCAATTCCGATGAGTGGCACGCGTTTTTGTGCGTCCTGATCTGCCTGAAATAGTGCTACCAGAATTCCTAAAGCACGGAGGGTGCCATCAGACATATTGTATGCATTAAATCGCCAAGGGTATTTATCACCTGAAACATCCTGCTTAAACGCTAAAATATGATTGTTCCCAACCTTTTCGACTTCTACACCACGAACGCCAGGAACGATTATTGATAGATATTCCTCAATGTGTTGCTTCACTTTTGGTGAAAGTTGCGCGTAGACACCTGTAATGTTCCTGCCGTCATAAGCAAGTAATTTGCGATGATCGGGTGTTTGCAAGTCGCGAATTATATCAGGATTGAAATTGTAGAACCCCATCTGAGAAAACGCATCATAAACGGGACGAAATTCTGGAAGACCTGAAGTGTTTACCAAGTAGAGCCGATCAGACACAGCATCCGGTGCAACTTTTACGCTTGTTTGCGTTACTTTTCCTTTATTGACATTGAAGTATATATCGGGTTGCAGTTTACACTGTTCTTTCTGTACTTCGTACCTTCCAGATGTAAGTGCGCGAATACAAAAGGCGTAATATCCTGTTGTACCATTGGGTAGAGTGAATTCAAGTGAAATACTGAAATGATTCGGATGACCACGAGATCGACGTCGGACATTATTGATACCCCCACGATCGCGTATAGCATGTTCCAAGGAGTAATTCAACGCATCAGCAACGAACCGCAACGCATCAAGGAAATTACTTTTGCCAGAACCGTTCCGACCCACAAGGAACGTCAAAGGTTGCAACTGCACATCACATGCGGCAATACTCTTATAGTTCTTGAGAATGACTCTTTTGATAAAGGTTGAATCTTTCATGTTAGTATCCGAACTGGGTTACGCTACTGGAATCCGTTACCGATAACATGGATATCGTTATGAAAATGCGATATGAACAGTTTTAATAACGCTGCATGTCTTGATCAATTTCGCATGCCCATTTATCTATACCACCCACAAGACTTAATGTTGACTTAAATCCGAGTTGTTGTAGTAAGTATGCTGCATCCAGACTCCGCATCCCCTTGTGGCAATAGACGATGATCTCATCTCCAGGAGAAAGTTCTCCGAACCGTCTCGGTAGTTCCCCAAGCGGTATAGAGACTGCCCCATCAAGATGCACAACCTGAAATTCCCAGTCATCTCTCACATCCAGAAGAATAAAATCCGTACCCATGTCCATCTTATGCTTTAGTTCAAAAGGATAGATCATGTATTCTTCCAGATCTATCGGTAAGATAGCATCTTCTGCACTTGGTGCTGCTTTAGGAATATAGGTGTCATCGGAGTTCTTTCGGAATCTATGCCAAATATTCTCAAATGCTTGCTTGACATACTTCAACATATCTCACGCTTCAAACCTACAATGTAATTTTGACTAAAACGTTAGCGTTATACCCAATGTTGGCACAATTGGTAATAGGGGTTCAGATTCTACCGAACAATCAATTAACTGATTACTATTTTCGTCTCTTATTTCACTGAATGCATATTGGTCTATGTTAGAACGATTATATAAATTGAGTATTTGGAAATACCATGAAAGCGACCATCGTTTATATATACTCCGTTTTGTAATCCGAAAATCGAGACTGTGATAAGGTGGTAATCTTTCTGCATGCGGTTCACCAAACTGTCTGTTGCAATTGGTATCTACTTTTTCGTGTATAAGAAGTGTTCTGGGTGTTCCCGTATTGAATCTCCAACTAACATAGAGCAGCCATGACGGTGCAAACTGATAGTTACTGTTCAAATAAATCGAATGTCTCCGGTCAGACTCGCGATATATCGTTAACCCACCAGTTTTTTCCTCAGCGATTCCAAATGCGTAACCGAGACTCCAGGACAAACGGTTTGAGATAGCATGCGTAGTAAACAGATCAAACCCCCTGACATCTGCAGTGTCAAGCTGAGTGAACACTTGAGTCTGTCTTCCAAATTCTCTGAGTCTCCCGACCAAATTGTCATAATGTTTGTAATACCCTTCGAGCCTAATTAGAAAGTTGTTAGCGGCACTGTACTCAAAACCGAGGATATAGTGTATGGACTGTTCTGCGGAACCGACAGTATCAATACCGTCTTCCACTGGTAATGAAATCAGGTCAATAGGTTGATGATAAATACCCCATGCACCTCGCAATATAAGATTCTCACTTGCTTTGAAAGCTAATGCTACACGCGGTCCGATTTCATGCTTCGGTATATCATCAATACGAGAGTCCTGATAAATATAACGTCCACCGATATTCAGTGCAAATTTAGAATGTATTTGCCATTCATCTTGAAGAAAAAGTTTAAAATCATTACCACTCTGATTAACGTTAACGTCAGTTTCATCAAAATTGTTTATACCTTCAAGACGTTCTTTCGCAAAATAATCATATTTTGCATCCGACCATCTCCACTCAATACCGCTGCGGATTGTGTGTTGATCATGAAAGTTTGATGTAAATTCTACCTTTGTGCCGTAATATAAAAAGTCGCGATTATCAAAATCAGCATCTCCTGATTCTCTCTCTTGTCCAGATGAACCGCCATAAAAATATACATCTGTCCAATGGTTTGTACCAAACATGTGTCGCCAATTCAGCCACGTTGTGAAGTTGCCATAGTTAGACTCTAAATTATTGCTTACATCATCAGCACGTATAAAGTTATAGTCCCAAGCGTACAACCCGTTAAGTGTCAGCGTGTCAGCATCAGTAATTTGCAGCTTAAACTTTCCGTATACATCGGAAAATTGCAGTTTATATCTGTCATCAATATCAGTAAGCGCAAGGATAAGATCGACGTAACCGCGGCGTGCAGATAGTATCCATCCACCTCTATCGGTTAAGGGACCTTCAATCTGAGCAGTTGCATTGATGAGATCTAATCCGAAATTCGCTGAGACTTTTTCACTGTTTGGTTCTTTTGAGGTAAGGTCAAATACACCCGACATTTTCTGTCCATACTCAGCTGGAAATCCTCCCATCAGAAGGTCAGCCCGTTGTATCAACCCGAGTCCAACGATTGAGATAGCCCCTCCGAAATCTTGTAAATGGTAAGGATTATAGAGTTCAATTCCATCTAATCTGACTGCGACACCGTCCTTTTCTCCACCTCTGACACTAAAACGCGCACTAAAGTCACTTGCTATGACTCCAGGAAATATGTGTCCTGACCGCATTATATCATTATCTATCAAAGGGAGTTGTTCAATTTCTGCCTTAGAAATTGAAATATGTGGTGTAGTCCCTTCATAGATTGTGAATTTTCCTGGTGTAACGACTATCTTATCAAGCTGTATCGGTTTTTGGTCTTCCTCTGCCCCAACCGGCAGCAGGAAAGTCGTAAACGTAACAAGTGTAAAAATGAGGAATAAAGTAGTATGCGTTAACCTGATATTGAACATTTAACATCTCTCCTGAGCAGGCTGAATGTTGCTGAATGTTATAGATATGATATAGATTATAACATTCTGAGGGGAGATATGTCAAGATAAGTAGTGCTCTGTGCTCTGTAGGGGTGTAAATCTTCAAAAGAGCGTGTCAAAAACCTGAAAACTGAAAACTGAAAACTGAAGACTGCAATTCGCTTGACAACATATACCATAAATAGTATACTTAATTTCAGACACAATAGATGGTACATTTTGACATTTTGAAAGGATAGAGGAAAAAACATTCCTCATAACATAAGCATGGAACTTGGTCTTACAAACAAAGTAGCAGTAGTCGGTGCATCAAGTAAAGGATTAGGGAAAGCCATAGCACTCGGTTTAGCTTACGAAGGCGCAAAAATAACTATCTGTGCAAGAGACAACGAAGTGTTAGAACAGACCGCTGACGAAATTCGGGAAAAGACAGAAACCGAAGTGTTGGCTATTCCAACAGATGTTAGTCAACCTGATCAGGTTGAAGTACTGATTGCCAGAACAATTTCGCATTTCGGTGGGATCGACATTTTAGTAAATAATGCAGGTGGACCGAGAGCAGGAAGATTTGATGATCTGTCAGCAGAAGACTATCACGATGCTGTGAATCTGAATTTGATGAGTACAATCAACCTAAGTAGAGCAGTTGTTCCATGGATGCGGAAACGAGGTGGTGGACGGATTATCAACCTTACATCCGTTTCTGTAAAACAGCCTGTAGATGGATTGATGCTTTCCAATATGGCACGAACCGGAGTCATTGGATTCGCAAAAACGCTTGCAACCGAACTCGCACCCGACAAAATATTGGTCAATAACGTCTGTCCAGGGATTATTTTCACTGATAGAATTAAACAGTTGGCATCTGTAAGATCAGAGGAGTCAGGTATAACTTATGATGAAGCACTTGAGAATATGACTTCCAATATTCCGCTCGGGAGAATTGGAGATCCTGAAGAATTTGCAAACTTAGTCGTTTTTCTCGCTTCAGAAAAATCCAGTTATATCACTGGAGCAACGATACAAGTAGATGGAGGTATGGTAAGATCGTTACTCTGATTTTACGCGGTTTGCCAATACAAGAATATAATGACGAAAGTAAAGATCACCCTGCTAAAGCGTGGGTGCTTTGACATAGCGTAGCCAAACGTTCCCTGTCAAGGATTGAGATCTTCACTACAGTAATATATCGGGTGTTCTGGGCGTGGCAGCTCATAGTATGTTTCGGATGCTCCCCAAGTCCGATCCCTCTACGAATACCTGATCTGGATGGGGCAATATACAACCCGTAAGGGAGATTACAAAGTATGTTTGTTCCGGTGCAAAGCAAGTCTGGCAAGCAACTGATGCCGACAAAACCTAATAAAGCAGGTGTGCTAATCAAAAAAGGATTAGCAACACCTTATTGGTCTAATGGTATTTTTTGTATTCGGCTCAATTACGAAACAGAAGAATACACACAGGATATAGCAGCCGGGGTGGATCCTGGTTCTAAAAAGGAAGGTTTCACGATAAAATCCGAGGCTCACACCTATCTGAATGTGCAAGCAGATGCTCACAAAGATATTGGCAAGAAGGTTGAGAAAAGACGCGAACTCCGTAGAGGTAGACGTTCACGCAAGTGTCCAAATCGGAAGAATAGGACGAACCGACTTGCTAACAAGGAGCGCATTCCTGCTGGCACGCGCGCAAGATGGGAGTGGAAACTTCGGATACTTGATTGGCTATCCAAGTTGTATCCTATTACCCATGTTTGTGTAGAAGATATCAAAGCACGGACTATTGAAAGTGCTAAAAAGTGGAATCAATCCTTTAGTCCTTTAGAGGTGGGTAAGCAGTGGTTCTATACGGAGGTCAAAAAGCGATGGTCTCTGCTAACACTGCCAGGTTGGGTAACAAAAGAGATCAGAGACAGTCTTGGTCTCAAAAAATCAAAGCAGAAACTATCAGCAACCTTTGAGGCACATTGTGTGGATAGTTGGTGTTTAGCCTATCATATAGTTGGGGGTGATGCGAGTCCTGACAACAGGGACATATTCTGCATCTCACCGATACCGATTAGAAGGCGTGAGTTGCACCGACAGAACCCGCAGCGTGGTGGCAAAAGACCCAGATATGGTGGCACAATGTGTTTAGGTATTATCAAGAATACACTTGTAAAACATGTCAAACACGGATTGTTACGCGTGACAGGATACAACACAAAAGGTGGCATCAATCTTAGTGAAATTTCAAGTAGCAAACAAGTTGTGAGAGGTGCGAAACCAAACACGTTTCGCATATTAAAAAGATTAAATTTTCAATATAGCACTTAGTGCCGACTACTCCACCGAGCTAAAGCTGCGGTGTCCTGTCGGCAAGATTTTGATAGAAGATTTTGCTTTTTATGGTGCATCTGGAAATAAATATATTTTTCAAGTGTACCCTATCGGAACAGAATTCAAAGATATTGGTGGTGTTTACGTCTTCACAGGTAATCGTTGGTGCAATAATAGGAGTTGTTGATTTTATTATGTTGTTTTCAGATTGGTATAGCGAAAGATTGGAGAAAAAAATTAAGGAAGCTAAAGTGGAAGGCCATTTAATAGGAGCAGCAAAATATTATGCAGTAGTTAAGAACTGGAATGACCGCAGAATTGAGGCTGAAAACAAAGGTGAGGATTTTGACGAACCTATGCCGACTCCACGGAATATTCAGGAAGCTACTCCCGTTAAACAGACTAACATTGATCATGCTGTAGATGAAAGAGGAAAATAAATAATAGCGTTTCAAGTGTTCTGTTTAGTTTAGTTATGTTGGTCAGGTATCGCTTCGCTCTACCTGACCAATAAATTAGGAATTGACAAAGTGCAAGTGGAGTATGCAAGAACCACAAAAATAGAGCGTGATGGATAATGTTAGTATCTGTGATTATACCTGCATACAACGAAGAACAGACGATAGGACAGGTACTTGAATCAGTGCAATCTCTACCTTTTGAGAAACAGATTATCGTTGTTGATGACGGCTCTACCGACAGGACACCCACAATACTGGAACAGTATGCTGATGAACCTGATATTACGATAGTCAATTGTGAAAAGAATAGGGGTAAAGGTTGTGCAATACGTAGCGGCATACCTTATGTGAGAGGAAAAATAGTTGTCATCCAAGATGCTGATATGGAACTTAACCCAAGCGACATAGTTGAATTGGTTCGTCCCTTAAAGACAGAAACTGCAAAAGTAGTATACGGATCAAGGTTTCTGAAGGGGAGACAGAACGCAAGTCTTCAGAATTATATCGCGAATCGCATCCTGGCAGTTTATACCAACATCCTATACGGTTCAAAGATCACTGATGAATCCACAGGTTACAAAGCATTTTCATCTGAAGTCATCCGTAAACTCAATTTGACCTGTGAAGGTTTTGAGTTCTGTCCTGAAGTAACTGCGAAGTTACTAAGATCAGGATTTGAAATAACTGAAGTACCTGTCTCCTATTTTCCTCGCACGAAAAAGGAGGGAAAAAAGTTGCGTTTTTGGTCTGATGGTATTTTTGCTGCTTGGACATTGCTAAAATATAGGTTTACAACAAAATCTAAGTTATTTAAAGAAACTAACGAAGAATGATCGTATTAATATAATGGAGGTTATGACATATAAAAATGTACAAGAACATAGTTTTTTCAACACTTCTACTCACCTTAATCGTGTGTCTGTCATTTACGACATTTGGTACAGCATTTGGTCATGATGCGGGTTCCACACTATTAGAAGATGTCAACAATGATGGAACAGTTGACATAAGAGATCTCGTGTTAGTTGCCACTGTATTAGGACAACCAGGTGATCGTACATCAGACCAGAATCCGGATGTCAATCGTGACGGTACCGTTAACGTATTGGATCTCAGGAGAGTTGTAAACAGATTTGGTAAAACAGAACAGGGAGATAAATCAACTTATCACGATATACAAGATAATATATTTGATAAAAGTTGTGTGAATAGTGCTTGCCATGCACCACCTCAGAATTCAGCAGACCTAAATCTAATTTATGGACAATCCTATCCTGATTTGGTTGATCGTGTTCCGCGGAATGCCGCCGCCGCTGCGGCAGGTATGAAACTTATTGATCCCGGTAATCCTGACAATAGTTTTCTCTTGACGAAATTGATGGGATCTGAGAATCGAAACTTCGGTGGCCGGATGCCATTCGGAGCGGGTCCTCTGCATCAAGGCAAGATTGATGCTATCCGCACATGGATCGAAGCAGGCGCACCGAAAACAGGAAAAGTAGCTGGTATTGGGGATCTGGGTGTTCTACGCGACCCAGAAGAGCTCTTTAATCCACCACCGCCACCACCACCTGGTGAAGGTTACCAACTTGTGCTGCCACAATTCAAAATAGAACCGAGAACCGAACGTGAAGTCTTTTATACAACACAGATCAGAGACGAAAATGGTGAACTGATTGAGGATGATATCTATATTAATAAGGTCGAAATCTTCTATCCATCAGGGAGTCATCACTTCATCGTTTATCGTCTGACAGAAGAGGGTATAGCCAACGGTATCCAGAATATAGGGATTGACCCAAGTATCGGTGTGAACCCAGAAGACCAATTCAGAGAACTTGATCCACACGATCCACAGGTTTTCGGCAATTTTGGTACCGACCGTCTGTTCGTCGTTGGAACTCAGACCGATGATACTCTCTTTGAATTTCCTGCAGGTGTCGGATTACGACTCCCAGGAGACACAGTGTATGACCTAAATTCACACTATATCAATCTTCTCGGGGATGAGGTACTGATAGGAGAAACTTATGTCAATATCTACACACTTCCCAAAGAAGAGGTCAAATTTGAAGCCGTAGAGATATTCGTTTCAAATAGGTCAATAAATGTCCCGCCCGGTTTAACCCGTGTCTCTAAACTGACATGGTATGTTGAGCATGAGCTTACGCACCGCGGACATTCTCCAGATACGGAATTGTATGTATTCCTACTCACATCTCACATGCATAGACACGGTGAATTATTTAAGATATTTCAGAAATCGACAGGTGAATTGTTACACCGCAGTATCGCTTATGACGATGCACCTATCACACTTTTTCCATCACCTCTAATCCTGAGTGCAGATGATGGATTGACTTTTGAATGCACACATAATAATTATGATACGAATAGACCTCTTCAATTTGGTTTAACCTCTGAAGATGAGATGTGTATTATCTTCGGTTACTATTACATTCCTGTTGAGCATGCGGGAGAAATAATTCAGTAAATGTTTCATTCAAGAATCAGACTATATGGATACAAAATCACCATCGAAAATTCCATTTATTGAAGCATTGGCACAACGAATCTTGGTGTGTGATGGCGCGTTCGGTACATTACTGCGTCAACACATAAACGCACATCTTCCCTGTGTAGATGCCTGTAATATTTCAGACGAACAGGCAGATGTTGTCAAAGGGATACATCAAGCTTATGTGAATGCTGGGGCAGATGTCATCCAAACGAATACGTACCAAGCAAACAGAAGAGCGTTGTCAATACACGGACTTGGTGATAAAGTTGATGAGATAAACCGTGCTGGGGTATTATTAGTACAATCCGTAGTTTCAGACAGATGTTATATCGCAGGTTCAGTTGGTCAGATCTCATTCGGTTCTGATGATACACAGGATATAGACGTTGAACCCTCAACGAAGACAATCCGTAAACTATTTCAGGAACAGATGGATCCGCTTGTTGATGCAGGAGTTGATCTGCTGATATTAGAGACTTTCGTTTCAACAAAACAAGCACGGATTGCAACTAAACATGCTTTGACTTATGGCGTTCCTGTTGTTGTTGAGATTAGCGGTATTTCAGGTGGGACAGTTGGTGCCGGTATAGATGTTCGCGTGTTTGCTCAAGAATTGGAACAACTGGGTGCAACTGCTGTCGGCGTTAACTGTAGAGGTCCTCACGACCTTGTTCAAGCCATGGAACTGCTTGCACCCGTGATTAGCGTTCCACTTGTTGTGCAGCCAAATGCTGGAAATCCGAGAGTTGAACAAGGCGAAATTGCTGTTTCATACACAGTAAACGCCGATGTCTTTACCGATTATGTTCAAAAGTTAATTGATCTTGGTGCCAATATGATTGGGGGATGTTGTGGCACAACTCCTGAATTTACAGCCAGAATCCGTCAAGTCGTCGGCAGAAGCAAACCGATCAAACGTCTTCCCCGTATATTTGTACTACCGAAAAGTTCACCCACCAGCAAAACAGAAAGAGAAAACCCTATACAACAAGTATTTGAAACCCGTGAAAGGATTGTCAGTGTAGAAACACGTGCTAACACATTTCCACAACTACGTGCATTGTTGAAAGAGGCACGCGTGCTCGCTTCTATCGGTGTTGACCTATTTGATGTGACCGATAATTCAGGTGCGGCAGTTAACATAGGTGCAGTTGGTACCGCGTTCCGTTTACAGCAAGCAACACACATACCTACACTTATCCATTGGACAACACGTTCACGGAATCTTATCAGCATGCAATCGCACCTGTTAGAGGCGGAAGCATTAGGGATACGTGGGATTGTCGCTCTGTCTGGTGACCATCCCAAAGCTGGTCCGTATGAAGCCGCTAGTCTCGTGCCCGATGTTCGCGGAGCAGTGCAACTGATGAAACTGATAGACCGTTTAAACCGAGGTGTTCTTGCTGATGGATCATCTATCGGAGATCCATGTGGGTTCTACTACGGCGGCGGTTTCACCATCGCTGAGAACCTTGATCCACACATAAAGCACTTAAGCAATAAAGTTGCAGCAGGTGCAAAATTCGCATATACACAACCTGTCTGGACCTTTGAAGATATTGAACGTTCACAGAAAGCGGTACAACACCTAAACATCAAAGTCCTTTACGGCATCCTTCCGCTTACAAGTTTTCGTAGTGCCTCCTACCTCCGTGACAATTTAGGTCTATATATACCGCAGTTCATCGTTGACAAATTTCAAGACTTGGGGGATACAGCTGGAAGTGAACTCGGTATGCAACTGACGTTAGACCTTGTGAAAGAGATACGAAATCAAGATATAATTCCTATTGATGGTATATATCTTATTCCACCAGCCCGTCTTAACTGGAAGAATAGACGTTCTGTCATCACTGAAATCGTCCAAACCTACCGTTAGCGGCTCACAGACAATCCCCCATCACTCTGAAAAAGTGTCAAGAAAGTTTCTTGCTGAGGGTGTGTAAACTTTTTGTCACTCAAGAAAAAGGATCGCTGAACCCTTGCTCCAGTGGAGCAATATGTCTATAGAAAAAGGATTGTCAACGGGCTGCACTCCAGCGGAGTGCTATGTCTATAGAAATAGGTTGCCGGCAGTCTTGCACTCCAGCGGAGTGCTATGTCTATAGAAAATAAAACGGGTAATATTAGTTTTCCCAAGCCTGGTAAGTGCGGTTTCCTAATCAATGCAGAATACCAAACGCGTATTCTGCATTATCTGTCAATTTAGCGATTCCCAAAACCAAGCCTGTAGCACATTCATCCGTGATTGTGCTTCTTCCTCCAACCCATTCATCCTTCATTATACTTCCCCCTACATCAACTATTCTGATATTGCTGTAGCACATTCATCCTTGATTGTGCTTCTTCCTCCAACCCATTCATCCTTCATTATACTTCACCCTACATCAACTATTCTGATATATCTGTAGCACATTCATCCTTGATTGTGCTTCTTTCTCCAAACCCATTCATCCTTCATTACCCTTCCCCCTACATCAACCATTTTGATACTGCTGTAGCACATTCATCCTTGATTGTGCTTCTTTATACAACATTCATCCTTCATTATACTTCTCTGTACTAAATTGACGCATAAGGAGTTATGCTAAAATCAACGCCAACTTGTGAAAGTAAACCTGAAATGCACAAGAAACCCCTTCCGCGTATTCCGCGTAATCCGCGTAATCTGCGATTCAGACAAATAGAGTGACAGAAACTTTACACAATTAATCTCTTAATTTTCAAGTTGATTTTTCCTCAAGTTAATGTCATAATTGTACTTAGTACTTGTATAACGAAAATAGAATTACAGGACAAGATCTGATCTTTAAAGACCTTCCTTCATTTAGTCTTGGTGAATAATAGGGTTGTAATTTGCAATTTCAAACAAAAACTATTGGACACTTATGTTCACTCATTAATGACAGAGGAACTATGAAAGAGAACGCTACAAAAGCCGCTTGTGAGTAGAGAAGAAGTAGAAGGGAAAATTCAAACACGAATTGAAGAAGGACAGAACTGTGGGACGTGCCAAATTAAGACTATCTAATATTACCGATGATGTATAGAGTAATCAGATTGGAAGGCAAAATAATTCCATGTTAGAAATCAACCGAACAACTGAAGCACTAAACAATCTTCGCGAAAAACTCCGAGAAATGTTCCAATTCTCAAATTCCGATCTTGATTTCGGGATATTTCGCATACTAAGAATCAAACGCGATGAGATAAATCTGTTCATTGATAAAAAGTTGACATCTATTGTTGAAAAGGCATTGTCAGAAGTTACAGAACAACTTTATGATAGTCAACTTAGAGAAGTTAAGGAATATATAGAAAAAGAGGGTGGCACAACAGAAAAAGAATACTTATTCAATATTTCAGACCACCAACTTCCACTGATAGATTTTCTAACCTATAAAAAACAGACCCACCTTATTGCTCCCTTGGAAACAGACTCGGAAGAGCTCAAAGCACAACTGGCATACCGTGTCTACAATCACATCCACAATTTCTTCGAAAGTTACTACCGTGATGGGGACTTTGGGTATAACGACAGAAGCACTGCACAGTATAAGGTAAACTACTCTGATGAAACTGACTATGACGGGTCAGATATACTTTTTCATTGGAAGAGTCGCGACAGTTACTATGTTAAAACAGCAACTGGATTCAATAGTATTATCTTTGAGGTAGAAGAAAAACGAATTGAATATCGGTTAGAAGGTAAGTCTACCTCTGCTGTTGCACAGAACAGTAATCAAGAAGATTTTAAACACTACCGATTCGATAGAATTGAAGATCCTAAATCTGATGATCCAGAACCGACATGGCGAGTTATATTTCATTTGGCAGATGCTTCAACACCAAAAGTTGAGATATACCGTAAGATGAATGCACAGATTTTTGAGATGACTGACGATGTTGATATCTATTTGCATGAACGACCCAAGAAGGGTGAAGAACTTGGAAAACCTATCTTTAAGGATTTAGCGGATACCTATAACAAAGTAAGCGATGGAAAATTTCAAGGCATTAAGTCGTTACGACTTGGCTTGGATAAATATGCTGAGAAGTTGGGAAAGCATCCGGATTTTAAAGGACTTGGCAAAAACAAAGATGAACGGAAGGAGAAACTTGAACTAAGTCCAACTGTAAAAAGGTTTCAGACTTTTGATAAGAACCTGAATACTTTCTTTGTAGGAATGGATTCCGATTACTTTATACACAAGGACTTGGATAGATTCCTGAAAACCGAGCAACGCCGTTATATCCAGAACACTATCCTCGGCGATTTAGATACGCTTTTGAACCCCAGTCCTGAAAACCCTGCATTCGCCATTGCAACAGCATTCCGCAACGTCACTGACGAGGTAATTGCGCTGCTCGTTGCTGTGGAAACGTTCCAGAAGCAGCTGTTTTTAATCAAGAAAAAGGTCATCACAACCGATTATCTTATCTCTGTAGGTAAAATCTCAGAGGCAACAAAAGATGACTCCGAGCAGCGCAAGGCACTCATCAAGGATATTCTGAAAAACGAGGTACAACTCAATGACTGGCGTGACACCTTCGGTATTGACATCAGAGAACAGTTGCCGCTGCTTGATGGCGTATATCCCACACTACCGTTAGACACGCGATATTTTGATGATGCCTTTGTTGACAAACTCCTTTCACTATTTGACGGTTTAGAATCGCAAATTGATGGCGTACTTCTGAATAGCGAAAACTTTCAGGCGTTGAATTTGCTTGAGGAAAAATATAGAAGTAGATTAAATTGTGTATATATTGACCCTCCGTATAATACTCAAGGTTCTCCAATTTTATATAAAAACGACTACAAACATTCTTCTTGGTTATCGTTAATGTGTGACCGACTTTTGTTATCAAAAGAGTTTTTACAAAATGAAGGGATTATTTGTGTTGCTATTGATGATGTAGAGGTCTCGCCATTGCGATTCCTTTTAGGGGATCTTTTTGAGAAAGAATTAGGGATCGCTGCAGTACGTTCTAATCCGCAAGGACGAGCGAGAAGAGGTTATCTTTCACCAGCACATGAATATGCACTTTTCTTCGGGAAACCGGGAGCTTCACCTGGTAGTTTACCAAAGACAGAAAAGCAGAAAAACAGTTATCCACACCAAGACGCACAAGGACGTTTTACATGGGACAATCTAATCCGGCGACCTCCGGGCGATAATAGGATAGATGTGCCAACTATGTTTTATCCGATTTACGTTAAACATGATAATACTATCCGAATTCCAGATATGACATGGGATGAATCAACACGTTCTTACAATATTTTAGAAAAACCTGATGAGAATGAAGTATCTGTCTGGCCTATTAAAGCAGGGGTGGAAAAAAGGTGGCGACATGGCTGGGAAAAAGTATCAAGAGAAAGAGACGAATATCGAGTTCGGCGAGTGGAGAACATTCGCGTAGAATATAAATCGCGTATGCAGGAAGATGCTGTCCCGAAAACATGGTGGAGTGAGGGTACCTATGCTGCAGCTCGTTATGGAACAACGGCACTGGAAGAAATTTTGGGAAATGGCAACTTCAACTTTCCAAAATCAGTTTATCTCGTATCTGACTGTTTGCTGACTTCCGGTTTAATATCGGACAAAATGGTATTGGATTATTTCGCAGGTAGCGGAACAACAGGACATGCTGTCCTCAACCTCAACAAAACCGACAACGGTAACCGCAAATTTATCCTCGTTGAGATGGGCGATTATTTTGAAAGCACTTTAAAGGAACGGATTCGTCGTGTGATGTACTCTGAAAATTGGAAAAATGGCAAACCAGATGAAAATAAAATTGATGGTACTATCGGCATTGTAAAATATCAACGTTTGGAACAGTATGAGGATATCCTCAATAACCTCACAACTATAGTGCAGAATGATGATGAGGAATTAGGATTACAGGTAAAATATCTCTATCGTCCAGAGGAACAGGAAATTCGGTTGATGATGGATATGCGTGAGCCGTTTTCAAATAGAATCACCTACGGTAAGGACAGCACAGATGGTTATGTAGACGTGTTGGAAACCTACTGCTATATGAAAGGACTGTCAATTCAGCGACGGCTGCGGTTTGATTTTGGAAATCAGGTCTATCGAGTCATCAGAAGTAACAAACGAGCGGTTGTGTTCAGAAATGTGACTGAAGGTGTAGATGATATTGATGAATTATTGAAGATTTTGAATGATGAACGAATTAAGGGTGTTACTCAATTAGATGTAAACTATGATGTAAATCAGATCAGTCTACGCGAAGGTTCAGATCTAAAAGAAATCCATATCATCACGATAGAGGATTTTGATTCAGGACCATTGTGGGATACTATTGAAACCTAATGGTAAGTACCTATGGCACTATATCAAGAATACGAAGCAAAGATATTAATTGAAAACTGTATTGACATTAGTAGTGACGGCATAAAGCGTGACATTGAATTGTATGATCCAGAACAGATGTTAAAGTTGCCTTCTGAGTCTTTGGAACGGATCCAGAAATACCTTGATGATTATAACTATCTAACAAGAAATACATTCAAACTCCGCTATTATCAAGTTTTGGCGTTGCTCTTCACTGATCAATTCTTAGAAAATCAGACAGTTTCTACTGGATTTGACCTAAATGGTGGACAAGAGAAACAACGGATGTTGGCATATTGGATGGCAACAGGCAGCGGGAAAACGCTTGTCATGCATCTTAATATCCTCCAATATTTGCATCATTTTTGTAAATCTGATGGTGTGATTCTTCAAATCTTCCTGACAACCCCTTTAGCTAATCTGATTAAACAGCATGAACGCGAGTTAGAACCTTATGTGCGGCAGCTGAATGAAACCTACAATAATCGGATTGAACTCATAATTGACACAACACAGGGACTATTACAAAAAGAGCAAGATTACTTCCAGATGTCTGATGATAGAGATGTCCGCAGGCTGATATTGGTTGACGAAGCTCACATCGGGTTGACTGGTCAGGCTGGAAAATTCAGGGAACTTCGGAAGAATCGTCTCAATGTCGGTAATTCCTTTCTGTTTGAGTATTCAGCTACTTTCCATAATATTGCAAAAGAACTAAAAGAAGAATACAACAATGCTATCATCTATCGCTATGATTACACGCGATTTTATGGAGATGGATACGGTAAAGACCACTTTTTTAAACCAATAGAAGCAGATAAGGTGGGTGCTGATGAATCCGAAGAGGAAATTAAAGACAATCTTGACGAGTGTCTGCGCGTGATGGAAGAGAAGTTACACACATTCGACAGAGTCAGAAAGGATAAAGAACTAGAAGATGACTTTACTGTGCATCGGCCTCTGATGGCGTTTATGGGACATACAGTCGAAAATCCATCAAAAGAAGGCGATGGTGATGAAGTTTCTGACATCCAAAAGATTCTTGATTATTTTGCTGCACTTCGTCCTGAAGAACGGGAGAATTATAGGTCAATCTTTGGTGGTGATATCATTGGTAGACTTGTAGTTGCACGCAATCCAGAAAACAATAGTGAACTACTCTTATCCTATGGAGATGGCAAAAAATGGGGTATGATCAATGTTGGCGATGCAATCGGTTTCTTCAATAGCATCAATAACAATAGAATTGATACATTCACGGAGGTGATTGTCGATCCAGACCTACAGTTTGAGAATCTTGATAACGATTCAAGTCCGATAAATGTTCTGATAGGAAGCCGAAAATTCGCAGAAGGGTGGAATTCCTACCGTCTATCTGTGATCGATCTAATTAACTTGGGAACTTCTAAAGGAAACCTCATTATACAGATATTCGGACGTGGTGTTAGGTTACATGGAATCGGAGGTTGTGGTAAACGACGTCATATTGAGCACAACAGGAATTACTACAATCTACGAAAAGAAGATAAGAATGACGATATTCGTCGTTTAGAGACGTTAACTGTTTTCAGCCTAAAGCGAAGTTACCTTGAACACTTCCTTAAGGAAGTACATGCTGGCGGTGTCCCGCTGCTGCACACTTTTCCAATTAAAGTAAACCCAACGTTTTTTAAAGTTGATGGTAACACCTCTGTTAGGTTTGAACAATACAGCAAGAAATTGTCAATATTTAAACAACGTACCACCGCAGGCAGTGGATTCAAACGGGTTTTTCTCAACGAGGATAATATCCACTATAAATATCAAGACGGTGAAGATGAAAAATCTGGCACTATCAATAAGTGGCGTCCACTGAAATGTGATTACCGAACGGATAAGGAACGAGATTCTCCAAATGTCTACTGGGACTTGGAGCAGAATATTGAAAAGTATTCTTGTTATCTGAATAGGGCGAAACTTGCTACTGTGATACATCGCGTGGAAGAAACAAATCAGCTGCAACTGTATAACAAAACAAACTGTAAACCAACTATCTCAGATATTCTTTCACTTGTGGATGAAATTCGTTACCATGAACCAGGTTCAGATCCAATTGCGTGGACAGACGGACTTAATCGGCAAATCGTAATAGATGTCATTCGTAAACTTCGGAACCGAATCAACGCTCACATCAATCGCAGAAATTATCTTCTTGCACCGCTAAATAGAGATGATTTTATCTATGAGTATACAGTAACAAAAGAATTTAAGGATAGCAGCGAATATGAAGCGTTTCTTGCAAAGATTAAGGAATCTGAAAATGAACAGGATAAAACAAAGGCACTAAGAATAAACCCTGAAGCACCAATTCAGAGAGAATTGACTCGTGGTCTTACAATCCATCGGCACATTTACAATCCGCTTATACGGCAACAAGACGATGTGGAATCTGATTATAATGATGTGAAAGTCTCACCAGATAGATTGAATGCAGGTGAAAAGAAGTTTGTTGAAGACTTAACAGAATACATTAAGTTAAACTACCTACGAAATGAAAGATACGAGTTTTACCTAATGCGAAACGTTCAGAAGATTGGGATATTCTTGGAAAGTGATGCAGGTAGTTTTTTCCCGGATTTTATTCTGTGGACTATTGACAATGAAAGTGATATTACTCACATTATATTTATCGATCCCAAAGGTGAGCGGGGGATTATAGGTGGATCAAAGGCTAATTATAGAGATCATCCGAAGGTTAAACTTGCAAAAAAATCCGAAGACCAGACACTTCTCTTGCTTGAGAAGCAATTAGAGACAAAACAGGACAAGAAATTTCAACTTGATTCATTTCTTCTACTACGTGATAGTTCCGAGTTAGGAAGACAAGAAGATTTTGACTGGATTACCGAAAATATGTTAGCGTATAACATTCTTCGATTAGACTGGCATCAAAAGAAAGAGAATGGTTCTACAAGTAAGTGTCTCAATGATGAGAAATCGTACTTAGATTTAATGTTTGAGAAAGTAGGAATTCAACCTAAAAAGCCACGATAATAGGCGGGTTTTCAATGTAGCTCCTACACCAACATTAATAGGCAGCGTCGTCATATACCTAAATCTATCGTGCCATTGAAGTGCAACAGTTACATAAGGTGATGCAGTTAAGGCATTGATCTATCCTGAATAGAGAGAAGGCAATACTTGCGTTACTTCCCTTGGAACAGTAGCAATTTTCGCTCTCTTATAGAACTCTATCCCTATCCTACCACTTGTGTGTGCCCACATCTTTACATTCGTTGATTGTAGGTCTGCTATATTCCTGATCGGGTGGCTGCTGAAGATATAGTAGTAAGCGATGTTGATTGCGATTATCGTAGGTATAGTCGCGACTTTTTGGGCAAATCTTGACATCACATTTCGAAACGGTGCGGTTGCCAAAGCGGGTGGATTTAAGGGATGGGTGGGTAGAGAATCGTTTGGACGACTGCAGAGATGGTTGCACAATCCTTCAGAACCGAACTTGATCGGCATAGGATTTATGGGTATCGGTGCGTTATTAACATTTGTCATGATGTATATGCGGATGCATTTTCTGTGGTGGCCCTTCCATCCTGCCGGTTATGCGCTTGCCATCAGTTTTGCCATGGATTACTTCTGGTTTGCCTTCTTCGTCGCTTGGTTACTGAAATACTTGATCTTACGACATGGGGGTTTGCGCTTACATCGTCGAGTCGCCCCCTTGTTCTTAGGATTAATATTAGGTGATTACAATATCGTGAGTTTGATAAATGTAGCGCAAACTTTCCAGTTTGCGAAGATGTGCCACAAACTGAAAGTTTGTGCTACAATTCACGCCTCTCGGATACGAAATGGTGTGAGTGAACGCAACCGAAATGATTTATCAAACTCACGTTATAATAACAACAGACAATGCTAATAGAAAAATGGTGATGCTATGTGTGCTTCGTTTCAAAAAAACTCCTTATGGGTTTAAGTAAGGTTTCAAATCCCATAGCAGAATAGTGTGATCAAAACTGCCACTTGCCAAGATGGTGCTATCTGGTGAAAACGCAAGACATTGAATATCTGTCGGATGTCCTAAAAAAGTCGCGATGTTTTCACCGGTACGAATGTCAAACAACTGAACAGGAACTTTCTCTAAACCAGGTTGCCACTCTTCACCGTAAGCCAAATACTGACCGCAAGGCGAAAACTCTACCGGATCAACCAAAGGATACACTCCATCTACTGTGAGAGGCAGGTGCATTATCATGCGTACTTCACACGCCTCAATGTCCCACACATGTATATTTCCACCAGAAAATGCCGCAATTAGATTTCCACAAAGGGAAAACACATCAGGTATAAAATCTGGAAACTCACAGAGATCTTCACCGCGCACCACGTCCCACACTCGATTTATCCAGTCAGAACATTTGCTGATAAGACGTGTGCCGTCCGGACTGAATCTCACGTACCTGATAGAATTCGTATGTTTTCCCTTGAAGATGTGTCGCATCTGTCCGTTTGCAACATCCCATACATACACTGCACCATTTTCTGGGTCATTTTCATCCCAGCTCTCATCCCCCTTTTCAGTTCCATTCCCACACGCCAGCAGGTTCGCGGCGGGCGCGTATGCCATCACACGCCGATTAGGTAATTCTCCTGGGATTGTGAATTCGGCTATCGGTTCATTTTGTCCAATTCCCCACAGACACAGGGTATTGCCCCAATAGTCAGATTCCCCCGGAGGAAATCCGGTCGCATAGAGTTTACCAGTCACTGTATCCGAATAAACGGCAACGATATGACAACGCGGCTCGGTAACAACATGTTGTGGACGATGGGTTGTAACATCCCATAGGATGACTCCACCGAATTGCCGATACCCCGCAGCAAGCGTCTTTCCATCAGGGGAAAATGTTAGTGAATGTAAATCGCCAAGTTCCCACGGCAGGACCGCGAGAGCCTCTGCATCTTCTACCGACTTGGCTTGGACTTCAAAATCACTTTGGAAGGCAAGATGTCTCCCATTAGAAAAATGAATAGGATAAAATTCAGCATTACAATATTTTTTTTCTTGAAAAGTATACAACGCCTTTTGCTGTGCGACATCCCACACAGTAATTGTGCATTGATCGTGAGCGATACCTGCTGCTCGAAGGGTGCCATCGGGGGCATAAGAAACGTCCATCCAATCATCACCAGACGATGGATACGTTCGCTGCAGCTGCCAAGTAGAAGTCTCCCAGACTTGAATAGTCCCTTTCACCCCGCCAGCGGCAAGGAACTGACCACACGGTGAAAAACTGAGAGAATGCACACCTTCTGGATGGTCTGTAAGTCGGATGATACGTTCACTGGTCGTTATATCCCAGACGCTGATAAAATCAGACCAATGTGATGATGCAAAGCGGCGATCGTCCGGTGAAAACGTCAAGGCACCGTCAAAATACCAAGAAAATCCATTGTCAAGTCCGTCATCTACGCTACATAACGCAATGTCTTCAGAGGGTAATTCCAGTGATGTCTGTAATCTACCGGTTAACGATTCCCAGACATCAACAATCACGCTACCATAGCGACTTGCAGCAAGCCATTGTCCTGATGGAGAAAAACAGAGACGTTGTAAATGAACTTGTGGGTGATCTTCATATTCCATGACAGCGATACATTGCTGTCTTTGCATATCCCATATCTTAATCACCTCGTTCCCATATTTATCACTGTGTTTTAATGCCAAGAAAGGTTGACTTGAACAGAGGGCGATGCTGCCAACCATGCCTCGTTCCATTTCAAACAACGAAACGGGCTGGTGTGTGCTTAGGTCATACCACCACACGCCTATCCCAGTTCCAGCTGCCAAGGACATTCCATCTGCGGTAACTGCTAAATCACATAAGGCACCCGTCCCAAAACGAGTAATTGCGTCCTGTGGTAGTTCCCAAACAGTAAAATCATTTTTATTCATAATTCACCTGCTTTATGTCTGTTCATGTTCACCCATTACACCAATCGGCTTTATATCAATCCTATAGTTTGGACAGTTTTTATTTTTACACAACAGGATACACGGTCCTGTATCTCGCAGAGGCGTGCTATAAGTATAATCATAGAGAAACTGATATGTTTAGAAAGTTTCTTCGGGAAAGTAGGGTGTGTCAACTTTTTGTCACTGGATTATCTTTGATTGTTGTAGAATCTATGAAAAAATGGTATACTTCCAAATATTAATTTACCGAAAGGAAAGGATACATAAGTTTAGTATACCACTTGATAGTTGTGAAGTCAAAGGATATGTAGGGTGTGTAAAGTTCTGGATTACTTGTCTGAGCCAGGATTTCCAGGATAAGACTCCATCGATGAGATGAACCGCAAAAGGTTGACATTTTTTCTGAATCAGGATAAGATACCCTTCATGAGATGAACCACAAAAAGTTTCACACTTTTTGTCCAAATCGAAATAGAATTCAGACCTTCCCGCTGGACGCAGCGGAATAGCAGGATAGCTTTAGATAAGGAGAAAAATCTCATGATATTTAAATTGATATGGAGAACCGTTATCCTCATCTTTTTAATCGGAACAGTAGCCGTGTTCATTTTTCTGTCCGAGCTCACAGAACATCGCGAACCGAAAGATCCGTTAGCAGTAGAGAAAGCGCGCGCGAAGTTACAATCGGATTATGCCAGCAAAGATGATGATGAACGAGCAGGACCAGGTGAATCACATGGACTCTCTCACACCAGCACTGATACTACGATTGATTTGGGAGAAACCCATTCTTTTAAAGTGATCACCGAAGTTTTCTATGAAGAGGTGAATTGGTATATCCAAAGGAAAGACAATACGGGTTGGGTTAGATGGTTGTATTCCAATAGTGGCGGTAATAAAGCCAACAAGGCAGAAGTGAATATAGAGTTCTCATCAGATAATGGGATAGAGCCTTATACTGTCTATGTTCTTACAGCTCGTGTGACACGAGAATCTGATAATACAACGTATGATATTATTTATGAGATCAGTATTGGTCCCTAATGGACTAACGCCCTTGATAAAGCTGGGGTTTGTAGAGTAACTTTATCCTTTGCTATCCATTCACACAAGCAGGTATCCGTTTGGGTATCTGCCTTTTTTATTTCCTACTCGGTCTGTGTCATCTGTTCAAAATAGGCGAGTCCATCTGGACTCGCCAAAATATTTCAATATCTACTGTTTCTCACGATACTCACGCAGGAGTGCGTTTATCTTGTCAAGGAATTCCTGTGAATATATCTCTCCGACCAGAGCGTTCTGCGTATCTACAGCAATGGCATCCCATGCGGCTAAGGCATCATCTTCAAACTCTACCTGTTGAATGCCAGCCTTCTTGACCAATGCCGCAATAGCCTTCTCATTGTCCTGACGAATTTCTGATATCATCTTCGTCAGATACGCCTCACCTACATCCCGTAATACCTTCTGTTGTTCAGGGGTCAATTCATCGAATTTTTCCTTCGTTATTACTGTAGCACCTACACCAACATTAATAGGCAGCGTCGTCATATACTTAAATTTATCGTGCCATTGAAGTGCAACAGTTACATAAGGTGATGCAGTTAAGGTATTGATCTGTCCTGAATAGAGAGAACTTAGCACCTGGGTTACTTCCCTTGGGACAGTAGCAATTTTCGCTCTCTTATAGAACTCTATCCCTATCCTATCACTTGTGCGTACCCACATCTTTATATTCGGTGATTGTAGGTCTGCTATATTCCTGATCGGGTGGCTGCTGAAGATATAGTAGTAACCGATATCCCCCATGCCGATCAATACATACCCCTTCTCCAAAAATGCTTTATCTAAATCCTCTCTTAGATAGTTACGAACATAGTCGAGTTCCTGATATGTCTTAAACATGCGGGGGAGTTGAAAAATCAGGACTTCCTCGTTGATTTCACCAAGACCTGTTGCTGTCATTGCACCTGCATGCAACAATCCAGCACGCATTTTACGGATTACATCTATTTCATCACCCTGTATCCCGTTTGCATAGAATCTGAACTTTACATCTCCATCTGTCTTAGATCGAATATCTTTTGCCATAGCATCGAAATTGTTCATCCATGTAGAGCCTTTCGGTGCAAGTGTAGCAAACTTAATTGGGTCTACAGCACTTACAGAAACGGGTAAAGATAACATTCCAACGACAAGTAATACGACACATGCCACCGCTGTATATTGTAATTGACAACATTTCTTTCTATTTCTCATTATTCATTCTCCTCTACTTCTAAATCTAAATCAAATAACATGTCAGTTTGTCCGAGTAGACGTTTTGCGCGCGATTTTGCAAGTGAAGTTGCTGCTTGTTCACCTGGAAAGATGTCTTGCGGTGCATCTAATATCCCTTGTAATGAACTTTTGAATAGATCAACATCCTGTTTCGGATAAGCGTAGTACCTTGCTAAGTATAACTTGGTCATGAGGAACTTACCCTCATTGATTTCATCAACGCGATCGATATGTTCCTTTGCTTTTTCAGGATCACCACCGATTGCTGGAGATCTATCACCAAAATAGACAGCGTAGAACAGATGCGCGCTGCCGTAGTAGATATATTCATCTAATTCCAAAACGCGTTTCATCATCAGTTCTACTCTTGCTAAGTCAATCACTTGCATAGGGTCATCTTTCTGAAGACTGATACCTCGTGCAATAGCATAAGCAGCCCAAAATAGCGGTTCAGCGTCCTTCTTTTTCAATTTCTTAAGAGAACGGTCAAATACCTCAGAAGCAACAGTTCGTACGTTTTTAAAGTTCTTATCGGTTTTTGACAACGCCTTTAGCGCATACTTTTCAGAGATTTTGTAGTGTTCAATTGCTTGCATCCGCATTTCCGCTTCCGTCTCTAAATCACCCTCAATACCTGCCTCTTCCATTCTATCTTCAAGGAACCCGCTATAGGATGAATAAGCGCGTGCAGTCTTGACGATCAGAGACTTATTGCCTAACTTGGAAAGACGTCCAAGTGTCTTTAGGTTTTTCTCAAGTGTCGTCTCAACGACACCTAAATCGCTCTCCTGTTGAATTTTGGATAGCTTATTCAAACCACACCCACTGATGAGCGAAATTATAATCAGTAAAGGTGCAAGCTGAAAACATAACATTTTGTAATTCATCGTTACTTATATTTCCTCCGATCTGTTAATAAAAGGTAGTTCTACAACTGTTCCATTTAGGAGTCCATCTGATGATTCAATCTGAATCTGGGAACCTTCATCAGTTACTGCCATTCGGATATAACACAGTGCTATCGGTTTTCCTATTGTTGGTGAGAACGTTGAACTGGTAACCCACCCTACATCTTTCTCACCGTTAAAAATGCGTGAATTCTGTTGAAGTGGATGTACCGATTCAACTTCGATTCCTCGTAGCAGTCGGTTCGGATGTCCTCGGTACTTCATCCTTGCCACAATTTCTTGTCCAATATAGCACCCTTTCTCGAAGTCGATCGCATCCTCTAATTCCGCTTCAAGAGGAATAACGGAATCTGTTAATTCAGTGCCAAATCTTGGTGTACCTGCCTCGATTCGGAGAGATTCCAGGGCATCCCATCCAATTGGAAGAACATGAGGTCTGCTTGCTATCAGTTTCTCCCAAAGACCTGCTAAAGCATCGGTATTTGCATATAGATGAAAACCACATTCACCCACAATGTGGGACTTAACGCAAACAATCTTTTCACTATTGACTTCACCCTCTATTGAGTGGTGTTCAGTTAATGAAATTTGGGTCTCAACATCTAACAGCGTTGAGACAAGTTCAGCGGACTTAGGTCCATAGACTGCAATTACCCCGATCTTATCCGTTTCTATTGAGATTTCTACATCATCTGCAATGATATATTTGTCCAATTCAGCGAATGCTACTTCACAGTTTTCAGGTGCAGTAGCGATCAGGATTTCATCCTGCAGACTATAAACTCTTAAATCTGCGATGATTTTACCACGGTTTGTCAATAGTGTGGCATAATTGCCTTCACCAACGGAGAGCCCTTCAACATCATTTGATATGAGTCGGTGTAAGTATTTTGCTCTATCATCACCCGTCAATTTGAGTATACCGAGATACGATAGGTCTGCGATTCCGACATCACTTCTGACTGCCTTGTGTTCATCTACAGTATCACTGAATTGAACAGGCAGCATCCAACCGTTATGCTTCTCAGCAAAGGTCGCGCCAAGTTCACGATGTATTTCATATAGAGGTGTATATTTCATTTTGGATGGAGACGAAAGAACATCAACTAACAATTTGTTGTTGCTTTAGTTTTTCTATTTCCTGTGTTAGTGTTGCTATTTGTTGTGTTAGTGTTTCTATCTGATCTTGGAGTGTATCCTCTTTTCTACTTCTTCTGTATGCTAATACTCCCCATACCGTTAAGCCGATGGTAAGGAACACCATTGGAATACCGATACAGGCGATTATGATATTGTTCAACCTGTCAAATTGCTTCTGAACATTCTCAAAACCGGTATTCATGCTTTCCTTTAGGTTCTGGATTTCAGTCTTTATGACTGCGATGTCTGTTTCAACACTGTTTTGCGATGGTTCGGCGTGTGCTGAATGGGTAATGATACACAACAGTAGTGAGAGCATAAGGATTGTCTTCATGGGTTATCTCCTAACTGTACGGTTGCTTCTATTTTTTTGTTCTTGTATAATCCTACACACAACACTTCTGTGACATATTACACAATATTTACACGCATTTGTCAAGTTAAATGACACCTGCTCTGTCAATTCCCATTTTGTAGGTCGGGTAGAGCGATACCAAACGCGTTATAATCAAAACATCCGTTCTAAACGCCAGATCAATTTTGATGTTCTAAAGGTTTTATCAATGTTTATCGGTACAGCAACTTCGAATGCAGTCGTTAAGGGTTGAAAGCCATCAGGTGGACTGAGAAAAAATGAAATACCGACACCTACTGAAGTCTTCAAGTCGTTAAATGCAAATTCAGATATAGGATTTTCATCATGCCACCATATCTGTCCAGTATCCATAAATGTGTAAAGCGCAGTACCGAGGATCACGTCCGGATTAGTGCTAATTTCTGTTTCGAGTTGCAACCGGTATTCGATATTGACAAGTAAGCGTCTATCACCAGCAAAAGCATTAAAATCATAACCTCGTAACGTCGCAGCCCCCCCAAGATATAATAAACGTTGACTCGGTAAAGGCGCATCAGCAACATGTCCTGAAACTCGGATATTGAAATGATGTTGTTTGTAAATAGGCGTGTATCTCACCACGTCAAATCTATACAAGTTATACTTAAAGTCACCACCGATGAGTCTTCCTGCAATATCCACCCCGATATTACCGCGCCACCCACGTGTTGTTCTTTCATTAGGCCAGGGAACGAGATTACTACCCAAGAATTGTGGACGTCTCACTACTGATTTTTCATCCCGTGTATCAATTGTGTAACCGATTGATATAGAGTTCATAGATCCTCTATCAATTCTTGCATTACCCCGTTTTATACGTTTGCGTTCATAATAACTCCAATCGGTCGACTTGGACAGATTGCTATGATTCTCCATTGTTATTTCGGCTCTGAGCATGGAGAAATTTCCTATCGACTGTGCTATCCAATACTGTTGACCATCTCGCTGATAGTAATTTGCTGAATCGGTACCGTAAGCTGCAGCGGTAAGATTTGGTTCCACCGGAAAATCACGAAAAGCGTTATTACTAATATCAGACAACTTAAAGAAACCGAATCCTATGGCTAACGGTTGTTCTTCAAAGAAACTCTTCTCAAAACCGAATGAATAGTTAAGTATTTTACTTGCAAAACCCCCACTCAACGTTCCAAATATCTGTTCATTTCCAGTAAAGTCAGTTGATATATTACCGCCAGCACCAAGAACAAATCCGTGAATTCTATTGAAACCCACAATAGGATACCAACTCGGTTTGAAACTCGGTTGCTCCTCTATCTCAATAAGCAAGATGTTTCTTCCACCTTCACGTTGTGCATTCCATTCGAGAATTGACTTGAAATGCTCACTGTCTTTACTGAGCTTATCTTCCATCCTTTTTATACTTGTTTCTGCAAGTGTTTCATAAAACACACTCTTCTTGTCTATGTCAATTGCCTGGTTGAGTTCAGTCTCAGGAATGCGACGATTACCCATAAAACGGATCTCGTCTAAGTACCCTTCGTTGACCTTTATTTGTAATATATCATCCTCAATTTCATAGTTAACTTCTGCAAACAGGTATCCACGATTGACATAAAAGTCAGCAATCATTTTCTGTTTCATTTTTATTTCTGCGTCAGCGATATATCCAACTGTTAAGTCGAACCATTCTCGCATGAATAGCGATGGAAAGCTTCTGTTCTCTCTGATGATAATCCTTTCAGCATATTTCAATGGATTCTCAGTAACCTTTATTTGTAAGGTCACCTTCAAAGGGACGTTGTCAGAGCGTACAGCACCATCTGTGTCAGCGACTATTTTCTGTTCTGCGTTTTCTTGAGTGATGTCTGTCGCCTGTTTCGTTGCAGATTCTGGTTGACTTGAAGATTCTGGACTTTCAGAATCTTCAAGTAATATTTCAATCTGAGCATCCTCAAATTCGTCATAGTATTCCAATTCAGTAAGCATCCAAGCAATTTGCTCGTTCGTTATGCTATCACCCGGTGAGAATGGTAGATACCTCTCCATTTCATTTGTTGGGATTTTCAGATTATCGTTTATTTCTAAGGCTCTAACTTCATAAAGTTGCGTTACGTCCGAACTTTCCGAAGTCGTTGGTTGTGCCTCAACTAATCTCAATAACCCCATACCTTGTTTCCAGTGTGGCCACCAAGAAAACTCATCATCAAACATAGGAATCCAGTAGCTGAATTCTCGGATTAATGCTTTATTAGAATTTTCTGAAATTTCGGATGAACCGATCGCCTTGCGATGCACATTTAAGAGACATTGGTTCATCGAGTTACTCTCACCATCATTAAGCGGATATGCAATCTCAAAACTCCAATATGTCGCGTAAATCTTTGTAGCGATTTTTGCTTTAGAATTCCATGTGCTATCACCTTTAAATCTGTCTGTAGAATCATCAATCTGCAGACGTTCAACATCGTTTGGGGCGAATCTAAAGTTTGGGTATCCTTCCTCTCTAACTCTCTGGTCAAATAAGCCACCTATTGGGTTCAGAACCAAGTGTGCATAAGCTTCAGTATCTGGATTCATATCAATCAAGATTTCAATACAATCATCTACCCAAATAGGTGAATCGCGTTGTGTTTGTGAAACACTTGGAATTTGATATGTTTTAAGGTGAATCCTTCCACCAATATATAGATGATCGGAATCCCACATCAGATGCACATCCGTTAAGTTTTCAGCAACATCACTCCCTTGAGGGTTCTTGAAAGTTGAGAGTTTTTCGGCATTAAACCACGCCTTTTCTGTAAGATTGCCATCTATTGATGGCGGGTATTCTGTGGAGGGTATGAGCATTTCAGAACGGTTCTTTGTCACTTCCTGAGGTACCGTCTTTTCAGTATTTTCAATATCCTTCTTAGACCATGGATTCCGGAGTATTGATATTGTATCTGTAGCCGTTAATCTCAACAAAGGTCCACCTTCGTTGATAGTTCCTTTGTTCTCTGCAATTTCATAAGGAACGTTTACGATATAGTGTTGTTTTTCACTGTCCAATTCTATATCCGCAGAATAGTTTTCTGGTAGATGAAGTTGTATCACCCCGCCCTTTGCTGTCAAGTCAGCCTGTGCTGCAAGTTCATCTAATACAGTCAGATTTATTGAGCCGTTATTCGTCTTTATGCTGTTTTCCCCGGATGAAAATAGAATTTTTCCATGAATACGACCTTTCTGTGTTTCTATCTGGTAGGTACCTGATGTCTCATCTAAATGTATGTCCCCTGTCTCAGCAGTTATTTCTATATTACCACGAAGATGATGAATGAACACGTTGCCTTTATTTACATTTAATTTAATAGAAATATCGGGAGGTGTCTTTATTGCATAGTTTAATTGGAGATGTCTCTCTATTTTAGTGTCTATTTCAGATTCAGATACATTTTCAGATGATGACGTTGCAGAATCTGCTGGAAGTTGTGCGTTTATTTCAAGTACGCCATCTTCTTTATTGCTTGATAAGGTAATATCCTGAAGATAGGAATCAGGTACAGATGGAACTTGATCTATGACAAGCTTCTCAAGTCCCACACTAATTGTATCTTTCTTTTCTTCCTGACTATCAATTGACACAATCTTAATGTTACCTGCTATATCTAAGTTTAGCACCAATGTATATACGTCAGCATAACTAAAAGTCCTTGAAGTTATAGTAGACGTGTCTGAATGTGTTTGGATTTCTGATACGTTAGTATTGTCTGCTATTGATGAGTCGTCCTCAACCGCAACTGTATATTGTGTAAACAGTAGAATATGAAACAGAAGGATGCTGATTATTATTTTACTTCCAAACTTTTTCAGATGTAAACGTTTTATAGATGCAATAGGGATTATATCTGCGTAAAAGGACAAGAACGGACATGAAAAATAGTTATGAAGTGCAGACAACATCACATTTCCTTAACAATTTTACCGGGTGAATAGAATTTGACTTGACTCTATTAAAATAATACTTTATACTTATCTTTAATGTCAAGCAGATTCATAAATAGCAGGTAACCTAAACCTGTTTTCATCGTTAAGTTTATGGTATAGTGTTCGTTTGTTTAGTTATCTGTCAATATATCAACTTGTGTAGGAGTAGTTTAATGTCTGATTCTTTAACAGAATATCGTTTTTCCTTCGGTCCTTGGAATATACATGAAGGAGCAGATCCATTTGGACCACCTGTGCGAGAGTCTTTTGGTTTTGATGAAAAAGTAGAACTTTACAGAGACCTCGGTTTTGAAGGCATACAGTTTCATGATGATGATGTCGTTCCTAATATTGACGCATTAACACATGCACAGATCATGGAACGTGCAAGAGTCGTTAAAGAGCAGATTGACAACCACGGTTTAGTTGCTGAAGTGGTAGCACCACGGTTATGGGAATCACATCAGACAATTGATGGTGCTTTTACATCAAATTCTGAGAAAGAGCGACAGTATGCGCTTGATCGTTCAAAACGGTGTGTTGACATAGCGAATGTAATTGAGTGCAAGAATCTTGTTTTATGGCTTGCCCGTGAGGGAACGTATATTCGGGAGTCAAAAAGTTCATCAGATGCTGTCGGTCATATTTTAGATGCAATCAACACGCTACTTGAATATGATCCTGAGATACGCATCCTTATTGAACCTAAACCCAACGAACCGATGGATATTGCTTATATCCCAACGATTGGACATGCAATTGGATTAGCCTACACAAGTGCAGACCCGCAACGCGTAGGCGGATTGATCGAAAGTGCCCATGCAATATTGGCAGGTTTGGAACCATCGGATGAAATGGGATATGCATTATACCATAAGAAACTTTGGAGTGTTCATCTGAATGATCAGAACGGTCTAAAATTCGATCAAGATAAAGCATTCGGTTCGGTAAACATCCGTCGTGCCTTTAACCAAGTGCGAGTATTAGAAGAAAACGGATACGGTTTGAATGGAGAATTCGTAGGATTAGATGTTAAAGTAATGCGGACACAACCCCGTGAAATATCAACGAAACATCTGTTGAGCAGCCGAACAACATTTCTCAATCTGCTTGAAAAAGTAAGAACATTGGATAAAAAAACGGAGCAGGAATTTATTGCAGCGAGAGATTATGAAGGATTAGATTTTTATATACTTCAACATCTAACTGGCGTATAACTTTCCGATAGTTTTCTACAATCAATACCATATCCTACCCAGATGAGTTCAACACTTCTGAGTAAAAAGACCTGCAAAAAAAACATTACTAAGGATAGAACACGTATGACATTGGATAATAAAACACTTTGCAAAGAGAAACCCGTAATACCTGACGAAGAACAACGTTACAGATCTGTTGTACTCGTGGGACCACCAGGTGCTGGTAAGGGAACACAAGGTAAATTATTATCCCATATTCCGGGTATATTTCACATGTCGAGTGGAGACATGTTCCGGGAGTTAGATGAAGAATCGGAATTAGGTCAACTTTTTCATCAATATGCAACCCAAGGTGATTTTGTCCCAGACGATATAACAATAAAGACATGGCAACACTACATCAGAAACAAGATCGAGATGAACTATTACAAACCTGACTCTGATCTGCTTGTTCTTGATGGGATACCGAGGAGTATAGCACAAGCTGAGTTATTATCTCCTTTCGTTCAGGTGCTAAAGGTCCTTTTTATGGTTTGTGAAGACAGAGAGGTGATGTTCAAACGGATTCGCGGACGTGCGGTCAAGGAGAAACGCCGCGATGATGCAAACGAATACGTTGCTCGCTACCGTTGGGATGAATATAAGAGTAAGACGGAGCCGTTGATTGATCATTATCCGCAAGAGTTGATAAGGATTATAGACGCAGACAATATTCCCGCTGATGTCTTATATCAGATTCTGTCTGCAATTATACCCATTCAGAAGAACTGTTTTTTTCCTCCACATTTCTAAATAACACATCCCAAACTATCAAAATAAAGTTGATAATATTTTTTTACAGTGCTAAATTTATGCATGGACGTTTGAGAAAAAAGGACACCCATACAACCATGTTGTGGGATACCTGATCAATGACTTCCCCCGTCGCTCTCGCGACGCGGTCTGTTTAGTTCGAGTTCATGTGTAGATAACGGTTGGTAGTGGTAACTCCCGCCAACCCGACACTCAAATATCTCAACTAAACAGAAAACAACGAACAAAGAACTGGACAGGTGGTTCACTCTACCATTACCAACAGAGACACCTAATTGTGAAAAATGAAAATAGCATTGATGACGCAAACCTATTCACAGCACATCAGCAGTCGTTATTCAATTCACCCGCACCAAATGCTGACTTACAGGCAATTTTAGAAAATGTTGACTGCCGCGACGGAATGAAGCAACTCAAAGAGAATTCTGTCTCTCTTGTGCTTACAGATCCACCCTATTTTATTGATGGAATGGGGGACGATTGGAACACCCAAAAGTTAAACGCACGAGTAAAACCCGGCGTTATCGGGTCACTACCAGCGGGGATGAAGTTTTCCGTTGAACAAGGACGCGAATTACAAAAGTTTCTTGCACCAGTTGCCGATGAATGGATGCGAATCATTCGCCCAGGCGGATTTTGCCTCGTCTTTAGCCAAAACAGACTTGGACATAGAACTGCCATCGCATTAGAAGATGCGGGGTTTGAAATACGTGACGTGCTGATTTGGCGTTATGAAGGACAAGCAAAAGCATTCTCACAAGACCATTTTATACGCAAACGAAAGATCTCCGATGGAGAAAAGGATAGGCTCCTCCGTAAATTAGAAGGACGGAAAACGCCACAACTCAAGCCACAAGGGGAAATGATTATCCTTGCACAAGCCCCCAGGGAAGGAACTTTTGTTGACAACTGGGATAAATGGGAAACTGGTCTAATTGACGTGAACAACCCTTTGATCAACGCTTCTCAATTTCCGGGAACTGTCATACCATCAAACAAACCAAAAGAACGATATGGACACATGACCGCAAAACCAGTGGATTTACTGCGACATCTTATTCGCATTTTTTCTGCCCCCCGAGCCATCGTCCTTGATTCTTTTGCCGGTTCTGGTTCAACTGGAGTCGCCGCTATACTTGAAGGCAGAGATTTTATCGGATATGAGATAGAATCCGAGATGGCAAGTCGCGCACAAGAAAGAATAAAGGCAACACTTTATGAACAACAATCGCCCAACACCAGATGACTTACAAGAATCGTGGGAAGACTTGCACAATATCCATACGCAGCATTTAGCAAAGCATAATGAAACGGAGAACTGCACAAACTAAAAGTTTATGCTACAATATAGAGACATTTTCATTTAGAAATGGTATAATACTTTTCTGTAGCACATTCTTCCAGATTGTGCTTCTTTCTATCCGATTGAACCCAATCACGAATGCTAAAAACGCGAAGGTATCAGTCCATGTATCAAATTATACAAGCATAAACATCTGTGATATGATAAAATAGGTCAATAGGAAATGGAACTATGAAAAAAATAATTCTTATCACATGTCTGTTGATATTGTCTCTAATCAGCATGATATTTCTATATCACTACAGAGTTGAGACTGATGTTAGAGCTGATAAGCAGCACTCAGATACCCCTTTCTCTCACGACATTCTTGATCAAGTGTATAAAGAACATGTGGAGAATGGAAAAGTACATTACACGAACCTGAAAGCAAATCCAGAAAAACTTGAAGCCTATCTGGATGTATTGGCGTGGGCAAATCCTGTAGAGATGTCTTATGCTGAACAGTTAACATTCTGGGTTAATGCATACAATGCCCTTGTGATTAAAGGTGTGATTGACCATTATCCGACAAAGAGTGTGCGAAGTGTCAAGTTGTTTGGCGGTTTTTTCTCACGGTTAAAGTTCAATGTTGCGGGTGAAATGTATACATTGAATCAGATTGAACACGATATCATCAGAAAAGAATTTGTAGATGCGCGTGTACATTTTGCTCTTGTATGTGCCTCCAAAAGTTGTCCACCCTTGGAGGAGACTGTGTTCTTGCCAGAAACAATTGAGGAGCAGTTGGATGAAGTAACACTAAAGTTTATTAGAGACCCAGAAAAGGTCAGATTAGACAGGAACGAAGACATCGTCTATCTGTCAAAGATTTTTAAATGGTATGAAGCAGATTTTACGGAAGGTTATGATGGTGTCCCAGATTTTCTCGCGGATTACTTATCACCAGAGGATGCTGAGTTTGTGTTAAAGGAAGATGTCACGTTTCAATATTTGGATTATGATTGGTCATTAAACGATATAAAATGAAGAGGGGAAATATCGGTAAACTCTTTAATACCGGTAGCACCAAAATATATTTTTAGAGGAGATTATGATAAATACAGCTGTTATTGGATACGGTTATGCTGGGAGAGCGTTTCACTCCTATCTGATCGGTTTGGAAGAGGGTCTGAATTTATATGCAATAGCGACTCGTAATGCGGAACGGCGTGAAGCTGCACGGGAAGCGTATCCGAATGCAAAAATGTATCAGACAATTGATGAGGTTATAGCGGACGATGCAATTGACCTTGTGGTATTAGCAACACCGCATGACACACATGCAGAACTTGCTATCAAAGCGATGGATGCTGGAAAACATCTTGTGACAGACAAGATTATGGCGATGAACGCTACTGAGGCGGATGCAATGATTGCTGCCGGTGAACGTAACGATGTGATGCTAAGCGTCTTTCACAATCGTAGATGGGATTGGGATTACCTTACGGTCAAAAAAGTGATCGCTGATGGTTTGCTTGGAACACCTTACCTTTTCCAAGTAGGGATTATGCGTTACGGGGCACCCGGTGGCTGGCGGGGTATTAAGAAGCATAGTGGTGGTATCCTCTATGATTGGCCCGCACACTTTGTTGATCAAGCACTGTTGTTCGGTGACGCTCCGGTAGAATCTGTGTACTGTGATATTCATTACAACACAAAATGGGATACTGATATAGGTAATTACGGTAACCTTATCATAAAGTTTGAAAACGATATGCGGTATCAGATTGAAATTAGTAACTTGTCAATGGCAGAGAAACCGCGTTGGTATGTTGTCGGGGATGAAGGTGGTTTAATTAAGTACGGTTTGGATCCCCAAGAAGGTCCGATGCGTGAGGGGGATATAGACTCAGCTGAAGAAGACACCGCTAACTATGCAAAAGTTTGGACTGCTGCTGGTGGAGAGCGTCGGGAGCTCGTTGTTGAGAGTGTACGTGGCAGTTGGAAATCGTACTATAAGAATATCGCTGATGTACTGAACGACGGTGCAGAATTGGTTGTAAAACCGGAAGAGATGCGAAACGTCATGAAAGTCTACGACGCTGCGATGGAATCCGCAGAAACAGGTCAGACTGTCCGATTTTAGTTTTTCGTGATATTATGAAAAAACTTACACTGGCAGCTTCGTTGATTGACAAGTTGTTCAAATTATGGTCAATACTGTCCAAATTGTGACACTATTGTGGGGTGCTGAGTTTGTTAGAACGTTGGAATCATCTAATTTATTAGAAATATAGGTTGGCATTAGATTTGCTCAGAAAGAGCATAATTATTAAAGGAGAAAGAACATGATACTAAAGAAACGCATTGGAATATTCATCGTATTTTTTGTGCTTATAGGAACCATTCCCGTTTTCAGTCACCCGCATCCTGAATTAACCCTAACAAAACATGACGAATTGAATAAGCGCGTAATTGCCAGTATAGACAAAGGTTTAGAGTGGTTAAAAGGTGAACAAGGTGAAGATGGATTATTTGCTGATCATCCTGGAATAACAGCACTTGCAATCACTGCATTCTTACGACATCCTGAAGGAAAATACACAGAAAAAAAACATCCTTTCATTCAGAAAGCACTGAAACGTTTGGTTGATATGCAACAGGAGAACGGTGGTATCTATGATGTTAGTAAGCAACCTGCTCTACCCAATTACAACACCTCCATAAGCGTGTTGGCACTTTCGTCTGCAGGAAATCCGGAATATGATGCTGTTATCAAGAAAGCACAAGGTTTCCTAAAAGGATTGCAGATACAAGATGAAGAGAGCGTCTATTATGGTGGTATCGGTTATGGAAGTCGTGAAACAGTGCATGACCTTTCAAACCTGAATCTTGCTATCCAAGCTTTAAAGGAGAGCGGTTCAGATGATGATGAAGTGTGGAAGAAGGCTGTCAAATTCTTGGAACGGACACAGAATCGTAGTGAAAGTAATGATCAGACTTGGGCAGGAAATGATGGCGGTTTTATCTATTCACCTGATGGAGAAAGCAAAGCAGGTGTTGACAATGAAGGAAGTCCGCGCTCCTATGCCAGCATGACTTACGCAGGTCTACTCAGTTTCATCTACGCAAAGGTTGACAAAAACGATGACCGTGTGAAAGCCGCAGTGCAATGGATTGGTAGACATTTCACCGTAGAAGAAAACTACGGTATGGGTGCACAAGGTCTCTATTACAACTATCATACGATGGCAAAGGCATTAAGACTCTACGGCAAAGATGAAATTATTGATGCAAGAGGTGTCTCTCATGATTGGTATCAGGAACTTGCGGAAAAACTTATAACCGTTCAGAAACCGGAAGGATTCTGGGTAAATGAGAACAGTCGTTGGATGGAAGCACTCCCAGTGTTAGCAACCAGTTATGCCATCTTATCTCTTGATACAGCCTACCCCAAGAAGAAATAATATCATATCTAAAGGCGGATCTGTTTATCCGCCTTTCTTCTATAGAACTCTCTAAAAAACTAAAGAACTTTAAATAAACCCTTCTGACTCAATAACGTTTAACCACATGTTTTTTTGTCCGTTATTGAAAGTTGAGAAGATTGCATGCGTTTATTTGATGGTCTATTGATAGGTATAGCAGCGATACGCGCGAACAAGATGCGCTCACTGCTTACAATGCTTGGTATTATCATCGGAATAGCTTCAGTTCTTGCGATGATTGCAATCGGTGATGGTGCAAAAGAGATTGTATTGCAGGATGCCGAGAAACTTGGTGGCGCAAACCAGTTTACTCTCTACAGACGTTCACACAAGAGACTTGGGAGACACACCATTCCGATCCGCACCAAAGAGTCTCTAAATTATGGTGATGTGCTCGCGATTGAATCTGAATGTCCAGCAGTGCATGCAGTGACACCACGTATACGAGATTGGAAAGGTGCATTAATTATCGGTCCTAATGGTGGACAAACACGGGCTGGCTATAATGGTGTAGATGCAGCATTTCAAAATGCCTTAGACTGGAAAATCAAAGAAGGTAGGTTCATTTCTGACGAAGATGTCTATAATGCCATGACAATTTGTGTGCTGGGTTCAGAAGTTGCAAGGGATCTCTTTGGAGATAGTTCCCCTTTGGGTGAAGAGATCAAAATAGTCAGAAATGTCAGGTATTACAACGAACGTGGAAGAAGGCGTACAAGAAGAATCACTGAACGATTTACAGTTGCTGGGACGATGATGCCACGCGGAAGAAGTCTACGTTTTGGGTGGAGTTTTGACAGTATGGTCTTCTTTCCAATTACAACGGCACAAGAACGGTTCACAGGTGATGACAAGATACAGGAGATCGTTGTCTACGCAAATTCTGTTGAGAATGTCCCCACCGCAGTAAGAGAAGTTAGAGAAGTCATCTGTAACCGACACAAAGGTGAAGACAATTTCGTTAAAATATATGAAATGCGTAAAGGTATCCGTCATTTAGAGAAGATAAGCAAAATGATAAAGATTGCGCTTGGTAGTATTGCTGGTTTTTCATTGCTTGTAGGCGGTATAGGCATTATGAATATGATGTTAGTTGCTGTGACGGAACGGACAAGGGAGATCGGTTTGCGAAAAGCACTTGGGGCAAAACCGTTTGATATTATATACCAATTCCTTTCTGAGTCTGTAACTATGTGTGTCATAGGTGGAATTATCGGCATCTGTCTTGGGGCAATTGTAGGTGAATGCATGTCTGTGCTTGCTGTCAAAATTGCAAAAATAGTTCCAGAATGGCCCGCAGTTCTTTCTGTTCAATGGGTTTTAATATCTGTATTATTCTCTGCTGTAATTGGTATATCCTTCGGTTTGTATCCGGCAATTCAAGCATCAATGATGTCTCCTATAGATGCGCTCCGAAAAGAATAAAAGAGAAGAGTAATGTGCTGCAATTCCTGAAAAAACCTCTCTTTCCAGACTTCTCATTTAATTATACCGATAAACTATAAACAAATTAGACCAAACACGTCCTAATGTCGTATAGTAACATAATTGTATATTTAAACAGATGATGGTATAATTACATCAATTCTCCGATTGATTGAATTCTTCCTGTAGTTTTTCTATCAGTTAATACAGTCTTCATGGTGTAAATAAATGAGAGTATTTGAGGCTATAGTTGTCGGTTTTGCAGCAATGCGGTCGAATAAGATGCGCTCCTTACTGACTATGCTCGGTATTATCATCGGTGTTGCGTCAGTTCTCGCGATGATTTCTATCGGGGATGGAGCTAAGGAAATTGTCATGCAGGATGCTCAAAAACTTGGTGGTGCAAACCAATTTACGATCTATAGGACCTGGCATAAGCGGGTTGGAACGCAGTGGGTTAGAATTCGTAGCAATGAATACATGAACTACGGTGATGTATTGGCAATAGCGGCAGAATGTCCATCGGTAAAAGCGGTAACACCGAGAATACCTGAATGGAGAGGGGCTCTGATTGAAGCATCAAGAGGACGACAGATGCGAGCAGGCTATAACGGTGTTGATGCCACCTATCACACTGCGATGGATTGGGAGGTGCAAGAAGGCAGATTCATCACAGACGAAGAAGTAGAAAACGCATCGAGTGTTTGTGTGCTTGGGGATGAAGTTGCGACTGCTCTATTCGGAGGAGAATCACCTATAGGACAAGAGATTAAAATCGCCAGAGGCGAAGGACGTTATGACCGATGGGGTAGAAAGGACAGCGAAAGGTTCACAGAGCGGTTCACTGTTGTCGGGACGATGACACGCAGAGGGAGAAGTTTGCGATTCGGATGGAGTTACGATTTCCTTATCTTCATGCCAGTAACAACGACCCAGGAACGATTCACAGGGAATGACAGGATACAAGATATTGTCGTCTACGCGAATACAGTAGAGGATGTCCCAAAAGCTATTGAAGAAGTAAAAGCAGTCATACGTAAACGGCATAGGAATCAAGATGATTTTGTTAGGATATTTGATATGCGGCAAGGTATGGCGCAGTTAGAGAAAATTAGCAAAGTCATAAAGATTGCTTTGGGTAGCATTGCAGGTTTTTCGCTACTTGTTGGTGGTATCGGTATCATGAATATGATGCTTGTTGCAGTCAGTGAACGCACGCGTGAAATTGGTCTTAGAAAAGCACTCGGTGCGACGCGACTTGATATCCTCATTCAATTCATAATGGAGGCAGTATTCATGTGTGGTATAGGCGGGTTGATAGGGATAGGTGTTGGGATTTTTGCTGGTCAAGGCATGGCGATGCTTGCTGTGAAAATTGCCAAGATCGTTCCTGAGTGGCCCTCTGTTGTTTCCACAGAATGGGTGCTGATATCCATTACCTTCTCTGCCCTCATTGGAATTTCTTTCGGTTTATATCCAGCCATCAAAGCCTCAACGCTTTCCCCCATTGAAGCACTTCGTACTGAGTGATATTGTTGTAGCACATTCATCCTTGATTGTGCTTCTTTGAATAACATGCATCCTTCATTAGGTTTTCTGTAGATCATTCATCTTGATACTGCTGTAGCACATTCATCCTTGATTGTGCTTCCCTGCGTATCATTCATGTTTATATTGCTGTAGCACATTCATCTTGATTGTGCTTCTTTGTAGAACATGCATCCCTGATTAGGCGTATTGGTAGCACAATCAAGGATGAATGTGCTACAGGTCGATAAAATCCAAATCTCAACACCAGACCAGTTCGCCCAGAATGACATTGTCTGTAGTATAAAATTAAGGAATGTGCTACAATCAGATCAACCAAGAATATAAATGTAAAAGGAAAAAAACTAAAAATGAACCAATATACTTACAACTTGTACTATCGTCGTAACTTACCACATATACAACCACCAGGTGCCAGTTTTTTCATAACATTTAACCTATCAGGATCCATACCGAAACACATCATCCAACAGTATATTTCGGAGAAGAGAACACTTGAAATAGCAAAACAGACAACACTCAAGCAGAATCAAGTTATTCAAGAAAAGAAAAGTGAGTGGTTCCGAAAATTCGACAAATTATTAGATCAGGCAAACATCGGACCGATATGGCTCAAAAACGAACAGATAGCCGAATTAGTATCTGGGAGTCTTCACTATCTAAATGGGAGAGTATATTCTTTGATTTCATACTGCATTATGTCAAACCATGTCCATGTAGTATTTACGCCATTGAAAATCCAAACTTCTGACACAGATGAGAAACAGACTGACGGTATGAGTTACCATTCGCTTTCATCCATCATGCATTCACTCAAAAGTTATACAGCCCAAAGGGCAAATCAGATATTATGCCGTCGTGGTTCATTCTGGCAACAGGAAAGTTATGACCATTGTATCCGTCATACAGATGAACTAAATCGGATAATTACGTATACCCTCAACAATCCAGTAAGAATAGGCTTAGTCAAAGAATGGAAAGAGTGGAAGTGGAACTATCTATCCAGAACATTCAACCTATAGCAACAACCAGAATCAGCGTACAACATTCATGTTGTTATTCTGTAGCACATTCATCCTTGATTGTGCTTCTTTGTACAACATTCATCCTGATTATGCTTTTCTGTACATCATTCAGGTTGCTATTGCTGTAGCACATTCATCCTTGATTGTGCTTCTTTGAATAACATGCATCCTTCATTAGGGTTTCTGCACATCATTTATATTGCTATTGCTGTAGCACATTCATCCTTGATTGTGCTTCTTTGTACAACATGCATCTTTCATTTGACATCTCTGTACATCATTCATGTTTATATTGCTGTAGCACATTCATCCTTGATTGTGCTTCTTTGAATAACATGCATCCTTGATTTGACGTGATGCGTAGCACAATCAAGGATGAATGTGCTACAGATTGAATTTTAGGGGGAATTAGGCGATATCCGAAGTAATTGTAATAAACCAAATTTGATAGATTTACGTCAATTATTACACTACTCTAACGCACAGGAACTTTGGTCTGTTCCTATAATCTGGACGAACTTTTTCTGCTTATTTCTGTCTAAATTCATGTATAAAAGTATCTTCTTTAGTAAATTGGAGACAGGAAATGCGCATATTTGAAGGGTTCTCAGTAGGACTTTCGGCAATCCGAAGTAACAAACTTAGGTCTTTGCTCACCATGTTGGGCATTATCATCGGTGTGGCTTCGGTTCTTGCAATGATATCTATAGGGGATGGTGCTAAAGAAATTGTTTTACAAGATGCTCAGAAACTCGGTGGCGTAAACCAATTCACTATGTTTCGCAGCAGCTATAGACGCGTTGGAAGTAGATGGATGCCAAACAGAAGTAATGAGTACTTTGAGTATGAAGATGTCTTAGCTATTGAGGCTGAATGTCCCTCTGTAAAAGTCGCTGTCCCCAGAATACCTGAATGGAGAGGTGTTCTGATCCAGACGAATGATGGCACGGAAGTGCGTAGCGGCTATAACGGGGTAAATTATACATTTTCTGAAGCAATGGATTGGGGAGTTCAGGAAGGTAGGTTCATTTCAGCTGAAGATATTGAGAATAAAGAAAAAGTTTGTGTTATCGGTACTGAAGTCGCTTTGAATCTGTTCGGTAACAAGTCTCCTCTGGACAAAGAAATAAAGATCGGTAGAGGCGGCGACAGATATGATAGGTGGGGTAGAAGAGATCAAACACGGATGGCTGAACGATTTACCGTCATAGGTGTCATGAACCCGCGAGGAAGAAGTCTACGATTTGGTTGGAACCTTGACGATATGGTGTTTATGCCACTCACGACAGCACAAGAACGTTTCACGGGAAACGATTACATTACAATGCTATCGGTACATGCAAACACAGTTGAAGATGTACCGAAGGCAATTGAGGAAGTAAAAGAGGTCATAAGAAAACGACACAATAATCAGGATGACTTCTTTGATCTCAGGGATATGTGTGAAGGTATGGCGCAATTAGAGAAGATTAGTAAGGTTATCAAAATCGCATTAGGGAGTATTGCAGGATTTTCACTCCTTGTTGGTGGGATAGGTATTATGAACATGATGTTGGTCGCTGTAACTGAACGGACCCGCGAGATTGGTCTGCGGAAGGCACTCGGAGCTAAACGTTTTGATATAATGCTACAGTTCTTGATTGAATCTATAGCGATGTGTCTGATCGGCGGAGCAATAGGTGTTGGTGTAGGTATGCTTGCGGGAGAAGCGATGTCAGTACTGGCTGTCAATATCGTGAAAATGGTCCCCGAATGGCCCTCAGTCATTTCTATGCAATGGGTGGTCATCTCCGTTTCTTTCTCGGCATTGATCGGTATATCTTTCGGTCTCTATCCTGCACTCAAGGCTTCTTCACTATCACCAATTGAGGCATTACGAACTGAGTAATTTGGAGAACTTATGGGTCTTTTTGAATGTATTATCTTAGGAATTACCAGTCTTAAACGGAATCCACTCCGTTCAAGTTTGACCATTTTAGGTATAATTGTCGGGGTTGGTTCTGTCGTGAGTATGGTTTCTGTCGGCGATGGCTCATCTGCAATGGTGCTGCGTGAAATTGAACGTACGGGTGGAACAAAAATCATTGAGATCTATAAAGATGATTGGGACAGACAATCTGGAACTTTAAGTCGGGCAGCCGGGGAAGCAGTTCGCGGTAAAAGTCGTTGGCGTAGAAACCGTGCCGAACATCTGGAAACTGACGACGCTTTTGAAATATGGAAGAACGCAAGCGGCGTCGTAAATGTAATTGCTGAAGATGATATGCCGGGATGGAGTGTAACATATAAAGGACGAAAGAAGGAATCTCGCATTGTTGCATCCACCGCAGGGTATGATAGATCCTATAACTGGTATACCTCAGATGGTCGTTTCTTTAATGAAAATGAAGTAGAAGAAGCAAGTAGCGTCGCAGTCATCGGTTCAAAAATCGCTGAAGAGATATTTTTAGATGAAGACCCTGTCAATAAAGAGATCAAAGCGTCACGTCCGTCTTACTGGAGAGGCAGAAGTGGTCTATATGAAGTACGCCTAAAGGTCATAGGCGTTATGGAAGAGAAGGGCGACGCAATGGATACGACAGGTTGGGACGATCGCTTCATTATACCGATAACGACCTTACAAGATCGGTTCAAAGGAAGACAAGATGTAGAACGGATACGGGTGGAAGCTATTGATGTTGATACTATTCCTCAAGTGATAGATGATGCAAAATTGATATTAGGTAGAATACATAAAAATACAGGTGAAGAATATAAATATTGGACAGCAACAGAGGAGTTAGCGACAGCTCGTAAAGTCGGGTTGGTCATGAAAGCTCTGATGGGGGGTATTGCAGGTATTGCGCTGATGGTTGCTGGCATCGGTGTAATGAATATCATGCTCGTGTCTGTTACGGACCGGACACAGGAAATAGGACTACGCAAAGCACTTGGTGCAACTTTCAATGATATAATCACGCAGTTTCTTATTGAAGCATCGGTCTTAACTTTGACAGGTGGTATTCTTGGGTCAATCTTGGGTGTTTTTATGGGGAAAGGGACAGCAACACTCATCTCCAAATTTGTATGGGAAGATAGCAACTGGCCATCAGTTGTTTCATTTGAAACTATGTTCATTGCCTTGATTGTATCGGTTGGTATCGGTGTGTTCTTCGGTCTGTATCCTGCTCATAAGGCAGCGAAATTAACACCAGTTGAAGCATTGAGATCGGATTAAATCCTTGTGCTGTTACCCTATGCTGTTGCCTTGTGCTGTTGAAAATATAATATAACGAGAGTCTAAGAGTTGTATGAAACAACCAGAAATATGGGTGTTAACACGCATACCGTTGAATCTTAGGAGGTTAGGACTTTGAAAAAATTAATTATTACCGTAGGTATCATCGTCATACTTATTGGTGCAGTAGGCTGGGTTGTCCTGAGCCGTGGCAAGAACGGTGCGGCAACAGGACCTGCTCAGAAGATTGAAGTAGCGAAACTTGGAGATTTTCAGATTCCAATCCGCGCAACTGGGAATCTTGAACCCCTGTTGGATGTGGAAGTTAAATCAAACGTTGAGGGTGAAGTCGTTAAATTATATGTGAAAGACGGTGATCCTGTAAAAGAAGGAGACATTTTAGTTGAACTTGATCCAGAGATATATCAGGAGGAGCAGAAGCAAGCAAAGGCTGATGTTGATGCTGCACAAGCACAATTGATGCAGGCAGAATTAAATATTGAACTCAAGAAAGAACGTCTAAACAGCGACCTTACACAGAAAGAAGCTGCAGTAAAAATCGCAAAAGCTAATCTTGAAACAGTGAAAGCGACTACGCTCACACAAGTTAGCAATGCAGAGACAAATCTACAAGCAACAATGAATGAGTTAGACCAGGATAAGATATCTTTGGAACAGGCGAATATTGCACTTGATCAAGCGAATTTAACGCTTGCAGAATACGAAACATCTCTTGAATCTTCTAAAGTTGCCTTAGACACAGCCAAGTCAGAGTTTGATAGGAATAAATCTCTATATGAAGGCGAGCTTGTATCCAAGAAGGCATTGGAAGACGCAGAATCTCGGTACGTAAGTGCCGACTCACAATACAAGAATGCAAATAAACGGGTAGAATCTCAAAAGAAAACAATAGACTCGCAAGAACGTACTATTCTTGCGCGTAAAACAGGTATAAAAACCCGCCAATCAACAATACAATATCAGCAATTGAGTTTAGAGAATCTAAAGAAAATGCGGGAGAAGTCCGAAGAGGAGAGTCAGATTCGTTTGGATAACGCAGTTACGCAGTTACAAGAACTCACACTCACTATTGAAAATGAAAAGCGTTTGACTGAACAATCAAAAGTTACTGCCGGTGCCAATCTCCTTCGCAGGCAGAGTAGTTTGAAGAATCAGGAGGAACGGCTTGAATGGACTGTCATAAAAGCACCGATGTCTGGCACAGTTACACAACTCGCGATAGAACAAGGTGAGATTGTGACATCTGGACGTTCTGCATTTTCACAGAGTCCACCGATAATGACTATCGCGGATCTCTCAAAAATGGTCGTCAAAACTTTCATTAACGAAGTTGATATGGAAAGGCTTAAGGAAGGACAAACTGCGAACATCAAAGTTGATGCGTTCCAGACACATAAATTTACAGGTAATGTGTACGAGATTTCTCCAAGCGGTCAGCAACAAGATAACATCATCTCATTTGAGGTGATGATTGAGGTTAATGACACCTCTGGAAACATCCGACCCGGCATGAGTGCTGATGTAGACATTATTACTTATGAAGAAAAAAACGTTCTCCTGATTCCGATTGATGCTGTTATATCCAAGAATTCTGCGACCGTCGTCGCTCAAGTTGGCAACACGTCTCCCTTCAAAGTTGGTAAAAAAGTAGATATGCAGACTCTCAGCGAGAAGATTTTCTACGGCACAGTGCAAAGTGTTGGGAATGGCAGTGTGACTTTAGAATTAGATCCGAAACAACGTGGAATTATGCCTGGTCCTGCAACTGTTTCTCTCCTGATCAATGGGAATAAGAAAGCAGACGGTGTATCAGCACAAATTAATGTTTCAAAGGGTAAGTTCGTCATGTTAGACAAAGGTGATGGGGGTCCAGGAATTGAGACTCCTATTGAGACAGGAATGCAGAACGAGACTGTAGTGATCGTCAAGAGTGGTATCTCTGATGGCGATAGAGTCGTACTTCAACGTCGTCAAAGATCACAGAACGGATGGGGTCGATAAATCAGAACCGTCTTAGAAGCTCTAATGAATCACGCTGAATCCTTATGGTTATACGGGTTGTCTTCTCTTTAGTCCCGTATGAAGATTAAATAAATAATCAGGTAATTCTACTGATATGACTCATCGTAGGAGTAAGGTTTCGTAGGGGCGGGGTTTCCCCGCCCGCGTATTACCCAATTAATAACTTAATCTTCATTAGGGACGATATGTTTATAGAAGAATGTGTACCCCACCTCTCTTCAGTCCCGTAGGGACGATATGTTTATAGAAAAATGTCTGCCCCACCTCTCTTCAGTCCCGTAGGGACGATATGTTTATAATTCATAATGGTTATGTTATAGTATTCATCATGCTGTTTTCTCCCTGTATTGATTATATTTGCCTCTTCTATGTCAGGTCTTTATTGAACTGAACGAGTCACGCTTCTACAGGAAACAACATACTCTTACATGTTCATACTTCTTATGAAGAAATCTATCCTCTATAAAATCATTTTGTTGAGATAAGGTATCCCCACCCCTCATCTGTCTCGTTTATCTCAACTGTGATACCTAAATCTCGAAGTTCTTTTACATTCACACCTTGGTCAAAGGCATTATAACCACCATTTGTTTTCATCCACTTGAAAAACACAAGTGAACGGCGGGTTGATCCCGATGGAAACAAGTGATTCATTGCTTCCAATCCAGCAATTCTCTCATCTAATGTCATTGGAGTATTACCCGTATTCTTTTGACTATACTCCATAAAGGTATGAACCTGTGGAATATCCCCAAACCTTTCAAGGAGTTGGTTATATTCCGCACTATGAAGTTCATCTGGATCCATCGTTTCTGGATCGCCTATCCACGTACCGCGATCTTTCGCTTGTTGCTCAGCTATGAAATCTGCCAACGGGTCCTTTTGTGGTGGAAGTTTACCTGTATTCTCATCATTTAGCCAATCATAATTATCTGTAACAGTATCATCTTTTTCCACAATGTCTTCTACTTCTTGTCCTGGCAAGTCTGATGTGTTTGTCGCTTCTGTTGAAGTTCGTTTTTTTAACACATCTCGTCCTTCTTGATCTGTTGACACAGTGTTAGATTCCACTCTTTCTATGGAGTCTTTCGGCTGTATAGGTTCATTAATTATGCCGCGGGTGTAAATCTCTGTGTATAGGTAAAAAGCACCCAGAATTACAATAATGAGAGTAAAGAAAATTAGTTTTTTCATTTTCAGTTCTCCTTTTGAGACGGTATTACAACAGAATTACTTGACCATCATAGGCAAGGTATGCGTTATCAGGTAATTCAATGTCCTGTTCAGCACACTGATCCTTAAAATAGCGATGATCAAGCCGATGCATGATATGTGTAAAATAGGTCTCCTTCGGTTTCAGTGCCCGACTAATCTCTAATGCTTGACCAACTGACTGATGTGTTGGATGTCTTGGATTAAAACTCAATGCGTCAATAACTAAAACTTCAATCCCTTCCAGCATAGCTTGAGATGTTTCCGGTAACGCTTTTACATCAGGTAGGTATCCGAAGTCGTCAATTCTATATCCGAAGGTGTCAATAGTACTATGTTCTACGGGAATGGGAGTTATGTCAAAACCGAGCAGCTTAAACCTATTTTCAATGACATGCGGTATAAGGTGTCCGACCCCCCCTCCTTGAAATGTCTCTTTTGTGAACATATAATCGTAATTTCTTTGTAGTATTTTTAGCGTCTGTTCAGGTCCATAGATAGGCATATCGACCTGTTGTTTGCGGCATGGCATCACAATATCGTTAGTGCCACTGATATGATCAGCATGACTGTGGGTATAGATAACAGCGTCGATCTTTTCAATTTTGTTTCTATTAATCTGATCCATGAAGTTTGGACCGAGGTCAAATTGTAGATTCTTACCATCCTTTTCAATATGTATGGATGCACGCGTTCGGTAGTTTTTTGACCCGTTCTGCATTGCATCTTTGCATGTCTCACATTCACATCTGTATTCAGGCACACCTGTTGAAGTTCCTGAACCTAATATCGTGATCTTCATACACTACGTTTCCTTTATTTGACAGTGGATAATAGTTTACTTTGTTTAGCCGAGTGCATCGTCAACTTTATTGATAGCAGCAGCCATCAATTGTGCATGCTTTTCCTGCATGTTCACATTGAAACCGAATCTGAGAGCCCGTCCAAGAATAGACAATGTCTTGGGACACATATCTCTTGAATATTCAACGTTCCCCTTATAGCGTGGATCGGTCCAGGGATAGCCTGCAGGATTTGGTGAATGTTTAAAAAGTATGGAATCCCAATATGTATAAATATGTCTATCAGGAAATCCTTCATTGTATGCTGTGCCAGCTCCCAATCCTTCTGCGCGCAGTGCTTCAGTGTATTTTTTAGCGAGTTGCGTATCTCGCACTATGATTGCCGCGCTTATACCACAGTCTCCACTCGGATCGTCAACGTGCTGACGAATATAACCTTTAGGATTATCTGATAACTCAGCCAAGAATGCTTTCTTGAGCATACGGGTATGTCCAAGAATGTCATCCAATTTTGACAACTGAACTCGTGCAATTGCCCCCAGAATTTCACCTGCCCGATATGTCTGGCAGGAGAAAGGTTTGTTTTGCCATTCGGAACCACTCATCCACATCGGTAACCCTGGTTCAGATGCAAAGGCAGCGCGTTCATAAGTGTCATAGTCATTTGAGAAGACTAATCCACCTTCTCCACATGTGATGACCTTATAGTAGTTGAGGCTCCATGCGCCTGCGTCCCCCCATGTTCCTGCGTATTTGCCATTATATTGTCCCCCGACACATTGGCAACAGTCTTCAACAACCTTTAGGTTGTACTTTTTCGCGATTGAAAGTATCTCTTCAAGTCTACACGGTACACCTTGCATGTGGACGGGTATGATTGCTTTTGTATGGGGTGTGATCTTACGTTCAACATCCTGCGGGTCTAATCCGAGCGAGTCATCAATCTCAGCAATAATCGGGATTGCGCCGACTCCTACTATCGCAGCTGCGGTAGCGATGAAAGTATATCCGGGTAGAATCACCTCGTCTCCAGGTCCTATACCGACACCCGTGAGTGCACAGATAATCGCGGATGTCCCAGAATTAACCATGAGTGCATGTTTCACACCGAGTATTGCAGCTGCTTCTTGTTCAAACGCAGCGACGTTTGAGTTTTCAACAAAACGGAAGAGTTTTCCAGTTCGTAATACCTCTGTAACAGCATCGATTTCACGTTCATCAATCATGCTTGGACCGTGCATTCCGCCAGGAATAGATTCAGCAATTACAGGCGTTCCACCATCTACAGATAAACGTTCAGTCATCTTGTTCCTCCTAATCAATTGACAGCATCAGACTTTTGATACTTTACAGTATGCTACTGTTTTTGTCAAGAAGATTTTGAGATGCAAGGTTTGTATATTCCAAAAAACTTCCCTTGACAATCCACCACCCCATCAAGTATAATCAATAAAAGTACTTGTCCGAAAGGCGGAACACATAACATGGCACAATTTGATGAGATCGTGAAGTATATAATGGATATGTTCGCTTATGAGTTTGCCAAGCTATCCTTTGGCACACCCGATGTTAAAGTTTTAGAGACACTTGACACCGAGCAACAAACTGTTAAGGTGCATCGCAATGACATGACGTTTAAGGTGCAATGGCACGATGAAACAGTCCTTCTGCATATAGAGGTGCAAACCGAAGATAGCAGAGATAAACCGATGCCGTTGCGGGTGATCTCTTATGCAAGTGAACTCTTGCTACGGCATGAACTGCCTGTGTATTCAGTGGTACTATATCTAAGTCCAAATGCAGGGAAGACCGACCCGGGCGGTTATCGTTATGGAAGTGATGAATTTGGTTTGCGGCACGGGTATCAGGTGATTCGGTTGGCGGATTTAGAGGGTGAGTCGTTTTTGGATGCAGCATCGGTTGGACTGTTGCCGTTTACACCTTTGATGAAGCCACCAGAGGGCATGAACAAAGAAGAATGGTTGGAAAAATGTGTTGAGAAGACTGTTGGCGCACCTGTTGATACACAGACGCGTGGGACGTTGCTGTTTGCGTTGTCAACTTTGGGTAGCTTAGAATATGACCTTACATTTATACAAAAACTTATATCGGAGGAAATGATGCAAAAATCACCTTTTCCCTATATTGAACATTTAAGAAAGCAAGGTGCACGTGAAAATTGTATCAATAATATTCTGATTGTGCTTACAAGACGTTTTCCACTGAGCGATGCGTTACCTGTAGAGCAGGCACTGGAATCTGTTCAGGACCTTGAGCGATTGACAGAACTGCTTCACACTGCAATTGACATACCCAGCGTTGAAACGTTCTTGCAAGGAATTGACACATAGGAAGGGCAAAAGCATCAAAAACTTATATCGGAGGAAATGATGCAAAAATCACCTTTTCCCTATATTGAACATTTAAGAAAGCAAGGTTTTGAACAAGGTGCACGTGAAAATTCCATCAATTTTATTCTGTCTGTGCTCACAAAACGTTTTCAGTTGAGTGATGTGCAACCTGTAGCAGATGCACTGGAATCTATTGAGGATCTTGATCATTTGACAGATCTACATCTCACTGCAATTGACATACCCAGCGTTGAGGCGTTCTTACAAGGAATTGACGCAACAGAAGTGTAAAACGAGGCAGCACTACAAAGTCACCGTCGTCGGCAGAGCAGATAATTAAACGACGCTCAACTGATGCGGGTGTAGCCGGATTTATTTCAGGACATTCGCTACGCATCGGTTCTGCAGTGTCTTTGGCGAAAACTCGTGCCTCGATTGTAGACTTACAGGGAGACGGTAGATGGAAGAACTCACAGAGAACCCACATTATGCCCGAGCGGAAATGGCAGAACGTGGGGTTTAATGGTAGAATGAAAGCTAGAAGACACAATCCGTGTGTCCCTTAACAACAGATATGAACAGATATGAAAATTACAACAGATATGAAAACGTTACTTATTCTTCGTCATGCTAAATCCAGTTGGGACAATCCGAATCTTGTAGACTATGATCGTCCTTTAAACAAACGTGGTAAACGCGACGCGCCACGCATGGGTGAACATATACTTGAACAAGACTTAGTCCCAGACCGAATACTTACTTCTTCTGCAAAACGTGCAAGAAAAACTGCTAATAAGGTAGCAAAAGCGTGCAATTTCGCAGGAAAAGTAAAAAAATTGGACAAATTCTACCATGCACCTATCGGTGTGTATTTAGAAACATTGCAGACGGTATCTAATAAACATAAGTGTGTGATGGTAGTTGGACACAACCCTACTATGGAACATCTTACAAGACACCTGACGAATGAAATTGTAACAATGCCAACAGCTGCACTTGCACACATTGAACTTCCTATCAAAAATTGGGGTTCTCTTGAATTCCATAGCAGAGGAAAACTGGTGAATTTATGGACACCAAAAACACTCTTCACCGACTGACTTTCGCGTTGTGCATTTCAACTATCTATTCCACCAACGTTTCCGTTCTTGATACGTCTTAAGCAGGTTAGATATCCCTTTATTCTTTTTGTCTATGTGAAGTGCCTCCCTACACGCCTCAATAACTTTCTGTTTGTCTCTATCATCTCTTGTGGTCTGATAAATATTGTGATGGCACTCTGCAACGGCACTATGAAATGCACCTGCATCAATTTCGTCTGGCATCTCAGCTGGAAGTTTTTTTATTTCAACTTTTGCTTTCTCCCATTCCTCAAGTGCGGCATAACAGATTACTTTTTGAAATAACGGAACAGATTGAGAGTTGTCCAACCAGATTGCCTGATCATAACAGTCTACAGCCTCCGTATATGCCAAACTATCAATATGTAGTTTTGCAAGTTCAGTATAGAATACGTATAATCCACTATCTGATATAGCATAGTTTTCATCTCCATGACTGATTAACCAGTTCTTCTCAATCAGAAATTCGATTGCAGAATTGCGATCATCCTCCGTTATTCTAATATCTGTCAGGAGGTGTTTTGCGACTGCTGCGTTAGGATATATCTTTGTACGACTTTTCATGAGCGGATAGGCTTGAGTAGGTTTATCCATAGTCAACAATTTTATGCCGGTCGCGATACGGAATAGTGATACGATTTGGTCGCTATTTATTTGGAACATCTGGTCAGCAATTTGGTCTCTATTATCAGAGAAGTATTCCCTAAGACTGTCTACTGACGTGCGTATGTCGGTATTTTCAGGATAGAGCCTGTGTGCATTCGCGAAGAATCTATTTGCTGCGATGTATTCACTCCAATCCTTGTAGATAACGCCTAAGCGATGGTTTGCTATAGCAAGGGTCTGTGAATCGGCATCATCTCGAATGACATCCGCATACGCCTGAATCGCTTGAGGGATTTGTTGTTGGTTTTCTAATGTCTGAGCATGTGAAAGCAGTTCTGACATAATGGCATCACCAAAGTATGAGGATTTAAGTATAAGATAAAAGTGTTATTGTCCCAGTCCTGTAGGTGCGATTTCCTTATCCCACTGGATTTACAGGATTAAATTAACTTAAGACACATAACTTCAAGAGCAGTTATTTTTGTAACGTAGGTATTCTGAATAAGTGATTTTGTTTCAAGTACATTCTTAATTGCGCGTTCAATTCGCAAACGTGAATACCTTTTGACAAGTTCCTTAAGATCATCGATTGCATTTGGATGTGTTAAGAGTTCTATGGGTGCTTCCTGTTGCAGGAAGAGCAGGTCCCGATACCACGAGATGAGTTCATCTAAACTCTCAAGATTGTCCTCAAGTTGTTCGGCGATCCTAAAGGCAGCCATGGGGTCAGTTTCTGACAGAATATCTGGTATCTGTTCGTTTCCTGAAATACCATTTTCTATTAATGTTATAGCCTTCCCAACAATTCCATTTGACAGAATTGCAGCCGAAGATGCGGTTTCATCATCAACCGAAAAGTGTTCCATTAGCGCAGTTGCCAGTTCCTTTGTATGCATCGGGTATAGTGGAATTATCTGACAACGGGATCTTATTGTCAGGATGATAGTTTCTATGTTCTCGGTTAATAGAATGAGTGTTGATGCAGTAGGTGGTTCTTCCAGAGTTTTGAGAATAGCGTTTGCGGCAGCATCGTTTAATCGTTCGGTATTCGTCAGGATGTATATCTTTCGTGGACCTTCAAAGGGTTGAAAAACGATCTGCTGTTGCATTTCACGTATTTGGTCAATCTTTATCTCTGCCCCATCAGGACGAATAAAATGTAAGTCAGGATGATTTCCGTTCTGTATTTTTCGGCAAGCGCGGCATACGCCGCAAGGCTTTAATGCATCTTCGGTAGCTTCACATAGTATAACATTTGCAAAGTAGCCTGCAAGAGTCTCTTTCCCAACCCCTTGGACACCAGTGAACAGATAAGCACCAGCAACCCGTTCTGTCTTGACCGCGTTACGCAGTTGTGAAATGATGTTTTGATGACCAATTATCGTATTTGTCATAGAAATACTTTTTGAGATAAGTTACTTTTATTCTTTTTTATGCTTATCCATCCTTTGCATCCGTCTTTTAGACTCTGTAACCAATATCTTACTGATTTCGTCAATATCAAGTTGTGCGTTGATGATTCTCACCCGTTCTGAATCAGATTTAGCCATTGCCAAGTATCCATTTCTGACCTTCTCATGTGATGTTATAGTTTCCAATTCAAGTCGGGTAAGGGGTTCGTCTGAATTTCTCTTACGATTCAGTCCAACATGGGGTGGCAAGTCAAGCAGGAACGTAACATCAGGCTTTAGACCCTGTGTAGCGATACTGTTAACCTGTTCAATGCGTTCTAAGTTTATTCCTTTACGGTAACCTTGGTAAGCGATAGTAGCATCACTAAACCTATCACAGATTACAGTTTTCCCATCAATTAGTGCGGGTAGAATTAGTTCTGAAACATGTTGTGCGCGTGAGGCGGCAATCAGCATCAGTTCGGTTTGTGCGGATATTTCAGTTGCTGTTAGGAATATCTCTCTAATCTGCTCTGAAATCTGTGTACCGCCCGGTTCACGGGTAACAATTACGTTTTCACCGAGTGCTGCAGCCAATCGGTTGATCTGTGTGGTTTTTCCAGCACCTTCAACACCTTCTAATGTAATAAAAAAGCCGTTATGTTTCACAGTATGCACTTCAAGATAATTGAATTGGATGGATATTTGTTAAAGGGACAGACATCCACATTAGGAATAACGTTCTCCTCTTGTTTGAATCGTGGATTTATCGGGTTTCGCTTCCGCTCTACCCGACCTACAGCCGCTTTTTCAGCAAGCACCAGCGGTGCGAAAGATAAATCTTCGGGGAACTTTCAACGATTCTTAGATGTTACTCGCTATTTTATAGTAACAGATTCTAAGAGGAATGTCAATGTTTTTTCTTTGGGTATAAAATCTCTTTGACAAGCTATGACATTTCATGTTATATTACTTAATATTTTTAATATACTCCTTTTCTTGACAACTCTAAAATAGTATAAGAGATCAGTTTAAATGAAACATCACGCATCCAAAATATGGCAATATCAGACTCCCAATATTGATTTGAGTTTTACACTTGCTGCAGGACTCAATATACCCCCATTGGTGGCACGCCTTCTTGTCAATCGCGGCATAGAAACGGTTGAGGAAGGTAAGTTATTCCTTTATCCGAGCTATTCGGATTTACATTCTCCATTTAAAATGGCAGATATGGACAAGGCAGTTGAACGTATCAAACGGGCAATCAAGAATGGAGAAGAGATATGCATTTACGGTGACTATGACGCTGATGGGACAACTGCGACAGCTCTCTTAGTCAATGTCTTCCAGCACCTGGATTATCCGGTAAGATACTATATTCCACACCGATTTGAAGAGGGATACGGACTTAATAGCGATGCTGTGAAGGAAATTAAAGACAGAGGATGTTCTTTGATGATCACTGTTGATTGTGGAATCACTTCTGTCCGTGAAGTAGCGTGTGCAAACGAGTTAGGTATCGACGTCATATTAACTGACCATCACCAACCCCCAGAAGATAACCCTCCAGAGGCTTTTGCCATTCTTTCACCTAAGGTCCCGGGTAATGCGTATCCGTATTCAGAATTGGCAGGTGTGGGATTAGCATTTAAGCTTGCACAAGGTCTGATAGCGGATGAGGCATTTCTGACTTCACTACTTGATCTTGTGGTTCTGGGAACAGTAGTTGATCTTGCCCCGCTTACAGGCGAAAACCGCACATTAAGTAGACTCGGATTAACGGAAATAAACAAGCAGGAAAGAATAGGTATTCAGAAATTGTGTGAGCTTGCAGCACTAAATGGGAAACCCCTCGTTGGTAGATCCCTTTCGTTTGGTTTGGGTCCGCGTCTGAATGCCGCAGGACGGATGGACACAGCACTAAAAGTCGTCAAACTCCTAACAACTGACTCCAGTGATATCGCTGAGCAGATAGCACTGGAGCTGGATCAATGTAATCAGGACAGAAAGACTGTAGAACGAACAATACATGAAAAGGCTGTTGAGATACTTAACCAAGATGAGAACCTTGAGGAGATGAAAGGACTGGTAGTTGCAAGCGATGCATGGGGAGAACAAGCAAAGGGTGTGGTCGGAATAGTGGCTTCAAGACTGCTTGAACAATTCTATCGTCCTGTTTTTGTTCTGGCAATAAATGGAGATGAAGCAACCGGATCTGGTCGTTGTATTGATGGGATGAACCTCGCTGACTGTCTGAACGCCTGTTCAAAAGTTTTACTCAAACACGGCGGACACCAAGCAGCTGCGGGTGTTACACTAAAAAAAGAGAATATTCCCAAGTTCAAGAAAGCATTCAACGATTATGCGACCGAGCATCTCACAGTAGACGCATTGACACCTAAACTCAATTTAGATTTTGAAACAGATCTATCCTCTTTAACGTTAGAAACTTTAGACCAGTTTGAGGTTTTAGAGCCGTTTGGATTAGAAAACTTTTCTCCTATGTTTGTGTGCAAAGATCTAACAGTACAGGGAGAACCTGTGTTAATGGGTAAGGAGAAAGAACACATTAGAATATTCATCACTGATGGTTATATGCAGAAGAAGACAATTGGATGGAGAAAAGCACAACATTATACCACGTTTAGTAGACCCAACATAAAAATAGACATCGCCTTTAAACCTGAAATCAATCTGTATATGGGAGACCGTTCGGTACAGCTCATTCTTGAAGAGTTTAACATTCAAGAACGGATGCCTAATCTACCAGTGTACCCTCCTACCGATAAAGATTCAGTTGGAAGAGTGATTGATCGTCGTAATCAGAATAAGAAAGAACTTCTGCTCTCTTTGCTAAATGATCGTAAATCCTGTATAATCTATGTATTGAACAGTAGCAAGATGCACCAACTCTTGACAACGTTAATACCGGAAAAAGCAGAACTCTTAAGTATACACGATGAAACAACCTCTGAACAGGAAGAGATTGCGTTGTTAAAAGAAATTCAGAATGGACAAAAAGTCGGTATTGTTTCCTCAGACATACTCTCAGAATCTGCATTACAAAACGTTCCTACTGTTGAACACATCATTTTCTGTCATCTGACACCTGAAAAGGATGTGTTTTTTAAAAGGTGTCTTGCAGCTGGACATACACAGAATACGACATCCATTCATCTACTTTATAATGAAGAGACCGATGTTCAACTATTGAAAAACTGGGTAGATGACATTTACCCAGACAAAACTAAACTTACTGCATTCTATAGGATATTGCGTGATACAATCAATTCTGAATTTACACCACTTGATAGTTTCTCAAGTACGTTTGAGAATAATTCTGAAAAAATGATAGAGACAGTATTAACCATTTTTGAAGAATTAACGTTAATTGAAAGAAGGATTGAAGATGGTGGGGTACAACAGTTCGCAAGACTCATTCCGAACCAAAAGAGCAATCTTGATAGATCAAAAACCTTTCTAAAGTGTCAATGGTTGAAACAGAATTCTCAAGAATTCCGAAAATTCCAACTTGAAGAGTACACGCAACGTATCTGGGAGCGAATCAAAGATGAGTGTCCAATCTCTGATCCATCAAATCCAGAAGAATAATCCGGAAGCTGAAACCGATTTTGATTATCTGCGGACTTGCTATAACTATGCTGAAAAAGCACATAGGAGTCAGTATCGTAAATCGGGTGAACCCTATTTCATGCATTGTGTCAGAACAGCTGAAATACTTGCGCAGTTACGGTTAGATATGGATACGATTTGTGCGGGATTGATGCACGATGTATTAGAAGATACTGGCATCACACGCGGTGAAATGGAAGATAGGTTCGGGGCAAACATCGCAGATCTGGTTGAGGGGGTAACAAAAATCGGGCGATATAAATTCGGAGGTGGTCAACGTAAAAGACAAGCAGAAACCTACAGGAAACTATTGCTGGCAACCGCCGAAGATATGCGGGTTATCCTGATAAAACTCGCTGATCGTCTTCATAATATGGAAACGCTTGAGTATTTATCTCCAGAGCAACAACAACGTATATCAAAAGAGACACTTGAAATCTATGCACCTATTGCACATCGACTCGGTATTTGGTCAATGATGAGTCGTCTTGAAGACCTGTCTTTAAAATATCTGCTTCCCGATAGATATAGAGAAATAGCCGATCTGCTTGATGAAAAACTTGAAGAGAGACAAGCGTATTGCAAGAAGATGGAAGCGATCATCCATTCGGAGTTGAAGAAATACGGAATTCCCGCCAATGTCAGAGGAAGAACAAAACACATCTATAGCATTTACCAGAAGATACATGAGAAAGGTACCCCTTTTAAAGATATCTGTGATCTGGTAGGACTCCGTATAATTGTTGATGACGACTGGAGCTGTTACAGTGCACTCGGTGTACTGCATCTAAGATGGAATTACTTGCCAGATAGGGTCAGAGATTGGATTGGACAACCGAAGAAAAACGGATATCAATCCCTTCATACGACTATTTTGGATAACGGTAAACCGATAGAAATTCAGATCAGAAGTAGAGAAATGCATCAGATTGCAGAAAACGGCATCGCCGCACACTGGAGTTATAAGGAAGGATTACCGACGACTAAAGAGGCACAATCGATATTTGCTAACTATAAGGAGATGCTGGATGATATAAAAGACACGCAGGATGTACCGGATACATTTACTGAGTCAATGAAACTCGAACTCTTCCAAGATGAAGTCTATGTTTTCACACCAAAAGGTGACATCCATGCACTTCCCGTTGGTTCAACAGCGATTGATTTTGCATACCGAATACACACAGATATTGGTAATACATGCTGTGGCGCAGAGGTCAATAACGTATTAACTCCAATTCGTGAACCCTTAAAAAATGGGGACAGGGTAAATATCCTAACAAGTCCAAATAGTATGCCGAGTAGGGCATGGTTACGTATTGTCAAAACTACCAATGCCCGAAACAAAATACGACATTGGTTCAAGGAAAAAGATAGAATAGATGCAATTGAGTTAGGTAAAAGATTGCTTAAAGCAGAATTCCAAGTGTCATATCTCAATGCAACCGAATTTATGAAACAGGAAAAACTGATTGAAGTCGCAAAACAGCTTGATCTTGAAACCGTGGATGAACTCTTTATACGAATTGGTAATGGTAGCGAATCTGCAACACAGGTCGTAAATCTCTTAAAACCTGAAAAAGTTATAAAAAAGAAAACAGAAAAAGTTGTACACCGTCCTGAGCCAACTATCCAACTCGATAATGGTATAGACTTAGGAATGGTTCGGGTAATGAAGTGTTGTAACCCGATTCCAGGGGACGATATAATAGGATATCTCACGAGGGGTCGCGGTGTATCAGTGCATCGTGCGGAATGTGTTCGTTTACTTGATGAACCCGAGCGATTCGTAGCTGTTAATTGGCAGCAAGAAGCAGGAACAAATTTTCCTGCACAAATCTATGTTGAATGTGATGACAAACCGGGGATGTTAGGTGAAATTACGACAGCAATTGCAAAGTTTCAAGTCAACATCCGTGAAGGTAACTTTAAACCCTCAACGAAAACGACCATCGACGATACCGCTACAGACTATTTTACGTTGGATGTTTCTGGGGTTGACCAACTCAGAGAGGTGATGGAAGCAGTGAAAAGTCTGAAAGGGGTAGAAAAAGTTGATCGGAAAATCTAATGTTAAGTTGGTGCCACTGGCATACGGGAGATAACTTTTATAACTTTTCCGCTACGGATACAAGCGGTACAGACTCGAATTCTTCTTGTTCCAGTTTCTGTTTTAACACGGACACGTTGTAAGTTCGGAAGCCAGCGACGTTTTGTGTGTGTATCTGATGCGCTTATCTTATTACCTGTTCGTGGTCTTTTACCACACGTTGTACAAACTCTTGACATCTTTTTGAATCCTTATGATTAATGCTTGATTTACCTGTAACAATTAACTTTTATAAGAATACCACATCCGAGGCACAAATGCAAATATTTCTTAAGATCAATAGATACATCATTCCTTTACTCCTTATTTCCTTCTTCTTAGCATGTGGTGCTGATGAAGTGGATGACCCGGAACCGATTGTGCAACCGGAACCACAACAGTTTGGTACTGTATCAGGCACCGTCACTGATGCTGTAACAGGCAATCCGTTGCCTGGAGTCCAAGTCACACTTGCTGGCATGGAGGTTGAGACTGAAGTTGATGGCGGTTTCGTCTATAATGACATCCGCTATGGTGAAGAAAAGGAGCTGACGGTCAGTGATACGTTATATCAGAGCTACGCAAATCAGATAGTTTTAAATGAAGTTCGCTTAGTACACAATGTTGCACTTTCACCTTTGAACGATCATCAGGAAGAGTTAAATGCTGTGCTTGAAGACATCTCGACCTTACTCGAGTCTTTAGATATGGACAATTTACCCTCACTTCAAAACCTTTTCTCTGAATCTTATTTTGCTGCGGATGATGAGGCAACACAGATTGGAGTAAACGCAGGTGTCGTTCCCCCTAATTTTGAGGGTGTAATTCCAACATTTACAAGTGTTTTTGAACAGTACTCTTGGTTGAGTTTCAGTTACGACAATTTGGTGTATGATATTACGCACGCCAGAAAAGCATCCATACAAATGTTGATGCGTGTAGACTCTGAAAATGCAGAAGACAAGAATATGAGGAGCCTTGAGGGAAGCTGCCAATTCGATTTTCGTCGTGAAGGTAGGAATTGGAAAATAGTGTATTGGCAGCTCAGGAGCTTAAATATCAAGTTGTAACTGGTCTGCTAAAGCAGCGAATTCGGTAATATCCAGCGTTTCAGCCCGTCTCTCTGGTTTGATGTTCAGTTTTTCGAATGTCTGATTTAATGTATCATAAGTAGCGAACCTTTTTAATGTGTTCTTTAACATCTTTCTTCTTCCTCTAAAGGCTTCCCGAACAACTCTAAAGAAATGTGCCTCATCCTGTACTTTGACTAACGGTTCATCTCTCATAGATAGTTTTATCAAAGCAGAGTCTACTTTAGGGGCTGGATAAAAGTTGTCAGGTGAAAGTGTCACAATGAGTGATGTATCAGCATAGTAAGAAACACCAATTGTAAGTGCACCATAGTCCTTTCCTCCAGGGGGTGCGACTATGCGTTCAGCGACTTCTCGCTGCATCATCAGAATAGAAACATCCAAGTGATTTTTGTGTTCCAGCAGTTTCCACAATATCGGAGTCGTAATACCGTAGGGTAAATTCGCAATTATCTTCGGACGTGTATCCTGCCGAAAAAGCGAAGTGAGCTCTATTTCAAGCACATCGGCATTGATAATCTGTACAGTATCGCATGTTGAGAATTGGGATTCTAAAACTTCGTTAAGAACAGGATCAACCTCAATAGCAATAACGGTTTCGGCAGTTTCTGACAACGCCTGCGTTAGACAGCCAAGACCCGCTCCAATTTCTATCACTACATCCGTATCGGTGACTTCACCACTATCCATAATGATCTCTAATACATCTGGATTTATTAGGAAGTGTTGCCCCAACTTTTTATTGGGGTGAGTTGGGTGTTTTTTTAAAAACGTGCGTGCTTGCTGTAGAAGGGACATCATCTCATAGTCAGTTTTCATGGGCAGTTTTCATGGGGTTGTCTGGTGAGGGTTTTTGTCATTGGGTTAAAGAAGTTTGACAATTCGATCTAATATTGCATTCGCAACTTCACTCTTGGGTAAGAGTGGCAGTTGCTCACAATTTCCGTTCCTGTCGAGGATAGAAACGATATTTGTATCTCCAGCAAATCCCGCACCTTCAGCAAGAATGTCGTTTGCTACGATGAAGTCACAGTTTTTTCGGATCATCTTAGCTTTTGCGTTTTCAAGAACGTCGTTTGTCTCAGCAGCGAAACAGACTGTAATCTGATGTTCCTTATTCTCTCCCAGTACCTGTGCGGTATCGGGATTCTTTTCTAAGTCGAGAGAAATAGTATCCTTCTCTTTTTTTATTTTCTGTGGTGAAAACGCTGCAGGTTTAAAATCAGCAGGGGCAGCAGCAAGAATGACAATATCTGCTTGTTTAAAATGTGCAATGATTGCTTCGTGCATCTGTTCTGTTGTTTCAACATGATCAACGTCTATTCCGGGTGGAGGTTCAATGGTTGTTTGTCCGCTAACCAATTGAACTTCTGCTCCTCTATATTTTGCAGCTTGTGCGATCGCATAACCCATTTTTCCACTTGATCTGTTTGTAATGAACCTAACGGGATCAATATATTCACGCGTTGCCCCTGCAGTAACCAGGATACGTTGTCCTATTAAGTCATCTTGAGAATGCAGTAGTTCTTCTGTTTTTTCCAAAATTGCTTCAATTGTATTCAGGCGTCCGATACCTTGATATCCGCAGGCAAGGTCACCTTTCACAGGTTCTACAAATACTACGCCGTTCTGGCTTAGCGTTTCTACATTTCGTTTAACATAAGGGTTCTGATACATGTGTCCATTCATTGCGGGTGCTAAGAGGATAGGACAGTGAACTGAAATTGCGACGGTAGAGAGTGCATCATCTGCGATACCGTTTGCCATCTTTCCGATAATGTTTGCGGTAGCGGGAACGATCACGAGTAAGTCAGCGCGGTCTGCAAGATCTATATGTGGCGGTTTCCAATCATCACCCGTGTCAAATAGATTAAGGAGCACAGGATTTCGTGATATAACCTGAAATTGTAAAGGATTGATCAACTTCGCAGCGTTTTCTGTCATTACGACATGAACTGAAGTCCCTAATTTGACCAATTGACTGGCGAAATCAACGGAACGATGTATTGCAATACCACCTGTAACACCTAAGAGTATCGTTCGGTTCTTATCTTCCATTGTCATTCTGGTCCATTGTCATTCTTGCCCAATGTCTTTCTGCTCTTTATTATTCTGTATACCGAATGCTTCAGCAAACGTTGAAGTTTTTATAGGGTTAATACGAAGCCTTTCTGCTGCAACAATAGTTTGGATTTGATTGACTGTCTGTTCTATTTCGTTTTCAACATTAATTACACAATAGTCGTATTGATCAATTCTACATAATTCAGATTTTGCTATTTCTAATCTCTGCGAAAGTTGTTTCTTTGACTCGGTATTCCTCTTACGGAGACGTTTTTTCAAATGTGAAAACGAAGCGGGAATGAGAAATATCAGTATACTTCTTGCTGGAGATAGGTCTTGTTCCCTGACTTGGTATGCTCCGTTCACCTCAATTTCCAAAACTGTATCTTTGTCTTCTTGACGCGAGGTGGTGATTTCAGATTTGAGTGTGCCGTAAGTATTGTCCCCATATTCTGCCCATTCTAAGAAATCCCCTTGTTCAATCTTTTTTGTAAATTGTTTATGGGTTAGGAAATGGTAATCTACACCGTCCACTTCACCTCGGCGGGGGTTCCGTGTAGTTGCCGATATAGCCAGACGTAACGTCTCGTCTGCTTTGCATAACCTTTTAGCGACAGTACTTTTCCCACTTCCTGAAGGACCTGAGATGACGACAACTAAATTGTCGTGTCCAATCGTTGCAGAAACCATTTTATATATTTACGTTAATTAGTCTGCAGCTTCAGCAAGTTCTAAAAGTATAGGAGATTCTACCCGGATCGCATCCTTAATACATACTTCTTCACACAACTTGCAGCCAACACAGTCTTTGGGTTTTACTAATTCACAGATGCCGAAGAAACTTTCAGCGTGTTCGCCAGTTTCAGGATCTTTCAATTCCAGACACTCCCATGGACAGATATGTACACAGAAATCACAACCAGAACAGAGTTCTTCGTAGATAACAGCGATGGGTCTCTGTGGCGGACGAGGAATAAACTTACAGACTTCACCAAACTGGTCACGAATTGCTTCAACTGGACACACCAGGCCGCAGGCAGAACAGTCAATACAAACATCAGGATCAATGATGTGGAGTTTATTTCTGTCTCCCGTAATTGCGTCAACTGGACATTTTCTCAGACACGCTATACATCCGATGCATTCTTCTGTTATAAAATATGCCATTACATTACCTCCAGATTATATCTATTTTAACATGTCTATCTGAAAAAGTCAAATTGGAATTATAGATTGTAATAGATTGTAAAACTTTACACTCTATTTCGAAAAAATATTTGACAAATAGAATTTTGTTTGGTATAATTAGCGTGCCTGATTTTCATTCAGAATTCAAGTGTGTAATATCAAATATTAATTGTTAAGTGGTATAAAATCATAAGTATTAGGAGGTGTGAGGTGGTACGCAAAAGGATGACAGTGGAAGAAATGGAAGAAAAATATCCAAACATGTGGCTTTTTATTGTTGATCCAGAAAATCATGAAGGAACGACACAACTTAAGTCTGGCATAGTTGATATACATGATGTATCACGGGATAAAGTGTATGAAGCATCAAGAAAATTCAAAGGTAATGCAGCTATAAGATTTATGGGAGATGATTCAGCACAAAGACAACGCCCAAAAACGACTTCATATAGACCAAGAAACCTGAATTGACTTATTAAATAACAGATATACCCTATAGTAAAAAAGAAACAATACTAACTCCATAATAATCATAATAATAATAATAATACACAATATTATTGAATAGGACTTACGCACTCCCCCGGTAGGTGTGGTTTCTAACCAATGCAGAATACCAGACGCGTATTCTGCCGAATCCTGTGAAAATAGGTGAAATTTGGTCATTTTGCGTAAGTCCTGAATTTATTTAGGAGATGCAATTTGAGAAAGAGAAAAAAGAACAAAAATAAAATCTCTATCTCCTTACTAACTATTCTATCAGAAATTCTTGTTCCACGCAGTGCTAAAGGAAAAGGTTATGTAAGAATTCCTCTTGACAACTACACTCTTTCATGGCAGAATCTAACCAAAAACACAAAATGGAGAAACATAATGACACAACACGACATCTTTCAAACCATCCTAAAAGACAGCAACTACCACCTTGACCTATTCAATGAATCCGAAATACAGGATTTACGCCAAAAGGTGGAAGGAAACGAAAAGCCAATAATTTACTGTGATGTTCGGAGGAAAGCAGTTCAACTAAAACCGGAGGAGGTTGTCCGTCAACTCTTTGCAGCACGGCTTTTAAAACAATATCGTTACAATCCAGATCGCGTTCGATTTGAACATTCTGTGAACTTCGGCAGAGACAAGAAACGCGCGGATATTGTTATCCTTGACAAAGACCGACCTGATACCCCCTATATTATCGTTGAGGTAAAAAAACCGAAACTCCAAGACGGTAAGGATCAACTCCGTTCCTACTGCAACGCTACAGGTGCGCCCATCGCCGTATGGACAAACGGACAACAGATTTCGCACTACCACCGAAAAGATCCGAATTACTTTGAAGAAATTACCGATATTCCTAACGTTGACCAAACCCTCGCCGACATCCTCAACGAACGGTTTACTCTCAAAGACCTCATTATCAAGGATAAACTCGCGGCGGAGCGAAAATCCCTAAAAGATATAATCCTGGAATTAGAAGATGAAGTGCTGGCAAACGCAGGTGTAGATGTTTTTGAAGAAGTTTTTAAACTCATCTTTACTAAACTCTATGACGAATTTGAAAGTAGCTCCGACAAAGAATTTATCAACCGCATCTTAAGACGGGAAATCAACACGATTATTCAAGAATCCGCTGAACCTTACGGTTCCAAAAGTGCAGATTATGAGACTATTAAGAAAATTGTTGAAACGATTCCAGATGACCATATGGAACGCGCGATGGAGTTTAGAAACACTGGACAAACAGATGCTGAACTGAAAAGCAAAATTCAGCACCTTTTTGACGATGCCAAAAACCAGTGGACTGGCGTTTTCTCCGAAGGTTCAACATTTAAACTTTCTGACAGCCATCTGGCAGTCTGTGTCTCCAGTTTGCAGGATATTAAGTTGTTTAACTCCAATCTGCAGATTGTTGATGAAGCGTTTGAGTATCTTGTGAGTAAGGATGCCAAAGGTGAAAAAGGGCAATACTTCACGCCACGACATGTGATTGATATGTGCGTCAAGATGCTCAACCCGAAACGTGGCGAATATATGATTGACACCGCCGCCGGCAGTTGCGGTTTTCCAGTGCATACCTTCTTTCAAGTTACCGGTTCACCTTTCACTAACGCGGAAATGTCTGCACCTGACAAGCAGTATGTTCGTGAAAATATATTCGGTATTGACTTTGACGAAAAGACAGTAAGGGTCGCACGAACACTGAACCTTATTGCAGGCGACGGTGAATCCAACGTCTTACCACTCAACACACTTGACTATGAACGTTGGAAGGACAGGGCTGAGAGAGATAGAATCTGGATAATGACTTACGGCAGAGGATTTGACCGACTCAAAGCGTTAAGGACGGAAAGAGACCAAAACAGGCTATTCAATTTTGATATTTTGATGGCAAATCCGCCATTTGCTGGTGACATCAAAGAAAACCGAATTCTACACCAATACACCCTCGGTTTTAAAGGGAACGGCAAGGCACAAAACAAAGTTGGTAGGGATATTCTGTTTATTGAGCGCAATTTAGATTTCATTAAACCTGGTGGCAGAATGGCAATTGTGCTACCGCAGGGAAGATTCAATAACACATCTGATAAGTATATCCGTGAGTTTATCGCGGAACGTGCGCGCATTTTGGCAGTAGTCGAACTTAATAACAATACTTTTAAACCCCATACCGGCACCAAAACGAGTGTGCTGTTCCTGCAGAAATGGAATGATGATCCAAACCAAGGACCGCTTTGTCCAAAAGTTGAGGACTACCCTATCTTTTTTGCCGTTTCCGATAAAGGCGGTAAGGATAATTCTGGCGATTATGTGTTCCTTCAAAATGAAAATGGACAATATAAGTTAGACGAAAACGGTCACCTGATTGTTGACCACGATCTACACAATCACAACGAAGAATTACCCGACGGGATTGCCGAAGCCTTTATTGAATGGGGAAAAAGTGAAAATTTGACTTTTTGGAACGGAGAATAAAAATTTGCAGTTCAAAATCAGGAACCTGTCGGAACTATCCTTACATACTGATTTTCGTTGGGATAGTGGATATCTAATTCGTGAGCCTTATAAGAATGAAAATCTCAAGTACACTCCTATACGAAACACGCTTATTTCAAGTGATTATGGCATTTCAGTTAAAATGAACGAAGACAGTATAGGCACAAAAATTTATAGGATGAATGAAATTAGCAATATGTTGTGTAACCGGAACATATCAAAGTACGCAGAATTAAATGATAGTCAAATCGCATCATACAAACTTAAAGACAGAGATATTTTATTTAACCGCACGAATTCACCAGAATTTGTAGGGAGAACAGGTATATTTAGAAAATTCTCAGATGAAGATATTGTTTTTGCATCCTACCTTGTACGGATAAATCCAGATCCAGAAATTGTTACCCCTGAATATATGACAGCATTTCTGAATACTAAATACGGTATAATTGACATTAAGAGGCGGGCAAGGCATTCAATTAACCAATCGAATGTCAATTTAGAAGAAGTAAAAAGAATAGAAATACCGCTTTTATGCAATCAATTACAAAACAGAATAACACTATCGTTTAATAAAGCCTTTGATTCAATTCAAGCATCAGAGGCGGTTTATCATCAAGCACAAACCCTCCTGCTTGCCGAACTCGGACTTGTAGACTGGCAACCGAAACATCAGTTAACATTTGTCAAAAACTTTTCCGCCACTGAGTCTGCAGGACGCATTGATGCAGATTACTTCCAACCGAAATATGAAGAGATTGAAGAAGGTATAAAGAGTTACTCAAATGGGTATACTTGCATCAGGAACGAATTTAATCAAAATAGTGAAACTCTTGAAACAGATCCAGAAAAGTTATATCAGTATGTAGAGATAGGAAGCGTGAATGTCTCTACTGGGGAAATTATACCAGAGGAAGTTTTAGGTAAGGATCTCCCTGCTAACGCTAAACGTGTTTTGAAAAAAGGTGATGTCGTTGTGTCTAAAGTCAGAACCTACAGAGGGGCTATTACCATTGTCCAAGAAGATGGGTATGTTGGGAGCGGTGCTTTCTGTGTATTACGGGAAAACGGACAGATTAACAAAGAAACTTTATTAGCATGCTTACACTCTAAACTTTTTCTAACCTGGTCATGGAAACCGAATACAGGAACATCTTATCCTACTTTAGGTGACAACGATATTTTGGATTTCCCTATTCCCATTCTACCGCAAGAGAAACAGACTGAAATTCAAGAAAAGGTACTTGAATCCTTCAGACTACGCAAACGTGCCAAAGAACTATTAGAAAACGCCAAAAGTGCCGTTGAGATTGCTATTGAGCAGGACGAACAGGCTGCTATCGATTGGTTGGAGTCTGTTGTATAGATGCCTGTGATTCAGGTAGTTGATGTGCTTCGCTAAACTCCTTAAGAATTTCCACTATTCCCTTAAAATTTTCAAAGTCGTCAGGATTCCTCTGTTCTTCACAAATCCATTGGCAAAATTCCTGCTTCTTGAACTCTTGAATTACGTTAGATTTGCCGTGGACTCCTTTTTTAGGTTTCTCTTGATAGAAACAGTCTTTGAAAAGGTGTGAAGGAAAAAGGTTCTCGATCCCTTTCTTTTCATCAGGATCTTTAACATTCTTTGGAATTGGCCTTATCCACAGTTTCTCAATCTGATCTGCTTGTTTATTTCCATCCCAATCATAAAGGAGTAGTATTGCATGGTTGAAAGATAACGGATGTGCAGCGTAAATTTTGAGGAAATTGTTTAATCCTGTATGTCCACCACTATCAGTCCCTTCGTTGATTTCTCTACCAACAGGTCTGATATCCAAAGAATTCAGGAGTTCTTCTTCACCGAACAACTCCAACGCTGTTTGAATATAGCGCGCATCTGTCTTTCCTTCTGTAAACACAACAGGCTTTGTTGCATTAGCGATAAGTTGTTTTATATCTTCTTCAAAATGTTCTGTATTTTTATAAAATTCAAAAGCTTTTCCAAATTCAGAATACCGTTCGCTATTAATTCGTTTGGCTTCCGGTAATTCAAGAATGGTAATCCTATCCGCACCGAATCTCTTTTCCATGCCAAGTAGAAATAACGGAGAATGAGACGATACGATAAACTGAACCTTCGGAAACATCCCTATGAGTTGTGGCAGGACATCATGCTGTAGAGTCGGGTGCAAATGAGCAGCAATTTCATCTATGACGACAATGCCTGTAATCTCATGAAGACGAATGCTCTTGTTGAGATCAGTCCGTTCACCATATCGAATAATTGTCGCAAATAGGTGGAATAATTGCGATTGTCCTTCTGATAGTGACTGTAGTGTTGGAATACTTTGCCCATTACTTCTCTTTATACTAATTCTTGATTGTCCTATGTTCCGAAGATTTAAAGTTAATTCAGCGTTGCCATCCTGAAGTATAGCTTGCAGTATGCGTTCAACATTTTGCCGAGCTTGCCGAAGGGCGGCACGATTTCTTAAATCTGTGAGTTCTGATGTATTTACGTTGCGGTAAATCAGATTTTGATCTTGTGCAAGTTGAAGTCCTGGTAATAGATCAAATAAAGAATCAAGAAACACATCCAGTACCCAAGAAATATTTTCTTCTGCACAAGTCCCTACCCACAAAGGTTTGTCAAGTTTCTGAATAAAACGTTCATAAGCAGACGCATCCATTTCAGTTTTTAAACTTGCCTGGTTTAGCCAATCAGGGTCTTCGCGTCGACTTGCAAGAAAAAAGGCATGTGCTCCACTTTGCATGTCAGTCTCAACAGTTTTTTGGTTTCCAGATACATATTTGGGGTCTTCTATGGTAGGCCGATCCCAAACTGAAGAAAATACAGTTTTCAAATCGTTAGAATAGACTGACATATCTGGTGTTCCAATTTTCTCACAATAATGTAAGTTATCATTATTTGCTTTGAAATGAAGGAGACTTAGACTAAAAGATTGTCCGCTTCTTATCGCCGTTGGTTGAATAACTCGGAAGTATGGTATGCTACCTGAACTATCGGGAAGGACTATATCTTGGAAGACTTGTTTTGCAAACTCAGTAAGCGCGTCAACAATGTAGGATAAAAAAATAGTTTTACCAGCTCCGTTAGGACCAACAATCACAACAGACAGCGGATTTCCGTTATCAAAAGGTAGCTTAACGTGGCATTCTGAAATAGGTCCTGTATTTTGCAAAAAGATTTCATGGAGATACATAGAATGACTTTCACCAAAAGATTTTGAAATTGATAATGTTATATTTCTAATTATAACATGTTAAGTTGTGTTATAGCAAATTTATATGGTAGAAAAGTTTGTAATTTCACCATTTTTCTCTTAACTTGCGCAAACGTGCCAAAGACCTTTTGGAACATGCCAAGCATGCCGTTGAGATTGCTATTGAGCAGGACGAACAAGCTGCTATTGATTGGTTAGAGTCTGTTTCGTAGAAAAGATTTGTCATTCCACACTTTTTCTGATATACTATCCATTAATCAGTTTTCTGTAGCACCATCACAAATCAGAGACACTCTCTGTAGTGCTACCGTGGCAGGGACATAAAAAAATCAGGAGAAGCCCAATGAGTTTAGAAATGTACTATTTTGACAAGAATCGAGAATTTGTCACGCAAACAGCATCCAGCCTAGAAGAGGCAATTGAAGAAGCAGGTTTCGATTTTGTTAATTGCACAGATGAATTTTTAAAGGAAATAACAGAGGGCGCGGGAAACTCGTATGCCAGGGCCCTTTTTGAGTACTTGAAAGTTAGAAGAGAACTTCAAAAAGACAAGTCTTGAGATATATTCCTAAACCGTGTCGTAATTAACAACCTCATAGCGACATTAGAAAATGAGAATTATTGAATCTTGAGAGAAAAATGCCATGAATGAACCCAAAAGTGGACTATCTGAAGATGCACAACGTGTGTTGGACATTGCTAATATCAAACAACATATAGTTGATAAAGATTTAGAGAAGATTGAATCGCGTTTTGAAAGTCGAATTAATGATGTTAAAACAGATTTTCAGAAAGACATAACACACGTCAGAGGAGAGGTTGCACAAGTTAAAGCGGATATTGAAAAAGGCATCAGGGAAGTCCAAACAGACCTTAGAGATGACATAAAGGGCATAAGAGCACATATCACGGCATTGACTGTTCTCGGCGTTACAAGTCTTCTTACAATGATTGGTCTGATTATTACCGTATTATTAAAGTAATATTTGAACACATGAGATGAATTTTGTTAATTGCACAGAAAAAGAGACTGACATACTCCCCGTGCTAAAGCACTGGGGGTTCTTAGGTTTTATATCGGGATCATTTTTTGATTCCAAACACCTTTTACTGTTTCAACGTTCTTTGCCTCTTGTCCTGAACTTTTGCGAGGTCTTACTTGAACTCCGCAGTCGTTTTTTGTCTCGGTATGCCCTACCGCGACATCTCTCAAGTTGATTGCAGCATTGACATCTCTATCTATTGAGATACCGCAACAACCGCATTGATATGTTCTTTCTGAGAGGTCTAAGTCTTGCTTTTGGTGCCCACAACTACTGCAGGTTTTTGACGACGCAAAAAATTGGTCTACTTCTTTGGGGATTATACCGTGGGATTCTGCTTTAGTTTTTAACATAGAAAGAAATCCGCCTAACGCACTATCGGACAATGCCTTCGCTAACTTCCTATTTTTGAGCATATTGGACACTTTCAAAGTTTCAATACATATACCAGATGCACGGCTAACTATATCTGTTGTCGCTTTATGATGCGCATCGTCTCTAATACAGGCAATCTTATAGTGTAGCCTGGCTACCTTATCATTTTGCTTATACCAGTTTTTAGATCCTTTGACGCGTTTGCTTAACCTGCGTTGACACCTTGCTAACTTCTTTTCGTATCGTTTCAAAGGCCTTGGATTCTCGTATTTACTACCATCAGAACAGGTTGCCAATGTATTTATACCCACATCAATGCCGATAACAGGGTGCGTTGAATTTTTATCAACTGCTATAGTGTCCTCTGTCTCAACAGTGATAGAGGCAAACCAGCGGTGGGCTGTCCTTGATATAGTAACACTGCTAATCTTACCTTCAAAACGAAGTTCCTCAAACATTTTTACCCAACCAATCTTGGGGAGCCTGATCTGTTTGCCTTTTATTTCTGTCGATTGATTGGTAGATGAAAAGGAATCTCTGATGCCTTTCTTCTTAAATCTTGGAAACCTTGCTAACTTCTTTACCCAGTTCGTTATGGCTGCACCTAAGTTCTTATAGATACTTTGCTGTGAAACAACCTGATCCATATCAGCAGTCCAAGCATATTCTTTCTTGTAGACATTGAACCTTGCGTCTAACTCGCCAGCAGATAGATATTCACCTGTTTCGGCACGGTGTTTTTTGAAATCTGCTAACGCTTGATTATACGCAAAGCGAGCATATCCACACTGCTGGGCAAACCATTTACGCTGTTTATTGTTAGGATCTAATGCGATTTTATGGGTCCTTTTAGACATATCTGACTCCTATAGGTGACTGACTCCCATTAGTGTGGGGTGGTAGTCGCACTAACAACTACCACCGAGTCAGTTTCATTAGTATACCACACTGTATTCCTTATGTCAAACTGTTTGGTCTCCGTGTCTACATCACCGAGCTAAAACTTCGGTGTCTTGACACGGGGGAGTGATAAAAGGTAAATAACTGTGTCTGAAAGGAAAGCGTTTTTAGATAAATTACATATCAAGAACTTTCTAAGTTTACGGGACGTTAAGTTTCCATTTAAACCGCTGACTGTGCTTGTCGGACCGAATGCAAGCGGTAAATCAAATACCTTATCGGCATTGTATCACCTTAATAGGATTATGATTGATGACAAATTTTGTTCCGATGAATTGAGTAAGGATACTCTATGGGCAGGTGAAGTACGTAAAATCACCTTCCAATTACGGACTAAAGTAAAAGCTCACCAAACCTTCTATCACTTAGAAGTAATACCGAAAACCGATTTTCCTTTCTATGCAGAACATTTATCAGTAGACAATGTAAACGTTATTTCAATCCAAGACTGGCAAGGAGTAATACTGGATGAAAATGGGGAGAACGAGACAACATATTACACCAATAAACTAGCTTTGGGATGTGCTGGAAGATACAAAAACATTCCGATTACACGCGCCTTCGCTGAGTTTATTAAGGAATGGCGATTTTATGATTTTGATACAAGTTTTATACGGCAAGAAAGCGATATGAGATTCTCGCCTGCTGAAACAGAGATACGAGAATGTCCTGAACTTACAGATGCTGGCGAAAATTTAGTAGAAGTTCTCTGGAACTGGCATGAGAATTCACCAGAGAGTTTTCAAAACGTTAGCGATTCACTTGCTGCAGACACAAACCGCAAAATAGACTATCGCCTGATTGACGGTCGATACCAACTTTTTATGATAGAGAGGGACGAGAATCCGATCCCATTGCAAAATGCTTCTGATGGCATACTGCGTCTAATTGCATATAACATCTTACTCAACGAACCCAAATTGCCACCACTCATCGCCATTGAAGAACCGGAACGGAATCTCCACCCCGGTGCCCTATCAGACATTGCACATGTGCTTGAGCAAATTGCACAATATTCTCAAGTCATTATTACAACCCATAGTTCAGAATTGCTTGGTGCATTCAATCGAGAAAGTTTGGGAGATTCGCTCGGTGTTTTACTGTTACGCAACCGTCAGGGTTTTGGCACAGAGGTACTCAACCTTGAGGATTACAGCGGCAAAAGGAAAGCACTTGATGGTTGGATTGCAGATTTCGGGATCGGTAGTGCCGTCTTTGATAGCGGACTCCTCCCAGATGAAATGGAGGAGACAGTCGAATGCCAAGCATAAGGAGTTCTTTTGAAAAAAACTCCCAAATCCTTTAATCAGTCCAAATACCTATTTCTCTATAGAATCTAATAGCACCAGGATGGAATGGTGTGCCGACATTGATCACAACATTCTTCTCATTGATTGCTCTTCCCGCTTTTTTATGTGCGTTAACGACCTCCGCACGGTTGTTATACACCGTTTTCGTAAAATTGTAGACAGTCTCTTCATCTGCCGACTCTGCAGTAATCAGGTGCATTGATCCGACATTCAGAGAATCAAAAGGTTCGGTGAGAATCCTTTTATATTCCTCAGCAGGAACAGTTCTTTTATCAAAAAAAGGATACTGCTTAACCAAAGAATCTATCGCTGCTGACTCAAAAGGTATAAAAAAGATATCCGATGTAGCTGATGCTTGTTCAACAGCAGGTATAGGGATGGCTCCTCCCATAAACGCTGCATCTGCAGAACCGTTTGTTAACATATCTGCTGCATCAATGTATATTGCATTGAGTGGTGAGAAATCATTATAGGTAACTCCATGCGCTTCTAACACAGGATTTAGAAAGTATTCAAAGCCTGCACCTGCGGGACCAACCACCACACGTTTTCCTTTCAAATCTGCTATTGACTTGATACCCGAAGCTTTCGTTGTTACAAACAGACCTATGTTGGGTGTGAGTGTCATAACAGCCCGAATCGGGTGAACTTTTTTCCATGCCCCTTCTCCCCGAACAGCAAAATAGGAAATCGCGGCATTTGCAAGGGCAAACTCTAAATTACCATCATCGCTAACAAGTAGACGTATATTCTCTTGTGTGCCTTTAGTAGATTCTGCTGTAACTTTCCAATCTAAACCTTCAATGTTCTTCTCAACGACACCTGCTATGGCTGATCCGACTGGATAAAAAGCACCACCGCTGGATGCAGTGCCAATGTTTATGAAACTTGTGTTAGTCTTCTTTTCGTCCGTTTCGCTTGCTTCATTATCTGCAGATTGTTTGTCTTTATTGTCACACCCAATTGTAAAACATAAAGCAAAAACAAGACAGAAAATTGTAAAATAAGTAGTTGTAACCTTCATAGTTTTCTCCAAAAGTAATATAAATTCAGAATGAATTTATGTGTAGGAAATCTTCCATTATATGGTTTTAAATAACATAATCAATTAGATTATTCTGTTTTATTGCCTTGCGGCGTTAAGTGGAACTTCTGGTGGAAAATAACACATTTTAGACATATCAGGGAAAATATGCGTTACATCTCTGCGATAGACATCTCCACTTAATATATCAACGATTCCACCTAAATGTTCCGGATACTCGGACAGAAAACGGGCAAAACTAAAATCCTTCGTATAAAATGCGTAGACAAGTTTGCGGAAAGCCTCCATCCCATCAACAAACTTCTGACCGAATGCTCCGAGTTTAGTCTCTGAAAAGTCATTATCGCGAAACGCTTCAATTATGGTATCCGCAGCCATCTCGCCAGATTGCAGGGCTAAAAAGAGACCTGTGGAATAAACCGGATCTAAGAAACCGAACGCATCACCGATCAACACCCAATGCTCTCCTGCAATTTTACTTGCCCGGTAAGAGAAATCCTTAGTCGTCTGTATGGGAAACAACTGTTTTGCCCCCTCAAGTCTTCGCTTTAATGGCTGACATCTGTCCAATTCTTCATCAAATATTTTCTGAGCATTGAGTTTACCGTCTGAATCTCTTCTATATTGAAGCAGGTAATCTAACGCACCAACGACACCTACGCTGGTGCGATTGTAAGGAAGCGGGATCGACCAGAACCAAGAATCCTTCTCTTCTGTATGCAAGATGAGTGTGGCACCTTCGTCAATACCGCTGTCCCGATGTCCACCTTCATAATGTGTAAATAGCGATGCTTTCTTCAGGTGCGGTTCCACACTGTTTAGTTTCAACTGTCTACCAATGAGAGAACTTTGACCAGTTGAATCTACAATCAGTGTGCCGTAAACTCTTTCTGTGTTCTTATCCGGAGTTGATAGTTCTGAATTACCTCTATTTTGAATAACAACGCCTGTTGCCTTTTTCCCTTCAAAGATCACTTGGCGGACACTAACACCTCTGTGAACATCTACCCCATTCTCCGATGCATTATCTAATAGCATCTGGTCAAATTCGCTCCGCAATACCTGCCATGTCACAGAACTTTCATGTGGGTTGGTTTCAAAGAAATAGAAGGGGGCAGAAGCTTTTCCTGTGCGTGAGTAAAACTGAACACTATACTTCTGTGGAAAATGACTCCTTCTAAGTCTGTTCAGCATTCCGAGTCGTTTGAAAGTCCAGTAAGTTGCGGGTATTAAGGATTCACCGATTTTGAATGTCGGTTCAGCATCGCGTTCCAAAAGCAGAACACGTTGTCCATTTTGTGCGATGAGTGTTGCAGCGGTGCTTCCTGCCGGTCCCCCACCTATGACAATGACATCGTAGTTTTCTTGATTATTCATCTGTATTCGTTCCATCCACCCTCCTCTGTTTTCACAGAATTGTGGCAACAAAAAAATGATAGGTTAGGGGTTTTGGATACGCTGCTTTTTGAGCATTTCGATTTCCTGAGTAAGTGTTTCTACCTGTTTTTTCAATGCTTCATCTGTCCTGCTACGCCATAAGAAGATGTATTGAGGGATGATGGCAATGGCAATTAGGGCAATGAGGGTATAAGTTATATTTGCTTGGTGTATCAGGCGTTTGTCAACACTTTCAAATTTGATGTTGAAGTATTCTTTCATCCGAGTTTCAGATTCTTTGGTAGCTTTATCAACTTCATCTTTGACGATCAATCGGATTTTGTCTAAGTCATTTTGGTCAAGTTCAGCATGTGCTGATAGGAGGATAATGAGTAGTATCAGAGGCAAAATAAGGTATTTCATGTTATGCACCATTGCATTGTTATAGTAGATTTTAGAATTACTTATACATTTTTATAATTTCGGCCAGTGTTTTATCTGCGTTGTATTTTCGAAGGCGTTTTATATTAGCAAAATCAGGTTCGATTGGATTGTAATCTGGTTTCTTAACGAAGAATTCCCACTTAATTTACCGCTTTACCTTCTTCCGTTTTCGCAGCTTCTGGTTTCTCATCTGGCGGATCCACGAATTTGTATTTGCCAGACTTCCGATATTCTTTTTCTATCTTCCGGTAGTATTCACCCAGTTTCATAGCATCGTGGTCAAACTTTGCCGAAATCTCCCTCCGAATTCTGTGAATTTGGTCAAGTTCATAGTTCGTCATTTATCTGTCAACTCCTAAATAGTGTTAATCCGCCGCTTTTTCGTCCCCTGATTTGGTGGATTCGGGTTTCTCATCCGGTGGATCCACGAATTTGTATTTGCCAGATTTACGATACTCTTTCTCTAATTCTTGATAGTGAGCGATCAGTTTGTCAACATCATGATCAAATCGCGCGGAGATTTCCCGGCGAATTCTGTGAATTTCATCAAGTTCATAGTTCGTCATTTTAGTCGTCAACTCCTAAATAGTGTAGTGGGGTTATCAATTCTGGCGTTGGTAATCCCAGTTCTTGGTTTATCTGCCAAAAGCAATAAATCTTATTAAGGTTTGCAAGATGTTTGTAATTTCACAGATTTGCGATCAATCCGCTGCTTTTTCGTCTCTTGATTTGGTGGATTCAGGCTTCTCTAATGGTAAATCTGCAAATTTATATCCTGCCTTCCGGAATTCTTCATCCAATGCTCGGTAGTAAGCACCCAATTTTTCGGCATCATGGTTAAACCGCTCTGAAATTTCTTTGCGAATTCTGTGAATTTCGTCAAGTTCGTAGTCTGCCATTTTAGTCATCAGCTCCATAGGAATTATATCCTTTGAGGGATAGATTTGTCAAGTGCAGTCTTCTCATTACAGGAAACGTTCATCCGTAAATCGTTTTGACTTCAACTCATATCTTGGTAGAGTTCCATGTGACACAACTTTGACAATAGCACGCAAACCCAAAGTGTCCCGGATAGCAGAAACTACAGCATCCGCAGTGTCAGAAGGATTTGGATTCGTAGATTCAATTAGGACTTCAAGTTCATCAAGCGTTTCTGTGCGATAAGTACGAACAGAAAACTCTTGCACATCGGGAAACTGAAGAATAATGTTCTCAATCGTTGCGGGATATACGTTCAATCCTCTGATAATGATTGCATCGTCTAACCTTCCGATGACACCACCATCAAGCGCACGATGTTTGTTTTCACATTCATAGTCAACCGTCTTCAGTTTAACATAATCACCTGTACGATAACGTATAACGGGCATGCCAACGCGTCCTAAATTGGTTATGACCAACTCCCCTTCATCAGCGGGATTGCACGTCTCAGGATTAAGCACTTCACATAAGAATTCATCCTCATTTAAGTGGATACTTTCTTGTGAATTGCACATGACACCCCATGCCCCCACCTCTGTTGCGCCAGCGTGGTCATAAGCACGTGCACCCCAACTGTCTTCAATTCTCTGTTTAGTTGCTGGTATGCTTGCACCCGGTTCACCTGCGTGTATCGTCACACGTATCTTGGATTCTTCTTTGAGATTGATTCCTAACTGTTTTGCGACCTCTGCCAGCCTGAGCGCATAAGTAGGCGTGCAAACTAACACTGTAATATCGTTACTTAGGATTACCCGTAGACGCTGTTCAGATGAGAAACCACCATTTGCGATTGTAAGTGCCCCAAGCTGCTGTGCGCCATGATAAGCACTCCAGAATCCGATAAATGGACCGAATGAGAACGCCATCATTATCCTGTCTGATGATGTAACGCCTGCTGCATCATAGATGTCTCGCCAACATTTACCCCACCAATCCCACGATTCCCTTGTGTCTAACCACCTTAAGGGTGCTCCTGTTGTACCTGATGTTTGATGTAGACAGGTATAATGTTCTAACGGAAATGTGAGATTTGTCCCGTAAGGTGGATGAGATACTTGGTCCGCGCTTAATTCATCTTTTGTGGTGAAAGGTAGTTCCTGATAGTCAGTTAGAGTCTGTATCTTATCTGGATGTGTAATCCCGACTTCGTTTAGTTTTTTCTTATAGAATGGATTTGTTTCCAAAACATGCTTGAGCATCTCACGGAATCGATGTAATTGTTCTTTTATTGGCATAGTTGTTGAGACACGTTTCCTATTACGATTGATCTGCTAATACTTTCGTCTGCTACAATATCCATTAACTATCTTCACGGATTGGGTAAATTACATCAGCCCGAAGAGCTTGTGCAGCAAAATTAATCGCAGCAAAAACTCCTTTGCTAGTCAACCGTGGGTATTCATCAAGTAATTGTTGGACAGTTTCACCTGCAGCAAGTTTTTCTAAGATTAGTTCAACAGTAATACGAGTACCTGCAACCACAGGTTTACCCATCATTATTGAAGGGTCCGATTGAATTAGTTTCTTATCCATATCTTACACCTCAGTAACTCTTAATAAACAATTCCAGCGGAGATTAAGTGTATCTTGTATTCTGATATTCGGGGGCATAAAACTCTGGTAGAAGGCTATCAACCCGTAGCAATCCGCGTTCTGTTAATTGTATCTCATCAGATTCTGACTTGATGACCAACATGCCATCGTTTTGGAGTTTTTGATATGCATCGGCATATATCTTAAGAATATCTGCGTTGAATTTTTCTTGGAAATAAGAGGGTCTGATTTTACCGAGTTTAAGTTGCAGAATCATCTCTCGTGTCAATTTTTCTGTCTCTGTCGGTTTGAGTGCACGATAGACAGGGAGTTTATCTTCCTCCAAATTGCCGAGATAGCCTCCCCATGAGGGCGCGTTCTGAAAATGAATTCCGCTGAGATGTGAGAAAGAAGCCACGCCTGTTCCAATCATATCGTTTCCTTGCCAGACTGCATCCCGATATACGAATTTTGGGGGTTGGCCCTTCTTTATGACAGTGTATGCGCTTGATTGTGCATAACCCGCTTTCTCAAACTGTTCAAATGCATATTGATGCCACTCCCGCTTCAGTTTCCAATCTGCCACCGGCAATGCATCGCCGCCAAGGATGTCTTTTGAATAAACCGTATTAAATGGCAATTCAAGCTGATATACGGTAATACTGTCAGGATCCAATTCAATGGTCTTTTGCACGGTGTCACGCCAGCTTTCCCAAGTCTCTCCAATCATTCCTGATATGAGGTCCATATTGACCTGCTCAAAATCCAAATCTTGGATCCAAGGTGCAATGCGATATACCTCTTTCGATAGGTGTGCTCTTCCATTTTCTGCTAATATGTCGTCGTTCAAATTTTCAACGCCGAGACTTAAACGTGTTACACCGATAGATTTTATTGCTTGTAATTTTTTCTGTGTGAGAGTCCCAGGTTCACACTCAAATGCTATCTCTTCAGCCGCATCCCAAGGCATTACTTTTTTGACTCTATCTACTAATTCTGTTAGATGTTTGACACTGATATATGATGGTGTTCCGCCACCGAAATAAACAAAGTGTAACGGTCTATCTACGATGGCTGGTTGTCTGCTGTAGATTTCTATCTCATTAGCAAGTGCGTTTAAATATGTGTCAATTTCTGAGCTATTCTTATCAGTATAGACGCGAAAATAGCAGAATTTACACCGCTTACGACAGAACGGAATGTGCATATACAAACCGAGTAACGCATCTTTACGCGGTTTCTCGGTCAATGCATGATGTACTTCAGGAACTGTAGATTCATTCCAGACAGAATACGGAGGGTAATTGGAAACAAAAACACTTCCCACTGTCGTATCTTTTGACTCAATTCCTGCTGTAGCTGGTTCCGGTATTGATTTAGACATATTATGATCCTTTACGTGTAGCGTGGCAATTACCTAACTCTTTTATAATTCTACCACAAGTATATCCAAAAAAACAAACTATTCGATATATGATATATGTTGCAGATGTTAAGTCCGCTATTTCTCACCGAAGCAATATAGAATACCATCTTCCGTTCCTATGTATATTTTGCCATCAGCAACACTCGGGGACGCGACAATAGATGAAGCGGTTTCAAATTCCCACACTCTCTTTCCGTTGGCAATATCCAAACCGATAAAAACGCCACGCGTCGTACCGAAAAACACACGGTTCCCTACGATCACAGGTGAAGATTCAATTCGTGATTTCGCTGTGAAAGTCCATATCCGTTCACCTGAGTCTGGTGATAGTGCGTGCACCATCTTATCTCTTCCACCAATGACAACGATGTTTTTAGTTATGGCTGCAGACGAAAAAAACGGTAGCTGACGCTCAGGATTTTCATAGTGCCATACAATATCCCCTGATGTCAGATCTATACCTAAAACCTCGTTTCCATAAGTCCCACAGAATGCTCTCCATAAGCTATTAGAAAGGGGAGAGGCGGTGTCTGATTTAGACTCAAAATTAGAAATCGCTGGACTTGCTCCGACATAAGCACCCAGGTTAACCTGCTGAGCCTGTGTACCATCATGAATGTTAATCACACGTAGATAACTATCGCAACCTGTAACAATTGCATAATCCTGTTTGATATCCTTATCATCAATCTGTGACCAGACAGCAGGAGTCCCGTGAACATATCCTTCAGTTTCGTATTTCCATATCAGGTCGCCGCTATTTTTGTTGAGACAGTATAGGAATCCATCATAGGAACCGAACAGGACGTTATCATCCAGAAAATTTGCTGATGAGATAATCTCTCCTTCAGTCTGAAACTGCCATCGTCTTTTTTGCGTCTTTATATCCACCGCATGAAAAATACCATCTCCATCTCCAAAATAGACGACCCCATCCTGATAGGACGGTGAAGATTTAATAGATGATTCCGTACTATACGTCCACAGACTTTCGCCGTTCTGGGTGTCAATCGCATAGAGAATACCATCTAATGCACTGAGGTACACAACATCATCAACAATGGCAGCCGTAGACTCAATCATGTCGCCTGCTTTAAAAGTCCAGAGTAATTCGAGTTTTTCCGGTAGTTGTGTGTTTGCAACCCCTGTCAGTTGTGCATTTCCACGGAAACTTCTCCAGTTGGCACGGGTATACTGGACAATAAAGATAATCAGAACGCATACTATTAAGCTGAATGTTGGTTTTCTAAATATTTTCATAGTTTTGGTTTTTCATAGTCTTGTAGATTATTGCTAATTATACCATTTCTACTATATGATATACCATTTCGTAGGTCGGGTTGAGGGACGAAACCCGACATGTATTGATTATAGCTATCCTGTCGGGTTTCGTCCCTCAACCCGACCTACGGAAGAATGGAATAAAAATAATTCAAACTGGTATTAGTTGATATCTGTAGTGCATACTGTCAGTTTGCGTTTCACAGGCACAATCTAACAGAATGTGCTACATTGAATTTTCAAAAAATTTCCTTATATAGGTTGATAATGTCCCGGATCTCTAAAGGACGTGGGTTAAACTGAGCAGTCCACTGATGTGCAGCGGCATCTGCTAAAACAGGAATATCGTTTGAATCTACACTGTTTTGGACATGACACTCCTGTATAGTGTTCGGTAATTCACCAATTCTCTTTAAATGTTCGATTCTGTCTACTATCGTATCTGCAGCGTAGAATTCGCTGTAAAGTTCTTCAACGACCTCTTTATTGAATCTGATAACGGGTGGTAACATCAAAGCTACAGCGATTCCGTGTGTAATTCCGTATCTGGCTGTTAATGGGTTTGCACAAGCGTGTGCTGCACCGAGCATGGAATTCTCTATTGCCAGACCTGCCAGATAGGCACCAAATAACATCTTTCCTCGTGCCTTGCTGTTCTGCTTTTCCAGTGCCGATTCATAGTGTTCATTAAGAAGATTCCATGCGTGTGATGAAAACATCTGTGACATAGGGTTGCGTCTTGTGCATACAAAACTTTCAACTGCATGTGCGATCGCATCAATTCCCGTTATTGCTGCGAGTTCTCTCGGTAAAGATTCGGTTAGTGTCGGGTCTAATACTACCGTTCTAAATTGTGCTTTTTTATCGCCACAAGCCATCTTGATGTGTGTATCTTCCTGTGAAATGATCGCGTAGGATTGTGCTTCACTTCCAGTGCCAATGGTTGTAGGGATTCCGATAGATGGCAGCATAGGTTTTGTTGCTCTGTTCGTTCCCCAATAGTCTTCCATTCTCCCGCCGTTTGTTAGTAGGAAATTCACGCCTTTTGCAGTATCCATCGCACTTCCGCCGCCAAGTCCTACGATAAGGTCTATCTGTGCATGGGTTTTAACGTAATGAACTGCTGCATCCACATGTTTCGTTGTTGGGTTTGAATCTACATCACTAAACACATAACAGGGTATCTTCTCACTATCCAGTGCAGCATAAGCTCTATTAAGAATACCCACTTCCTCAATGCCTGGATCAGTTACTATTAAGACGCGACTTCCACCAAGTGCACTAACATATTCATCAAGTTTCTCAATGGCGTTATTACCAAAGATGACACGTTGTGTCAAAACAGTATCAAAAGAATTCATGCATAAAATACTACTTAGTAGATTGAGGAATTTCAGCTAAATGTGCCTGTGGTGTACCGTTCTGATAATCGCCATCACATGCGTTGCGTAACCAATCACTCAGTCTGTTCACAAGATCGGGATGTTCTTTGGAAATATCCTTTTCTTCGCGATAATCTTCCTCAAGATTATAGAGTTGAAAACTATCTGTTTTGTTGATGTAACGTAATTTCCACCCATCTAAAGTTACGATAGCTGGACCCAAGCGGGATGCATAAACTATGTATTCATGATTCTGCTGAATATCGGGTTGTTCTTGCAGCGTTGGCAGTAGAGAAATACCATCCTTGTCTTCTGGTAATTCAACGTCAAGTAAATCGGCAAGCGTAGGCATCAAATCGTAATTAGCGAGTTGGTAGTTAGACACACTATCTGGAGCAGTAATACCTGGATAACGGACAATGAAAGGGAGTCTCGTTCCACCTTCCCAACTTGAGAACTTCAATCCTGCCATACCATCATTTCCATTGAATATGTCGCCACACGTCTCAGAATAGAACTTTGATGTAATGTCATCTAATTTGTTTCCTGCTAAATCGTTTTGTCTTCCGGTTGTGCGTCCTTGTTGACGATAGTAAACTTCGTGTCCGTTATCAGATGTAAAGATTATCATCGTTCGGTCATCAATACCAAGCGTTTCAAGTTCATCTAAAATTATCCCAACGGTCGTATCTAACCTTAGAACCATAGCAGCGTATTCTTTTTCGAATTCAGTTAGTCCATCTAAATGTTTAACCGATGGATGTATTTCTGGGATAGAAATTGGTCCGTGAGGTATCTGTGATGGGTGGTAGAGAAAGAACGGTTTATCTTTGTGTGCTCGTAGATACGTTCTGATTTTATCGTCAAAAATGTCCTGAGAATATACTGCTTTTCCCTGACGATCTCTGCGGATTTCCATGTTCTCAGCAGATTCTGAATTGGGATGCTTCCCGCAGTCTGCATGTGTATTACCCGGTATCTCTTTCAATTCTCCGTTTTCAAAGAGGAATGGAGGATAAAACCCGTGACACCGCTGATGATCATAATAACCGTAATGGTACTGCCATCCATGACGACGAATTCGTTTAGCAGTCGTTGCAAAACCCCATTCCAGTTTCCCAATTTGTCCAGTCGCATAACCCGCATGTTCTGCGATCTGTGCTAAAAAGACATCATCAGCACTTGCTTGGAGTCCTGTCGTATGTATTAATTCTGATATTTCACTCGCTGTCATTTCACCTGAACTGATACGTTTATAGATTCCAGCTTTGGTGTATGTCCATCTTCCTTCGTGGCAATCGTGTATACCTGTCAACATACTGGCACGAGATGGGGCACAGAAAGCACAACCGTAAGCGTGATTAAAACGTTTACCTTCGTTGGCGAGTCTATCAATATTCGGTGTCTCAAAATGTTGCTGACCATAACAGCTCAGCATACCCCGTCCGAGATCATCAGCATAGATCAAAATAATGTTAGGTTTCTCTGTCATAGTGTGTTACTCAAAATTCAGCTAAGCACATTGAAAAGCACGTTGCCGATATAGATGTTCAAACAGGTTTCCTTCGTGCGGACTATCCCAAGAGATCCTGTTTGTCGGAATTGCGCCAATATTCAACCGGTCCACAAGTGGTGTTGCTGATAGTCTCTGTATTAATTCTTCGTCATCGGATATTACTGTGGCGACAAGCGTTGCATCTATTGAATCTACGATTTCAGTATAAGGAACTTCTACCACGCTTACAAAAGGGAACGGAAATTCAGTGTTTGCTAACGGGTGTTCAGGGTCTTCACACCAGATAACCGTCGGTCTCAGGAACGTGCATCCATTTAATTCTACCACGCGATCACCAGTTGTTAATTCTATTGCCCCGTTCTGCTTGAGCTGTTGGTCGATGAGGGAAGAGATGCTGTGTGCTGCTTTCGGATTTGCCCATGCTGCGATGCCAGCTTGAGGATAGTCAAGGGGTTTCGGCTCAATACTCGTCAGACGATCTGATAATGCTTCTGCGACCTCTTGACCATGCGATGTTGTCCAGACTCCAGATGCGTTAATACAGGACCGACCCCCATTCTTTGATACCGACTCAACCATTAAGTCAAGATAATCATGCCAGTTTTTATTTTCTCTCTGATGAATGAGTATTTTGCTTCTACCCGGTCCGTGAATCTCCACACGAGGATCATTCAACCACGGTGCAACAGTTGCACCACCACCAAACAACATCGATCTACCACAGCGGAATAGAATCTCATTTGCACCGGGATAATCGGTTGGATAGAAGCTAAATGCCCCTGGTGGCACGCCAGCTTCCATAAATGCCTGGGATATCCGATACGGAGTCCACGGTTCTTCACGACCAGGTTTCAAAACAAGCGGAACTTTTAGCGGGACAGCAGGAATCCAAAGAGAATGGACACCAGGGGAATTACTTGGTAACACAGCACCAAGTGAATCTGTTTCACAGACATAGCTCAGCATGCGATCATCTTGTATCCCCCAACCTGAGTCAAGAATACGTAAATCCAACCCACGCGTCAGACCATCTAACACAGTTTCAATATTCTTTAACATGCCTTCAATCTTTGCCATATTATCGCGGCAAAGCGTCTCTGGTAATCCAGTTGTTCCTGATACCTGTTTGATATAATCCGCAGGTGATTGTGTTCCTATATCAAGCGGTAAATCTGCAGTTGTGAATAGGTGTGCTGCTGCATTGCACATTGATATCAATTCTTGGACAGTATATTGAGATAACGTTTGTTTGTGAATAGGTAGATCCCGCAGGTCTTTTGCTATTAAACCTGTATTGGCTTGGCTTACCTCCACAAAAGGTTCACCTGTCCTGATATGGGGAACGACTACAGTTTTTAAACTTCTATAAGTTCGTCCAGCTCGAAGAATTGGTATATGTATCATAGTGTTCTGTCAATTCCTACTTGTAGGTCGGGTAGAGCGAAGTGCCATTAAAATATTAACTGGCGACACATAAGGTATAGTTTCTTCTGTAGGCATTCAAAATGCTATCTGTGCTACCCACCCTGATGATGCGTCACAATAGAGGAAGTCGTCTCCATAGATAGACAGACCGTGCGGCTCTGGATAGTGTTCTGAAACTTCAATCGTATCAAGAATATCACCTGTTTCAAGGTTGAGTTTGACGATAACACGTTCTGATGTATGTGTTACCCACAGACCATCTTCAACCCTTACAGTGCCGTGTGCTCTACCGTAAGGTAAGGGTAAGGTATGTTGGATAGACCAATCACCAGTTTTAATCTTATGTATTTCTTGATTTTTGAGTGTTTGTACCCATAGATGTCCTGGATCAAAGTTGTCGTATTCAACACCGTGTGTTCCGCCACCTTCTGGGACAGGATACCGTCCAAGTGTTTTCCCCGTAGTAGGATCCACCTTGAAGATTTCTCCAGCACCGGGTTTAGCATCTGTATCTCTGACGGCACGCCATCGATCGCCAGGACCGTTTGCAGCTAACCAAAGCGCACCTTCCCCATAAGCCATCCCGCTTGTATTTGAGGAATCGCTTGGAATATCACGGATGAGTTTAGGTACTTGATATTCTGGATCGCAAGTTATCTCAACCAATGCAACTCTATCAGTAATCTGGTCAACTATCCACAATCTGTCATCTGTGACTTGCAAACCGTTTGGCACAGCATAAGGAGACCGGAAAACTTTTTCAATTTTCGATGCCATATATAGTTTCCTTTATGGTAAACTGAAGTTATAAAAACAACCCAGAGAAATACTCTAATACGTATTTTAGCACTTTTTTGCAAAATAGACGACTCTTTTTTAGTATAACTCACATCTTGACAAACTCTACCGATTTGATAAAATAGTGTTACATCGTTCCTAACCTACTACTTCAAAAACATACAAAATTATGCAACCGTTTTCCGCCTAAGTCGCGTCACAAGGGTTCAACATTACATGTTATACCGATCATTTCTGGAGACACGCAATGCGAAACAGCGATTTTGAACTGATTCAAAGTATTCTTGCAGGTGATGAAACTGCTTTTTCTGAACTTGTGAGAAAATATCAAAAACCAGTTCATGCACTTGTATGGCGAAAAATTGGGGACTTCCACATCGCCGAAGAAATTACACAGGACACCTTCCTGAAAGTATATCAGAGACTTCATACGCTGAAAGATCCACATCAGTTCTCTGGATGGCTGTATGTGATAGCGACACGCCGATGCTACGCTTGGCTCCGTAAGAAACGGATACGAACACAACCGTTAGAAGACACAGAAACAACCATAGGAAAAAGAGATGCATATTCACGGCATTTTGTTGAAGAACGTGCGAAATCAACTATAGAATCACAACGCGAAGCTGTCAAAAACCTCCTCGCGAAGTTAAAAGAGAGCGAACGCACAGTGATGACACTCCACTATCTCGGAGAGATGACTGTCAGTGAGATTAGCAAGTTCTTAGGTGTTTCTGAAGGAACGATAAAGAGTCGCTTACAACGGGCGCGGCACCGTCTGCAAAAGGAGGAAACGATGATTAGAGAAGCACTTGAACATTTTCAACTCTCACCGAACTTAACGGATAACATTATGCAAGATGTAACACGACTTAAACCTGTTACGCCTTCCGCCAGCAAACCTTCGGTACCGTGGGTGATCGCTGCATCAGGTGCAGTCATAATTGTGTTGATGCTTGGTATAGGGAGTCAGTACTTAGAACGTTTTCAGAGACCCTATAGTTTAGATGCTCATGCTGAAAGAGTGGTTGAACTTGTTCATGCACCTATTGTGCTAAATCTTGAAGCAAAACCGGATGTTCGAGATCAACTTGGGAGTTCAAATGCATTTGGTCCAAACGAAAATAGTGGTGATAAACCTGATGAAGTCTTACTGGCTGCTGTCCAAGAAGTAGGAGATGACACTGCTGTTGCCAAACAGCAGTGGATTCAGTCTGGACCCATCAAAGGAAGCGAAGTAATTAGCTTGCATGCAACACCAGAGAGCCAACTTTACGCTTTTGCTGGTAGGCATATCTACAAATTGGAATCTGACGGGAAAGAATGGCAACACCTCTTTGATACTACTTTGCTGGATACTTATTATGAGGAGGGTGAGGCAGTTATGAATAAATGGGACAATACGCTCTATCTGATACTGTCTACAGACCTATTCGCTTCAAAAGATGATGGTAAAACGTGGGATTTAGTTCACTCATGGAAAGATGGTCTTTGGTATCCTATGGAATTGGTTCTAACAAAACAAGCTTTTTATCTCCTTTTTTATCTGGGAAACAATGTCTTTCACACTAACGATCTTTTTCGTTCTGAAGATTCCGGCAAGACATGGGAGGTCATAAATGGTACGATAGATAGAAACATTCAATCCATTGTTAATATACAGGACACGTTGTTTGCAAGGACAAATTATGCCCTCTACCGCTATAGCGATGAAAACTGGAAACGCATAGAATTTCCAGTGCCTGTTGGATATATACATTCAATTGCCACGGCTGAAGAGAATCTATATGTTACAGCAGAGGTAGGTGATGATGTGTTAGATACCGGTAAAGTATCACAAGGACTGGAACGTGGGTGGTGGATATTTCGATCAACTGACCTCGGTGATTCATGGGATGATATAACACCGACAAACGCATGGCGTGTAAAGGGACGAGCACCACGCCTCAAACTTATTGCTGTTGGAGAGACACTTCTGGCGATGGAACACGGTATGGTACGCTCTACCGATAGCGGAAATACATGGCTACCTCCGCAATTATTAGGCACTGTTCCCGCAATGAATGTCAATATAGCGAATAAAGACTTTGCGACAGCTGTAAACGAACGTGTTTTTTATGTGAGTGGGAATAACGGACTGCATCGTTCCACGGATAGCGGTAAATCATGGCATAAGATTAATATCGCTGCGGATAAGCGTAAAATAGATACACTCATCGCATATAAAGGGAAAAGTGAAAAGCATAATATTCCTCCGACTCTCTATGCAAAGCATGAAGGAAGAATTGCCCAATCTATTGATGAAGGTAAGTCTTGGAATACCGTTCAAATAGAAATTCCGATGACGGACCCAGAAAGAGAGAAACCACCAGATATTACGCATATAACCGAATCTGATGGTGTTCTCTACGCAAAGGGTGGCGGATCCTTTAACAGAGGAAAAACACTTATATATCGCATATCTACAGACGGAAATAAACTTGTGCCGATTCAAGGTATGCCCATCTACGACTTACTCGAATCGTATGGCAAGTCGGGAGATATATTGAGAAACCGATTTAACATTTCAGATAAATCTATCCTTGAACAGATGCAAGAGGGGATTCCTGGTGCCACCCAGTTCTTTGAACAGTTGACACAAACAGGCCGCGAAAATCAGTTTAAACTTTTTAGACTTGCCCAGTTTAGTCCGTTTGCTGTCAGTGGTGACACATTCTATATAGAATACAATTATAAACTTTTCCGATGGAAACTCGGTGATTCAAAATGGTCAGACACTGGTATGGAAGAAACTGTTGAATTGACTTTAGACATAGCTGGAAGAGATCCTAAACTTGCTGTTTCAGGAAATACTGTTTACCTTGGTAAAAGAGATGGACACCTTGTGCGATCTTATGACTCTGGACATAATTGGAAAGACATTCCTTTGAGTTTTATGTTTTCTTCGCCTATTCAAGCCTTCAAAGATATCGTGTTTACGGGTTCTAAGGTATATGTAGCAACGGATGTAGGTGTTGCTGCATCAGATGAAGGAGAACATTGGTATGCTATAACCGATGCAGTGGGAACACACGTCGTCATGGAACATTTAGCTGTTGATGGCACAACTCTCTATGGTGTTACCAAAGATAAAGGTATTTATCGTTTAGAGAATAGTGTCTGGGAAATCGTTGTCTCAGAAATACCTGATAACGTGACTTCACTCGCTGTTGATAGGAACACGTTATACGTAGGCACAGAAGATAGAGGCATGCTGCATTTCACTCTTGAGGAATAATACACACTTATCTCTAAAAACTTTGTACCACCCCATACGAATCCAAATTCCAATCATTGACCACTCTTGTCATCTGTGTTATTATTTTTACAGATAAGAGGATCCAGCCAGATTCAGAGTGCCTTTTGCCAATTCTATTACTCGGTTAACACTTTAAACTATTATACTTTGGACTTGCGATCCTCATTGTTACTCGGTACAAGCAGTTGTGTTTATTATATCCAGTTGATCGCGTGTCGTAGAAGAATAACCCTACTTCACATCAAACCGATATAAAGGATAAAGAGACATGTCCATACTCAAATATACGACGAAATATGTGATACTCGGTGTTTTAGCTCTCATCGTGTGTCTCGGTATCATTACACTGGTGTATAGCCTGTTTGATAAGGATAACGAGAATGAGGTAACCAGATCTGATGAAGTCTTGCCTGTAGAATCGGATACGCACTCAGAAGTTCCACAGACGCATAGTTCTCATAGTCGTGCGTGGACAGAAGTGCCGAAATCACCACCAGATGACGAGTTTTTTAAGACTATCCAGTTCCCGGATCCGCCACCACAACAGGTGGATGGACACCCCCAACGTTCCAAATCTCCGTCTCCTGTTCCCGATTTTGTTCACAATAATCCTGATCATTTTATTGTGGATGAAAAAGGTCATTTTGACATCATATACCCGAAAGAAAAATCAAAGAAGTTAGAGGATTGGAGTGCAAGCGGTGATATGGAAACAGACATGGCGAAGCAAGTTGAGATTATCACAGAAGGATTAGATGCTCTACCTGCAGCTGTGGTTTTGATGCAGTATGGGGGAATTCATAGAGAAGCAGCGAAGGCGCATTTTGAAAAAGCACTCGTGGAAAACCCCGATGATTTTTACGCTCTTCTCTATTGGGCAGGTTTAATCAAGGCTGACAACCCCGCAGAAGCTGAATCTATTTACCGTAGATTAGTCAAAATGCGTCCGGATAGTTTTCCTGCGCTTTATGATATGGGAAGACACATCGTGAGGACTTATTCCGATCCCTCTGAAGCGATTCCATATCTTGAAAAAGCGTATCACCTGGCACCTCATTATGTAGGGTCTTTGCTTCACTTAGGTAGAGCATATACACGGAACGACAGAAGCCATCAAGATAACAGCAAAAGTCGTCTTTGCTTGACTTAGGTAGAGCATATACGAAATTGGGTGAATTTGAAAAAGCGTTGAAATACTTTGAAGCCTGCGATGTGTTCACAGGGGGACCTTCTGACGTATCCGCCATGTACGTATCTTTTCTTAAAGAGAGGTTATCGTTATCAAAACAAGGAGCCAATCAATAAAACCAAACCGCAGTGGGTAGCCAGCACAAATAGCATAGATAGCACAGATAACACCGCCACGACCCCGACTGCACCGACTATTCCGGGAGTTCCGACAGATGTCACGACAACAGCATCTAATGGCACGGTGACTCTGAGTTGGACAGCACCCGAAGACGATGGTGGTATAGACAAGTATCAGTATCGTGTTGACAAAAACATTGACAGCACGTGGGGGGATTGGATAGACGTGCCATCTGACGCATCTGACGGTACCTCTTTCTTTGACGTTTACCGCATCGATCACATCAGACAAAAGGGTTTTGCTGGATTGGAACGCACCTGCGGATGATGGTGGCAGTCCCATTACCGATTACGAATATCGCTACAAGGAAAGCACTCAAAGCAATTGGAACGGATGGACTTCTGCGGGCAACGCAGACGAAGAATATCCCGAATTCACTGTCACAGGATTGACCAATGGCACATCGTATGACTTCCAAGTCCGTGCCAGAAATGCGGTCGGTCCGGGGGCTCACACAGAGACACTCACAGAAACGCCTACCGCTCAAACGCCTGAGACACCGACAGGCGTGAGTGCGTCCGCAGGAACAGCGGCGGGAACGATTAACCTCACCTGGACAGCACCGGACGATGGGGGCAGTCCCATTACCAACTATAAAGTCAGAAAGGGCATCTTTCAAAACAACAGATGGACCTGGACAACAACGGCTATTTCTATTGGCAGTGCAAACACGTCCTATACGGTGACAGGTTTACAATCTGGAGGACTTTACAGGTTTAGAGTTCGCGCTGTGAATAGTGTCGGAGAGAGTTCATACTCAAGAGTTGCTCAGTCACGCGCGCCTTAATCTCTTAATACTGGTACCCAATTAGGCAGGTATCCATTTGGATATCTGCCTATAGTTTTATGCTATAAAATCGTCTCTGATTGAATTGTCAATACATGACTTGAAGGCACAACTGGAGATGACATAAGATAATATTTGGAAAGGATACCATTTTTCTACTAATACCATTTCTAAATGATTATGCAGCATTATTTCGTAGGTCGGGTAGAGCGAAGCGAAACCCGACACGTAGGGTTAGACAAGGTTTCCATGTCGGGTTTCGCTTCGCTCTACCTATAGGTGTAAAGTTAAGGAATTCTCAATGCCAGAAACCCTCTTCAGTCCCGTAGGGACGCTATGTTTATAGTTAAACGTTATACAGACCCTCTTTAGTCCCGTATGAAGTTAAAGTATTAAATTGGGTAATATTTTATTCTTCCCAGACCCGGTAGGTGCAGTTTCCTAACCGCACCGGGCATTTCCACGAATTACCTAAATTATTATTTTAACTTCATTAGGGACGATATGTGTAGTAGCTTATCCTGATATAAACATATCGTCCCTACGGGACTAAAGAGAGATGGGGTACACATTTTTCTATAAACATATCGTCCCTACGGGACTAAAGAGAAGACAACTCGTATAACCGTAAGGATTCAGAGTGATTCATCAGAGTTTCTAAGTTTTCTTAACTTTACACCTATAGGTTTCGCTTCGCTCTACCCGACCTACATTTTATTTATGATAATTTGTCAATTAGAAATAGTATAACATCGCAAGCACTGCCTAATTGAGACCTGTGCAAAAACTTTACACACCCAATCCAAACTCCGATCATTGACCATTCTTGTCATATATGCTATTATTCTTGCAGATAAGAGGATGCAGCCAGATTCAGAGGGACTTATGCTAATTCTTATACTTGGTTAACACTTTAAACTATACTTTGGACTTGCGATGGACAGAGTTACTTATTCTGCTTGATTAGGGTGAGATCCCACAACAGCACCGTGCCATCATCACTTTCACTTGCGAGGGTCTGACCATCAGGACTGAACAATATGCTCAAGACCCAATCTGTATGTCCTTTGAGTTCATGCTTCAGTTTACCTGTCAACATATCCCATAAACGGATGATCCCGCCAATACTGCCACTTGCGAGGGTCTGACCATCAGGACTGAACACTACGTTCTTGACACCGATCTGTCCCTTGAGTTCATGCTTCAGTTTACCTGTCATCACATCCCATAAACGGATAGTATCGTCCCAACTGCCACTTGCGAGGGTCTGTCCATCAGGACTGAACGAGACGCTCCAGACAATATCTGTATGTCCCTTGAGTTCATGCTTCAGTTTACCTGTCAACATATCCCATAAACGGATAGTATCGTCCCGACTGCCACTGGCGAGGGTCTGTCCATCAGGACTAAACGATATGCTCAAGACCCAATCTGTATGTCCCTTGAGTTTGTGCTTCTGTTTGCCTGTTGACACATCCCATAAACGGATAGTATCGCCATGACTACTATTTGCGAGCATCTGTCCATCAGGACTGAACACTACGTTATAGGGATAACCCTCATTCCCTTTGAGTTTGTGTTTCTGTTGTCCCGTTGCTACATCCCATAAACGGATGGTATCGTCCAAACTGCGACTTGCGAGGGTCTGTCCATCAGGACTAAACGATACGCTCCAGACCGCACGCTTATGCCCTTCAAAAATTCGCTTCTGTTGTCCTGTCAACACATCCCATAAACGGATGGTATCGTCTCTACTTCCACTTGCGAGCGTCTCACCATCAGGACTAAACGATACGCTATAGACAGAATCCGTATGCCCTTTGAGTTCGTGCTTCTGTTGTCCTATAGACACATCCCATAAACGGATGGTATCGTCCCAACTACTATTTGCGAGCATCTGTCCATCAGGACTAAACACTACGCTAAGGACATCCTCTGTATGCCCTCTGAATGTGTGCTTCTGTTCGCCCGTTGCCACATCCCATAAACGGATAGTATTGTCCGAACCACCACTTGCGAGCGTCTCACCATCAGGACTAAACGATACGCTTTGGACACCACGATACATAGGACCACTCTGATACCCTTGGAATGTGTGCTTCTGTTCGCCCGTTGCCACATCCCATAAACAGATAGTCTGGTCAAAATTACCACCACCACTGGCGAGGGTCTGTCCATCAGGACTAAACGATACGCTATTGACATAACCCCTATGCCCTATGAATGTGTGTTTCAGTCTGCCTGTTGATACATCCCATAAACGAATGGTGTTGTCATCACTGCCACTTGCGAGCGTTTGACCATCAGGACTAAACGATACGCTATTGACATAACCCCTATGTCCTTTGAGTTCGTGCTTCTGTTTGCCTGTTGACACATCCCATAAACGGATGGTCTTGTCATCACTGCCACTTGCGAGCGTCTCACCATCAGGACTAAACGATACGCTATTGACAACACTCGTATGCCCTTCAAGGGTTTGCTTCAGTTGTCCCGTTGCCACATCCCATAAACGGATAGTTTTGTCATTGTAAAAACCACCACTACCACTTGCGAGCGTCTCACCATCAGGACTAAACGATACGCTAATGACATCCCCTCTATGCCATAATCTATGCTTGTGCTTCTGTTCACCTGTGGACACATCCCATAAACGGATAGTGCGGTCATCACTTCCACTTGCGAGCGTCTCACCATCAGGACTAAACGATACGCTTTCAACACCAAACCGACCTTTGAGTAGGAATACTTCTTGATAGGTCCGCGCGTCATAAATCCAAATACCGATACTACTCGCAACCGCAAGGCGTGTGCCATCAGGAGAATACTGGACCTCGCTTATCTGACCTTTACCCAGCCTTGCTTTAGCACCTTCAGGTAAATGCCATTTTGTGTAATCCTGATCGGCACTAACAACAGGTAGTATGGAAAATAAAAGTAAAAGTAATGTGCATTGGAATTTCACGTGTCTTGTCCTCATTTATGTTAGAATAATAGTCTAATCCATTCTAAAAGTATAATGGATTCTTTTGTTGCAGTAAAGCACAATTTATCAGAAAAACGACAACCCCCCTTGCTTTCGCAATATTATAAGTGTCTACCAATAAATTCAGGTTGCACTTTTCACTGTTGTTGGGGTATCCTATATATACAAGATAAATTCAGATGTGTTCCCAATACCATATACCGATGTACCATATTCCGATATGTACAATGTCATAACGAAAGAGATTAGATGAAAACAAAATCCCCATCCAAACTTGATAAGTTGATCCACTCTCATGTAGAAGAACTCTTCGTCGCACAAGCGGATAGACCCGCTGCATTGAAGGATATAAGCCTTAACCGACTGTCACCATTTCAACGTGCATTATTAGTTGCGGATGGAACCGTTACGCGTTTCATTGAGGCGTATAAACTTATACCTGTTGAGATTGTGTTATTATACCAAGCACGGCGCACGGTTCATAACGAACATAACTGGCTTAAGTTGCAAGATGGTGGCAATATCATCGCACGAGAAGTCGTCTTGCAGACACCTGGCACGGAATTTCAGACCCCTAAAATCCATGCTTATGCAGTGTCCCAGATTGTTTATGAACGTTTACCGCATAATGTTGTTGATAGTGTGGAAGCTGGTATTGATGGTTTAGGTGCTTTATTGCATCACAGTCAATTGGAAGCGCGCCGTGATCTGCTCTGGTGGGGAATCGAACGCGCGATGGGTATGCCGAGTAGTCTTGCACATTTTGAAGGAAAACCCCTGCTCTGTAGGACATATCGGATCGTTGCTAATGGCAATCCGTTGATGCTTATAACGGAAAAGTTCCCACTTGACGATCCCTAAAGGTGTGAATTACCTGAAGGGGTGCGTCTTGAGGATCGTCTTCCACCGAATCCTCTTCTATTGCGTTGTCGGTTGTCTCTGCCATCTTGCATTTCGCGTATGGCATCCATACTATACTTAATACCTCTTGCATTTTCTGTTCTAACGACCTTTACCATTAGTTCTTTTTCTGTCATGCTGAGAGACCCGTTTTGGTCAAGGTCGAACCGCCTTTCATCTGGTGCAAGCGTGGTCTGCGCATAAGTGTCTACAGCATAAAATGTCAATATGAGTGGTAGTGAAATGAGTAAAAGAATGTTCAGTATATATTTCATGGTGATTCCTCTGAAAAACATGTTTAGACACTGCAAAAAAAAAAAAGAACGTTGCTTCTAAAAAATCTGTCTAACATAAAGCACTGCAATTACGATGACTATAGCAGTTAATGTACGTTTTTCACTTTTAAATGCTCGTGTCAAAGAAAAATCGTGGGTTGATGGTGATTGATATGCGTTGAATTGTGGGAAGAACCGTGGAACCTGTGCGTGATATGTCTCGTAGACGCTACCACAAGATTCCAATAGGTATGCTTCTTCTACAGCGATAATCGGGAGATACTGTACAAGGTAACCGATAACCAAAATGGGAGTTAGCCATAAGACATTTGCGATGATGCAGATACTGATGCTAATCAAGAGATTCCCAAGGTAGAGTGGATTTCGCACGTGGCTGTATGGACCTGTTGTCACGAGATCACGGGCTGCTCCTAACGTTGTCGCGCGCGTTGAACCACCAGCATACCCGACAGTCCATATACGTAACAGCTCACCAATCAAAGTAAAGAATACACCGATGGCGGTTGTAAGGAGAGTCGGTTTGGCAAAGTAGATCAATGCAATGATGAAGGGGATGGGTGTGAAACTACGTACCCTAAAAAAGAGATTGCCTATTTTCGATGAGGACATATTAGAATTGCGTTGAACCTTAGTATATTGACTATTTCGGTGTACGCCAGATGAGGATAGCACCGACAATTCCGTATAGGATATTCGCTCCCCAACATGCCAAGAATGGATGGAGTTTCCCGTTTTCACTCAAACCTTCAAATGTTGCAAAAGAGAGTGCCCAATAGATGAAAACAAGGAAAAATGCAATGACCAATCCAGCAAAAAACCCGGCTTTACCAAACCGAATTGCGATAGGTGCTCCTAACATGACAACAACAACTGCAGCGAATGGATAAGCAATTTTATGGTGTAGTTTTACCTGTTCTATCCGTGATATTTGTCCTGCTTCTTTTTTATATGTGATCTGTTCTTTAAGTTCCTTAATCGTCATCGCTCTTGGATCTTTGTCACTTCCAATAAACCGTTCAGGTTCTTCGAATCGTTCTAAAAGTTTCTCCTGAAATGTTTCAAAACCTACCTCTATCTCATTTTCAAAGTGACGGATGTTACCCTCAGTGAGTATCCAGTGTGTATCTGTCCAGGTTGCATTCTTAGCATAGATACTACGTTTGATGAGACCATCTTCGCTTGTTTCCCAGATGGTGATACCGTATATATTCTTCTCATTTAATCTAATACTATTTAGATAAAAAATGCGATCTCCTTTACCTATGAATGGAAGGTATCTTCGGAAACTTGGACCTGTTTTTTTCTGCATTAGGTTTGCTTGATGATAGGCTGGGGAGGCAACCCTATTATAAAAGATAGAGAAGAGCACACAGAGAATTAGCGTTACGATTATAACTGGAATTAAGGCACGATATACACTAATACCACCTGCTTTCATTGCAACAAATTCATTATTCCTGACCATGCGACCAAGGACGAAGAATATCGCAACAAATCCGGATACTGGTACTATCTCCATTATACGTCTTGGTGCCTGTAACAGAACGATTTTGAGCGCATAAAGGTAGGTTGTATCTTCATCAAAATACTTGATGTCTTTATCTAAGAGACGGACAATGACGACGAGTGCACTAAAGAAGAAGAACCCGACAAAGAATGCTTTTAGGTATTCTTTAATCAGATAGCGGTCAAGGATGTTTAAACGTATGCCTGAGGTATCCATCAAGTTACCGCTCTACTATTTACTACGATAAGTATTTTTCTTTCTCTGTCCATAAATGACCTTAACAAATATAACTATAACATAAATTGGCAATTTCATGCAACACTATGTTACCAAATCTCTTATGTTTTTTCAAACTCTTCTTTTCAATTTCTGCGTTTGCATCAGGACGAGATGGGTTTCAATGTATTGCTGTATATCTTGTTAAATTTCTGGTCATATTGGAACTCCTTGTCAAATCAGTCTATTCTGTCGTTTTTGGAATGGGTAATGGCTCTCGGTGATTCTTAAGAAAGATTTTCATCTTTAGGTTCTTTCGCAATAAGGCAAGCAGCGGTTTACGGTTCTCAATAGGATTTCCGAATAGACTCAACTTGTTTAGGTTTACTAAATTCGAGAGGGGTGTCACATCACGGATCCGATTATTCATGAGCTCTAAGATACTCAGTTGCGTCAGTTTCGCAAGTGAAGTTACATCTGTTATCGTGTTATTTCCAAGATAAAGTTGTGTCAGTTGTGTGAGTTGGGCAAGTGGAGTGATGTCTGAAATCGTGTTGTTGTTCAGATATAACACGTTTAATTGTGTCAACGCTGAGAGTGATGTTATATCTGAAATCGTGTTGTAGTGAAGATACAAAGTTTTCAGTCTTTTAAATCTTGTCAACGGGGGAACTTTCGAAATACCGGTGCCGTGAATACCTAAAAACTGCAGATGTTTCAAGTCTTTTAGTGGTGATATATCCGAAACCTTGGTCCAACCAATATCTAACGCGTTCAGTTGTGTAAGTGCTGCAACTGGCGAAATATCTGAAATTGGGTTATGTCCAATCTCTAACCATCTCAAATGTTTTAACTTTGCCAGTGGCGTAACATCTGAAATATTGTTGTGAAAGAGCGTAAGTCTTCTGAGATTTTGTGCATGTTGAAGTCCTGTTATGTCTTTTATGCCTTTCTTTTGGACATCAAGTTCTGTCAAATTTGCGATTGTCCGTGTTGTGATTGTGCCGACCTGTTTCCGTATCGCTGCAGCCAGTTGTGGGTCTACGATGGTCACGACTTGGGGCGGTGGAAACGGGAGCGGCGCACTGAGCCTGAAGGGTTGCTCTGTGTGGTTTCCAAACACATCGGTAATTCTTAGAGTGAGGGTAGAAGTGTTTGGTGCTAATTGGGTTGTGATAAATTCAACGGTGTTGTCTGTCGTGCCATTGAGTTTTTTACACTCGCGTAACAAGAGGTCGCCATCCTTTTTGGGTGCAAGTAATTTGATATGATGAATACCATCTGGATCGTCAACCTCAAAACGTAGATGGATATGATTCGGTGGCGATGCGAGTTTTGGCTTGAGCATCTTTGCTGTTGTGTTTTGATTACGCGTCGTGGTGCCGGTGTTAAAGGCAGGGTGTGCGTCCAACCATTGTGCAGCACAATAAGTCGTGATGTGTCCGTCATCGGTATTGAGATATATCCTTTTAGCATCAGCATCTGTGCGAAAATCGTGTGCCAACCCCAAGCTGTGTCCAAGTTCATGGGCAGTTGTATCAACATCAAAGCATTCACCGGAGGCAGGCACAATGCCACCTTTGTGAGGTGTGCTATAAAAACCGTAGCCACAGGCAACGCCATCAAGCAGTCCCGTGCTAATATCCAGAAAGATAAGATAAATATCTTTTGACAGGTCAAAACGACCAGGAAGTTCCTCCCAAACCGAGCTTGATTTCTTCTGATAATATGCGTCGTTGAACTTCCCTTGGACTGTGTGAATGACTGCATTACCTGTTGTCCCTTTTTCAAATAGAAAGGTTTTGTCTCCAAACCCGTGTGCTACCATCAATCCTGCGAAAACCTGTTGCACATCCTGTACCATTTTTTCTAATTTCGTGTCTATATCCGGTTGTGGTGTCACATCGTTTGGGTGAAAGTAGATGACTTTGACAATAGGTCTTTCTTGTTCCTGCTGTTGCGCTTGTGTAGCGATGTTAATCCAAAAACTTAGCAGAACACATATTATGATCGGTAAACGTTGTATTTTCATGACAAATATCCTTTATTTGAGTGTAGACAGAACACTATTTCAAAATTAACATTTTGCGTGTTGCCGTGAAGTCGCCTGCAGTGAGGGTATAGAAATACAGACCACTTGCAACCTTTTCACCGGCAGCGTTTTTCCCATTCCAATACGCAGCACGACTACGATTTCTGTAAATACCAGCTGGTATATTCCCTAATACCAATGTTCTAACAACCTTTCCATCCGTAGCATGAATAGTGATACTGACATCAGCAGACTCTACGAGTTGATAGGGTATCCAGGTTTCTGGGTTGAAGGGGTTAGGAAAGTTTGCCAAAAGTGCTGTTTCGTTCGGTAGCAAGGTAGCGAGCAGTTGTTCAAGCATAGCAATACCGCGCTGAAAAGTTGTGTCCCTTGTGTTACGTTGTTTCGCCTCCGCTATCCACTGCTGTAAACTCGCTGCAGTCCGTTGGGTATCCAGAGAAGGCGCAGCAGCTGTTTCCTCTAATACCTCTAAAACCAAAATGACATCTTCACTATTGATTTTACCATCGTCATTGACATCCGTATCGGGCAACGTGCCTGGAACCGGCTCCGTACCGAAATCGGAGGCAACTAATACTAGGTCTTCCACATCTACAACGCCATCAGCATTGACATCTTCTGCAACACGGTTTTCTGGCAAGACGACATGTGCTGTGAAGGTAAGTTCCGTATTTACACCTTCAGCAGTTGCACGCACCGTGATGGTACCAAGTTTCATGCCAAGTTGCAGGTAGGTTTGTGTTCTACCATCAGCATCGGTTGTAACGTTGGTATCAGTTAGTTCACCCTCACCATCGACTATAGAAAATATAACGTTCACTCCCTCTCTGGGTTTTCCGTCTGCATTATGATACACCACAACAAAAGGTGAAGGTAGTGTCTTTCCCACGAGTTCCTCTTGTTTATCACCAGATATTATCAGAAATTCTGGTTGTGTAATATTGTCAAAAGATACTACAATTCCTCTTGCCTGCATAGCAGGGATGTGTGTCCGAATTGAATCATTATTGAGTGGATTATTTTTAAGAGACAGTCCTATGTTGTTCCGCTGTGTCCCTATAAGGTTTAATGCTAACAGAGGCGACATATCTGAAATGTTATTACTGTTAAGGTACAACGTATTCAGGTTTGTCAATCCTGATAGTGCGGATATATCTGAGATGTTATTGCTGCTAAGGTACAGCGTCTTCAGTTGTGTCAACGCTGATAGTGCGGATATATCTGAAATGTTGTTACTATAGAGATTCAGCGAAGTCAGTTGTGTCAAAGTTGATAGTGCAGATATATCAGAGATGTTATTGCTGCTAAGATTCAGCGTCTTCAGGTTTGTCAACGCTGATAGCGCGGATATATCAGAGATGTTATTGCTGTCAAGATTCAGCGTGTTCAGGTTTGTCAACGCTGATAGCGCAGACAAATCAACTAATTTCGTGCGGGAAAGTCTCAGGTATGTCAATGTGGTTAGCCCAATAAGTGGTGACAAATCCGATACTGTATTAGTGTTGACATATCCCTCCCCCTCTATATACGCCTCCCCAAGGTTCAAGTAGCTTAGATTGGACGCATATTTAATACCGGTCAGGTCTTGAATGTTAGCGTTTCGTGCGTCAAGTCTGGTTAATTTCAACAAATCTCCCGCATTGAGTGTTGCGTTCTTCGGTTTGTTGAGGGTTTCGGCTATTTTGGCATGAAGGTTCACATCGGGAATATGCACGAGTGTATTCGCATCAATAGTTGTGATAATAAAGTTGAGTGGTTGTGTGAACTCTATGACCGTTGCACTCACAAAGTTCTCGCCGGGCTCGGGTCCCAAAGTGACCGTTGTGGTAGTTGTTCCGTTGAGATCGCTAATCGCTTTTGACGTAAAACGGTGCCCACCTGCAGCTGTGAGCGTGAAATTGACAGGTACTCCTGCAAATGCAATGCCGTTCTGATCTTGCACTTGGACGAGGACTTGACGGGCAGCACCAGCGACTCCAGGTATTTCTGGGACGTTAATAAACGTTGTAGGCGTGCGGGTGTCAACCGCTACATCTACACCGCGGGAACGTAGAGTCGGCATAGTGGTATAGAGTGACGGATAACTTAACTGGTTTCCACGTAAACGCAACGTTTTCAATTCGGTGAGTTCCACAAGAGATGTAACGTCTGATAGTTTATTGTTCTCAAGAGACAACGTTTCCAATTGTGTCAGCTCCAAAAATGGTGTAACATTCGTCAAATTATTGTTGTCAAGAGATAATGTTGTAAGATTCGTTGCGTATTCTAAACCTGTGAGATCACTTATATTGGCGTTATTAGCGGTAAGAGATGTCAACGTCAACATATCAGTTACAGTAATAGGCGCATCGGTCGGTTTGCCAAGGGTTTCTATTATCTTTGCATACAAGTAATCATCTGTGAATGACACGGGTAAATCAATTGAAACGGCAGTTGCGGTAAACTGGATAGGTTGTGTAATATTTGGTACAGTGGCTTGAACAGTCGTTGTTCCGTCAGTTTCTCCAAGTGTCAAAAGCGTTTGTGCCTTCCCTTTGGTATCGGTTTTTGTTTTTGTCGTGCTGAGTTTGCCATCACCATCGGTGATAGTAAAAGTAACCGGCACTTCTGTGAATACTTGGTAATACTGGTCTTGTACTTCCACAACATAAGGGAGTGGCAATTCTGTATTGGTTACGGCTTGCTGTGCGTCTCCAGATATTTTTAGGAGTCTCGTTGGTGTACGCTGGTCATACTGGACCTCAACTCCTTTTGCCTGCATAGCAGGGATATGTGTATTGATAGAAGTATAGCTCAACGGATTATTCCAAAGATATAACCCGGTGCTATTCCACTGTGTCCCTGTAAGGTTTAAAGCTAACAGAGGCGATATATCTGAAATGTTGTTGCTATTAAGATACAACGTATTCAGGTTTGTCAACGCTGATAGTGCAGATATATCTGAAATGTTGTTACTGCTAAGATGCAGCGTATTCAGGTTTGTCAATTCTGATAGCGCAGACAAATTGGATACCGTATTACTATTTGCATTTCCCTTGCCCTCAATATACGCCTCCCCAAGGTTCAGATAACTCAGATTGGACGCATATTCAATACCGGTCAGGTCTTGAATATTAGCATTTGGTGCGTCAAGTTCGATTAATGTCAACAAATCTCCCGCATTGAGTGTTGCGTTCTTCGGTTTGTTGAGGGTTTCGACTATTTTGGCATGGAGGTTCACATCTGGAATATGCACGAGTGTATTTGCATCAATAGTTGTGATAGTAAAGTTGAGTGATTGTGGGATCTCGTTGACCGTTGCACTGACAAAGTTCTCACCGGGTTCGGGTCCCAACGTGAGCGTTGTGATAGCTTTGCCGTTGAGATTGCTGGTCGCCTCTGATGTAGAAAGATGCCCACCTGCAGCTGTCAGCGTGAAATTGACAGGCACTCCTGCAAAAGCAATGCCGTTCTGATCTTGGACTTGGACAGCTACTTGTTGTGCAGCACCTACAACGCCATGTGTTCCTGGGATACTAATAAGCGTTGTAGGCGTGCGGGTGTCAACCGCCACATCCACACCACGGGAACGCAGATTCGGTATAGTTGTATAGAGTGATGGATAACTTAACAGGTTTCCACGTAAACGCAACGTTTTCAATTCGGTGAGTTCCACAAGGGATGTAACGTCTGATAGTTCACCGTTCTCAAGAGACAAGGTTTCCAATTGTGGAAGCTCCAAGAATGGTGTAACATTCGTCAAATTATTGTTGTCAAGAGATAATGTCATCAGTTGCGTAAGTCCCGTTAGCGAATCTATATCAGATAGGTTGTTCCCATCAAGTATTAGGGTTGTAAGATTCGTTGCGTATTCTAAACCTGTGAGATCACTTATATTGGCGTTATTAGCGGTAAGAGATGTCAACGTCAGCATGTCCGCCAAGGTGAGTGTTTCGCTACTCGGTTTGCCAAGGGTTTCTATTATCTTTGCATACAAGTTATCATCTGGGAGTGACGCGGGTAAATCAAGTGAAACGGCAGTTGCAGTAAACTGGATAGATTGCATAATGTTTGGGACAGTAACTTGGACAGTCGTTATGCCGCCAGTTTCTCCAAGTGTCAAACGTGTTTGTGCATTACCTTTGGTATCGGTTTTTGTTTTTGTCGTGCTGAGTTTGCCATCACCATCGGTGATCGTAAACGTAACTGGCACTTCTGCAAAAGCGCGATTGGACTGATCTTGGACTTGGACAACAAGTGGCAGCGGTAATTCAGAGTTGGTTACGGTTTGCTGTGCGTCTCCAGATACTTTTAGGAGTCTCGTTGGTGTACGCTGGTCATACTGGACCTCAACTCCTTTTATCTGCATAGCAGGAATATGTGTATTGATAGAAGTATAGCTAAGGGGATTGTTCGCAAGATATAATCCGGTGCTGTTCCACTGTGTCCCTGTAAGGTTTAATGCCAACAGAGGCGACAGATCTGAAATGTTGTTGTTGTAAAGATCCAGCGAAGTCAGTTGTGTTAATCCTGAAAGTGCGGATATATCTGAAATGTTATTGCTACTAAGATTCAGCGTATTCAGATTTGTTAATCCTGATAGCGCAGAAATATCTGAAATGTTGTTGCTGTGAAGAATTAAATCAGTCAGTTGTGTCAATCCTGATAGGACATATATATCTGAAATGTCGTTGTTCTGAAGATTCAGCGAAGCCAGTTGTGCCAAAGTTGATAGTGCGGAAATATCAGAGATGTTGTTGTTGCTAAGCCACAGTGAAGTCAGTTGTGTTAAAGTTGATAGTGCGGAAATATCAGAGATGTTGTTGTTGTAAAGATCCAACCAAGTCAGGTTTGTCAACGCTGATAGTGCAGATATATCAGAGATATTATTGCTGTTAAGATTCAGCATATTCAGGTTTGTCAACGCTGATAGTGCGGATATATCAGAGATGTTGTTGCTGCTAAGCCACAGTATATTCAGGTTTGTCAATCCTGATAGTGCAGACAAATTGGATACCGTATTACTATTGATGTTTCCCTTGCCCTCAATATACGCCTCCCCAAGGTATAAGGAACTCAGATTGGATGCATATTCAATACCGGTCAGGTCTTGAATATTAGCGTTTGGTGCGTCAAGTCTGGTTAATGCCAACAAATCTCCCGCATTGAGTGTTGCGTTCTTCGGTTTGTTGAGGGTTTCAGCTATTTTGGCATGAAGGTTCACATCGGGAATATACACAAGCGTGTTCTCATCAATAGCCGTGATGGTAAAGTTAAGGGGTTGTGGGATATCTATGCCCGTTGCACTGACAAAGTTCTCACCAAGCTCGGGTCCCAACGTGAGCGTTGTGGTAGCAGTTCCGTTGAGATCGCTAATCGCTTTTGATGTAAAACGGTGCCCACCTGCAGCTGTGAGCGTGAAATTGACAGGCACCCCCGCAAACGCAATACCGTTCTGATCTTGGACTTGGACGAGGACTTGACGTGCAGCACCAACGACTCCAGGCGTTCCTGGGACGTTAATAAGTGTTGAAGGCGTGCGGGTGTCAACCACTACATTTACACCGCGGGAACGCAGGGTCGGAATAGTGGTATAGAGTGACGGATAACTTAACTGGTTTCCACGTAGACGCAACGTCTTCAATTCGGTGAGTTCCACAAGAGGCGCAACGTCTGATAGTTGATTATTCTCAAGAGACAGTGTCTCTAATTGTGTGAGTGCTACCAAAGACGCAATATTAGAGAGATTATTGTTGTCAAGAGACAGTGTCCTCAGTTGCGTAAGTCCCGTTAGCGAATCTATATCAGATAGGTTGTTTCCATCAAGCATTAGGGTCGTTAGATTAGATGCATGTTGCAGTCCTGTGAGGGTGCTAATGCTGATGTTGTTCGCAGTAAGCGATGTCAACATCAACATATCGGTTACAGTAATTGATGCGTCGGTCGGTTTGCCAAGGGTTTCTATTATCTTTGCATACAAGTGATCGTCTGGGAGTGACACAGGTAAATCAAGTGAAACAGCAGTTGCAGTAAACTGGATAGGTTGTGTAATATTTGGGACAGTGGCTTGGACAGTCGTTCTGCCTTCTGTTTCTCCAAATGTCAAACGTGCTTGTGCATTACCTTTGGTATCGGTTTTTGTCTTTGTCGTGTTGAGTTTACCCTCACCATTGGTGATGGTAAACGTAACCGGTACTTCTGCATACGCGCGATTGGACTGATCTTGGACTTGGACAACATAAGGGAGTGGTAATTCAGAGTTGGTTACGGCTTGTTGTGCGTCTCCAGATATTTTTAAGAGTTTCGTTGGTGTACGCTGGTCATACTGGACCGCAATTCCTTTTGCCTGCATAGCGGGGATATGTGTGTTGATAGAAACATAGCTAAGGGGATTGTTCCGAAGATTTAGCTCCGTGCTATCCCACTGTGTTCCTATAGGGTTTAATGCTAACAGAGGCGACAGATCTGAAATGTTGTTGATTTGAAGATTCAGCGAAGCCAGGTTTTTCAATCCTGAGAGTGCATATATATCAGAAATGTTGTTGTTGTGAAGTGCCAGCTGAGTCAGTAGTGTTAACCCTGACAGTGGAGACACATCCGATATGTTATTGTTGTCCAGAATCAACTCTGTCAGTTGTGTCAACGTTGAGAGTGCATATATATCAGAAATGTTGTTGTTCTGAAGATTCAGCGTATTCAGGTTTGTCAACGCTGATAGTGCGGAAATATCAGAAATGTTGTTGTTTTGAAGATTCAGCCAAGTCAGATGTGTCAACGTTGATAGCGCAGACACATTCGATACTGTATTGCTGTTGACATATCCCTCGCCCTCAATATACTCAGCTGCAAGGTTTAATCCTCTCAGATTGTGTGCATGTTCAAGTCCGGTGAGGTCTGTTATCCCGCTATTAGGGGCATCAAGTGCCAACAAGTTTAACATAGAGTGCGTTGTGATAGCTTCGCTGGAAGATAGACTGAGGGTCTGTCTAACGACTGCTGCTAAATTTGCATCCGGAAAAGAGATAGCTTCAGCTTGTGGTAGCAGCGAAGTAACATTAATCGGAAACTTCTGCAAGTTCCATGTGAAGTTGCCATTTACATCAATAGCCATAAGGGATACAGACCTATTATTCGGTGTCAAATTGGTAACAAATTCAACAGTGGTATTTGTACTTCCGTTTAGTGCTTTATAGTTAAGCAATTCAAGGGATCCATAAGATATGCCTGGGGTAACAGTGGGTGTGAGGAGTTGTACCTGGTGAAGTCCATCCGGATCAGTTACCTTAAAGCGGAGACGGACGGTATTTGGAGGTGAGTCAAGGCTTGATGAAAGCAATTGTATCTTTGTAGGTTTGTTCTCGGTACTTCTGCCAGGATTGAAGGCGCGGTGGGTATCTAACCATTCAGCGGCACATTTAGAAAGTTTGTGCCTTAAAGGACCGTAGGACATGATGTAGTTATCGCTACCAGCGCGGAAATCGTGCCACAATCCGAAGGCGTGTCCGAGTTCATGGGCAATGAGATGCCAATTCCAGCAGTAGATAGTTGCGGAGCCTTCGCGCCCTTCCGAACCTGAGGCAGCCCCGACACCGCACCCACGCGCATTAGATGGAACTGCTTCCTCCATATAGACAACGATATTCTTGCCGTGGCTGCCAAGCTCTCCCTGATGTACGACGGTGTTCCCGCTTGCATCCGTTTCAATCTGAAAAGTTTTTCTACCGAATCCGTGTCGTTCCATTTCATCGGCAAAGAAACGTTGTATTTTCTTGATTAATGCATCAATTTCCGCGTTTGCATCAGGGTGCGGTGGGTTTCCAGGTAAGGGACGGTAGACGACTCGCACCATCGGACGAGAATCTTGTGCATGCACAAAATGCAGTATTAAAAAAAGTGTAATAAAACATATAAATCCAATGGAGAATAGTTTTCTATTCATGATGACTCTCCCTTGTATAGCTATGGACAATCCTCCGGATCGACATCAGGTGGCACCCATTGTGGCAAAGCCCAACTATTAGGTTTACAGTCGTGTGCGGTCATGTTCCCCAAGTTATCAGTATGGAACGTTAGGAGCTGCTCACCCGATTGAGACACGACTTTATATTCACCCGGTTCAAGTTCTCCGACATACATCGCGATACCGATATCAACGACGATATAAGGGCAGGCACACCCACCTGACAGGACCTCGCCTGTCGCGACATGTTTCGTTGCCCAGACGGTAATCGTCCTGTCGTCAACTCGGTAATACGCCAGTGAATGATTGCCACTGACACAACCGTTGCCGTGAGCCCCACTAATTTTCAGTATCACTTCGGATGTGGTTTTAGAGTTAAAGGCTTCAACGCCTGTTATGTACATATCCACCGTCTCAAATACACATTCAGTAAAATAACCTACCGCACTTTTCGGGTACAAAATCACCAACGGGGGTGGCGTTGGAGGTTCCGGGGGTAATAATGGTGTCATCTGACGCTCACATCCGAACAGACAGCATGCAAACGCAATAAATAAGAGTATGCTTATGATTGAAAAATAGCGTTTCATTTTGTCTCCTTTACGGTTTATTGAAGTCTTCTAACGAATTCATTTGAATTAGATTTGATCTGAAATGTATCCTCTATCTTTTTACTCGGCTCAAAACCATCACCTTTTGTCCAATATGTAATAGATAGAATATCGTTGGACTTATCTACGATTGACATTTTCTCTATACGGACACGATCCCCCAGTGCTGCAGTATCAACAGTGCGAAGAGTCTGCTTATCTACTGCATGAAGATCATAGAAAACTCCACTTCCGCCACCGGATTCTGCTATAACAGCAAAAATATATTTATCTCCGACATCTGCATGATCCCGCAATAAACGATATGTTATGCCATCCTCATTTTCAATCTTATACGTGTTATCAAAAACAAGTTCCTTTACTGACTCCCCACTTAAGTCCGTGCTTAGAAATGTTGTCTTTTGCAGCAAAGTATCGAGGGTTGGTTGCTCAGGTTCCTGTTTTTGTTGAGTGCAACTTGTTAAAAAAGTGTAAATCAGTGCACACAAAAATATAAGCATCTGAATGTAAACATTTTTTTTATACATTTGGAATACCTCCATATTTTTATTTTGTTAACTTCAAACATTCTGTGAACGCAATTCACAATCTAATAACGTGAGTTTGATAATTAAATGCAATATGCGTTGTAGGTTGGGTTGAGGTACGCCAATCAAATATTAACTGGCAACATGTATTGCTCTATAATGGATCAAAATGTTGGGTTTCGTGCCTCAACCCAACCTACGTAAGTTATTTGTTCTGATTTATCAAACTCACGTTTTATTCAATAACGAGATAGGTAATGCTCTTTGCTTCCATTTTAATTGAAACCTCAACGTTGTAGTTTCGGTCGATTTCGTACTGTTTGGGTTTTCCTTCTTTTTCACGAATCTTGGCAGTTTCAGACAATCCAGTATAATAGAGTGGTAATTTCAAAGTGGTCTGTTGTGCCGTATGTGTAGGATTATAGAGCATCGCTAATCCACAAGGACTGATTTGAGGATTGGCGTGGAGTATACAATCAATAGAGCGTCCATCAGGTCGCCGAACGTGAATTAGATCAGACTCCAATATTGGACGATACTTTTTATAGAAATCAACCCATTTCTTGACAACTGCTTTCGTCTCTTCCGTATCAAAAAGCCGGGGACCGCGATAGCACGCAATCACACCGCTGCCGAAGTTCTGTGCAAGATATGCTTCATAATCCTCAAGGTGCTCACAAAGCGGTTCAAATGTGGCGGCTTGCCCACCACCGTGATATTCCACCAATGGAACGAACATCCACCCCATACTCGGTGTCTTTTCGTAAGTACCATCGTAGATATTCTGCCGGGCAATGAGTATCTGCCGCTCGCGTGGCAAACTGAAATTCGTTTCGCGATACCCCATACCGTTTTTGTTTGAACCGTTGAGGTAATACCAATCTGGCGAATTGATATAGATACCGCGTGCTCGGCATTCGTGGTAAAAGCGGACACATGCTTCCCACTGACGCAGCTGCGAATCTTCTAAACTGATGTGGTGTTTGTGCGTTGTTGAAGCACAAACAGCCCCATGGTAAGCCCCATCCGTTTCTATGACATCCATACCGGTTGCATCCATAAAATTGAGTACGCGCTTGAAATAACCGTCTGCCCATCCGCTCGCAAGACACGCCGTCAGTCCAAACTGAGAACCAGGTTTTCCTGTGTTTGGATCAATACAGTTGAAGTCTTTACCTGCATTCCGCGTTGTACACATCAATGTATACCCCCCAAGTTGAATACCTTTCCGATGTGCATAATCTGTCAACGCCTTCATGGTCGCTATGTATTTTGGGTCTTCGCTCTCAATATTGAAGCCACTCCAAAAAGTCATAATCACCATCTCAAATCCGACTTCGGCACACTGATCAATCGCTAAACGCACAGCGTTTGGGTCAGCACTTCGAACATGCATGAGGATTGGGTTCTCCGTAACTTGTGGCGCGACGGTGCGATACATCTTGCGGCGTGCGAGTCCTTTTCGTTCACGATCATCACTATCATGCAGAATCTCAAAAGTTCGAAAACTTGTGAAACTCTCCCCCGTTTCAAGACGCACCCCCGGACCGAGTGGATAGTAACTTGTCATCAACAGCGGCATCTGATAATGATAATCCACTTGCGTCTTGTAATCTGCATCAGGACCCCACCGCGTCGTTTGCATACCACTGAATGCATAATCGCTTTCCACATGTAGTCGATGCTTTTCCTGCTCGCTAACAGCAAGGATTTCACAACTTAAGGACTCAAGTAGAATCGGATTTTGACCTTTATTGTGAATCGTGATCCACTTGCACAGCACCGGCATGCCTTTATAGAGTTCATAATGCACACTCACTTCAAGGGCATCAAGGGAGGGCGGTGGTGAGAACGCAACCGTCAGTGTTACACCCGCTGGTGGATATGTTGACGTTGCCTGATTACGTCTTTTGACCCACGGATATGTGGCTTCAGGTTCACCAACGCTATAATCACGAAACTGAAATGCGTTTCGGTTGTTTGTCAAGATCCACTCCTCATCAAGATAGGCGTAGTCAGGCTGTCCCTTCAAACCCCCTACCTCAAATTGCTTTCCATCAATCGTAAGAACCGCCTCCGGTTTGATACCACGAAGAAGGCTGTTTCCGGTTATTTGATTGATATAATCAACTGTTGCAAAATTCGGTGCAGTAACGAACTTTCGCTGAATGAGTCCATTACCGATGAGAAGTTGATCGTCCGTTTCTTGGACTGTAGCGGAATCGCTATAGGGTTGGACTAACCAATCGTTCTGTTGTAATGTGTATTGCATGTTATGTTTTCCTTATTGTATGTTTATATAGTAAAAATTACAAACGATGACATTATCCGTTCCCCATCGTCTGACCGTTCCCAATCCTCTGCCCAATATAACCAGTCGGCATTTCGTTTACCATCTTTGTATATGCCCTGTCACATCGGTATCCTATTTAAGAGATACGACCATTTCAGCAAAACTTAGTGCTGTAAAACCTAATAACAAGATGGCTGTCAATAAGCCGTAACTGGACTTACGTCTTCGGTTAAGGTATAATTCACTAAAAATCGGCTACGAATGCAACTTTTTCAATACCTGCTTTTTTTACTAACTCCATTATTTCAATGACCTGATGATGAGGTGCTTTTCGTCCGGCACGAACAGTAAGCGTAAATTCTTGTTCTTCAGGCAAGGTGAAAAGGCGAAAAAGCAATTCATCAGGCTGTACAACGTTTCCGTTTAGGAGGACTTTGCCAGTTTTTTCACCCTCAGTAGGGTTTTTAATTTCAATGGTAAGTTTTTTTACGTTCAACCACTTTCTTAATGTAGCAGGTTTCACCCCAATTGCTTCTCCGACAGCACCAAGCACATAAGGGTTAGGATGAAGCAGCGGCTGCTTGAAAGCGAAGCTATGAAGTACTTTTCCATCTTTGGCGATAATAACTGTCTGCGGGATACTGCGGTTCAATTCGTAGATGCCCGGTCCTTCACATCCATCCGGAGAAATACCGAGTAACACATCACTTGAAATATGGGGTACTATCTTGCTTGCCTGTTTTTCCAATATGTCCGGCGTATTGCACAAAAACACAACATTTATATATATTTTCTGTTTAGACCTCTCAGCAATTTGAGCAAGTAAACGAGAAATACCGACCAATCCGAGTAAACCAGAAACACTTTCGTCTTGTAGGAAGATAACAAGCGGCTGTCCATCTGCTTTGGCAATAAAATCAATTGTTTTGTCCTTAGATTCACCATTGATACCCTTAACCTTCAATGGGGGAAGTTTGTCGCCAGGTTGCGGTCCGGAGAACAACAGGTTTTCCTGTGATTTTTTAAATGCTGACGGGTTCAAAACCTTTATAGATTTGTCTTCCTTAAATTCGAAAATGTTGGCGAAAATTCTCCTGAGGGAGTTCAAAATCTTCATGGGTTTGTCTCTCTTTTCATCCTTCATTTCAGCAAGTTTTTTCTGCTTGCCGCGCTTCTTTTTAACTTTTTCAATCATTTTTTTCGATGCCTTAGAACTCCTTTCAATTTTTCGCCTGTTGATGGAGTACTACCATTTCTACTATATGATATACCATTTCGTAGGTCGGGTAGAGGGACGAAACCCAACCTACGGATGAATGGAATAAAAATAATTCAAACTGGTATCAAACTCACGTTTTATTCAATAACGAGATAGGTAATGCTCTTTGCTTCCATTTTAATTGAAACCTCAACGTTGTAATTTCGGTCGATTTCGTACTGTTTGGGTTTTCCTTCTTTTTCACGTATCTTGGCAGTTTCAGACAATCCAGTATAATAGAGCGGTAATTTCAAAGCAGTCTGTTGCACCGTATGTGTAGGATTATAGAGCATCGCTAATCCACAAGGATGGGTTTGCGAATTAGCGTGGAGTATACAATCAATGGAGCGTCCATCAGGTCGCCGAACGTGAATTAGATCAGACTCCAATATTGGACGATACTTTTTATAGAAATCAACCCATTTCTTGACAACTGCTTTCGTCTCTTCCGTATCAAAAAGCCGGGGACCGCGATAGCACGCAATCACACCGCTGCCGAAGTTCTGTGCAAGATATGCTTCATAATCCTCAAGGTGCTCACAAAGCGGTTCAAATGTGGCGGCTTGCCCACCACCGTGATATTCCACCAATGGAACGAACATCCACCCCATACTCGGTGTCTTTTCGTAAGTACCATCGTAGATATTCTGCCGGGCAATTAGAATCTGCCGCTCGCGGGGTAAACTGAAATCCGTTTCGGTATACCCCATACCGCATTTGTTCGAACCGTTGAGGTAATACCAATCTGGCGAATTGATAAAGACACCGCGTGCTCGGCATTCATGGTAAAAGCGCACGCATGCTTCCCACTGGCGCAGTTGCGAATCTGCTAAACCGTTGTGGTATTTGTGAGTCGTTGAAGCACACAAGGCACCATGGTAGGGACCGTCAGTCTCTATAACATCCATGCCGGTCGCATCCATAAAATTGAGTACGCGCTTAAAATAGCCATCTGCCCATCCGCTTGCAAGACATGCATTCTGCCAAGTCTGCGTTCCAGATTTTCCTGTATCCGGATGAATACAGTTGAAATCTTTACCCACATCCCGAGAAGAACACATCAATGTATACCCCCCAAGTTGAACATCTTTACGATGTGCATAATCTACCAATTCTTTCATTGTAGCGATGTATCCCGGATCTTCGCTCTCAATATTGAAGCCACTCCAAAAAGTCATAATCACCATCTCAAATCCGACTTCGGCACACTGATCAATTGCTAAACGCACCGCCGCCGGATCAGCACTCCGAACATGCATAAAAATCGGATTCTCCGTAACTTGTGGCGCGACGGTGCGATACATCCTGCGGCGTGCTAACCCTTTCCGCTCACGATCATCACTATCATGCAGAATCTCAAAGGTACGAAAACTCTTGAAAGTCTCCCCCGGTTGAAGACGCACCCCCGGACCGAGTGGATAGTGACTCATCAACATCGGCATCTTACGGTACTCTTCATCAGGTGCCCACCGCGTCGTTTGCATGCCACTGAAAGCATAATCGCTCTCAACATGTAGTCGATGTTTTTCCTGCTCGCTAACAGCAAGGATTTCACAACTTAGGGACTCAAGTTCAATCGGGTTTTGACCTTTATTGCAAATAGTGACCCACTTGGACAGCACCGGAATGCCTTGGTAGAGTTCATAATGCACACTCACCTGAAGAAAGCTGACATTACTCTTAGCCCCGATAGCAGGGGGCGGTGAGAACGTAACCGTCAGTGTTACACCCTCTGGTGGATATGCCGATGATGTTGTGGTACGTCTATGTACCCACGGATACGGTGCCTCAGGTTTACCGATTTGGTATTCACGAAATTGAAATGCGTTTCGGTCACTTGTCAAAATCCACTTCTTATCAAGATAGGCGTAGTTGAGCTGTCCCTTCAAGCCACCTACCTCAAATTGCTGTCCATCAATCGTAAGAACTGCCTCCGGTTTGATGCTACGAAGTAGTCTGATACCGGTTATTTGATTGATATAATCAACTGTTGCAAAATTCGGTTCGGTAACGAACCTTCGCTGAATGAGTCCATTTGTGAGAATAAGTTGATTGTCCGTTTCTTCTATCGCAGCAGGTTGATGGAAGGGTTTGACTAACCAGTCATTTTGTTGTAATGTGTATTGCATGTTTAAGTTTTCCTCGTATTTAATATTTTGCACAATCCTTCGGATCATCAATATCGGGTGGCACGACTGCTGGCAAATCTTGACCTTGTGGGTAGCAGTCGTTTATAGTCATGTGCCCCAGTTCTTCAGTCTGGAACGTTAGGAGTTGCTCACCCGATTGAGACACAACTTTATACTCACATACATCGAGTTCACCGATATAAATCGCTTTACCCAGCTTGGCAACAGTGGGGGTGATTTTTTCAATCAGACACACCTCACTCAAATAGTCCTTAGTTTCAAACGGACATGCCTTTGATTCAGGTATATCACGTTCACATGCGAATAGACAACATACGAGTGTGATGTATAGAAGTATGGTTATTTTTTTCATAATGAGTATGCCTATGAGTGGTAAATAGCGTTTCATTTTGTCTCCTTTATAGATTATTATGTCGAAAAATCTACTATTCTAAACGTGAGTTTGATAAATGTAGCGCAAACTTTCCAGTTTGCGAAAATGTGCCACAAACTGAAAGTTTGTGCTACAATTCACGCCTCTCGGATACGAAATGGTGTGAGTGAACGCAACTGAAATGATTTATTAAACTCACGTTATTCTAACGAAGTTTTCAGTTCAGACCATGTTGTAATCTTTCTGTTTGATGGGGTGATGTATCCTTTCATACGGGTTGTAATGCGTGTTTGCCGTTTTCCATTGAATGTAATATCTTGGATACGATAGTAGTAGGTCGTATTCGGTTTCGCAGTTGTATCTATCCATAGATACTTAGATCGCTTGCTTGTAGTGCCAGCACCTTCTATGAGTCGGGTATTTACTCTTTGAAACTTACCATTAGGGGTCATGCTTCGCAGGATATTGAAGCCCGCATTATCAAGCTCAGACTCTGTTACCCACTTTAGAATAACTTGCCCTGATTCAAAAGCGGCACTGAAAGATGACAATGATACAGGTAAAGGTGTCGTGAAACTCTTATATGTGGGTGTGCCGTAATCTGTCGATTTACCATAATACCTTTCTTGAGAAATATTCTTAGTATCATAAGCACGTATCCAGCCTTTGCGTTCTGTGCCTGATCGGGGTGTTTTTGGGTCAATAAATTTGCGTATAAGTGAACTTCTATCTTCTTTGTCAATAATGCAGTTGGGTAGTTCCCATGATTGTATTGTGCTAAAATCATGCATTGTTCCAATAGCATCAAGGGTAACACCGTCCTTGTTACGGATATCCATGTAAAACCCCCCCTCGAAATAATGTTATTTTCATTATTACCCTCTTGTTTTAGTTCTGTGTGGTGATTTCCATACAAATCGTAGACATTTTCAGACTGCAATAGTTCATGTCTTGACCTATTTACACCAACTATACTACCTAAGATTCTGGCTTGTTTTGATGTTATAATAAAAGTATCTGATATATATATCAAGGCATGCAGGTAAGGCGCATTTCTATGAAATAGTAAAGCCCATCCCTCTATATCAATATCTCGATCAGTAGTATTATATAACTCATACCATTGTGGTAATGATCCTGGCTTACCTTCAGTTTCAAACATAATCTCGCTAAAAACAATATCATGCTTGTTGTCTGTTTGTATAACAGGGGTTCCGCTACCGTCTTGTTGTTGATCTTGTTGGTTATTTTCGCTCGGTTGATTGATTGGAATATCATCGGGGTCATCGGGTGGGTCTATAGGATCAACGGGGTCATCAGTTGGAGGGTCTATAGGATCATCGGGTGGGTCTATAGGTTGAACTATTTCTTGATTGCCGTTTGTATCCCGTTCTTCCGTAGTGGTATCCTCATTTTCAGTTTGTCCGTTATTCCCTGTTGGTGCTTCTTTTATTGTGATGTAAAATTGTATGGATATACTCTGACTTGCTGCTGTAGCAGTATAGGTATATGCTGTTCTTGCTGTCTGCGTCTGAGGTGTTCCGCTGATCGTCCGAGTAGATGGATCAAAGACCAATCCTTGCGGTAATGTTGATACAGAATAGACAATGGTATCCCCATCGGTATCGGTTGCAATAGGTAGCGTAATTGGTGATAATGCTTGTCCGATAGTGCCTGTTATATCATCTATAGATGTAGCACTGAATGTTGGTGGACTATTTGTAGGGGGTTGTGGGTCAGGCTCAGGCGGATTAACTGGATTATTGACTATAGGATTAGTCGGTGGTGTTGGATTTGTAGTTTCCTTTATTGTGATTGTAAAATCTATATGGTCATCTATAGTGCGTGTATAGCCTGATGTAGCCCAGGCAAATCTGTAAGTACCTGCTTGTGTGGGGGTACCCCTAATAGATAATGTGGTTCTTGTGTATGTGAGACCAGGCAATGCTTCAATGGTTACCCATTCGAATGGCACTCTATCATAGTATTCATTTTCTACTCTGCTTTGAACTGCAGCTCTGGTCATATCTGTATTTGATGTGTTTTTTATGAGGTAATAATCAATAGTGCCAGGTCCTGGATTCCTGTCACCGTCATCTGCTTGTGGCAGATATATTCTTAATTCTTTTCCAACTGTACCTGTCCATTCTTTTCCGTTATCAGCAGAATTGAATTTAGGCATATTTTTTCTTTTCAGTGTAAAGGTGATACGTGTTTGATCATATACTGGTAAATCCGCCAGTGATACACCTTCAAAAGTTGTTCCGTCAAGCGTTACAATATTTGATGCTATATCGGATGTACTGCTAAATGCAGAATCGTATACACCGTAGGTAATTTGTATTTGGATTTGATCGTTTGGATGTGTGCCACTATCAAAGTTTTTAAAAGCGATAAATCGTTTATCTTCTGTTATAGATATTTCGCTTGGAAGGGTGGCGGGTGTTGTTACTATATGATATTTTACAGAGCCGTCGATACTGGTTGGAGATGGTAACCTATATTTATCATCGTCATTATAATTTCCGTTCCAATTATTTCCGAGACTATATCTTGTGACTATATCGTAACTACTTCTTTCAAATCTTGGTTTAGTAGTAGATAAAATTTTGAATGTTAACTCATCTTTAATGCGTGCTTCATTTTTATCAGAGACTGTAAATCTAAATTCTACATATTCTCTTGTGTAGGGGGATCTACCTTCAAACAGTTTAGTATTTCTATGGTAGTATGTAAGATTCAAGGGGTTTGCTGATGACCCTTTACTAATTTCTGTGTATGCCGTTTCACCTTTGCCAAGATCCTTATATTCCATTTTATAATTGCGTTCTGGATTGTAACTATCGTTTGTTGAGTGGGTAGTGGTAGGTAAATCTATTGCAAAATACTTTTCGGGTGTTATAACAATTGTTTTACCTTCAAAGAATATATCGTCAAAGGTAATAGTTCTAACGATTGATTGTATGGTAAATGCCATACTGTCAGTAACATCTGTTGGTTGAGAACTGGTATATCTAACAGAGTATCTGAAATCTACTGATACTGCTTCTGATGGTGTTCCGCCTAATACTAATTTGTCACCTGTAAATGCAAAAGTAAAGCCTAATGGGTTTGTGTAGCTCGATGTATCTGCTACATCTATCCATGTTTCTGTTCCTCCTGATACTCTTTTCCATTCGCATAAGAATGTCATTGGAACCACACCTGTAACGCTTGCAGTCGCAAAAGGCATAATTTGTTCAAACTTAATTCCCACAGTGGGTTTCAATGTTTTTCCATTAAGAGATTTATCATTAAGTGTAATTGTTCGTGGTGTTTGGGCGGTTGTATTTCCTACTATGAAAAGTGATAGTATTAAACTTATTAGAATAGTTATGATTGTCAATGTTGATTTAAACTTGGAAGTCATGGGTTCTCCTCCTGTTCCTAAGTTCAGTCGCGATTCGGAGATCGCTCCTACAGTAGACATGTCGCGATTCGGAGATCGCTCCTACAGTAGACATGTCGCGATTCGGAGATCGATCCTACAGTAGACATGTCGCGATTCGTATATCGCTCCTACAGAAGACATGTCGCGATTCGTATATCGCTCCTACAGAAGACATGTCGCGATTCGTATATCGCTCCTACAGAAGATCTGAAGTAAAAGTCCTGTTATAAAATCGTATTGTTTTCATATTTTGAAAATCTATTCAGTTCACCATTCATTTTATTTTGTTGTGGTATCCGACAAAGAACACATATTCGGTTGTCGGATACCTTAGATCTGGTTTACTTATGCTCATAGCCAGAAAGGTTTCGCAACACTTGACAGTCGAGAACTAACTGCCTTTCAACTTGAGTGTCACGCTTTCTATACCCTGAACACTTCTAATCTCAAGTATCAGTTCAGTGTTGTTTTGATGCTTCTCAAGAAACGTATCAAACGATTGAACGTCAGTGATTTTTTGTCCGTTAACACCGACGATAAGCGCACCAAGCGGAATAGCTGCTTTAGATCCGGGTGAGGCTTCCTGCACCTTTTCAACGAGAACGCCGCGGTCCTGTTCTGTGAGATAAGCATATCTTTGATGATTGTTCTGAGCCAACTTTCGCACGGCTAACCCAAGTGTTTTCCAAGAAACAGACTCGGTATTCACCGTACCGCCACGCAATTCCAGTGGCATCTCAATAGCCCGGACATGGATTGTAATTTCTTGTGTGCGACGCAATATCTTAAGAGCATATTGCTTACCTATCGCACCCCCCATAAGACGCATTTCCAACTCAAACCGACTCGGCGACCGTATTCCTTCAAATTCAACGATAATATCGTGAGGTTTTAGACCATTTTGCGCAGCAGCTATGTTGGGTGTTACCTGCATAACTTCAATACCTTGTTCGACATCTCGCATCTGTGCGTCAAGATACCCCCGAATAACTCTCCCATGCGTCATCAGTTGCTGTGCAATTGTTTGCGCAAGACGACTTTCAATCGCTAAAGTCGCACCTTCCCCCGGATTAAGGGTTGTGATACCGATGACCTTCCCTTGCATATTCAATAAGGGGCCCCCACTACTGCCGGGGTTGATCCACGCATTCGTTTGAATGTAAGTATAGCAATATTGATACAGGTTATTTGGCGGGTGAAAACAACGGTCTTTGCCACTGACAATACCTGTTGTTACCGTATTTTTATACCCTATAGGGTGTCCTATAGCAATCGTAAATTGTCCGATCCGCACCTGTGCCGAATCTGCTATCTGAAGAAACGGAAATGGTTCTTGGCGTTCAATCTTTAGGACCGCAACATCCGTAATTTTATCACTCCCTATGATGTCTGCCTCATATATGCTATGATCAGATAACGCCACACTGACGCTTTTTGCATCTTCTATCACGTGTTCGTTCGTTAGGATATAGCCGTCTTCGTGAAAAATAAAACCGGACGCAGCACCAGATGGGTGCATCTCATTATGCACCTCATCTTTCATTCTTACAACAGTAATGCTGACAACCGCAGGCATACTCTGATCGACTATCTTCACAATCGCTTTTTCAATAGCACCTACAATCTCAAACTCGTTCGGTGTTTCGTCTGCTAACGCAGGCGAAGTTAGAATAATCAAAAAAAGCAAAACTATATACGGGTATGTTCTTCTTTTCATGGCAGCACCTCTTTTGCTACTGATAATTGGGTTATAGATAAATAAACTTTTTAATCCGGATATTACCGTTCAGGATTTCTCACTAATTCATTGGAATCAGATTTGATCTGAAATGTCCCCTCTATCTTTTGACTCGGCTCAAAACCATCGCCTTTTGTCCAATATGTAATAGCTAAAACATCATTGGACTTGTCTACGATTGACATTTTCTCTATACGGACACGATCACCCAGTGCTGCAGTATCAACGGTGCGAAGGGTCTGCTTATCTACTGCATGAAGTTCATAGAAAACACCACTTCCGCCACCGGATTCTGCTATAACAGCAAAAATATATTTATCTCCGACATCTGCATGATCCCGCAATATATGTTTGATAACCGTTACAAGTTTTGCTATACTTTAAACACGTATATCAATAATTGCCTCATTTCTCAAAGAGAATATTAGCGATTTCAACTCTATCCAACTCATGAACAATGGTTGCGAAGCTAATAAACATCAGCATTCCAGCTATCCTATGGTCATTTGATACTATTTCCTTATAAACATCTTCCGCGTAGCGGTGAACTCCCCGGCAGTGAGTGTATAGAAATACACGCCTGATGCGACTTGTACACCGACACTATTTTTACCATCCCAATACGCTGCACGGCTCCGACTGATATAATAACCCGCAGGTTTCCACCCTATGTTCAACGTCCGTACCGCAACGCCGCGGACATCGTAGATCGTCAAGGTAACCTGAGACGGTTGGGATAACTGATAAGGTATCCACGTTTCAGGATTGAACGGGTTAGGATAGTTTACGAAAAGTGCTGTTGAGCTGGGAACAGGAGCGAAGGGGGCTTCGCCACCGTTATCATCTTCATCATCATCTTCATATTGTTCATTGTATTCTTCTTGATCTTCTGATCTTACGTTATCCCCAAGCGTAACCGATATCCCTCTTTGTGTGAGTTTGGCAACGAAACCTGCAGGAAGCTCTATATCATCGTTTAGACTCAGGTCAACGGATGTCAGGGATGTCAGAGCGTCAAAAATATCTGAAGGTAAAGTCTCTAAACTGTTCCAGTATAGGTCAAGGGATGTCAGGGATGTCAGTTTGTCAAAAATACCTGAAGATAGAGACGCTAAATAGTTATTATGCAGGTCAAGAGATGTCAAGGATGTCAGGTTGTCAAAGACACCTGAAGATAAAGAATCAATCTCGTTATCACTCAAGTCAAGGGATGTCAGGGATGTCAGATCGCCAAAAACACCTGAAGATAGAGACGCTAAATAGTTATCAGACAGGTCAAGGGATGTCAGAGATGTCAGACCGGCAAAAACACCTGATGATAAAGAATCAATCTCGTTATCACTCAAGTCAAGGGATGTCAGGGATGTGAGTCCACTAAAATCTCCCGAGTTCAGTGATGTCATGTTTGTACCAGACACAGTCAGAGCTGTAATAGCGGCGAGATGTGCTACAGTTACATTTTTTGCTTTCTTAACAGGTGATGCTTTAATAATAGCAGTTCTTATTTTTTTTGTGCGATCCTGGAGCGGTGTTATATGGGACGGAAATGCGCCAGTTGGCGTTCCGGTTGTGTCGCCTATATCTCGTACGTGGATTACAACATTGGCGGTATCGGTGCCGCCCCTTCCATCAGAGACCTTAACTTTTATGTTATTATACAACGTTTTCGTGTCATAATCCAGAGCACCTTTTGTTTGGAGCTGTCCTGTCTCGGAAACAATATCAAAGTGGCCCGCATCGGTGCCGCTGATGCTATAGGTCAGTGTGTCTTCATCCGCATCTGTAGCCGTTATAGGATCGCCGATATTTTGCCCTGCTGGAGTGTTCGAATCGACATAACGAATGATCCAGTTGTATTCGTCGACACCTGTGAGCACGGGGGGGTTGTTCCCTGGTACCGCTACAGTAGTTTCCTCCTCCTCCTCAACAACAGTAGTTTCCTGCCTAACGTAGATTGAAACCCCGGCGGTATCAGTGCCGCCTTTTCCATCAGAGACCTTTACTGTTATTATATACTGCGTTTTCGTGTCATAATCCAGAGCACCTTTTGTTTGGAGTTGTCCTGTCGTGGAAACAATATCAAAGTGGCCCGCATCGGTGCCGCTGATGCTATAGGTCAGTGTGTCTTCATCCGCATCTGTAGCCGTTATAGGATCGCCGATATTTTGTCCTGCTGCGGTGTTCTCATCAACAGAACGAGTGTGCCAGTAGCTGGCACCTGTGAATACGGGTGCGTTGTTCTCTGTCACAGGTGCGTTGTTCTCTGTCACAGGTGCGTTGTTCTCTGTCACATCTGTCACATTGATAGTGACGGTGATGCTATCGGTGCCACCTTCTCCATCAGAGACATATACAATGACGGTATAGGATGTTTTTTCCTCATAATCCAGGGCAGCTTTGGTTCGGAGTTGTCCTGATGTGCTAACAATGTCAAACGATGCACCATCGGTGCCACTAAGACTATATGTCAGTACGTCGTTATTCGCATCCGTAGCGGATACCGGAGCACCGATGTTAGTACCGGAGCTTGTGTTCTCTGGAACGTCGCGGGTTGTGCTGCTGCCTTCTGTGAATACAGGTGCGCGGTTCTCATTTACATTTAATACGTCGATTATAACCCCGGCGGTGTCGGTGCCGCCGTTTCCATCAGAGACCGTTACTGTGAACTGATACCTCCTTTTCGTCTCATAATCCAGAGCACCTTTTGTTTTGAATTGTCGTGTTGTGCTATCAAACTCAAAGTGGTCCGCATCGTCGCCAGCGGTGCTATAGCTCAGTGGATCGCCATCCGCATCTGTAGCACTTATAGGATCGCCGATATTTTGTCCTGCTGGAGTGTTCTCATCAACACGGAAAACGTACCAGTAGTTGTCTTTGACACCTATGAATACGGGTGCGTTGTTCTCATTTACATTCGTTACTCTGATAGTGACGGTGATGCTATCGGTGCCACCTTTTCCATCAGAGACATTGATTATGACCGAATAGGAGGATTGATCTTCATAATCCAGGGCAGCTTTGGTTTGGAGTTGTCCTGATGTGCTAACAATGTCAAACGATGCACTATCGGTGCCACTAAGACTATATGTCAGTACGTCGTTATTCGCATCCGTAGCGGATACCGGAGCACCGATGTTAGTACCGGAGCTTGTGTTCTCCGCAACGTAGCGGGTTGTGACGCTGCCATCTGTGAATACTGGGGCACGTTCCTCATTCACATCCGCCACATTGATAGTGACAGTGATGCTATCGGTGCCGCCATTTCCATCAGAGACCTCGACTGTGACGGTATAGGATCTTTTTGCCTCATAATCCAGTGCAGCTTTTGTTCGGAGTTGTCCGTTAGTACTATAGATACTAAACGCATTTGCATCGGTGCCTCCGAGTGTATAGGTCAGCGGATCCCCATCCGCATCTGTTGCTGCGACTGGGCTTCCGATGTTCCGTCCAGCAGCAGTATTCTCTGGGATTGAACGTGTTGTGCTGGTACCGTCAGTGAACACAGGTGCGCGGTTCTCAGATACATCTGACACATTGATCGTAACGGTGATACTGTCACTCCCCTCATTTCCATCAGAAACCTCGACTGTGACGGTATATGCGTTTGTATCCTCATAATCAAGAGCAGCTTTTGTTCGGAGTTGTCCTGATGTGCTAACAATATCAAATGAGGCTGCATCGGTGCCGGTGAGACTATAGGTCAGCGTATCCTCATCCGCATCTGTTGCTGTTATAGCCGTTCCGATATTTTGTCCTGTTGCGGTATTCTCTGCAACTTCGCGGGTTGTGCTGGTACCATCAGTAAATATCGGTGCGTCGTTTGCATCTGTAACGTTGATTGTGACAGCGATGCTAACGGTGGTGCTTCCATCGTTCGCGATGACTGTGACATTATAGACAGCTTTGCTTTCATAGTCCAGCGGTGCGTCTGTTTGAAGCTGCCCGGTATTGTCATTTATACGAAATGCGGAGGAATCGGTGCCGCCGAGCAGATAGACAAGTGTATCTTCATCCGCATCGGTTGCCCCTACCGGACTACCGATGTTTTGCCCTGCTGCGGTATTCTCTGCGACTTCGCGCGTTGTGCTCTCTCCATCGGTGAACACAGGTGGTCTGTTAGCTACGCGTTCTTCTAAATCAGTAACATTGATGGTGACAGCGATACTGTTGGTGCCGCCTTTTCCATCGGAGGCAGCAACTGTGACAGAGTATGAAGTTTTTGTTTCATAGTCAAGAACTGCCTTCGTTTTGAGTTGTCCTGTGGTAGTTTCAATATCAAACGAGGTGGCATCGGTGCCACCGAGTGTATAAGTCAGGGGATCGTTGTTTGCATCTGTTGCGGAGACAACGGTCCCAATATTCACGTTAGCGGGTGTGTTTTCAGGGATTGTGCGTGTCGTGATGTTGCCTTCAGTGAACACAGGTGCTTCATTTACGGATTCGACGTTTATGGTCACGTCGATGGTATCGGTGCTGCTGCCATCGGAGACGGTGAGTGTTATCTGATAGACTGCTTTTTCTTCAAAGTTTAGTGCTGAACTTGTCCGCAGTTGTCCTGAACTGGTATCCAAGCTAAATGCGGATGCGTCGGTGCCGCTGATGCTGTAAACTAACGTGTTGCCATCTTCATCTGTAGCCGCCACGGGTTTTCCTATATCCACCCCGGAGCCAGTATTTTCAGGCACTGAACGTGTTGTGCTGTCGCCTTCTGTGAACACAGGGGCGTTGTTTACGCGTGTTTCATCTAAATCTATGACATTGATCGTAATCGTAATCGTATCGGTGAGGTTACCGTCGTCGGCAGTCATTGTCAGCGTATAGGTAGATTTTGTCTCATAATCCAGGGGTGCCTCTGTTCGCAGCTGCCCTGTTTTGCCATCAATCGTGAATGCCTCAGCATCGGTGCCGCTGAGGGTATAAGTGAGTGTGTGTCCATCAACATCGGTTGCAGTGACAGGCGTGCCGATGTCTACACCACCACCAGCATTCTCAAACACGGATCGCGTCGTGCTGTCGCCTTCAGTGAAAACCGGCGGATTGTTCGCAGTTTGTTTAGGTTCGTCGCCACCCGCGCCAACGACTGGTGTCCCAACCTCTGCCACATCGGTAACCCTGATTGTGACTGTAATGGACGTTGTGAGTTTACCATCGGAGACATTGATGACAACTGTGTAGACTGTCTTTGTTTCATAGTCTAAGGTAACACTTGTTTTGAGCTGCCCGGTTTCCGTGTCAATACCAAAACTACCTGCATCTGTTCCCGCAAGGCTATAGGTCAACGTATCGTTATCCGGATCGGTTGCTGCTATAGCCGTACCGATATTTTCTCCTGCAGCGGTATTCTCAGCGACGGACCGGGTGGTGGTTTCACCTTCTGTAAAAACAGGGGCTCGGTTCTCATCTATGTCCGTAACATTGATTGTCACCGTAATTGTATCGGATATTTCGCCATCAGAAACAGTAACCACAACTGTGTAGGTTTTCTTTGTTTCATAATCCAGGGCAGCTTTTGTTTTCAGTTGTCCTGTTTTGCCATCAATCGTAAACACGGACACATCGGTGCCGCTGAGTGTGTATGTCAAGGTGTCTGCCGTGTCCGGATCAGTTGCTTTCACCGCGTCCCCTATATCCTTACTTGTAGCGGTATTTTCAGCGACGAATCGGGTAGTGCTTTCGCCTTCAGTAAATACAGGGGCTTGGTTCAACGGTTCAAACACTTCCAAAGGAGATGTTCCCGATTGGACTAACGCGTAACCGTTATGTGTTGCGGGTAGGTTCGGTAGCGTGCCGAGTTCCACAGTGACAGCATCAAATGTGCCGGACGTGCGCGTCACGGTCACGGGTGAACTTTCAACTTCACCTACTGGGATCGTGATAACCTTTACACCGCTACCTATCGCTCCGTTTTTCACAGTGATAGGCAGAGGGAGTGTCCAAGGCGCGCCTGCCGGCACCCTCACCATAAACTGATCCTGCCCAACTTTTTGAAGGGATACGGCTATCGGTAACGGCATCACCGCATTGCCTGTCAGTTGAAGCTCGTCCAGTGATGTCAACCCCTCAAAAATACCGGCTGGTAGTGCTGTGAGGCTGTTGTTAGCCAAGTTGACCGTGGTAAGTCCTGTTAGGTTGGCAAAGACCTCTCCAGATAAACTTGTCAAGTTGTTATCGTTCAACGCAAGAATACGGAGCGATGCTAAGTCTTTAAAGATGCCTGAAGGTAAACTGCTGAGTTTATTGTTTGCCAAATATAGTTCGGTGAGCGAAATCATCCCCTCAAAATCATCGGGACGCAGGACAGCAATGTCAGTACCTGATAGATCAAGACTTGTAATCGTCGCGAGGTCAACTTCAGACACATTTTGACAATCGTTGACACCTGCCACAGCAGCGACAATTGCATCGGATACCTGAGACGTTCGATGACAGGCTGTTGATTTTCCAAAGATATAGCCGAAATGGGTGGCAGGGAGCTTGGGGAAAGCGTCAATGCTTGGCAGACCATTGCTGCTGAATACTGCGCTGCCTCTGCTACCTTTCAGGACGGTGACACGGCTGCCGTTGATGGTGAGGACAACATCAAAAGGCGCCCCTGTGGGAATTATTGCTTTGAACGTATTGAGGTTGACTTGCTGCAATGCGACAGTCAACAACATCGGGTCCACAGCGTTTTTACTCATTCTGAGCGACGTCAACGCAGTGAGCCCGGTAAAAATGTTATTCGGGAGTGTGCGCAACATATTGCCGTATAAGTTGAGGTTTGTGAGGGCGGTAAGTCCAGCAAAATCGCCTGTTTTCAACTCAGCAATACCCTTGCCACGCAGATTGAGTTGGGTAATCGTTGCAAGGTGTGCAGCCGTTACATCTGCTGCAGTATCCACGTCTGCTATTGCCGCAACAATTGCATCACGCACCGCAGGGGTACGGGTCGCAACCGATACAAAATCAGCCGAAATCTCCGTATCATTTACGTCAATAACGCTGATAACCACTAAGATTGTATCCGAGAGTTCGCTGTCCTCAACTGTGATGCTAATAGTATAGACGCGCTTAGTTTCGTAATCCAAAGCCGCTTTCGTCTTGAGTTGTCCCGTGCTGCTATCAATATCAAACGCATCCGCATCAACACCACCGAGTGTCCATGTCAAACTATCCCCCGCTGTGTCCGTAGCACGCACCGGGATACCGATGGGAGTACCTGCCGGTGTATTTTCCAAAACGACGCGACGCGTCATCTCACCTTCAACAAAAACAGGTGCCATGTTTACAACCGGTGGATCAGGTGGCGGATCAACGGGGATATCTTCGTCTATGTCCGTGACGTTGATTGTCACCGTAATTGTGTCTGTGAGTGTTCCGTCAGAAACGGTGATTGTTATCGAATAGGTTGTCTCTGTTTCATAGTCAAGTGCAGCTTTCGTTTTCAGTTGTCCCGTGCTGCTATCAATGTCAAACGCACTTGCATCCGGACCGCTCAGGGTGTAAGTCAACACATCGTTTTCGGGGTCCGTGGCAGTGATCGGTGTGCCAATATCCGCGGCTGCAGCGGTGTTTTCCGGGACAGAACGTGTCACAGACTCACCTTCTGTAAATACAGGTGCCGTATTGATAGCGGGGATAGCAACTAACGGCTCATCATCAGATTTCACAAACGTATAACCGAAATGGTTACGAGGCAACTTGGGCAATGTGCCAATAGCAACGGTGACAGAAGCAGTCGTACCAGGCGTGCGCTCAACCTTCAACAGCGCGCTTCCTACACTGCCACGCGAAATAGTGACCGTAGATACGCCATCCGCAATGCTGCCATGCGTCGCATGCACCGGTATAACCAGATCAAAGGGCGCACCCGCAGGGACAACCGCTTTGAACTGTCCCGATGCTACACCTTCTAATAATACATTCAGCGGTAACGGGTCAACAGCGTTTTTACCTAAACGGAGTACTTTCAACGATGTTAGTCCTTCAAAAATACCCGCTGGTAAACTTGAAAGTTTGTTTCCATACAGATTGAGATTCTCTAAGCCACTCAGCCCAGAAAAATCGTCCGTTTTCAACTCAGAAATATCCTTGCCACGTAGATTAAGATCCGTAATCGTGGCAAGGTGTGCAGCGGTTACATCTGCTGCACTATCCACGCCTTCTATAGCGGCTACGATCGCATCACGCACCGCAGGGGTACGGGTCGCAACCGATACAAAATCAGTCTTAATCACTGTATCATTTACGTCAATAACGCTAATAATCACTAAGATTGTATCCGAGAGTTCTTCATCAGCAACTGTGATCGTAACAGTATAGACGCGCTTAGTTTCGTAATCCAAAGCCGCTTTCGTCTTGAGTTGTCCCGTGCTGCTATCAATGTCAAACGCAGCCGCATCAACACCACCGAGTGTCCATGTCAAACTATCCCCCGCTGTGTCCGTAGCACGCACCGGGATACCGATGGGAGTACCTGCAAGTGTGTTTTCCAATACAACGCGGCGCGCAATAACGCCTTCAACAAAAACAGGTGCCATGTTTACAACCGGTGGATCAGGTGGCGGATCATCGGGGATATCTTCGTCTACGTCCGTGACGTTGATTGTCACCGTAATTGTGTCTGTGAGTGTTCCATCAGAAACGGTGATCGTTACCGAATAGGTTGTCTCTGTTTCATAGTCAAGTGCAGCTTTCGTTTTCAGTTGTCCCGTACTGCTATCAATGTCAAACGCACTTGCATCCGGACCGCTCAGGGTGTAAGTCAACACATCGTTTTCGGGGTCCGTGGCAGTGATCGGTGTGCCAATATCCGCGGCTGCAGCGGTGTTTTCCGGGACAGAACGTGTCACAGACTCACCCTCTGTAAATACAGGAGCCGTATTGATTTCAGAGATAGCAACTAACGGCGCATCATCAGATTTCACAAACGTATAACCGTAATGGTTACGCGGCAACTTGGGCAATGTGCCAATAGCAACGGTGACAGAAGCAGTCGTACCAGGCGTGCGCTCAACCTTCAACAGCGCGCTTCCTACACTGCCACGCGAAATGGTGACCGTAGATGCTCCATCCACAATGCTGCCATGCGTCGCATGCACCGGTATAACCAGATCAAAGGGCGCACCCGCAGGGACAACCACCTTGAACTGTCCCGATGATACCTTCACTAAGGACACGGTAAGCGGTAACGGGTCCACAGCGTTTTTACCTAAACGGAGTACCTTTAACGATGTTAGTCCTTCAAAAATACCCGCCGGTAAACTTGAAAGTTTGTTTCCATACAGATTGAGATTCTCTAAGCCACTCAGCCCAGAAAAATCGTCCGTTTTCAACTCAGAAATATCCTTGCCACGTAGATTAAGATTCGTAATCGTGGCAAGGTGTGCAGCCGTTACATCCGCTGCAGTATCCACGTCTGCTATTGCTGCAACAATCGCATCACGTACCACAGACGTACGATCTGCTACAGGTGTAATTTCCGCAGCACTCATAAAAGTAAAATTGATTACAAGAACTAACACAATTAATAAAAACGATACGCGATTACTCTGTTTTTTGTTATCAGCCAAATAATAAATAGGTTGCATCAAATCATCCTCCAATAGGTTACGGAACGTTCCACAACATCAAGATACCCTTTTTACACTGACTTGCAAACGTCATGCCATCCGAACTAAACGCAACGTTTTCAACGATAGTGTGATGTCCATTATACGACCGATCCACATCGCCTGTCGTCGCGTTTATGACTCTGACCATGCCAGTTTCATCCCCCGTCACCAGACTTTTGCCGTCTGGACTGTAGGCGATGCTGGTTATCTTATTCTCCTGTTCTATAATAGACTTCTTTAACGCGGTGTTTTTGCTATCCAATAGAACGATGAACTTCCTATTGTCTGCCACTGCAATTGTTTCCCCATCCGGACTATAGGCGAGATTCATGATAACTTCCTGGTGTGTATACTTATGTTCTTGTTCGCCAGTTTCTACCTTCCACAGTCGTATTGTTTTATCAGCACTACCCGTAGCAATCGTTTTGCCATCCGGACTATAGACGACATCTGTGACTTCGTCCGTATGTCCTTTTAGTGTGTGCATGTGTTCGCCAGTTTCTGCGTTCCACAGTCGTACTGTTTTATCAGCACTACCCGTAGCAATCGTTTTGCCATCCGGACTATAGACGACATGCAACGTCTTGTCCGCATGTCCTTTCAGCCTTTGTTTCTCCTCGCCTGTCTCGCGATCCCACAGGATGACATAATTGCCATAACTTGCGGTGGCAATCGTTTTGCCATCCGGACTGAACGCAACGTCAGCGACTATGAAATACTCCTGTTCTTTATCAAAGGTCTTGCTTAGTTTGCTGGTAGTGGTATCCCATAGACAAACAGCGGGATCCCATCCTGATCCTGGACCCGACCCCGAGGAAACGATAGTTTTGCCATCCGGACTATAGGCGAAACAGGTAAATCCACCGAAGTGTTCGCCAAACGTGTGCATATTTTTACCAGATGCGACATCCCAAATTTTGAGTGTCCCATCTTCGCTGCCACTTGCTATATACCGAAAATCGGAGCTGAAGGTGAGGGTGAGCACCCCTTTTTTATGTCCCTCAATCGTGTAGACCTGTTTGGCTGTGTCTGTCATATAGATGTTGATTGTACCTAAGAAACTACCGACAGCGAAGAGGTTACCTTCCGGGCTGAAGGCGGTGCTATAAACATAGGTCTCTTCATTTTCAGTTATATTTAGTTCTTTGCCAGTTTCTATGTTCCAAAGTCGGACTTCCGTTGTCCATCCTGCGCTTACCAACGTTGAACCATCCGGACTGAGCGACATACTCATCGGTCGAGATTCCAGACCTTCAAGTGAGTACTTGTTTTTACCGGATATGAGATCCCATATCTCAATGATGTTGTGCTCATGTCCAGTTGCGAACAGCAAATTATTCACACTGAACGCAGAACTCAAGACACGATCACCCTCTTCTTCTAACGCATCCACTTCTTCTAACGTCTTGAGTCCCTCCTGTTTTTTGCCTGTGTCAACATCCCAAGCCGTTAACTTTCTGGCTCTATTTACTGACAAAAGTTTGTCCGAATCCGCTGTGAAAGCCAGGTCTAAAAGAATATCTCGATTTTTAAGTTTACATTTATGCGTACCCGTTTGAATGTCCCACAGATGTATAAAGCTTCCTTGATCCTGACTGGCAAGCAATTTCCCATCTTGACTGAAAATGATCTTTTCCACAGGGTAATCGTGTTTTGTTAGCCATCGGATAGTTTTGTAGGTGAGTGCATCATAAATCCAAATCCCGTAAGACGTTGCAACCGCCAGTTGCCTGCCATCTTCGGTGTATTTCGCATCGAAAATGCGTCCATTACCGAGCCGTGCCTTTGCACCATCGGGTAAGAGAACAGATGTGTCCGGTTCTTGTGCGAAAAGCGTAGATACGCAAAAGAACAGTAGATATATCACGATGGGTATTATGTTACGTGCGCGTTTTGTTTGCATGTATGTCTCCTATCTGGTTCTGTTGGTCGATTTTAGGGGTTAAATTTTTCCAAAAGATACTTTGCATCTTTTTCAGAAAATACTGGAATCAAATTATCTATCGTAAGCTTGGAAAATGTTGGTTGATGTACTCGCAAATCTTTTATGAAGTATTTATATTCAGGTTTATCAAGGACGGATCTGACAATATCAAATGCCTTTTTATATTTCTCATCAGCACCACGTAAATAATCGTTGTTATCTTTCATCACCTGTTTCATGTAATAATCACTGAAATAAACAGCGACACCTTCTTCAAGATTCGTCGCATTTGAACCGCCACTTGGAGACAATAAATGAATAACTTCGTGAGATAACTGAAAACAAGCGAGATTCATATCTGATGCAGCTGTATTGGTAATTTGAATGATGATATGAGAACGGTTTCCAGGATACCATGTCTGCGGATAATCATAAGCACCGACTTCTACCCCAAGCAAGGTGTAGGATTTATCCCGTTCTCCGAATAACTCTTCGGCTTTATAAAGCATATTACCCAAACGAGATACAAGCGTCCAAGTAAATCCAACTTTATTTTCAAGATGTTCCGCTGTAAATAATTTTATATCTGCCATGATGATTAAGTTCCTTTAGAGATTATATCTCATTTTCCATGGGTCAGGTTTCGTTCCTCTACCCGACCTACGAAATACGAAAATGGTATTACTTGCGTATCAACATCTTCCGCGTTGCGGTGAACTCCCCGGCAGTGAGTGTATAGAAATACACGCCTGATGCGACTTTTTCACCGTTCTTGTTTTTACCATCCCAATACGCTGTGCGAGAACGACTAATATAGAAACCTGCGTGTTTCAATCCTAAGTCCAACTTCCGGACGACAATCCCGCGGGCGTTGTAGATCATCAAGGTAACCTGAGCTTGTTTAGATAACTGATAAGGTATCCAAGTTTCTGGGTTGAAGGGGTTTGGGTAGTTTGCGAAAAGCGATGTTGATCGTGGTACAGCATCGAGAGAGTGTGTTGGGGCACCATTTGGAAGGTCAAGGACATGGATTGTTACAGTCATCGTCACAGACACTTTGCCATCAGAAACGGTAATCACAACCGAATAGGTGTTTTTGGTTTCAAAGTCCAGCAGGACTTTGGTTTTTAGTTGTCCTGTTGCCTCATCAATAGTGAACGATTCGGCATCGGTACCGCCAAGACTATAGGTCAGTGTATCGCCATTCGCATCCGTTGCTTCCAACGGTACGCCTAAGTTTATTCCTGGATCGGAATTCTCAAAGGCGAACCGGATAGTGCTTTCACCTTCTACAAACACAGGGGCGACGTTCTCCGCAGGGGCGACGTTGCCTCCGGTCCTGACCCTTGTGCCCTGCGTTGTGAGCTTGGTGAAAAAACCTGCAGCGCGCATAGCAGGAATATCGAGCTCGTTTTGTCTCAGGTCAAGCGTTGTGAGGGATGTGAGCTTGTCAAAAATACCTGCGGGGAGGTCAACCAAAAGGCCATCGCTTAGGTTAAGCGTTGTGAGGGATGTGAGCTTGTCAAAAATACCAGCAGGAAAAGTCTCAAAAAAGCCTTCACTTAGGTCAAGCGTTGTAAGGGATGTGAGCTTGTCAAAAATACCAGCAGGCAACGACTCAAAAAAGCCTTCACTTAGGTCAAGCGTTGTGAGGGATGTGAGCTTGTCAAAAATACCAGTAGGAAAAGTCTCAAAATAGCCAGCACTTAGGTCAAGCGTTGTAAGGGATGTGAGCTTGTCAAAAATACCAGCAGGCAACGACTCAAAATCACCTTCACTTAGGTCAAGCGTTGTGAGGGATGTGAGCTTATCAAAGATACCTGCGGGGAAAGTCTCCAAATAGCCATTTATCAGGATAAGCGTTGTGAGGGATGTGAGATTGTCAAAGATACCTTCAGGAAAAGTCTCAAAACTGCCTGCGGTTAGGTCAAGCGTTGTGAGGGATGTGAGCTTATCAAAGATACCTGCAGGCAACGACTCAAAACTGCTATCGATTAACTCAAGCGTTGTGAGGGATGTGAGATTGTCAAAGATGCCTGCAGGAAAAGTCTCAAAACCGCTTTCGCTTAGGTTAAGACTTGTAAGTGCTGTGAGTTGGTCAAAAATACCTGCAGGAAAAGTCGTGAACCAGCTGTCGGACAGGTCCAGTGTTGTGAGTGCTATGAGTCCATCAAAATCTCCCGCTTGTAGTTCATCCCCCTCTACCATTAGTACTCTTAGACTTGTAATAGCAGCGAGATGATCTGCGGTTACATCTCTTGCATTGTTCACACCTGGAACTGTTCCAACAATAGCATCCCGCACTTTTTGCGAGCGATTTTGGACTGGAGTCAGAGACGTTTCATTTACATCTGACACATTGATAGTGACAGTGATGCTATCGGTACCACCATTTCTGTCAGAAACCCCAACTGTGACATTATATGAGCTTTTGCTTTCATAATCGAGCGCAGCTTTGGTTTGGAGTTGTCCGTTAGTGGTATTGATACTAAACGCGTCCGCATCGGTGCCGGTGAGACTATATGTCAGCGGATCCCCATCCGCATCTGTTGCTTGGATAGCCGTTCCGATGTTTTGTCCTGATGCGGTATTCTCTGCGACTTCGCGCGTTGTGCTGGTACCGTCAGTGAACACAGGTGCGCGGTTCTCAGATACATCTGACACATTAATAGTGACAGTGATGCTGTCGGTGCCGCCTTTTCCATCAGAGACCTCGATTGTGACGCTGTATGCGTTCTTATCCTCATAATCCAGGGCATATTTTGTTCGGAGTTGTCCTGATGTGCTAACAATATCAAATGAGGCTGCATCGGTGCCGGTGAGACTATAGGTCAGCATATCCCCATCCGCATCTGTTGCTTGGATAGCCGTGCCGATGTTTTGTCCTGATGCGGTATTCTCTGCGACTTCGCGCGTTGTGCTATCTCCCTCAGTGAACACAGGTGCGCGGTTCTCAGATACATCTGTCACATTGATAGTGACAGTGATGCTATTGGTGCCACCATTTCCGTCAGAGACATCGACTGTGACGCTGTATGCGTTTTTATCCTCATAATCCAGGGCAGCTTTTGTTCGGAGTTGTCCGTTAGTGCTATTAATACTAAACGCGTCCGCATCGGTGCCGGTGAGACTATATGTCAGCGGATCCCCATCCGCATCTGTTGCTTGGATAGCCGTGCCGATGTTTTGTCCTGTTGCGGTATTCTCTGCGACTTCGCGCGTTGCGCTATCTCCCTCGGTGAACACAGGTGCGCGGTTCTCAGATACATCTGACACATTGATCGTAACGGTGATACTGTCACTCCCCTCATTTCCATCAGAGACCTCGACTGTGCCGGTATATGCGTTTTTATCCTCATAATCCAGGGCAGCTTTTGTTCGGAGTTGTCCGTTAGTGGTATTGATACTAAACGCGTCCGCATCGGTGCCGGTGAGACTATATGTCAGCGGATCCCCATCCGCATCTGTTGCTTGGATAGCCGTTCCGATATTTTGTCCTGTTGCGGTATTCTCTGCAACTTCGCGCGTTGTGCTGGTACCATCAGTAAATATCGGTGCGTCGTTTGCATCTGCAACGTTGATTGTGACAGCGATGCTAACGGTGGTGCTTCCATCGTTCGCGATGACTGCGACATTATAGACAGCTTTGCTTTCATAGTCCAGCGGTGCGTCTGTTTGAAGCTGCCCGGTATTGTCATTTATACGAAATGCGGAGGAATCGGTGCCGCCGAGCAGATAGACAAGTGTATCTTCATCCGCATCGGTTGCCCCTACCGGACTACCGATGTTTGTCCCTGCCACGGTATTTTCAGCAATTGACAATGTTATGCTTTCTCCATCGGTGAACACAGGTGGGCTGTTAGCTACGCGTTCTTCTAAATCAGTGACATTGATGGTGACAGCGATACTGTTGGTGCCGCCTTTTCCATCGGAGGCAGCAACTGTGACAGCGTAAGAAGTTTTCGTTTCATAGTCAAGAACTGCCTTCGTTTTGAGTTGTCCTGTGGTAGTTTCAATATCAAACGAGGTGGCATCGGTGCCACCGAGTGTATAAGTCAAGGGATCGTTGTTTGCATCAGTTGCGTAAACAACGGTCCCAATATTCACGTTAGCGGGTGTGTTTTCAGGGATTGTGCGTGTTGTGCTGGTGCCATCAGTGAACACAGGTGCCTCATTTACGGATTCGACGTTTATGGTCACTGTGATGCTATCACTATCGCCTGCAGCATCGGAGACGGTGATTATCACGGTATAGGCAAACTTTGTTTCATAATCCAGCGGTGCTTTCGTTTGGAGTTGCCCTGATGTGGCAACAATGGTGAATGCATCGGCATCGGTGCCGCCGAGTGCATAAGTTAACGTGTCGTTGGTATCCGGGTCGGTTGCGACGACAGCGTTCCCGATATTTTCTCCTGCTGGGGTGTTTTCAGATACTGAACGTGTTGTGCTGTCGCCATCAGTGAACACAGGGGCGTTGTTTACGCGTGTTTCATCTAAATCTATGACATTGATCGTAATAGTGATTGTATCGGTGAGGTTACCGTCGTCGACAGTCATTGTCAGCGTATAGGTAGATTTTGTCTCATAATCCAGGGGTGCCTCTGTTCGCAGCTGCCCTGTTTTGCCATCAATTGTGAACGCCTCAGCATCGGTGCCGCTGAGGGTATAAGTGAGTGTGTGTCCATCAACATCCGTTGCAGTGACAGGCGTGCCGATGTCTACACCACCACCAGCATTCTCAAACACGGCTCGCGTCGTGCTGTCGCCTTCAGTGAAAACCGGCGGATTGTTCGCAGTTTGTTTAGGTTCGTCGCCACCCGCGCCAACGACTGGTGTCCCAACCTCTGCCACATCGGTAACCCTGATTGTGACTGTAATGGACGTTGTGAGTTTACCATCGGAGACATTGATGACAACTGTGTAGACTGTCTTTGTTTCATAGTCTAAGGTAACACTTGTTTTGAGCTGCCCGGTTTGCGTGTCAATACCAAAACTACCTGCATCTGTTCCCGCAAGGCTATAGGTCAACGTATCGTTATCCGGATCGGTTGCTGCTATAGCCGTACCGATATTTTCTCCTGCAGCGGTATTCTCAGCGACGGACCGGGTGGTGGTTTCACCTTCTGTAAAAACAGGGGCTCGGTTCTCATCTATGTCAGTGATAACGATTGATACAGTGATCGTCTCGGACACTATGCCATCAGAAACGGTAATCACAACTGTGTAGGTTGACTTTGTTTCATAATCCAGCGGTGCTTTCGTTTTTAGTTGTCCAGTTGCTGCATTAATTGTGAATGCTTCGGCATCGGTGCCGCTAAGTGTGTATGTCAAGGTGTCTGCCGTGTCCGGATCAGTAGCTTTCACCGCGTCCCCTATATTCTTACTTGTAGCGGTATTTTCAGCGACGAATCGGGTAGTGCTTTCACCTTCAGTAAATACAGGGGCTCGGTTCAACGGTTCAAACACTTCCAAAGGAGATGTTCCCGATTGGACTAACGCGTAACCGTTATGTGTTGCGGGTAGGTTCGGTAGCGTGCCGAGTTCCACAGTGACAGCATCAAATGTGCCGGACGTGCGCGTCACGGTCACGGGTGAACTTTCAACTTCACCTACTGGGATCGTGATAACCTTTACACCGCCACCTATCGTTCCGTTTTTCACAGTGATAGGCAGGCGGAGTGTCCAAGGCGCGCCTGCCGGCACCCTCACCATAAACTGATCCTGCCCAACTTTTTGAAGGGATACGGCTATCGGTAACGGCATCACCGGATTGTTAGTGAGTTGAAGTTGCTCCAGTGATGTCAACCCCTCAAAAATACCAGCTGGTAGTGCCGTGAGGCTGTTGTTAGCCAAGTTGACCGTGGTAAGTCCTGTTAGGTTGGCAAAGACCTCTCCGGATAAACTTGTCAAGTTGTTATCGTTCAACGCAAGAATACGGAGCGATGCTAAGTCTTTAAAGATGCCTGAAGGTAGACTGCTGAGTTTATTGTTTGCTAAATATAGTTCAGTGAGCGAAATCATCCCCTCAAAATCATCGGGACGCAGGACAGCAATGTCAGTACCTGATAGATCAAGACTTGTAATCGTCGCGAGGTCAACTTCAGACACATTTTGACAATCGTTGACACCTGCCACAGCAGCGACAATTGCATCGGATACCTGAGGCGTGCGATAACAGACTGTCGATTTACCAAAAATATAGCCGAAATGGTTGGCAGGGAGCTTGGGAAAAGCATCAATGCTTGGCAGACCATTGCTGCTGAATACTGCGCTGCCGATATTGCCTTTCGGAACAGTGACACGGCTGCCGTTGATGGTGAGGACAACATCAAAAGGCGCACCTGTGGGAATGATCGCCCTAAACGTATTAGGACTGACTTGCTGCAATGCAACAGTCAGCAACATCGGGTCCACAGCGTTTTTACTCAATCTGAGCGTCTTCAGCGCAGTGAGCCCGGTAAAAATGTTATTCGGGAGTGTGCGCAACATATTGCCGTATAAGTTGAGGTTTGTGAGGGCAGTAAGTCCAGCAAAATCGCCTGTTTTCAACTCAGCAATACCCTTGCCACGCAGATTGAGTTGGGTAATCGACGCAAGGTGTGCAGCCGTTACATCTGCTGCAGTATCCACGTCTGCTATTGCCGCAACAATCGCATCACGCACCGCAGGGGTACGGGTCGCAACCGATACAAAATCAGTCTTAATCACTGTATCACTCGCGTCAATAACGCTGATAACGACTAAAATTGTGTCCGAAAGTTCTCCATCAGAAACCGTGATTTTGACAGAATAGATATGTTTGGTTTCATAGTCAAGAGCAGCTTTCGTCTTGAGTTGTCCAGTCAAACCCTCAATATCAAACGCATCCGCATCAACACCACCGAGTGTCCATGTCAAACTATCCCCCGCTGTGTCCGTAGCACGCACCGGGATACCGATGTGAGTACCTGCCGGTGTATTTTCCAAAACGACGCGACGCGTCATCTCACCTTCAACAAAAACAGGTGCCAAGTTCACAACCGGCGGATCAATGGGGATAACTTCGTCTATGTCCGTGACGTTGATTGTCACCGTAATTGTGTCTGTGAGTGTTCCGTCAGAAACGGTGATTGTTACTGAATAGGTCGTCTCTGTTTCATAGTCAAGTGCAGCTTTCGTTTTCAGTTGTCCCGTGCTGCTATCAATGTCAAACGCACTTGCATCCGGACCGCTCAGGGTGTAAGTCAACACATCGTTTTCGGGGTCCGTGGCAGTGATCGGTGTGCCAATATCCGCGGCTGCAGCGGTGTTTTCCGGGACAGAACGTGTCACAGACTCACCCTCTGTAAATACAGGAGCCGTATTGATTTCAGAGATAGCAACTAACGGCGCATCATCAGATTTCACAAACGTATAACCGTAATGATTACGCGGCAACTTGGGCAATGTGCCAATAGCAACGGTGACAGAAGCAGTCGTACCAGGTGTGCGCTCAACCTTCAACAGCGCGCTTGCTACACTGCCACGCGAAACGGTGACCGTAGATACGCCATCCGCAATGCTGCCATGCGTCGCTTGCACCGGTATAACAAGATCAAAGGGTGCACCTGCAGGGACAACCGCTTTGAACTGTCCCGATGCTACCTTCACTAAGGACACGGTAAGCGGTAACGGGTCCACAGCGTTTTTACCTAAACGGAGTACCTTTAACGATGTTAGTCCTTCAAAAATACCCGCCGGTAAACTTGAAAGTTTGTTTCCATACAGATTGAGATTCTCTAAGCCACTCAGCCCAGAAAAATCGTCCGTTTTCAACTCAGAAATATCCTTGCCACGTAGATTAAGATTCGTAATCGTGGCAAGGTGTGCAGCCGTTACATCTGCTGCAGTATCCACGTCTGCTATTGCTGCAACAATCGCATCACGCACCTCAGGCGTGCGATCTGCTACAAGTGTAACTTCCGCAGCACTCATAAAAGTAAAATAGATTACAAGAACTAACACAATTAATAAAAATGATACGCGATTACTCCATTTTTTGTTATCAGCCAAATAATAAATAGGTTGCATCAAATCATCCTCCAATAGGTTACGGAGCGTTCCACAACATCAAGATACCCTTTTTACACTGACTTGCAAACGTCATGCCATCCGAACTAAACGCAACGTTTTCAACGATAGTGTGATGTCCATTATACGACCGATCCACATCGCCTGTCGTCGCGTTTATGACTCTGACCATGCCAGTTTTATCCCCCGTCACGAGACTTTTGCCGTCTGGACTGTAGGCGATGCTGGTTATCTTATTCTCCTGTTCTGCAAGAGACTTCTTTAACGTGTCGTTTTTGCCATCCAATAGAACGATGAACTTCCTATTGTCTGCCACTGCAATTGTTTCCCCATCCGGACTATAGGCGAGATTCATGATAACTCCCTGGTGTGTATACTTATGTTCTTGTTCGCCAGTTTCTGCGTTCCACAGTCGTACTGTTTTATCAGCACTACCCGTAGCAATCGTTTTGCCATCCGGACTATAGACGACATCTGTGACTTCGTCCGTATGTCCTTTTAGTGTGTGCATGTGTTCGCCAGTTTCTGCGTTCCACAGTCGTACTGTTTTATCAGCACTACCCGTAGCAATCGTTTTGCCATCCGGACTATAGACGACATGCAACGTCTTGTCCGCATGTCCTTTCAGCCTTTGTTTCTCCTCGCCTGTCTCGCGATCCCACAGGATGACATAATTGCCATAACTTGCGGTGGCAATCGTTTTGCCATCCGGACTGAACGCAACGTCAGCGACTATGAAATACTCCTGTTCTTTATCAAAGGTCTTGCTTAGTTTGCTGGTAGTGGTATCCCATAGACAAACAGCGGGATCCCATCCTGATCCTGGACCCGACCCCGAGGAAACGATAGTTTTGCCATCCGGACTATAGGCGAAACAGGTAAATCCACCGAAGTGTTCTTCAAACGTGTGCTTATTTTTACCGGATGCGACATCCCAAATTTTGAGTGTCCCATCTTCGCTGCCACTTGCTATATACCGAAAATCGGAGCTGAAGGTGAGGGTGAGCACCTCTTTTTTATGTCCCTCAATCGTGTAGACCTGTTTGGCTGTGTCTGTCATATAGATGTTGATTGTACCTAAGAAACTACCGACAGCGAAGAGGTTACCTTCCGGGCTGAAGGTGATACTATTAACACAGGTTTCTTCATTTTCAGTTATGTTTAGTTCTTTGCCAGTTTTTATGTTCCAGAGTCGGACTTTTGTTACCCACCCTGCGCTTGCCAATGTTGAGCTATCCGGACTGATCGACATACTCATCGGTCGAGATTCGAGACCTTCAAGTGAGTACTTATTTTTACCGGATGTGAAATCCCATATCTCAATGTTGTTGTGTTCATGTCCGGTGGCGAGCAGAAAATTATTGACACTAAAGGCAGCACTAATGAGACCGTCATTCACTTTTTCTAACGTGTTGAGTTTCTGCTGCTTTTTGCCTGTGTCAACATGCCAAGTCATTATCTTTCCGTCCGTATTTACCGACAAAAGCGTGTCCGAATCCGCTGTGAAAGCCAGGTCTAAAAGAATATCTCGATTTTTAAGTTTACATTTATGCGTACCCGCTTGAATGTCCCACAGATGTATAAAGCTTCCTTGATCCTGACTGGCAAGCAATTTCCCATCTTGACTGAAAATGATCTTTTCCACAGGGTAATCGTGTTTTGTTAGCCATCGGATAGTTTTGTAGGTGAGTGCATCATAAATCCAAATCCCGTAAGACGTTGCAACCGCCAGCTGCCTGCCATCTTCGGTGTATTTCGCATCGAAAATGCGTCCATTACCGAGCCGTGCCTTTGCACCATCGGGTAAGAGGACAGACGTGTCCGGTTCTTGTGCGAAAAGCGTAGATATGCAAAAGAGCAGTAAATATATCACGATGTGTACTATGTTGCAGGTGCATTTTGTTTGCATGTATGTCTCCTATCTGTTTCTGTTTGTTGGACGATATCACTCATGTAAAAAGTGTGTGCTATCGTTTCCATGAAATAAATGACCACAAGAGTTAAATCTTATTCACACTCATTCTTTACATGAGCCTTGCATGTTATGTTTCCCTTATTGTATGTTTATATAGTAAAAATTACAAACGATGACATTATCCGTTCCCCATCGTCTGACCGTTCCCCATCCTCTGTCCAATATAACCAGTCGGCATTTCGTTTGCCATCTTTGTATATGCCCTCAGCTGCTTTTTGTCCATTTTCATACCAAAATGTCCATGCACCATCTTGTGCACCAATTACGAATCTACCTTCACTTGTTTTTTGTCCATTCTCATACCAGAATGTCCATGCACCGTGTAACTTTTCATCTTTGTATGTGCCTTCAAATGCTTTTTGTCCATTTTCATGCCAGCGTGTCCCTGCACCGTGTAACTTTTCATCTTTGTATGTGCCTTCAAATGCTTTTTGTCCATTTTCATGCCATACTATCCACTTGCCATGATTCTTACCGCAGTGCATCTGAAGGAGCATTTCAATCTGTTCGTCATCGTCATGATAGTTTTTAACCCATCCTGTATAAGGTGTTTCTTGATTGCGTGCGGTAATAAAGTTTTCACCTGAACTGCTTCGTTCCTGCAAAGAACCCGCGTCTATTGCTTGGGCAATCAAGCTCTCAAGCTCTGCACCAGTAGGAAACAACGGGTCACTTGGACTCACTTCTTCATCAGGAGAACATGTGGGAAACAACGGGTCACTTGGACTCACTTCTTCATCAGAAGAACATCCGAAGAAACAAAAGGATAATAGGAAAATTAGCGCACCGGGTAGTCCAAAGTATTGTATTCTCAATTTCATGTTTATATACCTCCATTTTTTCATGTTTTTTCAGTGAATTCTTAGTCGAACAATCGTAACGTTCCATCTCTGACAATTAGTATATTCGGTTCATAAACAGCATCGCCGTCAGCATTAAAAGAGAACTTTCCCAAAATGGTATCAAGTTCACTAATATTCGCAAGTGCGTCGCGTATTGAATGTGCATCTCTCGCAGCAGCGTTTTTCAATGCTTCTGCAAAGATATGAACACACGCATAGGATGCGGCAGCGAAAGCATTAGGCAAGTAATTCCCCTGTGTTGTGTCAACATATTTCAAAACAGTTGGATCATAGACCAGAAACAGGCCATAGCCCGCGACCCCTCTGCCATCTGTCAAGTTAACATCAACTGTTATTTTTGGTAAAGCCACATCGGTATTCTGTTTAAGAGATACCACCATTTCAGCATAACTTAGTGCTGTAAAACCTAATAACAAGATTGCTGTCAATAAACCGTAAAATGTTCTTTTCACGATTATGTTCTCCTTTGTATTGTGCGGGGGTTTTGCGTCTCCCCGCAGGACACCTTAGGAGGAATAGATTGTTTTTTAGAGAGACCCCACACAATCTACAAAGCGAGGAAGCGAAAGTACTATTACTTCAAGATTAACATCCTGCGCGTGCCGGTGTAATCGCCTGCGGTTAACGTATAGAAATACAAACCACTTGCCACAAGTTCACCGACCTGATTTTTCCCATCCCAATACGCCGCACGACTCCGACTATTATAGAAGCCTGCGGATTGAAAACCGAGCGGAAGCGTGCGTATCAACTTACCGGATGACTCATAAATGGATATGGATACAGGACTCTCTTCTGTGAGTTGATAAGGTATCCAGGTTTCGGGGTTGAACGGATTCGGGTAGTTCTGCAACAACTTATTCTGTTGCGGTTTACCGATGCTATCAAACTTGACAGATAATAGTGCGTTAGCCAAGTTTTCAGGCGTCACTTTAATACTGCGGGTTTGTGATTCAACATTGCCATCCGGACCTATGACGCGTAATTCAATTACGTCTCCAACTTTGACAACGCTCCGCCTCGCTAAGTCGGCAGTTGCAGCAGCGTAGTAATTACCTTGCACCGATGCAGTTATTGTATCGTTTGTTCTCAAGTTCTGGACGATGACCTTATAACCCTCAAACGTTGGTTTACCTTTCAATTGCCCACTTACCACGAATGCCCACGCTTCTTGTGCCTGGGAGATAGCAGGTGCAGCAGCCTCGGTTTGATTTGTCCAATGTGATCCGACGAAATCAAAATTGCGTTCCTGTAGGACATTGACAATGTAGCCTTTTCCACCTTCAATAGTGAATCCATCGTTAGGTGCCCCTGGTGTCCATCCGATGAAACGTTGATTTTCAGCATCAAGTGCTATGACAACAGTCGCGCCAGTTATCCCAGCAAGTGATTTAGCTGTCATTGGCGTTGGCGGTGCTAATGGCACAGAAATCATGTTTAAACCTTTCGTCAACGTCACGTTGAAGATGTTGCCAAACTGATCACTTTCCTCCTTGGGAGTGGGTCTCGCGATAAATCCATGTCTGCGTCCATCCGGTGAGTCATAGTGTCCGACGATGGAACCGTCCTGATTAATATTCCACCCCTCCGTGCTGATGCTGCCGGGAAACCGCAACTCACGTAGGTGAAGGGGATTGCCGTAATAGGTGCGCGGGACATCTCCTATTGCTTTAGCTCTGCCAACGACGGTCCTTGACTCATTGAGACCGTGTAGAAAAAAGTATTCCAGATTCAGTGCATCTGGAAGGTCAAGATATAAAAACTTACCCGTCGGGCCACGCACGTATGTATGATATGTACCCGCAGCATCCACGTAGCTACCCACGATACTGCCTGTCCAACTCACAAAATCGGCATAAGTTTCTGTTGCGCCGGTGACCTCAACGATTGTGTCGCCTGAGAACCCGCGACGAACACCAGAAGCATCTATAAAATTACCTGTCAGGGCACCCGTTGCATCACTAATGCCGTATATCTCCGTTTGGACGGCATTCGGGAAATCGTATCGGCGCAACTCGCCGTTTTCTAAGACGACACCGTGGTACAAACCGTTGCTATCCTCATAGTGTCCCGCGGCTGTTCCATCATTCCCCAACGCGTAGAAGTAAGTGTTCTTTGAATCCGGGAAATCATGGCGCGTAAAAACACCATCAATGAGCGTAAAACCGACAGTTTTAGTGCCATCTTCACTTTTCGTGTTTCCTGCATAGTCTCCATAGTCACTGCTGGCGGTCAACGCTAAAAAGTGGACACCCGGAACATCAATACTCTCATAAGTAAAACCGACGGGTGCGCCAATGCGTCTATTGCTGACTTTTGTATCAGTGCTCTCTATGGGTCTTGCGATAAATCCGTATCTGTGGCCATCTGCTGTGTCATAGTGTCCGACGACAGAACCGTCCTGATTGATATTCCAACCCTCTGTGCTAACACTATCCGGAACGCGCAATTCTTGTAGGTTAAGGGGTGATCCGACATAAGTGCGCGGGACACCATCCACCGGTTTGGCGCGACCAACAGCAATCAGTGCATCGTTGAGACCGTGAAGAAAGAAGTAGTCCAACGCTCCTTCGAGTGGAAGGTCAAGCGTTGCAAAACTACCCCCTGGGCCACGGAAGTATGCATGATATGTACCTGCAGCATCCACGTAGCTACCCACGGTCTTACCTAACCCGCCCACAAAATCGGCATAAGTTGCCGATGCTCCGGGAAACTCAATGATTGTGTCACCTGAGAACCCGCGGCGAACACCAGAAGCATCTACCATATTACCTGTCAATCTCCCGGTAGAGTCGCTATAATCGAAGATTTGGGTTTCGACGGCACCCGGAAAATCGTATTGGCGCAGTACTCCATCTTCTCCTAAGATGACACCGTGGTAGAGCCCGGCACTATCCTGGTAGTGTCCGGCGGCGACCCCATTGTTACCGAGTGCGTAGAAATATGTACCTTGTGATCCAGGGAAATCGTGGGTGGTAAAGACACCATCAATGAGCGTAAAACCGACCATTTTTTCACCATCGGCACTCGGAGTGTTGCCCGCGAAGTCCTCAAAGTCGCTACTCGCTGTCACGGCTAAAAACTGAACACCCGGCACCTCAATTGTCTCAAATGTATAGTTGACATTAGCGGGGGCAACGGGTTCTTCTACAACAGGCTCTTCGGTGTCCATTATAGGTCTGGCGATAAAGCCGTATCTGTGTCCATCTGCTGTGTCATAGTACCCGACGACGGAACCATCCTGATTGATATTCCACCCCTCCGTGCTAACGGCACCCGGAAACTGCAATTCATGTAAACCTTCGGCACCGCCGACATAAGTGCGCGGGACATCATCCGCCGCTTTGGATCGAGCCACGATAACACCAGCATCGCTGATACCGTGCAAAAAAATGTATTCAAACTCTGGTGTATCTGTAAAACGTCGTAGGTCTGCTCTGTTTCTATAGTCCAAAGATAGAAACCTTTCATCCGAGGTCCGCACGTATCCCTCATATTTTCCTTCAGCATCTACGTAACTGCCAACGATACTGCCGTGCTCATTCACAAAATCGGAGTATGTTTCCGATGCTCCAGGGAATTCAACAATGATGTCCCCTGAGAACCCGCGACGAACCCCGGAAGCATCTATATAATTACCGGTCAATGCCCCGGTTGCATCAGAAATGCCATGTATGAACGTTTCGACGGCATCTTGGAAATCATATTGGCGCAACTCGCCATCTTCCAAGATGACACCGTGGTGCAGACCGTCGCTGTCCTCGTAGTATCCGGCAGCGCGTCCATTATTGCCTAACGCATAGAAATAAGTGTTCTTTGCGTCGGGGAAATCGTAGGTTGTAAAGACACCATCAATGAGTGTGAAGGCAACCATCTTTTCACCATCAGCACTTTTCGTGTAGCCAGCGTAATCCTCATGGTCACTACTCGCTGTCACCTGTAAAAAATCTATACCGGGAACATCAATACTCTCAAAAGTATAGCTTGCCCCGGCGAGGTCGAGTTCAATAGGTTCGTGGCTAACATGTGGAGCGGTGTCCGCATCGGGTCTGGCGATAAATCCGTGTCTACGTCCATCCGCTGTGTCATAGTACCCGACGACAGAACCGTCCTCATTAATATTCCAGCCCTCCGTGCTCACGCTGCCCGGGAACCGAAACTCATAGACACCGTGGCTCCCACCGACATACGTGCGTGGCACATCATCCACACGTTTGATGCGGACAACGTAAATCAATGCTTGATTGACACCGTGCGCAAAAAGATATTCTATATTTTCTGCGTGTGGAAAGTTTAGAGATGTAATCCTGCCCGGGGAAATCATATACATGTGATAGATACCTTCACCGTCTACGTAGCTGCCCACGACGCTACCTGTCGCGTTGACAAAATCTGCGTAGGTCTCAGATGCCCCGGGAATCTCAATGATGGTCTCGCCTGAGAACCCGCGACGAACACCGGAAGTATCTATATAATTACCGGTCAATACCCCGGTTGCATCAGAAATGCCGTGTATGAACGTTTCGACGGCACCCGGAAAATCGTATTGGCGCAACTCGCCGTCTTCCAAGATAACACCGTGGTGCAGACCGTCGCTGTCCTCGTAGTGTCCGGCAGCGATGCCTGTATTACCTAAAGCATAGAAATAGGTGTTCTTTGCACCTGGGAAATGATATGTCGTAAACACGCCATCAATAAGCGTAAAGCCGACTATATTTTCGCCATCAGCACTTCGGGCGTTACCTGCGTAATCCTCAAGATCGTTACTTGATGTCACCTCTAAAAAATCTACACCCGGAACTTCAATGCTCTCAAAAGTATAGTTGAAGTCGGAACTCGCTGTCAGCTCTAAGAACGCTATACTCGGAATATCAGCATTCACAAAAGTATAATCGGAGTCGGCGTGTGTACCAACATGTTCATCGTCGACAGGTGGAGTCATATCCATTACAGGTCTTGCGATAAATCCGTATCTGTGTCCATCTGCTGTGTCATAGTACCCGACGATAGAACCGTCCTGATTAATATTCCAACCCTCTGTGCTCACGCTTCCGGGGAATTGCAACTCCTCCCCGCGGCGATCGCCGGCTAAACCGATGAATGTGCGCGGTATATCACCTACCACTTTGGCGCGGGCAACGTAAGTCCCAGCATTATTGATACCGTGCCCGTAAAGGTATTCAAATGGAACAGGTTGCGGCACATCAATAGATTGCATTGTGCCATCCAGGTTACGGAGGTAGACATGATACAAACCTTCAGCATCTATGTAGCTGCCCATGATAACACCGTTCACGTCCACAAAACCGGCATACGTTGCCACAGCACCTGGGAACTCAATGATGATGTCACCTGAAAAGCCGCGGCGGACCCCTTTATCGTCTATAAAATCACCGGTCAAGACACCTGTCGCGTCACTAATAACATAGATGAAGGTCTCAACGGCACCCGGATAATCGTATTGCCGCAACTCACCGTTTTCTAATATTACACCGTGGTGCAGTCCATCGCTGTCTTCGTAGTGTCCAGCAGCGCGTCCATCATTACCAAGGGCGTAGAAGTAAGTGTTCTGCGAACCGGGGAAATCGTAGGTCGTAAAAACGCCATCAATGAGCGTGAAGGCAACCATCTTTTCACCATCAGTGCTTTTCGTGTAGCCGGCGTAGTCCTCAAAGTCGCTACTCGCCGTCAATGCCAAGAAGTCTACACCCGGAACGTCAATTGTTTCAAAAGTGTAGTTGGGGTCGCTGGGTTCATCGGTTACTTGTGCTAAGGAATTAGAGCACGTCAACAGTATAAACAGGTAAAACAAAAAGCTAAGTTTCATTGGATTTCTCATGATGGAAGTCTCCTTTAATTATTCAGCCGTTGTCACGCCATGTATAAACGAATGTGGCATGAACTGTCCATTCTCAATCTTTATGATACCGACACCTTTGATTGCGCGGCGTTGTGCATCAAAATGAGAGATAGTGGTAGCACCTTTGTAGTTTTTTATCGCAGCAATCGCATCTCGGACAATGACTGGATCGATGGATTGTGTTGTTTCAAACGCCATCGCCAATAAACGTACATTATCATATCCTGTTGCAGCGACACCATCGGGGGCTTCATCAAACATCGTTTTATAGGCTTCAATAAATTGTTTTGTGCTCGGATCTTCTGATGTGCGATGAAGGTTCGTTGTATAGTAAGTGTTTTCAAGCGGTGTGTTATCCGTGAGTGTGCCGAACATATTTTCCGGGTCATCCATGCCGTCTCCACCAATAAAGACAGCTTCAATGTCCATCGCCCTGGCAGCTGCCATAATACGTGGCACTTCCGGTGCAAAACTCGCGAGGAGTAGCACATCCGGATCAGCTGCTTTGATAGCGGTGAGTTGCTCTGTAAAATCGGTGTCACCGACTTGATATGCATGAACACCAGCAAGTGTGCTGCCCCCAAGTGCTTTGAATTCGGCATCAAAAGCATCTATGAGACCCTTAGAATAGACATCTTCATCTTGCCATATCATGGCTGCGGTTGATGCTTTGAGTTCATCAATAGCAAATTTTGCCATCAACTTCCCCTGTATAATATTGGATCCACCAACAAGGAAAATAAAATCGTTCGTTTGCGTAACGCGGTTGGCATCGGTTGCACCCGCAAGCATCGGGATCTGAACATTCGGATCAACTCTTACCGCATCACTGGAAAATACGGGACCGATAATACCCACAACATCTTCAACTTCAACTAATTCTGTTACGGTGTCAGCGACGGTTTCCGTGAGTTCATCTTTGTAGATGAATTCCAACTGCATGCCGTTCACACCACCGGCAGCGTTGATGACATCGCGTGCAAGTTCCGCACCTTTGGTAAAACTCGTAAATTGGTTGGGGGGTTGAAGAATACCCACTTTCAATGCTGTCTCTGTAGAGGTATCCGTGATAACGGGCATCAGACCTTTTTGCGTTCTGTCGCATCCGAACATAAATGCCGCTGTAAGCACACATACAATACTCAATAGTACTCTCAAAACTTTCGTTTTCATGAAGTGTCTCCTTTTATTTTTTGGTACGGGGGTTTTGCGTCTCCTCGCAGGACGGCGTATTAACTATAAGCCAGTAATTTTGTAAACACGCGACTGGCAGCGGCGAGGTCTAATGTTGTCCAAACACTCCCTTCACATCTGCCCATCTTGTCATCAGTTTGCCGCGTGCAGACACAAGCCAACCCCCACTCAACCGAACGGTTGCTAACGGCTTGCGAACCCCTGCATGGGAGACATCTTCTATCTGATAGTAATAAACCGTATTCGGTTTAGCCGTTGTGTCTGTCCACGTATACGCATTGCGTTCAGCGGTCGTGCCTGCGCCTTGAATGATTTTTGGATTGACGATCTTGAACGTTCCGTCCTTCGTTTCGCTTCGAAGGATATTGTATCCTGCGGTGTCTACCTCCGACTCGGTTGTCCATTTCAGGACAACGCCTTTATCAGTACGCTCTGCCCGGAAACTTGACAACGCAACAGGCAATGGATCACCACCGTGCTTAAGGTATATTTTCACGTCCGGATTTTTTCGGAGTAGGTCCCGAAGTGGAGCTGTATTCTTAATCGGGTTATCCTCAAGACGTAATACCTTAAGATTTACAAGCTGAGCAAGTGGTGCCACATCGCTAATGTGATTATCAGTAAGGACTAATGTTTCTAAATTCTTCAACCTATCAAGAGAACGGATATTGTTGATTTTACATGATGTTAGTTTTAATGACTTCAATTTCGTTAATTCTATAAGAGAGCTTATATCGTTGATTGGAACATCATAAAGACTTAAATGTGATAGTTTTACAAACCTTGCAAGTAGTCGTATGTCAGCAATCGATGCCGATATAAGCGTCAAAGAGCTTAAATTCACCAACCCTGTCAGCGGTGTAATATCGCTGATTTTCTGTTGGGTGCTACCAAGATGCAATTCAAATAAGTTCGTTACTCCCGTAAGCGGTGCAATATCGGTGATTGGATTCCCAGTCAAGTCTAACTTTCTCAGGTTTGACATTTTTGCAATCGGCGTGATGTCACTGATTTGAGCATTACGGCATGTTAATTGGGATAGATTTTTTAATTTTGCAAGGGGTGTTATATCGCGAATTGGATTTTCTGAAAGTTCCAATCTGCTTAATTCTGTTAAGCCTGACAGTGGCGTGAGGTCTCTAATCTGATTGTTATCAAGCCATAAATCCCTTACATTGTGTGCATGCTCCAGTCCTGTTAAGTCTGTTATCTGCCGAACTGTGGCGACAAAGTTTATTAACCGCCGCATCACGATCTGTGTAATTGTATCGTCAGGTGTTAAGTCTAAAGTTTCTCGCACCGCTAATGCTAATTTCGGGTCTGGTATTGAAACAACTTTAGGTTGTGGTAATAAATCAGTTATATCTATAGGAAATGAATGGTTTGTAAAGTTTCCATTCCTATCTATTAGTCGCAGCTGCACGCTTTCACTAATACCCCCTATCACGCGGGTCGTTACAAATTCTATAGTCGCTGCTTTACCATTTACCTTCTTACAACCGATGACACCTGAATCATAAAAAGAGGACGCATTCAACTGTGCATGATGAAGTCCATCTGAATCTGCAACTTCAAATCGGATCCTGATAGCATAAGGTGGAGAATCAAGGGTAGGTTTCAGCATCCTAACTTGAGCCTCGTTATCACGAGCTAAGACAATATCTTGTATCGGATTAAAGTAACGGCTCACATCCAGCCATTCCGCTGCACAGAAAGATGTAATCATCGGGTCCTGCGTATCAGGATGAACCCATCGCTTCGCTTCAACGTCAGAGCGACTATCATGCGTCAATCCAAAAGCATGCCCAAGTTCATGCCACAAAGCAATAGCAGGGTTGAAAGCAGGAATCAATACCTTCCCATAATGGCTGTTAAGATCCCCCGCTAACCCCGCAACGGCAATACCGCCATAAGCAACAATGTGATCGCTGATGTCAAGAACCAGCACATAAATATTCTTTGATAGATCAAACTGTTCCGCAATTTCCTCCCATACTATCATACTTCCTTCTGAATCTTCTGACTCGTCCTGATAATAGGCATTGTTGTGTTTTCCGTCCACATGATGCACGACAACATTTCCTGTTGCATCTGTCTCAAGCCTAAATGTTTTTCTATCAAACCCGTGATACGCCATCAGATCCGCGTAAAACTGTTGTGTTTCTTTCATTAACGTATCGAGTTTCGTGTCCATATTCGGATCCGGTTCACGATCGTTTGGAACAACATAGATGACCCGCACTATATATTCGGGGGATGCGTCTTGAGCAAAAATGTTCGGCACAAACGCACATAATATAAAAGCGAAAGTGTGTGTGAAATACAATGTTGTTTTCATGGTGCAGTTTCTCTTTTAGTGATGGACATCTACACATCGTGGTTACAAATTATGGATGACGGTTACACTGCATCTATCTACTTATGTAACGTGAGTTTGATAAATCAGAACAAATAACTTGCGTAGGTTGGGTTGAGGAACGAAACCCAACATTTTGACCCATTATAGAGCAATACATGTTGGGTTTCGTGCCTCAACCCAACCTACAACGCATATTGCATTTAATTATCAAACTCACGTTATGTAAAGTATAAGACATAATATCATATACTATTAAATTTAATGTAAATAAATGTGTTAATATGAAAATAATATATATCCATTAATTCAGTTTCAAAACATAAATTAACGCATAACTATAGATATATACTGACTTTATACACCATTTAAACTTTAAACACACATCTCGGAATAGTCTTATTTTAGTATTAATAATAATATTAATCAATAGTTGTTTTACTATATACTTAATATATCTGATTATGACTTAATATGAATTATAGAGTATTATACCATATCATAACGGTTATAAGTCAAACTAAAATTACAAAAAAACATTCTTTTTTTGGAAATATGCTGTTTATTTTCTGAAATTACGTCTTTTTAATCCCTAATTCTTTTACTTCTTTATCAAAGGGCTTGATATTAACGAGGATTTGTGATAAAATACTCGTTAAATTTTACTTTGCGCTTTCGCGCGGAAGGTCCGCTAAAACAAACTATGAATTCTGTAAAAGATATTATTCAACGTTGCCACAAACGGCACAGAGAAACGTTTCATCAGCGGAAAACGGTGGTAACACCTGCCTTGTATAAGGAAATACCTTATAATTTTAAAGTTTATTGTGCGCGAAGATATCCCGTGATGCTCGACGATTTGGAATTGGCAGACATCTCCTTTATGCCAATAGGTCGCGCCCCGAATAATGACCGAGGTCCACGGGGTTTTGGGGGTGATCGATTCTTGACAAGGCAAACAACGCGCAGTTGGCACCTTAAACGGTGGCACGAATCATGGGGAATTCAGATATACACAGGCATACCATCCGAACACGATGGGGCACGATGGCACGACCTGCATTTTACATATCAAGCAATATGTGCTGACCCGGATGCCGTGATGACATGTATTGAAGGACTTGTCAACTCGGTTGTGAACCCGCTATTGACTTTGACAAAGTCGGGTGGACTACGGTTTACTTGCAGAATAACGAATTACCTCCACCCAAACACGGCGGATGATAGATCATACATCTATACACATGCCCCGACACCAGATAATCCTGACCACCGAGACGTTTACCTTGAAATTCTTGGGGAAAACGGATATAGCCGGTGGGATTCTCGATACCAGATTCTACTCGGAGACCTTTTAAAACCGCCTGTAATTGCCAGAGAGGTGCTTTTTGTTCCTGTCAATAACCTCCGCGCAACACTTCACGAGGCTGAATCGCCTGGAAAAAAACAGTTAAAAACCGTTCCACAAACGACTCCTCTTGTGCCACAAACCCTCGGTTCACGTAATCTTGATCTCGCGAAAGAAGCATTTTTGAAACGCGGTTTCTCCTATTTACAACAAGATAGCGATTTCTACCATTGGATCCGGCACGATAGCGAAAGTCGTATTGACACACATGTAACACTATGGGAAGATCAGGATATTGTATGGATACGCGCAAATACGCCTGGGACAGCACTGCCTACAAGAACCACACCACTAACAGATGTATGGGACGACACCGGTATTACACCCCCAATTTCAAATTTTGGGCTGCCTGTAACCAAAAAACTAATCTCAGTCCAAGAGGGTAAGATGAGTCCGTTGGTGATAAAACGCTTGCCTGCAATCCTTCACCAGCAAGACCCCACGGAAAAAGTCTACAAGACACTGAAAGAAAATGCTGCACAGATACTGCAGGTTTTTCAAAAGGACGCACGAATTCAGTGCATCACACCGGAAACTATTCTCGGTACAAATTATGGCGTAGAATTACACCTCCTCAACGGGGGTGCCGTATGTTTAAACATACCGAACCCAGATTTAGCAGATGCCGCAGCACAACGATATCAGGAAATAAATCTACCCTCTTTTGCACTCTGGAAATCGAAAAGATACAAGTGGGAACAGGTGAAAGATATACCTGTCAACGTTCGGATGGCAAACCCGTTCGAAGGCGGCAACGTGTGTGAGGACACCGAACGGTGCCGCACACTCGCCGGAAAGGGTGGGGATCCGCATGTAAGTATCTGTCCATCATGTCCCGTGTGGACAACGTGTCAGGAGCGCGGATTTTTATCACAACTTCTCACCTTACAATCCGTAAAGGTACAGATAGTGCCGCACGGACAACTCTTTATCAATCCAGAGTACGCCGATACAGCAGAAAAAATTCTTGAACCGACAGATGAAACAGAACGTATCTGCATCATTGATGAAAGGAAAGCAAAAATAGAAAACCTCTTTATAAGGTGTGAATTACCAATAGACGTGCTAAATGAATGGATTGTGAATTGGGAAGGTGAGGCTTTAGGGAACTTTTCCAAAGCACTACTCAGTGCAATAGAACCCTACGGTAAATCTGATGGGAATCCTATTACACGGATTCGCACAGCGATGCAGGCGTTTCAACCGCACGAAGAAAAACTAATTTGGCAGATGCACCACGTAAATCTGCCAGGCAAGGTTGTAACAAACGGTGTCGTTGATTCAGAAACGGGAGAAGAACTGGCGCAATTTAGCATAACGTTTGAGGGAGGTGTCTCCGCTTACATTCCTGTGGATAATAATGCCGCTAAGAGATTAGAGGCAAAAGGACTTCCCTCTTTTCAGCCGCCTCCGTTTGTCGTTAACGAAACAGTGAGAATCCCGATGGAAATGACGCAAGCCATCAAGTTGGGTATTTTGGACACGGAGACAGTCGAGAAAATTCAGCAATTTCCGATTGTCTGTCCAGATCCAAACTGGACGTATTGGCATCAGCTTAAACGTTTCTTTGCACATTACAAACGGGATGCGGATGCGCCGATGCGGTGTACTATCCAAAAAAGACTGGTATTCTGGATACCTCCCGTACTGCATCCAAGCGTGAAAAGGCTTTTTTTGATATCCCCAACACTTTCTGAGCAACATCTACGCAAAGTTTTTCCAGATGAAGAAATTGAATTCACCCACACTGAACCTTCAGCATGGTTAGCAGACAACCAAGTTTTTCAGATTCGCACAGGCGTTCATCCACTACGAACAATTTTAAACTACGATAGCAATTGGGATGTGATGGGTCTGACGAAATTGGGAGAACGTTTTTTTGTCGGCATCCGTGCTGAAATAGAGAGGGATCCAAAGGTTACGCATGCAATTATTACATATCAGGCAATTCTCAATCATGTATCAGATTTAGCAGAAAAGGAAAACGTCTGTTTCGTTAAACACTTCCAAGACACGTTTTCGTCGGAAACTACCTCTGAAGCACCACAAGTCTTATGGATAGTTGGTGTACCACACTGGCCGCAATTAACCATTTGGCGACAAGCACAGATGTTATTTGGAAATGATGAGAAACCCCTCCACTATGATAAAAAAATAGATCCTCACCATTATGAAGACGAACGGATCCAGGATGTTTATCATCAGAGTATTGCCGGTTTACTTACACAAATTATAGGGGAAGCAGGATTAAGTCGTTGGACCAACAAGAGAGTGGTCCTGCTCACGAGTATACCGCTGCTCGACATTACTGACAGACGCGAAACACGCCTTTTTGACTGGGAAGACTTTGAAATCGCTGGAGGGTTACATAAACTGCCTGAAGTGATAGCCACACGCGAAAAGTATGAGACAGATCGTGCCAATTTAACAGGTGAATCCAGTAGAAAAGAAGTGGAACGTATCTTAGGATGTTCCTCAAGGACAGCAAATCGTGTGTTACAAAAGCTAAGAGGCGGCAACATTCAACGTATAAGCATCCGGGAGCAAATACTCTTTCTGCTGGCGACAGGTGATAAAAAAACATCTCTACTCGTAGAAGCCATTGATAGTAGCGCGCAGGGAATAGGAAATGAACTTAAGAAACTTTTAGATGAAGGTGAAATTGTCCGGGTGCGCCGGGGTTTGTATAAACTGCCGTGATAGCACCCACAGCCTGAAGGCTGGGGCTTCGGTTTCTTAGGCAATTGCAGCTGTCCCAAAGAGACTGAGCTGTCTGATGTCGCCTCCGCCTTGGGCTGCTAACCCAGCCCGTTTGATATTGATAGCAGCGTTTATGTCTCTGTCGTGATTTACACCACAACTTGGACATGTCCACTGTCTATCTGAAAGAGAAAGAGTTTTGTTATGCTTGCCACAATTACTGCAAGGTTTGGTGCTTGAAGTCCATATTTTTTGGAAAAAGTCAAATATTTTTTGATTGATTAATCAGTGAGCCGTCTACATCCCCAAGCTAAAGCATGGGGTTTTGACGGGGATTGATAAGCTTCAACTACTACTGGATAGTCCAGACTAAATATGTAGGTCGGATTTCGCTTCGCTCTACCCATAGGTGTAAAGTTAAGGAAATTTCAATGGCAGAAACCCTCTTTAGTCCCGTAGGGACGATATGTTTATAGCTAAACGTTATACAACCCCTCTTTAGTCCCGTAGGGACGATATGTTTATAGCTAAACGTTATACAACCCCTCTTTAGTCCCGTATGAAGATTAAATAAATAATCAGGTAATTCTACTGATATGACGCATCGTAGGAATAAGGTTTCGTAGGGGCGGGGTTTCCCCGCCCGCGTATTACCCAATTAATAACATAAGCTTCATACGGGACGCTATGTTTATAGCTAAACGTTATACAAACCCTCTTTAGTCCCGTAGGGACGATATGTTTATAGCTAAACGTTATACAACCCCTCTTTAGTCCCGTAGGGACGATATGTGTTGTAGTTCATCCTGATATAAACATATCGTCCCTACGGGACTGAAGAGAGGTGGGTACACATTTTTCTATAAACATATCGTCCCTACGGGACTGAAGAGAAGACAACCCCTATAACCATAAGAATTCGGAGTGATTCAGCAGAGCTTCTAAGTTTTCTTAAGTTGTAGGTTGGGTTGAGGCACGAAACCCAACATGTATTGCTCTATAATGGGTCAAAATGTTGGGTTTCGTGCCTCAACCCAACCTACGGATACATTCTTGATTTAATTATCAAACTCACGTTTGATTAAGTATTTATGAGATACGTTGTACTCTGTTCTCTAAAAATATAGTGGCAATGAGTATGACTCCTATAGAGCCAATAACAAGATTTGGTAGCCACATTGCGAATGCCGGGTGGAAATGTCCGTTTGTTCCTGTGCTTTGTCCAATTTGAAGCAACAGATAGTATAGGAGTATCAAACTTAAACCGATGCCAAAACCTATCATTTTCCCATTTTTCTTCACCATAATACCGAGAGGAATTCCTATAAGACCGAATGCTAAACACGCAAATGGCAAAGCAAATTTCTTGTGGTATTCAACTCTTGCATAACGCAGTCTACTAATCGTATAAGTAGAGGGTTTATCCGGTTTAATTGAGGCAGCTAACTCTCCAATATATGTATTGAGTTGTCCAATTCGCATTGTCTGCGGATGTTGTGACGTATAATCGCGTCGCTGCAAGTCTTTGGTAAAGTCAAGTGCGATCTGTTGTTCCTGAAATTGCGTTATTCTAAAGCCATCTGTTTGATCAATTACCGGTTCATAAGTATGTCCATCGTATAGTGTCAACTTTGCCTCGTTCCCTTCATACTTGAGCATTGCAGTTCTCGCTATTGTCAAACGGGGTTGTCCACGATAAATTTCATCCCATATTCTGACATTTTGAAGTCGTTCTGTTTCTGGGTCAGTTGACTCATACATCCAGAGCTTACCTTTCGTTTGAAGTTCCTTCATGATTGTTCCCTCTTCTAAAACAAGCGCGGGGTTATGTTTCTGAATATCACGTTTGAGTTTTACTGAAGCCTGAGTGGCTTGCGGTAACACATATTCAATCACTGCAAGATCAATCACACTTAAGAGAACAGTCATACCAAGCAGAGGTACCATGAGTTGATGTAGACCGACGCCGTTTGCACGCATCGCCATAATCTCAGAATCTGTTGCCAGACGACCCAACGCCAATAGAATAGCCACTAATGCTGCCATCGGAATAGACAAAACTACCGTCGCTGGTGCAATATACAAGAGTGATTCAATGAGATATAAAGGACCTACACCTTTCTTGACGAAGAGTTTAATAAGACGAAAAAGCTCATCAAAAAGTATGATACAGGTGAAACAGATAAGTGATATAAAGAATGGTGGAATGAATTCTTTAAGGCAGTATCGTGAAAGGATTTTCATAATCTATGTTCAGAACACAAAGAATATCTTTTGCTGATAATATGTCTCTTTTATGATGTATTGTATAGATGCTTAAATCTGTTTGTTGCTCTATGCGTTGAGAATATTCAATAAAACAGAGATTTTTATTAGAAATTCGGTTGTGGACATGGTAACATGTTTATTATGAATATTACATTGGAATCAATTCAGTTAACGTCTGAAGACTTATCAGAATACTCAGCGAGTTTAAGTTCTTCCCAAGAACTTTATTCTCCAACTGCGCCTGCCGAACCGATAGCACTTTTTGGTTGGCGGGATAGGTGGTGGTTGAATAAAAAACCCGCTGAACAGGTTGCGATACATTATTGGTTTTTTGATTCAACTGATAAAGCCAATACTGCAGCAGACGAGGGACGCACACGACTTACCTCACGAACCTTACTAAAACTCGGTGGACATGTTACAGCCTATCAACCCGTTTCCTTAAACGAAATCAACCTTGGCGACTCGGTCTGGCAAGCGGGAGCAAATTGGCTTTTTGTTAGAGACACTATCGTGATACTTGTTGCCGAAATAGGTGGACTCATCACTGCTGAAACCACGCTTGCAATTGCAAATAAGGTCCTTCAGAAAATCGATAAAGTGTTATCCTCTTCTTAATGATTCAAAGAAACTCTTGGAATAGAAAAATGCATTCCTCTAATTAGAATGTCTACTCGACCTACAAAATAAGAAGATCACTATGAATAGTCCTGATACCAACTTTCAGATTGTTTAGATAGACTGATGTTTTCCACACCCCCGAAGTTACGATGTTCAAACCAGGGCAATGCGTTCTCTGCAGCAGCATTAGCATTGTGGAAATTTGTCGTTGCTTCATTTTCAAGGAACTTTCTAACGGATCCTGTATCAGGATAAAAATCCACAGCGTCTTTCCAGATAGCCCGTCCACACAAGAAACCACTCGCACCTGCAGATGCAGCAAGTTTCACATTTTCAATAAATTCTTCAATATCCACACCTGCGCTCAAGATAACCCACGGTAACGTTGATGTTGCATCTAATTTGCTACATACATCCTTGACTTCATCTAAGTCGTAGGCAGAATCACCTGCATAAAATGCATGTTCTTGGTATTCAGTCGTATACTTCAAATCTGCGGGGAATTCTAATTTAAGAATGTCTACTTTATAGTCAGGCGCAGTGAATTCTTCTACACTCCGTATCACTAAGTCCGGTTTCTGCTTAGCAAATTCGACACTCTTCGTAGTTCCTTCAAGTGCATAACTCACAAGTTCAAGCAGGAATGGGAGGTCATGTTTCTCACATTCATCCCCAACATGCTTTACGAACTCTTGTTGATGTTTCAATGTTACGGGTGAAGCATCCGGATGGTAGTATGCAAGAAGTTTTATAGCATCAGCCCCTGCGCGTTGTGCCTTTTCAATAGTCCAGTTTTCTATTGGGTTGGATAGTCTTTCGTTTTCACTGACACCTTCGCTGACATATCCCGACTCTTCATAAGCTAACAGCAACGCTACATCTCTCGGGATTTCCGTTAATGAATATGGATGACCATAGATTGGATCAGTCAACACAGCAGTTGCGTTAGGTGAAAGGATACGTGTGATAAGCGTCTTGATACCAGCGACATCATCGTATTTAACATCTGTTTTTTCAATATCAAGTACTTCAGCGAGTTTTGTAACCATAGAGCCACGCTGGTCTATTGCCATCATCTTAAATCTGCCATTTGAATCTGCCAGTTTCATCAGTCCTCTTAATTTACCAGATGAAATTCCATTATGTGCCATAAAAATGCGTTCTCCTTCTTTTAGTATTCGCGTTCAACGAAAAAATGAATTAGTGATAGAAACAGCTGTTTTGCTTTATTGTTAGAAACATGCTTGAAATTCTGCTTGAACTTTTCTGCTGCTTCCTTAAGAAACTTTGTAGAAAATTGTTGTGCATATTGAATAGAATTGTATTTTTTCATCAACTGCAAGACTTTGTGTATTTCTGTTTCGTCTTTCTCATCCCTATTATGCGACATAATCTCAATAACAGCATCGGCTTCCGATGGACTACAAGCATTAATGAGATGTATCAGAACTAACGTTCTTTTTCCTTCGCTGATATCTCCTCCGATCTCTTTGCCATATCTGTCAACGTCACCGATGAGGTTTAGAACATCATCCTGAATCTGGAATGCAATACCGAGAGATTTCCCTATTTCATAGAAAGCATCAGTCTCTGCAGCAGTTGCCCCTCCGATGATTGCACCTAATCGACAAGGTGTTATACATGTATACCAAGCGGTCTTTTGTATACACATCCTGAGGTAATCTTCTTCGTCAATATCCCATTGATTGTTGTGCACCCAGCTCAGTTCTATGTGTTGTCCTTCAACGACCTGGTTACTGAGTTGTATAAATTCTGATAAGATTTTGAGGGAGAGTCTGTTGCCAAGGATTTCGGTATTCCTATGTAGCATCTCCCACATTTTGCAGTGTAATGCATCTCCGACGTTTATAGCCATAGGAACACCATGTTTATGATGCAGGCACGGTTCACCTCTACGTAATTCCGATCCATCCTCTATGTCATCATGTATAAGTAACCAATTCTGAAGCAGTTCTAAAGCTGCTGCTGTATTGACAGCTTGTTTAGGATCACCGCCAAACACTTCACATAAAAGTAAGCATAGAGCAGGTCTAAGTCCTTTACCCGCACGTTGAGGATAGTCTAATATCATCTGATATAATTTCTGTATATCCGGATGTTCATGTGTGGTAGGAAGAAAGTCAAAGATACATGCATCTACTTTAGTTTTGACTTCCTTTAGATATGCTGTTACAAGTTCTTTTTTAGGTGCTGGTTCAGTGTCAGAATTTGGCATTGGTCTCCTTACCTGTTTAGTATATGTACTCCTAAATCTGCATGTTATCATCTTGAATTATAACATATTTTAGTGTGATTTTCAAGTTTGTTGATAGAGAAGGTATAGAGGCACATTCAACCAAATTTTTCAAAAAATAAATAACCTACTATTGATGTATCAGATGAAAAGATATATCTATACTCCAGCTCTGTCATCAAGGTCAACAGCAATGAAACGGAAACCTGTAGACTTTAGTTCTTCAACAAGTTCAATGCGCATATCAAGGATACGTTCAAAATCTGCTTCGGTGACCTGAATTCTCAATACAGGTTTGTGATCAAACAACTTCACATTGTTGAACTTATATTCAGCGAGGGTCTGTTTTGCGTTCTGCAAATCAGTTTGCGTTGACTCAGCGTCCACTTATCTTTGTCGTCTCCAATCGCTACCTGCCATAAAACCACCATCAACAAATACCATCTGACCGGTAACAAAGTCGGAAGCAGTGGATGCAAAGAAAATTGTCAAACCGGCTAAGTCTTCGGGTTCTCCCCAACGGTCTGCGGGAGTACGGTTGAGTATCCATTCGTTTCTACTGTCTTCCCGCGCAGGAGCAGTCATCTCAGTCCGTATAAAACCGGGTGCGATTCCGTTGACCTGTATGTTATGCTCTGCCCACTCAACAGCAAGCAGCTTAGTGAGTTGCAGGAGACCTCCCTTAGCAGCAGTATAAGCCACACTTGTCGGTAATCCAATTGCTGAAGTTAGGGATAGTGTATTGATAACTTTACCGCCTCCGTGTTGTTTCATGACGTGACCACATGCTTTTGCAAGGAAAAAAGCACCTTTCAGGTTCACATCCGTAACAAAATCCCAATCCTCCTCAGAAAATTCCAAAGCAGGGTTGTGAACGTTTACACCAGCGTTATTCACCAATACATCTATCTTTCCGAAACCCTTGACGGTATCCTCAACAAGCGAATTAATTTCATCAAGGTTGCCAACGTCTGACTGAATAGGTATAACTTTCCTATCAGTTTCGTCAGTGATCAGTTGTGCCACAGATAAGAGCGTATCCATCTTCCTGCCTGTGATGACGAGGTCTGAACCTGCCCCTGCAAGTCCTTCTGCCATGGCTCTGCCGATGCCACGACTTGCACCGCTCACGAGACTGACTTTACCATCTAACCGAAACTGCTGGATTGTGTTAGAAGCCGATTTATGATCCATAGTATACTATCAAAAATGTCTGTGATTATTTGCTAAGCTCAACCAATTCATCAATGCCAACGACCTTAATGTCTCCTTTTGTCTGATGTGCAAGCGAAGGAAGCAGATACGCACCACGGGCAGTTCGTAAATCAATCTCAAGTCCAACTACGTATATCCGAGCATTATTGACATTATGCTCTCTTACATAATCAAGTATTTTGTCTGGATTTTTTTCAATATTGAGTCCCGGTACTGTTTGTGGAGTTCCGTCTGTAACCAGAACAATGGCTGAAGAATTCTGCTTTAAAGCAATCTGAAGTGCAGCAAGGATATTTGTACCCTGATTCTCATAAATTCTTTCAGGGGTGAAAGTGTCAAGATACATCAATGCACGTCCTATATTTGTTTCGTCTGCTTCAAGCAGTTTCTCACTCATGAGTCTGGCAGTACCAGAAAATGGAACGATATTAAATCTGTCATCAGTTCCAAGCATCATCACTGAATCTTTAATGGAATTAAGTGCCAATTCAAGTTTTATTTCAAGACCAGCAGCCAGCATACTGGGAGATACGTCAAGACAGAAAACGACATCCTGAGGTCCATCAAGACTATTGAGAAATTTACCCATACCGAGTGGATCATTCCCACCAGGTCTCCCGCCACCTTCAACGAGTCCGCCATCACCACCATCTTGACCGAGACCGTGATATATCCCCGTTCCGTCTCCGCTGGCACGTACTCTTCCGGTAATATCGCCTCGACCATCTGTTTCGCCAGGTTGTGAAAGCAGACGACTCAAATTTGAAGCTTCAGCTTCTCTTAACTTTGTATCTGTCATCACATCCGGTAGAATATCATCAACGGGAGCTTTGTTGATTTCAACATCGTGCATCACGACTTTTTCACTCATTTTCACAACTTCAGCGCGTTCGTTTTTTGCGGAGTTGATCTTTTTCTGCTCAGCATCTCTCGCCAGTTTCTGAGTCGGATCAAACCGTTTCTGTTCCAAAGGCGTCTTCGGTCTGATTGGCCGTTCAAACAGTGGATCAGGGTCCTTAAATAGATCAAAAGCCATAGAGTCATCAGGATGATTAGCAACTCGACTTAACGGCACAAAAATGTAAACAATGGCAATAGCCATGTGGAGTATAAGCGACAACAAAACTATTGAACGCAGACGATTTCTACGTTGTGCTTTTTCAGCCATGCGGTCTCTCATTTCATCAAACATTGTAGTCTCCTTATGTAATTATGCAATTCATTCAGATTGGGGTTATTACTGAGTTGTATCTCTCTCAAATATCTGTATCCACTGACTCCCTTCTGGTGTCAGTTCATAGTATGTATGATTTCGATGTTTTATCCATTTACCTTTAACTCTGTTTTTCCGATAGTGAATGATCCGACCTTCTACACGTTTCAAACCACCCAGTTCCTTGAGTTTACGATGTCTCTGATGCATCTCCTCAAGCGGAAGTCTTATCGTTTCTGCGACAACTTTAGAGTAATCCATTCCCATTTCTTGATGATGCTTTAGGATGTAGTAGTCAGTTTCATCTAATTCAGCTGGAATCTCCAGCGGTATTTCAGGTTTTTCTGATTTATGTATCTCATCCCACGTTACATCTAACAATCTCTCTGGTCTCAATCCAACAACTGTCTCACAAGATGTATCGTGTACTGTGATTGAACCATCCTCCTTAAAGTATCCTAATATTGCCTGCTTTTCATTCGGATTACAACACTTAGCAATTTTGTATGTGAGTTCGTCAACCATATTGTTAACCCAACAGGGATAAATCTATCATATTCGCGCAAGTGCAAGAACGGCACTTGGAAAGTGCCTACTACTATTAAAAAGGGATAAATCTATCATATTCGCGCAAGTGCTCTATATCCGATGTCTTTTCGCCAATGTGCTTTATCAAAATGAATTGCAGAAACACCACGATATGATTCTTCAATTGCAGCTTTTAGGTCGTTAGCCAATGCGGTTACCCCTAACACACGACCACCGGCTGTTACAATACTATCATCTTGCAGAGCTGTTCCGGCATGGAATACATTTACACCTTCCATCTCTGAAGTTTTTTCCAAACCTGTAATTTTTTTACCCGTTTGATATGTATCTGGATATCCACCTGAAGCCATGATGACACAAGCTGCTGCGTCATCGTGCCATTCTACGTCAGTCTGTTGATCAAGCGTCCCATCAATGCAGGCAGTTAATAGCGGTACTAAATCACTCTTTAGTCGTGGTAACAAGACTTGTGCTTCAGGGTCTCCAAAACGGCAGTTGTATTCCAGCACTTTAGGTCCATCGTCTGTAATCATTAACCCAACATATAACACACCTTTGAAGGGACATCCGATCTCTGACATGCCATTGATTGTTGGGTGTACTACCTGTTTCATCACAAAGTCATGCAGTTCAGGCGTAATGACAGGTGCGGGTGAATATGCTCCCATTCCACCTGTGTTCTTTCCCGTATCCCCATCATGCGACATTTTATGGTCTTGTGAGCTGACAAAAGGCAGACAGTTTTTGCCATCTGTCAGGACAGTAAAAGACGCCTCTTCACCTATCAACTCCTCCTCAATGACGACATTGTTCCCTGCTGTACCGAATGCTTTGTCGACTAATATCGTCTGAACTGCTTTTATTGCTTCATCCGGAGTTCGACCGGGGATAACACCTTTCCCTGCAGCAAGTCCATCTGCCTTTACAAAAACAGGTGATCTGATATCCTGAATGTAGGTTATCGCTGCATCAGCATTAGAGAAAGTTTGATGTACAGCGGTAGGGATCCCGTTTTTTGTCATAAGCTGCTTGGCAAAGTCTTTACTCCCTTCAAGTCGTGCCGCTTTTTTGTCTGGACCGAATGCTATCAGTCCACGTTGATGAAAATCGTCAACAATACCTGCTGCCAGCGGTACTTCTGGTCCCACGACTGTTAAGTCAATCTTTTTGGATACTGCCAAATCAGCAAGTTCATTAAAATCATCTTTGCATGGTATTATCGCTGCGATTTGTGCTATACCTGCGTTTCCAGGTGTGCAATAGATCTTTTCAACGAGTGGACTTTGTACAAGTTTCCAAACAAGCGTGTGTTCTCGTCCTCCCTGTCCAATTACCAGTATTTTCAAATGAGACTTCCCCGCGTATTTAAAAAATGTCAAAGATATTGATATCTGTTATCACTTACCAAGTTGTTGACGTAATCTTTCTAATTCAGCTGCCTGTTCTCGAATCATTTCTGCTTGTTCATCTGCAAGATTCTTTACATTTCTTAATTGCTCTGCTTGTTCTTCAGCTTGTGTCTCAGCAATTTCTCGTAGTTGTTGCTCTTCTATACGACGTTGTTGCTCTTCTATACGACGTTGTTGCTCTTCTATACGACGTTGTTGCTCTTCTATACGACGTTGTTGCTCTTCTTCACGAAGTTGTTTTTCTTCTTCATGAAGTTGTTCTACTTCTATGGATGTGCTTATTACTGTTCCATCTGGCAGGTATGGACGCAGGTATCGGACTCCCAAGTCTACATCTACGTCCCATGAGAACAATAGATTTAAACTCTCACTAAACAACGTTCTTGGTGTGTCTTGTGTCATCTCAATGATTTCGCCAGAAGTGTCACGATACCAACCACGGAACTCCGCAGGTTCTGTTAAATCGGGTTGATGTATAAAGTATTCTTTTGCTCCCATATCCTCTAAATATATCTGAACTTTTCTATCTCTATCATCTTTTTTAGTGCTTTCCGATAGAAACTCAAAGATGGCATCAGGTACAGCCCCTTCTGTCCATGTATAGAAACTGCGTCTCAGTGGCGTTTTCTTTGCACCCAACACCACATATACATCGGGAGCAACACGTTTCTTTCTGTCACCTTCACTATAATAGATAAAACTATCACATCCGACAAGGATATTCGGTTCTGATTGATAAAGGCGATAAAGTTGGTCAAAGAATAAATTTATCTGTATAGCATGATAATGGGTTGCTGCCATAGGTTCATCATCCTCAAACGGATATCCTTCAATATAATAGGTCGGTTGTCCAGTCGCTTTGGGGAAGATGGGCATGTATTTATTCACTTTGGCGTAATATTCTTTGATGCTGTCCATTCTTATCTCCATCGCTTTTCAATTCATTTCAAACCTGGCAAAGTATTGCATTAAAGATATATTTTAACAGATTTTCATCTTATGTTCAACACAAAATTCAGTTTTCAGTTCTTGTTTTTTATAGTGAGATTTTCTATCACTTATCCTGCAAATCTTGAAATCCTCAAAATCCTGGTCCCTCTTATCCTGAAATAATCCTGAAAATCCTCAAAATCCTGGTCCCTCTTCCATCCTTCCATCCTTCCATCCTTCCATCCTTAAAAATAGGCTTCGCCCTTTGACGAAAGCTTATCCTGGAATAATCCTCAAAATCCTGGTCCCTCTTATCCTGAAATAATCCTGAAAATCCTCAAAATCCTGGTCCCTCTTATCCTGAAATAATCCTGAAAATCCTGAAAATCCTGGTCCCTCTTATCCTGAAATAATCCTGAAAATCCTCAAAATCCTGGTCCCTCTTCCCTCCTTCCAATCTTCCCTCCTTCCAATCTTCCATCCTTCCATCTTCTACTATTGTCAAATTCTATCGCTTGTGATACAATTATCTCCGTTAAATCAAACTTATTCTCAATGGAGCGTAATATGAAAATAGACAAAATAGAGTCGTTTTTTATTGCTAACGGGTATGTCATCAGAATACATACAGATACAGGAATTAGTGGTATCGGTCAAACTGCGTGTTGGGGTTATCCAGAAGCTGTTGATAAGATAGTTGGGACATTTAAGAAGTATCTCATCGGTCAGAATCCTTTACGGATTGAGCATCATTGGCAATATCTTTATCGGATGGGTCCTTTTAAAGGAACTGCACTCAGCGGAGCCATCAGTGCGGTTGATATTGCATTGTGGGATATAAAGGGAAAACATTTTGGTGTTCCGGTATGGGAATTGCTGGGAGGCAACTGTCGGGATAAAATCAGATTGCACCTGCTTGGTGGCGGCAGCACCCCCGAAACAATGTTTGCAGCTGCGAAGTCAGCAGTAGAAGAAGGATTTACTGCGCTGAAGTTTGATCCGTTAGTAGGAAACTATCAGGATATGGCATTAGACCGTCTCGTCAAAACTGCGCGTGATCTTGTCGCTGCTGCACGAGAAGGTGGTGGAGCTGACCTTGATCTGATTGTTGAAGTCCATCGCAAACTTACACCCATGAACAGTATTGTATTAGAATCTGCCTTAGCACCTTTCAATCTTTACTTCATAGAAGACCCGATACAGATTGATACGATCACCACTCAGGCAGACTTAGCAAAACGGATGACCACACCTCTCGCCATAGGTGAACGTAATGTAAGTATCTGGGAGTTTCGTGAGATTTTGGAGGCAGGTGGACCGCAGTATGTTCGTCCTGATGTCGGTTTGGCAGGGGGTTTGTCGCACTGCAAAAAGATCGCTGCGATAGCGGAGGCATATCACAGCGCAGTTGTCACACATAACTTTCTTGGTCCGGTGATAACGGCAGCTTCACTTCATTTAGACGCAAGTATTCCGAATTTCGTTACACAGGAGTACACAAAATCAGATGAATCCGACAAATTCGCAGTCTACAAAGTCGCATACCAACGTGAAGGTGGATACATACCTATTCCGCAAGCACCAGGTTTAGGTGTTGAGCTTGTTGACGATCTGATTGAGAAGACTCCGTTTCAACCGATGAACAGTGGAACTACACCCTTACGGGAAGACGGTTCTGTTGCTTATGCAGTATAGTGGACAGTCCACGTTAAACGTGTAGGTCGGGTAGAGCGAAGCGAAACCCGACAAATGCCAAACGCGCATTTGAGGTTGATTTGGACATGTATTAATTCTGTCTATCAGGTCGCCAGTTAATGTTTTATTGGTGCTTCGCTCTACCTATATGTGTAAACTTAAGAAAACTAAGATGCTATGATGAATCACTCCGAATCTTTATGGTTATACGGGTTGTCTTATCTTCAGTCCCGTAGGGACGATATGTTTATAGTTAAAAGTCACAGAAACCCTCTTCAGTCCCGTAGGGACGATATGTTTATAGTTAAAAGTCACAGAAACCCTCTTCAGTCCCGTAGGGACGATATGTTTATAGAAATAGGTTGCGGAACTTCTTGCACTCCAGCGGAGTGCTATGTTTATAGAAATAGGTTGCGGGCCTTCTTGCACTCCAGCGGAGTGCTATGTCTATAGAAATAGGTTGCGGACCTTCTTGCACTCCAGCGGAGTGCTATGTTTATAGAAATAGGTTACGGAACTTCTTGCACTCCAGCGGAGTGCTATGTTTATAGAAATAGGTTACGGAACTTCTTGCACTCCAGCGGAGTGCTATGTCTATAGAAATAGGTTACGGACCTTCTTGCACTCCAGCGGAGTGCTATGTTTATAGAAATAGGTTACGGAACTTCTTGCACTCCAGCGGAGTGCTATGTCTATAGAAATAGGTTGCGGACCTTCTTGCACTCCAGCGGAGTGCTATGTTTATAGAAATAGGTTGCGGACCTTCTTGCACTCCAGCGGAGTGCTATGTCTATAGAATCAGATAGAAGCCGCAACAAATACCAACAAGGTGTTCAGAATAATGCAACCGTTTGCTTAACTTTACACCCGACCTACAAGTTTAACTTGGACAAACCATATATCATTTTACAATAAGACTACAGTGAGGAGAAAGAGTATGAATGCTGAAGAGAAGTATCTATTTGACCTGAACGGTTATCTCATCATCAAGAATGTACTAAATGCTGAAGAGGTCGCAATCGCAAATGAAGCAATTGATAGACATAGTGATCAGATGCGTATTCGTCCTAAGGAGCAGACGCTTGATGGGGGTTCAGAAGCGTTAATGGGTGAACATGGGAGAGGTGAACTCGGAGGTATGCTGGGATGGGAAGATCCGTGGTGTAAACCGTTCAGGAATATGTTAGCACATCCGACACTTGTCCCGTATTTAAATGTAATACTGGGTAAAGGATTCCGTATGGATCATCAGATGTTTCTGCTTTCTATGGATAAGGGAGCAGAAGGATTCATATTTCATGGGTCATCGGGACCCGGTTTTGATCCGAATCAGTACTATATTTTTCGTGATGGAAAGATGCACAACGGGTTGACTGTTGTGACATTTCAACTAACAGATGTGCCCCCAGGCGCAGGAGGATTGATTGTCATTCCCGGGAGTCATAAGAGTAATTATGCGTGTCCTCAAGAGATGCGACTCTATAAGAAGCATCAAGAACACATTAGACAACTCGTCTGTAATGCTGGAGATGTTATCATCTTTACCGAAGCGGTGACCCATGGAACTTTACCATGGACAGCAGAGCATCCCCGACGTTCTATTTTAACGCGCTACACCGCAGGAAATATGGCTTATGTTCCTGCATATCAAGTACCAGAGTGGGCAGATGAACGGGAACGCGCTGTTATGGAAGCACCGTATCATTCCCGGTTGAATCGTCCTATATTGGATGCGTAAATCCTAACTCTGAACGAAATAACGAAATATATAGGTATTTCCAGAAACTGGGGTAAGTCAGACAAAGAAAGCACTCGCTTTTTTATGAAAAGTTTCTAATACTCTCTTTCTTCCTCAACTTTTGCGTGCTCAATCTCTTTTTCTAAACCATCTACAAAGTCGTCAATCCACAGTTTTATATCTTTGTCATCTTCGGTGTTCTTAATACGAAGCAGATCCTGTTTTTTTCTTTCATAGCGTGAACTTGCAGGTCCTGACCACACACCTGTCAAATAATTCGCCATCAAAGCGCGGCGGACATTTTCTTGCATCCCATAACGTTTTAGCATTGCCCGCACCAGTGAAGTTTTCCATTCTTCTGCTAAGTGTTTTTTAGGAATAAGACTAAAGGCTGTATATTCTGCGCGATTTTCCACGTCGCCATCAACCCATTCCCAGATTTTTTCACTTGGAATGAGTGTTAGTGCCCCTCTTGCTTTTTCTGTTGTAGAAATATCCGCTTCTCTCAACCATTTTTCAAGATCCAACATCCTTAAAAAATTATCTCGTGCCTCCAAATGTTTGCTAACGGACTTCCAAACCTCTATAGGATGCCGTTTCGTCAATTCCGTCAACACCGAGCAAGTTCGCGAGTGCCTACGAACTATTGATCCTTTTTGCCCAAAGTGAGCAAGCATTATTTTCACAAGTTCTAAGTTCTTTTCTGGATAGAGTTGCACGAACGCTTCTCCTATCTCTGTCCAATGATACTCCATCATTGGACCGTGCAACTCTTTGTCTGACTCTTCGAAAAGTGACGCATGTGTGAGCAAACGGAACGTCAGGTCTTGCGGTAAAGCCATCCTTGGTTTCCGGCGATCATAATAGTGGTGGTAAAGACTTAATGCAATTGACACAGCAGATTTATCCATGAAACTCAGTAAAAACTCAATCCACGTAGTGAATACCTCCTCAGATAAGTTTATAGTAGCGTTGCCATAAATAAAAGTGCGAAAGTGATTAATACCGATGGTGTCTTCTTTAGCGAGATTGAGAAGACGTATACCCGCTCGATCTGTCAAACCTGAACGATGTGTGATATCTGGAATCATCACATTCAGTCTTGTATCTTCAATTAGTGCGTCAAGTTGTTCTTCCCACTGTGCCAAGTCTTTTTCAAAAATTACACGGAAATAGCCTCCCAGAAAATAGACACTTGCATTGTCAACTACGTTTCTTTGGGCATCCAGAAGTATTGGCAGAAGGCAAAAACCTTTGTCTCTCTTTCCGAGTTCATATCCGAACTTGTATCCATTCTTTGCCTCAGTTGTTACGAGCCACGAGAGTTCAGCTTGCAACAGTGTTGGGTCCTCAGCGGCTTGCTGGGCAAGTTTTTCAAGATGAAGCTGTACCCGATCTACTCCATCTTTGTCTGTTTCAAGATGATCTTCAAGTAAATCCATTCCGACATATCGCTGCATCAGGGAATGAAAATCAGAACCAACTAATTCATCTTGAAGTTGTTCAAAACGTTGTTGGACCTCAACCGGAAGGTTGTTATCATAGTACAAGATGCGGTTTATTGTTTTAATCATCTCCTTTTGATTTACATACCCTTTGCGGAAAATCGTTATCACCGTATCCACAGCCATATCACTCAGATCAGGGATTTTCGCAAGTGCTTCCGCACGTCCGATGAGAATATCCACAACCTCTTTACATTCATCTTGAGACAAACGGGTTAATTGTTCAGATAGAAGTTGCCACACTTGACGGTAAGCATTCCAAAGGTCATTATACGTCTGGGGAGTCCATGGTTCAATTTCTCTATGTAATCCTTGTTGTTCTGCTCCAGAAAATCTCGAGAAACGATCTGCCTCCAATCCTTCATTGCATGCTTTCAAGGCAAGGATTCGTCGTTCCTTTGAACCTGATTCAAATGCCTCTTTTAAAACTGGCAAACGTTCTGCAGGTGATGCCTCAGTCGGTGCCACTTTACCGTACCCTGGAGAAAAGAGACTTGCAAACACACCACTGGCATTATTTGAATAAGGTTCATTCTCAGCTTCACCAAGGGCAAGGAGTAACCTTGCTGCATCAACGAACAGATCTCGGTGCATAGCAATCTTTTCAAGTGCCCATATTACATCTCTTCGTCCGCCTTTGAATTGTAAAAGGTTTTCTTTATCAAGGACACCTATCGTTCGCATCAGGCACTTTAATGCAGATTTAGGATCTGCTTCAGTCAGTGCCAGAAAAAAATGGCTACCCTCCCTTGTGTTCAGATATTCACTATCTTGAAAAGGACCATTTGGACCGAGAAGGTCTTGAACAATTTGTAATGCTGGTGCGGATTCCCTTGCATACCGGAACATCTCATGGAACCACTCAATCAATTTCGGCGTTAAGCCTTGACTGAAAGCTTCAAGGTCAAAACCAACTCCATAAATTTTCCACCACTCTACCCATAACTTGATCTGAAGAGCTTTTGGTGTGATGTAGAGAGTACTCCCACCTTGAAGGATTTTGTGTTTCTTGAGATCATCAATAATTTTCTGAAATCTGCTCCAAGTAATCTGTTCGTCAGCTTCTTTAACCTTTTCGGCGATTGCTTGAGCATCAGCGACAACAAGTTGTCCAAAACCAAAACGTTTAAAAAGCGCGATGTACTGAAGGACTAATTCTCGTTGTTGAACTTCTCGCCTATTCATATCCTCCCTTCCAATGTCAACGTAGAAACTCCTATAGAGATAGTCATGACTCAGTAACAGAGATGGATCTCCTGGATGACTTTTTAAAATTTTGCCCGTGTGGTGCGCCATTCGAGGTGAACCATCGCAGAATTGCAGATATAGTACAGCTTGTTCTTCGGGAACGTCATACTCCTGAATGATTGTAAGAATTCGCTCGTCCTCTAAACGTTCTGTTTCAAATTCTGAAATACCTTCACCGGCAACCGGATCGTAATCATTATAGATGCTAACCATCTTAATCCGAGGACCGCGATGTTGCAGCTTATCCGAAATATAAAACCGATCATTCGCATCACACTCATCAATTACAAGAATTGCAGAGAACGGATTGTCGTCTTGAAGGATTGCATTCATCAAAATTCTGTTTTGAAGAAATTGAGAGGCAGTGCAGTAGATAACAAGCGGAGATAAATCGTCTGTCCTTGTGGCTTCTAAAACGAGTTTTGTTTTGCCTATACCGGGTTCACCCAACACCCGCACGTGAACTGCGTTTTGCTTTTCCCGTAATTCGTTCTGAATTTTCGGAATTAACTCATCTTGTGACTCGCCAGGGAAAAACGGAACTTGCATTGTGCCATCTTGAGACCAACTCTGATGTGTTTGAAAAATACTTTCATCGTTTTCATTAACCCATAATGCTAATGATGGAAACGACTCCAGAAATCCGACTAAGGTATTCTGACTCCACACCTCAACATTTGGCAGCTGCTCACCATACGGCTTTAAGTAATCTTTAATTTTAGAAACAATTTCCATCTGTTCGCGATAAACAAGATCAATACCAGTACATACCAAAACGTAGGTGTTATCAGTATTAAGACAATCTTGGATGCCTTCCTTCAGATCTTCTCTACCGAAAAGTTCATCTTCTAAATTTGGTTTTTTTGTTCCCGATTTTATCTGATAACTGGTTTTGCCCGACTTAATTATGCCTGTTTCTGATTCGATTTGGGTTTCGTCAACATTGGCATCAATTCCCCCGTCTCGGACATTCACGCGGCGAGATATGTTAATCTTACTAAGTTCTATACCACTTCTACGTGCTTCTGCCCATAGCAACTTCTGAAAAAATTCAACTGCAGAATCTGCATTAAGCCGACTAAGATCCTCATTTTTTACGGTGAAAATAGTGTCACGATTCATTATATATCTCCGAAGTTTAAGATATAAATAGGATACCACATTTCGCATCATAATGTCAAAGACCTTTATGAAAGCAATTCGCTCAGCACCGCATTTAATTTTCGTTGTGAAGTTCACAAACCTACTCCCTATCATACCAACTCGGAAAAGCCACTCCCTTCCGCTTAAGCCCCACCAACTCCACATCCAGATCACATTGAGACTGCTTCCCACCTTGGGTATTCGATTCCGCGCTGAACATAGTGAGAATTGACAGAGTATTGAAGTTTCATTTTCATTGAAATGGGATAAAGACAATTTGGTCTACAAATTGATCTTCTTCGGATGTACCTGCGATTCGTATCAACTCGCGAATAATCGTTCCCATTGACACATTGGGATTAATCATGAAAACCCCCGGCACATGATGTCCTGCTGCCAGATGGTCCGAAAGATGTTTTGGTATAGTATTTGGATCATTTGTCACCAAAATGAAATTATGCTGCTCACACCACTTTAGGATTTCAGGGTCTGGTGTGCTTCTCGCGGGAGCACCATCATTGCCAATCGCCAAAACTGTTAGTAATGGTTCATGATAACGCAATTGCTTCCGGTATTTTGGAGAAATATTTTCATCTATCAAATACCGAAGCATTTCTATTCCTGTTCTTTTTTTGATGGAGATGGTGTTGTTGCGGAGTCGTTTTCAGGAATGTTCACGTGTGAATCATCAGATCCAGCTTGTCTTTCTGCTTTAAGTTGACGTAGCCGAACAACACCCGGCGGCGGATTTTTTTCGTATTCCTCACGTAAGATTTGGCTGAACTGGAGTTTATCTGCTAAATAACTTCCTATTTTTATGGGATTTTGGAGGTAATAAAGAATCGTTGCGTAAACCTCTTCCAATGTCAGTGTAGGATAGTTTTCAACAATTTCCTCAGGTGTTTGTGATAGGTAAAGTGCCTCGTATAGTATAGTTTCAATACCAATACGCGTGCCTTTTATTCGAATTTCATCCTCTGACAAAAATCAAAGTTATCTTCAATAGTTGGATAGAATTGTGAGTAATCCTCGATTTGTCTGAGAATATGATTCTCAGTAGGGGAATATGTAAAGAATCTGCCTTGAATCCGATTTGCAAGTTGTCTCAGTACTGCCTCGCTTGATCTTTCTGCCGTAAGTCCAGCCAATAAACCGAATGTCAGATATTTGCGCTGGCTGTAAAGAATTGGTTCCTCCCATATTTTAAAGAGAAAATCTACAGTAATGTTTAATGCTTTTTGTAGACCCATCTTTTGCCCGTTCAGAGCATGGACTAAACTATTAAAGGGCTCAATAAGGTTCCAATTTGCCTGTTTTAAAGCTTCCATTAACGTGTCCGTATCAAACTCCGTGTGATAGTAGTTGGAACAGACAAGTTGAATTGCCACTTTATTGTACTCATTTTTATCAAGGACATTTTGATTTAGGCAATGTTCCAAAACAACTTGTGTCCACACACCGTCAATTTGGAAGTTTGTTCCAGCGTAACTATTGAAGTTTGTTTCTGCATAGGTTCTGAGTTGTCCATCGTCCGAAAGGAGTAGGTATCCTGGCTGACTTGCGATAAGAAGCGTGTCTATAAATAACGGTTGAAGAATGCCATCTAATTCCTTTTTGCGGAGTTGATTCATTTTTGGTGCAGCAGTGCATGGAGTAACCTCACAGTTTTCCCTAATCCATTTGATAAGGTTTTTAAGAAGTTCTACGTTACGTCTAATATCTTTAGGATTGATCATGTGTTTTACATACCGTTTGGCTTGTTTCTCAATGCTCATCCCTTCTTTTTCATGGATAATTTGTAGTAGTTCATCAATAGTTGATTGGGCAATGCAAAGTTTTCCAAATACCTTGCGAACGGAATCAGCAGCTCCTAAACAGTATAAGGTGGTGAGGGATATGAGATCCGCAACAAGTTTGGGTTTTGGATTGTTAAGTAAAGCAAGTGCTTGAGTCCTTTCTTCTGCACTGCCGATACAACACCTAATTCCCAAGTCAGGTTTGTTTATGAGGAGATCCCACACATCTATGGCGTTGCGCCCAGTCCAACCCATGAAGACTCCGATTGGGGGTTGCTGTTCTTTATATTTATTTTCTATCTGGAGAGAGGTTTCATGTCGTTTATTGGCAGAGTCAAATAACGTTTGAAATTTCATGCCTTCAGAATAGTCTCCCTGGATTGTATCTTGGATAGTCCTATTTTGCTCGCTTACATCCATCGATTTCTACCCCTATCAAAAATTTCTTTCACAGTGCCTTTATCAGTTTATCTATTGCTATCTTTATTTTATCATTATAGCATTTTTATGTTGCGTAGTCAAGGTAAAGGAGTCTGAGGGGTGTGTAAAGTTTTTGCCCCTTAAGAAAAAGGATTGATGAACCCTTGCTCCAGCGGAGCAATATGTCTATAGAAAAAAGATTGATGAACCCTTGCTCCAGCGGAGCAATATGTCTATAGAAAAAGGATTGGCAACGGGCTGCACTCCAGCGGAGTGCTATGTACATAAACGGACGCATAATGATTTTGCCCCTTAAGAAAAAGGATTGATGTCTACGCGTACATAATTGAATACCCAAGGCAATAACCCGTGCAATCCGTGTCCATCTATGCCAACTATGTTAACTGGGGCGCGATAATCCGCGATTCTGACAAAAAAGGTGACAAAATGTTTACACACCCGAGTCTGAGTAAGAATAATTAAAGTAGGTGATTGTTACAACAGGATTACTCATCATACCAACTCGGAAAAGCAGCCCCTTTCTTTTTAAGCTTCGCCAACTCCCCATCAAGATCACATTGAGACTGCTTCCCACCGTGAGTATTCGGTTCAGCGCAGAGCATCTCGCGGATACGATATTAAAGGTTTTCTTGCAAATCTTACATTTTTCGTGTATCCTATTCTTAGCATAGTAGGTAGGGAATACGATCCACGTCCCTAACCTAACCGAATGGAGATGTTTAATCTGGTTATTAATTGGGACGGTATAATTACCTATTTCATTTATAGTGAATTGTTTGATGAAACCTATACCGCGCATATTCAAAAGACTATATAGCTGGAGAGAAAATTCATGGAACAAATGAAGACTGTAGATATTCATGACAAGATCTTTGACGAAACCTATATTGCCCACATCCAAAGAAACGGCGCGAACTGGCTTGGACAGATACAAGACGTTCCAAAAGTCAAGTGTGAAGCACCTACAGAAACCGTACTCATGAAAACCCTTGAAAAAAAGCTTCATGAGGCACTCATCGCCGAAGAAGAAGCTTGGGAGGAACAATTTGAGGAAGACGTGAAAGCCGGAAGGTTGGATCACCTTGGCGATAAAGCTATTAAGAATTATAGAGAAGGCAAATACCGAAAGATAGATGAACTACAGAAGTTATTGTAGTATGGAACATATACTTGATGACGATTTTTGGGATGCCTACGCAGAACTTCCGCTAAATGTCCAAAGACGCGTTCCTCAGAAATTTCAACTCCTTCGGCAAAATCCCAGACATCCTTCTCTCCGCTTTAAAAAGGTTGGAGACTTTTGGGCAATCCGGCTGAGTAGAGGTTATAGGGCTTTAGCCCGTGAAGAAGAAGGAGATTTCATCTGGTTTTGGGTTGGAACCCATGATGAATACCAGCGGCGGATATGATTATCTCTCCCTTCTACAACCGATTCGATTTAACCTGAGAAAAAATTACCTAAAAATATGCATAAAATTGTAGCATTACGTTAATCAATTTCGTTTCTAAACATCATACCAACTCGGAAAAGCAACCCCCTTCTTCTTAAGCCCCACCAACTCAGCATCCAGATCACATTGAGACTGCTTCCCGCCGTGGATACTCGGTTCAGCACAGAGCATCTCGCGCAGAGTCTGCATAGACTCCAACACGTTATCACTCGTAATGCCCAACACCTCAGTCAACAAACAACGATCTAATTCCGCGCGCACAGGATCAGGCGCGCAATAATAAACGACTAACCAAAAAATGAAAAAAATTAATTTATCCTCAATTTTGACTTGACATCTATATTTAATATATGTTACAATAAAATATAAGTTAGTAAACACATTACTTTTAGTTTATGTAAAAAGGTGTTAACAATGCTATTCTACAGAATGTCCAGAAATTATCATAATATCAGAAAAAATCCAATATTTTCATGCATTTTTCAACATAGAGAGAATTGTGTACATTTTAGCGATATAAAAAATTTGAATCAGTCAGAAAACCCGCTACAAAGCCTTACAACCACTAACTGCACAAGCGATGTACAAGAATGTACGCGTGTACACTATTTTGTACGAATTCGTACACTTTTCAAAACGAGAATATTATGAATTTACAGGACAATCACAAAGAATCTACAGTCAAATGCTTGGCAGAATATATACAATATATACAATATCTTACACTTTACTATAAACGCTATAAACTGCAACAATACAAACAGAAATGAAAACCAAACAATGTCAGCAGAAAAAAATTTTTGAGGATCCGATTTTAACCCCGATGCAACCATACAGACACTGCTCGCAACGCCAATTTACCAATGTTACGAATTGTACGAAATTCGTAACATTTTTAAGAAGGAGATTTGCTATGAAGTTACAAGAAAAACATAATGAATTTCAAAAAATACGTAAAATAAACGGGACAATTTGATTTGTCACGATTTGACAAATATTAAAATTCAAACATGCAATAAAACAGCCTACAAAACCTTACACAGACTGGATTAACAGACAAGTGACAAAAAGTCACGGCTGTGACAAATTTGTCACGAAAACGTGACTTTTTTAGAAAACCAAATGTCAAGTAAAATCAACAAAAACACAATGATTCAGAAGACAACTTACCACAGCTTACAGAGCACCTGATGGTTGTGAAAAAACCTTGCCCATCTATGTAACTGACCCAAAACCCCCTTCCGCGTCCTTCGTGTCCTCCGTGCCAGTTATATTATTGGCGCGATTCAAACAGCACATATCCCAAATACTTTACACACCACTTCCCCTCTTCCATCCTTCCCCTCTTCCATCCTTCCCCTCTTCCATCCTTCCCCTCTTCCATCCTTCCCCTCTTCCATCCTTCCCCTCTTCCATCCTTCCCCTCTTCCATCCTTCCCCTCTTCCATCCTTCCCCTCTTCCATCCTTCCCCTCTTCCATCCTTCCCCTCTTCCATCCTTCCCCTCTTCCATCCTTCCCCTCTTCCATCCTTCCCCTCTTCCATCCTTCCCCTCTTCCATCCAAATAAAGTAACAAAACATTTACACACCCCCATTTACACTTTTTCACTTCGTATTGACATTTAGCTATGAAACAAGGTATAATTTTAAATCTTAATATACAATCAGAATAAAATCATACTGACGCATGCAATTTTCATACTATCTACCATTGTGGGGCATTCTTCTTTGTATTGTAATTTCAGTCAGCATAACTGTATACGGATATTTGAGGATTGGACAACCACTACAGAATACAGTCCGTAACATATTAATTACGCTAAGATTCTGCTCAATAACAATTCTATTGTGTTGTTTGTTAGCACCCGTAATCATTGAGAAGAAAGATATTACACCCCCGACTAATTTGTCAATTCTTGTTGATACATCATTAAGTATGCAAATGGAGGATAATTATTCTGGAAAATCCGATCAATCACGATTAGATCAAGCTAAGCAGATCCTTAATGAAGAAACGCATCAATTCATCTCAACACTAAGTCGTGATTACAAGGTACATATATACAATTTTGATACAAAAACGCACACAGATTCAGTTGATGCCTTAGATTTTTCGCCTCAAGGTTTACTAACTGATATTACATCAAGTATTCGTGATGTTGTTAGTCTATGGAAGGGACAACAGAACGCTGGTGTAGTCTTGATCAGCGATGGTGCCCATAATGCATCAAATATAAACGTTGCGGAAATCGCAGATATGGATACGCCTATATATGCAATTGGTGTCGGTTCAGCAGTGCCGCCAAAAGACTTACGCATTAGTAAGGTTGACGTTCTGCCGGTTGCACATATTGGACACGAGAGCATAATCGGTATTACGATTACGCAATCCGGTTATGAAAATGAATCGGTAAGGGTTGCACTGCACAAAGTTGCCGGTAATCAACTTGTTGATGCTACGATACTTGATATTTCAGAAGATACATCTATTCAAGGTCAGAGTATAACAGACACAAAACAACATTATGTTGAACTCAAACTAACTCCTGAAAGAGAAGGTAATTATCAGTATTTAGTAACTATAGATTCACTTGAAGGGGAACTTACGTATGCCAATAATGAGAAGACGTTTTCATTGAAAGTTGTCAAAGCAAAGTTAAATGTCCTATACTATGAAGGTAGACCGCGATGGGAGTATGCGTTTCTCAAACGGACATTAGAACGTGATCCCGATATAGATGCAACCATTGTGATGAGAACGAACAAGGTAGATCCAGAAACTGTATTGAGTCAAAATGATGGATACTATCCCATTGAATCTACCAGAAGACCTGATAACAGAAAACTTGAACGATTTCCAGCATCTATTGAAGAGCTGCGGCAATACGATGTCCTGATTCTTGGCGATTTATCGGAACAACATCTAACAAAAACGCAACAGCAGGCAATATCAACGTATGTTATAGAGCATAGTAAATCTGTGATTTTTCTTCCGTCCAGAACAGCCTTAGGCAGAGGTGGATTTAACCTCACGTCTTTTGCTGATATATTGCCGATTCAGATACCTAATAATGGATGTAATGAACAAGAGGGTGAGTTTACAGTCGCTCCTACACAAGCGGGTTTATTTCACCCGATATTACAGTTGGATGACTCTTATGAACGGAATACTGAAATGTGGCAGAACTTACCTGTGCTAACAATCTCCTTCAGCGGTTATCAACAGAAAGCAGGGGCAACCACTTTACTAAATAAACATGATGGGAGTCCGGTACTTCTGTTCCAGAGAGTGGGATTGGGAAAGAGTCTGTTATTTACTGCCGAAGGATTGTGGAATTGGAGATTTGGTGTCAATTTATACAAAGATTCAAAATACAAAACTGTCTATCAGCGATTTTGGGCACAAACAATTCGTTGGATGGCACAAGAATCTGAAGATAAGACCGTTTATATTTCAACAGATGCTTCAAGTTATGCACAGTATGATGAAGTTGATATTCAGGTAAGGACATTCTTACAAACATTTCAATCACAAGACCGAATAGATGTTCAATTGGAAATAACATCACCGAGTGGCACAACGTTTCCATTGAAAACTCAGAGTAGTAAAATAGAATCCCAATCAAGCAATGTGGGACACCATTCAGCGAAGTTAAAGTTAGATGAATATGGTAGATACATAATCCGTGCTGTTGCTATGAGAGAAAATAGGATACTTGATGAAGATGAGATAAACATCTCTGTTCATCAACAACTTATTGAAATGGAGTCACCGCAACTAAATGAACCGTTGCTGAAGGAAATTGCACAACAGACAGGTGGTGTTTATCTGAATATTGATTCCATAGACAACTTACATAAGCATATAAAAACAGTTGAAAAGCCGGTTTTTGTTGACACACAAAGAGATTTATGGACAAATCCACTTTTACTTATAATAATAGTCGGTTTATTAGGTTCAGAATGGTTCATACGGAAACGCGTCGGACTCGTTTAAAGTTGTTTCAATGAAAAAACGTGTATTATGTCATTTGATAGTTTTAATTGTCGTATGAAAAAAAAATTTTATCTTAACCTCTTTTCAGTATGTAGCGTATTTTTCTTCCTCCTGTTTAGCACACAAGGTGCTGGAGAACGTTTCACAATTGCTCAGATCCAATATGCAGGAGGAGGGGATTGGTATGGAGACCCTTCTGCTATCAAGAATTGGCTGAGTATACTTCGGGAAAGAACAGATATAGATACAGCTGAGGATAGGATCATACTAAAACTAACTGATCATAACCTTTATAGATACCCTATGCTTTACCTCGTTGGTCACGGGAATATACGATTAACAGATTCTGAAGTTGTTGCGTTACGTCAATATCTCACGCATGGCGGATTTCTATTCGTAAATGATGATTACGGCTTAGACAAAAGTTTTCGGAGAGAGATAAACCGTGTATTTCCAAAACAGGAATTACAACCTATACCCAATTCTCACTTGATCTATCGCTGTTTTTATGACCTGCCCGGTCTACCAAAAATACATGAACATGATTCCCATCCAGCCCAAGGTTTCGGTCTTTTTCACGATGGAAGGATGGTCCTCTTCTATGCTTATAGTTCGGATATAGGAGATGGATTAGAAGATGCAAGAGTGCATCCTGATGATACACCAGAAGTTCGTGAATTGGCATCTAAAATGGCTGTTAACCTTGCGGTTTATGTATTAACACATTAAAAACTATTTGAAAATAGGATATTCTTATGCCAGAAAACACACCTAATCAGGTCTATCAAAGTATCATAGACAAATTAAATGCTGTCAGAAGAAATTGGCGTTGGTTAATCTTCTCTGAGAGGTTGCTAAAATTGCTCAGTATTCTTGCCATTGCGTTGACAGTTGTCTTGTTCATCTTTCAGTTACCGCTAAACCCGATTGTCTCCTCTCTCCTCTTAGTTGTTTTTATCGGTTTTGGAGCCTACATTACACTACGGGTTCTTATTATCCCATTGACAAAAAAGTTAACATACTCAAAAGTTGCTGCATTTTTGGAAACATTTTATCCGAGTATTGAAAATAGGATTCTAAGTTCCATTCAACTCAGACCCGCATTAGATGAGAATCGGTTAGGGTTTGCCCCGGAATTTATTGAGCGGTTGATCCTACAGACGCAAGATGACATTGTTCAAATTAAATCTGCAACGATTTTTCAAACTGAATTCAAGAGAATCAGAGTGAATTCACTGTTCGCTGTTTCTGGATTTGCGCTACTTATTCTGACTAACTTCATGCTGCCCTCTTCGCTGAGTGGATTTACGCGAACTATTGAGTCTATACCGATAAAACCATCAGATGGATTCACTGCAAGTATAGAGAATGTAATGCCTGGTAATATTCAGATTAAAAGAGGAGAGGATGTCACCGTTACAGCCAAAGTGAGTGGACATCTTGATGCACCCGTAGCGATCTATTACCAACTATCAGAAATGATTGAAACGGAAAGTAGTGAAGATAATGATACCAGAGTCCATGATGAAATCAAGGGAAAGATAGTTGATGCGGAAACACAATTACCACATGATGCTGATCCTGACAGATGGCAATCTATTCAGATGAACCGAAACGTTAACCAAACGCTGTATACTGCAACGATAGAGCAAATTGACCGTTCAATTCAATACTATGTCTCAACGAAAGATGTAACGTCAACACACTTTCAAATTACGGTCAATGAAGAACCGATCGTGAAGACATTTCAACTTGAACTCACATATCCCCATTATACACAGTTACCTTCACAAAAGTTAGATACAAATGTTGGTGATGTTGCGGTATTATATGGAACACAGATAACGTTTACAGGTGTTAGTAATAAGCCACTTTCTGATGCACATCTGATTTTTCAAGATTCTGATCCTGTCAATATTAATGTAGAAAACGGGACGAATATGAAGGGGAGTTTTATAGCAGAACAAGCAAGCACATATCATATTCACATTCAGGATGAACACGGTTTGTCTAATAAGGTACCACTTACGTACACGTTGAATGTGTTCAAGGATGCTGCACCACAGGTTGACATCATTGAACCTGGCAAAGACCTTGTATTAGATACAGACATGATCGTCAGATTGAAGGTTGATGCTACTGATGACTACGGACTCCAAAATGTTCAATTAGTTTATCGTATACAGAAGGATGGCTTTAACCCAATAAAAACGACATTGAAACATGTGCCACATAACACCTCACCCCCTCTGACAACACAATTTCTTACTTATGATTGGGATATCACCCCAATAGGATTATTTCCTGGTGAGACACTCTCATATTACGTGCAGGCAACAGATACTGATGATGTCTCCGGTCCAAATATTGGAAAATCTCGGACATATACACTTCGTTTCCCAACACTTGATGAACTCTATGAAGATATCGCAGCGGAACAGGAGACTGAGCAACAGAGTCTTGATGAACTCTATGATGAACAGGCTGAAGCGACTGGTGCGGTTGAAAATATACTTGAGAAATTAAGAAAGTTCAAAGAACTATCGTTGACAGATGAAAAACTGCTAAAGCAAGTGGTTGAATCGCAGAAACAGATAGAAGAAAAGGCAAACGATCTAATTGATTCAATGCAACAGACAACGACTGATATGGAAAAGAATGAACTCTTTGAACCAGAAACTATTCAGAAATACCAAGAACTTCAAGAGTTGATGAAGGAAGCACTCACAGAAGAACAACGGGAGATACTCAAAGAATTGGGTGAAGCGTTAGCGAAACAGGAGCTTTCTCAACAGGAGAGTGATCTTGCACAAGCCAATTTCAATCAGGAACAGTTTCAACAGCAGCTGGAACGACTCAAATCTCTATATGAACAGCTCATTTTGCAGCAGAAGCTTGAGGCTGCAGCAAAACAAGCTCAGCAATTAGCAGAACAACAGAAAACGTTAATGGACTCTATTGATACTGCTGTATCTGAGAATACAGAAGATATGCAAGATTCTGTAGGTGTTGATGAACGGTCTAAAGATAGTGCTGAAACGGGTCTTTCAGATAAGTCCAAAATGAATGACGCTGCACAGAAAGAGGACATGATCAAGAAAGAAACAGATAAACTCAGCGACAAATTAGATTCAATCGGAGATGAATTGACTGAAACTGCAAAATCTCAGGAGAATACAGCACCGCAGATTCAGAAAGTTGCAGATGAGATCAACCGACTTAATCAGTATACAAGAGATCAGCAACTTCCTGATAATCTACAGAGTACCAGTCAGAGTTTGCGAAATGAGAACAGACAGCAAGCATTAGAAACCGGTAGGGAAGCAGAACAGACTATGACTGAGTTAGCGCAAGGATTAGACAATGCTTTGGAATTTATGCAGGGTTCGGGCAGTGAGCAGGCTTTAGCTGCTATGAATGCGGCTATAAAGAGTAGTCTGTATTATTCACATCTACATGAAAAAGTAATTGATCAGACTGAGGGGTTGACTATATCCTCTCTTGAAGAATATGTTCCAAGCGAGATTAAGCGGCTTCAAGAACTCGCTGCTAAAGAATTGAGCGCGTCTCAAGGTATATCTCAAATTGCTGAAGATTTGTGGGAACTTGGTAAACAGCAGATGGAAGTGGACCCTAAGATCGTATGGCGGTTAAATGCGTCAAGTGATGCACTTGGTCGTGCGGCACGCGCTTTAGAAGATAGACAAGCATCGCTCGCACTTCCTATTCAAAGAACAGGACTCGCTGACATCAATCAGGCAATTTTAGATATGTTAAATGCCATGGCACAAATGAATCAGCAGATGGGAGCGGGTGGACTACAAAGCATGTTGGAACAACTGCAACAGCTCGCTCAGAGTCAAGAACAGCTCAATGATATGGCAGAGAGACTTAGTCAACAGATGCGGGAACAGGGACGCACACCCGGTCTTCAACAACGGCTTGAAAGGATTGCTTCACAACAACAGCTGATTAGAGAAGCCACAGAAAGACTGTCAAAAATCGCTGAAGAGGCATCAGAAATCTTGGGGAGTTTACAGAATGTTGCAGAAGAGATGGAAAGCGTAGAAACAAAACTAAAACAAGGGACTCTGGATGAGGATGTTGTTGAGCAACAAAAACGTATTTTGACGAGGATGTTGGATAGTTTAAAATCTTTGGAGAAACGGGATGTCGGCAGAAGACGTAAGGCACAAGTCGCTAAAAAACCTTCAACACCCGTTCAAGATGTGCCACCTCTTCATCCAGACCTCTTAGAATACGTGCGTAAACTTGATATAGCACCCAATGCAAAGGAATTTGAGAACATACCTTTACAGTATCGTGAACAACTTCGTCAGTATTTCAAAGCACTATCGGAAAAGACAGTTGATGAATAAACCCGTAAATATATGGAGGTATCTTGTGCAATTATTCTATAGAGTCCCTTTTGTATTATGTCTTATCTTATGTGTCTCAATTTCTTCTTATGCATTGTCTGATGCAGAAATTGAGGTGATGTTAGGTAGGATGACGACAGATGAAAAGATCGGTCAACTCCTTTTATACGGTATCGGCGGTAGAGAGATCGGTCCTGTCGCAGAAGCACACATATCTAAACGGCGTGTTGGTGGCGTTATCCTTTATAGCAAAAATATCCAAGAGGCATCGCAAGTCGTTGCACTGACAACATCACTTCAACGATTGGCAGCACAGAACCCTAACAGCATACCGTTGTTTATTGCCATTGACCAAGAAGGTGGCATTGTTACGAGGTTTAAGAAAGGCGCGACAGTTCTGCCAGGGAATATGGCGTTAGGCGCGACAAGGTCTCAGGATTTAGCGGCAAAGACCGGTTCACTCACAGCCATTGAATTATCCGCAGTAGGGATTAACTTCAATTGTGCACCTGTCATGGATGTAAATACCAACCCGATAAATCCAGTTATTGGGGTCCGTTCCTATAGTGAAACACCTACCCTCGTATCCCAACTCGGTACTGCCTATATCCAGAGCCTTCAAAAAAATGGTGTTCTTGCAACTGCGAAACATTTCCCCGGTCACGGTGACGCAAGTCTGGACTCACACTTTAAACTACCGGTTATTGAACATAGCCAAGAGCGAATTGATGAAATTGAATTGCATCCATTTCGTGCTGCTATTGATTCAGATGTAGCAGTAATTATGTCCGCACATGTGCTATATCCAAAATTAGACCCAGAACACCCCGCTACATTATCGTCAAAGATACTGACGCGACTCCTACGTCAACGTATGGGATTTGAAGGTCTTATCATGACTGATGATATGGAGATGAAGGCAATTGATGACCAATATGAAATCGGAAACGCAGCTGTCTTAGCTATACAGGCAGGAGCAGACATTATACTCGTGTCATCTACTTTCAAAATGCAACAGAGAGTCTATAGTGCCATTCGGCAAGCAGTCCAACAGAAGGTTATATCACCCATGCGTCTTGACAATTCTGTACGGAGAATCTTGTACTACAAAAGTGCTTACGGTCTGTTTGATCAGCAGAAGAAACTATTAGACACACCAAATAGCATTGGAACAGAACTATCAATAGTCGGAAACAGGCAGCACAGAGATGTCGCACAAACAATTGCCAACAGGTCCATAACCGTTGTAAAGAATACGCAGAGCATTCTACCCATGAGTGCTGAGCCAAAGGAACCGGTTTTGCTACTGAGTCCATCTCGTAATTTTACAAATGCATACCTGAAGGCACATACCGATCTAACACATATCACACCTGTACTGATTCCAAGAGATGTAAATCCGGAACAGGTTGCATCACAACTTTTACTCTCAAAACCGTCCAAAATTGTTGCAGGAATAGTGAACAGCGATCAAGCAAAAGTAGTACACCTACTGAGTCAGAAAACGGATATTCCGATCATTGTCATATCCCATGCATCCCCTTATCTACTGAGTATATGTCCTGATGTTGAATGTGCCATCGCTGCCTATGATACCAATTACTATTCACTGCTTGCGGCAGTAGAGGTACTATTAGGTAAAAAACAGGCAACGGGTAAGTTACCTGTAACACTAAGGTAACCCAAGTTGCTACCTATGTAGCACATTCTGTTAGATTGTGCATAAGAGGGCATAAACTGGAAGTGGACGCTACAATATTGCCCAAAAGAGGGTGTTTCCAGACCTAAGTCTTGATAGGTAGCAACTTGGGTTAAGGTATTGATATTTGCTATCACTTGCTAAGTTGTTGACGTAATTTTTCTAATTCGGCAGCCTGTTCTCGGATCTTTTCCTCATGTTCTTCAACTTTTGCCTCAGCAATTTCGCGTAGTAGTCGTTCTTCATCGCGTTGGTGTTGTGCTTCATCGCGTTGGTGTTGTGCTTCATCGCGTTGGTGTTGTGCTTCTTCGCGAAGTTGTTTTTCTTCTTCACGAAGTTGTTTTTCTTCTATGGATGTGGTTATTGGTGTTCCATCCGGCAGGTATGGACGGAGCAGTCGGACATCCAGATCCACGTCTACCTTCCATTTGAACGATAGGTTTAAACTCTTACTAAACAACGTCCTTGGTGTGTCTGCTATCATCTCAATAATTTCACCGGAAGTGTCCCGATACCATCCACGAAACTCCGCAGGTTTTGTTAAATCGGGTTGATGTATAAAGTATTCCTTTGCTCCCATCTCTTCTAAGTATATCTGAACTTTTCTATCTTTATCATCTTTTTTTGTGCTTTCCGATAGAAACTCAAATATAGTATCGGGTATAGCACCTTCTGCCCATGTATAGAAACTGCGTCTCAGTGGCGTTTTCTTAGCACCCAACACCACATATATATCAGGAGCGACGCATTTCTTCCTGTCACCTTCACTATAATAGATAAAACTGTCAAGACCTACCAAGATATGAGGTTCGTAAAAATAATAACGTTCGAGTTGGTCGTGAAATATGGAAATCTGTTTCGCGTGATACAAGGTTGCTGCCATCGGTTCATCGTCCTCATAAGGATATCCTTCAATGTACCTGGTCGGTTGTCCAGTCGCTTTGGGGAAGATGGGCATATATTCATTCACTTTGGCGTAAAATTCGTTGATGCTGTCCATTCATATCTCCATCGCTTTTGAATCATCTCAAACTATACGTTATCTGAACTTATAGTGAGTAAAAGTTTACAATCCAATCTGAATCAGTATTTGAAGTATAAAGAATGCGACATAAAGTACTTCCTCTGATTGTATTCTTTGCCACATTCCTATGTTTTACTCAATATGACTTCTCTCTAATAAATTAGGTCTAATACGTTACTGTTGTCTGATATATAGTGAATTTCAGGATTAATGAAACCCTAATTAATAAAACACGTACAACGCGTGAGTTGACCTCACCTCTACGGTGAATGGTTTTCGTAAACAGTGAAATGTCTCAGGCATGTATAACTATACTATATTTCAAGACCTTTGTCAACAGAAAACTTACGTTGGGTGTGTAAAGTTTTTGTCACTTAAGAAAAAGGATCGCTGAACCTTGCTCCAGCGGAGCAATATGTCTATAGAAAAAGGATTGTCAACAGGCTGCACTCCAGCGGAGTGCTATGTCTATAGAAATAGGTTACGGGCAGTCTTGCATTCCAGCGGAGTGCTATGTCTGTAGCACATTCATCCTTGATTGTGCTTCTTCCACAACCCCATTGTTCCTCCATTTTGTATCTCTTTGTAGCACATTCTGTTAGATTGTGCCATTCTTTGTAGCACATTCTGTTAGATTGTGCCTCTTTTGTAGCACATGCTGTTAGATTGTGCCTCTTTTGTAGCACATGCTGTTAGATTGTGCCTCTTTATAGCACATTCTGTTAGATTGTGCTTCTTCGTAGCACATTCTGTTAGATTGTGCCTCTTTGAGCATCATTCTGTTAGATTGTGCCTCTTTGAGCATCATTCTGTTAGATTGTGCCTCTTTGAGCATCATTCTGTTAGATTGTGCCTCTTTGAGCATCATTCTGTTAGATTGTGCCTCTTTGAGCATCATTCTGTTAGATTGTGCCTCTTTGAGCATCATTCTGTTAGATTGTGCCTCTTTGAGCATCATTCTGTTAGATTGTGCCTCTTTGAGCATCATTCTGTTAGATTGTGCCTCTTTGAGCATCATTCATCCTTGATTGTGCTTCTTCTCCAACCCGATTGTTCCTCCATTTGTATCTCTTTGTAGCACATTCTGTTAGATTGTGCCTCTTTGAGCATCATTCATCTTTGACTGTTCTTCTGTGCAAAAACTTTACACACCCGTCAGATTCTCAGATTAAGACGTATATCATTAGTACTAAAATAGAAATAGAAACATCCTGATAAACCTTAATTTTACATGTTTTTGGGTGTGTAAATTTTTTGTCACTGCTGACGAGGTTTCCTAACCTCGTCAATTTTCAACACTCTAAGAAACATTCTGTTAGATTGTGCCAGTTGTAGCACATTCTGTTAGATTGTGCTTCTTCCTCCAACCCCCTTCATCCCTCATTCCCCTTCCCCCTACCCCAAAAATCTTGATAGACCTGTAGCACATTCATCCTTGATTGTGCTTCTTCCTCCAACCCCCTTCATCCCTCATTCCCCTTCTCCCCACCCCATCCATTTTGATACTGCTGTAGCACATTCTGTTAGATTGTGCTTCTTCCTCCAATCCCCTTCATCCCTCATTCCCCTTCTCCCCACCCCATCCATTTTGATACTGCTGTAGCACATTCTGTTAGATTGTGCTTCTTCCTCCAATCCCCTTCATCCCTCATTCCCCTTCTCCCCACCCCATCCATCTTGATACTGCTGTAGCACATTCATCCTTGATTGTGCTTCTTCCTCCAACCCCCTTTATCCATCATTACCCTTCTCCCCACCCCAACCGTCTTGATATATCTGTAGCACATTCATCCTTGATTGTGCTTCTTCCTCCAACCCCCTTCATCCCTCATTACCCTTCCCCCTACCCCATTCATCTTGATACTGCTGTAGCACATTCATCCTTGATTGTGCTTCTTAATACCCCATTCATCCTTCATTACCCTTCTCTGTACTAAATTGACACCTATCGGGATTTGCTAAAATCAACGCCAACTTGTGAAATTAAACTTCAAATGCACAAGAAACCCCATCCGCGTAATCCGCGTAATCCGCGTAATCCGCGATTCTGACAAATAGAGTGCAAAAACTTTACACACCCCAGTTTACACACCCCTCTTGTCATTTTTATGTAATTCTGATATAATGCAAATAGAAACAGAGATACTATTCACAAATAATAAGCAAGGGGATCTATGAATACTGACGTTACTATTGTTGAAGATGCATTTTATATTAACGGAGAAATAACATACCCTGGTCGATACTATCAGGGAAACAAAATAGAAGGACTGTTGATGAACAGTCGCATGGTACAAGGTATCTTTGATGATAGGAATGCTGAAACCGTTTACCGTTGGGAATACCCTGACACAGGTAAATGGGATCCTGAGAGGAACACCCGTGAATTCCTATCAGCAATGCCAGCATGGCGTGCCCACGGTGTATTAGCATTTACTATAAACCTACAGGGTGGAAGTCCGGAAGGATATTCCAAATCACAGCCGTGGCATAATTCAGGAATAGAATCGGACGGTAGTCTCAACCCGGATTATCTATCACGACTCAAACGCATCATCGATTTTGCTGATGAACTCGGTATGGTCGTTATTCTGGGGTATTTCTATTTTGGTCAAGATCATCGACTCTCAGATGAGAACGCTGTTATCACTGCTGTTGACAACGCGACACAATGGCTTTTTGATAACGCATGGACACATGTGATCGTTGAGGTTAATAATGAATGTAATGTAAGATATAAGCATGAAATCCTGCAACCTGAAAGAGTACACGAACTAATTGAACGCGTAAGGTCAACAACGCACAACGGCAGAAGATATTTCGCAGGAACAAGTTATGGTGGAGGACGAGTGCCTTATGAGAACGTAGTTCGCGCATCAGATTTTATCTTAGTGCATGGTAACGGCGTCAGAGATCCAAATCGGATTCTTGAAATGGTACAACAGACGCGACATGTTCCTGGGTATCGACCGATGCCGATTCTATTCAATGAAGATGATCATTTTGACTTTGATAAACCTATCAACAACTGCATGGCCGCTGTAAGTCAATACGCGTCGTGGGGATATTTTGATCCTGGTGAGAATGACTATCATCACGGATATCAATCTGTACCTGTGCAGTGGCAGATCAATACACCGCGTAAACGTGCGTTTTTTCAGAAGATTAGAAAGATAACCGGGATTGGAACGTAGAAAGGAAGTTATTAGATGCCGCAACAAATTGAACTATATTATTTTGTAATTGCAATCGTAGTCGTAATAATGCTTGCTACAAGTATTAGGATACTTAAGGAGTATGAACGCGCTGTTGTATTCAGGTTAGGACGTTTTAAGGGGGCAAGAGGTCCTGGACTTGTGATGCTGATTCCGTTCTGGATTGAACGTATGCAAAGGGTAAGTCTGCGCGTGGTCGTGAACGATGTTACGCCTCAAGATGTTATTACAAAGGATAACGTTTCTGTGAGTGTCAATGCTGTCCTGACATTTCGAGTAACTGAACCGGATAAAGCTGTTATTGAAGTAGAAGAATTCGGATTTGCTATCTCACAGATTGCACAGACAACACTCCGTAGTGTGCTCGGACGCGCTGAACTTGATGACTTACTATCTGAGCGGGATAAACTCAATACAGACTTAGAGGATATTATAAAGAAGCAGTGTGAACCGTGGGGTGTTGAAGTGCTTTCTATGGAGATAAAGCACGTAGACCTTCCTGCGGAGATGCAACGGGCAATGGCGAAACAAGCGGAAGCTGAACGGGAACGTCGCGCTAAGGTTGTGCATGCTGAAGGTGAATTTGAATCTGCAGAGGTTCTTACGGATGCAGCAGAGATATTAAGTAAAACACCAACAGCTATACAACTCCGTTTTCTTCAGGCATTGGTTGAAGTCAGTGCAGAGAAGAACTCAACCGTGATTTTCCCAATTCCGATCGATCTACTGACTCCTTTTATGAACAGCGATAATAAGCAGAAGTCAGACGAAGAGTAACAACTCTCGAATTACCAATCTTCATCAAAGAATGGTGTGCTGGGATAACTGTATATGTTGCCTTCATAGTTTTTGAGCTGTATTTCGTTTTCGTCAAAAGTAACGATAGGGTCTGGAATTATAGCGATTTTTCCACCGCCGCCTGGGGCATCTATAACATAATGCGGCACACCGAGGCCAGATATATGTCCACGTAATGCAGCGACGATTTTGAGTCCTGTTTCAACTGATGTTCTGAAATGGTCTGTACCAAAAACAAGGTCAGCCTGATAAATATAGTAAGGTTTCACTCTAATTCTCAGAAGTCCTTTCATCAATTCGACCATTGTCTCCGGTTCATCATTTACACCTTTTAGCAGGACAGCTTGATTCCCGAGAGGTATTCCAGCATCTGCAAGCATACCACATGCTTTTTCAGTTTCAGGCGTTATTTCACGGGGATGGTTGAAGTGTGTATTAATATAGAAAGGATGGTACTGTTTGAGAATTGCACACAGTTCTGGCGTAATGCGTTGGGGAAGTGTAACGGGCACTCGTGAACCGATGCGTATTATCTCTAAATGGTCAATATCGCGCAACCCTCCAACTACCATGTCAATCTTCTTATCTGTCAACATGAGAGGGTCGCCACCAGAGATGATGACGTCCCGTATCTCTGGGTGTGCTCTGATGTAATCAAGTCCTATTTCAATGTTATTTTCAGATATTGAATGTGGATCCCCGACTTTACGTTTTCGCGTACAGAACCGACAATAGATAGGACACATATAATTGACATAAAAGAGTGCTCTATCAGGATACCGATGTGTAACATTCGGCACTTCACTGTCGTGTTCTTCATCAAGCGGGTCATCAACGCCAGTGCTGATCAATTCTCTTGTATCAGGCACTACCTGTTTCCAGATAGGGTCTCCTGGCTTTTCTATCAGGCTCAAATAGTAGGGATTGATGCGAATAGGAAATTCCTTGTGTATGCGTCGCATCTCTTCAATATCAACGTCAAATTTAGCTGCAAGTTTTTCTGGTGTGTTAACTGTATCACGTACAAGTTGTTTCCATGTTTCCATTCATAAAATCCTTCCAACAATCAACAAAAGCGTAGATTGTTAAACCGGTTCTTTGACTGTTTTAACCGACACCTGTGTCATTATATCCCGTTCTCGTAATGATTGAACGACATCCATACCATCAATGACGCGTCCGAATGTTGTATAGTTTCCATTTAGTTGTTCGTTGTTCATAGTACAGTTAAGGGGACACATTCAGGGTACAGTTCAATAATTATGTTTCCTTTATCGGTTTCAAGCGTTACAATTTGTGATTCATCTTTATCTTTTTTCATAACCACTGCCAACAACTCACGGAAAATTTCATCTTTTTAAAGGTAGTAGGCACACTCCGTGTGCCGTATACGGAAAATTTCATCTTTATTAAAGGTAGTAGGCACACTCCGTGTGCCGTATACGGAAAATTTCATCTTATTAAAGGTAGTAGGCACACTCCGTGTGCCGTATACGGAAAATTTCATCTTATTAAAGGTAGTAGGCACACTCCGTGTGCCGTCGTATATATAAACAATGGAGCGTCACTACACAAACTCATATCATTCATGATACATATTTTGAGTTATGAAGTCAAGAATAAAGTTGTTTGACTGTTAATGAGAAAGTGTATACTTCTACATCAGATTACCTTGACAGATTATATTCTGATGTGTTACTTTATAATATTATAGTCGGAGGTGTAGGAAGTGCTCAGTATACCAACAGAGAATTTTATAGAAAGAGAACTCATTGCAACATTGAAGTTATTGTCACCCGGTACTGTGCTACGTGATGGTATTGGGTACATACTTCAGGCAAAAACGGGTGGATTGATTGTTGTCGGTGATTCCCCAGATGTACTGAATCTTACTGAGGATGGTTTTGAAATAGATTGTCCTTACCTACCTTCGCGTCTTGCCGAATTGGCTAAAATGGATGGTGCTATCATCCTTTCATCTGATATGAAACGTATTGTGCGGGCAAACGTAACACTCAAGGTAAATCCTTCAATTACCTCTAATGAAACCGGTTTACGGCATCGTGCAGCAGAAAAGTTCGCTAAAGAAACGGGTGAGATTGTCATCGCAGTTTCAAGACGTAGGAATACACTGACCTTATATACACGCTACCAACATTATCTCTTTCGTGATCGTCCTATATTAATATCTGGTGCTAATCAAGCGATGTTATCGCTAACCCAGTATGCAAAAACTATGCAGCACGTATTAGCGACATTAAACTGGGTGGAATTGAGTGGGACAGTCAGAATGCCAGACGTCTTGACAGCAATACAAGTTTGTGAACGCGTCAGAAGAACAGAACACGATCTAAATCTATATAGAATAGAATTAGGGAATGAAGCATTGTCATTACAGTTAATACCTACTGAGTTAGCAACTGAAATTCAAAGGTCTTTACTCATTATAAGAGATTATTTTAATGATGAAATGAGAGACGTATCCGAAGCGTATGAAGATTTATTCGGTTTGAGTGTGTCAGAGTTATCAGATGTGAAGAACATCTATGAAGCACTTGGATATTTGCATAACGAGATTGGACCTGAAGAGACTTTAGAACCCCGTGGATATAGAATCTTGAGTCAGATTTCACGGATTCCAATTACCGTAGTAGAGAACATTATTGACCGTTTCCATTCCTTAGATGCAATCATCACCTCAGATGTTAATGCGCTTAAAAAAGTTGAAGGCGTTGGAACAGTACGAGCGAAAGCAATCAAAGAGTCTCTTGTTGAGATGAAAACTGGGACGACACAACCACAAGTTTTAACATCACCCATTTTCGATTGGGACTAGTGGACTGTCCAGACTAAATATGTAGGTCGCGATTCGGAGATCGCTCCTACCAATACTCAGTTCTGTAGGAGGCCAGTTAACATATTTTTGGCCGATTCCCGACTATTGATGTTACACACAATAAAAACACAAAGGAGTCTATGCATGAAAAAGAGAGTGACGACACTAAAGAGTTATAAGAGTTATAGGAAGCTAATAAAACACCAAGCAGGTAACGTTATACAGTCATTTTGTATACAGTTATTTTGTCTGCTTTGTCCACTCTTGTTGATAGTTTCCTGCGGTGGTAAATTAGGTGCGATCCATTTACAGGACATTGACCCCCTTCTATCGCAAGCGGAAGCTGCATTAAGTTCTGCACGACAAGTCAACGCACAATCGCTTGCTTTTGAAACTTATGAACAAGCTGAAACGGAACTTGAAAAGGCAAAAGACGCGAAAAAGAATAAAATGGGTGTTGATGCCATTAAGTATGCCAACAATGCTATCACTTATGCTAAGCTCGCTTCAAGAATTGCTATTCAGAACACGAAGGATTTAGAAGCAAATGCTAATATCCTAACAAAGGATGCACAAATTAATGAGTTGAAGAAACAATTAATGACAAAGGATACAAGAATTGGCAGTTTAGAAAACGATATCGAGGTACTACAGGATTCCGAGTCTGGACTTAAAGCGACAATTAGTAGTCTTGAGTCAGATAAGCAGGATTTAATTGACGAACAGAAAACACATAACCAAAAAGTCACAGAACTCAATGCTTCTATAGATTCCTTTCAAGCAAGACTTACGCAGTCAGAATCTAATGTGAAAAACTATGGAGTGGAATTAGAGAAGTTATCACTTAAGGTTGATGCAGCGGAAACTATAGCGAAAACTGAGAGTCGTTTGAAACGGGCGGCGGTCGCTGAAACAGAGGCAGTTAAAAAGCAGATGCGCGAACAAGCAAAAATATTCACGCAAAAACTCACTGAATCCAATAAGCAGAATATCGCTGTTGAACATCAGGAGTTTGTCAGAAGACAAGCAGAAAAAGCCAGAGCATTCGCGACGCAACTCCCCAGTACTAAAACCCCACGTACAGGCAGAACTTCTCTATCTACCGCACAAATAAATGCAGGTAAAGCTGCATTAAGTAACTGGGAAAAGACTTGGAAAAGTAAGAACATGGATGCACATATTGCCTTTTATGCACCCGATGTAACGACTAAACATATCGTAGTACGAGAGAGTAAGGAGAATGCAACAACTCTCAACAGGACACAATTTGAAGCAAAACTACGAGAGATGAACAAACTTGCGTGGACAAAATCTGATGTGTTATCTGAAGTAGAACAGGAAAGTGTCATAGGTACATATAGGTTTAGTAGATTAATATCACCAGCAGAAGATGAAGATGATACTGCATTGTATGAATTGTGGATTCGCGAAGTCTGGACACATCAGGTAGCAGGTAAATGGAAGATTTATCGCGAAACCTGGCAAGTTTATGAGAATATACCTAAATTATAAGGAGTGAGTTTATGAATGCCGAGAAATCGTTTCAATCAAGCCAAAACAGCCAGCGGGCACTATCAAACTTTAATTACCGAGATTATGTAAAATGGGGAGCGATTGCCTGCGTAGTTTTCATTTTGGTGCTCTGTGGACTTCTTCTCACTCGTTCTAATGAAACAGCATTAGCGTTTTTGGTTAAGTGGAAAAGTGCTCTGGAATCTGGTGAGATTGAAAAATATGATGTTCTATGGGGTACGAATGCGCGAAATAAAATTAACGCAGGTTACCAGCATACCGCTCAGTTATTTAAAGAAGAATTGGACATTGATGTAGATATCCGGGATGCTGAAAATAGAACACGGAAAGACCCACAAGGTAAGGACTATCTAAGGATAGAAGAAATTCCGATATGGATCGATGCCCCGGGTGAACCCCTGCTGCAATCCAGGACTCTCACTATCGCAAGAACAGGGATCATCCAAAGACGATGGAAACTTGTCCGAGATGAAGTAGATTCTGAAGAGATCGCCACACATATACCTGAGTTCGACTCTGACGATGTAGACACTTCACCGCAAAGTATAGATAGTCCTGTCGCACCATTAGTCTTAGAATGGAAAAAGGCTTTAGAAACACAGGATCAGAAGAAGTATACTTCTCTTTGGGACAAATCTGCACGAAAGAAACAGAGAAGAAACTATACATTAGCCATCGGTCATATTTCCCAAGAATTGGAAGTTGACCTATCCCAAGCAAAGTATAAAGCTATTGCCTATTCTAAAACGAAACACCTTGTAGATAACATCAATGTATCAGTATATAGTAGTGGTACCTTCATTGAGACGCATTCTCGTCAGTTAACGATTGAAAAGAAAGGTTTCTTCGTTAGGAAATGGAAAATTATCAATGATGAGATGAGTGATGATTATATTACCGATCCGTCTATATCGCAGAATGACCCATTAGTTGATGAACCTATAACAGAAGAAGCTGTAGGTGGAATCTTTAATGGTAATGCACCATTGGATACACAACTCAAGGTTAGTCAAATTCTGGGTAAATGGCAAAAAGCATGGGAGGACAAAGACCTTGATATATATATGTCTCTTTATGCGGAAAAGGCATTAATTACAAGGGTCACTGTTAGAGGAGATAGAGAAACATCTACTTTTCTAACAAAAAAACAGTTAAGACAGAAGATGAAGCGGTTAAATCTGGGGTATGCAGGAATACAGGTAAAAATATCTAATCTCATAATAAATGGTGATAGAGCTGTTGCCGATGTGACATTCTTGCAAGAATTCAAAGGTATGCCTGCTTCAGGAAGTCGTCCTGCCTATTCAGACATTGGCACAAAAAAGCTAAACTTGATGATAGATCCTGCAGATGGGTATTGGAAGATATACTCAGAAACTTGGAGCCGGTATAAGGAAGTACCGATGTATCCCAAAAATTGACCAAGATTTTCAAGACTTGCACGACTTCCAGGATAAGAGATCCCTAAATGGTGGCGTTTCTTATACCATTTCTAAATCAAAATGCCTCTTTACTGTAGCACATTCTGTTAGATTGTGCCGTTCCCCGCTTCATTTCTAAACAGTCAGTAATGAGAGAAAAATTAATTGAAATGGTATTATACCGATAATCCTGTAAATCTTGGTGTAAATCCTGTAAATCTTGGTGTAAATCCTGTATATCTTGGTGTAAATCCTATATATCTTGGTGTAAATCCTGTAAATCTTGGTGTAAATCCTGTAAATCTTGGTGTAAATCCTGTAAATCATGGTCAAAAATGCGTACTGAGTTCAAAACTAAAAGAAAAATAGAGTTTGCAGATACCGATATGGCAGGTATTGTGCACTTTACAAAGTTCTTTGTCTTTATGGAGACTGCAGAGCATGAGTTTCTTCGTAGTTTAGGCACCAGTGTTGCAACAGAGTGGGAAGGTAATAAAATCGGTTGGCCCCGCATCACCGCATCGTGTGAGTATCTGCATCCACTCAGGTTTGAGGATGAAGTAGACATAAGACTTTGGGTCTCAAATAAAGGATCAAAATCGTTAACCTATCAATTTCTTTTTACACTTGACGGTGTTGATGTTGCGCGTGGAGAGTTGACAACCGTCTGTTGTATAGCAAATCCAGGTGAGAAACTTCAAGCAATTCCCATACCCGATTTTCTTGCAGCAAAAATATCAATTTAGAAAAGATAGACAGTAGTGGCTGGACTTATGAAAGATACTGAAGAAATACCGAAACAACTTCTTGTAACGAATTTGTCCAAACATTTCGGTTCTTTACAAGTTTTAAAGGATGTATCTTTTGGATTTGAGAAAGGGTCATCAGTTGCCATTACAGGACCTTCCGGTTCTGGTAAAAGTACACTACTTCATGTCATAGGAGCGTTAGAAGAACCGACGGCTGGCAGTGTAGAGATTAATGGAACTGACCCATTTTCTCTATCTGAACCTGACTTAGCAAAATTCCGTAACGATGTCATCGGATTCGTCTTCCAAGATCATCACCTACTACCACAGTATTCTGTTTTGGAAAATGTTCTCATTCCTACCCTTGCCTTCAATAATATCAATCCGGATACATCAGAAGAAGCAAAAAGACTGATTCTACGTGTTGGTTTAATTGATCGCATATTACACCGTCCAGCCGAACTTTCTGGGGGAGAACGTCAAAGGGTTGCTATTGCGCGCGCGCTTATAAACCGACCGAGTATTATTCTCTGTGATGAACCGACAGGAAATCTTGATACGAACACTGCAACCGCAATCGTGGATCTGCTTTTTGAACTCCATTACATGCTGAAGAATATCTTAATCGTAGTGACACACAATCTTGAGTTGGCTTCACGGTTTGAGAATCGTTTGGATTTACGGGACGGTGTCTGTTCAGAATTCACCACTGACACTGCATAAAAGGTATTTGGTTCCTACGTAATTTAAGTGTGAATTAATTGTAATTCTTGTGGTGTTTTATTGAACCAGGACTTACGCAAATTTGGATGTCCCTATTTAGAATTTGCTTTTTTGAAGATTTTTCCCCGAGTTTTTGTCATTTTTAGGGATTTACCCCTCCTTATCTCCTTGCAAGTGAGGTGAATGCGTAAGTCCTGAACTATTACTCTATAGGTTCTATTGCAAGGTAAATCATATTTTCTTTTGTGCTATAAGGATAATGAATCGACCATACCTTAACATCTGAAGTCGTATCCTTATCTGTTGGATAAACAGGAACAAAGACGTTAGGTAGATCTCCGAAAAAGTAAAGGCGGATAGCGAGACTATCCCACCCTTTAGCAGGAATATAGAATGCTTTCTCAAAGTGTTGGTGTCTGTTATAATAGATCACTATACCACCATGTTGTGAATCGGTTTTATAAGTAGTGGATGTTTTGCGTTGATTTCCAAAAAGGGCGACGTAGGGAAGTGCTACGGATTGCCCGTTCTTTAGTTTAGCTGTTAAGTAATTGGGTGATGCATCATTCCAATCTATCACATCAATATCTCTGAAAGGTGTCTGCTGTGATGATAAGTAGCGTTGTGGTTTCATTGCATTGTTAGTGTTTATTTGGAGCGGTATTGGCTTAAATTGATCAGTATTATCGTAGTTAGCAATATATGAATGTAAATCACTGTTATGGATATCGTCTGCCGATAACATGATATGTGTTGCCTTATGAGTTTTTAAGAATTCCAATGCTTCGTTATTGTTGGAGTTACAGAAAACAAAGCGATTGTAAAGATAAATCCAATGCTGTAGATAGTGGTCTTGGTCAATAATGGTTTTAACTCCGCCAAGAACGTTGATTTGGCTACCGTATATCCAACTCGCTGCGACCACTGCAGTGGGCGGAAGTTCTGATTTCATCCATCGGAATGTTTCTGCAATAGGTGTCTCACCTGGAGTAGCTTTGCGTAGTTGGTTGGCAACATACAAAGTATGTTTCGTATGTGCTGCGGGTGTCCAGAATAGTAGAGGAACGAGTAAAAGTAATGTAATTCCAATTTTTAATACGGAATGTGGAATATGTTGAGTCATTATTCTGTTTTCCAATGCTTGATTACTGAGTTTCTCACTGATAGTATTTGAGAGAAAGTTTATGAAGACCGCAGTAAAAAAAGCGAGGGCGGAGCCTAAATAAAAATCAAATCGTAATGTGTCACGAGAGAGTACACCCCACAAAAGAAACCATGAGGTGAATGCAACATAAATGAGTTCGTTTTCTATGCTTTTGTTTCGCTTCCATGCTACAATAAGGAAACAAATGACACAACTACCAATTACAGTAAAATAGAAGATATTACTAAAATTTGCACCTAATTTTGAATCCAGATATTCTCGACAAAAAACGTTGATTGCGAATAAGGCAAGCGGGACAACAAAAATTGCACCTAATTTCTTCCAATTGTGGATAGTAATCATTATGACACCAACACTTCCCAAGGAAAAGATGTAACCATAAAGATATACCCAATAGGCATAGTCTGGTGTTTGCAATTCACTAAGCGTTTGCATGAGGCGGTTTTGGCCTAAAGGAATAGGTGTACTATAGAATGTGTTAAGTTGTATCAAAACATAGCCAAATGTGCCGAAAAAACTAAATAGTGTTAAGACAAAGGAAAGAAGGCGCGCATGTGGAAACAACTTATATGCGAAAGTTGTTTTTGTGATAAGAAAAAACCTAAACAAACGGAGTATGAAAATGAGTAGGGGTGGAAGTAGTACAACAAATGCAAGGTGCTTTGCATGACCTTGTCCGATCCGATACGCAGGGGATACAAAGTAAAGCGTTGGTACGAAGGTTAAAACCCATAGGAAATAGAATATTAATCGATCTTCTGTTTGTGAAGTTAGGAATCGCCAGATTTCTATAAATAGAATGATGCTGACAAAAACCCCAAACCCTTCCCAAGAGAGTCCTCCAAATAAGACACTAATGCCGCTTGCGAATGTCCATAATAAACATTTTCGGTTAGATTGTGTCTGTAGTGAGATGAGGTATGTTGTTATGGCAAGAATGCCAAGTAATAGACACCAACTGTCTCGATCACTAAAGCCCGCAGCACTACGTATAATGGATCCGGGTAATGTTGCCAAGATTATACCTACTATGCTAGATAAAAGATACCCAAAAGTACTATAGAGGTATAAACAAAGGACCCCAAGTCCGAGTATATAACAGACGGTGGGGGCATATAGTGTAACTTGATAAAGCGATGTCTTTGGAAAACACAACGAAATAACTTTGTGTGAGTAGGCAAGAGCATAGGAATAAAGATTTAGGCTTTGTCCAAAATCCCTACCTACAGGCATCCAACGATGCAGGTCACGTGCAGGCAGCTTCCCATTATCTGAAATAAGTTGTGCTTGCCAAAAGTGGAGATAGGCATCATTTTCGGTAAACTGTCCATCAGGTATATTCTTAACATTCTGAACACGAATCCAGAATGCAAAAAACAGGATGCCAAAGCACAATGTCATTTTGCATAAAATTTCAATATACCTTTTCACTTGGCAGTTCATTTTGTTTAATATAGTTTCCTAATTTTTGTCCAATTATAGGAAACTTTAGATTTGACAGGACTTACGCAGTTTTGAGCGAAGTGCGTTCTGGTAGATCTGGGGTTTCGTAAAAAACGCAGACGTTCTGGTATCACAACTTAGTAGGTTATGCTACAAAAGAAGACACTGCGTAAGTTCTGTTTAATTAGGCACCTTACTTGTCCGGGCGACCTGGAGGCCGCCCGGACAGAAGAAGCGTGTAAAATGATTTTCATATTTTCAATATAATAGATAAGAAGAATACCTGTCAGTGACAATATTCTTCTTATCAGTAAGGGTAATTGATTTTCTAATCGTAAGGATGGTACATTCTAATGAGGGTCAGATTTTGGACCTACATTAGTGGAATTACTCAGAGATTCATAGTCATTTGGCGGACATATGCTTTTAACCACATGATGATGACGGACATAATCAGAACGTTGGAAATCATTGATCCAGACAGACATTGATCCGTAAATATCAAGTTCTGCTTCACCTAATGGACCATCATCTGAAGGAGCAGGCGTAGCTAGAATGCCATTAGAAAAAGCGACCCAACAATAGTTACCATCAGCGATATGCAAACTGCCCCCATCAGTTACGATATCCACTTTGGTTTTCGGCTCACTCTTGCCGGTTAATGTTACCGAAAATGAAAAAAACGCTGTAGCTCGTTTCCCATCTACTGTCGCTGGTACATATCCAGATCCAGCACCCCCCACACTTGCATATATGTCATAATGGTCTACATCCAACCCAGCATACGTATTGCCAGAAACTGAAAGACCTTTCAATTTTTCTGACTTATGTGTTTCTCCGATCTGAATGCCACCAAGTGTAAAAAGAATGACAGCTACGTAAAGCAACAAACTACTGAATAAAGAATAAAGTTTAAATTTCACTTTGTAATCCTCCTATATTGATTATAATCCTAAATATTCGTAAATATTAAATCCACCCTTATCTTCGTCTATTATCTGAATACCTGGCGGTTTTTCACCGTTCCTGATTCGTCCGATTAAACCTTGATTGAAGTTAGCATCTGCCTTAATAGAAAAGATACGTCTTTCAGGTCCTGTGCCTGTGTATCCAACAACTACAGTATTTGCCGTAAGCGGATATGCTTTGTTTGTTGTAGGATCTAATCTGATAGATGTGATATCGGTGCGTCCCTCATTCCATAATTTGATACGCAGTCGATCTAACAATTCCGCAAAGCGTTCAAGTTCCTTATGTTCCCCTGACAGCTCCGCCACAACCTCTGCATATTTATTTCCCTGAGTCCAAGTAGGTCTATACCTTTCAGGAAAATCTGAAGGAAATTTCGGGTAAGGACCATATCCAAAAATCGATTCACCGTAGTCTTTAGTACGCCAGTCTTCTGTTTCTGTTTCAGATGTGACTACATTCTCATCTCCTAAAGGGACACCATCGGTTGGAGATTCAGCCGGAATTTCAGTAAATTCTTCATTACTAACCGTTGATTCTTCTACCTGCGTTTCTGTCTTCTCTTTAACGTCTTGTTCGGTTGTCGGTTTATCAGTATTATTTGAGATATTCTTGCGAACCTGGTTTAGGTCTGGTGCTTTGAATGTCTTTGTCACAGGGATAGGTGCCTTAGGTTTCAAGAGAATGAAACCTAATATACCGAGGACAACAGATAGCGTTAGTAACCAATACCAATTTTTACGTAAAAACATATTTCCATAGCCTCTTAGGTTATGACGCACTTGTCAGTGAAGTCAGTTGTGAACAATATAATACCAATTCTAACACAATGTCGTAAAATTAAAGCAGTTTTACTTTACGAATTTATAGCTAGTAACATCCAAAAATATTAAAAGTCCCTGAAAATATAATATATTTTAATATCATCAGAACACACGGAAATGTCAAGAACATATCTTAAATGGGACACTGGTGCATAAAGTTCACATTCCCTCAGAAGCATTACGTACCACAAGAACCTTTATCATAAGATAGGTGTCTGTGCACTTTTTTCCGATTAACAAATGCTTATGTCAGATTCTCATTTTTAAAGTTAAACCCGAAGAATACGGAAAACAAATTACACGGTAACGTTGTTATGTTAAGATGCCATATTACACACTTCTATGATATTATCAGGACTTACGCATTTTTATAAAATGGTGTATACTATTCTATTATGAGTACATTTACCCTATCTAAAAAGACAGAAAGTTTATTTTCTGATTATTGTCAGTTTTTGGTATCAAGTTTCACAAATTTTACACAGACCTATTTTGCTGATCATACTGAAAAGTGGAGCCACGATCAACTCAATCGGTTCCTTAGAAATGAGAGCATTCCTTCAAGCGAACTCTGGGCATCAGTCAAAGACGACATTGAGTTTGATGAAGATGGATACATCATTTTTGACGATGTCGTGATTTCTAAAGAGTTTGCGAAAGAGATTGAAGTTGTCTACCCTCAATGGAGTGGTAGCGACAAAAAAGTGGTTCAAGGCATCGGTATTGTTACTTGTGTTTATGTCAACTCTAAGACAAAGGAGTATTGGATCATTGATTACCGCATTTATGATAAAGAGCGCGATGGTAAAACCAAAATAGATCATTTACTGGAAATGTTGAACAATGCTTGCTTCAAAAAACAACTGCCGTTTCGGACAGTGTTGATGGATGCTTGGTATGCGTCCATGAAAGTGATGAAAGCCATTGAAAAACTTTCCAAGTTCTACTATGCGCCCCTGAAATGCAATCGGCTTGTAGACGATAGTGATGGGAGTGTTCTCCATCAACAAGTTCGACATATATCTTGGACACAAACAGAAACGCAGTGTGGTAAACGGATACACATCAAAAACTTTCCGAGAGGACATCGTGTGAAGTTGTTCCGGCTTGTATCTCACACCGGACGCACGGAATATATCGTAACGAACGATTTATCTCAATCGGATGTGAAGGCGACTAAAGAAGAATGTCGGGTTCGTTGGAAGATTGAGCAACTTCATCGTGAAATCAAACAGACGACAGGTATTGGCAAATGTCAGTGTCGTAAGTTGCGTGCGCAGCGTAACCATATTGCGTGTTGTTTACAAACATGGGTTTATATGAAGCGAGTTTCTCGTTCCCTCGGTCAAACGATTTACCGACTCAAAGAAAGTTTATTGGATGATTACATACGATATCGACTCTCCAATCCTTCAATAGACTTCAAATTTGCGTAAGTCCTGATTATAACACAAACTTCTAACGAATGCAAACCTTTTAAACTTTTTGGATGTGTAAATATTTTGTCACTCTGATATTTATCAAAATTGTTCCGAACTCAATGTTTATGAGCGTTTTTTCGTCTATTCGTCATGAAAATGCAATCTAAGTTCAGACATCATGTCTCTTTGTCCCGAAAGTTCAAGTTGTATTTGATGAAATGTCTTACGCGTAAAACAACTGACTGTCTGCCACAAGAGATAACTCAATATTTTTATCTCTAAACTTGCATAAGCACATTGTGGTTTTGTAAGCTGATTGATGATAGTTTGTAAAGTCCAAACAGATGACCGGTTGATAGTAAAAGTAGGACTTCCAGCAGTTGAGATGTCATCTTACGGAAGTTTAAAATAAAGAAGAATTTGAAAAAACATAAGAGATTTGGTAACATATTGTTGTATGAGATTACCTCCAAATAAGAAACGAAAAACATTGATTATTTAGCATGGCTTCTCATGCATAAAAAGTCAAGCAGAATCTAAAATAAAAGATCGCATTTTCATAACGATATCCATTCTAAATGCTGATGGATATTAGTTTCAGCATCATATTGAGAAATATCAGTTTGACTATTCTTCACAAATCGTTTAGAATTGCGATAAGCTGAGATTAACTTTACAAAGGACGCAACATGTGAAACTTGTTTTCTCTCTGTATTGCAGTGTTAGTACGTCCTTTTTTGATAACCAATAATCGTTCGAGTTCAACAGATAGTGGATATTGAACTTACTATGAGTATTTGTATGACAAAAGTCAGTGTAATCCTACCTACCAAAAATGTAGAAGAGTATATCGGCGACTTACTTAACAGTATATATCATCAAGATTATTCGGGCGAGATTGAAACGATTATTTTAGATTCCTCTAACGACAAGACTCCTGAAATCTCAAAACGCTTTCCAGTCGATTTTATTCGCGTTGAAGAAGATAATTATAATTATGGTGGCACTCGGAACTACGGTGCACATATGGCAAGTGGAAAATACTTGATCTTCTTGTCGGCGGATGTTATTATAAAAGATCCGCAGTGGCTCACAAAGTTGCTAATGCCATTTAAAGATTCTATGGTAGCCGGTGTATTTGGTAGGCAGCATCCGAAAAAAGACGCGAGTCCCATGGAAGAATTCTTTCTCCAATACTTTTATCCAAAAAAGAATGATATACGAGAAATAGATGATCAAGGAAAGATTCAACTGACAAATCTTATGTTTTTCTCCAATGCAAATTCTGCAATACGAAAGGATATTTGGGAAAAAATAAAACTGCCTGAGATGTTAATGTGTGAGGATCATGAATGGGCAAAAAGGGTGTTGATCGCCGGTTATAAGATTGCCTATACAAGTGAGTCTGTCGTGTATCATTCTCATAATTACTCTTTAAAGCAGGTTTTCCATCGGTTCTTTGATACTGGCGCAACATTGCCGTATGTTTATCGTCATGAAAAGATAGAATATCCGAAATCAATTTTTGTCATTGAGGGTTTAAAATATCTCAAAGCGGAATATCAATACATAGTGAAACATGGCATGGTAAAACGGCTTCCTTATGCCATGCTATATGAGTTTATGAGGTTCTTGGGCTATTTCTTAGGAAGCAACCATAAGTATATGCCACTTTGGTTAAAAGTCAGGCTCTGCAATAAAAAGAATCATTGGAAGAAGTACAGCGATATTATTGTAGATAACGATATTATTGTGGATTGAGGTTAACTTATAAATACAGGGAGAATGACAGTGTACAATAAAATCTGGGACAAATGTGTACTTACTGCCGCAAATGAGTCCCAAGCTATTATCTACCGGCTCCAGCTCCAACGTCTCAAAAGGGCTGGCGTGCTTCATTCAGAAACAGAATACCTTGTCATTCCCGATCCTAATGGGGTACGTGTCGGTAGTGGTGGAGCAACACTTCACGTCCTCAGATATTTGAAAAGCATCGGTCAAGAAGCGAACGGAATAGACAACCGTATTCTTATACTCCATTCCGGTGGCGACAGCAAAAGAATTCCCCATCAAAGTATTTTAGGGAAAATCTTTGCTCCGCTCCCACCTCCAATGAACTCAATCTTTGAGGTGATATCCGACTTTCTAACGTCCCTTGGATCTCAGATTGATGCGGGGATAGTCGTTGCATGTGGAGACACTTGGATACAACTGAACGACTCAGACGCTTCGTCTTCACCTCCAAATGCAATTACACTCCCGAAAAATTCCGACGTGACAGGAATCGTCTATTGGGGACCTCCTGAATTAGGGAGTCGACTCGGCGTCTATAAGGTTGATCCTGATACGCATGAGGTCCAACACTGTTTACAAAAATACCCAGTCCCAAAGTTGCACGAGGCAGACGTTAGCGATACCAATGGTCGCGTGGCTATTGATACTGGCGTTTTACTTTTCCATCCCGCTGCTGTAAAGCAGTTACAGTCGTTAGCCGATTGTCTTGATGAAGATATTTCCGTTGATCTATACGGTGACATGCTTCCTGTGATGGCAACCCAAACAGATCATCACCAGTTCGCAAACAAACATCCATCCCTTCGGAATATATTATGGGAAATGCTGTCTACGCTTAGATTCAATGCTTGTAGTCCACCGACGCTTGAGTTTATCCACACCGGTACGACGCGAGAGTATCTTGAACTAATTGGATACCCATTTAATCAACACACGTCAATCTCGTATCAGGTTCCGTTATTAGACGAGGAATGGGTAAACTTAACTTGCGGAGTGACGGATGTACCGACTGCTTGTGGAGACGGAGCCACCCTTTTTGGTGAATTGATTCACAAATGGCTCCAACAGCACGAATTAACGCTTGATGTGATTTGGCACAAAGAACAGGTGGTAGACGTGTCCCAACGTTGTCTCTGGAATGCACGGCTCTATCCTGTCTATCACACAGATGATTTGAGTGTTTCCTTTGACATTTCAATAGAAGATTCAATTGAACGTCCTGATTGGTTTCAGGATCCCGGAGCAGAATGGCAAAAAAGTGAGCGACTCTCTATGGGAGAGATCCTGCAACGGGCTGATAGGATGAAAGCTTTTGTTCAACAACAACAAGTAGAAGCTTCAAAAATGGCGGTAACCATCGTAGAAACAGTTGAGACAGAATCGGATATTAATGTCCGTCCCATGTTTCGGCAGATCTTGACACCTTACGGATATAGAAAGGCAGTGTCTGTTTTTGATGAGGCTATCAGACGCATTGATAATCATTTATACCGAGCTCGATTACACAAAATTATAGCCGATCTTTGTTCACCATTTTTAGAAACACCGCCGATGAATGATCCGATACCTGTCTCACTCCCAATAGGGAAGCCTCCTGATCTAACAGACTATAAGCAAACGCAAGATTACCACTATACCCAGGCATTCGCCGCTGTTCGTGAAGCTGTATCAAAGAGCATCGTTGCACCAACCATGAAAATGCAATATAATTCCGAATTCAAAGGGGGCATTCCCACAGTTGTGACCGTCAATCTACCTGTTCGAGTCGATCTTGCGGGTGGTTGGACCGATACGCCACCTATCAGTTTAGAAAAGGGTGGTGCTGTGTTGAATGTTGCCTTGTTATTGAATGGACAGCATCCCGTCACTGTCACCGCTCGCTGGATCCCTGAATCCGTCATCCGCCTAAAGTCTGTCGATCAAAAAAAGGAAGCGGAGATTCACGATGTTGACTCATTTGAGACTCCTATCCATTTAAATGACCCTTTAGCATTACATCGCACAGTGTTGAAGGCGTTAGGTCTGATTGAAGTGTCAAATAACACTATCAATATCAGAGGTGCCACAGATAATTTCCACGGTTTAGAACTGATCAGCCACTGTGATGTTCCAATGGGATCGGGGCTCGGAACCAGCAGTATCCTTGCAGGTGGATTAGTGAAAGCACTTTGGCAGTTAATGGGAACGCAATGGACAGACGAGGATTTGTTCAATCAAGTGCTTTCCGTTGAGCAAATGCTTACGTCCGGTGGAGGTTGGCAAGATCAAGTCGGTGGTATCGTGCCAGGGTGGAAACTGACGACAACAGAACCGGGAATACCACAGCGGTTCTCCGTTGAGGAGATTTCTCTGACGCCTGATATATCACAGGCATTAGCGGAACGACTACTATTGGTTTATACGGGGCAACAACGGGTAGCAAAGAATATTCTGGAACAGGTTGTCGCTGATTGGCTCTCCCGACGGGAAGAAATGGTCGCCATCTTAACACAACTACGGTCTGATGCGTATTTGATGCGCGACGCTTTGGGAACAGGAGATATTGAACAGTTTGGTAATCTGCTCACACGCTACTGGGAAGGAAAGAAAATCCTCAACCCTCACACGACGAATCCAACGATTGACGCATTATTGAAATCTGTCTCTGATCTATGTTCTGGGTACGGAATAGCTGGTGCCGGTGGCGGTGGTTTCTTGGTATTGCTGGCAAAGGATGTGGCGTCGCACTCCCAAATAGAAGAACGATTGGCACATACACAAGCAGTTATTTATCCATGGCAAGTGGCAACGTGATACCACAAGACTATTGACTCTTAAAGGAAGAATCTTTCTCCAGATAATTAAATGTTAGATTCAACTTTATAGATGGTGTCAATTATCAAACGGAACTTCTGATCTTGAATCCTAAGCATCATTAACAATCAAAGGATGTTGTCCATCTATCTGTGCCCAGTCTTTACACTGCTTTAAAGTTTCGGCAAGGTCAAGGTATTCCCACCAATCCGTGTCTGATCTGCTGAAACTCCTGTCAACTTTGCCTACGTATATAACGTTGCGTTTCGTTGACGAAACCGTTTTTCACAAAGTATTTGTTTTGACATTTTGGGAATTTTTCATGAAATCCTCCGAGTAAAGTGAATTGTTATTATGGAGGATACAGAGTAACAAAACCTAAGTTGATAGAAAATCGGCGAAATAATAAATTTATTGACACGATTTTTAAAATCTGTTATAGTTTACTACATTGGTTGTGGTGCATCACAGTTTAGAGGGACTGTGGACTTTTGCATCATTATTTGGTTGACACCCTCTGTTTCTGTAATGTGTTTCAATGTTTCCGCAAGTACTGTTAGAATAAGTACAACAAATGTGCAATTTAAATTTTAAAAGGAGAATAACAAATGCGTAAGCACTTAGAGTTGATCCTTACTGCTAGTCTCTCAGTAATGATTTTAATCATAGGATATCTTGCTGTTACTTCACAAGCAACTATCCATAATAATGAAACAGCTTATCCTTCAGGAGCGGCACCTTATTATAGGGACGATGCTGAAAACGACGAGGGCAAGAAATTCGGACCTGAAGCCAATTCCGATGCGATCTGTCCTAACCCCGTTGATGATGAATGGAATAAAGGTTTTAATATTAACGGGGTAACGGAAACTGCCACTGTCACTGTCTCAACTATTCCAGGTGCAGTTGAATTTGATCGAACGCAGACCTGGACTTTTCTTGGTGAAACGCCTTGGAATAGTAATTCTGTCGTTATAGTTAGAAGTGCTCCGGTGAATTGGGATAACATAGATGGAACTACTACTAATAGGACTGGATATCCTTGGAGTGGAAACGAATATCATTCGCGATATTTCTGGGATGCTGATGATGGGGGTGATGATAGGTATTATATAATTACTGGTAGCCATGTAACAGGATGGAAACGTTTTGAGCGAGACAATAGAAAGTGGATCTGTCCAAAACACTATAAACGCCTTGTTGGAGTTGCGGCTCCTTGTGGAGATGTTGATATCTATTGGGGCAACGAACCTGTGGTAGTGTGGAAAGAAGAATTTAGTGAGCCAACGTTTCGTGATGAAGCCAAGACTATTCTCAGTCGGCTTGTAGAAGGTGATGATGATGATGGGCGACCCTGGTTCAGGAATGTATGGTTCAACTGCATAGAGCTAAATTAGTGTTGAATATTGCTGTTACTATTAAACAATGGAAAAAGAAGTTGTACCTTTTTCCATTGTTTCCTATTTACTGCAGTGCCTTTGATTGGAAATTACTAAAATTCTTTAACTTGACTTTTTCTTGCAGATTTGATATATTCTAGCAATTGTATACTTGGGTATGTGGTTAAGAAGGTTCTTGTTCACTTTACAATATCATTAGTAAAATATCATTAGTTTGATTAAACTCTTAAATCTGTAGTGGAACTATAGTTATTTTTACATATTGTTCTTGTGTGAACTTCACACATCGTGAATGTAAGAGGTACGATGAATCACGCTACTACAAATGCCGCTAACACAAAGAAAATGTAAAAGTATTTATTTATATCTCACTATAATTTCCTGAAAGCACATTAATTGTGCGAATTCTCATGGAGGATAAAAACAATGCATAAACAATTAGAGGTAATTCTTGCAGCTTTATTTCCTATAATGATTTTGGTAGTAAGTTTTTTTGTTGTTTCTTCAAAAGCAGGTTTGCGTGATTCTGAAACCGCCGAGCCTAAAAAAGCGGGGCCTTATTATAGGTATCCTGGTGTAGACAACGAGTATTTCGGACCTGGATACGGCTCAAACGATTTATGCGGTGTACAGTTTGGTTTTGACATTATTGAGTTATTGGAAAGTGCCAATGTAGATCCCTCAGATTCCGCTGGTGCTGTTGATTGGGAACGAGTGCAGAATTGGAGGTTTGGTGAAAATACACCTTGGGAGTTTCCCTTTGCCACAATTACTTTAGATGAAACGTACAGTTGGTCAGAGATAAGCGATGGTAACAGCACCACCGGGTTTCCTTGGACTGGATTCGACCACTATGTTCGATTGCCTGATGATGATGATGATGATGATGAACATATTATACTCATGAGTGGTACCATATTGGGTTGGAGGCAAGAAATCCAAAACGACAACACAAAATACATCTGTCCTATGTACTATCGATCCGTATTTAACCTTAAGTACATTTGTGCAGATTGGGATTATGAGGATGGCGACTTAACGGTGATACTTGAGGATGGATTTGGCGATCCAGTGTTGGTTGGTCCACCTGATAATCAAAGACTTAGTCGTGAAGTAAGAGCATTACGAACATGGTACGATTGCAAAGAGTTAAAATAAAATTGGTCGCTGTTACTATCAAACAATGGAAAAAAGAGTTATATCTTTTCCATTGTTTTGTCCTTACTCCAAAGTACTGAGTTACCACTTTAATCTAATTACACACGCTTTAATAAGAAAAGTATTGATCTACATATTATTTTTTATTTATCCTAAGTTGCTATTAACAAGATTCTTAATGCAACCACTGTTTTTTAGGGACAACTTAAATTATTTACTTCAGTGTCTTTGATTCGCTCCTTACTGGAATATTTTAGAATGTTAGAAAGAAGGTCTCTAACAGAGAGGTAATCTTTATGTGGGTTAAAACTATAAATGCTCTATGTTGGTTTCTGGACATCTCCAATTTTGCTGTAGACCTGAAAAAGCGTCTTCTAAAAGTTATTTTTGGAGTTGCATTGTTAAGTGCTCTGACAATTGGTAGCGGTTTTGCCGGAGTCTGGATAGATGAATTTGATGACATAGACCTTAAGGGTTGGAAGCGTATTGTTGAGAAAAACCCTTGGTTTGCATCATGGGAATTTGTTGATCCATTGGACTTAGAATACCTCCGTGCGAAAATAGAGAAACCTAAACAGGAGCAGGTAACAGCTGCAGATTTCCTACACTGGAATGCTCATCAATTTCAACTTGACAAAGTAACAGTGGTAGGTGAGAAAATACGTTACGATAGAGGTGGACGATTTGTTTCTGGTGAACTTTGCTTATTCCTTGGCAAACGACAACCTTCACCTGACTTCGCAGAAGGTTATATTTTCAGTCCTGAAAAGACGACAGAAATGCAGTTTTCTGAAAACGGCGTTTACAAGAAAGGTGAAGTAAAAGCAGATTATGGACTTATGTTCCGATTAACTTCAGGTGATATAAGGGTCGTTTTTGATACTGGAGAGTTCCAACTTTTCACACAAGACCTTCTAATTACAGAATTTTTTGACGATGAGATCCCCATGATTGATGTTGTTGGTTTGATGTGCGTATTTGAATTCCCAGGAGTTTATTTTGAGGCAACTATCTCGACCTTTTCTATTACGGGTAGTGGTATCCCTCAATACGATTTTCTTGATGTACGGTTAAGAGAGGAACAGTTAACCACAACTTGGGGCAAGTTGAAACGATTTTGAGTCTGAATTTATAAGGTGAGCAAAACATGAAGAACTTTGCGGACATGTGGGAGTTCGGTAAAAAGAGATTCAAACCTTCTATTCTATTAGTTGTGCTTGTTAGTTTGCTAAGCAGTTCACTTTTTCTATGTGTTTTTATCTGGACAACTAATCTTCCACATAATTAATGGTATAACAGAAGATGTCCTATTTTCTCTACCGTCAACAGAATTATGGGTTGACACATTACACATCAAACACGTCTACTCACAGTCCGACTAAATTTCTTTCTGAAGGATTTTCCAGGTTTTTCAATGATATATGATACTAATATAACAGTTGAGGTAAGATCATGTCAAAACGTTCCATTATCACAATAATCGTCATCCCTATTCTACTGATTTCAGTACTGATTATTGTCCTCGTTAATAACCAACAGGAGTATCCTGGAGAATTGGTTTTTGCTCAAGATAAATTAGACTTCGGAACAATTCCTGAATGGGAAGGGATCATAACACGTTCAGTAACAGCAAAAAATGAGGGAAGAAGTCCGCTGCGAATAGAAAAAATTCGGGCAGGATGTAGTTATGCAAAGATTACAGGACCAAAGCTGCTGCAACCAGACGAGGAGGGAACGTTCAACGTTGTGCTTAATCCGAAAATTGTTCCAACTGATGCAAAAGCGGCGACAGCGATCCTTTTTACAGATAGTCCAACAACCCCACAAGTTTATCTAACAATTGTTGCTGTCTCAAAGCGGTTCGCGACACTGAGTGCTGAAATATGTGATTTCGGACAGGTCCTTTCTGAAACAACACATGAAAAGAAAGTCAAACTATGTGTGAATATGCCGTTAAACTTAGAGGAAGTTCGCCTCATGCCATCAGCACATCCAAGTCTGAGTTGGACAATGTCCCCAGATCCAAATTCAAAATGTTTCCTCATCACAATCCAATTAAGATCACCCAAAAGATGGAAACAAGGAGACACTGCAACCCAATCCGACAATGTTGGAAAACTATTATCTTCTATACTTACGGTTGTTTTTCCAAATGAGCGAACCTTGGTGTTACCTATTACCGCAAGAATGGTGCGACCCGTGACGGTGCAACCGAAAACCCTCTCATTTGGAGTAGTAGACAAAGACACGAACCCATCCGCCGAATTCAGACTTTCCGCGAAAACAGGTTTTAGGGTGCTCAGTATTCAAGTTCCTGACTCTTTACGGGTTGCTGCGCCCGACGATTGGTCTCAATCCTTGCAAGCTTATAATAATCACGAACAAGAAGAGAAACGATACAAGGTTTTTTGGCAAGTGGAAAACTCCCCCTTACTGTTGCGCGAAGAAGTAAAAGTACTAACTTCAGCAGAAACGCCACCGATTGCTATTCCGGTCTATGGGTTGATTCAAAACTCAAAAGGTGAAACATCCCCACCAACAGAGAGGTAAACTTTTATGAGAATAAGTTTTTTCCTATGCATTCACAGATTCTATACGTTTTTATCTATTTTCAGTACTGTTATAGATAAAAAAAGGATAGGCATAAAACCCTTTTTACCTTTAGTCCTTTTGAGTGTTTTTTTGAGTGGACAAAGTTATGCTGAGGTATGGAACGACTCATTTGATGATGAGGAACTCATAGGATGGGAACGAATTCGGTTGGGAAATCAAGCGAGAACCAAATGGGAATCTGTCGGAGGAATCCTCTTTGTCAATATTGGTTGTTTTGAACGTCCATTCTGTAATGAGAACACAGCGGGTTTTTTGCACTGGAAAATCATCGAATTTAACTTTGAACAGTTAACAGTGATAGGTGAAGAGATAACGTATCCACAAGGAGAAGAGGGTCAGGGGGAACTCTGCCTGTTTCTTGGGAAACGTCAAGATGAACCTGAATTAGCCGCAGAAGGTTATATCGTTAGTCCCGAAGAAATAAGCAAAGTCACCTTTTCGGAGAAGGATGGATATAGTAGAGGAAAGACGAATGCGTGGTACGGGAACATATTCAAAGACACAACACGTAATCTGACAACTGTTTTTGATTCTGGGCATTTTCAAGTATGGACAAACCGGCATCTGATAACTGAATTCCTTGATGAGAACTTAAAAACTATTGATATTGTGGGGTTACTCATCACGAATCACTTTGGAAGTGATTGGTTTGGTAGTAGGATCTCAAGTATCTCAATTACTGATAGAGCAATAATCAAACCTAATCTTGCTGTACAATTACGAGGTACGCAACTCACGACAACTTGGGGAGAATTAAGGCAAATTGAGTAAAATAAGGAGTTAAAATATGAAACAGGTCCGAAATGCCTTCGTTTGGATAACACTGTTTTCTTTGTGTGGTATTTTTTCTATATCCACCTTCACACTAAGTTATCAAGATGATTTTGATGTTTTGAAAGAAAAAAACTGGGTACATTGGGGCAAATATGCTATATGGAGAGTTGAAGATGGATTATTAAAGGGATGGTTACATTCACCAACCGCTGGCGTGGATATACATCCCACATTAGACCTGCTCCAATTTAATGATCCCAGTGGTTCTATTGTAGATTTTAAAATCAACGATAGAGAAATTATTCAGAGACGGGTAAAAATACCGGGATATAAAAACATCACTATTACAGTAAAAAATATAGCTCGAAAGCAGCACGGCTTTGGGATTGCCCTCGGGAGGCATCGTCCTGAGCGGAGCCAGTCATTTTTCTATCTGTTTTTTACAAATAATATTTTCGCTGCCTCTGTCAATCCGCTGTACGGTGGTGGAGTATATTTTGATACTAAACCATTGCAGGCACTAAAAGAGGGGTTTATGTTTGGGGGCATAAACCGATGGAAAACATCGGAATTAGCATCTATGGAAATTCGTTTTAATCAAGGACATTTTCAGTGGTTTGCGGATGGTGAAAAACGCGAGAAATTTGAAGACCCTGAATTCCCTTCGGTTGAGATTTATGGGTTTTTCATTACAAGCCATGGACTTAGTGTTGGGCATGGATGGGTCGATTCATTCAAGATAAGGGGACCAGGATTATCCGTTGTCCCACAAGCAAAGTTAACAACTACCTGGGGGCACCTTAAGCAACATCATTAGTTATGCCAAGTCCAGGCTATACTTAGAAATGAAACCTTATGTACAACACTATCCTTACTTATACCGCCCTGTTTCTGCTATGCATCGCTACTCCTTATGGAATTTGCCAAACACAAAATGTTGGCACAATTCAGGGACAGGTAACAGACAATCAGAATAACCCTCTCTCCGGATACACCGTTTCAGCAGTTTCACAAACGGATAACATAACCTACGCTGCTAAAACCAATTCTGGGGGACAGTTTTCACTGACAAATCTTCCAGCAGGAACATTGCAGGTGAAGGTGCTGCACTTAAGCAGGTTACTTGCACAACGTGAAATTACGGTCCCTTCAGAAACTCTTGTTAATGAAGATTTTATCATTGAAGGTAACGGTGTGGTTTCGGGATTCTTGCTTGATTCAATTAGTAAACTCCCGTTACAGATAACGGGTAAATTCCAAGTTGGACTTCTCGCTTCTGGCGATAAATGGGTAGAAAGCACTTTCCAAGGAGAAGTGTCTAACGGATATTTTCATGTCAAAAATCTGTTGGTGGGACGTTATCGTATTATTGATGCTTTTGATGGTTATGTTTCTGCGATACCCGATTTGCCTATAGTGACAGTTGAGCCAGATAGTCATGTGGGTGGTATGGAAGTATTGTTAAAGCCCGGGGCATATATTTCAGGTGTTTTCATTGATGCTGAAAATGGAAACCCTATTTCCGGCGTTAGTGTCAACGCAGCATCTGAAGTGAAGAATACTGTTTATCCTGACAGGAGGTATGCACACGAAACAGAGACAAACACAAAAGGGGAATTTCATCTAACAGTTCCAAATGATTCTGATACCTATTATGCCTTCACACTGATAGCATTGCATCCGCGGTATCAAACACACCGTTGGCGATGGGATATGTCCCCTGAAAAAAATGGATATGAAATAGGTGAACTTTCACTGAAACCTTTCCTCTCACTGCAAGGCAAGGTTACTGCATCAAACTCAGATTACACCGTTGATGGACTCAAGATTCAGTTAAAAATGCACAACAAACCTGCAGACTTTTTTCTTCCAGGTGCACAACCTGATCACACCGTTTGGTCTGATGCAGATGGTAATTTCATCTTCACAGGACTCCATCCAATAGAATATAGTTTGACAATAACACAAAATGATAAATTAATTGCAATTTTAGAGTCAGTCAATCCACAACGTAAGAAACTGCTTAATATTCGTTTGCCAAAGATGAAAACTTTATACGGTAAGGTCGTTGATGCAAAGCAGAATCCTATTCCAGATGCGAATCTCTATGCAGCGCGGCGCAGCGAAAACCCCCACGGACACGGTGGACTCTTAGCGATGACCCAAACGGATGCAAACGGTACTTTTCAAATGCAGATATTAGAAACAAAGCCAAATCTTCTGTCCCTTGACGTTTCTAAAAAAGGGTATCTGACAAGGGTAAACCGGAACGTAAAAATCGGAAAAGAACCGTTGGTTGTTCAGCTTGAAAAAGGATTTGCAATTAAGGGACGAGTTATCCTACCACGTGATGTGCCACCAGATGGGTACTATGAAGTGAAGGTATTCCCTGAGAATGCCAAAATGACACTAACGCTGAATCCAAGAGCATTGAACAGACCGCTAATGTCCAAACGTTTTCCTGTGACAGAAACGTCATTTATATTGGATAGTTTTTTTGAAGAAAAGTATAAACTCAATATTGTGGGAAACAACATTGCTGCAACCGAAACTCATGTGAAAGCATCAGCAAGTGGTGATGTGTTGTTGATTATAGCGGATAGACCAACGGTGGAGCTGAAGGGACAAGTATTTTGGGAAGATACAGGCATACCTGTACAGAATGCTTTAGTGTCAAGATCATGGTATCCATGGGAATTAAGCACTTATGACATGTCGCTAACTTTAGATCGTTTTGAAACGGAAACAGATGCACAAGGCAATTTTACGTTCTCAGATCTGACTCAAGAACGTTATCAACTACTTATCCGGGCTGTCCAAACGGTGTTTGAAAAAGAGACTGAAACATATCAACGGGTTCATATTCACAAGCAAGTTACACTTCCAGCTAGTAGTGATGAAATTTATCCTATCTATCTTGGAAAGGCTGATGGCACGCCATTTTAGAGATAGCGTGTATAAGTTCAACATGTTTGTTGAAGGTAAAGGTAAAACATTGCAGCAAATTATTAAAGAATCGCTAATTGTCTGTATCTGGATCAGTTTTTTCACACTGATACTTTGGGGAACAGACAGATTCGGGCTTCTATCCTCCTCTTATATTGTAAGTAGCACCTCTTTGCAAGTCGATTTCCCCACAGTCTATCAGATTTGGAAAACAGGGGATGCAATTTTCGTAGACGCGCGTTCCGCTGCCAACTTCAGACGAGGACATATCCCAGGATCAATAAATGTCCCAGTAAATCGCGTGAAACACGGATTAAGTATATTACCAGAAAATAAGGACACGCTTTTAATCACATATTGTGGAAACGTTGAATGTCCTAACGCCTATCAACTGCTCAATGCTCTATTAGCACACGACTACCGAAATGTGAAAATGTTTCCACAAGGGAGGGTTTTCGGTAAAATAATGAGACAGAGTTCCCTCGTACCGCTCTTGCCTCATTGCCTATTCAGTATTTAAGTAGTATAACAACTGTCTAAAAAAGTGTCAAGCAAATTACAATATTTTTCTTGACACATATAAAAAAGCAGACTATGCTAAAAGTAAACCTATACACCCATCAGGAGGAAACTCACATGAATTGCCCAAGATGTCAACACCCACACTTCGTCAAAAATGGACGCGTCAACGATAAACAAAGGTATAAATGTAAAGATTGCAACTATCAGTGGACAGAAAACCACACATACCGGGGAAGACCCCTTGCTGAGAAAGCACTTGCAGTTTTTCTCTATTGCCATGGACTTTCTATGAACGCCATCGCAAAAATGCTTCAAGCCTCCCCTTCCACTATCCTTGAATGGATAAGAAAATTCGGTGCTGAACATGCGAAACCCCCTGAACCCCAGGAAACCGATACTGTCGTGCTTGAACTTGATGAGATGTGGCACTATTTGAAAAAAAAAAGCAGAAACTCTGGATATGGAAAGCTTTGTGTCGTGATACTGGAGAACTTATTGCCTGGGAGTGTGGTGATCGGGATAAAGCGACATTGAAGAAACTAATGACTCGTTTGGAAAAATGGGATGTGAAGGTTTATTATACGGATAACTATCAGGTTTATGAATCGGTTCTGCCCAAAGATAAGTTAGTTCAGGACAAAGCAGAAACGCACGGTATTGAACGCAACAATTGTTTGATGCGGCATTGGTTTGGGCGTTTTAAGCGCAAGTCTATTATCGTTTCGAAGAGTGTGGAAATGGTAAATCTAACGATCGCCTTATTTGCGAGATTTCGCATCAATGGGTACGTTTATGACATCTTAAAAATCGGGAAAACCGAACTTGGTATCATTATTTAAGAGAAAACCCTCTCCACAAGGACTAAAGGGTTGGCAAGCATTGGGATACCCATTGGAAGCAGAATGAAAATTCTATTAATACTGGTAACACTTTTAAGAGTAATCCTTGGTGCCATACTGCTTTTTGCCGGAATTACTAAACTAATGGGTTTCAGCATTTTTACTACAAATGTAGATAGTTATCAGATGTTACCTATAGGGTTAGTAAAACCTGTAAGTTATCTCATAGTTTCTGCAGAAATTACATTAGGCATAGTTCTGATCATCGGATACTTTTCAAGAGGCGCGGGAATATTATCAATGTTCCTTTTTCTGGTATTTGCCGTTGCATTAACAAATGCGTTGTTGCGAGAACTTACTATAACAGATTGTGGTTGTGGCAATTTTCTTTTTAGTCTATTAGACCTTATGGGACTTACAATTTCAAATGAACCTAATTGGAAAATAGTATTTGTGGATATAGTATTTGCGGTATCCTGTTTAGGTGTCGTATCTTCATCGCAGCAAGCGTATGGATTGGATTCGTTTATCCGGAAGGAACAACATAATTGAACCTTGTATGTGGAATAGGCATTCTATAGATACAACTATAAAGACTTTGACAGTGTTTTTGATCAGTTTGTCAATGAGAGTGTGAGATGAACGAAAACAAAGATAGCCACGGCATTTCTTTGTCTGATTTGCAGGTTCAGATGGCAATTGCAGACAGGGGAAAGGTTAATGTTTTCTAACCAGAACGCAATTTTCCAAAATATTTTGGAACAATGCATAACAATCTGATGAAGGGCTACCTCGTGTGAAGTAGTTAACGTTCCCTATCTACAATGCTGAGTTAAAGTATAACAAGAAGTGAAAGCTGGCAAAGAAGATGAACTTAATGCAAGTCCAAGACTACTTATTGCGTTTTTTTAGTATGAAGCTCTACCCAAAATTCCTTTTATGTGCCATATTGCTACTTGCCTTCTGGATTCGTATCCAAGGTGTTGAAAGATTACCTGACAATCAATATTCCTCTAATGATGCCTATCTCTACGCACTGCAGGCACAAGAGATTGCTGAAAGAGGAATACTTCCAGCTCGCGATATGCGCCGTTGGTTGCCAGAAGGTAGAGAAAATGGGCAACGTTTGTATCTCTATGCCTATGGTATTGCTTATATCCATAAGTCAATCGGATGGATATTTCCAAAACTTACATTATACCATATCCAAGTTTACTTACCTTGTGTCTGTTTTATTGTAGGTCTCAGTGTGTTATATCTTTTTCTTGTCCGCGACCAGGGAGTATACTTCGCCGCTATTGTTATCCTACTACTCGCGACTTTACCTGGTAGTATTGCTCGAAGTGCAGCGGGATTCGGCGACAGAGACGCATGGTGCTGGATGTTCGGCATTCTTGCGGTGATAAGTTATCTTTGGAAAGAGCGAATGGATCCAGGATGGAGAAGATGGTTAGCAACCACTCTCTGCGGTGCTACTGTCTTTCTTGGTGGAATGAGTTGGGAAGGATTTGGTTTTTTCCTAATAATTATAATTGCAGTAGAACTCTGGAAATTTTGTACTACAGATACAGAAGATCGTCTAATCGAGTATGCTATCTGGATGCTTATGTTTGTCCCATCGCTCTATTTTATCAGTCCCGCCTACAGAAGCGGATACAGCTCTAATACACACCTTGCTGCGATTATGCTTTTTCCACCTTTGGCAGTCTTCATATTGCGTAGCATAAGATATCTGCTACTGACCTATGTAGAACAATTGCGTCTGTATGCACGAAAACTGGCTTGGGGGTTAACGTTGCTTAGTATTGCAGGAGGGATTGTTTATATCATTACACACGCTAATTCTTTTGAAGAAACAGCATATCCGTTTCATGAGAACGAATTCATAAAGACTATAGGGGAATTAGCCGACCCAGATTTCAGATATTGGTGGATCCGACACGGTACAATTTTTGTATTCGGTAGTGTCGGATTAATAGCAGCTAGTCTCCATTTATGGAAATTGAAAGGGATTCCGATGGTGGTCTCGCTGTCCCTATTTACCTCAACAACGTTTTTTCGGGAACAGCTCAACGGATGGATTGGAGAAATACCATGCAATATCCTTTTCTCTGTTTCGTTGGTTCTAACTGTCTTATCTTTTGGCATAGCAAGTTTCCGAAAAGAAAAATCAGAAAATGAACTTGTTATACTCGCGACGCTTGGATGGTTCCTCTTATGGGTAGGACTATCACGGAGTGCTGTAAGAAGTGATTTCATTGTTGGTATGCCGCTCGCTTATGGTACCGCATGGATCCTATTGATTTCTCCCGCGCACCTCCTACAAAAACTCAAAGACAAGCAGATTATTTACCAAAGCATCCAAGATCAACCGGTGACAACATCTATTGCTACTATCGTTTTAATGCTTGTACTCTTCTGGGCCCCCCTCGGGGGGCATGTGCACAGGTCCGTATTCGCTGCCGCACGCCTCCGTCCTGCAGTTCCTGGTGAAAATAGTCTGGCAGAAGCTTATAAATGGATGAAGGATACACTCCCACAAGAATCTATCGTTGCTGCACATTGGAGTTTTGGCATACAACTGAATGCCCTCGGCAATGTCGGTACAATCATTGACCCTGACCAATTCATAAAACGGATATCTCTTTTTTTCCGACATGTCTTATGTGCACAGAACGAGCAAGAGGCACTCTCCTTTTTAAAAACATATAAAGTTACACATTTGATGTTGACAGATAGAAATATGATATTTCGGTCCAAATACTATTCATCTATTGGCAGCGATAAAAACGATGACAGGAACTTTAGGACCTATCGGTTAACGCGAACAGAAACACCGATCGGGACACCGTACCGAATGCGATCACGAGACGAAGAATGTCTGTTATCTTTTATTGATATTTCCCGTCCTACTCCTGAAACGTTAGCAATAACAGCAAAATTTAAAGAAAAAAGTGATACAGATCAGAACGTTGTTAGCAATTTTACCTCTCAAAGTTTTGTGGGTTTTGAAAATGGCGGAGTCGTTTTGTACTTTGATCCTGAAAATAACCTGCATAGGGCTTACTATATACCACCTATTGGCTGGAACAGTTTACCTTTCAAATTACTTAGAGGTGAACATAGTGAAGCCTTCGCGCGTGTGTATCCAAGAAACGAAGATGCTGGAAGAGACGTTAAAGTATGGGAGATTCACTATCCTACCAATATAGAGGCGAATGAAAAATATCGGACAACAAAGTGGAAACCGACCAAAGCCAAAAAGCCAGACAAAAAATAAACGCAATGAGTAGTTATGGACTTGAAGAAACATCGATTAACCCTTGTGTAAACGGGGTGTCTGTCATGGTTATTTAGTTTTCGGTTTATTGATAAATATATATATATATATATAACATTCGTGAAACGGATTTCTGATTGGGAAATTATGCGGTCTCTTTGGATTACATTCAGATACTATTGGCAAATACATCTGACAGTTGTCTTGTGTACTGCTGTTGCTACCGGGGTGCTTGCTGGGGCATTGATCGTTGGCGACTCAATGCGTGGCAGTCTGCGAAATATTACCTTAGAACGACTCGGCTCTATCCAGCAGGCACTAATTGCCGAACACTTTTTTAGTCCAGAAATAGTTGATTATCAGAACATCGTTCCAGCCATAATACTCAACGGTTCTGTCTCTGCAGTCGATTCAGATAGTCGCGCATCTAAGGTTAACATTTACGGTGTGACAGATGCTTTTTTCGGTCTCTGGGAAGATGACGTAATGCCAACATTGGATAGTCAGGTACAGAGTCCTTTTCCTCATGTCATCATAAATGATTCACTGCAAAAAGAGCTTAATGCAAACATTGGAGACTCTATACTTGTAAGTTTACCGCAGTCTTATGAAATTCACCCTGAATTTCTGCTCGGAAACCGCGATGCAGCAGAAGCCATCAAACGTCTGCGGTTGGTAATAAGGGACATTATCCCCACTGAGAATGCGGGTAGATTCAATCTGCAGGCAAGCCAGAGCCTTCCAATGAATGTATACATTGCACTACCAGAACTGCAAGAAGCACTCATGCAGTCAGATGGCGTAAATGCGCTTTTTACATCAGATGAGAATCCAATATCACACAATGACCTAAAACTAACATTTGATGAACTCGGTCTATACTTGTCCGAATACGACGATTATTTTGACCTGCAAAGTGATAAGTTCTTAATTAAACCTATTCTATCAAAAACAGCCCTTACAGTTGCATCAGAGAACAACATACCTGTCTTGCCAACACTCACATATCTTGCCAATAGCATTGATGCAAAAAGAACTTCTGATGAACAATCAGTTATATCAGAATCAATTCCTTATTCTACAATCTTGGCTTTACCGGTTGAGGAAGGTCTATTTGAGGCGTTATTCAGTTCTAATACGACAAAGATAGATCAGAATACATATCAGGAGAAAGAACTTCTGGAGCAACTAAGAATTGTAAAGGAAAAGGAGAAAAAGGTAGAGAAAGTATCAATAGATACGGACAATTTAAGCGAAGAGTTAGATAGACTTAACAATAGATTTAAAGAATATGGACATACTTATGAATTTAAAGAGAGGCATGATACTGTTAAACGTACTTATGCGGACATAAAGAAAAGATTATCCGAATTAAAAGAACCAATTGAGGTTCATGAAATATACCTTAATGATTGGGCAGCGGATGACCTTGGCGTAAGAGTAGGGGATAGAATAGAGGTTAAATACTTCAGTATAGATTCTAACGAGGCATACATTACAGAAAAAACACACTTTCTCTTGAAAGGCATAGTACCGATTGAGAGCATCGCAGCTGATACCGATCTAATTCCAGAATTCCCCGGTGTCAGTGCATCCAACGACATAAGTGATTGGGATCCACCTTTCCCGTATGATAACGGTCTAATTCGTCCAAAAGATGAAGTCTATTGGGATGATTACAAATCTACACCTAAAGCATTTATTCCATTAGAATTGGGAAAGAAACTGTGGAGGAATAGATTCGGTGATCTAACAACAATAAGAATGGAATCCGCTCCTGGAAAAGATATTAAGGCTACGAAAGATCTCTTTGTATCTGAGTTCTTGAAGACTATTCATCCTGAGCAGATCGGTTTTCAGTCTATAGCACTCCGTGCAGAAGGTCTAAAGTCATCCAAAGGTTCATCAGACTTTGGAATGCTGTTCAGCAGTATGAGTGGATTTATCATCATAGCAGTTGCGTTGTTGGTTGGTATGGTTTTCCGATTGGGAGTAGAACAGAGATCACGAGAGATAGGTATACTCCAAGCAGTTGGATACCCAGTTGCTAATATTCGCAAAAGATTCCTATATGAAGGCGGGATTATTACAGGCATTGGAAGTATCTTAGGATGTTTACTTGCTGTAGGCTATGCACAATTAATGATATACGGTTTGAAGACATGGTGGTTGCCAGCTATCGGTACACCTTTCCTTCAGATTCATATCAGCATTTGGAGTTTACTCATAGGGGCATTCATCTCTTTTGTAGTGGTCATGTTCTCAATATATAGAACTGTAGGAAGATTGGGTAAGATGTCAACAGTATCACTGCTTGCAGGTAAAACAGATTTTGGTGATACCACAATTCTGTCAAAGTTCAGCAAAAAGAGAATTCCAAGAAAGAAATTGACTTTAGTATTATTAGGTCTAATCGCCATCTTTATCGGTATTGTGGAAAGAGGTATGATATTCACAGGCGATTGGTCAAGTCTAATCATGCTTTTGTTCATAGGTGCATCACTCATCTTTCTTATACGTTTGCTCCAAATTAAAGTCGGGGAGTATAGTGTGGCGAACTTTACCAAAAATCTAATGTCGCACGTAATGGTGTATAGTATCTGTGCTTTTGTTGGATGCTTGCTGAATATCCTCCCATTTTCCAACAAGGTAACAGAGGCAATCAATAATTTTGCCAACCAACCCGTGTTTGCGTTCTTTCTGATTACACTCACAGTGCTTTCAATCGGTTGGTATTACTTTGATAAGTGGATAAAATACCAAAGTTTCTCATCTCAGTTGAGTAGAATCCGATTTGTCTTAAAGAATACTGCAAGGCAACCCTCTCGGAGCAAAACGTGTGTTCTAACCATCAGTTTAGCCTGTTGTATAGTTGTGGCTGTTGGTGCGAACAGGCAAGACACCGCACCTGTGAGTGATTATACTTATGTTGCAGAATCCGCATTACCCTTACACCATAACCTAAATTCTTCCGATGGACGATTTGAACTCGGTTTTAGCGATGAAGATGCTGAAATATTATCAAAGTCTGTCATATATCCCTTTAGAGTGTTGCCGGGGGAAGATGTCAGTTGTCTGAATCTATACAAACCGGAGAAACCCCAGATTTTAGGCGCGCCGGATACGATACTTCCCGTTGAGGAGTGGGATAACTTAGCAGATTTAGAACATACTCACACATACATCCCAGCAGTAGGTGATGAGAATTCACTACGTTGGATACTACACCACAACCCAAAGGACGACTTCGTAATTCATGATGAAACTGGCAATAACCTACGTCTAAGGATTGATACAATAAGCAATAGTTTGTTTCAGAGTCAGTTAATTATCTCAGAATCCGATTTTAAGAATGCTTTTCCAAGTCAGAATGGCTATCAGTTTTTCCTCATCAAAACACCTGCTGATTTGCAAGAGCAGACATCACATATTCTGGAAAAAACGCTGGAGGATTATGGATTTGATGTTACCTCTGCATCACAAAGGTTGGCGAATTTTCGGTCTGTTCAGAATACTTATATCTCTACATTTCAAAGTCTTGGAGGGTTGGGTGTACTGTTAGGTACATTTGGATTAGCGTTAGTACTTGTCAGAAACATCATGGATCGTAAAGGTGAATTAGCCACGTTACGCGCGATCGGTTTTAAACGGGAACTTCTCTCTCGGATGTTATTTCTTGAAAGCAGTTTTCTACTGTTCATCGGTATGTTCATCGGTGTTGTTGCCGGTCTATTGGGTGCAATTTTTTCCCAAGATAGTAATCCCTCTCTGCCATGGCACTCTATGACAATTACATTGTTTTTTATATTTGGTTTTGGTATAATTGCTAATGCAATAGCAGTCTTCTTTTCACTCAGATTACCTTTGTTAACATCACTGAAGTCCGAATAAATAAGTATCCATGAAAAACGCAATTTGTTCATTTCCACCCCTCTTTCTAATTATTGTTGCATCAATACTTCACATAAGTTGTTCTAACGATACCAACGTTGACGTCACTACCACATCTAACCATATTCTGCAAGGATGGACTGCTTACGATTCAGGTGATTTTACGCAAGCAATATTGAACTTTGAACGTGCATTGAATGCAGACCCTGAGTTAGCAGATGCACATAACGGTGTTGGTTGGAGCAATTTAAGCCTTGGACTGCCTTTATCGCTTGCTCAAGAGGCTTTTCAAACAGCGATCAGATTAGATACATCAAACGGAGATGCATGGGTTGGACTCGCGAATGTACTCTATTTAAGACAAAGGGACAAAACTGATTTTGAGTCTGCATTATTAGCAATTGATAATGCACTGCAAGGTGAGAAACAGTTTTTATATAGACACGACTATACTGCTGAATCAGATCTCTATGCGTTAAAAGCCTGTTGTTACTTTTACCTCGGAGATATTCAGATGGCTAATCAAGAAATTGAACATGTATTGAGAATAGATAAAAATAATAAGACAGCAATTTTACTTCAAAGACTTATAAATAATCTTTAGGAGAGTTTTATGACAAATGCCATGATGAGTGATATTATCACTTCAACAAAATTAACCAACTTAACAGCATCACATAACGGAAAAGTCCGAGACCTATATGATCTGGGGGATGAATTTCTAATCATTTCTACTGATCGCATTTCTGCATTTGATGTCGTCCTGCCAAATGGCATACCGGATAAAGGCAAAGTCTTGACCGGTCTTTCTGAATTCTGGTTCGAATATACAGAATCAGTCGTGGAGAATCATGTTGTCACGACACAAGTTGATGATTATCCCGATGTTTTACAACCAGATGCTGACATGCTGGATGGACGGTCTATGCTCGTAAAGAAGGCGGAAAGGGTTGATGTAGAATGTGTTGTCAGAGGTTACCTTGCGGGTTCTGGTTGGTCATCATATCAGAAAACTGGCGAGATCTGTGGACAAAAACTGCCAACAGGCTTAAGGGAATCAGAAAGGTTACCTGAACTGCTTTTTACACCGACAACAAAAGCCGAACAGGGTGAACATGATGAACCCATTACGATTGATGAAATGCGTGAGCAGATTGGAACAGAACTGACAGACAATTTGATAGAAATCAGTTTTGCGCTGTTTAATAAAGCAAGCCAACATGCTGAACAATCCGGTATCATCCTTTGTGATACGAAGTTTGAATTTGGTCAACGTGATGGAAAGGTAATTCTAATTGATGAAGTTTTTACACCAGATTCTTCGCGATTTTGGCCAGCAGACCAATATGAACCGGGTAGACCTCAACAGAGTTTTGACAAACAGTTCGTTAGAGATTACTTGTCAGAAATTGGATGGAATAAGCAACCCCCTGCACCAGAATTACCTGATACTGTAATTGAAAAGACGAGTGAAAAATATCGCGAGGCATACCACCTAATTGTTGGTGAAGAACTACGATAATATAAAGGGTTTGCGTATTATTCCATATAGAAAAAATGACTCCGTTCAAAGAGATCATCAAGGAAGACTTCCACAGACCAATAACCTGAGATAAATCGATTGAGACTTAATCCACCTTCTGGTGCATCAATATAGAACCATGTTATTTTTTCACCTGTAGTTGAGGTGATTCGTCTCTCTTCACTCCAAAACGGTGGATCATCCTCGTCCTGATTTGGAGAATACCAATCAACTCTGACAGAGTGGGTTTTATCTATATTTTTCCATAGCATCCAGAGATAGACTTGTTTATCCTGTTCCGGATCGAATGTATCTGTAATACCTACGGGTCTATCTTCAAAGACTGATATTGCAAGAACTGATTCAACGACATTTGGTTCACCGCGAGCGAGGTCAATGGTTCCGCTGCCGCCAGACCTCGATTCTTCGCATCCGTGCAGAAAGAATGCGAATGTAAGTAGAAATAGGGTTAATGAGATTCTGTAAATATTTTTCATCTAAGTTACTCCTTTTTTCTAAATATGATTTTTAAAACTGTTTCATACTGGCTTTGGTTTGCTGGTTTTGTTGGTCTATCATTCATTCTTACGACAATTCCCTTGTTTAATATCTTGGGATATGAGTTCTGTGCTATAGTAACCTTATGTATTTCATTTGCTGCATCACATGTTGCTATCACTGAAATTCAGGTTCTGAAGAAAAAACCGGAATTACTGTCGGGTTCACCTAAACGAGTCGTCCTTGAATGTCTCATCCGTGCGCTATACGCTAATGCTATTCTCCTAATTGTCCCTTTAGTGATCATACTGTTAAACTCGTTACGCGTAAAAAACTGCGATTACAGTGAGGGTTTTCTTTTCTATCTTATTCTACCAGCGTTAAGCTGTTTAGCAGTAACGGCTGCGGGGGTTTTTTTCGGTCTATTGATAAAGAAGAGATGGCTATCTTATTTCTCATACATAGTGTTTCTGTTATTGTCGTTAATTCCTGTTATTTCTAATCTGATATTTCACCCACCTGTATTTGCATATCATCCAATTCTCGGTTATTTTCCAGGTCCGATTTATGATTTCGTAATCTCTATTACAGATGTGTTGATATTTTCAAGAACTGAAACGTTAGTATTGGCTTTTTTGTTTACATCTATCTCTGTCATGACGTGTGAAATCGGGAGAGAGAGCGGTTTTACACCAAAACTGAATTGGAGAAGACTGAACGTTCTGAAATATAGAAAATCAGTTTGGGAGACTGCTGTCGTGTGTGTCTTATTCATTTCTATTATGTGCTTTGAAGTATTCGCTGGGAAAATAGGTATACGTCCATCACGAAGTGATATAGAACAAGCATTAGGGGGATTTAGAGAAACAACCCATTTTAAGATATTCTATTCACAAGACCTTGAAGAAGATATAGACCTATTCGCTGATGATTGTGAGTTTCAGTATTCTCAGTTGGAAGAATATTTGCAGTCTGGCATTTCCAGAAAAGTTCGTGCCTATCTATACGCTTCACCAGAACAGAAGAAACGGCTGATAGGTGCTGGAAATACTTATGTTGAGGACCCGTTTGGATACGGATTTCATTTACATGTTCAGGGATTCCCACATCCTGTCTTAAAACATGAACTTGCGCACGTCTTCACAGCCGATTGGTCCCCATGGAAAGTAAGTCTAAACGTAGGTATTCACGAGGGTATTGCGGTTGCAGCAGATTGGGATGAAGGAAAACTCACAGTTCACCAATGGGCAAAAGCGATGCGTGAACTCAACGTCGCGCCATCTCTATCCAGTGTAATCGGGTTAGGATTTTGGAGACATGCAGGATCACGCAGCTACCTTCTTGCAGGATCTTATGTCCGCTATCTTGTTGATGAGTATGGCGTTGATATGCTAAAGGACGCATTTCCAACTGGGAATTTAGCTAAGGTATATGGGAAGGAGTTAGCTGAATTAGAGCAAGAATGGGTGAACTTCTTATCAGATACAGTCCTATTGACAGAAATAGAAAAGAGGTATGCAGAACGGCGACTTAAACGTAGCGGAATATTTGAACAGGTGTGTGCACACGAGATGGCTTCATTACGCGAAAAAGCCTGGAACGCATATTACAGAAAGGATTACAGTGCTGCTGTTACAACATTTAAGTCAATGCTATCCCATGAACCTGACAATCCACGGACCTTGCGAGGATTGATGTATAGTACATTTCAAGCGAAAGATTATGATCTCGCGGTATCGTATGCCAGTCAGCTTATGAAGAGCCAAGATTCATCTTATAAAGCCGAAGTTACATTACTATTGGGAGACATGCAATGGTTGAATGACAATGTAAACGATGCACTGATTCTATATGAAGATGCAACATCTTATGCACCAAGAGATTCGACCATACGCAGGATATTATCTCGCATTGAGGCATTGAATAGTCACTACGTCAAAGAAACCCAAGACCTATTCAGAGATGTCCTCATTTCAGTTAGTTCAGATGGCCAGGTAGGAAGTGCTACCAAGATGGTACTGCTGCATCAGATAATTGATGAAGAACCTGAAGAATGGTTAGCTTATTATCTAATTGCTGAGTTACTGTATAAAGAAAGGTCATGGGATTTAAGTATACGTTATCTGAATAAGGTATTGGAACTAAATCGTGTCAGGCACAACGAAGAGATTCATTTAGATATATTATTAAGAAGCCGATGGTTATTAGGTATCTGTAACTATTATCAGAAAGATTACACGACTGCTGCGACTATATTTACAGAAATAGGAAATATTGAAACACTCCATAAAGGAACAAAACTCTCAGCACATTATTGGAAAGATAGGTGTCAATGGTCAGCAAACAGAAGTAAAGAATAGATGCTTCTATGATAAACCGTTACTCTTCGGTAATGCGAAACGTCGTGAAGATTCATCCGATCAATCATCGGCATCCGTATTTGAGAATACCGAAGAAATGGAGATGGAACTTTTATCGTTGTTAAAACATGTCGTAAATTTCACAGAAAAGTGTTATAATATCCATTAGAAAACGTTTTATAATTGATACCCGCAAACGGAGAAAACAATGAACATCATATCAGACTTTGACATCAAACAGCGAAAATATATGCCTGTTTATCCAATGGCAACGGGTAAAACGACTGTTTATATTGAAGGCTATCCTTATGAGGACGATGAACCAATGCCAACAACCGGATTTCACGGGATGCAAATTCATATCATTTGTGACCAACTTCTGAAGTATTTCGCTAATGAACAGATATATGTCGGATTTGACAATTTTATCTTTTACATCGAAGGTGACACTGCTAAGCGCGTTGCGCCTGATGTTTACGTTGTTTTTGGAGTTAGAAAAGACAAGTTGCGTCGTAGTTTTTATACGTGGTCAGAAGGAGCGGTTCCTGCGGTAGCATTTGAGTTTCTTTCTGATTCAACCGCAGATTATGATCGGAATGAAAAGGTTGAACTGTATTTAAAGGTTATAGGCATTCAAGAATACTTTATTCATCAACCCGACATGGCGAATCCTGCAGAGTTTCGCGGGTGGAAACATAGTCCATCTGGTGAGATTGTTGAGATTGTACCGGATGCAGAAGGTGGTCTGTTCAGCGAAAAGTTAAATCTCATGTTTCGCTGGGAGGAACAACCCAACGCTGTTAGGCTCCTACGCGCCTTCCTACCTGATGACACACCGATTGCGACATCTATGGAAGAAAAACATCTTAAAGAGGATGCATTGGAACGTTTAGAAGAAGAACAACTTCTGAGAGAGATAGAGACACAACGAAGACAGTCCGCAGAGACACGAGCTGAAGATGAACAACTTCTAAGAGAGATAGAAACACAACGAAGACAGTCCGCAGAGACACGAGCTGAAGATGAAACACGACGAAGACAGGAAGCAGAAGCGGAGATAGAACGACTCCACGCACAACTCGTGAACCAACAAAACGATAAGACATGACAATTTATCTAAGATCATTTGACATCTTAAATAGTGTGTAAGTCCTGTAATGAAAGGACAATACATGAGTGTAATAGATTTTGTACAGAAAAAACAGAAAACTTGGCAAGAGTTAGAAGGTCTGTTAAACCGATCGCGTCATGCAAATGCAGACGAACTTAACCGACTTGGATACCTTTATCGGCGTATCACATCAGATTTAGCAGTTGCACGCCGAGATTTCCCTCAAGACCGTTGTGTCGCTTATCTAAATGCGTTGGCATCCAGAGCACATTCAGCAGTCTATCAGACATCGCCGCTGAAGCGGGGATCCTTTTGGAAGTTTCTACGATTCGGTTTTCCAGGATTATTCAGGGATAATTTCTATTTCATTCTCGCAGCATTCCTATTCTTCACAATTTCATTTGCCGGTGCGTATTGGACAGCGTTAAAAATCCCCGACTATACCGAACAACTTATTCCTCAGGAAATTGTCCGACACATCAAAGAATTGGGACAAGGTCAATGGAATGCGACAACTGCTGGTGATAGAAACCTGTTCGCTTCCTTTGTTATGACAAACAACATAAGGGTCGCATTCTTAGCATTTGCTGGTGGGATCCTGTTTATGCTCGGTACTGTCTATATATTAGTCATTAACGGCATTCATATTGGAGCCGTAGCCGGACTGTGTCATGCACACGGGGCATCACTCGCGCTTTGGTCATTTGTCTCTCCGCACGGGTATATTGAACTCACAACGATCTTTATTGCAGGTGGAGCAGGAATGCTGTTAGGCTATTCACTCATTGCACCATCTCGTTTCACCCGTAAACAGGCTCTGATAAATGCAGCAAAAACAGCAATTAAGTTACTCGGCGGAAGTGTTGTATTGCTTGTCATCGCGGGAACAATCGAGGGGTTTATTTCACCCTCCGAGTTGTCAAACGCCATAAAAATAGGTTTCGGAGCATTAACTGGCATCCTACTGTTTACCTACCTATTCGGCATGAAATCCCCAGAATTCAAATCCAATTATAACAGACCCAAACAAGCAATCAGATCTTAGATTTTGCCTTCAGTTCCAAATACTTATTGACTACTGCCATCGTTAATTGATGTGCAGGAACATCAATTGTTATCAATCCCTGCCGACGTAAGATACCCAATGTATTGTGTTTTTCTTGTAAGAGTCGTTCTGCAATAGTTTTTTCATATACCGACTTTGAGTTTGAAGGTTTCTGTTTTGCAATTTCAATAATGCCTGAATCCGTTAGCGTTACACAGACAACAAGGTGATGTTTAGAAAGTTGTCTGACATAAGTTGCTATACCTTCCGCAGAATCTGTGTCAAGGATGTCGGTGAAGAGTATGATAAGTGCGCGTTTTCGCTGCTTTGATGCCAAAAAAGTAAACGCACTTTCAAAATCAGGTTCAACAGGATGCACAGGAATAGCGTAAATTGCTTCTAACATCGTCAGAAACTGCTTTTTCCCTGGTTTAGGAGAGAGATACTGATGAACCGAATCTGCAAAGGCTATCAGACCTACTTTATCCCCTTTCAGAGTCGATACATAAGCAGTCATGAGCGTTGCATTGATGGCATAATCCAATTTTAACATTGCGTGTTGTGAACCCTGATCAGGTTTAGATATATCAAGCGAATCCAATAAAATGGGTGAAGCCATCAGTCTACCTGTATCCAACATGATCATTATGTCCTGACTTTTTTCGGTCTCAAATTCCCGCACGATCGGTTTTCGTTGTCGTGCTGTGCCTTTCCAATCAATACGGCGAAAGTCGTCATCTGGCAGGTATTCTCGTAACCTCTCCATTTCGGTGCCTTCTCCAAAGAGACGTGAGTTTTTGAGTCCTATCCTGTGAAGCATACCCCGTTTCACCAAAAGTTCATACTGGCGAACTGCTTGCAAGTTTGGATAGACCTTAATATCCGTTTCAGCTGGCACAATACGTTGACGTACAACAAGATCTAAGACCCCACTACAACGCACGTGCAGATCTCCAAAATTGTATAATCCACGACGTAAGGGAGTTAGTCTATAAGAAACTTCGGTACTATCATTAGCAGGTATTATGCAATCGTGAATTATCTGCTCATGAAGAAACTCAAACGGAAAATCGTCCTTAACCTTCATTCGGACCTGATGTCGCGAACGGTTGATAACCCTTATTCTCACTATATTCGCTACACCTAAAGAGAATTTCGTGTTCATCACCCGATTGATCTCCACAAACTGATTCAATGGATTAGACCTATAATCAATTATTCCGACAATCAGGAGGAGGAGGAGATAGATGCCACTGAGATATAATAGACTCGGTGCTAATCTGTATAACAGAATTGGCACTGCAGCAGGTAGCAAAAAGTAGAGAAATCGTTTTGAAATATGCATAAGTCTAACGCGGTATTTCTACCTCAGCAAGCAATCGGTTGATCACATCATCCGGTGTCAACCCTTCAATTTCAGCATCTGCTTTCAACAGAATACGATGTCGATAGACATGCGGTGCTAAGAACTTTACATCATCAGGAAGAATATAGTCGCGACCTTTCATAGCAGCGTAAGTCTTGCTTGCTAACAATAACGCAATTGATGCCCGTGGACTGCCACCTAATATTAACTCGTTTGAACTTCGTGATGCTTCTGCTAAGTTGACAATATAGTTGAATATGGAGTCCTCAACAGTGATATCCTGAATAGCAGTTTTACAGTGCTGAAGTAATGTGCTGTCTATCACGTTTTCAATTCCCACAGCCTCCAATTGTGTCGCATTGAATCCTTTATGGTAGTTCATCAAAATCTGTGTTTCCATTTCTGATCCAGGATAATCAACATTGAGTTTAAACAGAAATCTGTCAAGCTGTGCTTCAGGAAGCGGATACGTTCCTTCATATTCAATAGGATTCTGTGTCGCCAACACAATAAATGGGGGATCAAGCTCATGCCGAACACCATCTATGCTGACTTGTCTTTCTTCCATACATTCTAATAGAGCAGATTGGGTTTTGGCGGGTGCACGATTGATTTCGTCGGCAAGCAGCACATTTGTAAAAACAGGACCCCGTTTTAGGTTGAACTGATTTGTCGTGAGATCATAAACGCTTGTACCTACAATATCAGACGGCATTAGGTCAGGTGTAAATTGGACACGACTGAATTTTCCCGAAATCACCATTGCAAGTGTCTTCGCCATGAGGGTTTTCGCGGTTCCCGGAACACCCTCTAATAGCACATGTCCGCCAGAAAACAGGCTCACAACAAGCATTTCAAAGAGTTCTGTCTGTCCGACAATTACTTTCTGTGCTTCTGTCATTATTCTTTCAAAAACGGATTGGACTGAATTTTCCATAATAGACTGTTATCCCTCGATCTGGTAGATTATTTCCAAGAGGCAGAGATAGTTATCTCCCCCTTAGTTTATACATTTCTCGGTATTCTTCAACGCGTTTTGCAATATCAAGCAACTGTCTGTCGGTTCTGTTTTCCATCCTGTCAAGGTCCTCAATTAATATAGTGAGTTTATCATCTTCATCAAGCGCACCCTTATTTCTGAGTTCATCCAAAAACGCTGATGTATTCAAACTTGAATCAACACGCCAGCGGAGTCCTAATTCTGTCCTGAATTGATGCCTTATGTGTCTCAATATATCTGTCCGCGTGTTACCCTTTTGGTAAAGCGTTGTCATTGCATGGATATATTCTGAGATCATACGCCGATGCCGCTCCACTATATCTATCGGTTTACCGAAACGTCTGCCACGCAGTGTTAGGAAGATGTAGAGAATCAGGCAAACATAAACTGCAGTCAAGCCTCCAGGTGTTTTGAATACAAGCTCTACAAATGCGTTAGGGGGTTTAGACTCATCTGTAAAATACATCAATTGTGCAAGTCCGATGCGAGCTCTGTTGGGTAAAGTGGACATCAAATTATAAAAGAACGTAGCATTTGGAGTATGATTCATTCCGCTCCATGAGAACAGATGAGAGGATGTCGTAAGATATACTCTACCTTCTCCATGACGAAACGAAAGAACAGTAGCTGCATTATCGGAACCGTATAATACCGCGACGTCCTGATTCTCTGTTCTGACAACATAATCGGTCTCAACTGAGATTTCATCAACTGGATTCACAAATAAGGGAGCATCCTGGTATCTTTGTGAGTTTCTCAACTGATTTTGCGTTGTTTTCAGATCTAAATCATAAAAAGTGACAATTCTTTCTATCGCTTCATATTTCCCGCCACACACAATCAAAATACCGCCATCTGCTACGAAATTATATACAGCATCTATTTCTGATTCCAATAAAGGTTGGTAAAGGTTGTAGATAAACAGTACATCATATCTTTTCAATTCGGAAGGCGTATAAGGTGTTATTTCTGTGACGCGGAATTTCATTTTACGTAGAATGCTGAAAATCAGACTCCTCTCTTCCATTGAATCACACGAAGAATGTGAAAGTATGAGTACAACAATCAGAAGTGTAAAAATGGGTTTAGATAGCATGTGTAGTGTCTTCATCGTCAAATCTTAGCTTGTATAGACATCTTTTATGAGTTCTCTATAATGCGAAACGGTATCTTCATCACACGGTTTATACCCATACCATACCTCATCAAAAACTGTGATAGCGGGTGCTAATGCGGTTTGCAGATTGTCATCCATTTCGGTCTTTTGCAGATACTCACGATTGGTCATACTTTTGTCGTAAGGGAGGATACCGTTTTCTTGTAGATGGAATACGGTAGAAAGATAGAGGTATCGGATCGCGCCTCGAAAATCGTTGGATTCTATTGCGGTATCCGCCCGTGACAACGCAGCTTTTTCAGTCTGAACTTCATCAACAATAATCTCAGAATCATCCGCGTCAACATCTCTGATGATATTCAACTGAATTTGCTTAATGAAAAAGATGACGATGACTGTAAGCGCAATTGCAGCAAGTGGAAAGATGATGTACTTTAAGTTCAAATCCCATGCGCGGTGAGGCTGTAGTAGTTTTGCCAAATCTTTCTGGTATTCTTCAAGCGACACATCAGGAACTTCGGTGTCTGAATATAGTTCGTCCCGAAACATCTCTTCTTCTGATGCATAGACGAAGAGCATGATGAGACTAACAAAGCAAACTATCAAACAAAATAGGAATCTCATTCATTTTAACCCATTTGACCTTCTGAGACCTGTTGCTGCGCCGCTTGCATTTCTAAATCATAAGCTTCTTTTCGTACCCGTAGATCAAAGTAAAGCAGTGTAATGCCGATTGTACCAATTGGCATTGTTATTGCCTGAATCGCTGTTGTAACAAGACTACGAATAAGATATGGTATCCATCCTATATCAACTGGTGATGGAAAAAACATCAGTTTAATAGTTTCAAGAATCCCCGCATCTTGTGTTTCACCAATTCCAGTAAACAGAAAGAATACGATCCCAATAGAATTGCTTAGGATAGTCGCTATCATGTAATAGATTAGGATGATTGCCAAGGAGATTCCGAAGACGCGCCACCACATATTTTTTACTAATTCTCCGCTGCGACGCAATGCACGCATTGCTGAGTTATCTTCTATTAGGATTGGAAGCCCAGATACACTCCATCGCACAAATAAGAATACTGAAAATGGTATGCCAATGCACGTCAACGCTAAGCCTGTACAAGCAACAAGATAGATGATGGCACATGCAAGCAGAGATATATATTTACTGAGAGTATGTTTATAGGCGGCACTGGGAGTGATAGTCCGACCTAAGAGTACTTCTGCGCTTGCATAAGATATGACACCATTGACCAGTAGTATTATTAAATATAAACCTAAAGACATAGTAATCAGTGGTGTCATACTTTCACCAGATGGACTCCCATATTGGGAATACATGAATAACTTGTCATATAGGAAATACATCATAATCTTGTCATAAACATAAGTTAGAATGAAATAGATCGCAATGATACGAAAAAATAGAGCAAAATGCTTACGATAGAGTGAGAATATACCATCCAATATTTCAGAGAAACTCATCGCTTGCAGTGAATGAGTCTCTGTCTGTTGTGGATTGTCTGGAACAGATATTTCGTTTTCTTGCATTGTAACCTCGGTTGTGAAGTAGTATTATTTATGCATAGTCTACCTGATTCTTGCTTTTCTGTCAAGATAGAGTGTAGGTGTGGGGTGTGTAAAGTAATTGCATGGTCTGCAAAGCAGAAGGAGAATGCATGCATTGCACTCTCCTCCAAGTAAAACACAACCTATTATTCAGCACGTTATGCTAATGCATTGTCGTAAAACGTTTATGAACTGATAGACACGTTAACCTGAAGGTCTATTCACCTTTCTTGATAGTAAGACGGTAGTGTTCTCCAATCTTCTTCGTATCAAGAATTTCATGTCCATCGTTCGTTAGACTCTTTGGCACGTTCTCAATCGGTTCACCGTCATCAATAGTGATTTCTAAGAGTTGACCGACATCCATTGTTTCTAACCTAACCTTCGCTTGGACATAGTTAAACGGACATGCGACACCCTTCAGATCAAGACTATCAGTAATTTCCTCAACAGGTTTCTTTTCTTTGACAACTTTCGGTTTCGGAGCGGGACGCGATCTGCGTGTCCTACGTTTACTCGCTTCCTCTTCTTCCTGTTTTATCCGCATACGATTATACACATTATGCGATTCTTCAACAAAAAGTGTTGCCTCTTCTACACGACGATGTGCCCTCTCCTCATCAAAAGCTGATGAGTCTTCCTCTGTCGCCTTAAACAGATGTGCACCAAATCCAACAAAAAAGTTACCAGCATCAAAGAAATGTTTACGAAACTCACTCACAGTTGTTGCATCGTCAATATACTGTAAACCGGCAGTCGTTAACAGACCATCTGCTGATCTGACCATTGCATCAAATGCTTTATCCGCAGATTCTTTATAGGTCCCATCCTCAAGGTTCAATCCTGCTTCATAGATGAGACGGTCTGCTTCTTCCAACTTCATTGAAACGAGAGCAACCAACTTACCAGCACATTCACCTACACCCGTCTTAAGTTGGAAATCCTTCGTATCACCAGTGTCAACATAGAATTCAGGTGCTTCCTCATAAGTTGGAATCTTATAGTATTTTGACAGGATTGTCTTGATTTCCGCTTTACCGAGTCGGTTGACATAATCCGTAAAGGTTTCCTCTTCACCGCGTTCTGCTGTATACTTCCCAGTTAACTCTTCAATAAACTCAGGGATATACTTCGCATGGATTTTACCTATCGCGAGTCCATAAGAACTGGCGTTTTCAATCATGTGTCCACCAAGTAAGACAAGGTAGAGTGGTGCTATATGTTCACCCTTACGTATAGATGAACCGAAGAACCCAATATTCGCGATATGGTGCTGTCCACATGAGTTCGGACAACCACTAATTTTTATGCGAAAATCTTTGATATCTTCCTGAAGACCGTGTTCAATGAAATGACCACGTAGATGTGCCGCTAAACCGCGGGATGATGAAACACCAAGTTTGCAGGAGTCAGTACCGGGACAAGCAGTGATATCTACCAATGATTCTGCGCCAGGATCACCTAAACCGATAGATCTAAGTTCACGATAGAGTGCAGGTAAATCCGTCATTGATACCCAACGCAGCACAATGTTCTGTTCAACAGTAGCACGAATCGTATCCTTCACATACTTACGAGAGATGTCAGCTAAGGCACGAGTCTGATCCGCTGTTAAATCTCCAAGTGGGAGTGTAATCGTTACAAACGCATAACCGGGTTGACGTTGTAAGCGAATATTCGATTTGTACCACTCGTCAAACCCTTCCGGTTTTGCAGTACCGTTCAGCTGTGTCGGTGGTTTGAGCGGACTTTCATCATAAGCATCAAGATTATCAAGATATTCTGTCCAAACAGGATCATGTCTGAGTGTTTCACGATCTTCAAGCACTAACCTACGGAATTCTTCAATACCGTGTTTGGCAATAACAAACTTCAATCTTGCTTTATTCCGATTTTTCCGTTCACCTAAACGTGTAAAGACTCTGCAAATAGACTGAGAAATCGGTAGAAGTTCTTCAGCGGAGACAAAGTCATCAAAAACTTTTGCTTGATGTGGCACAGCACCCAGTCCGCCACCTACATATAGTTTAAATCCCTTTTTGACTTCACCATCAATTTCTTTAACAGCAGCAACAGCCCCGATGTCGTGCATATTTGCTAAACCGCATGCATGTTCTTCACAACCAGAAAATGCGATTTTGAACTTACGACCAAAATCCTGCGCATCTGGGTGTCCTAATAGGAATGCGGACAGTGCCATTGAGTATGGTGTAACGTCAAATGTTTCATCTTGACACACTCCACTGATAGGACATGCTGTGACGTTTCGGACAACATTACCGCACGCTTCTTTGGTTGTGATTCCGACGCTTGCTAATCGTCGCATCAATTCAGGTGTGTTGTTGATGTCAACGTAGTGATATTGGACATCTTGTCGGGTGGTGATATGTATAATGTTATCAGAAAATTCTTCGGCTACATCTGCTAACATTTCAAGTTGGTCGGCAGTCATGCCGCCGAAGGGGATCTTGACCCGAATCATCTGCGATCTATCATCGCGTTGACCGTAGACTCCGCGCCGTAGTCTCAATTCTGTGAAGATGTCCTCTTCCATCTGACCGGATTGCGCTCGACCCAGTGTGATTTCGTATATCTCAATCTCGCGGGCAATATCTGCAGGTATAGCAGACGCATCATAGGCTTCCGCCCCGCGAACTATGCTATCAATAGCCATTCTATACTCCTTATAACCGCATTAACGCTGTTGAAAGTTGTTTGATCTCCAGTATTTTCGCACGTGATATTCTTGTATGACAATAGTTCAGGGTGACACTTTAATTTGTAAACTCCTCTTAAATCAACTATTATATCTTAAAATGCATTTAAAAGCAAGAATATTATTAACTTTACACATCCTCAATCTATAAACCTAATCTGTTGGTGCGTCACCCCAGTCAGGAACTTTTAACACTTCCCCGTCTTTCAGTGCTGATTCATGTGCTACCAATCCCGGCGCACAATATCTTACCGCTTCCCATACGTTGATCCGGGGTGTCCGTTGCCGATTTACCGAATCTACAAATTCGTGAACAAGATAGGCGTGTGAACCGCCATGACCACCTAAATTATCCAAAAGTGCCTCTGGTAGATATTCATGCATCTGGGTCGGTTGGACGTTTTCTCTGCTGTGCTTCGTTGCCCACACACTTCCCGCAAGACTCTGTTCGTAGCTGCCCTCAGTTCCATAAATCCCGCTCGCCCGTTCACACCCCGGATGTCCAATCCTTCTGAATTCACAGATCTGCATGGTTGATCCGTTGCTCATCGTGAATAGACCTACCTCATTTGAATACGGATTCTTGTGGATTGTATCTAATCGAAACCAGTCGTCATTTGGATAAGTATATCCCTGTGCTGATACTGAAGTCGCGTGTGCATTCATCACAGATATAGGAAAACAGGTTGAATGTGTAGGATAATACATTGGAATCATACCGCTCTTCTCCATACTCCACTGTTCACCCCAACGGTTCTTTACTACATTATACAGACCGTGATCCATATCGTGGAAATACTCAGCACGACAGTGCACAAACTCACCAAATGCCCCCTCATAAGCCTTCTGACGACAAAAAGCTGTTTGTGGACGGAAATAACTCGTTTCGCCATTCATGTAGATCATACCTGTCCGTTCAACAGTTTTGACCAACGCATCACATTCATCCAAAGATACTGCTGCTGGAACGGCAGTATAGACATGTTTACCTGCTTCCATTGCTTGTATCGCTTGGGGGGCATGCATCCAGTGCTGGGTGATGATAACGAGTGCATCTAAATCGGATTTGCAAATGTCATCCAGACTTGAATAGGTTTCAGAAATATCAAATTGCTCTGACCATTTTGATAGTCTATCAGACCGCAAATCACATAATGCCAGACGTTCGACATCTGGATGTGCTTTATAGGATTGAATAAATGAGGGACCGAAACTCCCTAATCCAACCATGCCGATACTTATACCCATATTGTTTCTCCTATCCAATAGTTCTATTCTTCAATATCTTGTCCTAATGCTGAACGATACACTTTTACTGCTACATATATTCCAATAGAGAGTGCATCCGCCATCAGATGATGACCGATGGATACTTCAAGAAGTCCAGGTAATTTCTGCATAAGTGGAAGGTTTTCAAGATTGAGATCATGTCCAGCATTTACACCGAGACCGACATCAAGGGCACGTTCAGATGCTGCTTTGAGTAGCGCAAATTCTCGGTTTATTTCTGATCTTGTCTCTGCCATCGCATAAGGAGCGGTGTAGAGTTCTATTCTATCTGCTCCTATATCAGCTGTCCTTTCAATCTGGTGAATGTCTGTTCCACTGAATAGACTTACACGGATACCTTCCTTTTTCAAATCGGAAATTATCGGTTTCAGCATCTCTCCATCTCTTAATATATCCCATACAGTGTGGCTGGTAATTTCTCCACTAACAACGGGGACAAGTGTGCATTGTGTAGGACGGACATCCAAGACCATTTCAATCAATTCTGGGCGCGGATCCCCTTCTATATTGAATTCTATTTCGTTGCTTCTATTTGCATTGATGTTTTTTAGTTTCTCTGAAATTTCATAAACATCTGAAGGTTTAATATGTCGCTGATCTTCACGTGGATGTACCGTTATACCTTGTGCACCTGCATTGATACAAGTATCCACAGCAGTAATGACATTTGGCACATCACCACCTCGTGAGTTCCGTAGGGTTGCGACTTTGTTTACATTGACACTCAAACTGATCATGTTTTCTCCTATTTGGTTTATATCGCTTATGGCAAAATGTATGGGACGATGGGTCTCTGTTACTATGGAAAAATACCGAGTTGCATGTAGGATTGTGCGATTTTGTGAATAGCTTTGATGTATGCAGCAGTTCTGATATCTATCTTATCTTTTCCATGCTCTAATTGGATTTCACGGATTTCTTGATAGGCGTTGACCATTGTATCCTGGAGTCCGGAATTGACCAGTGCTTGCTCATCAGCACCGTGAACAGGTCCCCGCTCATCATCTGTCAATTGATAGCCGGTTGCTTGTTCAATAAAGTGTAGCATTGCATTGAACGCGCTCTCTTCATACCTTCTACCGAGTCTACCAAACCCAACATGCGATAGATTACGTAACCATTCAAAATAGGAGACAGTTACGCCCCCAGCGTTAAGATAGGTGTCAGGAATTATCAGAACGTCACGTTCTTGTAGGATGACATTTGCTTCAGCTGTTGTAGGTCCGTTTGCAGCTTCAGCGACGATCCTTGCTTTGATACGATTTACGTTTTCGGCAGTTAACTGGTTTTCAAGTGCAGCTGGAATGAGAATGTCGCATTCTAATTCCAGACAGTCATTCGGATTCTCAATTAAAGTTGCATCTGGAAAGTGTCGTATTGAGCCGTTTTCAGCACGAAACGTAGCGACTTTCTCAAAATCTAATCCGTTAGGGTTATAGATAGCACCATCTGCCTCTGCAATACAGATAATTTTCGCTTCATACTCGCTCAAGTATTTTGCAGCATTGTAACCAACATTTCCGAACCCTTGTAGTACAACGGTTTTACCTTGGAGTCCGGGAGAGAGTCCTGCCCGTTTCATATCTTTTTCGTAGCTGCAGACCTCTTCTAAACCGAAAACCACACCGCGTCCAGTTGCCTCTTTTCGTCCTTGAATTCCGTTCTGTTCAATCGGTTTCCCTGTCACACAAGCAATTGCATCAAGTTTGTCTGGTGACATCGTCAGATATGTGTCCAGTATCCAAGCCATTTCTTGTTCACTTGTCCCGAAGTCAGGAGCTGGTACATCTATACCTGGACCGATGTAGTTTTTCTGGATGAGTTCATACGTATAGCGGCGCGTAATGCGCTCCAATTCACTTTCTGAATAATCACTTCTGTCAAGTTGGATGCCACCTTTTGCCCCACCAAACGGAATATCAACAACAGCACATTTGTATGTCATCAATGCAGCAAGAGCCATAATCTCATCTTCATTAACCAGGGTACTGTATCGGATACCTCCTTTAGTTGGTAGATTATGATGACTATGTTCTGCTCGCCACCCATGAATAGTCATTATAGTGCCATCATCTCGTTTAACTGGGAAGGTGAAATGACACGAACTATTACAGATTTTTATCTGCTCTAATAGTCCTTTTGGATAGTCTGTGTAACGCGCAGCTTTGTCAAAATTCAGATTCACTTTATCGAAAAATGAGAGGGATTCTGTCATTGATATCCACCTTTTTATAGAACATAAGCAGCATGAAAACACATCATAGATTACCGTTGTCTGATGAACTTCTGTAGTCTTGCATCCGCTTGCACTTCTCCGACATAAACATCACCCTGTGAATCAACCCAAATACCGTGTGGACATGCGAGAAATTCACCTGGAACTGTGCTTCCCCTTTCACTACCCCATTGTGAAACAACTTCGCCATCCAAAGTCATGATGGTAATACGTTGGTCGAGTTCAGCTATGTAGACCAGATCATCTTCGTCTATATAGATCGTATCTGGATGTAATAGGTCAGTCCATTCTTGAATGAAATCTCCGTCCAATGTAAAGAACTGAATTCGGTTATTTTCACGATCAGCAACTAATAGCCGATTACGCGGGTCTACTCTAACGCAGTGAGGCAGGTCAAATTCACCGGGTCCAGAACCGGGGTTCCCCCATGATTTTATCAATTCACCATCTGGCGAATACTTATGAATGCGTGCGTTTCCGTATCCATCACTGATATACATTTCACCATCAGGACCGAGTGCTAAATCTGTCGGTAGATTAAAGGGTTCACCTTCTGTTCCAGGTTTGTCCATAGTACCGAGTGTCATTAGAAGTTCACCATCGGAAGAGAATTTGTGCATGACATGCGTCTCACGTTCCACACAATAAATATTGTCTTCTGCATCAATAAAAATACCGTGTGCGTCCTTAAGGATTTCATCACCCCACGAGGTTAAGAAATTACCATCCCGATCAAATACAACCATCGGATGCTCACTTCTACTATAGACATAGACACGGTCTTGTGAATCAACTGCCACAGCAGGAATCCAACCGAATTCCCATCCATCCGGTAAACGCCACCAATTTTCTTGTATTGTATACTGATGAGTCCCTTGTCCAAAAATCATTTCTTACTCCTAATTTCATAAGGATTGTAAGTCATTCTAACAGAAAGAGGGTATAATATCAAGCGTAATTAATTGTGTGAACATGTAGGTGTGTAAAGTTTTTGCACAGGTCTCAATTAGGTAGTGCTTGCGATGTTAGTAGAAAATGGCATCCTTTCCAAATATTATCTTATGCCATCTCCAGTTGTGCCTTCAAGTCGTGTATTTGCGATTCAATCAGAGACGATTCTGAACATAAAACTATAGGCAGATATCCAAAATGGATACCTGCCTAATAGGGTGTCAGTATTAAGAGGCTAAGGCGCGCGTGACTGAGCAACTCTTGAGTATGAACTCTCTCCGACACTATTCACAGCGCGAACTCTAAACCTGTAAAGTCCTCCAGATTGTAAACCTGTCACCGTATAGGACGTGTTTGCACTGCCAATAGAAATAGCCGTTGTTGTCCAGGTCCATCTGTTGTTTTGAAAGATGCCCTTTCTGACTTTATAGTTGGTAATGGGACTGCCCCCATCGTCCGGTGCTGTCCAGGTGAGGTTAATCGTTCCCGCCGCTGTTCCTGCGGACGCGCTCACGCCTGTCGGTGTCTCAGGCGTTTGAGCGGTAGGCGTTTCTGTGAGTGTCTCTGTGTGAGCCCCCGGACCGACCGCATTTCTTGCGCGGACTTGGAAGTCATACGATGTGCCATTGGTCAATCCTGTGACAGTGAATTCGGGATATTCTTCGTCTGCGTTGCCCGCAGAAGTCCATCCGTTCCAACTACTGCGAGTGCTTTGCTTGTAGCGATATTCGTAATCGGTAATGGAACTGCCGCCATCATATTCAGGGGGCTCCCACCACAGGTCTACCGACCCATTGTCACCATCAGTGTCAAAGTATTGTGGTACGCCGGGTGCGGCAGTGCCTGTGGGTGTCGCGGAGACGGATGCTGCGGTGCCTGTGCCAACATCGTTGACCGCATGCACTTCAAACTCATAAGTCGTGCCATTGGTGAGATTAGATTGCGTTGCATAACGATCCCACTGTTCCGAACTCCACGAGTTCCAAGTGCCGCCACTTTGTCTATACCGATATTGATATTTCAATAATCCACCTCTGACAACCACATAGCCATCATCTGCGGGTTCATTCCAACTTAAATACACACTTGCATTGCCTTCCGATGCTGTGAGGGGCAGGGGGGCAGAGGGTGTTGTGTTAGCAGGTATCGTCAGCGTCACCGCCTCTGTCTCTGTGCCGATGCCTATCGCATTCACCGCACGCACTTTGAAGGTATACGTCAGCCCCGCTGAAAAACCTGCCCCGGGCCACGACTTTTGTGTGAGGGTGCCTTCACCCGTTGGCAACCACTGTTCGCCATGTCCATCGTCCGCATAGATATAATAGTCGTAGCGTGTGATCGGACTGCCACCATCATCCGCAGGTGCGGCCCAATCCAGAAGAACCCTTTTGGCAGATGTCAACTCTGCTGAAAGCGTCAAAGGCACACTCGGCACCGTCGGAACACGGATCACGACTGAGTCAGAAGGTGATCCCGGACCTGCTGTGTTCACAGCACGTATCCTAAACGCATAAGTGACACCCGGAATAACCGAATAAAAGATTTCGTCTGTACTACTATCTCCTGTGGAGTACCAAATAGTCCAAGTCCCATCGTTATACGTGTCTTTGCGATAATCGTAGTGTGTGATCGGACTGCCACCATCGTCAAGAGGGGCTTTCCAGTCGAGTCTCACTTTGTTGTCTGATGTGAGGGATGCCGCCAAGTCCCTTATCTTACCGGGCACTGTATAAGCAAACGGCGTAGCCGTCACCTTTGACGTTTCTGTGCCAATTCCACCTGTATTCCGGGCTCGCACTTTGAACGCGTAAATCGTGTCGTTGGTAAGACCGGTCACGTCGTGAGAAGTGCCAGTGTTTGTGGTGCGTTTCCAAGAACTCCACGAACCATCATTACTCTCGTCATACGTATATTCATACGCAATCACAGGAGTCCCTGTCCCCGGCTCATCCCAAGATAAACGCACCTGACCATCACTCGGCGTAGCACTCAGCATACCCGGTACACTCGGCGGCGAAACAGAAGGATCAACAGGTAACGCTGAAGATGTCACAGATTGCATGCTACTACCCGCACTATTATTGGATAGCACCTGAAAAGCGTAATCCACTCCATTCTCCACAGATACGGACACAGATAGAGGCAAAGAGGTCCCGTCAGATGGCACGTCTATCCAATCCCCCCACGTGCCGTCAATGTTTTTGTCAACACGATACTGATACTTGTCTATACCACCACCATCGTCTGTGGGAGCAGTCCAACTCAGGGTCACCATTCCATTAGATGCTGTTGTCGTGACATCTGTCGGAACTCCCGGAATAGTCGGTGTCGTCGGGATCGTGGCGGTGTTATCTGTGCTATCTATGCTATTTGTGCTGGCTACCCACTGCGGTTTGGTTTTACGGGCAGGGGCAGGGATCATCGCATTGTGATGCACTTGAGTGTCTGAACCAAAAACAAGCTTATAGGTAGTCGTGTGCAAAGCTGCTGGATACACATAGCCAGCCCTATGTCTTGCATTGACAACTGCCGCCTGCAAATTACGTTTTTCATTGTCCGTTGCATCGGGACCGAGAGACACTGTATGTCCTTCCATAATGGAAACACCATACTGAACATTATAATCTTTTTTCAACTTATCTACTGTTGGATGCACTAAACACATGCAATGACCAATTTCATGACCAATTGTTGACTTCAGGCTATCAGTGTAGCGATGAGTAAAGTAACCATCTAATGCTGGGTGTTTATCTATATCTTTCAAATCCGCTTCAATACGCTTCGGGAAAACAAGGCAATACTTCACTTTATACGGAACGTTCCGAAGTTTTACCACGACACCCCGAACGCCTGGGTAAGCATCCTCAAGCTCCTCATTACCACTGGCATTTTGGACATGCACGGCACTTTGTGGGTCCCCATCTATCAACATATCCTGGTGAGGATGGTCACGACTATAACTTTTGCCGTAATTGCCCCGACCACTTCCACAACTATTAATGCTTACGCGACGATTAGTTGCCATTTCGTTTTGGTTTATCTCATACAGAGAGAAAACACCCGGAAGGTTGGACGCGTATCCGTAACCTTCAGTAAAATCGCTGTAAATAAAAAGGTCTTTGGCATTGACAGGATCGGTATAACGATATTCGCCTTTTACCATAAAACCACGATATTCTTCAAAAGTAGTAAAACCGTCGCCAGAATTCATATTGATACCAGGACCATTTTCCTTATCTACCCACGGATCATAGTTTTTGACCACATCACTTTCCCAACCATCGGCAATGTCATTACCGTTGTTGTCTTTAGGAATTGAAAGCCTGCCGGATGCGGTATCGTTATTCGAGGGCGTGGTATCCAATTCCCTACCATTCTCATCCTTTTTGTCGTTGAGACTTACGGTTCCATCAAGTATACCGTGAGCACCATAGTCATCAACAAATACAAAAATCGGAATGCTGAAATGCGATGACTCACAGGTAACCTTTAAAGTCTCTCCATTTTTACCACTCACGCTATATTTCAACTGTTCCGTGTCCTTGGGTTGATCACTTTGACGAAAGTAAATATCCTTTTTATCGTCCGACTGCGCGCCAAAATTCATACAGTATCCTTTATAATCGGATACCTCGCTCAGAGTAAAAGTATACTGCGTGGTTGATGTGATGTCAGCCGTAGTGCCTGTCACTGCAACAATCACAGCTTTTATAGTAAGAACCGTATTATCTTTAGGTCTCCAGTCTTCCCATGTAACATCCGGCGTAACATCCTGCGGTTTTAGTTCCAACTTATAAGAGTTTTGAGTATTGTCCGGTGCTTGTCCATTTGCAATGCTTGGATGCACAAATGCAAACGAACAAAACATCACAATGAATAAGAAGGTAATCGTATAGAAAAAAAAATTACGGATCACTGTTATTCTCCTTTATTAAGATGTCGATTGATAGCTGAAATAAAAAGAGTAGAGGCATCCCTGGGTCCCCCAGTAAACACTTCAGATGCTTGTATTGGTTTTATTGATTCGCTCCTTGTTTTGATAACGATAACCTCTCTTTAAGAAAAGATACGTACATGGCGGATACGTCAGAAGGTCCCCCTGTGAACACATCGCAGGCTTCAAAGTATTTCAACGCTTTTTCAAGTTCACCCAATTTCGTATATGCTCTACCTAAGTGAAGCAAAGACCCTACATAATGAGGTGCCAGGTGATACGCTTTTTCAAGATATGGAATCGCTTCAGAGGGATCGGAATAAGTCCTCACGATGTGTCTTCCCAAACTATAAAGCGCACGAAAACTATCCGGACGCATTTTGACTAATCTTCGGAATATAGATTCAGCTTCTGCGGGGTTGTCAGCCTTGATTAAACCTGCCCAATAACGTAGAGCGTGAAAATCATCGGGGTTTTCCACGAGTGCTTTTTCAAAATGCGCCTTCGCTGCTTCTCTATGAATCCCCCCATACTGCATCAAAACCACAGCTGCAGGTAGAGCATCTAATCCTTCTGTGATAATCTCAACTTGCTTCGACATGTCTGTTTCCATATCACCGCTTGCACTCCAATCCTCTAACTTCTTTGATTTTTCCTTCGGGTATATGATGTCAAAATAACCTCTTTCATTCACAATAAAATGATCAGGATTATTGTGAACAAAATCAGGAACAGGAGACGGGGATTTGGAAAGGCGGTAGTGTCCATCCACCTTTTGTGGTGGCGAATTCGGGAACTGGATAGTCTTAAAAAACTCGTCATCTGGTGGTGATTTCGGTACTTCTGTCCACGCACGACTATGAGAACTATGCGTGTGTGGAACTTCTGAGTGTGTATCCGAGTCTACAGGTAAGACTTCCTCAGATCTGGTTTCTTCCTTCTCATTATTCCTATCAAGCAGGCTATACACCAGTGTAATGATACCGAGACACACGATGAGTGCTAAAACACCGAGTATCACATATTTCGTCGTATATTTGAGTATGGACATGTCAAAAACTCCTTGGCACGCAAAAGCATGCAGAATATGCCTACGCCACTACAAACAGCGTGCAGGCGTTCAATAAGAATGTAAGATAATCGGCATTGAACAGACTTTGTAGTGCTGTCTTATCAGTTGCCTCCTAATAAGGTTGGTCTCGGATAATACGCTCCGCGTCCGTCATGCTTGCTCCGGTGGTGCAAAAAACCTCTATATTCTTCAAAGAGAGTGAACCCATCACCATTTTCACTGTTTGTATTGGGTCCTGTCTCTTTATCAACGGTTTGTTGTCTGTCCGCCCAATTGTCTGGCGATGGACTTTTGGAATCAGAAACTGGTGAGGGGACATCATCTCGCTCTTGTACAGGGGGCACCAATGTTTCTTCTGGCGGAGGTCTCTTTTCAGTCAACACGCGCCGCACCTCTTTCACAAGTTCAGGATCCTTCTTTTCAAGACGTTTCAGTCCTTCCGTTTGTCCGTATCTGTGGAGATATTCAAAACCACGAATCAGACGATCGGGCGCAAATCGCGTCTTTTCAAGACGCAGATGCCGTTCCAGCTCTTTCGCTAAAACATCTTCAGAATCTGTAAAAGCACGTTCTTCAGGACGCAAGGGCGACTCAGTATCAGAATCCTTCACGACATACCCTGTCCATTCTAAAAACGCATTCAACTCCTTTGCCCACAACTCTTGGTCACGCCGATGCTGCGCCCCCACTTTTTCCTGAAGTTCAGAATCACGCACAATCGGAGACAATATCGGTTTACCCGCCTCTATCGCATCCAGACTCCTTAGTGCACCACTAAGGACATTGATAGAACCCGTTTCACTCGCTATCTTAAAATGAACCCACGCTGTTTTGTAATCCCCCAGACGCGAATACGCAACGCCTAAATCAGAATTCGCATCCACTTTCTTCAGATACGGAATCGCCTCCATCGGACGATCCAGAACAAGTAAATTCCCTAAATAGTATAACGCCTCTTCTGAATCTGGATGATATTCAAGAATATCTCGATAATACTTCTCACTCTCTTGAGGGTCCCGGATAAAAAGCGAACGCGCAATATAGAGACCCGCTTCCAATGCCTCTGCACTCCTGAAACCCTCTGAAATCAGACGTTTGGCGTATTTCATATCATTGCCCGTATAAGTAGCAGGATACTTAAAATCTGTGGGGGCATTACGGCGGATATAAATAAAAGCTTCGTAGCTATCCATGTGTGGCAGAATCACATCCGTGTAAATACCATACTCTTTGAACAGTTTTATGGTTGTTTCCATATCCTGACCATTGTTCACTGCCTCAAACACCTCTTGAAAAAAGTTCGGGTTGGTGTAGTATGAGTTGCCATCTGATTTCACCATCTCTAAACGTTTGCGAAGATCGAGAGGCAACTTTCGCGCAGGACCCTGAGGACCTTTTAAATGTTCATGATGCTCATGCCCATGATCGTCTATCGTTTTCGGTTCTGTATCTTTCAGCACCTTCTTTGGTGTAGACAAGTCGATTGACTGTTTTGTACTGTCTGCCGTTTCAAGGGGCGAGAGAGACACGCCATCTGCATCTGATTCAAACGCATTTTTGCTGCGGTTCGCAAGTATCCCAACTGAGATACACACGCAAATAACGATAATCAGCACCCACCACCCATGTTTTTTCAAGAATAACATCTATTTGCCTCCTTAATATAGAAAACATTGTTTTTCGCGATATATCGAGAAAAGAGTTTAATAACAGAACTCATAGCAGATAACATCTAAGAATCGTTGAAAATCACCCGAAAATCTATCATAGAATATGCTCATACTGAAATCCTAAACGCATTTCATTGCGTTTATCACAACTAAACGCAAGTTTCTATGGAACATTTTGAGAGTAGGAGATCGCTCCTACTAAGGACTTTTTATCACTGTTTTACAATGTTCTCTCTATATATATATATATATCACATAAGATTCAAAATCTTTAGTACTTTTTTCATTTCTCGGTTGCTTCTGGGTTTCAGCTGCCATAATAACACCCTTCATAAAGTAATTGGATTTCTAATATGGATTGAAAGGGACATATTTTATTTCCTTTTCTATCCTTATTACACCACATCATTAGGTTTTACTCAATATGAGTTCTTAGCAAAAGTCCCTCTGAATCTGGCTGCATCCTCTTATCTGCAAGAATAATAACATATATGACAAAAGTTGTCAATGATTGGAGATTGGATGAACATGCCACGTTTTTGACAAAAGATCGTCAATGCGTTATACTGACAGCTAAGAATCTCAGCAACTGAAGAGTTTTCTATAGAATCTTAGGAGAATAAAATGTATAGGCAAGTAACTATAGTACTACTGCTACTGTTTTGCATAGTCGTCGTATCCACAACTGCGCAAAAACCTATTTTTCCTGACCGCATGCCGATAGTAGACCGTCCATTTACAGACGATCCAGACAAATTTACATTCGCAATTATTGGTGATAAGACAGGTGGAGGACTTGACAAATGGCATGTATTTGACCGTGCTATGGATGAGTTAAATACCCTGAAACCGGACTTTGCTATCATGATAGGAGACCTTATTCAAGGTGATACCACAAGTAAGGCACTTCTCGATTCTCAATGGAAGGAATTCTGGAAACACCAAACAAAACTGAACATCCCTTTCCTACCTATACCTGGGAACCACGATATTACCAATCGCGTCATGTATGCGTACTGGAAAGCGAATATTGGACGCACGTATTCCGCATTTACCTATAAAAACTGCCTATTTCTATTGCTCAATACGGAGGAGTGGCATCAAGACGATGAATGGACAAACTGGTTTGGAAAAGAACAGATAGCGTATGTAAAAACGCAACTATCACAACACACCAAAGTGAGACATACATTTGTCTTCATGCACAGACCGTTATGGCTTCAGCAGAACACAGGCTGGGAACTGATAGAAACACAACTCGAAGATAGAGACTATACAGTTTTCGCGGGACACCATCACAAACTGACACTCTATGACCGTAAGGATAGAAGGTATTTCGTATTAGGTGCTACAGGTGCAGGTTTCACACCCCAAGAAATTAGAGAAGTCGGTGCTTTTGATCATTATAGCCTTGTGACTGTAGATAATACAGATGTCAACATTGCAATTATTGAACCCGGTAATGTCTTTCCTGCGGATATATCTATTCAGGAATTTAGAAGCAAGGTCGCAAGACAACTCAGCTTCAAACATAACTTCAAATTTGACAGAAGCACAGTGAGCTCCAGCGGAAGCATTGATATTACCCTCAAGAATACACTTGAAAAACCTTTGAAAGTTGATATAGCCTTTGACACGAATGAGAACTGGAGGATTACACCAAATAGACTACAGATACAAGCTGAACCTGGACTCAGCAGAAACGCGACTATCAAGATATCTGTCCGTTCAGATTCCATTACACCCTTACCTGTCTATAGGTATTCTATGCAATACGGTGGCGAACAATTGTCAAGTGGGACAAGACTATTTCATCCAATTCCACGAGAGTCAATGAGAGTCGTCAGAGATTGGATGCTACTCGGTCCTTTTGACTTAGGATTGACAAGCAAACCATCAGATGTCTCTACAATACCGAAGAACTTTCAAGCAATACAATTACCCGATACAGATTTTGAGAAACCCCATATTGGACATTCAGGTGAAATCTCTTGGATAGAGCACCATACTATACCTGACAGCATTGAACTTCGGAAGTTATTCGGGGATGCTGAATTGACGTATGGATTTGGCATGACCTACATTAAGAGTCCTGAAGAAAGAGTTGTATTTGCACAGGTTAAATGGGGTGGGAATCTCGGAAAAGTATATCTAAATGGAATTGAGATTCCGAGTGCAAGAATCCCAAATAAACACCTATACGGTTGGTGGGTACATTTTGCACTGCCGCTGAGGAAGGGTTGGAATAGCTTTACATTCCTGACTGCCGATTACAACGGATATTGGGACTTCCGATTGGAAGTAGCCGATTCTGATAATGTCCTTGAATTTAGACCTAATAGTTCCCTTTCAGAGTAACACTTACGATATTATGGTTGTAATCAAGAAAACTGAGAATTTCATTCAATTCATTCGTGTCATTATGAATAAATTGATAGTCCGCGTTCAGCACCAAGTTAGGTGTAAATCTCCAGTTTATAGATGCATTGATGCCATATTGCGTATCCTTTCGGATTCCTGCATTTTCTATGATTCTCCCATCTTCGTCCCTTAGGTTTCTACCTTCAAAATTCACCCACAGATGGAACAAGCGAATCCTTATTGCGTTACCGACATCAAGTTTATAATAGGCACTCAATGCAGCTTCTGTGCTGTTGAAATTAAAGTAGTCTATGTTTGATTGGTTGAGAAATAGGTTGACTTCTTGTTGAAAGACATAACGGTCAGCCGCAGTCTGCAGAAACTTTATCGTTCCGAAATGTCTCCGATCTGTTCTCCGTTGATCGTCCGCTATGTTTGCTGCCCCTAAGATGAACTTATTCAGATTGGTTTGGTAGCTTCCATTTTCAATTGCATATTCTGTTTTACCCATCATCTGTTTAAGTAGACCTAATTCTAAACGGGTTGTAACCTTATGGTTTGTTGAACCGACGAGTAAGAAATCTTCTCTTTTCCTTTCATCATCATCAAAGTGCTGTAGTCTGAAATTATATTCTAAGAATCGTCCAATACGAATGCCGCTTTGAAATTCATTGTTATTATACACACTTAGAGAACGCGACAGCCGTTGTAATTGTTGAGAGATTGCCATTTCGGGTAAGTTTGTAAAAGGTCTATAACGTAATTCAGTCAAGAGAAAATTGCTTGACGCATCAAATTCGTTGAGTTTTCCTTCTGCACCAGTATAGTTTTCATATTGTGGTGTGTATTGTAGTTTGAGATAAAGTTTCTTTTCTATAATCGGTAATTCACCACGTAGGTTAATACCGAACTGGTTAATCAAGCCTTGCAGCTGTGGGTTTTCTTGTCCAGCAAGGCTGCTGATGTATGGATCAACACTCAATCCAAATTCGATATGGTCGTTATATATGTTTGATATATGTGTATCAATCGTGAAAGTAGGCGGAACAGTATCTTTCTGTTTAGGTTCGGGCAGCAGCAGGTCTTGACCGAATTCTTGTGGCAACTGAGCGGAAACTTCTTGTATAGTGAATACGAGTGTTAAGCCTAAGAGTTGTATTAGTATTATATAACAAAATCGTTTCACGGCAAGTGGTAAAATCAACGGATACATTGTCTGTGCAGTTCCCTTCTTTCTCATTGATGAGTTGCTAATATAACCCAAGTTGCCACCTAATGTAGCACATTCTGTTAGATTGTGCCTCTTTGTAGCCGATCAATGCCATATAATGAACCAAAACCCCTTTCGCGTCCTCCGTGTCTTCCGAGATTCAGACATTTTCTTATTCTTTAAAGGATGCTGTAACCCGTGGAATACTCTCCTCACAAGCAAACCGTTCAATGCTGGATGCCCCGACAAACCCGACAGTATCCGTATGCGCATTGATATACGCCGCATCTGGGGCTTTTGCGATGGGTCCACCGTGCGACAGACAGATTACATCGGGATTCTGTGACTTCGCTGCATCACAAATTTCCTGCACACGTGCCGCTGCGTCCTCAAGTGTGAAAGCGGTCTCTGCCCCGATAGTACCACCAATAGTCGTATTCATGTGTGCAATAATAACATCTGCTCCGGCTTTCGCCATCTGCTCAGATTCTTCGGGGTTGAAGACATAGACGATGGTGAATAGGTCCATCTCATGTGCAATGGCTATCGTTTCTACCTCCTTGTAGAAACCCATGCCTGTCTCTTCAAGCGTGACGCGAAAAGTGCCATCAATCACACCAACGGTGGGAAAGTTATTGACACCATCAAAACCGACATCGCGTACCTGCTTTAGGAAGTTACGCATACGTCTTGTTGGGTCTGTACCGTTGACGCCGGCGATTACAGGGGTTTCTTGGACAACTGGTAAAACTTCACGTTCTCCCATCTCCATAACGATGGCGTTTGCATCGCCGTAGGCTAAAAGTCCAGCGCATGATCCGAAGCCTGACATGCGATAGCGACCAGAGTTGTATATGACAATTAGGTCTGCTCCACCCTTTTCCGCAAATTTTGCCGTGATACCTGTCCCTGCCCCGACTGCAAGTAGGGATTTACCTTTATCTAATTCCGCATTGAGTCGTCCTAAAACTTCCTTTCGTGTATAATCTGGCATTTGATCTCCTTTTTTCAATAGTTTTCAGGTTTCAGTTTCCGTAGATCGGGTAGAGCGGTAGCGAAACCCGACATTGTGTTGTAAAAGTTGGGTTTCACTGCGTTCTACCCAACCTACGAAAAACTAATACCTACTCTTCCCGCGCCTTTGCTTGTAAACGTGCGGCTTCACCTGGGTTTCCGATATGCATTGTGTTATACGCTTGATCGGATGACTTGAAAGGACCGACACCTTTATGTCCATGCCAATCACCTTGATTCATAATCGGGTTTGGTAATCCTGTTTCCTTCTCTCTTTGCTGAATCCAGTTCTTCATGCGGGTTTCCAGTAAATTGACAATATCCGGATGTGTATCGGCAAGGTTTTCATTCTCATCGGGGTCCTGAATGAGGTTATAGAGTTCTACTGGCGGCTTGTAATGAAAATCGGGTTCAAGTGCGACGATGAGTTTCCATTCAGGTGTACGCCATCCGTGCTTACGCATCCATGTGCATTCAGTGATATAGATTTCACTTTCGTAAGAAGCGATTTCGCCCCTTATGAGGGGTGTGAGACTATTTCCATCATAAGCAATATCAGATTCAATATCTGCTAATTCAAGGAGTGTCGGGACAAGGTCTTTGTGCTGGTTATATCCTGAAACGCGCTGACCTGCTGGGATACGACCGGGGTATCTTATGATCAGTGGTACATGTAGGGTAACATCGTAGAGTCCATGGTGATCAAACCAACATTCGTGGTCGTAGAGAGTTTCACCGTGGTCTCCGTTGATGATGACGATTGTTTCATCTAATACACCACGCGTTTCAAGCGCATTAAAGAGTGTCTGAATACAAGCATCCATATAGGCTATTGCGCCATCGTATTGTGCAATGACGTAATCTTTGTCTGTAATGCCTACCGGCATCCATGAAGCGAAGTAATCACAGAAAGGTTTGAATGCCATCACGGGTTCCATGGATGTGTTGCTCGGATCGCATTCATCACCATGATAAAACATCCGTTCGTATGGGGCAGGAGGGAGATAGGGTGAATGTGGGTCCATGTGTCGCAGGAACAGGAAAAACGGCTTTTCATCACTCTGGTCAATTAGTCGATTCAATTCGGGGAGGGTTGTCCTGTTAAGGTTTTCTGCTTTTGGACTACGGCCTGTGTCATCAGGTCCCCATCCTGAAAAGTCGAGATAGGTATCAAAACCGCGTCCACTCGGTCCACCGAATCCAACGCAAGTCGTATCATAACCGGCTTCTCGCAGTATTTCTGCTAATGTTTTCACTTCTTCGCGGAGGGGTCCCTTGTGTCGGAGCGCAACGACTTGTGTGCTAAATGTGTCCATACCCGTGAGCATGGATGCATAAGCACTGGTTGTCGGGATGTGGGCACTATACGTCTTTTCAAACAGAGTGCCGCCCTCCGCAAACTTGTCAATATGTGGAGTTGTCTGTCGGTGATACCCGTAGCAACTCATGTGTGTTGCGAGTAGGGAATCAACACCCATCAGGACGATATTCGGTTGTTTTGCCATGTTCTGTATTCTCCTTTTTAATAGTGATCAGTGATTAGTTGTCAGTCTGCCAACTGTTATGCCAAATGAGGGTATTCTGCACATCGTCATCAAGTACATCACCAATTTCGAGCGAGTTGAAGTAATCTTCAGGTAGGATGTTTCTTTTTCCGTTGAAAGTGCATCCATCGGGCATGAAACCGCAGGTCATCGCTCTGCGATGTGAAAACGTCATGTTTGCACCTGCACCGTGTGCGACCAACCCGTTGTGCCACACCATAGAGCCAGCAGGACACGGTGCGGATTGCGGTTCAAGTTCTTTCCATTCGGGATAAACATCAAACAGTGCCCCGATGTTTTCTCCGATACCAACATTGTCAAAACGTGCAGTCTTATGGGTGCCAGGGATATACCACATACAACCGTTGCCGAGTGTAGCGTCATCTAATGCCACCCAGAACGAGACAGCGTCCCGAGAGTCGAATGACCAGTACGGGACATCAAGATGCCATGCAGTTGGGTTACCATTGGGAGGTTTAATCAATGCTTGGTCGTGCCAAATTCGCATGCCGGCAGTTCCAGCTAATTGTGTTGCCATGCGTCCGATTTTGGGATCATGAACTAATTTTCGCATACCCGGATGTGAATCTGATAGACGTAAACATTGGGTGAAGACCCTTGCATAAAAGTTGGATGGGTCTAACTGGTTTGTGAAGAATTCAACGGAGTTCCCAAGACGTTCTGTGACTGATTCGTCTGTGCATCTTCGCCATTCTTCTAATTCGTCAGCATCAAGAAAGTTTTCAATGACAAGGTATCCGTTTTCACGATAAAAGTTTATCTGTTCAGTGGTGAGTTCGTGCCGCATTTCCCCTTACTCCTTCCATGAGATTCGGGTAGTATTTCTTCTATTTTTCAACCCGATGCCAATACATAATGCCAATACATCATGATACTATTATCCTATCATGTAAAGTCTAAATAGACAAGAGAATTTTGAACAGGGATATTAAGTTATAGTGGATTCTACAATTAACTTTACATCTAAACTGTAGGAGGGAACTCCGATTCCCGACTATTTATCGGTTTCATCACGATTCGGAGATCGCTCCTACCAATATCCAGTTCTGTAGGAGGGAACTCCGATTCCCGACTATCTATCGGTTTCATCACGATTCGGAGATCGCTCCTACCAATATCCAGTTCTGTAGGAGGGAACTCCGATTCCCGACTATTGATGATACACAGTATTAGCATTGACAATCCAATAGTGACAAAAGTTTACACACCCCTGTGTAAAAAATATGGAATAAAAACCTTAAACAGTGCTATAATTTGTTCAGTACATATTATATACAATTCTCAAAGGAGTGTTAAAATGAGAAACAATTTTGTGTTTATTGGCATTATTGTGCTTTTTGCCATGATCGGCTGCGGTGAAGATACCCAAAATTCCCAAACGCCTGAGTTCGTAAGCCATACATGGGAGATTGTATCCATCAATGGCGAAGCGTTTGAAAAGACCTTTGACAACAACAGAAAAGATAGTGAGTTTGAACAAGAGTTCACTGTAACTGGCAACAGTGTTGTTTTCAGTGATACAGGTACGCTCACAATCGACTTAGGGTTCAGAACCGTAGAGAAATATGCGGGAGATCCTCAAACTTCTATGACAGCACTGATTTCTTACACAACCCGTGGCAGTTACACGACGCAAGAGAATATGTTGACAATCACAGCACAGAACGTAGCAGCCAAGGTAGATGTGAGTCTTGAACCAGAAGCTGCGTTGAAACAGCAAATAGAAGGGATTACCCTTGAACAACTTGAGTCAGATTTAGCGACGGAAACAAAAAAAGGACTTGAACAGGAAACACCGCCGCTCTTCAAAGATGGCACCGAATACACGTGGCAGGTAGAAGCAAGTAAACTGACAATATCAAGTCTACAGCAGATAATCGTTCTCAGGCGTCCGAATTGACAGTTTTTACATGAGAAGGTATTCTACAAAAAAGTCTATAATGGATCAGTCGAATATCATGCCCGAAAACCGACCCAATATCCTCCTTATCATGTCTGATGAACATGCCCCGATGTTCAGCGGACCGTATGGACATCCACTCGTCCATACACCGCACCTGGATAGGCTTGCAAAGGAAGGTGTTACCTTTACGAATGCTTACTGCAATTCACCACTCTGTATGCCTTCACGGATGTCGTTTATGACAGGTAAGTATATTCACAAAATCGGAGCCTGGGATAACGCTGCCCCCTTACGACCTGATGCGGTCACATGGGCACACTTGCTACGCGATGCGGGTTATGACGTTGTACTTTCAGGTAAACAGCATTTTGGTGGATTGGATCAACTACACGGTTTCCGAAAACAACTTGCACGAGACCTTCACGCAGAAAATAAACACGGTCTAACAGATTGGGAAAACGGTACACCTGCAGCAGCACGACCATGGGGCGGTCCTGCACAAGCGGGTCCTGGAACTACTGAAGAAATCAGAGTTGATGATCTTGCTGAAGCTGAGGCAATAGAATATCTACGCGATCCTGAACGGAAAGATCAACCGTGGGCATTAAACGTTTCTTTCATTGCACCCCATTTCCCTCTTGTAGTACCCCAAAGGTTCTGGGATCTCTATCCACTTGATCAGATAGACCTACCCAATATCCCTCAAGGACATCTTGAAAACCAACATCCCGTTTATAAACGGATGCGGCGTATGTTTGGATGTGTTGAATTTCCTGATGAATTAGTGCGTCGCGCACGCGCTGGGTACTATGGATTGATAACCTATCTTGATGAAAAGATTGGAAGGTTACTTCAGACTCTTGACGAGACAGATCAGATGGGAAACACCGTTATCATCTATACAAGTGACCATGGTGAGATGAATGGTGAACACGGTATGTGGCGAAAATCAAACTTTTATGAAGCATCATCTCGGGTACCACTACAGATTATGTTTCCAGATAAGTTATCCGCTGGCAAACGATTAGATGAAGTTGTTTCACTCGTTGATCTGACAACAACATTGGTTGACATTGCAGGTGCAAAAAACCGAGAACAGTTTGATGGAGATACGTTGATGCCTCTTATACAAGAGACTTCACACGCTTGGAAAGATTTCGCTTTTTCAGAATATTTGGCACACGGTGTTGAACGTCCCATGGCGATGTTACGGAAGGGAAAGTACAAATACAATTACAGTCTCGGTGATCCACCTGAACTCTATGACATATCTGAAGATCCGGAAGAATTTGATAATCTTGCAAGCGAACCAAAGTATCAGACAATCTGTCATGATTTGGAAAGTCAATTACTCGCGGAATGGAATCCTATTGAGATTGAGAAACAGGTTCGCGAAAGTCAGAAAGGACGTATCCTAATAGAAAAAGTTACAAAGGGTCAATGGCGTCAAATACAATATTTTAATTCTTAAGAATAGGACATATTAAACATGGCATCAAAAGGTAGAAAACCGAATCTCGTCTATGTCTTCGCTGATCAACTTCGCTATCAATCTTGCGGTTTTGCTGGCGATGAAAGTGCAATTACACCAAATATTGATAAACTTGCAACAGAAGGCGCGAACTTCTGTAACGCTGTATCAGGTAGTCCAATGTGTGCACCGTATCGTGCATCCCTTTTCACGGGTAAATATGCAAGCAGCACCGGTATGGCAATCAATGAACTCCGAATAAACCCTAACCACGACTGTATCGGACATGTTCTGCATCGTAACGGTTATCAGACGAGTTACATCGGAAAATGGCATCTGTGGGCAAATCAGTTGGGAAGACACCATGACCCCCAGAATTCTTATATTCCACCGGGACTCCATAGACTCGGTTTTGATGGAGAGTGGTCTGCGTATAATTTTCATCACACCTATTTTGACACATACTATCATCAAGACAGTCCAGAAAGGATAACAATTCCCGGCTATGAACCGGATGGACAGACAGATTTAGCGATAGACTATCTTAAACGAGTATCAACCACCGACGATCCATTTGCCCTGTTCCTATCCATCGGTACACCCCATGACCCGTGGACACAGAACAACGTTCCGGGTGAATACTACGAGATGTTCCGAGGGGCTGATTTTCCATTACCACAAAACTATCGTGAAGAAAATGACCCGTATGGGGATGCCTGGGCAATGATGTCCGATGAACAACGTGCTAAACTTCCCGAATGGATGCGTGTCTATTATGCTATGACGACTAACTTGGATTGGAATGTTGGTAGATTAGTCACTGCTATTGATGCACTTGGGTTGGGAGAGGACACAATCTTTGTATTCACATCTGATCACGGTGAAATGTTTGGTGCTCAGGGACGTAAAGCAAAGAACATTTTCTATGAAGAAGCAGTACGGATTCCATTTCTGATGAGATGGGCTGAGCAAATCCCAAAAGGACATATCACTGATGTCTGCCTAAATACACCTGACATTATGCCAACACTGCTATCCATGATGGAACTACCGATTCCAGAAGATGTAGAGGGTTCGGATCTGAGTCCTGCTGCGTTTGAGCAAACTTTTGAGGGACCTGCGGCAGCATTCATGCAAGGTATGGGATGCACTGCTAAGTGGGAAGATGGCTACGAATGGCGTGCACTCAGAACGAAACAACATACTTACGCTGTTCACCGTCCTGATGGAAGCGAAAAACTATATGATAATATTGCCGATCCATTTCAGAACCGCAATCTAATTGAAATACCAACATCTCAAGGTATTCTAAATGAACTTCGTGCCTTACTGAAACAACGCATGAATTCGCTTAACGATACATTCGAAGCATGCACATGGTATCGTGACAATTGGACAGAGGATCGTCTTATACTAAGGACCGCAACAATGCAACTTAAATCACGCGCTTGATATAGACATAGTAGGCACCAAGTGACAATTCACCCGATTCATCTGAGAATTCAGTGTGGAGTCGTGTCTGTCCCGCCTTGAGATTGAACGTAAAAGTTACACCGACTGCATCAGGTTTTATCGCTTGTGATGCGGTCTGATCAGCAATACGGATTTGTGCGGTTTTCAAATCTAATGCTTTTCCACCGTTATAGAGATCAATTTTCTCACCCGGGATGCCTTCAGTGATGGTTCTGTTTTCCTCTCGGGGCCATCTACGTAACTCAAAACTGTATTCACCATCTTCCGGTATTTCAATTGCCCAATACCCGTTACACGGCATGCCGTTGCGGATGGAGCCTTGGTTCCAGGCATTTCCGCTGCCGTGCCAATCATGTGTTGTAATACAAGCGAGTTGTTCATGCTGTGTACCGATTACCACCGGACATTCTTCGTCAAACCTTTCGGAAACTAACTTCCACCATTCTTCATAATGTTCACGAAGTTCAGAAACGACATCTGGATGATTAGCAGCAATGTCTTCTCGTTGTCCTGGGTCTGTTTGGATATCATAAAGTTCTTCCCCATTGATGAGGCGCCATCTTTGCGACATCGTTGCACTCTGCCTCCACTTAACCGGATTCTCAACACGTTGTGAATCTGTGACGACGACGCGATCCTCCCACTCAACCAATTTGTCATCTAATAAAGGTGTGATGCTTTTTCCGTGGAATCTGGAAGCATCTGATATGTCTAAATCACAAAGGTCTATCAGAGTCGGTAATAAATCAATGTTTGCGGTGAGTTCATCTACCTCTTTTTTCTCTGAAAAACCACCACTTGGCCAATGCATAAAGAGCGGTACACGATGACCGCCTTCATAGGGAGATCCTTTTTTGCCTCGCATCCCGGCATTGTAACCTGACTTAACAAACTGTTGTCCATCTAAGTCGCTGCCAGCAGCTGAACCGTTATCTGTCATGAAAATAAGGATAGTGTTTTCTTCAAGTCCAAGCACTTTGAGATGATGGCGCAATCGTGCCATGTTATCGTCTATATTGGTTATCATACCGTAGAAACAAGCGCGTGCTTCTGGTTCCCCTTTTCTCTTATAGACTTCACTATAGGCATCGGGAACACGGAAGGGACCGTGCGGGGCATTGGTTGGAATATAGCAGAAGAATGGACGATTCCTATTTCGTTCAATAAACTTCATCCCTTCTTGAAACCATACATCTGTGCAGTAACCCTCAAAGGGTTGTTCGGATCCGTTACTAAAATATGTGTCGTCAAAGTAATCGTTTCCCCAATAATCTGGGGTTTGACTGATACCGCCTCCGCCGTGATAGAGTGCTTCTTCAAAACCTCTGTCGTGTGGACGGAACGGGTAATTATCGCCAAGATGCCATTTACCGAACATACCCGTTTTGTAGCCGTTGCGTCTGAAGATATCTGCCATTGTGACTTCATCACTACGGAGGAGTGATCTACCACCGATGGTATGCCACACCCCTGTAGAATTGCAATAGCGTCCTGTCATGATGCCAGCACGTGTTGGCGAGCAGGTTGGACCGACATGCAAGTTCCGCAGCTGCACGCTCTCTCCTGCAAGTGCGTCAAGGTTCGGCGTGTTGATGACTGGGTTTCCGGTGCATCCCAAATCACCGTAGCCTTGGTCGTCGGTGATAACGAAGACAAGATTAGGTTGTGTCACGATAGTATCTCCTTTTTTTATGTTCATAGGTGTGCTTTATAGAAAACCATGACTTCTGCCTACAATTTGGACAAGCCATTTTCATTCCGGGTTGTAAAACATTCGCGTCAACAAGTCTCTTGAGAATATTTGCGGCATCATACTCAAGAGTTTCTCCATCATCACACCTTTCTTGGACAATCATATCAAGTTTATCAAGAAGATTCTCTTGCAATAAACTTTTTCCGTTATTCATTTTGCCTAACAAATCTATAATGCCTTTGATAGCAAAAACCTGAAAAAACCCAATTCCGAGTCTTTTTATCATTTGAGTAACGATATGACCTGCATTTGAAATTTCGATTTCCCACCCATGAGACTCCATCCAACTATCAAGAATCACTTCAGAAGGAGGCAACCATATTTGATAATGGTATTCTGGTTCATGGACTAAACGGACTAAATTATTTTTTGAAGCACGAACATTGGTGTCGGGTTCAAAAAATAAAGACATGTCTTTGAATCCTTCAGGTAGTACAGACGTAGCTATTAGTTTATCGTTGTAGACACTAACGTAAATTTCATTAGCAAAACGTGGTGTATGTGTAAACGATGATTGGGTTTTTATGTGTGGTGCAAGGGTTTTTACAATTACTCCATCATTGGAAGGCAGATCAAATATATCATGGTATGCCGTTCCAGCACTAAAACTACGCATAGCGCGTGTGTCATCAGGTGGTAATTTCTCCCACATTGGAGGGTAATTTCCTTGAAATTGCATATATTCATTTGAATTGAAAAACTCATTGAAAAACTCAAGGAATTCTTCATCAAATACAGAACTACTTTTGATAACTCTACGGTGAAACTCAATATGCTTTATCCATGCTGTAGAATCAGCCTCAGCGTTACTTGCACTCGTAGCATTTCCGCCAATGAGATCTAAAACAAAACGCCTTATACTCTCTTCTTGTGCAAATTGCTTTGGTATCGCATATACAGTTCTACCGGTAACCCGTAGGTTCCAATAATCAATAATATCAATAGGTTTTTCGGCATCAAAGAAGAAAATAACACTCCCACCTGATGAAATTCTAATGTTGTCACAATCATACCAATTTTCGGGTGAATTTTGAAAAGTTGGGATTATCGCGTTAAACTTGCCTCCCCACAAAAACGTATTGATTTCTATAACACGTTGTAGTGAATCAACATCTGTTGGATCTACAAGAAATGCATGCCTAATTGGTCTTGCGTTGATTTGAACAATCCCGTCTCTCATAAAAATCGTTGAACCTCTAAACTGTGAAATTTTCTGATATAATACTCTTAAAATCCGCGTAATCAGTGTAATCCGTGTAAATCTGCGATTCAGACAATCGATGTAAGAGGCGCAATGAATTGCGCGAGGACAAACGCTGATATTCTTAAAAACCACATAAAATCGGGATTACAAATCCCTCCTACAATGTCCGAGAGGCGATTAGTGTAAAACGCCTTGTGCCTTCAACCGAGAAATCAACTCCGCTTGTGTGCCTTGCCCTTTAGTAGAGTTGCATGCACCACAGAGAAGTTGCAAGTTATCCTCATGGTCGGTGCCGCCTTGCGATTGTGGCACGATGTGGTCAACCGTCATGTTCCGAAACGGAAATTGTGTGCGGCACCCGTTACATAAACCTTCCTGTTTGCCGAATAGCGTATGCTTGTGGGTACGATAGTTGGGGAGTTTCTCGCTCCGTTTGGGAATGTCCGTTCGGTGGATAACGTTTCCGAACATGCCTACTTCTTTCTCTAATCGCACACGCACAAGATCAACAGCTTTCGGTGATATGTCTATACCGATCCAATGGCGTTGTAGCCGTTCTGCTGCAACACAGGTTGTGGCACAACCACAGAATGGATCTAACACGATATCACCTTGATTGCTACTCGCTTTGATGATACGCTCTAATAAGGCGACAGGTTTCTGTGTGGGGTAACCGGTGCGTTCACCTTTCGCAGGTGGAAGTACGTCATCCCAGATATTACCATAGGACGCGCCTTTGTAATCTTTCAGATATTTCCGACGTTCCAGTTTTCCATCAGGACGAATAACGATGTTTCCTTTTTGATATTCTTCCTCCAAACGTTCTTTGCTTAACCGCCACCCAGATGGATGCGGATTGACGAACCCGCGCCATTCATAGCAAAGGTTGGGACGTTCACCCATATTTGGTGTTCTCCAAATATGCGCTGAGTCGTTGTAATACCGTTCTCCATTTTCGTCAAAATGCTTGAATTTCTCATGTATTTCGTCTTCTGTCAGTTCTCTTTCTGGACGCAACGATGTAGACTTAGACGCTGCATAATACAAAAGCATATCAGCATTGTTGCCCCACCGTAAACTACGATGTTGGGATCCTTTTTGTGTAGATGTCGCCCGCCTCCATGTAATCTCAGATCTGAAGTTGTTTTTTCCGAAAATGCTGTCCAGGACAACCTTTAAATAATGGCTTGCAGTCGGGTCGCAGTGCAAGTATATGCTCCCTGTCTTTTTGAGGACGCGCTTCATCTCTAACAATCGCACCGCCATCATAATGAGATAAGACTTCATGCCTTTGCCGTGTGTGAGTTCGGCTCCGTGGATTGCCTGATATAAAGCGGGTTCTCGGTCAGCTATTTCACCATGCCACGCGTTGTCTACATCGGAAAGTGTCCATGTGTCTTTGAATGCTGCGCCTGCTGCATCGCTGCCGATAGGTGCAGCGTAGTTGCGATTGGAATTAAAGGGCGGGTCGAGATAGATCAAATCAACAGATTCGGTGTCGATGCATCGAAGGACAGGTAGGTTGTCGTGTGAGAAGATGGTTCTGTTTTTGACATTCATGTTTTTTGGTTATCGGGCTTGAAAACCCCTCCCACAAGAAAGGGAATTATGAGGGGCCGGTTATATATATTTCTTAATTTTGGTTATAAGTTCCGCATCTCTCGCTTCCTATGCTAAACTCAATGCTTTAGTGGTACATTAGGAACTACATTCGTCTTATTGCGCTAATAAACGTAAATGTGTGAACCAATGAAAATTAAAAGATGCACACCGATGACATCATAATTCATCTACACTTTACAGAACGTATAGGCATCCGTTTAAAGATGAGAATCTGTTTTGTGTCTAACTTATTGGTATGCCGTTTGTTCTGACACCTTCGAGGCACTAACTTCTACCTTTTATTTAAATCTGGATGCTGTCCTATGCCAGTTTGCAGGTTTTTCCCTAAAACATGACTGAAAGTATCTGTTGCCCACTGGTCAATATCTTTTCCACTTGCTTCAGCGGCTCTTGCAATGGCCACGTGGATGTCCGGGGGAATTCGCAACTTTAAATTTCCGGAATATGGTTTTTGTGGTGGCTTATTTAGTCTTTGGCATGTTTCCAGATAATCTTCTACAGCTTCTTCAAAAGCCTTTTGAAGTTCAAGAACAGTGTCGGCGTGAAAACCGATGATATCGGTGATTCCTGCAATATGCCCAACAAGACAATTATCTTCTTCGCTGTACTCAATAAGTGCATTATACCCCTTGTACTTCATGGAATTATTCCTGCCTCCTCAAGAAAACGCCGCACGTCTTTCACTTGGTAGGGGCGTGCTTCTTTTCGATTGTGCGGACGGTGAAACGTTGCTGTAACATCATTCAAATCAAACCTTACCCTTGATCCTTTTCCTTCAATGGTTTCTGCTCCACATGCTATCAAGAGAGACTCTATTTTACGCCATTCCAACGTTTTCGGAATAGGTGTTCTGAAAATAGCATTTAAAGTCCTTTCATGTTGTTTATTCATTCAACAATTATAACCTAAATTAACGTAATCTCAGTGTAAGCGATTTTTTGTAGCGCAACCTATCCGAAGATTTGGCGCATTCGTCTTTAGGCATTCCCCGCCTTGCCAGCAGGCAGGTACACCCATCGCGTGTGAATAGGAAATTAGGCTGCACAACCTAACAGGTTATGTTACAGTACACGCCAAATCGCACGTTTTAAGTCTCAAGGTCGGCTTCTTTATTCAAAATTTTTTAAATATATCTCACGTTAAGTTACCACATTAGGAAGAAGTTGTCAAAAAGGACGCGTCACTTTGGGTGGCCAAAATACGCTTCCAAGGAAGAGAACCCTATTGCAACGCCTTCTGAATCCGATCCAGCCCACGATTTATCTCCTCCAGAGAGGTAGCAAAAGAGAGACGTAAATTCTTATCCGCACCGAATCCATCCCCTGGTACAACACCGACGCCAGCAGAACTCAGAAGATAGTCGGTGATGTCCATTGAGCCTTCAATCTTTTTACCATCAAGTGTTCTGCCGTAGTGTGCTGAAAAATCTGGGAAGATATAGAACGCACCTTGCGGTTTAATGTAGGTCACACCATCAATATCATCAAAACGTTGACAGATAACATTACGTCGTTCCTCAAAAGCCTTACGCATTTCTTCAACTGCATCTTGGGGTTCATTGAGCGCAGCCACTGCAGCTTTCTGTGCGATTGAAGTAGGATTTGATGTGCTGTGTGATTGGATACGAGACATCGCTGAAATTGCATCTTCCGGACCTGCGGTGTACCCTATTCGCCATCCAGTCATAGAGTAAGCTTTAGAAACACCGTTGACGACAAAGGTCAGTGCTTTTGTTTCTTCATTGAATGCAGCTGGACTCTGATGTGTTGCGCCATCATAGAGCAGTGCTTCATAGATTTCATCGGAGATGAGATAAACTTGATGCTTAACTGCAAGTGCTGCTATCTGTTTGAGGTCCTCAACGGGATATGTTGTTCCTGTGGGATTACTTGGACTATTGATGAGAATTGCTTTCGTCTTTGCGTTAATAGCAGATTCCACCTGCTCAGGTTGCATGCAGAAGTTCTGCTCAGCAGTCGTTTCAATGACGCGTGGGATTGCTTCTGCTAATTTTATCTGTTGCGGATAACTCACCCAATACGGTGCTGCGAAGATGACCTCATCACCCGGATCGCAGATCGCTTGCATGATGTTATAAAGTGTATGCTTCGCACCGCAAGAGACGATGACTTGCGATGGTGTATAACTCAGTCCGTTATCATTCTTGAATTTATCTACGATGGCTTCTTTGAGTTCAGGGATACCGGGAACCGGTGTATATTTCGTAAAACCGTTATCAAGTGCCGTAACTGCGGCAGCTTTGATATAGTCGGGTGTATCAAAATCGGGTTCACCTGCCCCGAATTTGACAACATCTTCACCATCAGCGATCATTGCGTTTATTTTCGCTGTGATGGCTAATGTTGATGATGGTGTAACGTTTTGACTTCTTTGTGATAGTGAGATCATTAATTCTCCTTTGTTCTTCAGCTATAGTGTTTTTGCAAGTTGCTTTAGCAGATCCTTCTGTTTACGGGTCAATGATTTTGGTATCTCCACGATTAACCGGACTCGCAGGTCACCTTTTCGTCCACCTACATCTGCTATGCCTTTACCCCGAAGTCGTAACTGTTGTCCGGGTTGTGCCCCTGACGGTATTTTGACTTCAACGTTCTCTGTCAATGTCTGCACTCGGACAATTCCACCTAAAGCAGCAGTTGTCATTGGCACCTGTACATCTGTCACAAGATCAAGTCCATCACGGGACAGTGTTGGATGCGGTTCAATTGATATCTTTACTAATAGGTCTCCTGATTCACCTGCGCCAATGGATTCACCTTGCCCCCTTACCCTAAGTGTTTTTCCATCTTTAATTCCAGGGGGTATCTTGAACTTTATGTTCTTACCCTCAATGCTAACTTCTTTCTGTGTACCGTTAATCGCGTCAGCAAAAGTAATTGTTACATTTATTCGATGGTCACGTCCTCTTAATCTCCGCGTTGTCTGCCGCTGTGGACCAAAAACTTCACCGAATACATCCCCGAAGTCGCCATAAGCTGCGCGTCCAAAGATATCGTTGAAATTCGCGAAAATGTCATCCATATTGGTGAACCCCTCAAAACCCATACCTTGCACACCGGCATGCCCTCGGGTATCATATATTTTGCGTTTTTCAGGATCAGACAGCACGGAATAGGCGTTAGCTGCTTCTTTGAATTTCTCCTCAGCAGCTTTATCGCCAGCATTCTTGTCAGGATGGTATTTTACCGCCAATTTTCGATATGCTTTTTTTATCTCATCAGGTGAAGACTTTCTGTCAACACCGAGTATTTCGTAGTAATCTCTCATAGTTTTTTCTGTGTGATCTCTCTGATTATGTATACAATAACGTCACCATTTCATGCACATTTGCAATGTTATTTCGTTTCTTTACAATCGTTCTACCAAATTCAAGGATAGCTCTTTCTATCCGTAGTTTTCGATCTGAATCATCAATACGCTCAATATCACTAACATGCGCAGCACCGATAATCCGTCTTAACATCTCCATACCAGTGAAGCCAACAGCTTCGTGAAATATAACATGTAGGGTTCGTTTCTTTAAGGATGTATCCATCCTAAACGTTTCAATATAGTTTTCCCATACTGCAATGACTGCTGATAAAATATCTGACTGAATCTTAGAATTTTCAGAGTGTGAAAAATAAGACAGTAGGTAATTTGCCCAAAAAAGACCGATGTCAAATCCGACTGATCCATAGAAAGCAAATTCTGAATCAATCACTTTAGCAGAATTGTCATTAACCATGACACTACCAGTATGTAAGTCTCCGTGCGTTAACCCACGCTTGACCCTCAAAAAAATGTTCTTTAGCATTTCTGCCTGTTGTAAGAATTCAGTGTCCGCTTTGAGTATTTCAACTGAGTCTTCTAATCCATCCGTATAGAAGTTTGTTTGATGATCTATAAATGGAAAAGTAAAAACATAATCGCCAGTTATTGCTTGCATATCCGTATTAGCGAACTGATTTCGGTAGTGATTCTCTGATGTTTCATCAATGTTACGCTGATATGTTTGACTATGTACAACCCCCATAAATCTTCCAATTTGTTTTGGAATAATCGGATTGATTTTGCCTAAGATAAGATCATCGCGTAAGAGTCGGTACTCTGGCAGATATTCCATCACTATGACAGCAGCATCAGGATCAAAAAAGTACAACGTTGGCACAGCATCACTGATAAGACGGTTGTATACCTTTAAGGCACGTGCTTCATAACTGAGCCGTTCAGATGTAAGCGGATAGTTTGGACCTAAAATCTTAATGTAGGGTGGTGCTTGTTTCAGAACAAGTGAAAATTCTGGTTTAGATGCATCAAATACCCTATAGACAAAATTGAGGTTTCCATCTCCAATCTCTTCAACCTGTAACTTAGCATCAGGATCAAAAAAGCCTATCTCTGCTTGCCGTTCCTCAAGATAATGTGCAATATTATCTCTATTAAGTATCATCTGATATCCCTGTCTGTGCAGGTATTTTTATTGATATTATCTTCTTAGTTGCAAAGAATTACAATAAGAGTTGTTCTGCTATCTGGATGGCATTTAATGCAGCACCTTTACGTAAATTATCGGCGACAACCCATAGATTTAGTCCGTTTGCGATTGATAGATCCTCTCGGATGCGTCCCACATAGACCTCATCTTTTCCAGCAACATCTATAGCCATAGGATATTCATAGTTATCAGGATCATCGACTAACTGAACACCTGGCGCATCAGCAAGGAGTTCTCGTGCTTCAGCTTGTGTGAGTTTCTTCTGAGTTTCAACGTTTACAGATTCAGAATGTGCAAAGAAGACAGGGACACGGACGGTAGTAGCAGAAACGCCGATAGAATCGTCGGAGAGAATTTTATGTGTTTCTTTGATCATCTTCAGTTCTTCTTCATTGTCACCGGTATCGGTGAATGTCCAATCAAAAGCAACATTAAACGCCATCTGATGTGGAAATCTATCAAGTGTTATCGGTTTCCCTTCTAATGCTTCAGTTGTCTGTAGAACAAGCTCGTTCACTGCTTGTCCACTCTTACCAGATACACTCTGATATGTTGATACTACGATTCTCTTAATACCGACAGCATCATATATCGGTTTCAGAGCGACCATCATCTGAATTGTTGAACAGTTTGGGTTTGCGATAAGACCGTTATGTTTTTGTGCGGCATCCATATTTACTTCTGGGACAACCAATGGGGTGTCATCGTCCATTCGGAATGCGCTTGTGTTATCAATTACCAACGCGCCTTTTTCTACAGCGGTCGGAATAAACTCACGACTGACAGATGCTCCTGCAGATGAAAAGACTAAATCTATGTCCTCAAAAGAGTCATGTGTCAACTCCTCAATCTCAATATGTGCACCTTTGAAGGTAAGTATTTCACCTGCGGACCTATGTGAAGCCAACAGTTTTAGACTACCAACAGGAAATGTGCGCTCCTCTAATAATTCCAACATAGTGTTACCAACTGCCCCTGTTGCGCCGACAATTGCAACACGATAACTCTCATGCATTTTAAATAATACCTCAAAATCAACCTTTTTTATTATGTTACCACAGATTTAGGACTTAAGCAAATATGTTTTATAGTGGGGTGTGTAAAGTTTTTGTCACTTAAGAAAAAGGATCGCTGACCCCTTGCTCCAGCGGAGCAATATGTCTATAGAAAAAGGATTGTCAACGGGTCGCACTCCAGCGGAGTGCTATGTACATAAACGGACGTGTAATAATTCTGACAAAAAAGGTGACAATAATTTTACATATCATAGACGTCAATTTAGCGATTCCCAAGACCATGACTGTAGCATATTCATCCTTGATTGTGCTTCTTTCTACAAACACATTCATCCTACATTACCCTACTCTGTCCAGCAAAAAGTTTGATATTGCTGTAGCCCGTTCATTCTTGATTGTGCTATCTTTTTCCAGCCCATTTCATCTTCCATTCTCCCTCTCCACCACCATACTATTTGATATTTCTAATGCAGAATACCAAACGCGTATTCTGCCACATTCATCCTTGATTGTGCTATCTTTCTCCAACCCCATTTATTTCCATTCCCCGTCTCCACCCCCATACTTATTGATACTGCTGTAGCACATTCATCCTTGATTGTGCTGTCTTTATCCAATCACCATAAGCGTTAATTTAAGGATATTCCCGCTTCTTGTCGGATTATATATAAAACCGATTCTATCCTCATACCTTTCACACCGCTGGTGCTTGGGTTTTCGTGGTATACGTTCTCTATACACCTTCCGCACTGAAATCAATGCTATGAATGCGCGTTTGGCATTTGTCGGGTGCTGATATGTAATTTTCCAAGCCTCAGAGAGGCGTAAGGTGTATAGTCCGCATTGATCCAACCAATAGTAAGCCCCAGAGGGGCGAAAGGTGTATAGTCCACGCATTGATCCAACTAATAGCAAACCCCAGAGGGTTGAAAGGTGTATCAAACACACTAACGTTATTCACTAAATTGACGTCTATAGTGACAAAAACTTTACACACCCTTATAGTGAAATCTATAATTGCTTTTGCATCCCTGATAGGTGCAGTTAGGAAACCGCACCATAAGCGTCAATTTAAGGGATAAATCTGTTGAGGTAGTGTCTTCAGTCCCGTAGGGACGATATGTTTATAGAAAAATGTGTACCCCACCTCTCTTCAGTCCCGACAAATGCCAAACGCGCATTTGGCGTTGATTTGGTAGGGACTAAAGAAACCGTGTTCAACCGTGATCTATAAACATTGCGTCCCTACGGGACTAAAGAGCATCCCTAACTCTCAGATAATCCCTAAATTAACGCCTCAAGTGACAAAACTTTACGCACCCATTTAATGGGGTGTGTAAAGTTATCGTTCCCCTTTTTGTCAGAATTGCGCCAATTATATAGCTGGCGCGGAGAACACCCCATTTAGCAAAGCTGACACAAATGGGGCGCGGAATCAATTAGGTTGTTCCTTCTGGATTAACGAATCCAACCCATACCCTCGCTGTGGTGAAGATATGACTCCTAAACATGATACCGCTAATACGATATCTACAAATACTATTCTCCAATTGGGTTGATCTGAAATTGTAAGTCCCAAAAAGTCTAATAAACTAAAAATAAAATTGTCACAACCACAATCTGTTAGAGGAAGTTCTCGCCACAATACATTTGTCAATGCAACTGCAAAGATCAGAAAAAGTGACATTGACAATATACCCGCGCCTCTTGAAAAGTATCCGATGATCAGAACTATGCCTAATGTAATTTCTGCAGAAACAATGAGATAACTTATCGGTTTTACTAACGCTATAGGCAACATCTGATAACTACCTACATTTGTGGCAAAAGTACTGAAACCCATAAGTTTAGTAATTCCGGCAAAAAGCAGGATGGCACCAAGAACTACTCTTAGAAGTGTTACAAATACTGATGGAATTTTCATTCTGTTTCCAATGGGTATCCCAATGCTTGCCACCCCCTTAGTCCTTGTGGAAACATTTTTACATTTCGGTAGTCGTGTGCTAAAAGAGCATTGAGCAGTTGATAGGCATTAGGACATTCAACGTTTCCACAGTATGTGATTAATAGCGTGTCCTTATTTTGCGGTAATATGCTTAGTCCGTGTTTGACGCGATTCACTGGGACATTTACTGCTCCTGGGATATGTCCACGTTTGAAGTTGGCTGCAGAACGCGCGTCTACGAAAACTGCATCTCCCTGTTTCCATATCTGATAGACTGTGGGGAAATCGACTTGCAAGGAGATGTTACTTGCAGTATAAGGGGTGGAGGAAAGAAGTCCGAATTGGTCTGTCCCCCAAAGTATCAGTGCGAAAAAACTGATCCAGATACAGACAATTAGCGATTCTTTGATAATTTGCTGTAATGTTTTTTTCATTGTGGGTTTTTGAATTTGTTGACGGCACACGGCGTGTGCCTACTACTTTTAAAGAGTCTGTTAACGGCACATGGAGTATGTCTGTTGCTTTTAAAGAGACGGCACACGGAGTGTGCCTACTACTTTTAAGAGCAAATTTTACATCGGTATTATTTATGCACACCCCTCAACTCTAATTACAGTGCTGGCTTATCCACATTATCTCTAAAATGGCGTGCCATCTGCTTTTCCAAGATAGATAGGATAGATTTCATCACTACCTGCTGGAAGTGTAACCTGCTTCTGAATGTGAACACGTTGATATTTTTCTGTGTCTTTATCAAATACGGATTGGACTGCACGGATATTTATCTGATAACGTTCTTGTGTTAGATTTGGAAACACAAATCTGCCCTGTGCATCGGTTTCTGTTTCAAAACGGTCTAAAGTTAACGTGAGTTTGAAAAAAGATTAGAAGTTAAAAAGCATAGGTAAATCGTTGATTTCTTCAAGTTTTTGCAGGTTCACCTTCACCGAGGGTTTCTTCTCCAAAAGCTGGTAAGCAATCAAAGCGGAATACACATTCACTTGAAAGTTGACGATACTTCTATGTCGACTGTGTTCCAACTGCGTCTGTGTTTTTAGTTCCTTGATTACGGATTCAATGATGACACGTTTTCTCAGCAACTCCTCATCGGAAGCAGATAGCGGTTCGGGTTTCATGTTCTTGCGGACTTTGTAGATCAAGTTGATATCTTGCTTGCGAAGCGTCTCCCGCAGGTCTTTAGAGATATATCCCTTATCTCCGTAGAGAGAACCATGCAGCCCTACCACTAAATCGGGTAAAGGGGTTCGGTCATCTGTGTTGCCCGGTGTCAGTTGAAAACCTAAAAGTTCGCCTTTCTCATTGATGATCAGGTGAAGTTTAAAGCCATAGAACCACCCCATAGAGGTTTTTGAACGCCCAGCATATTCAGCGAATACGCGATGGGCTGAAATCCGTTTATTGTCACACACGCGCAGGCGTGTGGAATCTACAAAAGAGATGCCACTACATTCTCCGCGTTGCAAATATAGATAAATCATTAAGAGTTCCAGCACCTCATTTTTGAGCTGCACGAACCGAGAATAACTGACAAGATTTGGAAACTCAGCACACCAATAGACGCAGACATGTTTTTCATAAAAATGCTTGAACGTCCGAAATCCACTTTGATGGAAGGCAATGATGATAGTCATTACCTCACTGTCGTGTAGACTACGGGGACGCCCGCGTGTTTCAATCGGTTTATCATCCTGAAGTGATCGTGAAGTCAGAAATGCCTCAAAAGCTAAATAAAAGTCGTCAATTCTGCAAAAAAGTGTTAAAATACTCATAAGAGAACTCCTTCTAATATATAGTATTTTGGTATAATGACTTCATTATACCAAAAGAGTTCTCTTTTTTAAAAACATTTATTGAATATTTATCAAACTCACGTTATTATACAGAATTGACCAAAAGAATTGATGAGAAATGTTTAACAGTTGATAAAAGGGTTCATATCCCACAGGAGAATGGTACCATCATAACTGCTACTTGCCAAGAGTTCACCATCCTTTGAAAAAGCGAGTTCTTGAACATCTGAGGTGTGTCCCCAGAAGGTATGGAAGTTTTCCCCAGTGGCAACATCCCATAAACGGATAGAAACTTTGTCTGTTTTGTTCCACCAAGAACCGGAGGCGAGATATTCTCCACACGGAGAAAATGCCACGACACCAACACGGTAGCAACTTTCGGGTAGAATCATCCCCATGCGTGGTTCTAAAGTTGTTGCATCCCATAAACGAATTTCACCCCACAACCCACCAGCGATAAGGGTGCCGCAAGGTGAAAATTTGGCTGAATAAAGCCATCGCATCTTTGACTTCTGTTTATAACGCCGTTGGATTTCCCTTACATCCCCTTTATATAGGGAAGCATCTGCTAATGTGAAATCTATAGCAGGTGATCCGAGATGTTCCCCACTCTCAACGTCCCAAAGATCCACAGGACCATTCCTAACAGATGTAACGAATTGTTTTCCGCTGGGGTGAAAAGATGCTGACATAATCGCATTTCCACGTCCATTCGCTATGAGTAAATGCTGCTTTTCACAACGTTGAACATGCCATACAGTAAGTTTTCTATCTACACCTCCACTGACAAGGTGTTCACCCGACGGTGAAAATACCACAGTGGTGATAAGACTTTGGTGTCCGGTGAGTTCTGCTATCATGGTTCCGGACGTAATGTTCCAGACTTCAAGCGTTTGACCGCCTTCTCCAATGAGTCCTAATAATTCTCCGCAGGGAGACACAGCACACTTTTTGCCACTGCTTCTTGGTGGGATCGGGAGAGGTGTCATCTGTTTTTGTAAAACATCCCAGAAAACGATACGACCTCTGCGTTCACCCCAATACTTACTTACCAGCACCTTTCCTGATTGTAAAAAAAACAGAGAATCAGGAACACTGGAAGGTTCTGGGATTGGAATTACCGTATCAGTGTTGTCTGTGCACCACACAACTATTTCTCGTGAAGTGACAATTGCCAATTGTTGTCCATTAGTAGAAAAACATACTGCCTCGGGAGACGCTTGATATTCAATGATGTCAAGTTTTTCTTCGTGAGATACATTCCACATGACTACTCTGTCTTTATAGATATCTGCCACCAGCAATGTCCCCTCGGAGGAATAAGTGGGAATCACCCGATTTCCGCCGTAGTCTGTGTAAGTTGTCTCTAAGGTCTCTTTATCAATATTCCACACTTGCACCTCAACGTTTTCATGTGTAGATAGATCTTGAATACTTGCAGCAAGATACTGATTACAGGGTGAAAATGAAAGACCATATACATAGCCGACGCAGGACAAATGCGAAGTTGTAGACATGGACGCGATACGGTCTTTTGTCTCTACGTTTCGGACAGTAAGGGTGAATCTGCCAGAGGCATAAGCGAGCAGCTGTCCATCCGGTGAGAAGCAGAGAGGGTAACGGAAAGGGAGCTTTTCATCTTCCTTAGGTTTACGTTCCATCTTGAAACTTGCGACGTGTGCACCGGTTTTTGTGCACCAGACATAAACGTCACCGTATCCGTAGCCAGATGCTGCGATGTATTGACTATCCGGTGAGAAGACAAGTTGAGCGGTGCCGTCGTGCCAGCCTTGTATTTTTGCGACACATTTCTGCGTATCTATCTCTGTCACCGTAATGATGCTATCGGTATTACTGGTGGCAACCCATTTACAATCCTGTGAAAGAGCAACATTATTTATTATACCTCGTTCAGTTTCCAACAGTGTGGTCGGATGTATAGTACCGAGTTCATACATCCATACGCCGACACGAGTCGCCACAGCAAAAGATTTTTTGTTCAGAGCAACCGTTATGTCGTTTATAATTCCTCGTCCTAATCTACCGATTGCCCCTTCGGGCAGTGTCCATGTTGTTATATCGCTGTTTGTCTGTGGTCGTCTATTTTCCATAATAAGCCTCCGATTTATTGTGGAGTGAAATGTCTTAAGTGCCTATAAACTGTGTCACATCCCAAAGCAGAATAGTACCGTCATAACTGCTACTTGCTAAGAGTTCACTATCCTTTGAAAAAGCGAGATTTTGCACATCTGAGGTGTGCCCCCAGAAGGTATGAATGTTTTCCCCAGTGGCAACCTCCCATAAACGGATGGAAACTTTGTCTGTTTCCCTCCACCAAGAACCGGAGGCAAGGTACCGACCACATAGAGAAAACACTACGACACCAATATGGGAGCAACTCTCGGGTAGAATCATCCCCATATGCGGTTCCAAAGTTGCAGCATCCCACAGATGAATCCCACCGTGTAATCCACCAGCCAAATAAGTGCCACAAGGTGAAAAAGCAATTGAATGGAGATACTTTGAAGGTTTGTAACGTTGCAGGATTTGTCTCTGGATTTGTCGCATATCTCCTCTATATAGGGCAACAAAGGTGGAGTCTACAGAAGGCGAGCCAAGCTGCTCACCGCTCGCAACGTCCCAAAGAAAGATACTCATCCCGTCAGTAGTAGCGAATTGCTTTCCGTTGGGATGAAAGGCTGCTGTCCGAAGTGCCTCTACATGTCCTGTAAATGCATGCTGCTTTTCCCAACTTTGGACACGCCACACAATGAGTTTTCCATCTATATCACCGCTGATGATGTGTTCCCCTGATGGTGAAAACACCACGGTGGTGATAAAACTTTGGTGTCCGGTGAGTTTTGCTATTCGGATTCCGGACATAATGTTCCAGACTTCAAGCGTTTGACCGCCTTCTCCGATGAGAGCCAACAATTCTTCACCAGGGGACAGTGCACACTTTTTACCCCCACCCCTTTGTGGGATCGGTGGAGGTATCACCTGTTTCTGGATAACATCCAAGAAAACGGTATCTGCATACCAGTGTTGGCAAATCAACATCTTGCCCGATTGATAAAAACACAGAGATTGGGGGATCTGATTACGCACTGTGAGCGGTGCTACTATGGGAGGTGAACCTGCACGCCACACACAGATTTCATGGTTAGTGAGAATTGCAAACTGCTGTCCATCAATAGAGATACACTGTACCGGGCTAAATTTTCCTGATGAACATTCAATAATATCAAGCTTTTCACGCCGAGACGCATTCCACATCACTACCTTGTCATCATAAATATCTGCAATCCGTAACTCCCCATCAGGGGAATAGGCGAGAACCACCCGATTTCCGCCGTAGTCTGTGTAAGTTGTTTCTAATGTCTCTTTATCAATATTCCATATTTGCACCTCAATGTTCTCACGTGTCGTTGGATCTTGAATACTCGCAGCAAGAAACTGACTACAAGGTGAAAAGGCGAGATCATACACATGTCCTGATTCGCGCAGATCACGCTCTTGGAACAGATAAGCAAAGCATTCTTTCGTTTTTAGGTTTCGGACAGTAAGAGTGCTTGAGCCAGTAGAATAAGCGAGCAGCTGCCCATCCGGTGAAAAGCAGAGCGGAAAACGAGTGGGATACTTTTCATCTTCCTTCAGTGTGACTCTCACTTTGAAACTTGCGAGATGTTGACCAGTTTTTGCACACCAGACGTAAACGTCACCGTATCCATTGCCGGATGCTGCGATGTATTGGCTATCCGGGGAAAAGGCAAGTTGGGAGGTGCCCCCGTGCCAGCCTCGTATTTTCGCGACACGTTGCTGGGTCTCTATTTCTCGTATATTGATGATGCCGTCCGCGTTACTGGTAGCGACACATTTCCCATCGGGTGAAAGGACGACTTTAGAAAGCATGCCTCGTTCGGTCTCTAATAATGCTATAGGCTGCATGGTCGCGAGTTCATACATCCATACCCCAACGCGAGTTGCAACAGCAAGAGACGCGTTATCCGGTGAAAACGCCATGTCAAATACGAGTCCTTGACCTAATCGCGCAATTGCTCCTTCGGGGAGTTTCCAGGTTGTCACGTCGCTGTTTGTTTGCGTAGAGTGTATAGTTGTCTGTGATCGTAGATTTTCCATAAAAAAGCCTCCGATTTTATTGTAGAGTGAGATGTCTTAAGTGCCTATAAACTGCTTCACATCCCAAAGAAGGATAGTACCGTCATAACTGCAACTTGCCAGAAGTTTACCATCCGGTGAGAAAGCTAAATCTTGCACATCCGTCGTGTGTCCCCAGAAAGTGTGTATGTTTTTTCCTGTTGCGACCTCCCATATTCGTATGGACACTTTCTCCAATCCTTTTTTCCACCAGGACCCGGAAACGAGGTATTTTCCACAGGGAGAAAATGTAAGCGCAAACGGTCTGCTACACGTTTCGGGTAGTAGTATGAGCATACGTGTTTCGAAGGTTGCTGCATCACGTAACCGAATATGTTCCTTTATTCCACAGGCGATTATCGTGCCACAAGGTGAAAAGGCGAGTTTTTGGGGGACACACTTATAGCGGCTCCCTATTTTTCTATATTTTTCAATATATTGATGTATCTGAGCTGGGTCCCCTCTATAAAGAGAGATATCTTCTGGTAGTTCTGTTGGAAACACGCCGATCTGTTCACCGCTGACAATATCCCAAAGCATTCCAGAACTCCCTGTTCGTGAAGCAGCGAGTTGTTTGCCATCGGGATGAAACGCAGTTGTGTGAATCATACGGTTGTCTCCTGTAAGTGTATTGACTTTTTCACCGGACTCTGTATCCCAGACTCCGATATCACCTTTAGGTGCTGCTCCGATGAAATGTTCACCTGTTGGTGAAAAACGCATTTCACGCCCAAATACCTTACTATCCGATAGTTCTGTAATGAGGTTTTCAGACGTAATGTTCCAGATTTCAACTGACCCTCTTGGATGGTCGCGAAGTGCCAGTCGTTCCCCACATGGCGATAAGGTACTGATACGGTACCACTGCCTTTTCTCTTCTGTTGTAAGATTTTCAGTGAGAGCCGTGCGTTGTGCCTGTATCTTCGGCGTTGGAAATATCTGTTCTGTTTGTCTTTGTTCCACATTCCAAAACACTTGATACATGCCAAAACCATGTCCACTCGCTACAGTTTTACCATTTGGAGAAAAAGTCACCGAATGCGGAACGGGTTTATGATCAGCTGGACTTGATATTTTACTTGACGGTGTGCCGATTGTCCACACACAGAGATCGCTACGGGATTGGATCGTTGCGATGTACGCTCCATTAGATGAAAAGTGTTCCTTATGGCCGCTTAAAAAATGATCACGTCTGGGTTTTTGACGTTCAAATGTATCAATTATTTCATTTTGAAAGGCATCCCAAATCACCACTTTATTACCGTAAATCTCGGTCACGCGCAATGTGCTATTAGGTGTATAGGCAGGGATTATCACTCTTCCATCATAAGTAGTTGGTTCGGATTCTAAAGTGCCGTTGTGAACATTCCACACTAACACCTCTTTGTTCCCAGTAGTAGCAGCAATATATTTGCCACAAGGAGAAAAGACGAGACGGCGATATGTAGTGAGTGTCGAGGATAGGCTAAGATGTGCTATGTGTTCACCCGTCTCTATATCGAAAATAGTAAGAGTCGGGCGGTGATTTTCAGCGGACCCGTATGCCAGCAGATTACCTATCGGAGAGAAACAGATAGGAGAATAATCTCCCCTCATATCTTCAATGTCAATGTCAATTGGAAAATATGTGAAGGGTTCATCCGTGTTTTGTTGCCACGCGTAGACAACATTTTGCATGTCAATAGAAGATGCTGCTAAGTATTCATTATCATGCGAAAAATGAAGTTTGTCAAAACGGCCCGATGTTGCCTTTACATTCTTGCGGTGATCTATTTCTGCTTGGCACTGCAGGTTTTGTGTTTCCCATATCTTCACAACACCATCATAATTACTTGTTGCTATAAATTGGTTGTCGTGCGAAAAAATTACAGAGCTTACCATACCGTTTTCTTGATCAAATAGGGCAATAGGTTTCAGTGAAGTTCTGTCATACAACCAACATCCTAACGCTGTTGCGACTGCAAGATATTCACCATCGTGTGAAAAGGACATATTTGTGACGCGACCTCGCGCTAACCTGCCGATCGCACCTTCAGGAAGTTTCCAAGTTGTCACGTCTGTGTTATCAAGTGGTCTAAGTATGGTTGCTGAAGGGTTTCTGTTTTCCATAAACTATCTCCTTTTTTGGTATTATATCTCACGCGAGGCACGGGAACCTTGCACACGAGGTGTTGTTCGATATTAACTGAGTGGATTATGCGATGCAAACAGCATCGCTCTGTTGTAGATGAATTATACAAGGAGTGTCTTAGAGTTGATAAAAGGTTTCATATTCCAAAGGAGGATTGTACCGTCATAACTGCCACTTGCCAAAATCTCTCCATCCTGTGAAAAAGCAAGTGCCCATACATCTGTTTGATGTCCTTTGAAGGTGTGGATGCATTCTCCAGTATTAACATCCAATAGACAGATTGGCATCAATTCTTGTCCCTCTTGCCATTGCGCACCTACAGCAAGGTATTTGCCACAAGGTGAAAACCTAAAGGACTGTGGTTTCTGACATTCTGTCGGCGGAATTATTACCATACAGGTTTCTAAGGAAGTTGAATCCCATATTCGGATTTCGTTTCTCCACACCCTTCTAATTACACCAGCAATACGTGTGCGGCAAGGAGATAACTTGAGCTTACCCCAGATCCGTTGCGTTTCAGAATCTGGTTGTTCGTGAAAACGTTGAATATCTTGTGATGTACCTTTATACAATGATGTATCTGAGCATATTGATATATCAAGTGAACCGACCTGTTCCCCGCTTCCTAAATCCCAGACGAGAATTGGACCGACACGGGGTACTATGATCATTTGTTTCTTGTTTGAAGGTAACAATAGTTGCCAACGTTTATAGACTTGCATCTCGCTTTGCACAATTGGATTTTGAATGTGGTGTCGTTTTTTCCACTGCTTTGCATCCCATATTGTGAAACTATCACCATAGAAACTAACAAAATGTTCACCGTCTGGCGAAAAACCCATTCTAACGATTCTTGACGGATTTTGCGTTAATTCAGCGATTCGTTTGCTGGATTCAAGATGCCAGATATTGATGATTTTTCGAATATTGGTAGTGACAAGATATTCTTCACACGGAGAGAACGTCATCCATTTCAATCCATTATATTCTTCATTGAGTTCTGCAAACAGTATATCTGCATCTAAATCCCAGACTCTAACAACACGACTTTCTTCTAAGATAGCGAGGAGTCTCTTACTTCTGGCTAAAGATATTTTACCAGGTGATTCTGGAGGTGCAAGATGGACTTTCTGTTGCACTTGTCCTTTCGTAACGTCCCATATCCTATATCCAGAAACATCATTAGTACTGAGTAGCTTGCGGCTGTCTTTGAAAAACTTTACAGAAATTACACCTCTTGATATATGTGTGGGAAGTGATTGAACTGTAGGGGGATTACCGTGTGTCCACACCTGCAGTTCTCCACATCTATTTGTTGCAACGAATCGTGTTCCATCTGATGAAAAAGACCCGAATATAGGGTTCGGAGAATCAAAGGTATCTACTGTTTTTTGTTGCTTGGCATCCCAGATGACCACCTCCCTGCGAGAGAACCCAGCAACCTGTAAGTTTCCATCGGCTGTATAGGCAGGCACACTAATTTCTAAACTTCGATTGTCGCTATGGACTGTTGGTACCATCTTTAGAGTACCGTTGTTAACATTCCATATAAGGATTTTGTTACCGCGATTTGTAGCTGCAAGATATTTTCCGCATGGTGAGAATACCAACTGATAACAGCCAATTGTTGATGTGTCAGTATAGTTATCTCGTAGTTTAGCAATCAGTTCACCTGTCTCTATATGCACTACTGATGTAGTATTTGCTTCAGGGGTATATGCGATGAGACTTCCATCTGGCGAAAGAGCTACAGGAAGGATGTGTTCCTTTCCTTGTTCCGGTTGAAGAGAAAGACTTTTAATAGGTGTATCAATATTTGTCTGCCAATCGTAAATCGTAAAATGCAGACCACCACCATTATCGCGTGAAATTAATTGGGAACACGTTATGTATTCCCCATCTTGTGAAAACAGGAGATTTCGGGGATGAGCACTCATGGAATTTGTACTATTAAGTAAATCTATGCTGTCAGCACATTTAAGGTTTTGTGTGTCCCAAATCTTAACGGTTCCATTCCAGCTTCCGGTAGCAAGCCACTTGCCATCTTGTGAAAAGGTGATGTCACAGAGAATGCTTTGTTCAGTATCCCACGTTTTGCTGAGTTTCATGGTATTTATATCATACCACCAGCAGCCGATAGTTGACGCAACAACAAGGGATTTTCCATCAGGTGAGAATGTCATCCCACCGCTTATCCAACCATTCCCTAATCGGACAGTAGCCCCTTCAGGAAGATTCCAAGTTGATAAATTTGATCCATCTGTTTGTTCCCTGTATATCATAGTTCTCTCCTTAGAATATGTTTTAGCAGAATACGCGTTTGGGTACTCTGCATCGATAAGGATCATAAACACCTAACGGATTGAAAACAGAAGTATAATTCCGCGAGAATTGAGACTAACGGTGCGCGTAATTAACGGCACACGGAGTGTGCCTACTACTTTTAAGAGATTTGTTTAAACGACACACGGAGTGTGCCTACTACTTTTAAGAGATTTGTTTAAACGGCACACGGAGTGTGCCTACTACTTTTAAGAGATTTGTTTAAATACTGGAAATACACGGAGTATACCTACTACCTTTAATTACATTTAATTACATTTTGAAATGGTGGGAAGCATACGGATGCAAATCAAGGTTTTAATTGGGTAATATACGGATGGGGAATCCCAATCCCTACGAATATATATGTTAATCTTGATGCAGTTGTGCTACATTAAGAAAGATTGTGATATTCACGAGTTTTTTGGAACAGATTTTACCCGATGTTGATTATGAATCTTTGTGTTTGCGTATTTATATAAGATATATTATAACATATATTCTTGGCTGTGTCAATGTAATTTCGTTGATAAATGAGTCTACATTCCTATTGTAATATAAAATAGTGTGGAAATTAATCACATTATAGAGTAAAATATTAGGTGCAATGATGCATTTTTTGAGATTAGATGCAACATTTGCTTTTTACTCAAGAATTACTAAGATTTAGATTTATAGATAAGGAGTTAAAATGTCAGAAACTACTTTCGAAATTACCGACGATACATTTGAAGGGATGGTCATCGCATCAGATACGCCTGTGGTTGTTGACTTTTGGGCTGAGTGGTGCGGACCGTGTAAGATGATTGCACCAATTCTGGAGGAACTTGCAGAAGAGAACGCTGATACTTTCAAAGTTGGGAAAGTCAACGTTGATGAAAACCGACAGAGCGCGATGAAATATAGTGTCCGTAGTATTCCAACACTGCTGGTGTTCAAAGATGGAGAAATCGCAGAACAGATTGTCGGAGCTATGCCAAAAGATGCACTCAAGAAGAAAATCTTAGATGCAATCAAAATAGAAGTGTAATGTTTTGGCGATTTGTATATAACGTTTTCGCAATTCCCTTTATGTTCATTGCGTATCACATCATGGGCTGCTGGAATCGCAAGATTCGCGAGGGAATTGTCGGTCGACGTTTCGTCTTCAGTCAATTAGAAGAACAGCTTGAAGACGCTCGTAATTTAGACAGAACAGCGTGGTTTCATTTTACTTCAGTCGGCGAGTTTGAACAGGCGAAACCGCTGATTGAAGTGCTACACACTGATACACGGATCGTTCTTACTTTCTTTTCACCTTCTGTTGCACCAAATGTAGAATCCTATACTTATGTTGATGCAGCAGCTTATCTCCCTTTTGATACCAGACGTAATGCAAGACGTCTCATTAGTCTTATAGAACCGAACTGTCTGGTTTTTTCAAGATACGACATTTGGCCAAATCTTGTATGGCAGGTTTCAGAATCTGGAATACCGACAATTGTTATTGCTGGGACGATACATGCGGGTTCAAAACGTCTTGGTGCAATTGGGAGGTCATTTTTCAAGAATATCCATCAACACCTTTCGCTTATTTGTGCGATATCTGAAGCGGATTCAGTGCGATTTAAACGACTTAGCAGCATTCCAAATCAGGTTGTTGTGACAGGTGATACGCGTTACGAACAGGTGAACAGAAAAGCGATGTCGGTTGAAACGGATAGTACGTTTTTCCCGGGACAATCGACATTTAGACGTCCAATCCTTATAGCTGGCAGTACTTATGCTGAGGATGAAAAGATAGTTTTGGATGCATTTCAGATTTTACGTCAAGATGCGTATAGATTATTGCTGAATCTGATTTTGGTTCCGCATGAACCAACGCCTGATCGCATAAGAGAAATAACCGCGGATTTAAAGCGTCGAGACCTATCTTACGATTGCTATTCTGCGTTAGAAAGTGATGCGAATTTAGAACATACAGATGTCGTTATTATTGACACAGTAGGTATCCTTGCGAAATTGTATGGGTTAGCAGATATTGCTTTCGTCGGGGGTAGTTTTCACGGCAGCGTGCATAATGTAATGGAGCCGGCAGCGATGGCGAAACCTGTGATCTTTGGTCCAACTATTCAAAATGCTTATGAAGCAAACCTGTTATTAGAGAAAGGTGCAGCACGACTTGTAAACACATCGCAAGAGATGATGAGCGTGATAACCGAATGGCTGTCTTGTGATGAAGCACGGGTCACTGCAGGTATGAACGGTAGACAGATGATTGAGGATAATCTTGGTGCAGTTGCGCTGACATTGACCTATTTACGGAAGTATGTCTGATTTCATCACGAAGGCAATGGTAGTTTTTTTGACAAATTACAAATAGCCATTTAGCACGATTCGTAGTGTTAGAGAATGTATCGACTTAGATCCTGATCTTTAACGATTTCTGCTAATTCACCTTTAACGTATTCAGCATCAATAGTGACCGTGTCATTTTCAAGGTCAGGTGCATCAAAGAAGAGATTTTCAAAGAGTTTTTCCATGATAGTATGTAATCTTCTTGCCCCAATATCTTCAACTGATTCATTGACTTGAAAAGCGAGTGCGGCGATTTCGTCAATCGCGTCATCTGTAATGGTTGCTTCTATTCCTTCAGTCTGCAGCAATGCAGTGTATTGTTTAACTAATGCGTTTTTTGGTTCCGTGAGTATAGATTTGAAGTCGCTCTGATTCAGACTTTTGAGTTCAACTCGTATAGGAAATCTACCTTGTAGTTCGGGAATTAGATCAGATGGATTAGAAACGTGGAATGCCCCTGCTGCGATGAAGAGTATATGGTTTGTAGAAACAGCACCGTATTTCGTAGCGATTGTACTTCCCTCAATAATAGGTAAGATATCGCGTTGTACACCTTCGCGTGAAACATCGGGTCCGTGTCGTGATTCGCGTCCTGCGATTTTATCGATTTCGTCAAGGAAAACAATTCCAGAGTTTTGAACGCGTTCGATTGCCTCATTGATGACAGCATCCATGTCAATGAGTTTTTCTGCTTCTTCTTGCATGAGAATCTGTCTGGCTTCAGAAACGGGTACGCGTCTTTTTTTGGTCTGACTTGGCAAGATGCTGCTGAACATATCTTTGAAGTTGATATCCATTTCTTCTATTCCGCCGGGTGAGAATATCTCAACAAAGGGTGTGCTTCTGCTTTTCATGTTGATTTCTACAGGTCTATTTTCAATTTCTCCATTTCTCAATCGTTCTCTTAGTTTCTCGCGCGTTTTCTGATGTCGTTCTCGTTGTTCTTCTAATGCCGTATTGTCTTCTTCGTCAAGTTCTAACTCAAATGGTAATTCAAAATCATCATCAAGATCCAGTTGATCCATTGCGATTTCTTCGATTTTTTCTTCAAATTCAATTTCGTCAGATGTTCTGGAGGCAGTTTTAGTTTTTAGGTTTCTTGGCATTGGAAACAGACAATCCAATAACCGTTCTTCGGCTCTTTCTAATGCTTCTTCTTCAACAGCGTCTGTCTGTTCAGTTTTTACACGACTTACAGATAGTTCCGTAAGGTCACGGATCATAGATTCTACATCTCTACCTACATAACCGATTTCAGTATACTTTGAGGCTTCAACCTTAATAAATGGAGCTTCAACGAGACGTGCAAGTCGGCGTGCAATTTCAGTCTTCCCAACGCCAGTTGAGCCGATCATGATGATATTTTTCGGTGCGACTTCATCTTGCATATCCTCATCAAGCATTTGTCTGCGTGCCCGATTTCGTAGTGCGATTGCGACACTTCTTTTTGCTTCAAATTGTCCAATAATGTACTTATCAAGTTCCTCAACAATTTGTCGCGGGGTTAATGCTTCTGCTAATACCTTTGTTTCAACTTTTGATTTCTGCAATTTTGCCTCCTGAAGAGTTAGTATATAGGTCTCTATTATATCTCGTATGTAAACGTATATAATATCCTACATTCTTAAGTCGTAATTGATTCAATTTCAATGTTTGCGTTTGTGTAGATGCATATTTCACTTGTTATTTTGAGAGCTTCAGCGACGATCTCAGTTGCTGTAAGATTTGAGAAATTTAGTAGTGCTCTTGTCGCAGCAAGTGCAATCGAACCACCTGAGCCTATTGCGAGGACATCATCATCTGGGATTATAAGGTCACCGTTGCCAGAAATGAGATAACTGTCTTTATAGTCTATAGCTATCATCAAAGCGTCTGCCCGTCTGAGGATGCGATCACTACGCCAATCTCTTGCGAGTTCAACAGCAGATTTTTGTAGGTTGCCCCGATACTGTTCGAGTTTTTTTTCTAAGTTCTCAAAGAGCGTTAGTGCGTCCGAACCGGAGCCTGCAAATCCGATAAGCACCTGTTCATTATAGATCTTGCGTATCTTTTTTGCACCGTGTTTGATAGCAGTATCTCCTAAAGTGACTTGTCCATCTCCTCCGATTGCAATTAGATCATCACGTCGGACTGCTAAAATTGTCGTTGAACGGATTTTTTTATTTTCAGATAAATTGTTTTCAGATAAATTTGGCATGTGTTTACCAATCTAAATAGTTTGTATAGAATGAAAAATAAACAGCTGTGTATTCTGGTATACCATCAGGTATGTCTCAAGCTAATATGCTTCTCCATTGGATCATATAACTCAAGAACATGGCTATCCCCATAAATAGACCGCACCTCATCCCTGCCACTAACGGATGCTGCTGTCGATGAAAATAGTATGGACACAAGAGAAAAGTTAATAAGAACGTTATCGGAACAAAAATGGGTACTGTCAAAATGTTAAACATATCATCAATTCGTAGTGAATTCCATATCCAAAGATTTTCTCCCATTCTATAGACGACTATACTACCGATTGCTGCTATCCCTCCAATAATTGTGGATGCCAGAAAGCGATGTAATCCAATCATGTCAAGCCGGTGGTAACAGTAGATAAGTAAAGTAGTGAACAGTACCCATGTCAATATTATACCCACTGGTGTCATTATATTTCCGAAAAAGTCTGTACTACGATAAACAATGAACTGTAAATATCCATGTCTTGAGAACAACCTATCCATAGGGAGAAATGTTGCAGTGGTAGCCAGTCCAAATAACACACTGTTGAAGAGTAGTTGAGAGGAATCAACATCAGTTAGTTCTCTCTGATATCTGATGAGGTACCCAAACCAACAGATTGCCAGAAACAGGTTAGGGTAAAGCCACCAGATTGCTTCAATTCCTATCGTCTTAATTGGCAATAAGAACAGTAATAAGAACGTAAAAAAAGTAGTAAAGACTACAGCGAGAATTGCTTTATCTGTTTTTATCACAATTTGATTTAATGTTTTCTAAATACATGACGTTATAGCATGCTGAAAGTTTACTTGAAGGTGACAATAAGCTGTTGTCCTGTAAGTTTCGCACCTGTTGCTTGCGTACTGGATAAACTTCGTGGCAAAGCAACGTGTCTTTTAAAACCACCGATTGTAATAATTAATTCGTCTGCATGTTTGTTTAGATTGACTTCCTGCTTTGTCAGGAATGGTAGTTGCATGACAAGTTGGTATCCCTCATCAACTTTGTTGAATTGATAAGGATTTCGTTGTGAGAATCTATCAGCTGGATCAATATCAGGATAGAGAATATCCCCTAATTTTTGTAAACCGGACACGCCGACTATTTGGTCATCAAAGAGATTAACTTTTAGGTTCGGTACATCTGAGAAGTAGTTTTCTGCTTCTTCTATGTACTGCTCTTGAGTCTGTTTCCATAATTCAAAGAATTGGTCATTTACCCGTTCTGGGAATATACGGTTGATTATAACAGCATCAATGCACATACCGTATAAACAGAAGTACATAAACGCTCGTTGTGTTTCTTTGATCACAATTTTTTCTGGATTGGTTACAAGACGCACTGTTGTTATTTTCGGGTCGGTTAAGACTTTATCTATACCCTCAAGTCTGTCAAAAAGGTTTTGTATATTTTGGAAGTATGCATCTTTTGGCATGGGTACAGAGCTGACAGTTTCAATAACAGGTCCAGCGATTCTGGCAAGATTTCGTTCTAATTTAAAGATACGGTTCATATACCATTCAAGTGTTGTTGGGATACTAACGAATCGTAATGATTCACCTGTTGGTGCACAGTCAAGTATAATAACATCGTAGGCATTCTCCCGTACGTATTGATTTATGTAAAGGAGTGCACATATCTCTTCCATTCCTGGGAATATAGCGATTTCTTCAGCAACGAGGCTATCAAGCCCCGAACGGTTGAGTATGGATCGGATGTAGGTATATACTTCGTCCCAGTATTCTACGATTGCCTCCTGTACGTTAATTTCTTGTATCCATAGATTATCATTAATTTGTATCTGTTTTTCCTTATTCTGTGCTATAAGGATTTTTTCACTATCAAACGCATCTCGTAGCGAATGTGCTACGTCAAGTGAGATGACAATTGTTTTATAGTTAAGTGATGCTAATTTTAGACCTGTTGCAGCAGAGATTGTAGTTTTACCAACCCCTCCTTTGCCTGTATATAATATAACCCGCATTGTTTCACATCCTGTCTGACTGTATTTTGTGAATTAAGTATACCTTAAAGTGACTTATTTTTCAAATATGTTGCAGGAAGGGGGGTGTGTCAGAGGCATTCAATTGTCGAGTTTTCGCAGTTTCTTACAGATATTATCCAATTAGCATAACAACGCTTCTTCTGTAGGAGGGAACTCCGCAAGCCGACTATCAAAGTGTTTAGTCGTGATTCGGAGATCACTCCTACAGAAGAAACATTTCTCAGTACATGCAATTTACCGACAATTGAATGCCTCTGGGGGTGTGTAAAGTTTTTGCACAAAAATAAATATTTTTCATTGTAGAGTGAATCTTTATTCCTGTCCATTATTGAGAAAACCAGACGTGGTAGGGCACAGAGACCCCATAAGTGTAAACTTAAAAAAACTTAGAAACTCTGATGAATCACTCCGAATCCTTATGGTTATACGAGTTGTCTTCTCTTCAGTCCCGCCAAATGCCAAACGCGCATTTGGCGTTGATTTGGTAGGGACGATATGTTTATAGAAAAATGAATGTGTACCCCATCTCTCTTCAGTCCCGTATGAAGATCAAATAATTAATTCGGTAATTGTCTGTTCACATGATGCAGGTTCACTCCCCTGCTGGCGAGGTTTCCTAACCTCGCTGAATTACCTAAAGTATTATTTTAACTTCATTAGGGACGATATGTCTATAGAAATAGGTTGCGGAACTTCTTGCACTCCAGCGGAGTGCTATGTCTATTAGGGATATTTAGTTTTAGAAAACACTAGTTATCAAGTTAACTGCGAGTTTAGGTTTTGAGGCTAAATATTTTATCTCATCTGCTATACTTGTGACGCCAGCAAATCGTAACACTGCTAATGCGGTATTACGCAATGCAGCCATGACTTGCGGAATAGCACCGCAACGTACAGAGGAGGTATCTTCTCCAAGTATAGTATCTCGCATCCAATGCGATTTGTTCTCTATTGACCAATGCCCACGGCGTATCTCAAGTAGGCGTTCAGCAGATGCTTCTTCGGGTTTCAGACTTGTAATACCGTAGTGAACTTTGATTGTTTCTTTTCCTGTTTTTAGGTTTTTGCGAGTAGAACGATATTGGATGACCTGTTTTATACCTGGCCAGTCCAGATATTCGTTGAGACTTGTGCTTGTTCTCAAACACCTTGTCTCAAGTCTACCATGTGATTTTTCAATTGTCTCGTGAGTGTAAATAGGGTCTCCCAATAGAGGATGTGTTGCGTCCTCAGAAAGCGTATCAGGAACGTCTTGAAAGAGTCTTTTGATATCACTGCCAAGATTGCGTTGGTTCTTTTTGACAGGCAGTACATAGTCTGCATTCGCATCTATGATGGTTTGGCAGAAAGATTTCTGTGTCAAAAGTGCGTCTGTTGTGATGACTTTACCACTCACATCAAAGTCATTGAGGATCTCTGTTGAAACCGGTATTTCGTTGGTTTTGTCCCTGACCCCTCGTTGTGCCAGTGTGACACCTAACTCATGAGATACAACGGAGAGTAGATGGTTTATTATCGCACCACTTTTCTTACTAGCACACATTGTTTTACCGTCTATAGCCACTGCGTCAAGGCATCCTTCTAAATCAGGTCTACTTTTACAAACGTCTTCTACCCAGTCCGTAAAAGTCTTTTCAACAGCATCCACATCTAAATCTTTTAGCACATTGTGTATCGTTGCGGGACAAGGGGAAGTCTTATGTGTAAAACCGAGTGAACGGACGAGTTCTGGTTGAGAGCGTGCCCACTTTGCAATGGAAGTATATCCTTTATGACCGGAGATTAAACCAATAATGAGAAGTCCGAGGATTGCGTTCAATGGGTGCCGTTTTCCTTTATCGTTGCGCGGGTCTTGGATATCTGCTAATCTATCTAACAAGTGTCGAGAATTTTTCTTTGACATTTTTCACCTCAAATGTAAAATGTTTTTTAAGGTGAAGTATAGCAGATAAAGCGTGAAAAATCACGCTTTATCTGCATATCCAAAAATATTAACGTTTGTAATAAAAAATAACTAAAATGTCTAAAACTAAAAAACCCTACCCACTCCAGCCTTCGAATTGACGTTTTCAACAATTTGTGCTATGCTATCCTCACAGTAACCGAACCTGTTTGAAAATTTCAAAGGTTATTCTCAGAGAGTTTTTATGCAATTCAAATACTATTTGCTTACGATACCCATTCTTTTCAGTTTTCTGTGTTATAGTTTTGCCCAACAACCGATTACACTTAGGCATGGCGGCTCTGTCCGAACAGTGAAATTCTCACCAATAGATAACTCCGTTATTGCCAGTGCAGGAGATAACAACACGATCAAACTGTGGGATGGGCGAAACAATACATCAACAACACTGATAGGTCATACAGGGTTAATCAATTCAGTTGATTTTTCACCAGATGGAAAATTGCTTGCCAGCGGCAGTGACGATTGGACGATTAGGTTGTGGGATGTTGATTCACATCGTAACACGGCGACCCTTCAACATATTAGTGGTCAATATCAATACCAAGTCAAGGATGTCGCGTTTTCGCCTGATGGAACAGTGCTCGCTACCGCTGCTCAGCATGTGAAGTTGTGGAATATCGCCTCCCAGAACGAGATAGCAACGTTACGACACGATAAATATGTATCGTGCTTAACGTTTTCTTCAGATGGCAAATTACTCGCCGCTGGTGATGTAGGCGGCACAATAAGAATTTGGGATGTCGCAACACACAAAGTCGTCGCCCAATTTGAAGGGGACAAAAAAATTGTTTATGCACTTGATTTCTCATCTGACGGTAAAACTCTGGCAAGTGCTGGTTATCACGGAATTATCAAACTCTGGTCCGTCACCGATTGGTCACCCCTTGGCACACTCCAGAATCGGGGGACAGTTTATACGCTCGATTTTTATCCGGGTGGGAAAGCACTCGTCAGCACAGGATATGGGGCGGTAACCCTATGGTCTGTTGAAGATGGTGTGGAGATTGTATCCTTAAAAGGACATGTCGGGTGGGTTCACGGTGCTGCATTCTCAGCCGATGGAAGAACACTTGCAAGTGGGGGAAACGATGGATATGTCCGCGTACAGTATATAGAATCCTATCTGCAGAAACTGCAACAGCGAGAAATGGTACGGTTGATCTATTTTCTCCCAAATAACCGATCCGCACAACCGGATATAGACAAGAAATTGGATACGCTTATAAAGGATGTCCAACAGTTTTACGCCAAACAGATGCAAAATCACGGGTTTGGTAGAAAGACCTTTACCTTTGAAACAGATGCAGCTGGCAACGCAGTCGTCCATCACGTGAACGGAAGATATACCGATACGTATTACGACTATGATACTTTGACAAGAGTCTTAGAAGAAATTGGTGAACAAAGTAACTTCTTACAAGACATTTATCTCATTGCTTTAGATACCGGCAGTGAGAGAATTGATCAACACTGGTGTGGACAAGGGGGAATTCACGGATCCGTTGGAGGAAAAGCAATCGTTCCTGCTTCAGGCGGCTGTTTTGTCGGTGATACTGGCACTGCTGTGGTCGTACATGAACTGGGGCACGCATTCGGTTTACAACACGATTTCCGAAATAGTGCATATATGATGTCTTACGGAATCAATAAAGATCAACTATCCGCTTGTGCCGCCGAATGGTTAAGTGCCAGTCGCTACTTTAATAATAGCCAGATTTCCTTCAATGAACCCACATCAATTGTCATGCTCCCACCCATTGCATTACCATCAGACTCAATCCATTTTCGTTTTAAAGTGACGGACGCCGATGGACTGCATCAAGCACAGTTCGTTATTCCATCTACCGTAACAGATCCAGTAGATGGTAAAAAACTACACAGTTGCCAATTGCTAAATAGTGAAAGTATGCAGATAAATTTTACAACTTATGAATTGACAGTGGGTTCAGAAACTGAGGTAGCACTTCAGGTCATTGATACAAATGGATTTCTGGCAACTAAAACATTTCCTGTAATACAAAATGAAATTGTGCATGTTGATATTAACAACGATGGTAGGGTAAATGTAGCTGACTTATGTCTGGTTGGTTCAAACCTTGGTAGAACAGCAGTTCCCGGCGCAAATCCGAATCCGGATATCAATAACGATGGCACGGTTAACCGAGAAGATATACTACTGATTGCACAGGCAATGGAGGCTGAAGTCTTAACTGGTAACGGACCGCCTTCAATCGCTACGGTAAGTTTAGTACCCCAAGCATTGGAAACCGCAGCTATAGGTGAGCAGCTTACGTTCTCACTGAATATTACTGCAGGAGAGAACGTTGCAGGATATCAAGCCACCGTAGAATTTGATGCCACATCCCTCCGTTATGTAGATAGCACAAACGGTGAATACCTCTCCGCAGGTGCATATTATTTACCACCGAAATCCAAGAACAATACAGTGACACTTGCTGGCTCGTCTTTCATTGGAGAAAGCAACGGGGATGGCACACTTGCTACAATCGTCTTTGAGGTTATTGCTATCCACCCTTCCACTGTAAAGTTATCTGATGTGTTATTAACAGACAGCACAGGTAACACAACAGCACCAGAAATAGTAAATGCAAAGATCACCGTCCCCCAAAGTTTACTGACCACACTCCCACAATTACCGGAGGATGTCAACGAAGACGGTGTAGTCAATATCGTTGACTTAACATTGGTCTCCTCTAACATGGGTAAGACAGGCGAACATATTGCGGATATCAATGGAGACGGTATTGTGGATATCGTTGATCTGACGTTGGTTGCCGCTGCATTTGGGAATGGTGTGGCTGCACCTCTTGCGTGGAGTCACCATTCAGAGATCGCTCCTACAAGAGCAGATGTGGTAGCATGGCTAAACGCAGCACGGCGGGTCAACTCATCTGACCCCAATTTCCAACGCGGTATATTGAAGTTGGAACAACTCCTTGCATCGCTTATGCCAAAATCCACAGCACTGTTACCCAACTATCCAAATCCGTTCAACCCTGAAACATGGATACCTTATCAACTGGCAACACCCGCTGATGTCACGATAACCATCTATGCGTCAGATGGTAAAATTGTGTGCACCTTACCACTGGGATATCAAGCTGAAGGTATCTATCGGAATAAAAATCGCGCAGCCTATTGGGACGGTAAAAATATGTTGGGTGAATTTGTTGCAAGTGGTGTGTATCTTTATAAACTCACTGCAGGTGATTTTTCTGCTACACGAAAGATGTTGATACGGAAATAGGATCTAATGAACGCATCATAACCCCTAATCAATGATCCCTTCTATAGGACTTGAGGCAGTGGCATACAGTTTTCGTGGTATCCTTCCCGCCATAAAGGCTGCCCGTCCTGCCTCTACAGCCTTTTTCATTGCTTCCGCCATCAATATAGGACGATGGGATTTCGCTACAGCAGTATTCAGCAGAACACCATCACACCCCAATTCCATAGCAATCGCAGCATCTGATGCAGTGCCTACACCCGCATCAATGATGAGAGGAATTTGAACAATGTCCCGGATTATCTGTATATTATAGGGATTGCGTATCCCCATCCCTGAACCGATAGGAGCACCTAAAGGCATTACCGCCGCACAACCTATATCTTCTAATTTTTTGCATGTGATTGGATCGTCATTGCAATACGGCAGGACAGTAAATCCATCCCCTACAAGTTGTTCCGCCGCACTGATAAGCTGCTCAACATCTGGGAACAGGGTCTGTTCATCACCTATAACTTCCAGTTTTATGAGCGATGTTTCAAGTGCTTCCCGAGCAAGTTGTGCTGTAAGAATAGCATCTTTAGCAGTGAAACAACCAGCAGTATTTGGCAAGATCGTCATTCCGTGGTCACGCAGTATAGCGAAGAGATTCTCTCCCGATGTATCAGCAAATCTGACTCGTCGCATTGCCACTGTAGCGATTTCTGCTCCACTTGCTGCAATCGCCTCAGTCATGATATGAAAACTCGGATATCCTGCTGTACCAATTAGAAGTCTGGATTGATATGTTCGATCTGCGATTCTAAATTCTTGCATTTTGTTTCAAACCTGTCTTATAATGTGCAAGACGCATTTCACCCATCATCCACCTTGCACAGCCCGAATGATCTCCACTTCACTATTCTCACACAGTTCTGTCTCTTTCCAAAGAGTCTTTGGGATGACCTCTCTATTTATCGCCACCGCAATACCTGATTGTTCTGGATCCAGTTCCAAATCAATCAGTAGTTCGCAAATGTTTATCTTTGCTTCAACCTGTTTCTCTTCTCCGTTTAGACGTATTTCCATTTCCCCATACCTTATATTATAGTGGATTTTACAATTAACTTTAAATCTGATATGTAGGAGGGAACTCCGATTCCCGACTATTAGATGTTGCATCGCGATTCGGAGATCGCTCCTACAGAATATATGTAAACCTATTCACATAATTTACTATATGTCAAGAATCTGTCAACCTTGAACGGTTTAATTGTATCCGGAGTTTCACCTGTCAAAATCAGTTCAGTTATTGCATAAGCCGTAATAGGTGTCAGTAGAATACCGTTCCGATAATGACCCGTTGCGTATATGAGATTTTCAATAGGTGTCGTACCAAGAATGGGTGCATTGTCTCTACTTCCGGGACGCAATCCTGTCCAAGTCTCAATAATTGGTAGCTCATAAAGCCCTGGTACTACTTCCCATGCCCCACGGAGCAATTCAAACATGCCACCGAGGGTTAATCGTGTATCAAACCCCATCTCCTCAGTCGTCGCGCCTACGATAAGTCTCCCATCAACTCGCGGCACAAGATATACGGATGTCGGATACCGTGCCCTTACAGTTCTGATAACTGTGTTTAGTTCAATACCATCTTCCATTTGCAGTGCTAACATCTGCCCTTTGACAGGACGGACAGGAGGTCGTATATTGTCAGGAATTCCAGCGATCTCTGTCGACCAGCAACCTGCAGCAAGGATTACTATGTCTGCATCATGGTACTCACCTTCTGTATGAATTCCAGTTGCAGTCTTATCTTCAATCTCTATACGTTTTACACTGCAATTCTCATATAACTTACCGCCACATGTCTGATAAACATGCTTGAGCGCATTAACCATCAGACGATTGTCAACGTGGTAATCGGTATCACAGCGGATGGCACAAGAGACTCGGGGGGACAGAGCAGGTTCAATATCGCGTGCTTTTCTTCCTGTTAACCACTGAACATCTAACTCTAAATGTTGCTGCGCTTCGTATAGGTGCTGAAGTTGATCAGTATCGTCCTGTTCTATACCAACGATTAGCGTTCCATCAACTCTATAATCGATCGTAGTTCCTGAATCCACCTGTAACGCTTCAACCCATTTTGGGTAAAGTGTTAAACTCTCACATCCTAACTTTAACAGCTCAGGTTCTTCAGTATGTGCTTCAGAAAAGGGTGCAAGCATTCCTGCAGCAGCCCATGATGCCCCCTGACCTACTTGATCCCGTTCAAATAAACTGACTGACAGACCAGCTTTCGCGAGTTGCCATCCTATGCCGAGACCAATCACGCCCCCACCGATGATGATTACGTTCCTATTTACCATGCTTTCTCACGCGTGGAAGGTTTATCTTCAACCAAATTGATAAACAGGTCTTCAACCTTAACCGTCTTGGATATCAATCCTCTCTCAACTGCAAATTTCGTGAATGCTTCCCACTTCTCCTTCATTTGTACCTGCGTGGTAGCAAAAAACTCTAATGTATCACGAAAAGCGAGCTCCTCTAATTCTTTTCGTGCGTCAGGATTTGCTTTTAAGAACAGTTGTAAAGCCTTATCTGGATTCTTCTTTGTAAAAGAAATTGCTTCTTTGATTGCCAAAATAAGATTCTTGGCAGTTTCTTTGTTGTCCTTTAAATACGAATCGTTCGTGATAATCACTAACTCATAATAATCGGGGATACCGTGTTTCTCAAGCGCAAAAAAATCGGCTTCGGCTCCCTCAAGTTTCAACAGGTTTATTTCGTAATTCCGAAAAGGTCCGATAACAGCATCAATCTGACCGCTCATGAGTGGTGCAATTATATTTGTACCGATGTTGATCAGTTCATAGTCATCCTTCTTCAAACCTGAGTTTTCAGCGATGGCATTGAATAGAAGGACATCCAAAGGTGCAACAGTATAACCTATCTTCTTTCCCTTGAAATCTGCGGGTGTCTTAATCCCCGATTTTTTCAGATATGTAATCGTGTTCAGTGGATGCTCAACGAGTAACCCAATAGACTTTACGGGTAGCTCCTCCTCGCTTGCACGTGCGATCGTTACGCTCTGTTGGTAGCTTACTGCAAATGGATATTTACCTGCTGCAACCAGTTTTATCGGTGCATCAGGATCATTTCCCCACAGTAATTCAACTGTTAAACCGTGCTTTTTAAATGTCCCATTTTCTTGTGCCACATAGAGTGGCGTATGATCAACATTTGGAAACCAATCCAATAGTAAGGTTACTTGTTGCTTCTCTGATTTCAGATTTTTATCGGTGCAGCCGTTAATGGAACCAAAAAGAACCATAATACAACTGATTCCAAACATAATTCGTATTAGTTTTTTCATGATAATTCTCCTTATATAAAATTTAGTGTAACCTGCGCCATGGCATTGCTAATTTTTCAAGTAAGGTCATAAATGCAAATAAGACCAAACCTAAGACAGTTAAACATAAAATAGCTGCAAATACGAGCGAGACTTGTAATCTCGAGTTAGCATATAACATAAGGAACCCAAGACCTGCTTTAGCACCTACCCATTCACCAATTACAGCACCTATAGTTGATATGGAGATACCTATTTTCGCACCAGAAAAAATGAAAGGAAGCGCATCGGGTATCCGGACTTTCCATAATATTTGCCAACGCGTAGCACGATGAATCCGAAAGAGATCTATTATATCCGGGTCAGTTGACTTTAATCCGTCCAAGGTAGTCAACACGATTGCGAAAAAGACAATGATCGCTGCCATGATTACTTTTGATGCAATGCCAAACCCAAACCATACACTTAAAAGCGGTGCAATTGCAAACACAGGTACAGTTTGTGAACCAATGACATAAGGAAAGAATGCTCGTTCTAAAACGCGAAACTCAAACATGAGAATTGCCAATGGAATACCGATGCCTATTGCAAGTAAGAAACCGTACAACATCTCTTGAAGCGTTACCCACGAGTGATGCAGCAATTGTCCCCGTTCTACGAACAGCGTCACCAAGATTCTTGATGGTGCAGGTAAGATATAACGCGGTATATCTCTTAGAAATACAGTCACCTCCCATATAAATAAAATTGCTAAGGAAATCAGAATTGGCAAAACATATTTGTAGTACAACCGCATCAGTTCACTTAACAGCAAAAAAGCCGTTTTCCATTTTCGGTATAGGGAACATACCCGCTAATTACTACTGACTTAGTAGTACGAAAATAGAAGCGGCTTAACGCCATTCAATATAGAAGACGTTACTCTTATATTTCCCTACGCTGGTATGACCCAGATCAGGTTCAAAGGGTGTTTTCTCAGCTCTCTACTCAGTAAAGAGCACCCCTTAATATTAATCTAAAGTAATTATAACACAAAACAGAGTAATTGACAAGTCTTGATTTAAATTGTGAATATGATTCACTTGACCAATTTCCTATTATGCTGTATAGTATGAAGACTTGAGCATAATAGAAGACCGAAATACAATGAGAATTTCTATGAACACAACAGAAAAACCCGTCCAATGGGGAATACTCAGCACAGCGAACATCGCATCAAAATTAGCACGAGCAATAAACCTTGCTCAGAACGCGGAATTGATCGCAATTGCAAGTCGCACTAATGAACGTGCCACTGCGTGGGCAAAAAAGCACAGTGTCCCAGTTGCTTATGGAACGTATCACGAACTCCTCACAGATCCTTCATTAGATGCAATTTATATTCCACTTCCCCCTTCTATGCACGCCGAATGGACAATCAGAGCAGCGGAACACGGCAAACATGTGCTCTGTGAGAAACCGCTTTCAGTAAATTCTGATGAAGCAATCCTTATGGCAGATGCATGTCGGCAGAACGGCGTGCAATTGATGGATGGTGTCATGTGGGTGCATCATGAACGGACATCGCTGATGAAACAGGAACTTCTGAATTTAGGTGATCTCCGAAGAGTCACGGCTGCCTTCACATTCAATTGGAATACAATCCCAACCAACAATATCCGAGCAAAACCGGAACTCGGGGGTGGCAGCCTTGGAGACCTCGGCTACTACTGTGTGAGAGCAATTCTGTGGGCATTCGAGGAAGTGCCAACAAAGGTTTACGCTACTGCACGGTACAAAGTAGGAGTAGACTTCAACTTGTCAGGTATCTTATGGTTTGAGAACGACCGTATCGCCACACTGGATTGTGGATTCGATACGAGTCTACGAAAATGGTTCGAGGTGGCTGGAACTGAAGCATCATTGGTATGTGATGATTTCACTGTTCCCACATCGGCAGACACTGCAAGGTTTTGGATACACGGTCAAGATAATGTAAAACATGAAACGGGTCATTGTATACAAGAGGTCAACATGATTGAACGTTTCTCTTCAATCGTGCAATCTGATAACCTTGAACCTGAATGGTCAGAGCTTGCAGTAGACACAATGCGTATTTGCAGTGCTTTACATAAATCAGCTGAAAAAGGAGAGATTGTTCCCTTGGTGTAACAAGAAGGGGTGTAACAGGAAGGTCTATCGGTGAAATGAAGATTACAAAGATAGAAACATTTATTGTAGATGGCGGTTGGCGACCTTGGATTTTTGTCAAAGTTGAAACTGACGAAGGTGTCACAGGTTACGGAGAATGTAGCGATGGTAGGAATCCGAACGGTGTTGTGGGTACTATCAAAGATTTAACTTCTTTGTTGATCGGACGCGATCCGTGTGCTTATGAGATGCTGTTCTGGGACATGATTCGCGGTTCTCGGCAGAGTCCAGGTGGAATTGCAGCAAAAGCAATCGCGGGGATTGAGTTGGCTCTGGTTGACATAAAGGCAAAAACATTAGATATTTCAGTTGTAGAACTCTTTGGAGGACCAACTCGTGATGAAGTGAGAGTCTACTGGTCGCATTGTGGGTCTTCACGGGTGGGGAATTATGAACTTATCGGTGTTCCACCACTCAGAACGATGCAGGACATCACAGCATTAGGACACGAGGTGGTCGAAAAAGGTTTCACTGCACTTAAAACTAATATTGTTATACCGGGAGAGCCTGCGTCAGTCTATTTCAGCGGTTTTGGTGGAGGACGTGGAACGACTGATGGAAATGTAACGACTGAACTCCTCAGACACATTGAAACGCTTATCAGTACTTTCAGAGATGCAATTGGACCTGATGTTGGACTAAATCTTGACCTGAATTTCAACTTTAAACCTGAAGCATGTATGCGTATTGCACAGATGTTAGAACCGTACAATCTGTTATGGTTAGAAATTGATATGTACCATCACGATGCAATTCGACAGATAAAAGATTCCACAACGACTAAAATATGCACAGGAGAGAATCTATACTATATGCAAGAATATATCCCGTATTTTGAATCTCGCGCTGCCGACGTATTTATGGTTGATGTGCCTTGGAATGGATTCTCGCCATCAAAGAAGATTGGAGATTTAGCCGAGGTCTATCAGTTCAATATCGCGCCGCACAACTATTACAGTCATCTTGCAACCTTTATTAGCGCGAGTCTCTGTGCTGTTCTGCCAAATGTGCGGATTATGGAAGTGGATATTGACGACGTGCCGTGGAAAGACGATCTGACGACACATGTCCCAGAAATCGTTGACGGATATATGAAAATACCTAAAGGTCCAGGATGGGGAACAGAATTAAATGAAGAGGTCGTGAAAGCACATCTCTGGGGTGATCAGAGAGGGGATTGGTAATCAGAGTTTCCGATGGGTGTCATCGTTATACCTTGAATATTAGACATGATTAGCTGAATTGTTTAAAATACTCGTCAATTTCATCTCTTAACTCAATGCCTGCCTGTTCAAAAGCATCCAAAAGTTCTGTGTACGTTCCCTCTCCGCCGATAAAATCCCAAAGTTCATCGGCAATTAATATATCATGTTGTAAATCTAACATACCTCTAAGGGTCCATCTTTCATAGGGGTTAGGTGGAATATCGTTTCTGAATACGCAGCCTCCCTGTTTTTTTCTGTCCGATTTAAGACAGGTCGCTTATGTTGATTAACAATGTGCATACCTGCCATTTCAGCAATAGTCGGATACATATTAAACTTATCATTTGCTACAACAAAGACATTGTAATCGTCCTGCAAAAAACGCTTGCAGTTTTTGAAGACCTGCGCAACGCCTTGTATATACGATTCTCTTGCTTCTTTACCTTTTCCTCTAAACAACGGACCTATCTCTAATTCATCTAATCTGTTAATTCCGAATAAATCATAAGCATAAGCATGTTGCTCATGATAGTTGATGAGACCAACATAAGGTGGGCTCGTAAAGATACCTTTGATCTTTTGTTTTTCAGCAACCTTAGTGAATTTGGGATCTTCTTGACTCAACATCTTAAAAACATCAATCGTCCGAGAATCACCCGTAATGCAATGTTGAAATGTACCTGTCTTTATCTGACTGAATTCAATCCATCTTTGCAAACTATCTTTACTATATCTTTCCCACCACCCTAAAATTGAAAAGATCGGTTTACATATTTTGCCATGCTTCCTGCAATAGTAGGTTGTCGTAACAGGTCTTCGTAAAGTTCCTAAATCCGCGTGCGTTGTAGCCCTGCAAGAACGAATCGTCCTGCTTAAGATTAGTCTCAAAGCATTCTGCGTAGATGTGTCTTCTATTTTACGTATTTCGCTGTGAACAAAATCTATCTCTGCTTTGACTCCGGGCAGATACCACTGTTTCATAAAACGAGCAGAATCCATTGGCATCTGTAAATCAATATGATGCTCAGAAATCAATTGAGAGTATGTATCTAAAAAAGCAAGTTCCTTCTCAGTTCCATACTCATTCTGATCAATTTCACCATTTCTCACTTTTCGTTTGAATGAAGTCGGAAAGTACTTATTGTTGAATTCTTTTAGTTTTTCAGCAAGTTGACTTTCAAACGCGATTATACCAGACCGGGCAACACGATTCTTAAGTGATGCTGTAATCTTCTTTCCTTCATCGTATAGCTGAACAAAGTTGAATGTGCCTACCTTGGCATTGCTTATGAAAGCATTAAAAGCAGACACATCAATCCCAACTGCATGCATACCGTGTTCGTTGGCTTGCACCAACGTTGTTCCACTGCCACAAAACGGATCAAGTACAATATCTCCCGCATGGAAATATGCTTCCTTTTTATAATCGTCAATATGTCCATTTAAAAAGTACTCTACCAATTGCGGTATGAATTTACCTTTGTAAGGATGTAGGCGATGGACATGTTTAGTCGTTTCTGCTTCTTTGAACTTCTCAAAAGACAATGCCCAATTTAGGTCATCACCGAGTTCGTTTTTCCATCGTTTTTCTCTATTATTCTGTCCATAGTATTCTTCAAGACTTTCCAAAGGAATCAAGGTAACTCCCTTTTCAAGCTTAGATTCAATATGTCCATATTGAATCAGGTAGGAGATGTTTGCCGTGGTGACGTTCTTATTGATGTAGTCGGAAGCCCATTGGCTTGCTTGTTTGAGTGTCAGAAACATGAAATTTCCTTTTCTATCCACAAATTTTATACTGCCAACCTTCAAGCGGCAACCGCTTCTGACCCAAGGTTATCCTTAATCCATGCACGTAACGGGACATCTGCATCTCCAGGAGACGTATAACCCATCCCACCGGTACTCTTACCTAAAATCTGCTGCCGTACTGGATCAGATTTATCCATATAATGCTCAACTGTCATATCATCTCTCGGTTGTAGCCAGCGGTAACTATAGCCATAGAAAAGCACCTTACGCATGATGTCAGAGGTATTACGTCCTACTGCATGCCACAATCTGCGATCAAAAAAGACAGCTGTACCCGGTTTAGCGTAAACAGGTGTAGCGTTTTCAGGGTCTGCCTTGTCATCTTCGGGCATTTTCACTGAATTGTATTTCTGACTGCCCGGTATCACAGAAAAATTGCCGCGTCCAGGAACAGAAGTATCCGTCAGAAAGTATGCAACCTTTAGCGAAACACGAGGACGTGGTTCACCTTCCAATTCTATGTTGAGTCTGCCACTATCTTGATGCCATCCAAGCCGTCCTGTTTTATCACGTTCTTCTGGTGGGAGTGGTGGGAGTGCAATCATGTGTGAATGATAGAGTTTGACATTCCAACCCAAAATTCCCCATACCTTTGGAAACGTCGTATACCAATCCAACATCTCAATAAAAATGTCATCCTTGCCGACGAAGTCAAGCATATTGAAACGGGTGTCATGTGGAAGTTCATCTTTTCCCATATACTCTGCACCAACACGGTCAAATGCAACAGTCAACTTCTCAACTATCTCCTGTGGAACAGCATCTTCAACGACAAAATATCCGTTGTCTTCAAATTGTTGTTTCTCCGATTCGGTTATACAGTGTTCTAAACATAACGGGTCCATTATATCCCTCCAAGGTATCTTATGTTCACATAAGGAGTCATTTTGAGCGAAAATTCCACTCAGTGGTAGCATACTTAGCGTTAACCAAGATATCTGCTTGCACCTTCTCTGCCATTGACAGTTTTCCTGAATTAAACGTAATACATACATCAAATGTTTCACAGATTGTTTTGATGAGAGCATCTCTGGATATAGAACGACATTCAGTCTTGATCGCAGTGGTATTGTCCAACACCTTATGTTGAACTTCAGGTATTTTAGAAACGCGTTTAAGAACATTGACAGGCGGCATATCCAATGAAATATATCCTTGAAACAGAATCCCATTCCGATTACGTCTTACTGAGACACCAGCGAGTTTCTTATCTTTACACATAACATCGTACTCAGCAGGATTTGTAAGACAGATGTTTTGGTCAGATTCAGACTGTTCCCTTGCAGCGTAACATTCTGCAGGAATAGAGAGTTTTTCAAATGCGTTTACAAGGCTACTTCCAATTCGTTTATACATATCAGATACAGGAGTTTCAGCATTGTGACGGGGTAAAACCAGTGTATAGGTCAAATCCCATCCATGCACCACTGTACCGCCACCTGTTATTCGCTTTACTAATTCAATGTTCTCTTCACGACATGCATCTACATCAACTTCAGAATTAATATCCTGAAAATAGCCAAAACTAAATGCTGGGTTAGTCCAATCATAGAATCGCAGCGTTGGGTTTGGTTGCTCTTTCTGGGAGATGAGAATTGCTTCATCAACAGCCATATTCATCGCTGCACAGTTTTTCCCCATATTGAGTATACGTCCATCAGTCGTCATGATGATAATGCTACTCTGCAGACAGCAGTTGTATGTGCATCACAATACCAGAAGTATCCATCCCAATATGTCATGCCGTGCGGTTCAGGATGCGGTTCAGGTATCTCAATCTTATCAATATGACTGCCATCTTCTGGATTAAGTTGATAAATTGCGCGATGGTTCGTCTCAACGCACCAGAGGTTATCTCCAATCCAGGCGATGCCGTGCGGTCTATCGTCAGGAGCAGGGATCGTATGAATCACCGTGAAATCGTTGTCAACATCAACCTGATAGATCGTTGCAGAAGGTGGTACAGCGATCCAGAGTTTATTGTCACGCCATTCTAAACCGTGTGCACCTGTTTGTTTTGCACCAGGGGTTTCATAAGATGCCAGTGTTTCTCCCGTATCGGGATCAGTTGACAAGATTTCACAACTATAGGTAGACGCAAGCCAGAGGTTTGTGTCTGTGTATGTTATACCACTGCCTTTATCAGAATCAGTGGCAAGTGTCTTTTTGACAACACCATCATAAGAGACAAGATGTACCTCATCTGTTTGCTGGTCGAGAATCCAGAGACCTTCTTCAGTGGCTTGCATGCCGTTGGGTTGTGGACCTGGTGAGTCAAAAACTCTTTCGATTGTAGGCATGTAGAATCTCCGTTTAACAGTCAATGCTTGTTAACGTTCTCGTTTAGCATATCCTGGCTGAAAATCGTTGATGAACCTTGTTAACCCGCTTCCTTCTTTCGCCAACTCTTTCATCTCCTCAATGTCATCCTTGCCTGCACTCTCGTAAGTGTACAGATAAATACTGCCGCTCGTGAACTGGATTCTGATGAACTTAGCTCCAGCTTCATAAGCAGCGATTCCAGAGTTTCCGTGAAGATTCCCATAACGTTTCATACGTTTTTGCTTTTTCATGTGTTGTCACCTATGCGAATTTAGTGATAGTTTCTCCTATAATAGCACATCTAAACTTTTGTTAAAAGAAAAAACTCAATTTAAGATTACGGACATGTATCTTTCGTTAGTAAATGTTTATGTGATTTTCTTGTGTAAACTTTGCCTTGAACTAAATCACGATTTTTAATGCTTTCTATGCTTCCGATGCGTTCTGTGCTTTCTTTTACGTCTTGGCATTATAGAATCTCCTTGTCTACATTCCTTTTTAGCATAGAGATATTGATTTATCTTTTTGATTCTGTTGGTTTGGGTTTTCCCTTACCGTTGCTTTTTTACCAATCACTAAATTATTATCCTTACTTGTTTATGCTTTGTATGAGTGGGGGGCAGGAGTTGGCATTCCTGCCCTTACTCAAAATTTAGTGATTTACAAGCATAAAGCTGTAAGGGTTGCGCGTGATGCGGGGATCAAGCCGCTGGCGCGATATGGTGTTCTGAATGAGAACACTTTTATAATTATACGAATCTATCCTCGTTTTGTCTACAAAAATTTTATATTTTAGGGGTGCAGCGTTCCAGTCACACAATCCAAAGGAATGATAACGCTGCCATGATGGATTGTGTGACATCGCAATGTTTGACATCGCAAAAATAGTCGTTTTGTATTGTAAAAGAGAAGTACATTATAGTCAAGTCAAATCGTTGTGTCTCTGATATAATAATCGCGTCTGCATCATCCAGTGTCGGATCAGATATTTAGAGAACACAAAATAATGGGGGTTTTTTATGAAGGGCGCGCGTCCACTTGTAAATGATGAGATTCGGGCTGTGGCTTCAAATTTTGAAGGTGTTTTTAGAGAACGCAATCGGGGGCTTTTCGTGTTGGGTGTTTCTTCGGGTGGTCGGATCAGTGAACTGCTGGGCTTACGTGTGTGATGTTTGGCAAAATCTGAAACCTGTATCCGATTTATGTTTTGAACGTGCTATTGTGAAAGGTGGGGAATCGTCTCGTGTTGTGCCGTTGAATTATGACGGTCGCAGTGCAGTGAATGATTTGATAGTGTGGCATAAATCAAGGTATGGAACGGTGTTATCTTCTCGGTGGTTGTTTCCGAGTCGTCTTTCTGGTGGCGATAAACCTTTACATCGCATAACTGCCCATCTGATACTCAAGCGGGCTTTTATTGCGGGTGGGCTTAATGGCAAGTTGGCAACGCATTCGCTTCGCAAGTCTTTTGCTCAACGTCTTTACGATGCAACTGGCGATATTTACTCGGTGCAAGAGATGTTGGGCATAAATCGGTGACTACGACACAAAAATATCTTGGTGTGAATTATGCAAAGGTTCGCGATGCTGTTGAGTCAATCTGCGCGATGGGTGAATCTGAATCAAACATTAGGTGCATTTTGTTGACTTCAACACTGGATCAGAATTCCGACATCTCGCAATCTCAAAATAATCGGCTTGGCGGTGCTGTGTGATTAGTGGCATTAGTTATCAGATATGCCGTTTTTATAGCGGTTGCCTCTAAAACGGGCTTTAGAACGCAATCTGACGCTGCTATTTTTGAGAACATATCCGATTTTGCGTTGTAAACAAAAAAAGCAGATAACATGCTGTGTTACCTGCCTCTTTTGTAAAGTCGGTTGTTATGGATGTACGTCGATTTCATGGGTGTTTGTGATTGGATCTCCGTTACCAAAAGTGGTTACCTTAACTTCGACTTTATATTTTCCCGGTTGGTCATAACGTGAAAAGGTTTTTGAAACCTTTGTTGATAAGGTGTTTCCGTTTGGATAAGCAATTGTAAAAGATGAGTCGTTGCCTGTGATTCTATAATCTGACGGTGTGATTTTAACCTGAACTTCTTTGATAGCGATGTTTGATGAAATGTCAATCGTGTGGGTTGGTGTGTAGTAAATGCTTATATGTGACTTCAGCGGCGTGATCGTGACGTATGGTGGCACTGATTTTGCATTTTCTAACGCTGTTTTGGCATGTTCAAGTCTTGTTTCCGCAGCTGTTAAAGCTGCTTTTGCGTTGTTTACGGCTCTATAGTAAATAAAGGCTCCTGTAATTGCACCTGATATGCCGCCGATAGTGCCTGCCAATATTGCACCTTTAGGACCTCCGAGAGAACCTCCAGCTGCGCCGAGTCCTGCTTGAATATACGAGTGTATAGCTATTGAATCTATTAGCTCTTTATCTTCGGCTCTTTGCAGTGTTTGTTCTGCACTTATAACTGCATCTGTTCTGATCTCTACAAGACGTTCTAATTTTGGTATTGTATTCGTTTCTGGCGGAACACAATGAGATATTGCATTATATAATTATATAAAGGTAGAATGTGAGCTAAAACAAAGATGGATAATACAATTATAGTGAATAGTCTTTTATTGGTTTTCATCGTTCTGTAAATACTCCTTTATTGAAAATTGGGGTGTTGTGGTTCGTCTTTGTTAACTTGTTTCAATTCAGCAGATATCTTGTCAAATTCAGCACGGTTTTTATATGTTGCTGCCCATATAGCTTTATCTGATTCAAGTATGAATTGATAATCATTAGCTATTTCTTCAAAAGATTTTGTTGTGTCGTGGTTAGCAACGTCACTGAAAAACGATTCTATCTCATCGGCTTTCTCTGGATAGTCTTTCAATGTTTCGGATTTTGCGATTTCCAATTCTTTGGGTGACATGGTTTTGAAGATAGTAAGGAGTGTTGACAATTTAGCATCGGCTGAATCAATCTTTGCCTCTGCAAGTTCTACTGTTTTATCGGTGCTTGCAAGGAATCTATCAAGGATTTCGTCTTTCTTTGTTTTCCATGCAGTGTATGCTTCGGAATAGGTCATTCCCTTATAGATTCCGTCTTGATACCTGTATGGCTGATCTGTATCATGGAATGTTATGATCGCGCCTGGTGTATCTACATGAACGCTGTTTCTTAAAGCTTCCATTCTTGCGTTTCTATCCTTATAGGCTGTTTTTTCGGTTGGGTGTTCTGCTGGTTGATCTGATGGATTATTGAGAACTGGGGTTGATGGCGGTTGTGTTTCTGACTCGGTGACCTGTTTGTCAAGTAAACGCTGTGCTTGTGCGCGTTCTTCTGCATAGCGTTTCTCTTGTAGATTCTTATCGTATTGAGTAATAAGAAAAGAACCTGTTAGACACATGATAAGTATGACTGTTAGACCAATCCAGTCTCTGACTCTCCACTCTTTGAGATTCCAGTAATTGCGTTTCATGGTTTTTCTCCTGTAAGAATGACACGGCTTTATAGCGGTGTCGGTCGGTTGTGGATTCCCTTTCTTTTAAAAGGTATGGATTCCCTTGCCGTCTAAAGCAATCAACTAAAATATAATATTAGTGAAAGGGAATCCGTGTGGTTGATTCTTTAGACGTTTTTGCATTGTAGAATACTTTGCTATTTTTTGTCAAGCAAAAATATCATAAAATTATCATAAAACCTTTGTTTATGTCTCGCAAAAGTGTTTTTATCTCGCTTTTCGCTTGTTTCACTTTCGGAATCTGAAGTGAATTCATTTTCCGATGTCTCGCAATCTCAAAATGTCAATGTCTTGGCATCTGTGTGATTAGTGGATTATTGCGTTTATTTAAAGGTATTCGCATCTAAAATCGCGCACATCTATTATTCCTCAAACCCCATAAGTCGTTTAGATTCTTTGAGGAAGAATCTTCTATAATGCGTGGGAACATCAATCATATTTGCCATTTTATCAAAACTAATATTATGCACCTTAACAATATTCCCCTTCGGTTCAAAATAGATTAGGGATACATCTTCAGGTTTGATCGTGCCTTTTCTAATATCAATTCGTGCACGGTCAATCAGATAGTCGCTGTGTGTTTCAATGATAAATGACTGGTTCCTTTGTCTTGCCAATTTCGCCAATAATGATGAGAATTCCGCTTGTGCTCTCGGATGTAAATGTATTTCTGGCTGCTGAAGTAGAAAATAATTAGTAACGACCTGCTTCCGTTGACTACCTTGTAAAATACTTGTGTATAATACTTGAACCAGAATCGGTAAAATTTGACTGACACCGTAGCCTGCATCAATGACATTTGTAGTAGGCCCCCTCACCTTGAACTGCACCTGAAATGGACCACCAGAAGAATTTCCAAAGTGTCTAATTTTTATATCCTGAAACAGTCCCGACCTACTTCCAAATTCAACTAACTGTTCTTTTAGTACTTCCCATTCCTTTTTGTGGGAAGTTTCCAATCGTTTCAACAACATAGGAATACTGCTTCCCTCTGGATCAGATATTTCTTTCATCGGGTTGTATGTGCGTTCAGGTTTTGAACGTATCGGTGATGAACTAAACACATGTAGAGAATTCCACATATCCCATGGATCGTGTTTGTTACTCCTATTATTCGAACGTTCCGCTAAGTATGTCCCTAATGCCATTTTCCCTTCAGAACTACCGTCTAACAAACTTGTAGATTTAATAGAGAAATCATCTAATACTTCTAAGTGTCTACCCACAGGATATCTGTCAAAAATGTCAGCTTCACATATTAATTTGTAGGTATTTTCTTCTTGATTAAACGTAACAAGCTGCATACCTCTATGCTGTTCATCACCGATCTGAAAAACGATTTCACCATCATGAAATTTAACAGACGTTGAACTGACAATAGGTTCCGTTCTTCCTTTTCTTTCAGTGAATTCACCTATCCATTCAATTCTGTCTTTTGCGTATTCTGAAGAGAACCCAAGTTTATAGACTTTCTCTTTATTCTTACTGTTTCGCACAATGTCTCTGAATGTTCCCATAGAATAAGGATGCGCGTTTGAAGGTTTTTCATTGAAATCCAGACCTCTACCACGCAAGAAATTAGCGAATATATGGAAGCAAGCAAGAGCAGTCGTCTTACCAGTACTATTCTCACCAACCAAAAACGTCAAGGGACGAATTTCAAGCGTCTGACGTCCACCGAAACAACGGACCTCTTCAATTGTGAATTGTGTAATACTCATGGCTTCACCTCTATCGCGCTTAATGTTACGAAATAAATACTATGCATGTAAAACTTATGTCTTATCAGATTTCTAATTGTGGAGTTGATAACGGTTTTCTGACTGAGGAGGTTGGAATTTACCACGCTTCCATTCATTAGAGATCAGGAAGACTCCAATTATAGAGACTATTAAAGCAAACCAAGCAACAGATGATTGTAAAAAACCGATTATTACACCAGAACCAATATCACCTATTTTAATGTTGTCAATGAAAAACCTGAAGAATAGTATAATCACCCAATTTGAGACATTTACAAATAGAAGCGAGAAAAAAATTAAGCCTATACCTATTGACTTCGTTCGGATTGCTAATATCAGAAGGCCAGTTAAAAACACCAAAGTCAATATAATAGTTATGATATAATACCATGGAAACATAGTCATTGTAGATCCTCCAATATTAGAGTATTAGGAACGCCTCATATCAATTCGTCTCAACGCAATATCAATGAGCAACAGGAGCAGAGCAGCGATGAGGAATGGTCGCCATAGATGAATACGAAGCACGACAGGATTCTCTGGCGGACGAAACGCATCTTCAGCAGTAATACTGTACTTTCCACCAGAAACTGATGAAAGCTGAGTCAATAAGGGCTCGTTTGCATTACTCACAAGATATTCCTCTGGATAGGAAACAACAGTACCTGTCACTTGCGTATTAACTATATCACCTGACTGTTTCTGCATGATATTCAAGAAATAGGGACCTATCTCCTTGGTGGGAAATTCAAGCTCATATTTACCGGGTGCTGTCTGTGATATAGCGAGATTCTTCTTTTTTAAATCAGGACCTATTAAAGATATATCGCTATCCAGTTCGTTTAGAAATTCGCCGTTTTCACTAAGTGCATCAATAGCAAGATGTGCTATACCTTTATCCTTAGTGATTTCTGCTTGGAAATTGCTGAGTGTGGTTTTTCGCATCGTATCACGAACAAGCTGTGTCCAGAACTTTCCATAACCAGGCCACTCTAACCAATCTGATGCCCAACGCGCTTTGGCATCAGACGTGAAGGCAACAACTTTACCTAACCCGTATTGCCAACTTGCCATAACAGGATCCCCTCTGTCAGATACAAGGAATATCTCAGCTGTAGGACGGGGTTGTGTTGCTACATATCCGAGTAGGAACGGAGCAAGATCAAGATCAATGCCGCTCAAGACCTGTGTCGGTTTTATACGTTGTGGAATAAACGGCTGGTCTATGATCGCTGATTTTGATGCGGTGACGGTCTCTTTAGCAAATATCTGTGGGACATTATACGGGTCTTGTGTGAAATACTCACGTCCACCGCCCCATTTTGCAAGGTCACCAAGCATGTTCATATCCGCACCACTCCCTATTCCCACCGTAGAAATCGTTATCCGTTCTGAATGCATAGAGTTCGCTATGCCATACCAGTCACCGGGGGTTGAATGTCCATCACTCAGCACAATGACGTGCTTGAGTTTGGCAGTAGTTTCAGTTAATGCGAAATACGCTTGCTGCAATGCAGGATAAAGATTTGTTCCACCACTTGCAGTGATTGTTCCAACTTGATTTGAGATAAATGCTTTATCCGATGCGTCATGCATTTCGGTAATCCAGAACGGTGAACCATCAAACGCAATTACACCTATCTTATCACGCGGTCCAAGAAGTTCCACAGTTGAGCGAGCGGCTTCCTTTGCTAATTCTATCTTGATGCCACCCATACTACCGGATTTGTCTATCACCAGCACCATTGCTAAAGAAGGATTCTCTTTCTTCTTTTCTGTATCAGTTCGTACAGGTAAGACCTCTTCAATCGGTGTTTTATAGTAACCCCCAAGACCAAAACTGTTTTCACTTCCAAGCATCATAAACCCACCACCCAGGTCCTGCACATACGTACGGATGAGTTCCATCTGTTTATCGTTCAGTCGGTTTGCGGGAACATCACTAAACATGACGAGTTCATAGTTCTGTAAATCCGCAAGTTCATTTGGGACACCCAAACCGTTACGGACGTCTACCCGGATTTTTGCATCTTCCAATACACGAGATAAGTATCTGGTTTGTGATTCGTTTTCATCTATGAGAAGGATTTTTGGCTTTCCTGAAACAGAGACGATGCCGAACGCTCTATTATTATCGTAGCGCGTATCCTGCGTTGACCTACAGATAACATCGTAAGTTAATGTGCCACTCTCTTCAGAAGTTTCAGTAAAGACGACGCGATTTTCGCCTTCAACGAGTCTAACCTCCTTCTTTGCTGCTTCAAATTTGTTCTTGGATAGACGAACTTCTGCCAAGTCTTCATGGTTGCTATGGATAATGACTTCAAGATTAAAGGGGGCTCCCTGTTTTACTTGTGCGGGAGCATCTATACGTTGAACCATCACTTCTGGCTCATCACTGGGATATATCGGAACCGTGTCAATCTGAATCCCGAAATCCTTCCCTCGTAATCCCGTGTGGACAGCATCACCTTTTGTTTCAATACCATCAGAAATCAGGACAATCCGTTTATTTGCATTAGAAGGAAACACACTCCATGCAGTCTCAATGGCTTGTGCAATATTTGTCGTGTCGCCAGCTTCTTCATCCGCATCTAACCATTTCTGTTTTGTGTCTACAAGTTTTAATTCACCCGAAACAGTAGTGTCCTGATCGTTCTCAGGACTTTTGAGGATTTCTGCTCTATCTGTAAACGCAATAATACCGACCTCCTGATTCCCGTCCTGAGACGATAGTGCTTCATTGAGAAATTCTGTTGACTTAGTCAAACCTTCTTCTGAAATACTATCTGAAATGTCAGTTAGGAACATGACAGTTAACTTTTCATCTGTTTTTAAGTATTGTAAATCCGAAACACCAAGAATTAACAGAAGGATAATGATTGTCCTTATACACAGACTAATTATTCTCTGAGTCCGAGATAAATCTACGAGACTCCGCCTATAACCATAATAGAGGACAGGTAATAACAGCAGCAACAAGAGTAAAAACGGACGTGTGATTTCCATAATTTTTAGGTTCCATTGGGATTGAGGTGAATAGAGATTTGATTATGTTATCAAATAATTAATTTGATAAAAAGTATACCACAGAAAACCTGTGGATGGCAAGACAAACACATCACCTTTACACACCTCTTGTCAAAACAATCAATATGTGATAAACTTAAACCATGATGTCACAGGAGAAAATCTACACCCGCAAAGAACTTGCTACAATACTTCAACACCTGAAAAGCAATAACAAGGTTGTTGTCTCAACCAACGGATGCTTTGATGTTCTACATTTAGGACATCTCCGCTACCTCCAAGCAGCACGCAAACTCGGCGATTGCCTTGTTGTCGCGATAAATAGCGACACTTCTGTAAGACAACTGAAAGGTCAAAACCGTCCACTCGTTCCTGAGGATGAACGCGCTGAAATGTTGGCAGGATTGGCATGTGTTGACTATGTCGTTATCTTCCCTGAATTGACACCTGTTGAATTGCTTTCTGAACTCAAACCGAATATTCATGTCAAAGGCGGTGATTATACGTTAGAACAACTAATTGAAAGAGATACCGTTGAAGCAAATGGCGGAAAGGTAATAGTTGGACTAAATGTCCCTGGGAAATCCACTACAGACCTTATTGAAGTAATTTGTGAGAGATATATGAACTCGTGAGCGACTACATATAGTATTTAGATAAGGATGGATGGAAGGGTGGAAGAGTGGAAGAATGGAAGGATGGAAGGGTGGAAGAGTGGAAGAATGGAAGGGTGGAAGGGTGGAAGGGTGGAAGAATGGAAGGGTGGAAGAGTGGAAGAGTGGAAGAATGGAAGGGTGGAAGAGTGGAAGGGTGGAAGAGTGGAAGAATGGAAGGGTGGAAGAGTGGAAGAGTGGAAGGGTGGAAGAGTGGAAGGGTGGAAGAATGGAAGAATGGAAGAATGGAAGAATGGAAGAATGGAAGGGTGGAAGAGTGGAAGGGTGGAAGAGTGGAAGAGTGGAAGAATGGAAGGGTGGAAGAGTGGAAGAGTGGAAGAGTGGAAGAGTGGAAGGCTTCTTTAGCAACTATATATAGAATTTTAACACAGTGAGATAGAGGAAACAATGATTATAAACACTACTTTACAAATAAATGAACTCAAACCACAGATTGAAAGACTTTTTGAGTGTTCCGGACAGAAGATATTAACCATTGAAGACACTTGGAAACCTGAGAATGGAACACCTGTCTTCACGGTTGCTGGAACTTATACAACACGGGGGTGGACAGAATGGACACAAGGATTCCAATTCGGTTCCGCTATTCTACAATTCGATGCAACAGGTGATGAAAGGTTTCTGGAAATCGGTAGGAAAAATACAATTGAGAAGATGGCACCACATGTTACACATATCGGTGTGCATGACCACGGATTTAATAACGTTTCTACCTACGGAAATTTACGACGGTTGATGCGCGAAGGTGTAATTCCTTGGAATGACAACGAGATGCACTTCTACGAACTTGCACTAAAAGCATCAGCAGCGGTTCAGGCAAGTAGATGGACAACGATAAAAGATGGAGGGGGATACATCGCATCTTTCAACGGTCCCCATTCACTCTTCTCCGATACAATACGTTCACTCAGGGTTTTGGCAGTCGGACATACACTCGGCGCAGTGTTGATGCGTGAAGGTGATGTGGCAGTTGACCTATTGGAAAGATTGATACAACATTCACAGACGACAGCAAAGTATAATGTGTATTACGGTCAAGGTCGTGATGCTTATGATGTCAGAGGACGAGTTGTTCATGAATCTATATTCAACACAAACGATGGCAATTACCGTTGTCCGAGTACACAACAAGGGTATTCACCATTCTCAACATGGACGCGCGGATTAGCATGGATTCTGACAGGATATGCGGAACAGCTTGAGTTTTTTGATACAATCTCGGACGATGAACTTGAAGCGTACGGTGGACATTCTGAAGTCATTGAACACATGCAGGAGGCTGCCGTAGCAACCGCGGATTTCTACATTGATAATACAGCGCAAGACGGAATACCGTATTGGGATACAGGTGCTCCCGGTCTATCAGAACTTGGTGATTATCTCAATACACCGTCAAATCCATATAATGATTATGAACCTGTTGATAGTTCCGCAGCCGCAATCGCAGCACAAGGTCTCATTAGACTCGGGAATTGGTTCAGAAAACATGGAGAGGATGAAACAGGATGTCGTTATTACCAAGCCGGACTTACAGTAGCCAGAACACTATTTAGTGAACCCTATCTCTCTACATCAGAGAACCATCAAGGCTTGTTATTGCATTCAGTATATCACCGTCCGAATGGATGGGATTATATGCCAGAGGGTCAGAGTATTCCGTGCGGAGAAGCATCTATGTGGGGAGACTATCACACACGAGAACTGGCAGTCTTACTCTGGCGGGAGATGAATGGGAAACCGTATCTGACGTTCTTCTAAACGCTAAAACCAATCTTATGAGGATATGCCGATGCAAAATGTATTCATCTAAGGCTACAAGCGATCAACAGTATACGCTTCAAGCAACGACTCATTAAGTTCTACCCCAAATCCTGGCGCATCGTTAAGCTCGAATTCACCATCTTGTGGCGTAGGACGTAACTTTTGGTATAGTTCATTCTCTACACCTGTCCGTGTGGGTCCAAAAGTTTCCGCCATACATTGCATCGGTAGACAGGCAGTGAGATGTAACCCCCACGGTGTTCCCGCTTGGTGCAACCATGTTGGGATATTCATTTCTGCAGCTTCCCTCGCTATACGGAGACATTCAGTAAAACCACCCGCCCAACTAACGTCTGGTTGAATCATATCTGCAGCTTTCCAACGTAAGAGTTCTCGAAAACCGTAACGTGTGAATTCGTGCTCACCTGATACAATCCAAATCGGATCAATTTCTCTCACCAAGTGTGCCATTCCCGCATAATCATCAAGCGGAATTGGTTCCTCAATCCATTTTATGTTAAGATCATTAACTGCATCTGCAAATCGGAGTGTATAGTCCACATCCCAACGGAGATAGATATCTGTCATCAGGTCAACATCTGAACCGATAGCATTGCGTGCAGCTCGTGTCATTTCAACGTTTTCTGTGAATCCTTCATCCCCTTCAGCAATTCCATTTCTTAGAGGAACTTTGCAGGCGGTAAACCCCATATCAGCATAAAAACCGACATCTGTACCTGTTGCGTAAGCTGGAATCTGCAAACGTGGTGTATCGGTGAATAGATTATAGACTGCCGTGTCCAATATCTTCCCACAGAGATCAACAAGCGCAAGCTCTATTCCACTCAATGCGTAGATTACCAGACCGCGTCGTCCATATATTGAGGTAATATGGTACAGATGTTCCCAAATGTCTTCAACATCAAGCGGGTCTTTGTTGAGAACGAAGTGCTGAAGATGGTGTTCAATAATCATTGCCCCGGCAAGTCCACCACCGCCAAGTCCATATCCCTTTAGTCCTTTATCAGTCGTAACCACTACGATGAGTGCCCCTGCCTGTGCGGCAAAAGGACCACGCCAATCGACATGTACATTTTTTGGATGAGCTTGTTTGGGTATCTCTCCTTTTGCAAAACCGAGGGTTGGCATTGCGCGAGGGTTCAAATTGACATGCCATGTTTGTATACCTGTTATAGCATATCGGGTTTTAGCTTTTGTTTTCCATTCTGTAGACAGTTTCGTCTGATTTGTATTCATAGTTCGGTATTTTTACCGTTTTATACCAAATTAATAGCAGGTCACTGAACGCCTAAGTTCAATTGGTGCTATTCATTATACACAACCCGAACTATGTTCAGGATAATTTGCGAAGGTACTGTCATCTATTCAGATTTCTTAATATGTGCCCATGTGACCGCAAGTTTATCTTCTGCATCTACTGCGGCTCCAAATCCAAGCATACTTGCATTTATAAAATTCATACTTAGATACAATCTTATCACTATGTCAACTTGTTTTCAAGAATAAAAATATTCACGGGTGTGTAAGTATTTTGTCACCTTTTTCAGATGAGACGGCACTCGGAGAGTGCCTACTACTATTAAGAGCTTATGAAATCCACAAATTGACACGTATAGTGACAATAACTTGACACACCCTGAATAGAAAAAAGGTTTGACTCTTTTTCCAGAAATATGATATAATTACTTGAATTTACGTAAACTAATGATGAATTATTTCACTATGAACACAGACTCTTGTTCATACGAGTATGTCTCTAAAGCATAGCGTTTTGAGTCTAATGATTCATTGTGCATTGCGTAACGTCTGAATGAATCATGATCTAAGTGATCATCTGATTTACATTTTGGTGGAGTAGGTCATTGATCTTTAGAGAGTGCCGACTCTATTCACCAGAGGATCACTGAGTCCTCAAAAAATGAGGGATGCGTTGATAACGCTTTGAGAGTGCCGACTCTACCTCCAGAGAGATTAAATTAATTAAGAGGGGAACAATTGTTCCTCTCTTATACTGCATATTTCGCCTTGGTGGAGTAGGTCATTGATCTTTAGAGAGTGCTGAACCTATAAACCTACTCTGTCTTACCGCGGTAAAGCATGGTAACCGATACCGCTGAAGAATCCAACTACCATCCATATACCCACCATAATATACTCTCCAAATATTAGACCAAAAGCCACAGGACGTATCCGTCTATACATCAGAGGTCCCCCAAACTTCAACGTGATATATTTAATTAACCAACCAAAAAAGATAGATGACCACAAGTGAAACGAAGGATAGGTTGCACCTAACAGATATCCAATTGGATGCAGTGACCACCAGACGAAGCTCTGACGCATCCACAGTATAAAACCTGTGAATCCTGCTCCAGCTATCATACTGTAAACTTCATCCCATTTTGTTTCATCAGGAAATTGAATCAATTTATTCATCCTGTTGAAATAGCCACGCGGTGCATTGATAAAGGGCCAATTCTGTAGAAAAAGTGCCCCTTTATCGTAGACAAGAGTCAAGGTGGCATAGACTGAAATGACAAGCGCAACGACTATAGAGATGGCGAGTAACGGTACGATTTTGCGGCGAGTAAGGTTAACTTCATCCGATGCTTTAAAACTGTGCAGAAAATTAGGCATCATGAATTCTCCCCAATCTCGCAGAAAAGTCCGTTGAAAACTCAGAACAGCAAGACTCTTCTGACCAATAGCAGCTGACCCAACTGTAAAGTTCATATAATCTGATGGGAAGAAAGGTGCCTGCACAAGCAGCAGTCCTCCGTTAACGACCATCCAAGAAAGAACAACAGAGGTGATAAAGATGGAGAGCAGAGTGACAACTGCCACCCAACCTGTAATACCAGCAAGCATTAGAAAAGCAATCAGGGTTACAAATCCCAATATAAAACCGAGTAATGCTGAACGGTAAGATAAAGGTTCATCAGAATCGTCTATATGAGCCTGAGCCGTTAATGTGTTCGTATGACTTTGTTTGAAACCGATTGTTTTCCTAATGATACTCTTGATATGTTCACGTCCTCCCCAGAACACAGCAGGAACAAACACGAGATAACCCCCCATAACCTGACGACTGCAGCTCAACCACGGTCCGATACCAACACCGGTTACATTCATGATGATATATTGGAGTTTGAAAAAGAGAAAAAAGAACCACAGACTAAAGGATACCTCAAGTGTTAACAACACAGCAACACCTATAACCGAAAAATAGATGGCGATGTTCATCCCTGGCCACATCCTGAGCGCGTGCCACGGTTTCTCGGTAAAAGCACGACTAATATTATAGAACAGAGGGATTTCTGGGATATATGGAAAATGTGCATTTAATCCGTTGATAAAATGTATCAGCACGGGTAATGCCATCCCTACCCACAACAACTTATTCTTGAAAAAGGCATTGAGAAGAGAATTGCGTTCGGGTTCTGCAGCAAGTTGAACTGGAATTTGGATCAGCGGGAATGAAAATCGTTCGCGTTCAACCCACTGTTTGCGAAGGATTATAGACAGACAGAGAATAGTGAAGTAGAAAACGATGACAAAGAGTGTCCAGATGAGTAGTGGTTTGATCCACGGTTGCCAAGGGACACCGCCTCCCGAAGACAGTCCTTCATAGAAATCGGTCACAGCGTGTGAATCTGTGACCACCATCCAATCTGGAATGTGCGGTTGAAGCGTTTCTGCCCAATCGTTTTCTGTAGTGGTAAAATATCGGAGTGCTACAAGACAGGGAATAAGGAACTGTAGTAAACCCATAGAGGGGATACCGACAGCAACAATCAACATCATCCAGATGACTGTTAATTCGGGAGCGGATAATGCGTATCTACTCTTCCGCGTCAATAATCGTAATGGAACATTAACAAAAAATACCAGTAAAAGGAGACTGAAGATTGAACCGACAGGAAGATGATTACCCGCGATCCTTGAATTCTCTATGAAATAGTTGTTGTAAGGGGTTATAGCACATAAAACCCCTACTAATAACAGTCCTACAAAGATCGCAGTGAATCGGATTTTAGGGTGACTTTGTAATGATGTAGTTTTCATGTCATAAACATTTGTTCAAAACCTATCTCATAGATTGCCTTTAACAGAATATTCGGCAGAATGTTCGTCTATACGACATCTTATTGCTATCCGATTCGCCACCCTACAATTCCTTTTGGTAAAACTACTCACTTCCATCACGTAACACAGGATTATAGAGACAGAGTTCTGCGTCTACAATTCTGCCATCAGGTAATGTATATTGGTTCGGGGTACCACCGCCCCAAGGTGCATCCCAGGTCTTGCTGCGTTCCTTTTCATCTTCCTTCTTTTGTTGAACAGCTTCCCAAGAGAAGCCATCCATGAGCTGTTTGTGTAAGACTGATTCTACTTCACGGTGTTCAGGTTTTCCAGCAAGATTCTCAAATTCTTCAGGATCCCTTTCTAAATCAAACAGGATAGATTCATCTTCAGGGAAGGCGACATATTTATAGCGAGACGTTCTCAACATACGCATCGGACCGGTTGTTTGATTTGCCCAGTATTCGCTGATTGCTGTATTTCTCCATCCATCTGTATTTCCAGTCATAAGATTGGATAAGTCTGAACCGTCCAACCCATCCGGAATTGGAATACCAGCTCTTGCACAGAGTGTCGGGAATAGATCGTTCAATTCGACGGGGGCATTTACACCTATCCCGTGTGTGTCATCCGCTCTTGTATCATATATGATCAGTGGAACGCGTGCAGCAGCTTCATAATAACTGGATTTCCACCACTGTCCGTGCTCACCCGCCATCTCACCGTGGTCAGTGGTATAGACAATAATGGTATTCTCTAACAGACCATCACGGTTTAGAATAGTAAATAAGTCACCGAGGCATTCATCCAGGAATTCACAGCAGGCGTAATATGCAGCACGTGCTTTCCTTGTTTCCTCTTCATCAATGGCTGCAGTATTGAAAGTCTTTCGTAGTCCTTTGGCAAAGCGATGCGTCTGTTCTAAATGTCCAGGCGGGATATTTGGCATGTCTACATTGTCAGGATAGTATTTATCTAAAAGTCTTTTTGGTGCTGTGAGTGGAAAGTGAGGACGACTATAGCTTGCCAGGAGGAACCACGGTTTGTCATCGGGTTGCGACCTGATGTATTCAATTGTTTCCTCATTTACAACCCGTTCTTGTAGTAGGCTCGTTGGGATTTCAGTCACACCAGCATCTTTTGTGCGGTTGCGGTTACCCCTGAGAGGGTCTCGCTGGTGTCCTGCTCGTCCGCGCAAGTCACCGTAAGGACGCGATTGGAAACCGTTGTGTTGTTCTTTCCCACCAAAGTGCATTTTTCCAACAAGAGCAGTGGAATACCCGTGTTCAGCAAAATGTCCAGGCATCGTCGTATGTTCTGGGTATAGGATTGAGCCGTTCGTCCATGCAGAACAGCGATGTGCGTATTTACCTGTCAGCATACACATCCTTGAGGGTGTACAAAGTGGAAATTGACAGTAAGCGGCATTAAAGTAGTTACCTGATTCGGCAAGTTGATCAAGGTGTGGCGTTTGCACAATCTCGTTTCCTTCACACCCGATAGCGTGCGGACTGTGTTCATCACTTTGAAGAAATAGGATATTCGGTTTTTTAGACATGCTGCAAAAACTCCTTTATTCTGATTAGGATTCAATGTAGGATGTATTCGTATCGATTACTTTAGTGAAATTGCGTAGCGAGGAACGTTGAAGTAACAACTTGTTCTCCATATCATTCTATATGTAATTTCAGATATAATCAAGCATTTTTTGGGAAACTCTCAGCTTGGGTGTGTAAAGTTTTTGTCACTATAATCGTCAATTTAGCGATTCCCAAGACCATGCTTGTAGCACATTCATCCTTGATTGTGCTTCTTTCTCCAGATACATTCATTTTTCATTACCCTTCTCTGTACTAAATTGACGCATAAGGGGTTTTGCTAAAATCAAAGCCAACTTGTGAAAGTAAAATTGAATACTGATCCTAAAATGGAGAGAACTTATGAAAACATACCGAATTGCTATTTTGGGATGTAGAGGACGTGGTACAGCGGCTGCACGGGCATATCACGCACATCCCAAAACAGAAATCGTAGGACTCTGCGACCTAATTCATGAACATTATAACCCGAAAAGCAGTGCTTCCGAAATGGATTATTGGTTTGTTGAGGATTATGTCAATGCTTTAGATGAAGGTAGACCGCATGTGTGTAGTGGGCATGAGGGAAGACACGTCATTGAGATGATGATGGGTATTTTTGATGAGCTATTGATTGGTTGGAACCTGATTCACAGGGGCAGATGCTTCGCTTGTGTATCTTCAATTATCAGACGATTCTTATGCATGTTCAACAGAGATCTGAACGTATCTAATAATTGTGTAGCATCCTCATTAGAGAGCATATTTGAAAGGGTTTCAGCATCAATACCCGTTTTTTTTGACAGTTCAGAAACTCCCCCTTGTGATGCTATAAATGTCTGGAGGCATTTTAGAAAGAACGGGAGATCATCATCAGCAAGGTATTCCTCCAATGTCAACTGAAGATAATCGATCGCTGCCTCTCGGTCAGTGGTAAGGTATTCAATAAAGTACTCATTCCAGTTTCCCATCTCTCTCATTGACGCGTCTCCTTATATTCTATCAAATATGATTTAGCAGATTCAATATCCCGTTGTTGAGAGGTTTTGTCCCCGCCACAAAGTAAGAGAATTAGTCTGTTATTGATTTGACCAAAATAGATGCGATATCCTGGTCCAAAGTGGAGACGCAATTCAAAGACACCTCCACCCACAGATTGGCAATCACCAAAATTGCCATCTTCAAGCCGTTTAAGTCGTCTTTCTACTCTGTTTCGCGTGTTTCTATTTCGAATAGATTTAAACCAATCAATGAAAGGTTGCCTGCCTTTTTGTGAACGGTAGTATTGTATTTCTATAGAGTGTCCGTTGGCATTACCGATCGTTTTATACCCGCCATGCAATGATAGTATACATGTCCATTAATAAGCAATTATACCTGATTTTCTCTTAAATAGGCAAGATATATTGTAATTTAGAGTGTGTAAAGTTTTTGCACAAGTCTCAATTATGTTTTGAACTTAAGGATTACGATGGGTATGTGTTATGTTTCGGGAAACCGTTTTGAGCGGGAAGACAGGACTACTTGCCCTGACCAATGCTTTAAAGTTATTTTGAATTACTAAACTGCTTCACTGCATCATCAAGTGCTTTGATGTATGCTGCCCGTGCTTTCTTTACTTTGGATGTATTTTTCTTCTGCTTATCTGAAACCCGAACTGCTTCCTGCATCGCATTGATTGCCTTACGAACTGCTTCATTATCAGCTCCGCTATTTCTGACAGTAGAGAGTATAAAGTCAGTTTTCATACGAGACATTAGTTTGCCCTCCTCAATTTGTAAAGACTATTTAAATTATACATCTGTTTGCAAAAAATTACAACTTAGATTCTATTCAGGCTCACTTGTTGATTCTCTATTCTACACAAGGACTTGCTTTTCAAAATCAGTACGCTTAATTTGTCTAAACCGATTGTGTCGCAAATTCTCATAGAAGATCCATGAATCTACACTTGTACCAGAGGCAAAGATTCCAAACGTAGTATCGGTTGCAGAGAGGAAACTCTTCAATTGTTTGGGTCCGTAATTTGTCCTGTTTTGTAATTTACATTCTGCAATAGTTACAAAATTACCTACCCCGTCACGAAGCACAATATCTGCTTTGGAACTGACTGATCCTATCTGAATTTCACATTCTCTGACGACAGAAAATTTTGCGAATTTAGGTTCAGAAAAATATGTAGCAACTGCATTTGCTACTTTGACCTCCGATATTATTGAGTTTTCAAGGTTGGAAGACACAGATGAACGCGCATTGCGAACGACTTTCTGAATCACTTCAGCGTTCTGGCGCGCCTTTTCACTATTACCAACACTCCATCTTGGAGTAAAAGGAATATGATCTGTTTTTACACGAGGCATTAATATATGCTCCTTTCAAAAGCAGATAAAAGAATGATTATATACGTATTTATAAAAGATTGCCACTAAAATTCAGTTTAAATTCGTGAAGTAATAACAATACCTTCGCCAAAAATAGCTGAATAAATTGGGCAAATGTCCTAAAGTTATAGAAACAATGCCAAATTACTTTGAAAGGACAATCACCCATGTAAGTAATTATAGCACTGTTTAAGGTTCTTATTCCATCTGAATTAAACCCAGACTAATTGGTGGACTTGTCATTAGAGAGCATATTTGAAAGCGTTTCAGCATCAATACCCGTATTCTTTGACAGTTCAGAAACTCCCCCTTGTGATGCTATAAAAGTCTGGAGGCATTTTAGAAAGAAGGGTAGAACATCATCAGCAAGGTATTCCTCCACATCCTTAACTGAATAGAGTGGTGGACCGCCTTTATGTTCAGCGACATTGCCACATCCGAGCATACCCCATCTAAGAACTGCCAATACTTGTAATCCTTTCTGATTTACATCGTTTTATTGAATAAGGAGGTATTTCATGAATAACGATATAACACTTGAGAATATCTATCCATTTTTTATAGTTGACAACCTTATCGATTCTATTGACTTCTATGAATGCAGACTCGGTTTTCAGATAGATTTACTGGTACCAGAGTACAATCCATATTTTGGCATTGTGTCTCGCGATAACATCAAGATTCTGTTAAAAGAGATAACGGAATATATCCATCCAATGCCAAACCACACGCGACATGAGTGGGCACGATGGGATGCATTTATTTATACGCCAAACCCTGAAGGTCTCTATGAAGAGTTTCAGTCGCGAGGATTAGAATTTCATGAACCGCTTGAGGATACTGATGATGGCTTACGTTCTTTTGAGTTGAAGGATCATGATGGTTATGTCTTGTGTTTTGCGAATCCGATTTGAGTGAAGACTTTGAATATCTTTTTTGCGAAACTAAATAACCCTGACGCTTAGGATGTTCCTATTGCATCCTATTGCTCCTATTGCTCCTATTGCATCCTATTGCAAGGTGTGTTAATTCTACAGAGAAGATCAGCTTCAATTGCTTGGCGAGAAAACAGATTTTCGACTTCCAAAACACATAAACGATTTGCTCCATTTTGAGCAATACAAGGTAAAGTTTCATGTTGTCCAGTGATTCTTTGCTTAAACGATTGTGTTTGACCTATGTATAATGGAGAGTATGTTTTCACGCCATTTGGGTTTGCTTCCATTTTTGTAAAAATGTATACACCGCCAACATCCTCTAACGCATCTGCTCCGAGTGTGTGTGTGTCAAAATTTCCGATTGTGTATACCTGAAAACTATGCTGAAGACCAGAAGCACCTTGGAATTCCACCTTTTCAATTTCTGACATTTTATTTTCCTTCCATGTTGGGTTATTCTCTGTATGTTAACTGAGAACATAAACCTTACGATTATTGATTTAAATCATCTATCAAGTAATTTAGAAAGGGTTCTGACTTGCCAGGTGTTTTAAAATAACTGCTTTCTTGATATGGCATATTTCTCCGATGGTGTAAATTCTTCCTCTGTATTTTGCTCCATATATAGATTAACATATCTGGAATGTGGAGTCAATGAAATGTTAGGGGTGTTACGGGTACATTATTACAACACCGTTTTGATAAAATGGATACAAACGCCTACACAATGGAACTCTTTGGTACAGAAGGAAGACTCTTCTGGAAACTGGGTGGTGCATATTATTTACCAACGCCACACTATCTACCAGATGGCAACAATGACAAATGGGAATCGTTAGCGTTAATATATCCTGATCATTACAACCCGAAAAGCAGTGCATCCGAAATGGATTATTGGTTTGTTGAGGATTATGTCAATGCTTTAGATGAAGGTAGACCCCATGTGTGTAGTGGGCATGAAGGAAGGCACGTCATTGAGATGATGATGGGTATTTTTGAATCTGCTGCCTATGGTAAACGTGTGGATTTACCCCAAACCGATCGTACACATCCCCTATTACGTTGGCGTGAGGAGTCAGGATTAAGTCCACCTGCAGATATGCCACGCGGCTATGGTGAATGGTTAAATCTGGAAAAAAAACGTATCAGTTGACTTAGACGTATGAGCTATTGATTGGTTGGAACCTGATTCACAGGGGCAGATGCTTTGCTTGTGTATCTTTAATTACTAGACGATTCTTATGCGTGTTCAACAGAGATCTGAACGTATCTAATAATTGTGTAGCGTCCTCATTAGAGAGCATATTTGAAAGGGTTTCAGCATCAATACCCGTTTTTTTAGACAGTTCAGAAACTCCCCCTTGGGATGCTATAAAAGTCTTGAGGCATTTTAGAAAGAAGGGGATATCATCATCAGCAAGGTATTCCTCCAATGTCAACTGAAGATAATCAATCGCTGCCTCGCGGTCAGTAGCAAGGTATTCAATAAAGTATTCATTCCAGTTTCCCATCTCTCTCATTGCCGTGTCTCCTTATATTCTATCAAATATGATTTGGCAGATTCAATATCCCGTTGTTGTGAGGTCTTGTCCCCACCACAAAGTAAAAGAATTAGTCTGTTACTGATTTGACCAAAATAGATGCGATATCCTGGTCCAAAATGGAGACGCAATTCAAAGACACCTCCACCCACAGATTAGCAATCACCAAAATTGCCATCTTCAAGCCGTTTAAGTCGTCTTTCTACTCTGTTTCGCGTGTTTCTATCTCGAATGGATTTAAACCATTCAATGAAAGGTTGTCTGCCTTTTTGTGAACGGTAGTATTGTATTTCTATAGAGTGTCCGTTGACATTACCGATCGTTTTATACCCACCATTCAATGATAATATACATGTCCATTAATAAGCAATTATACCTGATTTTCTCTTAAATAGGCAAGATATATTGTAATTTAGAGTGTGTAAAGTTTTTGCACAAGTCGCAATTATGTTTTGAACTTAAGGATTATGATGGGTATGTGTTATGTTTCGGGAAACCGTTCTGAGCTGGAAGACAGGACTACCCCTGCCCGTGCTTTAAAGTTATCTTGAATTACTAAGCTGCTTCACAGCATCATCAAGTGCTTTGATGTAAGCAGCCCGTGCTTTCTTTACTTTGGATGTATTTTTCTTCTGCTTATCTGAAACCCGAACTGCTTCCTGCATCGCATTGATTGCCTTACGAACTGCTTCATTATCAGCTCCGCTATTTCTGACAGTAGATAATATAAAGTCAGTTTTGATAAGAGACATCAGTTTGTCCTCCTTAATTGTAAAGACAATTTATCAGAACTTACGCATTCCCCTCACTTGGGGATAAAAGGGGGTAAATCCCTAAAAATGGCAAAAATCAGGCATAAAATCCTTAAAAAGGTATATGCCCAATTTATGTATTTGCCCATCCAAGGATTTTCTCTTCAAAGGAAGCACGATCAATTTTTTGAAACCTATTGTGTCTTAGATTCTCATAGAAATTCCATGTGTCTCTATTTGTATTTGAAGCAAGTATACCATAGGGAGTGTCAGTGGCACAGAGAAAACTTTTGAGTTGTTGGGAGCCACGGTTTGAATTTTTCAGTGACTTACACTCTACAATAGTAAGAAAACTTCCTTCTGAATCACGAAGCACAATATCTGCTCTGGAACTAACTGATCCTATCTGAATTTCACACTCTCTGACGACATAAAACTTTGCGAATTTGGGGTCTGAGAAATACTTAGTAACAGTTTCAGCAATCCTAGCTTCTGATATATAGGATCTTTCAATGTTATTTGTGACAGGCAAACGTGCACCACGGACAACTCTCAGAATCGCCTCAGCATCTTTGCGCGCCCTTTCACTATTACCAACACTCCATCTTGGAGTAAAAGGAATATGATCTATTTTTACACGAGGCATCAATATATTCTCCTTTCTAAAGCAGATAACAAAACAATTATACACGTATTTGTGAAAGATTGCAACGAAAAATCAGTTTAAATTCGTGAAGTAATAAAACACATTACTTAAAACCTCTATTCCACATTATTAAGTTCATAAAGCATTTCCTCAATATCAGTTTTGAGTTCTGGTAGTTCTTGTTGGATTGCTAAGTCTAATGCAGTTTGAAAATCTGACTTTGCATTTTCAAGGTGGATCGACCCATCAAGATTGACAGAAGCATCACTATTTGTACCGAGTAGGATTTTCATACATCCTCGGTAGTAGTATGCTACGGCATCATCTGGATCCAATATAATCGCTTCATCAAGGTCAGTAATGGCAGTATCGTATTGACCAAGTCTTGCCCTCGAACATCCACGATTGATAAAGGCCTTCACATTAGACGGATCCAGGCGAATCGCCTCATCAAAATCGGTTAGGGCATCATCATAGTTGTCACGCTTAAACTGCACAGTTCCTCGGTTGTAATACGCTTCGGTATCATTTGGATCTAATATAATCGCCTTATCAAAATCGGTAATAGCAGCTTCGTATTGACCAAGTTCACCGTTTGCAGCACCACGATTATTGTATGCCTCAGCACTATCTGGTTTCAAACGAATTGCTTTGTTACAAGCAGAAATTATCTCCTCTGGTCTTCCTACCTGTGAGTGAAGATAACCGACAGACATCCATGCTCGGTATGTGAGGTCATTATCTGTCTCTTCCACCATGTTAGCAATAGAACGCCATTTCTCAATAGCATCCTCAATTGCACCATCCTGCTGTAACGCTGATGCGTCCGCGATAGCCTTGTCAATAACAGATAGTTCGGAATCTTGTAGGAGATCACGTAGACCTTGCACAAATTCTTCACTGTTAGAGAGCATGTCGAAAACCTTAGCATTTCCTTTTTGCCTCATATTCTCCATGAGTTCATTAGACTCTGCTCTATCTTTTCGTATCTCAGCGACCTGTTGGCTCGCCTCATTTCTAAGTCTCCGAAACTCCCTGAAACTAACGTAACCAGCAATAGCAATAAGAACAGCAAAAAAAGTCAGAACTATGGCAATGAACTCCAACCACCAATCAATAGATTTAGCTCGAGTGTCAAGATATTCCTTCCGTAACTCGTTGAAGAATTGCTGAAGTTCAACCTTGTTGGAAGGATCAACATTTACTGTAGTACCATGCGGGGCAGAATCCTCCGGTTGAAGTTCAACCTCGGTCACTGGATCCGTCTCTTTAAGGGTATCAGGCGAGTTGGTTTCCTCAAGCACTGGAACATCATTTGCTTCTCCAAACAGAATCGTTAGACTTGCCGCGAGTACGACAACAATCGCTATTAAGACCCAGTACCATACTCCAGAATACCTCATGATAGAGTACTCTCCTATCAATACCTTCGCCAAACTTATTGAATAAATTGGGCAAATGTCCTAAAGTTATAGAAACAATGCCAAATAACTTCGAAAGGACAATCACCCATGTAAGTAATTATAGCACTGTTTAAGGTTCTTATTCCATAATTATCTACAACGCTTATATGCCAGGTACAGGTAACGCACAAGGCACACTATCAAGGAATGAAGAATCTATACGAAACATTAAAAATACTTATGCAAACCTGAACCTATTGTTATTCAGCAAATCAATGAACACCTGGGATCAATCGATGATATTCACTACATGCAAGCTAAATTAAAACCAGGATAATTCACGAAGGTATGGATGCATCTAAACGACCTAAACTCCTGTAATAAATGTAGAAAACCGAAATAATAAAAAGAGGTAATCTATTCCACCCTTAGTTTTCCATTATTCACAACACCAATGAAATATTCTAGTAAATCTACAGCCTGTAAGAGTATCTTGCGAAAAACCATTCGCAAACTCTGGTTGTCAATGCCAAAATACTGAGCTGATTTTCTATAATTGCGACCTTTTCGATGAGCAATCCCACTGGATCGGAGAGCCTGTAGATGGCGCAGAAAGGAAATATGATTCTCAGCCCCCACAACGTCACATGTATTAAAAGCATGTTCAAGACGAGTAATGCCTTTTGTACTTTCCTCCCGATCCGTATCAGGAATTAACTTGTTTAGTTCTTTTTCGTTGAGTGAATCAATTAATATTTTTGTCAGACTTAAAACCGATTCATCAAAAACATGTTGCTCATTAGTAGGTGAAGTCCGCAGGCGTTTAAAGTGATGTTCATCTCCTTCTTCTAATGGCAATAACAATTGCCAGCTAAGTTGTTCTTCACATACTTTCTGCAAATTACGATAATGTTGTTTGAACATGTGCTCCGGTTGGTTTGAATTTGTGAACTGTCCCATAAGTTGACGTTTAAAATAGGTTTGACTAACACCACCCTTAGGTGGAATATTGTGTATTAACCAGTGTTGCTGCTCGCTGTAAGGCAAGTCTCTACCAAGATCACCTAACCATGCACAGACTCTGTCCTCATGATTGTCATCAATAAATAAGCACCACAGCCCACCACAGTGAAGTGTCGATTCTCTTACATCATATTTACTTGGTTCTTGGTAATATTTGTCCAGAACCTGCTTACTAAAATGTACTGGAGTAAGATAAGAAGGTGCATCCGAATTTACACCACGAACATTTTCAGGATCTGCTGGAGTCTTCAATTCATTAGGATTAGATGTGTAAGTAACATCATCCCCGAATTTATCAACATCAATGATGAATTCGGCGTATTTCTCTTTAGGATCTTCAGCAAAAGGCCAGAAACCACTTTTGGACTTCGGTAGAGGTTCAAAAAGGTGTTTTCCTATCAATCGTCTAACAGACAGACTGCTCCCAGATGAACTAGTAGTCAATCCACTTTGAGTTTGTGATAAAGTTTTTTGACTTTTCCAGGATTTTATGGTAGACTCTAAGTCCTGTCTATATCTCATTTCAGAGAGGCCGCGAATGAAAAAAAATAAGAAACATGAAGTTGAACTGACTGCTCAAGAGCGTCAGACGTTTGAAAACTTAGTCCGTTGCGGGACACATAACGCCCTCGAAATCCGACGGGCACATATCTTGCTGAAGGCAGATGTCAAAGGCCCCGCTTGGACAGATGCTCAGATTGCCACCGCTTTCGACTGCCATAAGAACACGGTCTCAAATGTGCGGAAGCGTTGGACAGCGTGTCGGGGGCTGTCTGCGGTGAAACGCCAACCGCAAAGTCAACCGTCTCGGTCTCCGAAACTTGATGGGGCCGGTGAGGCACGCTTGATTGCGTTAGCTTGTAGCGATCCACCCGAGGGGTTTGTCCGCTGGACGTTACAACACCTTGCTGATAAACTCGTTGAACTCGAGATCGTTGAGAGCATCTGCCCTGAGACGGTCCGGCAAACATTAAAAAAAACGCCTTACGCCCGCATCGGAAGTCCTATTGGGTGATCCCCCCGGATGAAGATGCGGACTTTGTTACGGCGATGGAAGCAGTGTTAGACGTTTACCAGCGTCCCAAAGACGCGAGATTTCCTGTTGTCGCTATGGACGAACGTCCCGTGCAGTTGCTTGAGCATCTCCGACCTCCTACCCCGATGAAACCTGGTCGCATTGCACGGATAGATTATGAATATAGGCGTCCGGGTTCGGTGCCTGCTTTCCTGTTTACCGCCCCGTTTCAAGGCTGGCGGCGGGTCTCCATCCGTGAACGCCGCACCGCCGTAGATTGGGCAGAAGAAGTCAAGCATCTTTTAGACGAAGTTTACCCCAATGCCGAGCGAGTGACGTTGGTCTGTGATAATCTCAATACCCATAGTCTCAAGTCTCTGTCCAAAGCATTTCCTGCTGAGCTCGCAGACCGGTTGGCTTCACGATTAGAGATCGTCTACACCCCGAAACATGGCAGTTGGTTGAACATTGCTGAAATCGAGTTGAGTGTCTTTTCAAGACAATGTCTGAACCGACGGATCCCAGATATAGAGACGCTACGGTCAGAAGCAGAAGCTTGGCAGACACATCGCAATCAGACTGCCAACACGGTGGATTGGCGATTTACAACACAAGACGCACGCATCAAACTAAAAAGACTATACCCACAAACTCAAGGCGGATAGACTACTAGATATAGGACCAGTATAGTATTGCTCCCAACACATAAGATCATCTTGCACAAACCTTCCTGAGCTGTCGTTAGTATCGAGTTGAAGTTCTTCCTCTGAATAGCTTGAATATTCTCTATAGTCAAAATAAATTGCTAGATACATTTCTTTGATTGCTGCAAATTGTAAGATGTCCTTGAGCCTTATACTAATCAAGTTCGCGTCAACAATAGCTACGGTATGTTCATTTACATCGTCCTCAAGTTTAATATACTCCGGAGGATGTGCTTGTGTATTGTGATACAGGTTATGGAAGTGTCGGAACTCTTCAGATATTTCTCTATATTCTGGGTATATTTGATCAAAATAACGTTCAATAATCAGAGGTTCAATACCTGTATCAGTTCCATACCGAAGGTATTTGCGCTGTTCTTTATTATCATCGTTGTATACTACACCTCCAGGTATGCCTTTGCAATCCCCCCGATTCCGGTCTGAACAAGAGAGTATTCTATCAATCTGATCAGATGGCACTAAAGCACACCGAATATAGCGGGAATATAAATTTTCCTTTTTATCTGAGAGGTACACTGGGATCATTTCATTTAGTCCTGGAAGTCGTCGCAAATCTTCAAGATTTGCGCGATGCGATAACCTTTCTCTGTCCGCTTTTATACTCATATTTTCTCCTTTTCATAACCGTACAATATATGTACAGTGTATCTTATAAATGTGTCATTAACATAAGGTTTATTTTTAGTCGTTAGAAACTTGAATGTTTTCAAATACTCTTACATTGAGCATATTTTTTACCTTGATAAGTTTTTTAGGCAAGGTTCCCTCAATAGCAAGTCGCGCATCTATTACTTCATATTTTTCAAAATCAAGACATCGGTAGGTTTCAAGGATTGCACGATACTTTACACATTGCAACAGCCCGCGTAAGAGATCACCTTCGTTTTTGCTTGAAACACGAGATTTAACTTCTACGGCTATACACTGTCGTTTGTTTTTGAATAGAACATCAGGTATATCTCCAGATAGTAGTCTATGTTCAATTTTGCCAGGTGCTAATGACTTACCCACATCTACGCATTTTGGGTTCTGTGCGACATATTGTTTTAACTGCTTATGTGCAGGACTCTCGTGAGTGCTTTGTCGTTGTGCTGCAGCTTCTTGTAGGAGTTTTGGACTTATTTTTTTCGGCATCGGTAACCCTAGTTCTTCAAGGACAGTCTCCCACTTCTGATACTCAATGACTGCTGTGAAGTTATCCTTTACAATTTCTTTCTTGTGCTGTAAATCAAGTTTCTGATCTCTAAGAAACTTGACACTTTTCCCAGGTAAACGAGTATCCTGATTAACCACGATTCCTTGTATGGCTGGTATTTCTTCTTCCCAGTGTTCACCAAGTTTCACAAGGAGCTTCTCTATACAAAAGAGTGCAGGCACAACTCCACCTCTGTGATGCGCGTCAATTTCTTCTCCGAGTTGTTTATAGGTTATAGTTTTATCATTGGTAAACAATACTTGTCGCACAAGGATGGGTAATGCAGATAATGCTCTTTTATATGTAATCCCTTCCGTGCTTTTTTTAATATCAGAAGTTATACTTTCCATCATCTTTTCCTCCTATTATCAGGTATTAAGTACTGAACTATGTTTCTGATATTGTAACACCCGAGAACGGTTTAGGCAAATTTGTACCGTTCCACTGTTTCCATAACTTATCCGTTTTCCGATATATTTTGTGGATTTGGTATTTCAGTTAACATAGCATGTTACCTCTTTTTGTTCCATATATCGTATTTCAATTATTATCAGATTCAATACACTCAGTTATCACTTCTATTGCTCTGCTGTTGTCCCCGAAAATAGCATCTTCCAATTTCGTATAAGTGCTGATACCGGGTTTGATACAAGAAGCCAATTGTCGTTGGAAATGTCCAGTGGTTTCACCGCTTAGAACATGAGGTGCCAATTCGCGAACTCTTTTATGCAACTCTTGTATTGCTCGCTTCATCTTATCTGTTTCTTTTCCTTGCCATTTTACTTTTTCTTTTACTATTTTATTCCATTCATTAATCAGATCATTTGAATCTAATTGGTGGTTTTCGCAGAATTTACGAAGCACATCGGGTTGAATAAAACAGTGTTCAATAGTCCGAAATGGCAAAACCCTAATGCCCCTTTCTAAATAATCTGTGCGTATTATTTCAGTATCTGTTAGGTCATCTCGATCTCTTAGTCCAAGAATTTTCACATTTTTGCTTTGGATGAATCTAGTCATATAGATAGAGGAATCTATTGCCTTAGTTACGTCGTCTTTTCCGCCTACAGATCTGAAATCAACAATTGGCCATCGACCCTCAAAAATCTTCCCATAATAAGCCTCATCTGAATATTCGCCGCGCTTAGTTTCTTGCTCGCCCTCACAAAAAACAATTGTCTCGGGCAATAACCTATCTTTTAAATTTCCTATTGAGTGTTCTAATACCCTTGATCGCATTTCATAAGTTGGATCAACGGGTCTAAGTGTTTCTTCCTGATCAAAGTTTTTCCCAGTGAAATCAAGGAAAGCAACCGATGATGGATCCTTATTATAAAGTTCCAGCGATTTTTCCAATATCTCAATAGAATGCGTAGAAATCCACAATTGTCCTTTATCCGGAGTTAATCTAAATAATTCTTCAATAAGTTTCCTCCGAACTGCTGAAGCAACATGCAATTCAGGTTCGTCTATAACATATATGACTTCATCACCAAATTCTTTTTTTATCATAATATGATTTAAAACAAGGTCTACAACGGCACTTTCCCCAGAAGATAATTGATCTAAAGTTAAAGTGCAGGAATCCTTTTCAAATACAAACCCACGATTTTCTTTAAAGTCACCGAGATTAATTATTTTCCAATTCCCACCTAACACAGTTTTCAAAGAATCTTCAATGGGAACAAACGTATCACGGATAATTTCTTTCCATCTGCTATAATCTCCGCGGACAATAGAATCAGAGCTATCTTTTATCCATTGAGAACATAGGGTGCGCCAATTATGAATAAAAAATGGATCACCATCAACTAACCGTTGCCAAGTACGTTGTTTTAGATCCGTAGAATCGTCAACTCCACTATTCTGTGTTCCAATATTACGGTATGGCGTTCTTACATTAAAACAATTTATCCATCCAGATTCATTGTAATCCGTTTGATTATGAAATTCTATATCTATGAAATTTTCTTTGACTAAATCTAATGTCATTCGCCGCTCCCAACGTGAATGTTGAAAAATTATGTCAGCATAATTATTTGGATCTTTTATTGTTGTTATATCATATCCACCACTGAAACTTAACTTTGATAACTGTGTTTTTGCACAGAAAATTCCTTCTTCTAGATGATATTCTTTGCATATTTCTCTATCCTGTTTGATATAGTAATTGAAATCTAAGACTTTCCAAGAATTGAAATTTGAGGCATCCCAAGGGATATTATGGAATCCATATATCTTTCTGGCTACTTCCATAGATTCAATTAAAGAGGATTTACCACATCCATTTGGTCCTAACAACACAACTAACTTGACTGTGTCCGGCAAACTATCTATTGTTAAATTTGAAAACTTTTTGAAATTTTGAAGTTTGATACTTCTGATTTTCATTATTTGATTCCTTTCGTTTTACTCGTTTCAACATGCATAAATAACCTTCTCATCAAGCACTCTCAACGCTTCCTGCTCCAAGTTATAGACTTCTGTTCGTTTCCGATTTGCTTTCAAAACCGTGTCGGTTATTTTGCCGCTGGTCGTTTTCATCATCCAATAATGGAACACTTACTTGTGAAATATGACCTTTTCCAAACACCTCACCCCCGTACCATAAGCGAAGCGATGAACCGAACTTACGCACTTTTATGAAATGGTGTATACTATTTTATTACGGAATATATACATCCAATGCCAAACCACACGCGTCATGAGTGGGTACGTTGGGACATATTTATTTTATACGCCAAACCCTGACGGTCTCTATGTAGAATATCAGACTCGTGGATTTAGCATTTCACGAACCGTTTCAGGATACGGATGATTGCTTACGCTCTTTTGAGTTGAAAGACCATGATGGTTATGTCTTATGTTTTGCAAAACCGTTATGAGAGATATTATTCATAGTCTAATTACTTAGATTTTAAAAATAATGTAATTTGACGATAAAAACTGATAAATCTACTAACATTAATTGTTACCCTCTTGTATAGTTTTATGCTCTATCAACTCTTGTTCATGTAATCCTTCAATTAGCATTCTTGTTTCAATTTGGCTTTTTAAGACTTTATTGCCTGCATCTTCCGCCAGTTTCAATGCCATTCCATAGTCTTTTTTTGCCTGCTGAACCTTCTGAAGATACATATTCGCCTTCCCACGATTAAAATAAATAAGGGCACTATTAGGTTTTAACTCTATTGCTTTATTGAAGTCTTTAAGAGCAGATTCATACAAACGTAAAAACAACTTTGCATAACCTCGATTGTTATACGCTATGGCATAATTTGGATCTAACCGAATTGCCATCTCATAGTCCGAAATAGCTGGTTCATATTTACCAAGATTTAACTTTACTCCAGCTCGAGTATAATAGGTGGCTGCATCTGGTTTAATACGAATTGCCTCACTATAGTCGGAAATTGCCTGATCATAAAGGCCAATATCTTCCCTTGTCAACCCACGATTAAAGTAAGCATTTGCAGCATTCGGTTTTAACACTATCGTCTTATCATAATCATCAATAGCACTTACATATCTACCAAGTTTTCTTTTCACATTTGCACGCATGAAGAGGATTTGTGAATCATTCGGTCTGTGTCTTATAGCCTCATTATAATCTCTTAACGCTGCTTCATACTGTTTGATTGCATCTTTAGCAGAACCCCGACTGTAGTATATCCATGCAAGTGTTATGTCTTGACTATGGTATAACTCTACAGAATCTGATTTGATAATTATCGCTTTATCATAATCCTTGATTGCTTCTTCATATTTCCCAAGTTCCTTTTTAATATGCCCCCTTTTTACGTATGCTTTGAAAAAATTTGGGTCTAGTGCTATCGCTTCATCATAATCTCGGATAGCCATTTCATTTTCCTTAATTGCATCTTTTGCTAAACCACGACTGTAGTATACGTCGGCAAGTGTTATCCCTCGAATCAAGAAAATCTGATCAAAATCATGTTTTAAACTAATTGCTTTATCGTAGTCCTTAATTGCTTCCCTATATTTTCCAATGGTATGCTTCGCAATCCCTCTATTAGTGTAGGCTAAGGCATAATCCGGTTTTAGGCTAATCGCTTTGTCTAAATCCTTAATGGCTTCTTTGTTTCTCCCAAGTTTACTCTGCACTGTACCTCGATTGGAATAGGCTTCAGCACAATTAGGATTCAGATCAAGAGTTTTATTGAAGTCAATAATTGCTTCTTCCTGCCTTCCAAGAAAACTCTTAATGCTACCTCGGTTTAGGTAAGCATCAGCAAGCTCTGATTTTAGATTAATGGCATTGTTATAATCAGTAATCGCTTCCTCATGTTTTCCAAGAAAACTCTGAACATTACCTCTTTGTAGATAGGCTTCAGCAAAATCCGGTTTTAGACTAATCGCTTTATTATAGTAAGCAATTGCTTCTTCATATTCATTCAATTTCCCCATCATAAATGCCCGGTTATAATAAAATGGGGCAAACTCAGGTCCCAGACTAATTGCTCTATCATGGTCTCTAAGTGCTTTCTCATATATGCCAAGTTTCTCATAGACATTTCCTCGGTTTGTGTAGGCGACGGCAAGGTCCGGTTTTAGACTAATAGCTTTATCATGGTCGGCAATTGCCTCCTCATATTTACCCATATTATCTTTTACAGTTCCTCTATTAGTATAAGCTTCAGCAAAATTGGGATTTAGGCGAATCGCTTCGTTGTATGAGGAAAGTGCATTTTCGTGCTGACTTGACATAGAATAAAGAAAGCCGGTAGAAAACCATGCACTGGAGGCAAGATCGTTATCAATTCCTTCAGTTGTCTTTGCGATAGAACGCCATTTTTCGATGGACTCATCATTCTTTCCAACTTGTTGTAACCTAAAAGCTTCTACCACCGCCTTGTCCAATATAGAAGCCTTTGCATTCTTTTCAACCTTCTGCAAAGATTTTTCAGCCTGTGACTTTTCCTCAGATTTTATTGCTTGAACGATTTCAATGATATCTTCGCTATTTAAATTCAAATCTAAACTATTAGGACGCATTACTGTAATAAAGGCAGCAATACCGAGAAGGAGGGTACCAACAGCTATAAAAACAGCACAACAAATTTTTATAAAACTTTTGTGCTTGGTATAGAAAGTTTTATCCTCTGTCCTGCCATCTAAGGAATTGATCTGATCGGATATGAGACTCTCTTCTGGATGTTCAGTATCCGCTATTTCTTCTGTTTCCATCTCAGACTGTCTAGAATCTTTTGTCTGTTTTGTTTCCACTTCACACCTCATTTCACAGCGCATAAATGACCTTTTCATCAAGTACTTTTAATGCTTCCTGCTCCAAGTTATAGGCTTCGTTTCGTTTCCGATTTGCTTCTAAAACCATGTCGTTTATTTCCCTCTGCTTGTTTTTATCGTGCAATAGCGGAACACTGACTTGCATTATATGTTCCTTTTCTAAGTGCCTCACTACTGCACCATAAGCGAATCGATGAATTAACTCACGAGCATAATCGCTTGATAACCAAGCATACAGATAACCTGAAATGTCGTTACTTGCCGGCACCAAACGGATAATATCATGTGTCATAGCCCAACCATTCCAATGTTTTGGGACTAATACGGTATTCGCGAGAGTTCCGCTGGATGTAATTAAAATCATACCTTCTCTGATAATCAGTTCATTTTCAATCTTCTCAGTGTGTTGTGAAAACGACAGATATTTCTTGTCAGAAGGATCTAACTCTGAAATACTCTTTCCAGTAAAGAAAGTAATCCCATTTCCTTCCTCAACATAAACTCTTTTGAACCTACCCGGCAAGAAAATTGACTCGGTGATTCGGCTATCTTCAACTTTGAGAATTTCGTTTGCTGTTTTCGCAATACGCTGCTCAATCGCTTTTACAATCGGCACATAATAACTTGCATCCAACCGATCAATTACCTCAGATGAAGGTACAGAATAATTAATAACGCCAGACGTTCTATCGAACTGTCCTGCTTGGTCCCACAACTCATGAATTTCAGGTAGCTGTAATGCTGTCTTTAGCAAAACTTGTGCTCTTCCCATCAATTCATTAGACTCATCCCGCGATCTAAAAGATTCCTCAATCAAATTATGGATTTCCTGTTTAAGATTGATCGTCGGGTTAGGCACAGGCAAATCATATAGATGTTCAGGGTTAATATGTTGAATCACTGCTCCATAGTTGCTACTGGTTATCAGTGCTTTCCCTGTTTTTGATTTTAAAAACGCATAAATAAATCCATTGTGTACGTCAGGCTCTATTCTGATTAGATCTGTGCTAAAGATGAGATTGTTTAGCGTATTTCGTACATAAGTGCAATTCCCAATTGTCCCTGAACAGGTCATTAAAACTTGTCCTTTTTTGACTCTGAAATTCTCTATTTCTGTTCTGAGTGTCGGTGAGAGATAGTGCATCGGTTTTGGCGCAAGTTCATTAATCTGTGCTGGTTGAAAGTAAGGAAAATCTGATTCCTCAACATAAGTATTTTTGAATTGAGGATAGCGGAAAAGGGAAACAAGACCATCTTCTCCTGCAAGGTTACGAAGTGGCCATCTACATTGCTCTAAATCTTGTCTTGCCTGCCGACCCTCACTCACGTAAACGCTGGCTTCCAAACGGTATCCTGTATCTACGACTTCTTGAATATTAACAGAAATCCACTTAAGCGGATCCTCCTTTGGAATATCTGAGGAATATGCTACCACGCAATACCCTCCTGTTCTTTCCATTGATTAAAAACACGAGGTACTTCTATGCTTTGGTCATCAATAACGCGATTCTTTCTCTCTGTTTGAACTGGCTCATTATTGCCCGACACGTTTCCGTAATCTTCTATGTTGCTTTCTTCTGTTACCCAGATTTCGTTACCGGCATCATCTCTTTTAAAAAGGGTATTGCCTCGTCTATCATGCCCCACTTTTTCTACCATTGTCATAAAAATGTTGTAGGGTGTTATTACCCGATCAGTCTGTTCTTGGTTAATTTCTTCTTGTGTCTTCTTTTGAACAATCAACACAGAGGTTTGCGTTCCATTTCTGGGTTGGAAGGTATCAACATCCAAATCAACGCTTGCAACAATTCGTGTTTTCTGCAACAACCACTGACGGATATGTCCAAGTCCAGGGTTCCCCAAAATAGAGTCTGGTAGAACAATTGCTAATCTTCCACCAGGTTTAATAAATTGCAAGCAACGTTCTATAAAAAGCTGCTCAGGTGGGACAGATGTTTTCAACCTATTCGAAATTTGCCAATTTGCGTCATCATTTTTACGCCAGATATGTCCAATGTCAAATTGCTCAAGTATGTGTGTATCGTTGATGGGAATTTTGCTACCAAAAGGCGGATTCGTAACAATCACATCAAAGAAAGCAATAGATTCCGAATTCGTAATACTATCTACTTGAATGTTCAAAGCTTCGGCTAATTCCAGTTTAAGTTCATGAGACCATTCATGAGGAGGCAAAAGCGTATCGTTCCGATAAATATTACCACTACCGTCGTTGTTCATTACCATATTCATTTTGGTGGCTTTTACAAGGTCAGGGTTAATGTCAAATCCAAAGAAATTTGACGATGCTACATGCTTAATCCGATCTCTGACAATCCTTCTTTGATCGTCAGACCAATTCGATTCATCTGATCCCAAATCATAAATTACAGAACGTTTTAATTGTTCAATAATATGATTCATTGCAGTGACTAAGAATCCTCCAGTCCCACACGAAGTGTCACAGACCTTTTCGCTTGGCTTAGGATTGACCATTTCAACAGCCATGCGCATTATATTCCGTGGTGTAAAAAACTCTCCTCTATCACCCCTTAAATTCGCACCGACCAATTCCTCATAAGCTTTTCCCTTCACATCAACATGTGTTTCAAGTAAGCTATAAGACTGTAGTTCTGAGACGATCCATGCTAAAGAGCGAGGTTGCAACTTGATTTCATCGTTGGCTTCAAAAATTTGTGGAAACTCCTGTTTGACTTTCAGGAAAATTTTGGCAATACGATTTTGCACTGTAAGTTGACCATCCCTATTAGCGCGTTCCCCGGATCTTGCGTAAAATTCAAGAGGTTCCTCCACGTTTTGCTCATCAAGCGTTTTACAGAAAATTAACTTTAGCAGCTCAAAAAAAGCGGGTTGTTTTTGCAAACCGTCAGTCGCGTAGATGTGATTGTGGCAGGTTTTAAAAACCATGAGAAGATTATCTTCATAGGCTTTTTTTAAGGTGTTCCATTTCGGTCTATCAATATCCTCTAAAGAACCGTCAGCAGCAGGAATATCGTTGTAACCCTTAAATTCATAACGATTACCTACCCGGACCTTTCTAAGTACCTCCTTATATTTACCATTTGTCCAGAGTCCCCATTCACAATTCGGACAAGCACTCATATAGGACTTAAGCTGTTCAACACCATCCTTATTGTTTTTAGGTTCTACACTTTCTCTCTTACATTCAACAATTAGCAATACGTTATCTTGTGTCATTTCCTGAGTATCTTCAGGAAAAATAACAATATCAGCACGGGGACTGCGGGAACCATCCCTCAGACGGAACTCTATTTTAATCTGTTCCTTTTTATATTTGTGTTCGTTGATCAATCTTTTCTCGATTGTCTGACGCACATATTCTTCTGGAGTGTCTTTCCGTAGCTCTCCATCTATGTAATCACGAATTTGACCTTCAGGAACACTAACAACATCAAGTAAAGGTGTTACATTCATAAATTTCCTCTATGTAAATATTTTGTACGACTGGAATATGTATCAGCGAAAGTCAGCATCAATTCAATTGTCTGATCATAAGTAGAAACAGCAGGATCTTCTCGTTTAGTTGCGATTGGAGAAAACCTATTGAAAAGAATGCACTGACGACCAAATGACTAAAATATTGCCATGAGCAGATATGACCGATGTATCTCCTAATTCGCTACTCTTCTTGACGGAACTTGTGTGAGATTATCTTAGACATACCCGCTTGTTCCATTGTCACACCATACATCACGTCTGCTATTTCCACTGTTCGATTGTTATGTGTGATAATTACAAACTGGGTGTTGGTTGCATAAGCATTGATCAGATTAGAGAAACGTAGGACATTCGCTTCGTCAAGGGCAGCATCAACTTCATCAAGGACACAGAAAGGACTCGGTTTCAATTTGAAGACTGCGAATAATAGTCCGATAGCGACAAGGGAGCGTTCGCCTCCAGACAATTGGGTGATACTCTGTGGACGTTTCCCGGGGGGACGGGCGATGATGTCAATTCCTGATTCGAGTATATCGGCTTCATCGGTTAACCTTAATTCTGTTTCTCCGCCACCAAAAAGTTGTGTGAAAACTTCTTGGAAGTTAACCTTTACCTTTTCAAAAGAATTTAAGAATTCATCGCGCGAAGTTTGGTTGATTTTCTTTATAGCCTTCTCTGTGGATTGGATGGATTGAACGATGTCATCACGTTGTTCTACTTGGAAGTCCAATCTCTTCTGATGGTCATGATGTGCCTGTATAGCTTTGAGATTTACGGGTCCCATTGCGGCGATGTCAGCTTTCAATTTTTCGATTTTGTCCATCAAGTCAATCTCATCAAGTTCGGAGGTGGCAAGTGCAGAAGAGATACTTACTTTTTCCACATCTTCATCTGGTGAATCTGGTTTCTCTATTTGATCTATGGAGACCTGATATTTGTCAAGAATACGATTTGTAATAGACTTAAGGTTCATCTCAAGTTGCGTTTTTCTTATTTCAAGCTTTCTCCTATCACGGTTCTGCTTCTCAAACTGACTTCGTGTTTTCCGCATCTCCTTTTGAAGCGATTCGATATCTTGTAGTAATGTTTCCCTGTCCTCTTTTAAGGCATCTAATCTTGCTTCCGCTTCAGCACGGTCCCCTTCGATCTTTAGGAAGTCGCGTTGTGCTTCCTGAATTTCATCTGCAATTTCCTGTTTTCTCTGTTCATCAGAGTCTATTATTGCTTGCTGTTCATCAATGATCTTTAAAACCTGCTGATGTTGTACATCAAAACCGGAAATTTCATCTGCCATATTATCAGATTTTTGACGTTGTCCAGCTAAGAATATTTCAACATCTTGACATCTCTTGGTTAAATCCTCAAGTTTTCGTGAATCACTCTCCATCTGTTCGGAGATTCTTTGAATTGATCGTTCTTTCTGACTTCGTTTCTTTGTCAGGTCCTCAATTTCAGTATTAAGGACCTCCTTTTCTTCGCGGGTGAGTTCAAACTTCTGTTGAAGTTCAACGTTCTGTTTTTCAAAAGCATCAAGTTCATTCTGTAGTCGTGCTATGTTCTTATCCGCTTGCTCAATGTCTTTAGTGATACCGGTTTTTTCAATCTGTTTATCTTGTAATTCACCGAAGAGTTTTTGTCTTACAATCTGAGAATCAGCGATAATGGAGGCATAAGATTTACTTTCTCTATCCTTCTGATTAACAATTTTCTGTAATTCACCGATTTTACCTTGAAGTCCATCAAGTTCACTTGCTCGACTCAACAGCCCGGTTTTCTTTTTGTTATTATAGCCACCTGTGATGTCCCCTAAGGTATTTATGAGTTCACCTTCTAATGTCACCAATCTGGCATTGTGTCGGAATCTTTTAGTAAGCGCAATTGCATCATCAAGGTTTTCAATGACAAGCGTGTTTCCCAATAGGTGTAATATAGCGATTTCATAAATCTGATCGTAGTCGACTAATTCTTCTGCTATGCCGATGACACCAGGTTCTTCAAGCAGCCGATCATCAGAGAATGTTCTGCTTCTCAGCGTATCAAGTGGTAGAAAAGTAACAATACCTGCTCGGTTCTTTTTCAGATAGTCAATACCTCTCCTTACGTCCATTGCTGTTTCAGTGATGACATTTTGGATACGACTGCCGAGTGCCACCTCTATAGCGACTTCAAATTCATTATCCGTGTGGATTAACTCAGCCACGACACCGCATATTCCGCTGAACTGATCAGGATAGTGTTCTTTCGCTTGCATGATTGACCGGACACCAGCATAGTATCCTTCATAGTTGGCTTGCAGCTGCTCCAACGATCTGTAGAGAGATGTGCTGCTGCCGAGTTTTTCTTGGAAGCCACGCATTTCGGAATCAATTTTACGGAGGGCATTTTCAGTCTCTTTTATCTTATCTTCAATTTTCTCCTTTTCTGTTGTCAAGTTTATTATTTCTGATTCTATCTGGGTGACGGACCGTTGCACAACTTCTCTATCATCAGTTGCTGTCTGTAATTCAGTTCTGAATTGTTGCGTTTTGTCTTGAAGTTGACTGAGACTCTCCTGAGAGTTTTTGACAGTATCCTCAATAGAGGTGCGTCTGTTCTCTCGTTTTGACAATTCTATTGTCATTTCCTGCATTTCAGTCTGGGCTTGTTGTATAGACTGTTTAGTTTTTTCAATACTTGACTTTAAGTCTTCTAAGACCTGTTTCCGTGCAGATAAACGACTGTCCTCAATCTTTAATGAGGAGTCGAGTTTTTTCTGTTCTTGTATACGTTGACGTTTAAGTGTTTGCAAGTCAGCGAGTTCAGCATTTCTTTCTTCAAGTGCTTGTTGTGCTCTCTCGCGTGTTTGCTTTAGATTCAGTTGCCTTTCTTTGTGAAGGAATATTTTACGTTCAACTGTCTCATTTCTTTTTGCGATGCTTCTAATTTCTTCTTCAGCTGCAGTGATTGCAGTATCTAATTCCGCTCTTTTCAAGCTATCATTTTCAATTTTCTCATCTGCTTCTTGAATGCGTTGATTTGCACCTGACACTTCACTCTGAATAGCATCTAATTTCTTCTGCATTTCGTTGTAATCAGCTGCCAGTTTTGCATAGTTACGATATGCCAGACCCAATTCTAATTGCTTTAGTTCATCTTTTAACGTCTGATTCTGTTGTGCTTGTTCCGCCTGTTCTTTTAACGATTCGTTTTCTCTTTCTAATTCTTGTATAATGTCATTGATTCGCACCAAGTTCTGTTTAGTCGCTTCTAATTTCCGTAAAGCAGTTTTCCTATTGTGTTTATATTTAGTTATTCCTGCAACTTCATCAAATAGGAATCGTCTTTCTTCGGGGCGGACGTTGAGTATCACATCGATTTTGTTTTGCTCCATAACAGAATATGCATCGACCCCCACACCCGTATCCATGAACAGTTCACTTATATCCCGTAGTCTACACGGTGTCTTATTTATGAGGTAGCTGCTTTCGCCATCTCGTGTAAGTTGTCGAGTGACTTCTACTTCAGGCGTTTCGATGGATAGATTCTGAGTTATATTTGTAAATGTAAGTGTTACGCGTGCTCTTTGAGAAGGTTTAAAATTTGCGCCACCATTGAAGAGTAGGTCTCGCATGTTGGTACAGCGAAGTGCGCGGGCACTCTGTTCACCAAGCACCCAACGTATAGCATCAGAGACGTTACTCTTACCGCAGCCATTCGGTCCTACGATTGCAGTTTTACCAGGTTCCAATACTAACTCTACTTCTTCAGCAAAACTCTTGAATCCACTGATTTTGATGCTCTTTAAATACAAACGGCACCTCCAGGCAAACTCTTACAGATTATTGTTAGTTCCCTTAACGGTGTATTATTTAACATTTAACTTACTATTTATTACGTAAATTGTGTGTTTAGGTTACAACCGAGTCATTGGTGTAAGCGGGTGTACGCGCAAGTGTTAGCACATCAATTTCAGTTGGGTCAGACTCCCACAGCACATTAACTGCTTCTTGCACGGTAGCACCCGTGGTAAAGACATCATCAAACACGAGAAGTGTTTTGCCTTGAAGCTGCTCTCTATTTTCTAATCCGAAAGCCCCAATTATGTTACTTTTTCGTTTTTCTCTATCAAGACTACTTTGAGGGGAAGTGTGCTTTCTCCTAATCAACAGATCTGTTCTGACATCAACGTTGTAATTCTCAGCAATTCCTTTTGAAAGGATTATTGACTGGTTAAACCCGCGTTCCTTCAAACGTATCTTATGTATCGGAATTGGTATGATGTAATCATAATCAGTCAAGTTAAAGTCCGAAGACATATTCTCAATTATCAATTGTATCAGGTATTTTGCAAAGTTAGTTCGTTTTTCGAATTTGAATAGGTGTATCGCTTGCTGTAAAGCACCTTTGTATTGTGCGATAGTCCGTAGTTTTCCATAACGTGGCGGGTTCGTTTCACATTCTGCACATGTTCCATCTATGTTGGGTGTTCCGCAAATATCACAGAATGGTGGATTGATAAAATCTATCTTATCCCAACAACTATTGCATAAGAATGGTACTGTATTTAGTCCAATCTGATTTTCACAGATTCTACACTGTGTGGGATATAAGAAACTGATTGCAGTGTTGAAGGTCTGCTGTAATGTATCTAATCGTAGTCGCATTGGATTAATGTGCTTCTCAATTTTATTGTTAACTTAATATAACGTGAGTTTGATAATTAAATGCAATATGCGTTGTAGGTTGGGTTGAGGCACGAAACCCAACATGAATTGTTCTATAATGTCTCAAGATGTTGGGTTTCGTGCCTCAACCCAACCTACGTAAGTTATTTGTTCTGATTTATCAAACTCACGTTAATATAACACGAGTAGCACGAGTTGTCAAGCAGGATGATTAATCTATTCAATTTCCTCGCCGATATAGATGTATTGTCGGATGAAGTAACGCAGACATCGGAAACGGAGCACCATCATCAGAAATTCTGAAACCGAGAAAATGTGGACTCTGTTTGAATGTCTTATATAGGTAAAAACTGCTGTCATTCCGATCAATCACACCATAAAACGCCAAATTGTCCTCTATCTCAATATTCTCAAGGGGATACCAATCCTGTGCTCGGTACTTTTCAGGATGAAGTTTATATTTCTGAAAGACCTCTCTATTCGCTTCAATGATGATCAACCATTCTGTGTCTTCATCAAAACCAGTGAAATCTCTATCTAACACCGGTATTAGCCAGTCAAATAGTATCTCTGGCGCATGTGATATTGCACGATCTGCTTCTATGTTATCTGCAACCCATTCTGAAACCTGCTTGGCTGTAGGTTGTGTTAACATGACAGATGCAAAAGCAACTGTATATATAAATGAATACATCCATACAAGACTACCGATTACTGTGCCATACCGTTTACCGATGGTAAATAGAAAAGCTGCTGCAAGTACTGTTAAGGGTGGATATATAATTAGCAAATGCCGCGCAAATGTGACTTTGAAAGTACCGATAAAGATTAGAAATGGAATGAGATAAAAAATCAGTAATAGTGCCACTCTTGACTGCCGATCAGATAACAGAGATTTTAATCCGTATGTTTTCACAGAGAATCCTAAACGTGCTATTGAGAATAGTAATCCGAGACCAACTAACATCGCGAGGGGTAAACCTAACCCCCATGTCAGTATATGCCACAAATGAAGATAACGATCTACCCAACCTGTATCCCCCGTAGCGAACAATCCAAAGTGTCCTCTATAGTAATGTGTGGTTTCGTAGTTAAAATCTTGTGTGAACGCATTCCAATCGCTTGAGAAAATATCGATTAACCAATATGGACAGACGATGGTGAATGTGATGACTGCAGTGAGTATTATAGTCGCATATTTGCGGTATACGTCCGTACTGTTTATGAAAACAGGTAGGGATAAACAGACAAACGCTGTAGGATACTTCACCGCCAGACCGATACCCATCACAATACCTAAATAGATACAGGTTCTATTTCTGAGCTGCGTATCACGTGCAATTAGCCAGAGAAATAGGGTAACGCACAACGTCGCTGGAATATCCACAAGAGCAAACCTTGATTCGTTAGTCGCGTGTAACATCGCTACAGCTAAAAACGCAGCAGCAATCAATCCAACACGTCTATCGTAGCACTTTGCTCCAAGACAATAGGTCAGCCAGACAGTCAATGTGGACAGGCAAACATTCATGAACCGTCCGAGCAGAATGATGTGTGATTCAGTCAGATCCATCCCAAACAAATCCAATAGTTTACCTATCAGCGCGATCAGATGAAACCACGCTGTACCGGGCCAATTGAAGATTTCCGGAAATGCACTGAAATTGATGAGATTAATTACATCATCGGCTATGAGAGTTTCACGAGGATCAGGTGTATCAGGTAATCCAACACCTATACCGATGAGACGTAGTATGAAACTTAGAGTAAGGATGGTTATAATGAGCAGCGTATTACGTTTAAGAGAATGTTTTAGGAGGGTAGACGGTAGTTTCATTGGTGGGAACGAGTCATACCTATAAATCAACGCTATGAAAGCCTTTTGGCATTCAGCGGGTGTAAAGTTAAGGAATTTTCAATGCCAGAAACCCTCTTTAGTCCCGTATGAAGTTAAAGAAAATATTTGTGTAATTGGGCGAGGTTAGGAAACCTCGCCAGCAGAGTGGTGAGCCTGCATTATGCAAACAAGAAATTACCCGTTTAATTATTTTAACTTCATTAGGGACGCTATGTTTATAGTTAGACGTTATACAAACCTTCTTTAGTCCCGTATGAAGTTGAAGTTATTAATTGGGTAATACGCGGGCGGGGAAACCCCGCCCCTACGAAACCTTACTCCTACGACGAGTCATATCAGTAGAATTACCTGATTATTTATTTAATCTTCATTAGGGACGATATGTTTATAGAAAAACGTGAAGTTAACCTTCTTTCGTCCCTACCAAATCAACACCAAATGCGCTTTTGGCATTTGGCGGGTGTAAAGTTAAGGAATTTTCAATGCCAGAAACCCTCTTCAGTCCCGTAGGGACGCTATGTTTATAGTTAAACGTTATACAGTCCCTCTTTAGTCCCGTAGGGACGATATGTGTAACAGCTTATCCTGATATAAACATATCGTCCCTACGGGACTGAAGAGGGGCGAGGTACACATTTTTCTATAAACATATCGTCCCTACGGGACTGAAGAGAAGACAACTCGTATAACCATAAGGGTTCGGAGTGATTCATCAGATCTTCTAAGTTTTCTTAAGTTTACACCAATGGGTAGAGCGAAGCGAAACCCGACCTGATAGATTCAATCATTACGTGTCGGGTTTCGTTCCTCTACCCGACCTACTCATTTAGTCTGGACTATCCAATAGGCACTGCTTCCTCATCAACAGGCTCTTTCTCAGAAATAGGTTCTTCCTCAGAAACGGGTTCATCCTCAGCAGCAAGTTCATCCTCAGCAGCAAGTTCATCCTCAGCAGCAAGTTCATCCTCAGCAGCAAGTTCATCCTCAGCAGCAAGTTCATCCTCAGCAGCAAGTTCATCCTCAGCAGCAAGTTCATCCTCAGCAGCAGGTTCTGCTTCAACCACAGTTTCTTCCTCAGCAACAGGTTCTTCATCAGAAACAAGCTCTACCTCAGCCACAGGTTCTGCCTCAGCCACAGGTTCTTCTTCAGAAACAGGAATGGATTCAGAAGTAGAATCGGCGTTTGGCTTCAATCCTTTCGCAAAATCCTGAATTGTCTGTCCAATCTTCGTTGTATCAATATCGCTAAAGTTCACAAGTTCCTTGAGCAGTGGCATTGCTGCACCAGCATTGATGATAGAACCGAGAATTCTGTTCATGCCACCTGGACCACCATTACCACCATTACCACCTAAGTCAAGTACGCGGATACTTTCAATGCGTTCAGCGGGTTTCATTAACTCCTTCGTAACTTCAGGCAATGCTTCTACAAGTGCAAGCACGGCATCGCTGACGAGTACTTGTGGTTCAGTCTGATTTTTTGCGGTAATTAATGCTTCTTCACCATCTGCCTCAGCTCTGGCTTCAACGAGAAGTGCCTCTGAAAGGACTATTGTAGCCTCAGCTTTGACTTGCGCTGCTTCAAGTTCTGCCTTCGCTGTTTCAACAATAGTATACACTTCTGCGTCGGCGGTCTTTTCTTTTCCGATTCTTTCTTCGTCCGCTTCCTGTTCGGCACGAATCAGTTCAATTTTGCTTTCACGTTCAGCTTTTTCAATTGCTTCAGCTGTTTCAACGGCGGCTTCTGACCGTGCTTTTACAGCTGAAACTTCCAAAAGTTCAATCAATGCGGCTTCCCGTTCTTTTTCTTTAATTGAAACGAGAATGTCGTTTTCGGCTTCTGCCTCTTTCTCTTCACGTTCTTTTTCTAACAGCACGATTCTACGTTCAATTTCAGTCTCTTTGACAGAAGCTTCTTGATCAATTTTAGCTTTCTCAACAGTAAGGTTTCGCTGAATTTCCGCTTCTTCAACCATCTGCTGTTGCTGAACTTTTGCTATCTCAATAGCCTGCTTCTGTGAAATTTCGCTCTCTTGAACTAATTTTTCCTGTTCAATACGTTCCATCTCTATTTTTTGAGTTTGTGCGATTTCAGCAGATTGCACAGCCTGTTCCTGTTTGATACGTGCTTCCTCAACTGCTTGCAGCTGCTCAAACTTGTGTGCTTCAACTGCGCGTTCCTGTTCAGCCTTATTCGTTGCAATTTCCTTACGCTGCTCTTCTTGTGCAAATTCAAGACGTTGTTCAACTTCTAACGCTTTTGTTTCTGTCTCCTCTTCCTTCTGCTTAATTTCGAGTTCTGCAAGGAGCCGATCTTCTTCACGTCTGACCTTGTTTTCATGTTCAATTTTCGCTGTGTCCGTCTGCTTTTCTTCAACTTCCTTCTTGATTGTCTGGATGGCAACAACATCAAATCGGTTGTTTTCATCAAGTGCTTCAAGTGGTGTTTGGTCAAGATTCGTTACTGCAACGGTTTCAAGCTTAAAGCCGTTCTGTTCCAAATCCTCAAGACATGCTTCCTGAACCATGTCAGAAAATTCTTGGCGTTTTTCGTGAAGTTCCTGCAAATCCATCGTTGCAGCAACGCTGCGTAGAACACCCACAAGTTTACCTTCCAGCAACGCATTCACTGCCTCTGGCGTTAACGTTTTTTCACCGAGACTTGCTACAGCCTTAAGCACATCCTGTTCATTGGGTTCAATTTTGACATAGAACTCCGCCTGTATGTCAACACGCAAACTATCCTTGGTAATCAGAGCTGCTTGTCCCTCGCGTTCAACAGGGAGTTGTAACGTATTTAAAGAGATAAACTGTGTCACATTCGTGATTGGATTAACAAGTGTGCCGCCGAATACAACCCGTTTTTTGCTTCCCCCTGAGATCACTAACGCAGCGTCAGCAGGCGCTTTCTTGTAAAAAGATTTGTAGATTAACACGAAAATTACAAACAGTGCTATCAGACCACCAACAATAAGCACAAATAGTTGTCCATCCATTTCTCACATCTCCTTCATTATATTATAGTATTCGGTGAATATTAGCTTATGCGGATTTACGATAATACCGCATCTATAGATTTCACATCAAATATGCGTTTCTCAGGATCATAGCCGATTAGAATTACAATATCTCCCTTTACAGGATTGGGTTCACCCTGTTTGACGCGACATTTTACTGTTAACGTATGACCATCAGGAACTTGAACCCGTGCTGTGCCGAATGTTGAAGTGATTTGACCACTAACCACTCTTCCCTGTAATCCGAGTAGGTGAAGGTCCTGTGTGGGTGGATCGCTTTCGGGAAAAATCTTTGAAAGTGTAAGCGATAGGTATCGAGTTCCTAAAATACTACAAACAAGCGCAGCCGAACAAGATATCCAAAAGAATAGACTTGAAGTAGAGTTGACATTAAGGATTTCATTGACAATTAAACCGGTGAAACTCCACGACGTAAAGAGTGTCATCACCACTATCATAAAAGGCACTCTTCCAATGTTCAGAAATCCCAATACGTCGGCAAATATATTGCCACTTACACCTGATCCGGCATCAGTACCTACTGCCGTATCCGCATCAATGTCAGCATCAACGTCTACGTCAGCATCTACGTCAATGTCAACATCAGCGTCTACGTCAATGTCAACATCAGCGTCTACATCAAAGTCTACGTCAGCATCAACGTCTGCATCAACATCAGCATCCCCGAAGTCCAGACCACCGAGGATAAGCCGAAAGATAGCAAACAGAAACACAACAGCAAGCGGTGCAGTAAACCATACATTATATGTTTCAGTTAGATAATTCCAAAAACCCATATTTACCTCTGGCGTTATGCTAAGATAATGATGTAGAGGTCCCTTAATAACGTTCTTTGTCTTATTCCTGTCAAATATAATAGCAGATTTCTGAAAAAGTGTCAAGAAAATTGTATTGATAAATAAGGGTGTGTAAAGTTATGGCACTCTATTTGTCTGAATCGCGTAATCCGAGATTCTGACAAAAGAGCGTGCCAATAATTTTACACACTCGTTCTGCTTGACTTTCTTGGGACACTACTGTACAATATCTCTATGGTACAAGACTACGATAATATGGCAAAAAAGGAGGGAACTGGGATGGAGGTAACCATCAAATTGACAACCGAACAAATTATTGATTCAATCCAACAGATGCCGGGGGAAGATAAATTAGCTGTTGTCCTTGCACTCGCGAAGGAATCGATGCCGCGCCGTGCAGAACGGATGCAATATCTTGAATCAAAAGTTCGAGATGTTTGCACTAAACGAGGATTGAATTGGGATACTATGACAGACGAAGATCGACAGGATTTCATCAATAATATTGTCCATGAGGACCGTGAATGCGCCCTATAGTGGTTTACGATACAAATGTGCTAATATCTGGTATGATTTGGGGAGGCGTTCCGTATGATTGCATAGCACTTGCCCAGCAAAATAAAGTTGAAGCGGTAACGTGTTCTGAAATACTTGACGAGTTCTCGGAGAAATTAACTACTAAGTTCAATGCTTCCCCTTCTCGGACTGCTGACATAGTTGCTGAACTCCTTAGTTTTCACCGATCAGTCAGAATTACGAATCAACTTAAGAGTGTTACTGCCGATCCTGATGACGATAAGGTGATAGAATGTGCCGTTGTGGGAGGTGCCACCCACGTTGTTACTGGCGACAAGAAGCACCTGTTACCTCTTGGAAGTTATCAAGGTATACTTATCGTGAAAGCCGCAGATCTTCTTATACAGTTCTAATCTAAACCAAGATTTACAGGATTTACAGATTTACAGGATAAGAGATTGGTACCTACAGCTAGACAGTTCTTCATAAACCAATCAACTCAACGCAAACTTAGATAATTGGTAAATGCATTGAGTTATTTATAATAAGACAATTCAAAATTTTAATCAAATTTAATTTTTATACTTCTATACATGACTAACATAATTACCGACAAGAGGGAATATCCTTAAATTGACCCATAAGGTGCGATTAGGAAACCGCACTATAGGCGTCGATTTAAGAGAAATTACGCTATAAACCTTCCCCTCTTCCATCCTCTTCAGGTTTCACACTACTGAGACACCTTATCCCATAATTCTGGTGTAAGGGATTCTTTGAGATGTTCTATCTGCTTTGACATTGAGGGAATGTTCATTTTAATGCAGATATTCTCCCATCTTTCAGGCTGTGTATCGTCAACATAAACCGGTAAGAATCCTAAATTCAGATAGGTCTTAATGGCAGGGAAACGAAAATCATCAGTATCCAGCATGGCACAGATAAAACCGCTATTTTGAAAGAAATGGAGCACAGCAAGTGAAACCCATCTACCCAGTTTTTTTCCTGTGTGTGCACCTAATACACCAACCATGTGAACATATCCTACTTGTGTCTCATGAACGGATTGTCGCCAAGAGCAAGCGGTACCGACGGGTATGTCGTTAAATGTCACAAAGAAAAGTCCATCTGGATCAAACACATCTCTGTCAATAATCTCCCGCCACGTGTCTTGTGCTGTACGTGCTTTCCCGCCAAATGAATCTGTGATAATATTTGCCCAATGTAACGCATCACCTTTGCAGTATGTCCGCAAATTGTAATCCTTAGGAAGTTCTATATCGGGTAGGTCTTTCAGGTCAGGTCTTACCATTCTAAGTTGACGTGGCATCTGTTCTGTTCCTTTGTTTATGTCTTTTTTAGACGACTTATCGAAACCCCACAGGAACCAAATGTGTCTGGTAGTAGAGCAAGTGAATTCTTTTCCATTTGCTACTGTTATACGTGGATCATCATTAGTATATTAGATATTCTGATGAATTAAATGAGTAGTGTGCATAAATATTTGACACATCAAGACAGACAGTGAAAGGTATCAGGTGACGCTTGATTTATAGAAATGTCGTTTGTAGTAGCCCAATTCATTGTGAGTCTTGAACTTGTGAACGGCACACGGAGTGTGCCTACTACCTTTAAGAGCACATATTATAGCATTGAATTATTTATGCACATCTCTCATTTAAGCTTATTATTTCCTTATAAACATCTTCCGCGTAGCGGTGAACTCCCGGGCAGTGAGTGTATAGAAATACACGCCTGATGCGACTTGTACACCGACACTATTTTTACCATCCCAATACGCTGCACGGCTCCGACTGATATAATAACCCGCAGGTTTCCATCCTAAGTTCAACGTCCGTACCGCAACGCCGCGGACATCGTAGATCGTCAAGGTAACCTGAGACGGTTGGGATAACTGATAAGGTATCCACGTTTCAGGATTGAACGGGTTAGGATAGTTTACGAAAAGTGCTGTTGAGCTGGGAACAGGAGCTACGGGTGCTTCACCACCGTTATCATCTTCATCATCTTCTTCATATTGTTCATTGTATTCTTCTTGATCTTCTGATCTTACATTATCCCCAACCGTAACCGATATCCCTCTTTGTTTGAGTTTGGCAAGAAAACCTGCAGGAAGCTCTATACCGTCGTTTAGGCTCAGGTCAACGGATGTCAGGGATGTCAGTGCGTCAAAAATATCTGAAGGTAAAGTCTCTAAATCGTTCCAGTATAGGTCAAGGGATGTCAGGGATGTCAGTGCGTCAAAAATACCTGAAGGTAAAGACTCTAAAAAGTTATCATGCAGGTCAAGGGATGTCAGGGATGTCAGTGCGTCAAAAATACCTGAAGGTAAAGACTCAATCTCGTTGGCGTTCAGGTCAAGGGATGTCAGGGATGTCAGTTGGTCAAAAATATCTGAAGATAAAGACGCTAAAAAGTTATCAGACAGGTTAAGACTTGTCAGGGATGTTAGTTGGTCGAAGACACCTGAAGGTAAAGACTCAATCTCGTTGTAGCTCAGGTCAAGGGATGTCAGGGAGGTCAGTTGGTCAAAAATACCTGAAGATAAGGACCCTAAATAGTTATCAAACAGGTTAAGACTTGTCAGGGATGTTAGTTGGTCGAAGACACCTGAAGGTAAAGACTCAATCTCGTTTAGGCTCAGGTCAAGGGATGTCAGGGATGTGAGTCCACTAAAATCTCCCGAGTTCAGTGATGTCAAACCTTTATCCGACACATCCAGAGTTGTAATACCGGTGAGATGTGCTACAGTTACATTTTTTACTTTATTAACAGGTGATGCTTTAACAATAGCAGTTCTTATTTTTTTAGAGCGATCTTGGAGCGGTGTTATATGGGCTGGAAATGCACCTGTTGGTGTTCCGCCTATGCTTGTTTCGTCTATATCTAATAAGTCGATTACAACCCCGGCGGTAGCAGTGCCGCCTCTTCCATCAGAGACCTTCACTGTGAATTCATACCTGTTTTTCGTTTCATAATCCAGAGCACCTTTTGTTTGGAGTTGTCCTGTCGTGGAAACAATATCAAAGTGGCCCGCATCGGTGCCGCTGATGCTATAGGTCAGTGTATCCTCATCCGCATCTGTTGCCGTTATAGGCTCGCCGATATTTTGTCCTGCTGCGGTGTCCTCATCAACAGAACGAGGGATCCAGTAGCCGCTTGTGTCGAAACCTGTGAACACGGGGGCGTTGTTCCCTGGTACCGCTACAGTAGTTTCCTCCTCAACAACAGTAGTTTCCTGCCTAACGTAGATTGAAACCCCGGCGGTATCAGTGCCGCCTTTTCCATCAGAGACCTTTACTGTTATTATATACTGCGTTTTCGTGTCATAATCCAGAGCACCTTTTGTTTGGAGTTGTCCTGTCGTGGAAACAATATCAAAGTGGCCCGCATCGGTGCCGCTGATGCTATAGGTCAGTGTATCCTCATCCGCATCTGTTGCCGTTATAGGCTCGCCGATATTTTGTCCTGCTGCGGTGTTCTCATCAACAGAACGAGTGTGCCAGTAGCTGGTGCCTGTGAATACGGGTGCGTTGTTCCCTGGTACAGTAGTTTCCGTAACAATATTTAATACGTCGATTATAACCCCGGCGGTGTCAGTGCCGCCGTTTCCATCAGAGACCGTTACTGTGAACCGATACCTGCTTTTCGCCTCATAATCCAGAGCACCTTTTGTTTTGAATTGTCGTGTTGTGCTATCAAACTCAAAGTGGTCCGCATCGTCGCCGTTGGGGGTATATGTCAGTGGATCGCCATCCGCATCTGTAGCATTTATAGGATCTCCGATATTTTGTCCTGCTGCGGTGTTCTCATTAACACGAAAATTGTACCAGTAGTTGTCTTTGACACCTATGAATACGGGGGCGTTGTTCTCATTTATATTCGTCACTCTGATAGTGACGGTGATGCTATCGGTGCCACCCTTTCCGTCAGAGACAGTGATTATGACCGAATAGGCGGATTGTTTTTCATAATCCAGTGCAGCTTTGGTTTGGAGTTGTCCTGATGTGCTAACAATGTCAAATGATGCACTATCGGTGCCACTAAGACTATATGTAAGTACGTCGTTATTTGCATCCGTAGCGGATACCGGAGCACCGATGTTAGTACCGGAGCTTGTGTTCTCTGGAACGGATCGGGTTGTGACGCTGCCGTCTGTGAATACTGGGGCACGTTCCTCATTCACATTCGTCACATTGATAGTGACAGTGATGCTATCAGTGCCACCGTTTCTATCAGAGACAGACACAATGACGGTATAAGATGTTTTTTCCTCATAATCCAGGGCAGCTTTTGTTCGGAGTTGTCCGTTAGTACTATAGATACTAAATGCGTTTGCATCGGTGCCGCCGAGCGTATAGGTCAGCGGATCGTTATCCGCATCGGTTGCTGCGACTGGACTTCCGATGTTCCGTCCAGCAGCGGTATTCTCTGCGACTTCGCGCGTTGTGTTGGTACCGTCAGTGAACACGGGGACACGGTTCTCTTGCACAGGTGGCGGGTTCTCTTGCACAGGTGGCGGGTTCTCTTGCACAGGTGGCGGGTTCTCAGATACATCTGACACATTGATAGTGACAGTGATGCTATCGGTGCCACCATTTCCGTCAGAGACCTCGACTGTGACGCTATAGGAGTTCTTATCCTCATAATCAAGAGCAGCTTTTGTGCGGAGTTGCCCTGATGTGGTAACAATATCAAATGAGGCTGCATCGGCACCAGTGAGACTATAGGTCATGTTATGGTTATCCGCATCTGTTGCTGCGACTGGGCTTCCGATGTTTTGTCCTGTTGCGGTATTTTCTGCGACTTCGCGCGTTGTGCTATCTCCCTCGGTGAACACAGGTGCGTGGTTCTCAGATACATCTGACACAGTGATCGTAACGGTGATACTGTCACTCCCCCCATTTCCATCAGAGACCTCGACTGTGACGGTATATGCATTTTTATCCTCATAATCAAGAGCAGCTTTTGTTCGGAGTTGTCCGTTAGTGGTATTGATGCTAAACGCGTTCGCATCGGTGCCACCGAGCGTATAGGTCAGCGTATCCCTATCCGCATCTGTTGCTTGGATAGCCGTTCCGATATTTTGTCCTGCAGCGGTATTCTCAGCGACTTCGCGTGTTGTGCTATCTCCCTCAGTGAACACGGGTGCGCGGTTCTCAGATACATCTGACACATTGATCGTAACGGTGATACTGTCACTCCCCTCATTTCCATCAGAAACCTCGACTGTGACGGTATATGCGTTTGTATCCTCATAATCAAGAGCAGCTTTTGTTCGGAGTTGTCCTGATGTGCTAACAATATCAAATGAGGCTGCATCGGTGCCGGTGAGACTATAAGTAAGCGTATCCTCATCCGCATCTGTTGCTGTTATAGCCGTTCCGATATTTTGTCCTGTTGCGGTATTCTCTGCGACTTCGCGGGTTGTGCTGGTACCATCAGTAAATATCGGTGCGTCGTTTGCATCTGTAACGTTGATTGTGACAGCGATGCTAACGGTGGTGCTTCCATCGTTCGCGATGACTGTGACATTATAGACAGCTTTGCTTTCATAGTCCAGCGGTGCGTCTGTTTGAAGCTGCCCGGTATTGTCATTTATACGAAATGCGGAGGAATCGGTGCCGCCGAGCAGATAGACAAGTGTATCTTCATCCGCATCGGTTGCCCCTACCGGACTACCGATGTTTTGCCCTGCTGCGGTATTCTCTGCGACTTCGCGCGTTGTGCTCTCTCCATCGGTGAACACAGGTGGTCTGTTAGCTACGCGTTCTTCTAAATCAGTGACATTGATGGTGACAGCGATACTGTTGGTGCCGCCTTTTCCATCGGAGGCAGCAACTGTGACAGAGTATGAAGTTTTTGTTTCATAGTCAAGAACTGCCTTCGTTTTGAGTTGTCCTGTGGTAGTTTCAATATCAAAGGATGTGGCATCGGTGCCACCGAGTGTATAAGTCAAGGGATCGTTGTTTGCATCTGTTGCGGAGACAACGGTCCCAATATTCACGTTAGCGGGTGTGTTTTCAGGGATTGTGCGTGTCGTGATGTCGCCATCAGTGAACACAGGTGCCTCATTTACGGATTCGACGTTTATGGTCACTGTGATGCTATCACTATCGCCTGCAGCATCGGAGACGGTGATTATCACGGTATAGGCAAACTTTGTTTCATAATCCAGCGGTGCTTTCGTTTGGAGTTGCCCTGATGTGGTAACAATGGTGAATGCATCGGCATCGGTGCCGCCGAGTGCGTAAGTTAACGTGTCGTTGGTATCCGGGTCGGTTGCGACGACAGCGTTCCCGATATTTTCTCCTGCTGGGGTGTTTTCAGATACTGAACGTGTTGTGCTGTCGCCATCAGTGAACACAGGGGCGTTGTTTACGCGTGTTTCATCTAAATCTATGACATTGATCGTAATAGTGATCGTATCGGTGAGGTTACCGTCGTCAACAGTCATTGTCAGCGTATAGGTAGATTTTGTCTCATAATCCAGGGGTGCCTCTGTTCGCAGCTGCCCTGTTTTGCCATCAATCGTGAACGCCTCAGCATCGGTGCCGCTGAGGGTATAAGTGAGTGTGTGTCCATCAACATCGGTTGCAGTGACAGGCGTGCCGATGTCTACACCACCACCAGCATTCTCAAACACGGATCGCGTCGTGCTGTCGCCTTCAGTGAAAACCGGCGGATTGTTCGCAGTTTGTTTAGGTTCGTCGCCACCCGCGCCAACGACTGGTGTCCCAACCTCTGCCACATCGGTAACCCTGATTGTGACTGTAATGGACGTTGTGAGTTTACCATCGGAGACATTGATGACAACTGTGTAGACTGTCTTTGTTTCATAGTCTAAGGTAACACTTGTTTTGAGCTGCCCGGTTTGCGTGTCAATACCAAAACTACCTGCATCTGTTCCCGCAAGGCTATAGGTCAACGTATCGTTATCCGGATCGGTTGCTGCTATAGCCGTACCGATATTTTCTCCTGCAGCGGTATTCTCAGCGACGGACCGGGTGGTGGTTTCACCTTCTGTAAAAACAGGGGCTCGGTTCTCATCTATATCAGTGATAACGATTGATACTGTGATCATATCAGACGTTATACCATCAGAAACAGTAACCACAACTGTGTAGGTTTTCTTTGTTTCATAGTCCAGGGCAGCTTTTGTTTTCAGTTGTCCTGTTTTGTCATCAATCGTGAACGCATCGGCCTCGGTGCCGCTGAGTGTGTATGTCAAGGTGTCTGCCGTGTCCGGATCAGTTGCTTTCACCGCGTCCCCTATATTCTTACTTGTAGCGGTATTTTCAGCGACGAATCGGGTAGTGCTTTCGCCTTCAGTAAATACAGGGGCTTGGTTCAACGGTTCAAACACTTCCAAAGGAGATGTTCCCGATTGGACTAACGCGTAACCGTTATGTGTTGCGGGTAGGTTCGGTAGCGTGCCGAGTTCCACAGTGACAGCATCAAATGTGCCGGACGTGCGCGTCACGGTCACGGGTGAACTTTCAACTTCACCTATGGGGATCGTGATAACCTTTACACCGCCACCTATCGCTCCGTTTTTCACAGTGATAGGCAGAGGGAGTGTCCAAGGCGCGCCTGCCGGCACCCTCACCATAAACTGATCCTGCCCAACTTTTTGAAGGGATACGGCTATCGGTAATGGCATCACCGCATTGCCTGTCAGTTGAAGCTCGTCCAGTGATGTCAACCCCTCAAAAATACCAGCTGGTAGTGCCGTGAGGCTGTTGTTAGCCAAGTTGACCGTGGTAAGTCCCGTTAGGTTGGCAAAGACCTCTCCGGACAAACTTGTCAATTTGTTATCGTTCAACGCAAGAAGACGAAGCGATGATAAGTCTTTAAAGATGCCTGAAGGTAGACTGCTGAGTTTATTGTTTGCCAAATATAGTTCGGTGAGCGAAATCATCCCCTCAAAATCATCGGGACGCAGGGCGGTAATGTCAGTATCTGATAGATCAAGACTTGTAATCGTGGCGAGGTCAACTTCAGACACATTTTGACAATCGCTGACACCTGCAACAGCAGCGACAATCGCATCGGATACCTGAGACGTGCGATGACAGGCTGTTGATTTTCCAAAAATATAGCCGAAATGGTTGATAGGGAGCTTGGGAAAAGCATCAATGCTTGGCAGACCATTGCTGCTGAATACTGCGCTGCCGATATTGCCTTTCGGCACAGTGACACGGCTGCCGTCGATGGTGAGGACAACATCAAAAGGCGCACCTGTGGGAATTATTGCTTTGAACGTATTGGGGCTGACTTGCTGCAATGCGACAGTCAACAACATCGGGTCCACAGCGTTTTTACTCATTCTGAGCGACGTCAACGCAGTGAGCCCGGTAAAAATGTTATTCGGGAGTGTGCGCAACATATTGCCGTATAAGTTGAGGTTTGTGAGGGCGGTAAGTCCAGCAAAATCGCCTGTTTTCAACTCAGCAATACCCTTGCCACGCAGATTGAGTTGGGTAATCGACGCAAGGTGTGCAGCCGTTACATCTGCTGCAGTATCCACGTCTGCTATTGCCGCAACAATTGCATCACGCACCGCAGGGGTACGGGTCGCAACCGATACAAAATCAGCCGAAATCTCCGTATCATTTACGTCAATAACGCTGATAACCACTAAGATTGTATCCGAGAGTTCGCTGTCCTCAACTGTGATGCTAATAGTATAGACGCGCTTAGTTTCGTAATCCAAAGCCGCTTTCGTCTTGAGTTGTCCCGTGCTGCTATCAATATCAAACGCATCCGCATCAACACCACCGAGTGTCCATGTCAAACTATCCCCCGCTGTGTCCGTAGCACGCACCGGGATACCGATGGGAGTACCTGCCGGTGTATTTTCCAAAACGACGCGACGCGTCATCTCACCTTCAACAAAAACAGGTGCCATGTTTACAACCGGTGGATCAGGTGGCGGATCAACGGGGATATCTTCGTCTATGTCCGTGACGTTGATTGTCACCGTAATTGTGTCTGTGAGTGTTCCGTCAGAAACGGTGATTGTTATCGAATAGGTTGTCTCTGTTTCATAGTCAAGTGCAGCTTTCGTTTTCAGTTGTCCCGTGCTGCTATCAATGTCAAACGCACTTGCATCCGGACCGCTCAGGGTGTAAGTCAACACATCGTTTTCGGGGTCCGTGGCAGTGATCGGTGTGCCAATATCCGCGGCTGCAGCGGTGTTTTCCGGGACAGAACGTGTCACAGACTCACCTTCTGTAAATACAGGTGCCGTATTGATAGCGGGGATAGCAACTAACGGCTCATCATCAGATTTCACAAACGTATAACCGAAATGGTTACGAGGCAACTTGGGCAATGTGCCAATAGCAACGGTGACAGAAGCAGTCGTACCAGGCGTGCGCTCAACCTTCAACAGCGCGCTTCCTACACTGCCACGCGAAATAGTGACCGTAGATACGCCATCCGCAATGCTGCCATGCGTCGCATGCACCGGTATAACCAGATCAAAGGGCGCACCCGCAGGGACAACCGCTTTGAACTGTCCCGATGATACCTTCACTAAGGACACGGTAAGCGGTAACGGGTCCACAGCGTTTTTACCTAAACGGAGTACCTTTAACGATGTTAGTCCTTCAAAAATACCCGCCGGTAAACTTGAAAGTTTGTTTCCATACAGATTGAGATTCTCTAAGCCACTCAGCCCAGAAAAATCGTCCGTTTTCAACTCAGAAATATCCTTGCCACGTAGATTAAGAACCGTAATCGTGGCAAGGTGTGCAGCCGTTACATCTGCTGCAGTATCCACGTCTGCTATTGCTGCAACAATCGCATCACGAACCGCAGGTGTGCGATCTGCTACAGGTGCAACTTCCGCAGCACCCATAAAAGTAAAATAGATTACAAGAACTAACACAGTTAATAAAAATGATACGCGATTACTCTGTTTTTTGTTATCAGCCAAATAATAAATAGGTTGCATCAAATCATCCTCCGATAGGTTTAGTGATTTCTCATATTCACCCAAAAAAAAGGGTTATGTTTTTCATATACGGTTTCCTTATCAGCTCAAAGTTTTACCGTGCGGGTATATCTCTACGTTTACACATCGTGGTTACAAATTATGGATGATGGCAACACTGCATCTGTAAACATAATTAAAGTATAAGATATGATATTATTATTCAACTATATTCAATAATAGTCTTAATATTAAAATCAAATATATCTCCATTAATGCATCTGCAAAACATAAATCAACGCATAACTATAGATACATACTAATTATATACGCTATTCTAAACTTTAAGCACACATCTCGGAATGGCTTTATTATAGTATTTTTAATAATTTTAAGCAATAATTATTCTAATATATAATCAATATATTTTATTATGACTTAATATGAATTAAAAAGTATTATACATATCATTACGGTTATAAGTCAAATATAAATTACAAATTCTTGACAGAGTCGTTATATTCTCACGCCAGATGAAGTTTAAATAATAATTTAGGTGATTCGTGGGGATAACCGGCAGAATACGCGTTCGGTATACTGAATTGGTTAGGAAACCGCACCTACTGGGTATGGGAAAAATATTACCTAATTTAAAACGTGAGTTTGATAAATCAGAACAAATAACTTACGTAGGTTGGGTTGAGGCACGAAACCCAACATTTTGACCCATTATAGAGCAATACATGTTGGGTTTCGTGCCTCAACCCAACCTACAACGCATATTGCATTTAATTATCAAACTCACGTTAATTTAAAACTTAAACTTCAGGCGGAGTGATATATCTTGAATTAGGTTGCCGATATAAAAACTCAGAGCAAAATATCTACACACTTAAAAAAAACCCTGCAAAACCTTTACTTTAATCTGAGAAAATGGTATAATGTAAAACATCTACAAAATAACGAGCTCTCAATTTTTTGACTGCAGCTAACTGTGAAAGGTAAAAGGAAAGGTGAAACGTTCGTTTCAAAAACAACCAAATATCGTTCTCATCGGTTTTATGGGAACTGGTAAAACTTCTGTAGGTAAGCGACTTTCGTCCCAACTCCGCATGCCATACATTGATACCGACGCAGTTATTGAACAGGATAGCCGACGACTGATCACTGAGATTTTTGATGAAGACGGTGAACAGGTTTTCCGTCAACTTGAGAGTGAAGCGGTTAAAAAAGTATCAGATTACGATAACCATATTATCTCCACTGGTGGGGGAGTTGTCCTCAGGGAGACTAACGTATCTAAACTCAAAGAAAATGGGGTTGTTTTCTGCCTAACAGCTACACCAGAAGAGATCTTCAAACGGGTGGGGCATCATACACACCGTCCCTTACTCCAAACACCCGATGCATTGGACACAATACGAACAATGTTATCAGAACGAAAACCGTATTACGAACAAGCAGATTACATGATACATACGACTGGTAGAACTTTTGATGAGATAATCTCTCATATCAAAGGGATTTACTATAGAAACGCATTACGTCGGAAAACGCATGACAGAAAGTAGTTGAGATATATGCTAAAGACACTTCACGTTACGCTAAAAGATAATAGTTATCCACTTCTCGTCGGGACAGGACTTATTGACCGAATCGGTTTTTTTCTTAACACGTATACAAAATCCGAAAAGGTCTTTATCGTCAGTGATTCTTTCGTCAATCAACAGTTTATACCCATCGTCAAACAGGATTTACGCAGGAACGGATATGATGTTACTGTGCTTGCGATTCCTGGTGGTGAGGAGAGCAAATCAATTACACAGTTAAATCGAGTTTTAGATGCACTAATTGAGTCGCATCTTGACAGACGTTCCACGGTTATTGCCTTCGGGGGCGGTGTCATCGGAGATTTAAGTGGATTCGCAGCTTCTATCTTTATGCGAGGTATCGCTTATGTACAAATTCCAACAACTTTACAAGCGCAAGTAGATGCAAGCGTTGGAGGGAAAACTGCTATCAATCATCCTAAAGGAAAGAATCTTATCGGCACATTTCATCAACCCAAATTAGTCGTCATTGATATTAACACGTTGGAAACCTTACCCAAACGAGATATCAAAGCAGGATTAATTGAAGTCATAAAAATGGGGGTGATACGGGATGTGTCCCTGTTTGAAATGGTTGAGGAAAACCTTGAGGCAATCCTGAAATTGGACGCTGAGATTCTAATAGAGATGATTTCAAACGCATGCGCTAACAAAGCGGATATAGTCGCAAAAGATGAAAAGGAGAGTCGGCTACGGATGGTGCTGAACTATGGACATACCTTTGGTCATGCCCTTGAAGCACTCACTGAATACAGTAGATATAGACACGGTGAAGCAGTCTCTATTGGTATGAACTGTGCAGCAAAGTTGGCAGTCAACTTAGACATGCTTTCCGATAAAGACTATCAGAGACAACGGACTCTCTTGGAAAGAACAGATTTACCTCTGAATTTTCCGTCTGATCTTTCTCCAGAGACAATATGCAAATCAATGTATCTTGATAAGAAAACACTCGGAGGAAAGTTACGCCTTATACTACCTACACGTATTGGAGAAGTTGTTATCCGAGATGATATTACAGACAAAGAAATCATACATGCTATTTCAGAATGTTATTAGTTTTTAACTCTTTTAAGAGGAAATATATGATATATAGTAAAACAAACTTTTGTGTACTTGCTTGTTTAGTTCTATTTCTATGCGGCACGTACGCTTTTAGTCAAGAACCTGTCGCACCGTCAAATGTTGTGGCAAAGGACACACCAAATGATGATGGCACAAGCATCACTGTTACATGGGATACTATTCCTGAAGAAAGTGAAATCGTAAGTTATACTGTTCTACGGAATACTGATTCAGGAGAATTTAAGGAAATAGCTAATAAAATAAACCCAAAGGAAATATTAGATAAAAAAAACCCAAACCTATCAATATATAAGGATACCAAGATAGTTAAGGGAAAGTCACATGCATACATTGTCCATGCTGTTTATATTGACGAAACACCTTTGGCTCCTGAAGAAACTTTAACGCTAATAGGATTTTTTCGATGGCTGTTGAGAATGTTGGGTGCTAAAAGTGAAATGCATATACCTTCTGAACAAACTGCTGCAGTAAAAGCAACTGGACAGTGGTTTCATATAGGTAAAACACCGCTATTCCTTGCCATGCTCCTTTTTTCAACTGCGATCGTATGGAATATCTATCATGCACGGAGTGGAAAGGAAGTCTTTATCAGGCGAATTCCCGGCTTAGAGGCTGTTGAAGAAGCTATCGGTAGAGCCACTGAGATGGGTCGGTCAATTCTATACGTCTTAGGATTGGGGGGTGTAGACAATGTCGCCACAATTGCAAGTATGACAATACTGGGACAGGTCGCACGACGAACAGCAGACTATGAAACTACATTACGTGTACCATGTAATGATCCAATCGTGCTAAACGTTGTACGTGAAATGGTAAAGACATCCTATCTTGATGTAGGGAGACCGGATGCATACAATGAGGACGATATATTCTTCCTTACAACCGATCAATTCGCGTACGCCGCAGGGGTTGATGGCATGATGGTTCGGGAAAAGCCGGCAGCTGTATTCCTACAAGGGCAATTCTACGCCGAATCACTCCTCATGGCTGAAACCGGTAATTCTATCGGTGCTATTCAGATCGCTGGAACTGACTCTGAACATCAACTACCCTTTTTTATTGCAGCCTGTGATTATACATTAATTGGAGAAGAACTTTATGCAGCCAGTGCCTACCTTTCCAAAGAACCGATGCTCCTTGGAAGTTTAAAAGGTCAGGACTGGGGTAAACTGCTCATTTTTGCTGCACTCGTACTTGGTCTCTCTCTTGAATTTTTCGGTATTAACTGGATCACAACACTCTTACAACGGGTGAGTTAGGAGGTTAAATGAAGCGACAAGTACCATTGGCTCTCTGCTTCCTTTTCGGTGTAGCCATGATCTACACACAGTTCAGTCCGCATCAATATTCCGTTGCAGTATATAATGAAGTGATTAAATGGGGTCTCATCATAACACCGTTTGCATTAGTGTTGGCGGTTGTGACGCTGATTCAGACGCATGCATCAAGAATTCGGTTCCGTTCAGAACATTGGCAATACAGTTTTATTGTCTTCATCGGCATGATAGTCATGGTTTCTGTAGGTCTTTTTTTCGTTCCTAATTGGCTACTTAACCTCTTACCTGAAAATGTCAGCATAGCCTTAACAGATGTTCCAATCGGACCACAGAATCCAGTTTTGGTATGGTTATATGACAATGTACAAGTCCCAATGGATGCAACGATGTTTTCTCTACTCGCCTTCTTTATTGCGTCAGCGGCGTTTCGGGCATTCCGCGCACGGGCGTTTGAAGCAACGCTACTCCTCATTACCGCGATGTTTGTGATGATGGGTAATATCCCAGTTGGCGACGTTATTTGGAATAAGTTGATGTCTTGGACTGGTTGGACAGACGGGGCATCTTGGCTCCGACAGTGGATATTGGACTTTCCAAACACTGCAATGCGGCGGGGAATCATACTCGGTGTAAGTTTAGGCGTAATGTCACAATCTATCCGAATAATATTAGGTATCGAACGATCGTATCTTGGAGGAGGAGATTAAGCAATGCTCGAAAAATTTATGAATATGGACAGAAGGATCATCTTCCTTTTGGTTGCCTTGGTCGTTATAATTCCCACCTTGATACCTGTGAGATTACCCATCACAGTGTCTGAACCAACGCAAAAACTGTACGACTATATTGAGCAACTACCATCAGGGTCAAATATTATGTTAGCTTTCGATTACGGTCCATCCTCTCTGGCAGAACCGGAGCCGATGGCAAAAGCTGTCATGCAGCACTGTTTTAGTAAAGGGATAAACGTAATAGGTTTGACCCTTTTTCCCAGTACAGTAAGATTAGCCGATAAACTTATGAAAAAGATCGCTGATGAAAAAAACGCAGTCTATGGACAGGATTACGTGTACTTAGGTTACCGACCAGGTACGTTACCGGTTATCCTCGGCATGGGTACGGACATAGCCAAAGTCTTTGACAAGGACTATCACGATACGCCACTAAGTGATATTCCAATGATGGCAGATGTTAAGAACTATGACCAGATTTCATTACTGCTTGATCTGGCTTCCAGTAGTACAACAGAAACATGGATAATCTATGCAAACACAAAATATAATCTGAAGATCGCTGCAGGTGTTACTGCCGTTATTATCGCGCAGATGTATCCATACCTACAGACAGGTCAGTTGGTAGGTATGATGCCAGGTTATTTGGGTGCTGCTGAATACGAAAAACTGCTCAACGCTCCTGGAGATGGCACGGTGGGGCTTAACACAGCGTCCTTTGCACATCTTCTGATTATAGGCTTGGTGATCTTAGGCAATATTGCATTCTTTATACAACGACGAAAGGAGGCGTAATCTAATGGAAGTTTTCGGACTCTGGGTTGCAGCTGCCTTGACATTGTGCATCTATAGTTTTCTCTACAGAGATAATCCGTTCTATCGTTTTGCGGAACACCTTTTTGTTGGTATATCTGTTGGATACGGCATTGTTATTGCCATACACGAAGGTGTCCTCCCGTTAGCATGGGAACCCTTATCTGAAGCATTTGGTGGTCTTTGGACAGAAATAACGGGTGATGTTACTCCTGAATCACGACAAACACTCTGGGGACTCTTCAGAATTATACCAATATGTATCGGACTTCTGTTTTTTGCACGACTCTCACCAAATTATACATGGTTAATTCGGTACCCGATTGCTATTCTCATAGGTTTTGGTGCAGGTGCGGCAATTCCTAATGTATTGCAAGCGAACATCTTTACACAGACGCGAGGCACAGTTGCCCCCTTCGGTACAATTCAAACTGCTGACCCTGCCTCTTGGGTAGGCACTGTGGGTGCGGTGCTAATGGTCATTGGTGTCATAATCACGATCTCGTATTTTCTGATTTCTGTTGAACAGAGAGATTCCTTCAAGTGGTTATCCATTATTGGAATAGGGATAGGTTCATGGGGATTCGCTTTCGTAATTGCCGACAGTATTACTAATGATGGTTTAACAGCAACTGAAATAGTGGGTTCCATTCTGATGGTTTTAGGTCTATTAGGCACAGGATATTACTTTGTTTCTTCAGTTGAACAGAGGAATACTTTCAAGTGGTTATCTATCGTCGGCATCGGTCTGCTCATTATCGGTTTTATAGTGATATATGGCAATACGATATGGAATGGCAACCTAACCCCATGGGAACTCTTCAGTGCTGTTCTGATAGTCGTTGGTGTATTCTGTACACTTACCTATTTCTTCTTCTCTGTTGAACACAGAGGTGCTATTCAATGGACATCAAAGATCGGCATCGGTTTCTTAATGATCGGGTTCGGTGCTGCATTCGGTAACACCGTTATGGGACGTCTGGCACTAATGATTCACCGTTTCGGTTTCCTCATCAACGATTGGTTGGGATCAATTGTTGCCCTTTTCGGTTAGCGGTTTTAAGGATATATTTTAGTCATCTATGTTTGTGTGCTAATGGATGTTTTCACGCGCATGATCAGAGCTTGGCATATCAGGGGTGTGTAAAGTTTTTGTCACTTATGAAAAAGGATCGCTGACCCCTTGCTCCAGATGAAGATTAAGTTATTAATTGGGTAATACGCGGGCGGGGAAACCCCGCCCCTACGAAACCTTACTCCTACGATGAGTCATATCAGTAGAATTACCTGATTATTTATTTAATCTTCATGCGGAGCAATATGTCTATAGAAATAGGATTGTCAACGGGTAGCACTCCAGCGGAGTGCTATGTACATAAACGGACGCGTAAAAATTTTGCCCCTTAACTGTCAGAATCGTACTATCGAAATCGCGGATTATCACGGATGCCTCCCAGTTAACATAGATGGCATAGATGGGCGCGGATTGTTGCGTTTGTGTATCAAGGGGTTATTCACAAGGCAAGTCTTCTTCTGAATCTTTGCTGATTGCCTATCTGTTGTGCAAAAATGCTTAACCTACGCATACATCCTTGAATTTCCAAGCCAATAATCCGTGCAATCCGAGATAATCCACGATTCTGAAAAAAGGGGACAAAATATTTACACACCCGGGAAAACGGCAACCTTGATTTTCCTACAAATTCGTGATATACTTTAAGACAGACTTAGCACAAAGTAAAGCAATAGAGATCACTATTTGAGAACCACAGCCTACAATTACGGGAGTGCCAGATAAACTGAATTTTCGCCACGTGAGCGTAAGAATATACATCAATGCGTCATACAAATCCGAGAGACTTAAGACTATACCGCACACCTACTGGAAGATCACCTTTTTCCCAGTGGTACGATACAATTCAAGATCGTAATGTGCGTCACAGAATTCAATTGCGACTTAACCGGCTTGAAGATGGCAATTTTGGTGATTGCAGATCCGTTGGGGCTGGGGTTTCTGAACTGCGTTTACATTTCGGTCCCGGCTTCCGTATCTATTTTGGTGAAGTGGATAACACAATTGTTCTTCTTCTCTGTGCTGGTGACAAGTCGTCACAAGCAAGGGACATAAGGCGTGCAAAGGAATATTGGTCACAATACAAGGAGGCACAATAATGGAAAAATTTACAACTTGGCATGAATTTCTAATTGAAAAATTTACCTGCCGCGAAGAAGCACTCGGCTACCTCCAAGTTTCACTTGAAGAATACCTAATTGATGGAGACACACCGTTTTTTCTCAAAGGAGTCCGGAATGTAGTAGAAGCACAGGGTGGTATTCCTAAAGTTGCGAAACAAGCTGGCATATCTCCCGACGCACTTTCAAAATTCCTGTTTAGCGAGGGTCCACTGCATCTTGGCACGCTTAGTACGATTCTCAAAACATTTGGATGGCAACTTTCTATTGAACCTTTAGCTGCAGATAATAAAAGTGATGCATCTGTAACCCAACACTTGACAACATCAAGTGAACCATTAGATGCAAGCACTGAGCAAGTGGCTGAATCATCTACAGCATAACAGAGGTTAGCAAAATTTAAAACTAAATCATTAAAATGTCTAATCTATTATAAGGAGAAAATAGATGCAACTCGGTTACAGCACATGGGGTATGCCGACTGTTCCAATAGACGTGTCTATCGCACATCTCGCTTTCCTCGGTTATGATGGAATTGAGTTAACGATCATTCAACGTTTTACCACTGAACTGAGCACATTAGATTCAGCTGAACGCAAAAGGATCGCAGCCCTGCTTGCGGAGCATAACTTAGCTTTACCGGCAATCGCTGCTCATTCTAATCTGATGGATGTTGATGTTGAATCTCACAAGCGGAATATGTGGCGTTTGAAAGGTGGCGTTGACCTGGCAATTGACCTTGCACAAGATGATAAGATCGCTGCTGTCAATACGACAACAGGTGGCAAACCGGGTGAATGGGACACAAAGAAGGATTTCTTGTGTGAACGGGTCGGTGAATTAGTTGATTATGCTGCATCAAAAGGCGTAATTATTGCGATGGAACCCCACATCGGTGCGATTATAGATACACCCGCAAAAGTACTTGAACTGCTTGAAATCATAGATTCCCCCTATCTAAAGGTCAATTTTGACATTAGCCATTTCGAAATAGTTGGGATGTCAACTGAAGAGACGGTTTCAGCATTAGCACCCGTTTCCGTACATACACACGTAAAAGACCAACGCGGTATATCACCCGATTTTGAGTTTCTCATTCCCGGTGAAGGTGAATTTGATTATGTAGACTATCTTAAAGCAATGCAGGAACACGGATATGATGGATTTATCACTGCTGAAGTGAGTTTTATGGTTCAAGCACGAAAGGATTATGACCCCCTCGCAGCAGCAGATTTGACATACAAGACCCTATCTAAAGCATTTGAAGATACGGGTATTGCGCGAAATCCGTAATTGATCAGACATTCTGAAATTAACTAAATAAGGAAATACCATGAAACCAAACATACTTCTTCTCATAACAGATCAGCAACGATGGGATGCAATGGGGTGTAGTGGCGGATGGGTTCAGACTCCACATCTGGATCGTATCGCAAGTGAGGGAGTCCGATTCACAAATTGTGTCCCTACATCTCCTGTCTGTGTTCCTGCACGACTCAGTTTAGCAACAGGTTTATATCCACACAATACAGGTGTTTGGGGTAACTTTCGACATACCATGTCAGCTGATACACCCACCTGGATACAAGCTGTACGTTCAGCCGGTTATCGCACAAGTCTCTTCGGCAAGACTCACCTTCATCCACACAAGGGTGACCTGCGTGATCGCGAGGATTTAATGCATACTTACGGATTAGACGATGTAAACGAGATTGGCGGTCCTCGAGCAAGTGTACATGTAAAATCGTATATGACTGACATGTGGGAAGAGAAAGGTCTATGGGATGGATATCGAGCAGACTATCGTGAAAGGTTCAGCAATAAGCCGTACATTGTGCGTCCATCTACACTCGGTCTTGAAAACTATGCCGATGTTTACGTTGGTCAACAGGCAAAACAGTATATCCATAATTATGACCGCACTGAACCGTGGTGTTGCTGGGTGAGTTTCGGTGGACCTCATGAACCGTGGGATACACCTGAACCTTATGCCAGTATGTATGACCCAAAGGATATGCCGCCACCAATACAACGACCTGAAACAGGTGATCGTCCACTGGGAAATCTGGACAGTAAGATGCGGCAAATGAATCCAAAATTTGAAGAGGGTGAAGTTGGACGACTACGAGCAGATTATGCCGGAAATGTTACACTCATTGACGCACAGATAGGTGAAATTCTTGAAGTAATTCATAAACGCGGTGAACTTGATAATACAGTTATTATTCATAGCTCCGACCACGGTGAAATGAATGGTGACTACGGTCTAATCTACAAGAGTAACTTCCTTAACGGTGCTGTTAGAGTCCCCTTAATTGTCAGGACACCTGAGACGTTAAGGCAGAAAGAATCAGAAATTACATGTGATAGTCCTGTTGAATGGATTGACATTGGTCCAACGCTTGTTGAATGTGCAGGTGGTGAAATGCAACATCGTCAATTTGGAAGGTCCTTATGTCCTGTCCTTGATGATCCTGCCTCAACCCACCGTGAATATGCCATATCTGAATTATCAGGTGAAATAATGTTGCTCAATCAGGAGTGGAAAATAGCATTGAATCAAGAAGGGGAGTGTTATCTCCTATTTGATGTGAAGAACGATCCAGATGAGATTAACAATCTCGCGGGTTTACCAGAAATGAAAGAATTAGAGACCAAGTTAAGATTGCAAGTCTTAGAACATCTGTTTAACACACAAACGAAAAAGTAGGATTTATTTGTTATATTAACCCAAGTTGCTACCTATGTAGCACATTCTGTTAGATTGTGCATAAGAGGGCATAAACTGGAAGTGGACGCTACAATATTGCCCAAAAGAGGGTGTTTCAGACCTAAGTCTTGATAGGTAGCAACTTGGGTTTTATTAGGTGTCTTATGCTAAACAACAGAAAATCCATAGAATCTATAAGGACAGAAATGATAGCACATTCAAGATCAGATGACATCAACCGTAGAACTTTTATTAAAGCGTTAGGAATCGCAGGGGTAGGAACATATTCACTCTTGAATTCGTCAAACGCTTGGACACAGAATATAGATTCAGAGCAGCGGAAACCCAACATTCTTTTTATTATGACAGACCAGCAACGATGGGATGCTATGGCTTGCAGCGGCGGCTGGGTGCAAACACCAAATATGGATCGTATCGCAAGTGAAGGAGTCCGTTATACCAACTGTGTTACCACTTCACCAGTTTGCGTTCCAGCGAGGCTCAGTTTAGCCACAGGTTTGTATGCTCATAATACAAGAGTTTGGAATAATTCCAAACATAAGATGAGTGCTGATACACCGACATGGATGCAGGCAATTCGGGATGCGGGTTATCGTACAAGTCTTTTTGGAAAAACACATCTGCACACAAACAGTGGTGATCTGCGGAAACGAGAACACTTGATGCATGCTTATGGTTTGGATGATGTAAATGAGATCGGCGGACCACGAGCAAGTATGAAGTGTTTATCCTACATGACAGCAATGTGGGAAGAAAAAGGTTTATGGAAAGCCTACCAGAAAGACTATAATGACCGATTCAATACGAAACCCCATCTTGTTCGTCCAACAGCGGTGGGACTTGAAAATGATTCTGATGTCTATGTAGGACAGCAAGCAAAGCAGTATCTGCAAGACTATAGTCGTGATAAACCGTGGTTTTGTTGGGTGAGTTTCGGGGGTCCCCATGAACCGTGGGATTCACCTGAACCTTATGCCAGTATGTATTCACCGAAAGACATGCCCTCTCCTGTTTCTCGTCCTATAAAAGATGATCATCCTCTTGGACATTTAGACTATCTCCTTAAATCCGAGAAGAGAAGTCCAAAGTTTGAAAAAGGTGATGTAGAGAAAATGCGTGCTGACTATGCTGGCAATGTCACACTCATAGATGATCAGATAGGTGAAATCCTTGATGTAATAAGAGATAGAGGTGAATTAGACAACACAGTAATCGTTTTCAGCTCGGATCACGGTGAAATGAATGGTGATTACGGTCTGATATACAAAAGTAACTTTCTCAACGGTGCTGTGCGTATCCCACTACTTGTGCGAACCCCTGAAACACTAAAGCATAATATCCAAGATCGTATTTGTAACAGTCCTGTTGAATGGATTGATATTGGACCAACACTTGTTGAACTTGCTGGTGGTAAATTGCAGCATCGGCAATTTGGCAAAACGTTAACCCCTACCCTAAAAGATACAGAAGTTGATCATCGAGAATTTGCTATCTCCCAAATAGCCAAAGAAACGATGCTGTTAAACAGAGAATGGAAAATAGCATTAAATAGAGAAAAGAATCCCTATTTACTATTTAATGTACAGGATGACCCGATTGAATCCGATAATCTCGCAGGTCAAGCAAGAATGCGTGAAATTGAGACGACGTTAAAAAACCAAATTTTAGAATACATTTCCCATACTCAGGTCTAAAAAAGGGGTTGCCTTTGTGAAATTCTCTGATGCAAAAAACAAAATGCTAAAAGTATCATGGAACTAAACACTGTTCTGTTAGATTGCGTCTCTTTGTAGCGCATTCTGTTAGATTGCGTTTCTTTGTAGCGCATTCTGTTAGATTGCGACTCTTGTAGCGCATTCTGTTAGATTGCGACTCTTTGTAGCACAATCAAGGATGAATGTGCTACAGCAGTATCAAAATGGTTGTTGTGCGGAGAGGGGTATAATGAAGGATTAATGTTGGAAAAAGAGGCACAATCTAACAGAATGTGATACAAAGAAGCACAATCAAGGATGAATGTACTACAGCCCTTGCGTGTGCCGGCACTTCTCCAAATCATCATATACAATACGGGCGATTTCAGGGCCAATCTTCTGAAGTTTTTCTTCCAACCCCGCCTCTTGGATAGGGACAGTGGCAACAAATGCACCTTTGTGTAGATCTATGGGGAAGCCGTTTTCTTGTTCAATACCGTCGCGGGCGTACCGAACTCGTGCTCCGGAGAGCGGTCCATACTCATCATAATAATAGAGTTCCACCCGCAGGAGATCAATAGAGTCAGGTCCTGGTACTCGTCCAGCCAGGTCAAGTGTCATAATCCTAAGAGGTATCTTATTAACGTGGTCAACGATATGTTTCATGAGTATATCTCCTTTCATTCAGAAAGTGACAGCTCTGGATACCTGCCCCACGATAGAATATCGCCATAAGTCCCTTTTTTATCCTTTCCCCTTTTTCCAATGTAGATATGTATTAAGTTTACATCTTGTTGGACGTAAAAGTCAAGCGAAAAAGTCAACTGAGTATCAAATTGTTCAAATCAGGGAATTTTCCATCTTCCAAAATCTTCAGTATTGAATCCTGGCATAAATTCTGAGGTCTTGTTATAAATCCCTTAACCTCTTCTTCAGTATACGGCTTTTTCTTTCTACGTTTCCTTGCTAAATAGTATACACCCGAAGATATTTCAAATATTACCGGATTCTCATATATCATAAAAACAGAAAATGAAATATAATCAAATAGAAATGCTATCACTTTGGGTGCATACTTAATTTAATCAAAAACCCTCCAAGATTCACAGGTGATTTTTTCAGCCATTAAACTTTTTCAAAACAAAGACGTCTTAATAAAAGTCTGTAGTTTCAGTACACCCTCTGCTTTCCATTGTGTATCTGAGACATAATGCTGGGATTCTTACCAGACAATTCTACTGGATCATTTGCGTAGACAAAATCACCAAATTACCCGACAAAAAAATAAGAATAAAGGAGATTTCTGATGAAAAAATTAGATTTCAATTCATTGGCACAAACACGTTTTGCCTTTCGTTCAGATGAAAACCGACAGAGAAAAAAACTTCTCATAGAACACTATCTACTAAATGTAATCATAGAAAACGGAGTGGCACAAACGGAAGTCGAGATTGCTTTTTCTAATCCTAATGACTATGCAGTTGAAGGTGTTTTTATCATTCCCGTTCCAGATTGTTCAGATTCAAGACGTTTTGAGATGCTGATTGATGGAAAGGTAGTGTCTTTAAAGTTGGCAAATCCAAGAAAATTAAAGTCTTTACTACTTAACGCTTCCGATGAAAAAAACGAACCTGACTTTGATTCAATTGGCACTTCGGCTCTACAGACTAAGGTATTGAATATTCCCGCTGGTGGCGAATGTCATATCCAAATACATTATACTGAAGAAGTTGAGGAAATTGACGAAAAGTATGTATTTACGCATAGCCTTCACAGCCACCAACCCGTCAAGCAATTTGAAGTATCCGTATTGATAGATGGTTTTTACGATGCTGAAACGATTGAATGTGCTTCACACGAGGCAGAGATTCTGAAGGAACAAGAGAATCATGCGCGACTGACATACAAAGAAAACAGTGTCCAGTTAGAGAAGGACTTCGTCTGTTCATATCCTATAAAAGAGGTTATTACTGCAGATGAAGATGGAGCTCAGTTGTTGTTTTCAAATTCAGAACTTTCAAACAGGACTGTTGAACCAACTCGTCTTAGTCGGTTGGTTGAAAAAGCACCTACTTTGAATGACGTTTCAGAATCTGAAATATCTCTAAGGCAGAGAGGGGCAGTAAGACGGCAAGTGGATGCGTTATCAGTTTCTGCACATGTTCCTCTCGGTGTAAATTTTGGCGTAACCCCTCCTAACGGTGCGGCATACCGCGATGTGTTCCATAAAGGGCATGGGACGAATCCATTTTTTGACACTGAGGATGATAATCTGTCAACCTTTGCGATGGATACAGATTCCGCATCCTATTCTATCCTACGCCGTTATCTTGATGACGGTCATCTACCGCCGCCTGAAGCAATTCGGGTTGAAGAGTTTATCAACGCATTCGATTACACCTATCCGACACCAACCGATGCAGCTTTCGCTGTCCACCTTGAAGGGGCACCCTCAAAATTTGGAAAAGGCAAACGTCTCAAATTGCTAAAAATCGGCATTCAGGGACAAGTGATACCGGATACAGATCGAAAAGATGCTGTCCTCACCTTTGTAATTGATGTCTCCGGCTCAATGCAAATGGAGAATAGACTCGGATTGGTGAAGAGGGCATTAAGGCTTCTCGTAGACCAACTTGGGCATAATGACAAAATAGGGATTGTTGTCTACGGAACAAATGCCCGCGTTGTGCTACCGCATACAAGTGTTATAAATAAGCAACATATCTTGGATAAGATTGAATCCTTGCGTCCTGAAGGTGTAACAAATGCTGAAGATGGTATACGAAAAGGCTATGAACTTGCAAGCAGAAATCTACAACAAGATTGTATCAATCGCGTTATTCTCTGTTCAGATGGTGTTGCAAATGAAGGTGTAACGTCCCCAGAACTCCTACTGAAAGAGATCCGAGATTATGTTGACGAAGGTATATACCTGACGACGGTCGGATTTGGTATGGGGAATTACAACGATGTCCTTATGGAGGAGCTTGCGAAAAAGGGAAATGGCAATTACGCTTATGTTGACAGGTTAAAGGAAGCAAAACGTATCTTCGTTGAAAACCTGACAGGAACATTGCAAGTCATCGCAAAAGATGCAAAAATACAGGTTAAGTTTAATGAAGAAATTGTCAGTAGATTCAGACTAATCGGTTATGAAAACCGTCAGATGAAACATGAGGATTTCCGAAACGATGAAGCCGATGCAGGGGAGATCGGATCCGGACACAGTGTCACCGCACTTTATGAAATCAAACTGCACAAGGATGTTGACAAAGGCAAACTTGCAACCGTCTTTATCCGACATGAAGACCCAGATACTGCAGAAGTGACTGAAGTTAAAAACAGAATAAACGTCGATGATCTCAAAGATAACTTTGAGGATGCTTCAACTAACTTTCAATTTGCTACTTTAGTAGCACACTTCGCAGAAGTACTCAGAGAAAGTGTATGGGTAAAGGAGAGTAGTTTAGGTGCTGTTCAGCGAACTCTCAAAGGAATCCTGCCACAGCTTGAGTCCGGCAATTCACAAGATGTAGACCACAAGAGAGAGTTTTTCAGCATTGTTCGCAAAGCCCGTCGTCTGAAAGACATGGACACTGCATTCAAGAGTTAAATTAGGTGGATTAGAAACTGCACTATAGACGTCAATTTAGTGAGTTTCCCAGGCCGGTAGGTGCGATTTCCTAATCACACCGGATCCTTCGCGAAAACCTTTATGAACGCACTTGGCACAAAACCGGTTCGGTTAGGAAACCGAACCTACCGACCGGAGGTTTATAAATTTATGCTATATCCATTCTCGCTAAAACACTTCTCCATTTCCTTTATCTGTTTATTCTTAACCCTTACTGCAATCTCTACGTCATGCGTTGCCCAGCAAAACACAGCAACGCTATCGGGTCATGTTGTGGACACACATGGACATCCAGTCTCACTGTTGCAGCTTGCTATCAAGCCAGTTGTTATTGAACGCGGACGTGAAACGGGACAACGAAAACCGATTCTATCCTGGTCTAAAACTACAACTGATGATAAAGGTTTCTTCTCTATCGCAAATATAGACACAGGTGCATCGCGACTGGTGATGTTTCCTGAGCATGCTTCAGAATACGAGATCGTGTCTATTCAAATTGACGATTTAACCTTCCATTCCACTGCATTTCTGCCTAACTTTCCCACATGGTACGGTAAAATCACTTTCGGCATTGCAGAGGGGACACAGATCCAAGATGTGATAGTCACTGTGAAAAAACCCCGTATGCGGATAAGTGGAAGGATTCTTTTGCCAAATGGAGAACCCTTTGTTAATTCGAAATTTGAGATCTTTGTACACCATAGAAAGGGTAACAATCCAATCTATTCGCTTAGTACCAGTCGTAGTTCTGGCATGACAGGTTACGGATCTTCAACTGATGCAGAAGGTTATTTTGTTTCTTATGTTCCTGAGAAAACAGCTGAATACTTAGTAGAAGTAAAAGTAAATGGAGCCACAGCAAGGAATGGATGGTTTCATCTCAATGTGGGTGATAAGATAGATAATCTTGAGTTTGTACTTACTGATCTTGATAAAATCCAAGCGAATCGAACCGAAAGGGAAAAGGCGCGTGAAGCGGTTTGGATTGTGAATCCCATAAATGGACATGCATACAAAACAGTAAAGTGTGAGAACTATGAAGATGCTATTGTAAGAGCAAAATCGGAAAAAGCATATCTGGTGGCTATAAATGATGAAGCAGAACAGAAATGGCTGGAAGCCGCTTTTTTACCGAAAAAATTCTACTGGATCGGTCTTAGTTTACCTGAGAATGAACAGACTTGGAAGTGGACTGACGGACAACCGCTTAACTATACAAACTGGTTAACAGGTAAGCCAAATTATATTAATGTTCATCAAGGGAAAGCTGCATTTGCTATGGAATTCTCATCCAAAAGATGGATAGCAATTGAAATGAACAATCCTATAAGAAAGTTTGTCAAACATGCAATCATTGAAAAAGAGAGTATTAACACTACGCAAGAAAAAAGAGGAAAGTAATGACCATGCTGTAGGTCAGACAGAAGGAATATCTGTGAGAAAAACATGATTAAACGCAATACCAAAAATCAACACCTTGTTTTCAAAATATTGTTAACCATCTTCACGTTAACCATCACACAGTATGTCTTGGCAGAAGAACCTCTATCAAAACTATCAGGTCTGATCGTTACGGATGATGGAAGACCTATACCTGATGTAGAGATTCATCTCTCTAAGGTTGAGATTAATCATGAAATGGGGGGTACGATTGATCTGCAGGATTGGCTGAGCACCCAGACTGATTTAGAGGGTCGGTTTTCCTTTTCTGATATAATGCCAGGGTTCGTACAATTAAGAGTTCAGAAAAAGCAAGAAGAACACGACGGTGTGTTTGTATCAAGTTCATCACAGATCGAAGTTGTGCAGATCGGAAATATGAAGTTCTATCCACATTTCCCTGGTTTTAAACAGTTTAAACATCTTGGTCAAGTAACATTCTCTATAGAACCAAGAGCAGAAATAGAGAACGTAATCATAACTATGACTAAACGTCTCATGATAACGGGAAAAATACTATACAAAGACGGTTCTCCTCTTGCAAAGACATCGGTTAAAATAGACTTTAATTGGCTTAGGATGGGGAGTAAAGATTATTATGCATCAAACAGAATACGGACATTATCTACAAATGCAGATGGAAACTTCTATCATTGGGTATCGCGACCTGGAATATGCACTATAAGCCTAAAGTATAATGGACTAACGGCTTATGCTGAACCATTCTTTCTTGATAAAGAAACACAGGTAGATGACATAGTCTTAAGGTTGGATGGAAATACTAACGATATGACAAAACCTGTCCCAGAAAAGCAGGAGAAAGAGGAGCAATATCGACCCGTCTACATTCCAGATTATCCTGCTAAGTGGATAATGAATCCTTCAAACGGACACGTATACAAATGGATTCATTGTAAGGATTGGGAAGATGCACAAAAACAAGCCGCCGATGCGGATGCATATCTTGGGACGATTACCAGTGAAGCAGAACAGTTATGGATTGAATCCGCTTTTGGAAACGCACCCTATACGATTGGCTTGACGGATGAAAAGGAAGAAGGAAAATGGGAATGGGTAAATGGTGAACCCGTTTCCTACACAAATTGGATTCCAAAAGAATTTGATCCAAAACAGACTGAAGCGATACCTGCTTTACTAAAGGCATTCGGGGCAAAAGGGAAAGATCAGAAACGACAAGAAGATACAGCAGACTACGTCATATTGACTGGACCCTTTGGGTATTGGGATAAAGAAATTGGAAAGTGGGTGAAGACTAATAGACCGCATTATATTGCTATTATTGAGAAAGACAGTTTGACAATCACAAGTGAGAATAAGTAGAATACCATACATGCATCCAACGTAACACAAACTGACGGAGGTTACCATGAGGATACGAAATTTTTCTGCTATACTGTTTATCCTACTCCTAACAGGAGTTGTACAATTTTTGTATGCACAGGCTGTGTATGCACAGGGTATCGTCTTTACTAACGCACCCCGCAATACACAACTTCAGAACATCAAAATTGAGAAACATCATGTAAATGTAACGATTGATAACCAACTTGCGACGACGAAAATTGACCAAGTGTTTGCAAATCCAAACAACCAACAACTGGAAGGCACCTATATTTTTCCCCTTGCGGACGAAGTGGCAGTTTCAGACTTTGTTCTCTATATTAACGGCAAACCGGTTAAAGCAGAACTGCTTGCAAAAGATAGAGCAAGAAGCATTTACGAAGGTATTGTGCGTTCTATGCAAGACCCCGCACTATTGGAGTATGTTGGAACTCGTGCCTTCAAAGCGCGCGTGTTTCCAATTCCACCAAAAGGTGAAAGACGGATTCAACTGGAATACTCACAAGTCATTAAGGCAGACTCCGGTCTAGCGAGATATACCTATCCGCTTCGAACCGACCAGTTCACAGAACAACCGACAGGGAGTCTTGCTGTCTCAATTGACATAAAGAGTAAACACGGTCTAAAGACGATCTACTCGCCAACACATGAAGTCGCAGTTAATCGTAAAGACGACAATCGTGCAAATGTCAGTTATGAAGGTTCAGATGTTCAGGTTCTACGGGATTTCGCTTGTTACTATTCACTATCAGACAAAGATTTCGGAATTGACCTTATCACACATCGTGAGGATGTTGACGAAGATGGTTACTTTATGCTCCTCATCTCACCGAAGTTCACTATCAATAAGAAAGAGATCGTTGAGAAAGATTTCATTTTTATTCTTGACCGTTCCGGTAGTATGAAAGGCAAGAAGATTGAACAGGCTAAGAAAGCACTACGTTTCTGTATCAACAACCTGAATGATGGTGACCGCTTCAACTTAATCACCTTCAACACAGATGTTGATCCGTTTTCAAAACGTTTGGACTCGGTGAAGAAAATTCGTGAAAATGCGCTCGCTTTTGTCGATGGTATAGTTGCGAATGGTGGCACTAATATCAACGGCGCGCTGCAAGCTGCTTTAGAAGAAAAACCGGACCCCAAACGTCCACGCATTATCGTGTTCCTAACGGACGGAGAGGCAACTGTCGGTGTAACGGATACTCCTGATATCCTTAAGAATGTGTCAGCAGCAAACAACGACAAATCTCGTATCTTTGTATTCGGTGTTGGTTATGATGTCAACGTAGATCTACTTGACAAAATGTCAGCACAGAATAGTGGCACACGACAATATGTAAAACCGGAAGAAGATTTGGAAATATCTATCTCATCGTTCTATACAAAAGTAAGTGAACCCGTTCTTGTGAATTTAGATCTGGATATTCGGAACATCAAGCTAAAGGATTTTTATCCCAAAAAACTACCTCATCTGTTCCGTGGATCTCAACTCACAGTGTTGGGTAGGTATGTAGGAAAAGGAGAGACCGATCTTGTCTTGCGTGGGGACATAAACGGAAAAACCCATGAATTTTCTAACAAGACTGAGTTCCCAAGGCAACAGTCTGATCACCAATTTATGCCAAGATTGTGGGCACAACGGAAGGTTGCGTATCTTGTTGACGAAATCCGACTCAATGGAGAGAACAAAGAATTAAGTGAGGAGATCACACGTCTCAGTGCAAAATATGGTATCATGACGCCATATACGTCATTTCTTGTTACTGAAGAAGGGTCACACGGTAGAATGTTGAGCGAACGTTTACGATTACGACAAAGTGGTAGAGGTAGAAGCAACCAACAATTACCTGTGACTGCTACTACAGTACCATCAGATGCCGAAATCAATAGTAAAGGTCAAATCTCAGCACTACGGGTTGCTGAAAGCAAAGCTGCCAGAGTAGCGAGTAGTTTAGAAGCTCAAAGATTGCAAAAAGCAGAACAGTTGGCAATAACTGGAGCAGCAATCAAACATGTCAAGGACAAGACATTCTATCTACTTGATAAAGTCTGGGTCGACAGTACACATAAGAAAGATGCGAAGACGACAAAGGTAGAATTCGCAAGTAAAGCCTATTTTGAGTTGATTAAGAAAGAACCGGATTTGGCAAAGTATCTTTCTGTTGGAAAGCATGTCATAATATGCTATAAGGGAACATGCTATGAGATTCATCCTGCTAAACAACAAAAAGAAAGTCCATAATTTTAACGTTCTAATGTGAGTTTGATAAATCAAATTTTCGTATTTGAGAGGCGTGAATTGTAGCACAAACTTTCAGTTTGTGGCACATCTTCGCAAACTGAAAAGTTTGCGCTACATTTATCAAACTCACGTTAACGTTCTGCATGCTTAACTTGAAAAATATTGATTTCTATAGTTTTCTCTTCTAATGAGATTGAGCGGATGGTTTTTTTGAGTGAGAATCCGTGTTCGCGGATACGTTCAATAAAACCATCTGCATTTTTTCGTTTCGGTTCAGAAAAGATAGCGATTCCTTTAGGTACCAGAAGATTGTGGAGAAGTTCTATGATCGGATCCCAGTTCTTTTCTTCATAGATCACATCAGCTCCGAGGACAACATCAAATCTTTTTTGAAAGCATGGTGTTTCCCAATCCATTTGCACATAAGTATCAGCAGATACATCGTTCTGTTCCGAATTATGTCTGGCAAACAGTAGTGCATCGTGTTCAAAATCTGTAAATGTAACCTTAGCACCAACTTTAGCGGCAACAATTCCTGCTAACCCGTATCCACAACCAATCTCAAGAATACGTTTGTCTGTTAGTATAGTGCTGTTATCTGATAGATGTTTCGCTAAACCGATGGAAGATTCCCAAAGATACGCCCAATAGGGTAATAACAGTGTACCTTCATTATCTTCTTTGCTTAACAAATCTAAAATTTGGTTAAATTCGTCAACAACATCTAACTGACAATTCCAGTCATTTAAACATATTTCGGTGTTTTTGAGAGGATAATCTAATATTCTGTTTACACTCAAATGATGGGTAAATCCTTTCGTAAGGGCGGGGTTTTCCCGCCCGATGGACAAATCATTCAGTTTCAATTCTGTGCGACACTAACATAATTGGCGATAGAGAGATTCTCTTTCACTGTCCATCTTCTTAAGATAGACATCTCGCTCTTTGTTGGCAGTCTATTCTTTTTCCCACGAACTTGATTTATTGATCTCTCTTTTAACGATACCTCAATTGTCAATACCTTTTTGAGTTCTTCACCGAGTTCATCCATTGATTCCATTGTCCATATTGAAGTTCTACCGTTATAACAGGAATCTGCGTAAGTTCTTACGCAGTGCCGCATCTTGCTTCCGTCATAAATAAGTTCATCAGTGCTCAACAGTTCTCGTATTTTATAGATTATTGACTGTTTTTTCTGATTATCTTTTATTCTGATTTGGAATTCACCTATATCTGATGGCATCCATTGTAGTTTTCCACCACGTTGGACTTTCCCCAGTGCTATATGCCAATCATTAACCTGCTTAAGCAACGTATCGGGTGTTCTTCCTTTCATACTAAAGTTGGGTTGAGGTGGATCATGTTCCTCTACAACCCCTCTTTCAACAACAACTTGCTGAATCTGATATTTCTGATTCCAAATATAGTCGATGATAGGATTCACATGACTGACATCTAACATAGGATTTGCGATGAAGAATCTGAAGACATTTAGCCAGAAATCATCGTGTTCAAAATCCTCAATTAATCTTGTGCCACGAAATGCATCCAATAAACGTTTGTCTCCACCTAATGCATGAACCTGACCCCATCGCAATGCTTCATCAACGTTATATTGCTTTGGCGTTTCAAGAAAATGATGTGCCATCTTCTTCGTAAGGGGTGTTGGCAATTCGGGTGCGGATCTAATGTTCTGACCTGATCCGATATGTATATACCATTTTTGATGTATTTCATTATCTGAAAACCATACGTTATCCATGAACGAGGGAACACTGTAGTGAGCGAATAGATGTCGAAGTAGTTCAGAAAACTGACGTGCTTGATTATGTTTTTTGACGTGCCAATGTTCGAGGGGACGGACCCAACATTTATAGTGTTTTGCTATCGCTTCTATACCTTTAATATAGGCGACATCATCCAATAGATCGGAGTTCTTATCAAGAAACAGTAGAATTTTGAGAAGTAGTTTTGGATTTTTAGTTCTCTTAAATGCAAGTGCAATTTCTTTAGCATTTCCGTTCCTGAGTTCACTCTCACGAACTTTATTGCTATATATTTTGGGTATAATATCCCGTAGATTCCTACATTTTTTCTCAGCACTCAATAGTTGTGTTGCAATTGCAGCTTTTGCAAAATCGATCTCTTTCTGTCGTTGGATAGATGATTTGTTTAAACTACTATTAAAGTGATTCTCACTGCACCACGTCTTGTATTCCTCTATTGATTTTAGACCCAAATCCCGTATATGTCTCTGGATAATGTATTGCCGTCTTTCATCCTGAAAGTTCTTCTGTTTGTTTTTTCTCTTTTGTGCCATCTTGTACCTCCATATTAACAATAGAATGGATGCACTTTTAAGGTTAATCGGTGATGGTTCAAAAACAGTGATGGTGATGATTCTAAGAATGCTCCTTACAGACCACTGCTTCGTCAAGTGTTAATTCATCCCGATTTACCCCAGTTTTTTGTAGAGCCAAATATACATAAACGTGAGTTTGATAAATCAGAACAAATAACTACGTAGGTTGGGTTTCGTCCCTCTACCCGACCTACGAAATGGTATATTATATAGTAGAAATGGTATAATGTTGTTTTCATAAGGCCCCTTATTCTATGGGGATGCTGTGCGTAAATGCATTAGGCATTTTGACATATACGCCACCTATTTGCGAAGCGATTTGTTGTTGATGGTTGTCTACGGCACCGATAACACTGACGGGGACAGGGAGATCCTTTCCATGATTCATAACTTCACCCGTCAAAGCGTAAATAAACTCGCCTGTCTCTTAGCTCCCCTTCAATACGTCCTTTGCGGTATTCACATACTCACAGCAGCTCAATACCTACCTGTCAGCTTTTTTAAGTTGTTTTAGTGCCTGCTCAATCGTTTTTTTGAGATGCTGACGTTCTTGTTTTTCTGCATGTTCTACATGTTTTAAGGCGGTGTGTAGATCCTGTTCCCCATCAACCGTATGACCTAATATAATTTTCGAGACACCTTGATGATAGTAAACTTTAGCCTCATACACATAGCGGTGCGGTGATCTGAGTACGGTATCAAAATCGTCAATTGCGCCTAAAAGGTCTCCTGTTTCTGACTTGGCAATGCCGCGGTTGACAAATGCATCTATATACTTAGCTTTTAGTTTAATAGCGGTGTCATATTCACGGATTGCTTCGGCATATTGTCCTAACTTCGCTTTTGCTATACCGATAAGATTATGAGCAACAAAGACATTATCAGAGTTAAGATCAATAATCATTGTCCAATCTTTGATTGCCTTTTCATAATCCCCTCGTTGATAGTCTGTGTATCCCCAATGGAAATAAGTATTCGCAGTGATCGTGTTATTTTTGAGTTGTGATAGCGGTATTGCGGGATTGTTTTGCAACAGGAGTGCATTGAGAACGTTCGTAGGTATAACAAAGTGGAGATGTTCTATATTCACAATGTCGTTTTGAAAATCTGCTGTACCCACAACGTCGCCATGCGCATTGAGCACGACCCCGCCACCGCTGCCTGGTGCAACGGGTAAGGATACACCGATAACTTCACCCAACACATTGAGGACAGCACCGCCACTACTGTCCTCCGTAATGGGTGTTCTTATCACAAGTTTTTTACTACCTAAGGCAAGGATCTCGCCATTTGAGAACTTACCATTTAATGCTTTAGAACACCACGCGACGTGTACCTCTTCTCCCAGTTTTATCGTCTGACTATCAGTAATCAATGGAAGCGGTTTAATACCATCGTTTGACACCTTCAGAAGTGCGAGGTTATTATCCTTGTCAATTGCAATAACGCCTTCTATCTTATGTATTTTGTGTCTTCCCAGTACAATGGTGCTATCCTGTTTGATGGTGCCGTGTGCAGCACCTGCTATGACATGGTAGTTTGTTACGACTGTATTCGGCGTCATAAAAAAACCGCTGCCACTACCGAGTGAGGTGCCGTCGTTAGCTTCCATCTCTAACTGCACAGTCGCTGCCAATGTTTCGCTGACTATCAGTGTTGCTTTGTTTATCTGCTTAAGCATTTCAATTGCTTCTTTGAAATTCTTACGTTCTTGTTGGTTTGCATATTTTAAGGCGATGTGAAGATCCTTTTCCCCATCAGTCGTGTGGCCTATTAATAGTTTCACAGCACCTCGATGGTAGTAAACTTCAGCATTATATTTGTGGGAGTCCGACCTGAGTACGGTATCAAAATCGTCAATTGCACCTAAAGCGTCTTCTGTTTCTAACTTGGCAAAGGCACGATTGAGAAACGCATCGGTATAATCAGCTTTTAGTTTGATAGCGGTATCATATTCACGGATTGCCTCGGCATATTGTCCTAACTTCGCTTTTGCTATACCGATAAGATTGTGAGCAACAAAGACATTATTAGGGGCAAGATCAATAATCATCGTCCAATCTTTGATCGCCTTTTCAAAATCCGCTTGCTGATAGTCTGTGTATCCCCAATGAAAATAAGTATTCGCAGTGATCGTGTTATTTTTGAGCCGTGATAGTGGTATTGCGGGCTCGCTTTGCAGCAGGAGTACTTTGAGAACATTCATAGGTATAACAAAGTTGAGGTATTTGTGTTTTATATTCACAATATTGTGCTGAAACGATCCTATACCTACAACCTCGCCAGACGCATTGAGCACGACACCACCACGGCTGCCTGGTGCAATAGGACAGGATACACCGATAACTTCACCTAACGCATTAAGAACAACGCCACCACCACCATTGTTCGCCATAATAGGTGTTCTTATCACAAGTTTTTTGTCACTCAAGGCACGGATATGTCCTTTTGAGAACTTACCATTTAATGTTTTAGAACACCACGTGACGTATGCCTCTTCTCCCAGTTTTATCGTCCGACTGTCAGTAATCAGCGGAAGCGGAAGTGGTATGATACCATCGTTTGACACCTTCAGAAGTGCGAGGTTATTATCCTTGTCAATTGCAATAACGCCTTCTATCTTGTGTTTTTTGTGTTTTCCTACCTGTTTGATGGTGCCGTGTGCAGCACCTGCTATGACATGGTAGTTTGTTACGACTGTATTCGGTGTCACAAAAAAACCGCTGCCACTACCGAGTGAGGTGCCGTCGTTAGCTTCCATCTCTAAGTACACAGTCGCTGCCAGTGCTTCTTTGGCTAATTCTGGAACATTCTGTGCGGATACCGTACCTATTTCACAGCATAAAATCAAGAACATCGTAAAACACATTTGGGCAAAAAAACGCGTCAGCATACTCAAATCTCCTTTATTAGTGCGAGGGTTTTGCGTCTCCCCGCAGGACGTATCGGATAGCTCTATGGCAGCTATTTTTACACGCCACTACCAAGGGCGAGATGCAAAATCCTTATTCAGCCATTGTCACACCAGAGACAAACGTATGTGGCATGATTTCTCCATTTTCTATCTTTATAATGCCGACACCTTTGACAGCGTGACGTTGTGTATCAAAATGAGAAATATAAGTTGCTCCCATGTAGTTTTTTGTAGCAGCGATTGCATCACGGACGGCGACTGGATCTATGGACTGTGCTGTTTCAATTGCCATTGTCAATAAGCGCACATTATCGTACCCTGATGCAGCGACACCATCCGGGGTTTCACCGAACTTCGTTTGATAGGCTTGTATGAAGTGCTGTGTCACTGGGTCATCTGATGTGAGATCAAGGTTCGTTGTATAGTAAGTGCCTTCGAGGGGCGTGTTATCCGTGAGTGTGCCGAACATATTTTCTGGGTCTTCCATACCATCACCACCGATAAATATAGCTGTAATATCCATCACTCTGGCAGCTTCCATAATGCGTGGCACTTCTGGTGCGAAACTGGCGAGGAATAGGACATCCGGCGTGGCCGCTTTGATAGCAGTGAGTTGTGCTGTAAAATCCATCGCACCCGCTTGATATGTCTGTTCATCAGCGACAGTGCCACCGAGGTTTTGAAATTCGGCATCAAAAGCATCCGCTATGCCCCTTGAATAAACATCTTGGTCTTGCAGTATTATCGCTGCGGTTGCTGCTTTGAGATCATCAACAGCGAAATTTGCCATCAACTCACCATGTAAAACATTGGAGCCGGTCACAAGAAAAATAAAATCGTTGGTTTGGGTTACACGACGCGCATCGGCTGCACCGGCAAGCATTGGGATTTGAATACTCGGATCAATCGTTACCGCATGACTGGAAAACACGGGACCGATGATACCCACAACCTTTTCAACTTCAACCAGTTCAGTGAGGGTATCAGTAAAGGTGTCCGTGAGTTCATCTTTGTGGACGAGTTCCACCTGCATGCCGTTCACACCACCCGCAGCGTTGATTTCGTCACGTGCAAGTTCTGCGCCTCTGGTAAAACTCGGATAATAGTTTGGGGGTTGAAGGATACCGACTTTCAACGCGGTCTCTGTGGGAGCATCTGTCATAACTGGAATCAGTTTATCTGGCGTTCTGTCGCATCCGAACATAAGTGTAGTTGTGACCACAAATACAATACTTAATAGTAATCTGAAATCTATCATTTTCATGGATGTGTCTCCTTCTATTTTTAGAGTGCGGGGGTTTCGCGTCTCCCCGCAGGACGCGTAAATAGGAATTTTGAAATATTACTTCATTATCAACATCTTGCGTGTTGCGGTGAAATCACCTGCTTTGAGCATATAGAAATACATGCCTCCCGCGACCTTCTCACCGAACGCGTTTTTACCATCCCAATGGGCTGCCTTGCTCCGACTTCTATAGAGACCCGCAGGCTGATTGCCTAAAATCAACGTCCGTACAACACGTCCCCGGACATCAAATATCGTTATCGTCACCGCTGAGGGTTTGGCGAGCTGATACAGTATCCAAGTTTCTGGGTTGAACGGATTAGGATAGTTCGCTAAAAGTGATGTTGACTTAGGAACAGCCGTGTGTGAGGGAGCACCAACCGGAATATCAATGGATAGATACTTACCGGATGCCGCAATTGCTGCGACGAGCCTGCGCAGCGGGCCGTAATCTGAAATGGAATTGCCATGCAGCCAGAGCGTTGTCAGTGAAGTCAAATCTTCAAGCGCAGATATATCACTTATGGAATTGACATACAGAGAAAGCCGTATTAGTGAAGTCAAGTCTTCAAGGGCGGATATATCACTTATGGAATTCTGATGCAGCCAGAGATCTGTCAGTGAAGTCAAATTTTCAAGCGCAGATATATTACTTATGGAATTGGAGGACAGATTGAGCCGTGTTAGTGAAGTCAAGTCCTTAAGAACGGATATATCACTTATGGAATTGGAAGACAGATTGATCCGTGTCAGTGAAGTCAAGTCCTTAAGAACGGATATATCACTTATGGAATTGGAAGACAGATTGATCCGTGTCAGTGAAGTCAAGTCCTTAAGAACGGATATATCACTTATGGAATTGGAGGACAGACTGAGCCGTGTCAGTGAAGTCAAGTCTTCAAGGGCGGATATATCACTTATGGAATTGGAGGACAGACTGAGCTCTGTCACTGCTGTCAAGTCTTCAAGGGCGGATATATTACTTATGGAATTCTGATGCAGATAGAGCTCTGTCAGTGCTGTCAAATCTTCAAGGGCGGATATATTACTTATGGAATTGGAATACAGTGAAAGCGATGTTAGTGCTGTCAAGTCTTCAAGGGCGGATATATCACTTATGGAATTGTTGTGCAGCCAGAGCAATCTCAGTGCTGTCAAGTCTTCAAGGGCGGATATATCACTTATGGAATTGGCATAAAGATAGAGGTCTGTCAGTGAAGTAAGTCCGCTGAAGTCACCTGCTTTCAAGGAACTGATGGATTGGTTTGAAAGGTTCAAAGATGTAATCGCTGCAAGGTGTGCTGCGGTCACATCAGCCGGAGAGGAAACACCGGCTGTAGCGACAAGAGCAGCGCGTACCTGTGATGTCCGTTCACTGACAGGTGTTATCGTAACTTCACTAACATCAATAACATTGATAATGACGGTAATACTATCGGTGCCGCCGTTTCCGTCAGAAACAGACACTGTGACGGTATAGAGTGATCTGTTTTCATAATCTAAGCTTGCCTTCGTTCGGAGCTGCCCGGATGTGCTAACAATCCCAAACGATGATGCGTCGGTGCCACCGAGCGTATAGGTTAACGTATCACCACTATCCGCATCCGTTGCGGATACTGCAGAACCGATGTTTTGTCCAGGGGCAGTGTTCTCTGCTACTGAACGCATTGTGTCTGTGCCATCTGTGAAAACCGGCGGATTGTTTGTCTCTATTTGCAGTTGTGCACTATTTTCTGGTTCATTTTCTTCTATAAAGGGGATTTCTGGTTCATTTTCTTCTATAACGGTAATTTCCGGGACATCAGTAACATTGATAGTCACAGTGATGGTATCTGTCAATTTGCCATCAGATACAGTGAGTGTAACCGTATAACTTGACTTTGTTTCATAGTCTAAGAGGTCACTGGTTTGTAGTTGTCCGGATGATTTATCAATTGCGAAAGCAGCTGCATCTGTGCCACTGAGAGTATAGGTTAACGTATCACCACTATCCGCATCGGTAGCAGATATGGCAGAACCGATGTTGAGACCGGATCCAGTATTTTCTGCGATAGAACGTGTTGTGCTGCTGCCTTCGTTGAATGTGGGTGCGCGGTTCTCATTGACATCGGTGACATTGATAGTAACAGTGATGCTATCTGTCCCGCCGTTTCCATCAGAGACAGAGATGGTGACAGAATAGGATTGTTTGTTTTCATAGTCTAAACTTGCACTTGTTCGCAATTGTCCATTTGAGCTATTGATACCGAATGAGTTTGCATCTGTGCCACCGAGTGTATAGGTGAGCGTATCACCACTATCCGCATCTGTCGCAGAGACCGCAGAACCGATGTTGACACCGGATCCAGTATTTTCTGCTACTGAGCGTGTGGTGCTGGTGCCCTCTGTGAATGTGGGTGCGCGGTTCTCGTTGACATCGGTGACATTGATAGTAACAGTGATGCTATCTGTCCCGCCGTTACCATCAGAAACAGACACTGTGACTGTATAAGATGATTTGTTTTCATAATCCAACACAGCACTTGTTCGGAGTTGTCCGTTTGCGCTATTGATACTGAACGAGCTTGCATCTGTGCCGCCGAGGCTATATGTCAAAGTATCACCATCATCAGGGTCCGTAGCGGATAATGCACTGCCGATATTTACATTTGCTGCCGTATTCTCTGGGACTGTGAGGGTTATACTACCGCCAGCAGCGAGCACAGGGGCTTCATTGACATCCGTTACAGTGATCGTGACGGTAATAGTGTCTGTGCCGCTGCCATCAGAAGCGGTCACTACCACTGAGTAGCTCCCTTTTGCTTCATGATTAAGGGACGCACTGGTTTTAAGTTGTCCGGTATCACTGTCGATTGTGAAAGCGGCTGCATCTGTTCCGCTGAGCAGATAGGCGAGTTTATTGTTATCCGCATCGCTTGCAGCAATAACATTGCCGATGTTTGTCCCTGCTGCAGTATTCTCTGGCACGGAACGGGTTGTGCTATCTCCCTCTGTGAATATAGGTGGACTGTTTGAAGGCGTTTCGTCTAAGTCTGTCACGTTGACTGTGACGGTGATAGTATCTGTCAGACTCCCATCAGACACGGTGATAGTAATTGAATATGAAGATTTATCTTCATAATCGAGAGCAGCTTTCGTTGTGAGCTGTCCCGTAGAAGTATCAATACTAAACGTTGATGCATCGGTGCCACCGAGTGTCCAGGTCAGTGTGTCCGTTTCGGGATCAGTTGCAGCCACAGCACTGCCGATGCTTGTGCCTGTAGGAGCGTTTTCAGCAATGGATCGGGTAGTACTGCTGCCATCGGTGAATTCTGGGGCTTCATTGACATCGGTGACGTTAATCGTGACGGAAATACTTGCACTTCCACCTTGTCCATCGGAGACGTTGACAAAGACCGAATACGTTGATTTCGTTTCATAGTTGAGTGAGCTTCTGGTTCTCAACTGTCCTGTCGTGCTATCAATACTAAACGCTGATGCATCGGTGCCACCGAGTGTATAGGTGAGTGAGTCGTTATCCGCATCTGTAGCAGAGACCGCAGAACCGATATCAACACCAGAACCAGTATTTTCTGCAACGGTGTGGGTTATGCTATCCCCTTCAGTGAACACAGGTGCGTGGTTCTCATTCACATCCGTCACATTGATAGTCACGTTAATACTATCAGTCCCGCCATTGCCATCAGAAACCGATACGGTGATAGAATAAGAGTTTTTGTTTTCATAATCCAGTGCAGCACTTGTTCGGAGTTGTCCGTTTGTGCTGTTGATACTGAACGCGTTTGCATCGGTGCCACCGAGTGTATAGGTTAACGTATCACCACTATCCGCATCTGTAGCAGAGACAGCAGAACCGATGTTTTGTCCAGAGGCAGTGTTCTCTGCTACTGAACGCGTTGTGCCGGTGCCATCTGTGAATACCGGCGGATTGTTTGTCTCTGTTTGCTGTTGTACACTCTCTTCTGTTTGCTGTTGTGCACTCTCTTCTGGTTCATTTTCTTCTATAACGGTGACTTCTGGTTCATTTTCTTCTATAACGGTGACTTCTGGTTCATTTTCTTCTATAACGGTAATTTCCGGGACATCCGTAACATTGATAGTCACAGTGATGGTATCTGTCAGTTTTCCATCAGATACAGTGAGCGTAACCGTATACCTTGACTTTGTTTCATAGTCTAAGCTTGCACTTGTTCGCAGTTGTCCGGAGGATGTATCAATAGCGAAAGCCGCTGCATCTGTGCCACCGATCTGGTAGGTTAACGTATCTTCATCAGCATCGGTCGCTGAAACAGGATCACCGATGTTTTGTCCCGATGCCGTGTTCTCTGGGACAGAACGCGTTGTGCTTGCGCCATCCGTGAATATAGGGGCACGGTTCTCATCTACATCGGTAACATTGATCATCACAGTGATCGTATCTGTTGCCAGTCCATCAGAGACGGTTAGCGTCACCGAATAAGATGTTTTGGTTTCATAGTCCAGTGCTGCTTTTGTTTGGAGCTGCCCTATAGTGCTATTGATGCTAAACGATGCAGCATCGGTGCCGCCGAGTGTGTATGTCAAGGTATTCCCCCGGTCAACATCCGTTGCTTTAACGGGGTCTCCGATGCCCGTGCCTGCTGCGGTATTCTCTGGGACTGTTCTAATCGTGCTGGTGCCTTCAGTGAACACGGGTGGCGAGTTCAATTTCGGGAGCACTTCTAACCGCCGGGTCATAGATTTGACCAGGGCATACCCGTTATGATTTGAGGGGAGCTGCGGCACATTGACTATATCTACGGTAACCGCTGCAATGGTGTTGGGTATCCGGACCATTGTTAAAGGACGACTTTCCACACTGCCTTTCGGTATCTGAATGGTTGTCACACCGCCGCGAACCGTACCATATATCTGTTCAAGTGGTAACACGATATTAAACGGCGCACCTGTGAGGGCGACTGCTTTAAACTGATTTGTCCCAACCTTCTGTAGCGATACACGGACCTGCAACGGATCCACCACATTTCCACTTAATGAGAGTTGATTCAATGATGTCAACCCCTCAAAAATGCCAGCTGGTAACGTAGACAACTTGTTGTTGGACAGATTGAGGGTTGTCAACGCAGATAACCCGCTGAATGTTCCGCCTAATAGACTTGTGATACCGTTGCCACTGAGGTCAACCGTGCTCAGAGACGACAACCCTGTGAACACGCCAGCAGGAAGACTTGAGAGTTGGTTATTGGCTAAAGTGATGGAATTCAGCGAGGGTGTGTCATCAAAGATACCAGCCGGTAGGGTCGTCAGTGCATTGTTTGACAAGGTGAGCGATGTCAACGATACCATATCCGCAAAATCACCTACTTTTAACGTCGTAATAGATGTTCCGGAGAGATCAAGACCTATTATCGTTGCGAGGTCTGTTTCGGTCACAGAACGACTATCGCTTACACCTATCGCAGCAGCAATAGCATTTGCCACTTGTTCGGTTCTACTGCTGGTGGTGGATTGTGCAAGCACATACCCGAAATGATTACGCGGCAGTGCAGGCAACATGCCGATAGACACTTTTGCGGTTGTGCCGACCACTGTAAAGACAGCACTATGACGGCTACCTTGCGGGATCACAACAGACGTTAATCCGCCGCTAATACTCCCATCGGTAACGGTAATCGGGAGATAGATCGGGAAAGGCGCGCCAGTGGGTATTATAGCGCGATATTCGCTATCACGGACCTGTTGTAATGACACGATCAACGGGAGTGGATCAACAACGTTTCCACTTAATCGGAGCGTAGTGAGTGCCCCCAAACCATCAAAAGTCCCTACGGGTAGACTGGAAAGTTGATTCCCATATAGGTTGAGATTTGTCAGTGCGGCAAGTCCGGAAAAATCCCCTATTTTCAGGGTAGAAATACCTTTGTTACGTAGATTCAGACCTGTTATACTTGCAAGGTGTGTGGCGGTTACTTGGGTTGCATCATACACAGTGGGGATCGCTTCAAGGATTGCATCACGCACTTGTAGCGTGCGGTCAGCGACAGGAAAAACACCCGCAGCGATAACGCTATCACTCACGTCAATCACACTGATAATTACTGTGATTGTATCGGAGAACTCTTCATCAGCGACAGTGAGGGTAACCGAATAGACCCGCTTGGTCTCATAGTCAAGCGATGCTTTGGTTTTGAGCTGTCCTGTTGTGCTATTTATCTCAAAGGAATCGGCATCAACGCCACCGAGTGTCCAGGTCAGTGTGTCATCCTCTGCATCTGTGGCAGTTATCGGTGCACCGATGTTCGTGTCTGCCGAGACGTTTTCAGCAACGGCACGGGTGGTGCTATCACCTTCAGCGAAAGTGGGTGCCGTGTTAGGTGTCTCCACCGGCACAACTTCTTGGACATCTGTAACATTGACTACAGGTTCAGTGTTTATACCAGCGATAACTGTCAAGGGAAGTGCCTCAGATTTGACAAGTTCGTAACCATAATGATTACGAGGCAAACTCGGTAATGTACCAATATCAACGGTGACTTCACCTGTTGTACCAGAGGTGCGTGTTACCACAAACAGGCTACTCTCTGTGCTACCCTGAGAAATTGTGAGATCTGTCGTACCACCCGTGATACTGCCATTTGCAACAGTGATCGGTAAAACAATATCAAACGTCGCACCCGCAGGGACAACCGCCTTGAACTCACCTTCCGCCACCTTTTCTAACGATACAGTCAAAAGGAGTGGATCTACGGTGTTTCTCCCTAATCGGAGCGATGTGAGGGAGGTCAGTCCTTCAAAAATACCAGTAGGTAAACTGGAGAGCTGGTTACCGTAGAAGTTCAGAGAAGTCAGTGCTGTTAGTCCAGAAAAATCGCCTGATGCCAACGCCGTTATTTTTAATAAACGCAGGTTAAAACTGGTAATCTTTGACAGATGTTCCGCAGTCACATCGGTTGCAGAATCCACATCTGGTACTACAGAAACAATCTTATCACGCACCTGTGGCGTTCGGTCAGCAACAGGGGTGAAATCCGCATAACTTATAGAATAGAGGACAAAAACACACAAAAGTAAAATTGATACATACCATCTTCCACATTTTCTATGAGACATTAAATAACTCCTTCGTTTTCATTGTCTTTTTATCTATTGCTTGCAGCTCATAAAATACACCTGTTCCAGCACCTGCATTCGCAAATGGGACATAAATATATCGTTTATCTTCCACTGCATGTTGTGGTCGGATCCGATATATCTCAGCATATCTACCCTCACCTTCTGTCAATTGTATATAATTTTCATGATAGGTGGCATTCGGGCCTTTAAAAAACAATTGGCTTTTTTGAATCTCCACTGAGATCAGTAAACATAAAAGTGATTTCATCCCAGTCACGAGATTGACTACATCCCAAAATAGCTATTATTACGAGAATATATATACGCACGTATTCGTCCAACTTTCATTATAGTTATGTATTAGGTTATAATACGACAATTATTAGTTTTAATCCAATTAAATTTATATAGTCGTTTATGACTTTCATAATAACGTATTTTCCGAGACAAATTGTGTCCATGAAGATTGCTTATTGCAAGAAAACCTACTTTTCCAATACCGCAACAGATCTTCAACATTGAAACATTGACTGAAAGTAGGATTTTTGATATTATTTACTCTAAAATTATGTAAAAGGACGACGTTTGCGAACATCTACATCCCATGACAACCAATGTTCTACAAGATATTATCTCACGTTGCCACCAGCGACATGAGAAACCACTTAAACAACGGCAGTCGATCGTAGCACCGCTGCTCTACAAAAGGTTTCCTTACCATTCCACAGTCTTTTGTGCACACAAATACCCTGTGATGCTTCGAGACTTGGAAGCGGCAGATGTTTCCTTTATGCCGATAGGGCAGTTCCCTGGCAATGACCGACCCCCGAGATCTTTTGGGGGTGAACGGTTCTTGAAACGCCAACAGGCGACAGACTGGGAAACCCTCCGATGGCACAAGTCGTGGGGAATCCAAATATATACAGGTATCCCCTCAGCACGCGATGGCGCATCCTGGCACGACATCAACTTTAAATATGAAGTACTCTGCGCCGCACCTGATACTGTTGTTGCCTGCGTTCAAGCACTTGTTGATGCTGTCGCCAACCCATTGTTGACTATTTCAAAGTCTGGGGGGTTGCGCTTTTCTTGCAGAATACCTGGGTATCTGCACCCAAACACTAAGCAGGCACGACTGTATGTCTATAAAGGGACACCGACAGCAGAGAATCCTCACCAACACGACACGTATCTTGAAATTGTGGGTGAGAAAGGTTATGGCTGCTGGGATGCGCGCTATGAAATTCTGATGGGAGACCTATTAGATCCGCCTATAATTTCCAAAGAGGTGCTTTTTCCATCTATTGATGTCCTTCGTGCTGCACTCCACAAACCGATTCCGCAAAGCATCCAAGACGATGATAGCATTCTTGACGCACGATACTCTCTCGGATCGGGTAAACTTGACCTCGCTAAAGAGGCATTCTTAAAGCGCGGGTTTTCTTATGTCAAACAAGAGGATGGATTTCATTATTGGAACCGACGAGATGGTACGGTTGACACACAAGTATCGTTGTGGGAGAACGAAGGGGGTGTGTGGATATCCGCATCAACGCCTGATACTGGACTACCCGTAGAGGCAACGCTCATTACAGATGTTTGGAACGATATCGGTATCCTGCCACTACTCCCCAAGACGGGGCTGCCTATAGACGATAAAGTCCTCACCGTACGAGCTGGGAAACTCAGTCCGCTGGCGATAAAACGGACGCCTCCTGTGTTAGACAAGTTAAAACCTACCAAAAAGATTGATGAAACACGCGTAGAATTTAGAGTTCAGATGCAGCATGCTCTCAATAATAGGGTTAGTGCTCTTAGATTCATCCCCGATACAGATCCAGAGAAAGACGGTGAAGTAGAAGCCATGCTGCGTAATAGTGGAACAATATGTTTAAATGTGCAAGATGCTGAGATTACAAGTGTAAAATATCATAAGAATCACCGATTGTTTTTGGACCCGCAATACGAAAAAAGAGCGGAACAAATTCTCGAACAGCTTGATGGAACACAGCAGCTTTGTATCATCAATGACATAAGAGAAGATAAACTGTTTCTTAGATGCAAACTATCAAAAACTACATTGGAAAAATGGATTGTCAACTGGAAAGGTCATGCCTTAGGAAACTTTGCCACAGCTCTACTGAATGCAACTAAAATCAGAGATAAATCTCATGACAATTCTATCAGACGACTTCGGACAGTGATACAGACATATAAATGGCAGGAAGAAGAAATCATCCGACAGATGTGTCACGTTGTTGAGAACAATCAAGCGTTACCACCAGTTTATTCGAATCCAAACTGGACGTTATGGCATCAACTCAAACGATTCTTTGCCTATTACACAAGAGATGCTGATGCACCGATGCGATGGGCGGACAAAGTACTACGATTTTGGGTGCCGCCGGTGCTACATCCGAACATCAGACACCTTTTGGTCACCTCACCGACTCTCTACGAAGAACATCTACGGCGAGCATTCTTGGATGAGGAACTTGAGACCCTTCGCACCCAACCGACAGCGTGGATTCCAGGAAACTGTGTTTTTCAGATTCGTACCAGTACTTATTCTCGGAAGACAATTTTAGACCTCTACAACACTTGGGACGTTTTTGGGCTGTCTGAAACTGGACAGCACATTTTTTCCAAGATCCAAAGTGAAATAGAAAGGGATCCGAATGTTAAGCATGGTATTATAACCCACGTTCACACAATTAGATATTTGGATAATTTAGCGAAAAATGAGAATGTCTGTTTCCTGACAGATTTCCGAAATAGTGAGGGATTGGAAACCGCTTTTCAGGAGGCACAGATCATCTGGATAGTTGGTTTGCCGGAAATAGTGCCTCACGTCATTTCAAAGCGCACTCAGATTCTGTTTGGAAACGACGAGGAACCTCTCTCCTATAACACGGAACTTAAGTCTTACCGTTACAAAGACGAACGCGTCCAGAGCATTTATGAAAAGGCTATCGTACATATATTCACACAGATTATAGAAATGGCTCAACTAAACCGTTTGGAAAACAAGACAGTTATGTTGATTACGGGTTTGCGAATTCCTACGATCACTGATAGACCCGAAACGCTCCTTTTTGACTGGGAAGATCTTGAGGTTGCCGGTGGGTTAGACAAGCTTGCCGAGGTAATAGCGACACGTCAACGTTTTGAGACTGAACGCGAAAATCTGACACCTGAGTCCAGCAGAAAAGAGGTAGAAAGGGTTTTGGGATGCTCCACAAGACAGGCACAACGTGTGTTGCAAAAACTAAGAGGCGGTAAAATTGCGCGGGTCCCCTTCCGTGAACAAATCATCACACTTCTCGCTGATGGAGAGAAAAAAACACCTGAAATCGTTGCGGCAATTCAAGGACATCCAAAAGCAATAAATACAGAACTCACCCGCCTCGTAAAAAACGGTGAAATTGTAAAGGTCAAACGAGGTTTGTATACACTACCGGAGGTGTAACGTGATTTCAATTCTAGTGGACAGTCCAGACTAAACTTGTGGGTATATGTAATAGTCGGGAATCGGAGTTCCCTCCTACCATAAGCACTCCATTGGTAGGAGCGATCTCCGAATCGCGACCTTTACCCGAACAATTAGAGTAGACTATCTACTAGTAGACAGTCCAAGCTAAACTTATGGGTGTAAGTAATAGTCGGCTTGTGGAGTTCCCTCCTACCATAAGCACTCCATTGGTAGGAGCGATCTCCGAATCGCGACCTTTACCCGAACAATTAGAGTAGACTATCTACTAGTAGACAGTCCAAGCTAAACTTGTGGGTATAAGCAATAGTCGGCTTGTGGAGTTCCCTCCTACCAATAGCAGTCCATCGGTAGGAGCGATCTCCGAATCGCGACCTTTACCCGAAGAATTAGAATGGACTATCCACTAGTATCCTTGCCTATCTCACACAAGCAAAGTTTCATAATCGGCAAGGTTCTTTTTATTTAGGATTTGGAGTATACCGATAAGGTTAAAATCCCGTTTTTTCAGTTCTTTCAATATGGTAGATGTTTCTCTTTAGATACGCATTAAGCCTACTTGCTTAAAGACAAGTGCTTGACAGCTAGATGCCTGTTGATTTCTGCTTTACCACACTACTGTTCTGTCAACTTCTAAATGAAGGTATAGTTTTCTTTTGTAGGTCTGGTAGAGCGAAGCGAGACCCGACATGTATTGATTATGTCTATCATGTCGGTTTTCGCTTCGCTCTACCCGACCTACATGTAGGAATTGACAGTCTACTACTTCTTGACAGCACCAAAAGTAACACCACGTAGGAGGTGACTACGCATCAAGAACGTAAATATAGCGACAGGTAACAGAAAGATAAAGGTTGATGCAGCGATCTTACCCCAATCCATACCAGCAGAACCAGTCGCACTTGTTATGGATGGTGGTGCGGTAACCGCTCTGCCGCCAGTTTCTGTCAAAACGAGTGCAAATGCAAACTCATTCCAGGCGGTAATTAAGCAGAAGACAGCCGTAGCAGCAATACCTGTCACAGATTGTGGTAATACGACTTTCACGAATGTTTGGAAACGTGTATAACCATCAACAAGAGCTGCATCTTCGTATTCTCTCGGTATCTCGTCAATGAATCCCTTCATCAACCATACAGCAAAAGATACATTGAATGTCGTATAAAGTAGAATTAATCCGAAATGCGTATCTATTAACTTCAACGAAATGTACATCAGATAGATCGGAATGACAACCACTACAGGTGGAAGCATCCGAGTGCTGAGGATGAAAAATAGGAGATCTTCCTTGCCAGCAATGTTGAAACGTGAAAATGCATAAGCTGCTACTGTACCTAAACCCACGGCGAGGATTGTACTACCCCCACCGACTATGATACTGTTTAATAACTGATAGAAGAAATTAGAACCACCATTTGCTAAACAGATAATGACACCAATAGTAGACAATATAACCGGTATTAAAAACACCAAGTTTCCCTTGCTGTCGTGTGCTGCTAACCCGTTAGTCGTTTCATGCAATGTGATTGGGTTTTTCTTAAATGGATTTACCAACAGATATGCAACAACTGAGCATATTATCAAAGAGAAGAACTGATACCTAACATCAACTTGTAATCTGCTCTGCGTAGGTTCTGTAGTGAAAAAACTAAATATGCACGTAACTACAAAAAAAGTGTTCCAAATAATTCCAAGATTTCGCGTTGAAAAGAGATGCGTAAACGGATTTTTAATAAAAGAGAACAGTGTGAATAAAATCAAGCCAAAAACCGTCTGTAAAATGAACAGATATGTTGCAAACGGAAAGTCTCCTTTTGGCAGCAGTTTCAGATAGTTCTCCAATGATATTGCGAATATGAATTTAGGTAGTTTTGTGTTAATGTCTACAGGAGCCTTTAGGGATGTAAATAGAATCCAAATTATCGGAAGAATGTATATTATGACAGCAAGCGCAATTAACGAAAAGATCAGTATCGTTAGTAAAATTGGCAGAATCTGTAAGAACATCCTATAAACGGACTTTAAAGCTGCAAATATGGACTTAAAAAAGCCTCTTGTAGCAGCAAGTGACGACATAATAGGTTTTTTCAAAAGTGTGAGTAACACGCTAAAAAAACGTAACATTTTATACTAATTCTCTCCCTTAACTTTATTCAGGTATTTTACATAGATATTGCTCAGTGCAACGATAATTATAAGCAGTATATAAGCCAATGCACAAGCTTTCCCAGTATCAAAATTGCGAAATGCAAGCCTATATAGATTCATTGAAACGGTTTCGGTGACCTTACCAGGTCCCCCCTCGCGTGTTAGCACATAGACAATGTCAAACATCTTGAAAGCATCCATAGTCCGGAATAGGAGTGCTATGAGCAGAAGTGGTGATACCAATGGTAACGTAATACGTCTGAATTTGAACCATGCAGATGCTCTGTCTACATCTGCTGCCTCGTATAGGTATTTCGGTATAGCACTCAATCCTGCTAATGCGATTAACATCATAAAAGGAGACCACATCCACGTATCAACGATTACGACAGCTAACATTGCTATCTTCGGATCGGTCGTCCATGCAATGGGTGGACTGAAAACATCTCTGATGATTGGGATGTATTGGATAGGACTCAATAGAAAGTTTAACAATCCTGAACCATCGGAAGCGAGGATGAATCGCCAAAAAAGAGCGACTACAACAGGGGACAACATCATCGGTAGGAGTAGTAAAGTTGTGACGATGCCCTTACCAATGAAGTGACGGTTCAAAAGAAGAGCTAAACCAAATCCAATCAGGAACTGAGCAGATACAGCTAAGACTACAAAATATGCGGTCGTTTGAAAATAACCCCACATGTCCGGATCAGAGAGAACATCAATGTAGTTTTCCGCTCCGATAAATCTTGGGCTTTTTGGCATTGACGCATCGTAGTCATGAAAGCTTAAAAACAGTGACCAAAGCAGAGGAAAGATATTCATTAGAATGAGCAGAACCATCGTTGGCATTATAAATGCCATCTTTAGTTGGTAATCGCTCATGCCATGTGAGAAACGGTTGAACTTCATACGACAATTGTTAATGCATCAATCAGACAACTACACGAGACAACAAACAACAAGTATTAGGACTTACACATTTTCGGTTTTAACGTATCATATACTGAACGGACAGCAGAGAGAACGTAGTTTTCGAAATTGCATAAGTCCCTAATCATCTGAACCCTAATCATCTGAAAACGTAGATTGAACTGATCACTCTTCAGCGTTTTCCTTCATGGCTTCCTGAAAGATTTCTTCGTGTTTGCCAGCGATAGCATTTAAAGCTTCCTGCGGTGTTTTTATATCTGTAATTGCTTCACTCCAGTTCGTCTGACATGCCTCCAAGAGTTCTGCATATTGTGGAACTGCCCAGAAATCGCGTAGATATGGAAAGCTTGCAGCGAATGCCTCATTGAAGGGTGTTGCGGTTTTGAATGTATCAGATTGCAATACCTCTTTATGGGGTGTGAGACCGCCCAGTTCTGCCCATTTTACTTGTACAGATTTCTGCATGAACCATTTTAGGTACTGTTTTGCAATTTTTTGATTCTTTGAATACGTTGATATAGACATCCCTTGTCCACCGATACTGATATAATGGTCTCCATCGGGTCCAGCGGGTGCAATAAAGAACCCACTTTTGTCATGTGAGGTAGGATTCTTTTCTGGATCAAGCACCCCTGGAAAAAACGCGAAATAGTTCATTGCCATTGCAACTTTTCCAGCAGTATATTCAGTATTTGTTTCTGAAAAATAGTAGTTTGGTGCCTCTGGTGGAGCAAACTGCCTAAGATCTTTGTAATACTCAAGTGCTTTTACTGCTTTGTCTGAGTTAATGTATCCATCGACCTTGAAAGTATCTGGATCACCATAAGAAGCACCGAAACTCCACATAACTTGTTGGAATCCCATCGTTATTGCGTCATATTCTTTGCTATACCAAGTTGCAATTCCATACAGGTCTTCGTCTGGACGAGTAAAGAATTCAGCAATATCTCGTAGCTGTGCGTAGGTTTTGGGAGGTGCAAGTGCGTACCCGTATTTCTCTTCAAATGCCGACATCTCTTCTGGGGCTTCAAAAAGGTCTTTGCGATAAACATATCCTGCAGCATCGACTTCAGCAGGTAAAGCCCAGTATTTTTTGCTGCCTTTCGGATACTCAGCAAATGCAGTCATTGCAAGTTCATGTATAGAGGGTACATCGATATTTTCATTGATCCATTCGGTCAAGTCAATATAGTGTCCGCCTACTGAGTTTCTGCCAAGCCATTGACTGTCACCGATGACGATGTCATATAAATCGCTCTTTCCAACAAATGAATTGAAGACTTTATCTTGGAATTTATCCCAAGGAATCTGGACGACATCAACTGCGATTCCTGTTTCTGCAGTAAAATCTTCGGAAAGTGTCTGTAAGTAGTTTGCTGGGTCCCATTCTGCCCAGACAATAGTTAATGATTTTTGTTGATTTCCACATCCCATAGCAACTATCATCGCTAAGAGTATAAAACATATAGATAACCGTTTCATTACTGTAACTCCTTTGATTCTGTAGTGTGTTAGTGATCACTGAAGGTCATTTAGAACGCATTCAGTCAACCGTCTATTAAAAGTTTTCTTGATTATAGCAGATTGGAGATATAGAAGCAAGGATATTTGTCTATTTGGGGATGAATGTGCTACAGATTGAGAAAGTCCTTTTTTAAGTGTGGACCTTTTTGGGTGGTATGATGTGTTTTGTAGCACAATCAAGGATGAATGTGCTACAGATTAATAGCATCATTTTCTAAGTGTGGACCTTTTTGGGTGGTATGATGTGTTTTGTAGCACAATCAAGGATGAATGTGCTACAGATTGATAGCATCATTTTCTAATGTGGACCTTTATTGGTGGTATGATGTGTTTTGTAGGACAATCAAGGCTGAATAACCTGGAACTATTCTATAATATGTTTACTTTTCAATATAATGTCTCCACCAACACTGCGAAGGGTCATTAAGGGACCTTCACTATTGATGACACCTAACATTTTCCATGATTCAGAATCGTCATTGGCTGTACTGATGATGGGTAACTCAGATTTTACCTCACCACCAACACTTCTTGCATCAAGTTTTGCTGCTAATGCGGGGATAAGAGTTACTGTAATATCCCCTCCAGATGCTTCTATGACTGAATTACTCTTTAGTTGACCCGTGATAGTTGCATTGACTGAGCCACCAATTGTCTTAGCTGTAATCGGACCATCGTTTTCTACATCTATACCACCACCAGATGCATCTAATCTTACGCCACCTATACATTCAATGATCTTTATAAATCCGCCCGAAGATTCACCATTAATTTCACCGACAACATTTGTACAGCGTAAGTTTCCACCAGATGTTATCGTATCTACATTTCCAGTATTATCAGAAATATCTATATCCCCGCGTAATGTTTCTAATCTGATGTCTCCTTTACCTTTATTGAGTCTGACATTTCCCTTTTCTGTATATGCATACAGAAGTCCAGTGATATTTTGGAATAGGAGATTCCCGTTTGCAGTTCTGCATTCAACCGCTCCATTCACATCAGTTACCGTGATGTCTCCATTTTTCGTCTTAAGGTCTATATCATAACGACTTCGTGGAACAACAACATCAAAGCCGATATCAATGCGATCAGCGATTCTTCTTGCATGCTGTTTTTCGGTTCTGAAGTCTCCATCGATTCTCAGATTCTTACCCTCTTCAATAAAATCCACTCGAAAATCATCAAGTATATCGGCAGCAAGTCTATCTGACTTAGTCTGAGCAGACCTGTGGACAAGAACGTTAACCTTATCGGTGTCTGCTGTATGGACTTTTATTGCACCTAACTCAGTTTCAAGACTTATTTTTTTCGGTCCGTTATGACTAACATCAAACGATTTAGAGATATCGTCTAATGTTTTGAGTGTCAAAAAATCTGGCATTGCGTTGCGAATCAGATCACCGAATTTACTCTCCTTGAATTCATCAGTGATGTCATTGATGAACTTTTTACCAAGAATGTTTGTCATCATACCCTTTAGATCAGGAAAGGCTCCGAGTCCCTCGCTGAGATAAGCGGCAAGGTGATGACATGCGACACTAATTTCACTGTAAGATGCTTCTTCTTGAAGTGCATCAAATAGGTCATTAGGTACTGCATCAATCTCTGTAAGTCGTTTCAATACTTTATTAAATTGTGTTATACATCTATCTTCTGCATCCTTATATCCATCAGTTAAGATTGCATCTTCAGCGATTTGTGCTGTCTGTTCTAATATCTGTAATAGTCCACGTATTTCATTCTGTTGTTCCTGTTCCATCTTCTGATTCCTCATTTTATTGTGTAATGTTACTAATGTCCGTTTATTTGCAAGAATAAAGTTATAGGGATATGATATCTCCGTATCCTCTTTTTTCTAACAGTGTTTTTAACATATCTTTAGCTTTATGAAGTCGCCATTTTACTGTCGTTAAAGGGAGTGACAGAAAATCAGCTATACGTTTCTGAGGCATATCTACCCAATAATAGAGTTTGATGACTTCTTGAAAATCCGAAGGCAGTGAATCAATTGTATCTCGGATTGCTTCATGTGTAGATTCTCTTACAAGTATCATTGCTGGGTCTGTAGCATTCGGTTCTGCTGGAATTTGTAATTCATCATCTTCATCTTCATGCAATTGGATTCTACTTGCTCGTTTCATGTAGCGCAGCGCACGGTTTCTTGTAATGGAATGTAACCATGCGCCGAATCTATTCAGGTTATCGAGTTGTGGTAGTGCTTCAAATGCTAAGAGAAAAGCATCTTGAACTATATCTTCAGCATCCGCTGGGTTCCGCACGATCTGTTGTGCTACTGTTAGCATCGCGCGTTGATAACGATTGAACAATTCATCAAATGCTCTGTTGTTCCCAGCCAACACAGCAATTATCAATTCTGCATCCTCAGCATCCTGCAATTCTGGTATGCTCATTTAATTCCACTCCTATCGTTAGTTAATAGAGAATCATTCATTGAAAAGGATAGAAGTTTAATGTTTAGGTTGACTGATGAATGATCTGATGCTTGTCTAAGAAGATGGTTTGAAATACATAACAAGACATGCCCCGATAGCTGCAAGCAGAATACCGATTACAAATTCTGGACGCACAGCACTCCAACCATTCTCTGGCGGATGGGACAACGTTGCAACTACAGCATTTACGATAGGTGCGCCAGCAAAGACAATGGACATGACTACTGCAGGTTTGCCACCAGCACCGAATGCAAGCAGTACACCAAAAGCTCCTATTGCACCGACAACTCCCGCAAGGAACGACCATGTAACACCTTTACTTGTAAATGACCATTCTGCTCCACTTAAGAGTAGTAATACCGCAGACCCGATAACTGCAACCAATAGATATGCCAGTCCTACAAATAGAAAGGATTTGTATCGTCTGATGTCTTTGCCCTGTTCAGGATCTGCATTTTTTTCTAACATAAAACTTTGTCCATTGTGTAAGAAAACGCCATAGAGTCCCCAAGCCGCAACTGTGAGAACAACAAAGATAATCCATGTTTTAGTCATTCTTTTTTCCTCTGAATTGAGATATTATACCTTTTGTCCGTGATATATTTCGTGATTTATTATCAAGGACATAACTATTGTCCAATTCTATACATATTTTTCAAAAACACCCATAAGTTGTTGTGCGATCTTTTCGCGGCTAAAATCCTGATGTACGATCATCTTTCCATGTGTACCTAACTGTTTACGTTTTGCGGGATCGCTGAATAATTGGTATATACCTTCAGCAAGCGATTCTGCAGATTCAGGAACTACGAGGATACCCCCTTCTGTTGCCTTAATCATTTCAGGAAATGAACCGTGTTTCGGTTGTACGACAGGTACACCGTTTGCTAATGCTTCCAATATTGATAGTCCTTTTGATTCACGGTAAACAGTAGGTACAGAGAAAACATGTAAACGGTTCAGAAAGTCTATTTTCTGTGTTCGTGTAACTTCCCCATAATGCACGAAACTATCTTGAATTCCCCAGTCATTTATCTGTTTAACTAACTCTTCAAAATAGGGTTTATCCTTTTTTCCTAAGTAACCTGCAACATGCAGTTCTAAGTTATCTACGCCGAACTCTTTGGCAAGTGTATAGAAGGCACTGACCAAGATATGTAAGCCTTTTTCTGGACAGATCCGAGCGAGATATCCAATAATAAACGGAGGAGGATCAGGTCTTTCGTCTTTTCTACCGTGTCCATCCAAGTTCAATCCAAGTGGTACGACATCAATTCTATCAACGGAAAGTTTCAGATACTCACTTGCCATGAATTGTGCGTAGTAGTTGTTTGGTGCAACGAAACCGTCAGCATCTATTGCGCGTTCAGCGAGCAGTGATAATGCTTCGGACTTGTACGGATCAATTAGGTCTCGTAAAAAAATGTCCTCACCTTGAAGTGCACAGATTACTGGAACATCTAAAGCATTTTTAATCTCTTTTGCAAAACCCAATAGCATAGAATTCGTTAAATAAACAATATCGGGTTTATTCTCTACACGGAGCCATTTGACTAATTTTTCTAACTCTTTTCTCTGAAATCCGTTCTCACCACTGAGCATAGAAACAGTCAGTAAACCTAAATCACGAGCATCTGTAGATGCACTAAAGCGCGACAGACTATTCAGAAGTGAGGTGTTATCAAGCAGTCTATCAAATGCCCAGGGCGTATGTCTGAAAAATGCTAACTTCTGCTGTAGATAGACATTAATGCCGCCATAGAACACCCGGTCTAAACTTATGTTCTCTTCATCTGTTCGTGTTGGTGTATATGTTGGAATTAAGGATACATTATGTCCTTGGTCTTTTAATGCTGATGCAAGGGTATTGTCGTGTATACAAGTACCGCAGTACATACCCGCGGCACCAGCAGTTACATAAGCAACTTTCATGTCTCTAAATATATAATTGGAAAATATCAGTTTAACCGATTATTATATATACCTTTCATTTTGTAAAGAACTTATTTATCGTGTCAGAAGATGGCGGTCTTGTTATCAGTGATACAAGAAATAAGATGGATGAAGATGTGAGGATAATTACAGCAACAGGCATGATCCCTGTACCACCAACTGTGTATCCATGTGTTTGCCAATTTTGTATAAAGAAGTATAACCATAATACAATCACACTTGCGATTGATGCATAGACACCTATTTTAGTACTGCGTTTCCAAAATAGTGCAGCAACTACTATCGGAAAAAGTCCTGAAAAGCCAGTGAAAGACCATACCGCGAGTTTAAAAATGCTTGATGTTGCAATTAGAGATAGGATATAGGTTATAGAAAGTATCCCAATAACGAAGGAACGTCCCACCCAGACATGGTGTTTGTCTGACATTTTTTCTTGCCCCCTCTTTATCATATAATGCTGCACAATATCGTGCGTAAACATACTACCCAGAGACAACGATTGTGAATCTAACGACGACATGATCGCTGCAAAAACACCTGCTCCTAAGAAACCTGCTAAGACTTCTGGTGCATGTTTGTGTATGAGTTTAATGAGGACATCGTTGGTTTCTGGTCTAGACAGTGCTACGAAATCCACATTTCCTAATATACCGAGCAGAACACTCGGTATCCATACCGCCGCTATACAGAGTGGATATAAGATTATCGGATAACGGAATGTGCTAACATCCTTAGCAGTTAGACAGTGGGAAAAGATATGTGGGAACATGCCAACAGAGAGTGGAATGCATGTGTAGGTTAATAGTTCTAAAGGTTGAATATGCTCGGATTGCGAAAGGAGGTCTATTTTAACCTTTGAAAGTGCCTCCGATAGTCCACCTAATTTGTTAAGAATCACTACAAATGTTATTCCACCCAGTGTCATAAAGACAAGGGTTTGAAATGTATTGACCCAAGCAGTTCCTCGCATACCACTATAAGTCACATAACACAAGACGACCACACAAACCAGTAATCCACCTAACCATTGTGGAATTGTGTTTTCCGTAATTGTTGCTAATGTTCCACTTCCACCCATCACCCCGATTAACAGATACGGTATTAGCAGTAAAACGAGTACAGTGAAAATAAGTAACCCTAAACTGTCTGATTCCCAACGTTCACGGAAGTATTGTACTTGTGTGAAGTATCCGTGTTTTTTACCAAGCTTCCATAGCCGTGTGCCAATAAATAGAAAGACACATGGTACCACAATTGCCGAAGATGATGCCATCAGAGCGAAGACCCCAATACCTCTATGGTATGCTTCACCAGAAGCACCGAGTATTGAAAACGCAGTCATATGAGTACCAAACAGTGTCATTAATAGCACGAACCAATTAATAGACCTGCTTGCTACAAAATAGTCCTCGCCAGTGTTTTGAAACACTCGATGACTTATAATGCCTATACCGAGCACTAAGGCAAGATATAATGTAAGGACTGTGATGATCATATTACGCTTTTTTCTTATGTGTATTCAATTACTTTACATTTTCGAATGTATATTTTACAATGATTGCCATGAGTATGGTCGCGACAAAACAGTATACTATGTGATATAATAATCCTACCGGTATTCCCAATACAATTTGTGGATTATCCCACAGCCAGAAGTCGTTATGTAAGACAAACAGCAGCACCAGCAGACTGTATAAGACTATTTTATGTGTCCGTTGCATAGTGAGTTACCTCTTTCTTCCAATTATAGTAAAATATCGCTGTAGCTGCAAGTATTGCAAGCGCGTGAATCCACAAAAAACCGACACCCGTTGAAAAGAAGAATAGACAGATGACAGCAAGTAAACAGATACCCCTTTCCACCAGAGACATCTCCTTGAAGATATAACCTGCCATACTTGCTGCAAAGATTACTGTTCCGATTAGCGTCAGTGATAGATTTAAGAATAAACTCCATATTTCTATACTTCCACCTTCAGGATTAAGTAAGAGCAGTTCAGGACGTAAGACAAAGGCATAAGGTAACGCGAAACCTACGAGTGAGAATCGAAAAGCAGCAAATGCTGTTTTCATTATGTTTGCATCGGCAATTGCTGCAGCTGTATATGCCGCCAAGGCAACAGGAGGCGTCACCATAGACATCATACCAAAATAGAATATGAAGAAGTGAACTGGCAGCACTTGCTGCCCAATACCTAATTCATGCAAAACTTGACCCATCATGATTGCAACCAAGAGATAGCACACTGATGAGGGGAGACCCATTCCCAGAATGATCGTTGACACCATCAGCAGAAAGAGGGCAAGAATCAGGTTTGTTTCTGCTAACGATGACATCATTGATACCATTTCACTTCCAATACCAGTTAGTTCTACGACACCTAAGATAATTCCAACACATGAAGCCGCTGCAATTAATGACACACCGCTATGCGCAGCGTTCTCCATCGCTTTCATCATACCGGAAATACCGACTCTTGTTTTCGGATGAAATAAACTTACAATCAAGACAACCAATAGTGCCCAACTTACAGCACGATACGGTGTTGAGGCTCTTAATAGGAATCCAAACATAGAAAGTAGGAATGGACTTTCATCTGTGCCACTGACATCAGCTCCCGGTAATTTCAAAAGAAATACTATAAGTGTAACAAAAGCAGTAAAGAAAACGATACCTTGTATCTTTGGTAGTTTCTCTACTGAATCTTCCTGTAACGAAGTCCGTTCGGATTCCTTATGATTTTCTGAAGATGCAGGGTTGCTGATACGTCTTGCATAAAAATGGACGATGAGGAGCAGGGCAGTATAATAGAAAATTGCGGGAATTAACGCCGCTTTGATTATCTCAAGGTAGGTAACGGATGGTTCTACGATCTCTAACATCATATATGCAGCAGCACCCATTATAGGGGGAACTAATGCGCCACCTGAACTTGCTGCAGCTTCAATGCCACCAGCAATTTCAGGTTTGAATCCGACGCTCCGCATCAAAGGTATAGTGAATGTTCCAGTCGTCGCGGTATTTGCAACAGCTGAACCAGATAACGAACCCATCATGCCGCTTCCTATAACTGCTACCTTTGCCGGACTGCCTTTACTTGTCCCAAATACCTTCTTGGCAAGATTTAGAATATATGCTGTCGCACCAGTACGTTCCAGCAACGTACCGAATAGGACGAAGAGAAAGACATAAGTAAACATCACTCTCAGAGCTACACCGAAGACGCCACCGTGTAGAAATGTCTTACCTATCACACGTTTAAATGAAAAGCCGCCATGTTCAAATAACCAACTTGGCAAATACTGTCCTGCAAGCGCGTAGAATATAAAGATACTTGCCAAAATTGTTAACGTTAAACCTATAGAACGACGGGTTGCTTCTAAAATAAGAATGAGTGCAACACCGCCTATAAGAAAATCCAAAAAGTGTTCGGCTGATGCTCGATTACCCAGATATGTATCGTTCAACCATAAAGATTCAAAGACCGGCTCGGTCTGTAGAATGACATAACCGAAACAGACTAATGATAAAAAAGCAAGTCCAAAATCCAAGATATCAATGAACGGATTGTCTGCGAATTTAGGATGTAGGGGATACTTAAAAAAAACTATTATTAGACCTAACAAGGCGAAAAAAGCCAATCTTGATTGAGGTCTTAGAAATGGATAGTTGACTTCGACTAATATAAAAATACTTAGTGCGACAGCAACCGGAAGGATAAGTATTCGTTTGATCTCTTTTAATTGATCCTGCAAGTGTATCCTTACGTAACTAAACAGATGTAGTAAAAACTGGGATTTCTAACAACATAATTTGCTGATAATAGTTGTGAATCCAATGAAACTTAGTCAGTATTGACCCGTACCGCATTCTCTTTAAGTTTAACCAAAAAACTAAGTTGAGTCAAGTGCTATTTTGTAGGGAATTATTTTCCACTTGACATTATGTCAATTATCCATTATAATCTAATATAACAAATCAATACCTTCGCCATTTTTTGTGATTTTGTTTTTTAAGAATATAGTGTTGATCTATCATATTGCAGAAACATGATTAAGACGAATAGAAAGAGAACCTGCAACTTACAAACATTGATATTAATGCTTATAGCAAATTTTGCACAATAAACCTAAAACTAAAAAACCCTGAGAATTATTATGTGGTTAATTTTTATATCTGGAACTCTAACATCAGTATTTGGATCGTGGTTAATTCTTGCGGGAATCTGGTTATTTAGACGAAAAAGTCAAATAGATGCAGAAAAAAATGAGTATACACGTCTCGTAAACCAACTTGAGAATATAAGCTCCAAACTTGACAATGGGCTCAAGAATAATAGCTCCATACTTGACTATGAGCTCAAGAATATAAACGCCAAACTTGACAATGAGCTCAAGAGTATAAACATCAAACTTGACAATGAGTCTGAGGCAAGATACAATCAGTACAATCGTCTATCAAATGAGATAATGAATCTAAAATCGCAATTTGATAACGGATTCGAGAGGTTTTTTATTGAGATTGACAAACTTCGGACAAACGTAGAAATAAATACTGAAAGCATAAAGTTACTTTCAGTTACAGTCAATAACAATGAGATGAGTATTAATAACTTAGAGATGAACATTCATGAGTTACAGAAACTTGTGCAAGATATTATTGATCACATGAATATTCCAGTTACGCCTTCAAAACCTGCTTAGCCACCCATCGTTTCTTCTTTGATCGGTCAGGTGCATTCACTTGTCCAACTGAATCAAAAGTCTGTTTTTATTGCACTCCACGAGGTTGTAAGTTTTTGAATAGGATCAACGCTGAGTCCTATTCTGGATTCATAATTTCGGGTTACTTCCTCTGCTGAAAGGGGACGGTCATAGATTCGCACTTCATCTATTACGCCAGGGAAAAACCTTTCTACAGTACCACGTTTGTTTGCAGCACCGATATAGACAGGCTCAACAAAAGGTTCAAAAGTGCTTAACTTTTTGGCATCACCAAGAATGACGATCTGTTCTGTACCATCCATATAGATGTTCACTTTTGGTATGCCAGCATCCTCAACAGCAAAAACAATATGATGCCATTCACCATCTGAAAGAGCGAAGTCGATTTGTGCGGCTATGGCATTACAACCCCCAGCTGATTTTTGACGAACATAGAAGTGAACAACATCTTGGGCAAAAAGGAAACCGGCTTGTGCACTACGATTAACATCGATTGCCCACCCCATATTACATCCCGCATCAAGTACCTTAAAAAGCGTTGTCCAATCGTCCTTAAATTCTGTTTTGACCCATGCTTCAAACGTTGATGAACCGACCTTCTCACCAAAGTCCCCAAGATTTGTCAGGTTGACATAGTCATTAACACCGTCAAATTCAAGAGCTTGTCCTACTTGACCTGAGACAATCTTCGGATCACCAACAATTGTACCGTTGTTGTCACCCCAGATGTCCATTGCCGTCTTGTCAGTTATATCTTGTCTGTCGAAAGTCCAGTAACTGACCAGACCATCGGTAACGACCGTGCGGGAATAGGTTTGTCCTGTGAGCAGGAAACTTGCGATTGCAGACAGTAGAACACTTACTATTATTTTCATTTAAACACTCCTTTCTATCCACTTATCAAATTCTTCTACTGAAGTAATCCTATCTTCTATCACTGCTTGATATATGTTCAGGCTATTATAGACATCACCACGATAGTCCGGATGTTGAGAAATTATATGTTTTATACGTAGAATGTCACGCCTGTCCGCCTGTTGCAATTTTTCGTGCAACTCGTCAAATTCAGACATGTGGTTATCATATTCCGTTTCACCATAACCCCATAGGTCAATTTTCCATTCATGCTCCGCATATAGCAGTTGGATTCCCCAATAAAGTCCATGGTCAAACTTCGGAAAATCTCGGATAAAGAAATTCGAAAATGACATTTTTGCGACTTGAAAATCTCTTGCAATGCTTTCCCCAATATTGAAAAAGAACATTACATCTCTTTCATGAGGTAATTTAATGCTGATATCAATATCTCTCCATGTCATCGTATCTAACGTGTAACTTCCGATAACCCGAGTATCACCGTAGCTTTGCAGCAATGTCAGCAGACCTTCGTTATTTAGCAGCTGACTCGCCTCGTTTCTTAATAGAGATGCCTGTCTAAAGATGTCTTTATCTGTCATAAGTATTTTCAAGCGTAGTCATTGTTCAGTATTATTGACAGCACCGTGTTTCTTTAATAGTGCGACGATTTTATCAGCGTCATCTCTTCGCATCTGTTGTGCAATTTGTAAAGGTGTTTGACCATTCTTGTTTTTTAGATTGATGTTTGCTCCCTTGTTAAGCAATGCTTCTATGGCAGCGCGTTGCTTCTCACGATTCTTTATTGTGGAACGGATGGCTTCAATAAGCGAAGAGTCTCCTTTATAGTCAACAGCATCAATGTCTGCTCCATTTTCCAATAGAACATCGATCACTTTGAGAAAACCCGCTTTAGCAGCACAATGCAATGCTGATTTACCTTTACTGCTCCGCACATCAATGTCTGCACCGAGTTTCAATAGTTTCAGGACTTTTTCTGGATGTTCACCTTTGTCTCCTCTACACACATATACCAGTTGAGGCCACCCCATATTGTCTAATGCATTGATATTTTCAGGTGGAACACCGTGTGATTTGAGAAGTTTACGCATAGCGGAATTGTCATCAAGTATGCGTGGTGCTTGACTGATATCGGCACCATTTTTGATCAGCATCTTCACGATGTCTGTACGGTCATTAGATACTGCGTGATCCAGTAATAGTGCGCTCTGTTCTCTGACTGAAGCCCCTTTTGAGATGAGTAGTTCTACTATCTTTATGTTTCCACCTACTATTGCATAGCAAAGTGGCGTTGCCCAGGATGCATATTGATGTTCAACTGAATGCGGTTGTCCTGATGGTAGCATCACAGAATCAAGATATCCGACATTAACGAGATCGGAATTGCTTTCAAGCAGTGCATAAACTGTTTCGTAGTCTCCAAGATATGCAGCGGTATGAATATCAACAGTCGCGCCTTGTTGTTGCAGGTAGTCTGCTACATCATCGCGTCCCTCATGACGTGCGACACAGTAAGGTGTTATCTCAAGCGCATGCTGACTCAGATGACACCCAGGAAGGTTCATGTCTGCCCCGCGTTCTATCAGAAATTTGACCATGTCTAATTTTCCACGGTACGCGGCTTCCCACAACATTGTTCTTCCGTGTGAACCGACAGTGTGTATCCATTCAGGTTTATGAACTAATAGCTGCTTTACTGCATCTATATCCCCACGTCCAGCAGCAGCAACACAGATCTTTAGAAAATCGCTCTCTTTTCCTGTTAGTTGTATTTTTGACAATCTTCACTCCATTTTTGAGCAGAAAAACTACAGTTCAATTGGTTTTGACAACTCTTGGTCTACCCCCGATTGAGGGTGGTAATAGCATCCGTTTCTGCTGTTCTGTTATTTCACCGTATTTACTTATGTCGTAGTAATTTCCTGACCATGCGGAATGTCCTGGACTATATTTATAGAGCAATGCGCGTCTTTGGTGGTCTGCTTTCCAGGGCATGGTTCCGTGTACAAGTGCTTCAGTGAAAAACAGCACATCTCCTGCGCCAAGTGGGGGTTGGACAACATAATGTGTTGGTCGTTCAAAGTTTCGGACGTCTGATGGTATTTCTCTTAGAAAGTTGCTCTTATGACTGCCGGGAATACATGCAAACCCGCCGGCACCTTCAGGTGCATCTGCCAGATTGTATGTCATCACACATAGACCGTTGCGCATGACGCCATCACGATATTTGTACCAGTGGTCCCCTTCAGGACCCCCTGGTCCCCCACCGTCTTCACCCCCGTGAAGTCTTCCGAGCCTATCACCTGTTTTCATAAAAATTGGATAATCGTGATCCAGACGAACATTCGGTCCCAATAGTTCTATCAGATAGGGTAGGATTTTGGGATGATCAATCAACCTTTTAAATGGTTCTCCCCATATACTTGGAGGTCCCTGCAGTTCACCTTTGTCAATAAATGCATTCATCTCTACAACTTCGTCTTTTGTGAGTACATTTTTGATAATCAGATAACCCTCAAGGTCAACGACAAATTTCTCTTCACCTGTCATAGCAATGCTGTTCCTTTCTCACGGTGTCTTTATAGATTAATGTTTCTTAATATTACACAGAATGTTAGAAGTTACTCCTCAACAACCTTCGGTCTTCTACCGATTGAAGGCGGTAAGAGCATGCGTTTCTGTTGTTCAGTCAACTCATCATATTCCTCAATATTGTAGTAATTATCTGACCAAGCAGAATGTCCCGGACTATATTTATAGAGTAATGACCGACGTTGATGTGATGCTGTCCATGGCATTGTCCCGTGTATGAGTGCCTCGGTGAAAAACAGCACATCACCTGCTTCAAGTGGTGGTTGAACGACATAGTGTGCATCTCGTTCAAAACTGCGAACATCACCGGGGATCTCAGGAGCGAAATTGCTTTTGTGACTTGCGGGGATACAAGCAAAGCCGCCAGCACCTGCTGGAGCATCCGACAAATTGTAGGTCATGACAGACAATCCGTTCCGGATAACACCATCCCGGTATTTGTACCAGTGGTCACCGACATTTCCACCAGCGCGTCCACCATCTTCTCCACCGTGGAGTCTACCCCGTTTCTCGCCACTGTTCATGATAATAGCATAATCGTGGTCTAAACGCACATGTGGACCCAACAGTGTTATTAGATAAGGTAGGATTTTAGGATGGTCTATCAATCGTTTAAACGGTTCACCCCACTGACTTGGACGTCCGTTCATTTTATCTTCATCAATATAGGTATTCATTTCTGCGACTTCTTCATCGGACAAGACGTTTTTTATTACAAGATAACCTTCAAGGTCAACTTGGAACTTCTCTTCACCTGTCATAATTTACCTTTCCTTTCCCGTTACAACAAATTTGGAAAAAAATCAGCTAATACTAAACACAAAGCGAGTAACATCATCAGATTTACACTTAGTGTAACGTGAGTTTGATAATTAAAAACTGGTAAATAGAGAACCCCTTTTTCATTTTGAAGTATGTAATAGTTTAGAGAAGGAGTTCTCTTATGGATATTATAACACTTTTCTGCAAAATTGACGACTAATTGTTATAGATTTCTGCCAATTCTTCACCCAGCAATTGTGGGTCTTTGCAGACATGGAATTCCCATTTTTTCAGTTTACCCCAATTATTCACTGCGGACACCCACCGTTTAGCAGCTGCATGTTTCGCGTAAACCTGATCAGGTTCAAAACCTTTTATTTCCAGAACGAGATGGACTCCATTTGTGAGTCGTACAATAAAATCTGGTTCGTATAGATGAGAAAAACCGTTGTATTCGTACGGAATGCCGAGTCCGAGATGGTCGTTCCGCACGTAACATGCTACAACATCAGATTGCTCAAGCCGAAATTTAGCAGCACGTTCCCATGTGCCTGTATCCAGCACTACCTGATTCACATGACTACGTTCTGTTGCCACACATTGCCGCGCCGTGAGAAAGTCAACATCAGCTGCGTCAACCAATCCAAAATCACTCACAAGCCAAGGGAACGGAGAACCTTCTGGATAACCGCTTCCTTTAATTGTAAAACGGTGTCGCTGAAAGGTCAACACAGAATTTGACACCACATCCGACGTTAATCTTGTCCAAACCTTCTACCCACACGGTTGCACCTTGGCGTTCCCGTTTTTCCTCTGCAGAGAGTTTTTCCTCAGTCGGTGCAGGACGATAGGCGTGATGTCCCTCGTCGTTTAGTACCATAATCGGCGCGCGGTCATGAAGTTCCCCTAACACACGTTTGGTAAATACGTCTGGTGTTTCCTCACCTTTATTGACAACTGTGTAGGTTTTACCGCCTTCGCTATGTATCGATTCAGGTGCAAATTGATGCCAATTCGTAACCAACACCTTCCCGCTTTTCAGCAACGGACGGAGTTTCGTCGGAATGAGTTCAAATTCATCGTAATAGTTATCATTATCCTGCTTCGCGTTGACAGTAAAAGAGTCGTCTTAACAGGTCTTTGCGTCCCCAATGTCTCAGCAATTCTTTCGTTACATTCGTAGCACTTTCGTATTTTGAATTACGCCACCGCCGGACATCATCGCGGAGTGCATTCACTAACGGTAGGTCATCACGTTGTTCCTCTTGGAAGAGACTAAGTTGATCGCTGCCGGTACGTTCCGTTTTGTACCAGTAACCCGCCTTGCGGCGTCCTGGATTCTCGGATGCCTCACCTGTTTGCGTATCATAAACCCAATGTGCAGTGGGTTCTTCATAAGGGCTGCACAGGATCGGTTGTTCAACAGGTTGGATTGGGAGTTGATCTTGATTCATGAAGATTCCTATTTTGCTGTGTTGTTCATCTATTTGTATCTTCTTGTACAATTGGCACTGTTGATTGCAACTTTTGTGCAACAAGCGCGTATAGACTCATTCCTGCTTTTGCCGCTTCATCTGTCAAAGCATGAAAAATCTGTGCATCAACAGGAACATTAAAGGGGCCTTCATAACCTTGTCGTGAAGGTGCTTTAGGAATTGGTTCACCATCCTCTTGGTAACATTCTTTCATCAATTCCCACGCTGTTTTTAACTCAGTTAACGCTTCGGCAGGTGTCGGTCCAAAAGCCGAAACATTGGGGAGTTCCACAAGGTGGGCAAGGTAATCACCATCTTCATCGTAAAATACATTTACCATGAAACCATCAAAGTCGTCGTGGTTATGCTTCTTCATCTGCTTCCTCCTGATTATACTGTTTGAGAAATTGTCTGACTTGATATCCTTTTGCCATAGATCGCTCCGGTTGAATGATAAGACGGTACCCGTTGGGCGAGTACCAAGTTCTATGGCTTCCTCGCTGACGACGCTGTGCCCACTCACACTGTCGTAGGAGTCGTTCAAAGTCCCTAAATTTCAGTCCATTTGGGTTTCGTCGTGCTTTGTCAAGCAAGACATTTCTACGATTCATATTGTAATTCTAATGACTTATGTAAAAAAAATCAACGCAATTATTTTGTCAGAAAGAAGGGATGTCTATATTTGTCAATTTCTGAATCGCGGATTATCGCGGATGACGCAGATTTCGCGGATTATCCGTTCACATATCCACAATTATTTTCCCAAAGGTGAGGTTGTAACAAAAGACCTCTTAAAATCCGCGTCTATCCGCGTCTATCCGCGTCATCCGTGATAATCCGTGATTCAGACAATATCAACGGCACACGGAGTGTGCCTACTACTTTTAATATTCTCGTTCACCTAAAGCATGCACCCGCATCACCTCATTCCCACGCGGATCAATGACTTTGACTGCAACGCATGCATGTTCACCTGCAGCAAACGGCAAAGACTCTGTACCGCTAAACTTCTCAAAACACTCAGGGTCAACCACGCCTTTGAGATCGCGGGCAATTTTAGTCCATGCACTTTTATCAGGAAAGAAGGCTTGGGTGATGCAGAAGTCCCGGCCGTTATAGTCAGAGTCAACGAACCATGCTGCAACCTTATCTGCCCCTGCGGAATTCACTGTGTTGTCTACCGGATTATAGATGTCTACCCCCTCCATTTTGACAATATATTCTCCACTGTCCGTTGTTTTGAGTTCCGTACGCGGTAAACCAAACACGGTAAACAATTGACTTGTCGGTGTTTCCTTTAGCAGTTTTCCCATTGCTACATCTGGATTGATATAAGCCATGTGGGCACGAACTCTTGGATTCGGATCTTCTTGGATTATCGCTTGTGAGGCACCATCAAAACTGAATCCTGCAAAAACCAATTCATCATAACCTCTGCGCGAAGCAATTGGCAAACAATCTTCAACTAACACCGAAGTCACAGGACCGTGTTGCGGACCGAAAACAACAGCGACAAGACGTTGTTCTTCGTCATCTGTTTCCCATTCACCTTCAGCGTGAAGTACATCGCCTTCAATCGGATCAAGCGTGGCAAATTTCATCGTTCTGTTTTCCGCGAATCGCACACCATCATTTTTAAGTAAACGGATCATCTTGTCAAGATATGCCTCAGCATTAACTGCCTCGTCTCCCTCTTTATCTACATAAGTGTCCATATCTTCTATCGGTTCACCGCCGATGGGAGAATCAAGATCAAGCGATTCTTCTGCAGGTTGCACTGCTTCTACAGTGAAGGGACCGCTCACACGTATCCGCTTTCTATCCACTTCCGGTTGATCGACTAACTCCTCACCTTCGGAGGATGCGGCGATGCAAGCGTTGACTTCATCCATCTTTGCACGCCATGCATTACGATAATCTGTCAAGGCATTTTGTAAAGGTTCGTGCCAGTCCGGATCGGTATCAAAAGGCACTTCCCACTCCTGCCATGCTGTTTCAGGCAGATGCCAACGCCGACGGTCAGCATCCGTGATAGATCTTTTCCCTTCACGTGTTTCCTTCTCTGCAAGTTTGGCGAGTAATTGGGTACGGATTTCTTGGGTTACTTCCGATAGGGCACTGTTCAACGTTTCTAACTTCTTTATGAGGATCGGTTCATGCTTTGCAAAGATAGGGTCAAGTGCTGTGTTTTGTGCGATGCTTAGGCGCGTGACGCGTGGAACATTTTTGCTGATAAACCCGCCTGAAATCCCTTTCGATTCGTCCTTAAGTTTGTAATAGTCAAAACTTGCGGTTAAGAGACGTTGCCGTGCTAAAGCGACGGCAACACGACTTGTATCAATAGTAATCCACCGTCTACCCCATTTCTCTGCAGCGTAGGCAGAGGTGCCACTCCCACAGGTAGGGTCAAGAATAAGATCACCAGGGTCAGTTGTCATGAGGAGGCAGCGTTCAATGACATTTCTATTAGTCTGGACTACGTAAATCTTTTCTTTTGAAAAAGTAGATTCAATAGTTCCTGTCCAAACATTGTGGTATCGTACATAAGGAAAGTCATTGATGCTTCTTTTCCAATTGTTACCGTTTGGTGTGAGGCGTTCTGCCTTCGCCAACCTTTCATACTGTTTGGACTCTTTAGAAATATCTAATTGCATAGGTTTATAACGTTCACCTGAAACCTCGTCTTTTGCGGTGAAAACGGTTTCTATCTCAGCCTCAGTTCGGATGGTAAATATTTCATTGTATTTTAGTGATGTTGTCTTCTTATACCAAAGAATCACGTCAAAGAGACGTTGAATTCGGTTAGTATTTTGGTTCGCAGCTGTCTGAAAATAAATCATAGCAACAAAATTCTCACTCCCAAACACCTCATCCATGATGCACCGCACACGATGGACATTCTCATCGCTAATCTGCACAAAAATGCTACCGCTATCTGTCAACAGTTCTTTTGCAACAATCAGTCTATCTCTTAGGTAAGCGAGGTAGGAGTGGACACCGAGAGTCCACGTATCACGGTATGCCTTAATCTGCTCCCGTTCACGTGTTAAATCCTGTTCTCTATCCTTCACATCACGTTGAAAGACGGTCGGTTGAAAGTTAGAGGCAAACTTGATTCCGTAGGGTGGGTCAATGTAAATCATCTGCACCTTGCCAGCAAGGTCTTCGCGGTGTGCAAGGGAACTCATGACGGTGAGGCTATCACCCAAAATAAGTCTGTTTGCCCAATCCACGTCGTGCTGGTAAAAATCGACTGCTGCATTATATTCTTGTTCCGGGTCGGCAAAGAGACTCCGTTGGACGTTTTCACGTTCCGCTACCTTCAAAATGGCTTTCGTACTCACGCGTTCATGGATATGCAACGCAACCGGATCGACAGCAAAGGATTTTGTTTCCTGTTTACCTGCCCACTCAAGCCAAGGTTCATGGTGTTTAAGTGCATCTGCGATTGTTTTTGTTTCTTCAGCAGTGAGCGGTCTTTGCTGTGCTTCTTGGAGCAGTTCGGGTAGTTTGTCAGCATCACCTTTTGGGTCAAATCGGAGGTTTGGTGGCAAGTGTGGGTTATATGCGTATTCCTGCTTCGGTTTTTCGTGTATTTTGCCTTGTGCTGCGATGCCAGCGGATGGGTTGTTCTTTCGTTTTGCCGAGTCGTGTCGGTAGTCTTGGACCTCTTTTTCTTGCGTGGTGCGTTTTTTTCTTGCCATAAATATCCTCCTTTGTTGTTATCGGGAATAATACCTTAAATCTTGGTTGGTGTCAAGTGGTAATCATATATTTAAAATAATAAATCAAAAATATGAAATTATGGTATAATTAAGGTGTAATCACAATATAATATCGTGAGAGAAAAGTATTCTACGTTTATACACACTCGCGAATACTTTTGACCAGAAAAGGAGGTGCACAATGAAAAACTCACGTCAATTCTCTACCCCTTGTCTAGTTGAGAATGTTGAATATAAGACTACTTCACCACGCAAGTTAGAAACTGAAATGGCAATTCTCAATAGCAATCCGAAAATCGACCGTCAACTTTTAGCGGAACATGAACGTCTTATTGCTACTTCAAAAGGTGTTGTCCGCGTAAAAAAACGGGGAGCAGATTACAATTTGTCTCATCCTCTTGCTCGCCAAGACATGCCTACTGATGCTTATCATCTTGGAAAAAGTATAAGTGCAGACAGAACTGATTGATTACTTGCAAGAAGTTAAAAACATAGATTCAGATAATATTTCAAATCACCGTGGCGATTATAGATCGTCTCGGTGATTTCGTAATTCTGGATCAATTAACCAACTGCATAATCATCAGGATTGTTCTTACGCCAATTGGGGAGATAGCCTTCTGTATGTCCAAACCCGTAAGAAGGTCCAATCTGATTTTCACTGGACCAGGGCCACGCTTGTCCTCCGATAAGACGAAATTCATCTGCTTTGCCACATAACCAGTAGAACATGTGTGCGACATACCGTGCGACACCGTGTCCACCATACGAAGCTGTCTGAAAGTCAAAATTAGGTTCATGAATCCAGTCCCGTGTGGGGGCAACTGTTCTCCAATAACTGTATTTGAGCATGTGACGCAATCCAGTAGCAGTAGACTCTCCGCGACGATGTAGGATACTCTGTGAATGAATGACATACGATCCTGCAGGACCATCACTAACAAATCCCTTCTCCGTAATATCTCGTTCTTTTGGTTCGATATGAGAAGTGGGTAGAAGTTCTGTCGGTCCCATTTCCGAAGGTGTGTCTTGTGGAAAATAGAATACCTCAACAAAATTGGTTTCTGGACCAAAAACATGATCGGCATCGTGGTGCCAAGGTTGCGCTTCCATCGGACATTCTACACGATGATTACTAATCAACACAGGTAATCCGACATTCTTGCCAAGTAAGGAACGTAATACGCCTGCAAGTTCAGGGTTGAGTAGGACATGTTCTATATACCATTCCTCAAGCAATAAAGTACTCGGTTCGTGGGTGTCACGAATCCGTTCTAAATCTGAATGTGTCATGCCATCAGGTATATAGATTGGATTGATTGGGATGTCACCGTTTAGATAATCACAGGTACGTTTGTTAATCTCATCTGGAACGACACCTTTAAGTTGCAGGAATCCATCGTGGCAATACGTCAGCACATTAGAATCTGTGAGGGTGGGTTCGCAGTCAAATGTTCGGTTAGTCTTGTCGTATTTCATTTTATATCCATTGGTTTTCTGTGAAATTTAAAAACGCCAACCTTCTCTTTCCATGAATCCTTGAAGGTTTGTGCATTCAATTGCCAAGTTCTCAAAAACTATTTGTATCAAATACATAGATCATCTATTGATAGCCTTGCGTAAGAATCGTTTTTCAAGTTCTTTTATATGTTTTGCTTTGACATTTAAGTAATCAGCAAGTTTCTCAAAGGAAATTAACTCCTGATGGTATTTTTCAAACGCAAGACTTGTGTATTTGTGGCCTAAATAACTTAATTGTGTATTATAGTAATCTGCACCTCCTATTTCTCTATTACTCCCTTCCTTCTGTTTGAAGTATTCGTGTTGTTCTGCCCATTTTCTGACTTTCTGATTATAAATTTTTTGTGGTAGTATTCCAAACTTGATTAGTTTCAATAGGATAACATGATGACTAACTTTATAGAATTTAGCCAACTCTTGAATTACTTTGTCATTGTATTCAGAAAAGTTTAGTCGTTTCTTAAAGTCTTTTGTTGGCACAAGAAATTCGTGTGCAAAATGATTGCAGAAAATCGCCAATTCAGCGGATTCTGTTTTTATCGTTCCAGCAATATCGGGTGTAATACCATTCTTGCCTATTAAAATATGTCCTAACTCATGAATTAATGAGAAAACCTGAATTAGAGAAGGTCGGCTATTATTAAGATAAATGATTGGAAATTCATAATGTAATAGGCAAAATCCATCTACTAAGTCGTCTCTAAACGCATCTTTGAAGACAAAAATACCTTTTTCCTGGATGTGGTTCCGCCAATTCTCAAGTGCAATTTTCTCATTTTCCCAATTTGATTGCATTTCAACACTGATTTTCAGATAAGCTCGACTTCTTTCTGCCAATTCAATTGCATATTCTTCGTTTAGATCAATATTAGAAGATGTAGGTTGAATATCCCGAAAGATTAAATCTTCTGATGGATTCTTTTCGTTATTCAACTCCATCAATGAAAGTTGTCGTGAATAAGCTTGACGAAATAGGAAGAGCGTTTTAGGTTTTAACTTCTTAACATCACGACTTCTCAGTGCAAGTTTTTCATCTAATTTCTGTTCTTCAGGTGGATTTGGGAGGAAGAAGAGGGCAACAGGACGTTTGTATTTATCAGCAAGTTTTTCAAGTTGGACATAAGTAAGAGCACGGGCACCGGACTCACATTCTACAATGAATGGTTTTTCCTTGTTTAATGCTTTGGCGGCCGCTTCTAAGGAATAACCAGAACGTTCACGTGCCCATTTGAGTATTTCAGAGTTAATCCCAGTGATGTATTCTGCCATGCTGTTATCCTCTAATGTAATGGTAATTATATACACAAATTACCATATTTTGGCTTGTTTGTCCAATTAGAAATGTGGTGAGGTGAAAAGTTGTTATCCCTAACCCGGTAAGTGGGAATCAATGGCAAATTCTTGTGGTTCGTCAAAATGTGCTTATACCGAATTCATGCTATTTACGCATTCGTGTGTGTTTCACCTTTGAATCCGTTCAACAACCCATTCCCGATTAAGATTCTCAGTCGATAGTGCACTTCACGCCTTTTGCTCTACCATGCTTGAGAGGATACCGAGGATTCTGTCACACTGCGCGATTTGGTAGGGTTCTATATCAATATGCAGGTTTTGTCCTTCCAATTTGAGAAATCGCCAATCTGTTCCAGAGGTAGTAGCTCCATAAATCCGAGGAATTTCATTGCTTCTATCGGTGTTAAAACGTTGTGCTGCAAGCATCTCAGCGACACACTGACCAAGACCGACCGTCAAATCTTCTTTCTTTGCTTCAACAAGAATAATGATGGGTGCTTCTAAATGCAGCTGTGCGGGTGAGAGACTAACCAGAAAATCACACACACCTGTTAATCCGTTTTCTGAGTCAACGTTGAAATCAATACCTGAAAAGAAACTGATACGGTTTTCAAACTTTTCTCGCAGTTCGACAAGAACATCAGCGACAATCAGCTCTGACCTTGCTTTCTCTGTGTTTATGGACGCGGCCAACGACACTTTTTTTGCCAAAGCGGTTATCAGATGTGCACTTGGATCCACCGGTGCTATTTCAGAAAATACGCCTAAGGTTTCAAACTTTTCAAGACGAAATTTTTCCACCGCTGTTTCTAAAGTCCAATTGCTATACGCCATTTCCAAATCTCCCAAAATACTTCATGCCTTTTGTTCTACCATGCTGGAGAGGATACCGAGGATTTTGTCACACCCGTGAATTGAGTAGAATTCTGTATCAATATGGAGTTTCTGTCCATCTAATTTGAGAAATCTCCAATCCGCCCCAGTCGTGCTGACCCCATAAATGTATGGGATACTGTTAGATCTTTTGGCATTAAATTGCTGTGCGGCGATCATCTCTGCAACACATTGACCGATCCCTTCTAATAGGTCATCCTTTTTTGCTTCAACCAGGACGATGATAGGTGCTTCCAAGACAAATGACACAGGGGACAGGCTAACCAGAAAATCACAAACTCCTGTTAATCCTTTCTCAGCATCAACGTTGAAGTCAATACCTGAAAAGAGACTTATACGTCTATCAAAATGTTCCCTCAGCTCCAGGAGCACATCACATACAATCATCTCTGATTTTGCTTTTTCTGTTCCGATGGCAAGTGCGACTGGTACATTGCGTTCCAATTCTGTCGTCAGATGTGCACTCGGCACCACAGGTGCTATATCACTAAAGAGGTTAGTGGGGACATCAATTTCAAGTTCAAATTTAGTTTTTACGCTATCTAAAGTAAAGCTGCTATAAGACATTGTGCGATAGCCTCCTATAACGAAAATGATTCACGCCTTTTGCTCTACCATGCTGGAGAGGATACCGAGGATTTTGTCGTACTGTACGATCTGGTAGGCTGCGGTATCAATGTGCAGTCTGAGTCCCTCTAATTTAAGAAATCGCCAATCTGTACCTGAGGTGGTGGTGCCGTAAATGATGGAAATGTCGTTGCCTTTTTCGGCGTTAAAACGTTGTGCTGCAAGCATCTCAGCGACACACTGCCCAAGTCCCGCTGTTAAATCTTCCTTCTTTGCCTCAACAAGAATAATAACAGGTGCCTCTAAAGAGAGTTGATCCGGTGATTTGCTTATCAGAAAATCGCAGACACCTGTCAAACCCTCTTCCACATCAACGTTGAACTCAATTCCTGAAAAGAGACTGATACGCTGGTTAAAATACTCAAGAAGCTCAAACAGAACATCTGCAACAATCAACTCTGACCTTGCCTTTTCTGTGTTTACGGCAGATGCCACTGAAACCTTTTTCGCAAGATCGGATATAAAATGGTCGCGCGGACTCACAGGTGCTATATCAGAAAAAACGCCTAAAGACTGGACTGTCTCTAACTGAAAGTTCTTCCGAACTGATTCTAATGTAAAATTGCTATAAGCCATTACGACAAGACCTCCTTTACGGTAGAATTTTTTCAAACCTGCCAGTGTACTATAGATGTGTTAAGTTTAACACACTTAATTCCTTTTCATCAAGTGAAACCGATTGTGATGTTCCTATAATTTCATAATTGAGGAAACATTATATTTTATCAATTTTTGGAAGAAGCACAATCAAGGATGAATGTGCTACAACCATAATCAAGATGAATGAGTACAGAGAAGCACAATAAAGGATGAATGGTGTTGTAGAAAGAAGCACAATCAAGGATGAATGTGCTACAGCCATAATCAAGATGAATGAGTACAGAGAAGCACAATAAAGGATGAATGTGCTACAGCCATAATCAAGATGAATGAGTACAGAGAAGCACAATAAAGGATGAATGGTGTTGTAGAAAGAAGCACAATCAAGGATGAATGTGCTACAGCCATAATCAAGATGAATGAGTACAGAGAAGCACAATAAAGGATGAATGTGCTACAGCCATAATCAAGATGAATGAGTACAGAGAAGCACAATAAAGGATGAATGGTGTTGTAGAAAGAAGCACAATCAAGGATGAATGTGCTACAACCGTAATCAATAATATCTAAAGTTTTCCTTGACAAAAATATGCAATTAATGTAAAATTTAGTTATGCCTAAATATTTTTCTCAACTTCAGAAACAATTCTATCAGATAATACCTAAATCTGATTGGATAACTTACCAAGTACTGCATTAATGGAATTTCGCATCGCGATTTCCTTGCAGATAGGAAAAACTTATGCTTTCACAAGCTGCAGAAGACTACCTTAAGTCAATCTATAAGTTACAAGAGAAGGGTGGAAAGGTCTCAACAGGAGTTCTGGCTGAATTCCTAAATGTTAAGCCAGCGTCCGTTACAGGAATGATAAAAAAACTAAAGTCAATGAAACTAATTGAGTACGAACGATATCAAGGTGTTACCTTAACTAACGCAGGAAAAGCCATCGCACTTGAAGTCATACGTCATCATCGTCTGTTGGAGCTTTATCTGTTTAAAGCACTTGGGATGCCGTGGGATGGTGTTCACGATGAAGCAGAGAAATTAGAACATGTCATATCCGAAGAGATGGAAGCGCGAATGGACGCATATCTCGGATACCCAACTGCTGACCCGCACGGATCACCCATCCCTGACAAAAACGGTGTTGTGCCAATAACCGAATCTGTACCGATGACTTCACTACAAGATGGTCAATCCTGTGTTGTGGCAGAAGTGAATGATAGCGATCCAGCATTGCTCAGGCATCTCGGCAGCTTTAATCTATATCCGGGTACACGGTTCCGCGTCATTGAAGTTGCCCCTTTTGAGGGACCTTTTACTATAGACGTTGCCGGACAACAAGCAGTCATTGGACGTGAGGTGGCAAAACATATATTCGTTAATGACATATACGATACATAAGGTGAAAAATGAAAACGCAAAAACAACAATTCATAGATGCAAGAAATGTGATCTGTTTTGCATTTCTTATGTTCGTGTTACTTGTAGGGTCAGGTTGTGATACAAAAAACCAAAATGATGCAAAAGAAAATGGTAAAATCCAAATCGTTACCACAACTGGAATGATTACCGACATTGTTAGAAATGTGGGTGGTGAAAAGGTTGAAGTTATCGGTTTAATGGGACCCGGTATCGATCCGCATCTATATAAAGCGACTGGAAAAGATATTGAAAGGTTGAGTTCGGCAGATATTATCTTTTATAACGGTCTACATCTTGAAGCAAAAATGGCTGATTTACTCGGAGATATGTCCGGTGATACCCAGTCTTTTGCAATAGCGGAAAATGTCAGCAAAGACTTGCTTTTACCTCTTGCAGATACAAATGGACAGTATGATCCACATCTATGGTTTGATGTATCACTATGGATGAAAGCTGTAGAATATGTTCGTGATACTTTAAGTGAATATAAGCCAGATATCAAAGCAGATGTTAACAAAAACGCAAAACAGTATCTTGATGAACTGACGCAACTTCATCGCTATGTAAAGACACAAGCTGAAAGTATCCCCGTTGAACGGAGAGTGCTAATAACGGCTCACGATGCATTCAACTACTTTGGGAATGCGTACGGATTTGAGGTACACGGATTGCAGGGAATCAGTACTCTCGCAAAAGCGAGTATCGCTGATGTTCAGGAATTAGCAACTTTCATTACAGAGAGACGTATCCCCGCAATTTTTGTTGAAACATCCGTTTCTGTCAAAAACCTTGAGGCTGTAAAAGCTGCAGTAAAATCTAAAGGGTATGAAGTACAAATTGGCGGAGAGCTTTTTTCTGATGCTATGGGGAGTGAAGGTACACTTGAAGGAACTTTTATCGGTATGGTACGGCACAACATTGATACTATCGTAACCGCTTTAGGGAAAGACGTAGAAACTCAGCATACACACACCGAGGAAAATTAGATTGGATACTAAGGCAACAAAGGCAATTGAGGTTACGGATTTAACAGTCGCATATCAGGAAACACCTGTGTTGTGGGACATAGACCTTGATGTGCCGCCAGGTGTGCTTCTTGCCATCGTCGGTCCGAACGGAGCTGGAAAAACTACGTTGATCAAAGCGATCTTAGGTCTTGTCCGTCCGGCTGCTGGGAACGTCCTTATCTATAACAAACCTTATGCAGCACAACGGAGGATTGTAGGGTATGTGCCACAACGGGGAACGGTGGATTGGGATTTTCCAACAAATGTATTGGATGTTGTTATGATGGGAAGGTATGGGTCTCTTGGTTGGTTCCGGCGTCCAGGAATTAAAGAGCGTGAATTAGCGATGCTGGCACTGGAAAAAGTCGGTATGGAAGATTATAAGACCCGACAGATCAGTCAACTCTCAAGCGGACAACAGCAACGCGTCTTTCTGGCACGTGCTCTTATTCAGGATGCTACTGTATACCTTATGGATGAACCTTTTCAAGGTGTTGACGCTACGACAGAACGTGCTATCGTTACACTTCTTCAAGAACTCCGTGAGAATGGTAAGACTGTCGTCGTCGTGCACCATGACCTGCAAACTGTCACTGACTATTTTGACTGGGTAACTTTATTGAACATTCGCCGAATTGCAAGCGGACCTGTTGATGATACGTTTACCTCTGATAATCTGCGCGAAACTTATGGCGGACGTATTGCCTTTATGAAAAACCGATAGATGGAATATCTCTCTTTATTACTTCAGAACCATTATACACTTGTCATCGTCTCTATAGGAGCTGCGCTACTTGGTACGGTCAGCGGTGCCTTAGGAACTTATGCTGTGTTACGCAGACAAAGTTTACTCGGGGATGCCATCTCACACGCAGCACTCCCAGGAATTGCTGTTGCATTTATGCTAACAGGCACAAAAATTCACCTTATTCTCATAATCGGTGCAGCAATTGCTGGTTGGTTGGGATCACTCGTAATCCTCTCTATAGTGAGATTAACCCGGATAAAATATGATAGTGCTCTTGCGCTGGTACTCTCAACTTTCTTCGGTTTCGGTCTGGTATTACATACTTTTATTCAACGTACGGGGAACGCCAATCAGGCTGGATTAGATAAATTCCTGTTCGGACAAGCTGCAACCATGTTGAAAAGCGATGTTCTAACAATAGGTATACTTGGCGGTTTTGCACTAATTATCATGCTGATTTTCTGGAAAGAACTGAAACTACTCATATTTGATGAGGGGTTCGCAGCATCTATCGGGTTTCCGATACGGTCTTTAGATTTTCTTTTAACGAGTCTACTCGTCATCGCAATTGTTATAGGCTTACAAGCAGTTGGCGCAGTGCTTATGAGTGCAATGTTAGTTGCACCTGCTGTGGCTGCGAGACAGTGGACTAACAGGCTCAGCCTGATGGTAATTATTGCTGCAGCTATAGGGGCAATGTCAGGTGTTATCGGCACGATCATCAGTAGTGTGACAACCCGAATTCCAACAGGTCCAACAATTGTCCTTTGCACAACGATAATCGTCGGATTCTCTATTGTTTTTGCACCCAACCGTGGACTTCTATCAAACAGAATCAGACAGAAAAAGAATAGACGCATCTTCAGACATACGACACAGAAATCTGTCCTTGATGAACGTGTCCAGCACGAAAGTAATAGTCATGTCGCTTGAACAGTCTTATATTCTACTGATAGCAATATTTACAGCATCTGCATGTGCGTTACCTGGTGTATATTTAGTTTTGCGGCGCATGACGCTCATGAGCGATGCTATAAGTCACGCTATTCTGCCAGGGATTGTCCTCGCCTTCTTTCTTACAAATAACCTCTCTTCACCATTGTTAATTCTTGCTGCCGCTGGAACTGGGGTGCTTACTGTTGTTTGTGTTGAATTATTGCAGAAGACGGGTCTCGTAAAAGAGGATGCTGCTATAGGATTGACCTTTCCCGCACTCTTCAGCATAGGTGTCATTCTCATATCACGTTACTCAAGTAATTTCCATTTGGATATGGATATAGTGCTTCTCGGTGAGCTGGCTTATGCACCACTAAACAAACTGAGAATAGGAGGATACGATTTTGGACCCGTATCTCTGTATGTGATGGGTGTTCTGTTATGTCTAAACTTAGCTTTTATTCTTCTGTTCTATAAGGAATTGAAACTGGTAACATTTGATGTCGGTTTAGCTGCCACGTTAGGTTTTGCACCGACTATAATTCACTACGGATTGATGACATTAGTATCAATGACCACTGTAGGGGCGTTTGATGCTGTTGGCTCAATTTTAGTTGTCGCATTGATAGTTGGTCCTGCAGCGACAGCATATCTGATGACAGATGGTCTTGCTCGGATGCTTTTTTTTAGTGTAATTATTGGATGTATAAATGCAGTTGGCGGCTATTTCATAGCAGATGTATTTGATGTCTCTATTGCAGGTGCCATCTCAACGTTAACATTTTTAGTCTTTGGTTTGGTGTTCTTGGTTGTACCGCAACGTGGGTTAATCGCCATCACGTATAGACATATACGTCAGAAATGGGAATTTGCGCAGACGATGCTTGTTATTCATCTCTTAAATCATGAAGGTCTACCAGAGGCGGAGGAAGAATCTGAAATTGCACATCTACACGAACATCTGCAGTGGGAACCGACATTCGCATCAAAGGTTGTTAAATATGCTCTAAACAATAAGTATGTGTCTCAGACAGCAACACAACTTTCATTGACAGATAGGGGACGTAATATCGCAAGACAAGCACTTGTGCAATGATCGGTTGCAAAAACTGATTGCGAGATAGACATTTGAATGTCTATAACATATTTACAATACCTTCGCCAAAAATAGTTGAATAAAATGGGTTTTTGTCTTATAGTTTTACACTATAAAAACAAAATAAAAGGACAAAAACCCATGTTAGAAATTATAGCACTTTTTTCAGTTCTTAATCCATGTATTTCACAAACGACGATCCGTCAGTTATGTCAAATTGTATTTGCACAACTTGCGATGACAGGACGAGTGACAATGTTGAATATCTCTCGTTGGACATCTAAAGGAGGTAGCTACCGCACAATACAACGCTTTTTCAACACTGTTCTTCCTTGGACAACATTGTGCTGGACGTTTTTTCGTACACACTTACTTGATCGTGAAAGTGCTTATATCTTAGCAAGCGACGAAGTCGTCATAAGCAAAAGCGGAAAATGCACTCATGGTTTATCGCGCTTTTTTTCCTCATTGTATGGGAAAAGCATTCCCGGGTTATCGTTTTTAGCCATATCCTTAATCGATATCTCTAAACGGCATTCCTATCCGATGGCTATTGGGCAAATCGTTCGAAATGAAAAAACCTCAGAACCTGTTAGTTCTCCGAATGAACCCTTAGACGACACGAAGAAAACAAAACCTAAACCCGGGCGTCCTAAAGGAAGCCGAAATAAGAACAAAAAAGAGGTCGTTCTCAGTGATACTTTGAAACAACTTCAAACGATACTCATACAGGTTTTACAAGTAATCAATAACTTGATACCTGTCCGTTATTTGGTCCTGGATGGATATTTTGGGAACAATAACGCTCTACAAATGGTAGAACAATGTGGACTCCATCTTATTTCAAAACTACGCACAGATGCTGCGTTGCATTTACCACCGACGACACAGAATGAGGGACAACGCGGACGCCCCGCAATCTATGGAGAACGCTTCAATCCACGACAGATTGACGCAGAGTATTGTGTTTCTACACAGATAGATGGTAATCTAAAAACCGAAATATATCAAATGGAACTACGCCACAAAAAGTTCCCAGACCCATTGAACGTCGTTTGTGTCCTAAAGACGAACTTGACTACGGAAAAGCAAGTACACGTCTTATTGTTCAGTTCTGATTTAGAACTTGACGCAGAAAAACTGATAGATTATTATTCGCTTCGTTTTCAAATTGAGTTCAACTTCCGAGACGCAAAACAACATTGGGGTATGGAAGATTTCATGAATGTAAAAGAGACCCCTATAAACAATGCCGTGAACTTGTCAATGTTTATGACAAATGTATCTGCTAAACTCATGGAAGACTATAGGTGTCAGATACCCGATTATAGTGTCATAGATCTTAAATCGCACTACCGGGGTTTGAAGTATATGAACGAAACATTAAAAATACTTCCGCAAAAACCTGAAGATATTGTTATTGAACAAATTATTGGACACCTAAGTTCTATCGGTGCTATTCACAACACACAAGTCAATCTAAATCCAGGATAATTGGCGAAGGTATTGATATTTATGCCTTTTGTTTCTACCATGCTTGAGAGAATACAGAACGGCACAGCGGAGTGTGCCTACTACTATTATGCCTTTTGTTCTACCATGCTTGAGAGAATACCGAGGATTCTGTGGCATTCTGCAATTGTATAGACCGACATATCAAGATGTAAAAGGTTCCCTTCTAATTTGAGGAATTTCCATTCTGTTCCTGTTGTGGCAGCTCCATAAACACAAGAGATATCATTTTCTCTTTCAGCATTAAAACGTTGTGCAGCGAGCATCTCAGCGACACATTGTCCGAGACCCGGAGCTGTGTCCTCTTTTTTTGCTTCAACAAGAACGATAATAGGTGCTTCCAAAAAAGATTGCATCGGTGACAGACTGACTAAAAAATCACACATACCAGTGAGACCTAATTCTGCATCTACATTGAAGTCAATACCTGAAAAAAGACTGATTCGTCTTTCAAATTGCTCCCACAGTTCAAATAGTACATCAGCGACAATCAGTTCCGACCTTGCCTTTTCTGTGTTGATGGTAGTGGCTAATGGCACTTTTTTCGCCAAGAGAGTTGTGAGGAGTTCACTGGGAGTAACGGGTTCTATTTCGGCAAAAATACCTGCCCGTTCAACGAATTCAAGTTGAAATTCCTTCTGTACTGTTTCTAAGGTGAAATTGCTATATGCCATAGCTACAGTGCCTCCTTGAACGTTAAATGTTGCTTTAGCTTCCAACGGTTTTAAGTTATGATTAAGTGTATCATGCAAGGTTACTTATCTCAAGTGAAACTGAATAATTCGTCCATGAGTGTGTAAATATTTTATCACCTTTTTCAGAAGAGACGGCACTCGGAGAGTGCCTACTACTATTCAGAAGAGACGGCACTCGGAGAGTGCCTACTACTATTCAGAAGAGACGGCACTCGGAGAGTGCCTACTACTATTCAGAGCAAAGGAAATCCCAAAAATGACACTTATAGTACCAATAACTTTACGCACCTGTCCCTGACATTCAATTGACTTCTCACAACATTTTGTGTTATCCTTCCTATAGAAACCAAGGTAAGAGGAGTTCATGGAATTAATGTTTAACATTAAAAATACAACCCCAGTAATCCTTATTTCATTAATTTTGTTCCTACTCACCTGTGCTATAAATGCTGATGAAGGTGTGCTCAAAAATCCTGACGGTTCATGGAAATGGACAAATAGCCTTATCCATGAAACCAGTCCATACCTCCTACTACATGCACATAATCCTGTTAATTGGTATCCTTGGAACGATGAAGCAATAGAACTTGCAAAGAAAGAAAACAAACCCATCTTCCTCTCTGTCGGATATTCTACATGTTATTGGTGCCACGTCATGGAACGGAAGGTCTTCTCAAATCCTGAGATCGCGAAACAGATGAATAAGAACTTTATCAATATAAAAATCGATAGAGAGGAACGACCCGATTTAGACGAAATCTATATGACGGCTACACAATTAATGTTACAACGCGGTGGTTGGCCCAACTCCGTATTCCTGACTCCGGACCTAAAACCGTTTTTTGCAGGCACATATTTCCCTCCAACGGATATGCTGAATAGCCCAGGATTTCCTTCTATTTTAGACGCTATCCATGTTGCCTGGACGACGCGGCATGCAGAAGTCATTGACTCAGCCAACAGAATTACTGCCATCATTGATCAAGTCATCAGCAAAGGATTCACACCCCTTAATGCACTACCCCTTAATCGCGAACTCGTTAGGAATGGAATCATATATCTCAAGTCAAACTATGATGAAGTTTTCGGTGGATTCGGCACGGCACCTAAGTTCCCAAGTCCAGCGAATTTAGACTTCTTGTTGAGAGAATACGAGAGACAGTCCGCTCTGAAAAATACTTCAGAAGATAGCGCATCACTGCTGAAAATGGTCACGCAAACTTTAGACATGATGGCTTACGGTGGGATATATGACCAGATAGGTGGTGGGTTTCACAGATATTCAGTTGACGCAAAATGGCTCGTACCGCATTTCGAGAAGATGCTTTACGACAACGCGCAATTGGCAAAAATATATCTCCAAGCATATCAGATAACAGAGAAACCACAATACCGTCGTATTGCACGGGAGATATTCAGTTTTGTAGCGCGCGAAATGACTTCAAAGGGGGGCGGGTTTTATGCCGCTATAGATGCCGAAACCGATGCTGAAGAAGGTAAATACTACGTCTGGACAGCAGATGAAATAAAGACAGTGCTATCATCAAGTGATCTCAAAAAATTCAATACCATTTACGGCGTTGACAAAGGGCCTAATTTTGAAGGTAAAAACGTCCTCTATATTCCACATGCTGAGAAATCAGAGGAATCGCTTGCGTCTTTAGAATCTGCGCGTGAAACGTTGTTAACAGCAAGGTATGCGCGGGAACGACCTTTATTGGACACTAAGATAATTGTGAGTTGGAACGGTTTGATGATTGATGCGCTTGCACTCGGCTACGAAGTGTTAGGTGATGAACATTATCTCAACGCCGCTGCCAAAGCTGCACAATTCATTCTTGATAAACTACAAAAACCGGACGGTGAACTATGGCATACATACACAGATGGCATCGTAAAGTATGATGGCTATCATGATGATTATGCTTTTTTCGTCAGAGGATTGATAGGTCTGTATACTTCAACAGGTGAGGAAAGATGGCTTCAGTCAGCGAATAAGCTAACTGATAAGATGATAGAACTCTTCTGGGACGACATCAACGGTGGATTCTACTACACAAAGAAGGACGCGAAACAACTGATTGTCCGCACTAAAAAGCCTTATGACTCAGCAGTGCCTTCCGGGAATGCTGTAGCGGTAAACAATCTCCTGACACTTGGTGAAAACTATGATGAATATGCCGAGAAGACACTTCAAAGTTTCGCCAATTCCATGAAACAGTCTCCTTCATCCTTTATGCACATGCTGTATTCACTCAACTGGTATTTGGAGCTTGACAGAGATGAGAATTCACAACAAATCGTCACAGCAACAGCGAAAATGGGAAAGATAGATAAGAAAGGAACATTTGACGCGGAAGTGGAGATAAAGATACGAGAAGGATGGCACATAAATGCAAATCCATCTGGTCAAGAAAACTTAATACCAACGACAATCTCTTTAACAGAAGATGCACCTATAGAGATAGAAAACGTAAAGTATCCGAAGGGACAGTCGACCCAATTTGCTTTTAGTGATGAAGCCTTGAATGTCTATGATGGGAAGATAAAGATTGTTGTAAACCTAAAACAGAAACCGAATACAGAACGCAACAGAAACGTCCCAATTGTGCTGATACTTGCGTATCAAGCTTGCAACGATACGGCGTGTCTGTTACCTCAATCCTTAAATATTCCATTGAAGATAAAATAATCAACGACCCATCACTTCCATATCTTCCATCCCACTGGCATACACTACTTGCCTACAACGCATCAGTGTTATCACGAATCTTCTGGAATGCATCTAAGATCAGTTGCATATCATCAGTATCACCTAAGAACATAGCGTGCCCAAAACTACAGACCTCGTTGTTATAGACGTAGTCTGCTTGTGGACAGTGAACATCACTATAGTCAATCGCATTGTCTCCAAGATATTTTAGAGGTAGACCGAGTTGATCAAACATTTCAGGACTTGCGAATGGTCCTTCGTGATAGATAGGTATGCCGTGTGCACCTACTCCACACGGGACTCCCTCAGCACTGAGTGCCTCCAGGAAGCGACCGCGTGAAATCCCGTCAAATTCTTCAGAAACAAAACGAAAATCCCAATAATAGAAGCACCAACGTGTAACCCGTTCGTCTCGCGGAATTGGGTGTAATCCATCAATAGTTTCCATTCCTTGGACTAAGTGTGCCATATTTCGTTCACGTGTTTCAACCTGATCTGGTAATCTTTCGAGTTGACACAATAGGAGTGCTGCCTGTAAGTTCGTCATACGCATGTTCAAATTTGCTATATGTCGTGCCGTGTTAGCAAGTTCTTCGTCGTATGTAATTACCATACCCCCTTCTCCGCACGTTAACGTTTTACCTATCTGAAAGCTAAATGTACCTAAATGTCCGATTGAACCGACACCTTTACCTCGCCATTGTGACCCGTGTGCATGCGCGCAATCCTCTATTACCTTTAGATCGTGTTTTTCAGCTATCTCCATAATAGCGTCCATATCAGCGGGATAACCACCGTTATGTACAGGGATAATGGCTTTTGTTCGCGGCGTAATTGCATCTATAATTGCATCAGGAGAGATGTTATAGGTGAGCGGATCTATGTCTACAATCACCGGAACAGCGTTAACGCATACTGCTGATGTGCCGGTCGCTACGAATGTCAATGCTGGCACGATGACTTCATCCCCAGCGGTAATACCGGCGGCTTTCAGTGCGCATTGCAATGCGACTGTGCCATTCGCCAGTGGAATACCGTATTTTGCATCGTGATAAGTTGCGAACTTTTCACCTACTTCGTCAACCTTTTCACGTCTGTTCCATGCGCCGCTCCGCAACACCTCTAACAGCGTGTTTTCTTCGGTTTCATCATATATGGGCCAACCCTTTCCTAAACCGTGTTTTACAATCGGTTCACCACCGTTTATAGCTAATTCTGCCATGTTCATACTCCATTGATTGCGTCGGTGCTTTAGTAGATTGATGTGTTTTCCGTGTTGTGTTAGAGTCAACGTATCTGTTAATTATCCATAAATGGATTATCCATAAATAAACGATATGTCATCATATCAACGACTGGGTATGATTATTAAATCCAAATTCGGATTCTGTTCAAGTATTTGCTGTTCCTGTTCAGTGTTATATATTCGGTTTACTTGTAAGAAAGCACGTCTTAAATTAGGTAAAGATGCTAAAACGCTAATATCAGTAATCTGGTTCCGTACAATGTCCAGCTCTTCAATCGTAATTATGCCTTTTAATGGAGAGATGTCAGTAATCTGATTGTTATTCAAGTTTAACACTTCAAGATTTGTTAATTCTGACAAAGGGGTAATATCACTGATTTTGTTAGATGAAAGATTCAATCTTGTCAACTGTTTTAGTTTTCTAAGTGGCGTTATATCAGTGATGTTACAACTGTATATATCTACAGATTTTAGATTATCCAGTTCTGTTAACGGTTGAATAAGAGAAGTGAGATCATAAAATTCACTACCACTGATGCTTAGACGATTAAGACCTGATAATTTTGCAAGGGGTGATAAATCGTTGATTTTATTGGTAAATTCACTACCACTGATGATTAGATGATTAAGACCTGATAATTTTGCAAGCGGTGTTAAATCGCTGATTTTATTGGTACCGATAAATAGATATTCTAGCAATTGCATATCGGAAAGTGGCGTAAGATCGCTGATGTTCTTGTTTTTACCGATCCATAAGTATGTTAGATTTGTCAATCCTGCAAGGGGACTAAGATCACTAATATCATTCACACCAAATACCAATTTCTCCAACTGTGTCAAAGCAGATAGAGGTGAGAGATCACTTATTTGATTGCCTGCAAAGTTTAGGACAGTGAGATTCTTTAGTCCTTTACAGGGAGTTAGATCGCTTATTCCATTATTCATAATTTCTAACTCTTGAAGTTGAGTCATTTCCCTTAAAGGTGTTAAATCACTGATAAAATTTGAACGGATTCTTAATTCAGTAAGTTTCTTCAATTCAGCAAGTGGGGTTAAGTCTTTGATCTTATTGTCAATAAGTATTAATTCGTTAAGTTGTGTCAATCCGTTTAAGTGTGCGATAGTACCAATTCCGTTTCGTGTGAGATCTAAGTGTGTCAATTGTGTTAGACTGAGCAGTGGGGTTAAGTCTGTGATTCTATTGTCAGAAAGTACTAAGTAGTTAAGTTGTGTCAATTCGTTTAGTCCTGTGATGTCATCAAGTCCGTTTCGCGCGAGATTTAAGTGTGTCAATTGTGTTAGACTGAGCAGTGGGGTTAAGTCTGTGATTCTATTGTTAGAAAGTTCTAAACTGTTAAGTTGTGTCAGTCTGTCTAGTCCTGTGATGTCATCAAGTCCGTTTCGAGTGAGGTTTAAGTGTGTTAACCGTGTTAAACTTCGTAGCTGACTAATATCTTCAATGAGGTTATGTTCAAGAAACAGTTGATTCAGATTCGTCAATTCGGAAAGTGGTTTTAAATCACTAATCTGATTATGGCTGAGTTCCAATTCTCGTAAACTTTCCAATCCAGATAACGGTGTAAGATCAGATACTCTGTTATTGTATAGTCTTAGTTCGATCAGGTTAGTCATATTCTCTAAACCTGATAGGTTACTTATTTCGCTGCTTGTGGCATGAAATTTGGTTATTTTCTTTAGGTTCTGTACATTGATTCTTTTATTTTCCTTGAGTCCTAAATGAAACCTTATAGATTCTTCAAGATTTGGGTCAGGAAAATCTACAGGTGGCTGTTGGCTGCAACCTGTTAAAATAGTGAATAAGATAAATAGAAGACATAGACGTTTCATTACACGCACTCCTTTTTATACAGCAAATTACAGGAAAGTTGATATATTATAGTTGAAATGTAAGATAAAATCAATAACATACCGTAGGGGTGTGTAAAGTAATTGTTGGGTTCGTAGCACAATCAAGGAGGATTGTACGGCAAAAACTAAAAGTTTATGCTACAATAATATAGGTATTTTCAAATAGAAATGGTATTGGTAAACATGAACAACGTAGAAACCTTCAAAGTCCTTACATTAGATGGTGGTGGTACCCGTGGTATCTATTCTGCTCAACTGCTCGCTTTAGTTGAACAGGAATTAGATACACCTATTAAGGAGAGTTTCGACCTTATTGTAGGAACAAGTACAGGTGCAATCATTGCAGGTGCAATTGCCGCCGACATTTCTATGGATGAGATCGTCTCACTGTTTGAAACGGAGTCACCAGATATATTCAAAAAGAAATGGTATCGTAATTTGCTCTTCTCAAGCAAGTATTCAGAGGATGTATTTGCACACGTCATCGCTAAACACATTCCTGCAAAACCGCTGTCTGAAATATCAACACCCCTGATAATAACAAGCTCAGAAATAACAAAGAGTGAACGGTATCTATTTAGATCTAATTACGCAGAAACAGTGCGTGATAGTGAATATTCCGACGGTGATGTCTGTATACGAGATGCAGTGGTTGCATCATGCTCTGCACCAACTTTTTTCGCTCCTAAGAGTATAAACAATCTGCTCTTTGCTGATGGGGGGTTATGGGCAAATAATCCATCAATCGCAGCATATACGGAAGCGTTAACAGCATTCGGGAAAGATGCCAGTCAAGTTAAGATACTCTCAGTTGGCACAGGACACGCACCTAATATGTACCGAAAGAAACGTAGATGGGGTTTTCTTTTGGGTTGGGGTGGTCCAAAATTAGTCTCTTTTGTGATGATGTTACAATCGCAAGCATCGGCAAAGATGGTTAAACAGTTACTCAAAGATAATTATATGCGTATCTGTCCATCAATCGACTTTTGGGATATTGATTCTGCTAAACCTCTCAAAAAACTCAAAACTATGGCTGAACGCGATTTTGATAGTCTTTCTGCAGAAATAAAGGTATTCCTAAACATACTATAGTGAATTATAGAGATATGTTGACACCTCTTTTGTAGGAGTGATCTCCGAATCACGACTAAACAGACAAACAGTCGGGAATCGGAGTTCCCTCCTACGACTCAAAGTGTCAAGTTAATTGTAAAATCTACTATATAGTCATCCAGGTTGCTGTCTATAGTATTCTACTTTTCTCTTTTCTGTCAGCATCTTGCCGAGGATATAACTGTTCCTGATGACACGGAAAACGCGGATTGGAAATCTGTGAAAATCCGAGATTCAAACAATCCTCTCCACAGTGGCAATTTCCTTTTCTGTCTGAACAGTAACTTCGTTTTGGGTATTCACAGCATCTAAAGACTTCATTGAAATACAACATCCCAAAGCACTGAGTACGATTCCAAATGTGTCAATATTTGGTGCTTTAGTGTTATCTAACACTGCGGATAGAACTTGTGGTTCAATGTCTATATTTTCAGCGAGCTCCGAAATTCCTCCATGTGCTTCAGCGACATATTGAAGAGCCAACTGGATTGTAGCGAGATTTCCGTGGATTTGATATTCTTCGATGACTGCATCAAGAAATCCTCTCACATCATCTTCTTCTGCAAGTTGTTCAACGAGGAAAGCGTGCCATGTTCCATAAATTTTCATTGTTTATATCGCTCCTTGTATTCTTTCCAATAACTTTTTGCACGTTCAATATCTCGCCCTTGCGAAGACTTATCACCACCACAGAGGAGCAGAACGACAGTGTTATCTACTTCACCATAATAGATGCGATAACCTGGACCGAAGGCAAGTCGTAACTCCCAAACCCCATCACCGACAGATTTTCGGTCTCCAAAATTTCCAGTCTCTATAGCAATAAGTCGTGCTTGAATCCGTCGTCTTACCGTTGTATCTCGAATTGAATTGAACCATCTTGTAAAAGGTTCGTGTCCGTTTGGAATCTGATATAAATCTATTGTCCGTGGACGAGTATTACGCATTTACGATCTTTTATTTCTGTATTTTAAATATAATACCACACAGCATTATAAAAATCAAGGTTTCTGTGTTGTGAGATTGTGAGGTTGTGAGGTGAGGTAGGAAATGCTAATCGGTAGGGACTGAATCACGGATGATTTCAAATATACGGGTTTTATTAAGGGATGGAGACAATGTCTCTGCTCTATACTGCTAAGCGTTCATAGGTTGTAACTAAATCCGCGCTTCAATCAACGTGGACAACATACCCGGCTCTATTGAAATGGGTGAATTTGATGGCGGTGGAACAGCATAACCAGCTTCCTGTAGTCCTTCAACATGAAATTCAACGGCTTCAACGATCAGTGTCTGCACCTCTTCCAGTGTTGCACCTACAACGGCACATCCTGGTAGGTCAGGGACATAAGCACCATAATTGTTTTTGCCTTTTTCATATATAACAACGTATTTCATAAGGTTTTCCCTCAATTCTTGAGATGTGCTTGCTTTAAAATGGACAATTAAGAGTATACCATAACTTAAGCTGACAATCAATTGTTTTTAGCGGGTACTATCAAACTTTAACTGAGAACAACATCTCTGAATATCTTCTCTAACGCCTCAACACGTTGTTGTTTGTCATGAATAGTCTGATGTGGGAAATAGTTCTCAAACCCTTTTTCATAATTTTGAAGCATAGACTTTACGAAATCGTCGAGTGGCTCTATCGGTAACCCAACACCGAGTTCATGTCCTTTCTGTTTCTTCTGCACCAACGCCATGATGTCAGGGTGAATAATATCAACCTTTTTTGAGAGTTCACGTGTATCTTCTAACAACTCTAAGAAGTTGACAGCCGGCAGTTTCCCTGTCTTCACTATATATTCTGCACAAATTAGAGAACGGACAGCATAGAGATATTTTTTGTGGCCGACTGACTCGCGATCTAAATAAATCTTTTTATGACTTTTTGCGATTGCATAATAGTGATGACACAGTGCAATTGGATTAAATGAAGTCTCTGCCAATTCCTTTAGCGTGTTTATCTCTGGTGATGCTGCCACATAGTGGATAGGACTACGTAACCACTCAATCAGATTCCCATTAGATTTCTCAAAGAGTTTACACACCTTCCGAATATCCCAACCGACAATATCCCAATCTTTATCTGTGTTCTGGAGTTCAATGATATCCTTTTTCCTCTCCACGTTGTAGGTCAAGTAATGAGACATCGGTTGCCGGTAAATGAAACGGATGTCGTAATCAGAGTTATCACTATGAAATCCCCACGCACGACTGCCCATTTCCACAGCGAAGATTATATCTACGTATAATGAACCCGTCAATTGTTCGAGGTGTTGTCTAATCTCTTTTTTTGTTTCTTTTGCTACCATATTTTGCAATTCCATTGTAACATCCTTTAACGACCAACCACATAAATTGTCCGAGGGGTTTCTAACCCCGATTTACCGGAAACACGATACTGTGAATTCAAGATTTCTACCTGTTAAAATGCTTTTCAATGTCCCATATCAATATAGTTCCGTCTTTACTTCCACTTACGAGTGTTTTACCATCTGATGAATACGCAAGACTATCAATCACATCTGTATGTCCCTTCAACATTGTAATTGTGTTTTCTGTGTCAATGTCAAAAAAGTATATTGTATCATCGTTAGCATAGACAAGCATGGATCCATCTGGAGAAAACGTGGTTGCTGCAACTGTCTCATGTTCAAGGGTTAAGAGAAGTTCACCAGTTTGTGGATGCCACAAACAGACTTTGCCATCCCAATTCCCACTCCAACAACACCCACTCACGAGGTATTTGCCATCAGGTGAAAACCGTACCGTCTGAACATCTCCTTTGTGACCAACCAGTGTATTCAATAAGATTCCTGACTCTACTGCCCACAATCGAACTGTTCTATCTTTACTTCCACTGGCAAGCACCTTACCATCAGGTGAAAAGGTGACAGCAGAGACACCATGGGTATGTCCTTCAAACGTATTCAATAAAGCACCAGTAAGGATTTGTTCACCTTTACGAATTTCCCACATACGTATACTGTTATCACTACTTGCACTGGCAAGTATGGTATCATCGGGTGAAAAAGCTACAGCAGAGATAGAACTTGTATGCCCCGAATAAGTACCGAGGAACCTTCCATTTTGGACATCCCATAACCTCACCTTATGAGAATCACCACCACTTGCAAGGATTTTTCCATCCGATGAAAAGGAAACAGAATGAATAGTATCCTTTGGCGCGAAAATCGTGTTTAGAAGTTTTCCAGTGTCTAAATCCCAGAAGCAAATATCCGTGCCATTCCCACATGCAAATATATTTCCATTTGGTGAACATACCACAGAAGAAATATGCGGTATCCTACTTGGAATTGCCTTTTGAAGTTTACCTGTTGAAACATCCCAAAATTGGATAATGCCATTATCCATTGCACTTGCAAGGACATTCCCATCTGGCGAATATGATATTGAGACTACCGAATCTTCATGCTCAATAGTTTTTTGGATTAAACCAGTGGTGACATCCCAAAAACACACCGCCTCTCCATCAAATCCACCTGCAAGTGTGCGTCCATCTGGAGAAAACGCCATAGCGTTCCCGTGATTCATCCAACCTTCTGTTTTGCATGTTCTCAGGAGTTTAGCGGTAACGACATCCCACAAACGAATCTCTCCTTGCCACGTTGCACTTGCAAGCGTGCTGCTGTCTGGAGAGAACGCAATAGATACGATATCTGCATCTTCTGTAATTGCGCGTAAAAGATTGCCAGTTTGTGCGTCCCATAGAAGAATGGCATCATCTCCCTCCTCTGCACAACTGGCAAGAAGTTTCCCATCTGGTGAAAATATTACTGAGGAAACTTCCCCTGAATGTCTTTTTAATTCTTTAATCCGCCACCCTTGGTGAAAATCAAACAGATGAATTGTCTTATAGCAACCGATAGCTATAACCTTACCATCAGCACTAATGTCTAACGCATCTGCATCACCTGGAAGCTCAAAGATACTATCTTTGCGTTGTCCAGTGTTTGCCTCCCACACCCTTGCTGTATTATCATCGCTTGCAGATGCAAACGTATTTCCATCTGGCGTAAATGCTATTGAATTGACAGGTCCTGTATGGGACGTTAGCAGATCAATTGCTTCACCCGTTTGAACATCATAAACCCATATTCCGATGGTGCTGCCAACTGCCAGTTTCGTTCCATCAGGAAAAAATTTTATTGTCTTTATCCCACCTTTCCCTATACGTGCTATTACACCTTCAGGTAAACTGAATTGTGGGTCTAATTGAGCAGTGGAATTTGGTAGACGTACTAATGATATCAACAGTAAAATTATTGAAAAAAAGATTAGTCTGTTCATTTAAGAATACTCCATTTATCTGCTGTGGCGTTGCCTTGTGCTTCTATTTTTTCGGTGGGACGACACCAACCCAATGCCCATCTTTTCTGTTATCTTCTATAAATGGCACTTCTGACCACCAAGAGTTTTCTCCTGTTCTGGGGTGCCCACGATCAAAGTTGATCCCGATGTCAATTGGATCATCTGAATCGGGATAATTCAACATATCCCAGGGAATTTCCATCTCAACGATCCAACCATCTTCAACAATCTTCGCAGCAACATTCCACATATCAGCGACCTCATCAATAAAAACACCAGGGGGAGGATGGCTGACATACTTGACACCCAGAGGATTTGACATAAAGAATACTCTGTCCATGAATTGATGCGTGTGATGTGGATCTATTGTAAAGGAAATCCAATCATCAACAGACGGTCGGACCTGGTGCTGGTTTACATTGGCAAAAAGTTCATCCGGATGTTCATCATATAGATACCATGCAAGATAAATGGCTTTATCACTATAGACTAACATAGCAACAGTCTGATCTTTGGCCGGTTCGTGGTTAGCGTTTCGGTCAGTGAAGTCTTTAGCTTGAGGTGCATTTTTCCATGCCGCATCATCTAAATTCCCATCTATTTTCGGGGGAGTTTCAATCTTGACTGCAGGCAATTTTTTCGTTTGCGGATTACTCAATATCCTGATAAGTTCACAACCTGATAGCAGCAATACGATTAAGATAAGATTTGTCATAAAAGGAATTTTCATTTTGTACTCCAAAAAATGTTTAGATTTATATTGGTGAATAAACCATTATAGCACATTTATGGATGCATTTTTGAAGAAATCTGGGACAAGAAACTATTTTGGATTATGAGGCTTTATGGATTAAGTGTTGAATCCAAGTCCCATAAGAGTATTGTTCCATCTTTACTTCCACTCGCGAGAGTCTTACCATCCGGTGAATATGCGATACTATCAATCACATCCGTATGTCCACTATAGGTACGTAGCAAGTCTCCTGCTTGCACATTCCATGAGTACATTATACTATCCGTTCCACAAGAAATTACCTTACTATTTGGAGAAAATGCTACAGAATATATGCACTGTTTAGGCGTGTTGAGAGTCTGTATGCGTTCACCGTTTTGACTGTTCCAGAGACGGACCGTTCCATCATGTCCTCCGCTGGCAAGGACACTACCATTAGGTGAGTATGCCACTGCGTGGAGACCTGCAGTATGTCCAACAAGTGTTTTCTTCGGATTTCCAGATTGGACATCCCATAATCGGACTGTGCTATCAAAACTGCTTGAAGCAAGAATATCTCCATCTGGAGAGAAGACTACATCAGTAACTTTATCAGTATGTCCTGCCAATGTCAACAACGCATCGCCAATTAGATACAGTTCACCTCTGCGAACTTCCCATAAGCAGATTGTGTTGTCATGACTGCCAGTGGCAAGTATGCTACTGTCCGGAGAAAACGCCGCTGAAGTTATATTTTCTTTATGTCCAGCGAAGGATCCAAGGAATCTACCGTTTTGTGCATCCCATAATCGAGCTTTTGATGTATCCTCAGCACTTGCAAGTATTTTACTGTCCGGTGAATATGTTAATGAATGGACATTTTCCTGTGGACCTGTGATAGTAGTTTGGATTTCACCGGTCTCTGTGTTTCTAAAATGAATTTCTGTCCCGTAGCAACTTGTGAGTGTAGTGCCATCTGGGAAATAGGCAACAGAAAAAGTCCGTTGAGAAAGATTACTATGAGATCGTGCCTGTATTCCCTCTGTTTTTTGCGTAGAAGATAGATGAGGCGTATGATCCGTAATTGTTTTTGAGATTTTGCTGGTGTTTACGTCCCAAAACCGAATCGTGCCATCTTCACTTACACAAGCAATCTTTTCACCATCGGGAGAATACGCAACAGAAGGGGGTGAAGAATCCACATCTTCCTCAAGTTCAAACTTTTTCAGCAATCTTCCAGTGTCAATATCCCAAAGACAGATATCAGTACGGTCTAAGATATAAGCCCGGTCTATTCCAACAGCATAAGTGCGTCCATCTGGGGCAAAAGCCACGGAACTGAATTGATACATCCAATCTTCCGTTTCGTCAGGTTTCAGTTCTTCGCCTGTGTTTGCATCCCTGAAATTAACTCTTCTATAGCTTTCTCTACTGATAAGCATGCTACCACCGGGACTGTACATGATGTATTCTACATGACCAGTCCCTTCAGTAAAGTGTTTAAGAAATTCACCTGTTTGTGCATTCCATATTCGAATACCTCCACCTTTACCGAATGCTTGACTACTGGCAATCACCTTTCCATCTGGCGAAAAAACCGCTGAAAAAACTTTCTCCGTATGCCCCTCAAGCTTTGCTATCTGTTGTTCCGTATGCAGGTCCCAGAGACCAATCGTTTTGTCGTCACTTGCAGTAGTAAGTCTTTCCCCGTCCGGACTGAACGCCACAGCGTTTATAACATCCTTATGTCCTACGAAACTTGATTTGTGCTCACCTGTAATGGTATCCCACAAACGTGCAGTCTTATCATCACTTGCGGTTGCAAACGTTTCTCCATCGGGACTGAATACTATTGAATTGACTGGACCTGTATGTCCCGTTATCAGTTCCAGGGGTTTGCATGTTTGCACATCGTAGATCCAGACTCCTATTGTGCTGGCAACGGCGAGTCGGGTGCCGTCCGGAAAGTACTTTATTTCATTTATCCCCCCTTTTCCGATACGTTTTTTTGCACCTGGGGGTAGTCCCCACTGTGTGGATAATTGCGATTTTTGCATGTTTATGTACTCCTAATCTCTATTCTGATGTATAATTCCTACTTCGTTAAATCCCATAAAATTACTGTGCTGTCTCTACATGAACTCGCGAGCGTTTTGCTGTCTGGAGAAAAAGCTATGGAATTAATATCGCTTATATGTCCTTTCAGGGTTTTCAGAAGTTTTCCTGTGGAAACATTCCACAAAAATATTTCAGCCCCAGTACCTACACTTGCCAGTGTGTAACCATCAGGTGAGAAGACAGCATAAACATCATAAGTTCCTTCTTCTTTAAAATGCGTGACTTCTTTACGATCTCCAGTTGTAACATCCCATAACTTGATTTTCCCGGTGTCGTCAGCGGTTACAAGGGTTGTCCCATCAGGGGAAAAATCTATAGAAAAAACAGTATCTACTTTCATTTTTATAGTTTTCAGAAGTTTTCCCGTTGCAACATCCCAAAGACGAATTGTTTCATCGCTTTCAATATTGGCTAAAATCTGTCCATTGGGTGAAAATAAAACTGTACTAATGTATGATTCATCCTCTTGCTTTTTAAGGGTTTTTAAGTGTTCTCCTGTGTGGACATTCCACAATAGAATTTTACCGTTCCAACTTCCGCTGGCGAGTGTTTGTCCATTTGGACTAAACGCTACCGAGGATACGCCATCTATGTGTCCTTTGAGAACGCTTCTTTTTTTCCATTCACTAACATCCCATAGTACTACTGTTTTATCATTAGTTCCACAAGCGAGTATCTCCTCATTAGGAGAATACGCGATTGCCCTTATTTCCCCTTTTACAGAAAGAGTTTTTGTGGAAATTGTTTTTATGAGTTTCTGCGTATCTAAATCCCAAATACGTACGCTATTGTCTAAGCTCGCTAATGTCCTCCCATCAGGAGAATATGCTACCTTACCTACATTATCAGAATATCCGGTGATTGTCTTTTCAAGTTTACCGGTATTCACATCCCAGAAATATATTTCATCACATGTCTTAACGGCAAGTGTCTGTCCATTTGGTGAAAATTGAAAGCCAGTAACCCATTCTGCATGTCCAGGCATTTTGAGATCATGTAATAACTCTCCTGTGTTAGCATCGAATAGTAGGACTGTTGCTTCTCCATAATCCTCACTACATGCAAATATTCTACTATCCGGAGAATACAGCACAAACTTAAAATCTCTATCCTGTTTAATTGTTTTCAGTTGCTCCCCGGTATGGGGATTCCACAATCGGACATTTTCATCGGAATTCACACTCACAAGTGTTCTCCCATCTTTTGAAAAGTCAATATCAATTGAAGAAGCGTTTTCTGTCCGAGTTGTGAGTATACGCAAAAATTCACCAGTCCGTGCATCCCATAGACAGACATTGTTATCCTCTCCTTGGCTGAGAAGGATCTCTCCATCTGGAGAATACTTCAGGAAATCGACAACATTTGCGTGTGCTGCGAAGGTTAACTGTAGTTCAGAAGTGGTAACATCCCAAAAACGGATTACCTCATCATTACCGCCGCTTGCGAGTGTGCTGCCATCTGGATTGAACGCTAACGTTTTGACTGGAGCTGTGTGTCCTATGAGAGTTGTTTTTAATTCACCAGTGGCAGCATCCCATAGACAGATGCTTCCGTCTCCTCCTGCACCTGCCAGCATTTTACCATCAGGACTGAAAACAGGAGAATCTATTCCCTCAGTAAGTACCGCTATAGATTCACCAGTGACGGCATCCCATAAACGAATAGTATCGTCTCCACAGTATCCTATACTGAAACTTGCCAGTGTTTTCCCAACAGGACTGAAAACAACGCTATGGACATAATAAGTCCGTCCAGTTACATAACCAGTATGTCCAGTTAACAGATTGATTTCCTCACCGGTTGCTACATCGATCAGCCAAACACCAATTGTACTTGCTAAAGCAAGGCGGGTGCCATCTGGCGAATAAGCAAAATCAAATACAAAGCCTTTCCCGAAACGCGTTATTGCATCTTTCGGTAGATAGTTTTCAATATAATTCGCAAGATTGTGCGATCGAACGGATTCTAACGACATAATATCTCCTTGTTGAGGTTCAACACCAAACTCCTTCCGTAGGAGTGAACGGACCTCTCTTAATCTCGTCTTGACTGTGCCTATAGCTAAGTTAAGTTTATGTGCAATGTCTTTGACACTCCATGATTCAAGGTAGTACAGGACCGCTATGGAACGTACCCGATGGGGAAGGTGATGCACTGCCTCTCTGGCATCTGCGCGTAATTGTGCTGCCTGATAACGTGTCGGGGCATTTTGGTCAATATGTTCGGCTAAATCCGCATCGCTCTGTGGGATTTCGGCTCGTGAACGACGATGAGAAGAATAATACCTATTGCACGCGTTATATGCAATGCGTCGCAGCCACGCGCCAAAACTATCTATATTCCGAAGACCTCCTATATTTTCCCACACTGCCATCCAAATATCGGTGTGAATTTCTTCCGCATCCCGATGTTGCCTCGATTTTGAGACAATGACACGCCATATCCGTGGTGTCCAACGGGACATAAGTTCCGCAAATGCCGCTTCATCACGGTCTTGGACAAGCTGAATAAGTTCTATATCTGAAAGATCGTTTAGATTTTTCATATTCATAGAAATCTACAAAAAAAAAATCAATTAGGTTTTAATATAAAGAGAAAGGTATATAAGGTGGGGGTTTAAAAAATGAAAAATTATCTGTCTGATTCACTTATTGGCATTTACCAATTTCGTGAGATCCCACAAAAGTACCGTACCGTCAGAACTAACACTCACAAGCGTTTCACCATCTGGTGAGAATACAACAGCATTGACGCGTTGTGTATGTCCGATAAAGGTATGAAGCCATTTTCCTGTCTTTGCATTCCAGATGTGAACAGCGTTGTCTTCCGCACTACCACTTGCAAGCATATTACTATCTGGAGAGGACGTCAGAGACGTTACCTGTCCCGCTCCTTCTATTGGCGGCAGCAGTAGGTCGCCAGTATGTGTATTCCACAAACGGATAGTACCATCCTCACTACCGCTTGCAAGTCCACTACCGTAAAAAGCATATACCACAGCAGTGACACCCGCTTCATGTCCTGTGAGCGTTCTTATGTGGGTGTAGGAGTCTATGTCCCAAAGTTGAATCGTCTTGTCTTGACTGCTACTGACAAGAGTTTTGCCATCAGGCGAAAATACCACTGAAGTGACCGGCTCCGTATGCTCAGTAAATGTTGCCAAGCGTTCACCAATCAGATACAGTTCATCCTTTCGAATTTCCCATAAGCAGACGTGGTTGTCGCTGCTTCCAGTGGCAAGTATATTGCCATCGGGCGAAAAAGCTACAGAAGAGACCTTTTCTTTACTTCCGTAAGGACTCTGATCTTTATGTGCTGGGAATCTTCCGAGGAACCTCCCCGTCTTTGCATCCCACAAACGTGCCTTCTTGGATGTACCACCGGTGGTAAATATATCTACGTCAGGTGAATATTCTATTGTATATACGCTGCAATAAGGTTCTTTGATCGTTTTTAGATGTTCACCAGTCTGTGGATTCCACCATTGGATTTTGGATTCACCCCCACAAGTAAGAATGCTACCATCGGGAGAAAAAGCTGCGGAGAAGATTTGTGAATCCGTGTGTCCAGCGATAGTATTTCTAAGCTTTCCAGTGGAAACATCCCAGAACAGAATTGTGCCATCGTCAATACCGCTTGCTAACGTCTTGCCATCAGGGGAATATGCCACAGAATTAATCGGTTTTCCACGTGCGATGCTTTTAAGACGTTCTGCTGTGCTTACGTCCCAAATACTGACAGAATCCCAGGAGCCTCCAGTAACCACGCTGTGTCCATCGGGTGAGAACTCTATAGAATCATACCTTTCGTCACACTTTTCAGCACTTTTCAGTAGTTCACCACTCTCTACATCCCAAAACTGCAGCGGTGGCGAAGTTTCACCGACGACTGCCAAAATTTTGCAGTCTGCAGAAAACGCTGCCTCTTTGAGATCTGTTTCAATGAGAACTGATCTTAAAAATTCACCGGTCTGTCCATCCCAAAATTCAATATATTTCTCAAAGCTATCATCATGTCTGTAAGTGAGAAACATAGCACCGTCAGGGATATAGGTGATTGCGGTCATATCTTCGGCACCACATTCTGTGATAGTTTGAAGTGATTTGCCTGTTTGTACATCCCAGAGTCGCATTTTCATATCTTGGCTCGTACTTGCAAGCATCTTACTGTCAGGACTAAACGCTAACAAATTGACCTCTTTTTCATGACCAATACATGTTGCTTTAAGTGTGTAAGTTTGGGTGTCCCATAATCGGATTGTGTTGTCCTCACTACCTGTGGCTAAAGTTTTACCATTTGGACTGAAGGCTATTGACTTAACCGGTGCTGTGTGTCCAATAAGCAAATCAAGTGCTTCTCCTGTTTCTACGTCATAAATCCAGATACCGATGGAAGTTGCAGCAGCCAAACGTTTGCCATCGGGAAAGGACTTTAGTTGATGTATTCTGCCTTTTCCCAGCCGTGCCTTTGCCCCAACAGGTAACCCTAAACGTGTATGATCTTGAGAGAAGGCAGCCGTAGTCATAAAAGTGAAAAGAAGTAACGTGGAAATCAATGGTAAAGCGTGTAATAAGAGGCTTAATATTTTCATGTGTATATGAACTCCTTTGAAGATTATAGCAGGTAGAGTCTGTTGTCTCTGCCATGAAACGCCATTTATTGTGGTACATCCCACAGCAGTATAGTACTGTCCCATCCGGAAGTTGCGAGGGTGCGACCATCCGGTGAATACGACATAAAATAAACACCTTGTATATGTCCTATGTCAGAAGTTTGAATGACTTCACCAGTATCTGCATCACAAAAGGATAATTTACCGTCTGCATCAATGCCAACAAGTGTGCGTCCATCTGGTGAATATGCCTGAAAGTTTGTTTTTACTTCTGATGTGATCGTCTTAAGTGGTTCATCACTATCCATACGCCAAAGCTGGATATTGTCTTTACTTCCCTTGCCTATAAACCTTATGCTTACAAACTTTTCCCAGTTCGGTGAAAGCATAACAGTGTGACCAGGAATGGTTTTAACGGGTTCACCGGTATTTATGTTCCAAAAACGAATTTGCGAATCACTCGTACTTACAAGCATTTTTCCATCAGCTGAGAACTTCAATGTTCTAACATAATCACCGTCCCATTCAAGTTCTTTTATGGTTTTACCGGTAGACACCTCCCATAAGTAGATAGTGCCATTGGAAGATCCACACGCCAGCGTCTGCCCATCTGGACTGAAGGCTACCGATTCAGCACTATCCCTACCTCCTGTGAAAACACGACCGTGTTCACCCGTTTCAATATTCAAAAGCCATACCATGTCGTTTGCATCTGTACGACCGCCACATGCGATTGTTACACCATCTGGGGCACAAGCAATACAAGAGATTCTTTTGGGATGCGGAAAGAACGTTTTCATCAGCTTGCCCGTGTGAGGATTCCACAACCGAAGTCTATCCCCAGAACTTACAACAGCCAGCATATTACCATCCGGAGATAATACCATATCTGTAAACATATCTGCGTACCCGGTGAGAGATCTTAGTAGAGTAGTGTTTACAGCATCCCGAAACCGGATTGTGCCATCACTGCCTGCATGTATCAGCGTGTTTCCATCTGGGGAAAACATTATATGACGGGTCGTATCTGACGGACTTGTGATGGTTTTGCGGTGTTCACCGGAAGCCACATCCCAAAAATGTATTGCATCGTTTTCCAAACTATCGTCTCTCCAGTAACTGCTGACGAGTGTCTGTCCATTCGGGCTGAATAAAACTGTCTTTACGCCTTCGTTATATATTGCAGATGATAAGGTTGTTTTGAGGTTGCCAGTGAGGGTTTCCCATAATCGAATTGTCCCATCATCGCCGCCACTTGCTAAAGTTTTACCATTAGGAGAATATGCTATGTCACGGATATCTCCCGTGTGTCCAGAAAATGATCGAAGTAATTCTCCAGTGTACGCATCCCACAGATAAATCATTTCATCCCAGCCGTAACTGGCAAGCGTTTTACCATCAGGATCAAATATTACAGTAGAGACACCGCCTGCGTGGCCAGCAAATGTGAGACGGAGTTCTCCAGTAGCCACATCCCACAAACGGATTGTTTCATCTGCACCTCCGCTTACGAGGGTTTTCCCATCGGGACTAAACGCTACCGAGTAAACTTCGTCTTGATGCCCCGTGAATGTTAATTTATGCTGTCCGGTGTGAGGATCCCATATTCTAATTGAGTTGTCCTTACTACCACTTGCAAGCAGCTTATTATCTGAAGTGAAAGCAACTGATGGAACTCCATGAGTGTGTCCTGTGAGCAAATTAAGCTCTTCTCCTGTATCCGCATCATAAATCCAGATACCCATAGTGCCTGATGCCGCAAGCAGTTTGCCATCTGGGGAATACGTTAAATCGTATACGAAACCTTTCCCAAGACGCGCTTTTGCTCCATCGGGTAATTTCCACTTTGTAGAATCTTGCTGAAGATTGTTCTGCATGTCTTTATTTCCTTTTTGTAAACCGTTGTTACTGCTGTCCCCAGGTGAAGTATTGTTACCAACTCTATTCTGTTCATCAGATATAGATTTAATTTCAGTTATAATTGGCACTTCAACAATTTCTATAGTCGTCTCCGATTGTGCATCAAGACTATAAGACGAATGATAACGATTCAAGAATTGATTACTCATTCCTAATAGAAAAACAATCAAAACTATAGAAGAACCTAATGCTCCTAACGGCAACAAGGGTTTGCTACCAGAAGGGGGTGTCTGTTCAATGTTTCTGGTTTTACGTAAGATATTCTGTGTCAGATTCGGAGACAGTGAAACACTACTCAGCGTTTCGCGTAAAATAGTATCCTCCTTCCTCAAACGTTTTCGTGCCCGGCTTAACCGACTCTTAACCGTGTTAGGTGACACACCTAAGAACTTACTGATCCCCTCACACGTCATTTCTCCGAGGTAGTGGAGTATTACGACTGTCCGCTCAATCTCTGGTAATTTTTCCAGAAGTTTTTGCACAATTTGCTGGCGTTGTTCAGACGCAGCGTCTTCGCGCTGTTCTGAAACATACAGAGAATATGCTGTTTCATCTAATGTTTTTTGACTCATGGTTTCCAAGGATTGTATAGATCGTTTGTTCTTTCGTTTCCATGCAATGCACTGTCTTTTTGTGATGACATAGAGCCAACCTGCAAAAAGGTTCGAGTCTTTTAACGTAGGTAGTTTTTTGTAGACTTGAAGAAACACATCTTGCGTGATTTCTTCTGCAAAATGAAAATCACCTATTTCCCGCCAGGCAACTGCATGCACACTTTTTTTGTGTTTTTGAACTAAATCACCAAAAGCAGATTCCTCACCTGCTAATATCTGCTGAATCAATTGAACGTCGTCTCTTTCCATCAATTCCCCCGTGATTATTTTAAGCATACAATAATAGATGACGCGATTATGCAGTGGAAAGGTTGCATGAATGCCATAATTTAATTTGTGTTTTCCAACTCAATACCAGAAAACTTTTAAAACTAAATTACCTTGTAGTACAAACTTCCAATTTGTGTCCAAAAGAATGACTACGATAACAACCATTCAATGAGAAAATAATTTATAGAAATGGTATTAGATGTCCAAATTCACTAATTGGCATTTACCAATTTTCTGAGATCCCACAAAAGAACCGTACCGTCAGAACTAACACTCACAAACGTTTCACCATCTGGCGTGAACACGACAGCATTGACGCGTTGTGTATGACCGGTAAAAACGTGCAGACGTTTGCCAGACTGTGCATCATAGATGTGGATAGCATTGTCGGTTTTACTAACACAGGCAAGTATATTTGCATCAGGTGAATACGTTAGGGAAATTACAGGTCCAATATCCATTATTGGTGGGATTTTCAACTCAGCAGTTTGGGGGTTCCACAAACGGATTGTTCCATCAAGACTACCACTGAAAAGTGTGCTACCATCTGCAGAATAAACAACAGCAGTGACAGCATCTTCATGTCCTAAAAGGGATTTCAGGTGGGTACGAGTGTCTACGTCCCATAGTTGAATAGTTTTGTCATGACTACTGCTTGCAAGTGTTTTACCATCGGGTGAAAATATCACTGTAGTGACTGGTTCTGTATGTTGAGTAAAGTCGGCTAAACGATCACCAATAAGATATTGTCCTCCTGTGCGAATTTCCCACAGACAGACCGAATAATTTCCAACGGTTTCTTTCTGATTACCTATTTTACGTTTTTCGACTCCCCCTCCGCTTGCAAGCATGCTGCCATCAGGTGAAAAGGTCACCGAAGAAATTGTTTCTTTATGTCCTGAAAAACTTCCGAGAAATCGTCCAGTCTTCGTGTCCCATAGCCGTGCTTTTTTGGAAGTGCCGCCGGTAGCAAACATTTTTTCATCGGAAGAATATGCAATAGTATAAACATTACAAGACGGTTCAGTAATTGTATTCAGCAGTTCACCGCTTTGAGGATTCCAAAACCTAATTTCAGACTCAGTACCACAAGTGAGTGTGCTGCCATCAGGTGAATACACAACAGAGTAAATCTCAGTAGACAGGTGACCAATTATCTCGTTTATGAGTTCCCCAGTGGTTGCATCCCAAAACTTAACCGTCCCATCGTCACTTCCACTTGCTATCATCTTTTCGTCCGGTGAATACGTAGCAGAATTGACCGTGTCACGGTGTCCCATGCTGACGATAGGTTTTGCAGTACTAACATCCCAAACATCAACTCTATCCCAATTACTTGCAGTTAATAGGTTGCGTCCATCGGATGAAAACTCCATAGATTTCAAGTCTCCTATCCACTCTGTGTGCTTCTTCAGGAGTTTGCCGGTTTCTAAATCCCAAAACTGAAGTGGATATTCACCACCACCAGCAAGTGATCGGCAATCTGATGAAAACTTTGCAGAATTCAAATTTGCCTCAATCAGATCGGTTGTTAAATGTTCATCTGTCTCTATATTCCAGTACTCAATTTCCATTTCATATTGGCTATGATGTCCGACAATTAGCAGTATGTTGCCATAAGGTAAGTATGACATTTCTATCGCTGGCACACTATCTGACTTGAAGGTCTTTACAAGATTGCCAGTTTCCGTTTCCCAAATCCTGATCAGCCAATCTTCACTATCACTGGCGAAAGTCTTTCCGTTTGGATGGAATGCTATCATATTTACACCATCTTCATGTCCATCACATGTGGCTTTATGTTCACCTGTGCTTGCATCCCACAATTGGATAGTGTTGTCCTCACTACCAGTTACAAGAGTTTTTCCATCTGGACTGAAAACTATAGATGTTACTGGACCTGTATGACCTGTCAGTAGGTCGAGTGCGTCTCCTGTTTGGACATCATAAATCCAGATTCCGATGGTCGTAGCAACCGCAATACGTTCACCATCTGGAAAGTATTTTACTTGATAAATCTTGCTTTTTCCAAAACGTGCTTTTGCCCCTTGAGGTAAACCCACGCGTGTATCATCTTGACAGAAGACAAGAGTTGACATGAATGTAAAGATAAAAAGTGTAGAAATTAATGGAAATGCAGCGAATGAGAGACTCAGTATTTTCATATATGTATGGCTCCTATAATGGTGTGGCAAGTAGGATTATTATCTCTGTAAGGACACAAACCTATTAGGGGACGTCCCACAGAAGAATAGTACTGTCCCATCCTGAAGTTGCAAGAGTGCGACCATCTGGTGAATATTGCATAAAATAAACATCTTGTATATGTCCTTTGTCAGAAGTTTGAATGACTTCACCAGTATCTGCATCACAAAAGGATAGTCTTCCGTTCGAGTCAATTCCAACAAGAGTGAGTCCATCTGGTGAGTAAGCCCGAAAATATGTTTTTTCTTCTGACGTAATGACTTTAATGGGTTCATCACTATCCATACTCCAAAACTGGATCTCAGTTTTATTATATTCCCGGATCACAAATTTTTCCCAGTTTGGTGAAAGTGCAATAATGTCCCCGGGAATTGCTTTTACAGTCTCGCCAGTATTTATATCCCAAAAACGGACATTTCCTGAATCACCTGTACTTACAAGCGTTTTTCCATCAGGGGAGTATTCAATTTCTCTGACAACGTCCTTCTCTCCCGTTAAAACTTTTATAGTTTCACCTGTGTTGACATCCCACAATCTGATTGTCTCATCCCAACCACCGCATGCTATTGTATTCCCATCAGGACTAAATGCCAATGCTTCAATAGTATCCCTGCAACCTGTGAAAACGCGACCATGTTCCCCCGTTTTCGTGTTCCATAACCAAACAGTATCCCCAGTGCTATCTCCACCTCCACATGCAAGCGTTATACTATCAGGTGCAAAAGTGACACAAGTGATACTTTTTGAATCCCGCCTATATGTTTTCAACAACTTTTTTGAGTGGACATCCCATAGCCGAAGTCGCTCCATAGAACTTACGAGAGCAAGAGTGTTTCCATCTGGTGAGTATTCCATATCTGTAAACATATTTGCATAACCTGTAAGAGACCGCATGTGTGTTTTTGAAGCAACATCCCAGAACCGAACTGTACCATCCCTCCCAGTAATTGCCAGTTTATTCCCATTTGGAGAAAAGATAGCTTTATCTGTTGATGCAGGTGGACTTGAAATGGTTTTGATTTTTTCTCCGTTAAACACATCCCAAAATTGAATTATGTCATTATCGGCGTTTATACTTACCAGCGTATTTCCATCAGGACTAAACACGACGGAAGCAACGACATCATCAACTCCAACGGAGCCAGTTGCATTTACTATTGTTGTTTTAAGTTCACCGGTATGTGGTTCCCATAAGTGAATTGTACCAACATCACTGCCACCTGCTACGGTTTTTCCATCAGGTGAAGATGCTATTGAGGTAAGATTTCCCGTATGTCCAGAAAATGTTCGTATGTATTCTCCAGTGTTAGCATTCCATAGGTGGATTGTTCCCTCACTCCTACCATGACTAAGAAGCAATTCACCATCTTGTAAATACATTACCTCTGATACTTCATTTGCATGTCCAGCAAAGGTAAAACGGGGTTTCCCAGTAGATACTTCCCATATACGTATAGTTTCATCATCACTTCCGCTTGCGATTGTCTTCCCATCGGGACTAAATGCAATTGATTTGACTATATCTTGATGTCCAGAAAATGTTCGGATTTGTTCTCCATTTTTTAAGTCCCAGAGCAAAATCGTGTTTTCCTTACCTTCACTCGCAAGTAGGTGGTTGTTTGGACTGAAGGCAATTGAAGATATACCATCGGTGTTTCGTGTTAGTAAGTCAATTTCTTTTCCTGTGTGCGCGTCATAAATCCAAATACCGATTGTACCTGCTGTAGCAAATAGCGAACCGTCTGGAGAATACTTCATATCAAATACGTAACCTTTCCCAAGCCGCGCTTTTGCATCTTTAGGTAATTTCCACTTTGTAGAATCTTGCTGAAGATTGTTCTGCATGTCTTTATTTCCTCTTTGTAAACCGTTGTTACTGCTGTTCCCAGGTGAAGTATCGTTACCAACTCTATTCTGTTCATCAGAAATAGATTTAATTTCAGTTATAATCGGTACTTCAACAATTTCTATAGTCGTCTCCGATTGTGCATCAAGACTATAAGATGGATGATAACGATTCAAGAATTGATTACTCATACCTAAAAGAAAAACAATCAAAACAATAGAAGAACCTAATGCTCCTAACGGCAACAGGGGTCTGCTACCAGAAGGGGGTGTCTGTTCAATGTTTCTGGTTTTACGTAAGATATTCTGTGTCAGATTCGGAGACAGTGAAACACTACTCAGCGTTTCGCGTAAAATAGTATCCTCCTTCCTCAAACGTTTTCGTGCACGGCTCAACCGGCTCTTAACCGTGTTCGGTGACACACCTAAGAACTTACTGATCGCCTCACACGTCATTTCTCCGAGGTAATGGAGTATTACGACTGTGCGCTCAATCTCTGGTAATTTCTCCAGAAGTTTTTGCACAATTTGTTGGCGTTGTTCAGACGCAGCGTCTTCGCGCTGTTCTGAAACATACAGAGAATATGCTGTTTCATCTAATGTTTTTTGACTCATGGTTTCCAAGGATTGTATAGATCGTTTGTTCTTTCGTTTCCATGCAATGCACTGTCTTTTTGTGATGACATAGAGCCAACCTGCAAAAAGGTTCGAGTCTTTTAACGTAGGTAGTTTTTTGTAGACTTGAAGAAACACATCTTGCGTGATTTCTTCTGCAAAATGAAAATCACCTATTTCCCGCCAGGCAACCGCATGCACACTTTTTTTGTGTTTTTGAACTAAATCACCAAAAGCAGATTCCTCACCTGCTAATATCTGCTGAATCAATTGAACGTCGTCTCTTTCCATCAATTCCCCCGTGATTATTTTAAGCATACAATAATAGATGACGCGATTATGCAGTGGAAAGGTTGCATTAATGCCATAATTTAATCTGTGTTTTCCAAATTAGAAAAGTTAATTTTAGAACAGATAACCTCATACTTCGCTTTGTCACACAAAAAATAAAAGTCCCAAAAGATTTGATCTTCATTTGGTCCAGGAGCTTCATCGGTTAGTGCCTGACCGATACCCCATGTAGGTCCATCACGCGGTCCATCATCATATTCGTTTATTATTTCAAAGGACTTGACATCAATAAACTCAACTTTAACAAGTTTGTCGTGTTCCTTACCATAAGGATACGGGTTGACTGTCAGAATAATCGTCTTATCAGCATACCCTATTCCTGTGGATTCACCTTTGTCATTAAAACCTTTGTAATTTTCAAACTTAATTTCAATATTCTCAACATAACCATCATGAAAACGATTAAATTGTTCTAATGCTAAATCTGCTTCATCAGCATTTTTTGTTTCGATTTTATGATCCATTCTTTTCCTCCTTGTTGTGCTTATTTTTCATATTGGTAGGGGTATTAGGGATCAATCTCCCAGAGAAGCACAGAACCATCTCTACTACCACTTACAAGGGTTTTTCCATCATGACTAAACTCGACACCTGTCACATGACTTGAATGTCCAATAAGTGTTTTTATTTTTTCACCAGTAATAACATCCCATAAGTTGATCGTGGAGTCAAAACATCCACTTGCGAGAGATTTCCCGTCAGGACTGAAAGCTACAGCTTCAACCCGATCTGTATGTCCGGTAAGTATCATCTTAGTCTTGCCAGTATCAACATCCCAGAGACGTATAGTATTGTCCATGCTCCCACTTGCAAAAGTTTTGCCATCAGGACTGAAAGCTACAGCTTCAACCGGATCTGTATGTCCGGTAAGTATCATCTTGGTCTTTCCAGTATCAACATCCCAGAGGCGTACCGTACTGTTCTCCATGCTTCCACTTGCGAGAGTTTTATCATCCGGACTGAACGCTATGGTCTCAACCGAAGCTGTATGTCCGGTCAGTGTTTTCTTATGTTCGCCGGTGTGTGCATCCCAGAGACGGATGGTATTGTCCCAACTCCCACTTGCCAGTATATTTCCATCCGAACTGAGTTCTACGTTATCAATAACATCCGTATGTCCGGTAAGTGTTTTCTTATATTCACCGGTATGTGCATCCCAAAGTTGAATGCCATCGTCAGTTCCACAAAAAAGAGTTTTTCCATCGGGACTGAACACTATACTGCGAGCCAACGCTATAAACCCGTCTTTAGACTCGTTAAGCGTTTTTATGGGTTGCCTTGTGTCCGCATCCCAGATACGAATAATTCCTGTGCTGCACCCACTTGCGATATAGTTCCCATTCGGATTGAAAGCTACACTATAGACCTCCTGCAAATGTCCAGTGAATATCTTTTTCGGTTTGCCTGTGTGTGTATCCCAGAAGCGGATGGTTCCGTCGCCACCTCCACTTGCGATTGTTTTACCATCCGGACTGAATGCTAAGCCTCGGACATATCGCGCGTGTTCAGTGAGGGTTAGTCTGTGTTCGCCTGTGTGGGCATCCCAGAGGCGGATTGTCTCATCATAATGTGATGAGGTAGCGAGTGTTTTTCCATCAAGGCTGAACGCTAAATTGTCAACATGTTCCCCGTGTCCGGTGAGTGTCATCTTGAGTTCGCCTATTTCTATGTCATAGATGTAAATGATGCCATTGGCATCACCACCAATAGCGACCGTTTTCCCATCAGGACTGAACGCTGCACCTGTAGTAGAGCAATCCGGATGCAAAGCATAAGTTTTCTTGTGTTCACCCGTGATGGACTTCCACAGACCGATTTTATCATCCCAACTCACACTCACAATTGTACCGCCATCTGGCGTGAATGATAACATAGTGGCATAATCCGATTCTTTCGTGATTGTATACTTCGTCTCTCCGGATGTGACATCCCATAATCGGATAGTACGGTCACAACCATCACTTGCAATCATTTTCCCATCTGGACTGAATGCTAAGCTTGTGATCCAATGTGTATGTCCGATGAGTGTTTTTTGCGTTCCCGTGCTTCTATCCCACAGGATAATAGTGCCGTCTGAACTTCCACTCGCTAAGGTACGCCCATCTGGACTGAAGGTAAGACAGTCAACTCCCCTCGTATGTTCTGTGAATAGACTTGCCTCTTGATGGACATTTACATCGTAAAGCCAAATACCGATGCCGCTTACTACAGCGAGAAACTTACCATCGGGAGAATACTGTATTTCAACTATATTCCCTTTACCAAGCCGCGCTTTGGCATCTTCTGGCAGGGACCATTGCGTTGTGTCTTGTGTTATATTGTTTTCCACTTTTTTTGTTCCTTTTGTTAGACCGTCGTTACTATTTTCGCTTTGATTCCTACCACCAACCCGATTTTGCAATTCAGGTTTTGATTGGATATCAAGAACAACTGGCGCGTCAACGATTTCAATAACGTGTTCTGATGTCGCATCAAGACTGTATGGCTGCTGAAGGTCTGTGATCAGTTGCTTGCTCGCCCCCATCAACAAAATAACCAAAATAGCAGATGCACCTAAAGCTGCAAACGGTAGCAACGGTTTGCCTCCTGTTGGAGACGTTTGTTTGATTGTGTCAATACGCCGCATGATGTTTTCGGTTAGATTTGGAGATAATGGAATACTGCCAAGTGTCTCATGAATTATGTGTTCTTTGTCCTTTAGCCGTTCTCTCGCTCGTTGAAGCCGACTTCTAACCGTGTTCGGAGATACGCCTAAAAACTTGCTAATTTCTGCACAGTTCATTTCACCGAGATAGTAAAGCACCATCACTGTGCGCTCGCTCTCTGGAAGTTTTTCCATGAGCTTTTGCACGATTTTCCGTCGGTGTTCAACGGCTGCATCCTCGCGCTGTTCACAGACATAGTCTGCATAAGCGGCTCTTTCGAGAGTCTCTACACTTGTGGTTTCAAGTGATTTTGTCCGTAGTTTTTTCTTTCGAAACCATGCTTTGCAACACCGATCTGCAATGACGTACAGCCATCCGGCAAACTGGTTCGGATTTTTCAGGGACCTAAGTTTTTTGTGTGCCAGTAGAAAAGTGTCTTGTGTGATTTCTTCAGCAATGTGAAAATCCCCGATTTTCCGCCATGCAAGCGCGTGAACGCTTTTCTGATATTTTTGGACTAAGGCACTGAAAGCATTTTCGTCACCTGATAACACACAGTGAATAAGTTCAACATCGTCTCTTTCCATCAGAGCCTCCATAAGCAAATTGCTGTTTTCATTTATAGGTGACGCGATTCTTCAGATGATAAATTGCAGAAATGTCATAATTGGGACAAATTCGTTTTTTAGTGAACAAAAACAGGAACAGACACAAAAAATTGTGCTACGACCAACGCAGGTATTATGATTTGTAGCCTTTAGGGGTTTATCTTCCAGATGAGTACCGTGCCATTTCGATCGGAGATACGTCTAAAAATTTGCAAACGGTTTTAAGTCCCAGATTAGGATAGTACCATCAAAACTACTACTCGCCAGCATTGTGCCGTTTGGTGAAAAGGCAAGCGATTGCACATCGGAGTTATGCCCCCAAAAGGTATGGATATTCTCTCCTGTAGCAACGTCCCATATCCGAATAGCCATCTTCTCCATCCCTGGCTGCCACCAAGTGCCAGAAGCAAGATACTTTCCACAAGGTGAAAAAGCAAGAGCATAAGTCCGCATGTTATTTTCAAGTTGCGGTATTGTGTGTAATGTTGTCAGTTTCTTAGCACACCATAAACGGATTTCGTTGTCCATTCCACCAGCAATTCGGTTGCCACACTGTGAAAACGTTATTCCCATTGGTATACGAGGTTCGTCCATGGGCAATATTGCAATCTCCTTGCATGCTTCAACATCCCACAATCGGGTAGTTTTATCTGATGAACCACTTACCAGCTGTTTGCCATCTGGTGAAAACACAAGTGAATCAACGCGTTCTGTATGTCCTGCAAACTTTGTAGGATATTCGGGTGATTCGAAATGCCACACATAGAATGCACCATTTCTATTTGCAGTGGCAAACTGGTCACCTGTGGGGGCTAACTTGCCTCTGTGAAGTATCAACTCCTCATACGGTGTGGTAAACTCCGCGATTGGTTTACCCAACACATCAACATCCCATATTTTGATTGTGTCCCCAATTTCCATTGCCAATATATTTCCGTGAGTCGAAATAGTAAAATAGTCAAAATTTTTGTCATCCATCAATGTTTCCCGTACCCGTTTTTGCGGAATATCCCATAAAACGATACCTTGCCTAATGCTTCTACTTGCAAGCGTTTGATCATCCAACCAAACAGCCATCGCTTCCGGCCACGGAAAACGAGGCTCACGAAGTGCTGGAAATGTGTGCGTTTTTCCATCCGTGCAATCAGAAGATAACGCGTAGGTGATAACCAAATCAGGACATAAAGCAAAGTACTCGCTTCCAATGCCATAGGGCCACTCAAGTGTCTGTAATTTCTCGTTACTTTCTACATCCCACACTTCAATAAGTCGCTTGTCATAGTTAGTCACTGCTGAATGTAGCACACCTTCTGGTGAGTAGGCCGGTTCTGGACGGACAAACTCGATCTCGTCGTCGGTTGGCAACGAAAAAACGGATTTCTGTTTTCTCGTTGCCATATCCCATACCCGTAGCGTTTTTCGACTTGATACGATGAACTCCCCACAAGGTGAAAAGATAATATCATTGATATAACCACTATGTCCTATAAAGTGAGCAATCCGTTCCTTTGCTGCTATATCCCATACCGAAACGCAGCAGTCAACGCTGTCAGGATCGTTATCGTCAGGTGCTGCATACGCTACTAAACGGCTATCAGGAGAAAAAGCAAATCTTTCACTCGGGAACTTTGCCAACTGTGTTCCTGTTCCTGAATCCCAGATATAAATTTGATTTCCCGCAGCTCCAGGATTAAGCAGTTCACCATCATCCGAATATACCTCAGAAATTCTAACTTCAGCTGCAATATACTGTCCATTAAGCGAAAAGGTGAGTTGATCAATTTGACTTGACACATCTTCATGTGTATCTTCATCCATCTGTGCAATGCACACGCCGCGCTGCAAATCCAGCACCTTAATGCCTTCTCCTGCAATTGCAATTCGCCCTCCGTTAGGCGAAAAGGCAATTCCGTCCCAAGCCCATTGCTCTTCCATTTTATAAACACACTTTCCAGTTTGAATGTCTAACACCTTAAGGGTACCACCCCAATTGTTTGTAACGATCCACTTACCCTCAGGAGAGAAAACTATGGAATTAATCAATCCTCTTTCCGTTTCCCATAGTGAGATCGGCATCATTGAAGGGACATCATACCACAATAGACCTAATCCTGTGCCAACGGCAAAATATGTGTTATCAGGTGAAAGTTTAACACCACCCAGATCACCTTTTCCAAATCGTGCCATTGCCCCATTTGGTAACGCCCAAGTATTCCCTGTAGGGTTTTCCGAGAGAACATTCAACTGTTTAGGTTTTCGGTTTTGCATTATGTTGACTCCTTATTGATTTCTTCACCTTTTCCGTAGGGGCGACCTCCCGACCACGAATTCTTTCTGTTTTGGCTTCAGTTCAACACGTTTTTGGATGCACTGTTGATGTATCAAGAGGAAAAATTCATCGTGAGTAAAAAGAACTCTACTTTCTAAATGAAATTGTCAAGTCCCACAAAAGTACCGTTCCATCCGAACTAACACTCGTAAGATATTCACCATCTGGTGAGAACACAACAGCATTGACGCGTTGTGTATGTCCGGTAAAAGTATGAAGCCGTTTTCCTGTCTTTGCATCCCAGATGTGAACAGCGTTGTCTTCCACACTTCCACTTGCAAGCATATTACTATCCGGAGAGGACGCCAGAGACGTGACCTGTCCCGCTCCTTCTATTGGCGGCAGCAGTAGTTCGCCAGTAAGTGCATTCCACAAACGGATAGTGCCATCCTCACTACCGCTTGCCAGTCCACTACCGTAAAAAGCATATACCACAGCAGTGACCTCCGCTTCATGCCCTGTGAGCGTTTTTGAGTGGGTGTAGGAGTCTATGTCCCAAAGTTGAATCGTCTTGTCTTGACTACTACTGGCAAGTGTTTTTCCATCAGGCGAAAATACCACTGAAGTGACCGGCTTCGTATGCTCAGTAAAAGCTGCCAATTTTTCACCAATCAGATACAGTTCATCCTTTCGAATTTCCCACACATAGACTTGATTGTCAGTTCCTCCGGTTGCAAGTATATTGCCATCGGGTGAAAAGGCAACTGAAGAAATTCTAACTTTATCAGATGCATGACGAAATTGGTGTTGATGTGACCTAAAACTACCGAGAAACCGTCCGGTTTGCACGTCCCACAAACGCGCCTTCCTTGAAGTTCCCGTTGTAGAAAGTAACTTGCCATCAGGTGAATATTTAATGGAATAGACATCACAGTTCGGTTCAATATTAGTTTTCAGAAGTTCACTGGTCTGTGCATTCCATGTGTAGATTTTGTCTTCGCTGCCACAAACAAGTGTGCTACCATCAGGTGAATACGCAACAGCATAGATCTCAGAAGATATGTGTCCGGTGATAGTTCTTATGAGTTCTCCAGTGGCTGCATCCCAGAACTTAACCGTCCCATCTTCACTTCCACTTGCAATCATCTTTTCATCCGGTGAGTACGTTACAGAATTGACCGAGTCAGCATGTTCCATACTGTTTAAAAGCTCTGCTGTGCTAACGGTCCAAATATCAACTTTATCGTAATAAATGCCTGCACCTGCAATGAGGGTGCGTCCATCAGATGAAAATTCCATCGATTTAAACTCTCCTGAACGTTTTTCAGCACGCCTTATGTGTTTACCTGTCACGACATCGTAAAACTGAAGCGAATTACCATCATCCGCCCAAGCCAGTATTTTACAGTTCGGTGACATCGCAGCAGTTATGAAAGTATCGACATCTGTTTCAATTAGTACATCTTTTATATGACCACCGGTCTGTGCATCCCAAGACTCAATCAGAGTTCCGTTATTGTCAGAATATCCGATGGTGAAAAGCAACGCACCATCCGGTGAATATGCCAGAGTGTACGTCGGTGTAACATCAGATTTAATGGTGGTTTTTAGAATTTTGCCAGTTTGCACATCCCAGAATCGGGTGGATTCGTCATCGTCAACACTGACAAACGTCGTTCCGGTAGGATTAAATGCTATTAATCTGACTTCTTCTTTATGCCCGATACAAGTTGCTTTATGTTCACCAGTACTTGTACTCCACAATCGAATAGTGTTGTCCGCACTCCCTGTGGCTAACGTTTTACCGTCTGGACTAACTGCTATTGACTTAACCGGGGCTGTGTGTCCCGTGAGCAGGTCAAGTGCTTCTCCTGTTGCTACGTCATAAATCCAGATGCCGATGGAAGTCGCAACAGCCAGACGTTTGCCATCGGGAAAGAACTTTAGCTGATGTATGCTGCCCTTTCCAAAACGTGCTTTAGCACCCTGCGGTAGACCTAAGCGTGTGTGATCTTGAGAGAAGGCAGTCGGGGACAAAAAAGCAAAGAACAGGAACGTGGAAATCACTGGCAGCGTGGTTAGTAATAGGCTTAGGACTTTCATGTGAATATGAGCTCCTTTGGGGTCGTGTAATAGACAAAAAACTGTTGATTACGTTATCAAGCAGCGTTATTGTGGCACATCCCATAGCAGAATTGTGCTATCCCATCCTGCTGTGGCAAGGGTACGTCCATCCGGTGAGTATAAATGAAAACAAACACCTTGTATGTGCCCAGTAGTAAAAGTCTGTTTTAATTCATCGGTGTCTGTATTCCAAATTCGTACTTGATTGTCGTCCGGATGTGTAAAAGCATAAGTGCTTCCGTCCGGAGAATAAAACCTAAATATTCTCGCCTTCGTCTCAGGCGGAACTGCATCGCCAGGAATTGTCTTTACGGTTTTTCCTGTTGTAACATCCCAAAAATGGTATCCTGAATTATTTGTGCTCACAAGTGTTTGCCCATCCGGTAAGAATCCTATACTATTGACACCATCCTCTTTCATTACGAGTTTTTTTAGACTTTCACCAGTAGCGGCATCCCATATATGAATGGTCCCGCTCTCGTCTCCACTTGCGAGTGTTAGTCCATCAGGACTAAACGCCACTGATGTAATCGTATCCTTGTGTCCTCTGAAAAATCGTCCGTACTCACCCGTTTCAGTACTTAAAAGAAAAACAGTATTATATTCGGACGACGAATAACCTCCGCAGGCAAGCGTTACACCATCGGGGGCACAGGCAATACAGTGGATGAGTCGGAAAGAACCCAAGGAATATGTTTTTATCAATTTTTTAGAGTTAGTATCCCATAATTGAACGCTAGGACGCCCACAGGTGACAACAAGAGTACTTCCATCTGGTGTATATGTCATATCTCTAAACATATCCATATACCCGTTGACCGTTCTTATCGGTTGAGTGGTTTCCACATCCCAAAAACGAATTGTCCCATCACCGCCTGCACTTGCATAAGTGTTGCCGTCTGGTGAAAACAAAATATTATTAGTAGTATCTGGTGGATTTTCAATAGTTTTGAGACGCTCACCGGTTGCCACGTCCCAAAACCGAATCATATCGTCTGCCCAATCGGCACTCATCAGAGTTTGTCCATCCGGACTGAACACAACTGACGCAACACCGTTGGAATCTGTTGTATGTTTTAAGGTTGTCTTAACGTGAGTTTGAAAAAAGATTAGAAGTTAAAAAGCATAGGTAAATCGTTGATTTCTTCAAGTTTTTGCAGGTTCACCTTCACCGAGGGTTTCTTCTCCAAAAGCTGGTAAGCAATCAAAGCGGAATACACATTCACTTGAAAGTTGACGATACTTCTATGTCGACTGTGTTCCAACTGCGTCTGTGTTTTTAGTTCCTTGATTACGGATTCAATGATGACACGTTTTCTCAGCAACTCCTCATCGGAAGCAGATAGCGGTTCGGGTTTCATGTTCTTGCGGACTTTGTAGATCAAGTTGATATCTTGCTTGCGAAGCGTCTCCCGCAGGTCTTTAGAGATATATCCCTTATCTCCGTAGAGAGAACCATGCAGCCCTACCACTAAATCGGGTAAAGGGGTTCGGTCATCTGTGTTGCCCGGTGTCAGTTGAAAACCTAAAAGTTCGCCTTTCTCATTGATGATCAGGTGAAGTTTAAAGCCATAGAACCACCCCATAGAGGTTTTTGAACGCCCAGCATATTCAGCGAATACGCGATGGGCTGAAATCCGTTTATTGTCACACACGCGCAGGCGTGTGGAATCTACAAAAGAGATGCCACTACATTCTCCGCGTTGCAAATATAGATAAATCATTAAGAGTTCCAGCACCTCATTTTTGAGCTGCACGAACCGAGAATAACTGACAAGATTTGGAAACTCAGCACACCAATAGACGCAGACATGTTTTTCATAAAAATGCTTGAACGTCCGAAATCCACTTTGATGGAAGGCAATGATGATAGTCATTACCTCACTGTCGTGTAGACTACGGGGACGCCCGCGTGTTTCAATCGGTTTATCATCCTGAAGTGATCGTGAAGTCAGAAATGCCTCAAAAGCTAAATAAAAGTCGTCAATTCTGCAAAAAAGTGTTAAAATACTCATAAGAGAACTCCTTCTAATATATAGTATTTTGGTATAATGACTTCATTATACCAAAAGAGTTCTCTTTTTTAAAAACATTTATTGAATATTTATCAAACTCACGTTGTCTTAAGATGTCCGGTGTCGGTCTCCCATAATTGAATTGTCCCATTGTCAATACCAGCTGCTAAAATCTTACCGTCAGGAGAATATACTATAGATTTAATATAATCTGTCTGGCAAATGAGCGTGCGTATGAATTTGCCAGTGTGTGCATTCCACAGATGAATCATCTCATCTCCGCCGTGGCTGGCAAGCATTTTACCATCTGGCGAATAGATGACTTCAGAGACACCATCTGCATGTCCAGCAAAGGTGAGACAGAGTTCTCCAGTAGACACATCCCACAAGCGAATTGTTTCATCTCTACTTCCGCTTGCCAGCGTTTTTCCGTCTGGACTAAATGCAACAGAATTTGCATTACCAAGATGTCCCGTGAGTATTGTTTTTAGCTGTCCGGTATGTGTATCCCACAATAGTATAGTGTTTTCTTTTCCATCACTTGCCAACAATCGGTTATCGGGACTGAAAGCGATTGCTGAAACACCGTCCATGTGTTCTGTGAGTAGGTTAAGTTCCTTTCCAGTCAGGGCATCATAAATCCAAATACCGATAGTGCCGCCGGTAGCAAATAACGTACCATCAGGGGAATAGGTTATATCAAAAGCATAGCCTTTTCCAATCCGTGCCTTTGCACCTTCAGGTAATTTCCAATATATAGAATCTTGGGCAAGGTTGTTTTGCATAGATGAATTTCCTTTCTGTAGACCGTCGTTGCTGCTTTTACCGGTCACAGCATCGTTTCCAATCCGATTTTGCACATCAGTTTTTAATTTGATATTAGGGATAACGGGCATTTCAACAATTTCAATAGTGTTTTCCGATTGGGCATCAAAACTATAGGGCAACTGAAAGTAAGGCAAGTATTGATGACTCGCGCCCATCAGCAAAAGCACCAAAAAGAGAGATGAACCTAATGCTCCTAATGGTAGCAACGGCTTACCTATTGAAGGGGATGGCTGCTTTACGTTGGCAATTTCCCGCATGATGTTTTCAGTTAGGTTAGGAGATAATGAGACGCTGCCGAAGGTTTCTCGAATTATGTGTTCTTTATCCTTTAACCGTTCTCGCGCACGTTTAAGTCTACTTTTCACTGTGTTCGGGGACACACCTAAAAACTTGCTAATTGCTTTACAATTCATTTCACCGAGATAGTGAAGCACCATCACTGTGCGTTCACTCTCTGGGAGCTTTTCCATGAGTTTTTGCACGATTTTACGGCGATTTTCAACGGCTGCGTCTTCACGCTGTTCACATGCATAGTCCGCATAAGCGGCTTTTTCAAGAGTTTCTACACTTGTCGCTTCAAGCGATTGTGTATGTAGTTTCTTTTTTCGAAACCATGCATTGCAAAGCCGGTCTGTGATCACATACAACCACCCAGCAAACTGGTTCGGATTTTTTAACGAAGCAAGTTTTTTGTATGCCTGCAGAAATGTGTCTTGTGTAATTTCCTCAGCAATATGAAAATCCCCTATTTTCCGCCATGCGAGTGCATGCACGCTTTTTTGGTATTTATTAACTAACTCGCTGAAAGCAGCTTCGTCACCTGATAACACACTGTGAATAAGTTCAACATCGTCTCTTTCCATCAGAGACCTCCATAATCAATTTCGGTTTCCTATATTGGTGACGCGTTTTTTGGATGGATAAGTTGCAAAAATGTCATAATTTGAAACAAAACTCGGTTTTCGTGGATAAAACACGTACACTGGACTTACGCAAATTCAAGTATCCCTGTTTAGAATTTTGTCCTTTTCAAGGCTTTACCCTCCTTTATCCTCCTAATTCGCATGCCTCAAGCGCATGCGATGGCGAGGGGAATGCGTAAGTCCTGACTATAATTGAATCAAGGATTATTACTTCTGTCCTGGGTTTCGGAGATCTTTTTAACAAAATCATAGGTCCAATCTACAACTCTATACCCACAGTTGCTATAAAAAAGAATTGGAAGGTATTCACAACATTCAGTATTAAGAGAAGCATGTCGGTATCCGATCTTGCGCATCTCTTGAAGTGAATAAAAAAGTAAGTATTTCCCCAAACCTTTTTCCTGGAACCTATCTTCAACACCGAGCCATTCCGTATAAACCCAGTCTTGTGCATCAGCGTGGCTTGAAAAATCACCGCCGCAGACAGAATTACAGATACCGACCTTTTCACCCTTTTGGTAGGCACGTACAATACAATTTGGGCGTTGTCCACGCCCTTCTTCCCAATTTACAGATAGTGTTACCGGCATCTTCGGAGGCGTTGGTGTGACGGAGTAGTTTTTCCAGTCTAAGAAGACTGTACAATAGCGGGGACTGTAACCGTTGTGTCCGAGAAGTGCATAAACATGATCGAGGGTAATTGAAAGGTTTGCACATCTTAAATGGTAAAAATGGTATTTATACGATGAGAAGGCGATAATTTGGGGCACGTTAAATGTTTTCAGATATTCCTCTGCCTTTTCAAGCACGGTTTGTCCCGCTAACCGCGCACCACGTGCATAACCAAAAAACCGGACAACACCTTCGAGCACTTTGTTTTTTCCATACCGATGATGCCCGATGTGAATAAACGCCTGCACCACACCATTTTGCATTGCAACAAACGCTGTTTCTGACTTAAGACCATCATCAGTATTTTCGCTTTGACCTGTAACACTGATCAACGCATGAGCCAATTCCTCTTTCTTTATAGGGTAGCAATGCGGCACGTTGATAGTTAGATCATTATAAAATTGGGTTAATGGTTCAAGAAATTCGGGGGTATATTTGAAAATTTCCATTTGTTTCTCCAATTCTCTTTTTAGGACAGAAATATTGCAAAGATTTTGCGTAAGTCCTGGTACAATGAATTAGTCTACTGCCAACGCAGGTATTATGAATTGGGACATTAGGGATCTATCTCCCAGAGAAGCACAGTGCCATCATTACTGCCACTAACGAGGGTTTTACCATCCGGACTGAAGGCGACATTGTTAACCCAATCTGTATGCCCAGTCAGTGTTTTCTTGTGTTTACCGGTGTGTGCATCCCAGAGGCGAATGTCGCTGTCCATGCTGCCACTTGCGAGGGTATTACCATCCGGACTGAAAGCCAAACTGGAAACTACATGTCTGTGTCCAACAAGTGTCATTTTACTTTTACCTGTGTCTATAACCCATAAGTGGATGACAGTGGTACGACAAGCACTTGCGAGGGTTTCACCATCCGGACTGAAGGCTACGCTCCTGATCCTTTCAGTTTTTTCTTCCTGTCCGCCAGGTTGGGTGAGTATCATCTTATCTTCACCAGTTACAACATCCCATATTCGAACGGTGTTATCATCACTTGCACTGGCAAGAGTTTTATTATCAGGACTGAACGCTATGGTCTCAACCCAATCTGTATGCCCGGTAAGTATCATCTTGGTCTTGCCAGTATCAACGTTCCAAAGGCGTATTGTATTGTCCAAACTCCCACTTGCGAGAGTTTTACCATCCGGGCTGAGTCCCATGCTGAGATCCATGCCGATAGGACCCCACTTATGCTCAGCGAACAGCATTTTATGTTCGTTAGTGTGGACATCCCATAGGAGGATGGTCGTGTCTGCACCATCGCTTGTGTATTGGTTTTGCCTGGCGACTATTTTTCCAGCTGAAGTGATGCCTATAATATCTCCCCAACTCGAAAATTCTAACTTTTTGATGTGTTCTCCTGTGTCTGCATCCCACAAGCGAATAGCATGCATATTTGCACTTATGAAAAAACGTCCATTGGGATAGAACGCTACCTTATCAACAACTTCAATATGCCCAGTGATTATATTTTTTTGGTTACCCGTGTGTGCATCCCAGAAGCGAATAGTACTGTCATCACTTCCACTCACGAATGTGTTTCCATCCGGACTGAAGGTTATGGCGCAAACGCCGTACGTATGTCCAGTGAGTGTCAGCTTGTGTTTGCCAGTGTGCACATCCCATAGACCGATTATCCCATAAAATGATACACCGACGAATGTGTTTCCATCCGGACTGAATACCATATATTTAACATCCTCAAAAAGTCCGTCCACAACATGACCAGCAACAGTGGGTTTGAGTTCACCTGTGCTTATATCGTAAAGATAGATGGTACCATTATGTTCCTCATCAAAATGTCCAATAAGAGTAGATTTGAGTTCACCTGTGTTTATATCGTAAAGATAGATGGTACCATTTTGTTCCTCATCCGGACTACCCATAGCGAATGTGTTTCCATCTGGACTGAGCGCAAACCTCCATTCGGAATCTGTGTCTGTGTGTTTACGAATTGTTATCTTATGTTCACTGGTGGCAGAATTCCAGAGACTGATTTCTCCGTTCCAATTCCCAGAGACAATTGTTTCACCATCCGGTGTAAAAGATAACAAGTTATTGAACTGAATCGTAAGGTTAGGGTTAGTTAGCGTAGATATTAGTTCTCCTGTGGTTGCATCCCATAATCGAATAGTATCGTTATTTCTACTTGCCAGGGTTTTTCCATCCGGGCTGAATGCAATGTTCAAGTCTGATGTTAAATCTCTGGGAGCGTTAAGCGTTGTTTGCGTTCCTGAGCTTCTATCCCATAACAGTATAGTGCTATTATCTTTACTTACACTTGCAAAAAAGCGTCCATCTGGACTGAATGCAATTTTGGAGACTGCACTCGTATGTTCTGTAAGTAAGGCGATCTCTTGATGTGTTCTTGTATCGTAGAACCAAATACCAATATTAGTCGCCACTGCAAATATTGTTCCATCTGGAGAATACTGTATCTGATTTATCTTACCTTTACCGAGACGTGCTTTGGCATTCTCTGGCAAGTTCCATTGCGTTGTATCTTGTTCTAAGTTGTTTTCCACTGTTTCTGTTCCTTCTGTTAGACCGTCGTTACTGTTTTTGCTTTGATTGCTACCACCAACTCGGTTTTGTAATTCTGGTTTTGATTGGATATCAAGAACAACTGGCGCGTCAACGATTTCAATAACGTGTTCTGATGTCGCATCAAGACTGTATGGCTGCTGAAGGTTTGTGATAAGTTGCTTGCTCGCTCCCATCAATAAAATGACCAAAATAGCAGAGGCACCTAAAGCTGCAAACGGTAGCAACGGTTTGCCTCCTGTTGGAGACGTTTGTTTGATTGTGTCAATACGCCGCATGATGTTGTCGGTTAGATTTGGAGATAATGGAACGCTGCCAAGTGTCTCATGGATTATGTGTTCTTTGTCCTTTAGTCGTTCTCGCGCCCGTTGAAGTCGACTTCTAACCGTGTTCGGAGATACGCCTAAAAACTTGCTAATTTCTGCACAGTTCATTTCTCCGAGATAGTAAAGCACCATCACTGTACGCTCGCGCTCTGGCAGTTCTTCCATAAGCTTTTGCACAATTTTACGTCGGTGTTCAACGGCTGTATCCTCGCGCTGTTCACAGACATAGTCTGCATAAGCGGCTCTTTCGAGTATCTCTACACTTGTTGTTTCAAGAGATTCTGTCCGTTGTTTTTTCTTTCGAAACCATGCTTTGCAACACCGATCTGCAATGACGTACAGCCATCCGGCAAACTGGTTCGGATTTTTCAGTGATGCAAGTTTTTTGTGTGCCTGCAGAAAAGTGTCCTGTGTGATTTCTTCAGCGATGTGAAAATCCCCGATTTTCCGCCATGCGAGCGCGTGAACACTTTTCTGATATTTTTGGACTAAGGCACTGAAAGCAGTTTCGTCACCTGATAATACACAGTGAATAAGTTTAATGTCATCTCTTTCCATCATTGTCCTCCGATAAGCAATTTAGGTATACAATAATAGGTGACGCGATTCTTCATAAGATAAATTGCAGAAATGTCATAATTGGGACAAATTCGTTTTTTAGTGAACAAAAACAGGAACAGACACAAAAAATTGTGCTACGACCAACGCAGGTATTATGAATTGGAGACATTAGGGGTTTATCTTCCAGATGAGTACCGTGCCATTTCGATCGGAGATACGTCTAAAAATTTGCAAACGGTTTTAAGTCCCAGATTAGGATAGTACCATCAAAACTACTACTCGCCAGCATTGTGCCGTTTGGTGAAAAGGCGAGTGATTGCACATCTGAGTTATGCCCCCAAAAGGTAAGGATATTCTCTCCTGTAGCAACGTCCCATATCCGAATAGCCATTTTTTGCATGCCCTTTTCCCACCAAGTTCCCGATGCAAGATAATTACCACACGGTGAAAAAGCGAGTGCATAAACCCGTTGGTTGTTGTCTGGTTGTGGTATTGTGCGTAATGTTGTAAGCTGCTCTGTACACCACAAACGGATTTCGCTACCCAATCCGCCAGCTATTATGTTACCACAAGGCGAGAATTTTATTGCCCTTGTTGTCAGAGGCACGTCTACAGGCAATGTGGCAATTTCTTTGCCCAACGTAACATCCCACAAACGTGTAGTGTTGTCCCATGCCCCGCTCGCAAGCATCCTTCCATTTGGGGATAACGCTACTACCTCAATAGAATCTGTATGTCCCGTAAGTTGTAACGGATACTCAGGTTGCTCGAGATTCCACACATACACATTACCTTCTTCCCAACTCGCTGCAGCCATGCGATCACCTGCGGAAGAGAACGCTTGGTGACGTTCCCAGTGTACATTTGTATGAAACTCAACGATGAGTTTTTCGGAGTTTGTAACATCCCATACCTTAGTTGCGTCGTATTGAGAGCAAACCGAGGCAGCTAACATTTTACCGTCAGGTAGAACTGTGAAAGCATGAAATTCTTCACCCTCCAATAACCTTTCTCGAACCCGTTTTTCCGCAATATCCCATAACACGATACCTTTCCTACGGCTCCCACTCGCAAGTGTCCGATCATCTACCCACACTACCATCGGATCTGGCTTGGCAAAATCGATTCTATGTTCTAAATATCTACCATCAGGGTAAAGTGAACTGTCCCCTTTTTCAAGGTCTCCTGTTCCAAATCTAACAATTGCCCCATTTGGTAACGCCCAAGTATTCCCTATAGGGTCGTCTGAGACAACATTCAACTGTTTAGGTTTCGGTTTTGCATTATGTTGACTCCTTATTGATTTCTTCACCTTTGCCGTAGGGACGACCTCCCGACCACGAAATAATTCTGATTTGGCTTCAGTTCAACACATTTTTGGATGCACTTTTGATGAATCAAGAGGAATAAATCATCGTGAGTAAAATGGTAGCAACGGCTTGCCTATTGAAGGGGATGGCTGCTTTACGTTGGAATAGAAAGGATGCACGTTGTTTTCGTTCTCAAGACTTGGCGAGGCACAGAGACCTCACCCTACACTTGATTTATGAGATATGCTTCTAAGGATTTATTTCCCAGAGAAGCACAGTACCATCGTCACTGCTGCTAACAAGGGTTGTTCCATCAGGATTGAAGGAAACACTGTTGACGCAATCTGTATGCCCCGTAAGTGTTTTCTTGTGCTTACCGGTGTGTGCATCCCAGAGGCGAATGTCGTTGTCCGTGCTGCCACTGGCGAGGATTTTACCATCTGGACTGAAAGCCAAACTGGATACCACGTATCTGTGTCCAGCAAGTGTCATTTTACTTTTACCAGTGTCTATATCCCATAAGTGGATGACGGACCTACCACTGCCACTTGCAAGGGTTTTACCATCCGGACTGAAGGAAATACTTTCAATACTCTCACGACCTATGGGCTCCCCAACATTTGCGTTGAATGTCATTTTGGTCGCTCCAGTATCAACATCCCATAGTAGTATCGTATGGTTCTCGTTGCCGCTGGCGAGGGTTTTACCATCAGGACTAAAGGTTACGCTATAGACTTTCTGTTTGTGTTCCTTGAGCGTTTTCTTAAGTTCACCAGTAGGCATGTCCCATAGACGGATAGTTTTGTCCTCGCTACCGCTCGCGAGTGTACTTCCATCTGGACTAAGTGCAACGCAATGGATACTTGACGTATGTACGGAATGTATTATTTTGTGTTCATCAGTGTGTACGTTCCACAGATAGATGGTATTACCAATTCCACAAACAAGCTTTTTTCCATCTGTCGTGAACATCAAACTCTGTACATAATCTTTTGACTCTTTAAATGTTTTTATGTGTTTTCTGGTGTTTACATTCCATAACCGAATGTAACCATCACTAAATCCACATGCAATTGTCTGACCATCAGGGCTGAATGCAACACTCTCAGCATAATCCGTATGTCCCATAAATTCAATTTGTTGGTTACCAGTGGACGCATCCCATAAACGGATGGTACCATCCCCACCACCACTTGCGATAGTTTTTCTATCAGGACTAAATGCTAAACCCAGAATATCCCCTGTATGTCCAGTAAGTGTTCGCTTGTGTTCACCAGTGTTTGCATTCCATAGTCGGATTGTTTCATCTACATAAGATGCGCTTGCGAGGGTTTTTCCATCTGAACTGAAAATCAAACAGTTCACATCCCCCGAATGTCCGCTGAGTTTAAACATGAGTTCACTCGCGTTTAAGTCGATGATGTAAATACTACCATCTACATCACCGCTACCCACTGCGATTCTCTTTCCGTCAGGACTAAGGGTTGTTCCAAATACAGGAGCTGTATCATCTACATCTTCAATTGTTTTCTTATGTTTACTTGTGCTCGTATTCCACAAACTAATTAGTCCGCCCCAATTAACACAAACAATTGTTTCTCCATCCGGTAGAAATGAAATAAAGTTATTTGAATCTATCACATCACTGGTGACTGAAGACTTCTGTTCTCCAGTGAAAGCATCCCAAATGCTGATGGTCCCACGACTTCCAATCGCAAATGTTTTTCCATCGGGACTGAATGCCATGTTTATGTACGGGGACAACCCCACTGGTATTGTAAGTATTGTTTGTTTCCCTGAGCTTCTATTCCATAACATGATGGTACCATCCTTACTTCCACTTGCAAAAAAGCGTCCATCAGGACTGAATGCAATATTGGAGGCTACACTCGTATGTTCTGTAAGTAAGGCGATCTCTTGATGTGTTGTTACGTTGTACAGCCAAATACCGATACCACTTGCAACAGCAAGAGTTTTACCATCAGGAGAATACTGCATCTCGCGTATTCTACCTTTCCCAAAACGTGCTTTGGCATCTTCAGGTAAATGCCATTGCGTTGCGTCTTGTGTTATATTGTTTTCCACTGTCTTTGTTCCTTCTGTTAGACCGTTGTTCCTGTTTTTGCTCTGATTCGCACCACCAACCCGGTTTTGTAATTCTGGTTTTGATTGGATATCAAGAACAACTGGCGCGTCAACGATTTCAATAGCATGTTCTGATGTCGCATCAAGACTGTATGGCTGCTGAAAATTTGTGATGAGTTGCTTACTCGCCCCCATTAACAAAATAACCAAAATAGCAGATGCTCCTAAAGCTGCAAACGGTAGCAACGGTTTGCCTCCTGATGGAGATGTTTGTTTGATTGTGTCAATGCTCCGCATGATATTTTCAGTTAAATCTGGGCGCAATGGGACACTGCCGAGGGTTTCTCTAATGATGTGTTCTTCGTTTTGTAAACGTTTTCTCGCCCGTTTAAGCCGACTTTTAACCGTATTTGGCGATACACCTAAAAATTTGCTAATTTCTGCGCAGCTCATTTCTCCGAGATAGTGAAGGACCATTACTGTGCGTTCACTCTCTGGCAGTTTTTCCATGAGTTTTTGCACAATTTTACGGCGATTTTCAACGGCTGCGTCTTCAGTCTGTTCACAGACATAGTCCGCATAAGCAGTTTTTTCGAGTGTTTCTACACTTGTGGTTTCAAGCGATTGTGTGTATAGTTTCTTTTTTCGAAACCATGCTTTGCAAAGCCGGTCTGCAATTACATATAACCATCCAGCAAACTGATTTGGATTCTTCAATGCAGCAAGTTTTTTGTATGCTTGCAGAAAAGTGTCTTGTGTAATTTCCTCAGCGATATGGAAATCCCCAATTTTTCGCCATGCGAGTGCATGAACACTTTTCTGATATTTTTGGACTAACTCGCTGAAAGCAGCTTCGTCACCTGATAACACACTGTGAATAAGTTCAATGTCATCTCTTTCCATAAGAGACCTCCATATCAATTAGGTTTCCTATTTTTTATATTTGGTGACGCGTTTTTTTCGGGTATAGGTTGCGGAATTGTCATAATTGAAACAATTTTAAGCTTTTTTTCAGATAAATCCATTTCATCTTCTTATGTGCATCCCTACAACTCTTTCTCATTAACCGCAATCGTTTATATATACGGTGTTAAATCCCAGAGATAGATTACGCCATCATGCCCCGCACTTGCAAGGCAAGTTCCATCTGGTGAAAATTGTAGATCTTGAACATCAGTAGTGTGGCTCCAGAATGTAGCGATATTTCTCTTACTTGAAATCTCCCATAAACGGATAGATACCAGTTTTAAACCCGATTGCCACCATGCACCAGAGGCTAAGTATTTTCCACACGGTGAGAAACACAACGTAATGGGTCTTTGACTGTCCTCTGGTTGTGGTAATGTCAGGTGTATTTGACCTGTTTTCGCATTCCATAGCACAATCTCACCCCACTGTCCTCCCGCAATTAAATTGCCACACGGTGAAAAGGCTATTCCCAAATCCCAATGACGATACAGACCCTTTGGATTCAAAAATGGTGGTAAAGATAATTCGGAAATTTGCTTGCCAATATTGACATCCCAAAACCTAACGTTACGAGAAGTTGGATCACTTATTGAACTTGATATACTGACGAGTTGGTTGCCATCAGGACTAAATGCCAATCCCCTAATATACGCTGTGTGTCCGATCAGCATAGTGTGTTTTCTCCAACTTTTTTCCGTTATCCCGCTTTCTATTGAATGTGTTAATTGCAATATGTGAATATTATAATCATCATCAACACGCGCTAACCTTTGCACAGTTAATGCGTAAGCCGAGGGCTGACGTGCTCCTAACCAAGGCTCGTTAAATTCAGCTAACGGTTCTGGTTTTCCAATCTCTGAAATCCAGAGGGTATCTTTGTTGTCTCCACCAGTAGAAATGAATTGACCATTTGCAGACAGATAAACAGCATGTGCCGTTCCCCGCAGTTTTTCTCCACCTCGGCGATGCGCACGCTTGCTTGCTACATCCCATAAGATGACATTCGCCCCCCAATATGCAGCTGCTAATGTTTTTCCATCGGATGAGAACGCAAGGCAATCTGCAGTATCTGTATGTCCATTAAGTATAGTGAGTGTATGACATCCATCTGTTTCTTTTGTCCAGAGGGAGAGTTCGTTTGGTATTGACACTGCAAGTTGAGTGCCATCGTCTGAAAAACGGACACGATGTCGTGAAACATATTGCTCGTTAATTTCAAACTCGTCAATTTTATCATGTTTTTCAACATCCCATACTTCAACCTTTTGCGGAAGTATTACGGCAGCAATCAGATTCCCTATTGATGTATAGCATGGATACAGTTTCGCGTCTCCGAAGTCGCTATATGTTTTTTCTAAATTTCCGCTTTTTAGTTCCCAAACTCTGATTTTTCCATGAGAATCACCTATAGCAAGGTAGCGTCCACAAGTCGAAAAGCAGGGATTCAACCATACTAAATCGTGTCTTTCACTTGTTTCACTGAGACACGCAATTTGTTCACCAGACGTCACGTCCCATACAACAATCTCTGTGTGATGATTATTGAAATCAAATCTCTCTGCTATCACCAGCGTTCCATCTGAAGAAAAGGTGAAAGAGTCAGCGGCGTTGGTTGGATGTGGGTGCCATAATTCAATTTCGTCATATAATTCACCGGTTTGCACATACCATTGGAGAGACCGACCAAAAAGGTATTTGCCATCTTGTGAAAAAATGGGACGACAACTACCCGATTGATATGAATCTTCCATCTGTGCTAAGCATACACCTGTTTGAACGTCCCAAATCTTTAAAATTTCTTCATTATTACTGTAAGCAGCAATCCGACGACTATCAGGTGAAAAGGTGACAACCTCGGTATGCCCGTTTTCTGTATCCCATAACGCTACAGCAGATAACGTAGGCAGTGTATACAACCAAATCCCTATGTCCGTGGCAACTGTGAGATACTGTCTATTTGGTGAAAATGCAATATCATTTACATCGCCTCGTCCCAAACGGGCAATCGCACCTTCAGGAAGCACCAAAGTGGTCGCATCATCTCCCTCAGCAGATGGTACGGGAACTACTAATTCATTGTCTGACATCAAAGTATCTCCTTATACCATTTCTAATTCACGAATAGTCATAACATATTGTAGGTCGGGTAGAGCGAAGCGCCATTAAAATATTAACTGGCGACACGTGTCGTTCCTGTAAGGTTATGAACTTCTTATGATATCTTGACTTAGCGTATTCTACCCATCTTCAATAGCGTAATACAGATCACGTTAATTGGATATAAGACGTGAGATCCCAAAGTAGAACAGTACCATCATGACTCGCACTGGCTAAAAGCTTGTTGTCTGGAGAAAGAACAAGTTCCGTGACATCTGAGCTATGCCCCCTAAAGGTGACAAGATGTTTACCACTCTCCACTTCAAACAGACAGATGGGAAAACTCTTTGTAACCTTGTTCCACGATGTTATAAAAGCAATGTACTTTCCACATGTAGTAAATACAGGTTTTTCAATATATTCATATTCTTTGGGGAGTGACAATCGCCTCTCAATTTCGTACTTTTTCGATTCATATAGGCACGTGTCATCCTCACAGAATTCTCGGTGGGTGATATCCCAATATGGAATAACTTCATCACCAAAGCAAACAAGGTGCTGTCCACAATCGCAAAACCGGAATCCCGTAACCTTACAACTTGGTAACAATTCTATCTCTTGCCCAAGTTCCATGTCCCACAGTTTGACATTTCTTGCCTGTGATTCACTGACGAGCAATTTTCCATCATGACTGAATTCCAACTCATCAACAAAGTCACCATCATCTTCGTCATTATCAACCTTGTTATCACTTGGCTCAAGAGGATGTTCTAACTCAAAAATTCTCTCTCTACTTTTCACATCCCAGACATGTATGTTACCATCTCCGTCAGCATAAGCGAATAACGTGCCTGTCGGTGACAATACGGGAGACGCGCTCCAATATTCACGTCCCGTTGTTTCAATAAGTGGCATCTCGCCACTGTCAGCTTCCCAGAGTGTAACAGTGTCATTTTGGATACTTGTCGCATAGAGTTTACCATCATCGGTTTTGTGGACAAACTGGTTTTTACCTGCTGATTCATCTTTTATGGCTGGACGTGAACGTTTAGTTGCTATATCCCATAACACAACACCTTCCTGATGATGCTGAACAGCTAACGTCTTTCCATCCTCGGAGAATACTGCTGAGGTTGGAAATGAAATTGGTGAATGGGTAAATTGACGTTTGGTAGGATTGTCAGAGGTCCACACATTGATAGATTCATGTCGGCATTCATAAGCAAGTTGGGAACCGTTTGAGAATACGACAGTGTTGCCCCAATCACCAGTGTAGGAAAAATCTATGGTATTGCCCCAAACTTGATCGGTGTATAATTCTTCTCCGCTTTCAAGATTGCGGACTGATATAGTAGCGGGTCCCGTTTTATCATAAGTGTCTATTGCCGCAAAGAGAATTCCTTCAGGTGAATAGGAGGGTGTAATACCGTACACATCCCCATAATCGGTATAACATTGCACCTGTTCCCAAGTACTAACATCCCAAACGTACACAGTACCATCTTCGCCGCCAGTGGCGAGGAACTTCCCGCACGGTGAAAAACAGAGGGTAGTTACACAGCGGGTGTGTGCTGAGAGACATGCCACCTTTTCTCTGCTTTCCATACTCCATACGATTATTGACTCTGCCTCATCAGTGGCACTCAATCTGAACGTAGATGCTATCAGGCGAGTGTCAGGGGAAAAACAGATAGGACGGTTGATACCTGCTCTTTCAGGGTCTGGTGTAAATCTCGCAAACGGTTTACCTGTTTCCGCATACCATACTGCAACGTCAGGTGAAGTATAATAAGCAGCAGCAAGAAACCGGTTATCGTCAGAAAAGGTTATACTATGTATAAATTCCTCTGATTTCATCTGTGTCAAGCACGTGCCATTTTGGACATCCAATATCAAAATTTTTCCACCTGATTTGTTAGCGGCTATCCATTTTCCGTTCGGTGAAAAGGCAACAGCTCCAACAACCCCTTGTTCTACCTCCCAAAATGCGACAGGTGATAACGTCGCAAGCTCATATAGCCACAGACCTATGCAAGTTCCAATGAAAAGATACTTCCCATCCGGTGAGAATGTCATTTTCGGTTCGCTACCACGGCCTAATCGCGCAAGCGCGCCTTCAGGGAGTACCCAAGTTGTTACATCTCCATCAAATGAACCTACTGGTATAGAAATTGAGGTTTTTTGGTCTTCCATACTATTATCTCCTTGTCTTTGATCAAGGATATCTTGAAGTCCGGGTTCTTCCTGTTTTAAACGATTCCGAGCTCGGTTGAGTCGACTTTTTACCGTATTCAGAGAAACACCCAATAATTTACTAATTGCTTGACAAGACATCTCTCCGAGATAGTGGAGGATTATCGTTTTCCGTTGAGTCTCTGGCAACTTATCCAATAGAATCTCAACGATTTCACGACGACGTTCTGCAGATGCTAAATCACGTTGCTCTGCGATATAGTAGGCATAAGCGGTTTTTTCCAATATTTCCTCACTTGTTAAATCCAACGATTGCATCACCACTCTTTTCTTCCGCAACCAGGCAATACAACGTCGATTCGCAATGACATGCAACCATCCAGCAAATAGATTCGGGTCTTTTAATGTGGACAGTTTATCGTACGCTTGTAAAAAGGTGTCTTGTGTGATTTCCTCAGCGATATGAAAATCCCCTATTTTCCGCCATGCAAGCGCATGAACGCTTTCCTGATATTTTTTTACCAACCTGCTGAAAGCAGCTTCATCACCCGCTAAAGTATTCTGAATTAATTCACCATCATTCTCATACATCAACATACTCCTGAAAAGTTATTCTAATTATACATGACGCGATCTCTATCACTGAGGGTTGCATTGAGAACATATTTTGAATATTTCTGTAACACATGTAGTCGGGTGTGCAGAGTTATTAAAGAGTTCGCAATCTAACAGAATGCGATACAAAGAGTTCGCAATCTAACAGAATGCGATACAAAGAGTCCGCAATCTAACAGAATGCAATACAAAGAGCTTACATTGATGTCAATGATTCACCTGTAGTGGGATGGAAAAGATGCGCTTTGTCAGTATCAAAACTCACTGTCAATGATGTGTTATGCTGGGGTAAATCTGAAAGATTGGTCTGTGCTACAAAACTGTTCTTCTCTGTCCGGAGATATAGAAGCGCATGATTTCCGAGGGGTTCCACAAGCTCTACTTGCGTTAATATCTGATGAATCCCGCCTTCACTGACCTGAATATCCTCTGGACGAATGCCAAACGTCAATGAATCTCCTGAATGACCCCTGATAACAGATTGAAGAGATGAGGGGAGTTCAATGGAGAAATCCTCAAACCTTAATTGCGAAATAGTGTCGTTCTTTTCAACTTGTGCCTCAATAAAGTTCATCGGAGGTGTCCCGATGAAGCCACCAACAAATTGATTGGCAGGTTTGTGATATAGGGTTGCTGGATCAGCAATCTGCTGTATCTTACCTTCATTGAGAACGACTATCTGATCCCCCATCGTCATCGCTTCAACCTGATCGTGCGTGACATAGACAATAGTCGCATTGAGCCTGTCATGCAAACGACTGATCTCCATCCGCATTTGTACACGCAACTTGGCATCAAGATTACTTAACGGTTCATCAAAGAGAAACACTTTCGGTTGTCTAACAATTGCTCTTCCAACTGCTACCCGTTGACGTTCACCACCTGACAGATGTTTGGGTTTACGGTTCAATAGATGCGATATGCTGAGAATTTCTGCTGCTGATCTGACACGACTGTCAATTTCATTTTTTGGGTATTTGCGCAGTTTCAGTCCAAAAGCCATATTCTTAAACACTGTCATGTGAGGATACAACGCATAGTTTTGGAAGACCATCGCGATATCGCGTTCCTTCGGTGGAATATCATTGACACGTTCATCACCAATATAGATGTCTCCCTCCGTTACCTCCTCCAGTCCAGCAATCATGCGTAAGAGGGTAGATTTGCCACAGCCAGAAGGTCCGACAAGCACTGTAAAGGACTCATCAGGAATCTCAAAGTCTGCAGTGTCAACTGCAAGCACATCGCCATCGTATATTTTTGTTATGTTACTTAATTTGACCTGTGCCATCAAATGCCTCGCTCACGATGGTGAAGAATTAGGAGGATAAACACGACAGTCATTACCACAGCTGCACCGAGAAAAAGTGACCAACCAAACGTGTTTTTCATAAAGAAGGTCACGATAGTGTCTTTTTTTCGCATTTTGATTTTGTTAAAGATTTCTCCACCTGCCGCTACGAGCTTGGTTTTCCCAAATCTATCACCATATCCGTCTTTGGAATAACTCATTGTATATCGCCCCGCTGGAAGTCCTGTTATCTCGTACTCGCCTTTTTTGTTTGTCAGAGTAGTATATTCATTCCCAGCTAGATCAATTGCTGATACCTTTACACCAAAGATAGGGTTCTGTTCAGGTGTGAACTCAAGTACTTCACCCTTGATAGTTCCACTGTCCTTATCTTCTGCAGTGAGACTGTTGGTAAATATACCAATACACAATATCATCAATGTAAGTGCAATCATGCGTATCATCTATTTCTCCCAATGTAAATCTCAAAAAAACCAAGTCACTTCTTGGCACGACGGGAAATGATTGGTATGCGTCATGATTTGTCGCCAGTTAATATTTAATTGGCACTTCGCTCTACCCGACCTACAGAAGAAAACTATATCATCAAATTAGAATTTGACAGAACACTATATCAACCCGAAGGAGCTGGAAAAAAGATCAGAATATATGACAATACGATTGCAGATAGTATGTCGGTAAATAATGTTAAGATATTTTCCTGTTTTCGCATTTTGATTATGTCATAGATCTCTCCACCTGCCGCTACGAGCTTGCTTTTCCCAACCCTATCACCATATCCAGCTTTGGAAAAACTCATTGTATATCGTCCCGCTGGAAGTCCTGTTATCTCGTACTCGCCTTTTTTGTTCGTCCGAGTAGTATATTCTTTCCCAGCTGCATCAACTGCTGTTACCTTTACACCAAAGATAGGGTTCTGTTCAGGTGTGATGTCAATTACTTTACCCTTGATGGTTGCCTCGTTAGTTAACCCGTCTATATCTTCTGCAGTGAGGTTGTCGGTAAATATACCAATACACAGTATCATCAATGTCAGTGCAATCATGCGTATCATCTATTTCTCCTAATGTAAAGCTCAAAAAAACCAAGTCACTTCTTGGCACGACAGGTAAGGTGCCATAAGGTACGAAATGTCTTTCCAAATAGTAACAGATTCTAAGAGGAATGTCAATGTTTTTTCTTCTGTACCTCTGTTAGTGCGAGAAGCATATCGCACCTAACACGCTGAAGTACTTTTATCTGGTAATAGGAAGGTTACTTCTTCCAATGCCTGTTCGACTGAAATCCCATCAATGACTGCACAACTCCCCGCACCACATCCACCAGGGTTCCTCCCCGGATGACAAGGGTTACACCCTAAATCCAATTCACTCCGCACGACGACATGCCCTTCACCATAGGGACCACTCCGAATATGGTTTGTTGATCCAAACAAGGCAACAACTGGGGTCCCCACCGCGGCTGCGATGTGCATAGGTCCTGTGTCATTGCATAAATAGACATCACAAGCAGCAATTAATCCAGCGACTTCCCGTAAGTTTAACGTATCAACAATCACGGGAGATGTCTTCATCAACCCTGCAATTTGGGATTGAAGATTTCGTTCATTGGGTCCAGCAAAAAGAAGAACAGAAATAGCGTCTGATGCATTTAATGTATCCGCCAGTTGTGCAAATTTTTCTGCATCCCACAATTTATATTCCCAATTGCCACCAGGGTGGATACCCGTAAGCAGTTGTTTTGAGGTTATTTCAGATTTTTCAAGGAAACGTCTTGCATTCGTTTTCTCTTCTTCACTGAGTTGTAGATTAGGTTTAGCATCAGTTGTATCTACACCATTTCTACGCAGTACTTCTAAGTAACGTACAACGGCATGCCGATTTCTATCTCCCCGTACCAATCCCCAATGGTCAGCACCGATACATCTCGCTAAGAGACTATCGCGTAAGTTAACAACGAGATCGAATCTCTCTTGTCGTAAAGCTCTTATCAGTTTCAACCTACCTTTCAGACCAGCATGTACACCGCGATTATCGTAGACAACTGTCGCATCAATCTGTGCGTCTGTCTTTAGAATATCTATTGCCCGTGGACCTACAAGATAGGTTAAATGGACGTCTTTGAAATGAGATCGTAACGGCTGAATGACAGCAGTTGATAACACCGCATCGCCAATGAAACTAAAACTGAAAACAAGGATTCTCTTCATCGTGGTTTCGTAGGAAAAGATTCAATCAGATGGACAGCGGTCGTTAAACCCTCTTCAGATTCCATCTGTGTACCTAACGCTTCTGCTTTTTCATAAAGTGAAGGTGTACTGATAACATGTTCAATTCTTTTTGCTAAGTCTTTCGCATTTAGGTTGCGCCGGGGAAGGCTCTTCGCAGCAACACCCAAATCGTATAATCGTCTACCCCAGTAAAACTGATCGGCAATATGTGGAACAACAACTGATGGTACTTTCGCAAGACAAACGGATGCAGTCGTTCCTGCACCACCGTGATGCACAACACAAGCAGCTCTCGGAAATAACCAGCGATGGGGAACATAATCTGTACAAAAGATATTTCCATCTACGTCCACTGCCCCTAACAGACCCCATCCTGCTTGAATTATTGCACGTTGTCCAGTAATTCTGATTGCGTCTATCAAGATGCTTGTTGTCTCTGTATTATTACTTCCCCCCATAGATCCAAATGTTATGACAATTGGCGGGGAACCCTCTGTTATAAAATCGGTAAGGTCGGATGGTGGGGTATATGCCTGTTCTTCCAAATGCCATACACCCGTGTACTTATGGTTTGAAGGTAAATTCACTGGTGGACAAATTGCGGGAGATGCAGCAATGAAGTTCAGGTGCGGAGAATACATCTCATCTAACGCTACTGTCGTCCTCGGTTTACCCCCAACAGAAGTGATAAATTGATTGAATAACGGATCAACTGCATATCTAAGTCGAAGTCCCACCAACTTCCATATAAACGTATTGAGTGTTCTACTCCAGTTTGGGAACGGATAGGGTGCTTTGTCAGGTGTTTTAATGAATCCGGGACAATACGTCACAGTCAACCACGGTAAATCCTTCCGTATAGCAGCCTCTTGTGCAGGTATATCAATGGAATGGCAAATGACTAAATCGTAGCCACTGAACCCATCAAGACAATCGTTATACCACCTCTCACCACGTCGTATTATTCCCTCTTTCGCTATCATTTTTAGTGGACCCATCGGGTCCCGTTTAGCAATGGCTATGTCCAATGTCTGGTGGAATTCATCTAAATCAAATGCAACACCAACTTCATAATAATCCGCACCTATCTCAGTAATCTTCTCTTTATAAATAGTGGGTGCACAGACCCGCACCTGATGTTGTCTCTTCAACAATCGTTCTGCAAGTGCTAAAACAGGATAGACATCACCCGTTGTTCCCCATGCGACTATTGATATCTTCATTCTGTTCTCGCCTCTAACAACATAGATGTAGCATCCCATACCGTGTCAACAGGAAGTTTCTTTGTGCATTCCCATCCGATTCTACACTTATGTGCATTACAGGGCCAACACGGCATGTCTCTTCTAACAATCGTAGCATTTTCACTCATGGGTCTCCATGCAACATAATCCGTTGGACCGAATACTGCTACAGTTGGAACGTTCAACGCTGCAGCGAGATGCATTGGACCTGAATCGTTACAGACAACCAGGTCGCACTGTGAGAGAATTGCACCTAATTCACGAATTGTTTTTGGTGCATACACAATAGCATGTCTTTGCATTGCTTCTTGTATGTTATGGGTTAGTTCTACTTCATCAGGACCGCGTAATAACAGTATGTTTGCATCGTATCTGTTAGCTAACTTGTCAGCAAGTTCTGCATAGTTTTTTTCGGGCCATCGTTTATCAAAAGAACTTCCGCCAGGATGAATTCCTATTAGGGATTTACCGTTACAGATTTTCCACAATTTGAGGCGTGCTTCAGCATCTGCTAACTCATCAGGCATAAGGTTGAAGACCAGTTTTCTCACCCCTTCACCTTCACAGATGAGCTGCACTAACGCCAAATTTCTATCTACTTCGTGCGTTTCTCCTTTTTTGTATTTCCCATGCCATCTATGCGTAAGTGTTGACCTGAATCCTTTCTGATAGCGACCTAATCGGTGTCGTGCTCCAGAGATGTAGCCAATGAAGTTAGGAATAGTCGCGGTATGTAGAACTACAACAAGATCAAACTTCTCAAGTCGTATTGAATGGAAAAATCTAATCTTGTCTTTGAGGTTTCGGTGTTTGTCTCTCTTATCATAAATCAGAATTCTATCTACATCAGGGTTTCCATTTAGCACAGGGGCATTCAGAGGACGTGCCAACACAGTTATCTCTGCAGATGGATAGTTTTGCCGTAATAACGCCATCGCTGGTGTTGCGTTCAGCATATCTCCAATGCCATCAGCACGAATGATGAGCATCTTCTTGATGTCTGGAAGTGTTTTTCCGTTGATTGAATGTTGATATTTCATAGTGACACTCATGAGAAAGGTTCTAATCCTATTGCTATTATAGCACAAGGAAATTCTCATAACAACATTTGTCCTTGACACAACATCAAGAATCCTGTATAATATAAGACATCATAAAGCAATAACAGACTTGGTAAACAGATGGCATCTCGTAGAAAATCTCGAATTATCGCAATGCAAATACTGTATCAAATGCAACTTAATAAGGAACCGATAAAAACCATCACAAACAAGTTTTGGATAAGTCAAGACATCTCGTTTGACCTACGACCTTTTGCTATTGAACTTGTTGAAGGCACAACCGAGAATCTTGAAGCAATTGATGCGGAACTTCAAACGACATCCAAGAATTGGAAACTCCATAGGATGCCTATCGTAGACCTTTCTATTCTACGAATGGCAACCTATGAAATCCTCTTTGTCAATGATATTGATGCAGCCATTTCTATTAACGAAGCAGTTGAGATTGCAAAGTCTTATAGCACACCTAAGTCCCCAAAATTCATCAACGGTATCCTTGATAACATTCGAAAAAAACATGAAAATATCCACGCAGGATGATGCCACTCATACAATACACACAGGCTATACAACCTTGCATATCATCTAATCCATCTATTAAAGCATGAAGTTGACTATTAAAACACTATTCCTTTCACTCTTATTTCTCATTCCACGCCATATAGACGCAGCGCAAGAGTTCAAATTCGTAGGTGAATTCGGTGGAAAAGGTGAAGGAGAAGCACAATTTGCAAAAACCTTATCTATGGCATTCGGAGAAGATGGAGATATCTATATCACGGATACCGATAATTTCAGAATTCACAAATACACAGAAACAGGAAACGCTGTTTTTCAAATACAGGTTGACGCGTCATCTAACTTCAGATTTATCAACCCCACGACGATCACAATAGGTACTGACAACGGCATCTATGTAATGGATTGGCTATTGCAGCACATCCCAGCAACTCATGATCCGAAGATATTCAACTACGCGCCGTGTGTTCACAAGTTTGATCCACAAGGCAAATTCGTTGCATCCTATCCGATACAGGATTTGAGCAAGCGCGTAAATAACCTTGAAGCTGCTGCACCTGGATTGGATAGTGAAGGCAATTACGCACTCATCATTCCACATGGGGATACAAAACGTGAATTCCTATTAACAGTTGATATGCACAATAACCTTTCTGTCTGTGATGATGGCATCATATACAGATTGGATGCTACCGGTAAACCTACGACGCATTTTGCTATTTCTCAACCGGGTGTTGGACAAGTTATACAGCCTGCTGATATGACAGTGGATCGTAACGGTAATCTTTTTATTGTTGATGAGAAAGCACACCGTGTCGTTCAGTACAGTTCTGATGGGAAGTTTATCCGTGCATTCGGTGCGTATGGCGATGGTGATGGACAGTTCATGAGCCCTCACAAGATTGTCTCTCTGAAAGATGGTTCCCTACTCGTCTCGGATAAAGCGAAGTATATTAAGGATTTTCTGTCTACATTACCAAAAAGACTTGATGATCCAACACCACGTTATGATGGATTCTCACGGTCTTTTCGATATAGATTGCGGAGAATTCAAAAATTCACTTCTGATGGGAAATTTATCCGACAGATTCTCATACCCTTCCAAAGAGAATCTGAGCTGGATATAGACCTGAAACTGAAAGGTATAGACCCAAAAGGTAACCTATACTATCTCAATACATCATACTTAACGTTCAGAAAATATGCACCAACAAAATCCATATTCTCTTCCATGTTTCAGACAGAACTGAAATTCCGTTTGACTCGCGATATACATGACATTGAAATAGATAATCAAGATGATCTTGATGCTGATTTATACACCAAAGCAGATTTTGACGAACAGATCATCCAGGACTCTGTCAATGCAAATATAACCTTCTCTTACGATTTCAACGAAGATTATCGGTTGGCATTCTCAAATAGACTCAGTCTTATTCGTATGACTGACACGAGTTATTACCGTGCACAGGATTTTGAAGATTTCCGGGGCACTTTCAATCAGGATGATAGAACAACGGAAACTTCATGGGATAACCGCATTCAGTTAGACCTTATATGGATACGAAACCATAGTGTCTACAGCTATCGTGAAGCACGCGCTTATGTTTATTTCAACACAACAAACTTGGATTTCATCAACGACGCACTTGACCGGAATAATGCTCGGTATTTTGATTTCACCGCAAAACTCTCTGATTGGGGTGGCGGAATCTATTACGACTTAAGCCGACAATTACGTTTAAACTTTGAAATAACACACTTCTTCGGAAGAAACAACTATACCTATATTGATGAAACAGACGATCTATACGCTACTGGATCCCAACAAGCAGATACATTACGAGCTGTCCTGTTCATCAACGGATTCTTTTAGGATATACGCTTCATAAGTCAAACTATGAAACACCTGTTTCTAATTTTAATGATTTAACACGAAAGGAGAATGAGTATGATAAAGAAGATATCTATCCAACTAATTATCTTTTGCCTTATATCTGTAGCGATATACGCACAGGAAGCTGAGGATACAGAAGAAGAGATATTTAAACTTCCAACACAAACTGTCACAGCACAAAAAAGAGAAGAAGCACTTCAGAAAGTGCCAATTGCTGTGGCTTCTATTGACAGTACAAAAACTGAGGAACTTCAGATAGATAGTATCAACGAGATTGGTAGAATCTCTCCAAATTTCAAATCTTATGACGATGGTGGTGGACTCTATCCGATGATAGCCAGTAGAGGTATTTTCACTATAGATGAAATACCCGTTGTGGGCATTTACGTTGACAATGTGCCGCTTTTTAATACGATTTCATTCCCGACTTTGTTAACTGACATTGAGAGAATTGAAATATTAAGGGGACCACAAGGCACTTTATATGGACGCAATACACTCGGGGGTGCTATCAATGTCATTACGAAACAGCCCTCTAATCAAACTAAAGGATATGCTTCATTCGGATATGGAAATCTAAATCAAATTGAAGCGAGAGTTGGTATCGAAATGCCACTTATTGAAGATCAGGTATTCGTCCGTCTAAGTGGCGGTGCAAATTTGAGAGATGGATATGTTGAGAATACTATTTTGCAGACCGATGATCTATTAGAATACGCAGAATATCTCGGTAATTTGCGTTTGTCATATCTGCCAAGTGACAACCTGTCGTTATCATTGAACAGCTCTCTGGCACAAAGAGAAATCAACGACTATGCTCTTGTCGGTGGCAGAGATACAACAACTGAAGTACTTACGGGTTTGCGCGACGACTCACCATACCAAGTCGCCTACAATGTGCAGGGTGTGATTAATACATTAGTGTCAAACAGTGCCCTGAAAATAGACTACGAAACTGATACACTCTCAATCAATTCTATCTCATCTTTGCAGTATACAGATAACACAACCGATCCGAGGGATTTCGATTTTTCTCCTGCTGACATTGCCTCACGTGAAGACTACGCCAGAGAACTGATGACACTGTCAGAGGAAATACGCCTGAGTTCCGATTGGAATCATCTGAGATGGTTAGCAGGTGTTTTTGTTTACAGTTACAATCTGCAAAGTGGATTCAATTATATCAATGGTAAAGACAACGCCTTCTTGGTACCTGATCCAGAGTCCGCAGCGCAATATCCTTACACTCAAAACGATGAGACAACACTCGGACAAATAGGTCTCTCTATCTTCGGGAATGCTGATTATATGATTATTGATGGACTTCGCATAATTGGTGGGATCCGGTATGAAGTAGAGGAAAGTCATGCAAACGTAGTTCAGTCTTATGTGAAAGATGGTAAAGACTTTCTATACCCAAATTTAGGTGTTTTCCCAGGTGAATTCGAGGAGACAGTATCCTTCAATGCTATATCACCAAAGGCTGGACTCTCATATCAAATTACAGATGATATTATGCTTTTTGGGAACGTCGCTCGCGGGTATCGTCCGGGTGGGATCAATCCTTTCACAAGCGATGCAGATGCAGCAAAATACGATCCAGAGTATAGTTTGAACTATGAAGCTGGCGTAAAATCAATGTTTATGCAAGACCGCGCAAAGGTTAACCTCACCGGATTCTATATCAGTTACGAAGACCAACAACTTTATACCGTGATTGACCCCGCAACCTTCAGTGTCGGTCGTGAAAACTTGGGAAATAGCATCAGCTACGGTGCCGAATTAGAAACAGAATGGGCACTGATGGACGGTCTCTCAGCGATCATAAATCTCGGTTATTTAGATACAGAAATTACCGATTTCAAAGTCATCACACGATTCGGTGATGAAATCGACAACAGTGAGAATAAACAAGCATATTCACCACGTTTTAACGGGAACGTCGGACTTACCTACGCAATGTCCTTAACCGATGAAATTGCTTTGAAAACAGCAGTGGACTATCATTTGCAGACAGAGATGTTTTTTGATCCAGAAAATGTGATAAGTCAGGATGCTTACGGATTGCTGAACGCCCAGGTTGTCATATCCACTGGAATTGTCAATCTCACATTCTGGGGACAGAATCTAACAGATGAAGTCTACTTCAGTTACGGTTATGGACTGAGTGGAATCGCATATTTCGCAAGTTATGGGTTACCGAGAACATTTGGTTCCAGAGTCACTGTAGCATTTTGAAATGTCTGGTGTTGATTTGTATGCCGAATAATCAGCAAACTATACGGACATTGAGTTTATCAAAAAAAGGTTTGCATATTTATCAAGAATAACGTATCATTATACGTAACACAGAGGCAATTATAAGTTTCTGTAGTATTGTGAAAGTTATACCAGCTCTAATTGGAAATGTCGCTTTATCGCTGAAAGATGTCTCCGCGTCATAATAAGATCTAAAGGGGTTGCAGTCTTGAAAAAACAATGTCTTTCTAAACACGGGTTTTCTATTTTCATTATCACAATTTTAGTATGTGTAGCCTGTTCGGTTGCCTTTGCGGGTGAAGGTCATGAACATTCTGGTGACAAACTCAAGAAATTTATGACACAACCGATAACGTTTTCGTTGGTCATTATCGCTTTGATCGTGTCGTTTGTTCTTGGCGGATTACACGCATTGACACCCGGACATGGTAAAGCAGTCGTTGCTGCATATCTTGTCGGGACAAGAGGAAGGATTATTGACGCAGTCTTCCTTGGACTTGTCGTCACCTTCACACATACTTTCAGCGTCATCACAATTGGTGTCATATTGTTGCTAACAAAACACCGCTTTGAACATTCAGATATTGTGCTCTGGCTGAGTATTGTATCGGGTCTGTTGATTGTTGGCATCGGTGCATGGCTACTTGTAAAAAACATGAGAGATTATTACAGAAGCAAATCGGATAATCACGATGATAGTCAGAACCATGCACATACACACAATCACAGTCATACACATGGGCATTCAGACAGTCATTCACATGGGCATGGCCATACACACACTCATGTTCCCACCGAACGTACAGGTTTTTGGGGGTTATTATCGTTGGGTATCTCGGGTGGTATCGTTCCATGTGTGGACGCTCTTATCGGACTTCTCTTTGCATTTAACATAGGCAAATTGACCTGGGGCGTGATTATCTTGTGTGCATTTTCACTCGGTCTTGCAGCCGTGCTTGTTGCAATTGGCATCCTCATGGTGATGGCAAAACCGTTACTTGATCGGTTTACAGGGCAAGGGGTCTGGCTTAAACGGCTACCTATTATTAGCGCATCTGTTGTGATCGTGCTTGGGGCAGTGTTGGTATTCAAGGCACTGATCAGTGTCGGTATCAATATCTAATGGGTGGTGTGTTTACTATTTTTTGTTGACGGCACACGGAGTGTGCCTACTATTTTTTGTTGACGGCACACGGAGTGTGCCTACTACTTTTAAGAAGATTAAACTGGGAATTTAGAACATAATGACTATGACGATAGGAATATTAAGTCCAGGAGATATGGGGCATGTCGTCGGTGATGTCTTACGGCAAAACGGACTGTGTGTTATGACATGCCTCCAAGACAGAAGTCAACGCACCCGCAAGTTAGCACATGAAGTAGGTATTGTTGATGTGCCAACGTATCATCAACTTGTCATTGAAGCAGACATAATCCTTTCAATCATGGTACCAGCACAGGCGAAGATTGCCGCAACAACTATTGCAGATGCTTTGCAGGAAACTGATACAGATATAACATACACGGACTGCAACGCAATAGCACCGAAAACTGTTCAAGAAATTGGCGAAATTATCACATCAGCAGATGCGACTTTTATTGATGCATCCATAATTGGACCACCACCACGAAGACCTGCGACAACACGGTTCTATGCATCCGGACCTCATCTGGACGCAATCACTACTTTGAACAATTACGGGTTAGATGTGCGTCCACTCGGAGATGAAATCGGACTCGCATCAGCAATCAAGATGTGCTACGCCTCCTTAACAAAAGGACTGACTGCACTCTGTACTGAATTGCTCACTGCTGCGGAGATGTTAGGTGTTTCAGATGCACTCGCTGCAGAGTTCAAACTGAGTCAAAAAGCTCTCTATGATCGTATGGAGAGAGGATTGCCAAGTATGCCGACAAAGGCAAAACGGTGGATCGGTGAAATGGAAGAGATTTCAGATACGTTTGCTGATGTCGGTTTAACACCACACATCTTGACTGGGGCAGCAGACATGTATCGTCTTGTCAGCGAAACCCATCTCGCTGACATATCACCAGAGCAGCGTGACCAATTCCCCAACTTAGAAGGTTTGATTTCAGTTTTAGCACAACAGCTAAAAGAAAAGTAATGCGTGTGCAAACTAAATGAGTAGGTCGGGTAGAGCGAAGCGAAACCCGATATACAAGTTTAACTGTTATTCTTCAACAGGTTCTTCCGCTTTGTTAATCGTGGGAAACGGTTCTGACAACCACTTCTCAAAAGTTGCTGCATCCGCAAAGAATGACCGCATCAACGCAAACTCTAAGGGTGTAGCAATTGCACACCGCAGGTATCCCTCCTGAAAACCGTAATTTTGCACACGACTATACCATGCATAGTGAAACACTTCATTGTCCTCTACAATAAAGGCAGAAATTAATCCCATTTTAACAATATTGGATGTGACTCCGCCAAGTCCTGCTTTCTCCATCAGAGGTCTCACCAAATGTGTTTGCAGAAGTTCGTCAAATTCCTTATTGTCTTTAGTTATGCTTTTCCCTGTTCTACTCCAATCCCGCATAGTATAGTAAAAGTCTGACCATATTTCCAATTCTTCAGGTTCTACCTCTGTATCCTCTGTAACAATCAGTTTCATTATTCTTGATTTGACAACATCTCTATGCTTTGCAGTCGGCATTGCAGCAAGATAGGTCGGATAATCCGCATAAGTTTGATCAGCAGCATGTGTGTCAATGTATGAAAGGTAAGGAGTACTCGACAGAACCATTTCTAAGTTCTCTCCCCTTTGCCAGTTAGACGTCTCTCCAGCAATTTCAATAAGCCGTTCTAACAATAGCTTCTGATCACTATTTAGCGGTTTGTTAGCAAACAGTCTTAATTCTCTTTTATAGTCACCATGTTTGTCGCTCATTTGCTGAAATTCTTCAATCATGTTCATAAACCAAGGTACAGCAAAAATCAACACGATAACGACAAGCAGAACACCGATTCCAGTAAGTATTAGACAAGTAGGTTTCTTCATCAGATGCTCCTTTCAGTTTTTATCTATCGTAGCATCTTTTGAGAACGTATGCAATCAGAATCATCAACGAATCGGGATTTGGAATATCCCGAGTTGATAGGTAGCAATGAAAAGCTTGTCGTTATGGACAACAATGTGATTTGCGGTGTCTGGTAACGCAGGAGAGCTTAACTCCCATTCGCCATCATCACTGTATCTGTAGATACCGGAGCGATGGACACCGTAGACCTCTGATCTATCAATGGCAAACCTGCGCATTTTGATGTTGCTGCCGTTTCTGTCTTCAATGACCCTCCACTGTTTTCCTGTTTGTGAAGTTAGGACACCTTTGTCAGTAGCAATGAAGACTCCTGAATTTGTAAATATAATGTCACCAAAATCCTCAAATTGAATCGGTAGTTCTGTGGTAATGTCTGTCCACTTTTCCCCCTCATTCAATGATTGGAATAGTCTACCATCCTGTCTACCAACATATACAGTTTTGCCGTAAGCGGCTAAAATGAATCCGTGCGAAGTTTCTTCAATACCTGTATTGAATCCCGTGTCAATCCACTGTGAGAATCCAGGTTTCCATTTTATGAGACGCTTATTGTAGACTACGTAGAAAGTCTTTCCACTGATTGCCATACTTGATATCTGATTTAGATTGAGGAGAACCTTTAGAAGTTGATATGTATTCGGCAAACTATTGATTTCTTTGTCAGTGTTTGTTGTTTCTGTATTCTCTTTAACAATACCTTTGTCAGATATATTTTGAAAATCAGGAATCTCCTGTAACGGCAGGAGTTTATCACCGCTATCTGACAGACGACATATTTTTGGACTATTACTATAGTTCCCAACAACGGCATAGAGTGTATTGTCAACTTCCGTTAAGATAGGTGCTATATATTTATTAGACTTGTCATCATCGGAATCAGCCGCAATAGATGTCCAAGTTTCACCATTATCATCAGACATGAGAATATCATTTGCTGTATGTGTATAGAGTTGATTCTTAAATGAGACTAATTCCCTGATGTCAGTGCCGATGATACCCTTCATATATGGGTGCCATGAGTCACCGCCATCAGTTGTGTAGTGAATGCCATCGTATCCATGTGAATAGAATGTATTTTCATTCACACCTATCGCATGTTCAATGCCGATTGTATCTGTATCAGTACCGAGGTTAGTCCACGTAAGTCCCTTATCTCTTGAGCGATATCTGTGAAGTCCTAATCCTAATATCGTCTGATCATAAGCTATTATCTTGGTGTCCCGAGCAATTCTTTTAGTCATAGATCTATTTTTGGGTGTTATTTTTTTCCATGAGTCTCCTAAGTCATCGGATCTATAAAATCCCCATTGATTTGAGGCATCATTCCGTAACATTTTTCTTACCAACTTAACCCTTAAATCATCAGGTGAAATTTCAGATTTACTGGGTGTAAGGACAGCATAGAGCGTATTATCGGCAGCAGCTAAGGAATTTACCTTTTTGAACTTCCCCACTGGTAACTGTTCCCATTTTCCTGAGACTATCCTGTAGAGACCTTGTTCTGTACCAATGAACACAGTATCACCAATGTTTACTGCGTCCATAATCTCTTTATCGTTAATGTCAACGTCTAACAGAGACCACTGTCTTCCTTCATCCACAGACATATATATAGCATTCTCCAGAACCAGATAAAATCCTGCGTCAGTGGTCAGCAGTGCAATAGTATCTCCGCGTTTTCGTCTGCTGATGGATGTCCAATTCATCCCACCATCTGTAGATTCGAAAATATCACGATATGTTGCAATATACAACGTGTTATTATGTTCAGCTATAGGCGTTCTTGAATAGTATGCAGTGGGCAGAGTGCTATTGATGCGTATCCACTCAGTGATATTCTCAGTTGTTTTGTAGATACCTGTGTGAGTCACAGCTAACAGTTCACCATCAGATGTAAGAAATATTTCATTTGCATCTCCACCTTGTGGTCCTTGTACCTGACTCCATCGGTTTTGCCGTATAGCAATCTGTGCTGAATCTGCATCAGTATCTGCTCCGACCTTCTTGTCAAACGTCTCTTGCCCTATACCTTCGTTGTTTCTGGCAAGTACGCTTCTTGCATTTCGTTTCTGTAATTCAGGTTCTGTTCGGATATCAAGAACAACAGATGCGTCAATGATCTCAATTGAGGTCTCTGATTGTGATTCTAAACTGTAAGGTTGCTGAAAGCTTGATATATACTGACTATTTGTCCCCATTAATAGGATAACCAAAAGTGCAGCGGTTCCCAAGGCCGCCCATGGCATCAATGGTTTGCTGTTTGTCGTAGGGGTTGGCGTCGTTTTCTCAGTTTTCTTCATAATATTCTCCACAAAGTTATCAGGTAATTTGACATTTCCGAGTGTTTCCCGAATCATCGGTTCCTCCTTCTGAAGACGTTTCCGTGCCCGTCTCAGTCGGCTTTTTATAGTATTTACGGAGACGCCTAAAAACTCACTGATGGCTTCAGAAGTCATTTCTCCCAGATAGTGCAGCGTTACAACTGTGCGTTCACTTTCTGGTAGTTTGTCAAGTAGGTTTCTTACGATTTCTCGTCGGTGTTCTGCAGCCTTTTTCTCCCGTTGTTCTTCTAAGTACATCTCATAAGATGTCTTTTCCAAAACACCTGGGGCATCAGTTTCTAAAGATTTCATAATAGGTCTTTTCCTTCTTTTCCAATCTGTGCATAGATTGGCAGCAATTACGTATAGCCATCCAGCGAACTGAGTCGGGTTCTTCAACGAAGCAAGTTTCTTGTATGCTTGGAGGAAGGTATCTTGCGCAATTTCTTCGGCAATCTGAAAATCACCAATTTTACGCCAAGCGAGCGCATGAACACTCTTTTGATATTTATAGACTAATTCGCTGAAAGCTGCATCATCACCAGACAAAGTATTACGAATCAGTTTGACATCATCCTTTTCCATCGGAATCCTCCACATAATTCCATTGCTATAGTGAATTCTATAATTACTTTTACATCCTCTGTATCAGTCAATTTCATTAGTCTTGATTTGACAGCATCTCTATGTTTTATCATCAACGCAGCGGGATTTGGAATATCCCGCGTCGATAGGTGGCGATGAAAAACTTGTCGTTATGGACAACAATGTGGTTTGCGGAGTATGGTAACTCAGGAAAGTGATACTCCCATACGCCGTCATCACTGTATCTGTAGATACCAGAATGATGGGCACCGTAGACCTCTGAACTATCAATAGCAATACTGCCTATATTGATGTTGTTACCGTTTCTGTTTTCAATGACTCTCCACTGTTTTCCCTTTTGTGAAGTTAGGACACCTTTGTCAGTAGCAATGAAGACTCTTGAACCTGAGAATGCGATATCATCAAAATCCTCAAATTGAATAGGTAGTTCTGTAGTAATGTCTGTCCAATTTTCCCCCTCATCCAATGATCGGAATAGTCTACCATCCTGTCTACCAAAATATACAGTCTTACCGGAAGCAGACAATCTACCGTGCGGATTTTCTTCAGGACCTGTATCTAATCCTGTGTCAATCCACTGTGAGAATCCAGGTTTCCATCTTATGAGACGACTATTGCAAACTGCGTAGAAGGTCTTTCCACTGATTGCTATACTTGTGATCACCTGCCAATTGAGTCGAGCATTTAAGTACCGTGTTAAAAACTGCAAATCAGTGAGTTCTTTAGTAACATTTGCATTTTCTGTATTCCCCTTACCCCTGTCTTTGTAAGAAACATTTTGGATAGCAGGCATCTCTTGTATTGGTAGGAGTTGGTCTCCGTTATCAGATAAACGACAAATTGTGGGTACTTGGCTTGGGTTCCCCGCAATTGCGTAGAGTGTATTGTCTGCTATCGTTAACATCGGATTGCTATAAAAGCGTGGTTTGTCAATATCTGCTTCAATTCTAACAGGTGTCCAAGTTTCACCGTTGTCATCTGACATGAGGATTCCATCTGATCTATGTGTATAGAGTCTATTCTTAAATGAGACTAATTCGTTAATGTCAGTTCCGATTATACCGTCCATAAACTGATGCCATGATTCACCGTCATCCGTTGTGCGTTGAATTCCACTGTCTCCATGTGTGTAGAAAGTTTTATCATCCACTCCTGCATCTACGCCATCAGCAACGTCAATATCAAGCTCTACCGAAGTTATGTCAGAACTGAGTTGAATCCACGTTAGTCCTTTATCTCTTGAGCGGTATAAGTAAAGACCTGCTGCTATGATTGTCTGATTAGAAGCTAAGATGTTGATGTCCATAGAAGTCATTTTTTCTTTCATAGACTTGTGCTTCGGTGTTATTTTTTTCCAGGTATCACCTAAGTCATCTGAACTGTATAGATCCCATTGCTTTTTAATTCTATTGCGCAATATATCTTTTAACCGTTGCTTTGACTTTTCATCAAGCAACACCTCTTTTTTCCGTTTAATCGTTGGATCGTCGGATGAAATCTCAGTACTTTTGGTTAAGATTCCTGCATAGAGGGTATTATCGGCTGCAGCTAAGGAATTTGGGGTTTTAAACTCTCCATCAAGTAAATGTTGCCATTTTCCTGATTTTATCCTATATAGACCTTGTTCTGTTCCTACAAATACAGTGTTTCCGATGTTAGTTGCAGCAGTGATTTCACTGTCTTTTAAGTCAGTTTTTAACATAGACCACTGTCTGCCTTCATCTACAGATATATATATGCCTTCCTCCAATACGAGATAGAATCCATTGTCAGTGGTCAAGAATGCGATTGGAGTTCCTTCTTTTTCAAGTTTGGCTATGGATATCCAATTCATGCCACCATCGTTTGAAGCAAAGATATCGGGATCAGTTGCAATATAAAGGGTGTTCTTATATTCTGCTATATGTGTTTTTGAATAGTAGTTAATTGGCAAAGTGTTGTTGATAAGTATCCACGCATTAGCCTCACTTGTAGTCTTGTAGATCCCTGTGGGTGCCACAGCCAATAAGTTCCCATCAGATGTGAGAAGCATATCAATTATTTCTCCACCAAGTGGTCCTTGCGCTTGATCCCATCGGCTTTGTCGTATTGCAATCTGTACTGAATCTACATCAGTATCTGCTCCGATCTTCTTGTCAAACGTCTCTTGCCCTATACCTTCGTTTTTTCTGGCAAGTACGTTTCTTGCATTGCGCTTCTGAAATTCAGGTTCTGTTCGGATATCAAGTACAACAAGTGCGTCAATGATTTCAATTGCGGACTCTGATTGTGCTTCTAAACTGTAAGGTTGCTGAAAGCTTGATAAATACTGACTATTTGTTCCCATTAATAGGATGACCAAAAGTGCAGCGGTTCCGATGGCTGCCCATGGCATCAATGGGTTGCTGTTTGTCGTAGGGGTCGGGGTCGTTTTCTCAGTTTTCTTCATAATATTCTCCACAAAGTTATCAGGTAATTTGACATTTCCGAGTGTTTCCCGAATCATCGGCTCCTCCTTCTGTAGACGTTTCCGTGCGCGTCTCAGTCGGCTTTTTATAGTATTTACGGAGACGCCTAAAAACTCACTGATGGATTCAGAAGTCATTTCTCCAAGATAGTGCAGCGTTACCACTGTGCGTTCACTTTCTGGTAGTTTATCAAGTAGGTTTCTTACGATTTCTCGTCGGTGTTCTGCAGCCTTTTTCTCCCGTTGTTCTTCTAAGTACATCTCATAAGATGTCTTTTCCAAAACTCCTGGGGCATCAGTTTCTAAAGACTTCATAATAGGTCTTTTCCTTCTTTTCCAATCTGTGCAAAGATTGGCAGCAATTACATATAGCCATCCAGCGAACTGAGTCGGGTTTTTCAACGAAGCAAGTTTCTTGTATGCTTGAAGGAAAGTGTCTTGAGCAATTTCTTCGGCAATCTGAAAATCACCTATTTTACGCCAAGCGAGCGCATGAACACTCTTTTGATATTTATAGACTAATTCGCTGAAAGCTGCATCATCACCAGACAAAGTACTACGAATCAGTTTAACATCGTCCTTTTCCATCAGAATCCTCCACATAATTCCATTTCTAATATACACAACATACAATTAATGAGGCACTTTCTATAGCACAACCCCGGCAGGTTCGGTTTCCTAACCGAACCGAGTATAATATCCTATTAATTCTAAAGTTTACTATAATATACCCCATGTAACACAAATTTTCCAGTTTGTGCCTCAAAGAAGGACAAACATTAATGCACCAATAAATTATAGAAATGGTATAAGAATCGGTTTACGAATTATAGTGACGTATTTTTGCAGTGAAAAAGGTGCATAAATTGAAAAAAATGAACTTTCCCATTTACTATTCTTCAGATTTAGATAGTTTTTGAAGTTCTTCATTGATCTCATTCATCTCTTTTCGAGCCTGTTTTTGCTCTATTGACCCTGGCGTCATTTTTAGAATAGTATCAGATATTTCCTTATATCTATCAAATAGTTCATTTTTTCTATCAGACAACTTATCTGACTTAGCCCATCGTTCCTTGGTTGCTTCCCAATTAGCTTTCCACTCGGCATGATTTGCTTTGGACTCTGCATGACGTGCTGCACGTTCTTCACTCTGTGCATCCCGAGCTGCCTGACGCTCTTTGGCTTCTCTGTCTATCTCAGCTTTTTGTCTGGCAGCTTTCTCTTCCCGTGCAATTGTTGCCTGAAGTTCATTGAATGCTTCGTCAGAGTGTTTGGCAAGTATTTTAAGTGCCTCCTTACGCCGCTGTTTTAATGTGTTCATTCTATCCCATACTGCGTTGATAGCATTCTCGTCTGAAGGCCATGCTTTATAAAGAGGTATTAGCTCACTTCTTACACTTGGATATGTTAACTGTATATGCTCGTACTCTCTTAAGGCAGCTAATGCTTCTGGCGGTAGATTTTCTACTATAATGTCACCGAATGTTGTGCCTACAGACAGATTACCTTTATTATCCAATTCTTCGGGTGTAATACGGTTGTGATTACGTTTAGCCATTGCATCCGTGTTATCTTCACGTTTTACAAGTTTGACTTTAGACGTGTTAGCATCAGTTGTTGAGTCACTCGATTGTCCAGGTATGTTATACACCTTTTCCGGTTCTGCATTCAGGATTTTATGATAATGGTGTCGCCACAAGCCGATACCAGCAGAAATCACGACAACCGGTATTAGAATAATAGTGATACGAAACACTCTTTTCATTTTGATACTCCTATTTTGGTGAGGGGTGTGCATATTGGTATAAGAATCGGTTTACGAATTATAGTGACGTATTTTTGTAGTGAAAAAGGTGCATAATTTGAAAAAAATTTGAAAATTATCTTATCCTGAATGCTGGCTCATTTACTTGCACAAATAGACATATTGTGTTATGCTATACGTTAAGAAAGTTCTTGGAATTTGAAACAACATTCACCACACTTTTTTTATTCCCATCCTGGAGTTTGAAATGCCAGATTCTCGACCAAATATACTTCTAATTACCACTGACCAACAACGTGGAGACTGTTTAGGTCTCGATCCAAACAGTCCCGATTGTCTACAGACACCTAACTTGGATTGGATTGGTCGCAGTGGGACACACTTCCGTCGGGGTTACGCTGAATGTCCGAGTTGTATCCCAGCACGGCGTGGGATAATGACCGGCACCGCACCCGCCGCAAATGGAGCAGTCGGATATAGAGGCGCAGAGTGGAACCCGCCGCATACACTCGCTGGTGAGTTGTCCGCAGCCGGTTATCAGACTGAGATGATCGGTAAACTACATCTGAGTCCACCGCGTAAACGCTACGGATTTGACCACCTCCAATTATCTGATGCAACGCATGGAACCGCAAACAACGACTATGTAGAATGGTTACAGCAATACCATCATCGCAACGATTATGACCCAGGGATGGCACACGGTGTCTCTGCTAACGGATGGGTAGGTCGTCCACACCACTTACCAGAAGAGCAGATGCACACCTTCTGGTGTGTTGATCGTGCACTGAAATTCATGCGAAAACGCGACCCTTCTACTCCTTTCTTCCTCAATATCTCTTTTATCGACCCGCATCCACCCCTAACACCACCAGCACACTACTATGAACGATACATCCAACGAGAGTTACCTGAACCTGTAGTGGGAGATTGGGCACCAGAATTAGATGGACAACAGAAAGGTTTTAATCCAAATGCGTGGGAGATCTCTCTTTCTAAGTATGATATGCAATGTGCACGTGCTGCGTATTACGGGATGATCAATTTCATTGACGATCAGATTGGACGTTTGATGCAGAATATGGGGGGTCTGAATGACTGCCTTGTAATCTTCACATCTGATCACGGGGAAATGCTCGGTGACCATAATATGTATCGGAAAACCTTCCCTTATGAAGCATCAGGACGGGTACCGTTCCTGATGCGAGCACCTGCCAAATGGAGATATCCGAAGGAAACCGTCTGCAACACTCCAGTCGGTTTGCAGGACATCATGCCTACGATACTTGACGCTGCTGATATTGAGATTCCGGATACATGCACTGGTAAGAGTCTTCTACCCATTATGCAAGGTGATGTTAACCGTGTGCGTGAATGTCTACACGGGGAGCATTCTGGTTGTTACAATTACAAACACGGCAATCACTATCTAACAGATGGACGTTGTAAGTATATCTGGTATTCTCAAACAGGTCGAGAACATCTCTTTATTTTGGAGGAGGATCCACACGAAACTCGAGATTTAGCGTTGCAGAACGATGCTGAAACGCTTTTAACACCTTGGCGCAATCGCTTAATTGAAATTCTCAAGGAACGTCCCGAAGGCTTTACTGATGGGAAGGAACTTATCGCTGGACAACCGCATAATGCGTTACTGCCTGATTATAAACCGGATGCGACCTATCCGTTCTTGTAATCTGTGCTGTATATTCCATTTGATTCTATATTACTTGTTGTTGATGTTGTTAGGAGGATAACAAAGTGAAGAAATCTATTCTGATGTTAATGGTATTATCCATTGCGATGCTGAGTTCATCGTTTGCAAATGCACAATATATATTGTCATCACAATTCGGTTTACCCGAAGGTGCGATAGCGCGTTTCGGTAGAGGTGGTATAAGAGAGATTATGTATTCTCGGGACGGAACGCAGCTTGCTGTTACCACAAATATTGGTGTTTGGATTTACGCTACACACACTGGTGAAGAACTTAAACTGCTTGCTGGGGAGCATTCACATTTTGTCTATTCTGCAGACTATTCTCCAGATGGAAAAACGATCGTAACAGGTAGTTGGGATAATACGATACGGTTATGGGATGTGCGAACAGGAAAAAACAGAAAAACACTCAAACGACACAGTTACTACGGCATTTCTTCAGTTGCGTATTCTCCAGATGGAAAAACAATCGCAAGCGGAGGTGCAGATAAAACCCTCCAACTTTGGAATGCACGTACAGGAAAAAACAAAAAAAACCTTACCGATGATGGTGAAGGGGTAAATGCAGTAAAGTATTCTCCAGATGGAAAAACAATCGCAAGCATTGAAGGGAAAAATAGTGTGCGACTTTGGAATGCACACACAGGAAATAACATCATCACATTCAATCCTCATACAGAATACATCTATTCCATTGCATATTCTCCAGATAGCAAGACTATTGCAATCGGTGGAATGGAAACGTTAGAGTTATGGGATGTTGCTACTGCTGAACCTTTAGAAAGGATCAATGCACATAAAGATAGAGTCAGTTCTCTGGCATTTTCTCCAGATGGGAAGACAATCGCAACGGTTGGCGGGGACTCAATGTTACGGATGTGGGATGCTGCTACTGCTCAACCTATAAAAGATATCAATGCACATAAAAATAGAATTAGGTCTCTGGCATTTTCTCCAGATGGAAAAACCATCGTAACGGGTAGTTGGGATGGAACAGTGAAGTGGTGGGACGTACATACAGGAGAAAACAGAAGAACCTTTACTGGATATCTCGGAGGTAACTCCATAAGATACTCACCTGATAAAAAAACAATTGCCATCACTGCTGGAGGACCGGTGCATCTGTGGGATGTAGCCACAGCACAGTATCTCAGAACTCTTAAGGGGCATAGAGGTTATGTTCCATCTGTAGGTTTTTCTCCTGATAGTAAGATACTTGCTACAGGGAGTGCGGATCATACAGCACGTCTATGGGATCTACACACTGGACAAACTTTAAGAATCCTTGAAGGACATACAGATCTTGTCTATGGACCCGTGTATTCGCCTGACGGCAGATTCCTTGCAACTCGGAGTAAAGATGAAACTTTGCGGTTGTGGGATGCCACCACAGGTGAAAACATAAAAACTATTCTATCAAAAAACGAGAGTCTGAATTTTGTGTTCTCACCAGATAGTGAGACGCTCGCTGTTGGGTTTTCAGATGGGAGAGTCCGCTTGTACAATACACGAACAGGAGAGAAAATAAATACCCTTTATGGACATTCCGATCATATATATACCGTACTATATTCCTCTAATGGTATGAGTATCGTTACTAAAAGTAGAGATGGCACAGTTGTGTTGTGGGATGCACAATCAGGAAATAAAATAAAAACTCTCAACATAGAAGATAAAGTGATCACAGTAATGTTTTCACCAGATGGAATTCCTTTAGCACTTACTGTAAATCGAGAAAAGTTGTCACTCTGGGATGTTACAACAACTCAACTTTTGAAGACATTTGATGGACCTAAAACAAGATATTTACCTAAAAGATATCGAACGAGAAAATCTCATTTTGTTGGATCGCCGCCAGAACATGTCCGAAAAGTTCGTTATTCACCGAATGGTGAAACAATTGCGGCTATTAGGCATAACGATACGGTACAACTGTGGAATATTAGCACAGGAAAACATATAGGAAAACCGATATTACCTCTGAAAGATGATCCACCAGATGGAACAACTGACATTGTATATTCACCAGATGGAAAAACACTCGCAACAATACCGATTAGTAATCGAGGAGGCACGGTAAGACTGTGGAATACCACAACAGGAAAACACTTAAAAACACTTAAAGGATATGACAATTGTGCCAATACATTGACATTTTCTCCTGACAGTAGGACAATTTTTACATCTCATGAGGCTGGCACTGTGCTTCTGTGGGACATCCCTTCTCATTAGAAATATCCGCAAAACATCCGACATCTATAAATTATGGAGATTGGAACGATGAAAAAGTTATGTTTAACGTTAATACTATTTTTCTCTATAACATTGTCTATTTCACACACCTTTGCACAATACGAACCATCTATGCAAATGGGGTTACCTGATGGGGCAATAGCACGTTTCAGTAGAGGTGTTATCAGCAAAATTGAATATTCCGCAGACGGATCTCAGGTTGCTGTTACCACTTCCATTGGCGTTTGGCTTCATGATGCACAGACAGGAAAAGAACTTGACCTCATAAAAGAAAAATACAGTAATACTAATGCTTTATTTTCACCAGATCATAAGAGATACGTAACTTATGAGTCTCCGATTAGATATGTCAAACTCTGGAATAGTCAAAATAACAAACATATAAACACACTCACAGGACATAAAGAGAAAATTAACACTGTCAAGTTTTCCCTTGATAGCAAAATAATCGCAACGACGAGTAATGACAAAACAATTCGATTGTGGGATGCACAAACGGGGCAAGACTTAATGGTACTCACAGGACATACTGAAAGTGTTTATGCAGTTAAGTTTTCACCGGATGGTGAAACAATCGCATCAGGCAGCGCAGATAAAACGATTCGGTTGTGGAATAGGCATACAGGAAAACTAATAAAGACTTTTACTGAGGCAGGGCACCCAATTGAATTTTCACCAGATGGCAATGTCCTGCTCGGGACAAGTAGTAATCCGCGTCAGCTCCAGATGTTGAATGTAATAACTGGAGAACTCATAAAAACGCTCCTTATGAGTAATCTTGTTAGTTCTGCAGCGTTTTCTGCAGATAGCAACATAATCGCAGCTGGAGGTATTGATGGGACGATAAGGTTGTGGGATGCAACCACAGGACAAACTATAAAATCCTTTAAAGCACATAACGACACTGTTTCTGATGTTGTGTTTTCACCCGATGGTAAAACACTTGCTACTGCTGGTCGGGATGATACGATGCGATGGTGGGATATTCACACAGCAGAAAACATAAAAACATTCAGTGAATATTTAGGTGGTCGTTCTTACATCAAGTATTCCCCAGATGGTAAAACAATTGCAATTATACGACATGATCAGATTTGGTTACGAGATGCAACTACGGGCAAACATGTAAAAACACTAAAAGGCCATACAGAGCCTATTTGGGGTATCGGGTTCTCGGCATCAGGCACTATTATCGCAACCGGCAGTGCAGATAAAACAGCACGTTTGTGGAATGCACAAACAGGCGAAAGCACAAGGACACTCACAGGACATACAGATGCTGTTTACGCACCAGTTTTTTCGCCAGATGGAAATACACTTGTGACTCATTGCAATGACAATGTCCTACGGTTATGGGACATAAACACAGGCAAGAATATAATAACGTATCAAAGAGAAAAACAACGTGCAACTTTTACTTTTTCTCCAGATAGTCGAATACTTGCAATTGCAACAGAGGCTGGGGAAGTTATGTTGTGGAATACAAACACGGGTAAAAAAATAAGAACATTCGTTGGACATTCACACTATGTCTATCCCCCTTTATTTTCTTCTAATAAAAATACGATAGTGACGCATAGTATAGATCGTTCAGTCCGTTTGTGGAATGTACACACTGGGGAGAATATAAACACACTTAACATAATGGGGACAGTCAATTCTGTACTGCATGCACCAGATGGAGATCTGATCGCAATTACATCTCATGAGGAAACGGTGTCAATGTGGAATGTTGAAACGGGACAACTCCTAAAGGAATTTGAAGGACATAAAAAAAGAGATATTGATGTTGGGAGACTATTCTCCTTTGGGAAAAAACAGAGGAGAAGATTCGGGGCACCTCCGGAACACATACGAATCGCGAGGTACTCACCAAATGGTAAATCTGTTACGACTGTCAGAAATAACAATAAGGTCCAAATGTGGGATATAAGCACAGGGAAAAGAATAGGAAAATTGATAAATCCTCCAAAAGATGATCCATCGGATGATCTTACTGTTACTGGTATAGTATACTCACCGGATGGTAATACGATCGCGACAGTCCAACTTGGTAATTTAGGGGGCACGGTGCGGTTGTGGGATATATCCACAGGCAAACTCCTAAAAACACTCAAAGGTTATACCTATTGTGGTAACTCTCTTAAATTCTCACCTGATAGCAAGACAATCGCAACAGGACATTGGGATGGCACAGTACTATTGTGGGATATCCCCACCCAATAGGTTTTGTAGATTGGTTAAGGAACGCAATCACAAAGGAACATGAATGAATAATGTCGCAGTAATTACAGGTGCAGCGAGTGGTATAGGGAGAGGAATAGCTGAACGTTTCGCTGCAGATGGGATGACGGTCGTCCTGGCAGATATTGAGGAAAAACCGCTATTCAAACTTGAAACCGATTTACGAGACAAAGGTGCAACCGTCCTCGCTGTGAAAACGGATGTGGCTAACGCACAAGACGTTGAAAATCTGGCTACGCGAACAATTGACACATTCGGTGCTGTCCATATTCTATGCAACAATGCCGGGGTGGTTTGCAGTCGACCGATATGGGAACATACGATCGCCGATTGGGAATGGGTTCTCGGCGTCAACCTCTGGGGTGTAATCCACGGAATTCGAACTTTCGTTCCAAAAATGTTGGCACAGAAAACAGAATGTCATATCGTAAACACTGCTTCAATACTCGGTCTGATTAGAAGTCCAGGTCAAGGTATATATAAGGTCAGTAAACACGGCGTAGTGGCACTTTCCGAAACACTTGCAGATGAATTAGCGCAGATTAATTCACGGATTCAGGTGCATGTACTCTGTCCAGGTTGGGTCCAAACAGGAATCCTAAACACAGAACGGAACCGTCCAGATTCATTACAGAATCTACAAACTGATGTAGAACACAATACTGCAACAGAGGATTTTAGACAGAATGTACTCGTTGAAATGCAAGCAGGTTTGTCGCCTACTGAAGTCGCTGAACACGTTGTCAAAGCAATTCAGAACGGTGTTTTCTATATTCACACACATCCTGAACACAAACCTTGGATCCAAGCACGCATGGAAGGTATAATTGGATAGTGCATAAAATTGAGTTGATAATTCCAGGGGAATCTGTTAAAATGATCTATACATCAGCCAGTTGAAACCTATTTAGAGAGAATTTTCCCCTGGCCAATCACTTAAAAGACAAATCACTAAAAAAGGAACACACAATGCGAAAAAAGATATTATTGTATTGCACGCTTGTTCTTATGATCGTCATAAGCTCATCATGTGCAAACAAAACAGAATCGCCGAGTAATTTGGAGTTGCTAAGTGCTATTGAAAGTGCCTTCGTTGACATTGCTACGAAAGCAAAACCTGCAATTGTTGGAATTTTTGCTGGACACACAGATCGTGAGTTGAATCGTGCCGGTTCTGGATTCTTTTATCGCGGAGACGGTCATATTTTGACAAATGACCACATCGTCAGAGGAGCAGATTATTATAGAGTCAGGTTATTAGATGGAACTGAACTTGATGCAAAATTAGTTGGATCTGATATTATCACCGATATCGCTGTCCTAAAAGTGGATCGTGATGAGGTATTCCCAACGCTACCATTGGCAAATTCAGAGAAGGTTAAAGTCGGACAGTTTGCCGTTGCCATCGGTAACCCTTTTCAACTTGAGTATTCGGTAACGACGGGTGTAGTGAGTGGTAAGGGACGGTCTGTACCGCTCGGACTTCAATTTATACGACACCAGAACTTTATCCAGACAGACGCTTGGATTCACACGGGGAGCAGCGGCGGACCACTCCTTAACATCTACGGAGAAGTTATCGGTATAAACGCGCTTATCCGGAAGGTAGAGAATACACCAGCACCGGTCCGGGCAGGGGCAGGATTCGCCATTCCGAGCAATATGGTCAATAGCATCGGGGATCAACTCATCGCACACGGGAAAATTATCCGGGGGTATCTCGGAATTAGGATGCGGGAAGTCCAGGATGGGATACGCGTTACTTTCGTCAGATCAGATACACCCGCATACCGAGCAGGGATGAGACGCAATGATGTCATCGTTGAATATAACGGTGAGAAAATAAGAAAATCAGTTGACCTTATGATGCTAATCGCTGAATCACAAGTTGGTAAAAAAGCAGTCATAAAGGTATTGCGCAGCGGTAAAGATAGAACTTTAAATGTAATAATAGATGAAATACCACCTGAATTAGCCGGTATACCTTACGAAGACAATTCCGTATCATGGAAAACACTCGGATTAGCAGTACGGAAATTGGAAAAGCACGATTTTGAAAGGTACACTTACCTAACTGAAGAAGATAGCGGCGTTGTCGTTGAAAGAGTGAAAATAGACGCTCCAGGATACAACGCAAAGATTCCACGCGGTTCACTTATCCTTAAAATCAACGGAAAAGAGATACCGGACGTCGCAGCTCTTGAAGCAATCCTTCAACTCGAGCAAGAAGCTGAAGAACTGAAAGTTGAAATAAAAAGTAGCTTCGGTGTAGAACAGGTTACAGTTAACATACCAAAGCAATAGTCGTATAAACTCTAAACTTTATGTCACAAACATCTAAAACACTTACACTTAGAGATATATTTAGTCCAGGTGGAATCATCTCCGAACATCTGACAGGTTATGAATTTCGCGAAGGACAACTAAACATGGCGAATGCTGTCGCACGAGCGTTTGCCGCTTCCGACCATCTGATAGTTGAAGCCGGCACAGGCGTTGGTAAGAGTTTTGCATATCTTATCCCAGCAATCTCACACGCTCTGAGGAACGAACAGACCGTAGTCGTATCAACAAACACCATTAGCCTGCAAGAACAACTCGTTACAAAAGATATTCCTTTCCTTCAGAAAGTACTCCCACGGGATTTCAATGCAGTCCTCGCAAAAGGTAGACGAAACTATCTCTCGCGGCGAAGATTGGAGAGTTTCATTCAATATGATCGGGGATTATTTGATACATATCAAGAAGTTGAACAGGTACAGGATATTGTCAAATGGGTTGAAACAACCGATGATGGTAGTCGGGCAGACATAAATTTTGAACCAAAACCACATATCTGGGATAAGGTTGCATCCGATAGAGACAACTGTCTCGGTAGAAATTGTCCAACTTATGAAGTCTGTTTCTATTTTAAAGCACGCAATAAGATGTATGAGGCAGACCTGTTAATTGTCAACCATCATCTCCTCTTTAGCGATTTAGCTCTAAGACAGAAAGATCATTCTATAGGTATACTTCCTGACTATGACTATCTCATCATTGATGAAGCACACCACTTGGAAGCTACAGCGACACATCATGCCAGTGTTGAACTTAGCAATACACGCGTAAAATGGTTCTTAGATGCATTATTCAGCGACCGGAATGAGAGTGGTACAGCAACCAGATTTGATTCGGACATCCTAAAAAATCAGGTCGATGAAACGCGTGAAATAGCGAACCTGTTTTTTGCCTCTATTGAAACATTCTTCACTGAATTAGACGATAGAAATACAACCGTTAGAATCGATGAGAACAACCTGGATAGGGTCTTTTCAATGGGAAATACGCTGGATCAACCGCTCTTACAAATCGAAAGAACACTTAAACAGATGCGTGATAATACTTCACTGGAAGATGATGAACAGGAATTGACATCCTACTACAACCAGTGTGTGAGACTGCGAGATGAGCTGGACCTGATGATACGTCAACCGGACTCTAACTACATCTACTGGATAGAAACTTCAAGATGGGGACGCACACCACGGATAATGCTCAATGCTACTCCCGTAAATGTGAGTCAGATGTTGCGAGAAACCCTATTTGAAGCGAAAGAGAGTGTTGTCATGACAAGTGCTACACTATCCACCAATCGAACGTTTGATTATTTCAAGAGTCGAATCGGAATAGTTGATTGTCAAGAACACCTTGTGCAATCCCCCTTTAATTTCAAAGAACAGGTTGAACTCCACATCCCTCAGTCAATGCCCGAACCGAACAGTAGTGAATTTGTCCCCGCTGCAATTAAGGAGATAAAACACTATCTGAAAATGACACACGGCAAGGCATTTGTACTATTCACAAGCTACAGGATGTTGGATGAAGTCTACGAGGAGGTTGCCCCTTATCTTGCTGAAATCGGTATTGAGGCATTCAAACAGGGAGGCGAACTATCCCGTTCAGACATGCTTGAAGCATTCCGAGAAGATACAGATTCTGTCCTGTTTGGAACGTCAAGTTTTTGGGAGGGTGTTGATGTTCGTGGAGAAGCATTGAGCAGCGTCGTTATTACAAGATTACCGTTTGAAGTCCCAACCCATCCTGTATTAGAAGCACGCGTCAAACAGATTAAGGAAAAAGGTGGGAACGAGTTTATGGAGTTCAGTTTACCAGAAGCGATTCTCCGATTTAAGCAGGGATTTGGACGACTTATTCGCACACAAACCGACCAAGGCATCGTTGTCATCTTAGATTCAAGAATCAGGACACGCAGGTACGGCAAACTCTTTATAGACTCATTACCACAGTGTAATATTGTGTCCTAATCTGAGTTCAATTAGGGGATGATAGCCCCCTAATTTCTTATCTATTTTATACCATATAAACCCCGTATATATATAAGGGTTTAGGACGCTTTAATAACTTTTTTAAAGTCCAAAGAGACTAATTCCGTTTTGTATTATTTTTATTGTTTTGTGTCCATATAGGGGAACTGCAATGGAATCGAAAACATTAATAGAACTTCTAAATAATTCCAAAGCTCTGATCCAAAATGGAGAGATGAAGTTTCTCTATTACTTACAGAGTTTTATGCCAGAAGAAGAAGTGGGTGTAGCACATCGTGAAGTTCTTGAAGATTTGGAAATGCAACTCCAAGAGAACCCCCCAAAAAGTGCTGATCCTGAAAGACTTCGAAAACTGATTTTGGAGCATATTGAGTTGGAAAAAAAGTATGGTGCCTTAGAAGACTCAAATGATTGGTTTACATTTGTAGAAGGTAACCTCGTATTTCAGGGAAAATATACATATCGTTTAGAAGTTATCTCCCGATTTGATAAGTTTCCATCTCTCGGTTCTGCACGTTTCTATGGTATCGGTGGTCACTATTGGCATTTCTCAAATAGTTCTAAATATCTGGAGGGAATTTTTCCGACACATCTTAAAAACAGTAAACTTATCGGATCTTTGAGGGGGCGTGAATTAGAGAGACCTAAAGATGCCTATATGTTTGAGATTTCCATAACGAGAAATATACCAGGACCTGTTAGACCTATTAATCCTACGAAATCCAAAGTAGAACTTACAAAAGACAATATGGGTATGCCTGTGTATCTTATCAATCAATATCACAAAGGTATAATCAGTCTTAGATTTCATGTGAGACTGAAAGACGGTTTACCAGAGGTGTTCCGAGAAGATTATTTTGAGACAAAGGATCCATCCATTCCAGAGGGGCAAACACACTATTTAGGTGCTGTAAGATATTATCGGAACTTTGATCAAGTTGAGACTTTAAATATCAGAGTACCTAAAGTAATTGAACAACAAATGCTTTCCCCGGATGGTTTTATGCAGAGCCGTGTAGTAATCCTAATTATGGAACGGGACTTTAATCTTGAGTTTCCCACTAACTTTTTTGACTGGAACGAGAAAGACCTCGCTACGGATGAAGGAAGGTATAAGGTTATTCAGTAACTCAATTTATTGTATATCTGACATTTATCATCATTCTACAATGGCTTGTGAATTCCCGGATCCAAAGCAAAGTAAACTGAACAAGGAGCAACAGATGACGCAACCTGAAATGATAAAGATAGAAGGTGGCACCGTAGATACCTTCGGCACTGAGGAAACAGTGACTATTTCCTCGTTCTATATTGACAATCATTTAGTTACATACCAACAGTATAATCAGTTTATTGAAGATGGCGGGTACAAGAAGAATATGTATTGGTCAGAAGAAGGACGCAAATTCCTTGAAAAGTATGAGTTCTGGGTGCCATCTACATATCATGAGGAATACCTAAATCGTCAGAAGTTGCCTGTGACTGGAGTGAGTTGGTATGAAGCAAAGGCTTATGCAAATTGGCGTGGGGCAAGGTTACCCACTGCTGCGGAGTGGACACTCGCCTGCCAAGGTGGGACAAAACAACGTTACCCATGGGGAAACGATTTTGATTTTGAAGCAGTTGACTATCGCGCACGTTTAGCTCCGTATGCCGTGGGGAGTCAAGAAAAGAATGTGAGTCCTATGGGTGTTTATGACCTTGTTGGGAATGTGTGGCAGTGGTGTGCGGATGCTTATGAGGGAAAGGATTTTCGATTGGAGGCTGAACCGACTGGCACAAAACCGGGACCGCAGAAAATCTTACGCGGGGGTGCCTGGATGTCTCTACGGAGGCACTTTGAATCGGATTACTTATACTATGATAAACCTTTTCATAGGCTTGCAACTTATGGATTTAGGTGTGCAAAGAGTGCGGAATAATGCTTCACGCTAAAGGTTATCAAGTTTTTTGAAGACACTTAGTCATAACTTTCGTAGTGGACAGTCCAAGTTAAACTTGTAGGTCAGGTAGAGCGAAGCGAAACCCATAAGCGTCAATTTAAGGAAATACGAAAACGGTAATACTCCCAGGCGGGTAGGGGCAATATCCAATTGCCCCTTATGCGTCAATTTAGCGATTGCCAAGATCATGACTGTAGCACATTCTGTTAGATTGTGCCCCTTTCTTTGTAGCACATTCTGTTAGATTGTGCCCTTTTCTTACAACAATCATCCTTCATCAACCTTTTCCGTACCACATCCATATTCATATTGCTGTAGCACATTCATCCTTGATTGTGCTTCTTCTACAACCACCTTCCGCACCGAAATCAACGCTATGAATGCGCGTATGGCATTCAACGGGGGCTGATATGTGATTTTCCAAAGCCTCAGAGAGGTGAAAGGTGTATAGTCCGCATTGATCCAACCAATAGCAAGATCCAGAGGGGCGAAAGGTGGATCAAACGCACTAACGTTTTTCACTAAATTGACGCCTATAGTGACAAAAACTTTACATACTCCCTACTCCTTATAGGTGTGTAAAGTTTTTGTCACCGCTGACGAGGTTTCCTAACCTCAACATTCAATACATTCGCTAATAAAAGACTTTCTCTTAAATTGTGCCAGTTATAAGACATTCTTCCAGATTGTGCTTCTTTTTCTTTGTAGGCGATCTAAGTCATATAATGATCCAGAAAACCCTTCCGGTCCTCCGTGGTCTCCGCGTAATCCGCGATTCAGACAAATAGATTGACAAAATATTTACACAGCCCTCCTTAATAATGGAGTTGCTTTTTCTGATGGATTCTGGTACAATATCAAATAAGATGGAATATTAGAAAAAGCAACTCGCTTTTTTGTGTTTAATTAGGGGGTGTACTGCCATCGGCTTTTTAGACCACTGCCTAAACCAAGATTGTGATATAATATCAATCTAATTATAAGGAGTGAAGTGCCATCGATTTTTCAGACCATAATTTCGTAAAGTTAAGACAAGTTTTTTCTTTGAAATTCCACAGGTGTCAAATACCCTAACGCCGAATGCGGGCGTTTCTGGTGATACACCTGAGTGATAAAATGCCCAATACGGACTCTAGCTTCGTGGATGTCCTCATAGTCATTTAGGTAAACTTCTTCTTCCTTGAGTGTGCGTATAAGCCTTTCAGCATATCCGTTCTCCCAAGGATGTCCTCTACGGGCAACCGAAATCTCAATCCTATGATGCTTCAACATGGAGACGTAAGCATTTGAAAGATACTGAACGCCTTGATCAGAATGATGGATCTCTGGAACACTTTGACGTAAGGCTTCTTCTAACGGCTTTAAAGCCAAAGATTGCGTCAAGTGCTGACTGATATGCCAAGCTCTGATCACACGTGTGAAAACATCCATTAGCAGACAAACATAGATGAAGTGTCCCTTGAGACGGACATAGGTAATATCGCCAACCCAGACCTGATCACATCGGGAGACCTGAAGGTTTTCAAGGCGATTCACCCAGGGACACAGACCTTCAATGGAGTTCGTGGTTTGACAGGCACGCTTGACTGCGACTGAGAGGTTCGCAGCTTTCATCAAGCGAGCGACACGCCTATGTCCAACGGTGTATCCCTTAGATACCAATAATGCTGTGATACGCCGATAACCGTATGTCGGATACCGAAGAGACAACGCCTCTATTTCCTCTCGGAGACCCGTTTCAGAAGGATCGCTTTTCTGTTGATAATAGAGATTGCTTCGGTTAAAACCGAGTGTCTCACATATCTGCCGAACCGAATAGTCTGTCTGTAGTGCCTGAACCATTTCCCGTTGCTCCATTGGGGTTAGCTCAACCAAGTTGAGGCTTTTTTTTGAATGTCAAGTGCCACGGTCAACCGTCCAACGAGTTGCTCAAGGTGTGCGATCCGCTCCGCATCGGCATCAGACTGCTTATCAGAGGATTCAAAGAGGGTCGACGCATTTTCAAGAAGTTGTCGCTTCCACTTTGAGAGTTGTTCATCGCTGAGGTTGTGTTTCCGACACAATTCTGCTTGTGTACTTTCACCCATAAGTGCCTCAAGAACGACTTCAGCTTTAAACTCAGGGGTGAAGTTTCTTCGTTTTCGTTTCGCCATCGGATACTCCTTTCAATAGTACTTTTATTATACCACAATCTTGTCTTAGAGAGTGGCCCGAATTTCCGATGGCAGTACAGTTTTCTGAATAGAGCAGAAATAGAATTTGATGCTGGGTATAAACCTAATTTTAATGAGTGTTTTTATATAAAACCGTTCATACTTCCAGAATGGTTGGAAGATGTTAAAGTTTCAAATTTAGTGAATGTTGAGGCGACATTTGATATTAATTCGTTTAAAATTAAAGGCATGATAGGTGTTTGCAGAAATGAATCAAATGATGATTTGTTATTGTTTCAAAATTTTTTTCCTTCCAACATTATATATCCAAATAGTATAATTGAAGGAAAAAGACAAGATAGAGAGACTTACAAACAATTGGAAGGTGATTACTACTTTCGATTTGCAAATAAATTAACTGCTATATACGATTATAAAGATGAGAAACTGCTCTTTTATAGTTTACACAATGTAAGTATGTTTCTTTCTTTGGATGAGCACTACACAGAAGCAACAGATAAAGATATCAGAAAGTTATTAAAAGATCCTATGTTTAAATGTGATAATCCTGATATTGTTTTATCACGTTGCAACAAAGGGATTCGAAAAATGTTTTCTTTGTTAAAATATTCCGATGTATTATCTAAAACAAGTGCCCAGCGAATTCAGGAAGCTTGTTCAGAAATTAATATACATATACCTATAACATCGGATCGCAAAGTTTTGTTTCCGACAATACAAGAAGAAATAACGGGTATATTAAAAATGATAACAAAGCGTATACTTAGATCGCTTGTTACAGATGAATTGCAAGAAAGCAATTCAAACAGAAATTATGAAGATAGTTAAATAATTACGATGTTGCAAGTTTTTTGGATAGTAATTGTGTACTGCCATCGGAAATTTAGACCACTACCTTAGACAAGATTGTGATATAATTACAATCTAATTGAAAGGAGAAATCCGATTGCAAAACGAAGAACATTCACCCCAGAGTTTAAAGCTGAAGTTGTAATTGAGGCACTGTGTGGTCAAACTTCACAAGCGGAACTCTGTCGTAAACAACATCAGCGATGTTCAACTCTCAAAGTGTAAACGTCAATTACTTGAAAATGCGGCAATCCTCTTTGAACCTAATGATAAACAGAACCAAGCGTCTCAACAGCGGATCACTCAACTTGAACAACTTGTTGGTAAATTACCCTTGGAATTGGATATCCAAAAAAGAGTCTCAACCTTGCTGAGTTGACCCTTACTGAAAAACGAAGGATTGTAGAAACTTTGCGAACAGATTACTCAATTCGACAGATTTGCGATACAACAGGTTTCAACAGAAGTAGTCTCTATTATGAACCTTATTATGAACCTAAAAAGGATCCTTGTGAAGCACTGCTCCAACAGGAGATAGAAATGTTATCTGTCCGTTATCCAAGATACGGTTATAGGCGTATCACAGAGGAACTCTTGCGTATGGGATACACCGTTGGATACCGACGCGTTGCACGATTGATGAAATCAGCTCATCTGTTGGTCTCTGTCAAACGCTCCTGTCAAACCACGAAATCCGTTGATAGTAAGTATCAATGGGTCAACCGACTTGATAACCTTGACATTTGTCGGCGCAATCAGGTCTGGGTTGCGGATGTCACCTATGTTCGGCTCAAAGGGGACTTTATCTATGTTTCATTTCTCCTGGATGTATTTACTCGGATGATAAGAGGTTGGCAACTGAGCCGACACTTAACACAACCTCTAACATTGAGACCCTTACAGCAAGCATTACGAGAAAACATTCCAGAGTTCCATCATAGTGATCAGGGAGTTCAGTATCTTTCAAACGCCTATATTTCTACTCTCAACGACCATGGGATTGAGATTTCGATAGCTCATAGAGGGCGTCCTTGGGAGAACGGATATGCGGAACGGTTTATCAGAACTCTCAAAGATGAAGAAATCTACCTGAATGACTATGATGATATCACAGATGCTAATGTTTGCATTGGACATTTTATTGAACAAGTATATAACCGGAAACGACCTCACTCGACATTGGGTTATTTAACAACTATTGAATTTGAGGAAAAACTTGTCTTAACTTTACGAAATTATGGTCTGAAAAATCGATGGCACTTCAAAGTTATCTCATAAACAAAACTTTCATATGATTGAAATGAAATCTACCGGTCTTGGGAAACCACTAAATTGACGCCTATGGTGTTAGGGTATTAGACACTTGTCGAATATGATCAAAAAACTTGTCTTAACTTTACGGATTTTTGGCCTAAATTAACAATGGCACTTTACTCATCCTAAATTCTGGAGATACAATGGAATACATTATTATTGGAATTTTTGGAATTGTTCTGGGGATTTTGATTACAGTGATAGGTTTTTGGAGATTCAACGCCCTAAAAGAATTTAGATATCCGCGTTGGTTAAAATGGATACTCAATGTTGAAGGTTTTCGTTCACAGAAGAAGGCAAGCACTGATGAAAATATAGGAGAGTTAGAAGATCCGACAGAATCTCCAGGCTTAATTCCTCAACGGTTTCTTTCTTGGTATGGCACAATCATACTCATCTTATTGTTGGGGTTTCTCTATTTTTTTTATGCTGGCGTGCTGGAAAAAGCCTTCGCACCAAGAAAAGGACAAGAACTTAATCAGTTTTTTGACTTTACAGCTGTCCCACGTGCACTTAGGTTAGAGAATCCCGAACGATTCCCTAATCTCCCAGTTATCCTATTTCCTTCAATATTCTTTGTTTTCACATATGTGGCACATTTCTTTTTGGGTAAATCCATAATTGGTAAAGCCATAAAGATAGTGAAAAGATCCTGGCGGTTTTTATTGGGCACCATAGTTGTCTTGAGCTTTTTTGAAATTATACTCGCGCTGAAGATTCTGGAAAACTTGAAACAGGCATCTGCTTTTAAAACAGCCTTTTTAAGCAGAGTTCAAAGCGAAGCACTAACACTTAAGCAATCGGACCTCCTCAATGTTCTGGCCATAATTTGCTTGGGGCTCGTATCTTCATTATTGTTCAGCGTAGGTTTATATTGTAATCTTCAGAATTGGGGCAAAGTGAGTTTGCTTAAAAAAATAAAAAACGAATGAAATTAGACCCAATTGAAGACCAAGATGGAACTGAATTATCAGACAACTTAGACTTATAAGGAAAGGTAATCCAATCAGAGAGGTATTTCCATGAAAACATCATTTTTTTTCAGAAACTTATACATTATATTTTTTATGTTGCTCGCTGGGTGTGTTGAGTGTGGAGAACCAAAATCGACCACTGCCCCCCCTGTAAATATCATTGTGATTCTTGATATATCCGATCGACTGAAAAAAAAGGGACAAATTCAGCGAGACGAAAAGATTGTAGCACAGATCATCAACATCTTTCACGAAGAGTTGGTTTACAAACATTTAGAGCAACATTTGGGGACGACTCTGTGTCCACACCGCTTAACTTTCGCCGTCCCAGAACAACCTGTTCCGATTTTTGAGACATCTACTTCTGAGCAACCTGAACCCTATGAAGTTCCATCAGAAATTCTGGAGAAATTGCAGGTTAGAGATTCAGAAAAGCTCATTGAAGGTTCAGAAGAGGTCATAGGTATGTTTGTGTATGAATTTGAAGAAAAGAAAAAGACATTACTTAAGGCAATTGATGATCTATACAAATTTGCTCAGGAAGACAACCCTTACACCGGTGCCGACATTTGGAACTGGTTTCGCAAGGACGCGGAGGATTACTTACGGGATGGTTTTCACAACTACATCATCTGCCTTTCGGATGGTTACCTAAAGTTTGATTACAATACTGTTGAAAAATTTTTACCCCCAGGGCGTTTTATGGAGATCGGTAAATGGCGCAATGAGCCCGACTGGGAAAATAAAATTACTCACTTGCTATCAACAAAAAAGAAATTTAGCCGTTACAATGTCAAATTCGTCATAATGGAAATTAATATCCGTAAAGATGATAAGACAGGCACTGACCACCCTCGAGATTTTGATATCATGAAAGCACTTTGGAAGCGGTGGTTAGAAGATATGGAGATAACAAACCACGAATTCAAGAGACAGGTACCTCTAACGCAGCTTCAAGATACGATTCATTCAATAATTATATCAGATGAAGTAAAATAGTGAACAACCACTATAGTAGCGAATTTAATATAATTATCATCAATACCACCTTGTCTTTCCTTATTCCCAAGACAATCATGAGTTTCTGCTCTATTTTCTAATTGCACCAGTTTGAGTTTGGAATGGAAACATCCAATGTAATAAAAGAAATCGGAATTAGTCGTATTGGACTTGAAAAAAGCAATTAAAGCGTCCCAAACCCTTGTGTATACTGGGTTTATATGGTAGAATATAAATAAGAAGTTAGGGGGCTAACACCCCCTAACTGAACATAAAAAAGCGAGTTGCTTTTTTTGATGTTCCACCTTATTTGATATTGTACCAGCATCCATCAGAAAAAGCAACTCCATTAAGGAGTATGCTGATGGATTTGATTATGATTATTGAGATGTTCCCTGATCAAGAGGCGTGTATTGCCTATTTAGAACGTCTGCGGTGGCAAGGAATACCTGAATGTCCACATTGTGAGTTTACACATGTCAGCAAGCGCAATGAAACGGCTATAGGGCGTATCGGACGCTGGAATTGCCACGATTGTCAAAGCACCTTCAAGGTTACATCTGGGACGATGTTTACTGGAACAAAGATCCCACTTCAGAAATGGTTTATGGCGATCGCGTTGATGGCAAACGCAAAAAAGATCCTGTCAAGTTGCCAACTTGCACGCGATTTAGGATTGAAACAGAAAGCAGCATGGCGTATGATGCATCGTATACGAGCTGAAATGGGTAAGGATAGCGTGCTTTTACAAGGTCTTGTGGAAGCAGATGAAACCTATATCCGTGGAAGCAGTAGAAAAGACTATGACAAAGAAGAAGGTGAACCCCGTAAGCGTGGGCGTGGTACTGCAAAGGATGCTGTTATTGGTGCTGTGGCGCGCGGTGGGAAAGTCGTAGCAGAACTGGTTTCGGATATTTCTGGTGAGACAATCGCTGACTTCATTAAGAGGGTTGTCAATATCAAAGATGCTAAACTCTATACCGACCAGTTTAAAGGATACAACAGCATCGGTAAAGAGATGGAACATGAAACAATTAATCGGAGTGAACAGTGGAAAGCTGATGGGATACATACCAATACGATGGAAGGTTTCTGGTCCTATGTCAAACGGGCTTGGTATGGACAGCATCACCACTATTCCACAAGATATACACCCCTATACCTTGCAGAAGCATGCTATAAATACAACTACAGAGGGACGAACATCTTTGCCAAGTTTCTCACAGAGAGTATGGAGACCGGGTAAAATGCAAAAATCTCAAGTCCAAAACGACTTATTCCGTTATTTAATTCAGGATAAAACATACTTCCAAAAACTGGGGGTAAGTCAGTTTTTAGCACTGAAATGACGTGTTTCAGTTCTTAACTTTACACCCGCCGAATACCAAACGCGTATTCGGTGGGTGTTTGGATGAATGCCATTATGGAGATCAAATAATTAATTCGGTAATTGTCTGTTCACATAATGCAGGTTCCTTCCCCTGCTGGCGAGGCGGGGAATGCCTAAATGGCATTCATACCGTTGATTTCTTCCTAACCTCGCCAAATTACCTAAAGTATTATTTTAACTTCATTTAGACATTCCCCGCCTACCGGGCTTGGGACGCTAATATTACCCGTTTTATAACTTAATCTTCATGAGGCGTGCTATGTCTATAGAAATAGGTTGCGGTTCTTCTTGCTCCATCAGATTAAGGCGCATATCATTTGTACTAAAATAGAAATAGAAACATCCTAATAAACCTTTATATTTAAATACATGTTTTTGAATTTAATTTGCTTTTTACTGAAATATATAGTATAATCTATAGTTACTTATAGACTTTTACGCTTAAATTAGTTATTAATATTAGACATTATATAAATTTAATTTTTAAAAATCAAGTTAATTTCTGGTATAATAAAGGAATAATGCTTTTTGGAGATTAACTTATGAACAAATATGATGAATTAAAAGATAATCCGAATAAGTTTCAAAAACTAACGGGTTTTACTATTGAAGAATTCTTAGAACTTCTGCCGTATTTTACTACACAGTTTTTAGCGTTTGTCTCTACTAAATCACTTGATGGTCAAGAGCGAAAAAAACGGAGTTGGTCATCCTACAGAAATAGTCGTTTGCCAAATATGGAAGATAAACTTCTTTTTATTTTGATCTATCTACGACAAGCATGGACCCAGGATGCTCATGGTATGTTCTTTGATATGTCTCAACCTGAAGCGAATAAGTGGATACACCTCCTTTCACCGATATTACTTCAGGCATTAGATGAACTCGGTGAGTTGCCATCTCGCGAGGCAACACCTGAGACTTTTGAAAAAGAGACAGATGCTGAAAGAGAGACAACAGCACCCGAACATTTTTTTTCAAGATTGCACAGAGCGGCCGATACAGCGCCCGAAAGACCAACAAGCACAGAAGGACTTTTATAGTGGTAAAAAGAAACAACATACGGTAAAGAATAACCTGCTTATAGATGCTACTTGCAAGATATTGGTCTTGTCTCCTACTTGCCAAGGCAGCATGCATGATAAACGCATTGCCGATGAAACAATATGTTTTTTACCAAGTGGTAGTTATTTATACCAAGATTCCGGTTTTTTAGGTTTTAATCCTGCTGATATTACTGTTGTCCAACCGAAAAAGAAACCGAAAGGCGGTGAACTGACAGCAGCTGAAAAAGCAAGAAACCGAGAAATATCGTCTATTCGTATCCGTGTTGAACATGTGATTAGTAGTGTCAAAAGATACCGCATTGTCAAAGACAAGTTGCGCAATTGGAAACAAGGTTTTAGTGATTTAGTCATGAAAATCTGTTGTGGATTACATAACTTTCGTCTAAACTTTAGACCTTGGTGTTATGACAAACATTTTGATTAAACTTATATAAAGTCTACTAATTATCCTACTGCAATCTAATTTGTCACATACGCAGTACAATTGCTTAGATGTTACTCGTTATGAGTTCATTCTAATTTATTTGACATACATACGTATTATGTCTTATAATACATTAACTATAATTGCAGGACATCAATACTCTTGCATTTATATATTCAATATTGACTTAACTATTCAATATTACTATTCAATATTGGCTTAACTATGATGTTTATGTGTTATCTTGTGATTAAGGTTTGTTTAGTCATAGCGGACTGAAACGTTGAAAGGAAAAGAGACTAAGTTAACATGATCATCTGTCCTGAACTATTTTTAGATGTTACTCGCTATAGGTTCGATTATAGAATCAGTCCATAATTATTTAGTTAATACATTTAAAAACTGGAAGGTTTGTAGCGAGTTGTGCAGTTCAGAGGGTTTCGGTATATCTTGTTTAAAATCATAAGTTATGTAAAACCCTCGTATTTTGAACGGTTTGCGTAAGTTCTGTTGAAGGATTCTGCTATCATAAATCATAGTCAGATTCCTGTGGGTTGCTTGGATAGAACTAACTCCACGGAACTCTCATAATAATTGGAGGTTATATTTTATGCTACGTGACATTCTTACCTATAAGTGGTTCACCGGTTCGGTAATCTTTCTGACACTGTTCGCTGCTGTATTTGTTCTCTGGCAACTGCATGATTTGGAATCCTTCAAGAAAAGGCACACCATGACTGATGTATCTGTCAACCAAAAAAAACCTTCAATGAAGACTCCAGTTGATACGGAACAGACAAACGCAACTTCTAATGAAAACATCACACCATCTGTGAAAAAACCTATGTCAGAATCTGGGGAAATGGTAATACAAGATAAACCTACACAATCGTCCAATGGTGATGAAAGTCTTTTAAACACCGCAGTAACGATTGAAGACGCACCTGTGTCTCCTTTTGGTTTTGGTCCCTATCCAAAGCTCCCACCAGGATGGAAGGAAGCTTGGCATACGGTCACTTCTGCTAAAAAAGAATTAGCATTACGCGTCTGGATAAAGTTGTTAGAACAAGGTTATGCTGTTGAAGGCATTGGATACATTCCACCTGATCAGTTACTTGTTCCGACGATTAAGGGGACACTCTATGTTACAACTGATTCTGAAGGTTATATCACGTACTCTTCAGGGCATCCTGATGATCACGCAACCATAAATGCTATACGTCAAAAGAAGCTGCAGACACTATTTAATTCTAATCAGAAAATGACACAATCGGAATTAGATGATATTGAACCAATACTCATGAAAATAGATGAGATTCCAGCACATATTAAAATAATTGATACCAAGAATGCTATCGATCCCTATAGATTTTTGGGTTTAAGTAAGGAGAAACAATAATGAGAAGATGTTTTGTTTATTTCACGATTCCTTGTCTACTGTTAATAGGTATAAGTTTTGTTTTATCACATAATAAAAAACCTTTACAAGGCGAACAGCTTATCGGGGGTATAAGCCCAATGTTTTATATGAGTGATTCTGATGGGCATACACCTATGTGGGCAGAAGGTACAAGCTATACGTGGTTCACAGGAAAGATGCGCTGGTATGCGTATGGATACGTCTACTGTGGAGATGGTACTTATGAATCAACATATTGGATTAATACTCACATAAGGCGACCCGGAGAGGGAATTGTTGATGAGGACAACTCCCCGAGAGAGATCCCCGACGATTACATTAAATTGGGTGTTTTCAGTGATTCGAGAGTATCTAGTTATAATGTAATACTTCCTATAGATGTATCAAGAAAACCAAAAGAATATATTAATGATTGCTATTCATTTACATTGATCAAAGGCGCACCGTCTGAAATATTAGGTGGAGGAGACTACCACAGCAGCCCCTCTGATACTTTTTCTGCTGCCACAACACTAATACCAGAGTCTTGGTAATCAACACTTCTGTTAAACAAAATCACAGGCAGATTTTCATAATGGATTACTGCCTGTGATTTACTACTCTCTATTTACTTTCATGCTTTTTGACTTGTCCTACCCTATTACTCTCAATTGACTTGACCTTCCTTACAATAACAGAAAAAACGATATAGCACAAGATACACCCCTCTATCTTGTGAGGTGTACTGCCATCGGAAATTTAGACCACTATCTTAGACAAGATTGTGATATAATTACAATCTAATTGAAAGGAGAAATCCGATGGCAAAACGAAGAACATTCACCCCAGAGTTTAAAGCTGAAGTTGTAATTGAGGCACTGTGTGGTCAGACTTCACAAGCGGAACTCTGTCGTAAACATATAGTAAATTATAGAATTAAGTTGACACTTTTTTCAATTTGTTATAGTATATAACTTATGAGATATTCAATAGATTTTCGTAATCGCGTTGTAGATTTTGTTAATGCAGATGGGAGTAAAGCCGAAGTCTCCAGGCGATGTTCTGTTTCACGTACTATCATTTATGAGTGGCTTAATGCCTCAGATCCTTTCACTTATGAAAAACCGGGGATCCGTGGTCCGCGCTCCCTTGACGTTGATGCGCTACAAAAACATGTCAGTGATTTCCCAGACCAGACACTTAGCGAACGTGCAGGCCCCTTTAATGTATCCCCATTTTGCATCTGGTATAGATTGAAAAAACTCAGTATCACGCGAAAAACAGTCTCGGCTATAAGTAGCGATGCTGTCAAAAACGCGAAACTTATCAAAAGAAACTCAAAACTGATGAACAGAACGGCAAATCATTAGTTTATTTGGACGAATGCGGCTTTTCAGCGGAAGCGTTTAGACTTTATGCGTATGCGCTAAAAGGTGAACCTGTTTATGATTTGGTTTGCATTTAAAAACACCGGACAACAAGTATGATAACAGCGCGAGTTGATGGCGTGATTATTGCCCACACCTTATTTGAGGGTAGCTGCAATGCTCAACGTTTCAACTTTTGGCTTGAACAAGAACTTTGTCCACATCTCAGAACGCATCATTTTGTCATACATGGACAATGCTTGCTTTCACAAAACTGAGCGAACACAAAAACTCATAGAGACAACAGGAGCAAAACTATTATATTTACCTCCTTATTCACCAGATTACAATCCAATCAAACATGATTTTGCTAATATAAAACGCCTCCGAAAATATAACGCAGATAAAACACTGACAGAAATTATAAAAATGTATTAATAATTCTAAAATCTACTATATTATAGATAGTTGTTATATTATCTTGAGTTAATTGCGAAATGAAATAGGAAATTTTATGTGCAAATTAGAGAATGCAATGCAATGCAACGATATGTAGTTTTTACAAGTCTTTGTACACTCTTTTTGCTTGCACATTGACAATTCTGTTTTTGAAACAACAAGTGGAAACACATTCGAATATTGATCATAAAACACTCGTTTTTGAAAGATGTCGGCTTTTGGGATATCCCAACAGAACTGACTGTGGTTCACGAACTTTTATCAGATCCCATATATGGTACTCACTTAGGGAGCATATTAGGAACAGAGTGACCCTTTATTGGCATAAACCTTGTCGTCAACTTCATGCTGTAGATAAAAATTGGCTGTCCCTGTATCGTGATTTTCGAGTAAAAACTGTTCTTCATAGTTATGATGAATGTAGTACGTATTAATGGTTTGCTCTGTCAAAACTGAACAGGACAACACCTATTTGGCACTTGCTTCTGTCAGACAGGTGTTGTTTAACTTGTAATCTAAAGGAGAACTAAAAAATGAAAAAACGGTTTTTCTTTAATCTCATTATTGTAATTCTGGGAGATTTTTACCTATACACAGAGATTTACTCACGCGGCATAACTAATGAACCTATACAGCCGAAAGACTCTATAGAAAAAGTGTTACCTAACACTGTGTCAACGGATCAAGAAGGACGAGATGTGTTAAAAAAACGAAGTTCAACAGAAGAAACAAACACATCAGACTCACCAAGACAAGAAGTAGCAGACATTGTGCAGAAAGGAGATACTGTTACAGATAATTATGACTGGCTAAATGATGAGAATCCAGGTAAACTTACACCACAAAAGAAACCGTTCAGAGATTTCATAGCTGGGCGACAAGCGAAAGAAAACAGTACGTGGATAGGCGATCCAGAAGCGATGGATCCAGATGAACTTCATAATGCGGAGTATAACCAGCTCCTTGAGAGATTTGTAGATATTCCAGTGATTTATACCTTCATGGAGTATAAGCGAAATGCTTCAAAAAATGTTCCTTTGACAATAGATGAGGAAATTGTTGGATTGGAAGCAATGAATCACTTGTTTCCATCGTGATCAACCCGCCGTACACTTGTGTTTTTCAAGTGGATGAAAACAAAGGGGCGTTATAATACCTTTGATCAAGGTGTGGATGTAGAAGAATTTTGAGATTTAGGTATCACAGTTGAGATAAACGAGACAGATAAGGGATAGGATACCTTATCTTGCCAAAATAATTTATAGAGAATAGATTTCTTCATAAGAAGTATGAACATGTATTAATATGCAGCAGTTTCAACAGATTGCCAAACGCAGTATTCGAAAAGTCACAAGGTTTTTCTTAGTCTTATGCTTTTTTAGTATTTTGTGCGTGCCGCGTCTACTCTCTTTAGACACACATTGGTCTAGCGATGAAGCACGATGGCTCCGTCGAAGTGCTAATTTCATGTCTGCTGTTAGTCAAAGTCGGTTTTCAGAAACCCTCAACGCTTACCATCCGGGTGTGATGACAATGTGGATTTCAGGGGTTCGAGTCTTTTTTACCGAACCGGATGTGAATCTTATAAATCTTGTCCAAGCGCGATGGTTAATTGGAATCGTTGTCTGGATAGGTATTGGTATTGCATGTCTTTTAGTCTATCGACTTTTCGGGCGTTGGGTGGCTTTTACCAGTTTCGTATGCCTTGCTTACTCACCGCTTTTTTTGGCACAGACACGTCGCATCCACACAGATGCTTTGGCAACTGTTTTTATTTTGCTTACAGTATTGCTGTTTCTCAGCTTTTGCCAGCAACGTCAGCACCAAAGTCTGCTTGTATTTTCAGGAATCGCTTTCGGTTTGGCAGTACTTTCCAAAAGCTACGCTCTGATTCTATTGCTGTGGGTGCCGCTCTGTCTCTTTTTGTTTTGGAATCGCGAGAAACGCATTGGGCAATTTCTAATACATTTCGCAGAGGTGCTCTGTTTCTTGAGTTGTGCTGTCCTAACGAGTTTTGTTTTATGGCCCATTTTCTGGACACCTCTCTTGGTACTGATGGCGTTGGGCCTTTTAGGAGTTACTATTACATTGTTAAGAGGGACTTTCAATGAGCGTCCTCCTATTGTGAATATAATAGCAGCTGGCATTGGACTGGGATTACTCTGTTTCAGTATGACACAAACCGTGTGGCGAGTCTTTGAAAGAGTCAATTGGGCAATCACAACGCCGCATGAAGTTGAACACTTCTTTTTAGGTAAAATCGTCAATGATCCTGGTTGGCTTTTTTACTTGTTCGTGTTTACAATCAACAGCACACCATTAATGTTACCCTTAACGCTTGTCGGAGTCAGTCAACTTTGGAAAAAGCGGAAAAATTCGGAGAGTAATGCCCATCATTTATTGATGGCACTTGCATTTTTTGCTGTTGTCTTTCTTTTTACAGTGTGTCTTTCTATTACGAGCAAAAAATTCAGTCGTTATTTGTTACCCACTTTTCCTATAATTGAGATACTGTCAGCTATCGGTTTTGTTGAGGGACTAAAATGGATTTTTACCGCGCTGCGTTCACGTTTTGGAACAGCAGAAACCGAAAGATATAAAGTGACACTTACAGTCATCGTATGCATTGGTTTTTTTGTTATTCAAATTATGCCTGTCTTAACACTTCATCCTTATTATGGGACCTATTATAACCTCTGCTGGCGGGGGACAGACATCACAAAGATTATTACTATAGGTGATGCATCAGGATTAGATATCGCCGCAAAATATCTTAATAACAAATCAGATGCTGAGAAGTTGGTAGTCCAAGTTTCACCGCTTGCCACCGAAATTGTGCAGAGGTATTTTCGAGGTCATGTATTCAGAGCGAATAGAGAAGTGAAGGTGATTCCAGATTACGAGATTGTTTATATCCGAGATGCACAGGTGGAGAGAGTACCGCAGACAGGCACATTCAACGGCAAACTTGAACACGTAATTACTCTCAACGGCATTGACTATGTCTGGATTTATAGGGTGAAGCCTAAGGAGAATTAAATGAAAGTTTGTATATTGACACACGGGTATCCGCGTTTTCCTGATGACACAACTGCACTATTTATTGAATCCATTGCTGAGACACTGCAGCAACAAGAGGATGTTGATGTTACGGTACTAACACCTGATACTCCACATTTTGCACGTTCCGAAACAAATAGCACAGTGAGAACACGTTGACGTTTTAGCGAATGTAATTATCTTGCTTTTAGAAAATCCAGCGAAACGAGAACAGTTCGGTAGAACAGGGGGCTGCGTATCCAGCAACAATTGACTTGAACAAAAACCATAGAACAATTTATCAATATCTATCAGCAAAATGTCAACTGAAATACATAACACTCCCGAATTATCAATAGTCATTCCAGCGTATAATGAGGAAGAATCGCTTCCTGCTTTAGTGGAGCAAATTGAACTCACACTGAAAACCCATTCCTACAATGCCGAGGTTATTTTTATCAACGATGGCAGCACGGATAAGACTATGGAGGTGTTAGATACACTCGCTGCATCGGCACAATTGTTTCCGATACATGTTATCCATTTCAAACGAAATCAGGGAAAAGCCGAAGCACTCACTGCGGGGTTCGCTGCAGCGGCCGGCAACATTGTCATAACCATGGATGCTGATCTACAAGATGACCCAGAAGAAATTCCTAAGTTGTTAGAAGCACTTCACAGCAGTAATTATGATGTCATTTCTGGTTGGAAATTTCCCCGTAAAGATCCATTTGAAAAGCGCGCTTTTTCTTTCATTTTCAACAACGTTACTGCTTGGATCACCGGTGTGAAACTTCACGACATGAATTGCGGGTTCAAGGCATATCGGCAAGAAGTTGCAAAAGAACTTCACCTTTACGGAGACCTGCATCGGTATATCCCTATATTGGCACATCAAGCAGGCTATCGGATTGGGGAAGTCAAAGTGAAACATCATCCCCGCCGGTTTGGTGTTTCTAAGTATGGGTTGAAACGGATACCAAAAGGCTTCTTTGATCTGCTGACGGTGTTGTTTATAACGAAATACCTGAAACGTCCATTACATGTTTTCGGCGTGATTGGTGCAACAGTCACTTCTATCGGTATGCTAATCGGAATCTACCTTGCTTTTGTGTGGTTTACAAAAGGTGGTGTAGGTTTTCGTCCCTTGCTAATGCTTTCTCTTTTGATGATAATCCTGGGGGCACAGTTTTTCTCTATCGGTTTACTGGGGGAATTGATAATTAGTTGTATGTCGCGTTTAGAACGTAATGTGAGAATAGAGAAAAAGGATGCAAGCACTCATCATGATGAAGAAAAAGATTAAGTCTCCATCAAACGAGTTTAAAAAGGTACTCAGGTATGGAAGGTATCTGCTTGCACTTGCAATTCTGTTTTTTCTATGCAAACATCTCTTTGAACGCCTTCAGAAAATAAAAGTTGAATCTATACCATTCAATCCTTTTTGGCTGCTAACATCTTATGTGATTCTGATTGTGCACCGTGTAGTAAGGACTTTTCCGTGGTTAACAATATATCGTAATACTACTTCAGATCCTATTTCCTTTTTATCAAGTTGGACTCTTCTCCATTTATCTGAACCCGGTAAATATTTACCGGGTAAAGTTGGACAATTTGTTGGCATGGCTGCTTTATGTCGTTCCTTAGAAATATCAAGGGATGAGGCTATTGCCAGCACACTGCTTCACCTGGCATTCAAATGCTTACTTGGATGCTTCATAGGAGTGCCATTCATATTGTTTCCTGAGTCACGTGAATCTTTGCTGAACATGCTGACTATTTTTGGGAACGACTCCTTTCGTCTTTCCGCTATTATCTTAGTAATTATTAGTCTCGGTGCTATATCTCTCATTTTATTCAAAAATAAGTTATCATCCAAAATCCCATATTTTCAAAAAGTCATACCATCGATCTTTTCTTTTAAAAGGTTGTTTCAACTCATAGTAATTCATTTTTTGCTTTGCGGATGTATAGGTGTAAGTTTTTTTTTATTTATAAAGAGTATTTATCCAATTCGAATAGTTCATCTACCTATAATTTCGAGTCTCTATCCTTTCGCATGGAGTATTAGCTTCATGAGTCCAATTACGCCAAACGGGTTAGGTGTGCGTGAAGGCATTTTAAGTATGTTTTTAACCACGTGTTTACCGCCTGTGCATGCAACCCTTGTGGCATTACTCTCACGGTTATGGTTAATAACTTTAGAAGTTATCTTAGCGGGTATTGCATGGGGATGCTACCTTCAACGGAGAAGAAAGTCTTGATGAAAAGACATATTCTTATAAGTATTTTACTAATCTTTATTTTGTTACTTACATTTTTGCCGCGTATGCTATCACTTAATCTGCATTGGTCAAGTGATGAGAGCAAATGGATGGCACGTTCTTGTAGATTTATTATAGCATTGGAACAAGGTAAATTTGAGAACACGTTCACCGCCTACCATCCTGGCGTGACAACAACGTGGTTGGGAGGTAGTGCGATTCGGAGTGTTTCCGGAAAACGATCTGTCTCGGAATGGGTAAGGTCAATTGATTTTTTCTCAACTGAAATGCTTGCAATTATGAGAATACCGATAACCTTCTTGGCAGGAGTCCTTATTTTGTTGATAGGAGGATTATTGTATCGTTTATTCGGTGCCTCCATTGCAGCTGTTGGTACAGTGTTTTTAGCAATTGAACCCTTTTTGCTTGCTCAAACCAGACGCATTCACACGGATGTACTAACATCAGAATTTCTATTTTTGACGTTACTGTTGTGGTTCTGCTATCTGGAAGATGTAACGCAAAAGCGTCGTGATCTGGTTTTTTCAGGAGCCTGTTTTGGATTAGCGTGTTTAACTAAGAGTCATGCTGGTGTTTTCTTGTTATTCCTTCCATTTCTATTGTTTTGGAATGTTAAACAACGAGGATTCTCGGGTGCAAAGATGCTAATGAGTGGATTGTTATTCTGTTCAACCGCACTGCTTACAGTGCTTTGCGTCTGGCCGTATCTTTGGACAATCAAGTTAGGAAGTATATCAACATTTCCATTTTTGTTTTGTGGATGTTCGTGTTTGATTATATGGAGTTTTCGAAAACTCTCTAAGCCTGTCTCATTCTCTCGATTAGAGATTTCTATTCTCGGAATCGGATTGTTTCTGAGTGTTGGGCTTGCATATTATGCGGCTCCTTATACTTTAGAACGTATGTATGACGCACTTCTGAATGCACATGAATTGCCAAAGCTGTTCCTGGGCAAAATCCGCTATAATACAGGCCCCTTGTATTACCCTATAATAGCATTAGTTTGGAGCGCACCTCTAACAATACCTCTCACTATATTCTCTTTATACGGTGCGTGGAGACAGCGATATCAAAACGAAAAAGTTTACCGGATAACAATAGTGCTGATTGTCTTTAGTCTGTTTTATTTAATAGGATTGAGTTTTGTCGCCAAGAAAATTGCCCGTTACATCATAATATACCTTCCGGCAATGAGTCTATTGTCAGCCATAGGAACTATTTACATTGCACAACATTTTTCAAAAAACCGTTTTCGCTATCTGTTTCTCATTGCTATTATTTTTTTACAAGCAATACCAGTGTTGCGACTACATCCCTATTATATTACATACCATTTTCCACTCCTATCTGGAAAATGGACTTCAGAAAATGCTCCTAACAGCGGTGGCGTGGGATTGGATGTTGCTGGAGATTATCTCAACTCCAAGCCTAATGCAGAGAATCTAAATGTGCGTGTCAGTCTGTTTAGTGAAGGTTTGCGGAATTATTTTATCGGAAAGACGTGGAAACGCAATCGGAAAACGCAGTGGAGAAACATTGATTTAGATTATGATGTTGAGTACTCCCGAATTCGTCAGATTCAAGGAGAACCTATTGATTCACATCCAAAACACGGAACTCCAGCAGCAAAATTACAACTACAAAATACGCTTCCACGGGAACTAGAGCACGTGGTAAAGTTAAATGGAGTAGATTATGTCTGGATTTATCGTGTTATTAAGATAAATGAATCAAAAACAAATAATCAGATGAAATAGTCTAAACTTCTGTTAGTCTTATAGATTAGGCTGAACGCCTAAGGACTTTGCAATCATGTTGTTGATGACATCTAAAATTGATAGTTATGCATTCGGATTACGCTTAGCCCAATCTACGATATAAACTCATCACCTGTCAACTATTTCCAACAGTCTAAATTAGTATCCAAGAGTGATTCAAGTGCCTTGATTTCCGGTTTATAGAGTTCCTTAAGATATTGCCGTGTTTCCTCCTTCATTTTAGGTGGGAGGGGTTTCTTACCGAACAGTCTCTTAATCCCAAGTTTTATTGACCAACTAACTATGCAATCTAAACGCATATCCTTAAGCTTCCAAGCGATTTTGTCAAAAAAGAGATACGCGGCGTGTGCTTTAGGAATACGACTTACTGCAACTTTTGCGGCACCCGCTGTTGGTGGGAAACCTTCAACGTCAATGTCAAGGAAATTTGCCACTATCTCTTTTGTCTTTGAAATAGATGATGCAATAGTTTTTTCATAAATAAGGACCAGAATCTGCTTCCTTCCAAAATGATCGAAATATTTCTTTAATTGCTTACTGTAATAACTTTGCTGAAGAATGACTGGATATTTAGACATACATTCCTCAAATGACCCAACACATTTACCATTTTGTATCATAACCACATAAAATGAATATGCCCTATCTACTGGATTGCGTAAGTTGACAATCAATTTTGTAATGGATGGCATTTTGAGAATGCGTTCAATGCATTCATCATTAAACAAGTAGAAAGGTGTAATTTCCCCTATAGCACGGTAATTATGGGCGCGTACATCAGATGGGAAATACTTCTCGTACCAATCAATACCTCGCTCGTAGTTTTTATTGAAAAAGTTGATTTCTTTCCGATATTTAGGAACGTATACTTGTGGGTGTGTCTTGAACAATTCGTGGAGCCAGGTCGTTCCAGACCTCGGCACACCAATACCTAAAAATGTAGGTAACGTCATATATTACTCTCTTCGGCCAGTGCCAGTTTTCTTTCCTTGTTGATAAGAGGGTTTTCGGTAAAATAATGAGACAGAGGTCCCCCATACCACTCTTGTTTCATTACCTATTCAATATTTTTAAGTAGTATAACAACATTCTAAAAAGTGTCAAGCAAATTACAATATTCTTCTTTCGCATGGAGTATTGGCTTCATGAGTCTAATTACGCCAAGGAGGTTAGGTGTGCGGGAAGGTGTTTTGAGTCTGTTTTTAACCACGTGTTTACCGCCTGTGACTGTTACTCTTGTGGCATTACTCTCACGGTTATGGGTAATAAGTGTTGATATTTTGTTAGCTGGAGTGGCATGGGGATGCTACCTGCAACGGAGAAGAAAGTCTTGATGAAAAAACATTGTACTGCCATCCCCGTTGCCAATCGGATCAAAAATAACGGGAAGAACAAACAGATCGCAAAAGAATCTTGACTTTTTAGTTTTAGTGTGGGACGATATATGTATCATCTAATCTATTATGTCAAAAGAGATTTAGAATTTTTCTAATAAGGTAATATATATGAAAGTTTGTATTCTTACACACGGTTATCCCTTATTTCCGACTGATACTACTGCACCATTTATGGAATCAATTGCTGAGACACTTCAGGAACATAATGTAGACGTTACTGTTTTTATGCCAGACACACCCCAGCTTGATCGCAACCCAGGGGACCACAGAGTAAACCTACAGACGTACCGTTACTTTTTTCCACGACGTTTGCAACAATTGGGATACGCAAACACACTCGTAAACGATTGCAAGATGAAAAAATATGTGTATCTTCTTGCACCTTTCATGTTCTTATTCGGTATTGTCCATCTTATTCGGTTACACCGCAAGCACAGCTTTGATGTAATTCATGCCCACTGGCTTTTACCTAACGGTTTCATCGGAGCAATCGTATCCAAATTGTGTCAGGTACCTCTGGTGCTCACAGTGCACGGTTCTGACCTTTTTGTCGCAAAACTAAATCCATTTTTCAAATGGATGTCAAAGTGGACACTCAAACAAACAGTGAAGGTGACTAGTTCAAGTCCGACATTTTTACAGATGGTTGAAGCGTTGGGAGCATCTGAAGAGAAACAGTGTCTGGTAAACCATGGCACAACACCAGCAGAGTTCTCCCCAGCAAGCTCACAACAACTAATAGACCTCAGACAGTCACTCTCAATTCCAGAAGACCATCTCATTGTATTCTCCTTAGGGAGAATCGTTTTGAAGAAAGGTTTTGAATATCTAATCAAGGCAATCCCTCATATACAGGATAAGGTGTCAAATGTCACCGTCATCATTGGTGGTGATGGGAGTGATTTGCCACGGCTTAAATCGCTTGCAGAAGAACAAGGGGTTTCAGAAAATATCCGGTTCCCTGGAACCATCAGTCGAGCGGACGTGTCCGTCTATTTCCATCTGTGCGACATCTTTACACTTCCCGCTGTTTTTGACCCTAAAGGCAATGTGGATGGATGTCCTATCGTCATTATGGAGGCTATGGCATGTGGAAAACCTGTCGTTGTCACAAACATCTCAGGTATTCCACAAGCCGTGTTGCACGACAAAACAGGTTATTTAGTTGGAGAAAAGGACTCTGAAGCACTCGTGACAGCACTTGTATCACTCTTAACAGACCCGGAAAAACGAACCAGATTTGGCAGCGCGGGACGGCAAAGACTCTTACACGAATTAACGTGGGAAAAAACAATTGAACAATTTATTAGTCTTTATCCACAAGGGAATGAGGAAAGTTCCAAATAATGTATAATGTTAAATCAAGAGCCATATTTCTTTGTTTTCTATCGCTTCTACATACAGTTCTACTTGTACAGGACTTACGCATTCCCCTCACCAACGCCTGCGCCAAATGAACGGTATGAATCATGGAGCATGCCACACGCGCATTTGGCGTTGATTTGATAGGGACGATATGTGAATCACAACAACATATTACAAACATATCGTCCCTAATGAAGTTAAAGAAAATATTTGGGTAATTTGGCGAGGTTAGGAAACCTCGCCAGCAGAGTGATGTGCCTGCATTTTGCAAACAAGAAGATACCCGTTTAATTATTTGAGGGTGTGCATAAATGCGTATAACAAAATAGTAATATCCACCTATTATTTTCTATTGAAATAATGCCTTCATCCGTGAAATTTCTCTACTGGGTAAGTTCCAAATTAGGTTGACTAACATTGCTATTTGTAGTAGAACGATTGACAATAACAAATAGGTTTTGACATTTTCAATGCGGCTCACTGGAAGTTGTTTCTGATTATTATCTGTTCCTGTCAGTTCACATAGCAGACTAAAGATCGGCTCAATGGCTGTTTTGCGTTTTTGCTGATATGCTTGTAGATATGGTGATGTTTCAATCGCCTCAAGATAAGCTAACTTTTTATCGTTTTTAGCACCCGTTATCGGTGTCAAAAGGAATAAGCCGTTTTCTGCATGTGTTTGGACGCGCGCAAAGTTGGTATAACCAGCATCTGCTACGATATATCTAATATTCCGATCCGATAGTGCCTCAATCTTATGGTCAAGTCCTGTTTTTTCACTTACAGAAGCTGTCCAAACATTGGCGAACCGTGGAAACCCGTTCGCAGTGGTTGTGAGATGAAGTCCATAGCCATAAACCCATCCGCAATACTTGCTTGTTGACCAACTTGCATCTGTATCAAGGGCACGCAGCCCTTCAGGAATGTGGTTTGCTTTTCGGTCCTTTTGATGCCACACACTGCCTTGTGCTTTATAGAGGCTTTTGTCTTCATAGACAACATCTCGCGGGGTCTGTGTGTCTAACGAGACACCTAAATCACCGAGATATGCGATAAACTGCTCACTACGCGGCGCGAGTTGTTTATAGCGACGGGATAAGGTTGTTCGATCCGGGACACTTTTGAACTTGAACTGCTTCAACCAGTTTGGATGTGCAAGAAGAAACGAATGTTGTGCTTTGAACCTGTTTATACCTCTAAGTTCCATAAAGGCGAAAAAGACAATAAATGAACTATCAACATGCACTTTAGGTCGACCTGGACATTTAGTTTGATTAGTGCTGATAGACTTCTCAAAATCTTTGTAACGTTGAAAGAAAAATGTGATATAATACTTTAAGTCAGGATAACACATGGTTAATACTCCTTTGTTTTATTATTTTTATAAGAGTATAACCTATATCCTGACTAAATTCAATTATGCACACCCCTCAATTATTTTAACTTCATACGGGACTGAAGAGAGGTGAGGTACACATTTTTCTATAAACATATCGTCCCTACGGGACTGAAGAGAAGACAACTCGTATAACCATAAGGGTTCGGAGTGATTCATCAGATCTTCTAAGTTTTCTTAAGTTTACACCAATGGGTGTCGCTTCGTTTTACCCGACCTACATAAGAAGACTTGACATAACACTAATTAACCTCTGTTCCTGACATCTGTTCCAATGCCAGTAGCAATGCTTGTGTTCCTAAACGTCCGTGTCCTTGTGCTTGCACAGCAGTATAGAGTTGATGCACTAATGCAAGTCCAGGAAGACTAAGGTTCATTTTACGTGCTTCGTCCAATGCGATGCTCATGTCTTTGATGAAGTGTTCAACAAAGAAACCAGGATCAAAATTCCGTTGTAACACACGCGGTGCTAAGTTGTCTAATGACCAGCAAGCAGCAGCACCACCACTAATTGAAGATAACATCGTTTCTAAATCCAAACCTGCCTTGTGTCCATAGATGAGTCCTTCACAAACACCGATCATTGTGCCAGAGATAGTAATCTGATTACACATTTTTGTGTGCTGTCCAGCACCTGCCCCACCTTGATGTACAATGTTTTTCCCCATTGCCTCAAAGAGCGGCATGACGGCTTCGACAGCTGCTTCGTCCCCACCAACCATAATGGAAAGTCGTGCTTCACGGGCACCCACATCTCCACCTGAGACAGGAGCATCCACAGATGAGATATCATGTTCTCTTGCTGCAAGGTATATTTCTTGTGCAAGGGACGGTTCAGTAGTCGTCATGTCAACAATGATACTACCGGGTTTTGCACCTTTCAATATGCCGTTATCACCAAGGTATACTTCACGGACATCGGGTGGGAAACCTACAATTGTGAAGACCACATCGGAATCCGCAGCGACTTCACTTGGGGAATCTGCGTAGGCAGCCCCATCATCAATTAAGGGTTGTGCTTTTGATTTTGTCCGGTTATAGACAGTCATGCCGTACCCCAAATCCATGAGATGCTGGCACATCCAACGTCCCATTACGCCTGTTCCAATCCAACCCAATTTTGTTGTCTTGGGATCAACTTTATTAATTCGGTTATTCATAATTCTCCTTTCACGGATATTGTCTTGTTGGTATTTTCTACAATAATGAGTCAGCTCTGTACCTTCTCATTCTATAATTCTCCGATTGCGCGAGTCTGCACCTGCTGCTGTGAATCTTCGGAGCCCTCTTTCTTAGTTGATTTTAAATCTTTAGCGATTTGCAGTGAAATTACTATACCACCAGCAACGACACCACTATAAACCGCAAAGAACCTTGTCAACAGTACAAAAGGGGGTATGTAAGTAGTATTAGATATTATCTTTTCCATCAATCCGTTCTTCGTAAGTTCTGCAAAACCACTTGCACCTGGCGTTGGCATAAAGAGCACAACAAAGTTATACAGCATCTCTACAACGGTCAAGTCCCAAAAAGAAGCATGCAAATCAAATGCTCTAATGACATAGTAACCACCGAGGATACGTGCGGCGAAGAATCCACAGGTTAACAGTAGACTCAGTAAACAGGTCAACTTGTGATCACTAATAAGCGTTCTGGCAAAAGTCTTGTGTTCAGTGGTGATCTGCTCAGCTTTGCGTTGGACACGTTTCAAGAATGGCGCAAGAGGTTTGATCCATCGACCGACATGCTCAGAAATCCAATAGAAAATACGGAAAACAATTTCTGGCTTAAACAGCAACAACACGAAGGTTATAAACACTAAACTGAATATCAACAAACTAAATAGACTTAGCAATTCAGAACCTTTTGGCATGACGTTAGGATTTATCCAGAGTATACTCCCTGCGGAGACTATCAGTATCACCAAAGTTGATAAAAAGGAAGCTATACCCGCTGTAATTGCACCCGATAACTTAGCACCAGACCTTGCATATATGTAAAGATGTCCAACACCTCCTGTCTGAAAAGGGGTGATGGCAGAGACGCAAATTGTGGCTAAAATTGCACGAAAACTATTCCTGAATTTCATCGTCGGCGTCACGACCTTAATGAAGACATGGAATCTCAGACCTGCACATAACCAATCCAAAAGCATACAGATGAAAGCACCTATTAGAAACTCATAATGCATCTCTACAAAGACATTCTTGAATGCTTCTGCACCTCCTTTGAGATCCTTTACACCACTACTCCAAATAAAACTGAGCACTAACCCTATTATCGTGAACAACACAAAAAAAAGCACACCGCGAATCATGTTCTCGCGGCTGATAGGGGGTCGCATTATAATATGATATCCTTTATTGTCTGCTATGTCTGCTGTTTGCTAAGTGAAAATTGTCTATGCTTTCACAAGTGTCAAGTTTAAACTTATATCCATGGGCATTGCAGAATGTGTTAATGCACCGACAGAGATTAAATCAACGCCACTCGAAGCAACTGCTTGCACCTGATCCAATGTAATCCCACCTGAAGCTTCCGTTAATGCACGTTTATTTATTAATTTTACAGCTTCTGACATCGTAGATGGTGACATATTATCTAAAAGTAAGATGTCTGCTTTTGCATCAAGTGCTGCGTAGACCTGTTCAATAGTTTCAACTTCAACCTCAATTTTTGTGGTATGCGGTGCAGCTAAACGTGCGCGCTTAACTGCATCCCGTATCCCACCTGCTGCAACAATATGATTATCTTTAATCAGAATGGCATCGTATAGACCGAAGCGGTGATTGTTTCCACCGCCAACACGAACCGCATACTTTTGCAGCGAACGCCAACCCGGTGTTGTCTTACGGGTATCAACTATCCTTACATCATAATCCGATACCGCAGCAACATATTCTGATGTTAAGGTTGCAACACCAGAGAGACGTTGAAGAAAGTTCAGAACAGTTCTCTCCACTATCAATATAGACTTTGCACTGCCTTTTACTGTAGCAATACAATCACCTGCTTTGACTTCCTCTCCATCGGCAACTATTGACTTAAAAACAAGACTGCTATCAAATCTCTTGAACGCACGATCTGCAACAGACAGACCAGCGATAATACCGGAACTCTTAGCAACGAGTGTTCCTTTACCTTTTTGTAACGGAGAGACAGTAGACTCGGTTGTAATGTCACCGATACCGATGTCCTCTGTGAATGCAAGATCAATTATTGCATCTACAGACTGCAGATTTAGCATGGGTTTATCTCTGTGTCATCGCCTAATATCTCTTCAAATAGGGGGTCAGGAATTTCTTTGCATCTTCCGTGACCTCCCAAGCATTTGGCCAAAAACATAGGTCGATTGAGAACCACTCACCATCGTATCCTGTTTCGTCCATTATGACAGGAATGATAGCATCAAAATCCAGCACACCATCTCCAAATGGCGCGTGAGTGCTTGTTTCGTCGTTGTGTAACGTATTGTCAGAATCGATAAGGTGGAAGTGTCCGATCTTACCTTTGAGTTGACGTGCAAGTTCAATAACCCCATTATCCCCCAGTGTTTCCTTTTCGCCGACCTGTCTTGAGCCGACCGTCGCACACATCTGTGCATGACATGTATCAAACATGACCTTAAAATTGGGGTGATCTACAGCTTTAGGCAAGTTTATGATATCACTGGGTCTATTGAACATAAAGCCTGGTTCAAATTCCCATAACATCAGTACGCCATAGTCTTCAGCCACTTGTGCACAACGTCTCCATACGGATACGATCCTATCCCATGCATCCCGAAATTCAACCCCTTCAATTCCTTTCTCAGGATCTGATACTGTGTCAACCCGTATTGATGGTGAGCCGAGATCAAGTGCAAGTTGAAGGTTGCGTCTGAAGAGTTTGAAATATGCGTCGTCCTCTTGCGCTTCGTCGGTTCCCGGTCCGGGATGAGACCAAAAATCCGCTGCCAACCCTGAAACTTCTAAACCGTAGTAACTTATCAAACCTTTCACAGCATCTCGATCACTTTTCATGGGGTAATCGTTGATGTCAATATGGGGTTTAAATGCACCGATCTCAATCCCATCAAATTCAAGTTCTGCGAGTCGTTTGACGACATCATCAAATGGGACAGGGTTTTCTTCATAAGGTCCAAATGCGTAAGCCCAACTTCCAATAGACAATTTTTTTGCCATGTTTTCCTCCTATAGGAAAGATTATCGTAAAACCAAGTTCTGGACTTGGGTTTCTAATTCAGTCGTTATCTGTTCTACAGTCTCTCTCTTTTCTGTTTTGTAAGCTTCGTATCGTTCAGAAAGATTAATTGGATCACTAACCCGAATAGTCGCGACACGTGGTCCACGCCTATTGGCTGCTCCAAATACCTCTTTTTCCAATCTGAATATCACCTCAAGATATCGTTCCGGTGAATGCTCTTCAGCGACATACCCATCGACTATTGCAATGAAATTTGTCAGCCGTTCTAAGTCTGGATAAAACTGTTGAAATTTCTGTAACTGTTCCTCATGTATTTTTCGTTCATATTCTGTCATCTGCTCAACATCCCTATAGACTTCAGAATCGACGATGTTCTTAAGGGCTCGGACACGGGTCAGTATATCGTCATCGGATTCAATCCCCATGATTCTCTCTGCATGTGATAGGATCTGTTCCTTCAACCCTTGAATATGTTCATTGAGCGAAGCAGTAGACTCTACCTTATATTGATATTCATCCGCAAGCGTTTTAAGGACAGTGATGCCGATACGCCGCAATCGCTGGTAACGTTCATCTGGTGTACGTGCGTTGTCTGGTAGGATATTACGTTCCAATGCTGTCAGCGCATTATCAATGACGTGCCACATATCCCGCGTATAGTGATATTTAATACCCATAGGTAAGACATACAACGGGTTGAACTTCTCTGCTTTTATCATATCATCAATTGCCCAAAAACAGAGTTGTGTGATCCCCCTTTCAAAACGCATAACGGTATCGTTCTGTCGGGATATTTCTCCTTCTCCAAAGATTACCAGAGGCCATTTACCTTCTACTAATATCTGTCGCGTGGTTCTAAAAGCATTCCTATCAGCAGTGCCTCGCACCACTGAATAAACACCCAATCTTTGCATAACATAACTTCTGATCCCGCCTAATTTCCCTTTGTCAAAGGTCTCTCTGGCTGCCATATAGTAAAACGGTTGAGAAATCTGTCTTGACAAAAGAAAAACAACTGTAGGATCATCTGAAGCAGCATGATTCGGTGCAATTAAAGTCGGATTTCCGTGTATAGATTTTATCCTGTCAATAGATTCTGCATCAATATCTATTGTCAATCCTTTTGAAAACAGTCTGTTCGCTAAAGGCACAATAACATTGGCGACTTTGATAGCTTTCAGATTTGGTTTCGGTGGTTTAAAATCTAACATTGTATGCTTCCGTTACAGACTTGGTGGATAGCAACAAATAATCTCCATCGGTGAATCGCCAGTGCTGACGATGACATAACTTGACAAACATCTCGGTATAAAGACAGATTTACCCCGTTTGAGAGGAACATCCTCAAAGTTGCCTCTGAGTACCCCTTCGCCGCCTAATGTAACAAGAGCATAGAAACCTTTCCCAGCGGGCATGCTGAGGGTTGAATTGACCGTCAACCGTGTACAACCGAAAAATTTTGATGCTTCTTCTGGTACAATTCTGTCTTCACGGTTATCACCTTCCGCCCTTACGAGTTCCGGTGTTCGGCGAATATAGTTATTGAGATAATCAAGCTCAAGTTTGTCAAATTCAGCACAATCTACAGCTAAATCCCATCCGAGTCCGAGGTGTCCATCTTCCTTATCATAAGGAAAACCTTCCCATTCAGCGAGTATGTTCCAGTCCGTCGGTTCTTGAGGTTCAAGCACACAGAGTCCTGTACCGAGTGAATGAACGATTGGTGTCCGTAGGAAATATACTTCACCTACCTTCGGTTCAACGACGTGCATCAAACTTCTTAAAGTTTCAATATCTTGTGCTTCCATCAATCTTCGGAATTCAGATTTTTCAATAGCTTCTTTCCAACCTATCCAAGCTTTTGCACCGGGACGTGTTCCGATGAGAATCCATGCTTCATTCTTTCCAAATGGTGAGTCAAGATGCTGCTGTGCGAAATCTGGATTTGGATGCCAATGTATCGGTATATGTGCCCCTTCACCGACATCAAAAATCTTCAGAAGCACACCTAAATCAGTGCCAAATTTCTCTACATGTGCATTCCCAAGTGTCTCTTCTGGATAAGCGTCCAATAATTCCTTTAACAGGACCTCTTCACCGTTCGGTAAATTGATCTTGCTAAAACCTTTTTCTGGCGGGTTATCTCTACCTGGTGTTATTGCTCTATTTGTTGAGAAAATCCATTCTTCAGAATAGTAGTCATCCTTCGGGTCGGGTTCCCCCATGAATTCTGCGCGAAGTTTTCCGCCATTATAGAAGTGCAAATATGTATTCGGTGCCAATGCAATGGGTGCGTTTAGCATTGATTGTAATTCTGTTTTTGATGCCATATCATGTTCCTTTCATTGAGTATAGGATTAAATTTTATCATTACTTAGGAGGAAATGTCAAGAGGGTTTTCAGTTTATTCAGACTGATTTTTATCCATCTTCCGTGTCAAGACACCGCAGCTTTAGCTCGGTGATGTAGACACGGAGACCAAAAGATTTGACATCAGGCAAAAAATGTGGTATAACATATCAGCATCTTTGGATAGGATTTCTACCTTGACACTGTAAAGTGTTGAGTCCTATCCCCAATCGTAGAAAATTGGTGATGCTTGTGCGAAATCACAGAAAACATTAGAATCTCGGAGTGAAAACCAAATATAACGTTGTTGCTACAACGCCCCTTTGAGAGATCCAACCTAACACTCGCGGCGGGGCACGCTGAGAGTATAAACGACTGCGGAGTTCATGTAAGACCTCGCAAAAGTTCAGGACAAGAGGCAAAGAACGATGAAACAGTAAAAGGTGTTTGGAATCAAAAAATGATCCCGATATAAAACCTAAGAACCCCCAGTGCTTTAGCACGGGGAATATGTCAGTGACACATTGATTAACTTGCTATAAGACTAATATAGTTTGGACAGTTTCTATCATGACTTAACTTAATACTACAATTACTGTCGGCATAACTATACACCTGTCGCCCCGCTGGGGCTAAGATTATTGTATGTTAGCATTTCTATACACCTGTCGCCCCGCTGGGACTAAGATTATTGTATATTAGCATTTCTATACACCTGTCGCCCCGCTGGGGCTAAAGATTATTGTATATTAGTTTTTCTATACACCTGTCGCCCCGCTGGGGCTAAAGATTATTGTATATTAGTTTTTCTATACACCTGTCGCCCCGCTGGGGCTGCTCTGTTCTATTAATGAAGTTATACCATTTCTATTATAGTGAACATTGAAAATAACGATACTACAAAGTACCTGTAGGAGCGATCTCCGAATCGCGACTTTACGTAGTGATAGTCGGGAATCGGAGTTCCCTCCTACAGCGCAAAATGTCCCATTAATTCAAAAGTTTACTATAATTAGTTTTTCATTACCGGCTGTTTAGAAATGAAACAGGGAACGGCACAAACTAAAAGTTTGTGGCAGAATACGCGTTTGGTATTCTGCATTAATAAAGCAACATTTTCAATCAATACCTTCGCCAAAAATAGTTGAATAAAATGGGTTTTTGTCTTATAGTTTTACACTATAAAAACAAAATAAAAGGACAAAAACCCATGTTAGAAATTATAGCACTTTTTTCAGTTCTTAATCCATGTATTTCACAAACGACGATCCGTCAGTTATGTCAAATTGTATTTGCACAACTTGCGATGACAGGACGAGTGACAATGTTGAATATCTCTCGTTGGACATCTAAAGGAGGTAGCTACCGCACAATACAACGCTTTTTCAACACTGTTCTTCCTTGGACAACATTGTGCTGGACGTTTTTTCGTACACACTTACTTGATCGTGAAAGTGCTTATATCTTAGCAAGCGACGAAGTCGTCATAAGCAAAAGCGGAAAATGCACTCATGGTTTATCGCGCTTTTTTTCCTCATTGTATGGGAAAAGCATTCCCGGGTTATCGTTTTTAGCCATATCCTTAATCGATATCTCTAAACGGCATTCCTATCCGATGGCTATTGGGCAAATCGTTCGAAATGAAAAAACCTCAGAACCTGTTAGTTCTCCGAATGAACCCTTAGACGACACGAAGAAAACAAAACCTAAACCCGGGCGTCCTAAAGGAAGCCGAAATAAGAACAAAAAAGAGGTCGTTCTCAGTGATACTTTGAAACAACTTCAAACGATACTCATACAGGTTTTACAAGTAATCAATAACTTGATACCTGTCCGTTATTTGGTCCTGGATGGATATTTTGGGAACAATAACGCTCTACAAATGGTAGAACAATGTGGACTCCATCTTATTTCAAAACTACGCACAGATGCTGCGTTGCATTTACCACCGACGACACAGAATGAGGGACAACGCGGACGCCCCGCAATCTATGGAGAACGCTTCAATCCACGACAGATTGACGCAGAGTATTGTGTTTCTACACAGATAGATGGTAATCTAAAAACCGAAATATATCAAATGGAACTACGCCACAAAAAGTTCCCAGACCCATTGAACGTCGTTTGTGTCCTAAAGACGAACTTGACTACGGAAAAGCAAGTACACGTCTTATTGTTCAGTTCTGATTTAGAACTTGACGCAGAAAAACTGATAGATTATTATTCGCTTCGTTTTCAAATTGAGTTCAACTTCCGAGACGCAAAACAACATTGGGGTATGGAAGATTTCATGAATGTAAAAGAGACCCCTATAAACAATGCCGTGAACTTGTCAATGTTTATGACAAATGTATCTGCTAAACTCATGGAAGACTATAGGTGTCAGATACCCGATTATAGTGTCATAGATCTTAAATCGCACTACCGGGGTTTGAAGTATATGAACGAAACATTAAAAATACTTCCGCAAAAACCTGAAGATATTGTTATTGAACAAATTATTGGACACCTAAGTTCTATCGGTGCTATTCACAACACACAAGTCAATCTAAATCCAGGATAATTGGCGAAGGTATTGTTTCAATTAGAAATGGTATTATATGTCGTTTAGATACTCAGTCAAATAGAAACGACATCAATGCGACAGTCCCAGAGGGACGAAAGGTATATAGTAACATATTCGTATCTCAAACCTAAGCCCCAGAGGGGCGAAAGGTGTATTTCATTCATGGTATAAGAAATGCATATTCTAATGAAGGATACAACAGAAAAAGATCTGAAAATTGTCCAAACTATATTAAGATTAATAATTATATCGAAATTGCCGGAACATTATGTCATAATCATATACTGTTTCGTAACAACGATTACAAACCTTAGACCACATCTGCCTTATAAATTAGCAGGGGAAGGAGCATTATAATGCCCAAAAGGGTTAATAAAGTCATTGAATTATTGGATGAAGACCAACCGGTGTTCTACACAGGAAGCCACACAGGTGCAGACCTAAACTTTGATGCAGGACGTGCAATGGCAAAGACATGGGCTGACTATATCAATGTCGGAATGGAACACGGTTGTTTTGATCTTTCCGGTTTAGACCAATTTATGAAAGGTCTTGCGGATGGAGGTCCAACAAATAGTGGACACAAAACACCTGCAGTGATCGTGGAGTTACCCGTAGATGGTGTGAGTGCAGATGTTATCCGTGCTAACGGTTGGCAGATGCGACAACTCCTTGCACGTGGTGTTCACGGTCTTCTGCTTTGCCACGCGGAATCCCCTGAAGCTGTCAGAGCTTTTGTTGAAGCATGCCGATACCCTTTCCAGACGATCGGTGTTGGGTCACATTTAGATGTCGGTAGACGCGGTTCTGCTGGTCAAGGTTCTGCTGCACCAATATGGGGAGTTTCGGTAGACCAATATCTTGATACTGCTGACCCTTGGCCCCTAAATCCCAATGGAGAATTGCTACTCGGACTAAAGTTTGAGAATAAGCGTGCATTAGCAAATGTTGAAATTTCCGCACAAGTGCCCGGAATAGCATTTGCCGAATGGGGACCGGGGGATATGAGCATGTCATTCGGCTATAAACATCAACCCAATCCAAGACCACAAGAACTTCAGGACGCAAGAGACCGCGTTTTTGCTGCCTGTCAAGCTGCGGGTCTTAAATTCTTGGAAAGTGCATCTCCAGAAACAATTGAGTCAAGTATTGATGCTGGTGTCAGGATCTGTGGCTCAGGTGAAGAAACTGCACGTATCGGACGAGCTTATGCTGGTAGAACTATGTCAGTCTAATTGAACTTTCGAATATCAATAAAATGAGGAATACTATGGCATTAACTGAATATGAAATGTTGGCAGAATTGCGGAAATATGACACACCCTCAATCACAAATGTTGTCGCAACCTATCCGGGTAATCCACTCTGTCTTGGGTTATACAACCCTTGGACTGAAAACTGGTATACGGACACGACAATAAAATGTATGTTTCCTGAATTAGGAGCAATGGCAGGATATGCTGTGACGTGTGTCTACGGTTTACCAGACCCAAACTTCTCTGAACTCTCATTCATGGATGTTGTTGATGCGTTAGACGTCTCAAAAAAACCGACGATTCTTGCGCTACAACAGAAGTTTCCACCAGAAATAGCCAATAAGGTAGGATTAGCGGGTGGTAACATGACAGCCGCGATGAAATCTGTAGGGTGTTTAGGATTGATCTCAAACGGACCTTCACGGGATATAGATGAAATCCGCCCGATGGAATTCCAAAATCTATTAAGCGGCATCAGTCCTGGACACGGTGCCCAGGCAGTGCATGCGGTGAATGTTCCAGTTTCTATTGCTGGGATGGATGTTGCCCCTGGTGAAATCATACACATGGATGAAAACGGAGCATGTAAATTCCCCGGAGATCAACTAAAAGCGGTGTTGACAAATGTTGAAGCATTGATAGCAGAAGAAGGAGATCGGATTGGGCAGTTGTTGTCAGGACCAAAAACAGCAAAACAGGTTCGGGCAATCTTCAGCGGACATACCTATTCTGAAGATGAGGATGAGTAGAAACCAAAATATGGGAAGGAGAAAGGTATCATCAAGCAGGAAAGAAGCAGCTGGTAGCGTATCTCAAGTCTGAAAAAGTTGATAAAGGGTATTATGTTGTTTTTGATCACCGTACGAATCCAGAAGCGCGTGTTGAAACGGAAACGCTTGAAGGTGTAACCATTAGATCCTACCTCATCCCTGTTGTTCAAAATAAACCTTCATCTATCTCTGATCTTGATCAATAGTGGATAGTCCAGACTAAATAAGTAGGTTGGGTAGAGGAACGAAACCCGCCAAATCATGACGAATACCAAACGCGTATTCGTCCAAGCGCATTTGGCGTTGATTTGGACACGTAATGATTGTGTCTATCATGTCCAAATCAACGCAGAATGCGCGTTTGGCATTCTGCGGGTTTCGCTTCGCTCTACCTATAAATCAACGATGTGAATGCGCGTTTGGCATTCATCGGGTGTAAAGTTAAGAAAACTTAGAATCTCTGAGGAATCACTCTGAATCCTTCTCTTATGAAAAAAGGGGATAAAATACTTACACACCCAGAACGAAAGACACGTTGGAATTAATTCTAAAAAATGGTATAATTAGAGAGTTGCTGGAGAGGATAATCGTGGAAATATCTTTCAAAACAAAATATTAGCATGCTTTAGAAGGAGAAGTAATAGATGCGACAAGTATTCACCTTTTGGATATGTTTGGTCTTAGCAGCTATTTTAGCACTTCCGTTAATGGCACAAGAAGCGAAAGAGACAGAACCTGCTACGGAGCAATCATCCGAAAAGAAGAAGAAAGAATATGAGGATTTCAGTAAAGTTATAGAAGATAGCAAGACGTATCAAGGTTTTTTTAATCTTTATCAGAAAAAAGAGAATTTATACTGTGAGATTCAACCTTCACAGTTAGACGAACCTTTCTTATGTATGATTAGCATTGCCCGCGGTATAGCGACAGGTAGAATTCTTTCGGGGATGACATTGGATGAGTGGTTGCTGGTTTGGAAACGGGTGGGTGATAAAGTACATCTGGTGCGTAAGAACGTCCGTTTTCGCGCGGATAAAGGTACACCTATAGCAGAAGCAGTCAATTTAGGATATAACGATTCGGTCCTCTTTGCGCTTAAACTGGAGAGTGTGCATCCGCAGCGCAAAAGCCTTTTAGTCAATATTAGTAACGTCTTTGTGTCTGATCTTCCTCCACTTTCGGGTAGTGTGGGGGGTAGATTTGACAAAGCACGTAGTACGTGGGGAACGGTGAAGGCTTTTCCTAAGAATGTTGAGTTGAGAGTTAATGCGGTCTATTCAGGAAGTGGTTCAAGCGATACGATACCAGACACTCGCGGTATCCCCGTCACTGTGCACTATAGTCTGGCAAAGTTGCCGAACAACGACTATCAACCGCGTTTAGCTGATGATCGGCTTGGACATTTCATGACAACGTTAAAAGATTACTCATTGAAAACGAGCGATGATCCTTACATCCGTTATGTGAATCGGTGGCACTTGGAAAAAGCGGACCCGAAAGCGAAACTTTCTCCTCCAAAAGAACCGATAATTTTCTATATTGAGAAATCCATCCCTCACCGTTATCGTCCTTATGTACGTCAGGGGATTTTAGAATGGAATAAAGCGTTTGAAAAGGTCGGTTTTGTAGATGCAATCGAAGCTCGCATACAACAGGATCATGAAGATTGGGACCCTGAAGACGCTCGCTATAATACAATTCGGTGGATGGTTGGCGGATCTTTTGCGATTGGACCGTCTCGCGTTAATCCGCTTACAGGTCAGATTTTGGATGCCGATATACTTGTGGGTGAGAGTTGGACACGATATTGGCAACGCGAATATACGACTTTCTTTGATGAAGTGGCACACGAAAAAGAGCATCATGTTGATCACGCTTCACGGTTTCACTGTGAGTTCGCTACAGGTTTAGAACGTCAGATGCGGTTTATGGCGAGTGTGCTGCAAGCCAGAGGTGTGATGAAAGATGGTGGTGAGATTCCCGAAGAGTTTATCGGACAAGCACTTAAGGCGTTGATAATGCATGAAGTTGGTCATACATTGGGATTACGACACAACTTCAAAGCAAGTACGATATACACGCTTGATGAAATAAACAAGAAGAAAGGCGAGGCTTTACACGGGTCTGTTATGGAATATGATGCTGTCAACATCTCACTGGACATCAAGAAACAGGGAGATTACTATACCACGACCATAGGACCGTGGGACTATTGGGTGATCGAGTATGCATATAAACCGATAGAAGGTAACAAACCTGAAGCAGAATTGCCGGAATTAGGTAAAATCGCTTCAAAAGTTGCGACTTCAGAATTGCGGTTCGCTACGGATGGTGATGCGTCTATGTATCAGTATAGAGACCTTGATCCGTTGGTGAACCGTTGGGATTTAGGTGCTGATCCGCTTGAGTTTGCGAAACGGAGACAGCAGATCATTGCAGAACTTTGGGATGATATTGCTGACAAGGTTACGAAAGAAGGGATGGGTTATCAACGTGTGAGACGTGCGTTCAGATCGCTTTTGGGTGAATACACTTCGTCAATGTTTCTTGCGTCAAGATTTATTGGTGGACAGTATCATCACAGAGACCATCGGGGAGACAAGGATGGACGGTTACCTTTTGTTCCTGTTTCTGCTAAGAAGCAGCGGGAGGCATTGGCATTTATCAAGGAGCATGCATTGTCTGATAAGACATTCGATTTTCCACCCGATCTTCTTAACAGTCTTGCAGTCACGCGTTGGAGTGATTGGGGAGCAAGTAGCGGTAGTTCTTCAAGATTAGACTATCCGCTTCACAGTGTGATTCTGCGTAATCAGAATATGATTGTTGAACGACTTCTTGATCCGAATGTTCTTGCTCGCGTGCAAGATACAGAGCTGAAGTTCTCTGAAGCGGAAGATGTGTTTACGATGCCAGAACTTTTTAACGGTATAACGGATGCTATCTGGGTGGAGCTTGATAAAAAAGCAGCTGGAAGACAATGGACGAATGCTGATGCGTTTATCTCAAGTTTCAGACGCGGTTTACAACGTGAACATTTGAAGCAGCTGATTAAGTTGGTATTAGATGCGGATAGTGGTACACCTGAAGATGCAAGATCACTTTCACGATTGCATCTGCAAAGAATCAATCAACGTATTGTGAGTTTACTGCAAGCCTCTAAGGATCAATTGGATGATTATAGTGTTGCACATCTTGAGGAATCGCAAGTGCGCGTTTCAAAGGCGTTAGATGCTGGTTTCCAAGTTGAAACAAGGTAGCATTTACCAAGAATTGGCAGATCGTGTCAATGTAGGTAAATTATTTGGCATGAAATCTTACCTACATGACACGAATAGAATGAACTCAGGAAAGGCGTAGTGGACAGTCCAGACTAAACTTGTGGGTATAAGCAATAGTCGGCTTGTGGAGTTCCCTCCTACCAATAGCAGTCCATCGGTAGGAGCGATCTCCGAATCGCGACCTTTACCCGAAGAATTAGAATGGACTATCCAGTAGTTATTCGGACTGTTTTTCAAGGTGCATTTTTGTTCTGCCCCCGGGTGTTTCGAGGTTAAGGATTTTCCCTTCTAATGTGAAAAAAGTTTTACTGAGAGGTTTAATAATAACGTCTTTGAATTTTTTGAGATAACTGCTCTTGATTGCTTCGTGAGATAGCATCAGTTCGTTTTTAAAAGTGCCTTCATCTACAGCCGTTAGACTTAAATGTTCTTCTTCTGTGTTTAAGAATAGCATAGGTCCTTCAATGATACTGTAAGTGCCTGAGAATTTGACGCTGATTTCAACTTCTCCATAGATCATGCGCCCCCCATTGCTATGTGCAGCATCTATAGCAGGTTGATCAGTGTCAGGAGCATCTTGAACAGGAGCAGGAGCATCTTCAACAGGCAGCGGGAGTGTTGTCCGAAATTGTGCGTTTAAAGCGTATGAATCATCTGTTGCAAGATTAAGGTGGAAGGTATCAACATCTATTTCATATTCCTCTTGTTCATCTGATACGTCTGTGTTAGCAATAGATTCAACGTCATCTGTATCTGGTACATCTATAGGTGGTTCGTAGGCGTGAACGAATTCAAGCGGAGGTTTATCGTTGATTGACACGACATTCCAATTACCGATTAATTCTTCTTGTGCAACATCTGGTACTTGTTTAGGTTTTCGGGTTATCGGGTCATCGCCACCACAACTGAACAGTGTAAGAGAGATTGTAAGAACAAACAGGGCTGAAACAAGTTTTTTGAGTGTCATTTTCATTTCCTTTTTCACAAATTATATACACATATTGAACGTTGATCCAACTCATAATGTTTACAGGTTGAAGTCATATTGAGTAAACCTATAAACATGGTAAAGTTAATAAATTATAAATTAATAATGTAGATTCTATTTTTTATGAAAGGTGCACTAATGGCTAACACAACTAAAAAACAACAATTGAAGAAGATAGTTGTCATCACAATCATTTTGTGTGTTTATGGATTATTTTGTGCTTATGGTGAACCTATTGATATTACCAAGATAGGTTTGCCAGAAGGTGCAGTTGCTCGACTCGGTATAGGTGGTATTCAGAATATCGCGATTTCTCCTAATGGCAAACAGTTAGCAGTTGGGACCCAAATCGGGGTTTGGTTGTATGATGCACAGACTGGTGATGCGATCTCTTTTCTTGATGAACATGAGACTTCTGTCAGATCGGTGGCTTTTTCACCAGATGGGTTCACACTTGCCAGTGGTGGTGGATTGGGAAAAGACAAATCCATACGACTCTGGGATACAAGGACAGGTGAACAAAATATACTATCATCAGGTGGTCAAGAGGCTGATGTTGGAGCGATGGCGTTTTCACCTGATGGACTCTTACTCGTTAGTGGTGAGGGTGCTGGTAGTGGTCATGTAAACTTATGGAATGTTACCACAGGTGAACGTAAACATAAACTCTTAGGCAATGACGAACAAGTTCTGGAAGTGGCATTTTCACCTGATAGTAGGACTGTCGCAGTTGCCAGTTTAGATGCTACACTTCGGATGTGGGATGTTGAGACTGGACATATCAAACATGAATGCGTTGGTCATACAGACTGGGTTGGGACAGTTGCGTTTTCACCCGACGGTTCCGTTATCGCAAGTGGTGGTCGTGATGGAACAATTCGTCTGTGGGATGTTGAGATGGGTGAACATAAAAACACATTCCAAGGTAGTTCCAAATTGATAAGCACTGTAAAGTTTAGTCCTGATGGTAATTTCCTAATTTGCGGACATGCATATCGGAAAGAAATACAGTTCTGGAATGTTTCAACAGGGGATGTAGAGAAGGTAATTCGCGTTCCTGACAAAGGCATAACAGAACTCCTGTTTTCTCCAGACAAGAAAACGCTTATTGGTATGCATTGGGTCGGTAACATTCATTTTTGGGATCTTGCTACAGGGACAATCAAATTCAGCATCAAGAATTATACACAGAATGCATATTCTATTGCCTATTCTACAGATGGAAAAACATTAGCCAGTACATCCGGTACTGGTATCGCTTTGTGGGACATTGAAACCAGAACACAAAAGATGACGCTTACAAATAACCGATCTGGAGCAGAGACAATTGCTGCATTAGCATTTTCACCTGATAATCGCACAATCGTAAGTGGGGATTGGGATGGTAAGATTAATTTGTGGGATTCTACAACACATGAACATATACAAACTCTTAAAGGACACACTGATGAAATCCGTTCTGTAGCGTTCTCATCAGATGGCAAATGGTTCGCAAGCGCAGGCAATGACCACACAATCCGTATATATGATGCTGAATCTGGTGAACAGATACATGTGCTTGAAGAACAGAGAGGACGTGCTTTTTCAGTTGCATTTTCACCGGATAATTTAACCTTAGCAAGTGGTGGTTTCAACGGTGTAGTCCGTTTCTGGGATGTTGCAACAGGTGAACAGAAGATGATGCTACCAAAAACTGGAAACGGTTTCTCAATCCAATATTCACCCAATGGTGTATTGCTTGCTACCACAGGTATGATGTCAGTTAAACTGTGGCATGCAAAGACTGGGGAAGAGATACTTGAATTGGATTACAATGCAAAGATTATGGAAGAACGACTGCAATTAGAAGCGAGGGAGCCTATGAAAATGAGAGAAATAGTGATGGATTTTCACTTAAACAACATGATGAATATGTCAGAATCTCTTGCTTTTTCTCCTGATGGAAGAATGCTTGCTGTTGCCCGAAGAAATGGACCCATAAATTTGTGGGAGATAGGAACGCAGACTCTTAAAAGGTCATACTCTGGACATAAATGGTCGATCGAGTCAATTGCATTTGCACCTGATGGAAAGACGTTCGCGAGTGGAAGTGTTGACGGTTCAATACTGATATGGGAAGTGCCATAGCGGAGGATTAATAGTACTGATGGAGATAATCAAATATACACCTGACTTTCTGACTTCTGTGACACAGTTTTACAATGACTTTACAGTAGATGTTCCGCATTGTTACCCTATCAAAGAGGAGGATATAGCATTTGCAACGAGTGGTGTTACAGGTCAATCCAAGTATTACGATGCGGATGATATAAAATCAGAAACGGCATTCGTCGCTGTACAAGATGGGAAAGTCTTAGCCTTTATTCACTTGGGTCTATCAAAAAATACAGAGAACATTAGTCAGTCGAATGGTAGAGGTGTCACCGATGTCAAAACAGCCCATATCCTGTTTTTTGGATACAAAGTCGGGGAACGACAGATAGGGGCAGCAATTCTTAAGGAGGCTGAAGACTATTTACAGCAGAACGAGGTGGCTAAGGTTTATGCCTTTTCAAGACACTATAGGTATCCCTGCTATCACTTCGCTTATGCGCAGCTTTCGGATAGACTGGGACATGTTGAAGCCCTGCTCGGATACAACGATTATAGTCGGACTCATGGACAAGCATTCTTTGATTGGGAGAACTTCAATGCTACACCAACACCTCCCGATATTCCCGTATCCGTTTCTGTAGAATGGAAAGAGGGACGCGGCAGGCTGCCGAACTGTAACATCACAGCACATAAAGACGGTGAAGAAGTTGGTGTATGTTGGTCTCTCTCAAGTGGAACGTTCTCTTCACATGACGATGCACAGGACTGGGTTTATACGGATTGGCTCGGTGTTGATGAGGCGTATCAAGGACAGGGACTGGGTAAATACCTGCTTTTGTATTCTTTGCAAGAGATGCATAAAGTTGGTTACCGACATGCTGCGCTCAGCACAGACTGGAGTAATAATAGTGCTTTTCTATTGTATGGCAACTGTGGCTATAAAGTTGTGGATTGGACTTATGCATATTCAAAACGTCTTGAGAAAAAGTCAGAAATTATTATACCTGTAAAATCAGAGAATAGATTCAGCGAAGTTGTCAATTATACACCTGACCTCTTAGAACCTTTGACCCACTTTTATAATCATCAGGTGGACGGTTTACCGAACTGTTTTCCTGTCAGTGAGGATGAATTCGCTACAGTGTTGAGTGGATTAAATAAAGAAACTGAAAGGAGTAAAGGTGAGCTTGAAGAACAAGCCTTGTTCTTGACAATAAAAAAAGGAGAAATAAAGGCATTTGTTCATGTTGGATTTAAAACGTACCATGAGGATGATGAAGACCGTGAGGATGAAAGAATAGGTTATATTCGGTTCTTGGGTTGTGAACGTGGAGAGAGACAAGCCGGACAAGTCGTGCTTGAAAAAGCAGAAGCATATCTGAATTCCTTTGAAGTTAATTCTATTGAAGCATTCTCATCAGATGACGAGTCTCGTTATCCTTTCCTCAGTTTTGAATATGCTAAATTGACGAATTATCTTGATCATATACAAGGTTTGTTGGGTAATAATAGTTATAGACCAAGTAATGGTTGGGTTTTTCTCAATTGGGAGAACTTTTCTGTTGAACCGGTGCTGCCTGATGACTCCGTACATACAAGTGTTACGTGGTCAGAGGGACGTGGTGAACGTGCAAACTGCACCGTAGAAGCACAAAAGGGAGATACAGATGTTGGTCAATGTCAAAACGTCTCGGCAGGTATGTTTTCAAGACATCCAGATGCGCAAGACTGGACTTATACAGAATGGCTTGGTATTGAGGATGATTTTCGAGGAAAAGGATTTGGGAAGTTCTTGCTTCAGTATGCCCTTCAAGAGATGCAAAAGGCGGGATATCGTCATGCATCCATAAGCACTGATTTATCCAATCATAGAGCAATTCTGTTTTATAGTAATATCGGATATAAGGTAGCCGACTGGACGTATGAATATGGGAAGACGATTAGGTGACATGAAACTGACGAAAATAGAAATAAAATTGATTAATTGACTGTGGTCTCAATACCCACATCCTGCAGAACCTTTGTAGCCTGTATTGCCATGTCTGCTGTTGGGTCGCGTTTTATGATACGTTTTAACTGATAGACAGCTCTATCATCTCCATCTCTGGCAAGCTGCAATGCTTCGTCAAATCCCTTCATTATATAGCTTAAGTCTCTTGGAATGACTGTTAAGTTGCGGTCTTTCCAATAGTACTTGAGTTCATCAGATTCCCAATTACGGTAGACATCTTCCCATTTTAGTGCGTTGAATATATTGAGATGTGGTTCAAGCATGTGTTCAGCGATCGGATCATCAACGGCTTGATAACGGTTGTCTAATGAAACACGGAGCCTGTCTTCGGTCAGATTAGGTAGTGCCTTATGGATAGTCAATGCGGGAAATATCAACGTATCCCCTATCTCGTAGTTTGTTGTATGCCATTCGCCAGTCAATTCGTCTGAGTTGACACAGAGACCTCCTGCCCCCAGTGAAAAATGATGTTCCATGACTTCGTTGATCTTATGTGAACCGGGGAGAACCGCTAATCCCCCTAACTCTATTGGACAATCTCCTACGGGTGCCCAACATGTATAGGTTTGGAAATTACCTTGAAAGTGAACGAAGTCTTGATGTATCGGCGTGGTATGTTCGGTATATTTCGGATACCATAGTCGTGCGATTTTTTGGGGGTGTGGTAGCACTTCTTTTCCGATAATCTTTTCTACCATATTGACGACTTCGCGCCAATGTCCTGCTTGATGGAATGCTTCTAATTTATATACTTCGTGATATACATCGGTATATTCGAGGTCACCTTCGGTGCATTGTGTAGATATATCTGCGATGCCGTCCATTGGGTCAGTATCTGAAATGAGCCAGCCGCCGTGTTGCATAGTTGTCAGCATTTCTCGTCGCAATTCCCAGAGTTTATCTGGATCCTGTAGTTTCTTGAAAAAGAGGTATCCTGATTCTGCCATCCTTGTGCGGAGCTCTTCAGGATCATTCATTACATCGTTGGATATGTGTAGTTCTTTCAGTTTTTCCATCTGTTTTTTCACCTTAACGTTTGCGATTCTAATGAAGTATTTGAGTTTACATTTACGCATTGACTAAAGGCATTTTACAACATTCTTTATAAGAGTGTCCAGTCTAATATTCAACAGGAACTTTTCAACCGACATATTACATTTTATTAGTCACTTATGATCAGTACCTTCACCAAAATAAGTTGGATAAAATGGGCTTTTGTCTTTTGTATGGCACAATAATGATGAAATCAAAAGACAAAAACCCATGTTAGAAATTATAGCACTTTTTTCAGTTCTTAATCCAAGTATTTAAAAAACGACGATCTGTCAGTTATGTCAAGTTTTCCTTGCCCCAGCAACGATAACTCTTTGATTTTACTGAAAATCTGTGATATACTTTACGCGCAGAAAGGATTGCAAATATCAGGAGCAGTTGAATATAACTAAAGATTTGTGAGGCGACTCCGTTCGCAAACTATTGAAAGGAGGGAGTTAGGATGAATGTAACTATCCAATTAACAAAAGACCAAGTGGTTGATTTGATTCAACAGATACCACCAAAAGAAAAGATAGCGATTCTCACCACTCTTTCGGAGATGGCATCCGCTGGGGAGGCTGAACGCATGAAGGACGCTGAATCTAAGATTCGACAAGTATGCACCGAGCGAGGTGTCGATTGGGATTCAATGACAGAAGACGAGCGATTATATTTTATCAACGATATTGTGCATGAGGATCGTGAATGCAACCAATAGCAGTTTACGATACTTCTGTTCCCCCTTAAAAGTTATCAAGGTATTCTTATAGTCAAACCTGCTATCTTTCTCGCGCATTTCCAATGAAATCGCTCTACGGAGTTGTTTTTTTTAGCAAGAAAAATTAGATTTTGAAGATGTTGCCTTTAAACGATTTTAAATTGAACGTGTGAAGGAAAACGAATGCCCAATATTACACCAAACGACATTCAAAATATCCGTGACTTTGACACGCTCTTAGGCTTCTTCCGTGATAAACTTGATTGGCACATCCCTGAAGACGTAGAACTTGAAGATGTGGCTTTTCCGTGGTCCCCCGAAGAACTTGATCTTGACGAACCTACTGAAGATCGAATCGTTGATTGCAGGCAGCTGCCACCCTTCGGGTGTGTAAAGTTTTTGCACAGAAGATTCAGGAGCATATCCACCTCCTCCGCGCTTTCCGCGATCATGCCTGTAGCACATTCATCCTTGATTGTGCTTCTTACCTCCAACCCATTTCATCCATCATTACCCTTCTCCCTATCCCATCCATCTTGATACTGCTGTAGCACATTCATCCTTGATTGTGCTATCTTTCTCCAATCTCATTCATTTTCCATTCCTCTTCTCCGCGACCATCCATCTTGATATATCTGTAGCACAGGGTGTGTAAAGTTTCTACTATCATAAGAGACGGCACTCGGAGAGTGCCTACTACTATCATAAGAGACGGCACTCGGAGAGTGCCTACTACTATTAAGAGCCTATTTGTTGGCGTCTTTCCGCTCTAACTTGTTGTATGACCAGATAGTTTTGAGTAAGGCATGTGCCGTGTTTACGTGTTTTATCACCTCTTTCGGTTCTTTCTCTGAGAATATAAGGTATTTGACATGACCAAAAATGGTTTCTAACTCTTGTTGAATGTTATCGTCATGCGTTAAACCGATGTCAGTCCTGTTATCATCTCTTTTGCCTTTGAGAAACGCATCGCGTGATTCGTTGAATAGTTGTCGGTACTTTTCAGAGAATCTTGTATGCGTGATGTTAAATCGTCTCAATTGGTTTGAAAGTTCCTTACGAATTTGCATATAGTGATTATCAAGTATCAACTGATATTCAGATAGTTGTTCCTCATGCATTTTTTCGCGTTGCTTTTTCCATTCTTTATCAAACTCCAGTTTGAACTTCTCAATATAGTATGCTTCATCTTTCTCACGTTTGATATGTGAATCAATACCGTACATATCAAAATATCGAGATTTGATTTCATCCATTTTATTCTTGACATATTCATTCTTGCTGAATTGGTATTCCACTCCAGCGATTTCTTCTTCATAGTTGGGAGGTTCTGGGAGTGGTGGTGGTTTTGGTAGATCGTGTTCAAATTCTTGCATAAATGCGTCAACGACATCGCTGAGTGTCATATATTCTGCGAAGCATTTGACGGTAAATTCTTTGTGATTGTCCTGTAAATTCATAGTATTCTCCTTTTGAAAAGTGTACGAATTCGTACAAAATAGTGTACACGCGTACATTCTTGTACATCGCTTGTGCAGTTAGTTGCTGCAAGGCTTTGTAGCGTGTTTTTTGACAGAGTCAAAATTTTAAAATTCCTTTTTGGTACGAAATTCTCTGCATGTTGAAATATGCATGAAAATATTGGACTTTTTTTGATATTATGATCATTTATGGACACTTTGTAGAATAGCATTGTAACACCTTTTTACATAAACTAAAAGTAAGTATATACATAACTTTATATTTATGATAACATAAATATATAATATTGTCAAGTTAATATTGAATAAAATTGAATTATTTTCATTTTTTGATTAAGATTTAATTGTATGCGGCATATACTTATCTGTAGATTGTGAATAATAGCATTGTCAACACCCATTTATATAATGATATCGAAAGAATATATATAACATATATTTATGGTAACATATATAAAAACAGTTGTCAAGTTAAATATGAAAAAAATGATATATTTTATGATTTTTTGGTTTTGGGTTTAATAATTCGCAGATCCTTTTTCTTAAGTGACAGAAACTTTACACACCCGTAGCACATTCATCCTTGATTGTGCTTCTTTATACAACATTCATCCTTCATTTAAAGTGCAAAAACTTTACACACCCCCACCCTTCCCATCTATCCGACCAACTTTGTTCAGAGAAGAAACGCAACCGTGGGGTATCTTTTTCCAGCAATTTAACAGTGAGTATGTATCAGTCGTTTCGGGATTAAACATTTTTCTAAATTTTTTACTTGACAATATCCCGTCATATATCCTAACATTACTTAATATCATGAAAACTTGGTAGAGAATCTTACCCAGCGCGGCACGGCACGGTCTCTAACACAACTAAGTAAGATTGGATAGTTTTCATGTGTAGCGTTTTCATGAAGCAAAAATCCCAAAACGACTAATTCCGATAAACTTTATAGAAAGATTAACAAATATGCAAATACCGACAATTATTGATAATGTTGATGATAATACACTCCTTAAGGCTCTGGAAACTCTTCTGATAAGAAGTGTAAACTTAGATATCGCGACTGGGACGTTTGAAATCGGTGCATTTCTATCGCTCGGAAAAACATGGCAACACCTTGATGGAATTCGGATCCTGATGGGGGACGAAACCTCTCGCCGTACAAAAGAAAATCTAATTAAGGCTCTACAAACAGTTACGGACGAAAGCCTGGAATCCGTAAAAGAAATGGATGATACCTTGCCAGGTCTTGCAGATGTTCGGACCGCAATTCGTCTCGGAAAGATTGTGGTTCGTGTTTATGATCGTGCGAAATTTCACGCGAAACTTAATCTGATGCAAGCCGAAGACCCAAGTCCAGTCAACTTTTCGACCGTTGGCAGTTCTAACTTTACACTACCCGGTCTTACCCAAAACGTAGAATTAAACACCTTTATTACTGACCCTACCCATATTGGCAAACTCCGCGAGTGGTATGATGACCGTTGGGAAGAAGGTTCTGAAGTTGAGGCAGAGCTGCTCCACACAATTGAACGACACCTCAAGCAGCATCCACCATTTACCATCTATGCAAAGGCACTGCATGCATATTTTGAGGGACGCGAAAAACCCGCTGACGAATGGGAAGAAAACGAATCCATTATTTACCGAACGCTATCACAATACCAAAAAGATGGTTACCACGCAGCACTCCAGATAGCCGATACATGGAACGGTGCGCTAATCTGTGATGGTGTAGGTAGTGGTAAAACATACATCGGTTTGATGTTGCTTGAACGTGCCTTGAAAGAAAAGAAACGCGTGTTATTAATTACCCCAAAGTCGGTTGCAGAAAGTGTCTGGAACAACCAAATTGATCGTCAATTCCGAGAAAACATCGAGTATGACGATCAATTGCTTGAGGAAACTTACCGTACCAAACTGCATACAGACCTTGGACGTAAAGGAGGAATTAGTGATAGGGAGTTAAAGTATTTCCGTGAATATATAGATGTGATTATTATAGACGAGGCACACCATTTTCGGAATGCCAGCTCCAACCGTGGTAAACTGTTGATGGATATTGCCAAAGATAAAAAACTCTATCTACTTACAGCTACGCCAATCAATAACAGTTTAAACGATATTTATCACCTGATAAACTATTTCGGACAGGATCAAAGAGACTACTTCAAGAACATCGGTGTGCATGATTACCGTAGACACTTTCGCGACATAGAAAAACAACTTGAGGAAGAAGACACGGAAGTTGCCGAACAAGTTGAAGAGGAAGATTTCCTACGCCAAAATCCGATACTAAAACAGGTGCTTATACAGCGCAGTCGCAAATACATAAAGGAGTCCGAACAGGGGTCTGGAGTTAACATCCTTTTTCCTAAACGGATTATTGAACCCACTGTAGATTATTCGCTCAAAAAAGTCTATGGATCCCTCTATGACGTATTACGAACTGCTTTTGACAGGAATTATCCGTTTATCAATCTGGCGATCTACAACACTGTTAGGTATCACAAAAGACCGGAAAGACAGATTGAAAACCGTCAGAAGCAGATTGTCGGTCTCATCCGAACACTCGTGCTTAAACGTTTAGAAAGTTCATGGCGATCATTTGAAGCTACCGTTGAAAATTTGCTCATTAAGATGGCAGAATGGCTCAAAAAATATGGACCAGAAAGGTTCGCCGAGTGGGAAGGAACGAATCGGAGATGGTGGCACGTTGTACAAGGGCATATCAAAGAACGGCTTGAAGCAGATGGTATCACACGAGATGAACCCAGTGAAGAAGAAGACAACATCGAATCCATTGAAACTGACGATGATTTCATACCTGAAGACCATCATTTAGACAATCTGATTGCCGATGTTGTAGACGATATGAACTTTCTGACAGGACTATTGAGTCGGATTTATAGGTCATTCTATGCTGACGAGGTGGGCGGCGAACCAGACACAAAAAAAGATGATAAACTTCAACAACTCATCAAACTCTTAGAATCCGCACCTTACGAAAAGAGATTAATCTTTACCGAATTCTGTGACACTGCCCGGTATCTTTACACTCAACTACAGAAAGCGGGTGTTGCGGATATTGCACAAATTGACAGTCGACGTAAGGTAAATCGTGAAGAGATAATAGAACGATTTTCACCTTTCTACAATGGGAAAACACCTTATCAAAGCGGTGAACCTGTCAACACACTGATTACAACAGATGTGCTTGCCGAGGGTCTTAACCTGCAGGATGCATCCATTATCATCAACTATGACCTACACTGGAATCCTGTCCGACTCATGCAACGTATCGGTAGATTGGACAGACGACTTGACGTGAACATTGAAGCGAAATTAAACCGTACAGACCCAACCGTTCATGTCTGGAATTTCCTGCCACCAGCGGAGCTTGAGGACATCCTTAGATTACGCAAACGCGTTGATGGCAAAATCCTACGTATTAGTAGAACGCTCGGAATTGAAGGCAAATTTGTCTCACCCAATGACGACAACGAAACTTTACGCCTCTTCAATGAACGCTATGATGGCACACCAAACGTTGAAGAATTGATGAACCTTGAACGTCAACGTATCTCCGAGGCACATCCTGATTTATGGAAACAACTACCAAACTTACCCAAACGCCTCTTTTCTGGTAAAGATGTTACCATCAAACCACCACCTATGTACAATCGGGATGGTGAGTTGATTCCACTTAGACGTATAGGGGATGTCGGTGTTTTCTGTTGTTATCGCATGCCAATAAGCAATGAAATTAAATGGTACTTCTATGACGTTGATAATGATGAAGTTATTGAGGATGTTAGTGATATTTGGCCCGAAATTCGTTGTGATATAGAAACAGCGCGTTATACTGAGGAGGGACCGGGAGGGCTTAGAGGTATTTTGACAAGAGTTGAAAAACACATTAAACAGAATTACCTTCGACAGATACAAGCATCGATGAAAGAAAACCCTAAGCTCATCGCATGGATGGAGATCAGTTGATAATCTCTACTTCACTTTTTACACATTGAAAGGAGTATGCCTATAAGGCAAGATAATAAGATGTTCAGAAAGAATTCAAGCGAATCCAATACAGTTCACGATTTTAAATCAATAATTACACTTTTGAGAAATAGACTTCATTGGCCTATCCCCGATGACGGTTCAGATTTTGAAGATTTAACCTATTACTGGTCGCCAGAAGACCTTGAGCTTGATCCCAAGACTCAGGAACGCATCATAGGTTGTTGGCAACTACGTCTATTCCATCTAAAGTTTTTAAATAGTAAGGACCCTTGGGGAATCTTCATTGTTCAATTTCAGAATAATGTACAAATTAATCTATCAAGTACTATTTTGCGCCGTGTTCTCCGAGGGCTTGTTCATCGACGAGGCCGTAGTGCGTCACTCCCTTTCTGGAAACGAGATAGGGTGCTTTTCGTCTGTACCACAGAAGATTTTCAGGATTTTGGATTTGTCCATTTTAAAGGGATGAAGCGTCGTCCTATCTTCTGTGGTTGTCCACCCCTCGACGAATTCAAAGTGAAAATTACCAAAAATATCCAACACCATCGAAAATCATTAACAGAACATAGGGCGGTTTGAATGCATGTGAAACCGGCCTAAAATTTTTACCAAAACTGTGTCCTATAATTGAGGTAACTATGCCCCATATTACACCAAACGACATCCAAAATATCCGTGACTTTGACACCCTTTTAGGCTTTTTACGCGATAAAATTGATTGACACATCCTCAAAAACGTTGAACTTGAATATGTGGCTTTTCCGTGGGCCCCGAAGACCTTGATCTTGACGAACCTACTGAAAAACGAATTGTTGAGTGTCAGCAGCTGCCGCTATTCCCACATATCCGACCCACATTGTTCGGAGAAGAAACGCAACCGTGGGGTATCTTTAGTAAAATCGTCTTTGATTTACCAACAAATTTGTGATATACTTTGCAGATGGCAATCAACGAAAAAAGGAGAAAATAGTGAGCAAAGAAGTTTCTGCAATTGAACTGCAACAGAAGTTTATTGAACTCCTTAATGGGGTTTACCACAACGGAGATCGGTTGATAGTTAAACAAGATGACAAACCACTTGCTGCGATCATTCCAATTGAAATCTATGATCGGTTGATTAAACAGCGGGAAGAAGCCTTTTCTGTGCTGGATAGAATTTGGGAAAAAGTACCAAAAGTGAGTGAAGAAGAAGCACAAACAGATATAGAACAAGCGATTGCTGAAGTACGAGCGGAGAAATCAGGAAAAAAAAGTGAGCTATCTCGTTGATGCGTGTAGTCCTGGATACAAACCAATATATTAGTGCGATTATCCGACCTAATGGGAATCCTGCTCAAATCTTGCAGCTCTGGCATCTCAGACTGATTGAATTGGCAATATCCCCTGCTATGCTGGAGGAGTTTCAGCGAGTTGCATGTCGGCCACATATTCAGCAGAAATACAATCTATCAGATGAGGATATTGATGAATATCTTGAATTGCTACGCGAATTTGCAATCGTGGTACCTGGATCTATAACTGTTAATGCTGTACCAGATGATCCAGATGATAATATCATCATTGCTTGTGCATTGGAAGCAGAAGCTGATTTAATTATCAGTGGAGATCAACATTTGCTCACACTTGGTTCATATCAAGGAATCCCAATTGTCAAGGCAGCGGATTTTCTGAGTAATTACATTCCACGGTAGAATACGTTCTATCTATAAGTCCAGATAAGAGACACAATAATGGAAGAATATCAAACATGGCACGAGTTTTTAATACAAAAACTCACTAATCCAGAAAAAGCACTCGGTTACATCCAAGTTTATCTTGAAGAATACCTAATTGATGGAGACACACCGTTTTTTCTCAAAGGAGTCCGGAATGTAGTAGAAGCACAAGGTGGTATTCCTAAAGTTGCGAAACAAGCTGGCATATCTCCCAACGCGCTTTCAAAATTCTTGTTTGGCGAGGGACCGCTGCATCTTGGCACCCTTAGTACCATTCTCAAAACATTTGGATGGCAACTTTCTATTGAACCTTTAGCTGCAGATAATAAAAGTGATGCATCTGTAACCCAACACTTGACAACATCTAACGAACGATTAGATGCAAGCACAGAGCAAGTGGCTGAATCATCTTCAGCTTAACTTTCTATAATGATTGCCAAAAATTGAAGGTTAATCTCTATTCAGAAAATTCTGGAAATATGAACTTCTTAAGAAAAGATGTCCTGGCATAGAATGCTCTTGATGTACTTCCATGTCCCGAACCTTTCGTTCTCGGTTGGATGTATACACCCATACTACTATTCAAAGCAGAAAAACCATCTGTAAGGATTGTTTTTCTAACTAAGTCATAATCTGCTTTTACCTGATTATAAACTACCGAATCACTGAGATCGAAGGTTGTGACTTTGTGTAATAGTGATCTTTCCTCAGATTGGCTTTCCCAAATTCTTGCTGCTACAATCATCCGTCTTAATTTGATTAACAAATGGCTGTCTTCAAATTCAGTCCGCTCAATATTGTAAGGATCAATCATCGTGACGGACATGGTTTCTTTTATTGTAAGTTGTCCACTCTTCAAATGTTTTAGAGGAATGACCTTTAATTCCCAAGATCCAAAATTTGGAGATTGTGCGGAATTGATTGGTAACCCCAAATATCTCTCAAGGACCTGTCCAGCCCAACCTTTGTTGAGATTCTTTCCCTTAAAGACCGTAACTTCAAACCTATCAGCAAGTATACGAAGATCCTTATCAATTATTGCTGTGAGTTTTTCTATTGCTTCACGTCTTTCCATAGAGATACTTACCATTCTGTTTTTGTCTGATCCTCAAATAACCGACTTGATAACGCATCAATGCGCATTTGTGCAATCTGGTTGTATGATTCATCTTTTTCAATCATTATCCATTTTCGGTTATTCTGTTCCGCGACGACCGCTGTTGTTGCAGTACCTGAAAACGGGTCAAGAATCAAATCGTCCTCATTTGTTCCGGCGAGTAAGATGCGACTGACGACGGATAGTGGTTTCTGCGACGGATGTTTACCGTGCTTACGTTCTGATCGTGGTGTAAGAGGTATTTCCCACATATTACGCATCTGCTTCCCACTGTTCATCTCCTTCATCACCTCATAATTAAAAGTCCAATTTTTCGCCTTTTTGCTTTCATTGTTGACTGCCCAGACAATAAACTCAGTGGATTCTGTGAACATGCGACAGGTAATATTCGGTTGAGCATTCGGTTTATACCATACAATCTGAGAGATAATCCGTCTATCAAAAAGGTTCTGAAGGATAAAACCGATTGTAAAAATACAGTGGTATGAACCAAAGATGAATAGATTTCCGTTGGTCTTTAGTACTCTAATAACTTCTCTAATCCAATCGACCGTGAACTGAAAATAGTCATCCTTAGAAAAAATGTCCCACTGTTCTTGCATTGTTACATGTGAACTAAAAGCCCATCCTAAACCCTTCGTTTTTGACATATTGAAAGGTGGATCAGTAATGCAGCAGTCAATGATTCCATCTGGTAATGTTGGTAGAATCTTTAGACAATCACCAGAGACAAGCTGATTAACGGGTAGATTTTCATATTTTCCTGATAGTATAGTTGGAGAATACTTTGAACCTTCAATTGAGGGCTCATGTATTTTATTCTTTTGCGGAGTTTGCGATTCCGTATCGGTTTTAAGTGGATGAATTCCTGTTGATAGATACGCAATTAATTGTGCTTTCTTTAGGGTTGAATATCCTTTCAAACCACGTTTCTTGAGTTCTTTCTTTAAATCGATGATTCGCATCTTTTCTAATTTCATGTCTTTGATTTTATTCCTTAGAGTATCTACGCAATGCGTGTTTCTGTTTTTACGAGCGGAGATGACAATTGATTGTCTTTGGTGAAAGATTCATATCAACAAGAAAACGCAACGAGGTCATTTTGCATTCCCACTACTTCACTTGTATCTCAAACAGTTGATCTGAAACCACCCAAGCTGCATACTTCATTGCCTCCTGGATATCAGGCACTTCTAACTCTGGATAAATCTCAATAATATCTTCTATTGACCTATTGTTGGCTAATAACTTAAGAATTACACTAACTGTGATCCGTGTACCACGAACAATAGGTTCTCCAAGACAAATTTTCGGATTTATTTGGATCCTGTCTAATTTTTCCATTTCAGTCCCCACTATTCTATTAATTTCACAACATTACCACTTTCAATGCTTTGGCTAATTGCTTCTAAAACACGCATGTTCTGATATGCATCTTCAAGACTTGAATGCGGTTGTGTGCCAGCTTGTAAGGATGCCGCCCAATGTCGCATTTCTTCAAGGTAACCGGGTCTATTGATACCGTGATATGCTGTGTTGAGATGCCATTCTTCAGTGGGGGTGTCAGCATAGCCGCCGCCGTTGCCAAGCCATGTCGGTACCCGATAGCGACGTAACTTTCGCGTTTCAAACACTTGAATTGCTTGGTTATGTGTTCCTTTGATAAATACCATCGCTTCTAAGACGGGACCGGTACCGAGTGTCATTGTGCCAATCCCTCCACTTTGGTAACGTAGATTTACAGACATTGATACAGAACCGGTAGGTGGGTCAACTTCTCCTGTAGCGTAGACTTCACTGACCTGTCCCATAAAGAAGCGCATACAGTCTGTTGGATGTATAACCTGATCCAGCATGAAATGCCATGCAAAAGGTGTACCTGCTTGATTGACGCGCGGTCCTGGTGCCAAGTAGCGTGTATGGTATTGACATGCTTCACCAAATTCGTCTTCGTCAATTAGGCGTTTTGCGATCTGATGTGCGGGGGCATGGCGCCACATTGTTCCGACCATACCTGTTTTCCCAGTTTCAGCAGACGCATCAACCAACATCTTTGCACCTTCAGAAGTAGTTGCTGGTGGTTTCTCGGTATAGATATGGTATCCACTGTTTAGACACACGATACCGATGTCACGATGCAGTTTATCTTCTGGTCTACCGACAACGGCGACTGCATCAAGGTTTTCATTCTTGAACATCTCATTATAGTCGGTGTAATGACGAAGTGCCCCGAACTTTCGTGCGTTTGCCTTTGCTTTTTCTTCTACAAGATCGCACGTGGCGATAAACTCAAACTCAGGGATATGGGGTATGCACTGTTGTAAAATTGACGACATTCCACCACATCCGATAAAAGCGACTCTAATTTTTTCCATTTAATATAACTCCAAATATGTAGTATGCCCAAATATATAGTATAATTATCAATCGGTTTTAGAAAAACGGATTATGTGCTACTTCCCAATAGAAACCGTCTGGGTCTTTGAAGTAACCGGAATAACCACCCCAGAATACGTTCTGCCCGGGTTTTACGAGTTCTGCGCCTGCTTCTACAGCTTCTGCTAATGTTTTGTCTACGTCTTTCGGAGATTCAACGTTGTGTGCAAGCGTAAATCCTTGAAACCCGCTTCCTTCTGGAGAAATTGTTATATCCTCAGCCAGTTTATCACGGGGATATAGACCGAATAGTATTCCTTCTAACTTGAAGAAGGCGATATCGTCTGAGTCATTCATGCGTGGGAATCCTAATCCGTTTTGATAGAATTCTATGGAACGTTGTAGGTCTTCCACACCGAGTGTAACAATTGTGATGTGCGGTTTCATTTATCTCCTTACTGTCTATTCTATACCTGAGTGTGCTAATCATCCGTTGAAACATTAGATTGAGTCTCACGTTCAGACAACTGTTTTCGTACCATCACTTCAATATAATCTGCAATCTTTTCATGGGCACGCATTGCTCGCCAACCGATGACTAACCATAACACTGTTGTTATAATACCAATCAGAAATGTCAATGCGGCTAAATCACTTAATCCTGGTCCCATTATTTTCTCCTTTTATTTAGAATGTCCTAATCACAGACGGGTGTGAAAGGACGTAATGAAATTGATGTTTCTCCTGACGTAATCAATTCAGTGATAAGTTTTCCAGTTATCGGGGCAAGTAAGATACCGTTTTTAAAGTGTCCCGTTGCCATGATAACGTTTTCATGTCCTGGTAGATAACCGAGACATGGACCTTTCTGGTAATATGGACGTAACCCAGACCACGTCTGCACAAAAGCACTTTCTGTTAGCTCAGGTGATATGAGGACAGCAGCATCAATCATCTGTTTGACACCGTCAACTGTAGTCGTTTTATCGTAGCCTACGTATTCAACTGTTGCGCCGAGCAGTATCTTTCCATCTGTGCGAGGGACGATATAGATACCGAGTCCGTCTATCGTACGTTGAAAAAGTGGAGGTATCGTTTCAAGAAGAACGATCTGCCCTTTAACGGGCAAGACTGACATTTTTAGGTCAAGTAATTCTGTCAGGTTACCTGACCAACATCCAGCTGCAATAACGAATGTATCGGCATATATCGTATCTCCGTTGACGATCGTTGCTGCAACTTTTCCGTTTTCTCTGACGAATCCAGTGACGGGATTTCCTAACAGGAATTTCGTCCCGAATTTGGCTGCCCCGTTTGCTAATGCAGTGACCATTTTTGGGTTGCGAACATGTCCATCTTCAGGGAATAGCACAGCACCTGCAACTGATTCTGATAGAGCTGGTTCTAATTCGCGTGCTTGTTTTGAAGTCAGAACTTCCGCAGAGAAACCACGGTTAACTCTCCGTTCTGCTAATCCGATCAGACCTGATGCTTCAGTTTCGTCAAAATAGACTGAGAGTGTTCCGGAACGTATGAATTCTATGTCAATATCCGTTTCTGACTTGAGTTCTTCAGACAGTGATGGATACAATGCAAGACTTTCTCGGCATAGCATAGGATAAGGTTCATGCGTTGATGCGTGAGATGTGAGTATACCAGCCCCAGCCCAAGATGCTTCTGTGCCGACTCGTGATGCTTTTTCAATCACGATGACATTAACTTGCTTTTTTGAGAGTTGATATGCAATTGCACATCCTATTATTCCACCACCGATAATTACGACTTCTGCCTGACTACGGTTCAATCATCTGCTCCATCATAAATGTAGAGTTTTTGTCAATTTCGCCTTCATTAGACTTGACTTTTTTCATTGGAATAGTTTATCATGATGTATGGGATTTGTCAATTTTAAGTTAAAACAAACCGTATGGCATAAATGATAGGCAAAAAGGTAAAGGTTATTGAATGACACTTGGAAAGGTTACGGGGACAGTGGTAGCGACACAAAAGGATGAAAAGCTTGTTGGTAGTAAGCTGCTGATTGTCCAAGATATTAATTTAGATGGTGAATTAGATCGGAAATATACAGTTGCAGTGGATGCTGTTGGTGCTGGCATAGGTGAGGTCGTGTTGGTTGCGACTGGAAGCTCAGCGCGTCAGACACAGGTAACCAGCAACAAACCGGTTGATGGTGTTGTGATGGCAATTGTTGATACCATTGAGGTTTGTGGTGAAGTTCGCTATATGAAATAAAGAGAACGACTGAGATGGAACAGGGTCAAGTGTTCCGGGAAAAAGCAGTCGATGATGAACTGCCGTTTAAACTGGAGTTAATCAAGCAGATAGGATGGTTGGTGCGCCTTCGCTGGATTGCTATCGGTGGTGTTTTTTTCACTGTGACGATTGCAATTTTAGTTGGGGATATAATTTCGCGCCCGATTCCGTTATACATCATTGCTGCATTGATGGTGCTGTATAACTTTGAGCCTCAGATGTATCGTAAAGCACCTGAGCAGCAGCGTCTGAGCTCAATTAAACGTCAAGCCTGTATTCACATTATTCTGGATCTATTATCATTAACTGCCCTCATCCACTTCAGCGGTGGTGTTGAAAATCCTTTTATCTTCTATTTCGTATTTCACTTGATTATTGCGAGCATAATCTTATCCAAACGCGTCAGTTATATCTTGGCGGCGTTGAATACAGTTTTCCTCAGTTCCCTTATCTTTCTTGAGTACTTTGAGATCATACCGCATTACAGTTTAAAGGTCTTTCTACCCGACGGTTTATGGCGGAATCCTGTTTATATATTTGGTGTGCTTTTCGTCTTTACCAGTACACTTTTCTTTTCTGTATATTTGGCAACGACAATCACACAGACAGCGAGAGAACGCGAAGCAGATAGAAAGCGGATGGAACAGCAGCTGATTTTTTCGGAAAAAATGGCTACTATCGGTGAATTGGCTGCTGGGGTTGCACATGAGATAAACAATCCTCTTGATGGTCTCTTAAACTGTATCCTGCGTATACAACGGGATCCTGCAAATGTTAAACAGACACAGGAATACCTCGATTTAATGGAAGAAGCAATCAGACGGATTGAGGCAACGATAGGTAAGTTATTGGATTTTTCAAGACCGCATGAACTCTTACTCACAGCGGTCAATATTAACGATGTTGTTAATGAAACAACTGGGTTGCTTGAATACGGTGCCTTGGAGAAAGGCATACACATTGAAACAGACTTTCAGGATCAGATCGCACGACTGCATGGAGACAAACATCTATTGGAACAGGTCATTCTCAATCTATCGTTGAACGCAATTACGGCAATGCCTAAAGGGGGAACGCTGCGATTTGAGACAGGAGAGATGAGTTCAGACGCATTGATAGGACAACCGATTGTGTTTGTGAAAGTTATTGATACAGGAATCGGTATCTCTGCATCTGTTCAAGACAGGATTTTTGATCCGTTCTATACGACACAGATCATGGAGAAAGGTACTGGATTGGGTCTGTCAGTTTCAGACAGAATTGTACGACAACATCAAGGCGTCATTGAAGTAGAGAGTGAAGAAGGAAAAGGATCAACATTTACAGTAAAATTGCCAATTGCACGTGTGCCTAAACAGGAGGTGTAGCATGAAAGTGCTTGTTGTTGATGATGAGAAACTGAAACGCATGACGTTAAGAGATGATCTGCGCGAATCCGGATATGATGTCATAGCGGTAGAATCGCCTTTGATAGGTCTCCAACTTTTACAACAGGAAGCTTATGACGTGTTGGTAACCGATTTACGAATGCCTCAGATGCACGGTATTGACTTCCTGAAGAACGTAAAAAAAGAACACCCTCATATTACTGTAATCGTAATGACGGCTTATGCCAGCGTTGAGACTGCGGTTGAGGCTCTGAGATTCGGTGCATACAATTATATCAAAAAGCCGTTTTCAAGTGATGTGTTGATCTCTATGCTGGAAAAACTGAAAGCATTAAAGGGTAAAACACCTTTAGAAAAGACTTCATCTTCTGTTGAAGCGAGTGTCCGAAATCATGAGTCCTCACTATACCATACACTCATCGGAAAAAGTCAACAGATACGGGAGATTTTTGATCAGATCCCGAAAATAGCATCGGCAGACAGCAATGTAATGATTTACGGAGAAGAGGGAACAGGTAAATCCCTATTGGCGAAAACGATACATCTTCAAAGTTCACGAAAGCATGAACCTTATGTAAGTCTGAATTGTCACGGTCTGAATGCTGATGCTGTTGACTTAGAATTGTTTGGCGATGATTCCCGACAAGGAAAACTACAGTTATCTACGGATGGTACACTTTTTATCGCGAATGTGGACACAATTCCGATCTCTTTACAAGCGAAGCTTTTAGCTGCTTTAGAGGATCGATCGTTAGCAGTACAATCTGAGAAAGAGCCTATTGCAATTGATGTACGTATCATCTCAACGAGTCGTGAGAATCTTAGAGAGCGGAGCAGAAGTGGTGAATTCCTTGAAGATCTCTACTATCAATTGAATGTCATCCCGCTGTATTTACCTCCGCTGCGTGAAAGAAAAGGGGATATCCCCATGCTCATCAACCATTTTATTGATATATTCTCATCTATCCAACCTGTCCGTATCCAACCTGAAGCGGTTAGAGTCCTCACAGAGTATTCTTGGCCTGGTAATGTCAGCGAACTTGAGAATATCATTGAAAGGTTGGTTGCGGTTAACAAGGGCGCAGACATTACGGCTGAAGAGATTCCTATTGAATATAAGTTGCCTACTTCTCAGAAATTTGATGACACGCCGAGTCTCACGTCTTTTCATGAGATAATTAAGACGACAGAGAGAGAATTGATTGCTTGGGCAATGCGGAAGACAAAAGGTAACAAGACCCAAGCGGCACGTTTGCTCTCTATGAAGCCTTCAACTTTTCGTGATACGCTTGCGAAACACATTCAACATATTGTGTTGGATGATTGAAACGTCTACTATACACCTTTCGTTCCTCTGCGCTTGATGTTTTATATATAGAAACGGAAACAGAGAGTATGGAGACCGGCCGCTGATTCGGGAGGTGAATTGGCATCCGACGCAGCAGCTGCAGGAATTGGATGATGGCAGACTTCGGTTTGAGGCAACGGTTGCTGGCTGGCACGAAATCGGATGGTGGGTGTTGCGTTGGGGACACGAGGCTGAAGTCGTTAAACCGAAAGCACTGCGGGAATGGGTCACGCAGACTGCACAGGAGATGGTGGCATTGTATGCGGAAGATTGAAGGGTGGAAGAGGGAAGATTGGAAGAGGGGATGGATGGAAGAAGGAAGATTGGAAGGGTGGAAGGGTGGAAGAGGGGAAGGGAGAAAGATAATGGAAGGATGGAAAAGTGGAAGAATGGAAGAGTGGAAGGGTGGAAGAGTGGAAGATAATGGAAGGATGGAAGGATGGAAGAGGGGAAGGATGGAAGAGGGGAAGGATGGAAGAGGGGAAGATTGAAGGGTGAAAGATAATGGAAGGGTGGAAGGATGGAAGAATGGAAGGAATGCACAATGGGTGTGTAAAGTATTTGTCACTTAAGAAAAACGATCACTAAACCCTTGCTCCAACGGAGCAATATGTCTATAGAAAAAGGATTGTCAATAGGCTGCACTCCAGATGAAAATCAAATAATTAATTGTGCTTCTTCCTCCATACACCTTCATCCATCATTACCCTTCTCCCTACCCCATCCATCTTGACATATCTAATGCAGAATACCAAACGCGTATTCTGCCACATTCATCCTTGATTGTGCTTCTTCCTCCAACCCCATTCATCCTTCATTACCCTTCCCCCTACCCCATCCATCTTGATACTGCCGTAGCACATTCTGTTAGATTGTGCTTCTTCCTCCAACCCCATTCATCCCTCATTCCCCTTCACCCTACCCCATCCATCTTGATATATCTGTAGCACATTCTGTTAGATTGTGCTTCTTCCTCCAACCCATTCATATCTCATTATACTTCTCCCTACCCCATCCATCTTGACATATTTGTAGCACATTCATCCTTGATTGTGCTTCTTCCTCCAACCCCATTCATCCTTCATTATACTTCTCTGTACTAAATTGGCGCCTATTAGGTTATGCAAAAATCAACCCCAACTTGTGAAAGTAAACTTGAAATGCACAAGAAACCCCTTCCGCGTCCTCCGCGTAATCCGCAATTCTGCAAATAGCGTGCCAAAACTTTACACGCCCTGTACGCGGGTGTGTAAAGTTTTTGTCACTAAAATATCATGCGGCTCTTGTTTTTAAAGACGAGACATCTATTATTTTTGGAGACGAGTCATCTATTGGGTCTGGATACCAATATTTTTGCCAAGTCTTGTTCTTATACATACATCTCAGTTCAAGGATAGACTGGAGACCTTCATCTGTCCATCTCATAGATGCGCGTCTACATCTTTGTGCCACAAGGTGTTTACAGGCACTCTCAATCACACCGCTTCCAATCATATAGCCTTTTTCTCTAAACAGTTTATACTGCATGCGTTTAGCATGTTTTTGGAAATACCTCGCCTCTCTTTCTAATATCTCGGATGTGTCTGGATCCTTCGTAGATAACCCACGAATGCATGCGACAACTTCTGTGATGTTCCCATCTTGAAGAAGGGGTTCTACCTCTTCTATCCACTCTTTTATCTTTTCGGTTTCAGCCTCACCGAAAGCGACTTTAGCCACATCATATAGATGTGATTTTGCATGCATAATATCTACAACTTGAACAGCATTTGGGAAGTGTTCATCTGCCAAGTTCCATATCCACGGAGCACCATCACCAATAAATACAATCTCTTGATCCATTATATCTTCTTGATAGATACCACTATGGGTTGCTAACGCATATAAATCCTTGCCACACTCTATAGCATTCTGACGACTGGCAGTATAACGAATACTTTCAGGACGCGCTCTGGAGATACCATTTGGTCCCAGTATCGGAAAAGTTCTACAAACGGAACTTACTTTTGTTTCTTTCCAACCCCCTGGTGAGTTCGTATGACATCCATCCGTACTTACAACCCAATGCTCATTGGGAGCAAGGGTTTGGCATTCCACTTCTTCCAACGCACGCACATCTTTTGTCCATTCACGCACTTTCTTATGAAGGGTCGTGTGGCTGACGCTAACTCCCAGACGTGTCAACTCATCAGCAGCCATCCTATAGTCAAAGTGTGCCGCAAAAAAACACATCAGTTCAGCAACACGAGGCGTGTATTTACCTTTCAACTTCTGCTTTGTATCCCAAGGGAAATGATAATGTTTGTCTTCACAATAATACATCCAACGCTCAACACCAATATCACCACATAGCGTCGTAAACTGGCGACCTCTCTTTCGCCAAGGACGACACGCCTTTCCACACGTTGGACACGACACCGGGTCTGTCTCTTTTACCGATGCTTGATCTAACGCATGCAACTCAAACAACTTTTGTCTTAATGCCTGAGTGCGTTCTAAAATAAGGTGTTCTACTTCACTAAACGACAGAGAAGAATCACGACCAAGACCGCTTACTAAATCGCAAAAATCATCCACTATAGCCTGGGCTGCTTCTTCATTTTCTTTGACTTTACAACTATCAAATGATATACTAAACATAGGTATCCATTCCTTTGAATAAAATTATTATTTGGAAAGGATACCATTTTTTCATAGATTTTACAACTATCAAAGATAATCCAGTGACAAAAAGTTTACACACCCTGTACGCGATTTGTTCTTGACAGAAAAAAATGATTGTGGTATTATAAATACGAGACACTCGATTACGAGATTGAAAAATTGTAGCGTTATATATAGACCTACCTAATTATAAGAAGAACCTCGATTTCGAGATTGAAATTACATTTTTACCTTAAAAAATAGTTACAGTTTGACAACTGCCAAGTTTCATGTTATAATTAATAAGTGATTGTAGCGTTATATAACGCATTTATTAGGAGGCGGAATGCACCTGACTTACATTGATGACTCTGGAGATGAGGAACTATGTGTCTTTTCAGCCTTAACGATTTGTGCTGATAAATGGAACTCCTGCCTTAAGAGAATAAAACACTTCAGGCAAGAATTACAGATGAGTGATGGTATTTCTATCTACAAAGAATTTCATGCATGGAAGTTTGTTTCAGGGCGCGGAAAAATTGCTGATGGCATTGTAACTAAAGGGAGGCGATGTCAAATTTTCAAACAAACGCTTCAAATGATAGCGGCGTTACCGGAAGCACGACTTTTTAGCACTGTGTTTCCAACCAAAACGAGTGAGCTTGCTTATGAAGCATTACTCAAAGATATTAACCACACCCTACAAAGATGGGATAATCAAGCGATTTTGATCTGTGATGAAGGGAAAGATGCTATCTACACAAAATTAGTTAGACGCTTACAAACTTTAGAAAATGGTGCAATTGATCGTATTATTGAAGACCCATTTTTTAAGCAATCTGATCAGTCATATTTCATTCAGTTATCTGATTTTTGTGCTTATGCGCTGCTTCGCCAAGAGCATCCGATTGCGTCTAAAACTAAGTATGGTCTTGACCAGGCATTCAATTTGTTAGAACCAATATCTGAAGGAATTATCCGACCCAGGGTCTTGAACAAGTGAATGGCATAAAAAAAGCAGAACCTACATCCACCGCCTAAGGATGGGTTCAGCCCTGCACTATTAATAGTATAACATTTAATCCAAAAGAAGTCAAGTTCTTTCCAAATTTTTTGAGATTTTTTTGAACAGACGCAGGTTGGTGTGACTGGTGGTGTGGTATACTTAAAATTGATGCGAATCAGAAAGGAGGAAATATCATGGCAAAACAGAAACCAGATGCTAAAAAGTTTATCTATTCGCTTGGTTTTGGTCCAGATACTGACGATCTCTTCCGCACTTATGTAGAAGAAATCATGAACGGTAAGTTGCGTGAATATCAGGAAATTATTCAATGGGGTGCGAAAGCAGGGCAATCGCTCTACCTCCATATCCTTAACGGAATTTGTGTGTTGGAAAGGTTACGTCCGATATTGAATCTTGAGGATATTGAGGTCCAAGTGCTTTTCAGTGCTTTCAGTGTCCACGATCTGAACAAACTTAGTCAATTCCAGAACGAAAAGCGTTCGTTTAACTATCTGGCAAATGCGAAAAATGTCAGTGTTGTTTTGACGAACCTTGAGATAGAAAGTTTTTTCCCTAAATGGCAAGATTATTTGAAGGATATTGAGGTCCTGGTTCGCGCGCATTCGCGGTACCATCATACTTACGATGAAACACTTGATCTCAATTATGATCCGTATTCACTTGAGAGAGACAGACTTTTGAAGTATCTTGTCCCGATTATCCGAGCGATGGATGTAATTGATCTCTCAAAGACGCTTGAGGAACGCGCTAAAAAGCAGGACTTTCTTAAAGAGATCAACAACCTTTTTGATGATATAAAGTATAAATTTGTCTATCACAAAGTGAGCGAACAGCGAGGTATTTTTACAAACCTACTTCACAATGAGGTTGTGAAGTATTTGAAAAAGGAAAAAGACTTATTGCCATTACTTTACTATCCTGATGGCGTTGCCTATCTTGTCGATCAGGATCGAGATATTCATATTACACCCGATGAGATAACAATGTTTGGGAATTGCGTTGTAAATAAAATTGAAAAAATTATTAGTGACGAATTTCGTAAGTTCATTATAAGCGGAAATCAAGGTATAAAAGTTGATGAAAAGTGTTTTTCACTTGGAGCATCTTTTGATAAAATTTGGAATGAAGTGCGGAATAAAATTAACAGGAAAAAGTATAACGTAGACAATATGAACACTAAGTGTTTGGAGCGACTTGAAAAGGTCCGTGACAAATTAAGTGGGGCGGAGCAAATGCCAGATGTAGCGGATGTTGAATTACAAGATGCACAACTCAGCCTTTTCAAGCATCAGAATTTGATTGATGAAATATTATCAAATGAAGACGTTTACTTACTTCCACCGAATGAAGATGCTATTCGGTTAGGTGAGATGGTTCGGACGTATTATATTTTTCTAAATAAGCATTCCTCCAAAAAACTCGCTGATGCCTGGGAACATATTTATAATTTGCTTAGATTGCCATCGGGCACTGAGGATCCAACCTGCCGCCAGCGATATGCTATTTTTGACATACTCTATGATCGAGGATATATTATCGGACGGGATCTTTACAATGCCAACCAGGATTTTGACGAGATCTACGAGTTAATTGTCCACGACGGATCACAGATCTTGGCGGACTTGCAATCTAAATTGGAAACTCCACAATCTGAAGGTGAATTTGGAATACTGGTGGATTATGTCCACAAGTACGTTGATTTTGACTTTGCTGTTAACAGAGGGTGCAACTTCGCTACGCATCTAAAACGTTATGTTAAGGATAACCACGTTCAATGTAGTACCTGCGGTTCAGAATTTGATACAGGCATCTGGAAGACAGCCGATGTGTCGGCGAATATCAAAGTGCAACAGTTTTCTAATCGACTTGAAGGGGGAGCATCAAGTGAACCTAAACGTCGCGTCTGTAGTGTATGCCGAATCCAGTATATGCTTGACAAACTCTGTTACTATGTCACCAAGAATACAACAACTTTTTTTATTCATCTGTATCCGCCTTCGTTCTTCACAGATGTGTTAATCAATGCCTTTAAAGCGGCACAAGAGCGATTATTAAATGCTGATTTTTCATCAATACGTCTCAATACAAGGAACGTCTTTCTTACCTATCAAGAAGATGGAAAGTTAGAGTTGGAGTTTAAACGGGAAAAAAACAGCGGTAATCCACTTCCAGAGTTTTCAGAGGCACTTGGGAATATTTTAACAATTCCTGTTAATGCACCGGGAGATAACCACACCGAGAAGGTTTTATTTGCAGTCGAAAATGCCTTAATCTATCAACGCTTTTTAGGGTGCCGCGCGGTGTTGACTGATTCATCAATTCCATTATTTACCAGGACCGATAATCATCTTTTCGTTGACCATATACCGCCAGCACTTCGCGGATGGCTACCGGATAACAGTTTTAATAGCAAGGAAACACAGTTAGTCTTTAAACAATTGCAGCATTTGTGTGAAATCCAAGCAAAGATCGGAAGTTATGATCATACTGACCTTGTTCGGTTGATTCGGGCTTTGAACAGTGACACCCTTGAACTTTACTACGTAACTCATCGCATGATCAAACGCAAACAGGCAAGAAACGAAAAAAAACAGTTTACAACCGTTCGGAATATAGCAGAACCGATCACTAATATTGTAGCAATAAAAGGAGAAAAACCTATTATGATTCATATTCAGGAACTTGCTCGCATCGCGTGGGAAGGTTCCTTACGCGGTGACACTCTCAACGACACTTCTCTAGCAAGAGCACTTGATGTTGCATTCAAAAGTTTAAAACGCTGGTCTCGCGTAAAAGAACACGAGACCAAAGAGGTAGCAAGAGCAATTCTCTCACAAGATATTGAACGAGCAATTAAACGCACCACTGAGGAGCCATATTTCGGCAAGAAAAAATTGTCGAACATCTCGCAATTCGTCAAGGTGCTGTTTGATCGCATTTATGAAGAAGATTATCAAGGAAATCTAACGGATTTTCTTGATAATCGAAATCGGATTCGTGCAGCATATCTGCACTTTATAAAGAATAGATAAGGAGAAAAACTAATGAGTGTTTTTGATGACTATACTGCTTTCGTGGCAGCAAAATACGATAATTTTCCAAGAAGTCGTTATCTAACGCTGATTGTTCTGCGGAAGGCAGAATCGGAGATGATATTCCGCACCGAGGGGTCTGGTGAGGGTTTAAGCCGTGATACTGTCCACCCTGGGCTTGATGGCGGCGTTCCTATCTCTCGCGTCACAATTAGCAAACGTAAACAGACCGCTGTTGAACGTCGCACAGGGCGCGAACTGCTGCGGCAACATGATCTATTGGACTACGCTGAGGATTCAAAAGGAAATCGTCCAGAAAAAGTGGATAATATCTGTGCCTTAAACCGGAACAAACCGTGTGGCATTTGTGCGGACTGCATGATTTATGGCTATGCTGTAGGAAAGGGTGGAGCAAAAAGTGGGGCGCAGAAATCTCGTGTCATTACAGACGATGCTTTTAGTATTCTGCCAGCTAGCGAGGTTACAGGGGATAGAACATTCAACGCACTCTACGACAACAATACGATGCGCGATCCTGTTACAGGGGGGCCATCCACAAGCATTCAAGAGGACGAGTATGTTAAGCCAGAAACGTTGTTTATTGACATGCAAACGCTCAAGGATTTAACTGCGGACGAAATTCGCTACGTCGTAGCAAACGTGCTGCGGAGTCGGCGTTACGGTGCTATCTCCTCGCGACTTGGTAAGATGCGTAACACGCTTGTCGGTGCCATTTTTAGTGACTGTGAACTCTTTAGTAATCTGGAATTGACACAGAGCGTTTACGACCGTCTCGGACAAGATGATAGGAAGTTTCCTCTTAATGGAGAAAACGTGAGGACTAAAATTGCTGAGGCAGTAATATCATTAACAGAAAAAATCATAGGTAATGTAAAGCCGCTCACCGATTCAGAGCTAACTGAGTTAATTGGTGAAATTCAGCAAATATTCACTTCACCGGATGAGGTGAAAGCATTGTTGGCTAACATTAAGAAATCCTATCTGTGAGCGTGAAATGTGGATAGATAATCTCTATCCTACACTGGAGGTATCTCATGCACATTTACCGCTGTGAGTTTCAACTCATGGAAAACCTCTTTTTCGCCAGTCGTGAGGTAGACAACTTCTTCCAAACAGAAGCGGTCATCGGTAATTACGCGCTTGCTTATGCGCTTGGATTGTGTCAGGCAAGTTATCACAACGAAGGTGAAATTACTTATGCCAAGGATTTGGAAAAGCTCAACGAGGTAGGTATCTACGTTACACCGGGCACATTGACCGAGGAACCACGATTCACGGTGGTGCAATTTAACGCGCTCTCCGACTCATATTGGTATCAGATGGAACAAAATGCTATATCAGTCAATCCACGATCTAAGGCGAGGGCAACCAACTTTCCACAGATTGGAAGGTTCAAACTGCTCTCTATAGGCAATAAGGGTGTTTTCTATCTGACAAGTCGGGACGAATTTCGGGTGCCGCGCTATATCCGTCTTGGTAAGTTCATGAGCAAAGCGAAAATATCGGCTTATAAACAACATTATCGTGAAAATCAGGCAGAAAATGTGTCCTACTGCAATTATCTTAATCCGAACGATTTACCAGATGAAACACAGATCGGCATGTTTGACATGCTTAATATTCGTCCGACTCCGCTGATTCGGCATGTGCAGTTATCTGGGATCTTCTATCAACTTGCAGATGATGACAAAACACAGTTACCCGCGGGAATGCGGTTTTATACCGATTTTTAACCGCACTTACTTTAGATCACGGAAGACTACAGTTACAATGGAGTTATCGTTATGCCAGCAATAACAATCACCCTGAATGCAGGATATGAAAAGGTTAATCTGACAAATGAATTCGGGTTAAAATATTCACCACTCTACCATCAGCAACGTACTTATGATGAACTCAAGGAAAACGATCTCGTCATTAACACCTACAACACGGGGACAGGGAAAACTCAAGCCTCACTGCTCCGATTGTTTAATCTAATTAACGAAAATGATAACGTTTTGTTTATTGCACCGACAAATGAACTGATCCGCCAACATGCGGATGATATCCATGATTTTGTTAAGGAACATGAACTGAATTTTGAAGTTGTTGAAGTCACTGGTAAGACACTTCGTAAATGGGAAAGCGTTTACGATCCAGGGTACCATGTCAGAAATCCGAGAAAATTGCATGAAATTATTGAATATCCGAGTACAATAGGACAAAGGAAGCTGATATTAGTCACAAATCCCGATATTTTTTACCTTTGTTTCTATAACCTCTATGATAAAAAGGATAGTGCAAACCTATTCCGTGATTTTCTGGTCAAATTCAACTACATTGTTATTGACGAGTTTCATTATTACAATGCTAAACAACTTGCGAATTTCTTAATGTTTTTCATTTTCTCAAAAGAGTACGGTTACTTCGAAAAAGCAGGACGGAAAATCTGTCTACTTTCGGCAACACCCGATGACGAGTTGTTCAAATATCTTGACAAAATTGACCTAAAGTATAAACTCGTCAGTCCAGAAAATGAGCCTGTAGAAAGTGAGAATTATGAGAAGGTGCAGACGCTATCTGAACTTGAATTGACAATCCATAGCAGCAAAATACACGATGCAATCAAGGCACATCCTGAGTTGATTTCGGATTTGCTCAATTCAGAAAAGGAAGGCGCAGTTATCAGCAGCTCTCTACGCACGATTACTGATATTAATTTGGGTCTGAAAAAAGCAGAGATGAAAGGGAAAATTGGGTTGATTACAGGTGCGGTAGATTCTGCAGAACGTGGTAAGGCAACATCTTATCCACTTGTTCTTGCGACCCCGACGGTAGACATCGGTTACAACTTCAAAAAGGCGGATAAATCGCGGCAAAATATTGATTTTGTCTGTTTTGATGCGCTTTACGGGTCGGAATTTACACAACGCATTGGACGGGCTGGTAGGTTACTCGGTAAGAGGGATACCACTCATAGCAGTATCGGCCATGCATTCGTTCAAGGAAAACTCTACTCACAATTAGAAGCGGGTGGAAGTTATGATCGTCAGGACTTTGCTGCAATCGTTAAAGAATCGCTCGGCGAAGACAATCGCTTTTATCACTACATTCAGTCTTATGCTGTACTTGAGGCGTTCTATCCACTCTATGCACATCTCAAACGTGTATCAGAAGACTACCAAAATCGGGTTAGAGAAGTTTTTGAAACAATTCAACAGGTTTTCGCGCCAAAAAGTGATGCTACATTCGATGGGATGAAGAAAAAAATACGGTGGTATAACACTTATCAAAAGGTAATTGATGCACATAAAAAAGGTGTATGCGATAATTTTATCCGACGTGCACAGAAAAAAGCTGCATGGAGTTATTTAAAGCATCTGAGTTGGGTTGAAGACAGAAAAGAAGAGTTCAAAAACATACCTAAAGAGGAAATAACTAAGGAAATTGAAGATTCCATTAAACTTCCTATCAATCTGAAAAAAGTAGTTGAATATGCGAAAAAGGAATATGAAATCACTCATTCACTGTTCAAATTTCGTAGCTCCGAGATTAGCATCCTCTGCGGGATCTATGATCCGAACTACATTTTCCAAAATACTGCAAAACATACTGAATATGATCTTTTTTTTCTCTTATCACATTGTGAGTTTACCACTATTTCAAAAGAAAAGTATCGCGAACTCACAAAAAATTGGGGAAATTATTGTGAATTTTTCGTGCAGGCGAATCGTCTGAAAACACCACGAGATTATGTCGAATTTAGTTATAATGCCAGAAGAACTGATCAAGAAACCTTTGAACGCCAAAACTGCCGGGGTGTTACTGCTCTGAAGGGCTTGCGGATAGGCCTCCGTAATAATGGATATGTCCCCCCTGACATTCAGAAGACTCTGGAAGATCGGTACATCACCTGCTTTTTATCAACTATACAGCCTGCCCTCAGTGATATTCTTAAAACAAAACGACAGGTCGGCCATCCACTTTTCGTGACCTTCAATAGTGGACAGGTGAAGGAGTATCAATTAATCCTCGGATCACAAGCATTTTTAATCTATGCAGAGTTGCAAGGCAAATGGAAAGAGAAAGAACAGGCGAATCGCGATTGAAAACCTCTACCACATAAGGAGCCACCCAATGCCCATCAGCACACTCATCTCACTCATACCCGAAACCGATGTAAAACTCCGCCCAACGATGGGACACCATGCCCACGCCGCATTTCTCTCCATCATGCGAGAAACCAATCCGGAGGTAGCAAAAGACCTACACGCAACATCAACACAAAAACCGTTTACCGTATCACCGCTAATAGCCGATGGAAAAAGACGCGGAACACACCTCCACATCCGTGCTGGAACAGAATGTAAACTCCGATTCACCTTTCTTGACGATAAACTTTTCACCTTCTTCGGACAATCTTTTCTCACACAAGCGTTGCCAACGATACGACTCGGAGATGCGACATTTCAGGTGAAACAGCTGGTATCACATGCAACAGATGAACAGAGTTGGAGCGGAAGCGCAACATACCCCGAATTAGTCCAATCCGCAAAAACAGAGACACGGATGAGTTTCCGATTCTATTCACCCACAGCATTTAGACGATTAACATCACGCGGACAAAAAACCCGCAACGACGCGTACGTAGATATGGAACGATGCTATCAAAGTTGGGTCAACAAGTGGAACGCTTTCGCACCTATCAACTTTGACAAAAACGAGATCCTTGCTTTCATAAGAGAACATGGACAGTTGACCAGCGTTAACACAGAATCAAAGAGACTCAACTACGGCAAGCATACCGTACCAGGGTGGGTTGGCACATGTGCATGGATTTTCTATCCAGAAAAATCGCTTGATGAAAATATACTTCGTATCGTGAACTGTTTATCAAATTTCGCGTTCTACTGCGGAACAGGATATAAAACAACAATGGGGATGGGTCAAACACGGCGCGTTGATTAAAGGAGCAATTAGCATGCAGAAGAATTATATACCACTATCACAAATAAATACTTATGTCTTCTGTCCACGACGATTCTATTATGAATCTATTGAAGGACATCAAGTCGTCAACGAGCACGTTGAAGAAGGTAAAATAAAGCACGAAAATGTCCACACGGCAGTAACCGATAGAAAAAAAGGCGATAGAATTATATCTCGCCGGCAACATCTCGCTTCCGATACTTTAGGTATCTCCGGATACACCGATCTTGTTGAGGAAAAAGATGGTATCCCGTACCCAGTTGAATTCAAAAAGGCAGGCGTAGGAGATTGGCTGAACGATAAGGTGCAACTCTGTTTACAAGGGTTGTTGTTAGAAGAAAAAACGGGAATTTCAATCCCCCACGGTTATATGTATTATATCGGTTCTAAACGGAGACGGAAAGTGCTGTTTGATAAGGAACTCCGCGAGACAACACTCCGCTATGTCGCTGAAGCACATTCGCTTTTGGAATCCCGAAAGATTCCGAAACCTATTCACGATAATCGGTGCAACGGCTGCAGCGTTCGCCCGATATGTTTGCCTGATGAGGTCGCCTATCTGCATGAATTGGATGAACGCCCCAAACGAATTAAACCTGCACTCGGCATTGATAACGTGCTTTATGTTGATGAACAGGGATGTGCAATTAAAAAGACAGGGGAACGTCTCCTTGTAGTCAAAGAAAACGAGGTGATACGCGATATTCCGCTGATTCATCTTGGGCAGGTCGTTATCTCCGGCAACGTCAACCTAACAACACCAGCAATGCAAACACTCCTGCACGAGGGAATCCCTGTTGTGTTTCTCTCTGCTTATGGACGGTATCACGGCGCATTGACACCACAAGTATCCCGAAATTCGCTCTTACGGTGTGCACAACATCAAGTTGCCAATAATCCTGATGCATGTCTTGAACTCTCAAAATCTTACGTGCAAGGAAAATTGGTTAATATGCGGACAATGCTCCAACGCCGAAAATGGCAGGCTCCAGATAGTACAGATACAGCATTAGAACCTCTATTAGATAGCATAAAAGCAATACAAGCAATGGAAAAACGCATTGATAAGGCAACGGACATCCCCGAATTGCTCGGATTAGAAGGAAACGGTTCCGCCGCATATTTCGGTTCGTTCAACTTTATGCTTAAGGAAGAGATGGGATTTGATTTCCAGAAACGAACCCGTAGACCACCTGCAGACCCAACGAATGCGCTGCTCAGCTTCGCCTATTCATTACTGACAGCAGATATAAGTTCCGCAATTCAGGTAGTTGGACTTGACCCTTATGTGGGATACTTCCACCAGCTCAAGTATGGTAAACCGTGCCTCGCTCTTGACTTGATGGAGGAGTTTAGACCCATCATAGCAGACTCGGTCGTCATTACCTTGATCAACAATCGTAGAATAAAACCGGAAGATTTCACACAATCTCACGGGGGATGGTACCTGAAGGATAAATCTCGTAAAACGTTTTATGCAGCTTATGAAACGCGGAAAAATGAGACTATCACACATCCTGTGTTTAAGTATAAACTCACATTCCGCAGAGCAATGGAATTACAGGTGCGATTGTTAGCAAAGTATCTCACAGGTGAAATTGAACAGTATACGCCGCTGACAATAAGATAGAGAATGGCAGGATGGAAGAATGGAAGAATGGAAGAATGGAAGAATGGAAGAGGAGCATATAATGCATTACACAGTTGCTTACGATATTACTGACGATAAACGCAGGAACAAAGTCGCTAAAATTCTCAAAGACTTCGGCAAACGTGTTCAGTATAGTGTATTTGAATGTAACATAGATAAACGTGCTTATCTGCGTCTGCAGGATCGGTTAGAAAAAGCTATGGATTTTGATGAGGATACCATTACCTTTTACCATATCTGTGCAGCATGTGAAAAACAGATTCAACGCATTGGTCAGAAAAAAGGACTTGACAAACAGTCGTACATCGTTTAAAATGATTTGACAAACAATTGCACATCGTGTATAATTAGCATAAATTGATTTCTGTGAGCGGCAGCGGACCGAAATTCCTAAGTGGCTCATAGAAACGCATGAACGCTTATGTATTACGGGTTGACCCTATGATGGATATATTTATGCAATTTTTGTTAGTGGAAAATACCTCGCTCGCGGAAACGCGTGTCGTAAAGGTAGGTCCAGTAAGGTTGCAAAATCGGTGCTGCAGAAATCAAAAGAAACTCGATTACGAGATTGAAACTTACCATGTTAATGTATCAATTGAATTTGATTGTATATGCAGAAATCAAAAGAAACTCGATTACGAGATTGAAACGTAGACAATCAATCTGAAAATGCAACACATTGCATTTATGCAGAAATCAAAAGAAACTCGATTACGAGATTGAAACGTTAATTATACGAACGGAACAAGTGTGGACGAATCGGCAGAAATCAAAAGAAACTCGATTACGAGATTGAAACTCTCTCAATCTTATCGTATAGCAACTTGATGTGACTGCAGAAATCAAAAGAAACTCGATTACGAGATTGAAACTCCTCAGAACTACAGATTTCACATTCCCAAGAAGTGAGCAGAAATCAAAAGAAACTCGATTACGAGATTGAAACTGCCACCGTGAAGGACGCCAGCTATTGCTTCGTCCGACCGCAGAAATCAAAAGAAACTCGATTACGAGATTGAAACAGGTTACGGAGGTCTGGCAGTGGAACGGCAGTCGCGGCAGAAATCAAAAGAAACTCGATTACGAGATTGAAACTCAACCCCTGCCATTGTGCGTCAAGTATTTTATTAGCCGCAGAAATCAAAAGAAACTCGATTACGAGATTGAAACTCTATCAGTTCTTCTATCCACTTTTTTGCTTCTTTAGCAGAAATCAAAAGAAACTCGATTACGAGATTGAAACGAGACCATTGAGACGGGTACTTGTACACCGCTCTGCTGCAGAAATCAAAAGAAACTCGATTACGAGATTGAAACTAATATAGGTTTGCCCCACTGTATACTGCTTTTTTGACGCAGAAATCAAAAGAAACTCGATTACGAGATTGAAACGTGTAATCGTTGCCCCAGTTGCCTTTTAGAAAACGCTGCAGAAATCAAAAGAAACTCGATTACGAGATTGAAACTTTTTCGGCGAGGTCTCTCAAGTTAACTTTTCTGGTAAGCAGAAATCAAAAGAAACTCGATTACGAGATTGAAACAACAGGTAAGCGAACACGTAAGCGAACAGGTAAGCGGCAGAAATCAAAAGAAACTCGATTACGAGATTGAAACGTATACTAATGTCAAGTATAATTTTTGGAGGTGATAACGCAGAAATCAAAAGAAACTCGATTACGAGATTGAAACGTTGACAGGACTGCTGATGCTATCTACGCTACAGATTTAGCGCAGAAATCAAAAGAAACTCGATTACGAGATTGAAACTTCAATTACCTTGAAGGTGTAGATGTTGTAATGGCGCAGAAATCAAAAGAAACTCGATTACGAGATTGAAACGTGGATCAGGTCTTGCGTGGCGGTGAGCGTCGGCAGTGCAGAAATCAAAAGAAACTCGATTACGAGATTGAAACAAGGTCTGATGAGAAGATAGCAGCCGGTAGATTGCGCAGAAATCAAAAGAAACTCGATTACGAGATTGAAACATAGGACGCTCGACGACTTTTACAGTGAAAGCATACGTGAGCAGAAATCAAAAGAAACTCGATTACGAGATTGAAACTGTATGTTAATATCATGCTTCGTCATATTTTCAAAAAAGCAGAAATCAAAAGAAACTCGATTACGAGATTGAAACTATAATATATATAAGTTATTGAAAATTACTCAATTTTAAGCAGAAATCAAAAGAAACTCGATTACGAGATTGAAACGTGTTATCCTTTCACCCGATGAATTTCACCCCTACGTAGCAGAAATCAAAAGAAACTCGATTACGAGATTGAAACTGCAATAATTCGCCATCAAGTTAAAACATCGGATATGGCAGAAATCAAAAGAAACTCGATTACGAGATTGAAACATACATTGACTGCACCTAAATCTTGTGTCAGAGTTGCAGAAATCAAAAGAAACTCGATTACGAGATTGAAACATGCCATTGATGTGTGACCCAGATGAAATATCAATAGCAGAAATCAAAAGAAACTCGATTACGAGATTGAAACTCAACGGAAACTATGCAGACAGGCACCCAAATCACTGCAGAAATCAAAAGAAACTCGATTACGAGATTGAAACCTGTATAATACCGCGTTGCCCTTCACCCGTGCCATCGCAGAAATCAAAAGAAACTCGATTACGAGATTGAAACTGATGAGTTTGTGCGTCCAGTGGGGGATTCTGGCTCTGCAGAAATCAAAAGAAACTCGATTACGAGATTGAAACATACGCGGTTGAACTCTTTCTATGAATTCTGGTGTCGTGCAGAAATCAAAAGAAACTCGATTACGAGATTGAAACTTTTCCACAAGCCACGGTGCACATACACGGTAGACGCAGAAATCAAAAGAAACTCGATTACGAGATTGAAACAATAAGAATGCTAATGTAAGCTACTGAGGCGGATTGAGCAGAAATCAAAAGAAACTCGATTACGAGATTGAAACTACTATACTTTTGTTTGTTTACTGTAACACTGTTTAAGCAGAAATCAAAAGAAACTCGATTACGAGATTGAAACATACATGTTGCGGTTGCTATAGGCATTGTTGTAAATGTGCAGAAATCAAAAGAAACTCGATTACGAGATTGAAACTTGGCAACCCTGCACGGAGACGCTAAACCCGTGCATCGCAGAAATCAAAAGAAACTCGATTACGAGATTGAAACCTGATCGTAATTTCTATGGTCTCTTTTGGCTTATTCATGCAGAAATCAAAAGAAACTCGATTACGAGATTGAAACTGTAAGGTATGGGCAGATGTCGTGTCCATATACTTGGATTGCAGAAATCAAAAGAAACTCGATTACGAGATTGAAACCTGCCTTTGGGACTTCTGTTTTTACTTCTGATACAGGTGCAGAAATCAAAAGAAACTCGATTACGAGATTGAAACGTGTTCTGCAATTAGTATCTTAGCCTTTTTCCGAAATGCAGAAATCAAAAGAAACTCGATTACGAGATTGAAACTCCCCTTATAGGTAGGTAGTGATAACTTTCTAACTTCGCAGAAATCAAAAGAAACTCGATTACGAGATTGAAACTTGTTTACAATTTCTGTAGTAACCTTGTGGTGTGCAGCAGAAATCAAAAGAAACTCGATTACGAGATTGAAACTCCGCAGATACTTTACTGAGATCGTCTCGTAAAAACCGCAGAAATCAAAAGAAACTCGATTACGAGATTGAAACATAAGGTGTTGAAAATTGCTGTGCTGATATTTGTTCTGCAGAAATCAAAAGAAACTCGATTACGAGATTGAAACGAAGCGATTGAGTATGTGATTGTGTCATTACTCGGATGCAGAAATCAAAAGAAACTCGATTACGAGATTGAAACTTGCTTCTGTGGTTTCGGATTCGTTGCTGTTTCGGTTTGCAGAAATCAAAAGAAACTCGATTACGAGATTGAAACATGGCAATTAGTATAATGTTCATAGCAGATTATATAGCAGAAATCAAAAGAAACTCGATTACGAGATTGAAACGACGTGACGGCACCATGTGAACCTGTTGTATAAAGCAGAAATCAAAAGAAACTCGATTACGAGATTGAAACTGACATGAGACGCGTCTACAGGTTTCCCCCCCTGCAAGCAGAAATCAAAAGAAACTCGATTACGAGATTGAAACAGCATATATCGGGTCGTCTATCAATCGCACTAAACGCGGCAGAAATCAAAAGAAACTCGATTACGAGATTGAAACGTGCTTACATTCTTGTGTCCAAGCAACTCTTTGACGCAGAAATCAAAAGAAACTCGATTACGAGATTGAAACAGCTGTTTTACCACTTTCCACTGCTGTTGAGTCGTTTTTGCAGAAATCAAAAGAAACTCGATTACGAGATTGAAACCCTGTTAACTCAACCGTAATAGTAGAAAGTGGTGGGCAGAAATCAAAAGAAACTCGATTACGAGATTGAAACTTTCAATCTTTCGGAAGATCGCTACCTGTTTGTTCAGCCGCAGAAATCAAAAGAAACTCGATTACGAGATTGAAACCATGTTGTTGACGAACCTGACCAAACAGACGAGTATTATGCAGAAATCAAAAGAAACTCGATTACGAGATTGAAACCTACCGTATTTGCCTCTTTTGATACCGTCTTGAAATTGGGCAGAAATCAAAAGAAACTCGATTACGAGATTGAAACTATTCCAGTAATCCCCGCATAGACTTATCCTGTTCTGTGCAGAAATCACAAGAAACTCGATTACGAGATTGAAACATTAATCCCCGCTTTCAGAGCGCAGATGTCTCCTATTGCAGAAATCACAAGAAACTCGATTACGAGATTGAAACGCCATGTTTTCTTGAACGATGATGTATTGTTCTCTGATAGCAGAAATCACAAGAAACTCGATTACGAGATTGAAACCAGGCACTTCATTCAGTGGAGATGCAGTCTATACGACGCAGAAATCACAAGAAACTCGATTACGAGATTGAAACCCCTCACAAGTTCAAGCAATTCTTCCAGATGTTCTCTGCAGAAATCAAAAGAAACTCGATTACGAGATTGAAACATCTGATGATCCGACAGGTTTACTTGACAATGGTAATTTTGCAGAAATCAAAAGAAACTCGATTACGAGATTGAAACTATATATATTTTTCGTTTAAATTATTCCATTGACATATTCATCAGTTTCTGCTAACACAATACCTTCGCCAAAAATAGTTGAATAAAATGGGTTTTTGTCTTATAGTTTTACACTATAAAAACAAAATAAAAGGACAAAAACCCATGTTAGAAATTATAGCACTTTTTTCAGTTCTTAATCCATGTATTTCACAAACGACGATCCGTCAGTTATGTCAAATTGTATTTGCACAACTTGCGATGACAGGACGAGTGACAATGTTGAATATCTCTCGTTGGACATCTAAAGGAGGTAGCTACCGCACAATACAACGCTTTTTCAACACTGTTCTTCCTTGGACAACATTGTGCTGGACGTTTTTTCGTACACACTTACTTGATCGTGAAAGTGCTTATATCTTAGCAAGCGACGAAGTCGTCATAAGCAAAAGCGGAAAATGCACTCATGGTTTATCGCGCTTTTTTTCCTCATTGTATGGGAAAAGCATTCCCGGGTTATCGTTTTTAGCCATATCCTTAATCGATATCTCTAAACGGCATTCCTATCCGATGGCTATTGGGCAAATCGTTCGAAATGAAAAAACCTCAGAACCTGTTAGTTCTCCGAATGAACCCTTAGACGACACGAAGAAAACAAAACCTAAACCCGGGCGTCCTAAAGGAAGCCGAAATAAGAACAAAAAAGAGGTCGTTCTCAGTGATACTTTGAAACAACTTCAAACGATACTCATACAGGTTTTACAAGTAATCAATAACTTGATACCTGTCCGTTATTTGGTCCTGGATGGATATTTTGGGAACAATAACGCTCTACAAATGGTAGAACAATGTGGACTCCATCTTATTTCAAAACTACGCACAGATGCTGCGTTGCATTTACCACCGACGACACAGAATGAGGGACAACGCGGACGCCCCGCAATCTATGGAGAACGCTTCAATCCACGACAGATTGACGCAGAGTATTGTGTTTCTACACAGATAGATGGTAATCTAAAAACCGAAATATATCAAATGGAACTACGCCACAAAAAGTTCCCAGACCCATTGAACGTCGTTTGTGTCCTAAAGACGAACTTGACTACGGAAAAGCAAGTACACGTCTTATTGTTCAGTTCTGATTTAGAACTTGACGCAGAAAAACTGATAGATTATTATTCGCTTCGTTTTCAAATTGAGTTCAACTTCCGAGACGCAAAACAACATTGGGGTATGGAAGATTTCATGAATGTAAAAGAGACCCCTATAAACAATGCCGTGAACTTGTCAATGTTTATGACAAATGTATCTGCTAAACTCATGGAAGACTATAGGTGTCAGATACCCGATTATAGTGTCATAGATCTTAAATCGCACTACCGGGGTTTGAAGTATATGAACGAAACATTAAAAATACTTCCGCAAAAACCTGAAGATATTGTTATTGAACAAATTATTGGACACCTAAGTTCTATCGGTGCTATTCACAACACACAAGTCAATCTAAATCCAGGATAATTGGCGAAGGTATTGCTAACATATACTTTGAATATATCTTTTGGAGGAACAATGTCTGAAGAGCAGCAAATACATGATTTAGAAGAAATCCTGAACATACTTGATAAGAACATTGGTCATTTTGCCGACAAACTTGCGAAATGGACATTCAAAAAACATGAGTTCTTACGCGGCTTAGTTTCTATACTCAGAGAGGATCTCGTCCAATACCTTGACTTTAGACGAGCAAGAATGGTTAGTCCAGATATTGTTGGCAACACGTTGCAAGCGTTAGTGTCTGATATGGTGTTCACCGTACCGTTTCGGGACACTTCTAAAGGCACTGAGTTAACGATATACATCTTGTTAGAACACCAATCCACAACGGATCGTATGATGGGGTATCGATTGCTATCCTATATGTGTCAGATATGGCACGCACAGTTGGAAGAATTAGCCAACGCGAACGTGAAGTCAAGTCAACAGCGTTTGCATCCTATCATCCCAATCGTTTTTTATACGGGAGATAGACAGTGGAATACTCCGGTATCTCTCAACGCAGTAATGGATGTTCCAGAGGAAATGGCACCCTATGTGCCCTCATTTAAGACCCACATTCTCAGTGTTAAACACATTGACACGGATGAGTTGACACAGACCGATCATCCTTTCGTATGGTTAATGACCGTCCTTCAGAAGGAATCTGACGATGAAAAGTCCATGCAAGAGGCGTTAGATACGGCTCTAACACAACTGGATACAGTAAAAGATGAAGACCCGATACTCCACCGAAACGCGATGATATACTTATCACTGCTTGTAAGGTGTAGACGGCATGAAAGCGAGCAAACTCCATTGCTTAGAATGATAGACACTCGAACAGAAGATGAGGAGGTTAAAAGAATTATTATGACAGGCGCAGAAGCTCTTATTCAACAAGGTAGAATCAACGAGAAGCGGACAGCCGTTCTCAAAATAGTACAGTATCGGTTCGCTGAGCAGTCAGACACTGTTCTCAATGAGATTACGGCTATAGATGACCTTGTCCACCTTGATGAATTGTTTGACCAGGTCCTCACCGCAGAAACATTTGAAGACATTGACTTTTCAAAGAATGGCCTGATAATCCAAGATTCCGACAGTTAAGTCAGTTTATGTACATAGCACTCCGCTGGAGTGCAGTCTGTTGACAATCGTTTTTCTATAGACATATTGCTCCGCTGGAGCAAGGGATCAGGGATCCTTTGTCCTTAAGTGACAAAAAGTTTACACACCCATTTTTCACGTATCCGCGTTGTTGTATTATGCAGAAATCAAAAGAAACTCGATTACGAGATTGAAACATCAAAGAGATAGGGGGGTGGTGCGTATTCTCGCCCTAGCAGAAATCAAAAGAAACTCGATTACGAGATTGAAACATACGACTTTGATCCGTATACTTCGTAGACACTGGCAGCAGAAATCAAAAGAAACTCGATTACGAGATTGAAACAATGTTGAGTTGCGATTGTTCTTTCAGCAAGTCTCGAGCAGAAATCAAAAGAAACTCGATTACGAGATTGAAACACCGATAAGATCAGCAACACATCCCACCACCTGCTAGGTAGTGTTTACATTTAAAAAATATTGAAATTTTGCTAACATTTTTGTATTCTGTATTCATGAACAATAACAATAATGATACAGATAAATCCCAAGAACTTCCGCTTGTTATTAGTGACGCAGCTTGGGAAAGTCTTTTACCTTTTCTCCGAGCACATACAAGCGTGTATGTAGGAGATGTGGAAGACTGCCGAAGGTTTCTCTCCGCTGTTCTGTGGGTAGCGAAAGAAGGAGCTTCTTGGCGTGCGATTCCTAAAGCTTATGGCTATTGGAACACTATCTATCGTAGGTTCGGTAGATGGTGTGATGCGGGTGTTTTTCAAGCACTCTATGAACATTTCCACGATGCTGGTGAGGTTTCTGCGATTCTTATTGATAGCACGATGGTACGATCCCATTCTTGTACAGCCGGTGCACCAAAAAAAAAAGAGGACAAGAAGCACAAGCACTCGGACGAACTCGGGGCGGATTTACCTCAAAAATAAATTTATCTCTCAGCTTAGCGATTCCCAAGACCATTCCTGTAGCACATTCTGTTAGATTGTGCTTCTTACTACAAACACATGCATCCTTCATTATCCTTCTCTGTACTAAATTGACGCCTATGGTGCTGTTTCCTAACCGCACTGGACTATAAACAAAATTACCGAACTATTTTTTGTGCTACCAAGAAACACAATCTAACAAAATGTCTAATTTTTGGTGAAGGTATTGGCATTGAAATAAACTTAATACCTAAGTATGCGTCTTATCCAATAACTGATTTCATCTATAGATTTAACAATTAAGTGTTGAATTATGGTAAATGTTCTATGTCAAAATTACAGACGGATTTATACTAAACTACATACTTTGCATTTTTAGGAGTTGCTTATGCTTCAATGGAGAATTGGGTTTGTTTTTGTCATGACAGTATTGCAGTTTTTTGTAATTGCAGATATCGGGGCTCAGGTCCCAGAAGAAGTTGACCTATCTCAACCGCTGACGTTAGAACAGTGTATCCAATTGGGTTTGGAAAAAGCCACCAGTATGCGTAATGCACGACTGAGTTTGGCTATTCAAGAACTACGTGTGAAAAACGCTCGTGCGGACTACTTTCCAAGAATTACATCCTCTGGACGTTACGATTTTTCTAATCGCCTGGATTTCGGTTTTGAACCAGAAAACTACGATTTAGGTTTGACAGGACAATATACACTATGGGATAATGGTCAACGTGAGGTAAGTTATGCTCAAACTAAAGAAGGATTGACAATTACCACGAACAGAAACGAGGGAATTAAACAGAATCTAATTCTTCAGATAACGCAAGCCTATTACGATGTTCTTAAAGACACGGAATTGGTGAAAGTCAGTGAGGATGTATTAGAACGTTCAAAAGAGAATACAGCACAAACCGTTGCCTTAAAGGATGCTGGTATACTCATCCCTGCAGATGTTGCTACAGCAAGGGTTCGTGAGGCAAACAGCGAACTGAGTTTGGTAAATAATAAGAACTCACTTCAGATTTCTCAGGCGACATTGCCGAGACTGATGGGATTGGATCCCGGTCTACTCATTAACGTTGCTGTTGATGAATCATTTCAACAATACGTTGAACGAGGAACTATTGAAAAGATAGAAATAACAGTAGAAGAAGCGATAGAAATTGCGCTTGAAAATCGACCTGAGTTTAAGGAGAATGAAGCACAGATAAAACAACAGGAATGGAGCCTTACACTTTCAAAACTGCAACGTTGGCCCCGACTGAATGCCAATGCAAATTACAATGTTAACCTTGATGATTACCTTCGCGAACGTCAGAACTTCTCTGACTTTCGTAGCTGGAGTGTAGGAGCGTCTCTTAACTTTACACTCTTTGATGGTGGTGTATTGAATAATAGAGTCAAAGAACAAAATATGCAATTAGAACAGGCACGGGAAAACGCAAGCGACTTGGAACGTTCTGTTGCACTGGGGGTTCGGCAAAGTTACCTAAATTTAAAACGGAGTGAAACGGCTGTTGAAATCTCAAATACACAGGTTGTCAATGCTCAACTGAGTTTAGATGTAATTGAGGGTAGATATAAAGTTGGAAAAGCTATTCTGCTTGAGGTGCTTGATGCTCAAACGAGTTATGCACAAGCCTTGAATAATCAAGTGAACGCCTTTTATGATTACAAAGTAGCAAAGGCGCGCTTAGAGGATGCAATGGGAGTTCTCCAATGATGAAATTATTCCGAAAAAGATGGGTCCTTATAAGTTCTATTGCAATCGTACTGATCGCTGCAGTGGTTATAGGTGCGACCCGTATCAACGGCAGTAGCAACAAGGATGATGATGAGGTCGAAAGAGAGGTTGTTTTCCGTGCCCCCTTTCGTGTAAAAATACAAGAATCTGGTAGTCTCCGGTCCCGCATTGAAGTAGATGTTAGGTCAAATGTAGAGGGAGAAATCACAGATATTCTGATTGAGGAAGGTGACGCTGTTGAGGAAGGACAGTCGTTGATGAAAATCGATGCTGAACAGATTTTAGAGGAAAAAAAACAAGCTGAAGCTTACCGTGATGCTCGACAAGCAGAAGTTCAGCAAGCTGAGCTACGTATAAAAATCGCAGAACAACGCGAAGAGAGCGACCTACTACATGCACAAAATTCAGTAGCGAAATCTGAGGCATCCTTACAATCTTTTGCTGTTAACAGACAGCAACGAATCAATGAAGCAGAAACGCTTGTTGCGACGACACAGACCCAACTGAACCGTGATCAGATATCATTGAAACAGGAAGAAATTTCTTTAACGCAAGCCAACCTTACACTTGATCGTGCTAAAGCAAGAGTTGAATCAAATAAAATATCATATCAGACGACGAAGTCTGAACATGAACGTAATATTGAACTATTTGACCAAGAACTGATTTCTAAACAGACATTAGAACAATCAGAGAAACAGTTGGCTTCGACTAAAACGCAGTATGAGACTTCAGAGAAGGAGGTAGAATCACAAAAAGAAACGATTAAATCACGGGAAGAAAGCATCAATGCAATGCGTGAAGCCATTAAAAGTAGAGAAGCAACACTCGCCTTAAACAAGAAGAATGTTGAGACAGTTATTGCGTCACAAGATGCACAGGAGAAGCAGTTAAAAGCTGATTTAGAAAACGCACGGACACGCTTGAAACAGACAGAGGAAACGACTGAGGAAGAGAAAGAGCTAACGAAACACTCTAAAGTCAGCGCACAAGCGAATCTACTTCAAGCAGAGAGTCGTCTCAAATCTCAACAGGAGCGGTATGAATGGACAACTGTAACCGCACCAATGTCTGGTACTGTTACACGTCTTTCTGTTGAAGAGGGTGAGATTATCACTTCAGGTAGATCTGCATTTTCCCGGGGAGAGGCAATCATGCGGATTGCTGATCTGACACAGATGATTGTCAGAACACAGATTAATCAGGTTGAGATTGGTAAGATTAAAGAGGGACAACGGGTTGAAATTAGGGTGGATAGTTATCGGAATAAGGTTTTTCAGGGTCAAGTGAGTGACATCTCTCCAAGTTCCACACAACGCGGTCAATCCGGTGGAAATGCTGTGATTACCTTTGAAGTGGAAATAGAGGTAGAGATTCCTGACGAAGAATATGAACTGATGCCTGGTATGTCTGCGGATATAGATATAATCGTTTTTGAAGAGCCGGATATACTTCAAATTCCGATCGCAGCGGTATTAAGTCCAGAGGTGTTTACTGTTAAGGCTACATTAGAACAGACTGCCCTTGGACAGTTTCAACAGGGACAGAAATTGAAGATCCAAAATCTGATGGGTACACAGTTTTCGGCACAAGTGACGAAAGTACTACCAGAGGAGACCCGTCGGAACCTTGAACTTCTTTTTGACGAAACCCCTAAAGGTATGCGTCCCGGTCCAACTGAGATTACACTTGTTCTATCTAATGGTAAACAAATTTCAGGTATAGAAGCAGAGATAGCCAGTCAACGTAAGCATTTTGTTAAACTTGACACAGGAGAACCCTTAAAGAAAAAAGATGGAGAGCAAGGTGTCAAAACGCATGTAACTGTAGGCAGAAGAAACAATACACATTTTCAGGTCTTAGCAGGATTAAAAGAGGGTGATCGCGTATTCGTTCCTTCCATGAAAGAACTGACCAAAGGTGAAGGTGAAAACAAAAAATAAGAGATACTAATATGTTGATTGATGTCAAAGACATAACAAAAATCTATGAGATGGGTGATGTACAGGTTCATGCTTTGCGTGGGGTGAGTTTCACAGTTGAACCGGGAGAGTTCATTGGAATAATGGGTCCATCAGGTTCTGGTAAATCAACTCTGATGGATATCTTAGGATGTTTAGCAACTCCGACAGCGGGTGAATACTATCTTGAAGGAGAAGAGGTAGGAAAACTCTCGGATAATCGTTTAGCAGACATTCGCAATAAAAAGATCGGTTTTGTGTTTCAATCGTTTAACCTATTACCGAGAACAAGCGCGCTCCATAACGTTGAACTTCCGCTCATTTACTCAGGATTAGGACGTAAAGAACGGAAACGCAGGGCATTTGAGTCTTTGGAAGCAGTTGGATTGGCGGACCGGGTAGACCATAAATCTACAGAACTTTCAGGTGGACAGGTTCAACGTGTTGCGATTGCACGAGCACTTGTCAATAGTCCCTCTCTTGTTTTTGCGGATGAACCGACAGGCAACTTAGATACACGTTCAGGTGCTGAGATTTTGGCAATTTTTGACCGCCTTAATGATGAAGGTAACACGATTATTATGGTTACGCATGAACCCGAAGTCGCTGAACACGCTCACCGCGTGCTGCATATCCGTGATGGTCTCATAGAACGTGATGAAAGGCGAAACTAATCTCTCCAGATACCATATCAAAATTACGACTCCTGCTCGGTTACACTTCTCTCTGATTGACCTAACGGGTGAATTGGGACGTATTGATGCCGGATTCGGCTTAGCCATCAATGAACCTAAGTTTGAGATTTTAGCTGAACCTGCCGATGAAGTGCTTGTTGAGTCTATAAACTATCGTGAACGCGCAACGTCTATCCTAAAAAAACTTCAGTCTACCTACCGATTTCCCGGTATTAAACTGCAATTTAATTCCGAGATTCCTACACATTGCGGTTTCGGTTCTGGGACACAACTTTCTCTTGGCATTGCTTCAGCGGTAAACACGCTGTATGATCTCAATCTTAGTATCACTGAACTTGCTATTGCTGTGGGACGTGGTGGTACATCTGGGATTGGAATAGCGGCATTTGAACGTGGCGGTTTTATAGTTGATGGGGGACACAAATATCCTGAAGAGAAGTCCTCATTTTTACCATCTTCTGCAGTGGACAACATTTCTCCTCCCCCTATCCTGTTGCGATACGATTTTCCAGATGTTCCGCTTCTTATCGTCCTGCCGAACTGTTCCCGTATCTATGGAGAAGCAGAACTGGAACTCTTTCGGACGTTGTGTCCACAACCGGCATCTGTTGCCAAAAGGTTATCACATCTGTTATTACTACAGATACTCCCTGCGGTGATTGAAAAAGATATGCTTAGTTTTGGGAAGGCATTGAACGAGATTCAGAGGTTTGGTTGGAAAAGAGTAGAGATTGATGTACAAGGTGTAGAATTACAGCACACAGTTGATTTTTTAATGGAGAATGGTGCCTTAGGTGCTGGTGTGAGTAGTTGGGGACCCGCAATTTGTGCTATCAGCGAGGATATAGTGAAGTTAAAAGAGAAGGCTGAAACCTTTCTTTCGTCATTACCGAACGGTGGCAACTGTTTTATTACTTCTGCTAACAACACTGGGACAGAAATTAGAAAAGTTGGCTAAAACATGATTGCTCAAGCCAACGTTCTTTTCTTAACTTCCAGCGGGTGCGTAGTAGGGATTAGTACCGGATGCATGGTCAGTTGTATCAATGACCTGTTTAATCTCAGGAAATTCTTCTTGAATCATTGCTTCAATACCGTGTTTTAATGTAGCATTTGCCATGCCGCATCCTTGACATCCGCCCCCCATGTGTATATAGATAGCATCATCTTCCACGTTTAATAGTTCGATCTGTCCCCCGTGTGCTGCGACAGCGGGATTAATCCGTTCATCAATCAGTTCTTGAATTTTCTGTGCTTTCGGATTATCCCATGTCGGTGTATTCGGGTTGTCAATTTTGAATCCACTGGAGTTCAGGTCTTCAACATAGTCAATGACAGCTCCTTTAAGGTCGTCTGCACTTTTTGCGTCAATGAGAACCTTAAAAGAGTCTGTTTCCAGGACAATGTCATCTGCTTCTGGTTCTGTAGCCAAACCGAGGCTATATTGAAAAGCAGTAGCGGATCGTCCTTCAATGCTAATACGCAATCCTTCAACATGAACCTCTTCGGCATCAATGACAGATTGAATTTTCTCTTTCGCAGTATCAGTTATTTCCAATATAGGTGTATCGGATCGTGCGATTTTCTTGAATAGATTCTTCATAGTTACCCTTACCCTTTGTGAATAGGAATTAGGGTGTATAGAACTAAGCAGCTGTTTTATCAGCCGTATACTCAGTCCGGAATTCACCCATTTCGTTATAAAGGTTGCTTAGCTGCGAAATTGCATAGATTTCCAGTTGTCGGATTCTTTCGCGTGTGACGTCAAGTGCGTCTCCGATTTCACGGAGCGTCTTTCGTTCACCATCGTCGAGTCCGTAACGCATTTTCAATACCTGTTGTTCGCGTTCCGAGAGTTTGCTAAGAAACTGCTCTACGAGATCGTGTGTGATTATTTTCTCTATTTCCCCATCTTCAGATGAGGAAGCTGGGTCTTCAATAAGATCCCCTAACGTTGCGGCTGAACGCGAGCGATCATCACCAAGTGGTAGATCCATTGAGATGGTATCAGAATTGAATGCAAGTATCTCTTCCACCTGTTGAATTGTTAGCTCAAGTGCCTCAGCGATCTCAGCCCGAGTGGGTTCGCGTTGCAATTCTTGACACAAATTTGCATGTGTAGCGTCAAACTTATTCATCTTTGCGACGACATAAGCAGGCAAGCGAATTGAACGTGCAAAATTATCAAGTGTCCGCATGATAGATTGCTTAATCCACCAGATGGCATAAGTGCTAAACTTGAAACCCTTCCGATAATCGAATTTGCCAGCAGCCTTGATAAGACCGATATTTCCTTCCTGTATGAGGTCTTCAAGAGGTACTTTGTTTCCCTGATACCTTACAGCGATAGAAATGACAAGGCGCAAATTTGCTTGCACTAATTCGTCTCGTGCGGTTGTATCACCAGCTTCAATGCGTTTAGCTAATTCAACTTCTTCTTCACGTGTTAGCAGTCGGTGTCCCGCTACACTTCTTAGCCAACTGGTTAGAGCAGTTCTATCACTACTCTTATAGTCGTTTGCATATTCAGTATCCTCCGGATATGCTTCATCCATGTAAGTGCTGGCTCCGTTGATGTCTTCACTGTCACCGAAAAACTCGGTTTCCATTCTTCTCCTCTCCTTGTGATAAAATTTCGTAAAAAATCTGCCAAAAAGTTATAATACACTAAACTATAACGTTTTGTCAAGCAAATAGTTTAAAAAAATGCTAAAAATTCGTAAAAAATGAAATTAAACTGCATAAATCTACCAGAATGGCGACAAAAGAGGCACAATCTAACAGAATGTGATACAAAGAGGTACAATCTAACAGAATGCTTTTATTGGGGAAGGAATTATGGTTTAGAAAACGAACTATTATCTATTAGTATTGTCTATAGTCATAAATAGATGGTTAGAATAAACTATTTTGCTACTTTTATCGTCAAAAAGTGTCAGTAACTAACAAAATTTTACAAGGGAATAAAACAGTATGTATGGAGCAGTAGCGAAAAAATCGTTGGTTGATGTATTAAGAGATGCTAATCTAATTTCTGATGAAGTTTACCAAGAGATCCATGAAAAAATCCTTGAAGGGTGGGTCAAAAAACCGATCCAATCAGATCCATCTGCTGATTCCGACTCGGAAAGTTATAGACAGATTTTGGAAGAGATTGAAGAGGCAGGTGAATCTGAGGAAGATATCCTTATTGAGTATGTCTCTCCTAAGGTATTGGAACTTGCTAAAAAAGGACGCGAATCTGGTACGCCTATCATGCATCTTGAGGACATGAATCCTGGAGAGGATGCTCTTGATAAGGTGCCACCGAGTTTTGCATATAGAAATAAAGTCGTTCCAGTCAGTTTGGATGGTAATGTCTTAACTGTTGCAATCGCAGATATTAACGACATTATGCTGATTGACGAGATAGGTTATGTAACTGAGTGTGAGATAGATATTCGGATTGCCGACGAGGATGATATTTCAGATGCAATTGTTAGGTCTTACGGTAGAGATGCAGCATCACTTCTAAGTGCCGGTATTAAAGGTCCTGTCGGTGCAGCCTCTACGATTGAACGTGCAAGCATTGAAGACTTCGGCATTGATGAGAGAGACTTAACCGAAGACCCGACAGTCGTTGATGCGGTATCACAGATGATAATTGATGCTGTTCGGGCAGGAGCAAGTGACATACACATTGAACCTTATCCAGAAGAGTTGAAGATTCGTTTCCGGGTTGATGGTGTTTTGGAAGACCAAGAACAACCCCCCGCATATCTGCAGTCTGCGATTACATCACGTATTAAGATTATGGCAGATATGGATGTAGCTGAACGCCGTTTACCCCAGGATGGTAAAATCAATACGGAGATCGGTAGTTTAGGGGGACGTCAAATTGACCTTCGTGTATCTACCGTTCCTACTGTCGCTACCCAGCATAGTGAAAGTGTAGTTCTACGTATTCTTGACAGACAGTCTATTGAATTCGGCTTGACACAACTTGGACTTACGGATGAAAACTATGACCTATTTCAACGGATGATTCATAAACCACACGGAATTATTCTTGCGACAGGTCCAACAGGAAGTGGTAAAACGACATCTCTATACGCATGTTTGAAAGAGATCAATACACCTCAAGTCAAGATTATTACACTTGAGGATCCTGTGGAATATGAACTGGAAGGTATAAACCAAATCCAAGTTAACCCTGAGATCGGTTTTTCATTTGCCAACGGTTTACGACACATTTTAAGACAGGACCCTGACAAGGTATTAGTCGGTGAAATTCGTGATGAAGAAACAGCAGAAATGGCGATACATACATCTCTAACAGGACACCTTGTATTTAGTACGTTGCACACGAACGATGCTCCTGGTGCTATAACCCGTTTAGTTGATATGGGTGTTGAACCGTACTTAGTTACTTCAACAGTTGAAGGTATCATTGCCCAACGTTTAGCGCGTCGAGTCTGTAAAGCATGCTGCACAATGTATACGCCATCAGAAGAGGAAATCAGTGTTCTATTTGGGTCTAACGGCGTCAACATACCTTCAGATCTAAGGATACCTCGGGCAAATGCTGATGGTTGTCCAGAGTGTCGTGGACGCGGTTATAGAGGTAGAATTGGTATATTTGAAGTCTTATTTATGACTGATGAGATACGAGCTTTAGCACTCAAGCAAACCTCTACAAGTGAACTCAGACAACTTGCTATTCAGTTAGGTATGAAAAGTCTACGTGAAGATGGATGGCAGAAGGTGGTTGCTGGACATACAACCGTTGATGAAATTCTGAAGTTGACCATGGAGGATGCTCATGACTATAAAGTTGAGAGCAGCGTCCTTATGCGTTCCGGTTCTGAGTTTGGTGCTGATAGCAGCATCAGTCCACAGTAGGTGAGGGTACGAATTTACCATAAACAGAGTCAACTTACAAATAGAGAAAAGTTATGCCAAGATATCAGTATGAAGCCGTAACCCAAACTGGTCAGAAAATCAATAGCACATTAGAAGCGGATTCACGCACGGAACTTATCGCGAATTTGCAGCAGATGGGGTATTGGGCAACAGACGTTGTAGAAGAGGGTGAGGCTCTTGAAACGAAAGCGAAACGTATTTTCACTGTTGGAACACGGCGCATTAAATCCGCTGAAGTCGAGTTCTTTACCTATCAATTAGCAGCCTTAGTGAATGCACATGTCGCGCTCCCTCATTCATTAGGGATTACATTAGATCAGATAAGCAATCCGGAGTTGCATAAGATCGTAGCGCAGGTTAAACATGATGTTGAACACGGTGCGACCTTTAATGATGCACTGGCACAACACCCTAAGGTGTTTTCTGATCTGTATGTAAATATGGTTAAGGCAGGTGAGGCAGGTGGTGTACTTGGAGAAGTATTGGAACGACTGGCAGAGTTTGCTGAACGGCAACGTGTCCTTAAAAATCAGGTTGTTTCAGCACTCTTCTATCCTGCAATACTTTTTGGTTTGATGATCACAGCAATCATCGTTCTTATGATCCTTGTTATCCCCAAGTTCACGCAGATGTTTCTTGAATTTGGAGAGACACTTCCCCTCCCTACACAGATTCTAATTAGTATTTCAGATGCTTTTGCTGCGTATTGGTGGGTTGGATTGCTGGGAGCTGCTGTTATAGGAACAGCACTGAGACAGTACCTTCGTACAGAAACCGGTAAGATAATGTTGGATCGTATCAAACTCAAGATGCCACTCGTCGGTCCGGTTTTTAGTACATTTGCTATCGTACGTTTTACACGCACTATGGCAACACTCTTAGAAAACGGAGTCCGTATGTTACCAGCCTTACAAGTGGTAAAAGATACTATTGGGAACAGAGTCTACAGTAATATCGTTGCTAATGCAGAAAAAGAGGTAGAACAAGGGTCAACACTTTCACGGGAATTAGGCGAAAGTAAAGATTTTCCTTCACTTGTAACCCACATGATAGCTGTAGGTGAAGAATCTGGAGAACCCGTTACCATGTTGTCAAAACTATCGGAATACTATGACATGGAGATCAAAAAGAGTCTTGAAAGGTTAACCAGTTCTATAAGTCCATTAGTTATTCTCATCATGGGTTTACTCATCGGATTTATTGCTGTAGCGATGATTCTGCCGATATTTGAAGCACAAAACGTTATAGGTAGTTAAAACATTTCACAGTATGTATGAAGTTCTTTAAACTATTAGATTAGTTGCTTGTCTAATTATGGAAACGAGAAGTGTCTATTCAGAAAAAAACAAAACAATATATACGACAGATACTAAAAGGAGTTAGTCAAAATGTTAAAGAAGTTTAGAAAAGACGAATCAGGATTAACACTGATTGAATTGACAATTGTTATCGTAATTTTGGGTATTTTGGCGGCATTTATTGCACCAAGGATTATCAACGCACCTCAAAAGGCAAATGTCTCAAAAGCGAAAATAGAAATAAGCAATCTATCCACAGCACTACAACTCTATGCAACTGAAGTCGGACAGTTTCCGACGACGGAACAAGGTTTAAATGCATTGTGGCGTGCCCCGAACCCTGCTCCCCCGAATTGGAGCGGTCCTTATTTAACCCAAGAGATAACAAATGATCCGTGGGGAAATGCCTACATCTATGTGACACCGAGCAACAATTATGGATACGATTTTGACCTGATCTCCTACGGTAGAGATGGTAAACTGGGAGGTGCTGACTTTGATGCGGACATTACTAACTTTATCCCGGAGGGAACAACAGATTAACGTTCAATTCAGAGATACATCCCTGATAAAAACCCTTGAGCAGTTCTGGCGTCGTATCACACAAATACGTAATCGCGTAGGCATGAGGTGTACGTCCGGTTTTAGCATGATGGAGATCATGCTGGTTTTAGTCATAATCTCCATTTTGACGACGATTTCAATGCCCACCTTGCGGGGATTTGCAGCATCAAGAAGACTCAAGACTGCTGCACAGAAAGTTGTTGATACATTCACATTTGCTCGGGACATGGCGATTACTGAACGGCATACACACCTTGTTGTGTTTGATCTAACAGGAAACAGATACTGGTTAGCTTCAAGCGAAACCTTCAATGCGCAAAATCCGTTGGCTTCTGCGGGAAGAACGACAAACACACCAAGTACAAATAATCAACAGGTCCCCGTTTCCCGAACAGGCGGCGTCATGGGTGTCCCGCAATCACTCACTGAAGGGATATCTATACCTTCAATGACGACGACCTACAGTGGAACAACCCAGGAAGTAACGACAGGTGCTGGATTCGTATATTTTACACCGACCTCTACATCACAAGACACCGTAATCTACCTTCAAAACCTTAGAGAACAGGTAGTAGCAATTACAGTTGAAGGCGTTACAGGTCGGGCAAGTATACAAGAAATGACAGTTGAACAGTTACAAGCAGCGGGAATAAGGAATTGAAACGTATGAAGATTCTAAGAATTTCACCCCGTACAGACGGTTTCACATTTGCAGAAATCCTTGTAACGATTACAATTATGGCTGCAGTGTTTCCGGCACTTCTTAAAGTCTTTAATGATGTCTCCCGACACCAAAGTCTGACAGAAAACAAAATGACCGCTCTCTATCTGATGAAGTTTAAAATGGCGGAAATTGAGATGAACGGCTTCCCAGAAACTGGTGAAAGCGGTGGAGAATTTGGTGAAGGTTCCATCTTTCAGTGGCAGTCTGCCGTTCAAAATGTTCAATCTGAAGAATTTGATGGACTTCGGCGAATTCAATTAACAATAATGTGGGACCATTTTGGTCAACCGAGATCTATTAGTACATATTCCTTTATTGCAGACAGATCACTACAGCAAGCTCAAAACTAAGGTATCGAATCTGATGCATCAGACGTCTCTCATTCGGAATTGAAGTATGCGACATGTAAACGTTAGAAGTCATTGCGGACTTACACTGATAGAATTGTTAACGTCCGTTACCATCATTATAATCATGGGAGGATCTACCTACGCAGTCTTCAACACAGCGATGAATGCTTACAATCGCACACAGGCTAAATTAATCCAGGGACAACGTTGTCGTGTCGCTTTAGACCATATTGTCACCGATCTGAGTCAAATTCAGACGGATACATCTGACGAGATGTTAACGATCTTCTCTCAAGATGTCCCTACATCATCCGGTGATAGAGATATTGTCAGTTTTGTCACATTAGTTAGGACAGATCCAGATGTATTTGCTGTGCAGTTAGAGGGACCTCGTCCTGTACCTATACCGCCTTTTAGTGATGTGCGTCGTGTCGTATACTATATTGGACCGAAGATTCCGTATGAAGAGATTGCAAGCGGATCAGTTCCGCCACCGATTAACGAATCACAAGTGTCAAACAGTAGTAACGTCCAACAGCAGGAAGAGAGTCTTTCACTGTATCGTGTCGTTTCTACAGCATTAAACCCGGAGTTTATAGTCGCGACGATAATGGATGCTGGTGTAAAACCGACGGTAGATGAAAATGGAGTGCCGATTGACTTTACCGTAAAACCATTGGTACATGGCATAATAAATTTTGACCTGAATTATGTAGATGCAGAGTCGGGCACGATGCTTGAATCTTGGGAGCAGGCAGAAGTTATCCCTGTTGGGGTTCAGGTGCTTGTAAGTGTCGTTGATGAGAACAGACAGAACAGAACGTCAAATCAACCTGCAGCACAAACCCCTGGCATTATAGGACAAGGTGCATTAACACAGTCTACGATGGTATATATACCTGCTGGTGCCGTTGAGACTGCACAGTAGTTTGCAGCGTGGTTATATGATGAAGAGATTACCTTTAAGAACTTACTTTATCATCGGTTCAGATGGCTTGTCACTCGTGTCAACGCTTTGGATATTGACGATCCTTTCAGTCGTGGCGATGCAGCTTCTATACTCATTTAATCTTGAGAATAAAGCACAGAACAACTTTTCCGATAGAGTGAAATATCATTATGCTGCTAAAGCAGGATTTGAATTGGGGTTAGCAAAACTGCGAAATGACGAAACCAGTTTCGACTCACTTGGAGAAACTTGGGCGGCACCGATTGAAGAGGCAATAGATGATGGTATTCAGGTAGGTGGATTTCTTACGTTTCGTACTGCTATCACTGATGAATCCGCAAGAGTGAATTTGAATACTGCTCCTGTAGAAACGATTCGTAACCTACTCCTGTTATCTGGGGCACAGGCGGAGGTTGATTTAACGACAGACCTTGCAGCTCGGATCGTTGAAGGTCGTCCCTTTCGTACGGTGCGTGATGTTGCACGAATTGAGGGCATGACAGAACAGATCCTGTATGGGATACAGGTTCAGACTGAACCCACAAGTGGATCAGAAGAGCAGGTGCCACAGACTGAATTAGCACAATTACCTCAGTTAGCACAGATTCAACCGAGTTCTGGTGGATTTGTTACACTCACTACCGTCCACTCTATTGACGCGAATACGGATACAAATGGACAGGCACGAGTTAATATCAATTCTGCGAATGCACAACAGATAGCCGGCATTAGAGGTAATAACAATCAGAATGTATTCTCACAAGGTGAAGCACAGGCGATCATACAAGGTCGAGATTTTAGTGGTTTAGGTGCACTGTTAGATGTTGCGGCAGTCTCGAATCAGGTGTTCAATAATATTAGTGGTCGCATCACAACAATTCAACAGATAGATACAGGTAATGAAGATGATTTCGGCTTTGGACCAGGCAATCAAGGTGGTGGCAATAATAACCAGGTTAATATTAACACTGCCGACGAGGATGAATTGGAGGAATTACCCGGAATTGATGCGGGAATTGCACAACGTATTGTCGCACATCGTGACTCACAAGGTGATTTTCAATCAATAGATGCAATTAGAGATGTGAGAGTTCTGACGATGCAAGAGTTTGCCGGTATTGTTGATAAGATTACCACAAAAGATGGACAGACTGTTGAAGGATTGGTCAATATTAATACTGCACCCATTGAGATATTACAGTTACTGCCAGGTATGGATCAGTCAAAAGCACAAGCAATAATAACTCGTCGTGAAGAAGAAAGCGAAAACACACAAAACAACAATCCAGAAGACAGTGTAAGTGGAAATCCATTCAGTAATATTTCACAACTCTTGCAACTTGACGAAATTGACAATCAAACCTTCAGACAAGTGGTAGATCATGTTACATATCGCACACGTGGATACCGCATTGAATCTATGGGAGTTGATGCAACGGGTAAAACACTGGCAAAGTGCGTTGGCATAGTTATCAGAGAAGAAAATCAACTGGATGTCCCTTACTGGCGACAAGATTAAGCGGAAAGTATAACATCATAGTACGAGGTTAAAGATGGCAAACACACAAGTCGTAGCAATTGATATTGGCACCGCTACAGCAAAAATAGTACACATAGAAAAAACACCCGATGGGTTACATATCCTGAATTCGGGGATAGAAACGTTCACTGATCCTGATGATTCAACCCATGTATCAGAAACAGTGCGTAGCCTGTGGAATCAACTTAACATCAAAAGGAACTTTTTTAACAAACACAAAATAGATGTAGCAATTTCAATTCCACGTTTATATGTCGTAACAAAGACTTTACCGAATTTACCCCCAACTACAACAGATGCCCAGCTCCCGACGATGATTGATATGGCGGCAGAAACAGAATTACCGTTTCAGAAGGAGAATTCTGTTTTTACGTACCATGATATAAGACGTGCTCCCGATTCGCTATCTGTGGAGTTACTTTCAACACGTCGTGATACAGTATCGCGATATATGGATGCTTTAAAAGAGATCGGGATTACGCCATCTGCGGTTGTGCCTTCCATGTTAGCGATCGCTACAATCGCTGGACAAAGCCTCTCAAATGCCACTGCGCGAACAATTATCGTAGATATTGGCGCGGGACTTTCAGATTTTTGTATAATGCAAGGTGAGTCACTCCAGTTCTCTCGCGGTTTTACTATAGGGGGTAACCATTTGACTCGAACGCTGATGACAGAAATGGATATTGATACTGAGACAGCTGAAGAAGAGAAGCAACAAATTCCGGCGAATCAACCCCCAACACGCACATGGACAAGACGTTTTATTGCTGAATTAGAACGATCAATCGCTGCAGCAGAACGCGAGACCACTACGACTGACCCTGAAGCGATTTCTGAAATACTGTTATGCGGTGGTGGAGCAAGAGTGCCTGAATTAGCAGAAACATGTCAAGAGCATTTTCAGATACCTACCCGTCTTTGGAACCCACTAAATGCTGGTGTTTTAAATACAAACAGCCTTTCAAGTAATCCTGATAGTTACGGTGACACTTTCGCAGTTCCGTTAGGGATCGGTATGCATGTATTAGAGGCAGAAAAACCGGTATCTCTTTTACCCACAGAAATAGGGGTCAAACGTGAAGAGTCCTCTCGTAAACATCAGCAATTGATTGCAGCAGGTTTTGCTGCGGTTATTGTTGTCATTATTGCTGTATGCGGGGTTACTTGGAGTAGAGCGCAGAAGTCTAAAGAGTTGAATTTGGATAACATGATCGCTACATACCGAGGAATGGAAGCAGATGCGAAGAAACAGCTGTCTCTTGAATTGGTTCTGGCTAATAAACTGAGACATAGTGTTACACCTATTGATGTGTTGCATGTGCTAAGTAAACTCTTTAATGATCGCACGAAGGTCGCTTGGAAGACTTTTGAAGCAAACAACCTTGACGATTTTAGCAAGACGCGAATAACGTTTAGTCTACAAGCGAACGCTCACGATTCCATTGATTCAATGATTGATGTCATGACAAATTCAGAAATCTTCAGTGCTATAGATGCGGGTGAGGTAACGACTACTGGAGATGAACGTAGACCTACATTTGAGGTGAAGATCAATTGTAAATTGGCAACGGATGCCGCTCAGAAAATTGCCCAGATGCGATACCCAAAACCTGAGATAGAGTTGATTGAACAAGTTGAGGAGGATATTGAGATGGCTCCACCAGATCAGAATACAGATTTCTCAAATGCGGATGAAGAGCGAGAGATGGATTTGAAAGACAAATAATGTCTTAATAGTAGTAGGCACACGCCGTGTGCCGTCCAACAGGGGATGCATATAAAAGGAAAAAACAGAAATGGACTTGAATCTTCAACTTACAAATACGACAAAATTACTACTCGGTATCTTAGGTGTCGTCCTTATTATCTTGATAGCGACGCAATGGGGACCAGACATGTATAAATTAGTTTCCAATCCTGAGTTTGAGTCTAAGCAGACGAACCTACAATCTACTAAAGACTTGGTAATGGCATCTGAATTGCTCAAACCTATTCAGACAGGCCTCTATCAAAAAGTCGGTCTTGCAGATAATAGTGAAGGCACTAATATTTTTACGGTTGATTTTCCGAATACGGTTGTTAGAAAGAAAATCAATGGGATTCTTAGAGAGGCTGGCATCCCCCGTAATTATCAATTGAATATAGAACCGGTACCTGGGAAAAAATCTGAACCTCTCACGACGCAAACCAAACGCAACCTGATTGTCTTTTTTTACCAGAATAAATTAGAATCGGAACGTGAAGTACTTTCATCTCAATTAGAAGATGAGATTGCAGATGAAACATCTTCTGAAGATGAAACATTCTCTGAAGAGGATATGATGGATACGTTGATGAACGCATGGTTGGGAGAAGATGACCTTGAAGAATCAGAAGAAAAAGAAGAAAAAGCCCAACCTAATGAAGCAGATCAGGACGTTCAGGACAATGTAGAACAGGAAGGGAGCGAAGATGAAGGTCCTGGGTCTACTGACACTCCCGATGCTGCAGAGAAGGAACAGATGGAGTCTGAGGTTCAGGAAGAGGATACATCAAAATGGGAGTTTGCTTCTCTCCCGGAATCCATACCAAGTTTTATAAGGATTGAACTCATAGACCTCCTGTTAACGAAGGTAGAGCAGCACCTGGTGGGTGCTGACACCAAACTTTTTGAAAATGAATATGTCAAGACAGAAACTGTTGGAACGCCAGGTTTTTTCGGTATAGGTGCCAAGAAAGCTACAGTTTCATATAACTTTCGACCGAATAGCGATATCCTAATGAAATTTACAAATCTAATTGACAATGATGTGATAGAACTAAATAGCGATCAACTGACATCGGATCTACTTGTATATCTTGAAGAGATTCAATATCAGATTACCGATCTTACCCAGAAGCTGCAATTGGCACCTAACACTTATTCGCCAGATAGTTATACCATCAAAGTGAAGTTTAAAACTGAATTAGATAAGCTTGTTAAGTTAAATCGTTTAATTGAAACAAAAACAAAATGGTTGATGGTAAGAGACCTAAAAGTTTCCGCCGATAAAGATAATAAAATAAACGTAGATGTACTCATGATTGCGAGGGTTTATCAATGATGAAAATATGCAAGAAGTTATTTTGCCTGATGTTTGAACAGAAAAACAGAATCTGCTTAGTTGTGCTGATAGGTTGCTGCTTGATAGCTGGATTCCCTGATGATGGACATGCACAGAATCAGGGACAGATGGAAGTTACTGAACGGGATGAAGAAACTGGAGAACCGCTTCGGTTTACCTTCAACTTTACAAGTCAAGATCTGAAAAGGGTGCTTGAATGGCTATCTCAAGAAACCGACCTATCCATTATCGCCAACGAAAGTGATATTTCAGGCAAACCGTTTGCTTTGATAAACCTTAATAATGTTACGCTTGATGAAGTGATAGAGAAAATTAAGACCGTTCTTGCACAGTACAACCTTACATTTGTCCGGGTTGATAGTACGTTGCTTGTAACGACCTTTGAGAATGCAATGACGAAGAGTGTTCCAGTAAAGATCATTGAAGCTAATCCAGAATTAGTGGAAATGACTGATGAGATTCAGACCTATATCATCCAACTTCAAAACGCTGATGCTACTGAACAAGCCAATACTCTGAAACCTTTGTTGAATAAACAAGCGAATATTTTTGCGGATGCTACAACAAACGCTTTGGTCATAACGGATGTATCCTCAACTGTCCGGAAAGCTGTTACCATATTACAGTTCGCGGATGCGGGGGATCCTACCCCCTTAAAAATCGCTATTATGCCGTTAGCTTATGCAGATGCGACATCAATAGAGAGTACAATGGATGCCTTGTTTGATGAAAATGATGATGAGGAAGATATAAAAGCAAGCGTACCAATAGGTGTCGACCCTGAAGAGATTAAACAAGCGTTAGAAGAAGGATTAGGTATAGATATCGCTGATGGCTATATTAAGGTATTTGCAGACGAAAACTCAAACTCTGTTATTATAAAAGCCTCTGAGGATAACCTGATTATTGTTCAAGAGATAATCCGACACCTGGATACCGCACCAGAACTGAGTACAGAAATCAAGACCTATCGACTTCAGTATGCTGCAGCAGAAGATGTTGCTACCACGCTTGAAGAACTTATCACGGGTGAAAATATACGTAACGGTAGAAGGTCATTTGATAGGGAAGATATTTTGGAAATGCTTACGTATAGACGCGATAGGAGAAATCCTGAAAACATCTTTCAAGGCATTGTCGGTCTGGTCAACATAACAAGGGATGATCGTTTAAACTTGGTCATTGTTTCTTCAGACTCACGCAATTTTACGCTCATAGATAAGATTATCAACGAATTGGATCAGGAACAGTCACAGCAAGAATATAGGAAGTATCTGCTAAAAAATGCTAACGCAGAAGGTCTCAAGACGCTTTTAGATGACCTATTCGAAGCGGGTGCAGGTAATGACGAAGATCGTCCGTGGTGGGAAAGAGGAAGAGAGGATGAATCTGAAGGGGGATTTGGTGTCCAAGGTCAAGTGAATATCGTCTTTGATGCAAGGTTGAATGCACTTATCATCTCAACAGCTAAACAGAACTTTGAGATGATAGATAATCTTATTGAAGAGCTTGATGTTAGCATGCCTGAACAGGAATGGGGAACCAAAATATTTCGTCTAAAATATGCTGATGCTGAAAACGTCGCGAATTTACTCAATTCCCACTACGGTGGAAGCAGTGGTACAAGTAATCGTTGGGATGATGACTGGTGGTGGGTCCGTAGTCGAAGTCAGACGTCTACACGATCACAGACACAAGGTTCACTGGCAGGAAATGTATCCGCTGAACCATTTGTAAATCTAAATGCCGTGATTGTATCAACGGGAACAAAACGAAACTTTGACATGATTGAAGATTTCATCAAGCAGATTGACGTTCCCACCCCAGAGGATCAGGTAGAGATAACCGAGACGATTCGTCTGGAATACGCCACTGCAGATTCAATTGCAACACTGCTTTCACAGGTGTGGCAAGACCAGGCATCTGAAGATGAGGGGTTCGGTTTTGGAAGATTCTTCAGGGAATCCACTACAGCAGACGAACCGACCGACATCAATTCGTTGTACGGTAAGGTAACTGTCTATGCTGATCCGGATACAAACTCACTTGTTATTACAACTCGACGTCGCTATATGGAACAGGTAAAAGTCCTCATAAAACAACTCGATTTCGTCAGAGGACAAGTTCGCATAGACATAAAGATCCTTGAAGTAACACTTGATGAATCAACAAAACTGGGTATTGAAGCTACTGTGAATGAAAGGAGGTTGGGAGGACTTGAGCTTGCACCAAACAATCCACTAATTGGAGAAGCAGAGGCACAACTCGGTCTCACACAAGAAATATCTGGTTTTAACTACAGTCTGGTAACCAGAGAATATATGGCTTTTCTTCACACACTGATTCGTGAGAATAAAGTAAAGACATTATCAACGCCTACAATTACGACCCGTGATAGTCGTCCTGCCACCTGGAGCAGTGGTCGGAGAATCCCATATCTTCAGAGTGTTGACACGAACAGTATTCTCGGTGATACAGCGACACAACCCCTTTTCAACTATGACTTTATTGATCCTCCCGTTGGTATCAACATCAGTCTTACACCATACATCGCAAAATCTCAAGCGGGAGAAGATGGGAAGCGGACAATTGGGTTAGATATAACAAACATCAGTGCCAGTAACTTCATTGAGTTTACTGATTTTAATGCCCCCATAACCGATGACAATTCCCTTAGTGTCTATATTGATGTAGAAGATGGACAGCAGTTGATCGTAGGGGGTATTATACGCAAGAAGCAGAAACAGGTAGAGAACAAAGTGCCGATACTTGGCGACATTCCTTTACTGGGTAGACTCTTCAAAAGCACTGAAACAGAAGTGCAAGATACAGAGATTGTTTTCCTTATTACGCCACATATCATTGACATTAAGAATCCTGCTGATCTTGAAAAGTTGAAAGAGAAAAATGAAGATTGGTTAAAGAATGGTCTGGAAGAATTCAAGAATGCAACGGAATAGGTATTGGTTACGTTCTCAAACTTTAACCCGATATCTGCCTTAATTTTCTGAATCTACTTGGGGTAATTTCAATGATCTTCTCACTTCATAGCGGACCATTTTACAGGTCTTCACTGCATGCTCCGCATTCTCAGCAGTTGCTGATTTACCGGGATAGCGAAACTCCACGGCATAAGGGGAGATAATCTCAAAATCTGTTTGCCAAGTTTGCCAACCCGGGATAGTAGGAAGTATCAAACCCAACAGACCTTTCAAATCATGTAATTTCGGAAGATCAATATTTGCATCTTGAATCCAAGCTATTAAGTATTTTTCAATACACTGTTGGGCATGGAAACAGATAAAATCGAAGTCTGGTGATTCAGCCTGTTGATGCAACAATATCGCACGATAGTCTCTTTCAGCTTTCTCTGTCCACTCAATGGTTAACGGATTCATTAGAGTTTCTTCCTTGATATGCCCATCTCCTTTGCCTTCCACATTGTACGCGCACGGAATAGATTCGTGATAGCACCCACAGCCTGAAGGCTGGGGTTTCGGTTTCTTAGGCAACTGCAGCTGTCCCAAAGAGACTAAGCTGTCTGATGTCGCCTCCACCTTGGGCTGCTAACCCAGCCCGTTTGATATTGATAGCAGCGTTTATGTCCCTGTCGTGGTCTACACTACAACTTGGACATGTCCACTGTCTATCTGAAAGAGAAAGAGTTTTGTTATGCTTGCCACAATTACTGCAAGGTTTGGTGCTTGAAGTCCATTTATCAATCGGCTTGAAAGTTTTACCATGCTTTGCACACTTTTGTTCTACGATCTGGATGAATTGATAAAATGCAAGGTCATCAAGTTTTCTGCCCCACAATCTTTTCATTCCATCAATATTCAGTGTTTTCAACTTATTCAAGGATTGTTTCAGAAACTGTGGCGATTCTATCTTACTGCCATCAGAACATGTCAGAAATGTTTTCAATCCGAAGTCAAACCCTGCACTTTCACCCGTCTTGGGAAAGGGATCGGAATGGTCAACGTGCTCACAACTGAAGCATATCCAATAATCACCACATTTGTCACGCTTGATCGTTACTGTTTTGATCGTTCCTTTGATTTCACGATGTTTGTGGAATGTATACCACGTATCAATACAATTGATCTTGATACGATTATCTTCAAGTTTATATCCTGCTTGTGTGAATGTCATAGAGTTGTATTTGTGTTGCGGTTTGATCTTCGGTCTACCGACTTTACGAGTCGTTTTGCCTGCTTTACGTTCTTTGATGTTTCTGAAAAAAGCATCGTAGGCAAGGGCAATGCGTTTGACAACATTTTGGGCAACTTGGCTTGGCAGTTGTTTCCAATGCGGTTTGGTGGTGTCCTTGAGTTTGGTGAGATGGGCAGACATCTTGTTATACGATATGTTTTTCTTGTATCTGCGATAGTATCGACGCTGCAACAACATGAAGTGAATATGAACTTGATGCATATCGTCAAGCATATTACCCAGTTTTATGGTGTTAGATTGATTCCGTATTTTGTATTTATATGTTTTTTTCATAGATACTGTTCCTTTGAAGATCCTATTCACTTTGTAGAGGTGTGGCAGTCGCTACAACAACTACCACTGAAACAGTATGAATAGTAAAACATATTCTATTGCAAAAGTCAAATGTTTTTGATACAATTAAACCAATGCCGTCTACATCCCCAAGCTAAAGCATAGGGTTTTGACGGGAGATAGATAAATACTTTTTCTAACAAAGTCAAGATTTTCCGTGACACACCCTTCTCATTCTGGGTGTGTAAAGTTTTTGTCACTCTATTTGTCTGAATCGCGGATTCCGTGCTAGTTAACATAGCTGGCACGGAAGGGTTTCTGGATCATTATATGACTTAGATCGGCTACAAAGAAACACAATCAAGGATGAATGTGCTACTGATATATCAAGATGGATGGGGTGGGGGGAAGGGGAAGGATGGAAGGATGGAAGGATGGAAGGATGGAAGGATGGGTTCGGATACTTCAACAGGGACGGTTGGGAAAGGTTGAAAATTGACGAGGTTAGGAAACCTCATCAGCAGTGACAAAAACTTTACACACCCTCTCACTCTTTTTTAATTGACTTAATTTGTCAAATCTGATAATATGCCTAAAAAAAAAGGACTATACTATGTCCTTGAGTATTCAGTCTTTGATTCACTTTTTTGGGTAGGAACAGTGAAAAACCGACAAAGGAACCACCATTTTGTCCAAATAGATGCGTCAGATATCTATTGTCTGAGAGATGATAGGTTTAGTGCGCTGTTTGATAGTTCTATTTTAACATCGGTTTTTAGACCCCCCCCCCCCCCTGCAAACGTCACCGTTAAATATAACAACACATTACGACAAAACAACTTTAAAAGCACTGTTAGTTCTACCGGTGTTGTACCCACACGTCCTTTTTTGGATCGTTGTGGGTTATTGTTGTTACAATCGACTTCGTGTGATAAGTGCTGTCATGGGAGGTACGTAGTAGAGAATCAAAATTAAAAAGGTATTATGGCTATATTAATCTTTTGGAGGAACTTACCAATAATGAAACGTTATTTTTGTATACTAACCGTCATACTGCTCTTAAGTGTGACAACGGTTTTTGCTGGAGATCTTGCAATTTATTCTGGTCCGTCAAACCCAGATTGGATTTCTCCGGCGGCTGTAGAAGCCAACACGGAACTTGTGATGAACCATGCAGGTGTTAAAGCTCTTTTCTATTCTATACAGAATTTTGGGGATGGAGATGAAGTAGGAGATGATTCTCCGCTTGCTGAGTGGTGTAAAAGACACACTGGAAACGGACGGCAAGACGTTATACTTCTTGCTTGTGGTACTACACCCAGCTCACTTTATCCAATTCCGAACGTGAAACCCGACGGGTCCAATGTTGAGAACTTTATAGAAGCCGGTAATATAGTGATTAATGTTGCTGACTGGATCTTCTACATGAGTTATGAAGGTGGTGTGCGAAGTGCTGAGAACGGGGCTGGCGGAGCGCAAAATGTCTTTGACATTCCAGGTTTGGACTTTAATGAACGTGGAACGGGAAACCAGACACCGACAGAACTTGGCGAGAAGTATATTCCATCTCTTATGCCATTTCGCTCAGTTCGTCCTTGGCGTGTGGAACAGTTTGCTAACTCTAATTGGGATCTTGTTATTTTCGCACAGGAAGACGCAAATAATGCTGATCCTGTCGTAGCTATTAGTAAAGAATCAGGTAAAGATGGTAACGGTATGATCGCTGCTATGTGGCAAACTGCTTCGCCTAATTGGTCTGGTACAGACCCACGCGGCATTGGTGTTGCTGAATTTATCGAAAATTGGATATCGGAAAACGCTACTTTAGACGTCCATGCACAAGGTAAACTGTCAACCACATGGGGACATCTAAAAGTAAATCCTTAATCCCAATCATAGTATTCCAGCGGGAATAGTTATTCTGCTATTTCCGCTTTTTCTTTTTACCGGATATCTTGATATAGTTTTGCAAGTCGCTCCAAAGAGTACCCACAATTATAAAGAAGCGTGATAAACCAGTTTGTTACCGTTGTCCGGATTATACCTTTTGCCTGCCATCTGCGAGGCGATATGTGAATCCGTGGTTTTATCATCTTTGTTTTACCCAGTTTCCGCATATTCTTGGAAAACGCTATCTCCTCCATAATCGGCACATCTGGGAATCCACCAAGTCGTTCAAAGTCGCTTTTTGACAAGAATATGCCACTGTCACCGTAGTATAGTTTCTGATATTTCCCACGTAGATTAGCTGTAAATTCTATGATGCGATATAGTGGATTTTTCCCGTCAATCTTTTGAAGGAAGCCACCCCCAACATATCCTGCGAGCAATGTTCTTTCAACAGCACACAATGCGCCTTCTTCAAGCCAGACATCAGCGTGTAAGAAGACAAGACTTGAACCTGTAGCCGCTTTTGCCCCTGTATTGAGTTGCTTTGCTCTGCCGCGCTCAGACTTGACAACCTTACCATACCTCTCAGCAATTTCTATTGAGTTGTCAGTGCTCCCACCATCTACGATAATCAATTCACGGTTCTTTAGTTCATTTTGCAGTTTGGCAAGTGTTTTATCCAATATTTTTGCCTCGTTTAATATTGGCATAATGACGGTTATCATATTTAAAAAGTCATGTCTAGTGGATAGTCTACTCTAATTGTTCGGGTAAAGGTCGCGATTCGGAGATCGCTCCTACCAATGGAGTGCTTATGGTAGGAGGGAACTCCACAAGCCGACTATTACTTATACCCACAAGTTTAGTCTGGACTGTCTACTAGTAGTCTATCCGCCTTGAGTTTGTGGGTATAGTCTTTTTAGTTTGATGCGTGCGTCTTGTGTTGTAAATCGCCAATCCACCGTGTTGGCAGTCTGATTGCGATGTGTCTGCCAAGCTTCTGCTTCTGACCGTAGCGTCTCTATATCTGGGATCCGTCGGTTCAGACATTGTCTTGAAAAGACACTCAACTCGATTTCAGCAATGTTCAACCAACTGCCATGTTTCGGGGTGTAGACGATCTCTAATCGTGAAGCCAACCGGTCTGCGAGCTCAGCAGGAAATGCTTTGGACAGAGACTTGAGACTATGGGTATTGAGATTATCACAGACCAACGTCACTCGCTCGGCATTGGGGTAAACTTCGTCTAAAAGATGCTTGACTTCTTCTGCCCAATCTACGGCGGTGCGGCGTTCACGGATGGAGACCCGCCGCCAGCCTTGAAACGGGGCGGTAAACAGGAAAGCAGGCACCGAACCCGGACGCCTATATTCATAATCTATCCGTGCAATGCGACCAGGTTTCATCGGGATAGGAGGTCGGAGATGCTCAAGCAACTGCACGGGACGTTCGTCCATAGCGACAACAGGAAATCTCGCGTCTTTGGGACGCTGGTAAACGTCTAACACTGCTTCCATCGCCGTAACAAAGTCCGCATCTTCATCCGGGGGGATCACCCAATAGGACTTCCGATGCGGGCGTAAGGCGTTTTTTTTAATGTTTGCCGGACCGTCTCAGGGCAGATGCTCTCAACGATCTCGAGTTCAACGAGTTTATCAGCAAGGTGTTGTAACGTCCAGCGGACAAACCCCTCGGGTGGATCGCTACAAGCTAACGCAATCAAGCGTGCCTCACCGGCCCCATCAAGTTTCGGAGACCGAGACGGTTGACTTTGCGGTTGGCGTTTCACCGCAGACAGCCCCCGACACGCTGTCCAACGCTTCCGCACATTTGAGACCGTGTTCTTATGGCAGTCGAAAGCGGTGGCAATCTGAGCATCTGTCCAAGCGGGGCCTTTGACATCTGCCTTCAGCAAGATATGTGCCCGTCGGATTTCGAGGGCGTTATGTGTCCCGCAACGGACTAAGTTTTCAAACGTCTGACGCTCTTGAGCAGTCAGTTCAACTTCATGTTTCTTATTTTTTTTCATTCGCGGCCTCTCTGAAATGAGATATAGACAGGACTTAGAGTCTACCATAAAATCCTGGAAAAGTCAAAAAACTTTATCACAAACTCAAAGTGGATTGACTACTAGTGGTTAGTTTTCTTCTTTGGTCTGTTTGAGATACTGATTTAATGCTAAAATTGGAAAAACTGATGCATAAATTGGGTCGCTGTATCCACCAATAATCTCCCAATAGATACCGACACAACTCTCTTGCCATGAACCGTTTCCCCGTTGCTGTTTGATGAGATAGTCAATGCCTTTCTGGATAGTTGGATTGACATTGCCTGAGAGCAATAGTGCATAAGTGCTCCATGCAGTCTGTTCGGTGGTGCTATGTGTAGGGTTTCCAAACATGTCTTCACCCCATCCACCATCCGTGTTCTGTGATTTTTCTAACCACCTGACACCTTTTCTGATCTCTGTTGCATCGCTTCTTGATGATCTTATCAGTCCAATAAGAGCTGAAGCAGTACCATAAGTTCGTTTTGCTAACCAAAGGTCGTCCCAGTAACCGTCCTTATGGATTGCAGAGAGAAGCCATTCAACACCATCATCAATATGTGTACTGTTTTCACCGTTTTCAGCATACATCAAAAGTGCCTCAATAGCATGTGCTGTGATACTAACACATCCGACATCCCCCTGTCCTGGTTGGTATGTGCTCCAACTTCCATCTTTCCCGTGGTTCTGTTTTAGCCATGCAATCCCACGATTGATAGCATTTTTCGTTTTTCTTGACTTCTGCTCTGCTCTGATGATAGCAAGTGTCGCCAATGCAGTGTCGTCCGCATCACTGAGTAATGAACTATCCTGCATGCCGGAAAATGCCCAACCCCCATCGTCATTCTGTTGATCCACAAGCCAGTGTGCAGCATTCCCAATTGCTTCTGTATGGGTTATGTAATCAGGATCTACTTCTGATAAAGCGATGACACTTAATGCTGTGTCCCACACATTAAGATTAAGTGCTTCGCGATATCCGCCATCTGAATTCTGTGTTGATTTTAGCCATTGAATTCCGTTTTGGATGAGTTGCGTAATACTGCTATCTGAATTTCCGTACTTTTTGACTTCAATCAGTGCCAACACGGATAAAGCAGTAATGTAATTGACACGAAACCAACTTCCATCATGCAATACTTTCAACTTTAGCCAATCTACCAATGCATCTACTATATCCTGTCGTTTGCTGGTGTTTAACTCAATGAGAATGAAAACGGGTACCAACGTATGTTGTTCGGCTATAAACAGCTCTTCAAATAATGCGGTGTTGAATAGGTCAACTGGTGGAAGTTTATCTCTCGGAGGTTTTAGTAAGGACCGAAATCCCGGTATATGCTTCAAGATTCTTATGACATGCAGCAGTGGAAGTGCTTTTTTTGAGATAGACAGTTTGTTCCAGTCAAACCTATCAAATGTTGCATACGCAAGTTTTAGCAAGGCAAGGTCAAGAGGATAGTGTGGTATCTTTGACAGCGTATCTTGAAGTCGAGATTGTGATGATGATGATTCTGATATCTGCTCTAAGATTAGCTTTGAGAATAAAGTCGCATTTGGATTGGATTGTTCTGAAGTATCCAATGCCCATGCCCCTTCTTCGTTCTGTGTATTGATGAACCAATCCATCTGTTCCGATGATGGTGTTTCACCTTGTGCAAGTTGAATCCATGCATAAGCACATGATGGAAATGTGCTTGCGGATAGTTGTCCTTCAAATCTCCCATCATCTTGCTGAAGTGATAGTAGGTAATTGATTCCGCGTGCTAATGCTGATGTTGTTTGTTGTGTCATATCTGTTGTCCATCTATTCTCGTTCTCGTGCGTCGTTTTACATCTTGGTTCTGAAATCCGAAATGTGAGTGAAGTATAGCATGTTTCAATCATCAATACAAGACTAATCCAAATTATACACGTGCTGTTTCTCCCAAATGTGCAGAGGTATTTAATTGTCGTTTAAATTGCATGTACTCAGATATGTTTCTTCTGTAGGAGGGAACTCCGATTCCCGACTAAACGCATTTATAGTCGGGAATCGGAGTTCCCTCCTACAGAAGAGGAGATGTTATGTTAATTGGATTATATTTGTAAGAAACAGCGAAAACGCGACAATTGAATGACTCTGACCAAATGTGTAAAGTCTTTGCATTCGATGCGTTTTTCTGGTAAAATTGTTTGGAAAACAGTAATACCAATAACGGTTATTTATTTGAAAATGGTATAAGTTTGACTCTATAAGAAACAAGAATAAAAGGAAACAAAAAATGAAAGTTTTCATATTAATGATTGTAGGACTGTTGCTATTTTCTACAACTGCCTTGAGCGAACTCAATGAAGCGGACCTAAATAAGATACGCCTAATTGTAAAAGAAGAAGTTGAAGTATCTGAAAAACGTATGAAAGAACATGTGAATACATCTGAAAAACATATGAAAGATAACGTAGATAACAGTGAAACGCGCATGAAAGAACATGTCACTCAAGAAATAAAAAGTGAGATCCGTCCAGTGAATAATACAATTGCGGAAATGGACAAACGTCTAAACCAAATCTTTATAATGGTGATGACTTTAGTCGCTTTCATAGCAGTAGTCGTAGGAATACCACAAATCATTGTCGCGATGCAAGGTAAAGATATAAAGTTACAGAATAGTAAGCTTGAGTCTCAACAGAAGCAAATTGAAGACTTGTTACAGGAAATTGAATCGATGAAGCGACAGCTCCAGACTGTAGAATCATAGAACTCTAACGTCTTGTGCTAATTAAGGGAGGAAAAAATGGCAGAAACTGTTTATTTAGGTGATCGTGAACTGACATACCCTGGACCAGATCTTGGGGTGCTACGTGACTGTAATGATGTGATTGATTCAGCAGAAGGGTTACATCAACAGATAGCGGAAGATGGATACCTGCTTGCCCGGGGTGTAATTGACAAGGACAAGATTATCGCAGCGCGCCGTGCAATCCTTGAATACGCTGAAGGGAATGGAAAAGATGAAGTCTTCAAACCTGGAACAGAAATGATGGATGCTGTTGCAGGAACTGGCAGTCCAGGACGGACGATGGGGGCACCAGCGGTTACACATCACCCGGATGTCTTGTCTGTTTTGGAAGGAGAGGAACTCTTTAAGTTTTTCAGGAACTTCTTTGCCGGTGAGACGCGTACATTTGATTACAAATGGCTACGTTTTGTTCGTCCTGATGGATGGTCTGGACCGCATTTTGACTTTGTCTATATGGGTAGAGGTTCTAAGCACCTACACACATGTTGGATACCTTTCGGCGAAAATCCTGCAACGATGGGTACTTTGACTGTTCTTGTCGGTTCACACAACCTGGATAGTTTTGCTCGGATGCGTGATACATACGGTAAGACTGATGTGGATAGAGATGGGACTCCAGGACATTTTGGTCGTGATCCTATGGCGATTAGTGAAAAATTCGGAGGAGAATGGAAGACTGCAGATTTTGAGATGGGGGATATCATCGTGTTCACGATGCATACGTTACATACCTCCACCAAAAACCTGTCGGATAGATGGCGTATCAGTTGCGACATAAGGTTTCAACCTGCCGAAGACCCGATTGACGAAAGATGGGTCGGTAAGAATCCTATATCACATACGGGTGGTCAGAAAATCTCATTTGAGGAAGCAAAGAAACAGTGGGGATTAGAGTAGGAAAATAGATCGTGTCTCATTTTGATGGGTTCAAACTAACCGAATAAAGCGCGCCGTATTTGACGAATTGCTTGACGAATTCTGTCCTCATTTTCAACAAGCGCAATGCGGATATACCCCTCACCGTTATGTCCAAAACCTGCCCCTGGTGAGACACAAACTTCCGCTTCATTCAGGAGTTTCATTGCAAAGTCTAATGAGTTGAGATGTTGCCACTGTTCGGGTATCGGTGCCCAAACGAACATGGATGCCTGCGGTTTCGGTACTTTCCATCCAATTCGGTTTAGTCCTTCAACCAATACGTCGCGTCTATTTCTATATATGTCGGCATTTTCCATAACAACATCTTCAGGTGTTCGGAGTGCCATGATAGCAGCGACTTGAATGGGTGTAAAAATGCCGTAGTCGTAATATCCTTTTATTCGGGCAAGTGCTTCAATGATGTCGCGATTACCAGCAGCAAACCCACATCGCCATCCAGCCATATTGTATGATTTTGAGAGTGATATAAACTCAACACCGACATCTTTCGCGCCTTTTGCTTGTAGGAAACTGGGTGCTTTATACCCATCAAAAACGATGTCAGCATACGCGAGATCGTGTATAACGACCATCTCCTGCTGTTTCGCAAAATGGACAACCTCTTCAAAGAAATCCAATTCAACAACAGCCCCTGTTGGATTGTGAGGGAAACTTAATATCAACGCCTTCGGTCTGGGCCATATATCGCGTGTGATCTCTGCCACGGATGGAACGAAGTCGTTTTCTTCTACGAGTGGGATACTGACAACACTTCCCCCCGCAAGGACGACACTATACATGTGAATTGGGAATGTCGGGTTAGGTACCATCGCTAAATCACCTTCATCAATTAGGGCTAAAGCGAGATGCCCGAGTCCCTCTTTCGTTCCGATGACTGCAATTGCCTCCTCATTCGGGTCAATGTCTACACCGAACCGTCTCTCATAGTGCCAACTTACCTCTCTCCGTAGATTGTAGATACCACGCGAGGCAGAATATCTGTGATGTCTGAGTTCCTGTGCTGCTTCTGTGAGTTTGTCAATAATCGGTTGTGGGGTGCGTTGATTAGGATTTCCCATTCCCAAGTCAATAATATCTATCCCCTGTTGACGTCTTTCATGTGTCAACTGTTTTAGTTTGCCAAACATGTAGGGTGGAAGTCTATTTAAGCGTTTTGAGAATATATTCATTTTTTTGACTTGCCAGTTTGCACACTTGCAGGCACAATCTAACAGATTATGCTACAATGTGAGGGCTTAGTGTTCTATCAACAGACTTTGTAGGTCGCGATTCGGAGATCGCTCCTACCGACGGGTTGCTGATTGTAGGAGGGAACTCCGATTCCCGACTTTTAGTGCCATCAAAGAACACTTGACTAAGCATTAGGTTATTTTATCTCTCGTGTTCCCAATACTCCTGCAGACGTCTTCCCCAGTTGGATATCAGTCTTTGCGCTCCTGGTTGAACAATCTGCTGTCTATTTAAACGACTTTCATGTGAAAAGAGTTTAATTTTACATGCATTGACGATATCTTTGTATTCTGGTACATCGGCAAGATTTTCTGTTTCACTCGGCTCGGTATTTCTATGAAATAGCTGCGCGCGTCCAAGCTGCGCATCATGTGGACCGGGAGGAAGATAATCCTCAGAAGATTTTGGTTTGTACTCTGTAATATATTTGTATTGATCGGTTACGATTGCGCGTCCCCAATAATTGCTTTCAATGTAAGCATAATCCCTCCAAGTCACTTCCTTGCCTTCTACAAGTGGACGTAGGCTATCGCCTTGGCAAGTAGCAGGTGCGTCTACATTTGCATAATCACAGACAGTTGGAAGTATGTCTACACCTGAGACAAAGTGTGTGTTGTTAAAACGGTCTCTTTTCACATCAATTCCTTCACCTAAACAGGATACGATAAATGGCACCCGAACACTTTCTTCATAGAGTGCAAACTTTTGAAAGAGCTGATGGCTTCCGCACGCCTCCCCGTGGTCTGCACTAAAGATGATAAGTGTATTATCAACGAAATCAGTCTGTTGTAGTATTGACAATACGCTACCGATCTCTGCGTCAACTTTTTCAATGAATCTGTAATAGTTCCATCGTAAGTATCGCCAGTGAAGTTCATCCCACATTTTAACTGCCTTGAGTATTCGTGCGTGGATAAGTGCGTCATCAATCCGTCTACAGACACGATGTAATACCGTCTCTCTATCATCGTAGTTGAAGTTATCAGGTAAAGGTGGCAAATCATCTTCAGATAGAATCCCCTGTTCTACAGGATTTGGTATCTGTTTCTCCTCGTGATTGTGTAGATATTCACAGACATCGTGCGGATCAACATATCCAATTTGCAGGTAGAACGGATTCTTTTCATCATAATGCGTCAAGAAGTCTGTAACTGCATGTGTAGATGCAGAATCGTAATAAGCAGCCCCTCCCGCGCCAATGTTATTGTGTCCATAGTAAAGGGTTTCGAAACTCTCCCGAACATTCCTACCCGGAACATGCCATTTGCCGCAATGGAATGTGCTGTATCCACCCTGCTTTAGTATTTGACCGATATCCTGGATATCAGGGTGAAGTGTTCCACCATTAAAGGGTACACCCGTTTCAGAAGTGTATAATCCGGTTGCCCAACTGGATCGTGCGGCTGCACACACCGGATCGGTACAGTAAGTATTCTTGAATGAAGTTCCATTTTTATGCAGTCTGTCAATATTAGGTGTTTGAAGGTATGGATTTCCATAAGCTGAAATGGCATCCCAAGAATGTTGGTCAGTGTTAATAAAAATTATGTTAGGACGGGTCTTCATGTTGAACTTCCACTGTATTCCTGTAGCACCATCGTTTCAAAGACGCTTGAAACAATAACAACATTTTTATATGCATCAACCCACCAATACGAAGGCAGGAGTCCTGTTCCGTATAGGTAATATCCATCAAGTGGGATCGGGTCTTGTATGGAATCAAGATACCCGATTCGGCATTTTGGTCTGAGTTGTTCAAGATCATCAAGGAGTGAAATCTCAACTGCTGATCTTTTTGTTCTTAGACTTTCAGCAATTGCTGGAATAACATCGTATAGTCCCCAATTACACGTCAATGGTAAAGCACGGTTTTCCATCCCAATGGTCATTTCAGTTCTGTTGAAACAGAGTTCAATCTGCTCGTCATTTTTAATTTCGCCCTTCAATTCTATATTAGCGTATAAGTCTTGACCGCTGTTTGTAACATTTGCTTTCCAGTTGCCAGTTAGCGTTCTATAGTATTCATCGTTACACTGGAATTGTAGCAGTGCGTTCTCTCCGCTTGTAGAATTCTTATATTGGACATTATAGCACCATAGTTTGTCACTCTTTTTGTGTCGCTGTATGACTGCAGAACCGATATTCAAAGAGTCCCCGGGTCTGTTTCTGCCACTATATCCACGCCAGAAATTCGGTAAAATTCGGTAGGTGTGTTTGATTTGACCTGCTTCTACATCTTGGGACCTTTTTTGATACCCTTGCAGTAATGTGATTAATTCATTTGCAAAATCAGGTTTCTGTGCACCATGATTGTAGTCAAACGACCAATGTAGGGGTATTCTATACTGCGTTGACATAAGACAATCCATCTAACATCTTACCGGTAGCGGCTTTGTGTGCATATCTTGTTGTTTCAGGTAGACGATATGTTGGACAACATGCCAAAATAAGTTTTCGAGCAGAACGGAGTGAAATTTTATGACCAATTGATACATAGACAACACTGACGTTAGTTCGCGTTCTTAGTGCAACACCAATTATTTCATTATTGTCTACAATATGTGTATATGCACCTTTCTGTTCGTTGGGTTGTGTGTATTCACCGCATAGACGAGATTTTGCACATCCAATCGTAGGCAAATCTAAGATGAGACCTAAATGTGATGCTAAACCGAAACGTCTCGGATGTGCTAATCCTTGACCATCGACTATGACGATGTCAGGTACAGTCTGCAAATGTGCAAAAGCCAACAATAAAGGTGGTATTTCGCGAAAGGACAGTAGTCCAGGAACATAAGGGAAAGTAATCCGACTTTCTGCGACAACTCCATCTATGATTTGCAGATCGTCTAAGTTGAGAACAATTACAGCAGCGCGTGCTTTATCTTGCTTCAATCCAATATCTACACCTGCGACGGTTTTGATGTCCTGAAATTGGTCTATTTGTAGAACTCTTGTCCGTAAATCGTTCTGGAGTTGTCGTGCTTCCTTTGGTGTGACGTTCCAAGGATGGAGTTGCTGAAATTGCATATCTTATGATGAGTGACTCAGTTTTCAGTATTCTCCTGTGTTGCTTTTTCAAAATCGAGGGACCTTGGTTTAGAAATATGCTGAACTCCTGCAAAAAACGCGCTGAGAATTAAATAACCCGCACCAATTCCTAATAAGGAGAACAAACTACAAAGGAGTATAACGTTTAACATCTGATGTGCCTCCTGAAAACCGATATAAAATCTCTATAACTATTGAAGGTATATTGTTTACACAAACTATTGAAACTTTTCTATAAATATACTTTTTTCATATCTTCAAAGATGTGTCAAAAGTGTTGCAATACTATACGATTTAAACCTTTGCAAGTTTCAAATTTTAATGTGTCAAATTTTATTTTAATGAGCTAAATCTTAATGTCAATTACGTTGAGCAAAAACTATGCCATCTTCTGGAAAATTACAGGTAAAATCGCTTGATCCTTTGTAGCGCAGTTCTGATGGATTCTGTTGTTGAACGGTACAATCTATATCTGGTATTATTAGATAGGTGGCTTTTACTGGTATGAAGCAATAATTCAACTCTCTCAATATTTTATGATCTGATTTCACCAGATTTCGGAAAAAAACATGGGACATTGTGTCAAAATTGAGACACTTTAACGGGGACATAACTTTCTATGGTGCCACAAGGAAATTGCACCTACAGAAGTCAACTGAGAAATTCGACAACAATGGGAGGAACTAAATGGGAAATAGGTTCCCCCTCTTCTATGCGTCGTCGGACAGCTGTAGAGGAGATTTCTGCATAGTCATCAGGAAGTAATAGGTAATCTACATGCTGACGATAGACTTGACGTGATGTTTCCGAAAGGAATTGTCGGATGTCATTAATGTCTGCCGCTTCACGATTGGCAGCGATGAACCTACATTGAGAAAATAGATGTTGTAATTCCTCATGTAGATTCTTATAGTATTTTGGATCAAATATCCTTACTAAAGTGTCATAACCAACAATAAATGAAAAATCTGTTTGAAGGGGATAGATCGTCTTTAAAGCGGATACTTTGTCGATATAACGTCCATGACTGGACACACCGATTGAGATATAAGGCTGTGACACAGCAAAGTTCTTTAGTATGAGCATCCTTCCTGCTAACGGTAATCCATAGACATCCTTATCAACATTGGACTTTGCAAGAAGCAGTAGGATTTCATCCAGTTGGTATTGCTGCCGCGCTTCTTCTACCAATTTGATGTGTGCTATCGTTAGAGGATTAAATGAACCTGAAAAGATACCGAGATGTTTGCCTGATTTAATTATCGGTTCTGAAGTTCTGTGATGTAGGACGATCCGTGGATCTGCAGTAGTGTCTAAACTATTGATGCTTTCTGTGTATACATCAAATTCAGGGTGGGTGTTAAATTTATGGAGCAAATTCATGATTCATCTTTTTTTACTTCTTCCCAAATTTCATCAAGTGTAGTGAGGGATTGTTCTGAAATGTCCTTACCCTGTTTCTTCAGTATTTTTTCCATCCTTTTAAACCGTTGTATGAACTTTCGGTTGGACTTTCGCAATGTTTCCTCAGCCTGTAGTTCAACAAATCGGCACAGATTCACGACAGCAAAGAGTAGGTCTCCGATCTCCATTTCAATTTCGGCTTGATTATTCTTCTTCAGGCTTTCTTTGACTTCTGCTAATTCCTCGTCAACCTTACTGATGACGTCTTGTATGTCATCCCAGTCGAAACCGACTCTCGCGGCGCGTTTCTGAATCTTCTGTCCTCTGAGCAGAGATGGTAATGCAATTGGAATTCCATCAAGAATCGATTCTCTATCCTCGTTACCGGCTTCTTCCTTCTTAATGGCTTCCCAATTCTTGACGACATCATCTGAATTCTCAACATTAACATCACCGAAAACATGTGGGTGTCTTCTGATGAGTTTTTCAGTCAAGGTATCAATAACATCATAGATGTCAAAATCTCTGTTTTCAGCTGCGATTTGTGCTTGCAGCATGATATTTAGCAATAGGTCCCCGAGTTCCTCTTTTAGTTTATTAGGTTCTGCCGAATCGATAGCTTCAACAGTTTCATAAGTCTCCTCAATTAGCGTAGATTTTAAGGATGTATGGGTTTGCTCTCTATCCCAAGGACATCCGTTCTCACCTCTTAAGGTTGCTATAACTTCTACGAGTGATTTGAAAAGTTCATCTTTCATAAAATATCAACATAAGTACCACATACAGTATACCACCGTCGCTATTCACTGTCGGTTTCTTGCATATTTTCCAGTAGGATTATCAATTGACCGAGTTGGTAACGTAACAGCATTGTGTAAATCTGCATGAGGAGTGTAACTTGTGCTTCAGTCGTGAGTTCGCTTAATTGAATGACTTGTATTAATTTCTCTGTTCTTTTTCGAATTTCTTCAGATTTCTCTATGTCAATTGGTTCCTGTTGTTGTTGACTCTCTTTGATAAACTGCCAGATTCTGTCTTGTATTTCTAATGTGTAGTTCTTTGTCATTGCCGCGCGTGCTTTCTTGGCAGATTCAACCCAGATAGAATTGGCTTTCCAATTCAGCATGAAGGCGATACTATTGATGACCACATCTCTGACAGATTCCTCTCCTGACAGGAGTTCTTCTAAATTCGTTAATCCCTCTGCTTCAGCTGAGAAAGTTCTGACCCGAGTAAAGTCCTTTAGGTTGGTTAACAATACTTCGTTGTCAGAGATAAGATGCCAGAAGCTGGCACTTGTTGAAAGAAGAACATCAACCTGCCTGTTTATTGCTTCAGACATATCCGCGCGAAGACAATAATTGTGAATACTGTGCAATTTACCTCTGAAGAGTTGCAGTCCGTTTGCAGTCTGAAACTCATTCAGACTTGCAACCTGTGGTAGTAGGTTTTGACGGATCATATTAAGAAGTTCGTTTATTGCATTTGGTTCAGCATTCATAAGCAGAAAACCTTTACAGAAACTTTATGCTATATGATAACAGATATTTTGGTGGATATCAATGTAAAAGCATATAGTCTTTGGAATATTTAGTTTCCAGCTTTTTTGTATTTGACTGCGAATTCTTTGTGATTTTCCTGTAATTTCATACAATTCTGCAATATGATTGATCAATGGTAAATTAACCTCTCTCATAAAACTGCAGTGCTAAAAATGGCGAAGGTATTGAAGAAAATCTTAAGTTATTTTTTCTATATAAATGGGGTTTATCCGTTTTTTAATGAAAAAAGTACTAAAGAATCTGAATCTTAAGTGATATATATAATTAGTGGACATAGAAAATAATGATACTACAAATTTCCTGTAGGAGTGATCTCCGAATCACGACTTAAAGTTTGATAATCGTGAATCGGAGTTCCCGACTACATCTCAAAGTGTCCTGTTAATTCAGAAGTTTACTATAAAAATAAGGCGATTATATTACTTCAAAGGAGTAAGAAAATGTTAAGATTCAGCAAAGGATTAATATCAATAATCCTGTTCTGCACTATAATTCTGCTTGGGTATATCAACAATAGTTATGCTGATATTGAGATTGAGTCAGTAGAAGTTTTTCCTTATGCAAATTCCTACGGTACTTTTACCCTGTATGTATATGTCCAAACGAGTGAACCTTATGTTGAAATTAACTATTACCTTGATGATACATGGATAGGGGCACATTCTGGTGGCAATGGTCTAACGGATGACCATTTCTGGTATGATGATTATAGTTATCAAGGAAGTGTAAAAGGCAAAAAACATAAACTTAAAGTAGATGTTTGGCGTCGAGATAACGATGGGAGCTACCCCCAGGATACCGAGATAAAAAAATTCAGAGTGTATCAACCGATAGTAACAAGTGGATACGGAAGGACTGAGTGGGAAAAACCGAGAAATACGGGTGCCATTGGCTGGGCAGAAGTCTCAGCACATTACTTCAACGGTACGGATTTCGTTATGGAAGCCAGTGCCTCCTTCTACAACGATAGTGATGTCACACTTTCTGCTGAAGCATGGTTTCGACAGAATGAATACATCCTTACCGATCTCGCTCTTGGCACTCTTACTAAATCGGATGAGCATCGAGATACGAAACCCAAGCTAAACTATGAACCGGGTGATCGTGATTCGTGGTCACCCAATTCTGGGGTGGTTAATTATTCTCTTGGAAGATTGATTAAAGACCGTGAAACGTTCTATTATGATGCCCACACCCACCTTCAAGTGCGGACGGTAGAGGCTGGAATTCAGGTTCAAGACGATTGGGAAGCGGATACGGGTATTCAGACATTCACTAAAGATGACAATCCATAAACCCAAACGAGTGGCAAGGACATACTCCTTGCCACTATTTCATAAGGAGAGTTACTGTGCGTTTTCATCAAATCGGTTTGTTGATCTTTTTGCTCCTGCTCTCATCAACAGCACATTCCAGAATCGTCTTCAGTTCCACACGCGGTGGTGTGGAGGGTATTTATGTGATGAACGATGACAGCACTAACGAAACACTCCTGATAGAATCCGAAGAGTTACGCCCTTCTCCAGACAGCTGGTCTCCCGATGGCAAATTTATATTGTTCCAGAGGCGTGCTACTTGGAATTCGAATTCTGTTCTATTCTTGATGAATTCAGATGGGACGAATGTTCGGCAACTCACCGAGAACGATGGGAGTACTATCGGTAGAGCATCATTTTCACCAGATAGTAAGTCTATTGTTTTTGATAGGAATATTCAAAAAAACAACGGAATCAAATTTAGCATCACCGTTATGAATATAAAGACTGGCAAGATGAAAGTTATAGCAGATATGCCAGCTACTTTCTGCGATTGGTCACCTGATGGACGGCATATAATCTTTTCACAAGGCATGTCTGTTGGGGGTCGTGGTGGGACGATTTGGAAAATTGGATCAGATGGACAGAACCCACGACAACTGATACCGAATCCAGATGTTGGGAGAGTGTCAATCCATAGAACATCCCCCCGATGGTCTCCTGATGGTAAAAAAATAGTGTATATACATAGCGAGTATTCCTGGGACCCAATTCCAGGTGTTGGCACAGCTCTGATCTACCATGCTCACTATTATATGGTTTGTGATCAAAACGGCGGGAATATAAGAAAATTAGGAATACCAAAGGATTGGGAAGGCTTAGATATTGATTGGATGGATGATGGTGAATCTGTTGTACTCAGTGCGTATGTCGGACTGCCTTTGGGTGAATTACCACCACCTTTTGAAGAATTTCCGCCGTGTAACATCTATAAATATCATATAAGGACAGGTGAGATAACACGTTTAACGAACCATCCGGGTCGGGATGACACGGTAGATTGGATAAGTGATGATGTGCTGTCTGTTACGCCTGCTGGAAAAAAAAAGACCCAATGGGGAAGATTGAAGAGATAACACCTTAAACGAAATCAAAGTTTAGACAGGTAGATGAACATTTAAGGAATCTACCTGCTTATGTATGAACTCTTAGCGAGTAACATCTATATAGTGGATTCTTACAATTAACTTTACATCTGATCTGTAGGAGGGAACTCTGATTCCCGACTATTTGTGGTTTCGTCGCGATTCGGAGATCGCTCCTACAGAATATATATAAACTTATTTACATAATTTACTATACCAAATGAATAGGATCACCTGTTTCCAAAGATTGGTTGGCTGCTATAGAGAGTATAGCAGTTTTTGCAGCATCAGGATACGGTGAACGAATCGCACTGCCATCACCTGTGCGGACTGCTTCAATAAAGGTGGTATCCATATCAATTGTGCAATTGTTCTGAGGGTTCCACTCGGTTTTCTCTTCTGATGTAGACAGTACAAGCGCGCGACGTAAGTGATACTCAATTGACCCATCTTCACAAAAGATGTCTAACCCAGAACGTCTGAGTCCACTGGTTGTAAAACAAGCAGAAAACATGATGCCAAACACACCACTTTCAAATTGTAGGGAGACTGCAGACGCTTCTTCTATATCATAGTCAGTATTCGGAATAAGGTCATACCTTGCGACAGCATATACAGTTTTGACTTCGCCAAAGAGATAACGTGCCATATCAAATTCGTGTGTGGTTTGTTCCATGAGCTGTCCACCTGATTTGGCTTTCTCGCGCCACCAACCACCGGGCATGCCGCCCATCCAATATCCCATAAAGAAACCGACACGTCGAGAAGCAAGAAGTTCCTGCGCTTGGTCAATAATATCGAGATACCGTTCCTGATAACCACATGCGGTGATGATTCCCTTATCCTCAATTTCGGCAGCGATTGCTTTTGCATCGTCAGCATCCATGTGGACAGGTTTTTCAACAAACATCGGTAGACCTGCAGCGATGACTGCCTTTTCTGGCGGACCGTGTGCAAATGGGGGTATTGAGATATAAACGGCATCCAATTCCTCTTTTGCAAGCATCTCATTATAGTCTGCATAAGCCTTGCCTCCGTACTGTTGAACAGCACGTTCGGCTTTCTCAACTACAATATCGCAGAAGGCGACGAAATTGCTACCGCCAATTTGGGTTAGTTCGCGTAGATGGCGGTTCATATTTCCGCCTGTACCGATGAATCCTAATCTAACGTCTGACATAAAGACTCCTTTACAAATAAATGCACAATCTAACAGAATGTGCTACAAAGATACGCATACAAGACACTGATGTCTTAGCTCGGGTCGATGAATTACCATTCAAATACTGTTCCGAGCAATCGCATCGGTTCATCACGTAACCAGCGATAAATCTCGGACACTTCATTGAGACTCACCCTATGACGAATCAAGGGAGCGATTTTAATTGAACCTTGCCGTAGAAACCGACAAAGATTATCCAGATCATCACGATTAAAATGACTACAATGCAGGATACTAATTTCCTTGAATTGCGCTACGTTAAAGGTATAATTGACATCAAACCGTCCTGCTACTAATAGCAACCGTCCGCGGTTCTTACATGCCCGTATCATGGGTGTGACAAGGTCGGTTGCACCAGCGAAATCCATGACAACATCATATCCCCCTTCATGGATCTGTGTGTTCCACGCGTCTCCACTGGTGTTGATTATCTGTTCAGCGACACCGATTTTTCGTGCCTCTTCTAATCGGGATTCCTCTATGTCGCATACTGAAACCCGCGCACCCATCGCATAAGCAATCTGTGAAGCAAATATGCCGATACAACCTTGTCCAACGATGAGAACTTTCTCACCGATACGCGGATCAACACGGCGACAACAGTGCATTGCAACGCCTGCTATACCAAATAACGCAGCTTCTGCTGGATCAACATCTTCAGGGAGTCTTAGCAGTAATCCATTCTCTGCAATTGTGAACTTTTCAACATGATCTACACTTGCATAAATCAGGTCTCCAACTTGAAGATGTGCTACATCAGGACCGGTTTCAATGACACGTCCTACGTTTTGATATCCACCTCCGCTTGGTAAGTTTTCATCAGCAGGCGCATAGTTACCACCAATCAACTGATTACGTTCTGTACCGTTGGTAAGACCGGTAAAGACGGTTTTGCATAAAACTTCGTTTCGGACTGGAGATGGGGGTTCTTTCCAATCGTATACGAGGATTTTCTCGCGTTGTTTATCGGGTAATAATTTGATGACAAGTGCTTTCAAGGATTAATTCGCTCCAACAATACTTTTACAAGTATAGTTTATTTTGTTCATTCTTAATAACTTACCTAATTCTGTCTTATTTGTCAAGCATTTCATGAAAACGGGTGTGTAAAGTAATACGCGGGCGGGGAAACCCCGCCCCTACGAAACCTTACTCCTACGATGAGTCATATCAGTAGAATTACCTGATTATTTATTTAATCTTCATGCGGAGTGCTATATACATAAACGGACGCGTAAAGTTATTGTCACTATAAGTGTCATTTTTGTGATTTCTATGCTCTTAATAGTAGTAGGCACTCTCCGAGTGCCGTCTCTTATGAAAAAAGGTGACGAAAAGTTTACACACCCAGGGAGACCGTGAAATGTATACTTTGCAAAAATAGACTTGACATTACTCAAAATTGGTTGTAATATATTCAACAAAATCATTGATGAAGAACGAAGATATTGTCAGAATATATGAAAATGAGTCTCAATATCATGGCAGAAACGTGTAAGGTGTTGCTATGCTAAAATCACAAACTCAAGAAAGGGAGAGAAGTATGTCTAAAAACCGATGGATCGTCATAAACGTATTTATGATGCCTTTACTTATGTGGACTTTACTGATGACCATGTTGACAGGTGTGGTTCAAGCTGAGATGATCACTCTGTATTCAGGACGGAGTAAGAGTCTTGTTGAACCGATTATTCAACAGTTTGAGAAAGATACCGGTATTGAAGTTAAGGTATCTTATGCCAATACTGCTCAGTTAGCATCTAAACTGAAAACGGAAGGTGAAAGAAGTCCTGCAGATCTGTATTTGGCGCAAGATGCAGGTGCCCTCGGTTCTGTGACCAAGGACGGACTGTTCGCTAAACTACCAAAATCGGTACTTGAAAAAGTCCCAAATACCTTTCGGCACAAAGATGGATATTGGATTGCTACGAGTGGTAGAGCGCGAGTGCTTGCCTATTCACCTGAACGCGTTGCCAGAGAGAACTTACCAGAAAGTGTGTTTGAATTGACGCATTCGAAATGGAATGGAAAAGTGGGATGGGCACCACTAAATGCCTCATTTCAAGCATTTATAACCGCGATGCGGAGACAAGTCGGTGAAGAACGCACGGAAAAATGGTTACGGGATATGAAAGCGAATGGTACTAAGAAATATCCGAAGAATACACCGATTATTGAGGCTTTGGCAGCTGGTGAAATAGATGTTGGTCTACCAAATCATTACTATCTGTTCCGTTTCAAGAAGAGCGATTCAAAGTATCCTGTGGAACAGACATTCTTCAAAGCCAAGGACCCTGGGAATCTTGTTAATATTGCTGGAATTGGACTGCTAAAAAGTAGTGATAAGCAGGAAACGGCACTAAAGTTTGTTGAATATCTCCTATCAGCGAAAGCACAGCAGTATTTTGTAAGTGAAGTTTTTGAATATCCGGTGATAGAAGGTGTTATCCCGAATGCTAATCTGTTGCCGTTAGAAGAACTCATGAAAATTGTTCCAAATTTTGACTTAAATGAGATGGATGATCTTGAGGGAACGATTCAACTTCTTCGCCGCGTAGGTATTCTGTAGGTAAGGTGGAGCTTGTTTGCTGCTGTGTTGAGAGAAATCATTGATAAGCAGAAATTATCTGACCTTATTAGGTATAGATGGTATTTCTTCGTTCCTGCATTAGTTGTTAGCATTGGTGGTTTAATACCTGTAGGCTATCTGATTGCAAAAGCGTTTGATGTTGAGAGTTCGGAACTCTATGCAAATCTGTTTCGTTGGCGAAATGTTGAACTTTTCCTAAACACACTGCTCCTGACTGTTGGTGTATTGTTAGTCAATATACTGATTGCTACACCTGCTGCATGGCTGACAAGTCGTTCAGATTTAGGTTACAAACGTATATTCAGTGTTCTTTGTGCGTTGCCGTTAGCCATTCCTGGTTATGTAATGGCTTATGCCTTAATGGCGTTGGGTGGTAATAACGGTATTTTCGTTTGGGTATTTGGTAAAAGCATCCCACGGTTAAGTGGTTATTCGGGTGCTTTAATTGCGCTCTCCTTTTATACAACTCCCTACCTTTTTCTCAACTTACGTGCTGCACTGTTAGGACTTGATACGACTCTTGAGGAGTCTGCGCGCAGTCTCGGTTACAATAAATGGCGTGTATTCATTCATGTTGTTCTACCCCAACTCCGTCCTGCCTTCTATGCTTCAGGGTTGCTAATAGCTTTACATGTGATTGGTGATTTCGGTGTCGTATCATTAATGCGGTTTGAAACATTCAGTTACGCGCTTTACGTTGAATATAGTCTAACATATTTTCACAACTATGCAGCGTGGCTTGCGTTAATGCTTCTTGCTTTTACGGGGTGTTTGCTTTTCCTTGAATCGAGATTATTAAAAGGGGTAACGTTACATCGTGCTGGACACGGGACATCTCGCAATCAATCTATGATCAGTCTTGGTGGATGGCGGAAAACGGGTTATTTTTACCTGATTTTACTCTTTATGGCAACCGTTGGAATCCCAGTAGCGAGTGTAATTCTATGGCTTTTTAGAGGATTTGATGTATCAGCGTTAGAAAGTGTTTTTGAAGCACTTATAGGTTCGTTAGGTATTGCCATTCCCTCCGCAGTAATCTGTGCGATATTAGCAGTCCCGTTTGTATATATCGGTTTACGGTATCGCTCACGCATGGCGAATGTGCTTGAGCGTATTCCTTATGTAATTTACGCGATTCCTCCACTTGCATTTGCCCTATCCATCATTTTTGTTATAGGTAGAATAGAGACAATATTGGTACTTATCTATGCATGTATTCTGCATTTCCTCGCTGAGGCGATAGGTCCTGTTCGTAGTTCGTTATATCAAGCTTCTCCGAATATTGAGGAGGCTGCGAGATCACTCGGCTGTTCACCTTTCCGAGCGTTTATGAGGACAATTCTACCACTTCTTTCGCGCGGTATGCTAACATCTGCTGCACTCGTTTTTCTTGCAACGATGAAAGAATTACCGCTGATGTTACTCTTAAGACCTGCTGAATATGAAACATTGGCATTCAATGCATTTGACTTTACCGAAGAAGCAATGTTTGCAGAGGCAGCACCCTACGCCTTTCTAATCCTGCTTTCCTCAGCATTTTTCATTAGCCCCCTCATCCGTCAAGAGAAATCGTGACACGTTTTCAACAATTTCTTGACTATCCTGTCATATTTTGATAAGATTCAAACATAGATTTGGGCAAAGATTGATTTGGACTCTTTCTGTTCTATAAAATAATTCTGTAAGCATCTTGGATTAGATATTTTGTCAGATTTTATTACGATACCGTCGCTTATCTCGCTTGGGGGAATTGGGCTCAGAATACTCTTGTCCTTTGCTTTGGGTGTGTTTATCGTGCTAATCTATCAGTGGACTCACACTAAAGTTCCACGAAAATCGTTTACCGATACACTCATAATTCTTTGTATGATTATCTCAGTTGTGATGGTGATTATCGGGGATAGCATTGCACGGGCATTTAGTCTTGTCGGCGCACTATCAATAATTCGTTTCCGCACTGCAATTGAGGATCCGCGTGACATTGGGTTCGTCTTTTATGCATTAGCCATGGGGATGGCAGTTGGAGCAAAAAAAGAGGTCGTAGCCATTATCGCAACATTCCTAATTGGAATAATCATCCTCTGTATCTACTATTGGCATGAACATTTTGACAAAGGCGGTGAATTCACACTTGAGTTTTGCCTGTTACCTGGTGAACTATCAGATACAGTCTATCGTGCTATTTTTGACAAGTATGTTGTTCAAGAACGCATGATTGATAAACGCATCAAAAAATCCCAAGTGGTTGAGTTGAACTTCCGAATCAGACTTAACGATCCTGATGCTTGGACTAACTTCTATAGTGAACTTTCTACACATAGTAAGATTACTGATGTCAGATTAGATAAGGAATAAATACGAACCTTGATACCACTACAGTGTCTAAATCTTTAACACATTTAAAGCTAAACATTTAAATAAAGAGGTAAAAAATGAAAAAAATAACATACATAGTATTCATCGGATTACTGTTTCAGTTAGGCATGTTTGTGTTACTGTTTCAGTTAGGCAAGTTTGTGTCCGCGCAGGATAATGGAGAAAAAACATCACTATCAGAAGAACAGAAAAGGTTTGATCTTGATGGAAATGGTACGCTTAGTGCTGATGAGAATCAACTTATGCAGCAGGTTAAGACTATAGAAACATTGTCGGGCAGCAAACTTTCCTCTGAAGAGATTAAAAGACTGTCTACCAATAGTCAGGGTGCACCTCTCCCGGGTTTTGTCGGTGGACCTCCACCACAACCTGATAGGGGTAGCGTGAGACGCGGACCGGCACCTGCGCAAAAAATTGTTGCAAAGTTTGATACAGATAAAGATGGTAAATTAACGGGTGATGAACGAAAAGCAGCACTTGAATCTCGCGGAGAAGCGTATTCACCTGAACAACGTGCGGGTACACCAACCGGTGATATTCAGAGTGATTTGAAATCAAGTGAAGCAACAGCATCAACGGATTCTAAGGGATTGTATGATGCGGGGACACTTCGCACATTATACCTGCGTTTTCATGATGAAGATTGGTATGCTCAGTTGAATGCTTTCTACAGAACAGATGTGGAGGTACCCGCGGAATTAGTCGTTGATGGTAAGGTATATTCGGATGTCGGTGTTCGCGCTCGCGGCACATCATCATACTTTACTGTTCGATCGCCGAAAAAGTCTTTCAATATTGCCATAGATTACGGTGATGATAACCAACGTCTATATGGATATAAGACACTAAACCTGTTGAATGGACATGTTGACGCGTCGTTCCTGCGTGAGGTACTTTACAATCGAATTGCACGCGATTACATGCCAGCAATGAAAACGAATTTAGTGAAATTGGTTATCAATGGAGAGAATTGGGGTGTCTACATCAATCTACAGCAATTTAACAAGGATTTTTTGGATGAGTGGTTCGGTACACGTGCAGGTGTACGTTGGAAGGTGGGACCTGGTGGTGGCGCGTTAACTGTAGCCGGAGACAGTGCTGCAGACTATAAACGAAATTATCAACTGAAGACAGCTAATGTTGACGACCCTTGGACAGATCTCATCGCACTGTGTGAAATGCTTGATGCAAAGACACCTAATGAGAAATTGGTAGTAGAATTACCAAAAGTATTCAATGTGGATCGTGCACTGTGGCAGTTGGCTGTGTCTAATGTCTTTATGGATGATGACAGTTACATTCATAAGGGAGGGGATTACGCCATTTATCAGGATGTGAATCGTAGGTTTCATCTCATTTCGCACGATAACAACGAAACATTTCGCTTCGGACGTGAACGACGTGGGGGTGATGGAGGACCTGGTGCACCACCACCCGGTGTTAGAAGACCCATTCGTACTCCTGACAGCAACAGACCTACTGGAGGTGGACCCGGTGGTGGCGGTCCCAGGGGGTGGTCATGGGGAGAATTAACTGCTGGAATGCTATCTCCTACAACACATATTGACAACGATATGCGTCCTGCTATTAGTCGCTTGCTTAATATCCCCGAATGGAAAGCTCGGTACATTGCTCATGTAAATACTGTTGTTGATCAATGGCTCAATTGGAATGTGTTAGAACCTGTCATTACCGAATACCATAATCTCATTGATGAAGAGGTGAGAGCAGACGACAAGAAACTTTACAGTTATGCAGATTTTGGTAAGAGTATTGATGGAGAACAGGGAGGTCGGGCACCAAGTTTTAAACAGTTTGTAACCAAGAGACGAGAGTTTCTAAAGAATCATAAAGAATTGAACAAGCCGATACCGAAGATACTTTCAGTCACTACGCCTGAGAATGTCCTAACAAAACAGACCGTTGAGATTACTGCAAAATTGGATGATACTGTTGCTGCTGATGCAGTTAAATTGCATTATGGTACTGATCTACATGCAGCTTTTGATCACGTTGCAATGTCAAAGAAAAAAGATAATTATATCGGCAAAATACCAAGATTCCCAGTTGGAACTGTCGTTTATTATTATGTTGAAGCGAATGCAGTAAAGACACATGGCACAACGACCTTTTTCCCAGCACGCGCTGAGTTTGGTGCAGCGCATTACCGTGTCAATGCACCGCAGGCAGATGAAGTAACCGTTGTTATAAATGAACTCATGGCTGCCAATACGAAGAGTATTGTTGACCCACAAGGAGATTATGAAGATTGGCTTGAATTATACAACGTTACGGACAAAACTGTTGTACTTACAGGAATGTATCTTACTGATAAAATTGACAATCCTAAGAAATGGAGATTTCCAGACAACACAGTGATTCCACCGAAAGGGTATTTGATTGTATGGTTAGATGAAGATGGTAAAGCAACAGAAGGTCTGCATGCAAATTTTAAGTTGTCCAGAAACGGTGAAACTGTTATGCTTTTAGATACAGATGAACGCGGTAATCGAGTGTTAGATACGATTACTTTTGAACAATTGGAGAGAGATACCGCCATAGGTCGTTATCCAAATGCTACGGGTGCTTTTCAAGTTGTAAAAATGACCCCCGGTAAACAGAATATGGATATCACAAGAAAATAACACATCTCCGAAAGAAAAATCCGAACTTTTCTGATATGCCATTGTCATAAAACTTAAAAGTGAAAACAGAAGAAAAGACAATGGATAAAGTTCAGGAAAACTGGAGGAGATATATGACTATTTCAACAACCGCTGATATGGAAACCTACTCGGAAATTATCCAAGTGGAAGAATTTGACACCGAACAAGAACGCGAGTTAATCTTGCGTTGTCAAGAAAAAGATTCTGCTGCAATGGGAACATTGATTGTTCAATACCAACACTGGGTTTACAACATAGCTTACGGCTTTTTGGGTCATCGCGAGGATGCCCAAGATACGACACAAGATGTTTTCCTTTCCGTTTGGCAAAACATACATAAGTTTCAGTTCAGATCAAGATTCTCAACGTGGTTATACAAAATCGTAAAGAATAAGTGTCTCAATGTGATCGACCAGAAAAAACGTAGAAAAACAGACCCGATGGAGATTGACGACACACAACCTTGGATTCCACTTAATACTGTAACGCCTGAACAGGAAGTATTGCGAACCGAACAGACCGAAATACTACATGCTGCCCTTGGAAAACTCAAAGAAAGTTATAGAACCATCTTAGTATTGCGTGAATTACGGGAACTATCTTATGAGGAGATATCAGAAATTTTGAATTGTACACTTGGACGAGTCAAATCCCGTTTACACGAAGCCAGAAAAGCCTTGCGACAAGAACTTGAACGTATTGATTGGTAGAGGTACTTCTTGACTGAAAACCTGAACTGTGATCCATCATCACATATCTTTTATTTATTGAAAAATGAAACATCAAAGTATTCAGAAACATCTATCGGCATATTTAGACAACGAGTTGGCACCACCAATGTGTGAAAAGGTGAAATCACACCTCCGAGAATGTGAAGAGTGTCAAATGTTACTGGCAGATTTTAAAGAAAACCAGCAACGCATTGCCGACCTTGTCCATCCCGTTCCATCCATGAAGGACGTTATTTTAGCGAAGATACAGCAGATGGATGCATTACCCCGTGGTAAATTCCTATCAGTTCTCAAACGTTGGGTTTTTCGTCCTTTCACTGTTGGTGCGACTGCTTTTTCAACAGTCTGCATCATTGTTGCAGTTTTTTTCTTCACATATTCCCCCGCACCGCAATCTGATGGCCTTCTTGATTTCTACTTTGGACTTCAATCGGAACATGCGGACCATAGTCCTTTGAAGTCAAATGTCGCTTCACCCATCAGTGATCCGCCAACTTATGCTGAGGATTTCAGCGAAGACACAGAAACATTGCTTAATCTTTACTTAGGAGATTAGTGCGGGATTAAATACTTTGGTTGAACCTATGATAACTAAGTCCTTATATGCCTACTGTTTAATAGTATTTGGATGTCTATTATTGCTAACAGGTACTGTACATTCGGAGGTTACTGTGCTTAAAGAGATAGCCGAAGCAGAACGGCGTATAAGTTATGTCGGTGTACGGCTAAAAATATTCGGTTCACGGACGCTTGAAGAGGTCGTCATACATAAGTCATTGAAAAATTCATACCGTAAAGTTTTGCCTACTGTTGGTGGCGAGAGTACACTTTCAACAGATCACGAACGTGAAAAGGATAGAGATACAAATGATAGGAACAGGGATAGACGGAGAAGAGACAGAGAGTTTAAGTGGGAACGTCAGCGAAGCCAATTCTCCACCAAAGAGGTGGAATTAATCGCACAGAACTATAAGATAGAAAGACGTCCTTGGGGAGAAAAGATCGCTGGTCATCAAGCGGACCTCTTAATCATTAGACCTAAATATCCGGGTCGTCCAACAAAACATATCTATTTTGCACGCAAGAATAGTGTAATCCTACGTGTTGAAGATTTCGACTCGTCCGGTGTGCGTCGGAATATGTTCGTATATACCCGCATCGGTTTTGATATTAACGCTGTGAATGCAAGATTTAAAAGCATACAAGAGGAGATTAGTCGGGCACCAGGTCGAAACTTTTCCGAGATCACGCTTGCTGAAGCCGAAAAATTACTCACGAGCAAATTGATAAAACCCCAATACTTACCTTCAGGTTTTCAACTTCAGAATCTGTTTAAACACCAATACCGGGGTAGCCACCCGATTCAATTAAAATATACAGATGGTATGCTGGATTTTAATCTATTTGGAACGATTGACAAAGGTCAGAACCGTGATGGTCGGAATAGAGGTGGCGAGGTCATCAAGATTGGTGACACCCCTGTCCGAAAATACCGTCGTGGACCGATTCATGCCTTCAATTGGTCAAGTTCAGGTATCCATTTTTTTCTATCCAGTCCATTACCTGCATCCGAAATGGTAAAGATTGTTGAATCAATTATTGTCCCTAAGACTAAACAGAAATAGTTTAGGAGAATTATGAATAAGATAAATTTTATGTTATTAACTGTATCAATTATTTGTATGTTTTATATAGTAAGTGTAGCAGCTGATGAGATAAAGACCGAACTTGAGGAGTCACCCCGACACGGAGAGTGGGTCGAGATAACCGTAACAGATGATCGTAGGCTTAACGCCTTTATTGTATATCCAGAAGTAAAAGAGGCGGCTACATCTATCATTGTCATTCATGAAATATTTGGGTTAACTGATTGGGTGCGACTTGTAGCGGATAGACTTGCTGCTAACGGCTTTGTTGCAATCTGTCCGGACCTACTTTCGGGTATGGGACCAGATGGAGGTGGAACAGATAGTTTTGAATCAAGGGACGATGTGCGTCGGGCAATTCGTGGACTTTCAACTGACCGGGTTAATACAGACTTGGATGCTACACATAAATACGTTAGTGGACTTCCATCTACAAATGATAAGGTCGCAGTTTCTGGATTCTGTTGGGGAGGAAGACAGACGTTTCAATATGCTGTTCATTCAGATAAGATAGCGGGTGCATTTGTTTTCTACGGTTCGGCACCATCTGTAGAGGATGTTCCCAAGATCACGGCTCCTGTATACGGCTTCTACGGTGAAAGCGACAACCGCATAAATGCCACGATTGATGCTACTAAAGCTGCAGCAGATGCTGCAAAGGTAACGTATGAACCGGTGATTTATGAGGGGGTTGGACATGCGTTCTTAAGACGGGGTATGATGTCGGATGCAAGCGACACTCAGAAATCTGCTACAAAAGCTGCGTGGGAACGGTGGGTTAAATTGTTGGGTGAGCTCTGATAGCACTGTTTGTTAAACTGAATTCCCAAGCCGGTAGGTGCAATTTCCTAATCAATGCAGAATACCAAACGCGTATTCTACCATAGGCGTCAATTTAAGATTAATCCGCTGAGGTAGCGTCTTCAGTCCCTAATGAAGATTAAGTTATTAATTGGGTAATACGCGGGCGGGGAAACCCCGCCCCTACGAAACCTTACTCCTACGATGAGTCATATTAGTAGAATTACCTGATTATTTATTTAATCTTCATACGGGACTAAAGAGGGGACAATCTCAATAATCATGTGCCCTTAGAGGTGTTCACAATAACCCAGACAATTTCTAAAATTGACGCCTATAGCGCGATTTCCTAATCGCATTTACCGTTATTGAGTTAAACTGATTTACATTGCGTAGTCAGAGGGTTTGAGTCCTTTTATGAATGTGTTGAATCCGAAGAAGGTGGGTGAATAATCTCCGACATAATCAACGACACTCACGTCAGGAATATCCTCTTCCATTTCCATGCACCAGTAACATCCGTTCACAAGCAGTCTTCGGAGTCCTTCGCTTTCTAAATCTACAGATGCTCCCATGGTGGTATTGAAAACGCGTGAAGTATTTCCCGTTTCACCTGTAAATGTTTTTATCCATGCCATCGGCATCGTCGGTGTATCTGGTTTCGGTGGATCGGTTGGTTCCATTCCAGTTAGGACTTGTCCGTGAACTAAGACCTGTGCATCACCCGTAAGTTCTCTAATACCGTAGACATCGGAAGGTCCCCAAATATCAGAAACACCTTTTAGTATGGGATTGTCCTTGTGTCCCTCATCAATGACACCGCGTGCACTCTCTTTTCCGTGATGTCCGTGATGGTTGACCCATGTCTCTCCTAAGACCTGTTTTCCATATCCGCCTTCAAATTCGCTGCTGTTGAAACTGTATTTTGAGTATGGGCTTTCAGGGTTTTCTTTATAGTTGAAAGCGTGCGTTGCGGTTCGCAGTCCCATGACAGGTTTCCCCGCGTTCGTATAGTCAACGATATATTTCATCTGTTCATCAGGCAATTCACGGAAACGTGTGAACAGTATCATCATATCCGCAGATTCCAAATGATGTAGTCCTGGGATATTTGAATTTACATTTGGATTAATTTCACCTGTTTCTGGATCAATTGCGAATAGCACTGTACATTTGAATCCGTGATGTACTGCTAACACCTTTCCTAACATTGGCAGTGCTTCTTCGGAACGATATTCCTCATCTCCGCTGACCAAGACGACATGTTTCCCTTTACCTGGACCTTCGGTTCCTTCATAAACAACCCATTCATTACGCATCAATATTATACTCCAATTCATAAGATTTTAGATTATCAGTATATCATAAGAGTGACAAAATGTCATGCTGAATTAAATATCTGCTTGCAGAATTACTTCTCAGTATCCGGACGGACGATATTGTATTTGTTCATTTTTTTGTACAGATTGCTTCTCTCTACCTCTAATGCATCAGCTGTCTGACGGATATTCCATCCATTGTCATGTAAAGCAGCAAGTATACATTGTGATTCAGCAGCATCAACCATTGTGCTCAAAGGTGTATTCTGTTGATAGGTTGCGGCGATATCTGAAGCGTGAGTCTGATCTGTCCCAATCGGTAACACATCCGCAACGTCCGAGGGTAGTATAATATTTCTGTTAACCATAATGAGTAGTCGTTCAACGATGTTTTTTAGTTCTCGGATGTTACCAGGCCAATGGTAAGATTGAAACTCTGTGTATACATCTGAATCGAACATTTTCGGTGTTGATCCCATATTTTCTTGGAGTTTGTCAGCAAAATAATTAACTAAAATGGGTATATCGTCTAACCGTTTCCTTAGGGGTGGCACATCAATAGGTACAATTCTGAGTCGGTAGTATAGGTCTGTGCGGAACATACCGTTCTGTATTTCATCGGATAGGTTTTTGTTGCTTGCTGCAATGATTCGGACATCAACTTTGCGGATGATTTGGCTGCCGAGTCTTTCTACTTCTCCAGATTCCAGCACCCGTAGTACTTTTGCTTGTGCTTTTAGGCTCATATCCCCAATTTCATCCAGAAAGAGCGTCCCACCGTCAGCGAGTTCAAATCTCCCCTGTCGCATAGAATCTGCCCCCGTAAATGCGCCGCGTTCGTGTCCGAAGAGTTCACTCTCAACGAGTTCTTCCGGTAAGGCAGCACAGTTTAATGGAATAAAAGGTTTATCAGCTCGTTTACTATGTTTATGGATAGCCTCTGCCACAAGTTGTTTACCCGTGCCATTTTCACCTGAAATGAGCACACCGAGTTTACTTGTAGCAACTTGCCGAATCTCAGATCGCAGCATCGCTATCACATCGCTTTCACCTACAATTTCTTCATCTTCAGGGATTTGCGATTTTAGGTATTCATTTTCTTTTGTCAGCCTTGATAACTCCAGGAACGGGTCTATGTTGGACATTATCTTATCCATACTTACGGGTTTCGTAATGTAATGTTTAGCACCGAGTTCCCACGTTTTTACAGCGATTTCAATATCTTGCTGTGCGGACATCATGATAACATGGAGATTTGGGTTCTGCAGAAGCAATCTCTTCAATGTTTCAATACCGTCTATTCCGTTATCCATCATGATGTCTAACAGGACAAGGTCAACATCTTCAGATTCGCAGCGTTGCAATGCCTCTTCTCCACTTGAAACCGTTAACGTGTTATACCCTTTTAGTGTGAGTCCTTGTGAGAGCATTTTCTGAATATTTTTTTCATCGTCTACGATGAGGATGGTACTCATAGCTTTTCCTCTCCTGTAAGATATGAACTATTTTTGAAGGTAATCCTGACAGTCGTACCTACGTTTTCTTGTGATTCTACGTCAATCTCACCGTCGTGCACGGTGATGATACGTCGGACTATTGGCATACCTAAGCCAGTCCCATCAGCTTTAGTTGTAAAGTCAGGATTAAATAGATTTTTCAATGTTTCTTTGGACATGCCATGTCCTGTATCCTTAATCTCAATATGTGTTTCACTGTCTTCTTCAGGTCTACCATCCGTGATGTTTTCTGAAATAGGAGTAGCGAAGGTGCGCAGCGTTAATACGCCTCCATCTGGCATTGCTTCTATTGCGTTTTTTACAAGGTTACCTATTGCACGCTCCATCTGTTCTTGGTCTAATGAAAGTGGTGGTAATGAACTCAGTTCTTTGACAATTTCTATTTTTTGCGCTTGAGACAACTCCATATACAGTTTGACAACGGTATTTACGATTTCATTTATGCTGGTTGGATGTCTATCGGGTGCAGGTAATCTTGCATATTGATGGAACTCATCAATTAGTCCACGGATACGGTCAACTTCTTCAATAATTGTGTCTGTGCACTCATTGAATATCTTCTCAAAGATCTCTGGTTTATCTTTTGCAGCTTGTAGGTTTTCTACTGAGAGACGTATTGGGAAGAGTGGATTTTTTATTTCATGTGCAAGTTGTCTTGCGACGTCGCGCCAGACAGCAATTCTTTCTGCGGATCTGTGTTCCTCCAAGCTTTTTCTCAATGCAAGTGCCATGGTGTTGAATCCTTCAGCGAGTTCCCCGACTTCACCTTTAGATTCAACGTCAATTTGATAGGATAGATTACCTTCACCGATCTCATTCACACCTTTCTGTAGTTCTGCGATGGGTCGTGTAATACGTCTACTGACGAGGAAACTACTGCAGTATACTAAGAACGCACCAGCCCCCACACTCCAATAGAGAATGATCAGCATACGATCTTGCCATTGAATACGGTCTTCGTGTGAATATGCGATAATAAGCTCTACAAAAGGCAATTGATTAGCGGCAGTATAGGGTGCCCGCAGGATATCGGCACGAAACACAGTATAGATAGGTGTGTGTAATGGTTGAGATGATGCTTCTAATGGAACCGATTGTTGCGTATTTGGCATCGTGACAACCAACTCATCAACACGTTTGCCTTCGTCTTGATTCAGTTTCAGCTGCTTTTCCCACTCGTCCTTTAGGTTAGGCGACCTATGTGCACTGCCGTTTAGTGAAACCCATTCCTCCTGTTCATCTTTTTTCTTGACAAGAAAAACTGGATGTTCAGAGGGTTGACTTAATAATGCACCGATGAGCCATTTCTGTAGAGACTTTCCACCCGTGATGAATCCCCACTCCCACCATTGTGTGACTTCAACAACTAATTGTGGGTCTTCGTCCATTCTGATGATTCTTTCACGTATTGTCTCTTTCACGCCTTTAAAAGTTTCATCCGTTTTAACTTTAAGAATCTCAGCATTTTTACTGCCGATACGTGGGTCAGTGTCAAGTTGACTCAACACTAAGATACCTTCGGAATTCCCACATTCAAAGACATCAAAATTCGTTGGTGGTATTTCTCTGATTCCGCCTATTTCTGCTGTTTTTAAGGCATCAAGAACATCTTCATCTTCTCCTTTTGCTGCAACTTCACCACGTATACCTTGTCGGAACAGCTTATACATATCTGAAATACGCTTGCTCAGATCATTAACATCTTTATCCAACTGGGAATTAAATGCACGGTTGATGAGGATAGTGGCAATTCCAAATATAACAGCGAACATCAGCATCAACACGAGACTGTATGTGAAAAAAATCTTGTTATGAAGACGTAATGATGAGAGTTTATTGAACATGTCTTAGTTTCTTGCACAATGGTCGTGCTGTTATGTGGTGTGTCACTGCATGTGAGCTAACTGGTTTTTTCTCTTTTCATTTCCCGTGCAATTTCTGTTGTACGTATTTTGTAGCCTTCGACTGCTGATTGGTGATAGGTCAACTCATCCTGAAGAGAAAACACACCATCTGATTTATGAAGTTCTTGAAGCTTCCCTTTGACAGCTACTGTGTCCATGAGTGTCCGCATCAATTTGCACACGTTACCGATGTTTCTTTTCGGTAAAGTCAGTGTTATATTTGGAATACCTTTTTCGGTAAAGTCCATTTCTGTACCGCGATATGAAGCCGTCTGACTATCGTTCATAGAGAGTCCTTCAAAAGCATCAAATCCATATCCATCACTACCCGTCGGAATTATCAAATCCTCTCCGAGGTCTGTCCAATGGATAAAGATGACTGCTTTGTCCCTCGGTCCTGCCAGAATACCGTTTAATATGGAGTGATTGCTGGTTGGACCTCTTGCAGCAATGACGTTTAAACCGCTCCCTCGTTCTTGTATTGATTCGGTATAGAGTTGTACAAACCATTCGCCGAGTCGACTGTTGTCTGCATAGTTGTAAAATACAATACTGGACGCTCCATATAATTCCTCTACATTCTGAAGCCAAAAGGCAAGGTGGTATGCAATGTTGTTTTCATGAGGATAGGGTTCGTTGAAATTCCCGTATGCAGTTTGGACACCTTTGATTGCAGTGCGAAGTCTATCCTCAGGACTTTCGTTCTGACCGGTTGTCATTGCTAAGAAGAATAACCCGACTGGAGAGAAAGCTGAGAAACGACCACCAACACCATCTGGCACTGGGAGCATACCAAAAAATGGAGATTCTTGATTAAGTTGAAACAGAAGACTTTTCTCGGTTAAACCTGTTGTTGCGACGATCTGATTTCGCCAATTGCCGTCATATTCCTTCTCAAGAATATCGCGTATAATCATCAACGTAGCCAACGTTTCACCCGTTCTGCCCGATTTGCTGATTACATTGAAAAGCGTTTTTTGTAGTAAGTTTCGTGATTTTAGCATATCCATTAACGTTTTCAGACCCATCGGATCGAATGTATCACCCGTAAAGTATACCTCTGGTGCCCCACCGCGCTGTTCAATTGAGAGTTGATTGTGATATGGGTTATTGGCGATCTCATGAAAAACACGCGCACTCAGGTCAGAACCCCCAATTCCGATAGTAACATAAGCCGAGAATTCTGATCGTGCTTTTTTAGCTAAGTCAAGCACCTGTTGTATGTGATCTGTTTCTGAATGGCTGCGTGTCCATGCCCGCTGATTGTCCGCTAAAATTGATACGGGGGCAGTGACTTCCTGTTTGAACAACGTTTGAATTTTCTCTAAACGTGCATCGGACAATTGATCGCCGTGTTCTTCACTCGACGCTGCACAGACCACCATTTTGATTGTTATTTCTTTTTTATTGCCGAACGTAATCTGTTTTATCTCTGAGTTCATTGATACAGTTTATTTATACCTCCATATAGTGTTTGTATTCACTGTTTTCAAGCGCGTCCATATTTATCCTTAATCCTGACGATATCTTCCTCATCAAAATGTCCGAAGGATATTTCCAGTATACGATAATCCTGTGCTGTTCCTATAAGCTGGTGTTTTGCGCCTTGCGGGATGAAAACCGGTTCCATCGGATCGGGATATAATATGTCATCCTCTAAACGGATACACGCGCCTTGGTCAAGTGGAATCCATAGTTCACTTCGTTGAGCATGGTATTGGTAACTGACTTCTTCACCAGCATGTATTTCCAAGATTTTGACGGTTACAGGTTGGTTGAGTACGTACTGTATAAATCGTCCCCACGGTTTTTCTGTGGTTGATATTTCTGATATAACTTTAGATGGGTCTATATCTGATGACATGTGTCTACTATTCTCGTCTCTTTAGTCTATTCAATGATGATAATTTAGCATAACTCTATTAGGTAAAGCAAGCAGAAAAGTTATAAACATCTCTGAAATCTTGTATTTTGTTGACAACAATTTGTTTATTTGCTATATTAACTTAAATGAATTCGCAAAATTAGTTTTATCTTTCTTAAATGATGGTTTTTGCACAGGAGGTATTTTGTGTTTTTCTCAATTAAAAAAGAAAACTTGGCAATATCAAATATTGTGCTTATCAGTTTCGCGTTATCACTGTTCTTGTTTGTATTCAATACCCCGGTAGAAGCACAACGGAACGAAGGATCCGTTTCTGGTATCTGGAATTTTGATGATGGAACTGCAAATGATAGTTCAAATAAAGGTCTAAATGGTGTCATTCAGGGTAACCCCCAATCTGTTAATGGCATTGTTGGAAAGGCATTGGAATTTAACGGAACAACCGACAGCATTCACGTACCCGATTCACCAAATGTCAATACAGTGAATATAATTACAAATAGAACAATCGCTGCTTTCTTCAATTGTAAAGACGTTTCAAAAAACCAAAAGCAGGTGATTTTTGAGGAAGGTGGACGAACAAGAGGTTTAGCCTTGTACGTTTTTGAAGGGAAAGTTTATATCGGCGGCTGGAATCGTGCCGAATATAACTGGAACGGGGAATGGTTGTCAGCTGACGTCAAATCTAATCAGTGGTATCACGTGGCATTAGTCATCCGCGATGCTGAAGGTAAGGTAGAAAGCGACAGATTTGAGATGTGGCTTGATGGAAAACTCGTCAAAAAAAGTGACGGAGGACAACTACATCCACACGGGGACGACAATGCTATCGGTTCTCTTAAACAGAACGTCGTATACCATGATGAAGGCGGCAATATTGCTGGATACGCTGACTGGTTTCACGGGTTACTTGATGAAGTACTAATATATAACTCAGCGTTTAACCAAGGAGATTTTAATAAAGTTGTAGGACCGCTGAGTGTTGAAGCAGAAGAGAAATCTACAACGACATGGGGCAGACTCAAGAGTCAACGCCTCACAGACTAAAGTCACGACTTGAGTCTATCCGTTTTATTTCTTAATCATACTATTAAGGAGATGCAAGATGATTCGCGACATCTTTTCCAATAAATGGATTATCGGAGCAGTGTTCGTACTCCTGATTGTTGCTGCGGGGTGTATCCTATATTATCAACACACCACAGCACAACACAGAGAACAGGCAGCTAAAGTTGATAAACTGCTGAAACAGAGGAATGCTGAAAAGCAAAAGCAAACTGTCGCAGCAGATACAACGTCAATCCAAACACCTGCGGACAGCAAAACCAAAACAGCAAAGAAATCGAAAACCGATACAACTCCCATGACTAAAAACAGAGATGAAGGTCTACAGATCGGTGACATCGTGGATGGGAGGATATACTTAGGAACGGAACCCCCTTCACCAGAACTCCTTGCTGAATTCGGTGTTCACCCTCCATCTCAAGATGAGATCATTTCTCCCTACGGGTTCGGTCCTTATCCAGAATTACCGGAAGGATTCGGACCGATTACTTGGCCACGTAAGAATGCTAATTCAGAATTGAGAATACGCGTTAAGATCAAACTACTAAAACAAGGTGTACCTGTCAGAGGTTCTATTATGGAGAATGGATTGGTATACCCTATCCTGAAAGGTGTTCGCTATGTAATCTGGGGTGAATCCGATGGTAGACGATATTTGCGAAGGTCTCTGGGACATCCCGATGATGGTGATTACATGAGGACGATAGAAAAAGAAAAAAGAGATCGCCGTGAAAGTGTCACTGAAGACGATTTTCCCGGTATTAAACTGGTTCCTTTTGAAGAGGCCGGTATAGATCCCTATACCTTCCTTGATTTACCTAAATAAGGAGAATTATTATTATGAAACGTTTTGTTATTTTTAACGTGAGTTTGATAAATATTCAATAAATGTTTTTAAAAAAGAGAACTCTTTTGGTATAATGAAGTCATTATACCAAAATACTATATATTAGAAGGAGTTCTCTTATGAGTATTTTAACACTTTTTTGCAGAATTGACGACTTTTATTTAGCTTTTGAGGCATTTCTGACTTCACGATCACTTCAGGATGATAAACCGATTGAAACACGCGGGCGTCCCCGTAGTCTACACGACAGTGAGGTAATGACTATCATCATTGCCTTCCATCAAAGTGGATTTCGGACGTTCAAGCATTTTTATGAAAAACATGTCTGCGTCTATTGGTGTGCTGAGTTTCCAAATCTTGTCAGTTATTCTCGGTTCGTGCAGCTCAAAAATGAGGTGCTGGAACTCTTAATGATTTATCTATATTTGCAACGCGGAGAATGTAGTGGCATCTCTTTTGTAGATTCCACACGCCTGCGCGTGTGTGACAATAAACGGATTTCAGCCCATCGCGTATTCGCTGAATATGCTGGGCGTTCAAAAACCTCTATGGGGTGGTTCTATGGCTTTAAACTTCACCTGATCATCAATGAGAAAGGCGAACTTTTAGGTTTTCAACTGACACCGGGCAACACAGATGACCGAACCCCTTTACCCGATTTAGTGGTAGGGCTGCATGGTTCTCTCTACGGAGATAAGGGATATATCTCTAAAGACCTGCGGGAGACGCTTCGCAAGCAAGATATCAACTTGATCTACAAAGTCCGCAAGAACATGAAACCCGAACCGCTATCTGCTTCCGATGAGGAGTTGCTGAGAAAACGTGTCATCATTGAATCCGTAATCAAGGAACTAAAAACACAGACGCAGTTGGAACACAGTCGACATAGAAGTATCGTCAACTTTCAAGTGAATGTGTATTCCGCTTTGATTGCTTACCAGCTTTTGGAGAAGAAACCCTCGGTGAAGGTGAACCTGCAAAAACTTGAAGAAATCAACGATTTACCTATGCTTTTTAACTTCTAATCTTTTTTCAAACTCACGTTATTTTTACACTAATTTGTGTGATGCTCGGATGTGTCTTTACATTGCTCCGGGCCGATGTACGTATGAGAAATGTTGACAATCCGTATTTTGCAAAAATTATCTCAGCAGAGTCTGACGCTGCTCTATATGCTGAAGCTCATATCATATCAGATGTAGACTGGCCTGGTGAAGGAAATGGATTTCTGGATAAAGCAAAAAGCAGACTTGAGGCTCTGATATCTGGTTATGGATTAGAATACGAAGCGTGGGCAAGATATGAAGGAGAAGCACTTACCGATGACTACGAAGGCACGTATGAAGCGCATGCAGGAGTGCCGGGTGATATTGACGGTGATTACCATCCACTCCTGGCATGGGATGAAGATGTGGATGACCAAGTGAAGTCTACAGGTAGATACAAGCTGCACAATAACCCCAAGAAATGGTCAGATGCAGAAAAAGAGAAATACGGAAATTGGGAAGACATACAGGCAAAAACAGATTTATCCTTATGTACCGCTTGGGCAAAACTTACGGGTGAAATTCCAGCAATACCCGGCAGGTGGGTTGTGGTGTCGGGACTTGAAGAAGTAGATGGGTACATGACAACAGTGTATTGGTTAGAATGGTGACCTGGACGAAAGGTAGTGAAGCATTCTGCTTACGGAAATGCATGGAACTTTCCATCGGAGGAACATAATCATTAGGATTTCAACCTATCAGGAAGGTATCCGTTTTAGATTTCTGCCTTTTCTGTTTTCCTTTTAAAAATTCGACTGATTTTTCATTGACAACTTTTGTCATAAATATTATTATTGTTGCAGATAAGAGGATGCAGTCAGATTCAGAGGGTATTTTGCTAATTCTGGCATCATTACTTGGTTAACACCCTCTCAAAATGTATATATAACTATTGGTGCCATGTTTAATGTCATTTCAGTTGAATTAAATCTTACAAATGGGAGGATATATAGTGTTTAAATTTGTTTCTATTCTTAGCGTATTACTTATGCTTGTTTCAATCACAAGTTTTGCAGCAAGAGATGAGGAGACTGTCCAAGCAATTTGGACTTTTGATGAAGGTGATGCGGTTGACACTTCCGGTAAAGAGGTTAACGGAACATTAGTAGGTGAACCTGAGGTCGTTGATGGGGCAATGGGAAAAGCCTTTCAGTTTGATGGAGTAGACGATGGTATAAAGTTACCCGATTCAAACGGTCTCAACACGGGTGGACCCTTCATGAACCGGACAATCGCGGCATTCTTTAAATGTGATGATGTTACTGTAACCGATCAAAAACAGACGATTTTTGAAGAAGGTGGACGTACCCGCGGAATTGTTGTTCATGTATTTGATAGTAAAGTGTACGTGGGTGCTTGGAACCGTGCTGAATATCAGTGGGCAGGTGCTTGGCCCTCAGCAGATGTTGAATCAGGAGTCTGGTACCACGTTGCTTTGGTTTTGCGTGATTCTATAAATGAAGTACAGGATGACAAATTTGAAATGTGGCTCAATGGTGAAATGATCGCAAGCGAACCTGGTGGACAACTCTTTGCACATGGAGACGATACAGGTATAGCACATACGAACGCAAATGCAGTTTTCCATGATGATGATGGATCAGGAACTAATATCCACTATTTTGGCGGAATCATTGATGAAGTCATTGTATATAATTCAGCTTTTGTCGCATCCGATTTCGCAGATTATGCAGATGCAATTCAATCGCTGACAAGTGTTGAACCACAAGGTAAATCTACTACCACTTGGGGGGCACTTAAAGCACAAAGAATCAAGAAATAGTCCCAGTAACCAAGCAAAAGCGATTTTGTGGGCTTTAGTACCGTATGAAGATTAAGTTATTAATTGGGTAATACGCGGGCGGGGAAACCCCGCCCCTACGAAACCTTACTCCTACGATGAGTCATATCAGTAGAATTACCTGATTATTTATTTAATCTTCATTAGGGACAATATGTTTAGTAATCTCCATTTTTACACATATCGTCCCTTCTGCCAAAAACTTTACACACCCTATCCAAATTGCCATATTGACACAACCCCTGCCAGATTAGTAAATAAGTTCCACAGAAGATCAATTTACTCTGTCAATTCGCTCCATTTTGCTAAATTAATATTGGCATATATATTGCTAATGCTTATATTGGATTCTACAATAAACTTTACATCTGAGTTGTAGGAGGGAACTCCGCAAGCCGACTATTATTGGTTGCATCGCGATTCGGAGATCGCTCCTACAGAATATATGTAAACTCTTTTACACATTTTACTATAGAAGTTCAAAGCAAAGATCATGGAGATGAAAATGAGATTAGACAAATTTACAATAAAGGCACAAGAAGCACTACAGTCCGCACAGACTTTAGCAAGTGAAACACAGAGTCCAGAAATTGCTGCTGAACACGTGATGTTAGCACTGATTAAACAGACAGATGGGATCGTTACACCTATATTGCAGAAGTTAGGTGTTGATCCCCAGCAGAATATATCATCAGCACTTCAAGATACCTTAGAAAAGTCACCTAAGGTGCAAGGCGTGAATTCAGAACTCCGTATTTCTGCTGCTTTACAATCTGTGCTGGAGAATGCTATAAAAGAAGCAACAACACTCAAAGATGAATATGTGAGTACAGAACACCTGTTAATCGCATGTGCTGAAGCGAAACAATCCAATGTTGGAAAGATACTACAAAATGCAGATGTAACGAAAGACAAAATACTAAAAGCACTTGTTGACATTAGAGGTACCCAACGGATAACGGATCAGAATCCTGAAGATAAATACCAGGCACTCACCCGTTTCGGGAGGGAACTAACACAGGAAGCAATGACAGCAAAACTTGATCCGGTCATCGGTAGAGATGATGAAATACGGAGAGTCATGCAGGTGCTATCTCGTAGACGCAAGAACAATCCTGTCCTTATCGGTGAACCGGGTGTCGGTAAGACTGCTATCGTGGAAGGATTAGCACAACGTATCGCTGACGGTGATGTACCTGAAAGTCTCCGTCAGAAAAGGTTGATTGCACTTGACATAGGGGCACTGATCGCAGGCAGCAAATATCGTGGTGAATTTGAGGATAGACTGAAAGCCGTTCTTGCGGATGTTGAACAAGCAGAAGGAGAAGTTATACTCTTTATAGACGAACTACATACCATCGTCGGTGCTGGCGCAGCTGAAGGTGCAGTAGACGCATCAAATATGTTGAAACCCGCTTTGGCACGCGGTGAATTGCGATGTATTGGTGCTACTACGCTTGATGAATACCGAAAGCATATTGAAAAAGACGCTGCATTGGAAAGACGATTTCAACCTGTTCAAGTTCAAGAACCATCAGTGGAAGATACTATCGCTATCCTACGCGGACTAAAAGAACGATATGAAACACATCATGGTGTTCAGATACAGGATAACGCAATTGTATCTGCTGCAAGCCTCTCAAACAGGTACATCTCTGATAGATTCCTACCTGATAAGGCAGTTGATCTGATTGATGAAGCTGCATCAAGATTGCGAATTGAGATTGATAGTGTTCCAGAAGTCATTGATGAAGTTGAACGCCGAATTATACAACTCCAAATTGAACAGCAAGCTCTGGAGAAAGAGGAAGATGACGCATCTAAACAACGTTTAGAGAAATTAAACAGCGAACTCGCTGAACTCAAGGAGAGAGCATACGCACTGAAAGCAAATTGGCAGAATGAAAAGTCAAACCTCGGAAAGATTCGGGAGCTCATGGAAAAAATTGAAGAACTGAGAAAAGAATCTGATCAAGCCAAACGGACAGGAAACCTCGCCAAAGCATCCGAACTCCAATATGGAAAAATACCTGAACTTGAGTCACAACTCAATGCTTTACGACAAGATTTAGAAACTTCTGATAACACTACACAGATGTTAAAGGAACATGTCGGCACTGAAGATATCGCTGAGCTCGTAGCAAAATGGACAGGTATTCCGGTATATCGTCTGATGGAAGGTGAGACCCAAAAACTGCTGCACATGGAAGATAGACTGCGTGAACAGGTCATCGGACAAGATGAGGCAGTATCTGCCGTCTCAAACGCAATCAGACGATCACGCGTCGGACTCGGAGATCCTGATCGTCCACTCGGATCATTTCTATTTATGGGACCAACCGGCGTCGGTAAAACACATCTTGCAAAATATCTCGCTGCGTTCCTGTTTGACGATGTGAACGCAATGGTCCGTATCGATATGAGTGAATACATGGAGAAGCATACAGTTTCACGACTTATCGGGGCACCACCAGGTTATGTCGGTTATGACGAAGGGGGTCAACTGACAGAAGCCGTTAGAAGACAACCCTATTCTGTCATACTGATGGATGAAGTTGAGAAAGCACATCCTGAAGTCTTCAATGTCTTACTTCAGATGCTTGATGATGGTCGGATGACAGACGGACAGGGACGAACGGTTGATTTTAAGAACAGTGTTGTCATCATGACGTCAAACATCGGTAGTCAGTGGATTAGTGAGACACACCTTGACACAGAAGAGATACGACGTAAGGTGATGGATGCCTTACAGAACCATTTCCCACCTGAATTCTTAAACCGGGTTGATGACCTTATCATATTTGATCGCCTTGGAAAAGAGGAACTCAAACAGATTGTAGCACTTGAACTGTCAAATCTTAGCGTCCGTTTCGCGGAAAAAGACATGACACTCAAACTGACAGAATCTGCACAAGAGCAATTGGTAGAGCGAGGTTTTGATGCTGTATACGGTGCGCGACCGCTACGCCGCACTTTACAACGGGATATTCTCAATCCGTTGGCAGTTGATATGTTAGAAGGTAAGTTCAATGAAGGGGATGCAATTTCTGTAGAATTCGCTGATGATGTGTTCATCTTCAAACGCACTGAAAGAACACAACCTTAAGAAGTCGGATCAAAAATCAGGTGGACCTACTATTGTAAGTGCATCTGATTCTATTTGACACTGTTTTCCATCTGTACCTGTTGCGACTTAGCCATTGCATCCTCTGCTTCCTGAATCATCCCTTTGCGTTGATAGCAGATGGATAAACTGGTATAAGCCAGGGGATCATTCGGATTGATTTCTATCGCTTTTTCAACAGCCTTGATGGCATCATCATATTCACTCAACCTCTCGTAAGCATGTCCTAATCCGAGATATCCCTCTATATAGTCAGGGTATAGTTCAATAAGTTCTTTGAATGCCGTTACGGCTTTTTCCAGTTCATTATCAGCAAAATGTGTGAGTGCTACATCGTAAAGTTCTTCTTGTGTTGCCATAGTTCTGTCCTTATCAGTTTAGTATGTATTTTAATGGATAGTATATCAGAAAGATGGAGAAATAACAAACTTTTCTAACCAGGGATATTCAGTCTGTGACTATTAATTAAAGGTTGCCATTCGTCATCAAAAAATGTGCCAAAATGGCACATTATCAGTCAAAACCGCTAAAAAAATGCCAAAATGTCACATTGTCAATTCGTTATGTGGCGTATAGAACCCCTTAAGACCATAATACGTCTATGTTCTCTGTTTTGGCACACATTTTGCTATGCTATAGATAGAAAGAGTATATATGTATTTAGCAATCGGGTTATATATTATACCCGTTTAACATTTTATTTCCATAGTAGGAGGAAGAAAAGGTATGGCACTAATACCTCTTGGCGATCGAATCCTCGTCAAACGTTCCGAAGAAAATGAACAGACTACCAGTGGCGGGATTATCATCCCAGATACCGCTAAAGAGAAACCGCAAGAAGGTGAAGTGGTTGCTGTTGGAAAAGGTCGTATACTTGACAGCGGCGAAAGACAGGCGGTTGACGTAGAAGCTGGCGATAAAGTCCTGTTTGCAAAATACGGCGGTACCGAAGTTACTTATGACAATATTGAATATCTCATCTTGCGCGAAGATGATATCTTAGCCAAGGTTAACTAAATTGATGAAGGAGTTATACACATGGCAGCAAAACAGTTAGCGTTTGATGAAGAAGCGCGGAATTCTATCAAGCAAGGTGTTGACCAACTTGCAGAAGCTGTGAAGGTTACACTCGGTCCGAAAGGCCGCAACGTTGTTCTTGATAAGAAATTCGGAGCTCCCACCATTACGAAAGATGGTGTGACAGTTGCAAAGGAAATTGAACTGGAAGACCCGTACGAAAATATGGGTGCACAGATGGTGAAAGAGGTCGCATCCAAAACAAGTGATGTGGCTGGTGATGGCACAACGACTGCTACTATCCTGGCACAATCCATCTACAGAGAAGGTTTGAAAAACGTTGCCGCCGGACATAATCCTATGGCACTCAAACGCGGTGTAGAAAAAGCGGTTGACACAGTCGTAAACGCAATTCAAGGACTTAGCAAAGAGGTATCTGAGAAAACTGAAATTTCACAGGTCGCAGCTATCTCCGCTAACAATGATGACACAATTGGTGACCTTATCGCCAACGCAATGGATAAAGTCGGTAAAGACGGTGTCATCACTGTAGAGGAAGCAAAAAGCCTTGATACAAACCTGGAAGTTAAAGAAGGGATGCAGTTTGATAGAGGCTACTTGTCACCCTATTTCGTGACAGACCCTGACCGCATGGAAGCAATTTTAGAAGATGCCGTGATCCTAATTCACGAGAAAAAAATTAGCAGCCTGCAAGATATCAGACCCCTACTTGAGTCTATTGCACAACAAGGTAAACAACTGTTAATCATCGCAGAAGATGTTGAAGGTGAAGCTCTGGCAACAGTCGTCGTCAACAAAATCAGAGGCGTAATTCGATGTGCAGCAGTCAAGGCACCAGGATACGGTGACCGTAGGAAAGCGATGCTTGAAGACATCGCTGTGTTGACGAATGGACGCGTCATTTCTGAAGACCTCGGCATCAAACTCGAAAACGTCACACTTAACGACCTCGGCAGCGCAAAACGAATCGTTATTGACAAAGATAACACTACTGTCGTTGAAGGTGAAGGCAGTACGGAATCAATCCAAGGCCGTATTGACCAGATCAGACGTCAGATTGAAGATACGACCTCTGACTATGACCGTGAAAAACTTCAAGAACGATTAGCAAAACTTGCTGGTGGTGTCGCTGTAATTAATGTCGGTGCTGCAACTGAAGTTGAAATGAAAGAGAAAAAGGCACGCGTTGAAGACGCTATGCACGCTACACGCGCCGCAGTTGAGGAAGGTGTCGTTGTAGGAGGCGGCGTCGCCCTTGTTAGAGCACAAGATGCCCTCGCAGCACTTGAACTTGCTGATTCAACAGAACAGGTTGGTGTCTCAATAGTCGCACGCGCACTTGAAGATCCACTCCGACAGATCGCTAAGAACGCTGGAAAAGAAGATTCTGTCATCATTGCGAAAGTAAAAGAAGAAGGCGGAAACGTTGGATATGATGCTCGTGAAGAACGGTTCATTGATATGTTTGAAGCTGGTATCCCCGATCCGACGAAAGTTGTTCGCGTCGCTCTTCAAAACGCCGCAAGTATCGCAGCATTGATGATTACTACCGAAACACTCATCGCTGAAATCCCTGAAAAGGAAGCACCCGCTCCTCCAATGCCACCAGGTGGTGACATGTATTAAACTGACGCTTTCTCATAATTAGTATCTATAAAACTTGTGGTAGGTGCTATGAGAGAAGTCGTAGAAAAAGAGAAATCGGATGGATTTTATGTCTGTCCGATCTCTCTTTTTTTTATAGTTGTATATAATGCTGATATGGACGGCACTCGGAGAGTGCCTACTACCATTAAGAGGGATGGCTATGGCGTCTTTTCAGCGAAACCGTACAGCTTAATCTCAGCTATCTTCGCTGGTGCCTTTAAAGCCCCATACACTTTGTAAACGGGTCTTCCACGTCGCAATTGACCACTGGATGTAACTTCGTTCTCTCTTTCTACTTTGAGATTCTTGCGTTTCTGTTCACCATCATCTGTGGTACTGCGGACGACTAATCTGACTGAATCGGTGATATGTGGAGGGTTAATGCGAAGATCAAAGACCGGTTGATGTTTACCTTTATGTTCATGAATAATATTCCATCCACCTTTTGCATCACGTGCCATCAACTCGTATTCTTTCAGATTTGATGAATGAATCACAACACGGTGAACGGATTTCTTTTCAGGTAATAGAATAACTGATTCTGACGGTAGATACAGATCGGCCTCTAAATTTCCCGATTTTCGAATGATTTGAGATTGTCCTACAGTCTGAATATTTCCATCAATGATTAAGGGGTCATTTGATCTTGCCCCATCCAGCAATGCGTAGTTCTCACTCCATTGCTGACTTAAAACACAGGATGAAAACAGAACTGTAAAACAGACGGGTATTAACAAAACCGCTTTAATTGATTTCTCTTTCACTTTCGTCATCAGTTACGCCTCCTTTTTTGTGTTTGAGTTTGCAGTCGTGCTTTTGATTGTTCTATCTGTTTAAGTATATCCGATTTTTCCCATTTTTGAACATCAAAATGGAGTTCTTTAAAGAATGGTACCAAGTCTTCACCCGCTACTTGACTAAAGTAATAAACGACAAAACTCGTAGGAATCCTGCCGAGAAGTCTCTCGTGTAGTCTATCTTTTTGCATTAGCGCAAACACCTTAATATAAAAATCGTGTCCATATCGTTTTCTTAATTCAGATACTACTGTATAAGCGTAACTATAACGCCAGGAGGTAAGTTGTGAGTCGGCAATATCACCATGTCCTCGCCAGTCTTCCAATCGGTTAAACCCTGTGTTATTGTTAATTGTTAAGTACCGATCGAGACTATCAAATTTGGCATGAGATCCGTCTCTGGCGTACTCTGTCTGCATCAGCACTGCAATACCTTCTGAAAACCAAACTGGAAGATAGTATATATTCGTAAAAGCATGCGTGAGTTCATGAACTCGCGTACCTGGAGAACGGTACATGTTGAGAGGGAAATCTAATTGAATAGCTGAAATCATCTTCAATAATTCTCCATTGACAACGATGTGTTTTCCCAGCGATGTTGCTGTTGCCACCCTTGTAGTACCATTATAAACGTGGTGCAGGTTAACATGTATTTTATGTTCGGGTTTAAATCCAAAGACTTCGTACATCGCTTCGTAGAGACTCTCCATATAACTTAAAGCACTCAGTGCAAACTCTTTCCTTTCTGATACTTCATCAAACTGGTCATGTTCATATAGATCCTCAGAGAATTTAAGGGTGTAATGATCACTCTCTCCCTGGAATGCTTCTTCATCAATTTCTATACTTGCTCTTGAGGGTTTTAGTAAGTATAGATCGCGAACTTGTTCTTTTTTTAACCTTTCCTCCCTGCGTTGTTGTGCTTCATTAAGGACAGCACAACCCACAAAAAAACATCCGAGTGTTAAGATAGTAAGTAAGCATGAAGTAATACGAGAAATGCGTTTCATCAATTGTGACCTTTCTCTTGGGATTTACTGTTTATGATACGGTACTGCTTTCGTCTTATCTCCAATGCGTCTCATCGTAATATCTTGTTCTACCGTTGGGTCAGGCAAACCGGTTTCATTTAATCTACGTTTCAGGAATGCGTCCATATCTTTTTTTAATTGTGCGACAACATCGTCTGCTTCCTCCGCCAAATTGTAAATCTCATCAGGATCATCCTCAAGATCATATAGTTCTACATCAGGTGTATTGTAGACTTCTGGAGTGCCTCCAGTTTCAAGGATGAGTTTCCATTTTCGCGTCTGCCATCCCCGTTTTTTCATCCAACCACATTCTGTTAAATAGATCTCCTCACATGAACCATTCTCTGAACCGCTTTCGATGATAGAACGTAGACTTGTACCTTCCATTTTCTCCTGTTCCGCCAATGATGACTTTCCGGCATAATCTAATACTGTCGGTGCAATGTCTTTAAGTGTGACCAATCCATCAAGGCGTTGTCCTTTCGGAATAAGTGCCGGACAGTGCAGTATCAATGGAATATGACAATTCGTCTGATATAATCCATGGTGATCATACCAGAGCTCGTGTTCATCAAGTTCTTCACCGTGATCAGCGGTAATAATCAGAAGTGTTTCATCCATCAACCCACAGTCTTGCAAATACTGAAATAGTTGCGATAGCGAAGAATCCATATACGCAATAGAAGCATCATATTGTGCGTTTACGTATTTACGATCAGTCCAGAGCTGCTTCTTTTCCAAGTTGTCGGGGTCATCAGGGTCCGGTTTGCACATCCATTGTCGAAAATAATTGGTAAACGGTTCACATGCATAGACAGCATCCATACTTGCGTTTTCTGGATCGCATTCATCTCCACTGTAGAACATCCTTTCATAAGGAGCGGGAGGTAAATAAGGTGTGTGAGGATCCCAGTAGTGCAGAAAAGCAAACCAAGGTCTGTCCTGAGACTGGGCAATCTCCAATAGGTCAATAGCAGTTCTATTCACTGCCTCTGCCTTCCGTGCATTTAGATAACGGGTTTCCCAACTATAACCGCGATAATGATCTTCACCGTAACCGCGTTGAAACCATCTTCCTAACTTATCCGCAGCAACTGTAAAGTATCCTGATTCGCTCAATAGCTCAGGTAACGTCCTTATGTTCTCAGAAAGGTCTAATTGTCCGCCTTGCGTAATAATCTGATGCGTCAAAACGTCTTTACCCGTAAACATTGTTGTGTGTGCCGGATGTGTCGGTATGTGCGGACTGATACAACTTTCAAAGAGGGTCGAATCTTGGACAAGTGAATCAAGATGAGGGGTAGTCAAATTAGGGTGACCGTAACAACTCATGCTTGACGCTCGTAAAGTATCTAACGAGAATAATATAATATTACGCAATTCTATACTCCATCGCTTTATTTCTATAACGGATCACATTATAATTCAAGAGTTGTTGCAAGTTTTGTAAAAGTTTCACTCAATCGGCTGCGACAACATCCACCGTGGCAACTTGTGCGGCACGGATCGCTTCTGCAAGATACGTAATACCTTCAGGAATGTCTTCTATATTACAATAAGCATAAGCAAGTCGAATCGCCTTCACAGGTTCACCAGCATAATGAAAAGCACTGCCATTGCTATAACCAACACCTTTCGCTGATGCTAATTCGTTTAGTTTCTTCATATCAGTAGACTCGGGCAGGTCTATCCAGAGGAAGAGTCCACCGCGTGGTTTTGTCCACGTGCACATATCACTGACATGTTGCTCAAGTGTATCTATAACAGCCTTACACTTCGCCCCGACTGCACTATTTGTCGTCTCAAGATGTGCTTCAAGATTCTCCTTGAAAAATTCTGCTATAATTGCACTTGCGAGTGCACTTGTACCGCCATCCCACCGATTCTGATGGATCATACTGTAGTAAGGTTGTCTTGCGACGAAATAACCTTGCCGTACCCCGGCACCTAATATCTTGGAAAAAGTTGCGATAAAGATGACACGGTTAGATTCATCTAATTTAAACAGGGATGCAGGCGTCGGGTTCGGTACAAAGTCAATATCTCCGTAACAATCGTCTTCAACAATCAGTGTATCATATTCCTCTGCCAGTTCTAACATGCGATGCCGTCGTTTTAGTGATAATATGGCACCCGTTGGGTTCTGATGGTTTGATGTAGTATATATCATTGCAGGTGTGACATTTTGACGCTTAAGTATTTTTAGTTTGTCTTCTAATGCGTCCATATTCATACCGTCAATATAATCCATCGGGATTCCGACGATATTCGCCTGAAGATGTCGCATAATACCGAGTGTGCCGCTATAGGTATATTCCTCAGTTAAGACTGTATCTCCAGGTTGAATAAACGTACCCAGTGTTAGGTCTAAAGCCTGCATAGAGCCAGAAGTTATTGAGGTGTTATCAATAGGTAATGGTACGCCTTCTCTTCGTTCAAAACGCATAGAAGCGAGTTCACGTAAGCCGCGATAACCAGATTCACCTGGATAATTGACTAATTGTCCTCCTAAGTTGCGAAGTGCTTTTGTGCTTGCCTCAATCAGTGCTTCTGTTGGGAAAGTATTTGGGTCAGGTCTGCCCCCTGTAAATGCGAAATCTTTCATGCTGAGTCTCCCATAGATCCAAGTTTATTTCCAGATTGTTGATATTATAGCACTAAAGATTCAAGAATACAACCAAAACCGACCTATCATTCTTCATTACCGTCTTGACACCATCAATTTTTAATGATAAAATTCTAATAATGACTATTATCAAACCTATACCAGAAGTCCAAATTGAAAGGATGCAGCGTGAAGACCTTCAGCACGTCATGGCAATAGAAAAAGAAGCATTCCCAGATCCGTGGCACGAGTCTTTCTTTAAACGTGAACTTAGAAAAGACAGAAAGCATGCATATCTGTATGTTGCTAAGTTACATAGGAAGGTCATCGGTTTTATTGTCTTTTATATTATCAGTGGGGAAGGTCATATTTATAACATCGCCGTTGATACTGCATATAGACGGCACGGTATCGGCAAATACCTGCTGGAATCCGCTCTGGAAATCATAGAGAAGAACGGTGTGGATGAAGTGTTTCTGGAAGTTTCTGTTACGAATACCGCTGCCTTAGAACTCTACAAAAAGTATCATTTTCAAGTTTTTGGTGTAAGGAAAAGATATTACAGTAATGGTGACGATGCTTATGTATTGCGAAAAGAGATGAATTATGTCATCTCATAATGAAACGTTCGGTCACTGTATGAGGAGAGCTTGAATCATGTTTATCGGTTTAGCGAGTTGTGTTTATTCTGCGAATTCTATAGAGGATACGCTCTCTCTTTCGATTCGCAGACAGGAAGCGCGTACAGTCGGTAGAAATGGATGGAGAATTATTGAAGAAGAGGTCAACTGGAATACCTCTGAAACCGCAATCATCGTTGTTGATATGTGGAACGAACACTGGTCATGGGGAGCAACCGAGAGAGTTAACATCATGGCTCCGAGAATGAACATCGTACTCCAACGGGCAAGGGAACGCGGTATACTTATAGTTCATGCCCCCTCTGACACTATGGATTTCTACGAGGATCATCCTGCTCGTAAGCGGATAGTTGAAATACCACACACCAATACACCAAAAGAACGTGAAATGCCTGACCCACCCTTACCCGTTGATGCATCCGATGGTGGTTCAGATACCGGTGAAACAGATAGCTACAAGGCATGGCACCGTCAACATCCTGAAATATTAATTGAAGAAACGGACTACATCAGTGATAACGGTCAAGAAGTCTACAACCTTATCGCACATAAAGGAATCAATAACATCATATATATGGGAGTTCACACGAATATGTGCGTTTTAGGACGCTCATTCGCTATAAAACCGATGGTTAAATGGGGCATTAATGCTGTTTTAGCACGAGATTTAACTGATGCTATGTATAATCCCTTCAAACCCCCTTATGTGAGTCATGAGGAGGGAACGCGTCTCATTATTGAATACATAGAGAAATTCTGGTGTCCAACAATATTGAGTAGTGATCTCACTTCAACAAAACCGGATTAGATTCTCATTTTGTCTTCTAAACTTTATCTTTACAATATTGTCCGTATTGTGTTATCATTAATTAATCATACCAATGTCCATGAGTATACAATCTTACCTAAAGTAGGACGAAATAACACATGCCAATAGGAGTATACAAATGTATGTTAGAATAACACTTCTCATTTTTCTTTTTTCGCTTGTAGTTCTTACCACAGGATGTCATGTATTGCTTTCAGAACAGGAATGGAGTGAAAACTATACGCAACTTGATGGGACAATGGCTACAAGTCCACAGATGATTGATGGAAATCTGAATACTGTCGGAGAAACTCAGGCATTTTCTGGACCACAATACATCTATAGGGGTGGCGGTTCAGAGGTAATCATCACTTTTCCTGAAAAGAAGTTGATTCGAAAAATCGTAATTCACTCTGACAATATTAAGAAATTTACTCTATATGCTGATAAAGGTGGAACTGCACTTAATGATACAGACTGGCAATTGATCAAAGAGGTAAAAAGCGTAAAATCATACCCATTGGAAGTAGCAATTCTGTATGCGTTCCCAACAGACAGATTACGGTTGGTCGTATTAGATACATCCGACGATGCATCTCTGTGGAGACAGGAGAAGGCAAGAATGTATACAGATCCAAACCAAATGATGCCAAATTTCTTCGGTGGAAGATTCAGTACATTTAGACGCAGCGCATCAGGAAGAATAAGTGAAATTGAAATTTACGGATATAAATCTGCCGCAGAAACTGCTGCAGCAAAATCAGACCCAAAACGAGAAAATGAACTGGATACTATATTGGAATAAAACCTGTTAGTGTTAAGTCTGCTCTCACATATCAAACAGATGCTAATGAAATACTTTGCATACGGTTCAAACCTTAATCAAAAGTATATGCAGTGGCGATGTAAAGATGCCTTGTCTCTTGGCACATATATGCTACAAGGATACCAACTTGTCTTTCGCTTCTATGCAGATATTATACCTTCACAAAACAACGTAGTAAAAGGGGGACTCTGGGAAATATCCGAAAATGATGAAAACGCATTGGACAGGTACGAAGGATATCCAGATTTATATGAAAAATACTATGAACGTGATATTATGTTCTACCGTATGCGTGATGAGAACCGCAATTACAGTTTACCCTCAAACGGTTATCTTGAAGATCTTCTGGATGGTATGGAAGACTTTGGACTTGATCCGCTTAAAGACTTAAATACAAATCTTGGAAATAACCCCTTACAAGCGACTTCCAGTAAGGGAGATAATGTCCGACATGCTATGCAACTTATTGCTGATGCCTTAGGGATAGAACTGTAAGATCAGAGGATAGTCAACTCATCTTCATCTCCACTCTCTTCCAATACCTGCTCCAACATAGATGCAACATCAGCAAAGGCTCCGGCTTGATGTGAATCGGGGTGTCCTGCCACGATAGGAACACCGAGGTCCCCTGCGGTGCAAACTTCAGCATCAAGAGGTATCTCACCCAAGAATGCGACTCCATATCTCTCACTGGTTTTTTTGCCACCATGTGCCTTGAATATTTCAGTTTTTTCATTGCAGTGTGGACAGCGGAAATAACTCATATTCTCAATGATACCCAGAATGGGAACACCGAGTCTTTCAAACATTGCAACACCTCTCCGTACATCTGCTAATGCTACATCTTGAGGTGTAGTGACGATTACTGAACCCGTCAGTGGTATTGCTTGCGATAGTGTCAGTGCGACATCTCCTGTACCTGGTGGTAAATCTATGATCAGATAATCCAATTCACCCCAATCCACATCGCTCAAAAATTGACGTATCGCGCTATGCAGCATGGGACCGCGCCAGATCATTGCTTGTTCTTCTGGCACCATAAACCCTATTGACATCAGTTTTATGTCGTGCCGAACAAGGGGTATCAGTTTGCGTTCTGGACTGGTCTTAGGATTTTCCTGTATCCCCATCATTGTTGGAATGCTGGGTCCATAAGCATCAGCATCCATTAGCCCCACCTTGGCACCTACCTGTGCAAGTGAAATCGCCAAATTGGTTGCAACAGTAGACTTACCAACACCACCCTTGCCACTTGCAACAGCTATCTTATACTTGATGTCTGGTAAAGTAATGTTCTGTTGTGGTGCTTGTTGTTGGGGTGTCGGTTGTTGAGGGGGTCTTTGTTGAGGTTTACCAGAAATCTCTGAACCGCTGATGACTTTAAGGTCAGGATGCGGTTTTATCTGTTTATCAGTCTTTTCTTTCTTTTCATCACCCTTTTTTAGAAATCTCAATGTTTTACTCCTTATCCAAAATCACTTTACGTAACATAATGCCATATTTTTTGCTGATTTGCCAACATTTTTTCGTTTTATGCCTAATTGAGGTATGTGATCCCCTCTTTAAGATACCAATTTTTTGTCGTTTCAAGTATAATACAGATAAAAAAATGATGAGAGGTACTGTTTAATGAACATTCTCATGTTACGACATTCTGCTGGTTTTGAACACAGTTATTTGCCGGATGCTGAAGTTGCACTCAAAGAGATCGGTCAAGCCAATGGATGGAGAGTTAACACCACTCACCGATGCGATCGCATTAACGCAGATAACTTAGCAAAGCAAGATATAGTTGCATTCGCAACAACAGGTAATTTACCATTTGACGATTCTCAGAAAGAAGCTTTGTTGGATTTCGTCCGGAATGGTAAGGGTTTCTTCGGAATACATAACGCTACTGATACTTTCTATGATTGGAAAGAATACGGAGAAATGCTCGGTGGCTACTTCAATGGACATCCATGGCATCAAGAGGTTAATGTCATCGTTGAAGATACCGAACATCCAGCAACACGTATGCTCGGAAAGAGTTTCAAAGTCGTTGACGAGATCTATACATTTAAAGAGTGGAAACGAGAAAACACACATGTCCTGATGCGTTTAGACAACGATTCCATTGATGTCTCTCGGGGGAACCGAGACGACAACGATTATGCACTCGGTTGGTGTCATCCATACGGTGAAGGACGAGTACTCTATACTGCATTTGGTCATCCTGATGCGCTCTGGAGTCAATCTTGGTTTCGCGAACACATTGTAGGCTGCATAAAGTGGGTCGGAGGCTTGGAGGACTAAGAATTTTAGTTCAATTTATATAGGTTTCACTTCGCTATACCCGACCTACATGTAGGGATTGACAGTCTACTATAGAGTCCATTCTAATTCTTCGGGTAAAGGTCGCGATTCGGAGATCGCTCCTACCAATGGAGTGCTTATGGTAGGAGGGAACTCCACAAGCCGACTCTTACTTATACCCATAAGTTTAGTCTGGACTATCCACTACTATTTCTCATCTGTTGTTGATTCAGGTGGGTTCTTAGCGAGATTCTCCTTCACATAAGTCCCAACAGCAGCTTCAAGATCAAATCCGCCAACCTTTGCTTTACGGACAATACCTTCGCCATCAATAATGACAACAGTTGGTATAAACTTAACACCGAAAAGATTCCTTACTGTCCTGTCCTGATCCCAATACTGTTTCCAAGACAGCTCTTCCTTGGTAATATACGTTTTAAGAGGATCTATAGACCTATCAAGACTAATACCTATTATCGCGAATTTCTGATCCTTGAATTTGGCATAAGTCTTCTTAATTTTCGGCATCTCTTTAATGCAGGGACCACACCACGTAGCCCAAAAATCGATTAGCACAACCTGTCCTTTAAAATCTTTTATGGAAAGTTCTTTACCATCCAACCCCTTTACTGTGAAGTCGGGAACAGGTTTACCAACCAGGTCCTCAAGCTTTACTTCTTCAGTCTTAGATGCTTTTTCCTCAGGGATAGCTGGTTTCATCTTAACGATCTTGGTGGCAGGAATTGTCTTCGCAGAAGCATTGGGATCGGTAGGATTCAACAGATTGTCCTTTACTAATGCATCTACAGCCTTTTCCAATTTTGCACCCCGCAGATCTGTTGTCCGGATTACCCCTTTACCATCTATCAGAAACATGGAGGGTATAGCAGTTACACGGTATTGATCGCTTATTGTTCCTGCATGATCCAAATAGTGTATCCAAGGTAATTCATTCGCATTAAGAAAATTATCAAGTGCTGTAATTGACCTGTCAAGACTGATACCAATTATCTGAAACTTTTTGTCTTTATATTTGTCATAAGTTTTCTGAACATTTGGCAACTCAACAATACAAGGTCCGCACCATGTCGCCCAAAAATCTAAGAGCACTACTTGTCCTTTGTATTTCTCTAACGAGAGCTCTTTTCCCTTAATATCTCTCACCTTGAAAAGCGGTGCTGGTTTGCCCACCAACTCTGCTTTAGCGTTACCGATTGATGGTTGTGCCTGATTAGGTAATAGACCTTTTCTTTCAGAACGGTCCTGTTCAAGGATTTTTTGAGCAATTTTTGCTTGTGAACGACTACCATATTTCTTATGTTCTATCAGTTTCTTAAATGCAGTATCTGCCTTATCGTGCTGGCTGAGTTTATCGTAAGCTAAACCCAATTCTAATAGGCTTGGCGCGACATATCGTGCATCTGGTAGTTCCTTGTAGAGCTCCTCAAATACCGTGATACCTTCCTTGACACGATCTAAGCGGACCAAGGCATTACCGAGATAATAGTAGACTTCGTCAACGCGTTTGTATTTCGGAAATAGTTTAACAAAATCTGTTGACTTCTGAACCAATACCTCTAATTCCTCCGACTTATTCTCCGTTGCCAGCTCTTTGCCTAAGGCTTTTATCTCTTGATACTTAAAACCTATCTGTGCAAGAGTTAATATAGGCACTGGCTGTGTTTCTGATGAGTCATCTGCAGTGAGCCCTATACTGAAGACAAACAGAAGTGCGGCTGCAAGAATTACAATGTTCATAACTTTGGATTGTGTATACGTATCTCGTTTAAGATGTATCATTTTTTCCTCCTATCAACTATTTGGCAACTTGGACTTAGCGATAACTTTTTTCAATTACGAACTGAGCAATCGCCGCTTCAAGCGCATTTCCCTTAAGATTGACAGCTTGTATAATACCTTTTCCATCAATAAGAAAGGTAGTAGGGATATGCGTTAAATTATACATTTTCGCAATTTGACCCCCGTTGTCAAAATGCTGGGGCCAAGTTATATTCTCTTCAGAAACAAAAGTCTTAAGGGGTTCAAGTCCTCTATCTTCGCTTATACCGATAATAATAAAACCTTGATTCTTGAATTTCGTGTAGGTCTGTTTAAGGTGTGGCATCTCCTTTATACACGGCGGACACCACGTCGCCCAGAAATCAAGAAGAATGATCTTACCTCTATATTTCTCTAATGAGAGTACTTCTCCATTCAGGTCCGCAACCTTAAAATCTAAAGCAGGTTTACCGATGAACTTTTCCAGAGGGTTTTGGTTCTCAGCAGAAAGTTCTGATAATGCTCCTTTTCTGGCTGTTCTATCTGTTGCCAGTAGTTGCTGCGCAGCTTCAACATTCTTATTACCACTGAATCTACGATCACTAATCAACTTATTATAGGTCTGATCCGCCTGGTCATGTTTACCGACATTATCATACGCTATCCCTAACGTCAATAAACTCTCGCTGATATAAGATGAATAGGGATAATCACGAATTAGTTCATCTAATACCTGAATAGCCTCTGCAGCGCGATCAAATTGAAGGAGAGTCTGTCCCAGAATAAAGTATACCTCGTCCACCTTGCTATATTTCGGGTATGTGTGGATAAAACTTTGAGATTTCTCAATCAACATCTCCGCATCTGTTTCATCACTTGATGTAGAGAGTCTGTTGGTGAGTTCTTTGATATCATTGTATATGTCAACAGCACGTTCTCTTGTTGCATGATCCAGCCCAGAATGCCGATATGTCGTCGGTGCACATGAGGTAAGCAGTAGTATACATACCAGAACCGATAGTAAATGATACCTATTATTCCTAAAGGGAGTACTATTCAGTGAAGTCATATCTATTCTCCTGAGTTAAACTCGAATAACATAGAATTCTGATCTCTTAGATTGCATTTCTATATGAATATGCAAGTAACAGCTTAATTTCTTCTACCTGCACTTGTTGCAAAAATTGTGCGACATCAGACGAAAGGTCTTCAGCTGCAGCCTCACACCAATCAATGAATTGGTATGGATCCCAATGTTCATGTGATTCAATCTTATCACCTATATCCGAGAGTGCTGCAGAAGGATCTGCTGTTTCTTTGAATAGTGCAAGCGCACCTTCTCGGACTTCTGGGTAAATCGGATGTGTGCCGACCCTTCCAAACCAATATTTTGCGTTGCTATAGTCAGGTTCCCGTCTATGCATAATCGCGTGCCAATAACTACCTGTATTATTTGATAATCCTTGTGATATATCATGTGAATCGTTCAGTGCATCATTCCAAAGTAACAGTCCACTCTTAATCGCGCCTGCATAGGTCTCATCTTTCACCGTCTCTCCTTTTAATAGTTCTTCAGACGATGCTGCAAGTATCCCTTCTGACAGTTCACTGTTCCAAACATCTTCAGGAACGAGAGGAGGCAGAGGGTTGCCTGATTCTAACGTTTCCAGTACTGCAGTGTATGTTAATTCCATAAAAAACTCCTTTGAATCTGAATGGGTTGTTGATTTTTAGTTTAACAGTATTTCCTAATTTAATCATCAACGATGTGGTGTGCTGAAACTTTATCAAGCAGCGCATTTATAATATCAGATATCTGATGTTTACCGCAACCTTTTTCGTAATTAGAGAGTGGTGGAGTGGACGGTGTGTGTAAAGTTTTTGTCCCCAAAGTTTGTTACTATAGAAAAAGGATCGCTGACCCCTTGCTCCAGCGGAGCAATATGTCTATAGAAAAAAGATTGTCAACGGGATGCACTCCAGTGGAGTGCTATGTACATAAACAGACGTGTAAAAATTCTGACAAAAAAGGTGAAATAATTTTACATATCATAGAAGTCAATTTAGCGATTTCCAAGACCATGACTGTAGCACATTCATCCTTGATTGTGCTTCTTTCTACAAACACATTCATCCTACATTACCCTACTCTGCCCAGCAAAAAGTTTGATATTGCTAATGCAGAATACCAAACGCGTATTCTGCCACATTCATCCTTGATTGTGCTATCTTTCTCCAATCACCATAAGCGTCAATTTAAGGATATTCCCGCTTCTTGACGGGTTATATAAAACCAATTCTATCCTCATACCTTTCGCACCGCTGGTGCTTGGGTTTTCGTGGGATACGTTCTCTATACACCTTCCGCACCGCTGGTGCTGATATGTGATTATCTAAAGCCTCAGAGAGGCGAAAGGTGTATAGTCCGCGCATTGATCCAACCAGTATCAAGCCCCAGAGGGGCGAAAGGTGTATAGTCCGCGCATTGATCCAACCAGTATCAAGCCCCAGAGGGGCGAAAGGTGTATAGTCCGCGCATTGATCCAACCAGTATCAAGCCCCAGAGGGGCGAAAGGTGTATAGTCCGCGCATTGATCCAACCAGTATCAAGCCCCAGAGGGGCGAAAGGTGTATAGTCCGCGCATTGATCCAACCAGTATCAAGCCCCAGAGGGGCGAAAGGTGTATAGTCCGCGCATTGATCCAACCAGTATCAAGCCCCAGAGGGGCGAAAGGTGTATAGTCCGCGCATTGATCCAACCAGTATCAAGCCCCAGAGGGGCGAAAGGTGTATAGTCCGCGCATTGATCCAACCAGTAACAAGCCCAGAGGGGCGAAAGGTGTATATTTTGGAATTATAAATACTACCAAATTTTTGATGGTATTGTCTACCATCTACTCTTGACATTTGAGATAGGATTAATGATTATCATCGCAAGTGAAGTTCATTTCGGTAGACATATCACGATTCGTGAAGTATTCGGTAGGTTTGCTTCTTGCTTTTCTCGCTATTTTGGCAGTTCACTTTTATATCTTGTGTTCTTAACGGGATGGTATCATCTACCAGATATGAATGGACAGTCTGATCCTTCTTTGTCATCCCTCATTCTTCTGAGTATACCTTTTGTTTTTTATTATATTATTGCTTGGGTTTTGTATGGTCCCGTTGTGCTTCTTGAAACTCCGGTGTTACGGCATCCGCTGAGCAGAAGTAGAGATTTAGTCAGAGGTGCGTGGTGGCGTGTATGTGGTACTATCGTTGCAATCACCGTTGTTTTAATTGCGGTTGAAACGATTTACTATATCGGATACGGGGTGATATCCTTGTTATTAGATTTTGAAGACGAGATACCGATGCAGAGAATAGTGTCCATGATTGCAGATTCATTTGTGTTGAATTACCACGAACCGCTCTCTCTATCAGTAGCAATAAGCAGTTTGGTCGATTCGTGTATTTCTGCATTCACAACACCAGTTTATGCAATCTGTGTACTGCTGTTATATGTAAATAGACGCGTTCAGGTAGAATAAAAAGATTTCACAATTTTTATTATAAAGTCAAGCAAAACATAAACTCAAGGGTGTGTAAAGTTTTTCAATTTGTCTGAATCGCGGAAAGCGCGGAGGAGATGGATATGCCCCTGAATCTTCTGTGCAAAAGCTTTACACACCCTTGCATAATCTAATCTTTGCTTGTACATCATAATTGTGGTAAACTATTAGGTGAACACGAAACTGAAAAGAAAGCACAATAAATATGAGCAATAACTTCGTAAAAACCCTGGCAGTTTTCATCCTCTTTATACTAATTCTGTCAACAATCTTAATCATCGTTATCCACCGTTATTCAACTTACGGTTCAATTCCCGACACGATGGAAATGGTTGACTTTTCGGGGATGCTCATATCACTATTAGGTGCAGCCGTATTCATTCTAACCAGTGTTGTCCTAACTTTTCTCTTAGCAAGAGGATGGACAAAAGAACAACCGGAACATGCAAAACGTATCTTTCGGTTCGCGCTTATAATTAACTTAACGCTAATCGTTATATTTGGTGGGTTGGCAGGCGGCGTCATCGTTTTACGCACATTATGGACAATTGGCTTCTTTTAGAGGTGTATAGACATTTGGTATGATGAATACCAAACGTGTTTACGCCCATGCACATTTCGCGTTGATTTGGCTGAATGGCATAAGCGTAATCACAGTGACGATTTATAGGCGTAGATCCCATCTACCCGACCTACAAGATAGGAATTGGTAGAGCATTACTGACTGAAATTAGTTATTTTAGGATCTATACCACGATCAATCCCAGATGAGACACCTTCATACCGATTAAAAGCACTCTTGACATTTATAAATGAACCTAATTCAATCGGTTGGTTATGATTGTGATTTCCTCTGCGAAAATTTCCATCACCGTTAAATCGGACGATAAGATGGACTGAATTGCCACTATTGTCATCTATAGAGTCAATATTGGTACACGTCAGTTTGACTGAAATACGAGGTTCCTCAGAATCAAAATATATTGTTTCACTAAAATCCTGTGTAACAGCGTATTCTTTTTCGCTATTATGGATGATGACATTACCACCGAAATTGTTTTTCTCTTTTCTGTAGTCAGTAGAAATAATTAGTTTGAATTCTGCTTCTGCGGTTGCCTCTACGATCACAGTAGCACTTTCAGGCAGATCGGTATTAGGGAACATCATTTCGCGCTCAGTTTCAGCACAACCGGTAAGAAAAGGCAACGTAAGCAGAGAAGCAAAAGCGATAAGTATAAAGAACTGATTCATTTTATTCATTAGACTCTCCATTTTGATTTCAGTAAGATTAAAATGTACGAGACCATTTAAAATTGGCTTGATATCCACGATCCTTCTCAATAGATCTTGCGAAGTTCAACCTGAAGATATTCCATTGGAAACCGAGACCGAGATTAACCTTCGGATAATCTTCTCTTATGTCTTCCAAGCTCTCCCACGCTTGTCCTATGTCTACGAAAGGTACAATGAAAAAGTCAGACCCCTTCGCTAAACTATGTAGATATTCCAAATTGAAGAGAAATCCGTGGTTGCCTACAAATTCATAGAGAGAGTATCCGCGTAGTGTTCCAATACCGCCAAGAACAAATTGACGTTGGTATGGCAACGAATAATCTGAAGCAGCAAATCCGATTTTTAAACGTGTGTCAACTCGGTTATATCCGATCGGATGATAGTTACGAAGATGAGCCACAAAACGCGTAAAGTTGTATGTGGAACCAATGGCAGAATTAGAATGTTCAACAATAAATGTATTATACCACTCGTTTTTACTTCCTCGGTTAAGCAAGTCGTACCTAATTTTGGTGTCTTCGCGAGTATCAAAATCGTATTTTAGGGAGATACTATGCATTCTACCATCGTAGATTGGAGAATTCTGTCTTACATCTGGGGTTAAGTGGTAGCTTGATGTTCCTATTCTAAGGTAAGAACTACTATCATCTCTCATGCTTTGATGTTCTTCTAAAAGGAGCGATAGTCCCAGCGTATGCTTCAATGTTGTATTCTGCCATTGAAATGCCATCACTCCCCCTTGTCTGGTATAGTAGTCTTGAAAGTCAGCGTTAACGAACGCTCTCAAGAGTTGCTCGCTATAGGTTAACAATAAATCTCTATCCCTTGCAGATGTTAGTCTATGGATTTGTGTACTGAATGTTAGGTTTGAACTCTGACCGAATGTCATACCACCCCCAAGACGATAGTAAATTCTTTCTGTCCGAAGTGCGTAACTCATTGTGCCGTATACGAATGGATTAGGTGAATAGGGAGATCTAAACCCCCAATCATTCGCATAATTCTCATAAGCGATTTCTGGGTTTAGACTTCGTCGAATTGTTTCACCCGATCTATCAAAAAACAGGGGGTCAGCATTCCATCTGCTTCCAATCTCAAAACCACCACCAAGCCGTAGTCCGTCGATTGGATTTATTCCACTGGTATTCACAGCTCTAAATAAGTCTCTATTATTAAGTGTAGTGTTGTTACCACGGGCAAAACGGTTTTTGTCCTTGTCAAACGAATCCAAGAACCCTTGCATACGGGACGATTTTGAGGGTGGTAAAACTCGCAACCAATTGCCATCTTTACTGTATGATTTCTCAATACCAACATTTGACCACCATGATTGTTCACCTGTGCTTTGTTGTTTCCTGTCAAAGTTGATTCCCATCTGAACCGGTTCAGTTGTCTCAGGATAGTCGAGAATCTGCCAAGGAATTTCCATCTCAACGACCCAGCTGGTATCTTCTATTCTTGTTTCAACTTTCCATTTGCCAGCTAATTCAGTGTTCTTCGGACGTCCTGGGGCAAATTGGACATACTTTTTCCCCATAGGATTTACCATAAACAACGTGCGGTGATCGGATTGATGTGTATGAAAAGGGTCAATACTAAAGCATACCACATCTTCGTCAGCGAAACGTTTCTGATCTTTGGTTTGTCGTGATACAATGCTCTTAGGTTGAGATACGTTGAGTTTCCATGCGATGTAGATTGATCTATCGGTGTAAACGATTTTTGCTACTGTCTGGTCTTTGACAGGGTTATTTGTCCCCATGTGCGTGAAATTGTCAGCTTGCGGTGCTGTTTTCCAGCATTTATCATCGAGTTTGCCATCAATTTTGGGAGGCGTACCGGTTTTTACTGCCAGTAGCTCTTTCCCTTTTCCGATGTTTATATTCTCTACTGCATTTGCTTTTAATGTATTTTCAAGATCAATATCTGTCATACCGAAATTGCTTAGGTTTCCGAGTAATTCACTAATTCGCTCAGGTGCAATTTCCCCGATAATGTTTACAAAGGTAATCTCCTCGTTATGGGATTTAAAGATGACAAAAATTCCGTAAACCACATCTTCATCATATAGAAGACTAATTTCAACAACCTCATTCTTTTCTTTAACTTTGACCAGAACCTCCCAGTCTTCAGTCTTGAGTTTGTCTTGGTAGTAAAGTATCATATCGTCCTCAGCATGCCGATATGTGCGAACATACATACCTTTAAGCATCTTGACCATCTCTGTCAGTTCTGGAGACGAATTCATGGATTTCGTTACTAAATTAATCAGTTTGTTGGTCAAGTTGATCTCAACAGTGGGTTCAGAGGATGGATTTGGAAAATCGAACAGTATCTGTCCTTTATTCTTTGTCTTATCTTGGGTTTCTTTTTCTGCCAATGCGTAATTGATGGGTATAAATGACATTGCTAATAAAGCTGTTGCAATTAGGGGGCTAAGCCATCGTTGAATTCTCACGGTCTTTCTCCTTCTTGATAATGTCTTGTTCAGTAAAGATATACGCTGTCATGACCCTGATTAATGATTCTTTTGGAATTTTGTATTGATTTTGATATCCTTTAGGAACGCTGGTTCTGATTCCATGAGTTTCTGGAAAAGCGTTCCGAGTTTTTGAATGTCAATATTTCCATAAATATTCACGAAAGTCGTGCTGTTTTCGTCAGTGAATGAGACGAAAATGCCGTTTAGTATACCCGGCGTTTCGGAGAATAGCAGACTAACACTAAGATGATCCTTTACCTTAAGAATCTGCTCCCATTTTTCTGTCTTTAGAATTTTCAGGAAATGGGTATTCATTTCGGTGAGAATTCTTGGATCTTTTTCATAGCTACGAATAAATACACCGTCTAACATCTCCGCATATTCCCCACATTCTGGAGAATCCATCGTAAAGTTAATCCCATATTCTGGTAAATTTATCGTAAAGTCAAGTATCGTAAAGTCAAGAAAAAAGCATCTGAAAAATGATTGGTCTACTAAGTTGAACTCAGTTGTAGGTGTTGGAGCATTTGGTATGCTCATCTCTATTTTTCCACGACTTTTCTCAGTTTCCGCTATACTTGTAGTGAAAAAGCTGAAAGCGAGTAAAATAATTACAATGCTGAATCTTTTCATCGGTTTTCTCCTTTGATGATGTTGAAAACAATCTCTATTGAATACCTGTAGGTTCCATGTCTGAATCAGAGTTTTGAGAGTTATGTGAATTTGATACATTTCCAGTTAATCTGTCAAGAATACCTAAACTTCTATCAATTGCTGTTGCAACAGTTGATGTTGCCGTTGTTGTTGATTTGAAAGCGCGCCGTGATGCTTCATTGATTTTCAGCGATGCAAAACTATCATTTACACCTATGCCTGTTTTATTAAACGCATATTGAATCTTGCTAACAGCATAGTTGAAATCGTTCATTGCCTGTTCTGCTATTACCTTCTTATGATTTAGATGGACACCGAATAAGATAATACCAACAAGACACGCAAGCGTACTAAAACGAAGAATGACTGTTCGTGGGTGATCCCAAGATGTGAATATGTTGAGGAAACGGTGTAACCAACCACTCTTCGCAGGATGAGACTGGACATAAGTAGTTACTTCGGTCAATATCTCGGGAGGTGTCTGAGGTTTTGGCAGGTCCCTTAATTCCGTAATAATTGCTTGTGCTAAACGGAGTTCGTGTTGGCAGGTATTACACGTTTTGAGATGTGAGGCGATTTTCGACTCGGTAGAAGAATCCAATTCACCGACAACGTATTCCTCAAGCAGATTTTGGCAATCAAGACATGTCATCTGTAGTTTAGATTTCGGGTTCATCGGTTTCCTCCATTAATCGATTTAGTATCTCTCGCAGTTTTTTGCGAGCACGAAATATGGTTGATTTCAAAGTGTTTACGGATTGTTTCGTGACCTTAGCGATTTCTTTATAACTCATTTCATCTAATTCACGCATAATTACTATAGATCGCATTTCCGGTGGAAGTTCCCCAATGGCTTGATGAACTAACTGTTTGAGTTCCTTCTTGATAGAAATTTCATCAGGTGTAGGGTTCGATCTGTGTGTGTTTTTATGCAGTAACATTTCAAAAGTCTCATCATCTTCATCTGATAGTTGCACCTGAAATTTTTGTCTTTTTAGCATGTTGAAACAGAGATTCTGGACGCATTTCAGCAACCACGCGCGAACTGTCTTTTGCCTTAATTTCGTACGGTGTTGCCATGCTTTTATGAAAGTTTCTTGTGTCATATCTTTTGCATCTTCACTGTTTTTGAGTAAATAGAACGCGTGCCAATATACCTGATCCTGATGCTTGCGGACTAATAAAACAAATTCGTCTTCTGTCATAATCGTAACTCCGCTCGCATTGAAGTTTACGTTACTACAAATAAGTACGAAAAAAGTTGCATCTTTTTTCAAATTCATAATGTTCTGTAGGTCGTGTTTCGCTTCGCTCTACCTATAAGTGTCAATTTACCGTCCTTCCAGGTCCGGTAGGTTCGGTTTCCTAACCGAACCGGATCCTTCGCAAAAACCTTTATGAACGCAATTGGCACAAAGCCTGCAGAATACGCGTTTGGTATTCTGCATTGGTTAGGAAACCGAACCTACCGGTAATTAGTCTTAAGATAGATTAATGGACTTTCAACGTTATAATTTCCCGATTCCTCAAGGAACTTCTGAACCAGATAGACCAGTCCTGCTCCGATAATTACAAGTATTCTGTCATCATCAGATTCGGTGATACGCGTTAGATTGACAAAGATTTTGAGATTGCGAGTATACCATTGATGTCCAACCCAATTTGCACCTGGGTAATGGTCATCTAATCCAACTTTAGCCGTGCGTAGGTATACCTTATGCTCAGCACGTCTACCTTCAGGGTCATTATACCTTATATACATATTTATAAGAGGTTCATATTTCTGCGATTCAATCCAAAATCTCCCGTCATCTTCCTCTTCGGTTTTGTCATCAAAAAATGAGAAATCTTCGATTCTTGGTAGAAGATGTTCTTGATCGTATTCTATTGCGAATTTGTCAACATCTATTAAATCCAGGTCAAAATCTTCCAGAAAAAACGGGTCTTGCTCAGGAGAATAATCGACGCAGTATATATTCGGATGTTTCATCTGTTTTGCTAACCTAAAACCGATCTGTTCGCCTTCCCATCGCTTGAGGTTATACGCGTCTTTAAGATAAGCTTGATAGTTTGCATTGATCTCAGTGTCAAACCTTTGGTCGGCTTGAATACCAATCTTATTAGGATTGAACTGCGTCAGATGTGATATGAGCTGCTCTATTTCTTTTTGCCGTCTATCAGCGAGGACATCATCCATCCTGAAATTGAATCTGTCTTTCCCCGGATTTGCTAAATGTCCACTACCGAGAATCATGATTGTCGGTTTCATTAATCTACATCCTCCGTTCTTAGGTAATCTAACGGGGTCACAACGTTGTAGTCTTGAGATTCTTCAAGAAATTGCTGAATTAGATATGTATGTCCGGCACCAATGATAAGTAGTGTTCGATCATCGGCAGATTTAGTGATGCGTGTCAGATTCACATAGATTTTGAGATTACGGGCATACCAAAGATGTCCAACCCAATTCGCTCCAGGGTATTGGTCACCTTTGCCAATTTGTGCGACACGAAAGTATACGCGGTGGTTTTTATACAGAGATTCTGCTTGGTTCAATCTTCTATACATATCAGTTAGCGGTTCATATTCATCTGGTTCAATCCATGTTGCACCACTTTTGTCTTTATGCCTTTTCCCTTCAACTGCGGAAAACTCTTCAAATTTTGGGAATAAATCCTCTTGATTGTTTTCCCTGGCAAACTTAAAATAGTCTATGAGATCGCGATCAATTTCATCTAAATTAATCATGGGGTCATCGTTTCGGAAATGGTCTACACAGTAAACTTTTCGATGTCCCATCTGTTTTGCTAACCGAAAACCGATCTGATCAATTTCCCACCGCTGGAGTTCATAAGTACCATTTAGGTACCCTTGATAGTTCTGGTTAATCTTATCGGTTTGCGAAGTGTCTTGTTCAACAGCGATTTTAGTTGGCTGAAACGTTTTGAGTAATTGAACAAGTTGCTCAATCTCCGTTTGCCGTTTGGGTGCTAACACATCATCCATTTTGAAGTTGTATACGTCCACTCCTGGATTGTCCAAGTGTGTACTGCCGAGAATCATGATTGTAGGTTTCATTCTATTGTCTCCCTTTTATAGATATGAGTTCATCGGTTCTGTTCTAAGAGTCTGTTCATTATCTCCCGCAATTTCTTACGAGCACGGAATACAGTTGATTTAACGGTGTTTTCAGGTTGCTTCAATGCTTCTGCGATTTCCTTATAACTCTTTTCTTCTAACTCGCGCATCACGACTACGGGTCGCACGGATTCCGGCAATTCATCTACGGCTTGTCGGACTAACTGTTTGAGTTCCTCCTTGATGGATATCTCATCTGGTGTTGGGACGGAACGGTATGAATTGGTATGTAGTAGCATTTCAAGCGATTCACCTTCTTCTTCGGATAAATATACCTGAAATTTTCTGCGTTTTAGTAGGTTGTAGCAGAGATTTTGCACGCATTTCAGCAACCATGAGTGTGCTGTTTCCAATCTTAAGTTTGCGCGATGTTGCCATGCCTTAGCAAAGGTTTCTTGGGTCATATCCTTTGCGTCTTCGCTGTTCTTGAGTAGGTAAAATGCATGCCGAAAAACCTTATCTTGATTATTTCGGACAAGTTCAAGGAATACATCTTCTGTCATTGTGCAACTCCGTGTGTATTGAAGTTAATGCTACTACAAATCAATGAAACGATAGTTGCATCTTTTTCAATTCTACGGTGGATGGGATGTTCCCGAGCTGGAAGGTGCGATTTCCTGATAGCACATTATGCGTCAATTTAAGAAGAATTCTGCCCATGTGTCCAACCCGATAGATCCGATTTCCTAATCAAGGCAGAATACCATACGCGAATTCTGCTATAAGGGTCAATTTAAGGGATAAATCCGTTAGTGTAGTGTCTTCAGTCCCGCCAAATGCCAAACGCGCATTTGGCGTTGATTTGGTAGGGACGATATGTTTATAGAAAACGTGTCCCGCACACTATTTAGTCCCGTAGGGACGATATGTTTATCTTCTTAAATTGACGCATAAGGTGGTTGCTGAAAGAAGCACAATCAAGGATGAATGTGCTACAGGTATATCAATATGTATGTTGTGCAGAGAATGACAATGAATGATGAATGTTGTAGAAAGATGCACAATCTAACAGAATGTGCTACAAAGATGCACAATCTAACAGAATGTGCTACAAAGATGCACAATCTAACAGAATGTGCTACAGCCACGGTTTTGGGTATCGCTAATCAATAGTTCCTATCTTCTTTTTGGATTCCAGAAGGCGCATATAATTGCAGTAATTGGTATTGCTAATACTAACCCAAGCGTTCCTGCCAATAACCGCACAATCTCTGCCGAGATGACAACATTGCTGAGTAATTGTACCGGTGGAGATTTAAATAGATCAAGGTCAGGTGCACCGACTGTTAGCACTAATAACAACTCAGCACCGAGATATGCAAAAACTAACGTATTGACCATCGTCCCGAGTATATCAGTTCCAACATTTAGACCAGAAGCAATGAGTCGCCATGTTGGCATGTTTGGATTTGCACGACGAATCTCTTCCATACTGGATGCTACCTCAATTGCACCGTCAACTGCTACCCCTAAGACACCCATCAACATCCCAGCTAATAGCACTTGGACAAAATCAAACGGGGGAGTCCGGGTTGCTTCTATTATATCCGCAGAGATCGCATTCTCTAAACCGTTGAAATGTAAGTGTTGCTGCGCAAATAAGACTATCACACCAGCAACAAGGATACCCCCCATCGTTCCCAATACTGCGGAGTATGTCTTACGACTTGGTCCGATAACAAACACCAATGAAACAAACGCAACGACTCCAGAAGTTAAGGTCACGACGACTATTGCATTCATCCCATCTGAGATTAAAGGAAGCATGAAAAAGTATATCACTGCTCCAGAAATCAACATTGCACACACAGTCCTAATACCCTCGCTCCGACCAATGAGAATTATTAAGAGAAACATCCCGCCTACGAACCAAATAAGATATTTATCACGCGCATATTCTTGCACAAGGTTGCCAATACTAATGATTTCAGTATCACCACCTACACGACATAATATCAAATCTCCAGGTTCCGCAGGTATGCTCAACAATGGCATACTATGATTGACTATATTTCGAAATATCAAGTGCTTCCCTTTATAGATGCCGCCAAGTATTTCAACTTCAAGCACATGATGTTCCTTTTCAGAATCATATACGTCAAGTTTATTCTTACTATCTGGAGAGGTGCGAATACTATAGGAATGTTTGTGTGTTTTATCCTCTATAAACCAGCGGCTGTCCTTCCAAGGTTTAATTGAGATGTTCACATCATCTGACAAGGAGTATTCTATGCTCCCAAATGCTGCTCGTAATGCTGAAGGCATGCGTTTATTCTCCAAGTCTGCCGCGTGCGTTGCATCAATAGAAAAGAGATAATCTCCACTCGTCTCAAGGACTCTAATCACTTTACCTTTAACGTATTCAGATTTCTCAATAAGTTCACCCTGTTCATCTTGTGCTTCAATAACGGTCGCAGAATTCCCTTGAATACGATAGTAAATGAATGTAGTTCCAATCAATACAAATAGCATTGCGATTGGAATTGCCATCCGGCTTGAAAACACCCTTGTACCAGTATGTGCAGAATCGCTTCCGAATACCTCTTCTAATTCCTCCTCTGTTGGAATATCCTCATGAATGTCCGTTCTTTTTACTTCTGTATACTTTGTAAGGAAACCTGCTATCACAGCAGCAATTGGTACAGTCAATACTAAACCAATTGTTCCAATCACCGCTTGGATAATGGCGACAGTTGTTGTTTCTTCATTGACCAACCGCAGAAACGGATATAACATACCGCTCTCTGGAAAATCGATTCTCGGCAACAACATCGTAATCATGTGAGCACCAAGGTATGCGAAAATCAGTGTATCTGCCATAGTACCCATAATATCACGCCCTACATTGAGTCCTGCGCGGATTGATTGACGTACACTTATGTTTGGATTGACCTGCTTGACTTCATGCACACTTGATGAGATGGACATACTAACATCCATCATCGCCCCAACAGCTCCTAAGATAATACCAGCTGAGAGGATTCCAGCGAAATTCCAATGGTGTGCCCCAGAGTCTGGATACCATAGATTTAAGCCGAGTTCAAGATAACCGAATTCTTTTGCTAATCCTGTCAAAGCCATCATATTCTGACTTAAGATAGATAATACCCCGACTGCCGTTAAACCCCCCAGTGTGCCAAGTACACCGGAAATTACCTTATAACTGAATCCTGTGATGAGTAGAAAAGTGGTTAATGTAAGAAATGCAGCAATAAGTAGTGCAACTATAATCGGATTATATCCCCTAACTGTCAGGGGTACCAATAAGTAGAAAACAGAAAAACCTGATACAAATAGGGTGAGTATTGCACGTACACCTTTCATGCCAGCGACTAAAATCATCAGGATGCCTAATGTGCCTGCAAGATAGAGCAGAAATGGTGTTCTGAAGTATTCACGCATTGAAACTGTGACGATCTGAGGATTATTCGGGTCACGGATCGGAATGTCAAGAAACAGAACATCACCTTTGTGTATAATACGGTCCCCGAATGCGCGACCGATCCATATATTATCCACCCTGACCGTTTCATTGCGAAACTGTCCAGAGATTATTCGAAAGGTCAATATCTGATCAGCTTCATCGCTGGTATCTATGTGGATTACGCGTCCTAAACATACCTCAACTTGCAACTCACCCAGTTTAGTTGTTGCTGCAAAACGATATAGTTTAACGTGCAAAAAAAACACACTATGAAGGATGAAAAGTATCCCAGCAAACTTTATGATTGATTCTCTTATTCTCAATTTGACACCTAATGAATCTATTTGTAGTATATGAAGATTAAATAAATAATCAGGTAATTCTACTGATATGACTTATCGTAGGAGTAAGGTTTCGTAGGGGCGGGGTTTCCCCGCCCGCGTATTACCCAATTAATAACTTAATCTTCATATATGGAGTGTAACTTCTTAAGTCATACACGTATGCAATAAATGTGCCATTGTCAAATGCTGATAATTCGGTGAATACAGTTATTCCCGATATCTACTATGCACACGGATGTGCAGCACGTAAAATCTTGCACAGAATTGTGCAGTTAGGTTTATAATTAGAGATGTTTATGTATATTCTCAGCTACGTTTCTTGGGATTCCCTTCACAGATAAGAGTTGATCTAAGCTTGCTTGCCGGATTGCATCAATTGATCCAAATGTTTTCAGCAGTACCTGTTTTCTTATTGGACCTACATTTGGTATTTCATCAAGCACAGAGACGCTGAGAGCCTTTTTCCGCAACTTTCTATGGTAGGTAATGGCAAATCTATGTGCTTCATCGCGCAGTCGTTGAATTAAGTGTAGTGTCGGATTGTCTTCCCGCAGCACAATTGGGTCAGTTTTTCCAGGAACAAAAATCTCCTCATTCCGTTTTGCTAATGCAATAAGCGGTATGTCTGAAGGGGCAGGTTCTAATTTTGCTTCATGGAAGACTTGCAATGCTGCTTGTGCAGCACTCAGTTGTCCTTTTCCACCATCAATCAGGATGAGATCAGGTAATTTGTTGAACTTCTGATCTCCAGTTTCTGCACGACGAAATCGTCTTGTGATAACTTCTTGCATCATGGCAAAGTCATTCTGTCCGACAACTTCTTTGATCCGAAAATGTCTGTATTCGCTGGAATTAGGTTTTCCATTCTCCAATACCACCATTGAACCGACAGCATATCTATCACTAAGGTTTGAAATGTCATAAGCTTCAATTCGTCTCAAAGGTTGATTGATATTGAGAAGTTCCTGTAACTCAACAAGTGCGGGATTAACATCACTACTGAATACCACACTCTGTTCGCGTTGGATCAAGAGTGCTTCTGCATTTTTCATCGCTAAAGTCTGTAATCTTCTAAGTCTGCCAGCTTTTGGCACATGTAATGATACTTGATTGCCACGTTTTTCACTGAGCCAACTCTCAATTAATGTCTCTGATTCTATAGGTGTGGGTAAGGATATAGTCTTCGGAATTAAGACTGCGTTCTGATAATACTGTGACACGAATGCATTTAAGGCAGTGGGAATTGAATCTGGATGCACATCGTTTAGGTAATAGTGTTCTCGATCAAGCAGTTTTCCATCACGTATGTGCAATACCTGTACACATGCTATCTCTCCAAGTCGACTCTCCAAACCGTGTTGGAATGCGGTCGAAATCCCGATGACATCTTCATCTACAGTAACTACATTATCAAGGCTCTGTTGTGTTGTGATCGTCTGTTGAACGTCCTTAAGCAGATCGCGGTATTTTGCTGCAGATTCAAAATCTAATGCTTCCGCAGCACCTTTCATCTGCTGTTGTATCTTTTTGACGACCCCTTTTGTATTACCCCCTAAGAATTGACATACTTCGGTAACGATTTTTCTATACGCCTGAACGTTAATCTTGTTAGCACAAGGTGCAGGACACCTACCAATATGATAGTCAAGACATTCTCTATACTTGTTGTTAGTTTCCTTAAGCGGTAATGTGCATGTACGAATAGGGTACAGTTTAGTCAACTGTTTCATGACTTGTCTTGTAGAACGCACCTTTACAAATGGACCGAAATACCGTGTGCCGTCACTGTCAGTTTTACGTGTAATCGTAATTCGAGGAAAAGGTTCATTTGTCGTTACACGTAGAAACGGATACCTTTTATCATCTTTCAGTTTAACATTGTATCTCGGTTGATGTGCTTTAATCAGATTGTTTTCAAGGATGAGTGCCTCAATCTCCGTATTCGTAACAATATAGTCGACTTCTGTTACATACCGCATTAATTGTATAGTTAGTGGACTTTCAGGGTTGCTGACATGAAAATACGAACGCACACGACTACGAAGTTTAACCGCCTTACCTATGTAGATAATTGTACCATCGGATGCCTTCATCAGGTAGACACCAGGTGAGTTTGGTAGAGATTGCCAAAGCTGGGGTTGGTTTCCGTTCATGTCTGCATTCTCAGAATTTAACTTTCGTATAGATTGCTTTTATAGCTAACTTACATGCAATTGAACCTAACTGGAACAGATCATTTAATGAATTGAACATAGTCATATCCCATTTTTCGTTTTTTCTGACATACTGCTCAACCTTGACTTCGTCTTGGGAAACCAAGATATATTCTTGCAATGATTCAATCGTTTGATATGCAAGAAATTTCTCATTCTTGTCATAATGTTCAGTTGAAGGGGATAATACTTCAAAAATGACTGTTGGATTGAGAAGTGTATCAACATGATCATCCTCAAAACGCGGTTCATCGCATACAACGACTACATCTGGATAGGTATATGTACGTTTCTTAGGAATTCTTACTCGCATATCACTTATAAATACTTCACAGTGGCTACTCTGTAGTTGGATATGAAGTTCCACGAATATATTGCCTGAAATGAGACAGTGATGCCGACTTGCACCGGGCATTGCGATTATCAGTCCATCACGAAACTCGCTTTTGAATTCGGCTTTACGTTCTTTTAGGAGATATTCTTCTGGTGTTAAGAGTGTTTTTGCTGCGCGCATGGTCATTTTATTTTCCAAATTCACTGTGTACGGCACACGGAGTGTGCCTACTACTTTTAAGAACGACACACGGAGTGTGAATGCTACTTTTAAGAACGGCACACGGAGTGTGAATGCTACTTTTAAGAACGGCACACGGAGTGTGAATGCTACTTTTAAGAACGGCACACGGAGTGTGCCTACTACTTTTAAGACTTTTTATGAACGGATCTGCAAATGTTTCTTCCTTCATTAATATACTTTCTTTCGAAATTTGTTGTGATATGTCTATAATCACTCTCCGCAAATGTAGCTGATTCTAATTGTGTATTGTGTGCAAGACGGTCTTGAATTTCACCGAAGTATTCGGCAGAATCAGTTGCAATATATAACTTTCCGATGTCAGGTTTGAGTGTTCGGTTAATTGCCTCAAGAAATTCATTATTGCGAAAAATCCGACGTTTATGTTGTCTTGCTTTTGGCCACGGATCAGGAAAATAGATATGATAAGCCTGTACGGTTTCATCCTGGACATATCTTGAAATAAAGAAATTTGCATCTGTCCATACAAGACGGACATTTTCAAACATACCGCAATCATCACTTATGCTGTTGTGATGTAAGTATTTTACGAATCGGTCCCGTGTTATCAGAACATACTTTTGTGCACGCTCAACACCGATGTAATTCATATCTGGATTTTCTTTTGATGCTTCAAGTAGAAAACGTCCCTTACCAAATCCTATCTCAATTTCAATGGGTTGTGTATTACCAAAAATCTGTTTCCAATCAATTGGTGCATGGAGGTCGTTTAAAGCGAAAGAATCACCCGATACCACATCCATTATTTTAGAATGAGATGTCGTATTCTGGTAGTAGACTTCATTGTATTGTGGTTCTTCCTTCATTTCTTCACCACTATGACTTTAACTCACTCAGTAGCCAATTCATCTAATATCTTTTGTCTAACCGCTTGTGGGTCACTGACAGGTTGCACATAGAACCTATCAATAGCTTGACCTCCTAATCCTGAACATTTGCACATCTCAACATTTAGCTCTAATTTTGCTAATATTCCACTCAGATAATGCAAATAACCGATCTTCTCTTCGCCTGTTACTACAATCTCTGTGTAATTCCTTGCAGTTTCTACAGTCACGTCGTCTACCCGCCACGTATCTGACGGATTTACATAACGTTTTTCAAAAATCTTTTCAAGCGTTTCTTTTTCTGACAATAGACTACGTATGTCTAAGTCTAACTCTCGTTTTAGTTCTTCATCTAACGGAAGAGGTTCTCCAGTGTGATGTGGTGGTTGATGAACTACTCGATATATCTCTAATTCTACGTTTGAATCCTGTTTTGTATAAACCCGAGCGTCCCGGACGTCAATGTTATTGGCATAGAACAGACCACTCACTGTGTGTAGCTTTCCGATACGACTATGACTGCAGAGATGCAATTCTGTAAATCCTGGTCTGTCAACATATTGTAGAATTGCTGTACTTGCTGTTTTTTCTTGTCCGTTAGAACTCGCGGATTCGGCTTGTGAAAACATCTTGATATGCGTTGATATATCTTCAAGAGCTACACCGATACGATAGGTAACAGGCATTTGTTGCAGGAAAATCTGAAACTCTTCAGGCGGCGCGTAAACACCCCACTGTGATTCTTCCTCCCCTACATAACGCACACGAACAACTTCATACAGTCGTTTAAGATTATGCTTTACAAGATTACTAAAATTCTGTGAGCCATTTGCTTTTGAATCGCAATATGTCAAGAGATAGAGTGAAGTTAAACGGTCAATAGTATTTACTTTCTCACAGAACTCAGAAATAGTATTCTCATCCCATTGGTGATACCGAGCCAGAGCTATCATTGAAAGGTGCTCTTTAATTAAGAAGCAGATTTCATCTGTCTGTTGTGAATTAAAACCGAATTCTGGTGCAATGCGTTTGGCTTTTTCTGCACCTGTCTGTGGATGTGTTGGATCCGGTTTGTCAATATCGTGTAAAAAAAGTGCCATGTAAAGTATAGTCGGGTCTGAGAGTGAACGATATGCAGTGTTTAATTCCTCTAATTCTGAGTTCACAGAAGGTGTTGTGGGTTGTGCAGCACGAGGACCCCCAAACAGACTACTCGATTCTGTTCTTCGTATTTCGTCCAGATGCCCAATTGCGGCGAGTGTGTGTTTGCCTACGGTATAAGGATCAAGACTGCGTTCGCTTCGTGTCATCATCGCATTTTCAAATCGCTTTCCCCCTTCACCGAGACGTGCTAAGATACCGAGTCTATGCAATCGTGTTAGTGTTTTCTCAACATTTCCTGGCGTATTTATGAGTTCTGCAACCCGGACTCTGAAGCGATCCCAATCAAAAGCGTCAACATAAGCGAAAATGAAAGTTGCAAGGGATGGATCGATCTCAAAATCATACTGTTGAAAGTAACTAAAGAGTCTAAAAAGCTCATCCGTATCAAGCTCACCGAAATTGTTATCAATACAGTAGAGGACATCTGTTCTTACACCAAGCACATCTGATACAGGGATACCGTTTGCAAGGAATTTGCGTATCAACATTTCAGCTTTAAAATGGAGGTATTTAGCCTTTGCATAGAAATCTGCCATTAAAGCGTATCGACACTCTTCCGATTGATCTTCATAACCGAGGGATTGTGCAATCTTAGTCTGCAGTGTATCGTCCTGTTCAGGATGATAGGATAGCTCATCATGTGGTGTATTTGCATAGACGTGCAGTAGATTCCGGACTTTAAACATAAAATCTAATGCAGGTTTTAGTTGTTCGTCATCATACTGTTCATATAATTCAGGAATTGAGGTAAAATTCGGTAAACCACACATCCAGAGTGCATATTGGATAGTTCTTAAACCCCCACGACCTGTTTTCAAATCGGGTTGATTTAAGTATATGGTATCTTCAGAAACTTTGAAGGCATCCGCCTTTGCCTGGAGTAAGTCAAGTACGAGCGAAATATCAGACTTTTCAGATTGAACAGCCTTTCGGAAGTGTTCTGTTAAAGTCGTATCTCCGACGATAAACCGCATATCGATGAGAGCGGTCATGTCCTGATAATTCCATTTAGCAATATCAGTCATCGGACGGTAGATGAAACTGAACTCAAAACCGGGTATTATGATATGAAGACTATCAAAAAAGTCATAGAACCATCTTATAAGTTCAAGCGTGCCTTCATCATACACATCTTCAAGGTCAACAGAAGAGGTATAAACGACATCTACGTCTGAAAAATAACAGAGTTCATTTCTTCCATAACTTCCCACAGCATAGACAGCGAGATCAGGAGTCCATTCATCTGGAACATCAGACATGAGATCATCGTAATCTATACCGGGTATTTTTAGAAGTTCTTCAACCTGTTTTGTATATTCACTCTGTATCTGATATACAGCGACTTCGTAGACCTTTTGAATGGCAACATCCCATATCCTTGTATGCACATCACAAGACATAAAACCACTGTCCCCCCGCAGGATCTGGCTTTTAAGTCGCTCACGCTCGGATTTGATGAAATCACCTAACTGTTTACTTAATACTTGCTGAGAGATACTCAGATTCGGTATGAACTCAGTGATGCGGTTTTCTATCTCTATAGACATTGATTACTCAGTTTTTCTTTATGTGCCTTTTCTTTATGTGACGAACTGTACCTAAAATGTAACGTTTGATTTCTTTCATTAGACATTATATAAATTTAATTTTTAAAAATCAAGTTAATTTCTGGTATAATAAAGGAATAATGCTTTTTGGAGATTAACTTATGAACAAATATGATGAATTAAAAGATAATCCGAATAAGTTTCAAAAACTAACGGGTTTTACTATTGAAGAATTCTTAGAACTTCTGCCGTATTTTACTACACAGTTTTTAGCGTTTGTCTCTACTAAATCACTTGATGGTCAAGAGCGAAAAAAACGGAGTTGGTCATCCTACAGAAATAGTCGTTTGCCAAATATGGAAGATAAACTTCTTTTTATTTTGATCTATCTACGACAAGCATGGACCCAGGATGCTCATGGTATGTTCTTTGATATGTCTCAACCTGAAGCGAATAAGTGGATACACCTCCTTTCACCGATATTACTTCAGGCATTAGATGAACTCGGTGAGTTGCCATCTCGCGAGGCAACACCTGAGACTTTTGAAAAAGAGACAGATGCTGAAAGAGAGACAACAGCACCCGAACATTTTTTTTCAAGATTGCACAGAGCGGCCGATACAGCGCCCGAAAGACCAACAAGCACAGAAGGACTTTTATAGTGGTAAAAAGAAACAACATACGGTAAAGAATAACCTGCTTATAGATGCTACTTGCAAGATATTGGTCTTGTCTCCTACTTGCCAAGGCAGCATGCATGATAAACGCATTGCCGATGAAACAATATGTTTTTTACCAAGTGGTAGTTATTTATACCAAGATTCCGGTTTTTTAGGTTTTAATCCTGCTGATATTACTGTTGTCCAACCGAAAAAGAAACCGAAAGGCGGTGAACTGACAGCAGCTGAAAAAGCAAGAAACCGAGAAATATCGTCTATTCGTATCCGTGTTGAACATGTGATTAGTAGTGTCAAAAGATACCGCATTGTCAAAGACAAGTTGCGCAATTGGAAACAAGGTTTTAGTGATTTAGTCATGAAAATCTGTTGTGGATTACATAACTTTCGTCTAAACTTTAGACCTTGGTGTTATGACAAACATTTTGATTAAACTTATATAAAGTCTATTATACAATGATTGTATAGAAATGACAATACTTTTTCTGATTCTTTTCTGTTGACTTCTTTCACTGTTCTGATTATACTGTTGATTAAAATATGACCTTTTTTCACATAATGGAGGATACAATGAAGAATCCGAGCGTTCAACTTACGGATCAACAGATGCGAGATTTCATCATCAATGGGTATGTAGTGGTGAGAACAGATTATCCGCCGAGTTTTCATGAGAAAGTATTTCAACATTTAGAGGAGATGTTTGAACATACCGGTAATTTAGGGAACAATGTGCTACCCCTCATCCCCGAAATTCAGCAGGTGTTCGATCATCCTGTGGTTGATGGTGCCATGCAAGGGGTATTGGGGTCTACTTATGTCATGCACCCACATCGGTACTGTCATTATAATCCTGTGGGTAGTGATGGACAGGGATTCCATAAAGATTCTTATGAAGGTGATGAACAGATACGTAGACATAAGTGCAGATGGACAATGGGATTTTATTATCCTCAAGATGTGACGGCGGATATGGGACCGACAGCTGTTCTTCCCGGTTCCCACTATTATGAAACGGGTGAAAGTGCACATGAACAACCTGAAGTGTTCTTATGCGGTGAAGCGGGGACAGTAACAATCGTGCATTATGACTTGTGGCACCGTGCAACCCCAAATCATAGTGACAAAAAACGGTATATGTTGAAGTTTCTGTTTTCGAGACTCGATGAACCTGATCGTCCTGCTTGGAATAGTATGTCTGATGCGTGGGAATCGGTCATGGACAGTGAAACACCTGAACATCCTGAACTTTGGGAAGCACATTGGGATTGGAATTATGGAAAACAGAACGGTGCTGCTAATGGTGTTGCATCACACGAATTAGATAATCTACTTGAGATGTTACGACATAAAGACGAAAAAGTGAGATTAAACGGCGTTTATCGTTTAGGGAGAGCAGGTGAAACAGCAGTCCAACCTTTATGTAAAGTCTTATATGGAAGTTCGGATTCTCTCCGTTACTATGCTGCTGTTGCATTAAGTCAGATTGGAAAACCTGCTGTTTCTACTCTAATTGACGCATTGCAGGACAGCGATGAATCAGTTAGAAACAGTGCTGTCTATGCTTTGGCAGATATGGGAATGGCTGCTGAAGAAGCTATTCCTGCATTGACGAAGGCTACAAAGGATGAATCACCTTGGGTTAGACGGCATGCATTTGAGGGTATAGGCATCGTTGGACAATATATAGCGGATGAATCGGACATATCTGAGAGTGTGGATGCATTATCCGAAGGACTAAACGATTCGTATTATTGGGTTCGTTATAATGCTGCGCGTACTTTAGCTATCTTAGGACCGCTCTCTGAACCCGCATTACCGAACTTAATTGCACAATTAGAAGATGAAAACAGATATGTGCGTTTCAATGCGGCATTAGCGTTGAAACAGATTAACACAGCTGAGTCGCGCGAGATATTGTTCAATCATCTTTTCTCAACACGGTGGTGTGCACTGACGACACGAGATACGCCATTTTAAGTGTAGTTGATGCGTTCAGAAATACTCACATACGTGTCGGGTTTCGTTCCTCTACCCATAGGTGTCAACTTAAGAAAGATTAACGTTGTTTTTATACGATTAAAAGTGTTGCAAAAATTAAACACCTCTTGCATAACAATACCTTCGCCAAAAATAGTTGAATAAAATGGGTTTTTGTCTTATAGTTTTACACTATAAAAACAAAATAAAAGGACAAAAACCCATGTTAGAAATTATAGCACTTTTTTCAGTTCTTAATCCATGTATTTCACAAACGACGATCCGTCAGTTATGTCAAATTGTATTTGCACAACTTGCGATGACAGGACGAGTGACAATGTTGAATATCTCTCGTTGGACATCTAAAGGAGGTAGCTACCGCACAATACAACGCTTTTTCAACACTGTTCTTCCTTGGACAACATTGTGCTGGACGTTTTTTCGTACACACTTACTTGATCGTGAAAGTGCTTATATCTTAGCAAGCGACGAAGTCGTCATAAGCAAAAGCGGAAAATGCACTCATGGTTTATCGCGCTTTTTTTCCTCATTGTATGGGAAAAGCATTCCCGGGTTATCGTTTTTAGCCATATCCTTAATCGATATCTCTAAACGGCATTCCTATCCGATGGCTATTGGGCAAATCGTTCGAAATGAAAAAACCTCAGAACCTGTTAGTTCTCCGAATGAACCCTTAGACGACACGAAGAAAACAAAACCTAAACCCGGGCGTCCTAAAGGAAGCCGAAATAAGAACAAAAAAGAGGTCGTTCTCAGTGATACTTTGAAACAACTTCAAACGATACTCATACAGGTTTTACAAGTAATCAATAACTTGATACCTGTCCGTTATTTGGTCCTGGATGGATATTTTGGGAACAATAACGCTCTACAAATGGTAGAACAATGTGGACTCCATCTTATTTCAAAACTACGCACAGATGCTGCGTTGCATTTACCACCGACGACACAGAATGAGGGACAACGCGGACGCCCCGCAATCTATGGAGAACGCTTCAATCCACGACAGATTGACGCAGAGTATTGTGTTTCTACACAGATAGATGGTAATCTAAAAACCGAAATATATCAAATGGAACTACGCCACAAAAAGTTCCCAGACCCATTGAACGTCGTTTGTGTCCTAAAGACGAACTTGACTACGGAAAAGCAAGTACACGTCTTATTGTTCAGTTCTGATTTAGAACTTGACGCAGAAAAACTGATAGATTATTATTCGCTTCGTTTTCAAATTGAGTTCAACTTCCGAGACGCAAAACAACATTGGGGTATGGAAGATTTCATGAATGTAAAAGAGACCCCTATAAACAATGCCGTGAACTTGTCAATGTTTATGACAAATGTATCTGCTAAACTCATGGAAGACTATAGGTGTCAGATACCCGATTATAGTGTCATAGATCTTAAATCGCACTACCGGGGTTTGAAGTATATGAACGAAACATTAAAAATACTTCCGCAAAAACCTGAAGATATTGTTATTGAACAAATTATTGGACACCTAAGTTCTATCGGTGCTATTCACAACACACAAGTCAATCTAAATCCAGGATAATTGGCGAAGGTATTGGCATAATATAGAGTAAAGTTATTTTTATCTTATAAACTTATCAAGAGGTGTTCCAATGTTCATAATAACACAAGTTTCTAACATCATGCAAGAACTTTTCAACCCTTCAGTCGATCAAATAGTTCGGGAGTTAGGGATTATCCAAAGAATCCGAAAACTCCCGTTTGCCCGCTTCATTCAGACACTTGTATGTGGGTGGTTCGAAAAACCAGATGCGAGTTATGCTGATCTTGCTAATACAGCACAAGATTTGGGTATTGATATTTCTCGACAAGCGATTGCAAAACGGATGACCCCTGAGACAGCTAAAATACTCAAGGCAACACTTGAAGTAGCAGCAACTCAAGTCCTGACTGCGAGGAAGCAATATCTTCCGATGTTGGATCAGTTCACTGGTGTATATGTACAAGACAGCACTTGGATTGCCCTGCCAGATGAACTTCACACAATACATGAAGCACCACGCAATAAGGGCAAACAACCCAAATCTGCCTTGAAACTCCAACTTTGCTTTGATGTTTTGACAGGCACTTTTCATCACTTTGATCTAACTGATGGGGTCATACCTGATAGTAAGGCTGCAGAACATTTTTCACCATTGCCTGAGGGAAGTTTGTGTTTAGCAGACCTCGGATACTTTTCATTGGATGCGTTTGAAAAAATGACACAAAAGGGTGTCTCTTGGATATCAAAACTCAAAGCCAGATGTAAGCTATTTGACGAACTTGAAGAACATCTTTGTTTGACAGAGCGTCTTACCTCAGAAACCTTAGACGTTATTGATTTTAACTGCTTCATCGGTGCTACTAAGAAACTGCCTATACGGCTTGTCGCATTACGACTTTCTGAAGAACAAGCAAACAGCCATCGCCGTGCCATCAGACGCGAAGCGGCGCGAAGAGGGGACACTCCATCAAAAGAACGCCTAAAACGCGCTGAGTGGTATGTTTTTATTACAAATGTTGATGCGACACAACTATCAGTAGAACAGATTGCAGCAACCACTCGCGTTCGATGGCAAGTTGAACTCATGTTTAAATGTTTCAAAAGTGTCGGAGAAGTAAACAAATCACGCAGAGAAAAACCATATGCTATTTTATGTGAGGTATATGCCAAACTTATAACACAACTCCTAAGACACTGGGTTATGATAGCAAGCGGTTGGCGATGTATACACCACAATATCATCAAAACAGCAGAACTCATTAATCTATACGCACGCAAAATTACAATCAGTTTGGGTAAATCCAAAACCGCACTACGAAAAACTCTTGAAGAAATAAAACAAACCTTACAAAAAAGTCAGAAGAGGATACAAAATCAAGGGAAAAACACAACTTTAGTACTTCTACAAGGAGTAGAAAATCCTTAAGTTGACACCTATGGGTTGAGGCACGAAACCCGACATGTATTGCTCTATAATGGGTCAAAATGTTGGGTTTCGTTCCTCAACCCAACCTACGTAAGTTATTTGTTCTGATTTATCAAACTCACGTTATTTGATTACTGATATATTATAATAACGTGAGTTTGATAAATATTCAATAAATGTTTTTAAAAAAGAGAACTCTTTTGGTATAATGAAGTCATTATACCAAAATACTATATATTAGAAGGAGTTCTCTTATGAGTATTTTAACACTTTTTTGCAGAATTGACGACTTTTATTTAGCTTTTGAGGCATTTCTGACTTCACGATCACTTCAGGATGATAAACCGATTGAAACACGCGGGCGTCCCCGTAGTCTACACGACAGTGAGGTAATGACTATCATCATTGCCTTCCATCAAAGTGGATTTCGGACGTTCAAGCATTTTTATGAAAAACATGTCTGCGTCTATTGGTGTGCTGAGTTTCCAAATCTTGTCAGTTATTCTCGGTTCGTGCAGCTCAAAAATGAGGTGCTGGAACTCTTAATGATTTATCTATATTTGCAACGCGGAGAATGTAGTGGCATCTCTTTTGTAGATTCCACACGCCTGCGCGTGTGTGACAATAAACGGATTTCAGCCCATCGCGTATTCGCTGAATATGCTGGGCGTTCAAAAACCTCTATGGGGTGGTTCTATGGCTTTAAACTTCACCTGATCATCAATGAGAAAGGCGAACTTTTAGGTTTTCAACTGACACCGGGCAACACAGATGACCGAACCCCTTTACCCGATTTAGTGGTAGGGCTGCATGGTTCTCTCTACGGAGATAAGGGATATATCTCTAAAGACCTGCGGGAGACGCTTCGCAAGCAAGATATCAACTTGATCTACAAAGTCCGCAAGAACATGAAACCCGAACCGCTATCTGCTTCCGATGAGGAGTTGCTGAGAAAACGTGTCATCATTGAATCCGTAATCAAGGAACTAAAAACACAGACGCAGTTGGAACACAGTCGACATAGAAGTATCGTCAACTTTCAAGTGAATGTGTATTCCGCTTTGATTGCTTACCAGCTTTTGGAGAAGAAACCCTCGGTGAAGGTGAACCTGCAAAAACTTGAAGAAATCAACGATTTACCTATGCTTTTTAACTTCTAATCTTTTTTCAAACTCACGTTTGTTTCTAAGGTTTTTATCAATTCTTCTTGCGTATTTTCTTCACACTTTATTTCGGGGATATCTGGCATCCATCCAATCCAAACATCTCCATTCTTGTGGATATTTTCGGAGCGTGCCTACTACTATTACAGAGACGGCACTCGGAGCGTGCCTACTACTATTAAGATCTTATGAAATCCCAAAATTGACGCCTATAGTGACAAAAAGTTTACACACCCAATAACGAAGGGGTGTGTAAACTTTTTGTCACTTTATTTGTCTGAATCACGGATTACGCGGAGGGCACGCCAGTTACATAGATGGGCGCGGAAGGGTTTCTGGATCATTATATGACTTTGATCGTTTACAAAAGAGGCACAATCTAACAGAATGTGCTACAAAAGAAGCACAATCTAACAGAATGTGCTACAAAAGAGGCACAATCTAACAGAATGTGCTACAAAAGAAGCACAATCTAACAGAATGTGCTACAAAAGAAGCACAATCTAACAGAATGTGCTACAAAAGAGGCACAATCTAACAGAATGTGCTACAAAAGAAGCACAATCTAACAGAATGTGCTACAAAAGAGGCACAATCTAATAGAATGTGCTACAAAAGAAGCACAATCTAACAGAATGTGCTACAAAAGAGGCACAATCTAATAGAATGTGCTACAAAAGAGGCACAACCTAACAGAATGTCTATTATTGGTGAAGGTATTGAATGTTTAGTGACAAAAAGTTTACACACCCAATAACGAAGGACTTATTTGCAAATTACTCTCATTGTGTGTTATACTTTGCACTGAGGGAATGAGATACATAAAATTTAACAATGTTCCCGAAAATTGCTAACAGAAGCATTATCATAAGTTATCATCATGATGTATTTCAAATCTCCGTATACAACCTTTATCTGGAAAAATAAATGAGAATCCTTGAGAATCTTATTACAGCTCTGTCTGCACTTTTCGCAAGCAAACTTAGAACTATTCTGACTTTGTTAGGTATTACTATAGGTATTGCTGGTGTGATTGCTATGATGTCATTAGGCGCAGGCGCAGAAAAACTCATCATGTTAGAGTTTGAGAAAATCGGTGGACCGAGTATGTTTGGTGTATACCGACCTGGATACATTAGGAAGAACAATAGATGGCAACGAAACACAAGTCCCAACTACCTTAATATGGATGATTTACGAGATGTACTAACTGAATGTCCATCCGTTGAAGTCGCAACCGTCGAAGGCAGTTATTACATAAACTTAAAGGCAGAAGGAAAACACCAAAAGACTTACATGCGGGCTACCACCGTTGAATACCAAGCTGTAAGACAATGGCATACGCAAATCGGAAGATTCCTGGCTGATACGGATATGGACCTCTGGAATAAAGTCTGTGTTATCGGCTCACAAGTCTGGAAGGAACAGTTCAAAGGTATGGACCCAATAGGAAAAGAGGTGTCTATCAATAACAGACGTTTCAATGTTATCGGGGTCATGAATAGCCGCGGTCCGGGGTTGGAGGCAGGTAAAAGTGATGATAATATGATATTCATTCCAATCACAACTGCTCAAACAAGATTTTGGGGACACAGTAATGTTGGTCATATTATGGTTCGAGCAAAAAACCCTTTGGTTGTAGACCAAGCAGTAAAAGAGGTACAGACGGTTATTAGACGCAACCACGGTGGAGATGATACTTTCTTCAGAACTTGGCAGGCACAGAAAGGTATTGAAAGCGCAAAAAAGACTATCTTCATTATTGAGATGGTGCTTGTCGTGATCGCATCAGTTTCATTGATCGTCGGGGGAATCGGAATCCTTAACATCATGCTTGTTTCCGTTACGGAACGTATCCCTGAGATAGGTTTGCGTAAAGCCGTTGGGGCAAAAAACTATCATATCCGTTTCCAATTCTTGACAGAATCTGTTCTATTGTGTCTGTTTGGAAGTTTACTCGGTATTGCTCTTGGTGCACTCGTTGGACAAGGATTTGCATGGGCAGTTGATAGATTTATGCCAGATATGTTTGGGTGGCCCTCTGTCGTCACTATTAAATCAGTTTTCACATCTGTCGCTGCGGGAACTGCAGTTGGTGTGTTTTTCGGTTACTATCCAGCAAGTCAGGCTGCAAAACTTAGTCCGATCGAAGCAATTCGACATACATAACACAATGCCTCTACATAGATGTTGCAGAAATCTATATTGCAAACAATTCACTAAGGAACAGTGTCTTGGATAGAGTCGGTATAATTGCTGGAGCAGGTCAACTTCCTGTTCTAACCGCAAAAAGTATAATTTCGCAAGGACAAGAACTTGTCGTCATACCCCTAACAAACGACGAAGAAAACCGCTTTAATGAAATACCGTGTGAAATACACCCGTTCGGTGTTGGACAAATTCAGAAAATCACGAGAAAACTGCTTGAACTAAACACAAAAGAGATTGTAATTATTGGCAAGATTGAACCCAGCATATTACTTAATCCATTTAAAGTAGATGCAACGACAATTAAAATCTTGACGCAAAACCTTAACAAGAGAACCTCTTCTATCATCTCAGCTGTCCTTGAGCACTTTGAAAATGCTGGACTGACAATCCTAAGACAGGATCAGTTCCTTAAGCATCTCTTACCTGACCCAGGTGTTCTCACAAAACGGCATCCAAGTGCTGATCAGTGGGAAGAGATAAAAACAGGTATTTTTGCTGCACGCAAAGTTGCCGAACTCGGTATCGGACAGACAGTTGTTGTAAAAAATCAGATGATTGTCGCAATTGAAGCCATTGAGGGAACTGATAAAACCATTTTAAGAGGGGGGGAGTTAGGCGGTAAGGGCGTAATCGTTGCAAAGGCTGCTGCAAAAAACCACGATTTTCGAATCGATGTGCCGACAGTTGGCATGCAGACCCTAAATACCTTGCATGCTGCCAAAGCAAGTGTCCTCGCAGTAGAAGCAGAACGCACCTTTGTAATGGAACCAGAACTATTATACGATCAAGCAGACAAATGGAGAATAGCAATCGTAGCCGTTGCGTAATAATACCATTTCTAATTGATAAAGTCTCATTTTTGTAGCACATTCTGTTAGATTGTGCGTCTTTGTAGCACATTCTGTTAGATTGTGCCGTTAATGAGGATCCCAACAAAATTCACATGCAAAATCATCAACCAACTGAAATCAGACGTTTATCACAGAGTCTATCTATAGAATGGAAGGACGGACTACGAAGCGAAATTCCATACCGCACACTCAGGGAAAAGTGTCCGTGTGCCAGGTGTAGTGCAATCAAACAAGAAAATGACCCGTTTCGAATCGTTCCAACTGAAGAATACTGGCAGAATCTACATCTGGTGGGAATTCAGCCAGTAGGACGTTATGCCGTGCAACTACAGTGGAGTGATGGACATAAGACAGGAATTTATACCTTCAGTTTTCTATACGAACTCTCTACTGAAGAAGTCCAACACTAAGACTCAGAAAATTAAACGAAAAATTCAGAACAGTATTACGTTACACATCATTGTGTTTCTTCTATCAACTGAACGACTAAATAACAATTGGGGGTCTTCTGTTTACTGCCAAGTGCGTCGCTAAGATTCTTGCACCGTTGCCAATAATCTGCATATTTTAGCGGCTTATAGTTTCGGTGTTGACCAATAAATGTCTTCTTACAGCATGCTAAATCCTGTCCATTATCTATCGGGTAACCCCAGACACGACAGATGACAGGTCGGTGTTCATAGACAGAACAGACACCACCGATAAGCATTGGACATTCACCAGTTGACTTGCCTTTGACAACATCAATCGCTTTCATTCCTGTGTCCTTAACCATGTTCTCAGGTGTGTAACCTTTCGCTTCTAATTCCCTTATTGTCCGTTCTGCTTTCTGACGTATGTGTTGACGAATCTCAGGCGGAAGGGCATCTAAACCTCTCTTCAGATCACGTCCTTCCACTTCACTGATAGGTATTGTAGAGGTGTTTGTGCAACATTGAAAACAATCGGAGGGACAAGGTGATCTTCCATGTTCACTACGTATACGATCTATTTCCTGGTTGATCTCATCAACAAGCTCTTCATACGTACGCATCACATCAGAGGTAATTGAACTCATACTATTTTTCCTCATCTATTAGGACTAAATCACAGATTGCATGTCGGAAAACAACAACCTTTGCGAGATTATCTAATACCAGTTTTATTTCGTAGGGACTAATCCAATCAACAGTGCCTTGAAACGTTTCACCTTCACGAACCGTAATGCCGATCGGTTTACCATCTTGACGCGCTTCTTGAATGGATTTAGTGTCAAGACTGTAGACACTGTCTTGTTTATGAACCGCTTTAAGTTGTTTCGCTTTGATCTCCTCATTGTAGGTCAGCACAGATTTAACATTCTCAGCGTCTTCATCTTTATAGCAGTATTTTATTTCAGTTTTCTGTAATACTCTTTCTTCACCATTGCAGTTTAGCGTTAAACCAGAAAGTGTCATCTCTAATACAACAGCAGGTAATTCAACATGATTATACAATGCAAAGAACATTGGGGTTTCGAGATTTATCTGCTTCAGGATGTATAAATCTCCAAAACTCAACTGTCTTGATGCGTTTACTTCAGAATCTCTCTCATCAACCAATGTTCTTGTTTGTGAGTTTTCCTCTGTTTGTTCATTTCGTAATTTAGATTCAATGTTAGGTTTTTTGTCAGTGCCCCTACGCGCTTGACGTTTATCTTCATCCAAAAACTGGTCCTGATTCTGGCTTGGAAAACCTGAATAACCGCGGGGAATAATAGTCTTTCCTTGACGTAACCATCGTCGCTCGGTGGGTGTTAGTAATACCTCTACATTTTTCGCGACTAATCCTCTATCACCTTCTACAACGGTATACTTAACCCGTTGTCCTACACGAAGTTCCTCGTAGTCTGCATTCTTAATCGCAGAACTATGTAAGAAAACATCTTCTTCACTATTATCCTGTGCAATAAAACCGAAACCTTTATCCAAATTGAAATACTTTATCCGTCCTGTAGGCATTATCTGCTCCTGTGGTTATCTCTCATATAAGAGATACCTTATTACCTTTAGTCTCTATCCACGAGCATTTTTCTAAACTGACTCCCTTTCAACAAGATTATACTAAATAGTAAGCGATTAATTCTATCTGTATCTATATCTATGAAAAAATCAATAATCAAAAGTCAACCTTAAGAAAACTACTACATCACAGAAATCAATGTTTCCTTTGACATTGCAATACTTTTTCTCTATAATAAATCTAAATAGTTGATTTGAAAAATAACATTTACATCATGAATTAAAAAACTAAAATCCTTTGTTTATTCAAAACACACTATAGTTAATCATATATTCAAGCAATTGTCAAGCATGTTTTAATTTTCTCAGATACGGATTAGATATTACATGCAACACAATACTCTATCGGTTTACCGGTTTTTAGACGGCCACACAACATTGAGGACAACAATGAACACATCAGACTGTTCGTGGATGTACTCATAAAATTTATTAGAAAGGGAATTAAAATGGCAACTGATCTAAATAATCATATACAATCCATCCGTTTAGTGGATACACATGAACACATGCGACGAGAAAATGACTGGGTTGAAAACGGTCCAGATATTCTTCAGGACCTTTTCGGAAACTACGTACCTGCAGACCTGATTACAGCTGGTGCTACACCTCAAGCCATGCAAGACCTGATGGACCCCAGTAAAGACATCGTTCAGCGGTTTGATGCGATACGAGATGCATGGGAAGCAACACAATTCACAGGATATGGTGAAGCAGTTCGCATAGTCGCAAAAAACATCTATGAACTTGATGAATTGACAGGTCAAGGTATAGCTGATGCACAAGATAAGGTGAAGCACATTCGTACAAATGGGAAACGGCTTGAAATACTACGGGATATCGCTAATCTTGATCACATTCAGACTGATGACTTCAGTTGGAACTGCGCGCCAGACATGTCCGGTCCAGAATTCTTCTTATATGACCTATCTTGGGCAAATTTCTGTAATGGGAACATTGATACAATAGCTATAAATGCTGAAACAGGTATTGAAGTAACTGACCTTGCTACGCTAAACCGTAGTATCGAATCAATTTTCGCTAAGCATGCCCCCTGTGCAATTGCAGTAAAATCGCAACATGCATATAACCGAACACTGACGTGGACAGAACGCACAGATACAGAAGCATCTACTGCATTGGATAAAGTGTTGACAAAACCTTCAGAAGAGATAGATGTAGATACGCGAATCTGTCTTGGGGATTGGTGCTGGGCACGCGGCGTTGAGCAAACGATCGAACATAATCTTCCATTCAAAATCCACACAGGATACTATGCTGGAAACAACCGAATGCCTGTCAAACGCATTCCTGCTGGTAATATGTGTGCACTGTTTTCAAGGTATCTGGATGCCAAGTTCGTCTTAATGCATATTGCCTATCCATACAGTGATGAATTAGTTGCACTTGCAAAACATTATCGTAATATATATGTAGATTTCTGCTGGGCATGGAGCATTGACCCCTATAGTTCGCGTGATTTTCTTAGACGTTGTATACATGCTGTGCCATCAAACAAGTTGTTTGCCTTTGGTGGAGATACAGGTTGGCCCACAAGTGCAATGGCTTATGCAATACAAGCAAGAAGAGAAATCCAACGCGCACTTGAAGCTGAAATAGATGAAGGATACCTATCTGAGAAACAAGCAATGGAATTTGCTTCTCGGTTTATGAATACAAACCAATATGAGTGCTTTGATATTCATGGCACACGCGAGAATATCGCTAAAGCTGCCTAACCGAGACAGGAACAGATCAGAAACTATTGGACAGTCCAGACTAAACTTGTGGGTATAAGTAATAGTCGGGAATCGGAGTTCCCTCCTACCAATAGCAGTCCATCGGTAGGAGCGATCTCCGAATCGCGACCTTTACCCGAACAATTAGAGTAGACTATCCACTATGACCCGCGTAAAGCCTTCAAACTTTCAGTAAAAGGTGCACGTGCTATCCCTTTTTCTGTGATTATGGCTGACACTAAAGATGCAGGCGTAACATCAAATGCGGGACTGTAGACCTTCACACCTTCAGGCGCAGTTGCTTTTCCAAACCCTTCTGTTACCTCATCTGCGGAACGTTGCTCAATAGGTATTTCCGCACCCGTTTCAAGTGCGAAATCCAACGTAGATGTTGGGGCAGCAACATAAAACGGTATGTCATGGACTTGAGCAAGAATCGCAACATTATAGGTCCCGATCTTATTGCAGGTATCTCCATTTGCTGCAATTCGATCTGCACCGACAATAACACACTGTATCTTGCCCTCTTTCATGACCTGTGCAGCCATATTATCACAGATGAGTGTAACGTCTATTCCTGCTTGCATGAGCTCCCATGTCGTAAGTCGGGCACCTTGTAGCAAGGGTCGTGTTTCATCCGCAAAGACCTTTATGTTCTTGCCTGCATCATGAGCACTAAACATAACAGCAAGTGCTGTCCCGTAATCAGAAGTTGCCAATCCCCCCGCATTACAGTGTGTCAGAATCGTATCGTCTTGATGGAGCAATGCCATACCGTGTTGACCAATTGCACGACACATGGCTTTATCCTCCTCAATGATCTCCTCTGCTTCAGCAAGCAATTTATCCTTGAGTTTCGGAATAGAGAGATGACTATTCTCCTCTGCAGTCTTGGTTATTCTGTCCAATGCCCAAAAGAGATTTACCGCAGTCGGACGCGATGTAGCGAGATAATCTGTGGCAGATTTCAACGCTTTCATAAATTCCTGATATGTATCGGCATTAGAATTCCATATTCCGAGTACTGCTCCCAAAGCACCAGCTATGCCAATGGCAGGTGCACCACGCACACGTAATGACTTGATCGCTTCCCATATTGATTCCAGGTCATCACAGTAAATCTGTTTGAATTCGTTTGGTAGTAATGTTTGATCTATCAGTTTGATCCTACCATCGGACCATTCTATTGTTGATAATGCCATAATATATCTTTCCTCCTTCTTATTTTAATTCAAAATCATCAGCTTAGATCGGACATGTTAATTGACCCAGCTGTTCAGTCAAACGTAGATTCTCTGCATAATTGACAGGACAGTCGATGACTGATGGCACTTCTTGACTAAATGCATCATTTAAAATAGGTACCAGCTCATCGCTACCTTCAACCCGGTAACCTTTCGCGCCGAATGCCTCGGCATATTTTACAAAATCAGGATTTGTAAAATCGATATGTGCAGGTCTTCCGAAATCATTCATCTGCTTCCATTCAATCAAACCGTAAGCCTCATCGTTAAAAATAAGCGTCACAAATGGAACTCCCACCCTTACTGCTGTTTCAAGCTCTTGTGAATTCATGAGAAAACCGCCATCTCCACACACCGCAAGACACTTCCGTTCAGGATAAATCAACTTAGCCACGAGACCACCTGGCACTGCTATACCCATAGCCGCAAACCCATTTGATATAATACACGTATTCGGTTTATAGCACGGATACATTCTGGCGATCCACATTTTGTGTGCCCCCACATCAGATATAAGAATATCATCCTCATCTAATACTGAACGGACATCGCTGAGTATCTTTTGCGGTTTTATAGGGAAATCTGAATCATCTCGGTGTTCAGAAAGTTGATCAAGTATGATCTTACGTAATGTGTTTGATGCGTAGTCAGCATCTTTAGGATAAATCTCTTCAGCCATCAAGTGTCTAAGACTCTGTCTTATGTTTCCAACCATTTCTACATCCGTAACATAAGCACTATCGCTCTCACTGGGTTCCGTATCAATGTGTATCAACTTCTTGTCATGATTGGGGTTCCACAAAGTTGGATGATACTCTACTATGTCATACCCAACCGCTATCACAAGGTCAGCCCTGTCAAAACCGCAAGAAACATAGTCATGTGCTTGTAAGCCAACGCTAAGCAGTGATAGCCTGTGTGTCCAAGGAATACTGCCTTTACCCATAAAGGTGTGTGCAACCGGTATGTTAGTCATCTCAGCAAATTGCGTAAGCATCCGAGACGCATTCTGTCGAACGACACCGTTCCCAGCAAGGATTATCGGTTGTCTGGCTTCGTTTATTAACTGTCCAGCACGTTGTAAGCACGATATAACCGGTTCTGTTTCACTTGCAAAATCATGTCGCATCGGTTCTGCATCAACTTCCATCTTGGCAATATCTTCTGGAAGGTCTATATGTGTTGCCCCAGGTTTCTCACCAACCGCGATCTTAAATGCTTTACTAAAAGACTCAGGGATGATTTCTGGGAGATGTATCAACGTGTTCCATTTCGTCATCGGCTTAAAAACTGATACGACATCCATATATTGATGGGATTCTTTATGCATCCTATCTAAACTTGCTTGTCCTGTAATCGCTACAAGTGGTGCCCTATCCATATTTGCATCTGCAACGCCAGTAACGAGGTTCATCGCCCCCGGACCAAGTGTGGCAAGACACACACCCGCCTTCCCTGTCAGACGACCATATACATCTGCCATAAATGCAGCACCACGTTCATCACGTGTCTGTATAAACTGAATCTTGGACTCCAACAATGCATCCATGAGATCCATGTTTTCCTCACCAGGTATTCCGAAGATGTACTCAACATCTTCATTTTCTAAACACTTTACTACAAGCTCTGATGCTTTCATGTGTCAGACTCCTATCAATATAGATATTGTTTTGCTTTTATGACAGAAAACCAATACAATTAACTGAGACTTAAGCTGAAGATTGGTTGATTTAAATCTCTACTAATATACACCAAACGTAATATCATAAACTGCATATCTCATAGTACATCGGTTCTATGTATTAAACTATAGCAGAAAAAAAACGAAAATGCAATTCTAAAGGCAAAAAATCAACATGAGACACTTCTGTACTATTATATCCTATATTATCCTAATCTTTTGCATAAATACTTATATCAATGCAGATATCACTGAACATAATGTATATTTAGAGAGATACGATTCTCCAACAAACAGAATCACTGGAGCTGCAAACACCCACCAACAAGAACTCATAATACAATTGCACGCACATAGAACGATTGCAAACTTGAAGATACAGAGCGCACCCTCAGGAATAGTCAGTATAGAGCCAGTCTTTAATACAGATACACCCGCGGGTCAAAACCCACTGCTTTCAAGATACTACCTAATTAGGTTTGATGTTCAAGCAGATATACAACAGTTCTTCAAAATATACGCTGAGCATCCTATCGTTGAGAAAGTAGAATTCAACAGACTTAGCCAATTCTGTGCTGAGACAGACCTTAATGACCCGCGCTATATAGAACAGTGGAATCTAAAGACAATCAATATACCCCAAGCATGGCGTATTGAAAGTGGGAAACCTTCCGTTGTTGTTGCTGTCGTAGACAGTGGGATTAGGAGAGAACATCCTGAATTAATAAATCAGATTTGGCAAAATAGTGATGAAATTCCATCTAACGGAATTGATGACGATAAAAATGGATATGTTGATGACATATTCGGTTGGGATTTCAGCGATGCACCTACACTACAAGGTGTCGGTGACTATGTGCTACGCGATAATAACCCCGATGATGAAACGGGACATGGAACACATGTATCCGGGATTATCGCAGCAGAAGCGAATAACGGTATAGGTATCGCCGGCGTCGCAGGGAACTGTCTGCTTATGCCAATAAGAGCAGGACTCAGACTTGCTGGGGGAGGCGCATTCTTACAGAATGATGATGTCGCCGCTGCAATTGTATATGCCGCTGATAACGGGGCTGATGTTATCAATCTTAGCCTCGGTGATACGGTCAATGCTTTTATTATTCATGATGCTGTTCAATATGCTTATAACAAAGGATGTATCATCGTAGGTGCAGCAGGAAACGCCGTACAACCAGGTGCATATTTCCCAGCAGCTTTGAACACTGTTATCTCAGTCGCATCGCTGGATAGCAATCTACACTTAGGGAATTCAAACTTTGGAGCATCAATAGACATTGCTGCTCCCGGTGAGGATATCCTTAGCACTGATATTACGCAATCTATGTTAGGATATTCCATACGTTCTGGTACCTCCATGGCAACAGCGCACGTATCAGGTGTAGCGGCACTGCTGATTTCTGCAAATCCATCGTGTAGTAATACAGAAATTAAAGATTGGTTGATACAAACCGCAAGACAGCTCTCTATTACGGATCTTGTCGGTGCTGGTTTAGTAGACGCTTACGCCGTATTAACTGAACAGACGCATCTTACAGCGCATATCACTGCAACAAATATTTCACTTAATAGTGAGGGTGGGAATCAGGCAAAGGTTGACATATTTGGCACAGCGGCTGGAAACGGTTTCTCACATTTTTGGCTTGAATACGGTATCTCTGAGACACCTGACCTCTGGTACCCTTTAGGTATAGTAGAAACTGGAGTCAAGTATAATACGCTCTTACAAGAATGGAACACCTCAGAATTGGATGACGGTATTTATACGATTCGTCTAAACGTTAAAGCTGATAACGGAGATACAATTAGAGACAAAGTCGTCGTTGTGCTAAGGCATACTATGCCTGAGGTATCTAAACATGAATCAAGTATTTGGATGTCAGGAAACACGTATGATACGACGATAATTTGGCATACAGATGTTCTAACAACAGGCATAGTTGAGGTCTTCAGTGAAGAAATAGAAAAACCGATTAGAATTGCCCGTTCTGACTCTGTCAATCTTCAGCATATTGTCTATCTATCAGAAACAGGATTACCTGCCGGGGATTATCTATATCAACTAAAGTCGCATAATTCATCCGGAATAACCCGTATTGATAATAATGAGAGTAGGCTGTATCCCATCGTAGTGCGTCAAGATCAGATAAACCGAATTCACCTACAGGAATCAGCATTTACAAGTCAAGGTTATCACGCTATCACAACCCATTTAGATCTAAACAGCAACGGCAAAAGAGAACTTATCGGTGTAACATCAGAAGGTCCACTTATGTCATATTCTCAGATTTTTGAGTTCACAGAAAATGGCGATATAGTCAACGTTGCTTCAATCAAGCAAAATATCTCAAGAATATGGGACATAGCAGATACTGATGGAGATAACTTATATGAGATATTGTGTAGTTCCTCAACAGGATCAAAAACAATTACGTTCTTGCTTGAGCAACCTACTACTGGAGAATATCCGACCGAAAAAATCTGGGAGTCTGCGGAAAACTGGGGTGGTATCATCGCCGATCTGGACTCTGATGGATTACCTGAGATCTATTCAAGGCATGATTCAACAGACGCAATATCGGTCTACGAATCAGTTGCTGATAACACTTTTACGGAAGTTACAAGACTGGAAAATCCAACACAAGGCATGAATGCTATCGGAACGAAATTTGCAACTGGTGACTATGATGGTGATGGACGTCAAGAGATTGTTGCGGGTGATAACGATGGGCATGTCTTTATCTATGAAAACATCGGGGACAATCGCTATAGACATACGTGGTCTGATGTCATGATAGATAGTATACCCCTGCTTTTTGCTGCAGGAGATATGGACGGTGATGGTATATCCGAATTCGCAATCGGTGCGAAAGCCTGGACTGTTGGAATTGATCTTCCACGACAACACTGGCTATTTACCGCTTACACATCCAGTGGCGATGACGCGTACAAGAAAGTGATGCATCAACGCATCCGTGAACTGCAAGATGGTGAAAGTGGAATGCGTATTGCTGATGCAAACAGTGATGGATTGAATGAATTGTGTATCGTTGTGCCGCCGAATTCCTATCTAATTCAATATGATGGATTATCCTACAAACCTATTTGGCACAATACTGCAACAAGCACTTTCAATCCAATTGTCGCTGATATAGATTCGGATGGGATCAACGAATTGTTATTTAACGCTGACAAAGTTCTTACTTCGTATCACCGAAATATGTCCATAAATAGCACCCAATCAACGACTACAGTTCCTGTAACACAAACCCAGCTACCTGAAATGCTCGCAGCAAAGTATTCAGCCCCACAGCAACTCTTAGTCGTGTTTAACGTGCCTATGGACAGATCCGTAGGATACACTTCACGTTATAGATTACATAGATACGCACCAGAAACTGAAAACAGTATTAAAAACCGTTCAACTGTTCGTTTTACGCCTCAGTCAGCAATCTTAGATAGATCACTTAAGAGAGTTGTGTTAACATTTTCCGATGCTGTCTTCAGTTCAGATTATACATATCAGCTTGAGACTTTCCAGCTATCTGATCTAAACGGTGTGGAATTGTCAGAAGACAGAAGAACAATATCGGTGGCGTATTCCTCAGAAACCGGCTCAAATATAAAAGTTTATCCCAATCCTGCACGAGGAAATCAGGTTATATTTGATAGACTGCCAAGTAGGAGTAAAGTCAGAATCTATAATGCATCTGGAGGACTCATTGCATCTCTGAATCCAGACGATGATCTACATATTGGAGGACGATGTAGAAAGATTTGGTCTTTAAATGGTGTGAGTAGTGGGATATATATTTATGTAATAGAATCAGATAGAGAAAACCTGATTGGCAAAATATCAGTTATTAAATAGTATCAAATGTCTCTGTTTGAACAACCTCCAACCATCATTACGTCTTTCTGCTCAACATCCATCTTGATATTGCTGTAGCACATTCATCCTTGATTATGCTTCTTTCTCCAACCCCATTCATCCTCCATTTCTCTTCTCCCTACACCATCCATCTTAATATTGCTGTAGCACATTCATCCTTGATTGTGCTTCTTTCTCCAACCTTATTTATCCTCCATTACCCATCTCCGGACCCCATCCATTTTGATGTTGCTGTAGCACATTCATCCTTGATTGTGCTTCTTTCTATATCACATTCATCCTCCATTACCCTTCTCCCTATACCATCCATCTTGACACTGCTGTAGCACATTCATTTTGAGATTAACTCTCATAGAGAACCTGTATAAAATAAAAAGACAGATATCCAAAGTGGATATCTGCCTGTAAAATGTGAGTGGTTCAATGTGTTATTTCTACCACCAACGTGTTATTTCTACCACCAACACGACCAACCCTTACTTTTTCGCCATGGAAGATCGCAAACAGGTGTCCCCCCTACTGTTGAACACCTCTCCCACGACTTACCACAAGCACTATATTTACACGTTCGAGTAATATGATGGTAGACTTCAGAAGGATTACATGTCCAATATGAATGTCCGTTTGCACACGTAGCACTATGTTGCGTTGACGAAGTCACCGTCTGTGTACACCCAGAACGACCACACGACACTGAATAATCACACGTATGCGAAGGTCCATAAGACGGAACACTCGGATGCAAACAACGCCAAAATTGATACGTACACCGAACACCATTGGAAACATTTGTACACTGCTCCTCCACATGCGTCAAACTATCACAAACATAGTGGCTCGAATGACCACAATCTGCAGCCACATGACTGTTATTATCGCACACCTGGTGACCCGAGATGCTGCAACTCGCAGCACTGTGATCACTACCATTACATTTATATAGATAGCAACTATCACAATAAGCATGCAACGCAGCTGCTGAGGTATCAGATGGATCATAAGCAGCGGTCAATGTGCAGCCTTGTATATCACATACTATTGTTTGGCCGTCCCCCGGTGCCGCATTATTTTGAACGGCAGTTTCAGGCGTAGAAGGGGTTTGTGCAGTTTCACTACCTTCCGTTTTCTTCTTCGGTTTGTGCTGATGCTCTTTATGCTGACCATACCTTATCTTCTTCTTGCCATAAGGCATATAGTATTGGTAATAACCATTTTGATCGATATACATGTAATATACTGCCTCATGATAGCCCAAATCAAATGTCACACATCTACGAAACTTGTCGGGGCAGATACCCGTCCCTATTAACTCTTTCTTACCATTTACCAACCTATAAATCTTATAAGGCAACGTGCATTGAATCGGTGAATGTTTTTTCACATCTTTTTCTACACACGTATACCAAACATCAAAACATCCCGGTGGCACTGAGCTATCGTCCCGTTTTTTCGCCCCACACACTTCACCATGTTCGCCAAGAGGCGAGTTGTAGGTATTACCACAGCTACCACCACACAGAAATGAAGGTAGACTATAGTCGGGAGTCCGCGTCCATTGTGTAAGAACAGGACTGTGATGCATAGCGTTATGCGTTGTAACCGAGTTCAAATGGTTAGAACGCTCCTTGTAATACTTGTTCCAATAAACATCGTTATATTCCTTAATCACAGTCTTCAACGTCGTAATCTGATCAATTTTCATCTTCAGTGCCTCGTCATAACGATGTAAAAGATTATCAGAACCAGTCCAAGACAAATTTAATGATGACGCAGCTCCAATTAAACCTGCCACTGTCGGAAGTGTGGCACCCCCAGTAAGTGCAATTGAACCAATAGCACCTATAGCCGCAGCAATCGTAACCGACTTACCTTTCGCAATCGCTTCCGATTTCGCTGAATATGCCAATGCTAAATCACCTACAATACGATTTATCGTTTGAAGTTTGTCAAACTCCTTTTGAGCTTTTCTCTCTGCGTTAGTCTCTAATCTTAAGGCGTGATTCAATTTGTCATGAGGTCCGTGATCTGAACTACTTGAGTCACTTGCATACAACAGATAGAACGCGAAAAAGGTCAAGACAACTACAACTAATGTAATCCGAAATAATGTTTTCAACATAATAAATACTTCCTTTTACCACCACAAAGGGTCTCCATCTTCATCCCATCTTAAAGGCGGTTCCAATCCAATCCATCCTATCTTCACAAATCTACTTGTTGGATTATTAGGATCCTGCCAGTTAATTATTCCATCAGTGTTATACCACAAGCGACGGTGTTCCCTATGAAGTTCTTCAAATTTTTTATCTAACTCCTTCGGATCAACTCCTGAAGGTACTTCACCAGTCGCGCGAATGTATGCCTTCAAATACTCAATCTTCGCGTATTCAGTGGCTAGTTTATCATCCGGTGGAATGTCCGGTATATGTTCCGCACTCCAGTGGTTCATCTCTATACTGAGCTTACGAAGGGCCTCCGCTGGATTTGTCTTAAGCAGTTCCTCATGATACGTTAAGGGACCTTTATACGCTTTATATTCAACAGACACTTCTTGATTATTATTCGAATCCTGAATAGGTATTTTATCCCAATGATCGCCATGCCGAACCCATTTGAATCCTGGTTCAGCGGGAGGTGGTTCCACATCAGAAATATCTACCACTTTAGGTGTATTTGCTGCTTTGTTATGTGCTTCTAACTTTTTCTGTACTTCTGCCAAATCAGTTTCAAGCTGCCGTATTTTTGATTGCTCATTGACAAGCACAAAGGAAAAAGCACCTATCAATAAGACAATGAAGATACCGAATCCCCAGTATAATTTATTCCTCATCAGTTTTACTCCTTATCGTGTCGTTATACTTGCTATTTGCTGCGTCCAGCGGACAAGGCGGTCCACCTTTCCAGGTCTCCCGTATATAATCTTTGGGAATCCTGTCAGGATTGTATTTTGGATAGATGTTTGATCGTTCACAATCGGATGCCTCTACCCCTGCGTCCAATGGGCAAGGCGGTCCACCTTTCCAGGTCTCCCGTATATAATCTTTTGGCATCCAGCCAGAATTGCAGTCTGGATAAATGTTTGATGGTTCACACTGCACAGGTTCCGGAGTGACGGGACGCCCAAATCTTATACCCAGACTTCCAAACGCCAATGCTGCAAGGATAATACCAATAATAAAATATCGGATGTATTTACGGTGTTTAAACTTGTAGCCTCGTTTCATCTTGTGCCTCCAATTATATCATGAAATAGGTTAATAATCTACTATTTTCTTGACAGTTTTGCTGTCGCACCTTGGGCAAGCAGCGACAAGCATCGGGACATCCCCGATGCAACAACAAAAGCTCGCGAAGAGACACCTTGCCGAGACAAAGCGCGCGAGCACAAAAATACTGCAGGTTTCTAAATCCTGCAAATAGGAATTTATTAAGTGAAATTTTAACGAATGTGAATTCGGGGGGGGGGGGGCGTTAACGTATAGTTAAAAAGGTCTTCAGGAATATTACGCGCACAAAAACCTTGATCATAAGATAGGTATCTGGTGCGTTCATTCAATTTTGAAAATTCCATCTGACGACTCTTTATTGTTAATGTTAAACCCCAAGAATAGAAAAGCAAACTTAAACTCAGTTTTTTGGTCAAACTTATGCCATCTATAGATATTATAACACAAGCTTTCTGCAGTTGTCAAATAAATTTCACAATTTTATTTAATTTTCGGTATATCTCTTGTTAATTTTGGAGCTCTTAATAGTAGTAGGCACTCTCCGAGTGCCGTCTCTTCATCTTAATAGTAGTAGGCACTCTCCGAGTGCCGTCTCTTCATCTTAATAGTAGTAGGCACTCTCCGTGTGCCGTCTCATCTTAATAGTAGTAGGCACACTCCGAGTGCCGTCTCATCTTAATAGTAGTAGGCACTCTCCGAGTGCCGTCTCTTATGATTCTGCATTCGGTAGATATGACAACTTATCTCCACTTAAGTCCCCGTTTCTGATATAGTGAAGGTCTAAACCGTGTGTGTTTTTGTGAGGCTTTCTCATAGAGAAATGCAAGAACATCTAAGATTTCAGCGCGAGTTATGTTCTTTCGTCTTACTTTTTTACTAAAATCTGTCTCAACATAATCAAGTGTCTTTTCTGGGTGCAAACGCTTTTCTGCTAATTCAGTTATGTGGTAGAGTGTGGGTATATAGTCACTCTGCAGACGATATGCTTGTTCTAATGAATCAGTTGCCTTGTCAAATCTACCCGTTTTCCCAAGAGTCCATCCTATTATATCGTGGGATGAAGCGACATAAGGATTTTGTATGACCGATGCATAAGCCAAACCCAATGACAGTTTGGGTTTCTGTTGGTATCCATCAGAATAGAGTTCTGCAAGATTGCTGTATGCCTGAGATTCTTTTGGTGCTATACCTATCGCTCTCACATAAGCATCATGCGCCTTATCAAATTGTCCTAAACGTCTATAAGATATGCCGAGAGCGTTGAATGTCTTGTAGTCAGCGGATTTTTGCTCATCTTCTCCAATACTACCCAATGAAAAAGATGCCTCAGCAACAAAGAGTTGATACGGTTGTACCTCTCGTGCTGCTAAGTAATACTGATATGACTCAATTGCATGAGCATACTGTTTCTCCTGAAAATACGCATCTCCTAAGCATTTATATAGCTTCAAATCAATGTCCTCTACACCTACTACAAAACTGAGTTCTTCTATCGCCTTACGGTAATTTCCCTGTTGAAGATATAGACTTCCCGTGGCAAGATAGTCTTCTGGATTATTGAGATATGTCAATTCAAGATTAGGAGCATAAGGAGGACGAGGCAGTCTTTGAACCTGGGAATACACAAGTGCCACAGTCGCACCTATAAGTAGACTTAGCAGAACGAGATATAACCGACTGCGTGATAACCAACGTTTTGACAGATACATGCTTGGTCTCAGTACCAGTGCATAGAAACTCGGTTTAAGACTACTATCTTCCTGATTGTAGACAACGAGAGATGTGTTTGGAACAAGCACGGGAAGAACAGGTGTGGTTGTGATTCTACCAGTCCGTTCTATAGTGGGTTCAGTACTATCTTCATCAATATATTCTTCTGAATCAGAAGATGTGGATTCTACCTTTTCCGAAATAGATTCTGAACCTGTCTCTTGCGTAATTTCCTCTTTATCGTCTAATGCTGCGACTGGGATCACATCATTAATCGCAGCACTATCTTCCTCAATACTATCAGACGGTTCAGGTAGACCCTCATGAGCTGTATCAGAATCTGACGTAGTTTGATGGCGATTGATGTCATCTGAATTATCAGTAACTTCTATCTCGTCAGAACGCAGGATAGCAGATTGATCAGAATCTGTTTCAGTCTCAGATACTACATCAGTTCGGTTAGTTTCTTGGTCCGTATCAACTGTATAGTCATCAGGATGACGTCTGTTTATCAGGTCTATACTTTTCTGAATTTCTCTACGGGTCAGTGGGGATAATTCCGATTCTAACAACGTCTCCAAAGTCGGCAGTGCAGCTAACGTCCCAATGTTACCCAGGGCATCAATGAGACTCCAACGAGTCAGATCGCTGTCCTCTTTTCTCAAAGCATCTTCAAGCGCAGGTGTCGCTTTAGTGTAGTTAGCGTGTTGAAGAGCATTTGCTACCTCTCTTCTGACCCCTGGTGCAGGATCAGAGAGCGCATCTATTAGACAGTTATATGCCGCTTCTGTTCCAATGTCTGCAATGTCTACAACTGCAGCTCTACGTGTCGCAATGGGTTGAGAGGTATCCCTAATGAGCTGTGTAAGGTTTTCAAGTGATTCCATTGTCAAAAACTTCTGTTTATTAAATCCTATTTTATACGACTTACCGATAATAAAAACGTGATATGATAAGATTTGATACAAACTAAAGTCAATCATAAGTACAAAAAAAGAAACCAACCTATATGAGATAGGTTGGTTCTTTCGGTGAGTCAATACCCCCGACGAGATTTGAACTCGTGTCGCCGCCGTGAAAGGGCGGTGTCCTTGGCCAGGCTAGACGACGGGGGCTTATAGATGTATGAGCCGTACAGGAGTCGAACCTGTGACCACCTGATTAAAAGTCAGATGCTCTACCAGCTGAGCTAACGGCTCAAATTCACAATATATTATTATATAGTCCTTTAAGGAGAATGTCAAATTAAAATGCAGAAAATTGGATTTAATTTCTATGACCAGATGTTGTCTGCTGCATTTACCTTTGTGCATCTACCAAAGTGACCTACCTAATGTTACAATCTGTTCCCTATCTGGACCGACAGAGATGATCGGAATTGGAACATTAAGGTAATCTGATACATATTTAATGTAATCTTGAGTCGTCTTCGGAATATCTTGAGCAGAACGTGCTTCAGTCAACGGTTCTTGCCATCCAGGTAATGTTTCGTATACGGGTTCACATTCCTCTAATACGCTTAAACTGCTTGGGAACGTGGTCACGGTTTTCCCTTTATATCGGTAAGCGGTACATACCTGTATATCGGTAAGTGTATCAAAAACATCAAGCTTTGTTAGAGCAATTGCGGTTAATCCGTTGATTTGTGAAGCATATCTGAGTGCCACAAGATCCAGCCATCCACATCTTCTGGGTCTCTGTGTTGTCGCACCGTATTCCTTGCCGATATTTCGGATTTCCTCATCTAAATCTGGAGGCATTTCAGTTGGAAATGGACCTCCACCCACGCGCGTGACATAAGCTTTTGAAACACCTAATACTTGACCAATTCCTTTAGGACCTATGCCGAGACCCGTGCAGACTGCCCCTGCTGTACAGTTTGACGAAGTTACATACGGATATGTTCCAAAGTCAATATCAAGCATCGTTCCTTGTGCACCTTCAAACAAAATCCTTTTTTCAGTTGCAAGTGCATGGTGCATGAATGCTACAGTATCTGTTACATAAGGCGAAATCTGCTCAGCATACTGATAGTATGTGTCGATTAAGTCATTACGTGTGATACCACCCGTTTGAAGTGCATCCGTTTTGGTTTCAAGATTGTAATCAATTTTTTTCTGAAAAGTGTCGAACTCTAATAGATCGCCAACGCGAATACCTGCATGTCGATTCATCTTATCGGAATATGTAGGTCCGATTCCACGCGAGGTTGTGCCGATTTTGGTTGAACTTCCCATCTGCTCCCACTGTTCAACAAGTTTATGATATGGCATAATGAGATGTGCACGATCACTTATCTTCAGATTCTCACTACTAACATCAACTCCCTGATCCTTCAAACCATCTATTTCACGTAAGAGGGTTTCTAAATTGATGACGACTCCGTTGCCAATCACATTTACTGTGTCTTCTCTGAGAATACCTGATGGTATCAAATGAAGTATAAACGTCTGGTCACCAAGCACGATAGTGTGACCAGCATTGTCACCGCCTTGATAGCGCGCGACAACATCTGCATGTTCAGCGAACACGTCAGTTAGTTTTCCTTTACTTTCATCACCCCATTGGGCACCTAAGATAACGATGTTTGACATACTAAACCTAACAAAAAGGTCAATATATTAAGGAAAGTGGGTTTCGGCGTGTGCTTGTCTACAAAGACTAACGTTTGGAGAATTGGAATCTGGCTCGAGCACCCTTCTGTCCATATTTCTTACGTTCTACCATCCGTGCGTCGCGCGTCAAGAATCCGCCTTTTTTAAGGGTAGGTTTTAATGATTCATCAGCTTTAACGAGGGCTCGTGCAAGACCGTGTGAAATAGCACCTGCCTGACCAGTATTTCCGCCTCCGCGCACATTTACATGAACAGCAAATTCTCCGACCCGTTCAACATGCTCTATCGGACGCCGAGCCGCCCGTATATGGTCAGCACGATCAAAATACGCATCAATCGGTTTCTTGTTAACGATAATCCCAGCATCACTACCAGGGATAATCCGGACACGGGCAACAGATGTCTTTCTGCGACCTGTTCCCCAATATTGTTCAATTGCCATAAACTTCCTCAACAGTTAAAATGTTAAGACTTCCGGTTCTTGTGCTTGATGTGGATGGTTCGGACCTGTGTATACTCTTAAACCCTTCATGAGTTTTGCTCCCAGGCTGTTCTTCGGCACCATCCCTTTAACCGCAGCTGTAATAATAAACTCTGGACTTCGTTCCATCTGTTCAGTGTAAGTACGATACCTATCACCACCAGGATAACCACTATGTCGGAAATAGGTCTTCTGTTGAGCCTTATTCCCTGTGACAACGACCTTTTCTGCGTTAATCACTGCGACACGATAACCCAAATCCGCGTGGGGTGTAAACATCGGATCGTGTTTCCCTCTTAATACTTGGGCTATTTGAGATGCTAATCTTCCAAGTACCTTTCCATCAGCATCCACAAGATACCATTTTATCTGTTTGTCTGATTTTGGAAATGGGGTTTTTGTTTTTAATACCATAATTTCATAACCTTCAAAGATAATCCTACTATCCATCAGAAATAACCTGAAAATGACAATACTATTATACTATAAACTATGTCAATTGTCAAAATTATTCTTTTGGTAGGGTGTGTAAAGTTTTTATCACTTAAGAATGTCACTTAAGAAAAAGGATCGCTGACCCCTTGCTCCAGCGGAGCAATATGTCTATAGAAAAAGGATTGTCAACAGGTTGCACTCCAGCGGAGTGCTATGTACATAAACGGACGCGTAAAGATTTTGCCCCTTAACTGTCAGAATCGGACTGTCTGAATCTCGGATTATCACGGATGACGCTCCAGTTAACATAGATGACATAGATGGGCGCGGATTGTTGAGTTTGTGTATCTCAGGTACTATCCACAAGGGATATCTTCTTTGTTGCGGCTTCTATCTGATTCTATTGACATAGCACTCCGCTGGAGTGCAAGAAGTCTCACAACCTATTTCTATAGACATAGCACTCCGCTGGAGTGCAAGAAGTCTCACAACCTATTTCTATAGACATATAGGGTTTTTTAGTTTTAGACATTTTAGTTATTTTTTATTACAAACGTTAATATTTTTGGATATGCAGATAAAGCGTGATTTTTCACGCTTTATCTGCTATACTTCACCTTAAAAAACATTTTACATTTGAGGTGAAAAATGTCAAAGAAAAATTCTCGACACTTGTTAGATAGATTAGCAGATATCCAAGACCCGCGCAACGATAAAGGAAAACGGCACCCATTGAACGCAATCCTCGGACTTCTCATTATTGGTTTAATCTCCGGTCATAAAGGATATACTTCCATTGCAAAGTGGGCACGCTCTCAACCAGAACTCGTCCGTTCACTCGGTTTTACACATAAGACTTCCCCTTGTCCCGCAACGATACACAATGTGCTAAAAGATTTAGATGTGGATGCTGTTGAAAAGACTTTTACGGACTGGGTAGAAGACGTTTGTAAAAGTAGACCTGATTTAGAAGGATGCCTTGACGCAGTGGCTATAGACGGTAAAACAATGTGTGCTAGTAAGAAAAGTGGTGCGATAATAAACCATCTACTCTCCGTTGTATCTCATGAGTTAGGTGTCACACTGGCACAACGAGGGGTCAGGGACAAAACCAACGAAATACCGGTTTCAACAGAGATCCTCAATGACTTTGATGTGAGTGGTAAAGTCATCACAACAGACGCACTTTTGACACAGAAATCTTTCTGCCAAACCATCATAGATGCGAATGCAGACTATGTACTGCCTGTCAAAAAGAACCAACGCAATCTTGGCAGTGATATCAAAAGACTCTTTCAAGACGTTCCTGATACGCTTTCTGAGGACGCAACACATCCTCTATTGGGAGACCCTATTTACACTCACGAGACAATTGAAAAATCACATGGTAGACTTGAGACAAGGTGTTTGAGAACAAGCACAAGTCTCAACGAATATCTGGACTGGCCAGGTATAAAACAGGTCATCCAATATCGTTCTACTCGCAAAAACCTAAAAACAGGAAAAGAAACAATCAAAGTTCACTACGGTATTACAAGTCTGAAACCCGAAGAAGCATCTGCTGAACGCCTACTTGAGATACGCCGTGGGCATTGGTCAATAGAGAACAAATCGCATTGGATGCGAGATACTATACTTGGAGAAGATACCTCCTCTGTACGTTGCGGTGCTATTCCGCAAGTCATGGCTGCATTGCGTAATACCGCATTAGCAGTGTTACGATTTGCTGGCGTCACAAGTATAGCAGATGAGATAAAATATTTAGCCTCAAAACCTAAACTCGCAGTTAACTTGATAACTAGTGTTTTCTAAAACTAAATATCCCTATGGAGTGGGTGTGTAAAGGTATTGTCACTATAAGTGTCAATTTTGGGATTTCTTATGCTCTTAATAGTAGTAGGCACTCTCCGAGTGCCGTCTCTTATGAATAGCAGAAAGATGTCAGCAAATAGGCGCCTAATAGTAGTAGGCACTCTCCGAGTGCCGTCTCTTATGAAAAAAGGTGACAAAATACTTACACACCCGCTGGAGTCGGGTTACTTATGCAGAATACGCGTGTGGTATGCTGCATTGATTAGGAAATCTTACCTACCGCTATGAATCACGTTAATATGTTGATAAATAATAGCAGATTTGGTAATCTTATAAGGAATGAGAAGTCCACCTAAGCAGAATCAAAAACTATAATTTCCTAATGATGAAGAACGCTATTATTGACTATACAGAAAAACGGGAATCTATACGTTCAGAAACTTTAAAACTACGTGAGAATTTATCTCAATCTGTGCGCGAGGAGAGCAGTAGGATGATAACATCTCATGTTGTTGAATGGATCCAAAACAGGTATAAACTGGATGATAATTCTTTTCATGCAGTTATGGTCTATCTGAGTATGACCAGTGAGGTGAGAACGGAAGAACTCATAGACTTTTTTATCAAGCAAGGAAAACGGATCATTGCACCTGAAGTTGATACAGAAAGCACACAACTGATACCAAGACTTTTGCAGAATTTGGAGACAGATTTAGAAAGGCATAAATATGGCATGTTGCAACCGAATAGCGCATGTCCTATTATTCCACATGATCAGATTGAGCTTATCATCGTTCCGGGAATAGCATTCGATGCGAAGGGTTATCGTCTCGGATATGGTAAAGGATTCTACGACCGTTTTTTACCTACCTGTCCATACGCAAGGACAATCGGCATAGCATTTCAGACGCAGATCGTTGAAGACACATTCCCGCAACCTTGGGATGTTCCAGTACAACACATTTTTACGGAGAATGGCAAGGTTTGAAGGCTTAATCCGTCACAGTGATGAACGGTTTCAACTTCTCAAGAGTCTTATCCCCAATCCCTTTCACCTCAGTCAACATCTCAACTGAAGAGAATTGTCCGTGTTTCTCACGATGTTCAACTATCCTCAGTGCCATTTTTTCACCTATACTTGGCAGACTTTGGAGTGCTTCTGCTGATGCAGTGTTGATGTTAAGAAGTGCAGGTTGTTTTACTGTCGGTGATTGTTTTCTTTTAGTTGATGTGTCATCATCAGGGACAGCGATCAGGTCAGGTGTCCCGAGGAAAAGGGCAGGATGAAAACGTCGTATCCCCCAGAATGCTGTGCCTATGAGAATAACCACAATTAGGAAGACAACTGCACGCCAGTAGTGTTTCTCAATGACTTCATCAATCTTGTCGGACATTGAAGTTGCTCCTTAGACCTTCCATATCGTTTCTGGCATCTGATAACGGTGATTCACGACTCGCGCTAATACAAAAAGTAGGTCCGACAATCGGTTTAGGCAACGCATTAATTCAGGATTTATATTGCTTTCACGCGATAGACGTACGACACACCGTTCCCCTCTGCGGCATACGGCGCGAGCGACATGTAAGAGAGCACCTGCTGTACCACCTCCTGGTAGGATAAAATTGGTTAGGGGTGGTAGTTCATCGGAAAATCTATCAATTGCTTTTTCCATATCTGAAGTGAATTCATCTGAGATGCGATTTTCAGTAGACTTTGTATGGGATTCAGGTGTTGCTAAATCTGCACCTACTGCGAAAAGATGGTTTTGAATACGTTCCATCAGTTCAGACAGGTCAGCATCATGAATGTGTGTTTGTGCATACCCAATATAAGCATTGAGTTCGTCCACAGTTCCGATTGCTTCTATTTGCAATGCATCTTTTGAAATTCTCGTTCCGCCGTATAATGCTGTTTCTCCAGAGTCGCCGAACTTTGTATAGATTTTCATTATGTTTTTTGCTTATGTAAAGTCGCTAACTAATTTCTGCTTTATTCGATCTGGTTTTATTTCCATATTTAGTCTCTTCTCACGTTATCTAATTGGGTTTTGCAAGGAATTCTGCTGGCAAGATTTGATGTACAGTGTCAATAACTAAATCTTCAACTCCCGGTGCAAAACGTGTCGGTTGTCCGAAGTAAATCATCGCGTCACTACCTTCATATCCCCCTTCTGCTAATACGCGTTCTGATGGAATATAACCGGGAAATGCATTTGCATAAGCACCGACCCATAACCGTGTAGCATCAAACTCCCGTTTCAAGCGGTGTGAAAAATCTACCACTACCTCACTTGCAAGGAAAACAATCGCCAACGCATCACCGAATGTCCAGGATTGTATTGGATAAGATATGTCAGTTTTGATGTCCTCACTATTCTGCAGCATTTCCAGGTGTTTTTTTGCATGGTATCCGATAGCACCACCTTTTGCAGCGCGTTCCTCCCATTCCGCTCGGGTTGGAAGTTTATCAAAAGGTAAATCCACCCTTTGAAATACACCTTTCGGTAGCTTGGTAATATCTGTTGCGTCTCGTTCGAGTTGATGTGAAACTTCTTGTGCCAATGCTTGTCCGTGTTCTTTTGCATAAGCGAGTCGTGTCTCAAATACCTCCTGTTTCCCTTCTGGCATTGGTCGCATCCGAGATTCAGGGTTTGCATCGGCACCGCATCCAATCGTAATTAGAGCAGTTGCACCGGGGTGCGTGTTCTGAATTGCTTCCTGTGCGAATCCAGCCCAGTCTCCGCTGATATGGTTATCTGCGCCTGCTAAAGTTGTGGTATGGCATGCGTAACTTACCCAGACCGCATACAATTCACCATCCGCATCAGTTATTTTCATAACGGGTAATGCATGATCAACAGGACCACCTTCTGTGCGTCTATTTTTCGCGAAACCGAGTTCTCCAATGTTCCACGATAATCGACAAGGTTTTCGTCTCGTTAGTGCTTCCATCGTCACTGCTTCCATCCAATTTGATAGATGTTGCGTGTACTGATCAATGACGTGTTGTTCATCAGGGGAAATATCAGCACTGAAGATAAAGGATGCTGCGTTTGTCAAGCACGGTGCGCTATGTGTATGCGTAAAGCAAGCAACGAAGTTTTCACGAGGTATATCTGCTTTCTGTGTAATGCGTTCAGAGACTTCTTCAACGAATTCATCGGGTAATCCGCAGTTTTCCACGGTTACCAAGACAACAGGTCCCTCGTCATCGTTACCGATAACAAGTGCCTTTGCATATATCCGTTGGATGATTCCCTCAGATACTGTACGACGACTTCCGTAGCCATTTAGTCGTATAGGGTAATCGGGGGTGATGTCAATTTGTGCGACACCTACATCAATTAGGTTGTCATATAGTTCCATATACTGTTTCTCTCAAGTTTTGAAAGGTGTTATATACCATTTTGCAGAATGAACTGAACTGACAAAACTAAGCTATATTTCTATTCATACATAACTTCAGCAAAGATGTCCTCTAAGGAGTGTTGGACTTCAACCAATTGTCGTAGTTGGACACCCGTTTCATGTGCGATCTTAAAGAATAAATCTGCATCTGTACTGTTCTGCGTTTCTGTCGTTACCAGCACATGTCCATCTGGTCGTAATTCTGTTTTATACTGATGCTGTTGTAATGCTGCTACATAGTCATTTCGGTCTCCTATAATTTTCAGGTCGAATGCTCTAACATCTTTCTCTCTGAGTTCATCAATCTTACCGTGTACAGCAAGGCTCCCGTTTGAGAGACCTAATACCGTTTGGCATGTAGACTCAACGTCAGGTAATAGATGTGAAGACAATAGGACATCTATGCCTTTGTCTTCAGATATATCTTTAACGAGCATCAACATCTCTTCTCTGCCAGTTGTGTCCATACCATTCGTTGGTTCGTCAAGTAGCAGTAATTTTGGATCATGCACCAATGCCTGTGCTAACTTTACCCGTTGTCGCATCCCGGCAGAGTATCCACTTATGGGACGATAACGTTCTTCATCAACACCAACGTAGTATAAGACTTCGTGTGTGCGTTGCATGGCATCGCGAAATGGCATACCACAGAGCTGTCCAGCATAAGCGACCAATTGAACAGCGTTCATCGACGGGATTAAACAATCATCTTCCGGCATATATCCTACTCGTTGCCGAATATTGACCTGTTCTGTTTCCGCCTCCATATTGAAAACTTTTGCTGTTCCACGGGTTGGCTTTACAAAACCGAGTAGCATCTTAATCAAGGTGCTTTTTCCTGCGCCGTTAGGACCCAGTAAACCGATCGCTCCACCTGATGAGATTTCTAATGACAGATCATCAAGTGCGATGGTTGTGCCGAAGGTTACGGATACGTTGTTAAGTTCAATAAGCATTGTGTAATGTTCACATTATGGTTTATAGATACGTTGGACGCGTTTACCAATACGAGTTAGTATCTCGTAGGGAATAGTATCCGCTTTTTTTGCTAATTCCTCGATTCTGATTTCATCTTCACCCTGTTTTCCTAAGAGTACGACCTCAGTGCCGACCTTTACATAATCAGATTTCTGTACCTTAACAACCATACTATCCATACTGATACGTCCGAGAATTGGACGTCGTTTTCCATTTATCAATACTTCACCAATTCCGGATAGTGCTCGCGGATACCCATCACCAAACCCGACACGCAATCCCGCTATACGGGTTCGACGTTTTGCGGTGTATTCTAATCCATAACCTACGCCTTCTCCAGCTTGAATTTCATCAAACCAATGCACATGTGTCACCCAAGTTAAGGCAGGACACAGGGGTAATTCTCTTTTCTTACCGGGATAGATACCGTACAGACTTAATCCTGGACGCAAAGCATTAAAACGAGATTTTGGTATTTCAAGAGTTGCAGCACTGTTTGCTGCATGTACAATAGGAATTCTTGGGTTTTGCGATAACAGTGGGTTAAACCTACTGAGTTGATCGTGTGCGAAACTTTTATCTTCTGCCTCAGCATTTGCAAAATGTGTGAAAATCCCTTCTACTTCAATATTCGGCAATGTTCGTAAACGTTGAATGAACTCACGAGCCTCTGTGTAACAAACGCCGCTACGATTCATGCCTGTGTTAACATCAACGTGAACTCTAACTTTTCTAATTGGTATAATATTGTCTGATCTGTCATTTTTATCTAAAGCAGCATTCAGCTCAAGTGCTAAATCCCAATTATCAATAGCAGGTGTCAAGTTATGTTTTAGAATTTGCTCGGTATATTCGGGCAATGGTGAGTAAAGAATTAGGATAGGTTTACTTATGTCTGCTTGACGTAGTTCAATTGCCTCTTCTACAGTTGCGACAGCAAACATATCAACAACTGATGTTAGAGTCTCGGCAACAGGAATAACACCGTGCCCATAAGCATCCGCTTTCACGACAGCAATAAGTTTTCCATCTGTAAATACTTTCAATGATTGCGCGTTATGTAGAATGTCCAATAGATCAACTATCAGATGTGTTTGATTAATTTTATACACAAACGGTCTCCACTCTCTTACTGTATCTCAGTCAACGTGCCTTCAACACCGATTATAGTTAGATTCCTTAACAACCATGCATCTTCCATAACATTCACGATATCTAACGTCAGTGTTAGTTCATAATTTCCGGGTACAGTGATAACTGAGGAGACATCAATTTCATCCCCAATCATCTGTAGTTCATCAGGTGTGACTGCACCTATCGTTCTGTCCTGACCAACTGATATACCGTTGATCGTAATACTCAAGAATGCGCCAGCGCGTGCCGTATCCTGTAGTATTTCATATCGAAGTTTTATATTCTCCCGAAAGATTTCATCAACTTTCAAACTAAATGATAAGGTCTGTGTGAAGTTAGGTCCTTGCCAATAACGATTCGGATTTGCAATAATAGCGTGCCCAATATCGACTTCAATTCGTATTTCTTGTCTATCGGATACATTCCCATCCGTAACTTCAAGTGTAATAGTGTTAGTGCCAGCAGATTCAGGAGCAACATAAACGATACTATTTCCTTTACCTACAATTCTACCATCGCTTACGTTCCAAATATAATCTAAGTTTGATGCATCCCCAGAATAGTCTACTGTTGCCGTGATGGTTGTGGTATCCCCGATATTGAGCATTTGCGTATCAGCCTTTAGTGCAATCTCCAGAGTTTCTGCATCAAGGTTCAGCAAGTTTTCAGTTTCACATGCTGATACAAAGCACAATGCACTCAACAAAAAGAGGATTTGAACATAAAATTGTAGTTTTTGAATTTTCATAGATTTAATTAGTTTGTGCCGTTCACCGTTTCATTTCTAACAGCCGGCAATGAAGGAAAATAGAATAAGAATTGTTTTGTATTATCTTCACTGTTATCCTGAAACGATTATAGCATGATTCTAACGCATTGTCAATCGTTTGGGTGTGTAAATATTTTGCCACCTATTTTCAGAAGAGACGGCACTCGGAGAGTGCCTACTACTATTAAGAGCTTATGAAATCCCAAATTTGACACTTATAGGGACTATAACTTTACGCACCCTTTTTGTCAGAATCATGATGTACACAATTATCCCTGTCTGGTTTTCCCACGAAACCCTACAAAAAGTAAAATGAACACAATAGAATTGACTAACAACATTGACGAAATTGCATTGAGCTCAGGTGTGAGTCCAAACTTAAGACTCGAATAGATATATACGGAAAGTGTGGTTTTTCCAACACCTGTAGTGAAGAAAGTGATAACAAAGTCGTCTATTGACAAGGTAAATGCCAGTAATGCGCCACCAATAATACCTGGCGCGATGAGCGGTAACGTAATTCGCAAGAACGTCTGCCATTCGTTTGCCCCCAGATCAAGTGCTGCTTCCTCTACTGTGTAATCATATCCCTGTAATCGTGCCCGAACCACTATGGTAACATAAGCAACATTGAAAACGACATGCGCTAAGATAACTGAAGTTAATCCCAGTGGAATATTTACACTCCTATAAAACATCAGCAGCGCAATTGCTAACACAATATCTGGAATTATAAGCGGGAGGTACAGTAAACGGGTTACCGCTGAACGCAGTTTGAATCTATGTTTTTCGAGTGCCAGTGCTGCTGCTGTTCCAATGATCGTTGAGATAAGCGTTGCTATTCCTGCGATGATGAGACTATATTTACAGGCACGCCATACCTCAGCGTTCTTGAACATTTTCCCATACCACTCAAGGGAGAAACCTTCCCAAACCGTAATCTGATCGCCACTATTGAACGAAAAGACGACAACAACCAAGATCGGAATATAAAGAAAAAGAAACACGATGGCGATGTTGAATTGCAAGAGACGTTTCATCTGAAATTTGCGTTTCCTTTAATGACCTACTGTCCTTATTGCTCTTATTGATTCTCCGCTGGATCGCTATCACGTAATGCTCGAAAGTAAAGAACTGTGCCTGCAATGACTATAACCATCAACATGAAGGAGAGTGCAGAACCGAATGGAAAATCACGTGAAGATTTGAACTGTCTCTCAATCACATTCCCTATGTAATTGACCATGCCTCCGCCAAGTAAGTCAGGTGTTAGAAATGCTCCGACCGTTGGAATAAACACTAACATTGAACCTGCAAGGATACCGGGGAGACTGAGCGGTAACGTGATATGCCAGAAAGCATGACGTGGTGATGCTCCTAAATCTTTCGCTGCATCTATTAAAGACATATCCAACTGTTCTAATGCTGCATACAGTGGAAGAATCATAAACGGCAAATAACCGTAAATCAAGCCAATTTGAACTGCTATTGGGGTATTGAGGAGTTCTAAAGGTTGAAAACCGGGTATGAGAAATGTGAGAAAACTATTTAGTAGACCTTCTGTCCGTAAGATTAAAATCCATGCATAAGTGCGTATAAGAAAGTTCGTAAGAAAAGGTACTACGACAAGAATTAACAACACATTTCGCCATTTTGGTCTGTAGCAAGCAAGGTAATATGCAAATGGGTAACCTACCAGCAGACATATTGCTGTACACACGAATGCGGTTGACACTGAACGCCAGACCGTTTTCAGATAGAGTCCATCAAAAAAACGTTGATAGTTTTCAAGGGTGAAGATCCATTTTATACCACCATAGGTATCGCGCTCCAGAAAACTAAAGATGAATATGGAGATAAGTGGAAGAATGAAGAAGATGATTAACCAGAATAGAACCGGTGAAAGTAGGATTATGTGGCGGTATTTATGACGCATTTTCCTTCAAAAACTTGCGAATACTGTTCTGAATGTTCCACGGATCCGTGATCTCAAGAAATTCCCATTTTCCAAACTCACCACACCCGTTCACTGCTGGTAGCCACATATTTTTGATCGTGTTGACCTTCTGTTTTTTATCTTCCCTTGGCATGCCTGAAACCTCAAGAATTAGGTTCAAAATGTAATCAGTGGAGTTGCTTTGAATACGGACAATAAAATCAGGAACATAACGTCGGTTTTCTCCGTTGTGGTTGATGTAAGGAATGGTAAAACCTAAAGTATGATGGTTTTTGACGTAAGAAATTACCTCGTCCATCTGTTCGAGTGCCTGGGCAGTCTTCTGTTCCCAAGAATCTGTATCCGCGATAACGTGTGATATATGGCATTTGTCTGCTCTTGTTTCCCAGGTTGACTGGGAAGTTTCATATAAGAATTCAGTTGTTGAACCGGTACGTCCGTTCAGACGAGAGGATTGCTCATAAATAGGGAGAATAGTTTTCTCAGACTCAATGTCTTCAGGACTTGTCTCCCCGGTTTGTTCTTGCGCGTTGAGGATCCCATTGTAGATTCGGTGTGCTGCCTTGCGTGCGATCTCATTAATATTAAAATACTGTGGATAGGTGTTGTCTTTATAGGTAACGCATTCTTTCATCCATCTGTGTGTGATATGGAGTAACTCTGGGAAAAGCCACCATTTAGCATCACCATCGGGATCACAAAAATGATTATGTGTTAGGACTTTGGTGAGAAAAAACTCAGTTTCTTGTTTACGACACTTTCTCAGATAAGGCAATTCTACCTCTGTTATCTCACCTGTAATAGACTCAATTTCTATACGCGATGGAATCTCTTTTGTTGAGAGTTCATAGTGGGAATCTTCAGTAAAATTAGCGTCCAACTTATTAGAGGGGAGGTACGGACGGTAGCCAGCAATTATCGGGAATGTGATTTCGCACTTTGCTTTTCTTTCAGGTATAGCCTTAACTTCTGTTACAGGATTTGGTTGGATCGTTTTTCCACTACCAGTGGCGGGGATAAATGAGAACGGAACGCCATATACTTCAGCGTATTCTGGCGGAAATGTTTCTAATTCTATCTCATTGTCATTGACTCTAATTGTAGTCTTTTCAAAATCATAAGTTGAGCGACGTAGACCTCTCCCAACGACTTGTTCACAGAGTAGTTGTGTACTAAAGGCACGTACGCCAAGGATATGCGTTACTCGTCTTGCATCCCATCCCTCACTTAACATTGATACAGAAACGACACACTTGATATTCTCTCCAAGTTTATCTCGCTTACCAACAGTGTTCATAACTTCACGCAGTATATCGGAATCTGTGACTTTCTCCACATTCATCTTACGTCTGAACTGCTCAATCTGTGTTCGGGCAGCTTTTTTAAAAGTGTCACTAAGTGCCTCACCAGATTCCAACTGTTTGCTATCAATCAACAGTGTGCTTAATTTATCACTCCACGCGCCATCCTCTTCGTTATTGAAAATCGGTAATTTCCCTTTAACGAGGACCTTGTCACCATCAGATGTAGTTTTCTCCCAACCTGCAATCCAATCGTAAACAAGTTTGGATACCTTTGTATTATTGCAAACGACTATCATGACAGGTGGTGTCAATCCGTGTTGATCTTTCTGCCATAAACTATATGCTTTCTCATAATTGGCATAAAGGCTTTGTAGTGCTGTCTCCAATTCTTGTGGTAGCTCCGGTTCCCCATTCGTAGAAATACCCGTAAGTTTAGTACGAATAGTATCCCAAAGGCGGCGATAGATCGGATCACTTGCCATTGTATCGTCTGCTACAGGCACGCGCGGCACCTTTGCAATACCACTTTCGATTGCATCTATCAATGCAAAATCGGACACGACCCACGGAAACAGAACACCTTCTTTGAGTCTCTTTCCACTCTGCGTAGTGGTTGAATAACCCGAACCGCTTAGGAAGAATGGCGTAGCCGATAAATCGTAAACAGTTTTTATGCCGATTTTTGCTTTCACAGCATCAAGTCCACTTATCCATAAACGCGGGTTGTCTTGCGTTAACTCAGAGTCCTTATCGTTTTTTCGGTGGAAACAGTGATGTGCTTCGTCATTCAGGACAATGATGTTTCTCTTTCTACCAAGACTGCGGCAGACTCTTGTAACCATCTCATCAGGTGTTTCTATGAAGTTTTTTGCACTCTCTTTTCCGAGAACCTGTTCACTTACTTTGCTTAATTTTTCCTTTTTTCGAGTCTGAAAAGCGTGATAGTTTGTAATCACAATTTTCGCCTGACATAACGTATCAAAGTCCCCGGGTGGAAGTAGTTTCATTTTTTCATAGTCGTTTTCAGGGTTTTCAGGATGGAGCACCTGCAATCTATCCCGTATTGTTACGCCAGGTGTGACGATAAGAAAAGCATCAGCATAACGTTCGCTTCGGGGATTTGCTCTTTTGTTCAACGTGTGATATACAATTAGCATTCCCATAACTACCGTCTTACCGGTACCTGTTGCCATCTTGAATGCAACTCGGTATAGGTCAGGGTTCGCTTCGTTGTTTGCGGTCAAAAGTTGTCTATGGAATGAATCGCTGCGGTTTTTGTTTTCACACTCATTGAGATAGATAGCAGTTTCCACTGCTTCGCGTTGACAGAAAAAGAGGCGCGGTTCGTTTTCGGAATTGTTCCAATGCTCAAGTAAACGTCTTGTTGTTGGTGTTACGCCAGGATAACCACTATTTCGCCAAGCTGTTACTTGGGCACGCACTCTGTTGATGAAAACGTTTGCCTCCCGAAGTTCTGGGTCAGGAAAAAGCTGCGTTTGATCCGCCTGTGGCTGTTTTTTCGGTTTCGGCATCGGGATAAAGTATTCACTTTCCCGTCTACCCTCACCGATATCCTCAGTAATTCCGCGCTGTGTAAATTTGAAGTGTCGTTGCGGTTCTTCAAACGGACTGTTGATTACAGGATTATCTATGGTAACTTTTGACATTTGGATACCTTCTTTTAATCTTGACGTGGACGTTGGATTTCTTCTTCACAGATAAGGTCAACGGTGATTCCGTGGTTTGCTAACGCGGACATATATTCAAGCCAGCCTCTGTCTATTGCTAACAAGATATTTGGAGTTTCTCCAGTGTCTCGCTGATGTGCCAGGGCAACAGCAATAAACTTCCTATCATCAGGGTCAAAATCCTGTAGTTCGTTGTCAGTAGGAAACTCTTCAAAATCGGTACCGTTTCCAACCAATGATGTGATATGTACTATTTTGCAGATGTTCGGATCCCCCTGTTTTTGCATCAACGTTTTCACAAACAGGTCCCCAACCCCTTTTCGGGTGTTTGGTTTTGTATTGCGTTCATACTCTCCAAGAATCCGCCAACCATCGTCAATAACTACTTTTTCAGGACGAGTGAGAATTTGCTCAATCCGATTTTGACAGTGTTCGGGACAATGTCCAAGGTCATTGTCATCCGTATAATTTGCGATCACAATGACGTTCGTATCTACGATAACAGCGTCCATTAACCCTCCGCATTTTTTCGTCGTTCACTTTGCGCTTTAGTCATAGCAAACAGGTCACCCATTTCGTCACCAAAAAACTTTTCTGGCCAGTTTAGGATGTTCCCGAACTCATCCATTTTTAGGTGTTCAATATTAGATACACCTTCATCGTTGCGGCAAAAATAGAGGGCAGTTTTATCAACGCTAATTCTTTCTTCAGCGATGCGCCGCTGCAAGCGATTTAGCAAGTGTTCACTGTGGCTTTCCACTAGTATCTGTAGGTTCCTTTCATTGACAACCTCTATCAGTAAGTCTGCAAGCTGTGATTGTACCATCGGATGCAAATGAATACCGGGTTGTTCCAAAATGAAGGTTGAGCCTTTATCTACATAATAAAAATTTATCAGCATAGGTAAAACATCAGCTAACCCGTATCCCATGTCTGCTAATGTGACTTCCGCGCTGTTGTGGCTTTTTCGGATGCGAATTTCGTAATTTTGATCGTCTAAAGACTTAGTTGGAATAATCCGAAAGGAATAGGCAAGATCCATCTTTTGAAGCCACTCGGAAATCCGATCTTCAATTAGTACTGCGTCTTCTTTATTAGAAGATTTTAACTTCCGTACACCAGCCGAAAGTACTGCACTGATTGCCCCACCTCCCCATTGGTCAATCTCTTTCGGATGTGTGCCCTTCCAATTATAGTAACGTTGCGGTTGGACTCGGACCGGTCCAAGATAGTGAACTTGCGAAAAGAGTTTTTCAAAAGCTGCTGAGTATTTCCTCAAACGCCCAATACTACCTGAGGTTACACCCGTGTGTGAAGTTGTTCCATAGCACGTTTTCAGTTCTATCTTGTGTTGGTCCCTCTCTGCATCACGATTAGAACGCGAAGATGGAAAAAATACAGAACCTTGATGATATATTATAACCACACTTTCCTTATAATAGCGACTGTAACTGAGTCTTTCAACAATTGACTTACCTTCTTCGGATCGAATCTCACTATTGAAAGAAAAACGATTTAACGCTTGTTCTCTCGGAATATTATTGTTAGACGAAGAGTGGGTTAGATGGCAAGCAAGTTCAAATTCAAGACACTTTTCTAATCTGTGCTCATGAATCACCTCACGGAAATCTCCAAGGTTGACTCGCGAATTTTCATCACCGAAAAAGATAACTTCTTCTGTTTCCTCTTGCTCAGCTGTCTGCTTAAGTAATAGCAGCATCTGCAACAGACTACTCTTCCCAGAACTATTTGTCCCAAAAAAGCCTGTCAACGGCGCAAGTTCCACCTCACCGCTATCTTTCCATGATTTGAAGTTTTTCATTCTAATATGTGTAATCATACTTCTTTTCCTTTTGAAATGCACGTTAAATGTCCTTTTCACAGATGGAATCAACTTGCACACCGTGGGCTGCAAGCGCAGCTCTAAATTTCTCCCAACCACTATCTTCTGCTTTCAGAATAGGGGCTTGTTTTTCAGTAACACTTTGATACGCAAGCACAACAGCAACAAATTTTTTATCTTTTTTATGAAAATCGCTTAGTGCTGCGTCATCGTTAGGAAATTCTTCAAATTCGGTGCCGTTTCCTGCTAACGATGTAATTTCAACCGCGATTACAGTTTTGGGATTACCTTTTGGATTATAAAATCTTCTATTCAATTCCTGCCAATACCGATCTCCGAATCCACGTCCTTTTTCATTCAGATTGTTTCTATACTCTTTGATAATTCTTTTCTTGTCATCAAGTAAAACCATTTCCGGACCTCTAAGAATTTTAGCAAGTCGTTCCCTGCAATGTGTAATGCATTTGTCAGATGCCTGTGGCGCAGCAGACATCCCATTTGCAACTACTAAAACGTTCGTATCAATTACTACGGCGTCCAATTAACCCTCCGTTCCTTTTTCTGTTATGCTTTCGACCTGTTTGTCTGTCATCGCAAACATATCACCCATCACATCACCGAAGAAGTTTTCAGGCCAGTTCTTGATATCCCCAGACGTTTCGTCTACATCTAACTTTTCAATTTCAGAAACGCCTTCATCGTTCCGACAAAAATAGAATGCAGTCTGATCTGCTGCAATCTTTTTTTCAACGATTCGTCTTTGCAAACGAGTTAACAGGTGTTCACTGTGGCTTTCCACCAGAATCTGCAGGTTCCTTTCGTTGACAACCTCTATCAGCAGATCCGCAAGTTGAGATTGAACCATCGGATGAAGATGAATACCGGGTTGTTCTAAAATCAAGGTTGAACTTTCTGGCGCATAGTAACAAAGCACTAACACCGGTAAGAATTGAGATAAACCGTAACCCATATCAACTAATGTAACAGGTGGACTTGATTGGGTTTTTTGGATACGGACTTCATAGGTATTGCTGCCCTGTGCTTCTATCCAATCAAGTGAAAACGAATGCGCTAAGTCCATCTTTTGTAGCCAATGTGAAATTCTTTGCTCAATAGGAACATCTTCTGCTTCATGTGAGGTTTTCAAATTTCGCACGCGGGCAGAGAGTAAGGCATCAATGGTTTGATTACCCCACTGCTTAATGTGTTTAGGATGTCCACCACTCCAAGGATAGTGTCTCCGTGTATCCACACGTGAGGGACCAAGATAGTAGAGATTAGAAAATGCTCTTTCAAAAGAGGTTGAAAGCTGTTTTAAAACATTAGTTGATGATGTATGACCATAGCAGTCGTGTATTACATCGTGTATTATTACTTTCTGTTTAAGCAAATTTATATAGGACAAAGTTTGTTCTTTCCATTCTACTTTTGTTAAGTCACAGGAGTCTAAAAAGTATCTAATACGTTCAACGTAAGGACCGCGGGTAGTTTTTCCAATTGATGTATTAAATGATAAAACATCAAATGGCACTTGCACATGCCCTTCTTGACCGTCAGATTTAATTCCCCTGACTTCCAAAGTAAAAGGTTCTTGGAGTATATATCCTAACTCTAACACAAGAAATTGGGCATCATCATGTCCATGTATCACTTCGTTGAAACTTCCCAGATTTACCAACGAACTTTCTATGCCAAAATAGATTACCTCATTCAAATCTTTACGTTCTACTGTCTGCCTAAACAATAGCAGCATCTGCAACAGACTACTCTTCCCAGAACTATTTGTGCCGAAAAAGCCTGTCATCGGCGCAAGTTTCACCTCACCGCTATCCTTCCACGACTTGAAGTTTTTCATTCTAATATGTGTAATCATTTTCTTTGTCTCTCCGTGTTGATGTATTAACGGGAGCTCCGTTTTACTTTAATGCACAATGGGATCGGTGCTGCAAACGCTTTTCTCCTATTGTCCCTCACAAGCGAGAGAACTCTTACTCCCACAGTAGGACTATTCCATCTTCACAACTACTTACAAGTGTATAACTATCTGGTGAAAAACATAGATTATTAACTTTCGTTGTGTGATTTGTCAGGGTTTTCAAGTGCTTACCGGTAGTAACATCCCATAACTGAATAGCACCGTCGCTATGCCCGGTAGCAAGTATGCAACCATCTGAACTAAAAGCGATAGACTCAGCACCACCTCCTCCCCAGAAAGCTTGAGAACATTTGCCGGTAGCAATATCCCATAAACTAATATGACGGTCCCATAACCCACCACCCTCCGCAAGTATATGACCATCCGGACTAAAAACTATGGAAAAGGCACCACCGCTTACCACTGTGAGGGTTTTGAGGCATGAACCTGTGGTAATATCCCATAAACTAATTGGACAGGGACCATCAAACGTGTTCCTTTGGTATTCACTCATAGCGAGCGTTTTGCCGTCCGGACTAAAAACTACTCCTAAAAAGCCGATGCCATCATTTGCAATAAATGTCTCTTCCAATGTGCCTGTATCTATGTCGTACAAGTGAATCTTTTCTATTTCTGATTCCGGCGTAGCCCAAACTTTAGTCGCAAACGATTTCCCATCCGGACTGAAAGCAATGAAATCACCTTCGTAATCGTGTATTGATTTTATATTTCTACCAGTAGAGGCTTTTAAAATGCAGACCTCCCCATCTTCACATCCACTTATGATCGTGTTGCCATCCGCACTGAAAACCACAGCAGTAATAGGTGTCCTGTGTCCTGTGATCAGAACATTTTCAGTTTTGTTTTGTGCATCATAAACGAAAATGCTGTAGTTTCGGACCACAACTATACGGTCACCGTTGTGAGAAAACCGGAGGTCGTTTATAGTGTCTCTACCAAGGGGCTGTGCCCATTCAGGTAGATTTTCATAATTTATTCTCATAGGGTTATTACCTACTTGCTTGGTTTCAGTTTTATGTTATACAAATTCTATTTGAACCCCCTTCTACCCGTAAGCGACAGATCAGAAATCACGCCGGTAATGGAACTTAGGGTTTTTCTGAAGTGACGAAATTTTTTACAGCACATCAGCAATATATATACCGTTCCTACGGAACTCATGAAAGGTGGTCGATCACATTTCTATAAACATATCGTCCTTCCGGGACTGGAGAAGGTTTCTGATATAGAAAATTCCTTAAGTTTACACCAGCCAAATACCAAACGCGTATTCGGTGTTGATTTGAATCAATGCAATACACACATTCACATCCTTGATTTATGGGTTTCGCAAACTCAACCCGACTTACAATATAAACTGGTTCAGACAATGAACACCAACCGCTATACCTTATACTCCTTTATCACCTCATCACCATAGTGATTGATAACCTTCACAGCAATTTTCCCAGATTCAGGTTTGGCAAACGGCAGACTCTCTGTGCGATACAGTGCCTCCCACGCCTCCTCGTTAATTTCTGCTTTTAACGCTTTTTGCAGCTGCTTATAAGGTTCGTTTTTGCCCGTGAAATAGGCATGCCGCACGAAAAACGCCTCGCCACTGTAAGCAGTATCAATGAACCAACACGCGATGTCCTCTGGCGTATCAGAACGGAGCAATCCCTTCCCAGGATCATACACATCTACACCTAAGAGTTGAACAGAGATTGTGCCATCTTCATTCTCTACAATCTCCACGTCCGGTTCTCCGAATACCATAAACAGATTGCCTTCACCTGTGTTTTTGAGCTCACGCACCATCAACTCAGGACTAATTTTGACAGGCAGAATCGGTAAACTTCCTATTTGTGTGCTTTCATCAGCGGTGTAGCCCTCAAAGGCGAATCCTGCAACAATGAGCAGGTCGTACTTAGCAAGTTTTCGCACAGCCTCCTTCGCAGCTTCACGCACCCACTGCTGTCCCACAGTATCATACTGCGGTCCGATGCTAATTGCGATGTTCTGGACTTTTTCGTCTTTGTCCGTCCGGACACCTTCAGCATGAAGCCACTCGCCGGGATGTTCCTCTAACCAATCAAAGGTGATGCGGTCTTCCTTAAGCCGATTTTGCACCCCCGCTGTTTTGAGATGTTCTAAAATATGTTTGTGGTAATCTTGTGCATTCTCTGGAGAAACTTTTTCTGGTGTATCACTTTCTGCATCCGAAGAGTCAGGAACAAGATGTGGAGACAAACTTTCCATCGTAAAGGGACCTGTTACACGTATCCGTTTTCTGTCTTGAAGTGGTTGATCGTAAAGCGTCTCACTTTTAGCGCGTTTTGCAGTGGAGGCATCCATTGCTAATTGGCGTTCGCGTTTAAGGTCAAGCCATTTACGATGCAGATTCTGGAATTCTGTGTCCCATTCCTTATCGGTTTCGGTTGGCACCTCCCACTCTTCCCAGTTTTCGCCGATAAAGCGGTTCATTTCGACCCGAAGCGGGTCTAACTTCTCTGCATATTCTGCATGGATATCGTCAATATCAGTGTTATTTGCAATATCTGAAAGGCTCAGGTATGGTATAGATTTGTATAAAAAATCATCCTTTATGTTATCTGCATTTTCAAGACGATAGTAGGGATATTTGGCGGACATAAGACGGGTACGTGCTAAAGCAAGGGCAACGCGTGACGTATCTACCGTTATCCACCGTCTGCCCCACTGCTCCGCGATATAAGCGGTTGTGCCACTACCACAAGTTGGATCAAGGACAAGATCCCCTGGATTAGTTGTCATGAGTAAACACCGTTGGACTACTTTAGGATTCGTCTCCACAACATACATTCTTCCAGACCGAGATCCAGCAGTGTCAGTCCACGAATTTGTAATAGCGCGCCCTGGAAAATCACTGGCATATCGTATATAACACAATGTCTTTCCTAAAGGGAGTAGCCTATCTTGTTTTACGAGACGATCTAATCCTTCGTGACTTGCAGCCCATCCTCTATCACCAGGTGGCACATAAGTTTTACCTTCAAATTCATACGCATAATTAGCACTTCCTCCTGTTTGTGATGATACCGAATAATCTGCAAATCTTCGACTCCCTTCTGGCAATATTGATGGATTATCCAACTCTTTCCTCGACATTCTTCTACGTGTTCTGTTTGGTAATTCAACATTATAGTAACGCCTTAGAAGTGGTTCAGCTGTCCGTTCATCACGTTCCATATAGAGTTGATTATACTTTACTTTCTCTTCGTCTTTGGCATACCACAACAGATAATCAAATACTGATGCCAATCCTGTCGAAGAAGTCATATTGCCACGGGTCCATGTGATTGTGGAAACGAAGTTTCTTTCACCAAATACCTCATCTAATAAGCACCGAACAAAATGGACATTCTCATCACTAATCTGCACAAAAATACTACCACTCTCAGTAAGCAATTCGCGAGCCACTATGAGACGGTCACGTAGATATGTGAGATAGGAATGTATACCGAGTTCCCATGTATCACGGAATGCTTTCACTTGTTCGGGTTGCGGTGAAACGTCTTCTGTCTTTGTATCACTAACATCTCGCTTCCGTGTGCTAACCTGCCAGTTGCTACTAAACTTAATACCGTAAGGCGGGTCAAAATAGATCATCTGCACACTATTTTTAAATCCTTCTTTTTCTGCAAGGGAATTCATCACTGCCAGCGAATCACCTAAAATAAAGCGGTTGTGCCAATTCTGTTCGTGTTGATAAAACTCAATTTTCTGCTCAAAGTCAAGATCATTGAATCCTTCAAAAAGCGTTCCTATCTGGTCTTCCTCTTTCTCCTGTTGCGCGCGGAGTACCTCAATTATGGCTTGCGGTTGGATATGCTCCTGTATGTAGATAGGAACCGCTGGTATCTCAAGATCATCATCGTTCTGTTGGTCCTTGCCTTTCCAGACCAGTTGCGGGTCAAGGGCAATATCGCGCGGGTATAGTGTCGGTGCAAACTCCTCATTTTCAGCAAAGCCGCTCAGTTCTTGGGTTGGGTTGTTGGGTAGTTTGTCGGTATGCTCATAATGTTTTATAGGTTTTTTCGGCATAGGCAAGCCTCCTCTCTTTTTAATGTGCGTCCATAGCACTTATGTACACTTTTAACTATCGTCGATTTGTAAATTGAATTCATCAATCGTTTCTGCAGACAATACATTGTTAAAAATAGTATCAAGACGGGTAATGTCATGTATTGATTGAATTTTGCTTTTTACAGCAAAAGCAGTATCAGGACATCGTGAGTATAGAACTCTGATAATGTCTTCCTGTTTTGCAAGTATCTTGCCCTGCTTGATACCAAGTTTTACACCATCTGCTAAAATTAGTTCTATACTTTTTGCTGAACTTTTTGCGATGGATTCTGAATAGCCTTCTACAAAACCTTGTTCTCTGAGAGCGTCTGCCCCTGTTTTCGTCATATTGTCTGCCTCCATATCGTGTGCTTGTTGTTCAACAAGCCGTTTCAGGTCTTTGTGTTCTACAGCAGGTCACTGATGTAAGATTAACATAGAAAAATTGCTAAAATCAATACACATTGTAGCACATTCTTTCAGATTGTGCCATTCTCCCTTGCATTGGGTATGTAAGTATTTTGTCACCTATTTTGTCTGAATCGCGGATTACGCGGAGGACACGGATTGCGCGGATTATTGGATTGGAAATTCAAGGATATATTCGTAGGATAAGCATTTTTACACAACAGATAGATAATCAGCAAACGATTTAGAAGACATCCCTTGTGAATAGCACTTTGATACACAAACTCAACAATCCGCGCAATCCGTGTCATCCGTGATAATCCGCGATTCTGACAGTGCCATTCTGACAGTTAAGGGCAAAATCTTTACGCGTCCGTTTAAGTAACATAGCACTCCGCCTGGAGTGCAGCCTTTTGACAATCCTTTTTCTATAGACATATTGCTCCGCTGGAGCAAGGGTTCATCAATCCTTTTTCTATAGACATATTGCTCCGCATGAAGTTAATAAAATAATACTTTAGGTAATTTGGCGAGGTTAGGAAGAAATCAACGGTATGAATCATGGCGAATGCCATGTGCACATTCGTCTTTAGGCATTCCCTGCCTCGCCCAGTAGGGCAGTAAACCTGCATCATGCGAACAGAGAATTACTGAAATTCACCTACAATCAATCAGCAGCGGGGGCAAAAGTTTCAGGGTTTTCTGCTGCGGCATCATAATCATCAATGAGTTTGGTTATGCTCGGATTCTTGCCACAAAGCGGACAATTCTCATCACGAGAAACCTTCATTTCACGATAGGTCATACTCAGCGCATCATATAGGATAAGCCTGCCGATAAGTGGTTCACCAATGCCGATAATATACTTAATCGCTTCTGTCGCCATCATCACACCAATTACACCTGGTAGCACGCCCAGGACGCCAGCTTCACTTCAGCTCGGCACCATGCCTGGCGGAGGCGGCGTGGGATACATGCATCGGTAACAGGGACCTTCATTCGGTTTGAATAGTGTGACCTGCCCCTCAAACTGGAAAATACTTCCATGCACTACCGGTTTATTCATTAACACCGCAGCATCGTTGACGAGGTAACGGGTCGCGAAGTTATCACACCCATCTACAATCAGATCGTATTCTGAGAAAATTTCTTCCACGTTGTCCGCGGTAAGACGGAGATTATAAGGGGTAATCTCAACATCCGGATTAAGAGATTTAATAGTCGTTGTTGCGGACTGAACTTTCGGTGTACCCACCGCTTCTGTACGATGTAAAATCTGACGTTGAAGGTTGCTTAATTCTACGACATCTGAGTCAATCAAACCAAGATGACCAATACCTGCGGCCCCAAGATACACACCTGCAGGTGAACCTAATCCTCCTGCGCCTACGAGTAAGACCTTTGCATCAAGTAGTTTTGCCTGTCCACGTTCACCGACTTCTGTCAGCATAAAATGTCGGCTATATCTGTCTAATTGCTCGTGCGACATCTGTTTGTCTTGTGTGGTTGGATATCCAGCTGCACTCCAATCTCGGTATCCGCCAGCCATTGAAACTGTATCCGTATATCCCATTTCTTGTAGCGATTTTGCGGCGAGTAGTGAACGTAATCCTGCTGCACAGTAAACGATAACTTTTTGATCTCGATCAGGGATGTAGTCCTCAACAGAAAACTCCAGCATACCGCGTGTTACATGCACAGCATCGGGGATATATCCCGCGCGATATTCATCTTCATCACGCACATCCAGCAGCACAAAGTCCTTTCCATTATCTTGTTCTGCTTTTACATCTGCGACAGATAATTCTGGAATTTCCGTTTTTGCCTCATCTACTATTTGCCTGTATGATTTCATGTTTTGTTCTCCGCGAGATTCTTCAATCTCTTTATTGTTATTGTAATGTTACTATAGTTTTGACAATGTTCATGTTTCTTTTCTCAATGTTCTCTATACACTTTTCGCACCGCTTCAAGTTGGTTGCTGGGTACATCTACGTTTCTTGCGATGATTTGAATTGAGTGCGTAGAATGATTATAGCATGTTACTTCGCAATTGTCAATATCGGTATTTGGCGAGGTTAGGAAACCTCGCCAGCAAGGAAGGGAATAGGTAATTTGGCTATTTTTTGAGTAGCGATGTCCTAATGTTATACCAAACTCGGGTTAAGTGTTTTCTTCTCCCTCACCATCAAAATAGTTTAAACTCTTTCCTTTCCGATAAATCTCTCGGACAGCGAAGGGTAGCACCTTTTTGGAATCTGGATATTCACATACATCGTGGGGTGTGGTATTGCCGAATATAAGTAGGGTGACGGGTTTATCCCCTTCATTTATAAACTTGTGTGTGCCGACTGTACCTGGAGGAAATGCGATAAAATCACCTTCTCGGACTGTAAAATCACCACGATCTGTAATCAATGTACAAGTACCTTCCATCACATAACACATCTCCTCGCCGAAGTGGTGTAGATGTAATGGGAAAGTCGCTTTACCCGGTTGAAGCCGATAGGCACAATAGCCGATATGTTTACCGCCGATCAGAGGATCGATGTTCTTCTCTTCAAAATTATAGGGGTGTGGTGCGCCGTGTCTATACAGCCATTCCATTTCATCAATGTTGATCCGATTGATATAGATGTCGTCTCTTGCTTGCAGACAATCTAATAATTCTTGTCGTCCCTCTTTAAAGAGAGAATGTCCATCTCCGACGAGTACAACGTTGAAATTTAGGGGTAATACCTTGCGAAGTTGCATCGCTGCCTTGGGTGCGTCTTCTAACTTTTCATCTGCGAGGAGTGTAAGCTGTCCCATCGGTTCCCCTGCGACAATATCACCGAAAAGGAGTGCCTGCTTATTCGAAAAATAGAGGGCAATTTCACCGGGACTCTTCCCATGCTGGAGGTGAATCGCTTTCAGTCCGGGGACGATGTTCTCACCATCACAGACTGTTCGCGAGGGTTTAATGTCTAACAGATCTGCATCGGCTTCATGCACGATAACTTCTGCGTTTGTCCATTCCTGAAAACTGGCGGCTTCACGTTGGTGGTCTCGATTTGTTATGACAATCCATTTTGCACCGCCGAGTTCTTCAAATTGTGTTCGGTCAGCATCCGAGATTGGTACAGGATCAATGACGATATTCCCTTCATCTCTAACCCAGAGATGTGCGTTGAAGTCAATCTGGCGTGCTTCACTAAATACTGACCAACTGTACATATCTTTTAGAATTAATCGTTTCATCTTGGTTTCTCCGTTGTTTAAATCTGCATGGATATCACATTTTATTATACCATATTCACGTTTTAATTTGACTATAACTTTGTGTCTATTGTATACTATTATACCATTTCTATTAATTTTTCTCTCATTACCGACTGTTTAGAAATGAAGCGGGGAACGGCACAATCTAACAGAATGTGCTACTATAAAGCAACATTTTCAATTGGAAATGGTATTATATTCTATGAGCCGGGATGCTGGAATTTGGTAGACAGGCTAGATTCAGGTTCTAGTGTGCATATCGCGCGTAAGGGTTCGAGTCCCTTTCCCGGCATTTCATTCCCTCTGTAGTGTTTCTGGTACTAACCAGAGAAAGATACCGACTGCAAGATACCCAATCCCACCTAAGGCGAATGCTGATATACTTAATCCGAATATGTCTGCGATATTGCCTACGATGACAGGTCCCGATGCGCCACCGAAATCTCCGGTAATTCTCCATAATCCGAGAAATTCACCCGTACCTTCCGTTGGTGCTAAATCTGCACCGAGTGTCATCATTGTACCCGATGCTGTTCCGTTCCCAAATCGCATCATTATTGCAGCAAGCAGTAGCCACGTAAAGGTATTCGTAAAAGGCATCAGTACCATACCTGTAGCAAAGATACTGATTCCCGGTACTGTTGCATAGCGTCTACCGAATCGGTCCATCATGAACCCCGCAAGTGGAAACATAGACATATCAACTGCTGACGAAATCATTTCCACTAAACGCACATATAGTTCGGATAAACCCAACACGTTATCTGCATAGAGTGGGACAATAATATTACACCCGCGTCTCAATGTTTGAACGCAAACTTGACCAATTCCTGCTGTGATCAAAAGTTTGTAATGCTGTTTTGATACTGCGATCAGTTGTGTAAGATAGGTTTGTTTGTCACTTTTTTGTGGAGTATGTTCCTGTTTTGTAACGGGAATAGAACAGTAACAGATTATTAACGTCAACAGTGTGATTACAGCATGGATGTAAAACGGTAACCGTAGATTTGAACCGAGAAAGATCGCTCCGAATTTGCCGCTAAATGTTCCCATTCGGTTGACACCGCCAAATAACGCGATAGAACGTCCCCGCTTTGTCAGCGGTATCACATCTGTCATATATGCGTGGCGTGATAGCATCCAAAGTGCGTTGCCGACCCCTCCAATCAATTGTGCAACGATGAGTTGAAGTAGAGTCTGTGCTGTTCCCATACCGATTGTAGAGATACCCACCATTAACAATCCGAGCAGCATTGCAGTTCTTCTTCCCATCCGTTCTACTAAGACACCTGCGGGTATGTTCCCAACGACACCAACCGCAATGACGAATGTTGTCAATGTATAACTCAAATCGAACGATTTGATGTAGATGGAGAGTGTCGGTGAAACAATTCCCGCTCCTGTTGAGAGGAGGAACGCGGGAAGATAGATAGGAAGGATTAGGGTTACTCGACTGAAATTGCTGGATGCCAAATTATAGATGTCTCTCTTTGGAGATTGATTCTATTTTTGATATTCTGAACGGTCGGTATTGCCGCCGTATTTTAGGGTATAAATCATGAGATTTGTCATGAAGCGATAGACGTCAGTGGAACGCCGTAGTCGTAGTGCTGTTCTGGAATTTATCTCAGCTGTTTCCATTGCACACAGGTAATCTTTTCTGTTGAAGATGACACCGAGTCTGTTTGTTGTTTGTAATGTTCCTTGCGAGTCTTTATATTTTAGATTCGGTTTTTTCTTATCGCCTGGCGTTCGTGGCACGTAGATGCCGCGATGGAACTTATATCTCGTGGGTTTTGCTTTATTCTCACTTCCCCAAAACACCTCACCTCCTTCAGGTGGCTTCTTGAGGTTAAAGAAGATTTTATAGAGTTCGTGTTCATGCGGGAGTTTTTCTAATGCGAATTCGGGAAATATCATTCTGAGTTCATGTTCAACGGTGTTTGAGAATGTTGCTTTCAGTCCGCAATCATCAAAGAATAGTGTGCCACCTCTATCTAACACATACTTCCGTAGGGCAATGCGTTCAGCCTTTGTGAATTCTGCTTTCATCGGGGTGTTCCTCATTAGATTACGACCTGTCGCCATTGACCTATCGTGTCCTGTCATGATTATTAAGGGTGCGTCCATAATCTTTGGGTCTGTCAATGATAGTGCGCCCCCTGCGAAACTCATATCCGCACGAATAGGTGTCCATTCTTTTAACCAATCGATTAGAGATGGGATTGCGGTGGGGTCTTGCCACCAATCACTTAACGAATGTTTGAGTCGTATGATTCGGATATGTCCTTTTAGGTCGTTTCCGCTGCCTTTTATAATACCTCCCAATTTGTCTCCGATCTCGTCTCGTAGTGTAGGTAGTTTCCCAAATCCTTCACTTAAATCTTCAAATCCTTGTCCGGCACCAGTGCCTTTGCTGAATTTGCCTAATCCGGAACTTCCTCTCCCTCTGTCTGCGAGTCCTACTGTGCCACTACTCCGTTTGCCTTCTATTGATGAAACACCCTCAGTTGAAGTTTTAATATCAGTCAGTTCTGGTCCATCAAGTTCTGAACGATTCAAGATAGATTCAGGAGAAGGTGCAAGTCTTGTGACGTTTTCTAACATACTCGGTGCATTCAAAGGTATTTCTTCTTGAATAGGTGCCAGCGGATTGACAGGTGTGGGGATACGTTCTGCACTTGAAACACCTCTCAGACCCGTAGTTGTGACATTATGCACCATCTTAGGGATCGGTTTTGGGCGCGGTTTAGGTATATCTTGTCTATTATCTCGTTCTGTCATTTCTGGCGTAACTATGTCTACGAACATTGTTTCATCAATATTTTGTATCATCGGTTTTATTAACCATAGACCTAAGATAATCACTGCAATAACGTGCATGATAAAAGACAACAGTAATGCGAATCTACGTCTTCTCTTTGATATGTTCCTATTCATCAATCTTGTGATCATGTCAGTTTCCTTCCATATTGTATATTTTCAGGTGTTTTGTCACGGTTTTTTCATGTTTTAGGTTCGCGATTCGGAGGTCGTTCCTACAGTCCAATTGCTTTTAGTAATTAAATATCTGATAGTGCGACTGTATAACATTCGAAAGTGGCATCATCAAATAAAACGAACTGAACTAAAGTTGGCATGCGATCAGCGTTTTCTGCTAATTCTCGAATTGTCTGGAGTGCGATCTTTGCTGCTTTTTCTGTTGGATATCCGTAGACACCTGTGCTAATTGATGGGAACGCGATAGAATACAAACCATTCTTTACTGCTAATGCAATGCTCTCTTTATAGCAACTTGCGAGGAGTTCGGGTTCACCTGCATCTCCTCCCTTCCAAACTGGACCGACGGTGTGAATAATATATTGTGCTGGTAAGTTCCCACCAGTCGTGATAACTGCTTTTCCTGTTGGGCATCCACCTTGTCGTGCTCGTATGGCGTCACATTCCTCAGTGACCGCATCGCCAGCTGCCCGACGAATTGCGCCATCTACGCCACCGCCACCGATGAGTTTTTCGTTTGCAGCATTGACGATCACGTCCACTTTTTCTTCGGTTATGTCCCCTTGGATGAGTTGTATTGTTGTATATCTAAACTTTTTCTGCATACGATTCTCCTTGGGAAGTGTTTTTGATGTTTCAGTATCTTCGTTCAATAAAGCCTTTACGTTGTAGGTTCTCTAATATCATTGGTGCAATAGATATGTCTGTGCTGATTTGGTCATAACCGATGCCTTTTTCTGTGCAAAAACGACTTAGGTTTTGACAGAATTCGTTATGTCGTTTGTGGTAGTGTGCGACTGTTTCTTCGTTAATTGTTATCTCTTTTGTCTCGCCTGTTTCTGCATCTTCTAATCGCCATTCACCCATGGGGGGGGGTTCAATTTCTTCAGTGCATTGAATGTGGATCAGCTTCAGAGCGAATCCTCTCCCAATTAGAGCGTTTATGCCATCTGTGTATCCTTCAGGGGCTAAGTAATCACTTAGGATTATGACAACACTTGCTTGCGGCTGTGATATTGCAAGTTGTATGAGGCAGGAGGTTAATTGTGTTATACCACCTGCTTTAATTGTTGTGAGTGCATGCAGAAATCGGGCATATTGCGATTTTCCATAGATTGTCGGTAACTTGCGATTCAGACGATCTGATACTGTGTAAAGTGTTACACTATCGGAACTTGCTAAAGCGATGTACCCTAATGCTTCAGCGAGTTGTTTGGCATAAACCAACTTCGTGGGATTGCCAAACGCCATTGATTGGCTTGTGTCTATCAATATGGTAACCGGTAGTTCTTCGTCTGCATGAAACAGTTTGATAGACAACTTTTCTGAACGGGCATAGGCATTCCAGTCAAGATAACGCAGGTCATCACCGTGTTTGTATGGACGATAATCTGTAAATTCAAGTCCTGTACCGCGATTTAAGCTGCGCCGTTCTCCTCGGAATTTTCCACGGAATGGTTTTCGGCATTGGATGCGGAAATGTTCAAGTTGCTTGCGAAATTCTGGTGAGAGCATAGTATATCATTGCCATTATTTTTTTTAAGTAAGAACTTATATTGAGTAAAACATAAGGATGTAGTAAAATAGAGAAGAAAAGAAGATAATATGTGTCCTTTTCTTTCCGCTTTAGATTCCTATTTACATTGAATTCTTAGCCTTTACTTGCTACAAGTTCTAACCATTATAACATAATCTGTTGGCGATAGCAAGTAGTAGGATTCCATTCAAGTGGGATTTAGATGTTCTATATACCTTTCGCCTCTCCGATGCTTGTTTTGAAGCCTCAGAGAGGCGGAATGTGTATAGAAAACATTGATGTGACCACAATAAGCCCCAGCGGGGCGACAGGTGTAGAGAATGCTGTCAACAGAACGCTACTTCAAAATTAGCATTTTGCGCGTAGCTGCAAAATCTCCAGCGGATAAAGTATAGAAATAGATTCCGCTTGTTACGGGTTCTCCGATCTCATTTTTACCATCCCAATACGCAGCACGACTCTTGCTTTGATAGATACCAACAGATTGATGTCCCAATGTCAAGGTACGTACGACTTTTCCATCTGCAGTGTAAATGGTTAGTGTGACCTCAGATGGGGTCGCTAAGTTATACGGGATCCACGTCTCAGGGTTGAATGGGTTCGGATAATTAGCGAACAGTGTTGTCTCATTGGGAGTCAAGTTCTGCAGGATTTGTTCCAACACTTGAATCCCACGTTGATATGAAAGTAGATCCACTTTCAAGTTCTGGCTGATTTGTGTCGGAAGCTGCTTAGCAAGTGTTAACCACTCTTGTACCTGTCCGGCGGTGAGTTGATCTTTCGAAAACGTTTGTCCAGAAGGGGCTGCATCTACATTATCCAACGCATTCGCAATCAAATAGAGGTCCAATAGGTTCACAACACCATCGTCATTTAAATCAGCAGGATTCTCACCAGAAGCACCAAAATTTGATGCCACGAGCACAAGATCCAAGACATTTAAAGTGCCATCTTTGTTCACATCTGCCAGTACTTTGAGAACTTGTTGAATGCTCATCGGGAGTGGGAATGCCCAGAGGATGACAGTGCCATCAACACTTCCACTGGCAATCGTGGTACCATTCGGACTGACAGCGACACTTGTGATAGAATAGGTATGTCCTTCAAGTGTTCTGAGCTGTTCACCTGTCGCAATGTCCCATAAACGGATAGTTCTGTCGTAACTACCACTGACAAGCACTTTACCATCTGGACTAAAAACTATACTTGTCGCATTTGCAGGAAGGTCTGTTGGTATATCGCCTGTTAATTCTTCTGGTGCATCTAATGGGATTTCGATATCAAATGGTCTACGAAATGTCTGGAGAAGTTCTGCTGTAGCGATATCCCATAAAGATACTGTGTCGCCCCCACCACTTGCAAGTTTGGTACCATCTGGATTGAAAGCAACTGCCCAAACATCGTCTTCATGTTCACTGATAGTATGTATAGCATCACCTGTACTGAGATCCCACAAGATTATCCTATCGTCACGGCTGCCACTTGCAAGCATCGTACCATCCGGACTAAACGCCAGAGTTTCAACACCTGCTTCATGCTCCCATAAGACACCAATATGTCGACCTGTGGCAACATGCCATAGACGGATACTATCGTCCTCACTACCACTTGCAAGAATACTGCCATCCGGACTGAATGCAAGGCTAATCAGATAGGAATAGTGCCCCCTGAGTGTTTTTATATGTTCACCCGTAATAGCATTCCATAAACGGACGGTATTATCTTGGCTGCCGCTCGCGAGTGTGCTGCCATCAGGACTGAACACAACAACATCAACATCATCTTGGTGACCGATGAGGACATGCCGAAGTTGCCCTGTATCAGCGTCCCAGAGGCGGATGGTTTTATCCCAACTTCGAGTAGCAAGGATTCTGCCATCAGCACTATAGGTAACACTTGCAACGGCATCCGTATGCCCCGAGATTGTTTTTATGTGTCTGCCTGTGACAGCGTCCCATGAACGGATAGAAGCATCCCACCCGCTACTGGTTAGCACAGAACCATCAGGTGTGAACGCAAGTCCAAAGACATCAGCAGTATGATCACTGAGGGTGTATAAGTGATCACCTGTAACTGCATCCCATGCACGAACGGTGTCGTCCTCGCTTGCACTCGCCAGAATCCTACCGTCCGGACTGAATTTCAGGTCAAAGATATAAGACGTATGTCCGAGAAGTGTCTGCTTGATTGTCCATGTATCGGTATCCCACAGATGTATAATTGCGTTCAGATCTCCGCTTGCAAGTGTTTTACCATCTGGACTTACCACAACACTTGAAACATTATCTCTATGTTCTTCAAGCGTTTTAAGTGGTTCTCCAGTGGCAACATCCCATATTCTGATAGTATCATCTCTACCGGCACTGATGACGGTGCTGCCATCAGCACTGAAAGCAACACTGTTGAGACCATCTGTATGTCCGATCAGTGTGTGCAGAAGGTCTCCTGTTTGAGGATTCCACAAACGGACGGTCCTATCTCTACTCGCGCTTGCAAGCATTGACCCATCAGGACTAAAAGAGAGACTACGTATACTCCGTCTATGTTCGTTGAGGATTTGAAGGACTTCTCCAGTTTCAGAATCCCAGAAACGAATAGTCCCGCTTGCACTTCCACTAACAAGCATTTTTCCATCGGGGGAATAGGTAAGTGCAGAAACCCCCCATCCAAATCCATTCAATAGTGTAATTTCTTCATCGGTTGCAGTGTCATAAATCCAAACCCCAAGTGTACCTCCAGCAGCCAACCGTGTGCCATCTGGTGAGTATTGAATTTCATATAGCCAGCCTTTTCCAAGGCGTTTCGTTGCACCTTCAGGAAGATGCCATTGTGGTGAATCCTGGGCGAAAAGGTTGGGTTGATAAAGGATTGAACCGATAAATAGTGTAAATAGAATGAATAATTGTGTTTTTTTCACAATATAAATCTCCTTTCTTGATAAGTTATGTGTGTACAAACTGACACTGTTTTGAAAGATGCGTTGTTTGTAAGATGCATTAATTGTAACCGAAAAATGTACGGATATCAAGCAAGTTGTTAAGAAAATATCTGGCTTAATCTTCATTAATATTCCAAGTGCAGTTGATATTACTGTCCTTATAGAATTGCGTGAGTGCTGGCTTATCAAACCAGAGCTGCATCTCTTTGCTAACAATATGTCCAACACTGCTCACCTTAAGGTAAAGTCCACCCGCTGTCCATTCAGGTATGATGTTGAACTGTCCGGTTTGTGCAGCGTAGATACTCAGCAGTGCCAGCGGTTCCATCGCATCAAGATTCGCGGTTCTATGACTGTCCTGAAGAAGTTCAGCCACAGTTTTCCCTTCATGCCCCTCCTGTAATTCCGGTTTATCCATGACCTTGCTGTGAAATAAAAAGTCATCTTCAAGTGTAAAAAGACCACTATCCGCATGTTGTCGACCTTGCAGCAGGTTGTTTCCAATATGTTCTGCCATCGCCAGATATTCAACCTTCGGCTCTATCCGATATAGGTCTACCAATGCAAAGATATAAGCAGGTTCCAATACGGTAGTGTCAAAGTTCAACGCAGGTAGCGCGTTACTGTCAGTACCGATGTCTCCAATTCCAAAGGCATTAAACATCGTGCGTAGATAGTTTCTGAACTCACTTCTACCACCCGAAACCCGATACCCACGTGCACAAACGGAGGTAAAGAGGGGTGTGATATTCTGAGGTAGAAATGCGCCACCTTCTTTTGCACCAAAGTAGAGTTTAGCATCTCTGAAAGGTCCCTGTATCCGAAAATCTGTGAGATCTGTTCCATCAATAACGATGCTTTTCAACGTATTGTTTATTGGATCGTAGGAGGCGTTGAGGAAGCCGATGATGTGTTGCTCAACTGCTGCTTTGATGTGTGCCATTTCACTGACGCGACCATACTTCTGGGCATTCTCTACGATCCTTAGCATACCCATCATCTGTGTAATGGTGTGGTTTAGCTGATTGCCTACATAGAGCCTCGGTTCAGTCGCCTGTGGATACTTTCTGCCGAATACGTTCAAACCCCGTTTAGCACTTTGCGGATGAACCAGATTAGGCAGAATACCTGTCTTAGAATCTCGCTGTTTTATGATCAAATTTAAGATGCGTTCCGCCCACATCCGTGGTGCTTCTTCATGCTTCTGGTATCCCAAGCTGTAAGCAGCATAAGCCATATCCAGTGCGACACTGATAAACGAAAGATCGCCACTGATTCTGGGTTCTTTGTACCCATTCCAAGGTCTGTTCCACGTATTGGCATGATCAACCTGCTTTCTGAAATCACCGTGTCGGTTGTAGTGTAAGGCATCCCAATCTTTCATATTTGCTTCCCATAAGCCTTTTATCAACATCTCACCCCTGTCAGGATCCACGGCTCTTAGCAGTTCCCAATAGGGATATACATCCTCTATTTCGTGGACAACACCCTTCATACCGTACCGATTACCCGTTACCAAGTCCACATAGCCGTGTCCTCCCCAATGCAGAACGCCACTCTCTGGATACCAGTAGTTATTGAACATGTATTCAGTGGCTTCTCCTGCAGCATAAACATACTTGCCATCGCCAGTTAACAGACTTAAGCTGGCAAGTAAGCGCATTAAGTTCTGTTGATTCTGAAAGAAACACCATACTGTCGGTTTAGGTTCGGTACCTGATTTATAAGAGGTCTTAGACCGTGGTGATCTCAAATGGTCTATATGAAGGCAGTCAGCGAATAAAGGCATGTTTTTACCGCTATATCTGTCTCTGCCGTATTCTATGGCTGTATCTGCAAAGAGGCTTGCCGCTTTTAAGAAACGGTTTTCCTCTATTACGTCAGAACTTAATGGGTTTCTACCAATCCACTGATCCAATCTACTTTCACGCATAATTCCTCCATATTTTCTGCTGAACTTCACGCCAATAAAAATGTTTGAATTATCTTACCATGTCATCGTCGTTTTTTGCAATCTTATTAAGTCGGGGATGTTTAGGGCCAAAAGTTATACATCGGTTGTTGTGTTATGACACTGATAAGACTCCATATCCCACCGATCGTAAAATCCCCTAACATCAATCCAACGGCGAACATGACCAGCTGCTGGGTTGCTCGTGGTCCACCGATTTTCAGCACTGCGTATTTCACAACTGAACTGACTAACATACAACTCCATAAATATCGCATCCCCCAATCGCTGGATACAACAAAACCTATGGGATGGAAGGGCCACCAAAAGAATCGTGCACGCATAAACATCAAAAGTGTTGAGAAGAGAAGACCGACAACGATACCACCTGTTGCATAGAAATTCGGTTCGGTTGGATAATAAAGCCATCGTTGGAGTCCGCTGAAGACGCGTTCCCCAAATCCTATGTTCCAACTGCTACTTCCACTCATGTTCAACGCGCCCTGCTTGTAGTAAAGATAGAGTATAACAGTGAAAACCATTATAGATGCAAAAGCAGAAACACCCAACAATGAGAAAAAAAGCCTTCTCGGTGCAATCTCGGTGCGTTCTGATAGTTTGAATCCCTCTAACTGATGCGGCATTGGGTTACTCGTATAGCTTCTATTGAACCAACTAAAAAGCGATAAGGTGACAAGATTATGTGTTCCTAACATCCGTGTACCAAAACTATCAATAAGGATGTGATGATTCGGCATGTTCTCCATGGCATGTACTGGAAACGCTTGCTCAGCACGCATACGTGTTAACACTAATACGATGATGAAATAGATTGCGAAAAACAGTGGGATTAACCATAACGACATACCAATCCGTTTAGAGAATATGAAGAGTATTGCAAGTCCACCAACGATACCCCATAGTGCAAATCGGTATGGAATAGGTTCTTCAGAATCTTCTCCTGTTCTGTGCTTAACTATCCGGAACACTCCCCGAAAATGTCGTAAGTTCAATACTATGACTGAAATGAATATCCCAATAGCTGCACCAAAGCACTGTCGGTCAATGTATGGAAATCCTGGCAGACTTGAGAGCCCAACGGCACTTGTAAATACTAACTGTGCCTTATAGAACAAGAAAAAAAACCAACTTGAAAACGACAGGTCAAGCGGCATTAACAGACCTAATCCGATGACAAACGGATAGTATGACATACTGATACCACCGATTGCACTCCAAGGTTTTTCGGTGAACAGATGTCCGAATCCACGCCAACCGCCAATACGTTTTATCGGTAAATGTGGAATTGTTGGGTACAGAAAACTTAATCCATTGAGGATCGCTATTGAGGCAGCAATTCCAAAGCCGATCCATGTGATGCGATTTGTAAACAGCGATTTGGTGTTATGTGTGAGATGGAATGCAATCTGTGTAATCGGATATGCCAACCGTTCGCGTTCTACCCACTGTTTCCGCAGGATGACATTGATGCAAAGCATAACTAAGATGAGTGCGGTTACGAATAGTGTCCAAGCGAGTATAGGACCTATCCACACACCAACGATTTCCAGTTTTGTCAGATTTGTTGCACCTGTATAGTATCCCGCGAGTGCTTTCTGATCATCAACAAGGAGCCATTTTGGCAAGTAATCCCAAAATAGTTGCTTCCACTCGTTTTCTGCTGTGGCAAACCAGAAAGCGTGTCCGATAGTTGTGACGAGGATCGTCATCAAGGTAATGGAGGGAAAAGCACATGCCGTGCTGAGTAATATGTAGATGGTAAGGAGTTCAGCATTGGTGAGAATGCGGATGCGGGTGATATAACGACTGGCGAGATTAATTATCGTGAACGAGAAGACAACGAAAACGACATTATAGAACGGAACAGCATAAGTATTGAGTGCGTATCCAACAAGACCGATTTCACCCGCGATGATCCAGTAGAAATTAAACGGGATCAACACCAGTGTTATGACAACAGCTTTCCATGTGACTCCGCCTGATTTCAACTGTCCATCTTCTTTCATGTCACCTAATGTTAAATATAATTATTTCTATGGTTGAATAGAACCTGCATATACATCATCTAATGCATCTTCAGGTGCTGGTTCAGGACTACTTTTTGCGAATTCTAATGCTTCTTCAAGTTCGTTTGCGAGTTCTGTTTCTATTGCGTCAAGTTCAGTCTGCGTTACATCTTCCTCATCAGTGAGTACCTGTGAAAGTCGTCTGATAGGATCGCGTTGACGTTCCTGTTCTTGCACCTCTTCTCTGTCTCGATATGAGGTTCCTGGGTCTCCGATATGATGTCCACGGAAACGGTAAGTGTCACAATTTAAGAGTGTAGGTCCTCCTCCTGCTCTTGCCCGTTTCACTGCTTCTTCAGCTGCTGCATATACCTTTAGAACATCGTTTCCATCAACGGTGAGTCCTGGTATGTCATAAGCGGGTGCTCGGACAGCTATATCTATTACGCGTTGGTGCTCATGTTGCGGTGTTCCCATACCGAATCGGTTGTTTTCGCACACAAAAACAACGGGAAGTTCCCACACTGCTGCGAGATTTAGTGTTTCATGAAATACGCCTTGATTCGTCGCACCATCACCGAAGAAAGAGACTGCGATCTGTTGCGTTCCCCGATATTTTGCAGAAAGTGCGGCACCTGCTGCAAGTGGTATCCCTGCACCAACGACACCATTTGCCCCCAGGATTCCGGTCTCTTTATCAGCGATGTGCATTGATCCACCTTTCCCTTTACAGTATCCCGTTGTACGAGCAAACAGTTCTGCCATCATCCGGTCACGTTTGCCCCCTTTTGCAATGAGATGTCCATGTCCTCGGTGCGTGCTTGTGATATAATCATCGTCATTTAGATGTGTACAGACACCGACAGCAGTTGCTTCTTCACCGATATAAAGGTGAAGAAAACCGGGGAGTTGTCCGCTTTGATACAACGTTCCTGCTGCTTCCTCAAATTGACGAATTTCAACCATCTTACGATACATAAATAACATCTGCTCTTTTGTTGGTTTTGACATATACGGTTCCTATCTCTTTAATATATTTCTCAGAGTTTTAGAATAAACTTCCTACTGTTTCTTCTTCTGTGATTTCATTTACATAAGAAAACGGTTTGATACATTCAGGCGAATCATTCGCTGGACGATTAACATACGTTGAAACTGGATACGCCTCCATCTCTTCACCAGAAAAGGGTTTAAGAAGTGGTTGTAGCACATCAGGGGTTAGTTCATCGGGTGTGAGCCATAGGTCATAAGAATCTTGTGCCAGTATCACAGGCATCCTATGATGTATGTTTTCTAATATCTTATTCGGGGGACAAGTGATAATCGTACAGGATCGCAACGGTGTCTCCATCCAAGTTGCTTGCCATTCTTCCCACAACCCCGCGAAGGCATAAGGTTTTTGTGATTTCAAACGGATATACACGGGTTGTTTTACTTTCTGACCTTCAACTTTCTGCCATTCGTAATATCCATCTGCTAAGACAAGACATCGTCTCCGTTTGTAGGCAGCACGAAAAGAGGGTTTTTCTGACAGCGTTTCTGAACGAGCATTAATCATCTTACTGCCAATTTTTGCATCTTTTGCCCACGATGGTATGAGTCCCCACTGGAAAAAGTCGTAACTTCTCTGATCTTGTCCTGTATCAGATTCCTGTTGCATATTGGTGATGACTGCAACATCCTGTGTTGGTGTGATGTTGTAACGTGGGGTAAACGCCAACCAGAAATCGGATTCTCCGAAGGTATCATGGAGTGCATCGAGTTCGCTTGCAAGTGTAAATCGTCCACACATTTTACATCTCCTTTCTGCCATACTGGTCGTTGATGGAATAGTGGAAGATCGTTTCATTCTTCTTCAACTATTACTTCGGTTTTGGTACCAGAATATCGTCTCTCCATCTAAGCCGGAAGGATGGACGTACCAATGCTTCTGGTGATTGGAGGGTTAGACCGCCATCAGCAGTCAGGACAATACCTGTGACAAAATCTGCTTCATCGGATGCTAAGAAAAGTGCAACGTTTGCAATGTCTTCAGGTTTTCCGTATCTCCCAATCGGATAACAATCACGAGATGCTTTATCCTCTAATGCATCTGCAGCGAGTGATATTTCCCCGCGTTCCCCAACGATTTGTCCAGGAGCTATTGCATTTGCGCGTATACCTTCTCGACCATAATCAAGTGCAATACTACGTGTTAAAGCATTTAATCCGCCTTTCCCCGCACCGTAAAGCCCGAAACCTGGATTGGTAATCGTGGCATTGACTGTAGAGATGAAGACGATGTTGCCACCACCGTTTTTTATCATTTCGGGGATACAATACTTAGCACCAAGCCAAGGACCACCGAGCGTTACACCAAGACTTTCGTTCCATTCTTCAGGTGTGAACTCAATTGCTTTTTTTGTATATGAGTGTGCAGCATTATGTACGAGAGTGGTTATTTTTCCAAAATTTGTTAATGCTGCATCAACGAGTGTTTCCCATGTTTTTTCATCTGCGACATCACCCATAATCGCGACTGCTTCGCCGCCAGCATCTTCAATATGCTGGACAGTCTCAGCGAGTTTCTCTTCTCTACGGCGGGTGTTAACGACTACTTTCGCACCTTCACATGCAAACCGGTATGCGGAGGCTGCGCCGATACCTCCCCAAGCAGCACCTGCGACAATTGCGACTTTGCCTTCCAGTCTCATAGTTTGTTCCTTTCAAGGTTAATTTGCTATTCTATACATGTATTATAGCATGGATTCTGTTTTAATGCTATAACGCGAAACTTAGCTTACACCAATCACTCATCAAACAGCCCGTATTCTTTTGCTTTCCGTTGAATGGTACGCCGACTAATATCAAGTATTTTAGCTGCTTTAACTTTGTTATTGTCTGTATACGCAAGCGTTGCACGCAGCACTTCTCTATTTATATCTTCAAGCGACATGCCTACTTCAACATTAAGGTGTGAAGGATTCTTATGTGTGGCATCTGCAGAATGCAATGTGGGTGCTGATGATATATTTCCATTTATCTCACTTGCAGAACTTAGGATACGTTCAGGAAGGTCCTCCTGTTCCAAGATCTGCTCTGTAGACATGACGACAAGTCCTTCAACGCAGTTTTTCAATTCTCTCACATTACCGGGCCAATTATATTTCATTAATGTCCTAACTGCTTCAGGTGTGAATGATCTCAAGACCTTTCCATTTTCTCGGCTGAATTCTTCAAGAAAGTCGTTGATGAGTAAAGGAATATCTTCAACACGTTCCTGTAGTGTAGGTAAATTAACAGATACGACGTTTAACCTGTCAAATAGGTCGTGTAGGAATTCCCCGTTTTTACAAGCAGCTTCTAAGTCATGATTTGTTGCACAGACAATTCGAACGTTTACCTGGATGGTCTTGTCACCCCCCACCCGTTCGAATTCTCGTTCTTCCAGCACCCGCAATAATCTTGCCTGATTCGACAGGCTTAACTGAGAAACTTCGTCAAGAAACAACGTTCCTCCATGTGCCAGTTCAAATCTTCCTTTTCGTTGATTGTACGCGCCACTAAATGCCCCTCGTTCATGTCCAAAAAGTTCTGATTCTGCCAAGTTTTCATTAAGGGTTGCACAGTTGAAAGCGATAAGATTCCCTTGACGCAAACTCCGATGATGAATAGCGCGGGCGACCAATTCCTTACCTGTACCACGTGCGCCATATATCATCACCGTTGCTTTAGTTGGTGCTATCTGTGTTATCATTTCACGTATTTGAATGAGTTGTGGTGAATTACCCGTTAACCGACAAAGTCCCTCTTTCTCATCTATCTGTGAACGCAGTTGTCTATTTTCATAAGTAAGTCGCTGATTCTTAAGCGATTTTTGTAATAGTGCTTTCAGATGAACAGGATTTAAAGGTTTGTAAACGAAATATGTCCCCTCATGTGCCAACATCGCCTTAATACCGATATCGGTTTCTAATACATTAGGGGTAGTAATAAAGATAATTCCTACATCCGGGTGAAGACGTGTCGCTGCATCTAAGAGCGATAGTCCTTCTATTCTTTCTGCTTTCAACGGAACAATCAACATGTCAATCGTCACATGTTCAATCTGATGAAATGCTTGGTACATATTCTCTGCGACAATGAGATTAAGACCTTCGCCCCCTAAAGATTGACAGATTAATTCACGTTGACGGGTATTAGCCTCACAGATTAAGACATTTTTTTGTATATTCATTCTGTCCACTGCTTTGCATTTAAATATTCAGATTATTGTTGATTAAGAAACCTTATTTTAGTATACTTTGATATGGTATATTTTTATCTATTGTAGTTATTTACGTTTTCGCGGCAAATTTGTACTTTTACTTGCAATTTTCCTATAGGTTCATATTATATTCTATACCACTGCACTTTGTAAATTTGTGTTTTGATATTATGAATGTTTCATTTAATAAACTACATTAGGCAATAAACTACATTAGGCAATAAACTACATTAGGCAATTATAGGGAGTTATGTATATGTCAGATCATTCAAAAAATCTGTATAAATTTGGAAGTATTACTGCTGTTATTAGTGGACTTGCAATGATTTTTTTAGGTTATTGGTTCACATTTCAGAACGATAATCTAAATGAAGTCATGCATGGAGTCGGTGTCGGCACAAGTATTCTATTAATTCCTACAATTATCGCAATTACAATCTTACTCATTAAAGATGCTAAAAATGGTACCTTATTAGGTCTTGGGTTCGCAACAATTTGGATAATATTTGAATTATTAGCACATAGTTCACAAACTGTACCATTGAAAGGAATCGGTGCTCTAATTGATAATGAAACAACTCAGGAGATTGGAACTGCAATCAAATCAGTATGGTTAAACTTGGTAGAAGCGATGACATTTATTGGGTTGTTCTTTTTTATAGTCTCTGCTGTTTTCTATGGTGTTTCAATGCGAAATTGGGGAAATAATATTTCTGCTAATCTATTTTTTTTATCAGCAATCGTCTCTATACCGACCTTTATTATTGGAATAGAATTCGATTGGCATCTCTTCGTTAGAGGTATAACCTTTTTATTCTTAGGCGGTGTTTTGATCCAGGCACCAAGTGATAGTATTGAGGAAATCTGGGAATCATAACGGTTAACTAAAGTATCATAAGTAGGTAGGTTGACGACTCCTGTTGCATGCGTAATACTACAAGTTTTTGACCTATCTATTCTCTTTCAGTCTCAGGAGAATCAGCATCATTCAGGAGGCGTTCTAATTCTGCTAATAAGTCAGAATCTTCATCATCTTCATCTGTATCATCACTGTTTTCATTTTCTGGTCCTAAAGACTGCAAATCTGCTCTGAATTCTATCAAGTTGTTAAGGTATCGTTCCCGTGTGATGTTTTCAGCGTCGCCGTGGTCTTCCCGTAGACATTCTCCACAGAATACGCCAATCTGTTGTATACCCAAATCAATGTGTTGTAATGCCGTTTCAGCATCATCCTCCTGCAAACTCAATTCTGCTTTGGCGATACTGTTCATCATAATCATATAACCTTTAAATTGATAACTCCGCCAAGCTATTTCCGTTGGCGCGAATTCGCGTGCCAGATTTGTCACAGAGAGATTTGTATTGGTGTCTCTCAGTACATCTTCCCAGCGTTTAATACCTGAGAATAGTAAGTATCGTGTATATCTATAAAACGATTCCTCAAACATGTTTTCCCAGTCTTCTTCAGTCAATTCAAACCCGTCCCGTTTTCCGTGCTGATTTTCATATTCCTCTAATTTCCCAGTATAATATGCAAAGTATGAGTCCATGCCGTGTGGACGTGCACCATCTGGTCGTCCTGTTGTATAGATACGAGAAACTGTGAATGCATTCGGTTGAACAATGACAACTTCCCTGCCATCCTCAATTGTTAGAATTCTAACAGGATGATCTGCGTCAAGGTTAATAACTTGAAGAATGCGATCAAGTGCTTGAACCCAACGTGTATTACTTTGAACTGAATCATTTTGCATAGTGTGTTACCTTTTTAGTTTAGTATGATAATCTTGTAGTGGTGAAACTGTGATATCACCTCTTTGAAGCGCATCTATAGCATTGACAGCGGCAGCTGCACCAGGAATTGTTGAGAAGATAGGTATATCGTGCTCTATTGCCATCTGCCGAATACGCAATTCATTTGTTCTATGAATATCCCCTGTTGGCGTATTGACGATTAAATCGACTGCATGGTTTTTTATGTGATCATGTATTGTGGGTCTTCCCTTACCGATACTATGAACCAGTTTAACTTCCATTCCGTTTCGTAGTAGCACTTTAGCAGTTCCGTGCGTTGCGATAAGTGCAAACCCCATATCAGTAAGTCTTTTTGCAATAAAGATGACAGCACGTTTGTCTTTATTTCTGACACTAATAAAAGCATGTCCTTTTAGAGGTAATGTATATCCGCAGGCTTTTTGTGCCTTTGCAAATGCATGAGAAAGATCATCATCAATTCCCATGACTTCTCCGGTAGACTTCATTTCGGGTCCCAGTCGTGAATTTGCCCCTGGAAAGCGATTAAAGGGAAAAACGGGGGCTTTTACACTAAAGTAAGAAGGTAGTATTTCTCTAATGAAACCGAGTTCTGCAAGCGATTTTCCAGCCATAACTCGTGCAGCTAACTTTGCTAACGGAACACCGATCGCCTTACTGACAAAAGGAATAGTCCGAGATGCACGAGGATTTACCTCAAGAACGAATATCTCATCATTTCTGATTGCATACTGTACGTTCATCAAACCTTTGACGTTGAGTGCCTTAGCAAGCGCAATCGTATAGACTTTTAGATGGTCAATCTGTTCATCAACCAATGTATAGGGTGGAAGGACACAATCACTATCACCGGAATGGACACCCGCTTCTTCTATATGTTCCATCACCCCTCCAACAACGGTATGTTTGCCATCAGAAATTGCATCTACATCCACCTCAATAGCGTCCTCCAGATACTTGTCAATGAGGACTGGATGTTCAGGTGAAGCTTTAACAGCAGTATCCATGTATTCCTGCAATAACTTTTCGTCGTAGACAATCTGCATCGCTCTCCCGCCAAGGACAAAAGATGGACGCACAATCACCGGATAACCGAGTGCGGCAGCAATTGGTGCTGCTTCCTGACTGGAAGTAGCTGTGCCATTAGGAGGCTGCATCAAACCGATCTCATCTAATGCCTCTTTGAATAATTGACGATTCTCAGAACGTGCAATGTCTTCTGGACTTGTTCCAATAATTTGCACACCCGCTTCTTTAAGTGCCATTGCGAGGTTTAGCGGAGTCTGTCCACCAAATTGAACAATGACTCCGCTCGGATTCTCCTTATCGCAGATATTTAGGACATCTTCACACGTCAACGGTTCAAAATAGAGTCTGTCGGAGGTATCATAATCTGTACTGACTGTCTCAGGATTGCTATTCACCATGATCGTCTCATAACCGTCTTCTTTGAGTGCCATTGCAGCGTGAACGCAGCAGTAATCAAACTCAATCCCTTGTCCAATTCTATTCGGTCCACCGCCTAAGATCATTATTTTCTGTTTGTCGGTATGTCTCACCTCATCCTCACTGGAACAGGTTGAATAATAGTAAGGGGTCTCTGCTTCGAATTCCGCTGCACATGTATCAACTGTTTTGAATGTCGCTACGATACCGGCTGATTTTCGATTTTCTCGAATTTCAGATTCTGTCCTATCAAAGATTTCAGAAAGCTGTTTATCTGAAAATCCTAACTGTTTTGCCTGTCGTAGAACTGCAAGCGTTTTTTGATCATGTTTACTGTTCTTTGACGTAAACCGCGATGCATAAGTTTCAAGATGCGCTTCAAAATCAACAATTTCTTGTAGATTATATAAGAAAAACGGATCAATGTGTGTATAAGAATATATCTCATCAAGACTCATGCCACGTTTAAGTGCCGATTTTATGTAAAATATTCTTTCAACGTTAGGGATAGTCAATTTACTGGATAATTCTGAGATAGGCAATTCCTCTATTGGATGATTGTCTAACCCATACCAACCTGTTTCTAATGAACGTAGACCTTTCTGAAGTGCTTCTTTAAAAGTTCCACCAATGGACATCGCTTCACCGACAGATTTCATCTGTGTTGTCAACGTCTCATCTGTTCCCTGAAATTTCTCAAACGCCCAACGTGGGATTTTGACAACAACGTAATCAATTGTTGGTTCAAAGCATGCTGGTGTTTCAGCAGTAATATCGTTAGGGATTTCATCAAGGTTATACCCAACTGCCAACTTCGCTGCAATTTTGGCTATCGGAAAACCGGTGGCTTTTGAGGCAAGAGCGGAACTGCGCGAGACACGAGGATTCATTTCAATAACAACCTGTTTACCTGTTTTGGGATCAACTGCAAACTGTATATTAGAGCCGCCTGTATCAACACCAATTTCTCTGATAATCTTAATTGCTGCATTACGCATTGTCTGGTATTCTTTATCCGTAAGGGTTTGGATGGGTGCGACTGTAATGCTATCGCCTGTATGAACCCCCATCGGATCAACGTTTTCTATGGAACAGATAATGACGACATTGTCTGCCCCATCCCGCATCACTTCTAATTCAAACTCCTTCCAACCGATGATTGATTCTTCTATCAGTAATTCGTTGATGGGACTCAGTGATAGACCGGTAGAAACCATCTTCTCGTATTCTTCTATGTTGTATGCGATACCCCCACCAGTACCGCCAAGTGTAAAAGCTGGACGAATAATAGCTGGAAAACCGATGTCATCGATAAGTGCCACTGCTTCATGAGACGTATGCGCGATACCACTCTTGGGAACTGACAGACCGATCTTTTGCATCGCTTGTTTGAATAAAGCTCTGTCCTCAGCTTTCTTAATTGCGGGGAGTTTTGCTCCGATTAATTCGACACCATGTTTATCCAAAAAACCTGATTCAGCAAGTTCTACCGATACGTTCAGTGCAGTCTGTCCCCCTAATGTTGGTAACAAAGCATGGGGACGTTCCTCCTCTATAACAAGTTCTACTGTATCTGCTGTTATCGGTTCCACATAAGTACGGTCAGCGAAATCTGGGTCGGTCATAATCGTCGCAGGATTGCTGTTGACCAACACAATCTCATATCCCTCTTCTTTGAGAGCTTTACAAGCCTGTGTCCCAGAATAGTCGAATTCACACGCTTGTCCGATGATTATTGCACCTGATCCGATGATTAGTATTTTTTTTATGTCTGTTCTTTTAGGCATTGTATTATTTTGCTGTGTTATTCATAATCTTTCGGTTTGTTTGCATCCTAATGCTAACCTACATCATTTCTGTCCTTCATCATATCCGTCCTTCATCATATCGCTACTTCATCATATTACTAAAGCGGGAAAAAAGATAACTTGCATCATGCGGTCCTGGTGAAGCTTCAGGATGATATTGGACAGAAAAAGCAGGATACTCCAAATGTCGCATGCCTTCAAGCGTATCATCATTCAAATTGATATGCGTGATCTCTACACTATTCGGTAGTGAATCTATATCAACACAGAAACCATGGTTCTGTGCAGTAATCTCTACCTGATCATTTTCAAAATGTTTCACGGGTTGATTAGCACCTCGGTGTCCAAACTTCAGTTTATAGGTCTTTCCCCCGAGTGCAAGTCCTAAGAGTTGATGTCCTAAACAGATGCCAAATATTGGCTTTTTACCCAGTAATTCCTGTATTGTCCTGATTGCATAATCAAGTGGTGCTGGGTCCCCTGGTCCGTTCGACAGAAACACACCATCGGGTTCAGCAGCGAGAATTTCTTCCGCAGGTGTAGATGCTGGCACAACCTGTACCTCACATCCATGAGCAGTCAGTTGTCGTAATATGTTGAACTTTATGCCGAAATCCATCGCTATGACACGGTAGATTTTCTTTTCTATCTTCTCCGAACCTTCTGTTTGGGGCATTGATACATAACTGGCAGCATTGGATGGATGTTGATTCCAAGCATACGGATTTGGACAGGTCACACGTTTTACCATGTCCCAACCGACTAAACCGTGCCATGCTTGTGCTTTTTCAACAAGACTTTCTCCATTGAAATGTTCTTCAATATTCTCAGTTGCCAGACACCCATTCATCACACCATGAACCCGTAGACGTCGGGTTAATGCCCGTGTGTCTATATCCTGAATACCGATGATCCCATGCTCTGTCAAGTATGTATCCAGACTCCACTTTGAACGCCAATTGCTATGGTATGCACTATATTCACGCACCACGAATCCTTCCACCTGTGGACCAATAGACTCAATATCTGCTGCATTGCAGCCGTAGTTTCCGATCAGAGGGTAGGTCATTGTAACGATCTGTCCCTTGTAGGAGGGATCTGTTATGACCTCCTGATATCCTGTCATACTTGTATTGAAGACGACCTCTCCGACTGTTTCACCAGTCGCGCCAAACTGTTCTCCTTCAAAAACTGTCCCATCGGCTAACGCCAGTATTGCTTTCATTATATCCTCATCTCAATTCCTTCACGAATTGTTTGTACTGGAAATCCCTTAAGTTCCCAATTGTTAAAGGGTGAATTTCTACTCTTTGAACGTGACGCATTAATATCAACTTTTGTTGTCTTCTGTGTATTGATAATTGTAACATCAGCGACTGCCCCGACTGAAAGTGTTCCGCGCTTGATTCCAACAATATCCGCGGGAATATGGGTTAACTTAGCTACGGCATCTTTCAACGATAGTATTCCTGTTTCTACTAAGTATGTCAAGACAAGCGGTAGACATGTCTCAAGACCGATAATACCGTTAGGTGCATCCACCATTCCGAGTGCTTTTTCCTCAGGTGTATGCGGTGCATGATCCGTTGCAATTGCATCTATCGTACCATCCTTTAGACCTTCAAGAACAGCATTGACATCACGTTTTGTACGGAGGGGTGGGTGCATCTTTGCGTTTGTCCCTTGCTTTTCTACCTCTTCGTCGGTAAGAATCCAATGGTGTGGACATGCTTCTGCGGTTACTTTGACCCCGCGCTGTTTACCCCATCTGACCAGATCAACAGCTCCCTCCGTGCTGACATGTAAGATATGTATATGTCCACCCGTCATTTCTGCAAGTAGAATATCGCGTGCGACGATGATATCCTCTGCAGCATTCGGACTACCGATAAGTTTCAACTTTCGCGATGTTTCTCCGAGATTCATCACAGCATCAGCATTCAGGTTATGTTCCTCACAATGCACCATTACTGGAAAACCGAGTTCGGTACTGAGTCTTAGTGCATCACGCATGAGTGATGAATTCATCACTGTAACGCCATCATCACTGATACCTACAGCACCAGCGTTCAGCATTCCTCGGATATCTGTTAATACTTCACCAGCAAGACCTTTGGTAATGCTACCTACGGGATAGACGTTGGCTTTTGTTGGTATTTCTTTCTCATTTTTTCGGTTTGCGATCTCGTAGATATTCCTGATTTTTTCAGGAGTATCAATGACAGGTGAAGTATTTGCCATACAGACAACAGATGTAAAACCGCCTGCAGCTGCAGCTGCTGTTCCTGTTGCGATAGTCTCCTTATGTTCATATCCAGGTTCACGAAGATGCACATGGATGTCAATTAGTCCGGGTGTCACAGTCAAACCACTTGCGTCTATGACTTTTTTGGCTTCTTGTGTAATACTACTGCCAATGTGTGCGCCAACGTGTGCGATCTCACCATCAACGATCAAAATGTCAGCTATTTCATCAACGTTATTCGCTGGATCTACAACATGTCCATTTCTGATGAGCAGACTATCCATCTTCTTTCTTAATATCCTCGGTTTTTCACTCAGAAACAGGTTCACATATCACTGCCGAATCGATCCCGTGTTCTTCTACTATTTGGACTCTAACGAATTCTTTCCGTGAAGTAGGAACATTCTTTCCAATATAATCTGCGGAAATTGGAAGTTCTCTATGTCCTCTATCCACCAGAGCCGCCAATTGAATTGCTGCTGGACGACCAAAATCCATGATGCCATCCATCGCGGCACGTGTTGTCCGTCCTGTATGCAATACTTCATCAACCAGAATGACCCACTTTTCTGTCACATCAAAAGGTATTTCAGTATTACTAACGTCTATCTGTGTTTGATGCAGATTCAGATCATCACGATAGGGGGTAATATCTATAGCACCAACCGGTACTTTGATATTTTCTATATTCTCTAAGTTTTCAGATATACGATGTGCAAGTGTATCCCCTCTACTTTTGATGCCTATCAGTACGATGTTGTTTATATGTTGATGGTTTCGTTCTAAGATTTCATGTGCGATTCGTATTAGAGCGCGGCGTATCTCCTCCGCGTCCATGACTTGAGTTTTTTCACGCATATTCATGATAAGTTTCCAAGAAAATTCAAATAGTTATTAAAACCCAAAGTATTAGCATAAAAAAAACCCTCTCACTTAGGTGAGAAGGAAGGAATACTCTATATTTCTCTTTACATAGATAGACCAACAGAACAGAACGAATACTCTCTCAACCTGCTTTAAAAGACTGTCCCAATCAACAGACAAAGCATTCTGTTGAACATAAGCATTGTCTGAACATCCTCTTAGAAATTCGCAGTTGAGATATCTTTCTCCTGTTCTGATAAATAACATAACTGGTGCCAACCTCCCCCTGTATTAAGAAGAGAAGCAGACCACGTCTCCAGATGGGATAAAAAAGGTTCCTGAACATCAATATCCTTATAGATAATTATACTAAAATTTGTGGAAATTTGCAAATTAAATTGTGTTTTAGATGAGACGGTACTCAGAGCGTGCCTACTACTATTAAAGAGACGGCACGCGGAGCGTGTCTACTACTATTAAAGAGCATAGAGTACGCTTACACTTTTTGCTGAACCATATCGGTTAGAATACCGAGAATCTTCTCACATTGACCAATTGCATATAATGACCTGTCAATATGGATATGATTTCCATCCAATTTCATAAAACGCCAATCGGTGCCGGAAGTCGTAGCCCCATAGATACAAGGAATCTCATTTTCTTTTTCTACATTGAATTGTTGTGCAGCGTACATCTCGGCTGCACACTGTCCAAATCCAAGCGTAAGGTTGTCTTTCTTTGCTTCAACAATAATGATGATGGGGGCATCTAAGAAGGAAAGGATTGGAGATTTACTTACAAGAAAATCGCAAACACCATTCAATCCTTGGTCCTCATCAACATTAAATTCAACTCCAGAAAAGAAACTAATCTGTCTATTAAATTGTTCACGGAGTTCAAAGAGTACATCAGTTACGATCAGTTCAGAACGTGCTTTCTCTGTACCGATAGCAATTGCTAACTGTACCTTTTCATCTAATTCAGCCAGAAAACGTTCCCTTGGTACTACTGACTGTGTTGTGGAAAAGATGCCAGATGCCTCTACGACATCAAGTTGAAACTCTCTACATACTGTGTCTAAAGTAAAATTGCTGTAAGCCATCCAGACGTGTCCTTCTATGAGGGATCAGTATAGTAACCGGTCTCTGGTACATTTCAAGTATGTTATTCAGAGATGAAATCAATGTGAATCCTTCATTTGTCCCCATGTTGTTGCATGCTTGCCTTAGGGTTGGGCAGGTACCCTTATTTAATGTGTGATTGACAATTTGTTGAGATTCCTCTGTCTCAGTAGATTATATACGTTATCAGACAATAAGTCAATTAAATTTGTTTCTATTGGGTGTGTAAAGTTATGGTTACTTTTCTGAACCAGGATTTTCAGGATTATAGGATTATCAGGACAAGAATTCGCATCATCAAATGACCCGATAAAGTTGAATAGAGTGTGTAAAGTTATTGTTACGTCAATTTGTCTGAATCGCAGATTACGCGGAGGACACGCCAGTTAACATAGCTGGCGCGGAAGGGGTTTCTGGATCATTATATGACTTTGATCGGCTACAAAGATATACAGTCTGGAAGAATGTGCTACAATAAAGCGATATTTTCAATTAGAAATGGTATTACATTAGCCTTTCTGAGATTTTGTCAATGATTGACATTCATGGCGTCTGTTCTGCTGTTCCCGTGTACCTTTTATTCATTTAGCATTTGTGCGAATGTTTCAATGTTTTGCACTTTCGCAGCTTCAAGATGCAGCTGCTTGAGTTTTTGCAAATCGTCTACACTACGAAGCGCGGGTGTTAAGGCATTCACTGCTTCTGCTTGGAATTGATCTTCAAGGAGAGCCAAAGTGTTTTCTATGGTGGCCTCTATGGTAATTCTTTCACATAGAAGTTGGTAAGTTTTAGATTCTTGCATGAGTACCCCCGATGTGAGTTGTTCCAACAACTCTCGGATGCGCTTAGTGATGTCTGTGTGCCTTGCGACGACAATCTGTTGTTCCGTGTCAAGATGCTCAAGCACTTCAACATCATCAACGCCGGTCACAAATTTCGTAAGGTCGCTGGCGTGATCAGTCCATAAGTTTTTTCCCATATTATCGTAATATTTAGACATTTAAGTATTGTATATTAAAAAGAGGAAAATGTCAATGTGAAAATGATGCAACGGGTGTGTAAAGTTTTTGTCACTATATTTGTCTGAATCGCGGAGGACACGGAGGACGCGGAGGACGCGGAAGGGGTTTCTTGTGCATTCAAGTTTACTTTCACAAATTGGTGTTGATTTTAGCAAGACCCCTTATGCGTCAATTTAGTACAGAGAAGGATTATGGAGGATGAATGGGGTGGGAGGAAGAAGCACAATCAAGGATGAATGTGGCAGAATACGCGTTTGGTATTCTGCATTAGATATATCAATATGGATGGGGTAGGGTGAAGGGGAATGATGGATAAAGGGGCTGAAAGAGGCACAATCTAACAGAATGTGCTACAGATATATGAAATCTGAATATCGGAAAGCGCGGAGGAGGTGGATATGCTCCTGAATCTTCTGTGCAAAAACTTTACACACCCAATTTTGAATTAGAAATTGACAAAAATCAACATTTGCTTTATAATGCTGTCATCCTTAGGTAAATGGAGGTGGAAAATGGCTAATTTCCCAATTGTTGATACCCATGTTCACTTATGGCATCCTAAACAGCTTAGATATGCATGGCTTAAGCAGGTTCCATTACTTAATAGACCGTTTCTACTGAAGGATTACAATGATGCAATAGGTGATCTTGAAGTTGAGTCAATGGTCTTCGTTCAATGTGATACACACCCTGATGATGGCTTGAAAGAGACCTCTTGGGTTACTTCACTTGCTGCAGGAGATCCACGTATTCGTGGAATTGTCGCTTGGGCACCGCTTGAAGTAGGGAACTGTGTCGCAGCATTCATAGAAAAACTTGCTGAGGAGTCACTCGTCAAAGGTATCCGAAGACTCATTCAAGGTGAAAGTGTCGATTTTTGTATCCAGCCAAACTTCATTGATGGTGTGAAAACGCTATCTCGACACGGTCTCAGTTTCGATCTCTGTATATTTCATCCGCAACTTGCTAATGCTATCCGACTCGTTGAACAGTGTCCAGATGTGCAGTTTATTTTAGATCACATCGGTAAACCGGATATCAAGAACCAACTTTTTGAACCGTGGAAACAGGAGATCAAAGTACTCGCTGATTTCCCGAATGTTCACTGCAAGATTTCTGGTGTCGTGACAGAAGCGGACCACGAAAATTGGTCATTAGATAACGTCCAACCCTATATTGACCATGTCATTGCTTGCTTCGGTTTTGACCGTGTCATCTATGGGAGTGATTGGCCCGTTTCTACACTTGCTACCGATTATAAACGTTGGGTAGAGACACTGCAGGAATCTGTCTCAGGATGTTCTCCAGAAGAATTGAGAAACTTATTCCACGATAATGCTGTTAGATTCTATAAACTGAAGTAAGACGTTCAGTTTATAGAATCCTGTTTTTCGGCAGACTACGCGCTTGATATTCTGAATTGTTTTGCTTCTCTTCGGCGCGGATGTAGGACAAATTCTGTATATCCATTTGGGAGTTCACACCCCTTAAACACTAAATCTAAAGCTGCTTGAAATGCAACACTCTGGTCGTAGTTTGGTGACATCTTAATGTAGTTTGCATCTTCCGAGTTCTGTTCGTCAACAATTTTCGCCATTCTCTCAAACGTCTCTCTGACCTGTTCTTTCGTAACGATCCCGTGATGTAGCCAATTTGCGATGTGTTGACTGGATATTCTTAACGTTGCGCGATCCTCCATCAATCCTACGTTATTAATATCGGGAATTTTTGAGCACCCAATCCCTTGGTCAACCCACCGGACAACATACCCGAGTATACCTTGTGCATTGTTGTCCATTTCTCTCTGTATTTCGTCTGATGTCAGTTTTCGGTCTTTGAGCAAAGGTGGTGTCAGTAGGTCTCTCATACTTGCGCGTTCTCGTAGTGCAAGCGTATTTAACCAATTCTCAACATTTACTTTGTGGTAGTGAATGGCATGCAGCGTTGCCGCGGTAGGAGACGGCACCCACGCAGTTGTGGCACCTGCAAGCGGATGATTCATTTTTGTCTCCAGCATCTCAGCCATCTCATCAGGTTTTGTCCACATCCCTTTTCCGATCTGCGTGATCCCGGGCAGACCGGTCTCAATACCGATATCAACGTTCCAATCCTCATAAGCCCGCATCCACGGTTCATTACGGATATCCATTTTTGGTATCATTGCGCCAGCGTGCATACTTGTGTGTATCTCATCACCTGTTCTGTCTAAGAACCCTGTATTGATAAAGATCAGTCGTTCCGATGCTATCCGTAGTACTTCCTTAAGATTAACCGTTGTGCGTCTCTCCTCATCCATAATTCCAATTTTGATCGTGTTGCGTGGTAATCCCAATGCGTCCTCTATCTTACAGAACATCCTGATGGTCATATCTACCTCTTCAGGTCCGTGGAATTTAGGTTTGACGATATAGGTACTACCCGTTCTGCTATTGGTATGACTACTGTTCCGCTTTAGATCGTGCATTGCAGCAAAAGTTGTCATCATTGCGTCAAGGAAACCTTCAGGTATCTCTTCGTCATTTGATGTCGTTACAGCATCTGTGTAAATATGAAGTCCTACGTTTCTAATAAGGAGTAGGCTTCTTCCAGATACTGTCAATTCTTTCCCATCAGGTGTTGTGAAAGTCTTATCCGGTTTTAATCGCCGGGTTATCATTTTTCCGTTCTTCTCAAAAGTCGTCTCTAATGTACCCTTCATGATACCGTTCCAGTTTCTATAGACTTTGACTTTATCCACAGCATCAACTGCAGCCACCGAGTCTTCACAATCCTGAATTGTCGTTATTGCTGATTCAAGGATAACATCACAGACCCCTGCGGGATGTTCTTTGCCAATTGGATGTTCACGGTCAATCTGTATCTCAATGTGCAGTCCATGGTTCTGGAATAGGATTGAGCTGAGATTATCACCATCTTGTAAAAAACCGACAAATTTAGTTGGGTCTTTTAGTCCGGTTTCTTCACCATTTTTCAAAATTGTGCGTAGTTGTAATTGATGCCCGATTGTTTTCAGTTTAAAATTCGTAACATCAGCATAATTTCCTGTTTCAAGACTGATGACTTCATCCAAAAACTGTTCAGTATAGGCGATGACTTTAGCACCCCGAATAGGATTGTAGTCTCCATCCCGTGTCGCACCATCTTTCTCATCAATTGCATTTGTACCGTAGAGTGCATCATAAAGACTTCCCCATCGTGCATTTGTTGCGTTTAGTGCATAGCGTGCATTGTCTACAGGAACAACCAATTGAGGTCCAGCAATGAGTGCTATTTCAAGATCAACGTTCTCTGTTGATACGATAAAATCCGCACCTTCAGGAACGAGGTAACCGATATCGGTAAGGAATGCAACATACTCGTCCTGGTCAATCGGTCTGTCTTTGTGTTCAAGATACCAGTTATCAAGTTGTTGCTGTAAACTATCTCTTTTTTCCAAGAGTGTGCGGTTTTCAGGTGCGAATTCCTTGACGATGTTGTCAAATGCATTCCAGAATTCATCTGCATCTATGTCGGTACCGGGAGCAATCTCATCTTGTACCAAATCATACAGTTCTTTATCAATTTTCAATCCGCCGATGTTTATCCTGTTTTCCATGATATTTCTCCAACAGTTTCTCTCTATTGTGCTTCAGTTTTCGTATACTAATGCTTCGTCAAGCGTTAATTGATGGGTTTTGAAAGTAGTCGGGAATCGGAGTTCCCTCCTACCATAAGCATTCCATCGGTAGGAGCGATCTCCGAATCGCGACCCATAATAATATGTTTGCAATGCACTAACGGCTGATACGGACGCTGCCTGCTTGCATCGCTTTTTCTGCTTCAGCAAGAGTTGCCCAATTAAAGTCGCCTGGGAACGTATGTGCAAGCGCGGAATAACCTCCTGCGAAGTCAACCGCTTGCTGTGGTGATTTTCCATTCAGCAGGCTAAATATTAAACCGGATGAGAAGCTGTCTCCTCCACCGACTCTATCAACGAGCTCCAGATTTTCATATATGCGTGAAAGGTAGAAATCCTCACCATCATATAGAAGTGTCCGCCAATCATTTAGCCATCCGGTTTTAGCATCCCGCAATGTTGTCCCGATCATCTCAATGTTCGGATATGTCTCTTTGACTCTCTGTGCAACCTCTTTGTAACTATCGGGTTCAAGTTTGCTGTATGATTCCGTTGCGCCTTCTGCCGTAAATCCGAGTGATTTTTCAAAGTCCTCTTCATTTCCTATGAGAACGTTAATGTGATCCATCATCTGTTTATTTACTGCTTGTGCTTCATCTGCACTCCATAGTTTTGAGCGGAAGTTTAGGTCGTAACTGGTTTTTACACCTGCAGCTTGTGCGGCTTGAAGTGCTTCAGCAGAGACAGCGGCTGCAGATTCTGACAGAGCTGGTGTAATGCCACTGAGATGGAACCAACGTGCCCCTTGAAAAATCGAATCCCACTTGATCTCACCCGGTTTAACTTTGGAGATTGCGGAATGTCCACGGTCATAAGTCACACTGCTTGCGCGTGGTCCTGCCCCCATTTCAAGATGATAGAATCCGTTTCTTTCAAAACCGACCCCGTCAAAGTCTACCCACACAATATTGGACATATCCACCCCGAGTTCACGTCCTTTATTCTGTATGTATCTGCCCGACCAATTGTCTACGAGTCGTGAAACCCATGCAGTCTTTAGACCGAGTTGTGCTGCATTCACAGCGACATTCATCTCAGCACCCCCAGCCGTTATAGACAAGGATGAGACCTGTTCCAGCCGCATATATTCTGGTGCTGTGAGTCGTATCATTGCCTCTCCGAAAGCTACTAAATCATACATTATTCATTCTCCTGATCAATATCCATCTGTCTATTAAAATCGTTATGTAATTCATTTATGCAATCCTTGCAGAAACAGTAGACCCTCCCATATAGACCTACCTCTTTTTCTATCAATTGTTTGACAGGGAAGTCTTTATGACAGATAGCACAAACTTCTAACTGTTCTGTTGGTGTTGCTTCATCATCCGTTTTCTGTCTTGAAGCAAAAAGTACAATGAGTAATACGGATAGCGGTATTATAAAAATACAAAAGACAAAAAACATTGATGTTTACCTGACTGAATCTACATTTAAGTATTGCGTTACTATAGTTGAAAGTTGTGTATCTGTCAATGAAAAATTTTAACAATGCCTGCAAGAAGAAGGATTAGATACTCTCTCATACATACAGAAATGTACAAACAACGGTATGAAAGAAAACTTAGGGGAAAAGAAAAAAGGTCGGTAGGAAATAAAAATAGGCAGATATCCAAACGGATACCTACCTGTATATCAAGAAACTTTAGTTAGGGAAACAACTAATTAACAGTAAACTCACTCGTGTAAGTTGTAGCATTGGTTTCAAAATGAACTTCCGCTTTCACCTCATACGTGCCGGATGTAGAATCCACAGTGTAACTCCAGCTTGAGGTTTTACCACCTTTCACCTTATCGTGATCGTCTTCTTCCCACTCACCACCAGGCTTCTTAATTGACCATTTAACCGATTTTATCGGATTAATATCAACAACTTTCGCCGCATACGTGCCATAAGCAGCAATACTCGTGTTGTTCTCAAAATAACCACTTATATATTTAGGATAATTAAGGCTAACATCTTTGTCAATGATTTGCCAACTTCCTCCGCTTGAATCACTGGATGACCAAGTGGTACCTTTTTCCCATGTGCCACTCGCGAGCCAGGGTAACCCTATACGTATTTTAAAGTATAGGGGTGTGTAGTAGATAGTCCCAGAACCATCCCATTGATGCTTGCCATTACTCGTTGTATAAGGCACTCTTTTTGTAATACTAACATCTGCGTCATGAGCATCATTCGCTATAAACAAGATAATAGATCCGATATCTATTTTAGGACTCAAATCCTTTACATCTCCAAATTCCTGATCATCTACATTCCCATAAAATAGTATTTGTGCGAAGCCAAGTCCATGCGCCTTACCTGATATTGAAATTTCGGCAGGGTTTTTGAGACTCGGGTACCACCCACTGCTACTGTGAAAATAACCATCACTGTAATAAACATCTTTCTTAGAAAAGATTTGATCATTTTTTATATTGCAGGTGATTTTTGTTTCTGTCGCTTCTAAAAACTCCGTAGAAATGTCATGGTCAATAACCTGTGCTTCCCATCCCCACATGTGCGTATAAATATGTTGAGTTGATATGACGAGCAAAGCGATAAGGACTAGGGATAGAATGATGTAGTTTCGTTTATACATTTATAATTCTCCTGTTTCTTCTAATATTGGAATTAAATGAGAAAAACCTTGATCTATAAGTGCGGATCTTAATTTTTCTTTCACAATGCGGTTTGGTTTATCTGGATCACTTTCCTTTTCGGATGTTGTGGCAACCCAGATTATTGTTGATGCCACGGGGCGTTCTCTCATGACCTCGCTATAGAGCTCATAATATTCTGCTTCAAGTTGTTCTGCCTTTGCAGTATTGCCTAGAACTCTCTGCGATCCAGCTTCTATATCCAGAGCTTTTAGCATTTCATATTCTTCGGCAGTCGGTGAAAATGCTTTAGCTGTCTCTATCTCAACAATAGGCTCGCCAACTTTATGTAAAACAGGTTTGCCGTTTTCATCTAAAAGAGGCACGTCTATATCCTTCCAGCGATACTGATACCCTGGAGGCGGTGGGTCAAGTCCGCGTTCAATATAGAATAGGTCAAAGATTTGCTGCATCTCTTCAGGCGAAAGCTGCGATAAATTAAGAGTTTTGCCGATTTGCATGTCAGCAGGTGGCTTATCAGGCATTTTAACGTCTACCTGTTTGTCAGCAGCAACGTCTACCTGTTTGTCAGCAGCAGCGGCACTTCCCGGTGTTGCGTTCCGTTCTTTCCACCACTTGACAAATTCCTCTGTCTCCGCTAACTCCGTTTCAAGTTCCTGAATTTCAGCACCCTCGCGCACCATCATAAAGACAAACGCGCCGAGTAGTAAAATGAGGACACCGAGTCCCCAGTATAGTTTTTTAGACATGTCATTTCTCCTTGATTTCGCACGCTGGCGAAAGTAGAAATTAAGTTCTCTGCTACACGTGATCAGTGTGTAGTATTCGGGTTGATTATCGAGTATATGAGATAGACTGTGTAACCTTTTCTCCTGTTATGCTTCCTAAATTATATCATGAAGCAGGTTAATTGTTTAGACAGACTACAGAAATTGGCAGGTAAAGAAAAAGTACTGCAACCCCTGTAGAGCTTGCTGGTTTCTACTACCTATTAACTTAATGCTAATAGTGTTGTATGATAGAAACCAGCACTGTCGTACTGATACTACGTTAGTGCTTCGCATCGACAGTGGTATGACACTGTCTGTGCATTATTTAAGCAACTCCGCCGTAATTCAACTAAGATAATTCAGTAAAATTCTCGTGCATCTCTAACGTCTTTTTCATTATGAACTCATAATAAGTAGCATTTAAGAATTATTAAATGTTTCCCGAAGTTATATAAACAGGACTTACGCATTTTTATAAAATGGTGTATACTATTCTATTATGAATACATTTACCCTATCTAAAAAGACAGAAAGTTTATTTTCTGATTATTGTCAGTTTTTGGTATCAAGTTTCACAAATTTTACACAGACCTATTTTGCTGATCATACTGAAAAGTGGAGCCACGATCAACTCAATCGGTTCCTTAGAAATGAGAGCATTCCTTCAAGCGAACTCTGGGCATCAGTCAAAGACGACATTGAATTTGATGAAGATGGATACATCATTTTTGACGATGTCGTGATTTCTAAAGAGTTTGCGAAAGAGATTGAAGTTGTCTACCCTCAATGGAGTGGTAGCGACAAAAAAGTGGTTCAAGGCATCGGTATTGTTACTTGTGTTTATGTCAACTCTAAGACAAAGGAGTATTGGATCATTGATTACCGCATTTATGATAAAGAGCGCGATGGTAAAACCAAAATAGATCATTTACTGGAAATGTTGAACAATGCTTGCTTCAAAAAACAACTGCCGTTTCGGACAGTGTTGATGGATGCTTGGTATGCGTCCATGAAAGTGATGAAAGCCATTGAAAAACTTTCCAAGTTCTACTATGCGCCCCTGAAATGCAATCGGCTTGTAGACGATAGTGATGGGAGTGTTCTCCATCAACAAGTGCGACATATATCTTGGACACAAACAGAAACGCAGTGTGGTAAACGGATACACATCAAAAACTTTCTGAGAGGACATCGTGTGAAGTTGTTCCGGCTTGTATCTCACACCGGACGCACGGAATATATCGTAACGAACGATTTATCTCAATCGGATGCGAAGGCGACTAAAGAAGAATGTCGGGTTCGTTGGAAGATTGAGCAACTTCATCGTGAAATCAAACAGACGACAGGTATTGGCAAATGTCAGTGTCGTAAGTTGCGTGCGCAGCGTAACCATATTGCGTGTTGTTTACAAACATGGGTTTATATGAAGCGAGTTTCTCGTTCCCTCGGTCAAACGATTTACCGACTCAAAGAAAGTTTATTGGATGATTACATACGATATCGACTCTCCAATCCTTCAATAGACTTCAAATTTGCGTAAGTCCTGATAAAGTCACATGAAGCCCTACGCACATTTAACCGATAAATTATTTCATAAGTACTAGTTAAAACTAAGTACTAGTTAAAACTAATTATAACCAATATTCCTACGAATGTCAAACTTTTTTCTGAACATATATTAAATATTCATCTGTTGACATCTTTCCCAGAAACCCATAGAAGTTCTAAACTTCACAAGAAAGGAAAATGAAGTTCTTACTAAAATATCAGTCAAAGCGGGCATAAAACGATAGATTCCTTGAAAATCGCTCAAATTGAGATCCACTAATAAATCATCAAATAGATATCCAACAAGTATGGAATGCGATCACATTTTTCCCTTTCATTACTTAAGACACAATTTTTTACCCCAATAGGTGCATAAAATGCAGAATAAAACGAAAAAAAATGAATTTTTTCTAAAATTTCAGTCGAAACGGGCAAAAAACGATAGATTCCGTGAAAATTACTCAAATTGAGATCCTCAAGAAAACTATTACAATGCATTGATTTAGAATATTACTCAAACAACGAGATAGAATACCCTCTATAATTAATGACACAGGTTTCGACCAAAAGGGTGCAAGTGAAGGTAAATATTTCATTTCGAAGTCATAGCGAGTAACATCTAAGAGTTGTTAAAAGTCACACGAAAATTTATCATTGAATATGCTAAATTACGAAAACCTAAACGGGTTTCTTTGAGTTTGTCGTAGCTAAGTGCGAGTCTCCGATAGGTATCTTGCCACCCGAAAGTTCGCTCTACTTTATATCGTTCTTTGTATAAATCTTTTCTAAACCACCGAAACTTGCGAGCGATAGCGATAGGTTCTTTAGTATTCCGTTTGTTCGGATAGATCACTGGGATCAGACCTTGTTCTTTGATAATCTTATGGTTCAACTTGGAATCAAAACCGGAATCCAGCGTTAGAGCGGAACTCTCAAGTTCCATTCCAATGCGATCACTGAAGGAGATGAATTCGGACAATGCTTCAGGCAAAAGTGTTGTATCATGTTTGTTCACCGGACTGACAGTTATCGGACCAATGACGAACCCTTTATTGTCGGTGATAGTCAACTCTTTTTCACCTTTTTGATGTTTGTGTCCTGAGTAACCGGTGCCATTCCCCCTTTTTTTACGACGGTGTTTGAACCATCGCCATGTAAACAAGATGTGTCAAGTTGATCAGTATCAAGAAGATGTTCAACAGATGCTTCAAATAACTTCTCATAAGAACCATCTTTTGACCACCGATTATGCCATTTGTAGACATTAGACCAATGGATTTCGTTACGCCGTGGCCGGAGTTGATTCCATTGTATACCTGTGAACTTATAGTGAGTAAAAGTTTACAATCCAATCTGAATCAGTATTTGAAGTATAAAGAATGCGACATAAAGTACTTCCTCTGATTGTATTCTTTGCCACATTCCTATGTTTTACTCAATATGACTTCTGTATGTAAAACATAGAGGATGTAATTAAATGTCTTATATGAAGATACTTTAGGTTTTGGACCTTTCTTCCTTGTTGACAAATGAGGTTTAATATACCGGTTAAAAAACTTAAGGGGAACTTGTTTCGGAAGACTACTAAAATTCAGTTGTTTTTCATTGGTGTCAGTCATAAAAGTACCTCTCATAAAATATCATAAAAAAATAGGACCTACATTTTAACTTATATATCTTTATTGGATCAAGTATGAAATAAGTGTCAATAGCATACTTAAACCCCCATGTCCATTGACTTCAATGAAAATGTTTGTACTCAAATTATGCATGAACGATCTTTATTTTACCATATTAATAGATTTTACTCAATATGACTTGTTCTAAGATTTTAGACAAAACAGGTGAAAGACGATAAATCCTATGTTTGTCAGAATCGCGGATTACGCGGAGAACGCGGAGGACGCGGAAAGGATTTCTTGGCATTTCAAGTTTACTTTCACAAGTTGGCGTTGATTTTGGCAAAATCCCATAGGCGTCAATTTAGTACAGAGAATGATAATGTAGGATGAATGGGGTTGTAGGAAGATAGCACAATCAAGGATGAATGTGCTACAGCAATATCAAGTTTTTTGCTTTGCAGAGAATGATAATGTAGGATGAATGGGTTTTAAGAAAGAAGCACAATCAAGGATGAATGTGCTACAGCAATATCAAGATGGATGGTGTAGGGAAAAGCGTAATGTAGGATGAATGGGGTTGGAGACAGAAGCACAATCTAACAGAATGTGCTACAAAGAGGCACAAAATGAAGGGTGAATGGGGTTGGAGACAGAAGCACAATCTAACAGAATGTGCTACAAAAGAGACACAATCTAACAGAATGTCTATTATTGGTGAAGGTATTGAAGGTTTAATGACAAAAAGTTTACACACCCCTCTAAACCGGGTGTGTAAAGTTTTTGTCCCTATAAGTGTTATTTTTGTGATTTCCCATGCTCTTAATAGTAGTAGGCACTCTCCGAGTGCCGTCTCTTTTGAAAGAAAGTGACAAAATGTTTACGCACCCCTCTAAACCTTTCCGCTTGATTTTTTTGATACTCTACTGTACAATGTGTGTATGACACAAGACTACGATAATATTGCAAAAGGTCTGTTGACAGATTAAGCAACCATTTATTCTTTGTGCAAGGTTGACACTATTAAGTAGATGTGATACACTTTGAGAATATATAAACTGACTATATCCCTAAAGCAAAGCGTGGAGACACAGTCTTGAAAAAAATACATCTAAAACAATCCGGTTTAACACTAACACAAGTACTAATTGTTCTTGTTATCGTTGGTGTGATTGCAGCAGTGATCTTAGCACCACGATTACTCGGTCAAGCAGGACGTGCATTACAGACACGTGCAGCGGAGGATATAGAAACACTCGGGATTGCACTTGATAGATATGCAAAAGATAATGGAGACTATCCCTCTACTGAACAAGGCTTAAAATCACTTTGGGAGAGCCCCGAAAAACCCCCGCTACCTATAAATTGGTTAGGTCCATACATGCAAATCCCAATTACGAATGATCCCTGGGGAAATCCCTACATTTACATCAGACCGGGTGTGCATGACGAGTATGGATACGATCTCATCTCGTTCGGCAGTGATGGTATGGAAGGTGGAACGGGTGAAGCAGAAGATGTTGTCAGCTGGATCCGACGAGATGAATAATTGACTCTAAACTAATAGAGGAGTCTGCAGCATGAAAATCACTCAGATAGAGGTTATTAAGGTCAGAGTACCCTATCACGATGGTATTTATGATCTGATGACAAAACGAAATCTATATCAAATTGATCATGTCTTCAAAGTACATACGGATGCTGGAATTATCGGTATCGGTGATGGATCGTTTCAATCTGAAGAAACTATCCAAAAATATATCGGTAGAAATCCTTTTGAGTTTATGAACGGTTGGGCACCGACACCCCTACAACAAGCGTTTTACGATATTATGGGTAAGTCGCTCGGTGTACCTGTACATAAACTATTGGGTGAAAAGGTTCAGGATAAGACCTCGTTTGGGTACTGGTCAATTGATATGACACCAGAGGAGTGGGCAGCAGAGGCAAAACATGCGTATTCACTCGGATATAGACTTCACAAAATTAAGGCGCGTCCTTGGTTTGAAGTACTTGAACAGGTGCAAGCCATCACAGAAGCAGTCCCAGATGACTTTCAACTCCGTGTTGATGCAAACGACTCTTTTGAAACACCCGAACGAACCCTTGAGGTTGCAAGTCAACTTAAAGGTTTTAATATAGAATCCTTTGAAACACCCATTCCACAGGCAAATATAGAAGGTTACCAAGAGATAAAGAAACACACGGATATGCCAATTACGATCCACTTCGGGAATCCTGATCCGGTGGAAGCGATTCGCGCAAGGATGAATGACTCATTTATCATCGCTTATCCAGACTCGCGCGCTGCCAATGCGAAACGGGAAGCGATTATCTCTGATGCAGCACAATTGCCCGTATGGATACAGATCGTTGGTCTCGGCATAACCACGACTTATGTCATGCATCTTGCAGCTGTGATGCGAAATGCGACTATGCCGTCTATCACCCTAAATGCATTACGTGCTTATGATATTGTTACGCCCTCTACGATACCACTTGAAGATGGTTATGCAACAATCCCTGATAGCCCTGGCTTAGGTGTTGAAATAGATGAGGACGCGCTTGAAAACAGTCGTGTCTGAGATGACAACACAGAGATAACAAACGGAATATGGCTAAGACAGTTGTCGCAATTCTAATACTCATTTGCAATGTTCTGGTCTTTTTTACACCTGCTGGTACACATGCTGGAAGACTCGGTTTAGCCAGCGCATGGACGTTTGAGGAGAGAAAGGGTGATGAGATTGAAGACGTTGTAGGCAACAACGATGGTGAGATAGTGGGTAAATTAAGTAGGACCTTTTATGGGAAATTTGGTAGTGCAATTAGGTTCTCAGGTAAGAACGATAGTTATATCCGTATTCCTCACAGTGATGTATTCAATGCTGCAAGTTACACCTTCGTCGCTTGGGTGAAGTTAAAGCCTGCTTCTTGGCAATATATCGTTTGGAGAAATGGGGACGTTTGGCCAGAATCTGAGGAAGTACGACACATTGATATTTGGATACATGAAGCAGGTTACCCTGTCTTCATGTGGACTGCGGGTCAACATAAGGGACAACTGGATGGTAAGACTGTGATAACAGATGACAAATGGCACCACATCGCGAAAGTCTACGATGGTGATAAAGTCATGATGTTTATTGATGGGATACTGGAAGATCAGATAGCGAGTGGAGGCACTTTGGACACCAACGAATCCCCTATATGGATAGGCGCGCGTCCGGGTGATATAGCAGCAACAGGTCTTTTTGATGAGGTAGGTTTCTTTACACAAGCACTTACTAAAGCGGAAGTCAATGTTGTGAAAAAAGTTGGTTTATCAGACTTTGCCGCAGTTGAGGTCGCGGGTAAAAAAACAATTACGTGGGCATATCTAAAAACACAATAATTGAATAAGCTATATTTTACGATTTTGATACTACCAAATAAAAGGAGTAAACACGATGAAAACAACCGTATTGAGTCTAATTTTAGTTATAGTGACTGCTGTCACGTCAGCGCATGCAGTGAAACTTGGCTTAGCAAGTGCATGGTTATTTGATGAGGGTAGTGGGGATACTGTAACAGATATTGTCAGTGGACACGATGGAGAAATAAAAGGTTCTTTGACATGGGTTAACGACGGTAAAATCCGAGGGGCATTGAAATTTCCAGGCCAAGGAGACAGTTATGTCTGGATAGAGCACGACGATGTTTTCAACGCAGACCCGTACACGTTTGTCTCGTGGGTGAAGTTGAATGCTGCCTCATGGCAATATATCGTATGGAGAAACGGTGAAAAGTGGCCGGAGGAAAAACTTGTCCGGCACCTTGATATCTGGATACATCAAGATGATTACCCCGTGTTTATGTGGCACGTGAACGGTCAAGAAACACGTTTACCAGGAAAGACTATAATCGCTGATGGCGATTGGCACCATGTAGCAAAAGTCTACGATGGAAGTAAGGTGCAGATGTTTATAGATGGAAAACTTGATGCTGAAAGTGCAACGAGTGGACCCCTTGATACAAGTGAATCTCCAATGTGGATAGGTGCACGTCCTGGAAACGTCGCAGCAACAGGTCTTTTTGACGAGGTAGGGTTCTTTACACAAGCACTTTCTGAAGCAGAAGTTAACGCTGTAATGAACACCGGATTAACTGACTATGCTGCCGTTGAAGCAACAGGCAAAGCGACTATTACTTGGGGTTTACTAAAAACTGAAAAATAAACGCACTTCATGTGCTAATTAAGAAATGGAGATAACACATTATGCAAATGCATGTTGGTGGAGAATGGGTTGATAAGTCAAACAAAATTGATGTCCTGAGTCCCTTTGATGGTTCAGTTGTTGATACTGTACCTAAAGGTGATGCAAGCGATGTTGAAACTGCTATACGTACCGCAGAACGTGGTGCGAAAATTATGGCAGAGATGACAGGATATGAACGTTATGAAATTCTGCGTAAAGTCGCAGATTTAATGGTGGAAAAAGTCGATGAACTGGCTGAAGTTATAACACGCGAAGAAGGAAAGATAATCGCTGAAGCAACCGGAGAAGCATCGCGCGCATCAGAGATCATCGCGCTTTCAGCTGAAGAAGCAAAACGTGTTACGGGGGAAACTATCCCTCTTGAAGGTGCGCCTGGTGTCAAAAACAGAATGGGTTTTACTGTACGTGTTCCGTGCGGTATTGTGGTCGGCATCAGTCCTTTCAACTTTCCTTTACACCTTGTATGTCACAAAGCTGGACCGGCGATTGCGGGTGGCAATGCGATCATCATCAAACCTGCCACAGATACCCCCCTCTCCGCGCTGAAATTAGTTGAACTCTTTTTAGAAGCAGGAACACCACCAGAAGCCATACAGTGTCTTACAGGTCCAGGTGGAGAAATCGGTGATGCACTCTGTCAAGATAGACGTGTTCGCAAAATTACCTTTACAGGTAGCCGTGATGTTGGTGAACATATCTGTAAAGTTGCAGGCTTGAAACGGGTTACGATGGAGCTCGGTTCAAATTCGCCACTTATCGTCATGCCCGATGCTGATCCAGAAAAGGTAGCAAAGGCAGCTGCAGCGTCCGGGTATTCTAATGCTGGTCAGGTATGCATCTCTACCCAACGTGTCATCGCACACGAGAAAATCTACGGAGACTTTTTAGATGCATTTCAATCCGAAGTATCCCAGATTGGTATCGGTAATCCTTTAGAAGATGGTGTTCGCATGGGACCGATGATTCGAGAAGGTGATGCTACCCGTGTCACTGAATGGATACAGGAAGCGGTTTCAGATGGTGCTGAACTTCTCACAGGAGGTGATAAGCAGGATCAGTTTGTTACACCTGCGATCCTTGCGAATGTCAAACCAGAAATGAAAATCTCTTGTGATGAGGTGTTTGGACCTGCTGTCGGCGTGACACGCGTCAACGACATTGACGAAGCAATCGCTCTGGCAAATGATACGAACTATGGATTGAGTGCAGCTATCTTTACACAGAACGTTGATTGGGCAATGAAATTTGTCCGAGAAGTCGAATCTGGCAACCTCATGGTGAATTGGGGAACACAGTGGCGTGCGGATCTTATGCCGTATGGTGGTGTGAAAGAGAGTGGTATGGGTAAAGAGGGTCCCAAATACGCCATTGAAGAGATGACTGAATTGAAGATGGCGATTTTCCATTTGGAAGGTTAATTGCTTACCTTTAATGTTAAAACTAAACCCACTGTTGATTGATTCTGCCGTGGGTTTAGTTTTAGTCTATACCTATATGTAGCACATTCTGTTAGATTGCGGTCTTTTAGGCACAATCTAACAGAATGTGCTACAACTACTGTTGTCCGTTATGTTATCAAAACAGGTTTATCAAGGTGTCTCATAACCTTGCAACTAAGTAGATTCTGATTCAGCTAATTGTATATGTAGATTTTCAAAATTTGTAATATTCTTTTCTATAGTGTGATTGGAGTCAGCAGAAATGATATCATCTATTATTGTTTGGATTGTAAGTTTGCATCCAAGTGCTGAAAGGATTTTGACAAAAATGTCAATAGTAAGCACTTTTTCACCTTCCATGAGTTCTGAGAGAAAATCGCTGTCCATGTCGGTTTTCTTTGCTAACTCACTAATACCACCTTGTGATTTGACAAAGGTATGGAGGGCAAGTAGAAATACAGCCATGTCTCCATCATCTTGGTATTCTTCTATTGCTAATTGGATATAGTCAAGAGCTGCATTCCAATCGTTGGAAAAATCTTCTATAACCATCTCTCGCCATTTTCGGTACTTTCTCATCACTTTTCCTCCTTATATTCTAACCAATATTCCTTTGCACGCACAATATCTCGTCCTTGCGTTGACTTATCCCCACCACACAGCAGTAGGATGATTGTTCTATCCACTTCCCCAAAGTAGATACGATAACCTGCCCCAAAATGGAATTATCTACAACCGCACTTCACAAAATTCCTCATAATCCATCAATTCTGTAATAGTCGGATTCTCACTACAGACTGGACAGTCAGGGTCTTTACGAAGTTTGACTCGCTGAAACTCCATCGTCAACGCGTTGAATAGTAGCAGTGTTCCAATCAACGGTTCACCGATATCTAATAACACTTTGATCGCTTCAACTGCTTGAATTGTCCCGATGATACCGGGTAACACGCCAAACACTCCTGCCTCTTGACAACTCGGTGCTAAACCCTCTGGCGGCGGTTCACGAAATATGCATCGATAACACGGACCTTTCCCCGGATAAAGCACTGTAACCTGTCCTTCAAACTGGAATATGCTGCCGTGAACGATCGGTTTCTCGAGCATAACACATGCATCATTGATGAGATAACGGGTTGGGAAGTTATCACAACCATCAACAATCAGATCATACTGTTCTAAAATCTGGAAAGCGTTCTGTGAGTTGATACGTTCATTGTAAGGGATGACTTTCACATCGGGGTTCATCTCAGTGATACTAGCTTCTGCGGACTTCGTTTTCGGAATGCCGATATCACTTGTTCCGTGTAAAATTTGACGTTGTAGGTTACTGAGGTCAACCACATCATCATCAATAATACCGATAGTACCGACACCTGCGGCTGCGAGGTATACACCGATAGGAGAACCGAGTCCACCTGCACCGATCAGTAACACTTTAGATTCAAGCAGCTTTGTCTGTCCTATTCCGCCTACCTCTTTTAGGATAATGTGTCGACTGTAACGTTCAATCTGTTCATTGGTGAAATTATACATCTTATCCTCCGAGATTGGAGAGAAGTTCAGGAATCTGTTTGTCGGAGCTGGCGGAGATTCGCACTGCAAAACGTTCGCGAGTATCCTCAGAGGTGCGTTCTATCTGGAAATCATCATCACCATACATCTGTTTCAGTATAGGTTCAAGGTCTTCTTGAATCGTTTCCGCTGTTTCAACAGTATTCGGTGCAATGTTGCGATTGTTAATCATGAACAGAATGTCATTTCCGTTGAAATGTATAGCATTTTCCAATTCTTCAGATGTCTCAAGCAGTTGGCATTTAGTGAGTGTCTCTGAGAGTGCAAGGCGAATTTTCTCTGCGTTATCACCTTCTACTTCATGCTTTCTGTTATATAGGAATCCGGGTTCATGATATGCGCTGTCAATGCTATAGTTTTCCTGCTTTAAAATCAATAAGACACCGGGTCCTGCTTCAACATGTGAATAGTCTGCGTAATTGAGATAATCATCAGAATCCGCCTCTACCATCCAACGATTGAAGACTTTGATAAAATTAGTATAGTTAATTTCACTATCCTCAGTTGCATAAACCTTAATATTGATCTGCTGTAAATCCATCCGGTTAATATGTTTCCTTTCTAAAAGTAATAGGATTTAAATGTGATTTTAGAATGTATTTCTTTAAATCTGATTTAAATTCACAATTGAGATTGATGTTAGTGAAGATGTTTGCAGTCTATATTTTATTCGTAACCTCATTGCAATTATCAGATTGTATTATACTTTAATCTGCGTAAAAAGTCAATAGTTTAAAATGGGTGTGTAATGTTTTTGCCCACCTTCCACTATCTATTGCCATAAAAAACTTTCCGTGTTATACTGTTTCATCAATACAAAGAACTTAATAGATGGAGAGATAGTCTATGTTAAATTGGGGTATAATTGGTCCGGGTGGTATTGCCCATGTTTTCTGCAACGGTATGCGTTTTACTGATTCTGGTAAGATATATGCTGTGGCAAGTCGTGATAGTTCACGTGCAGAGAAGTTTGCAGATAATTTCGGTATTCCACATCACTTCGGAAGCTATGAGGAACTTTTGTCTGATAACAATGTTGATGCTGTCTATATTTCAACTATTCATCCACACCATGCAGAATGGACAATTAAAGCTGCTCAAGCTAAGAAACATGTATTAGTTGAAAAACCTATCAGTATCAATCATGAAAATGCATTATCAATGGTCAATGCAGCTAAGGAAAACGATGTGTTTCTCATGGAAGCATTCATGTATCGTTGCCATCCACAGATTCAACGCATGGTAGAATTGATTCAGAATGATGAAATAGGTGAAGTGCGTTTTATCCGTGCGTCTTTCGGTTTTCAATCAAATTTCAACCCGCAAAGTAGGTTATTCAATCGGGAAATGGGAGGTGGTGGTATTCTTGATGTCGGGTGTTATTCCGCATCCATGGCACGTAAAATAGCAGGAGCAGCAGCAAACAGACTGTTCTTAGATCCAATTTCCGTGAAAGCGAACGGTGTGTTGGGACCTACAGGTGTAGATCATATCGCAGCGGCAACGTTGAAATTTGAAAACGATATTATTGCTGAAATTAGTACCGCAGTTGCCTGCAATATCGGCAGTAGTGTGACAATATACGGTTCAGGTGGAACCATCAGCATTCCAAATCCTTGGTTACCCTCATCACCTTGTAGAGGCGCGCGAACGCCATTGCCGTTGGATACACTCTTTCCACCAAGTAAAATCATACTTCAATCATACAGAGGTGGTGGTCAAAAGGAAATAACAGTTGAGGTAGACCGTGACCTCTTCACTTATGAAGCAGAAATGGTTGCGAACCATATTGATGACAGACAAGCACCGGCAATGTCTTGGGATGATACACTGGGGAACATGCAGCTATTAGATACATGGCGTGAACAAATCGGTTACGTTAATTAAAGAACATTGAAATATAGAAAGGATAGTAGACATTATGTTACCTGTCTGTTATGACCCATATTCTGGAACATTGGGAAGATTCCAACGCACAGAAATCTTCCAAATTGTTGCTGACGCAGGATATGAAGGTATTAACATACCCGTGAATAACGCATTTTTGGGAGAGATGTCATCAAACGAAATAGAGGATGCAGTCAAACTTGCTGACAAACACATGCTTGTGGCACCAACAATCGGTTTTGGGAATCACATCTTGACAACACCAACAAAAAGAGATGAAGCAGTGCGGCATTTTGAGATTGTGTTGGATGTTGCATGTAAATTTGATGCTGAATTTATTGGTGTTTGGGTTAATCCGTCAGAAGGTGTATCGCGCCAAGATTCACTGGACACGCTTGCAGCTAATCTGGCTGAAATGGCTCCACCTTGCGAAGACAGCGGCATCAAAATCGCACTTGAATTTCAGAAGGGGTGTCCGCTTGATAACTATCGTGAGGGTATCGATTTCGTTGCTGCAAGCGATTTTCCTGTTTATCTGACGTGTGATACATTTCACCTATTTAACGATAATGCCAACCCACGCACCGCTGCCTTAGCGATGAAAACGTGTTTAGGCGATGTACATGTGTCAGGAAGTGATAGAGGCGAACCGGGAGGCGGGACGTTTGATTTTGAAACTTTCGCTGAAGGATTAAAAGAGATCAGTTTTTCAGGACCACTTGTGATTCAATACAAGATGCAAGATGTTGGCAGTATAAAACGCAGCTGCGATTTCACATTTAAGTTTAGGGATATGATACTCAGCTGAAAGCTAATAGTTTGGGTAAAAATGGAGAATCTGTATTATGAAGCATACATCACCAGATAGTTTTGCAGAATCATATCTTAATGACGGTTATTTAATGGTACCTGATGTAGTGTCCCCTGAAGAATGTGGTGAAATAAAGGATGAGATGTTAAGGATCTTCAGAGGGGAATATGACTGTGCTGCGATTCCTCATATCAATGAAACTGCTACCGAAACTGAGATTTTAGATCGCATTATGTGTGTCGGTGAACCACACGCTATTAGTCCACTTATTCGGAAGTATGTTGAGCATCCGAAGGTTTGCGCGATTTTACAGGAAATAGTCGGTGCACATATACCGTTCTGGGATGGTGGTGTGAAGTGCATGCAGTCTATGATGTTAGGTAAAGTGCCTGGACATACAGGAAACCCATGGCATCAAGATGAGCATCCTATTCCTACTCGGGATAGATCACTTGTGGGGGCATGGATTCCATTGGATGATGCGACTGTTGAGAATGGTTGTATATGGGTACTTCCAAATAGTCATCGTTCTGGGGTGATATATGATCGGTTTCCACACGACAAACGGGATGAGTTTGACAGTTGCCACGAAGCAAAAGGATTTGATGATTCTGCTGAAATCCCTATTGAGATGACTGCCGGTAGTGTCCTGTTCTTCAATGGGTATCTTTTGCATCGTTCAAAGAAAAACCGGAGCAGTAATTATCGGCGCGTTCTTGTGAGCCATTACTGCAGTACAGCTACATGGCTGAGTTGGAAAGGTCAACGAAACTATCGTGGTGTGTTCGTCGTTGCAGGCGATGATCCTTATGCTGATGAAGGTTATGTCACCCCTTCTGCTTGGGCACGGTGGGAGTGAGTTTTCAGAGCTGAAACCAAAGTTGTGTGCATCTTCATATATTCTTACTCTTGTATCGGTATTGGGTACCAGAGTCCTCCTGTTTTTGATGATAATGCTCTATGTGTGTGATGTTTGATTCCGATGACATCCATGGTGATTTTGTTCTCCCAGCATTGGCGCAAAACATCATTAAGATTATAGTCTCCCTTACTTTCTTCATCGGTAACGAGAACGAATCGTCTTTTTGCATCACTTCGGAATTCTACGCGTCTGATAGCCTTAATGATAGCGTTGTGTGCGCGTTCGTCTCCAGCTGCAGCGACGACATGCGTTGTCAACAGTTGCTTATATTGTTCAACATCACGTGTTGGCTGATGTGTGATGGTATCACCCTCAAGATACCGGAAGATGACGATACCGAGTTTGAAATCCACTCCCTTATCTTCAAATACTGATACCATGGTTGTTAATTGCCTGCCGACTGCGCGTATATTATCAATCATACTGCCGCTTATATCAAGTAAAAAGATGATATCTACTGTACTATCGGGGTCAGTATCTGCAATACTTTCGGCGATACCTGTCAACGCTTCCCCCATTTCTCCATCTCTGTCAACGGGTTTAGCAGGTACATCTAATTCATCTTCCAATGTGTCTAAGTGTTCTTCATCTGTTAACGTTGATACGGATATTGTAGGTGATTGCACACTTGGTACAGCTATAGATTTCCATTCGGGTTTTTTTGTGCTTGTATCTGATAAGGGTGTTTCAGCAAAAGGTAGGTCTGCCTCTGTACCGAAACCGATTGATGTGTTTTCAGTTGTTACGCGCTGGGTAGCGTCTATCGGTTCTGCATGCTTCTGGTTTCTGACTTGGGCAGACTTGGAAGAGACTGACCGACGTTTAGGCATAGAACGTTTCCGCTGACTACTTGTATGAAAACGTTTGACGGTTGTCACTTCTAAAGCATCGTCCAATATCGTTTCAGGGAGCATCATCGGTCGGTACCAGGTGATATAGCTTAGACTTATCAGTGCTATTGCAAGAGCGTGCAATGTTACCGATAAGAGAAAGGCGCGCCGAGTTCTTCTACGTTTGTGTTGTCGTTGGTATGTAAATTCATGAAAAACCATGTTTCTCTCCTAACGAGGTCTATTCAGAAATTATGGAAACTGTCCCCTGATTTCCATTTACGTGCAATATCTGTCCATCTACAATTGATCGGGTAGCGTCAGCGATATTTACAACAGCGGGAACACCATACTCTCTTGCGACCACTGCGCCATGCGACAGCATTCCACCACGTTCCATGACCAATCCGGCAGCTTTTAGAAAAAGCGGAGTCCATGCGGGGTCAGTTGAAGGACACACCAGAATATAATCCTTATCAGTTGGCTTTATGTCTGAGGGACTAACTAAAACTCGCGCAATTCCTTTTGCTTCACCTGCAGAAACACCAAGACCTGTAAATGTTTCCAAACCATCTATCTGTTCATGCTGCCCGATGCAATTCAATGCGTCACTAAATATAACGTCTGGCATCGGAATTTGGATTAGTTTTTTTCGCAGTTCTCTTCTTTCAATAATCAGATCGTTATATCTTTCACCTTCTATTAATCCCTCCAATTCATCTGGTAAGAGATAGAAGATGTCTCCCTCCAGTTTATACCGGTTATCCAATTCAACCAACGTCCTACGAATCTGTTCGTATCCGAGCATCAAGTAGAATTTTGCTGTCTCTCTGAAAGGCATATATCGTCTTGTATAATCCAATTCAATTCCAATCTGTTTTTTCAATTTCTTATGGGTTTCAAGCAATGTGTCAAGTTCAATCTGTGCAGTTTCTCGTTGTTCCCTTTGACGTTTAAAATGCTGCCGTTTTAAATGTTGAATGTTGGTTTCTGATGTATCTGCATGTTTCACATTCTGTTGTGCGTAAGATTGAATTATCTGTTCAAGATATGTTGTATCTTCCCGCCATCTCGGTTCTGCCAGTTCAAATTCACCGACAGCACGATGTCCGTAGTCTGTAAGGAAATCGTTAAGAGACATTTCATTGTTTGCGACCTGCCATAGTTTATCATTCGTTTCAACTGTAAGATTTCCTGACTCTCCGCTAATAAGTCTACTCGCCAATCCTTTTGCTTCATCTTCATTCATACATTTCTTCAGTACATTTTCTAATCTTTGCAGAGAAAATGCTGCGAGCAGTGTAGCGACAAGAGCTTTCGGTGCAAACGTGTCTAATGTTTTCTGCGTCCATTCTCTAAATTTATGTACAAGTTCTTTATCTGAAAGTTCCGTATAAGAAACGGGTTGTTCTAATCTAACCATCTCATGAAAGTCTGGTATCTCTTGTTCTCTCAGGATTTGGTCATAGTCAGACCGACACTTGTTCAGCTGCAATTCTGCTTTCGTCATTCGGATAATGTGTTGCGGAAGTCTCATCCAGAAGGAAGGTGTACTATGCTTAATATCTGTCTTCGCTTGTGCATACAGTGCTTTCCGCGGGTTCTGTTTTAGTTCTTCAAAATTGTGAACTAAGGGAAATCCATCAAAAAAAAGTTCTGCTTCACGATTCAGATTTATGTATATTCTGCCGCAGATAATATCTAAGATTCCGTTTTTATCAACGTGTTTGCTTGGATGGAAACCTAAACTGCGATATGCTTTACCTAAGCCGCCTTGTCCTGACATAAAGTCTTTTATGATTTCCCACGTCATGGGTAAGGGCGCGGGTAGGACCTCTGCTATATTGTGATGACTCCATACTGTATTCTTACCGTCGGCAATTCTTTCAAGTGTACTAATTTCTGCTTGTATAAGTTTCTGTATCTCTTCATCTGAAATGGATATAGTCTGTGTTTTTACCGTAATCGGTCTTGCTTGCAACAAGACAATCTTATCATCCGCGAGTGCCCATTCGATATCCATCGGCTGTTCATAGAGATTTTCAACTTGAAGACCGACTTGATACAGTTTCATCAACTGGTCATCTGTAAGGCTTTGGATATTTCTCCTGTCTTCAGATATACGCTTAGTGCCGGCATCGGTGATCATCTCTTTTTTTGCTGCGATGTCTTTCTTTAGTATCTCACCTGTTTTGCGCGAGATTTGGAAACTATCTGGTGTGATAGAACCTGAAACGACAGATTCTCCCAATCCCCAATTTGATTCAACGATACTGACATTCTCATCATACGGGCTTTCCGTAAACAGGACGCCAGAAACATCTGCTGCACACATCTCTTGCACAACCACAGCCATTGACAAACCATCATCTTTAATACCTTTCGTTTCGCGGTAGTTGATTGCTCTTTCAGACCAGAGGGAAGCCCAACATCTTTTAATACAAGCGATAAGTTCATTATCTGTTACGTTTAAGAATGTATCTTGTTGTCCGGCGAAACTTGCGTCTTGTAAATCTTCTGCGGTGGCACTGGACCGAACAGCAACTTGAGTACTGTTTAGTATTCCTCTTGCTATTTTTATCAATTCAATTAGGTTTGGATCTAAGGTAAGGTCTATTATGTTTTCGGGATTCTGATCTGACAACCCCTTAACTGAGAAATTGAAAGCATCGGTGGTGACACAGAATCCTGGTGGAACGTTGAATCCTGCTTGAGTTAATTTACCGAGATTTAGTGCTTTCCCGCCAACAAGCGTGAGGTCATTTTCCTTAATATCTGAGAAGTGTTTGATTATTTGCATGATACCTAAATTAATATTGGATTTGATTAAGTTTGATTAGTATAACACCATATTGCCGCTATATGCAACAGGGGATTTGTAAATATATGTGTAAGTCAGGGGTACTTAGTTTTAAGTCTCTATTTAGGTAGTTTCAACTCTGCCCGAACCCCTTGGCGCACCTTTTCACAGATTCGCATGGCATATTCAGCATCTGCAGCAGTTGGAGATTGACCTACTAGACAGTCCAAGCTAAACTTGTGGGTATAAGTAATAGTCGGGAATCGGAGTTCCCTCCTACCATAAACACTCCATTGGTAGGAGCGATCTCCGAATCGCGACCTTTACCCGAACAATTAGAGTAGACTATCTACTACACATCGCGTGTCCACCGCATGTTTTGATAATACTGCAAGATCAGTTTTCCAGGAATGCCAAGATGGTATTGTCGGTAGAATCAAGTCTAACAAACCCTCTAAATTGTGTGTCCTTGGAATAGGAATATTATTCTCTTGGAGCCATGCCTTTAAATACTTTTCTGCACACTGCTGTGCATGGAAACACATACCGTTCCGCATTGCAAGTTGTTCTCGTTGAATTAATATTGCTATAGCATGAGCTTCTTCAGCTAATTCAATCCACTCCGATGTTATTGGATTCATGTCAGTATTCTCTTTTTTTTGTGTGGTTTGAATGTCTTTGCGACTAACCATTTTTTCACCTTTGTTCAGTTTGTAGTCTACACTTTGTTTGCAATTCATCAAGAAATCCGATTATCCCGGGTTGTATTAATTATGCTATATATCTTTTACGCTTTCAAGAAAAATTTCACCAAGGGCAGAACGGACACATTATCATTGAATGAAGTTTAAATTATCAGTACTTATGTAGTTTTGAACTAAAGTGACTATTTTGCCTATTTCATGGTATAATTGAAGGCACAGCATGAGACAGAACTACAGAAGCCTTCTCACGGACATTATTGTATTTGCATTGATCTTCGCAAGCGGTCTATTGCTGATAAGGGGGAAATAGATGAACAGAAGAAATTATTTTGGACTCGGTGTTCTCATTATAATCCTGATTGCTGCAGGTGGATTTATCTACTGGCAGTGGTCAGAAGTGCAGAAGTTCAAGGAAAAGCTTGCACAAGACGCGAAACACCTTGAAGGAAACGATAAACAGGTAGCGGAGGATGAGCTGCCTCCTGCTGCCCCTGGTAAGAAGTGGGTGCCGCATGGGGATCACTTCCACGAAGTGCCGGTTGATGCACCCGATGTATGGCAAGACAAACCGATTGTTGATGCTTCTGATGACACGGTTCCAACCGAAACAAAAACGTATGATGGGCCCCTAACCTATCACGCAGAACTGCTGGAAACGAACCCGGTCAAAGCACTCCGCGCACAAGCAAAGGAGCGTGGGCATTGGAGCGAGAGATGGATCCCACCATTTCCACCAGATGATGAGGAAGCACAAGCGTTTGCAAGGACTGCATATCTCATTGTTCACTATAGAAGCACTGGTGAAATAGATACACCAGAGGCAGTACAGAACGAAAGGGAGTATAACTTACTGTTATACGCCTTCATGGATAAGGAGGGGTATAGGGGTACTCCGCGCCGTTCTGACTTATTGAAACTCTCTTGGGCAATACTGCATGCAGGTGATATAGAGAATCCTTATTATAAGAGATCAAACTTTTCTTTACCGCTAAAATAACAGGAGGATTTTATAATGATGTTTCGTAAATACTTTTTGGTGCCACTCATTGTTTGTGTGTTCTGTCTCTATCCGTATGTAGTTTATGCAGATAACCCTACCAACTGGTTAAGAGTTGACACACTACTTGATAACAGGGAGGATGATGTTCAGGAAGCAATAGGTAACTACGACACGATCAAGTCTGTGATGGAAACGTTGAATAATGACTGGAATACCAAAAAGCAAAAAGTGAGGGATGGAATAGAAATTACGTTGACGGGTACAATCGCTACTATTATCAGTGCTGCTGTTGCGATCCCCAGTATGATGTTTCCAAAAACGTGACGGTACAGTGAAAAAATCGGACATTGAAAACTATCAGGCAGGTATCCTAATCGGGTATCTGCCTTTTTTATTTTTCCCAGATTCGGTAGGTTCGGTATGCTAACCGTACTATAGGGGTCAATTTAGTGTTGAAAGAAGCACAATCAAGGATGAATGTGCTACGGCAGTATCAAGTTTTTTTGCAGGGTAGAACAGGATAATGAAGGATGAATGTTATAGTAAGAAGCTCAATCTAACAGAATGTGCTACAAAGAAGCACAATCTAACAGAATGGACGACTTACCGTATTTTGTCCCACATATTTGAAAGTTATGGCATATCACCTGCATATATGATATAATACACTGTGTGTCAATCTGATTTACATGTTTATGAATATGATAATTGTGTAAGATATATATAGTCTAAGAAATGTTGTATTATGGTCTGGTTTGCACAGCGATTGCTAAAGATAGACAGGACTTGCGAGATGGTACACGTCTTTTAGCAAATTTGGCACATAAACACAATATTCCGGTTACGTGGGCGATTACTGCAGATACAGCACAGTTCTTGGCAAAAGACCTAACGGAATGGCATACAGAATTCGGCGATGAACTGCTGCTCATGTTAGATATAAAAACGGTATGGAATAAACACTGGTCAGCACTCACTGGTCTGTCTGAGACTGAAGGTGAGGATATTGATAACGAAAATATAGAAACAGAAGAAATCATCGCTTCATCTGAGATAGTTGCAGAACAACTGGTCAACATGCGAGAAGTTCTACCGAAGTATATCCGAACAGAATGGAAAAAAATTGTACATGCAATGGATTGGGTAGAACCGAGTATCGTCGGTTCTGAATGGAAACATCAGCTCTTGGTAAATGCATTGGAACTGACCGGTTTCAAAGGTCTATGGGGGTATCAATATGATGCACGCGGGACAGATGCTGAAGCGGATAGAGGATGTCCATTCGGCTACTTCTATCCATCCAGAGAACAACATAATTTCAGTACACCTGCCGCGGGTAGCATCGCTGCAATACCTTATCATAGTACTTCGCATCTGTTGAAAACTGAGATGAGTTTAAGGGCATCCCTAATCGGTGATAAAATTCAAGACTTCTATGAGATCTATTTAGAGAATCAGAAGTGGAATAGATGGTTAAGTTTTGTTGAACATGTTAATCTATTGGACGTAAAACTGTTAGGACAGGAGTCATTGGCTAAACTTGATGCATATTTTGAACATGTATCCAAAAGTGATGTCACTAAGGTTCTACCCCTATCAGAAATTGTAGACGATTATTGGACGAATTGTCAACAGACTGAACCGACATTCATCGTTGCTGATATGCCGGATACAGAAGTAACGTCTTCAACAGATAGCGAAGATGCGTCTGTGACAGTTGAAATCAATAATGTTGAAAACAGGGATAACAAAAAACTGTTCCATTATTATGATGCAGAATGTCAATTCACTTTTGTTGAAGGTGAGATGGAACCGACTCAAATGAACAACTATATCACACCACCGATCATTGAGAGTCAGGGAAGAGATTCTTTGCATGATTATGGGTCTACGCATGGGATTGAGTTTCATTTACCGAAGATTTCGGGTTTCAGACCTATCAGAAAACGTTCACGTTTGCACATTGTTTTTTCGGTAGAATCTACGAAATCAATGCCTTACGGTATTGCTGTATGGGGAAATCATCTGGGTTTACAGTTGGAGAATACGAATACCGAAGGGGTAACATGGGTTGATGAGCATCTGCTGTTTATCCGTCTCGCTTTGGAACAAGGAAATAACGAGTTTGAGGTTGTATTGACGATATAATACCGAAGTTAATTATTTGGAGGAGAATGTGGCAAAAGTCTTAGGTTTAAAATGTAGAGAGTGTGGAAGGGAATATCCGAAGGAGCCGCTCCATGTTTGTGAGTTCTGTTTCGGTCCTTTAGAGGTGAACTACAACTACGATGAAATCAATGAGTCTATCTCAAGGCAATCTATAGAACAGGGACCTGAAAGCTTGTGGAGATATGCTGATCTATTACCTATTGATGGTGATCCTACGGATGGACTTAACTCGGGTTTCACACCTCTGATTCGGGCAAAGAATCTTGGAGATGCTCTTGGTGTATCAGAAATCTATGTGAAGGACGATTCTGTATGTCATCCAACGTTATCCTTTAAAGACCGTGTCGTTTCTATTGCACTAAGCAAGTCTAAGGAATTCGATTTTGATACAGTATCATGTGCGTCAACAGGTAATTTGGCGAATGCTGTTGCAGCGCATGCTGCGATTGCGAATCTGAATTGTTACATCTTCATTCCTGCAGACTTGGAAACAGGTAAAGTGGTTGCCTCACTTGTATATGCGCCAACAGTAGTCGGCATTATGGGAAACTATGACGATGTCAATCGGCTTTGCAGTGAGATAGCAGGTATGTATCCGTGGGCATTCGTGAACATCAATATCCGTCCATACTATGCAGAAGGTTCAAAGACGTTATGTTTTGAGATTATAGAACAGCTCGGTTGGGAAGCTCCCGACCATATTGTTGCTCCCGCTGCGGGTGGGTCACTCATAACAAAGATAGGCAAAGCTTTAAAAGAATTTCATCTATTAGAATTGATTGAAAAACCGAACACAAAAATACATGTTGCCCAAGCAGAAGGATGTGGACCGATCGTCAATACATACAAGGAGAATAGTGATTTTGTGAAACCTGTCAAACCTGATACGATTGCGAAGTCTCTCGCTATCGGCAATCCAGCAGATGGAATCTATGCTGTTGATACCGTAAGAAAATCGGGTGGTGTTGGTGAACATGCCACTGATGATGAGATTGTTGAAGCGATAAACCTGCTGGCTGCAACAGAAGGTATCTTCACGGAGACAGCTGGTGGTGTTACGCTTGCTGTAACTAAGAAATTAATTGATAACGGTGACATTGGACGCGATGAAAAAATAGTTGTTGCGATTACGGGTAATGGTTTCAAGACGATTGAGGCAATTGAGGACAAAATGGATCAACCCCATATAATTGCACCGCAACTGAATGCATTCCGGAAACTCATGACGAAAATTGAATAATTTTTGTACAGTGTACATCGGGTTGTAGTTATACGCGGAGGAGTAAGCTATGACACATCAAGAGAGATACGATCCCTTACAAAACATCTCCTCGTCTGTTCGTGTTACGATGACATTAGACGAGTTCCTTGAGAAGGATGTAGAGGGATTTGAATATGTTAAGGGAGAATTAATACCGATGCCTGCAGCATCAATTAGACATGGTGCCATAAGTATCAAAATCATCCGATATTTAGATCCTTATGTACATCAGAATGATCTTGGTCATTTATATACAGCAGAAACATCGTTTAAGGTTGGTGATCGGGTGCTAAAACCTGATGTCGCTTATGTTTCAAATGAACGAATTACAGGCGATGAAGATAAAGGTTTTTCTATACCTCCTGATCTGGCAATAGAGGTCGTTTCCCCATCAGATATTCAGTCAAGAGTAATTGACAAAGTACACGCTTATCTAAGTGCAGGAACACGTTGTGTTTGGGTGATTGAACCCGACCCTGAAACTATTACAGTTTATCATTCTGAAACAGACATTAAAATACTCTCAATTGATGATACACTCACTGGAGATGATGTCGTTCCAGGTTTCTCTTGTCCAGTTGAACTACTGTTTGCGTAGTAGATTATGGATACATTAAATGGCATTCTTGAACGGATAGTATTTGAAAATCCTGATACCGGTTATACAGTCGGCAGGTTCTCTGCGCGAGGTCATGCGGAACTTATTACTGTCGTTGGAAACCTTGTCTCTGTTAATCCTGGAGAGAGTCTGCTGCTGAGCGGTGAATGGGTCAACAATCCCAAATATGGCAGACAATTCCAGATTGAAAAATATGAGACTATTCAACCGGCAAATGTGATGGGTATACGTAAGTATCTCGGTTCTGGATTGATTAAGGGTATTGGTCCCAAAATGGCTACGCGAATTGTTGGTCGTTTCGGACTGGACACAATTGATGTGATTGAGCAGCAACCCCAAAAGTTAGCCAGTGTACCTGGAATCGGTCAGAAACGCGTTAAAATGATCCAGCAGGCGTGGGAAGAACAGCGGGAAATAAAGAATGTGATGCTTTTTCTGCAATCTCATAATGTTAGCACCTCACACGCAGCGAAGATATACAAGACCTACCAAAATGAAGCGATCCCAATTGTAACTGAAAATCCCTATCGTCTTGCTGATGATATATACGGTATCGGTTTCGTTATTGCTGATACGATTGCACAAAAGCTCGGTATTGACAAAAACGACCCACATCGTATACAAGCAGGGATCAAGTATGTTCTTAGTCAGAAAGCGGATGAAGGACATGTCTTTCAACATCCCGATGAATTGTACAATGCATGTGAAGAGATGCTTGAACAAAACTCAAACACAATAGAATTGGGTATAGTAGCACTTACACATAAAGAGGAAATAGTTCTGTCGTCAGGAGAAAACAGGATTGAATTCATCAGAGAACACAACATCATAAATGAATGGTTGAACAGTAGTTCCAAAGCAACATCATTCGTGGAGAGTAAAAATAGATATATTGAGACTGTAGACGATAATGACGTTCTTACTGAGATGAAACTATCTGAAGAAACATCTAAATCCATTGAGGAATCTGCGGTATATCTGTCACCATTCTATTATGCAGAAATAGGCGTTGCCAATCATCTCATACGTCTGTTGAATTATAATTCAAGGAAAACGACTGAATTGGATATCAACACATCTCTGCAGCAATTAGGAAGTGAATTGCAGATCGAATTTGCGCCACAACAGAGGGAAGCGATTCAAACAGCACTTTCAGAAAAAGTGATGATCCTCACGGGAGGTCCCGGAACAGGGAAAACGACTACTACGGTAGGTATGATTCATCTGTTTGAGAAAGATAAGAGGAGAATTGTTTTGGCAGCACCGACGGGTCGTGCTGCGAAACGTCTGAGTGAAACAACGGGTAGGGAAGCGAAGACTATTCATCGTCTGCTTGAATACTCTTTCCAAGATAACGGATTTAAGCGAAACAAGGATAATCCATTAGATGCAGATGTTTTGATAGTGGATGAGATGTCAATGGTAGATCTTGTCTTAATGAATAGGTTGATCCAAGCGGTACCAATAGGTGCAACTGTTATCCTGATAGGGGACACAGACCAACTTCCCTCTGTTGGTGCGGGGAATGTTCTGCACAGTCTAATTGATTCAGAAAGGATACCTGTTGTAAAACTAACGGAGATATTCAGACAAGCACAGCAGAGTATGATCGTTACAAATGCACACTTAATTAATTCAGGTGAATTCCCAAAGACATCAGGTGCAGATGACAGAAATTTCTTCTTTATTGAGGAGGATGAACCGGAAGCTTGTGCGGAGCAGATAACATCTCTGATTTCTATGAGATTACCTGAACATTTTAATTTGCATCCTATAGACGATATACAGTTGCTATGTCCAATGCGGCGAGGGATTCTCGGTTCGGAAAACCTAAATAACTGTTTGCAGGAGAAACTGAATCCAGATGCGGAAGAAGTCATCCGTGGTTGGCATACATTCAAACGTGGGGATAAGGTGATGCAGATACGGAACAACTACGACTATGATGTGTATAATGGTGATATCGGTAGGATTTTGGACATTGACTCTGTTGAGAAGCAGGTTAATGTGCGATTTCCTGAAAAGACTGTTGTTTACGATATGGCTGACCTAAATGAATTGGTTTTAGCGTATGCTACAACTATTCACAAGTCGCAAGGGAGTGAATATCCTGCTGTTGTCATTCCTGTGCATACGCAGCATTATATCATGTTGCAACGGAATCTACTTTACACAGGTATAACGCGGGCAAAGGAACTTGTTGTGATAGTCGGCACAAAACAAGCACTTGGTATATGTATACGCAATAATCGCGTGATGGAACGTAATAGTTTTCTTTCCCAGCGACTAAAATATGTGAGCAATTAGGAGAACATCCTACTGTTTAAGAACTAATATGTATCAAGAAAAAATCAATCTGTGGTAAAATAGTGGGAAACGCAATCCTAAACCTACTTACAAAAAAGGAGATACTTATGAAATTAGGTTTAATCATTCTGATAAGTGCAGTGTTGATGTCACACAGTTTTGCATTTGCGGAGGTAAAACTACCCCGTATTTTTGGTGATAACATGGTGCTGCAACGTGAAATGCCTGTACCAATCTGGGGATGGGCAGATGCAGAGGCAGAAGTTACGCTGACTCTCTTGGACGGAAACACGAATAGTGAAATTGAAACAAAAAAAGTGGCAGCGGATAAAAAAGGCAACTGGCGAACTGAACTACAAGCCAGACCTGCTGGTGGACCTTACACACTTAAGGTTGTTGGTAAAGACTCTGTAATCTTCACAGATATACTTTTTGGTGAAGTGTGGGTCTGTTCTGGTCAGTCGAATATGGGGTGGACAGTCAACCAATCAAACAACAGTCGGGAAGAGATCGCTGCGGCAAATTATCCGAATATCCGTCTGTTTAATATTCCTTTGCGATCTTCTGGATTGCCATCAGCTGATGTGGATACTGAGTGGCATCCAACATCCCCTGATACAATCCGTCAGTTCTCCGCTGTTGCCTACAACTTTGGCAAACATGTCCACAAGGAGCTTGATGTTCCGATAGGCTTGATTGACACGTCCTGGGGTGGTACACGTGTTGAAGCTTGGACAGCACCCGTAGGGTTTGATTCTGTCCCCGCGCTGTCATCTATTTCTGAGGAAATTCGCGATATTGACAAAAACTATCGCATGGGTTTACCTGAGAAGATAAGTGAACTCGAAGATTGGATAGCAGAAACACGTGAGGCATTGGAACATGGTGGCACTATTTTTGAATTACCTGATAATCCGCATCCCTTAACCCCGCATAATCGTCCAACCGCGATCTATAACAAGATGATCTATCCCATTGTTCCTTATGCAATTCGCGGTGCGCTATGGTATCAAGGTGAGTCAAATGTAGGTGATGGGATGATGTATTTTGAGAAGAAGAAAGCTTTGATAAATGGTTGGCGTAAAATCTGGGATCAAGGTGAATTCCCGTTCTATTTTGTTCAACTTGCACCGTGGGGTGGATATGATAGGAACAATCCTGATGTGCTTCCAAAATTCTGGGAAGGTCAAACTGCCACGTTGCAAGTACCCAACACGGGTATGGTGGTAACCACTGACATTGGAGACGTCAAAGACATTCATCCGAGAAACAAACAGGATGTCGGTTTACGTCTTGCTTATTGGGCACTCGCCAAGACTTACGGTCAGGATGATCTCGTCTGTTCGGGTCCACTATACAAATCCATGCAGATAGATGGGAATTCAATCCGTTTAAGTTTTGATCATGTTGGCAGCGGTTTAGCGGCACGAAATGATGAAACGTTATCTTGGTTCCAGATTGCAGGTGAAGACAAAATGTTTGTTGATGCTGTAGCAATTATTGATGGTGATACGGTTGTAGTTTCCAGTGAGTCGGTTGAGTCACCTGTTGCTGTGCGATTCGGTTGGGATAGGAGAGCTGAACCGAATCTTATGAACAAAGAGGGATTGCCAGCTTCTCCATTCAGGACAGATTCCTGGTAACTGTTCTGATGTATTTAGAGCGAGCCAGTGGATAGTCCAAGTTGAACTTGGACTATCCACTATGCTGCTAATGCTGCAAACAGAGCTTTAATGTATCCGACTGAATATGCTAACCCAACGTTCCCTTCCAGTCTTGGAATATGGTCAGCATTGATACATCCATCAAATCCAACCTTTTGTAGTTCTCGAACGATCCTGAACATGTTCATGTCGCCGTCATCAAGTAGTGTTTCCTCAAATGCCCCTGCAGTTGCCAGGCTACCTCGCACATTTCGGAGATGAACCATAAAGATCCGTCCTTTGCGTCCGTAGTTGTTTATTTCATCAAGTACGATCGCACTTCCTCCTGCTTCAGCACGAGTGCCACAACAGTACAGATAACCAACATTCTTACTCGGAAATGCATCAATAACGCGATGAAACCCAAGACTACCCAAAGGTGTGTCAGGATTCGGTACATCTGATGGATGAATAGCAAGTTTGATGTCGTATTCATCTGCAATTGGCACTAATGCAGCGTAGACTTCACAGAAACGTATCCACCATTCGTCAAGTTCTTCCATAGTCGGTGTGTCAGGAGGGTTCTTTGTTGCAGCGCGACTTTCCCCGCGCGAGGTATATCCTCCACGATGGACTGCGGAATATCGTGTCATAAGGTAGTCAAACGTATCCCCCCAAAACCTTTGTCGTGCGATGGGTATTCCTGCTTCAGCAAACACTTTAAGAGCGTTGCATGTATTCTCTAATTCTATTTCTCTATCGGGTAGTCCTTTCATGAACTTTTCGGTGATGTTAGGGAGTGTCACTCGGTTCATGTCTAATCCGTAAGAGCGAATCTGTTTTTTAATTTTTAGCAGTTCATCCAGATCGGGATAACCCTGTTCTTTGACACCTGGGAATGACCCCCCATTTCCAAAGTCGATGCAGTCTGCACCGAGTTGTGTTACCTGTTTCAGGTATGATTCTGTAAGTCCGCCATCCCATACAGATACTTTCATATTATCCTCCATTACAACGGCAATTCTACCGGTTTTTCGGTTTCCACGGATTGATATGCGGCTAATGCGATTTCAACAGCAGCACGTCCATCAAGACCAGTGATAGGTGGGTCTGTATCATTGCGAATCGCATCAACAAATACACGAATTTCCTGCTGTACAGGTGGTGGTACTCTAATATCACCGATTCTGATGCTTCTGCCTTCACTATCAAAAGGTTTAATTTGGATTGCAGCGTCTCCACCCCAAATTTGTGGAAAGTAGATACTCCCCTTCTCACAATCCACACGTCCACCGTATCCGCCAACTGCTGCGACATGACTTGAGTGTAGTAATCCGACAGCCCCGTTTTTAAAGTTCAGTGAAGCGAGAACTATGTCAGGATAGTCTGTATCTTCCTGTATATACGTCCCGCCAGTAGCGTAGACAGATTTTACATCTCCAAACGTCCATCGCATGAAGTCAATTTCGTGTGCATTTATCTCCATCAGGCTTCCGCCAGATTTCGCGCGTTCCAGACGCCAAGGTGTTCGGTTTCCCCCTCGCCAGGGACCTCCGATACGATGCACCATCATATTGACCGGTGCGCCAAGTTCACCACTCTGTACGATTTCTCGTACTTTTGAATGCGTTGCATGATAGCGACATACCAATCCGATTGTGAGTTTGACACCGTTCTCACTTGCAGCATTTAGCATTGCGTCACAAGCTTCTAAAGTTGGAGCCATCGGTTTTTCAGAGAAAACATGCTTACCTGCTTTTGCTGCATCAACAGCCATCTGTGAATGTAAAAAGGGAGGTGAAGCGATTAATACTGCTTTAATCTTATCATTTCCAAGCAATTCATGGTAGTCTGTTGTGTATGCTGTTTCAAGGTTATCGGCGAGGGTTTGTGCTAATTCTTCTTGAAGATCGCTAACACAAATGACATCAATTCCTTCAACCGCATTTGCCCCATTTGCAAGACTTCTACCCATACCGCCACATCCGATAACACCGATACCGATTGTTTCCATAAAATTCTCCGTATAGATTCTTGTTTCAAAAGTATAAATATAATAGGAGCGTATTACAAACGCTCCTATTTCTCAGTTTATATGTTCTAAGGCTACGAATGGATCTCGTTCAACAGATATCTAAAACAGGTCTCTTGCGGCGCGTCGGCGACGGTCAGCCAAATCGTCCTCTCTTTCTTCATCAGATACTTGGTCGACCGCGAATGCATCAATTGGACGATATTGCGACACTTCTCCTCTACGTTTGAAGAGGCGGAAATAGTCAAATCTTGTGTTAGTAGGAGGAATATTTCCTGGACAGAGGGCATGCAAACCAACTTGTACACGAGGTCCCATCGCAACGCGAGTAACACCTACACCTTTCCAATGAATTCCATCTTGACTTGCGTAAGCTGTAAACTGATTGCCGCGTCTTTCAAGCCGTAGGAAAAGCTCTCTTACTCTACGCATACCTCCACGTGCGACGAGACCGAACCGTCTGTTAACGTGTCTTTCAAAACGGACATCTCCTCTAAAAGCGTGTGGACCAGAGGTTTTTTCCAAACGGAGAAACTGGTTTTCGTTTTTCCAAACAATTAAACCGCCGTGTTCTCTGAGTTGTGGCGAAATACGCATACGTGTTTCAATTGCGAAGTCTTCAGAAACTTCCATCAGAAGTCGGGGCGCGTCCATGTCACCACCGCGTCCGTTTGGACCGTGCCACAAGTCTTGACCTGGATCAGTTCTCATTTCAAGGTATCCTTGTCGTTCTGACCATTGTCCTCCACCTTGTGGATCCTCCCAACGCCACTCAGGACGCATGTCATTCCCTATGAATTCATCGTCAAACACCATCTCTGTGAACTCACCTGATGATGCCCATCCCTCAATTTTTATAGCCGATATTGAATCACCGAAACTTTGTGGTAATAGATGTAGGTTCGGAAATTCTTTTTTGAATTCGGAAGGTTCCATCCGTACCTGTAGTTTCTGACCTTCAAAATCTGGATGTTCATAGAAAATTATATCTGCACCTTCTGCGGGGAAATCGGGACCTTTAAACATGCGAATAGATGAGATTCGGTCTTCAAACCATGTGCCACCTTGTGGGTCACGTAAGTTTGCTATATCTCGCAGTATCGTAATCTTTTTGCCTCTAAATTCAACATGTTCAAAACAGTCAACGATGACAGGGATTGTACCCCACTCTGGACCTACAACGTCAATGGATGAACCGAAATTGATAGAAGTGATTCTATCAGCGAAATTATATGCAACATCATGCAAATTGGGGTAAAATCCTGGTCCGAGGGATAGTTTTTTACCTTTAAAGTTCGCGTGCTGATAAAGGTTTACTTTATAATTTGGACTGCCTGAGAAATTCGGACCTTTAAAGACACGTAAGGAAGATATGTTGTCTTGGAAACCGATTCTACCCGTGTGTTGCACCGGTTCTAAGACATATCCCATCCTCCCACGAAAGTTAATATGTTGGAAAATCTCTACGATAAGGCGGGGTATTACGACTGGCATTTTATTCTCCTATGTGTTGAAATTATATCTACCTGGCTGGTATATTTGGAACTATTCCTCAAAAGCTGCATCAAAAGCGACTGCAGAAGGTTCAAAATCAAAACCTTTCACAGCACTGCAAGCTTCGCTTGCGCCGTGTTCACGATCCATACCGCTATCTTCCCATTCAATAGAAAGGGGTCCATCATAACCGATACTGTTTAACGCACGGATTATCTCTTCAAAATTGATGCTACCACGACCAATAGAGCGAAAATCCCAAAAACGTTTCGAATCTCCAAAGTTGAGATGACCACCAAAAACACCTGATAATCTGGGGGTGTCTGCCCACCATACATCCTTCATGTGAACGTGATATATTCTATCGCTCAACCGTTCAATGAATGCAACGTAATCCACACCTTGGTATCCGAGGTGACTGGGGTCATAGTTGAAACCGAATGTCTCTCTTCCGTTGACTGCGTCAATGGCTCTTTCTGCAGTGACAATGTCAAAAGCAATTTCTGTCGGATGGACTTCAAGACCGAATTTGACACCGACTTCATCAAAAACATCAAAGATAGGATTCCACCGATTAGCGAAATCTTCAAAACCCGCATCAATCTGTGCGGGGTCTACAGGTGGAAATGAATATAGCAGATGCCAGATAGAACTACCTGTAAAACCGTTGACAACATCAACACCGAGTTTTACTGCAGCACGTGCTGTGTTTTTCATCTCTTCGGCAGCACGTTCTTGAACACCATCTGGATCTCCGTCTCCCCAAATATCCTCAGACAAAATGGATTGATGCCGTGCGTCGATATTGTCGCAGACTGCTTGTCCAACAAGGTGATTACTGATTGACCAGACTTTCAGATCATACTTTGCAAGTAGGTCGTGTCTCCCTTGACAGTAGGCATCGTCAGAAAGTGCTTTGTCAACCTCAAAATGGTCTCCCCAGCATGCGAGCTCTAAACCGTCATATCCCCATTCACTTGCTTTCTTTGCTATATCTTCAAGTGTTAGGTCTGCCCATTGTCCTGTAAACAGTGTGACAGGTCTTGCCATGTTTAATACTCCTTTATATTTTGATATATTCGTTAAAGACTCTCAATCTACTTATGCAGGTGGTGTATAACTTGCATCAACCCATCCGCGCTGTTTACCACTTTCTACAGCAGTATTTATGAAATGGACGCCGCGTGCACCATCCTGAACAGTTGGGAAATCAGTGTCAAAGTCTCCAGGACTTTCCCCTGCAAGTTTAGCCGACATTGTGCGTGAAGCGTTGACATAGATGTTTGCGAAAGCTTCAATAAAAGCTTCAGGATGTCCGAACGGTATTCTTGAGTTGTGTTGTGTGATTTCCGAGAGATAATCATTCCCCCGTTTGTAAACCTGTTCGGGTCCATCGGGGAAACGTACGGATAGATAGTTAGGATTTTCCTGATGCCATTCTAACGATGCATCTGTCCCATACACGCGTATGCGTAGATTGTTTTCCTCTCCAACTGATATCTGTGATGCGTATAATACGCCTCTGACACCTTTATCATAATGAACTAATATATTACCATCGTCTTCTAACAGGCGTCCTTCAACGAAGGTCGTCATATCAGCGCATATCTCTTCCATTTCAAGTCCTGTGATGTAGTGTGCCAGGTTCTCAGCATGCGAACCGATGTCTCCGATACATGACGACGCACCTGCTTGTTTTGGGTCAGTCCGCCAGACAGCTTGTTTTGCGCCTTCGTCTTCCAAGAATGTTGACAACCATCCTTGTGGATATTCAACGACGATTTTTCGCAATGTTCCAAGTTTACCCTCTTTAACAAGTTCACGCGCCTGTTTAACCATCGGGTAACCGGTATAATTGTGTGTTAATGCGAAAACAACATCATTTGATTTTACTAAATTGCAGAGGGATTCAGCATCTTCAACTGTCGTTGTCATCGGTTTATCACAGATAACGTGGAAACCTGCTTCTATGAAGGTTTTTGCGACATCATAATGTACGTGATTGGGTGTGACGATAGAGACGAAGTCAATGCGTTCACCGTCGGGTAGTTGACTCTCTTTTTCTGCCATCTCCTTATACGACCCGTAAGTTCTATTATAATCAAGAAAGAGTTCAGCACCTTGTTGTTTTGATTTTTCTGGTGACGATGAAAATGCACCAGCGACCAGATCAATCTCACCATCCAACGCAGCAGCCTTGCGATGCACAGCTCCGATGAAGGCGTCCGGTCCACCACCAACCATTCCATAACGTATTTTCCTACCAAGTGGCATATTTTGTATCCATTCCTTTTTTCTTTGCGATGACGTCTGTACTCTACTGGCAACAATACATCAACGCACATGATAGATTAAATTCCTTGTATATGAATTATGTCATATTTTTTCACAGTTTTCAAGGTAATTTTCATGGGACAATGTTTAGAATAAATTCATCTGATTGAAATGAGATCTACCGGTCTTGGGAAATCGCTGAATTGACGACTATGGTTGTGCCATCCACAATCACTGGCACACCACGAAGGAGACAGATAGCGACAACCGTTATTGCAAGGATATGTGTTACAGTCTGAATTGTTTCTAAGTATTCTGGGAAAAGTTCATGACTTTGTAGCATGAAGTGCTAAAGCACCGATGTGCCCGAAGATCGTCTCAGATTCCATTTAGTCTGTAACCTTCGGATGATAGTCTACCAGAGTCGTATCAAGCTCTACTGAACGCCAATAGTTGAGTCTGTTAATAACTTCACTCTTGAGAATATCTTCCTCTAACGTTTCCCAAGATGCATCCGGAGGCAACCCACGATGTGATACGTAAATACGACGTCCAGAGATGTCCAGGATATCCCAATACAAACGCACTGAATGTAAATAGCGACGCTGTTCGGTTAGAGCAGTTTCATAGTCTGAGTAGGCTATAAAGGTACTGCCGAGGGCAAGCATTCTTGCAAGGAAGATATCAGGCGGATATACTTTGTCAAGATCGCGCATCATATTCACGAACGACTCGCTATGACCATACTTTGCCAACAGCTGCGGATGCCACAAGTCATTCATTTGGGCAACAGTGTAAGGTTGATACGCTCGTTTGACTGCGGGAAGGTCAAGGTTTTCCCAGTCTGTTATCCAGCGGTGCTCTTCGGGTTCAGGAACGCCAAACGGCATTACGTCCAGATAGTAGGCCACTGCCCAGGCAGCTATTAAAAGCAAGAGGATAATCAAATATCTATGCGTATTCATTTTTGTGTTGCAGCAGACGAAGCCTTCTCGAAAAACTCGCAAAAAGATGCTTCTTTGGATGCTAACTTTGCAGGGATGTCATATGCTTTTAAGACCCGCTGCAGCGGATTACCATCGTTCCAACGGTTGAAAATATACTCCTATATAGCAAGTTCTACGTTGGTATTATCACACTCTTCCCACCTATGCGTAGGTTTTTCTGAGATAGAGTCGATTTGCTGCGTAAATCCTTCACCAAGGGAGTTTATGAACAGACATGTGACATTTTCGCTGTGAAAGAACTGTTTGGACATAAAAGTATCACGACATGATAGTAAGATCATTTATTTTGCTATTCTGGTACAAGGTATTTCGGGTGCGGTTTGATGTTTTCTGGATAGTTGATTTTCCATATCTGAATATCTGGATGTGTGCCAGGTCCGTATGTTGGGACAGTGTGTACCAGATCAAACACCTCGGAGTGTTCACCGCGTATAAACAGTTTCACTACCAAACTGTTCCAACCGACTTCAGGCACGTAAAAACTACTCCGTAGAACTTTTTTCTTATCAAAGATGAGAACCAATCCACCCCTTTCTGTGTTTAAATGTTCAGAGGAGATACGTTTATCTCCGTAAAACGCGAGATAAGGTAACTGGATGGGATCTTCTTTACCAAACTTTGCTGTGATAGTTAAGTTTTCAAGGTCTGTTCCCACAATATCAATTCTGTTTAGTGTTGTCAAAAGATACCCCCTCTTTCTTTGAAGCAAAAGGGAATACTGAATTTCTGGAGGTGTTTCGATTGATAGCATTTGATGGAAATCGAAAAGCCTGTCATGATCAGCATCGCTACCAACCAAGGAGTTTTCATGTGCGTATGCTACAAGTTCAACACTGGTAATCATTAGGTGTGTAGCACCATGTGTTTTGAGAAAATATAATGCCTCCAGCTCAGATTGTGCACAGTAGACGTGTCTGAAATAGAGATGTATCCAATGTGGTATAAAATGGTCCTGGTCTGTGATAGTTCGGACACGTGCGTGTACGTTGAGTTGGCTTCCGTTTTCCCAGTGTGCTGCCATGATGGTTGTATCATGTGGCAGTTCGTTTTTTATCCAGTTGTATGCTTGTCCAATGTTAGCATTTCCGGGGATTGCGTCTTGGCTGGCTGCCAATCTCAGAGTAGATTTAGCATATCCACCTACAGGTCCCCAAAACAGAAGAATCCCTAATATCCCTGCGACGAGTCCTGTTGTGATAAGTTTCGGATGAATGTTTTGGTTGAATAATTTAATAGGTGTATCGCTCGGATTGGAATAAGCTGCGATATATTTTATAATTACAGCAGTGCCGATTGCCAATGGTGTGCTAATAAAGAATCCATGCCGGGCACCCCCGCGTGTGAAAACTGCCCAAATGAAGAACCAGACAATTGCGATAAGGTATGGACATTCATTTAGTTGTTTTTCTTGCTTAGAGATCATAACGTATCCGAAGCCAATGACGGTGAGCGGTAGTGATGTGAGGAAAAGTCTATTGCACCAGTTTTCTCCTATCCATCCGTTCATAGGAATACGTAGGAAGATTGTAGTGCAGAGGAGAGTGACCCCGATTGTTAGTATCAGAGCTTTCTGTTTCCAATAGTGATGTGCTGTAGCGATGATACCGATGCCTCCCAAAACAAACGTGCCGCCGTATCTGTTCACCCAATACATGAAATCTGGGTCGGCGAGTTCGGATACAGATTTCATCAATCTATTTTCGATGAAAGGGTAGGCGGTTGTGGGGAAGGTTTTGTATTGTCCAAGAACATAGATCACTCCTGCGGCAATGCCAATAAGGATTAACCCAAAAGCGAGTTTCTGGGCATGAAGACGAAATTGTGTAATGCAGCGTAGAAGTAGCCATCTAATACTTCGAAGTGTAAGTAAAACAACGGGCGGCGCGAGCAGGAGTGTGGCAACGTGCGTTGAGAAACCGTATCCGCTGCGATACGAAGGACTAATAAGGTAGAGACCTGGAACGAATATAATTACCCAAATAAGGTATTCCTTTAGGTTTTCTTCAGCATCAGTGGTGCAGAACTTCCATATCTCCGCGCTGAGAATAATCAGAACGAATATCCCGAATGCTTCCCAACTCAGTCCACCTAAGAAAACGATAAAACCACAAAGCACTGTCGCAAGGGTTCTGCGGTGTCCGGGTTGCATCTGTTCTTTCCAAAGATAGGAAATGATTAAAAATATTGCTAACATCCAACACCAAGCATCCCTGTCACTAAAACCAGCAGCACTTCGAGCAATGCTACTCGGAATGGTGGCGAGAAGTACTCCTACGATAGCTGCAAAGAGGGAACCGTAGTTGACGGTCAGGAAGATCAGAAGCAAGACAAGTCCAAGGGTGAAGCAGACAGCTGGCGCATATACCTGTACCTGATAAAGTGTCACTTTGTGAAAGAAAAGTGTTATTGCTTTGTGTGTCCAAGCGATGATAGAAGGGTATAGGGAGAGGAATTGTCGGTTATCTCTGCCGATTGGCAGCCATCTTTGCATGTCGCGCTCGGGGAGATATCCGTGCTTGCTGATGGTTTGTGCCTGTGAGTAAAATAGATAGGCATCGTTTGATGTGAACTGTTGGTCAGGGAGGTTTGGTACGCCTTTGATACGAAGCCAGAATCCGAAACTCAGAATACCAACAAAAAGTGTAACAGTGGCAATGCGTAAAAAATGGGGAGTGCTGCTTACGGTTTTCCAAAGACGAAAAAGATTTGGCATCTAAACTCTCTATGCTGTTTTTTATCAGTCATTAAATAAAGATGTTGAGTACCTATACCTCAGCGTTATAAGTCACAATCTCCGTATGCTAACGTTGTTGGAGATACCGGAGACGTTCCATCATTCTGTTACGTTCTGAACGTATTGCTTCGGTTTTTTCTTTAAAGTGTTTTCGCAAATCTTCTGGCGTGCGTATCTGTGCGGTTTCGATTTTCTTCGCGCTTGTAACAGACAGTGCAGATTCGTTTCCGCTCGGAGAGGGTGCCCTCCTGTCCCCTTTTGAGGCAAGAAACCTTGGACCACCAAAGTGAAGTTGTAATGTTTTACCCTTTGAGGATGTCAGCGTAACGCGCTTAGCGGTTATTACTGTAACAAACAGATCACCAACTTGCTTGCCAACAGAAACAGCATAAAAAAGGTCTGATTTGTGTTCATGAATATATGCTGTGGAACTACTACCGTCTGTTGCTATGAAAGTACCAAGGAGCGTATAAGCAGGTTTGTACTGTGGAGGTTTCCAGTCAAGCGGTCTGAAGATGTTGTTATCTATAATCACTTGATAGAACGCCTCAATGTCCATTTCCTGGGAACCCTTATTTTCAGAGATGCGCGCTTGTTTTGGGTGCGAACGCGCCAATGCTATTTCAGATAACACAGATAAGGGAGCAGCAGGCATACCTGACCTATACCTAAAACGTAGAACTATTATCACACTGACAACTATCAAAATAGTAACAATGGTCAGGACATGCCTCATAAAACTGTTTGTTTCACTCTTGCTTTTCTTCTGCTGAGGGAACAGGTGGGGCAGAGGGTTTTGAACGCGCACCCGGAAGACGCTGCTTTTGATACTCTTCGCCCTTTTGCCTCATCAAATCAAGTTCCTTGATTATTTTTTGTAATGCCTTGACATCTTTTGGTAAATCGCCACCATGGAGTTCCAGCAAAATTTCAAACCACTGTTCCACGTTTTGTGCTCCTGGCGGTTCGGGTGGCAGTTCTCCTGGTAACGGTGCACGATTCGGTCCCGGTTGCAGAGGACGTTGCTTTGCTGCTGGAGAATCTTGTCTGCCCTCCGGATGTGGATGCGTGTGTTCTTTCTCCGGTAGAGGCGTATTTGTTTTAGAGTTGGGATCCAATGGGTCTGATGTTGTTTCAGTCGAGACAGATTTAAAAAGTGCTTCATGATCTGCTATCAACTTTTCAATATGCTTTTCTGCTTGCTCCAATGCCTTCATACGCTGTTCGTAAAAACGCGGTTTAGGGGCGTCAGATGGTAAAGGATTACCATCCTTATCCCTATAAATAATGTGCATCCCCTTTGGAGCAATGCCATATACCATCAAATCTTCTCTTTCTTCAGGTGTGAGTCTTGCACCAGTAACTCCCACATACCTTGTGTCCAGATCTACATGGACATACGCTGTGTCTTTCTGAAAAGGCGTGAAAACACCAATGGCACTGACAGTGCCTCCAATATAATTAGGATCTGTTCTGTACTCTCGTTCAAAAATATATTGAGCAATAACTTTAGACTTAATAAAGAGATCCTCATACGCTTCCCAAGTTATATTTGAACCTGCCGGAATACCCAGTTCACTCAGAAGGGAGTCTCGGACTGTGTAATCTGGCGTTTTAAAGTCATAAGGGTCCAAGTTATTAAAATCCTCTCGTTCAGAATGTAACGATCTTCGAATCCCCAAGGCTGATCTGTAGTTATACCCAGCAAGAAGGGGATGTCCGAGGTCCATGCAGCGTTGCAGCCATTCATCGTGAGGGTAAATATCTTCTATCCAACCTTGATATTTTTGCCAGTGAATTCCCAACTCGTCATGCCACCAGAGTTCATGCATTTCTGCGATGGTGTAGGGCTGCCAATCTCTTTTAACAGCAGCTACGTCAACAATCCTTTCCCATGCTGCTTGAACTTTGTATTTCTCTTTTTGCTGCTGTACTGCCGTACCGGATGAAGTGGTAGTCGGTACTTCTTTGTTGGATGCTGCATCCTGCTTATCCTCTACGGGTATATTATAGGTGTGGATATGTGAAACAACATTGCCATCGGAGGTAACATGCGGATGCGGTTTTGAATCATGAAGATGGGCATGCGGATCATGAACAAGAGCACGCCATTGTCCTATCAAAAAGACCGTGACTCCGACCACAACAATAACAACAACGGAGATGATAACGTTAACTTTTTTTCTTTTCATGTGAAATCCCTCCTTGTTTTCCTATGAACTTATGGTGAGTAAAAGCTCATAATTCAATGTGAATCGGTATTTGAAGTATAAAGAATGGGACATAAAGTCCTTCTTCTGATTGGAATATTTGCCACATTCTTATGTTCTGTTCATTATGACTTCTATAAGAGAAACCGGGAATCTACTGTTCTCCGTTTCTCTTATAGAAGTAGAAGTCAAAAAGTTTTACCATAAAACTATTTTATTTACGTGGATAGTATTTATCCTTGGCACTAAACCGCCACTATAATAGTTGCGTTCAGGACACATTTCAGTTACATCGTCAAATTCGGCATAGATATGAGATATGGCAGATTTATGTTCTAATTCTCCTTCAACATCTGATTTTTTCCTCCGGTGCATAGGATCAGTCGCAATGATTATGTCATCTATGCCGTATCCAAAGCCGTGAAGGTCTGTTCGACTGCTCGTCCACGATGTGATGTATGTAGCGGAGAGATCTGCACCTACGCCGCCTGTTTCACCACCTAAAGTAGCAGTGACGCCTGTTTCATATTGTTCGGTTTCGGTAGTGCTGATTTGTTTCGGACTAACCACAATCTCTATCGACTTGGCATGAGGATGCACAAACTGTGCGTTAACGTAACGCTCAGCACAACCTACATACAAGAATGGATTAAAGATAGTATACTTCTTTTCGTGGTAACTGGTCCCAAATATGTCAAGCTTTATCGTTGCATTGCCTCCGAACCGATCCTCTTGTACCGGCAGCGCACGAACCTCTTCTATATTAGGAGTTACCGACCCGGAGACACAATATAGACTAGCAATAGCTTTGGTGTTTACGATAAGTTTGTAAACCTGCTGGATAGGAGATAGGTCGTTTTGATCGTGTTTTCGGTTACCATCTTTTGCACCACTCAACTTGCCCCCTCGGAAAAACCACCCACGGCCATATACTTTCTCGTCCCCGTTCTTCGTACTGCAAAGAAACCTATGGAAATTCAGACCCCTTGGATCTTGAGCCTCCGCATGTGTAGACTGTACCCAATCTCCATCATCATCAATCCATTTATTCTGATCGTGTTGAGCCGCAGGATGTCCGTATCCGTTAGGTATCTGCGCCATATAAACAATAACCATCACAAAAGCCAATAATATTACCAATTGGACCATTCTGATTTTCATTTCTATCTCCTTTCACCACTAAACGAGTGGGAGTTAAATATAGTACCACGTTCTCGTATTATTGTCAAACAAAAAAGTCGCATTGCTGTCCAAACATTGTGCAATGCAACAACAAAAGCCCGCGACGAATATTTCGGGCGAGCACAAAAATATCGCAGATTTCCATTTTCTGCAATAAAACTTGGTATTTTGTAAAATTAAGAATGTAAAGTCGCTATAGCGAGTCGAGTCGAGTCGAGTCGAGTCGAGTCGAGTCGAGTCGAGTCGAGTACTCCGGGCTGGTATTTTCTGGAATTGTAGTGTTTACATGTCGACTCATCATTTCAAATCTCCACATTCAAAATTCTCTACTTTAATGTATTATACACTGCATATATACCTTTTGTCAAATAAATTTCAATAAAAATTACAATATTTATGGCGAAATTTGCACTTTTTATCTAAATTATACGAAAAGTTAAGGTTTTGTTCAAATTAAAAGTTGATTGCCCTCCCATTTATGAACTGCGGTTTTCCACCAAGTTCAATGGAGGATCCTCTGGATGATCCACAGCAGCTCGCTTTTTTCTTGACATACTTTTTATGGATTGCTAAAATGCAAATTGCAGACTACACACGGGAACACTTCAACCGAGTTGTTGGCACGCAGGAGAATAGTGTATGAACGAAGAACAGAAATACCTATTTGATTTGACAAGTTATCTCATCGTTGAAAATACACTTTCAACAATGGAAGCTCCTCACATCAGGCATTAATGGATTGTATTATGGCTAATTTAAATGTTTGTGTTATTGGATGTGGTAGCCGTGGACGCGGACACATGCAAATCTTGTCAGAGTTTGATGATACTCGGCTTGTTGCTGTCTGCGACCCAGCAGAAAACGCACGAAATAACGCAGGAAAGTTTTTCAACATTCCAAATTGTTATGATAATATAGAAGAATTACTGGATAATGAAACACTTGATGCAGCTTTTGTTGCCACACCAGCACATCTTAACGGGGAAGCAGCCTTACCTTGTTTAGAACGTGGTATCAATACACTGCTTGAAAAACCACCTGGGATGTCTGTTAAAGAAACAATCAATTTGCGTGATGTTGCTAAAAGAACCGGTGCAAAAGGGATGGTTGGTTGGAATCGTCGTTTTCATCCGATTATTGTGCAGGCAACACAGATGGTAAAAGAACGGGGATACATCACCCAACTTGTTGGTGAATTTCATAAGAGCATTACGCGTTTAGCACAATCTGGTAGATTTCCTGAAATACTGATGGATAATATGTTTCTGGAAACACCAATCCACGCATTAGATACACTGCGTGCAATTGCAGAATCAGATGTTACTGAAGTCTATAGCTTTGTTAAGCGAACAATCTCAGACTACAAGGATATACATGCTGCAATGATCCTATTTGAAAATGGTTGTGTAGCACAACTCATTGCGAACTATACAACAGATGCACGACTTGAAAGATATGAGATCCATGGCAACAACATTTCTGCATATCTTGAAGGAGTATCTCACGGCACAGTTTTCTGTGATGGCACGCAGCACAAACTTACAGATCCCGGAAGTGGCGGTACAGTTGAACAGAATAGGTATTTTTTAGATTGTGTAAAATTTGATTCACCTATTTCACTACCTGCAGCGAATTTGGACGAAGCAGTTAAAACTATGCAACTTGCTGACAATATTTTAGGAAGTATTAAATAAGTTGGATATATGCAACTTTAGAAACGATGCGGATAGGAAGCACGCATGTTGTGGGATTAAGAGAAAGGTTCAGGTTCTCTTCACTTCAAACCACTTGCATGAACTCACTTTCGAAATTATCTAAGTGGAAGAATAATCAATACAACAGGATACTCCAATGACGACATTAGATGAAAGATTGGAAGCATATAAAACCGATGGTTTCACAATCTTTGAAAGCGTTTTTGATGAAACACAGATGCAACTTTGGAAAGAAAAACATAAAGAACTTTCTGCGGCAAATAATGGACAAACATGGTTTGGAAACACTTTAGAATTGGCACCAGATCTTATGTGGCATGCTGTCTCTAATCCTACAATTCTTGAGTTTCTTGAGAAAGTTATGGGACCGTTTGTTCAGTTAGACAATCTTACCTTAGCTGCATTTCCCTCAATTAAATCAGAAGATGCTGAAGGTAAAGTCTCGGGTTGGCATCGGGATCGGTGGGCACATGTACCTTTTACGGATGCTTATCATCGACCGAATGCAATAAATGCAATCTCATACCTTCAAGACTTAACGGATGCGTTTGGTCCCCTCCGTGTGATTATAGGTTCACACCTGAGACCGCTAACCATCGCAGATGCTGATCGTGGTAAACCCCATCCTGATGAAACACTCATACACATGAAAGCGGGTGATGTTGTCATCACTCACAACGGACTTGTGCATTCTGGTACACCGAATACATCGGGTGAATTGCGTTACTTTTTCAGTATTTACTACAACTTGACGTGGCTTAAACATACTGACCATCATTCCGGTCCACATACACAAAGATTACTTGCTGAAGCAAAAGAAGCAAACAACCATCAACACATGCGACTTCTCGGTGTTGATGAGCAACTTCAACCACGATGCAACTCCGGTTTTCTTCAGTGTGATGAAGAACGGTGGGAAGCATGGGCTGCAGCTGATCGCGCAGCAATTAAGGAGGAATAGTAAATGTCTGATGGACCTGTTGTACCTCCTAAACTAAATGTTGAACTTGATCACGAACTGCAGCAAGAAGTAAATTTTTTCCTGAAATGGGGTTACCTAATTGTGAATGATGCCGCAACTCCTGAACAGATTGAGGAACTGCGGAACGCTCTTGACGAAAGTTACGAGAGACACAATAAGAACCAATTCATCGGTGAACTGCTTGAAGAGGATGATAGGTTTGCTTTCTTGCTTGACAATGGACCCGTGATGAGACGGATGGAAGCGATTTTGGGGACTTGTGTTCAGTTACATAGTGCAACAGCGCGTATCACTGAACCTGGAACACATGACCAGAACTGGCATCGTGATGGTCCTTGGCCAGTTGATCCGTTCGGAACACCTTACGGTAGCCTTCCAGCACAGATAAATTGCGGGTATTACCTTGATGAGGTAACTGATGAAGCAGGACCGACTGTTGTACAACCCGGTAGTCATAGAGCACCCTTCCGTCCGCCGTCAAGTCCAATTCAACTTCCCGATGAAAAACGCGTCTTGGTATCACCAGGACAAGCAGTTATGTTTGATGGATGGACGTGGCACCGAGGAGCTGCAAACACCTCTACCCAACGTAGACGTGTCTGTCTTATGTGTTATCAGAATGCATGGATGAAGTCTCGAGAACCCTTTAACGGACCACGTGTTACCAAACTTCGGGAAGAAGGGACACCGAAGCAGAAGTTATTACTCGGTGCTATTCCAAAATGGTAATGCATAGTAGTAGGCACACTCCGCTGTGCCGTTCTTGCATAGTAGTAGGCACACTCCGCTGTGCCGTTCTTGCATAGTAGTAGGCACACTCCGCTGTGCCGTTCTTGCATAGTAGTAGGCACACTCCGCTGTGCCGTTCTTGCATAGTAGTAGGCACACTTCGCTGTGCCGTTCTTGCATAGTAGTAGGCACAGTAAATGTGCTCAAATCATAGGAGAAAAATATGAATGTTGCTTATGTTGTAATTGATACGTTGCGTTATGACCACATTGGAGCGAACGGTAATGATTGGATAGAAACACCCAACTTTGACCGTTTTGCCTCAAAGGCGATAGCTTATGATCGTGTTTTCTGTGCCAGTTTTCCAACTATCCCTAACCGCACAGATGTCATCACAGGTCAATACGGTTCACCTTTCCATTCTTGGAAACCCTTAAGACATGAACGGCAGACACTGCCGTGGACACTTGCACAAAAAGGTTATGCAACACAACTGATACACGACACGCCGCATCTTGTCAATGGTGGACATAACTTCGATTGGCCCTTCCATGCATGGACGTTCGTGCGTGGTGCAGAGGTAGACAGGGATTGGATAATGGACACTGATCCATTACCTGATAACTGGGCAAAAGAAGAACTCTTTGGCAGTCTTGATGATAGTGCATTCAGCTCAAATATGCTCCGGAGTTATGCGCGCGCAAACCGAAATAGGAAATCATTAGAGGATTGGAACTGCGCCAAACTTTTCAATACAGCAGCACAATTTCTGAAAGATAATGCAAAGCGAGAAAACTTTTTTCTTTGGGTAGACTGCTTCGATCCACACGAACCTTGGGACGCACCACCTGAGTTTATGAAAAAATATGACAAACGTCCCGGTTATGATGGAAGAATTGATCCGCGTAGTCTTGGTGGTAGAAACAAACCGAGTCTCTCTGATGCGGCAAGAGAACATATCAAACACCAGTATTCGGCTAAGTTGACTTTCATGGATTACTGCTTCGGACAATTCTTGGATGCACTTGAGTCCACAGGACTTGATAAGAACACTGCGGTGATATTAACTGCTGATCACGGCACAAATGTTGGTGACCGTGGTTCCTTTGGTAAAGGACAACCTGTACGTGAACAGGAAGCACACGTCCCTCTCTTTGTCCGTTTACCTGAAGGTGATACGGGTCGTAGTAATGTGATAGTCCAACCACAAGACTTCTTTCCAACTGTTCTGAGTATTCTTGGTGAAGACCGTCCCGATGGTCTTGATGGTCATGACTTCTTAACGCCTGCTCGTGAAGGAAAGTCGGGTGAAAGGGAGATAGCATTATCTGGTGGTAGTGTTGAAAGATGGAGACAGGTTAGAAATAGAGAGAACGCCGTGCTATTTACCGCATTCAATCAGGAGTGGAGTTTGGAAGTGGCAACGAAACCTGAAAACTCAAAACTTGTCAGACTTGCAGAATTGGAATATGTTCAGGATCAACATCCAGAAATTGTTGCGGAGATGCATGCTGCTGCAATAGATGAAATTTCACAACGGGGTACAGATCCTGGATTGGTCGAGTGGTTGCATAGTGGCGGTGAGAAGGATTTCCCAGAAAATCCTATCTATTTTGATGGATATCCGGGTCCGGCCGGTTACCGTCCCTATTTTGGAAAACTCTATTCCGGAGAATAATTCCTATAGGAGAAACACATGCCACACACATATAAAACCTGTCTCATCGGATGCGGCAGGATGGGAGCAACCATAGATGATGAGGTTGCACATCGTCCTGATAACTTCATCTGGCAGCCCTTCTCTCACGCAGCAGCTGCTGTTGCATGTGATAGAACAGATCTTGTCGCTGTCTCGGATGTCTTTGAGGAAAAAGCTGAAGCCATTCGAAAACGATACGGTGCTGAACGTGCATATACAGATTACCAAGAGATGATTGATAAAGAGAAACCTGATATCGTCTGTATTGCTACGCGACCTGGACCGCATGCAGATATTACTGTTTTCGCTGCTGAGAACGGTGTTAAAGGTATCTACTGTGAAAAACCGCTCTGTTGTTCTATGGAGGAGGCGGACATCATGGTAGAAATTGTTCAGAAACACGGTGTAAAGTTTAACTATGGGACACAACGTCGCTTCATGCCGATTTATCGTAAGGTGCGCGAACTCGTTGACGCGGGTGAAATAGGAGATATTCAGTGCACCATTGCACAATACGGGTCAGGTTCTGCGCTTTGGGGATTGACGCACGCTGCTGATATGCTTCTGTTTCTGGCGGGTGACCCTGAAGTTGACTTCGTTCAAGGTACAATTTCTTGTAAGGACTCTGATTGGGATGGCAATCGTCTAAATGTTGATCCAGCTATCACAAATGGTTATATCCGCTATTCTAACGGTGTCCACGGTTATAATACAGCAGGAACTGGACCCGAATATGAGGTCTGCGGTAATCGGGGTAAAATCCGAATCCAGAATAACAGTCGCGAAGTCCAGTTTCGTAAGAAGGATGGTACTTTCTATGAGGAGGTACCGTTTCCTGAAACATCTCGTGCTACAGGAACTTTGATGGGAATTACAGATATTGCCGAAGCACTTGATGAAGACAGAGAGACTAAAGGTCCTGTTCACTTGGCAAGACGAAGTCAAGAGACATTGATGGGTATAATTGAGTCGAGTCGGTTAGGGGGTCAACGAGTCCCGCTGCCGATGGAAAATCGGTCATTATATGTAACGCGAGATAACTGGTAACGTTTGTTGAGGTTATTCTATATTATCAAAATTCAAAATATAGGATCCTATATTTTGAAAAACAGGTAAAAATGATAATATAAAATTCTATATTTTGAAAATTCGTAATATAGAATTCTATATTTTGAATTTTATCAATATATCAAAATATAAAATTCTATATTTTGAAAATTTGAGAGAATCTTAATATGAAAAAGTATCTGGCAGGTGAATACAAGCAGCATCAAGGATATAAAACTTTCACGCCATCCTTTATAAATAACCGTTTTGAATGGGAAAACCCGATAATCAATATTCTATTAGAACAAGCTGGACGGTTTTTAGGAGAATTAAACGCATTTGCAGAACTGCTGCCTGATGTCGAATTTTTTATCAAAATGCAAGTTGTGAAAGAAGCACGTGACTCGAACCTGATTGAAGGAACGAAAACAATAATTGATGATATATTGCTGCCACAAGAGGAAATTGATCCAGAGAAACGTGATGATTGGAACGAAGTCCAAAACTATATAAAAGCAATGAACTTCGCGATAGCAAGACTACCTACACTTCCACTCTGCATCCGACTCTTAAAAGAAACACATAGAATATTGATGTCTGGTGTCCGTGGCAAACATAAAGCACCTGGTGAAATCCGTAGGAGTCAAAACTGGATTGGAGGGTCATCGTTGTCCAATGCATATTTTGTTCCGCCATCAGCAGAGGAAGTACCTGACCTTTTAGGTGACCTGGAAAAATACTGGCATAATCAAACTTTACAGATTCCAATGTTAATCAAAATTGCGATTACACATTATCAGTTTGAAACTATCCACCCTTTTCTGGATGGAAACGGTAGGTGTGGACGTTTGTTAATTGTCTTGCAACTACTTGATGCACAGATACTGCAGAAACCTGTGTTATATATGTCCACTTTTTTTGAAAGACATAAGGCATCCTATTACGATTCGTTCTCTATTGTCAGAACATCAAATGATTTAGAGCAGTGGATTACCTTCTTTCTAAATGGTATCGTTGATACTGCACAGCATGGAATTAAGATATTCAAAAATATTATATCGATTCGCCAAGAATATGAAGAACAGATACTAACTCTCGGATCACGAGCAAAAAATGCAAACAGATTGCTTAGATCCATGTTTGCTCAACCCATCATTAATGCTACCACGGCTGCTGAAGAGTTAGGAATAGTTTTTTCAAGTGCTAGTACTCTTCTAAGGTCGTTAGTAGAACTTGGAATACTCAAAGAGATTACAGGCTTTTCAAGAAATCGTCTCTTTGTCCTTGAGAAATACCTGGATCTGTTTAGAGATTAGAAAATTCAACGCAAAACTTGACATCTCAACGTCATTCCACTATAATTGTTCTATCCGTTATTTATGGAGGAAACCATGTCAATAGGTGCTGCACAAACAATTCTGTCCCCAGAGGAATACATAAGTTTTGAACGTAAATTTGTCCCAGATGCAGAAACGGTCAGACATGAATACGTAAAAGGAAAGATCATTTCAATGTCGGGTGCAAGTCGTGCCCATAATCTTATTGCATTCAATATCGCTGCTGAACTTCACCCACAATTGAAAGGTAAGGAATCTGAAGCATACATTAGTGAAATGCGTGTTAGTTCACCAACAACTTCATCCTATTTTTATCCTGATTTAGTAGTTGTATGTGATGAGCCTCAATTTGAAGACAATCAATTTGATACGCTACTGAACCCAATTGCTATTATTGAAATACTCTCTCCCAGTACGGAAGCGTATAACAGAGGTGAAAAATTCTCACATTATCGACAGATTGAATCCCTCCAGGAATATATACTTGTTTCTCAGGATAAAGTAAATGTTGAACGTTTTCTCCGTAAACCTGATGAGTGGGGTTATACCAGTTTTCAAGAACGCAATCAAAAGGTACCGATTACTTCTATTGCGTGTGAATTGTCTTTGGAAGAGATATATGATGGTGTGACTTTTCCAGATTAGACTTTCAAAGACATTCTCTCCACTTTTCCTTGCCACCACCTACATTTCATGCTAAAATACCGTTAGCATGAACCAGCACCATATACAACAATCACATAAAGAATTCCAAGTGCTGCTCGGAACACGATACACTACCGACAAAATTATCCGAGAAGCACATGCAAAGGATGCATCATATCACAAAGGTGCGCTTCCAGATGCGGTGGTTTTTCCTGACTCCAATAAGGAAGTTTCGGAGATTGTTAAGATATGTGCAAAATATAAAATACCGATAATCCCCTATGGGACTGGTACAGGTGTTGAGGGGGCGGTCGTTTCTTCTGAAGGTGCACTCTGCTTGTCACTAAACCGAATGAATGGAATCCTCAGTGTAAATCCGAGCGATAAAGATGCAACTGTACAAGCAGGTGTAACACGATTAGAACTCAACACACATCTTGCTAAATTGGGAACACAACTTCATTTTCCTGTTGATCCGGGTGCGGATGCATCTTTGGGTGGTATGGTAGCGACACGCGCTTCAGGCACGAGTGCTGTGCAGTACGGGACGATGTCGGATAACGTTCTCGGTCTGACAGTAATAACAGCAGACGGGAATACTATAAGTACCGGTGGAAGAGCGCGAAAATCAGCAGCAGGATACGATCTGACACGACTCTTCATTGGGTCGGAGGGAACATTAGGGGTTATTACAGAGATTACACTAAAGTTAGCACGGTTGCCAGAATCTGTCGCGGCTGCAGTATGTGTATTCTCAACAGTTGATGCTGCTGTGAACACTGTCATAAAACTGATGGATACCGGCATAAATGTTGCGCGGATAGAGTTATTGGACGCATTACAAATAGAGGCAGTCAACAGATACTCAAGCCTCAATTACGATGTTGCACCGACACTCTTCTTTGAGTTTCACGGTTCACCTAACACCGTAACAGAGAGTTCAGAAATTGCTGGATCCATAGCATCGGTGAATGGTAGCGGAGATTTTCGTTGGGCAACTGACGAGACTGAACGCAAACAGCTTTGGCAGGCTCGTTATGATAGTTACTATGCAGCACTCAACTTACGTCCAGGTTCGGTTGGTTATGTTACTGATGTTTGTGTGCCGATTTCTAAATTAGCACTTTGTATCAACAAAACCAGAGCATTGCTTGATGCCTCTGAACTATCGGCAACTATGCTTGGACATGTTGGTGATGGCAACTTCCATGTCGTCTTCCCACTTGAACCGAACAACAGAGAAGAATTGGCTGAAGCACATAACATTAGCAATCAGATTGTGGATATTGCATTAGAGATGGGTGGAACATGCACAGGTGAACACGGCATCGGCATCGGGAAACGGAGTGCATTAGAAAAAGAACATAGCACCGCTGTTGATCTGATGCGAAAAATAAAAAATGCACTTGATCCACAGAATCTGATGAATCCTGGCAAAGTATTCTTATAGCAATTGAAGTTTAACTAACGTGAGTTTGATAAATCAGAACAAATAACTTACGTAGGTTGGGTTGAGGCACGAAACCCAACATCTTGACACATTATAGAACAATTCATGTTGGGTTTCGTACCTCAACCCAACCTACAACGCATATTGCATTTAATTATCAAACTCACGTTTAACTAATAAAGAGGAGACTATGATATGAAATACTCATTTTTTATCTTAGTAGGAGTTTTATTCCTAACATTACCTGCTTTTTCAGAACTTAGCGACGCGGATCTCCAGCGGATTAAAGAAATTGTAAAGCTTGAAGTTACAGAATCTGAACTACGTATACAATCAGAGATAAAGACGGAAATAAAAACAGTCATAAATGAAGCGAAAACGGACATAACAGAATACATAAACACTAAATTAAAAGGGATTGACGATAGACTAAATCTTATGTCAGCGTTTTTAGTTGCTATAATGGCATCAATCTTAGCTGCGATTGTATTACCACAGGTCGTAAATTCGCTTAAGCAGCGTGGTCAAGAAGATCTCCTGACAGAAATCAAAAAGTTAAGATCAGAAATCATAGCGATTAAGCAGCGTGGTCAAGAAGATCTTCAAACAGAAATCAAAGCGTTAAGATCAGAAATTGAGCATCTTAAACAGACCGGTAATCCTCAACCCGATTCTACTTAGATAGCAGTAGACAGCGCATGAATGACAATTTATTAAAAGTACTTATAACAGATTACGCGTGGTCATCTCTTGAGCCAGAACGGAAAGTCTTGGCGGATGCTGGATCAGAGATTATCGTAGCAGAGACAGGTGAAGAAAGTGAACTCCTGACGTATGCACCGATGGTAGATGGGATACTCACGTGCTGGAAACCTGTCCGTGAACCTATAATCGTCGCAGCGCAGCGGTGTCAGATTATCGCACGATACGGCATAGGTCTTGATAACATAGATGTTGATGCTGCAACAAAAAACGGGATTATCGTTACGAATGTCCCGAAATACTGTGTTGATGAAGTATCCGACCATGCAATGGCACTCATACTCACTTGTGCACGGGAAATTACACGTTACAATAACGCAGTGAAATCCGGTATCTGGGACCAGAACATTGGACAAAAGATGTATAGGCTACGCGGTAAAACCTTAGGAATCGTTGGGATTGGTAACATCGCGAAATCACTCATACCAAAGGCAAAGGCATTCGGACTTATTGTGAATGTCTATTCCCCGCGAACAGACTCTGAAGTCATCAAATCGCTTGGAGCTCATAAGGTTACTTTTGATGAACTGCTCAAGACATCAGACTATATCTCAATACATGCCCCCTTAACAACTACAACGCAGCACATGTTCAGTGTGGAAGAATTTCGTGCTATGAAACCGACTGCATATCTTATCAATACTGCGCGTGGAGGGATTGTAGATACTGATGCACTCTTCACAGCATTACAGCATAATGAAATCGCTGGTGCAGGATTAGATGTCTTAGAAACTGAGCCACCACAGCAAAATGAAGCGTTGTTAGACCTTGAAAACGTAATCATTACACCACATGCAGCCTTTATTTCTGAAGAATCAATCCTTGAATTGCAGGTTACAGCTGCGAGCTGCGTTGCGGAGGTTTTAAACGGCAAACTACCAGAAAGTGTCGTAAACCCATCAGTCCTAAATCAATCCAACCTTCGTTCAGACTTACTACGACAACAGAGACTTTAGACAGACTATTACGTGCAAATCTACTATAGAATTGGAGTAACTTAGATGCAACAATTACCTGATGCAACAGGACACTTCGGACAGTTCGGGGGAAGATATGTCCCCGAAACCCTCATGCCGGCTCTCATAGAATTAGAAGATGCGTATACTGAACTCAAAGACAATCACGATTTTCAAGAGGAGTTACGCTACTATCTCAGAGAATATGTTGGTCGTCCTAATCCGCTTTACTACGCAGAACGTCTTACGCAAACACTCGGTGGCGCGAAGATATATCTCAAGAGAGAAGACCTGAATCATACAGGTGCACATAAGATCAACAGTGCAATAGGACAGATCCTGCTTGCGCGCTGGATGGGTAAGAGACGTATCATAGCCGAAACGGGGGCAGGACAACACGGTGTTGCAACTGCTACCGTCGCAGCAAAATTTGATATGGAATGTGAAGTCTATATGGGGGAAGAGGATATTGAAAGACAAGCACTGAACGTCTTTCGGATGCAGTTGATGGGAACCAAGGTTGTATCCGTAGATTCCGGTTCACGTACCCTTAAAGACGCCATTAATGCCTGTTTTCGCGACTGGGTTACGAATGTCCGCACGACATACCTACTACTCGGTTCAGTCGTAGGTGCCCATCCTTATCCTATGATTGTCCGTGATTTTCAAGCAGTCATTGGTGATGAAGCGAGAGCACAGGTCTTAGAACAGGAAGGAACCCTCCCCGATTGTGTCGTGGCATGTGTCGGAGGTGGGAGTAATTCCCTCGGTATGTTCTACCCGTTCTACAATGATGAAGATGTTCGTCTTATCGGGGTTGAAGCAGCGGGTGAGAGTATTCGGAGTGGAAGACATGCAGCACCACTCACTGCAGGAAGTGTCGGTGTTTTCCACGGCGCAAAATGTTATCTGCTGCAAGAAGAGGATGGACAGATTACCCCTGCACATTCTATCTCTGCAGGATTAGATTATCCCGGCGTAGGTCCGGAACATAGTTATTACAGAGAAACTGGCAGAGCAGAATATGTTCCTGTCACCGATGCTGAAGCAGTGGAAGGTTTTCAGTTATTGTCAGAGACAGAAGGTATCATCCCAGCGTTAGAATCCGCACATGCTATTGCCTACCTTCGTAAGCTTGCCCCGCAACTCGGTGCAGACAAGACTATCGTAGTCTGTCTTTCTGGTCGTGGTGATAAAGATGTCTATACGATAGGGAAGGAATTGGGGATTTCCTTGTAACTTATTACAGTATTTCAAGGCACATTATGGCAAACGAATCCTCCAACTCATTTTCAGATTTATCAATGTCACAAAAGATCCGTCGGTTTGTGTATATCTTGACACATAAACACGGACCTCTCAGAAATTGGAGATACTTCCCTACACGATTTCTACTCCGAAAATTGCGATCTGACTCTGCTGATATCCGCGCTTATGCTGCTGAAGGATTAGGAGGCGTAGGTGATGTCCACGCGATTACACCGTTGATTAATGCACTATCGGATGAAGATACAAGTGTGCGGCGTTTTGCTATATCTTCCCTCGGACACCTTAGAGATGCACGCGCTGTAGATGGACTCATCCCTTTCCTACAGGATGAAGAAGCCGACATGCGATGTGCAGCAGTCGTTGCCCTTGGCGAATTAGGTTTAACTAAAGAGAGAGATCAATTTCCACCTACACAGGTGATCGAAGCACTCATTAGTAGCGTTACAGATAGTGATAGGTCGGTCTGTTCTGCGGCTGTCGTCGCGTTAGGAAGAATAGGTAACCCGCAGGCAGTATCTGCTCTTAACACATTAGCAGAAACGACTGAAAGCGAATGGGTGCAAAGATATATTAGCGAAGCTCTTCATCAGATTGAAGAACAGAATCTATAAGGAATTGGCTATAAGGAATTGATAAAACCTGATTGTTGTGTTATACTTCTTTGAAACGAAGAAAGGATCAGACACTTGATGAACACAGAAAAAGAACAGACAGTCACACATTTAGAGCTGCCAGAAGGGGCAAAGTTTCGACTCGGAAAAAGTAGCATTATTGGAAATGTAGCATTTTCTGCTGATGGTACGCGACTTGCTGTCGCTGGAGACATTGGAACATGGATATATGATAGACAGAGTGGAGAAGAGATTAGTCTCCTTGCAGGACATACAGAATATGTGTGGAGTGTGGCATATTCTCCTGATGGTGACACTGTTGCTACGGGTAGTTATGAAGAGATATGGTTATGGGATAGTTCTACTGCACTTCCGACAGCAACACTCTCAGAACATAGAGATTACGTGAGAGCATTAGCATATTCACCTGATGGCAGCACGCTTGCAAGTGGTGGTGCAGATAATATTGGTATTCTGTGGGATATCGCATCTGAAGAACCGAAAGCAACACTGAAAGGTCATGCAGGATCAATCAGAAGTTTGGCATATTCCCCTGATGGCAGCACTATTGCGACTGCGAGTTCTGATGAGTTAGTTATACTTTGGCAAGCTGCGACGGGTCAGTCAAAAGCATCGTTGAAAGGACATACCCATGTCGTAAATTCTGTCGCCTTTTCACCCGATGGCGGCACAATCGTTACGGGGAGCTCTGATGGGACGGTGCGATTGTGGGACGCATTTACATCAAAACGAAAAACCACACTCGCGGATTTCAAATTCTATGTATGGGGTGTTACGTATTCACCTGATGGTGAAACGATTGCTATCGGTGGAAGGGATGGTGCAGTCCATTTGGTTGATGCAGAAACAGGGGATGTTCAGAAAGTCTTGAAAGGCCATATAGGTTCTGTCAGAAGTGTTGCATATTCCCCTGATGGCAGTATAATTGCAAGTGGTAGTGAAGACCATTCAGTGCTTTTATGGCATTGCTAATTACACCCGCATCACGACAGGTAAAACTAAGGGACTACGTTGCATCTGCTTAGAGAAGAATTTGCGGAGCACGGTCCTAACTTCATCCTTTACAGTCTCCGTTTCTTGTCTCTGTTCATCCGTTAGGTTCTCAATGACTGTCATCGTAATGTTCTTCGCTTCAGTGAATAGTTCCTCCGAATCATCAATATAGACAAATCCACGAGAGATTATCTCGGGTTCTGTCGCTATTGCACCGCCATCGCTCTGTAAGACTATTATTGGGATCACCATACCATCTTGTGAGAGTTGGATACGGTCTCGCAAAACAATATCCTCAAGTTCAATATCCGGTTTTCCATCCACCAAAACTCTGCCTGATCTTCCCTGTCGTTCAAATACTTCACAAGACTCTGAGGTAAGACTAATAAGTTCACCGTCTTCAACTACACTGATATTATTCCTTGGGATACCTACAGATTCTGCAAGTTCAGCATGCCGCACTAAGTTCTGATATTCCCCGTGAATAGGAACGAAAAACGTGGGTCTTAGTAGGTTGAGCATGAGTTTAAGGTCTTCACTTGATCCGTGTCCAGACACATGGACATTAGCATTCCGTTCGTGGTAAATCGTCACCCCACGTCTGAGCAGATGGTTAATGACATTACCTACGGTTTTTTCGTTTCCAGGAATGATCCGTGCTGAGATGACGACGGTGTCATTGGGCTCAACCGTTAAGAAGGGATGATTGTCAAGCGCAATTAGGGACATCGCTGAACGGGGTTCACCCTGGCTACCCGTGCTTAGGATAACTATCTCATGGGGTTTATACAAGGAAGCATCTCGTGCATCAATCAGATAATCTAAATTAAGCTTAAGGTGTCCCAGTTCTGTTGCGGTACGGATATTATTTATAAGAGAACGTCCTGTTACTGCAACGAGTCTGCGATGTTTTACTGCTAAATCAATAAACTGTTGTAGACGATGTAGACTTGATGAAAAGGTGCAGAGATAGAGTCTCTGTTCAGTCTTTTGGAAGATACTGTCAATTGAGTCAAGGATACTACGTTCTGAAGGAGTCTGTCCCTGCCAGTTAGCGTTTGTGCTATCGGAAAGCAGCAATTGTACACCTTCCGATCCGAGTCGTGCTAACGTCTGAATGTCTGTTAACTTACCGTCAACAGGGGTTGCGTCGAATTTGAAATCACCTGTATGGACAACAGTGCCTACAGGTGTTTGCAGTGCAATTGCTACCGAATCAGGTATACTGTGCGTGACATGGATAAACTCTGCAGTGAAATCTCCTAAACTTACTTTATCCCCTGGAGCAATAGTGTTTAATTCCGCCTTATCCAACACCCCGTATTCTCTCAATCTGCCTCTTGTTAACGATAATGTTAACTGCGTTCCGAACACAGGTGCATCAATCTGCTGTAGTACATAAGCTAAAGCACCGATGTGATCTTCATGACCGTGTGTCAGCAGAATGCCACGCACCTTTTCATGTCTTTCAACCAAATAGTGGATATCTGGAAATATGAGATCTACCCCAGGCATGTCTGAATTCGGTAGCATAAATCCTGTATCAATTACAATAATATCCTGATCAGTTTCATAGACCATCATATTGAGTCCGAATTCACCCAGACCCCCTAATGGAATGATGGATAGATTACCTCCATCCTGTATATCAATATTCTTCTCTAAATTTGTCATAAGTTTTTCTTCGTTATTGCTATATGTTTGTTGTGCGTTTCCTTTATTTCCAGTGAAGATTGATGAAATCGTAGACGGTAGATGTTATCTGTTCCATTTTTCCACTTTCAACGTGTATTGTAAAGATTTCACTGGTACGTCGTCGGTTTGAATCACTACCGATAAATGCAATGTAATTCGCATCTGGTGACCATGTCGCTTCACGACCAGCATAAAGACTTAGATTCCGATAGTTCTGAATCTCTCCCTTTTCAACAGAAACCGTACAGATCTCACCTGAAGTATAAAACAGGACCTGCTTTCCATCTGGTGACCATTCTTCAATTTTGCCACACGGTGGTTCATCAAGTTGTAGAAACCAAGTTCTTCCCATACTGACAACTTCTGGTTCTGCCAGTGCAAGCACACCATCCGTTTTAAAAGCGATCCATCTTTTGTCCGGTGACCACTCGGGCCAGCTTATTCCTTTCGGTAGTACTTCAATCAATCTTCTATTTGGTTCTTTAACCTTTTCACCATTTTCATCCCAATGTAGCCAACCTTTTGCCCATCGTTCACTTCGCCAACGTTTTACTTTTCCTTCAACTGTTACTTCCCAATTTTCCAATCGGTCTTTTGGTCGGTCAATTTCTACGACGACTAATAGTGCGTTACTTGTAGGTGACCACCAGAAATCATGTATGTCATACTCTTTCTTAATTAACTGCTTTTTCTCAGTACCATCTGCAGACATCACATAGAGTGATTTGGATCTTTCAATTCCGGATATGTATGCAATTCGTTCTCTATTTGGTGCCCATCGTGGGTTGTATGAGACAGCATCATCGGTTAGACGTTGAAAGTCTGTTCCATCTGGATTCATTGAGCAAACATTATACTGATAATATTCCCACCAATTAGATGTATCACGTCCTCTCTCTAAGGACCGTGTAATTGCTCGGAAACCATCTTCGTTCTGTAAAGGTTCTCGTATTGCCACAACAAATTTACCATCTAAATCCTTTCCAAATGCATCTCCAGTAACGATGCATAACACGATGAACACACATAACAAACAACTCTTGTAAATGAATGTTTTTAATCGCGGGCCCTTAATCTGCAGTTGCATACTTCTGTGACATTCATCTTGCTTCTCTGTTTCATGAGTACTTCTATTTTTTCCAATCATCCAGTCCTCCTTTCTTCCACCCTTCCAATCTTCCATTCTTCCATTCTTCCATTCTTCCACCCTTCCACTCTTCCCCCTTCCAACCTTCCACTCTTCCACTCTTCCACTCTTCCACTCTTCCCCCCTTCCAACCTTCCACCCTTCCAACCTTCCAACCTTCCAACCTTCCATCCTTCCACCCTTCCACCCTTCCATTCTTCCCCCCTTCCCCCCTTCCACCCTTCCACCCTTCCAATCTTCCAATCTTCCACCCTTCCAATCTTCCATTCTTCCATTCTTCCAATCTTCCTGTCCTTCCTATACGACAATATTAACAAGACGATTCGGTACATAGATAACTTTCCGAATTTCTTTACCTTCAATAAACCTTTGGACTCTTTCATCCGCAAGTGCGTTTTCTTCAATCTGTTCTTTTGGTGCATCAACAGGAAGTTGAAGCCTATTTCTGAGTTTTCCGTTGACTTGAACAACTATCGTCATAGTTTCAGTTTCAAGGATACTCTCATCATGTTTTGGCCATGTATTGTGTGCGATAAATCCGGTTTCTTCCAGACGATGCCACAATTCCTGAGAAATGTGTGGTGCGTAAGGTGCCAATAGATGAAGGAAGGTCTTTACTGTGTCAATCGGAAGTGTTTCAGTTTGCGTCGCAGTGTTAACGAAAATCATCATCTGACTAATAGCGGTGTTCATCTTGTCAATAGATTCAGTATCTTCTGTTACCTGTTTGATGGTCTTATGCAATTCCCGCCAAAGTTCTGATTCTGAAGCACTTGCAGCGTCTGTCAACTTTTCATTCAGTTCCCCATTGTGAGGGTTCACAACGAGTCTCCAGACACGGTGTAGGAATTTATACACGCCTTCCACACCTGCGTCCTGCCACGGCGCGCTCTTCGTTACTGGACCGATAAAGAGTAGATAGAGTCTCAGAGAATCAGCACCATACTTTTCTATCACATCATTTGAATTTATAACATTGAAACGTGATTTTGACATCTTTTCCATCTGGACTCGCAGCGGTTTTCCTGAACTTTTGACAATTGCATTGTCATTTTCCCGTTTTACTTCATGTGGATAATAGTATTTTCCAGCCTCGTCTTGGAACGACTCAGCCAGAATAGTACCTTGATTCAGCAGTGCTTGAAATGGTTCAATTGTAGAAACTAATCCGCAGTCGTATAACACTTTGTGCCAAAATCGTGCATAGAGTAGATGTAACACAGCGTGTTCAGTTCCACCCATATAGATGTCAACAGGCATCCAGTACTGTTCCAATTTAGTATCGAAAGGTGCTGTTGTATTATGTGCGTCCAGGTATCGGAGATAGTACCAGCATGATCCTGCCCACTGTGGCATAATATTAGTCTCGCGTGTGGCGATTCTGCCATCAGGCAACTTTACTTTTAACCATGCCTCATCAGCGCGAGCAAGCGGGGGTTTCCCATCTTCTGTCGGTCTATATGCATCTATCGGTGGAAGTTCTATCGGAAGGTGTTCATCTGGCAGTTGGACAATGGTTCCATCATCAAGGTGTGCAAGTGGGAAAGGTTCTCCCCAATACCGTTGTCTTGAGAATAACCAATCTCGTAGACGATACTGTATTTGCCCTTTGCCCTTATTCTGACTTTCAAGCCACGCAATCATACGCATTTTTGCTTCATCGGTTTTTAGACCATTAAGAAAACCGGAGTTAACACAGACGCCATCTCCCTCAAAAGCTTCCTCCAAAATCGGTTTGTTTCCTCCGCTGATAACTTCAACGATGGGAATATCAAACGTCAAGGCAAATTCATGGTCACGTTCATCGTGTCCTGGCACAGCCATAATTGCGCCAGTTCCGTAGGTCATAAGAACATAGTCAGCAACCCATATTGGGATAGGTTGGTCGTTGCAAGGATTGATTGCATAGGCACCAGTAAACACACCTGTCTTATCAGTTGCAAGGTCGGTGCGTTGAAGGTCAGATTTATTTTTTGCTTCTTGGACATAAGCAGCGACGTTTGATGCGAATTCTGAATGTGTAATCTCTGACACAAGCGGGTGTTCAGGTGCTAACACACAGTAGGTTGCGCCGAAGAGCGTATCTGGTCTGGTTGTAAAGACTGTGAAGTTAGCGTCACGATCCTTTATGTCAAATGTTATCTCTGCCCCTTCTGACTTACCTATCCAATTTCTCTGCATCTCTTTTAGTCCATCGGGCCAATCCAAAAGTTCCAAGTCGTCCAGAAGCCGTTCTGCATAAGCCGTAATTCTTAGCATCCATTGATGCATTAACCTACGTTCAACAGGATCGCCTGTTTCAACATATTTTCCGTCTTTTACCTCTTCATTAGATAGCACAGTCCCCAGAGCTGGGCACCAGTTGACAGGTACATCGGCGAGATAAGCTAAGCCTTTTTCATAGAGACGAAGAAAAATCCACTGAGTCCATCGGTAATATTCGGGGAGTGAGGTATCAATTTTGCGGGACCAATCGTAGGAAAGACCGATTCGTTGTATTTGCTGTTGAAATGTCTCAGTGTTTCGTTCTGTTATGTGTGCAGGGTGTTCATTTTCGCGTACTGCAGTGCGTTCTGTCGGAAGACCGAAAGCATCCCATCCCATTGGATGCATCACATGGAATCCTTGCATGCGTTTGTAATTTGCGATGACATCTGTAGGAACATAGTTTTTCGCGTGGCCGATGTGAAGACCTGCTCCCGAAGTATATGGAAACATGCCGAGAACGTAAAATTTCGGTTTCTGTTCTAAAGTTTCAATGTCGTTAGGTATCGTAAAGACTTCCTTTTCACTCCAGACAGTTTGCCAATACGGCTCAATTTCACTCGGCGTATAACTATGGTTCTCCATTCTCATGTTCCTCCTATCAGACCCCGACGATTAATCCTTTGCTTTATCTTAATGCACACTTATGAAATCTGTGTTATACTTTCTCAACTATAGAATTTTAGCACAAAGTGATATATAATGTCAAAAAATTCATCAGTTTTCCGTAGGTTTTGGATTTACCTAAGATGTGTTCTCTACCAAAATGACGACCACATGTCCAATTATGCTGTCAATAAAACTTACAGAAATCTCAAAACAAATGCAACAATTATAGACTACCATTAAAAACTAATGAGTCCCGATTGTTATCAAGTTTGTAGTTGTCAATTAATTTTAAACTTATGGGTGTATTGAAGATGAAGTATAAGCTCTCACGACGACAATTTCTAAGTTATGGCGGTGTAGCCTTAGGGTCTGCTGCAGTAGGTTTCGGTTTTTCTGGTGTGAGTCGTAAACTGATTAAGCACATACCGGGTTTTAGACCTGATCCGCCTTATGTTTTTAATCCCAGTCCGAATAAATTGCTTGATCTCCCTGAAGGTTTTGTTTGTCATGCATTTTCACGCACAGGTGAGATAATGGACGATGGATTATGGGTACCAGGAAAACATGATGGTATGGCAGCTTTTCAAGGTGCTAATAAAAAGACTATCCTTATTCGTAATCACGAATTGAACGCTACCGACAAGATAATCGGTCCCTTCGGATGGAATAACGAAAAACTGGACCTCGTTGACACAGAAAAGATCTACGATCTGGGAAAGAGAGAATCTCCGAGTCTTGGCGCAACAACAACCCTCATATATGATACCCAGACAGGAACACTTGAAAAACACTTCTTGAGTCTCGCTGGAACGATTCGGAACTGTGCGGGTGGACCTACACCTTGGAACACTTGGATAACGTGTGAAGAAACAGTTCAGAAAGCTGAGAATGACTTTGAACAAGATCACGGTTATAACTTTGAAGTGCCTGTTACGACAACCCCTGGATTAGTCGACGCAGTACCGCTTAAAGCGATGGGACGATTCAATCATGAAGCTGTCGCCGTTGCATCAAATACCGGTATCGTCTACGAAACAGAGGACAGGAATGACGGTCTCTTTTATCGGTTTATTCCTGATGAACCCGGCAACCTTGTTAAAGGGGGACGCCTTCAAGCATTGACAATCAAAGATATGACCGATCCTGACACACGAAATTGGAAGACAGGACTCCAAAAAATCGCACCTTGGACCTACGATCCGATCCCCGTCTCACAGAAGATGGCAACGACTTGGGTGGATATTGAAAATGTAGAATCGCCAAAGGATGATCTACGTGTGCAAGGCACGGAAAGCAAAAATGCTGCTAAGTTTGCACGAGGTGAAGGAATCTGGTATAGTGGAGATACAATCTATTTCGCCTGTACAAATGGTGGTATCGCTAACAAAGGGCAGATATGGAAATATACGCCGAGCCGATACGAAGGTACAAGCCGAGAAGATAAAGAACCAGGCACACTTGAACTCTTCATTGAACCGAACGATAGTAAACTCCTTGAGAACGCAGATAACTTGACTGTTGCCCCTTGGGGAGATGTTATCATCTGTGAAGATGGTTCAAAAGAACAGTTTTTAGTTGGCGTTACCCCCAAAGGACACACCTATCAGTTTGCCCGAAATGCAAGTAACACTTCTGAGTTAGCGGGTGCAGTTTTCTCCCCTGATGGCACGACCCTCTTTGTGAATATCCAGAATCCTGGAATAACGCTTGCAATTACGGGTCCTTGGGGTGATATAAGACAGAGAAAATTGTTCTAATGAACTGACCTCCCAACCCACAAGCCATTAATATTGATATTGCTGTAGCACATTCATCCTTGATTGTGCTATCTTCATCCATACACCTTCATCCATCATTGTCCTTTTCCCTACACCACCCATTTTGATGCTCCTGTAGCACATTCATCCTTGATTGTGCTTCTTCCGGCAACCCCATTCATCCTTCATTATCCTTCTCTGTACTAAATTGACGCATAAGGGGTTATGCTAAAATCAACGCCAACTTGTGAAACTAAACTTGAAATGCACAAGAAACCCCTTCCGCGTCCTCCGCGTAATCCGCAATTCTGCAAATAGAGTGCAAAAACTTTACACACCCCACGGAGACACGGAGACCAATACATTGACATTTAGTAGAAAATGTGGTATCATATATTCAGCATCTTTGGATAGGATTTCTACCTCAACACTTACCTGTGTTGAGTCCTATCCCCAATCGTAGTAAAATTGGTGATGCTGGTGCGAAATCACATTAAACATTAGAATGTCGAAATTAGAATGTCGAAGAGAAAACCAAATATAACGTTGTTTCTACAACGCCCCTTTGAGATTCGCCTAACTCGCGGCAGGGCATGCTGAGAGTATAAACGACTGCGGAGTTCAAGTAAGACCTTACAAAAGTTCAGGAAGAAGGCAAAGAACGATGAAACAGTAAAAGGTGTTGAGAATTCATTTCTCATATAAAACCTAAGAACCCCCAGTGCTTTAGCACGGGGAGTATGTCAGTGTCATTATTTGTTCTTAAAAGTAGTAGGCACACTCCGTGTGCCGTCCATAAAATAGCAATCTTCAGAACAAACAAAAATCTATAAAACATAAGGAACATATTATGAAACCTATAAATTTATTAGTTATATTACCTATACTCTCAATGATGATCTTCTGTCAACCTCTATATTCCCAAAGTGCTGATGATGGTCTCGTAGCACACTGGACATTGAATGATGCAAGTGGTAATACAGTAGAGGATTTAAGCGGCAACGGTCATGATGGAACCCTTGTGGGAGATCCGCAATGGACAGATGGTAAATTTCTTGGTGCGCTTGAATTTGATGGTACAGGTGATGAAGTTGAAATTCCTTGCAAAATAAGCAACTGATTGCATTTCTCAATGACCCAAAAAAAGGAATGCCCAAAAAGAAAGGATTAAACGATGAAAACTTTATTGATCACACTGTTGATGCTCTTTGGCATTGCACTCTTTATTCAACCCGTTCTATCCCAAGACTTGACAGAAGGACTTGTAGCATATTGGGATTTTAACGGAAATAGTGGTGATACTGCAAAAGATGTTTCTGAAAATGGACACGACGGCACACTGATTGGTGGAACAGAAAGAACTAAGGACGGTAAATATGGAGGCGCGCTGGAATTCAATGGAATTGATAGTGAAGTAGACGTGCCGTATCATGAAGACCTCAATCCAGAAGTCTTCACAATCACAGCATGGGCAAATGTAGCTTCAAACGGTACAGGTCATAGAGCCGTTGTTTCCTCTCGTGCTGATTTTCCACAACGTGGTTATATATTCTATTGTACACCCCCAAACCAACCACCTGGAAATATTTGGGAGTTTTGGATTGGTGCTGGTGAGCATAGTTGGAAACCTGTTCGAGGACCAGAAGTGACATTTGATGAATGGGATCATCTTGCTGGAACTTATGCTGATGGTAATCATAAATTCTATGTGAATGGTGAATATATAGGTGAAGAAAACTTTGACATATCTGTAAATCCCGACGAAGAATTTCTGATCGGTGCAGGGGCAAATGAAACACCGAGTCATAACTACCGATTCTTGGGTTTAATTGACGAAGTTCGTCTATATGACCGTGTTCTGACAGAAGATGAAATCGCAGCGGTTATGGATAGTGAGTCATTGGATGTTGAACCATCAGGTAAGCTTGCAATAACTTGGGGACAGATCAAAACCAAATAGTGTCCTGCATTTTGCTTTTGACATGAACACATGAACGTGCTATAATTACAATCACGCATAAGAATTTGTGGAACGAACGTCTACTCAGAAGGAGCCAATACATTATGGCAGAAACTATTAAAGGTGCTGTTCTCGGTTATGGGGCAGCATTTAATATGGGTAAAGCACACGCAAACATGATGAATAACACTGATGGTATCACCTGTGTTGCTGTGTGTGATATTGACCCAGAACGAACGAAAGCTGCAAAAAATGATTTTCCTGACATAAGAACATACAACACGGTTGATGATCTCGTCGCAGATGCGGATGTTGATCTAATCGCAAATGTCCTTCCACACAGTCTGCACTGCGATCCAACTGTAGCTGCTCTCAATGCTGGTAAGCATGTCGTCGTTGAAAAACCGATGTGTATCACAGTTGCTGAAGCCACTGAAATGATCAATGCTGGTAAAGAGAACGGTGTCATGCTGTCCGTTCATCACAACAGACGTTGGGATGCAGATTTTTGGACTCTACGCGAGCTCGTTCAATCAGGAATCATTGGTAAGGTCTTTAGTGTGGAAATGTGGGGTGGCGGTTACGGAAGACCGAATCCCAATTGGTGGCGAAGTGTAAAAGCTATCTCTGGCGGACATTTCTACGATTGGGGGGCACACTTCCTCGATTGGCTACTTAATGTACTTGAAGCACCCATGTATAATGTCACTGGTTTCTTCCAACCTAATCTTGTTTGGGATGACATTACGAATGAAGACCATGTGCAAGCAGTGATACGATTTGCTGAAGCAGAATATGTCGCTGAAGGTGCATCGGCAAACATACAGATGTCGAGTATTGCCAAGGTTGGTGGAGACCGATGGAAACTTCTCGGTTCACACGGGGCAATCGTTTCTGAAGGGGGGCAATATAAAGTACTATCAGAAGTAGAAGGTCACCCAAAAGAACAGAAAGTCGGGTTTAACGGAAGACCAGGTCCAAGATATTACGAGAATATCGTGGCACATTTGAACGATGGTACGCCTTTGATCGTAACACCTGAATCTGCACGTCGTGTCATCGCGATAATGGATTTAGCAGAAAAATCAGCAAAAACCCATCAATCTGAAACTATCCCTTATGAGTTTCAATAGGACCGTGATGTCAGAAACCCTCTTCAGTCCCTACCAAATCAACGCCAAATCATGGCGAATACGCGTTTGGTATTCGCCATGATTTGGCGGGACTTAAGACATGATTTGGCGGGACTTAAGACATGATTTGGCGGGACTTAAGACATGATTTGGCGGGACTTAAGAGAAGACAACCCGTATCGCCATAATACAACTTTCCTATATGCAAGCTGTTGTTTTTGAAAAAACACACAAATTAAGTATTCAAGATGTACCTATTCCAAAATTGGATGCAGGTGATGTCCTGATTAAGATGGAGTTGTGCGGTATCTGTGCATCGGATATTGCTGCACTTCGAGGAGATGTCTCAGACTACAACCCCCCGGTTGTCATGGGGCATGAAATCGCAGGTGTAGTTGTTGAAAGTAGGCACAAGGAGGTGAATGTAGGTGAAAAAGTGACTGTGAATCCTATGCTCTCTTGCGGGGTTTGCATTCACTGTAAGAATGATCAAGACAAATACTGCAATTCAATAGAGGGTATCGGACACGATATTGATGGTGGCTACGCAGAATATATACGGATGCCAAAACACGGCATAGATACGGGTAAATTAATACAAGTACCAAACGATATCTCGAAAGAGGAGCTGCTCTTCCTTGAACCGTTAGGCTGCTGTCTGAATGCAATGGACGAGACTATTTTTCAAGAGACAGTCGCTATACTGGGAGCAGGTCCTATTGGTCTGATGTTCACACAATTAGCAAAAAGAAAAGGATTAGCAACTTATGTCATTGAGCCGATCTCCCATCGCAGGGATGCAGCGGATGCAGTCGGTGCAGACGCCACTTACGATCCCACACCTGAAGGCATTGAACACTTAATGGACATGACGCAAGGGGGTGTTGATACAGTAATCTCAGCAACTACAAACAACGCAGCGGTAATATCGCTTGCGTATCAAGTGGTGCGTAGAGGTGGTTGCATAAACTTTTTCGGTCTTGCACCACAAGGTGAAGAACTAAACATCAATCTTGAAGAATTTCATTATATGGGACATAAACTGATGGCATCATGGGCTTTTTCACGAAAAAGTCTTGAAGAATCTCGACAACTCTTGCTGCAGAAAGTTATCAATTTCAGACCTTTAATTACAGATAGGTTCAGCATCTCACAAGGTTTGGAGGCATTTGACAATGCTATTGGACAACGTGGCATAAAGACAGTTTTACATCCCTAAGAATTTTCCCCTTAACATTGACTAAACTGTATTCGTTCGGACTTACGCAAATTTGGGTGTCCTTGTATAGAATTTTGCGTTTTTTTGATAGTAATACTCAATTCCTTGTTCAGTCTAAAGATAGTTAAAGTAATTTTAAACGCTTCTGTCGTTCTTCCCAATCAGGCAGATAAGCAGACATATACCCTTTAAACAACTTACCGTGATTCGGGACAAGTAGATGTACCAGTTCATGCACAATTACGAATTCTACTAATGTAGACGGTAAATTGAGTAGATCGGTGTTTAGCGTCAATCTGCCGTTGGTTGAAATAGATGCCCATTTTCGCCGCATAGTACGTAGGTGGATTTCCCTAACATCAACACCGATTCGTTCTGCCCACTGCCACACAGTGTTTTTCAAATCCATTGGGTTATCCCACGCCTTTTCGGTATTCATACACGTTTCAACTTTAGCAATTTGTTTGTTGTTTCAATCAGACTATTTGTTCCAACTGTTGGTCTTAGTGTTTTGTATAACATACTACGTAACTCTTTTCCTTGTTGTTCATCCCACTGATGGTCTGGGTATTTTTCAAAGATTTGATTGACTGCTTGTGCTTGTTCTGGTGTAATATCCTCTCTAACATTTTTGAGAACTGTATAGACGGCAAAAGCATTATCACCTAATTCCGTCCTGTTTTGTTCTCTTTCGGCGAGCGAAATTTCTTCAGCTAACTTCATGAACTTAGTTAATGCCTCTTTTGTTCCTAACTGGCGATTGTCATAAGATTCTATAGTTTCTTCTGCGCGTTCACCAATTGGGATCAGAAACGGTTTTGATTCACCTTCCTTGGTTACTGTTTGCCGCAATGCTTTCCGCAAATTCATTACTTTAACCGTATCAGATACATCGCTCTGGTTTAGTTCCTTCAAAGTCGTTTCGTTCAATTCATAAATTTCCTCAGGTAACTCAACTAAATTGCCTTCCGTATGCGCTTGCAGCAGTTCTTGTGTCTTAGCTGTCAACTCTTTATCAACAAGGATATTATCAGAATTTGCGTTACGAATTAGTCTATATAGCGAGGCAAGTGCATGATAATCATCTAAAAACGGGTGTAAGAAAGAATCAGGTGAAATTATGTTATAGAGATTCTGTAATTGTTTGAAGAACGTGAAAAATGTCTCTCGGACATCCTTATCAGCAAAATGTTCAATCGCGCGTTCTATTGCTTTATCGTCTGAGCCTTCGGCGAAGGGTAGATATTGCTGTGCGTCTTCGTTCATCATCTCTGTCAATCTCTGCTTGAGTTCGTCAAGATTCTGAATGACACTTTCCACTTCGTCAGAATCGAAGACGAGTGCTCTTTTCAAATTCTCAAAGATACCGACAAAATCTAATACAAACCCCGCAGGTTTTACCAATCCATCCTCATCTTCATACGGTCGATTGACACGTGCAATTGCCTGTAACAATACATGGTCACGCATCGGTTTATCAAGGTACATGCAGTAAAGGATCGGTGCATCAAAGCCTGTCAACAATTTTTGGGTTACAATCAGAATTTTCGGTTGCGAATTTTTGTTGATGAAATTCTTACGGATATCCTTTTCCTGCTCCTCCGAATGGTGATACTTTTTCATTAACTCGTTATCTTGATTGTTATGTGAATAGACTACCTCCGAATATTCTGGTGATAAGTGCTTATCCAATTCCTCTTTGTAAAGGGCGCACGCTTCACGGTCTACTCCGACCAGAAACGTCTTGAATCCCATCGGTTCAATTCTTTCTTTGAAATCTTTTGCTACAAACTCAGCGATTGCCTCTATCCTGTTAGGTGCTTTCATAAACGCTTTTAGATTGATGGCGTGGTCAAGGACTGCGTTGAGTTCATCAGGGTCGCTAACGCCTTCCGCTTCTGCAAGGCTTAGAAATTCTTGATCTAATATCTCTGGATCCACCCGTAATCCAGATGGTGCAAGGGCGTAGTTCAAGCTTAGAGTTGTGCCATCTTCAATGGATTCGGCGATACCATACTTATCAAGATATCCCTGTTCATCGTCTTTGCCGAATACTTTGAAAGTGCCTTCACCTTTAGAAAGGTTATCAATTGGTGTGCCAGTAAAACCGATATAATTTGCATTCGGCACGGCAGCCATGAGGTAATTTCCGAAATCCCCACCTGTTGTTCTGTGTGCCTCATCGATTAGCACGACAACACTCATGCTGGGGTTAAGGTCTGGCGGTCTCTTGTCAAATTTGTGAATTGTGGACACAATCAATCCGCGAAAATCTGATGATAAGACATCTTCCAAGTCATTCTTGCTTTCTGCTACTCTGGACGTTGAAAAACCGTAAGCGGTTAGATTCTTAAAAAGTTGGCTTTCCAGTTCATTGCGGTCAACAATCATCAGCACGGTAGGTTTTTCAGACTGCTCTCCTCCGCGCAGAAGTCGTGATGCGATAGAGATCATGGTAAGGGTTTTGCCGCTGCCTTGCGTATGCCAAACAAGTCCGTGCCGTTTCTTTGGGGCGTTAACCCGATCAATCACCTTTTCCACTGCACGTGTTTGGTGTTGACGTAGCACAACTTTTGTCAGTTGGTCGTCTCTGCTTTGGAAAATAATTGATCGATGCAGTTCTTGCAGAATACGCTCACGGTCAAAAAAAGTTTTGACTTTTTGCTCATAGTTTGCTGGTTCATCTGTTTTCCAATTGAAGATGTTTTTGTGGCTTGTATTCCACGTCACGCTATATTGAAGGTTCAACAAATGTGTGACAACATAGAGTTGTGCCGTTGTGAACATTTCAGGGGTTTCGCGATTGTAGCGGCGGATTTGATCAATACCAATTGCTAAACCGTCCCGTTTGTTGGCGGCTTTTGTCTCTACAACTACGACTGGAATTCCGTTAATCAAGAACACCACATCAGCGCGATTAGTATGGACAACCCCTTTCTGCTCCCATTCATCGGTGACATGGAATAGGTTATTGTCGGGGTTCTCAAAATCAATAAGTGTGATGTTAAGTTCGCGGTTTTCGCTTGGGACAAAAGTTGACTGTTCACCACGAATCCAAGATAGTGCTGTCTTGTTACCCTCAAGTGTTGATTTGAGCAAACGGAGCTGGCGCATAACGTCCCCACAGTTGGACTCATCTACGACTCCTTTGTTGAGTTTCAAGAGCTGTGCTTGTAACACATCGGTAAAATAACGTGCGGCAGCATCCCCTTTACGCATCTGCATCGCTTCTGATCGGGACACGCGTGTCCATCCGATTTCATTGGCGTATTTGAGCATTGGCTCTTGCACTGCGGAACGTTCAGACATGGTTATCCCCGAAGTTACTCAGAAAATGCGACGCGTGTGTAGATATCCCGCAAAGGCAATTTGCATTCAATAGAATCAAGTGTTAGGACATCATCAGGTGTGTAAAACTCTTTCTGTACCCACTGTGTCTCAATTAAGCGATGATGCACAACGTGCATTCTGTCTTGGGCAACGAGGATGTAATCTCGCAATGACACGAACTCTTGATAGTGGGCAAATTTCTCACCCCTGTCGTACGTTTCAGTTGACGGTGATAGCACTTCTACAATAAGGATAGGGTTGAGAAGCGTGTCAAAAACGTTGTCCTCAAAACGTGGTTTATCACAAACAACAACGACATCTGGGTAGAAATAGGAACTTGTGGGATTTGTGCGAACACGCATATCACCGCTGTAGACGTCACAGCCTCGTTTGCGTAATTGGATGTTAAGTTCCGTAGTAATATCTACCGTGATGATGTTATGTGCACGACTTGCTCCGGACATTGCAAGTATCTCACCGTTGATGTACTCGCTTTTGTACTGTGCCCTGCGTTCTAACGCGAGGTATGCCTCAGGTGTGATGTAAGTTTCTGCTGGAAGAGATGACATTTTTCCTCCGTAAGTTTAAAATAAATTAGGACGTTAGCATGTAACAGTGACGCGTAAATGTCAAATAGAAAGTATATTGGTTCTTAGTCCGAGGCGTTCCCCCGGCAGTGGTACATCGTCACCGTCTTCTCGTAATCCTTCAATATGAAATTCGATAGCTTCACCAATCAATGTCCGTACTTCTTCCAGTGTCTCACCTACAGCTATGCATCCAGGGAGATCCGGAACATAAGCACCATAACTGCTGTCGCCTTTCTCATAAATTACAACATATTCCATTCGTTTATTCCTCATTGCTCAATACCTGTATGTTTCAGAACGCTTTTGAGTGCCTTCGGGACATCTTTTCCCATTTTACCTGAAACTGTCAGTTTCCCCTTTTTCGTTTCTCCGCACCAGTCAAATTTCTCTGCAATAGGGTCAGTAGCAAGTAGGGCAGGCACCATTAAACGAGGTGCCATTCAAGACTGGATGGACATAGTATAACATATTGGAAAACATTTATCAATTCTATTGCTTTCAACGGGTGTGTAAATATTTTGTCACTCTATTGTCTGAATCGCGGATTACGCGGAGGACACGGAAGACGCGGAAGGGGTTTCTGGTTCATTATATGCCTTTGATTTGCTACAAAGAGGCACAATCTAACAGAATGTGCTACAAAAGAGGCACAATCTAACAGAATGTCTATTATTGGTGAAGGTTTAGTGACAAAAACTTTACACACCCCTTTCAACTTTCAGTCGTAACTTAGATCAAATCAGCGTAAATGAATCCCAATACCTTACTAAATATATGTAATTATTACGCTTGTTAGGGCACATTGTTTAACCCGAATCGCATTAATAGCAATTACTTTATTCTTTCTTGCCTCAAAAACGCGGTGGGAACGAATTTATCGAATATGTTTTATACCTTCACGTATATCAAGCACTGCAATTGACGCATGCCATAAACCGATGATGGTTATTCCATGGTGACTCCTCGGATTTAATGTTTTGATATCTTCTAATAAAGGTGGTAAAACTTCAATCAAACCTGTGATAACAAGAAAAACGCCAAAGATAAAATTCAGAATTGCAACAATTATTTTCCATTTTTTATTTTTCATGTGAAATTTTATCCTTTTTGTAAAAGCAATCTTGTGAATTTAGTAATTCCACATCGATCAACGACACAGCCGACCGCTGCCCTGTCATCAGTTCTTCAAGCATGGCGTGGAATAGTTCATCAATATGCACTACTTCTTTTTCAAGGGTGGCTATTTTTTTATCAATTGCTTGAAAAACATTGGTGATGGCGCGTTGTTCATGAAGTGGCGGAAGTGCAAAAGTAAATTTTTCCAAAGAATTCCAGGAGGTCCTCGGGTGACTTATTCCTGTTGATGTTGAGACAGCATGGTTTATGAACGTTTTACAATGAAGCAGGTATACTAAGAATCTTGGGAAAGTGTTAGAATTGGCAGTAAAAACAAGAATATCAGTAGAGCAGATACCTTCCATTTCAGCGATAACTGCTTTATCCAAATATGACCGCAATTTACCATACAAAACATCGTCGGAGTAAAAATGGTTTTTCGCGCTTTTTACTTTTGACGCATCTCCCCAACGTTTCAGGTTGCTCTCTCCAGAGTCAATATGCTCAAGTCCTACAAAGTTTAGGCTATGACTGTCTTTAGGTTGCACATTCTCACGCCTTAATTTTGCGACTTCTTTAAGTTGGACAACTTCCCAACTCTCAGGTATTTCGCCAATTTCGGTTTGCTTGCGGGGTTCGTCTTTCGTACCGTGTGAAAAGAGATGATCCATCAAGGCTGCTTTGCGTTCACGCTCTAATGCGATTTCGCGTTGGCGGGTGAACTTTGCTTCTTGGATTGTGTGTAGGATGTGGGCGATGGCGCGTTGTTCGGGGAGTGGGGGCAGGGGGATTGTGGTGTCTTTGTAATCTTGAAACATCAAGTTTCTTATACCAGTTGTCCTCTGTTGTAACTGCCGAGTCTGTCCAGAGTCATGAAAAAATAGAAGGTAGAAAAAGAGATAAAAAGGATATACTGTGTTGCTATCAATTATTCTTAAGCGACTTGTAAAATTACTAAAGCAGTATTTTCCATCATTAAGGTCAAAAAATACGACTCTACCAACAGGTTGTTTTGGACCTCCGCCAGAACGCTCAATAATAATATCACCCCATTTTAGTTTTTTCTTCTCTAAATATCTCTGCTCTATAGGTAAGACTGCGACATCTGATAGGTCAAGGTAACCGTCACTGGTAAAATTAGTATTTCTTACAACAGCGCATTCCTCAAATGGTTCTTTTTTTCCTTTCCAAATACCACTTTCAAAACTGAATAACTGTTGGTTAGATAGTTGTATCAGTTCCCAATGTTCTGGCAAATTCATTCATTGTAATCCTTCTTTGTTTAAACCAAACTATGTCATAATTATCTACTTATCACTACTGATATATTTTTACCTCATGAAACGGTTTATATGGAGTCTCCGAATTTTGAGAAACTTGACGCCGTGATCCCCATGTTAACCAAATTAGTTTTTCTTTTCTTTCTGTTAAAAAACGTTCCAATAAATCTTTTCTAAGAAATATAAAGTTCTGTGTTTCTCCCCAATCTCCTCCATAGCGAAAACTTATTGAAGCACGCTTACCATTTTCTTTTTCAAAAAGATCAAAACTCTGAGGTTGTCCGCATAAGTTCAGCGTCTCAGCGATTTGTCGAGACGGCGTTGCGATATTTCGACTCCCGATGATTGCACTATGATAATCTTCCCATCTGTTCTCCCTCACTGGTAACAGTATCTGGGATGTCTCATATTTTTCTTGTTCAATTTCAGCTATTTCGTCCCTAAATAATAAATCTCTCCAGCTATTTGCTGAATATGTATTACACCAAGGTATTTCACCAGCATAGGTGTAATAGTCTTCTGGTGCTGACGGGGCAACCCATCCATCTATCTTCTCCTGTTTCTCCAAAATCTCAACTATTTCATTAACTTCACCAGATTTCACAATCAACCCTTCACAAAATGCACCCATTTCACGATTGCATTGTTTATCTTGCTGACTTAGGTATCCATTCAAAAGTACCCAAGGTCCTTGTTCCTTATAAAGCTGGTCGACTTCCAAATAAGGTGTCAAATCAGGAGGTGATGTCTTGAATACCCATTGTTTGTGTGACGTTTCTCGATCTCCTAAAAAATCTTTCGTGACCAAGTTATATTCGCGAGGTTCAACCGGGAAACTGGGATCGATATCAGCATCCGAAATGCGCACGTCATCATAATAATCTGGAAGACATCCTTTATCTTGTCGAAATCCAATAAGTTCAAAAAACGCGATCCATGAGTATTTTTTTCCGTACCGATCTGTTTTACGTCCATCTCTCGATCTACCATATTTCCTATAATTTTCATTTAAAAGCCGGCCATCAATTTCTCCAAAACTTTCCAATGTATATCCTAAAGCGTAAATCCGCCATCGGATATTTGCTACAACGCGGTTGTATTCAAGGGGTTCATTATTATAAGGTGCTCTACCTTTTACTAATGATCCAAGTGTGTAGTTCTCAAAATCCATCTGTAATGGAGCAGGCCCTTTTCTATATTCGTCTTTGTTCTTGTCTTCACTCTCACCCCATTGACGAATTCCACCATCAGTAAAAGGTGGTTTGATACGTAATTTTTCGTCGTCTGTTAGTAAGTCAGGGCGATGTATTAAAGCAATCTCAATTGTTCGTTGTGCATAATCGCGTGCTAAGATGTGTGTTGTTGCATGCGGCGCATTAGGCTTGAACATGCTTTCATACAATTGTTTTGCATACTTAGGTAACACCTCATCCACAAAACTTGTATCCCCAAAGTCGTTTTGCCGTGCCATTGCAATACCATAGGTTGCTGCTAACATCCGTTCGGATACATAAGGATCATTGATTGTGAAGGATTTTCGAACTAATTTTAAGAACTTCTTGGGGAAACGTCGTCCGTACCAGTAAAGTGCGCGTGTTGCTTTATCGCGTAGTGGGCGTACGGTTGACGTAAGAATCCACATAATGTATTCTGCTAATAGATGTATACGTTTTTTACTAATTTCAGACAATTCTGGTTCGCTTTTGCATGTTTCCTTGAATATCTTCACCAACTCCTCAAATCTTTCGCGGTTATTTCGGACATGTTCTGTCCAACTTAGATCCCGTTCTGACATAGACAGATCTGAGAGTTGTTTTGTCCAGAATTTAACGTTGAAACGGTGACCAGGATGTCTAACTGTAGATTCTGCTAACTCAAGAAGTGGTTTACGACTATCAGATCTCTCTTTAAAAATGTGACCGATCTTTTTGGAACAATCATCAGTAATGTATTTGGGTGAAATTTCAAACAGAGAACGGATAGAATAATAGCGTGCTATCTTATTGTCTGTAAAATCGTGCAAGTACTCACCTGTCTTTGAGGGAATTAGTGCTGCAAGACATCTTCTAATATCTTCGTGCATTGGATGTAAGGTCTGATAGTCTTCACTGAATAGTGCTCCCACTACCTCTTCACTATTTATGAATCCTTGCACGGCTTCATTAGCTTGTTCAAGCAAATATTTGACAATCAAATAACCCCCGAGCAGATCGTAGGTAAAGTATACGGATTCGCCAAATTGTCCCCAATCTCGGTAAACGAGCAAATCTTCATTGAGTATGGCTTGGGATTTTGATGAATCCCAAGCCAATTCATCAAGTGGTTTACCATCAACGAGGCATCCTAATTCGTTAAAAGGAATATCACGACATCGATTTGTCCAAAAGTATTCTGCAATCTTGGTCAATTCGGTCTGTACTATAAGGGCACTTTCATGACGGTTTAGATTTTCGCATATTGCTTTATTACATACTAATAAGTACTTATCAAATATTTCAAATAAGGCATGTTCACCTATATAATCAGATTCTGTGGGGTTAATACTTCGTTTTTTAGTTTCAAAATACATCTTAAGGTAGATAGGATGTTTAAACTGTGTTAACGGTGCCAATGTAAGGTTAGGTTCAATATTGTACACCTTGGAATATTTTACAATTGCTTCTCGTGTTAATTTGTCGGTTTCGAATCCTTCAACATCCACACTGTAAGGCGGATATTCATCATCCCAAATGACCTTTTTATAACTGCTACGACAAGTTGTAAGTAATATGACATTCTTGGTTTGTTCAATTTTATAAACAAACCCTTTCAAATACTTTTGCCATACTTTTGATAATGCCCCATTATCTGTAGCTTCATTCAAACCATCAATAAATAATGGAATACGTGTATTGTATGCTGCAGCAGCAGCTGAAAGTGCCTGCAAAAAGTCATTAAAATTATAGGTGGATGGAATATTTAGTATTTTTAGTAATTTTTCCTCAATTGGTTGGTCAGCGGTAAAGAGTTTTCCACGAACAAAAAGTGCCGGTAATCCATTCCTCAACCTATTATCACAAATGTTACATGCTATATGGGTTTTGCCAACTCCAGCATTTCCAAAGATTTTTAATTCTGAACGAACAATTAATTTACATTTATACAACTCAAAGTTGAGAAAATCATCCAATAAGTTGGCAATTATAGATTCGGGACGATGAACAAGCCATCTTGTGTCATCTAAAATACGTTCTTTATATGGACTTTCACCAGTATATTCAATCTCTGATATATTGGATTCGTCTATAGTTGTTCTATAGGTAGAAAGTGCATCATTAACTTCTTTGAATACACAATCCCAATCTATGGCTTGCGCTTCAAAGAGCATGTTTTCCTTCAGAAGTACCTTGGCGTGTTTGAATTGATCAATTGTCTTAATTAACACATCTTGAAGTGGTTTAGTTGCAATAGCTACATTATCCTTTTTTGCCGCATCCCAAACAATATCTTTTTGAATAGGTTTGTTGAGATTATCAACTGCATCGTTTAAATCTTCTAATTCTTCCTCAAGTTTTTCAATTGAATCGGTGATATGTTCTACAAATGTGTGATCACCCAGAATCGCATGAATATCTATCTCTACATCAATATCGGTATGTAAGGATGAATTATATATTTTTTCTAATTCTACTTTTTCTTTCTCGAATTGTGTTTTAAACCATTCAAGATCTAGTTCCAAAACATCAAAGAAATAGTTTGGTAACCCCTTGAACTTTGGATCACTAAAATAGCTGTTAAACTTACTATCTCCCCAATGCTCAAGTTCAACACTCATGCCTTCTGGAATTGAATTAGGAAGGTCGCTGTCAAACCATTTTTGTTCATCTGATGTAAAATTAGTTGGAGTACATAAAATCCATTTTTTCAAATTCGGATGTACTTGACAGGCTTTCTTAAGAGAATTAGTGATGGATTGTTTTCGATTACTATTACTCAGTCGTTTATTAGGGTAATAGAATTTAGCTTGCCATCCCCATTCGTCGCCATCTGGTAAAGTAAGATAAAATTCAACTCCGTCACCACCTCCGCTATCATCTGTGGAAATTATATGTCCTTTTTCATGATAGAGCCTATCAGCAATCTGATAGCATAATTCTTCAAAACTACGTCGTTTATCATGCTCGTATGGTTTAAGTTCAGACCATTTAATCTTATCAATCATTGTCTTAGTCCTCTACATTCAATCCAAGCTGCCCTAATACCTCTTCCAAGGCATTATCTGCTTTTTCGCGGGCGATACGTGCTTCTGTTAAGTCAGCTAATATTTCATTCACCGGACGGTGCTCAACTTTGTCTCCTACATCTACAAACTGGGAGGGACTGAGATTGTAATCTGTTTTTTGTGCATCTTCCAATGTTATGACTTTGCTTAACTTTTCACGCGATTCCCATGCTTCATAGACTTCTGTTGCTGCAGTAATTCCTGCATCGGTTAAGATGTTTTTCGGTTTTCCCTTCTCAAAATGCTGTGAGAGGTTGATAAGCAGGAATTGTGCTTTACGTTCGGTGGGTTTGTTACAGTTCAGTAGCAATATAATGCCCGGTGCAGTTGTGTTGTAAAATAGATTTTCGGGTAGTAGGACAACACCTTCAATTAGGTCCTCTTCAACGAATTTTTTGCGAATATCGCGCTCTCGGTCGGTGTGTTTGCTACCGGAACCGCGGGAGACAGCACCAGTATCCAGGACAATCGTGGCGCGTCCGTTATCTTTTAGAGAGGTGAGCATGTGTTGCACCCATGCCCAATCTGCTGAGGAACTTGGCGGGGTTCCATGAGTAAATCGATTCCATTTATCATTATCGTAAAACTCATCGTCATATTCTTTCTGATTCCACATCGGATTAGCAATCACATAGTCAAAACGTTGGAGTTTTGAATTGTCAGCAACGAAACGTGGATTGCGGAAGGTGTCACCTATCTGAATATCCGCGCTGATAAAGTCATGCAGAAACGCATTCATCTTTGCCATTGCGTAAGTTGTTGGGGTTAATTCCTGTCCATAGATTTTCGGAGCTTGGCTTTTTTCATCTGGGTGCATTTCATCAAATTGCAATCGTCCCTTGATAAGTAGCCCACCAGAACCACAGGCAGGATCGTAGATAGTAGAATAGGATTCGGGGTTAAGCAGTTTCGCCATTAACCATCCGACCTCTTTTGGTGTGTAGAATTCACCTGCGCTTTGCCCTTGTCCTTCAGCAAACTTTCGTAACAAATATTCATAAGCACGTCCCAGGATATCTGGCTCCGCATCCTCAAGTCCAAGCCGATGTTGACTGATGATCTCAATCAGTTTTTCGAGACGTTCGTCATCAATGAGTCGTTGTCCGCTCTGCTTTTCGTTGAAATCTTCTACATTAAGCACACCTTGTAACCGTGGATTTTTATTTGCCACCTCGCGCATCGCTTCTGTAACAAACTGTCCCAAGTTACCATCTGCGGGGTGGTTACGGAGAACATCCCAACTGTACTGTTGCGGAATGTAGAACCGGACAATTGGATGGCGTCCGGATTTTAGTGCGTCTTCATGGTCAGCTTCAATAATTTCCCGTGCGGTATCTTCATCTCCGAATACTTCAATCTGTTTCGTGAATTCGTCATCAAATACATCTGAGAGTCGTTTGTAGAAGATTAGGGGCAGGATAAAATCCTTGAATTTGGGTGCGTCTGTTGCGCCACGTATTACACAAGCGGCATCCCACAACCATGTTTCAAGCGTGGATATGTCAAGATGTTCTTGTTCATTCTCGGATAAAAGCAATGGGATTTGAGAGGAGGCTGATTGAGTTTTCTTTTTTGGCAAGAGTGGAGTTCCTTCAGTTTATTTGTACTACAACTATACTATAGGTAAAATTATAGCACATATTCTAAAAACTATCAATGTTTTATCATGGACAACACTTATCTGTAACGCATTCTTAGATAAACTCGTTATATTTTTACTATATTCTACACAAACCTCGACTCTTTAACACAACCCTTTAGAACAGCACTTACGCATTTTTCCCATTTTCAGACGTTAAAGTGTTATATGTGAATGCCAACCGTGCATTCACCAAGCACGATATATTATTTGTCGTGAATTCAATTTCTTTGCGTAAGTCCTGTAGGAGTACATCTTTTATGGTTCTCGGTGCACATGTTTCAACAGCTGGAGGTATCCATAACGCCATCAAAAATGGTGATGAACTACAATGTGATGCTATACAGATTTTCCTATCAAATCCAAATAGGTGGGAATCTAAACCGCCAACAACAGAAGTGTTAGCAGAATTTCGGACTGCTTGGTCCGACTCTCCTATTCAGCATGTAATTGTTCATGATATACATCTTAGTAATATGGCATCACCCAAGAAAGATGTATTAGAAAAGTCACGTAATCAGTTTAAAAAGCAGATGGAACTTGCACAAAAGATTGATATACGTTATCTTGTTACACATCTCGGCGCACATCTTGGAGAGGGTGAAGAATTTGGTTTGAAAAGACTCACTGAGAGTTTTGACCTGCTCATTGAAACAACAGATGCAGAAGATGTTATATTATTACTTGAGACGACAGCAGGACAAGGTACAAATCTTGGGTATACTTATGAACATTTGCGGGATGTGATAGGCATGTCAAAATATCCAGATAGGTTCGGTGTCTGTTTAGATACTTGCCATGTCTTTGCTGCTGGCTACGATCTAAGAACTGAAGCGGATTGTGATTCAACTTATGATAAATTTGATGAGATTATAGGTTTAGATAGATTGAAAGCATTTCATATCAATGATGCGAAATCTGAGTATCAAAGCCGGGTTGACAGACATGAACACATCGGAGAAGGCAATATAGGAGAGACCGCATTCTCATATATACTTAATGATTCGAGATTTGCTCAGACACCTCTGATTATTGAAACGCCGAAAATGAATACAATGCACGGGAAAAACCTGGCGACTTTACGCGGATTAGTAAGGGACCATTAATTATACCAGTTCTAATTGAAAATGTTGCTTTATTAATGCAGAATACCAAACGCGTATTCTGCCACAAACTTTTAGTTTGTGCCGTTCCCCGTTTCATTTCTAAACAAACGGTAATGAAAAGTTAATTAATAGAAATGGTATTACTTGCCCATTAATTGCTGGGAAGAATTGAAGCATAGCACAATTGAGACCGGTTTTGAGCTGGAAGGGGAGGACATGGATACAGCAAGAATTCAGGTCAAAGCCGGTAACGGCGGTAATGGCTGCATCAGCTTTCGACGAGAGAAATATGTACCACGCGGTGGTCCCGACGGTGGTGATGGCGGAAATGGTGGAAGCATCATACTGGTTGCCACTTTGGGTATGAGTACTCTCATCGATCTACATCACAATCCCCGTCAAGTTGCAGAGAACGGTGGACACGGATCAGGTAAACAACGAGATGGTGCTAATGGTGCGGATCGTCTCATCAAAGTGCCCGTTGGAACTATCATCAGAGATCGCGATACTGGCGAATTGCTTGCAGATCTCACGGAACCAGAGCAGCGCGTTATCGTAGCATCTGGGGGACTTGGGGGTAAGGGTAATTCTCGCTTCAAGAGTAGTACGTTTCAGATTCCACGGGTGGCAGAAAAGGGTGAACCTGGACATGAACGTGAGATCAGTCTGGAAATAAAATTGATTGCTGATATCGGTTTAGTGGGTTACCCAAACGCAGGAAAATCCACACTCCTTGCAAGCAGTTCTGCAGCAACTCCTAAAATTGCGTCATATCCATTTACAACCCTTATACCTAACTTAGGCGTTGTCCGCATTGATAAAGAACAGAACTTCGTTCTTGCAGACATCCCTGGACTGATAGAAGGAGCACACAAAGGTGCTGGGTTAGGACACCAGTTCTTAAGACACATTGAGCGAACAAAAATGTTGATCCATGTGATAGACCTGAGTTCAACGGATGGTAGAGATCCTATCAAAGACTATGAACAACTGAATCTTGAACTCGGTCACTATAACGAAATGTTGACAGATTTACCCCAGATTATCGCTCTTAATAAAGTTGATATACCAGAAGCAGAAGCAAATATAGAACGCGTTCAGAGATATTTTGGTAAACGAAAAGTATTCCCAATCTCCGCAATTACGGGACAAGGTGTTGAGACTTTGATGCATCAAGCCTATCGTTCCTTACAATATATTGAAGCAAAGGCGCGTAAAGAGAAGGAAACAACAATTACGTTTGAGCCTGAATTACCATCGGAACCACGATCTCGTTTCATGCTCAATAAAACCGAAGATGCATTTATAATTACTGGAGATGAACCGAAACGCGCTGTTGTCATGACGGATATGGAGAATGAACAAGCACTCATGTTGTTGTTTCGCAAATTAAAAAAGATGGGAGTAATAAACGCTCTTACCCGTGCAGGCGTCAAAGAGGGTGATACAATTATAATTGATGATTTTGAATTCTTATTTAATTCAAAAGTTATCAGATAGGTTATTAAATATTGGGACTCAAGCATGGGTAATGTCTCAAATCGTTTCACTAAATCAGAATTACTGCAGACTAAAAAGAGTGTTCAGAAACCTCAGACAATTCAAAAACGCGAGAATTTGTCTCAAGTAAAACGTATTGTTGTTAAGGTTGGTAGTAGCACTATTTCAGATGACCTTCGTATTAATGAAGCTGCACTCGATGGACTTGTTCACGATTTAGCAACGGTCCGACACAGCGGTTATGAGGTTATACTGGTAACTTCAGGTGCAATTGCTGCCGGATGGCCACACCTCGGTCTATCCACCCGACCACAGACATTACCTGCGTTACAAGCATCCGCTGCCGTTGGACAGATTCGCCTGATGGCTGCTTATGAGGAACGTTTTCGACATTATGGACAATGTCCAGCACTGATGTTGCTGACGCAAGATGATTTTTCTGACAGAACCCGTTACACCCGTATGAACGATACGCTCCATACCTTACTTCAACTCGGGGCAATACCTATTATCAATGAGAATGACAGTGTATCAGTAGAGGAAATAAAGGTCGGAGATAATGATACGTTATCAGCTTATGTAACGAATTTGGCACAAGCTGATATGTTGATCATACTCTCTGATCAGCTCGGTTTTTTTACTGAAGATCCCAGACTAAATCCGGACTCAGAATTGATATACACGGTTGATGAAATTAATGAAGATATGTGGCAGGCAGCAGGTCAAGCTGGAACAAAGGGGACAGGGGGAATGTTGACGAAATTACATGCAGCTGAAATCGTAACCAGCTCTGGTGAGATGGTAGCGATCGCTTATGGACGAGAACCCCTCGTCATAACACGTATCCTGAAAGGTGAATTACTTGGAACACTCTTCCTCCCAAATTCGCGTATTTCTGGACGAAAACGTTGGATCGCTTACTCCCGTCCGCCACAAGGAACACTCGTAGTAGATAATGGTGCACATGACGCGCTACTGCAAGGTGGAAAAAGTCTATTACCCGCTGGTATTAAAGGGGTTGAAGGACACTTCAACTATAGTGATACAGTCTCTTGTGTCACAGAGGATAGGATTGAATTTGCCAGAGGCTTAACAAACTACAACTCTACAGACGCATCCAAACTGGCAGGAAAGCAGACACAAGATATCGGAAATATCCTCGGCTATCACGATTACGATGAAATCATTCATAGAGATAATTTAGTATTGCTAAATTAAAATAAAACTTAGATATGAATCAAGAAATACAGAAAACCGTACAAACTAAAGCTAAAAAAGCAAAATCAGCGATGCGTGTCCTGTCCCGTAGCTCAGCAGACATCCGCAATAGTGCTTTATTAGCAATGGCTGAAAACCTGCTTAACGCAAAAGATGTGATACAAGAAGCAAATCGCATTGATCTTGAGAAAGGCGAAGAAACTGGTCTTGAAAAACCTTTGATGCAACGACTATTACTTGATAATAAGAAAATAGAACGGATGGCAGACAATTTACGCCAGGTTGCTGCACTTCCCGACCCTATCGGGGAGGTAATTAACATGGGGGAAAGACCAAATGGACTCAAAATAGGAAGAGTGAGGGTTCCAATCGGAGTTGTAGGTGTCGTATATGAGTCCCGACCGGATGTAACTGTTGAGGTATCTGCTCTATGTATTAAATCTGGGAATGGTGTGATCTTAAGGGGTGGTTCCGAAGCAATTCGTTCCAACACCATACTTGCAAGTATACTCAGCGATACCGCGGCAAAGCAAGGTGTACCTGATGCAATTCAATTCGTTGACACGACTGACCGACAAGCAGTCTATGAACTTATCCGATTACCTGAATATATTGATCTTGTCATACCTCGCGGTAGTAATGAATTCGTCCAGTTTCTGATGAGAGAATCAGATGTCCCGGTTCTTGGTCATGCAGATGGTATCTGCCATATCTATGTTGACGAAGATGCGGACCTTGAAATGGCAACGAAACTGTGTATGAATGCTAAGGTTGGCTATAAAGTTGGTGTCTGCAATGCGATTGAAACCTTATTGGTTCATGAGTGCGTTGCTGAGAAATACTTACCTGATATCTGTGAGAAGCTGCAAAAAGCTGATGTTGAAATTCGCGGATGTCATCAGACACGTGATATTTTCCCAGAAGCAGGAACAGCATCGGAAGAAGACTGGCGTACTGAATACCTTGATTATATCTTGTCAGTACGTGTGGTTGGTAGCATGGAAGAAGCAATTGACCACATAGAAGAATACGGTTCACATCATTCGGATGCAATTATCACTGAAAACTATCATGCAGCAGAACGATTTCTGAAAGAGGTAGATTCAGCTGCCGTATATGTCAATGCCAGTACTGTCTTTACTGATGGCTATGAATTTGGGTTGGGTGCAGAAGTCGGTATTAGTACGCAGAAACTACATTCTCGGGGACCCATGGGACTTGAGGGATTAACAAGCTATAAATATATTGTTTATGGCAATGGCCAAGTTCGTGAATAGTTGACATTTAAAGATATCTAATCACATGATGAAACTCCTATCTATCAACGTTTCTAAACCTAAGCCTATTGAATATGGCGGTAAGACAATTCAGACAGGGATATTTAAAGTGCCTGTAACGGGTAGCGTGATGGTGAAAGATGATAACATTGAAGGTGATGGTCAAGGTGATTTAAAGGTACACGGTGGCACCTACAAAGCGATTTACGGTTATCCGATTGAACACTATTCTCACTGGAAACATGTACTTAGTAGAGATGACTTGACCTTTGGTCAGTTTGGAGAAAACCTTACTGTAAGAGGGATGCTTGAAGCAGATATACATATCGGAGATGTCTTTCAGATTGGACAAGTTGTGAAACTTCAGATTACACAACCCCGTGTACCATGTTTCAAGTTGGGATACAAAATGGGTATACCTGAGTTTCCAAAACAGTTTTTAGAGAGCAGAAGGGTAGGATTCTATTTCCGAGTATTAACAGAAGGTGAGATTAAAGCAGGTGACAATATCTCGCATATTGAAACAGTTGATGAACGGATGAGCATTACAGAGATACTAAATCTTCGCTTTTTTGATACCAAAAACTTTGAGAAAATTAACAAAGCAAGAAAGTTGCAAAGTCTTTCACCAAGTTGGAAAAAGGACTTTCTTCGTATATTACAAGCGAATAACAGAGTGTAGCCATTATGGAAGTATACATAGCTGCGACAAAGATAGAAACAGGTCAGGCAGCAGCACGTGCTGCCAGTCAAAAGTTACAAGAGTCCATCAGAAACAAGGGAAATGCGAACTTTATTGTGGCAACGGGCGCATCCCAATTTGACTTCCTGAAAGCTCTAACGGATGACAGCGATATCAACTGGAAAAAGACCACGATGTTTCATCTGGATGAATATATCGGTATCCCAGCGACGCATCCTGCCAGTTTCCGCAAGTATCTAAAGGACAGGTTCGTTGAAATTGTGCAGCCAGCAACGGTACATTTTATCAACGGTGAAGCACATGATCCCCAAGCTGAATGTGATAGATTAAATGAAATAATTTCTGACTATCCAATTGATGTAGCGTTTGTTGGTATCGGTGAAAATGGACATCTTGCATTCAACGACCCACCAGCAGATTTTGAGACAGAAGCCCCTTATATCGTAGTAGAATTAGATGAGGATTGCCGTCTACAACAGGTCGGTGAAGGATGGTTCAACGGATTAAATGATGTTCCGACACATGCAATTTCTATGTCAATAAAACAGATAATGAAATCTGAGAAAATAATCTGTACTGTTCCAGATGAAAGGAAGGCTGAAGCCGTACGTGCCTGTCTGCAAGGTGATATCACACATAGACATCCTGCGTCAATACTGCAGGAACACAAGGACTGTACGATATATTTGGATTCCGGATCGTCATCTCTTTTGACTCCTACTGGAAAATGATTGTACGGTGTCCCACAGAATCCTTTCTCCTATCCCAACGCTTAAGTTTCTACAAAAGAATTACGTACCCTTTCATAATATCATCCTTGACAAATAATCTCCTTTATGTAAAAATACTTGTAGGAATTAAATGTCAGAGATAAATCGATGAGTATTGAAAGTTGGACTATGTTCATCATTTCCCAAGAGGTATTTCCATGCAAACAGATCCAGTTCAGTTAGCAGATAACGAACTTCCACTTATTCCATTAAATGTAGTGTTATTCCCTGGAGGATACCTTCCGCTTCACATCTTTGAGCAGCGTTATCGTGAATTGGTGAAGTATTGTATAAGAAACGAATCCTCGTTTGGCATCGTCATGATAAAGGAGGGTGATGAGGTCGGAGACACAGCCACACCGTGTAAAATCGGAACTTCAGTAGATTTAGTTGACGTTAATCGTTTTCCCGATGGACGTATGAACATTATGACGACGGGACGTTCTCGATTTGAAATTCTGGAAGTAGCAGATGACTTACCCTATTTAGTCGCCCGTGTACGGATGTTGGATTCGTTGAATGATACAGATCATTCCAAGTTAGATGAGGTTTCAGCGAAAACTCGTGAGATCTATATAGAATACGAAGCGTTATCTAACAGCCTGATGTTTACATGGCGACCTCCCTCTGAAATTCCTGAACATCCTAATGAATTAGCTTTTCAAATTGGCACACGGTTACGTATCTCACTTGAAGCAAAGCAAGAATTATTGGAAATTGCGACTATTGACGAACTTCTTAGACGTGAGATTGAAATACTAAAAGAACTCAACAAACAGATTGCTTTTAGATTAACTGCACGAAACAATTGAAGTTTACAACAGTATTTTATTGTATTATAGACTGTCAATTGCTACAAAATAGCATTTGACAAACCATTATTGTTGTATTGCGGTTTTGTGTATCGTATCTATAGCATTAACATAATATACTTTCAAATTTATCAAGGACAGTATTTTAGAGTATTGACATCGGTGTTTATGACAAGCAGGTAAAATGGTTTGATGGCACTCAAGAATCCTATTCACCAATTTACAGAAACTCGTACGATTCATATCTCACCACGAGACTTTTTATATATTAGCAATCTATTATCAACATTCAGGCTGCTACTCGTACCTCTGCTTTTTTGGTTAATTTACCAGAAGGACTATAAGTACGCTATATTTGTTGGTATAGTTGCCATTCTTTCAGATTTACTGGATGGTTTTTTCGCTCGTGTTCTGAATCAACATTCTGAGCTTGGTTACATTCTTGACCCTATAGCGGATAAATTTGCGATTGGTGCCGGTATTCTTGCGCTTGTATTATCACAGGCGACTGACTTTCCATGGTGGGCAATCCTTCCTGTAATCATTCGAGATGTTGCGATAGTGATTGGCAATGCTTATCTTGCGTATAAAGCAAAGATGATTACAAAGTCAAATTGGTGGGGAAAGTGCACGAGTTTTTCGTTATCAATTGCTGTCATACTATATCTAATCCATGCATACCTAAAACATGCGTTTCAAGACAATCTGTTATCCGATTGGTTAGAGTGGATAGCCTTTACAACACTTTGTGTTGCTTTAGTATTTGTAGCGATCTCTGCAGTAAGTTATGCGCGGCATATGTTACGCGCCCTAAAGTTGAATCAATGAGAATAAGTCTGCTTTCATATCAATACAAAATGATAGAGAAACAAGGAATTGACAATGGATCTCTATATGAACCCTTCTGATGTCGCCGAAGTCATCGGTGTTGATGAAGAGATTATCAGACGAACTATCAACCGAAAGCATCCCGACATTGAACCCTATCTTCGTGTTACTTCTGCGCCATCTGAAGATGATGATAAGGACACTGAAGCAATTCTACAATTAAGGATTGACGGTTTAGCACCTTTAATCACACAACTGAGTTATAATATACCTACAGATGACATCATTGAAAATCTTATATGCCAGATTGTGCACATTGCCTATCTACGTGAAACGAATGAGAAATTAGAATCAGACATTTCTGAACTTAAAGAGAAAATTAATGCACTTCACGAAGAAAGAGCGGATTTAAGGGTTCAGATAAACAGTCTACAAGAAGATAAATCAAAGTCCTGGGTAGATCGCTTGTTCAAATCTGGTGATTGAATAGAATTACCTTTGATATAGCTTATGTTATTGCCCATTTGTTATTGCTATTGATACTTATGTCAGCACAGAAACGAAATCAGATTCTTTGCCTTAGTTTTCTCGTTATCGGCTCTGTTTTTCTTTACAACAGTCTTGGTAATATCTCCTCTCTCCCTAAGGTTTTTTCCCAAATTGATGTACTTTTGAAAGGTATCGCGTTTATTTCGTTAAGTATTGCTGCTATCCTTGGCAGTATATCATTTCAGAATAAGGTATATGTTGCACTTTTTTCTCTATTTGGTTTCGTGATCGGGTTCTCTTTCCTATATCTTCCAACAGCATCGTTGCTTAGTGGTTCAGCATTCCACATTCTTTTCAGTAGTGCGATAGCGTTCGGTATGACGACGACATCAAAGAGAATTGCGGCTGTTGTTTCATCGGTTGTAGTGTGTATAGGAATAGGATTTCTTTATCAAACAACTTCTGAATTACTCAATAATTCAGCACTTTACCTGATAATACCTGGTATGATCGTGTTTGCTTTAGTCTATTCTAAAAAAGTCTTCTGTGAACGGATATCTATCTTGCTAATTGCGCTTGGCCTCATATCCTTATGTCAACCGTTTCTCATCGTTTTCTATCAGACAGGATTTCAGTTACTGCTTGGTGGATTGACCGGTTTTATTGTTGTCGCACATCGGTAACTTAGGTAACGCATAATTATATGGTATCAGCAAAAACAAAACATATAGCGGTCGTAGGTGCGGGTGTTATAGGTGTTTCAATTGCCTATTTCTTGTCCCGTAGACCACATACTGTCATAAACATTTTTGAACAGGATGTCCCGGGTTCTGGTGCATCTGGACATTCCTTTGCTTGGGTAAATGCCTTCAGAAAAGATCCTCGCGAATACCATACGTTCAACAGACGCTCCTTAGATATGTGGTACCGATTTGCACATCAACTGAATGCTGACATTGGTATTCACTATGGTGGGGAGATGCGTTGGGAAAACAGAACGGACAAGGCAATAGCGTTAGAGAACCGCATTAAACAACTTCAGAATTGGGGTTATCCGTGTAGACTAATTTCTACTGAGGAGATGTTAGCGTTAGAGCCTGATTTGATGGTAGAATCTGCTAAAGCCATCTCACATTCTGAAGCGGATATCCATGTAGAGACTGACAAGTTCATTTCTGCATGTTTGAAACACGCAATAGACAATGGTGTAACCCTGCATTCTAAGACAGCAGTTACAGGTTTTGTGATGCATAATCGTAGGATCGCTGCGGTTCAAACGAAAGACACAGAATTCCGCTGTGATGCGGTTGTCTTAGCAAGTGGTATTCAGACAACCGAGCTCGCTTCTCTCGTTGATATTAACATTCCGCAACAACGAAGTCCGGGTATCGTCATAAAGACCTCCCCATGTGTCCAAGTTTTACATAATGTCGCCGTGATACATGCACCTCCAAAAACTGAAAACCAACAACATTTACATCTCAGACAACTGCGCGATGGTTCGCTCAGAATTGGTCAAGGGACACAAGAAGGCATCAATCGGAACGACTCACAAGAACATGCGGATATGCTGCTTGACTATGCGAAAGAAGTTCTTCCCACAATCGGTGATGCAGAAGCAATACCTTCTCCGGTAGGTTACCGACCGATGCCTCTTGATGGATTTCCTGTCATCGGATTTACGAAAAAAGTTCCGAATCTTTATATAGCCTTAATGCATAGTGGTGTAACATTAGCACCACTTGTGGGTGAGATGTGTGCATTGGAAATTGCGGACGGTGCTTGTGTAGATTGGTTCTCGTCATATAGGTTAGAAAGGTTTGCGTAGACACTTCCTTGCATTAGGTCTAAGATATGATAAGACAGTTCATAGCGTTTTCTCATACATATCCGTATATTCCTTGACGAGGTCAGCTTTCCGGAATCCGGGTACAGCAGTTGCACATTTCTGAGCTAAGTTTTGATAATCAATATTCATCAATCGTTCTAAAACCGTAAGATTCTCTGCTTTTATCAGTATCCACTGTTTATTTCTTTCACATTTCTTTTCATCTGTTTCCTTGCGAGAATAATCTTGCCAGCCCTGGCAAGGAACAGCAAAATCAAACTCGTTATAGAAGATTTTTAGCGCGTCTGTTGTGTTGTTATACTGCCAAAGTTGGAAATCCTGATGAGTTATCGGTAATGGTTTCCATTCTCGCATATCACAGTGTGTACTTTCTAAACGGGTCCATATCTGAAATTCAGTATTAACAGAAAACAATTTTCCGTTATCAAGGTGAAATGCATCTCTTGGTAAAACCATTTTTTCAATGAATCGCATGGAAGGATCAAGCCGTTTATGAACAGCGTATTTTCTAAAATTAAGAGGCACAATAAACGCTACTATATCAGCAAAATAGGATGCATGATTAAAAAAATCTATTGCTAATTTTCCTCGTTTTCCAAATGGTGGATTGCCGATAACAGCGGTATCTTGTCGTGCAAAAGGAATATCGGAAACATCAAAAAAGTTCTCAGTTTTTACACCGTCACACTTTGGTACAAGGTCAATACCTAATCTCCTATCTATAGGTAAGAGATCAAAAAACGCACCAGTACCAGCAGAAGGTTCGAAAAAATATAGGTCGTTAGTGCTTTTATTTAGCGTAGAAAGTGTTTCTGTGAAAACCTCCCAACATAACTTAGCTATTTCTTTTTTTGTATAAAACTGATCTAATGATTGTTGCATGACGCTAAGAAGTCCATCGGTAGGAGCGATCTCCGAATCGCGAACAATAATATATTGACAAAGCAATAGTTATTCATACAACTCTAACTTACCATTTTTAACGATCAGGATTTTTGGTTCGTAAACAGCATCACCAACTTCATCAAATGAAAACGTGCCAAAGACAGTCTCAAAACCGTTGATCTGTGCCAGGGCATCTCTAATGTCTTTAGGTGTATGGCTTGCAGCGTTTTTTATACCTTCAGCCAAGACATGTAGTGTTGTATAGGCTCGGGCTGCATAGTTATTGGGAGGCATGCCGTAACCATCGATGTAGTTTTTAATAAACGCTTGATTAATCTGAGTGTCAACAGATTTCCCCCACCCAACAAATGTGATTACACCTTCTGCTGCTTCACCTGCTGCTGCAACATTATCCTCAGTAAAAGTACGAATGATGAACTGTGCAGTTATTCCCAGTTCTTGTGCTTGAATTAGTATGAGTGGCTTCTCTTGTGATAGAGATGAGAGAAAAATCGCGTCCGGGTTTAACGCCTTGATGTTTGTAAGTTGTTCTGTAAAATCGGTGTCACCACTCTTAAATGTCTCAGTAATCAGAGCATTTACATTTAAATCATCAAGTGTTTCTTGGACAGCAGCATCTCCATCCCTTGAAAACTCATCGTCTTCATCATATAATGTTGCTACGTTCTCATAAGTAAGTTTTGCATGCGTCGCTGCAATACCGTTTGGCACTAATTTATCTGTTGTTAGTGCTATACGAAAAACATAGTCGCCAATTGCGCTAAGCCCGCGTGCTGCAGAAGTTGGACTGATAGCGACGATCTGGTTCTCTTGTGCAATCGGAAATGTCTCTTTTGTCATTGATGAAGTTGAGGGACCAATCACAATTGATACGCCAACTTCATGTATCAGCTTGTTATAAGCAGAAACTGCTCCTTCAACTGTGCTACCTGAGTCTTCAACAATAAGTGCCAAATTAGTACCGGCAAATTGTCCTTCGTTTATTTCATTTAAAGCGAGGTCAAGACCTTTCTGTATAGGTTCACCAAAAGTAGATATGTGTCTACCTGATAGTGGCAACACAACGCCTATAGTCAAGTGTTCACCTGAGTCACCTTCCTGTGATTTTGATAGTTCAATTATATTGGATACATTATCACAGCTGGAAAAAGACAACACAACAACAAAAACGATTAATACTGCAAAGATTGTAGTCGTTCTAATTTTCATATATTCCTCTTTTGTGGTATGAAATTGTATTTATTTATCTGGTATTGTATCAGAATTTATCAGAAAAGACAAATCCTATTCAGTAAGAAATATGATTGTTTTTGTAATTTTTTATTTGGGTTTACGGGCTTTTTGATTTTCTTTCGCGCGTGCATCTACAACATTAGGGTCAGTGATAGTATATAGAGCGTTTTCTAATTCTTCACGAATTGCAGCATACTCAGGATTTTGTGCTAAATCACAGTTTTCCAACGGGTCAGTATCCACATTAAACAACTGCGGTTCACTGCCGACGTAATGACACAGTTTGTAATCACCCTGTTTGAGCATAAATCCTGCGTTAAGCATACCCATGTGATGGTATTCTGAAAAAACTGCACGCGTTGTCTCATCTCGTTGATGTTGAGCAATACCCAACAAACTCTCTCCCAGCAAATCGGATGGTTTATCTATATTTGCGATTTCCAATAAGGTTGGCAGGCTATCTATCAAAGATACGTTCTGCTTTACGCGTTGGGTTTCACCTGCTGGCAGCCGAAGTATCAAGGGTACTTTCACAGCAGATTCGTAGAAGCACTGCTTTTGCCAGATACCGTGACTACCAGCCATTTCACCGTGATCGCTCGTGTAGATAATGATTGTGTCTTTTGATAACCGAGACGAATCAATAGCATCTATAATCCTACCAATTTGTGCATCAAGGGATGAAACAAGTGCGTAATAGGATGCCAATGCACAACGGACAGTTTCTTCTGACGGTGGAATATCGTTTCGCCATGCCCAACGATGATGTTGGATGATAGGATGTTGCGATGCAAGCGGTTCGTTCCAAGTGTCAGGTAACTCAAGTGAATTTGGATCATACCAAGAGAAAAACTCCGGTGGTGCTATGAGTGGAAAGTGTGGATGCATATATCCACAATAGAGCAGAAAAGGACTATCATCTGACCTCGCAGCTTTCTTACGCAGGAAATCAACCGCTAAGTCAGTGACCTCCCGATCATATCTCGTGTGTTCGTGATCACCTGGACCGCATTCAGCAACGTGAGAGTTAGAACCTCTCCGTGCATCCGTAGTCCGGTTCGGTGGACGACCATTTCTGCTGTACCACCGCGGAAGATCGTCTAACAAACGTTCAGAAAAACCGAGTAATCTGTCAGATCCATTAAAATGTGTGCGTCCACATAATACCGTCTGATAACCTGCTTTTCCTAAATAGTCCCCCCATGTTTTGTGTTGCCGATCTGGAATGACTCCCAAATCCCACGCATCTATCTGATGTGGATAACATCCAGTAAGCAAAGATAAACGCGAAGGAACACAAATTGGACTATTGCAATACGCATTATCAAACGTATAACTCTGTTCGGCAAGACGGTCAAGATGAGGTGTACGAACAATCGGATGTCCACTATTCCCCATCACAGTCCCCGTGTGTTCATCTGAAAACAGAAAAACGATATTCATTATTAGTGTCTAATATTTTTGATTTATTCATCAACAATCCATTTCCATATTGAAAAACAATTTGATATATTAATTATTCCACTTTCTGATTTTCTGCCATAGCCATATTCAGCAGGTGATAATTTCCTGTAATTCATAGTATCATTCTTAATAGTGATAGTACCCACTACCTAAAGGCAGGGGCTTCGGTTTCTTAGGCAACTGCAGCTGTCCCAAAGAGACTAAGCTGTCTGATGTCGCCTCCACCTTGGGCTGCTAACCCAGCCCGTTTGATATTGATAGCAGCGTTTATGTCTCTGTCGTGATTTACACCACAACTTGGACATGTCCACTGTCTATCTGAAAGAGAAAGATTTTTATTATGCTTGCCACAATTACTGCAGGGTTTAGTGCTTGAAGTCCACTTATCTATCGGTTTGAAAGTTTTACCATGCTTTGCACACTTGAATTCGAGTATCTGAATAAACTGACTAAAAGACAAGTCAGAGACTTTTCGTCCCCAAAGTCTTTTCATGCCATCAATATTCAGTGTTTCAAAGCATAAGGTATCAAACTCTCTGCAAAGTCGAGTTGCAAGTTTCCACTGCCAATCAAGACGTCGCCGTGTGATTTTTCTGTATTGTCGCGAAACAGCACGTTTGGCACGATACCAACCACCCGATTTGTAAACCTTACGACTCAAACTCTTATTCAAGGATTTCAACTTATTCAAGGACTTCTTAAGAAACTGTGGACACTCTATCTTTTCGCCATTGCTCAATGTCAGGAACGTTTTCAATCCAAAGTCAAACCCTGCACTTTCACCCGTCTTGGGAAAGGGATCGGAATGGTCAGCACCTTGACAAGAAAAGCATATCCAATAGTCGCCACATCTGTCACGCTTGATTGTTACTGTTTTGATTATTCCAGTTATTTCACGGTGTTTATGAAAAGAATACCACGTATCAATACAATTGATCTTGATACGATTATCTTCAAGTTTATATCCTGCTTGTGTGAATGTCATAGAGTTGTATTTGTGTTGCGGTTTGATCTTCGGTCTACCGACTTTACGAGTCGTTTTGCCTGCTTTACGTTCTTTGATGTTTCTGAAAAAAGCATCGTAGGCTTTTCCCATACGCAATACAACATCTTGAATAACTTGACTCGGCAAGGATTTCCAATGAGGCTTAGTCCTATCCTTCAGTTTTTTGACGTGGGCATTCATGGTATAGGCAGATATATTTTTGTTATATCTACGATAATATCTACGCTGCAATCGCATGATATGAATATGCACTTGATGCATATCGTCAAGCATATTGCCAAGCTTGATCGTGTTAGATTGATTCTGAATCTTATACTTGTAAGTTTTTCGCATGATCTACTGTCTCTGAAAAGATTCTGTTTCCCTCTGCTAAAGGTGTGGCAGGTATTAGCAGTACCTACCACTGAAACAGTATAATTATGAAACCAGGTTTTTATGTAAAAGTCAAGTCTATTTTGATATATCAACCCGTTGGTTTCCGTCTACATCCCACAAGCTAAAGCATGGGGATTTGACGGAAGAGCGTTAAATCCTATACGATAGGCGGCGGGAAATCCGATCCGTAGACCATAAACTAAGGCATCTGATTTCCATCCTTCCATCCTTCCATCCTTCCATCCTTCCATCCTTCCATCCTTCCATCCTTCCATCCTTCCATCCTTCCATCCTTCCCATCCTTCCATCCTTCCATCCTTCCCATCTTATACGGTATTATCCTGTTACAGCACCTTCGGACGCGGAGGCAACAGATTTCGCGTATTTCGCCATAACTCCACGTGTATAACGGGGTTTTGGTGGAGTCCATTCTTCTAAACGCGCTTGAATTTCTGCATCAGAGAGGGAAACATCTAACCTACGTGTTCTGGCATCAATCACAATTTCATCCCCTTCTTGCAAAATTGCGATGGGACCCCCTATTGCTGCTTCAGGTGCAACGTGACATATCATAAATCCGTGTGTTGCTCCAGAGAATCTGCCATCTGTCAGAAGCGCGACATCCTCGCTTAGACCTGCCCCGACGATTGCTGCTGTCACACCTAACATCTCACGCATGCCAGGTCCACCTATAGGTCCTTCATAACGTATCACGACCACATCACCCGGTTTGATCTGTCCACCTTTGATAGCAGCAAATGTATCCTCTTCACGTTCAAAGATACGCACAGGACCCCGATGTAAAGTTTTTTCCTGACCCGCTAACTTTATCACACACCCATCAGGGGCAAGGTTACCTCTCAAGATAGCAAATCCTCCGGTAGGTTTCAAGGGAGCATTAACTGCTCTAACGACCTGTTGACCTTCTGTTTCAGTCGCAGCATTCGCCTCCTCACCGATTGTCTTACCTGTAACAGTAAGTTCATCGGTATGCAGCAACCCTGCTTCAATCAACCGTTTTGTTAAGAATTGGATACCACCCGCTTCATATAGGTCTGTTGCGACAAACTGACCCCCCGGCTTAAGGTCTGCTAATACAGGCGTTTTTTGGCTAATTGTGTGGAAATCTTCAAGTGTCAAAGGTATCTGTGCTTCATAAGCAATAGCGAGCAGATGGAGAACACCGTTTGTTGAACCGCCAGTTGCAGCGACAGATGTAATCGCATTCTCAAGAGACTTTCGGGTGATGATCTGACTCGGACGACGGTCATCAGCCAGCATATCCATCACAAGTTGTCCTGCTTTGTATGCTTCGTTATCCTTCTCTTCTGCAACAGCTGGCACACTCCCACTACCCAACGGTGCAATACCTAACAACTCAACCGCAGTCGCCATTGTATTTGCTGTAAACTGCCCACCACAAGCACCAGGTCCAGGGCAGCCTTTACTAATCAGATCGTCCAATTCATCAACTGTGATCGTACCTTCAGCGTGCTGACCGACCGCCTCAAATACGTCCTGTATAGTGACATCGCGTCCCTGAAAATTACCGGGCATAATTGAACCACCATATAACGTGAGAGATGGTATATCTAAACGTGCCAACGCCATCACCGTACCGGGGACTGTTTTGTCACATCCGCAGAGTGCAATCACCGCATCAAACATGTTGCCGATAGAGACTAACTCTATTGAATCTGCCACGATTTCTCTGCTGATGAGTGAGGTTTTCATCCCCTCTGTGCCCATCGTAATACCATCAGAGATACTTACAGTATTGAATTCCAGCGGCGTTCCACCAGCATCACGGATACCAGCCTTAACCTTAGCGGCAAGACGTCTCAAGTGGAAGTTACAAGGTCCTATCTCAATCCATGTATTCGCAACCCCGATAATTGGCTTGTCAAGGTCTTCTGGTGAAAGACCGCCATCGCCGAACATCAGCATCGTACGTGCAGCAGCGCGGTCGGGACCATCGGTAATAGCATAACTCCGGGGTTTCAGTTTATTGGACATGATTCTGTATTCTCCTGCATAAGTATAAATGTATATATGAGAGCGGGTGGCATATTTTCAAACGTCATTCACTAAAACATTCACTAAAAACTATGTATTAAATCTATTATAGCAGATTTACGCTTTTTCTGCTTACTGAATTCTAACTTATCATAATTTGACATGTCCAATAAAATTTTCGAAAACTTATGGATTGATAGTCAACATAACGTTAACGTTAACCTTGACATATAATATATCATATTGTAGAATGGTTAAAGGGATAATATTGAGTCTATTCAGTATGCGTTCGTCAAATTCTTTATGAAGAATCACATATTAATTCCATTTTCTACTATCCTTCAGATGGGATGAGGAGTCTATAAGGTTAAGGGGGTATAACGTGGCATTTCAGTTTCAAGATTATATTGTCAACGAATACCTTTCACAAGGTTTCTTTGTATTTCGTGGTATTGTTCCCGCTTCACTTCTATCGGATTTACGTAGGGAAGCCGAGAAGGCACGCGACTTAGCACATAAACTCAATGGACCTCAAACGCAACGAATCCAACCACTCTCTAACTACGGTGATGCGTTGGATCTGAAACCATTTTACGATTATACGGAGCTGTCCACACTACGTGATGCTGTCCAGAGACTACTCGGTGATAACTATACACACGGACATGTTGATATTATGGGATTGCTTGTGGAACCGCTTGAACATCCCTGGCACCTCGGTTGGCATCGTGATGGTGTCGTTGAAGTGCCAATAGAAGCGCGCGATGAGATCGTAAACGCAAAGTTAGCAGAAGTATGGCACGACCTGCGGCATTTTAATCAGGTCAACTGTGCAATATATGCCGATTCTTGTACCTGGTTTGTTCCCGGCAGCCATCTTCGTCAATGGGATATGCCAGGAGAAATCCAATCTACAAATGACCCTAAACTACGTAAACCTGTAAATGGACAAACGAACGTTGAAGCGGAACGGTATAATCTTGAACACTGTCAACAGTTTCCCGGTGCTGTTCAAGTCCATTTAGCACCAGGTGATTTCATGATATATCGAAACCTTGCGTGGCATACCGGCAACTATATAACATATCAACCCCGAGCAACAATTCATGATGTTGTTAGATACGAAGGAAAAACTGACTGGACAGGATGGCAACAGACAAAAATAGAAGCAGTGAAACGTTGGAAAGAACAAACCACTTAAAGTAAAGTTTAAAGTAAAGTTGATAATTAATGACTTAACATAAGACCACAATAACTGTCTACATAACTATACACTTGTCGCCCCGCTGGGGCTGCTCTGTTCTATTAGTGAAGTTATATGGGGTTTAGAAACTCAGCGAAAATAGAAACGACATCAATGCGACAGTCCCAGATGAAGATTAAATAAATAATCAGGTAATTCTACTGATATGACTCATCGTAGGGGTAAGGTTTCGTAGGGGCTTAATTATCAGTAATGATCCTACAGATAATGATCCGCCTCATCGTAGGAGTAAGGTTTCGTAGGGGCTTAATTATCAGTAATGATCCTACAGATAATGATCCGCCTCATCGTAGGAGTAAGGTTTCGTAGGGGCTTAATTATCAGTAATGATCCTACAGATAATGATCCGCCTCATCGTAGGAGTAAGGTTTCGTAGGGGCTTAATTATCAGTAATGATCCTACAGATAATGATCCGCCTCATCGTAGGAGTAAGGTTTCGTAGGGGCTTAATTATCAGTAATGATCCTACAGATAATGATCCGCCTCATCGTAGGAGTAAGGTTTCGTAGGGGCGGGGTTTCCCCGCCCGCGTATTACCCAATTAATAACTTAATCTTCATGAGGGACGAAAGGTGTATAGTAACATATTCGTATCTCAAACCTAAGCCCCAGCGGGGCGACAGGTGTATTTCATTCATGATATAAGAAATGCATATTCTAATGAAGGATAACAACAGAAAAAGATCTGAAAATTGTCCAAATTATAGTAATATTACACATTCTTTAACAATATAGGAGGATAAACTACATGGTGCCCGGTCCAATAGAATTATTAATTTTAGCAGCAATCGGTATATTTTTCTTTGGGGCAGTAATCGCAGCGATTGTCTTAGTAATCAGAAAGTAAGTATTGATTAGGAACAACATTATGTCTAACAAGTTTTATATTAAACCCCCAGGAGAGGTCTTGGAACACCCATTCCCACCAACGCGTCCTGATATCAAGATCGCCGAAAGTTCCGATCCGATACATGAAGTCGACTGTCCAGAATTACAGTGGTGGTTCGCTATACCCAAAATGGGTGAAACCTATATGTGGGCGGAATATGATGGAGAAACACAACAATTAGATGCTGTCACACAAATGATACCGACTGCACCAGCGATGATACGCGATATCGAATGTGTAGAAATTCAGTTCAATGAATGGTTAGCAAAAGAATGGCCCACATCACCAGATTTAATGTATGTCGCTATGGATGATACACACACAAGATGGATTTCTGTCGTCATGACCATGGACGGTATCAGAACATATAACACTATAGGTGACGATTGGTTTGAAGAACTATGGGGACCCGATGGTGAACGTCGTATAGTTGATGATGGACGATATGAACTTCAACCTGACGGTTCTTACAAAACAACTGAGGCACAAGGCTTGGGAGCAGGAACTTACGATGTAACTATCGGTGAGAATACCTTCCATTGCTTACGCGTCATAGACCCTGATCTTGATGCTGAACACGGTGGCGAAATGTGTGAGGTATACATTGAGCAAAATGGACGTACTGTTTTCTTCAGACGGTATGATGGGAGATTCTTACGTGGTCATGATTTGATTGAAAAGTTTCCTAATAATCGCAGAATAATCATTGATGACATAGTTTATGTTCATAGCAACTGTACAGGTTGGTTTCACGATACGTTTACATTAGCATCACTCGGTAAAACTAATATTACAAACAACGGTAATCCGTAATCTTATAACAATGGAGGTATCCCGATGTCTGTCAGCAAAAGAAATTTAATTGCGTCTACTGTCCTTCTTATTCTTCTATCTACCCTTTTACTTTCTCACATTATTTTGGCTCCCGCTATTTTGGCACAAGATGAGAATAACGATGCTAAAGTCATTGAACGTTACAAGGTGATGCTCAAACGCAAACCGAGAGAAGGGAGCTCATTTGACCGTTTGTATCAATTCTATCTTGAAGGTGATGGCTTAACAGCGATGGTCTCAGATTATGAAGCAGAAGCAAAAACCGATCCTGATGACGCAAACATTCAACTGCTTTTAGGTCATATCTATAAGCGATTGGGCAATGATACGGATGCACTCGCAGCATATCAACGCGCAGTAGAACTCGCACCCAACGATTACTATACATATTTTGCGCTCGGGCAGCTAAATGTAGCACTACGCAAACATGAGGAGGCAATTCCACAATTAAGTAAAGCTGCAAGCTTGTCTGATCAGACAAAGTCTGTCTCGCCAGAAGAACTCACGACTATTTACAAAACACTCGGTAACGCTTTTTTCAACCGAGATAGATTAGATGATGCGATTAAAGCATGGAATAAAATATCTGAACTTGACCCACAGAACATTTTTGCACGCATAGAACTTGCTGACCTTTACAGAGAAAAAGAACTCTATCAACAAGCGATCTCACAACACGAAGCAATCATAGAAATAAAAGCTGATGACCCATACCGTATCTGCCTGAGTCTACGTGAAATCGGGAAAATCCATGAAGAAACGGGTAAGTTTAAAGAAGCACAAGATAGTTACGATAAAGCACTGGCGTTAACTGCACCAGGAAACTGGCTGAGAAAAGACCTACAGCAGCGCATAATCGCTATCTATGCTGCGGATGCCAATTGGACAGACCTAATAACATATTACCAAGACAAACTTCAGAAAGACGCAAATGATACAGAGATGATCAGTCTGCTGGCTGCTGCATACATTGAAAACGAACAACTTGACGAAGGGATCCAAACCTATAAGAGAGGATTAGAACTATCACCAACAGATAACAGCCTACGTTTGAACCTCATCGCTGCACTACGTAATGCAGAGAAACTTGCAGACGCAGCATTAGAATATGAGACAATGACGCAACAACAACCTGATAACTTCGGTATCTATAGAGAACTGGGGAAGATATATTTGGAACTTCAGAACGAGGAAAAAGCAAGAGCAGTCTACCAACGGATGATTGATAGAGACCCAACAAATGCAAGCACCTTTCTGACACTTGCGGAAATATACACCGGACACGAATGGATAGAAGATGCTGCAACAGCATATCAGAAAGCCATCTCACTTGCGCCAGAAAACCTCGATTATATAGAGTATTACGGAAAGTTCTATTTCCGACAAGGGAACGGTGAAAAGGCTATAGAAACTTGGCATAAGATGGTGGAAGCAGATAAGAATACTGCTGAGAATTATGACCGATTAGCACGGCTCTTGGATTCGAATAAATTCAAGGAAGAAGCAATTGAGGCAAGCAAAAAAGCAGTGGAATTAATGCCGGACACATACCGTTTTCGTGAAGCTTATGCTAAACGATTGATGGAGAACGGTAAATATGATGAAGCACTTCAAGAATATACGCAAGCACTCAAACTTGCACCGAACGATTTTTTTGCTGAACAGATGGACGACCAACGCATTGAACTCTATAAACGGAACGGAACGATCGTTGAGAAAATAGAAGAAGTGGAAACACAACTAACCGAAGATGGAATCACTGATGTTGATGAATTTAAACACCTTCAGCGACTTGCGAAAATGTACATCAAGATCGGCAATTCAACTTACGCTCTTGAGATTCTCTTGAAAGTAAAAGAACTTCAACCAGATGACATAGACATAAATCGTTGGATAGCAAATGTCTATGTGAAGCAGGGATTGCGCGACGAAGCCATAGAAATATATAAGCACCTCACGACTATTGACACGAAAAACGCAAGAGAATACTACGCAAACATCGCAAATGCATATCTGAAAGGATTCGATTTTGAAGAATCTACTGAGGCTGCAAGACAGGTAATTGCACATAGTCCACGGAACCCTGAAGGACATCAACTCCTTGCACAGATCGCAAAGCAATCCGGCGAATACGAACAAGCAATAGACAGCTATAAGCAGGCAATAAGACTGCGTCCTGAAATCATTGAAAACCGGATAGAGCTTGCTGCCATTTACAGTCTTGCTGGGAAATATCGTGAAGCGGTGGCACAATACTGGAGATGTTGGGAACTCAGCGATAACATAAATGACAAACTCAACTTGATTAAACCGTTGACAAACGTTTACTACGATTTAGGTAGACACGAAGAACTTGAAGAAAAATTGAAACAGATGGCAAAAACCAATACCGCCGACATCGCTCCTGTCTTAGCACTTGCACAAGTGCATCGTATTGAGGGGGATCTACCCAGTGCACGTTTTCAGATCGCACGCGCTTTGGATCGTCAACAGGATAATGCAGACCTCTTAACCCAGTTTGTTGACATTAGCATCGACCTCGGAGACATACAGGAAGCACTTGATTATCAAGAAAAGCTTGTCAAAGTTAACCCTGATCCAATCCATAGACAAAAACTCGGTGAACTGCTTTTTGACGTTGGACGCGAACAGGAAGCGATACAAACATGGTCAAAAGTACTTCATGCCAAGAATCAGACACTTGAGGCGGAAGTAAAACTCGCGCATCTGTTGATACGGCACGGTTTACAGGAGGAAGCACTCTCCGCATTAGACAGCGCAGGCGAAAAAATCTCTGGCAAGGACGCACATCTTGCACTCTATCAACTCGGCTCTACACTTCAAGCCATGAACGAACCTAAAAGAGCGATACCACACTTTAAACGTGTGTTGACAATGAACAAACCCATAGAGACGTCTATCTCCAGTGTTTCAACAAAAACTGCAACACCGATTGTCCCGCAAAATCATTATGGCCCTCCTCGTATCAACCTAAACAAACTAAACCTTGCATCTAATCTACAATATCGGATCCAAAGACAATCTTACGGTTATACGACCAGACAAGCCTGGAGTCCAAGTAGTTTTGAAGAGGCACAGTCTGCTGCACTTGTACAGCTGAAGGCAATCATGGAGGAAGATGGTAAATTAGGTGAGTTAATTCAGGAATTTGAGAACAAGAGTCAAGTAAATCCTAAGGACATTCAAAATCTTGAACTCTTAGCACAACTCTACCGTTTGATTGAATACAACGATAAATCAGAACTGGTGATGGAAAAACTGCTTGTCGCTGCACCTAACGATCCTGTGTATCAAAGTATTAAACTTAAGAACGATGTGTTCGAGAATCAACTCAGTTTTGACGAGATCATGCAACGATTTGATAGCATGCAGTGGTTAACGCCTCAAGCAAGACAATGGTTCTTGGCAGATTTCATCCGACTTACTAACTATAGAGATTATCAAGGACCGAAAGATAATGCTGAAAAACTATTGAATGAACTCGCTAAAGAATCAGTTGATGACCCAAAGATCATTCCAATGTTAGTCAATGCTTATATTTCGATGGATAGAGCAGCTGAAGCAGAAGAATTAATAACAGCGTATATTGAAACAGCAACCCCTCAAATGCTACAACAATTCGCCAATACATATCAGACACTTGCATCCATACATCTTAAGAAGAACGAAGTAGATAAGGCAGTCGCATACTATTGGAAGTATTTTGAACAGACAAAACCGAAATCTACCAATCCGCGTCGTGCCGCAACACTCCAAAGATCACGTTATTCATCCGGAGGTTATGCACCTATCCAATCAGGTTTCCCATCTACAACGATATATTATGACCAGAACCGTTTGGAGGTTCTACAACGGACATTCAATCGGATGTGGATAAATGACCAACATGAGGCACTATATAACCTCTTGAAAACTGAATTAGAAAAAACTGAAGGAAGAGACCGTATCTATCCTGCATTAGCATTATGTTACTGCTATTGGTGGGAAAATAATCGAGATGCTGCATTAGAGATTCTGACCGGATTAGAGCAGGAGTTTTCTGATGACATAACACTAAAACTCAGTACAACCCTGGTTACAATTCAAACAGGTAAGCATAAAGAAGCTTTAAAACTCCTTCAAGACTTAGCACAAGCAGACCCAAGAAACCGACGCCAGTATTTCGACCTTACACTACAGATCGCTGTTAATATCGGGGATACCTTTGCAGTGAGAGAATTGATGACAAAAGTCCTTAACTCACCAAGTAGTGTCCGAGAACTCTATCAGTTCTCAAGACAACTTCAACAGGCAGGTCTTACACAATATGCTATCGCTGTAGCCAAGAAAACAACCACTTTAGCGTTACGTGAACGTGACCCGAACTTCCTTGTGGAACTCAGCCGACATCTCAGCAACTTAGGACGCGGGCAGGATGCAGCAAAGATAGCATCCCGAGCTTTACAGTACGCAAACCGGACAGAGCGATACGGTCAGATGATGAATTCATACAACTTTCAACAGGCAGCAAACATAGCACGCAGTTCAACTGCTAATACGTATACGAACCGTGCTACAAAACTCATTGAAGCCGCCAAGAATAATCCAAATTCATTCCCAGCACAATTAAAATTAGCTACATACTATGCAAGTAGGAATCAGATACCACAAGCATCAACTGCTTATGAAGCGGCACTGGAATTGCGACCGAAGGATCACAATACACGCACACGGTACATTGAGTTTTTACAACGACACCGTCAATACAAGAAGGCTGTAAAACACTACACAATTCTATCAGAGCAAGATCCGCCTAATTTTCAAGCACTGTATACAAGCTACTATCAGGTCGTGCGGACATTTACAGAAGCAGGGGAAATCGCAAAGTTAGTTGAAATCACAAAAAAAACGATTCCCTTTGAGAGTCAACATTCAAGAGGACACGATTTTGCACGAAACGTGGCACATCGATTAACGAGTGATAAAAAGGCAAAATATGCCGTTGAAATCTATGAAGAAATGATGAAATCAAGTACCGATACCTATCCAGTTTACACTGCGTTAGCCGATGCTTATGTCGCTTCAGGAGAGCGCGAAAAGGCAATTCAACTCTTACGTCAAAAACTTGAGATAGAAGAAACGACCTATAAAATCAGCGTCATACGCAAATCAGCAAAATTCACTGAATTAACAGAAGATTTAAAAGCATTATCAACAAAATACGACGGAATGATCGAGGCTGAGGATGTAGAACCTGTTCTGTTATATTTAACTGCTGTTACAAAGGTCATGACAAAAGACCTTGAAGTGTCAGACGCAATTGTGGACAGACTGCTTAAAGTTGTTCCGACAAGGGATAAACTCAACTGGTTAACAACAATCGCAAATACCTATAGGGAACAGGATGATGTTGATCGTGAAATACGGGTACTCAAAGCATCCTTAATTGATGCTGATCCTGTGCACGATTACCAAATATCTTCTGTCTATAACCAGCTCGGTACAGCTTATGCTAAGAAGGGTGAAAAAGACATAGCAAAGGAAAATATCAAAAAAATGGGTACAATACGACTGATGCGGGGAAGTTATCCAGCATACTATGAGAAAGATAGTGTGGCACGTATATATATGCAACACGAACTCTGGGACGAGGCAGAGATTCTATTCACTGAAATCATAAATGACCTGTCCGCGCAATCATACCATAAAGAACGGGCACATGAACAACTGGCGACTCTGAAAGTTAGACGCGGCGGTATATCAGGAACAGAAACCCCTAATCAGAATAATCAGACGACGAATGTATATGCACAAAGAACAATGGCACAACAGCACATGCGTAGGAATCGTATTCCAGAAGCGATAAAAGCTTATGAAGAATTAGCAAAAATCATGCCGGAAGACCTGGAATCCCGTTCGCAGCTCGCTACGCTCTATTCAAGACAAAATCAGCATGATAAGTCCATCAATACATGGAAAAAGTTGCTTGAAGTAGACCCTGAAAATACGAAGTATAAGGATGGTCTTATAAATACTTATAGCAGTGCAGGTAAGTTTGATGAGGCAATTCAACTTGCGAAAGAATATATTGAAGAAGATGCTGAAGCAGGTACAAATTATTCACGACTCGCAAGACTATACAGCTCAAGTAATCAAATAGAAAAAGCTATCACGACTTATAAAAAGGCGATTGAACTATCCCCCGGCGATGGAGCAGCACATGAGAGTTTAGGAAATCTCTATATGCGTATTGATAAACTTGATGATGCTGAGAAAGCATACAACGAAGCAAAAAAATATCTGCAACATTCACATTCACACACGCAGATTGAACGGCAAATGATGGAGATATATAGACGTAGAGGAAAAATTGATGAATACCTGAAGGAAGCTGAAAAGAAAGGCACGATGACATTCGATATGCAAAGAAGTCTGGCACGCACATATCAGAATGCTGGTAAGTATGATGAAGCCATTAAGTCTTATGAGAAAGCAATCCAATTAACAACGGATGATTGGCAACGACGAGACGTTGAACGACAGATGCTATCCATCCTCAGACAACAAGGAAAATTAGAAGAACACCTTAAGGAAGCAGAGAAAAAAGGGACACTCTCATTCTCAATGAAAGTAGAACTTGCAAGACAATATCGGAGAAAAGGGGAATCTGAAAAGGCTATTAAGGCGTATAAAGACGCACTTGAAATGTCAGCAAGAAGTTATGACTTAGACAATGTCTACCGAGAACTCATGGAGGAGTATGTCCGCCTCGGTGAAGACGATGCAGCCCTAAAACTCTACGATTCAATGGAACAATCAGAGTCAGGTGGCAGATCAATGTCCAGCGGTCCTAACGGTTTCACCATTTCATACGGCGGAGATGAAGCAAGACAAACAATAATTAGAGCATTTAAGAATAACGAAAGGCTGGACCAGTTGATAACCATTTTTGAGGGAAAACTCGAAAAGAATAAGAGCGATCCGATTAGCCTTGAAGTCTTAGCAGAAATATACCGAAAAGAAGGTAACCATAAAAAAGCTGCACAAACATATCAAGCACTGGCTAATGCATCACCAGACAATTTTCGCGCATACTTCTATGCTGCCGCAGCATTCAAAAAGACAGGCAATTTAGAACTTGCTGATCAACTCATAGATCACGGGAACACAGCACTCTCATCAAGCAACAGAGCACAGGATATGTGGTTCCACTTAGCAGTCGCTTCTATCTGCTATGAAGGAGAATTATATGAACCCACGATAAAACTCCTTAAGGAAGCACTCATACATTCTAATAACCAAGGCGGCAGTGGCAGTAGATGGGAACACGAAACTATCTACGACATGCTCGGAAAGAGTGCTCTTGCCTTAGAACAGTACGAAGAAGCAGTTGAGGCTTATACACAATTGAAAAGTATCGCAAGGGATAGTAGAAAAAAACAGGAAGCTGAGAAGGCAATCAAACAAGCTTACAAAGATGGAAAACTGTTTGAAAAGCAGTTACCTAAACTCCTCAAAACTGTAGAAGATAATCCTAACGATGCTAATGCAAGACTTAAACTTGCTCAAACTTATGAACAGAACGATATGTTCAAAGAAGCAGCCATACATTATGAAAAATTAACTGAAATACAACCTGACAAAGTAGAATGGTACAAAAAAGTTGGCGACCTATTATCTTCCAACACGGAACAGGATAAGCGTATAGAAGACATTGAAAAAGCAGCAAAGGCTTATGAAAAAGCACTTTCACTTGAACCCACATCATATCAACTCTTTGACGCTATTGCAAAGACATATAAACTTATGAAAAACCCGACTAAGGCTGAATCCGTTTACCGTCAAGCACTGCAAACGTCCCTTGAACCGACTGAGCATGACGAAATTGTTAAGTCACTATTAGACCTATACCCCGGCGCAACACATGCTGATAAACGACTTGAATTACTCAACGAGTTAAGTGCTCAGTCTACAAATAGTCCGTTACTACAAAGACTGTCTGGAGATAATTATCTCGCTGCCGGTGATACTGATAAAGCCGCAACAGCCTATAAGAAATGGTTGGAATTGCTGAAAAATGAACCTGAACCGCATACCAAAATAACAGACATTCATCAGCTTGCTGAAAGACTTTTCAAGGAAAATATATTGCCTGAAATTACATTAGAGCTTCTAAAGCATGTCGTTCAATATCGTCCGGATCATGTAACCGTTCCAGCCTTAGGGGCAGCATTCTTACTAAACGAGCAATATGATGCAGCATTAGACCAGTTTTCTAAAAGTTTAAGCGGAATTGGTTCCTTTGGACATTCCCACAAGTTCAAGTCAGAAAACATAGGTTATATACTAAAACGTATCACCGATGCCGGCAAACACGTAAAGGACAGAGATAAATATGAAGAGATGATCGGTAAACTGATTGAACATATTCCAACTGAACTTGGCAAAAATGTGAATGCTAACCTGCGATTTGCAGAGTTCTGCCGAGAACTGGGTATGCACGATAAAGCAAAACCTTATATTCTGAAAACCGGTTTCCTACCCGAATCTGAATGGTTAACAATCGGTCCATTTGACAACAAAGCAGGTATAGGATACAACACAGCATACATACCAGAAGAAACAACACAGATAGACACAAATGAAAAATATGCAGGTGTCTCTGGAGAGGTAACATGGCAGCAGGGAACTGACAAATTCTATGATGGGTTTTATTCTTTCGGTGATGATGAGAAATGGCTTACATCTTATGCGTGGATAACCTTTACCTCACCCGATGAACGGCAAGCACAAATCCGTTTTGATAGTGATGATCAAGGAAAAGTTTGGTTGAACGGCAAAAAGGTGTATGCTCACAGAAGAACACGAGGCGCACAAATTGATCGCCGCACAATTCCCGTCACCATCACGACTGGAAAGAACACCATACTCGTCAAAGTAAGCAACGAATCTCTACCATGGGGATTCTATCTCAGAATAACGGATACGGATGGAAACCCTTTTGATGATCTGGAGATCGTTCCTGCGGGGAAGTGACTGACTTGATTGTGCTTCTTCTACAACATTCATCATTCATTGCCATTCTCCGCACCACATACATTTTGATAGGACTGTAGCACATTCATCCTTGATTGTGCTTCTTTGACAACATTCATCATTCATTGCTATTCTCTATGAAACAAGGGATGGCATCACCTAAAAAGGCGCGCTTAAAAAGCGCGCCAAACAACAAGTAAAGACAGTCTATTTACGTCTGATGTCTGCCCAAGTAGTTGTTAATTTACCTGCAGCTTCAACTGATGTGATAGGAGCGATTTCATCAAAGAAACTCTGTTGATCGGTCGAATCTTTAGGATAAATCGTAACAGCGTCATGCGTTGCATCATCAAAGTGTAAGTTTAGATATGCACCACCCTGACTTTCTCCACAACGATAGAGTAGAACGTTAGCACCTTTCTGCAGCTTAACTTCAATGTTATGTGAAACTGATGTTGCACCACCTGACCATCTTGAATTGTTATACCATTTTTCTCCGTTTATCCATATCTGTGCATGATCATCGTGAGCAGGAGACATAACTGAGGTAAGATCAGTTGGCGCATCAATAACAATTACCGCATAAATATCATAAAAATTTACGGGACCACCCCTATCACTATTGTTATTAACGACAGGCATTTCAAATACTGTCCAACCTCTTGTTCCACCATGATCACTACCCCATTCAACATCATAGTCTTCAGTCAACAACAGTCCTGCAAGTGTAGAAAGGGAAACATCGGTGATCTCTCCACCTGTACCTTCTGACATAAGATCCATAGGTGCTGAGGTGGGGAAGCCGCCATTGTCTGTGTAGTTACCGTCAGGACCATACCATTTGGTGATCCATGGTGCATCATCACCATGATTTGTATTTGCAGGATCCTCAGGATTCACTAATTCTTGGTCTTCAGCGAGCGGTCCATCTTTAATTAATGTTTGTGCCATTACAAGGTGAGAACCACTGACTAAAAGCACAATAACTAAACCCATCGTTAAGATATTCAACTTTTTCATAATTATCCTCTTATATATAGAATGAATAGTTATAACACATTGTCTAAACTTTGTGTCACATAAATGTTAATATATATTCATATATTGAAAAGTAATTCAACATCATGTACACAATTATACCTTTAACAGAAAACTCTGTCAACAAATCTATAATATATTGTAAATGCAATTAATGTCAAGTTTTTTCTGAAAATACGCGAAATTTTTTACCTATAAAGGTGCGCTTAAAAAGCGCGCCAAACAACAAGTAATAACAGTCTATTTACGTCTGATGTCTGCCCAAGTAGTTGTTAACTTACCTGCAGCTTCAACTGATGCGGCAGAAGCAATTTCATCAAGGAAACTCTTTTGATCCGTCGAATCTTTAGGATAAATCGTAACAGCGTCATGCGTTTCATCATCAAAGTGTAAGTTTAGATATGCACCACCCTGACTATCTCCACAACGATAGAGTAGAACGTTAGCACCTTTCTGCAGCTTAACCTCAACGTTAAATGCAACTGATGATGCACCACCAGTCCATACTGAATTGTTATACCATTTTTCTCCGTTTATCCATATCTGTGCGTGATCATCGTGAGCAGGAGACATAACTGAGTTAAGATCAGTTGGCGCATCAATAAAAAGTACCGCATAAATATCATAAAAATTTACGGGACCACCCCTATCACTATTGTTATTAACGACAGGCATTTCAAATACTGTCCAACCTCTTGTTCCACCATGATCATTACCCCATTCAACATCATAGTCTTCAGTCAACTTCAATCCTGCCAGTGTAGAAAGGGAAACATCGGTGATTTTACCACCTGTACCTACTGACATAAGATCCATACGTGCTGAGGTGGGGAAGCCACCATTGTTTGTGTAGTTACCGTCGGGACCATACCATTTGGTGATCCAAGGTGCATCAGCATGATTAGTATTTTCAGGATTCGCAGGATTCACTAATTCTTGGGCTTCAGCGAGCGGTCCACCTTTAATTACTGTTTGTGCCATTACAAGGTGAGAACAACAGACTAAAAACACAATAACTAAACCCATCGTTAAGATATTCAACTTTTTCATAATTATCCTCTTATATAGAATGAATAGTTATAACACATTGTCTAAACATTGTGTTACATAAATGTTAATAGATGTTCATATATTGAAAAGTAATTCAACATCAGGCACACAATTATACCTTTAACAGAAAACTCTGTCAACAAATCTACAATATACTTAAATGCAATTAAATGTCAAGTTTTTTCTGAAGATACGCGAAATTTTTGTGTGAACAGAATCCGTTATTATACGGATGTTGTCCTACATGAATTTTACAGCAGCTAACCCCTCTGAAAAGTAAGTAGCGTAAGAAAATGTCGGTTCAATAACCCACTCACCCGCTTTGTCAATATATCCATACTTCTCATCAATTTTGACAGCCGCAAGACCTTCAGAAAACAGCATGGCACCATCAAATCGTGGTTCAATAACAAGTGCACCAGATTTGTCTGCATAACCATATTTACCATCTATCTTAACGACGACCAATCCGTCAGAGAAAAAAGGATAAGACGTTTCAAATTCTAATTCAAGAACTTCCTGAGCGTTTTGATCAATAAACACATTTCTACCATCTGTTGTCTCAACATAGGCATATCCTTCAGAAAAATCCCATGTATAATTAAATTGTGGTTTGATGACAATTTCACCAGTCGTATCAATATATCCACAATATCCTTCTTCTTTTTCACCCCAGACGTCAATTCGGCAAAAACCTTCTGAAAAAAACGGATATAACATTGTTTCATCGCTTTCCGTGATCACCCACTCACCCTCCGTATTAATAAAACCTTTTGTTGTTTCGGTCTGGACAGCGGCAAGACCATCGGAAAATTCCTCAGCCTCACGAAAGGATAGCGGAATGGTTATCTTTCCGGACTTATCTATATAACCATCCTGACTATCCTTAAAGCGTATTGGAGCTAACCCATCATTAAAACTGCCCGCCCCCTGATATTGAAGCGGAATGGCAAATTTTCCTTGTTTGTCAATGAACCCGGATACCCCATCAATCTCAATAGCTGCCAATCCTTCAGAAAAACCGTAGCCATAATCAAACTATGGTGAAATAACAATGTTGCCACTTTTGTCAATAGAACCGAATTTTTTCATTTATTTTCGTCCTTAGGTTTGGATAGGGTTTCTGTGAAACGTGTGTTCCACAGAAACCCGTTTATGAATTTTAGTAGATATTAAGGTGTTACGATAAGTACTCCACCAGCAGGGTGCAAAGGTGTGGGTAATAAAATGACACCAATGAGTGTTTTTGTCCTTTGTAGATCAAATACCCCTTTTACTGTTTATAGTCAGGAAATTCACTCGCCGTTTACCGTTTGTAGTAAGGCAACTCATGCTCTGTCGTACCAAGAAGTACCGCGATATTCTTAGGTCTGATTCCAAGCACGAAACTTTTCGCGAGGTATGACCTGTTGCGTAGCACAATCAAGGATGAATGTGCTACAGATCAATATGCCTTTTTTCTAAGCACAGGACTTCTCGATCAGTATCACGGGTTGCGAAGCACAATCTAACAGAATGTGCTACAGATTCATAATATCATCTTCTAAGCACGAAACTTTTCGTGTGGTTTAATCCATCAAAAAATACTCCTGTTTTTAGAAGTTGCTTTTTCTGACGGTTTCTGATATATTATCTGTGAGATGTAGAAACGAGAGAGCACCTCGCTTTGTAGTTCAAATAGGGTAGGTGTCACCTTCTCTTTTCTTGCTAATGTTATACCATCAAAACCCTTTATGGAAAAGGGTTGATCGTGTTTTCAACAACTATTTTTCAGTTCCAAAACGGCTTAATCAGAAAATGAAATATCTGTATATATTCTTTACATTCATGCTCATTTTCAGTTGTGTCCAAACTGATAATCCATCAGATTATGTCAACATTCCAGATGATCAATTAGCTGGATATGTCAGGAGAACATTGGGTTTAGAAGATTCTGAACCTATAACCCACAGTAAAATCAAAGAACTAACCAGGTTAGAAGTTAAGTATTCAAAACCGTATGTATACGATCTGAAAGGACTTGACAAAGCAACCAATCTAACATACCTACAATTGGCATACCCTTATGATATTAGTGATATAACACCACTGGCGAAACTCACGAAACTGCAAAGATTGAGGATATACGATAGTAGTATCTCAGATCTCTCCCCACTTGCAGAATTGACGCAGCTAACACATCTTACATTCTTGAAAGGCTATGTTGAGGATCTGACTCCACTTGCAGGATTGACGAAACTTACTAAACTCAATTTAGGTCGAAATAGTGTCCGAGATATTACGCCACTTAAAAACTTAACAGAACTCACAAAGTTAGACATCCACGATAATCCGCTAAGTGATATTTCACCTGTGGCAAATTTGAGGAATCTCAATGATCTATACCTCAACAACAATAGAATCAGCGATCTAACGCCACTTACAAGACTAACGCAACTTCAAGGATTAACTATTCATAACAATAGAATCAGCGATCTAACACCACTTGCAAGTCTAACACAACTTGGATTTTTAAGTATTCATGACAATTTAATCAGCGATCTGACACCTCTTAACGGGTTAGTTCAACTTAATACTTTACAATTCTATAATAATCCATTAGAGAACATTTCAGCCCTCGCAAATTTGAAGTACATTGAAAAATTAGAATTCCGTGATCCAATCCCAGACATCTCGCCTATTGGTGAAATGACACAACTAAAAACACTAAAGTTTGAAGTGCCACCACCTGAGATAGATTCCCTTGCACCATTAACACAACTCACATTTTTGGAACTTGCTGATGCGAACATCAGCGATATTTCTTCTCTTGCAGGAATGACAGAACTCCGGAGTTTGATACTATACGGAAACCGAATAGAAGACATCACCCCCCTAAGCGGTATGACCAAACTTGAGAAATTGGAACTCTATAAGAATAACATAACCGACATTTCTCCACTTGCAGGTATAACTGAACTTACAGAATTACGACTGGAAGGTAATAACATAATAGATATATCACCACTTTCCAATTTAACAAAACTCAGTGTGCTTGGACTTGAACGTAACCAAATCAAGGATGTTAAACCGATAGAGAGATTAAATGCACTCACAGTTCTCTACCTAAAACACAATCCTGTTGAAGATACATCTCCTGTCCAGAAGCTTTTCACTAACAATCGAGACCTGAATCATCCTGAAACAATATATCCACTTGAAAGATTATATCACAGAAGAGAAACCCCATATTATCCCCGTGTTTTTCATGAACATGAAACTCGCTCTGAACTACCTGAAGGTGCGATTACGCGTCTCGGTAAAGGTGGCATCAACATAATGCGCTTCTCACCAGATGGAAAGTTCTTTGCTGTTGGCAGCGATGTCGGTCTATATCTATATGATGTAGAAACCGGTAATGAAGTAACTTTACCGAATAAAAAAACCGGACAGGTCAATGCGATTGCATTCACCTCAGATAGTCGTACTATCGCGATTGGTGGATATTTAAGACCAACAATTCAACTCTGGAATCTGGAAACGCATACTGAACTACCCCCTTTTACGATACCCATAGCCTATACCTATAATATGGATGTCCAAATATACTCCGTCTTCGCCTTAGCATTTGCAGTTAAGGATACAACACTTGTCTGCGTTAGTCATACAGGTGAAATAATCTATTGGGACATGAATACCCGTGAGAAAATTGTTGAACAGTATACCGATTCTGATCATGACGGTAATGTTTTAACGCTATCACAAGATGGACATATCTTTGCACGCGGTTCAGGGGTCGGTCTATTTGATGGTGGTCCTAAAGGTCAGATAAGTCTTTGGAACACATCCACCGGGAGAAGAGAAGCAAAAATGAGAGGACATAGACCTTTATCACCTTGGTCCAAGAAGCGCGTAGGAATTCGCGCATTAGCATTTTCACCAGATGGGAGAACCTTCGCAAGCGGCAGTGAAGACATGACAGTCCGGATATGGAATACAAAAAAACAACGTAAACTTGCAACCCTAAAGGGACATAAGGGTTGGGTAACCGCATTAGCATTTTCAAACGATGGAAACATAATCGCAAGTGGCGATACAGATGGCACAGTTCGGGTGTGGAATGTTAAGAAGAAGCGAGAGATAGTAGAGATTAAAGGGCACATCAACCAGGTACTTGCAGTGGCGTTCACTCCTGATGGGAACACACTCGCTACTGGAAGTGCAGATGGAACAATTCAGCTTTGGAATACCAAAAATGGTGAAAAAATCAAGACCTTTGCAACCGATTTTACCGAAACTATGACTGATATGGTCTTTTCACCAGATGACACCACGCTTACGACTGCACTCTTCAATAACACGGTTCATAGATATGATGTAAAATCAGGTGAGAAAGTATTCGAATTTACAGACAGCATACAGAGAATAACCCATTCCTCAGCATTATCACCTGATGGCACACACCTCGCTTGCCACCCTGTAAACGGCATCATAGCTTTTAATGCAAGAGAAAACTGGCGTACAGACAAGTCGTATCAAGGACATGAGAAAATACAGATATGGAACCTGAATACAAAGAAGGAACTCCCCCCACTCATGCATGCTTGCGGTAAAATGGCATTTTCGCTTGATAATAAAATGCTTGCATGTCTATCATCGGCAGACCTAAATGCATGGACTTCCAGTAATGGTAGGTCTTTCTCAAGTGGCAGCAGTCGTGGAATCTATGTGTGGGATATAGAGAAAAACAACATCGCATTCCAACTTCCAATCAAACGGTCAGACCAATTCGCACCCATGGTGTTCTCTTCTGATGGAACCAAATTGGTAACAACTGATCGGTCAAACTCAACATATCTATGGGACTTTCAAAAACGTGAATTAATCCGCACATTATCGGTAGACGGTAATCATTATGTCCTTTCTAACGATGCCAGTTTGCTCGCTGTCAAAGAAATGAGAGGCATCTCAATCTGGGATTTAACCAATGGAGTGATAAAAGATCGTTTAGATTCTGGAGAGATTAAAGGAGAGTATAGTCACTCTCTTGAAGGTGCTAAAGGTGACGCCCTTGCATTTTCACCAGACGCAAGTATCTTGTGTGTAGCAAGTGTAGGACCTATGTTTTCCTATTGTATAGATAGAGTTGATCTGATTGATCTGGAAACGGGTCTAAAACTCATTTCACTACCCGGACACACAGAACCTATTGAGATATTGAAATTCTCACACGATGGCAAAATACTTGCAAGCGGTTCTCAAGATGGCACCGTGTTATTATGGAATTGGAATCTCGTCCTGAGAGATGTCCAACTTGAAAACAATTGGCAGCAGCCAAGTCAAGTAGCAGATTTAAAGAATGATTGAAATAATTATTAAATTTCACACTTAAAAATATAATCCTGTAAATCCATAAAATTTACTACAATTCGTTAAAATTCCAACAAATTTGATGTTTTTTCAATAAAATTGTTAAAAAACCCTTGACAGAGCATTTATTAATAGTGTACACTATTAAACACAATAATTATTTCCCGACAGGATTTAATCTAAATAGAGTCTCAAGAACGTCATTCACCAAAGTATACCTGATAACAGTGACGCAAGGACTTGCGCGTTGTTATTAACATCATGTCTAACAGGAGATATACTTCATGCAGGAAAAATTGATTCTTGAAAAAATACGTCAAGTCCGTCGACGCTTAAATATCCAAGGTTATTTACAAACCCTGGCAGTCTTCCTGCTTTACGGACTAATTGTTTGTGTTCCAGCAGTCATTGTTGACAGTCTTGCCACATCATTCAATATACCGCCACTGACATTCCTGTGGGTTGCATGTGGTATTGCAGCCGTTGCGTTTATCGTTCGATTAGTTCGTCCAATAAACCTATTGGAAGCAGCTCGCGCCATTGATGTAGATGCATCCTTGAAAGACCGTGTTGTCAGTGGGTTAGAACAAATTGAACGAAAAACCAATGAAACGCTAACCGCACTTCAACTACAAGATACCAGTAAGAGATTGCAAACAGTCCCAATCAAACAGGTAGCGAAATACAAAGTCCCACGAGAAACTTTCTTTATCGCTTTAGTGGCAATTTTCCTTGTCGGCTTCACGTATGTAGAGTTTTTCGCACAGCCTACTACCGCAGCAGAAGCAGATTATTCAGCTGAAATCGCTGCTGAAGCTGATTCGCTGATAAAGAAAATTGAAGAAGCAAAGAAAGAAACCGAAGAGAACGAAGATCAGGAACTCAAGGAAATCTTGGAAGAGATTGAGAAAAGAACTCATGAGTTGAAAAAGTCTGAGATGACTCCGAAGGAAGCTCTTAAAAGAATGACCGAGTTAACGCAACTCTTGAAAACGAAAATTGACCCTGTCAAGATCGCACAACAAGAAGAGCTCATGCAGGGACTCGGACAACAGTTCATCGGTAATCCTATTCTCGGAGAATTCGGTCAACAGTTGAAACGCAGCGACTACAAGAAAGCTGCTGAGAAACTGGACAAAGTTGCAAAAGACGTTCCAAAATTCGACCAAGAACAACGCCAAAACCTTTCTGATGAACTCAAAAGGGCAGGCAAGAGTCTAAAGGATTCCGACCTTGATGGATTCGGAGGAAATTTAGCTGGGGCAGGACAAGCAATGGAAGGAAACGATACTGAAGGTGCACAAGGTAAACTTAACGCCTCAAGTAAGCAGCTCCGCAATTTCGACCTGCTGAAGAATCGTAATCAGAAGTTAACCGACCTACTCTGTGCATGTGAAGACTGCAAAGCATGTATCGCAGCATGTTGTGCAGGAAAAGGTATCAATCCTGCCACCGGTCTGTCAAATCTGTTGTCTAATAGTCCTACGAATAGGGCAGGGAGCAAAACCTCCACATCTCAACAGGGAGACCTTACTTCACTCGATTCTACACTCAACCTGCAGCAGATCACAGGTGTTCAAGGCGAAGGTAGCTCCACCGTGCAAACTTCAAAAGTTTCTGCTGAAGGACAAGAATCTTCACTCAGCTATAAAGATGCTTACATGAAGTATCAGAAACTCTCAGAAGATGCACTCACACAGGAACAGATACCCCTCGGGTATAAGTTCTATGTGAAACGCTATTTTGAATCCATTAAACCAACTGAAGAGTAAGAACACACCTAAGCAACAATCACCGCAGAGATAAATGGCAATCTTTGCGGTGATTTAACGCATATCCACCGCAGGGAGAATAATGTCCGAACAATTAGAACAAAAACACGATGAATTCCGAGAGACCTTCAAGAAAATACAAGAAGAGGTCTCTAAGCGAATTGTTGGTCAAAAAGAAATTATTGAAGGTGTTTTAATCTGCTTGATGACGGGTGGACATGCATTATTAGAAGGTGTGCCCGGCTTAGGCAAAACACTACTCATCAGTACACTCCATGATGTCCTCGCCTTAGAAGAACAACGCATTCAGTTTACACCCGACCTGATGCCTGCCGATATTGTCGGCACTACAATTGTCGCAGAGGATGACGTTGGAAGAAAATCTTTTGAATTTCAACCAGGACCCATCTTCGCAAATCTCGTCCTTGCAGATGAAATTAACCGCGCTACACCAAAAACACAGTCGGCACTGCTTCAAGCAATGCAAGAAAAATCTGTTACCGTCGCAGGCGTACATCACGATTTAGACCTGCCTTTCTTTGTCATGGCAACACAGAACCCATTAGAAATGGAAGGCACATATCCATTACCGGAAGCACAACTTGACAGATTCTTCTTCAAACTTAAGGTTGAGTTCCCAAGTATTGAGGAACTTGATGTTGTCATGGAACGCACAACAAAACGCGAAATGCCAGCTGTTGAAAAGGTTTGCGAAGGTACCGTTATCAACGAACTCGAACAGATCGTCAGAGATATCCTAATCGCTGAAGATGTCCGGAAATATGCACTACATCTTGTCATGGGAACGCATCCTGAAACGGAAGATGCCCCAGAAATGACAAAGAAATATGTGCGCTACGGTTCAAGTCCTCGTGGTGCCCAAGCATTAATACTCGCAAGCAAAGTAAAGGCTATTTTAGACGGAAGATACAATGTTGCCCGCGAGGATATCCAGTCTGTCGCATTAGCCAGTCTGCGCCACCGTCTTATACTCAGTTTTGAAGGGGAAGCTGAGGGAATAGACCCCGACATGATCATTAACAATTTATTAGAAGTAACAGATTAGGTTCTGTCAATTTCTTATTTGATGGTATAGTATTCTTCTGTAGGTCGGGTAGAGCGAAGTGCCACTAAAATATTATCTGGCACCACGTTAGGTTTGATTATGAACGAAACACAATCTGCATTTGACAGCGATTTCCTAAAACAGCTTGAATACCTCTACATCGTCTCAAAAAAGATCTTTGCTGGACGTATAAAAGCTGAACGCCGCAGTACACGAAGAGGCGTTAGTGTAGAGTTTGCTGATTATAGAAACTACACCGCTGGAGACGATTTTCGCTATATTGATTGGAACGCATTCGCGAGATTAGACGAATTGCTATTAAAACTCTATGAAGAACGCGAAGACCTACATATCTATTTTCTCGTTGACGCAAGTGAATCCATGACGTATGGCGATTTGCCAAAACTCATCTACGCAAAACGAGTCGCCGCTGCACTTGCTTATATCGGGCTCTCAAATCTTGACAGAATCGGCATTACCGCATTCAATACAACTGACAAAACCCGATTACCCGTAGAACGCGGGAAAGGGAAGATTTTCACCGTCCTCAATTTTCTTGACCAAATTGAGGCTTCGGGAGAAACGGATCTGGAGCAAGCATTCCACAATTTTGTCCACATGACGAAACGACGCGGATTGGTCGTTCTCATTTCAGACCTATTTGACCCAAAAGGATTCACTGCTGGACTCAACATGCTAAAGTTTCAGAAGCATGACCTATTTGTTGTTCATATAATTGACGAAAAAGAAGCTGAACCCAATCTACTCGGCGACTATCATCTCGTTGATGTTGAGACAAATGAACTCCGACCTGTAACCATAAATGAATCACACATTAAACGGTATCAGGACCTCTTCAAAAAATACTGTGATGACCTTGATAGGTATTGCACTCAGAGAGAAATAAGTCTTGTTCGGACAATGACGAAAACACCATTTGACGAACTCATTTTACGCATTTTCCGAATGGGTGGTTTTGTAACCTAACACCTTTTGAACTTATACTATTTCTAATACATAATGTCTCTCCTGTTCCACAAGTTTTTCAGTTTGTGTCCCGTAGAAGGACAGCCATAAATGAGTCAATTATTAATAGAAACAGTATTAGTGCTTCGTCAAGTGCTAATTGATGGACTTGATAGGGTCGGGAATCGGAGTTCCCTCCTACCATAAACAACCCAACGGTAGGAGCGATCTCCGAATCGCGACTACAATAATATGTTGACAAAGCATTAGATTGTCCGGATGATATTGATTGATGAATTTGCTATCACCTACCTCCTTATTCTTATTCGGTCTTGCAATTCCGATTATCGCACTATACATACTCAAATTAAGACGGAGACGTGAATCTGTCTCTACCCTAATGTTCTGGGAACAACTCTTTAAAGAGAGACAGACGACATCCCTATTTCAAAGACTTAAGCACCTATTATCACTATTGCTTCAACTACTGTTCCTTGCGCTGTTAGTCTTGGCAGTCGCGAGACCTCAGTTCGCTTTCATCACAAAATCAGCACGACAACTTATCCTCATTGTTGACCGCTCAGCGAGTATGAACGCTGTCTTAGATTTCGATCCTGAAAATCCTGAAACAGAATCGCGTTTAGATTCTGCAAAAGAAACAGCACTCCAAATTGTGCAAGGACTGCGTTTTATGGATGAAATGTCAGTCATCAGTTGTCATACCCGTCCCATAATTCATACACCATTCACAAAGCATCAGAAAACAATACGTGAAGCAATCGAATCTATTGAACCAACAGACATAAAAACAGACCTAAAACCTGCTATAGACCTTGCATTAGCCGTTGCACAAACTAAGCCTAATCCAGAAATAATTATCCTCAGTGATTTCCAAAACATCTCCGAAGAGACCCTCACTGACTTTCAGAACTTACAATTGAAGAACACAAACAGTGATGATGATGATAAGCAAGAAGACAAAAGAGATATCAAACTCCATCTGCTTCAGATCGGGGAAGAGAACGATAATGTCGGTATTACCCAGTTCCGAGTTCGAAAGAGCATTGTCAACGCCTTTGATTATGAGACACTACTAAGCGTCATAAATACCTCAGATGAAGAAAAACAGTGTAATGTTGAACTCTATTTCAACGAAAGCCTATTTGATGTCCGTCCCTATACACTCGCCCCTGGTGAAACAAAAACTGAGATATTTAGCAATTTTACGTTTGAAGGTGGCGAACTCAAAGCAGTGTTGGATATTGAGGACGCCCTTAAAACAGACAATGTCGCCTACGCCACACTCCCCATCCGTGAAAGTATCACTGTCCTATTGGTAACAGAGGAGAATCCTTTCCTAAGAAATGCACTTGCAGTTGATGAGAAAATAAACCTAACCGTCGCTACACCTTCAGAATACGAAGCAAATACACAGGAGTTTGAGGTAGTAGTTTTTGACCGTTACAGTCCTACCTCGCTTAGTGATGGTAATTTTATGTTCATTTATCCACCCGATTCAGACACACCGCTAAATATAGGAACAGACGATTCTGTTGCAACGTGGGAGATCGGAGAAGAGATAGAGACACCTATTATCACAGAGTGGGAACGAACACATCCGATACTCCAACATGTGCAGTTAGAAAACGTACTTATCGGTAAGGCTTATGCAGTAACACCGCCACCAACATCAAAAGTCCTCGTCCGTTCATTTGAAGCACCAGTCGTGTTCGTAGATGTTACACCAAAAAGAAAGATTGTGTTTGCAGCAATTAACATATTGGAGTCCGATCTACCACTCCGCATTGCATTTCCAGTCATTATGGCAAATACCATAACATGGTTTGTCCAGGGTGATAAAATAGAAGAGTATCATTTACTTACAGGTGAAGTCTTGCGGTATAAGTTTGATGCTCAAGAGATAGAAGAGATGAAGAACAGACTCCCGCAAGATGCAACATCAGAAAATTCGCAGATGACCGTAAAAATCACCGGTCCTGATGACGAAACTTGGGACATACCTATAAACATTGAAGATTATGATGCGGACGAATTACTCTTTGAGCAGACACATCTTGCAGGTTTCTACGCGTTAACCTTAACGGATGCCAGAAATGAGGAGAACACAGAAACTGATGAAAACCGTGAAGATGAAGAAACTACAGATGAGAATGGATTCAAAAAGATGTGGGCAGTAAATCTTGCAAGTGAAACCGAAGCAAGTATCAATGCTGTTGAAGGTATAGAAGAATTGGTGACAGAATCAGAATTAATCAGTGGTAGTTCATTCTTCCGGTTTCCACCTTGGATATACCTTGTTTTTCTCGCTGTTATCTTGAGCGTTGTGGAATGGTTCATGTATCAACGTAGAAAAATAGACTAACACAATACACTTGATTCTTATCTTAGAATCAGTTAGAATAATACATGAATACTAACATTCATTTGTAGCACAAACTTTTAGTTTGTGCCGTTCACCGCAACATTTCTAAACAGCTGCTAATGAGAGAAAAACAATTAAAATGGTATTATAACGTGAGTTTGATAAATCAGAACAAATAAATATGTAGGTTGGGTTGAGGCACGAAACCCAACATCTTGACCCATTATAGAGCAATACATGTCGGGTTTCGTTCCTCTACCCGACCTACAACGAATATTGCATTTAATTGTCAAACTCACGTTATTGTATGTAGGAAAACAGAACAGGAGATTCAGATGGAAGAAAAACCTATTAATATACTCAAAACAGTTGGATTAAGCAGACACTATGGCGGTGTAATAGCATTATCGGATGTTGAAATGAACATACATCCAGGACAGATATCCAGTCTGATAGGTCCCAACGGTGCTGGTAAAACAACACTCTTTAACTGCGTTACCGGTTTAGACAAACCTACTTATGGTGCAACATTTTTTTTAGGGAAACGCATTACAGGTTTTCGTCCTGATCAGGTAACAAAGCTCGGTATTGCTCGGACATTTCAGAACATCAGGCTTTTTACAGAACTCACAGTTTTAGATAACGTCAAAATAGGGAGACATCCGCGCACATCAAGCACACTTGTAGGGGCAGTCTTTCATACACCGAGACAGAAAAAAGAAGAACAACAGATTACGGAATATGCAATGGAAATGCTCAAGTTCGTAGGTTTAGAAGATATTAGCAACCAAACTGCAGGAAATCTATCTTATGGCGACCAACGTAGAGTCGAGATCGCACGAGCATTAGCAACAAAACCTTTACTTATACTCCTTGACGAACCCGCAGCAGGTATGAACCCACTTGAAACACAACAACTGATCTCTCTTATCTATACGATACGCGATCAAGGCATCTCTGTTCTATTGATAGAGCATGATATGAAACTCGTCATGCAAATATCCGATTGGGTCACCGTACTTGACCACGGAGAAAAAATCTGTGACGGTGAACCCGCAGTTGTCCAAAACGATGAACGCGTCATCGCAGCATATTTAGGAACCTCTGACGATGCTTAAACTTGAAAACATCCACACATACTACGGAAACATCAGAGCAGTCCGCGGAATCTCGATCGAAGTAAACGCCGGTGAAAAGGTATGCATGATCGGCGCAAACGGTGCTGGAAAATCTACAACACAGATGACGATTTCCGGAATATATAAACCCGTTCAGGGAACTATCACTTTTGAAGGGAATGACATCACCAAAACCTCACCAGAGCAAAGAGTTAAAAGGGGAATCTCACAAGTGCCTGAAGGAAGACTGATATTTCCCGATATGACTGTCCTTGAAAACCTTGAACTTGGTGCATACCTGAGAAAGGATACGGCAGGAATCAGAGCAGACCTGAACAAAATATTTGACTATTTCCCCGTACTTTTTGAAAGACGAAAACAGCGCGGCGGAAGTCTCAGTGGTGGAGAACAACAGATGTTGGCTATCGGACGGGCACTCATGTCACACCCAACACTATTACTATTAGATGAACCCTCGTTAGGTTTAGCACCCCTCATCGTAAAACAGATTTTTGAAATCATCCAGCAGATTAATGAAGAAGGAACAACGATCCTATTAGTTGAGCAGAACGCACAACTCGCCTTGAACCTAACTGACAGAGGTTATGTCATGGAGACCGGAGAAATCACAATTCAAGGTAATTCAACCGATCTATTAGCAGATGAAAGGGTGCGACAAGCCTATCTCGGAGAATAATTGAATGTATCCCACACTAATTAACTTTGGAAAAATTGGATCTTTTCCTGTCGGAATTCATAGTTACGGTGTCATGTTAGCAACTGCATTTGTCACTTGCAGTCTCCTGTTAGGACGTGAGTTGAACCGTAGAGGCTTTAAAGGAGAGATCGCAACTGCTTTGGTCGCTGCTGGTGCTATCGGTGGAATTATCGGTGCAAAGTTATATTATATCCTTTTTATTGCGGACCCTTTTCATTTACACGACCTTTTAAGTCCGAGTGGTTTAGTCTGGTATGGTGGGTTATTTGGCGGCAGTGCGGGTGTAGCATTGGTAATCCTCAGGTCCCCAAACCCGTTTTTACCGTCTGTTGACATCATCGGTCCTCTGCTCCTACTCGGTTACGGAATTGGTCGGATCGGTTGTTTACTCGCTGGTGACGGGGATTACGGTCCCCCTTCTGATGTACCTTGGGCGATGGCATTTCCCAACGGCACAGTTCCTACAAATGATCGTGTCCATCCTACACCCATCTATGAAACGACTATCTCATTTATATTCTTCGGTATTCTCTGGTCGCAACGCAAGAAGTTTGCAACAATACCGGGATTGCTTTTCGGTGCGAGTCTTATCGGACTGGCAGTGGAGAGATTCATCGTTGAATTTTGGCGTTTGACACCGCATGCATTCCCAGAGTCTGCATCGCTGTCGTGGATGACTTCACCCCAATTAGTGAGTATTATCTTGTTCTGTTTCGGTATCTTCTTTATGGTATGGATGTATAAGCGTCCAAGAGTAGCTGTACCAACCTTAACAATAGGTGAACCGCAAGAACCTGAACCGAAGGAAAAACCACAGCGTCCACAGAAACGCAGACGAAGAAGGTGAGATTGCCTGATATCTACACATTTGTATCGTAAACTACTATTGGACGTATTCACGGTCCTCGTGGACAACATCATTGATGAAATCTTGCCGTTCTTCATCTGACATTGCGTTCCAATCTAATCCTCGTTTAGCGCAAACATCTTGAACTTTTGATTCAAGATATTGCATCCGTTCCGCACGGCGCGGCATCGATTCCTTCGCGAATGCAAGGACAACAACTAACTTATCTTCCCCCGGCATCTGTTGGATAGAATCAATAATTTTTTCAGTGGTCAATTTGAAGGTTACCTCCATCCCAGTGCCCTCCTTTTTTGCCATATTATCGCAGTCTTGTGCTATAGAAGTATGGTACAACAGTGTGTTTGTAAAGTCAATGCATTCTAATCACTCTTGAATTCAGCTTCACTGTAAACATCTTCATCGGTATATTGATCAGCACTAAAAACAGTGAAATATCGCACCATTTAAACCCCCTAACCCCCTAACCCCCTAACCCCCTAACCCCCTAACCCCCTAACCCCCTTATCAAAGGGTAATGCGTAAGTCCTGCTGCCATTAAAAGATTTCTCTTGCAAATCATACTTTTTTCGTTTATACTATACTTAACGTTGATGGTGGGGGATTCGACCTGCCTCGTTGGAGGCAGACCCTACCGAACTGAGTCGGATTGGGAACAATGTTAAAGTTAAACAACGTAATCCTATGGAGAATTGATGAAATGAATAAAGACTGGACAGGTATACAGCAATCCGAGTTTTTTGTAACAAACAAGCGCACGAATCTAAAGATAATTCCCTACATTGGTTGTAAAGCAGGTTTCAATGATATTTTTGATAAAATAATTCCTGATAACCTTGTATGTCCTATTTATGATATTTTTGGAGGTGGAGGAGCATTTTCTCTTTATGCGTGCAATAGGTTTGGATCTCATCGAGTTACCTATAACGACAATAACCCCATTGTCGTAAACCTGATACGGCATGTTCAAACATCTCCATCTCAGTTATGGGAACTGTATAACGAACATTACAATAATTCTTCTAGCGAATATTATTATCACGTCCGAGAGCTCTGTTTAGAAAACGGGGTGCAGGGGGCAGCGAACTTCCTTTATCTTGCGAAGAACGCATTTTCTGGGAAAATCAGATTCAATTCAAGCAACAAATTCAATTCGCCTATCAGAAAAGGGAGCACATGTCCTAAAGTTTATCTTGATTCATTATTGAATTTAAGTAAAAATATTCAAGACTTAACCATAACAAACAAGGATTATAAAGACTTTACTTGTCTTGAGAACTCTTTTTTATATCTTGACCCCCCCTATTTCAATAATACCAATGGGCATTATAATGGCGTTCTTGATTTAGGAGAGTTCAATCAGTTTTTAAGAACTATTGAATTAAAAAATAAAGTCGTCTTATCCGAACAAAATCATCCAGACATATTTGATCTTCCAGATTCCTACACAGTTCGATCAATTACACTAATGAGGTCATTGCAGTATTTTACGCAAAATAAAAGCAAGGAAATGATTGCTTTTAATTATTAATAGGGGAGCGAATGACAAATCAAAATGCATATCAAGGGACATATTATGAAGACTTATTTAGTCGCGAGATAGCCAAAGACCCGCAAAATATGAAAAAAATTGCTGAGGCGTTTTCAGAATATGTTCCGATAAACCAAGCAATAGAGTTTGTGATACGGGAAGGGCAGTATGGAAAAAAATCTGATGTGTTTATTCGCACAACAGGAGGACACAATTTTAAAGCAAGTATTAAGTCGTTTAAAGGGTCAGGGTTTAATCAAGTTACGCGCATGAAAATTGAAGCCTTTGTAGACCGTTTCGATTTCTCGGATAATTTTAAACAAGTTTTAGAAAAGTCAACGATAAGGAAAGCAAAAAACTCAAGAACAAACTGGATTAGTCGTGAGGACACTGATTTCATTCTTCATGAACTAAACCATCACAAAGCCTTTGATATTCTAAAAAATAGTTTACTGGGTGAGAATTCTCCCAAACTTTTTGTACTAATAAAATATGACGACCAGATTATTTGGGTCTATAAAATGGAGGAACTACTTGATTTTATAAAAAATACGATAAATGTTGAAATTACCCCCAAAGGTGTTATTTCTCTACATTCGTGTTTTACAATTCAAAGAAAGGGTGGTAACGGTAAACGCGATAAACACAAGAAGGATGATTTAAATCATGGTGGCAACAATATACAAGTAAAAATAAAGTGCCGGTTATTGTCTGAAATACTAGACCCTATTACGATAATAAAATACAACGATTAGCCAGATTCAGTCTCATAATATGTTTTGAGTTCAGCATCTAAATTAAGAGAAAACCCTCCTTTTTCTTACTTTTTCTTAAGTGCAAAAAAATCTCCACACCTCTGAACAAGTCCGATTATTCGTCCACGTACTACCTTAAATGCATTAAGGATTTCCTCAAGTTCATCAAGAACAGTTACTCCTACTTGTCCACCAGCTTGTGTTTTACCTTCTGGTAAAGTTGCTACAAGCACAACATTCTTAGATCTTCTTATAGATTGTGTGAGGGTTTGAATGAATGTATAGAGACGTGCTTGTACATCAGTATCTACATTTCGCACGTAAGCCACAAGTTCATCTATTAGGATAACAGAGGGACCAACGTATTCAAAAAGATCGTCCAACTGATTTCCGCCTGGAGAAATACCTTCGAGTGCGGCGTCACGTATAAAATCGTAAGCGTCTTGTCCACCAAGTTGTTCTGCCATTCTCCCCCAGAGTGTGTGGAGCGGATCTCCTTGTTTGGTTTTATCCGAGTCGGTTGTGGAGAGATAGGTGCCAACAAGAACAGAAACATTGACGTTTATCGGAATATTAGGATCCCATTCTGCTTCCGATATAATTTCGTCGATTTCTTGACGAAGACGGGCATATTCACCATCTGTTGGCAATTCTCTCAGAATATTTGCCCCGGAAATTAAGTGATACAGAGCAATAAGACTATGTGTTTTTCCACCACCGAACCCGGTTTTGAGTTGGATGACAGGATCCCCACCTTTACCTGCAAGCCGCTTTAACGTGTTGATTAACAAGTCGCGGAGTCCGGGTGTAATGTATGTCTGATTAAAGAAGATCTCAGCTTCCCCGTATTCCTCGGTTTTTGCATTTCCGTCATAAACCTCTTGGAGATCCGCTGCGAATTCAGATTTGCGAAAGGTGCCTTCAATGACATCATTGTTTGGACGTATTACATCGCGCCAAGGCGTTAGATCAGTTGTCTTCCTACGTGGTCTTCGGTCTATCAGGTCTAACAGGGTGTGTAAACTTTTTGTCACTCTATTTGTCTGAATCGCGGATTACGCGCCAGTTACATAGATGGACACGGAAATTGACCCTCCAATTGCGCGAATTATTAAATTCAAAACAAAAAATCACAAAATATATCATTTTTTTCATATTTAACTTGACAAATGTTTTTATATATGTTACCATAAATATATGTTATATATGTTCTTGCGATATCATTATATAAATGGATGTTGACAATACTATTATTCACAATCTACAGATAACTATATTCCGCATATAATTAAATCTTAATCAAAAAATGAAAATAATTCAATTTTATTCAATATTAACTTGACAACATTATATATTTATGTTATCATAAATATAAAGTTATGTATATACTTACTTTTAGTTTATGTAAAAAGGTGTTACAATGCTATTCTACAAAGTGTCCATAAATGATCATAATATCAGAAAAAAGCCAATATCTTCATCCATATTTCAACATGCAGAGATTTTTGTACCAAAAAGGATTTTTAAATTTTTGACTCTGACAAAAAACACGCCACAAAACCTTACTGACATTGACTGGATAAGCAATTCGCAAAAAGTCACGGCTGTGACAAAGCCGTGACAAAGCCGTGACAAATTTGTCACGTTTTCGTGACTTTTTATGAATAGGAGAATATCATGATATTACAAGAGAATCACAAGGAATTCACCATCAAATGCTTCGTAGAGTATATGCAACCCACTTTTTATGCATGTTTCAACTTAGAGAGAATTATGTCACGTTTCCTGAAAATAAAAAAATTAAATCTGTCAGAAAACACACCACAAAACCTTACAGTCATTGACTGGATAAGCAATTCGCAAAAAGTCACGGCTGTGACAAATTTGTCACGTTTTCGTGACTTTTTGAATAGGAGAATATCATGATATTACAAGAGAATCACAAGGAATTTACCATCAAATGCTTCGCAGCATATATGAAACCCAGCGAGGTCGTTAAGGCATTTATGCTCGAATTTAAAAACGATCTGCCAAAACCACCGTCTCCACCACAACCTCCCAACTATGAAGAAGAAATTACTGGATCAGAATACCAATTCAGCAGAAATGAATATATCAAGAAAAACATAGATGAAATCAAATCTCGATATTTCAATATGTACGGTATCGATTCACATATCAAATTTGAGAAAGATGAAGCAGACTATATTGAGAAATTCAAACTGGAATATGATAAAGTGTGGAAAAAGGAACGCGAAAAAATGCATGAGGAACAACTCACTGAATATCAATTGATCCTTGATAATCACTACATGCAAATTCGTAAAAAACTCTCAGACCAATTACGACGATTGAACATCACTCACACAAGATTCCCTGAAAAGTATCGACAACTATTCAACGAATCACGCGATGCGTTCTTAAAAGGCAAAATAGATGATAACATGACTGACATCGGTTTAACACAGGACGATAACATTCAACAAGAGTTAGAAATCATCTTTGGTCATGTCAAAAACCTTATGTTCTTAGAGAAAGAACCGAAGGAGGTACTAAAACACGTAGACAGAGCACATGCCATACTCAAAACCATCTCGTCATACAACAAGTTAGAGCGGAAAGACACCAGCAAATAGGCTCTTAATAGTAGTAGGCACTCTCCGAGTGCCGTCTCTTAATAGTAGTAGTAGGCACTCTCCTGAAGATTAAATAAGTAATCAGGTAATTCTACTGATATGCCTCATCGTAGGAGTGAGGTTTCGTAGGGGCGGGGTTTCCCCGCCCGCGTATTACCCAATTAATAACTTAATCTTCATTTCCCCGCCCGCGTATTACCCAATTAATAACTTAATCTTCATCTGGAGTGCAGCCGGTTGACAATCCATTTTCTATAGACATATTGCTCCGCTGGAGCAAGGGTTCAGCGATCCTTTTTCTTAAGTGACAAGATCTTTACACATCAAGGGACAGAATCTTTATACACCCGGTTTAGACATCTTCTATCCTATCCTTCTGATAAGCACCAAATGTCTCTTATCTTGGAAATCCTATAAATCCTGCAAATCCTGGTTCAGACAAACAAGCATATAATCACACATAGATGCAAAACCTAATCTGAAACTCCCAGAACACAGAAAACATAATCCGCGTAATCCGCGAAAATCCGTGATTCTGACAAGATAAGAATCCTTAAGACAATTGAGAAATTGCCTTATAGTCAAGTCACCCGTAATGAACTCTTAGCGCGTTTACTTTCGGAAATTAATTTAGATGATGATGTAAGAAGTCAAGTGAATCGGAGACACTTTTTAGAGGGACGAGGTGAAGGTGTCGGTATTATCCTGAACGAAAGTGAACAATTGAGTGGAAAGATACCTGAATACGAACTACACAACGATGAATTGTGCCTAACAATTTTTGCAGCAAAATCTCTCCAAGAGGACTCCGAATAACATCAAATCATCTAATATCCCCCTTCCCCACTTCCAACCTTCCAACCTTCCAACCTTCCAACCTTCCATCCTTTCCCTCTTCCATTCTTCCCCACTTCCAACCTTCCATCCTTCCAACCTTCCAACCTTCCAACCTTCCATCCTTTCCCTCTTCCCCACTTCCAACCTTCCATTCCTTTCCCCATCCGCGTAATCCACGATTTATTTTTTAACTTTATATCTGTACTTAAATATGTTACAATACTGTAACTAACGCTACAACGAATGTACCAAATCTTACCACGGTAAGACATTTCTTACCGTATGGTAATATTTTGAAAGGAGACACACTACAAAATTACAGGATTTCCCAGTTAAATGCGATCAACTCAATGCTACCTTCAGAGGGACTATTACAAAAAGTTAAACCTTCAGAAAAGAATACCATTCAATGTCAGCAGAAAACAAATTTTTTAAGATCCGATTTTAACCCTTATGCAACCATACAGATACTGCTCTAAACGCCAATTTACCAATGTTACGAATTGTACGAAATTCGTAACATTTTTAAGAAGGGCATTTACTATTAAGTTAAAAGAAAGACATAATGAATTTGCAGTAACTGGATACATCAAGCAGAAGACAAAATTAGCAGAGAGAGGAAAAGATTTGTAGAAGTATTTGAAGATGACAAGGATGAATGTGCTACAGCAAGATCAAGATGGATGGTGTAGGGGAAGGATAATGAAGGATAAATGGGGTTGGAGGAAGAAGCACAATCAAGGATGAATGTGCTACAGCAAGATCAAGATGAATGGTGTAGGGGGAAGGATAATGAAGGATGAATGGAGTTGAAAGAAGCACAATCTAACAGAATGTCTATTATTGGTAAAGGTTTTGAATGTGGTGGTTAGGAAACCTTTACAGCGGTGTTGGGAAGGGTTTGATACTTGGCGAGGTTAGGAAACCTCGCCAGCAGTGACAAAAAGTTTACACACCCATAATGCTTGAAAAAACTTGTAATACCTGATAATATAGAATCAAATCTAAGATAACGCCAGCTAACCAAAAATTCTATATTATGAAAAAACCAAATATTATCTATATACATTCACATGATACAGGTCGTTACGTGCAACCCTACGGGCATGCAATACCGACCCCTAATATCCAAAGTTTAGCAGAAGAGGGAGTTCTTTTCAGAAATGCTTTTTGTGCCAATCCAACGTGTTCACCCTCCCGTGCAGCGTTGCTTACAGGACAATACGCACACAGCTGCGGCATGGGAGGTTTAGCAAACCGTGGATGGAGTCTACCTGTCCCCGAACATCTCATCCCATACACCTTGAATGATGCCGGATATCAAACCGTTTTAGCGGGTTTCCAACACGTAGTGCGAAATGTCAAGGATACAGGTTACCAACGTATCCTCTCAAATGAACTCCAAAAAGCAGGTGCAGAAGAACGTGCGTGTAACTTCCTCGCTGAAGAACATGATACACCCTTCTTCTTAGATATCGGTTTTAGTGAGACACACCGTCGTGCGAAAGGGTTCGCACCACCGCCAGATGGAGAAGCAAAAACCGATCCACGTTATGTGAAACCACCCGCACCATTCCCAGATACACCGATAACCCGACAGGACATGGCAGAATACATCGATTCTGCACGGACACTGGACATGAAAATGGGAAAAGTGTTCACTGCTCTTGAGGAAAACGGGCTTGCAGACAACACGCTTGTAATATGCACTACAGACCACGGGCTCGCCTTTCCACGAATGAAATGCCACGTAACAGACCACGGTATCGGTGTGATGCTCATTGTCCGAGGACCTAATGGATTTGATGGTGGGAAAGTCGTTGATGGATTAGTCAGTCAAATTGACCTATTTCCGACTATCTGTGAATTGGCTCAGATTGAATTACCTGAGTGGTTACAAGGCAATTCAATACTTCCACTTGTTCGTGGTGAAACAGATGAAATCCGGGATGCAATATTTGCTGAAGTCAACTATCATTGCTGTTATGAACCGCAACGCGCTATCCGAACCAAGCGGTGGAAATACATCCGCCGTTATGACAATGCAAAACAGTGGGCACTTCCCAACTGTGACGATAGCATCAGTAAGACCTTTATGTTGGACAACGATTGGAGAGATCAACCAGTAGAATCTGAACGGTTATACGATCTCGTGTTTGATCCATTAGAAGCACATAACCTATCGGAAAACCCTGACTATGCTGATGTTTTGGATGAGATGCGTGAACGGTTAGAACAGTGGAGATCGGATACGGATGATCCTGTTGATGAGAATCAGATTATGCCGCCACCAGACACTGCTGTGCTAAACGACCCTTCTGATATTTCACCAGGGAATAAGCGTTATCCTGCTGCGGAGATTCTCTGATCTTCATGTGTAGGTTCAAGATTAGGTTCTTTTTTTCTAACGTCAGAGCAGAAAGTCAACAACAGAATGCGTAAGACCTGAAGTATTCAAAAAGATTAGAGGACTATTAACGAATTCTATTGGTCTTACTGTAAGGAAAATCTGCCATCAATATATAAGAGTTGCCTTCTCGTTTTATTGACATGCGGACTGAGTTCATAGTAAATTCAAAGTACTTTGATAGCACTTCAGTCAATTCCAGTTGAAGTTCTTTCATTGAATCTTCACCTACTTCAAAGCGGTCCTGAGTTAGAATCAGTTGTAGACGCTGCGTAGCAATAGAGCTTGATTTTGATTTGCGTGTGAATAAGTTTCTAAAATCCATATTCTCCTCTTATTTATTTCTTGAAAACCAGTTTGAAATTTGGTTAAAAAAGCTGTCTTCTCTCATGTCAGGGATCGGAATTCTTTGACCTGTCATTCTGCGTGCAATTCGCATGTATGCTTCAGCACCAGACGATTTATCATTGTGTACGAGGGGTATGCCTTTATTTGTTGAGGCGATGACACCAGTATCTTCAGGAATTACGCCAAGTAGATCAATGTTGAGTATATCTAAGACTTCATTCTTGCTCATCATATTGTTTCTTCGTACAAGTGTGGGGCACAACCGATTTATCACCAGATTTATCGGTTCAATTCCCTCATTTTGCAGCAGTCCGATGATTCTGTCAGCATCTCGGATTGCAGAGATGTCTGGTGTAGTAACAATTATCGCTTCATCTGCTCCAGCGGCAGCGTTGTGAAACCCTTGTTCTATACCAGCAGGTGAGTCAATAAGCACGAAATCATATTCCTCTTTTAGTTTCTCACAAATATCCTGCATCTGTTCCGGTCTGATATCGTCTTTTCTGTTTCTTTGCGATGCGGCAAGTAACATTAGGTCGTCAACCCGTCTGTCTTTTACAAGTGCTTTAGAAAGTTCACACCGTTTTTCTATGACATCCATAGATGTATAAACGACTCGACTTTCTAACCCCATCACGACATCAAGGTTACGTAACCCAACATCTGCATCAACGATCACCACTGTTTTTTCGATCATAGCTAATGCTGTACCAAGGTTTGCAGTTGAGGTAGTTTTACCGACTCCTCCTTTTCCGGAAGTTATTACGATTACCTTACCCATATTTGAGCCTTCCTTGTCTTAAAATTTGAGGGTTTTCTCTTAAATAATGATACCAAGTTCGGTTTTCCCGATTTTTAAGATGTCATAAACGTACCCATTGATGCGAAATCTCGCAAATAAGGCGATCGTTAGATTTACCATTTCCACACTCTTCGAAACGATAATAGACTTGCGCTTAAAACGCCCAAACCAATGCCGCATCAAACAATTGTTGCGTTCAATACCGTGCGTTTCTGCTTTGTCCTGAACTAACTTATCTTTGGGCAGAACCGATTCATAAACCTGATAGTTATCCGTATAATAAACCTTCACATCCCATTTTTCCAAACGAGTCATTAGTTTCTTCAATGTCGCTTTATCCCGATCACCACACTCCCAGGCAATAAGTTCTCCAGTATCACGACACAAAGCTTTCCATATCCAGAGTTTCTGCTTTTTTTTTTCAAATAGTGCCACATCTCATCAAGTTCAAGCACGACAGTATCGGTTTCCTGGGGTTCAGGGGGTTTCGCATGTTCAGCACCGAATTTTCTTATCCATTCAAGGATAGTGGAAGGGGAGGCTTGAAGCATTTTTGCGATGGCGTTCATAGAAAGTCCATGGCAATAGAGAAAAACTGCAAGTGCTTTCTCAGCAAGGGGTCTTCCCCGGTATGTGTGGTTTTCTGTCCACTGATAGTTGCAATCTTTACATTTATACCTTTGTTTATCGTTGACGCGTCCATTTTTGACGAAGTGTGGGTGTTGACATCTTGGGCAATTCATGTGAGTTTCCTCCTGATGGGTGTATAGGTTTACTTTTAGCATAGTCTGCTTTTTTATATGTGTCAAGAAAAATATTGTAATTTGCTTGACACTTTTTTAGACAGTTGTTATACTACTTAAATACTGAATAGGCAATGAGGCAAGAGCGGTACGAGGGAACTCTGTCTCATTATTTTACCGAAAACCCTCTAAAATTTGATGAATTCCTCTACGATGATAATGTCTTCGGCACCGACGCGTGCGATCTCTGGGTAACCTCTCGGTTTCTGACCAATTGGAGGTCTATTTACATAGGTGCCGATTTGAAGTTGTAAAGGCACCAAATCCATCGCAATAATGACAGATGAAAGTCTCCCATTTGCGCCCGCGTGTGCATTTCCCCGTAAAGCACCGAGGACGACTATATCGCCAGAGGCAATTACTTCGCCACCAGGATTGACATCTCCATATAAGATAACACTCCCCGTCAGATACGAAGTTGTTTGTCCTGATCGGATCGTTTGACGGACAACTTGAGCATCCTCAATATGCATTGGTGTATCTAAAGATATTTCTTGAGATATACTGTGTGTTGTTGGGGCAGCAAGAATTGGAGATTCATCCTTTTCATCCAAAACGTTAACACCTTTCACAACAAGATCATACGATTTTGTTAGATGTGTTTCAAGTTTTTTTAGGTCATCAGATGTTAAGGGTGTTGTCATCATATCAATCTGTATTGATGTTCCAGATAAAGACTGATTCATCTCACTTAATAACTCATGAATTGCTGTTTCCACTTCATTGAGTGTGACTTTCGGATTGATAATTAGATGCAAACCATCCTTATATCCTCTAAGTTTTACGATTGCGTTATCCATTAATTACGACTCTTAGTTCCAACTATTCTTATGAAGATTAAGTTATTAATGATGTTTACAGTATGTTATTTTCTATCTTTGCAAGAACATAAGGTCCTTCTGGTATTGCTGCGATAGTTGCCTCGTCTCCATAGTGTTTGCGTATTTCCTCAATTCCATCTTGTGGTTTCTGTAATGGGTGAACGAAAAGTTTGGCAAGTTGGTGATACGGTATACCGTCAGTATAGAACATAATATCAGCTTTACGCGCGACCTTTGCTAATTCCTCCAACTGCCATTGATCAATAACGAAATTCGCTGGATTGTATAACCCCTTAACGAAAGCGGTTAGGTCATCGGTCTTCAGTAATAGATCTGTAAAGGGTTTGCTGCCAATGCCTTCACTGCACGCTGCGAGAAGCAGAATAGTACCACCCTGTTTTACTATTTCAAAAGCTGTCAGTAAGCCTTTTATGGCTTGATAGAATGTCGCATCTAATGGATACCCCGCACTTGAGACAACGACTGCGTCTACAGGTTGCGGAATTGTAGCTTTAGCGTTTTGTTCAACAAATTTTGTACCGACTGTGTGCGACTCAACGAGATCTCCAGCAAAGACACCTGTTATTTGCCGATTCTTGTCAATGGAGACGTTTAAATTGAAATCTACACCTGCCATTTTTGCAATTTCGGTTGCTTCGTTGTGGAACGGATTTCCATCCATTATACCTACAGCGGATTTTGGGTGTTCCATCAATTCCGGTCCGTGCATCACCTTCATGGTTTCTATTGATGCCAGTCCTGGACAGATTGCTTTTCTACCCCCAGAATATCCAGCCATTAAATGAGGTTCAATCAGACCTGTAACTATTTTAAGGTCCGCGTTGAGGTATGTCTTATCAATGTATACGGGTGTTCCCTTATGTGTCTCCCCAAGAAATGTATGCGTTTCCGGTTTTTGAGAGAAATGATTGACGATACGATAAGTATTCATTATCAAATGACCCACCATTTCCTCAAGTTCTTTACCTTCATTTGGACGATGAATTCCTGTTGCTATGAGAATCGTTATTTTTTCTCGTGAAATGCCAGACTGTTCAAGCGTCTCCAAAATTGGAGGAAGAATCACTTTATTAGGAACAGGACGGGTTATATCAGAGATAACTATACATGCTGTTTCACGACCTGCGGCAATATCTGCTAATGCATCTGATTCAATTGGTTTTGATATGGCATCGCAAATTACTTTCTCTGGATTGGCTAATGGCACAGTTTCTGATGTATCAAGAACACTTACCAAGTTCTTATCTGGAATATCTATTGCAACTGTGCTATGACCATATCGCATATCAACTTGCATCATTAAACATCCTACAATCTCTATGTAATACCATTTCTAATTGAAAATGTTGCTTTATTGTAGCACATTCTGTTAGATTGTGCCGTTCCCCGCTTCATTTCTAAACAACTGGTAATGAAAGGCTAATTAATAGAAATGGTATAATCTATTGCAATTTAATTTATAAATGCCTGAATATGTTAAGTTCAGTATCTTCTTTTCTGTTTTTCAGTGTAACACATTTTGAAATAGATGTCAAATTTATCAGTTTAGGTTATGCATTTCCTTGAAAAATCCGCTGTTATATGATAAGATTATCATATACATTGCAAACAGGACTGAAAGTTGACGCTAATGTTCCAAATTTTAACAACTGGACTACAACGGGTCCTCAACCGGGATATACAGATATGAAACGCATTGAAGTTACGACGAAACCTAATGGAGCAGGACGAAATTGGCTTGAGGTAGGCACTTTTGAAGTTGATGTGTTTGATCGGAAACAGTGGGTTAAGAAAAATGTGCCCTATCAGGATTCCAATCTAACTGTTGATAGGAAGTATTCAGAACGGGGTGAGACAATTGATTGGATTGTCCTGATTCCAGATAACTATCCGTACTCTCTTGTGAAGGTTACTTATGACCGATTAAATCCCAAGGATCTTGAAGTTCTTTGGGAACCTGGTTCAGATACACATGATACAGATTCGTTAGTTAAGAAAAAGAAACGTGCTTTTGAACTTGCAGAAGGTAACGAAGAACTCACCTCATTACTGAAGGAGTTACTTGAAGATTAACTAAACTGAACACGTATCTGTTATGACTTCTTGTTATCACCACCCATACTTTTCAGGACCCCAAGGTCTTTTTATAAGTTCTTGTTTTACTGTAATGATGGTTTTGCTTGGGACGTCTTCGTAAAGAACGACACCGGGTCCGACGATACTATATGATCCGATACGCCTACCCGGCATAATTATTGCGTTGACACCTGTTCGGCAATAATCTCCCATGTATGTAGCGTTTGCCCCATAAGCAGGCACTTCGTATCGTCCATTTACCTGAATGTGTGTATCACGGCCATCAAACCTGAGTGTACCGCATACAGTTGCAGCTCCAATATCTGTAGCTGAGCCAAAGACCCCAGCCATTTCACAATAGTGATAAAGATAAACTTTATCGAACAGGACACCGGACATTTCTGCCCCGTGTCCGACGATACATCTATTACCGATTGTGGTGTTCTGAATTTCACAATAGTCACTTATACGACACTGATCACCGATGAAAGTGTTTCCTTTCAGAATTGCGCCGTTGGTTATTCTGTTATTTGCGCCGGCAATTAGTGTGCCATTTACGGTGACACGTGGACCTATTTCAGTGTTTTCACCTAAAATCAGTTTACCGTTTATATCGGCAGCATCAGAAACTTCAGCACCATCAGCGATCTGATCTTCATCAATCTGCCGTGAGAGATAATCTACTAACCTACTATTTGCTTCTAACACGTGCCAGGGTTTATCAACATCAACCAAAAAGTCAACAGTTTCAACAGCCAACACATCTATATTATCATCAATCATCAGTTGCAGGGATTGGGCAACTTCAGATTCTGGTGGCGGCATGCCTCCCACTGGCACTTGTGTTACAATACCTGTATTTCTAAAGAGATACCGTATTGAATCAGCACTAAAAGCGTATATCCCACACAGACGATGCGAACCACCACGCGGGTGTCCTTCAATCATAGTCACACAATCTTCTCTGGTTTTTACACAGATCCAATTGGATGCATCCTCATCACCTAACGGTTGAATTAATGCTGCGACATGTGCATTTTGGATATTAAACGCCTTTATGATGTTACGAAAGTTTTGGGATGAGGTTACAATATCTCCGTAAATTACAAGAAAATCTTCATCATTTAATTTTTCTGATGCAGTGAGGACTGCATCAGCTGTTCCTTCAAGAGGGTGTTGGGTGACGAATTCAACATTGGGAAAATCTGCAACTGCACCACGGACCTGTTGTGCATAGTGTCCAACAACGACAATGATTCTTGTACACCCGACTTCAATGAGGTTTTCTACTAAACGTCTAACTATCGGTTTATTTGCGACAGGAATTGTACATTTCTGTCGAAATTCTCCATAGGGCCAAACTTTGCGTCCTTCTCCTGCCGCTAAGATGATTGCATTTTTCATAGTATTTATCAGTCAAACCTAATAGATAGTCCATTCTAATCGTTCGGGTAAAGGTCGCGATTCGGAGATCGCTCCTACCAATGGACTGCTTATGGTAGGAGGGAACTCCACAAGCCGACTATTACATATACCCACAAGTTTAGTCTGGACTTTCCACTAAAGTATATTTCCTAAGTCAAGATTATCCAACTGTATGTGTTTCCTGAAAAAGTCAGCCAGATAGTCAGCATCTGGATTAGGTGTGTCTATCTGTTCATTAAAAGGCACCACACCCAGAACGGGTATCTGTGTAATACGTTCAATTTCTTTGGGGTTCGTCAATTCAGGTAAACTTGCTTTCTCTGATTGGAACATATTCAAGATAATTCCTAATATTGCGATCCCATGTTGTCCGGCATATTCTACGGTTAACATCGTATGATTTATGGTACCTAATCCTGCATCAGCAACAATTATGATGGGTAGTGCCAGATATTTTATAATATCTACAACCCGTTTGTCATCATTAATTGGAACTGCAATCCCCCCAACACCTTCAACGATAAGATAATCGTATTTCTCTTGTAATAGAGTATAGGCTTTACCGATTTCCAAAATATCAACATGTTTACCCTCTATATTCGCAGATACTGACGGTGCCAATGGATAACGTAGACTTATGGGGTTAATCAGATGCAATGGATCGTCCACCTGTGCAGCGTGTTTTAGATAATTGGCATCAGCCATGTCACCTGTACTGATCGGTTTCATTACACCGACGTTTATACCTGCTTGTTTTAGTATAGCAGCGAGTCCACCAGCAATAGCTGTTTTTCCAATCTCTGTATCAGTACCAGTAACGAAGATTCCTTTTACATTTTCGTGTTGATCCACAAGAGCATCACCAGGGTTCGATGTAGTGCGTTTATTTGAAGCTGTGTTAACATAAGTAGTATATCATCGTTTAATATAGTGATATAATATAAATTTTACGTTATCATACATTCTAATGAATTAAGTAGTTTTTGTCAAAAGTAATCGTGTAGTAATAACATTTAGTGAAACATAGTGTATTTATGAAGTGTGTTTTTGGATATGTAATATAGTCGTTAAGTTATTTTCAGGAGGTTAGACATGGATAGTAATAAGCTTCGCATTGCGTTATCAAAATCAAAGGATATCACGCTCAATTTCCTTGCGCGGGCACTTTCAAGCACTCGCGTAGAACCTATTCAAGATGAGGATGGTGTTAAAGGCATTAAAGCGAGTTGGCTTGGTGAATCTGGAGAACGTAGTGTTGATGTAGATACAGGTCAATTGAATGCTAATGTTTCTCTTGAGACAGAGGAGCCGCCCTCTGTGGAATATGTGGAACATGGTGACTCGCGTAGTGTTGCGATAAAGAACATCGACAATCTTAGATGTTCCGTTGATCAAGAGACTTTAGATGAGTTCACTTCTCCGAGAGGTGCAGCGATCGCAGTTTGTGCAGGTGCTGCAGTAGGATTAGTAGGCTGGTTCGCTATAACTGTCATGCGTGCAATCACAGTATCAGTTAAAGAACGTGAACAATCTGCAGAACAGTCTGAATCTGAAGATACAGAGGCAGCTGACTAAATTATAACACTGAGCATTGTGATGAAGATAATATCTGTTGATCCGTTCTATCTAAGAATGCCGAACATAACCACTGCTGCAGATGGGACACAAGATACACTTTTGATCAGAATTCGTACCGATTCTGGTATTGAAGGATGGGGTGAATGTGATGCCTCGCCGTTGGTCAGTATAGCCGTTTACTGTTGTCCTATGTCGCACGGCAATATCATCAACATCAACACATCACTGATTGGTGAGACACTTGATGGTCCAGATGATGTTATCAGATTGCGTGATAAAGTACTACGAAATGCGTTGGATATTCAACAGATACAACATGCATACAGCGGTGCAGAAATTGCGCTATGGGACATACTTGGTAAACATTTAGAGCAACCTGTTTACAGTATCCTTTCGGATATGACACACACCTCAGATATACCCCATCCAAAATTACCCTACGCTTCCGTACTCTTTGGTGAGACCCCGGAAGACACGTATAGCATAGCAACAGGCTTGAGAAAGCAAGGTTATCGTGCTGCAAAATTTGGGTGGGGTCCGATTGGAAAATTCGATGAGGATTACGATATTGCACTGGTAAAAGCAGCGCGTGAAGGTATGGGTGAAGATGCGCAGCTTATGGTCGATGCGGGAGTAGCATACAGCACGTCATTCGAATTAGCTTATCAACGTGCCGCAGCATTTTTAGATTATTCTCTTGTTTGGTTGGAAGAACCCCTGGAACCCGATGCAATTAGAGAATATTATAAACTGACTTCAAACCGTCCAGGTATACCCATTGCAGCGGGTGAAGGTTGCAGTACATATCGTATGGCAGAAGACTTGATCGTTAATGGTGGGATCCAATACATACAGATTGACACAGGGAGAATTGGTGGTATCATGCCATCATTTCAAGTGAGAGAACTTGCGGAAAAACACCGTATCCAGTATGTGAACCATACATTCAAGAGTCATCTAAGTCTGTCTGCTGCACTCCACGTCTTTGTGACAAACCCAGCTTTTGAGCTATTAGAGTATCCCGCGGCGGGTTCGAAATTATCACAATGTCTTGTTTCGAACCCTTATCCAATTGACGATGATGGATTTGTACGGGTGACGGAATTGCCAGGATTGGGAGTTACTGTGGATACGGATGCTATCCGTGAGTTCTTAGCACCTGTTAGTATAGATGTAGGAGAGGATTCCATATTTGAACAATCCCGATTATAGTAGGCGAGCGTATAAGTGCGAAGACAGAGACGAAGATTGGTTATTAGTCAACGTCTCACCCGTTTGACCAAGGGTCCAGAGGTAGAGGGATATCCAGACTGGATAGAAGGTACTTTATCCGTGGATCCGACAGAAAAAAAAGTGAACAGTGGGGGAATTTAAAGAATTGATAGGCTTCCAATCATTTGGAAATGTGTTAAAATGTTGTAGTGAGGCAGACAGTGAAATAAAATCACTGTCAAATAAATTTGACTTTCGTGCATAAACGCAGTATAATCTTTGGTAAAATACTATTATGTTTAATGTTGTAATCGACTGATGTTATCGCTTAAATTATTTATTCATCATCATTCTGTCCATACCTAAGAGGGCGGATTAGAATGATGAGGTGATTCTTCCATACATCACAATGGACATGAAGCAAGACTCGCTAAAATCTTGGCTTGCTACCATCCTGGTAAACTAACCGCTCACTTTCGTGCTGTGGATTCGGCACGATGGGTTTAAGGGCAACATGTTTGCTGGGTTTTTTGTTTTTAATATAACTAATAGGAGAAGTAAAATGGAGTTGTTTACGAAACCTACAGGTACAGACGATTTTCTACCTGAACAGATGGTCCAAAGGAATTATGTTGAAAGAATTGTTCGTGAGACCTTCGAAAGCTTCGGTTATACACAGATTCAGACGCCTCTGTTTGAGTCATTCGCACTGCTATCTGCACAAGCTGGTGAAGAGATTCGGCATAAGATGTTCACGTTTGTAGGACCCGATAGAGTAGATTATGCACTTAGACCTGAACTCACTGCACCTGTTTGTAGAATTATTGCTAATGGTGACTTAGGACATTTACCTTTTCCCTATAAACTCTATTACATTGGACAATGTTTGCGAAAGGAACCGAGAACTGATAGTGTAGATGTAAGATATGAATTTCGTCAAGCTGGCATTGAACTTATAGGACCGACTGCTGTCTATGCAGACGCTGAAATTATCACGCTACCGGTAAGAGTTCTTGAGAAATTGAATATATCCAATACTAAATTGAAAATAGGTCATACAGGTGTTTTCCGTGAGATTTTCAGACAACTACCTTTGGACACAAAAGACCAAAGTGAAGTGATATTTGACATTGACCATCTCTCTCGGCTGCGGATGGATGCCAAGAATCTTGATGTAGAAACATTACGCACTGAACTCAATATGTTGAGACGGACGCAAGGTGTTGATTATCAGGGTGAACATAAGATTGATGCAGAGGATATTCAAGAATTGACAGAGAGTACTAAGTCTGAATGGATAGATAAGCTACCAAGGGTTGCTGAGGAAACCTATATGTCAAGTTGGAAAAGAAATCTCAGTCTCTCTGAAAAAATTTCTCAACGTTGTATTGACATATCAAAGATTAGCGGAGATAAGAATACCGTTATAGCTGCATGGGATACACACCTTGGCGGAACCGGAGAACATCTTCGTCAAGAGCTGATGGATCTCTGTGATTGTCTGGAAAACAGTGGGATAACTGACTATGCGTTAAATCTTGGAATTACACGAGGTTTTGATTTCTATACTGGTACAGTCTTTCAGATTGAACATCAGGAAAAGAATTTGACAATCTGTGGTGGCGGTAGATATGATCACCTTATTGAGAGTTTCGGTGGACCACCGCTTCCAGGTGCAGGGTTTGCATTCCAATTTGACGCGCTTATGCAAGTCTTTTGCGAAACACAGGAAGAGGTGATGCAGATCAATAAGGACTACTTTATAGCGACTGATTGTCCTGAACTTCAATCCGAAACACAGAAACTCGCTGACAGGTTAAGACAATCTGGAAAAACAGTAGAGGTAGATCTGATGAATCGCACTATGCAGGGACAGTATGAATACGCGCTTAATAGGAACTACACCTATCTCCTGCGTATAACCGAAAACAAACCGATGTGTAGAATTGACTTGAAAACTGATAAGATTGAAGAAGTTACCGAAAACGATCTTTAAAATGGATGAGAGTTATGTTACTACTGTCTTACAAGAGGAAGGACTGATGCAAACAGAAAAAATGTTAAATTTACTTCTGCCAAAAGGCACAATACAATCTGAAACACTTGAAACGTTCCAACGTGCAGGATATGATATAAATGGATATAAGTCTACAGACAGGTCATACCGTGCACACTTTACAAACGAAGACGCTTTTCAGATTAAGATTTCAAGACCACAAGAGATTCCTGTTTATGTTGGGAAAGATGATTTCTATGATTTGGGTATTACGGGTCAAGATTGGGTTGAGGAAACTGATGCAGATGTTGAGGAAATTTTACCGCTGGATTACGGATTTGTCAGTATTGTTCTCGCTGTTCGAGAAGAACGATCGGACATTAGTTCCTTTATAGATTTGGTAAATCTTGCTGATAGGAACATCCGTATATCAACAGAATATCTAAACATCGCTGAGAAATATATCCTTGAGAAAACAGAGAACCGAATTGCCCCTGCCATTTTAACGCCTTGGAAAAGACTGAATACACTCGGTACATACCAGTCCCCGATTACGTTGATGTTGTCGTTCGGTGCGACAGAAGGTAAACCTCCTGAGGAAGCAGACGCAATCATAGACAATTGCAGTTCAGCGCGAACGCTTAAAGCTAACCACCTGAAGATTGTTGAGGTATTAAGGGAGTCAGAATCCACTTTAATTGCCAATCCCAAGTCATTAAAGGAACCTTGGAAACGTGAGAAAATTGAAGAACTGAAACAGACCTTAGAAAGAGGACTACGTAGACGGAGAAGTCAAGCACTTCCCGGACACATATAAGGAGCAGAACTATGGCACAGTATATTAAACCCCGCGTCCCACGCGGCATGCGTGATATTCTACCTGAACAGATGATTCGTAGACAGTTTGTGATTGATGTCATCCGTAATGTCTTTGAAGAATTTGGTTTTGAACCGTTACAGACCCCCGCGATGGAGTTATCGGAAGTCCTTACGGGTAAATACGGACCGGATGCTGAAAAAATGATATATCAAGCAGGTCATACAGGTGGTAAAGAGGACATTTCATTACGATACGATCTATCTGTACCGCTTTGTCGTGTGGTAGCGATGTATCCACAGCTACCGAAACCCTTTAAACGTTACCAAATTGATCCCGTATGGCGTGCAGAACGTCCACAAAAGGGTCGTTACCGTCAATTCTATCAGTGTGATGCGGATACTGTTGGAAGTGACAGTATGTTAGCGGATGCAGAGAATGTTAACCTCATTTATGAAGTTTTGTCTCGTCTCGGTTTCAAAGACTTTCAGATTCACCTGAACGATAGAAAAGTTATTACGGGTATAGGACTATTTTCTGGTGTACCATCAGCACAACTCGGTGGTCTGTATCGCTCCATAGATAAATTAGATAAAATTGGTCTTGGTGGGGTTACGACAGAATTACGAGAAAATGAAATTCCTGAAGATGTCATAAATAAGTTATTGACACTGTTACAGATTGAAGGGGATTCTGATTCAGTTCTCAGCGAATTGGAGGACCAACTTGGAGAATATGAGATTGCACATGAAGGTATCTCAGAACTAAGAGATTTAATCAGTTTTATGGATACACTCGGTATACCGGCGGCATCCTATCAGATAAATGTTTCAATGGTGCGTGGTTTGGAATATTATACAGGTCCGATTTATGAAACAGTGCAGGATCCGAGTATCGGCAGTATTACAGGTGGTGGTAGATATGATGAACTCATCGGTAGTTTTAGTAAACAGGGATTCCCAGCCACAGGTACAAGTTTCGGTATTGAAAGGATTATTGATCTGATGAATGCGTATGATATGTATCCATCAACTGTGGGTAAGACGGTGACTCAGGTTTTGATGACCGTGTTTGATGATGCGTTAATGCCTGAGTCGTTAAAATTAGCGACGCGTTTACGTCAAGGCGGAATTCGTACAGAGGTATATCATCGTCCTGGGAAACTCAGCACACAGATGAAATATGCTGATACGAAAGGTATTCCTTATGCTGTCATACTCGGTTCAGATGAGTTGGCAGCTGGCAATGCTGCTATTCGTGATATGTCAAGTAGAGAACAAGAAGATGTTCCTTTGGATAAGATTGTAGAACGATTTCAGCAGTTGATCTCGTGCTAAAGAACCGCTAACTTTCTTACACAGATGAGGGTTGCTTTTGAAGAACTGGTATAACGTAACTTCGGATCCGGAACCCATCTATTGTCTCTGTCTCTACCAAAAGTTTAGTTTCTTTGCGATGATCGAAAACAACATAGTATCCCTCTACAGCGTTTTCTAATTTGAGATATGTTGCGAGCTGTCGTTTTCCAGCCTGATAGCAACTTTGGTTTTCCCAAATCTTTGTTTCAACGACGTATTTCTGGGAATTATGGAGTATTAATAGGTCCATTCTTCCACGACCTGTTTGGACTTCAAGATACATTGCTGCGTCGACCATTTGCACAAATTGGTAGAGATATGCATAGAGAAGATACTGTCCAACAAACTCCCGTGGTGTGTCGGGGATATTCAAGATTTTATAACCTGCGCGTGCAATGAAATCCTTGAAATTATTCAGCAGTAGTTCCATTTCTATCTTTCCATCGTGTGTGATGTAATCTGAAAAATCTGATGTGGATTCATCATCATCAAAATAGTGCGATTCTACTCCATTTATCAAAGGTAGAAATGACCGAAAAATGCAATGTTTATATATTGGATTCGCAATTTTACACATGCCGTCTGTCCCTTTGGCAATCACCCCAAAGGTAGAAAGTTGTTCAATTATTTCGTTACGTTCATTGAACTGGACCCCTCTCTCATAAGATACGATATTCATGAGTATGTTTTCAAAGCGAGGGTCTCTTCGTATATTTGTAAGTATGTGGCGAATATTAACATTATCCTCTTCAAGCAATATTGAAAGTGCCATAGAAAAATGCGACATCGCAATTGTATCAGTCTTAGGAATCTCTAATTCTTCGGTGAGTATCTGTCCTAATCGGTTTACAAGAAATGGTTGACCAGCAGTCTGTTTATGAATTGCTTTAATTGCATCTGGTGAGAAAGATTGTCCTGTTTCATCTGTGTGCTGAGCCATCAGTTCATTTACTTGTTGATGACTGAAGTTGTGCAGGAAGAATTCATACTGAACATTAAAGGGAGAGATAGACCTGTCATAGTTAAGTTGCGATATGCTTTTGACCCCAACTATACCAACACTATGTGGACAACGTTTCTGATCTGATAGGTATATATCGCGAAGTGAATGCAGAAAATCACTTAGAACAACTTCGGGAATTCCATCAAACTCGTCAATTATAATGACAACCTTTTGGTTACCAAACGCATCCGTGAGGATACTTGATAGATCTTCAAAGAAATCCATCATTGAGATATGGTTTGTGATTTTCGCGGTGTCAAGAAAGGTAGAAAGTGATTGAGAAAGTACTATATTCCGATTCTGGTAAACTTGCCGAATCACCCTAACAACTCTATTACAGAATGCTTCATAGAATTCAGAACGAGTCAGATTCTTATATGCCTCAAAATTGAGTTGAATTGGAAGATAGGCTTGTGAGTCTGCGCTAAGGGTTTCAAGTGCTGATCTGAAAAAGGTCGTTTTTCCTGTCTGACGAGGTGCGAAAAGAACGATATACCGTCCTTCCTCTACACGTTTTAAGAAATCAGAGATCTCTTCATGCCGGCGAACGACATAATGTTTGTCTGGATAAACCCGACCTTGGGTTCCAAAACGTCTCATAATTTCACCATTATTCTTCCCGTCTCATCTCAATTACATTTGCCCCTTCTAAACTTGATCGGACATCTTCATCGTAGCTTGTGATAATAACCTGATGTTCTTCTGCAAGTTGACGAATGAAATCTACCATCATTGCTTTCCGTTCTCCATCCAGATGAAGTGTTGGATCATCTAACACAAAGAATCCCATGTTTCCTAAGACCTTTGACAGAGCAACCTTGAAACAGAGATATAGGAACATCTTTTCACTACCGCTGAGTAGCATCAAACTTCTATCTTCACCCTCTATCTGTATTGATGGCAGAAGATGTTGACGTTGTAAATCTATACGTCCCTTCTGAAAAAGTTTCATCTCTGCAAGCCAATGATGTAGTTCTTTTTCAGCAGGTTTGAGTATCTGTCGTTGCAGTGTATCTATAGTTTTCTCCACACCCGCACATGCGAGTTCTAAACTAAGCGTTGTACTTTCAACGTGCTCAGCTTCAAGATTGACCTTTTGAAGTCGCTCAAGTCTATCCAATTGAACGGCTTCATCACGTCTCAGTTTTTCAAGTTTATTTCTTTCCATGTCTATCTGCTTCTTCAATTGAGTTTTATCTAATTGCGCTATAGATTCATCAGCATGCGTTTCTTCAGCGTGTGTTAACACACCTTTATTGTTCAATTGTGTTGTAAGTTTAGTTATTTCAATTTCATACTTATCGCTTTCCTGTGCGATCTGTTCTAACCGGGTTGCACGTGTTTTTAGCAGCTGAAGTCGTTGCTCAAGTTCTCTACGACTCTCTAATTCGTCTGTTTGCTCAGATAGTGTTTTCTCAAACGTTTCCAATTCTTCGGTGAGATGTGTTTTTTCGGTATTTTTCTCATGTATTATTTTTTCTACAACTTCGCGTTCAACTTTCTGTTGACATGTTGGACAATGTCCGTCCCCATTTTCAAGCAACGTGTTAAGTGTGTTGCAGACATTCGTTATTGCTGAAATCTGTGAATTATGACTTCCGATTTTCTGTATGAGTATTTCGCGTTCTTTTTCGATCCCCTTTGCTTTTTCAACTGCCTCTTGAATACTCTTAATCATTTCTTGTAGATGCGTCAGGTCTCTGAATCCAGTTAACGTTTCTGACGATTCTTTGTTAAGTATATCAACCTGTTTCTGTATATGTGCTCTGTTCTTTTTCCATTCAGCGATTAATTCAGCATCTCCTGTTTCCATACTGTATGCTGTTTCAAGTTTTTTCAATCTGGTTTCTATATTCTCAATTTCAGTCTTGTTTGGATTCGGAGCGTTATATCGCATACTGTTTTGGTGTGATTGTATCCTGTTCCGTTCACGTTTTGCAAGTCGACGTGCATCAATAAATCTTTCTCTAACCTCAATTAGTTTATCAATGCCGAGGAGTGCATAGAGGATATCTCTTCGTGTAGAGGGTTGACGTGCGAGGAATTCAAATATTTCACCTTCACGAAGGAATGCAGTCAAAGCGAGTCTGTCGTGCATTATCCCAAATTTTTCCTTCAACATATCCTCAACAACTTTCACACGTTTATCATCAAAGACTATGTGCCATGCTTCATCCTGTTTCAGTCTGAGTTGGAAACGTCTCCGTGTTCCACGGAAAAGCTGATATGTTTCGTCATTGACGACGAATTGTAGTCCAGCTGTTCCACTGAATGCCTTAGCACTTTTTATTGCAGCTGCATCCACCCGAGGCACTATCGGTTTACCTGTTAAGGTGAAAAAGATGGCATTAACAAGAGTACTCTTTCCACTGAAATTTGGACCGTATATTAGGTTGATACCCTTGGACAACTCAAAATCTCTCTGTTGGAAACACCCGAATGTCTTGAGTCGCACCCGTTCTAAAAGCACTGTCAGTTACCTCCTTTTTCTTGAACAAGATCATATAGCATTTGTGCTCTAACTTTTTCTCGTCCGTTTTTTAACGTAAAGTCAAAAGCTTTTACAATAGACTCAAGTTGATCAGGACTGAGGGAAATATACTTAGAGTCTTGCTGGATAAGTGCCGCTATTTCTGCTTTGAAGATCTCAAGTGTTTCATTTTCAAGAATTGTATCCATAGTACTTTACCTACAAAATCATTTCAATATACATCATAAGCGAATTCAGATTTTCGATCTAATTTTCATCAATCTTTCACCCGCTTCAGCGAGAACTTGATCTGCCATACTGAACATAAACCTAAACTTTGTTTTACCGAGATTGGATTGACTATAGAAACTTGAACCCGGTACCCCACCGACACCGATTTCTTTTACCAACCAATGTGCAAAATCGTGTCATCTTGAAAACCGAAATCGGTTATATCCGTCATAATATAATATGCACCTTCTGGTGGATGGCAACGAAAACCAGCTTCCTTGAGAGTATTAACGAGTCGTATTCGGTTTTTGTTATATTTTTGTAGCAATTCTTGATAGTAGCTATCAGGTAGGTTTAAGGCAGCTACGCCTGCACGTTGGAGCGGATGTGGGGCACCGACAGTGATAAAATCATGCATCTTTCGGATTGCACCTGTCAGTGTTTCTGGTGCCACGACATACCCTAACCGCCATCCTGTCATAGAATAGGTCTTACTGAGACCTGACACGGTAATAGTTCGATCCTGCATCTCAGGTAAAGACCCGATGCTAATATGTTGTTTATCATCATAGATCATGTGTTCATATATTTCGTCCGTTACTGCGATGCAATCAAATTCACAACATAGGTTAGCGATCTGTTGTAGTTCATCCAAAGTGAATACTTTACCCAGAGGATTATTCGGAGTATTTATGATAATTGCTTTTGTACTGTTAGTAAACGCTTTTTGCAGTTCAGATAGATCGTAAGCAAAATGCAATTCACCATTTTCTGTGTATGTCTCCCGAAGTGCGACATAGACCGGTTTTGCCCCTGAGATTATGGTATCTGGCCCGTAGTTTTCGTAATAGGGTTCAAAGATAATGACTTCGTCCCCTGGGTTAATAATTGCAAGCAGTGTTGAGAGCATGCCTTCAGTTGAACCGCACGTTACGGTAACGTTTTTTGCTGCATCTGTTGGTATGTTGTTAAAAGTCGTCATCTTCTGAGCAATTGCTTCTCGAAATGTCGGTGCACCCCATGTGATGCTATATTGATTGTAACCTTCCTGAATGGCTTTAATCGCAGCCTTCTTCACTTCATCTGGTGGTTGATAGGCGGGTGTACCTTGCGACAGATTGATCGCATTATGTTTTAGGCAGAGCTGCGTCATACCACGAATAACAGATTCCGTGAAACGTGTAGATTTATTTGAGAGTTTTGATTGAAGTAAAATTGTGAATATCCTTAATTGGGTTTAATGGTAAAGCCTTACCGTTCAAAAAGTGTCAATTGTGTGCTATCATTTTTATTATGGTAGGGATCATAACTATTTGTTGTCTGATCGTTAGTTACTGTTTCAAAATTAATGATAAGTGCTTCTAACATAGGTTTTCTGTTTTCTTCGTTGGCACCAACATGATAAAAATGTTCTCTCGTAATGACGTTGAATTTTGACCATAACGTTTGAATAGTAGGATTCTCTCTATGCTGATTGCTATGCCACGTTGAGAGTATGAATCTTGCTTTGGTTGTTCTCAAGATTTCATGTAGCATTTTTTCATGTGTACTGTTCCAGCTATTATAGTAATCTGTGTGTCGTCTTAGAGACGATTTTAGTATCAGATGAAATTGTATAAATTCGGTGATAGACATCAATAAATCCCTTTATGCTCCATTGTCCATCGTCTGTACTAATATATCCATTGAGAGATTCAACAAATTTACTTAGATTGGTAGCAAAAATATCCTTTACTGTTTCTTGCATACAACATTGTTCCAAATTGATGAGATCGCAAACATAATTTGTATAATGTATGAATCATATCATGACCACTATCTTCTGTCAAGACGTATTATCTTTGAAACAATTGCCAACTTCTACCGGGACGGTCGGCGCGGAATACTTCTACATTGCCACGATCTGCCATTGTAACATAACAGGTACATCCATCACCACCTCCGAAAGCTATGTTCGTGCATAGTTTTCCTGTTAATTCTACTTCTAAAAGAACCTCTCCTTCAGGTGAAAGTTTTGCAACGGTACCTTTGCCGTGTCGGGTGACATAAAGATTTCCATCAATATCACACCGCATCCCATCCATATTGAAATCTGGAAACTGAATGAGCAGCCGTTTATTGCTAATATTACCTTCGGGAGACAAGTCGTAAACCCAGATATTGCGTTGTGCGGATTCGTTGACATAGAGTACTTCTTCGTTTGGACTCACTTCAATACCGTTTGTCGTTCCCATTTCAGATTCTAACAGCGTTACTATCCCATCCGTATCCACACGCCAGAGTTGTCCTGTTGACTCTCCCCAATTTGGGTCACTTGCATACAGTATATCATTCGCTCCGATAGCAAGGTCATTGGGTTGATTCATCTTTGGTTCGTGTGCATGTACGCTAATTTCTCGCGTTTTCATATCTACCTTGAGCACATTGTGATTTGTGTAATCTGCTATATACATAAATCCATGACTATCGAAACGGATTCCATTTCCAATACTACCATTTGGAAGTTCAATAAAGACGGATGCTTCACCATCTGGTGTTACTTTTCCAATGGTGTGTTGTCTTTCAAAGTTTACAGCATATAGATTACCGTCTGCATCGCAAGCAGGACCTTCTATGCCTGATGTAAATCCGTTGATTGGCGTGAATTCTTGACTTATAAAAAGTTGTTCGTTCATATCTCTGCTCCTCTATTATGTTTCATGACTATTGCCTCTGCTATTATCAATATTTTATCATAAGTATACTTACTTTTGGAGAATATTACGTATTCCGATTTGATAGAAATGGCATAACATTGTTAAAAATAAATTTGACAATTGGTAAAAAACAGAGTATAATTATAGATATAGAAGTAGGGGACGAGATTAATTTCTCGTAGCCCTTTTCTCATTAAAACCTCACAAATCTATCAGATACAAAAATCAACACATAAAATGAGAATCATAAGGAGAAAAAATGATTGGTGCAATTATAGGTGATATAGTCGGGTCTATCTATGAGTGGAATCCGATTAAAACTAAGGAGTTTCCATTCTTTGGAGATAAGTGTTTTTTGACAGACGATTCTGTATGTACTGTTGCGGTTGCTGATATTTTGCTGCACGACTTACCACCTACACAAACCATCTTAGAGCGATCAAAAACCATGCAAGAATGGTGTCGTCGTTACCCGGGCAGAGGATACGGTGGTATGTTTGGAAGTTGGATCTATGATGACCCACCTGAACCCTACAATAGTTTTGGAAACGGAGCTGGAATGCGAGTCTCACCTGCAGCATACTTGAATCGAGAAGACTTAGATAAAGCACTTGCTGCTTCCGATAGGGTTACTGAAATCACGCATAATCATCCTGAAGGAATGAAGGGAGCACGTGCGACGACACACGCAATCTGGCTTGCATTTCAGAATGAAAAACCTGATGCAATCCGAGAGGTTATTACCACTGAATACGGGTATGATTTAACGAACTCAGTAGACGATATACGTCCTGATTACTCCTTTGACGTGACATGCCAAGGTACAGTTCCTCAGGCGATAACATGTGCTATTGAGTCGATCAGCTTTGAAGATGCTATCCGGAATGCAATCTCTATCGGTGGAGATGCTGATACACTTGGTGCAATTGCTGGTCCTATAGCAGAAGCGATGCACGGAATTCCTGATGAGTTTGTAAAACCTATGAAAGATAAGTATCTTGCTGAAGCTGATGATATGTTAGAGATTATTCGGAAAATGTATGAAGTTAATGATATATCATAGACAATAGACGTTTCTCTCAATTTATATGACTTTAACATATCCAAATTCAGCCCAAAGTAATAATGACCAATTGTCTTAAGGGGAATCACACTTCGTTATTGCTATGAACAAGTTGAGGATATGTAAATATTTTAGCAGCGTCACCGAGAAAGTCATAAGACATATTACTCGTCTTGAGTGCAAAGTCTTAGGCATTCCGAATTCGAATGACACACCGAATCTCTGTCGTAAGGAGACACCGAACTGTCAATAGATCGGCTCTTTGCTCCAGCGGAGCAATATGTCTATAGAAAAATGTATGTCAAATGTCCGCACTCCAGCGGAGTGCTATGTAAAAAACGAACAGCAAAAAATCAATGCTTTGCCCAAAAATTAACACACCCACAAGTAGATAGTGATTAGGTTAATTCCTGTCCATTCAAGAGCTAATTTCTATTTTTCTGTTGTTGGGTTAGACGGTTTACATAAGACATTATAATGAATTAAATATCAGGAGTTTCATAGTGCCAGGGTCTAAAGTTTAGTCGGAAGTTGTGTAAACCACAACAAGTTTCCATTACAGTGGAAATAATCAACAATCGAGGAACGTGGAGGGAATGATGGCTGGATATGAAAAAATTTATTGTATTGGAGATGATGGTTGGGATGGTATGAACCCGATTTACTACCAGATTTTAGTTGGTACTTCAGACCGAATGTGGTTAGAACCACGCTACTTTGATACTCGCTTTAAACCACTCGGAGAAGTTAACGTAATTGTCCCTCCTGCTCCAGATCATCCAGATATCCTTCTTGATGCTTGTATTACCTTCAGTCCCATCTACTTTGAGTCATGTCCATCACTTGGCAAGGTAGGTGAAGGTCTTGTAGGTGAAAGACGAATTGATTTTCATCTAAATGGTTACCCTGTTGGTTGGAAGGAGCTTCGTGAAGAAGCACGCATCTTCTTTGAGAAAATCACCATTTATGAAGCAAAACTCAACAAAATTCAAGGGCGGAGTTTATGGCCTGGTGATGGGTGGCCAGAATTTGATCGACCTAAACTCTTCAGATAATAAATCTATAGGAAGAAACAAACTTGTTGACCAAAATAGTAGTAAATTCTAACTTAGGAGGAATAATACGATGGAAACCCGTATATATAAAGCAATCTGTCCTAATACAGATCAAGAGTATGATGTAGAATTTCAAGTAGGAGAAGTAGTTAGACAGGCTATTCTTGATCTTAAATATCCTGAGGAAGGTTTAAGAGTAAAGGATGCAGTAGAAACTCTATCTGATAAATTTGGTCTATCTAATGAAAAAAAGATCGCGGTGAATAAATCTAAACTAAACATATTTCGTTACAGTGTGGTTGCACCACAGTTTAGGAATCTTTTGGATAAGGGACAGTTGGTGCAACCAGAAGGATCAAAAACTCCGTATTTCCTTCCAGGGGATGATGATTTCGTTGATGACAAAAAAGTATTTCCAATAGAAACAACAACAAGAAATGCAGTTGATTCTGCAGGGAAGAAATTCAAAATTCATTTACCAACAACGAAAGTCATTAAAGAAGCTCTGCTCAATTTTGAATATCCATCTGAAGGCATCAGGAATATGGATGTCGCAGATGCATTAGCAGTGCAATTTAATTTAGATGAGAAAACAGTAAATGCTAGACATCGGAACGGTTATGGATTATATCTAAATCATGTAAATACCGCTATCAGGGGCCTAATCAAATCAGGAAAACTTATGAAAATAAGACACGGTTGGATTATCAATCCTGATCAACCTGAGGAAATAACTCATGATGACCGTCCAGATCCTCGTAAAGAAATAGCATCTCCAATAGTCGTTATGGAGAGGAACTATCAGGAGATTCAAGATAATTTGGAGAGGGATCTCTTAGAGAAAATTAAGGAGCACTCTCCAGACTTTTTTGAGGAACTTGTTCTTGATCTGCTGGTTGAAATGGGTTATGGTGGATCACGTGCGGATGCTGAAGCCGTGGGGCGCATCAGAGATGGTGGTATTGACGGTATTATTAAGCAAGATCCGCTTGGATTGGATATAGTCTATGTTCAAGCAAAACGCTGGAAAAACAATGTTCCGGATAAACACATTCGAGATTTTACTGGAGCTTTAGCAATTAAGGGAGCAAAGAAAGGAATCTTCATTACTACATCTGGTTTTACTAAACCATCACTAGATTTTGCTAGAGATTTAACTACCAAAAAGATTATCCTTATTGATGGTACGAAACTCGGACAACTTATGATTAAATACAACGTTGGCGTGTTGACAGATAGGACTTACGATATTAAACTGATAGATGATGAGTATTTCGGAGAAATAGAAGAATAAAAAACTGCTCCAATTGTTTATCAATTGAAGCAGTTTCATGTTTAGAATATGCGGAATTTATATCTTAGATTTCAAACTTCCCCAAGTTGTTGATAGTTTTCCAAGCGGATCAACAGGTGTCGCTTGAGCATCCAAATCCTTAAGGACATTTATGTCATCAGTGTTGAGGGCACGGTTCCAGAGACGCACTTCGTCAATTACACCATCAAAGACGTTGTTTGGTCTGTCACAATCTGAGAATTATTAAATACATACTTATCCAAATTTCAGTGATTCATCGCCTCAAATAGTAGATCTTATTTTATCACTTCCATCCAAACACCCGGTACAAAACCTGGATATTTCCCTTCACTAAATGCTGGATAATACTCATTCTCTCCATTGAAATCGTGTACTGTTTCTCCACCATCTGAATTTGGGATATGTATGCGACATATATATTCACTCTCACGAAACAGTTGTGCTGGGGGTGGTGTATCTTTCTCAACGCGATATGTTTTCAATGAGTCTTCATCAATGGTTACGCCAAGTCCAGGTGATTCTGGTACTTGAATCATCCCATCATTTACATCAAGTCGTGTCTCAAGAAGATCGGATTCCCACAGCTCATGGCATGTTATCGCGGGTAATTCTGCTTGAGATAACACTGAACCCAGATGCACACAGTACGCAGTTGTTATCCCTGTGCCAACCATCTGAAGCCAGTAGGGTTGTTCGAATGCTGCACAGAGAGCGTTAGTTCGAAGCAGAGACTTGACAGAACCGCCTACGACAAAACCTCCGCAACAGCGGGCATGCAAACAGGATTCATTGTAATGTTCAACAATCCGTTTCTCAACTGCTTGTTGTAATCTACCAGCTCCTTCTATGTCTGTTCCAAGGTAAAAGGGACTTTCATAAATCGCAACATTTGGGTGCTGATCTAATTTCTGCAATACAGGAATAGCGTTATCAGCAGTTCTTAGGAAACCGTTAAAGTCGATGTCGAGTTTGTAATCTGATGGTACAGCATCTCCGACAGCTTCTACCTGGGCGAAGATGTCACGCCACGGTCTTGCTTTGAGTTTGGCAGAAGTGTAACCTCTTTTGACGGATTCCTGTACCTCTGCAATCCAATCTTCCGGCGGCATGTCAATATCCCACCAAGAAATCGGACACTTTTCACGCACTTTTGGTCCAATCAATTCCGACACAGATACCTCAACGGTTTTACCAACTGCATCAAATAATGACATCTGTATTCCGAACCCTACACCGTCATCGTTCATACAAGCAAAAGGATTCTGTCCGATGAGTCGTTCAATATTCCCCGATTCGTCATATAGGTTTTCGCCATAACCTATAACACCGTTACAGAGTTCTGTACGGTATACATAAACCCTTTCACCGTGTGTAGCGGCTCTGTGCATGTGTTGACTGACCCGTTCACAATAAAATGGCACGTTTAAGGTTATCGTCTCAATATGTTTGATGCTATACATTTCTTTCCTCCATAAGACTTTTATAAGTATTGTAGCATAAATTCAGAAAAGTATTCTGCAAAAGATAATTGTTTGAATAAAAAAGGAGAAGTTTTCAACAAACAGGCATGATAGATTTGAGACGTATCAGACAATGGATACGAACCTAAAAAATGAGATTAACGTTTCGTAAATGCTGGTGCTGGTTGCTGGTAGATATAATTGACACTCCCTTGCCTTTCTTGGTATAATATCAAAGACTTGGTATAATATCAACGAAACTGCGATTGTTTTTGCACTACTATATGATTTAATTCTGAGGGTGATGAAACGTTATGAGAAGAATAGAACCTTTTAATATATCAAATACGTTGTTAGAACAACCTGAAAATCTGCGCGAACAAGCACGACAAGATGGGTATCTCTATTTTAAAAAGTTAATTGATGAAGAATCCATTATAGACTTACGACGTGACTTCTTAGAGATATGTCATCGTCATGGATGGGTAGAAGGTGGATCAACGCTGATGGATGGCATTCGCATCGGGGGACCCTTTGGACCCTTTATGGAGGGTGATGAGGGATATTGGCCAGTGTTAGACGAATTTCAAAGTCTCGAATCCTTTCATGCATTTGCACATCATCCTGCAATTTTGGATATGTGTGATAAACTATTCGGTGAAAAGACTCTGGTTCATCCTCGGAATATTGGAAGAATTATGTTTCCAGAGAACACAAAATATACAACGCCTGCTCATCAAGATTTTATCCATATCAGAGGAACAGAGGAGACGTATACCGCTTGGATTCCACTTGGGGTTTGTCCTCAGCATCTGGGAGGATTAACGGTATTATCCGGTTCACATCAAAATGGTATTTATCCAGTGAAACCGGCATTTGGTGCGGGAGGACTCGGCATAGAAACAGAACCGTTAGAAGCGGACGGATTAAGGTGGGTTAGCGGCGACTTTGATATTGGGGATGCTCTTTTCTTCCATAGCCATGCAGTCCATAAAGCACTCCCAAACCAGACACCTGACAAGATGCGCCTATCCGTTGATTATCGGTATCAAGGGAGTTCGCAACCGGTGACGCAAGGTTCGTTACTGCCACATTTCAACCGAATGTCGTGGGATGAAATCTATAAAGGGTGGACATCACAAACATTTCAGTATTATTGGCACGATATGGATCTGAACATCGTTTGAACGTAAAGACACAGTAAGGAATACATTCATTGACTAAACTAAAGCCATTGACTAAACTAAAACTTTTGTTGTTTTTTTTGTGCTGTTTGCTGGTTGTATCCTCTGCATCTGCAGAAAACTATGCAGGTGATTTTCTAACAAACGGTGTCGGAGCACGGGCACTTGGGTTAGGTGGGGCGTATGTTAGTATCGCTGACGATGCCACTGCAACGTATTGGAATCCAGCGGGAATTGCTGCAGTATCTCAAAAGTACCAAGTCTGTATGATGCATGCAACACGACGTTCAGGTTTGGGTGCTTTTAGTTATGTGAGTGCAATTGGAAATGTGTTTCCAGCCGTGACGTTAGGTTTGTCCTGGATACGTGCGGGTATTGATGACATTCCGATCTACTATGATGTGCCAGCATTTGATCCTTCTATCAGTGCTGATCAGCGAAAACATGACCCTACATACAGACCCAGAGACGATGACTTCATTCCATCCGGTTATCTAAGTGATAATGAAAACGCTTATGTACTATCCCTCGCGACTCGGGTTGCTATCAGTCAAACGTGGTGGGATAATTTTGGTAGAGATTCTACACCGCCAGATTTTATGTTCGGTGTTAATGTAAAAGGGATTTTTCAGAATTTCAATGGCGGAGATGACCTTGACGAAACGATTGCTGCGTTCGCTACTTACGGGAGTTGGGGAGTCGGTTTTGACGCTGGGATGCTTGCACGTTTGCCTGATCTGAATGCACTTTTTGGATTGGAAAACTCTGGTGGTTTTGCTATAGGTGTCAATTTACAAGATATTTCTCAAACAACATTAACCTGGAACACTGTCCCCGCAGTTACAGAATCTATCCCAGCTAATCTGAATTTTGGCATAACATACTTCAACGATTACATCTTCAATAGAACACTCATCCTTTCCTATCAATGGCAGCAACGTTATAACGGACAGACACATTTAGGTGTAGAATATCAGATCAGTTCTCCATTAGCCTTACGTCTTGGATACCGAGATAGTCGCATGACGAGCGGTATTGGTATCCAATTGAAGAAGTTCAGTCTTGATTATGCCCTTCTCATTGGGGACCTGATTAATACCCATTTCTTAAGCGTTTTATGGACATTCTGATTCCATCAATTTGGATATTATGGCGATGAAAGATTTCAACAGTGTTTGAAAGAAGAAGAATTAGATACACTCTCATACATACAGAAATGTATCAACAAAGGAATGAAGGAAAGCTTAGGGGAAAATAGAAAAAATCGGTAGGAAAGAAAAAGGCAGATACCCAAAATGGGTACCTGCTTGTAAAGATTTCATAGTGTGCATGCCAAACTCACGGAGCCGTCACGTTTATTTGTACCCATTCGCTGTGAGCGTACCCAGCTGAGTTGGTCGCTTTAACCCGTACTCCGCGCGACTCAACCGATCTGACAGTACCACTCAAGACACCATTGCGAAATCTCAATCCTGCGGGGGGCCTGCCCCCACCCCATGTGAACGTTGGACTACCTGTGACATAACTACTAAAGTTTAACGTGAAAGAATCGCCCACCGTGAGATTATACGGATCCGGTATATTGCTCCACACTGGTAAAGACACTGTCGGGGTCGGTAAAGAAACAGATACCGTATAACTCTCTTCAAACCCCGTAGACCCGATAGTGCCCTTCGCTCTGAACACATAATCCCCACTGACACCACTCGGAAACGAATAACTGAACTGTGATGTAGTACTACTGCCATTACCACTGTCTATCCTTTGATACACAGCAGACGCATCTGAAGGCCGCTTGAGATACCAAGACACAGAATCATAGGCTTGGCTTGCAGTGAAGTTCGCCTCATGACCCGTCCCCGCAGTCGCCGTATAAACACCATCAGAAGAGGCTAACGAATACGTGAGAGTTGCTTCATCTTCAGCGTCTTCGCTTGAAGACGTAGATTGTTCCTCACTGATAGATGCTTCTGTCGTCTCGGTCTCTGTCGTTGTCCCAGTACCATCTGAGGATGACGGATCTGATAAAGTATAGGGTGTAGAATAAACAGTGTCCGGTTTCGGCGGCCATACTCCGTAACCTCGCGATGTCCAATCCGCATGTGTATGTGTGCCATAGTATTTATACGAGCCTGTCCACTTTGCCTTTGCTCTTTCAGCAGTTTGCTCCATCAGTTTGCCATCGTCACTTTTTGACTCGTTGCCTATGACCTGCTCAATCGCTCCATCACCATCTACATCTAAAGTCGAGACATCTAACGCATCGCCATAACAATGACGACTATGAAACGATCCACCTACATGAAATCTTTGATGATAAGGATTTCTATAAGCACTTGTCACAACAAAATCTGCGTCAGAAAACATTGATAACGCATTACCTTTGGAATCATTCTTTCCCTCACGATATTTATTGACTTCTGCAAGCCATTTAGCCTTTTTATTCTTCAATCCATCGTCTATCATCACAGAATAGTGTCCTGTGTTCCAGCCATCCGTACCGTTTGACGAGATTGTCTGCTCAAATGAGGTTTTACTTGGCACTGGTAATTCGGATTTATTACCTGAAGGTGTCAGGTCTACATACTCCTGACGTAAAATGTCAACCGTATCTTGTTTCCACGTTTTCGTCAGTGTCACTGTCTTTTGATTATTCGGGTCCGATCCATAGTAACCAGTAAACGTGACAGTCACTTCCATAGACATGTTCTTACGTCCATTCAACGGACAGGAAATATTCTCATGATCACGCGGACCTTCCAGTTTCGCATCAATAGAAAACGTTGTCGCAGGATCAAGACTTGACGCATCGGGACCTGTCGTTTTAGAATACTTTTTGGACACTGAAAAGCCGTTGTTCATCGTTATCACAAAATCATACTTGGTAATCGGTAACACATAAGAAGAGGGTTGACTATTGCAATATGAAACTTCGACTTCTACACCGCACGTCGTTTCAGAGTTCGTAATAAAACTACTCATAATCGTATTACCATAACCACTGCTTTGACCAATTTGCCAAGCCTCCCAAACAACACAAGGTTTGGTAACGTAAATTTCAATAGAGTTTGAAGAACGCAAGGAATCTTCAAATGGAATAAAAAGAAGAACAAGTAGCAAAATCAATGATAAAGATAAGTATTTCATTTCTAATCTCCTTTATTTTAATCGTGAAAGGGCTTCTAATGCATATTCTTTAGTAAAATGCATTAGACCTGAAGGATTTTCAAGTGCCGCATACATCTCAAAACGGGGAATGATGATGTAATCAACAATTCCGCCTAAATCCTTACGATACCTTTCAGAAATCAAACCTAAAGCGTTAACTGCTCTTGATGGAACTGCAGTATTCAAATCTAATAAATAGGGAATGAGATATGGAACAGCAGGAGGGCCGATTGAGACTAACGCATCTATCGGATCATTACCCCCGATAATGCCTTCACATAGATAGGTCGCAACAACTTCAGCTGCACGCGGATCATTAGACCATGCAAGTTCTCCAAGTAAGTTGATTGTATCTTCTACATCCTGATGTGCCGTTGGACCTGAAAATCCGTCTGGCGGTGGCATCAGTATGTCAATCAACTCTACTGCACGTTGTGACGGCACACCACCCCATTCCCAAATGTTATTCGCAATGTAATCAAGACGTTCCCACGCTGCTTTGACTTTTGGATCACTAATGCCTTCGGGGATCTGCACACGCGTTGGTTCATAGTCGCGTGAAACCGATACTATTGGTTCGGGTTCATCACCTACAGGTTCGGGTTCATCACCTACATGAAAAGTGCCATCTTCGTGAACATGTCCATGTTCTTTTGGAATTCGGTTTTGTTCCGGCTGTGGTTGTGATCTAACCGATGGCACTTTATACAAAACTTCAGGTTCAGTCGGTGTTCGATTAAGTAGCAAGAACACGCCAGTGATACCGATGAGTAAGATTATGAGGATAACGACTCCCCAATACATTTTACGGGTCATAATGTTTCTCCTTAATATTAAAGAGTTCTCTTTCCGTGGTGTAGCGAAAAGGTTGTTATTAACATGTTAGAAGTATGAGAAGGATTTTGTAGCCTTGTCTCATGTTATGCTTCCTAAATCATATCATGAGGCAGGTTAATTGTTTAGACAAGCGACAGAAATTGGAAGGCAAGTTAGAAAGTATTGCAATTCTTGTATAGGTTGCTGACTTCTGTTTCACGTGACTAAATGTCATATCAGTGCTATACCGGTGCATTTATTTAAACCCCTCCGACGTAATTCACCTAATATAATTCCGTAAAATTCTCGTGAATTTCTAACGTCTTCTTCATTATAGTAAAATGTGTAAATTCTGTCAAGAAAAATCAATACCTTCGCCATTTTTTAGTGTTTCAGTGGAGTGAGAATAAAGTGTTGTTCTTCTATTGATATCTGATATTGTAGGATTACATGAATTTTTAATAGTTTGAGATTTTTGCTGAAGCGTTTTTAATTGTCATAGATCCTGATTTGACAATAGGAATGACTTTTCAGCTGTCCGACAACAAATGTGCTACGAAGAGGCACAATCTAACAGAATGTGGCAGAATACGCGTTTGGTATTCTGCATTAAAAAAGAGACATTATCAATTAGATTAGAATGGATATCGTTATGATAATGTGATGCAGGTTTTATTTTTCGGTCTTCACATAAGATTTAGGATCCGACAGATCGGGTTGATTACGTAAGAGTATTACAAAAGGTGTGACGAGCAAAGGTACTGCTACTAACCCATCGAGCACAATAGGCAGACCAAGCCAATCTCCTAACGCACCAACAATTAGGTTGAGAAGTCCACCTACTCCCCATGATGCACCCATCATAAAACTTGTTGCGATGTTCTCATGACCCCGCAACATCATCTGTGCTAAGATTATGTTGAGTGTGATGGAACTTGATAGAACTAAGTTCCCTAAAAAAAGAAAAATTAGGAATGCAATACCTTGGGTATGCAGGGCAATATATAGCAATGGCGGTGCAACCACAAGTGAGAATACCAGTAATACAAGTGTGTGTACTTTACTCAAGACCCATCCACTACCCATTATACCCATTGAACCTGCAAAGATATAGAGCGCAAGGACTAAGGACCGCATCTGATCCGAATAGTTTTTGTCATCCAGATATATTGACAGGAAGTTCTCTAATCCCATACCCGTAACCGTTCGGAGTGAACCTATAATAAATAGTGCAAGGAGTGGGGCAAAATGTGGCTCAGCAACAACCCAGAATGATACACGTTGTGTTTTCTCATTATGTGATAGGACACGTGCAGAAGCAGTTAGATCAAGTTCATGCTCAAATTTCAACACAAACGGCACCAATAGTGCGAAAAATACACCAGGTATCATCTCCCAGACAAAATGTTTGTATCCATATTTATACGGGATGTAGAGAAGCAATAGAGGTCCTATTGCGCGTCCGACATTTCCTCCCGTGAGGAATATAGAGATTCCCATACCTCTCATTTCTGCTGCGAGTGCACCTGCATACGTTGTCGCTTGCGGATGAAAGGCTGCGACGCCTAAACCCCCTAACGCCAACAATAGAAACACGACATATACTGAAGGAATGACACCTACTAAACTCAATCCGACTGCGGTAAATGCAACTCCGAGAGTGATGTAATGTACCGACTGCTTCCTATCCGAAAGCCAGCCAAAGACAACTTGTCCAAGTAGACTGAAGATGCTGTAGAGTGCAATAAGAATCCCAGCAAAACTGTTACGAGACCCGGCTGATGCTAATGTACTTGTTAGTCTCGGTTGCAAGTGTGGGAAAAGATTTGCATAAGAGTCGAGGACGGTATGTATAAAAGTAAGGAAATAGAACTGTATGCGGGCTGATGTATTAGATGGTTCTTGATTGTTTTGCATTAGGTTAAGTAGTTCTGTTCTTGTCTGGATATTTCTGGAGTAAGAGATTTAATCGATTATCTTGGGTTTGTTTCATACTTAAGGAAATCTTCCTTGTTTCTTTTGACACTTTAAGAACTATTACGTCGACTTCATCACCCTCCTTAAGTAATTCTCTCCGCTTTATGGCACCATCGTTCTGTGGAAACTCTGAAACATGCAGTAAACCCACGACCCCTTCTTCAAGTTCTATAAATGCTCCATAGTCAACAACATTAACAACAGTTCCTTTAGCTGTTAAACCTTTTGTACATTTTTCATCAATAGTTTCCCACGGATCTGTTGACATCTGCTTTAAACTCAACGATATCTTTTTGTCTTCTCTATTATAACTGATAACTTTTACCTCAATTTCATCACCTTCCGATACGACTTCTGATGGATGATGAATTCTTTTCCATGTCAATTCTGTTTTGTGAATTAATCCATCGATCACTCCCAAATCTACAAACACCCCAAAATCCTTTATATTTTTCACTTTCCCTGTAACTTGATGTCCTATCTCAAGATTTGCAAAGAACTCATCTCTCTTTTCCTTAAGCCACGCGCGATGCGACAATACAAGTAAATTCAAATGTTTGTCGCACTTCAGTATTTTCATTTCTAAGGATTTTCCAACATAGGATTCGGGACTTGTGTTCTTCTTATATCCAATCTGTGATTTAGGAATGAAGCCCTGTAACGAATCTATTTTTACCCGCAATCCTCCATTGATTGTACGGGTAATAGTACCTTTGACAGTTGCTTTATTTGTATATGCATCCAATAGATTAATCCATGTTTCTGATCTTGAGCGTGCATAAGATCCATTATTTTTCTGAACTGGTTTTTTCTGTCTATCTGTCTTTATCTTTGCAGAATGACTTTTATTCCTTTTTATTTCGGATGGGGATTCTGTCAGTGAATTAAGTTGATTATCTGTCTTTTCTCCAATGGATGACTTTATTTTTGAGGACTGTTCAAGATCTAAATCAGGGTTTACCTCTAAAATTGCATGTCGAAAAACTATAACGATTCTCTTATTTATGGACATGTACAGAACATCTCTGTCAAAAGATTGTATATGACCTTTTAAAATATAACCAGTCTTTAATACAAGAGATATAGCAGATCTTTGTAGATTAACATCTAAACCTTCATCCATCACTGTTACAGATCTAAGAAAATCATCTGAGATAGATTTAGTCTCTTGACTTGGTTCTGTACTTAAACGTTTTGGTTTTATTGACTTTAAATTACGCTTAGAGAGTACGAATAACAAATCCAACTCTTGGATCCGAATTACAGAACCAAGCGCGGTAACACCAGTTATAATATTGGAATGTAACTTAATATCATAAAGCATGTAAATACGCTCTTTTGTAACAAAACAAATTGGTTGAACAGAACCAAGAATCGTCAACCATTCTGACTGTTTCTTACCCTTTGATACCACTACTTGTGCTTTTCGTATCACTTGTTTGTTTGATTTATATCCCGGTCTTAATATTCTAACTACTGTATCCTCTGGCACTTCATTAGAAAACACACGAGATTGTATTTCTGAATGTTCTCGTGAATCAAAATTGATAAATGGTGTATTTATTTTTTTTAGACCATTATCTTCAAGAAGATACAAGAACTTTTTGTAAGCATTCCGAACGGTATCATAGAATTTCAATGATTCAACAGATAAATCGTTGAATTGGGTAGATTCATAATATTTGTTAACAATTGAATCAAGCTGATCATAGATGGGAATTAACTCTTCAACAAAAGATTTCTGTGCTGTTTCTAGTTGCTGGGTAAGATCAGATTCAATATCACTTCTGACATTACGAATTTCAACGTTTTTTTGAAGCAATTGAGCAAGATCGGGTTCATATAGTTTTCGTATGTTTTTCGCATAAATTTCTAATAGTTTTACATTTTGCGTTTTCAAGGTTGTTAATAATGAATGAGAAACTTCTTTAAGACTTGCTCTTGCCTGATTTAAGAGACTATCAAAAGCCGAAAAAAGTCTGGCGTGGTATTCTTCCAATCGTTTCTTACGTTCAGAATAAGGCAACTCTTGAAACTCAGATACAAATTTGCAATTTCCACCATCATAAATGACCAACTCCTGTTTTGCCCGAGTTACTGCAACGTAGAATAGACGGCGTTCATCAAGAAGATTATTTCTTTTATCAGGAATACCAACATACATGGTGTTCACAAGTAGAATAACCCTATCCCATTCTCTTCCTTTGGCACTATGAATATTAACAATTTCGACTTTTTTTAGATCTTTTTGTAAGGACATTTTTAATTTCCTAACTTCCTCTACCGCTTCTATATCTCTATCCATATGTTCAATTTCATCGAATTTAATCCTAAAACCTAACTTTCTAACTTCTGAACAATCAAGCATATCTTGAATGGCATTGATTTCACCTTTCCAATTCCGTGCTAAGATACCCACATTCTGGATATCACTGGACAAAATCTTGGATAATTCATTTAACAATGAATCTTTAACATTATGCTTGGCAATATCCGAGAATTTTATCTCATCCTTTGAAGACATAGTTGCTCTGAGATCTTTGTTAATTCGAGTAGGATTGTTATTTTCAATCAATGCCTTTGAATACATAACAATATTTGAGGTTGATCGATAATTCTGAGAGATCTCATATTTCTGAATGTTTTTCCAATTACCAAATTCTTTTTGCATAATGTTGGAATCTCCCCCGCGAAATCCGTAAATTGCTTGATCATCATCACCAACAGCAAACAAATTATCTGGAAAAAGCTTTATCAGACGAAAATCAATAGGAGACAAATCTTGAAATTCATCAACAAACACAAATTTATATTTTTCGCGTAATTCACAAAGGAGTTTTGGATTGTTCTCAAGCATATTTGCTGAATAGATTAGCATATCTAAAAAATCAATTGCCCTTGCATCATTCTTAAGTGTTTCATATTTTTTGGCAAATGCACGGAGGATTGGATCTGTGATTTTGTCAGGTTCAAACAAACCACTTTTGACTTTACGTTTTACCTTTTCTATATCTTCTCTACTTTCGTCAAATTGTCGCATCTCATGTTTAAAACACTCAGTGTGTTTTAGGACTTCCTCGTAAGAAACATCAAAATACTCACAAAACACCTCGATCCGTCGGCGAGTACTATCTCTTGCATATAAAGGATCTTCGTCATTGAATACTGCCCACTTTTTGTGTGTTAAGGCTTCTCTTTCAAGACGGTTATTAGCATATTCCCATGATCTTTCTTCAGCAATTATCTCAAACGAGGATAAATCAATTTCTTCGTTTTCAATAGCTTCTCGTAATAACTCATTTGGTGATTCAGTAAAATGTAGTTCTATGCTGTGCTCTGGGTTATTGGACAATCCAAAGTAGCATACTGACGTTGTCTTAGATTTAATTGTATATATAAATACACAGGAATCGTCAGTTTCATTTCTATTCCCATCTTCCATTTTGTTTATTTCATCAATTTTAACAACAGAACGATTCCTATGGAATTTGATTTGCTGTGACTCTATATAATCAGCAAATTTACCATCAACTTTTGTGATCATTCTAAACTCGAAATCTTCGTTGCCTTTTGAAAGTGCATCGCGCAACCTTCGGTTTGAAGAATGCATCCGATGTTCACTTTCCCTTCGTTCCAAATCTATAGTCTGTCCAATATAGCATCTGCCAGTTTTCAAACCTTCAACTTTATAGATATAAACAGGTTCAGTTTCAGTCGATTGTTTTAGTCTATATTTTTCTTTATTAATAATTTCCTTGATTTTGTCTGCATCCCAGATATTATTCGGTGCGCTGATGAATCCAGCTTGCTTATAATGATTTGTGATAAGGTCTTTACCAAACACATGGAGAGTACATATTAATGGTTCATTTTCGGTAAATTGGAATCTATTGTTTATTCTGTCTTTCATTTCGTCAGCAGCAGCATTAGTAAACGCAATTGCGAGTATATTTTCTGGGTCAACGTTGTGATGACGAATTAGATGTAGAATCCTTTCTATGATAACGGTAGTTTTCCCACTTCCAGGTCCCGCGACAACAAGTGCGGGTCCCTTAAAATGTCTAACTGCCTTAAGCTGATGTTCGTCTAATTTTACTTCCATAGAAATTATCGTTGTTGAAAAGTGTAATAGGATAACGTGTAATAGGATAACGGTTAATAGGATAACGGTTAAATAAGGAAATTCTAAAACTGCACTTAGGTAGTGATTATAGCAGGACTTAGTTCATGTTTCAAGTTTATTAAGTTACCTCCGTTACCTCCCAGAGGCATTCAATTTTCCAATAATTTCTTTCTTTACCTATAAGAGCGAGCTCCAGCTCGCGACATTTCGACCAAAACGGGTAATAGACCGACTATTGAATGCATCTGGAAATTTGTGTTGAACATAAAACGAATCTCTGTTAAAATTTATATCTAATGCAATACTTTGCCAAGTTTGAAATGAATTGAAAAGCGATGGAGATAAGAATGGATAGCATCAACGAATTTTACGCCAAAGTGAATAAATATATGCCCATCTTCCCCAAAGCGACTGGACAACCGACCAAGTACATTGAAGGATACCCATTTGAGGATGATGAACCCATGGCAGCAACCTTGTATCACGCGAAACAGATTTCCATATTTCACGACCAACTTGATCGTTATTATTTTAACGAACCTTATATCTTGGTAGGACTTGACAGTTTTATCTATTATAGTGAAGGTGACAGGAAGAAATGCGTCGCTCCTGATATATATGTGGTGTTGGGGGCAAAGAAAACGCCACTGAGACGCAGCTTCTATACATGGGCAGAAGGTGCTATACCCGATACGATATTTGAGTTTCTATCGGAAAGCACAAAAAAAGACGATAGAGATAAAAAAGTTCAGATATACTTAGAGGAGATGGGAGCAAAGGAATACTTTATACATCAACCCGATTTAACAAAACCTGCGGAGTTTCGTGGATGGTATCGGGACACTTCCGGTGAAATTATTGAGATGATAGCAGATACACCAAGGACGTTGTTTAGTGAGAGTTTAAACCTATCGTTCAAATGGAAGGTAGACGTGGATTTGGATGTCCGACTGCTGCGTCCATACCTGCCAGATGGAACACCAATAACCACATCCATAGAAGAAGAACAGTTTCGTAAAGAAGCACAACAGCTACGCGATGAAGAACAACAACTTCGCGAAATTGCTGAGACAAAAGTTGAAGAACAAGCGGGGCAATTGAGAGATGCAAAGAATCTGACAGATGAACAAGCAGAAAAGATTCGAGAACAGGCAGCTGAATTAGAAAGATTACGTCAACAACTTAGTAAGCGATAACAGATATCAATACCGACGACAGCGAACTGCTGCAGAAAACCACGTAGTCTTCCACGCCTTAATTCACTTTTTGAGAATTACGAATACATCCTTGAATTCCCAAATCAATAATCCGCGTCATCTGCGTCCTCTGAGATTATCCGCGATTCTGACAAATAGAGTGCAAAGACTTTACACACCCAGTTTCCTCCGACCCAACCAATACCCGAACTGCCGATAGTAATACCCAATATTCTTATGTATCTGCTCAAACTCTGGGACAAATTGACACACGCCACCGAGCACAACCAACTGTTCTTTTGCACGCGTCATTGCTACATAAAAGACCCGTCGCTCCTCCTCCAGTATAGTATCCTTACGTGGAAACCTTCGTTCTAATGTATTGTGTATCAACAGCACTTTATCCCATTCCCTTCCTTTGGCTTTGTGAATTGTTGACACTTCCACAGTACGAAATTCTGGATGATCTGATAACATCTCAATAACCCGATCAATCTCATAATTCGTCCTCACAAGTATTCCTGTTTCAATGGATTCCTCTAAGTTCTCCCACAGGTGCTTCTTTAGGGTATCTTTAGTTGTCTCCACGATTTTTATTTCATGTTTCAGTGGATTGAAGGCACGTAGGTTCTTCCGTATCCGCGGACTGTTTCGTTCAATTATTGCTCTTGCATGTTCAACTATAGTAGAGACTGAACGATAATTACACGTAATTGCATACTTCGTAACGTTTGATTCTTTAGCGAATTCTTGCATGATCAGAGAGTCACCGCCGCGAAAACTATAGATGGCTTGGTCATCATCTCCGACAGCAAAGAGATTATCAGATAACTGAGAGATCAACCGATAATCAATCGGTGCAATATCTTGGAATTCATCAACAAGAACATAAGGGAATTTGTCATTGTAAAACTGACGGATGTCCGAATTAGTCTCAAGCAGGTTTGCTGCATAGATAATCATGTCCTCAAAATCAACGGCATTTGCATCACGCTTTAATGTTTCATATTTTTTAGCAAATTCACGAGTAACAACATCTTGAATAGTATTTGGATCAAATAGACCTGTTATGACTTGGCGTTTTGCCCGCATCAGGATGTCTTTTATGGTCATGAAACGTTCCTGTAGTTCTTCAAAGTCAGGGTCTCTGTCCAGATGATCCGTATACTGAATATTGAAATGTTGACAGAACATCTCAAGGAAAAGTTGGTCGCTATACTGTTTTCGCAATGGATTAGCACGGTTGTAAACATCGCCTAATTCTTTGTAATGTTTAATCCAATACGTTTCACGAAAGTTTGCATCTTTTCCACTTACCTTTTCCAACACTTCAAATCTAAACTGCTTTTTCCCTTCAGTACGAATAGCACTACGCAGTCTGTCATTTGACGAATGTTCAAAATGTTCCCGCTTACGACGTTCAGGATCTGTTGTCTGTCCAATGTAGCACTTTCCTGTTAACGTATTTTCGATAATATAGATTGCGACCTCTGCTTTAGCGGCAGACTGATCGATCTTCTTCGTTTCCTCTTTGATGATTCTGTCTATTTCGCCTGACCAGATTTCCGGAATTTGTAGAAATCCTGCTTGTTTATGGTTTTCGGTTACGATGTCTTTACCGAATGCATGTAGCGTTCTGATAGCCGGGAGTTCCTCTTCAGTGGATATTTTCTGAGCAATTCGATTTTGCATCTCTTCAACTGCTTTCCTATTAAATGCTATTGCGAGGATATTCTTCGGTGGGATATTGTCAGTTTGGATCAGTTTTAAAATCCGCGCTGTGACAACGGTTGTCTTTCCGCTGCCGGGTCCAGCAACAACAATAGCAGGACCGGTAGTATGGTTCATGGCTTTTTCTTGGTTTTTGTCAAGTTGCATATTCTTGTCAGCAATAGAGTAATATAGGAATACCTATTGATCACTCAACTGTCTCCATCACAGATTACACACCCATCAAATAAAAAGTCCTTGCTATAATAACTTAGAATCTGATATAATTCAAGTAAGGATTATAATATAAATGATAAAACACTTTTACATGTTTTTTAAAACTAACAGGCTTCTGTCCTGTCTAAATGTTTGATGAACTATATTTGTTGGATAATCTGGGTTCACAGAAATACTTCACACCTCTTAGGATGTGATTAGAGGAGAAAAAATGGAAACAAGAGATGGTTATGCTGAACTACAAGCGAAGATATTAGATGCCAGACGTATTTGGAAACGAAGTCTTTTCTGGACTGGAATTGCTATTGTCTTAATTGGATTCTTGGCGATTCTCGTTGGTGAATCAATTATAGATTGGCTTAATCCACTGCCGAGTTATGTACGCGCAGTACTGCTTGCAGGTATAGTCGCGGCAACTGTTTACCTGCTATACAAACACCTTATAAAACCTGTCAGAGCTTCTCTTACGACACGAGATGTTGCGCTCAACGTTGAACAGAACCATCCGGAACTTGAGGACAGATTAGTCAGTGCGGTGCAATTCGGTTCTCGTGAAACAGAGGATCCAATTGAACAACACATGCTGCATCGGTTAGTTAATGATACGACTGAGCGGATTAAGGGTATTGATTTCAAAGCCACGATTGACCATAGCAGAACACGTAAGTTTGCTGCAATTGCAACTTTAATTATTGCATTCTGTTGTCTGATCGCGGTCTTGTTCCCTAATGAAACGCAAACAAGCCTAAAGAGAATCTTTATACCTTGGGAAAAAACTGACCCTATACTGACGACAAAAATTGAAGTGACTCCTGGGAATGCCCGGATTCTTACAGGGAAAAGTCTACAAATTCAAGCCAATGTCACAGGGAAGTCTGCAGAAAAGGTTGTTCTGAATTACCATCCAAAGGACGAAGTGTTGACTGAAGACAATGTGGAGATGCTTCAACAGATTAATATGGTTCAGAACCCAGACGATAAACGCGAATTCGCTTATGAGATTTTCAACATTGACGCAGATATGCAGTACTATGTTACGGCTAATGAGAAAACATCTGAAAAATACACCGTAGAAGTTTTTGAAATGCCGAGGATAGATGAAGTTTCTGTCTCATACACATATCCAGAATATACAAATTTAAAACCAGTCGTTCAACAAGGGAGTGGGGATATACAAGCAGTTGTGGGTTCAACAGCAGAGATCAGAATGACTGCAAATAAGGTAATTCAATCGGCAACTTTTAGTTTCTCTAATCCTGAATCTACTGAAACAGTTGAGGAAAATGCTGAAGGTGGATTAGTTTCTTCCAATACCTCTGATATGCTAATCGTTGATGGTAACATACTATCTAAGACGATAGATATTAACGAAAGTGGCAAGTATAACGTAACGCTGTTATGTATTGATGGATTCAACAATGAAATACCGATTGAATATACGATTAAAGCAATGCCTGATAAGGTACCCGAAGTCGTAATAAAGGAACCTGGACGTGATGTAAAAGCAACGAAGCTGGAAGAGGTTAAAATTGTTGCTGAAGTTACAGATGACTACGGTATTAGCAATTTTAGTCTGAAGTATCGTGTAGGACCTGGCGAGTTAAAGGAAATTCCGTTTGAAATTGCAACTGATCCTGTTGTAGATAATGTCAGCAAACATCTTCAATCCGGTACACATACTTTCTATTTAGAAGAGTATGATGTTGAACCGGGTGAGATCATCTCCTACTATGCACATGCAGTTGACAATAATACGCTAACCGGTCCTGGTGAAGCCAGCAGTGAAATCTACTTCATAGAGATCAAACCTTTCAATCAGCGACTTTCCGAAGGTGAACCGATGGAAGGGAACATGCCTAATCCTTTTCTTGGCTTAATTGCTACGCAGAAACAGATCATTCGTGAAACGTGGAAGCATGTCAATTCACAGCCTACACCTATCACAGCAGAATTTGAATCTGCGGTTAAAAACACTGCTAAGAAACAGTCTGAATTGAGAGATAAGACCCAACAAGTAACAGACCAGTTAAGTACAATGATGCAAGAAACACAGATTGCCCCTGAAATCTTCCTAAACCTTGAAGAAGCGATAGATGTGATGCGTGAAGCAACAGACGAGTTGAATGCAGTCCGTCCTTTAGAAGCTATTCCACCAGAACAGGCAGCACTTGAGCTATTGACTAAAGTTAATCTTGAGTTTCCTAAGATGTTAAGTCAAGCAAGAAGTAGTGAACCCCAGCTTGCTGAGAACTTTGAATTGGAGATGGAGGATCTACAAAACGAACTTGAACAAGATCAGGAAGAGTTAGAACGTGAGATGCAAGAACAGACACAACAGATGTTAGAGCAGGCTCGCGAAATGCTTGAACAGCAGCAGAACCTAAATGAACAGAGTCAAGAGTTAGGTAGAGAAAATGAACCTTCACAGAGCGACATGCAGCAGAACAGTCAACAGCAAAGTCAACTATCACAGCAAGCACAGCAGATGTCTGAGCAGTTAAATCAGATGCAAGGAAATGCACAAGGCACACAACAGCAGAGATTGAGTCAAGCAGGACAAGCGATGCAACAAGCGAGTGAACAGATGCAACAAGCCTCTCAAGGGATGCAACAGCAGCAACCACAGATGAGTGCGGCAAAAGGCGGAAAAGCTGAGGAACGGCTTGAGGAAGCAATTGAACAGCTTGAAGGTGCAGCTGCTGAATTTACTGAAAACGCTTTAGATAGAACCGCGCAGCAACTGCGTCAATTGACAGAGGATCAGTCCGAGGTGAATCAGCAGACTCAAGAGTTGCGGAATAGATCTCAACAGAGTGGTATGAGTCCGGAAGATTATCGTCAAGCGTCTGATCTTGCTAATGAACAACGTCAACTTCAGCGCGACTTAGAATCTGTTGAAGAGAATTTGAGTGATCTTCAGGAGCAACTGAACCAAGAGAATCCTGAAGCATCCGAAAACGTTGCTGATGCTTCCAGAAGACTCGCCGAGGAACAGACTGCTGAAGATATGGCGACTGCACAGCGTGCATTACAGTGGCGAAGTATGCAATCAGCTGACCTAAATCAGCAAGAGGTTCTTGAAGCATTGGAACAAGCACAAGCTGATCTCCAACAAGCCAGAGCAAATATGGCGCAGAATGAAGAGGAGCAGTTGGAAGCGGCTCTTGAACAACTCCAGAATTTTGAGGAACAGATGCAGGATATGGATCGTGAACTTGATGCGATGGAGGGACAGGAGCAAACCCAAGAACAGCAGGAGCGACAACAGCAACTTGCTGAACAGCAACAACAGCTGCTGGAACGTATGGAACAGGCACAACAAGCTATGGAAAATGGTCAGGAAGGGGAAGAAGGTCAGCAACCGGGACAACAACCTGGACAAGAAGGACAGGAACCGGGTGAAGGTGAACAACAGGGACAAGAAGGTGAAAACCAGACTGACATAGCGCGCGGTGGAGCAGAATCCATGCGTGAAATCAAAGAATTGTGGCTTGGTATGCTTGAAGCGACGCGTACGCCGTGGCGAAATAATTCCGGTCCTTTTCCTAACTATGAACGTGCTATTAGAGACCTGAGAAAACTGGAATCGGCACTTGAAAAGAGACTCAATTTGCTACAGGAGAAGAAACAGTTGGCACAAGTGGCAAAAGAAGATGTCCCACCTGAATACCGTAAACTTGTTGATAACTACTACGAGTCTTTAGCGAAGTGATGAATAAAATAAAAATCTGATGGAGGGTTTATATGGAAATACCGTTCATGGTTAAACCAGGAATGAAAGTAAGTCTGCTGAAAGGTTCTGAGGAATGGAAGGAGGAATTTGCTCCTGAGTACACATCTAACTATATCGTGAAAGGTGAAACGAAGAAACCGTTGAAAAAGCTGCACAAGAGGATGTTAGAACTACAGGAATTACTATACGCAGAAGGTCAACGTGCTGTATTGATCATCCTTCAAGGTATGGATACGTGTGGAAAGGATGGTACGATAAGAAAAGTAATGTCTGGTATCAACGTGCAGGGATGTGAAGTGGTAAGCTTTAAAGCACCGACAGGTGATGAACTTTCACGTGATTATCTATGGAGAGTCCACAAAGCTGTTCCACAGAAAGGAAAAATTGGTATTTTCAACCGTTCTCACTATGAGGATGTATTGGTCGTTCGTGTACATAATCTTGTCCCTGAATCTATTTGGAAAAAGCGATACAAACAGATCAATGATTTTGAAAGAATGCTTGTGGATAATGGGACGGTTATCTTGAAGTTCTTCCTCAATATTTCAAAGGAGGAGCAGAAAGAACGACTGGAATCACGGATTGAGAATCCTTCAAAACATTGGAAAGTTAACGAGTCTGACTTCCATGAACGTACTTATTGGGATGATTACATGCATGCCTATGAAATCGCTTTACAAGAGTGTAGTACAGATTGGGCACCCTGGTATATAATCCCCGCAGATAAGAAATGGTATCGTAACCTTGTCATTACAGAACGGATTGTTGAAACGCTTGAAGGATTGGATATGAAATATCCAAAACCTAATACTGATGTTTCAAAACTGATTCTGAAATGAAGATTACATATACAGAAGAGATCAATTAATGCTTTCCACCGAACAATTTGAGCAATTTGATAGAGAAGGATACCTTTTATTCTCCGATCTAATTCCGAATGACGTTATTGACCAAGCAGAAATAGCGATGTGGCAGACAATGGGAATGGAGGCAGACGATCCAGGTTCCTGGGACAGTGTCAAACGCCCGTTTCTTTCTAATTTTTACATTGAAAACATGTCAAACGAAAACCGGATTGAACTTTTCGGTGTTACCAATCCAGATCTCTTGGCGTGTTGCACTCATGAATATCGGCAGATACTGAAACAACTTGCTGACAGGTCACCGACTATTCCACACTGTAAATGTGAGGAACCTGATGGTGTTTGGGCAATGAACCAATTCCCAATTGTTGATGAATGGAGAGTTCCTCCTCCGCACCTTGATGGATTTTCGAGAGATTTACGGTTGGATCCAGGAACATTCAGAGTAAGCAGTCTCACATACCTAACGGATACAAATTCCCACCAAGGCACGACTGTGATATTTCCTGAGGGACCGGAGAGGATTCGGGAGTTTCGTAGAAAGAACCCAAATTTCTCAAATCATGTTCGTGACATACGCTCTATTTTTCATAAAATAGAGTTGGGTGAACCTTTAGAAATAGTTGCTAAGAAAGGAGATGTACTCTTTTTCCATCATTTATTACCCCATACTGGATCATTCAATAATGGGAATACACCCCGTTTCGCAATCCGATTTATGTGTCTGTGTTATGATTGTCGTGCATGGCAGAAGCGCGGCGAATGGAATATCTGGATGCCGTAACATTAAACAGTTTACCTCTTCATTTTTGGTTGTCTTTGTATACACAGTATCATGTATTTTTTGGATTTGCAGGAACTCAGAATAACGATTTATCTGAACGTTACCAGGTTCAGAAAAAACTATAAATAACATGGAGGATTTAATTTATGAAACTTTTCTCAAATTTATTGTTCATATTATCAATTATTTCTTGTATCTTTATTGCACAGATTGGTTTTACACAAACGATATTGGTTCAAACAGGATTTGAAGAGTTCACAATCGGTGAACCACCAACCGATTGGGAAGTTAAGGGAAATCAGATGCTGGTAACGGATGACACTGTTAAGACTGGCGATAAAGCACTGGGTATCTTAGGTGGTGGCAACGACGATAGAGTAGGTATTGCGATCCTCACTGAAAATCCAGTTATTTCTGTAGAATTCTGGGTATATATTAAAGGTGAAGGACGTTCATTTAACTTAAAAGTTGTCTCACATGACGATATCGGACAGAACGATGGTGGTGTTTATATGAATTGGAATGCTAACGCTGTTCGTTTATTTAACGGTTCAGCTTGGGTACCGATTGGTGATTTTCCATTTCAAGCATGGAAATATGTCCGTGTCGTCGCTGATGTGAGTAAGAGCACATTTGATTACTCTGTGGGAGACGATAGAGAAAGTGCTTTAGATTCTGAACCCGTTACGGGACTTGCATTTAGGAAAGCAGCTGCAAATCCTGTCGCGCAGTGGGTTGTCTTCCATGTGTATTCAACAGTTGCACAAGGATTTGTAGACGACCTTCTCGTTTATGAAGGTGCTGAACCGCCTACACCTACATCTGTTGATCCGAAAGAAAAACTCACAACCTTTTGGGGACATGTAAAACAGCATACCTCATTTTAGGGTGATTTCTACAATTAAACTTGACATTTGAGTTGTAGGAGAGAACTATATAAAACTGGCCGAATCCCGACTATAATAACGTTCAGTTTTTGATGAGATATTAAGGAGATAAGATGTTTAGAAAGAAATGCTGCATCAATGCAGAATCAGTCCAAAACAGATCCTTCATGCGTTTTATGTCAATGAGTCTTCTCGTCTTCTTTCTCATGTTTATACAGGAGGCAATAGCAGGAGAAGTGCTCATACAAACGGGATTCGAGGAGTTTTCTGATGGAAGACCGCCAAAGGACTGGGAAGTTAGAGGAGAGGGTTTTGAGGTAACGAAAAATACATCAAAGACTGATAAACAATCGTTAGCGATCATGAACGGTGCAAACGATGATTATACTGGTGTGTTTATTGAAACGGAAAATTCGGTTCTTTCGGTCGAATTTTGGGTTTATATTGAGAGTGGCGGAAGGTCTTTCAACTTCAGAATCGGTACTTCAGATAATATTGCCAACAACAATGCAGGCATTTATGTCAACTGGAATGCTGAACAGGTCAGATGTTTTGACGGTACCGCATGGGTTGTCATAGATGAATTTGAAACTGGTAAATGGAGACATGTGCGGTTTGTTGTTCATGTGGATAAGAGTCAATTCGACTTCTATTCTGGTGAGGATAGAGATAGAACGTTAACGGATAAAGGTAAAAAAGGATTACCTTACAGAACAGCTCCGGAAGGTCCTGTCACTAAATCCGTAACTTTCCATGTCTATTCAATTGCTGCACCTGGGTATGTTGATGATTTGATTATTTCTGAAGGGGATGAACCTGTTAATCTTGCGGTTGATGCAGTTGGGAAACTTACTACATATTGGGGTCGTTTAAAGAGTAATTAGGAAATTCGATTCAGTTCTGTAGGTCGGGTAGAGGCACGAAACCCGACATGTATTGATTGTTGCTATCCTGTCGCCAGTTAATATTTTATTGGCGTGGCCTCTACCCGACCTACAGAAGAATGGTATAAGAAGAATTATAATTGGTATTAGGATTATTCTATGGATAATGAACAAGTCCATCTCACACTGTCACAGCGGTTACATTTTGATATCTACGGTTATGTCTTGTTAGAAAATGTCCTGTCTGATGATGAAGTAGAGAAAATGAAGGCTGCCCTTTATAGGATAAGGGATGGTGCTGATCTTGACGGTACGCGTATATATCTCAATTGGCGGGGAGAACATCATGCACACATGGGTAACCTTGTTGAATTTGATCCAGCCTTGTTAGCCTACGCTGCACATCCTAAGCTTGTCCCACTCGTTGAGGAGGTCGTTGGTGGAGCTGTGCGTCTTGAAGAAACAGAAGCGATAATCAATAGACGAAATCAGGATCAAGATTTGGAAGAACTTAGAAAACGACGTTATAATCCCACAGGTTTTCACCGTGGCACGAAACACGGTTGGGGTACCTACATGGAGCAGAACAAATTTCACTGTATCTTCGTGAAAACGCTTGCCTACCTGACTGACGTTGGTCCTGATGATGGCGGCACAAGTGTGATTCCTGGTAGCCACAGGTTGACATGGAAACAGCATGAGATGATTGAAGCAGCACTTGCCGATGACAAACTCATCCATCAGGTTGAAGCATCGGCAGGTTCAGTGTTGCTTTTTGCTGAATCCCTCGTTCACAGTACCACTGCAATCCGTAGTGATACGGAGCGGGTTATCCTCATAGCAGGTTACACACCACCGATGGTGCGCGAGTGGCCCGGGAACGAGGTAAGTCCAGAATTCATTGAGACGTTACCTGAAGACATCCGTCCATTAATATCTGGTAGTGATAGTTGGCATTGGAAACGTCGGTATTGATACGTTCATCTATAGTTTTGACAACTATTGGCTTTGTTCAACTTACGCGCCTGCTGTTCGTGGGACAGGCAGCGATTCTTTACCCATTTCAGCAAACAGCAATTTCATAACAAGATCAGCTTTCAATTCCGCATGTTCAGTTGAATTCCACAGATTATTTATCTCACCCGGATCTTCCTGCAGATCGAACAATTCTCCATAATCCCGATTGTAATAAACGGTGAGTTTATAGCGGTCATCAACATACGTCTTCACATGGACAGTTGTGGGTTCATGGTGATTCTCAACGATGATGTGATCTCGTGCTTGTTCTTCCTGTTCATACCAGACTGGTGTTTGATCCACGCCTGTCATGCCAAGAGGAATATCAATTCCTGCAGCACTCAGAAACGTTGGTGCTAAATCTACCAATGTCTGTAATGCGTCAGACTGTTTTCCTGCGGGAACAACCCCTGGATAACGCACAAGAAATGGCACCCGTATCACATCTTCATAGTGAAATGCGCCTTTAGCGATTAGACCGTGTTGTCCATAGAAATGACCGTGATCGGAAGTGAAGACAATGAGTGTATTATCAGCGATTCCCAGTTCGTCAAGTTTGGCTAATATCTCACCGATATACTTATCCATCAGACTCACCATCCCGTAATAAACCGCGATATCTTTCGCAAGTTCATCACGATCCCGTAAGTGTGATCGGAATCCGTGTATACCCTTACCCGATTCCCGCCATTCGGAGAAATCAGGTTTCCTCTGCTGTGTCATCTGGAAATGTATTGGGTTGTTGTCATGTTCCCCTTCTGTTACAGATGGTACTGTAAGAGATTCTGGGTCATACATCGTGTCCCACGGTTCTGGTACTAAGTATTTCGGATGCGGGTCAAAGAAACTTGCCCAGAGAAAGAAGTTCTCTCCGTTTTGTTGATAGTTTTCCATCAGTGCATTTGTGCGTTCAGCGATCCATGTATCGTAATGAAATTCTTCTGGGATTGGCCATTTGCGATACTGTCCTTTGGCATTTCCTGTCGGTGGTGCATAATAGTCACGCCAATTTGTAAGACCCTTCTCCTTCATCCAGATTGCATAGTGCTGTCCGACATGAGCTTCATCGGCATGGTTACGCGCAAGTTCTACATGTTCAAATCCGTAAAATGGCTGATTGAAGCTACGCCAAAAATCTAAGTCTTGCAAAATTGGGTAGGATTCAAGTGATGGGAATTCTTCTGATCCACGCAAAGGTTGGAAATGTGCTTTCCCGACGAGAGCGGTTCGGTACCCAGCATCTGTGAAGTCTTCTCCGACAGTGTGTTCATCTTCTAAGAGTTTTGTGCCAAGTGACCATGCCCCGTGCTGGCTCGGATACTTACCCGTGATGATGGATGCCCGTGTCGGGGTGCAGGTCGGATTTGGACAGTATGCTCTGTGAAAGAGTGTTCCATCTTGTGCCAATGCGTCAAGGTGAGGGGTCTGGATTTCTGGGTTTAAGCACCCTAATGTGTTCCAATGTTGTTGATCACTTGTAATGAGTAGTATATTGGGTCGATTCTGTTCCATAATATTTCCTTAGATTCTATTGTTTAGGCAGCACTGTTTATATTTCCGTCCACTACCACAAGGACAAGGTGAGTTGCGACCAATCTTCAGTGATGCTGTGGATATGTCTTGTATGGGAGTTCTGTTCTTCTTACTTCCTGATTGCCGACTCTGTTGGATGATTGGCATGATGCTATTTGCAGGTTTACCCTCCTGAAGTGCTGTAGCCATAAGTTTCATCGGCTCATCAATATGACTGAAAAAGTGCTTGTACCCCTCACATAGGTAATTCAAACCATCTTCACCATCAGGTGTTTTGATGATTCGGTTCTTTGGACAACCCCCATTGCAAACGAACTTTACATCACACTTTAAGCAGTATTCAGGAAGCGTGTCTTTCTTATCTGTCCCAAATTTGCGTTGAAAAGTCGAATCTACCATATCCGCAATTGATGTCTCTTCAATGTTACCGATATAGTAGTCAGGTGTGACGTAGTGGTCACAGGAATATAAGTCTCCATTGTGTTCTATAGCCATAGCATCACCACATGTTTCGTTGAATACACACAAACTTGGGTTATAGCCTAACCATGCCTCAAGCGCAATATCGAAAATCTGTATGAAGATCTTACCGATGTCATTTACGACCCATTCATCAAATATGGTGCTGAGGAACTTACCGTACTGTTTACCCGTAACTGACCGAGGTGACACATTCTCACCATCAAAATGCTCAACTGCGGGTATAAACTGCATAAACTCCGCATCAAGACTCTTAAAATAGGAATAGACCTCTTTCGGATATTCAGCATTATGATTGTTTACAACACATAATATGTTGTAGTCAACATTATGCTTTTGCAGTATTCTTAACCCGCGAATTACCTGTTCAGACGATGAGCGACCCCGTTTGTCATACCGATACTTGTCGTGAATTTCTGGTGGTCCGTCAATGCTTACACCTATCAGGAACCTGTTCTGTTTAAAAAACTGTCCCCATTCGTCATTAAGTAAGGTGGCATTCGTTTGGAATGTATTCTGAATCCGCATACCAGACCTTCTATATTTTTGCTGATATCGGATAGCCTGTCTGAAGAAGTCAACTCCCATGAGTGTCGGTTCTCCACCTTGCCATGCAAAGGTGACGTCATTGACCTGTTGTGCTTCAATATATTGCTTGACATATTCCTCAAGAGTTTCATCAGTCATTCGAAATGACTTGGTTTCGGGATAGAGATCCTCTTTTTCCAGATAGAAGCAGTATTCACAATCCAAATTACAGATCGGTCCGATCGGTTTTGTCATCACATGAAAAGCGCGTGAAAGTTTTGCTTGCACCATATATTTCGCCTCCTACTTTGACTGTTTTTATTAGTGTATCACAATCACGGGAAGTCTACAAGAAAAAACTCAGGATTGTATAGTTTTCGGTATTTTGGAGTTGACAGCATTACCCTCTGCAGTGTATGATATACAGAATACTCAAAGAACGGAGGAAACAGAACTTGGCAGCAGATATAGGACTCATCGGTTTGGCGGTGATGGGTGAGAATCTTGCCCTTAATATGGAAAGCAAAGGGTTTGAGGTTGCGGTTTTTAACCGAACTGTCTCACGAGTTGATGATTTTATTGCAGGTGCAGCAAACGGAAAGCATATAATTGGAACGCATTCCATTCCCGAATTTATTACAAAATTGGATACGCCACGAAAAATTATCTTAATGGTCAAAGCAGGTGAACCGGTAGACGCATTTATTCAACTACTCGTACCACATCTATCAAAAGGAGACCTCATCATTGATGGTGGTAACTCCAATTTCAATGACACTATACGACGCAACGCGGAACTTGAAGAACAGGAAATACTATATATCGGGACTGGAATTTCAGGTGGAGAGGAAGGCGCATTAAAGGGACCCGCTATGATGCCCGGAGGTTCACCTGAAGCTTATGCACTTGTGGAACCAATTTTCACAAAAATCGCAGCGGATGTAGATGGTACACCGTGTTGTTCATATATCGGTCCGAACGGTGCTGGACATTATGTCAAAATGGTGCATAACGGCATAGAATACGGGGATATGCAACTGATATGTGAAGCATATTCACTCATGAAAAACATATTGGGAATGAACGCAGATGAGATACACAAGGTATTTGACACATGGAATCAAGGAGAACTCAATTCCTATCTCATTGAAATTACTGCTGACATCTTTACACAGAAGGATGCAAGCGGAACACCCTTTGTTGATGTTGTTCTCGATCAGGCGGGTCAAAAGGGTACCGGAAAATGGACAAGTATCTCTGCATTAGACCTCGGCATATCCGCTCCTACAATCGCTGAAGCGGTTTTTGCACGCTGTATCTCTGCAATCAAGAGTGAACGGGTAGAAGCTGCAAAGGTGTTAAAAGGTCCTGCTGGAACTTATGATGGTGAAAGAAAAGAAGCCTTAACGGCTGTACACAATGCATTATATGCAGCAAAAATATGTTCTTATGCCCAAGGTTTTGCCCTCATGCGGGAAGCGAGTGCTGAGAACGATTGGGATTTGAATCTGGGTCAAATTGCATTAGGATGGCGTGGTGGATGCATCATAAGAGCAAAATTCCTGCATAGAATCGCAGAAGCTTATGAACGCAAACCTGACCTTGCAAATCTATTGCTTGATCCATATTTTAAGGATGTTATTGAAAAATCTCAGTCACATTGGAGAAATGTCGTCAGTACTGCCACGCACGTTGGTGTCCCAGTTCCTGCATTCAGCTCTGCCTTAGCCTATTTTGATAGTTACCGTAGCAGCAGACTCCCTGCCAATCTAATTCAGTCGATGCGTGACTATTTTGGTGCACATACCTATCATAAAATAGACGCAGCGGGTAATGTAATTGTCAACGAAAACGGTGATCCGACAGTTTTTCATACAGAATGGATGTTAGAGAACCGTCCAGAAGTAATTGTTGAGTAAAGGAGAGAATATGGCTCAAGAACCGCAACAGGCATTATACGATTTTAAACCACAACACGATTTCTTTGTCGGAATTGATTCAGATGGGTGTGTTTTCAACAGTATGGAGGTAAAACATAACGACTGCTTCAGTGTAAACGTCGTTAAGCATTTTGGGTTAGCATCCATCTCAAGACAAGTGCATCAGGCATGGGATTTTGTCAACCTTTATTCAACAATGCGAGGCACAAATCGCTTTAAAGCCTTACTGCTTGTATTTGATTATCTTCGCGATATGTCCCTCGTTAGAAAAATGGGGTTAGAAATTCCTGAATTACGACATCTTAGAGGCTGGACTGAAGTTGAGACGAAACTCGGTAATCCTGCATTACAAGAAGCAATAGAGATATCAACTGGTGAAAGAAAGGATGAACTGAGTCGTGTTATGCAATGGAGCCTTGCTGTGAACGAAAGTGTTGCTGAGATTGTCTACAATCTACCACCATTTCCTGGTGTGCGTGAAGCATTACAACGATTGCAAGGGAAAGCGGATGTAATTGTCGTCTCCGCCACACCTGACGAAGCACTGCAACGTGAATGGGACGAACACAATATAGACCAATATGTCGCATTGATTGCAGGACAGGAGATGGGAACTAAGACCGAACATCTGACAATTACGACAAAGGATAAATATCCAAAAAATCGTGTCTTGATGATAGGGGATTCACCTGGAGATTTAAAGGCAGGTCGTAGTGTTGATGCGCTGTTTTTTCCTGTTAATCCTGGTGCGGAGGATGCTTCATGGGCACACTTCCTTGACGAAGGAATTGATAGATTTTTCAATGCACAATATGCTGGCAGCTACGAAGACAGGCTGCTGAAAGCGTTTCAGGAGTTGTTACCAGAAACACCTCCATGGTCTACAGATTAGGAAGGATTTTTATGAAAATACTGTTACAGCATAGGATTGAGGGTGAACAATTAGATAGATTAGAGAATATCATTGGTGATGACCATACCTACACAATGTCCGGTTCGCGAGATGAGATAGTAAAGGAAGGTAAAGAGGCAGACATATACTTCGGTTTCTGTAGTGAGGATATATTTCCGCATCTACCGAACATTAAGTGGATACAAGCATCCAGTGCAGGAATGGACAAGCACATGTATCCTGCTATACGCGAAAGTGATGTAGTCTTGACAAACGCTGCAGGACTTTACGGTACACATGTCGCGGATCAAGCATTTGCGCTCTTACTTGGATTGGCACGTGGCATCCATCATTTTGTTCGTAACCAAGTCAATCACAAATGGGGTGGTAGTAAATCCCCGATGATTGAAATTGACGGTTTCAGAATCGGCATAGTCGGTTTAGGTGGTATCGGTATGCAGATGGTGAAACGTGCAAAAGGCTTTGATATGCACGTTATCGGTGTTGATGCATATCGCACTGAAAAACCGGATAACGTTGATGAACTGTTGTCAATGGAAAAACTCACAGACATGATGAGTAGAGTTGATGTTGTCATGATAGCATGTCCATTGACAGAGGAAACCCGTGGATTGATAAATACTGAGAACCTGTCTGTTATGCAACCAACTGCCTATCTTATCAACGTTGCCCGTGGTCCGATTGTCAAAGAGGATGACTTGATTGAAATCCTGCAGGAAGGTAAAATCGCAGGTGCGGGTTTAGATGTCACGGAGACAGAACCATTAGCAGATGATAGTCCGTTGTGGGATATGGATAATGTCATTATTACGCCTCATGCTGCGGGAGGTTCTCAGCACCGTATGCGGCGTATTACTGAGTTTTTTCTTGATAACCTTGAGCGGTATCTGAAGGGTGAAGAGTTGAGGAATGTTGTAGATAAAAAGCTCGGTTTTTAGATGGATATTTGTCTTGATTTAGTGCCATGATCTTATGATTTGCTTGTCTGGTTCAGTCCTATTATACTATTTACAGAGCTGAGAAAATGGTTATGAAGAGTTTATTTACCCTATTTTTACTTTTGCTATTAATACATCCCGCTTTTGCTCAACTGAAACCCGAAGATATCCTTATTATACGGGAAGAGGTTACTAAGATTGTTAAGACCGAAAATGATGAACGTGAAACACGCATGCGTGAATATGTTGATCTGAAATTTGATGTGCAGGATACCAAATTTGAGGGATTGAGCAGACAACTAACAATGGTCGTAATTCTTGTTACAGGACTTATTGCATTGATTGTAGTAGCAATCGGTATCCCACAAATAATTCTTGCAAGAAAGCAGAGAGGACAAGAAACGTTAGAAGCAGAAATCAGAACACTCCGAGAAAAAGTTGAACTCCTTGAACAAACACGGCTAATAGGACCAAATTAACCTCTTCAGAATGCAGGAATACAGTATGATTGAGTACAAAGGTTATATTGGTGTCGTTGATTTCGACCCAGAAATAGATCTCTTCCACGGCACAGTGATAAATACACATGACATAATATCATTCTACGGTGCATCTGTAACAGAACTTCGGGCAGAAATGCAGAGGTCAATTGAAATTTACTTTGAAGTCTGTGAGGAACAAGGGAAGTTACCAGATATATTTTTTCTTGATTCTTCTTCCTGAATGTTGTATTATTTTAAGGAATGGTTATGGATCTGTTTATCGGTTTTCCAATAAATTAGCAAAGGATAGAAATCAATGGATATGTTAGTTGAAAGGTTAGATGAGAAATTGCGTGAATGGGAACCAAGTACTGCAGCGGAGGTTAGACAACGTGTTTCGGAAATCATTGACCTTGCAGACGAAGGTTTGTTAGAAATAATGCGATCGCGTGCAGTGGAACAAGAAGTGTTGGATATACTTGATGAACCCGTATCCCGGTGAAATTTGGCTTGCGGATCTGGGTTTGGTCGCAAAGACCCGACCAGTGCTTGTTATATCTCGTTACGATCCAGATCCGCCACGATCTCTAATAATTTATATCCCTTTAACAACTAAATATAAAGAAAGTTTCTATGAGGTAACACTTCCAAAGTTGAACTTTCTTAATCAAGACTCTTACGTCAATGTACAAGGGATAGGTTCCATAGAGAAGATTCGGCTTATACGAAAACTTGGTAAACTTCCAGAGAATGTGATGACAGAGATTAAGAACACTATCACATTTGTTTTAGATTTGGAAGTTGAGTTGACCAAAGATGATTAAATGTTCACTCGGATCGGACCAAATTTCAAGGTATGAAGTGCCTTTGTTAATACCACGCGCGCTAACTTCCTACACAGTACAGTCGTTTAACTTTTCACGCTAACGACCTTAATCCGCACAACACAAAATTTCAACTCCGGCTGTTTAGACACTGCGCTAGTGGACAGTCCAGACTAAACTTATGGGTATATGTAATAGTCGGGAATCGGAGTTCCCTCCTACCATAAGCAGTCCATTGGTAGGAGCGATCTCCGAATCGCGACCTTTACCAGAACGATTAGAATGGACTATCTACTAGTCAACGTCTATAACTAATGCAAACCTTATGGTCGCACGCAAAAGCTGCTGAAAAACTGTTAAATGTCTGAGAGGAAAAACAGTGAGAAGGTTTGGAACACTGGGACCTGTGAACCCTGAACAGCACTATATTGTCGCACGAACGGAAGAGCTGACCGATTTCATCAAGCGCGTCAAAGAGGGACGTTATATCGTCATCTTCGCACCCCGACAAACAGGTAAGACAACTTTCTTTCAACGCGCTGTTGCTGCACTCACTGCTGAAGACCTAACCTATTTTCCTATTCAACTGAATTTTGAAATATTTGTAGACTGTGACCGTACCGAATTTTACGAGTCTCTCGCCAAACAGATTTGCAAGGAAATTAAACGTGTATTCCACCTGCGTGGAGAGGAACTTGACGAAACATTAAAGCACTTTCTTGACAATGCCAAAATAACTAACCATCTGTCAATGATGGAATTCTTTGAACAGATTCAGCATTTCCTGAAATTTGAGGAGAATTGGCAGAGAGTTGTTCTCATTATTGACGAGTTTGATGGCATTCCCACAACTGCCCTGAAAGGTTTTCTCCACGCGTTCCGACATACTTACGTCACTCAGTCTACCTTTCAATGTCCCCACAGCCTTGGTATTGTGGGTGTCAAAAATATCACACAACTGGATTATGATCGTTCTGTCTCCCCGTTCAATATCCATGACGACTTTGCTCTGTCCAATTTTACGCTTGCTCAGGTGCAAGAGTTATTCGGACAATATACAGACGAGGTAGGACAGGCTTTCAGTTCAGAAGTGATTGAATCCATTCACAAACAGACAGGGGGTCAACCCTTCCTTGTCAACCGGTTCGCGCAGATACTCACTGAGGAACTGGATATCCCAAAAACCGAAACTATTACGTTGGCACATTTTTCAGCAGCACACATCCAACTCGTGGACGAAAACAATACCAACTTAGCACATTTGACCACAAACATCCGTCGAAATCCCCGATTTGAGATTCTATTGATGCGAATTTTGTTGCATGAGGAAGGAGTGCTTTTCAGTCTACGCAATGAGCTTATTAATCAACTTGCGACTTATGGAGTTCTTGCAAGAGGTAAGGATAGAATGTGTGAGATTGCCAATCCAATTTATTTACATTGCATTCTACAGGTATTCAAGCCGATAGTCAATGGATTGGAGAGCGACTACTTCCCTGAAGACACTGATGGATTTCAGTATCTCACACACGATGGACATATTCAGATGGAGCGACTTTTGGATAACTTCCGTGACTTCATTGTCCGTGCTGGTTACAGGATCCTTCAAGTCCCTGAAACACCGCAAGAATTTATCGGACAGCATCTCCTCTATGCCTACATCGATCAGTTTGTTAGTAGCGTGAACGGGGTCATGTATTTAGAAGTTCCAACAGGACGCGGTAGAATGGATCTACTCATTCTACATAACGGAAAGAAATACATCGTTGAAACAAAGATTTGGAGAAGTGAAAGAGTGTATGCTGAAGGGAAACAACAGCTCGCCGCGTATCTATCAACAGAAGGCGTAACAGAGGGATTCTACGTGGTGTTTGATCACCGCGAGGAGCCGAAACAGCGCGCTGAGACAGAGATGATAGATGGACAGACGATTCGGAGTTACGTTGTTCCGGTCTTACAAGAACGCTCTTCAATGTGATTTTATATGACTCATCTCAGGCAACATCAATCGGCGAGCTCAGGAACAATTAGGAGGTTATTGAAAAGCGATATTTGTTTTGAACAGTAATTTGTCTCTACGATTTACAACATAATCTGAAATGGTTTCCACTAAATCCTCCTAACCTATACTGATTAAGGAGTCCAAATATGTTAACAGCTATTTTTGTTATGCAATTTCTACTAATTGTCCTCTTAGTAGTGGGCTTTATTGCCCTTTATCAAAGGCTAATCCAAAAAAGGGTTACAGTCAAACAGGAGCCTATAGTATATTTTGAGAAAAAACTATTCAAGGAAAAGGTAGTGGCAGGTTACAGTACGCAAATTTACTACGATGGTATTCCTGTTGGTAAACCAAGCGAAAAAATAGTCTATCAGTCAAATAAAGTTGATAGAGATGCCATCGAAAAAGCCATCAAGGATGCAATGCCAATTTTAACAGAAAGTGTGATGGCAGCACTTAGTGTCTCTCCGATAGAACTTAGAAATATCCGAGAAGTAATTAAAAAAGCCCTAGGTTAGAAATACAACAGACTGTGCAATATTTACAAAATTCCACCGTAGAAACTTCCTGTAAACAACAGTTCGATCTACGAATCTTCAAACTCAATCCGCACAGCACAGAATTCCAACTCAGGTTGCTTAGACACCAGATCAAATGCTGAATTTGTTACATAATTGCATTCGTCTCCGCGTGGAAAAGATCACCCAGGGCAACGGCGTAAAAAGCAATCTACACTGAATAGTCTCTGGTGACACGGTTAACCTATGGCAAGTGGTGTCTGTTTCTATACACTCATTGCAAGTGAATTCACGGCAACGCGCAAGATGCTAATACGGAAATAATTGGCAGGCTTTCACAGAATGTAGTATAATGTTCTCAGTTTGGAAACCCGATGCTTTTATCATAAACAGAAAGGTAAAATAATGGAACATCAAGTCACACTCAATATTCCCGATGCCGTGTACCGACATGCTCGCCGAATTGCAAAAATAGAAGGAGTCAAATTAGAAAATGTCCTTGTCGGTGTATTGCGTGCACATTGGTCTCCTGCCAACGGACCTTTGACTGAGACAGAGAAGTTGGCAGCTATTGCACTAAGCATAGAATCAACAGAATGGTGGGATTGCGAAGGCGATAAGGAATGGGACGCATGGTCACCTTAAAATCCGCAGATGTGATTATTGCGGATTTTCCAGGAGTTACAGGGACTAAAAGGCGGCCGGCAGTGGTTATCTCAACTGAGGATTACCATACCACTGTTGGAGACGTGATTCTTGGGGCAATAACAACGAACCTAACCATTGCAACCACTCCCACAGATCACTTGATTGCTGATTGGACAGAAGCAGGACTACGTAGACCAAGTGCATTTAGGAGTTTCCTTGTAACACTCCCACAGAGCAGAGTCTTAGCAGTCATTGGGTCCTTATCATCTGCAGATTGGCAAAAAGTATAGGCGTGTATCCGCAAAGCAATAAAGGTATGAATGCCTTAAGGTACTATGTTTTCTGTTGATTCACTCAATTCAATCCGCACAGCACAGAATTTCAACTCCGATTGTTTAGACACTGCACCAGTCAACGTCTATAACTAATGCAAACCTTATGGTCGCACGAAAAAGCTGCTGAAAAACAGTTAAATGTCTGAGAGGAAAAACAGTGAGAAGATTTGGCACACAAGGACCTGTGAATCCAGAACAACATTATGTTGTCGCTCGGACAGAGGAGCTCACTGAGTTCATTAAACGCGTCAAAGAGGGACGTTATATCGTCATCTTTGCACCCCGGCAAACAGGAAAGACGACTTTCTTCTATGCTGCTATGGATATCCTCTCCGATGAGGAAGAACATTATCTGCCTATTCACTTGGATTTCCAGGCGTATAAAAACCTTTCACCCTCAGATTTCTATAGTTACCTCACCGATGACATTCGCGAGGAAATCGAGAATACTTACCATAAAAATGGAAAAACTCCCTCTGAGGCTTTAAGAGGTTTTTTAGAAAACACAACATTTACCGATAATGTGTCAATGCTCAGAGGTTTCAGGACATTAGCGCGGGTGTTGCAAAATCAACAAGCTGTCATACTTATTGATGAGTTTGATGGTATTCCTCAGGAAGTCTTGAGCGATTTCTTGTATGCACTCCGTCGTATCTATGTCTCCAGAGATTCTCCCCGATGTCCCCATAGCCTTGGCATTGTTGGAGTCAAGAGCATCGCGCAACTCAACTATGATCGTTCTGTCTCCCCGTTCAATATTCAGGACGATTTTGCTCTACCCAATTTTACGCTTGCCCAGGTGCAAGAGCTATACGGACAATATACAGACGAAGCAGGACAGGCTTTCGACCCAGAAGTCATTGAATCCATTCACAAACAGACAGGGGGTCAACCCTTTCTTGTCAACAGATTTGCACAGATACTCACTGAAGAGATGGACATTCCGAAGACTGATTCAATCACTATGAAGCATTTTTCACATGCACTTCAACTCCTTTTGGATGAACGAAACACCAACATTGAACATCTCCTGACCAATATTCGTAAAGACCCGCGTTTTCAAACTATACTTATGCGCATCGTCTCTTATGAGGACAGCATCCCCTTTAATCCTGATAATGATATAATCAACGAACTCGCTACGTATGGTGTCATTACCAAAGGATTCGACAGAAAGTGTGAGGTAATCAACCCGATTTACCTGTACTGTATTATTCATGCATTCAAACCACTGTTTAATGGATTGGAGAGCGACTACTTCCCCGAAGATTCCGATGGATTTCAGTATCTCACGTCCGATGGACACATTCAGATGGAACGACTTTTGGATAACTTCCGTGACTTCATTGTCCGTGCTGGTTACAGGATCCTTCAAGTCCCTGAAACACCGCAAGAATTTATCGGACAGCATCTCCTCTATGCCTACCTCGATCAGTTCGTTAGTAGCGTGAACGGGGTAATGTATTTAGAAGTTCCAACAGGACGCGGTAGAATGGATCTACTCATTCTACACAACGGAATGAAACATATCGTTGAAACAAAAATTTGGAGAGGTGAAAGAGTGTATACTGAAGGGAAACAACAGCTCTCTTCATATCTGGCGACAGAAAGTGTAACAGAAGGTTACTATGTGGTGTTTGATCACCGTGAAGCACCTGAACCGCGCGCTGAGACAGAGATGATAGATGGACAGACGATTCGGAGTTACGTCATTCCTGTGGTGCAAGAACGTCCTTCCCACTCCGTTGAATAGGAGTTTTTGTAGTCCAGTCATTCATTTTCAACCTCAATCCGCACGGCACAGAATTTCAACTCCGGTTGTTTAGAAACCGGATCAAACGCTGAATTCGTTACATAATTGACATTCGTCTCCTCGTGAAAGAGATCACCCCAATGGAACGGCGTAAACAGTAATCCACGGCGAATTGTGTCTGTAACACGCGCACGTGCATAGCATCTCCCACGTCGTCCAACAAGAAATACCCAATTGCCATCCTCTATCCCGTTCTCTTCAGCATCGTCAGGATGAATTTCAACAAAAGGCTCAGGGTCTTTTTTATTAAGTTGCGGGACCTTCCCGGTACGGGTGCGGGTGTGCCATTGACTTGCAACGCGTCCTGTCGTTAATCCAAATGGATATTCTGTATCAGTCGTTTCATCAGGTGGTTTGTAGACCGGTGTTTTAAATTGTGCTTTGCCAGATGGTGTGAAAAACTTCCTACGAGTATAACGTCGACGTGTCCCAGGGTGTCGTGGATGAGGACATGGCCATCGGAGTGACGTTTTTTCAAGGCGTTCATTCGTCATACCCATCTGGTCACAAGGTGTTCCTGCAGTCAATAAACGGTATTCATCCCATATCTCCTCGTTGTTGTGGAAATCAAAATCTCGTTTGTATCCCATCACTTTAGCTATTTGTGAGAATATCCACCAATCCGGTTTTGCTTCTCCAGGGTGTTCAAGGAATTTCTCGCTTCGTACAACCAGACGTTCGCTATTTGTCATTGTACCACGTTTTTCACCCCACTGTGCAGCAGGTAACAGCACATCAGCGTATTCAGCAGTTTCAGTCGGATAATAACAATCTTGCACAATCACCAAGTCGGCACGTTTTAATCCTGCTTGAGAAACCTTTGTATCGGGCATACTCACAGCAGGATTAGTACAGACAATCCAAAGGACACGAACATCTCCCGCAGCGGCAGCTTCAAACATCGGCACAGCTGTCAAACCTGGTTCAGGATCAATACTTCCGGGAGGAATTCGCCATGCGCCTTCAAGATACGCGCGATGCATGTCATTGGTAACCACACGATAACCAGGTAACTGATGAGAAAGATAACCAACTTCTCTCCCACCCATCGCATTCGGTTGTCCTGTCAATGAAAAGGGTCCCGACCCTCTTTTGCCAACCTCGCCTAATTGAAGATGGAGATTGATTAAGGCAACATTTTTATCTACACCATTCGTGCTTTGGTTTGTTCCTTGACAGTAGAAACTTAACAGACGGCTTGGATTAGATAGAAACTCTACGATCTCATCAATACGACCAGGGTGTATGTCGCAGATAGAAAGAAGTGTCTCCTCATCAAGACTTTCAAGAAGATTTTTATACGCGCTATAGTTTTCAGTGTTTCTTTGGACAAACCGTTTATCAACGCGCTCCATTGCAAGCAGTCGTTTGGCAATAAGTTGAAGGAAAGCGACATCGCTTCCGGGTGCAAGAGGGATATGTACATCAGAAAATTCTGCTGTCTGTGTGCGACGGGGATCTACTGCGATAATTCGTGTGTTAGGTTCTGATGCACGTCGTTTCCGAATCATTTGGAAAAGGACAGGATGATTGACAGCCATATTCGCACCGATAATCATAAATACATCGGCATGTTGAATATCGTCATAACATGTGGGCGGTCCATCTGATCCAAAAGCTTGTATATATCCCACTACTGCAGAAGACATGCAAAGTCTGCTATTTGTGTCTATATTATTCGTGCGGAGAAAACCTTTGAATAACTTATTGAAAATGTATGATGTTTCCGTATCCAGTTGTCCTGATCCGTAAAGTGCAAGTGAGTCTTTCCCGTGTTTCATCCTAATTTCTTGAAGACGATTTGCAGTAAAGGTTATAGCCTGTTCCCATGAGACTTGTCGCAAGGTTTCTGTTTTACTTTCCCGTATCATCGGATAAGCAAGTCTGCCATCGTGATTCTGAAACACCTGTTTGAGATGTGCTCCTTTAGGACAAAGCATACCGAAATTCGGAGCAACATCGTCGTCGGCTGAAATTTTTGTAATTTTATTATCCTCAACTGTTGCCCGAATTACACAGCCGACTCCACAATAGGGACAGACTGCTTTACCTGTTGCGTTTTTCACTGATTTCTCCAAAATTATATTTAAACATTTATAGATTTTTAAACTGATCTATTTATGGTTCTCAAAAAATAGTTTGTAACACATTATTTGATTATGCAGGGGCATTTCCTGTTTCCGCTTTCAAACGTTGTCTTTCTGCAAGTGCAGCAGCAAATGCTTTTTTCTCTGCATCTTGGACAGCTGGTGAAAACCTAACTAAAAGTGTTGCAAATGAAGCAATAATCACCATTCCACCAAGGAAAAGTAATGCCTGTGATGTAGTGATAGTTTCTGATCGGAATAGAAAACCAGCTGCAACTGCACCTGCGTTGCCTCCCGCACCAACGATACCAGCGACCGCACCTAAAGCCTTCTTATTGATAAATGGAACTATTCCATACGTTGCGCCTTCAGACATCTGCACAAATAGACTGAATACAATCATTGTTCCGATGGCAAGTAACAGGACTGACATTTGGGAAAATACCGTAAGCATAATTCCTTCTCCCAATAGAACGATAAACAGGAAAATGACACGACCTCTCAACCCCATCCGCTTAGCAAAGAAGTCAGAGAAATAACCCCCTACGGTGCGTGCAAATATGTTCATAAGTCCGAACATACCTGCTATGAGACCTGCGGTTTTCACATCTAATTGGAACTGGTCGTGATAGTAGAGTGCTGCAACATTATTGATGGTAAGTTCAACGCCAAAACAGGCTGCATAGATAAAAAACAGTGTCCAAACACGATAATCTTTTATCGCAAGGATAAATGACTCTTTACCTTTTCCTTCTGCAGATTCAAGTTCCCCTTTCTCACGAAGTTCAATATAATCACCATCAGGTGCATCTTGTGTTGTGAAGTAATATACGAATCCCATTATGAATAATGCAAAACCCGGTATAATCATTGCCAACCGCCATCCAAGAAATTCATTCACGCCAAAACTCAGTACCGCAGTGAAAATGAGTGGCATGACTATCTGTGTAACGCCACCTCCCATATTTCCCCATCCTGCTGTCGTGGCGTTTGCAGTACCAACACAATTTGGAGCAAACATCACTGATGTGTGATACTGTGTGATGACAAATGATGCACCTATTGCACCGATCGCCAGACGGAATAGTAGGAACGATAGGTAATCTTGTGCAAGTCCGATACACATTACTGGTATAGAGCCGAGAATTAGCAACCATGTATACGCTTTTCGAGATCCAATGCGATCACAAAGTGGACCGATCAAGATACGAACCACTACTGTTATTGCTACAGAAGCAATGATAGTATTTCCAACTTGTGCTTTTGTTAGCAGCAGGTCCTCACGCACAATTGCCATGAGCGGTGCAATCCCAAACCATCCAAAAAAGGCTAAGAAAAAGGCAAACCAGGTCGTATGGAAAGTACGCATCTGAACCGACTTCAAACTAAATATCTTGATTTGTGTGGCTTTGTTTTTTATATCCATAGTTTATATATTTCATCCCTTTCTATTGATGAATATGTAACATTCCTTTGAAAAAACTTGATTTTGATTCAGTAAGTTTCCGTATTAAAATATGATGTATCCGATTATTTTCTTGATAGGTAAGGTACGAGACCTTCAAGGACTTCTGGTAAATCATCACATGGAACATTCTCCAGCAATTTCGGTGCAACTTTGGGATTAGGACCTGAATCGCCTTTGACGAAAACATCCACAGCATCTGTTATCACACCATCTATTTTCGTTTTCTTGCCGAGAAGTCCAATATCTGCTGCTGCATGGTTTCCACAGCCATTTGGACATCCTGACCAATGCACAGTCAATGGTTGTGTATTACCAAGTTTAGACTCCAAATGGAGAATTGCTTCCATTGCCCGTTCTTTTGTCTCAATTAGGGAGAAGTGACAATAGTCAATACCTGTGCAACTGACCATACCCCGCATGACTTCTGATGGATCATAGCGGAGTTCTTGGAGAAGTGGTTCGGCGGTTAACTCACCAATTTTGGCATCATGCACATCAGTGATTATCAAATTTTGTCCTTGCGTTAACCGTATTTGTCCAGATCCGTATTTATCAGCAAGTCGTGCAACTTCGTAGAGTTGTGGAGTTGTTATACGTCCTACTGGTACAACAAGTCCTACATAGTTTAGGTTTTTCTGTTTCTGTGAGAAAATGCCGGTGTGATCTGTTTTTTTCTTACCACGCATATCTTTACCTGCTGATAGCAGGTGTTTGGCATGGCGTTCCCCTAATTCTTTCCTGAACTTTTCAACTCCCCAGTCAGCAATGAGAAATGCCATTCTTGATTTATTTCGAATCGTCCGTGCACCGTGGTCTCTGAAAATCAATGTTATTTCTGCACATAATTCTGCTGCAAGTTCGGGTAACACAAATACATCAAGTTCCTTTGCAGGCGTGAAACCTCCCGAACCCATCTTACCTCCGACCAAGACATTAAACCCCTTCAATTCCTGATTATCTATTTCCTTAACTGCTGGTATCAATGCAATATCTTGTGAAGCAGAATGTGTGCAGTTGTCTAAGCATCCCGTGATACCAACATTAAACTTTCGCGGAATATCGGTGAAAGCCTTGTTGCCCGTTATAATATCGGTATACTTCTTTGCTACAGGCGACGCATCAAACAACTCATTCGGGGTTAAACCTGCTACAGGACACCCTGTAACGCCTCTTATATTGTCAAATCCTGTCTGTAGCGAATTTAGACCTACCTCTTCAAGTTGATTCCAGATGTTTTGCACGTTTTCAATTGTAAATCCACGCAATTGAATTTGTTGGCGTGTTGTTAGGTCAACAAAACCTGGACCGTGTGTTTCACTGATTAATGCGATTGTCCGAAATTGTTCTGAATTTGTAAAACCACTTGTCATCCTTAGACGCATCATAAAAGCCCCAGGTGTCTGTCGACGGTAGAACACGCCAACCCACTTGAGTCTGTCGCGTTTTTCTGGTGGAATTGACTCCCACCCATTTCGTACGTAGTGTGGAATGTCGTCCATAACTTCAAGTCCGTTTTTTTCACGTTTAAGAGCTTCAGCAGGATGAAGTTTGGATTTTCGTTTCTTTTGAGTGGTTTTCCGCTTCAACACATTCTTATTCTTAATTGCGTTCATTTTTGTTTCTCCAATGAAAAATTAAAACAAAAAGTGCCCATTGGCAAAGATATGCTTTGCCAGATGGACACCTATGTCCAATCCCAAACCTACACGGGTTGGGAATATATTTATTTTCTGAGTAGTTCCATTCAACGTTGAATGAAACTTATGACTTAATCTTAAATGTAGTGATCCGTTTTTCTTAGGTCTTGTTCGTCAATATTTCTGCTATAGATAGTACATCTTGTGCGATTTCTGCAAGACGTTTTCTACGATTCATTGCCATCTTTCTTAAGGTTTGATAGGCTTCTGCCTCGGTTGTTCCACGTTGTTGTGCAACGATTTCCTTAGCGCGTTCAATGATTTTTCGCTCAGCAAGACTGGTTTTTGTTTTTTCAAGTTCCTCTTGTAATGCTCTGAACTTAGAAAATCTTGCAATTGCAGCCTCAATAATCGTCTCAACCCGTTCTTTACTTAGTTCTCCGACAGCATAAGCAGAGACTCCTGCCAAAGTAGCATTCTGAATCGACTCTGAACGTTCATCTTGTGAAAACATGACTATTGGACAAGGATGTTCTTTGTTGATCAAGGCAACAGTATTTATAGTCTCATCACAGGGTGTTTCCACATTAATCAGTATGATGCCTGGATTTGTCTTTTGAACTCTTTCTAATAGATCTGGCTTTAAAGGAACGTGTCCTATAACATTATACCTGTTTGCATTAGATAAAACTTGGTTCAGCAAATCAATCCGATCTTGATCATTATCAACGATTAAGATACGCTGTACCTCAACAAATACTTCCATTCTACTGAATTGAACCTTTCCTTTTCCGCTACAGATGGATTAAAAGATAGCAAGAATGTTGACAAATCAAGTATTGCAAATTCAATGCCAAGTTTTGAGAAAAGGAAAAGAATAAACAGAGTGTATGTTCATCAAGATATAATATACTGTCTGAAAATTATATTGCTTATTTTTTAAGCAGTGAAGTTTATTTTTTTAGCAATTGGGTATATGCGTGGGATAGGATAATTTATCTCTAACAAGATATATAGGAAACCATCACCACCATAATACGATATTTTAGGAAACGCAAACCTCTATTAGACAATGATGAGACTACGCTCTACCATAAACAGGTATCGCAGCACCGTTGATAATGGATGCATCATCAGAAGTTAAGAAACAGATTACCTTTGCAACATCATCAGTTTTTATCCAACGCGTATGGTCTTCATCGGGCATTGCATCTCGGTTCATTGGGGTATCCATTATACTCGGCATTATGCAGTTGACATTGATACCCGAATCCATCACTTCAGCAGCCAATGCCTCTGTTAACGTCCGCACGCCACCTTTAGAGACACAGTATGCACTCAATCCAGCCTCGCCTTTTAGTCCTGCACGTGCAGAGACATTTACGATCTTGCCATAACCCTGTGCTGTCATGTGCGGAATTACTGTTCTGCAACATAGAAAAACTGATTTGAGGTTTAGGTTCATCATGAAATCCCATTTATCTTCATCAAGTTCAACTGTATCAATGCCACCAACAAACCCACCAACGATATTTACTAATATATCAAGGTGACCAAACTTGTCAATACAAGAATCTATGGTCTTCTGTACTGCTGTTTCCTCAGTGACATTTGCATAAAGAAAGGTAACGTCATCTGTAAGATCTGCATTGTGTTGTTTAAATCTATTCACTTCATCATCAAACAGGTATGTGACGGCGACCGTGTCACCCAGTGCCATGAATGCTTTCGTCACTGCACTTCCTAAGAAGCCTGTTCCACCTGTGATCAAGACGTTTCTGTTCGGATTTGACATGTATTCCTCCTATTCTATAATCAATACGTGTCGGGTTTCGCTTCGCTCTACCCGACCTACAAAAGAAAACTATACCTTCAAATTAGAAGTTGACAGAATACTACATTATTGCTTTTATGTTTTAACGACACCAATTCCTGGTTTGTCAGGTAGAATTAACCTTCCATTATCAAGCGTTACTCCCAAGAATGGATCGTTCTTAATCAACAAATTTCCATCTAAATCTGCATAGTCAACGAGTGGAGAAAGATGTGCAGCTGCAGTGATTCCAAGAGAACTCTCTATCATACAGCCAATCATAACCAGTAGTCCATTTGCACGTGCAACGTGTATCATTCGCAATGCTTCCAACAGTCCTCCACATTTGACTAATTTTATATTTATTCCATCTACTGATCCGGATAATTTCGGTATATCCGTTGCACGTTTTACACTTTCGTCTGCGATGATCGGTAGTGTAGAATTCTCACGAACGAACTTTAACCCTGCAATATCATCTGGCTGTGTGGGTTGTTCAATCAATTCTACACCAAATTCCTTTAGTTGATGTATTTTCTGCACTGCCTCGTTTGGTGACCACGCGGTATTTGCATCAACATATATCGGTTTATCAGTTACATTGCGAAGTGTCTCTATTATCTCCATATCCCGCGATGTACCAAGTTTGACTTTTAGTATTGGATAATCTTCAGCTGCTAATGCTTTCTCTGCCATAACGGTTGGTTCATCCAGTCCTATAGTGAACGAGGTGAGTGGAGTTTTCAGTGGATTGAGTCCCCAGAGTTTGTAAAGGGGAATACCGAGTTTTTTTCCCAACCTGTCATTGAGTGCCATATCTATCGCAGATTTCGCTGCATAATTACCCTCTAATGTTGATTCTATCTTTGACATGACGTTCTGAATCTGATCAAGGTCCTCGTCCAATTCAGAAGCGATGATGTCCAGTGCTGTTTCAACTGTTTGAACAGTTTCACCATAGAACTTTGCTGGAGATGCTTCACCAATACCGCCATCAATTTCAACATAAATCGTATTGCGAAAAGGGTCAGTTTCACGACGCGAGATTTTGAACGGATGTTTAAGCTGCAATTTGGTAATTTTAGAAGCGATCTGCATCCTTATTCCTCTGGACTTCGTTGTAGAATTCCGTAAATCTATCTATTTTCTCCATCTCAATTTCTGTACTGTTCTTTAGGAATTGCCACATGCCCAAAAATATAACGGATGCTTCCTGTTCCGAAGTATAGTTTTCATGACCAATAGAACGGATTTCAAGTGTCATTGCCATTTTGTTTGTCTGTTGGATTATTGGTGTTTCTCTATCTTGAATAGTCTCAATCGGTGTTTTATAGAGCCTGCTGTTGAACATTTCAAGGATACTTTTCTGAAAAAATTCGGTGTCGCGATTGCCAAGATTGTGTTTAGCGATGACAATAGGTTCTCCTTCAATCCTGTCCGTATGGTTTATTTGCAAGTAGTATCCTTCCTGATTGATACTGTTTACCATTTTAATCCGATCCGCAATGGATAGCGTTTGCCCAGGTGTATGTATACTGAATACGTTTGAACCGGCAGATTCTAACATGTCTTTCAATGAAGCAATCAGCTGGTGTGTCTTCTGCGTATCTGTTGCTGTATCAATGACTAAGGTTGTATTATCAAAAGCACTGTCCGCTATCGGGTGAAGTTTTACATCCGCTATTGTCACTTCACTCTGTTTAATAATCGTAGGTTGTTTGTGTGGATAGAAACCCTGTTTTGAGAAGTTGAGTGTTGCATGAAAAGGACGATCCAAATTAGGATGCGTTTTTACAAAGTAGTGTCCTTCATGATCTGATTCAGCAGTCAAGTTATGATCAGCTTCCAATTTGACCTGTGAGATAGGATCACCTGTTCCAGCATTGGTAATCTGTCCTTGAATGACTCCGTTTGGCATGTCGGTGAAATGTAGTTTTATTGAATTATGTGTTTTACCGTAAGAGATTTGCACAACAGTTTCACTTGGATGATCAGGTGCTTTAAGGTAGAAATAGGATTTTCCGTTCTTTGAAGTGCTTTCTGATGCAGCGAGAGTTCCAATAGATGCTTCAGCTCTGATTGTTTCACCATCTGCAATTGGTAAACCGTCTGCGTCAAGCGCATTAGCAACAATTCCTACGTATCCATTTCCTATGTATGGCATCTTCTTGGTCCAAGCATTCAGTTCTATCTTGGTTGCAGGTGGTGCAACTTTAAAATGCTGTGGTTGCGGTAAACTATGGTTTCCATAGTAATTTACCATATCTGTTTGAATAAGATTAATACCGTTGGATAAAGGATGCTTTACTTCAACCGTTATTGTATCGGTGTCTCGATCATATTGAAAGGGATAGTCTAATTCATTGATTCTAACATTTATGGAATTGGTAAAGACTTGCTGCCGTTTTAACATCCACGCCCCACGTTCATGTAATCCATCCATGACTTTAATCTTGATTATAGGTGTCTTTGATTGTATGACAGATCTGTTTTCAGGTGTGATGAGTAATCCCTTTGGAAATCCAGCTTCAACATATCGTGCTATGCCGAGGAAATAACCGTAAGCTTCCCTTTTCAGATATTGATCATGCTTTAATCTTGCTTCCTCTTCAGGGTTTGTGTAAAAGGAGGCTTCACAAACGATAGCAGGACAATTTGTCAATCGCAATACAGCAAAACCGGATGCGACTATAAGCTTGTCTGAGTATAGTCCTGTTGCTGGTGAGTATGGGAGACGTAGTGCGTCCGTGACGGCTCGTTGTATGTAACGAGCGAGGTCAAGACTTGGTCGGGAGTCATCCGCATCACCATGATACCATGTTGAGGTATAGTTTACTTCAGGATTATCATTGATACCGTTGTGGTGTATTGATATGAAGAAGTCTACTCCATTCTCGTTGGCAATTTCGCTTCTGTCAGCTAAACTAACATAAGAATCGTCATCACGCGTCATGATGACAGTAACGCCTACTTTTTCTAAGAGACCTTGAAGATACTTGGCAACTTTCAGGTTTATTTCCGCTTCACGGAGACCTGTAGGACCACGTTTGAAATCTGGGATATGTTTTTGACCCCCATGTCCAGGATCAAGGCATATTTTTATTCCTTTAAGGTGTCTTGCATAAGATGGAATCTCCATTTCAGTAGATGAATCTAATACCGTGTTTTTTTCAGTCTGATTAGCACTGAGCGGACAAAGTATTAGTGATAGTAATAGAATCAGACAGTGTTTAAATCTGTGGTGCATTGCTCCAACCTTAGTCATAGCCAACAATAAAATACCGCAGTCTCAGACCAGTTCAAGACTGCGGAGAATAGAGCGATATTGTATCATCAACGTCCGCGTAAACTTATGGGTCTGCTGTTATGATTGTTGTGTTTGCAGGCGTGCAAGTTGTTCTCGGAGTTGTGCCGCTTCCGCTTCAGCACTATCAGCACGGGCAGCTTCTTCTTGCCGGGCAGCGGCTTCCCGATCAGCACGGGCAGCTTCTTCTTGCCGGGCAGCAGCTTCCTGATCCGCACGGGCAGCTTCTTCTTGCCGGGCAGCGGCTTCCTGATCAGCACGAGAGGCTTCCTGATCCGCACGGGAGGCTTCTTCTTGCCGGGCAGCGGCTTCCCGATCAGCACGAGCAGCCTGTATCTCCGCAGCCGTTTGAAGCCATTTACCCGCAACAGGATCATAAATACCTAAACCCTCATCACGAACATGAAAATCTAAATTCAGAGACGCAGCATGCAAACCACCACCAACAGAACCCTCCGAAACCCGAACATACCTGTCATCTACCAAACTAAAACCCATCAGAGGAACAGGCAAATATAGGTGTTGAACATCAAAAAGAAAGTAATCTCGGATACCTAAAGACGCATACGTGTCCTTCTTAATCGTGAGATCTTTGTCATGAGTCTTTTCGCTCGCGAACTCCATCACGAACTCGGGCACCTTACCCTCTTCCCACACTTTATACGTCGGACGATCTTTCTTATCCAAACCGAAAGAGATGAGAATATCGGGAGCAACAACTGCATCCGGTTCACCTTTGACGTAATACATGAATATATCACCGGAAACATAGGCATCCGGTTTCGCTTGGAAATGCACTGCAAAGGAGTCCAACGTCCGCGTCATCTCTTTTCTATGACGGTCGCTTGCTGCCATCGGTTCACCATCCGTTTCAGGGTAAAATATCCCCCCATCTGTAGGTACAACAGGGATATGGAGTTTTTTATGAAACTCTTTTATATTGGTTGACATCGGTGTCCTCTCCTTGCAATTATTCTCCTTGCAATTATTTAAACTTCCAGACCTGCTAACGTCTCCTATTTCGGAAAGTTTTCGGCTGTCCCAATATTTCAGCAAGAATAATACCTTGTCGAAATGTTTCTGGATTCAGTTCAATCAGAGAAGTTACAGGCAAAGGTTTTGACGGTAAACGCGATGGTGAATCTACGGGCACAGGAGGTACTTCTTTAGGTTTCCTCTCTGGTGTAGACTCAGGGACAGGTTCAGATTGCTCTGTCTCCATTGGCGCGATCATCTCTTCGTCAAGCGTCTGATTGCTCTGCACTACTTCTGTCTCTGTTTGAACTTCATCAAAATTATTCATAAAAGGCGGAAATACAACATCACTATCGTTAGCAGTATCAACCTCAACACTGTTCTGTTCAGTCATCTGAGGAGCGTGTGCAGGACGTTGTGTCTGTTTACGTCTACGTGTCCCCCCAAAAACGATGAAGAGTATTGCAAGTACAATAGGAATTAGTGCCTCAAGATTGAATTCCATCCGTATCTCCTTCAGATATGTTTAAGTTAATCCTAAGGAATGTGCTGACCGGGTTGTGTCCCCATCATCTGGACCACCGGGAGAAGCGATAGATTGTCGCATTTCCGTGTCAGCGAGTATGTTCCGTAGGGTATAATAGTCCATAACGCTCATATTTTCTGAATTGAAAGCGTCTGAGATAGAAAGAGGGATTTCGGCTTCAGCTTCAATCAGTTTGACGGTCATTTCTTCTACGAGCGCTTTATTTTCTTCCTCTTCTGCTTCGGCTTTTGCTCTTCGTTCTTCAGCTTTTGCGCGTGCGATTTTGAGTTCAGCTTCAGCTTGATCTGTCTGTAATTTTGCGCCGACATTTTCACCGACATTAATGTCAGCAATATCAATGGAAAGAATTTCAAAAGCCGTTCCAGCTTCAAGACCTTTGTCAAGTACAGTTTCAGATATCCTTACTGGATTTTCTAACACCTGTTTGTGATTAGCGGATGAACCTATCGTAGTGATAATACCTTCACCCACTCTTGCACGAATAGTATCTTCTGTCGCGCCACCAACGAGTCTATCTATGTCTGCCCTGACAGTGACCCGTGCTTTGACGATGAGTTGGATACCATCTCTTGCGACAGCAGTGATTCCAGTTGCTGGGTCTTCATCACTTGGTATATCAATAATCTCTGGTGTAACGCTCACTTGAACTGCTTGTAAAACATCTCTACCTGCTAAGTCAATTGCTGCAGCTTGTGCAAAGTCTAACTGAATGTTCGCTTTGTCAGCTGCGATGAGAGCAGCGACGACCTTTCCCACTTGTCCTTCTGCCAGGAAGTGAGCTTCAAGATCGTCCAGTGATAAGGTTAACCCTGCTTTTGTTGCGTTGATTTGTGGTTCAACAATTCTTGCGGGTGGTACTCGCCTTAATCGCATTGCGACAAGGTCAAAAATCCCAACCTTAACGCCCGCTGCAATAGCTGTAATCCATAACCCGAGTGGAACTAACCATGCAATAACAATCAAGAAGAGTAACACACAAACTGCTATTATAGCAATTATTGCTGTTTCCATTCTATGCTCCTTCTCTTATATTTGATATTTCTAAGTTTCCTTCACGAAATGCCCCTGCAAGTGCTCTGGGTACAGTTGCTTCTGCTTCAACAACTGTTGCCTTTTTCTCTTGTACATTTGCTGTCATCTCTTGTTTCCTTGCGACTGCGAGGGCGCGTCGTTCCTCTGCTTTTGCTTGTGCTACGACAAGGTCAGCTTCGGCTTGTTCTGCCTGTAGTTCTGCCCCGATATTTTTCCCCACATTGACATCAGCGATATCAATAGACAAAATTTCAAACGCAGTGCCAGCATCAAGACCTCTATCAAGCACTGTCTTTGTTATGATATCTGGGTTCTCAAGGACATCTTCGTAGGTATCTGATGCACCGATTGCGCTGATAATACCTTCACCTACACGAGCGATGATTGTTTCTTCACCTGCACCGCCAACAAGTCGATTGATGAAAGTTCGCACAGTTATTCTGACAGTTGTAATTAGTTCAACGCCATCAAGTGCAAGTGCACTGATGCGTGGTGTTGTAATAACCCGTGGATTAACGCTGATTTGAACTGCTTCAAACACATCTCTACCAGCTAAATCAATCGCTGCAGCTTGTGCAAAATCGAGACTGATATTCCGTGCCTTATCAGCAGCGATAAGCGCGCTGACAACATTAAGTACATTGCCGCCCGCCAAATAGTGTGCCTCCAAGTCTGATGTGGCAACTTTCAATCCAGCTTTATGACTACTGATAAGAGCTCTGACAATAGTATTTGGATTGACTCTTCTCAATCGCATTCCGATAAGTTCAAAGATGCGAAGCGGTACCCCTGCTGCGACTGCTGCAATCCATAGTCCTACTGGTACGAACCAGAAAAACATAAAGACGACTATAAGTGCAACGACTGCAACTATAGGTATAATAGGACCAATATTTTCCATATTGTTTCTCCTTTTTGTAGAAGTTCTATTGATTCTTAAGATAAATCTCTTAAAATACTCGTTTATAGACTCCGGACAACAACTCTACTCCCCTCAACCTGTATGACTTCAATTTCAGTTTCTGGTTCTACGAATTCGCCTTGCGTTACAATGTCAACCCGTTGTCCATTTATGAGTGCGACTCCTGCTGGACGCAAGGGTGTGATTGTTTTCCCAGATTTGCCGACAAGTGCTGTTAATTCTCTGGGTGCGGCGTGATAACCTTGATCGCTACTTTCTGCAGCATCCAGAATAAATGTCTTTCCTATGGATGTTTCCCGTATAAGAGATAACAGGATAATTGCTATGGGTATAACAAAAATCAGTGCAATACTTGTGAAAATAAGTGCCGTTTTTGGACCAGACTTTGTCCAGATCATGCCTATTCCAACACAAAAGATGATAATTCCAGGCACACCTGCCGCCCCAAAACCGGGCAGAATTAGGATCTCAATAAACACCAATAGTATACCGAGTGCGATAAGAATAGTTGGTACCCACATAAAGGTCACCTCCAATATATACAGTCTTACTTTTTGTTAATCTTCAAGAGCTTCAACAGAAATCTTTGAACCTTCTACCTCTAATACTTTAATCGGTGTATTCTCATCTATGAAGTTCCCAACTGTGACGACATCTAACCTTCTATTTTCTATGCGTGCAGTGCCTGCTGGTCGTAGCGGTGTTAGCGCAACACCTGTCTTTCCGATAAAACTGTGAAAGTCGTCCATTCCAGCAGAATGGTATCCTTGGTCAGCACTCATCACGGTGGAAAGTGCCAATCGTTGAAATGGAGATGACTTTGGAAGAAAAATTGTAGCAAGTATTGCAAATGCAGAGGTTAAAATAACTGAAATTGATAACCAGAATAATGCAATAGAAACGTCACCGGTTTCGCTAAAAAAGGTGTAGAAGACACTTCCTACCATCAAGATTAGACCTATGATTCCTGCAAGACCGAAACCTGGAATAACAAACACCTCAACGATAATTAAGGCTAATCCCAAAACAAATAATAACATTACAACCCACAATGATATTTCGTTGAGCATGTGTCCCCCGAAGAACAATCCGATAAAGAGTAATCCGAGGAAACCGGGGATACCAAAACCGGGAGTCCGTATTTCAACGAGTAGACCGAGTCCACCTAAGGAAAGAAGTAATGCGCTGATGTATGGACTGGTAAGAAAGAAGACTGTGCGATCTGCCACTGTTACTTCAAACCTTTCAACATCAGCATCTTCCAACGTCTTAATCAGTGAAACGCGTTTTCTTCCACGTTCCTCTTGTTGATTTAATACCTCCTTTTTCGTCAATGCCGTTACGACATTTTGACTATAGTCCTGTTCTATTTCAACGATTCGGTATTGTGTGAGTAATTCAGATAAGTCTTCTGCTTGTGTATTGACGAATCCGTAATCAAGTGCTTGGACAGTTGACAATGTTAGCAGTTCATCTTTGTCACAGAGAATTTCCATCTGTGTACCTGCGTCCTGTTCATTTATAAACTCAATTGTTCGTAACTTGATTATATCTCCATTCTCCAAACGGACGAGAAAGAGCTTTTTATCAACCATCGCTTCGGCGATATCTGGATTTCTGTTTTGCCGTTCTGCGGTTGAACGGATAGTTGTACGGATGGCTGAGACGGTTTTCTCGGGAGCTTCATTTCCTTGTCCATCAACGGGTGCTGAAGCTCCTATTGCTGCACCAGAAGTCATTACGATCTGATCACAGGAGGCTGAAATCATAGCTCCTGCAGAAAACGCTTTTCTGTTAACGAATGCAATAGTAGGTATTTTTGTAGCTTGAATTGAGTGCATTATCTTTTCAGTAGAATCGACCCTGCCTCCTGGGGTGTTTATATCAAAAACAATGGCATCTGCATTAGCCTGTTCTGCTTTCTGAATACCTTTCTTGACATAAGTACTGACGCCACCTCCGATTTCGGTACGTATGTCAATGACATATACTAAGGCTTTCTGTGTTAGTTCAGAATTAGTAGCATCGTCTGCAGGAAGGTTCAATCCAACGCATACACATCCTACAAAAATCAGTAAGAAAAGAAGTACGTTTTTGTATTTTTTCATGCCTCTATCTCTCCTGATAAATTCTTGTGGTACTGTTTTACTTTCTTGTTTAAGGTCACCTTTTGTCTTTAGTATACCTTAAACAAGGTTAATGTGTCAAGGAACTTCATGCTTTTGTCAGAGTTGGTTGTTTATAGACTTCAATGCAGGATAGATCTGTTCATACACTTTAAGTTTTTCATCGTATTCTTGTGCTATCTCTTCACGAGGATAATATGTCTTTTTCGGTTTTACTAATAGGTCTACTGCTTCCTCAACGGAACTATATTTACCGATAGCAGTGCCAGCTAAAATTGCAGTTCCAAGACAAACCCCCTCAGAGATATCCAATGCCATGACTTTCTTACCAAACATATCAGCTTTTAGTTGTAGCCATTTGTCAGATTTCGCGCCACCCCCAATTGCCCGCACTTCATTGATTTCTACGCCAGCGTCCTGTAACATTGTTAGGTTCTGTTTAATCTCATAACTTATTCCCTCAAGAATTGCTTTCACAAGTTCACCTTTTGATGTGGATAGAGTGAGTCCAACAATTGCACCTTTTGACTCCAGATCAAGATGCGGTGTTCCAGAACCGGTAAAATGTGGGAGTAACATCGCCGTACTGGGTGAATCAGGTATATCCTCAAGCAGTATATCATAAACATCACGGTTTTCTGCAGTTGCTTGTGCAATTTCAGTCTCTGCAAATGTATCCCTGAACCATCTAAGGACGACTCCACCACTTGAGACAAATCCTAATGTTACATAGAGTCCTTCAACGACATGAGGATAGCAAGAAAAGTTGCCATCAATCATCTGTTGGTTGATGACAGGTTCTCCGAAGGCGGGTGCAATACATTCAACAGTACCCGTTGCATCCATAACTTCTCCACCCCGTATAATACCAGCTCCCAATGCTCCACAGGGTTGGTCATGCCCTCCAGCAACAACGACAACGCCACTGGGTAATCCAAGCTCGGTAGATACTTTTTTGCCAATCTCACCGATTATAGTCCCTGATTGAACTGTATCCGGTAGGAGTGAAACATCAATATCAGCAATATCAAACATCTTATCTGACCAAGTTTTGTTTATAATGTCAAATGCCATTGTTCGCGCTGCGAGTGAGTAGTCAACAACAGGTTGAACCCCGAGTCTGAAATTAATGAAGTCTTCAAAACCGAAGAACTTCCATACCTCTTTGTATAGTTCGGGTTGGTTGCGTTTTATCCATACGAGTTTTGCCAGCGTGTGTATGTCACTCGGCGGCATTCCCGTTATTTGCATCACTTCTAATGGTGTGGTGTTCTTTAGGATCTCATCACAGATTCCTGATGTTCGGGAGTCAAATGTAGTGATTGCATTTGCGAGCACATCGCAATTCCCCCATACGGGTGTCACTGCCTCCCCTTGTGAGGCAACACTTATGGCTTCAATTGGATCTGTATCAGTTAGTAAAGCAACTTCACGAATGCCATCAGCAACTTCTTCCCAAACAACATTTCCGTCTAATTCTGACCATCCGGGTTGTGGGTGTATCAATGGATACTCGCGATATGCATGTGCTAATATTTCTCCGTTCTCACGGAAAGAGATGACTTTACAACCCGTCGTTCCAACATCAATACCCAGTAGACTCATTAGTTTTCTCCTTTTTTAGTTATCAGTTTTCAGTTATTAGTTATCAACCAACACATAATTGAAATCAGGTATAAACATAAGTGCCCCTCAATCAATTTGCGGATCAAGTGCGTCCCGTAGTGCATCACCGAGAAGATTAAACCCTAACACAATAAGAAAGATAGCCATGCCTGGTGCAAATACCGATAATGGTGCTTTGCGAATAAACTTTGTATTCTCATTGAGCATTGCCCCCCATTCTGGTACGCCAATTTCAGCCCCGAGTCCGAGAAAGCTGAGTCCTGCAGCATCCAGAATCGCTGCACCTATTCCTAAAGTTGCTTGAACGATCAACGGCGCAAGGCAATTGGGCAGGACGGTTGTTAGCAAAATTCGGATGTCGCTTGCCCCGATGACCTTTGCTGCAGTCACATAATCTAACTCTCGGACTTTCAGAACAGAAGCGCGCAATATCCTTGCATACTGCGGAATATAAACAATAGAGACAGCGATAATAGCATTCGTCAGGCTCTGTCCTAAAATCGTAACAATGACCATGGCGAGTAGAATACTCGGCATGGCGAGCATCATATCCATGATCCGCATAATCATATTGTCTAACCAACCGCCGTAATATCCGGCAAATGCCCCGAAGAGTGTCCCTAAACCGAGTGAAAATGTTATAGCAATTAGTCCGACTTTCAACGAAATTCGTGCACCATAGAGTATCCGGCTATAAATGTCGCGTCCTGTGCCATCGGTACCGAGAAAATGCTCAGAAGACCAACCCGCGAGTCGGTCTTGGACTTTTGCGGTCATCGGTTCGTGTGTTGCTAAAAGTGGCGCAAGGATAGCAATAAATAGAAAAAAGAGTATGATAGATGCACCGATAAGAGCTGATGGATGTCGCATCAGTTTGCGTATGACGTGCTGTTGGCTTGTTGCGGCAGTATTAGCGTTCATAGTGTCTCGTCACCTACTCTTATACGGGGATCAAAATATGCATACAACAGATCAACAGTTAGGTTGACAAGCATGAATAGTGCAGAAACGAATAATACACCGCCCTGTACAGCGCGAACATCACGTGCTTCAACTGAGGCGCGTAGCCATGAACCGAGACCGGGCCACGAGAAAATATGCTCTGTCAAAATTGCACCTCCCATGAGATAACCAAATTCCAAGCCAATTATTGTCAAGACAGGCACCATACTATTCTTCAGTGCATGCTTAATAATGACTCTCCACCGAGACAAACCTTTTGCGTAAGCAGTCGTAATATAGGGCTGATTTAATACCTCAAGCAGACTTGAGCGAGTCATCCTCGCGATGATTGCTAAGGGGATAGTACCTAATGTAATTGCAGGTAATATCAGATGGATAATTGCATCTTTAAATGCTGTAAAATTGCCTTGAAGTAGGGTGTCAATCAACATGAATCCTGTACGGGGTTCTACATCTAAACTTAACACAACATCTAAACGTCCTGACACAGGTAGTATTTTCAAGTAATGTGCAAATAGCAGTATCAGCATCAAACCGAGCCAGAAAATCGGCATTGAGATACCTGCAAGTGAAGTTGACATTGAGAAATAGTCTAAGAACTTTCCACGATAGACTGCTGCGATTATCCCAGCTGCTATACCGAAGAAAATAGAAAATACCATTGCAGCAAGCGTTAACTCAGCAGTAGCAGGAAAGTATCGTTTAATTTCTTCAAGGACAGGTTGTTTCGTTTTAAAGGATCGTCCTAAGTCAAGATGAACAAGATCCCACAGAAAGATTCCGTATTGATGATATAACGGTTTATCTAAACCTATATCTTCCCGGATTTGTTCAAGTACCTCTTGTGTTGCACGTTCACCAGCAATGGTAAGTGCGACATCTCCCGGTATCAGATGCACCATAAAAAACACGATGAGCGTTACACCGAGTAGGGATAAACCTATAGAGAGGAATCGTTGGACTAAAAATGAAAGCAATAATCATGCCTCACACATGAAAAACAGCAAGATTACATCTCAGTGAGATGTATTATTAGAAGAATGGGTTATGTCGTTTCTCTTCACCAACGGTCGTAGAAGGTCCGTGTCCCGGAAATAGTCTTGTATCATCGGGAAGTGAGAGTAGATTGTCGCGAACGCTATCTATTTCATCCTGATATGAGATGTTCGGTCCGCCAACGGAGCCTGCAAAAATTGCATCACCGACGAATGCGGTTGACTGTGTAAAGAAACTGCAGCCTCCCGGCGTGTGTCCGGGGGTATCCAGCACAGTTACCTTGAGATCTCCTATCTCAACAACGTCAGCATGAACAAGTTCTTGCAGTTTTCCTGCGCTTTTAGGTTTAGGTTCATTCTTATGAATGTATGTTACACAGTCGGTAGCCTTCTGTAGTTGAATCAAACCATCGGTGTGATCTCTATGGGAATGCGTCAAAAGAATAGTCGTTGCATTGACTTTATGCGTGCCAAGTTGTTTCAAGATTAAGTCTGGATGTGCAGCCGTATCAATGATGGCAGCTTCTTTCGTGGATTTGCAGACTAAAATATAAGCATTGACGGGCCATCCACCAACGGGTGCACTTACCGTAATGACTTTCAAATCTGTGTTTTCGTGTTCTTTAGTCGGAGCTGGTTCCCATGTTTCATTAGCAATATCAAGGAGTTTTGCTCCGTCTAAATTCAGCACTTCTGCAATTTTATATACTTGCGATTCTGTGGGTTTTAATGTATACTGTTCCATACGAGTCAGATCTGATTCTGTAATACCTGCAGCATCAGCTATCTCGTTTTGAGATATACTTTGACCACGTCTCGCTTTACCGATAATGTCACCGAATTCATCTTCAAGTGCGTAAGCCATGTTAAATGTTCTCCTTATCTGATTTTTAGACATTCTAACAAAATATAATTAGATATTATAACAGAATATAGTGAATAACACAATTCAAAAGGTATCTTCTAAGAGGAAGATTATTATGAGATATGACATCAGTAATATAGACAAGGCAGAAAATTCACTCAGACCGATAAAAACAGATATGACTTTGGAAGAGTTCTTCAATAATGATATAGAGGGTTACGAATATGTGAAAGGAGAATTAAAACCGATGCCTCCACCAACTATGGAGCACGGTGAAGTGAGTATGAGTCTCATTTTACCGTTGGGAACTTATGTCCGCGATAACAAATTAGGACATCTTTACCCTGCAGATACAACTTTTAAATTAGGGGATAGGATCGTAAAGCCGGACATTGCGTTTGTTTCAACTGAAAGGTTACCTGAAAACCGACGTCAGGGTTCGCCTATAGCTCCAGATTTAGCAGTAGAAGTCGTCTCTCCCACCGATGCGTTGTATGATATTAATGAGAAAGCACTTGCATATATTGAGGCTGGTACACGACTTGTATGGGTGATTGAACCGGTCGCTAAAACAGTGAAAGTATTTCGATCTGAAAGAGACATTCGTTTACTTACACGGGACGATACACTCTTGGGAGAAGATGTAATTAAGGGTTTTTCATGTGCTGTAGATAAACTATTTGAATAAGGAGATTATATGAAACTTGGTTTAGTAACCTATAATATGGCGAAAGATTGGGACATACCCACGATAATTGAACGGTGTTCAGAAACAGGATTCTCAGGTGTTGAATTGCGAACAACGCATGCACACGGTGTTGAGGTTGACCTATCCGCAAGTGAACGGACTGAAGTCAAAAAACAATTTGAGGACTCTCCGATTGAGATAGCAGGTTTAGGTTCTGCGTTTGACTATCATTCTGTTGATCAGGATGCGGTTCGCCAGAATATTGATGGCACTAAGACGTATTCTGAGTTAGCCGCAGGTGTGGGTGCGCCGGGTGTAAAGGTGCGTCCAAATGGACTTCCGAGTGAAGTACCTGTAGAAAAAACATTGGAACAAATTGGGTTAGCATTGCGTGAATGCGGCGAATTTGCGTCTAACCTCGGTGTAGAGATTCGTCTGGAAGTTCACGGTGGCGGTACTTCTGAACTACGTCACATCCGAACAATTATAGATGTGGCAGACCACGACAATGTATATGTCTGTTGGAATTCAAACTTCGGAGAGGTCGAAAACGGTTCAATACTGAACAACTTTAATCACGTTAGGGGTAAAATCGGCTTAGTCCACATCACAGAATTACACCGGAGGGAGTATCCTTGGCGACAACTCTTTTCCTTATTGCGAGAATCTGGATATGATGGATACACATTAGCAGAGATTGCTGGCAGTTCTGACCCCGTGCGAGTGATGAATTTCTATCGCGCGTTATGGGAAGAATATAACAGAGAATAGCTTTCAGGGGAGATGAATCTAAAATGAAACATATTATACTTATAGCTTTCTGTTTTACACTTATAATGTTTTTTTCAGTTGAGAAAAATATTGCTAAAATTGACCCGAATTCAGTTGTAGGAATCTGGCTCCTTGACGAAGGTCAGGGAGACACTATCAAAGACGAATCAGACAATCAAAATGATGGCACACTAATTGGTGCAGAGTGGACAGAAGGAAAGATTGGAATGGGTCTTGAATTTGATGGTTCTTCGCGAGTAGAGATTCCAGCAAGTGAGAGTATTGATGATTTTCTTGAAGGTTTTACATATCTTCTTTGGGTAAAACCGACTTCACCGCCGCCCAAAGCTAACACCCGTTTGATTGAAAGGGATTGGCACAATCCGACAATTCAGATTGGGAGTAATGATTTTTATGGCAGCATTGCTGTGAATGCCAAACAAGACTTTTCAAATGTCCGAGGCGGAGAATGGAAGATGGGTGAATGGAGTTTTGTCGCTATCACATACAATGGAAATGTTCTAAAACTCTTTGTCAATGACGAATTTGTTGGTGAAAAAGAGGTAGGTAAACCGGACGAAAAACTGGATGCGGGTATAAGATTCGCTGCATGGAAGAATCCGAATTGGGATTTTATTGGTGTACTTGATGAAGTCGGAGTTTTCAATGTCCCCTTATCCGAAAGCGATCTCAAAAGTGTCATGAAGAATGGACTTGAGGGAGCCGCTGATGTATCTCCTGTCAGAAAACTGGCAACTACTTGGGGAGATATGAAGGTTTTCAAAATCCGTTAATTCCGCAAATGAAACGTATAACAGCACAATCTGGAAGAATGTGCTACAATCAAGGAGATGTTTAAGATGGTCATTACTGGAGAAGGAATAATAACTTATTATATCTATAACAAACTATTTGATGAAACCTATACCGCACATATCCAAAAAAATGGAGAGGGTTGGGAAGGATCTATCATGGAACACCCAGAAGTAGAATGTGTGGCAGAAACTGCCGAAGTTGTTCAACAAAAACTGCCAGATATGCTTGAGCAAACCCTCATTGCGAAAGAAAAAGCATGGGATCAGCAGATCATGGAGGATATGGAAGCAGGTCGGCTTGATCACCTTATTGAAAAGGCAATCCAAGACTACAAAGCAGGAAAATGTACTAAGTTTGTGTAGAGTAGGTATGAATAGCTTACAATTCCAGCATATCAGAAATCCGGATTTTATCGCATTGGTGCAAAAGCTCCCGCAAAATATACAAAGACGTGCTGCGAAACAAGTCCAACTCTTACAAGAAAATCCTTTGTACCCATCCCTAAAATTCAAAAAGGTTTCTGTTGGTCTTTGGTCAATCCGTATCACTGACAATTACAGAGCTTTGGGATATGAAGAAGATGGTCAGATTATTTGGTATTGGATCGGCACTCACAGCGAATATGAAAGGATGCTAAGGCGGTCAAGTCATTAAATCTTATAGCTGCATTTTAATTTGCATTTGAATTTTCAATGGTGTATAATTATACATGCTTAATCCCTCATAGCTCAGTTGGTAGAGCAGATGGCTGTTAACCATCGTGTCGGCGGTTCGAGTCCGTCTGGGGGAGTTTCAGAATGCTGACAGTTTTTTGAATTGTCAGCATTTTTGCTTTTCCTGAATTTCTGGTCACTCTCCTTTATGTTTTTTCAAGAATCCTTCCAACCAAGCATCTGGATCACGACCCAATTTACGTAGACATACACACCCGATTTTCTTGACAAAATTTGGAATAAGGTTAAATAGTCTCAGTTGCCAACTCATAGTCTTAGCGTCCGATTGTTTGATTAGCTTAGAATTGTCTGTCCAGTAACTTCGTTAAAGAAATGGATTCGCTCAGGGACAAAGGTTACATAAAGCATATCACCGATTTTCGCTTCAAAGTTTGGTGCAGTCACAGATTTCATAACGGTTTGTGTGCCTGCAGTATCTGGTCCAAGGTCGATTTCTACAATTGTCTCTGCTCCGAGAGGTTCAACACTATAGACTTCTGCTTGGAATGAATTCGGGACAACGTTGTGACTAATGCGGACATCTTCAGGATGTACGCCGAAGACTAAACTGTTTTCAGTATTGAGTTCATTCAATGTTGTCGTGATGCTGTTATCTTCAATAGTATAGTCTCGGTTTTCATGAGACCCTTTAGGTAAGATCAGTTGTAGTATTCCATTTTTATGTGTAATTTCACACGGTATACAGTTCATACTTGGACTACCGATGAAACCTGCGACAAACAGATTTGCGGGATGATTGTATATTACGGTGGGTGTGTCTAACTGCTGTATTCTCCCCTCTTCAAGTACAGCGATGCGATCAGCCATTGACATTGCTTCTACCTGATCGTGTGTTACATAGAATGTCGTCGTTCCAAGATCGCGTTGTCTCCATCTGATTTCTGCCCGCATTTCTGACCGTAGTTTTGCATCAAGGTTAGATATGGGTTCATCCATTAGGAATACTTGCGGACGTCGTACCATCGCGCGTCCGAGTCCTACACGTTGGGTCTCGCCACCGCTCAGCTGATTCGGTTTTCGCATTAGCAGATGTTCAATATGTAGCATATTGGCTATATCCTGAACGCGTCTATGTATTTCCTCGTGTGGTAGTTTCCTTGGATGTAATGGGAATGCCATGTTTTCGTAGACGGTCAAATGTGGATAAAGTATATGTGATTGAAAGACGAAAGCGACATCTCGGTCTGCTGGTGTGTGGTCATTAACACAAACATCGTCAATGTAGATGTTTCCTTCTTCAGGCTTGTCTAAACCAGCAATACAACGTAAGGTCGTTGTTTTACCTGCCCCTGTCTGCCCAAGTAGCACAAAGAACTCTCTATCTTCTACAGCAATAGAGATGTTATCTAATGCTATTAGGTCACCGAACCGTTTTGTAACATTTTCCAGTTTTACTGTTGCCATAATGTCGTATCTTGAATGATTTTTATTGATTATTACACAGAATGACTGCTGTGTCAAGATAGATTTTGGAAATTTTAGATGTTGAAAAATTCCTTTTGATAGTGTATACTCAATAGCATGAAATCAGATAAACAGCGCGGCATAATTATAGGCATAACAGGTGGCATTGCTTGTGGTAAAACGACTGTCTCCGAGCTACTTACCGAAAAGGGTGCTATCCCTATCAATGCTGATGAGATCGGACATCAACTCCTTAAGTCTGATAGTCCCATTTTTAATGAACTGACTGAAACATTTGGTCTGGATATACTTGACGAATCTGGAGATGTCAGTAGAAAAAAACTGGGAGCAATTGTGTTTACTGACAAAGTGGCACTTGAGAAGTTGAATTCTCTCATGCATCCGTTGATTATTGAACGTTCCCGAGGACAGGCACGGAAGCTCGTTTCTGAAGATACGTCTTGTCTTGTCTTGCTTGATGCTCCGCTTCTTATTGAGGCTGGTGCTTATGATTCAGTTGATCTGATCATCGTTGTAACAAGTTCACGAGATTTACAGATTAAGCGGATATTAGAACGGAGTCATTCTCAGAACCGACCTTTAACAGAGAGCGAAGCACAAGCACGAATTGACTCCCAGATGCCTGTTTCAGAAAAAGTAAAGTATGCTGATATTGTCATAGAAAATAACGGGACACTTGAAGCTCTACAAGGTCAAGTAGACCAAATCTGGAATAATCTTAAGTCTCAGACCAGAGTAGATTAATTGCATTTGCTTTTATGACACAATATACCTCCTTCCCTTGACACAGTTGGAGCTGTTTGCATGCATCTGGTGTAATTTTGACTGTCATAAGATGCTGCTCTACTTTTATGGATACTAATGTCTGATTCTGCACTGAATCTATTGTGCCTTTCAAGATGTTTCTTGCACTAATCGGAAGGTTGTCCTCAAGCGAGATGATTATATCTTCTGCCCTAATCGCTATCGGTACTTCATTGTTCGTTTCAATTTCCATGTAAGGTATAATCAGTCGTTGGGTCCCAATTTCTAATGCCGTAACGCCTTTCTCTTTATCCGAATTTGCAATTGGTAATGATAGGATATTCTCTACACCTGTAAAATTAGCTAACGGTAAAGTTGAAGGTGTGGTGAGTAATTCATGGGGTTCACCCTTAAACGTAATCATACCGTCTGAGATGATGTACGCTTCATCTGCAAGTGCCATGACTTCAGAAATAGCGTGTGTAACATATAGGATGGGAATTTCATAAGTCTGTTTAATGTTATACAGATAGGGTATAATCCGATTTTTCAGTCCCCTATCCAGAGACGCAAGGGGTTCGTCCATCAGCAGGATACTCGGTTGCATGTTAATTGCACGTGCAACAGCAACTCTTTGACGTTGTCCACCAGAAAGTTGTTTAGGATACCTCTCAAGTAAATCCGATATTTCAAGTATATCAAGGATTTGTGATACGTTGTTCTCATTTTTCTGAACTGTCTTAGGTTGTCCGTAACCGATATTCTGTTTTACGGTGAGATGGGGGAATAGATGTCCCTCTTGAAATACGTATCCGATCCGTCTTTTTTCTGGTGCTATGTTGATTCTGGAATCTGAATCGTAAAGAGTCTCGTTGCCAAACAGGATTTGACCTCTATCAGGTGTAAGTGTACCGCTGATGCAATTGAGTAGTGTGGTTTTGCCACTACCCGATGCGCCTAAAAAAGCGGTAACTTTCTGATTCAATACACAATCAATTGTCAAATCGAAACTACCGAGACGTTTCTGAAAATTGAGCGATAAATTTGTATTTTCGTCCATAATAGAGAGCGATCCTAAACTGATATTATACCATTTCTATTAGATTTTCTGTCATTACCGACTGTTTTGGGGTGTGTAAAGTTTTTGCACAGAAGATTCAGGAACATATCCGCCTCCTCCGCGCTTTCCGCGATTCAGACAGATTACGCGTCAGAATCGCGAAAGGCACGGAGAACACGGAAAACACAGAAAAAGAGGGTTTTGTTAAAATCACCCTATAATCGTCAATTTAGCGATTCCCAAGACCATGCCTGTAGCACATTCTAACAGAATGTGCTACAAAAGAGGCACAATCTAACAGAATGTGACAGAATACGCGTTTGGTATTCTGCATTAATAATGTGCCATTTTCAATTAGAAATGGTATTACTCAAACCCGGCATCATCAAATCCACCACCCGTGCCATCGTCAAAAAAAATCGGCATCTGGATCATCGATGGATTCGTCAACATCTTCACTATCCATTGCATCACCCAAGATCACACCTGTCAGTAAAACATCTTCAAAGTCTTCAACAGAGTCATCCTGATTCCTGCGATCTGGTTGCTGCTGATTTCCTCTTTTAGTTTTCTTGCTCTTATTCGGTTTATTGACAGCAACGGCTATTATGAAGACGCCAATGACAGCAAGAATAATCAGTATTACATAAAAGGGATTCATTTTAGTATCCTCCGTTCAATAGATTTATAGTTTATTTAGTCATAATGTAATGCAAAACGTTCTGTGAGCCAAATTGCAATGAAAGCGATAACAGTTGATATAAAGACTAAACGAAAGACTGTTGCATCCTCGCCTTGTTGAACTGCATCAAAGATGGAGAGAGCGAGGGTCTGCGTCTTTCCTGGAATATTACCTGCTACCAGCATGGTTGCACCAAATTCACCAAGACTTTTTGAAAATCCGAGAATTGCACCACCAATTATCCCGCGGTACGCCAACGGAAGTGTGATGGTGAAAAAAACCCTGACAGGTGATGCACCGAGCGTTCTTGCCACTTTTTCAAGTTCTACCGGTACTGAAGATATACCTGTGATGATACCCCTCACCAAAAGTGGAAATGAGATAACAGATACAGCTAACACAACCGCAACTGGTGAAAAAACAATTTCTAATCCGAAGTACTGATTGAGGAGTCCTCCTATTGGTCCACTTTTGCTGAACAGAATTAGAAGTATATAACCACTGACTACCGGGGGAAGCACCAACGGAAGCATGACGAACGTATTAAGTATAGACTTTCCAGGGAAGTCACGTTTTGATAGAATCCATCCAATGAGCAATCCAGGTGGAAACATCACAATCAGACTGAATATAGCAACTTTGAAAGTTAGGATAAGTGCGGTAATTTCAGCAGTAGTAATCCTCATTTTAATTCGTTTAGTGAATTCTGATGTAATGTATCTGTTGATAGATGTGTAAATCCGTGTTTATTAAATATTGTATAAGCAATTGGCGTTTTCAGGAATTCAATATACGCTTTTGATATCAGTTTCTGTTTACTTTCCTTTAAAATAGCAATAGGATATACTATTGTTGAATGTGTGTTAGATGGAAATCGATAAACAATCTTAACTTGATCGCTAACGGTTGTATCGGTTTGATAAACATAAGCGATGTCTACATTACCTGTTGAAACATAAGCGAGAGTCGCACGTACGTCAGTGCTAAAAATCAGCTTTGGTTGAATTTTATCCCACAAATTATAGTGTTTTAACACTTCCTTAGCATAAAAACCGGCAGGAACGATTTCTGGTTGTCCAATTGCAATTCTGGATACAACGTTCTGTTGAACATCTATCGGATCCCTTATACTGATATCGGACTCTTTGTGTGCGACAATGACCAATTGGTTTGTTAATATATTTTCTCTACTATTTGCCTCCAGTAGTCCGAGTTTCTCAAGTGCATCAGCTTGTATTGTACTTGCTGAAATGAAGACATCTGCAGATGCGCCCTTCTCAATCTGTCGCTGTAATGTTGTTGATGCAGCAAAATTGTACGACACACGCACCTTGTGTTTCTTGGCATATTCCTTCTCAATATCGGTAAGTGCATTCTTTAGGCTCATTGCGGCGAACACTGTGATTTCAGGGTCTTTCTGTGTGTCCGTATGACATCCAGTAATTAGCAGGTACTTTAGAAAGAACACGTATAAGAGCGTAGAGAGTATCCGTTGATGCATTAGAATTACCTGTATCAGTCTTATGCAAATTGAGTATAGCAGAAAAATGAAGTCATTGCAAGAACGTAATGTCTGCGATTAAGAATATAGGTTCAATAAAACTTTGTAAACAAAAAACCTGGGATTTACGTTATAATAAGGGAAAGTTAAAATCTATAAAGGAGGCGTTAAAACATAGAGATTTGGAGATTACTCTATGAATATTAACGTAGTATAATGATTAGATATTTGTCATTAGTTGTATCAGTATTATTGTTGATGTCTACCACAGTATTTGCGGGTCCTGGTAGGACAGGTGCACAAATCCTAAATTTAGGGGGTGGTGCTCGTGCACGAGCATTAGGGGACGCTTTCTCAGCTGTGTCTGGGGATGTCACAACATCATTATGGAATCCGAGCGGATTGGCTTATTTACCAGAAAGCAATTTGAGTTCAGACAGGAAAGGTTCACAACTTTCTATGTTCTACTCAGATATGAGCGCACCCTTTGGTGAAGCAGGTGAAGGCATGTATTATACTTTCATTTCAGGCGCAATGCCTCTGGGGGATATAGGTACAGTAGGAGCGACCTTACAACTTAATGGTCAAGGTACTATTCCTGTCACGGTCGACTCACCCGAAGTGATCCGCAACGATAACCTTGGAACAAACATGGTCTTTACTTTATCTTATGCCGATTACTTGACAAATTCAATTGCGATGGGGATAAACGGCAAGATGATTAGAATGGTACTCGGCACTGAATCAGGAAGTTCTTATGCAGCGGATATTGGTCTGCAGTATGATGTACCGTTTGAACTTATACCCACGACTATCGGTATGGTAATTCAGAACGTTGGACCAGACATATCGTTTATTGATGAGAACCAAGCAGATCCTTTGCCAAGAGTGTTTCGGATTGGAACATCAATGAGTCTTTATAGAGACAAATACAATCACTTTCGCTTGGTTAGCGGCATCACATCGTATATTGACAAACTCTCAGAAAATGAAGAGGAACTCTTAGCAGATTTAGAACGTGTAAATGCAGAAAGAACTGAGAAGATTACGAAAGAACAACTGCTTTCTGATAGAGGGGTCGGTATCCGTGCATTTGAATGGCGACATCTACAAAAGAACGTTGGCGTAGAATACTGGCTTGGGAATATCCTTGCAATGCGTGTCGGCTATAAGTCTGAACCTGGGATAAACTTACCAGAATTTACTGACCATCTGACTTACGGCATCGGTGTTAAGGTATATCTCTTTAACTTAGACATTACTTATGGACCGCGTTTTGGTCCCGCTCAGGAAAGACTTCTTGAAGCGACTGGTATAATCGCATTTTAGAGAGGAAAAGTTTATAGTGAAACTCGTACAAACCGTAGTTATTTATGTATTAATTTTCAGTTTCTCGGCTGCTATCTGTATAGCATCTGACATATCCCAAGAGCATCTATTGACAGATTTTTATCTTGCGTCTACCCTCGGTATACGGACACTGACAGATCAACACGTTACAGACGATAACATCGTTCCGCTTAAATCTCCAAATGAAGCGTTTCTCTATTCTCTGGCTATCCCAGGAATGGGACAGGTATATAATGGTTCAAAATACGGTTACATCTATACTGCAGCGGAGGTAGGTTTGTGGATTACCTATTTCGTCTTACGCAATTCTGCAGTCAAGACGCGTGAAGACTATAGGGAATTAGTAAGAGAAAATGTGAATTTTATCGGTCCAGGTTCATTTGAAGCATGGGATGAAATCGAGGACTATGAACATGCCACACAGTATGAAAACTGGAACCATCAATACGATTCTGAGGCAACCAGAAATAGGACCGGTAAGTGGTATTGGAAGGATCTTGATCCGTCACTGAAAGATGCTAAGCACACAAGCATTGAATTCGACTCAAAACATCGCCTGCAAGCTTATGATTTAAGACAGGAAGCAAACGCTACATTTGAAAACGCACGAACAGTTTTGGGGTTAGTTATATTAAATCACGTTTTTAGTGCGGTAGAGGCGCGTATCGCAACGAAACGTTGGAACAACAAACGCCAACAGAACCGAGCGTTTGAAGTGAATTTTCAAGCAGATTTTTCAACGGATGCCCCAAGAGGTGCTTTGGTATTTAAGAAGAAGTTCTAACACCTATCCGTAGGTTTTCGGATTGTACTTAGGGATTGAAGACGTGTCGAAGCCATCGGAAGAACTTTGTGATGGGTTTTGTTGAACCTTTCAGAGCTTCCGTGTTCCTATCCGCCTCGAGCGAATCTTCATCTTCATCTGATAGTTCTTTTTGAACGAGTGCCATGACTTCGTCATAGATACCTTCCTCTTTGAGGAAATCATCAAAGTTACTGCCCCGTGCTTCTGCTACATCGTTGACCGCCAATAGGAAAGCACCTTTGTCCTTGTCTTCTTTATAATCCTCAAGTGCTACAGAAAGGTACATTTCTGCGTCTTTTCGATCGCGTAGTCGTTCAATGTTATAGTCTTTAAATTTTCTGTAGTTATGCATTTTCTTACTCCTTAATCTGTTTTTTCCAATCTATTTCTGCTTTTACCTGTCAAATGTCCCGAATTTGTGATTTTTTGTCATCTCTTCTTCTTTGATTTCTTACTCTTTGATTTCTTACTCCTTGATTTGTGTTCTTCCCAATCTTCTTTTGCTCTTGGGATATCCTGATCTTGTGAATCTTTATCGCCTCCTCTTAATAGTAGGATAATATCTTTTCCTATTTTGCCGAAGTAAATTCGGTACCCTGGTCCAATATCCACCTTTATTTCAGAAATGCCTCCACCCAATCGCCTATAGTGTCCTAAATTCCCAGTGTTTTCGATCCTGCTTAAACGCTGACGAATTCTCCTCTCTGTCGTTTCATCCTTAATTTTAGACAACCATTTTTCAAAAGGCTCATTTCCATTTTGGTCTCGGTAAATTTCAAGTGTTAGCGGCATTTCTACTGCATCCAGGTAACCATCTTTTAAAACTGTTAATGGGCAGACTGAATGCCTGCCCTGTGGGAGGTATCCCGGCAGCGACTTACTTTCCCACGGGGTTGCCCCCGAAGTATCATCAGCGCAGAAGGGCTTAACTTCCGTGTTCGGAATGGAAACGGGTGTATCCCCTTCGCTATAGCCACCGGAAAGGTGTATAATAATATTTGACAATTGTATATGTATTGAGGAACGGTAGAGAGAGATAAGTTATCAAGCCCTCGACTTATTAGTACCAGTTAGCTGAACCGTTCACACGGTGTACACATCTGGCCTATCCACCTCCTGATCTCGAAGGAGTCTTACCAACTTAACGTTGTGGGATATCTTATCTTGAGGTGGGTTTCACGCTTATATGCTTTCAGCGTTTCTCCTTTCCGTACATAGCTACCCAGCGGTGCCACTGGCGTGACAACTGGTGCACTAGAGGTACGTCCACCCCGGTCTTCTCATACTAGGGGCAGATCCACTCAAATATCCTTCGCCCGTACCAGATAGGGACCGAACTGGCTCACGCCGTTCTAAACCCAGCTCGCGTGCCACTTTAATCGGAGGACAGCCAAACCCTTGGGACCTGCTGCAGCCCCAGGATGTGACGAGCCGACATCGAGGTGCCGAACCGCCCCGTATATTTGAGCTATCGGGGGCGACTAGCCTGTTATCCCCGGAGTACCTTTTATCCAATGCGTTACGGCCTTTCCACACAGCACCGTAAGATCACTAAGCCCTGCTTTCGCATCTGCTCGACGTGTCCGTCTCGCAGTTAAGCTCCCTTTTGCCTTTACACTCTACGCGCGGTTTCCAATCGCGCTGAGGGAACCTTAGGGTGGCTCCGTTACAGTTTAGGAGCCGACCATCCCAGCCAAACTACCCGCCTGACACTGTCCTCGGTACGGATTCACGTACCAGAGTTAGAATTCCAATACAACAAGAGTGGTATTTCAAGGATGACTCCACTGAAGCTGACGCCCCAGTTTCAAAGTCTCCCACCTATCCTACACATGCAGCATTAAAACCCAATATCAAGTTATAGTAAAGGTTCACGGGGTCTTTCCGTCTTGGTACGGGTAACCGGCATCTTCACCGGTATTACAATTTCGCCGAGTCTCTCGCCGAGACAGTGCCCATGTCGTTACGCCATTCGTGCAGGTCGGAATTTACCCGACGAGGAATTTCGCTACCTTAGGACCGTTATAGTTACGGCCGCCGTTCACCAGGGCTTCAGTTTAGAGATTCCGGTTCACCTTGCGGATTCCCTTGACTCCTTACCTTAACGTTTTGGCACCGGGCAGGCGTCAGTCCCTATACATCATCTTACGATTTAGCAGAGACCTGTGTTTTTAGTAAACAGTCGCACGGGCCATTTCACTGCGGCTTTTTTCGGATTTGCGAGCAAGTCGCTTCTCCTAACAAAAGCACCCCTTCTCCCGAAGTTACGGGGTCATTTTGCCGAGTTCCTTAGCGAGAGTTCTCTCGAGCGCCTTAGGATTCTCTCCTTGCCTACCTGTGTCGGTTTACGGTACGGTCACCGTGTATCGTCCACTCGAGGTTCTTTTCTTGGCAAGCAGTTGGAACAGTTTGTATCCTTACGGAATCCTGTTCACCTCTCAGAGTGTGTTGCATCGGATTTACCTGATGCACTCTGTCGGGCTTAACCCAGCGTTTCCATCAGCTGGTAGTTCCGAGTACTTGCGTCTCCCCTAGTTTCAATCTTTACATGGTGGTGCAGGAATATTACGCCTGCTTCCCATCGTCTACGCCCTTCGGCCTCGACTTAGGATCCGACTAACCCTGGGCGGAATTGCCTTGCCCAGGAACCCTTAGGCTTTCGGCGAACAAGCTTCTAACTTGTTTTATCGCTACTCATGCCGGCATAATCACTTCTAATTCGTCCAGAGCACCTTACGGTTCTCCTTCAATCCTACTATAGAACGCTCCCCTACCATATTTATCCGTATCTAATACGTTACTTTATCATGTTACTGATAGTTGTATCATATTAGGGTATAAATATCCACAGCTTCGGTAATACGCTTAGCCCCGGAAATTTTCGGTGCAAAATCGCTCAACCAGTGAGTTATTACACACTCTTTAAATGGTTGCCACTTCTACGCCAACATCCTGGCTGTCTCAGCAACAAAACATCCTTTACCACTTAGCGTATATTTAGGGACCTTAGCTGGTGGTCTGGGCTGTTTCCCTTTCGTCAATGGAGCTTATCCCCCACTGACTGACTCCCATGCTTGGGACTATGGCATTTGCAGTTTAACTGGAGTTGCTAACCTGGTAGGGCCGCGAGTCCAATTAGAGCTCTACCGCCACAGTCGAACACATGAGGCTAGCCCTAAAGCTATTTCGGGGAGAACCAGCTATCACCAGGTTTGATTAGCCTTTCACTCCGACCCACGGGTCATCCCCCAAGTTTTCAGCCTTGGTGGGTTCAGGCCTCCACATATTTTTACATATGCTTCACCTTGCCTATGGGTAGATCACCTGGTTTCGGGTCTACTCCATGCAACTAAACGCCCTATTCAGACTCGCTTTCGCTACGACTCCACATCGTAAATGTTTAATCTGGCTACACAGAGTAAGTCACCGGCTCATTATGCAAAAGGCACGCGGTCATGCATGTCACTTGCGTGACTTAGCACTACCACAGATTGTAGGCTTTACGGTTTCAGGGACTTTTCACTTCCCTAGCGGGGGAACTTTTCACCACTTCCTTCACAGTACTTCGTACACTATCGGTTGCCAGGGAGTATTTAGCCTTAGGAGGTGGTCCTCCTGGATTCCCACAGGTTTTGCGCCCTATCCCGTGGTACTTGGGAACCCGTAAGAGATGCGTCACAATTTTCGTTCAAGGGACTTTTACCCGCTCTGGTCGTTCTTTCCAGAAACATTAAACTATTTGCACGTTCATTTCTTGTGTGTCTGAACCCACACGTTACGGACCCCGCAACCCCCGATATACAACGCGTTCAGGCTTGAACATATACCGGGTTTGGGCTCTTCCCTTTTCGCTCGCCGCTACTGGGGGAATCGAGGTTTCTTTCTTTTCCTCAGGGTACTGAGATGTTTCACTTCTCCTGGTTATCTCTCGTGTAAACACGAGTAGCAGAGATTAATCTGCTCGGTTGCCCGATTCGGGAATCTCCGGATCGTAGTTTGTTATGCAACTCCCCGAAGCTTATCGCAGCCTGCCACGCCCTTCATCGTCTCCTGGCACCAAGGCATCCACCGCAAGCCCTTAGTAGCTTGATATGGTGATATCTATTTCTACCGATTTACCCTCTATATACAATTGTCAAAGAACAACGTCTCAAAGCGATTTTAATCTACTTTTTGACGATGGAGATGAGCGGAGTCGAACCGCTGGCCTTCTGGTTGCAAACCAGACGCTCTCCCAACTGAGCTACACCCCCGATAATGGTAAGTATAATACCATTAAATTTGAACACTGTCAAATCCTTCTTGAAAAGGAATATAATTTTACCACAGAATTTGAACAATGTCAAATATATTTTCAATGAACACGGTTCAGAACAATGTTCTATCCTCAACAGACTATAAGTATATCACATAACATGATGTAATGTCAAATGAATTTTACAATAATTACTAAAATAGTTGATTTTTGTGCAATGTTTTATTAAAAACGGATGAAATGTGTGGTTGTTATACCATTTCTATCTGATAGAACCATCCGTTTATGGGATGTGGCAACAGGCACAGAACGCCACACCCTCACAGGACATACGCGTTCGATTAATGAGGTTGTATTCAACCACGACAGCACAATGCTTGCGTCTGCCAGTGCATTCAATCCCATCCGATTGTGGGACGTTGTAAACGGCACTGAGCTCCGCACGCTCAGGGCGGGTAGTAATGGTGCATACAGCGTCGCATTTAGTCCGGTTACAAACACGCTTGCAAGTGGCGGACATGACAATAGAGTCCGTCTGTGGAATGCAGACACCGGCACTGAACTCCACACGCTTGAAAAGCACACGCGCCATGTGAGTCACGTGACGTTTAGTCCGGATGGCGATATCCTCGCAAGTGCGACATATAGCCATTGGGACAGAACCATCCGTCTGTGGCATACAGACACTGGTGCTGAACTCCAGACACTCACAGGACATACAGATGGATTCAGTGACATTACGTTCAATCCGGGTGGCGATATTCTGACATCTGCAGGTGTTGATAATATTATCCGTCTTTGGGATGTGAATAGTGGTACGGAACTCCGCACATTTGTAGACCATACTGCAAAAGGCGATGAGCTTCTGTATCCTGAAAGAAAAGTGCACGCTTCTGTCAATGCGGATTATAGTATCCGTTTGTGGGATGCGGAAACGGGTGCCGATCTTCCCACACTCATTGGGCATACAGATAGGATCAGCAGCATTACGTTCAATCCTGACAACACAATGGTTGTCACCGGTAGTTGGGACAGCACACTCCGTGTGTGGGATGTGGGAACTGGCACGCAACTACACACGCTCTTGGATAGATTCATCCTAGGGACTGAAGATATTCGGTTCAGTCTGGATGGAAAAAAGATCGCGTTGCTCTATACCTTTATGAATTCCCGGGTCTTTCTTTTTGATGCGGAAACAGGCATGGAGTTACACTCTTTCAAAGTGTTTACACTGCCACCACTTTCCAGCATACCACCGACCTATCCTGCCAATGAGCATGAGAGGTCGCCGAACTACATTATGTTCAGTCCAGATGGAAATTCAATCCTAACTATTAGCTACGATGACACCATCCGCATTTGGGATGCCGCAACCGGCAAGTTTCAGAACGTGTTAGAAGCGCATACGGGTTCAATTAACAATGTCAGGTTTAGTCCGGATGGCACTACCCTCGCGACTGTTGGTGCTGACAACACCATCCGTATTTGGGATGTCCAAACGTGGATGGAGATGCAAACGCTCAACACCGATTCTGATTTAGAAACGCATCCGAGTTTAAGCGGTATCCTTATGCTCGAAAGTCTTTTGAAGGCGTTGACACCGAAGAAAACGGCACTCCTTGCGAACTATCCGAACCCATTTAATCCTGAGACGTGGATACCTTATCAACTTGCGAAACCTGCTAATGTTCGCATTTCAATTTACACCACTGACGGCAAGCTAATTCGGCAGTTGGATTTGGGACATCAACCCGTTGGGATGTATCATCAGCGTAGCAATGCTGCATATTGGGATGGTAAGAACGGTTTGGGTGAATCCGTAGCGAGTGGCGTGTATTTTTATACGTTTTCAGCGGGTGAGTTTTCTGCTACGCGTAAGCTGTTAATCCGGAAATAGCGGTCAGCAGTCAGTAGTCAGTTGGCGCGGTTTCTTAACCGCACTGTATCTACACAACCGATAAGTGCTGTTTCCTAACCGCACCTCTCTTTGTCTGAACATCGGAATTGCGCTATCCGAACAACGCACAGACACAAAGACCGGACTACAAAGCAGATGGATTAATAATAGGTACCATATCCCAGAGAAGGACGGTTCCATCATAACTCCCGCTTGCCAGATAATTGCCATCAGGTGAAAAGGCTAAATCTTGGACATCCGATGCGTGTCCCCAGAAAGTATGACGTAATTCGCCAGTCGACATTTCCCACAAATGAATCGGTGCTTTGTCCAATCCCCACGTCCACCAAGCACCTGAAACGAGATACTTTCCACAAGGCGAAAATGTCAATGCCCAAGGACGAATACATCCCTTAGGTTGAAGGAATATCATCCTTGTTTCTAAGGTCTCTGTGTCCCACAATCGGATTTCGTTGTTTAACCCGTCTGCGATCCAAGTGCCGAGTCCGCCTGCTATCCAGTTTCCACACGGAGAAAAAACGATTGACTGTATGTGTTGATATTTCTTCCATTGAAGATTCCCACCATTGCTAACTCTCTCAATTTCCTCTGGTTCACCTCTATATAAAGAGACATCTGCTAAGGTGTCAGGTAATGGAAGAGGTGAGATTTGTTCTCCGGTTTCAATATTCCAGAGCAATGCTGTTCCATCTCTGGAGGAGGTAACGAAGCGTTTTCCATCTGGATGAAAGGCAATTGCTTCAATTGAGCTGGTATGTCCGATCAGTGTATGCTGTTTTTGCCAGCGTGCGACATCCCAAATATATAATTCCTCTCCCCATCCTCCGCTAACAATATATTCCCCTGTAGGAGAAAACGATAACGCATAACTCCCGTGTTCATGTGCTATTAGTTCAGCGATTAATTCTTCAGATTCTATGTGCCAGACTTGTATCCCACTGTCTCCCATATCAATTGCTAAGAGTTTATTATCTGGAGACAACGTCATGCACTTTCTTGAAGTGCTGCGTTTACCTTCTGGTGGAAGTATCCGCTGGACTTGTCGACTATTGATATCCCAAAAAACCTTTCCACTGCCGCTATAATGACCACTGATCAATGTATTGTTATCTTGCATAAATGCCACCGAAAAAGGCGCACTTCGATTACCAGAGAAGAATGACTTTGTAGCTAAAGTATCTTCCTCCCATATCTGTATTTTTCGGTTCGAGCAGGCAATAACGAGTTTCGTTCCATCGTTTGAAAACCTTGCGTTGTCTGCTGTTTTACCTGTCGTGTTGAAGGTATCCAGTTTTTTGTCGCTTGAAGCATCCCAAATTTCTACTTTATCCTCATAGATGTCTGCAATGCGCAGTGTTTCATCAGGTGTGTATGCAAGTCTTACTCGGTTTCCTTCATAACTTTTGGATGTCATAATAAGAGATTCACTCTGAATATCCCACACTTGAACGGTAGCCCCAAGACTGGCACTGGCAAGGTATTGTCCACAAGGTGAAAACAGGAGCGTATGCAAGGGGTTGGTGTGTCCTGTAAGGCATGCAATGTCTTTACCTGTGTTTATATTAGAGATCGTCACTGTTTCTGGTGAAGATACATACGCAAATAAATTGCTGTTGGGTGAAAAGGCGATGGGAAAATATCTGTCATAGGCAACACCTTCTTTTCTATAATCACTTAACTTTGGTTCTTCAAGTTTAAAATCCCTGATGGGTGTGTTAGGTTCTTTGTGCCATGCATAGACAGCACTATGTCCAAAACCGGAAGCAGCGAGATATTGATCGTCCGGTGAGAAGTGGACATGAAAAATGACATTGCGATCCCTTGTACCTCCCCAGTCTGTTCTTGAGACACATTGTCCGTTTTGTGTATCCCACACCTTAAGAATCCCGTCTTGGTCTCCTGTGGCGATCCAACGTGAATCGTGTGAGAAGGTTGCGACATTCATCATGCCGCGTTCGGTGCCCCACAATGCGCGAGGTTTAAGTGTTTCCATATCATATAACCAGAATCCGATTTTTGTTGCAACGGAAAGATATCTGGCATCAGGTGAGAATTGGACATCAAGACGTATGCCTTGTCCGAATCGTGCAATTGCGCCTTCAGGGAGTTCCCATGTTGTTACATCTGTGTCGTCAAGTGGTCTTAGTGCCAGAGCTGAAGGGTTTCTGTTTTCCATAAAGATGTCTCCTTTTTTTGCTAATAGACGCTCGATATCCAATAACCTCGCGCGTCAAGGTATTATAACGTGAGTTTGAAAAAAGATTAGAAGTTAAAAAGCATAGGTAAATCGTTGATTTCTTCAAGTTTTTGCAGGTTCACCTTCACCGAGGGTTTCTTCTCCAAAAGCTGGTAAGCAATCAAAGCGGAATACACATTCACTTGAAAGTTGACGATACTTCTATGTCGACTGTGTTCCAACTGCGTCTGTGTTTTTAGTTCCTTGATTACGGATTCAATGATGACACGTTTTCTCAGCAACTCCTCATCGGAAGCAGATAGCGGTTCGGGTTTCATGTTCTTGCGGACTTTGTAGATCAAGTTGATATCTTGCTTGCGAAGCGTCTCCCGCAGGTCTTTAGAGATATATCCCTTATCTCCGTAGAGAGAACCATGCAGCCCTACCACTAAATCGGGTAAAGGGGTTCGGTCATCTGTGTTGCCCGGTGTCAGTTGAAAACCTAAAAGTTCGCCTTTCTCATTGATGATCAGGTGAAGTTTAAAGCCATAGAACCACCCCATAGAGGTTTTTGAACGCCCAGCATATTCAGCGAATACGCGATGGGCTGAAATCCGTTTATTGTCACACACGCGCAGGCGTGTGGAATCTACAAAAGAGATGCCACTACATTCTCCGCGTTGCAAATATAGATAAATCATTAAGAGTTCCAGCACCTCATTTTTGAGCTGCACGAACCGAGAATAACTGACAAGATTTGGAAACTCAGCACACCAATAGACGCAGACATGTTTTTCATAAAAATGCTTGAACGTCCGAAATCCACTTTGATGGAAGGCAATGATGATAGTCATTACCTCACTGTCGTGTAGACTACGGGGACGCCCGCGTGTTTCAATCGGTTTATCATCCTGAAGTGATCGTGAAGTCAGAAATGCCTCAAAAGCTAAATAAAAGTCGTCAATTCTGCAAAAAAGTGTTAAAATACTCATAAGAGAACTCCTTCTAATATATAGTATTTTGGTATAATGACTTCATTATACCAAAAGAGTTCTCTTTTTTAAAAACATTTATTGAATATTTATCAAACTCACGTTAGAAACAAAGCTTCATGAAGTGCTAAAATCTGAATATGATCAATGGTGCAAGCAGGTTGAAAAGGATTTAAACGCCGGAAAATTGGATCATATTCTAAAAAGAAGTATCTTTAGCATCTTCTGCGCGTTGTTTATATGCTGCCGCCCCTGATGTAATCCATCCTCCCACACCAACAAGTAGGAATTGAACACCATCTTTGACGTATTTCTCAACGGTGTCATCTAACGCGAGTGTGCCTGCAGTGCGACCAGCATCTTGGATTCTTTTTATGGCATCGTCAATAGTTCTTTGAACATCTGGGTGTCCATGATTACCAATGTGTCCCATTGATGTTGCCAAATCTGAGGGAGCGACAAAAAACACATCAATGTGGTCAACGGTCAGTATTTCATCTAAGTTATTGACTGCTACAATATCTTCAATTAACACGACCAACAGTGTTTGAGAATTTGCATCGTCAAAATAGTTTTCAACACCGTAACCTTGACGACTTGTGAACATACCCCGATGTCCAATTGGAGCAAATTTTCCACCTTCAACGACGTTTTGTGCTTCGGCTTTGGTATTGACATGTGGCACTACGATTCCCATTGCCCCGCAATCTAATGTTCTGTAAATCAGTGCTTGATCATTCCTATTGACACGCACCACCGATGTCATCCCCCACAGATCACAAGCCCGTGTGAGATCACCAAGATTAGTCGCCTCAACATTTCCGTGTTCACCTTCTAACCAGACACCATCGTATCCGTTTGGACCGAAAGCATCTATATCATCTGCGTTAGTTAACCCTGCAATGATGTATGCAAGATCTCCATCAGACAATTTCTGTTTTATTTGATTGGGTCTAATATTCATATCTACCTAAGTCATTCCTTTATCTTTTCAATGTAAAACGAATTATTGTTGGAAGAAAATACGTGAATTTTTGCATTTTTGCAAATTACACTTGACACAATATTAAAATATGTGCTATAATAATTATTGCCAGGGACGAAATGCGGCTCCATGCCGCGTGATTGGGAGGCTACGGCCCAGAACAATCCTATATCCCTGGTAATTTATTTTCTCCATTCTAATGCTTCTAATGTGAGCGGTTTGTTCTGTGTATAATAAACACCATAATCTGTCTTGCGTGTGTCATCAATATCGTGTACATGTCCGAAAGCGTCCCATAGATAGTTTAAATATCGATCTTCATCTCTTTCATAAAGCCTTTGCAATGCCCAAATAAAATAATCAACGGCTTGCAAACCCGCATACTCTTTTGGCGTTGCTACAGATATATTCAGAGAAACATCGGTTAGTATATGGTTTTGTAAATTGTTCTGACTTTGTAGTAGGTTCGGTGCCGATTGAATTGCTTGACGCAAGGGATCTATGCGCTCAGACTTGCTGCATTTTGAGAAGATAATATCATATCTACAATGCTGACGCAATCTTCTATTGAACAAACGTCCTGTCAAATAGTCGTAAAGTTCGTTAGGGTGATAACGGTATGTGGGTTCTCGTTTGTTGCGTTGACGCACGTATTCAAGTACACTTAATTTATCCGCAACGACTGCGAAAAAGCGTAACCCCTCCGTGTCGTGCAAAAGTCTGAAAACATCTCTCCGTACTTCAGGCAGATCATCTTTAGCATGGAATGCAAGTGCAGTTTTTCGTTCGTCCGGTTGCATAGATGGAACGTTCTTGAAATAAGTATCACCCATTAGTCGTGTCCGTAATTGGTCAAAACTATCCTTTAACGCTAATGGATCTAACACGTCCAATAAACCGAGTACGAAAAATCGGGAACACCCTTTGGTATCTACAATTGCTTTTCCTTTACGCGAAAAAAGAACGCCATCGCCGCCCTCGTCTATAAAATAGTGCCGAATTGAGGTCTGTTTATTCTCCATAAAACGCCTTATTTAACTTCGTCAAGCGTTAATTGATGGGTTTTGAAAGTAGTCGGGAATCTAAGTTCCCTCCTACCGTCAAGTGTTAATTGATGGGTTTTGAAAGTAGTCGGGAATCGGAGTTCCCTCCTACCGTTCAAAATGTCTTGTTAATTCTAATATTCACTTTCCAGCATTCCACATCTCAGCACGGGCGATGAAAACTGTACGATCCTGCAACCATTCTGCATAACCAATTTTTCCATCATCGGTTAAGTAGTTGATCCTTTCATCAATACACGTGGCAAGTTCAGCATCTTTTAGTGCGAAGGTAAAACCTCCGTATTCGACTTGGTCATCACGGGCAGTGACAACGAATGCCCCTCCGGTTGCATAAGCAGCACCCTGGTTACCAGTCTCACCTCTGGCGATGGCATCAATACTGCCTTCAGTAAGTGCATTAAGCAATTCTGATTCACCTACCTCGTCCCCCAGATAAATAACCTGTGGCATATTTTCCGAAGGCGGATAGATACGGTTTCTGCCTGCCAAACTTGGAGAGGCACTTGCTGCGGTAATCCTATACTTGTCTGTTCCATCGGTGACAATAGTGCCTTGTGGTGTTTCAATACGCGTTCCATCAAGAAGAACGCCATTGGTGTCAACAATACCTGTGATTTGAAGCAAGCGCGCTTCTCCTGTCGTACTGGAAAGCACGCCAACGCGAACATCACGTGTAAGGGAACCGTAGTCAGAGAGACGGTCAGCATCCTCGGCACGGACGAGAAGCGATTGCCGGAACTTGATATGTCCGGATGTAAAGACAACGAGTGGGGTGCCTGCCGCGTCTCGGGTCCGGGAATCAAGAATTGTGATTCCACCGCTGATAATGTCAAATTCAGGTTCGGCAGCTTTGAGCCAGATACCGGGCCATTCAGCAATGGCACTCCGAGTGAAAGATACGCCTGCATCTTCCATCATTTCAAGTGCTGTTAATAGGTCTGCTTCATAACCTTGATGCGTGTTGAATGCATCAGCAGATGGATCTTCGTCGGCACTGTAGCTCACAGGTGCAAAATAGGCATAGAAACCCACGTTGAGAATACGGTTGCTGTCTGTACAAGTTGCGTCAGTTGTTATTTTGTCAGGGGTGATAACCTGTTGAATTCGTTGACATCCTAAGAACATAGATGTCAGTGATAAGCATAAGATTATATATGTAAAACTACTATTTTTCATTGTTGCGCCTACACCAGTAACTTTCAATGCGTATTTAGGTCTAACGACCTGAAAATGTTATTATTATTATTGATCTGAGTTGACTGTGATTGCATAAGTTACCATCCTAATAGTATACGCAGGTTAGGACAGCACTTCTTAGCCATTGAAGATCTGAATACCGCTATCCAATTGGAACCTCGTTATGTCAATGCCTATTCTATGATATTTTGAGCATATCTCGTAAATCCCAATTTGCTGGTTTCACTAAATATACGGCATACAGTGAAATGGAAAATCGCAAATAAACGGATGCAGAACGATCATTGTATCCTGTAATACTCGCTGTAATTACTGTCCTACGTTGGGATCTAATTTCTTAGCTGTTTCAAAATCTGATTCTGCTGCTTCCCTTTGCCCAAGTGCCTCTTTTGCAAGCCCACGTTCATAGTAAGCAAGTGCCGCCTCTTCTGGACTTAAACGGATGCATTCATCAAAATCTGCTATTGCACCTTTATAGTTGCCAAGTGTCTTTTTTGCAAGCCCGCGTTGATAGTAATAGTAGTCTTTGTCTGACTTGGAGCATATTTGGAGAAGGCGATCATAATCTTTTATTGCGCCTTTAAAATCCTCAAGTGCAATATTTGCCAAGCTTCGTGTTAGGTAAACATCCTCAACATTCGGATTTTGTTGGATAAATCTTGTGCAGTCATTTATCGATGCTTTATATAACTTTCTGGCTTTCTTGATGTTGCCTTTTAGGGTTTCAAACTCAGCGAAGATATACATCACCCAACCCCGGTCCCCGTAAAAACTATGAGATTCGGTGTCGATGTTGATAGCGTGTGTTAATTCTTCAATTGCCTGTTCATATAAATGACGTGCTGTCTTGGTCTTTCCTTGTTTTGCTTCAGATTCTCCAAATGCTGTTTTTATGATTGCTCGAGATTTATACAGGCTGGCATCTGTCGGATCGATCTCAATAGTTTTATCAAGGTCAATTATTGCGCTCTCATAATCATTAAGTTTGAACTTTGCAAATGCCCGAGCGTGATAGGCACCAACAAATTTAGGTGTCAGTCTGATAGCTTTATCAAAGTGTGTTATTGCATTTTCATAGTCCCCAACGGTGAGTTTTACAGTTCCCAACATCAAGTAAGTTTCATCAGATATTCCATCAGCCAGTTTCAAACCTTTTTCAAAATCAGCTATAGCACCTTCAGCGTTACCAAGACCAAACTTTGCAGCTCCTCGAACAGAGTAAAAAATTGCCAAATTAGGATTTAGTTGAATAGCTTTATCAAAATCATTAATCGCTTCTTTATAATCCTCTGCGTTGAGTTTCATTCGTCCCTGACTGTAATGGGGATACGCACGAATTGGTGGTCGCTTTTGCCACTGCTCTAATGACTCTGTTGACTTTGACCTGGTAAGCAGTGCTTTGAGAATGTTTGAAGGCACAGCGTAACCGTAATACTTGTTTCCAAGAGCACAAACACCAATGACTTGCCCTTTACGGTTTACTATAGGTCCACCACTATATCCAGGTCCAAAACTGTTTCCAGGAAAGAAATCGGATTTAAGCCGGATCAATTTTCCACCATTCTGATTGTTACCTGCCATGGTCACTATAGTATCTTTATATTCCTCATCAAGAAAACCCGCAGCTAAGAAAAAGTTACCACTCTGAACAGCATCACTATTTGCGAGCAGAAGCGGGGTTCCTTTTTCTTTGACTTTTAAGATAGCAAGGTCATTATTCACATCATACGCTGCCACCCCTTCAACCGTCCATTCTGTTTCATTGTCGGGTGATTTCACGAGAATCTGTCCAGGACCTGCAACAACGTGAATATTTGTTGCAATCATATCGCGTTCCACGAAAAAGCCGCTACCCCATCCAGTTTCATCCTCAATCAAGACTACAGACTCTCTGATTTTTTCAGAACTTATGACTGTTGTTGGTGCAATTAGTTTTTCGGTAATTCCTTGCTGTGGTGCATGTGCACAGGAGCTCAAAAAACCTAACACAGATAAGAGAAATAAGCATATTTTATGTGTTTTCATAGACGATCCCTTTTCATATACGATACCAATTATTTCGCTCGGTCTGAATATCAGAGTTCATCAAGCAATTGATCATAATCTGCAAAGGCATCTTGTTCCTTCGGTGAGAGCTTTGATGCTTCTGTAAAAGCTTGTTCAAGTCGCGTTGTCATTGAGATATCTCCATACAAATAGTAGTTCGTTGAGTGCTAATAATTTTACAGCATTATTGGTAAATAGTCAACCTATTTCCGGGTGTGGGTGCGTAAAATTTTTGTCACTAGAGGCGTTAATTTAGGATTTTCTGAGAGTTAGGGATGCTCTTTAGTCCCGTAGGGACGCAATGTTTATAGATCAAGGTTGAACACGGTATCTTTAGTCCCGTATGAAGATTAAATAAATAATCAGGTAATTCTACTGATATGCCTCATCGTAGAAGTAAGGTTTCGTAGGGGCGGGGTTTCCCCGCCCGCATATTACCCAATTAATAACTTAACCTTCATTAGGAACGATATGTTTATATCATGGTGTGCTTTTTCATCTTCATCTGGAGCAAAGTGCCTTCTTGATAGAAACGGATATCCTCACGCCAGCGGAGTGCTATGTCTATAGAAATAGGTTGCGTGACTTCTTGCACTCCAGCGGAGTGCTATGTCTATAGAAATAGGTTGCGTGACTTCTTGCACTCCAGCGGAGTGCTATGTCAATAGAATCAGATAAAAGCCGTAACAAAGAAGACATCCCTTCTGGATAGTACCTGAGATACACAAACTCAACAATCCGCGCCCATCTATGTCATCTATGTTAACTGAGGGCATCATCCGTGATAATCCGCGATTCAGACAGTCCGATTCTGACAGTTAAGGGGCAAAATCTTTACACGTCCGTTTATGTACATAGCACTCCGCTGGAGTGCAGCCTGTTGACAATCCTTTTTCTATAGACATATTGCTCCGCTGGAGCTCTGTTTTTTCTTTTCTTCTAATGTCTAAATGGTCGTTAATGCAGCACTGAGTGCATCATCGGAGATATTTCCCTTGAAAGTGATTGCTAAGCCACCCAGAAAGTTCTCCTTTACGCCTTCAAAATTCTCTACTTGGGTCACTGTTATCGGTTTACCATCAAAATGGATGTCTTGACTGAAAAGGACGGAGTGGGAAGGCGGAGTTTAGGTTATCTCTTATGTATGTGAGAATTTCGGTTTCTCGGAGGGTTCTCCGTCCGAATTCTTCTAATACTGTTTCGTGTAAGAATTTGTCATTCATTATCCTGATTTCTTTTAAAAATAATAGGAGTTATATAACCCATTTTTCTCTTTTTATCAAGTCCACAGTTTTGATACATTCAACTTTAAAGTGTATGCAAACATCAGGTATTTTTGGTCTTTTTGCACTACCCGTAAGGTTTTCCTCAGTTACGACAGTACAATTTTCTGTGATTAATGCGTAAGCAACGCACCAGGGATCTGCTCCCGATTTTCCAGAGCGAGTGTCAACAAGACGCGGGAATTCTGCTAATATCTCACGGACTTTTTCTTGAACAGGTATATCCACTTCCTCATATAAGTATTGTCTGAATTGATTCTGATTACACCACTGTTTTATTTCAGGATCTTTCATCGTTTCTTCAAAAACAACTTGTGACATCTTCAACCTATCACTTCGAATCAGTTGTTCAATCTTATTCCATAGAGTGGGAAAGAAATTGATTGGATAGTGTTCATGAAATGCGGCGATAGTGGAACTGGTATCAATGCTATAGATGTTAACTTCAGACTGACTATTCATTTAAAAATGGCACTTTCAATTTTAGAAAGATGTTTTGTTGCACAATTGGAAAAAACAGAGGTTAAATCAGCGAGCGTAATTTTGTCTTCATAATATGTACTGAAAGCGGTGCGTGCAAAATACTCTCCAGTTGCATTAAGTAATCGTGTATGATAATGTGGAAAGCCCTTAGGATTTTGACCGATCTCGTTATACTTTTTTTGCTGTTCAATTCTAAATGTTTGGTACATTTTGCTTGTAATCTTTTTGAGTGTTAACAACCGACGCATTATGACTTCAACACTAACCCCGAAGTGTTGACTTGCTTCGGCTAATGTTTTTGAGTTGAAGGGTGGATCTACTATTGCTAATAGTTCATTTTCAGGTACTAACACTTCTGCTGCAACTTGATTACAGAAGACTTCCACCGGGTCCACATTTTGAAAACTGGCATCTTCGTATTTCATATTCTGAATGATACTTTCCCCAAGAGCAATATGAACTAATTCGTGTAAAATCGTAAATATGCGTCCGTTAGGACTGTCTTGCGAATTTACAACGATAACAGGGAAAGGTTTTTGTGCTATACAAAACCCTCGAAAAGTATTCAATTCAACAGAAAGGTGTGTATTAGCAGAAGTTTGACAAACGAGAATACCTTTTGCCTCCACAGTCCGTTTCCAAAACTTCAACACTTTATAGCGATCCTTGGTTCGTGGGAGCATTTCAGTATTAATGTTTAGAAATTTCCTTATTTTCTCGGCAGCACGTATATATGTTTCATTTCGATTGACCTTAAATGTCACTTCAGGAAAAGGCATCTCTAACAATTCATAAAAATCAATCAATGTTTCACGTCTATCAAAGACTTCAAGGATGTTCGCTTTCAATCTATAGGTCTGCTCATTATCGGGTGTGGTGGTCTGTGGGAGTACACGATAGTCTGTAAGTGGGTAAAAATCTGTAGGTGGTTTGGGCAAGTAGAAAATAGAAACATGAGTCTTATAGATATTGGCAATCTTCTTTAATTGCGCGAAGGTGGGTCTATCTTTACCGTTTTCCCAGTCAGTAAGACGTTCAGGATCAATTTTTAGTTTTTCTGCTGCCAAATCAAGGTCTAATCTGATACGTCTTTCACGTACCCACTTTAGAACTTCTGGCGTGATGAGTGCTTGGACAGATTTAGCCATAATATGTATTCCTACTAAACTTGAAGACAGTAAATCAATCAAAAGTCTACTTAATACATGTTGTGAATTAAAGTATATCACAAAATAGACAAAATGTCAAGATTAGCGTGAAAGAAACGTTGGAATTATTAGGAGAAATTGCCTTATATTTCCAAAACGTGTTTGTCAATCACAAAGTCCATAAATTCCATTTTATTAGCGCGGAGTAGGTTGTCAAGAGCGCGTTCTGCATTCTCAAATACAATTGTGTCTGTGCTGTTCAATCCTGTCTTAAGGATAGTTTTTGCTTCCTCTGTCTGAATATAGATATTATCATGAATACCATCGGTCAACTTTGCGAAACACTCAACCACTAAATCGGTATGTTTTGAAAGAATTTGACATAATTCCTTTAACTGACATACTCCCCGTGCTAAAGCATGAGGGTTCTTAGGTTTTATATTGGAAGCATTTCTTCCAAACACCTTTTACTGTTTCATCGTTCTTTGCCTTCTTCCTGAACTGTTGTAAGGTCTTACAGGAACTCCGCAGTCGTTTATACTCTCAGCGTGCCCCGCCGCGAGTTAAGCGAATCTCAAAGGGGCGTTGTAGAAACAACGTTATATTTGGTTTTCTCTTTGAGATTCTAATGTTTTCTGTGATTTCGCACAAGCATCACCAATTTTCTACGATTGGGGATAGGACTCAACACTTTACAGTGTCAAGGTAGAAATCCTATCCAAAGATGCTGATATATTATACCACATTTTTGCCTAATGTCAAATCTTTTGCCGTGTCTACATCACCGAGCTAAAGCTTCGGTGTCTTGACACGGGGGAGTGATAAAGTCACCGACAGCCCGTCGTGCATTGCTCCAGTTTTTATTCTCACTGGATTCATCATCTTGTTTATAGTCAGAACCGTGCCCACGATCTGGATGTGAAAGCACCCATTCGCTGAACGTTAACCACTCATTGAGTTGGTCGAAGTCCTTTTCCTTTACAAGTGCTTCCATTGCATAAACCATCATGCGAATGTAAATAGGTCTCTCAATCTGATCACGATTTTTCATCCAAAACATTAATCTGACAGGGTTGGGAATTATTGACTCTTTGAAAACAGTCTGAAAAACGTTGGGCTTTTGGCGGATGAGGGTTTTCTCTTAAATAATGATACCAAGTTCGGTTTTCCCGATTTTTAAGATGTCATAAACGTACCCATTGATGCGAAATCTCGCAAATAAGGCGATCGTTAGATTTACCATTTCCACACTCTTCGAAACGATAATAGACTTGCGCTTAAAACGCCCAAACCAATGCCGCATCAAACAATTGTTGCGTTCAATACCGTGCGTTTCTGCTTTGTCCTGAACTAACTTATCTTTGGGCAGAACCGATTCATAAACCTGATAGTTATCCGTATAATAAACCTTCACATCCCATTTTTCCAAACGAGTCATTAGTTTCTTCAATGTCGCTTTATCCCGATCACCACACTCCCAGGCAATAAGTTCTCCAGTATCACGACACAAAGCTTTCCATATCCAGAGTTTCTGCTTTTTTTTTTCAAATAGTGCCACATCTCATCAAGTTCAAGCACGACAGTATCGGTTTCCTGGGGTTCAGGGGGTTTCGCATGTTCAGCACCGAATTTTCTTATCCATTCAAGGATAGTGGAAGGGGAGGCTTGAAGCATTTTTGCGATGGCGTTCATAGAAAGTCCATGGCAATAGAGAAAAACTGCAAGTGCTTTCTCAGCAAGGGGTCTTCCCCGGTATGTGTGGTTTTCTGTCCACTGATAGTTGCAATCTTTACATTTATACCTTTGTTTATCGTTGACGCGTCCATTTTTGACGAAGTGTGGGTGTTGACATCTTGGGCAATTCATGTGAGTTTCCTCCTGATGGGTGTATAGGTTTACTTTTAGCATAGTCTGCTTTTTTATATGTGTCAAGAAAAATATTGTAATTTGCTTGACACTTTTTTAGACAGTTGTTATACTACTTAAATACTGAATAGGCAATGAGGCAAGAGCGGTACGAGGGAACTCTGTCTCATTATTTTACCGAAAACCCTCTGGCGGATACTTAAAACGACCTCGTTCAACAAGCGGATGTAACCATAATGGATTTTCCAAACGCGAGAAAAAATACTTGCGCGCGGTTACCTTGTTGATTGAGGCAAGTGCCTTATCTACAAGTTTATCGGTTGGCTTCGTCCAAGATTTCATGGATGCTCCTTAATAGTTCAATTTCGCTTGCTGCAGCATTGTATAAAAGGTTATCAAGGTTTTGAAAATGCGTTTTCACTTCATCATAAGTTTCTATAGAAAATTCATCCTCACGTAAGTGAGCATGACCAACAAACCAACTTCTGGCGCGCTTCCATTCTTGAGATATGTTCTCCGGAATACTTTCCTTATTAGGATAATCCAGAAAAGTGGTAAAAAAAGAACTGTCTATATCTTCAGCTCTGAGACGGCCTTCTTTGTGGTCATCAATCAGTTTTTTTATATCATGCTCATGTAAATAGCGCAAACGAAAGTCAACAACACAAAACTCAACAACAAACGCCTTCTCTGGTTTTCCGGGTTCATAGTGTCCATTTTAAGTGTTTTCTAATTAGGGTTCGTGTAGACACAACACTAATAATCATTTTGCTCTTTGTAGGATCGGTGCAGGAAATATACTGTAGAGATACCGAGGGTACTTTAATTACTTATTCACTGAAACAGAATTCTCCTCTAAATTAACTTGTAATTATATCACAATCTTGTTTTAGGCAGTACTCTAAATTTCCGATGGCAGTACAGACTTTGCTATATCCTATTGTCTAAATCTCAGGAAGCGTCCCCGGTTAACTGCCTCAATTTCCTTTTCAAAGACACCTTTGGGATATTGCGGATCGTTTAGTCTGATAACCAGCGTATCCTTGATTTTTCCAGCTAAGAAATTAATTGTTTTATTCGGCTTGACATACCTTTCAACAGACTCACCGGGGAGAAGTGTGCACTGCTCTGAAGTAAGATGTGGAAAAAGGTAAAATCGCTGTTTTTTAAAACGCACTTCAAATATACATAACTCGGTTTCACCAATGTTGGTAATTCTCAGAGGTATACCGTTAGAACTTTGTTTCTGATTTATAACCTCAATCTCCGCTTGCCCTCCGACAATATCTGCTACGAATTGGATTGGTAGAACCATTCCGGAGTTTTTATCCGTAAAGTGTAAAGTCTCTGAAATGCGTTCAGTGGTTGTGCAAACTTGTGGATTAATCACAAACGCACCATGCCAAATATTATTCCCCTCTGGACTATCCATAACTTTCAAAAAACCCGACTGTGATAGTTCATCAGGTATTTCCATGCTGCACGCCACGTTGCCTTTATCATCACTCCGTTTTATCGTTATATTCGCGTGTTGTGGGTCATCGAATAGGTAGATTTTAGGGAAATATAGGGCGGGGGGATTAGCGACAAGATGAACCATATCATACTTTGCAGTGAAGCGATGCACACGACGGTTCGCTAAATAGCAGTCTGTGACCAATGAAGCACTAATCTGTTTACGATAGGCATTAGCAGGTCTTTCACTCACCACCTTGACCAACGGGGATGTAGCCATAGGTTCAAATGCTGCTTCGTTTTGGATATCCAGATCACTTTCGGCAAAACGTAAGACAGTGGATGGTTGAATATCTCCTTTCAGTCTACCTGTGCCAAGAATCTCAAGTTCAAGTGGCACAGATTCAGATGTATTTTGTTCCATTTGAGGGAAGACCAACTCATCGTTACGAACATCTGGAACAGGTCCATTTACCATACCAAACACATAAAATGGTGATTGGAATTTCCTCTGCTGATGCGTCATTTTGTGTTATTTCAAGATGGGTTGGCGGGTACAGCGTAAAATCTCCAATGAGTAGAAACTCAGTGGACGCTTCTTCTGTCCCTTCACGTCTATCAGCAATAGAGACTTTATAAGTAGTTATCTCACCGAAATTGATATATTCTGGCAGCGTCAGATTGGTAGATTGTGTGTCTGGGGGTTGCACACGTAACAATATCTGACTAAACGTTTTACGTTTTGAACTGGAAATGACGCTCAGTTCTACTACATTTTCCGTTGAGGGATTTGGTAGTGTTCTAAGGTTGAGTTTCAGTTCAAGTTCCAATGGTTCTGATGTTGATGTCAGAGTCGCAGGTTTTGATCCTTCTGCCCGTTTTATCCACTTTTCAAATCCGCGAGGAATACGAATTCGTTCAACATGCAACTTCCCCTCACCAACATTTGATATTTCAACTTTTACAGATTGGTTTGGATTATCAAACGAATCCACAGAAATATTTGCATCAGTATAGAGGAAGGGGTCAGTAATCGGTGTAATCTTGTATGGAGGTGGAGTTGGATCATGCGCTAATGGTAGGTAAAGTTCGCGATGAACTTCTTTTAGATGTTCAATCATGTGTACATGCCTCAATACGTGTTGAAATATACAGACTGAGCAGAACTGAGATTGTAAAAAGAATGATTCCCCAACTCGGTTTTATCTGTGCACCACCCGGGAGGCTCCTAATTGTCAGTCTCAGAGGTAGGACATTTTACATATGGTAGACTTCATCCAAAAATTCATTGAAAGAATCAGACAAAACCTCTCGTTTTTCCCGGTCTGTAACCTGTCCAACTAAGTGATTAGCTTGTTGGATAACATTATCAGCCTCCAGCCTATTAAATTCATCAATTACAGACTTGAAGAAGTTATTGTAATGAGTTTCATTGTACTGACGACAGAATCTCTCAATTCCTGGCGCGTCATCAGTCAAACATAACCGTTGAACTAAACCATCATCAACATATTCAAAAAAGAGAGTTTCATCCAGATATTGAAACACATCTTTAAATGCATTTTCGTTATTTTGCTGAATTTCGGGGACAAGTTGTGCTAACGCGCAACACCAACGTTTTAACTTTCCACGTTTTTCAGCAAATATTATGTCAAAAAAATCTGGATCTTGATGGATCCAATGTCCATAGGCTCCCGGACTATTTTCTAAGTGCCGTTTTAGTACTTCATAGGATGCCAAATCGTCAAATGCAAAGCCGGATTCCTCTTGATAAAAGAAGAGAAAATGATCAACAGCAGAGTACCCTGAACGGCCAAACCCCAGTTTTTCTTGTAAATCCTTTAATCCATCATTTGTTTCCGATGGATCGTGTCCAAGGATAATCTGTTGCCCACCGAAGTTGTCAATATGAAACGGTTGGTACATAGGTGAAAACTCTTGATATGGATTTGAGCGTTCTGCCAAATTCATTATTTCGCCGTCATCGGCATCCAAAATTTCTTGAACCTTTGTAGTAATGAGCAAGTTATCTTGATTAATTCTGTGCAAGACCGAACGCCGCAATGTTTCGATCATCTGACTTTTGATATCCTGCTGTTCTTTTTTTAAGAAAGCACTCATAGTTACCACATTGCCACTTTCAAAGAGCTCTGACGGGATATCGTTGATAATCTGGTTACATAAAACTTCGGCATCCGCACGAATACTATTCTGTAGATTATTTGTGATAATTTTTACATGACTGTATGTTGGTGGGTGAACCTCATATTCATAATCTACTTGAAGTTCTTGGATACAATTATCTAAGTTTCCTTCAATCTGCATTAATTGTTTATGTATCGTGGGACCATCACTACCTCCCTCAAATCCAAGTTTTGCACGTACGTCTTCCAAAATTGCTCTTAGAAAGTAGTCGCGTAAATTTTGGTAGATGCCCTCTTTGCCGATAATCAACTGACGATATTTTTCAATCAGTCTATCTTGATGTACTGTAACCATTCGCTTTTGACGACCTGTGATTTTCAACCAGATGTTCTTTTCTGCAAGACGCATCGGTTCAAAATTGAGTTCATTGAGGTCTAATGTAGGCGGGCGTGGTGGACATTGATGGATAGTCTGTTCAATGCTCCTATCTAATTCCACGAAAAATGCGCGTACATCACCGAAACCGTATGTGTCATCAAAATCTACCTTTGCTAACTGGTTATCTAATAATTGATCAAGAGAAGAAAGAAAAACTCTTTTGCATTCATCCAATTTCGATTTCATCGAATCAAAATACTTTCCATCCACGTCAAACATACTGCCGAAAGTTTCTCTCTTCCCACCTGGGAAGGCATTCATCTTTTCCATTAATTGCACGGATGAGACTCCCTTGAATGTTTCGTTTGCACTATCAAGGAGAGACCCAATTTCGTCTGTAAGCGATGGTTGATCTTCAAACTGCGGACTTGTTAATATATCTACATTTTCTAAGATACAATTCCATTCATTGCTGGCATCCGCCTTAATTCTTTCGTCGGAAGTGTGTCTGCCTTTCAATTTTTTACATAATTCCGCACTTACGCAACAAGCGGCTGCACTTGCAATACGATATTTGGGATACCATATAACAGTCAGTCCAAAACTTGTTAAGCACCTTGTCATTGTTGGGATCTCTCCTACTGGCACCGGTTTCAATTGTCCATATCCTTCAAACCCTTGCCAATCCGTGCGTAATGCTGCTTTATATCCCCCGGTGTCACCGGCAGCTTCGAGGAAGAGATTCAGTGCTACCATCAAGTTTAGACCGTACTCATCTACTCTACCACCTGCAACAAACCTGATGTGCGGCAATTTACCGCTTGGAGAAACGAGTAACTCATAATCAAAAGGTTTCCGTGGATCTTTTACCTTTATACCACTTGGAAAAGTAACATCATAAGTCGTATTTAGATGATTATAGTAATTCAATTCTGAGAGGCTCGCATAACAATTTGCTGCGCGAACACTATTTACCATATCGTGGCTCTCCGCCATCCAACGGTCATACATGGTAAATATGCCATAGATATTGTTCTCATATCCATCGCCAAGAAGATGTCTGATGGAGTATGCAATGTCAATCATCATACCGCTACAAGTGCCACCACAAAGCGAACCAAAAACATAGACATTAATTCCACTCGGATCTATCATTTCAGGAAGGACGGGTAGATTTTTTGATTCATAATGTTGCCTCAGAATTTCCATAGTTGTCCGTTGTGTATTGGCAGAGATGGCGGTATTGAACGCATTGTGAAGTGTCCTCTTTATTTCTGCCCAGTTTTCCCACAGACACAACCTTCCTACCATGCGTATATTTGCTATTTTATCTCTAAATCCATGATTAATTTTCAATACCTCAGGATTTAACCAATCAGCAATATCTGGATTGTAGTTTGGGTGATTAGGATTTAAACGATTTCGAATCTGAATCAGATCTGGAATGGTAGCATTTACCACTGATATTTTCTCGTATTCTTCAAATGAATTCAGGTTATCCCCTGACTCAACTTCAGTCGTCTCAATCGCAACATACCGAAAAATAGGTAGTCCTCCTCTACCAAATTCTTCTGACATGAGTTGACGAAGTGTTTTTAATATACTTACTCCGGTAGTGCCGAGTCCTATAAAAAGCGTAGGTTTAATCATGGTGTCCTCCACATGAATTCGTTATTCTTGAGTATTATTCATTTCATCAGGATCAACTTCCTGAAGTGTAACCCCTCCACTTTGCTCCGTTGAGACTTTCTGAGTTGCAGATACTTTATTAGACTCTGTACCTACAGGAGTTAGTTGAGGGAGTTGTATTAATTTCATTTCCTCATCTGTCAACTTGGAATTCATGCTTGTTTAATAGTTATTGTAATAGTTCAAGTGCCCCAGGTTATAGAGACAGTTCCTTGATTTGACAAATATCATTCATAAATCTATGCATCAAGACGCGATGAAATGTAAAGACTGAGAAGGACTGAAGATGTGAATAACAATAGCCCCCAGCTCGGTTTTATCTGTGCACCGCCCGGGAGGCTCCTAATTGTCAGTATGAGTATAGCGACGATATAGACATCAAGCATAGAAAACCGACCCCATTTGTGAACGAATGCTGAGATACCTCTATTCGGCGTACCACCACTGAGCGTATGATAGAACACACCTAACTTTAGGATCGGAAACACGACAGAAAAAATAAAAATTATAGACGCAAGTAGAATGTCCAAGACAACGCCATTTTTAATCAATGTCCATACGCTGCTCAGGATGGAATAACTTGATGGTCCAGGTGTGATGAACGCCATGATAAAACCTTTGATCCCGCCTTCGTTTGCATCTATCCGCATCACAGGGAGCATAATACCTAAACCTAAGCACACCACAGCGATGTTTACAAGCCATGTGAGTCTTATTTTCTCTTGTGTGGTCATATCCTAATCTTTGACGAACTACCAATCTAAAGAGTTTTTAGCAAGAAATCAACCTTTTCGATTTTTCACTCTCTGGTTTTCCGGGTTCATAGTGTCCATTTTAAGTGTTTTCTAATTAGGGTTCGTGTAGACACAACACTAATAATCATTTTGCTCTTTGTAGGATCGGTGCAGGAAATATACTGTAGAGATACCGAGGGCGATAAGGATAAAGAGGATGACAATCGCAGTACCGAGGCGACTCTTTGATTTACTCTCAGTTTGGGTTTCAGTTTTAGGTTCTTCAGGCGTTGTTGTTTTTATCGGAGGTGTTTGCGGTGTCGGTGTTATTACTTCTGGTGACGGTTCACGAGGTGTTATTTCCGGAATTGTTACTCTATCTGGTATCGGTGCAGGTTCTATTCTTGAGGGTGTTAGTGGCACGATGTTGACTTTGGTTGTTCTATAGGCTGGAGGCAGGTCGCCAACAGTCCATCCAGTGCCCGTGGTTTCGCAATAGTAATATTTTATGCCGTTATGGGTGAAGGAAGTGCCTGTAAAGTTACCACTGACTCCGAGTGCTATGTGTCCGGGTATGAAGATGAGTGCAGTTTTCTCACCTAAACCGCGCAAGATGGCAGCAACCAAGATTGTAGTGTCTTCGCAATCCCCTCCACCGTCAATCAAAGTTTCAATGGCGTATCGTCGAAATTCATCAAAACCTGTGGTAACGTCGTCAAGTGTATAGGGTAAAGATTGTACGAAACTCAAAACGAAGTCAATGCAATCCTGTTTCGACCACTCGCTATGTCGTTTGAAAACATTCTGAAATTCCCGCGTCAGGTTTCCTATTGATGTTCTTCCTTCCTCAACTAATTTTGGAATATCATAACGTTCTTTGCCATCGTACGTATTATACTTTTCAATGTCAATTGTCATTAGTGCTGTGTACGACTTTCCCTTAAAATTCCAAACATATCGTTTTCCGATTGTTTGTCGGGTATTCGGAGGACGTTGTTGAACAAGTCCATCTATGATTCGGACCTGGTTAAGTGCCTCTTGTGCAGTACTATATGCCGTGATAAGAAAGCTGCCCAGGAGTAAAGTGATAAGCAGTCTAATGTTCATAATGAACTATCCTTTTATGGGTCTGCTTGTTCAAATCGATAAAACAGCAAAATGTCAATGCGGCGGTTCTTGGCTTTTAATACACGAGTCCTATTATGCTGCTTGAGTTTCTGTTGGTTATAAGTGCTATCATCATTTAAACGTTGAACTGGTTTGTATTCACCAAAAGAGGTCGCTGACATAAGGTATTTCGCGGGATCTATTTCAATGTCACGTTGTAAGAATTTATAGACCTCAATGGCACGTTTTGACGCAAGATTTAAGTTAAAAAAACGGTCACTAGCAGGACGGTCAGGGTCTGCATGCCCTTGGATCTGTATTTCCTTGATGTCCTTTAACTTATTTCTTATTTCGTGACCGACAATCCGAAGTGTTCTCTTTCCTTGTTCGTTTAGGTCATATTTATTACGTCTAAACAGAATACGGTCACTAAAACTATAACGTTGAAGTTTCTGCTCGTTTTGGATCTGAATTTCTGTGTATTCTCCGTTCTCAAGGTAAATTGGAATCTTGAAAAATTTCGTCTTGCTTTCTGTATCTTCCCATTTATCGATATCTTCCCATTTGACGTTGTACGCTGCAGCTATTGTCTTGATTAGCGTTTCCTGTTCTTCTTCAACTTTAGCAAGGGCTTCGGCTATCACTTTCTGTTCTTTTTCAACTTTTGCCATTTCTTCTTTAGTTTCTTTTAGTTCTGCTTTCAGATCGTCTGTTCCGATGGAAAATGCAGCAATCACAGCAAACACGACAATTACTAATATCAAGACAAGTGTCAGCATTAAATCTGAAAAAGATGGCCAAAAGTTGAAATCTAATGTATTATCTTCCATGGGTGTTATCCTACTTATTTATGTTTAATGAGAAATCACAAACTGTGTCACTCGCCTTCGTTGTTCGTTTGAAGTTCGGAGATGGATTACCCACCGGGTTTTTTACGAGAAAATATATCAAGCATTCGTCCAACAAATGAAGGTTTCGGTTTTGGTTCGGGTTCTGCTGTTTTTTTCTGTGAATCCTTCGGTTTCTGTTCGGACTTTGATGGACGTTCCTGTTTTCCCAGTGTATTAACAGCATTGGCTAAAGTTTGAGAATGTTGGGAAATCTGGTTGATAGAGGTGTTGAGTTCCTCAATACTGGCTGTTAGCGGGGTAACATCTGCATTCTCCACTTTTTTCACGAATTGTTGTGATGCTGTGCCTAACGTTTCAACATGTCCCTCAATTGATGCGATGGAGTGGCTAAGCGTTTCTGAATCTGATTTGAAGTCATTGATTGCAGTAGCAAGATTCTTAGTGTCTTCAGTCAGCGCGTTGACATTGTCGCTCAGTTCATTAACAGCACTTTGCTGATTCTTACTGCTCTCATCTAATTGGTTCAACAGATTTAAAACGTTCTCATTTAAGTTTTTGACTCCAGTGAGTTGCTCCTCATACTTCTGATTTATTTCTATTATCTTTTCCTGTAGACCACCAACAATCGTTCGCATGTGAGTAACTAAATCTGCAAAAGTCCCTCTCATATGTTCTGCTGCTTCATGAAGTGGTTCATCAAAGTTTTCTAAACGGTTGTTAAGAGTCTGCAATTGCGTATCAAATGTTTGCTTGATCTGGTCAACGGTTTCTCTGAGGGGTTTATCAAAATCACTTAAATGTTCATTTAGAGTTTCTAACTGTTTATCAAAAGTCTGTCTGCTTTGTTCAACAACTTCTTTGAGGGGTGTATCAAAGTTTTCCAATCGATTTATAAGGGTTTCTAACCTTCCATCCAAGGAACTCTGAACATTTGTTAGATTATCAGTTAAGGTGTCAGAAATAGTTGTTAATTCGGTTTCCAGGGTTTGCTGAAGTTTGGTAAGCTCGTCGTTCAACTGACCTCGCAATTCTGAATAACGTTCACGATTATCAGTATTTATTTTTTCAAACCACTCTCGATTACGTTGAGATACATCAGTGTTTAATTCTTCAAACCACTCGCGATTACGTTCATGTATACTTGTATTCGCTTCTGTTGCCTCGTTGATAAACTTTTGTAGTGTCTCATCAATTTGCTCACGGGACTTAATATACGCATCTTCATAACTTTTCAGTGTTTTCAAAACATTGATTAGATGTTGAGTCTGTTCATCTAACTTCTGATCTTGCTGATCTAATTTTTGATTCGCTGCATTTTGAAATTCTTGGTGGAGATTACGGATTTCACCTTGAAAGTCTGTTAAACGGTTGACATTTTCAGTAAATTCTTGTGAAAACTGTCCAAGACTTTCTGTAAAACCTTTGCTAAGTACATCAGCAGCACTGTTTATCTGTAATGCGGCTGCATTGATTTGCGTTGCTGAATCAGATAAAGGCTGTGTAATTGCATTAGCACGTTTTAAGTTATCATTGAACTCGCTAATATTGTCCTGTACGTTTTCGACTAATTCACCAACTTGTGCTGCGGTCTGATAACCGCTTCGCATCTGCGCTTCACTTTCATGCAGCGTTTGAATTAATTTCTGTGATGTTGTAGGATAGAGTTGTGGAACCCAGACGATTAGGGTCAACCGTTCCAGAACTGCTTTGATAGGATGGCATGCAAATTGTAAATAAGTACCGTAAAGAATTACACCTAAAATAGTAAAAAAGATCCCGAAAATGCTCGGAGCAAGAGCCCCTTTTATTCCTTCAAGCAGTATCCCCAATGCTTGGGTCATCCTTTCGCTATTTTCCGTGGAGTTATTATTTGCCACGGTTTCTTTCAACGCAGGAGAGAGTCCTGTTAAGCTATCGGCAAGTCCAAAGAGCGTCCCGAGGAGCCCGATCACAATGAATACTGCCAACACGGAACGAAACAGACTGTTCCGTTTGAATAGCTCAGATGTGGTGTGACTAATTAACTCACTGACTTCAAGACGGGTTTCATCCCAACCTGCTAAGAAGATCGCTTTAAGATGTTTTGCTATCGGAGAACGTTTGTTAAGGCTGCTTTCATTGCAAAATTCGCTAAACACGTTTTCAGGATCGGCTTTCTGATCATTATCTTCGCTCCCACGATCTCGCTCTTGTCGCGCAGTGACAAGCGGTTGGATATTTTGTTTGTTTTCGATCTGTTTCTGTTCTGTACGCAACCAACGCCAATATCTGATGAGTTCTATAAGCCAGTATAAAAAGAAGGTTGTCAAAAACGCTAAAATAACTAAAGCAATCAGGTTCGTGGGAAATAGGTATTCGCTAAAGAATGATGACATAAGTGTTTTTCTATTGTGTTGCCTTAAAGTGTTTTAGTTCTTTTATCGGTAGGCAGTCGATCGTTGAAGGCTGCCCTTTATACCTCTTTTAATTCTAATATCCCTTTTGTATCAAGCGTCCATATTTCTTTGGCATCATCTGGTTCAAACATTGCAGGTTTGATAATCCTCACAACCTCATAACAACCGTTTGGATCATCAAATTCATGTTCATGACATTCAAACACATCAACAAATGCACCGTAATGAAGAATAGCATGTACTATCCTCAATTGATAAGCAGGGACAACTGCATATGGTTTACCTTCTTCAACATAGCATCCTAAAAAATTACCAGCGGCGTGATGCGTTTTAAATATAGGGTCTGTTTGCTGCTTTACGCGACGGTCGGTTGCATTTTCTACATGAATCTTATAGGAATTGTGATAACGTTGTAAGAAATCGTTTCGCTTGTTTTTGTCTTGAATGCCAGCATTGTAGCGATCACAAAGATCAGCAATAGCAGGTGTAAGTTTAAGGTCACTTGAACCTTCAGCTATCAGTTCGGAAGATTCCATTTTTTCTTTAGATGGTGCCGAAGTCTCAATTGCAACCTTATCCACAGTCAGTTTAAGAAGTTTGAGAATTTCTTGTATACTATCTTGATTTTCGATCACTAACTTTTCCATATCAGATGTTTTCACAAGTTTTTGAATACGGTTGTTAATATGTGCTAAACTATTGTTCGTATCTGAAAGATTTTCTATCCATCCCCTATTAATATCGTCTAATTCGGAAGCGAGACTTCTATATCGCAAAAATAACCAAGTGAAAGCTAACAAGATTGCGAACAGTAAAATCCCTAAGATAACCATATATATGGTAGTGTGAGTTTTCAAAGTTTCTTGTGTTTCGATCAGGGTAGTAGTATAAGTTGTCAATGTTTTTTGATCTCGGATCAGTGGGGTAATGATGTGAAGAATGTCCTGCTGGGTCACCTGTGACGGACTTTGGTTTTGCCTTTCAGTTGTTTCTTGGGTTTCAGATTGCATGTCGTGCTCCTCTGCCGATGCAAGAAATGTACAGACGACGACAAGACATACCAGAATACCGAGCCAAACACTTGTATGCATGTAACCGGACTTAGTATGTCGCATCAAAATACCCCATTCGGCTATTTCCATTCTGCAGTTTCCAACCTGATTAATTTCTTTAACAGCAAAATAAACATCGGTTCTACAATACGGTCTTTGTCAGGTTTCTTAGCAAAATTCACGAGTTTATCATTTAAATCGCTAGTGAGTTTATTCTTTAATTCCCTATTAAAGTTTATACGTCCATCAAGTGATTTACCTAGTCCGTCGTTAAATGCCTCTATAAAGATTTCGGTTTCCATCAACTTATCACCTGATCTTAGACCTTTCCCAAGGCGTTCCGCTGTCAGGAGTTCTGTCCATTCATAGTCTTTTCCATTTTCTCTAAAAACTTCTCCTGCCAAAAAGTCAAACTGACGTTCAGTTGATTTGAGAATCGCACCCTCGTCAACCAATCCTGCGGCAGCTTCATGTTTGGGTTTCGGTGTGATCTCAAGATCAAAAAGACTCCCTGTGTCAAAACCCGATGCAGTAAGAAGAATATCTTTGAGATGTCCACAACTGTCACTATCTGGTTTAAACTCGCCGTTTGCCAACCAGTGTAGAATACGTGATCCATTACCCCCGATATATATATTTGGCATCGTCTTTCTAAACTGGGTTTCCCTATTGAGGTAATTAAGAATCAATCCAACATAATAGAAAAGTCCCGAAATCCCAAGACTGATAAGTGGTACGAACGGTGAATCTTTAATTTTTCCCCCGTAGATTCCGAATTTTGCTTTCAAATCTTTTGGAGAGTTATTGATAGATGCGTCAATCAATGTATCTGCCTGACTATAAAAACCATTGGGATTGGGACGTGCTGGAATCCCTGCCTCGGTAACCCCAACATCTCTCAAGAAATTGGGTTTGTGTTTAAGCAGGTCTAAAAAGATATGTCTACCTGCAAACCTGATTGATGTTTGCCAACATAACGTATTGACTTGCCAAATTGAGATGTCCGAAGTTTCTCCGCCAATGTCTATACAGACCGCTCCATCAGCAAATCCCCCGAACTTACCGGCAAAGAATCTCGCGGTGACGATACTTTCCGTTTTGAGGTCCACATTCTCTATTTGAAGGCCTGTTTCACTTATGTTGTTCGCGGCATCTTCACAAATAATCTCAAAAGTAGCCTTATCTGCATCAGAGAAAGCGATTGGATAAGAAAAACGCCAATTTATCTTGCTAACGTTGTTAGCAGCCGCCTCTGCGGCACATTGAAGGCAAATTTGTTCCAAGTAAGCCTGGGTACGCTTGCGATCTATTGGTTGAGGTGACCATTTGAGGTTGCTAATGACATTTTCCGGCAATTTAGGGTTCTCAACAAAATAAATACGCCCATCCAATAATGGTTTTATCTGATCATCTATGACAGGTGCTTGGAATCCATCATTTGCTTGGAATAAAGTAAACAGAGGCGTTTTTTCATCTCGATTGGAAAGAAAATTATCAAACACCTCAGCTCGCAATGCTAGATCAGAATCAGTAATTTGTAGCAGACGGTCCCTTAATGTGACAGATTCAGGAGGACCACCATCTGGTGATTCTGCTTTATAAACAGTGGTACTACTTGTGCCGAAATCAATACCGACGTTCCAAGTTTTTGCAGCATCGGGGACTGTTGGCGGGGGGGCTTTGATTAACAAAACTCCCGCGTCCTCGTTCTTATATTTACAAATCATCATTTCAGGAAAAGCAGATGTCTTTGTAATTTTCATATCTTCAGGTCCACCATCTGTAGGAAAAGGAGCTGCGTAAAAAGTATTCAATCCTTTTCCGTTAAAATAGGTATAGTAAACCTTCCAGTCTTGCGCTCTAAAATTCGGCCAGATTTCCAATACTGGTAAATTTGGAATTTCCACAATTTTATGCTTATCAAATATGGGGGCATCACCATCTTTCTGATTAACATAGACGCGAGAAATGGTAAAGGCCGGACCACCTCCAGGGGCTGGTAACTTTAAGTCCACCTCAATCCCATCAGGCGTCGTTTTAAAAGTAATCCCATTGCTTAATTCGCCTACACTGTAATCATTTAACAATTCCTTTGCGATTGGAAGAATTGGTGTGACAGCCTTTCCATCTACATCTTTAAGTGTATCACTACCTGCAGACAGTTGAACATTCTGTTTATGAAACGCATCTGCCCGGGGGATTATAAAAAGTTTTTCGGTGAAGTATTCCTTGGGGGCTATGGGGAAGTTCATACCGGTAAAGATTCCTACTGCCATCCCCAGAGGTGTATCAGCCAATTTTGGCTGTCCATCAGGTAACCCCCCTAAGTCCGTTATAAAATTAAGAATTCGTGGAGCCAGATTTCCCTTTATAGGAGAAGCAGGGAGTGGGATAATTGTCTTTTTATGAAAGTCATTAATCCAACCGGCTACGGAAGTCTTTTCACTATCGTTCAGATGGGGGATCGGATCGCAGAGAAACGGTGGGTCATACCAGGGAACATTACTCACTGAAATATGCTTAACATAGTCAATAGACGTACATACAAGTGTTGTTGGCGAGGTAATACCAATTGGATTGCCCTTGAACAGAATGAGGTAGAGTTTGTCCCACGTCGTTCCGGCAGCATCTAATGTACGCTGCGGCAGTAACCTGTGTAATGCCTGGAGGAACTCTGGAGTTTTTCCATCATCTCCATCAGGAATCGTTATTAACTGGGTATCTAGTTGAAACTTCCGTTGCTCCTTAAGTGCTAACATCGCCAAAAGACCACGCCATTCGCCCACAATGCATTCATGCATTGGATGCTCATCATCGTAAAGAGCTATTTCAAACAATAAAGGACGTGCCCACATACTCGGAATGCTATCAATGTCAATATATTTGCCATCAACCTTTGTAACTTTAAGGTTATCAGCAATGTTATTAAGAGCAACACCAGGGACCTGTTCCCAAGTTCCTGTTCTAGGAAGGACTGCTAATCCGTCACCATCTTTCTTTAAAGGTGGAAGGAGTGGAAATGCCATTTAACAATCTCCAATCTGTATTTGAATGTACACAATATTATTCATATCTATAGTTTGAAATCCATTAAATCTTTTTGCAGTTTTGGTATAAGGCACTCAGAAATTTTCCAATATCAGTGCCATCGCTTTTCTTTCCCTTCGCACTACACATATTTCGCCAAAGTCTGTTCAAAGCCTGAGCCCCTAAAGGTTGCATAGTGATATCTGATGAAATATGATTAACAACTCCGGTAAGATCAAACTTATCAAGAGGATTAGATTTTCCACCATCGTCTTTAGAGTGTTGAATGTTAGCAAACCACACAAGGAACTCTTCACAATAGTTCTTGACACTATTGAGCGATGCTGCTGTCTTAGCATCGTTAAGTGAAATTCTATTAGATTGATTCCGTTTAAAGAAATCGATGTACCAGGGGGCATCATTCCCACTAACTTTCCCCGTACGAATCTCGTCAAGCATCGGCTCATAGATTTGCAAGTAAGCAACAGAGAAGTAATATAAGCTGCGAAGCTTCGATTGTATATCTACACCGCCGGCACCGTCCGCCAGGTCCGCCCACTTAATCGGATTATTGGCGCGATCTAACCTAAAATACTGAGTGCCTCCATTTGCCTTGCCATTGTTGCCGAAAAAGTGAATTGCAGCTAAGGCCGCGTAAAGTTCTATAAAATGCTGTGCATTCTGCTGCGCTTTTCCGCCAAGAGAGAAGTTTTTAAGCTGAACTTGAGAATCATCACCGATGAGATAAATCTCGTTGTAAACAAGATCCTTATTCGAGCGTTGATAATACTCAAGGGCTGCTTGGGTATTCATTAGAAAATGCTCTGCCTTCGCTTTGAGTTGTTTATCGCCGTCAGTATCAAGGAAGGTGAAATAGGGGAGGATCAGCGCGCCACCTATCTGTGCCTCTACGGGTTTTCCATCCAATGCCCTTTTAATCAGTTTTGCTATGGTAGGGAACCCAGATGCACCGGTGCCACCAAAAATCGAACCTGCCAAAAAAATCTTCGCTGCTGGATCTTTTGCAACTTTCGCCAGAAATGTTTTCCATAGTCCATTGCCTCCCAACACTGTTTGTGCCATGACCGCTGCACCAATAGAAGGATGACCACGAAAACCTTCGTGTAGGCGAGTGGTTCTCTCTTTTTCACTATAGAGCACTTCAAAGAGATCCGCTGCTCCATCATTGTCCAATTTAAGACCCGCATGGTCGAAAAAATCTTCTAAACGAGGTTTGTCGTCATTACCATCATCAAACGGGGAAAAGATGGGATTGGCAACTGAATCTATTTTGGTCTGTAATAAATGTCGCTGGGCAAGCTGAGGATTATCAGAAAATGTCTTATAGCACTCCAAAGTCTTCACAGCTCGTTCCAGGCTACCATTTGCTTTATCAGGATCAATAAAAAGCACGTAAAGTTCTTCTTTTAAGTCCGGCATCATCCCCGCAGCAGCCAGATGAATCAAGGATTCAAGACATTTGGACCCTGTGCCGCCGATACCAATAGCGTAATATCCCATTAATTACCTCCTATAAAGAATGTTTACCAAGGGCATTGAGAACGAATTTGTTCTGCTCCTATTGGTGTATATTTAACAGCCACAGGGGAAAATAGAACCGTAGCAAAGTAATATAACCCCAATCCATTCAAGATAAAACACAAGTATGTTGACCATAGGCTGCTATCAGCTTTTTCAATGAAAAATATACTAACACAGATTGCAGCAGCAGGTAAAATAAACAGAATCCACCACCATCCACGTTTACCATAGGTTTTGTGAGTTTTTGTTTTGAAAACTCTCTGTCCCAAGACGTACCAAAGAAAACATGCAACGCTTGCGGTTATGACACAGACAAGAGCCCATTCTTGAAAATTTGCTATCCATTCTTCCGTTTCAAGAGTTGTATTAGACAGGTCAGGCGGATCGTAATTCTCTAAAAGAAAAGGCTCAACAACAAATGCCAATAAAATAAATAAAAAAATAAAAAACAAAATACCTAATATACAAATTATGTGTTGCTGCATATCGGAACCCCCTTCTTTACCTCTGTTTGATGTAGAAGTGAAATGTAGCATTTTTAGGTTCATGTGTCCGTGCGGTTGCCATCAGAATACCTTGAACAAAATTTGCTAAGTTAAGGGTCTTGGCACCGTCCCGTTCCTCTCCCATATCCCATTTTGAACACCAATCAGGAACTTGAAATGTATCAACATTTGGCTCCAGAGTTACTTCATAGAGATAGACTGCCCTTCGAGGCAAGGACTCCGAGTCTAAAATGAAATCAACACTAAGAACATTACTCTCTTCATTTCTTGAATGTTCTGATGTCACCTTCAGACATTCAACAGCTATTGGACTTAATTTCGTCTCTCCCCTCGGTGCATACCAAGCATTTATAGAAGAAGACATTATCATATCAGATTCAAAATCCATCACATAAGGCAACAGTGTGTAATTCAATGTAGCAGATATTTCGGCAGGATCAGATTTTCTCCGAATTACATATTGTGGAATTTGTCTCTGATCAGGTTTAAGGGTCTTGGGATTCAAATTCTTTTTTTCAATTTCTTCTGCTTCGTCAAATGACAGTAAATGATTAACTAAATACTGAGAAAAGATAATCGCATGTGCTTCAGGTGGTAACCTGTTCTGTAATACTTCTAATAAGAGATCAAAATAATGCTTTATATCTGCGTGCCTGCCTAAAACAAGTAGATAGCATGGACGGTATTTTTCAGGGTCATCTGTCTCGTTGTATAACAGCGAACCCCCATCTATATCATAGACTTTTCCAACAAATTCACTACGAATTCCGAAAAGTCCTATTTCAAGATTCTTTTGTATATATTGTTCTTTGAGTTGCTTAACTAATAGACCTATATCTTGTTGATCTTGAAAAAGGTCTGTCACAATGATAACTAATGGGATTTCTTCTTTACTATTATTGACAACATCAGAGGTTATGGGTATCTCTGTTGGTTCGTTAGGATTGCTACTTTCCTCTATATGATTGCTAACGAGCTGCACTTCTTTATCGATGACTCTCTGAATGGATGTTACGAGATTAATATTTCTATTTTGGTAGAAATCTCTGTGCGTGACGTTTAAATAGGTATTTCTGTCAATGTCTTCAACTAATTCACCGAACCTAAAAAAGTCAACAGTTCCGTTTTGCCAACCACTCACAATAACGCTTTCTAAATGACGGCACATTTTCGTGTAACGCGTAGAACCGGGAACAACAAAACCTTGCATTGAGAGTGTCGCATCAAAATAGATTCGGGCAACAAGTTTCTCAGATATTTTTTCATGATTCTCTTGAATTGTGTCAGCATCGTCTTGTGGTAAATCAGGGACTTTATTGTCCCTGATCCCATCACAGCCTGTCATAAAAACAAAAGAGCATAGATAAATTGAAAATAATATGAAACTCGTTTTCCATACTGTTTCTTTGTGTTGCTTCATCTGTGCAAATATATAATAGAGACTGGTCTTATTGTGTGAATACTGCCGATTCATTTCAAGATACCTCCAAGTTCCCTTAGTAAATTCTCTGAACAAATGTGTCCCCGATTCTAATTCAATTCCCTTATATGTTTCTCATATTCTCTTTTTGTTTTAGTAAATATAATTTGAGCTTCATCAAATATATCTTGGGTTTTCTGATAGCCTGTTTGCGTCGCCAACTCCTTTGCTTTCATTACAGCCTTGTGTGCATCTATTCCAGAACTTAAATCATAAGATCGATGATAATAGTGAGTGTTGGCGATATAGCAATATGCATCCACAGAATAATTCTTATTATTGCTCTCTGCCACTTTTGTGAGATGCTTTATCGCTTTCTCAATGAGTTCTTTCTTTTTGGAAACGTCATTTTCGATCTTTGCGTGCTCTATGAGAAGTTTTCCAAGATCAAAATATTCCTCAATGAAAGGTTCATCAACTTTGAGCAAGTTATCATGTTTTACCTGCACATCAGCAAGTTTCTCCTTTATCTTATCATGTGCTTCAACCATTAACTGGAGTTCCCTTTTTATTGTCTCTAACCTTTTTTCTAAAGTCTTTAGTTCTTGCTCTGTATCTGTTTGTGCGTCCTTCACCGATTGTACCTGACCCTTTAGTTCACGATCGACTCCTTCAAGTTTCTTTTTTGCTGTCTCTAACCCTTTTTTTGCTGCCTCTAACCCTTTTTCTAAAGTCTTTAGTTCTTGCTCTGTATCTGCTTGTGCGTCCTTCACCGATTGTACCTGACCCTTTAGTTCACGATCGACTCCTTCAAGTTTCTTTTTTGCTGTCTCTAACCCTTTTTCTAAAGTCTTTAGTTCTTGTTCTGTATCTGCTTGTGCCTTCTCTACCGAATTTTTAAATTGATCAAATTTCTTGTGAGAAACACCGCAACCACAGATAATGAACAGAAACAATAGACATATCCATACACTTCTATTGACTAACATACGTTATACCTACTCTATGAACTTATAGTGAGTAAAAGTTTACAATCCAATCTGAATCAGTATTTGAAGTATAAAGAATGCGACATAAAGTACTTCCTCTGATTGTATTCTTTGCCACATTCCTATGTTTTACTCAATATGACTTCTATAATAGTTTTGATTTACTTGTCTTAAGGTCTAATAGGAAACTTAAATGTATATGGCTCAGACTCACTTGGAACTTCCTGACCATTCTGAATGTAAAAAGGTTCAAAAGTGATTGTAATAAGACCAGAATCCATTCTTCCTTTTGTTTCGACTGATACTTTAAAAACTGCGCTGCCACCTTGACTTATCTCAGAAATTGTCTTTGTTGGGCGAGTTATTTTCAATTGGTGTTCTTCTAATGTAAAGTGCTCTTTCCAATTGACACGTACATTTTGGGCGGGTCCCCCCTTGTTTTCTACTGTGCATTCAATTATTCCTTTTTCATTTGAACCGAGATAAGGCTTGTCGTTACCAGATTCATCTGTTAAACGAGTATTGACTACTGACAAGTTTGGTGAGTATCGTTCTCTTTCCTCAAGAACGATTTTTAGTTTTTCATTATATATAACAGTCGTAACACCTTCTTTTTTATAGAGTCTTTTTACAGCAATTTCTTGGAACATTCTAATCTCTAGAAATGCAAATATACCTATGAAAAATCCAGCAATAAGAGCAAGGATACTAACTAACACTATAGTGTTCTTCATAGAATTATTCCTCCAAAAAAACTTAGATCACCGTGCGGTAATTGGAGGTTTATATGCAATATCAACTCTCTAATCTTTCAATAATCTTCAAAAATGCGTATGTCCTGATGTACATAATACATAAATATCATTTTTAAATCAATAATAATAAGGACTTACGCAAAATGACCAAATTTCTCCTATTTTCACAGGATTCGGCAGAATACGCGTAGAAAAGTTTTATTATAGTATTTTTATTAATTTAAGCAATAAGTGTTTTGCTATATAATCTATATTTTTAATTATAACTTAATATGAATTAAAGTGTATTATACTATATCATAAGGTTATAAGTCAAACAAAACTTACGCATTTTTATGAAATGGTGTATACTATTCTATTATGACTACATTTACACATTCTAAAAAATAGGAAAGTTTATTTTCCGATTATTGTCAATTTTTGTTTGCAAGTGTCACGAATTTTACGCAAACCTACTTTGGAGATCATACAGAGAAATGGAGCCATGATCAACTCAACCTTTTTCTGGGAAATGAGAAAATTTCTTCAAGCGAACTCTGGCAATCCGTAAAGGATGACATTAAGAAGAATGTCGCGTGCGTTGGAAGATTGAACAACTTCATCGTGAGCTCAAACAAGTCACTGGTATCGGTAAATGTCAATGCCGCAAGTTACGTGCCCAAAGAAATCATATTGCTTGTTGTATGCAAGTATGGGTCTGTTTCAAACGTGTTGCACGGACACTTGGCAAAACAATCTATGAAGTTAAACAAAGTTTATTGGATGATTATATGCGATATCAACTCTCCAATCCTGCAATAATTTTTAAATAATGCGTAAGTCCTGCTTTTAATTTTTCTCTCATTACCGGCTGTTTAGAAATGAAGCGGTGAACGGCACAATCTAACAGAATGTGGCAGAATACGCGTTTGGTATTCTGCATTAAAAAGAGACATTATCCATTAGAAATGGTATTATATCAAGTCTTCAAAAGAAGTTATGAATATTACTTCGGCTGCCTTTTGGATGTCCGCGCGGGTGTTTCGCTGTTGCTTCTGTAGTATCTTGTTGTTTTGGTGTGGAAGTGGCAGGTTCTGAGGATGTGTCGTCTCGGACGATTTGCTCTATAACTATTGGATAAGAACGTTATTCTTTCACACTCGTCCTGTACTGGCAAGTTGTGCCATTACAATGTGCAATAACTGATGAATGGATGGGATAGTGCTTTTGATGTAGAACTGGTAGATAAGTTGGCGACCACGTAGGAACGCGTTTAGTCTTCACGATAGTTCTATGATGTACGGGTAAGTCCGCACGTCTATTTGAGATTGTTGAACAAACTCACCTCCTCACTATCATTAAATGAAAGTATTTTTTTTATTTTTCCCGGTTGTGCCCAGTTGCATTTTCCAGCCCCATTCAGTTGTCGTAAAAGCATCGGAATGTCCGGATTTTCAAGTGCTGTCTTTATCCTATGTGCGTCGTCTTCAGACCAGCAAGGTATAAATGCATGCATCGCTTGATTACCTTGCCACATTTGCCCGTTGATACTGTTTAGCACAATTGGTGTAAAATGGTCCTTTCCATAAGCTTGCCATATTACTTTGTATGGTGCAAAGGAATAAGGTCCAACCCCAAGTAATGCCCACCAATTCCCATTTTTCATAAACGATTGTAATAATGAACCTTTTCTGTGCTGTAAAGTACCTTGAAAGTGCTGTAGATAGTTTCTCAATGTGTCAGTTTTTTTGATCTGATCCCAAGATAGCGGTTTTCCCGTATCCTTGGAGTATGGCAGCAGAATCCACTTGTGGGGTGATGATTGATGTTGTCGCCAAATCTCTTTTGTTGCGAGTGGATACAGGAATTTTTCAGGTAGATGTTTAGGTTTGTCGTCAAAAATAAATACACTATTTGCCCCACATGTATTCACACCTTGTCGAGGTTTTTGATCGAGAGATAATTTAATCTCAAGTTTTTCATCTATATTAATTTCATCAAGGTTTTGAACGATCCGCAACGGATCAGTACGACTATTAAATGGTAATGCTTTATGTTCTATCCACTTTCCATCTACTTCTTTGAAATAGGGTAATGGGAATTTCTGTTTGGTATCAATTTGGAATTTTGCACAGCAGTAAGCGGTACTAACTCCACTAAACACTTTGGTTGTCGTAAATTCATATACAGAATCTATCGCATACATACGATTATCTGCATGATAGTTTCTAAATCCGGCATGTGCACCATCTCCAAAGAATAAAGATGTGGGTAGATAGAAATAACCAGTCCCATTCTTTTTTAGTAGTTTTCCTAATACTACTTTCAGCACCAATGCCGCTATATCAACACGAGAGGAACCTAACAACGTCAACTGTTTATCCTGAACAAGTCCTTCCCTAATAAAATAGGGTTTGAGTTGTGTTTTGTAATGGTCGGGTAAATCTCCAAAGTTTGCCCAAGGTGGGTTGCCGATGAGGATGTCGTATTGACGTTCCTGCGTCTCTGTGATTATATCTTGACAATAGATTTGAGATGATGGAAAATTAATACCGAAGTCTTGCTGAACTTTTCTTTTAAAGTGCTCAATATGAGATGGGACCATCTCAATGAGCGTTAGTCGTGATAAACGTTCAGCAGTAATAGGCGTCCCATTTTTTTGCGCGATATTCAGCATTGCTATGACAAACGCACCTTGTCCTGCTGTAGGGTCACATAGATGTGCCCCGCTCAGCCATGCATCATAGATATTCCATTTATTGATGAGCCATTCTGCCCATTTAATGGGGGTAAAGACTTGTCCAATCTTATCTTCTATTAAATGAGAAGTGCTTATATCCATTTGCTCTAAATGCCTCCAGATCAGCTATACGACTTAACGCATCACTACTGACTCTTCTATAATGTTGAATAGCAAGTTTAATAAACATGTCGTAAAATTCAGTGATATTTCTATTCCATTCAATTTCATCCCAGACTTGTTTAACTGTATAATTAAGGCGAATTTGACTTGTCCCAAGGTTTTCGATTCTGTATGCATTAGGAGGGAACATAACAAATGGTGCAACTCGAATATAGACAAAATCCCGTTTTTGACTGTTCTTTGATAATTTATTGTGTCCAAACTCTGCAAGTAGGAATACACCTTTATCATTAGCAAGAAATTTTAGCAAATTACCAACAGCACAAATTCCTCCATCAGAATATCGGGTTGAATCTAAATCCTTGGTTTTGACATCAATTCCAAAGATCTTGTTATTTGCATGAAAAGCAAAATCAAAAATTGTTCGTCTTCCAGGACGTTCTAACGGTGAATATCCAAGATTAGAACATAATTGATCCCAATTGTCTGCTATCTTCTTTTCAATCATTGCTCCAAATGCGCGAGAATCTTCTCGTGCTGCTAATCCTGAATTAAGTTCATCAGAGAAAATGTTAGAAAGTTGCGATTCTATTTCGCTTATTATCTCGGATGACGCGGATGACGCGGATGACGCGGATGACGCGGATGACGCGGATTGTTGAGTTTGTGTATCAAGTTGCTATTCATAGAGGATATTGTTTTCTGATTGTTTAAGCCAGCTTTCGTAAACCGGGCAAAGGAACGAACCGATAGATCAACGATATGAACACCTTAAGTCATTCAGCGCGATTAAGTTCTGTGGGGTGTGTAAGTATTTTGTCACCTTTATTCATAAGAGACGACACTCGGAGTAAAACCTAAAGATATAGTATATCGCTGTAGCACATTCTGTCAGATTGTGCTTCTTACTACAACGCCATTCATCCTTCATTACCCTTCTCTATACTAAATTAACGCCTATAGGGTTTTGCTAAAATCAACCCCAATATGTGAAAGTAAACTTGAATTCACAAGAAACCCCTTCCGCGACATCCGCGTCATCCGCGATTCTGACAAATTGAGTGCAAAAACTTTATTCACCCTTGGAAGAGCGGAAGGTTGGAAGGATTTTCACCTATTCTGATTATGACTTTGGGTTAGTTGTGTGTTTGTAAACGTTGCAATTGTTCTCGGAGTTGTGCGATTTCAGTTTCAGCGGTCTCAGCGCGTGTTTCAGCGGTCTCAGCGCGTGCAGCTTCCTGTTCAGCGCGGGCAGCTTCCTGTTCAGCGCGGGCAGCTTCCTGTTCAGCGCGGGCAGCTTCCTGTTCAGCGCGTGTTTCAGCGGTCTCAGCGCGGGCAGCTTCCTGTTCAGCGCGTGTTTCAGCGGTCTCAGCGCGTGTTTCAGCGGTCTCAGCGCGTGTTTCAGCGGTCTCAGCGCGTGCAGCTTCCTGTTCAGCGCGGGCAGCTTCCTGTTCAGCGCGGGCTTCGGCTGATTCGATAGGGGTCTGCAGCCACGCACCCACAACAGGATCATAAATTCCCAAACCTACATCGTCCACATGGAAATCTAAACTTAAAGCGGCAGAATGTAGACAACCATCTTCATCTTTGGAAATCGGAACATACACACCACCAACTAATGTAAAACCCATCAGTGGTGATGGTAGGTATAGATCTAATGCATCATATAAAAAGTAATCTTGGATGCCTAAGGAAGCATAGCGATCCTTTTTAGGACCTAAATCAGTATCATAAGTGGTTTTGCTACTGAACTCCATCACAAAATCAGGAAGTTTACCCTCAACCCAGACAAGATACGTAAGCCGCTCTTTTTTTTCTAACCCGAAAGAGACTAACACGTCCGGTGAAATCACTTGATGCGGGTCACCCTCCACATAATACATCAGTATATCACCAGAGACATAAACATCCGGTTGTTGTGCGTAATGCGCTTCAAGTGTTTCGATTGTGCTATTGAGGATACGTCTGTGGCGGTCGCTTGCAGCCATGGGTTTACCATCCGTATGCGGATAAAAAATTCGTGTGTCTGTTTGAACAGCAGATATTTTCCGTCCCTCTGTATAGGTTTTCATCGGTGTTTCTCCTTTTAGTCAAATACGTGAGAATATTGTTAATACTTGAACCGTGGAGACATCTTTTGCTAATTATATCTGAGAATTGATTAGAATAGCAAGCACTTTTATCACTCCCCCCAGAGGCATTCAATTGTCGGTAAATTGCATGTACTGAGAAATGTTTCTTCTGTAGGAGTGATCTCCGAATCACGACTAAACGCTTTGATAGTCGGGAATCGGCCAGTTTTATATATAGTGAACATTGAAATTAAAGAGACACATTTCTGTAGGAGTGATCTCCGAATCACGACTAAACGCTTTGATAGTCGGGAATCGGCCAGTTTTATATAGTTGGCCTCCTACAGAAGAAGAGTTGTTATGTTAATTGGATAATATCTGTAAGAAACAACGAAAACGTGACAATTGAACGTCTCTATCACTCCCCCGTGTCAAGACACCGAAGCTTTAGCTCGGTGTCTTGACACGGAGACTAAACGGGTGTGTAGAGTTTTTGCACAGAAGATTCATGAGCATATCCACCTTCTCCGCGCTTTCCACGATCATGGCACATTCATCCTTGATAGTGCTATCTTCCTCCATCCAACCCCCCTTCCTCCCTCATTCCCTTCTCCCTACCCCAGCCATCTTGATATATCCGTAGCACATTCTGTTAGATTGTGCCGTTCCCCGCTTCATTTCTAAACTGCTGGTAATGAAAGGCTAATTTATAGAAATGGTATAAGATGGTGTTCACTATGCTATTCTACAATACGAATTCGTACACCTTTCAAAAGATGAATGGATGGACTACGGACAAGAGAAATGTAGGATGAATCAGATAGAAGAAAGAAGCACAATCAAGGATGAATGTGATACAATAAGGAGGTATTGTCAATTAGAAATGGTATAATTTAAGATCCAAGAGTGAATACCAATGTTTAGTATAGCTTCAAAAAATTTGTGAAGTCAATGAAAATGAAACATACTCAGCTGTCCTCAATCCAGAACGGACATATTCTACGCTGCCCTGATATAGAGAATTCGGTTGCACACCAACGACAAATACAGAATCTGACACGATTAGATAAGAAAGCTTGGATCCTGTTAGATTCTTCAGCGATTCAGCCTCGCTTTCATCTGCACCTGCTTGTTCTGAACTTTATGCCAACGCAAGAAGTAACATCAATACAACGGCAACTACATGAAATTGTTAAAGGTGGGGAAAGAAACAGATCAACGAATCGTCTGGGATTTTTCTACCTTGTTGCTCAGCCGCATACAGAGGAGGCTTTCTATGAGATTAGTGATTATGTTGATCGATGTATCGCTGGGGATCTCTCTGTAGCTGAACGATTACGCAATAGAACTGTGCTATATATATACCAGACTGAAGGGAGCTCACACGATATACTTAGCGATACTGGGACAGATGCGTTTATTGATCAACACCTTATCAGGTATATACACAGATTTGGTGTCGAATCTATACACGGTTTTGCAATAGAGATACCACGATTCTTATCAATTCTTGCAAATCAACAAGGGGCAATACCCTGCACACACGCCATTATGCAACGTCTCGAACGCGGAAACAGTCAGGAAGATTCGAAGTCTAAAGCATATTTTGAAGCAACCTATTTACCGTTTCTGTTCTATGAAACTTACGATTCTCCTATAGTTAGAAGTTCATATTGGCAGATACTAACATCACAGTTCGCTCAGGGGTTCCTGAAGAGAATACGAGAATTCTGCAATCAACAGGGGATTAGATTGGCAGTTGCTATACCTGAAAGCGCAAGGTCACTACAATATGATGTGGGGACTATAATGGCACAGGTTGATTGTCCGATTTTGACATCAGCAGATGGTGATACATCGCGGCGTTTTGTTGTTTCAAAGTATATCTGTAGTCATCATAGACAACCTGGTATTAACAGAAACCGTGAAGTTGCCTATTCTGAATCTTTGTCTGAATGTTTGCCTGTATGTTTAAAAGATGCATCTCTCGGTTTTAATCATTGGGTCACAGCAAAAAATGTAGATACACAAGCTAAAGGCAATGTTTATGAAGTATTAGGTAAACGCTTGCAGGTCGGTTCACCAGAACGGAACATTCTGATGTTGGCTCCAACACAGAGTTTATGGATGAAACCTGATGAACAGCAGTGGAATAGTATCATAAAAGCATGGGGATGGTTGTGTCAATCTGTATGGAATTTAGGTTATGACTTTGATATTATCTCTGAAAGTCAATTTGTCAATATGAGGGTAGAAGCAGAGAAAGGAAGCATCTACTTTCAAGGGAATTCTTATCATCTGGTGTTACTCCCTTCCAGTATTTCGCTACACGAAACGACAGTGCATCACTTGACGGTATTTAGTAAAGCTAAAGGCAGAATCATTGCAAATTCACCTATTCCTTATCTGCTCAATGGTCGTATCGGACTTGAACCTTACCTATTGGAACGATTGCTATATAGACGATACACTACAATTTTAGATGGACCCGAAAATGAGAGAGAAATAGATCTCAAAAAGTATCTCAATAGTTTCGTAACCCAAAGAATCACTGTCTATGCTAAAGAGACAGACCATCGATCTGAAAACGTCCGGATTCATACAAGAAAAGATGAGGATATGAACGTATACTATATGTTCAATTATGATATAAAGTCTATTGAAACATTGATTGAAATCGTAGGAGAATTCAGGAATGTAATAGAAATTAATCTGCAATCTGGTAAAGAGGTAGATGTTAGTTTCTGGCATGCGAACGGGAATACCTATCTGAAATGCATATTTGAACCTGAAACTGGAAGGTTATTCACAGTTTCATAAGCTCTTAATAGTAGTAGGCACTCTCCGAGTGCCGTCTCTTTAATAGTAGTAGGCACTCTCCGAGTGCCGTCTCTTTAATAGTAGCAGGCACTCTCCGAGTGCCGTCTCTTTAATAGTAGTAGGCACTCTCCGAGTGCCGTCTCTTTAATAGTAGCAGTCACGCTCCGAGTGCCGTCTCTGTAATAGTAGTAGGCATTCTCCGAGTGCCGTCTCTTTAATAGTAGCAGTCACACTCCGAGTGCCGTCTCTGTAATAGTAGTAGGCACACTCCGAGTGCCGTCTCTGTAATAGTAGCAGTCACACTCCGAGTGCCGTCTCTGTAATAGTAGTAGGCACACTCCGAGTGCCGTCTCTTTAATAGTAGCAGTCACACTCCGAGTGCCGTCTCTGTAATAGTAGTAGGCACTCTCCGAGTGCCGTCTCTTTAATAGTAGCAGTCACACTCCGAGTGCCGTCTCTGTAATAGTAGCAGTCACACTCCGAGTGCCGTCTCTTTAATAGTAGCAGTCACACTCCGAGTGCCGTCTCTGTAATAGTAGTAGGCACTCTCCGAGTGCCGTCTCTGTAATAGTAGTAGGCGCGCTCCGAGTGCCGTCTCTGTAATAGTAGCAGTCACTCTCCGAGTGCCGTCTCTGTAATAGTAGCAGTCACACTCCGAGTGCCGTCTCTGTAATAGTAGCAGTCACTCTCCGAGTGCCGTCTCTGTAATAGTAGCAGTCACTCTCCGAGTGCCGTCTCTGTAATAGTAGCAGTCACTCTCCGAGTGCCGTCTCTGTAATAGTAGCAGTCACACTCCGAGTGCCGTCTCTTTAATAGTAGCAGGCATTCTCCGAGTGCCGTCTCTGTAATAGTAGTAGGCATTCTCCGAGTGCCGTCTCTGTAATAGTAGTAGGCACTCTCCGAGTGCCGTCTCTTATGAAAAAAGGTGACAAAATATTTACACACCCTAAGCAGGATATTTCTTGACATATTTGTGATATTGCTTTATGATGTAATAATATAAATGTCTGATTTATCGGATGTAATCTATTACACATCAAATCAATAAGTCTACTGAAAGGGAACAATATGACAGGAGGCACTCTCTTTGTTGAATGTCTGAAAGCACAAGGTATTGAAGTGATTTTTGGGTTACCCGGAAATCACCTTGATACCGTCTATGAAGCACTATATACTAATCAAGATAACATTCACCACTATGTCACACGTCATGAAGGTGGCACTGCATTTATGGCGGATGGATACGCGCGTGCTACCGGTGAAGTTGGTGTATGCATGACTGTTCCCGGTCCTGGTTCAAATAATGCGTCTATTGGGATATGTGAGGCTTATACTGCTTGTTCACCTGTGTTATGGATAACGGGTCAGAACCCGTCGTTCTTAGCAGATAAGGATCCCAGAAAGAGTTTCCACGGATTGGATCAAAAAGCAGCATTTGCACCCATGACGAAACATATTGAGATTGTGCATCATGTTAGTCAAATACCAGATGCTGTAAATCGTTCTTTTAGGGAGTTGCGATCTGGTCGTCCGGGACCTGTTCTGATAGAACTTGCCACGGATGCATTACAGACTGAGACGGAATTACCTATCCCCCCAAGGAACTGTGGAATTCAGACAGTTGCTAATCAGGCAGATATTGATACTGCTGTTGATCTCATCAGAAAATCGGAACGTCCATTGATTATCTCAGGTTCAGGTATTAACCATACACGCGCTACCGATGAGATACTTCAGTTTGCACAGCTCTTGGATGCACCGATTGCTATGACAGGAATGGGTAAAGGTTCTGTACCAGAAGATTCACTGTATTCAATAGGTCTTTTCCGTGATGGTGTTGGACAGTTGGCATTCAAAACGTCCGATCTTATAATTGCTATCGGAACTCGCTTTACCTATCGCGATACAGGTAATTGGTCACTTAAAATACCACAACCCCTTATACATATTGAGGCAGATGTGGATGAAATACAGAGGGAATATAGGACAGAGGTGGGTATCGGAGCAAATCCAAAATTAGTTCTACAACAGTTGAATGATGCATTGCAAGAGGAGAGCTTATCTTGTGGATGGGGTGAAGGTTTACGGGAATTGCGTCATCATTTATCTTCAATAGAGCCACCAAGGATCTTAAAGGAGATGCGTGATGTTATGCCACGTGATGCGATTTTATCAGTTGATGTGAACATCACAGGTTATGGTGCTTTATCACATTTTCCGACCTATGATGCTGGTAGTTATATTTTTTCAGGTATCTCTGTTGCAATGGGAATCGGATTGACCGCTGCTATCGGTGCACAAGTCGCTTATCCGAATCGGAAGGTTGTGGCACTTTGTGGGGATGGTGGCTTCTTGATGAGTAGTCCTGATCTTGCCACTGCAGTCATGTATAATCTACCCATCGTTTCAATTGTGATGAATGATAACCAATATACCTCTATTGAGAGGGGTCAGATTCGCAGGTTCGGTAAACGTATCGGCGTTGAGCTTGTAAATCCTGATTTTGTGCAATTCGCAGAATCGTATGGTGCAGTCGGGTTGTATGTTGATGATCCTATAGATTTCCGACCAACATTTGAGAAGGCACTTTCTCTTGATAAACCTGTTGTGTTAGAGGTCGTAAAAGAGGAATTGATAGATAGTTGAGAATAGGATTTCGAATTTTATATTTTTTATAGATTGAGATAACTGGAGTTTTGTATGCGAAAAAAGATAGGTGTTTTGACCGGAGGCGGTGATACGAGTGCGCTAAATGCTACACTCAAAGGTATCGCTTTGAAATCAGAAGAACTCGGTTTTGAACTGGTCGGTTTTATGGATGGTTGGCGAGGTGTTCTTAAAGGTGGACGTTACTTAACGCTCACGCCAGACCTGATTGATGAAAACCATGGCGGTACAATTCTGAAAAGTTCTCGTACTAACCTTATTGCAATGAATAAATTAGATGAAGCGATTGACAACTTGAGAAAACTTAACATCAGCGGACTCATACCTATCGGGGGAGACGATACGCTTACAGTTGGTACAGCACTATCTGAACAATTTACGACTGTGTTTGTTACAAAGACGATTGATAACGATGTCGGTCTAAATCCACCAGAAGGAGATTCAGTTGATTATTCTAAAATGGTTAACTACTTTTGTCCCGGTTTTCCATCTGCTGCGAGTCGTATTATAAATGCAGTGCGGGATCTGCGTACGACAACCTATTCACACGATCGCGTCATTATTGTTGAGGCAATGGGAAGAGATGCTGGCTGGTTAACGCTGTCTGCCGCCTACGGATTAGCAGACTTAATCGTTGTGCCGGAAGTACCGTATCAACCGGATAGGTTAGCGGAAGCGATTCTTGAAAAACATACTGAGCGTGGTAATGTCATCGTGGTTGTATCTGAGGGTATCCGAAATGATAACGGAGAATTGATGATTACTTCACAAGCAGAACTTGATGCTTTTGGACATACGAAACCAGGGGGTTGCTCTGAAATAATAGTTGAAGCAGTGAAGAAAAGACTCCCGCAGATTTCAAGTTCATCTTTCCGTGCGTTGATTCTCGGCTATATGCAACGGTGTGGTAGTCCTACGGAATTGGATAGAGATACAGCAATTAATGCTGGTGCACTTGCTGTGCGTTCTCTTGCCGATGGGATGGTTAATGGTGTAGCGACGATAACACGCACTGATGTTGGGATTGAACCTATTATGTTGCCGATTGACCAAGTACTTAAACGTGACGAAACGGGACATGTAATTCGTCGGGATCTTGATTCACGTTTCTATGATGCAGAGAATTATCATCTATCCCCTGCTGGTGCCGGTTATTTCCGACCGCTTTTTGGTGATCTCCCCAAGAGGAGAAGGACGCTGTTTGAACGTGATCTTGTAATTGACGAAATTGACTGATCACATCATCATTTTAACTATAATATGTCGCTTCATGTCGGGTTTCGTTCCTCTACCCGACCTACACAGAGGCATTCAATTGTCGCGTTTTCGCAGTTTCTTACAAATATTATCCAATTAACATAACCACTCCTCTTCTGTAGGAGGGAACTCCGATTCCCGACTATCAAAGCGTTTAGTCGCGATTCGGAGATCGCTCCTACAGAAGAAAGATATCTGAGTACATGCAATCTACCGACAATTGAATGCCTCTGCCGACCTACAAAATAGCACTTGACAAAGTACTATATTTTAGTATAGGAGGAGATGCAGTATCTGCCAATAATTCAAGTGCTTCTGAGATAATTGCATGCTGCAATGCGATATTGTTTGGTTCTCCAAGTGGATACCCAAATCCGAAGGAAACAAACAAAGCGCGGGGTGGTTTGACTCTTTTTGTAATACTACCATCAAGCGTGATAGAAACAGTTGTTATACCTGCTGTTTCAACGGCGCGCTGAATCAATCCTACAGACTGGTTGCATGTGGGTCATACGGGTGTCAAAAATACGACATCTACCTTGTCATCCTTCAGTTTCAGTGCCACCTCTGGTGCAGTTTCGTTAATCAGAGGTTTCGGTTTTGTAATTGACCCCATGAAACTGAAGTGTCTACGGTTTAGTGATCCGATTTTGCCATCATCTTCTAATTCACGGAATCTATCAAGTGGAAAGACAAGGTTCACATCATTTTTTGCCCCGCTTGCATCATATACCATGCTCCTATGTCCATGGGAGAGTGACTGTATATCAAGCGAGTTCGGTATTTCTCTATAGGAACAATCTCCCCCAATCATCCTTTCATTATAAGGTTTCTGTTCTTTTAGGAATAGTCCTGCAGTTGTAATGAGAGCGATACGGCAATCCGTTAGTGCTTTATTCAACGTTGTGATAGGGGTATCGGTATGCGTTTTTACTGGATATGCCTTCATAATGAATCGGTATAGATTATCCAGTTTGAAAATTGGTGCCATAATTGCTCTACTCTAACCATTTGCATAGATGAGTCTCTGACGGTTAACACACGGGAGTTCAATTGTCTGTCCCGTTATACCGCTCTCGATTATAGCGAAACCGATTTCATTGACAGCAGGATAGGCATCCCGTGAACAGTGTGGTGGCGTGCCTCCATCGAGATAGTCCGTAATCTGTTTGTATGCAATTTTGAAGGGACCTTCATTTTCCGGTAGATCAAGCGTATCATTATCAACTAATTTACCGGATTTATGGACTGTTGTGCCGCTATAAAATCCCGCTTGAACAGTACCTTCACTGCCAAGCACATCTACAGAGAATCCGCCTCTGACACCATGTTTACCGATATGAATACCGATAACACCACTTTTATACTTTATGGTAGCATTCACAATTGCGGGTTCCGGTTCGTAGTTTTCAGGAACATCTGCACTTCCTTCAACAAATCCAGTTACGGAGTGTGGATCATATCCGGCGAATTGGCAGATCATATCGGTGGTATGTATGGCGAAAGATAACACACCACCCCCACAATATCCGATGACTGTTTGCACTTCACCGATGAGTCCATCCTTGATAAGAGATTGTAGACGTATTAAATGTGGATGCCAATGCCGCGTATAGTCAACGACGATAGGGATACCTTTTGCGTCTGCCCCTGCTGTCATTGTGTCAACTTCTTGAAGTGAACATCCTGCTGGTTTTTCAAGAAAGATTGCTTTGATGTCTGCCTTTAAGACGTTTTGCATCACTTGAAAATGATGTGGACCACGGACACAAACAGCGACGATGTCCAATTTTTCACTTTCCAGCATCTGTACATCTGTATCGTAGTAATTAATTGAGTTGTTTGGAAAAGCGGGTCCCCAAGTGCTTTTAAACTCATCCTGTCGTTCAACGGACATGTCGGCAACTGCGACTAATTCAGTCGTGTTGCAATGCCGAATTCCCCCTGTATGGCAATACGGGTACGGATCATCAGGTTTTGAATAACGTGCTGCGATGCTACCGAGACCGATTATACCGACACGATACATTAATTAGACTCCTTTGTTCTGTATGTCATTAAGTTATTATAACGTCAGTTTGATTAATCATTTCGGATGCGTTCACTCACTCATTTATCGTATCCGAGAGGTGTGAGTTGATTTTACCCTCAATCAATTTTGCTTTCAATGTCTGGGTCTAATTTCTTTGCTGCTGCAAAGTCCTTTTCGGCTTGATCAGGTTCTCCAATTTTTTGTTTTGCTAACCCGCGTTTAAAAAAGTATGATGCATCCTTAGGATCAAGTCTTATTGCCTCATTATAGTCTTCTATTGCTTTATTATACTCTTCAAATTCTTCATATATGATGGCACGCGTAAAATAGAAGGCTGAAAAAGTTTTCTCCATCTGTTTCTCCATCTGTATCTGTATTGCTACATTGCTATCATGAAGTGCATCTTGTAATAGATTTGAAGCATTTTTGATATTTACTCGATCTGTCTCTATTTTTCCAAGGGCATATCTACAACAAGCCCGATAATTGTAAGCCACCGCATCTTTTGGATTTAGTTTAGTAGCATGCGTATGATCCTTGATGGCGTTTTGATAGTATTTGACACAATTTGTGTAATCTTCTTTTTCTTGCATTTTGGTACCCAGCAGAAAATAGGCAAGTCCCCGACTGGTGTATACACTGGACTCCTTTCGGTTTAACTTAAGTGCAGTTGTATAATCTTCAATTGCCTCATTGTAGATTTTAACTGATTCTTCTACGGTTTTGCCTTCAGCTGCTATGATTTTTGTTGATGCACGATTAACATAAGCGGGGAAGTAATCTGATTTAAGTCTAATGGCTTCATCACAGTCTTTGATCGCGCCTTCATTGTCATTTAAGTACTTTTTTGAGATTGCTCGATTGTTCCAATAACCTTCTATTTCTGCGTCAAGTAATATTGCTTGTGTGAAATCCTCTACTGCCTCCTTATACAATTTCTCAGCGAATTTAATTCTATTCTTGACAGTTTCCGCTTCTGCAAGGTTATTCTTGCTAAGTCCACGACTGTTATATGTTTCATCATCATACGGGAAATCTTGAAGTGCTTTATCATAATCTTTGATTGCGTTAAAATAATCACCCAGCTCGTACTTTGCATCACCACGTCTTTGATACACATCCTCAAATATACTTGAATTTTGACTTAGTCTAATAACTTTGCTAAAGTCTTCAATTGCGCCTGGCAAATCATTTAATTGAAACTTTATTTCTCCACGATAGAAGTAAACTTCTGGTGATCTGTCATCAAGAGAGATGGCTTTGTCGTATTCTGTGAGTGCTTCTTCGTAATTCTCTAAGCTAAGATATGCAAATGCTTTAAATAGAGAAGCTTGAAAGTGATCAGGTCTGAGTTTGAGTGCAGCATCACAATCCGCTATCGCCTCAGAAAAACGATTTAATAACATGTATGCTGTAGCACGCCTGAAATACGCATCAACATAATCAGGATTTAGTTCTATGGCACGATCAGAGTCAGATATCGCCTTTTCTGCTTCGCCGGAAAGAATATATGCAGCTGCACGACTGCAATAAGCAACTGACAACTCAGGATTAATTTCAAGAGCGATATCGAATTGTTCAAGTGCCAAATCAATTTTCTGTAGCAATAAGAGTCCTTGTGCTTTAAATACTGTATGATAGCTGCGTATGAGGGGTTGATTTAACCATTCCTCTAACGTTACCACATCTTGTTTAGAAGATAACAGAGAAGCAAAAACGTTTGCAGGAACGGCATATCCCCAATTAAGATCTGATAGATGACTCAATACTGGAACATCCATTGTCCCAAGAACTGCTATTCCAATAACTTCACCTGAGGAGTTTAGTAATGGACTCCCACATTGACCAAGTTTGAATATTTCTTTAAATAAGAACCGTTTTTCAGTATTGTTAATTTCGTGGATTCTTACTCTTTGCGTAACCGGTCTCTGTTCTATTCCATGACCAAAGACTGAAAGGACGTTACCGATAATGACAGTGTCGCTGTCTGCGATAGGTATAGGTATACCCTCACCTGCGACTTTCAACAACACAAGGTCGTGATTAAAATCGTATGCTACGACTCCTTCTATTGGGAAGTCAGTATCCGTGCTGACATTTTCTACAGAGATAGAAAACGCGCCTGCGACTGCTTGAAGATTCGTTAGTATCAGATCTGATTCTACAAAAAAACCGCTTTTAATCATCGATCTTCCGCTTCTTCCGTTTTCTTCTGTAAATACACTAATTACACGGACAATTGAGTGTTTCATAACATTTTCTGAAAACGATATATTCGTACCTTTTCTTTTTGCTTTCATAGTTTTAACCAAAATTAGATTTGTGATAGTAGCATTCATTCTGCAGGCTGCAATTGAAACAATCAGGTGTTTTCTGACAAATTCTTGAGCCGTGCCTCACAATTAGTGCATGATATTCGTTGAATTGTTCCACATCAGTTGGTAGATTATCCATAAAAAGAGATCTTAGTCTTTCATAATGAAAGTTTCCTTCAACCCATCCTAACCGACTGAGCAGTCTATATGTATATGTATCAACGACAAAACTGGGTTTTTCAGCTGCATAAAGTATAATTGAATCAGCTGTTTCGGGTCCAACACCGTAAATAGATAACAATTCTTCCCGGAGTTCCGACACATTCTGTTTAAACATTTCCGACATGGGACGTTCAACAATGTGCTCAACAAAGGCTCGTACTTTCTTAGCTTTCATTCGGAAATATCCTGAAGGTGTCAGAAGTGTTTCTAATTTGTCTTGACTGATATTGTGTATATCTTCAGGCGTGAATACCTTAGCTGCCTTCAGATTGTCAATTGCTTTGACAACATTTCTCCATGCAGTTGCTTGTGTCAAGATCGCACCGATAGCAACTTCAAATGGAGTGTCTGCAGGCCACCACTTTAATGACCCGTGTTGCTTCTTTAATTTAGCATATAGGTCAAGCAATTTCCTGTTGAGATTTCCTTCACAAACGATTCGCATATCTGTATACTGTATAGTGTAAAAAGCGTTGTTTTCGGATCAAGAGATATATCGGAAAGCATTCCGATATAGAAAACAACTGTTCTGATGTTATTCAACCTAACACAATTGACATTTCTTTAACCGAAAGAAATTATACAGACTGGTGGATTTAAAGTCAAGTATATTTTGTCCTTACCTAACCGATATGATGTTCGCTTTAACATACCAGTTGAATTAATCTGTGATATGTGGTATTTTATATTGATATGAACAACCATTTACAACCGAAATCACACAAGATTGCTGTGCTTGCTGAAGGTTCTTTCGGCGTACTTGAATCTAAGACTGCTACTGTTCTGATTCGGTATCTTCCTGAAAACATTGTCGCGGTGATTGATAGCAGAAATACGGGAAAAGACGCCAGTGATATTATTGGAATTGGCGAAGGTATTCCCGTGGTCCGCAATCTCTCAGAAGCGATGGATTATGATCCTACGATGCTTGCAATAGGTATCGCACCCCCTGGAGGTGAGTTGCCACCTGCATGGCGGTCAACAATTTGTGATGCAATCGGATGTGGATTGCACATCATGAGCGGTCTTCATCATTTTTTAACTGAGGATACGGAACTTGTGGACTTAGCAGAAAGGCACAATGTCGTCTTGTGGGATGCCAGGAAACCACCCGACAATTTACCCGTAGCAACATGTAAAGCTGCTGCAGTAGATGCCACTGTCATTCTGACTGTCGGTTCAGACTGCCGTGTTGGAAAAATGTTATCCGGTATAGAAATAACACACACAGCGCGTAAACAGGGTCTCAAGGCAGAATTCTGTCCTACGGGTCAGAACGGTATTATGGTGTGGGGGTGGGGTATTGCGATTGATGCAGTGATTTCAGACTTTACAGCTGGTGCTGCTGAAGAAATCGTTATTGAGGGGGCTAAGAATCATGATCTGTTAATCGTTGAAGGACAAGGATCATTAGTACATCCAGGATACTCAGGTGTGACACTCAGTTTACTACACGGTAGCATGCCAGATGCAATGATATTCTGTCATCAACCGTCGCGTAAACAGGTTGCACGGTATACTGTACCACTGCCATCATTGTCCGAGATGATAAAGCAGTACGAGATGTTAACTGACCCTATTAAACCTGCAAAAGTAATAGGTGTTGCACTGAACTGTTTTGATCTATCTGAAAGAGAATCATATCAGACAATTGATGCTATTGAAACTGAAACAGGTTTGCCAGCGACAGATGTTGTAAAGTTTGGGGCAGAGAAATTGGTTGATGCGATACAGAGGCTATAATTGGCAGAGGCATTCAATAGTCGGTAAACTACATGTATTGAGACATGTTTCTTCTGTAGGAGGGAACTCCGATTCCCGACTAAACGCTTTGATAGTCGGCTTGCGGAGTTCCCTCCTACAGAAGAGGTGTTGTTATGTTAATTGGATAATATCTGTAAGAAACTGCATTTACAGGTTATTGTGAATGTATCCTCACACACTTCTGTTCCTTGCAGTAACTTCCCAGGTTTCTCGATAGTATCCATCCCCATCAATCACATAGTAGAATTGATGCAACGCTACTGATGGACAGATGTGTGTTGGACACACATATACCTCTTGTCCAATTTGTAACGGTGTATTTACAGGAACATTTATTGCCCAATGTTCCTCATGTTGCTTATCTACCTCTGCGTTGTTGATGTTTAGGATAGAACCACGGTCTCCATCAGGATCAGCAGCGATTGCCTTGTGTCCCAAATCGAGTGTGAATCTGTTTGTGGTAGGAATACTTATAATACGGCTTAGGAGTAGGGCAGCAGGCGTAAACCCCAGATCGGGATAGTTGGTAGCATATCCGTTGTCATGAAAGACATACGTTCCCGGTGAAGCTTCAACACCTAATGTTTCAGCATAGATTGGAAATGTTGGTGTTCCACCGAGTACGATAAGCGGTACATCAAGTCCTTTTGCCGATAGTCTTTCCTTCATCTCATCAACTTGTGCGATGGTCTTTTGACATGCTTTCTTTCGATCATCCACGTCCGTATCATGTATATGTCCATCATATACGTGCAGACCCCAAGGTTGCAAGTTCTTTGATTGGTCAATAGTTTCGTAAATGTTGACTGCAGTACCACCGACTGCAACACCGGTTCGATGCATACCGACATCAAGATCAAGCATGACTTTGACTGCTCGGTTCATCTTTTTCGCTGCATCAGCAAGCTGTGCTACTGCTTGTTGATGGTCAACGATGACCTTGAAATCTACTTGTGGATGTTTCTGTTGAAGTGAGAGAAAACGGTTGATATTTGGACCAACCATCTGGTATGCGATAAGGATATCCGCAATTCCGGTTTCAGCGAGCATTTCTGCTTCTCTCAATGTTGAACATTTGTGTTTAAGGATACCTGCTTCACGTTGCATCTGAATTATCTCTGCGGTTTTGTGTGTTTTTGCATGGGGTCTCAGCTTAGAAACGTCTCCACCCACTGTAGCAATCGCATGTGCTATGTTCTGTTGAACAAGACTGCGATAGACTACGAGTGAAGGGGTTGGTATGTCTTCAACGTTTTGTATTCGGTATTTTTTATTCATTTTAAGGGAACGGCACTCGGATGAAGATTAAATAAATAATCAGGTAATTCTACTGATATGACGCATCGTAGGAGTAAGGTTTCGTAGGGGCGGGGTTTCCCCGCCCGCGTATTACCCAATTAATAACTTAATCTTCATGAGCGTGCCTACTACTTTTAAATTGTTCTATTGAAGCGATTCATAGCTGTTTGAATATCATTTTTCAGAAGAGATTCTATAGCGTCAACCGCTCGTGCGACCGTATGTTCCATCTCACTCTCTTCTTCATCTGAAAACGCTGAGAGTACATAATCTACTAAATCCCCAACGGGTTCACCGATGCCAATACGTAAGCGGGGGATTTCAGTTGTCCCAAGTCGTTGAATGATAGATTGCATTCCTTTCTGTCCTCCGTCGCTCCCTTTTTTCCTGATACGTAATACACCCAACGGTAAATGAACATCATCGTATATGACGATAATATCTTGCGTATGAATATCAAACCTTCTAACAAGTGGTGCGACAGCGTCACCGCTGTTGTTCATGTAAGTCATAGGTTTTGCAAGTATAACGTCTGAGTTTTGCCACTTAGTCTGGACTATCAGTGAGTTATATATAGAATTGACTCTTGCAGTTGAAGATGTCTGCTTATCTTCGGATTGAATTTTATCATAGATCGCGTCAACTATACGAAATCCGATATTGTGTTTTGTTTTTTCATAGCGACTACCAGGATTACCTAATCCGACGATGAGTTTCACATACTGCTCCCTATATTTGCATGATATGACAAATTGGTAGCATCAAAATTGCATTGGTGCTGAAAGATTGACATGACCCGTAAGTGTCTCTATCTCTTGTCCATCAACCAGGAACTGAATATATCTGATTTCATCAGGGAAATTATCAAAGACTGTTTTTAGTATCGCTGAAATTGTAATATATTCTGCAGTTGTTCCGCCGATATGTCCGCTTGTCAGATGATGTGAAAAGTCAAGATATACCGTTTTTTGCGTATCAATAAAAACTTCGTTCAGAACTGTGCCACGTGGGATTGGGTTTCTATAGTTAGTAGGTGTTTCTTTTGTCAGTGTATTAACGATTGTTTTCAACCTATCAATTGGGTCACGACTCAACTGGACTTCTACTTTAATAGGTTTAACTTCAAGCGATTCTGTATCAAGAAGGAAAATATTAATCTGTTCTGTTTGAAGTCTTCCGTCAGAACTGTTTTTCGTCTTTGGGAGTTTAGGTGGTGCTTTACTGATTTCTGTCTGTTTAGATTTAGCAATCAAGAGCAGTGTGACAGCGAGTGAAATAGCGATCACAACGAATGTGAAACTCCATATTATGAATAGTCTTGAAAGGATAACTCGTCTTACTAAACTCACTTTTTGCTCCAAACACTAAGAATGTACTATTGAGATACACTATTATTCTTCTTGAACAGCGTCAGTCAAATCAGAGGATTGGGAAGATTTCATTCTGTATGTATGTATTGCACGTGCAATTGCAGTTGCCAGTTCTCTGATATGATTGCGGTCTGATAGCAGTGCCGCATCGTTATCATTCGTCAGATACCCCAATTCAAATAGGATTGCGGGCATATAAATTTCCTCCAAAGCAATCAATGGTAATTCAGAAATCGGTATAGGTTTTTCTGTGAAAAAATTCATTTCTTTTTGAAGAACTATCCCAAATTCCTTGCTTTGTGTCAGAAAATTGGATTGTGTTCTAATGTTGAGCCTGTTTTTACCTAATGTCGGCAATGTAGGCATAGCCAGTGTTCTAAATCGGAGCATACCGTTGGGATTATTGATGAAAATATGCATACCGTTCTGCTTTTTTGAAAACGAGGCATTGCAATGTAGGCTAATGAAGAGATTTCCTCTATTCCGGTTTGAAGATTGGACGCGTTGTATACGTGTTTTTTCAACATCACTCTCACGTGTAAGATGAATTTTGTATCCATACTGTTTGCTAAGTTTCTGAATTTCTCTTGCAACATTTAGAACAACATCCTTTTCCAGCAATCCACTTTGTGCTTTACAACCGATGTCTTCCTGTCCACCGTGTCCAGGGTCGATGACGATAGTCCATTCTTGTGTTTCATCATCATCATCAGGGTCAGGTATCCATGCTGTCTGAGGCATGAACCGAATCCGTTTAAGATTTGGATTGTAGAGCACGTCAACTTCATCAATATTTGGAAGGATTTCAGTAAAAAAAATGATGGGTAACATCGGTTTCCCATCAATGGCACGAGGTGGTATTGAGAGTGTATACGTCTGATTATCTGTGGTGTTCTTTACGGTATTTTTCCCCATAAGCAACACCAATTCTCTTTTTTTCAGTTTTATCGTCAACTGTTTTCTGGGTCTATCGTATAAAGGAGTGGTATCTGATTTAAAGATATCGTTGAGTTCTTGAACAGGGATATAGACTTCTTGTTGATAGAGTGTGTATTCTACATCGGCAAGTGTATTTCCTTCCTTATCAACAAAACGCACGGTAGCCGCTATTACAGACCCGTGCGTTATTAAAAGGAGAAAAATAGTTGATATAAGAATTGATATAGACTTATCTCGGCGTAACCACATATTATAGTTATTCCGCGTCTTCTTCGTTACCCCGTCTTCGTGAAATTACTTCGGGTTCTGTCCGTTCTTCATCTGCAGTGTCGTCAGTATCTTCATCAGTTGCTTCACCTTCTTCACCTTCCTCACCTTCTTCACCCTCCTCAGGTTCCTCAACTTCTTCTATTATGACGCGTGGTTGAGCGACTGAGACGATCATACGGTTAGGTTCATCTAATACTTCTATTTCCTCATCAAGTTCAATATCTTGAACATATACAAAATCTCCTACATCCATGTTTGTCACATCAACAGTAATGTCATTGGGCATTATTGCTGGTAGACATCTGAGCGTCATGTTTCTCAGAGGAAATTCGATTACCCCCCCCTGCTGTGCACCAGCGGGTGTGCCGACTAATATGATTGGGACGGTAGAAGTTACAGGTTCATCTAAAGAGATTCTGATGAAATCTGCATGAAGTAACATCTGTTTTTCAACTGGGTCTCGTTGTATCTCTTTTATAATGACAGGTTCCGGTTCACCTTCATTTATTTCCATATTTATGATGACATTTTCACCATAAGTTCTAAGGAACTGTTTGAATAGTCGTTCATTGATTTTTAGGGCGACTGCGTCCTTTTTTCGTCCGTATAAAACGGCTGGGACATCGCCTGCACGTCGAATTGCCCGAGCATTCTGTTTACCAAACGTATTCCGATGTTGAATATCTAATTTTGCTTGTTGCATTTTTCATCTAAACCTTTTACTTTAAGTGGAACAGGGCGGGTAGGATTCGAACCTACGCATGCAGGTTCCAAAGACCTGTGCCTTACCGCTTGGCCACCGCCCTTCAATTGTCAATATGCACACCCCACGGACATGTCTTAGTGGTGATGCAAAAACTATACGTGTTTTTGAAATGTGATTGGCAACGTTGTGCAGAATGTGTGTCTTGCATCAAGGCAAAAACTGTTGCACCACTCCCACTCATCAACGCGCCTAATGTCCCATCTTGCGTAGACAGACAGGATTTTATCTCAGACAGTTCAGGATGTTTAGAAAAAACCGGTATTTCAAGTATGTTATACAAGTTTTTTCCAATCCCAACAGTATCACGTTTCTCAACACAATTTCTAATAATTATACTTTCTTTTCCTTGTTTTGTCAAGGGAATATGCAAATTGCGAAATATGTCAGAGGTAGATACAGAAATGCCTGGATTAATCAGTATGAAAGGCACATCTGTCAATGGTGGTAGAGGCGTTAAGACGTCACCTATTCCTGTTCCGAATGATGTGCCACCGATCAGACAGAACGGGACATCAGCACCTAATTCCCTTCCAATTTGCAACAGTGTACTTTGCGGAATTTCCAACGAAAACAACGCATTAATTCCGTGAAGAACTGCAGCTGCGTTTGCACTTCCACCCGCGAGTCCTGCTGCAACAGGAATGCGTTTCACTATTCTTATCTCAAGTCCCCTCATACCCCCCACAATGTTACGTATTGCTTGTGCAGCTTGATAAGCAATGTTGCTTGAATCAGACGGAATTTCAGGATGGTCAACGTGGAGTACCACACCTTTTTTGTCTCGTTCGCGTAGGATGATCTCATCATACAGGTCAATGGACTGGAAAACTGTCTCAAGGTTATGGTATCCATCATCGCGTTTGCCAACGACGTTGAGGAATAGATTTATTTTTGCATACGCTCTGATCCGTAAGGTTCTTAGTTCCCTCATTGACTATCATCTAAATTTGGTAGATCTGAAAACGGTAGGATCTCAATTCCTGAATTTATAATAGGGTCAACCTCAAATTTACTATCCTTAATTTCAGCGTTTAATTCCACTCGTCCGATTCTTACAACAACCTTAGTCTGTTCGGGTGCGCGTTCTATTTCTACCTTATGGGGTCTGAGTATCCCACCAACTTCACGGTAGTCAGAGAAGAACGCACTCTGTTGAAGTTCACCTTGCCCATTGACGATACGCCATTCTGTGATCTGCGGCTCATTACCATGTATCAACAGCGTGATAGTCTCTGTATGTCCAACTTCCACACCTGGACGCGTAACGATGAATTTATTTCCAGAACCTTTTATCTTTATTTTTTCAATCCGTCCATCAAGGAAAGGATTAGCGAAGATTGCACTGAGAACATCTGAAACGCGTAAATCTATACCAAAAATCTTTCGTAAGACACCATCAGATAATTCTCCTAAATATCCCTTCTGTTCTTCAACCAAAACAAGTAGAAACTGATCTCTGTTCGCAATTGCCACTGCTCTTGGATCGTTGAAAACACCTAATGCTTGAATATGTAATAGATTAACACCATCGTCTGTTTTCTTGTACCAAAGCAATTCGCGAAGTTCATCAGGCTTCTGATCTGCTTCTTTAATGGTAACCCGCATCTCTTTTGTTTTCAGGGTGCTTGTTAGATCGTATCTTGCTTGTAAGGTCTCCAGATGTGAGAGAAATATACTCTTATCTGTGAGTATCTCTGGACTATGATTCTTGGTAACACATCCAATGATAGAGACAATAATAGTGACTGGCAGACAAAAAAGTAGAAAGGGCAATAGAGAATTACCTATTGTCAGGTGAGTTCTCATTAATAGACCTCGGACATCGATTTTTCAACGATGTCTACTGCTTCCTCAACGTGTGCAGCATTTATATTCAATGGTGGTAAGAATCTTAGCACATAGTCGTTAGTACATATTGTAACTAAGCCGTTTTCTATACATTTTGTAGCGAGTGGTTTGGCATCCGCATCCATTACCAGTCCGCGTAATAGACCTTTCCCGCGCACCTCTTTTATCGGATATTTATCTTTAAGTTCCATGAGTCTACTTGTTAAATAGTTACCCATTTTGACAGCATTTACAGCGAGGTTTTCTTCAAGTATAGTTTCAATAGTTGCCACAGCTGCAGCACTTGACAAGAAATTACCTCCGAAAGTTGCTGCATGTGTCCCTGGAACAAAACTATCGGCAACGTTTTGCTTTGCTAACATTGCACCGATGGGTACACCACTCCCCAATGCTTTTGCCATAGTAATTACATCGGGAATGACCCCGTAACTTTGATAACCGAAAAATGTTCCTAATCTTCCCATTGCGGTTTGAACTTCGTCGAATATGAGTAGTAGTTGGTTTTGATCGCAGAGATCCCGCAATCCTTGAAGGTATCCATGACTTGGTATATTTACGCCACCTTCAGACTGAATAGGCTCAACTAAAATAGCACATGTTTTTTCAGTAATAGCGGTTTCTGTAGCATCAAGATCATCATACGGGACATATTTGAAACCTTCAAGCATAGGTTCAAAACCGACATGGTATTTCGTTTGAGCAGTAGCAGTAATCGTCGCCATAGTTCTTCCGTGAAATGAATTGTCCATTGTAATGATTTCGTAGGAGTCTTTTCTACCTGTATCTTTTGCATATTTCCGTGCTATTTTAATGGCAGCTTCATTAGCTTCAGCACCACTATTACAGAAGAAGCACTGATCCATATCTGAATTTTCTATTAGCAGTTTTGCTAATTCTGCTTGAGGTTTTATGTAATATAAGTTTGAAGTATGTATAACTTCAGCTGCTTGTGCGCGAATAGCTGCAACGACTTTTGGATGTGCATGTCCCAAACCGTTGACAGCCAATCCGCCAAGAAAATCCAGGTATTTTTTACCATCTGCATCCCATAGATAAGGACCTTCACCTTTAATGAAAGCAAGACTTCTATCCCCATAAGTGTTGATGATGTATTTAGATGCAATTTCTTTGATTTCCGAGTTTGTCATAGATAATCCTCCTTGATAACAAGTTCAAATGAAAAATCTCAATGTCTACAATCCGTTTAACGCAGCAACAATCTGTGAAGAAGTCGTCCGATGACCATATCTACGTCCCGTGTCTTTCCAAGCGACTTTACCTTCAGCATTTATAATAAAAGCGGTTGGATGCGCCAAATGTGAATTAGGATTTTTTACGTTGTAAGCTTTTATAGTAATCAAATCAGAATCAGCAAGCATCGTAAAACTTGGTGAATTACTTTGTACGTAATTTGATATACCCCACTGTGTATCACCACTAATCGCGATTAATTCAACTGCCCCCGCACCGATAATGTTTGCGTATCCATTCTGCAACTCACCGAGTTGTCTTCTGCAAATCGGTCAGCCTGTTGTTGAAAAAAACTGGATAACTAATATTTTCCCTGTATAATCGGACAGTGAAACTTCATTACCATCAGCGTCTGGCAATGTAAAAGCTGGAGCAGTTGCTCCTGGTGCTAATCCTTCACCTGGAGGCAAAGGGTCCGGTTCTGGTGTTACTGCTCCCAGATTTGGTGTGTTTACAATTTCTGTAATTTGGTCATTGTCTAAACACCCATAAGTCATAAGCATCAACAAAACGAGGATGATAAATCCTATTTGGTTCATATAAGTAATTTTCATGTTAGTATGCACCTCTATCTCCTTGTAATTGCATCCATCGTTGAACATCATCGCGCATTTTTTCAAGAATCGGACGCGATGTATCCAAGAAAGCTAAGTTGTTTAATTCATAAGGATCAGCAATAACATCATACAATTCCTCAACAGGATGATGTTGCGTAATGTAGACAAGTTCAGCAGTTATTGCGTCATCCTTTGCTTTCTCTACCCAACTGTTCCAGACTTCTGCATGACTTTCATGTATACCCTCAACATTCGTAAAATGTGTGGTCCAAATGTTCTCAGGTAACAGATTTAAGATGTACTTGTATTGACTGTTTCTTACACACCGTTGTGGAAATACATTCATATCTCCATCGCGTGTATGTGTACCGTATATTCTATCACGAAAGACTGTTTGTTGTCCATTTAAAATACTTATAAAGCTTGTGCCATCTAAATCTACCGATTGTTCACCACCGGCTATGTCTATAAGAGTCGGCATGAAATCAACATGTGAAATCATAGCATCTGAAACTGTCCCAGCGGGAATCTTACCATGCCAACGTGCAATAAATGGTAACCTGATACCGGTATCATACAGTGTCCATTTTGCGTGTGGAAATTCCGATCCGTGATCAGTCGTATAAATAAAGAGCGTGTTCTCCCCATATCCGTGTGCATCCATAATGCTATCAACTTCACCGATCCGTGTATCCATCGTCGTAATATCCTGATAGTAGTTTGCAAGTGCTCTTCGCGTAATCGGTGTGTCCGCTACGTTCGGAGGCAATTGTAAAACATCAGGATTATAAATCTTATTAGGTTCCCACGTCACATGGGGGTTACTATCCCCAAGAATCAGACATAAGGGTTGATCAGGTCTCTCCTGTTTGTGCTTCACAAGGAATTGTTCAACTGGAGCTGTATCAAGTCCTTCTCTACGATACTTCCGTTCGTGTTCTGAGGACTTCGGCAGGAAGGCATCAATATACTCAAAATCGAACAGTTCATCAGGTTTTACGTGTTTTTTCCCCGCAAGAGTAACACGGTAACCGAGGTTTTTAAGTACACTTGGTAATGTCTTAAGTTGTGAGTGGCATGCTGTATGGTTAGCCATTGCGCCGTGTCGAGATGGATATAGACCTGTATAGAGTGTTGACCGGGAAGGCGCGCAAGTTGGCGTTGGTGTAAAAGCATGTGAAAATCGCATGCCTTCTTCCGCAATTCGATCCAGATGTGGCGTTTTGATATCTGGATTTCCGTAACAACGGAGAAACTCCCAACCGTGATCATCGGATAGGTAGATGATGATGTTCGGTTTTGACATCAGTTATTCCTTGACGACGTGATAGGGTTTCGGTTTCTGTTGTCGGTTTTCAATTTCATAAGGTTCCGGAGGAAATTGCGTAGAGACAACACCGTTCTTCATGACCCATCGAAAGTTCTGCCAGAAACGGGGTGTCGTCCTGACGATTTTAGGATTCGTCCAGACACCTGCGACAGCGATCCGACTCTTTTCACTCTTATTTGAAGGACTATAGTGCCACATACTGCTATGCCAGAAAACAACATCACCTGTATTCAGTTCGATATGATGAACACCCTTCTTCTCAAGCATCTGCTGAACTCTCTCACGTGGCAGTTCTCCGTGTATACTGTCGGGGTAAAGAACGTGATCTACTATCTCAGTCTTATGACTACCGGGTATGAACTGCATACAACCGTTTTCTCTTGTTGCAGGTTCAAGCGGCATCCAGAAGTTGAAGGGTTCAGTTTCACCATCTCGCCAAAGACCGTTATCTTGATGCCAGGGTGTTGCACTCCCAGTACGTGCTGGTTTTAGGAAACAGCTGTTGAACTTTACTATAATATCATCTCCAAGGAAATAACGTGCGATGTTAAGCAGCTTTTCTCCACCATGCACATTATGCCAGATGAGGGGTGATTGTACACAGAAGTTTGCCAACTTTCGGTAACGTGCGATCCGTCCTTGCGGTGAATCCTCCATAGGGTCCATCGGGTCAATATCTGCCTTCGTGCTGGGTTCGGGTGACATAATAACATTCCTAATCACGCCTCGCAGTTCAGCTGCAAGGTCAGGCGAGATTACATTCCTCTCAATAAAATAACCTTCATTTTCATATTTCTCTTTCTGTTTAATAGATGGTATCCATCGCTCCATAGTCTTCTCCTTTCCTATCTCCAATGAAACAATCTCATCGCAACGGCAATTAACGCTATTAAACCTATCAGAAAATAGAAATTCCGTTCTATCAGTTTGTCTAGTGGACAGTCCAGACTAAACTTATGGGTGTAAGTAATAGTCGGGAATCGGAGTTCCCTCCTACCATAAGCACTCCATTGGTAGGAGCGATCTCCGAATCGCGACCTTTACCTGAACAATTAGAGTAGACTATCCACTAGTAGACAGTCCAAGCTAAACTTGTGGGTATAAGTAATAGTCGGGAATCGGAGTTCCCTCCTACCAATAGCAGTCCATCGGTAGGAGCGATCTCCGAATCGCGACCTTTACCCGAACAATTAGAGTAGACTATCTACTAGTGGATAGTCCAGACTAAACTTGTGGGTATATGTAATAGTCGGGAATCGGAGTTCCCTCCTACCATAAGCACTCCATTGGTAGGAGCGATCTCCGAATCGCGACCTTTACCCGAACAATTAGAGTAGACTATCTACTAGTGGACAGTCCAGACTAAACTTGTGGGTATAAGCAATAGTCGGGAATCGGAGTTCCCTCCTACCAATAGCAGTCCATCGGTAGGAGCGATCTCCGAATCGCGACCTTTACCCGAAGAATTAGAATGGACTATCCACTAGTGGATAGTCCAGACTAAACTTGGGGGTATAAGTAATAGCCGGGAATCGGAGTTTCCTCCTACCATAAGCAACCCATCAGTAGGAGCGATCTCCGAATCGCGACCTTTACCCGAAGAATTAGAATGGACTATCCACTAGTGCTTGTAATTTTATATCAAGCTTTTCACGTTCTTGTGTCATGTGGGTTTTCATGCTTTTTTCAGAGTTCTGTATCTGCTCACCTGTTTTTTTCACCTATTTTCTCAAGGTCCTGAGGAGTCAAGTCTCCGAAAACCGAAACTGTAAACACACAAGAGAGGATTATGCATAGCAAAAGGGTTTTCATAATATACAACCTATCAACATAGTTAGTCATTTATATGAGGGATGTCCATAATTATTTGGTGTCCTAAAACCTGTAACCACGCGATTTATCGCACACTTGATTTGTGCTAAATCTAAAAAATTTGTGCGGAATCCATCTCAGCAGTGCATGTTGTTACCGAGAACGTTAAAATCCTGAAAATCCTATAATCCTGGTTCAGAAAATGTAAAAACTTGTAACCTATTCTCTAATACATACGTAGTCTTTTTATAGTGGTTTAGAATACTGATAAACAATACCACCACTGGTATTAGATGATGTTTCTCTGGTTATATGATCAGAATTTACAACACAAATTGTGAATCTCTTCTCATCAAATTCTATTTCATAGCAATAATTCTATCAGAAATTATGCGGATTGTCAATCATTTACACGTTGAATTTTGAAAACTCATAATAGGACAACATAATGCTCACTCCGGAAATGGTTCAAGATATTCCTATTGACCCAGGCGTTTACTTTTTTCACGGTTCTTCTGGCAAAATACTGTATATTGGTAAAGCGAAATGTCTACGCAAAAGAGTCCGTTCTTATATACATAATGTAAAAAATAGACGTTCAAAGATCAAGCGACTGATTAGATGGACAGAGTCGGTAAATTATCAGATATGCCAGTCTGAACAGGAAGCACTTTTCTTAGAGTCACGTTTAATTCTTGAGCATCAACCGTCCTATAATTCAGCGATGAAATATGGGAGAAAAGCTTGTTACATCAGAATAGACATAGGTGATGATTTTCCACGACTTGAGCGAGTTGAAGAGATACAGTCAGATGATGCAAGATATTTCGGACCCCTCTCAAGTCACAGATGGACAGATGAAGCAATTGATGTATTACAACGTATCTTTATGGTGCGAACCTGCCATGATGCAATTACACCCCGCGTTGGTTTTAGGACGTGTTTGCAGTATGATATCAAACGTTGTACTGGACCTTGTGCTGCTCTTATTACGAAGGAGCTGTATAGAGAGATGATAACGAATATCATCAATCTCTTAGATGGTGAGTATGAAAAGGTGCAAACCAGACTTGTTGCCAAACGGGATAATGCATCTGCTATGCTGAAATTCGAACAAGCAGCTGCTATACATAAACAGCTTGAAAGGGTGCAGAAGGTTTTTCCTTTTCTTGATGCACATAGAGAGAATAAGAAGAAGGATCAAAACATAGTCAGGCAACCGACAATGGACAGACTGTTTTGAAGTGTTCCGCGTTAGCACTCGGTTCCTTCATCGGTTGATATGTGTAAATCTCACTTCAATATTAACTCTAAATAAAAAATGCTTGACAAAAGTAGTTATAATATGTTACTATATTCTTGTATATATATACAAAGGAGGTTAAACGATGTATATCGCCAGATTTACGCTGATTGCTTTCGTTGCCTTTGCACTTATGATAGGTTGTAGTATGGTCAGTAAAGAAGCAGAAATGGTTCAAGAGACCAGTACGACTGCGGATGCCGAATCGATGGATGAAATCTCGGTTCCTACTCCGAAAAAGTCCGCTTATCGACAAGTGACCTTTAATGTTGAGGGCATGACCTGAGGCTCATGTCCCGGTATAGTGCAGGATGCACTCACTAAGGTCAGTGGTGTAGAGGTAATCAGCGTTTCCAGACAAACAAAAAAAGTAGTCGTGAAAGTTGAAAAGGGTAAGCTTACGGACAAAGCCCTGATTAAAGTTATTGACGATGCTGATCCTCGTTTTACGGCATCACTTGTGAATTAATGCGTTGATTGGGCGGGTTTTCTCGCCCTTCATCTTTTCCACTCTGTAATAATCGAGAATAAAGTCATAATCAAACATCAATACATGTATTGATAGGAAATAGAGGAATGATTATGTTATATAAAGTTTCCATTAGCGTTGCTATGTTGGCAGTCATCGTTGGTATGTCAACAGTCATCTTCGGATGTGCTAACCAACAGAAAGATGATACTGAACAAGCAGAGACAGCGTTAACTGTTGCTACTGAAGAAATCAGCTTGAATGTAACAGGTATGGTCTGAGGTAATTGCACCTCTAAAGTGCAGGATGCACTTTTAAAAATTGCTGGTGTAACTGAAGTTGTGACAATTTCAGATACAGATGAAAAGGTCGTCTTAAAGGTTGAAAAAGGTAAGGTTGATACGGATACGCTGATAAAAACCGTTGAAGGTGTTGAAACAGTGGATGATAAACCGCGTTTCACTGCAACGGTTCCTGAAGAAACGCAGTAGATACTTAAGATATTGCATGTATGACTATCTATGAATCTTCAGTTTTCCCTGATTATATCCCACTGTAATCCTCATGTATGAATATGCATGAGGATTCTTTTTTGTGCCTCTTCTATCCAAACACGCGCTTCTCAAGCAGAGATTGGACTTCGTAGATTGAACCTTTCTTCTCAGAGTAGGGTTCCGGCATGCGAACAGGAGTGGAAACGATGCGCGGCTGGTTTGTGGGTTCACCTTGAATAATGAAATCGTTGAAAGAATCCCAATCGGGTATCCCCTTTAGAGGCCATGCATCTACAGCACAGTACTGAAATAGTAGCAAACGTCGAGGATTTTGAGAGGTATTTGGAGCTGATCCATGTAAAGCGCGAACATGGTGAACGGTAATGCCTCCTGCTTTGAGTTCAATAGGTACAGCCCCTTCAGGTGTGAAATCTGGGTCCGTAACTGCACCGACAAACGCCCCATTCTGATGATGGTCTAAGGTTGGTCCGTTATGAGAACCTGGAATTACCATCAGTGCACCGTTCTCAACTGTCATGTCATCTATGACGACCCCAACAGCAAGCAGATCATCATTCGTATGAGGGTAGAAAGCCCAATCCTGATGCCACTCAACCGGACTACCAAACTGAGGATACTTCATGTTCAGTTTATGTCCATTATATCTTATTGCGTCTCCTATGAGTTGGCTGACGATCGCCAGTATATTCGGATGTCGTAATGTCTGATCATATACTGAGTGATATAAACAGGGACTTTTGATTCTACGGACTTTAGGGTTTTCTGTTGTGTGTCCTGGTTCCAGATCAAAGATGTCGTTGTGTTCAGTGACCTCCCGCGATTTTTCAACAAATTCATCTGTGACCCGACGAAGGGCGGCAACTTCCGCATCCGTTAGCACTGTTTCAACACCGATATAACCGTTTTCCTTATACAACTCAATCTGTTCATGGGAAAGCATTGCTTTGACTCCTATTTAGTCTATTTCTTCTGTTCAGACAAATTCTTTCAGTATCCTCGGTTTCCTCAAGCTTAGAACTCTCTACTTGGCACATTGTAATTATACACAGTTTAGCAGTTAAAGTCAACTACAGTATGTCCATGGGGGTGCGTAAAGTTATTGTCACTATAAAAGTCAATTTTGGGATTTCATATCCTCTTAATAGTAGTAGGCACTCTCCGAGTGCCGTCTCTTTATTCGTCTCTCTAATAGTAGTAGGCACTCTCATGAAGATTAAATAAATAATCAGGTAATTCTACTGATATGACTCATCGTAGGAGTAAGGTTTCGTAGGGGCGGGGTTTCCCCGCCCGCGTATTACCCAATTAATAACTTAAACTTCATCCGAGTGCCGTCTCTTTATTCGTCTCTCTAATAGTAGTAGGCACTCTCCGAGTGCCGTCTCTTTAATAGTAATAGGCACGCTCCGAGTGCCGTCTCTTAATAGTAGTAGGCACGCTCCGAGTGCCGTCTCTTTAATAGTAGTAGGCACTCTCCGAGTGCCGTCTCTTTAATAGTAGTAGTCACACTCCGAGTGCCGTCTCTTTATTCATCTAAAAATATCTGATAAATTGCTTGTATCTTCTGCACATATTTTTCGATACCGAAGTTTCTTTCAGCATGTGTTCTGGCAGCTTTTCCGATCTGTATACAGGTGTCAGGATTTCTGACGAGGTGCACAATTTTTTCAGATATGAGTTCTATCGCGTCTTCTGGTAAAATGAAACCCGTCTCACCGTGCACAATCATATCTGCTGTACTGCCGATTGGTGTTCCAATGACCGGTTTCCCACATGCTTGGGCTTCTGTGATTACACTACCAGCGGAAAGCGTTACCAATAAATCAAGTTCAAGCATGGCTTTTGGCATATCAGACCTATATCCCATAAAATAGAATACATCTTGCAGTTTATAGTCTAAGACCGAACGTCTGACGTCATTTTCATAAATCCGATGTCTGTTGGTATCAGGAGACGAACCGATGATGTGAAAACGAACATTTTTACATTGATGATAAACCTGATGGGCAATATCAACAAAAGTCTTTTGTCGTTTAAAGGGTTCTATCCGTCCTACAAGACCAACGACGAAAAGGTCTGAGTCTGATCTGCTTTGGATATGATCAGGTTTGAACAACGACAGATCTACACAATTTGTCACAACATCAATCTTTGTTGATGATATACCTGCATCTACAAGACGTTTTTTACCTTCTTCTGAGATTGATATAAAACGATCCATAAACTCACACTCGTACTTATCAATCTGTTTAGGTGTAAGTAGATTGGGTATATGTGAGACTGCGGGTATATTCAATCTCCTTTTAATTCTCGCTGCATAAGGGTTCAGCCAAGGGTCAGCAGAATGTATCAGTTGTATATTATTTTTCTTGGCAAGAGCTGTTAATCTGATTGTTGCCAGATGTCTTGTCAAAAATGAAACGGTTTTTCGCCAAGGTGGGAGTTTTATGACAAGTGTGCTGACATCCGTTTTCCTTAAATGGTGGACATAAGGTCCCTCACTTGGACAGACTACGATGGGTTCAAACTTAGTCCTATCTAAATTTGCCGTGAGATATAGGAGTTGATTTTCGCCCCCACCGACAATTGATCGATAATGACTTAGGTAGAGTATAGGTATCATCTATCTTATCAGTAGAGGCGAAATCAGGTTATACTGCAAAATCGAGATGTTGATCTCTGAAGACTTGACTAACAGATCTGTGTTGATGAACTCTTAGGATTGCTTCTGCAAGCAGTGGTGCGATAGAGAGAACTTCGATTTTACCATCAAGTTGTTTCTCTCTTGGTACCGGAATTGTGTTTGTCGTCACCACTTCTTTTATTGAATCGTGCTTCAGTCTATCTAATGCAGGTCCAACAAGCACAGGATGTGTGATGCTGACATAAGCGGGTTTTGCGCCAGCTTCTGCTAATGCTTGTGCTTGTTCGGATATACTGCCGCCAGTTGCTATCTCATCGTCAATTACGATAGGCGTTTTATCTTTGACATCTCCGACAAGCTCAACAAATTTGACATCTTGTCCATCTTTTCCATTACGACGTTTGTGCATGATAGCTAACGGAAGTCGTAGGATATCGGTATATTTTTCAGCAAGTTTTGCGCGTCCGACATCTGGTGCGACAACGACACCGTTTTCAATGTTCTTCTCGCGAAAGTAGTTTGTTAATGTCGTAACAGCAGTTAGATGGTCCATCGGAATATCAAAGAATCCCTGTATCTGTGGTACATGTAGGTCAATAGCGATGACACGACTTGCGCCTGCGGTAGTGAGGAGGTCAGCCACCAGTTTTGCACTAATAGGTTCTCGTCCTGTTGTTTTGTGGTCTTGTCGTGCATAACCGAAATATGGGATGATAGCGGTAATCTGCTTTGCAGATGCTCGTTTCATAGCATCAATACTGATGAGGAGTTCCATTAGGTTCTCATTTGCAGGTTCACTTGTTGGTTGTATGATGTAGCTATCGGTTCCGCGAATACTTTCTTCAATTTGTACGCGCGTTTCACTGTTTGGAAAATCACCGATCGATATTTTCCCCAGTTCTACGCCTAAATGTGATGCGATATCTTTAGCCAATCCTGGATTCGCGCGTCCTGCAAACAGCCTGAAATCGTGTCGGACATGTTGGTCATACGGTATGGTCGTGGACATGGACATGCTAAATCTCCTTAGTTTGCAACTTTTGCTTTGTCAAGTCCAATTTTATAGGAATTGACAGTGTACTTTGTTAATAGTGCATAATGTTCTTATTATTACGCGTTGGAACTTATTAGATCAAGGATTCACCTGTCATATCAGTCGGTTGTTGTAATCCGAGGAGACGAAGTGCTGTTGGCGCGATGTCCGCAAGTCGTCCTCCTGTCCTCATAAGATTGCCTTTAAACTGATCATCAACGACGATTAGATCAACATCGTAAGTTGTGTGTGCTGTATGTATACCACCCGTATCGGGGTCAATCATCTGTTCACAATTCCCATGATCAGCTGTTACAATGAGTGCGCCGTCTTTTGCCAAAACAGCATTCACGATTTTTCCTACGCCGATATCAACGACTTCCACAGCTTTTATCGCTGCGTGGAGCGAACCTGTATGTCCGACCATATCCCCATTTGCATAGTTTAGAACCATCAGATCATACTTTTCGGTTGCGATTCGACGTAACATTTCATCTGTTACATCAGGTGCAGACATCTCAGGTTTTTGATCGTAAGTCGTTACATCGCGGGGTGATGCAATTATCTGTCTGTCTTCACCTTCATAAGCCTCATCTATATAATCATTGAAGAAAAAAGTGACATGTGGAAACTTCTCAGTCTCGGCACACCGGAACTGTTTCATGCCCACTTCACTTATGTATGCGCCGAGTGTATTCGGCATTTTTGGTGGTTTTGAAACAACCGCTTTGACCGGTAATCCCTGTTCATATTCAGTCATCGTAATAAAGTTAACGCTCATTTTGCAATTCCGTTTAAAACCCATTTCTCTGACGATTCCATCTTTACCTTCAGCTTGGAATGGAAAGTTCTCCAGACAGAATGCCTTTGTGAGTTCACGGGGACGATCCCCACGGAAGTTATAGAAAATTACTGAATCACCATCTGATATTCTTGGCAACGGTTTTCCTTCATTGTCAACAATTACAGACGGTCTAATAAACTCATCACCTTTACGATTCTGATCATCTGGATCCTTGTAATACGCACTGTATGCCGCGGCAGCATTCTTAACCTGGGACCCCACACCCTCAGTCAATAATCTATATGCAGTCTCTACACGTTCCCATCTATCATCCCGGTCCATTGCGTAAAAACGACCGATCACTGACGCGATCTTCCCGATTCCGATCTCATCTAATTTTGCCTCAATCTGTTGGCAAAACTTTATCCCAAGATCAGGTTGACAGTCTCGTCCATCACTAAAATTATGTACATATACTTGATTATCTCTCAGACCATTAGATTTAGCGAGGGCAAGCAAACCGTATAGATGCTCAAGTGAACTGTGAACACCTGCATCACTGGCTAACCCCATTAGATGTAAATGAGTTCCACTGTTTTTTACGTGTGCCAACGTCTTCAAGAGTATTTCGTTTTTGTTGAATTCGCCAGAACGTATCATGGTGCTAATGCGAAGTAACTCTTGATTGACTATCCGACCAGCACCTATATTCTGATGTCCGACTTCGCTGTTACCAATGACACACGGAGGTAGACCGACATCTTCACCGGAAGTGTGAATTTGCACGTGCGGATATGTTTTCCGCAACCAGTCATCTACGGGTGTTTTTGCCAAATGCACTGCATTTGATTCTTGGTATTCAGGATATGGATTATTGCCCCATCCATCTCTGATGATGAGAACGACAGGACGTTTTTGGTGGCTTGTCATATACCTCCTTATATTCGGTTAACGACCCTTTATTTTTCCCCAAGTCGTTGTAAGTTTTCCTTTAGCATCAACATCTTGTGGTGTCTCCATCACGCGTTGGATTTGTGATTCAGTTAGGACTTTATTATAGATACGTACTTCATCAATTTTCCCTGGGAACATATCCGTTTCTCGTCCGTAATCATCACCACCAATCCAGAGGTCTAAGTTTGAAGGTGTAATATCAGTTGGATTATCTGCTTCACCTTCCAGTTTACCGTTGACAAAAACTTGTAATGTCTTCCCGTCGAATGTTCCTGCAAAGTGGTACCATTCACCGATTTTCCAGTCGTTGGTTTTTGATTCAGCGAAAAGGTTTGTCGGTTTTACAAGGAAATCTATGCTTTTTTCATCTCCAAAATCAAAGATGACGAAGATAGAATCGTTTTTTACCATTAGACGTCTGCTATGTAAATCAGCGTTTGGACTGAACCATGCCATCATTGTAATTTTGTTGGTAAAATCTAATGCGGCGTTATCAGCGACCACCACATAGTCATCTTCACCGTCAAATTCAAGTGCTGAATTGAATTTTCCTTCAACCCATTTCGGTGTGCCTTCAAATGTGCCATCATGTCCATTTCCTGTTACATCTGTTACCGATTTACCAGCAGCTTCATCAAATGGTAAGAATACAACCAGTCCATCTTCAGCAACATTTGCTATACAGACATTACTTATAGCTAAGAGTAGACACAGAAAGAGAACTAAACTAACTTTTGACATTTATAATCTCCTTGAATGTAGTGTTCTTATTTGTATCATGGCTTGCTGTAAATAGTATACCATATTTTATGAAGAGTCGGAAATTAAATTAATCAGCAGCCCGTTCAATAGACCAATGTCTATCTGTGCTTTGAACTACGACTGCACCTGGTATGTCCACTTTTATCAACATCTGTTCTACTTCAGCAATTGTAAAAGATGCAAGAAAAGATTCATAATAGAGTTTCTGTTGTATCGGTGTATCCTCAGCAGCGTATTTATCTACGAATGCTTGTGCTGCTTCTGGTGTTTCTGGTCGGATAAGGTCTCTTATAAGAACGACACCTTTAGGTTTCATGACTCTCCCCATCTCTTTCAGTGCTTTCAGTGAATCATGGATGTGATGCACAATACTGTTTGAAATCAGACCGTCAAAGGAGTTATCAGGATAAGGTAAGGTTTTTGCATCTACGCGTTCAAGGGTGATACGTTCTGTTAGATCACTGTCAGCTATGTGTCCTTCAGCAATCTTTAACATTTCAATTGACAAATCTATAGCTGTGAGGTTAATATTTTGACACCTTTGTGCAAGTAGGATCGGTATTTGGGCTGGTCCCGTGCCGACATCAAGAAAATGTCCAGATTCTGCACCGAGTGTGATGACACGGTCAACAAAAGCTTTATCAACTTCCCCGTGTCCCATTGCGTCATAAGCTTCAGCTGCTTCCTTTGTATCCATGACTTCTGGTTCAAGTATTCTTTTCACTGATTGTTGTTCCCCTATGTTTATATTTCTTTTTTCCTTATTAGCAAGATAAGACTCTTTCATCAAAGCCTGCGTTGAATTTTACCATATACTCTTGATTGATTCAATATACCTCTTATCCTGAAAATCCTATAATCCTGTACATCCTGGTTCAGACAAATTCAAGAATCCCACCCAAAACATCTAACACCTGTCCTTCCATCCCTCTTTCACCCTTCCACACTTCCAATCTTTTCCCTTCCATCCTTCCATCCTTCCAACAATCCCTCTTCCACCATTCCATCCTTCCCTTCAAAAATAATATATTTGACATGAATCGGTAAATTATGGTAATATTTTGTAAGGATTAATCAATGCGTCAGCAGGCATAATTCTGTGAATATAGTCTATCATCAGAAGTTCAATCAACTCCAGATATTAGATTACCAATAGTATGGAATAGTATGGAACAGATTCACTTCAATTACAAGGATATTCTCCGGGTTTACCGATATGGATTCAGCGGTCGCAGGATCGGAATTCATTTTACGGGGATAATACTTGCTTACCTAATTTATCAGATTTTAGTTTATCTCAGCCTGATTATAGTGGATGGCGCAAAGGCACAAGATATTTGGACATCTCACGGATTACTTCCTATTCTACCATTCGTTGACAATGACTTAAGTGTTATTTCATCTATAGCGATGTGGTTTGGTATCATAATTTGCGGTATCATATATCTATTAAGCAGTACACTTACATCAAAGATTACTTATGAACAGTTACGTGGTGATTCACTCTATACTATCGGTAATGCTTTAGGTGTATTGAGAACGAGATGGAAGACTGTTATCGGGTCATTTCTTTGGTTATTTTTTCTTATCCTTTGCCTACTAATAATACCTATCTGCATCGGATTATTAGCGAAAATACCGTTTCTTAAGGGAACCATCCTTACGATATCTTCTATTTTTTCACCTATAGGATTCCTGTTCGGCATACTCATCCTATTTATATTTTTCGTCTTTTTTGCAGGTTTATTCCTTGTTCCTGCTATGTCGGCTACAACAGAAGTAGATGCGTTTGAAATTATCTATCAACTTTTTTCTATTGTATGGAATCAGCCGTGGCGTCTCATGAGTTATGGTTTACTTTTGTCTGCCTTAAAGTTGTTTCATGTCCCGATTTGGGCACTGTTCTGTATAGGTGGGTTCTTAATCGCACTGCTGCCGACCTATTATCTGCACAAATTATTTTTGCAAGACGCGTTGTTATATGTAAATAAATGGTTGGGTGGCATTATAGAAAGAATCTCAGGTATTTTTCTAAGTGATGATGGAGCTTTTTTGGGCATTAATTTTGGACTCAATAATACAGAACTTCCCGATCTGAGTTTTTCCACAACTATCTGTGCTATCTTTTTAGCATTTATGTTAATATCTTTATTTGGAGGTTTTCTCGGTTATCTTTTTTCTTTAGCCTCTGTAGGAACGACTCTGATATATGTTATACTTAAAAAACACGTTGATGGAGAAAATATTATAATGTCGAGTGCTGTTGTGGAAGAACAGCCTTTATTGACAGGAGATGAATAATATCAAGAAACAGCTGCCCCTTAGTGTGTGCTTAATTTGATATTCTTCAAGGAGAGAAATGTTTGATAGAATAATGACCAAGGTCTTCGGTAGTAAAGAGGACAGAGACGTAAAGAAATTTACAGACATAGTTGAAGCGGTTAACCAGCGAGAACCGGCAATTAAGAAATTAACCGACGCACAGTTACAGGCAAAAACCCCACACTTCAGACGACAAATAGAATCGGGTGCTTCCATTGACGATTTATTACCGGATGCATTCGCTGTCGTGCGGGAAACTGCGGTACGCACATTGAAACAACGACACTATGATGTCCAGATTATTGGAGGTGCTGCCCTACATAACGGGTCCATCGCTGAAATGAGAACGGGTGAAGGAAAGACGTTAACATCAACACTTGCAGTCTATCTAAATGCACTTTCTGGAAACGGTGTTCACCTCGCTACTGTCAACGACTATCTTGCACAACGTGATGCTGAATGGATGGGGCAAATATATAACTTTCTGGGTATGTCTGTCGGTTTAACATTGAACCAGATGCCTTATGAACAAAGAAAACTTGCATATAAAGCAGACATCACTTATGGTGTCCATAGTCAGTTCGGTTTTGATTATCTGAATGACAACAGAGCACTCTCACTGGAAAACAAGGTTCAACGTGGACATATCTATGCTATTTTGGATGAAGTAGATAGTATTCTCGTTGATGAAGCACGCACACCGCTTATTATATCAGATGCCTCTGACAAACCGGCAGAACTATATAGAAGAATCAATCATATCGTTACACAATTACGTAATGAAGAGCATTTTGTTATTGATGATAAGGGCAAATCTCGTGGTAATGTCTCACTCACGGATCCTGGGATAGAAGAGGTGCAACGGCTACTCGGTATCGAAAATATGTATGAACCTGATCATGTTATGCTTGTGCATCATGTCAATCAGGCACTCAATGCACACCATCTTTGGAAACGGGATATTGACTATCTTGTGGAAAATGGAGAGGTCTTACTTATTGATGAATTTACGGGTAGAAAACTGGTAGGTCGCCGTCTTAATGAAGGTTTGCATCAGGCGATTGAAGCAAAAGAACGTGTCCGAATAGCACAAGAGAGTGAAACATTTGCCACGATCACCTACCAAAATTATTTCCGTCTATATGATAAACTTGCAGGAATGACAGGCACCGCTGCAACAGAAGCAAACGAATTTGCACATATATACGGTTTAGATGTAGTCGTCGTACCAACGAATGAGCCGATGATCCGTATTGACAATCCTGATCAAATTTATAGGACAGAGGAAGCGAAATATAACGCAGTTTTGGAGGATATTCAGGAGCAGCATGAGAAAGGCAGACCTGTGCTTGTTGGGACGATCTCAATTGAGAATTCCGAAAAACTAAGCAAACTCCTAAGATCAAGACATAGAAACATTAAGCATCAAGTACTAAATGCTAAGGAACACGCGCGTGAAGCAGACATCATCGCTCAAGCAGGCATGCCAGGGGCAGTAACGATTGCTACAAATATGGCAGGTCGCGGCGTGGATATTCTTCTTGGAGGAAATCCTGAAGGTTTAGCAAAGGACACATTACGAAAAAAGAAGGTAGATTTAAGAACACTGTCTACAGAATCTGAAGAATGGCAAACTGCATTTTCTGATGCGGAAGCGATCTGTGAAAAGAATAAAGAACATGTGCTGAACGCGGGCGGATTGCATATAGTCGGTACAGAAAGACACGATTCCCGACGAATTGATAACCAATTAAGGGGTCGTTCTGGAAGACAAGGTGATCCGGGTTCATCACGCTTTTACTTATCACTTGAAGATGACCTGATGCGAAAGTTCGGATCAGAACGCTTACAAGGATTTATGACAAATGCCATGACAAAAGCTGGTATGGATGACAGAATTCCACTTGAACACCCTTGGATGACAAAGTCAATAGAAAAAGCACAGACCCGTGTTGAGGAAATGAACTTTGAAGTACGAAAAAACATTCTGAAGTTTGATGATGTTATGGAAACACAGCGCGATACAATATACTCATTAAGAGATTCAATACTTTCTGATGAAGACCCCAAAGATACAGTTTGGAACATGATAGACAATGTTGTCGCTGATGAGGTATACGAAGTCATTCCAGAAAGGGGACCACGGGAACCTGAAGAACTTGATCAGTTTGAGAAGTGGTTAGTTACAACCTTTTTAATTAGTCCTAATTTCAGAACGCCTCTCAAGGAAATATCCGCAGACGAACTTCATAGTGAGATTCTGAATGAATTAAAGAGTTTCTATAAACGACGTGAAGAGGAGTTGGGTTCAGAAAACATGCGTCTGCTTGAACGTTTACTGGTCTTGAATGCAATTGACCACCATTGGAAAGATCATTTGCATAACATTGACTATATTCAGCACGGCATAAGGTTTGAACAATATGGAGGAAAAGACCCTATTGTTGTGTTTAAGAGCGAGGCATTGGGTATATTTGAATCCATGTATAAGAATATTGAGAAGCAGGTTAGCGAATTTATCTTTAAAATGGAAGTAACGACGCGACCTGCGCGACCTATGCCTGAAAGACGACAGAGCAGACAACGCCGTCCCGCACAACGAAGACGTCCAGACTTTAGCAGTCAGTCTGAAGCAGAATTTGCTTCACAACAAGCCATGGGAACAGTACCGAAAGTTGGAAGGAATGAACTCTGTCCATGTGGCAGCGGTATAAAATATAAGAAGTGTCATGGAAGGTAATGGAATTCTTAACAGTAGAACTAAGGATCGATTTTTTCTGGGAGAGATGAATTGAAATCTGAAAAATCTTATACGTTATCACAGACTTTGCTTGATATTCTTGCATGTCCTGCTTGTAAAGGGAAAATAGAGTATATAGAAACAGAGCAGAAGTTGGTATGTCAAGGTGAATGTAAACGTCGATATCCGATTCGCGATGGGATACCTGTCATGCTAATCGACGAGGCAGAATTACCTGCTTAAGAGTAGAATAGTCTTATTATAGTTTGTATTGGAAAGTCACTTTATGCGTATCCTTTACTTGAGTTTACGGTGTCCATATCCACCACAGAGAGGAGACCGTATTCGGTCATATCACTTTATCAGACAACTGTCAAAACGTCATGAAATTACCTTAGTTTTTTTTGCTGAGTCTGATGATGACATTGCTGCGGTAAAACATCTTAGACCTTACTGTAAACGCATTGAATGGGTTCGTTTTCGTTCTTTTTTGGCGAAAGTAAATACTGCTATTCACTTCTTTTCTCGGCTACCTTTACAAGTACATTATTGGTATTCGCAACAGATGCAACATAAGATAAACCAAGTTCTGCAGGAGGAGGATATTGATCTAATTCATGCACAACTCTTCCGCATGGGACAATATGTAAAAGATGAAAAACGTGTCTCTAAAGTGTTGGATTTATGCGATTCGTTAGCTTTAAATCTGAGTCGTAGAGCAGATTTAGATTGCACACCGAAACGATTTTTGGTAAGATTAGAGGAAAAACGTGTCAGAAGATATGAAGTTGAGATAATGAGATCATTTGATCGTGGAACAGTCGTAGCACAATTCGATAAAGATTATCTGCTTAAACAGGATGAGAATCTTGACTTATCCGTTGTCCCGATGGGAGTTGATTTAAAGTACTTTCATCATAATTATGCCGATGAAAGTATAGGCACAGAAACCGACAGACAATCTGGTATCCATAGTAGATTGACATCAGAAAAATCGATAAACCTGCTATTTACAGGAACTATGAACTATTTTCCAAATTCTGATGCTGTTATCTATTTTTGTGAAGATATTTTACCATTGATACAGGAGCGTTATCCTGATGTCTCTTTTCAGATTGTGGGTAATCATCCTACCAACCACGTAAAGCAGTTGGAAAAAACTAAAGGTGTAGTTGTTACCGGTTATGTTCCTGATATACGACCGTACTTTGAGAAAGCAACGATATTTGTTGCCCCCTTAAGAGCCGGTTCAGGAATACAGACTAAGAACTTAGAGGCAATGGCAATGCAGACGCCTGTCGTAACAACATCCATTGGTGCAATGGGTTTAGAAGCGGAACGTGAGAAGGAAGTTGTAATCGCAGATACACCAGAAGATTTTGCTGAAAATGTTATTGCGTTAATTGAGGATCGTGAGAGACGTGAAAGTATCGCGAGGTCAGGTAGAAAGAGGGTTGAGGACAGCTATGATTGGAATGTACTCGTTGAAAGATTGGAACAGGTCTATACTGAAATCTAATTGCAAAAGTAGCCAAGGGAGGTAATATGGAAAAAACAAAAGTCAGATGGAGTTCTTCAATTGTAATTGATTTTTTCCTTGTTAATCTTGCATTAATATTAACATATTTTACATGTCGTCAGCTTAACTTTAATTTTATAGCAGAATTCGAGCAGATTACGATATTTTCAAATGTGGGGACATATCCTTTAGTATTAACGATATGTGCTGTTGTCACATTGGTCCGTCTTCTCACCTTTTTATGTTTTCGTCTGTATAAACCAATCTGGCAGTATGCTGGCGTGAAAGAATTTCGTTCTATAATCTATGCGGTTTGTGTGTCAGGATTGGTGTTATATACTATTTCGGTATTCTTTCAAAGGTCTGATACATGGAGTTTCTTCTTAGTTGACATCTTCTACAACGCATTCATCATTGGATTTGCTAAGTTTTCATATAAGTTATTCCGTGAAGGCAGACATAAAGAGGTTGCATTACCGCGAACCAAGGTATTGATAGTTGGAGCTGGTGCAGCTGGAATTGGTGTTTTGCGTGAATTACGGTCTCATCCTGAGAAAGGTTATCTGCCTATAGGTTTTATTGATGACAATTTGCAGAAAGTCGGTAAAACGATTGCGGGACTTGAAGTGCTCGGTACGACAAGAGACCTTACCTATATCGCAAGAAAGCGGACGATTGAAGAAGTTATCATCGCCATGCCATCGGCACCCGGCGGTAAGATAAGGGACATCATTCGTCAGTGTGAATATAGAAGATGTCAGTTCAAAATTGTACCAAGTATTCATGCGATTCTGGAAGGTAAGGTTAGTATCAATCATATCCGTGAAGTAAAGTTAGAAGACCTTCTTAACCGTTCTACAGCTCCGATAGATTTAGCTGAAATTTCAAAGTATCTATCAGGTAAGCGTGTGATGGTTACAGGTGCTGGTGGGTCTATCGGTTCTGAGTTGTGTAGACAAGTTGCTAAGCTTGATCCAGAGTTATTGATCTTATTCGGTCGTGGCGAAAACAGCATTTATCACATTGATATGGAATTGCGAGAATTGGATCCCCCAATTAATCGCGAACTTATAATAGGAGATATTCGTGATAATTCTAAAGTTTTTCAGATTATCAAGCGATACAGACCTCATATTATATTTCATGCTGCTGCACACAAACACGTCAAATTCATGGAGGCTCACCCTGACGAAGCAGTAAAAAATAACATTATTGGCACAAAGAATCTTATTGATTCCGCTATCAAGCATCATGTAGAGGCATTTATCCTGGTTTCATCTGACAAATCGGTTAATCCTACGAGTGTCTACGGGGCATCCAAACGGGTAACAGAGAAGTTAATACAGTGTAAAGCAAATAGAAACGGAACGAAATTCATCGCCGTTCGGTTTGGAAATGTTATCGGTAGTAGAGCAAGCGTTTTGCCTAACTTTAAGCGACAGATCGCAAAAGGTGGACCCGTTACAGTCACACACAGAGAAGCTACACGGTACTTCATGACAATACCTGAAGCAGTCCAACTTCTAATACAGGCAGGTGCAATGGGTAATGGTGGTGAAATCTTGATGTTAGATATGGGAGAACCGATAAAGATTCTTGACCTTGCAAGAGACCTAATCCGACTATCAGGTTTAGAATTAGATGTAGACATAAAGATAGACTTTACTGGATTGGAACCGGGTGAGAAACTCTATGAGGAACTCCTCACACCGCAAGAAGGCGTCACTGCCACCAAACACCAACGTATCTTTGTTGCACAATTAGAGACAATTGAGGAGGAACAACTGCTTTCTCAGATTGGTGAACTTTCTAAATATGCCGATTCACTTGAAACAGATAGGATTATTACAACACTACAAGAGTTAGTTCCTACTTATGAACCGAATCGGGCATTTGTTCAAAATCGTGAGGTTGAAAATCAAGAAAATATTAGAAGACATCTGATGAGTTCAAGTCAAGACACCGAATCAACTGAACCTTCTTCCGATACAGATAGAGGCGTGTAATGCTCACTCAGGATTCTCCACCACAGGATTGCTTCACAACCGTTGGCGAAAAATCTCCATGTATTAAATGGTCAAGTGGGTCGCGTTGGATAAAACGTTGTTTTGATTTTATCCTATCACTGATACTCTTAACGATCACATCTCCTGTCTTCATCGTAAGTATTTTTTTGGCGAAATTCCAATCGCGCGGTCCTGTGTTTTACAAAGCAACAAGAGTAGGTAAGAATGGTAAGCATTTTAAGATGTATAAATTCCGGACAATGGTTGAGAACGCTGATCAAATTGGAATAGGACTAACAACGCATAAAGATGTCCGCATAACTGGGATTGGCAGATTCTTGCGGAAGTTGAAATTAGACGAACTGCCTAATCTCATCAATGTTGTGAAAGGGGACATGAGCTTAATAGGTCCTCGTCCAGAGTCACCGGAATATGTCAAATTCTACTCTGAGCGACAAGAGCAGGTTCTACAAGTAAAACCAGGTATTACCGGTCCCTCTCAAATTGTTAATAGAGACGAAGAGAAAAAACTGAAAGCTAAAGATAATCCAGAACATTATTATATTACGGATTTAATGCCTAAGAAATTAGAACTTGACCTACACTATGTTGCGAATCGGAGCTTCCTTCGTGATATCGGTTGGTTAGTAAGAACCCTTTGGGTTATCTTTTTTCCTGGGAAACGTGACAAGGACTATTAGACAGTCCAGACTAAGCTTGTGGGTATAAGTCATAGTCGGCTTGTGGAGTTCCCTCCTACAGAACAGACTATTGGTAGGAGCGATCTCCGAATCGCGACCTGGATATTTAGTCTGGACTATCCACTATAGACACTCCTAACCCGATCTGTTCGTAACCAATCCTGACTGAATAGACACTGTAATCTCACCTAACATGGAAACGATTCTATGAGAAAAAAAAGAGTATATCTGATCATACTTGTGATTGTGATACTGTTCTTTGTTACTTTAATACTACCTTTTTTAATCACCCCTCTGTCAATCGGTCCGAGGGTAGCTGTGATTGATATTCCAGGTATCATTACGAAATCTGATGCTACGATTAGACTTATTCATACATACCGAGATAATCCAAATGTGAAAGCAATTGTCTTAAGAATAAATTCACCAGGGGGTAGCGTGGCACCTGTTCAGGAGATACACCGTGAATTAACGAAGTTGGATAAACCGATAGTGGCATCTATGGCTGGTTCAGCGGCATCTGGGGGTTACTATATAGCATGTGCAGCAGATACTATCATGGCAAATCCGGGGACATTGACTGGAAGTATCGGTGTCATCATGCAGTTTACCAAAATAAAGGGACTTTACGAGAAAGTTGGATTGGAGCAACAGGTGATTAAGAGCGGTCAGTTCAAAGATGCTGGATCCATGTTCCGGGACCTGTCTTATGAAGATAAAGCAATACTTCAAGAGACAGTAGATGATGTCTATAATCAATTTGTTGACGCTATCTACCACTCTCGGAATGAACACCTAACACGTGATCAAATCGTTGAACTTGCGGATGGTAGGATATATTCTGGTAACCAAGCTTTATCACACAAACTGATTGATCAGATAGGTAACCTGCAAGATGCAATACTCGTTGCTGGAAAACTCGGTAATATTGAAGGAAAACCCAAGATAGTCCGAAAAGAACGCAGATCTTCTCTGCTTGAACAACTCATAGGTATTGAACACAATTCTCAAATTGAAAACTTCATCAGTTTCCCTGGCGTTACTTTCCGATATGAACTGAGTTTGGGTGATTAACAACAATACATGATGAGTCGCACATACCAAATTAATCCCGATTGGGAAAGACTTTCGGCTGAAATAGTCAAACCGGATCAACACATCCTGGTTCTGGGAGCTTTAGACGCGGGTAAAACTACCTTCTGCCAATATCTTATTGATGTCGCTGTCAATCTGGGTTTTAAATCTGCACTCATAGACACAGACATTGGTCAATCTACCATTGGTCCTCCAACGACGATAGGTATGAAACTATTTCATCCTTGTGATGATTCTACGGGTAAGTTTTTGGATGGGGTGAATGTTAGCCAGAATCAGATCGTTAAAGATGGGAACAGTGTTACCACTGCCTTGAATGCTGATTCGCTATACTATGTTGGTGCGATATCCCCTGTAAGGAACTTTCTTCCTTTAGTGTCTGGTACCCGTCTGATGTTAGATGCCGCACAGGAAGCGTCTGCCGAGTTTGTCGTTATAGACACAACAGGTTATATTCATGAACCCGCAGCTGTGATGCTCAAACAGCAGAAAATAGACATAATTCAACCACATCATATAGTCTGCATAGGACGTTCAAGAGAAATGGAAAAGATCACCGCAAGTTACAAGTTGATGGACAGGTTAAAGATACACTCTCTGCCAGTACATAAGATGGCTCGACTAAAAAGTGCACAGAGACGTCAAGAGAATCGACGGACGAAGTTTAAGACGTATTTTGGAAATAGTGAAATTCAGAACATTACATTTTCGGACATAAACAGTGTGCGTACACCCTTCTTTAAAGGTAGAATTGCGAATCAGAGAGAGGTAGACATTCTTATGGAACTTACTGAGGAAGATATACTATATGCGGAATGGGGACATCGTGAATTAGCCTTAGTTGCCAGCAGAAGATTAATTTCAAGTGATATTCATAGAATCAAGGACTATCTAAGTTTGAGGAACGTAACTACAGAGACCTCTTCATATTTTCATCAAAGAAGCGTCGGTTTAGTTGACAAATCAGGAACGACAATAGGCATCGGTATAATAGAGTCAGTTGACTTTAAGAATCAGGAACTGAGAATTCGTTGCCATACTGGTGTCCTCAGCAAAACAGCTATGATTCAATTTGGAGATTATCAGCATTTTGAAATACCTAATCCATCAACTTAGTTTTCATTCTTGCAAAGTAGTAGGCACACTCCGTGTGCCGTTTCTTACAAAGTAGTAGGCACACTCCGTGTGCCGTTCTTACAAAGTAGTAGGCACACTCCGTGTGCCGTTCTTACAAAGTAGTAAGCACACTCCGTGTGCCGTTCTTGCAAAGTAGTAGGCACACTCCGTGTGCCGTTCTTACAAAGTAGTAGGCACACTCCGTGTGCCGTTACCTAAGTACATACTATGAAAAAAACTTTACACCGCCTATATAGATCGATAACCTTGCAAGAGAAAAAAGTCCTGCATCAGTTTCTGCAATATCTGAAATCCTTCAGAATTTCAATCATTATTGCAATGGGTTGTGCATTAGTCGTATCAATCTGTGAACTTGGTAGGATTCAACTCTTAGCAGATACCCTTGACTCCCTAAAGAAACTTGAAAACTTCAAGGAAAAAGGCGGTAACGAAACCATCCATATTTTCAATCATGAGCATCTGTTTCAGGGTATTGATATAACACTAACTAGTACAGGTGATGCCTTCCGTTTCTATTTGTGGATCTTACTCAGTGTGCTTGCTATCGTCTTAGTAAAAGGAGTCTTTGTCTATTTGAGTGACTTTCTGATGGACAGAGTTGGCAATAAGGTAAGTTTAAGGATACGTAATGATCTATACGATAGAATCATATCTACATCACTTCGGAAAATTTCGCAACAGCACAGTGGCGATATAATGACACGAGTTACAGATGATGTCCGAGGTATGCAGCAGGCTGTTACCGCTACTGCGTCAATTATGCGTGCTCTGATTCAGGTTATCATTTTTGTGTCTGTGATGTTGTATAAGAGCATTCTGATGACGCTCCTCTCAATTCTTGTTCTTCCCTTAGTTGCATTCTCTATTTATCGTATTGGCGGTAGAGTTCGAAAAGCAAGCGAGGAGATACAACAGAAAAGCTCTGACATTTATACACAGCTAAAAGAGACCTTATCTGGTATCAGTATCATAAAAAGTTTTACTGCGGAAGATTTTGAGAGGAAACGATTTGAAGACGTCACGACATCACAATACCGTATGGCAATTCGACGTTCCCGTTTTGCAGTTCTTCTGCCTCCGCTAATTGAATGGATGGGTGCAATAGGCACCGCTTTAGTTTTTGGTCTGGGATGTTGGCAAGTTATAAATGGGTCGTTATCAATCGGTTGGTTTGCAAGTTATATCGTGATGGTAGCTTTAATGTATAAACCTGTCAAGATTATCGGCAGTGTGAATACAGTACTACAGCAGAGTTTAGCCTCTGGTGAACGTATCTTTGATCTGATGAAAATTGAAAGAGAACAGGAGAGGACTTCAGAGAAAGAAACGGAATTATCCAATATAGAAGGAGTGGTAGAATTTCGAGATGTGAATTTCGCCTATAAGGAAGACTTAGTAATTAAAAATGTGAGTTTTAAGGCTGATCCCGGTCAGGTTATTGCATTTGTCGGTCCAAGTGGTAGTGGTAAGACAACACTGTTGCATCTGCTACAAAGGTTCTATACTGTAAGTTCTGGCACGATCTTAATTGACGACATTCCGATCGAAACAGTTACGCTTGAATCGCTGAGACAGAATATTGCCCTTGTTCCACAAGATACGTTTCTGTTTGATGGGACAGTACAAGAGAATATCGCCTACGGCACACCGGGTGCAAGTTTGAACGCTATCGCAGATGCCGCCAAAAAAGCGAACGCGCACGATTTCATCATGGCACTGACAGATAGGTATAATGCACATATTGGTGAATCAGGCGGAAATCTCTCTGGTGGTGAACAACAACGGCTCTCAATTGCTCGCGCATTTTTGAAAGATGCTCCAATTCTGATATTGGATGAAGCGACTTCTGCTCTGGATTCACAATCTGAAACAGTTATTCAGAAGTCGCTATCGGATTTGATGCAGGGGAGAACCTGCTTTATAATCGCACATAGACTCTCAACCGTTCAACGTGCGGATACGATACTTGTACTGAAGGATGGCAGTATCGTTGAAAGTGGAACACATGCTGACTTAGTTGAAAAAAGTGGACTTTATCAGCAAATGTGTGAACAACAGATTTTTGAATAAGTTATGATACTGTTAATATGTATTTGACAAACAATCTGTCTTGTGTTATAATACCTGTCACATGACGGTGATTGACAGGTGTTTGTCAATTTAACGATCTTATTGAAAAAACTCCGTTTTGTAAACTATTTTTATTTAGATTCGTCTCACTATATTGTAGACCGAATCTAAACACATAATAACATCAATTTTCAATAGATATTATCGTTTAGCAGCATTTACTGAATTACTCTTGTAAGATTACAACTAACGTAGAAACTAAGAGATTTCAGAACAGTTGGTTTAGTTTAATCCTTGTTTTGTAATTGCACCCTCAAGGTCTGATTCTCTGTAAATGGCTTCAGTGAGGTCTACCTCATATAGATATGCGTCCTTGAAATTTGCACCAAGTAACACTACACCTTCTAATTTGATTTCGCCAAAAATTGCCTCTTCAAGGTTAGCATTTTCAAAAGTTGTAAGATTACCAAATGGTGCTGTGGGTATACACTTTGGACACCCTAATGTTGCTCTTCGCAAGTCAGCATTACGGAAATTAGTGCCAGAAAGCAGACTCCCGCTCAGGAATGCACCGAACAAATTAGCGTTTTCAAGTTTTGTCTCTGTTAGATTTGCACCGACTAAATAGGTTCTTAATAGGGTTGCGTTTGATAAATCTGCCCCAGTAAGATCAGCATCGTTCAGATTAGCATCAGTCAGATCAGCACTGTTTAGATTTGCATTGCTCAAATCTGCAGTGGATAGGTCCGCTCCGACAAGTGATTGGTTTGATAGGTCAATATTGGATAGGTTTTCATTAGCGAGTGATTCACCCGCTAAGATTCTTTTGATTACATCAGATTGAAGTTTTTCTTGCATAGAATGTCTCCTTTATATTGAGTAGTGATAGAAACAATTTGAAACAGACATAATGATTAGACGTATTTTACCTCAAAATATTTCAATAATCTACCGTAATTATGTCATCATTGTACATAGATGTGTAATTCACTAAATATGTTCAAGATTGTTTGATAGAATATTATTGATTATGCGCTTGAACTTAAATTAGCATTGAGATAAGGAAAATTAAAATGAAAGATTATACCCCAATAGATTCAGTAGAGTTTGATATGTTTCCTTCTGAAGAAAAAAAGGAGGACAGTACTGCTCCTATCAAAGATGAAACATTTGCTTACTTGCAGACAATTGCAAAGACGCCGTTATTGGAACCTGAACAAGAAAGAGAACTCTTTGCGTCATACCAAGAAGGTGTACAAGCCTTTACATCAAACTTTAAACAACTACCGATGTGGGTGTTAAATGCACTGGATTATCCAACAAAAAGTCGTAAAATACCAAGGGACAAAGTAAATCCTTTTCAAAAAGATCATGGACTCATCATTGATCAAATATCATCGCATTTAGAATCTATAGAAAGCATCTTAAATAGATTGAATAAAAAACAGCAGAAGTTAGATAAAACGAAAACGAAACTCTTAATGGGAAATTTGCATATCCTCAAGGAATACCTTTCCAAACCCGAATATTCCAATATCCCGAGTCATGATTTTCTGCAAACGGGTTATCTTGCAATAATAAGTGCAATAGAAAATTGGAGTCCTGAACGCGGTCGCTCATTCCGTTCATTCGCAAGTGAAACTGTTCGTACTAACTTAGAGACTTTAGTAAAAAAACCTGAACTGACGTCCAAATCAGAGATCGCACAGGATATTACAAGTGTTCAAAGTTCTGAATACGAGTCTATTCTAAATGCCGAACCTATTGACAAGCATGAGGAACTGCGTCTACTTGAGACGTTCAACATCACGTTATACGAAATCAACCAACTGTTAGCTAAATTACCTGCTGATTACTTAGATGAGATTACTTATTCTAATATTGTCAAAACTGCAGACAAGGAGTGTAGTCCAAACACACTTCATCCACTATTGGAAACAATACAGACTGAATTGAGTCATCTCAAGAACGTCCTATCCAAACTAACCGAAGCTGATGAACTTGCACATGGCACAAAAATGAAAATTGTGGAAGCGAATTTAAGATTAGTTGCAAGCATAGCAAAACAGCATCATTTTAATAGAACTGCCCTTACCTTCCTTGATCTGATGCAGGAAGGTAGTATCGGTCTGATGAAAGCAGTTGAAAAATTCGACCACACGTTACGTTTCCGCTTCAGCACTTATGCAACGTGGTGGGTGATGCAGTCAATAAAACGTGCAATAGACCAACAAGGACAAATCATTCGTGTCCCATGTTATATTGGCGAGACACGCCGGTTGATAAAACAGGTGCAGTCTAATCTGACTATCAAACTTGGCCGTGAACCCACTACAAAAGAGATCGCTAAAGAGGTTAAGCTTTCTGAGAAAAAGGTTGATGAAATCTTGCAAGCAACAAGAGACCCGATTTCATTAGATGCACCAATAAATGAGGCATCACCTGAGGTGTCCTTCCGTGAAATCATACCAGATCACGCGCAGATTACACCTGAAACAGAATTAGTTAACTACTCCAAAATTGAGGCGTTGGAAGAAGTACTCAATAGAACGCTCAATCCTCGTGAAACACATGTGATTGTTCTACGATACGGACTAATTGATGGTACAGAATACACACTCGCAGAAATTGGCACGAAACTTCAAATCAGTCGTGAACGCGTCCGACAGATCGAAGTAGAGGCACTAAACAAACTTAGAAGGAACGAACCGAAAGAATTGCTCTTGGAGTTGTTCCAAAAATGACGATTTTTCGCATCATCAGCAGATAGATGATGATTGATCTGCTGCTGATGATGTGTAAAACGATCAACTTTAGTAATCGGTTCAATAGAAACCGTTTCAATCTCAGTCAACCCTATCAAGGACTATCCACAATTGAAAATTGTGTACTTTGACTGTTTCTCAGGTATTAGCGGCGATATGGTTCTTGGAGCTCTTGTTGACACAGGAATCGATCCAAGTTATATCAAAACAGAATTATCAAAGCTTAGATTAGATAAAGAATTCAATCTTGACTTTTATAAGACAGAGAAACACGGTATATCTGGAACACAAGCGAAAGTTGAAGTTTTCGAGCAAATCCAAGAAAACAATCATCACAAACATTCACATGTACCCAGCAGACACCTTTCCGATATATTCAATCTCCTTGATTCAAGTGAATTAGACTCGACCGTTCGTGAAAAATCAAAGCGCATTTTTGACAGACTTGCTGAAGCAGAGGCTAAAGTCCACAATAAAGAAAAAGCAAATGTGCACCTTCATGAAGTGAGTGGTATCGATTCTATAGTTGACATAGTCGGATCAGTAATCGGACTGAACAAACTCGGTGCAGAGCAGATATACGCATCTCCACTATCGCTCGGTCACGGTTTTGTTGAATGTTCCCACGGCGTGATGCCTGTTCCTGTTCCTGGCACAATGGAACTCTTACAAGAAGTACCCATCCATCAGACAGATATACCTAAAGAATTAGTTACCCCGACAGGTGCAGCGATTATCACAACACTTGCTGATAACTTTGGCGTTATGCCAAACATGACGATGTTAAATGTAGGATACGGTGCTGGTTCAAGAGACCTTGAAATGCAGCCAAACCTACTACGTATATGTATAGGTGAAATCTCCATTTTACATGAAACCAATGACACCATAGACATAATAGAAACAAATGTAGATGATATGTCACCTGAAGTTTCGGGTTATGTCATGGAGAAACTATTTGATAATGGTGCATTAGATGTTTTCTTTGTCCCACTTTTAATGAAGAAGGGACGACCAGCAATACAAATCAACGTTCTCTGTTCTGCAGAAAACAGACAGAAGTTGATCCATATCCTTCTCACAGAAACCACCACTTTCGGTGTTAGGTATTACGCTGCTGATCGTGTTATCCTCAAGCGCGAAATTGTTGAAATCGACACACAATGGGGACCGATCCGTGCAAAACGGGGTTACCTAAACGGTTCTTCAATAAAGACAGTCCCTGAGTATGAAGATTGTAAAAAAATCGCTGAACAGAACGGCGTTCCACTGCATACAGTCTTCCAGGAAGCACTTTGCCGTATCTAATCCTCAGATACCAAGTGGGTGTATACAGGCAACATATCCCCCACTTTATCAGCACCTATCACAGTTGTTGCATTTGTAATCCTCTGGCACCTCCTCTCCGAAATAATCTCGAATAACTCTCATCCTGCACCCATCAGAAGTTGCATAGTAGACCATTTTATCGATTCTGCTTTTTCTATGTTTTACATAGTCGCCGAGTCCCATCTGCTCATCTGATATTGACGCAAAGAACTCACTATCTTGACGTATTTCAATCAGCATGAGTTCATCCTTACCCCAATACTGAAGATGTCCTTCATTCTGCAGTTCAGAGAGTTGTTCCATTACAGACTTTGGACTGAGTTCAAGCGTCTGACAAAAGCTCAATATATCTGTCACGCGTTGTCGTCTAAGTTGTGAATAGAGTCTTGACTGCTCAACATTGGTATCTTTAGGTTGTGAGCGAAATGCAACCGAAACTCGCGATGGTAGATTATTCCATCTCTTGATAAAGCCTAACTTCTCTAAATAAGAAAGACCGACCTGTAATTTTGTATCCTTAAATCCTAATCTCCATGCTAATTCCTCCATTGCAATCAAACGATACTCTCCAGTGCCATTCATGTTTTCAAGTCCCTGTAGGAGTCTGAGCAGTGACGATTTATCGGGCGCACTTTCTTTAATAAACCATTCATGTAACTCAGTATCCTTATGCATATAAAACAGTATGCACTCTGATGGTTTTCCATCTCTACCTGCGCGTCCAATTTCTTGACAGTATTCCTCCAATGTTCCTGTCATTGTCCAATGGATAATAAAACGGATATCAGGTTTATCTATCCCCATACCGAATGCATTCGTTGCCGCCACGATTTCTAATCCGTTTGTGCTATCGTCAAAGAATGCTTCCTGTATATGTTTACGTTCAGCCCCCTCTCTGCCAGCATGGTAATAATCAGCGGAACATCCCTGTTTCTGAAGGAAGTTTGCTATCTCTTCTGTCTCTCTGCGGCGTCCTGCATATATGATACCTTTGCCTGAAAATGAAGATATATACTGTTTAAGGAGTTCGTATTTCTGTTCCTCTTTGTCTTTACCTTCAATCGCATTAACTTTGAGTCTTAAATTGGGACGTTCAATCCCTCCGACCAGTACCTCGGGGGCTGTGATTTTCAAGACACGTAACACATCATCCCGAATGTCGGGGGGTGCAGTCGCTGTGAATAAGGCAATAGACTTAGGGAACAGTGCGTCAATTGCGTTACATATTGACAGATATGCTGGACGAAAGTCGTGTCCCCATTGAGAAATACAGTGTGCTTCATCAATCACAAACAGTGAAATAAGAGAAGTGTTTAATAGGTCTAAGAACCTTCTACTGCGAAGTCTTTCAGGTGAAACGTATAAGAGTTTGACGTCCCCATTCTGGATACGGTTCATTTCATTACGATTCTCTTCCCAAGACTGCATACTATTGATGAGAGAAACCTGCTTTATACCTTGTTGTCTTAAAGTATCAACTTGATCTTTCATCAAGGAAATTAAGGGTGAAACGACTACGGTTAAACCCGGTAACATCAGTGCTGGTAGTTGGTAACATAGCGACTTACCGTGTCCGGTTGGATATACAGCAAATACATCTTTACCACTGAGGATAGTCTCAATTATCTCCCGTTGTCCGTCCCGAAAAGACTTGTATTGGAAATACTTTTCTAATTCAGTTAATAGTTCATCATTCTCCACTTCAGGTTGTGTAATACCCGCTTCCGTATCAAGCGTTATGTCATTATTGAGTAAACTATCTACCTCACTGAGTAGATTTCGAAGGTTACGCATTTACTACAGATCCGTTAGACTTTGTATTTATTATTGAAATTGATGGTCTGATTAGGAAAAAAAACGAAACCTGAAAATATGGAAAATGGCTGCCACACCATCTTTCCAGCTCACAGTTTTTCCTTCATGATAGTCTCTGCCTCGGTAACTGATCGGCACGTCAACAATCTTACACTTTCGTTTCGCTAATTTTGCAGTAATTTCTGGTTCAAAACCGAACCTATCAGAAGTGAGTGATATGTCTTTCAATATATCCGATTTAATCACCTTGTAGCAGGTTTCCATGTCAGTGATTTTTGTTCCGTTGACAAGATTTGAGAGAAAGGTTAGGAATCTATTTGCGAGGTAGCTTCTTAATAGACCTTCCTGTCTACCTTCCATAAAGCGCGACCCATACACGACATCTGCAGTCTCATTTAGAATGGGTTCGAGTAATTTTGGATAGTCTTGTGGGTCATATTCCAAATCCGCATCTTGAATCAGTGTGATGTCGCCAGTTATATGTTCAAAACCCGTTCTTAGCGTCGCGCCTTTACCACGATTGATTTCGTGATAGAATACTTTAGCATCATTTTCGTCTGAATTTTGGAGTTTTTCCAATATCTCGCGAGTACCATCAGTTGAACAATCATCAACCAGTATCAGTTCCTTTTCCAATTCGATTTCAACTGCATATATCTGTCTGAGAACTTCTTCTAAATGGTCCGCTTCATTGTAAATAGGAATCACAATGGATAGTGTCTGCGCCATCCAGATCCTCCAGTATGTCATGGGTTTGAATAAATCCTCAAGTTATTGTTGAGGAAAAACTAAGACTCTGCTAATATAGTAAAGAATACCCGATTTAGCGATAATTTGCAAGTGTTTTTCCAGAGTGAAGTGCCATCGATTTTTTAGACCAGAATTCAGTGTTAGTTAAGACAAGTTTTTTCCTCAAATTCAATTGGTGTTAAATAACCCAATGCCGAGTGAGGTCGTTTCCGGTTATATACTTGTTCAATAGCATAGGAGGACAAAATGCACCATTTATTTACCGTGTGCTCGCTAATTTTATTGCTCTTTTCCACGAGCGCAAATGCTAAAATCATTTCACACACATCACGCGACGGTGTTACGGGCATTTACATAATGAACGATGACGGTAGTAACGTCACACTACTCACCGATAAACTTGAACCATCTTTTGCACGTTGGTCTCCAGATGGAAAACAGATCGTGTTTGAAAGACAGGCAAGATTGATTGATGGACAACGAAAACATATTTTCCTTATGAATGCGGATGGGACAAACATTCGCCAACTCACACCACCACTAAATGGAAGGGATATCCATCCATCATTCTCTCCGGATGGAAAATCTATTGTCTTCACTCGCTATGAACGAATAGACAACCAAATTAGTGAGAACAGTATTCGCGTGCTGGAACTGGACAGTGGAAAGAACAAGAAGGTTTCTGATCTTAGCATAAACGATCCCTCATTTTCTCCAGATGGACAACAGATTGTTTTCACCTCACAAAACGTCGTTGCTGGTGAGGGTGGCAACGTGTGGATCATGAATGCCGATGGAAGTGATGCACGACCACTACTCCAACCTGCACAACAAGGCGAAATTTTGGTCAGTAGATGGACACCAAAATGGTCACCCGATGGCAAAAAAATACTGTATACAGAAGATAGAGATATACTTCGGGTTATAGATAACGTCATAACCTATATCCCACAAGGATATTACTATTATATTTATGACATCAGAAACAGAAGGTCTCAACAATTAAATATACCGAGGACTATGCGTCCCATCGGAATTGACTGGATGGATGGTGATAAATCGGTCGTTTTCTCTGCATATATCAGGAACTTGAACGAACCGAGAGATCCAGACAAACGATATAATTCAAACATCTATAAGTTTCACATCGCCACCGGAAAACTTACACGTCTAACAGATCATTATGGTAGAGATTACGATTTAGACTGGATTGACGATGGGGTTTATGCAGTTACATCAGAAGGTAAGAAACTTAGGCAATGGGGTGCGATCAAATAGTAATACTAACCTTGGAGGGAACTCCGACTTCCTCAGGAGCATATCCGCCTCCTCCGCGCTTTCCGAGATTCAGACAGATTACGCGTCAGAATCGCGGAAGGCACGGAGAACACGGAAAACACAGAAAAAGAGGGTTTTGCTAAAATCACCCTATAATCGTAAATTTAGCAATTCCCAAGACCATACCTATAGCACATTCTGTTAGATTGTGCTTCTTCCTCCAACCCCTTTCATCCCTCACCCCCCTTCACCCTACCCCATCCATATTGATAGATCTAATGCAGAATACCATACGCGTATTCTGCCACATTCATCCTTGATTGTGCTTCTTCCTCCAACCCATACAACCCTCCATCCTTCCAACCTTCCACCCATCCCCTCTTCCCCTCTTCCAACCTTTCCCTCTTCCAACCTTCCACCCATCCCCTCTTCCCCTCTTCCAACCTTTCCCTCTTCCAACCTTCCACCCATCCCCTCTTCCAACCTTCCCTTCTTCCAACTTCCACCCATCCCCTTCTCCCTACCCCATCCATCTTGATAGACCTGTAGCACATTCATCCTTGATTGTGCTTCTTCCTTCCACCCATACAACCTTCCAACCTTCCAACCTTCCAACCATCCCCTCTTCCACCCTTCCACCCTTCCACCCTTCCCTCTTCTTTTCTTCCATCCTTCCATCCTTCCATCCTTCCACCCTTCCACCCTTCCACCCTTCCCCTCTTATCCTGGTATAATCCTGTAATCCTGAAAATCCTGGTCAACCTTCCCCTCTTATCCTGGTATAATCCTGTAATCCTGAAAATCCTGGTCAACCTTCCACCCTTCCCCTCTTATCCTGGTATAATCCTGTAATCCTGAAAATCCTGGTCAACCTTCCTCCCACCCCCTTCATCTTTCATTATCCTTCTCTGTACTAAATTGACGCATAAGGGGTTATACTAAAATCAACGCCAACTTGTGAAAGTAAACTTTAAATGCCCAAGAAACCCCTTCCGCTTCTTCCGCGTAATCCGCGATTCAGACAATAGAGTGCAAAAACTTTACACACCCGTTTTTCAATAAGGGATAAGCATAAGGATTGACTTTACACTATTTCAAGTGGTGTAAATCTGCCCGTAGTATCTTGTGGTTACCGTACGGACTTCTCCCTGTTACACTTTTTACAAAGCATCTGGCAATTATCCTCGTTGGTTTTGCCTCCCTCGGACCAGGGTGTGATATGGTCTGCTTCCATCTCTTTTATTGCGAATTCGTCGTCACAGATAACACATACACCTGACTGTTTTTCGTAGACCTTTTGCTTCATGCTATCTGAAAAGGCGCGTATGTTCAGATGCTTCTCCTCACCAGTGAGAATGTACGGGTATATACCCTGTTTTCGTTGCACATCATCGTCAGATATAAGACGGGCGGTTTTCTCCTCAATCTCATCAGCATCAAGGTCGGCGTTTCCAAAGTCGTTGTGCAGCGAACCCCAATCTACACCCCTCATCATTTTTGGTCTTGTGGTCGTGAAAGTGGATTCAACCCAAATGATCACCGATTGAAAATACTCCCATAGAGGCAACGCGTCGTCATCGTGCTGATGCTTCCCCATGTAGTCTTCAATTGCGCCTTTGCTGACCCACTTAATCACTGTCTCTAAGTACTGTTGTCGGATTGGCGATCCATTGACATAGGCATTGCCGATTTGGTATGCAACGCAACCGGTCCGACTAAAATATCGTTTCGCATCTGATAACCAGGTTCCGGCGTAAACAGCATTACGCAACTCTTGATTGGTCAACACTTTTCCCGCGATGTTAATCGTCTTGAACCACTCCAATTTCTCGCTGTCTGTACCGGTACACACGTAGACCATCAACTTGTAATCCAATATCAATTCTTGTTTGTCTGATGTGAGATTGTGGAAGTATTTACCTTCAACCGAGAAATCGCCATCTACATATTGAGCAATGGAGATTGTACGCTGCTGCCCATCAATGATTTCGTATTCTCCGTTTTCCCGATCCGACCAGTACATCACGTTCAATGGGAATCCTTTCTGTATGGAGTCAATAACAGCATTACGTTCCTTTTCGTTGTATATAAACTCCCGTTGAAATGGCGGACGTATATCCAGTTTGCCGCCGTACCCAGTCACACCACCTTCGCCATCGTCAATGTAATCCTCAACAAGCTCTTGTACTGTGAGGTCTAACAACTCGATTCTCATTGCTATAACCTCCTATTACGGATAACGATGCGCACATAGGTAGGCTTTCCGTCTATTGCTTCAGAATAGCGGATTATCACGGATGGCACGGATTGCGCGGATTATTGCCTTGCAAATTCAAAGATGGATGCATAGGAAAAGCATTTTTGCACAACAGAAAGCCAATCAGCAAACGATTCAGAAGCCGACATCCCTTGTGAATAGCAGCTTGATACACAAACTCAACAATCCGCGCCCATCTATGTCATCTATGTTAACTGGGGAGCGTCATCCGTGATAATCCGAGATTCCGACAGTGCGATTCTGACAGTTAAGGAGCAAAATCTTTACGCGTCGGTTTATGTACATAGCACTCCGCTGGAGTGCAGCCCGTTGACAATCCTTTTTCTATAGACATATTGCTCCGCTGGAGCAAGGGGTCAGCGATCTTTTTTAAGTGACAAAAACTTTACATACCCGTTCCATCAGGGTGTGTAAAGTTTTTGGCACTAAACCTTCAATACCTTCACCAATAATAGACATTCTATTAGATTGTGCCTCTTTTGTATCACATTCTATTAGATTGTGCCTCTTTTGTAGCACATTCTGTTAGATTGTGCCTCTTTGTAGCACATTCTGTTAGATTGTGCCTCTTTTGTAGCACATTCTGTTAGATTGTGCCTCTTTTGTATAGCACATTCTGTTAGATTGTGCTTCTTTTGTAGCACATTCTGTTAGATTGTGCCTCTTTTGTAGCACATTCTGTTAGATTGTGCTTCTTTTGTAGCACATTCTGTTAGATTGTGCCTCTTTGTAGCTGATCAAAGTCATATAATGATCCAGAAATCCTTCCGCGCTGATCTATGTAACTGGCATGTCCTCCGCGTAATCCGAGATTCTGACAAATAGAGTACGATAACTTTACACACCCTATTAGGACTTTCCGAACTTGATGTCAATGATTATCTATTCTTGGACACCATGAAGTTTCAATTCCTTTCACTCGGGAAGGTCTTTCCGAACGCTTGTCTGAACCAGGATTTGCAGGATTATAGGATTTTCAGGATAAGAGGTATCTTCTCGTATTGACAGGTTGTGTTTTAATTCTATTGAAACGGGAAGGTCTTTCCGAACTCTGATTGAAATGAGTGCTGGTATAGTATTGTATAAAGATATGTTTCAATTCCCTTCAAACGGGAAGGTCTTTCCGAACAAAAAAACGGGGCAACTTTGAAGAGGAGTTAGAGAATGAGTTTCAATTCCCTTCAAACGGGAAGGTCTTTCCGAACATGTTCGTTTAAAAATTTTGTTAAATAAAATTAATTACGTTTCAATTCCCTTCAAACGGGAAGGTCTTTCCGAACGCAGTTGTGTGATGAATATGATATACCCATGGAGCAGCTGTTTCGATTCCCTTCAAACGGGAAGGTCTTTCCGAACTTATATAAAGTATTAAAACACCTTTTTGTTTTTATGTTTCAATTCCCTTCAAACGGGAAGGTCTTTCCGAACTATTCTTGGGATTTTGTTGGGATGCCTAGGCATCCTTGTTGTTTCAATTCCCTTCAAACGGGAAGGTCTTTCCGAACGCTCCAATCCCTCACGGATGGGCTGGGCGGGATCAACTTGTTTCAATTCCCTTCAAACGGGAAGGTCTTTCCGAACCGAAAGAAGCCCCGTGGTACCAGGTACTAAAAATGTTTCAATTCCCTTCAAACGGGAAGGTCTTTCCGAACATCTAAAACTGAAGCTAACGAAGAAGCTGTGGAAGGTTCCGGTTTCAATTCCCTTCAAACGGGAAGGTCTTTCCGAACCCTTAACTTGAGTTTCCATTAGCATGCTCCTGTAAGAGTTTCAATTCCCTTCAAACGGGAAGGTCTTTCCGAACGAAGATAATTAGGTAAGTAACTTCTTTAACTTAATCAATTGTTTCAATTCCCTTCAAACGGGAAGGTCTTTCCGAACGATTGCTCCTATTGCTGTATTCTGGTCTCGTCCATTGTGTTTCAATTCCCTTCAAACGGGAAGGTCTTTCCGAACATGCGCAAAAATTCGCTTGATTCCGTTAGAAAAAGTTTCAATTCCCTTCAAACGGGAAGGTCTTTCCGAACCCATACAAACGAAGTGCCGGAAGCAGCCACCACAGAAGGTTTCAATTCCCTTCAAACGGGAAGGTCTTTCCGAACATGATTAGCTTCACCCCCCTATGCACAGATAGGGGTAGGTTTCAATTCCCTTCAAACGGGAAGGTCTTTCCGAACTGATGAATTACGCTGGAAACAGAGACCAGGAGGTTGGTTTCAATTCCCTTCAAACGGGAAGGTCTTTCCGAACTTACCGTGGTGGTCAAAATCTGTCGATAGAAATATCGAGTTTCAATTCCCTTCAAACGGGAAGGTCTTTCCGAACCAATTTGGGTACGCTATCAAAAACCAGAAAATGGAAAGTTTCAATTCCCTTCAAACGGGAAGGTCTTTCCGAACGAAACTGATGAAATTGACTTGCACTTTACTACTTGTTTCAATTCCCTTCAAACGGGAAGGTCTTTCCGAACTACCCAACACCGAAACACTCTCACTGAACACTACGAGAGTTTCAATTCCCTTCAAACGGGAAGGTCTTTCCGAACCACCCACAGCCACGACGGTGCGCAGTGTCGTGGACGGTTTCAATTCCCTTCAAACGGGAAGGTCTTTCCGAACCGAAACAAGAGGGCAGGTCTACAGGTAGGGATTACAAAGGTTTCAATTCCCTTCAAACGGGAAGGTCTTTCCGAACTTATCGGATATTGCCGCTAATGACAAGCTCTATTCGTTTCAATTCCCTTCAAACGGGAAGGTCTTTCCGAACCTTAATCTTTTCAATTATTACTCCAACTTTCTTTACCTGAAGGTTTCAATTCCCTTCAAACGGGAAGGTCTTTCCGAACGAAATGAAAAGGATTTTAGCGACGAGCATTCTGTTTTTGTTTCAATTCCCTTCAAACGGGAAGGTCTTTCCGAACAATTTCAACGGAAGAATTGAATGAACAGGCGGCAAAAAGTTTCAATTCCCTTCAAACGGGAAGGTCTTTCCGAACTTGCGCACAGTTGACCCCGTCAGCGACGAACTCGCGTTTCAATTCCCTTCAAACGGGAAGGTCTTTCCGAACAAAGAGTCATCAACGCATCACATGAATTAAAATGGTTTCAATTCCCTTCAAACGGGAAGGTCTTTCCGAACTCTTTTCCTTAAAAGCTTCTTCTCACAAGCGACATTATGTTTCAATTCCCTTCAAACGGGAAGGTCTTTCCGAACTTTGGAATTCTTATTAAACTTAAACTAGTTAAAAAAAGTTTCAATTCCCTTCAAACGGGAAGGTCTTTCCGAACGACCGGGTGAAAGTGCTGTTCTCGTACGAAACGAGATAGTTTCAATTCCCTTCAAACGGGAAGGTCTTTCCGAACTACTTGGACTAAGCGACGATCTTTTAACCTATACACTAAAGTTTCAATTCCCTTCAAACGGGAAGGTCTTTCCGAACAGAATTTGTATATCTCACTAAAGGGATATACGGAGCGTTTCAATTCCCTTCAAACGGGAAGGTCTTTCCGAACCTGTTGTGGCAGCACTAATTATGCTAACGATGATGTTTCAATTCCCTTCAAACGGGAAGGTCTTTCCGAACTGGGAAGATATGAGACCATTGAAGCGTGGCAGAACGGTTTCAATTCCCTTCAAACGGGAAGGTCTTTCCGAACAAGAGCTGCAAGAGGAATACGAAGTGAAAGTGAGCTTCGTTTCAATTCCCTTCAAACGGGAAGGTCTTTCCGAACCGCGAATGGTTCTTATCAGACTGGGAGCGTGTTCAGGTTTCAATTCCCTTCAAACGGGAAGGTCTTTCCGAACGAATATAATTCACCTAAGCATGCTGCATGAATACCAAGGGTTTCAATTCCCTTCAAACGGGAAGGTCTTTCCGAACACAAACTTTCGTCTAACGAGCGCCAAGCTCGTATCACACGGTTTCAATTCCCTTCAAACGGGAAGGTCTTTCCGAACTTTCCGCATAACGTATGTTCAAGACACGCGGATCATCAAGTTTCAATTCCCTTCAAACGGGAAGGTCTTTCCGAACACTTCCTAACTATAAGGAATAACCTAATGCTATACAAGTTTCAATTCCCTTCAAACGGGAAGGTCTTTCCGAACTTTTATCTCCTAATCAGGATTGGCTTGAAAATAATGAAGTTTCAATTCCCTTCAAACGGGAAGGTCTTTCCGAACTTTATACGCCTGCATGTGATATACCCTTGAAACAGTTTCAATTCCCTTCAAACGGGAAGGTCTTTCCGAACGGAGGAAAACAAGAGTGAGGGAAAATAAGAGAAAAAAGTTTCAATTCCCTTCAAACGGGAAGGTCTTTCCGAACTAACACACTATCACAGTGTTGTTGTCTCTGATTTCGTTTCAATTCCCTTCAAACGGGAAGGTCTTTCCGAACAAGTTACAATCAACTACCTAAGAGCACAAGCACAAAGAGTTTCAATTCCCTTCAAACGGGAAGGTCTTTCCGAACTTAAAAAAGTAAGCTACTGGACAGAATCCTACAATAAGTTTCAATTCCCTTCAAACGGGAAGGTCTTTCCGAACGATGAAAGTCCAGATGAAGATTGGCTGCTAATCGAGTTTCAATTTCCTTCAAACGGGAAGGTCTTTCCGAACTCACCAAAACCAAATGGGAACGGATAGAAGTCCCAAGTTTCAATTCCCTTCAAACGGGAAGGTCTTTCCGAACTAAAGACAGGAGAGATGAATATCAAGGAGGCATCCAGAAGTTTCAATTCCCTTCAAACGGGAAGGTCTTTCCGAACGCATTAACCGTGCTGTAAGAAAAGCAGAAAGGCTTATTGTTTCAATTCCCTTCAAACGGGAAGGTCTTTCCGAACGTCAGCAAACCACCGACCGAATTAAGACTTACCAGTTTCAATTCCCTTCAAACGGGAAGGTCTTTCCGAACTATAGGAGGTATAAAATGTTTGTCCGTGTTACGTTCCGTAAAGTTTCAATTCCCTTCAAACGGGAAGGTCTTTCCGAACGTCTGCAAACGGAAAACTGAACAAGCATATTATATGCGTTTCAATTCCCTTCAAACGGGAAGGTCTTTCCGAACGAATCAACAAGGATTACATAAGCGACGAGAAGTATATGAAGTTTCAATTCCCTTCAAACGGGAAGGTCTTTCCGAACGATACTTTTGGATCACTCCATAAATGTTTTCCTTGAGAGTTTCAATTCCCTTCAAACGGGAAGGTCTTTCCGAACTGCATCAGAAGGTTTTGTTGACAAATTCGGCAAAAGAGATTGTTTCAATTCCCTTCAAACGGGAAGGTCTTTCCGAACTTGAAACAGCCAATGAGTCACCTGTGAAGTCAAAGATTGTTTCAATTCCCTTCAAACGGGAAGGTCTTTCCGAACGTAAAATTTTAATTCAGAGAACTCGTGTCATTAGCACTACTGTTTCAATTCCCTTCAAACGGGAAGGTCTTTCCGAACCTTGCGGCTATCGCATATCTCTTGTACCGGTATATTTTGTTTCAATTCCCTTCAAACGGGAAGGTCTTTCCGAACGCGTTATGTTGTGAATTGGCACTTCACACCATTCCGGTTTCAATTCCCTTCAAACGGGAAGGTCTTTCCGAACCCAAAAATAGAAAAGTGGAAAGAAAATCAGAAGAAAGTTTCAATTCCCTTCAAACGGGAAGGTCTTTCCGAACATTGATGACAGTAGTGGCGATAGGTGTAAGTGGATTTCGTTTCAATTCCCTTCAAACGGGAAGGTCTTTCCGAACGCAACGATAGCCGTTGTTGCAATCATAGCATTAATCGTTTCAATTCCCTTCAAACGGGAAGGTCTTTCCGAACTGGGGCGAAAACATAAATATTGTTCGTTGCAGAAGTTTCAATTCCCTTCAAACGGGAAGGTCTTTCCGAACCCTTTTGTTGCTAATTGTCTGAATCTGCCACAATGCTTCAATTGTTTCAATTCCCTTCAAACGGGAAGGTCTTTCCGAACCGAATTAAAGGAACGACAGGCTGCAGAAGAGAAAGTTCGTTTCAATTCCCTTCAAACGGGAAGGTCTTTCCGAACACAACACCGGACCCGGGATTCAAAACACCACAGTGGGTGTTTCAATTCCCTTCAAACGGGAAGGTCTTTCCGAACCCAACGACGATACACCTGTTGACACTCGCTACATGAGGTTTCAATTCCCTTCAAACGGGAAGGTCTTTCCGAACAAAATGAGAAGGAGGTGGTTAAATTATTTTTTTCTTTGTTTCAATTCCCTTCAAACGGGAAGGTCTTTCCGAACTTGTACTTGTCATATAGACGTCTATATGACAAGTACAGACAGGTTTCAATTCCCTTCAAACGGGAAGGTCTTTCCGAACTTAGTGGCAGTCTTTGAAGAGTTACGACTCATTGAGTTTCAATTCCCTTCAAACGGGAAGGTCTTTCCGAACTGGTATTCAGTACTTGAGCTCATCCACGAGCACCTGGATGTTTCAATTCCCTTCAAACGGGAAGGTCTTTCCGAACAGAAAAATTCAAAGGAACACTTCTAAATCCTATAAAAGTTTCAATTCCCTTCAAACGGGAAGGTCTTTCCGAACACGACCTTGATGGAATTGATTGGGACAACGATGAGAGTTTCAATTCCCTTCAAACGGGAAGGTCTTTCCGAACTCATTACAAGGTATCTTGCCCATTCTTCGTCCACTTGTCGTGAGTTTCAATTCCCTTCAAACGGGAAGGTCTTTCCGAACGTCAACAGGTTCAACTTCACCTTGATCAAAGACAAGTTTCAATTCCCTTCAAACGGGAAGGTCTTTCCGAACTAATAACCGTATCTACTATTATGTAGAAGGACAAGTTTCAATTCCCTTCAAACGGGAAGGTCTTTCCGAACACACCCCCAGCCCCAACATACTTACCACCGCAAGAACAGTTTCAATTCCCTTCAAACGGGAAGGTCTTTCCGAACATCCGCAGACACACGATTCTTTGGACATAAAGAATGGGTTTCAATTCCCTTCAAACGGGAAGGTCTTTCCGAACATTCCAGTCTATGAATCATCAAAAAAGTACTTTAAGTTTCAATTCCCTTCAAACGGGAAGGTCTTTCCGAACTCAATAGCATAGCATTGGTTGCCTGTGATTTTGTGTCGTTTCAATTCCCTTCAAACGGGAAGGTCTTTCCGAACAAGTTAGAAGTGTCGGTGGCAGTGGTGGAGCAGGTATTCGTTTCAATTCCCTTCAAACGGGAAGGTCTTTCCGAACTCAATATATTGAAAGAACACACAGGTGCTATCAGGGTTTCAATTCCCTTCAAACGGGAAGGTCTTTCCGAACCGTGAGAGTTGCCTTGTAACATCTGTCTTGTCTATAGTTTCAATTCCCTTCAAACGGGAAGGTCTTTCCGAACGAAAGTCATCAGGGTCTTCTCCCATTTCACTATTGATGTTTCAATTCCCTTCAAACGGGAAGGTCTTTCCGAACTAAATTACCCCCCAGTTGATTTGGAAGTATCCATTGTTTCAATTCCCTTCAAACGGGAAGGTCTTTCCGAACATGCACCTGATTTTTCAGAAGATATTTATGATGCATTGGTTTCAATTCCCTTCAAACGGGAAGGTCTTTCCGAACTCATGGAACAACTCGGATTAAATCCAGATGACGTTAGTTTCAATTCCCTTCAAACGGGAAGGTCTTTCCGAACAGTGGTAATTATGTAAGATTTACTGTATCTACAATTAATGTTTCAATTCCCTTCAAACGGGAAGGTCTTTCCGAACCAAAGGATAGCAGGCTTGTAATATGAGATTATTATGTTTCAATTCCCTTCAAACGGGAAGGTCTTTCCGAACATATAGTGTCAAGTGTTTAGTTGAAGATATTATTGTTTCAATTCCCTTCAAACGGGAAGGTCTTTCCGAACCCATTTGTGGGAGAATCCTTGCCAACTTTTGATCTTCGGGTTTCAATTCCCTTCAAACGGGAAGGTCTTTCCGAACTGCGGTGTCTTCTGCTCTTTTTCAATGAAGTCTATTTTTGTTTCAATTCCCTTCAAACGGGAAGGTCTTTCCGAACTTAATAACTTTGAAAGATTGTATCAATAAGGATATTAAGTTTCAATTCCCTTCAAACGGGAAGGTCTTTCCGAACGATCATCCCAGTGACCTAACGCACCTGCAGCGAATTGTGTTTCAATTCCCTTCAAACGGGAAGGTCTTTCCGAACTTTATCGCCCCGGCCCATTAGGAAGTGGTATGACAGTTTCAATTCCCTTCAAACGGGAAGGTCTTTCCGAACGAGTTGCTAAAATTGCCCAAGATCACGGCGTCGAGTTTCAATTCCCTTCAAACGGGAAGGTCTTTCCGAACTTGCAAGACACCAAACACTGCAGCTGCTGCAGCATCAGGTTTCAATTCCCTTCAAACGGGAAGGTCTTTCCGAACGGTTCTGTTATCAGGAATACCTAAGTCTAAACCTGTCGTGGTTTCAATTCCCTTCAAACGGGAAGGTCTTTCCGAACCACATATACATATCATTTATTTTCTTTGTATTGTGTTTCAATTCCCTTCAAACGGGAAGGTCTTTCCGAACTTTAGATAATACATCAGAAAACGCTATCTACGGACAGTTTCAATTCCCTTCAAACGGGAAGGTCTTTCCGAACGTGATGAAGCAGGAAATGAATGGATTATAGATTCTGGTTTCAATTCCCTTCAAACGGGAAGGTCTTTCCGAACATGAGGAAGCAACAGATAAACCCAAAAACTTGAAAAGTTTCAATTCCCTTCAAACGGGAAGGTCTTTCCGAACTAAAAGAGTTAAATTGGTTTCTTGAAGTTTTGAATGTTTCAATTCCCTTCAAACGGGAAGGTCTTTCCGAACTGATTGACCAGCGTGTTCCAAAACTTCGAGATTAGTAAGTTTCAATTCCCTTCAAACGGGAAGGTCTTTCCGAACTGGGAATGGGGATGAATGTGGTAATGGCAGATAGTTGTGTTTCAATTCCCTTCAAACGGGAAGGTCTTTCCGAACCTTGAGAAAGATTTGACGGAGGAGCAATCTGCTCACAAGGTTTCAATTCCCTTCAAACGGGAAGGTCTTTCCGAACCGGTCAGCTAATGGCATGCTCCACCGAACTGAAAAGGTTTCAATTCCCTTCAAACGGGAAGGTCTTTCCGAACGAACACTTGCAATGGCGATAATCATATTCATGACAGGTTTCAATTCCCTTCAAACGGGAAGGTCTTTCCGAACACCCCAAACCCGTCAAGCCCAATTCCATAACGAAGGGTTTCAATTCCCTTCAAACGGGAAGGTCTTTCCGAACGAAAAGAGGATTGAGATACTCACCCAAGCCAAGCCAGTTTCAATTCCCTTCAAACGGGAAGGTCTTTCCGAACTAAACAACTATATCGCCTACCGCATACGCAGTATTATGTTTCAATTCCCTTCAAACGGGAAGGTCTTTCCGAACTTATAGGTACTGTTATCCTGCCATCTTTATGATATATAATGTTTCAATTCCCTTCAAACGGGAAGGTCTTTCCGAACGATATGCACTGTCGTTTAGTCCCTTCAGTCCTATTTTAGTTTCAATTCCCTTCAAACGGGAAGGTCTTTCCGAACCTGGACATTCTTTGCGATTGAGTTATACAGGACATTGACAGTTTCAATTCCCTTCAAACGGGAAGGTCTTTCCGAACCGATATTGCCGCGAGTACCACTGCCGCGATTCCAAGTTTCAATTCCCTTCAAACGGGAAGGTCTTTCCGAACCCGTTCTTCCTGCCGCCAGCGTATGGGTTCCCATTATGTTTCAATTCCCTTCAAACGGGAAGGTCTTTCCGAACACATCAGAAGTGGGAAGAGCTGATTAATGATTATGAAGTTTCAATTCCCTTCAAACGGGAAGGTCTTTCCGAACGCACGAGACCTTTGGTCTTGTTGGTGGTCACACATTCAAAGTTTCAATTCCCTTCAAACGGGAAGGTCTTTCCGAACTCTCAGTGACTCAGTTAAATGATGAAGCGCAAAAAAAAGTTTCAATTCCCTTCAAACGGGAAGGTCTTTCCGAACGTGGGAGAAAGGGCCTTCTTATATCAGACAGTGTCCGCAAGTTTCAATTCCCTTCAAACGGGAAGGTCTTTCCGAACTTACCCCCTTGCGAACCCAGTCACAGTAAGGGCTAAATTAGCCAAAACCAAACACGAACTGCGCGGAGGTTTTTTTTGTGATAATTATTGTTAAAAACCGTAAAAACCCTTATGAACACTACACCAAACACGATTTGATAGCAAAAATGACGCTAAAACCAGTCGTCATCTATATTCAGGGGCAATTTTGACTGCATTGCCAATCAATCGACAAATCGCGTAAGTTTACAATTCGTGCATCTGATATAAGTATACGCTAAATCTGCAGAAATGTCAAACTTTTTTAGGATATTATGGAAATTTGACACAAGACAGTTACTATGATATTATAGAATTCCATTCAATAATAGATAGGAGAGAAACATGACACTTATTTCAATGATTGAAGATTCAATTCAGAAACATGCTAATAAACCCGCTTTAGCATATAAACAGAACGGTGATACATATCAAGATATCTCTTATTCTGACTTCGGTAACTCTATTGAACAGTTCAGTAAGGGTTTGCATTCTTTAGGTGTAGAAAAGGGAGATAGAATCGCAATCTTATCTGAGAATCGTCCTGAATGGGCAATCTCAGACTTTAGTATTCTGAAAATAGGCGCGATAAATGTCCCGATGTTCTCAACACTTACTGCCGCACAGGTCGGTTATATCTTAAATGATTCTGGTGCAAAGATTATATGTGTATCCACTGTTAAGCAGCTGGAGAAAGTTAACGCAATTCGTGATAATGTGGAGAGCCTTGAAACTATCATTCTCTATGATTTAACTGAAGACGAATTACCCGATGGTGTTGTCAGTTTTGACGATGTTTGCAATAGCGGAAAAGACATAGAAGCAGAAAATGTTGATCATATAAGCGAAGATGACATTGCAACGATCATCTACACATCTGGTACGACAGGAAATCCCAAGGGTGTTATGTTAACGCATGCAAATTTCCTCTTCAATTGCAATGCATGTAAGTCTCTCGTTGATGTCGGAGAAACTGATGTCCTTTTATCTTTCCTTCCGCTATCTCATGTCTTTGAAAGACTTGGAGGGCATTATGTTCCGCTGTTTTCTGGTGCAAAAATTGCTTATGCTGAAAGTACATTCACCGTAGCGCAAAATATGCAAGAGGTATCACCGACTGTGATGCTCAGCGTACCCCGTCTATATGAGACTATGCACGACAGAGTATTACGCGCGGTTGAAGCAGGTTCATCACTCAAACAGAAGATTTTTCACTGGGGTGTTGCTGTCGGTTCAAAAGTCAGTACAACTATCCAACAAGGTCGGAAGCCATCTATACTGTTAAGTATCAAGCAAGGTATTGCTGACAAACTGGTTTTCGCTAAATTGAAAGCAGCCACAGGTGGAAATCTTAGGTTCTTCATATCCGGTGGTGCCGCGTTACCACAGTCCATCGCTGAGTTTTTTCATGCAGCGGGTATACTCATATTGGAGGGATATGGACTCACTGAAACATCTCCTGTCATTAGTCTTAATTATCCTGAAAAATGGAAATTTGGCACAGTGGGTGAACCTGTCCCCGGTATAGAAGTACAGATTGCAGAAGATGGTGAAATATTGACTCGGGGTCCACATGTGATGAAGGGATACTTCAATAATGATGAAGCAACAGCAGAAGTAATTGATTCTGAGGGATGGTTCTATACAGGAGACATTGGCATAATAGACGAGGATGGTTTTATCAAAATTACGGATAGGAAGAAAAACATCATCGTCCTATCAAATGGTAAAAACGTCGCACCGCAACCGATAGAAAGTCAACTCATACAGAGTCCTTTCATCAACCAAATTATGTTAGTCGGGAATGAAAGAAAGAATGTTGCGGCTCTGATTGTGCCGAACTTTGAGGCTCTAAATTCGTGGTGTAAAGAGAACGAAGTAGATACATCAGATATTAGTGCGATGTTAAAAACGCGAGAGGTACATCAACACATTCAGAAGGAAATTCGGGAAAGGTTGACAGATTTTGCTGACTTTGAACAGGTCCGAAGGTTCGCTTTACTTGAAAGGGAGTTTTCTCAGGAGGAGGATGAAATGACCCCAACGTTGAAATTAAAGCGTAACGTGATTATAGAAAAGTTCTCCGATGACATAGAGGGAATGTATCCAGAAGAATCCTCGTAATCTATAATTCCCAATGATCTATCAGGTCTGTAGACTTAACAATATGCATCCCCGCATCAGAAAACTTTGCAAAAGCAGCGTCAGCTGCATCAGTATAGTCTACGATGTCGGGAACAACAACGGGTGATGTCAAATCTTCAACCAGATACACCTTTTCTGCTAAACTTGTATCAGTCTGTTGTATTTCATGTAACAGATCACTGATTGTCCAAGCAACACAGTGACTTTTTGCTTGTCCAGCGATAATCAGCCGATCATAATCTAATAGCTTATGAAGAAACTCGTTATTCTTTTGGGCAATAGGTTTCCCGTTCTCATCATGAAGTACTTCGGGACGTAGAACTGAGTAATTCTCTGTCAGCGGATTCTGTCCTTTTAATTCGTAATGCGTCTGACTACGTCTAACAATTGCATGGAAAAAGCATGCCTCATCAACAGCAGAGACGACTGCATGTCCGATTCCACCGAGCATTGCATGGTAGGGCCATATTGTCAGGGGATACTTTCCTTCTGATGTGAGTGTCTTGACATAGTGATTGACATAAGTTTCTAACCAATTAATTTTATCTGAATCACGATAGAAGTTATCAGCGATAGCAGGATTTACACGCCATTTTCCTGCTTCGATATCTTCTTGGGTGATAAGCGTTTGTAGTGGTATTGGGTGATTTCCCGCAGCATCAATCCAGAACAGCTCGTGGAATATCTGCATTGCGGTATGCGTGTCTAATGTACAGGCAATTTTAGTGATACTCTGAAGGTTGTGATAGATAAATTGACACAAACGGACGTTGTCTTCAACAGCACCATGACCTGATCTGCCAGCAACAAACAACTCATAATCTGGGATACAGAAAGTATTCTGAACATCAATCAGCAGCAAGCATGTTCTGATGTTATCTTCAGATGCAGGTGCAATTCTATTTCTTTCTGACCATTCACGGGCAACTGTGAGATGGGATTGGTAGGGTATTCTCCAAACATCACCTACAGTTTTTTCATCAAAATGGTTAGGAATCGGCAGCGGTATATTCTGATGGTTGCTATGCATTTTTTCAATCATAAGTCTAATCTATGTCTTACCCATAGACCCGGTTCAGTTTTTACTATCTTAATTCGTTCATTTGCGTCTATAAAGTGAAGCATTCTTCAGATTGCCTTGACGATGTACCTTTATTTTATAGTAAATTGCGATTTCTTACAACAAAAATCAGGTCTAAGTCGTCTAACAAAGAAGACAGTGCTGTAGTGATTGTATTATTTGTTAAATTATGTATACATTTTGAAAAATTCTCGTTATATAAGTATGCAAGTATTATCCGATTTATGACGGTTCACTAATTAATGCAACTTTTCATTAATTGTGGAGTAATAAATTGTAGATAATACTGTCAATAAAAGGTGTTTATTTATGAAGAGGAATAAAGAACGACGACCAGAAATGAAGGAGAAACTTGATCAAGCCGATAGAAGGTTTCGCGATGCACGGAGTCGTCTGAATTGGAGAGTCTATGAAGCGAAGATACCGCTTACTGTTCAGGAAGAACATGGCATCTCTGAGTTGAAAGGTCAAGTTCTAATTATATCATATAATGATTCTTTACAACAGAGAATAAAAGATGTTCTTGTATCTGAGAACTACCGATGTGATATCGCTGAACGTAGTACTATAGCTGTTGGCATGCTAAAAATGGCAAAATATGAGTTAATAATCGTTGACTTCACCCGGTTTAGGAGATCCAACATTTTCTCGTTTGTCAGAAGATTTCAACCCCATGTAAAAATTATCTCTATCGTTTCAGACGAAAGAAGAGCACGCGATCTCATGAGATATGGGAGTTACAGTTTTCTTGTTGGACGAGACTTTGACACTGAACAACTCCGCACATGTCTTGTCAGTTCACTCCGGATGAAGCATAAAGTTTGTGGTTTGCAAGTCCGTGGAGAAAAGTGCAATCGCTCATGTGTTAACAGTTATCAGACCGAAGAGGACTTTATGGATGATGCAGAGGAATACTTGGATGCTGATTTGGACCCGAATAATCGATATGATCCATTTTAATCAATCAAAAATGGCTTGTCAATCAGTCGTAATACCATTTCTAAATGAAAATGCCTCTTTACTGTAGCACATTCTGTTAGATTGTGCCGTTTACCGCTTCATTTCTAAACAGTCGGTAATGAGAGAAAAATTAATTGAAATGGTATAAGATGGCGAAGAATTTAGAATATAAAGTGCAGTATGAGTCCCTGGAGAGAATACTCCCAAAATTGAAGATTTTAGGAGCAACACACCGTGAAACTATTCACCAAGTGGATACATACTTTAATAGTCCTAAAGGGAGATTAAAATTACGCGAAACTGACGACTCGGACGAGAGTTGGCTTATCTATTATGAGCGTCCGAATGAGATTTCTTCTCGTTACAGTCTGTACCAACTGTGTAAAATTACTGAAGGATCAAGCCTAAGAGAACTCTTAGCTGCAGCTCTGCATGTAAAAACAGTCGTGAAAAAAGATAGGTCAATCTGGATGTATAAAAACACCCGAATTCACTTGGATACAGTTGTTGATTTGGGTGAATACGTAGAGTTAGAGACTGTATTTCAGGGACAGACAGAACCTGATGCCAAAACAGAGCATGATCATGTAAAACACACGCTTGAACTAAACCTCGCTGAACCAATTGCTGTTTCCTATAGTGATATGTCAATACAAAAAACATCAAAAGTCTAACATACACTGCACGTGTTCAACAGAATGGAGAGAATAAAAATGGATTATGCACGATTACGTGAGATACTTGAACTAAAAGAAGATATAGATAGTGCCAAAAGACGAGAGTTAATAAGAATCTATCTGCAGACCCCAACTTTACCGAAACTACAAGCAGTCCGTGCTTTGTTAGTTGAGATAAAAAAATCTTTAAATCGCTGTCCAGTCTCAAGGCAGAAGTGTTTGAAGAAGATTAGACGCATGATGTGTCATAGGCATTGAAATGGATAGAATCTTGATGTGGCATCAGCGTTGTACTGACGGTTCAATCTATAGTCTATAAACGCGACTGGATCGCCTGCACCAAGAGCGGTATCATCAGTTCATGATGTCCAGTAAAGTTGTATCCTTTTCCTCCCATCTCTGTTGGACGTTTTACTACATTTTCCAATGGGCGGTATTGTTGTTGCATGTCAAAGTCAGCAGCAGTGAAATGTGATACTGTATGTCCAAGATTGCGTGCAATCGTCAGTGCTTTCAGGAACACTTCGGGTAAAATCACTGCGGAACCGAAATTTAGAATAACACCCCCATCCTCCAACTGTGTTACTAAGTGCGTTAGGATCCTAAAATCCGTGAAACTTGCTTCACCGATTGCAGCACCATTCGCGCTTGGGTGTTGATGTATTATATCTGTTCCTATAGCGACATGTACTGTAATTGGGATATTCAATTCAACGCATGATGCGAGTAGACTAAATGCGTTGTAGGGTGCATTGAGTTCTATCAGACTATTTCCCAAGGCTTCTCCCATACCGATTTTCGAATCAGCTGCTTTCTGTATAGCCGCATTCATTAGATTTCCTGTTTCTTCCCACATCCCAAACTGTCCGTTCTGTAAGTATAGAGAGACGTCTTCAGATGTCTCACCAATCAATGCGATTTCAAAGTCGTGTATGCTACTGGCACCGTTGAATACAAATGCTGTGATGATTCCTTGTTTAGCTAATGAGATCAGGAGTGGACTAAGACCGCACTTAATTACATGTCCCCCCATCATCACGATGACAGGCTTTTTTCTTTGATGCGCTGCAATGATTTTGTCAACAAGTTCTAAAAAATCTTCACCCTTCAGGATTTTAGGTAATGCCTCCAAGAAGGATGAAATACCTTCCCCCGATTCTGTTAGTGTAGCGAAATCGTTGACTGACACTTTATTGGTTCGGTCTTTTAATGGAAGGGTCTTTACTTTTGTAATATCAACAGGTTTTGTGTTTATGTTCATGTTACTGCTTAATAATAGACATTGGAAAAGTGAAAGCGTAGGAGCGGTTGAAGACAAAACGGTGGGGGTGACCAATCAGGTATATAGGATATCAAGTTTTGCATTCAGATTTTAATCTTGGCATTTTGTTTATCGATTTTTTCATTTAGTCTATCAATTTTGATATTTAATTTGGTAATCTCGTTTTTGAGGCGCGTCTTTTCACTAATCTTTGGGCGTGTTTGTATTTTTCTATAGAATAGACAAAATGCACCGACAGTAAGCCATGTTCCAATAAACGATATTAGCGTAGGTAATATAAACGACTGCCACATAATAAACTACCCCTATGTTAACGATGTTAGAATTAATACTTTGTTAAAGTTTAATGCTAAATTGGAAAAATGTCAAGTGAAAAAAATACCTCAATAAAGATTTATAAAACTATTGTCAATCTACAAATTATATGATACAATATCTATCAATAGAAAAACAATTAATTCGTTGGATAGAGGTGTGATAATGCGTTTGACACAAACTTTGACTACACTGTTCGTTTCACTATGTTTTATCTGTTTCATTACCACAACACCAGCACTCGGTTTCATTGAACGAGAATATACAATTCGTGAAGTGCTTGATGCATGCACAAACATCGTTTTTGGAGAGATTACATCTGTCAACAAAACTCGGTATCAGACGATCGTGAAAGTAAATGAAGATATAAAAGGTAAGAGTAGTACAACTGAATTAAAGTTTAATCTGGCAACTGGACATTATAAACAGGGATCATCACCACAGAAATTAGTGAGACTCTTAAAAACCGGTATGCCGATAATTGTGTTCTATCGCGCGAATAATTACGGTGTTGATAGCATGTGCTTTATTGATAATACCTGGTTCCAAATGCGAGGATACCACCGTAAAAGTCGAAGTTCATGGTGGAGTTTCACACATATAGACCCAATGATGTCTCGCACTTTTGATGGAAAGACTACTGCTTTTCAGAAGGTCGTTAGAGATATGTTAGATGGTAAAATGTGGGTCATGGCGACAGACAGCACACTGAAAGCTTATGTCCTAACAGGGAATAGCACTTCTCCCACTTGGGGACAAACACCTGTTGACACTAACACCATGACATACGAATACCAAGCGTTACGCAATATCAAAAAGATCGGAAAACGTCCGCTGGCTTTTGAATACACTAAAGTGAGAACACTTCCACACCTTAAAGATGCCGATATACTGTGGATCGGTTACGAAGAGATTTCAAGTTATGGTAGATATCTGCTATCAGAAAGTACTGGACAAGCCATTAAAGACTATGTAAAAAACGGCGGAATAGTTGTCGTTTCAGGCCAAGATAGCACGCCAAATAAACCTTGTGGTATTGGATGGTTACATGGAAAACTAAAGGGGGTTGAAAGTCCACCTAAAAGAGTGTTTATAAAAACTGAAGATGCCGATGAACTGTTTTCCACTCCGAATAAAATCCAATCTGGTAAAATCTATATTGACGATGCATGGACAGAATGGGAAGCAGATGATGAGATATTCGCTATTACACCTGATACCAAAGAACTTGTCGTGGGAGCTCGAAAATATGGTAAAGGACTATATATCATCACCAGCCTGAGAAACGACAACCAATATACCGTATCCATGAACAAGGCTCTGATGGAAAACATAATACATTATGCTGCAAGTAAAATTCAGAAGTAAGTTTTATCTCCACTGAAAATGGTCAGTTCTGCCTTATTGAAACTTTGCGATCACCAATGTTATATCGTCATTTGCGTTTACACCTTGCTGATATTCTTGAAGGTCAGCAAGTATTTCTTCTCTAATCTCGGTTGCCGATAGATTTCTTGTGCCAGATAATACCTCTCTAAATCGCTCAATACCATACATCTGACTCTCAGCATTTAAGGCTTCGGTAATACCATCTGAATAAAGTACGAGAAGATCACCAGCTCGCCATGTAGTTTTGGAACTATAATAATGTATAGCTGAGTCCTTATCTGGTAAAGCGATACCGACAGGAGGAAACTGGGATTCTAACTCAATACATTCATTACTATTTGCTGGTAGGAATAACATCGATGGATGACCTGCATTTGCATAATACATCGTGTTGTCATTGTGGATTAAAACATAGCAACACGTCATGTAAATAAATGTCTGGGCATCTTCATCTGTTACACGTTTTATTGCTTTCATAACTTCAGGAACAGAAGCATCAAAACGAATCTGTGTCTGAATACAACTTTTTGTCATTGCAGCGAGCATAGCAGAATGGAATCCGTGTCCCATCACGTCCCCAATGAAAATACCGATACAATCATTCGGTAGATACAAATAATCATAGTAGTCACCCCCAACACGATTCGTAGGTTTACAGTATCCAGCAGAGGTAAGGCAGTGGTGTTTAATCTCTTCATTCGGTAAGATTGACTGCTGCACTTCAGCTGCGAGTCGGAGCGATTCCTCTTGTGCGATCTCTTTTCGAATAGAACTCATCTGCACTTCAAGATCGTTTCTGATCTTATTATTGAGTACACGAAACATACCTCTACCGATTAGGGGTTCAGTTGCTAATACCTGAAAGAAATCATCTCTTGTAATCCTTAACAGATGTGTTTGTGATGTTGTTTTGATTGTTGCGCTTCTCGGTTTATCATCTATCAATGCCACTTCACCGAAACAGTAACCTTTCTCCTTAAAAGACAACACCTCAGTATCATCTTTAATGATAGCCACTTCTCCTTCAACAAGTAGGTAAAGCGAATCCCCTTCTGTCCCCTCTTCAAAGATGATATGATTTGCTGGATAATCTACTAAGTATGTGGTTCTTGCAATTAAGTCTAATCTTTCATCTGGAAGTCCTTCAAAAAGATCGGTATGTTTTAAGAAGCTCTTCTTCTGCTCTATTAACATATTTTTCATGATTCCCATTAATGTAGAGTCTGATTTTGAATATAAGTTGATATTCTCGTTCAAGCATCACATGATTATAACTAAAGGATGCATTTTTGTCAATTCTCTATTGTCAATGGGTGCGTAAAGTTTTTGTCACTAGAGGCGTTAATTGAGGATTTTCTAAGAGTTAGGGATGCTCTTTAGTCCCGTAGGGACGCAATGTTTATAGATCACGGTTGAACACGGTATCTTTAGTCCCGTATGAAGATTAAATAAATAATCATGTAATTCTACTGATATGCCTCATCGTAGGAGTAAGGTTTCGTAGGGGCGGGGTTTCCCCGCCCGCATATTACCCAATTAATAACTTAACCTTCATTAGGGACGATATGTTTATATCATGGTGTGCTTTTTCATCTTCATCTGGAGCAAAGTGCCTTTTTGATAGAAACGGATATCCTCACGCCAGCGGAGTGCTATGTCTATAGAAATCACAACGTCCAGCCCAGCACTCCAGCGGAGTGCTATGTACATAAACAGACGCGTAAAGATTTTGCCACTTAACTGTCAGAATCGCACTGTCGGAATCGCGGATTATCACGGATGACACCCCCCAGTTAAAATAGGTGACATAGATGGGGCGGATTGTTGATTTTGTGTATCAAGGTGCTATTCACAAGGAATGTCCTCTTTAGAATCGTTTGCTGATTGCCTATCTGTTGTGTAAAAATGCTTATCCTACACATACATTCTTGAATTCCCAAGCCAATAATCCGCGCAATCCGTGCCCATCTATTTACCTGGCGAGATAATCCGCGATTCAGAAGAGACGGCACTCGGAGAGTGCCTACTACTATTAAGAACTTATAGTGACAATAACTTTATGCACCTTATGCGTCAATTTAGTGAAGAACGTTAGTGCGTTTGATACACCTTTCGCCCTTCTAAGGCTTGCTATTGGTTGGATCAATGCGGACTATACACCTTTCGCCTCTCTGAGGCATTGGAAAATCGCTAAATTGACGCTTTTGGGATAAAGTATTTCAGAGACTTCACACGCTGAAAGATCCACATCAGTTCTCTGGATGGCTGTATGTGATAGCGACACGCCGATGCTACGCTTGGCTCCGTAAGAAACGGATACGAACACATCCGTTAGAAGAAGCAGAAACAACCATGGGACAAAGAGATGCATATTCACGGCATTCTGTTTAAGAACGTGCGAAATCAACTATAGAATCACAACGCGTATCAAACTAACGATCTATTTTGTTTTGAAGATTTCGGCAAGACATGGGAGGTCAGAAATGATCCGATAGATAGAAACATTCATTTTGCTGAACATTCTTATTGCTGTTGGAGAGGCACTTCTGGCGATGGTGTTACCAAAGATATAGGAATTTATCGTATAGAGAATAGTGTCTGGGAAATGTTTGTCTCAGATTGGACAATGTTTCATGGTATCCTCTATGAGAAGTTTGAAGTTTTCCATGAGGATAAAGGTCTTAGTTAGATCAAGACAACTAACATTCGGATGATTTTTCAAGTTTGTCAGATTTTACATTGACGACTCTTGTCATATATGTTATTATTCTCGCAGATAAGAGGATGCAGCCAGATTCAAAGCGACTTTTGCTAAATCTATTACTTGGTCAACACTTTTAACTATACTTTGGATTTGCGATCCTCATTGTTACTCGGCACAAGCAGTTGTGTTTATTATACCCAGTTGATCGCGTGTCGCAGAAGAATAATCCTACTTCCCATCAAACTGATATAAAGGATAAAGAAACATGTCCATACTCAAATATACGACGAAATATGTGATACTCGGTGTTTTAGCTCTCATCGTGTGTCTCGGTATCATTACACTGGTGTATAGCCTATTAGATAGGGATAACGAGAAGGAGGCAACCAGATCTGATGAAGTCTTGCCTATAGAATCGGATACGCACTCAGAAGTTTCACAGACGCATAGTTCTCATAAGCCCCATAGTTCTCATAGTCGTGCGTGGACAGAAGTGCCGAAATCACCACCAGATGACGAGTTTTTTAAGACTATCCAGTTCCCGACGACCCCACCGCATAGACCGGGTGGACACTATATAAATCCGCCTCAAAACCCATTTCCGATCCCTGATTTCGTCAAGAAATATCCGGATCACTTTACGATTGACGCGGACGGGTTTTGGCATCTTGACCTTCCACCGGAGAAAGCGATGAAGTTAGAGCAACATCAGTTTGACCCTGAAATTACAGAAGAAGAATATGACAGGCAAATAACAGAGATAGTCGGTGAAGGTTTAGACACACTCACCACTGCCACATGCTTAGCACACATGGGCGGTTTCACGCAAAAAGCAAATGAACTGTTATCTCAAGCGTATCTGGAGAACCCTGATGATCTTGAGGCGGCACTTTCGCATTGTGCGGGCTTTGAAATAGATGGCAACCTTGCTGGAGCCGAAGCGGAGTACCGTCGTCTCGTTGAGCTGTATCCGGACTCGATAGAAGCGAAGTATTACTTCGGAATTTTCCTTGCGGATAACCATCCTGAACCGTGGGAAGCGATCCCTTTACTTGAGTCAGTCTATCGTCAAGTCCCGTTCTGGTATGCCCCGATTTTTTATTTGGGGTTGACGTATTATAGTTTAAGCGACTACGAAAAGTCGTTGCGGTATTTTCAAGCCTCAGAAGTGTTTACGGGACCGATGGAAGAATCTTCGCTTTTTATTCACCTGAACAAACGCCAACCTATAATGATGCAAAAGGAGGAGTAAATCCATGTATCGTAGTTCTTTTTCATTCTGTCTTATCGTCTTTATTATTTTCTCTGTTTCTGTAGGTGTATCTCAATCTGTGGCTCAGTCGCCTGCGCCCGTAGGCACATTTACTTTAGAGTTGGATCCGCCGGAGAATTGGAAATCGTGGCGACCGGCGCGCAATAGTGTTTTGACCTTCACTGCCAATGTAGGTGGTGATACAATGCAAATTAGTTCCGTTACCGAGTATGTATTTACCCTGAAAGATGTGTCGGATTATACGGGTTTTTGTATGAATGCGGGGTCTCAGTCTGGGGATCAGAAGGATATTTATTTTCGTCAAAGCGATCAACCTGCAACTGATGAAGATTCTCTTTTTACTTATACCGTGAGTGGTAGTAATTCAGAGACGTTGAAGATAAGTTGTAAAGGGTCGCCGTTATCCGTTTCTTTTTCAGTTTTTGTTGATGATTATGGGGCTCACGGCATTCTTGATGGTGTGGTATCGCTGAATGACAGAAAAGATGAAGAGGGGAGAGAAGTGGATAACACGCCGAGTAATAACGCTGCCCCGAGCTATAGTCTGTCTATACCTTTGGACAACAATGGTAACGACATAGCGGATGGCTGGAAAGATGATGCGAAAGTCTTTGGCGGGAAGGGATATAACCCGTGGGACGATGATGAATCGGGCCCCGATGGTAATAAAAAGAATGGTGATGGTTTTACGGTATTTGAGGAGTATCGTGGATTTTTGGTCAAAGGCGAACATAAGGACACAGAACCGTTAACGGACAAAGACCTTTTTGTTTATAGTGACTTCACCGAAGGTTATGGGTATGCATCTAATCTGCCGAGTGTCTTCAAACTGCGTCTCATTGATGCCGGAAATATGGCATCTAACACCAGACGCATGAACCGATATACGTGTGGGGCAGGCAAAAGGTATAAACCTGTATCGGGTGTGAGTCGCAGCCCGCAAAGTGCTGTGCATGTCGAAAACGCTTCTGCTTCTAAGAGACAAGAGGTTCGGGATTCACATAGGGGTCTGAATGGTGTCGTGACACCGGCAGTGGCGGTGCCGTATCTTGTTCAGTATTGTCGTGTTTATCAGCATCGTATTGAACGCGGTATAAAATGGATAGATGAGCATCCGAATTTACAAAATTATTATAGGGATTACTACACAAAAAAGTTGCAGGGAACGATTGGTCATGAAATCGGACACTGTATGGAGTTATATGATGTGCGCTATGATAGACACGAGAAACATTTTGGTGTTGGTATATGGCATGGACATACCATTATGCAGCATAAAGAGATTTCGGTCAAGTGGGATGATGGCACCGAACTCACCGAAGATGAGAGACGCGAGGATTATGCTGAGATTGTGCGAAGATTAGACCAAAATGGGTATCCGTATCCCGCTAAAGTCCATAAAGCGGAATATAATCTGATTTCTAGCCACCGTGGGCTTAACCGTCCTGCGAATCCGTTGCGTAAAATCAAACCGCAGTGGACAGATAGCACAGATAGCACAGATAGCGCAGATAACACCGCCACGATCCCAACGGTACCGGGTTCTCCTGTGATTCGTATGGTTTTGATTCGGGGTGAGACGCAAGTGCTTGTGATGTGGCGTCCGGTCTCAGAGAATGGTGGTAGTGAGATTACGGATTATGAGTATAGGTATCAGCTTGCGACTGCGACTACGGAGGGGGATTGGGCATCTGCGGGTGTATCGTCGTCTAATAAATTGGTGTCTAATCTAACACCCGGTGCGAGTTATACGGTAGAAATGCGTGCGAAGAATAGTGTCGGCTATAGTGATCCGTCTTCTGCGTTTCCGTTTACTATGCCGACAGCACCGACTATTCCGGGAGTTCCGACAGATGTCACGACAACAGTATCTAATGGAATGGTGACCCTGAGTTGGACTGCTCCCACAGACGATGGCGGTGGTATAGACAAGTATCAGTATCGTGTTGACAAAAACATTGACGGCACGTGGGGGGATTGGATAGACGTGCCATCTGACGGAACATCTTTGCCTCTATCTGTGTCTGTATCTGTGGAGAATGGAGTGGATTACGCATTTCAGGTGCTATCCAATAATAGTGCGGGCAGTAGCACGGGATCTGTGACATCTTCAGCGTTACCTGTTGATCCTTATGTTTCACCACCGACTGTTGTAGGTATGCTGAGTGCTACGCCGAGTGATGGTCAGGTGCGTTTATCTTGGGATGAGCCGGGGACAGGGACTCCTGTGATTGCGTATGAATATACGTATGACGAGAGTAATGATGGTTCGTGGAGTTCTTGGAAACGCACCAAAAGCACTGGTACTTCTCACGACGTGACCGGTCTTACCAACGACACGATTTACGCGTTCAAAGTGCGAGCCCGGAATACAGGTGGAATTGGCACAGAAACGTCAAAGGTGACGGCTACGCCGTTTGCTTATACAGTGCCCGGTAAGATAAGGGACTTGACGGCATCCCTCACATCAGACAACAAAGTGAGACTCGACTGGAAAGCCCCTCTTGACGATGGTGGCAGTCCGATCACACACTACGATTATCGCAAAGACACGTATAACGATGGGACTTGGACTATTTGGTACTCCACAGGAGATAGTAGTACAGACGAAATCTTTTATTCGGTTATTCCGGGTGTCACTTATGCGTTTAGGATACGTGCTGCGAACACAGCAGGTCCGGGATCACCTTCTGACTCAGTCGTGATCCGTGTTCCGACGGTGCCGAGTGTGCCTTTGACGCTTTCCGCATCAATCACATCAAACAAAAGGGTTTCGCTGGATTGGTCCGCACCTGCGGATGATGGTGGCAGTCCGATCACACGCTACGACTATTATATCTATGCGGACGATGGACATGGCGAACAGTGGTTGCCAACGGGTGAAGGCACCCTCACACAAAAGTCGTGGCCCGGGGCAGGTTTTTCAGCGGGGCTGACGTATACCTTCAAAGTGCGTGCGGTGAATGCGATAGGCATCGGTACAGCGACAGAAGGGGTGACGCTGACGATACCTGCTAACACAACACCCTCTGCCCCCCTGCTCCTCACAGCATCGGAAGGCAATGCAAGTGTGTATTTAAGTTGGAATGAACCCGCAGATGATGGCTATGTGGTTGTCAGAGGTGGATTGTTGAAATATCAATATCGGTATAGACAAAGTGGCGGCACTTGGAACTCGTGGAGTTCGGAACAGTGGGATCGTTATGCCACGCAATCTAATCTCACCAATGGCACGACTTATGAGTTTGAAGTGCATGCGGTCAACGATGTTGGCACAGGCACCGCAGCATCCGTCTCCGCGACACCCACAGGCACTGCCGCACCCGGCGTACCACAATACTTTGACACTGATGGTGACAATGGGTCGGTAGACCTGTGGTGGGAGCCCCCTGAATATGATGGCGGCAGTTCCATTACCGATTACGAATATCGCTACAAGGAAAGCACTCAAAGCAATTGGAACGGATGGACTTCTGCGGGCAACGCAGACGAAGAATATCCCGAATTCACTGTCACAGGATTGACCAATGGCACATCGTATGACTTCCAAGTCCGCGCAAGAAATGCGGTCGGTCCGGGGGCTCACACAGAGACACTCACAGAAACGCCTACCGCTCAAACGCCTGAGACACCGACAGGCGTGAGTGCGTCAGCAGGAACCGCAGCAGGGACGATTGACCTCACCTGGACAGCACCAGACGATGGAGGAAGTGCCATTACCAACTATAAAGTCATACACGGCATCTTCCAAAACAACAGATGGACCTGGACAAGAACGGCTATATCTACTGGCAGCACAAACACGTCCTATACGGTGACAGGTTTACAATCTGGAGGACTTTACAGGTTTAGAGTTCGCGCTGTGAATAGTGTCGGAGAGAGTTCATACTCAAGAGTTGCTCAGTCACGCGCGCCTTAGTCTCTTAATACTGACACCCTATTAGGCAGGTATCCATTTTGGATATCTGCCTATAGTTTTATGTTAAAAGTCATCTCTGGTTGAATCGCAAATACACGACTTGAAGGCACAACTGGAGATGGCATAAGATAATATTTGGAAAGGATACCATTTTTCTACTAACATCGCAAGCACTACCTAATTGAGACTTGTGCAAAAACTTTACACACCATTGTCAATCAAAGCAACATCTATCCTTGACATTAAATCCTATTTGTGTTAAACTACATCTACTATAATCAAGCGAATGAACTTCTATCAAGATAACTGAAAGCAGCTTAAATTGGACTATTTATATTGTCCTACCTATTAGCCATAACACTACATTCTACAATACAGGGTGAACATGTCAATAACCGAATTCTTTAGAGGTAAGGTATTACTGATTACGGGTGGGACTGCCTTCCTCGGGCAACCGATGGTTGCGAAAATTCTTACTTCACTGCCAGATGTCAAAAAGATCTACCTTCTCATTAGAAAACGTGTAGAGTCAAACGGAAGAATAACGACTGCTCAAGAACGACTTGAAAATGAACTCTTGACTTCAGATGTTTTTGATGTCTTACGAGATACTCGCGGATCAGAATTTGATACTTGGGCAAGAGAGAAAGTAACTGCTGTTGAAGGCGACCTGACGGATGAACATCTCGGCTTTAGCGATGAGACCTATAATAATCTGCAAAATGAAATTGATGTATTCATCAATATTGCCGGTCTTGTAGATTTTGATCCTCCCTTTGATGCATCCTTAAAAGGAAATGCGCTTGCTGCTAAACATGCAATCACATTTGCAAGAGGGTGTTCTGATATCGTCTTTCTCCATGTGTCAACTGCTTATGTATGTGGAAAAGAACCTAAAAGAGTGGAAGAAGAACTGCATCCTCCTTTTGAAAAGTTTGCCGCACGACATAACGAAAACAGTGACACCTCCATCCCAACAACACTCACTGATGAGATTGACTATCTCCTCTCATTAAACCAATCAATCCGCAATGCGGCAGATTCACCTGAAAAATTATCTGAGTTCAAACAGATAGCACGGAAACAATACAATGCTGATAAACGGACAAACAGAAAGAAACTTGATACACTCATAGCAGAAATCAAGGAAGAATGGCTTGAATCTCGTCTTGTTGAGGTAGGACTTGAACATGCACGTGCTCGTGGTTGGAACGACACCTATACCTATATGAAATTCCTTGCTGAACAGGTCATAATGGAATTACGAGGTGACCTACCTACTGCTATAATCCGTCCCTCAATTATAGAAAGCAGTATTGCTGAACCCCGTCCAGGATGGCTGGGTAAATATCGGATGTCCGAACCGCTAATTGTTGGGTTTGCCAAGGGGAGATTACCGGATTTTCCTGCCGATCCAGATATTATTTTAGACATTATACCCGTAGATTTCGTCGTAAATGCAATGTTAGCAGCAGCTGAAGCAATAGCAAATAGAGGTGGTATTGATGTTTATCATGTTGCAACTGGTACTCAAAATCCCTTGTATTTCAGGGGTATTGTTGACGCGACTTATGGATACTTTACAGAAAATCCTATGATGGAGAATGGGAACCCCATACCAGTACCGGTATGGCAATTTCCCAGTCTGGAAGAGTTTCAGAAAAAGCTAACGGGTAAAATGCGTCTGCTCAATCGCCTTATAAAGGTGTTATCCCTATTACCTACACGGTCAGCAAAACGTCAACGTAGAAAACTCATTGTGAAGCAGAGCAGTGTAAAAGCACTGCTGCATTATATTCAGATTTACGGTCCTTATACAAGAACGAACTTTGAATTTGAAACTGATAAAATGCAGGCTTTATACGAATCACTTTCACCATCTGAAAAGAAGACTTTCAATTTTAAAGTATCTCAAATCCATTGGGAACAGTATTTTCAGGAAATACACATACCAGGTATCAAGAGACATGTGCTAAAACTTGAGGATGTCAAGGTAGGTACTACAAAGGATGAGAATGAAACTTCACATGATGAGATTGAAGAGATTCCCTCTCCTGCTCCAAACCCAATTGATGAAATTTCACCAGAAACAATCGTAGATCTGATTGAAATTCAAGCCAAACGTATACCGGACAAGGTCGCACTACAAATGGTCACTGAAGGTGAGTGGGAAAGGTATACTTATGCAGAAACTTACAATTTTACACTTCAGGCTGCTTATGAACTATGGCAACAAGGTATAGAAGAAGGTTGTCGCGTGGTTCTGGTATCTGAAAACCAACCGGAATGGTGCATTGCTTATCTTGCAGTCTCACAGTTAGGTGCTACAGTTGTTCCCATTGATGCACAAACGCCTACTCAGGAAATTCTATCCATAGCTGAATTCACTGAAGCAAAAACTATCCTTGCTTCCGAATCAGTTATAAGAAATTCTGAAATAGGTTTTGCTAAATCACAAGTACCTGTCCTAAATATCAATCAATTTAAGCCTATTGCGAATTCTGATAGGAATTCACCTGAAAACTTTCCGATTGTTAAAATATCACCCGACTCTGTTGCATCCATAATATTCACTATGGGGACAACGGTAGACCCTAAAGGTGCTATGCTCACGCATGGCGGTTTCATCTCAAACGTCAAAGCAGTCGCAAAAGCATTACCACCGACAGATTCAGAAAAGATTCTCTCAGCATTACCTTTGTATCATGCATTAAGTTTTTCCTGCAGTCTATTGATGGCACTTTACAGCGGCACAACAGCAACTTATGTCAATGCGCTGCGACCTACAACGCTACTAAAGACAATGCGTGAGGACAAGACAACGGCTTTTATCGGTGTGCCGAGACTTTTCCAAATGCTACAGAGCACGATTGAAAGACAAGCAATGCGTGAGGAAACTACCGGAAACTGCTTTGAAGAAAAGGCACGAAATGTGATGGGGGGTAATATTCGGATTCTCGTTAGCGGTGGGGCCGCACTTGCAGATAACATTTACGATGGATTTCAGAAATTTGGATTGACGCTTTATCAAGGTTATGGGATGACAGAAACTGCGCCTGTACTTAGTGTGAATCCGTACAAGAATAGTAGACGCGGCTCTGTCGGACTACCTGTTGAAGGTGTAGAATTTCATATAGACAACCCCGATAAAGATGGTATGGGAGAGATTGTTGCCAAAGGTCCAAGCAATATGAAAGGATACTACAAAAATCCTGTTGCTACAAACAAAACGATTCGGAATGGATGGCTCTACACCGGAGACCTTGGATATATTGATGATGATGGGTTCTTATATATTACAGGACATTGTAAGGATGTAATCGTTCCTGCTTCTGGTAAAAATATCTATCCAGTTGAGTTAGAGACGCTCTATAAAGACCATCCTGCAATTGCCGAGATATGTGTTATGGGGATACCCTATCAAGATAAGTCGGATACAGATATATATGCTATCATTGTTCCTAAGCAAAATAGTAGAACAGTTGAAGCGGAAATACATGATCATCTTCAGAAGACAGCGAAATGTCTACCGAGTTATCAACACTTCCATAAATCACATTTCTTCTATGATGCATTACCAAAGACTGATGAACATAAAATCGATCGTAAACGCGTTAAGGAACTGTTACTTCAACATCTGGCAGATGTGGAAATCAGTATAGAGGACTCAGTTGAGACAAAACCGAATACTGTAATCCCTGAAGAGATTCTGACACGTCTTGCACAATTGGCACGTATGCCTACAAATAGAATAAACCTTGACAGTCATCTTGTCGTTGATCTCGGGTTGGATTCCCTGACGCGTCTTGATCTATTAATGTTACTTGAATCACGTATCGGTCAAACAATACCAGATGGGATTCTTGCCAATCTACATACAGTAAAGGACATCGTTGAACTATCGCAAACCTTTGATGCGAGACCTGAACAGTCAATAGTAAATACTGATAAGACGTTGAAACTTCGCCGTGAACCGCACTGGTATGCAAGGTTGTTTCGTGCCGGGATCCGAAGTCTCTATCAAGGTATGTTTTCATTCAAGGTCTTCGGTTTAGAGAATATACCGAAAGATGAACCTTACATCATCACGCCAAACCACACCAGTCATTTAGATACGTTGACGGTTATCACGGCGTTAGGAAAGGAATCACACCGTTTGTGGACACTCGCTGCGAGAGATTATTGGTTTGGAAAACGGTTTCAAGGCTGGTTTGCACACAATTGTATGAACGCTCTTCCAATAGAACGGGATGGAGATTTCGCACAGTTTATGCAAGACTTGAGAATGGCAAATAGCGTATTAGAACAGAATAACGGAGTTCTGATTTTTCCTGAAGGCACACGTTCACTTGACGGAAAATTACAACCTTTTAAACCCGGTATTCTGAGTTTGTTGGTCTACGGACAGCAAGTTCCAATTATACCGACTTACATTGAAGGTACTTATGAAGTTCTTCCAAAAGGACAGAACTTCCCGAGAAAACACCCAATACGGATCGTCTTTGGTGAACCAGTACGCTTTGAGGTTAACCAGATACCTGGAGAGACAGTAGATAACACAAGTGAATATAGAATGTTTCTAACAGAACTTGAGAACCGTGTAGCAAAACTCAAAGAGACATTAACTTAGGACTCACGATGGATTCCACTCAGAAACGAGCAATCGCGTTTTTTGATGTAGATGGCACACTGTTAAGCTCAACAATTGTGCATTGCTACGTCTGGTTACGGACGCATACATTTACGCCTCTTATGAAGTTTTTCTGGACAATAGGTTTCTTACCAAAGGTTATCTATTATCTTATACTGGACAAAATGAGTAGAACACGATTCAATAAAGCTTTTTATAGAAACTATGATGGATTAGAAAGCACTGAGCTAAAGAAATTATCTATAGACATGTTCAACAGTTATCTAAAACAGAAGATATTTCCTGAAGCTATTTCTCAAATAGAGGAACATAAGGAAAAAGGGGATCAGGTCGTGTTACTGACAGGATCGCTTGACTTTATTGTCATGCCCATTGCTGATTTTCTGGGAGTAGATTATGTCTTGGCTCCCTCACTCGGGGAATTTGGCGGTAGGTTTGTGGGTGAATTGAAATCTGAACCCCTCATTGGAGAACAGAAAGCAATTGTAATGAAAAAGTTTGCAGAAAAAGTCGGAATATCACTTGATGTCTGCTATGCTTACGGTGACAGTCAATCAGACTTACCGATGTTAAACTGTGTTGGAAATCCTGTTGTCGTCAATCCGAGCAGAGCACTACGACATAAAGCACTCTCAACTGGATGGGAAATGCACGAATGGATGTAAGCATCATAAGAAACTATAGTAGAATACTGCTGAATTATTAGGAGAAGAAAAAATGCAGGTCAGACGTAATCTTGAGTCAATGTCAGAACCACAGGATACAATGTATATTGAGATAGATGGGTTGCATAGATTCACCCGTCGAGGACAAGATTGGTTGAAATTTCGTAAGGACATAATTGATTTATTAGAACAGACTATCTCTGAAGAACTTTCAAAAGAATTCGCTGAAGCGACAGAGGATTGGCTTCCAGAGGATAATGATCATAAAAGTTAGGTAAGAATATATCATGAACACATTCTATGTCACCACCCCAATCTACTATCCGAACAGTGAACCCCATGCAGGAAACGCGTATACTACAATTGCTGCGGATGTATTGGCACGCTATTACCGACTCAAAGGGTATGAAGTATGCTTCTTGACCGGTGTTGATGAGCATGCTGCAAATGTGTTTAATGCCGCTAAAGAGGAAGGACTTACACCGCAAGAATATTGCGATAAGATCGCGCCAACGTTCGTTAAACTGTGGGAACGGCTGAACATCTCGCATGATATCTTCTTCCGTACCACCAGTGATAAACATAAACGCGGCGCACAAAAGTTCCTTAACGTTCTCTATGAGAACGGAGACGTCTATAAAGCCAAGTATGAAGGATATTACTGTATCTCGTGTGAGAAGTTCTTTGCTGAGAAGGAACTCACAGCGGATAAAATTTGTCCAGAGCATAAGATCCCGTTGCAGTGGTTAGAAGAGGAAAATTATTTCTTTAGACTTTCAAAGTATGCAGAACGGCTTCTCGCGCATTTCAATGAGAATCCAGATTTTGTCTACCCCGAATCAAGACGGAATGAGTTGTTAAGTTTCCTCGAATCAGGATTACAAGATGTCAGTATTTCGCGCGCTTCACTGTCATGGGGAATACCCTTCCCATTTGATCCAGAGCATATTATCTATATATGGATAGAAGCATTAAGTAACTATATCACTGCACTCGGTTATGAAACAAACAGTGACCCATTTCTAACTTTTTGGCCTGCCGATGTACACATGATGGGAAAAGACATCACCCGTTTTCATGCATTACTTTGGCCTGCAATGCTGATGGCCGCGGACATACCACTCCCTAAACATATCGTCGGGCACGGTTGGTTGACCAAGGATGGCGAAGCACTCAGCAAAACACGCGGTATCTTCATTGACATGGATGGTGATATAGAAAAATACGGTGTAGATGCATTCAGATACTATCTGCTGCGCGAATTTAGTTTTGGTAATGATGGAGACTACCGTCCATCTCGTTTGCATGAACGCTACAACGCTGACCTTGCGAACGATCTCGGCAATCTACTCAATCGTGTTCTCGGACTATTGAACAAGAACTTTGATGCCATTCCAGAGCCTACGACCCCGGGCGAATTTGATGATGAGATCAAGACACTTGCTCAAGATACAATTGAATCGTTAGACTCTCACCTGCAGACTTTCGCTTATGACAGTGCACTGGAGACGATCTGGGAATTTGTCAGACGTATCAACCGTTATGTACAACAGACACAAGTATGGACACTCGCGAAACCTGAAACAAAACCGAGAATGGGTACTATCCTATACAACAGTTTAGAAGCACTCAGATTCATCTCCGTCTTGATCTATCCATTCATACCTGATACTGCCGATAAGATACAGAGACAGATTGGCTATACGGAGACGGATTACACAGCAGAATGGGGCCGATTAAGGGTAGGTCTCAAGACAGCTAAAGCTAAACCTATATTCCCACGTGTTGACCGTAAAAAAGAGGATCCACCTCAAAAAACGGGTAAAGTGAAGGCAGAAAAGCAGTCAATAAGGGAGACTGAGAATCTCATCTCATTCGCTGAATTCCAAAGAATGGATCTCCGTGTAGGAAGTATCATCTCCGCAGAACAGATCCAAGGTGCTGATCGTCTACTCAAATTAATCGTTGACATCGGTACAGAAAGGCGACAGGTCGTCGCAGGAATTGCTGAACACTATCAGACTGACAGTCTGCTCGGGAAACAGGTTATTGTCGTCGCAAATTTAGAACCCGCAACAATCCGAAATGTTGAATCACACGGTATGGTACTCGCTGCAAGTGGTGACTCTGTTGTGCTGACAGCACCAGAAACGGAAGTACCCAAAGGAACACAAGTCAGATAGTTTCTGATTTTCACCATAAGTTTTTTCAAAATGTCTGAAATAGAAAGCAGATTAAAAACCGAAATTCAGAACAATAGTGCCGATTCCTTCTTGGTAATTGTACCAAATGTTCCTTCACGTCAAAACCGGGAACGCACGTTAATTGACTATCATCCTGAAAGTGCTATATCAAACCTACAAGTACAAGAGATAGTCGGTTTCATAGACAGATTATATTCACAAATTCGCAGTCCCAGACGACATATCTCATCAGGTATTCAACGACTCTGGTTAAATGAAATCACAGGATCGGATAAAGAGTCCTTACGCAACCTTGACACGTTTCGTCCGATACAAAACGCCTCAGTACCAGATAGTACGCTCAGCCTGATAGTAGATACAATCAACAATCTTAAGGGACGTAATGAGACACAGCTTGAGTTCGTGGAAGAGAGTCAAACAAGGACAGAACTTGATGCAATTTGTCGAAGCTACGAAAACAAGCTTGGTTCCCAATGGATTGATGAACAAGGTAAATACCTATTCCTTGCTGAAAACTTTCATGAGAAATACTTCAAAACTGCTTTTCCTTATGTGAAGCTTGTCGTGGTTGAAGGTTTCACCGTCCTTTCAAAAGCAAATATAAAACTACTACAACAGATCGCTAACATAGAAGGCATCGAAATGTGGTTTCGCACAGACTGTCATTCTAAAAATATGGATTTATATTGGAATGTCGTCAATCTGGTAAAAGAATTTGAGGATTTCGGTGTAAAGATTGATGTTAACTTTGAACGTCAATCAGAATTACATCACTATTTCGCAGAAAATCTCTTCAATTCCACCAACAAGAGGGACAAGAGAAAGGATTTATCGGAAAATATTAAGTTGTTGAAACCCTCTGATCGATCAGAGGAAGTAGAGACGATTGCACACACAATAAAAACTCTTGTTGAGAAAGAAAAATGTAATTATAAAGACATCTGTGTTACTTACTATAATATCTCTAAGTATCAGCAACGTATCACTGAAGTTTTCTCTGATTACGACATTCCGTATACACTATCTGAAAAGGTCTCATTAGCAAAGTCAACTTTAGTAAAAGAGATTTTCTCACTTTTTACATCAAACAGAGATCTCCCCCCGAATGTTTATTTCACTGACAATCAGAATATCTTGGAAAAAAAGAGTTATTCACCACAGGAGTTTCTGGACTGCATCAGTAATATTCTAAATGAATCTAAAACGCTCAGGTTTATCCTAACCCCGTTGTTACAAGAAAAATCGGATATAGTTGAAACAGAACTAAACGGTCTGCAAGCATTCAGAGAGATCTTAGAAGAATTCTGTACTGTACTAAAATCTGAAGGACAGGATAACTATCCCACGCATGAATTGGTAAGGAAACTACACTATATTGCCAAACATACTTTCTATCAGAAAAGAGCATCACGTAAGGTTGAAACAGTAAAAATCCTCCCACTTGGTGAGATTAGAAGTTCTGAGTTTGACTATGTCTTCTTAGGTGATTTTGTTGATGGTGGGTTTCCAGTTCAATATCGCACGGATCCTTTACTGCCTGAGAATCCATACCGCACTGAAGATGAGCATCTTTACGATAATCGTTTTCTGTTCTATCGCATCCTGAAAGCTTTTGGAAAGAAACTCTATCTTCTTTCCCCATTACGGGATAGAGACACTAAACTCATCCCATCAATATTCATTTCGCAATTAGAGGAAATTTGTCAAACAGGATCAGAAGAAATAATCGATATTGATCGGCACAGTATCACCGGTTTCCTCAGTAACTATGGTGATTATATGTGGCGTGCAGATGAACCCGTTGATGAAAGTTTCCCACCCAAATTGGAAGAATTAAGACCTATAATAAACCGGGTTGTTCAGGTTGAAAAATACCGTGAAGACACAAAACAGAATACGATCTATGAAGGTCGTTTATGCACTGATACGCTTTCATTAGAGAGTCAAAGAAAACTGGAGGCACTTCGCGATAAGGTCTATTCAGTAACGGATTTGGAAACTTATGCAAATTGTCCATTTCAGTATTTTATGTCAAACATTTTGAATACTAAAACAGTAAAAGAAGATGAAGATGATGAGATTTCAAGAAAAGATAAAGGCACTTTGGCGCATAACATCCTTTTCAGGTTTTATAAGGATCGTAGAGATGACAGATTACCAGCATTAGGTATATCCAATCAGGAGAATTTGGATGCAGCAAAAAAACATCTTAATACTATTATAGAGCAAGTTGCTGACGAGAAACGTAATGAACGCAATATCAGCGACAAAAACCTAATTTGGTCAATCAGTATCGATAAACTACGCGCAGCACTTCTCAGATGGATAGAAGCAGAACAGCGTTACGCTCTTTCTGTATTACCAAGATACTTTGAAGTCAGTTTTGGAAGAACCCCAGGCGATTCTGATTCTGAATTAAGTTCTTCTGAACCCATAATAGTCAATAATGTGAAGATGCAAGGAAAAATAGACCGCATTGACACCGGAAAAGGTTATTTTAATATTGTAGATTACAAAACAGGTAGTTCAGATATTGGGATACGGGACATACTTGAAGGTCGAAGCATTCAACTCCCAGTCTATCTCAAAGCAGCTAACGGACTATTGGCACAACAGGACAACTTGAAGGCATTGTCACCCGCAGCAGCACTGTATCAGAAAATAAGACTTCGCAATTTCGAGCAAAAACTTGGTATAGGAAAAAAGCAACTCAACGGACATGCTTACCAAGGTTACAACGGTTCAAACTGGTATAATTTTGGTCCAACTAACAAGCAATGTTTAGATGCGGATCAATTTATCAGTCTGCTTGACCGTATCTGTGGTTATGTTGAACTGTATATAGAACGAATCACCGAAGGATTTTTCCCACTAATTACGCGAGCAGAAACAGATGTAGACATAGAAATACCCGATCATGCGCCAGACTCACCCAGAGACCCTACCAAACCGTGTAATTTCTGTAACTATAAGCGGCAATGTCGGGTACGCGCCTTTGAGGAGGAGTATCAGGTAGAATGATTCTTATTTTCAAATGTCTTGCATTCTAATTGTTATTTTGGTATACTAATTTTAATCACAAAAACTCAAGGAGAATACTTTAAATGGCACACACATTACCAGAACTACCTTATGCACATAGTGCTTTAGAACCCCATATTGACACGCAGACGATGGAAATTCATCATGGAAAACACCATCAAGGGTATGTAAACAATCTGAACGCGGCTTTAGAAGGTCATAATGATCTTGCTGATTTAGATGTTGAAGAACTCTTGAAAAACATTGATCAAGTTCCTGAAGATATTCGTCAGGCAGTCATAAACAACGGTGGCGGACATGCCAATCACTCACTTTTCTGGTCGATAATGGCACCCAACGGTGGAGACCCCAGCAGTGGTGAAATTGGTGAAGCTATCAAATCTGCATTCGGCTCACTTGAGGCTGCAAATGAAGAATTCACGACAGCAGCCACTAAACGTTTCGGTTCAGGATGGGCATGGCTCGTTATCGGTGATGATGGGTTGGAAATCTATTCTACTGCAAATCAGGATAGTCCAATTATGCAAGGGGATACACCCTTACTCGGAATTGATGTCTGGGAACATGCATACTACTTAAACTATCAGAACCGTCGACCCGACTATGTTGCAGCATGGAAGAATGTCGTTAACTGGAAAAAGGTCAACGAGATTTATGTAGCAAATGCTTAAAAACGATTTGACGTTTTGTAGGGGTAGATACCAATCTACCCCTATTTCTTTGCAACGCCAACCTGTTCTACCAAGGGGAGAGAATGATTCTAAGGTTTCATAATCCGTTGTTGCTTCAACGCTTCTATTTCTCGGACAAGTTCTTCAATACGTCTATCTTGTGCGCTCTCACCTCTGCTACGCCACAACATGATGATCTGTGGGATACCTACGGTTACAACAATAAGTGCAATTAACCCGTAAGTAAGATTTGTAGACTGTGAGATCTGTTTATCAACACCTTCCTGTCTGCCCTTCATCCATGATACGTCAGTTTTTAGGATTGTGATGTCACCCTTGATAGATTTGATATCGGTTTTTAGTGGATCAACTTCCTCCTTGATAATTGATCGGATCATTTTAAGGTCTTGAAGTGTTAAATCAGCGAATGCTGGCATAGCAATTGTGCAAAAGAGTATTGATAATAACAAAACATTTTTCATTGTGTTTCCTCCATATTGAGTTTCTTTGAAGAGAGGCATGAGCTTGAGTGTTCATTAGACGCCAAAAGATCACCAAGTTCCATGCACAGGTTTTTCGCTGGCTTTTTCGTATAAGTCGCTCCACTCTTTAGTTCCGTCGTTATATGTGAGTTCAAGCCGCGCGCTTTCTACATAAGCGTCACCGTTTCCAGCATTGAAATAACTCAGTCCATCTCCGACCATGTGGATACAACTGCCATCTGGATATACTACAGTTTTTATTATCCTGGGATGTGGGTGAATTGTATAACCTTCATCGTCCAATTTCTCAGAAGGCACTCTATATTTCTCAATTGCATCCTCATCTACTTCAATCCCCAAACCGGGAAAATCGGGGACAGTATGGCAACCTTCTCGGACCTGAATAGGTTCTTTGAGTAGATGATGACTGTATAAATTTAGACAGGTAATTGCGGGCCACGTTGCGTGTGTTAGAACACTTCCAAGATGTGCCGCCCATGTTGTTGTCAGTCCGTTTCCAACGATCTGCAGCCAAAAAGGCATATCTGCGGCTGCACTGAGAAAACCATCATACATCGTTCGGGACTTACCGCCTCCGATGACGAATCCATCACATACACCTTCACGGATACATGTTGTATACGGTGGATTTCCGAAGTGCATCGCTATAGGACAATCTATGACTTGACGAATTGCTTTATTTCCCTCTATATCAGCTTGCGGAATTGGAGATTCAAAGATCGCTACATTCGGATGCGCAGCAAGTTTCTTTAATAATGGTATCGCAGTATCAGCGTCCCGTAGCGAATCGTTTGGGTCTAAATCAAGTTTGAAACTTGAAGGTACAACATCAGCGACAGCTTCTACCTGTTTGATGATGTCCCACCATGGACGTGGTTTGTTTTTGAAACTGGTATAACCATCTGCAACAGCATCAGCTGCTTCTGCAGCCCAGTTCTCTGGTGAAGAATCGATAGACCACCATGAGATGGGTACTTCCTGCCGACACTGTCTTCCCATGATTTGATAAACGGGTACCTCCAGTATTTTACCGACCACATCAAAAAGTGCCATCTGAAGACCTGCACCGAGTGAATCGTCATTCATGTGTTCGGCTGGATTTTCTCCAAGCACACGTTGCACACTATTTTCAGATACCCGGCTGTAGGTATAATGGATAACTGTCTCTCCCCATCCAACGTGTCCCGTATCTGTCGTCACCTTACACAATTCAAGGAGTGACCAGTTGTAAACGGTGGAAACGCTTTGCGTAGTGATTTCTTGTTGTCGTGGTGTGAATGGAACATCTACTAATATCCGCTCTATATTCGTGACTTTCATGAAAAAACTCCTTACCCGGATAAATGGTAGGATTAACCTACTGTAGAGCAGAGTCATAGAGAATCTGCTCTACATAGTGTTGTATAAGATTTGGATTAGTTGTTTTCTGCCCCGTCATCAATCCAATCAATGAAAAACTGAATCTGCTCTGCTGTTAGGGGTGGTCCAATGGGAGGCATTCCCCCGCCATCAATACGTTGTACAACGAGACTCCCTTTTCCATTACCAGGTACAAACGCAGCACCGTTTCCTCCACCATCTTTGAAGCTTGTATAACTTGTTAGGTCAAGTCCCCCAGCTGCGGGTAGACCTGAATGACAATTTGCCAGGGCACAACTTTCTGCAAAGATAGGTAGAATATCATTACTAAATGTAACAGCGGGGTCATCTGGTTCGACAGGGTCTGGTGTTGGTACAACAATGACAGGTTCATGGTCATGCGTATTATGGTCATGCGTTTGATCATCCATATCCGTTGGAGAATCACCTTCAACCATATCCGTTGGAGAATCACCTTCGTCCCCACAACCCACAATGAAAACAGTGGCGAAAAAAAGACTAATAGTAAACATTGAAAGCAAGACAGCGATAAAACGATTTGAGTATGTATTAGACATAGTTCATTCCTCCTTGAGTGTATTCTTGAAAAAGTAAGTATTATGTTTATAGCATATCACTATTCGGAAAGAATGTCAAATGATATTAAATGGTTGGGTGTGTAAAATTCTTGTCATCCTTGTTTGAATCGTGGATTATCGCGGATTATCGCGGATGACGCGGATGACGCAGATTTTTGCGTTTGATGTTCTGTAATGACGTTTTCTATACAGGACAGACGCAGTCCCATCTTTTGTAGCATAACCTGTTAGGTTATGCCACCAGAACGTCTGCGTTTTTCCGAGAACCCGCATCTAACAGAACGGACTTCACTCAAAACTGCGTCTGTCCTATATATAAAGAAAATATCGGCTGTCTTACTTCCGTATTAACATCTTCCGCGTTGCATAAAATTCGCCTATGGTGAATGTTTAGAAATACAGACCACTTGGCACGGATTCACCTTGTCGGTGTGATTTCCCACAGAAGCACAGTCCCGTCCCGACTTCCACTTGCGAGTGTGTTTCCATCCGGACTAAACGCTACGCTTAAGACAGTACCCTTATGTCCCGTGAGTGTGTGCCGGTCTCTACCCGTGGCAACATCCCACAAGCGGATGGTGTTGTCCCGACTTCCACTTGCGAGTGTGTTGCCATCAGGACTAAATGCTACGCTTGAGACACGCCACTTATGCCCTGTGAGGGTGTGCAGGTGTTTGCCCGTGGCAACATCCCACAAACGGATGGTGTTGTCCCGACTTCCACTTGCGAGTGTGTTTCCATCAGGACTAAACGCTACGCTTGAGACACTACCTGTATGCCCTGTGAGCAGGTCAAGTTCTTCGCCGGTCTCCGCATCGTAAATCCAAATACCGATGCTACTTGCAATCGCCAATCGCGCGTTATCTGGTAAATACACTATTTTACCAATCACCCCTTTACCGAGGCGGGCTTTGGCACCTTCTGGCAAATTCCATTGCGTGTAGTCTTGAGCACATGTATTTTTCATTATCAAGCTACTCCTATTACTTTTATAGTTTGTATCACCATCTTCCGCGTTGCAGAAAAATCGTCTGCTGTGATTGTAGGATCGCCCAGCGCGACCTAAAACGTAAAAATCCGAGAAATCCGTGTAATCCGCGAAAATCTGCGATTCAGACAACCAGATACCCCCGACCTTCCTAACAGAAGGACAGAACATCAAACGCAAAAAAATCCGCGCAATCCGATAAATCCGTGATTCAGACAATAGATTGACAAAAACTTTACACACTCAAAATGGTTTCAACTGGGATCAGCAATTTTTACTAACTGTTTTCCGATATTTCCACCTTTTAGCATACTTATAAATGCTGCGGGGGCTTTCTCAATCCCGCCTTCAGCGATAGTCTCTCGGTATTTCAGTTTTCCCTGTTTGATCCATTCTGCCATCTGGAGAAGAGCATCAGCATATCTGTCTGCAAATTCAAAAACGAGGAAACCCTCTATTCGTGCGCGTTGTGTAATAAGATGCCAAAGGAATCGATGTCCGGTTTCTGGGTTCTCTAAGTTATACTGTGAAATCTGTCCACAGATAACCACGCGTCCTTTAACTCTTAGATTTGGAAAGACAGCATCGGTTATCCGTCCACCGACATTGTCAAAATAGACATCAATACCGTCAGGACACAATTCTGCTAACTTTGCTTGATAGTCTGTGACATTCTTGTAGTTGAATCCAGCATCAAAACCGAGTTCATCAATAATGTAACCAATTTTCTCATCTGTTCCAGCAGAACCTACTACACGACACCCTTTGATTTTTGCAATTTGTCCTACAGCAGAGCCAACAGCTCCAGCTGCGCCGGACACAAAAACGGTTTCGCCATCTTGAAGTTTGCCGACTTCAAGTAGACCAAAATATGCTGTCAATCCTGGCATCCCCAGAATACCTATCCCCGTTGATATCGGGGCAATTGATGGGTCGATTTTCCGCAATCCATCCGTACCAGAGACTGCATACTCCTGCCATCCAGTATTAGCATTGACTATATCCCCTACCTGAAAATGTGAGTGTTTTGACTCAATTACTTCAGCGATCACCCCACCAACCATTACTTCATTGTGTTCAACGTTTGCTGCATAAGAACGTGAAGCGTTCATGCGACCTCTCATATACGGGTCAACAGAAAGATATAACGTCTTTAGTAGCACATGTCCATCTTCTGGTTTAGGAATGGCTGTCTGAACGAGTTTGAAATCAGTTTCTTTTGGATACCCGACCGGTCGGGCTGCCATTGTGATTTGTCGGTTCATTCTAACTCCTTTTATTATATTGCACTGTGTCTTTTCCGTGTATGACAATTAGTTCGTGATTTGGTGAATCCCAATTGAAAAGCTTTACGATAGGTATTATGACACGCACAGCCAAACCGATACGTCTTTTGTCGGATCGGTTCGCTTCGGAGTGATGTAGTGTGCGTTCATTAAACAGTACGAACTCACCGGGTTGCATTTCGAGATTGACATGATTTGAGGTATTGACGTATTCCAGATCACCCATTAGTCCGAATGCCATATCTGAAGTCGCTTTCACATGAGGTATCACTTTACGGTGTGAACCAGGCACAATCTGTAGGCAACTGTTCTCAAGTGTTGCCGAATCTACGGCTATCCAAGCTGAAATGATGATGGGTGGTTCAAGGGGCCAATAGTTGAAGTCTTGATGCCACGGAATCTCCTTCGCGCCAGGTTCCTTGACAAAAAAATTGGTTCGCCATAACAGCAGATCAGGTCCATATAGGGCTGCCATTCGCTTAACAATTGATGGATGTGTGGCAAGGTCGTGGATCAGTGGATAATCCAGATGACGATTGTGCACTCTATTCTTGTGGTCAGGGGCATCGGTTTCAAGGATTTTCTCAATATCGGGTTGCATCTTTATCATTTCATCAGAACTGCAGAGTGTATATGGACCAAGAAATCCTTGATGTCTAAAGTGATCAATCTCTTCTTGACTTAACTTATGATTTGTATCGGTCATAGTATCTCCTTTAGGATAGAAATCAACCAATTCAATTTGTAATATACTTCATTATAGCAGCTTTATCAGTTTTTCCAACACTGTTCTTTGGAATCTCATCTATAACGATGATCAGGTCGGGTATCCAGAATTTTGGAAATGCATCGGCAAGATGCTCTGATAGTAGCTTTGGTATATCTGCGTTAGTATCCTCTGCCAGTACATCATCTGCCAGTACATTATCTGACACTACAACTGCTGCTATTGGTCTTTCACCCCACTGTTCATCAGGTATACCGACTACTGCTGCATCTTCTACCATTGGATGTTGTATGAGAACTGCTTCTAATGCTGCGGTAGAGATCGATTCGCCTCCGCTTTTAATGATTGCTTTTGCGCGGTCAACAATTTGCATATAACCTTCGTGGTTAATTGTTGCAAGATCACCCGTTCGAAACCACCCATCCTTAGTAAAGTGTTCTTCTGAAGATACAGACCCATAATACGCACCCGTTACCCAAGCACCTCTGACCTGTACTTCGCCAATAGTTTCTCCATCCCAAGGTAGATCATCTTCATCTTCAGATGCAAGTCGGATTTGAACACCTGGAATAGGTCTTCCCTGCATTGATTTGATTTTGATTTTCTCCTTATCTGATAAGTGGATGTGTTTTCTGTGAAGTGTTGAAAATGTACCTGTTGGTGACATCTCTGTCATCCCCCATGCATGTCTAACTTCTACACCGAGATCCTTTTCATAAGCATCAATAAGTTGAGCAGGCATCGCTTCTCCACCAACTATTATCCGTTGTAATGACGCAACATCCTGTTTTCTTTTCAGTAGTTCTGGTAGTAGTTTCCGCCAAATTGTCGGTACACCAGCAGAGATAGTAACACCTGTTTCAGAGATTAAGTCTACGACACCGTCTAATTCTGTTCCGTGTAGCACAATATCAGCACCGACAAACATTGCTGCATAAGGTATTCCCCATGCTAATGTGTGATAGATTGGCACAAGCGGCAGAACAACATCTGATTCAGTGATACCGAAAACGCCTGCCTGATTTACTGCTAATGTATGTAAAAGTACTGAGCGATGGCTGTAAAGTATACCTTTAGGTTCACCAGTTGTTCCGCTTGTGTAACAGAGTGCCAATGCTGCATTCTCGTCCTGAATATCTGGATTATATTCATTGTGATTTTCAGCGATACACGCTTCATATTTAATCGCAGATTGTATATTAGTATCAGGTATGTCAATGTTGAAGTGGATAGACATCGCTGATTTAATGTCCTTCTGCAGTACAGAGAATTTATCCGAATATACACCGTCAACGAAGAAAAGTTTGTCATCTGCCTGCTGGATAATATCGGCTTGTTGTTTCGATGTAAGCCGTACATTTATCGGATGTATCACGCCTTCCGTAATAGGTATAGCATATAAGAGTTCAAGATGTTGATAGGTGTTAGAAGCAAAAGTCGCAACGCTATCACCATGTTCTATTCCTGAATTGATGATTGCCTTTGCCAATTTTCCAACCCGTTCACAAAAAGTTCGGTATTGATATGTATGTATCTTACCGTTAGGCATTAATGTGTGAACGTGTTTTTCTCCGTGTATACACCTCACATGTTGTAAGATTATATTTAGTGTTAGAGGAAAAACCATCATCGTGCTGTGCATCTGTACTTTAGATTGATATTTTAAATCAACGATTTCTTTTCAATCTCCCATTAACTTTCAACAGGTGTGTAAACTTTTTGTCACTTAAGAAAAAGAATCGCTGACCCTTGCTCCAGCGGAGCAATATATCTATAGAAAAAGGATTATGAACGGGCTGCACTCCAGCGGAGTGCTATGTACATAAACGGACGTGTAAAGATTCTGACAAAAAAGGTGACAATAATTTTACATATCATAGACGTCAATTTAGCGATTCCCAAGACCATGACTGTAGCACATTCATCCTTGATTGTGCTATCTTTCTCCTACCCCATTCATCTTCCATTTCCCCTCTCCACCACCATACTTATTGATATTACTGTAGCACATTCATCCTTGATTGTGCTATCTTTCTCCTAACACATTCATCCTACATTACCCTTCTCTGCCCAGCAAGCAACTTGATATTGCTGTAGCACATTCATCCTTGATTGTGCTATCTTTCTCCTAACACATTCATCCTACATTACCCTTCTCTGCCCAGCAAGCAACTTGATATTGCTGTAGCACATTCATCCTTGATTGTGCTATCTTTCTCCTAACACATTCATCCTACATTACCCTTCTCTGCCCAGCAAGCAACTTGATATTGCTGTAGCACATTCATCCTTGATTGTGCTGTCTTTCTCCAATCACCATAAGCGTCAATTTAAGGATATTTCCTTTTCTTGGCGGGCTATATAAAGCCGATTCTATCACCATACCTTTCGCACCGCCGGTGCTTGCGTTTTCGGGGATACGTGTTCTCTATACACCTTCCGCACCGAAACCAACGTTATGAATGCGCGTTTGGGCATTTGGCAGGTGCTGATATGTGATTTGCCAAAGCCTCAGAGAGGCGAAAGGTATATAGTACATTTTGATCCAACCAATAGCAAGCCCCAGAGGGGCGAAAGGTGTATCAAACGCACTAACGTTATTCACTAAATTAACGCCTATAGTGACAAAAACTTTACGCACCCACTTTCAACATTTTTATGGTATATTTTTTACAATTAGTGTATAATTAACGTAATAAGTGTATAATACCATTTCTAATAGAAAATGTCTCTTTTTGTAGCACATTCTGTTAGATTGTGCCGTTCCCCGTTTCATTTCTAAACAGCTGTTAATGAGAGAAAAATTAATTGAAATGGTATAATATAATACATTAAAACAGAGCGAGTGAAACCCAATGCAAATAGAATTTGATTTGAGAGAATACCTTGAAGAAAAGTTTGCTCATATAGATAGTCGATTTGAACAGATTGATAGTCGATTTGAACTTATAGAGAGTCGGTTTGAACATATAGAGAGTAGATTTGAACTTATAGATACCCGATTTGAACTTATAGACAAGCAATTTGAACAGATAACCTATCGATTGGAACTTATAGACAAGCAATTTGAACATAACAGAAGAGAATTTGAAGATATAAAGACAGAACTAAAAGAGCATCGTGAAGTACATAGTGCCATTAGAATCGATGTAAACACAAACAAAACAAAACTTAATATGATAATGTCTATTTTATCTGTTGTCGGCACGGCTGTAATTGTAGGTGTTGTGAAGTTTCTCTTTTTCATGTAATCTATAAGTTGTACGAAAATACCTTTGGAAAGGATACCATTTTTTTTAGAACATCGCAAGTAATACCTAATTGAAACTTGTGCAAAAACTTTACACACCCTAAGAATTTTATACTTGCAAGTATGTGTATTGATTGTTATAATATAATCTATGACACTTCTTGAAGCAATAATCCTTGGTATTTTACAAGGACTAACCGAATTTCTACCTGTTAGTAGTTCAGGACATCTCGCCTTAGCGCAACACTTCCTTGGTCTTAAAGAACCTTTAGTTTTTTTCGATGTGATGTTACATGTAGGTACATTAGCTGCAGTCATTGTTGTGTATCGTGGAGCGATAGCAAGATTAACGATTGGGTGTATATCTACACTCACAAACACTGAATTTTATCGTCAACCCATTACAACCTTTAATTCCTCTAATGACTTTAGATTTGTCTTGCTGATCTTATTGGGTTCTATTCCTACAGGTATTATCGCTGTTCTGTTTAAAACAGAATTGGAATCCTTTTTTGGGGATATACTTTTCGTGAGTTTGATGTTAATACTTACAGGAATAATACTTCAGCTGCCGAGAATCTGGACTTTCATCTGGATTGGCAGTACTGAGAACTCAGAAACATCAACCCACAATGTAAAGGTGTGGCATGCGCCTCTGATCGGTATAGCGCAAGGTTGTGCAATTACACCCGGTATCTCCCGATCCGGATCAACTATTTCCATAGCACTCTTATTAGGAATTCCTGCTAAACTTGCTGCTGAGTATTCCTTCCTTTTGTCAATTCCCGCCATACTGGGTGCTGTCGCGTTAAAGATATCGGATATAGCAGACACCTCAATGCCGTTATATATTTTAGGTGCAGGTATGGTTACGGCATTCGTCGTCGGATATATCGCTTTGCGTTTACTTCTGGTTGTGCTAAACCGTGGACAATTTTCGCTATTTACATATTACTGTGTCGTCTTAGGACTTGTTTCTCTCTTTATTGAGGTTATCTTTTAGAGGAAGTGTTTCCAGGCTGGTCGGTGGATTACCTAATCGCACGGGTGTGTAAATATTTTGTTACCCTTTTTCATAAGAGACGGCACTCGGAGAGTGCCTACTACTATTAAGAGTTGACAGTGTATAGTTATCATCAGATTTTACCAATATGTATTTAGCAGTACTTCCATAAGAATCATCTGAAAAACTAACATACCAGAAACCCAGAAAAAATCCGAACGTGGACGTTCTGTAAGGTATTTCGCTACGGGTATAACAAAGAAAGGTACCATGAATATCCAAATCCTTTCTACTTCCATTGTAAACAACGTTGAGAATGTAAATAAGATAAGTGTCATCAGGAATCCGATGTTGAATGTATCTGTTTTTTCAGTATACACTATCCCTGGTATGCGTTCCTCACTGTTTTCATTTTCTGTCAAAACTGATCTCTGTTTCCAATCCTTGACAGACTTAACCATTTGCCGTAACCATACTGTCGTTATAGGAATTCCCACACCAATTAGGAAAGCAAACAGATTTGCGAAACTCAGATGTAAATATCGGTTGATGCTTTCATAACCTGTTCCCATCCCACTTTCATCCTTTTTTATGGCTAACCAAAGTGCCTCAAACGGTTGGAAGTCTGTCAATACAGACAGTATAAAATAGAATCCGATAAATCCTGTCGCAGCAAACGCCAACATCTTCAGGTATTGCACGAATCGCTTCCGTTCTAATAAAGGGATTACGCATAAAAAGATGCCTATTACTACAGTGGAATACGTCATGAACATGCCGAGTGCAAGGCTAATTCCGGTTAGCAGGCTATAAGGTCTGAATATATCCAATGGCATGTCAGGTCCGGTTTCTCGTTCTCTTGCTTCGTAGAACAGAAACAGACTGAGGATCGGAAATACACTAAAGGGACCATCCATGGATGTCGTTGTGAACATCACGAAGTTCGGGGTAATGAGAAACAGCAGCAGCGCGTAAAGTGCTACTTTCTGATCGTAAAGACGTTCTGCAAGTCGGTATATTGGAATTACCGTGAGTGCCGTAAAGAGTATTGACACCAACGATGTAGACACGAGCGTATAACCGAATATCTTACTTACAAACCATAATAAAACAACTCCCCCTGGTGGATGTGTTCGGGTGTGACCAGAAAGTTGATCAAAGAATTCGGGATTACTAAACTCTCTTAGGAATACGCTTAAACCCATTTCATCAATAAATGGCACATCAGCATAGTATTCTTGACCTGAACGGGTATAGGGTTCAAAGAGTTTTAGAATCTGTTCTGTACCTGCATCTGTCTGTATTTCATGATATCCATCAATCAGTGCGACGCTAATGTTTATAGCGATGAAACATACAAGTGCAATTGTGATTAGTGTGCGCGGGGTGATGTTGTGGGGTCGTAAATATTTGTAGCTTATGAATAGGAATCCAATACATACAATTAGAGCTGGAAGCAACCAGAGACTGAGACTAAGTTCAGGAGAGGCATAGAGTGGAACGAAGTGACGTGCATAGTTGATTGCACCGAGGTCCAGCCCAGTTTCGCGCATGATCTGTTTCAGTATTATATGATAGAAAAAGAAAAATAGCGCGATGAGTACAGTTTGTCCAAGAATGGATCGGGTTGCCCTTTGTAAATAACGCATCGTAAATAACGCATTCGTCTTGTGTAGTTAAAAAGTAGGGTTCTTCACAACCTAAGGCTCGACATCCTTCACACAACGTACCCCAAAATCGTTGTAATACCTTGTCTCTGCAACTTCACTATTTCGGAGGGATACACGTACGACTATTGCAGTACATGCGCGTGAACCGCCACGCAACACACGATTTGATTTAATAGTTTCCGCGTTTTCAATGATCCATTCAATGTTGTTTGTGTTTGCCATAGCCTCTTTACTCGGTAAAATAAGATTATTTTCAAACCAGTCAACGGCGGTTGCACCTAAGACAGGGTTTTTGTACGGTGATTTTGAATAGAATGTAGGATCATGTGCATCAAGACACCATTCCCACACATTCCCTGCCATATCGTGGAGACCGTAAGGATTCGGTTGGTAACTTCCGACTGGTGCATTCCATTTGAAACCATCGTCTGCATTTCTGTTTGCATTACGTTCGTTAGAGTTTCTATCAGAAAAATTACATTGTGATCCATCTGGAACAGCGTTCCCCCATGGATACATCTTACCTTTCAATCCACCGCGTGCGGCTCTTTCCCATTCAGCTTCTGTCGGTAGTCGCTTACCAGCCCATTTGGCATACGCCATCGCATCATGCCAACTTAGACAGACAGCAGGATGGTTATCAGTAGGAGAATAGGTAGCAATCACAGACCGTAACGGGGGATATCCTGTCGCATCGACAAACTTTTTATATTCACCGACTGTCACCTCGTGTATATCCATATAAAACGCGTCCACGTAGACTTTGTGTTCAGGTTTTTCCTCGTCTTTGAAATTATGACTTCCCATTATAAACTCACCCGCAGGAATCAACACCATACCTTCGGGTGCTTCTGGCTTTTTGACCTCTTCAACCGCAGTTTTGTCATCTTCAAAACCTGTTGTCATAATCAACAGTATACCTATTACGAATATTGATGTGAGAAGAGATACAATCTTCATGCCTCTTATACTCCTTTTAGTGTTTTCTCAGATGCTTGCAGTTCTTGCGCTGCTTCTAACAGGACATTCGCTAAGAACTGTGGATTCACCTCATCTTTACCTCGGAATGTGCGAACCCGTTCTCCATTAACTTTTAATACAGCCAGTTCTTTTCCACCTAAATGTATTCCAAGTTTTGCATTACGTGTTTCACCAGGACCGTTGACTTCACATCCCATGACCGCGATTGGCATATTGATACCGTTTTTCTCAAGAAGTTCCTCTGCAACGGTAACGATGTCTTCATATCCCGCTTCCGGGTCACCGCGTCCACAGAACGGGCATGAAATAACGTCCAGTATATTGTCTGCCATGCCGAGTGCGCGTAGAAGTTCTTTCGCTGTCAATACCTCTTCAACAGGATCACCTGTTATAGAGATACGAATCGTATCCCCGATACCTTCCAATAAGAGCGTGCCGATACCGAGTGTTGACTTCACATGTGCGCGCCGGGGTGTTCCTGCTTCTGTCACGCCAAGATGCAATGGATAGTTAACTTTCGTGGATAGCATGCGGTTTGCTTCTATCATCCGCAGTGGGTCGCTGGATTTGACAGAGATAGCAATATCTGTGAAATCGTGATCTTCACAGATTTTCACATGTCGCATTGCGCTCTCAACTAATGCGGATGCTGTTGGGTATGGATATTTCTCCAATAGATCTTTTTCAAGCGATCCTTCGTTAACGCCGATACGAATAGGAATATTCGCAGATTTTGCAGCTGATAATACCTCTGCAATGCGCTTTTCGTTCCCGATGTTTCCCGGATTGATCCGTACCTTTGCGACACCTGCGTCTACAGCAGCAAGCGCGAACTTATAGTTAAAGTGAATATCAGATACAATCGGCACGGGTGAACGTTTGACTAATACGTTGAGTGCTTTCGCATCTTTTTCTTCTGGTACGGCGACACGGACAATATCAGCACCCGCATCGGCACATCTTTCTACCTGTGATAACGTGGCATCAACATCGTGCGTCAACGTTGTCGTCATGGTCTGAATTGAAATCGGATGACTACCACCAATTGGAACATTGCCAACCTGTATCTTTCGCGTCTGTTTTCTATTGTCAATCTGAATTAGTTCTTTCATATTTTTTGTAATTAGTATTCAGTATTCAGTTGTTAGTGTTCAGTTGTGAATTGGAACCTATAACCTTCGTGAGAACTTGAATGAAGCGTTCATTTTCTTGCTGCCTACCGATTGTTACTCGGATTGCATCTTTGTAGCCATAACTTTCCATTGCTCTAACAATAACTCCCATTTCCATCATGGCCTTCGAGAAATCTTTCCCCGATTGATTGACGAACACCATGATAAAATTACCTTCAGTTCTGATATAACGGAGACCTAATCTATCAAATTCCGAGTATAGAAACGACTTGCCAGCAGCGTTTAATTCGCGACTTTTCTCAACATAATCTGTATCCTGTAAAGCTGCCAGCGCAGCTGCTTGTCCGATCAAGTTGCAGTTAAAGGGTTGACGGACAGGATTCATCGTTGCGATTAGAGAGGGTTTGGCTATACCGTATCCGACTCGCGCCCCAGCAAGTCCGTATATTTTTGAGAACGTCCTCGTAATAATAAAATTGCGTTCCTCCATTACATAAGGTAGGGTTTGTGGATAGTCTGAGCGCGTGACATATTCATAATACGCCTCGTCAAAGACAACTAACACATCTTCAGGCACCTGTGCCATAAAGTGTGCTGTATCAGTTGCTGTAACCATTGTACCGGTTGGATTGTTCGGATTTGCTATAAATATAACTTTAGTCTTATCCGTAATTGCGGCTGCTATTGATGGTAAATGGTGTGTATCATTCTGCATCGGAACAACCACGGATGTTGCTCCTGACACCTGAGCCACATGTTCGTAAACAACAAATGCCCCTTCTGAATATATTACCTCATCACCGGGTCCAAGATATGTTTCTCCGACAAGGGTAAGTACCTCATTTGACCCGTTTGTTAGAATCAGATAATCTTCATTTACACCAAGGTGTTTCGCTAAATCTGCTTTCAGATAGTATGCATTACCGTCTGGATAAAGATTTACCTGTTTAGAACTTTCTTCTATGGCACGAATTGCTAAGGGTGATGGACCGAGAGGGTTCTCATTTGATGCTAATTTAATAATATCAGAGATACCGAGTTCGCGTTTAACTTCTTCAATGGGTTTACCGCCTTGATAGGCAACCATTGTTTCAATGCCAGGATTCGGCTTGAGTTCTTTCTGGTATGTGTTCACGTTTTTCCTATAGTATAATTGTGTTATTGATTTCAGGGTTCTAATTGTTTCGGTAGTATTCCAATATAGTATATCATGTTTCGAATCTATTATCCACAAAAGAAATCATAGGGTGTGTAAAGTTTTTGTCACTAAACCTTCAAAACCTTCACCAATAATAGGCATTCTGTTAGATTGTGCCTCTTTTGTAGCACATTTTGTTAGATTGTGCCTCTTTTGTAGCACATTCTGTTAGATTGTGCATCTTTGAGCATCATTCTGTTAGATTGTGCATCTTTGAGCATCATTCTGTTAGATTGTGCATCTTTGAGCATCATTCTGTTAGATTGTGCATCTTTGAGCATCATTCTGTTAGATTGTGCATCTTTGAGCATCATTCTGTTAGATTGTGCATCTTTGAGCATCATTCTGTTAGATTGTGCATCTTTGAGCATCATTCTGTTAGATTGTGCATCTTTGAGCATCATTCTGTTAGATTGTGCATCTTTGAGCATCATTCTGTTAGATTGTGCATCTTTGAGCATCATTCTGTTAGATTGTGCATCTTTTGTAAACGATCAAAGTCATATAATGATCCAGAAACCCTTCCGCGCCCATCTATGTAACTGGCGTGCCCTCCGCGTAATCCGCGATTCAGACAAATAAAGTGACAAAAACTTTACACACCCATTTAATGGGGTGTGTAAAGTTTTTGTCACTTAAGAAAAAGGATCGCTAATCCCTTGCTCCAGCAGAGCAATATGTCTATAGAAAAAGGATTGTCAACGGGTCGCACTCCAGCGGAGTGCTATGTACATAAACGGACGTGTAAAGATTCTGACAAAAAAAGTGACAATAATTTTACATATCATATACGTCAATTTAGCATTTCCCAAGACCATGACTGTAGCACATTCATCCTTGATTGTGCTTCTTTCTACAAACACATTCATCCTACATTACCCTACTCTCCACCACCATACTTATTGATATTGCTGTAGCACATTCATCCTTGATTGTGCTATCTTTCTCCAACCCCATTCATCCTACATTACCCTACTCTCCACCGCCATACTTATTGATATTGCTGTAGCACATTCATCCTTGATTGTGCTATCTTTCTCCAACCCCATTCATTTTCCATTTTCCCTCTCCACCGCCATACTTATTGATATTGTTGTAGCACATTCATCCTTGATTGTGCTTCTTTCTCCAACCCCATTCATCTTCCATTTCCCCTCTCCACCACCATACTTATTGATATTGCTGTAGCACATTCATCCTTGATTGTGCTATCTTTCTCCAATCCCATTCATTTTCCATTTTCCCTCTCCACCGCCATACTTATTGATATTGTTGTAGCACATTCATCCTTGATTGTGCTTCTTTCTACAACCCCATTCATCTTCCATTTCCCCTCTCCACCGCCACACTTATTGATATTGCTGTAGCACATTCATCCTTGATTGTGCTATCTTTCTACAACCTCATTCATCTTCCATTTCCCCTCTCCACCGCCACACTTATTGATATTGCTGTAGCACATTCATCCTTGATTGTGCTATCTTTATCCAACCCCATTCATCTTCCATTTTCCCTCTCCACCGCCATACTTATTGATATTGCTGTAGCACATTCATCCTTGATTGTGCTATCTTTATCCAATCACCATAAGCGTCAATTTAAGGATATTCCCGCTTCTTGTCGGGTTATATATAAAACCGGTTCTATCTTCATACCTTTCGCACCGCCGGTGCTTGCGTTTTCGGGGATACGTGTTCTCTATACACCTTCCGCACCGAAACCAACGTTATGAATGCGCGTTTGGCATTTGGCAGGTGCTGATATGTGATTTGCCAAAGCCTCAGAGAGGCGAAAGGTATATAGTACATTTTGATCCAACCAATAGCAAGCCCCAGAGGGGCGAAAGGTGCATCAAACGCACTAACGTTAATCACTAAATTGATGCCTATAGTGACAAAAACTTTACACACCCGCAGGATCGTACCGTGTTGAAACATATATGTGTTTGTGCTATAATATATTCACACTTTCACATGAAGCGTTGGTTTGATTGTCCTGGCATTTTGTATAATTATACTATTGAGTACTTAGTTGGAAAGTCTGCAGGCAGTATTAAAATATCTAATAACTACTACAGAGAACGGAACAAAGAACTTATCTTGTAAAAGATATTAGAAGGAGTGGAACCTATGGCTAATAAAAAGGTGTTAAAAACGATATTATTAGTATCAGATGAAGCAATGCCGCATGATCTTCATGATGAAGTGCCTGATCGTTTGAAAACTCTGTTTACGTCCCCGGTTATTGATAAGGAGCATAATGGGTATCCAGATTCTGTTGGGAAAGATATAGCAATTGAGAAGATAGGGGTATTTAGAGATCCGATTCCAAATTGCACTGCATTTGCGTTTCGATCAGACTGGCAAGATACTAATAGTGATCTTGAGATAGCGTATTATAAAATGAATGATCCTAATAAAAGGATAGTGTCATTGATTGGTATGTATTCAGAAGATTCACCAAAATATCCATCTCCTATCAAAAGTCTATTTGAGGATACATTTTGGGATAAGTTACCAGTTTTGACTCATGAGACTTTCCGTTTTTATATAGAAAACTTGGGTATGTATGTTACAATGTTGGCAATACCAGAATTAGGTGATAAATATGACACAAAAATTGGATTGTCTGCTGCCGGATTTAAGGAATGGTGTTCGATAATGGCTTCAAAAATTTGATTAGTTATAATTTCACGAAAAGGATTAAAACAAGGAATGCCTCAGCAAGATACTTTTCCAAATGAGATTTTTGACATAATTCAAAACATTGCCAATCTTTCAATTGAGGGTAATTTTCTGTTCCGTGGAGAACCAAAACACCATAGTAAAATATCATCAACACGCTGAGTCTTTACATGAAAAGAGAGCAGGATTGTCGTTATGTACATAGTTTTCAACGACTTCGTGTATGCCAAGATACGGAATATCATACTGAATAGGATGTTTTTCGGTTTTCCCTTCTCAAAATGCTGTGAGAGGTTGATAAGTAGGAATTGTGCTTTGCGTTCAGCGGGTTTGTTACAGTTCAGTAACAATATAATGCCCGGGGCAGTTGTGTTGTAAAATAGATTTTCGGGTAGCAGGACTATACCTTCAATTAGGTCTTCCTCAACGAATTTTTTGCGAATATCGCGCTCTCGATCGGTGTGTTTGCTACCGGAACCGCGGGAGACAGCACCAGTATCCAGGACAATCGTGGCGCGCCCGTTATCTTTTAGGGAGGTGAGCATGTGCTGCGCCCACGCCCAATCTGCTGAGGAACTTGGCGGAGTTCCGTAAGTAAATCGATTTGCGTTGTCCGCTCTGCGTTTCGTTAAAGGTGATGTTATTTTCAATCGCGAAACAGAATAAAGTATTTTGAACATTCTTACCAAATAGAAGTATCCCAAGAATTTAATGGTTGTGGATCAACTCAGTCTTTGTTAGGTTCTGTTATACTTCCGTAGAGTGCCTTTCTCACCAAGACTAAATCTGCTATATCAACGATACCATCCTCGTTTATGTCGGCACTATTCCCTTTACCTGTCTGTCCAAGTCGGGACGATACGTATTCTAAATCGGCAGCATCTACCTGCCAGTCTCGGTTAGCATCTTCAAGGATAAGTTCTGGTTTAATGACCCATGCATGAGTTTCTACAGGACGTGTTTGCTTTCCATCTTTGTGAGTGAGTAGTACGTTAGTTATCGTTAGCGTTACGTTTTCAGGTTCTTTAATCTCGAAAGTAAGTGTTCCAATTGTTCCATCGTCAATTACACTGTCCTCAGAAGCATTCCCTGTGACGAGAATCGTGTTTTTTCCTACTAATTGGGTTGTGGTATTCAAGTTACTACTTTCGGTAGGGGGAATATAGCGGAGTGCATCTGAATCATACTTACATGTGAATTTATAGGCGATAACATTTTCCGCATCAACCATTTCTACATTAAATGTAAGTTTTCTGCCTATAGGAGGAGATTCTACGGATAGTGGTTCGATTCTAAAACGTGTTGTTGGTACGGTTTGCATTTTCCATATCAGCACCGTGCCATCTCTACTGCCACTCACAAGCGTTGTGCCATCCTCTGAATAAGCAAGAGATACGACAGATTGCGTGTGTCCTATAAGGGTGTCCCGAAGACTGTGAGACTTTACATCCCAGATGTAAATTTTCCTATAGTCAACGACACTTGCCAACGTCGTGCCATCCGGTGAAAAGACAAGAGGAATAGGAGGCTCAACCCAGTTTTCACAATCCGTTGAAATAGTATTCTTATGTTTCCCTGTTTCGCCATCCCAGAATTGTATCTCACATCTTGCATCAATACTTGCGAGGGTTTTTCCATCTGGTGAAAAAGCGGCATCTCTTATAAGTGGTCTTTGTCCACTTGTTGGATGAATTACATTTGCATTTGTGGCAAGGTTTTGACCGGTTTTCGCATCCCACAAGCGGATGCCATTTTCATGTTCAGACAAAGTCTCCACAGTCGCAATTCTTGCTCCGTTTGGGGAAAACGCAAGTGCGGTAATATTCTTAACATATCCATTTAGCATTAGTTTACGTTCTCCAGTCTCCCCATCCAAGAAAGGAAAAGTATGACCATAGCGTGAAGCAAACATTAGAGTATGTCCATCTGGAGAAAATACTATAGTTTCAAAGGAACTGCGTTCTTGCAATTGAATCAGTTTCCGTTTTTGAGTTTTCGTGTCCCATAGCCAAATATACCTATCATCACCCCCAATAAGTATTGATTTGTCGGGGGAAAAGGTAATTCCAGCAGGGAATAAGTAATCTTTTTCAACTTGCAGTGTGTCTTTATGTTGAAATGTGGATAGATCCCAGCGTTGTAACGGTTGTTCAAAATGTGCGGTAACAAGCGTTTCTGTTTCATTGCATAATGCTATAGCAGTAACCGCATTTGTATGACCTTTGATTGTATTTAGCAGTTTACCAGATCCTATCTCCCACAGAAGGATTGTCCCATCCTTAGATGCACTTGCCATTACGGTATTATCATCTGAAACAGTTGCAAGTTTGATGAATCCTATATGTCCCTTATAGACGACAAAGTCCTCATCAATGCGAAAATCGCGAATGTGCAGATCGCGATTATGCCAATGTCTACTAACAGTGAACAGTTTTCCTTCTGACGAGAACGTCAGGGCGAGACAAACATAATCGTTACTAACATCACCAATAACCTTTTGTAATTCTCCAGTATGTGTATCCCATGAATATATTTTGTTATGCCTCCCGTTTTGATCTAACAGAGATGCACCCACTGAATTTCCATCTGGCGAAAATGACAATCTGGGTCCACGAGCATAGTTAATTTCGTCTTCATGGATCACCATTTTTTCCATTCCCGTGTGTATATCCCATAAGCGTATTCTGTTGTGTTGATTTACAGTTGCAAGGGTCTTTCCATCTGGAGAGAATGCAACAGCTTCTACACTTGAAGAATTTTTCAATATAAGCTCAGTCTTGAGCAGTCCGGTGTGCAGTTCAAACAACTTTTTTCCACAGGCAAAGGTTCCACCATCAGGTGAAAAAGCCACTGGTCCATATTCATACTTTAGCATCTTCTGTAATTGATAGGTAAACGAATTCCAAATCCGGAGAGTGCCATCATAGCTGCAAGCTACAATTTGTTTACCAGTAGGAGAGAACGCTATTAAGTTTACTGATGCCATGTGATCTGTCAACAATCCGATTTCATTACCTGTGAAGACATCATACAACCAGATCCCGAGTGAGCTTGCAACAGCAATGCGTGAATTATCTGGTGAAATCTTGATATCATTAATAGTTCCTTTGCCGATACGACCAATTGCACCTTTCGGTAATTTTACATGTGTAGCATCTATGGGAACGTTTATTTTTCCAAGGCTACTGAGCACAGAAGCATCCCTAACAGTAGGTCGAGCATGACTCCTATTCTCCTTATCAAGTAGAACTTTTGGTAGACTGACCGTGCTGTCTTTTCTATCTAAGACTTCAAACGTTACATTTGCAAGGACACCTTCAGCACTGTTTGATCCTTTACGACTTGTCGATTCAAGTTTCACACGATTTGGATATATATCGCTCACTTTAAACGTTGCGTTCTCAGGTAGAAATGAACCTTTCTTGCCAGAGACATAACGTAATGCTGTCGTATCAAAATCCAATACTACCTCATAACCGGTGATACTCTTTGCTTTGTTGATATCAATGCTAAGTGTTAATTGTTGTCCAATATTAGGAGATTCTGCAAGATGTGGAGAAATTCTAACGACTGCCTCTGTCTCAATAATTGGTTTTATTTTCCATAAGAGAACTGTAGCATCTTTACTCAAACTCACTAAAGTTGTATACCCGTCATGTTGCTTCTTGTTCTGTGCGCGGAACGCTAACGAAGTTATGGGACCTGTATGTCCGATGAGCGTATCCATAAGATGTCCACTTTTTGAATTCCACAACCGAATTGTTGTATCACTGCTGCCGCTGGCGAGAATATTGCCATCAGGAGAAAAAGCTAACGACGTAATGTATTCATGTCCGAATGTAGGCATGCTTTCATCTGTTTCTAAATTCCATAAGTAAATCTCTTTATGCGTTGCACAAGCAAGCATAGCGGAATCTGGTGAGAATGCCAAGGCTTCTACTGCTTGATAACTTGTTTTAAACGTTGCTTTGTGTTCTGCGGTAACAGCATCCCAGAGGTGGATAGTTTGATTCCCATCTCCTGCGGCAAAAAGCTTACCGTCTTGAGAATATGCCATACTGCGAATCCATTCCTTGTTCTTCGTGAGGGTTACTTCCAATGCTCCGGTGTATGTGTTCCAGAATTGAATCCTACCATCTGATTTACCTGTAACCATGCGTTTACCATCTGGAGAGATCAATTTTGTAACTGTGCCTGGTATGATGTCTTCAAACCGTCCTTTAAATGGTTCACGTTGGTCACCTGTCTTCAAATTCCAAAAAAGATGTTGTTTATCCTTTCCTCTTCGTCCAAACTGAGAGAGTGTTGTGCCATCTCCTGAGATATCAATTCCGTAAGGTCTCCCAATATACATTCTTTCCAAATTGCTATTGATAAGGTAACTGAGTTTTGCTGTGTCAATGTCCCACAAGAATATCTCTCCAAATTCAGAATTAACAAGCGTTTTTCCATCAGAAGATAGTATCACATAAAATGGGAGTTGGTTGTGTATGATTTTAGTTTTTTCTTTACCTGTTTGTGTGTTCCAGAGCCGAATCGTTCCATCGTAACTTCCGCTTGCAAGCGTTTTTCCGTCTGGAGAGAATGCTAAATTCCTAAGACTGTCATTATGTCCTGAGAGGGTAGCTTTGTGCTTCCATTTTTTCGTTTCCCACAAACGTATGTTTTTGTCTGAATTGCCACTTGCCAGCATTTCACCGTTGGGTGAGAACGTCAGAGTCATGACTGAACCTTTATGGACGATGAGCGACTTTTTCCATTTTCCTGTTTTTGTGTCCCAAATTCGTATAGTATTACGAAAACCACCAGCAAGAATTGAACCGTCTGGTGAAAACGCTATAGATCTAACTGATTCTGTATTTCCAGAGAGCTTACCTACGGATTTTCCAGTCTTCACATCCCAGAGATATAACTGATGATCTTTTTTATTTTCCCTAACATGTGTCATACCATCTGGCGAAACGGCTTTTGCGGAAAAGAACGCAACTGCACCGGTATCTGTGAATTTCTCCATGAGGGTTTGACCTTCCCATATTTGGATGGTATTGTCTGAAAAATCCAATATCTTCCCATCTGGTAAAAACTGAATGAAGAAGCCATTTGCTGCACGCGTAGCTATGTGTTTGTGCGTATCAACATCCCACAAACGTATGTTCCGATCCCAACAGCAGCTTAAGAGTGTTTTTCCATCTGATGAAAAGACGACAGAGGTATCACGTGCATGATGGGTGACACTACTCAGAAAGATGGCAATTTCAGTTTTTGTATGTCCTGCAAGCAGTGCTATTTCTTCACCTGTATTGGCATCATATAACCATGTACCAATTGATGAACCTACTGCCAGCAGCTTACCGTCAGGGGAATAGGTTAAATCTGTGATGTGTCCTTTACCGAATCGGGCTGTAGCGTTTTCTGGCAGTGACCACAGCGAGGTATCTTTAGCAGAAACAGGTGCAATACATACACAATATATCAGCAATGAAACCATTTGTGCCCTTATTATTACCATGTCATTATCTCCTTCCCGATAGGTGCAATTGACTAATCAGTGGTGCCATACAGTGCCTTTCTCACCAAGACTAAATCTGCTATATCAACGATTCCATCCCCGTTAATATCGGCACTGTTCCCTTTACCTGTCTGTCCGAGTCGGGACGAAACGTATTCTAAATCTGTTGCATCCACCTGCCAGTCTCGGTTGGCATCTTCAGGAATAAGTTCTGGTTTAATGACCCAGGCATGAGTTTCTACAGGACGTGTTTGCTTTCCATCTTTGTGAGTGAGTAGTACGTTAGTTATCGTTAGCGTTACGTTTTCAGGTTCTTTAATCTCGAAAGTAAGTGTTGCAATTGTTCCATCGTCAATTACACTGTCCTCAGGAACATTACCTGTGATGAGAATCGTGTTTTTTCCTACTGCTTGTGTTGTGGTATTCAAGCTACTACTTTCGGTGGAGGGAATATAACGAAGTGCCTCTGAATTGAATTTACATGTGAATTTATAAGCCGTTACGTTCTGTGCATCACTTATTTTTACGTTGAATGTGAGTTTTTTGCCGATTGGAGGAGATTCTACGGAGAGCGGTGTGATTGCAAGACGGGTAGTCGGGGTTGTCTGCATCTGCCATTTTAGCGCAGTACCATCTGTACTTCCACTCAATAACGTTGTGCCATCCTCAGAATATGCAAGTGAGACGACTGAACTCAGGTGTCCTTTTAATGTGTCTGCATGTCTTCTGCTTTTGACATCCCAAACGTAGATATTAGCGTCACGAACTGAACTGATAAGTTGCAAACCATCTGGTGAGAAAAGCAGTGTAGATGTTTCAGCCCAACGAGGCATATCCAGCGAAAACGATGTAAACGTTGCTTTGTGTTTTCCTGTTTCCACATCCCATAAATGAATTTCACCATTGACATCAATACTTGCCAGAGTCTCTCCATCTGGTGAAAATGCAACAGCATTTACAGGTAGTCGCTCTCCTCTTTCAAAATTCATCATATTAGCGATTGTTTTTAAGTTATTACCCGTTTTTGCGTCCCAGATACGGATGACGTATTCATTTTCATTCAATACTTCTGCTGATGCGATCATTGCACCATCTGGAGAAAATGTGATTGAAGTAATTCTCTCAGCATGTCCCTGAAGGGTTAATTCCTGTTCACCTGTCAACACATTCCACAAACGGATTGTATGTCCCCATCTCGTCACAGCTGCAAGTATTCGTCCATCAGGAGAAAATACATGAGCAATAAAATCATCATATTCTACTTTGAAAGTACCTCGTTGTTTGGATGTATTTGTATCCCATAAGGACACAGTTTCTGAACTCTTCTCAACAAGCGTTGCACTGTGTGGTGAAAAGGCAACCACAGGAACTCTGATTCGATCATCTATACCACGAATTGGTACCGTGAACTGTGGTGAGATTATTTTCCATAAATCGGTAGGTTTGTCTTGAAGTTTAGAGACACCCGTTTGTTTATCAACTACGGACACATGTAAAGGTGGAATTGCATGTCCAAAACCTGTAAGTGTTGTTAGCACATCTCCAGTTTCTACATCCCACAGTTCAAAGTTGTCATCTTTGGTCTGTCTGACGAATGTATTATTCTTCGGTGAAATCGGCAAAAGCGTGTACTTCCCATATTCTGCTTCGCCAAACGGGTTGACAGTTTCATCTGTTTTTGGATTCCAGTGTTGTAGTGTACCATCAGATTTACAGCAGATAACAGTTTTTCCATCATTTGAAAACTGTACGGTAGTAAACGGATGCGTTAATCCGGGCCGCTCTTGTTCAAGCGTTGCTTGCAGCTCTCCAGTCTGTGTATCCCATACCTTTATTTTTCTATTGGCAAATCTATTATGGTCCACTGCTGTACTGGCAAGACTTTTTCCATCTGGAGAAAACGCGACCTTTGGTCCTTGTGGACTGTATCCGCCAGCTGTCATATAACCGTCTCTTTCCTCATCAAAGTTAAACTTGAGTTGTCCAGTTTTTGCATCCCAGAGTTTGATACTATCATCAATACTTGCACTTGCAAGTGATGTTCCATCAGGTGAAAACACCAAATCAGCGGCCGTGCTATTACCTTGTGAGATTGTAAAAATTTGCTGCCAGGTCCGCACATTCCACATTTGAATTCTCTTACCGCTTCCAGTTGCAAGTGAATTCCCATTAGGGGAAAACGCGATTGCTGTGACAAATCCATTCGTTTTAAGTGTTCTAATCGGTTGATATGTAGTTGTATCCCATAAACGGATTGTTGCATCATCGCTACCACTGGCAAGTAGATCACCGTCAGGAGAGAATGCTAAAACAGAGGTTGCTTTTGTATGTCCTTTAAGTAATGCGAGCACTTGACCACTGTTTGCCTCGTGCAACCATATTCCGATTGTAGTTGAGATGGCAAGTAGCGAATTGTCTGGTGAATACTTAATGTCATTAATGCGACCTTTCCCATAGCGTGCAATTGCACCTTTCGGAAGTTTTAATTGTGTTGCATCATTGGGGGTATTTTTTATCTGTTCAGGTGCAAGTATCTTTCCGTTTCTGATTCTCGGACGTGCAATCATACCATCTCTCTTTTCAAGGCGAACATCTTTCAGAGTTATTGTTGAGGTCTTTGCATCTATCACTTCATAGGTAATGCTTGCCAACCTTCCACTCTCCCCACCTTCCACTCTTCCCCCCTTCCCATCTTCCATTCTTCCCTCCCTATCTTCTTCCCTTCTTCCAACCTTCCCTTCTTCCAACCTTCCAACTTTCCCATCTTCCATCCTTCCCTCCCTATCTTCTTCCACTCTTCCAACCTTCCCTTCTTCCATCCTTCCATCCCAATCTTCTCCCCTTCTTCCAACTTTCCCATCTTCCATTCTTCCCTCCCTATCTTCTTCCACTCTTCCAACCTTCCCTTCTTCCATCCTTCCATCCCAATCTTCTCCCCTTCTTCCAACCTTCCCTTCTCCCCTTCTTCCAACCTTCCCTTCTTCCATCCTTCCATCCCTATCTTCTTCCCCTCTTCCAACCTTCCCTTCTTCCAACCTTCCATCCCAATCTTTTGATACAAGATTTAGATAATGTGGATATGATACATCGTGGAAATCAACAACTTTCATGCGTCTGCTTTCCTTCGTTTCATAAGAAGCATTTTCTGACACAAAATCACCCTTATTGCTGGATACATAACGGAGAGTCGTGGGATCATACTCCACTGTAATATCATAACCATTAATTCTATCTGTGTCAGCAATTGTAACTTCAAGAGTCAATTGTTCACCAATAGCAGGAGATTTGATTGGAGAAGGTAAAATAGATACAGTAGCATCTGACTCAACGATGTGTGTTGCATCCCATAAATGTATTGTTCCATCCTCACTTCTACTAAAAAGCGTATCATCGGTAGGAGAAAACTGTAACCATGTAATCCCACCAGATGATGACCATATCTTACGAGGATGTCCAGAAAGTGTTTGCATGTGGTGTCCTGTTGCTGTGTCCCATAACCGAACGGTATAATCCTGACTCCCACTTGCGAGTGTTTTACCATCGGTAGAAAATGCTAAGGAACTAATGCCATTTAAAGGTTGTTCTGTATGATGTGCCATAGACGAAATGTGTGCACCTGTATTGATGTTCCACAAATTTACCCTCCCTTCTCCCTCTCCTCCAGCAAGCATTTTTCCATCTTTTGAAATAGCTAATACTGACGGACTGATGCCTGGTTTAGGATAAGTTGCTATGCGTTTTCCTGCATCGGTATCCCACATTTCAAATTCCTCATTTGTTGCAATTACCAACATACTTCCATCTGAGGAGAATGTAAATGCCCGGACCTGATTAGCATTTTTCTCAAGTTTCAGTTTACGTTTTCTGGTTATCGTATCCCATAATTCTATCTTACCATCCTTTATACGGATTGCAAGCGTCATTCCATCTGGAGAGTATGTCTTCTTGTTTTCATAAGGGACGATATGTGAAAACATCTCATCCTTGCCAAAGGTTTTCTTTTCCATCAATTTTCCTGTCTTCGTCTCCCAAATCATACTTTCAGTCTTACTATTGCCGAATATGATTGATGCATCTTGTGAAAAAGAGAGTGAGAACAAACCGTCAGTAAATCCAGTAAGGAGAGACTTCCGTTTGCCTGTCAATGTATCCCAAATTATGACATCTTCATTACTATCGGTCGCCAACATACTTCCATCTGTTGAAAGCGTTGCATGATGACTATGGTGTGCTTGTCTGGTAGTAGATTTTAGTTCCCCTGATTGTAAATCCCAGAACCGAATAGTTCCATCAAAACTGACACTTGCAATGGTTAAGCTGTCTGGAGAAATTGCTAACGAATCAACTGCCCATTTATGTCCGGTGAGTGTTGTTTTTTCTTTTCCCGTCCTTAAGTCCCAGATACGAACTGTTTTGTCTCCGCTACCACTAATAAGCGTTTTACCATCAGGAGTAAATACCAATGCGTGAACCGGATATGTATGTCCACTAAGCGTATTAACGTGTTTTCCGGTTTTCGGATCCCATAGTCTAATTGTGAATTTAGGACTTCCACCTGCGATCAATCTACCATCAGGTGAAAATGCGATAGACTTATCTACTGTAGCATTCATAGTGAGCGTATGTATATTTTTCCCAGTTTCTATATCCCATATTCTAAGTTTATCATCTACATCCGAACTTGCCAGTGTTTTCCCATCAGGAGAAAAGAGAATTCTGCTATACGATCTCCCTTGGATCTTGCGAATCTGTTGTCGAGTTTCTATATCCCACAATGTAATATACGTTCCACTGCTACCAGCAAGCATTTTGCCATCAGGTGAATACGTTATGTATCTTGCGCCACCGGGTAAAGTCGCTTTGTGTTCTCTGGTTATCACATCCCACAGATAAATCAAATAATTATTATTCACAGTTGCAAGTGATTTACTATCGGGTGAAAACGCAACAGAATTGACCCTTCCAATATGTGCAGTCAGCAGCGCAATTTCCTTACCAGTATTTGCATCATACAGCCATGTTCCTATTGAACTACCGACTGCCAGCAGTTTACCATCAGGTGAATACGCAATATCAGTTGGCTGTCCTCTACCAATCCTTCCTATTGCATTTTCAGGCAGTGACATTTGAAATGCATCTTGACCGTTGCATTCTAAGATCAATATAACAGTCAATGCCAGAATGATAATTAGAATTCTCAACATTTTCATTTCAATTTTCCTCCTCATTTCTCACTGTAGGTCGCAGGCGTTTTCCCTCTTTGTCAGAGAGAATCAGATCGGTTATCTTTAAGGACGAAGGTGATTCATCTACAATCTCAAAAGTAATTATCGCAAGTGTACCGTCCCCATTACCTGTTCCTATCAGTGCAGTTGATGCAAGCGTAACCGTGTTCTTCTTTTTAATCGGTTGCATAAAGAAAGGACGACCCGGTAAGAAGTCACCATGACTGCTTGAGATGTATCGTAGTTTCGTTTCATCATAAGCAAGTGTTAGTTGATAGCCAGCAACATCTACACCACCGACTATATTAACGCTGAATCTCTCCTGTTTTCCAACAGTCTGCGAATCTGAGGGAGGTATAATCTTGCCAGTCATGTTGACAGTCATGCTTTTCTCTTTGCGTTGTATAGGTTGCCATATTACGATTGTTCCATCATAACTTGCACTGGTAACTCTTTCGTCTATTGGAGATATCGCCATAGAAGTAACATTTGAGTTGTGTCCATTTAATGTCTTTATAGGTTGACGAAGCTGAATATCCCATATCTCAATGTTAACACCAAAATCACCGTAGAGTATCTTGCTGTCTGGTGAAAACATCAAAGGAAACGCACCACTTTTCTCAGATAACGTTGATATGTTCTCTCCTGTATCTACATCCCATAATTGTGTTGTTTCACCACAACTGATAAGTGATTTTCCATCAGGTGAAAACGTTAATGTGAAATTGTTGTCCAGATGACCCGAAAGCGTGCGTTTATGTTTTCCTGTATAAGCATCCCATAATTGAATCTCCCATTCGCCACCAGTTGCGAGTATTTTTCCGTCTGGTGAGAATGCTAATGGATGCGTGCTCCAGGGGTGTCCTTCAAGCGTAAATCGCTGTTCTCCAGTAGCAGTGTTCCATACCCGTATTTCTTTTTCGCTTGCACTTGCAAGCACTGTTGGGTCATTTGAAAATAAGACTCTATCTACTTTTTCCGTATGTCCTACCAACATCTTTTTGGGTTTTCCGGTGTAGGTATCCCACAGGAATATCGTCTTATCTGCGCTTCCACTTGCCAATATTTTGCTATCTGATGAGAATGCTAATGACAGCACTACCTCAGAATGTCCCGTAAGGCTTGCAAGAGACTGACCTGTTTTCACATCCCACAGTCTTAGTGTTTTGTCCTTACTTGCACTTGCAAACGTTTCTCCATCTGGAGATAAGGCAGCCGCAATGACTGCATCTGTATGTCCGTTAAGTGTCGCATGATATTTATACGTCTCACCATCAAACAACCAGATTTTGGCTGTCCCGTCTCCACAAGCGAATGTCTTACCATCCTTTGAAAAAAGGACAAAAGGATGACCGTATCTGTGGCTGCGTTGACCCGGATAACTGAACTGTGCTTTCTGTATTCCAGTTTCTGCATCCCATAACTGAATTTCATTACTATTCCAAGTTGCAAACTTAGAACCTTCTGACGAGAACGCTAACCGAGAAACAATCCCTGTCAGAGTCAGCGTTTTCTGTGGAGATTTCAACGTTTCTGAATCTTTTTCCTCATTGCTGTTACCATTCTGATCGTTGACATCCAACCACCGAATTGTAGTGTTCGTTTGATCTTCTGTAGAAACTGTTCTTAACCCATCAGGTGAATAAGCGATTGCGTTAACGGTATTTAGTTTTGCATCAAATTCTGCCTTAGGTTTTCCGAAGTATGCATCCCACAGTCGCACTGTGGTCATCTCAACCCCATGACACGTAACAAAGGTTGAACTATCGGGAGAAAAGGCAATTACACCTAAATTACATTCTTGATAGACTGCTATCATGTTTCCTGTATGTGTATCCCACAACCTAACAGCACCATTGGAGTTCTGTGTCGCAATACGTTTGCTATCAGGTGAGAATAACACTGCATTGAGACCTTCTCCCCCTCCTTTCAACAGAGCATGTTGCATACCATTGTCAGTTTTCCAGAGACGGACAGTGCCATCGGTGCTTGCACTGGCAAGCAATGTGTCATCTGGTGAGAATTTCAATGCCGTGATCCAACCCGTGTGCCCCGTAAGTGTCAACTTCTCTTTCATATTCGCGAGGTCCCACAATCTGACAGAACCATCCATCTTTTCCGGTTCTTGATCTTCTAAATCACCCCAAAAATTATTTCTTATGATTCGACTGCTTCTTACTGCGCCACTGGCGAGGGTTTTACTATCTGAGGAGAATGCTAAAGCTCTGGTATCACCTGTATGTCCTGACAATGTTGCGATATGTTTGTATGAATTGGCATCCCACACACGCACCGTTTTGTCGTAGCTGCCGCTTGCGATGCGTTTTCCATCTGGCGAATATAGAACTGCTGTAACAGCATCTGTATGTCCAGTTAGCAGTGCTATATCCTCTCCTGTATGTGCATCATGAATCCAAATTCCAATGTGGGAGCATGCAATGGCTATTTTTTTACCGTCCGGTGAAAAGTCAAAGTCCGACCAACGTCCTTGTCCAATTCGCATCTTTGCCCCTTCAGGTAATGCACGAAGGGGTGGCGGTGGACCGCTTCCAATAGCATTGGTTAGTATTAAGGTTAGGAGTGTTAATGTGCTGATGATTATAGATATGTGTTTTTTCATAAAATCTATCTCCTCCTAATGCGCTAGCTTGCTGTAAAGACTGTTTGTATGTATACTTGCCAACTGAAATGTTCTAAAAGGGTATGATTGATTGCTTTATTCTAACACTGTTTCTTAATGTCAGCAAGCATATATTAACCTAATGTTCTGTCAACTTTTAAAACGTTGGTATAGTTTTCTTCTGTAGGTTGGGTAGAGCGAAGCGAAATCTATAGATGTAAAGTTAAGAAAACTTAGAAGCTCTAATGAATCACTACGAATCCTTATGGTTATAAGGGTTGTCTTCTCTTCAGTCCCGTATGAAGATTAAATAAATAATCAGGTAATTCTACTGATATGGCTCATCGTAGGAGTAAGGTTTCGTAGGGGCGGGGTTTCCCCGCCCGCGTATTACCCAATTAATAACTTAATCTTCATTAGGGACGATATGTTTATAGAAAAATGTGTACCCCCCTTCTCTTCAGTCCCGTATGAAGTTAAAGTATTAAATTGGGTAATATTTTATTCAGTTGTCAACCGTATTCCCAAATGCTGATGCCACAATGACTAAGTCCTGAATGTTCACAAAACCATCACCGTTGAGATCCGGTTCCGATTCACCAAAAGCATTTGCTACAACCACCAAATCCTGAATATTGACAACACCATCATTATTCACATCTTCGGACAGGTATTTGTACGCGCAAGGCTACTAATCCAATTTGGACTTTTGTTGTTCACACGGTTCTATACACCTTTCGCACCTCTGGTGCTTTGACTTTTGTTGTTCACACGTTCTATCCTGCTAATCTTAGAATCTTGTAAATCCTGGTTCAGACAAGTAACCAAAACTGTACTCACACTAAATATTATAACAATTTGCTATCTGGAAATGATTGTGGTATAATATAAATTAGACTATCACTTTAGGGAAGGTGGAGATTGCAATGGCATATATAATATGTGAGCCGTGTATTGACGTAAAGGATACAGCCTGCGTTGATGTCTGTCCTGTTAATTGTATACACACCAGTGAAGGTGAAGTACAGTTATACATCGATCCAGACGTCTGTATAGACTGCGCAGCGTGTGTTCCTGCGTGTCCTGTGGAAGCGATCTATATGCAAAGCGAGGTCCCAAGTCAGTGGGAATCGTTTATAGATATTAACAGCAAGTTTTTTGAGGACTTTGAATATCCAGAAACAGATGGTGATGGAACTGACGAAGATGGACAAGGTAGAGGAAAAGAACAGGGTGTACCTGAGGAATTTGTGCAGCTACCTGGTGCTGTGAGTTCTTCCCTACGAGCCCCCTTTAACGTTTTAGCGATGCTAAGCCAACCGATACTCGGAGCATTCTCTGCAAAATTCAAAGCACAGTTAGAGGAAATGGCAGGAAATTCATTGATATTCAGCTCCGCCGTTTCTACAGGAATTAATAGTCTCATAAATCTAATTCTATATCCACTTATACTCTTTTTCATCGGTATGCAAAGCGGTGACGTAACGCTATTTTCATCTTCTGGTAATCTGATGATCTTTCTCGGCATATCTATCGCTATCGCTGAAGGTATCTTCAGGTTTAGGCATGAACTTACAACAACACCAGATGAAACGCAATCCCGTTATGGTGCATCATTCTATGGATGGATTCCTTCCCTTTTCGCTACGCCACTTCTCAAAGCAGTACGTACAACGATAACTGATGATCCTACTGCACCTCGTGTTACCAATCCCGGTGCCGTTCAAACCGAAGGTGAAATATACGCCGATGACATAAAGGAACGATATCGACGTTACGGCATGGTAAATCGTGTTTCTGAATTAGCAGACCACTATCGAATTGAGATAGAGTTTCCACGATGGGTACCAAACTCTGCTGCCAAAGATACCCACGACTTACCTGACAGAATGCCACATTATGACTATGTGGTCTCGATCAGTTCTCCTTATGTGCCAGATTCAGCGGTACCACCTGAAAGCATTGTTACAGTTCAAACACAATTGCCACGAGACCCAGAAAAATCAGATCGCTTCTTAGACCCAAGATTTGAGAAGGTCGTTGGACGTACAAGTTCATTTCCTGATGGTTTTAGAAACATCTTCCCGATAAAAGCACAGCCAGAAGATTTCCACGCTAAGTACCGAAATCGGATGCTTGAAATTATAGTACCGAAAACAGGTACTTATGAAGAACTCGGTATAGAACTTCCTGTCCATTATGCAAAACTTAAAGGATAGGGAACAGTTAATCTCTTGGGACAGAGAATACGTCTGGCATCCATTCACACAGATGCAAGATTGGCTGGATGAAGACCCAGTCATCATAGAACGTGGTGAAGGTATCTACTTAATAGATATTGATGGCAATCGTTATCTTGATGGTATTGCATCTATGTGGACAAATGTTCACGGACATAATCATCCTGACCTAAACGCAGCACTCAAGAATCAGATTGATAAAGTCTCTCACGCGACACTCCTCGGTTCCAGCAACTTACCTGCTATTGAACTTGCTCAAAAACTTGTTGAGATTACACCTGTCGGTCTTAACAAGGTGTTCTATTCGGATAACGGTTCTACAGCTGTTGAAGTTGCTCTGAAAATGGCGTTTCAATACTGGCAGCACAAAGGAGAGCTGCAACGAAATCTATTTGTCCATTTTGACAACGCCTACCACGGAGACACAATCGGTGCGATGAGTGTCGGTGGTATTGATACATTTCATAGCACATTCAATTCGCTTCTATTTGATACCGTGCAAGTTTCCACTCCGCAAGGTGCATCTGAAGCGGAGAGTAGAACGCTTTGGCTCAATGCTGTTGCGCGCGTCTTAGCTGAAAATGAAGGAAAGATAGCTGGCATTATCTTGGAACCCTTAATACAAGGCGCAGGTGGCATGCTAATCGCTCCCAAAGGTTTCCTGACTGGACTCGCAGCTTTAGCAAAAAAGTGGAATACACTCCTAATCGTTGATGAGGTAATGACAGGTTTTGGACGGACAGGGAGAATGTGGGCATGTGAACATGAGAACATCTCACCTGATATTCTATGCACCGCAAAGGGACTCACAGCAGGATATCTACCACTCGCAGCTACGATAACTACAGATGAAATCTATAGTGCTTTCCTTGCAGATTATAGTGAACGCAAGACGTTTTTTCACGGACATACATACACAGGTAATCCGTTAGGTTGTGCTGTTGCCTTAGAGAATATAGCAATTTTTGAGCGCGAAGAACTGATAGATAAACTCCAAACGACTATCACACATTTTAAATATAGGCTTCAGGAATTCTATCAACTCAAGCATGTTAGTGATGTTAGAGTATGCGGGATGGCTGCAGGTATAGAACTCATGAAAGACATTGACAACAATAGACCTTACGCTTATGAAGAGAGAGTCGGTATCCAAGTCTGCCAAGCTGCACTTAGCAAAGGTGCATTACTCCGTCCATTGGTCAACACCATTGTTCTGATGCCCCCCTTACAGATATCTGTTTCAGAATTAGATGTTCTGCTTGATATAACCTATAGCGCAATAGGTGAAGGGACATAGAAGATGGAACATCAGAAAATGCAACTTGCTTTCTGAGTTCTGTTATTCCTCGGCGTTTTCAAGTTCTTGGAGGACTTGTTCTATTTCGGTTTTATTGCTTGGATTGTGTTCTATTACTTTATTATAATCAGCAATTGCATCCTCGTATCGCCTCAATTTGGCTTTTGCCTTTCCTCGGCTGAAGTAGGCTTCAGCATCATCCGGGGCACGCTGGAGGCCCTCGTCATAATCGGTAATTGCATCCTCGTATTGCTCCAATTTGGCTTTCGCATAGCCCCGATTGAAGTAGGCTTCAACATAATCGGGATTTAGATTGAGGCCTTTATCGTAATCCTTAATCGCAGCTTCATACCAACCCGACTGTCTCTCCGCGCTCCCTTGCATCCCCAACCGTATCTTTGCGTCCCCCCGCATGAAGTAGGCAATAGCATAATCCGAGTTGAACCGAATCGTCTTATCAAAATCTTCAATCACATCGTAATAATTGATGTTGGTATTAAGTTTGAACTTCACATAACCTCTGTAGAAATAGGCTGGAGCAAATCCTGAAGTCAACCTTATAGTTTTATTAAAATCGTCAATCGCATCCTTGAACTGTTCCAATTCTATTTTCATAAGCCCACGGTTGTAGAAGGCCTCAGCGAAATCTGGGTCTAAAGAGAGTGCTTGTTTGAAGTCATCACTTGCCTCGTCGTACTGACCAAGACACCCCCTTGAAACCCCTCGATCACAATAGATTTCAGGATTGTCCGGTTTCAGTCGGATAGCTTCGTCAAAATCGGTCAGAGAGACTTCATATTGTCCCAAACTCACTTTTGCACGTCCACGTAATGCATAAAAAAGTGAATCCTCTGGTTTAAGTCGAATTGCCTCCGTATAGTCAGCGATAGCACTCTCATATTGGCGAAGTTCGCTTTTGGCTAATCCGCGATTATAATAGGCATCTACGTTCTTCGGATCAAGCCGGATTGCTTCATCATAGTCAGAAATTGCCGACTTATATTCCTCTTGCAAGAATTTTGTAGCCCCTCGGTCATTGTAAAAAAGTGCGTTATCTGGTTTGAGTCGTATTGCCTCATCATAATCAGCGAGGGCAGCTTCAAGTTGAACTGCTTTAGAGGAATTAGAGTATTCAGATCGACGTTGCTCCAACACTCTCTTCAGATTACCGCGGTTGTAGTAGGCATCCGCATAGTCTGGTTTGAGCTCGATCGCCTTGTCGTAGGCGGCATAAGTCTTTTCCACGAAATCGCGTCCCTTATCGTCTTCTGAGAGGAGGCACCCTACAGAAAGCCAAGCATGGGCAGCTAGTTCGTTATTGGATCCCTCGGCGATAGTGGCGACAGCCTGCCACTTTTCAATGGCATCCTCAAGTTCTCCGCCGTGTTGCAACAGGTAGGCATCAATTATCGCTTTGTCCACGAGAGGCAACTCGGAGTTTTGCAGCATCTCCCGCGCGGTCTCCACAATTTCTCCAGATTTCTCTGGATCCACAAGGTTTTCTATGAGTTCAATTAGTGTTTTGTTGTTCACGGTTTCTTTATTGGGTGAGATATTTCGCTAATTTTTCCAACAAACGTTTATGGCGATCCTTATTAATTTTACCTAAAACAAAATTCTCGGGTATATCTTTTTTCCTTATCCGACTTAGAAAACCGAGTCGGATCACAGATTTTTTAGTAATGTGCTTTTTTAGATCAAGGTCCTTAGAATCATTTGGATCAACGAATACGTCCAAATCAGGTTGATAATAATCAGTTTGTCCACTTAAGCCACAAACAAGGAATTCGTTATACCCTCCTTTCGAGAATTCGCGTAGGCAAATCGCTACTCTTGGCTTGCCCACCCTCTCATAGTAGCTGTCAGCTTTAAGGTAATCTCCTATTCTTTCATACAGCGAAATTAGTTGCACATAGGCATCAGGAGTATTGGGATTATCTTTCACCCAATCCTCAAGCGTATTTATTGCCTTACGAAGGTCCTTATTCATCTCATAGAGTGTTGCCAAGTAAAGGCAAGCCTCCAAATCACCAGGATTAGCTCTTACTTCTGCCTCTGTCTCGTGTATCAAGTCTAAAAGTTCTTTAGGAGACACAACTTTTAATTCCGATTTTGCCCGTTGATACAACTGAAAGTGTTCCAAAATTTCTTTCTGACTTTCTAAGGGGATAAGAATTATAGACCTCTCCATTGCTTTTGCCAAGATATCCTCCTTCGAATTATTATCTCTTATGTTGTAAACGATCTTACCATCAACGCATGTTGATGAGAGAATGCTGCTAAGGTAGGCCTGACCTATGTATCTATCTCTCAGCGGGGTCTTGGTATTGAGATTTTATCAAGTCGAGTTGATCTGGGGTGTATTCTGGTTCATCAGTGTTGTATGCCGATCTAAGCCCACGACCCGGCGGACGCGATCCAGTCAACTGTATCAAAGGGGTATCTTGAGTGGCGTTTTGGTATTGAGATTTTATCAAGTCGAGTTGATCTGAGGTGTATTCTGGTTCATCAGTATTGTATGCCGATCTAAGCCCACGACCCGGTAAGCGTAAGCCTGTCATATTAGGTTCCTCCTCATGCTTCTTAATCAAGTTATCAATGAAATCCATCAATGGAGCTAAGAAGTTATTTTCGTTTTCACCAATAACACTAGCTATTTTATTTGAAGATTCGACAAGTCTTTTATAATCATTACCCGTTAACGAGTCTAATAACTGATCTTCCGCTTCATTGACTAACGTGTCAACAGCAGTGGTAAGTGATTGGGTCACACTGTCCTGTTTGAGAAAGATACCATGGATAACTAATGATAGAATTGTTTCATAACTCTGGTGTATCGGTGATGAACCGAATCTCACAAAGACTCGCTTTTGCGCGCCAAATCCACTTAATTCGGCAGAATCCGACATTGGCGTGACTATCGGTGGGGTTTGTCTTTCACGTGACATATTATATTTCCTCAAATTTTTCTACTATCTTAACGTTTGTTTTAACTCTACTAATGGTTAGTCCAAGTTAAACTTGTAGGTCGGGTAGAGGAACGAAACCCGACAAATCATGACGAATACCAAACGCGTATTCGTCCAAGCGCATTTGGCGTTGATTTGGACACCTAAGGTTTGTGTCTATCATGTCGCCAGTTAATATTTATTGGCACTTCGCTCTATCCGACCTACAAGGTAAAAGTAGACTATCCACGAATGTGATCAACAGAGGCAATTAGAAACTTTGACGACCTGTTGCTGTGTTCTGTGCTCTATCTACCACTCGTATGGTTATGCTGTGTGCACCTTCAGGTAACTTAGTCGTATGCAATAACAGTTGTTCTTCTTTAGAGTCAAAAATACCATCTTCTGGGAAGATAACTCTCCACTGTTCGTCATTGTCTATCTTGTAGACAGCTCTTTGGACAGTGTTCATGGCATCTGAGACCTGGCAAGTAATCTTGAAAGTACCATCGTCCTGCTGTTCAACGTTTATTTCCCCAACTTCAGGGTCTGTATTGTCAACGCTGACTGGGGCACTGACTTTATCTACAGTTTTTTCCCATCCAACTGGATTACTGAGTTTATCCGTAGCAACAACTTTGACTTCATATTTCCCATCAGCAATTGAGGTAATGTCCCAATCATAACTGGGGGCATTAAGTTCTTTTTTAAGAAGTTTCCAGTTCTCTTCATCAACTGCTTTATAGTATACCGTAAACTGTAAAGTATCTCTATTTGCATCTGCTACTTTCCACTCAATCTTCCATCTTTTGGGGGAAGCTGGCGGAGAACCTCCTCTGCTTGGTGCACCGGGAGGCTGTGGACTTGCCGGACGCTGAGCACTGCTTATACCTGTCCTAACGGCAACACTGGAGAGATTTGGTTCAACATTCGTCTGGGCAGACGCAAGTGTAACCTTCTTCAAAATAGGTGCTTTTCCAGTATCTGTCGTTGTAAATTTCGCTCTCCATTGAATATACTGGGCGGCAGCATTGGGTATTTGCGCGCCTTCTGCTGTCGTGAGTTCATCAGACCATTTGTTCCAAGTATCATCCGGTTTGCGGGTGTTTCCTGTTCGCGTCGCAAAAGTGAGTGATGTGCCTTCTTCAACATCCGCTTCCCACGAAATCTTACCCCAACGGGATAGACTTTGTGCATTATGAACAGAAGATTCAAGTGTGCCTTCATCAACATAAGAATCAGTCAACGTGAAAAGTTTGCCAGGATTTCCTGCACCGAGAATGGTCTTCATATCATCTGCGTTTTTGGTTTTAAGTATAGCGACGACATCCTTTGACTCACACTTACCAACAGAATGAAACTCTCCATCCATCGGATTGACACGATACAGTTTTCCATTGCTACCTGTACCTACTAAGATCTGTTCGTCACTTTCCAATACCATTGCATAGATCAAGGGTTCAGGGGAACTCCAGACATGAGCAGTTGTACCATCCGGATGAAGCCTGTAAATCACCGACTTGTTTTCTTGTGGAGGACCACTGCCAGGTGCTTGCGGATTAGGAACAGCTGGACCTCTATTGGGACGGGGGGCACCTCTATCCATAGGCACAGATGTAACAGCAGAGGCAAAGACGTTACCTTTGCTATCCATAGCCAAATCACGAATCTCTTTCTCTCTTGCTTGATAAATTACATTAGAGGATCCATCATTCATGATTTTGTAGATAATACCATTACCGCTACTACCTGCGTATAATCCACCATCAAAGGCAAGTAAGGATGAGATATTCTTTTCTTCAGTGTCAAAGAAAACACTTGATTCACCATCGGGTGTTATTTTATATATTTTGCCTTCAGTACCCGTAGCAGCATAAAGGTTCCCTTCACCGTCGAGATGCAATGCCCAAACATACTTGTCCCCTTTCTTAAGAAGAGTTTTCGGTGGCGTGTCTTTATCTCTTATTTTATAGACTAATCCATCTGGACCAGTACCAGCATAAAGGACATCGTCTGGACCCGCGACAAGACTAAATATCGTAACTTCTGGTGAATCGAAATATAGCGTGATAGTTTTACCATCAGCACTGATTTTATAAATTTTACCTTCGTTGCCTGTACCCGCATAGATATTACCCTCAGAATCCTCAGCGAGTGCCCAAACTTGCGCTTCCTTAAGTTCTGAGAATTCTTCTACCTTCTTGGATAAACTGGCATCTCCCTTGCTTGTAACAGAGATATTCTTGATCTCTCCTGCTTCAAAATCTGTTCTATGTTGTTGTTCCCACAACGATGTGGAGACTGCGGAAGCAAGACTCACAAAAATCAAGGAGATTGCCATCAGGCTCCAAAAGGAAATCAAACGTCGCATTATACTTATCCTCCTGTTAAATGCGCATGAAAATAATACATACTAATTCCAATTTAGGTTATTGTGCATTTCTATTGACTGCAATCGGCATTGATACACTTCCACTCATAAAGATGTATTCCGTTTCAACTCTATTGGTCTCTAATGCCGTACCGATGGTATACCCTCTTTCACCTAAACGCGTAGCGGTATTCATGACAGACAAAACCGAAATAGGTAGATCCGAGAACTCTTCACCTTGAACAGTTAAACCCGGTCTCTGAGCAGAAATCTCAAGAACCAGATTCGTGTTCGGTTCAACCTGTTGAATTAACTTCACCAACTGATTAACATTCTTCGGACTAAAGTTCCCCGGCGCACGAGAACGTTGCCATGAACGATAGGTACTGGAACTCATCACACGCAGCAATACGATGCCGTCAGGTGTATCCTTAGGAACTGTAATCGATCCCGTTACTGTCTTCGGTTGTTCAAGGTAGGGACGGACAGTCAACGTCATCGTCACCTTTTCACCTGGTCGATACACGTTCTTATCAAGATGAGCGGTAAGGATCTGTGCAGTATTCCGCTTGTCTTGAATCTTTATATCAAAGTCTACGGAATCAATTCTTAATTTTGCATAAGGGTTCGTTACTAAATCTGCTACAGCACCCGTAAGCAATCGGGTAACATTAAATCCTGGAGAGCCGCTTGAAGAATTGATGTTTTCTAAGACGATCTCACGCGTAGCCAACTCAGGATGTTCGGCAAGTTTTATCGTTGTTTTTGCCTTTACGGTATTGTCACCGAATCCGAATTCTATTGCGTTAACAATATTTGAGATACCGATTCCGGTATAGATTGGTGTGTAGAAAGGTTCACGGATAACTTCATAATACACGTCCCGCACTTTCTTATCGGAGGTCTGCACTTTTGCTGTAACGGGAATATAGTGATGTGTATTAGGAAGTTTTTTCACCACACCTGCAATTGCGGGGACACGATCTTGGACTAAAGTTCCTATCGGCTGTGTTGCTGATGCAATTTTACTGGAACGGGCTCGACTCGGTAGAATAAAATGGACATAACCACCAGAAAGTGGTAAGTTAACATTTCCTTCATCACTTGCAGAATGTCCATAAGCCAATAGTTCTTTCTTGTTTTTGTCAATGTAAGTGATTGTCCCATAACCGAAAGCAGTATAGTCGCCACGGACAAACTCTGTTCCGATGATTTGTCCCTCTTCAACTGGTGATTTTTTTACAGGTCCACCACCACCCGCCGATTGTACAGGTATCATATTCGATCGCCGTAGTACCGGTTCTAACATCTTTAATGTTACTGGATCAAGACTTGGAAGTGAGATTGGAATTGCCAAACGTAAAGAATACGATTCCGGGTTAAATCCGGGGATGGTGTTATGGATGCTATCACTATTCTTTGAATGCCGCATGCCTAATTCACGATTAGTGGGGAGAGAAGGTACCATATTTAGACCTTCGGTTGCGTACTCAGAATTCTGGTTGAAGTATTTCGCACCAGCATATCTCAAATTCGGTTTCATGCCGCGATCTGAAACTTTAACCATTAATTCTATAGGTGTGATTCCGAACAGGTTTGATTTTTCACGTTGGTTGAAATACCCCAGTGAAATTGCCCCCATGAGTCTACCATCTATATAACATGGACTTCCACTCATACCACCAGCGACACCTGTGCGTTTGAAGTTTTCACTCGTTCCTTCTGCCCATACCACATCCCAACCGGGGGAAGAGTTATATTCAATGCTTACAATTTCAAACTCGAACTCTTCTGCCTCTGTACCAAAGAATACGGTGTATCCTTTACCTCTCATCCCATCTTTGATTTCGGAAATTGGCATAAACTTCTTAACGTCCCATTCTATCTGTGCATTCGTGCTTAGTGCAGCAAAGCAGAAAACTACAAGTGCACAAAGAAAAACCTTTTTCACTATTTTTTCTCCTCTCTGATTATTTTAGTACTGAGTATATCTAATATATACGTTTAGAAACCACAAGTCAGAATTTGTTCATGAGATAATCAGTCCTAATTTCAACTATGTTTTTAAAATACCACATAAAATCTTATCTGTCAACTTAAAAACAGTATTATTAAGTATCTATGGCAATAAACCTTACCTTTTAAAGAAAGTTAAACTTGATAATCCTTGCATCTTATGCTAAAATGAAATGCAAGAAAACTCAGAATATTACATAAAACGGTCTGTTAGTTCACACAAAGATGGAGTCAGTATCATCATGAAACGTTTAGGAATTGTGTTTCTTTTCTGCTACGTTGGATTAATTTGTGGTGCGACGATTCATGCACAACAATCAAACCCAGTAGTACCGACACCCGCTTCAGAAAACCTGACCCCAGAACTCAAAAACCCAGCTCTCAAAGGATTCAACGCTACGATAATAGGTGAAATCCTTTGGGAAGGACATAAACTTACACAAACCAATGTATCCGTCTATCGGGACGAGAAATTAAAAGACCTGTACACCAGCGGCATATCAAAGCAAGGACAATTCGCACTGCGACTTGAACCCGGTAGCTATTATCTGGTCGCTTACGTTGATGTTGATCAATCTGGAAAATTTGATGAAGGGGATGCTTATGGTGTTTTAGGTGTAAAAAATTGGGAAGATAAAAAACAGAAACATCAAGCTGTAGATCTCGGTGCAAATGCTGAACTAAAAGGGATTAAAATACACATCTCAGCACGACTACAAAGAATTGGCGAAGATCTAAAACTCGTACCTGAAAAACTATATCAACCCAGTGAATTCAAAAAATTTACCACTGAATTGTCTCAAGCAACTGCAGGTTGTCGCGGTACATTGATATTGACACAAAAGGTAGAACCGAATGTTCATAAGATTGTGATTGCATATACCGACACATCTTGGAAATATCAGGCTGGCATAAGTATCGCTGATCCGAATACGACAGCATGGGAACTCCGCTTAAAACCCGGTAAATACTATCTCATGGCAGTCGTGGATAAGAATAGGAACAACAAACTTGATACTGGAGACACTTATGGATTCTACGGTGTAAAAGACTTACACAAACGGGGTGCTTTCCCGAAACCGGTTCTCGTCAAACGGCATACATTTACAGAGAACTTAGAAATTCAAGTATCAGCAACCTATACAAAAAATGATGAGAAAAACCAACAGAGGACCTCTCAAATCTCCGGCAGAATCGTTCCGACACCTCAGAATGCAACAAAAGTTCAAGTTGAAGTCTATACGAGCTCTGCCTTGGTCAATCCGATTGCTACAGCAACAACAGATACAGATGGACAGTTTACTATAAAATTACCTGTCGGAGAATACTATGTCATCGCAAATCATGATGTTGATGCGAATGGAAAATATAGTGAAGGGGACAGACTGGGAGGCTTTGGAACAGATGCTATCACAACTAAACCACCATCACCATTGGCATTAGAGGCAGGAGAAACACGCGCAATCTATATACAGATGAGCGCACGTTATGACGTAGAGGGACAACTTGTTGAATACAACACAGACGATGAAAAGATACCATCAGGAAACATTAGACCGAACGGAATTTCTGAAACCCCAGATACGGAACAGATGGGGAGTATTACTGGGAAAATTACATCTTACTTCTCTACAAAAAAATCAAAATCCGTAAATATGGATACGCAACTTGAAAATCAACATCCGACTCCAGACGGATTGTTGAGCCTTTCTACGACACCAGATTTCAGAAAACCGATGTGGATGCCGTTGTTCATTGACGAAACGGGAACATTTCTTGTTGATGTAAAACCGGGAAGATACTATGTTATGGCGATTCTCGACCAAAACAGTGATGGACGTTCAGGACTCTCTGATGGTATCGGGATTTATGGGACACATCAACCTGTTCGGGGAAATCCCGCTACAATAACTGTCTTCCCGGGTAAAACTACACCACACGTTGATATTGATATCTTGGCATCTTATGTTGATGAGAAAGGCACCATGTCAGAACTATCTGATGGCGATAGATGGAATATCGCACGGATGTATGGTAAACCCGAAGACATCTTCAATTACACAGATAGAGGCAAACAGATTGAAGAATGGATGTATTGGACAACCGGTTTAGCATTTCAATTTGAGGGAGATGGGGCAGGTTGGAAACTAAAACACCGTGAGACATTTGAACCAAACACACAGATTAAGCAAAACGGCAAACAGACACAAGAAGAGGAAAATAAAGATAACAGTGAGAACATTCAACAGAACAGTGATAGAGAAGTAAGCACAGATGGGTTCTCTCTTGCAACTGAATCAGTCTATATCTTCTATAGTCATGAAGGTGTTCTTTGGAGAATAGCACCAGCATCCTATTTAGACAGAAAGATTTTAAACAGGAAAGGCAATACGCCATCAGAGGAACAGACAGACAAGGTAAACCTACCCCTACTGAATATAAACACACGTGTTGCCCCACTCGGATCAGGATTAAATCCATCCGCTTCCGATAATGGCATACTTTTGTACCAGGATCCTAACCGGAACGTTATCATTTCAGATGTTGATACCGCTCAAAGTACTGTTCTTTTAGATAGTCGACAGTTGCTTGCTCAAGATGTTTCCATCTCTCCAGATGGAGAATACATTGCGTTTTCAAATGGCGACAATTCAGGAAGGAAACGGATCGTCATCCAACATCTCAGAAGTGAAAAGACTTTCCTTATACCATCAACATCACTTGAAATGTCAAATCCAACATGGCGTAGAGATGGACAATTACTCGCTTATGCAACTGCGGGTTCCGTTGAAAACCCAAAAGCAGACTCTAACAGAAATATCTATGCCTTTGACAATGTTTTAAATAGTGTTGAACCGATTGTGATCTCCCCTGAAGATGATGCTGAACCTTCTTGGCATCCGACAGACCAGAATATGCTGGCATTTTCTCGCGGAGATGATGACAACACACGGCAAATCTGGGTTGTAAATATGTCCTCTATAGGTGAACCTATTGAAGAACAGATAACAGAAATGGGGGGTAGTCGTCCAGTCTGGGTACCACCAAAAGGACGCTGGATCCTTTATGAAAATAACGGTCAACTTTGGACAGTTGATGTAACTACGCCTGGAAGTGAATTTCCGCTAATTAGTAATGGAAAAGCCGTCTTTGGCTATCAACCGACAGTTGTTCATATTAAGTGAGGTATTCTATGTATATATTAAAAAGATTTAAACAAACTTTATTGATCACAGTTTTCTTTATGCTGATTCTGTCTACTGCATCAGCACAGTATCTACTGGTGCCGATGGAACAGACTCAGACCAATCATCTTAAAGCTTACGGTTTAACGTATTGGGCATTAGAAGAACCGCGTGAATATCAATGCTATTGGTGGTTGAATTACCGTGGTGGTGCATTTGTTGTTCCCGATTCTCCAGATGTTAGGGCACGGGCAGCAGTTATGGGAGTCTCTTACGAGCAGATGAGTGCCGCTGAATATCAAACTATAAAAGAGACCGTCATTGCCACAAGTAATATGGATGAAATCCTGTTGGAGAAAGCACCTAAAATCGCAGTATACGCTCCACCGGAAGACACACTCTATAAGGACCCGTGGGATGATGCTGTAAAGTTAGCATTAGATTATGCAGAAATACCTTATGACCAAATATGGGACAAGGAGGTGCAACGCGGGGCATTACATACAGAAAACTATGATTGGTTACACCTACATCATGAGGATTTTACAGGACAGCACGGAAAGTTTCACGCATCCTTCTCACATCAATTCTGGTATCAGCAACGCACCGCACTCTTTGAGAAAGCTGCTAAAGAAGCAGGATTTAATAGAGTGCCACGCCATAAAGGACAAACAGCATTAGATATCGCTGATTATGTAGCAAAAGGTGGTTTCGTATTTGCTATGTGTTCTGCACCTGAAACCTTAGATATCGCATTAGCGACAAAAGGTGGGTTGCTTGACATCGTTGATCCCGTCTTAGATGAAACACCTATGTCACCAGATTTTGACAAGAAACTAAACTTTGAAAGAACTTTTGCCTTTAAGGATTTCATTCTCTATCCAAATCCCAACCGATATGAGTTTTCTGATGTTGATAATCCGGATCCTGATCGGAGTCCACAAAGCGGCGTAGAGGATTTTCAACTCTTTGAGTTCTCAGCAAAACATGACCCTATACCGACTATGTTAACCCAAAACCATGTTTCGGAAGTACGCGGTTTTCTTGGACAGACAACCTCATTTAATCTGGATAAACTACACCCATCAGTAACAATCTTAGGTAAAATTGAAGGAACAAATTATGCAAAGTATCTCCACGGCACAGTAGGTAAAGGCACTTTCACTTTCCTGGGAGGACATGACCCCGAAGATTACCGACACCTTGTAGGTGAAGGGAAGATGCCGACGAATCTCGATCTGCACAAACATTCACCAGGGTACCGTCTAATATTGAATAATATCCTGTTTCCTGCCGCCCGAAAAAAACCGCAGAAAACTTAATAGTGATTAGTGGTCAATGGTGAGTTGTCTGTCCTTAATGAAGATTAAATAAATAATCAGGTAATTCTACTGATATGACGCATCGTAGGAGTAAGATTTCGTAGGGGCGGGGTTTCCCCGCCCGCGTATTACTCTCATGAAGATTAAATAAATAATCAGGTAATTCTACTGATATGACGCATCGTAGGAATAAGGTTTCGTAGGGGCGGGGTTTCCCCGCCCGCGTATTACCCAATTAATAACTTAATCTTCATACCAATACCTTCGCCAAAAATAGTTGAATAAAATGGGTTTTTGTCTTATAGTTTTACACTATAAAAACAAAATAAAAGGACAAAAACCCATGTTAGAAATTATAGCACTTTTTTCAGTTCTTAATCCATGTATTTCACAAACGACGATCCGTCAGTTATGTCAAATTGTATTTGCACAACTTGCGATGACAGGACGAGTGACAATGTTGAATATCTCTCGTTGGACATCTAAAGGAGGTAGCTACCGCACAATACAACGCTTTTTCAACACTGTTCTTCCTTGGACAACATTGTGCTGGACGTTTTTTCGTACACACTTACTTGATCGTGAAAGTGCTTATATCTTAGCAAGCGACGAAGTCGTCATAAGCAAAAGCGGAAAATGCACTCATGGTTTATCGCGCTTTTTTTCCTCATTGTATGGGAAAAGCATTCCCGGGTTATCGTTTTTAGCCATATCCTTAATCGATATCTCTAAACGGCATTCCTATCCGATGGCTATTGGGCAAATCGTTCGAAATGAAAAAACCTCAGAACCTGTTAGTTCTCCGAATGAACCCTTAGACGACACGAAGAAAACAAAACCTAAACCCGGGCGTCCTAAAGGAAGCCGAAATAAGAACAAAAAAGAGGTCGTTCTCAGTGATACTTTGAAACAACTTCAAACGATACTCATACAGGTTTTACAAGTAATCAATAACTTGATACCTGTCCGTTATTTGGTCCTGGATGGATATTTTGGGAACAATAACGCTCTACAAATGGTAGAACAATGTGGACTCCATCTTATTTCAAAACTACGCACAGATGCTGCGTTGCATTTACCACCGACGACACAGAATGAGGGACAACGCGGACGCCCCGCAATCTATGGAGAACGCTTCAATCCACGACAGATTGACGCAGAGTATTGTGTTTCTACACAGATAGATGGTAATCTAAAAACCGAAATATATCAAATGGAACTACGCCACAAAAAGTTCCCAGACCCATTGAACGTCGTTTGTGTCCTAAAGACGAACTTGACTACGGAAAAGCAAGTACACGTCTTATTGTTCAGTTCTGATTTAGAACTTGACGCAGAAAAACTGATAGATTATTATTCGCTTCGTTTTCAAATTGAGTTCAACTTCCGAGACGCAAAACAACATTGGGGTATGGAAGATTTCATGAATGTAAAAGAGACCCCTATAAACAATGCCGTGAACTTGTCAATGTTTATGACAAATGTATCTGCTAAACTCATGGAAGACTATAGGTGTCAGATACCCGATTATAGTGTCATAGATCTTAAATCGCACTACCGGGGTTTGAAGTATATGAACGAAACATTAAAAATACTTCCGCAAAAACCTGAAGATATTGTTATTGAACAAATTATTGGACACCTAAGTTCTATCGGTGCTATTCACAACACACAAGTCAATCTAAATCCAGGATAATTGGCGAAGGTATTGTCATACAGGACACGTAATGATTGTGTCAATCCTGTCGGGTTTCGTTCCTCTACCCGACCTACAGAAGAAAACTATACCTTCAAAATAGAAGTTGACAGAACACTATAAGAATTATGAAAGTAACACTTGCGACCTGCAACCTCAATCAGTGGGCACTGGACTTTGAAGGGAATTGTCAACGTGTCATTGAATCAATTGAACAGGCAAAAAAAACAGGTGCGCGCTATAGACTTGGTCCAGAACTCGAGATAACAGGTTACTCTTGCGAAGACCATTTCTTAGAAGAAGATACGCAACGGCATAGTTGGGAATCGCTTGCACAGATCATAAGTGGTGGACACACAGATGGAATCTTATGCGATATCGGTATGCCGATCATGCACAAGAGTGTGCGATACAACTGCAGGGTGTTCGTCTGTGACGGCAAGATACTTCTTATACGTCCAAAAATAGTATTGGCTGCTGAGGGGAACTATCGTGAACCGCGTTGGTTCGCTGCATGGCAAAAAGGATGGACAACAGAACCATTTCAACTCCCTCCTGAGATTAAAGACATTACGGGGAACCTAATAGTACCATTCGGTTGTGCTGTCATCGTAACACATGAGACAATTTTAGCATCTGAGACGTGTGAAGAACTTTTCGCGCCACACTCACCCCATATTGATCTAGCTTACAACGGTGTTGAAATAATTGCTAACGGATCTGGATCACATCATGAACTCCGCAAACTGGACACCCGTCTATCATTAATTCGTAACGCTACAGAAAAGTGCGGTGGTGTATATCTATACGCAAATCAACAAGGATGTGATGGTGGAAGGCTCTATTTCGACGGTTGTGCAACCATTGCACAGAACGGACATATCCTAACGCAAAGTTCACAATTTTCCATCAATGATGTTGAAGTCGTCACAGCAACAGTCAATTTGTCCGATGTACGTTCCTATCGTGGGTCAAGAATGAGCGGGGCTGTTCAGGCAAGTCATGGTGTATCTATACCCCAGATACATACTGACTTTAAGCTAACGGATGATGAAAATCGCAATGTGAAGGTAACAGTTCCAAAGACTACGCTTCACATTCACACACCAGAAGAGGAGATCGCTTTCGGACCTGCTTGCTGGTTGTGGGATTACCTGAGACGATCAGAGGCAGCTGGGTATTTCATTCCACTTTCAGGTGGCTCAGATAGTGGTGCTGTCGCTACAATAGTAGGTTCTATGTGTCAACTCGTAGCAAAAGCAATTCTTAATGACGTCCCACATGTGGTAAGAGATGCAGAGAAATTGTTCGGAGAAGCGTGTGTGCAGAAAATCAAAACCGACTATAACAACCCGGCTATAGCAGCAAAGCATCTTGCGAATCAGTTACTCTATACATGTTATATGGGAACGACGAATAGTTCACGGGAAACGCGACAACGTGCAAAGGAATTAGCGCGTGAAATTGGCAGTTATCATCTTAATATCAATATTGACTCGCTCGTTAATGCATTGCGAAAACTATTCACGGGTATCACCGGTAAAACACCTCAGTTCAAGACCGAAGGGGGTAACACAGTAGAAAATCAGGCACTGCAAAACATCCAAGCAAGATTACGAATGGTGATTAGTTATCTGCTGGCACAAACCTTGCCTTGGGTACGCAATAGGAGCGGAACACTACTTGTATTAGGCACCGGTAATGTTGATGAAGCACTCCGGGGTTACCTTACAAAATATGATTGTAGTAGTGCGGATATCAATCCAATCGGTAGTATCAGTAAAACGGATCTCCGCAGTTTTCTCCGTTGGGCAAAGGACAATCTCGGTTATACAAGCCTCGGAACGATATTAGATGCACCACCGACCGCTGAATTAGAACCTATCACCGAGACATACACACAAACCGATGAGGAAGACATGGGAATGACATACACTGAGCTGAGTCGGTTCGGACAACTACGGAAAACCCATCGGTGTGGACCTGTCAATATGTTTGAGAAACTTGTGCAAGAATGGGACCATCTACCTGCAAGTGATGTTGCAGATAAAGTGAAACGTTTCTTCCGATACTATGCTATCAATCGACATAAAATGACAACATTAACACCTGCATATCACGCTGAGTCCTATTCACCCGATGACAATAGGTTTGACTTACGACAGTTCCTTTACAATACACGTTGGACTTGGCAATTTCGGAAAATTGACAAAATGTTAGCAGATATGGACTCTGAATGAAAATGACATCTTTTTATAATACATCTCAGTATTCAATCATCCTTGTCAGTGTAGTTTTCTTGTTGTTGATTTTTGCGTCTTATGCTGTCTATGGTGTTCCAAATTTACCGCTTAACTTTGATGGATGGGTGATAGATGCACTTAATAAGCTTGAAATCTCAGGAATTATAGATGGATACCACAGGAACTCTCTACCACAATCTCGAAGCGACATCGCGAAGATTATTCAGAAAACAGAGAAACGCATCCGTACAGAACAGGTTTCCCTATCGCCAATAGATAGAAAACTTTTGGAGAAACTCAAACGCGAATTTAATGCAGAATTATCACAGAAATATAAGACCGATACTGACAAAAATTACATGCAGAAAACAGACATTCGTATTCAACCTGAATTGCGTTTGTCTAACAGTGAAATCGCACCTGCACTTCAAAGCGGATTACATTATGCAATCGGAAACAACAAAAGTCTTATGACATTCTACACCGAATTAGAGGTCGCTAATTTTGAACCGGGGACTGAATTTGTTGAGCGTTATTTTCTACCCGATACAGCACCTCTTCAAAAATCTGCTGACCAGAGATATGAGAAATGGCATTGGGATTACGTAGTTGATTTCAAACGAAGCTACCTTCAATACAAATTTGCCGCTTTTGGAGATACTGAATTTGACATCCTGATCGGGAGAGATTATGTTTATTGGGGGACATGTCCAGAGAAATCTGTTTCGATTTCTGACAACTCTCCACCTTTTGAACTGGTGCGACTCACTGCGAAAATAGGTAATCTCAAAGCAACTGCTTTTACATCACAACTGAATTCAACATGGTATGATGATGGGACAACGCGTTATCTGGCAAAACGATTTCTCAGTGCTCACCGCCTTGATTATAGATTCAGTGATTGGCTGGAAATCGGTATATCTGAAATAGTGCTATACGGTGGAGATGTGCAAGCATTGCAGTGGAAATATGTCAACCCGTTTATACCGTATTATGCTGTTCAATATAATGCCAATAAGGATGAAAACATTGTACTGAGTATTGATGCTTCTGTCCGTCCCGTCGATGGTTTACGTCTCTACGCAGAGTGGCTTGCAGATGATTTTCAGTACCAATCTGATTCAAACGATCCGCATGCAGTTGCCTGGATTACGGGATTTGATTGGTACCCACTATTTATGAATCGTCAACTCGGTATCCATTCAGCGTATGTGAGGATCAACCGATGGACTTATACACATCTTGAACCTGATAATCAGTTTACTCACTTCGGAGCGATTATCGGTCATCCGATTGGAACGGATGCTGACCTGTTTTCATGTCGTCTTTCGTATCAAGCGACACCTTCAGCTTTGGTTGAGACACGTTTCAGTCATCAACGAAATGGAGAAGCAGACGTAACCGATCGTTTTTACGGTGAAGACTTTGAAAATATACCGTTCCCTTCAGGAAAAGTTGAACGTCTATCTGAAATTCGGGTTGGATGGCAATATAGACCTATTGGTGGTTTTAACGGATCAATCAACTACGCCTGGCGACACATTCAAAACAGAGATAACACAGAAGGTGACTCCGAACAGCAACATCGCATAGTTTTCCTGCTTGCTTATGCTTGGGTAAAGTAAAACTGAGGGACGTCACAATGATAAAAAATATTTTTTTGGCGAGAAAAAAACGTATTTTTCTGTTGATATTAGGTGTCTTGCTAATAATTGGATTTATTGTCATTGTCCGGGACTGGTACGGTATTCGCTTACTCACTGTATCACCAAAAATCTACAAGTATCGTCATGTCATTCGCCAGCATGCGTCAACACACGACTTGGATTGGAAGCTGATTATAGCGTTGATTGTTCAAGAATCTGGCTTTAACGAAAATGCAATAAGTCCAGCTGGCGCAAAAGGCTTAATGCAACTTATGCCTGAAACAGCAAAGGAGCTTGGGGTTACCGACCCATACAATGCAGAGGAGAGTATCGCTGGTGCTACACGTTATTTCCGAAGTCTATACGATCTCTATCCAGATAGTTCACACCCCAATCGTGTCCGAATCGCCTTAGCAAGCTATAATGGGGGACGGGGACATATTAAAGATGCTCAAAAGGTAACATTGCACCATAATGGACAACCAAATCAGTGGGACTCGCTACGTTCACATCTTAGTCTACTCACCAAAAAAGATAGAGCGTTACATGCAGAAGTATGGGAATCGGGCAAACCTCCGCACGGTTACTTTAACGGGTTCGGAGAAACGCTTAATTATGTGAAAAAAGTGATGCGGTATTATGACAGACTTTGCAGTTTTTCTAATATTCTGCGTAAAGTTAAATCCTTTGTAAGTTAATAACAAGCGTAGGAGCGGGTGTGTAAACTTTTTGTCACTAAACATTCAATACCTTCACCAATAATAGACATTCTGTTAGATTGTCTCTATATTCGTAGCACATTCTGTTAGATTGTGCTTCTTCCTCCATACACCTTCATCCCTCATTCCCTTCCCCCTACCCCATCCATCTTGATATAACTGTAGCACATTCATCCTTGATTGTGCTTCTTTCTTCCACCCATACAACCCTCTAACCTTCCATCCTTCCATCCTTCCACCCTTCCACCCTTCCATCCTTCCACCCTTCCACACTTCCATCCTTTCATCCTTCCCTCTTCTTTTCTTCCAACCTTCCTCCCAACGCATTTCATCCCTCATTCCCCTTCCCCCTACCCCATCTAACTTGATATAGCTGTAGCACATTCATCCTTGATTGTGCTTCTTTCTCCAACATGCAGTAAATACCTTACAAAGGACTTCATCTTACCAAAACCCCCTTCCGTGTCCTCAGCGTCCTCCGCGATTCTGACAAAAAAGGTGACAAAAACTTTACACACCCTAAACTGGAAGTGGACGCTACAATATTGCCCAAAAGAGGGTGTTTTCAAGCCAAACTCTTGATAGGTAGCAACTTGTGTTATTCTAATCAACGTTAGGTCTTACTTTAGGATCATAATCCTCAAATGACAAAGTTTCAGGAAAATCAAGTATTGTCTGAATAACCCAATCAATACGGTTGGTTCCAACATGCGGTTCCTTTTTTTCAGGATCGGCATTAGCTATATGGTACATTGTTGCTGCATTGTAGTCATCAAGTACTTCATATATATCTCGATCTGTTGGTTTGTAGTTTTCCCATACTTCCTGCGCTATCGCTTTTACTTTACGCAGATCTGACTCAGATGCCTCTTTGATGTATTTCCCTATTAATTCGGGTGGACACTGTAGATGTTCTGGAACACCGTCAACAAAGAATGGATTTATTGATGTCATGTAGGTTTTACCTTCTTTTAATCTTTCTTCACGTTTAAGTAGCATCCAACGATGGAAGTCTCGCATTCTTACATGTTCCGGGTAATCAAGTATTGATTGGACGACCCAATCAATACGGTTTGCTCCGGTCTGATAATCCTCTCGTCCCTGGTATCCTCTTTTTTCAACATCTGATTTGGCATGGAACTCCATTTCCATTTTTTCAGCAAGCGGCAATGTTTTTAAAACGGGACGTTTTGGATTATATTCGGTTACGACCTCCTTCGCGATAGCTTGAATCTTAAGGACATCCTCTCTGGTTATTTCATTGAGATACTTACCTACGAGTCGTTGTGGACACTGTAGATGTTCTGGAACTCCATCTGCAAAAAGTGGGTTAGACGATGTTGAACCGTTGCCGTGAAACTCCTCTGCGTCCTTCTGTCTTTCCGCTGTAGCGTCTATTATATCAGAGGTGTCAGAGATAGTTTTCTGTTTTTCTCTCAAGGATTTGTCTTGAGGATTGTCAACCACTTCTGCTTCATCGTCAGAATCAACTTTTTTGGATGCTTCCCCTTGACTCAGTTTCTCTAAAGTCTTAGTTGCTTCTCTTCTAAGGGGGGTAGTAGCGTAATAATAGTAGCAGACGCATGCACCTGCAACTATTACCAGTAATCCAATAGCAGCTATGACCCATTTGTTAAAAAAGATATCGCGTATCATCTTTAACCTGCCTTCTTGTGACAAACCGCGAAGGTATGTCAGTTATGAAATCAACAAATACACCAAACTCAATATACGTTTATATGGTTGACGCACACTATGCACGCCAAGTGAATGTTGCATCAGTCTTACTATGAACATTAACTATTATACAAAACATGTAAAAAAAGTCAACTTAAATTTCAAGATTCATATAAACAGCATTTGACAAATACATCCGTAAATTGTATAATTTGATTAAGGATTGTGATTGAAGAATCATAGAAACAAAAATATCGCATGAACACATCTATAGAAATATCCAGTTTAGCAGACTACATCAACCAAATAGAATCAATAACCGATCCTGATAAAAGTTACCTGTATCGTGGTCAGGAAAATGAGACATGGCGTATAACAAGTAGTGCCTATCGTCGCCTACTAAGCAGTTCCGGGGATTTGGGAAGGGAAGATGAACTTCTGCCTTATCCGTTGCGTAATTTGTAACAGAGTTATCTTCTTGAGATTATTGATGAGATTAAACTGAGGTATCCACTTGACTGCTGAGGAATGCCGTTATGAACAACAAATTAACCAGCAAGGATAACCTCTTTTCGAAACATTCGCGACGTGGAAACCAGAGGCTGTTTTCCAAAAAATACGACGAAGCCATTGAAGAATACAGTAGGGCAATAGAACTGAAACCCGATTACGCGCCTATCTATAGTATACGCGGCTATGCATATCGCATCAAAGGGGATTATGAATCTGCGATCAAAGACAATAATAAACTGATAGAACTCACACCTGATAATGCTGATGCCTATTGTGATCGCGGGATCACCTACAATAAGAAAAATGAATTCGCACATGCCCTTCAGGACTTCAACAAGGCGATAGAAATTAAACCACATTTCGCCGATGCCTATAATGGTCGTGGCTTGACGTACCATCAGATGAATGAATTAGACCAAGCTCTTCAAGACTTCAACAAAGCAATAGAACTCAGACCCGATTTTGCCAAGGCGTATAACAATCGCAGCACGGTTTACAAAGATAAAGGTGATATTGATAGAGCACTTGAGGACACGAGTAAAGCATTAGAATTCCAACCTAATTTGGCGTACGCATATAATAATCGTGGAAACGCTTACGTTATGAAGGGGATAACAAACCTCGCTATTAAGGACTTTAACAAAGCGATACACTTAAGTCCGGAACTCGCCGAAGCCTATTGCAATCGCGGTGTTGCTTATGAACATGGTGGTGACCTTGAACGGGCTATCCAAGACTATACAAAAGCGATAGAACTTCAACCTGATTATGCAATAGCGTATAACAATCGAGGAGTGGTTCAGAATAAAAAAGTTAAGTTTGATCTTGCCATTAAAGACTTTGATGCGGCGATACAGATCAAATCAGACTACGCTCACGCGTACGGTAATCGTGGTTACGCGTATTATACCAAAGGCGAATTTGACAAAGCCATTTTTAACTACAACAAAGCAATAGAACTCAAGCCAAACTTTGCCGAAGCATATAACTATCGTGGTCTTGTTTATTTAGTTGAAGGTGAGGTAGAACTTGCCATCAACGACATGGATAAAGCAATTGAAACTAATCAAGATTATGCCGATGCATATTACAATCGCGGCGTGGTATGGTCAAAGCTGCAGCAGTGGGAAAATGCCAGATTAGACCTCACTGTTGCAAGAATCATAGGAAAAAACAGCATCAACGCATTCCAACCTATCAACAGGAACATCGTAGATCTGGAACGGATCCCTGGTGTCAATCCACCAGAAGACATTGCCGCACTGTTAATACCTCCGCAAGCATAATCCATAACGTGAGTTTGATAAATCAGATTTTCCCAGACCGGTAGGTTAGGAAACCGAACCTACCGAGTCTAGGCAAGTGATTTTTGGGCATAATGAAGTCCACACATTACTTTTCCTCAATTGCTTCAACATTTGCACGCGGTAACGTTGTTTTTTCTCCGTTTTCGAATTCCACTTGAAGCACACGCACTTCTGCCTCTGTCTCCAATTTCTGCAATTCGATGGGTAGTTCAGTTACATGTCCTAATCTACCAAAATGCGGTTCTCGGATAACTCTTACGGGACTGCCAATGTTGAGTATCCCTGCTAACACATCTGAATGTTGGTCTTCTGCTTCTGACACAAACGGTATGACAATTTCCGGACGGACAACACCTGCACGTATCTGGGTTGCGCCGTTAATGGATGTCTTCATACCCTCACGTTCTTTCAAAAGCTTAAACGTTCGTTCAGCGATTGCAATGCTGCCGAACCCTTCAGTGATGACCAACGTAATCCCAAGTTCTTCTGAACCTGTGATTGCTACACCGAGTTCATAGCCGAGGAGTTGTCGGAGGTCCGCGTCATCAATACCTCCTGCGATGATACCATTAACACCGATGTCAATGCTTTTTTGAACAACATCTGTTGAAACAAGCGACCCAGCAACCACAATCTTCCCTTTGTGTTCAGGCAATATCTGATTGACATCCAATGTTTCGCTTGGAGAATTCACAGCGACAACGAGTTCACCTACGGTCTCTCCACCAACACCGAAGATTCCCTGCACATAAGTCCCATAAGTTTCTACTGTTACACCTTCATTGGGAACTGTCTCTGTAACGATTCCTTCAGTATATGCCTTGACTTCTACAGGGATAGGCGGTTCTCGGAGGATGACCTGTCCGGTAACGCCAGATATGGACTCAATCGTGCCAACGATCGGAGAACGTGCCTGTGATTTGAAGAGCCCAAACAGTCCTTTTGTCGATGCGATGATTTCATCCTGTGAGACTGTTTCTCCCTCCTGCTTGAGCATGTATTCTGATACTTCCTCTGGTGGAACACTGAGTAGATTTGCAACGTTCAGCAACTGGACATTGCCGGGTAGGTCTGCCTTTGCTACGACATCCTCAGCAGTTACTTTTGCACCAATTTCTACAAGAACTTCACCTTCAAGGGGAAGTTGCCGTTTTTTCTGAATTGTTGTTTCTTCTGTGACCTTAAGTCCGGGGGTATACGCATGTGCCATTTTATACACCTATTTCTGGTAATTACTATAGTTTCCTTGTTTTTGTTTAATGAAGACGGACTATCATTATTTGCTTTAGTGTGTTTGAAAGTAGAAATAACGGACCATTGAACTTTTAAAAGGTTATACTATAGTAAGCCAATTACTTGAACACTGCTGTAGCACGAGCGGTAGGCGAGGTTTCCTAACCTCGCTGACACAAAGTGTCCAAATAATTGTAAAATCTACTATAAAAGCATTTAATCCTTACCGTTTCAAGGTATTCAATGGCAAAAAGAAGTATAGCAAGAAAAGGGAGACAGTGCAATAAAAAAATGGGTCGTAACGCCTCAGGCACATTTGTGTGCTTTCGGTGAGGTGTTGCGGGTTCGTCCGGTATTTCAGCAGAAATTTGTATTATACAGGACTTACGCATTCCCCTCGCTTGCGGGGGGATAAAGGGGGGTAAATCCCTAAAAATGACAAAATATCGGGGATAAAATCCTTGAAAAGGCGAAATTCTAAACGAGGACACCCAAATTTGCGTAAGTCCTATTGGAAAAATCTGCACATATAAAAAAAAATTTGCATTCGTTCGATATTTGTATTATAATTCAAATTATGAATTACTTGATGTCTTAACAAAAACAACATTACCGTGTACTTTTGTCTTCAGTATTCTTGGGGTTTAACCTTTAACAATGGGGATCCGACAAATGAATTTGTTAGTTAGAAATCAGTGCACCAGCGACCTATCTTATGATCACGGTTTTTGTGTACCTAATGTCTTTGCGGGGAATTTTAGGCATGGCTTATATTACCCCCCCCCCCCCCGTTGCATATTGCGTTAATAATTCACTTCGTAAGTTCTTATTGGCAGGATTTAGAAAACTGCTATATCTTTATGCTCGCGCGCTTTGTCTTAACAAAGTGTCTTTTCGCGGGTTTTTTTGTTGCATCGGGGATGTCCCAATGCTTGTTGCTGGTTGGACAGGGTGCGACAGCAGGGGACTTTAGAAATTAAATGGTTAAGATTGTTCTTGACATTTCCGTGTGTTTTGATAATATTCAAGATATTTTCGGGTGACATTTAACAATTCAACAATTCGATGTGACTCGCTATGAGTTCAAATTAAAATTCGTAAAAATTGTCCCAAACTTTAGTTTTAATTACGAACGGAGGTTTAGATATGTCATTCATAAAAAAACATTGGCATTGGACATCACTTACTTTTGGATTGATCATCTTCCTCGGTTTCTTTGTTCTTACACAACTGAACACCTCAGAAAGAGCGAAAAATAGCAATAATGCTGTTACAGAGGTACCCATAACTGACACAGACGGTAGTACTGCACGTCGGGGTTCAAGCACAGATACGGATTCGGTAGACCCTTGGGATACATGGGTTCACAATCAATCACACATTATTGCAACAGTTTCGGAAAAAAACAGTGACGGGGATTGGACGTATGACGAATCGTATCGGGATGCTGTTACCAGACTCACCGCCATTGCAGCTGAGTTGAAAAAAATACAAGATAAACCGCCCCCCGTGGATGCCAACCCAGAGATTGAAGTTAGCACTTTTCAAGCCGAAAAATATGATGGTCCCCAAACAATCGAAGGACTCACAGAAGCATTTGGTGATCTAAACGATTTCGCAGCGGGGCCTGATGTGGAAGCAGAATACCCCGGGGAGACGTGGATACAGAGAATCCTTGATAGAGGTGGGACTATTACAACGAGGATTGAACTGACAGGATATTTTAACAGCAGACAATTTCTATTCCAGGCATACCATGATCCTAATTTCATGGAAAGACTCGCACATTCTCATGGTTACCCTACAGACTCTTGGGAAGCTTTTGAAGATGCCTTTATTAACCACAGTATTTGGGAGAAGCAGACTATTACGAAGGCCGATGAGGATCCTACAATTGATGGCGGTGTAATTATTGGATACAACTTCTATCCCACATATACAAATAAAAAAACATTGTACGTGGAACAACGACCAACTGGTGCCACAACCTTCGGTGATGATATTTCCGAAACAGACTTATTCGACCTACTCTTTAGAGGTGTTGAACCTGCAGGTGTTGAGGTTATTTACTTGGATTCAGAATTGGGGTTAATGTCTCAAAAACCACCACCGATTACTAAGGAAGAATTTATTGAAGCAAGTTTTGACAGATGGTTAACATCCATTGAACATGAAGAATCTGAATGGGTGCCTCCAATGCCACAACTTCCAGAGGATCTTGATTCTCTATTTGAAACATCGGTTGACACCAAATCTGACTCTATGGACGCACGAGCAGAAGCCGCTGCGAACGCGGCCAAGTATGAGTTGGAACAGCGGCACAAGTATTTTGAACAAGCACGGAAGGAAGCAGAGCGACTCGCTACCCTGACAGATGCCGAACTTGAAGCCGAATTTGAAAAAATGCTTTTATCCGAAATTTTGCAAGTACCCATTCCTGAGCAATATGATGCAAACTTTAGGGAAGGTCTCACGCCAGAAAGTATTGAAGAAGCACTGTCTCTGTTAAACCAACACGGTGCTGAAGGCGGACTACAGCGACTTCAAAAAACGAACCCAGCAATGGCAGCGTTTTTGAGTCGACGTATTTCACAGCAGGGTCCACCCGTGAAGAAAGAGCTGCTACCACGACCAGGACACGATTGAGGTGAAGATAAATGAAAACTTTACTCTATAGTTTAATTACTATTACTGCCGTGATTGGATGTTTCACTTTATTCGCATGCAAAACCACATCAACTTCACTACAAAAGTATCCCAGTGGTCAAACCACCTCGCTACAGGTACAACGGGACAATGAAAAACCCATCCGGAAGGATAAAAACTGTCGTTGTTGTAAGAAGTTATCACTCCGGGATAAATTCCGACAACGCGCCCAGGAAGCGCAAGAACGCAGGCGCAAGCTTGCAGAACAACGTTTATCACAAATCGGGGCATTCGGTGCAAATACCTTGGCTTCCGATTCTAAAAACTAAAGTGTCATAACATTGGCACATTTACTAATGTCCGACAATGCGGATATAAGGAGAAACTCAAATGTATCTATTGAAAAACACCGCCATAATTGGTTTGCTTTTTGTTGTCCTCTGTTTCACAGGAGGAGAACTCCACTCACACCATTCCGTCTCAAACGGACAAATGCCTCATCCAGATGTGCATGCAGGTAACAGTGCATATGCAGGTAGTTTATATTCCAGCGCAACAGTTGCACCTTATGTTGAAGGAGTGGAACTTGGAAAACATAATGATGCTTATGAATGTCATGGAGAGGTTAAGGTAGATAGTAAAGAAAAAAAAGTATCAGGAACACATCGGAAAAAAGCACCGAAACTTTATGCGATAATAAAGAAAACAGGTAAGAAGCATAAAGTGACTATTTCGCTTGAGCCGGGTCAAACATCGGTTGCACTACCGGGGATCGGTCAAGTCAGTACATCAACGGGAGCAAGTGCTACTTTTCTTGGTGATGTAGACACAGGTTACACTGTTGAATGGACAACAGATAAGCTGAAACTAGATCCTGATTTTAAAAGACTGTATGATTCCGACATACATTGGTTTATTTACGCTGGGGAGACATACAAAAGTTGGGCTTATGGTAGTGCTAGTGGTCGTAATACCAATGATACTAAAAAATGTAAGGCGACTTGTACCCTGAGGAGTAATTGGCTTGGCTACGTCTATGGGTCTGCAAGGTGTGAAGGCAAGAAGAATGCTACCTTCTAACTTCCGTTGAATTTTTTTCAATACCGATAGGCGAATAGTATTCGCTATTCGCCTTATTCTTTAAGTATGGACATAAAAAAACTGCTATCACATATTCAAAACGTTCTTACACTCTCCCGGTGTGTTTTTTTTCTGTTAGTATCTATCATGCTGTTTTTGGCACTCTGGATACGTATCCAAGGAGCGGATCGCATACCAGACGGACAGTTTACCGATACTGATGGCTATTACTTTTACAAGCAAGCACAACTCGTATCAGAACATGGAATCCTTCCGGACCGAGATATGTCCCGCTGGGTACCACTTGGACGTAATCTGAACCAGACACTTCCCTTCTATGGTTATGTACTTGCGTATTCCCACAAAATAATTGCGCTCTGTTTCCCGAAAATATCCTTGTATCAGGTTTGTCTCTATATGCCGACAGTCTGTTTTGTGTTCGGACTTTGTGTGTTGATGCTTTTTCTTTATCGCACCTTTGGACCTCTTTTTTCTTGCATAGTGGGTGTCCTGTTAGCAACGCTTCCTGGAAGTATTGACCGCTGCGCAGTGGGGTTCGGTGATCGCGACAGTTGGTGTCTAATGATAGGCATCCTTGCGGTTACGACTTATCTCTGGTCACAACAGACACAATACCCTCGCCGTAAGTTATTTTTTACACTTGCAAGTAGTCTCAGTGTATATATTGGCGGGCTTTCATGGGAAGGATTCGGTGTTTTTCTCATCATCATCATGAGTGTTGAAATTTGGAAGTTTCTTACTTCTGAAACAGAAGATGGACTAAAGTATTACGCTTTGTGGACGATGGTATTCGTGCTGCCCCTTATCGTTACCTCTCCTGTCTATCGTGGCGGAGGTGGTGGTTTTACCACCCATATCTTTGCCTTTGTAATCTTACCGCCACTGGCACTGCTGTTGATGCGCTCATGTAGGTATCTCCTACTCACAAAAACAGTGCCTCCTTTTATAAGTTCAAAACATGTTTTATTGCGTCCACGGAATATTGCTTTCTTTTTGACATCTATAGCCCTCATGATTGCATTCTGGGATGTTATAAATAGACTCAACACATTTGACAATACAACTGTGCCTTTCAGTCAAAGCAGACTCATGCAAACCATTGGGGAATTGCAAAACCCAGATTACAGTTTTTGGATTTTTAGATTTGGCGGGGTTTTTGTGTGTGGCAGTGTGGGGTTTCTGCTCACAGCGATGCATCCTCGGAATAGATTTGGACATTACTTTTTTGCTGTTCCTCTAACCCTTTTTATTATCACAACTTTTTTTCGAGAACGGACTGATTTACTGCTTGCGATTCTTTTTGAAGTTACACTTGACAATTCCATATTTTTTGTTGCATGTGTAGGGGTTGTTATCGGTTTTGTTATACAAGCGTGGCGACGCAAGACACATTCGCCAAATGATATTATTTACGTTGCTTTTAGTTCATGGTTTTTCTGCTGGGTTACACTTGCGCGGGATGCAGAACGATACGACTTTTTTATAGGAGTTTCTATCGCCTTTTTTACTGCTTTGGTTATAAACACTCTTGCAGAAACGCTCCGAGAAAAGATAACGAGTTTTCGGTTTACACCCACATTCTTAAAAACGCCAGGGCTTCAGCCGGTTTTCTTTGTAGGAATAGCCTGTGCATTGCTATCACTGTTCTTGTTCTGGCCTCCTGCTGGCGCACATACAAACCTTTCACTCTATGCTGCTGAAGAGATGCGAGAACCTTTTCCTGGAGACGGACCGATGAATGCCCCAATTAAATGGATAAAGGAAAACTTTGAGAAGAGTGATGTTGTCGCTGCAAACTGGGAATACGGCAACCAACTAAATGTGCTGGGGGGTGTCAAAACCGTTATTGACCCTGACCACTATCTCCAACACTGGATACACCTCTTTTTTCGACATGTTTATGCAGCTCAAACTGAGCGAGAAGCGTTAGAATTTCTTTATACGCACGAAGCCACACACTTAATGTTTACGAAAAGGGATATTCTCTTCACTGGTGCGTTTTCATACCTCGGCAGTGATATGCATGGAGATCTACGGTTTGTACCAACCCCGTTACGTTTCATAAAAACGACATCCGGAAAACCGTCGCGCCTCTTTAATCCACATGAAACCCCGTTTTACTACATTGATGCCACCGTTGACAAGACACCTTTTACCTTCACGGCACGTAAGAAAGAAGGGAACACCGTAAAACTTCCCTACCTCGCTTTTTTTGGACCCAACCGCGACACTAACCCACCAGATACCATGAACACGGAAAAAGACGGAGCTATTGTTCTCTATTTCGATTCTACAGAACACTTACACAAAGCATATTATCTACCCGCTATCGGTTGGAACAGTCTTATCGTGCGTTTATACCTTCGCGAAGAACATTCTGATGCATTTGAACCGATATACCCGCAGAAAAATGTAGCATTCGCTGACATCAAAATATGGAAAATACACTACCCTCCTGACATTAAAAAGAACCAGAAATATCTTGCGACGGAACCACAACGAAAGTATTAATGCTATCAGTTTGGAGAAGACGTCTCACCTGTCCAACGTGGGAGTAATTATTTCAATTCTCAAATCTTTTTAATCTGTGCTTTAATTCTGGATTTTCTACGACATCACGGTTGACAATATAGGTGGGTAGTTTCCCCGATGCAACGGCAATGATGCTCTTACACGCACTCTTTCCATTATCAGCAAAACACTCATCTGTCCAGCAGATACTGTGCGGTGTGACAATCACACTGTCTAAACTAAGCAAAGGATCGTCATCCGCAATCGGTTCAGTCTCAAAAACATCAAGTCCCGCTCCCTGTATCTGTTCATTTTGCAGCGCATCTGTAAGTGCCTTCTGATTGACAATAGGACCGCGCGCAGTATTGATGAGGTATGCGGTCTTTTTCATCATCCCGATATACTTCTCATCAATAAGACCGCGCGTCTGCTCGTTTAATGGACAACAGATACAGACGAAATCAGCAGTTCGCATTAGCGTTTCTAAATCGACAAGTGTTGCGTCTACCTCTTTTGCTTCATTAGGTGAAACATAAGGATCGTAGGTAATATGCTTCATGCCAAACGGTTTTGCAAGTTTGAATGTCTCTTTACCGATGTTACCCATCCCAACGAGACCGAGTGTTCTACCGACTAATCCCATTCCCATATAATCTTGCTTGTCCTCCCATCGACCTGAGCGGGTCAGTCTGTCCTTGATGAGAAGCTGATGACTTAAGGATAGGACGAATGTAAGGATAGAAGTTGCGACTGGACGACGAACACCATCGGGCGCGATTGTGAGTAAGACCCCGTTGTCAGTGCATGCCTTGACATCTACTCTGTCGTATCCGACTCCGAATCTGGCAACGATTGCTAACCTATCATTTCCAGCGATGGTGTCGGCAGTGATTGCTGTTCCTAAAACTAACAGTGCATCATAATCTTTCACCTGTGATAGCGACAATTCGGGTGTATTTTCTGCGATATATTCCCAAGCAATCCCAACTTCATTGAACAGAGGACTGGCAATACTATCCAAATCTGAACTGCCATCAGGTTTAATGAAATCTCGCGTTATACCAACACGAAATGCAGTTTTGTTCATTTACGTTTTCCCAACTGTGTATTGGTAGGAGCGATCTCCAAATCGCGACCTACAGAACTGGGTATTGGTAGGAGCGATCTCCGAATCGCGACCTACTGAGTATTGGTAGGAGCGATCTCCGAATCGCGACCTATTGATTATTGGTAGGAGCGATCTCCGAATCGCGACCTCCTACTCTGGTTCAAGTGAAACGGTTCGGAAATACTTCCAATTGAGCGGTTGAAGTCTTAGGTTCTTCACCATCTTATTGATTACCAGAACCTGTTTTGCATGTGCTAATGGCACCCATGGCACATCTTTATGAAATATTCTTTGCGCTTCTTTGTATAGAGAATCACGTTCATCTTTATCTGAAGTCGCTCTCGCTTTTTCTAACACGTTCTGCATTTCATCACTGCGATAGAAGGCAATATTTCCAGCAGGTTTTTCTGCTGATGACTTACTCAGAAGAAAATAGAAGAAGTTATCAGGATCACCGAGATCAGCACTCCACCCTAACATTGCCATATCGTGCTCACCATTCTTGGTTTTCTCAAGATAAGTTCCCCAATCGTAAGTAAGGATTTTTGTCTCAATCCCTATTTTCCTCAGGTCAGACTGGATGACTTCTGCAAGTGCACGTCCATCAGGAATATATGGACGAGGAACAGGAAGTGCCCACAAAGTTGTCTCAAAACCGTTTGGAAAACCAGCTTCCTCAAGTAGTTTTTTTGCTAATTCTGGATTGTATTCGTAATCCTGAATCGTATCGTCATAACTCCAAAGTGTCGGTGGAATCGGGTTCTTTGCTGGCATACCGAGTCCTTGATATAAATGCTTAATGATCTCAGCTTTGTCAATAGCGTGGTTTATGGCAAGCCGGACTTTCTGATTATCCAACGGTGGTTTTTCAAAGTTCATTGCCAAATAGCCGATATTCATACCCGGTTGTGTTAGTAACTGAAGCGATTCATCCTGTTCGATCTGCTGTAAATCATCCGGATTTGGGAATTCCATTGCATGCAGACCACCTTGTTGAAGTTCAATAAGTCTCACAGCGTTATCTGGAATAGAACGAAAAACGACTCTGTCTAAGTTGGGACGTCCACCCCAATAGTCATCGTTTGCGATGAGAACGATTTTATCCTTCTTATCCCATCGCGAAAACTTGAAGGGACCCGTTCCAACGGGATGATTAAAATACGCATCTCCATATTCCTTTACAGCGGTCGGACTGACAATGGAGAAAGATGTAATTGCTATCGTATAAATGAAAGGTGCATAAGCGGTCTTAAGCGTAATCTGAATGGTAAAGTCATCAATAGCGGAAATCTTATCAACGATCTCTGCTAATCCTGTCGCCACCCAGTATACATAACTTCCACTCACATTATGAAAAGGATGTGTTTTATCATGTTGTCTGTTAAGAGAAAAAAGCACAGCATCAGCATTGAATGGTGTTCCATCATGAAATTTCACACCTTTGCGTAGAGAGAATGTCCATGTGAGTCCATCTTCTGAGCTTTCCCATTTTTCTGCGAGTCCGGGTTCAAGATCAGTACTGCCATCTTTGTATTGCACGAGGGTGTCGTAGATGTTATCGCACACCTTGAATGATTCCCCATCTTCTTCAAGTGCGGGGTCTAACCCAACAGAATCTCCACCACGACCAAAGATGAACGTACCACCTTTAGCATGTGAATCTGCATCTGCTGAAGAAGAGAAGGAGACTAAAAGAAATGCAAGAAAAGTTGTCTGAATAAACAGCAGTGGAAGGACTAATAATATCTGTGGGACAATACCGGTATCTCTGTCGTGATGTTTGTGAGAAAGTCCAACAAACCCTACTTTTTGTTCCTGAGTCATATATATCTCCAAAATTCTAAATGATATGTTTCATGATATATTCTTTTCTTAGAGATGTCAAGAAAATTGCCATCTCTGTGTAATTCGTAATGCAGAAAGTTAAGTAACAAGAACTTTACGCACCCGCAATCTGCTTTAAACTTGAAGTATCTCTAAATTAATTTTATAATGTAAAGTAAAGTTTAGATTATGTAGACACATATATTGAGAAATATCAGATAAAGGAAATCATTAGGATAATATGGAGTATGTTTTCTTAGGCGGGGCTGGTGAGGTCGGTGCGTCTTGCCTACTCGTTTCTGTCGCAAACCGACATTTACTGTTCGACTGCGGGATACGCGTTAATCAAACAGGTGAGGACGCTTTGCCGGACATTGAGTTGCTCAAGCAACAAGTGTCATCACTTGACGCTATTTTCGTATCACACGCACACGCTGATCACATCGGGGCATTACCTCTTGCACACGCCGCATTTCCACAAGCTCCGATCTATACAACTGAACCTACACAACGCATATCCGCTGTCATGCTTGCCGATGCTGTGCGTTTACAAGAACGTGAAGAGAATGCGAATGCAACACCCCTTTTCACACAGGAAACAGTTGATGCCACTATCGCAAAAATGCAGACATTAAATATGAGCGAATGGGTGGATCTATGGGATGGCTGGCGCGTAAAAATGATCCGTTCTGGACACATACTCGGTGCGGTGAGTATCTTACTTGTTACACCAGAAGGCTCTTACCTCTACGGTGGAGACATCTCTACATTTCATCAGAAGACTATTCACGGGCTCGCACAAGACGAAATTACCGGTACACAACCCGACTTTATGTGGAGTGAAGCAACCTATGGCGATGGAAACCACCCAGCACGCAGTACCGAAGAAAAGAAACTCGCTGAAGCTGTCGCGACTGTCATTGAAAACAACGGTTCTGTTCTCATACCAAGCTTCGCACTCGGACGCGCACAGGAGATCATTCTCATACTCAGAGACGCAATGATTAGCAAGAATATTCCCGTGTTTCCTGTCATCACAGATGGACTTGTCAACTCTATCTGTTCGGTATACGAAACACTCACATCGTATCTTGGGACAAAACTACAAAAATTCCTCGATAACTCAAGACAACCGTTGTTCTACTACAGAAACTTCCAAAAGGCAAGAATGGGTGAACAAGAGATAATCTGTGCGGACGGTATTCCTCGATGTATTATCGCAAGCTCAGGGATGCTCACAGGCGGTGCTTCTGTGGCTTATGCGAAAGGATTGGCTGCTAACGAAAAGAACGCAATCTTCTTATCAGGATATCAAGATGCAGAATCACCAGGGAGACGACTACAGGAACTCACACAAGGCGATACACTCAGTTTCGCTGATGGCACCAGTGTGGTTGTCAACTGTCAAGTTGAAAGGTTCAAACTATCTGCTCACAGTGATCAAGGACAACTGCTATCTGTCATAAAACAGGTGAACCCGAAAGCACTCGCTCTCGTTCACGGAGAACAAAACGCACTATCTGCAATGCACGAAAAGATATGTAAAGATTATACAGTAAGTTGTCCTGCAAATGGGGAAATATGTAAAAGGACAGATGAACCAAAATTTGAGGTACAGATCACAGACACCGGCTTTGTGATGGATGGCGATATTATCAACTCAAAACAGTGGGCAGACTTTGCAAAAGGGAAACATAAGGCAGTACTGAAAAACGAAGAACTCATTATTCGCAAAACTGAGTAACGACAACCATTTTCCATTCCTAAATAGGAGAGAACTCATGAAAACATACAGAATTGCTATTTTGGGATGTAGAGGACGTGGTACAGCGGCTGCACGGGCATATCACGCACATCCCAGAACAGAAATCGTTGGACTCTGCGACCTAATTCATGAACGATACAACGCATTGGGTAAAGAACTCAACGTCTCTGCGCTATTCACTGATCTTGATGAAATGATTCTGCAAACTTCACCAGACATTGTAGCAATCCCTACAGCAACGGAGTTACACTACGATTTATGTATGCAGGTCTTAGAACACGGTGTCCATATTGAAGTAGAAAAACCGATGTGTGTTGATCTTGATCAAGCCGATGCTGCAGGTCTTGAAACAGGTTTTGTTCAAAGAAGCTGTAAACTCAATGGTAGTTGTTTTACTCAAATGCTTGTTTTTAGTTTATTAGAAAACCCAGATGCTACTTATACACAAATGTCTCAAATCGCTGGTGTACTGGGCACTTCAATCACACGACAAACCATTGAACAGCGATTTACACCCGAAGCAGCAGAGACCCTTAGATTTGTCCTTGATGCTGCTGCATCCACGATTGTTTCTACCGATCCACAAACGCTTCCGCTCCTTGAAAAGTTCAATGGAGTCTATTTAATTGATATGAATGTAAAATCCTTTATGATGTCAGTATCCGCTCCGTTTACGTTGGGCGCGGTTGCTACCGATAGTTTTTCTTGGGCGTGTGTCACTTTCATTCTTACTTTTGGGCGGTCAATATAACCTAACACTTCCCCGGTATCGGGGTCTGTAATATCTTGGTGGTTTGTATCAATAACATCAAAGTACATGCCAACAGTTACACCATGTGTAGTTCCGATATTCATGGCAATTTCTTGTGTATTAAGAATACGTGACACCTTTCCGTGTGCCGTCTCTTTAATAGTAGCAGGCACTCTCCGAGTGCCGTCTCTTTAATAGTAGCAGGCACTCTCCGAGTGCCGTCTCTTATGAAAAAAGGCGACAAAATACTCACACACCCTCAGTTTCAAGACGTATTGACATTCTAAGGGTAAGTGTGTATAATAATACTACACATGCTATTCAAATTACTGGCAGATTATTGGAGTGGATATATGAAATCTTTTGGAACATTCGGTCCTGTATTTCCGGACAAAAATTATGTTGTCTCTCGCCGTAATGATCTCCGAGATTTCATTAATCGGGTGAAACAAGGTAGATATATTGTGCTATTCGCACCTCGACAGACAGGTAAAACAACCTTTTTTAAAAATGCAATTACGACACTAAATGCACATGAAACAGAATATCTGCCAATACAACTAAACTTTGAAAAATTTGTGGAAAGCAATGCAAATAGGTTTTATGACATTCTCGGCAAGGATATCTGTAGAGAGATTATTAATGCACAATCCAATTTATCATGAACTTGTAATACAATGGTTTCAACAAAGACCGTCAGAGTGATCATTATTCATTCACAACAGTTAAGGAAAAAACCGACACAATATAATGAAAAACCCTATACTTGAGAAAAATTCATTCATAAATTCAATTGGGATGAAGTTTGTTAGAATTGAACCAAACACCTTCCGAATGGGTTCAGAAAAAGCCAACCTTCCAGACGAAGTAATCGCTCAAAAAGAATACTTGCGGGATGGTGATTGGGATGAACAACCTATACACGAAGTCACTATTACAAAACCATTTTATATAGGAATATATCAAGTGACAAATGCTCAATTTGAGGAATTCCAAACACAACACCGACAACTGCGTGGGAAACTCGGATTCTCAAAGGATGATGATGAAGCGGTCATTTTTGTGGATTGGACTGATGCCTCAGATTTCTGTAAATGGTTATCTCAAAAGGAGAGTAGATCATACAGATTGCCAACTGAAGCTGAATGGGAATATGTTTGTCGTGCCGGGACAACGACACACTTTCATATAGGTGACACTTTACCCCCCGAATTCCACAAAAACGTCTCTGAAAGTTGGTATCCTGATGCTGGTCGCAGTCAAGGTGAAGCGGAAGTCGTCCCGCTACATGTAGGGAAAACAACCCCGAACGCATGGGGTGTCTACGATATGCACGGCAACGTCGAAGAGTGGTGTCAAGATTGGTATGCACCTTACGATTCACATCTACAGGTTGACCCTATCGGTAGTAAAGATGGACTGTACCGTGTCACACGCGGTGGTAGTCATTCTACCTTACTAACCTACTTACGATCAGCTAATCGCATGGGCGCATTACCTAAAGATAAACATTGGTACATCGGTTTTCGTGTGGTATGTGGTGAATTACCGGAATCTGTTTCATACTCACCCCAACCGAAGGTAGCGAGATGGGGACAGCATGTAACGCAAAACACTCCTGGACGACCTAAAATCCCAGCAGAACCTTACTTTGCTGAACCCATACCTTTTGTAAATGTACCTGATAATTCAAAGGGACCACTCTTTTCCAATCACAATCATGTGCCTGCAATTGTTGAATGTCCAAACGGTGATATGTTCGCAGCCTGGTATTCATGCGTAACAGAGAGAGGACGCGAATTGACTGTCGCCGCAAGTCGGCTAAGATTTGGTGAATCTGAATGGGAAACAGCAGAACCCTTCTGGGGACCACCCGACAGAAACAACCATGCAACTTGTCTTTGGCGGAACGAAAATGGACGCATATACCATTTTAACGGACTCTCTGCAGCGGCGACCTGGGGACCTTTGGCATCGGTCATACGCTACTCTGATGACAATGGCGCGAATTGGTCAAAACCACGTTTCATTTCTACTGAACACCAACTGAGAAATATGCCAATCACATCAGTATTTCGTAGAAAGGACGGTTCAATACTCCTCGCTTGTGACGCAGTAAGTGGCGGAAACGGCGGAACTGCTATCTGGATTAGTGAAGATGATGGCGAAACATGGACTGACCCAGGGGAAGCACAACCAATCCCTGAATTCGCAGAGGGCAAAAGTGGCGGATGGATTGCCGGAATCCACGCCGCAGTCGTTGAATTGACGGATGGTCGCTTGATGGCTTACGGTAGAGGAGATACAATAAATGGCAGAATGCCCAAGAGTGTCTCTGAGGATAGCGGGAAAACATGGTATTACAGTGCAAGTCCGTTCCCACCTGTATCTGGGGGACAACGTTGTGTCTTCTTGCGGCTGAAAGAAGGACCAATTCTTTTGGCATCTTTCACTGGCAGCAGAAAAACACCCGAAACTATGCCGATAGTTGACGTGTCCGGTAAAGAAAGACTCGTTACAGGACTTTTTACGGCACTCTCTTATGATGAAGGTGAAACATGGAAGAATATCAGATTGGTAACAGATGACGGACCTGATAGAGAAATTGAAACTATGGATGGCCGTCTATTTACATTGGGTTTAAACAGTGCTGAACCGGGTGGATACCTCGCTGTTTGTCAAGGAGATGATGGCATGATACATCTCATCAGTAGCAAACAACACTATCGGTTCAACTATGCATGGCTAACTGTACCGCCACCATCAGAAGTTGTGAGATGATATGAAACTACCCTTTATAAATCAAGAAATTGATGTCAATATTGAAATGCGGGATAGTAATGACATTTTGGACCAACCTGATGCATTGCGTCATCGGATTGCACATGATGGATACCTATTGATCCGTGGTTTACATGACAGAGAAACTGTACTGACTGCACGACATCAGATACTGGAGAAATTAGAAGAAAAGGGCATGCTTGCACCCGATACACCGTTGATGAAAGGTATTTTCAATCCTGAGTATCCCGAGCCAACTTCAACAGGTTCAATGGGAAATGTAGATTTGACACATCTCCCGGCATTCAAGGCTGTTGTAGAAGGTGAATCGATAATGAATTTCTTCCAGCTTCTACTTGGAGGCGAAGCACGGACTTTCGACTTTAAATGGCTGCGTACTGCCGGTCCCGGTTCCGGTTCACCAATTCATTACGACATCGTTTTTATGGGGAGAGGGACAAAAGATTTATATTCCTGTTGGACTCCATTTGGTGACGTATCGTTAGATATGGGTCCAATCGTATTCTGTCTCGGATCAAACCGATTTGACAAAGTCCGCGAAACTTACGGAGCATCAGATGTTGACAGAGATTTGATTGAGGGACATTTTAGTGATGATCCAAGCGAAGTGATTAATAAGTTCGGAGGACATTGGACAACAACCACATTCTCTGCGGGAGATGTCATCATATTCAGTATGTATCTGATGCATGCATCTTTAGTCAATACATCTAACAGAATTCGGATCACTGCAGATACACGATATCAACTCGCATCGGAACCGATTGATGAGAGATGGATCGGAGAGAAACCGAAAGGTCATTATGCATGGAAACAGAAGGATGTCAATATCGAACCACTAGAAGCATCACGTAAAAAGTGGGGTGTCTAATTTTGCTCATCAGAAAGGTATTTTAACGTGAGTTTGATAAATCAGAACAAATAACTTACGTAGGTTGGGTTGAGGCACGAAACCCAACATTTTGACCCATTATAGTGCAATACATGTTGGGTTTCGTGCCTCAACCCAACCTACAACGCATATTGCATTTAATTATCAAACTCACGTTATTTTATAAATATGCAAGGAAATTCAACAACAGATCATAAAAGTCGTAACGCCAGGTTTATTCCATTTTTTCTTATTATAGCTTTAGCAGTTGGAATTGGATTTGGCATCAAGCATTTCCTAATTAGAGACACTACACCAGGTGAACATCAATTAGAAGTCTACTTCAGTGATGCGTATACTGGTCAAAACAGTGGGTTCTTGGAAAAATTGCTTGTGAATAAACTTAGATTGGCAAATGTAAGTATTGATGCTGCGCTACAGCAATTGAATTCGTCTCCTATCGCTGTTGAATTAATCAAGGCACATAACCGCGGGGTAAGAGTAAGAGTCTTTACAGAGAACAAATATGTGGAAGAGGAGGAAATTACGCAATTGCAATCTGCGGGCATTTCTGTAAAAGATGACGCCAGTGAAGATGGACTAATGCACCATAAGTTCATCGTAATTGACGAAAGATTCGTATGGACCGGTTCATACAATATAACATATAATGGTGCGTATAAGAATGATAACAACGTTATCTGGATTGATTCTGTGCCGCTTGCGAATAATTTTACCAATGAGTTCAGAAGTTTGTATCTCTCTGAACAGTTTAATCCATCCAATGCATCTTATCTTCCATATCCTACGATTACACTTAATGATGGAACAGAGATTACCACACTGTTTTCACCAAAAAGTGAAACAATTCCACCCTTAATAAATGAGATAAACAACGCGAAGAAGTCCATCTCCTTCATGGCATTTTCATATACACATGATAAATTAGGTGAAGCCATGATAGATATGTTTCAATCTGGAATTACTGTCAGAGGTGTATTTGACGAAAAACAGATCTCACGGCATTCTGAATATGCTAAAATGGCAGAGATAGGAATGCAAGTGAAGATAGATGAATCCCCAGGCACGATGCATCATAAAGTGATAATAATTGATGAACAAACCGTCATTACGGGATCGTATAACTTCTCAAGAAATGCTGAAACCAATAACAGCGAAAACCTACTCATTATCAAGAACAGTAGTGAAATTGGAAAAACTTATATGGAGGAGTTTAAAAGATTGTATAAATGAAAGCTAATCTATCGGATACAATATTATACCATTTCTAAATCAAAATGCCTCTTTACTGTAGCACATTCTGTTAGATTGTGCCGTTCCCCGCTTCATTTCTAAACAGCCGGTAATGAGAGAAAAATTAATTGAAATGGAATTGCTTACCGTTCACCCAGTTTGATGGTATAATTTTTCCCATTGCCTTCTCTAATGACTTTAAGGATGACTTTAGAATTTGGAGAAGAGTTTAGGACACGTCTTTGTAGTTCTATGTAGGTCTTTATCGGTTTTTTGTTAAAATTCTGGATCATATCCCCAGGTAATAGTCCACTTCTGTGTGCAGGACTATCCTCAAAAACACGTGTTACGAACACACCTGCTTCTTTGTTCATAAGGTCAACACCTAACCAACCCCGTGGCACTTTACCATGTTTTATTATTTTTGAAGCAACAGATTTCACTGTATCAATTGGTACAGCGAAAGTTATTATCTGTCTATTCGACATCTGTTGTGGAAACTGTAGGGGTAAAGCACTGAACTGGTTCGGTTGCATCAGAACGGCAAGTATCATGCCAACAACTTCCCCTGATGTGTTAACGACTGCCCCGCCGCTATTACCAGGTGAGACGGGGGCATTGATCTTTATAAGATCAGCACAAGGGTGTGCATGTAGAATCTCACACCCACTTACAATGCCAAATGACACTATTGGGTGATTCCCTTGTGAACTCCCGATAGTCAAAACAAGAGAACCCGTATCAATCTTGGTAGAATCACCCTGTCTAATTGGTATAGGTAATTGCTGATCAGTCTTCAATACGACAAGGTCAGTAAAATCGTCCTTACCGATAAACGCTGCAGGAAACTTCTTACCATTCTGAACTATCTCAATTTTACTTGGTGCCATTGAAAAAGTAGTCGTTGCAATATGTCCTTTATTATCAAGTAGAATCCCAGAACTTATGTCTTGATGAAACAGCGTTACCTTCCCTATAGTGTTTGTAAACTCACGAGAAGAATCATAAGTTACCAACACTTTAACTACAGCAGGACGAGAGGAAGTAACAACTTTTTTGAAATCCTTTTCAAACAATTGAAGTATATTCTCTCCAGCATAACTGAACGTGGTAAGAAACAGAAGAAAGATGATAATACTTGAGTAGAATACCTTCTGATTGAATGTAAACTGACCGAGTAAATGATGTCCGTGATCATGTCTTTGATTATGCATGCGTTTTACCTCTACAAAAGAATCTCTACGTGAATTTATAAAGTTATTAGAGACTAAAGTCCTCCGCCCGTTGAGACTGTGGTGTAACTTACTTGCTTAAGGGTATAGTTTTGTTGCATCAATGGAGATACACCGATTGATGAAAAATCAGAACCTGTTTCTATCGGAGAGAATCCATTTCTGTCAATATTCTGTCTTTCAGAAGAGATTTCAGGGGGCGTGATATTTGACTCATTCTCTTGGTGAAATACGTCATCACGGAACACAACGGTAACTGTCGCAGCAACCATGAGCAACAACACTGCAGCTGTAAGTGCCCCCTTCATAATATTAAAATGCGTAATATTAAAATGCGGCATATTGAAGAATCGGTTTATTCTCTCCCATAACGTTATAGATTCACGTTCGTTCCCGATAAGTCTCTGTTCTAATGTCGTCAAAAAGAAGGGGGACGGTTCAATCTGCGGCAATTCTTGTGTCACCTTAATTGACTGGTAGAATTGATCATATTCTCGCTGACACTCTAAACATGTTGACATGTGTGTCTCAAAGTGTTTCAGTGATTGGTAATCAAGCAAATCTTCATAATATGCAGAAAAGTTTTCTACAGCCTCTATGCAATTCATATCATCTCCATATACGGTTTTAGTTTATCCTTTAGCATTATGCGTGCCCGGTTTATTCGTGATTTGGTAGTTCCACTCCGCAATTCAAGAATATCGCTGATTTCATCATAGCTAAGTCCTTGTATATCTCGCAGAATAAGTGGATATCTATACTGTTCAGGTAATTCTTCTATTGCAGTCTGAATAGTCTTGTTTAGTTCCTTTCGTTGCAGTGCTACTTCAGGTTGGTAAGATGAATTGGCAGGTGCGCTTGCGACAATATCTATTTCTTCACTATCTCCATCACTGGAGTGTTGGCTTATTGTGGTATTGTCAACTTTATATCTGTCCCTTCGACTACGGTTACGTAATTCATTCTTACACAGATTTTTAGCAATAATATACATCCAAGTTTTGAACTTTGCGCGCCCCTGTTTGTAGCGATCAGCAGCTTTGTATATACGTATGAAGGTCTCTTGTGCCAAATCCTCTGCATTGTCTCTATCTCCGGTAAACCTTGCAATAAAATTAATCAGCGGTTTATGATGACGTCGTACCAATAGATTGAATGCTTCTTCATCCCCTTTTTGAAACCGTAGCATTAATTCATCATCTAATTCAACCATTAGAAGTCTCCGGAGTTGCTTATTTTAATACACACCCATAAGATAAATCGGTTGCATCTTTTTACACTGTACGCAATTAGACTTGACCTTAACACAATATTTGTGTATGATTGACTTATTGGTGACGATAGTTGAATGAAAGTTCAAGTATATTGATCAAAAGTATAGTCTGATACTAATTTTATCATGACAATGCTATATAAGTCAAATACAGTAAAAGGAGGGGTGTGTAAAGTTATTGTCACTATAAGTGCCAATTTTAGGATTTCCTATGCTCTTAATAGTAGTAGGCACTCTCATGAAGTTAAAATAATTAAACGGGTAATAACCCAACATATCGCAAGAGTTTTTCTGAACCGCCTATGAACTCTTCCATAAATGTCATTACCCGTTGTTGAAGGACCTCCCATTCATCAGTGAGACGGTGTAAATGTAAAATAGTTTGTCGCGCATATCTCCATAGTTTTTCAATCGGGTTTGTCCAAGGCGCATAGGTCGGTAGTTGTATTATCTCTATTGGTAACTGAGGCAGTTTTTCTATTTTCGAATTACCCTTCTCCCAACTCGGTGGGAGGGGTTTATCAAACGTCGAGTTTTGTGGCAAAAGTGCTTCCAAGAGACGCACATGGAGGTGGATTGGACGATTGTCTTGTATTATATAAATGTGTTTAGCATGAGGATATCGCTCACAGACTGCTGTGTAAAACGCATGGGTTGCTAACACGGTGGCACTCTTTACTTGATGGTAAACCACATCGCCAGTGTGTGCGTTCAGGGCACCGATCCCGAAGCAGACCTGATCCGAACCCAAACCCTGATGTGCCAGAGGTTTTTTCGTGCCACGCTGCGTCCAATCCTTGGCTATGGTGGGACGTCGGTGATAAGAAAACTCATCTTGGTAGAGCGCAACATGGGTATCACGGTTTTGCTCCGCTATTTCTAATGCCTGTTTGACATATAGCATTTTTTGCTCATATGCAACATCAGGACTATGGATGTAAGCTCTACCACGCTTGTAGCTAATACCGCATCGTGAGAGAATCTTATGCACTCCCTGCACAGTGATGTCAGTAAGCCACGATACGGATACTTTGATCTGTTGTAGCGTCCAGCGCGTCTGATGTCCCGAGGTGGGGTCTGGCGGGCTGTCCACAAGGGCTTGCAGCTCTATTTCAGCATCTTCTTCGGACATCGGCGCATACGAAGGTTTTCTACCTCTGCCAGGTTTCTGATAGAGCCCTTGGATGCCTTGCTCGCGAAAACGATGCAACCAACTATAGATGGTATCGGGTTTTCGTTTTTTCAACAGACCACTTAGTGCTACTTTATGCGGGGACATACCTGAGTCGATCTTCAAGATTGCAGCAGCACGCTCGCGCAAATAAACAGGTGCCCCATGATCTCGCAATTGGAGGAGATCGTCCTTTAGTTCTTCAGTGAGGTCAAGAGTGTGTCGTTTAGCCATAGATTTGTACCTCCTTGAAGAACATCATAACAGATTTTCAGAATTACCCAAAGTATTATTTTAACTTCATCCGAGTGCCGTCTCTCTTAATGGTAGTAGGCACTCTCCGAGTGCCGTCTCTTCTGAAAAAATGGGACAAAATAATTACACACCTAAAAGGAGGATTATATGTTTGAACACGTTATTAAAGAGGTAGAAGACCAATGCAGAGCAGAAAGAATACCCATGTTAGGTCCAGAAAAAGCAAAGTTTGTCGCAAAATGTGTAGAAGAAGCTAAACCCGCTCTGATAGTTGAATGTGGAACAGCAATCGGATACTCCGGTCTGTGGATATTAAGAGTCCTTAAGGAAATCGGGACAGGAAGGTTGATTACTGTTGAAATTGATGCACAACGTGCGGAGAAAGCAAGAGCCAGTTTTGAACAAGTAAGTGCATCAGACATCGTAGATTCTCGTATCGGAGATGCACAGAAAATACTTAAGAGTATAAATGAACCTGTGGACTTTCTTTTTCTTGACAACAACTTTGATAATTACTATCCATGTTTTAAGACTATTGAACCGCAGCTAACTAATCCCGCAACTATTCTCGCAGACAATGTAGGTATCGGGGCAGACTCAATGGCAGATTATCTTGAACATGTGAGAGCAACATATCAGAGTGAAACCCACTGGTTTGATATTGATTTACCTTGGGTAAAGAAGGATGCAATTGAAGTCAGCATTTTTCAACGTTAGAGGTGCAAAATAATGAATAATATGTCACTCGCTCCCTCTCATCACTATTTTACAGATGTTGCAAGGCTGCCTACACCTGATGATAACGTGGCTATTGCCACACAACGACTTGATGCAGGCACACAGATACAACATAATACGCATAAACTATCTCTTTCACATACCGTCTTAGAAGGACATCGATTTGCTATACAACACATGACTGAAGGTGAACCGTTATTGTCATGGGGATTACCATTTGGATACGCTACGCGAACAATTGCCCCTGGAAACTATGTGTGCAATCAGAAGATGATAGATTCGCTCTCTATACGTAACCTTGATTTTGAGCTACCTTCAAGTCCAAACTTTAAAGATAAAATGAAAACTTATGTATTGGACGAAGAACAGTTTGAACCAGGGAGACAGATAGCACAATATGAAGACGAACGACATTTCTTAGGCTATAAAAGACCAGGAACACGGGGTGTTGGAACACGAAACTACATCGTCGTTATGGGGACAACAGCACGTACTTCCGCATTTTCAAGAATCCTCACGGATAGATGTAACGATCTGACTAATAACTATCCAAACATTGACGGTATAGTTTATGTAGCACATACTGAAGGTGGAGAAGATACTACACCGAATAACTTAGATTTACTACTCAGGACACTCTCAGGTTTCACAATCCATCCAAACATCGGTGCTATCCTACTTGTTGATTATGGAACAGAATCTGTTAACAATGACATACTCAGACAGTATATGCTGCGCGAGGGATATGAAATTGGCAATGTTCATCACGAATTCTTCAGAATAATCGGAAGTTTTGATTCTAATGTAGACAGAGGAGAGCAGATAATAAAGAATTGGTTAGATGTAGTTGATAAAACTCAACGCACCCAGCAATCGCTAAAACATCTTAAAATAGCATTGCAGTGTGGTGGTTCTGATGCCTTTTCTGGCGTTTCAGGAAATCCACTCGCAGCTTATGTCGCAAAGGATGTAATAGGATATGGTGGCAGTGCAAATCTGGCAGAAACTGATGAACTTATAGGTGCAGAAGAGTATCTTCTACAGAACGTTAGGGACATTCAAACAGCAGAAGAATTTCTCAACACTATAGAGACATTTAAAGAACGTGTGCAATGGCATGGACATTCAGCAGAGGGAAATCCATCTGGTGGAAATAACTATAGAGGTCTATATAATATCGCAATAAAATCGATCGGTGCTGCGATGAAACGACACCCAGATGTCTGTTTGGACTATGTCATCAACTACAGTGAATTGATGGATAAACCCGGGTATTATTTTATGGATAGTCCCGGTAATGATTTAGAGAGTATTGCTGGACAGGTAGCATCTGGTTCAAACATGATCTTCTTTGTTACAGGTAATGGGTCAATTACGAATTTTCCTTTTGTCCCAACTATCAAAATCGTGACGACTACTGAGCGGTACGAAATGCTTCAAGCAGATATGGATGTAAATGCAGGGGCATATCTAACTGGAACTCCCATGGAACAACTGGGTGAAGAGACGCTCGAACGCACTGTCAAAGTGGCTTCTGGTGAACGTTCCGCTGGTGAAAAAGCTGGACACTCACAAGTATCTATATGGCGAGATTGGAAACAGACAGGAAATACGGATCTAACATCGGTATTTGAATCATCTAAAGTAAAGTCTGGTGAACCAATTCAGCTTGCAAAGACCATAGATTCTGAACTGCCAACTTATGATTTTACATTCCGTGCATTTCAAACATCAAACGGTTATCGATCTGAACAATTAGCATTAATTCTACCAACAAGTCTCTGTTCAGGACAGATTGCACAGATGATCGCACACCGATGCAACGATAAGAAGATCGGTCAAGAACAGGGTATTTCACGTTTCATTGCGCTTCCACATACTGAAGGTTGCGGTGTATCCAGTGGACAATCAGAAGAGATCTATATGCGAACGATGATCGGACATCTAACCCACCCCACCGTTGCGCTTGGATTATTGCTTGAACACGGATGTGAAAAGACACACAACGACCACATGCAGCATGAAATACAGAAACTGGGGATCTCTCCTGACAATTTTGGATGGGCAAGTATACAACTGGATGGCGGTATTGATACAGTTGTAGAGAAAGTCCAGACATGGTTTATTGACCAATTAAGTGATAAACAGTCGACGCCGATTATAGATGCAGGCTTAGAGCATCTGTCAATAGCGATAACCTCTACAGGAAAATCATCCGAAACTATATCAGAAGCACTCATGAAATTGACAGAGACAATAGTCTCAGAAGGGGGAACAGTGGTTGTACCTACCAATGCAACTTTCTTATCAGATTCACTAAAGTCAACACCATCTTTAGCCTATGGACAACGATTTGAAAAAAGCGGTTTACATATTATGGAAACCCCAACAGATCAACCCACAGAAACTCTAACAGGATTAGGGGCAACCGGCGTAGAACTTGCGTTTGCGCATATAATAGGTTCACCCTTACAATCCCACGAAATGATTCCGTTATTACAAGCATCCACGGATGCTAACACACAAACAAAATATGGATCAGATTTAGACCTACAATCTACAGATGTCAATGAGATATTGGAACTGATAACTGAAACCGCATCTCGCCGATATACACCAAAGTTGCATGGTAAAGGAAATACCGACTTTCAGTTGACAAGAGGGTTGTTAGGTGTTTCAATGTAATCCTTGAAGAGAAAAGTATTCCATTTTCACCCTCAAATTGGAGTTTAGGACCCCGTTGCGGATGTTGTGAATAAAACAGGCAAATACCCTCTTGATGACTACCTGTTTTGTGAAGGAATAAAAGAAAGCTTAGGGGAAAATAAAAAGAGAGGTAGAAAAGAAAATAGGCAGGCTCCAAAATAGGATACCTGCCTGTAAAGGGTGTGAAGTCGCTTGCTACTCACGGGTGACCGTGCAGTTGACGTTAAAAACCGCACCTGTTGTCGGTGTGATCTCTGCTCTGATATTATAATCTCCCGCATCATTACCTATATAGGGAGTGTATGTTGTTTCAGAAACAGTCGGTGAAAAGTTTTGCGTGCCAACCCAACTCTCATCCGCATTTCCTGGACTAAAGGTATACCACTTGACAGAACTAAAAGACACTGTGCTGGTGAGTCTTAAAAGAAAAACCCCGTTAGCTGGCAAAGACGAAGTATCCGCCACCAAAGTGCCCGAGGCAGTTGTAGATGTTGTGGTTGTTGTGGTGCTACTGCTCGGTAAAGAAACAGACACCGTATAACTCGGCTGAACAATCGTGTAATCCGACAAAGTGGTATATGCTGTCAGCACATAATCCCCACTCACACCACTCGGAAAACTATACGTATACGATGCTGTCGTAGAGTTACCCGTGCTATCAGATACAGACGATTGACTCGTACCCACACCCGATTCACTCGGAGACTTCAAATACCAATATATAGACGTCCACCCCGAAGGCACACTTAAATTCGCCGTGTGGGTGCCACCCGCAGTCGCGGTATAAACACCATCTGATGAGACTAATGAATTACTCAGAGCCGGAGATGTAGACGAAGATGTATCCGAAGATGAAGATTGATTAGCTGTGTTCACGAAACCGATCTCAATATAATTGTTATGGACGTTGTTATGAGTGCCAGGATGCCCCGTCACAGCCAAACTGCTGACATGAGAGAGTATAAGTTCATTAGGCTGTAATTTAACCGGGTTCCCATCATCATCCGTCACATCAATGATGTATTCATATGTGAGCCCCTCCTCAAAAGTCTTAGGTTTAGGAGCCGGATTATATCCTCTCTTTTTTATATCAAAACTCCCATCGTTAAAAAAGTAGAACTTTGTCTCCTCATTCATAATACAGTTGGGGTTATTACAATGTCCATGGATATTGAGACAATGCCCTACTTCATGACCAATCGCTTTCAGTATCAACTTCTTCTTCGCAGCAGCTATATGTTTAGCTCTTGCATCTTTTACAGCTTGCTTTACGTTCTCAGCCTTCGCTATGCTCCTATTCCAGAACTTGAGAAGATACGTATCTATGTTATCGGTGTAGATTACGGCTAATGAATACTGAGAAGGGGACCCCGGCGTTGCATTTCCCATCCGTATTTTCGGCTTGTCTGCATGATCATCCGTGCCTCCATCTTTGATACGGATAGACCACACGCTTTTTGCACCAGGGACGCTGGGGGTAGAGTTGTAGTTCACTCTCCCCAGTCTACTGTCTACGGTTTCTGTATGACTGGCTTTACCAGTTTCTCTATCATACTCATAAATATCGGTGAACGGATCAATAAGAGTTTCCACGCCATCTATAATTGAGGGTTTTCTCTTAAATAATGATACCAAGTTCGGTTTTCCCGATTTTTAAGATGTCATAAACGTACCCATTGATGCGAAATCTCGCAAATAAGGCGATCGTTAGATTTACCATTTCCACACTCTTCGAAACGATAATAGACTTGCGCTTAAAACGCCCAAACCAATGCCGCATCAAACAATTGTTGCGTTCAATACCGTGCGTTTCTGCTTTGTCCTGAACTAACTTATCTTTGGGCAGAACCGATTCATAAACCTGATAGTTATCCGTATAATAAACCTTCACATCCCATTTTTCCAAACGAGTCATTAGTTTCTTCAATGTCGCTTTATCCCGATCACCACACTCCCAGGCAATAAGTTCTCCAGTATCACGACACAAAGCTTTCCATATCCAGAGTTTCTGCTTTTTTTTTTCAAATAGTGCCACATCTCATCAAGTTCAAGCACGACAGTATCGGTTTCCTGGGGTTCAGGGGGTTTCGCATGTTCAGCACCGAATTTTCTTATCCATTCAAGGATAGTGGAAGGGGAGGCTTGAAGCATTTTTGCGATGGCGTTCATAGAAAGTCCATGGCAATAGAGAAAAACTGCAAGTGCTTTCTCAGCAAGGGGTCTTCCCCGGTATGTGTGGTTTTCTGTCCACTGATAGTTGCAATCTTTACATTTATACCTTTGTTTATCGTTGACGCGTCCATTTTTGACGAAGTGTGGGTGTTGACATCTTGGGCAATTCATGTGAGTTTCCTCCTGATGGGTGTATAGGTTTACTTTTAGCATAGTCTGCTTTTTTATATGTGTCAAGAAAAATATTGTAATTTGCTTGACACTTTTTTAGACAGTTGTTATACTACTTAAATACTGAATAGGCAATGAGGCAAGAGCGGTACGAGGGAACTCTGTCTCATTATTTTACCGAAAACCCTCCTATAATTTCCTTCTGATAGAGACGGTAATCCACATGCATAAAGGAGTGCATACCAATACTGGGCAGCGCCCCTGTTCCAAGATCTGCCACGTTCGTATGTGAAGTATACATAACATCTTTAATCTTCGGGTCCAGACGCGTGTGTCCGGCAGGTTTACCCTTCTCAATTGTAGTAAAGAGCCCGCGGTATTCATCGTATACAGACCAGCCATCGCCATCATTCTCACACGTCTCTTCTATGGCATTGCCCTCTGCATCTAATAATGGAACATCGATAGGTCCCCGTTCATCATCCGCTGAGGCTTTTTTGATAGCCTCAGCCTTATTCACAACATAAACCCCATTATCCTTTTTCCAAACCCCCTTATCCTTTTCCCAACCATCCGCGATCTTATTCTTATTGACATCCCACGGAATATAACCCGTCGCCTTACTACTCTGTTCGCCCTCGATACTTGCATAGATTTGCCCGTATGCCCCATAATCCCGACAGCGCACTTTGAGAGATGTCGGCAATGTCGGGTTTATGGACGTATAATGAAATATCAGTCGCGTGCCACTCTGCTGCACCTCATCCCAGCCATCATTATCCGCCGCCAAAAAATACAGATCATTCTCGAGAGAACTCCCACCATTCGCCGCCGTCCCCTTAAAGTTAGAAGTAGCCAAATCTACAAGTATGTTGACGTAGGTTGTCGGCGGCGTGTCAAAGGATATCGAGACATCAAAATCGAAGGTCTCATTCGGAACAGGACACTTATTTTCAGTAAAAGACTCAGCTCTCGTGAATGTGATACTTACTTGAGCCCACGCATGATCTATGCTATGGAAAACACCCATCACACACAGAAATATCAACGTGAAAAACAGAATACTCTTTTTCATTGGAAAATCTCCTTTTTCAATAGGACAGACGCATTCCCACACTCACAAGGGGGTAAAGGCATCCATCCTGTTCTATTAGAATCATCGGGGATCCCGACGAAGTGTCTCGGCTAAATCCGGGTCTACTTCCCGAAGTTTTTTCAGCCCCTCAGCAGGGTTCTGTGCCTTTCTAAAAATTTGGGATGCACGCCGCATCCGATCCGCACTCACAGCAGGACGAGTAGACGCTTCGGAGGACGGCTTTCTGCCGTTCAAACGCTTTGTCAGTTCTTGTGTCAAAAACTTTTCAAAATCACCTTCAGTCTTGATCGTGGCAATTTGATGCAACTGCTTCACAAAGGTATTAAAACGCTGCTGCGCCTGTTTCGCACGCTGCTGCACCTGTTGATACCTTTCCGCTGCCGCCCTTTTCGCAAGATCACGCGGATCCACATCACGCTGCTGCGAATCCATCGGAAGGTCATCATTATCATCGGCATCCAAAAACGGAACAGCACGCGGAGACGATAACGGAACAGCACGCGGGACAGACTCAGATTCCACAGAAGCAGGCTCCGGGGCACCAACAGGGACAGCATCAGCACTCTTACGATTCTTACGCGCCAGCGGACCAAACGCAGGGGTGCCCGAAAGAATAAGTTCTATATGCTTTGTGGCTTGTTTTTCTAAATCTCCATACGGGTAAGGGTCAGGATCGGCTCGCATCAGTTTAACACTCCGCTTGTAGTGGGATACGGCACTGCTGTAATCCCCTATCAACTGATACGCATAACCGAGATCAGAATGAATTCCTTGAGGCAAAACCGGATTATATTTGAGAGCCTCTTTCCCATAATAGATCGCAGCTTCGGGATTAACGTCCCTGCCAAACATTAATAAATCAGAAAGCAAATGTGGGTTATCAGGATGGTAGTTCAACAACGGTTGTAAACGTTCAAAGAGTAAGGCATCATCCCAAATACGTTCTCCGTTTTCATACTTTGCAAGATGGTTTCGTGCTTTGTATGCTTCATCGGAGTAGGGGGCTTCTGCGATGACACGGTTCCAGATTGCCACTTTCTCCTCCCAGCTATTGTCATGATGATGCGCTGATCTGAGAAGATCCCATAACGTCATAGTTTTACCTTCATGCATCAAGGTATCGGGTTCTGGCGGGACAGTTCGTTTCCACACATCTCCTTCCCAATGCCCTGTAGCACTGCTTTCCCCTGGCGGGGGCATTTTCACGCGTGGTTGGACTGCCAACTGTTCCGTTTCTGCTGGCGTGTCCACAGTGTCTGCTGTCTCCACAGACGGCTTACCAGAACGGTAGCACACACCAACAATAATAATAAGTAGCACAAGGACACCGAGTGCCCAATACGTTCGATTTTTCATGAGAAACTCCTTTGTCCCACAACCTGTCAAGTTATGGAACGGGTTATTTTACTTCAGAAACATAGAACCGAGTTCTAACTCTGTTATCACACCCTTTTTGTCCCGCAGTGACACGTTTTTCTTTAGTAACGGACACAACGGAGACGTTATTATCGATCCAGTCCCCCGATCCGACGCGATGCACTTGGCGTGTAAACGTGTTCATAATAAGGGCAATCGTTTCATTTTCTTGCGAGAGCGTCCCAATAAGTTGATACGGGTTGACTTTCACGTTGGTCAGTTTTTGCAGCGGTCGAAATATGTTCGCATTGATGATGACTTGATAATACGCATCAAGATGCAATGCAGCCAGCTCCTCTGTAGTCATCCACGGTGCTGTGAAACGCGGAGACGACGAAATGGACGATGAAACAGCAGAACCAGAGACTGGCGAAACAGCAGACGCAGCCACAGAGACGGACGACTGATCTTTCTGTAGCTGACTATACACGAATGACACGACACCACTGATCAATATCAGGGCTATCAGATTGTATAGCAAAGATTTGCGGGTATATTTCAAGACTGACATATCATATCTTCTTTCGCTGTTTCGCGAACAAGGTTTATGAAAGAACTCATAGCGAGTAACATTTATGCAATTGTACTACGTATGTGACAAATTAGGTTACATTAAGGATATTAGTGTTACAAACTAATTTAAAGCGTAATAGTCCATAAGTAACCAAGATTATACTATTCATTTCGGTAAAAAGCAAATTGAATTCATAAACATGTATTCATAAACATGTATTCATAAACATGTAAAATTAAGGTTTATTAGGGTGTTTCTATTTCTATTTTAGTACAGCAGAACCACTGCTATCCATACCAATGCGATGACTAAAGGTTATGAAATCAGTGAAAGTTTCGGGCAAAATCATTGTATCATGTTCGTTGACTGGCTTGAGGTTCACAGGTCCGAAATGGATTGAAAGGGATATATTTTATGTCCTTTTCTATCCGTATTATACTACATCTTTAGGTTCTACTCAATATGAGTTCTTTCATAATGTTCCTCCTTATATAAGAGAAAGTCCTTCCGCTCCTGTCCGGTAGGTTCGTTTTACTAACCAATGCAGAATACCAAAAGTGTGTTCTGCAATAGGCGTTAATTGTGTGAAAAACGTTAGTGAGTTTAATACACCTTTCGCCTCTCTGAGGCTTGCTATTGGTTGGATCAATGCGGACTATACACCTTTCGCCTCTCTGAGGCTTTGGATAATCACATTTCAGCACCTGCGGTGCGGAATGTGTATAGAAACAAATCCCACGAAAACCTAAGCACCAGCGGAGCGAAAGGTATGAGGATAAAATCGGTTTCATATAGCTTGCCAAGAAGCTGGAATTTCTTTAAATTGTCGCTTATTGAGACTTGTGCAAAAACTTTACATACCCATGTCAACAAATTTCATGTCCATAAGTCTGAATCTATGATATAATTGTAAGTGAAATCACCACAAATTAGGAGCGGATCTAATTGTAATACTTTGGTATGTGCTGATGCTACGGCATGTGGACAAGGCAACAAAACCAAAGATGGCTGCATAAACCAGTGCAGCGTGAACAAGTACAAATGTAAAAAGGATGGTTGTTGTGCCAAAACAATTTGTAAAAATGACACACAATGTGTTAGTTGTGCCCACATCAATACATCTGGGTAAACATAAGTAAGAATAAATGTTGAAATTACCTGAGGGAGCACTTGACATCTTGGGAAAGGGGTTTGTGCTTGATATTGCGATTTCTCCTGATAGAGGTACTCTCGCTGTCGGAGGATCTAGGGCTCTCTATTTTTATGAATTGTCAACGATGCTGCCCATTACTGTATGGGAAACACCAGTAAGAAGGCTCACCTATTCTCACGATGGACAGTGGCTTGCGACCAGCAACGGAGATGGTTGTGTTAGGGTTTGGGATGTACAACATGGGAAATGTGTCTCACAAAAGAATTCGAATATGGCAAGAATGTTTGGTGGACGCCGAAAAGTAATTCATCAACTTGCCTTCTCACCAAACAAAAAGTACCTCGCAGCAAGCAATGGTCGTGACTATACTATTGAAGTTTGGAACCCAGAAACAGGTGAACCAGTTATCGCATTGTATGATGATGTCAACACGGAACACGGTTCTTGTGCGGTTGTCAGACCGATTGCTTTTTCACCAGACAGTCACATGCTTGCTTGTGCGAGTCCTGAAGGATTCCTTGTTGAAACAGAAAGAAAAAAAGACTTCATCTCATTGTGGGATTTGGAAAGCCGTGAGCTGATTACTTGTCTAAAAGGATTTCCGAATTTCTTGTATTCTCTCTGTTTTTCAGATTGTGGTAAATTCCTTGCAGCGGGTGGCCAAAATGGTGTAGTGCAGGTATGGAATGTTGCTCGTGAGTGTCTGCACCGGGAATATTCTGCTATTGATAATTATGCGATGCACGTTTCCTATTCGAAAGAGGGTACTTTGTGTGCTACAGGAACATCCCGTTACAATAGTTATATAAATGTGTGGGACATGGAAAACGGGGAGACTCTTTACACATACCTTGAAGATAAGAAATTTGGGTTTAACGCTTTCCATTTTTCAAATGGATCGCGATTAGGTATTGCTACGCCAAGTGAATTTCACATTTGGAATGCTGAAAACTCAAACTTACAAAAAGTCGCACATTTGCATATTAATCCACCTACTGCTTTAGCGTTTTCACCAAACGCAAATATCTTGGTGGGGGGTTATTGGAATGAAGGCATCTTGTTCTGGGATACGGCACGGTTCATGGACGGAACTCCTCTAACTGAAAAGCATACTGAATCCAAGAACGGTTCTGAAACTCTAATAGAACTGTCTGAGCAGCAGCCCATTGTTTTCAAACCAAAAGGTTCTGTTAACTCCCTAACAGTTACAAACACCGGAAAAGTATATGCAACGAGCATTGAGGAAACTGCATGCCATGTATGGGAGGTCCAACCCGCAATAGGTAAGTGCCAAGATTTCATTCACTTGCAAACAGATTCAGAACTGGTTCTTACTACATCATTTACCCCACCCACAGCACCGGACGAGACAGTACTTTCTCCCAATGCTAATCTATTGATATGTAGTGATGATGAAGGTTTACTCTATGTCTGGGATACGCAACGCAAAGAATTGCTGTTTACCTTGGTCGCAGATACGGATTGCATTCGCTCTCTGATAATTAGTCCAGATAGTAAAAAACTTATGAGCATCTCTTTTGAAGGACCAAATGCTTGCCTCTGGACTATACCGGATGGTGAAAGGATCAACGAGTTTCAAGGTGACGATATCGGTGTCGCAGCCTTTTCACCCGATAGTAGGACAATAGCTTGTGTATTGAGAGTGAGAGGAGAGATTATGTTTTGGGACATAGCAACCCATGAATTCCTCCTGAAGTTACCGAGAAAACAAGTTAGTTGGGATTCGCTGGCGTTTTCGCCGTGTGGACGGTATCTGGCATCAGGTGCGTACATGCTGCTGGATGGAAGCAGCGTGGGAGAAATGCCAGTATACTTGTGGAACATTAGTACTAGTAGTCTATCCGCCTTGAGTTTGTGGGTATAGTCTTTTTAGTTTGATGCGTGCGTCTTGTGTTGTAAATCGCCAATCCACCGTGTTGGCAGTCTGATTGCGATGTGTCTGCCAAGCTTCTGCTTCTGACCGTAGCGTCTCTATATCTGGGATCCGTCGGTTCAGACATTGTCTTGAAAAGACACTCAACTCGATTTCAGCAATGTTCAACCAACTGCCATGTTTCGGGGTGTAGACGATCTCTAATCGTGAAGCCAACCGGTCTGCGAGCTCAGCAGGAAATGCTTTGGACAGAGACTTGAGACTATGGGTATTGAGATTATCACAGACCAACGTCACTCGCTCGGCATTGGGGTAAACTTCGTCTAAAAGATGCTTGACTTCTTCTGCCCAATCTACGGCGGTGCGGCGTTCACGGATGGAGACCCGCCGCCAGCCTTGAAACGGGGCGGTAAACAGGAAAGCAGGCACCGAACCCGGACGCCTATATTCATAATCTATCCGTGCAATGCGACCAGGTTTCATCGGGATAGGAGGTCGGAGATGCTCAAGCAACTGCACGGGACGTTCGTCCATAGCGACAACAGGAAATCTCGCGTCTTTGGGACGCTGGTAAACGTCTAACACTGCTTCCATCGCCGTAACAAAGTCCGCATCTTCATCCGGGGGGATCACCCAATAGGACTTCCGATGCGGGCGTAAGGCGTTTTTTTTAATGTTTGCCGGACCGTCTCAGGGCAGATGCTCTCAACGATCTCGAGTTCAACGAGTTTATCAGCAAGGTGTTGTAACGTCCAGCGGACAAACCCCTCGGGTGGATCGCTACAAGCTAACGCAATCAAGCGTGCCTCACCGGCCCCATCAAGTTTCGGAGACCGAGACGGTTGACTTTGCGGTTGGCGTTTCACCGCAGACAGCCCCCGACACGCTGTCCAACGCTTCCGCACATTTGAGACCGTGTTCTTATGGCAGTCGAAAGCGGTGGCAATCTGAGCATCTGTCCAAGCGGGGCCTTTGACATCTGCCTTCAGCAAGATATGTGCCCGTCGGATTTCGAGGGCGTTATGTGTCCCGCAACGGACTAAGTTTTCAAACGTCTGACGCTCTTGAGCAGTCAGTTCAACTTCATGTTTCTTATTTTTTTTCATTCGCGGCCTCTCTGAAATGAGATATAGACAGGACTTAGAGTCTACCATAAAATCCTGGAAAAGTCAAAAAACTTTATCACAAACTCAAAGTGGATTGACTACTAGTGGACAGTCCATTCTAATTCTTCGGGTAAAGGTCGCGATTCGGAGATCGCTTTTACCGATGGACTGCTTATGGTAGGAGGGAACTCCACAAGCCGACTATTACTTATACCCACAAGTTTAGTCTGGACTGTCCACTAGTGAAAATGTTGCAACTTTTGTCGGACACACAAGATCAATTGATTCACTTGAATTCTCATCAGATGGTACAATTTTAGCAAGCGGGAGTATTGATGGTACTATAGTTCTTTGGGACATGAAACCGTATTTATAGCAATAATAGATAGTTTTCTAAGAGTGTTTTAGTTTGGAGCATACCGTGCTTTTGACACTATATCGGGATTACCCTTTTAGACCTACAATCTTCTGATGTCTATGAGATACTGCAACTGATTTCTGAAACCGCATCTCGTCAATATACACCAAAGTTGCATGGTAAAGGAAATACCGACTTTCAGTTGACAAGAGGGTTGTTAGGTGTTTCAATGTAATCCTTGAAGAAGTATTACATTTTCACCCTCAATTTTGGAGTTCAGGACCATATTGCGGATGTTGTTAATAAAACAGGTAAATACCCTCTTGATGGCTTCCTGTTTTGTGAAGAAATAAAAGAAAGCTTAGGGGAAAATAAAAAGAGAGGTAGAAAAGAAAATAGGCAGGCTCCAAAATAGGATACCTGCCTGTAAAGGGTGTGAAGTCGCTTGCTACTCACGGGTGACCGTGCAGTTGACGTTAAAAACCGCACCTGTTGTCGGTGTGATCTCTGCTCTGATATTATAATCTCCCGCATCATTACCTATATAGGGAGTGTATGTTGTTTCAGAAACAGTCGGTGAAAAGTTTTGCGTGCCAACCCAACTCTCATCCGCATTTCCTGGACTAAAGGTATACCACTTGACAGAACTAAAAGACACTGTGCTGGTGAGTCTTAAAAGAAAAACCCCGTTAGCTGGCAAAGACGAAGTATCCGCCACCAAAGTGCCCGAGGCAGTTGTAGATGTTGTGGTTGTTGTGGTGCTACTGCTCGGTAAAGAAACAGACACCGTATAACTCGGCTGAACAATAGTGTTATCCGACAAATAGGTATATGCTGTCAGCACATAATCCCCACTCACACCACTCGGAAAACTATACGTATACGATGCTGTCGTAGAGGCACCCGTGCCATCATAGAATTGACTCGTGCCCAACCCTGATTCACTCGGAGACTTCAAATACCAATAAATAGACGTCCACCCCGAAGACACACTTAAATTAGCCGTGCTGCTGCCCCCGATGTCGCTGTATAAATGCCATCAGATGAGACTAATGAATTACTCAGAGCCGGAGATGTATCCGAAGATGTATCCGAAGATGAAGATTGATTAGCTGTGTTCACGAAACCGATCTCAAAATAACTATCATCTACGTTGTTATGACTACCAGGCTGCCCTGTCACAGCTAAATTGAGGAGATGGGCGTTAGAGAGTTTAGGCACTGTTGATGTAATCAAGTGTCCATTAGTATCTTTCTTATACCTGAATTCTGGCGTTGTCTTGAATTTCGGATGATGTACGTTAAAATTAGGAAGAGTCTTCAACTTCTCAAACTCAGGATTCTTTTCTTTCTCGATCAGAAGAAAACTCCCATCCGAAAAAAAGACGAGGGATAAATCATAATTCATAATACAGTTGAGGTGATTACAATTCGTCTGGATATTGAGACAATGCCCCACTTCATGACCAATCACTATAGAAATTAACGTCTCCTTCGCAGCAGTTATGTGTTTAGCTTTTGCATTTTTTAGTTCTTCCGTGACGTTTTCTGCACTTAAGACGTCATCCCGCCATGTATTCTCTAAATCCACATCTATGTTTGTGGTTAAGATTACGGCTAATGAATACTGAGAAGGGGACCCCGGCGTTGCATGTCCCAACCGCTTGACATAGTCGAAACCGTCCTTTTGGATTCTATAATTATCCGAACCGTTATCTTTGATACGGATAGACCACACGCTATTTGCACCAGGAACGCTGGGTCCACCTCCCACCGGATTAGAGTTGTAGTTCACTCTCCCCAGCCTACTGTCTACGGTGGTTGTATGACCAACTTCACCTTTTGCATTATTATACACATAAATATCAGTGAACGGATTAAGAATATTTTTGCCATCTTTCATCTCCTGCTGATATAGACGGTGAACTATATGGGTAAAGGAGTGTATCATGATGCCGGGCAGTGCCCCTGTCCCATATTTTGCTACGTTGGTATGTGAAGTATACATAACATTTTTTGTCTTCGGGTCCAGACGCGTGTGTCCGGCAGGATTATCGTTCTCATCCATTGTCGTAAAGACTCCGCGGTATTCATCGTATACAGACCAGCCATCGCCATCATTCCCGCACGTAAGTTTTGCGGGATTGCCCTCTGCATCTTTTCCTGTAAAGCTGGGTCCCCGTTCATCATCCGCGGCGGCTTTTTTGATAGCCTCCGCCTTATCTGCAACATAAATACCTTTATCCTTTTCCCAGCCATCCGCGATCTTATTCTTATTGACATCCCACGGAATATAACCCGTCGCCTTACTACTCTGTTCGCCCTCGATACTTGCATAGATTTGCCCGTATGCCCCATAATCCCGACAGCGCACTTTGAGAGACGTCGGCAATGTCGTGTTTATGGACGTATAATGAAATATCAGTCGCGTGCCACTCTGCTGCACCTCATCCCAGCCACCATTATCCGCCGCCAAAAAATACAGATCATTCTCGAGAGAACTCCCACCATTCGCCGCCGTCCCCTTAAAGTTAGAAGTAGCCAAGTCTACAAGTATGTTGACGTAGGTTGTCGGCGGCGTGTCAAAGGATATCGAGACATCAAAATCGAAGGTCTCATTCGGAACAGGACACTTATTTTCAGTAAAAGACTCAGCTCTCGTGAATGTAATACTTACTTGAGCCCACGCGTGATCTATGCTATGGAAAACACCCATCACACACAGAAATATCAACGTGAAAAACAGAATACTCTTTTTCATTGGAAAATCTCCTTTTTCAATAGGACAGACGCATTCCGACACTCACAAGGTGTATAGGCGTCCATCCTGTTCTATTAGAATCATCGGGGAACCCTACGGAGTGTCTCCGCTAAATCCGGGTCTACTTCCCGAAGTTTTTTCAGTCCCTCAGCAGGGTTCTGTGCCTTTCTAAAAATTTGGGATGCACGCCGCATCCGATCCGCACTCACAGCAGGACGAGTAGACGCTTCGGAGGACGGCTTTCTGCCGTTCAAACGCTTTGTCAGTTCTTGTGTCAAAAACTTTTCAAAATCACCTTCAGTCTTGATCGTGGCAATTTGATGCAACTGCTTCACAAAGGTATTAAAACGCTGCTGCGCCTGTTCCGCACGCTGCTGCACTTGTTGATATCTTTGCGCTGCCATCCATTTCGCAAGATCACGCGGATCCACATCACGCTGCTGCGAATCCATCGGAAGGTCATCATTATCATCGGCATCCAAAAACGGAACAGCACGCGGAGACGATAACGGAACAGCACGCGGGACAGACTCAGATTCCACAGAAGCAGGCTCCGGGGCACCAACAGGGACAGCATCAGCACTCTTACGATTCTTACGCGCCAGCGGACCAAACGCAGGGGTGCCCGCAAGAATAAGCTCTATATGTTCTGTAGCGATTTGCTCTCTATGCGAGTCGAGCGCGCTCCGGTCAGGATCGGCTCGCATCAGTTCAACACTCCGCTTGTAATGGTATAAGGCACTGCTGTAATCCCCTATCAGCTGATACGGATGAGCGATACGATAATGCGTCCCGTAAGCTGCCTCATTATTTTTTAGTATCTCTTTCCCATAATGGATCGCAGCTTCGGGATTAACATCACTGCCATACATTAATAAATTAGCAAGCAGACGCGTATCATCAGGATGGAACGCCAACATCTGTAGGTGACGCTCAAAGAGTAAGGCATCATCCCAAATACGTTCTCCGTTTTCATACTTTGCAAGATGGTCTCGTGCTAAGTATGCTTCATCGGAGTAGGGGGCTTCTGCAATGATACGATTCAGAATCGCCACTCTCTCCTCCCAGCTGTCCGTAGAACCATGCGCTACTCTGAGGAGATCCCATAACGTCATAGTTTTACCTTCATGCGTCACGGTTTCGGGGTCTGGTGGGACAGTTCTTTTCCACACATCCCCCTCCCAATGTCCTGTAGCGATGCTTTCTCCTTGCGGTGGCATTTTCACGCGTGCTTGGACTGCCAAATGTTCAGGTTCTGATGGCGTGTCCACAGTGTCTGCTGTCTCCACAGACGGCTTACCAATAAGGTAGCACACACCAACAATAATAATAAGTAGCACAAGGACACCGAGTGCCCAATATGTTCGGTTTTTCATGAGAAACTCCTTTTGTCCCACAACCTGTCAAGTTATGGAACAGGTTATTTTACTTCAGAAACATAGAACCGAGTTCTAACTCTGTTATCACATGCTTTGTGTCACGAAGGGACGCACTTTTCTCGGTAACGCTCATAACGTAAACGTTATCGATCCAGTCCCCCGATCCGACGCGATGCACTTGGCGTGTAAACGTGTTCATAATAAGGGCAATCGTTTCATTTTCTTGCGAGAGCGTCCCGATAAGTTGATACGGGTTGACTTTCACGTTGGTCCGTTTTTGCAGCGGTTGAAATATGTTTGCATCTACGATGACTTGATAATACGCATCAAGATGCAACGCCGAAAGTTCCTTGAAAGTCATCCACGGGGCTGTGAAACGCGGAGACGACGAAATGGACGATGAAACAGCAGAACCAGAAACTGGCGAAACAGCAGACGCAGCCACAGAGACGGACGGCCGATCTTTCTGTATCTGACTATACACGAATGACACGACACCACTGATCACTATCAGGGCTATCAGATTGTATAGCAAGGATTTGCGGGTACATTTCAAGACTGACATGTCATATCTTCTTTCGCTGTTTCGCGAACAAGGTTTATGAAAGAACTCATAGCGAGTACCATCTAAGCAATTGTACTGCGTATGTGACAAATTAGGTTGCAGTAGGATAATTTGTATTGATAACTAATTTAAGCGTAAAAGTCTATAAGTAACTATGGATTTTACTACATATTTCGGTAAAAAGCAAATTGAATTCAAAATCATGAATAATTAAGGTTTATTAGGATGTTTCTATTTATATTTTAGTACAGCAGAACTACTGCTATCCATACCAATGCGATGACTAAAGGTTATGAAATCAGTGAAAGTTTCGGGCAAAATCATTGTATCATGTTCGTTGACCGGTTTGAGGGTCACAGGTCCGATATGGATTGAAAGGGATATATTTTATATCCTTTTCTATCCGTATTATACTACATCTTTAGGTTTTACTCAATATGAGTTCTTTCATAATGTTTCTCCTTATATTAGAGATAGTCCTTCCGCTCCTGTCCGGTAGGTTCGTTTTACTAACCAATGCAGAATACCAAAAGTGTGTTCTGCAATAGGCGTTAATTGTGTGAAAAACGTTAGTGAGTTTAATACACCTTTCGCCTCTCTGAGGCTTGCTATTGGTTGGATCAATGCGGACTATACACCTTTCGCCTCTCTGAGGCTTTGGATAATCACATTTCAGCACCTGCGGTGCGGAATGTGTATAGAAACAAATCCCACGAAAACCTAAGCACCAGCGGAGCGAAAGGTATGAGGATAAAATCGGTTTCATATAACTTGCCAAGAAGCTGGAATTTCTTTAAATTGTCGCTTATTGAGACTTGTGCAAAAACTTTACATACCCATGTCAACAAATTTCATGTCCATAAGTCTGAATCTATGATAACGTGAGTTTGATTAATCATTTCGGTTGCGTTCACTCACACCATTTCGTATCCGAGAGGCGTGAATTGTAGCACAAACTTTCAGTTTGTGGCACATCTTCGCAAACTGGAAAGTTTGCGCTACATTTATCAAACTCACGTTATGATATAATTGTAAGTGAAATCACCACAAATTAGGAGAAAATGTAAATGGCTTATGAAGCAATAGAGTCTAAATTTATCGCAACACCAGAAAAAGGTGAAGTATCCTCAATTCTTATACGTCCAGACAACGCAAAATGGATATTGGTACTTGGGCACGGGTCAGGTACAAATATGCGAAGTTCAACGTTACAGACTATATCTGAAAGGTTAGCAGACATAGATATTGCAACATTCCGTTACCAGTTTCCATATATGGAACGGGGTGGAGGCGGTCGAGAATCCGAAGCAGTTGCCCTTCAGACCGTCCGCTCAGCTGCCGCTGCTGCACATCAAGCCGCACCTGATCTATCAATACTTGTCGGTGGACATTCATATAGCGGACGTATGTCCTCAATGTCTGCTGCAAAAGAGCCTATTGAACATGTTAAAGGACTGGTATTCTTTGCTTTCCCACTGCATCCTTCAGGAAAAGAAGGTACTGAACGTGCCGAACACCTCCCTGATGTAACAATTCCGATGTTATTTTTGTCTGGAACACGCGACAAGTTGGCAAAACTTGAACTGTTGGAACCCGTCTGTGAGAGTCTTGGAGATATAGTAACCCTTCATCTTATTGACACTGCTGACCATGGGTTCAAAACGTTGAAACGTTCACGTAAGTCTGATGAGGACGTCTTTGTTGAAATGGCAAGGGTATTGGGTGAGTGGATAGAAACTCTCCCTTAACTAAAAAGAATAGTTTGCAGTTACCGAGACCAATGAACTCAATTTAAACGCATCACTACCCTGTTCTGAGTCATCCCATAGTGTTTCTTGTTGAATGGGTAACATCATTGTAACGGATAAAGGGACATTGTAAGGCGTCGCTATGGACGCGCCAAATGTACCCACGCTAAAGCGAAGTCCCGTATTGATGTCAATCTTACCGTCCCAATGTGCATAAGATTGATACAGACCAATATAACTGGAATGCAATGAAAGCCAATCAGTTGCCTGATAGGTCAACCCACCCGTGTATGTGACTTCCCAGGACCCCTTATAGGTCTTGCTGTTTTCATAGAACGGAACCTTACTTCGTATACTTGCATTCGCTCTTAATCCACCATATAGAGGTAAACTGTAATGCATATCTGCGATTGGATTGAATGTACCTGTACCGAATTGAAGATGAAGATGCTCCAGCCCTTTATCTCCGAGTATCCAGGGATCCTCCTCAGTCTTGCCAACAGGGATAGTCGTACCAAATTTTGCAGTAAACATACCGTGCTCATGAAAGAGACCGTGCTTACTATATGTTAACAAGAGATCTAAATCTGAAAATCCCTGATATGTCGCGTCCCTATGATGAATATCCTGATAAAGTAAAACTTTTCTTCTCTCCTCAGGATCAACGATGTTTTCAATTCCATCAACCCTGGCATCTTGATTTTTTATCTCATAAGGAACAACGGCTTCCAATCGGAATCGACTATTGATCTGATACCTTAAACCTACATCAAAACGGACGACATTCATCTCAACTTCATGGCGATGTGCAGCGACAGTTTCCGGTAGACTTCCAATAGAGGAAAGACCCTTAACTTCCTCATGTCCACCCTTTGCATTGAATGTTCGTGTACCTAAAGTCACCTGAAATCTTTTGTTTACTGAAGTTAAACTAACTTCACTTCCCCCACCTTGCGGGATAGTAGGGTTGCTTCATGCCCCTCAGCTCTCTTGTGCAAAACCGAGTGAAATGAAAACAAATTGTAGCGTTAATATTACTGTCAAAAGGTTTTTCATTTAGTGTTTCCTCTGTTTTCTTGTGTTTTCTCTATCTCATCAATTTAGGTTTGATTCTATCGTTGTTATAAAATTATATCGTTGTTATAAAATTATAACATGTTGTTTCTCTTATTCTATATACACACCGCTTTTGTTGTTTTGTTCCATCTTGTAAAGATTATAACATGTTGCTTCTCTTATTTCAACCTATAATCCTGTTTTTTTCATTTGACAACTTAGAACTTATGTTTTATACTTTATCAGCAACTTGTAGAGTCTATTGACCAAATAAACCTAAAATGAAACGAAAAGACAACCTTAACGCGTAGATAAAATTGAAAATTGGATTTAGGTGTAAATGCAAACAGAATACATCCTTGAACTTAAGAATGTATCCAAGACGTTTGGCTCACTTCTTGCTGTAGATAATATCACCTTTCAACTACAGACAGGGGAAATACATGCCATTTTAGGAGAAAACGGTGCTGGCAAGTCCACACTCATGAATCTCATTTACGGACTCTATAAACCTACGAACGGAAGGTTCTTCATCTCAGGTCAAGAAAAACAACTAAAATCTCCTCGTGATGCTATTGCTAATGGCATTGGTATGGTACATCAACATTTTATGTTGGTCGAAAACCTGACCGTCGCTGAGAATATAGCACTCTACCTGTCACACTTTTCTAAAGACATAAGACCCGCCCACCAGATTGACCTCTTATCAAGATTCAATAAAATTAGCCAAATTCGCTTTAAGAAGGATGAAGCGATACAAATTACTGAAACCCTTTCACAGAAATATGACATGACCGTTGATCCTCGCGCACCTGTTGGAAGTCTATCTGTTGGTCTGAAACAACGTGTTGAAATACTAAAAGCACTTTCAGTTGATACACGGATACTTATACTTGATGAACCTACAGCCGTACTCAGCCCACAGGAGGTAAAGAGTTTTTTTCAAATTCTGCGCGCATTACAGGATGACAATAGATCCATCATTTTCATTAGCCATAAGATGAAAGAAGTTTTGGAAATCAGTGATAGGATAACAGTTCTGAGGAACGGAAAGAAAGTATACTGCGGTAAAACAGGTGAACTCATCCCTCAAGGACTCGCAAGAGAAATGCTCGGTTCTGAGCTAACAGATATTCAGAAGAAGAAAAGTACAGTAATTGAAGAACCAGTACTGAGAATTTCAGGTCTCTCCGTTAGAGGACGTCAGGAGGAAATCGCCGTCAACAATGTGTCAATGGAAACATGTCGTGGTGAAATAGTCGGCATTGCAGGTGTTGATGGGAATGGACAAAAGGAATTTGCCGAGGCTATTATGGGTCTGCAGCCTATAACAGCAGGAACTATCCAGATATTAGGTAAACAAACACTCAACACAGATGATATTCGCAGAAATGGGGTTGCTTATGTTCCAGAAGATAGACAGACAACGGGAATAATCGGTACATTTTCTATTGCTGAGAATCTTATGTTGAACATATCCCATTTTGAGAATGTAGCAACCCACGGTCTGATTGATCAAAACATAAAATATAGCACTGCAGAAAATTTGATAAAGACTTACGACATCCGTCCACCACACCCTAATCAATCCGTATCAGCACTCTCCGGAGGAAACCAACAGAAGGTCGTCATTGCCAGAGAACTGTCAACAGACCCAGAACTACTCATTGCTGTAAATCCAACCCGTGGTTTAGATATTAGTGCTGCACAATTTGTACATCAAGCACTGCTTGAACAACGTGAAAATGAGAAATCAGTGCTATTGATCTCAACTGAGTTAGATGAAGTGTTGCAATTAAGTGATCGATTGTATGTCATGTCAAGAGGAAACCTAATCGAAGCCACAGATTATAAAGACAGTATAGAAGCGATCGGATTACTTATGTTGGGAGAACGTATTCCAAATGAACTATAGTTCTATGCTTGAAGCACATCCGCATCTCAAAAATTGGGTTTTCATGCCACTGTTTATTTTGTTCTGTGCTTTCCTAACCAACACAATTGTTATCTTTTTCTGTGGATATAATCCATTCAGTGCTTATTTAGCAGCACTTGAAGTCATTTTCGGGAAACCCAGATATATAGGTGAGACTTTGGTAAAAAGCACACCTTTTCTGATGACAGGTCTTTCTGTAGCAATTGCCTTCAGGTGTGGTATATGGAACATTGGTGCTGAAGGACAATTTCTTGTAGGTGCATTAGCAGCAACTTGGTTCGGTACAAAGTTAGCAGCATACCTCCCACATACTGCCTGGATCGGTATACCAATCGGTATCGGATTCTCAATTGTAGCAGGAGGTATGTGTGGTGTCATTGCTGCTGTCCTAAAGATCACACGAGGCGTCAATGAGGTAATTAGCACCATCATGTTGAATTATATTGCGATCAATTTAGTAAGTGCTATGGTAGATGGAGGTCCATTACAAGAAACATCAGAAACAGGTCCGCAAAGTAATCCTCTATACGAATGGGTTAAGCTCCCAAAGTTCTTTGAAGCACACCGAATTCATCCTGGTATCATCCTCGCTGTGATTTTGGCTGTAGTCTTGACGTATGTATTGTTCAGAACGACTTTTGGGTATCGCCTTCGAGCTGTAGGTGAAGGTCCTGAAGCAGCACAGGCTGCAGGAATATCCATTACACGAAATACCCTTTATGTGTTTTTTCTAAGTGGCGCACTTGCAGGTCTTGGCGGAGCAATAGAACTGATGGCTCTTGCACCACACTTGACGAAGAACTTCTCTCCTGGATATGGATACACTGCCATTGCAGTCGCTTTATTGGCAAGATTAAACCCTCTCGCAACTGTCGCATCAGCCCTATTATTTGGTGCACTGACACAAGGTGCATTTGGAATGGAAGCTCAAGTCGGCATCTCTGGTAAAATAACATGGATGATGCAGGCAATAATACTCATGTTTGTCGTTGCTGCTACATCCCTAAGGTATTTCCAAACAAAAAGGCATTCTGAATAGGAATTCTAATTTAATTATACCATTTCAAAAATTTGAGTTTAGAAAGGAAATTAAAAGTGCCTCTTGAACAAACCCTCGCTGCAACTATTAACGCAGCAACGCCACTATTACTTGCTGCTTTAGGTGAGGTGATTTCACAACGGTCAGGCATAATCAACATCGGAATTGAGGGAATGATGTTGATGGGTGCCCTTTGTGGAATGTCCGCTTCATTTTATACATCAGGAATTCCTTTAGTTGCACCGTGGATTGGCATTCTCGCTGCAGGTATGGCAGGACTTGTCACCGCAGCGATTTTTGCATTTCTGGCGATAAGATTAAGGGGTGATCAAGTTATCATCGGCACTGCAATCACACTGTTGGCATTAGGTTTTACGCAAGTAGTATATCAACGTCTTTTTGGTAGTACAGGTAGTCCAAAGTCTGTCCCATATTTTCAAGAACTCAAACTTCCAATACTCTCAAAGATACCGCTGATTGGACAAGCACTATTTTCTCACAACATCATCGTCTATCTATCTTTTATACTCGTTCCCTGTGTTTACTTCTTTCTTTTTCATACACAACCTGGATTGCGAATTCGGGCATGCGGCGAACATCCGAAAGCAATATCTACTTTCGGTTCAAACGTCGTAAAGTTAAGGTCAATGTGTCTGTTGTTTGCAGGTTTCATGGCAGGTATAGGTGGCGGTTATCTTTCGCTCGCGGATGTTCCGCTATTCACACCAGGTATGACTGCCGGTCGAGGCTTTACTGCATTAGCTATTGTCATTTTCGGCAAGTGGCATCCGGTAAAAGCATTCGGGGCAGCACTTCTATTTGGACTCGGATTCGCTCTTGATGCACGTTTTCAAGCGTCAGGATGGGGAGTTCAATATCAGTGGTTTCAGATGCTACCCTATCTGTTATGTTTAATCGTCTTAACCGCCAACTCAGGTAAAAAAGGTGTAGGAAAAGCACAAGCACCGCTCTCATTAGGAAGAACATACAACCCTTCAACATAATAGAATGGCACCTAAAATGTACTACCAACTCGCAGATAAATTGAATTCGTGGGAACATCCGGGACTTCAATAAGAGGATAAGCATAATCAACGCCTCCAATCAGCGGTCCTATGTGCAAACGAATTCCTATACCGACTGAGGAAGGTAACCACTCATATTGTATATCTTGCACGGCATTCCACACATTACCCGTATCAAAGAAAATAATACCTCGAATTGGATCAAATACTGGAAATCTTAATTCTGTATTGAAAATAAACTGTAGATTACCGCGGTGTTTCCCCGTGCTATCCACAGGTCCCAATCCTCTATCTTCATATCCGCGAACGGTTGTACTGCCTCCCGCCCAGAATCTCTCAAATGAGATCAGCTCTGTACCCCCATCATCTCCGATGTCTGTTTGTAGTCCTGTTGTAGTGCCTAATCGGAGTGCAGTTGCCATTACCAGACCAAAATTTGTAAGTCGTTTATAATAGCGTGCATCAGTGACAGTCTTTATAAAACTACTTTCACCACCTAAAAACCTTCCTGCATATTCAAATGTAACTTCATTTAGCGTACCTCTTATAGGATTCAACTTTGGAAAAGTACTATCTTGACTCCACAAAAGTGTAAGACTACTGACAGTTGTTGATGATTGCGGATGATAAGTTTCAATGGATGTATCCCTCAAATAACGAAAACTATATTGCAAGTTAAGTCTTTGATATGCTGACAACTTCCTATTGATGCTAAAGCTGCCTTGTAGTGCTCTAACATCATCATCCTCCTCCAGTTTCCTACCTAAAAACTGAACACTTCCACTCGTTCTCCCAATTAACCATGGCTCAGTAAGAGTTGTATCATATAGGTATCCGAGTGTCCCCCACCTGGCTCGTAATCTAAATAACATATTACGTTTGAAGAGATTCCTATGACTCAGTGCAAATGTGCCTCTCGGCCCATCTGAGGAACTATAACCAAGGCTTGTTCCATAAGAACCCGGTTTTCGTTTTTCAAGCCGTATCTCTATATCTTCAATTCTTGTCTTATTATGTTTATGGGAAGACGCATCAATCTGTGTATTTTCTGTATCTATCAGATGCGGGGTACTACCGATAGTCGGTTGTAGGTATCTTTCCCACCGGATCCCAGGTTCAAATATACCAGTACTATAAAGATTCTGAATGGCACTGTTCAATTTGCCTAATGAGAATAGTTTACCTGAAAGATGGGATACCTCTCGATTCAGTACAAAAGGTCTAACACCAGTGTCCCCAACAAAATAAAAATTTCCGAATTGGAACCGATCCCCCTCATCAATCTCAATATGAAGAACACCATGTTCATACACTTCCAAATTATTCAACTCTTGTTTGAGCGTAAATCTTGCATTACCAGGTGTATCTTGCATGCTCCACTCAGTACCAATCTTTGTTGCAGAAGTGTCAGATAGCTGAAGTTTAGACTGCTCAAATGCCTTACGTAATTCACTCGGTACTATACCGGCATCTAACTGTCTCGTAAAATTCCCTCCTATAGTAAAAACTGGCTTGATAGACTTTGGTACAAACTCAATTTTGGCTATTCTAACCTCAACATAACCGAGTTCTTGATAAGCTTTAAGAATAGCGTTCTCATAATTCTTCTTGTATAGACGCGCGTTTGGAATGGGAGGTGCTATATGTAAAGTCCTAAGCAGTGAATCAGAATCTATTACACTATTACCAGAAAAGATACATCGAAAAATCACCTCCTTGTAAGGTTCGGTAAAACTTAGTCTTATTAAGGTCTTTCCTATACGACTGTTCTTTACATCTTGTTTAACAAGCTCGGGACGTATTGAGACATCAGGATAACCCGCCTTCTCATACAATAATTTCAACCTTTGTGTGTCTTTTTCAAGCGTCTGTTCAGAAAAGAAACGCCGTCCAGAAAAGAAACGCCGTAAGAAACTACCTGAAAAGAATTTAACAGGTTTAGATTCCATTTCTCTAAGTAATTCACTGTCCGTAAATGCTTCGTTTCCAATAAACTCAACCTTATCTACAATATAACGTGTGCCAAGATTTATAATGAATTGAATATGTAGAGGTGAATTCGTTAGTTTTTGTACTTTAACTTCGGTTCCATGATATCCCTTAGCTTTAAAATGTGCATCTACTATCTGGATCCAATAGGACTGATCATTAATGAGCTGTATGATTTTACTACGTAGCTGTGCTTTCTCAGATTCAACCCGCCTATTTCTAATCTTAGCAAGTAAATTCAACAAAACAGATTCTCGGAAAATTGGTTTGCCTTTCTCATCAATAAAATCGAGCAAGAACTGAATCCCCTCGTCAATACTAATTTCGAGCAGTTCCTTCTGGGGATCAAACGACGCAGTAATTTTTGTACTTGGATAATACTTTTTACGATAGAGTTTATTGATTCTATTCACACTATTGTTAACTTTTTTCTTCTGATAGATTCTTCCTACGTGAATTTGACATAATTCATAGATACTTCTTGTAAATATAGCACTGTTTCCCAAAATCTGTACTTCCCTGATGTATGATGGAGAGCCTAAGTCTATATGAAATCTAACAGTTCCAGCAGCATGATCAATACTCGGTTCAACTTCGGCAAAGAAATAACCAAATTCACGACAAAGTTGTTTCACAATGTTGATATCATGCTGAACAATTGGATTAGTATGGATGTCGCCAGAACTCAGTTTAATTGTATTGCTTATTATTCGCTTGAAATCATCTGACAATTTACCCGTTATCTCTATATTTTGAACACGCAAGACGCTCTGAAGCTCGTATTTTAACGCAACTCCCTCAGTCGTCGGGTCAATAGATACCTCAATCTGTGAATAATCCTGTAGGGCATAAAGAGATATAACGCTCTGCTGAATTGCATAACGAGAAAACTGAGAGCCAACTTCAATTCTCGTCGTTTGATGTAATAGGGTAAGTTTGTCAGGATGCTCTATCACGCTACCATCAATAAGGTATTCTATTTTGGTAATCTGTAGAGAGGACGATGTCTGTTGCTCAAATTCAGCGTATTGGTAGGATTCTGTATTTAGACCTATACCTGTTCTTACAAGAAATAGGCTCAAAACTAAAACAAATATCACACAAAATGCATACTTTCTCAACTGATATACGGAAGGAACAGCATGGTGAGTCAATAAGCCAGAATAGGTCATTAGAAATTTCCCTGCAACAATTGGATATCTACACCAAATTCACCTTTTTTTTCATTGCCTTCAACTGTGATCGGTAGTTTCCAACCAAGAAGTGTCAAGGGTATTTCTGCAGTAATATGACGTTCATTTGCATTAAAACCTGAGGAGATAGTGAAGGTTATTCCAACCAATGACTGGGAGAAAGTACTACCAGGCAAAAGAAGCGCAAGCAGATCGGCTTCAGTTAATTCTTCTGTAGTTGATGAATTAATCGGTTCCGCTCTTAAACTCAATACTGCCTGATCGGGATTACCGTTCTCAAGTGTACCAGTTACCGACGCATAAAAATCATAGTCGGCAGTACTGCCATCACTCTGTAGTACATTTCTTATAGTGTTCGGTAATTTCAGATGTATATTTAGTTCAGGATTAAATGATATACCGCTTTGGTTAATAATTGTTGAAGTCATGCTCTCATCAATCTCAAAGATCTGTGTATAAATACTGATTATTCCTTTCGGAATAGTGACTGTACCCGAGAAAATCGGTCGCTGAATTGAACCATTCAACTGACCATTACAGATTATTTCTATGTTTGTAGTACCACCTGTTGAGGATAGTAAATGAAAACTATCTGACACTTCAATCCCTAAATCTAAGGTAAGATTACGTAATATCGGAGCATCTGAGATAATATCTATATCGCTGACAGTCGGTGCAGCAAACGATTCTAATACATCTATCCAATTCCAGTTCTGTTCGTACAAACCCGATAGTATCCTTATATCTCCATCCAAAATAGGGTTATCTACATTTCCATACAGATGCAAATTGTCAGTACTCAATAGAACTTGATATGTGCCAGACTCTATAAAATCACAGTTTTCAAGTTGGGCATTAATATCTATGGTCCTAAAGCTCATCCAATCTGATGTTATTATACCATCAATTGAAAAATTACCATCGTTCAACATACCATCCATATTCTCAATCTGTATTCCCTCGTGTGAGAATTCAAAAGATGCGTCAACATTCTCAAATGCAATGGGGGAGTCAACTAAACTTATATTGAGTTCGTTGACGTTACCTTTTCCTTTAAGTTTTAAGGCAGCGGGTGTACCTGTCAACGTTGCATTTACAGTCACTTGACCATCAGCTGATTGAATATTTCCTTCAATATCTCTTAATATACCGAGCTGATCTAACGCCACATTTACCGTTATTTCCAACTGGTCCGAAATGGGTTGCGCTTGCAGTGTTGAAAAAGATAGCAGGAAAGGTATATATCCATAGCAGATCAATCGATTATCACCTAACTTTATTCTTGCCGGATTAGACTCAGGTATAGTCCACTGTTTCTCTGAATCTATATACTGCATGATACCGATGAATTCATCGATGGCAGTTTCATTAACCATCATTTTCCGACCGGAGAGTTTTATTGTTACTTGTGGGGCTGCATATTCTCCCCTTATGTTTAATTCAGCGGACAATAATCCCTTAAGGTTATATTTTTCACGAAAATCATCGGAAAATGTTTGTTGAACTAAGTCCAGGTTGAAGTTATCCAATTTTAGATTACCAAACATCTCACCTTGCATGTTCCAGCGACCAAAACAGCTGAATTCTGTCGGTTCTGTTTCATCCGTTGCGTTAATTTCTATCGCATCAATTAATTTCATCTCCTTAACTATAAAAGTACCAGAATCCAGGGTGATAGGAATTGGAACTAAGTTAGTAAACTGGAACGTTTTATCAAGTCCGTTTATAGAACTGGCAAAACCGATCGCCATCTCATCAATGGAGAATTCCGCCACTGCCTTTTGACAAATCCTATCAAATGTCATTTTATTTTTTGCTTTTGGTAATGGTGAACTCTGAGAGTTTTCTAAAAAACTATCAAACGGTATTCTCAGTTCTTTCAACGTAGCAGTAATATAACCGTTTACACCTTCAAAAATCTGTTTAGGTAATGTTTCACTAAGAATTGAACCGAGTGGATATTGTTCAAAAGTGAGTCCTCTTATCAGAAATGCTTTGGGAGTTATGCCATCAAGCTGCAATTCACATCGATCAAGACTACAAGTACCATCTTCAACATCAAACTGAAGCTTTTTTAGCGCGATCAGATTCCGACTTAGAGCGACTTGAATACTAACGTTATCAAGTGATTGCTGCATATTCCTGCCAGAAAAAACATTCAATGTCAGTTTAGGAGATTCTATGAATATGTCCCCTTCCAAATAAGGATCGTGAGTAGTTCCGTTTAATGCAACATTTACATCAAAAACGCCTGTGGTTTCAGAAAAAATAGAATGAGCACCGGGTATAAAGGTAAGAGGTAACTCACTGCCGATAAGCTGCAAACCCACGGCAGAGTCAATAAAACGTTCAGACATATCTATATCCGTAAAAGAAAGGTTGAACGGCACTTCACCTTTCAGTATCAGTTTATCTCCGTTATTCGTCAGTTGTGTATTGAGCGATATCAGTTTATTTAAATATGCCATATTACCCGTGAATTGTAATGGAGAAGTTGAATTAGTATCTACGGATGCTTTCAACGCACCTTCCCAATTCATGGTCAGTCTGGGATCATCAAGTGTACCATTGACTTCAACGCTAATCAAAGCAGTTAACTCACGCCAGTCTATATCATTGGCAACCTTTAACGGCAGAGCAGCTGCGATGTGATTCTTGTCTAAACTCATATCTAACTGCTGAGTATTCGTTATGCTATAATTGAGGATACTAAGGTTGAGTGATTCAATATTCGTACTTGATATAATCCGGTCTCTTGTAAAACCTGTCCCAGTGATTTTTGTAGTACCACTTACAACACCCTTAACGGATGTTAGCGGTTGCATCAATAGACGGATAAAGTCATCAATCACAAAATTTTCATACGATAACTCAAAATCAAACTGAGGTTCAGCAGCGTTATGAAGCGAGAATATTGCTTTACCAGTAGCTTTATATTGTCCTTCACCAGATGATCCAGACATATCGAGACCATTAACTTTCACTATACCATTATTGTAGGTCATTAATGTCCGAAGTCCTTCTATAGCAATCGGATTGTTAAAATCGCCAATTCGGATCGATTGACCCTCAATTGTCCGAGCATTAATATCAAACGACGGTTCTGTAATCGTTCCCATTATATCAATCTTGCTGCTAAGATTACCACTGATAGGCGGATTCTGCTGAGAGGAAAAGTATTCAGCAAATCTATCATTCAAGTTTTCCTTAAGTAATTTGATGAAGCCATTCAGGTCAATATTCTCGCTCTTGATGAAAGCATTGATAGAAGAATCTTCAAGTTTTTGCTGATTGACATCAATGTTTCCTCCGATTTCAACCGTGTTACCGAGTACCCGCATCGTAAAAGGTTGTACGTCCACTTTTCCATCTTGCCAGTTAATTATGTTAGGGGCAAAAACACTTTTCATCTCTGTGATGAGAAACTCTCCTGTTCCTGTTTTTATGACCAATTTCGGTATTCTCCAATTGACTCTCAGGCGGGGATTTTTTAATGTTCCTTTATATTCAAAATCGTAATATACCTTCCCTGTAATTGGGAATCCGAATGGGTCAAGAATCGATGCTAATTCCAGTACTTGACTACCCTTGGAGGATAGATTGATTTCTTCAGTCTTTAAATCAAGCTCGCATAAGGATTGTATAAAAGGAGTTTCATCATCAGAGGTTGAGAGTGAAAAATCAGAAATAGTCAGTAGATCATCTACCAAGTGAATCGAGAACGGTTTTGGGTTGGTAAAATGAATACCCTTATACTGTAGTTGGGTTTCCTCAATGAGAATGTCAACATTATATGGATATATACGGGCTCCTAAGTCTTCAACATTATCAACAGATGTTAATTCCAACAGAGTCCCTTCAACTTCCACTCTCCCATTAAAAGTACCATCTATATCTGCCAGTGATGTATTAATGATGGGTAGGAAATAATCCACTGGAGTCTTTTCACTGTTTATCGTAAAGTAATACGCATGTGGAGATTCACTCGCTATACTACCTTCAATAACACCGGTATCAGCAAATGCCTTTCCAGTGAATTTAAATTGTTTGCCTTCTTCTACAAGGATTCCGTGAAGTTTAGCATCACCAAGAGGGTTGTCTTGAAATGTCATATCTGAAAAACCGAAATCTACCGTCATATCAACATCACCAGTAAGTGGGATTGAAGTCTTAAGGTCGAAAACCATTTTACCATCAAGCGGGAAATCGGTTATATCAGATGCAAGTGCAAGTTCTGCTAATTGTATCGGTTTCTCATCAGGATTCTTGATAGACAGATCAAATTCTCCACTGTTTGCTACATAAAGGTTAAAAATAACACGCTGATCACGAGCAGTCAGCATAAGATCGGCAATTGTTAACGCATAGTCATCAATCGCCAAAAATATCTTCCCTGGATCTAAATTGACACCCCAAGCATTACCATTTTCATAAGTAAACTTGCCTGTTCCATCAAGACCATCTATGAGCTCGCCTGATAAAACGAGTTCTCCTTTTATATTACCTGCAATTGGATATTCCTCAGAGCATAAGATTCTAACATAGTCAGGGGTCAGCACCAATTGGTCAAGAATGATGTTAAAGTTCGCTGGAAGGTTCTTAGCAATCCTAATCTTACCATCAACCTGAACCTTGCTTTCACCCTTATCAGTATTATGTGTCAATTTACCATTTTCAAAGTGAAGCATATTGTCAATAAATTTAAAGTCACTTGATGAATGACCTATTGGAATCAGGTTATCCTTTTGATGATAAAAGTAAGTTTCAGGAATAACTAAGTTTCCGGTTATGAGCCTTTCACTGTTTACATTAAAGTCTACACTTCCAAATCCTTCAATTGGTGCTGAGTTAGCAATACGAAAGAGTTTGCCAAAGTCTACATTACGAAGTCTCGCATCAAAATTCTCAATAGAACCTTCAACATCAACCCGGATGTTGTCAATTACACCAGAAGCATTAACACTGGAACCTTTCACAGAATCAGCAGATAACTTGCAACTTAGATATGAATCGTCTAAAGAAATGAATGTATCTGTATTTCTATCCACAAATAGATTTACATCTAATAGTCGTGTCAAACTATCAAGGTTGTAATTTCCTTCAGTATCACCACTAAATTGAATTGAACCCTGAATTGTCCCGTTTTCTATACGAGGAGAATCTGACGGTAAAGTTGTGAACATTGACAATAACGATTGAAGATTTACTTGATCAAATTGACACTCTCCTTTATACGAAATTGTGTTATTTGCATAGTGCTGCAAACGTCGAATCAGATTCGTCTCCGATGTATTGGAAAAGGACACTCCTCCAGTCATTGACATTGAACCATCAGCAATCACAGCACTCAGTTGATCTATCATTAGAGGTTGCGCGGCATTTAGATCCAAACTCGCGCCTATATTTATTGACGAAACTTCTATAGGTGAGATAGGTTGCATAGCAGTATCAGATGTTGCTTGCGGATTACTGATATATGAGAACCCTTTTGAATAACCTGTAATCTGACCCGAAATATTGGATTTATTTCCCTGTAAATCCAATTCAATCACCCCTGAACCATCAATCTTTGTCCTCTCATCAAGTAGTTTTTGAATGTCTTCAGCATTGAATGTTAACTTTACAGACGTATTCCATTTGCCACTCACATGATTGAAATATGTTTCGTCAACTTCAATCTCTGACTTTCCAGTTTTTATTTTTAATCTATCCAAAGAATCTTTCTCAGTAGAAAACGCGAACTTTATGCCTTTTATTCTATCAAAATTAAATGTTGATTGATCAATAGACAGACTCCCCTCACCTATAGAGAATTCACCCGTATGATTCCACTGTTTATAGGAACCGTTTAATTCTATTACTATGTCAGGAAGCTTTAATTCTAAGTTCTTCTGTTCGTCTGTGTACTGTATTTCACCATTATTGAGAGTAACCTTAGATACTCCCATTTGTATAGATTCATTGGATGTATCGGATTCAGCCTCTTTTCTTTGGAATAATCTTGATATATTCAGTTGTCCATCAACGCCACGATATATCTCAATTATCGGCTTGTCTATAATCAAAGAACTCACAAGCAGCTTCCGTTGAAGTAATCCCCAGATATTATATTTTAGGGTTATGCTTTCTGTTGACATTACCGATTTTCCAGCACCTTCTTTCTCATCAATTGAAAAATCAACTATCCTCACACCAGTAAGTATATTCCCCTGCAGATGCTCGATCTCTATAGAATACTTATTATTATTAATCTGTTCATCTAACGCTTTCTCGAGTCGTGGTTTGACAATTTTTTCCAAAAAAGTATCGGAAGTAATATAGAAGTATCCACTTATACCAAATAGGAGAAGTGTTGCAGCTATATATAGTATTATCTTTCTACGTCGCGTTAGCATCTTTATACGCATAATCTTACCTGTGTGTCGAAAAGTTTAAATGTGCAGCATCAACAATTTCGGTTATATATTCTGATATGTCAGTATATTGCGATTTGTAGACTGGACGGTTGATATCGGTGATATCGTCATTAATCTTGTCTTTATCTCTAAGCCAAAGAAGATACTCAATGTTTCCTATGTCTCGATAAATGGGGGAGAATGTTATCCCCATGAGTTCAACTAAATGATCGTTACGCACAAATTCAACTAAATCTTCCAATAATCTCCTGTGTATTATCGGATCATCAACGATACCACCTTTTTTAATATGGACGCGTCCAGCCTCAAATTGGGGTTTCACAAGCGCGATGGTATCTGGAATTTCTAATGTCTGAAAAAAAACAGGTAATACTTTTTTGATTGAGATGAATGAGACATCAAGCACTGCTATCTCAGGCGGAAATGTAAATATGTTCGGGTCAATGTAGCGGATGTTAGTTCTATCAATGACTTCTACCCGACTATCTTGTCTTAATTTCCAAGCAAGTTGTCCATAGCCGACATCAACTGCATAGACGTATTTGGCACCATGCTGTAATAAACAGTCTGTAAACCCACCTGTAGATGCCCCCACATCAATTGCAACTTTGTCTTGGACATTGATGTTGAATTCTATGAGTGCTTTCTCAAGCTTTAATCCACCACGACTGACATATTTTGCTGAGGGTTTAACTTCAATCTCATCTTTGTTAGAAACGGATTGACCAGGTTTAACCTTTGGGTTGTTGTTAACTTTTACTGCACCAGCCAATATCAGACGTTTCGCCTGAAGGCGACTTTCTACATATCCCCGCTTTACAAGAGCAATATCTAATCTTTCCATTTCTGAGATCTTTTTTTGTGATAATTCATCTATGCTAAACAGTCTTAAACTATCACTCGGTCAGTTCTATGATCTGACAGCTAATGCTATACCTGCGCGTATAATTGCTTCAGTATCATATTCATACCTTTCCTGTAAAGTCTTTACGTCACCGTGCTCAATAAACCTATCTGGAATACCTAAGTTTCTCACTTGAACATCTGAAATTGCTTCCGCTGCCAGTAATTCAAGGACTGCACTACCAAATCCACCCATCACTACGCCATCTTCAACTGTTATCACTTTGCCTATGCGTTTTGATAAATCTATTATCAGCGATGCGTCTAAGGGTTTCACAAAACGTGCGTTCACCACTGTCGTCTCAATCCCCGTTTCGGTCAGGGTCTGTGCTGCCTCAAGTGCCGGATAAACTCGATTGCCAATCGCGACGATTAACAGGTCCTCACCTTCACAACAAACCTCTGCTTTTCCTACGGGGAGTGAGGTTGGTTCGTCTTTTAACTTTACACCAATACCTGTTCCTCGTGGATAACGTAAGGCAATCGGTCCCATCTCATAAGAGAGTGCTGTTTTGAGCATATATTGCAGTTCATTTTCATCTTTTGGAGCCATCAATATCATATTCGGTATAGAACGAAGATACGCAATATCAAAAACACCATGATGTGTCGGTCCATCTGCTCCAACAAGTCCAGCACGATCAAGAGCAAATACAACAGGTAAATTCTGAATACATACATCATGAAGCACTTGATCATATCCGCGCTGCAGAAACGTTGAATAAATAGCAACTACAGGTTTTAGTCCTTCTGTAGCCAAACCAGCAGCGAAGGTAACTGCACACTGTTCAGCTAAACCAATATCAAAACAACGGTCCGGATAAACTTCAGCAAATTTATCTAAACCCGTTCCTCCTAACATCGCTGCTGTTACACCAATGATGCGAGAATCATGTTTCGCTTCCTTAATTAATGTTCTACTAAAAACATCCGTATACTTAGGTATAGCAGACGCAGGACGTTGTGAAATACCGGTCTTCACATCAAACTGTCCGCTCACACTATAGAACTTGACCGGATCTTCTTCCGCTGGTAAATAACCTTTCCCCTTCTTCGTTACAACATGAACTAACATCGGACCAGATAACTCCCGTATCCCAGTCAACACAGGAATCAGAGATTCAAGGTCGTTACCATCAAGTGGACCAAAATACCGAAACCCAAATTCTTCAAAGAGTGTTCCAGGTTTAAGGGAGGCTTCAATCTTCTGTGCCAAAGCTTTTGCGTCTGATGAGATAGATTTGAACAGACCTTTGGATATCAGTTCTTTGGCTCCAGTCCTAAGTCGATTATAGCCTCGTGAACTGATGAGTTTATGAAAATGCTTAGATATTGCACCGATCGTCGGAGATATAGACATCTGATTATCATTCAGGATGACCAGTAGGTCTTTCTTAAAGTCACCAGCAGCATTTAAACCTTCAAGAGCCATTCCTCCTGTCAATCCACCATCACCAATGATTGCAACGACTTTAAAGTCATCACCGTTTACATCACGCGCAGCAGCAATACCTAACGCAGCGGATATGGAAGTACTTGAATGACCAGCACCAAAAACATCAAACTTACTCTCATCACGACTCAAAAAACCGCTAATTCCATCTGTCTGCCGCAATGTCTCAAATGAATCAAGTCGACCTGTGAGTAACTTATGGGGATACGCTTGATGCCCGATATCCCAAATCAATTTGTCGTGAGGCGTTTTAAAAACAGTATGAACCGCAATCGCTAATTCTACCGTGCCAAAGTTAGGCGCGAAATGACCAGGATGTTTCGATAAGACAGATAACAGATACGTACGCATCTCCTCAGCAAGTGTTTCAAGTTCGCTGATAGAAAGTTCCTTTAAATCATTTGGAGAATTAATCTTGTCCAAGACCATTGTATACCATCCTATCCATCCTCAAATACTGTTTCCATTACGTCATTCTCGTTCTCTACATCATTCTCGTTCTCTGCATCCGAGACTTTCTGAATTCTCAGCTCTGCTTTTTCCAGAAGCTCTCTACATGAACGCACTAAACTGACTCCCTCTTCAAATAACTCAAGAGCAGAATCCAATTCTAAGGTGTCAGGAGTTTCCATCTTCTCAACAATCAGTTTTAGCTTTTCAAGATTTTCTTCAAATGTCAAATTGTCGCTCCTTTATTTTATACATTCGTCAACTGAACATGCAAGACTTCCCTGAGAGAGTATTACGTTTATGCTATCACCCGTTTTCACATCTTGACTTGAGGTAATAATACTGCCAGATGAATCCCGACATAGACTATATCCTCTGTCCAACGTTGCTAAGGGACTGAGATTATTCAATTGATCTGCTAAAGATTGTAATTGTGTTTTCTTTTCTTTCATTCTGGTCTTCATCGTTCCAAGATATGTAGCCTCTAAACTATCAATTAACTGGCTCAGTTGATTAATAGCGTCCAGACGATTTGTAGGAGACAACGCTCTATGTAATCCTTCAACTTCATCTCTTCCTGCTTTGAGTCTAAGCTTAATTAGTTCATTCAATCGACTTTTCAGACTATTCAATAAAGTAAGAATCTCAAATCTATCTGGTACAGTATCCTCAATAGCAGTTGAGGGTGTAGATGATCTATGGTCAGCCACCATATCCGATATTGTGTAATCAGATTCATGACCTACAGCTGAGACCACGGGAATACTTGATTTGAATATTGCCCGGGCAACGATTTCTTCATTAAATGCCCAAAGATCCTCTATAGATCCTCCACCACGTCCAACTATCAATAGATCAATATCGCTTCTTCTATTCATTGCAAAGATTGCATGTGCAATTTCACCAGCAGCCTTTTCTCCTTGAACAAGACTCGGATAAAGTAAGAGTTCAGCTAAAGGATAACGTCTGCTCAGTTGTTTAGAGATGTCTCTGATTGCATCACCTGTTTCTGAGGTGATCACACCTATCTTCTTCGGAAATACAGGTAAAGGCTTCTTATACTGCTTATCAAATAGTCCTTCATCTGATAGTCTCTGTTTTAACTGTTCAAAAGCTCTCTGAAGAGATCCGACACCAATAGGCTCTACTTGGGTTACATTTATCTGATATACACTATTGGCAGCATAAGTATTTATCTTTCCATTGACTAATACTTCATCACCATCTTGCATCTGATATTTTATTCGTGGTGTGTTACTATTCCATATAATGCACTTGATATTACTCTTTTTATCTTTTAGTGTAAAATAGATATGTCCTGAATTAGGACGACTCAGGTTAGAAATCTGACCACGCACCCACACGTTCTGGAGGAGTGGTTCCTGCTGAAGAATACGTTTGATAGTATTGGCAATTTCTGTAACACTGAAAACAGTGCGTGGAGGAGAAATATTTAGACTTAACTGTTTATCCACTGCTTATCCATTCAAAATATGATGTATTAACGTGAGTTTGATAAATCAGAACAAATAACTACGTAGGTTGGGTTGAGGAACGAAACCCAACATCTTGACCCATTATAGAACAATACATGTCGGGTTTCGTGCCTCAACCCGACCTACAATGAATATTGCATTTAATTATCAAACCCACGTGATGTATTAGACTCAATATAATCAACTTTGCTTACAACTGTGCTTGGATTCTACGAATGTTAACCGCCAAACCCGTTACATCATCCAACTCTACCGCAACGCCACATAACTTTACATTATCCTTAGCTACTCCGAAACGAGCAGGCATTAAAGTCAAAAAACTTTCCAGCACCTTATCGATTCTGCTACCGATAACAGAGTCGTGAGGACCGGTCATTCCAACATCAGATATATAAGCTGTCCCTTTAGGTAAAACTCTTTCATCTGCAGTCTGAACATGTGTATGTGTTCCGATAACAGCACTAACTTTGCCATCCGCATGCCATCCCATTGCAATCTTTTCTGATGTCGCTTCAGCATGAAAATCCAATATCACGAAGTTCGTTTCTGCTTTGATCTCAGAAAGAACTGAATCGAATTCATGGAAAGGGTTAGTATACCTATTCATGAAAATCTGTCCAGCGAGGTTAATTACACCGAGCTTAGATTCACCATCCTGAGATGCAACGATAGTGAAACCTCGTCCGGGAACTTCAGCAGGATAATTAGCAGGTCTAATCAACTGTGGCGTAGTGTCAATGAAATCAAGTATCTCTTTTACAGCCCAAACATGATTTCCAGTCGTAATCACAGAGACACCAGCAGCCAACAACTGATCCACAATTTCGAATGTTAAACCTTTTCCACCGGCAGCATTTTCAGCATTTGCAATGATGAAGTCATAAGGGTTTTTGGCATTAGACTCTTCGGATGATTGATTTAGTCCTTTTAAGTATTCAGTTACTGCCCTTCTCCCCGGATTTCCAACAATATCTCCAATAAAAAGTATTTTCATTTTACTATTTTCATTTTTTGTAATTATATTCGGTATGTTGCTATAGAATTTATTGCTGTATGCTAACGAAACTTGTATTCTAATGAAACTAAAGAGACTATACAGATTCTAATTCGCTAAGCGTAAAAACAGACGCGAATGAACATCCTAAAGCGTTAATCTTTTCCTCTCCTCCTGCCTGTCTATCAATCACTGCTACTACATGCTCTACAACGTGCCCTTCAGCACGTATCTGTTGAATTGACTTACACACCTGTCCAGCGGTTGTAATAACATCTTCAATAACAACAAGTCTGCTTTTTTCTTTGACGCCTCCTTCTATTAGATTGCACGTACCGTAGGTCTTGGCTTCTTTCCTTACAAAATAACACGGGTAACCTGATTGTAAAGAAACAGCAGTAGCAAGTGGAATACCACCCAATTCCAGACCTGCCAAACCATCAAATTCTGCAGGTAGTAGTTTAACCATCAGATCAGCAACCTGTGTGAGAAGATGTGGATCACTTTCAAATCTATATTTATCAAAATAGAAATTACTGATAGTACCTGATCGAAGTTTGAACTCTCCTGTCAAATATGAGACATCTCTAATCTGCTGTATTAGTTCATTCTTTGTCATCTGTGTTTACCATTGCCGCAGAAATCTAATGCACTTCAATGTGTGCACCGTCCTCAGCAACAACCTCTCCGATTATCGCCGCTTCTGGACAATCAGCAGCATGAAGTTCCTGTACCGCTGCATCTGCATTCTCAGCTGGTACTGAAAATAGCAAGCCACCCGAAGTTTCAGCTTCCATTAGAATATGTCGCATCGCTTCCGATACGGATGAATCAAAGGTCACACAGTCTGATAAGAACGCGCTGTTAGCAATATAGGCTTGTGTATAAGTATTTTTTGCCACAAGTTCAGGAGCATCTTCAAAATACGGTACAGATTTACTGTCAATACGCAGTCGTACGCCGTTTCCCGCCGCCATTTCAGATGCATGTCCAAGCAATCCATAACCTGTTACATCTGTACACGCACTCACACTGTATTTCAGCATGATAGATGAAGCCGAAGCGTTCAAGCGAGTCATCGACTCCACTAACTGTGGCAATACATGATCCTTTATTTTATTAAATTTCAGTCCAGTTGTAAGTATACCTATGCCGAGATTCTTTGTTAGAATCAGCACATCACCTTTACGTGCACCATAGTTCTTGACAAATTCATCTGGATGCACCACACCCGTTACAGCGAGTCCATACATCAGTTCAGGTGAATCAACTGTATGTCCACCCAGAAGTGCTGCACCCGCTTCTGTAGCCTTTTCGGCACCACCTCTCACAATATCACCTAAAATCGAAAGTTCAAGACTATCTTTGGGCCAACATGTAATGTTTAATGCCGTTTTGGGGTGCCCACCCATACTGTAGACATCACTCAGAGAATTAGTTGCAGCGATAGCTCCAAAAGTATAAGGATCATCAACTATAGGCGTGAAATAATCCACAGTATTGACAAGCGCAATATCATCGGATAACCGATAAATACCAGCATCATCGGATGTTTCCGTACCAACCAACAGATTCGGATCGTTGGATTTCGGAAGGTTCTCTAAGATATGTGATAGCTCACCCGGAGCTAATTTTGATGCTCAACCTGCACACTTGACTGTCTTAGTGAGACGGACATTTCTTTTTTTCATGATTTTTGATTACCTATAGACAAAATGTAAAATTCTAATCGGAAGGGCAGACTATAATTGGATGTCAACAAATTGTCTTTAAAAGAGATATGTAACTATCTGTTTAAGTTGTTGAAAAAAGTGACCAAATTGTTCAATTGTCTTGTTATCACATTCTGTATCGGTGTTTGATTTTCTGTGTACATTCAAACTGTTTAAGATACTGCAATAATACCAAGATTGGGCATCATATCCACCGTGAAAACGTTCCCAAATTGAATCGCCAATGTCTTCATATTCTGATAAAACAGTTCTTAGGTTATGCAGTTTATCTGCACAGGTTACAATGCAGACTTCTGTAGTTGCGGTTTTTAGTGCCTCTATCCGTTCTGTCTTACGTGCAGTCCACTTTAGAGTCTTGTTTTCCGAACAACCTTCAACGATGTCAGCAACATCAGCACCAAAATCCTTACGAATGGATGCTAATGTCAACTCCGTGTCTTCAACTGTGTCGTGAAGTATACCAGCGATGACCACCGTTTCAGAACAACCAGCATCCATTAGCATAAGTCCAACAGCATACGGATGGCTGATATAGGGTGTATTCGTTCCTTTGCGAAGCTGACCCTTATGTGCAATTGCAGCCAATTCAATCGCTTCTTCAATACGGTTTTTCCGAATATCTTCTTCCGTCATGTATTAAATCGCTATTCTATTCGCGCCTATGTTAAGTGTTGATGATTTCCAATTGTAATGTTTACAGAAAAATTATGTGTTAAATGATACACTATTTCTACCAATTCAGTCAAGGTTATTTTATTAAAAATAAGGTTTCAAATCCCATAAATAGATAACACCGTCAAAACCACCGCTTGCCAAGATCGTGCCATCAGGAGAAAACGCAACAGATTCTACATCACTCTTATGTCCAGAAAATTCTACAATCAACTTTGTCGTCTCCACATCCCAGATCTGAATCTTTGCACTTCTTCCATGACCGCCAACAGCAAGAAGCGTATTGTTCGGGGAAAATACAAATGACTCAACATATACTGTTTCAAGTGCCACGCTTTTCCGCCACGTCTTAGTATCCCACAGATAAACTTCCTTTCTTGAACTTGTCGCAAGGAGGGTGCTATCAGGCGAGAAGACAACCACCTCAACTTCTGCAGAATGTTTGAGGGAAGCAATCTCTGTTCCTGTTTTAGTGTCCCAGACTTTGGCTGTTTGATCTACAGGAGTATTCCCATCCGAAAATATATATACAACTCCATCTTTTTCCTGTGTTTCCAATTTGTGTCCACCTGCACTCACTAAGCGGGTGCCATCTGGCGAGAAAGCAAGATCACTAATAAGTCCTATATGTCCAGAAAATGTGTGCAACTGTGCTTGTGTTTCTACGCTCCAGAGGTAAATCATTCCATCTAAACAGCCAGTTGCTACGAGTGTGCTATCTAAAGAGATAGCAGCAGCCGTAACATCTTCGTGAGGGAACACAGTCATCTGTTCCTCATCTGTCCATAACGTAACTGTATTTGCGGAACGGCTTAATCCGATATAGTTGCCTTCGACTGTAAACGTTAGGGATTTCGCTCCCCCCACTTCTCGCTCAATCGTCTTGATATTTTCTCCAGACTTAACCGTCCACACCTTGATAGCAGAATTCTCTGCCATACTAACTAACTGCTTCCCATCCGGTGAAAAACTGACAAGCCAACCATATAAGTCCCGTGGATGGGTTGGAGGGGGTTGCCTCGTGCTTTTTGCCAATTCTCCTTTGTGAAATGATATTGAAGTTCCATCAGCAATACACCGGACATCGGTTTCCCCGCTCCAAAAACGAGTTTCCATATATCTGTTATCTGATGTGAAAGCAATAGACGTGACAGATTCCTCATGGGTAAAATCCCATATTGCTTTACCGCTCTCAACATCCCACAGTGTCGTACAGCCGTCACTACTCCCTACAACGCGATCACCTGTGGCAAAAAACTGTCCGCTTGGGGAAAAGGCACTACAATTAATGCCTGCATTGTTAAAGGTTACATCATGCCCTGATTCAAATTTGATTGTTGTCTCTCTATTCTGCTGACTGAAACACCAACTATTCTTGCCCGTTTCAACATCCCAGAGATTGGCTGTACCATCCCAACTTGCCGTTGCCAAAAGCGACCCATCTGGAGAAAAAGCTACTGAAGACACAAGGTCTTTGTGAGAAATAGTCCAGTGCACTTCACTCGTATCAATATCCCATAGGGTGGTCTTACCATTTCGAGTGCCAGCTGCCAAAAAATTTCCGTTCGGAGAAAAAGCAATTGAACAGATATAATCAGTATCTGTATTGGTGAAGGTGGCAAACTCTGTTCCGGTCACAACATCCCACAGTGACACAATGCCATCCCAATCCCCTGTCGCAATCCGAGTACCATCAGGAGAAAAAGTAACAACTGAGAGAAGACCCGTGCCTTCTACAGCGATCAACCGTATAAAATCATCAGTGTGGGCATTATAGAGCCACACACCGATACGGGATGCCACAGCAAAAAGATTACCATCTGGAGAGATAGCAGTAGCAGATACACTACCTCTGCTAAAACGTGCAACTGCTTCAGACGGTAAAGAGATAAGTTTCTCTTGCGAATAGTTTTTTTGAACAAGGTCTTTAATTGAAGTCATATTGCGTAAAACCTAAGGGAATTAATCGTTTTGGGATTTGAAAAGTTTCCATAAACCTATATGTAGACTACATTTATTGCTTGTTTAAAATGCGATTATATGATACAATATTGATAAGGAATTAGAGGGTGACACGCCCTAATAATCACAAAAAAGCGAGTTGCTTTTTCTGAGATTTTGCCTATATGATTATTGTATCAGAATCTGTCAGAAAAATGCAACTCCTAAGTAATTTCGGGTGTGTAAAGCTTTTGTCACTTAAGAAGTTCTGTCACTTAAGAAAAAGGATCTGCGAATTATTAAACCCAAAACAAAAAATCACAAAATATATCTGTTTTTTCACATTTAACTTGACAAATGTTTTTTAATGTGTTACCATAAGTGCGTGTTATATATGTAATCACGATAATGTTATGTAAATAGGTGTTGAAAATGCTATAATTCACAATGTACAGATAAGCATATACCTCAGATAATAAACCCATAACCAAAAAATGAAAATAATTTCATTTTTCCTAATTTTTAACTTGACAATAGAATTTGTAATATGTTAGAATAGAATATAAGTTATTAACTGAATAACCATTAGTTTATGTAAAAAGGTGTTTACAATGCTATTCTACAAAATGTCCAGAAATGATCATAATATCAGAAAAAATCCAATATTTTCATGCATATTTCAACATGGCGAGAATTTTGTACCAAAAAGGAATTTTAAAATTTTGACTCCGTCAAAAAACACGCTACAAAACCTTACTATGACTAACGCCATAACCAATATACCAAAGTGTACCACGGTACAAAAAAGTGTACCGTATGGTACACTTTTGAAAGGAGACACACTACGAATTACAGGAGTTCTCCGCAAAATGCGATTAACTCAGCCTTACCTTTAGGAGGAGTTTCACAGAAAGTTAAACCTTCAGAAAAGAAAACCTTTCAGAGACAGCAGAAAAATAATTTTTTAAGGATCTAATTTTAACCCCTATGCAACCATACAGTCACTGCTCGCAACGCCAATTTACCTATGTTACGAATTGTACGAAATTCGTAACATTTTTAAGAAAGAGATTTACTATTAAGTTATACCATTTCTAAATGAAAATGCCTCTTTACTGTAGCACATTCTGTTAGATTGTGCCGTTCACCGCTTCATTTCTAAAAAGTCGGTAATGAGAGAAAAATTAATTGAAATGGTATTACAAGAAAAACATAATGAATTTGAAAAAATACGTAAAATAAACGGGACAATTTGATTTGTCACAATTTGACAAATATTAAAATTTGAAAATCCTAATAATCCTGAAAATCCTGGTTCAGACAAAAAAAGTGACAAAAACTTTACACACCCGTAATTTCTCCTCAACCTTTTCAACAAAAACTCGTTAAAACAAGTAATACTTAAGAAAACTTGGGAAAAATAAGGAATACCGGGAGTTTAACCTATGCAAGGATCGATGTCAGGTTCAGGTCGTGGCAGTTCTCGTCGTATGGGAATGGAGTCTTTCGGTGGAAAACCACGTTTCAGAAACCTAAAAGATGGAGAATTGACAACTAAAGAAGAAGTACCCGAAATACTGGAGAAACGTGCACAAGAACTACTTGATAACGGAGAAGAAATAAAAGTATCCGTCTCTACAGATTTAAAATTTGATGGAACTTATGGAAAAGACTGGGTCTTAGCAACCGAAAAACGACTGATAGGCTTTAACCAAAAAGGTGTAATCGGACATGATATTCAAGAAGTATCCCTGACAGCAGTAGAGAACATAGAAGTCCTTGAGATGTACGGCAACAACATCCTCAAGGTCACTACATCAGATGGTGCTGTTGAATTAGCACGTTATTCAAAACGATTAGAACCCAAATTCAATTTTACAGTATCAGAATTAGAGAGACTTTCTTCCTCTGAAACATCAGATGAGAGAAGAGGTGGTAGACGTGGTCCCGGACGAGGTAGTAGACGGCGCGGAATCCGAGGTGGAAGAGGCGGAGGTCCTGGCGGTAATCCTAACGCAAAAACTTCAGGAAATAGAACGCGATGTGAGAAATGTGGTCAACCCATCCCTGCATGGTCAGGAGTCTGTGTCAATTGCACGCAGAATACCAGACTGATTTTCCGACTATTCAAATACGCACTCCCATTCTTACACGTCATGATACCCGCTTTTATCATGATGATGTTGATAAAACTTATCGGTCTGTATCCTGCTATCCTGAGCAAGCAATTAATTGACAATATACTTACCCCGGTTGGAAATGCAGTCGTAAGTAAAGAACCACTACCTGTAACATCATGGGGACACCTTCAAGGAACTGTAGATACACTTGGAGGATGGTTCGGTAGTATGCCACTTGGTGGGAGTTTTGGACACTTAATCGGTATCGTACTCCTCATGGCGGGTGTGAGAGTCTTCATCATGGCAACCTCATCTATCCGAGGATTTATGATGGCTTGGGTAGGTCAGAACATTACAAGACGTTTACAAAACGAAACATATCAGCATCTGAACGCTCTCTCCATTGATTTCTTCCACGAACGCGATACTGGAAATCTAATGTCCAGAATCACACACGATGTATCCAGACTCCGAGACTTCATAGCGAACGGTCTACAAGATATAGTTGGTGATTCTCTCACGCTCATCTATATGTGTCTCATCATGTTCTTCTTCAACTGGAAACTGGCATTGTGGACACTTATACCCATTCCATGTTTAATATTCTTCACAATCATTTTTGGTAAAAAAATGAGCAAAATCTATCAAGTCTTATGGAAAAGATACGCAAATATTAGTACAATCCTTGCCAGTACTATTCCCGGTGTCCGTGTCGTCAAAGCTTTTGCACGCGAGAGATATGAGATAAGTCGTTTTAACGAGATGACACACCAAGTTTTCTCCGGTGAAATGAACGCAGCAAAACTCAGTTCACTCTACCGTCCGATCATGGAATTCATCACCTTTTCAGGTTCTATCCTCATTTGGTTAGTTGGTGGATGGCAGATATTTCAAGGTGACTTAACTCTCGGCACACTTTTTATGTTTCAAACTTATATGATGCAATTCTTTGGTCCGGTTAGAACCTTATGTCAGATGAATGAAAGGTTTATACGAGCGGGAACTTCTGCTGAACGTGTCTTTGATATATTAGATACGCCACCGAGTATTGCGGATAAAAAAGATGCTGTTGCACTCGCGAACATTAGAGGCGCAATAGAATTTAACGATGTTGTATTCTCCTACGATAACGAAAAGAATGCACTGAATGGAATCAGTTTTGATGTCCAACCCGGTGAAATGATAGGATTAGTAGGACACAGCGGTGCGGGGAAAAGTACGTTAATCAATCTTATCACACGGTTCTATGATCCGAATTTCGGAGCCATTATAATTGATGGACACGATAGCCGAGATATAAGAGTAAAAGCATTAAGACAACAGATCGGAGTTGTGCTACAGGACCCGTTCCTCTTTGAAGGTACAATTGCACAGAATATTGGATACTCAAAACCTGGCGCATCACGTCATGAAATCATCGCAGCAGCAAAGGCAGCAAACGCACACGACTTTATTATCAAATTTCCTGATGGATATGATACAATGGTCGGTGAACGCGGCGCACGGGTGTCTGGCGGAGAAAGACAACGTATCTCCATTGCCCGGGCTATTTTGAAAAACCCACGTATCCTAATATTAGACGAAGCGACATCGTCTATAGATACAGAAACAGAATCCAAAATTCAGGAAGCATTAGAACGACTCGTGAGAGGAAGAACGGTCTTCGCCATTGCACATAGACTTTCTACGCTAAAATACGCAGACCGACTTGTCGTGTTGAAAGAGGGTGAAGTGGACGAAATCGGCACGCATGAAGAACTAATTGAACAAGACGGCACGTATGCAAGTCTTTGCCAGAAGCAAACTGAACTATCCAGAATTCGCGCATGGTAATACCAGAATTACGCGATTCATTACGGTAGGTGCGATATCCTTATCGCACTAATCAAAAATAGAACATGATAAATCCTAATAATTTGGTATAATACCCAAAGGATGAGAAATGAATGAAGCCATAAAGGTCACTGATGAACTGGTGTTCCTGGATCCTAAAACATTGATGCTTGGAAAAAACGCATTTGGTGAATTAGTTGTTGAACTGCCAGACGGTTCAGTCTTTACAAAGGTAGAACCAGTGCGTAGTTTCCCTGTAACTGAAACATTACGATACATTTCTCTATTGGATGAAGAGGGTAAAGAAATTGGTATCGTTGAAGACGTCAACAAACTTACGCCAAACGCTCGCGATGTTCTAACAGAGGAACTTCAGAGACGATACTTCATGCCAAAAATTACGAAAATCAACTCGGTTGATGGACAATACGGTGTAACACGGTGGAATGTCGATACAAGTCAAGGAAATGTAGAATTTGGCATGCGTACTCGGTATGACATTGTCACACTTGAGAATGATCGTGTACTCATTAAAGACGCAGATGGTACACGGTATGAGATAGAAAATTACAATAAATTAGATCCAAAAAGCATAGCACTGTTACAAACACAGATGTAAGAAATCATGGAAAGGAGATTCAATTTGGAGAATGTCAAAATAGAGCGAATTGAATGGGCACGGTTAACAGGTGAACGTCCGCGTAAAGCGGGATGTAACTCACGTCTCGGTGAACACGGATTACACGTCCGACCCCCAATTGCACGAATTACAACATCAGATGGTGCATCTGGAATCGGATTCGCGTCCCTATCCCGTGAAAGAGCTGAAACACTAATTGGATTACAAATCAGTCAAGCAATTGACACAGAGAGTGGTGTATCAGAGGAATACCGTTTCATGGAGTATCCCTTATGGGATTTAATTGGACAGATACAACAGAAACCAGTTTATGCCATCCTCTCTGATAAGAATGGAGACTTTAAAGCTCCCTGTTACGACACGTCTTTATACATTGATGATTTACACATTGATGACAATGCAGAAGCTGCATCACTCATAGCATCCGAAGCACTTGAAGGAAAAGCACGCGGACACAAAGCATATAAAATAAAGGTTGGACGTGGCGCAATGCACATGCCACTTGAAAAAGGCACGCAACGTGATATTGATGTCATCCGAGCAGTACGCGATGCAGTAGGAGAAGACGCAGCGATACTCATAGACGCAAATAACGGATACAATCTCAACATCACAAAACAGGTATTGTCTGGGGCTGCAGACGCAAGAGTATACTGGATGGAAGAAGCATTTCACGAAGATGCACGAGTATACGGAATATTAAAAGAATGGTTGAACAAGGAAGGTATAAAAACCAAAATTGCTGATGGTGAAGGAGGAGCATCACCAAACCTAATCCAATGGGCAAAGAATGGACTTATAGACATCGTGCAATATGATATATTCCACCCAGGGTTCTCAAGATGGCTTGAATTAGGACCAGAATTGGATGAAGTCAACGTTGGCACTGCACCACATCATTACGGTGGGTACTATGGCAACTTTGTAACAGGACACCTTGCCGCAAAAATCAGAAATTTTGAGTTCGTCGAATGGGATCACGCAATTACCCCTGGCATAGACGACTCTAATTATTCTATCTCAAACGGTTATGTGAACATACCTGATCTCCCCGGCTTCGGTTTGACCATAGAAGAGGAACCGTATCAAAAAGCATTGAAAGAGAATGGCTTCATAGTCAACGCTTAAAAGTAGTAGGCACACTCCGGGTGCCGTCCACAAGTTCTTAAAGGTAGTAGGCACACTCCGGGTGCCGTCCACAAGTTCTTAAAAGTAGTAGACACACTCCGGGTGCCATCCACAAGTTCTTAAAGGTAGTAGGCACACTCCGGGTGCCGTCCACAAGTTCTTAAAAGTAGGAGACACACTCCGGGTGCCGTCCACAAGTTCTTAAAGGTAGTAGGCACACTCCGGGTGCCGTCCACAAGTTCTTAAAAGTAGGAGACACACTCCGGGTGCCGTCCACAAGTTCTTAAAGGTAGTAGGCACACTCCGGGTGCCGTCCACAAGTTCTTAAAGGTAGTAGGCACACTCCGGGTGCCGTCCACAAGTTCTTAAAAGTAGTAGGCACACTCCGGGTGCCGTCCACAAGTTCTTAAAGGTAGTAGACACACTCCGGGTGCCGTCCACAAGTTCAAAGACGCATTTAAAAATATAGGAAGGACTAAGTATGCCACTTTTGACAGATAAAGACAAAGAATTCTTCAAAGAGAACGGGTACCTGGTCGTACGCAGCGCACTGTCTCAAGAAGAAATTGACGCTGCTCTGAATAAAGTCTGGGATTCAATTGATGAAGACAGGACCGATCCTGAATCGTGGATACGCAAAGGTTATAGAACCGCTCCTATCGGCGGTGAGGACGTTATAAAAGGCACATTATACGGCAATAACGTATTCTCTATGGCAGAAGAAATGGTAGGGACAGGTAAACTTAACACTGGCGGTGGTGCAAGTCCACATCTAAACTTCCCCGACCCAGACCGTGAATATCGCGAACCCGGAGGACATCTTGATGGATACCATACACCTACAAACGGTGTTCCTAAAGGCGTGGTCGGTTCATTTACACTCGGAGCAACAGTATATCTTGATACTGTTGAGAAACATGGCGGCGGATTCACAATTTGGCCCGGAAGTCACAATATATGGGCAGAATACTTCAGACACCACGACCTCGACAGTTTACCCGGAGGCGTAGCTCCATTTGATTTAGGTCCCTGCTATGAATTCACAGGAGAAGCGGGAGATGTCTGTTTCTGGCATCACCAGATGAGTCACACAGCCGGTCCAAACTGTGGGCACAGAGTCAGAATCGCGCTCATTGGCAGGTATCGCAGAAAAGACCTTGATGAAATTAAATTTGATACACCAGACGATATGTGGGAGTATTGGGACGGTATCTCCTAACATTACTGATACCATTATTAACTGATAAAGACTCTTTATTGTAGCACAATCTTCATTCAGTTTGTGCCATTTCTACATACACCAAGGCAGTGTTTTGAAGAAGCAGCAACTCAAATGGATAATTAGATTTGCTATACCAACTGTCTTAGCAGTTGTTGTTTCAGTTATACTCTTAAGAGAAATTGATCTGAAGGAGATACCCGAAACAATCAATCGCATTCCTATTCACGCGTTGATAATTGGTTTCGTCAGTTACTGTCTGCTTGTATTTGCAAAAACCTTAAGGTTCAAAACAATATTGGGGTTAGAATCAAATATATTTCAGGTTTTTCCTATCTTATCATTGCACACATTTTGGGGCAATATTCTACCCTTTAGAACGGGAGATATATCATATCTATATCTAATGCAAAAAAGACAGAGAGTAGAAGCAACCCAAGGAATCGCTTCCTTACTCATCGCAAGCATCATAGACTTAGTTCTGTTGATCTTACTCATGTCTACCACCGCATTACTTCTGCTGCCAAAACTGAGTGGTAAACTCTCACTCTCTGTCCTGTTTTTAATTCCTTTGCTCTTTGGTGTAGGACTGGTAACGTTGATCATTTTTGCATGTACCGCACCAAATGTTTGTCTGTTAATTGCTGAAAAATGCCTTCAGCCACTGTCAAAACTGGAGAGTCGTCCTATAACATGGTGCGTAGAAAAGTGCAGCACAATCGTCAATGAGATTACCTCGTTTCGTTTCAACTTTCGTTTTGTCAAAATCTGGATTTATTCAATACTCTGTCTGTTAATTCGTTTCGGTTTTCAATGTTATCTTGTATCAGAAATGGGTGTTGAAATCCCCCTGATTGAGGTACTGTTCGCGCTTGTGTTCACGAATGTTTTTAACCTGCTACCTATTCAAACCGTCGGTAACTTCGGAACAACTGAATTTCCTTATGTCTGGTTACTGAATTATTTTGGAACACCGCTGAACATAGCAACGATCACCGGTTTTAGTCTACATCTATTGATTTTACTCTACTGCATTCCGTTAGGAATCTACGGATTCTTCATTAAATCAGAGGAACGATAATATGAGAATTATAGACCCATTGGACTGTCTGTTGAAGTCGTGCAACTTATACCCAGACATTATCTGTTGTTCACGATGAAATGAGTTTCTTCACACAAGAAAACAGGGATTGAGAGTTAGGTAAAACAGCTTTGCAAATCTGGAATTTCAAAAACAGTTATAGACAGGAAAACATTTAATGTTGCTAAAAGACCGAATCTGCATCGTTACAGGTGGTAGTTCCGGTATCGGACGTGGGATCGCACTTGAATTCGCTCGTGAAGGGGCACATATTGTCATCGCCGACATTCAAGAAACACCACTCCAAGGAAAATACCACGAAAAGGATGTTACAACTACCACCACTCAGGAATTAGAGAGATTAGGTGTTGAGAGTCTATTTATTGAAACTGATGTATCAGATGAGGAACAAGTCGCACAAATGATGGATAAGACAATTGAACAATTTTCAGGTATAGACATACTCGTCAACAATGCCGGTATCCACCAACCTGGTGGATCACAAGATATATCAGTCTCAGATTGGGACAGAGTCATTTCAGTCAATCTCCGAGGCGTATTTTTAACAACAAAAATTGCCATACCCCATATCAAGAATTCAATTTATGGTAGAATAATACAGATCGCTTCCGTTCATGCATTCGGTGGCGGTGCAGGACCTGCTTATGCATCTGCGAAAGCAGCAGTCGTTAATATGGTCAAAGATACAGCATTAGAAATAGGACAATTTGGTATCACAGTCAATGCGATATGTCCAGGATATATTGAAACTGCTATACAAGACTACCTAACCCTTGAACAGATTGAGTCCTCATTGAAGAAAACCCCTATGCAGCGATTGGGACTTCCAAAAGATATAGGACGTGCAGCGGTATTCCTCGCTTCAGATGACGCCGAATGGATTACCGGAACATCACTCCTTGTAGATGGTGGCGCAAGTGCTAAAGCATAGTTAGGATTAGAACGTTGATTCATTATGACGCTTTTCTATAAACATATCGTTCCTACGGAACTGAAGAACATATCAACTTATGAAACCCACGGCCAAGAACATTACTAATGTCCAAACTATTGAACATTTAGAATATACTGAAATTTGGAGGAAAAACGATGGCACAAATCAAATCGGTATTACTATGGGAAAACCAACGTAGATACATAAGAGAAGCAATAGATGAAGGCACACTCAAAGGTGCAATCATCCCAACAGGAAGCACAGAACAACATAACGAACATTTGGCAATGTACCACGACACACAGAGTGCTGTCTACGTATCTAAACTGGCAGCAGAAGAATTGTATCCAAATGTCGTTGTAACGACACCCTTAGCCATCGGTGTATCAGAACACTGGATGGACCATAAAGGAACGCTAACGCTGCGTCCAGAGGTGTTTGGAGAGGTGCTATACGACGTCGCTGATAGTATGCGGCGACACGGTATAGAGAACATACTCATTGTAAATGGACACGCGGGTAACTCAGGACCTGTAATGCAACGTTTGGATGGTTACAAAGAAAAACTCGGTATCAACATTGCATATCATTCATATTGGGAAGCATATTCCAGTGCGTTAGTACAAGAACAGATGCAATCGGGGGTCTGCCCCGGACACGCAGCAGAATTTGAGACAGCTTTTGCCCTTGCTGCATTTCCAGATAACGTAGATTGGAACGGCGTAGATTACGACACCGCAAAACTCACTATTTCAGATGAAGGACAAGCGAAGTCTGACAGAGAATACCATCACCAAGCAAAACTCGCTACTGCAGAAAAAGGACAAGTCATGATCGATGTCGCAGTTGAGTGGGTCGCTGAAAAGATGCGACAGATGATCGCATAAGAGAAGACACATAAGAGACAACACCAGAACGTCTGGTCAAGCAGACGTTCTGGTTAGTTTCTTTCTAATGTCCCTCAAGTGCTTTTCTTAATCCATCACCATGTTCACGCCACCAACCGTAAAGTATGGAAATATCAGTACCAATGCAAAAATGACGCACTCCCATATCAAGAAATCGTTTTGCACCATCAGCACTACCAATTTCTGCACGCGGCGGAACCCCCATCTTAATAGCAGTCTCAAATACCTTACGTTCAGTTTCTTGAATTTCCTTAGAACCCCTTTGACCTACTTTACCAATACTCATTGAATAATCAGAACCACCCCATTGAATCATGTCAACACCATCAACCGAAAGCACCTCTTCAAGATTATCAACTGTACCTTTTTTCTCTATCATAATGACAACCACAACATCGCGCAATGCTTGAACATAAGCAGGTCCTCCGCCATATCCCATATAAGCGAATCTTCGTGTAGCGACACCGTAGCTTCCACCATCTTCAGGGGTATCTGCACGTGTTATTCGAACACATTCTTTCACATCTTCTACATTTTGGCAATCCGCGTAAAGAACGCTCTGAAATCCCGATCCAATTGCCCGTTGTGCAATAAAGCCACGCGGTTCCTGATCAACTTTGATCATTGTTGAAATGTTATGAAGTTCAGCAGCCCTACACAGATTATCTAAATCGTGTAAGTCAAAAGGTCCATATTCGCCAACAAACTCAACATAATCGTACATACCTGTATGTCCAATTGCTTCTACAATAGAGGGCCAAGTCGTATGTATATGAGTACCGACGGTGGGTTTATCATTATTCAGCAAATCACGAAAGGTATTTTGTCTCATCAATTCTCCTCATCTGTTTAGAAATGAAACGTATAACGGCACTAACTCAAAGAAGTTTATGCTACGATAAAGCGGCATTTTCAATTAGAATGGTAAAATGTTCAGTATGTATTCTATCAGATAGTATCATTCTTGTCAAATTAATGAAAACATAGATACACATTTAACCGTTGCATTCACACAAAAAATCTGTTAAACTGATAGCATATCGTGACCCTGATCATGAACGGAGAAACCGATGAAAAACATGATGAAACTACCCACTAACTTCGCTGACTACCTAAAAATTGATAACGCGGAATTACGTTTTGAAGAAGCAACCGATGTAGCCAATAAAATCACAGCTGCGGGAATACAGATCTATCCAAATATGGATCATGCTGCCATTTTCTGTGACCCGCCACACCTTGTAGCAGACGGTCTAAAACAACTCGGATACGTTAACGGATGGGATGCACGCTGTTATCCATCTCCCGTTGATGGATGCGACTATATCAATGTTTCCGCAAAACTACCGAGTGATAGTTCAGCACACACAGACGGTTGGTTCGATTATGTTGCCGTTGTACATCCAGTAGACAACACTGCACGTGAACACATGCTTGGACAAGGGTATGGTAATCCGTTTATTCACCACCTGACGTGGCGAATAGTTCCGAATATGAGAAGATCAGTGTACGATTTTAGTTTTGCAGGGCACATGGTTCGCTTTATGGTAGAGAAACGCAATATCATTGGTGATGCCATCGGTGATGAACCTGGTACCCTCATCATCGCACTCCCTGAGCATGTCATGACACATCCACAATTTGAGGACAAGTTTCCAAAATGGACCGGTGACCTTGAACCTAACGAATATCAGGTTGAACCTATGCAAGGTGGAGGATATCTGATACAGTTCTTCGTCCTAACTGGTGGCAGAATTGAAGTTGCACTGCGTGTAGACACAACACAAACCTTCAATCCAAAGAGTGTCCACAAAATCTCGGAAGATGAGATCAGTGCTGTGCAGGATAAATAGATGTGTTAGACAATTCACATTGCCTATCCAACACTCGCTATCTCCAAATGTGTTTTCCAATGTGCCTGCAACATTCTTTTCATCAATTGGTGTTCAGGTTTCTTCAGATGTGGATCCTCTCCAATCAGCAGCATCGCTTCCCTCTTCGCAGTCTCTAATAGAGAAGCATCACTGATGATATTCGCAATCTTGAATTTTGGCAAACCTGATTGTCTTGTCCCAAAAAACTCTCCAGGACCACGTATATTCAGATCTTCCTCAGCAATCTCAAAACCGTTGTTAGTTCTAACCATAACCTGAATTCTACGATATGAATCTTCTGATTTTGCTGTAGCAACAAGATAACAGAACGATTTATCGCTCCCTCTTCCGACTCTCCCACGCAACTGATGCAACTGTGCTAAACCGAACCGTTCCGCATTCTCAATCACCATAATTGTTGCGTTAGGCACATCAATACCGACCTCAATCACAGTTGTCGCAACAAGAATATCCAACTTTCGCGCTTTGAATAGAGCCATGACGTCCTGTTTCTCAACAGACTTCATCTGTCCGTGTAGAAGTCCGACACGCAAATTAGGAAACACATCCTTCTGGATATGTTCAGCCATACTCGTTGCAGCTTTCAGCTCCTCAAGTTTCTCGGACTCCTCAACCAGTGGATATACGATGTATGCTTGCCTACCATTGCGGATCTCTCGTTCTACCTTGGCATATAATTCTGTCCGGTCTTTCTCTTTGATCCATTTCGTCTCAATTTCTTGTCTACCAGGGGGTAACTCATCAATCACAGATACATTCAGATCGCCATATACTGTTAAAGAGAGTGTTCTTGGGATCGGTGTTGCAGTCATCACAAGAACATCCGGTGATAATCCATCTGTTTCAACATCGCCATTTTTGGCAGCGGACGATTTTGCTTTACTCCGAAGCATGGCGCGTTGCATAACACCAAACCGATGTTGTTCATCAATGATGACAAGTCCAAGTTTGAAAAAATCAACACCCTCTTGTATCAGAGCCTGCGTTCCAACAATTAGATCCGCAGACCCCTCCGCTATCGTTGTCAATGCTTTTTCTCGCTCCGATTTTGGTAAATCACTCTTAAGAAGCACAACCTTTACGCCAAGTGGGAACAACAGTGATGCCAGATTTTGATAATGCTGTTCAGCAAGGATTTCCGTCGGAACCATCAGCGCACCTTGATAACCATCTTCAATAGCACATAATAGAGCCATCGCAGCAACAACTGTCTTACCAGAACCAACATCTCCCTGAATCAGTCTGTTCATCACTCTCTGACTTTGCATATCATCTCGAATCTCAGTGAAGACCTTTTTCTGCGCGTTAGTCAACGCAAATGGTAATGAATGGACGAACTTTTTAAGCAAGGTATCATCTGGCATCGGAGTTTGAATCTTAAATTGAATACCATTTTGCGATGTATTCTTATCTTTACGCATCTCCATGCCTAAACTCAGCAGGAAAAACTCATCAAAAGCAAGCCTACGTTGTGCCGCTTGTCTGTGGGATTCTGAAGATGGAAAATGGATCTCATTTATTGCCTGTTGTCTATCAATTAACTGATGTTTCTGTCGTAACGACAACGGTAAAATCTCAGGTATCTGTTGACCATAAACATCTAATACAATCCGAACAGCACCGCGTACCATTTTGGCACTTAACTTAGCAGTCAGAGGATATTTTGGCACAATACGTCTTGTGTGGATCATCGTTTCTTCGTCAAAAACTTCAAACTCATAATCAGACGTCTGAATTTCATTATAGCGTCTTGTAAACTTACCGCTAATCACCACTTGTGTATCAACCGGTAAAACGGCTTTAATATAACCAATACGTCTACCGAAATTGACCAATACTGCCACACCTGTTCCATCATAAATTGCAACCTTACCAATGCTCTTACGCCCCTTCGCAACAGGAGGTGAGGTTACATGATTAACTACTCTACCTTGGATAGTCTCTGGTTCATCCATCGCGTTTCTTCCCACTCTATATATCTCAACTATCTTAGATCTATCAATGTAATCTCTTGGATAGTATTCTAACAATCCTCCAACAGTCTGTATATCTAACGCCTCAGATAACGTATCCGCTCTATGCGGCCCAATACCCTTAACGTATTGAAGCGGATTATTGAGATATTCAAGGGACTCTGTGTCCGTAGAAACCGGTGTATCACCAATTTGAACAGGTCCTACAACAACTTCGTTCTTGTCATTTATATCAGGTAATGCCGACCTACCGATTGGAAGAGACGATTCTTTACTTGCAAGTCTTTCATCAACGGTCTCAGTTTCAATAGAAACACTACTATCTGATGCAGTTGTAACAGTATCTGAATCGGTTTTTCTATCACCGAAAAGCGATAAGTGTTCGACCTGTTTCTTAGTTCCAGCACTTGATTGCTTTTTCTTCTGCTGATTCTGCTGTGTCTGAGCGTTATTTTGGGATATCTGATCACTGCTTTCTGCTTGAGAAGCAGCCATATATCTACCAGATTGCAACAGGTCTATCTGTTCTATCGCAGCATGAATTGCTTTGAGTCTATCTGATGGTTGCATCGTAGGATAATCTTTAAAAAGATCTCCTATTTTATTAAGAATGTTCTCCTGATTAGGCGTTAGGTTAAGCTCTCGCGCTTTTCCCAACCAGAGATCAACGTACGATCCTAATCCATCTATGACAACGTCATCCATACATCCTTTACGAATTTCTTCCTTAAATGGACGAGAAAGCGTTGTTAATGTCTGCTTTATATCTTTCATTCTTACACTTTATGATGAAATGATCAATTAACTTGCATCTTTCAACTTTTCAAATAGGTCTCTAAAAATAGCATCACGATTTACACCAGTTGCAACTCGCATCAGATGCCTACTATTATCAAAACTCCACGTAACCGAATCTGTCAGAATCGGACTATGCACTATTTCCGTAGGAACCCAACTACTATTGATTAGATAGGCAGTAGCTGAAATATCCCAAATTACCTTTGACCAAGCGAAATGATCTTGCTGGTACTCTTTGAATATTTTAACAAGATAGGCACCAATCTGTCCTTGTCCCTGGACATATCTCTCCATTTCCGAGACTGTAGTCAACAGATGCGAAACAACACCACGTGTGGGAAGCAGTACAAATGGCACTCCCGAATCTAAAACTAATCGGGCAGCATTTATGTCTTGAGCAAGATTAAACTCACGCGTATGTGACCAATACAGCGGATTTCCCCCAAGCCAAACGACTACAATACGTTTGATTATCTCCGGTTCTATCAGGATTGCTGAAGCAACATTTGTAATCGCACCAACAGCAACGACATACAATGGTCCATCTGCATTTGACATAGCGCGTTGAATCATGTCCCTTGCTGCTTCGCTCTCTTCTGGCGTATCTTCATCAGTAAGAAATGCACGTGATCCACGAAAAACAAAACTGTCATAAGAAAAGTCAAGAAAATCCAATAGTTTTATTATCTCATCATAGCTTTTCTCCATACCCTCCTCTGCACTTGAAGAACGGTTATTGTGGAAAGGAGCAGCATAGATTGCTTCAACACTGAGTTCATCGGGAGAAAGCAGTGCATGGACAACCGCAAATTGGTCATCTATCTCATTATATGTATCAGTATCAAGCACAATCTGAACAGGATGCTGTGGAGGTTGTAGCATCTCTAAACGTTTGGCATCCGATAATTTTGGGAAGTTCATCAATAAGAATCCTTATAGAGTAAACTCTTAATAGTAGTAGGCACACTCCGTGTGCCGTCCTCTTAATAGTAGTAGGCACATTCCGTGTGCCGTTCTCTTAATAGTAGTAGGCACACTCCGTGTGCCGTCCTCTTATATATTGTAGCACACAATGTATATAGAATTAACGAGAAAAAAGCGAATTACGTCAAACTTTTTTACATTTCACATTGATATGGAATGCTATTACAACATGATACACCTGTCAACATTACAAAAGTCAAAATAGTGTTCACGATTGCAAACCCATAATTGATAATGAGTCTCAGTATGATTGCTAATAATTGATAATGCATATCATTATCATATTAAGTCAGAAAATAACATTTAATGAACATTATTTTGACAACTGAAAATAGTATATGTTTCCATGAATCCAAACTATTGACTTAATTCTCATTATGTAGTATAATACTTGACAGTGTTTCAGTTTACTAACTTTACCTGCGATTTGCAGAAATAATCCCTGCTAAATCGGAATGAATGTAGTGAAGTAGATACAACAAGACTTGACAATATCTAAACCAATAGTTCCAAGATATGAATGTAATCCGTCATTTTGTAAACGGTTTCTTGATAGGAATAGCAAATATCATACCAGGAATGAGTGGGGGAACTATAGCCCTTGTATTGGGAATATATGAACGTTTAATCTCTGCACTACATAGGATCGGACTAACAACCTTAATCAGTTTATTCAGGTTACTCACATTTAAAAAAAATGCATACTCAGATTTCAAATCTGAACTTAGAAGGATAGATTTTGGGTTTCTGTTCACGTTGGGAATTGGTGTAATTGCAGCAGTGTTGGTGTTGACAGAACTGCTTGAGTACCTATATCAGAAACACCATGAGGCAACTTACGGCTTCTTTTTCGGTTTAGTTTTAACATCAATTCTCATTCCATTGAGATTATTAAAGGGGTTTAGTTGGCGAGAAATACTCATACTTATAGTCGCTATCGCGCTTATTGTATGTATAGAAGAATTTAAGAAAAGTGCTGCAGCCAAAACAACCGATACAGTTGAACATATTAGTGTTTCATTATGGACCTTAGTCTTCTATATTGCATGTGGTGCAGTTGTAATATCGGCAATGATTCTACCGGGTGTCAGCGGTTCTTTTCTTTTAGTCGCATTCGGTGCTTATTTCTCTCTATTGTCAACGATCAATGATCTTAAAGAGGATTTTTTGACATTACTGAAAGGAAATGTGTCAACTTACTTTATAGACAATATAACGATCCTGGCTGTATTTACATTCGGCTGTTTCATCGGTATAATAGCGTTTACAAGATTGATAAACTATCTTTTAAGACGATATCGCAATCTTACACTTGCATTCTTGGTAGGTTTAATGGTGGGTTCATTGTACGGCCTTTGGCCCTTTCGAGAAACGATTACTGTTGGAGGTAATCCCTACGATACAGCACATCTATTACCCAGTCTCGATCAAAGTTTCTTGGTCACTGCAAGCGTATTCTTGATCGGTTGTGCCATTATCTTTGTTTTTTACCGATTAGAGAAGGAGACAGGATGACGAAAAAAATCGGACTTTTTGTCAATACAACAAAGGAGAACGCAAAACAAGTTGTTGCTGATGTTATCACACTCCTAAAGAGTAAGGAAGTTCAACCGCTAATTCCTAACGAGCAAGCTTTACTTCTCGGATTAACACAGACGGGTATCTCCACCGAACAGATGGTAGAGGCATCAGAACTTGTGATCGTTCTGGGAGGGGATGGCACACTTCTGAGCGCAGCACACACAACAAACATTGAAAATGTTCCTATTCTGGCAATAAACATCGGTAATCTCGGTTTCCTTACAGATGCGTCAATATATGATCTCATACCAACACTAAAATCAACATTGAACGGTGAATACCGGATTGAACACCGAATGATGTTAGAAGTGAGTGTAAATTATCACGGGACACAGACGTTCCATGCTTATGCACTTAACGATGTGGTCATACGAGAATACACACGACTTATAGAATTAGATGCTTATGTTGACGGGGAGTTCTTTATACCGTATAATGCAGACGGACTTATTGTTGCTACACCAAGCGGTTCAACCGGATATTCAATGTCAGGTGGAGGGACAATCGTTGCACCACAACTGGAGGCAATCTTACTCACGCCTATTGCACCACACAGTCTCACTGTCCGACCTTTTATTGCACACGGAGACGCAGAGATTAAGGTTGAGATGCATTCCACATACCAGAGTTTAGACCTCTTTATAGATGGACAGCGAGAAACACACACACTAACCAGAGATGCAGCAATAATTATAAAGAAAGCAGACCGAACGATTCAACTTATACGTTCTAAAAACCACAGTTACTATAAAGCACTACGTGAAAAGCTCATGTTAGGTGAAAGAATAAAGTAAAAACCAAAAGGTAAATACCGTGATAGAAGAAATCTCTATCCGTAATATAGCTTTAATAGATGAATTGGAATTGGAACTCTCCCCAGGTCTCAATATCTTTACTGGAGAAACTGGGGCAGGGAAGTCGGTCATTCTGAAGTCTATCGGTTTAGTTCTCGGAGAAAGAACTTCAGTTGACATCGTCCGCGCAGGCGCGGATTCTGCAGCAGTAGAGGTCTGTATCAAACCTTATGAACATCTCAATATAGATATTGGAGACAGTGATTCACTCATTCTTTCAAGGCATATCAGCACAAATGGGAGAAGCCGCTGTCGCGTCAATGGAGAGTTGGTAAATCTAAAACAGTTAGAAGAAATCGGGGCAGCACTCGTAGACATTCACGGGCAGCACCAACATCAATCCCTATTCAAAATAGAAACGCACCTTGAACTATTAGATGACTTCGGTGAAACAGGGGCAGAACGAAAATCTGTAAGTGAGAAATATAATCATCTCCTTGAATTACAAAGTGAGATGGACACATTATTACATTCATTAAAAACTTCTGAACGCGAGAAAGAACTGCTCGAATTTGAGGTAAAAGAACTTTCAACAGCAAATCTTATTGACGGTGAAGAAGAGGAACTAACTGCAGAATTAGGTATACTAAACAGCGCAGAACATCTCTTCGAATCTGCAAATCATATATATAATCAGCTCGAAGGAGATATAGGTGGAGAATTCAGCACAGCAAGTACCAGCAGCAGTGTGTCTACTTTGCAGAATCTCAGGGAAGCAACAAGGATACTGTCCAAGCTCATTGAAATTGATCCTACTCTAACCGATTTGAGTGAAAGACTCGAGTCAGCCTTATACGAATTGGAAGATATAGCACAACAAATAAGTAACTACGCAGACAAGGTAGAATTTAATCATATACGGCTCTCGGAGATTACAGAACGATTAGATCTCATAACAAAATTTAAAAGACGGTATGGCAATTCAATAAATGAAATGTTAAAATATCTAAATGATGCTCAGAAAAAGTTAGAGGATTTAGAACTCGGATCAGATAAAATAGAAGAAATTAAAGAACAAATTGAGGATGATAAAAAACAATTAAGTCAGTTGTGTATCGCATTATCCGACAGACGAAAAAAAGTTTCCGAAAAACTTTCTTTATTGGTTCAGAATGAACTGCAAGAATTAGGAATGGAGAAAGCTGAATTCCTAACTGCTGTTGAACCAGTTCAAGATGACAAAGGATTTATAAAGATTGATGGAAACAGATACGCGGTTAGAGAACATGGGATGGACAAGGTAGAGTTCCTGATCGCACCGAATGTTGGATCGGATTTGCGTCCATTAACAAAAATCGCTTCGGGTGGTGAAATCTCACGTGTCATGCTTGCACTAAAAACTGTACTTGTTCAAGTCGACAATATACCTACTGTACTATTTGATGAAATTGATAGTGGTATCGGTGGAAAAATCGCTGACATAGTCGGCAAGAAACTAAAAAAACTCTCTCAGAATGCACAAGTTATCTGTATCACACACCTACCACAAATCGCACGGTTCGCTGATCGGCATTTCTTAGTAGAGAAAGAAGTGGTTGGTGAACAGACATTGATTTCAGCAAAACCGCTCACAGAACCCGAACGTGTGAATGAAATTGCACGAATGCATGGCGGGGAAGAAACAGAAGTCGGACTCGCTCATGCACGTGAATTATTGAGTAGATAGAACAGTCAAAGGATGATTTACAATGGATGAAAGGTTTTCGCAATCTGACGGTACAAATGTCTATACCGGCTGTGAGTTACTTGTCAAAGGTTCATTAGAAAGCGGTGTTAGTCTTCTGACAGGATACCCTGGTTCCCCACTGGCAGAAGTCTTTGATGTGATGGAGCGAAATACTGATCTCTTCACATCCAATGGGATAGTGGCTCAGATCGCCAATAATGAGGCTTTGAGTATTGCCCGACTCAACGGTTCGCAGATGGCTGACATGCGGTCAATCGCATTTATGAAGAGTGTCGGATTACATGTCGCTTCAGACGCTCTTGCAATCTGTAATCTTGCAGGCACTACTGGCGGTGCTGTCGTCGTTGTCGGAGATGACACATGGTCATATAGCACACAAGTTCCCGCAGATTCAAGAAACATTGCACGCCATCTATATATGCCGTTATTAGAACCATCAACCTGGCAGGAACTAAAAGATTGGGTCGATTACGCATTCCAAATCTCTGCAGACGCAAATCTATACACATGTTTCCTAACAACACAGAACCAGGCTGATGGCGGCGGAATTGTTGAGTTAAATCCAAATGTCTATCCATCTATCAGCAATCTAACCAAAACAGAACTCAACTCTGAACTCATATCTGTAGACGACAGAGTAATCTTACCACCAGATACTGTTCGAGTAGAAATTGACACGCTGCAGAAAAGATTCCCCGCAGCATTAGAAACAGCACGGAAATTAAAACTCAATACGATAATCTATCCTAACAGAAACAATCCAACTTCAACTAAAAATGCAAATAAGATCGGATTCTTAGCAGCTGGTTTCAGTTATACTTATCTTGAACATGCATTAACTGAACTAAATCTAAGCGGAACTGTACCTATTCTAAAACTTGGAATGACACATCCAATTGATCACGATATCATCCATGAGTTTGCGAAAAATTTGGATGAATTGTTTGTCATTGAGGAAAAAAGACCGATACTGGAAAACGAAGTCAAAGCTATATTGACTGATATGTATCAAAATGAAAAGATAGACAGATACATAAAAGTTTGGGGAAAACAGTTCCCTAATGGATTATCAGGAATACCAGTAGAATCTGGGTTAGACACCTCTATCCTGATTGACAGGCTAATCCCGTTGTTTTCAAAAAATGGATCAGAAAGGGGACAATACATTCCTGTTGCTGTTGATTTAGATCACTTAAAGAAAGAAGCAGACTTACAACAACATGTCAGACAATTAACAGTTGAAATCCCCCAACGCACACCAACTTTCTGTCCAGGGTGTCCCCATAGAGATTCATCAAGTGTATTCCTTGAAATTACGAAACAATTCATGGATGCAGATTATATGAAAAAGAATCATGGTTCTCCACCAGTAGACCTTATCTTTCATGGTGACATAGGGTGCTATTCTATGTTAAAATACGAACCTTTTCCTCGTCTCATGCACAATCTGTCTGCAATGGCATTGGGAGGCGGGGCTGGAGCAGGAATTGATCCGTTTATCCAGAACAAACAGATCGTATTTATGGGTGACTCAACATTCTTCCATGGAGGTATGTCTGCAATATCAGATTCAATCAAGAACAACCAAGACATAGCATACATCATTCTTGACAACCAAACAACTGGAATGACCGGACACCAACCAACTCCCGCTGATCCCGTTGACATCCTCGGCAATCCAACTTTTGCCCAAGATATTGAAAAGGTCGCGCACGGATTAGCAGGTGATTCTGAGATAACTATTGTGCGAGTCAATCCAGAAGACAGACTCAACTACAAGAAATACCTTGAAAATGCCATACTAAAAGATGGCATAAAGATCGTTATAGCAGACAAAGAATGTGCAATCACTTTACATAGAAGACTGCGACGAGAAAAACAGACGATTATAGAAAAAGACGGATTCTTAAAGGAAGAAAAACACATTAACATTACCCCAGAGGTCTGTGAATTCTGTTTAGAGTGCACAAAATCCACTGGATGTCCAGCATTGAAGATAATAGATACAGATTATGGAAACAAAATCGCTATCGACCGATCAAACTGTGTAACAGATGGAGCATGTGCACGAATTAAATGGGCATGTCCCTCTTTTGAAGAGGTCGTTATAACACGGAAACGACCACCACGCACAAGAACAATACAGCAGATACAAAAACCTATCAAGATAGACACAAAGGAACAGAACGAATGGGAAGATCCTGGACTCTCAACGCTACTCTCACAACTTAACATTGACACGACATATCCATTACCGCCACCACCTGTAAAGACGATAGATAAAATTTGGAATGTCTACGCTGCAGGCGTAGGTGGAATGGGTATAGGTACAATTTCTAAAATCCTTGTCGTAGCAGGATATTTGCAGGGATATCACGTAGATTTCTGTGATAGGAAAGGTCTGGCAATCCGCAATGGTGGAACATACACACATGTCACATACACGACTGAAGAAATGAAAATCTCACCTATAATACCTTACGGAAAGGCGGATTTAGTATTAGGACTTGACATATTAGAGGCAGTCAGGGGGGTCGTCTCAGACTCTGTTTTCAAGATTGCATCCGCTAAACGGACAGCAGCAGTTGTAAATACTGCAAAAACCGAAACAATTTCAACACTCATCGGTAAAGATGACTTTGATACTGACGATTTAGAAAAGACTATAAAAAGATGCACAAACTCATACTTGGGTGTTAATCTGTTCAAAGTTTCTGAACACCTATTCGGAACAAAACTGTACGCAAATATCATGTTAATTGGAACAGCATTTCAAAGAGGATTAATACCACTTGAATTACAGCCACTTCGCATAGCATTGAAACAGATGGTGAAAAGATCAAATCTGAAACAGAATTTAAACGCATTTGAAGTCGGTAGATACTTAGCAGTCTGCGAAATTGATGAAAGTCATCTCTTACAATCGGTTTATGATACACCTAAAGAAACATATCAGAAGACACTACAAGAGAAAAGCAAAATCCTATCTGGAAAATTCCGTGGTAGACAGCTATCAACCAGTTATGCCAATTTGGTCGAAAGAACAATTGAGAAACTAAGTCTTGATGACCAAACGAATAGATGTCTTGCGCTATATATCTATGACCTAATTCAGTTTGAGAATATCAATTATGCTGAATTATATATTGACAAAATATCACACGTTTTTGAAAATGACTCAGGTGATTATGAAGCGACAAAAGCATCTATAAGATATTTACACAAGGTTATGCTGATAAAAGATGAAATCTATGTGTCTCATATACTTACGAGTAAAGAAAAACTGGCTCGTGATAAAATCCGCTATAATGTAGATGAGAAGAACGGAGACAAGATCAAATATCTACACCTGAACAGACCACATTTCACAGTGATGGGTATTGATATTGAATATGATATGGATACCAAAAACTGGATGTTACATATAATGAAAAGAATGAAATTCCTAAGAAGATGGTTATCAAAATGGCACGCAAAAGAACGGGAATTCAGAGAATGGTATATCAGGGAAGTCATAGACACATTCAATCCGGATAACGAGGAAGCGTATACAAAGCATGTAGAAGCAATAAAATGTGTTGAATCTGTTCGAGGATATAGAGAGATACGCTATCCAAAAATGCAGGAAGCAAAAGAAACAGTAGCGAGACTGCTTGCGTGAGCTTGCGGTGAATCTTCAACAGTATTATAAACTTACACATAAAAACCAGTTACATCAACAAAGTCGTCAAATGGACATCTTACATCAGATTACGGGTCATACGAAGATTATTGGGGTCATAGGTTCACCCATATCACATAGTCGTTCTCCGCAGATGCACAATGCTGCGATTTCTAAAGCATGTCTTGACTATGTTTATGTCCCATTTCACGTAGAAGTTGATGCAATTGAAAACGCAATAAATGGCTTCAGAGCGTTAAATGTAGTTGGAATAAATGTCACCATACCACATAAACAATCGGTCATGCCATTTCTTACATCTATTTCAAGAGAGGCAGAACTTATCGGTGCAGTCAATACATTGACTTTCAGTGATGGGGAAATTCATGGTGAGAACACGGATGCCCCCGGTTTCATAAAAGCTATGGAAGAAGCTGGCGCATCTCCTCCTAAGGGGAAAGATGTTGTCGTAATCGGAGCTGGCGGTTCAGCAAGAGCTATTGTCGTCGCATTAACACTCACAGGAGCAAAAAAAGTTACTATTGCAAACCGGACTGAGGCTAAAGCAATCGCTTTAGCTGAAGAACTTTCTGATAAAATAAATACCAACAACGAAACTGATGGTGACATCACACAATTTATCGGTATGGGACTAACAGACGCGAGATTGTCATACGCAGTTAGTGAATGTACACTGATTGTAAATACCACATCTGCAACTATGGATAACACACACCCACTACTAATAGACCAAAATTGGATACAGTCAAGCACAACTGTCTATGATATTGTATACACTCCTCCAATGACAACGTTATTAATAGCAGCATCTAATAGAGGATGCACCATTGTAGGGGGAATTGGAATGTTAGTCCACCAAGGTGCAATTGCATTTGAGCGATGGACAGGTGTTAAACCGTGTGTAGATACCATGAGAGCTGCACTTGCATAATGCATATTCGGTAGTCTGCTATAATCCAAAGAAAAGGGATTTACTAAACTATATCAGAAAGGATCAGAAATGCAAGAAGAACAGAAAACAGATAAGACAGAAGAACAGAATACGGAAAATCAGGAAGAACAGCAAAATGATGATGAGAACCAAACTGAGCAAGTCGGGAAATCTATTAGATTTGTTATATTAGGCACACACTATACAATTAAGCCCACAGATGAATTAACTGCCGATGACATTGATGTTCTAATAACTTATGTCAAGAATCGCATTGATAGGTATTCACAGAAAGGATATGATCATACACGAATACCAATACTCGTTGCTTTTGACATTGCAAACGAACTGAAGGAATTGCAGCAATTCTATGAACTTCCCATAAACCGTGCAATAGATAAGCTCAAATTTGTACTTGAACCCGAATAAATCAGCCCGATTATTCGGAATTCAGTACTGTTAAAACATCACATTTCCACATGGATTATTGACTGCTTAATGCTTGAAGGATACTTAACTTTAATTTTTTTTGAATTAAAACTCAAATTGTGTTAAAATAATATAACATATCTTATGTGAAATATATAACTTACACCGTTTACACATCAATATTGGAGGAATTCCATGAAAATCATAGGAACACTTTCTATTACTGCTTTTCTTTTAATGAGTATTACAATTATAGGCTGTGGTAAACTCAGCGAAGAAGAGTTTGAAATGTGGAAGAATGAACATGTGGCACAGATTGACCAGTCCAACACCGAGATCAAAGCAGAAATTACTAAGTTAGATTCCAAGGTTGATCAGAACAACAGATCAACGATGGAAGCAATTTCTAAAGCGAAAGATGAAGCTATCGCCGCTTCACAACAAGGGGATGCAGATACGATCGCTGCTGCAGAACAGAAATCCAAAGAAGAAGACGCAAAACTGCGTGCCGATCTAACAAAAGATATTAGCATGCAGGTACAGAAAGTTCAGGAATATGCAAAAGCTGAAGATGCAAAGATGAATAGTCAGCTAAAAGGTTTTTCTGATTTACTCAGCGCATTAGCTGATGATATAGAGAAATTGAAGGCAATCGTAACTGAAAATTCTGATGACATCTTAAATCTGAAGGAAGAAGTCGCTTCAAAACCGACACTTCTTGTAACAGTACACTTCAACAGTGGACATACTGCTCTGTCCAAAAAAGGTAAAGAAATGCTTGATGGAATCGTTGGACAAATATTAGAGAATCCAGAAGCAGAAATACTAATTGTAGGACATGCAGATGGCACCCCAGTTCTCAGTGGCAACCATAGAAGCAATTGGGACCTTTCTCAATCAAGGGCAAATTCTGCTGCAAAATACCTAAAAGGAAAAGGTGTTGACGCAGCCAGAATAAAAGCAATTGGAAAAGCACATACAGCCCCAGTTGCACCGCAAAATACGACCGCCGGTAGAGCAATGAATCGACGGGTAGAAGTCATTCTTAACCCTTCTGGTTCAAACTAATCGGAAGTTCTTATTATTATTACACGGATATAATATCTGAAGGTGTTAGGATGTCCTACAACGGGCATCCTTATTTCTTATTAGTGTACACTCACTGGTAGTTTCTATGCGTCGTATTACAATCATACTGCTTTTTGTTTGTCTGTCTACTGGCATTTCATTAGGAGAAACCCGTGAAATACCGATAACCGACAGCTCTTCTACTCACATGAATCTCCTCGGTCAATACATCAAATCATCTTCTCTACAGTTCTCTCTATACGCATATAAACCTTCATTGGAAGGATTGACAGATACACTACAGGCATTTGGTATTCAGAACGTTCCATCAGAATTCATGTCAACACTATCCTTAGTATTCAACCATTCTTATGAGTTAGATTCACGTTTAGAAATTGGCTACTGGAAGACACAACTTGATACACCACTGAGTGCTACATCATTGAAAGTAACCCTTATCCCATTCTCATACCAGTTAATCTACCGACCTGTCCTCTTATATCAGTATATACCGATCTATATGGGAGCGGGTTTAGGTACTATGAGAGCGAATTTTCGGGGAGACATCGTAGGTTTACTTGCAGAAGGTGGAGTCACTCTAACGGATGCTGCCACAAAGACAGTCGGATATGTAATTCTTGGTTTTGAATTACTACAATGGAAATCACATCAGACAAACAGATATACACTTGGTAAGAACGCATCAGTCAACATTGAATTAAAGCACATCCTCAAAACTATTGAAACAACAGGAACTCAACCCCTGAATATTGTCTTAGATGGTTCTGCAATCGGTATTAGTATAAGTTCCAAGTTCTGATATCTCCTTCGGTTATCCTTGAAACACGTAAAGTTTCCTCTTCTGCTTCTAATCTGTATCGTGTTCGGCGTCATCATCGGACGCTATTCGGAAACACCTATCGCACTCCTCTGTTTATTAGCAGCAACAGGTGCATTTGTATTTATAAGTACGGAATTAGCAATCTATGTGTTGCTAATTTGTCTGCCGTTTTCTTTCCGTTATATTATCCCAAATCTACTTGAGATACAAACACCAACGGAACCGTTGTTAGGTATGCTGACAGCAGTATATCTAACGATGAAGATTGTAAACTATTTCATAGGTAGACAATCAGAAAACAGCAAATTTCCGTTACGACTACCCCTCTGCTTATTCATAATTGTCACCTTCTTATCTGCGGTTAATACACCAGACCTTTTCGGCACGATAAAGGGTGCTATACGGGCTTCGACTTATGTCATGTTCAGTCTGGTAGTATATGATGTGATTCAACATCGTCACATGCTAAAACATATATATATTGCCTCATTTCCAAGTGCTGCGATAGCAGTTGTGTGGACGATAATTGTACTATTCTATAATATCGACCAATGGCAGTGGACAAGCGCATTTAGGAACTCACCCTTTACAAACTACTCTGTCTACGGTTCGTTCACAGCTACCTTCTTCCTAATCTGTCTCAGTCGTCTGTTTTTTGACAATAGCAAATATGACCGTGTCTTGTGGACAGGGTGGCTACTTATCTTCGGTTTTGGTTTAATTATGTGCTTCTCGAGAGGGGTATGGCTTTCAGTCATAATCGCGATTGGTTTCATGATATTGCAATTAGGTAGAGGCGTTACACACAAAAAGCTTATGTTTGTCGGTGCTGTAGGTTTGATTCTCTTGGTATGTTTAAGTTTACCGGGTGTGTTCAGTGCTGTGATTGAGAGAATCTCTACTACGGTAGATGTGGACTATGCTTCTAATCGTGCACGGATCATGCGATGGGGACAGGCAGCGACAATGTTCGTCGAGAGTCCTATATTAGGAAAAGGTTATGGTGCCTTTGCAATGTTGTATGAGGAGGATGTCTCCCTTGTTGGAAGTTACATTGCACAATTCCAGTTAGGTGCCCATAGTGAATACCTTCAAGTGATGGCAGAGATGGGAATCATAGGTTTCGTTATTTGGATGTGGCTAATTCTGGCTCTTCTGCGATACGGATTTCGCTCACTTATAAGAATAAAGGATGCTTTTTTTAGATCCATAATCATCGGACTAATGGCAGCTGAAATCTCATTGTTGGTACATTTCATCGTCAACAACCTCCTGAACGGTGATGCTATCGGAGTTCCATTTTGGGGAATTTATGGTCTACTTCCAGCTGTTGTGAAAATTGCAGAACACAGTGAAGAAAACCTCCCACATGAAACTCAAAATGAGGTATAATCTAAAGATTAGATTGCTACCATAAAAAGGGGGATTTTATGAACATAATCCATATCATTTCAGATACATTTAGACGTGATAACTTAGATGTCTACGGGGGTAAAGGATATTGTCCGGCACTCAACACATTCGCAGAGAAGTGTATTGTATTCAACAAAGCATATATTACAAGTTTCCCAACAGTGCCAATTAGAGGAGATTTAGTCACGGGAGAAGTCGGGATATGTCGACGCGGTTGGGAACCACTTCAACGTAATGTACCTGTCATAGCAAACCAGCTCACAGAAGCTGGCGTTGTAAGTATGATGATCGCTGATACACCGCATCACCTTAATAATGGATTCCTATATAATCGGGGATTCACTGGATGGAAGTGGATCCGCGGACAGGAATCGGATGTCTTAGAAACACATCCTTATGATTTTGATACAGAAGAAGTTCAACGCTACCGTAAACACACCCGACCAAGTCCAGATAATTTACCCGCCGGTCTTAAAAACCATCTAAAGAATTCAGACTTTAGACAGAATGAAGGAGATACGTTCGTCGCTCAAACTATGCAAACTGCCTGTGACTGGCTGGAACGAAACTATCAACATGAAAACTTCTACTTGATGGTTGACACATTTGACCCGCACGAACCTTGGGATGTACCAGACTGGTACATCAGAAGGTTTGATCCAGATGACTACGATGGTCCTGAACCCATATATCCTACATACGGTCCAAATAAAATGGATGAACGCACAACACAACGACTCAATGCATTATACCGGGCAGAAGCATGTCTTGTTGATAATTGGATTGGACATCTCATACGAAAAATTGACTGTATGGGTTTGATGGAAAATACGATGATTATTTTCATGGCAGATCACGGTTTCCTATTAGGTGAACATGGACTCATCGCTAAAAACCTTACCATGTATGAAGAAGTCATACATATTCCACTGCTTATTTATCATCCTAATGCCACACCAAGACGCACAGATGCACTTGCAAGTATTATTGATATTCCCGCGACCGTTGTTGATCTATTTGGAGCAGAACGCGGAAAACAGGTAGAAGGTAATTCACTGTTACAGATTATTTTAGGTGATACTGAAAAAGGGAGTGAATACGCAGTTTCTCACGGTGCATGGGGTGGTGGATGGAGTCCTGATGGAGGTAGTCCACACGGAAGTGTAACAGATGGCACGTGGTCGCTACTGCTTGAACACAAAGGTGCACCAAATAAGCTTTTCCATCTACCATCAGATCTTGAGCAGAACAGGAATAGATTTGAATCTGATAATGACGAAGCCAGAAGACTCTACCAAGCTTTCTTGGACTATCTGGGACAGCACGGTGGACCTGATGAAATGGTACAACAGTTTAAAAACAGATGGTTGTGAAAACCGACGATGAAAAGGATTCTAATAGAAGCTTTAGATGAATACGCGTAATTTAGTCGCTGAGTTTATTGGCACTTTCGCACTGATTTTTATTGGTGCAGGGGCATTAGCAATAACGCAAAAAAGTTTAAGTGAAAACGCCTACGGATTTGACAATCTGCTGACGGTAGCACTTGCACACGGACTGGTTGTAGTTGCATTTTACTATGCTTATGTAGACTTTTCAGGGACACACATAAATCCGGCAGTGACCTTGGGACTGCTTGTAGCAAAAGAGATTAAATTCACTACAGCTATCGGATACTGGATAGTACAATTTGCTGGAGGAATCTTAGGTGCATTAGCACTGAAAGGAGTCTTACCTATTGATAGGGACCTGGGCGTAACGATTCTGGCTGACAATGTCAATATAATACAAGGCATTTTCGTAGAAATCATACTTACATTTTTTCTTGTCAATACTATTTTCAATACCGCAGTTAGTGGCAGGGCAGGAAAACTTGCGGGGTTAGCAATTGGTCTGACGCTAATAGCATGCATATTGATGGGAGGTCCATTAACGGGTGCTTCATTCAATCCAGCACGCACACTCGGTCCTGCTATAGCAAGTGGTATTTATTCTGATATTTGGTTGTATTTCGTTGGACCGGCAGTTGGATCTGTGATGGCAGCGGCACTCTACGTTGGTATTTTCAAAGACAGAAAACAGAAATAGACTCATGCATAATGCACAAGCCTAATCTCATTTATGGAATTACGAAAACGGTATATCCTGATGTACCGTTGTCATCTATTGTTCAGCGTTGATCGGTATTTGTGTAGGTTTAGACGTCTCTGGTTTGGGCACTGACACAGACAAAATACCATCTTTAAAATCTGCCTTAATGTCGCTTGCTTCGGTATGTCGTGGCAGTGGAAACGCATGACGAAATCTACCAAATTCTCTACTGGAGCGTCGTACTTTAATGTTATCGTCTGACCTATCCGATTTTTTTACTCCCTTAATTGTCAATCGATTCTCAACAACAGTAATGTCTATATCCTCTTCAGAAACACCAGCAAGCTCAACATTGACAATAAACCTGTCATCTGTTTCGCAGACCTCAGCAGCTGGCATCCATCTGAATCTTCGTCCAACATTCTTACCACGCCGATTAGGAGATCTTCCTTCAGATGCTTTTTTTCTTTTTCTACCCAGTGAAAATGCTCCTTTCCGATGGTTACGCGCTCTGAAATCACTCTTTTTCATAGGTGGACGTTTTCTTCTCCGTGATGAGGGAATATGTTCTCTTCTATTCTTTCTATCAGATGCATGCATCTGTCGCAAAATTCTTCCACGATGAATGGGGGGTCCTTCTACCTGTCTTTCTTGGCTTGATGAATGTTCTGACCTGTCATTCCTATTCCTTCCATGATTTCTATTCCTACTAACCCTGTTTCTCCTTCTCTGACCTTTGAAAGGTCCTCTCCTGTGTTCATTCTGTGAATGTTCCATTTTCAGTTCTCCTTTATTATAGTATAGGTTTATTCACTAAATTCGTTAGTTAAGACAATTACATTATAGTTATGTTCGAATAATTTGTTTTGTAACGCAAAAAGGACTGATGGTTTTACCCACCAGTCCTTATGATGCATAGTTAAGTTTAGCTTTCGTTGGAGGTTTCATTCGGAGATTGCACACCGATCTGAATCTCTTTCGGTTTTGCTGCTTCTGCCTTCGGTATTGTCAGCGTAAGGATACCATCTTTATAGTCAGCCTTTATATTCCCAGTATCAACATGTTTCGGCAGTGTGAAACTTCTTTGAAATGTACCGTACCGACTTTCTACACGATGGTAACTCTTATTTTCGATTTCCTGTTTCTGATTTTTCTCACCTTTGATTGTAAGTAAATTGTCAGTGACAGAAACCTGAACATTTTCTTGAGCTACGCCGGGAAGTTCAGCGTGGATTTCAAAGCCACTGTCCATTTCAGAAATGTCAACTGTCGGTATCCAAGAGCTGTTCTCTTCAGTACTTTCACTGTCATGAGATGACAGAAGATCTCCAAAAACTCTTCCAATATGGTTGTGAAGATTGAAGAGACTGTTGACGGGTCTGCGTGTTGCTAAATATGCCATTTTTTTATCTCCTTGTTTTGTATTAGTTGTACACTTATAAGCAATTTCTGTGCCAAATCAACTTTGATAAAAGTGTTAGTCAATATACTAATCCTATTTGAGCAAATATGATGCCAAAACAGTACAACAAAATTTGAAAGTAAAAAAGACGTATCCAACACTTAGTCTGTGACAGGGTTTAGAGATAATTTCAAGAAATCCTTATTAGATTATTGAAGGTTTTGTTTCAATGGTAAGTTGGACAAGAAGAGGATAAAGAAGAAAAACTAAAGCAATCAGAATGTCAAACTGACACTTGTCTGTCATTATGAAATGATGCAAGTGTCAAAAAGACAATATAATTAGACTCTACTATCTGTCCTGATTTTATTGGTTGGAAATGCCGGGAGTGTCAACTACGCGGGTAATTCAACATGCTTCGTATTCCCGAAGCAACAGTTTGCAGTGCAATAGGGTTGTCCTGCATGTAAGGAATGATTATATCTGCATACTGTTTACAAGATTCAGTGTAGACAGGGAAATTAGGAATAACATCGCGTCGATACCAACTGACGACTCTTTCAATATCGCCGTTTCTACCAACATCACGGAGTATTCGCCGCAATACGCGCTCGTGTGCATCAACATCTAAATATATCTTCATGTCAATTAGCTCACGAAGTTGTTCGTTCCAGAAGATAAGATGTCCCTCAACAATCACGACACGGCTCGGTTGGATAACCTGTTTATCATCACCACGTTGTGCCGCACGCGTACCGAGAGCAGGTGTTTCAATAGCCTTTAGTCCTCTGAGTTTTTCAATATCTGCAATTAATACATCCCAATGTACAGCATCAGGATGGTTTGCAGTAATTAACTTCTCCCGTTCTTCTGCTGAGTACTCTGACCAATCTCGAAAATAGGAGTCTTGATGAATTGTAATGGGGGAATAATCTGTAAGTTGTTCAACCAGAGCAGCTGCGAAAGTTGTTTTACCTGATGCTGAACCCCCCATTATACCAACAGTTATTGAATGTTCTACCATGATGTAATTTTTGCTTTTCTCCATAAGTCTTATAAACAGATTAAGATTATCACAGAAACGGAATAATGTCAAACACCGATTTATTTGACTTCAGCTGAGAGTTCATGCTATTCTAATAATAACATAATGAGTCAAATATAACAGGATATGATGTGTGGGAGATCATGAGATATGAATATGTTTTGGGAAAATATTGAATCGCAATACAATGTGGCAGCAGCACACCAGTTTTTATTGCATTTTAACGTAGATGATCTGCAGTTTGATGAACACTTCGGATATTTACCAACATTAGATTTTGTGATGGAACAACTCAATGCACTCGGTTGTCGTTTAGTTCTCGGATATAATGCTACGCAAGGATTCATGTTGCCTGGCGTAGGTAAATGGATTGATACACAGAAATTACTCGGATTAATTCCTAAAGATCAAGGAGTACCTGCTGAGACTGAAGATAGAATAAGGATCAATTCACGCTTAGCTATCAATAAGATACATGAAGACCCTTTCTATAGAAGTGACCCATTGCCAACTAAAGATCTTGCAAATAAAATGCATGAACTTTTAAAACAGGATCGAGTCAGAATTGGATTAGTGATAGACAACCTTGAACAGATTGCTCCAAGCAATTATTCATCTGATACAGGCGTTCCAGAGAATGCTCAGTTCTTCTTTCATCAACTCCAGAATTGGGCTTCAGACCTCGAAATTCGTAGAAAAAAACATATTATTATACTACTAACACAGAATACTTTTGACATCCATCCTCACTTTCTTGTCAATCAAGAAATACCTGTGATAGAAGTACCTTTTCCAGACTACGAACACAGATTAAAGTTCATTGAACATATAAGTTCAATTCCACAAGAAATTACACAGGAAGGAGAACCGGACAAAAAAGTAGAAGTTAAGTTAAACCTCGGAAATGCCCGTGATAAACAGACATTAGCACAGGACACTGCGGGTCTTAACCTTTTCGCAATGCACGATTTAGTCCGTCAAGCGGCATCATTAAAGCAGAAAGTTGAAGGACCATTACTTGCAAATTATCGCAGAGAAAGCGTAAAGATATTCAGCCATGGAATTATAGAAGTACACGAACCACTTACAAATCCAAGACAACATTGGTCAAGTCATGTAACAAGACTCATAGAAGATATTGCTGAGGGTTTGAAGGAAAATGACTTGCGACGTGTACCTCGTGGGATACTTCTGCTTGGACCAACAGGAAACGGAAATATCTTCGCAGCCCGAATGTTAGCAGGACAGACAAACATGGCATTTGTTCAACTCCGATACGCTAATCAGGTCAGTGAAGTAACGATAAATATAAGTGAAAATGGAAACAGTTATGAGAGGAACTTGAATTCTGCTATAAACTATATACGCGGTTTAGCTCCTGTTGTTGTATTTATGGATGAAATAGAACAGGCTTCACCACATCACACAACAATCAAGACTGGGAACAATGAAAGACCACTTCCTACTATTCTAACGAATGCTATTAGTGATGCTTCATTGCGAGGGAGAGTTATATGGGTCGGAACATCAAGTCGTCCAGACCTTATTCCATCTATGTTCCGTCGTCCGGACATCTTTAGCCACAAAGTGGTTTTGTTACCACCAATTCGCGATAGTCGTGCAGGTATATTACAGTTTTTCTGCCGGTTACATACACGTGAAGAGATGAATTTCCAAGAAATATCAAGAGACCCAAGACTACGTGGGGTCAGCGTAAATGACCTTAATCAGATTGCCCAGAGAAGTCATAACATCGCAAAACGCAAGAAACGTAACACATTTAACGAAGAAGATTTACGTGAAGCAGTTGCAGACTATATGCCGGACTATTCGCCAGAAATGCGTCTGTTTATGGTCCTATTAGCACTACAAGAGGCGAATTCACGCGCTATGATACCCGATAGACTTCCACCACCATACCAAGAATTTGTAAATGAAAACAGAATTGACAAGACAAAGGTTAACAATAGATTGATGGAACTCAGTAAAGAACTCGGTCTAAGTACATAGGACTTAGACCGATTATATGTCCCATTTAAACAATAATGCTTCTGCTGAATTACAACAGAAGCATTATATAGATTCATTTCTTTTTACATTTAGTCCTTATATTCCCAATTTACGTCAAACGTTACGAAATTATAAAAAATGTCTTAGACAAATTGTCCTTAAGCATTTTTACTCTTCTTCATAACGGTTTTGGTATCGGGGTGCAGGACGACGTTCACGTGGACGCGCAGGATTGACCTTCAACGGGCGTCCCATCAATTCTTGTCCATCAAGAGCTTCAATCGCACGTTCACCATCTTCTTGATTTTCCATCTCAACGAAACCGTACCCTTTAGAACGACCATCGTATCGGTCACGGATAATTGTTACCGATGCAAGTGGGCCGTGTGGTTCAAAGAGTTCTTCCAAATCGGTTTCTGTGGCTGCATAAGGGACATTGCCAACGTAGATGTTCATCTCGTTTCTCCTTTTGATATTGAAATAACGGGAATGTGAGAAAACTGAGTACTGTCAGCAAGTTCTATCGGCAGGCATTTGGCAGCAAGCGAAGATTGGCAAAAATGAACTCGGATTCTTATCAATCTTTTTCGGAAGGCATCACAATCATCAAGAATGTTACAGGTTCCAAAACGTAAAACTGTCAAAATACTATGCATAATTCGGTTCGCAGACACCATCACATTTCCCAAACGTTAACATGATACTACAGAATAATAAAATTGTCAAATTTCATTTTACTAAAGATAATTATTTCGCTTCCATCCAATTATCACCAATACCGGTTTCTGTTCGAAGCGGAACTCTTAGCGTCATAGCATTTTCCATCTCTTCTGAAACTATCTCCGCATACGTATCAACAAGTTCAGTAGGTGATTCAAGCACCAGTTCATCATGGATCTGTAATAATAGTTTCATCTCTAACTGATCCCTATCTATTCTCTGTTGAACTCTAACCATAGCTGCTTTAATTAAATCCGCAGCTGTACCTTGAATTACTGTGTTAATCGCAAGACGTTCACCCAAACTCTGCCGACTCTGAGAATGTTCAAATATTTCAGGTATTGCACGTCTACGACCTGTTAAGGTTGTTACAAAACCGTTGTCTAATGCCTGTTGAATACACCTTTGGAAGAATATATTAATACCGGGGAAACGCGCCTTATAATTCTTTATCAGCTCCCGTGCCTCTTCTGTATTCATTCCTTGAATTCTACGGGCTAATCCAGACGGGGAAACACCGTAGATGATACCAAAGTTAACAATCTTTGCTTTGTCTCTTAATTCCCTGGTCACTTCTTCTGTTGAGACCTTATACACCTCTGATGCAACAGTTGTGTGGATATCCAAATCCTGGTTGAAGATCTCCATAAGTTTAGGGTCTTTACTAAAATGTGCCAATACACGAAGCTCAATCTGCGAATAATCTGCACAGATCAACTTATGTCCTTCAGGGGCAATAAAGGCTTTGCGTAACTGACGACCAATCTCTGACCTAACAGGAATATTTTGAAGATTAGGACTATCAGACTGCAAGCGGCCAGTAGCAGTTGTCAATTGATATAAATGTGTATGGATACGTTTCGTATCATCATTCACAGCGTGTTTTAATTGTCCAAGATATGTACTCTGTAGATTACGACACTGTCTATACTCAATGATTAAGCGTGGAACAGTAGTTCTCGGATTATTGATGTCCTCTTGTGCTGCAAGAGCTTCAAGCACGTTAGCATCCGTTGAATTCTTTCCCGTTTTTGTTTTACGGACAGGTGTGAAACCGATCTCATTAAACAGTACTTCTGCCAGAACACTCGGCGATCCAATATTGAACCCGTATCCTACCAGATTGTGTATCTCTCTCTCTCGTTCGTCAACAAGTTGATCAACAATTCTACTCTGTTTATCAATCTCATCCGTATCACAAACAATCCCATTAAACTCCATCAAAGCAAGCACTGGACCAAGAGGTGATTCGATATCTTTCACAAGCTCATCAGTATTTGTCTCCTCAAGTTTCGGCATAAAAAAATGATACAATTGGAGGACAATATCAGTATCTTCAGAAGCGTATTGTGTTACTTCCTCAAAAGGTATTTTGTCTATAGATGTAGATTCTTCTTCATCACCAATCAAGTCAGAGAGAGGAATCATCTTATGGTTTAAGTGGAGCAGTGCTAAATTATCAAGATTATGGGATGGCTGTCTCGGATCAACGAGTTGACTTGCCAACATTGTATCAAAGACTACGCCTTGTAACTGTACACCGTGTCTAAGGAAGATGCTTGCATCAAACTTCAGGTTGTGTCCACATTTTGGTAAATCGGGATTTTCCAATATAGGTTTGAGTTGTGTTAAAACTGTTTCCTTATCTAAGTGCTTTTCAAGAGTAGGTGATTTGATGGGAACATAAACACCCTGTTTTGGTTTCCATGAAAAACTAATGCCGCACAGACCGGCATTGCGATACAATCCATCGGTCTCAGTATCAACTGAAATAATGTCCTGTTCTGAAAGCGTTACTACCAGTTCAGAAAGCTGTTCTTCAGTTGTAATTGCAGTGTATTCACCAGATTTAGCCGTTGTGAAATTCCCATCTTCTATGATCTTCTCTTTCTCAAGTTCCATCGCTTCAAGACGTTCTTTTCTGGTCGTTTTCACATCAACTTTGACTTGGTCAGAATCTCCATTTCCATTTGCATAATCCGAGATTTGATTGAGATATCGTTTCAGTTCAAGTTGTTCAAAAAGGGTTCTCACTTTACTCATGTCAGGGGGTTTAACGCGTGCTTTTTCCATTGTGAAATCGAGGTCCGCATCCCGTTTTAATGTGACAAGTTCTTTTGAGAGTGATATATACTCCTGAGCCTTCTCTAAATTCTCGCGGCGTTTACCCTTGATCTGCTCAATATTTTCATAGATTCCATCTAAAGTTCCATACTCTTGAAGTAGCTTAGCAGCAGTCTTCAATCCTATCCCCTCAACACCCGGGACGTTATCAGATGTATCTCCCATAAGAGCCAGCACATCTATAACCTGATCCGGTGTAATACCTTTGTTCTCCATCAATGATTCAACGTCAATAACAGTGTCTTTATTGATGTCAAACATTGTAACTTGTTCACACAGTAATTGCTCTAAGTCCTTATCTTTTGATACTATCCTAACGTGAACATCTTGCGTATCGGGAGAATCAAGTATATGCTGCGTGACAGATGCAATAATATCGTCTGCTTCTAATTCCGATTTTCCGATGACAGGAATCTCCAGTGTCTCAAGTAGTTGTTGTATCCGTGGAATCTGTGTTACCAAGTCATCTGGGGGAGTTCTACGATGTCCTTTATAATCTGCATACAAGGCATTCCGGAATGTTTCTCCTGGCATGTCAATAGCTGCGATTATATATTCAGCTTTGAAGTCAGTTAGTAGTTTCATAAGCGTGCCAGTAAACCCGAAGATGGCATTTGTTGGTTCTCCTGTAACTGAGCTAACAAGGCGTGACTGAATAGAATAAAACGATCTAAATATCTCCGCCATAGTGTCAATAATATAAAGTGTTTTGTGATTTTCGGTTGATCCCATATATAAATCCTTTCAATAGATAAATTCAATTAAGCATAAATTGAATTTTAGTCATTTGGATAGTGCCACTTCCTGAGTGAATCAGAGGCGGATAGACCTGCTTCTTGACCGAGTGCAAAAGCGGTTGCGATTAAGTTGCGTTCACCCGATATAATGTCACCCGCTGCAAAAAGTCCTGGGATAGGATTCCCATTACTATCTAACATCTGCATATCTTCATTTGCAACAATCAGTCCTTCCTCATCTTTTTGGTAATCCCATCCTTCCAAGAAATTGGTGTTTGGGATCAGCCCTTCATCAACGAGGAAACCGTGGAAAAACAGCTGAGTTCCATCCACCATTTCAAAACCCAGCAGATCGGTTTTTTCCCCGATATGTCGTTTTATTTTTTTCTCAATTATCTGGATTCTTCTTTCTTCAACCTGTTTCAATACTGAAGTGGACATGCCGTGAGGTCGTCCATTAGTTAGGATTGTAATCTTATCCGTAAAATCCTGTGCTCCGATTGCTGCCTCATAAATGTAGTCTCCCACGCCGAGGAGGGCAAGGTGTTCATTTACATGTAAATGACCATCACAACGGATACACACATGCCATCCTTTACGATTACCTGCGTAACGGAATACGGTAGCATACTGTTTATAGAGACGTTCTTCATCTGCTTGAAATTCGATGTCAGGCCATTTATCGTCAAACCCCGATGCCACAACCAGTGTCCGCGATCTGAAGTGTTCAATCTGCATCGGTTCATCTTTTTTTAGTACAGCAGTTGACGCTTCTATTTCAAAAATATCGTTGTCTCGTGTTAGACGGGTAACCAATCCATCTCTGATGTCAATACCTGTCGTATGTTGTTTATCCCCCAGCATAAAATTTACTACTGGTCGACTTTCCATCCATTTCATCAATTCTTTTGCAAAGTTAGGACCTGTAATTCCGGGGAATACGGGTGCATCTTCAATTTCTACAGATTTTGACCAATATGCTCTTCCTCGGCTAAAGCTGACTTTTCCTGAATGTAGTACCAGCACATGTCGCATCTGATGACTCGCGGAAACTGCAGCTTGTGTTCCTGCTGGTCCAGCACCAATTACCGCTACATCGTAAATCGTTTCAGACATATCCTCAGCTCCGACTGTTAGTCCTATAGCCCGTATTTTTTCCATCGTTCATTTACAAGTTCAATTATTTCTTCAGACATCTCAATTTCAGGAGGCCATTCTCGATGGTATCCTTCTTCTTCCCATTTAGTTGTAGCATCGATACCCATCTTTGAACCTGCGCCTATGAGTGGTGCAGCGTGATCAAGCACGTCTACAGGTCCTTCAACGATAGTAACATCCCGTTTAGGATCAACATTACTCCCGACATAAAAGAGGACTTCTTCAACATTTTGTACATCTACATCCTTATCAACGATGATGATGAATTTGCTGAACATCAGTTGTCCGAGACCCCAGAAACTATGCATCATCTTTTTTGCTTGGAACGGGTATCTCTTATCAATTGAGATCAGTGCAAAGTTATGAAATACGCCAAACAGAGGCAAATTCATATCGACTAATTCAGGAAGTTGTGTTTTTATTAATGGCATGAAGATACGTTCAGTTGCTTTCCCCATATAACAATCTTCCATTGGTGGTTTTCCAACAATAATCGTCTGATAGATAGGGTCTTTTCTGTGTGTTATAGCAGAGATACGAAATACTGGGTACTCATCAGGCATGGAATAGAAACCGGTATGATCACCAAAGGGGCCTTCCACACATGTTTCATCTGGCTCAATAAATCCTTCAATTATGATATCTGCGTTAGCGGGTACCATCATATCAATCGTTTTAGCAGCCACCATTTCCACATTTGATTTTCTTAAAAAGCCAGCGAATAGGAGTTCATCAATTCCGGAGGGGAGCGGGGCAGTACCGATGTACGACATGACGGGATCTCCGCCAATTGCAATGGCGACAGGCATCTGTTTACCTGCTTGTTTATATTCACGATGATGTGCTGCGCCATCATGATGTATTTGCCAATGCATTGCTAATGCGTGAGGGTTTAGTTTTTGCAGACGATATGTTCCGACGTTTCGTTGACCTGTATTGAGGCTATGTGTATACACTTGTGGTAGAGTGATGTATTTGTCAGCATCCATAGGCCAACATTTTATCAATGGCAATGTATCCAAGGTTGCGTCTTCACCTGTCAGGATCACGTCTTGTGATGCCCCTCGTTTAACAGTCTTAGGTGGAAAATTAGTCAGTTGGGAAAGAATCCTAAGGATTTTCACCTTATCCAGAAGAGATTCGGGTGGACCTATTTTTATCATTCCTTCTATTTCATAAGCGATACGTGATAGGTCATCAACGCCGAGTGCCATTGCCATCCGTGAATAAGAGCCGTATGTATTGATCAGCAGTGGCATTTCACTTCCTTCAACATTTTCGAACAGGAGTGCGGGGCCGCCTGCTTTGCTAATGCGATCAGTTATTTCGCTAATTTCAAGATCGGGTGAAACTTGTGTTTTTATACGTTTGAGTTCACCTGTGCGATCCAATGTTTTTACAAAATCTCTTAGACTTGAATATGCCATTTTACACCTCAGTACTTTATTAAGTTAAAACGATAGGTTTATAGAATCATCTTCATGTTTTTGTGTCATTTGTTTATAGTAAAACATACAATTAGTGAGGCACTTTTGTAGTCTATCCTATTATGTTCGGTTTTCTAACCGAACATAATGTCCAATTAATGATGTTCATATTTCAGCAAGGGCAATCGTGTGAGATTTAGTAAAATTCAGAAAACCTGCAAAAAATGGATGCTCACGTTGGCGTATAACGCATTTTTTTTATGATTCCGATATATTATTCACGGAAGACATTTTCAGAACGAATTTGGCGATTGGAGATAATCAGGCAATTCATTTTCTATTTATGTATGTTTATTGAACGCAGTCTCAAACCGCTGTCGTAATATATCGGGACTTGTGTGCATATAGATCAGAGTTGTATCTAAGCTGGCGTGTCCTAATGCGATTCGTACTGATTCTAAGTCGTGTGTTGCTCTGTATAGTTCAGTACCGAATGTATGTCTTAGGTCGTGTGGTGTGAATCGCAGGCCTATTTTTTCTGATGCAGTTTGCATGATGCGTTGAAAGTCGCGTGGTGCAAGGCGGTTTTTTGTGCGTAGTGTGCAGAAGAGTGGGCTATTTAGGTCATTGTTTTCATTTCGTTCAATTTTCCATGTTAGAAAATCGTTGAGTGCGTCTCTAACATCTTGTACGAGTGGTATTCTTCTTGCGATTTTATTTTTTGCGATAGTTGCTCTTACTTCTAATGTTGTAACGATCTGTCCTAATTTTTTTATATCTCCGACGTTCATTCCGCAGACTTCTGCGTTTCGCAGGCCGGTTCTTAGGCAGAGGAGTATGAGCATTCTATCTCGTTCTTTTAGTTCCAGTGATTCTAATAGTATTTTTTGTTGTGCTTCGTCGAGGACTCGTGGTTGTTGATTTTTTCTTCTTTTATTATTTGTCATTTTGTGTACTCCATTTAATTTCCGTATAGGATTTTACAATTTTTGTATTTTTGTGTCAATGATTTAATGACGTTTTGCACGTATAATACGTCATTAAATATAGGTACAGTTACACTTCATATAGGTACAGTTACACTTCATATAGGTACAGTTACACTTCACATTCTGTTATCCGATTCCAATAACCTATAACCACACAAAATATTTTCTCCATACCATCCAAATTGCAAAATCACTTGCATTCGATCTCTTAATCGTGTACCCTCTTATAAATCTTTGATCCCAATATCAATTTCTTATGCTCAACAAAATACTACAAAATTGAATTTTAAACCTATTACTAAATATGTCCATTAAGTATCTTTCAGTTTCACAATCCAGACCTATAATAAAAATGTTAAGCGACATTATGCAAAAAAAATATAAATACCCGTTGTTGATAACTATTCTCAATAAATAACACGCTATTGAGAATACATCTCAATAAGTAATGACACGTTGAGATTCAATATCAATAAGATGAATTTCCTAACCCGTAACAACTATTATGACAAATTCCGTAATTCTAAAACCAGAGGAACTAACATGAATAGAATATTCATAACAACTATCATTACCATAATCACAACTTTACTCATAGTAGATAATACAAAAGCAACAATTAAAGTCGGACTAATATATGATATACACGGTAGAGGCGACCTGTCATTCTGCGACGCCGCATTCAACGGCGCAAAAAAAGCTGAAAAAAAATGGAATATCACACTAAAAGAAATTAACCCAACTCAAAATACTGATACCGAAAGAGCACTAAGAAGATTAGCTGAACTCAATTTCGACCTCGTCATCGGAGTCGGATTCCTATTCCGTGAACCCATAAACCGTATAGCACCCGACTTCCCAAACATCAACTTCGTACTCATCGACGCAGAAGCAAAACCAAAAAACGTCGCCTCACTCATATATAAAGCACACGAAGGAACATTCCTCGCAGGTGTCATCGCCGCACTAAAAACAGAAACTAAAAAAGTCGGATTCGTCGGAGGTATGAAAATACCACTCGTAGAAGCCTTCGAAATCGGTTTCAACGCCGGTATCAAAAAAATAAACCCTAACGTTGAACTATTGGTCAACTACGTCGGAGTTACTCCAAATGCTTTTGACGATCCAGCAAAAGCTAAAGAACTCGCTCTCGCACAATATAATAAAGGGGCTGATATCATCCTCGTAGCAGCAGGCGCAAGCGGATTAGGTGCCCTCGAAGCAGCTTCACAAACCAAGAAATATATAATATGGGTTGACTCAAATGGGAACGGATTACTACCAGGACAAATCCTTACAAGTATCATTAAAGGTGTCGAACTATCTGTATACCAAATGATCGAAAATGCCATAAACAATTCATTCTCCGGAGGCGTTAAATATTACGGACTAAAAGAAGGAGGTGTGGAATATATCGTGGATAAAGATAACAAAATGCTACTCTCTGAAAAGATCCTAAAAACAGTACAAACATTCAAAGAAAAAATCATCTCCAAAGAAATCATAGTGCCGTATAAACGATCACAACCAGAAAATAAAAAACCGGAAAGGAAGTAACCTTTGAATCGACTAAAAATCATTAGACAATATCATCGCATTCCTAAATAATAAACCACAAAATGTAGTTGTGTAAAAACTGGTGTAACTGAATGCTGTTACCTTAATATATATATAGGCATATCATGCAAAAAGAGAAACTTATAGGAAAAATTGGTGTCGACACAGGCGGAACTTTCACAGACATTGTCCTGTCTGCACAAGGTTATCTGTTTACACATAAAGTGCTTTCCACACCACACAATCCCGCAGACGCAGTAATTAAAGGTGTTAGCGAGATTGTGAAGATGCACAATATCAATTCTTATGAAGATATCACTATTGTGCACGGGTCAACTGTTGCAACGAATGCACTACTTGAACATACTGGGGCACGCATTGCACTCATTACGACAAAAGGATTTGAAGATGTTATAGAAATAGGTAGACAAGCACGAGAAAACATCTACGACTTATCTGTGCAACGTCCTATACCATTAGTACCCGCTAATCTAAGATTCGGTCTTAAGGAAAGAACCTTACATACTGGTGAAATCCAAACTGAAATATCACAGGATGAGCTAAATACACTCTCCTGCAAGCTCAAGACATTAGATTTAGACGCAATAGCAGTCTGTTTCCTATTCTCATACATAAATCCTAAGAATGAACAGATCGTTGCAGATGCTCTTCATGACCTGAATATACCGATCTCTTGCTCTTATGAAATCCTGCCAGAATATAGAGAATACGCAAGGTTCAGTACTACCGTTGCTAACGCCTATATCCGTCCTGTTCTGGAGAAACATCTGTCAACATTGTCGGACTCTAACAAGTTTCCAAAATCATTCCACATCATGTTATCAAACGGGGGATGCATCTCAACAGAGAACTTTGAATCCGCAGGAATAAATACCGTCCTTTCTGGTCCTGCTGGTGGGGTCATAGGTGCTTACAACATCGCAAAATCCGCAGGATTCGACAGAATCATCACTTTTGATATGGGCGGCACTTCTACAGATGTTAGTCTATGTGATCATAGCATATCAATGACGAGCGAAAGCACTATCAGCGGTTTACCGATAAAAGTTCCGCTCATCGATATCTATACAGTTGGGGCAGGAGGAGGCTCCATGGCAACTGTTGATTCTGGTGGGGCTTTACGAGTCGGTCCAGAAAGCGCAGGTGCTGTACCCGGTCCGATATGCTACGGAAACAGTGGAGAAGACATCACAGTCACCGATGCAAACGTCTTTTTAGGTCGTATATCTCCTGAGCTGTTCTTAGGTGGAAATATGTCTCTTGCAGTCGATGCTATTGATTACTATCTAAGAAAACTCTCTGATAAAGTCGACATTACTTTACAGAAAACAGCAGAGGGAATAATAAAGATCGCAAATGCTACAATGGAACGGGCAATTAAAGTAATTTCAGTCGAACGAGGTTACGATACACGGGATTTTACACTCGTTTCATTCGGAGGAGCAGGAGGATTACATGCAGCATTCCTTGCAGAGAGTCTGGGTATAAAAACTGTGCTGATTCCCCCTAACGGTGGATTACTTTCGGCATACGGTATGTTATTTGCTGATGTCATCAAGGATTATTCACAGACTGTGCTATGGAAAACAGATAATCGTGTTGAAAAACTAAATAGACAGTTGGAAATCGGGTTTGAAACCTTACTAACTTCGGCAGTAAAAGATATGAAAAGAGAAGGATTTGCATTAGACCAACTTCTTATCAATCGTTCATTGGATATGCGTTATGAGGGACAATCCTATGAATTGTGTATTCCATATAACCCTAAAGAGAAAAACTATCTGCAAGAATTCCACGAGATGCACCAAAAAAGATTCAGTTACGCACGACCAGATGCTGTGGTAGAAGTCGTTAACTTAAGACTCAGCGCAATTGGTGAAACTGAAAAACCTATAACGGAAAAAGCCCCCCTCTCGAATTCTGATCCTGCAAAAGCAAGGATTAAGCAAGGTCATGTCGTCTTTGATGGCGTAAATTGTCCGACTGAATTCTACAGTCGCGAGTCGTTAAAACCGGGTCATCGCGTCAAAGGACCAGCAGTAATAACCGAATTTAGTGCTACAACTATCGTCCCACCTAATTTTGTTGCGGAGGTTGATGGATACGGAATACTCATTCTTAAGATGTGTGTATAAGCAGGAGTACACCGCATTGTCAAATAGATAAATTTGACAACCTATAAGATGAGTGGTATTATATTAATCTGACAATTCATATCACTTATCAGAGTACTAATATGAACAATTCTCCAGATACCATCTTATGCAGAAATTGTAACACAAAAATAGAAACCGATGCTTTTGTAAGAAATTACAAAGTCTGTCCAGTTTGTGATACGCACTACCCCATGGGGGCAAGCGAACGACTCAATCTTCTCATTGATGATGGGACATTTCAAGAAACCGATACGAATTTGTACTCAATTGATGCTTTGGAGTTTCCTGAGTACACTGAAAAGCTTGAACGCGACATCGCTAAAACTGGGATGCGTTCAGAAATGCTGACAGGTAGAGCTAAAATTGGAAAAAATGACGTAGCAATCGCAATTGGTGATGTCGGTTTTATTGGAGGGACTTGCGGTGCTGTTATCGGTGAAAAAGTTACACGTTGTATAGAACATGCAGGTGAGAACCAATTACCACTTGTAATCATTTCTGTTAGCGGGGGTATGCGTATGCAGGAAGGTACATTGGCGTTAATGCAAATGGTGAAAACGGCTGCCGCATGCACTGAATATATCAATAACGGTGGTTTCTATATCTCCGTTCTTACCGATCCTACGTTCGGCGGGGCAACTGCCAGCTACTCATCGCTTGGTGATGTGATTATAGCTGAACCGGGGGCACGAATTGGATTTGCAGGACCTCTTGCTGTCGCAAGCTTACAAGAAGAACTTCCTGAAGACTTTCAGAAAGCTGAAACATTGGTCACCTACGGATTTATTGACAATATTGTCCACCGCTCAAAGATGCGGGAGTTGTTAATTGACCTTATCTCGTTTGCAGATGCATAAGAAACTACCGAATACACCGCTTCTCTCGTCACATATTACCTTGAGCGAATCAATCATGAAAAGTATACAGTGCCGATTTCTGTCACTTTATTGGATTTTATACGTATTAAATAAAAAGTTGTTTGATAAAACAATTAGTATGTTGCTGTGAGTAGACGTAATAGAACTGAATATAGAGACCGTAATCCAAACAGCAATAAGTAAAATAAGGAACAAATAATAAAAATGGCAAAGTCATTAGTAGTTGTAGAATCTCCAGCAAAAGCAAAAACGATTAAGAAGATTTTAGGGTCTGATTATATTGTTGACTCATCTGTAGGACATATCGTAGACCTACCAAAAAAGGAACTTGGGATTGATGTTGAAAACAATTTTACTCCGAAATATGTAACGATTCATGGAAAGGGTAAAGTTGTCAAAGCAATCACGGAGAAAGCACGAAAAGTTGATTGCATTTACCTCGCGGCTGATCCTGATAGAGAAGGCGAAGCCATCTGTTGGCATCTTGCGAATGAACTGAAGAAAACAAAAAAACCCATCTACCGTATCGTGTACAATGAGGTCACTCAGAGTGCAATATTAGCAGCAATAGAGAATCCTGGAGATATTGACCAATCACTCGTAGACGCACAGCAAGCACGACGGGTATTGGATAGACTTATCGGATGGAAGATCAGTCCACTATTGTGGAGAAGTGTGAAACCGGAATTGAGTGCTGGTCGAGTCCAATCTGTCGCGGTTAGGCTGATATGTGAACGTGAAGCAGAAATTGAGGCTTTTAATCCAAAAGAATACTGGACTCTCACTGCTACATTAACACCCGACACAAAAGAGCATCTCTTTGAAGCAAAATTGCATAAGATTGGTACGAAGAAAGGTGAGATAAACAACTACGGTTTTCGAATTGACGAAGAGCATGCCAATACTATAGCAGAAGACGCAAAAGAACAAGCTTTCGTAGTTGAAAAGGTGAATAAACGGGAACGAAAACAGAAACCTGTTGCTCCATTTATTACAAGCACGTTACAACAAGAAGCTTCCCGGAAACTCCGTTTCTCTGCTAAAAAAACAATGATGGTTGCACAGAAGCTCTACGAGGGATTAGAAATTGGTAAAGAAGGTTTAGTTGGATTGATTACATATATGCGTACCGACTCAACTCGTGTCGCGCAAGATGCTCTAACTGCTGTTAGAAGTTATATCAAAAATACTTATGGTGATGACTATCTCCCCGGGCGCGCAGTCAGTTACCGTAGTAAAAGTGGTGCACAAGATGCACATGAAGCAATTAGACCGACGTTACCCTTAAGGACACCGGATTCTCTGAAAACACACTTAACCTCTGATGAGTTTCGTCTGTATGAATTAATATGGAAACGGTTTATCGCCAGTCAGATGAATCCTGCAATACTTGATTCAACAACTATAGACATAAAAGCGGGACGTTATCTCTTCCGTGCCACCGGATCTGTTATTAAGTTTGACGGTTTCAGACGCATCTATATGGAAGGTAAAGACGATATATCCTCTGATGAAGAGAATAGTAGTGACGAAAACACAACACTTCCAGATGTTAATGAAGGTGCAACGCTCGATCTAAGAAAGTTAGCTCCGAAACAACATTTTACACAACCTCCGCCACGTTATAACGAAGCAACCCTGGTCAAGGCGTTGGAGGCAAAAGGGATCGGAAGACCGAGTACTTATGCATCTATCCTCTCTAAAATTCAAGATCGGGACTACGTGACGAAAGAACAGCGGAAACTTATGCCAACAGATGTTGGAAGACTTGTTAATGCCCTTCTAATTCAAGCCTTTCCTGATATTATTGACGTTGAATTCACAAGAGAGATGGAACAGAAACTGGATACAATTGCTGATGGGAAGATTGCATGGAATGACACACTCAGCGAATTTTATCCCCCTTTTGAAGACGCATTGAAACAAGCACCGGATAAGATGTACGAAGCGCGGAAATCGATGGAAACTGAATCTGACGTAGCATGTGAGAAATGCGGAGGGAATATGATCGTTAAATGGGGTAGGTATGGACGTTTCCTCGGATGTTCTAACTATCCTGAATGCGAAAACATAAAATCTCTAAATGGGGATAATACTGCATCTGAAGAGCCAGAAGAAACTGACACGGTATGTGAAAAGTGTGGAGAACCGATGGTCATTAAGCAGAGTCGGGCAGGGGCACGGTTTTTGGCATGTAGTGGCTATCCAAAATGTAAAAACGCCAAGCCTGTACCTATGGGGGTTGATTGTCCTGAGACGGATTGCGAAGGTTATTTAGGAGAACGACGTAGTAAGCGAGGAAAGGTCTTCTACGGTTGTAGTAACTACCCTACATGTGGATTTGCAAGTTGGGATAAACCTATCGCTCAACGGTGTCCACAATGTGATGCAGCATATACTGTTGAAAAAGTATTGAAGACAGGAGAAAGAATACAGGCATGTCCAGATAAAGATTGTAAGTACACCAATGAACTGACAGCGTAATCTTTTCGTAACCTTAGGACAGTATCACTGATTCCAACATCGGAAATAAGAAATAATGATCCAACTTCATCAAGTGAGTTTCAGTTATCAAGATTTAAGTGTATTGGAAAGAGTCAGTTTCCGGCTTGAACGCGGTGAATTTGGATTTCTCATTGGGGACAGCGGCTCAGGAAAGACGACTTTACTAAAGTTACTCAATCGAGAATTGCTACCTACGACTGGTTCATTAAGTGTACTGGGACAACCGCTTGAGGAACTCACTTCATCAACAATTCCATACTTTAGGAGAAAAATTGGTGTTGTCTTCCAAGACTGGAAACTCATCAATACTAAAACTGTTGAACAGAATCTTGAAATACCGCAAAAACTTATCGGAACTAAGTATCGTATATTACGAGAAAATGTGAACAATATGTTACATCAAATGGGTTTAGTGCATCGCAAGCACGCACTACCAACCCAAATTTCAAATAACGAAAAACAACGGCTCGTAATTGCGAGAGCAATCATCAACAGTCCTTTATTACTACTCGCTGACCAACCAACAGAAACGCTTGATCCTAACATCTCACTTGAAATGCTGTCTCTTTTTGATGCACTGAATTTTCAAGGTACTACAGTGTTGGTCACAACTTCTGATCCTGATCTTCCAGATCGATTTGTCCGTGAAAAGAATGCTTCACCAAAACGCATATATAAACTACAAGATGGTTGCATTACATCATAACTTTCTTAGTGAATTGAGATAGACAGTCATAGTTACTAAAATTGCTATTGAAATACTGGAATAGTAGAAGATGCGATACAAAATACAGAATATCTTTATACATATTGGAAAAACAAGATTAAACAACCTGTTATGTATTCTCACACTTGCATTTTTCACACTTGTCCTAAATGCCTTTCTGTTTAATCACACGTCGGTCTACAAGGACCTTGAACTTAATGAAGGTGTAGCACCACTTGTCGCTTTTCTTAATGATACTGTAATTGAGGAGGATGCTAAGACTTTTGCTAATCAGCTACAAAAACAGGATAAAATCCTCTATATTGACTTTGTGTCTAAGGAAGAGAACCTGAATAGAGCAGAAAAACAGTTTGGTTCCCTTGGGAAACTGATAAAAGGCGGTTTTTCTGATAGCAATCCATTTCCCGCTTCTCTCAAAATTTTTTTAGACTCATCCAATGTATCACGAAAGACGTTAGAAGAAATCTCTTATGAGATTGAATCTTTTGCACAAATAGATGATGTCAATCTAACAGGTTCTGGAATTCTCACGGATTTATTTAGACAAACCACGCGTATGACAATTGCTTGTATCTCAATAACTGTTCTATTGATAATCCTCACCATTCGTGCTGCTGTCATAAAAACCGCAAGTTCACGTCATGATGAAATACAACTCATTAGCCTTATAGGAGCAACCAGAGGACATATCAGAAATCCTTTCCTTTTCCACGGGCTCTTCTTAGGCTTCTTTGGGACCCTTGTAGGTTTATCTTGTTTTTATTTACTCTATTGTGCATTTACTTATCAACTCGGTGTTCTGGAATTCCTACCTTATAATCAACTTATCAGTGTTGTATGTACGGGTGTCTTTCTTGGATTATTTGCCGGAATACTTGCAAATAGAAAGTATACTAAAACATACTTGAATAACATATAAATGAAAGATAAAGTTATGCAGAATATAGAAATAAGCAAGATCTTTAGTCATATAGGTGATTTTTTGCAGATCCGTGGTGATGCAACATTCAAAATTCGCTCATATATGAAAGCTTCCAGAATTCTTGCTGATTTAACAACGCATGTAAGCGAATTGATTGAAACTGGTAAATTTCAGAATATACCCGGAATTGGTAAAACAATAGAAGAAAAAACGAAAGAGATTCTTGATACCGGTACATGTGAAGCATATCAAAAACTCAAAGCAGAAATGGGTTTAGAGGCATTAGAATTATTGGATGTACAAGGCGTAGGTGGAAAAACTGCTAATAGATTATATTACGAGCATAATATCAAAAGTGTTAAGCAACTTGAACAAGCAGTACAGGATGGAAGTTTACAAAGTGTAAAGGGTTTCGGTAAAAAAACATTACAAACAATTACGAACAGTCTTCAATTCATTAATACCAACAGAGGTATCCGGCTGAGTTCAATTGCTGATACTTTTGCACAGAACCTCTCGTCTATTCTAAATGAATGTGAGAGCATCGTTAGATTTGATTTGACAGGTGAGATACGGCGATGTGAAGAAGTGTGCCGATGCATTGAGATTGTTGCCCAGTGTAGACACGATGTAAAGACTACCGAGAATGACATCATTGAGAAATTCTTACAAAATAAACAGAAACTGGCATTAAAACTGGTCGAAATTGGTGAGAATGTAACAATACCGGTTATACTAAAACAGTTTCAACAAATCCACGTTCATATTGACAACAGTTTTCCTGTCGTCATATATCTATGTGATTCCTCAGCATACGATTCAATTCTCTTTCTGACGACAGCATCAGAAGAACATCTCTCAGCACTTCCTAAAGATGCTAACATTAACATAGACATGCATTCAGAGAACGCAGAATACTGGATGAATACTAAGGATGATTCAGAAACCCGGATATATGAGAAACTCGGTATGTGCTATGTACCCCCTGAGCTTCGTCAGTTTTCAGATTCCGTGTCATTAGCACTGGATAATAAACTACCGTTATTGATTGAATTGGTAGACATACGAGGAGACTTGCATACACACACTGAATGGAGTGATGGCAGAAACACGATGGATGAAATGGTGGAAACTGCAATGCGTCAAGGTCTTGAGTACTTAGGCATTACTGATCATTCTGCGTCATCTACTGTAGCAAACGGTTTAGATCAGAAGCGATTATTAGCACAAATAGAACATGTCCGCAAACTTAATGAGAGAATTGAAGGTATTACCCTATTAGCAGGATCTGAGGTAGATATAAGACCGAACGGTTCACTTGACTATCCTGATGATATATTGGCACAACTGGATATCGTCATAGCAAGCATACACAGTCAGTTCACACTGTCGGAGGCTGCTATGACAGAACGTATGATTGCTGCGATAGAGAATCCTCATGTGAAAATCATCGGACACCCTACAGGTCGGCTTCTCGGTAGTAGACCGATGTATCCGATAGATATTGATGCCGTAATCCGTGCTGCTTTAGAGAACGATACAGTTTTAGAGATTAACGCGTCTCCAAGCCGCTTAGACCTGGGTCCAGAATATGTTCGAAAGGGAAAAGAAGCTGGTGTCCTTATGTCTATAAATACTGATGCACACTCTAAATTACAGTTTGAATTTCTCAGGTTTGGGGTAAACGTTGCGCGTAGAAGCGGATTAACGAAGGATGATGTAATTAATACCTATACTTTAGAAGAACTACGTGAGAAAAACATCATTAAACCGTAAATGGAGGAGTGTATATTGAAAAGATCAAGACTATCTCCAGCAAAACACGCCATTAATCAGGAATCTGTTGCATATAGATGTCGTAATCATCACCACGAGCATCACTCCAAAATACGATTGCACTGCCTTCTTCCGTTGAAACTGCTGTCGGTGTTATCTGCTCATTCTTTGCGTTACAGACAGGTATGCCATCTTTGTTCCATAAGATATTTCCACTAAAATCAATCCTCTGTGCATAAATAGCATCTTCAGTTATGTCTCCAAAATCATTTCGATAGTCCAGCCAATATACGATGCAACCGTTGGCACCATCAGATATAAGTTTAGGGATTTGTTGAACTCCCCCCGCAGTGCAAACAGCAATGCCATTAGGATCCCACAATGAATTGCCTTCTGAATTGATTCTTTGTGCATAGATATCAGCAAAAATATCTCTATCATCCCACCAGACGACGATGAATCCTCCATTATCATCGCTGACGCAATCTGCTTGTTGCTGATTTGTTGACATTTTGCAGATTTGGATACCATTTTTCTCCCAAGATGTCTTACCTTCTTTGTTTAGATGTTGTGTATAAATCTGTGAACTTGTGAATAGATTTGGGTCGTTTCGGAAATCTGACCATACACAATATGCCCCACCTTTACCATCTGAAATGAGCTGCGGTGAACCTTGATTACCCTTAGCCGTACATACGGGAGTAGGTATTTCCCACACTGTATTTCCATTCCTATCAATTCTTTGTGCATACACATTCCAATCGGGAGTACTGAAATCCCACCATGCTACGATTGCGCTACCATCGTCCCCTGTTACCAAGACAGGATCGTATTGGTCACCTTGTCCAGCATACACGGGTATACCGTTCTGTTTCCAGATTGGCATACCTTCTGCAGATATTCTCTGTGCGTAGATGTCTTGGTTTCCTGTTCTCCAATCCTCCCAGACAACGATGACTCCTCCACTACCATCTGATGCAGCAACAAAATCATTTTGTAGTGTATCCTTAATGCATACTGCGAGACCCTCTGGTTCCCACATTTTCTGACCGTTAGCATCTATACGTTGTGCATAGCAATCCTGGGAGCCATTTCGGGTGTCCCCCCAAATAATGATCGCTCCTCCATCCATATCTGAAACAAGAATTGGTGAACTTTGTGATGATTTGAGATCACAAATAGATATGCCATCAGGTTGCCATAGTATGTTACCTTCTTTATCTATCTTCTGGGTGTACACATCATAGTTCTCATTGCGTGCGTCACGCCATGCCAAGATTACACCACCATTCTTGACTTTTGTGACTGCTGGGAAATGCTGTGATTCCTTTGCAGTACAAACTGCTAAATTCTTTATGGGATTCAATTGTGAGAGGACAGGAAAGGAAAAAATGAGGAGTAGGTAGAAAGGCAGAAGCAGGTAGGATAAAACTGCCAGTCCAGATAGATAAGTACATCCAGGATTATATCTTGTCGTCATTGTTGCTTGCTTTCACTGATTTATCATTCTTATGAATAGATAGCGGTATTTTATCAAAGAATTGTATTTTCACATCAATAGTTCTTCACCTATTGGAAAGAATTGGTCAGCCATTGCTTGAAGGTCCATTGAAGTATTATGTTCAAATGCAACGACTTCAATGCGTTTATGTTGCTGTTTGATAAGTTCCGCTAATGGACAGAAGTCGCCATCTCCACTTGCTAAAATTACAACATCTAAAGAACCTAACATAGAAACAACATCAACTGCAATTCCAACGTCCCAATCACCTTTGGCGGAACCATCTCCTCTCAAACGTAGATCTTTACTCCTTATTGTATAACCGTTGTGTTCCAATAAGGAGATGAAATTGGATTGTTTGATTTCTGGAATCTGAACTATATATGCAAATGCAGACATCAGATGTCGTGGTCCTACAATGAGATCAAGAAGTTTGATATAGTCTACTCTTCGTTCAAAGCGGTCTTTTGCGGCATAGAACATATTCTGTACATCAACAAAAACACCAACTCTGGGTTGAGACGAATCGTTCCTGACGTTTATGTTAATATCTAAAGGCGAACCATCAAATTGGCTAACAGTTTGACGGATTTGATTGAGAGTTTTACGAGAAGTTTCATAGCGTTTGTCTATTAGATCGAAATGTAATTGTAGATCATTTTTTAGTTGGTCTAATGCACTTTTTTCCTTATAAATTGCTTCTTCAGCTAATTTTAATTCAACTTGGAAAGACTCATTTGCATCTTTAAGTTGAGACAGTATATTAAGCTGAGATGTCATTTTGTTATTTTCAGACAAAAGTTCTTTATGTTTGTCTTCTAAATTTGCAAGTTCCTCATTGACGTGACTTAATCGTGTTGCTTCTTCCTGTAGACTGGTATTTTCTTTTTGTAAAACAGAAATCTGTTTCTCTTTTTCTTGAAAACTTACAACTTCCCTTTTGTAATTCTCATTTTCCTCAACCAAGTATTTGCAATGTTGTTCCAGCCGTTTGTTCTTTTTTTCAAGCTTGGTCTTCTGTAATTGTAAATTGTCTATACGAGTCCCATGACTTTCGGATTCATCTGTTTCAACCTCATCCGTCAAATTCGCACCAGTTTTATTGGTCGTTTCAGTGTCATTTTCCTGTACAGTCAACTCACAATCGCTGTCAACAGAATCATCATTTTCTGTTCCCTTGTTGGTCTTCTGTATGTATGTTTGATGATCTGCCTCATACGCTGCTGTCAATAGTTTATATCCGTGAGTGCGTACCTCTTCGCGAGCATCAGTCAGAAGTGCCCAAACGACATCACCGAAATCACCAGATTCAATCAATGCCTTAGGAGATTTAAAGTAAGTATGTATTTCATCCACAACCATGTATCCTATTCTTTTTATTGCAGTTTCTGACTTCTCCGAAAGATGTTCAGTGACTTTGTCATCTATAACAGAATGTGTGTAGAATGCAGTTGTCAACATACTCAGTAATTCTTGAGATGATGAAGAATGTAACCTGTCTGGGTCAGTAAATAGATTGCTTCTTGTCAACAACTGAAATATATCTCTTTCGCTCAAATGTAGCGTTAGAAACCAATTGAGTTGGTCCTTGTGTATATTCATTTTTAACTGATCTTCATTCATGAGTTCCTCCAATTCTCAGATTTATACATAACATTGAAAGCTTATATTATAATAATAGATAAATACTTAATCTTTGTCAACACAAATTACTTTCTCAACTATTATCTCTGATATGTCTTTAGACTACGTCTCTTCATGATAGCGATGGAAAGTAGCATTAAACCGATTAGCATATTTGTCTGTTTACCAACCATTGGGAAGCAGTATATAGATTTGTAAATACCTTAAGCGGTCTAATTGAAGTGTGCGTATTGTCACCTTTGGTATAAGTATTATACGTCTTCTGACCATGTCCCGTTAAGACTAAAAGTGGTATTGCACCTGCAGCAGCTGCAGCTTCAATGTCTGTTGAAGAATCTCCAATAAAATGGCTTTCTGAAAGGTCTACGTTATTATCAATCGCAGCCTGAAGTAACATCCCCGGTTTAGGTTTTCTACATTTACAGCTATCGTCTGGATGGTGAGGACAATAATATATCCTTTCTATATGTCCATCCGCACATTGGATTGCTTCAATCATTTTTGTATGTATTTCAGATAGTTTTTCTTCTGTGAAAAAACCTCTCCCTATGCCTGATTGATTCGTTACTATATAGATGCTGAAACCGTTTTGAGACAAAATAGATATTGCTTCAAGAGAATTATTGATGAAGACAAGGTCTGACCAATTACAAACATAACCTCTATTGTGGTGATTTTCGTTTATGACGCCATCTCTGTCAAGGAATACAGTTTTCATCTAAGTTTTTGTGTTTATGGTAACTAAACGGGAGTTTGATAAGTAATTCAATAATTTTTGTTTAAAAGAGAACTCTTTTGGTATAATGAAGTCATTATACCGAACCATAAGGAGTTCTCTTATGAGTATTTTAACACTTTTTTGCAGAATTGACGACTTTTATTTAACTTTTGAGGCATTATAGAAGTATCGTCAACTTTCAAGTGAATGTGTTTTCCGCTTTGATTGCTGACTATTGTGTGGGAATGTTTTCATCTGTGTTCTGGACCGCTTTGCTGGCGTCTTTCCGCTTTCCATAAGAGACGGCACTCGGAGAGTGCCTACTACTATTAAGAGACGGCACTCGGAGAGTGCCTACTACTATTAAGAGACGGCACTCGGAGAATGCCTACTACTATTAAGAGACGGCACTCGGAGAATGCCTACTACTATTAAGAGACGGCACTCGGAGAATGCCTACTACTATTAAGAGACGGCACTCGGAGAGTGCCTACTACTATTAAGAGACGGCACTCGGAGAGTGCCTACTACTATTAAGAGTCTATTTGGTGGCGTCTTTCCGCTCTAACTTGTTGTATGACGAGATGGTTTTGAGTATGGCATGTGCTCTGTCTACGTGTTTTAGTATCTCCTTCGGTTCTTTCTCTAAGAACATAAGGTTTTTGACATGACCAAAGATGATTTCTAACTCTTGTTGAATGTTATCGTCCTGTGTTAAACCGACGTCAGTCATGTTATCATCTATCTTGCCTTTTAAGAACGCATTGCGTGATTCGTTGAATAGTTGTCGGTACTTTTCAGGGAATCTTGTGTGAGTGATGTTCAATCGTCGTAATTGGTCTGAGAGTTTTTTACGAATTTGCATGTAGTGATTATCAAGGATTAATTGATATTCAGTGAGTTGTTCCTCATGCATTTTTTCGCGTTCCTTTTTCCACACTTTATCATATTCCAGTTTGAATTTCTCAATATAGTCTGCTTCATCTTTCTCAAATTTGATATGTGAATCGATACCGTACATATTGAAATATCGAGATTTGATTTCATCTATGTTTTTCTTGATATATTCATTTCTGCTGAATTGGTATTCTGATCCAGTAATTTCTTCTTCATAGTTGGGAGGTTGTGGTGGAGACGGTGGTTTTGGCAGATCGTTTTTAAATTCTTGCATAAATGCCTTAACGACCTCGCTGGGTTTCATATATGCTGCGAAGCATTTGATGGTAAATTCCTTGTGATTCTCTTGTAATATCATGATATTCTCCTATTCAAAAAGTCACGAAAACGTGACAAATTTGTCACAGCCGTGACTTTTTGCGAATTGCTTATCCAGTCAATGACTGTAAGGTTTTGTGGCGTGTTTTCTGACAGATTTAATTTTTTTATTTTCAGGAAACGTGACATAATTCTCTCTAAGTTGAAACATGCACAAAAAGTGGGTTGCATATACTCTACGAAGCATTTGACAGCGAATTCCTTATGATCCTCTTGTAATATCATGATATTCTCCTATTCATAAAAAGTCACGAAAACGTGACAAATTTGTCACGACTTTGTCACGGCTTTGTCACAGCCGTGACTTTTTGTGAATTGCTTATCCAGTCAATGTCAGTAAGGTTTTGTGGCGTGTTTTTTGACAGAGTCAAAAATTTAAAATTCCTTTTTGGTACAAAAATCTCTGCATGTTGAAATATGGATGAAGATATTGGCTTTTTTCTGATATTATGATCATTTATGGACACTTTGTAGAATAGCATTGTAACACCTTTTTACATAAACTAAAAGTAAGTATATACATAACTTTATATTTATGATAACATAAATATATAATGTTGTCAAGTTAATATTGAATAAAATTGAATTATTTTCATTTTTTGATTAAGATTTAATTGTATGCGGCATATACTTATCTGTAGATTGTGAATAATAGCATTGTCAACACCCATTTATATAATGATATCGCAAGACAATATATAACATATATTTATGGTAACATATATAAAAACAGTTGTCAAGTTAAATATGAAAAAAATGAATCGTGGATTACGCGGATGGGGAAAGGGTTGGAAGGTTGACCAGGATTTTCAGGATTTTCAGGATTGGACCAGGATAAGAGGGAAGAGGGTATGAGGGGAGGGATGGAAGGGTGGAAGGTTGACCAGGATTTTCAGGATTTTCAGGATTGGACCAGGATAAGAGGGAAGAGGGTATGAGGGAAGGGATGGAAGGGTGGAAGGTTGACCAGGATTTTCAGGATTTTCAGGATTGGACCAGGATAAGAGGGAAGAGGGTATGAGGGAAGGGATGGAAGGGTGACCAGGATTTTCAGGATTTTCAGGATTGGACCAGGATAAGAGGGAAGAGGGTATGAGGGGAGGGATGGAAGGGTGGAAAGGGGAAGGTTGGAAGGGTGGAAGGATGGAAGAGGGGTGGGTTGGAAGGGGGAAGGATGGAAGAGTGGAAGGTTGGAAGGTTGGAAGGTTGGAAGGTTGGAAGAGGGGTGGGTTGGAAGGGGGAAGGATGGAAGAGTGGAAGGTTGGAAGGTTGGAAGGTTGGAAGGTTGGAAGAGGGGTGGGTTGGAAGGGGGAAGGGTTTTTGTTGTCTGAACCAGGATTCTCAGGATTTCAAGATTACCAGGATAAGAACGTGTGAACAACAGAAAACCAAGCACCAGCGGTGCGAAAGGTGTATAGAACCTGTCAACAACAAAATACGAATATCCTAACGCCAGATGAAGTTTAAATAATTAATTCGGTAATTGTCTGTTCACATGATATAGATTCGCTCCCCTGCTGGCGAGTCGGGAATGCCTAATAGGCGTCAATTTAGTACAGTGAAGGGTACTGTAGGATAAATGTTGTAGAAGAAGGCACAATCTAACAGAATGTGCTACAACAGGAACAAGATGGATGGTGTAGGGAGAAGGGGATGGGTGGAAGGTTGGAAGACGGGAAGAGTGGAAGGATGGAAAGTTAGAGGGTTGTATGGGTTGGAGGAAGAAGCACAATCTAACAGAATGTGCTACAACAGGAACAAGATGGATGGTGTAGGGAGAAGGGGATGGGTGGAAGGTTGGAAGACGGGAAGAGTGGAAGAGGGGATGGGTGGAAGGTTAGAGGGTTGTATGGGTGGAAGAAAGAAGCACAATCTAACAGAATGTGCTACAACAGGAACAAGATGGATGGTGTAGGGAGAAGGGGATGGGTGGAAGGTTGGAAGACGGGAAGAGTGGAAGGGGGGATGGGTGGAAGGATGGAAGAGTGGAAGGATGGAAGAGTGGAAGGATGGAAGAGTGGAAGAGTGGAAGGATGGAAGGATGGAGGGTTGTATGGGTGGAAGAAAGAAGCACAATCTAACAGAATGTGCTACAACAGGAACAAGATGGATGGTGTAGGGAGAAGGGGATGGGTGGAAGGATGGAAGAGTGGAAGAGTGGAAGGATGGAAAGTTAGAGGGTTGTATGGGTTGGAGGAAGAAGCACAATCTAACAGAATGTGCTACAACAGGAACAAGATGGATGGTGTAGGGAGAAGGGGATGGGTGGAAGGTTGGAAGACGGGAAGAGTGGAAGAGGGGATGGGTGGAAGGTTGGAAGACGGGAAGAATGGAAGAGGGGATAGGTGGAAGAGTGGAAGACGGGAAGAGTGGAAGGGGGGATGGGTGGAAGGTTGGAAGGATGGAGGGTTGTATGGGTTGGAGGAAGAAGCACAATCTAACAGAATGTGCTACAGGCATGGTCTTGGGAATCCCTAAAATGACGATTATAGGGTGATTTTAGCAAAACCCTCTTTTTCTGTGTTTTCCGTGTTCTCCGTGCCTTCTGCGATTCTGACGTGTAATCTGTCTGAATCTCGGAAAGCGCGGAGGGGGCGGATATACTCCTGAATCTTCTGTGCAAAAACTTTACACACCCATACGAAAACATTGTTTGACAAAGAAATAAAGAAAGTGTATAATAGTGAAAGATGCTGTAAATTCACGATGCTTTTTTTCAGCGTGCGTGGGTTGTATCGGAGGGTGCTTATACATGCACCGGTGATGCGTCAACACCACCGATACATAGTACTGATGTTGAAACAGACTAATTCCGCAGGTTTCTATCATACACCACTATTGGCATTAAGTCAATAGGTAGTAGAGACCAGCAACCTCTACGGGGATTGCAATACTTTCTCTTTTACCTGCGAATTTCTGTAGTCTGTCTAAACACTTAACCTGCTTCATGATATAATTTAGGAAGCACAACAGGAGACAAGGCTACAAAGTCTATCTCAAATTTTAACATGTTAATGAGCAAGCCTTTTCGTGATATGTAGCGGAAGGATGCCTTCTTATATAAGGAGAAACATTATGAAACGTAAAATGTATTGGGGAGTCGCTATCCTCATTCTTTTACTCATCTGTGTTACTGGTGTGTTCTTGCACCTCAATCGCACACCGACTGAACCTGAAGTTTTTTATGAAGTGCCATCTGCGGAAGTGATGCAACAGGTACGAAAATCGAATGCTGTTAAACGTCCCCCGTCGGGTGAGACGTATGGGACAGGACATTGGGAGGGTGAAGAGTGGCACCGGACCGCGCCGCCTGAACCGGATGAAATCTCCGTAGATGGAGAAATGTTGACCTACGCAGACCTCAGAATGAAATTGAAAGTGAGCTACGGCGAGGATCGACGGAAAGTCTACCAACATCTGATAGAAGCCTACCCGTATTCTGAATTAGCACTTCAAGGGAGATGGAGCCTTGCAGGTGACGTTTGGCCAGACAAATCCCTGCTGTTGCCGCGGTATAAAGAGATGCTGAAATACCATCCAGATTCTCCGCGTGTGCTTCAAAAGTTAGCACAGCTGACAGAGGTAGATGCCCCGGAAGAATCTATCTTCTACGCGACAGAAGGCCTAAAATACGTTGATTTGTATCCATCGGATTCCACGTATGGTCGTTGGACAGAACCTGAAGAATTTCATGCGAATTTAGGGATGGCATATCAAAGGGTCGGTGATTACGAATCAGCACTTGTCCATCTCAAAAAGACACGAGCCCTGATATACGCGAACCCCGGTAGGAGATGGGAAAAGGATTACGCAGACGTATTCGGTAACTATATTAAAGCCATAGAAGACGGGAATCCGATATATGGGCCTCCATCTGAAGTGGAACCGTTTGAGGTATATGACGAGTCGTTATTGGATCCATTTAATTTACCGCCAGTATCCGATGTATCCGAGGATGAGTCGCCTGCTGTGGATGCCGATGTTTGGGGGAGGCCGCGAGCGATGTCTGCTGACCCTGTATTGGATCCGGGTCGTGCTGCAGCTGCACAGCGAGCGCGGGATCTGGGTCGTGCTGCAGCTGCGCAGCAAGCAGGTGAAGCGTTTGTGCAACGCCAACAGCAGGAGTTTGACGCTTTTGTTCGGTGGATGGAGCAGGTAGAGCATGCGAAATCCCCTACGGATTTGGAAGATTTTTTGATGCGTGAGATGGCAAAGCAGCTTTTTCAGGCGACGCAGCAACGTGGCATAGATGACGGCATCAAACATTTACAAAAGATTGAACCGGAAGTTGCCAAAGAGATAGCGAGACAACGCGCACAGCGTCCCCGCCGCACACGTAAATAAATAAAGGAGATATACTTATGAAAAAGTTTTCTATTGTTTTCCTCACCTACCTCTTTTCTGTCTATTGTTTGTCTTTTTCAGCAATCGGTGTTACCGTCACGTTCACACAGAACTTTAAGGGTGGCAAATATCCAGAGGGTGGACATCCGAGTAATAAGGATCATTACAACACGTTTTCGTTCACGCTCAATATCAAAGGGTATGACACGAATAGATACTACAGTGTAAATGCGTCTTTGAGTTCTTCTAAGTATAAAGGGTATGCTGCGAACTTCGGGACGACGACCGCGGCGGATTTGCAGTTCCATGCTGCTGATAATCCGGGGTGGACATCCGTAACTACGACAAGTCTTGGCTATACGTATGGCACAGTTAGCCTTCTGCAGAGCTTTCCTGACACCATTACTGTCCGGTGTTATGACTGGGGCGCGCAAGGTAGCGTTACCGTCACGGTGTCGGAGACAGATTACTACGGTGACTATCCCAGGAGTGTAGCGAGACCGAAGACGCATCGGATACCTCTTGACGATAACCTAAACGGCATTGCGGATGGGTGGGAGACCGTGGAAACCCTCAAAGTCGTTTTAAATGCCAATAGGGGCCCCGGGGAAGCAGAGCGTAAAGGCTATGATCCGTCTGCGGATGGTGAAATAGCCCCTGATGCTAAAAACAAGAACCCCGGGGACGGATGGTCTAACTACGGTGAGTGGCGTGGCATTTTCGAAACAAGCCAAGACGAAAAGGTCACACGGCTTAACGTGGAAGAAAAAGATGTCCTGTATTGCTCCAGTACAGATATGAAAGTATACAAGCTCGGGAACACACCATCATTCAAAAAGCATAGTTATTACGAGCTTGAAGATTCTTCTCCTTTTGTCAACGATCCGTGGGGGGAAGTCTTTAACGGTAGTTTACTGGCAGAGGATATCAGTGAAGACACGGGCAGGGTTAACCTCAACTCTAAGGGGGGCAACGGCTGGGATGAAGTCCCCGGCTACAAACCTGTCTGGGCAATACGAATTGCAAAAGGTAGTGAAGATGACAACACCCGTAATCGGTTTGGGCAGACATCGGGCGGATCGCCCTCACAATACACTTTGATATGGATTTTTGTTGATCGTATAAACAGTGTGGTTGATGAGGCGTACACAGATGCGCAGAACAAATACAATGAGCAGGGAAGGGTACAGTATGCAGCTATGGCTAAAAAAGAGACGAATGTTAGCAAGAAGAACGCTTATAATAAGTTGGCGAAGACGTGGGTGTGGTCAAAGGGGACAGCGGCAAATATAAAAGATGCTAAAGAATATCGGATCAAGAACACGCTGGCACACGAAGTCTTGCATGATCACAACATCAACAGCCACTGTGCCCATCTGTTGTGTTACATGAATGACCCAAGGCTTGTCACAAGGAAGTATCAAATTGATCCGGGTACAGGTAAACTTGTAATAAAAGTTGGGCGTATTACAAAATCGTTATCTTTACACAGTTCACACAAGCCGAATTTAGCTGTAACAGAGCATCCGAATGCGGGGGTGGCTGTAAACAATTCTGACGATCCCATTACCTTTGGCGAGATCACGGCTGAGATGCTTGGAATAGACACAAGTGATGACACGACATCCACTTCTCCCTCTAATACCTCACTTTCATATTCGTTAGTCTCATCTGATGGTGTTTATACTGCGACTGCGGGGTTTGGTCATGAGGCGAACTTCACGACGAGCCGACCTTATAGTTATGTGTATTGGTATGTCACGCCGCCGGATGGAACGGAGTCTGGTGTAAACACGGAATACGGAGATGGCAGCAAGACAACATCGCAGCTCGGTTATTCGTTTCCGAGTGGTGTGAGTGGTGATTATCTTTTTAAGGCTTATGTCTATGATGGCGATAACACTACGGTCTATGAAGCGAGTTATACGGTGTCTGTTTCTTTACCATCGGTTTCAGCACCTGTTTGGCGTGATATACCGGATCCTGACAATCTCACGGTGGGGGATTATTTCTATTTAGTTTTTAGTAATTATGTATCAGGAAGTCCAACGATAACGTGGGATTCGGGGACACAACCGGCGGGAACGACTTTTAGTGATGGGATGTTGATGGGCGAGGTGTCACAGGTAGAGAGTTGTTATTTCAGAGTTAAGGCGACGAACAGTGCCGGATCAGCATATAGCGAATGGATAAGCATCACGATTTCTGCTCCTGTATGGAAACCCAAAAAACCTGATGCACCGACAGGATTGAGTGTTTCTGCGGGGGCGACTGCGGGTACGGTGGATTTTTCGTGGACAGCACCGGCGGATAATGGCAGTCCGATAACGGACTATAAAGTCGCATACGGTTCATACAACAACGGATGGGGAGGATAGACACCCTATACGTCTATAGGCAGCACCAGCACCAGCTATACTGTTACAGGCTTAGAGAGTGGGAAAACGTATCGTTTACGCGTGCGTGCTGTCAATAGTCTGGGGGATGGTAGATTCTCAAGATATGCACAAATCACTGTCCCTTGACCTACACTTTCACAGTTTAATCGAACAGGCAGGCATCCATTTTGGGTGCCTGTCTTTTTTATATCCTATCTTTTTTATTTTCCCATAGTATTTCCTTATGTAGAATGCGTTGAAAATCTTGTTTGATAACTTTCGGCATTTTCACGGCTCTGTGATGGTCACTTATCCGTGTCCACTCACCTCGATTTTTGCGTTAACTAAACGTGAGTTTGATAAATCAGAACAAATAACTACGTAGGTTGGGTTGAGGTACGAAACCCAACATCTTTACGCATTATAGGCACCTAAATGTTGGGTTTCGTGCCTCAACCCAACCTACGGATACATTCTTGATTTAATTATCAAACTCACGTTTAACTAAAGAACTTGCGCTAACACTTGTCAAGATTTAGCATTATTTCCTCTGGTTTCACAGTCGCGCAACCTAATTTTCCAACAACGATGCCACCTGCAATGTTCGACAATTGCGCTGCAGTATTGTAATTAGACTGTACAGCGAGTGTGAGTGTAAAGACAGCGGTAACTGTATCTCCAGCACCCGTCACATCTACGACATCACTCGAAGTAGATGGTAAGTGTTCAACTTGTAAAACACCATCAGCACCACGTTGAAAAAGTGACATGCCTTCTGCATCGCGAGTAATTAACAGAGCCGAGAGTGATAGATCATCCAATATTCTTTCACCGACCGAAATCAGATGAGATACATCGTTGATCATTTCTTCTGTTGCAGCACACGCTTCTTTGTCATTTGGTGTCAGTGCAGTCACTCCCTCATAGTTCCAGAAGTTATTGCGTTTTGGATCAACGATAGTTGGAATGTCGCACGATTTTGCCTTCTTCACGACCGAATGTATCAATTCAGCACTAACTAAACCCTTATCGTAATCCGAGATGATGATAGCATCATATTCATCCAAACGTGATAGTATTGATCGGGAGAGATGTTCTTTCAGTATGTCGGATATTTCTTGCTTAGATTCTTGATCTATTCTTAGCAGGTGATGTCCTTGATTGGATCGTGATAGTTTTGAATTACTATTGAAAGCGTTAATTGTACCGGTTGTATCAGTATCTACAATAACGCGCGTTTTCTTGCTTGTTGGTCGTTGCACATCTATGCAAATTTCAGCAGTTCCGATTCCCAACGAATTCAACATCTGTATTAATTGCTCACCATCTCTGTCTTTACCAATTACACCTATTAATTCTGCTTTTGCACCTAAGCTGGCTATATTGTGAGCAACATTTGCAGCACCTCCACAACCTGTCTTCTCAGAAGTTTTTTCGAATATAGGAACTGGTGCCTCAGGTGATATGCGGTTGACTTCACCCCAGATATACTCATCCACGATGATATCACCGATAATCATCACCTTCTTATTTTGGAATTGAGGTATGATCGTTTTTAATTTCACATCATTATATTAACACAACCTAACAGATTAAATCAAGATTCATTATCACTGCACAGTGATATTTGTTTTAATGATAGCATACAGTGAATTGGGTGTGTAAAGTTTTTGTCACTTTATTTGTCTGAATCGCGGATTACGTGGAGGACACGCCCCAGTTAACATAGATGGCATAGATCGGCACGGAAGGGTTTCTGGATCATTATATGACTTTGATCAGCTACAAAGATGCACAATCTAACAGAATGTGCTACAAAGATGCACAATCTAACAGAATGTCTATTATTGGTGAAGGTTAAGTGACAATAACTTTACGCACCCCATTCTGTAATTTCACTTGAATATATGCTTCTATATTGATAAAATACTATAGGGGTTTCAAAACACAATATGATAGATTATCTACAATTTATGAAGAAAACATTTTGGAATAACACAAAAATGGTAGTTTTAACACGGTAAGAACATAAGTAATTTTGAGAAGGTGAATTTTAATGAAATTAAGGATGTTAAACTCGATATTGTTTTCTTTTCTAACATTTAGTATTGGTGTATTCTGTTGTCCATCTCTTTTATTGGCAGAAGAACCAATTGATGAGAATACTGTAACAAAGGACCCACAATATCCAGAGACTTCAACTTACAAATTGCAGGTAGGTGATAGTATAGTCGTAACTGTTGAAGGTTATCCTGAATATACGAAAGACCGTGTACCTGTACCAGTGCAGCCAGATGGGTTTATCTCATATCCTCTGATTGGCATCATTAAAGCAACAGGATTAACAGTATCTGAACTTCAATCACACATGCAAAAGACATTTGCGAATAAGTTGCCAAGTGCAAGAGTATTCGTCACACTGATGAAACCCAAGAGACATATTCTTGTGTATGGTGCTATTGAACAGAAAGTTAGAGGAAATTTACATGTATTTGAGACTGGTCAAGTTTATCTAACACATGCCTTGGCTGCCGCTGGAATTAACAATGAACTTGCTGATTTGACGAGAATAGCAATTTGGCGTGATGGTAAGATTTTTCGTACAGTAAATTTTCAAGAACATTTGGATAAAGAATACAATGATATTTCATTACAGGATTATGATATTGTAATTGTTCCCTCAATATATGCCCTAAGACAGATACGCGTCATCGGTGCAGTAGCAGCTTCGGGACTATACCCTATAAGGAATGAACAGGTAACAGCTGATCAGGCATTGAAATTTGCTGGGGGTACAAGATCAGACTTTGCGGATTTGAAAAATGCAGAAATCATTACTGATGAAGGTAATACGCCAGTTGATCTAACAGCTGAAAATGTCAGTGCAATGTTATCCCCAGGCGACACACTCTATATACCACTCGCTGAGGCAAAAATAAGTGTTGTAGGGGCAGTATATAAGCCTGGTCAATATACTATCACTGAACCGATACTCTTGCGAGATGCTGTTGCTATGGCAGGTGGGTTAAACGAAGAAAAGGCAAATTTTAAGAAATGTATAATAAACCGAGCGGATGGAACACAAGAGGAACTTAACTTTAATCTCAGACAATCTGAAATATACCTCAATCCAAATGACCAACTCCGCATAAAAGAAAGAATACGGATTGATTGGAGAGTTTTGAGTTTCGCTGCATCATTGACAAGCTTGGTCGTTAATGTTTGGATGAGGTATAGATAATATGAATGAACAGACAGATACAAAACTTGAGCAAATAACAGAAATTCGTTTATTGGATTATTTTTGGATTCTTTATCGTAACAAATGGAGTGTAATTGTAATATGTTTACTCTGTATAATTGGCGCGTTTGTTGTAACTGATTTCACCCCACCCGTTTATCAATCTGAAACGACTCTACGGATTCTTGATGGACAAGGTGCATCGTCCATCCTATCAGGTTTACCGATTCCTGGTATACTTCGTGGACCCTCCTCTGGCACTTATGCTACACTGATTCAGTCTCGAGACTTAGTCATTACACCAGCAGTACTTGAGCTTCGATCTCAGGGATTGTTGGAACCGTTACCAGTTTACCGTGGAAAACTTGTTAGATGGTCTGCTAATCTGTTTAATCTTGAATTAGATCACACATTGACTGAACAAGGTGAGTTGACGATTACTGAATGGGAAGAAGCTTATATTAAAACGCTTATTGATGAGAATATAAAGGTTGAAGAGAATCAAGACGCAAATGTACTTACATTATCTGTGAAACAACGAAAACCTGAATACGCACAATTACTGTGTGATAAGATCGCCGAGATACTCATCAGTACAATTGAAGATGAAACAGATGAGAATGCACGATGGTGGGAGAAACCATCGCCAATGGCGATATTAAGTGACGTCGCAGAGAAAAGAAAAGAAGCGGAAAACGCACTTTTTGAATTCCAAGAAAAGCATCCAGAACTTTCACTGAATACTGAAGGGGGAACGCAAGTTCAGCTTATTTTAGCATTACGATTAAGTGAAAATGAGCTTGAAGGTCAATTGTTCGGGGCTGCATTGAGACTTGCCGCTTATGAAGATGAGATAGAGAAGGTAGACGAACAAATCATATCTGAAACAATATCAAGAAACCCATCATACTCAAAACTTCAGGATGATTTAAATAGGAGTGAAATCGACCGAAAAGCACTTATTGGAAAGTACGGGGATGTGAAGCATCCTGAGATTACTTCATTAGATGAGAAGATAAGTGAAACAAAGAAACTTCTTGAGGGTGAGGATAAGGATATAAAGAGTACCACTTCTTCATATAATCCACTTCACCAAATTCTTGCTCAACACATAAATGAAACGCAAGCAACTATAAAGGGACTAAAAGAACAGAAGCAGATTGTCTCTTCACAGATAGATAAACATATCAATGAACTGAGTGGTTGGTCAGATAACCAACTTGAACTGTATAGACTTAAACGTGATGTAGAGATATATAACACACAAGTCGTTGCTTTGGAGGCAAGAATGCGTGAATCTCAGGTCCTTGACGAAGCACGCACAGAGAACCTTAAAGTATTAGACAAAGCACGTATACCCCAAGAACCGATAAGACCGAGGATGAAAATCAATCTTGTGTTAGGGGCAATGCTCGGAGGGTTACTCGGCTTTACCTTCGCTGTCGTGAAGAATTACTTTAAAGACACATATCTAAGATTAGAAGATTCAGTACGACAACTGGATTCTCTACCAGATCCACCAAGTTTTCTTGGAGTCATTCCATCTATTAAGAAACGAAGTACGTATAGGATTCCACTTGTTGTACATGATTCACCCAATTCAAAATTCGCTGAATCATTCAGAGCAATAGGTGCCAAACTTCCCTTCCTCAATCCTGGTGGAAAGATGGAAACAGTCCTTGTGACGAGTTCAACACGGGGAGAAGGAAAAAGTTGTATCTCCTCAAATTTATCAGTCACATATTCACAAGCGGGGAAAAGGGTATTACTCATAGATGCTGATATGCGGAGACCTTCTCAGCACACACATTTTCCTTCGGAACAGTTAGTGAAGATCTTAGATGATGATGATGCCATCCATTCAGAATCTGAAGATATGCATGAAACACCAGAAATAACGCATAGCGATCCCCGGAAACCTGGTCTAAGCGAAGCCCTGATTACGATGAATAACGAGAATAACTACGAAGTATTCAGATCAACTGTGAGACAAACGGGTATTACAAATTTGCATCTTATACCGGGTGGGACAGTTCCACCAAATCCAATTGAGTTGTTGAATTCTGATATGATGGCACAATTGTTAGAAATCGCAAAGTCTGAATACGATATCGTTATCATTGACAGTCCGCCTGTCCGGGCGGTTGCAGACCCCGTTATATTAGCGATGGCTGTGGATGCTGTCGTTTATGTGTTTGATATAACGAAAACAAAACGTATTGATGTCTTAACAGGATTGAAACATCTGAAGGATGTATTGCCAGAAAAGGAACTTGGCGTGGTGTGTAATATGATAAACCCGAAACATGCCAGATCCTATGGATACTACGATAGACATTCAGTTTACTATGAACTGACGGATCAAGGAAGTTAGCCTGTTAATGAATTCTTGGTATTGATTTCTTTAGTTCTCTGACGTTCCAAGTGTTGCAGGCGGACGTGCTTTTCCTACAAGTCCCGCAAGAACAATCATCGTCAGTATGTATGGTAAGCTCTTAGTTAATTGATCTGGAATGTTCCATTGTTGCATGAGATCTAAAGAATCAGCAAATCCGAACAGAAGACAAGCAAGTACACAATTAATAGGACGCCAGTTTCCAAATATCACTGCCGCTAAAGCGACAAATCCTCTGCCGCCGATGATTCCTTTTGTAAATAAATGGACATCAGATACAAGAAAACAACCCCCTATACCTGCAAATATACCGCTCATGCAAACACCGAAGTATTGCCACCTTGCTCTACTTAGGCTGAGTGTCTTGAGTGCTTCTGTAGAGTTACCTGCTGCTCGTAAACGCAATCCCCAGGCGGTTTTATATAGCATTATATGACACATTATCATCAGGATAGGCATAGTACATGTAAGAATGCTATATTGACCTATGAATGGTAAATTCAATTCTGGTAGACCGGCAACCCTTTCAGATGTGGGCATTAGATACTCAATAGTACCTAATGCAAGTATGTTAATTGCAACTCCTGTAACAATCTGTTCTGACTGGCAAGTTATCGTTGTAAATGCTAATAACAGAGCTAAACCGAACCCACATGCCATGCCTACACCTAAGCCTAACCAGGCAGACTCAGAGGCTTGTGCGCTTACAGTGTAACCGTAGGCACCGATGAGCATCATACCTTCAAGTGCGATATTTGCCACACCTGCACGTTCAGAACATGTTCCCCCCAGAGCTGCATAACCTAAGGGTGTCGCTTTTCGTATAGTGATTGGTATCAGACTAAGAATCATCTTTTTCTTTTTATGACAAAACCTTCCATACACACCATTATAATTATTAGTAATCCCTGACCAACAAGAAACAGACCGCGTGGAATTCCCAACAGTAATTCAATGTCCAATGCAACCTTGTTTAACAGACCAAACAGTAGTGATGCCGCAAAGACTCCAAATGGATGATTTCTCCCTAAAAGGGCAACTACTATGCCAGTGAATCCCCATCCAGATGAAAAACTGTCCAGGAATCTGTGACGGTATCCCATCACATCAAAGACACCTGATAAGCCAGCTATAGCACCGCTGAGTGCCATTGTCCAGACGATGACTCTACCTGGTTTAATTCCGCCATAAGCTGCGACTTCTGAAGCGTTTCCAACTAAACGAAGTTCATACCCCCAACGACTATATTTTAAGAATAGATATGTTAGGATGACACAAAGAACAGCAAGTAAGAAACTTGCATCCAGCAGGTTGCTTTCTTTTATGAAAGGTATAACTTCACCTAACCGTAGGAATTGGGCGGTTTTATGGATTGCCGCTGTCTGTGGTGTCATCTGTCCTGGTTCACGATACACAGAAACTACAAGGAAATTCGTCAGTGCTAACGCGATAAAGTTCAGCATAATTGTGTTGATTACTTCGTGTGCTCCAAACCTTACTTTTAGCAATCCTGGAATCGCCCCCCAAATTGCACCAGACAGCATAGCAGCTACAATACATAGCGGAATTAGGACAATAGATGGTAGGTTTATATGAATACCAAACCATGCAGCCGTAAAAGCTGCTACATAAAGTTGTCCTTCACAACCGATGTTAAATAGACCTGCTTTGAAAGCTATTGCAACTGCGAGTCCCGTAAAAATTAGGGGTGTTGCATAAAACAGGACACCTGCAAATTCATCAAAAGTCGAAAACCCACTTTTGAGTATAGTCAGATAAAACGCATAAGGATTTTCTCCTCTGAGTAACAGGACAACCCCACAAAACAGAAAAAATCCTAAGACTGCTGTGAATGGGAAGACAACATTAAGAATCTGTTGAATAGTATGAAACTGATTTCTGGTGTGAACAGAAGAAGTTGGTTGGTTATTCAAAACATACTCTTAAATAAGGAAAGGAAAAAACATATATGTTGACAAATACATCTATGCGTGATAGTATAGAAATTAGCAATTTCAAATCAGATAATATTTCGGTAAAAATTAATCAAGCAATCTGGTGCTATTAATATAACACATGGGAAGTATAAAAGCAATCTATTTCAAATACTGTCAGAACAATTTATACACCTGTTTTTATTGTTTATATCTATCTGATTATAAGTCTATTTTAGGAATAATGGATCGTTAAAATGAAGAATCCCGATAATAGTAAAAACAGTAAAGACTTACAAGTTGATAAAGACCTTCCTGTTGTCTTAGGTGGAACTCCTGTTTTTGAAATATCCGAAGAGCAACCCTTTCCGATACTTGATCAGTGGAAGCAGATCACAGAAGTTGAAGCAGAGACTGCATATCAGATGACATTAAGGAATGAACTTTCTGGTAGATCATCAACAGTTAAAGAATTTGAACGGACTTGGCGCGAGAGACATAACACACAATTCGCGGTAAGTCTTAGCAACGGCACTGCTGCTTTACATAGTGCGATGTTTGGACTTGGTGTTGGACCAGGAGATGAAGTCATCTGTCCTACTTATACTTGGATGGGTTCAATCACGCCAGCATTGATGTTAAATGCCAAACCTGTATTTTGTGAAGTTGATCCGAAGACGTTGTGTATAGATGTTAACGATGTAAGGCAACGAATCACACCCAAAACTAAGGCAATTGTAGCAGTTCATTTGTGGGGCAATGTGTGTGATATGGATGCGTTGATGGCTCTTAGCAAAGATATAGGTGTTCCTGTAATAGAGGACTGTTCACATGCCCATGGGGCAACTTACAAAGGTCAACCTTGTGGGAGTATCGCTCAAGTTGGTGCATGGAGTTTGCAGGGTAGTAAAGCTGTGAGTGCTGGTGAAGGGGGAATGCTTGCAACAGATGATATCTCAATCTTTGAACGAGCGTGCCTGTTAGGACAGGTAAATAGACCCATTGATAGTATCGGTGATCCTGATTTAGATCCAAGTAATCTCAAATACGGACACTTACCCCCTATGGGATTAGGCGTAAAATACCGGGCACATCCATTAGCTATCGGTATCGCAACAGTTCAACTCAATAAATTGGACGAACTTAATAAGAATCGACGGACATATCTGCAAGAAATCAGGGATGGATTAGAAGATATTCCTGGTATTAGTGCAATTGAAACATACGAAGGTGCTGAACCTGCAGCATTTTTTGGTTTTCCTGTCCACTACAGAATGGACGAGATGCACGGACTACCAGCACCAGCATTTGCCGAAGTGTTACGAAGGGAAGGCGTATTGGCAAATAACAATCCTTATCCACTACTTGTCGGTGATGGTGTACCGGTATTTTCAAGTAGAAGTATGCCAACAAACAGTAATCCTTATCCACTACTACATACGCTCCCGCTCTTTTCTCAAGGAGTAGACATCTTTACGAATGGAAGGGGAGTTCTCTGTAATTCAGATATGGGTGGAGACTATAAAGGATACTCTGAAGGCGATCTTCCGGTCACTGAAAAGATCTGTTCACAGTTAATTTTCTTACCATTGTTAACTGAACCTGTTCTTGGTGCTGCCGAACGAATTCTTAAAGCAATCCAGAAAATATCAAAACACTCAGAAACACTCGTTAAGTCTTTGAATGATATAATAAAATAAAGACACATTCCCCAATTGTACAATTGAGTGCTTGTCCAGTCATCATAGACAATGCAAATACATCTTCAGATTACTCGGAAGACGCGGAAGGGGAAGAGGGGAAGGTTGACCAGGATTTTCAGGATTACAGGATTATACCAGGATAAGAGGGGATGGGTGGAAGAGGGGAAGGGTGACCAGGATTTTCAGGATTACAGGATTATACCAGGATAAGAGGGGATGGGTGGAAGGGTGACCAGGATTTTCAGGATTACAGGATTATACCAGGATAAGAGGGGATGGGTGGAAGGGTGGAAGGGTGACCAGGATTTTCAGGATTACAGGATTATACCAGGATAAGAGGGGATGGGTGGAAGAGGGGAAGGTTGACCAGGATTTTCAGGATTACAGGATTATACCAGGATAAGAGGGGATGGGTGGAAGAGGGGAAGGGTGACCAGGATTTTCAGGATTACAGGATTATACCAGGATAAGAGGGGATGGGTGGAAGGGTGACCAGGATTTTCAGGATTACAGGATTATACCAGGATAAGAGGGGATGGGTGGAAGGGTGACCAGGATTTTCAGGATTACAGGATTATACCAGGATAAGAGGGGATGGGTGGAAGAGTGGAAGGGTGACCAGGATTTTCAGGATTACAGGATTATACCAGGATAAGAGGGGATGGGTGGAAGGGTGACCAGGATTTTCAGGATTACAGGATTATACCAGGATAAGAGGGGATGGGTGGAAGGGTGACCAGGATTTTCAGGATTACAGGATTATACCAGGATAAGAGGGGATGGGTGGAAGGGTGACCAGGATTTTCAGGATTACAGGATTATACCAGGATAAGAGGGGATGGGTGGAAGGGTGGAAGGGTGACCAGGATTTTCAGGATTACAGGATTATACCAGGATAAGAGGGGATGGGTGGAAGGGTGACCAGGATTTTCAGGATTACAGGATTATACCAGGATAAGAGGGGATGGGTGGAAGAGGGGAAGGTTGACCAGGATTTTCAGGATTACAGGATTATACCAGGATAAGAGGGGATGGGTGGAAGAGGGGAAGGTTGACCAGGATTTTCAGGATTACAGGATTATACCAGGATAAGAGGGGATGGGTGGAAGAGGGGAAGGTTGACCAGGATTTTCAGGATTACAGGATTATACCAGGATAAGAGGGGATGGGTGGAAGAGGGGAAGGTGGGAAGATTGGATGACAGGGAGTGAGGGATGAAGGGGGTTGGAGGAAGAAGCACAATCAAGGATGAATGTGCTACAGGTATATCAAGATGGATGGGGGCGGATGAATGGGAATGAGGATGAAGTGGGGTTGGAGGAAGAAGCACAATCTAACAGAATGTGCTACAAAGAGGCACAATCTAACAGAATGTGCTACAAAAGAGGCACAATCTAACAGAATGTGCTACAACTGGCACAATCTAAGTGAATATCCATTATTGGTGAAGGTACTGAAGGTTTAGTGACAAAAAGTTTACACACCCCTGTGATAGATATACGTGGATTAAGAACTGAAAAAGTGCTATAATTTACAACTGTATTTATTCTGGCGAAAGTACTGAATAAAATGAAAAGGTAATATCATTGAAAATATCGGAGTTTAGTTCGTGAAAACATCTGACAATAATCGGTTGTATTGGCGAAAGAACTTACAATATCTTGCAATTCTACTCGGCATCTGGTTTGTCACCTCCTATCTCTGTTCGATTGTGTTTGTTGAGCAGCTTGATAAGATTCAATTTGGCGGTTATCGTCTCGGTTTCTATTTTGCTCAACAAGCATCTATCTGGATTTTCGTTGAGTTGATCTTCGTATATGCTTGGCTAATGAATCGTTTGGATAAAAAATATGTCTTAAATGAAGAAGGAGAATCTGATTCACCATGAATGTACAAATCTGGACGTTCGTGATGGTCGGTCTCTCGTTTGCCTTGTATATCGGCGTAGCGATTTGGTCAAAAGCACGTTCAACTGGTGACTTTTATATTGCTGGTAGCAATGTCCATCCAGTGGTTAATGGTATGGCAACGGCTGCGGATTGGATGAGTGCTGCATCTTTCATCTCTATGGCAGGGATGATCGCTTTTCTGGGTAGAGACGGATCAGTCTATCTACTGGGTTGGACAGGTGGATATGTTCTCCTCGCTCTGCTATTGGCACCCTATCTTCGCAAGTTTGGGAAATACACAGTGCCCGATTTTGTGGGTGACCGTTATTATTCACAGTTAGCACGGATTGTGGCAGTGGTTTGTGCGGTTTTTGTATCTTTTACCTACGTCGCGGGACAGATGCGGGGTGTAGGCATTGTTTTCTCTCGGTTTCTAAACGTAGATGTTACCGTGGGTGTGCTGCTCGGGATGGGAATTGTCTTCTTTTATGCAGTTCTCGGCGGGATGAAGGGAATTACTTATACGCAAGTTGCACAGTATTGTGTTCTCATCTTTGCATACATGGTTCCGGCAATTTTCATTTCAATATTAGTTACGAACAATCCTATTCCCCAATTGGGATTGGGAGCATCTGACGAATCGGGTATGTATCTACTTGATCGTCTCAATGGATTGCATGAAGCCCTCGGTTTTGACAGGTATACGGATGGTACTAAAGCGACAATTGATGTGTTTTTTATTACAGCAGCACTGATGTTGGGTACTGCTGGTCTACCGCATGTAATTATCCGATTTTATACGGTGCGTAAGGCTTCAGAAGCACGTATTTCAGCAGGTTGGGCACTGTTATTTATTGCCATTCTTTATACAACTGCTCCTGCTGTCGCTATATTTGCACGTACAAATCTGCTAAAGACGATCACAACTGAACAAGATGGTAAATTGACTGATGTTGAATATTCAGAGATGCCTGAGTGGTTTAAAAATTGGGAATCTACAGGACTTATAACATTTGAGGACAAGAATGGTGATGGTAAAATCCAATATCGTGGTCCACATTCAAGTATAGAAAATGAACTTGAGATTGATCCAGATATAATGGTATTAGCAAATCCAGAAATTGCAAGACTCCCGAATTGGATAATAGGCTTAGTTGCAGCAGGCGGTTTGGCAGCAGCACTATCTACGGCAGCAGGACTGCTGCTGGTTATCTCAACCGCAATTGCCCATGACTTGCTAAAAGGTTGCATTATACGTGATCTTTCAGAGAAGAATGAATTGACTGCAGCCCGTATAGCAGCAGGTTTTGCAGTATGTATTGCGGGTTATTTTGGTATTAATCCCCCGGGTTTTGTTGCACAAGTTGTTGCTTTTGCTTTTGGACTTGCAGCAAGTTCATTCTTTCCCGCGATTGTGATGGGTATTTTTTCGAAACGGATGAACAAAGCGGGTGCAGTTGCTGGGATGATTGTCGGTATTACGTTTACAGCACTATATATCATCTTTTTCAAGTTTATTAGACCTGATTTAAATGTATCTGAGAACTGGTTCTTAGGTATATCACCCGAAGGCATAGGTACTGTCGGTATGGTGATGAATTTCGTTGTTTCAATCTGTGTCAGTGCAATGACACCGCCACCCCCTGTTGAAGTACAGAATTTGGTTGAAGAGATTCGTGTTCCATAATAAGGAGGTTTTTTATGGAAAAATACAAGAAAGCAATATATAAGAAAACAACAGCAAAATCTATTCATATTCTACTGATTATCGGTATTATTTCGCTGTTTATTACAGGTTTACCATCTTCTGTCAATGCAGCAACTGTTGATGATTTTATTCCTATTGATAGTTTAGTTTATCTAAAATTACAAGACTTAGATGAAGTCTATACTGAAATAACGACTTCTGAGGTCTGAAAAGGACGACAGATGAGTTGATCGGTGAAGATATGAGAAGTCGTCTATTAGCATTAGAAGCGATAATCGGAACAGATGTATACGGTGTGATTGATACGATTGGTTACCAAACGGGTTTAGCAGTCTGGATGAACGATACGAAAACATTTGACGGTGGAATGGTCATTCATTCAGGTGGAAATTTAAAAGAACTGCAGAGACTGTCAAAGCTTGTTAGTGGTGCTTTAGGTCTGACTGGGGGGACATTAACACTGGATGCAGGGGAATATAGGAAAGTAAAATACAACACGCTAGAACTGGAAGGTGTCCATCTCACATACGGATTCATAGGTGATTTTCTTGTAGTTGGAACAGAAAAGAATAGTTTTGAGAAGTTAATTGATACATATAGAAAGAAAATACGTTCCATTAAGAAGAATACCTCTTATGTTAAGACCTCAAAAGAACTGGGTCCCGGTGAGATGAGTATTTCAGTCAATGTAACTGGTATTTTACCTTATTTGGATGACATTGATGATACTGTAAGAGCACAACTGGATACTTTTACCAGTATTCACGGTAAACTTAATTTACTTGATGCATCACCACTAATCAAGCTGCATGTTGAATTCAATGAAAGTCATTTGGAGAGTAGAATTACACCATTCTTGACAGGGCATAATTCAGAGAAGAAAAAAGGGGGAGATGATCTGAAGATTCTGAAAAGCATGTCTGGAAATGAGGACCTGTTTGTTGCGTTGGGATCGGATGTTTTAGGTGCTGTCTGGGAACTCATTCAAGAGGAGATTCAGAATGCTGAGACTGATGATGCTATTGCTTTTATTACTTTTCTTGAAGGTATCTTAAACTTGAATTTTGAAGAGGATATAATTGCTGCGTTGACAGGTGAGATTGCTTTGTCTGTTGATGATTTATCACTGTTTGAACCGAGTGCAATGGAAAGTCTCAACATTAATATTGATAATTCCATACAGGTTGATGCAAGTAACGTATTTACACGTGGCGCGTTATTATTCATCCCAAATAGTCCTGTGAAGTGGGATCAAATAGGTAATAGTCTCTCTAACCTACAGAATTCTTCTGTTTCGAGTATTGACTATAAAGGTATGACGGTTTCTATATTTGGTTCAAATATTTACTATGCGGAATCTGATGAAGTATCGTTATTGAGTTTTTCAGAGGATCAAATGTATTCTCTTGTTGACAGATTAACGTCAAAGGAGAAGATAAAAACGATAAAGCATTTACCCAAATCACCACTTGTGTTTGTTAATTTGAATCTGATGAAGCTGCTTCAGGTTGTTCAAGATAACGTATCGGTTCAAGATAACATACCGGTTAAAAACGATGAGGAAATTCAACAAGACTTGTTCCCACTCTTTGCCTGGATAACAGTTGATGACAACGTTGCGATGTTGGAGGTGGTTCTTTCAGATAAAGAATCACCGATTGAAGTATTTACAAAGTTAGCGACGCTTGTTGTCCCACAGATGCGGTTTTAGGAGGCAGTCTGCATGCTATATGACCGTATTAAACACTTTTTTGCAACTGCAAAATGGACCAAGAAATTAGTCTGCATTATGTGCTTCATAAATGGACCATTAATGATCTTTGGTGCAAATTCATTTTTCCAGGATGTTTCAGAACCGAAGTCTGCTGAATTAGTTGTTGTTACTGGATTAATCTTTATGGCTATAGGTTTATTGGAAATCCTTGTTCAAAATACATTAGCGTCAGGAATTATTAAGGTAGTGTTAGGATTAGTAGCAATGATAATTTACATGAATGCTTAGTGATTCAGTTCAATGAGAAATTTGTGAATAAATTTGTCTATTATTACTTTAGGAAGGAGTCTGCGTTTTCTTTCTATATGTCGTTGTGGATCGTCTATTCTGTATATGTTGTATCCACAATTGTCATATAAGATGTAAAGATGCAGGATGATACTATGATTGATGTCTGTTTTTTTGCTGATGAAGTTTCCAGAGAAGATTTTGAAGAAGCTATAAAACTCGGTGTTGATGCTGGCGCAACGACTGTAGAGATACGCGGCGGTGTTTGGGGCAAGCATGTCACTGAAATAGATAATAACGATGTCAAACGTGCCCAAGACGTGTTAGCAAACTACAATGTGAGTGTTGCAAGCATCGGTTCCCCCTTTGGGAAATGTCCAATAGACAACCAACAGGAATATGAACGTCATCTTAGACATTTTGACCGTATGGTTGAGTTGGCACATGCATTTGAAACACAGATTATACGTGGGTTCGCTTTTTGGAATCCGAATCGTAGATTGAAAGAATCATCTCGGCCTGATATTAATGATTACATAGAACTGATTGCTGAAAAGCTTGCGCCTGTTGTACCGATTGCTGAGAGTGCAAACGTTATTCTTGCGTTTGAGAATGAAGACGCGACATTAGCTGGTACTTGTGAAGAAACACGTGCGGTAATCAATGAACTTGGTAATAGTCCTGCCCTGGCTTCTTGTTGGGATGTTAATAACGGCATTACTTGCGGGGAATTGCCTTTTCCAGATGGATATTCACACATTAAAGGACTTGTTCGGCACTTACATGTGAAACCGAATCGCGAAAAGAATCTTGACCCAATCCGTGATACCGATTTGCGGTATGAGCAGTTGTTAAAAACCCTACTTGCCGATGGGTTCACAGGTGCAGCAAGCATTGAACATTGGGGTAACCCGCAGCAGATGTTAGATGGCATTCGTCAACTCCGCGCTGTTGTTGATGAATTGTAAATTTTCAAGATAAAAAGGAGATTAAAATCTATGCAGTTGAAACCTGATAACCCGCATCTGAATTGGCAAGGTGTGGTTTCTATAGAGAAGGTCAACGGTTCAATTATGCCATGGCGCACACCTTATGAGAGTCATGTGCTGTTTCCTGAACCGCTTTTAGAACGATCCGCAATGCCTGCGGGTGTTCGTATCAGTTTTAAGAGCGACACAACACGCATATCGGGTAGTATTGTAGAACAACGTGATGCCGGTATGCTTGATATAGTTTGTGATGGTGAGTTTATTACATCGATTGACCTTAAAGGTAAAAACAGTTTCGTTTTTGAAGGCTTATCTGATAAGGAAAAACTGATTGAACTATGGTTACCGCAGTACGGTAGGTTTCAACTTCGTAGTTTGGAAATAGGTGATGGTGCTTCGTTAGAACCGTATATTGACAGGCGTCCAAGGTGGATAACGTACGGTAGTTCTATTACGCAATGTCGGTCAGCTGCATCTCCGACGCAGACGTGGCCTGGTATTGTTGCGCGAGATAAAGGTTTCAACTTAACCTGTCTGGGTTATGGTGGTCAGTGTCATCTTGATTCTATGGTCGCGCGGATGATTCGTAACCTTCCTGCTCACTATATTTCAATGTGTCTCGGTATAAACATACAAGGTGCGTCAAGTTTAGGTCCTCGTGCTTTTCGTCCTGCGATTATCGGTGCTGTGCAGATAATTCGAGAGCAACATCCTGACATACCGATAGTTCTGATGTCTCCTATTTACTGTCCTAACAGAGAAGAGAATCCGAATGCAGTCGGTTTCAATCTACAGAAGATGAGAGATGAGGTGCAAGCTGCAGCAGATGCACTTCAGGCGTATGGTGACGAGAATATAAATTATGTGAGTGGTTTAGATGTTTTCGGCGCGGATTTCGTAGGTCTTCTTCCTGACAACCTACACCCTGATGCGGAAGGTTATAGAGTGATGGGTAAGAATTTCGTAACTGAGGTCGCAAACAGATACTTCGTTGAAAATGAAGAATTACCACAGTAGCATTTAATGCGATTTAATTAAAAGTCGCAATACTGGACGATTTGTTCAGATGGAGGATAAACAGTGATAGATTGGCTCTATTTTCGAAATAGCTGAAATTCATGTAAGAAAGTGCAAGAGGTACTTGACACACATTCTTTAGAAGTTGATAGTCGGTCAGATGCTCGCAAGGAACGTATTGAGGCGGATGCTGTTTGGGAGTTGATGTGTTCTGCAGATAGCATCGTTGTCGCGAAGGGGAAGAAAGTTGAAACGCATGTCCCATCAGAAGATGTCCGTGAGGTGATCCTGAAGGTGGTATTGGGTAGAAGTGGAAGTTTGCGTGCGCCTACTGTTCAGGTCGGTAATGTTTTTTATGTTGGTTACAATGATGCACTCTACGCAGATGCTCCGTTCGTAAACGGATAGTGTAACGTCAGATTGCTATATTTCTTGTCAAGTCATCAGAGGTGCTTATGACCTTTACTAAAAACGGTTCTGAACCAGTAAACACAGATCTGCATAACGAAATTGCTGCACTTGATGCTGACCTGATGGAAGAATTCGAACCCCAACTCTCATTATCTCCATTTTTGTCTCGGAAGATTGTGAGTTTTCAGGGTAACAAAAATAGACCTGCCTACAGTTGGTATAAATATAAGGAAGCATTTTCTGCAGGACTTGTTGAGTACTTTCAAGGTAAGTATGAAGGTTGCTCTCAAGGGAAGTTGCTTGATCCGTTCGCTGGGATAGGCACAAGTTTGTTCGCGGCAAGTGAAAACGGTATCCACGCTGATGGAATAGAGTTACTTCCTATTGGACAAGAATTAATCCATACGCGAATTTTGTTACAAGAGGGTTTGTCCTCCGATGATACTTCAACACTTGAACGGTGGATATCCTCCCAACCGTGGGAAGGATGCCAGGACAGAGTACCTTTCAGCACAATTCGTATAACAGAGGGTGCATATCCTTCCAATACTGTTGATGCAATAGAACGTTATAGAGGCGCGCTGCTACAGGAAAATGAGAATATTCAAGCAATTCTACGTTTAGCATTGTTATGTGTTTTGGAATCAATTAGTTATACTCGCAAAGATGGACAATATCTACGTTGGGATGCGCGATCTGGTAGAATGCGACCTGGTACCAAACCTTTCAATAAAGGTGAGATTCTACCATTTCCATCAGCGATAACAACAAAACTAAATGAGATTATATCCTTCATTAATTCACATCAAACACCAGTATCTCTTTTCTCTAAACCGCGTGGAAAAGGTGATATTCGGTTGTTCTCAGGATCTTGTTTAGAGATTTTACCTACATTAGAAACAATGACGTATAAATCCATCATCACATCACCTCCTTACTGTAACCGTTACGATTATACACGTACATACGCTCTGGAATTGGCAATGTTGGGTTTAACACATGAAGAAGTTTGTCGTTTAAGGCAAAAAATGCTAAGTTGTACTGTAGAAAATAGAGAGAAAAATCTATTGGAAGTCTGTCCAGAATGGGAGACATATATAGAGACCACTAAGAATCAGGAATTGTTAAATTCAATCAATACGTATCTTGAATATGAAAAGTCATCTGGAAGATTAAACAACAACAGTATACCGAGAATGGTTCGGGGATATTTTTCAGAAATGGCGTGTGTCATTGGAGAGTGTTACCGTCTGCTAAAACCAGACTCACGTCTTTTCATGGTGAACGACAATGTTCGTTATGCAGGCATTGGGATTTCGGTAGACTTAATTCTGTCAGATATTGCAAGAACATTAGGATTTGAAGTTGAGAACATATTTATTGTTCCGGGTAGGAAAGGTAATAGTAGTCAGCAAATGGGGAAGTATGGTTGCATACCCCTTAGAAAATGTGTCTATGTCTGGCGAAAAGGCTAATGTTAATAATTCAACATTTATCTAAGAACAGTGATTTAATCACTCAGTCTGAAGAAATTCGATCTGGTTTTATTGCACTGGCATTAGAAAAAAATCGTCAAGCAACACCTTTTGTTGATCAAGCGCGGTCATTGAGAGTTTATGCGTCACAAGCAAAAACTCCTTCGGATTTACTCAAAATAGATGAAATTCAATCCGCATTACTAACAGCAGCAGGATTCTCAGATAAGGCACTTAGGTACACAGATAAAGTCAGTAAAACAGAGGCAATAGAACAATTGATAGAGAATTTCTTGAATCCGGCAGGTATAGATTTTGTTGAGGAATTAGTATATCGATTTCTTTTGACACGTGGTGATTCATTGGGGGGTTCAATGCGGAACATTGCTGGGAAGTTAGCAGAAAGGAAACTAACCCGCGCAATCATTTCAGGACTATCGCTGACGAAAACTACTTATCAGTGGCTTAACAAGAATAGTAAAACATGGATTTTGGGAAAAGATAATGAGATAGATATAGAATTAGATCTTAAAGGAATTAGTTGGAAAAGAAAAGGTAAAACGCGAACACTGATCTACAACCGAACTATACCATTAGTGAACAAGAATATAGACATTTGTCTTCTGAACTGTACTCCAGATGAAATCAAACCTGAGATTTTTAAAGTTCCAGAGGTTTTCATTGCATTTGGTGAACTGAAAGGAGGAATTGATCCAGCAGGTGCAGATGAACATTGGAAAACTGCACAGACTGCATTAACTCGTATCAGATCAGCATTTAATGCAAACAACTTATTCCCAATCCTGTTTTTTGTTGGAGCTGTAATTGTTGACAGTATGGCTTTGGAGATTTGGGAGCATCTTAAAGAAGGAACACTTCATAACGCAGCTAACTTGACAAAGTCCGATCAAGTTGCTTCGTTATCTAATTGGCTCATTAGTTTGTAGTTTCAGTGACGGGAAAGACATAGACGCATTCATTCAGAAGGTACTCAAAGACTTCATCAAAACAGAACAGAAACAACTTACAATCTGCTATAAAGGTATAGGACAAAAAGAAGCAGAACCGATTACAGAAAGATTACAGGCACATATACCCACCGTGGAAATAGAAAGAAAATACACATGAGTATAATTCCTCTATGTGTCATCGTCGGATGGATTCAGTTCAATTTGTGCAAGACGTTGGTCTAAGGTTTGTTGCTGTTTTCCGATTCGGAGTAAGTATAGCATAAACACTAACCAGATGACGAGATAGGCTGCAACAAGATACTTTAAGCGTGTACGTTGGTTGCTTTCTAATTGCTCAACTATCTTTTTTACAGCATCTTGCAATGCTTTTTGATCCTCGTCCTTCACCTCAGAAACAGACTGCCCATCATTGATTGCTTGTTTAATTTTATCCTCAGATATCTCTGGAACTTGCATTGTAAGGAATAATAGCACGAGAACTATTACACAACTGACAATGATAACAATTCGCATCAGGAAAACTCCTGTAAGTGTTTACGACGGATTGCTTCGTAACGTGATTCCGTCTTTTTTGTCTGATACTGTAGGACTAATAATAGTACAAATAATATGATAAATGTGAGTAACACAAACATCCATGTGTTCAACATTGTTGGCTCTACATTCAACTTGGCTCCTCGCGGTGGATGCGATTTGGTTTTCCAAAATTTTGTTGCATAGTGAACAATTGGTACATTAATGAAGGCGATAATGCCAAGTACTGCTGAATAGGTTTTCCGAATATCTGCAGGTAATGCGTTTCGGAGGATGAAATACCCAATATACATCAACCAGAGGACAAGTGTACTTGTGAGACGTGCTTCCCAGGTCCACCATGTGTTCCATGCGTATTGTCCCCAAATAGGACCCGATAGGAGGACGATAGTACAGAAAACAAGACCAATTTCTGCAGCCGATGCAGCTAATAGGTCATCATTCGATTTGCGTTTTATCAGGTATTTAATACTAAATATGAAATTGACGCCGAATGCAAGATAAACCGTCATTGCAGCAGAAACGTGCAGATAGAATATCTTCTGCACTTCTAACATTGATCTTTCTACATCTGCATAACTGAAAATGAGAATTAGTGAGATAAATAAAAGAAATCCGACAATAGCAAAAACCAATAAAGAACGATATAATTCTTTAACTGCATTGCCAATTTCACAAATTTCTACAACAAGTAAGTTCCTAAGAAAATTATATAATCGCATACATTGTCCAAATTCATTTGAAGTGAATACAGTTATGGTTTACCCCATATCGGACTTCCTGTTAGGATTTCTGGTCCATCTGGTAGTATAGCGACAGTATGTTCATAGAGTGCTGATAGACTTCCATCTGATGTTTCTATACCCCATCCATCTTGCATCTCATCTACACTTGAATCACCTTCATTGACCATTGCTTCAATAGCAAGAACCATTCCAGGTCTTAATCGGATGCCTCGTCCCTGTTTACCGGTTGCAGGTACTTCTGGTTCTTCATGTAAGTTTCTACCGATACCGTGTCCAGCGAAATTCTGCAGTACTGAATATCCAGCTGTTTCAGCTACGTTCTGTAGCTGATAAGAGATATCGCCCAATCGATTACCCGGTTTTGCTTCTGCTATTGCAGCGTACAATGAATCTTTTGAGACTTCAAGAAAACGTTGTGCTGCCATAGATACTTTTCCGACAGGAAATGTATAGGCGTTATCTCCGTGAAAACCGTTGAGATTAACAGCAGTGTCAACGCCTATGATGTCTCCCTCCTGCAGCTCCTCAAATCTATTTGGGATACCGTGTATAACCATGTTATTTACGGATACACAGATTGTGGCAGGAAATGGGGGATGGTCTGGAATGACATAGTTCAGGAATGAAGAAGTGGCGTTTAGATTTGCTATTTCTTTGCGTGATACCAATTCTAATTCATAAGTGGTAATTCCCGGTTGAACTGCATTAGCGATTGCATGTAACACTTTAGCTGCGGCTTTGCCGCTAATTCTCATTTTTTCGATTTCTGATCTGCTCTTTATTTTTATTTTCTTTTTATTAGTAAATAGAGGGTGCATTAAGATATAGTTATCACTTGGGAGTTTGCTGCTCCTAACTGACGATTTCTCCTATTAATGTGTGTGCTGTAGCAGAATGCACTTTGACATTTACGATGTCGCCGATATTAGCATTCTCTTTTGGAAAGACTGTAGTCTTGAATGTATCTGATTTTCCGTGATACTGTTCTGAATTCCGTCTACTATCACCTTCAACTAATACCGGTACGACAGATTTGATGGTATTTTGATTTATTTTTGAAGATATCTGCTCTTGTAGTGTGATGATTTCATTTAGTCGTCTTGCTTTATCTTTTTCGGGTATGTCGTCTTTCAGCATTTTATTTGCTAATGTGCCTTCTCTATCGGAGTATTTGAACATAAACGCAGAATCAAATTTGATGTCGGACATAAGTTGATATGTTTGCTCAAAGTCTTCTTCGGTTTCACCGCAGAATCCGACAATAACATCAGTTGAAAGTGCAATTTGCGGAATTCGGTCGCGAATTTTTAGAATTAGTTCAGTATATTCTTCCGCTGTATATGTTCGACGCATTCTTTCCAAAACAGGTGTTGAGCCAGACTGTAGTGGGAGATGGAGTTGTTTACATACCTTTGGAGAGTTTTGCATTGCATCAATCATACTGTCCGTTGCATCGGCTGGGTGAGGGGAAGTAAAACGCACCCGTTCTATCCCGTCAACTTCCGAGATTCGCCACAATAGGTCTCCAAAATCGTGTTTTCCATCGTTATATGAATTGACTGTTTGTCCGAGCAGTACTATCTCTTTGAAACCTTCCTCTACAAGTCTTTTCACATCATCTGTGAGAAGTTTCAGAGGTATGCTGCGTTCTCTACCTCTAACAAATGGCACGATACAAAACGTACACATTTTATCACATCCGCGTTGTATTGTTAGCCATGCGCGAATTCCATCTTTACGAATAGGTGCAATGTCTGCATAATCTTCGGTTTTATTCAGTTGAAGACCGAGGAAAGGATCTCCACCAGCGACAGCGTTTAGTGCCATTGGTAAGTCTCTATATGCATCAGGACCCATCATAATATCAACATAGGGTGCAGCATCAATCAGTTTTTCTCGGAGATGTTGTGCCATACAGCCACACACGCCGATGATAAGATTCGGTTCGCGTCGTTTTCTATGATTCAGATGTTCAAGTCGATTGATAACTTTCGTTTCAGCGTTTTCTCGGATGGCACAAGTATTAAGCAGTATCACATCAGCAGAATCAATATCGTTTACAGTTCTATGACCTGCTTGTGTTAGGATACCTGACATTAACTCACTGTCGCTAACGTTCATCTGACATCCGTAGGTCTCAATATAGACTTTGCGCTGGGGGTGGTGTTTGCTATTGTATACGATATTCCGGTTATCAGAATTCTTTTTGAAAGGTATCTTTTCTGACAATATTGCGGGTTGTTTCTTATAGATTGGTAATGAAGATGTATTTCTCATGTTTCTTATAGGATTGTGTTATTGCATATCTGTTTTTTAATATGAACAGTATTCATCTACATCAAACGTAAACAGATCCCCCAGATAGATCAATACACGGTAGCTTAATACTTGGTTCTGATGTGGATTTATGATAAGAGACGGAGTCTTTGCAAGTAAGAATCCTTGATAGACGTCTTCAGCAATAAATTGTGTTGGTCCATTTGCTGGATGTGGACAGATTACCAGACCTATAGCAGTATTGTCAACGATACCACATAAGGTTCCCCATTTAGATTCAGTACTGTTTACTTCTGCTTCTCCGATTTTTCCATCGGCGTTTGCAATTTTTCTATGTTCCATTTCTACGGCAAAGTAACTTAACCCGGTGTCCCCAACTAATTCGAGCGGTTTTGAGAGTGATTGTAATACTACTTTCATGTCCAGAATTCGTACATTATCTCTGATCGGTCGGATATCTACCTGATATGAGATTTTCAGTTCGGCATCAGCAAGTTGGTAAGTTGTTTCACTTACGATCCTAAATACATCACTTGCTTTAGATTTTCTGATGATCTTTTTATCAATTTCTGTTACTTTCTGCTTAATCGGTGATGCGTTTCCGTTATTGTTTTTGACTTCACCGACTGAGAAACATAAACCGGGTTGATGTCTCTGTCTGATTTCTTGCAAACCCTCAGTTATTATCTGTCCATTTGATGTATAAATGGGATGCATGTACGGGTGTGATACCGTTTTACTATAGTGATAAGTGAGCACTGGATTACTGTTCTCTGAGAGTGTAATCTCTTGATTTGTTGCTTCGTCTACTACAAAAGTCATCTGTAAATTATACCATGTATGGCGGGTTAATGCAAGAGTAAAATGGGACCAGGATTACAGGATTACAGGATTATACCAGGATAAGAGGACCGGGATTTTCAGGATTACAGGATTATACCAGGATAAGAGGGGATGGGTGGAAGAGGGGAAGGATGGAAGGTTGACCAGGATTTACAGGATTACAGGATTATACCAGGATAAGAGGGGATGGGTGGAAGGATGACCAGGATTTTCAGGATTACAGGATTATACCAGGATAAGAGAGGAAGGATGGAAGAGGGGAAGGATGGAAGAGGGGAAGGAGGGAAGAGGGGAAGGAGGGAAGAGGGGAAGGATGGAAGAGGGGAAGGAGGGAAGAGGGGAAGGAGGGAAGAGGGGAAGGGTGGAAGAAGGGAAGGGTGGAAGAAGGGAAGGATGGAAGGGTGACCAGGATTTTCAGGATTACAGGATTATACCAGGATAAGAGGGGAAGGATGGAAGGGTGACCAGGATTTTCAGGATTACAGGATTATACCAGGATAAGAGGGGATGGGTGGAAGGGTGACCAGGATTTTCAGGATTACAGGATTATACCAGGATAAGAGAGGAAGGATGGAAGAGGGGAAGGATGGAAGGGTGACCAGGATTTTCAGGATTACAGGATTATACCAGGATAAGAGGGGATGGGTGGAAGAAGGGATGGGTGGAAGGGTGACCAGGATTTTCAGGATTACAGGATTATACCAGGATAAGAAGGGAAGGATGGAAGAGGGGATGGGTGGAAGAGGGAAGGATGGAAGGATTTTCGGGGTGTGTAAACTTTTTGTCACTGCTGGCGAGGTTTCCTAACCTCGCCAAGTATCAAACCCTTCCCAACACCGCTGTAAAGGTTTCCTAACCACCACATTCAAAACCTTTACCAATAATAGACATTCTGTTAGATTGTGCTTCTTCCTCCAACTCCATTCATCCTTCATTCTCCTTCCCCCTACACCATTCATCTTGATCTTGCTGTAGCACATTCATCCTTGATTGTGCTTCTTCCTCCAACCCCATTTATCCTTCATTATCCTTCCCCCTACACCATCCATCTTGATCTTGCTGTAGCACATTCATCCTTGATTGTGCTTCTTCCTCCAACCCCATTTATCCTTCATTATCCTTCCCCTACACCATTCATCTTGATCTTGCTGTAGCTCATTCATCCTTGATTGTGCTTCTTCCTCCAACCCCATTTATCCTTCATTATCCTTCCCCTACACCATCCATCTTGATCTTGCTGTAGCACATTCATCCTTGATTGTGCCTCTTTACGTATTTTGTGATCCAAGTCATCTTCAAATACTTCTACAAATTTTTTCCTCTCTCTGCTAATTTTGTCTTCTGCTTGATGTATCCAGTTACTGCAAATTCATTATGTCTTTCTTTTAACTTAATAGTAAATGCCCTTCTTAAAAATGTTACGAATTTCGTACAATTCGTAACATTGGTAAATTGGCGTTTAGAGCAGTATCTGTATGGTTGCATAAGGGTTAAAATCGGATCTTAAAAAATTTGTTTTCTGCTGACATTGAATGGTATTCTTTTCTGAAGGTTTAACTTTCTGTAATAGTCCCTCTGAAGGTAGCATTGAGTTGATCACCTTCACCTCGCCCCTCTAAAAAGTGTCTCCGATTCACTTGACTTCCTACATCATCATCTAAATTAATTTCCGAAAGTAAACGCGCTAAGAGTTCATTACGGGTGACTTGACTATAAGGCAATTTCTCAATTGTTACCGTATTTACTAATGCACCTGGCGAATAGACTTCAAGTAGATCCGCAAACATGAACAGAATCACGGATTTTCGCGGATTTCACGGATTACGCGGATTATGTCTTCTGTGTTCTGGGAGTTTCAGATTAGGTTTTGCATCTATGTGTGATTATATGCTTGTTTGTCTGAACCAGGATTTGCAGGATTTATAGGATTTCCAAGATAAGAGACATTTGGTGCTTATCAGAAGGATAGGATAGAAGATGTCTAAACCGGGTGTATAAAGATTCTGTCCCTTGATGTGTAAAGATCTTGTCACTTAAGAAAAAGGATCGCTGAACCTTTGCTCCAGCGGAGCAATATGTCTATAGAAAAAGGATTGTCAACAGGCTGCACTCCAGCGGAGTGCTATGTACATAAACGGACGCGTAAAGATTTTATCCCTTAACTGTCAGAATCGCGGATTATCACGGATGACACGGATTACGCGGATTGTTGAGTTTGTGTATCAAGGTGCTATTCACAAGGGACGTATTCTTCTGTATCGTTTACTGATTGCCAATCTGTTGTGCAAGAATGTTTATCCTACGCATACATCGTTGAATTTCCAAGCCAATAATCCGCGTAATCCGCGATTCTGACAAATAGAGTGCCAAAACTTTACACACCCTTCAATTCCCTTCAAACGGGAAGGTCTTTCCGAACCAAAAGGGAAGTTAAAATAGTTTACCATGAATGGATTAAAGTTTCAATTCCCTTCAAACGAGAAGGATTTTCTGTACTATGTATGGAAACTAAAATTAGCTCAATAAAGGAAACTCGGCTTATCGCCGGGTTGTTTTTTGCTCTTTAAGGTAGTCTTCCACCCACTCCTCCCCCATCATTCCGGTCGCTAGTCGGACAAGGCGGGTGGAAAACACACTGTATGGATGTTCCGGGGCATTCTGTTCCACAAGCGGAAGAATGAAACGCCAACGGACATCCAAAAGAACAGTTGCCGCCGCTTCTGGCGACAAGGACCCTCTGCGCCTCCTCAGAATTTGCAAAGCATAAGAACGCTTTGCCCGGAGATTCTCTTTTTCGAACATCATTTCAACTCTTCGGAAGCGTGATAATCGATCACACATAATACACCTCCCTTCCTGTTTGCGTTTTTCTTTGATCATAGTCAATTCAGAGTGTCTCTTCATGACTTTATCATAGTTTCGGTTTAACGCGATTAGGACTTCTCTTTGGGAATAATCTAACGAGTTCACCAAGTTTCAATTCCCTTCAAACGGGAAGGTCTTTCCGAACGTTTATACATCAAATACAAAAGCGGAAAACGTCAATAGTTTCAATTCCCTTCAAACGGGAAGGTCTTTCCGAACAATTCAGAATGCACAGGGTAATGATTATGAATTGATAGTTTCAATTCCCTTCAAACGGGAAGGTCTTTCCGAACTTTTTCACTCTCGCTCTTTTACTCTCGCTTATTTTATGTTTCAATTCCCTTCAAACGGGAAGGACTTTCCGAACTGTTCAGTATCATCATCAGGAAGTGTGTCATCAGGGGTGTTTCAATTCCCTTCAAACGGGAAGGACTTTCCGAACAGCTTGGCAACCATGTGCGGTTCATCGCCGCGCACAATGAGTTTCAATTCCCTTCAAACGGGAAGGACTTTCCGAACCAATCGCGATGCTCATTATATTCGCAATCAGCCTCTCTGTTTCAATTCCCTTCAAACGGGAAGGACTTTCCGAACTGGGGCCAGGAAGACGAAGGAGCTGGGTATATATTTGTTTCAATTCCCTTCAAACGGGAAGGACTTTCCGAACATTAATGTAAATGCAGAGTCGGAGTCCAAGTACCACGGCGGTTTCAATTCCCTTCAAACGGGAAGGACTTTCCGAACGTTCGCTATAGAAACAAAACAGACGCAAGTGACACAGGTTTCAATTCCCTTCAAACGGGAAGGACTTTCCGAACTTGCAAGAAACTGAAAAACGGGTCGTCACATACACCAATGTTTCAATTCCCTTCAAACGGGAAGGACTTTCCGAACTATCCGAGTGAATGCCCTGATGCCGATGTTAATAGCTGTTTCAATTCCCTTCAAACGGGAAGGACTTTCCGAACTTGACCTCGTAGAAACAGCACCAAGCATGGATAAAAGTTTCAATTCCCTTCAAACGGGAAGGACTTTCCGAACTTTAGTAAAAAAAGTTTACAATGTAAACGTACTTGTTTGTTTCAATTCCCTTCAAACGGGAAGGACTTTCTGAACGTGACTTCCTGGTAGAAACAAGTGCACATTTCCCATAGTTTCAATTCCCTTCAAACGGGAAGGACTTTCTGAACGGTGAAAGTATCGGAAGTGTTGGTGAGGCCGTCAGTTTCAATTCCCTTCAAACGGGAAGGACTTTCTGAACTATATGCTGGTGAATGGGATGCTAACGGACGCCAGTTTCAATTCCCTTCAAACGGGAAGGACTTTCTGAACATTTCAGTTGCTTTGTTTGCTGTTTCAAGTATATCTGGTTTCAATTCCCTTCAAACGGGAAGGACTTTCTGAACTTGATGGGCATCACAGATTGTCAGGACTCGCACTTGCGTTTCAATTCCCTTCAAACGGGAAGGACTTTCTGAACCAAAAATAGAAAAGTGGAAAGAAGATCAGAGAAAGTTTCAATTCCCTTCAAACGGGAAGGACTTTCTGAACACATTATCCAACGTTCTTAACCCCAACGTCAATATTAGTTTCAATTCCCTTCAAACGGGAAGGACTTTCTGAACGATATTTGAAACTATTTCCTAAAGGAGGGAGTTATGGGTCGTTTGTTTCAATTCCCTTCAAACGGGAAGGACTTTCTGAACCATTGGGTACGGCGCGAACATTCGTGTTCTGCGCGTTTCAATTCCCTTCAAACGGGAAGGACTTTCTGAACAAAGAATAACTGTTACCCATTTAGTAGGTGTTATTTTAGTTTCAATTCCCTTCAAACGGGAAGGACTTTCTGAACGATAACAGAGAAACGGAAGAAACGACTGAAGCCAGGTTTCAATTCCCTTCAAACGGGAAGGACTTTCTGAACTTTGTAAACAACGTAGCACCTCAGGTCTCTCATTTCATGTTTCAATTCCCTTCAAACGGGAAGGACTTTCTGAACGTTGCTAATAATGATTTAGACATAGAAAACGCAGCAGTTTCAATTCCCTTCAAACGGGAAGGACTTTCTGAACAGTACTTATGATACATTCTTGAGATCATTAGGAAAGTTTCAATTCCCTTCAAACGGGAAGGACTTTCTGAACTAAAATAGGCGATTGCGTCCGCGTAGATCAGGTAGGTTTCAATTCCCTTCAAACGGGAAGGACTTTCTGAACTCAAAAGTGAACTAAGAGATCTCAAAATAAGAGTGTTTCAATTCCCTTCAAACGGGAAGGACTTTCTGAACCGAGGCAAACCCAACCCCTATAACTGAAATGGAAAACAGTTTCAATTCCCTTCAAACGGGAAGGACTTTCTGAACTCGAGGATTTAACTCGACATTCACAAATTAAGCCAGCGGTTTCAATTCCCTTCAAACGGGAAGGACTTTCTGAACCTGATAATACCCAAGAAGTTGAAGAAGACGAGGGCGAAAGTTTCAATTCCCTTCAAACGGGAAGGACTTTCTGAACGGACACCTTTGAGTCGCCGATGATGGGTGATGAAGAGTTTCAATTCCCTTCAAACGGGAAGGACTTTCTGAACAGAAAGTATTGTTGACTTTGGTATTGAAAGAAGATTGTTTCAATTCCCTTCAAACGGGAAGGACTTTCTGAACTGCGACCCATGAGGTCACACCTGTTGAAGTTGACGTAAAGTTTCAATTCCCTTCAAACGGGAAGGACTTTCTGAACTTTTACAAAGATTGTAAAACGATACGACAAGGCTTATCGGGTTTCAATTCCCTTCAAACGGGAAGGACTTTCTGAACCAATCTGTGGAATCCGATGCACGCAGGTGCATATATCGTTTCAATTCCCTTCAAACGGGAAGGACTTTCTGAACCTCGTAAGGCAACCGAGCAAGAGGACCCTATACTCAGGTTTCAATTCCCTTCAAACGGGAAGGACTTTCTGAACCAGATGCTCCACCTTCATCGGAGGGGAAATCGGACAGGTTTCAATTCCCTTCAAACGGGAAGGACTTTCTGAACGAAACGATTCGTCGAATCAGTCGGGAAAACTGGCGAGAAAGTTTCAATTCCCTTCAAACGGGAAGGACTTTCTGAACCATTGATTACAAGTTTGCTGGTGCTAACCATGATTGTAGTTTCAATTCCCTTCAAACGGGAAGGACTTTCTGAACTAAATCAAGTGCCAGGATTTAATATCATTCAGTTAGCATAGTTTCAATTCCCTTCAAACGGGAAGGACTTTCTGAACGAAAAATGATGATTGTTTACCACGTAACACCCGCAACTAATATGTTTCAATTCCCTTCAAACGGGAAGGACTTTCTGAACTGATGCTCAAAATGCTCATCCTGTATTTCATAAGAGAGTTTCAATTCCCTTCAAACGGGAAGGACTTTCTGAACACACATGCTTCGCGGTGAATATCAGGAACATATAGTTTCAATTCCCTTCAAACGGGAAGGACTTTCTGAACTTACGTCATGATCCCGAGTTTTCTACTTGGATGGGTTTCAATTCCCTTCAAACGGGAAGGACTTTCTGAACCTGTTCTCCCCGAAGGAGATGTCATCTCGCGTGAGAGGTTTCAATTCCCTTCAAACGGGAAGGACTTTCTGAACTTCTAAACAACTCACCAACCGAGAAGAGGGAGATTGTTTCAATTCCCTTCAAACGGGAAGGACTTTCTGAACTCCGTAAAAGGAGTATTGTAATGGATAACTGGGATAGTGTTTCAATTCCCTTCAAACGGGAAGGACTTTCTGAACCATTCGCGAGGGACAATACGAGTCCCAAGACAAAGTTTCAATTCCCTTCAAACGGGAAGGACTTTCTGAACAATTTTAACTCTGTTCGCCATTTTGGCGACTGTTTTTGTTTCAATTCCCTTCAAACGGGAAGGACTTTCTGAACTTTGCGGTAAGTATAGGTTTAACCTTCAACTCAATAGTTTCAATTCCCTTCAAACGGGAAGGACTTTCTGAACTCGCACCAGTTTGGAATAGAAACATCAGAATTAAGTTTCAATTCCCTTCAAACGGGAAGGACTTTCTGAACTCACCCCCCTGCGAACCCAGTCACAGAGCGGGCTAAATTAGCCAAAACCAAACACGAACTGCGCGGGGCTTTTTTTTGTGAAAATTATTATTAAAAACCTTACAAACCCTTATGAACACTACACCAAACACGATTTTTTAAACAAACAAGCTCAAAACCCAGTCACTATCTATGTTTAGAGGCAATTTTAACTGCACTGGCAATCATTCAACAAATCGCGTAAGTTTACAATTGATGCACTTCATATAAGTATACACAAAATCTGCAGAAATGTCAAACTTTTTTAAGGTATTATGGGTGTGTAAAGTTTTTGCACTCTATTTGATGGAAGGATGGAAGGATGGAAGAGGGAGAGGTGGAAGAGGGGATGGGTGGAAAGTTGGAAGGGGGAAGGTTGGAAGAGGGAGAGGTGGAAGGATGGAAGGGTGGAAGGGTGGAAGGATGGAAGGGTGGAAGAGGGGATGGGGGAAGAAGAGGGGATGGGTGGAAGAGTGGAAGGATGGAAGGATGGAAGGGTGGAAGGGTGGAAGGGTGGAAGAGGGGATGGGTGGAAGGGTGGAAGGATGGAAGGGTGGAAGAGGGGATGGGGGAAGAAGAGGGGATGGGTGGAAGGGTGGAAGGGTGGAAGGGTGGAAGGGTGGAAGGGTGGAAGAGGGGATGGGTGGAAGGGTGGAAGGGTGGAAGAGGGGATGGGGGAAGAAGAGGGGATGGGTGGAAGAGTGGAAGGATGGAAGGATGGAAGGATGGAAGGGTGGAAGGGTGGAAGAGGGGATGGGTGGAAGGTTGGAAGGATGGAAGGGGGGAGGGGTGGAAGAGGATAGGGTATGTAAGGATTTTGACATGTTTGTTGTCTGAATCTGGGATTGCGCGGAGGACGCGGAGGACGCGGATTACGGGGAAGGGTTTTTGGGACCGTCGGGTTGTTTTTGGTATGTTGTCTGTATCACGGATTATGCGGAGGACGCGGAAACGGGTTTTTGCTGAAATTCGCGCATTATGTGAAAGGAACACTGAATTGTTCAATAGCACTTTCCAAGGGATTTCTGATTTCTATGTCAGAATCTCTGAGACTACTTACAGAGAACACCTAATTGTGATTTTGTGCTGCGGGAGACGGTTGTTTAAGATACGCCTGATAGAGATGCTGCTTGAGTTCGGCATTAATTTCAGGTTTAGATAATTTCTTATAGAGATCAAGTTTGTTATTCACGTAATCCAATAAATACTCATCAAACACCTTATAAAACCAATTTTCTTTGGAACTCTCCGAATTATCCCCTTCAATTACCTGTCGAAGTGCTTCGTCTGCGTTCATTTTTTGTTGAATAGTTTCAATATCAACCTTATCTTCTTCTGTAAACTCTGTCTGATATGCCTCATTCAAAGCCTGAATGATATTAGAGAGCAGATCCTGTTCCGGTTCGCTCCTCGGTTTGACACCACTACCGATCCCTTCAACCTCGCTATCTTTTGTTTCGAGTAATAGTTGTTGGTTCTCATGAATTTTCGCCACACGCAACGAATCTAAGTTTACAGAATAGGTGACATCTTGTAGGTTAGGATTATCCCGTTTCGGCAGCTTCTTGTTGAGGCTGCGTCCAAAGACATACAATTTTTCTAACGCCACATCTGTGAAAGTAATCAGTTGTGAGATGTATCCGTAGAGACGAATATAACTTTGTAAGGTAGAACGAAACGCCTCTTTTTCGTCTGTTTCATTCTCCTTCCATTTCTCAACAACGCTATCAAGAATGCCTTGTAGAAGTTCGTCGGGCTGATCAACATCATAAAAGACTTCACAAAATCGGTTAATAGTATCTGCATCGTAGAGATCAAAATCGCTCAACTGACTCTGTAGGTCATACAACCTATTCGGGTCGGTTTCCTCCGCGAGCGTTGTCGTCTGATAGTATTGCTGGAATGCGGCTTGTATCTGTTCAGGGTCATTCACAAAATCGAGTACCAGCGTATCTGTCTTGCCGGGGGCGACGCGGTTCAATCTGCTCAAGGTCTGGACACACTGCAGCCCGTCTAATTTCTTATCAACATACATTGTCTGTAGCATCGGCTCATCAAAACCCGTTTGGAATTTATTCGCGACAATCAGAATGCGATACTGTGGACTCTTGAAGGTGTCTGCAATTGAAGATTTTGGTGGCAATTCGTTCAGGCTGTTTTCTGTGTAGTCTTTTTCGCTGTCGGTATCGTGAACGGTATCACTGAATGCTACCAGACACCCGTAGGATAGGTTCATCGCCGGCATCTGTTTATCAAATTCTAACTTGTATTTGACACAGTGCAGTCGGGACGGCGTGACCAGCATCGCCCGCCCTTTACCTTCTATCGTTTTCTCCGTGTGTTCAATGAAGTGTTCCAACATAATTTTGGTTTTCTTTTCAATGCTGGTGGGTTGCAGGTCAACGTAGTTAGTCAGTGTCCGCAGCGTGCGCGCCTTATCGTACTCTTTATCCTCCGATACACTTTTGACCAGTTCAAAATATCGCTTAAAGGTGGTGTAGTTCTGTAGCACGTCCAGTGTAAAGCCTTCACTGATACTTTGGCGCATTGAGTAGGTGTGGAACGGAACAAATTTATCATCCGCATTCTTTTGTCCGAACAGTTCTAATGTCTTGTTCTTCGGTGTGCCGCTGAAACCGAAATAGGAGATATGATCCTGCATCCTGCGCTGTTCCATCTGCTTGATAATCCGAGCGTCTATACCCGATATTTCTTCGGTGTCATCTTCGTCTTCTACTTCTCCTTCAATCCCCTTTGAGAGCGAAACTCTGAGGTCTTTTGCGGCTTCACCGCTCTGTGAGGAGTGCGCTTCGTCAATAATCACTGCAAAGGTCTTGCCTTTGAGCGCGCCGATTGTTTCCGCAATCACACTGAACTTCTGAATCGTGGAAATTATGATGCTTTTGCCGGATTCAAGGAAACCTCTGAGTTGTGCTGAATTCTTATCAACAGCATGAACCACACCCTCAACCTGTCCTACCTGCTTGATTGTATCTTGCAATTGCTTGTCAAGTACGAGCCGGTCTGTCACCACGATAATGGAGTCGAAAATTCGATTTGTAGTGTCCGAAGAACTATATAAATGTGTTAGCAGGTGCGCTAACCATGCAATTGAATTGGATTTACCGCTCCCTGTAGCGTGTTGGATTAGGTATTTTTGTCCGACATCCTTCGCTTTAATATCTGTTTTCAATTCACGGATTACACTAAGTTGATGGTATCGCGGGAAAATAAGCACATCATGCGTTACATCTTTCACTTCGTCGATTCTGTGGTCGTAAACCTTTTCTGTTACCTCCTGTTCATGTATAAAGTTGTTGATTAACTCCATCAGGTTATCAGGCTGCAGGATGTCCTCCCACAAGTATGCGGTCTTGTGACCTTTCCGATTCACAGGATTTTCTATGTCCTTGTTGAACGGAAAGAAACGTGTCTCGTCTCCTTGCAATCGGGTTGTCATTGAGACCTTTTCGTTTCCCACCGCAAAGTGAACCAGACACCGCTTGAATTTGAACAACGGTTCCCTCGGATTCCGATCTGTCCGATACTGTTTCTCCGCATCGGTGAAAACTTGACCCGTGAGGCTGTTTTTCAGTTCCATTGTCACCAACGGCAAACCGTTGAGGAATAACACCATATCCAGCGATTTTTCGTTCCGCTGTGCGTAATGCAGTTGTCGAATTAGCGAGAATCGGTTTTGTGCGTAAAGTTTCTGATGTTCGGGATTCATGCCACTTGATGGTAGGAAGTAGGTTAAATCAAAGGAACAACCTCTGTCTTTAACACCTTTTCGCAGCATGTCCAACACTCCACGGCGATCAATCTCTCTGCTAACGCGGTCGCGGAGTTTAGTGGGTGTATCTGCTCCATGTTGGCGTTCCAGTTTCTGATACTCCTTTGGTTGTGTGTCTTTAATAAACTTCAAGGTCTCATTCGGTATTAGACAGAGAGACTTATCATAATCGGAAGATTGTAATGATTGGTAGTCCGACTGATTCAGGTGTGCTTCTATGTGATCTTCAAATCTTTCTTCTGTATAATTCGGCATGGTCTAAACCTCGTTTCGGACATCTATTTTGCCTGACACTGCTTCTGAGATGAGGGATTGACGGTATTCTTTGAGGAGTTGGATTTTTTGCTGTTCTGCTGCTATAAGTTCGTCAATCTGTTCGGTTTTTTGGTCAAGGAAGTTGGCGATTTGGGTTTGTTCTATCATAGATGGATAGGGGACAATGATATCCTTAAAATCATCAAATCGTAGTTCCCATTGGCTCGTTCTAATTCCGTAGGACAATCTATTAAACTCTTGAATGTAAGAATAAGACCTAAGTAAATGATGGAAGTATTTGCCAAAAAAATGTTGCTTAGGTTTACATACAGTATAAGCAGGGCTAACAATTCCTCTATATTCAGAGATTCCTAAGGAACCTTGCCAACATTTCATTTTGTTAAACACGAAATCCCCGGGCTCAACGAGTTTATAGTTTGATGTGTCCTCTGATATTCTGTTGTAATTATCGTCTCTGCTGTCTCGCTTAATGACCCCGTAATCTCTGTAAACAGATAAATTGATTTCTCCAGATGTATTCTTTATATGCTTTCGTTCAAACAGATGATTACACTTTACTATATCCCAATGTTTTGGTATCTGTCCAATCCACTCCACACCTGTCGGTTTCATTTCTACATTTGGGTCAAGTCCTTTTGTCCCTGCCTGATTTATGAGTGCGGTGCGTTGTTCTTGTAGGAGTTCTATCTGTCTTTCTTTGATGCGGACGAGTTCGTCAATCTGTTCTGTCTTTTGGTTGAGGAAGTTGGCGATTTGGGTTTGTTCGGTATGAGTAGGTATGGGTAAAAGTAGATTTTCAATTGATGGTTTTCCCAAGCCGTATCTGGTAATTCCATTTGAATTCACCTCAAAATATTTTCTTGTTCTATCGGATTGAATAAATCTAAAAATAAACTCCCCATGACAAGAAAGTGGTTTAATCATTGTTAAATGATAACCACAGACAACATTGTCCAAATCGTCTTTGATAAATGTTGGTACACCAATATCATCTGGTGTTTCAGAATCTTTGGTAATGATTACATCACCTTTTCTCAAAACAAATTTCTCAAACTCACTTTCCTTGCAACTACCTTTTTTCAAAACGGTATTAACTGTAATATAATCGTTGTAATAAACATCTGTATAATTGCATAATCTGACCTGGATCTCATCTGGATAGATGTGTTTATCAACATTACTTGGAAGTATCATTGCAATGTATTTGAGCTTTTTGATTTCCCAATGTGCTGGTATCTCTCCAACCCACTCTACGCTGCTCTTTTTATATTCGGGGTAACGCTTCATAATTCTGATACCTCTTTGTCTGAATCGCGGATTATGCGGATTACACAGATTTCGCGGATTTTAAGATGTCCTCATGTCAAATCATTGCTGCTCTATCAAGGCTGAAATCCCTCCTAACTCTCAAGGAGAAAGAGGTTCGCCTCAATGACTATGATAAAGACTATCTTGTGGGTTCATTGCCATTTTCTAAGCAAGGCTCTTGATGCATAGTATGAAATGGGGGACATAAACCTTTTGAGTTCTTTTGAAACGTTAAAACGAAAACTATCTTTACTCGGACTATGAAAAGGTACTCTTACAACAAACCTATACTCCTGCTGCACTTCATATTTTGGATCTTTTAAAAATAAAGCAACAGTTGCTTCTTCCTCAGAAGAACACCCTGTGATCCCCTGACCCCTTCTTACAGCAGAATTAATGAATTCCGATTGTTTTTCTTCATCCAAATAAATAACAGGTCCATGATCGATGAAAATACAATAATCATTCGTATGTCCGAGTTGTTGTTTCGCAGTTGAGTCAATCATGTGCCAATCAGGAAAATCAGATTTTAAGTCTTCGTTGGGTTCAATCTGTTTCCCAAAATCATGTGCTAATTGTTTAGCGAACGCATCTGGATTATCTATTTTAGTCATATAATCGTATTTTGAACAAGTCCTCTTCATCTGTTCTACTCTTTTACGGGTTAGCCTTGGGTCAATGGAAGTACAGTACAACCAAAATCCAGGTTGTTTCCGCATTATATTAGCCTTTAGATTGTCCCTCAATTCAGGTATAGAATCGGTTACACTTTTTTTCAATGCTTCCATCGGTTTGCTTCCCTGTCTTCTCCAATTAAGAGTCTCTCTGATTTCATCTTCCGAATCATCTGCTACTAAGCCGGATGTCTTTTTACCACTCTCTTCACGACTCTTATAAAGAGACGGAGCTCCGAGTTGAAGTGTGCCAGTTGAAGTTGTAGAAACAGGTGAATATTGTTCTTCTGAGTATTTGATTAACGTTTTAGATTTCCAATATGAATGGCGAAAAGCCCGCATAATACCATTCAAATCAACATATCGTGACTCTATTATGTAAGAAGAATTATCCATAACAATCACCTCTAATAAAAGTTACCTATTGTGGGGATTGTCCTGCCATCGGGTATTTAGACGACTCTCTAAACCAAGATTGTGATATAATGACAATCTACTTGAAAGGAGTATCCGATGGCAGTACAATCCATTATTCAATAAGCGAAACTTTTTCAAGTACCTCTGCTATTTGAGAAATACGTACCAAGCCCCCATTAAGGTTGTTGTCATCCATCAGTTTCCTTAACGGTTCGTCAAAATAACCGTTTGAATACGGGGACATTGCGACAGTCTTTATTAATGTTCCCAAGTTGACATTTATATTGAGACCTTCTTTCGGGATGTCTTTTAATATGTTAGTTTTTCCGGTGTTGAACAATGAAAAGTCATATTCAAACAGTTTATCATTATAAAAAGGAATATTTGACGTGTAAATCCGATCTAAGTATTTATTACATATAGAATCGAATGAAATTACAGATCGTACTTCGTGTTCGTCAGCATATACATTTCTTTTATGCATAATAGGTGCGTAAAATAATTGGAGGACGTTTTCAGGTTTGTTTAAGTCTATTGACGTAAAGTCCTCATAACCTTCAATATGTTCATTTTCATAATCTTTATATTTTACTGTACCAATATGGATGTCGAATTCGGTCATTTTAAGACTATTGATGAGATCGCCGACAGTAGTTTGAATTGCTATTGATGTTGGACTTTTATCCCCATATTCAGCCCACATAGAATGGCTTTCATTATCACTTAGAAACCAGCAATTGCAAAACATTAGGTGTTTTGAAAATTTTGTTAGGAGCGTATCAAATGAATGAATAAGAGATAGAATTTGTTTTTTTTCGAGCCCATCTGGATACAGTTCCATATCTTCTTTTCTTCTCCGGAAAACGTCGTCTTGTTCTATAGGTGTATTGTTATCATTTAATAAGTTAGTCTTATAAACTTCTGTTCTGGACTTATCTGATAGTTCACCTTCATATATGTCATTAAATACAGTAATTTTCGGAAAATAAATTAACTGTGATTTGAGCATTGACATAAATTTATCTATATGCATGTATCTCCATAAAGTCTTTGTATGGGATGGAGTATCAAAGTAAGGGCTTTCTTGGTAGGGCATTTTTGTATTCTTTATTCCCCAAAATATATTTATAGCAAAGTATATAATTTTTTAGACATTTGTAGCAGCAACTTTTAGATTTGTTCAGGTGCGGACACAATCTTAAAGTTGCTGCTACAACACCCCGGTAGGTTCGGTTTCGTAACCGAATCGAATATAATGTCCCATTAATTCAAATTTACTATATCAGTGTATTAATTGGTCGTTGAGCGGTGGTTTAAAATGTTGAACTAAAAGATTCTCAATATTAGAGCGTGACTCTACTGGGTAAGGGAAATATACTGAAATATAGTTCATTCCCTGACTGAGTGCTTCATTCCATTTATGATGACCTGGACCCAATCTATCTCTAAGACCGTCTGTTTCACCAATGTATAAAAATTGGTGATTGTTTCCACCTTGTGCATTAGGGATGCCTTTAGAAAATATATAGACCCCTGGCGCATTATATTCTGGTCCCTCTAAATCGTAAACAACAAATTGGTATGTCTTGTTGCCGTCGGTGACATTCATCGGTCCTATCCGTGCCATTTTTTAACCTCCTTTTACATTATAGAAAATCAGTTATTTCGACTCTCGGAAGTATTTACGACTATTTTTGGATTGGGCAGCAACGATAGTAAATTATTTGGTTCAAACGTGAGTTTGATAAATACTCAGAAACAAATTATGTGACAATTATACGATAAAATCTTCTATTTTGTCAACACACCCAAACCTCATTCAGCAAGCCTTTACTTTTCCGTTTCAGTGCCCCGATGCAATCGTTGAATATCAGCCTCACAAATAAACGCTATTGTCACACCATTTCGACGAAATGCGTCACGGAAATCCAACCACTTGCTATCTACTGCTTGCAGGATAGGTGGTTTTTCTGGGTGGGCAATTGCAACAGCGATAAATTTCCGGTCATCTGGATCAAAGTCATTCAATGCTGGATCGTCTGGAAACTCCTCAAACTCGTTATCTGAACCATTGACAGGTGTAATCGAAACCAAGTCGCACTGTGTATCCTTGTTTCTCAAGAGCCATAAGAGAAACCTATCGCCGGTGCCCGGTTCTCCACTGGAACGGAGATTTCTTAGGTACTCACTAAGGATTATCCACATATCATCAAGTACCAATTTCTCCTCACCACGGATAATCCCTTCAAGCCGATTGATACATGTATCTACACAATTAGGAGAGGCTTGCAACGATTGTCCGTTGGCGACCACTGCGACATTTGTATCTACAATCATCACCATCATTTCATCACTTTCCGCCGCTGCATTTCAACTTTTGTCTTTTCCACCAAATCACCAATATCATCGCCAAAGAAGTCTTGGGGCCAATTCCGTATGTTGCCGAATTCATCAACCTTGAGTCGTTCAATCTCTGATGTGCCATCGTTGATCTGACAGAAATAGAGTGCTGTGTCATCCGCTGCAATTTGCTCTTCGGCGATCCGTCGTTGCAAACGGTGAAGCAGAAGTGCACTGTGACTTTCAAGAATAATCTGAACGTTTCGGTTTTTGACGACATCAATGAGAACATCTGCCAAATCTGCTTGTACTTTCGGATGCAGGTGAATTTCTGGTTGTTCAAGAATTATGGTTGATTTTTCTGGGACATAGTAACAAAGGACGAGTACAGGCAAGAGTTGTGAAACACCAAAACCGACATCGGTAATTAGCACTTCGGAACTGTTTGGACTCTTTCTCACGCGGAATTCATAATCCTTTCGGTTCTCGGCGATAGGTTCAAGTGAAAAAGAATAAATTAGTTCCATCTTTTGTAACCATTCTAAAATTCGCTGTTCTATGGGTTTATGGGAACGTTTCACATTGACGAGTCGGGATGAAGTCAATCCTTCTGCACGTGCTGCAAGCAGGGCAGGGATGGCTTCTTCTCCACTGATACCAACATCTTGGGGCTGTTCTCCGGACCAGATATAACTGCGTCTTGGATACTCACGAAGTGGACCGAGATAGGTGATATTTGAAAATAGGTTCTCAAACGCAAGCACGAAGTCTGAAAGAAAACCAAGATTCTGGTAGTATCCACTAACTTCGTCTGGGAAGCCGTAACATTTTACGGGAGGGGGTAAATTCCACGGACGTCCAGGGTTTCGTATTGCTTCATAACCTCCATGAATTAGTTCGTACTGATTCTTTCCGCTTTTCTTATTCTTGAAGTCTCGTTTCATTCCAAATTTGCTGAGTTCATTCTTGTAATGGAAATACTCAACGAGAGGACGGTCGTTTTCTTCGCGGATTTCTGTCTGGAACGTAAGGTTGTTCCCTGTATCAAATATACTTCTATTAATAGGCAATGGTTTGGGTAGATTCCATGTTAAGTCTAACTGGAGTGTTAAATCTGTATTATGTGTATAGAGCACATCATGAAAGGTGCCGAAGTCAACAAGAGAACGGTCATCGCCGAAGTGTATCACACGATTTCGGTCTGGAGATTCAACAGTCTGTATGAGCATCAACAGCACCTGTAAGATACTGGTTTTACCGGAGCTGTTCGCGCCGAAAAGTCCAGTTAATGGTGCAAACTGTAGCGGCTCAGTATCTTGCCATGATTTGAAATTTCGCGCTCTGAGTTCGGTAATCATGATTTATCCCCTTACATTCCTAACACCTAATAATGATAGTTTCGTGGCGACCAAATCTCAATATTCGTTTCGTATTCACCTGTTTTACATCAATGACCAACAACTTTTTATTGTGTTCAAGAGAGACTTTAAGGTAGCTGATAACATCTTCAGGATCAGAAAGACGTTCCATTAATATTTCATGCCATTTTCTAAATCGTTCCATCATTATAACCTTCATCTTGCTGAATGCGAAGATCTGAATATAAAGTACTATGTCTCTGTTCAATAGGTTCAAGATTACCAAAGTGCATAAATTGATGCCTTATTATTGAGGTTTGGCTAACACATCTATCTAAATTATACTATAACCTACAGGCTTGTTCAAGGAATAATCTTATAAGGGGTATGTAAATATTTTGTCACTCTATTTGTCTGAATCTCGGATTACGCGCCAGTTAACATAGCTGGCACGGAAGGGGTTTCGGGATCATTATATGACTTTGGTTGGTTACAAAGAAGCACAATCAAGGATGAATGTGGCAGAATACGCGTTTGGTATTCTGCATTAGATATATCAAGATGGATGGAGTGGGATGAAGGGGATGGGTGGAAGGTTGGAAGACGGGAAGAAGTGGAAGGGGGAAGGGTGGAAGGGTGGAAGGGTGGAAGGATGGAAGGATGGAAGGATGGTTGTATGGGTTGGAGGAAGAAGCACAATCTAACAGAATGTGCTACAGCAGTATCAAGATGGATGGGGTGGGGAGAAGGGGATGGTTGGAAGGGTGGAAGACGGGAAGAAGTGGAAGGGGGAAGGGTGGAAGGATGGTTGTATGGGTTGGAGGAAGAAGCACAATCTATCAGAATGTGCTACAACTGGCACAATCTAAGAGAATGTTTCTTAGAGGTTTGATAATTGACGAGGTTAGGAAACCTCGTCAGCGGCGGTGGGGAGCGTTTGATAATTGACGAGGTTAGGAAACCTCGTCAGCAGTGACAAAAACTTTACACGTACCCTCTTATAGGTCAGTAATTATATACCCAACACCTCATTCAGCAAGCCTTCACTTTTCTGCTCCAGTGCCAACATTTCATCGGCAATTTCCTTCAATGAGCGTAGTGGCGTGTACTGATAGAAATATCTATTAAAATTGATTTCGTAGCCTACCTTATCCTTCTTTCTGTCTATCCAACTATCAGGTACGTGTGGTTTCACTTCCCGTTGGTAGTAATCCTCAATGTCCTCTGTAAGAGGAACGCGCTCATAATCTCGCAGCTTGGTATCCGGTTTCGGATTGCCCTTCTTGTCCGTGACAACGATTTCTCTCTCCTCTCCAAAAAAGTCCTGCTTTTCAATGAGCGGTCTCTCAATTGTCACCTTCGTGTAACCGAAAAAGTCGTTTGGATAGATTTTGCAGTGTTCTGTCTGTTCAAAGTTGGTGTAGAGTTCGGCTATTTGATGGATATGGGTATCGGAGATAAATGCATTCTTGTCCCCGAGATTCCTTTTCATAGTATCATAAGAGTCAACGGCATTGATGAGTTGTATCTTACCTTGTCGCGCTTCCGACTTCTGATTTGTTAAAATCCAAATGTAGGTGGCGATACTGGTGTTAAAGAAAAGTTTCTCAGGTAGTGCGACAATACACTCCAACCAGTCGTTTTCAATTATCCATTTTCGGATTTCACTTTCACCACTACCGGCATCCCCCGTAAAGAGCGGGGACCCGTTAAAGACAATTCCGACGCGACTCCCGCGGTCCTCCATCTTGGAAAGCATGTGTTGTAGAAACAGCAACGCCCCATCAGAAGAACGAGGCGTACCCTTTGAGAACCTGCTATTGGGGTTCTTCGCTTCGTTTTTCACCACATTTGCATCCGATTTCCAGCTGACACCGAAGGGTGGATTTGTGATCATATAATCGAACCGTTCACCTTGAAATCGGTCATTAGAAAGGCTTGAACCGTGTCGGATAGCTCCAGGGTTTTCACCTGTAATTAACATTTCCGACTTGCAGATTGCATAAGTCTGCCCGTTCAGTTCTTGACCAAACAACTGAATTTCGGCATCGGGATTGATTTGTTCGCTAAAGTATTTCTTCCCGATGGTCAACATGCCACCTGTCCCGCAGCACGGGTCGAAAATCTTGCGGACAAGCCCTTGTCCACGTAAGTCCTCTCGGTGTTCGGCAAACAGTAAGGAGACCAGTAGCTGCACGACATCCCGCGGCGTGTAGTGTTCTCCACTGGTTTCGTTAGACATCTCCGAAAACTTGCGGAGTAATTCCTCAAAGACCAGTCCCATCGTGCGGTTGTCTACCTTATCGGGATGCAGGTCAACTTCGGTAAATTTTTCACAGAAAGTATACAACCGATCATTTTGGTGCAACCGCTCAATAAACTGGTTGAGATTGAAGTTCTTAATAATATCTTGTACATCCTTGCTGAAACTGTTGAGATAGTGTTGTAAGTTGTGATGGATATTGTTCGGGTCATCCTTCAGGCGAGAGAGGTCATACTTGGAGGTGTTGTAGAAATTGGCATCTGTTTCTCTCAGAATAATCGGGGGTAGCAGGTCTTCAGATATTTCACGACTGAATCGGTTGAAAGTTTCAATGGCTTTCTCTTTTCGGTTATTCTCGTCTAAGATGCAGTCCAATCTACGTAGCACTAAGAACGGGAGGGTGATGTCCCCGTATTCGTGCGGTTTGAACAATCCTCTGAGAACATCATCTGCTACATTCCAAACGAGATTTGCTAATTCTTGGTAATTTGCCATGCGTTTCCTTTTAGGTTAAAATAATAACAGGCGTTTGTGAGTACATTTTTCATCTACGGAATAAGTTGTTTTGGATGTGAAAAAAGTTGTTGAAAACACGAGCAACCCTTTTCCATAAAGGGTTTTTATACTATAGTATCAGATAGAAAATAAGGGTGACACCCCTTATCTGAACCACAAGGCGAGTTGCTTTTCTCGGTTCTACATCTTACAGATATTATATCAGAAACCTTCAGAAAAAAACAACTTCTAAAAATCAATAATCTTCTTTACTGAGTTTTCGCTTTATTAACCTTTGTAAATCCCAATGACCATCTATCGTAATTTCTGTTGACCGAAGCACATTAATACCGTTTCCAAATTCATCATCCTCACCCCAAATACCACCAGAGTTTTCGGCAAGATGAAACTTTAACCGACTAATTTTCCAATCTTTCGGTATCTCACCAATTCACTCCACATCGCTGTCTTTATATTCAGGATACCGTTTCATAACTCTAAACCCGTTTGTTTTCAATTGATTCTCTTTAGAACTAACGCAAAAAATCAGGATTTACGCAATGTGTTTAAAAATCCCTTGATAAGAGGGTTAAAACACGAAAATAACAACTATTTTAACCCGCCTTATCAAGGGAATGTATAAGACCAGACAAACAATTAATTTTTTGGTTTAGGTGATTCTGGTTTGGGTGATTCTGGTGTAACATTTGGTTTATTATCAGGCTTAGTATCTGGTTGAACTGGCTTAGGTTCAATAGGACGACTTATAGGTCTAACTCTTGCTGGTGGTTTGGGTCCTGTCCATGACTCTACATGTTCTCTGCTTTTCTGCTTAGCAGGCCGTTTCTGACTGTTTTTGCGTGCCATTTTCAGCGAGATATTGTGCGTACCTTTCTTTTTGCAATTCCTCTTCATTTGACATAATATACACCTTTTTCGGTTGAACACATCAATATTACTTGTTTTATTATACCAATTCTGAATGTCCTTTTTCTCTTATGGTGAAATTTTGAAATAATTGGACACTTCACTTGTAGGAGGGTTTTCGAATTGCGACTAAACTCGGGAATAGTCGGGAATCGGAGTTCCCTCCTACCGTTCAAAATTTCCTGATATACCTCGCTATAGGGGCATCACCAACTATCAATGCTATTAGATTAAGGCGAAGTAAGTTCTATTATCCATCCTTTTCATTTGCATGGGTATAAAATGCTATTTTAGTAAATCAAATGTATTCCTTAATTAACCATTTCCAGAGATCTAAACAATACTCAAATTTTAGAAAATCAACCTCCATTTCTGTGTCAATATTCGTCCCCCAAACTTTAAAGTATTGAACATCATTTTCTTCTATTTTAAAATGTAATTGACGCTTTTGGTTATACCATATTGCTGTTACATTTCCATCCCCATCACCAGAAATGAATGGCGTAATAAATCTATAGTCAGCGGAAATGATTAGGTCTGATAGTTTTTCTATGACAGTCTCTGCATGAGATATAGTTAAATCAGTTGGTTTTTCTAAACCGTGTTCACTCCAGATTTCTTTCCATTCTTTCAAAACATCAAACTGTTTTGAGATTTCATCTTGCTGGATACGAAGATCTGAATGTAAAGTACTATGTCTCTGTTCAATAGGTTCAAGATTACCAAAGTGCATAAATTGATGCCTTATTATTGCGGTTTGGCTAACACATCAATCTAAATTATACTATAACCTATAATCTTGTTCAATGAATAATCTTATAGGGTGTGTGTAAATATTTTGTCACTCTATTTGTCTGAATCTCGGATTACGCGCCAGTTAACATAGCTGGCACGGAAGGGGTTTCGGGATCATTATATGACTTTGGTTGGTTACAAAGAAGCACAATCAAGGATGAATGTGCTACAAGTATATCAAGATGGATGGGATCGGATGAATGGGAATGAGGGATGAAGTGGGTTGGAGGAAGAAGCACAATCAAGGATGAATGTGCTACAGATGTACCAAGATGGTTGGGATAGGGTGAAGGGTAATGAGGGGTGAAAGGGGTTGGAGGAAGATAGCACAATCTAACAGAATGTGGCAGAATACGCGTTTGGTATTCTGCATTAGATATATCAAGATGGTTGGGATAGGGTGAAGGGTAATGAGGGGTGAAAGGGGTTGGAGGAAGATAGCACAATCAAGGATGAATGTGCTACAGATGTACCAAGATGGTTGGGATAGGGTGAAGGGTAATGAGGGGTGAAAGGGGTTGGAGGAAGAAGCACAATCTAACAGAATGTGGCAGAATACGCGTTTGGTATTCTGCATTAGATATATCAAGATGGTTGGGATAGGGTGAAGGGTAATGAGGGGTGAAAGGGGTTGGAGGAAGAAGCACAATCAAGGATGAATGTGCTACAGATGTACCAAGATGGTTGGGATAGGGTGAAGGGTAATGAGGGGTGAAAGGGGTTGGAGGAAGATAACACAATCTAACAGAATGTGGCAGAATACGCGTTTGGTATTCTGCATTAGATATATCAAGATGGTTGGGATAGGGTGAAGGGTAATGAGGGGTGAAAGGGGTTGGAGGAAGATAGCACAATCTAACAGAATGTGCTACGGTGAAGTATTACATTTTTTGGTACAAAGAAGCACAATCTGGAAGAATGTGCTACAACTGGCACAATCTAAGAGAATGTTTCTTAGAGGTTTGATACTTAACGAGGTTCGGAAACCTCGCCAGCGGCGTTTGGGAGGGTTTGACAATTGGCGAGGTTCGGAAACCTCGCCAGCAGTGACAAAAACTTTATACACCCTCTTATAGGTCAGGACTTATATACCCAATACCTCATTCAGTAAACCATCACTTTTCTGTTCCAGTACTCCGATACAATCGTTGAATATCAGCCTCGCAAATAAACGCTATTGCCACCCAAAATTCAATGAAGTTCTGTGTAGTAGCATGAAGTTCATGGCCGTTTGACAACAATTTGCGTACAACTGTTTCCGCTATTGGTGATGACGTGTTTGTCCTGTGTAAAACACGCAATAAAATATTGGTATCAATTAGATAAATCATGGTTATGGATGATCTGCGTAAATGCCTTCTCGACTTAACGCGTAATCGGATAATGGTGGCACATCCGGACCAACACATATCATAAATTCTTCAATTAACTGATCTAACATTAACTGTAATTCCTCAACAGAATACTGTGGTTTGTTATTCATTAATTCATCCACCGTCGGTTCAATTGCATCTACTAACAAATGCCGCACGGCATCTTTATTTCCATTGGATATATTCTCGTTTAACTGTTTTTCGATATTGGGTGGTATATAAACTGTAATAGTCATTTTCCTCACCTCATATTCATCAATTATGTCAAAGACTTCCAATCAATTTTCAACGCAAAATTCTCAAGTCCAAAACGACTTATTCCGTAAAAAAATATAATTGACGTTTTTGGTTATACCATATACAAAGTACTATGTCCCTATTCAATAGGATCAAGATTACCAAAGTGCATAAATTCATGCCTTATTATTGCGGTTTGGCTAACACATCTATTTGAAATTATACTATAACCTATAATCTTGTTCAATCAGTTATTTTTGTCAGAAAAACCGTCAACCTTTTGCGGTTCATCTAATCGGGGGAGCCTTATCACAGATATTATATCAGAAACCTTCAGAAAAAACAACTTCTAAAAATGGCAGGGGTGTGTAAAGTTTTTGTCACTTTATTTGTCTGAATCGCGGATTACGCGGAGGGCACGCCCCAGTTAACATAGATGGCATAGATGGGCGCGGAAGGGTTTCTGGATCATTATATGACTTTGATCGTTTACAAAAGAAGCACAATCTAACAGAATGTGATACAAAAGAGGCACAACCTAACAGAATGATGCTCAAAGAGGCACAATCTAACAGAATGTGATACAAAAGAAGCACAATCTAACAGAATGTGATACAAAAGAAGCACAATCTAACAGAATGTGCTACAGCATTTACCAAGATGAATGGGGTACGGTGGGGTGTAAAGTTTTTGGTACTCTATTTGTCTGAATCTCGGATTACGCGGAGGACACGGATTGTGCGGATTAACTTAACTTTACGCCTCTGGACTTGTGTAATTCTTCTCTAACTTTAGATAAAGTTTCGTCAGATTCATGACCAATCCACCCCAGATACATGAAAAGACCATTGCAGTGAGGGCATAAGCCATACCTGGGATTGTGGTAACAACTAAACGAATTAGTTCTATCACGCCAGCACTTCCACCTTTCGCAAAACGGTATCCAAAGGAATCGATGATCTGTTTTGCACGATATCTTTCGTCATAAGTCAACGGCATATAGAATAGTTCTTTTCCTGCTCTGAAAAGTGAATAATCAAAGGCTTTAAAGGTAAGATATGCCCTTGCACCTGTTCGAAGTGAAGGGGTGAACAGTAAGATAAAACCATTTATAAGATGTACTATCGGTATACCTATATGAATAACTCTTATGGATACGAGGCGAAGGGCGATTGGAACTGCAATCAACTGTAAAATAGCTGATATTGCGCCAAGCTGTGCATAGAACTTTCCGTAATACGATGTCATAGCATCTTTTTCAGTTATGTCTACTTCTACCAATGCATTGAATCTAAGGTCAAGAACAGTTGATATAATCTGAGTGCTTAGAATGAGTAATCCGATATATACGAGATATCTGGAACTAAAGAGCGTCCTTACACCTAAATGTCCTCTCTGTCCTCCTTTTTCAAACTCCGTTGGCTTAGGTTCCCCTGCGAAATAATAGGCGATGATGCCGAAAAACGCAGCAGGTATGAGTGAGGCACTTGTGAACAGTAAGAAAGTTTCCGAACCCAATGTGGTTGCCCATTTACCTACCAACAATCCACCTGCCACGGATCCGAGTGAAGCAATGGCACAGAATGGTCCGTTTATGGTTTTCGCTTGCTTCGGATTAAGTGTGCTGTTTACAAACGACCAAAACTGTTCAATTATCAAGACAATATAGGCTTCACGGAAGACATAGATGACCGCAGCGGCGAATCGTATCCCGTTTATTATTGCGATATAGCAACCCAGAATTAGTATGGCTGATAGGAATGAGGTGATTGCTAAAGTGGGTGTTGCACCGAAGGCAGATAGGAGACGTCCATAAATATAGAGAATCAACAGCACTCCTGGTGGAACTGCGACCATCACCCGTGAGAGATTCTCTGCGGTATATGCCTCAATAAACAGTGCGTTTGAAACAGCTCGTATGAATTCGTAACCACACAACAGAAAACTTGCTGCGGCTGATATTGAGAATGCTGCTATTATTATGCGTTTTGGAAACATCAACGAACCCTACGCGGTCAAAGTATTAGGAAGTATATCATCTTTGGGACGCGGGTTATGCACCCAATGTCCACTCGGGTCACTCCCTCTCGCTATAATTGCACGTTGATTCCAATTGTTCGCAGCCTTCACTTCGGGTGGAACGAAACGCATGGTTAATCCACAACGGCGTCTGTCTGAAGTATTCGGTTCTGAACCGTGTAAGAGTAGATCGGAATGGAGGGAAAGCTGCCCTGCTTTCATCTCAAAAGGTACGGGTGCATCTCCATACTGATCAGGTTCAATAACTGTTTGATTCAATACATTTTTTTCTTCGGTAGAACTTCGTTCAAAAGCGATCTGTCCATGTAGATGTGATTTAGGTATTACTGTCATTGCTCCATTTTCTACATAAGCGTCATCAATGGCGAGCCAGACAGTAACTGTTTTACTCGGTGAGAGGGGCCAATACGATGCATCTTGATGCCAACTGACCTGTTTGTCTTCACCGGGCAATTTACAAAAGTAGTGGGTACCCCAACAGATAAGGTTCTCACCGAGTAAATCTTGAACATAGTCCAGAATCCTTGGGTCAGTTGTTAGGTCATGTATACCTGAACTACGGGTATGCCAGCCGTTTATTGAATAACTGTTTCCACCTTCTGCTAAAACCTTCTCCATAAGCCGGTTGAAATACTCACGATGTTGTGCTATCTCATTGTCAGACAATGCATCTAAAGGTGATAAGAATCCGTTTTCATTAAAGTGTTGAATCTGTGCATTAGAGAGTGTCGCAGGATTTTTGTTCTCTACAGGAAAGAACTTCAGTGTGCGATTCAGGTTGGGATGTGCATCGGTTATTGCCATTTGAATTTCCTTTTTGGTATTGATATTCCGTGCTTTTCCTTTATGATTACGGTCTGGTTTGCGTTTATATTGAAGAATGTATCTATATGTCCACTTTGCCAGTGCAGTTCCAGTTTCTTCACTTGACTGAATTTACCGAGTCCGAAATGCAATCTTAGGTCGTTTTGTGAGAGATAACTTGATCCACTATGTACTTCTTTCTGCAGTGAGAGTGTGCCTGTTTTCAACTTTACTCTCGTGCCGAGACCGGTAGTATTACTCTCTGTTCCGATAGTCTGTATTGTAATCCAATTGTTGTTATTACCACCATCGTTCCGGAGTAACTTAGCAGGTTGATTGGAATGGTTTAGAAATATGTCAATATCTCCATCGTTGTCGTAATCACCGAATGTTGCCCCTCTACCGACATTCACTGTAATATCTGATAACCCTACATCCGCAGAAACATCAGTGTATAGATATCTGTTATCTAACTTTCTGTTCTGCAATATTAGGTCTTTCTGTGGATATGTGGCATCAGTATACGCCTCAATGTTATCCTGTAGATGTCCATTAGATATGTAGATGTCTTGTAAACCGTCATTGTTGTAATCAAAAAAATCGACAGCCCACTTGAAATCTGTTAGTGTTACCGCGCCTATTCCTGATGAATAGGAAACATCATTAAAAAACATTGCTGCTTCATTCTGATAGAGTAACACCGGTTGAGAAGGTGCATTACTCACCAGTAGGTCAAGGTAACCATCATTGTTATAGTCTCCGAATGCACTTCCCATACCACTGCCGGGTATGCCTTTGTCGTCATAACCTGTTCCTGTAATATCAGTAATGTCTGAAAATGTTCCATCACCGTTATTTTGATAGAGAATATCCGGTTCCATATCATGAGCAACGTGCAGATCTGGGTCTCCATCGTTATCATAGTCTCCCACAGCAACAGCGAGTCCGAGTCCACGATGAGATATACCTGCTGTTTCGGTAACATCCGTGAAAGTATTGTCCCCGTTGTTCCGGTATAGGATGTCCGCTTCGCTCTTAAAGCGTGTACCATCCATTTGGTCTACAGGACTACAATATATGCGTGCTCCACGAGACATCCACCCTTTATTTCCCTCTGTTGAGAATTCCATATAGTTGACGACGTATAAATCAACATCCCCATCTAAGTCATAATCCAGGAATGCACAACCTGTTCCCCAACGTTTATCTTCGACAGTTGCTGTTTCGGTAATATCAGTGAATGTTCCATCACCATTGTTGTAGAAGAGTCGGTTTGTTCCATAGTTTGTTACAAAAATTTCTGGATATCCATCATTATCTATATCAGCAGATGCACACCCGACTCCGTATCCAGTATCTCCCACGCCAGCTTTTCCTGTCACATCAGAAAACGTTCCGTTACCATTGTTATGATATAGAAGGTTTTTAGGTAAATTGGTGTGATTTCTTCTCAGATCCTTATTCTGTGTTGGTAGTGGAATTGTTGTAGCATTGACAATATACAGGTCAATGAATCCATCAAGGTTGTAATCGAGAAAGAGTGCACCTGAGCCGAGGGTCTCTAAAAGGAACTTTTCCCCGCTTCTACCATCAACATGCTGAAAAACTATACCTGCTTCAGCTGTTACATCTACAAATTTTACTTGAGGGAATGCGTTTTTGTAGCAGAGAACTGATGTTAATAGTATCAGATAGATATATCTCATTTCATTGCTTTTTCTATCATTGTCGCCTGTTTCTTGCGAGCCTGTTTCTCCTTATCATTTAATCCAAGCTTTGCATAGATCGTAGCGAGGGTATCCCAATAATTAGCATTTTTCGGTTCTAAGTTAGTTGCTGTTCTGGCATGTGTTAGTGCTTTATCAAGATTTCGCTGTAAATCTGTATAGCAGACAGCTATATTGTTATGTGCAATTGCAAGAGATGGATTCAATGATATGGCTTTCTGGTATGCATCTATTGCCTGTAGTAGGTTTTTCTGTTTATGAAACGCAAGTCCCAGGTTGTAATGTGTTGATGCCAAGGTCATTGTATGCGTTGGCGGTGAAATGGCAATTGCATGTTGATAGTATTCAATTGCCTTGTCAAAACGTAGACGTGTCAAGTAAACAATTCCGATATTGTTGTAACCTTTTACATCATCTGGATGAACTTTGACCCACTTCTGTGCTTTTTCAAGCAGTGGGTCTGTCTGCCGAAGTATTTTGAAGTACTGCATTGTCTGTGCAGCTTTTTCCTTATGTCCGCGTCTGATTTGTATCTGAGCAAGTTGGAAATGTGCTTCTGTGTTATCAGGATGTAGTGTAATAACTCGTTTAATATGCCTTATTGCTTGATCATATAGACCTTGTTGCGTATATACCTTGCCTAAACCCAATATACCTGATATGTTGTTAGGTTGCGACCGGTAAACGTTAGCATAAGCTTTTTCAGCATCCTTAAGTAGTCCAAGTCTTAGATATGCTTCAGCAAGTCCGTTGTGGGCATCTGTCATGTTCTCATCAGTAGAAACAGCATTTTTAAATGCTACAACTGCCTTTGAAAAGTCGCCTTGTTTCAGATACACTAATCCTATATTATAGTAGGGTTCAGCTGTATTCTGATCAAGTTGAGATGCTTTCTTAAAAACATCAAGTGCCGAAAAATACTGCTTCTGTTCTGAATACGTAATTCCGAGTGCATTATATATTTGAGCGGAGCTATCGTTATAGGTTATTGCTTTTTTATATTCAGAAACTGCTTCTGGATATGCCTCTATTGCGTGATAAGCGGTTGCTTTTAGGTAGTGTGCCTCTGATAGCAGTTCGGGGTTGACATCTGCCTTCTGTGAAAGAATGAAAGTATCATACGCTTTGATGGCTTTTTGATACTTCCCTTCTTTCAAGTAAGTGTTACCACGTAAATAATATTCATCGGTATTCTCTGCATGAGCGAAGAATCCTATAGTAAGACTTATGCAGAAAACCGTGAGATATTTTAGCATATCAGTTAGATTCCTCCTGATGAACTCTTGGTTGTCATCAAGATCAGATAAACTAATGGACAGAAGGTCGCGATTCGGAGATCGCTCCTACCGATGGACTGCTATTGGTAGTAAAGGTCGCGATTCGGAGATCGCTCCTACCGATGGACTGCTATTGGTAGGAGGGAACTCCACAAGCCGACTATTACTTATACTCACAAGTTTAGTCTGGACTGTCCACTAAGGTGGAGTTCAATGTTTTCGGTTAGTCTTAATGGCACCCCATGTGGTCGTTAATTTCTCGGCAGGTTGTACAGGTGCGAAATCACCAGCTCTAATAGTGTTTATCTCATCGGTTGATATTGCACGGTTGAACAGATATACCTCATCAATGGCACCGGTGAAGAATTCTTGTCCGGGGTGTCTTGCACCGACCATGATTGAACCGGTAATCTCATTAACTGTGGGTGGTTTTCCACCGCCACCGACTTTTTTACCATCATAGTAGAAGCTGAGATCTTTGTCTGTATCGTGTACCACTGATAGGTGTACCCAATCATCAGGTTGGTTTTCATTTGATACACCTCTCTGTCCCCAGGTTGGTGCTTCAGTAAACATATAGGTCTTATTATCCTGATTAAAGATAACTGCCCATTTAAGGGGACCAGCAGAAACCATGTAATTCCAAGCGCGTATTTGCGTATTTCCACGTTTGACCCAGAATGCTACAGAAAACTGTTCCCGTAGTTGAAGTGTGTCATTGATAGGTACCATTGCATATTGTCCTTTATTCCCATCAAATTCAAGTGCTTTACTCCCGAATTGTCCATCAACCCATTTAGGGTTTGCTGTCAGGTCAGCATCATGTCCGTAGGATGACTGATCTTTTGTCTTATTTCCTGAACCTTCATCAAATGACAGATATAACACAAGCGATTTGTCTTCCAAATCTGCATGTAGGGGTGATAGAACAGAGAAAAACGTCATTACTGTTACCAATGTAGTTGTTATTTTTAGTATCTTGAGCACAATCTAATCCTCCATAAATGGTTAACTCATCTGTCAATTGTGTCTATATGATCACATTAGAGTGTAAATTGTAGTTAAGAGGGGGGTGCGTTAACAAGCTCCACATTTCTTACAGACAGTGGTGTCACATGCGCTTGTCATAAACCCTTTCTCGTGTTTGTTAAATTCAAGTTGAAGGAATTGTGGTTTAACATTAAGGTCAAGGTGGTCCCATGGATTAATTTCATTGAATTCGCGTTGTCGTAGTGCATAGAAATCGGGGGTTAAACCGTGTGAACGAAATGCGTTGTTCCAAGTTGTCCCGCGTGATAAATCTAATATTACTTTACCGAGTCTTCGGTCTCCCCGTGCCATCACAGCTTCCTGATGTGCCATTCGCGCGCTTGCAGAGGATACTTTTATACTGCCGAGACTGTTTATTTCGCGTTTTAGATAGTCAAGTTTCTTTGCAATGGTTTTGGGGGGTTCCATTGCAACCCATTGGAACGGTGTGTGAGGTTTTGGTACCATTGGCGAAATGGTAAAACTGATACGACCAATTTTCCCAGTTCTTTTTGCATGGGGCAGCAAGATTGTGCGCATCTCCTTTGCCATATCTGCAATTGCTGTCACATCTGAGGGTGTTTCATAGGGGACACCGATAAGAAAGTATAACCGTAGATTTAAGATATTCCGTTTTAGTGCTTCTTCAAATACATAATATAGTCTTTCACGGGGTATAGCTTTGTTGACAACTTTCTGCAGGTTTTCTGTTGCAACTTCAGGTGCAATGGTTATGGTTCCTTGCTCACTATCCGCAAGTGCATCAAGCAGGGGTGCTTCAACAGTTTCAGCCCGTAAGGAAGCACAAGAGATACGAAATCCTCTATCAACTAAACCTGATGCGATCTGATTGATCTGAGGATGATCAGAAATTGATGCCCCAACTAAACCGATTCTATCCGTAATTCCTCTTGCTTTTTCTGCTAAGGCGAGTGTGTTTTCAACTGAACGGTGTCTAGGCCAGCGTCGGGCATAGTCTGCTACACAGAAGCGACACTGCCTGCCACAGCCTCGGACGATCTCAATTAGGTGAGCGTTTGAGAATTCTGTATTCGGTGTATGAATATGTGTGCATGTTGCCACACTGTCAAGCTTAGGAACCGCGGATGCTGTAATGTTTGCAGGTATACCCTGTTTGGGTAGAATCTGTTTGACTTTACCATCTTCTTGATACGTTACGTCATAGAAACTTGGGACATAAAAACCGGTTTTTGACCCTATTTCGCGTAGAAATTCCTGTTTTGTCGATTTTGACAGTCTCCATTCTTGGAAATCATCCATCAGTTCATGGATTGTATGTTCAGCTTCGCCAACTACGAAAATGTCAATGAAATCTGCAAGGGGTTCAGGATTGTACGAGATGTTAATCCCGCCCGCGATGACAAGGGGGTCCCATTCGGTGCGGTCCTCAGCAATTGGCGGGATGTTTCCTAACGTTAAAGCCCGTGGAACATTTATATAATCGGATTCAAATGAGATTGAGAACCCGATCATATCAAACGCGTTAAGAGGCTTTTGCGTTTCCATTGAGAAAAGCGGAGTTTTCTTCTTTATGAGTTCCGCAACATACTTTGTTTCTGGAATGAAGACGCGTTCACAAGATGTGTCATTTCGCTTGTTTAACGTAGCATGGATTACCTGGATTCCTAAACTTGACATACCCAGTTGATATGTACTTGGATATACCAATGCGAATTTGTTTGACTTCCGGTATTGTGATTGTGATGAAGCACTCGTGCAGACTCCAGCATGTTCTTCAGTATTTAGCAGTTGTTGTATGTGAGAGCGTAAGTTCAATATAGTTCCTCTATGATATGCCAAAGACATAAAAGATAGTTTTAGTTACGGTTCTTATCCCTTCTTTGTTGAACCCTTAGAAAAGCCGGAATATCCCACTGTTTCTCACGACTTTTCTCCTGTTGTTCACTTGATTCCTGTTGTTCGTTGTCTGCTTCTTTCTGACTGTTCTGTTTTGAAGCGGGTGTTCTGGGATTCGCTGTAGCAGGAGCTTGTGAAGTCGACCTATCTTCTCTTGTTCTTTCTTGCGGTTGTCTATCCCATGCTGGTCTTTGTGAGCGTTGAGCAGTATTCTGTTCTGTACTTCTGATTCGGCTTCCTTGTAAGATCGGACCACTTTGTTGACTTTGTGGCGTATAACCACCGCCTCTATTTTGCGGAATACCGGAATCTGCGGGTACATCAAAACCTGTTGCGATGACCGTGACAAGCACTTCGTCATTCATTTCCAATTCATCTTTATTGACTAACCCGAATATAGGTTGTGCATCTGGTGATGCTTCTTGAATAACTTGCATCGTTTCATCCAATTCATGCATTGTGAAGTTTGATGGTGAAGTTATATTCACAATCATACCGACAGCCCCTGCGATACTGGTTTCTTCAAGTAATGGTGATGAGATAGCTTGAAGTGCGGCAAGTTGTGCTCGGTTGTCTCCGGATGCTTTTCCCATACCCATTAAGGCAGTACCAGCATCTCGCATGACAGTTTCTACATCTGCAAAGTCAACGTTAATCTCACCGGTTTCACGAATAATATCAGAGATACTTTGTACTCCGTGCAGGAGTATTCTATCTCCCTCTTTGAAGGCTTCATGTATTGGAAGTTTTCTATCGAATTCATCAATCAGTCGTTGATTTGGCACGACGATGACAGAATCAGCACTGTTTCTAAGTTCTTGCAGTCCCATTTCAGCCTTTTCTGCGCGTTGTCTTCCTTCAAAGTTGAAGGGTCTTGTAACGACGGCGATAGTTAATGCTCCAGTTTCTTTTGCGAGACTTGCTATAATGGGTGCTGCCCCAGTACCTGTTCCTCCCCCCATTCCTGCTGCTACAAAAACCATGTTTGCAGAATCAACGATATCTTGCAGGCATTCTCTGTCTTCATCGGCAGCTTTTCTTCCAATCTCTGGATTCGCGCCAGCTCCTAAACCCTTCGTAGTATTCATCCCTATCTGGACTGGTGTCGCGCCATGACAAGATTTGAGTGCCTGTGAGTCAGTATTGACAGCATAGAACTCAATCCCCATGAGGGCTGCATCTATCATTCTTCTGACAGCATTTCCCCCGGCACCGCCAACCCCGATTACCTTTATTTTTGCGCTCGTATTTTCAAATTGTTCTTGTTCAAATTCAAGCATATTAGTTTTAGTCACCTTTGGAAAACACATACTAACAGTCATTACTGCAGTGATTATATGGATAATTCTCTATAGGGTAGTAGCGACACCAACGGTAACCTAAATCCTCCTTTTCATAAGCATTTCTTCAGGAAGTATCAAATTCAGTAAATTTAGTAATACGCGGGCGGGGAAACCCCGCCCCTACGAAACCTTACTCCTACGATGAGTCATATCAGTAGAATTACCTGATTATTTATTTAATCTTCATATATACTACGTTTTTTAAACACATCATAACCTTGAGTTCAGCGCGCTATTGTATACGACAGAAGTATATAATTGATAGATTCAATGTTCTGTTGTTCATTCTATCTATATTATACAGATTAATCAAAATTAAATCAATAGCAATAAAGATGTCATGACTGGAATAGGATGTATTTTTCAATACAGTGTCCTTATTGTCGTCGTTGCTTCAGATAATATCTACGAATCATCTGCATGAATCAATATCCAAACCATTCCTTTATTTTGCGAAAGAGACCTCCAATTGCCCCTGAACCTCGGCTCATCGCTTGTGCTTGTTTCTGTTCTCTCCTCAATGCTTCTCCATACATTGCTAAACCGATGCTTGATGCATACATTGGATAGTTGACACGATCTGTTAGTCCTTTTAAAGGTTTTGGGTATCCGATCTGAACACGGAGTTGTAACACCTGTTCAGCGAGTTCTGCTAAACCTTCCATTAAGGCTGTTCCGCCTGTTAGCACAAGTCCACCGGGTAGCTGAACATTACCCAATTCACTCTGAATTTCTTCCAATATCTGTACCATACGATATTCAATAATTTGTGCTAAATCATATCTGTTGATAAATTTTGGAGGTGCAGCACCTGTATTGATCGGTATCGGATGTGTATCGTCATCACGAACCCATTCTGTCCAAGCACATCCTCGGTTTAGTTTTAACTCTTCAGCCATGGGTAGTGTTACTTTTAAGTATTGTGCGATGTCATTTGTAACATGTTGTCCGCCAACGGGAAAGACGACAACGTGTTCTATTGCATCCTCTTTATAGACTATGATCTCGGTTGTTTGGTCACCGATATCAGCGAGTGCGATACCAACTTCCCGTTCATCTCTCTGAAGTACTGCTTTTGCTGATGCGACAGGTGTAACTACTAATGTATCCACACTTGTTATGTCGGCATGTTCAACACTGTTCAACAGGCTCTGTATGGCACTTGTGCTACTTGTGATGATATATGCGTTTGCCTCTAATCGGGATCCAGACATATTTATGGGTTCTTTTATCCGATTATTCATATCAATTACAAAGTTTTGTTCAATCACATGTATAATATCTTGCCCGTCAGGTATTGCTGCGATTGTGCGTGCAGACTGTACTGCTCTCTCTACATCCTCTCTTGTGATTTGAGCGGTGTTCTTAACTGTGATGACACCGGGTGATGACTGTCCATGAACATGGTCGCCTGAAATTCCGAGACAGACAGACTCAACGTTAACACCAGCCATAAGTTCAGCCTCTGAAATTGCCTCACGAATTGCTTCAGATGTTAGATTAATATCTACCACAACTCCTCTACGTAGTCCCTTTGATTCAGCCTCACCTACACCGATGATTTCCATCTGTCCATCTAATCCCGGTAAGGTGTGGCAGACCACAACCGAGATTTTGCTTGAACCGATGTCCAACCCAGTGATAATCGTTCCTTTTGCCATCTATTTGTTGGCTCCTCCTAAATATAATATGTCTTTATACCGTGCATCTAAGTATGTGTATTTTGATAGTGAGGGTTTCTGTTTTGAACCAGTATCCCGGTGACTTTTTTTATTTTCTACAGGGAATAGTCCCTGATTCTGTAACGTAGACAATGCTTGTTGATTGATAAATAAGCTTAGATTATGGAATCCAGCTTCTACCATGTCTGCAGCGATCCACACCTGAATGGGTAAACTTCTTATCTGAATTAGGATTTTTTTTGCATCCCGTGCCTCAATACACAGTAGGTCTTTAGCAATATCCGGTTTGCGTGATCTAACATGCTTTAAGACTTGAATACCAAGTTGTGTTGTCGGGGATTTAACCTGTTTACCGATTTTAGGTATGTGTTCACCTACATCTGTTATTTTTGTCAATTTGTCACAATGTTCCGGTTTTATAGATTCTAATATATACCCCTCTTGGTCAATCAAGTAGAAGTATTCTTTCTTCTGTTTCTTGTTGCTTGAAGGTGCATAGTCAGTCGTTGGATCATCAACCAGGCGTAGATTTAAGTATGCCAATACTTTACGTTCTGTCACTTGAATTGTAAGTTGTCGTTTAACTAAATTCTTTGTAACGTTTACATCCTTTATATAGCTTAGATTATCCTTTAGGTATCTGGCAGTTTCAGCCTCTGAATCAGTGACTATATTATCTAAGTTCTCACCTAATACATCATATATCTGTCCTTCAGTATAATGCATATTACCGAAAAGTGCAAATGAAACTCGCTCAAAATTAAAAAAACTGAGAATGATCTTACCAATAAAGAGCAAGGTTATGACAATAATACCCAGAATTATAGTTCTTCGAGCACGATATCTTGGCGTACGAATTCTACGAGGGTTGAAAATACGATGAGAAGGACCATCTTTTTTTTGATGACTTTTTCTTAACTTAAACATCTTATTGGCTCGTGTTAGAATTTCGCATTTTTATAAAATCGTGACCAACATTATAGATATCTCCAGCACCGAGCGTAATCACTAAATCATTTGGTTTAGTGATTTGCATTAATTTATGGGGAACTAAATCCATATCAGCTTCATATATGACATGTGTATGTCCATGGTCTTTAATTGCTTTTGCTAATTTTTCACCCGTAACATTTTCAATTGGTTCTTCTCCTGCTCCATAGATTGATGTAACGATCAGTATGTCTGCGTGATCAAATGAATGGCAGAATTCATGTGTCAGGTCTCGCACTCTTGCATAGCGATGTGGTTGAAAAACCGCGACAATCCTTCGCTTGTATCCCTCTCTCGCGCCTTGCAGTGCTGCCATCAGTTTGGCGGGATTATGTGCATAATCATCAACAACCAGAATGTTATCAACTGTTCCTAATACTTCAAAACGTCTATGAACACCTTCAAAGGAACTGAGCGCATGCTGGATTTTCTCAAACGGAATCTCTAATTCAAGTCCAACGGAGATTGCTGCGAGTGAATTAGATATGTTATGTCTACCGGGCAATTTCAGATTGACATCTCCTAATTTTTCATCCAGTTTGCGTACACTAAATCGTGATGAAGCTTCATCAATCTGGATGTCATCTGCCGTGAGATCAGCCTGAGTTTCTAATCCGTAGGTTACATATTTCTTTTCTACTTTCGGTATAAGCTTTTTAATGTTCTGCTGATCCAGACATAACACAGAGGATCCGTAGAAGGGTACTCGATTAATGAAGGATAGGAATGCATCTCCGATTTCTTCAATGTCGTCGTAATAATCCAGATGGTCAGCATCAACAGAGGTGACAACAGCAATGGTAGGATATATCATATCAAATGACCCGTAAGCTTCATCAGCTTCAATGACCATCACATCACCATGGCCGCTTCTTGCATTGCTTCCATTTACTAACTTGCCGCCAACGACGACAGTAGGATCTAAAGAAGATAGGACGGCAGCAGTTAAGGCGGTTGTAGTCGTTTTTCCATGTGTACCACTAACTGCAATACTTCTCCGCATCCTTGTAATTTCGTTGAGCATCTCTGCCCCACGAATAATCGGAATATTGGCTTGCATAGCTGCTTGTAATTCAGCATTATCAGATGGGATTGCCGGCGACATGACGACGACATCTGCCCCATTTACTTGAGTTGATGCATGACCGTACCATATTTTTGCACCAATGGACTTAAGGTGTTCAGTTGCAGCCGATCTTTTTATGTCTGAACCAGAAACATTAAAATCCAGTCCAAGCAGTACCTCTGCGATACCACTTAAACCCGCTCCCCCTATTCCTATAAGATGTATATTCTGTGTTTTGCCAAACAATGCAATACTCCATTAAAACTTACTTGGACTATAAACATATCGTCCCTACGGGACTAAAGAGTGCAATAATCGTTTTTCTATAAACATATCGTCCCTACGGGACTGAAGCGTGCAATAATCGTTTTTCTATAAACATATCGTCCCTACGGGACTGAAGCGTGCAATAATCGTTTTTCTATAAACATATCGTCCCTACGGGACTGAAGCGTGCAATAGTCGTTTTTCTATAAACATATCGTCCCTACGGGACTGAAGAACTCATAGATTGATGTTAATGACTTTCAAAACATCTTCTTTTATAGTAAATTATGTAAATAAGTTTACATATATCTGTAGGAGCGATCTCCGAATCGAGACGCAACCCCTAATAGTCGGGAATCGGAGTTCCCTCCTACAACTCAGATGTAAAGTTAATTGTAAAATCCACTATATGTAAATAAGTTTACATATATCTGTAGGAGCGATCTCCGAATCGAGACGCAACCCCTAATAGTCGGGAATCGGAGTTCCCTCCTACAACTCAGATGTAAAGTTAATTGTAAAATCCACTATATGTAATAAAGTTACACCTATAGTTTGGGACAACTTGTAAATAACAGTTAATGCAATTCATGTCATATCTTCAGCTGCTAACCGATAGATTGACTCAGCAATTGTATCACTTGCGAAGGGTTTACCTAAGTTGCTGCTGCTAAACTTCATTTCTTTATATAGGTCATCATCAGTTAAAATACGAATTAGTTGTTTCACGAGTTTTTCTGGTGTTATATTTTCCTGTCTAATCACAACTGCTGCGCGAACATCAGCTACTGTCTTAGCATTCTGAACTTGGTCATTTCCTACTGCTGCAGGTAATGGTATGAAAATAGCAGGTATGCCACAGGCGGTTACTTCGGACACTGTCATACCGCCTGCGCGACAGATCATTAGATCAGCGATACTATAGACCTCTTCTATAGGATCAAAAAAGGGTTGAACAAGACAAGGGATCGCATGTTTTTGATATGATTCTCTTACTATATCAATATCTCTTTTTCCTGTTTGATGAACGATCTGAATATTGATAGAATCTCCGTTTGACTTATATTGAGTCCCGTTTGTGTTTTCCTGAGTATTATCCCTTCTGATTAACTGAGCAATTAGAGGACAAGCATCAATCATAACTTTATTAACAGCTTGTGATCCTTGGCTACCTCCCATGACAAAAACTGTCTTTTTTGTTTCAGAAAGTCCATATTCTTCATAAGTTTCTTTCCTACGCGGAAAATTGGTTATGTTAGGTCTTATCGGGTTTCCTGTCACCTGCACAATGTGATTCGGAAAACGTTGTGTTTCCTGTGGGAGTGCAAGAAATGCAGCTTTAGCACGACGTGCAAGAATTCTATTTGTCAGACCAGGTGTTGCATTCTGTTCTTGTATGGCAATTGGAATGCCGAGAAGTGATGCTGCATAGAGAACCGGTCCTGATACATACCCTCCCGTACCAATTACGACATCTGGTTGTAACTCCCTTAGATACTTAAATGATTTCAGAAGACCCTGAAAAACTTTAAAGATAACGGGAAACCATTTCCAAGTCACCCTTCGAGGAAATCCTTCAACAGATATAGGTAAAAAGCGAAATCCTTGCTGTGGAACGACTGATGCTTCTATGCGATCTCCACCACCGATAAAGACGATATCTATATGTGTATCAATCCTGTGGAGTGCTTGTGCTATACCGATAGCAGGATATATGTGTCCGCCAGTTCCGCCCCCAGCGAGGACGATCCGTATCCTATTCTTTTCCTCTCTGTTTTCTTCTGATGTACTTTCATCTTGAGATTGATGTTTTTTTCTATTTTCCACTTCTTTAAATGCTGAGTTTATGGTTTAAGTGTTTTAGGTGATGAACGTAACGTACCACGCGAGATGTTTAGTAAAATACCGACACTCACAAGGCTTATTACGAGTGATGAACCACCGTAGCTGATGAATGGAAGTGTGATTCCTTTAGTTGGTAATAAACCTGTAACAACACCGATGTTGATAAACGCTTGTAATCCGATAATAATTGTCAGGCCGGTAGCAAATAAAGCACCGAATCGGTTTTCAGTTCTTCTGGCAATGGATATACCGCGCCAGACAAAAATCATGAATATAATTATAATAATAGTAGCACCGATGAAACCGAATTCTTCACCGACAATAGAAAAGATAAAATCTGTGTGATGGTATGGTAAGTAGTTTATTTTTGCTGAACTGTTATCGAGATTGACTCCTGAAATACCACCCCATCTGAGTGCGTTAAGTGAACGTTCCAACTGATAACTGACTGCATCTGGTGATTGCAATGTTTCCCAGTATTGTGTAATTCGTCTCATTCTATAGTCATCGCTGATAATGTATCCGGTGAACAGTGCTGCGCCGCCTCCAAGCAGAAGTAAGGTGTGAAAAATCCTAATACCACCGATGAAAAGTAGACATCCAGCAGTCGCAGCTAATAGTGCTGCTGATCCAAAATCAGGTTGCATCACAACCAAACCAAACATGAAACCGATGATAAGGACATTAGGCATAACTCCGTTGAACAATTTTTTTATACGTTCAGGTTTGTGTGCTAAGAAGTGTGCAGTATGTATAATCAATGCAATTTTGGCAAACTCTACAGGTTGAAATCGTATCGGACCAATAGCAATCCATCTTGTGAATTCACTCCCATCTGAAGCACTCACGCTCCTACCTATAGGTGTGAAAACGAGTATTAATAAACCAAATCCCATAAACAACAACTTTGTACTATGTTTCTCATATAACTTATATGGAACGTATGAAGCAATACCCATACCAATTAATCCAATTAAGCAGGCAATTGCTTGAATTTGGAGATATCGATAGTTGTTTCCATACAGTTGTGCAGATAGTACGTGCCCAGCACTATAGACCATTATGATACCAATGCCAACTAAGCAGAGTGTTACTGCAAGCAGACCCGTATCAACTCTTCCTGTACTGGTGCTGACAGATCGTTCTCTCTTTGCTTTAGTTATGTTAGGATTTGCGTAATTGAGTGTGTTCTGATTCTGCATGGGTTACCTGATGCTGTTTTATAGTAGAATTTGGAAGAATCGTTAAAGTTCTTGTTTACTTTTTTGCCTTGAGTGAATTTACTTTACAGACATAAGCTTCGCCACGTTCTTTATAGTTTTGATACATATCAAAACTTGCGTTTGCAGGTGATAACAAAACGATATCCCCTGGTGAAGCATGTGCATAAGCATAGTCTACAGCTTGATCCATAGTTGAAGCGTGTGACATTTCTATGCCTTCAGTAAATACATGTTGTAGATTCTGTGTATATTCGCCGAGTAGTATTAACCTTTTTACCTTCTTTTCTATAGGTTCAATGAGAGAGCTATAGTCATTACCTTTATCGTAACCTCCGATGATCAGAATGACTCTCTTCTCTACTTGCTTGTTGCTTGTTTTACTATCTATAGATTCAAGTGCTGCGTATGTTGCTATGACGTTTGTTGCTTTGGAATCGTTTATGTAATCTACACCGTTGATAGTAGTGACTTGTTCGAAAGCATGTGCCAGTGCGTCATGTCTGCGATCAAAACTGACTAAGCCTTGACGTATCCTTTCAGGTGGAACATGCAGTATTGAACTAACAACTACAGCTGCAAGCACATTCCTAACATTATGTGATCCAACCAATGGCAATTCATTGATATTACATATTATGTGTTCTTGGTTTCCATTCCTGACAAATATATAATTGTTTTTCTTTTCTGTTTGCAGTCCTGCTATTACATCAGTGTTGTATTTTCTCATCAGTTTATTTAGATCTTTATGTTTATCAATAAAGAGTGCCTTCCTTGCTGCAGTTTTATGTGCTAATGTCATCACTGTATTATCAGCAGCGTTAAGGACTATCCAATCTGAATCAGTCTGGTTTTGACATATTTTCAGTTTCGCAGCGATGTATGCATCCATTGTTCTATGTCTATCAAGATGGTCACGTTCAATGTTTAGCACTACGCTAATATATGGATGAAAATAGTGCGTACTTTCTAATTGGAAACTGCTTGTTTCAACTACTGCGATATCTGATTGCTTCAATGTTGAGACGTTACTTGCTAATGGTATTCCGATGTTCCCTACAGCGAGGACGTTTCTATAGATATTACTTGAATCCAATATTGCAGCCGTTAAAAGGGTTGTTGTTGACTTTCCTTTAGTGCCAGTAATTGCTACGATGGGTGCTTGACACAGTGCAGCAGAGACCTCTAATTCACCTACTATTGGTATATTTTTTCTTTGTGCTTTTAATAATATTGGTATATCTAATGGCACTCCAGGGGATACGACAATTAATTCTGCGTTATCTATACACGTTTCGTGGTGGCCTCCGAGACAGAATTGTAAGGACTTACTCTCTAATTGTAGAATATCATTTGACTCATTTGACAACTGGTCTGCATCGCGCGTATCTGTGAGAAGTATTCTTGCACCGAGTTCATGGAGTAACGCTGAAATTGCGATACCACTTCGATTTGCTCCAAAAACGGTGACATATTTACCTGCAAAGTTTTTTAATTCAGAATGCTTCAAACATCACCTCACCTGAAGATACATGTTAGATGATGACAAATGTCATAAGTGTGAAGGATTTCAAACCTATCCTAATCTCAATGTACTTAATGCGATCAACATCAATATTAGAGCAACAATCCAGAATCGGATGACGACTTTAGATTCCTTCCAACCAGATAAGAGGAAATGATAGTGCAATGGTGACATTTTGATCACCCGTTTCCCAGTTGTTCTATAGGATAACACCTGTATGATAACAGACAAGGCTTCTGCTACGAAAATTCCGCCGACAATTATGAGAAGAAATTCATGCTTGATCAACAATGCAGAAGTCCCGAGTGTAGCACCGAGTGGGAGTGATCCTGTATCTCCCATAAACAGTTGTGCGGGGTGTCCGTTGTACCATAGAAAACCGAGACCTGCCCCAGCTAAGGTTGCACAGAAGATGGTAGTAACTTCACCCCCTACAGGAAGATGGAATAGACTCAGATACTTAGCAATTTCTATATGACTTACGAGATAACCTAATGCAGCAATTGTTCCTGCAACAAATAGCGTACAGCCGATTGCTAAACCATCCATTCCATCTGTCAGATTTACAGCATTGGATGTACCAACTATGATGAAAGCTGCAAATGGTATATATAACAATCCCAAACTGGGATGAAAAGTCTTTAGAAACGGCAGATTTAGTGCCGTGCGAGTCGCTTCATTATTTCCTTCAGTGGGTCCCCAAAAATACAGAAAAACAGCAATTGCCAGTGCACCGATCGTTTGTAATAGTATCTTCTGCCAACCCCGGAGTCCGAGCGACTGTTTTTTACTGATTTTGCGAAAATCATCCAAAAACCCGATCCCGCCAAACCAGACAGTCGTAAAGATCATGAGGTAGATGAAAGGTTGATCCAGTCTTGCCCAGAAAAGTATGGATACAAGTATCGCCACAATGATCAGAATACCACCCATCGTAGGTGTACCAGCTTTGCTTAGATTTTCATTATGTTGTTGTGCTTTTTCTACTTCCTCCTGAATATGTTCCCCGATATGCAATTGTTTTAACTTTTTTATCATGAAGGGACCTAACACAAGCGATATTGCAAACGCAGTGGCTGTTGCATACACAGCGCGGAAAGTGATCGCACTAAATACACTAAATGGTTCAAAAATGTCAACAAGATTTTCAAAAAAGAGATGATAAAACATTATCTGTTGTCTTTTAACCTATCAGGTCTACATTATTCCGTTGAAAACTATTTGTGAGTCAACAGAAGCAGTCATATCCAACTGTCTATTCTGTCTGTAATTTTTGACTATCATTTTGAAAGCGTGCTTAGTTAGATTCATCATCTTCTGAGCCGTTCTCCAATTTTGTAAACCTTGCTCCTGCTTGGTTCAATAGGTTCGTTGAATGGGAATAAATCAGTCTATTCTTTTCTTTGTGTGTTTCCAATGCAAGTTCAACTAAACCTGTTACTAATTCAGGAAATGAAACCCCAACTGGCTCCCATAAATAGAAACTGAAAGACCCAGGGATAGTGTTTATTTCATTCACATATACCTGATCATCATGACTCACTAAGAAATCGATCCTTGCGATTCCAGAACAATCTAATACTTGAAACGTCAATGTCGCGAGGTTCTGAATATGTAACGTCAATGCATCTGAAATTGGTGCAGGTATTTTTCGTTCTGCCCCAGCCATACCTGTAGCCATATCTGAATCAGATTCAGTTTCTTCATCTTGGTGTATATACTTATCATCAAAACTTAGGAAATCTGTACTTGATATCGGTTGTTCACAGACAGATGGTTTAGGTGAATGTGTTCCCATCACTGCACAATTTATCTCATATCCACCTACTAACGCCTGTTCTACGAGTATGCGTCTACAATACCTACATGCGAGTTCAATGGCATCCTGTAGCTCTGTTTGATCATTTGCGAGACTAACACCTATGCTTGAACCGCTGATTGCTGGTTTTACAAATACCGGATATGATATTTTATCTTCAATTACATTAAGGATGTCAGTACTTGATTTTTCCCATTCACTTTTTGTAAATGGTACATAAGGGAGTATCGGAAGTTCATTTGCGCTCAAGACAGCTTTCATCATTGTCTTATCCATACCAACACTTGAGCCGACCACGTTAGCTCCTACATAGGGAATATCAATCAATTCCAGCATACCTTGAAGCGTACCATCTTCACCGTGAACGCCATGGATAGCTGGAAAAACAACATCAATTTCAAGTTCCTTTTTTCTACTAAAGAGACTGCGAGGTTTAGGTGAGATATTAAATTTTGTGTTTGCGCTAAAATCCACACTCACTGTATCGTAATCTGATACGTTAGGTAAGTTTCCATCAGTGAATGTGTTGAGCATATTCAGTTTCTCACCCGTCAACCACACGCCATTTTTTGTGATATATATCGGTATAACGTTATATGATTCTGTCAAAGCAGCGTTTACCTGATGGGCTGTTACGATGGATACTTCATGCTCAGGTGATCGTCCACCGAAGATGAGTGCAACGTTCATGTTAAGAATCCTTCTGTTTTAGTTTTATTTATCGTTTAGTTATAATTGTCTGGTAGATCATTCTCAAAAAGAACAACATCACCAGCTTTCAAGTTTTTAGCTAGCTGAAGTTGGACTTCTGCAAGGTTTTTTACTTTATGGATTTGATGCTCAGGATAGTTCTCATGCTTAAGACCGTCTAATATGGGACCTGTTGTTTCATCACCGACAAGGATAACAAGATCACAGACCTTCGCAGCGTGTGTACCCAATTTTTTATTCTCATCATATTCCCGCTCACCCAGTTCCACCATTCCTGGGGTAACCAGTACTTTTTTGTTATCATTGTGATTGACAAAATCTGTCAACACTTCAAGCGCAGCTTTTGCACCTTCAGGATTGGAATTAAAACTATCATCAATTACAATGACACCTGTGTCAGCAGGTTTTAGCTCTAACCGATGTGGTACAGGTTGTAATACTCTTATTGCTGCTTGGATATCCTCTAAAGTCATCCCACAATATATAGAGACTGCAATAGCTGCCAGTATATTTGATACATTGTGTTTACCAAGTAGACGCGTCGTAATTTCTACAGTTCCAACATCAGCTGCAGATACAGTAAATGACAATCCGTTCTGACTATGTTTAATATCAGATGCTCTTATGTCAATCGTGTCATTATTTTCCTTTGCCTTCACACTGTATGGAATTACACTGTATCGATTCACAGTGACACTTTCTGTTTTGTCAGCTAACGCTGCACAAATCTCATTATCGTTATTTATCACGGCGAGTCCATCTGAATGCAGTGCTTCTATTAATTCGTACTTTGCTTTTGCAGTATTTTCTAAACTCTTAAATCGTTCTAAGTGTTGGGGACCCACTGCGGTGAGAATGCCAATGTCAGGTGGCGCAAGTTTACACAACTCTTTAATGTCGCCACGTCTGTATGCTCCCATCTCAACAATAAAAAACTCGTGCTCAGAAGTCAGTTCTCCTCTGATGACCTTGCATATCCCCATTGGTGTATTGAAACTGTTGGGTGTCATCAGAACATTGTATTTTTTTGAAAGTATCTGGTTTAGAATGTATTTCGTACTGGTTTTACCATAGCTACCTGTAATCCCGATAATCTTTGGTTTTAGATTTCTAATACGTTTCTTTGCATCCCGTAAGTAAGCACTGTTAATTGTGAATTCTAAAGGTAAAATCAGGTTGCTACAGATGACGAGAACAGGTACTGTAAGCTCACAGAAAAGAAAAGCACCTAAGCGCCATTGGAAATCAGAAAACGTTAGGGCAATTAGAACAGCAAAGAATGCTTGGCATGTTATTGTGATGCTAAACAGTCTTTTTGCTCGCGCTGTGTATACAAGAGGCTTTTTCGCTTCCTCCTTTTTCCGCCATAAAATCCTATAGATTTGAAAAGCAATCCAGCATACACATAGAGCTGCAAATAGCCATGCGGGTTGATTAACTTCAAAAACTGATATAACTGTCAGTGTTATGACAACGACTATTACCTCATAGACTTCAAAACACCTTCTTGGGTGCAAGACAACCCATCTCATATAACGGATCGGTTTATATCCATCAAGTTGCAGAATATGCAAACCCTCTGTCGTTCTCATCACAACTCTGATGTAACATAGAAGAATTAAGAGATAAAAAAGTATGTCATCCAGCATTTTTATATTGTCCATATTAACAAAACAGCAATGAATGTAGTGCTTCAATAAACAGATCAGCAAACTACTTCATTGCATGTAAAAAGAAATGCACCTAAACTAACGGCAGAAAACAGTTTCTGATGTTCAGTCTGATACTTTCTCCGACAAGACTTGTCATGAATGTCAACTGTTCATGCTAAGAAATTACCTACAATTTGACAGAACTGTGGGAATTGGTCAAGATACGAAAAGTGTCCTGCATCCTTAAGGATGACTAATTCTGAGTTCGGTATTTCACTTGACATGATTTTACCTGAAGCAATAGGTGTGTCATTATCATTCTCACCCCAAATCAACAGTGTAGCAGCTTGTATTTTTGGTAATAGTGGACGTAGATCTTGATTCACAGACTTGACTAAAGTTGCTTGCATAGGTCCTGCTTCTCTATAGTCCTTTGAGCCGACCAACTTGGATAATGCGTCAGCAAGCCTCTTCCCTACAGAACCACACTGACGAATGAGTTTACCACATTTTGCAATACCGATGCGGATGTAGTACATTAACGATCTTGGTGGTATGATTCCTGCACTGTCAACCAATATTAGTTTATCTACTAAATGCGGTTGATGTGCAGCCATTACTATTGAAATCCTACCGCCGTAGGAATGACCAATTAAGTGTGCTTTTCCAATTTTCAGTTTTTCAAAAAAACCGGATAGAAATGTTGCATAATCTGTTGCATCCCATGCGACAGATGGCATCTCACTTAAACCGAAGCCGGGGAGATCAAGAGCGAATACTTTATAGAATCTTGACATCCGATCAATTACGGGTTTGAAACTATTTGCTTCTCCACCCCATCCGTGCAGCAGGACAACAGATTCACCTGTACCGTAAACTTGATATGCAACTTTTAAATCGTCTATTTCTATAAACATCTCAAATTGGAGAAACTACCTTAGTGTTCTGTCCAGTTTAATTAGGAATTGAAAAAACATTAGAAGGATAAAACAGGGATAGTGTTGTTAATAAACAGTTTCATTGATACTGTTATATATTGATTTCCAACTTATTCATGCGAATCAATTGCTAATTGTTGCAAGACCTTTGATGCAATTACTCTATCATCAAATGGATGTCTCTTTCCATGTATTTCTTGATAATCCTCATGTCCTTTTCCTGCAATAACTACCACATCCCCAGCATTAGCATCCATTATTGCATGTTGTATGGCTGCTTTTCGATCTGGAACACAGACATAATCTGCCTCATTTGTTAGACCAGAGATAATATCAGATATAATTACATCTGGGTCTTCAGTTCGTGGATTGTCTGAAGTGATTACACTGTAATCAGCGATCTGAGTAGAGATTTTGCCCATTTTTGGTCGTTTGCTTCTATCTCGATCACCACCACATCCGAATACAGAGATAAGTCTACCTTCTGAGATATCTCGTGCAGCCGTAAGAACATTTTCTAATCCATCTGGTGTATGTGCATAATCAACAATTACTGCAAAATCTTTGCTATAGATGTCATTAGAGCGGACATTTTCAAAACGTCCAGGAACAACCGTAGAAAAAAGTCCCTTCTGTATAGCATCAATACTACAGTTATAGTTTAATCCGACCCCAATTGCGGCGAGTGCATTATAAACATTATATGTTCCCAATAACTGTATTGTAGCTTTAATTTTCGTCAAGTGTTGGTGATGTTCATTCTTGATGTTACTTTTATTGTATGCGGTGAAGGCAAGATGCTTCAAAGTAATTTCTACATCTTGTGCAACCAGATCTGCTTCATCTGTTAGTCCATAGGTTAGGACATTGATGTCAGGAATGTGTTCTGCAATCTTTGGCGTAACATGAGAATCGAAGTTCAATATAGCCAGACCTTTAGGACTTAACTGCTTAAAAAGCATCAACTTTGCGGAGAAGTAATTCTCCATATTCTCATGATAGTCCATGTGGTCCTGTGTCAGGTTTGTAAAGACTGCAGTGTCAAAAGTCAACCCATATAATCTATGTTGTGCCAATCCTTGAGAAGATGTTTCCATTATAACATTTTCAACGTCAGAATCTACTAACTGTTTAAAAATTGCATGCAATTCAAAAGGATCAGGTGTTGTCAGTATTGCTGGTATCTTTACACTTTTAACATTGCCGTCAACGGCATTCTGCAGGTCAAAAGAGTGTCCAATAGTACCTAAAACAGCAGTCTTTAGACCTTGTTCTTTCAGAATCCCGTCTGTTAAATGTGCTGTTGACGTTTTGCCATTTGTTCCTGTGATACCAGTTAAGTTCAACCTTTTCGCTGGATTTCCATGCCAATTTGCTGCACAAACTGCTTGTGCTTTTCTTCCATTGGATGTTACAACAACAGAGATATTTTCAGATAAATCAGGGATAATTTTTTCTGAGACGATTGCTGTAGCACCGTTTTGTATTGCACCTGCAATAAAGTCATGTCCATCAACATTCAATCCTTTATAACAGACAAATGCATATCCTGGTTTCACTTTTCGGTGGTCACTGACAACACCTTGGATAATTGGGTTTCTATCTCCTGTGATATGGGTTACATTGATACCATCCAGAAGTTTCTGGAGTTTCATAGACCAACTCCAGTCTGCACAATTACATTTTCAGAATTAGTATCAGTTTCCCTTATTAGTGAACGAGTTTGATCATTTGAACGGTTTTTGGTTTCTTTACCTGTTTTCGTAGAGTATGTTGTATTTTTTTTTGTAGGGTTCGTTTTAGCATCAACAACATTCCTTGGTGTTACTTTTTGAGGTTTATGTCTATTATCAAAGAAGCCGGTCTGTTTTGTATGTTTAAGCGTTTGTTCAGCAATACGTTTGAAAACTGGACCAGCGATTGTTCCACTAAATCTTGCCCCTTTGGGTTCATCCAATGTAACGATGATAGCGATCTTTGGATCATCTGCAGGCAGGAACCCCATAAAGGACATAACCTCTTTACCAGCAGCATACCCCTTCCCTTTTTCAGCTTTCTGTGCGGTACCCGTCTTACCAGCAACTTTAATTCCTTCTATTTTTGCTCTTGTGCCGCTTCCTTGCTCAACGACTCCAATAAGAATTTCAGTCATTTGTCTGGCAGTGAACGGTTGCAAGACCCTTCTGAGTGGGATTGGATGGTTCTTTTTGACGAGGTTTCCGTGTGCATCGCGTATCTCTTTCGTTATGTAGGGTTGATGTAGTGTGCCACCATTTGCGATAGCCGCTAATGCATTTACCATTTGGAGAGGGGTCACTGAGATCCCTTGACCAAAGGGTACAGAACCGAGTGAATTTATATCCCAATGTCGTAAAGCATAAAGGCTTCCACTTTTTTCATAAGGAAGATCAACACCCGTTTTTGCCCCGAACCCGAAATCATCTACATACGTCTGTAATAAATTGGGACCTAACTGTTGTACAATCTTAATCATACCGATGTTACTGGATTTTTGGACTACATTGGTAAGTGATAACCATCCTTTTGATGATACATCCTTAATCACTCTGCGGTTAGCAAGGCGATATCTACCGTGTTCACAAAATACAGTAGACTCTGGAGTCATAATCTTTTCATTCAGTACAGCAGAGGTAGCGATAATCTTAAAGATGGAACCGGGTTCAAACAGATACCAGATACCCAGATTCCGTTTCGCTTCTTCATTTGCGTTTGTCTGGTCGTTAACATCATAATTGGGATAACTTGCCATCGCCAGAATCTCAGAAGTATCTACAGCCAGGACAATAGCAGTACCTTTAGGTGCATTCCAGTCTTTACAACCTTGTGCTATCTCTTTTTCTGCTATATCCTGAATAACTTGATCAAGCGTAAGCACAACATTACACCCATTGTTGCCAAGTTTCTGTGTGCTCAGAGACATAGATGTTAACTTTCGGTTTCTGTCGTGTATTGGTTTATGCACTCTCTGAAGGTAGTTGTCATATTGATATTCAATACCTTCACCCTCTCTCAGATCATTTAAATAACCTATGACTTGAGATGCCAGGGCATCATTTGGATAGACCCTTTTCGGTTCAATTTCTACTTTTAAACCTCTATGCTTTCTGGTAATTTCTTTAATTTCATCTAATTTTTCATATTTAATATCCTTCTTTAACCAGACGAATTCTACATATTCACCATTCCGTTGTCTTTTTAATTGCTTAAATAACTCTTGTTTTGGTGTATCTAATATTGGTGCTAATTCAGCTGCAACTGTATGAGCGTTTGACTTCCTATTAAAAGTTTTTGGATCAGCGCACACTGCAATCGTGTCTTGACTTATGCTTAAGACGTAACCGTGTCTATCCAAAATCTTACCCCGTTTAACAACACGGTCTGCATTGGAACGCCAGTCTTTCCGCGATGCCAGCGTATCGTCTGCATTAGGCATCTGAATCGTAAATAATTTCCCAATCAATACAAGAAAACCTAATTGCAAAACGACTAATGTAACAACAAGTCGTCGAATTGAGAGGAAATGATTACTTTTCATATTAGGTGTCCTTCTTTCCGGTTCCTATATACACCAAACACTTATTTTAGTTGTGATTTCCAGAATTATCTATCTTTAAGCTCAATCCAGTTATCAGATGATTCAACAAATCCTAATTCTTTACTTATTATACGGATTCTTTCTACTTCAGTCAAACTACTTTCTTCTAACAATAAAGCTTGTATTTCGTTTTGTATTCTCTCCTGTTTGTCCTCAAAGTATGGTTTTCGCTGTATATATAGATTTTTAGGATAAGATGAAAACCATATACTCGCGCCAAAGACACACAGAGATAAACCAAAAATCACATATACGACTAACATTGTCCTGTCAGGTTTCCAAGGTTTACTATCTGAAAATTGTGTTGAGAATGTCTTTGATGTTTGCATTTAAATAATTTATACGATAGAATTTCTGGAATAGATACAATGTTAAATCTATTAGATAATGTTAGACTTTTACAGCCACACGCATTTTTGCACTACGCGAGCGAGGGTTTATATCTATTTCGTTTGCACTTGCCATTATAGGTCGTCTTGTGATTACTTTTAGTTTCTGTTGATGGTTGCAGACACATATCGGTGCCTTCGGTGAACAGATACAAGTTTTTGCATAAAACTGAAATTTCCGCTTTACAATTCTGTCTTCAAGAGAATGAAAACTAATCATACAGAGACATCCATCTTTTTTTAGTACTGAGACAGCTGCATCTATCCCACGCTTAAGATTTTTAAGTTCATCATTTACTTCTATGCGTAATGCTTGGAAAACTCGTGTTGCAGGGTGGATTCTCCTTTGTTGAGAATTGTCTTTTCTGCTTTTGAATTTTCTGGGTATAACAGATTCCACAATTTGTGTGAGTTGTTGTGTATTTGTAATCGGTTCTACTGAACGGGATTCAACGATGCGTTGTGCAATCAATTTCGCAAAACGTTCTTCACCATATTCCCTAAATATCTTCATGAGAGATTTAGCAGTACTATCGTTAACAATGTCTGAAGCGAGTATAGGCATCTGCTGATCCATCCTCATATCCAAAGGTCCATTATGCTGAAAACTAAAACCTCTTTCCGGTGTGTCGAGTTGGAATGAGGAAACACCGAGGTCAAATATGACACCATCAACTTCGCTAACTCCTTGTATTTCTAACAAATCCTGTAGATCTGAAAAATTCCCCTGAATGAGACTTAACCTGTCTTTGAAGACTTTCATTCGTTTCTGACATTTGGAAAGTGCCGAAGCATCCTGATCGATACCGAATAGTTTACCTGTTGGTGAAGACTTCTGCAAAACAGATAAACTGTGTCCTCCCAATCCGATAGTTGCATCAACGTAGAATCCACCTGATTTTGGATTGAGGTATGTAAGAACTTCTTCCCGCAAAACCGGGATGTGCGTTACTGACATGGAACGACCTCTACACTATAATATTTTAGCAATATTCGTGCCAATAGAATAAAGCCAATAGATTAAAATTCACAAATAACTTTTTGTAGAAATATGATTAAGGAATATTGTACAATTAACGCAGTAATTAGAACCTATTATAGCATATAAACCTTTTATATACAAGGATTCTTTAGTTCAGAAATACATACTGAATAAATTGACTTAGGTAAAATAGGTATGATAGGTACGATTATTTTGTTGTAATAATTTACAATATTTAGTATGATTAAACATATAGGTTGCTTAACCTGAATTGCGTATGTGTGTTCTTATGTGTCAAATTTAAGACACATCATTTTGAATAGATTACATCTTTAGAATATTCTTTAGGAAGAATCGTTTTATATAAAAATGAAAATTGCAGTAATGGGAGGCACCTTTAATCCAATTCATTATGCACATTTAATAAGTGCCGAGCAAGTGAGAGAGGGTTTAGGTTTTGAAAACGTATTGTTTGTTCCAGCCGCTCGACCACCTCATAAGATACAACCCGACATTGCTGCTGCGAAACATAGATACCAGATGGTAAGGTTAGCGATCGAGAATAATCCGTTTTTTGATGTGTCACGTATTGAATTAGACCGTGCTGGACCCTCATATACAATTCAGACAATAAAAGCCTTGCGCGCTGAATATGGCAAGAACACCGAACTGGCATGGATTATTGGAGCTGATTCGTTAATTGAGTATAAGATTTGGAAGGATTTTGACGACGTTCTTGAGCAGTGCACTTTGATCGCTACTACACGTCCAAATTACAATCTAAATACTGTTCCAGTCGAGATACGTGACAAAGTCGTCAACGTTCAGGTTACAGGTGTAGATATTTCATCAACCGAGATCCGTCAACGCATCCAGAACAATGATTCTATTCGGTATCTCGTACCTGAACCTGTTGCCGTTTATATTGACATGCATAAACTCTATCGTGAATCAAAATAATAACCGATCTATGATGAAATATATAATTACACGCTTCATACCTCGGTAGGTGCGATTTGCTTTTCGTTCCGTTGTTGCTTGTGTAAATAATTCCATATTCTACCATAAAAGGTAAGAAAATGAATCTGAAATGTAGTCAATGTGGCACAAATTACGAATTTGTATACAACAAAGATGGACCATTACCCCCTAACTTTCCTTTTTGTAGCAAGAGATGTAAATCTTTAGATTTAGGTAAGTGGTTAAATGAAGAATACCGTATAAGTTGTCCAATATCTCAAGACGATGCAGCATCACAAATTGAACCAGATGCAGCATCAGATATCAGTATTGAATATATCGTACAGATACTGCGTGATAGCACAGAATTTGAGTAGTGATATTGCTCCAAACTTAGTTCACAAGTTGTAGTTTTTCATGAAAATGTTAGGTTAGAAGAAAATATATCAGATGGCAGAAAACAATATTTTATTAGGAAACAGTAGTTCCGAATCATCCTCGTCTATAGTATCAGAACTAAGGAAGCATCCAAAATCGTTACAAATTCAGACTTATCTCACAGAGAGATTTGATAAGGAACGTTACGAACACATCTATTCTGTACAGGAGACAGCAGTCAGATTGGCTATATGTCACAACGCTGATGTATGGAAGACACATTTAGCTGCGTTACTACACGATGTTGCAAAATGGATGTGTGATGATGAATTGTATCAGCATGTATCCCGATACAAGATACAACTTGATCCTATTGAGGAGAAAATGCCTGCTTTGTTGCATGCGATCGTCGGCGTTAAATATGCGATTGATCTATTTGAAGTTACAGATTTGGAAGTACTTGAGGCGATCCGGTGTCATACAACTGGAACTGCATCAATGGGATTAATAGCGAAATTGATTTATGTTGCCGATTTTGCCGAACCGACTCGTGAATACAGTGAAGCGGAACGAGTCAGAGAAATAGCTGTCAGAAACTTGGATCAAGCAGTCCACGATGTAGCATGTTATAAGATTGGGTTTCTACTCAAAAAAGGATGGATTATACATTCAAATACGATACACACATACAACGAATTCTTAGTAAAATGATGTGATTTTTAAGTTAGTTTTTTTTATTCAATTTTATGTATTGGAGTCTTATCCAATGAGGACAAATAACACGACAGATAACACTTTAGAAATCGTGAAAGCTGCTGCGACAGCGGCAGTGAACCATCGCGCTCAGAATCCTGTAATACTTGATCTTCGTGAATTAGATTGTTTTACAGACTTTTTTGTTATTTTTAGTGGTATATCAGATATTCAAGTAGAAGGTATATCTGAAGCAGTCTTAGAAGAACTTGAAGAAAAGTGGGATCAACGACCTTGGCAAAAGGAAGGTGCCAAAAGATCGGATTGGATTCTATTGGATTATGTAGATTTCGTCATTCACATCTTTTTAGATGAGAAGCGTTCATATTACAATTTAGAACGGCTATGGTCAGAAGCACCGCAAATTGACTTGCCCGAAACTGAAGGCGTGAAGATAATTGATCAACAAGAGGAATATGACGAGAACGAATTGGTTTTGGGTCTCGTTACTTCAGATGGTGGAAATGCAGATTAGTATCAACAGATTATGCCACAGTTGATCAACTGTGGTACAAGTGAAACTATTGTAGATTAGTCTACACTTGCCAGGATGACGGTGATGTTATCCGTTCCCCCGTAAGAGAGTGCTTTTTTAATAAGTTGGTCGCTTGCTACTTCAAGGCAAACTTCGTCAATCAAAACAGATTGCATTTCAGTATCATCTATGATTAAATCATGGAGTCCATCGGTACAGGCAAGTATAATGTCCCCTCTTGTCAGGGGAGAGACATCCGTCGTAAGAATGATGTCTTCAGATAATCCGATAGCTTGTGTAATGATATTTCTTTTCGGATGGATGCGTCCTTGTTCAGGTGTAATTTCACCTTTCTCTATTAATTTCTGTACTAATGAATCGTCTGTTGTGATCTGTGTCAGTATATTATTATGGAGTACATATAATCTGCTGTCGCCGACGTGTACATAAGCTAAATAACTTGGTGTAACAAATCCTGCGGTTAACGTAGTCCCCATTCTTTTGTATTGGTGAGAATCTTGCCCCATTTTGAAGACCCGTTGGTTCGCTTCTATAGCAAGTTTTTCCAGAATATTGAGTCTATTGATGGGTCCCAAATCACTTGCTGGTACTGGTGTTTCGGCAACCCATTCTTCAAATACTTGCAAAGCGAGACGACTTGCAATATCGCCATGTGCATGTCCACTCATACCGTCTGCGATTGCAAACATGAGATTATCATTATTAAAGAAATACGCATCTTCATTTCTTTTTCTGAGAGTGCCGATGTCAGTTCTTGCAACAAAGTTCATCGTCAATTTCTCCATCTCCTTATGTACTGTATCTATTTAACGGAAATTAATTATAATTGTTTCAAAACGTCAATTCATTGAAGACGATAATTTGTGAGAAAAAAGTAGCAGATATTATTAACAACAAACTAATACCATTTCAATTAATTTTTCTCTCATTACCGACTTTTTAGAAATGAAGCGGTGAACGGCACAATCTAACAGAATGTGCTACAGTAAAGAGGCATTTTCATTTAGAAATGGTATAATAAAGGACTAACTCAATGTCACAATCCACACGGGTAACCGATTTACATTCTGAATCACTTGTGATTGACTCTCATAATGATGCAATTGTCGCGCATATTCGACGTGGTAATTTAAGTCTTGCCGATGAGAATGTAAAGAATCCTAATCAAAACACTGGCACTATTCTGTATCTGCGGGGTTGTATATCTACTGCAAAAGATGAAGTCGGTATTCAACTGAACATACCGAAAATGCGCGAAGGAGGAATTGATGTCGCGTTTTTCGCTGTAGATGTGACCCGCGCCTGGAAAAATCATCTTTCCTACGCCTTAGATGCTTTCGGGTGGTTTGATGCTGAAATTGATGCCAATTCATCCGAAATTCGTACTGTTCTTAAGGCAGCAGATATCCATGCCGCAAGAGCAGAAGGCAAAATTGGTGCTATACTGGCAATTGAAAATAGTGAGGGTGTTGAAAGAAGTCTCAATATATTGCGTTCACTATATCAGTTGGGTGTTCGCTCAATCGGGTTAACACATAATCCTAATACTTGGGTATCAACAGGTAATGATGAAGGCGAAACTGGTGGAGGACTGACAAAATTCGGCGTTCAACTGGTATCTGAAATGAACAGACTTGGAATGTTAGTTGACGTTTCACACATTAGCGAGCGGGGTTTCTGGGATGTGCTTGATGTAACAGATAAACCTGTCATCGCCTCTCATAGCAATTGTAAGACGTTATGCAACCATCCCCGGAACCTCTCCAATGAACAGATGAAGGCATTAGCTGCGAATGGTGGCGTTGTAGGTATTACATTTGTAACGGGTTTCCTCACCGAGGGGGGTTGGCGGAAGCCACCACCTTTTGAACAGCTCCTAAACCATATCGAGTATGCTATTGATGTTGCAGGGATTGACCACGTCGGAATAGGCTCAGATTTTGATGGGGGAGGAGAACATTTGAAGGATGCAACAGAATATCCTAAAATAACCGAAGGTTTATCTGATCGAGGCTATTCTGAAGCAGATATAAAGAAGATTATTGGAGAAAATCACTTACGCGTTTTTGAAGCAGCATGCGGGTAAAAAAGCGAACATTATAACAATACCTTCACCATTCAGGTATTTGTTGTAGTGTTTCTATTTTATCCAAGTATCCGACAGATCGTTGTCCAAACTTCATCAACGGTGATCTTTTTCATACAGATATTATCTTTACATCTGTCTGTAAACTGCTTACACGGATTACAAGGTACATCATGGCGGATGGTCATATCCATTTCACCCAGAGGTTGGAATCTAATATGATTCCCAGGACCAAACAGAGCGACTGTGGGTGTCCCAACAGCCGATGCAATATGCATTGGACCTGTGTCATTTGTCAGGAATAGGTTGCATTTCTCAATGTATGCTGTTAACTCTCTTATGCTAAGTGTACCTGCAAAATGATTTACCTGTTCTTGCATGAGATCACACACTTTTGCAACAAGTTTTACCTCATTCGGTCCCCCGAACACAATAACCTGTGCGTTGTAATCTTGTACCAATTTGTCACCAATTGATGCGAACCGTTCTGGCATCCATTCGCGTAACTTCCATCCTGCGCCTGGGAATAATCCTACCTTCAATTGTTTTTCTTTAATTCCTGCTTTTTCAAAAGCAGCACTCGCGTTATTTCTCTCAGCATCAGATAGATGTATCTCTAATTGTCTGTCTTCTGCAGGAATACCTGCAGCATGCAATACATCAAAATAACGTTCAGTAGCGTGTTTCTCTTCTGGATCGGGAACACGTATTGTACACAGTCTCCCTTTCCCAACACGTTCAGAAGCACCACTCAGATACATAAGCAGTTCAGTTCGAAACTTCCTTTGAAAGTCTAAGGTTATGTTGAATTGTTTTTGTCGTAGAATGCGAAGAATGCGGAACATCTCACCAGTATCTTTATCTTTTGCTAACCTGTTGAACTGAATGATCTCATTAAGGTGTGGATTCTCAAGTAGCACATCAGCAGATTGTTGTGCTATCAACATTGCAATGTATGCATTAGGATAGTGTGAACGTACAGCACGGATTGCAGGTGTTGTCAGGACGATATCACCAAGTGAACTGAGACGGATAAGTAGTATACGTTCCAAGGTTTTTTCCTCAATTTGTGGAATCATGAGAAATCTATAATCCTCTTTTCAAAACCGATCATCGCCTTTTCTACGAGTGTTTCAATATCCAATTCTTTTTCTGTGTTGTCCAATTCCCTCACGGTCGCATGTGTAGCGGGGTGTTTTGGTAGAAAAAGTGAACAACAATCTTGATGGGGTAAGATTGATACATCATAAGTTCCTATCTGCTCAGCTTTCTCAATTATATCAACCTTATCAAAACCAATGAGTGGACGCAAGATGGGAATGTCCACTACGGCTTCAATTGATCTGAGATTTGAGAGTGTCTGTGATGCAACTTGCGCTAAGCTTTCACCTGTAACAACTGCTTCTGCTTCTTCAATCGCTGCAATCTGTTCAGCAATACGTGACATCATTCTCCTATAGATCAATACACGATAAGGGGATGGTGTTTTTGCCACAATAACCTGTTGAAGTTCAGAAAACGGTATTAGATACAGGGTACTTTTATAGTTCGACTCTGCCAGTATTCGTGTCAACTCAATAACCTTTTCTAACGATGCTTTATCTGTATAGGGATAACTGTAGAAGTGAATATATACAGCTTTAGCTCCTCTCTTGATCAATTGCCATGCTGCAACAGGAGAGTCAATTCCTCCGGATAACATGACGAGTACTTTACCACTGACACCAACTGGGAGTCCACCTACTCCCTTATTTTTGTCAGTATAGAGATATGCTTGCTGATGTGAAATATCAATCCAAAATGTGCGTTCTGGTTTGTGCATATCTGCCTGTGTACCGGTTTTTTCAAGTAAGTATCCGCCAACATCTCTGCTAATCTCAGGAGAAGTTAAAGGAAAAGACTTATCGGAACGTTTTGTTTCAACTTTAAGTGTATTGAACGTTCTGCCTTCAGTCAAACTCAATGCAGCTTCTCTGATTGCAGTCATGTCTTTCTTTGTGCATAAAACAAGTTCAAAATGTGCAATGCCGACAACTTTTCTTAGCCTTTTTGCAATTTCATCCACATCTGTTTGGGACTGCAGGCGTACAAGTATTCTGTCGTGTAATCTTTTTACCTGAAGATATCCTGTCCCTCGTAGAGACAATTTTATGTTCCTGGCAAGTCTCTTTTCAAAATAGACTCTGTTTTTACCCTTTAGTCCTACTTCGGCGTAATGAATAACAAACATTTTTTCTGTCTTGTGCATAATGTTCTGTCCAGACTTATATACTTTTAAAGAGACGGCACTCGGAGATTGACTACTACTTTTAAAGAGACGGCATAAAGAGACGGCACACGGAGTGTGACTACTACTTTTAAAGAGACGGCATAAAGAGACGGCACACGGAGATTGCCTGCTACTTTTAAAGAGACGGCACACGGAGATTGCCTGCTACCTTTAAAGAGACGGCACTCGGATGAAGATTAAGTTATTAATTGGGTAATACGCGGGCGGGGAAACCCCGCCCCTACGAAACCTTACTTCTACGATGAGTCATATCAGTAGAATTACCTGATTATTTATTTAATCTTCATGAGTGTGCATGCTACTATTAATTGAGGACCTCTTTTGTCGTTTTAAAGTGTAGTTTTGCTACATTCCTAAGTTCAGATTCTCCATGTTGTCTGATAAAACCTCTTGCTGCATCCTTGACAATTGCGGTTGCACCTCTCGGCAATTCGAAATTGAATTTTTTTGACAATGCCTCCATTTCTGTTAGAAAAATATCTCTGGCAATTATTGATGCAGCAGCAACAGCAATATCTCTTTCAGCTTTTGTCTCAAGTTTAACTTCTATGTTATCGTGGACTAATTCAGACGTTACTATATCATGATAACTGAACTTATCCACAAGTGCGTGTTTTGCACCTTTTGATTTTGAGAGTTTCTGTATTACGTCAACATGCATACCTGTGAGTAGAGAAGTCAGATTCTTACCTTGCGATTTAAAACGATCATAATCGATATTATAGGTTTCAGGCATCTTTTTTATCATTACGATATTTTCTTCATAGTGTTCCCGCATCCAGTTAGCAAGTTTCTTTACACGAGCATTAGAAATCTTCTTACCATCAGATATACCTATTTCCACAAACGCATCTATATAGGTGTTATTGATATATACACCAGCCACGACAAGTGGTCCAAAGTAATCCCCTTTTCCAGATTCATCTGTCCCGATCCATGCATTCCAATTATGTAATTTTTTCATATTTTATTGATTTGCCTTTTAAACTGCCATTTTATCTGAATGGCAAAGCGTTGCATACTCTGCAACTTGTCTGCCGATTTTTCTGAGGCGCATTTCCAATTCGGCATCGTTTAGACATCCATTTTCATCAAATGCTTCAGATGCTCTTGCGATTGAAACATCATTTGGTACGACCCAAGCACGTAAGGACGAACAGACTATTCTCAACATTGAGAGTGCATTTCCAGCCCCCATTCTACCCCCAGACACTCCGATTAGACCTACAACCTTATTCTGAAATTCTTCGTATCCCATTAGGTCTAATGCGTTTTTGATTACACCACTAAAACTACCGTGATACTCAGGAGAACCTAACAGAACACCGTGTGCTTCTGCGAGTTTCTGTTTTAGTTTAATAACATCAGGCGGATAATGAGATTCCTCGGCAACTGCGCCATAGAAAATGAGTTCGTATTCACTTAGATCCAACAGTTCAACAGATGCACCAATCTCTTCGGCACCTTTCAGAGCAATTGTCAATGCTGCATGTGTTGTACTACCTTTTCTTAAACTCCCACATAGAGCTATGACATTAATCGGATGTTTTTTAGATTCTCTCATGGTTTCAGGTTACGGAAAAACAGTATCTGGATTATGTTATGTTATACGCTTTGCATCTTACAAAACCGATGCAACAAGTAAGCATTTCAATTATACCTGAAAGTCTACATAAATTCAAGATATAGATTACAGGTATCTTACGGGTATCTTACGTTTTGGTTGACAATATTACACGGTTGATGTAAAATATCATCTGAATTAGTATGTAATAGCATGTAACAATCTGATGGTGTTTACGGACAATCGTATTCGTCGAGTTTAACTTAACCATGTTTATTTTGAGGAGACAGATGAAAAAAGGTATATGTATCGGATCCCTACCAGGAGATTCAACTGAAGCACGTTTCAACATAGCGAAAAAAGCTGGTTTTGATGGTGTTGAAATCGGACCGTTACAAACGGTAGAAGAACGGACAACTATAAAAGAATTAGCAGATGAAAATGGTATTGAGCTCTGCAGCGTAATGAATGGAAAACATTGGTCTCATCCACTTTCAGATGCGGATCCAGAAGTCCGTGAAGTTTCACATCAGGCAGTGCTAAAGTCTTTGGCTACCGCTGAAGCAATAGGGGCAGATACTGTTCTGCTTGTATGTGGGGTTGTGAACAATCGGACAACTTATGAGGATGCGTATCAACGTTCACAGACGGAGATCCGTAGGTTAATACCAACTGCAGAAGCAAAAGGACTGACAATCGCAATTGAGAACGTTTGGAATAAGTTCTTACTGAGCCCAATGGAATTTGCCCGATATATTGATGAATTTGAGAGCGATACTGTGTCAGCATATTTTGATGTCGGCAATATAGTTGCGTACGGATTTCCACAACATTGGATTAGATCTCTTGGGTCACGAATATCTAAGGTTCATGTAAAGGGCTTTAACGCAGGTGAACATAGATTTACATACCTGATTGATGAATGCACTATTGACTGGAATGCAGTTATGGCAGCATTAAATGATGTCGGTTATGATGACTATATGACTGCAGAATTACCTGTGAACCAAGATGATCCAGAAGGAACAGTTCATAAGATCAGTCAGGATATGGACAGCATTATTGCTGGTGAAGTGTAAAAAGAGTCGCTGATGGAAATAATTATTCAACCTTCAAACCATCATATCGCAACGATTGCTGCTGAGAAGGTATGTGATGCTATACGAAAGAAGCCTAATCTCGTATTGGGTTTAGCAACTGGCAGTACACCGATTGCCCTTTACGAAATACTCGTGCAAAAACATAAGAACAGTGAACTTGATTTTTCTCAAGTAACTACCTTCAATTTGGACGAATATATTGGAATACCTTGTCATCATCCACAGAGTTATCATACATTCATGGCTAAACACTTTTTCAATCATGTCAACATACCGCAAGAGAATCAGCATATACCCCTGAACTCTATCGGTGACTTTGAATCGTATTGTGAAAAGTATGAGAAGAAGATCAAGGATTCAGGAGGGATTGATATACAGATTCTTGGTATCGGCACAGATGGTCACATTGGCTTTAATGAGAGCGGTTCCTCTCTGTCATCACGAACGCGACCTGTAACACTCTCTGAAAGTACACTGAAGGCAAACGCAATACACTTTGATTCCGACAAACATGCTGTACCAGAAATGGCGATTACGATGGGGGTTGGCACTATTATGGAAGCAAAACAGTGTATACTGTTAGCCAGCGGAAAATCAAAATCAGTTGCAATTGTTAATGCAGTGGAAGGACCGATAACGGCTTCAGTTCCCGCTTCAGTGTTGCAGATGCATCCGAATACCTTTATTATCATAGATGAAGATGCTGCATCTGAGCTAAAAGAGATAGAGTATTATAAGAGATGCTATGAGAATAGATTGAAACTTCTTTAAACATCGGAAAAACTAACTTTCTGCAAGCAGTCGAAAGTATTCTTCTCTGCTCATGTTTACAGTCCGCATGTTATTTCTGATGATGTTGATCGGTACTTCATCATAACGTGGAATAACCACAGTACGTGTTGCATTAGGATGTTGATAGATGAGATGTGATCCTTTTTGTCGTAAAAAACTGCATCCGAATTTCTCAAAAATCTTAACTTGGGTTTGCCAGCCTGTTGACGAAAGTCTAGGCATCAAATGCCTCCGAAGGAAACTGTAAGTTGATCAAATGAGACTACTTGTTTGTCAAGTTGAAGGGTCAGTTGTGAAGTACTCAAATCATAACCAGCATCTTCTAAAAAGGAGTGAAGTGTTCCGAGTTTTGCTGTTTCTTCTAACTGAATTTCAATAACTTCAACAAGGTTTTTTCTCGCTTCGTCAATATTTCTTCCACAACTTATCACGTCTAATTCTGGACAATAGGCAGTGTACATATTACCTTCTTTCCAAATCTCTTCTGTTACTACTAATTTTTTCATCATAACCTCCACTTTTTCCGTTGAATTTGTGATGATACCAATCATAATTGTACATGGTTTTGTCTAAAATAACAAATAAATCTTGTCATTTCTTTAGTTTCAGTTATGCTATAATCTTAGTTACCCTTGCCTTATGATATGCTAAGTCTCAATGTGGTGGGGTTGCCTTAAGTCTACTGACACCCATCTGTATTGCAGGTAGGATTGTATTTGAAATATTGGTAGAATAGTTAAAGATTGCCCAACCAGAAGCACCCAGGAACCGTGCATGATGTATCTGTCCTATCACAGCATCAGGTGTTAAGAGTGAGTTTGATGCGGTTGCGCCAATTCCGGGATATATAGCTACACCTTTTGGCATTAAATCCAATTGATTCTCCAATAGATCTGTAAAAAACTTGTCGTCTTCCGTGTAGTTCATAGGACAAACAAAGTCGAGATATCCTGCTTTTGCCCAGGCTATCCAGTCCTGTCCAATTGAGGTAACACATGAAGGATATCCTCCGAAGACAGCGGCGGATATTTTGACTTCAGGTCTAATTTCCCGAACGCGTTTATGGACTAATCTGACCAGTCGTGTGATCTGTTGAACACGCCAATCCTTATAAGCAGAACTGTGTTTTCCTGTGCTGGGTAATACATCAGCTGGCCATTCTTGTATCTTCAGTTTTGTTGCAAGGCTGAACCTATCACGACATGCTGGGCAATAGCATGCATGGCTTCCGGGATAGCGGATATAGTCAAGATGTATTCCATCTACTTTGTAGTTCTGTACGATTTCAGATATAGCATTCAGTTCTAATTTCACGTTTTCTGTGTTTGATGGACAAAGCCAGTTGATAGGGTTGCCATCTGCTGCAAGCTGAGTTCTACCTTCTTTTTGCATTTTCTCTACGAATTCTTTTGGTGCGCCTTCTAAGTTCCACGTAATTTTCCAAACATGGACTTCTATACCATTGTTATGTGAAGCCGTGACACATTGTGATATTTGGTCGCCGTACTCTGTGTATTTCTTGCTTTTAGGTAATACACGACTATCATAATGTGCCAGACCTCCCCATGCCATATTTGGAAGGATCATGTTTATGCCAGCATCAGCCAATTCTTTTGCTGACCGTTCCCAATCACCTGGATACGCACCGAGTCCTGAGTGATTCCAAAGTGCGCGTCCTTCATCTTCGTCACTCAGATGTGAAAGAAAATATGCTTTTGATAGTGCATCTCTACTTTCACGTGCAGCAGACATCGCCGTATGATAATTCTTTTTTGCATATTCGGTTTGTGCTTGAATGGACAGTGTTTTTCCTGATTGTAGATCCTTTTTTGCCTCTGATGTTTCAGCAAAAGAGATGAATTTGGTAAGATCATCAAGGTTCTTTATGTGTCCTATACGGGTCATCATATCTATTTCTCTTTTTACGATAGCATGCTGAAATTCTGGAATAAGATGTCCGAGGAGCGCAGCAAGGAGCTGGGTCTTAGTCTGAAGATCATCTGAAAGAAAGACATGGCTAAAGAAGATACCGTTTTCTCCCACAAGAAATGCAGGATAACCCGTCGATTCACCGTCTGAATTATACCAATGTCCTATTATCTTGGTGTTAGGGGTTGTAGATTCAACAGCGGTAATATTCCACGATGATTGTTTTACGATGGTTGGGAGTCCTAATATTTCAGGAGCATCGAATCGAATAGAGGAAAACTGCCCAGGTGTTTCTGCTTTTAACCATTTTTTTACCTTTAACCCCAAGAGTGTTGCGACTTCATCTGCAAGGTTATATGTCACAAATAACTTTCCACCGCGAGCAACAAAACTGTTGAGTAGGGGAACTGTCGTAACCGAGATTCTTGAATTTAGAGGTAGGATTATCAACCGATAAGGATTAGAAGCATTGATTCTAAAACGGGGGTTATTAGCAACAGAAGGTTCCTGCAATTCGTCTGCAGCAAAACCGATGCTTCTTAGCATTTGTCCGATTCGTTTACTGACAGTACGAGCATAATTTACATCACCTTCTGGAAGACCTGATGCGGTTGATGGCAATAAGATAGCAATATCAGCCTGCTGTGCTGCCACAAGGTTTTCTTTAGCAATTACACTAATGAGAAGGACTAAGATGTAAACAAAAACATGTAAAATGATACGATGACGGCAGTTCTGTTTATGATGCATGGGTCTGTTTCCAGTTTAGATGATCCAAATTAATGTTGCGTTGCAGCCATTTGTGGATTGGATACTTTATAGTTTCTTTGACTAATATGTTCTGCAGCACCTAAGAATTTCTCTACACCTTTGACAATAGCTGCGGCTACTTTTTTTTGATACGTCTCTGATGTTAGTTTTGTTGCTTCAGTTGGATTTGATATAAAACCTGTTTCAATGAGGATTGCTGGTACCTTGGTACCTATGAGAACGACAAATCGTGCGTGTTTTACACCGCGATCTGCAGCACCTGTAGCTGCAACTAATTCTCGCTGAACATGTGCCGCTAATCTCCGACTATCTTTGCTTTTACTTTCTACTATTATTCCTTTTAGTAAGGATTCCAATTCTTGAATACTATATCCTGAGTTGGCATTTTCTCTTGCTGCGATACGTTCAGCGTTCATATCAGTACTTGTTATATTTAGATAGTATGTTTCTATTCCATTTGCATTTGCGTTGTGACTGGAATTTGCATGAATACTTAAGAACAGGTCTGCTTTGTTTCTTGTAGCAAAATCGGTTCTTTCTTTTAGCGGTATGAATGTGTCAGTACTTCGTGTTAGTAGGACTGTGTAACCTTTTGCAGTTAAAATCGCTGCAACTCTCTTTGAGATGGCAAGTGCAATAGGTTTTTCATATATGTTTCCTATCCCGATTCCCCCTGGGTCTTTTCCGCCATGTCCAGCATCAATTACAATTGTTTTTGCAGTCAATCCGAATTCGCGTGTCAGTGATCCGGGTACTAAGGACTCTGGTTCAGGTGTAGGCGGTTTCGGTACTTTCTTTTGTGGTGTTTTAACCGGTTCTTGAGGAGGAGTGTTCTTGATTTCTGCTTCAGGATTTTGTTTTTTCTGTATCTGCTTAAGTTCTTCGCTTGCAGCTGAAATTATGTCTTTTTTATACTCAGATTTGACAATATCAATATAGATGGTTTCTGCCCTTTTTTCATATCCATGTTGCTTGTATGTTCTTGCTAATTCTAACTGTGCCATTGCTGAGGTATCTGTGTCAGGATATTTTTCAGTAACGGTTTGATAGTGATGTGCAGCCCGGGCAGAATCGCCGATATGTGTATAACATCGGGCAAGCCAATAATGTGCTTGCGGACGAAAATCTGATTCTGGATAGGTGTAAATCAATCTTCTGAAAGCTGCGATTGCGCGTTGAGGTGCTTGTGTATCTCCTGCTTTTATGCACCAGACCCAACTTGATGCGATAGTGAACTGTATTTCATCTGCTGAGTCGCTATTTTCGTCAGTATGTAGGAAGTTCTCTAACGCGTGAATGAGTTCGTACCATTCATCAAGGGTTGCGTTTTTTTCTCCACTGGTATAAGTTCGATGTTGTTCTTCTATCTCTTCATAATTCAGTTTTCCAGCACATCCTATGCAGAAGATAATGATCAGAAGTGCTGGAATCCATACAGGACAAAGTTTCATGTATATATTACTCCATCGTTATGTTCTTACGGATTAGTTGCTTAGACTAATCACATAGAATGCGGTTAAATAATTCTGTTCAAAGTTGTTTGTTTCGTATAATTTGCATAACATAAAACGATGAATTCTTAGCAACCGTTACTAAATTCAATTGTGGACGCTTTAGTATCCGTGTTTATTCAGCAATTTGTTTACTATTAACATTTATTGAGATTAGTCACATGCTTTAATCTAAAGAAGCAATTTTCTTGACAAACGTCAATGTATGTGTTATACTTAATATTGTCCTTAAGATGAGACTGTAATTGTCTCATTTTGGGCGGGTAGCTCAGGTGGCTAGAGCGACAGCCTTACAAGCTGTAGGTCACAGGTTCAAGTCCTGTCCCGCCTACTTGCATGCATAATCTTACGGACTCGTGGCGCAGTTGGTTTAGCGCGCCTGCCTGTCACGCAGGAGGTCGCGGGTTCAAGTCCCGTCGGGTCCGTTTACACTATAATGAATTAGCCACAGGTTGTGTTTTACAATGCTGTGGTTTTTTCGTTACATGAATCATTTCAAAGATCACTTACTTATGTATATCTTGTAAAATATCATTCAATTATAGAAGAGGAGCATTATCGTAGTGCTTGACCTTAAATACATTCGGGAAAACATAGAGGCAGTTAGAGAGATGCTGAAGCATCGTCAGACAGATGCTGAACTTGAAAGGTTAATTGGTTTGGATTCAGAACTGCGCGAGAATTTAACCTACACACAGACTTTGCAGGCGCATCAGAATCAAGTTTCGCAACAGATTGCTAAACGGAAACGTGAAAAGCAGGACGCATCTGAGACGATTGCGGAAATGCGTAAACTCTCACAGGAGATTAAGGAACGTAATGCACACGCAAATGAACTACGAGCATCATTAGATTCAATCCTATTGACAATTCCAAACATGCCTGAAGCAACTACTCCTGTTGGTGCTGGTGAAGAAGATAATATAGAAATCAAGACATGGGGTGAGAAACCGAGTTTTGACTTTGCGCTAAAACCGCATTGGGAAATTGCTGAGACGTTAGATATTGTTGATTTTCAACGTGGGGCAAAGGTTGCTGGTAGTAATTTTGTCGTTTATAAGGGGTTGGGAGCCCGTTTGGAACGTGCATTAATTCAGTTCATGCTTGATTTGCATACTTCACAGCACGGTTATACTGAGATTTCACCACCATTCCTTGTCAATCGTCCTACAATGACTGGTACAGGTCAGATACCGAAATTAGAAGCGGACATGTATCGGTGTGATAGAGATGAGGAGAATCCTGATAGTGATCTATTTCTTATCCCAACTGCTGAAGTGCCTGTAACGAACCTATTTGCAGGTGAGATATTATCCGCAGAAGATTTGCCAATTTATTATACTGCTTATACTCCTTGTTTTCGGAGAGAGGCTGGTGCTTATGGCAAGGATACACGCGGTTTACAACGGATTCATCAGTTTGACAAGGTTGAGATGGTGAAGTTCACCACACCTGAAACGTCTTATGCAGAACATGAAACGCTTTTAACGAATGCAGAGACTGTATTGCAGGCACTCGGTTTACCCTATCGTGTTGTGCAGCATTGTACGGTGGAGCTCTCTTTTGCAGCGGCGAAGTGTTACGATATTGAGGTATGGGCACCAGCGGGTGAGAAGTTTTTAGAAGTTTCATCTTGTAGTAACTATGAGGATTTCCAAGCGCGTCGCGCGAATATCCGATACCGTCCTGAGCCCGGAGCAAAACCAGCATTTATCCACACGCTCAATGCTTCTGGCACGGCTTTACCGCGCGTTGTTATAGCACTTCTTGAGACATACCAGAATCCTGATGGGACAGTTCGGGTGCCTGCAGTGTTACAACCGTATATGGGTGGGTTGCAGCAGATTGGGTGACTGAATGGAAAGATTTCTCAACCAAATTATTCATGGTGACTGTATAGAAGTTATGCAGCAAATTCCTTCAGAGAGTATTGATGTTACACTTGCTGATCCGCCTTTCAACCTAAAAAAGAACTACAGCTCTTACAAGGACGAAAAGGAAACAGAGGATTATCTCAAATGGTGTAAACAGTGGATCCTTGAAATGGTGAGGATAACAAAACCGAGTGGCTCTATCTTCCTGCATAATATTCCAAAATGGTTAACCTATTACACTGAGTTTCTAAACGAAGTTGCAGATTTTCGGCACTGGATTGCATGGGACGCGCCGACTGCTCCTATGGGTAAAACCTTACAACCTTCACATTACGGCATTCTGTTCTACGCAAAGAATCAACGTGAAAATAAGTTCTATGAAATTCGATATCCCCATAAGCGATGCCGAAAATGTGGATACTTGTTAAAAGACTACGGTGGTAAAAAGAAAATACTACACCCCTTTGGACCACTTGTCTCTGATATCTGGTCAGATATTCACCGCATTCGTCATAATAAACATAGGGATCCGCACCCATGTCAACTACCAGTACATCTATTAGAACGTATTCTCTTGATGAGTACAGACGAGGGAGATGTCGTCTTAGACCCATTTATGGGAACTGGTACAACTGCCGTTGCTGCTGCAAGATTGGGAAGGAATGTTATAGGGATAGATATTGACTCTGAATATGTAGAAATTACCAGAAATAAATTAGCACAAGAAACCGCAAACTCTAAGATCAAAGATATTTGGGTGAGTTTTTATCTTGGCGAAATTGTTACAATTGCTAACAAAGATTGGGAAGCGTTAAAGTCGTCCTTTGTAATTCCAGATGACATGAGGCAAATAGATTCTGAAAAAATTAGAACTAATCGCGGATTCGTTGCGGCACCACCTCAATATCTTCAACTGACTTTGGATCTTAAGGAGGAAAGCTGCGACTGCTATTAGTTTATACCTCGGATTCCATTCTCGGACGAAGCAGTTCTAACTCTTTTAGATGCACGGATCCCTGTTCAGTTTGCAGTTTGATGGGTGTTTCTCCGTTTGTTTGTACGGAAAATCCAGCATCCTTTATCATCTGCAGTGTTCTTGTCGTTTCTTTACCTTTCGCATTCAAGTATCCCTCAACAAACATAGAATTTGCTGGATAAAGGGACATTACCTCCATGCCGCGTAAATGGTGTTCTCTACCTGCGGCAACACGGATTTCTGCTTCTGGGTTAAGAAATCGGTATAAACATAATACACGCAGACAATACTCGGGGGTTAATGATGCGGGTGATTTTATTTGATTCCCTTCTATGGGTAAGTAAAAATTGACAGGGATTGATGCGACATCTAATTCTCTAAGTTGCTTTGCGACTCTAATCAGATCAACATCTTCCTCACCCATACCGACAATCACACCGGAACAACATGCAAGACCAACCGACTGTGCTGCTTGTAAAGTGTCCATTCTATCCTGATAGGTATGTGTCGTGCATATTTTGCTATAAAAGGACTCCGATGTGTTGAGATTATGGTTTAATCTGTCCAAACCTGCTTCTTTTAATGTTTTAGCTGCAGTTTCGTCAATCAATCCAACGGAGAGACATACCTCTAAAGGGTATTTCGCTTTTACAGACTGTATTACCCCTGCAAGCTGTTCTACGCTCTTCGGAGAAGGTCCCCTTCCGCTCATGACTATGCAGTATCGGTATGCCCCAGATTGATGTGCGTGTTGCGCTTCAGAAAGAATCTCTGACTCAGGTTTTAAGGAGTATGTATCAATGTCTGCTGTAGCAGTTTTTGCTTGCACACAGTAATGACAATCTTCTGGACATAGACCGTTCTGTGCATTGTTTAAGACATGTAATTGGACGCTATTCTGAAAGTATTTTTTGCGAATTTTATAAGCTGCCCCTAACAAAGGTAGTAATTCTACTTCAGATGCTGATAGAATCTTATGACAGTCAGCATCCGTAAGTAATTCACCTTGTAAACTCAGCTCTGCGATGTTTGTATAGAATGATGGTTTCATAGTGCTTTATGTTTACCTACGATATTTCCCATGCGATGTTTTCGGCATTAAAGACTGGACCCTCTGTACAAACACGTTGATAGTCAATCAGGTTTTCATTAATCCGCACCGGACAGACACATCCAAGGCATACACCCATGGCGCATCCCATTCGGTTCTCCATAGCAACTTGTGTTGTGACTTCATGCTCGGTTGAGATTTTGGATACAGCTGCCAGCATTGCGTGTGGTCCACAAGCGTAGATAATAGGATGGTGTAAATCCTCTTTACTTAACATATCTGTTAGCATGTCGGTGACGAATCCGTGATGTCCGACACTGCCATCATCGGTAGCGATATGCACAACGACACTGATTGCTCTGAGATCATCTACACTTAAGAGTCTACTTCTGTTTTGTGAACCTACTAAAGCGATTGTCTGAATACTACGTTTTCTGAGTGTGTCTGCCAGCAACATTAAAGAAGCGATACCAGCCCCTCCTCCAACGATAATTGCGGGTTCTATTGTTTCCGCTATATCAAACGTGTTTCCCAATGGTCCAAGGACCTGTAGTGTTGCCCCCTTTGACATTTCCGAGAGGTGTTGCGTTCCCTGACCTATAATCTGATATAGCATCGTAATTTCGTCATTTTCCACCGTGTAAACAGTAAAAGGTCTTCGGAGAAGTAGTCCAGTATCACTTGAGATTAAGACGTGAACAAATTGTCCGGGTAACGCACGCTGTGCGATCTCAGAACACTTACAACGTAATAGATAATGGTCTTCTGCTACCTTCTCATTTGAGAGTATAGTTGTCAACGTGTCATAAGTTTTTGTATTCAATTGTTTGCTTCCGTATCTTCTACCTCTGCATCGGTGTTAGGCATCTGCATTGTTATTCTGGTGATTCTGCGTTCGTCTGCTTCCAAAATAGTGAATTTTATTCCGCTATGCGTAAAAACGTCATCTATCTCAGGCACTCGTCCCATATTGTTGACTAAGAATCCACCGATAGTATCAATATTCTCCGCTTCAAGTTCTGTTCCGATTTTTTCGTTCAGTTCTGCAAGATTAAGTCTTGCATCAATTGAGTAAGTTTCCGCATTAATTTGAACGAATGTATCCTGTTCATCAGCTTCATCTTCGTCTTGGATTTCGCCTACGATTTCCTCAATAATATTCTCAAGGGTAACAATTCCTGCGGTTCCTCCGTATTCATCAACGACTATCGCAATGTGTTGTTTATGTGCTCGTAGTTCTCTGAACAATTCAGAGATATTCTTGCTTTCTGGTGTAAAAAAAGGTGTCCGATCAACTATCAGTTCAGTAAGGTTTATAGGTTTCTTTTCTGCCCAGCAATTCAACATATCCTTTACATGTAAAATACCGGCTATATTGTCAATTGTCTCTTCATAGATAGGAATGCGTGTATGTCTACAAGTTATTGTCGTCTGCAGAACTTCTTCTTCAGTCGTGCTTACCTCAAGGCATACCATATCTGTTCTTGGAACCATTATTTCTCGGACAACTTTATCGGGTAGGTCTAAGATACGTGAAATCATCTCCAAGTTTTCGGGTTCTAAGAAGTTTTGGCTTTCCGCTATGTTATCGAGTGTTTTTAATACTTCTGGTGAAACGATACTATCCTGTACAGATGTAATTTTACGACCACAGATGCGTACAATAAGATTTACCAAAGATCTTATTGGATATAAAATGAAGATTCCGCTCCAGTAGACGATTCTTAGGGCACGTAATGCATGAATAGTCGTTCCGCTGGGACTATTTTGGACGTAATTCTTAGGAAACAACTCTGTGAAGACGACAAGAAGTAATACTGCGAGGGCAGCTCCCAACCAGATGTGACTTTCCCAGAACCAGAATTTCATGAAGAAGATCAAGATCGCAACCGTAAGGAGAATCTTGACAGTAATGATGGTCAGGGAATATCGACGTGGGTGGCGTAAGAGAGATGTTAGCACCTCGTATCTTTTTCCACCTTCCTCTGCAAAATTCAGAATATCTGAACGCGTTAATCTGGCAAGCAACGCTTCTGCTGCAGAGAACAGTGCATTTAAAATCAACAGAATACCTAAAATTACTAATCTAATAGCTATGTGTAGGTCATCCAAATGGGAAATCACACCTCCATTAACATGCTGATTTCACGAAAATTGATTCAATGGACTTAAGATAAAATATGTAAGTCCTGAGTTGCTTAGGCAAAGTCTTATGTTCTTTTAATATCAACTTGCATCTGTTGCAGTATAGCAGTCTGTTTGTTGAACATCCTCTTTGCATCTTCTGGTGTATGATGGTCATACCCGAGAAGATGAAGTATACCGTGAACTGTAAGAAATGCAATTTCATCCGCAAATGTATGTTTCTCAGTATTCGCTTGTCTTTCAGCTGTTTCCAAAGATATAACAACATCCCCAAGAATCTTTGAATCGATGAGACTGTTGTCATCATTAGGTAACATGGGAAATGCTAATACATCTGTTGGCGAACCTATATTACGATATTCTCGATTTAATTCGGCTATATGATCATCGTTTGTAAGTAGGATACTAAGTTCATAACCTTCTGATTTATGTGCTGATAAAGTCAGAAGTGCCGCTTGACGGATGATATCTATATCAATTTCAGAATGTGTCGTATAATTGCTGATATCAATCAAACGGGTTATCCTTCAGGTTTTTCTTCTGATTCAGCTAATATATGTCTAACATCTGGCTGTCTAACATGTGTCGGCGGTTTTGAATTTTCATACGCTTCAACGATACGTTGCACCAGTTCATGTCGAACAACATCAACCTTTGAGAAGTATATGAAGTGGATCCCCTTAACCCCACTCAGTATATCCTGTGCGTCTGCAAGTCCGGAGACTTTATGCGTAGGTAAGTCAGTCTGTGTAATATCTCCAGTAACCACAGCTTTTGAGTCGAATCCGAGTCGTGTTAGGAACATCTTCATCTGTTCAATTGTGGCATTCTGTGCTTCATCTAGTACAACAAAAGAGTTATTTAACGTTCTACCCCGCATGAATGCTATTGGTGCGACTTCAATGATATTGCGTTCGATATAACTGTCAAGCGTATCCGGTGGCATCATATCGTATAATGCGTCGTATAGCGGTCGAAGGTATGGGTCTACTTTAGCTGCGATATCTCCTGGCAGGAATCCGAGTCGTTCACCAGCTTCAACAGCTGGACGTGTTAAGATGATACGACTGACCTGTCCGTTTTTTAGAGCCGAAACAGCCATTGCCATTGCCAGGTATGTTTTTCCTGTACCTGCTGGACCGATTCCGAAGACAAGGTCGTTATTCTTGATTGCTTCAACATACCGTTTTTGACCGGCGGTTTTCGGTCGTATTACACCGCGTTTTGAGAAGACCGGTATAGATTCAACGAAACTATCATCAATGCTGTTCTGTTCATCAGTTCCTGATGCACGAATGACGTAATTAACATCAGTCGCTTGAATGCGTTCCCCTTTTCTGATTCGGTGAAGTAGCGATTCCAACACCGTTACCACTCTGTTGACTTCTTTCAGGTTGTCGCCAAGGACAGCAATGCTGTCGCTTTTCAGCACAATGCGTACATCAAAATCCTCTTCAATGATTTTCAAGAAAGCATCGCTCTCACCGAAGAGTGCTTGTACTTCAGCATTGTTTTGTATCGGCACACCCGTTAATGCTTGCTTTTGCAATCGGTTTTTAATCCTCCAAGAAAGTATTGTGTTGACACAATACGGTTTTGTAGAAACTCAACGTGATTCTTATATTCCACTTTAATTTGTTGTTATTATACAATGTCATTGTGTTCAATTCAAGTATAATCTGAAATGGAGATGGGAGTTTACTGCATTTTTCATCCATCCTTTTTCAGCCATCCTTTTTCAAAATGTCCTTTCCAATGTTATCGAGAAAAGAACTTCACTTCACGAATTGCAGCACCTTTTAGCGGTACCTGAATCAGTTTGTCTTTGTCCTTCTTATCACGTATAGAATTCTGTCTATCCTCAATACCATCGGCAGTTAAGCGTAGGTAAAGAATCTCTCTATTGATTTTAATTCTGACAGGTTTTTTACCCTCAACGTTGATATGCTGTTTGTCGCGTACTACATCGAATGAATACTCAAAACGGGGTGGTTCTTCCAATGTTGTTGTCAATGCTAATTTGGGAATTCGTGATTGCGGATATACCTCTACATAAGAGATGTATGTAGGTTCATTCAGTTTAATCACCGCATGTGTTCTGTAGTTTCCCTTGACTGATTTTGTATACCTTCGTTCTGCTTGTTTCTCACCCCGTTTTTCCCCATAGAATCTGCGGAATTTTTTCTCTACCTCTCCGTTAACGACAAAAGTGCTGACTGTATCTATATTTCCATCCACGAGTTGAGGATTTGTTACACTGGAGAGTTGTGAAGGTTCGATTTGAAATGTTGGTTGATTCATTACAGCACATCCTAAGACGATAACAGATAGCAGGGATAAGATTGTTACGTATCTCATTTTGTCTCCTTCAACAGTTATGTATAGTGGACAGTCCAGACTAAACTTGTGGGTATAAGTAATAGTCGGCTTGCGGAGTTCCCTCCTACCAATAGCAGTCCATCGGTAGGAGCGATCTCCGAATCGCGACCTTTACCCGAAGAATTAGAATGGACTGTCCAATAGTGTACAGTTTTTTGAATACTATTAAACTACTTAGGCATAATTTCTGTCGGTATATTAACTTTATAACGGTTAGCTGCTTCTATGAGTCTATCCCAAGTTGGCTGTTCAATTGGGATACCATCCTTAATCCGTATTTCACGGTTTCGTTGTTCAAAATCGCCGGGAACGTATAATTCGTCAATTCCTGGCATCCGTGCGGACGATTTAACCCACTCTACAAGATACTCTATTTCCTGTTCATAATCATCTAAATCAATAAAATCTGATATATTTATTGCGAACATGACTATGCCACTTGCTCCCCGTGTAGGACTTTGCTGACTACATCCTGCCCATGAAAGTCCCCCAGCAATTGCATCTATCATCACAGCAAGACCGAAACCTTTATGTCCAAACTGAAACCCTCCAAGTGGCATAACGGCCGTCTCATTTGATCGTGTACGAAAGTCATCAGGATCGGTTATAGCGTTCCCATCAGAATCTATCATCCATCCTTCTGGTATCGGTTCCCCACGTGCAGATTTTACGAGTAATTTTCCGCCTGCCACCACGCTGAGTGTCATATCTAATAGTAGCGGTTCACCGTTTGCCCTGGGAACGGAGATTGCAATCGGATTAGGTGGCAGTCTGCGTGATGTGCCGCCGTGTGGATGCATGAACCTTCCGCCACCATTTAACAATACGATTCCAATCATTCCTGCGCGTGCGGCGATAGGCGGATATTCACCCATCCTACCAGCGTGTCCACAACGATGGAGACCTACTGCGCCGATTGTACAAGTTTTTGCTTTTTTGACTGCCATCTCCATAGCTTTTCGTGCTGCAACCATACCCAATGCACCGTTGACGTTTATGATTGTGGCTGCCCCGCTTTCTCTGACGATCTCCATTTTTTCAGCAGAGGCTCCACCCGCCATTCCGCCGATATAGTTAGGTGCGTTTATGACTCCGTGTGAATCGTGTCCTGCTAAATTGGAATCAACGACATGGTCGCTGACGATTCGTGCATCCTCATCGGTGCCACCTGCTTCTTTATAGATATCGTAGATAAACTCTCTCAGAACCTTGTGAGATACAATCGGCATATATGTCCTCTTCTTTTGACGACGTTTAAGATGGTGTATACATGTTACATTATTACGACAAAGTTGTGATTTTATTTTCCGTGTTTCTTAGTATACCACACTGTATTCCTTATGTCAAACTGTTTGGTCTCCGTGTCTACATCACCGAGCTAAAGCTTCGGTGTCTTGACACGGGGGAGTGATAAATCGCAATCAAGTGATGCAACTTGTCACGGGGACAACTGTATATCACTTGTATGGTCGTGACATGGCGAACTTCAAATTTGATATGCCAAGCGTCCAAGAACAGAACGGAATTGTCCGTGTCCTCTCAGATATGGATGCCGAGATCACCGCGTTAGAACAGCGTCGGGACAAAACCATCGCCATCAAACAGGGCATGATGCAGCAGATGTTGACAGGCAAAGTGCGGTTGTCTGAATCGCGGATTATCGCGGATAACACGGATAACGCGGATTAGGATAGTTTGGTGTTTGTCGCGTTTTTGTTTGAATCAGGATTACATTCTAGATATAGCACTCCGCTGGAGCGGGAATTTCTGTGATCTATTTCTACAGACATATCACGCCTCTGGCGTGGGGATGGTTTTGACTTTTATCTGCTTCTATAGACATAGCACTCCGCTGGAGTGCGGGAATCTCTGTGATCTATTTCTATAGACATATCACGCCTCTGGCGTGGGGATGGTTTGACTTTTATCTGCTTCTATAGACATAGCACTCCGCTGGAGTGCGGGAATCTCTGCGATCTATTTCTATAGACATATCACGCCTCTGGCGTGGGGATGGTTTGACTTTTATCTGCTTCTATAGACATAGCACTCCGCTGGAGTGCGGGAATCTCTGTGATCTATTTCTATAGACATATCACGCCTCTGGCGTGGGGATGGTTTTGACTTTTATCTGCTTCTATAGACATAGCACTCCGCTGGAGTGCGGGAATCTCTGTGATCTATTTCTATAGACATATCACGCCTCTGGCGTAGGGATACCCGTTACTATCAAGAGACACTTTGCTCCAGCGGAGCAATATGTCTATAGAAAAAGGATTGCCAATAGCTGCACTCCAGCGGAGTGCTATGTACCTAAACAACATCCTTGACACACATTAGGCGATGCAGATATAATATAGGGAGCTTACCAAGATAGATATAACAAACCCTGGAGACATATAAAAACTATGGCAGATACTTATACCCAACTTTATGTACATATTGTGTTTTCCGTGAAAGGTAGACAAGCACTCATCCCTAAACATCACAAACCGGAACTTCACAAATACATCACCGGCATCATCACCAACAAAAAACAAAAAATGCTTCAAATCAATTCAATGCCGGATCATATCCATATCTTGATCGGAATGACACCGGATGTCACGTTATCTGGTTTAGTGAAAGACATCAAGGTAAATTCGACGCGCTTTATCAATCAGAAGCGTTGGACGGTGGGACAATTTTCGTGGCAAACAGGTTATGGAGCGTTCAGTTATTCACATTCTCAGATTTCTAAGATCGCTACATATATTGAAAATCAGGAAACGCATCATTCTAAACAAACATTTCGAGATGAGTATCTTGCGTTTTTGAAACGTTTTGATGTCCCCTATAATCCGAAATACGTTTTTGATCCAGATGACGAGCCTGAAACCTGATACACCTGTCACCCCGCTGGAGCTTATTGTGGTCACATCAGTGTTTTCTATTTACATTCCGCCTCGCTGGGGCTACAAAACAAGCATCGGAGATGCGAAAGGTATATTGCACAGACTGAGTACGGCACAGACTGGAAAGTTTATGCTACAATTGAAAGACACATTTTCAAATAGAAATGATATATTTGATTTTCCTGTTGATTTTTTTTGAAGAATGGGGTAAACTTTCTGTCAGAGCTTAGGCAAATTATAGGGCCGCCTTGAAAAAAGTACGGTGCTAGTTTATATGAGATTAAATCACTATACTGACAATGTTTTTATCAATTGTCCATTTGATTCAGCCTACAAACCTTTGTTTGATGCAATAGTTTTTGCAGTGCATGATTGTGGTTTTATCGCACATTGTGCGCTTGAAGAAGAAGACACAAGTCAAGTTCGTATTGATAAGATTTATACCATTATCGCTGATTGCCGTTTAGATGTCGCGAGCCTTGAATCGCGGGAGGATATCCATGGCAAGACAAAGAACTATCAAATTTCCCCCAAAACGTGGGAAACTCACAATCCGACAGATTGAGCAGGCAGTAGATAAGGTTATTCAAAAGCGGCGCGCGCAAGAGGAAATAACCTCAAATCCGATAGAGAATGGCAGCGGAAAATACAATGTGTTCATTAGTTTTAATGCAGATGACCTCCCTGAAGTCAATCTGCTCTATGATCAGATCAAGAATGAAAATAGCAATATTGAATTTGATGCTCGATTTCTGAAATTACCGTTTAATCAGAAAAAATCGGATCTCATCAAGCATGACATCAGGGAGCTAATTCGCCAAAGTCCCTTTACTGTCGTGTATGTATCAGACAAAACCGCTCAATGTGAATGGGTAGACTGGGAAATACGAGAAAGCCTCGCTATGGGAAAAGATGTACTTGCAATGCACAACGGTGATACGCCACCGAAACATCTCCCAGAAGTAATCAATGAGAATAGTATTGAGGTTTTAGCGTGGAATCAACAGCGAATAATCGAAGCTATACAAGAACACACAAAGACCAAATGACGTAAAAAATCTGAACCATAGACTAAATAACAGACCGCATTTTGATGATGATATCCATTCTAAATGCTGCTGGATATTAGTTTCAGCATCATATTGAGAAATATCAGATGAGTATAATATTTACAGATCAAGAAATCAAAGCATTTATACAAGAACGCAAAGTGTTACCAGACAAAAAACGGAGCAAATTTAGAAAAAGAATGAATCGCGGAAGCAATGAATATCTCTTAAATATAACAGGAAAAGAGGGAAATAAATTCCAAGTTAATGTCGATTAAATCTATTCAACAAGACCTAATTGATAAAGTTTCAGATAAGATAAGGGTTATACCTGATGGCAAAGACCGTTTTCGTGTCTTTACACCCTTCAGGTTTGATGATGGTGACCACATAACCGTTGTACTAAAAAAAGAGTCAGAGGGTTGGGTGTTTTCAGATGAAGGACATACCTACATGCACCTTACCTACGATATTAGTGAAAAGAAATTATTTAGTGGTACACGCTATCAAATCATTTCAAATGCTTTGTCCGCGTTCAAAGTTGAAGATCGTTTTGGGGAATTAATCCTCAAAGTTCAGAAAGACCGCTTTGGCGATGCGTTATACTCCTTTGCCCAAGCACTTGTCCGAATGGGGGACGTATTATGCTTGTCAAAAGAACGAGTCCAATCCACATTTATGGATGATTTCCAATTGCTTCTGAAAGGAATCATCCCAGAAAAACGTAGGAAATTTGATTGGTACGATGAAGACCACGATTCCGACAAAAAATACACAGTAGATTGTCGAATCAATGGATTGCCTGAACCTATTTTCGTATATGCGCTATTCAATAATGATAGGATTCGAGATGCTACCATAGCATTGCAGCGTTTTAACGTGTGGAATATTCCTCACCGTCCACTGGGTATCTTTGAAAATAAGGAAGATGCCAATCGAAAGGTAAAAGCGCGCTTTGATGATGTATGCCAAGTACAGTTTCCCAATATGCAAGTAAATCGAAACGAAATCATAGACTACATATCAAAACGAATTTAACTTGATGCCCCAAACCGGTAGACGCATTTCCTAACCGCATCGGAACAACGTAGAGACAAAACCATCACCATTAAATAGGGCATGATGCCTCAGTTGTTCACGGGCAAAGTACGGTTGGTGAAATCGGAAACATGATACACCTGTCATCCCGCTGGAGTGTATTGTGGTCATGTGGTCACATCAATGTTTTCTATACACATTCCGCCTCTCTGAGGCTACATAACAAGCATCGGAGGTGCGAAAGGTGTATAGAACATGTTGACACCAACAATAGCAAGCATCGGAGATGCGAAAGGTGTATAGAACGTGTCGGTACCACCAAATACAAGCACCAGAGGTGCGAAAGGTGTATAGAACATGTTGATACCAACAATAGCAAGCCCAGAGGGGCGAAAGGTGAATAACTTCAAGGACTGACATACTCCCCGTGCTAAAGCATGGGGGTTCTTAGGTTTTATATTGGAAGCATTTCTTCCAAACACCTTTTACTGTTTCATCGTTCTTTGCCTTCTTCCTGAACTGTTGTAAGGTCTTACAGGAACTCCGCAGTCGTTTATACTCTCAGCGTGCCCCGCCGCGAGTTAAGCGAATCTCAAAGGGGCGTTGTAGAAACAACGTTATATTTGGTTTTCTCTTTGAGATTCTAATGTTTTCTGTGATTTCGCACAAGCATCACCAATTTTCTACGATTGGGGATAGGACTCAACACTTTACAGTGTCAAGGTAGAAATCCTATCCAAAGATGCTGATATATTATACCACATTTTTTGCCTAATGTCAAATCTTTTGCCGTGTCTACATCACCGAGCTAAAGCTTCGGTGTCTTGACACGGGGGAGTGATAGAGAAAGAATCGGAATTGAGGCCACCACCCCATGACAATCCAAGGACGTTCTGTGAAGGGTTTGTATAGATCATACCGATTTGGTATAGATGGCAGTGAAGGAATATATTCATGCAGTCCATTGAGTAGATGAAATGCAGCCGCAATACCAAATCCGATCCAGATGTAACGATTCTTGAAGATACCGGTTAGTTTTGTATTGCCTAAACTGTGATTCACCATTTCAACAGGGACTGTAACAAGTGGAAAGATGAATCTCTCACGTTCTACCCACTGTTTGCGGACGATTATTGATACACAGATTGTTACACAATAGAGTAAGATGATAAAGATTGACCATACGATGAGCGGTTTTATCCAGAACAACCATGGGACGACTGATTCACCCTCATAGAAGTTGGTAACAGCGTGTTTGTCCCATACGATCAACCATTCGGGAAAATGTGTGTGTAGCGTTTCTGCCCATTCATTCTCTGAAGTTGCGAAATAGACGGGTGCTGCTAAATAGGGTAACAGAAAGCCTATCATGCCTTTTGAGGGAATTGCTGCACTGACTGACATCATCACCCAGATGACGATGAGCTCGGACGCGGACAGCACTGTTTTGGGGAGCAATTTTTTCAGAATTGGATTTATGAGCAGCGTCAGAAGAATAAGTGTAAATACTGCACCTAATGGAAAGTGGTTGCCAGCAATATCTGTCCCTTGAAGGTAGTAGTCATTGTACGGTGTTATGGCAGTCTGCAGAATTACGAGTGCTATACCGATAAAGAATGCTCTCACCGTCATTTAACTTTTACCTTGATTGTGGATATATATGTGTTGACGGCACTCGGAGAGTGCCTACTACCTTTAAGAGACGGCACTCGGAGTGTGCCTACTACCTTTAAGAGACGGCACTCGGAGTGTGCCTACTACTATTAAGCTAATGTGATGCGACACGCGGTACCATCTGAGGATGTGCATAGACGGTAGCATCAAAACTCTTTTGCATCAATTCCCACTTTATGTCTTGATAATCCTCGTGTTCAGAAAGGTCGTTGTGTTCCCAAGGATCTCTAAAGAGATCATACAATTCACATATTCCCTTTTGATGATATACGACAAGCTTCCAATCTTGCTCACGATACATTGTTGCATGTGTCTGGTCATCCGTTGCTAATGCCCCCAAGTATTCACATCGGGCACCCTGCCTATGGTCATGATCGTACGACGGACCACTCAAGAGTTGAATCAGTGATTTTCCTTGAACATAGTATGGGATCTCCATATCTAACATGTCATAAATTGTTGGCACAATATCCACTAATTCTACAAGAGCTTTCCGATATATTCCACTATAAAACCGGCTTGGACCGGAGATTATAAGTGGTACCTTAGTCAAGCCTTCATAGAACCTGCATCCCTTGTAAAGTAGTCCGTGGTCGCCAAGTGATTCACCGTGATCGGAAGTGAAGATGATAAGTGTATTATCGCGTAGATTCTCTTCGTCAAGAAAATCCAATATGCGTCCAAATTCATGGTCAATCTGCTCAATCATTGCGTAGTATGATGCTTGAACATGTTTATGGTCAAATTCAGAAGGGTGCCTTGCTTGGGACTGAAAATCAATTCCTGCATCTGTTAGTTTCTGTTGAAATGCTATATCACTATCCTGAAAGTTGCATCCTGGTAGTGTCTCTGGGTCAAACCTTTGATAGTATTCCCATGGCGCATCAAAACCTGGATGTGGGTCAAACGGGTTGACGTTTAGCATCCAGGGTTGATCTTTCTGACGATTCTTTTGGATGAATTCGATAGCTTTATCTGTGCACCATCGTGTCTGATGATATTCTGGTGGAATATTATCACATTCTGGTGTTGGTTCAGGAAAACGTCCAGTCTTTTTCTTCGGTTGTTGAACGACTACCCTCTGTTTCAGGAGATCACTAAGTTCAACGCCTTGTGTACGTAGCCAATCAGCGTAGTCATGTCCATAAGCATTCGGTTTTCCGTGGTCATGACTGTATTGGAAATAGCGATATCCATCATCTACACGGTTTTCTTGACCATCGAATGCACTGGCAAGATGCAGTTTTCCGACTAAACCACAGTCGTATCCGTTTTTTGCAAGTACATTAGTGATCAACCGATCTTCGTAATGCTTCGGGAAGACGGGATTACCGTTTCCGGTAACACTGAGTGCAGATGGATACATACCTGTCATAAAACTCGCACGGGAAGGTGTACAGATTGGGGATTGACAATACGTATCTAAAAACGTTACTGATTCATGGATAAGTCGATTGAAATTTGGAGTGCGGATATGTGGATTACCTAATGCTTCTATGGTGTCAAAACGTTGCTGGTCAGTGCAATACCATAATATATTTGGTCGTTTTTCGTTTTGCATTGTTTCTCCTGTTTGCGTAATTTACTGTTGGATGATTTAGATGGAATTATCTGTCTATTGACTATTTTATCAGAACACTGCTTTTTGATTAAGCATTTTATTTACTATAAACTTTTTGACATAATTGGTGTATTATTATATACGAAACGTGTATCGTTATTATTATCCATATTTTCAGAATAAATTTATGGAGGCTAAAAATGAAATCTCGATTTACCACAAAAGGCTTTTATTCACTTGCTCTAACGCTGTTTGTAGTTGCACTGATATCTGGAAGTGCTGTTTATGCTGATAGTCATAAAGAACATAAGGCACATAAGGCAGAAAATGTTGATGTCTTAAATGTCAAACTTCACACGGAACCCAATAAAATTTCAGCTGGAGAACCTGCGAATCTTATGTTGCACCTGACAGATGCTGAAGGTGAACCCTTTACGGATCTGATGGTACACCATGACCGAATATTGCACGTTCTCATAGTGAGTGAAAATTTGCAGACAATTGGACATGTACATCCAGAAGATTTTGAAGACCGCGATATGATAGCGGAACTTGAGGGTGTGTATACGGTGCAATTTACTTTCCCGTATTCGGGTCGGTATATCCTCGCACTTGATGTGATGACTGCAGATGCCGAATACACAAAGCACATCTATGTAGATGTCACTGGTGACAAGAAGATGTCAGAACTTACGTATGACATGCGTAGAGAAAAGCGGGTGGTCGGTTATACGGAACAGGGAGGCGATCGTTTCACTAAGGCTGTCTCCATCACTGAAAAGAAAGATGCATCTAAATACGTTGTGAAAATGAGATCACCTGAAAAGATAAAGGTTGGTGAGATGGTACATATCATGTATCATTTTACACATGCGGGGAAACCTGTAACCGATCTCGTCCCATTTTTAGATGCCCCGATGCATTTTGCTATCGTAAGTAACCGTTTAGATGGTATACTACATACACACGGTACAGTCCCGATGGATTCAAAGCATGATAAGAAGAAAATGGAATCTTCACAGAATAAGAAAAAAATCCATGAGAAGACTCCAACAAGCGGGCACCAACATCAAGGAATCACGCCTGATAAATTTGGTCCTACGGTGATGCTGATGACGACTTTCAAGAAACCTGGCATATACCAGATTTTCGGACAGGTGAAGCATGGGGATCAGGTTCTGTTCCCTACTTTTATGGTCAATGTTGAAGAGTAACCTTTATTGTCTGCTGCTTCGGCAGCAGACAATATAATACCATTTCTATTAATTAGCCTTTCATTACCAGCTGTTTAGAAATGAAGCGGGGAACGGCACAATCTAACAGAATGTGGCAGAATACGCGTTTGGTATTCTGCATTAATAAAGCAACATTTTCAATTAGAAATGGTATAATAATTCGGCAGCAGACATTTTATAAATTAGGAGAGAAAAGATGTTATCCAAATACTACACTCAGACTCGTATAGGTATGTTACTTTTAATAGTGTCAATAATGATTTTTACACCAGTGCTCAGCGAAGCGCATGAAACTGAGTTTCCGAGTAAGAAACTTTATGGTATCTTTCCAAAGGCAAAGAAGTTCGTTGAACGTAGTGTTGTTTTGACAAAAGATAAGATAAGTTCAATTGAGAAGGAATTAGGTTCGAAACTTCGTAAAGAGGATCTGAAACCGATCTTTTATATTGCGATTAGCAAGGAAAAAAAGCCGCTGGGTTTGGTGCTGTTTGTTGATGCACAGGGTCCGAATGGGGTTATTGACTGTGGCGTAGGACTGAACATGAAAGGGAAAGTCGTCAAGGTTGCGGTATATGAACACAAGGAATCTGATGCAATAGCTTCTGAGAAGTTTCTCAAGCAGTTTATCAATAAAGGTATAGAGGATAAGTTTGAAGTTGGTAAGGACATCACAGCAGTTAAGGGACAAGAAGATGCTTCAAAAGCTGTTGCCTTGATGCCGAGAAAAACTCTGGTCATGAGCTACGCACTGTTCCTTAAACGGAAACCAAAATCGGATGAAGATACGAAACCAGAACCTGAGGAAACACCGGAGGAGCTACCTGAAGTCGAAGACCTTAGAGAACTCATGACACTGATGGTTGATGACTACTATGTCATCGTTGACTATTTTGATGAGGATGAAGGTAAGGATGATGCGGTTGCCGCAGCGAAAAGACTTGCGCTATATGCTAAGATGATACCCGATTTTGAACCCCCAAAAAACGCTGATAAAACTGAAGAATATGTTGAGGTGCAGGAGAAATTCAGCAAGACGGTTACAGAATTTGCTAATGCACTTGACAAGAATGGAATTACAGATGAAACGCGTAAAAAGTGGGATGAAATTGTGACGTTCGTGAATCAGGTACACACCCGTTTTACTGAGGATGGGATTGATCTTGATGCATATTAGACCCGCATATAAGAGACGGCACTCGGAGAGTGCCTACTACTATTAAATTGATCTTGATGCATATTAGACTCGCATTACATTTTGGATGATTATCATACACACCCTAAAACTACTTTGATAGAAGGACTTTACCATGCGAAAAGTGATTCTCTTATGTGTGATGGTTCTTTTCAGTTCCATTATTGCAGACCAATCTGTCTATGCTCTTCCTGCATTCTATAAAATGTTCAAGACGAAATATAGATGGACAAGTGGCTGTAATGTCTGTCATTTCTCAAAGAAAGGTGGAGATGCCCAGAATCCTTACGGCAGAGCATTCTTACACAACGGTATGAATCTGTCTACGTTCACACGTATTGAGAAGACCGATTCAGATAAAGATGGATTTAGCAATATAGCAGAACTTATCGCCCGTTCTTACCCTGGTGATGCTGCAAGTACACCTGAAAATGTAGACACATCAATTGAACAATCAGAATCGGAGGAAGGACTTATACTTGAAGATGATGATGTGTTTAGTTTTGATGATGTTGGTGGAGCGGAGGATTCAAGTGATTCTGGATTCCTTGGCGGTGCATTTAGTAATCTCATCTTCGGAGGTGCTTTGGATATTCGTCGTATTACACGCGGACAAGACCTGATACCGGATAGAGACAATTGGGATAGTGGGACAACGTTGATCCATGTGGCAGAACTGGTTGCAACAACTAACGTAGGGGACCATGTGAGTGTATTGGGTGAACAACTCCTGACAACTTCACCGTTAGGCACACAGGTAGCGGATGATCACGGATTTGTTTATGCTATTCTGACAGGCTTGCCAGTATTACCGAAAGGTACATCCTTGAAACTCGGTAGGTTTCGGCATGGGTTTGGCATAGATACAAGATCAGATGCTGCTGCTAATCCTCTGTATAATCTGGTGCGAAAGAATATCGGTTTTATTTCTGATCGGGGTCTTCAATTGAACGGTTTCGTTGGTCCTGTTTCTTATGTGTTATCACTTGCGGATGGACCGGATTCACTTCGCACTGTAACTGATGGTACGGTGACATCTGGCATACAGATTGGTCCTCATGGAAGTGGCGGTGGGGTTCTAAGACCGATAAGAAACAACAGTCCTCCTGTGTTTGTTCACCTGAATGGCACTTTGCCTCTATTTGGGAAGCGATTCTGGTTTGGAACTTCATATTTTGACGGGAACAGTTACCCATTTAATGCCATCAATGGAGATGTTAATCCATCAACCTTGGTCTATAAACGTCGTTTGGGTCTTGCGACAAGTTTCAAGGTGTGGAAGTTTGATCTTGCAACGGAGTGGGTTACAGGAAGAGATACTGAACTTCTGGAATATCTTAGTGTTCCAAATCCATCAGAAGATAGGCATGCAACTGTAGAGGGATTTTACTTGCATGTAGAATTACCGTTGAATGAGAGTTTAGATATTCGTTTAAAGTATGATGTTTGGAATCCGGATAGAGATCAATTTAGCACGTTTTCAATAGACAGAGAACCTGAAGAACTGACTTGGACTACCCTTGGTGGAGCTCTGACGTGGCATTTTAGTGAAGGTGCTTTTGCACGAGTTGTCTATCAAGTCAATAATGTTGAAAAGTCTACACGAAGTGCAGCCATTATTCCTCAACTATTGGTTGAGTTTTAGCGGTCTTTCAACTAGAAAAAGGTTGCGGAACTTCTTGCTCTCCAGATGAAGATTAAGTTATTAAGTGGGTAATACGCGGGCGGGGAAACCCCGCCCCTACGAAACCTTACTCCTACGATGAGGCATATCAGTAGAATTACCTGATTATTTATTTATTTAATCTTCATGCGGAGTGCTATGTCTATAGAAAAAGGTTGCGGAACTTCTTGCTCTCCAGATGAAGATTAAGTTATTAAGTGGGTAATACGCGGGCGGGGAAACCCCGCCCCTACGAAACCTTACTCCTACGATGAGGCATATCAGTAGAATTACCTGATTATTTATTTAATCTTCATGCGGAGTGCTATGTCTATAGAAAAAGGTTGCGGAACTTCTTGCTCTCCAGCGGAGTGCTATGTCTATAGTAACTTACGGTCTTCCATCAGTTTTTGAATGGACTGCAATCAGGACCATGCATGTCGTTTGTAGGTTTGCCTTGGGTGAGTTGATTTCTATGGGTATTTTACTGATAAAACTGCCATCCGCTGCTTGAATTTTCGTTAGGTAATTGATTGCAACCCGTCTTGTATTTAGCGGGTCTTCATTTGCTGCAAGAGCCATAATGACAGTGGCGGTCACTTCAGGGTCGCTATCTTTTCTTGGAAATCTTGGAAAACCACCGTCTATATTCTGAAACTGCTTTAACCAAGCGATCTGTGTATCAACATCATAGACAGGTAATAGACCTTGTAGAGCCCATGCGGTTACGTATATATCTGATTGTGTTCCTCCTGGCAAATTCCAATATCCTTCTCTGTTTCTTTGATCAAAGTTTTCCAGCCATTCCATACCTGGAAGGAGTGAGTCGAAGCTTATGTGATTAAAACCGAGGTATTTCAATCCTACAAGCGTGGCAGAGGTATATAGCACTTTTCTGCTGTTACCTTTACGTCCCCAACTTCCACTGCGATTCTGTGCCTGTTTTATCCAAGTGAGTCCATCAAATCTTGCTTCTGGATCGGTATTAGCCTTAGTCAGAGCGACAATTGCAAAAATTGTATGAGCGGTATTGTCATTCCAACTGCCATTGTCCCGTTGACTGTTTCTTAGGTATCTGACGCCTTTACGAATGATTCTTGAACCCGTACCCCAGTCTGCTTCAATTAATGCCCAGATAGCGAGAGCCGTAATTTCGACATCACTTTCTCCACCTGGTAATAACGACCAACCGCCATCTTCATTCTGTTGATTGACGATGTATTCTTTTGTTTTCTTGATCATTTTATAGATTCTGGGTTCGTTAGTATCAATTGAGAGTTCAGGTCTGGCACCCTCAGCCAAGTTTGCCATGCTGTCAAATCCGCAGACACATATCAGTATCTGTAGACATAGCAAAATGGAGATATGCTTCAGGTTTTTCATTTTTTCACCTGTCTTTTGTTCCGGATTTATCTTTGAATTATAATAACATTTAATAGGTCTTAATTCAAGCAATTAATTAAAGAAAAGGCACGCTCAGAAGCGTACCTTTGTGGCGTGCATTTTCTTATGGAATTAAAATGTTTTCTTTACAACAGTATTCTTACCCGCAGCATACTTCCCCTTGACTGCTGTGTGTTAACGTTCTGCATATTTTCCCGTCGGATTGTACTAACATGAGAAGGAACATCAGAATTAGTAGTATGTGAATCAGTTTCCTCCTCTTGAATTGTCTCTATCACTTCATTTTTGAGATTTTGGTTAGCCTTTTCAACTTGTATTGTATTGTGATTACTATCGTCATTCCCGATTTGAAGTTGTGCCATTAAGAAGTTTTGATACCAGAAGAAACAACCGATAGCGAAGATTATCAGGAAACCAGTACCAGCGAGAATCCAATTGTCAATTGAAAGTTCTTTTAACATATTCTATCTCCTATTTTCTGCTTGTTCTGTTGCATTTCGCTTGGTTATGATCCAATTATTTGGTTTCTGTTAGTTAATGTGTATGACATTTGAGGTGACTTTTTGTTCATATAAAGATTATTGAAACTTCGGGCAAAAAAATCAGTTATGTTCAACATTCCCATCTTTCTAATATATATAGATACAATTAAGTAGGTAAAAGGTTGCATTTTTTTCATAATTTTCACTTTTTTCTGCTTTACATTAGCTGCCGTGATGTTTTTGTGAAGTATAACGACTGATTGGGTTTAGTGTTTACTCGTTTTATGAAGTCTTTCTGACATTATAGAGACGATTCGATGCAAAAGGATTGCATTTTTTCAATTGACCATCTGCAAACAGACAAAGGCGCGTTTGCTGTACGCGCCTTTTATGCACAAGAATTGTGCGGTTTATTGGTCAAGGGTATATCGTAGCACTCCCTTGCCTTTAGTACCAACATATAGCAGATTACCGTCAACATCAAAACAGTTTACATCGTAACCTATCTCTGGTGTAACCTGTTCCCATTTTCCGTTGTTGGTATTAAGTTGGTAAATCTTCTGTTTGAATTCACCAAAAACCTTATTTCCATCAACTGAGAGTTTGTTCATTTTTATCGCAGTTCCCTCTGAATCGGTAAGTATTTGCCAGTCAGTACTGTTATCTGACATGACAACCCCTTTGTTGGTGGAAACATAGACACTGTTTTCAGAAAACCGTATATCTTTGTATTGATCCACCTTGAATGGCAGATGATCAGTGATATTCGTCCATGTTGTTCCTTCGTCGTCTGATTTTATCAATCGTCCATTTGATTTGCCGACATAGATTCTTTTTCCCGATACTGCAAATTCAAAACTTACAGTCCCGAATTCAGACAGTACGATTTCTTTCTCCGTTATAAAGTCACGAGTAGTCACACCTGTGTCAAACCAGTTTAATGATCCGATACTCCATCTGTAAAGTCTGTTATTTTCGGCGACATAGAAGTTGGTATCCGTCGCAGCAAATTCCGCTGGTAACGTTTTTGTATATATAGTCAAAATATTAATTGCCTTTCCGCCATTGTCAATTCTTGTCTTCAAGTTTGGAATTTTAGAGATTTCAGATAGTTTATAGTCTTCTGATAACGTGAAAAACTTTGGATTTCCATCTCTGTTTTTTCTTGCATATAATTCTCCGTTGATATGTACGATTCGCGGCAGCTGTTCATTAACCTGAGAGATAGGCAACCACGACTCACCGCCATCTCTTGAGTATACAAGTTGACTTTGTGTGTTTGCGTATAGAATTCCATCGGTAGCAATTAGTTGCTGTATATTAGAATTCACCATGCCAGTATTGAATTGATGCCATGACTTCCCGCCATCGGTTGATCGTTGAATACCGTAAGATCCGCTTATGAAGAAAGTCTGGTCATCTAATATGACTGCGCCTGTGTTAACTTTCATAATTTCTTCGAGTGTCGTCCATGTCTCACCAGCGTTCAGTGCCGTCCATGTCTCACCGGCGTTATTTGAATAGAAGTTTTGAGATGACTGCATCACGAGTATTCTATTTTCATTTGCAGCAAGTCTTACTGTTTTACCCATTTCCTTAATCCAGGCGATCTCATCTTTAATGACTGCTGCTCGAGCACCTATAAAAGTTCTATATTCTTGTTGTTTTGTACGATTTCTCTTTGGAGAAATCAACGCATAAGAATTGCCCTTGTCATATAGGCGAAATAGTGAGAGTTTACCAGATGACCAATGATCAGCATTTACATTTGATAGTTCTATCCATTCTGGTACGGGAAATTGAACTTCCTCTACAGGAACCCACTCTTTCTCTGGTGAATTAGGTCTTTTTACCTCAAACCTATAGTTAGATGTGTCAGTATTTGTTGTCATAAGATTTTTCTCACCGGTTAATACATATAGATTTTCCCCAGCTGTAACCAATGCATAGATACTATCCTTCTTTCTCCGGTTTGTATTGGGGTGGTGTATTGTCTGTATCTCCCAATCATCTTCATTCAAACGAAACAGTCCTTCATCAGTACCTGCAAAAACCGCATTGTCAATTGCTGCAATAGCCGTTATTTTTCTGTCAATTAAACCTTTAGGCAGTTGTTCCCAAGTTTCACCGGCATCAACTGATCGGAATATACCGTCCATATAAGCGAGGAATATGGTCATGCTGCTTGCTGATTCCGATTTGCTATCTGTTAAGACCATACCTACAAGCTTACCCTCTCTACGCTTGCATAGACTATCCCACGTCTTTCCTCTGTCAGTTGAAGTGATGATTTCTGAATCCGCTGCTATAAAGAGTTTGTCGTTTCGCTCAGCGATGTACCACCACTCCTGCGTTCCTTCTTTACTGGTGAGATTGGGTACATGAATTTGTTTCATGAATTGCCACGTTGTTCCACTGTCTGTCAACCTATAGAGTCCATGTGGCGTTCCAGCAAAGACATCGCCACGAGTTGATTTGAAGAGTGTTGACACTGCTCCACCTTCTGGACCTTTGGTCTGTGTCCATTGTTGTTTTTGCTTGTCTATCTCGCCTTCGTCCGCATGTACTACACCAAAAAGTGATGTGTTAGGTTTCTGACCTTCACCACTGCTCTTACCAATTTGTTGTGAATTATTCGGTTTCTTAAGAAGTGTTGGTTTTTCTGGTGCATCTATGACTATTGGAGCATCAACGACCTCAATCGTCTGTTCGGATTGTGCGTTTAGATTGTACGGTTGTTGAAATCTTGAGAGATGCTTTACTCCTGCGCCTATCAGCAGTACTGCCAATATAGCAGACACAGTAGATATTGCTAAAGGTATCATAGGTTTCGTTACTGAAGGTGTTATTGGATTGCTGTCTGAAATTCTTTGCATGATGTTCTCCGTAAATTGGGTTGGGAGTGTGAAACTATTTAGGTTTTCCTTTATCACAGATTCGTCTTCCCTTAGTCTTTTTCTTGCTCTGTGCAACCTTGTTCGAACGGCGTTTGGTGATATACCTAAGAACTTAGCTATTTCTTCACAGGTCATTTCTGCTATGTAATAGAGATTCACGACTGTCCGTTCGCTTTCTTGAAGTTTGCTAAGTAGTTTCTGGACTAATGCGCGTCTTTTTCTATTTGCTGCTTCTTCGCGTTGATGTGTCATATATTCTGAGTAATACACCTCCTCTAATTCTATCGGATCCATATCTTCCAGTGATTTTAGGGTCAGTTTGTTCTTTCGGTGCCAGTTTTTGCATTTACGGTCTGCAATTACATAGAGCCAACCGGAAAAACTGTTGTAGTGTTTTAGAGATTTCAGTTTCTGATGAGCAGTTAGGAACGTATCCTGTGTAATCTCTTGTGCAGTGTGGAAATCACCGATTTTTTGCCATGCTAAAGCATGTATCTGTTTTTGATACTTTTCCACAAGTTTAGAGAATGCCTGTTCATCACCATCTAAGGTTTGTTGAATTAGGTCTGCGTCTTCACATTTCATAGGTTACCTCTATATACTATTGGATAGTCCAAACTAAACTTGTGGGTATAAGTAATAGTCGGCTTGTGGAGTTCCCTCCTACCATAAGCACTCCATCGGTAGGAGTGATCTCCGAATCGCGACCTTTACCCGAACAATTAGAGTAGACTATCTACTATGTGCTTTTAAATATATAGACACATTTCTGGGACTGATTGTTACATGTTTTGAGAAAAATCGTGTTTTTTTTTTGGATGAAAGAGTGTTATCTGTCTGAATCATAACACTTTACACCCTAATTTGAAATACATTTGATATTAATCATCTGTCCGTTGTATAATATTGTATGAACAATTCTAACCTAAGTCAATCTTCATGGGTGTGTAAATATTTTGTCCATGTCTCATATCTCTTATATCTTATTGTGAGGAGAGAACACCGATGTCAACCAACATAAAAGAGTTTCGTAAAAAAAACCGTATCCCTGTTGTTCCTACAGATGGCGGGATATTTTACCCTGAAACGGATGGTGAACCGATGGCAGCAAGTGATCGTCATAGAAAAGAGATGACGCGGACGTTGGACTCCTTTGAAGCGCATTTCCAACCGAAACCGGATGCCTATGTTTCCGGTGATATATTCATGTATTATGTCAAAGGTGAACCGGATGCAGTTATTGCTCCCGATATTCTCATCTCTTTCGGTTTGGATAAGAAAGATCGTCCGACGTATAAAGTGTGGGAAGAGGGTAAGGTGCCCGAGTTCGTGATGGAGTTCGCGAGCGAAAAGACTTATGACAAAGATCTCACCATTAAGAAGGCCACGTATGAGTCTTTAGGTATCCGAGATTACTTTCTTTTTGATGTTCAGCAGCTATATTTGCCTGTTCCTCTGATGGGTTTTAGCTTAGTAGATGGTAGGTATGTTCGGATTTCGGAGGATTCTGTTGGTGGTTTGCATGCTGCATCTCTGAATTTAGATTTTCAGGTTCGTGATGAGGGTTTAGGTATTTATGATCCTGTTGCGGGTAAATGGCTTCAAACGGCTGCGGAGATAGAGGCTGCCCGTGCAGATCGGGAAGCCGCTGCCCGACAACAAGAAGCCTCCCGTGCAGATCGGGAAGCCGCTGCCCGACAACAAGAAGCCATCCGCGCGGATCAGGAAGCCTCCCGTGCTGATAGTGCTGAAGCGGAGGCGGCACAACTCCGAGAACAACTTGCCCGCCTGCAAACACAACAATAATATCAAGTTAGTTCGTTCAATGCAAAACTATTCATCAAGTTCGTAAAGTAGCAATCCGCTCCCGTAAGTACCAACATAAAGTTTGCTACCATCAGCATCAAAACATGCAACGGGATATGCGATTTTTGGTGTAACTTGCTTCCATTTTTCGTTATGAATGTTAATGCTATATATAACCTGTTCGGATTCTCCGTAAACTGTTGTATCAGCGACTGCCAATCTATTCATCACAAGTGGAATGCCATTTTTCTCAGATAGCGTTATCCAGTCTTTGCCGTCTATTGAGCGAACAACCCCCTTGTCAGTTGCGACATAAAGAGTTTCACCTGCAAAGACTACGGCTTTGAAAGATTCGACTGTAAATGGTAGGTTTGAGGTGACATCTGTCCACGTTTCACCTTCATCCAGTGATTGCATCAGGTGTCCGTTCTTCATGCCAACATAGAGTTTTTTCGCTAAAGCAGCGATTTTCAATCCTGAATCGTTATCTGGCGTTTCATTATTAATTTCATCTGCTAATCTGGTGTCATACCAACCTAATGTACCGGGTTTCCATCTATATAGGTTGTTGTTAGATTCTGCGTAGAACGTTGACTCAGTCACTGTGAAGTTGCCTGGAAGAGTTTCAAAATTCGGTAATGTTCTCGGTATATAAGTAGGTGTTACTCTTGTTAAGGATTTTCCATTGCTTCGGGGATGTATTCGTAGTATGTTCATATTCCCAACTTGTTCCTTCATAGCAATTGCATTAACATCTATTTCCTCATTAATACCGTTAGCCTCCGCTATGATGTTTAGCATTCTATCAGTTCTGACATAAACTCGCTGATCAGATTTCTTCAAAGAAACGGTTATATCACCCGCATCAAAAAAAATGTTCTTCCATGATTCACCACCATCATTTGATGCAATTATCGCATTCGGGGTGTATGCATAAAAATAATCGTCAACTATAAATATTTCCCAAATAGTTCTGCCATAAATCCCATGATTAAATCGTTGCCAAGTTTTCCCTCCATCTAAGGAACGGAGTATGCCAAATCTATGACTTTTATAGATGACATTTGGGTTTAAGAACACGGGTGTAGCTGTTGCTTTATCTATATTGAATGACATATTGGTAGTATCGTCTAAGACCCAATTTCCATCATGATTTAGTGAGTATGATTGGTATTCGGTATCAACTACTATGATTCTTCCTTTTGTTGCACTGATCTTCACATTGAAATTTGGAACCATTACTGTGTTGGGAAATAGGTGTTTTCTGGGACCAAAAGTCTGAAATGGAAAATACAACCTATTTGGTTCAGTAATATGTTTTTTGTTTGCTATCAATTTCCAAGTTTTACCTTTATCATTTGAATGATAAAGCACCCATCCAAAATCTGGTATTGATTTTGTAACACCTTGTCCAATACTGACTTGATGTCGTGAAGTGTTATCGGAATCTGATACAATAATCGCGACAAAGAGATCATCCCCTGAAACGGTAATATCTACAACTTGTTCTTCTTTGTCATTTGTTGTACCATCTTCAACGGGCAATCGTTCCAAACCTTCATCATTCAAACGATATAACCCTTCGTCTGATCCAACAAACACAGTGTCTTTGACGGATTCAATTGCATGAATTTTGATGTTAGTTTTTTTAGTTTTTTTACCAGATTCCTCTACTATACTCCAAAGTTTCCACGTAGTTTTGTCTACACCCTTATCATCTGAATAAAAGATTCTATCGCTGAATCCGATGTAAAAAGCATCCTTGGTTTTTACAAAACCTGTGGGTAAACCTCCAGGATGTGTTCTGACTGTGAACCATGTCTCTCCCCTATCAGAAGACGAGATAATCTCAGTATCAGTAGCAATGTAGAGCGTATCATTCTTTTCTGCAAATGCTCCCCATCCCATCTCACTGTTTTCTTCATTGAGTGGAGGCGTGTTACGTGTTTTTATAAGTTGCCATTTTTCTCCATCATCTGAAAGTCTATAGAGGTTGCTGATTGTTCCTGCAAATAGGTCTCCGCGAGTTGTTGCGAATAGGCTTGGAACTGGTCCACCTTCCAAACTGGCTGCTTGAATCCATTTACCTTCTACATCAGAGATTTCATCTGTATCTGATACTGCTTCTGTAGAAAGAGATGAATCTGAGTTTTGACCAATTCCATTGATCTGACTTGGAATTTCTGTCCTACCAGTTTGTAAGCGGAGTTTGGGAATTGTATCTGTGGGAAATATAAGTTGAGCTTCTGTGATTTCAACGCTTTGATCAGATAATGCATCTAAATTAAAAGGTTTTTGAATACTAAGTATGTGCTGTGCACCAACTCCTATCAATAGAACTGCTAAAATTGCTGAAGCAGCAGATATTGCTAATGGTATCAGTGGTTTCGTTACTGACGGTGTTATGGGTTTGCTGTTCATAATGTTTTCCATGATTTTCTCCGTAAATTGTGTTGGTAGTTGGAAACTACTCAGGTTTTCTTTGAGCATTGATTCCTCTTTCTTTAATCTTTCCCGTGCTCTGTATAGTCGGCTGCGAACTGTATTTGGAGATACACCGATGAATTTTCCGATGTCTTCACAGTTCATTTCTGCAATGTAATACAGATTTACAACTGTTCGTTCACTTTCTTGTAACTTACTGATCAATTTATGGACCAAAGACCGTTTCTTTTCCTTTGCTGCTTTTTCTCGTTGATCTGCCAGATATTCTGCATAATATACCTTGTCTAATTCAACTGGATCCATATTTTCTAATGACTCTAAAGAGGCCTTTTTCTTTCTGTGCCAGTTTTTGCATTTATTGTCAGCGATGACATATAACCATCCTGCAAATCGATTCTGGTAGTTTAGAGTTGACAAGTTATTATATGCAGTGATAAAAACATCCTGAGCGATTTCTTGTGCTATGTGGAAATCACCGATTTTTTGCCATGCTATTGCATGTATCTGTTTTTGGTATTTGTCAACAAGTTTTGCAAAAGCTTGCTCATCACCATCTAAGGTTCTTTTAATTAGAGCCCGATCTTCCTGCATCATCAGTCACCTCAAATAAAAATTGGTCCTTAACTATATAGACACATTAATTGTATTGATAATTGCATATTTTGAAGAAAATCGTGATTTTTTAGATAAAGAGTTTTAAAGATAATCTCCATAGTTGTGTACGAATCCTTGTGTGATATGGGTTTACATCAATTTAATTAAAACCAATTTAAAACAAGTGCAGAGTGGAGGTAACACTAATATTTTATTATATCACAGGGATAGCAATCATAAAATGTTAAGATGACAATTAATTCTAAACAAAAAAGACTATTGGACAGTCCAAGTTAAACTTGTAGGTCGGGTAGAGCAAAGCCAAACCTATAAATCAACGATGTGAATGCGCGTATGGCATTCATCGGGTATAAAGTTAAGGAATTTTAGATTTCAGAAACCATCTTCAGTCCCGTAGAGACGCTATGTTTATAGTTAACGTTATACAAACCCTCTTTAGTCCCGTATGAAGTTAAAATAATACTTTGGGTAATTCGTGGAGATACCCGGCAGAATACGCGTTTGGTATTATGCATTGGTTAGGAAACCGAACCATAGGCGTCAATTTAGTGAAGAACGTTAGTGCGTTTGATAGACCTTTCGCCTTTCTGGGGCTTGCTATTGGTTGGATCAATGCGGACTATACACCTTTCGCCTCTCTGAGGCTTTGGAAAATCACATATCAGCACCAACGAAGCGGCATAGTACACGAATCCCCGAAAACCCAAGCACCAGCGGGGCGAAAGCTATATAGAAAAGGGCAATTTACAGTCCTTTTGCTAACACAATGGCGTTGGTATTCGTAATCAAATCGTTGGGGTTAACCTTATACGATAAGTATAGTTTGGCGAGTTTCTTTGATATGTTTTTTACTTGTTTCATCAACACAAACCACTTCACACCCTAATCTTGAAAATCATTTGATATTAATCATCTGTCCGTTGTATAATATTGTATGAACATTTCTAACCAAAGTCAATCTTGATGGGTGTGTAAATATTTTGTCCATGTCTCATATCTCTTATATCTTATTGTGAGGAGAGAACACCGATGTCAACCAACATAAAAGAGTTTCGTAAAAAAAACCGTATCCCTGTTGTTCCTACAGATGGTGGGATATTTTACCCTGAAACGGATGGTGAACCGATGGCAGCAAGTGATCGTCATAGAAAAGAGATGACGCGGACGTTGGACTCCTTTGAAGCGCATTTCCAACCGAAACCGGATGTCTATGTTTCCGGTGATATATTCATGTATTATGTCAAAGGGGAACCGGATGCAGTTATTGCTCCCGATATTCTCATCTCTTTCGGTTTGGATAAGAAAGATCGTCCGACGTATAAAGTGTGGGAAGAGGGTAAGGTGCCCGAGTTCGTGATGGAGTTCGCGAGCGAAAAGACTTATGACAAAGATCTCACCATTAAGAAGGCCACGTATGCGTCTTTAGGTATCCGAGATTATTTTCTTTTTGATGTACAGCATCTATATTTACCTGTTCCTCTGATGGGTTTTAGTTTAGTAGATGGTAGGTATGTTCGTATTTCGGAGGATTCTGTTGGTGGTGGTTTGCACGCTGCCTCTCTGAATTTAGATTTTCATGTTCGTGATGAGGGTTTAGGCATTTATGATCCTGTTGCGGGTAAATGGCTTCAAACGGCTGCGGAGATAGAGGCTGCCCGTGCGGATTGGGAAGCCTCCCGTGCTGATCGGGAAACCGCTGCTCGACAACAAGAAGCCGCCCGTGCGGATCGGGAAGCCTCCCGTGCTGATAGTGCTGAAGCGGAGGCGGCACAACTCCGAGAACAACTTGCACGCCTGCAAACACAACAATAATATCAAGTTAGTTCGTTCAATGCAAAACTATTCATCAAGTTCGTAAAGTAGCAATCCACTCCCATAAGTACCAACATAGAGTTTGCTACCATCAGTATCGAAACATGCAACGGGATATGCGATTTTTGGTGTCACTTGCTTCCATTTGTCGTTCTGAAAGTTTATACTATATATAATCTGTCCGGAATCTCCGTAAACTGTTGTATCAGCGACTACCAATCTATTCATAACATGTGGAATTCCATTTTCATTATTGCATTTTCATCAATTAGACCCGTGTTGTACCACTCATTTTCACCTTGTTTCCATAGGTGGTGTTATGTTTGTCCAAGAATCCCCCAGATTAGCTGAACGATATAATGAAATGTTACTTTTCGCCGTACTAAACATTTGCATGAGATCAGAAATAATTTGGTTTCTATTATTCTTTCCTGCAGCAACATAGAGTTTCTGATCAGCATAAGCTAATGCCTGTATATTTTCAAAATTCTTGTCTACTGTAACCTGTTCCCATTTATTCGAACTTAGACGAAAGAGACCAGAATCAGTGCCAACAAAAAGGTGATTGTCAACTGCAATTAGTGTCTTTATTTCCTTATAGACGTGAGTTTGATAATTAAATGCAATATGCGTTGTAGGTTGGGTTGAGGCACGAAACCCAACATGTATTGCTCTATAATGGGTCAAAATGTTGGGTTTCGTGCCTCAACCCAACCTACGTAAGTTATTTGTTCTGATTTATCAAACTCACGTTTTAAGAAGGTGTCCTGCGTTATTTCTTGTGCTATGTGAAAATCACCAGTTTTCTGCCATGCGAGGGTATGTATACCTTTTTGGTATTTATCAACAATAGCAGTAAACGCTTTTTCGTCCCCATCTAATATCCGCTGGATAAGCTGAACATCTTGCTTTTTCATAGTTTTCCTCCGAAATATTTACGACCTCTTACTTAATTAGACGGATTATGTGTGATACGAGGTTGCATTTTTTCGTCACCAGAGGCATTCAATTGTCGAGTTTTCGCAGTTTCTTACAGATATTATCTAATTAACATAACAACTCCTTTTCTGTAGGAGGCAAGTTAACATATTTCTGGCCGATTCCCGACTATCAAAGTGTTTAGTCGCGATTCGGAGATCGCTCCTACAGAAGAAACATTTTCAATACATGCAATTTTCCGACAATTGAATGCCTCTGACCTTTTGCAGAGAACTCCTTGATATTTTCCTGAATTATAGTGTATAATACTTACCCTGGCACATTATGATGAACTATTCAAACATTTAGGAGAATACTCGCCTAACCGACTTGCAGCGGCAGCTCTGAAAACAGAACAGGTGATAGTGATGGACTCTCTGTATTTGGGGGTTTAATTCATCCATCTGAATTTTTTGAAGATGGGAAATTGGAGGCAGTTATGAGAGAATCACCTATTTACGAAACCGTGATACAACGCGGCAGACAGCAAGGAATCGAACAAGGGATTGAACAAGGTAAAAAAGAAAACTCTGTTGAAGCAATTCTCACGGTGTTAGAGGAAAGATTTCAGTCCGATATTGCAGAGAAATTAGAGCCTTTTCTCAGTGCCATTGATGATCTGCAACGTCTGGATCATTTACTCCGAGTCGCTATCCAAGCAACAGATATAGAGGCGTTTACACATGCCCTCTTGAACCTTGAAAACTGAGATGGAAACCTATACCAGATGACGTGTATTGCGATACATTGACTGCTGGCAAGTCATTTCCAGGCAGAAGATATTGATACGGAATAATCTCAGTACTGTAGCACAATCAAGGATCAATGATGCTCAAAGATGCACAATCTAACAGAATGATGCTCAAAGAAACAGCACAATCTAACAGAATGATGCTCAAAGAAACAGCAGAATGAAGATTGAATGTTTCTGCCTTCGCAAAGAACTCCTTAGAGGCATTCAATTGTCGAGTTTTCGCAGTTTCTTACAGATATTATCCAATTAACATAACAACTCTTTTTCTGTAGGAGGCAAGTTAACATATTTCTGGCCGATTCCCGACTATCAAAGCGTTTAGTCGCGATTCGGAGATCGCTCCTACAGAAGAAACATTTCTCAGTATATGCAATTTACCGACAATTGAATGCCTCTGTTTTCGTCACAATTATTTTCAATTTACGGTCAATTGTGTTATACTATAAAATAAGAGTATTAAAATCAATACCTTTGCCGTTTTTCTGAGTTTGTATTGATTGTTTAGTCAACAAATATCACACATTTGTCTAAAATGTTGGATGATATTATGAATAAAAATAACTTCAGGTTTGTGTTGATGTGTTTTTATTTCTGTGTGCTTCTATACACCTGTCGTCCCGCTGGGACTTATAGTCCGTAGGATAGCCGTTTTCTATACACCTGTCGCCCCGCTGGGGCAGCTGGACATTATTCAAAATGGTTTGTTGATTAATATAATGCATTTATTTTGGCGAAGATATTGTTAAAATATAGTATAAATACAAAAGAATCCAAACATTTGAGTCTTGCTTGGAGGAAATGTATGGAACAACATATAACAGATGCTCAGTGGGAACATTTTGATGAATACGGTTTTGTCCGGATTGGACAAGTCGCTACTGATAAAGAATTTGCACAGTTACAGCAACGCATGGATGACATTATGCTGGGTAAGACAGAGTTGGATTATGACAGGATCATGATGCAACTGGATCGTGCACCTGGAACGGATAGACCCGGTCCACAGTCTTCTGGACATAAAGGGGCAACATTACTGTATCGCAAAATTCAGAATCTTGAATTTGACCCTTACTTTTTAGCTTATCTTCAAAACCCAACGTTCGAGAAAGTCTGTGCAAGAATCTATGGCGAAGGCGTTCCTATATTATGCTTCCGTGCCATGTTTATGAATAAACCTGCAGGTGAAGGAACATACCTTGTCTGGCATCAAGACAGATGGACTGATCTGGATCGTGACCCACAGATAACAATTTATACTGCATTGGATCCAGCAACGATAGAAAACGGATGTGTGCATATTATCCCCGGTTCACATAGCAGTTTAATTAATCCTTCCCACGGTTCAGGTTTCTTAAATCAAGAACAGATTGATGACATTGTGGAGAATTCAACACCGGTACCACTGGAATTAAAAGCAGGTGAAGTTGTATTGTTGCACAACTGGATGTTGCATAGTTCTGGAACAAATCAGACTGATATTCCTCGACGTGCATTTAGTGTGTGCTATATGCATGGGGATACACAATCACGTGGCGGGGCAAAGTTTAGACGTGTGTTTGGTGAAGGTGCTTTGCGCTTGGAAGACTTAGCAAAAACTGCATAAAAAGAATGGTCTTAAAGGTAGTAGGCACACTCCGTGTGCCGTCCACACTACTCACATAAGATAGGACAATAATAGAATTCTGAATTAAGGAGAACACGATGTCAAAAATTCGGCTTGCCATGATTGGTTGTGGCGGGAACTCAGGGGGTCATGCGCGACGCATGAATGGTAATACTGATGTACAAATTGTTGGAACCTGTGATATAAATACCGATATTGCTAATAGTTATATTGATAGAAACCTTCCAGATCTTTCTCCACGTCCGAAAGCTTACGATGACATAGCAAAAATGCTGGATGGAGTAAAACCGGATGCAGTCGTAATATCAACGCCACATACACTCCATTTCGAGCAAGGCATGCAAGCACTTGAAGCTGGTTGTCATGTCTTGATGGAAAAACCGATGGTTACCTCTTCAGAGGATGCCTACACATTGGCTAAGAAAGTTGAGGAGACAGGTCTAATCTTAACAATTGGATACAACACGCCATGCTCTGCAAATTTTCACTATATCCGAGAGAGCATACGTAGTGGAGAGTTTGGTAAATTAGAACTTGTAATCGGTTATATTACACAGAATTGGAAAAGCGCAACGGTTGGGGCGTGGCGTCAGAATCCGATACTTTCCGGTGGAGGGCAGGCTTACGATAGCGGTGCCCACCTTCTAAATAGTCTCTGTTGGACTGTAGAATCCAAAGTAGATGAGGTCTACGCATATACAGACAATCAAGAGACAGAAGTTGATATCAATTCATCTATCAACATTAAATTTGAGAATGGTGTGCTGGCATCTATGGTAATTAGTGGGAACTGTCCAAGTCCCGGCGGGACACACATGGCACTTATTTTTGATAATGGTAGAATTGAAGTTGACGGTTGGGGTGGTGGTTGGATACGCGTTTGGAAAGGTGGAGAAGCGTTAGATCCACCGCCGATTACACCAGAGATGTCTGCGGGGAACCCAGATGATAACTTCATTGATGCCATACTGGGTAGAGCAGAACCCCGCACGCATCCGATGAATGGGATAATCCAATCTGAATTGATGGATCTGATTTACGAATCTGCTGAGACAAAAACCCCAGCACGACCTAAACGGTAAGAATAGTTTCATTATACTGGATGCCTATATGTCAGACAGATCTAATTATCACACCGAGGTGGCACCAGAAGATCAAGCCTTCAGATCGGGATTTGTCAGCATTATCGGTGCGCCGAATGTTGGTAAATCTACGCTTCTCAATGCTTTCTTAGGACAAAAATTAGCGATTGTCACACCAAAACCGCAGACGACACGTAATCAGATCCGTGGTATTGTCACGACTGATACACATCAGATAGTGTTTGTAGATACACCTGGTTTGATGGAACCGAAGTACCGGCTGCAATCTGAGATGGTACGAACTGCTTATGGTGCTTTGCGCGATGCTGATATAGTGCTTTTCATTGTAGATGGTGCAAATAGGAATGTTAGTATTGAGAATCAGATTTTGAAGAGACTTCAGAAGACACGAGCATCCAGAAAAATTCTTGTCATTAATAAAGTTGACCTTGTTGACAAACCGACAATCTTACCTATTTTTGACGAATATAGCCAAAAGTTAGACTTTGATGAAATGATACCTATCTCAGCAAAAACCCGTGATGGTGTGGAATTGTTACTTGGTCAGGTGAAGTCTTTACTCTCCCCAGGACCGCAGTATTTTCCTGAGGATCAACTCAGCGATTTACCTGAACGTTTTTTTATCTCCGAAACTGTCAGAGAGAAGATTATGCTTATCGCTAAATACGAAGTTCCCTATTCAACCGCCGTTGTGGTTGAGGAATTTGAGAATAGACAGAAACGGAACGGAGAAGAGATTCTATATATCAGAGCAATTGTGTATACAGAAAAACAGACGCAAAAGCAGATCATCATTGGAAAAGCCGGGAAGTTGATTAAACGTATCGGAGAATTAGCACGGTCAGATATAGAAAGGTTCTTGGATAAAAAGGTCTTTTTAGAATTGTATGTAACTGTAAAATCGGATTGGCGGAGGGATGCGCGAAAACTTAAGGAATTAGGTGGTTTCTTAGATATTGATTAAATAGTGGACAGTCCAGACTAAATATGTAGGTCGCGATTCGGAGATCGCTCCTACCAATACTCAGATACACACAATATGGTGGTTTCTTAGATATTGATTAAATAGTGGACAGTCCAGACTAAATATGTAGGTCGCGATTCGGAGATCGCTCCTACCAATACTCAGATACACACAATATGGTGGTTTCTTAGATATTGATTAAATAGTGGACAGTCCAGACTAAATATGTAGGTCGCGATTCGGAGATCGCTCCTACCAATACTCAGATACACACAATATTAGAATAGACAATCCACTATGAACGGCAAGAGAGGAAATATTACTATGACAGATGCGTCAATAGATATTCACGGCGCGAGAGAACATAATCTAAAGAATATAGACATTCAATTACCGAAAGATAAACTGATTGTATTCACGGGTGTAAGTGGTTCAGGTAAATCTTCACTTGCGATTGATACCGTATATGCAGAAGGTCAAAGACGTTATATTGAGTCATTATCCGCTTATGCAAGGCAATTCTTGGGACAGCTTGGTAAGGCAGAAGTAGATAAGATTGTCGGTTTGTCTCCATCCATTGCGATTGATCAAGGATCCACTGGTCATAATCCACGTTCAACGGTTGCTACCGTAACTGAAATATACGACTATCTTCGTGTTCTATTTGCGCGTGTCGGCCAGTTTAATTGTCTTGAATGTGGTGAACCTGTCGGTTCGCAGACAGTAGCAGACATAGTTTCTCATATCCTTAGTTTTCCTAAACGAACGCGTCTTATGTTATTAGCCCCTATTGTTCGAGGCAGACGTGGTGAGTATCGAAGGGAATTGTCAAATGCGCGTAAGCTGGGTTTTGTTCGTGCAAGAATTGATGGTGAAGTCCACGAAATAAGTTCAAACATATCCCTAAATCCGAATCAAAGACATAATATAGATATCGTTATAGATAGGATCATCATAAAGGATGATATTGAAAGTCGCGTTACGGATGCTGTGGAAACTGCTCTCCGCATGGGGGACGATAGTCTAATTGTCAATGTTCTGTCAACAGATAGTAGGAGAGGAAGATCGGATTCAGTAGGTGAGGATTTACTTTTTAGTCGTCAATATGCGTGTGTGAAATGTCAGATTAGTTATGATGTACCTGAGCCTCGGAATTTTTCTTATAATAGTCCTTACGGCATGTGTCAACAGTGTCGGGGTTTGGGTGTAGAAATGGCAATATCACCAAGATTAATCGTTAAAGATGAGAATCTTCCATTGCTTGAGGGAGCATTACTGTTGTGGGAGAATCCTGGTCCTGAAGAAAGGATGGTTGCACGTACGTTAGCGTCTCACCTTAGATTCAGTTTGAAAACGCCTTGGAAAGATCTGAAACCGGAACAACAGCAGGGGATATTGTATGGAACAGGCGATAAGATTTTATCATTTAATCCATCATCAGGTGACAGTAGACGTCGGAGGAGAAGGATTAAGGGGACTTTCCACGGATTAATTCCTACCCACGAGTCACATTTCATTCGTGTTGGTGTTGATCAGAGTGATAATTCTCATCTACCAGATTATTTCGCCAAAATGCCGTGTCGGACATGTAATGGTACGCGCCTAAATGCATTAGTAACCGCAGTTACGATTGATGGTCTAAATATCTGTGAAGTAATTGACATGTCCATTGAAGATGCTGCAGCCTTCTTTAACACGGTTGAACTCCCGGATCGTAAAGCATTCATCGCAACAGAGCTGCTGAAAGAGATCCGTTCACGTTTAGGCTTTTTAATAGACGTTGGCTTAGGTTATCTGACGTTATCGCGTTCTGCACCAACGTTATCAGGGGGAGAGGCACAACGGATACGACTTGCCAGTCAGGTAGGCGCAGGTTTACGGGATGTGACCTATGTTCTTGATGAACCGAGTATTGGATTGCATCCACGCGACCATGCAGGTTTACTAAAAACCTTACTGAACCTACGCGATCAGGGAAATACTGTTATAGTCGTAGAACATGATGAAGCGACAATGTTAGTTGCTGATTGGTTAGTAGATTTTGGTCCTGGCGCGGGTATAAAGGGTGGTGAGATAACCGGTATGGGAACGCCAGATCATTTCTTAAAGGAAAACAATTCGTTGACAGCACAATATCTACGTGGAGAAAAGGAGATAGTCCATCCTGCGAGCCGTCGATCCACAGGAGAAAAGTGGATAGAAATTTGCAATGCCCGACAGAATAACCTTAAAGAGATTAGTCCAAGAATTCCTGTCGGTACATTATGCTGTGTTACGGGTGTTAGCGGTTCTGGTAAGAGTTCTCTTATCCACGACATACTCTACAGTGCGTTGGCAAGAGACTTAATGAAAGCTAAGACTGTTCCTGGGGATTACGACAAGATTCAGGGAATCATTGATGATAAGGTCGTTCCAGTGCCGGATGTCATTGATAAGATTATCAACATTGACATGGCACCAATCGGCAGAACCCCGCGTTCCAATCCTGCTACATATACGAAGGTATTTGATGCTATTCGGAATTTTTTCACGAGTTTGCCGGATTCGAAACTTCGCGGCTATAAACCGGGGAGATTTAGTTTCAATGTCACAAGTGGCAGATGTGAAGCCTGTAGTGGTAACGGTGCAAGAAAGGTTGACATGGGTTTGTTGGCTGATGTATGGATTGAATGTGATGTCTGTAATGGTAAACGTTATAACAATGAAACATTGACAATCAAATATAAGGATAAGAATATATCTGATGTTCTTGAAATGGATATAGAGACTGCGCTTTCACATTTCGCTGATATACCGAAGATATCAAGAGGTTTACAACTGCTCCACGATGTAGGTCTTGAATACATCAAGCTTGGACAACCAGCACCAACGTTGTCTGGTGGGGAAGCGCAACGCATTAAGCTATCAAGAGAACTATCAAAGAGAAGCACTGGCAAAACGCTCTACATTCTGGATGAACCGACGACAGGTCTACATTTTGACGATGTTAATAAACTATTAACTATTCTTCACAGATTGGTGAATGAAGGTAATACAGTAGTGGTTGTTGAACACAATCTTGAAGTGATTAATTCTGCTGATTATCTGATTGATTTAGGTCCAGAAGGGGGATTAGCGGGTGGAGAAATTGTTGCTACAGGCACACCAGAAGAGGTAAGAAACGTACCGGGATCGTATACGGGACAAGCACTTAAGGGTGAATTTGATTTGTGGAAGCATCTGGATAAGAATGAAGACATAGCAGAGAACGGGAGATTACTGCATTCAACTTTAACCGAATCAGATTCTAACGGTCGTAAATCCATAGTTGTTCAAGGCGCAGAAGAGAACAATCTGAAAAGGATTGACCTTGAGATTCCACATCAACAATTGACAGCTCTAACAGGTGTTAGCGGCTCCGGTAAGACATCTCTTGCCCTTGATACCATTTATGCAGAAGGTCAGAGACGTTATATAGAGACACTCAGCACTTATGCCCGTCAATTTATTGGAACGATGGAGAAACCGAAGGTCTCTAAGATTGAGGGGTTATCCCCTGCCATTGCCATTACGCATTCAAGTCCAAGTCAAAATCCCCGTTCTACTGTAGCGACGATCACCGAGATACACGATGGTCTACGGACACTCTATGCCAGATGGGGAAAACCGCACTGTCCTAAGTGTGACGTTGAGGTGCAACCGCAAACTGCTCAGCAGATCGTTGATCATGTATATGACTTATTAAAATCCAAAAGGGTAGACGTTCTCGCCCCTCTGACAAACTTCAAACTCAATAGAAACGAGGCAGAAATTGCTATTTCTGATGAGAAGACCCCTGGTTTGAAAGGGAATGAGGACTATGCCGATGCTTTTCGTAGATTGCAAAAGGTCGGATATGCTCGCGTACAAATTGACGGTAAAGTGTTCCGTCTTGACGAAACCCCTGAAATATACAAAAGACGTCGTCATGAAGTTTTTCTTGTAATTGATAGAGTACAACTTATTGATGAAGAAAAGAGTCGATTCACGGAAGCAATTGAATTAGCACTGATTGAGAGTGAAGGGTTTGTTATTATTGAAGATAAGAGTAGAAGTAAGAATCCTGTCAGACATTTCTTCAGTGAACATGCGATGTGTTTGAGTTGCGGTCAAAATTTTCCGCAACTCACACCGAGACATTTCTCTTTTAACAACAAGTTAGGGGCATGTAGTTTTTGTGATGGAATCGGTAGGACACCGAACAATGAATTGCTGATATGCAAATCTTGTAATGGTACTCGGTTAGCTGAGTTTCCACGCAACGTAAAGTTCTCTGATATGACCATTGCAGATTTGATGGCGAAGTCGATTTCTGAGATCATCACATTCATTGATGATCGTGTGCAAGAAATTGAATCTTATCTCACAACCAACATCGGGACAGAAGAATCTGAATCCGCAAGAAAACAGGTTAAAGATGTGTCTACCTCAAGGGCAACGTTGACAACCCTTCAATCCCATACATCCCCTGAGTTTGAAGCGCAACTCTTAAGGCAGTTGCAGTTCCGTCTAAAGTTCTTAGCAGAAATCGGTCTCGGCTATCTTGGATTGGACCGTACCGCGCCAACACTCTCAGGTGGAGAAATCCGACGGATACGACTTGCAAGTCAACTGGGAACGGGATTGACAGGTGTAACGTATATTCTTGATGAGCCGAGTATCGGGTTACATCCGCGCGATCAAGAACGTCTTATTTTAGCGATGCAGGATTTAAGGGATATTGGGAATAGTGTCCTTGTTGTAGAACATGACAGAGATACGATACTATCAGCAGACCATATCATAGATTTCGGTCCAAGAGCGGGTAAACTGGGGGGAAAAATCGTTGCTACAGGTACCCCTTCCGATTTCACAGGCAAAGAACCTATCTACTTTACACAGGTTGTTGATGAAGAGACCTCTGATGATGTTATTGGTGATGATGATACTGATTCTGTGCCAGGCGTGCAGGATAGAGGATTGACACAAGCCTACCTATCTGATGAGATGCAGATACCTGTTCCAGCAGTTCGTAGGAAGGGTTCAGGAAAATGGTTGAAATTATTTGGGGCAAGTACCAATAACCTCAAAGGAATTGACATTAGTATACCCATAGGTACACTCACATGTGTAACGGGTGTGTCTGGTTGTGGCAAGAGTTCACTTATTGAAGGCACATTACGTCCTGCACTTGTGGATCGGAAGTCCATCAGAAGTGGCGATATAGGTAAAGATAATTCGTCTGTAGCAGCAGTCTATGATCGTGTTCAAGGGGTTTCGTACATAGAGCGACTTATCCATATTGATCAGAAACCAATCGGTGAAACACCTCGTTCAAATCCTGCGACTTACACAGATCTGTTCACAAAGATAAGAGAGTTGTTTGCTGAATTACCGGATGCGAAAGTGCGGGGTTTCAATCGAGGCAGATTCAGTTTCAATCTATCTTACGGACAGTGTGAAGTCTGTGATGGACATAGATATAACCGTGTTGAGATGCATTTCCTTCCGGATGTCTGGATTCCATGTGAAGCTTGTAATAATACAGGTTATAATGCTGAGACACTTGAAATCCGATATAAAGGAAAGAACATCGCTGAAGTCTTGCAGATGACCGTACGTGAAGCACTCGAACTTTTTAGTAGCATCAGTCGTATCAATCGACCTTTGCAGATGCTATCGGATGTTGGTTTAGATTACATTCAGTTAGGTCAAGCAGCGACTACGTTATCAGGTGGAGAAGCGCAACGTGTAAAGCTAGCGAAGGAACTCGCGCGTAAACAGACTGGTGCGACCCTCTATATTATGGATGAACCTACGACAGGATTACATTTTGATGATGTGCAGAAACTGCTACAAGTGCTGAATAAACTGGTTGATGCGGGTAATACGATCGTCACCATAGAGCATAATCTTGATGTCATAAAATCAGCAGATTGGGTGATAGATTTGGGACCTGAAGGGAGCGATGCTGGCGGGTATCTTGTAGCAATGGGGACACCTGAAGAGGTGGCTGAAGTTGAGGAATCACATACCGCAAGGTTTTTACGTGAGGTTTTGGCGTGAAGTGTTGGCGTAACGTAGAAACAACCGGGTATTTGCAATTAAACTAAATGCTAACCGTTCTGTTTAACGGAACCCAATCTCTGTCCGATACCAGTTTGTACCTTTGTCGGGGTCCCGAAATGGTATGTTTCTTCCCAATAATTGATTGAGGACATCGCTTTCATGTGATAATTCTTCATCTGTTAATTGACGTGGCATGTCTTCCTGTGGATATATGACAGAACGGTTATACATACCGAGCAATCCAACCCGTGCTCTATCTGTTGTATTCGGGAGGCATTGATGCCAGATAGCACCGTTTGTGAATAGTATGGATCCTTTTGGAGCCATAGCAACATTCATCTCAAGTTTTTCTGCTTCTCCCAGTTCAGGACGTCGTAATGTCTTATGTGATTCAGGAATACATGCGGTTGCCCCGTTATCAGTGGTGAAGTCATCTAACATCCAGACAGTCTGTCCTGTTAATGAACCTGATGGGTAAGGTGTTTGCATTGCCCAATACGGATAGTCGATATGCCATCCGCCTGCTGTAGCTCCGGGTCCAACGATATTTGCAGTGAATGTGGATGCGATCATATCTTCTCCGAGCATTCTTTTCCAAACAGCAACAACTGTAGGGTGTTGTATGAGTTTACGGAATATTGGTGATTTTCCGACAATTCCCCATACACGTCGGATTTTTCCGTTACCGTAGCTGTGGTCAAGTCCGTTTGCGATATCTTCTTCAACCAGACCCATTATTTTTTCACGTGCTTCGTCCGTTTCTTCTGCTGTGATGACGTTCTCAATTATATGGAAGCCTATTTCCCGCAGATCATGTTCAACAAGATCAAGTCTTTCTGAATTTAATGCAGATTTTATTCGCATTTAACTTTCCTCAGTTTAATTGTATGCATGAAACAAAATTACATTAATCTAATTGATGTCATCTATGATAACTGCATTCAACGTATTATTTTTACATTTATTACAGGACTATCCTGTGTAAAGGCTCTGCCGTTGATAATTGCTGTTGCGCGGAATTTGACCTGATATGTTTTGGCTTCAAGAGAACTCACTGCCTTAAGGTCTACCGCAACGTCATTCTCATTTATAGGGATCGTTGCTTCGGGAATAGAAATACCTTCAGGTACTGTTATCGGTTTTATAGTAACAATATCCGTAAAACTTCCACGGCGCACGATACTCATTGTGAGTTTTGCTGATTTGGTTGTTGGTGCTGCTGTTTCTGTATCTACAGGATCAGTCTGTTCAGTTGGCGGCGGATTTGAGACAGCGACGGTTGCTGTGTCATCAGATGCTATTTTATCATCTTCTTTGGCATCATTTTCTTCAGCTTTTGGGAATACGATGCTGAATCGGAGCGGCTCAACTGTCACGATGAAAGGTGCTTCAACAACCGTTAGCGGTATAACAGGAGAAGACTCAGTATAATTCTCTCTATCTACATTTGCAGTCCCTCTAACTGAGATATAACTTGTACCTGGAGTTGGTACAACCGAGAACTGTTCTCGGCGTTCAACAGTTCCTGCTCGGAGTGAAATCACGGTACTGTTCTGTCCTGCTGGAATTGTTGCTTTTCCGCCTGAAATTCGCGCTGGCACCCCCTGAACAGAGAGTCCGATAGGACCATTAAAGCCGTCTTGGCGATTAGCAATCACATGAAAGTTCGTAGTTTTGTTGTGGGTGACGCTTAACTCAACATCAGCGAACGCAAGAGTGAATGGTGGTTTATCCATCACAGTGAGTAGGATTGCTTTAGGTGATGTAGAAGCTTCTATACGATTACCCCCGATAGCACCAACACCAACGATTGTGAAAGGATGAAGACCGAGGGGTGCATCAATAGGGGCAGTGATCGTTAAGAGTGCTTGGTTCTGACCGGGATACATAATCGTTGGACTTACGATGAAACCTTTTGGCAGATCTGGCGAGTAAAATCGCAACGCACCGTTGAATCCATCTAAACGTGCAGCAGATGCTGTGATCATCAAAGTTCCGCCACGCGCAATTCGGGGATTATCTGCATTAACATTGATACGAAAATCAGGTTTTAAGGGTCTAATCGTGAGTCTGTATGGATAGTCCTCTCCCCCTGCACTGTTTAGGTCACGGATAGAAAGTCCATAATTACCTGCATTTGGAAATGTGAACGTTATCTGTGCATCCGTTCCGCTTGCATCATCATTGACGGTTAAAACCTGTTCGGTGACACTCTCCGCTGTTTCTCCCTGTTTATGAGAGTATATTGTGAGAATTGGGTCCAGTTTAGACCGATGTTGACGAGAATTCACACTACAGACTAAACTCGTCCCCTTCTCTACTTTGATGATAAAGCGATCTACGTCACCCGCTTTCTGTATTTTTCCATTGACAGTTATCGGTGTTCCTATAGAGTTTTCCTGCTTTAGTGCATCATTCGGTTCATTCTCGTTAGTCTCATTGAATTCACCAATTGTGAATGGATAGGGATTCGTTTCTAATATATATGAACTTGGGGCGTTAGGTATTTTGACCCGCAACTCCTGAATACCGATAGCAGCGTCAGGTGAGATCTCAAGTTGTAGTGTATTGATTGAACCTAAATTTGCACCTGAAACAGTGACATTATTCACTGCCCCCCGTTTGCCACCCAGTGGAAAGACGTTATGAAGATAAGGTAATTCACCGATGCTTAACCGATATCTATAATTTCCTCCCCCCTGGAAGCGAACATCACGAAGGTTTAGCGTGAATTCTCCTTCCACCTGCGTTGTGTAATCAATAAATGAGTCTAATCCGTTCCCATCCCTACTCTTTGCTACTTCTTTACCATTTGGGTCGTATAGTTCTAAGTATGTGTCTAATGGTGATCCCATGCGTTGTGCACTAATATCACATATCAGACGTGCGCCCTTCTTTAGTTTGAATTTGAACGAATCCAGATCATCAATTGAGGAGACTACTCCGCTCACTGTAACAGGTAATTCAAGCATGTTTGCCTCTTCGGGCACACTGTTTGGTTCTTTTTCGTTTATTTCAGGAAGATTTCCAACTAAGAAGTTCTGTGGGTTGGATACACCGTTTGATGTAATAAGACGAATCTGATGGTTACCTAAAGGCGCATCTGGTGCGATCTCAAATGACAGAAGTAAGCGAGGATTGCTTGGCACTTGACCGGAGATACCAGAGCCGTCAAACCGAACAGTCGGGGTTGGTGTTCTCTGTTTTATTTTAGCGGTGATACCCTTTTTGCTCAACCAGATTTCAGCGGTTTCATCAATGTTCTTTCCTTCTAAGAGAATTTCGATTGTTTGACCCCGTTGTGCTGTTGCTGGTGATATGCTTGTTAACTGCGGTGCAACTTGTGCATGGACCACACCTGTTGCAGCAAATAGGATAACAAAGAACTGAAACAAGATTATCTTATAAAATAAGATTTGGGTTTTTGCTTGCTTGCAACGTAATGAAGCTGACATTATTATTCCCTCTAATGCAAGGACGTAATAGATTGCAGTCTTTTCGTAGGTCGGGTAGAGCGTTAGCGAAACCGACCTACGAAAATAATGCTATATAATCATTTAGAAATGGTATTAGAAAACCTGCACGTAAACTGATGAACGTCCAAGTGCAGGCTTTCGAAACCGTAGTAAATTTAGAATATACCTGTAATGACTTCCCCTTTGACTAATTCTCGGGGTTGGTCTAAGTGGTTCATCACAATTGTGTGTGGGTCAATACCGAGTGTATGGTAGATGGTAGCGAGAATATCTCGCGGATGTACCGGTTTCTCAAGTGGCGTTGAACCTGTTGCATCAGACTTACCATAGACCTGACCTCCTCTGACACCTGCGCCTGCAATTAGACCGGTATAGCAATAGGGCCAATGGTCTCGTCCATCTGGTGCGTTTCCATTACCTGATGTACTAATCCCCATTCTTGGTGAACGTCCGAACTCTCCGATTGCCAGAACAAGTGTATTCTCTAACATACCCCGTTGACCTAAATCTTCAAGGAGTGAGGCTACAGCACTGTCTAACTTCGGACAGTGTAAGTTTTTCAATGGTCCGAAGTTTGCAGCATGTGTATCAAATGCTGTATCGTTCGGATTTCCGTTTGCGACCGAGGGCCAATTCACCTGAACGAATCGTGTTCCTGCTTCAACTAAGCGTCTGGCAAGTAGTACGCTTTGTCCGAAGGTATGTCGTCCATATTTGTCCCGCATTTCATCTGTTTCCTGTGATAGATCAAACGCATTTCGTGCTTTCTGTGATAAGATGAGATCATACGCCTTTTCATAGTATTCGTTGAGTGCGTAATCATCAGCGACTTTGTCAATCTCAGGCATATTTGCGTTAATCGTCTCAAGAAGCGTTTTTCTACGTTGTAATCGCATCGGTGGAACTTCTGGCCGGAGTGTCAGGTCGTCAAGTTTAATTTCTTTATTCGGGTCTTGGAAGAGGAAATATGGGTCATAGGCTCTTCCGAGGAATCCAGCATTTCCCCCTTTACCGATGATATTACTCTCCTGCATGGGTCTCGGTAGTTGTACAGCAGCCAACATCGATTCCTCTGGGGGTTTAAACTTGGCGATATGTGCAGCAGCATTTGGATGGTCAGCGGGGGACGGTGGGTCGAGTTGTCCGGAGGGGGCAACTTTATCCGGTGTTTCACCTGTAACCATCTGATACATTGCCGCAGTGTGATTGAAAAGTCCTGCGGGTGTGTAACTGACTGAACGTATGAGACAAGCCTTATCCATCTGTTTGGCAAGTTTCGGCATCGTCTCAGATAATTGAATTCCTGGCACATTTGTTGGAATTGGATTGAACTCACCGCGTATATTAGAGGGTGCATTCGGTTTTGGGTCCCAGATATCAATATGACTTGGACCGCCTTGCAGGAACAGCAGAATGACAGAATCTGCCTTCCCCCATCCGTTGAGCGGTACTGCAGGTGCGACAGCAGCATTTGCTTTGTTTTTAAGGGACAATACTTGTGGTAGACTAATCCCGAGCATCGCCGCGCCACCTACACGTAGAAATTCTCTGCGTGAGAATCCGTCACATAGTCTTCCGGGAGCTTGTGGTAACGATATCATCAATTATTTCCTCCATGTTATTTATGTCTAACTTCTATTTTACAAATACTTCATAAAATAGTGACACAAATCAGTATTGGACTTATCGGTTAAATAAGAATGCTGGACTATTTATCAATGCCCACATTAAATCTTGTGCACCTTCTTCTTTAGATTCAGCATTCGCAAAATGTTCAACCGCAGTAGCATATTCGTTATCTTGTGGTAACCGTGCAAGTGTTGCAAGATACAACTCTTCAATTATAGACCTATCGTCTTTATCCTCCTTGAGTAGTTTTGCGATGCGACCAGTTGGATCAATGATTGCATTTGCAACTGTCGGACCGTTTATCAGGTTCATTGCATGTGCGAGACTAACATCTGATGTGCGTTCACATTCACAGGAACTTTCGCGCTCAGGACGTCCGAATAATTTTAAGAATCCATCATCCTTTACTTTACTGTCGGGTAATTGCACTGCGCGTAAGTTCTTTGGCACACCTTCAAACTTGGGTTGGCTTCCCGTTGCAATACCGATCGCGTCTAACAACTGTTCAGCAGTCAGTCGTCGAGCTGTTGCATGTGAGAAGTTGATCGTATCCTCTTTGTTCCACTTGTTTGTCTTGATGCTTTGTTGATATGTCCGCGATCGTACGATTGTCTTCATGATATGTTTCATGTCAAATCCGCTTTCTACGAAATCTTTTGTCAATGCATCAAGCAGTTCCGGATTGCTGGGTGGGTTGCTTGTTCGGATATCATCAACCGGTTCAATGATACCGCGTCCCATAAAGTAGCTCCAAATTCTGTTTACGCCTGCTTTTGCAAACATTGGATTATCAGCCGAGGTTAACCATTCTGCTAATGAATCTCGCTGATCAACTGCACTCTTTTTCGTTTCTCCAAATGGCACAGAAGCTTCAACGACTGCCAATGTTCTTGGATGTTTTACAGGTGTAGGATTAAAACTTGCATAGACGACTTCTTCTCCGGGTAATCTTCCGTTCTTCAGTTTAACATTAGAGAAGAACGCCCCGAATTCATAGTATTGGTTTTGTGTCCATACCTCAAACGGGTGGTCATGACACTTATTACACGAGAATCGGACACCTAAGAATAATTGGGTGGTGTTTTCCACTGCTGCAGTATATTCACGCGAGACGCGAAAATAGTTCGCAGCAGGATTCGCATAAGCACTTCCTGTAGCTGTAATCAGGTCATGCACAAACTTATTATAAGGTCGGTTCTGTGCGATTGCTTCATGGATCCATTCTTGGAATAACCACATACCGCGTTCACCGAGGAATTTTCTATTAGATTGTAATAAGTCTCCCCATTTGTGTGTCCAATGGTCAACATATTCTGTTGAATTAACTAATACGTCAATCAACTTCTCACGTTTCACTTTAGATTCTGCTTTATCCATCAGGAAACCACGTACCTGTTCAGGCGTAGGTGGGAGTCCTGTCATATCAAAGTAAATGCGTCTCACAAACTCTTCATCCGTACATAAATCTGAAGGCAGAATTTTCAACCTTTTGAGTTTATTGTGGACGTGCGTATCAATATAATTGTATTCTGGTGTCTCAACCCATTCGTAACCGCTTCGGTCACCCATCACGATAATGCCGTTTGTGCTATATGCGCCTTCGTATCGTGTGAGTATAGCAGTTTCCCCTCTCCGTTCAGCTGTTACAACACCATCGTCTGTTACCTTAGCAACTTCATTAACACTGCTCGTGAACTTTGCTTCACGCGTTACATCCCGTGTCGTCCCATCAGGATAATGTGCGATAACAATCAATTGTTGCATTGATCCTGGCATTGACAGTTCAGCAGAATTCGGAAAAACTTCCAACCTTTCTACCCGTTGTGTTTGACCGACGTCAGAAACCACACCTTCACTGATCCACTGATGTATGAGTTGATAGTCACGTGAATCTGGTACGATCACCTGTCCCCCTTTGTGTGGAACTTCGGATGTAGGTTTCAGTAGCATAAGACTCTGTTCAGGAAACGCTCTATTAAAACGTCGACCTGTTATATCCTCAATCAGCAGTTCATAGTCAAACTCAGGATCATAGCCGCGTAGTGAGAGTTTGAAACCGTTCTTACCTTTTGCACTACCATGACATGTGCCATTGTTACACCCTGCATGGCTCAGAACAGGCATCACATCTCGTACAAAACTGACGGGTGGTGTGTCAATGCTCTTGACATTAATTGGTAAATTAATGTCAAGATTCTTTACGGTAACTTTTATATTTGTCGGACCAACAGTTTTAGGGAAAATATATCCATCATCAAGTACTTTCACACCGTCTGATGTCGGTTTGAGAACTGCCCAAGAAGTTACATCAATCCAATTCCCATCTTTTGTCTGTCCTGAAACCATTACTCGTCTGCCGTCACGAGCATGTTCCAAAGTTAAGGACTCAGGAAAAGTTTTTAGGGATGTTATTTCAGGAATTTGTACACTTTGTTCACTGTTTTCCATCTGACTCCAGACCGAAGGTTGATATATCAAACAGAAACAGATTGCAACAAGAAGTGTAATAACTAAATTATGGCTGGGTTTCACGTTTACCTCCAAATTTGGTATGAAATTTGATGAAGCAGGAAATTCCGCTTCATATATAGAAATCCGACTTCAAAAGCGATTGCTGAATTTAAACCACAAATCAGCATAAGAATCAAGCAAATTGTAGTTTTTCGTGTTATTTTTTTACCAATTTGTTAGACATTTAAGAACGGCACACGGAGTATGTCTACTACTTTTAACAACCATCTAAGAACGGCACACGGAGTGTGTCTACTACTTTTAACAACCATCTAAGAACGGCACACGGAGTGTGCCTACTACTTTTAACAACCATCTAAGAACGGCACACGGAGTGTGCCTACTACTTTTAACAACCATCTAAGAACGGCACACGGAGTGTGCCTACTACTTTTAACAACCATCTAAGAACGGCACACGGAGTGTGTCTACTACTTTTAACAACCATCTAAGAACGGCACACGGAGTGTGTCTACTACTTTTAACAACCATCTAAGAACGGCACACGGAGTGTGCCTACTACTTTTAACAACCATCTAAGAACGGCACACGGAGTGTGCCTACTACTTTTAACAACCATCTAAGAACGGCACACGGAGTGTGCCTACTACTTTTAAGAGTATCACGTAAACTTATTCAGCAGTTGCAGTAAATCCTGCGGTTTCTATAACTTTCGTCAACTCATCAACTGTAACACTATCCTTTCGTACTTTAATGACTGCTTGATCGGGTAAAGAGACTTCAGCAGAAATGACGTTTTGATGTTTTGTAAGTGCATCCTGCACTTTAGCAACACATGAAGCTCACGTCATACCAGAAACAGCAAGAGTGACATCTTCACTTGCAGTAGTTTCAATTGGTACCGACATGAAAACGTTTAATAGTTCACCGGTCAGTGCATCAAATATACGTACTTTTCCATCAAAACCACCTGCGGCAAGTTGTTTACCTTCAGGGTGGAATGCAATAGCAAAAACGCTTACTGTATCCGCCTCCACTGTCAGTAACCTTTTTCCATCAGAAACATTATAGATACGGACTTCACCAGCTGAACTACCGACAGCAAATTTGTTACCATCAGCTGAGAAAGCTACAGCATCAATAGAGCCTGCTTGTGCTTCGTATGCACGGATTAGGTTGAAGTCTGTGTTGCCAACATCTCTACGTGTTTCACGGAACATTCTGTAAAGTCTCGGAATTCTATCCTCTCCTACACTTAGAACTTGATCGGCATTTGGATGTCTTGCAATAGCGTTGATTTCCCCATACCCTTTGTTGCTTGAGTTAACATCATCAACAAATGATCCTGTATCTACCTCAACTAACTTGAGAGCTGTGTCCCGGCTGCAGCTGACAAAATGTGTTCCATCGGTAGAGAAAACTGTACCAAAAACCCAATCGCTGTGATTGTCGAATTTCACAAGTTCCTTTTCATCATCTATAGATATAACGCGCACTGTTTTATCTGAGCTTCCGAATGCCACGCGTTTTGCATCTGGTGAAAATGACAGTCCATAGATTGTATCATAAGTTGACCTAATTGTCTTGATCAATTTATGTGTTGTAGCATCCCATAGTTGCACTTCACCGAATTGAGCGGGTGAACCTCCCGCGACACCTATCGTCTTACCATCCTTCGTATAAACAATTGATTGTATCCTACGTGCTTTACCAACAAACCGTTCTTTTATTTTATAATTTTCAGTATCATACAAGAGTATTTCGCGTACACCTGAGACAGCAAGTGTGTTTCCATCTGGAGAAAAGGTCATTGCAGAAATGACGGGTGGAACTGTATATATCGGTACTTCTTCATCCGTTTTGTCAGCATCTGTCGGTGTATCATCCTTTGCACCTTCAAGAATCCATTTTCTGAAGAGTGCTACTTCTTCATCCGTGAGGGGTTCCTGGTTCTGAGGCATTGCAGGAGGATCTCCTGTGATAAGTTCAATGATGAGACTATCATCAGGTTTTTTGGGAATAAACGCTTCTCCTCCCATCCCACCGCGTTTCAGCTCATCGTAAGATGTAACAATAAAGTCTGCATTTGGATCACCTGGATGATGACATCCTTGACAACTTCTTTTAAGGATTGGCACAATCTGCTTGTAATAACTGACAGGTTCCTCTTTTTCATGACCATCTGACCAGAGATCATGGACGAGAATAGAACTACTCATTAGAAACATACATATCACAACAATATAAACTAATCCAGATGTTTTCATTTTCAACCACCCTCATATTTAATCTTTCCCAACTGCAGAATTAAACCAAAAACCACCTAACTCATACTATTTTACCATATTTGCAGGTAATTATATAACAAATTTTGTTTATTTTCAAATAAAAATGAGATGGAATGTGTAAAGTATTTATGGTAGATATGGTTTCCTGATTGAACCTTAAATTAGGAGCGATACGACTTTCCACGCGTTGAGATACTCAACACGATGCATTTTTGATGTTGCGTATCCACTTCATATATGATCCGATAATCCCCAACACGATAACGGTACCTTCTGGTGTAAGATCCCTTAAGTTTGACGATATTGGGTCCAAAGAAAGGATTCTGGGTCAACCGCTCAACTGCCTCGTTGATACGATGTGTCATATTGTCATCAAGACTGTTGTAATGGGCTTGAGCCTTATTAGTGAATTGGACTTCAAACGTCACGCTTAACATCAATCCAACTTTTTAGTCTACCAGACTTTATATCTTCTTCAGCTTGTTCTATATTTTTAGCAATTTCAGGATCACTTATTAGTTCATAAGTTGCTTCCCATGCTTCTTTATCGTACAGATAATTTAGATAATCAATAGCGGCTTTGAGTTTTTCGGTAGGGAGCTGCTCTATTAGTGTCATCGCTTGCTGTTGCAGGTTTGCTTTTGGCATTTATATTTTCCTCTTTTCGCTTTATTTTTTAACTTGATTATATTAGACATAACAAGTATTTTCAAAGGATTAATTCATTAAAGTGATCTGACATCGGTTTTCTTCCTATTGAACTGTCAATTCCTATATTATTAGGTTATCAGAAAAATGTGGAGAATGTCAAGTAGTTAATGATCAGTGAATAAGGGTGTGTAAAGTTTTTGCATAGAAGATTCATGAGTATATCTACCTCCTCCGCGCTTTTCGTGATTCAGACAGATTACGCTTCAGAATCGCGAAAGTCTCGGAGAACACAGAAAAAGAGGGTTTTGCTAAAATCGCCCTCTAATCATCAATTTAGCGATTCCCAAGACCATGCCTGTAGCACATTCATCCTTGATTGTGCTTCTTTCTCCAAACACATTTATTCTTCATTACCCTTCTCCGCCCCGGCAAAAACTTGATACTGCTGTAGCACATTCATCCTTGATTGTGCTTCTTTCTCCAAACACATTCATTCTTCATTATCCTTCTCTGTAATAAATTGATGCCTATCGGGTTTTGCTAACATCAAAGCCAACTTGTGAAAGTAAACTTGAAATGCACAAGAAACCTCTTCCGCGTCCTCCGCGTCCTCTGCGATTCTGACAAATAGAGTACAAAAACTTTACACACCCGATTTTCATTGACAACTTTTGTCATAAATGTTATTTTTGTTTTACTTGAGATTGATGAGACGGAGATTGAATTATGAAAAAAGAACAGATTGTTTCGCGCAACCCAAAAGTGATGAACGGTGCTTTAGTTTTCGCTGGTACTCGTGTGCCGGTTGAGATTCTGATTCAGCACCTAACGGCTGGAGATACCCTTAATAAATTCCTTGACGATTTTCCGACCGTATCTCATGAGCAAGCTGTTGCGTACCTAAAGATGACTGATATAAATACCGAATTCATAAAGGAGAAACAATTATGACGCAATTGCTCGAAAAAGCACTTAATGAGGTATATAAACTTCCTCCAGAACAGCAGGATTTTATTGCTGCCATTATTCTGGAAGAACTTGAAGATGAACGGCGATGGGATAAGACTTTTGCCGAATCCCAGGATCTCCTTGCGAAACTTGCAGAAGAAGCTCGCGCAGATATTAAGGCGGGTCGTGTCAAAAAAATGGGGATTGATGAGTTGTGAACTCATATCTGACCGAGATTTTTTCACACGTTTTGGACTGCTTCCTCAGGATATCAAGGAAAAAGCTCGTAAGAATTATCGTCTCTGGAGACAAAATCCTAACCACCCAAGTTTGCAATTCAAGCGGGTACATACCAGGAATCCAATTTATTCAATCCGAATCGGAAACAATTGGCGTGTTTTGGGTTTGCGGGAAGATGATGGAATCTATTGGTTTTGGATTGGTCCTCATGACGAATATGAGAGATTGCTTAGTCAACTTTAAAGATTGTAATATGTCTCTATGAAGGCAATATTGGATATACTTTCATAATGTAAGCAATGGACTCGCCTTGGATATATTACTTAATATGAGAAGTTAAAGTAAATATAAGCTGTTTTATGTACCACGATCAATCGTAAGAAAGGAATCAAAATGCCAAATCAACAATACTCAGTTACTCAAACTTCTATCCAGACGTTACTTACTTGGATTAATTCAGAAGAGATAGCTATTCCCGAAATCCAACGGCCTTTTGTCTGGAACTCAGCTAAGGTAAGAGATTTCATAGATTCTCTCTACTGTGGTTATCCCGTGGGCTATCTCATCACTTGGCGTTCCCCAGACATTCGACTAAAAAATGGATCGAATTCAGCTGGTAAACGTATCCTCATAGACGGTCAACAACGTGTTACAGCACTTCTCGCAGCTTTATTGGGTAAACCGGTCGTGGATAAAGATTATTCTCAGAAACGGATAACAATTGCTTTCCATCCCGGCGAAGAACGGTTTGAGGTCTCCAATGCAGCAATTCGAAAAAGTCAGGAATGGATACCAGATATTGCCGTTGTATTTGCTCCTGATACGCGGCTACGTCAATTGGTAGATACGTACTGTGAAGCAAACCAGGACAGGGACAAATACGTAATAGATGAACATGTGGAGCAACTAAAAGGAATCCTTTACAATTCGCTTGGATCAATTGATCTAAATTCTGACCTGGATGTTGAAACTGTCACTGAAATATTTGTCCGTATTAACTCTCAAGGTGTTGCCTTAAACACTGCCGATTTCGTAATGTCCAAAATGGCTGCAAGTGATCAGTATGACGGTCATTTGCTGCGAAAAAGTATAGATTATTTCTGCCATCTTGCTATTGCTCCAGAGTCTTACCACACCTTAAGCCAAGATGATAGTTTTGTAAATACTGATTACTTCAGGACAATGGAATGGTTAAGACATGAAAGGGATGACCTTTATGATCCGTCCTATACTGATATGCTCAGAGTGACCTTTACGACTGAATTTAAACGAGGACGCTTGGGCGATTTAGTTGCTTTACTGTCGGGACGTAACTTTGAAACCCGTAGTTTTGAAGAATCTATAGCAGAAAGTTCATTTAGCATACTCAAAAATGGTGTTCAGCGTTATATGAATGAGACTAACTTTAAACGTTTTATTATGATTTTGCGATCTGCCGGATTTGTTACCGCTTCAATGATAAGATCAAAAAACACTCTCAATTTTGCTTACATCCTTTATTTGACTTTACGGAAGGAAAACTTAGAAGCATCTAAAATAGAGACCCTGGTTAGACGGTGGTTTGTAATGTCAATTCTGACCGCCAGGTACACAGGTTCCCCCGAAACTGCATTTGATGTTGACATACGAAACATTGATGAACATGGGGCAGAACAGTATCTGAAGAGAATAGAACTGTCCGACCTTTCTGATACCCTCTGGGAAGTTGGTCTTCCACAGAGTATGGACACGTCTGTAGCAAGTAGCCCTTATTTTAATGTTTTTCTGGCAAGCCAAGTTAAGGCAAACGATAAAGGTTTTCTCTCAAGCGATATATCAGTTAGAGATCTTCTTGAAGGACAATCTAATATTCATCACATATTTCCCCGTAAGTATCTACAGAATCATGGGTTAACACGGGGAAGTTACAATCAGATTGCTAACTATGTTGTAATGCAAAGCGAAATCAATATCGCTATTGGAGCGAAGCCACCAATAGAATACTTCTCAATTGTAGTTGAACAATGCAGAAATGGAACATCCCGTTTTGGAGGAATAATTGATCAAGTGCAGTTACAAGAAAATCTGGATTCTCATTGTATTCCACAAGGAATGGAAACTAAAACAGTGGATAGTTACGATGAGTTTTTGAAAGAGCGGAGGAACCTTATATCAGCCAAGATTCGTGAGTACTATCAATCACTATAGTAAAAAATCAGATAACTACTGTAGATTATAGTTTTTGAAAGACACTTAGTGCTTTGTCAAGTGCTATTTTTTAGGTGGATAGAGCGCAGCGAAACCTATAGGTGATATTAGCAAAACCCCTTTTGAATGATGAAAGGATTTGTAAAGTTTTTGTCACTTAAGAGATTTGTCACTTAAGAAAAAGGATCGCTGAACCCTTGCTCCAGCGGAGCAATATGTCTATAGAAAAAGGATTGTCAACGGCTGCACTCCAGCGGAGTGCTATGTACATAAACGGACGCGTATAGATTTTACTTAACTATCGGATTCGCGGATTATCGGGGATGTCGTGGGATGCGCGGATTGTTGAGTTTGTGCATTGAGGTGCTATTTACAAGAGATGTCCTCTTCTGAATCGTTTGCTGATTGCCAATCTGCTGTGCAAAATGCTTATCCTACGCATACATCCTTGAATTTTCAAGCCAATAATCCTCGCAATTCGTGTCATCCACGATAATCCGCGATTCTGACAAATAGAGTGACAAAATATGTGCACACCACTATTTACGTTAGGGGTTATAAGTGATTTATGAGTGATATAAGTACAGATTTCATAGAGGAGAAACGATTATGACGTAATTACTCGAAAAAGCACTTGATGAGGTATAAAACGGCCGCCAGAACTGCAGGATTTTATTGCTGCCATTATTTTGGAAGAACTTGAAGATGAACGGCGGTGGGCTAGGACTTTTGCTGAATCACAAGATCTATTTACGAAACTTGCAGAAGAAGCTTGTGTAGATATTAAGGCGGGTCGTGTCAAAAAAAAGAAAAAACAAAAGCAGTGGCATAATTTCACATTCAGTGGTATAATTTCACATTGCCCACTTGAAACTGGATTAGTAAGACAAATTGTATGAATGATTTTTCAAAATTTTTAAAATTATTACTTCCATGGCAAGAAACGCCTAATGACCAAATTTCAGACATTTTTGTTTACATCATTGGTGCTTCTTTCCTCATATTATTGATTTATTTTAGCGTAAAAATTTTCTTCCAATACAACTCTATAAAAAGTCTAACGCGGAAAATACCTCAATCAAATGGTCCTGCTAAACCCTCAATCCAGCATCAATTAAAAAGTGAGTTTGAACGAAAAACAATATTTAAAGAAGCATGGCAAGAGTTTGAAGATTCTCTCGTCACACGAAAACCTATTAAGATTGGGAATGAGAATGAAGAAATAGTATACAAAACAGATGAGGCATCATTTTTCTTTAGTGAAGATCGTCTGCTTGGGCAATATATGAATCTCCGATTTTGGAATAACATTCCTGCCATATTGGTCGGATTAGGTATCCTCGGTACCTTTATTGGGCTGGTTTGGGGGTTGATACCATTTTCTGGGATAGATTTTGGGCAAACCAGAGAAATTCAAGGAGCAATTAAAATACTTCTATCAGGTGTATCAACCGCCTTCGTGACATCCGTTTGGGGAATGGTGACTTCACTATTCTTTAATGGAATAGAAAAGTTAGCAATCGGAGGAGTAAGTAGTGAAATAGCTAATCTGCAGCGTTCACTTGATAAATTATTTAGATTAACAACTCAGCAGGAAATTGCCATCCAGCAAGAAGATCAACTTGAACAACAAACAGCTATCTTTCAAACATTGTTCACGGATTTGGGAGAAAGGATTACTGAAGATATTAAAAGTGCTATGGTTGAAGGTAGACAGGAAATTTTACACGAACTAAACAAAACTGTTGAGGCATTCAGCACAACAATTTCTGATCGATTGACACGGATCCTTGAAGAATTAAAGAAGGCAATTGAAGAATTACGCCAGCAAAAAGAGGAATCTTCAGCAGAAGCAATCAAAGACCTTATTGAAAAATTCCAAGAATCACTATCATCCTCAACAGTGACACAAATGGAAGAATTGGCTAAAACAGTCGGTGAAGCAAGTCAAAGTCTGAAAGATTTACCAGAGCAGATTGCAGTGATGATAGCAAGTGTACAAGCACAGATTAACGAGACTCGTAGATTGTTGTCAGAAACGTCTCAGGAACAGATAGATCAAATGAAACAAATGATGGGTGAAATGATAAATACACTCCAATCAGCAGTTAAATTAGCAGCAAGTCAAACGGGTGAACAATTAAATGAACAGACAGAAAAGATTAAAACTGTTTCTGAAGAGAGTATCCAAACGCTTCAAACAACAATTGCTGGATTAAGTCAAACAATTGCTTTTACACTTGAACAGCAGCAAAATACCATTGTTGAAATCACATCGCAAACTGCACAAGCATCTACAGATGCAACAAATAAAATGTCTGAACTCATAAATCAAACTACTGAGAGACTCAGTGGAACTGTTCATGATGCCGAAAAAAGTATTGAAACACTTTTACAACAACAGAAGGAACAGACTGAAGTCTTTAACGCGCAAATTACCAATTCAAAGGAAACACTCGAAAGCGGGCAAAAAATGTTAGCAGAGATGGAAGCAAGTGTATCAAGTGTTCGAATAATTATTGAAGAAGCACAATCGTTTTCTGAACAGTTGACAACGGGGGCAAATCAACTTGAGAAGGCAGGACTACAATTGATGCAAGCAGGTGCAGAGTTCAATGAAGAAAACGAAAAATATCTCACGTCAAATAGAGAAACAATCCAACAACTTCTGGACTTACATGAGCGGACACAACAATTGCTGGACAACTCAACAGAACGTTTCAATACAATCGATGGGGGATTGCAGAGCATTTTTTCACAGATTGAAACCGGTTTAAACACCTATGCAGTTTCTTCTCGTGAGACAATTAATACCTATCTAAGTGACTTCGCGACGCAATTGACAGCAGCTGTTGCAGCTCTTTCCAATAGCATTGAAGCACTTGAAGATAACTTTGAAGACTTGAATGATCGGATTGAACAGTTGTTGCGAAGGTAAGGTAATGAGTGATGCAAAGAACACCTACTAAATCTAAAACTCTGGTTGATGAGAACCCGTTTAGCCTCTCATTGGGTGATTTAATGGCAGGGTTACTGTTAATTTTTGTACTACTACTATCTTTTGTTATGCTTCGCCTTGAAGATTTGATGGATGAAAGTAGGGAGATACTTGAGCGAATTGATGAGCGCGAACAGATCAAGAAATCAATTATTAAGAGTCTCCTTAAAGGACTTGCCGATTTTGATGTTGAAGTTGATCCTGACACAGGGGTAATCCGCATCAAGGAAGGTATCCTGTACGATTTTGGCAAAGACGAACTGAAACAAGCGGGAAAAGATTTTCTTCGTCAGTTTATTCCGAAATACGTTCAAGTATTACTTTCTGAACCGAGGATAAGGGAACATATTGCACAAGTGATTATTGAAGGACATACCGATAATGTTGGTAGTTGGGATCATAATCTCGATCTGAGTTTGCGCCGTGCGAATAGTGTGGCAGCATATATATTTACCAAGGAGTTCGGTTCATTTTGTCACGGAGAAGCATTGAAAAAGATATTATCTGCTAACGGGCGGAGTTTTGCTCAACCAATTATACCGAATAAAAAAGAAGAAAAGCCTTCCCAAAACTCCAAGTTTACGCTGCGAGAGTGGATAGACAATTATAATGACACTGAAGAAAAACGAGCACAAAACCGTCGTGTTGAATTCCAATTTCGGTTGAAAGATTGGGATCTTGTTTCACCAGAAGTCGAGAAAGTGTTGGAAATAGAAACCGATTTATCTACACCTTGAAAGGTATTATTATGAACTCAGCTAAAAAAATATTAGAATTTAATTATGATGCAGATGCTTTTGGTCGACGTGCTCCACAGCCTGCTAAACCGAGTAAACAGAATCTTGACATTTTGGAGGAAATTGTTAAAAAGCATGGCGATGCAGATCATAAATCGCCAGATCGAGAAGATCTCCACCAGATTTACCACGTATTTACGCAATCAAGTCGAAACGAAACATTAGGTCAAGAATTTGGCACTACTAAACGTATCCGTCAACTCTCATGGGCATTGACTTTCTCTGAAAATAAGCAACCCCGAATTGTAGATACACCTCAACTCAAGGATGCACTGCAGTTAATTGAGAATCGCTTACGGACAAGCTCGTTGTTCGGTGTTTTCAATGCCTTGCTACAAGTCTGGGATACACCAAATGCAGACATGCTACGCGCGTTTGTCAAAAAACATCTTACAGACTATAGCGGAACTCGGAAATCTGTCCAGAAACTGAAGGCAAACATGGAATGGTATTGTGAGAAAAACAGCACAACTCAACTTGCAACGGAACTGCTTCGATCAAATAAAAAACTTTCTGATGTTTGGTCATTTCTCGAATTGCCCGATCGGACACAAAATTACATGTATTTCAGTGAAGTTGCAAAAGCCTTTGTCTCACTTAACAGAATCACAGATAAAGAAGTCCTTACGGACGTTATTAACTTTCTTGAGAAGCACAATAACGATAAAACAAACCGTTCCATTTTGTCAAAACTTATTGAAAAACTTGGGGATAAAGCATCTGAAGACTTCCGCGCTCCTGTCCAGACTTATGTCCTCAGCGAATGGCAAGATCCACGAATCGTTGGTGCTGACGTAAAATGGTATGGTGTTTCAAAGGAAGCGCGCAAAATCTTCACCAAATGGCTTACAGAAGCAGATCTCGAATTTTTCTTTGGTATTGTAGCTAAAGCTTGCAAGGACGAAAACTTTAGGTATCGAAAAGCGTTTTGGCTGGCATATCTTGAACATATTACATTCTGCCGACCTATTTTGCATAAGGATGCTGAAGTTCTTTTTAAAGGCAACCGTTACTACGAAGAATCAAGAAAGAGCGTTGCCACGCTAAGTGGAGGTGGAAGAAATCAGCATGCTTTTATCATTCAGATAGGAAACCATACATGTGTTGAGTTTAGTAGTACTGGTGCAGCTTGCTATGTTTACGAAAATGTAAATCTTCCATTTGACTTGGACGAAGTAAAATATCACTTGAATGAGTTACGTAGAACTGACTTAAAAAGAAATAATCACACTTATACACCACCTCTAAAACATTGGCAACCGCATTATGGGGCAGAAAAGTATTCTTGGCAAAGATCCTTTGCTAAATGGATAGAAGATGAACTTGGAATACCAATACAAAATTTTGAATTATAAAAATCAATGTTAAACCTATTTCGAAAGAACTCATCTGAATCAGAACAATTCCGCTGGCAAGAAAAACCAGATGGCGTATTGTTTTCTGCTCCATCAGATAACTTGACACCAACTGAATACGCAGCAAAATTGCCAGCTGATGCATATCAAGCTCAAGCACAATGGGCACTGCTCAAAGAACTACTTGATAACGGTCAAGCCAATTCATCAAACAGAGGCATTCATATTCCTAATGAGAAAGTGTGCCAACTTGAGTCAGTTGAGCAGGGATTACTCGGTTTACCAGAACCGTATCCGTTTGATATTGCAATCCGATCGAACGGAACACTCAATGTGGCAGAATTCCGATATAATTACCAATACCTGAAACCGGATCGAAAACCTTTGTATCCTGAACGGGTTGGTTGTATTTTGCGTTTGACAAAGACTTGGGTGTATCTCTTGTCACAAGATCAGTTTGTACTTCTGGAGGCGTTGGATGCATTTAATTCCCGTGAGAAAACTGTCAAAAATTTTCAATCCAACCTGCTTGAATTTGGAAAGATAAAAGGTCTTGCAAAAGGGACAGGTGCTGCACTTGATCTTTACCTAAACCAAGAAGAAGTTGTTGTGCCGGAAACCGTTCGCTTACGTCTGCGTGAGTCAGGTGATAGTATTGAAATAATTCCTGAAGTTGCAGGGGTTGACAACGAAAAATTTGAAGAGATCTTTGATAAATTTCCTAATCCTGAAACTACCTATAATTTACCGCGCCCTGGTGGGGGAAGAACACGCGTCCTTTTTCAAGAAAAACAACGTGAAGTGTTGGAATCCTTTAAAGAGAATAGACGTGTGTCTCGCGAACAACTCGCGGAGATGGCTAAACATCCACAAATCTACTTTGATCCAGATATTGTTGAACTTGATCCAACGGATGATACTTTATCCTTCAGTGAACGTGTCCTCGAAATTGGAATTTACCAACCGCGGGTTTATCCTTTTGTTTCCCCATACAAAAGTGAATGGATTCCTGGTATCTTAGTTGAAGATGAATCCGGTGAACGGATAAAAATTGAGGTTAAAACCGATGAGGAACTTACAGAATTGGAGAGTGAAATTAAACGTGAAAAGCAAGCAGAAAAAAACTATCTGACCTGGAAAGGTACTAAGCTGCCTATTTCTGAGGTTGAGAAACATCTTCCCTTCATTAAAAAGCGACTTAAACGACGCAAAAATCCGTATCCAGAACCAGATGAAAAATCAGATACCACGGTTTTAATCATTGAGGAAAACATTGAGGATCTTGGTTATGATGAAGATACGCCTGAACCACCGATCGAAGAAGAGTTTCGACATCTGCTTGAACCAACTCCAAACCTTAAACACACAGTTAAACTACTACCACATCAAGAAGAAGGTCTTGCGTGGGTACAGCAGCTTTGGGAAAAACACTATCCAGGAGGTTTACTTGCTGATGATATGGGACTCGGTAAGACGTTACAAGTCCTCTGCTTTCTGGAATGGCATCATGCAAGATATCGCTCACAAGAATCGGAACAGAAACCGTACCTTATTGTTGCACCTATTGCCCTATTAGAAAATTGGGCAGCGGAATATCCGAAGTTTTTTAACAACAGTGTATTGGATTTTATCACGTTATACGGAAAGGAATTGCAAGAATATAAACTTGACCTATCCGAAGCCAACAAAATCCAAATACCAAAGATAGCAGGCATTGAACGGCTAAAGAAATTGCGGAAAAAACGAGGCGCACTTGATGTCACACGTCTCAAAGAATCCGATGTAGTACTAACTACTTATGAGACCGTTCGTGATTTCCAATTGGACTTAGGATTAATTCCGTGGACAGCTGTTATCATAGACGAAGCACAAAAAATCAAAACACCGGGTACGCTTGTTACAAACGCATTGAAAGCACTCAACACTCGGTTTCGTATCGCGTTGACCGGAACACCTGTTGAAAACTCGTTGATTGATTTGTGGTGTATCACCGATTTTGTAGCACCAGGTCACCTTGGTAGCGCGAAAAAATTCAATACTGAATTTTGCCGTCCCCTTGAGGATCCTGAAACTAATATTCGTGCGCTTGGTGAACAAATTCGTAAACGCATAGGTGTGCATCTAAAAAGACGACTGAAGACTGAAATTCTGGATGATCTTCCTGAAAAATATATTCATGTAGAAGATTGTCAAGAAGAAATGCCTTCTACACAAGCGGAACGTTATCAAGCCGCTCTTCAGTCCACAAAAAATAGCGAAGGGTCAGGACCGCAACAACGCAACCGTATCTTACAGATTCTTCACCAATTACGCGATATCTCTGATCATCCGTTATTAGCCGATTCGCGATGGGAATCCATTCCTATACCTAAATTAATCGGACAGTCAGCAAAACTGATTGTGACAACAAGACTGCTTGAGAAAATTCGAAATGCTGACGAAAAGGTGATTCTGTTTGCTGAACGCAAAGAGACTCAGCGTCTTCTCGCTCGCGTGATTAAAGAACATTTTGACTTGACGGATGTTTCTATTATCAATGGCGATACCCCTGGAAGTAAACAGAAAGCGAATTCTATGAAAATGAGTCGTCAACAAACCGTTGATCGTTTCCAAGATACTTCAGGATTTAATGCTATCATCATGTCACCTCTCTCTGCTGGTGTTGGTCTTAACATCACAGAGGCAAATCATGTGATTCATTATAGTCGTTGGTGGAATCCTGCTAAAGAGGACCAAGCGAGTGACCGGGTATACCGAATCGGACAAGAACGACCTGTGCATATTTATCTGCCAATGGCAACTCACAGCGAGTTTAAAACCTTTGATGTGATACTACATGAATTGCTTGAGCGAAAACGTCAACTTTCACAAGGCACACTGTTTCCAACAGAACGCGCAGAAGTAAAACCAGCAGAGATTTTATCTAAGTTGCAGAAAACCTCATCTGAATCGGTAATAGGTCCGCCATTGACAATTGATGATGTTGATAAACTTGATCCAAGATTCTTTGAAGTTTTTATTGCTGCCATATTTCAGAGACAGGGACATCGCGTTGAATTAACAACGACTTCAGGCAACAAGGGAGCAGATGCTATAGTTCACCCTTTGCAATCTGAAAGTACTGGATTTTTAATAAGGATCAAAAAGAGTCTGACAGGGAACAAACCAGAGAGTGAAGCGGTGAATGAAATTATCGCTGCCAAACCTTTTTATGAAGAAAAATATGGTACAACTTTTCAATCTGTTGTTATAACAAACCAAACCTTTAATAAAGAGGTACACGACCTCAGTCGTACAAAGAAGGTGCAAATATACGAACGTAAATGGATAATTCAAACATTAAAGCAGTATCCTGTAACGCGAACTGATATTGATGAAGGTTTTTCATTTCAAAACATGTCCAAACATGAGACGTTCACTGAAGCCATCAATTCGCTCAAAGAACTGTCACCAAGTATTACTGATGCACAACGAAAAGGTCTTCTACAGCAAGCGGTACAGGAACATGGACTTTCCATTGATGAGGCTGAGAAGATACTAAAAACATCAGGATTAGTTGTTGGTGAAAGTGTCAATTATTTTCAAGTTCTCGGACTATCCATTGAACAATTCGAAGGTAAAAATGAGGATGACATAGTAACTCGCGTGGATACAGCACATGAAAAATTCTATAATGAATCTCTTCAGGCAGGTGGTCGTCCGCGCCTTGATGGTAGAACAGAGGAACAGTGGCGGACAGTACTAAACCAAGCACGTGACACCTTGAAAGATCTACGAAAACGTGCTGAGCATATTGCAACACTTCAGTAAGAAATATCTCAATCTATTGGAGAGTTTTAACCAAATAATGACATTTTTTCTTCTGTAGCACATTCATCCTTGATTTTACTACCAATACCTCCAATCAAGGATGCATGTGGTTGTAGAAATAAACACAATCAAGGTCTATGTTATACGGCGAAGCACAATGAATGATGGATGTTGTTGAAGAAGCACAATCAAGGATGAATGTGCTACAGATGCAATCAATATTAATGTTATTGGTTGTGTTTCCAAACGCATGACAAAAGACTAAAAGACTCGAATCATCAACGAACCGATTAGCAAGAATTGAACGGGCATTGGACTCAATTCCAACGAACAGGAAGAATCTGTATAACGAAGGATTTGGACATGTCGGTTGTCCATTCTATCTAAAACAAAGCATGACTATTATTGAACAACAAAGGGGTGTGTAAACTTTTTGTCACTAAAGATAGAGAAAGTGTGTAAAGATATGAAGCAATGCGGATTATACACCTTTCGCCCCTCTGGGGCTTGCTATTGGTTGTATCAATCTGGACTATACACCTTTCGCCTCTCTGAGACTTTGGAAAAACACAGATCAGCAGTCGCTGAATGCTATACGCGCATTCATAACGTTGATTTCGGTGCGGAAGGTGTATATAGAACACGAATCACCGAAAACCTAAGCATAGGCGGTGCGAAATGTATGGGGTTAAATCGGGTTTATATAACCGGCAAGAAGAGGGAATATCCTTAAATTGACGCATCAGATGGTTGAAGAAAGAAGCACAATCTAACAGAATGTGGCAGAATACGCGTTTGGTATTCTGCATTAGATATATCAAGAGGGATGGGGTAGGGAGAAGGGGGTAGGTGGAAGGTTGGAAGAGGGGATGGGTGGAAGAGGGGATGAGTGGAAGGTTGGAAGAGGGAAGGATGGAAGGTTGGAAGGTTGGAAGGTTGGAAGGTTGGAAGAGGGGATGGGTGGAAGGAAGAAGCACAATCAAGGATGAATGTGGCAGAATACGCGTTTGGTATTCTGCATTAGATATATCAAGATGGATGGGGTAGGGAAAAAGGTAATGATGGATGAAGGGGGTTGGAGGAAGAAGCACAATCAAGGATGAATGTGCTACAAAGATGCACAATCTAACAGAATGTGCTACAGCCAGGCTCTTGGCAATCACTATATTGACGCTTATGGTGCGAATTCCTAATCGCATCGGGTTTATTCTAATACCTTCATTGTAAGTTCCCGCGCAAGATTCGGCAGAATACGCGTTTGGTATTCTGCCGAGTATGGTTATGGAATTACCAAATTTTTATTTTTTAATCTTCATTTGAAAAGACGCAACGGGTGGAGAAACGGAACAGATGAAGCGAAAAGGAAGAATTGGAACATTGAATGCATGTAACATTAATGTGAGAGATAACGTATTTCCTTTTGGAATTACTTCTTTCTGAATTTATCTATATGTGTGCTTCTTTCATTTTTGCTTGATTGTGACATAACGAAAAACCTAATTGGAGGCGTGGATAGAATGGTGAAAAAACTGTATGTAAGTTTGATGTGTGCTGTAGGATGTGTGCTTGTACTGTTTTCAGCTGGCTGTCAGAACAATAATATAAATGAAAAATCTGCTTCAGAGAAGAAACTTAATGTCGTTGCAACATTCGGTATGATTACTGATATTGTTGCCAATATCGGTGGAGAAAAAATCGACGTTACAGGTATTATGGGTGAAGGTGTTGATCCGCATCTATACAAACCGACTGCTAAAGATACTAAACTAATATTAAATGCAGATATAGTTTTCTATAATGGACTAAACCTTGAATTGAGGATTACTGGTACAATACTTGATAGGATGGAAGATCGGACAAAAGCTGTCGCTGTAACGGATGGCATGCACACTAAAAACTTACGAGAGACGACTGAATTTATGGGTGGATATGACCCGCATGTCTGGCATGATGTAACTTTATGGATGAAGGCAACTGAGAGAGTCCGAGATACTTTGTCGCACGTTGATCCTAAAAACAGTGCTGCTTTTCATACGAATGCAAAACAATACCTAAAAGAACTACAATCTTTACATGAAGATGTGCATAGACTTGTTGCAAAGATACCATCTAAACGAAGAGTCTTAGTCACGACTCACGATGCGTTTGGTTATCTCGGTAAGGCTTACGGTTTTGAAGTACGCGGACTGATGGGGATCAATACAGAAAATGAAACCGGTATCGCCGATGTTAGAGATCTGGCAAAGTATATTATTGACCGCAGAATTTCAACGATGTTTGTAGAATCATCTGCGGCTCCCCAAGGAATCCATGCAGTCAGGGATGCTGTCAAAGCACAAGGTTACAATGTAAAAATCGGTGGCAAGTTATACTCTGATGCAATGGGAACACCCGGAACAAGTGAAGGCACTTATGTTGGTATGATACGTCATAACATTGATACCATAGTCAATTCACTCCAGACCGAGTTAGCATATCGGAGCGAGTGAGTTTCGACTTTATGAAGTTTAATAAAATATTTAGGTAATTTGGCGAGGTTTCCTAACCTCGCCAATTATCAAACCCTCCCAACCACCGCTGACGAGGTTTCCTAACCTCGTCAATTATCAACTCTCCCAACCGCCACTGGCGAAGTTTTCGAACCCTTCCACCCTTCCACCCTTCCATCCTTCCATCTCCCAACCATCCTTCCCTTATTCCCTTATTACCGTTCTTGCTTATTTTCTAAAACTATGTTATAATGAGGTGTCAGACCCAAGTTTGAGGAGGAAGGAACAGTGCCATTTTGTCCAGATTGTCGTAAAACATTCCAAGAAGATGCCTTAACCTGTGATAAATGCCATGTTGATCTGCTTCCAGATTTAGCACCAGCACAAGTTTCTGAATATGTAGATTGGCAGATTGTATGCTCGGTGCCAAATGAAGTTGCTGGGTATATCCTCAGAAGTGTGTTGGAGGATGAGGGTCTTCTGGTCTATCTGTACTCGCATGAGATGTCGTTTTGCGGTGGTATAAAGGGACATCCCGGTAAATCTGAATGGGGTGATATTCTTGTACCAGCGGACAGTGTAAGACACGCACATGATTGTATAAGTGCATATTACGACTCACTAAGAGAAGGTTAAATTTCGCGGGCAAACGCCATGATAGCGGAACAATTAGACCTTTTTAAGAATAACTTTTTTAAGAATAAGGTGCCTCAAATTGACACTTGTGGCAAAATCTTCGTAAATGGATACCGTCGTCGCAATGGAACTTATGTAAAGCCGTATTGGCGAAAGACACCAAGGCGACAGATAGGTTCTCGGCGCAATTTCGCTGTGAGTCAAGCGCATTTGTCGTTATTCTGAGATATAACATTTTAAATTAACATATAATCTCTGTCAGGTATTTTTATGATTAGATTTCAAGACTTGCTGATCTGCTCCGTATTATTGGTGTTGGTCGCGTTATCTTCTTATGTTTTTGGTGATGTCTACAGAATCAAAGAGCGGGATAACTTACTGATTGCAGTGATTGGACAACCAGAATATACGCAGACTGTTCAGGTGAGGGAAGATGGTAGGATAAGTTACTTTGGTGGTGACTTGGAAGTTGCGGGTAAATCGACCGACGAAGTAAACAGACTCATTTATGATTTTTTACAGAATGAGCAACTTGTTATTAATCCAATAATTATGGTTTCTCCGGTTCTACACGAGACTGGTGTTATAGTAGGGGGTGCTGTAAATATTCCTGGACGGTATCCGATTTCTCCCGAATCCTCAATCGACATATATCGTGCGATTGCACTTGCAGGGGGGTTTACTGAGAACGCAGATATGCAGCAAGTCCAATTGATTCGCTATAAACCAGATGTTCCAAAACAGCATCGGTCCGATGATGGTAATCATAAAGAAAACGGAACTTCCTCAGACGCTGCTAACGTTGAGACCTATAATCTTTCTACAAACCAACCCTACAGAGAAATAAGAGTTGCTGCGACTGACTTAGTGTATGTTGTGCCACTGAGTGTGATAGAGGTACAAGGTGAAGTTAAGACCCCTGGGAAACTTTTTGTCCGAGATAGCGTGAGTATTACAAATGCTTTAGCAAGAGCGGGTGGTTTGACAGAAGATGCGGATCTGAGTTCATTTGTAAAAGTCAATAAAGATGGGACGCATATCGTTTTTAGTATCTCTGAAGAGTATTGGCAAAATACGGAGGAGAATGAAAAGGATATTTCACTGACAGATGGTGAAGTGCTTTTTGTTCCGAACGCGAATAAAATGGAACCGATCTATGTTACAGGCTATGTACGCGAACCGGGCGCGCAACGGGTGAGAGGTCCCTTGACTATCAATAAAGCGATTGCTTTAGCAGGTGGATTTGAAGATGAAGCCAATTCAAAGAAACTCTTTATCCATCGTGCTGATGGAACTATTATTGAACATAACTATATCGTTGGTGTAGATACAACTTTACTCTATCCTGGTGACATTTTAGAAGTAAAGAAACGTTTTCAATTGAATTGGGGTATGGTTAGTACAATAGTCTCTACGACAATAGCGATAACTTATTTTATTATTAATCTGACGCAGAACTGACACATGCTAAATGACCAAGATGAGAATGAAAACACGAATGAAAACACGTTAGATCAGCTAACGTTTTTTGACAGCATAAGACGAAGGTATGATTTAACACCATCAATACTTCTGATACTTGCATTCATTGCTCTGTTTTTCCTCATTTTCCTTATCTATCCCCTCCTATATGTCTTCAAAGAAGCATTCTGGATTGACGGTAAATTCAATTTAACCTACTTTAAGTTGATGGTAACTGATCCGAATAAGAGAGATTTGGTTATCAACAGTTTCAATATCGGCATTATGGTTACGCTGATGACGAGTCTCGTTAGTTTACCGCTTGCTTACTTTTTGACACGTTATAGGTTCCCAGGCAGGACCTGGCTACGTTCTGTAGTATTAATTCCGATGATTATGCCGCCATTCGTTGGTGCGCTTGGTATGCAAAAGTTCTTCGGAGAATATGGCAGTATCAATATGCTGCTTGTAAAATTGAACCTGATTGATATGCGTAATACTATCGATTGGTTCGGTGGCGGGTTTTGGGGGGTTGTATTATTATCTACGCTTCACTTGTATCCGATAATGTATCTTAACATTGTAGCTGCATTGGCAAACGTGGATCCGAGTTTGGAGGAGGCGGCTGAGAATCTTGGTGCAACTCGTTTTCAGATTTTCAAAAAGATTACGCTTCCACTTATGATTCCTGGATATTTTGCGGGTGCTATTCTCGTCTTTATTTGGGCATTTACCGATCTTGGTACACCTCTAATATTCAATTACAGTGAAGTAATTGCTGTTCAGATTTTCAAACAGATATCAGACGCAAATGTTAATCCTATGGGATATGCATTGGTTGTTCTTGTGATTGTATTAACAGCACTTGCATTCTATGTGTCAAAACGGATGACAGGTAGTCGACATTATGAGATGTTGGGAAGGGGACATGTAACATCCAGAGAGGAAGATACAGGTATTGGGATGCGAACTGTCATCTATGTCTTTATTGGTGGACTGACATGCGTTGCACTGCTGCCACACATAAGTGTGATGTTAGCATCTTTAACACTGGATACAGGTGATTGGTATCAAACTGTGCTGCCTAAATCTTACACTTTTTCTAATTACATTGAGACATTCACGCATTCAGACACTTTACCAAGTATACTGAACAGTCTAAAATACAGTATCTTCAGCACACTGCTTGCGCTTACAGTCGGTGTTGCAATTGCATATCTACTGACACGAAAACGGATTCCGTTCCAAAACTTATTGGATGCTGTAGCGATGTTACCTCTCGCGCTGCCGGGTGTTGCTATAGCGTTCGGTTATATGGGTTGTTTTTCAAATACAACACCTTTACTTAAGTCTTTACCTGATAGCATTATAAGCCTGATTGATCCGAGGAAAAACCCGACACTTCTTCTGATTGTTGGATATGCTGTCCGGAGGTTACCTTATATGTTACGTTCTATCTATGCGGGTTTCCAGCAGACAAGTGTAACATACGAGGAAGCATCACAGAATATGGGGGCGACACCTGTTCGGACGCTTTACAAGATTACATTACCTTTGGTATTTGCGAACATCCTTGCGGGTGCTATTTTGGTTTTTTCATTTTCCATGCTTGAGGTAAGCGAAAGTCTGATTTTAGCGACAAATAGCGATTACTATCCAATAACTAAAGCGATATATTCCCTTTCGAACAGAGTTGGAGATGGACCATTCATTGCCAGTGCTCTTGGTGTGATCGGTATGTTAATACTCATTGCATGTTTACTTGGTGCAGGTAGGGTATTAGGCGGGAAATTAGGAGAGATTTTCAGAATCTGAACGTGTTCTGAATGCTGTATCACATTGATGATTTCGGTATTTTCGATTAGCGCATCAATGTTTATCCGCTTCTTTTGAGTCTGCCGACCCGTTTTGCATATCTTTCAGCAAGATGGAAAATATAAAAACCGACAGGAATGAGCACAAGTCCTATCACAAGCAGCAATATCAGGTTATCTGCTTGACTCTGTATTGAAGCGTTTTCTAACATTGCTGCCCGGATGGATTTTAATGTATAAGTTGCGGGTGAAATGTGTGAAAGGGGTTGCAGCCATTCTGGTAGCACATCAATTTCATAGTATATCCCGGATACTAAGAGTAAGAGTGATTGTAAAATTCCTGTTGCAGCCTGACCTTTTTCAGGTGAGAGCAGTGGAAATATGGCTGCCATCAGTCCAATACCGATAAAGGATAGGCTTGAAATAAGAACAGTTACGGACATCGTAAACCAATTTGCTTGTCCTAAATCGATATGTTCACCAAAGAAGAACGGCATAATGGCTAATACTAAACCGGTGCGCAGCACGCCATAGAGTATTGCGAATAAGCAGGAACCCACAAGGTGTGTTATGCGATAGATTGGTGCCATGAAAGTGTATTCAATGGTTCCTTCCCAACGTTCCCATGTGATTGCGTCACTGACTTCCCGCATCATGATAGAGAGGAATCCCCATATTAACGCACCGATAACGAGATAAAGTACGTCCTGACTTGTACCGCGTCCGACCATGATGAGTCCGATAGTGAGTGCGTTGACGATTGAGTAGCTGAAGAACAGTATCTCCCAATTAAGGTATCTCTTTAGTAGGTTGAAGTTTCGTTCTATAAATGCATAAGAGATGATTGTTTCTCTTCGTATATTCAACATTGTTTATTCTTTTTCCTCTTCTAAATCTTTACCTGTCAATGCTATGAAAACATCTTCAAGTGTATTGGCAGATGTGTTTTCTGATTGAATCATCGACAAGAGTTCTTTAACAGTACCTTGCGCGATGAACTTTCCTTCATCAATAATTGCGATTTTATCACAGAGTCTTTCTGCTTCTGTCATATCGTGTGTTGTAAGAAGTATAACGGCATTTCTTTCGTCTCGGATCTCTTCTATGAAGGACTGTACATCTCTTTTAGATTTCGGATCGAGACCTGTAGTCGGTTCATCTAAGAGTAGCAGCATGGGAGTAGTTAGGAGTGCGCGTGCGATAGCGACTTTCTGTTGCATACCGCGGGAAAGTTGTTCCATCTCCTCGTCCATACGTTTTGCCTCAAAACCCAGTCTTTCAAGGATCTGTTCTGCTTTTTGAGTGGCTACTTTTGCGGAGATACCGTATAGGCGTGCTGCATAAATGAGATTTTCGGCTGAGGAGAGTCTTTTAAAGAATGATGCTTCTACGGATACACGGTTCATTACACGTCTTACCTTCATGCTATGTGTTACGACGTCATCTCCGAAGACCTGGATGGATCCTGCGTCGGGTAGAAGTAGCGTTGAGATAAGACGAATTAGGGTTGATTTTCCGGAACCGTTTGCACCAAGTATCCCGTATATTTCACCGATTCCAACATCAAGAGAGATACCATCTACAGCGCGCACGGTCTCCTTTTCCCGTTTAAATAGCCTATAAAGTTTTTGAAAAAACCTTAGTTTTTCTTCAGGTTTTTTGTTACGGTGGAAATGCTTTTTGACGTCACGGATGCTTAATCCGTGTATATGACTCTTCATTGACTTATGTCTTAAGAAATGAACCTATCCAATGATTGATTCTATTTGTCCTGTTTCTAACGAATGATTTGCTGCCAATGTTACTTCAAGCGTTTTAACTGCATCGGTGTATGATGATCGCACGAGTGTGTGGTCTTTACTTTCCACAGCCTTGATAAATTGTTCAACCTGTCGGTAGTATCCTGCTTCTGATCCGTTGTATTCGATCGATTCTCCGGCGATTTGACCTCTTAAGCTGTTGTCGTGTGTGAGTTTGAGATATAAGTCATCTCCTATCAGTTCGGTAGCGAAGTTTTCGTGTGCTCGTGCGACACATGTACTGGTAATGCTGGCAACTGCACCATTTTCGAATTTCAGATTACAGACAGTACATTCCTCAAAGTCAGCGATATCCTGAGATACGTTTTTGATCCCGAATGCTTGGACAGATTTAACATCACCGAGGAAGTATCGGATGAGGTCAAACACATGTGTTGTCTGCTCTACCATCTGTCCCCGTGAGACATCGAATTTTCCCCACCACGGATGGTTTGCTCCCATCCTTGCGAGAAATCGTCCTATTCCCATTGAGAGTATTCTATCTCCGACCAGTTCTTTTGCTTTGTCAGTAATGTCGCTGTACCTTGCCATATATCCGACTTGGTTTATTACGTTTGCTTCTGTTATTGCCTTTGAAGCGTTCTTTGCTGTATCCAAGTCCTGTGCGACAGGTTTTGCTACGAAGACCGCTGCAAGCGATTCTGCTGAATCTGCGACCTGTGTTGTATGTGCTCCGGGTGGGATACATGTAAAGACGACATCTGGGTTTTCTTTTTGAAGCATTTCCGTGTGGTCAGTATAAGCTGTTGCGTTTTCATCAGAGGCAACAGCTGCTGCGCGATCAGGATTGATATCGCATACGGCAGCGATTGGGTATTGGAGTCTTCTTAGACTACCTCTGTAATTGCCGGCAATTCCGCCAACACCAATAAATGCGATTTTCAAACTACCTTGGTTCATATTATTCCTTCCGTTTCATTTCAGACATACATGAGAACATAGCATCATATCAGTTCTCTTATCTTATCTCTAAAATAACAGAAACTGGGTGATTTATTGTTGTTAAAGTCCATATATGGTGTAATTCTTTTTGTTCACTATAGATGTAAAGTTAAGGAATTTTAGATGCCAGAAACCCTCTTCAGTCCCGTAGGGACGATATGTTTATAGTTAAACGTTATACAAACCCTCTTTAGTCCCGACAAATGCCAAACGCGCATTTGGCGTTGATTTGGTAGGGACGATATGTGTAGTAGCTCATCCTTCTATAAACATATCGTCCCTACGGGACTGAAGAGAGGCGGGGTAAACATTTTTCTATAAACATATCGTCCCTACGGGACTGAAGAGAAGACAAGAAACCGAAAGCGTCAAACAGTGCACTCTTACCGACTCCATTCTTTCCAATTATGGCAGTTATTGGTGTGAGTGCTTCTTCTTTTCGTTTGTCCCAAAGACGCCCCAGTGTAACATCCTTCAGAACACCATAATTCCTGACTCTAAAACCTTCTAATGTTGCCATAATTCTACCTCTAAGCAAGAATATTTTATCCATTCGGTCCAGGGAAGCACAGACCCTACGAATCAATCATCTGCTGGAACAGCAACGCCATACAATTCCTCATCGCTTACGGGCCGGAAACGTGCATCAGGATTTCTTAGAAAAACGTTGCGTATATCTGTTGTTATAGCATATAGACCAGGCATAACAAACAATGTCATTATTGTAGCGAATGCGAGTCCAAAGATAATGGTATATGCCATCGGCATCCAGATAGGTGACTTCCCTCCAAGTCCTATTGCCATGGGTATCAAACCGATAATCGTTGTTATGGATGTTAACATGATAGGTCGTAGACGGACACTTCCACCTTTCAAAATTGCATACCACCTATTGTATCCGCGTTCTCTATACTTGTTGATAAAGTCGATGAGTACGATTGAATCATTGACGACGATTCCTGCCAGTGCGACGATTCCAAACATTGCGATCATACTCAATGTTGCGTTAGATATTAATAGACCAACCATAGCACCCATCATGCCGAATGGTACTGCAAACAGTATGATGATGGGTTGTAGGAAGGATTTGAATTGCGCTCCCAGTATCATGTAGATAACAAGGAGTCCAACGATGAATAGTTTCCATAACTCAGCAAACGATTCTCTGATTTCATCAAACACACCTCGGAAATCGAGACGGTATCCGGGATATAGTGATTCTATGTCTGCAAATGCCGCTATGAGTGCTTGATTAACCTCGAAAGGCGTTGTTTTTTCTCTATCGACGGATGCATAGACAGAGATTGCGCGTTCCCCTTCAAACCTTTTTATATCAGCGTATCCCTTCTCCTCAACGATATGTGCTACCTCTTTGAGTGGAAATAGAATCCCTGTTGGTGAAGCGATCACCATATCATTTAGTTCTTCAATTGTCTGCAATCGGTCTTCGTCGTATCTAACGATGACGTCAATGGACTCATCTGCTTCCCGGTATGTAGTTGCTTTAGCACCTTCGATTGCAGTGCGTATGGTCTGTGCTACCTGTAGTGTTGACATTCTATAATATGCCGCTTTTTCAGGTTTCAGGTAGATCCGGAGTTCAGATTTGCCGATTCTGAAATCGTCCCGTATGTCTTCCACACCATCAATCTCACTTAATGTCGCTTTCAATTGATCTGCGATTTCTGCAAGTTGTGAAAAATAGGAACCTTTTACTTTTACTTCAACATCCTGTCCTTGTGGTGGTCCGCCTTGCAGCTTCACGAAGTTTAATTTTTTTTGAAAACCGCTAATTTGCGTTGTCTTCTCTCTTAAAGCGTTTAGGATCTGATCCGTATTTCGTTCGCGTTGATTTTTTGGAACAAGTTCAATAATGAGTTCACCAAAATTGGATCCGAAAGTTATGCCGTCTAATAAACCTGAGGTGGGTGTATGTAAACCGATGTTGCTAACCACAGCAGAGACTTCATTCTTTGGTAGTGTGCTGGCTGCAGTTTCAAGCTGTGCCATTACATCGGTTGTTTCCTTTATTCCGTATGAAGGTGGCATCTCTGCTTTTACGTAGAATTGCGGAAAATCTTCACCTGGAAAGAGCTCTTTGTCAAGCACCATGAATGCACTGACGCAGGTAATCAGTCCGATAAGAAGCACAGCACCGACAAAGACGTACCGATTTCGTAGGGTGATTTTGAGGATTCTGACATATCTGTTGCGGACTATGTCAAAGATCATAGCAAACCAGGTAAAAAAGCTTGTGAGAAAGATGCTGAAAGTAAATGCCTTTTGTGATCGCGCACGGAGTCTTTGAAGTCTGCTGCGTCCTGTTTCCGTTCTCGCTTTACTCCATTCCGATACGTGCGCGGGTAAAATAACAAAGACTTCAAAGAGAGAAGCGACCAAGACGATGATTGCCATTATTGGCACGATTCGCATGAACTGTCCTGATACTCCAGACATAAACATCAGGGGACCGAATGCGCCAATAGTTGTTAGACTTGCTGCGACAACGGGCCAACCGACCTCTTCAGCACCTCGAATAGCGGCAACTTTCGGTGTTGCACCATTTTCAATATGTCTGTATGTATTCTCTATGACGACAATTGCATCATCTACAACGATTCCGACTACCAAAATAAGTCCAAAGAGTGCTACGCCACTCAGCGTGTAGCCTGCGATTGACATGAACCAGAAAGTTGCCATGAATGCTACAGGAATTCCGAGTGCTGCGAACAGTGCATTTCTCCACCCGATAAACAGAAATAGCATTAGAATAACAAGTATTAATCCGAATATTGCATTTGTCTCAAGAATACCGAGTCGTTCCTTTAGTATTACAGAATAATCGTTTACAGGAGTCAGTACAGCACCCTCGGGAAGATCGTTTATCCAATCATCTACTAATTCGCGAAGTTGTGCGACGAGTGTTATCGTGTTCCCTTCTTTCTTTTTTTGGACACTGAGACTAATTGACGTCTCTCCACCGATCCGTGAAAGTGTTCTGGGTTTTTCATAAGTGTCTGTAACTGTAGCGATATCACTTAACCGGAGCGGTGTTCCGGAGGGTTGAACGTTGATAATCGTGTCCCCGATATAGACAGGATCAGGAAATTCACCCATAGTTCTAACCATAAACTCGGTGTTTGCAATTTCCATTGTTCCTGCTGGTAAATTAATGTTTCCGACTTGCAGTGCAGTTGAGATAGCAGCGATAGGTAGATTGTAAGCTTTTAGTTTATCTGGGTCTACCTCAATCCATATTTCTCTTTCCCGTAATCCTGCTATCTGAACGGAGGCGATGTTTTTTATCTCTAAGATTTCGTCTTTTAGGTTCTCTGCTATATCGCGCATCTGTTGTTCAGAAACGGTACCGCCGACGACTATTGTGAGCATTGGGAATCCGGATGATACATCCAGTTCCTGAACTATAGGTTCATCCAAGATTTCATCTGGCAAGTCATTTACCTGTTCTACAGCCGTTTTAAGGTTATCTATTTCTTTGTCGAATTCCCGATCGCTCATTTCATCAAAATCGACAGTGATGATGGATCTACCTTCGGATGATGTAGAGAGCATTAGGTTGATTTTATTTACATTTTCTTCTATAGAATCTTCAATAGGAGCTGTCACCAGTTTTTCTACTTCTTCTGGCGATGCGCCTGGATACAATGTGGTGATGGTAGCACTTTGTAATGCGATTTCTGGTGTAAGTTCTCGAGGTAGGGTTATCCATGCATACACCCCAAATATTATGATTAGAATCATCAGCATATTTGCGAATACTGGGTTGTTGACAGATAATTTTGGTATGGACATAATGGTGTGTTTTCTCCTTGTCTGTTGTTCTTTTACTGAATTTGTTTTTTTGTGTAAAGGCGGCCATATCCCGCCGCCTTTTATTTGAATTCTACCTCTGATTGTTAACTTATTCTTTCTTTAATGCTCCCCATGTCGTTGCTAACTTATTGCTCGGTTCGATAGGTGAAACGCCGCCAAGTGCTCCGTCTAAACCAACATCCATGATAGTTTGGATGTCTTCTTCAGTCAGAACATCTTTGAATATAGCGACTTCATCAATTATACCGACGAAATGTGAACCACTATTCCATTTGCCAATATCAACAGCATTAGCATTTCCGACAGGATTGCCAGGGCGTGTACTTGATCCTGCACGTTCACCGTTGACGTATAGGATAACGTGAGTTTGAAAAAAGATTAGAAGTTAAAAAGCATAGGTAAATCGTTGATTTCTTCAAGTTTTTGCAGGTTCACCTTCACCGAGGGTTTCTTCTCCAAAAGCTGGTAAGCAATCAAAGCGGAATACACATTCACTTGAAAGTTGACGATACTTCTATGTCGACTGTGTTCCAACTGCGTCTGTGTTTTTAGTTCCTTGATTACGGATTCAATGATGACACGTTTTCTCAGCAACTCCTCATCGGAAGCAGATAGCGGTTCGGGTTTCATGTTCTTGCGGACTTTGTAGATCAAGTTGATATCTTGCTTGCGAAGCGTCTCCCGCAGGTCTTTAGAGATATATCCCTTATCTCCGTAGAGAGAACCATGCAGCCCTACCACTAAATCGGGTAAAGGGGTTCGGTCATCTGTGTTGCCCGGTGTCAGTTGAAAACCTAAAAGTTCGCCTTTCTCATTGATGATCAGGTGAAGTTTAAAGCCATAGAACCACCCCATAGAGGTTTTTGAACGCCCAGCATATTCAGCGAATACGCGATGGGCTGAAATCCGTTTATTGTCACACACGCGCAGGCGTGTGGAATCTACAAAAGAGATGCCACTACATTCTCCGCGTTGCAAATATAGATAAATCATTAAGAGTTCCAGCACCTCATTTTTGAGCTGCACGAACCGAGAATAACTGACAAGATTTGGAAACTCAGCACACCAATAGACGCAGACATGTTTTTCATAAAAATGCTTGAACGTCCGAAATCCACTTTGATGGAAGGCAATGATGATAGTCATTACCTCACTGTCGTGTAGACTACGGGGACGCCCGCGTGTTTCAATCGGTTTATCATCCTGAAGTGATCGTGAAGTCAGAAATGCCTCAAAAGCTAAATAAAAGTCGTCAATTCTGCAAAAAAGTGTTAAAATACTCATAAGAGAACTCCTTCTAATATATAGTATTTTGGTATAATGACTTCATTATACCAAAAGAGTTCTCTTTTTTAAAAACATTTATTGAATATTTATCAAACTCACGTTATAGGATAAGTTGATCGTTGTTGGCAGAATTGTCATAACTTGCAGCGTAGTGAATCCATGTATCCGTAGCGGGGACACCAGCGGATGCTCTCGGTTCCCAGCCGCCTATGTTGACAAATGTTGACATTTTGTTACCTTCTGCGGGTACATCAATACGCAATAGATATTCTGCGTCCTTAGCAATCAACATCCTATGCTGAGAAATGTCTGTTGCATAGAACCACACCATCATCGTATGTTTATCACCGAGTTGTAAATCGGGTGTTGAGTCGATGGTAACGAATTGTCCACCATCAAATTCTAATGCGTCTCCAAATTTTCCATCTGTCCAGTCGGCACCGTTGATGGTACCATGATTTTCCTTTCCGGAAGAATCTTCTGCTTCGTCACCAGCTCCTTCATCAAAGAGCCATACACCGACTGCTGTTTCTGGGTCTATCTTTGCCGAACTTACATTAGGTTGCAGCCATAGTAAGCAACAAAACAGTGCTATAGACGTAAATAGTATTCTCATTTTTGTCTCCTATATAATTTTTGCTGGATTATGTTTCAAGTGAAATAGATAACCTAACAGTATTCCTAATTACATGTAATAGATTATAACATTATATTCAAGCATTTGCCATAGATAAATGTTGTAGAAAGAGGCACAATCTAACAGAATGTGAAACAAAGAGGCACAATCTAACAGAATGTGAAACAAAGAGGTTTAAAATGAAGGATGAATGTGAAACAAAGAGGCACAATCTAACAGAATGTGCTACAGTAAAGCGACGTTTTTAATTAGGAATGGTATAACTATACACTCCCAATTCTTCCTTTGATTATTTACATTGACTCATACCTCTAAAGATGATACAATAATGTATTCATTTTAGTATTTGGAGGAAAAGTTATATGTACAAAGGTATAATGTTGTATGGAATCATAGTGATCATGGTGTTTGCTGTGAGTTTCACTTATGCTGTTGAAAAGAGTGACATTGTGGTTTACTACTCTTTTGATAGACTTGATGAGAAAAAATTTGTAGATAAATCGGGTAATGGTAACGATGCAGAACTTTCTGGCAGCGGCAAATTAGTGGATGGTCAATTTGGCAAAGCAGTTCATTTGAACGGCGGGATCGTTCAGATGGTACCTGCTAACGATTTTATTGTGCCGATCGGTGAAAATGGACAAATCACAATGGAAGCGTGGTTCTATTTGAATGCTCACGATGCTTTTGATGGCATCATTTCTATAGAAGCAGTAGATGCTGGTTGTTGTGAGTTTCGGACTATGGTAAATCCGACTTTTAATCCATATTGGGATGCTGCACATCATGCGGATAAGAGCCTGAAAGATTTCACATTTGAGCTCAAAACTTGGTATCACTATGTATTAGTCGTTGATGGTAAGGACGGAAAAATATATGTCAATGGTGAATTCATTGGGTCACAGCCTGAAGACTTTACGTTTCCAAAATTCAAAGAGGCTGCGATTTATATCGGTGCTGGTGAGAGTCCAAACCATCATAAGGTAGAAGATGCCATCATTGATGAAGTTGTGATCTATTCAAAAGCATTGACTGAAGCGGAAGTTAAAGCTTCTATGGAAATAGGTGTGGAAGGGGTTCTGGCTGTGGAGGCTGATAATAAATTAACCACAACCTGGGGTCATCTTAAGAGAGCATTTTAAATGCAATGGTGCGATTAGGAAATCGCACCTATCGTTTTGTGTGCAGGTGGTGTGATAAGGAAATCGCACTTACCGGGATGTAAGTGTTTTACTGTTTCAGAATTCATTATAGTTTCATATTGGGGATATGAGTTAAATGAAATTAGGGTTTTTGTCTAAGATTTTTGAAGGTGCTTTGAGTATAGAAAAGACATACAATCAATGTGACAAAGCATTAGGTGCATTGCGTGCATACAATGAGAAACGCGAAAATGCCAATGTCCCTTATTCTGCCTCAGAAAAAGCTGAACTTAACAATATTGTCAATACGGCGATAGAAAGTGCTACGCGTATAGTTGATAAGGAGGGTGAACGGAATTGGCCCGGTGTTTTCCGAGAAATGTATAAGAACTTAGCAAACATCTATCTGGAACTTGAGGAATATGATAAAGTTCGTGAGTATTGTGAAGCACTACAGAACTATGGAGAGGTAGGAAAACTTGATGCTGAGGAAGTTATCCGTAACTTGAATGAACGAGAAGACGGAGAAACATCATCTGATTCTGCTCAAGTCTAAGCATGTCTTTTCTGAATCCTGCTGCGTTTTACCTGATTGGTACTATTCCCATCGTGATTGCGCTGCATTTCCTTAGGTTGCGCCGACAAAGTTATGTTGTCCCAAGTATGTTGTTGTGGCGTGCTAATCCTGAAGACCAGAAAGCAAATGTTCCCTTTCAACGTTTGCGAAATTGGTTACTCCCATTCGTACAGTGTCTTTTCTTACTTTTCCTCGTCATCAGTATTGCCCGTCCTGCTTTACATATCCCGAGTATCATACCCGGTAGAATTGTGTTCATCGTTGACAATTCTCCGAGTATGTTGTCAAGGGAGATGGATCAGACGCGTCTTGACGTTGCTAAGCAGGAGGTACTGAAACGCATCATGCAGGTTTCTGCAAGTGGTGGTATGATGATTATATCTACGCATCCGTTTGGATCACATATTCAACAGGTGTTTACCACTGATGTAGATAGGCTCAAGAGTGCTGTTAAGAACATTACTGCTTCACATGCATCAAGTGATTTATCCTCGGTTTTTGCGCTTGTTTCACAGCATATTGACTCAGTAAACGACCGAGTTTACTTTGTAAGTGACTCTTTTGAAAACCTGCCGCCTACACCTTTTCCTATCAACACCATAGCCGTGGGAGAGTCAGCAGATAACATTGGTATTGTCCACTTGAACGTGGAAAGATTGGCGGATCAATTTCAGTTTCTTACGAGGATAAGAAATTGGATGCATACAGATAGGGAAATTATGACGCAATTAGTGCTTGTTGGTGGGGGAACAATTGATGAAAAAATCGTCTCAATTCCTGCTGGTAAGGACACGTCTGTTCTGTTTTCTATCAACGCGAATAAATTGGAGGGACATGCAATATCACTGCAACTTATTGATGCTGAAGACGACTTTGATTTAGATAATGTAGTATCGGTTATCCCAAAACCTAAAAGGGAATTTAGGATTTTACTTATCAGTGATAGAAAACAGCCTTTTTTAATAGATCTCTTGCAGAGTTATGGTGAACACGTTCGCTTGCAGACGATAACGGCAGATGAATTTCAAGGTAGCGGTGATGCAGATATGACAATAATTGATGGAGACATGCTTTTAACAGGTGAAACAACAAAACTGGCAACACAACAATGGATGAATACCCTTGACACACAAGGAATTGTATATATCAATTGGCAACAGGAATTACCTGATGAAGAAGATACTCTTGAGATAATTGACACGCCAGTAAGTGTTATGAGTGTGAACAGAACCCATCCGATTATGCAGGAGGTGTCGCTGGAAGGGTTACATCTAAAACGATCATTGAGAAGGGATATACCGTATTGGGGTGAATCTCTGGTTGAAACTGAGCAAGGTGCGTTGATTTGGATCGGAACAACTCTGGGTAGGCAATATCTTGTATTTGAGTTTGATGCGTTCAATCCTGATGTATCAGAGTTTCCGTTTACAATCCCTGGTGTTCCGATCTTTATCTATCAATGTCTATCATGGTTTGAGTCTGAATCAGCTCCTATAAGGACAGTAGACCGCCTACAGAATATTGCAGCAGATTCTTTCAAGACTGGCGATAGATTGATGATTGACATTCCGGTGCAGGAAGACACGATTATTGAGGTGAAAAAACCGGATGGAAAAAGAATAGAACTTGAGAACAGTGTGTTCACAGAAACTGACAGCGTTGGAATTTACTCAGTATTTGTTGATGATGCTTTATATGAAAGGTTCTCGGTAAATCTGTTAAATGAAGATGAATCCGCTCTTAACACTTATGATTTAGCACGCAACACAAACGAACAGGTCACCGATAAAGCGTTCTTACAACCGCTCGTTCACGAAGTTTGGCAATGGGTGGTATTATTCGGTGTCTGTTTGCTCCTCTGTGAGTGGTGGTTGTATCACAGACATTAGTCCCTCAAAGATACGATCTACTAATGTTTTGATTGTCATTGCTCCTACCATAGCTGTTACAATCTTACCTTTATAGAAGAGAATGAATGTGGGCGTTGCTCGGATATGATATTCTGCTGTCTTGTTAGGATATAGGTTTACATCCAGTTTTGCCACAGCAAAGACGTCGCGATACTCTAATGCTATTTGAGACACAACTGGTCTCATCAATACACAGTATATTCAGGAATCGGATTTGAATTCTACCAGAATAGGTATATCTGCTTTTAGAACTAAGTTGTCGTAAGTCTTACCCGTTAATGTGATTGGAATCCCTGAGTATTTACCGAAAAGACTGGCTGCTAAGGACAGATCAAGGATATTGACAATTCCATCACTGTTTATGTCTGCAATAGATGGCTGATCTTTTGTAGGTATTTCACTAAACTGTGAGGCGATATAGGTGAGATCAAGGATATTGACAATTCCATCTTGATTGACATCGGATCGAAGTAATTCATCAGAGTCAGTTTCATGTGCAGCCGTTGCTGAAAACAGAAGGCAAGTAAATAGAAGAAAGATTGTTGTTCGCATGAGTATCTCCTTACACAAGCAATAGATACGGGTTATTGATATATTGTGACACAGTCTGTAAAAAGTGTGCAGCGGGTGCACCATCAACAATTCGGTGGTCAAAGGTTAGACTTAGTGTCATCATACTTCGTATCGTAATTTCGTCGTTATGGACTGCAGGTTTCTTGACGATCCGACCAACGCCGAGAATTGCACATTCAGGTGGATTGATGATTGGCGTGAACGTATCAACACCGAAATTGCCGAGATTTGTCAATGTGAAGGTTCCACCTTGAAGTTCAGCTGGTGTAAGTTGATTGCTTCGTGCTTTTTCTGCTAATGTTCTTACGTGTTCAGAAATGTTTGCTAAACCGATCTGATCAGCATTTCTAATAACAGGAACAACGAGTCCGTCTTCTAATGCGACTGCTACGCCTATGTTGATATCGGTTATTATTTGAATTCCTTCATCTGTCAACGTTGCGTTGAGTCGTGGATGTTCCTGCAATGCTTTAGCAATAATTTTTACAATTAGGTCTGTATAGGTTAGACTTATATCTCTTTTCTGAAGTTCATCATTAAAGAGCGTTCGAAGTTCACCTAACCTTGTCGCGTCAACTTCGGTGTGGAGTGTAACACTTGCATTGGTTTGCAGACTCATCGTCATGCGGTCAGCGATGATCTTTCTGATACCGGTAAGTTCAATGACGTGTGCCTCGGTAGGTTTGGGTTGGATAACGGATGTCGTAATTTCCTTGCTTACCTGTAGCACATCATCACGGACTATTCTCCCGTCGGGTCCTGAGCCATCAATAGTAGTCAGATCAAGTCCGAATTCCTTTGCCAATCTGCGTGCAAGGGGAGAGGCTTTTAGTCGGGTTGAAATTGAGGTACTTGTACCTCTTGTTTCGATGTAGCGGTGTACATCACTTTCAAGGATTCGTCCGCCGGGTCCAGAAGGTTTAACGTGGGTTAGGTCGATATTAAGTTTTTCAGCAAGCTGTTCTGCTGCGGGAGATACTTTTATACGTTCCGTAGGCTTTGAAGGGGTTTGAGATGCTGTTTTTTTAGGCGTCTGTTGCGCGGTTTTCGGTGCTGCTGCTGTATCAGACTTCGGTTGTTCGGAGACAGTATCTGGCTCAACTTCAACCCTTTCAACTTTCTCCCCGGGGGCAGCTATAACAGCTAATAATGCATTTACCGGAACATTACTTCCTTCTTCTGCACACAGTTGTGCAACGATACCATCGGCAGGTGACTCCTGTTCATGAACAACTTTATCTGTTTCAATTTCCAGTAGTGGTTGTCCTTCTGTTACGGTATCTCCTTCACTGACCAGCCATTTTCCGATTTTTCCCTTAGACATTGTCTGGTCCATCTGTAGCATTCTGAGTTCAACAGGCATGAGGTGTCTCCTATCCTCTCTTTGATATTCATTGCTGCCTCTGTTCTATCATCTGTATAAGCAATTCGACGTTTTCGTCTTTTTCAAGAATGAGTGCGATTTTGTGATACTGTTCTCCTTTGAAGAACGCTTGCACAAAAGGACTAAATGCAATTAACAGTTGCGATCCTAAAAAGTTAAGCGGTTTCCCTGTCTCTAAGAATAGAATAGCGGGTGCGACCAGATTTCTACGGACAATCCAGTTTGCCAGTTTTTCCAGCAGTGCCTGTTGTTCAGGTTCTGGAATTTCGTCAAGGATAACGGGAATGTCTTGGTTTGGATTGTCCATTGTAGAAATCTGAAAATTACGTTGTCATAAATGCGGTCACAAACTGGAAAGTTTGTGCTACATTTATTAAACTCACGTTCTTATAGGTTAAGATCGCCTAAAAGGTCTGCGATATGTTTTGGTTGACCGTCAACTGATGTTTCCATTGCAGCGATTACGAGTACGAAACTCTTGATGTTGTCTTCAATTCGTGTGTCTGAGGGTTCACCTCCATCTAACCAATTGAGGAATTCATTAAATAGATATGCGTGTGCGTAATGGCTGATGGGGGGTGCTTCATAAACCTCTGTTTCACGACCAACCCGATGGATTGTGATCTGGTTCCCGCCTCCAATTTCAACAGCACCTTCCTCAAACTCGGCGCGATAGTGTTCACCGTTCCAGCAATTGATGATACCTGCTGCGGAACTGTTCCCTTCATAAGAGGTATGTACACCGTTATCCATCCGCATGAGATAATATCCACTTGAGAAGTGTTTGAAACTTGACCATTCAGGATTCCAACCGAATCCGACCAAAGTTTCACAATCACCGCCGGAGAGAAATCGTAGCATGTCGAGATGGTGTACCGATGCTTCAAAGAGCAGACTAAAATCCATATCATGTCGCCAGTCAACACCCCACGAAAGATAGCGACGGTAATCACATGCATATCTTCCGACAATATGTTGCAGTTTTCCTAACCGTCCTTCCTCTCGGATGCGGACTAATTCCTGCTTATTGTTTGCGTAGCGATAGTTTTGGATTATTGCACATGGTAATCCGGTTTTCTGTGATGTGTGAACCATCGCTTTTGCTGCGTCTAATGTATCTGCGATAGGTTTTTCGCAGATGACAGGCATGCCGTTTTCCATTGCAGCGACAGCAGCGGGACTATGAAATTTTGGGGGTGTTGCGACACCGCAGAAATCCGCTTTGACAGATGCACACGCTTCGTTGAAATCTGTGAATAGTTGTGAAGAACTCAAACCCAATGCTTCACCTTGATTTTTGAGTACTTCTGTTTTTACATCAGCTAATCCGATTATCTCAACGCGGTCGCTGAAATTGCTTCTAAAGTTGTGTATCCAACCGCCAGCCATACCGCTGCCACCAATCATCAAACATGTGTGTTTTGGCATATTTGCTCCTTATTTATATGACGTGAATCTGAATTCGCAATTGTTCGTATTTCAATACGTGTACTTATTGCTTTTGTCTTTAAGAAATTCACCTGACCCTATTTTATACCATATCGCTTTTGTTGTCAAATAGGCACATGATTTTTACCATCTTTGATGCACAAACAGGAAAGTTTGTGCTACAAAATTTGAACACGATTACGGTTTATGTTCTCAAGTTTTCTCTCATGATTCTACCACGTAGGACATAATCATCTTTCCCATGTTCGACGCGTTTGCGTTCCTCTTCAGTGATTTCTCTCCGGACTTTTGCGGGGACACCCATTGCGATAGTTCCGGCAGGTATTTCCTGTCCTTCAAGCACAAGTGTTCCTGCAGCAATTATTGCACGTTCACCGATTCTGGAACCTGTCAGTAGAATTGCCCCCATTCCAATCAAAGCTTCGTTTTCAATAGCACAACTGTGAAGAATTGCGCCATGTCCAACAGTAACATCGTCTCCAATTAGGCAAGGAATGTCTTTGTCCATGTGTATTACTGTGCCGTCTTGGATGTTTGTACGACACCCTATTTGGATAGGTTCCAGGTCACCACGTAACACTGTATTGAACCAGACGCTTGACTCAGCCCCGATAGTTACATCCCCGATTATCATTGCGCCGGGTGCAACGAACACTGAGCTGTGTATTTGCGGTTCTATTCCTTCATTAGAGATTAACACTGTTTCTTCCTCCAAGACTGCCTTATACTTGCGCAGCTAATAATTTACGCAGATTTCTAACACCCCACCTATAGCATATCAAGAAAACAATTGTGAGAAAAACAATCATCGGTATAAACACAATTAGACCAATTGTGTACAATACTGTCATTGGTACAATAACGAATACAATATTCAGAAAGAATGTTAAGGTAAAGGTTATTACACGTAAGAAAGGGTTCGGTTGATTTGTGAGTTCCGCCATCCATGGTAGTGTTCCAATCATCGTATTTATTACACTACCGACTGGTAGAGATATAAACGGTGTGAGTAGTATTAACACCGAATTACTTGTCGGTATCTGTAGCAGGAAAATAGAGATGATTAACCATGTTTCAGCATATATTAAGGCACATAAGAGAGTGGTCATAAATTTACTCGTGAATACTAATCTGGGAGTAACAGGTGCTGATTTTAGCATCCACCATGTTTTTGCTTCATCACGTAGTCCATTGCAGCTGATGCCGAATGTTATCAGTAGGCTGTACAGTATTACCTGAATTGTGAGTATTTCAGCTGCATAGTCATCCCCAATTCCTCCAGACAACAAAAAACCGATATGGACGACTAAGAAAATTGTGAGCATTACAATAACTATAACACGTCCACTATGTTTAATAAAGATCAAAAGATCTTTTAGCATTAAGGATTGGACTTTTCCTCGTCCGAATGAGACGACTAATCCGTTTAGTTTTGAGGGTTTGACGTTTCTATCTGTCCGGACTTGATTACGTTTCGTCTTTAATTGTCTTGTGTTTTCCCATCCGCGTTGGTAGATTGCGTTAGAGATGACGAATGTTAGACCTATTGAGGACACACTAAGACCGATTAGATAAAGTATCCATTTTAATTTTGTCCATAGTGTAGAACCTTGTGTCCAGCTTAGGAGCAATTCTCCGATCCATTGATGCGGAAACCATTTCGTAGGATTTCCACCATTTTGTGTAGAGGCGAATTCAAGCAGTATCCGTTTTAGAGGGAATACATCTGTACCCGCGATGAGGGTAAAAGATAGAAGAAAACCGACCAACACCCCAATGGTTGTAGCGATTATTTTTATGATTGTCAGGAGTCCCTGAAACAGAAAGAATCGGGTTATAACCATCGTACTGATGCACACATAACTCGCGATAATCAGCAGCAGACAGAGTGAGACAGGGAATAACATAACGTAAAACTGAAATGGCAATTTGAAGACAGTACCGTAAGCGATCCACGGGGGTCCCATAAAACAGAGCATTGTCATTAAACGTGCAGCTGAAATATGTGTGAATTTATATCCGAAGATTGCTATGGGTTGTATTGGTGCAGCGTGTAATATTAGGGTATCTGGAGCCTCATACAGCGTCTTTAAAGAACTTTCCATCAATTCTTTTGTGACTATTATAATAGCGAACACCATAAACCCGTTTATCACATTCAAGACAAGGTGTGCTGATGCATCATTTATTTGCAGGTGTGAGAAAAGGGTCAGACCTAACACGGACAAGGCAACGATGAAAATGAGGTATCCTATCCCTCTAAGGATACTTTTGCGCCACGTTTCTTTGTTAAATCTGAAACTGTTCAACCATGCATGGCAATCTGCTTTGATGAGTATCTTGATGATGTTTAACATTCGGTGTTTATTCGGCACAAGCTAAAAGTTTGTGGCAGAATACGCGTTTGGTATTCTGTATTAAAAAAGAGACATCACTATTCAGAAATAGCGTTACATATCAGCTGTTAGATCAAGAAAGATGTCCTCTAACGTTTGTGAGCGTTCGGATGAATCATCATGAATCTGTGTTGTTTGCTCTCGTTTCTTCTGTTGTAATTCATTGAGTGTGCCGACTGCGATGAGCTTGCCTTTGCTAATTATTCCGACTCTGTCACATAAGCGTTCTGCAATTTCGAGAATATGTGTTGTCATAAAGACGGTGCAACCCTCATCACAACGTTGCCGCAAGATTTCTCGGACGGTTCTTGCGCTTCTCGGGTCTAATCCGCTGGTGGGTTCGTCAAGGAAGAGTATTTTTGGATGATGGATAAGCAATGAGATAAGTAGTATTTTCTTTTGCATGCCGTAGGAATATCCTTTAATCTGATCATCTGCGGCATCACTGAGTTCCAGTTGTTTAAGAAGTCCACTCATCTCGTTTTCGGCTTGTTGCGGTGGAACTTCATATAGGTCTGCAATCATCCTAACGAATTGTCTTCCGGTCAATGCTTCATAGAGTTGTGGTGTATCTGGCATTAGTCCGAGTATAGATTTTGCTTGTATGCTTTGTGTTTTTATATCATATCCACCGAGTTTAGCTGAACCTGAAGTTGGACTTAACAGTCCTGTTAACATATTGATCGTAGTTGTTTTTCCCGCTCCGTTTGGACCCAAAAACCCGAATATTTCACCTGCTTGTACACTTAAGACGAGTGAATCTACAGCACATAGTTTTCCAAAGTATTTTGTCAGATTAGAGGTTTCAATCATTATTGTTACTACCAAGGATCTCGTTTTTTAGTGCTGCGAGTGCTTCGTCTACGTTGAAATCCTTTCTGTCTTTTTCTGTTTTTTCAGTTGTGATATGATTTCGTTCTTTCCACAATTCGACTTCAGCTTCGGTTTTTTTCAAACGTATTTCTGCCTGTTCAAATGCGTGAGAATCATCAGAATTATCAGATTCTGCGAATAGTTGATAGAATTCTGCCTGTAATTCGGCTTGTTTCTGTTGTTGTGTTAATGATTCCGCTCGTTCAGATGCTGCTTTGAATTGAAGATGATATGACATTAGTATTGCTTTAAGTTCAGATACAACCGTTTCCTGGAGACGTATCTGTTTTTGCAGTTCATTCACGCGTTCCTGGTGTTGGTGCAGTTTCTGTCTGGCTTCGTCTACTTTTTTGCCATCATTATCAGTGATAGCTGAGTCTACTATTTTTTGCCAATTCTCCTGAGCGTTTATTGCATCATTGTATGCAAGTTTCAGTATTGCTATTTTTGCTATTGCATCAGCAATTATGCCTTTTGCGATGTTAATCCGATTCTTCATATCATGAATCGTCATTTCAAGTGTTGACTCTTTTTCAGTCTCCGATTCGATGAGTATGTCTATATTCTTTTTTATCATTTCAGATAGATGCTTTAGTTTTTTCATTTTCAATTCCTCACAAATGTTATTCTATTTCAATCCTATTTAGGAATAATGTCGTTAATGTTAAAACGTTCAAGCTATGTACCAATCCTTCATTAACTTTGAGACAGTTCGTCATTAGAAAGATAGGAAAACATTTTATTCAGACATGGTATCTGTTCTATTAGGTTTCTGGCTATTTGGCTACTGACTATTGGCTTCTGATTATTGCTTTTTGATTATTGAAATTGGTAAAACTGATATAACATTTACGACAATTGATGTTTTTTATGGAAAAATTATATCAGAACCTGTATAATTTATCAACTGTAATGTCGTAAGTTATCTGATATTTGTCTTGACTGTATAGTATTTTTCATGTAAGATTTTAAGTTGTGTCGGGTTATAAGAGAATGATTGGGTTATCACTAAATAGGAGTAACTATGTCTGTCTTACTTGGATTAGATGTTGGAGACGTTAGGATAGGTGTAGCGGTCAGCGATGTGCTTGGAAGCGGAGCACATCCGTTGTGTACACTGACGCGTACGAATCGGCAGCGTGACATTACGGCAATAGGAGATCTCGTATCAATACATAATGTAGAACGCATCATTGTTGGCTTACCTCTCTCACTTGATGGTACGGTGGGAGACCAAGCAGAACAGGTGCAGAAGTTTGGTAACAGATTAGCTAAAGCACTTGGGATACCAGTAGAATTTCGAGATGAAAGGTTTACGACAGCAGAAGCAGAGGACATATTGGAACAGCATGAAGTTGACCCTAAGAATAGAAAGAAGGTAATAGACCAGGTTGCAGCAGTGATAATATTGAATGAGTATTTAAATAGCAAGTCTGATAGTAGCTAATGACGAAAGGATAAACTGAGTTAGGTTTTATTGTGGTTCATTATGGTTGCTCAAGCAGCGTTTTTTGGGAGGCAACCCATGTTTGTTCGTGCCATGTTTATTCGTAATTTTGCAGGTATATTGACACGAACACGATTTAGAAGGTGCTGTCTATACGCGCTTGGGAGTATTGTAGTTTTATGCTTGAGTGCGGTTTTGGTATTTGGGTACTATATGTCTCCAACCGCATCTTCTGAGGAGTTGGTATCTATTACGATTGCTGCTGGGAGTAATACGACAACGATAGCAAACCATCTTGTTTCCAATGATTTAATCCGGAGTACTCTGGTTTTTAAACTTGTCGTTCGGTACCGTGGTATTGGTACTAAACTTCGGGCGGGTAATTATCAGCTGAGTCGTGATATGTCTCTAAACCAGATACTTGATGAGATCAAGAAGGGACAAATTACGTATCAGACTTTCACGGTTCCAGAGGGTAAGACTGCTAAAGCGATCGCTAAACTATGGGAAGTTTCTGAATTAGGCACTGCTGATTCATTTATTGAGGCTATGCAGTCACCGGAGTTATTGCAGAAATATATCCCTGAAGGGGTTTCAGTGGAAGGTTATCTTTTTCCGAGTACCTACAAATTTGCGGAGGGTAGTCCTGCAAGAACAGTGGTCCGGATGATGTTGTCAGAATCTGAGAAGCGATGGGACGAGACATTATCTGAAGAGGCAGAAGCATTAGGTTTTACACGGCATCAGATAATTACATTGGCGTCAATTATAGAAAGAGAAGCAGCATCAAAGGAAGAGATACCGATTATATCAGGTGTGTTTCATAATAGACTTAAGGATAACTGGCGACTGCAAGCAGACCCGACTGTTCTCTATGCATTGGGAGAGCCGAAAAGGTTGCTGACAAGAGCTGACTTAACTTATAAATCACCTTATAATACGTATCTTAATAAAGGGTTACCGCCTGGTCCGATTGGTAACCCGGGAATGGCTTCTATTTTAGGTGCATTAAGACCGGAAGCGACTGAATTCTACTATTTCGTTGCGACAGATGAGGGGAAACACCATTTTTCTAAGACGCTTGCTGAACATAATAGAATGAGACGTGAAATAAAACGCAAAAAAGCTGCGGCGCATCCACAATAGGAGCATACTTTATGCGTTATAAAAGATACGAAATAAACATATATACGTAAACGGAGTCAAACCGCTATATGGGAAATGACGATTTTCAACGAACACTGAAATCTGATATTAAGATTGCTGGTATAGGTTTGATGCTTGGAGAAGCGGTTGAAATGACGATAAAGCCTGCTCCTGCTGATACCGGCATCGTCTTTGAACGGATTGATCAACCAGGTAGTCCGGAAGTTAAAGTTTGTCCTGATAATTGTGCGGAGATATTGCCGCGATGTACAAGTTTGCAGGCTGGTGGGACGACAATAAGTAGCATTGAACATCTGTTATCAGCATTTGCAGGACTTAGAGTCGACAATGCCAGAATAGAGATAAATGCCCAGGAACCTCCGAGTCTTGATGGGAGTGCCCTGCCTTATGTCACTGAAATTCAGAAAGTCGGTTTTACAGAGCAAGAAGTTCTACGCAGATATATTGAAGTTGCAGAACCCTTCGCTGTATCAGATGATAACAAGCAGCTGGTTTTCCTTCCTTCCGATACTTTTGAAGTTACATTCGCGTATGATCACCCGCAAACATCACCTCAATTTGGCACGTGGGACATATCAGAAGAGACTTATATTCGTGAGATTGCTCCTGCCCGTAGTTTCTGTTTTGAATCTGAAATAGAAGCACTTCAGTCTCTTGGGATTGGTAAGGGAGCGAGTTATGAGAATCTCTTGGTTGTTAAGGATGATGGAGAGGCGAGTTCTGAATTTCGATTTCCGGATGAGTTTGTCCGTCACAAGATACTTGATCTAATCGGTGATCTTTACCTATCTGGTTATTTGCCGAAAGTAAGGGTCATATCCATGCGGAGTGGACATACATTCCATGCTCAGTTTGTTCGTGCCCTTGCAGAGAAAGGTTTTCTTGATTTCTGCGGGGTAAAAGGGGTAGAGACGAAGGCACCTGTTGAGGCGAAGGATATTTATCGTGTTCTTCCCCATCGTCATCCGATGTGCTTGATTGATAGAGTTATTGATTATCAAAATGGTGAACGGGCTGTTGGCATTAAGAACCTAACATACAACGAACAGATTTTTGAAGGACATTTTCCTGCTCAACCTGTAATGCCGGGTGTATTGCAAGTTGAGGCACTTGCACAGTTGGGTGCGTGGTTGTTGTTACAGGAGATCGGTGAAGATGAGCAGCTTGGTTATTTCCGTTCCATCAGTAAAGCGACTTTTCGTAGGACAGTTATTCCAGGAGACCAACTCCGTTTAGAGATAGAGATTATACAAAGAAGACGGAATTTAGCACGAATTAAAGGTGAGGCTTATGTAGATGATGCTCTTGCGACAGAGGCTGAACTGTCTATTGCCCTCGCCGATACCTAAACAGAGTTTTCTCTATTGTGTCATTATATATATATGAAGTTATTAATTTTATTGATACCATCAGAAAGTTGAGGCAACACTTGTGTCAGAGACAAATATTCATCCAACCGCAATAATTTCACCTAAAGCTGACATTGCAGAAGGTGTCAGTATAGGTCCCTATACTCTTGTTGAGGATCATGTTCAGATTGGTGCGAATACTGTTATCGGTCCGCATGTTCAGATTGATAAGTGGACGATAATAGGTGAAGATTGTCAGATTTTTTTCGGTGCTTCAATCGGTAATCCATCAAAAGACCTAAAATATACGGGTGGACGTAGTTTTGTCCGTATTGGAGACCGAAATATATTTCGTGAGTATGTCTCAATCTCCCGTTCAACGTTTGAAGATGGTGAAACCGTTGTGGGTGATGACAACCTTCTGATGAATTGGGTGAATGTTGCCCATGATTCTGTTCTCGGTAGTAGAATAATTATGGCAAATTTTGCGACCCTTGCTGGTCATGTAACAATTGAGGACGATGTTAGGCTTGGTGCTTATGCTGCGTTACACCAATTTGTGCGTGTTGGTAAGATGGCGATGGCGGGTGGTTGTTCAAAGATTGCCCAAGACGTTCCACCGTTCATGCTTTCTGCGGGTCATCCAGCCCGTGTTAGGGATCTGAATCGTATTGGCATACGTACATCTCGCATTAATCCGTTGTCAAGATTATCCCCTGAAACTTTTTCCCTCCTGAAGAAAGCCTTTCGTATTCTGTTCCGTTCTGGAATTCCCTTAAGGCATGCCGTGACGAAAGTCAGAGAAGAGATACAAGGTAATGCAGACGTTGATTATCTTTGTGATTTTATTGAGTCATCCAAGCGCGGCATCGGTTTTAGTTTGCCGAATCGTGCAGTGAAGGGTGATGGGTGATCATGTTTCTGACAGCAAATTTAAACGAAAATCTTCTGTTCTTTCTTCTGTAGAGAATATTGAGGGGTTAAATTTGTAATCTGGTGGGTTTAATGTTAGAATTAAACAACCGCTGAAAACACCTAAATCTGGGGCAGTAGTTTAATCGGAAAAACTCCGTTCTTAGCAGTCGGGCGATCTCGGTTCGAATCCGGGCTGCTCCAATTAGGTGTTCAGCGGTTGTTTTTTATGAACAGAAATAGTATATCATAAAAACTATTCAGTGTCAAATATATTTTTACTGTGTTATGAAAAACTTGAACGAATACAATCAGAATCACTGTAATCTGCTCGTAAGCTGAAAAAAGAAAACGCGATTATATTAGGAGGAAAACATAGTGAGCGATTTAAAACGGTACGTAGAAAAACGTAAAACAAGAGATCCTGAGTTTGCAGAAAATTACGAAAAAGGGTACACAGAATTCAAACTCGGTGTCCTGCTCCGCCAGGCTCGGGAAGAGGCAGGATTAACCCAAGAAGATGTAGCACTAAAGTTGAATACCAAGAAATCTGCTATCTCAAAAATAGAAAACCATACAGAGAAAATATGAATTTTCAAGAACACTGCCACCAATATATACAGAAAATTAACCAAACTCGATCCATCCAAGAAGCAAACCCTGAACTCTCTTTGCACAACCACCTCCAAAGATTCTTGGAAAATGTTACCACAGACGCAGAATGTTTTAACGAACCCAACATGACATTTACGCACGAACCGAAAAGGATTGACCAGATCGGACGACCAGATTTCATTGCTAAAGACGGATTGCTAACCATCGGTTATATTGAAGCAGAAACGGGAAGCACAGACCTAAATAACCTTACCGGACATGCCGCAGAACAGAATAAACGTTTTATAGAAAACCTTGATAACTTTATCCTCACCAATTTCGTTGACTTTCAGCTGTGGCGGGATGGACAACTACGCGTATCTGCACATATTAAGAATGAAACCGATAATTTAGAAAATTTATTGGATCTGTTTCTAAATGCTGGACATGTTGAGATTACCTCTCCAGAGTTACTTGCAAAATACCTTGCAAGACGGACACGGGAATTACAAACACAAATTGCAACCACCCTCTCCGATGAAGAGGGTGAGACCTACGGCATGTTCACGGCGTTCAAGGAAACGTTGCTCGCGACACTCACTCCAGACGATTTCGCGGATATGTATGCACAAACTCTCACTTATGGGTTGTTCGCCGCACGCTGCACCCTCCCGAATGCAACAAATTTTACACGACACACTGCAGTCGGCGCATTGCCAAGTTCAAATTCATTTCTCGTCCAACTCTTTTACCACGTCGCCTCACCGACATTGGAAACGAATGTTACCTATATTCTGGATGACATTGCGACGCTCCTCCAAAGCGTCTCAACTGAAATGCTCCGCACAGTTTTCTCTGCAAATAACCATCTTGAAGACCCGGTTATCCATTTCTACGAAACATTTCTGAAAGAATATAATCCAGAACTCCGCTTTGAACGCGGTGTTTTTTACACACCGCCACAGGTTATCTCCTATATTGTTCGCTCAGTAGATTCCCTGCTCAAAACAGAACTCAATAGACCTGATGGACTTGCAGATGACAATACGTTGATCCTTGATCCTGCTACAGGCACGGGTGGATTCCTGCTGTCCGTGCTTGACCATATCCGCGAATACGTTACAACGAATTACGGTACAGGAGATTGGAATCAGTATATCAACGCGCAACTTGTCAAACGGATCTTTGGGTTTGAACTGCTTGTCGCGCCGTATACGATTGCACATCTGAAGTTAAGTCTATATCTGAAAGCACAAGGATGGCGCGATCATGAACGGCTCGGTATCTATCTCACCAACGCTTTGGAACAACCGGACGAAATGCAGCCTCCCTTGCCTTTTGCTGCGTTTATCTCTGATGAAGCGAATGCCGCACTTTCTGTGAAACGGGACGAACCTATTCTTGTTATTCTCGGCAATCCACCCTATCAACGCAAGTCTGCAAATCCGAGTCGTGTGGGTAGGAATTTAACCTTTATCGGTGAACTCATTGAGGACTATAAGCAGATAGATGGAGAACCACTCGGTGATAAGAACTTAAAATCACTTCAGACGGATTATGTGAAGTTTATCCGATGGGCACAGTGGCGAATTGATAGAAACGGTGAAGGGATTCTCGGTTATATTGTGAATAATAGTTTTCTTGATGGTCCGATGTTTCGCGGCATGCGGTATAGTCTATTAGATAGTTTTAATACAATCTACATACTCAATATACACGGTAGTATCAGAAGACAAGAAGCAGTACCAGAGGGGCAGAGAGATGAAAATGTCTTTGACATTTCACAAGGTGTTTGTATCTTGTTGTGTATCAAAGAAAAGGATAACACTACACCCGCAATTGTCCATTATGCTGATATGTGGGGAAGACGTAATAAAAAATATAGAATACTTTCTGACACGGAGATTCTATCTACAAAGTGGACTGAACTACAACCTGAATCAGATTATTACCTTTTTGTAAAGCATGAAACAGACTACAAGACTGAATACGAAAAAAAATGGAAAATTGTTGACATTTTCATAAACAAAAAGGTTGGGATTGTTACTGGTCGCGATAAATTGACGATACATTGGACCCCAGAAAAAGTTCAAGAAACTGTTAACGATTTTATCTCACTCTCAGTAGAAGATGCCCGTGCAAGGTATGATTTAGGAAATGATAGTAGAGATTGGCAGGTTCATCTGGCACAAACGGATCTGCGTCACCATCCCGATGCAGATCAACATATAACACATATTCACTACCGTCCCTATGACACTCGTTGGACATACTACACCGGACAGTCTAAAGGGTTTCATAGAGAAGCGCGCCAGGAAGTTATGCGGCATATGCGGAAGGAAAATCTTAGTCTATGTGTATGCCGCGTCGTCAAAAGTCCTATATGGCAAAACGCATTGGTAAGCGATAAAATCACCGACAAGTCCTATATTTCTAACAGAACAAGTGAATCTGCTCACGTATTTCCACTATACTTGTATCCAGATTCAGGAGGATTAGGACTGGAGACAGAACCTGAACTTAATTTCAAATCTGCTTTTCTCACTGCACTCTCGGAGTCGTTAGGATTACCGCAGACTTCACCGTTGGGACTCCCCGAAGACGTTACACCAGAGGATATTCTCGCTTATATCTATGCAGTGCTTTATAGTCCTACCTACCGTGAAAGGTATTATGAATTTCTAAAGTACGATTTTCCGCGTATCCCTTTACCACTGGATATTAATTACTTCCGCAAACTCGCAGCATTAGGGCAGGAATTGATTAATTGGTATCTCCTAAAGGATATTCAAATTCCCATTCGTCATCGGTTTGAGGGTGAAGGTGATAGTGTTGTCTCAAGACCTCGCTATGAAGATGGTAAGGTTTGGATTAACGCCACGCAGCATTTCACGGACGTGCCTGCAGAGGTATGGGAATATCAGATCGGGGCATATCAGGTGTGTGAAAAGTGGCTAAAAGATCGGAGGAACAATGAGCTAAGTCATGATGATATTAAACAGTATCGTTCCATTTTGGTTGCTATTGCGGAGACGTTACGGGTTGTGGAGGCAATTGATGAGGTGCTTGAGTTTAATTCTTCATAGGTGTAAACTTAAGGAATTTTCTATGTCAGAAACCCTCTCCAGTCCCTACGGGACTAAAGAGAAGACAACCCGTATAACCATAAGGATTCAGAGTGATTCATCAGAGCTTCTAAGTTTTCTTAAGTTTACAACTATAGATGCTTGATTTTAAGTCCCTAATACTATGCATGTAAGCTTTGTGTGAATGTGATGAATACAATTCATTGCGTCTCATTGAATTTGTTGACGGCACACGGAGTGTGCCTACTACTTTTAAGTCGTGACCGGGAGGTGACTCGGACAGAAATAGGGATTCAACCGACTCAGTTTATATCAGTTACCGATTTAAACACAGAATCCACTGCGCCAAATAGCGTGGATAAATTAGCCAATGCAAAGTCTGTTCTGTTTTGCGTAAAGGTATCGCCGATAAGCCGTCCAAATTGCCATAATGTGCCATCGGTGACAATACCGTACACGGGTAATGCTGCACCATCATTCACTTTTTCAGCATTTATTTTTTGGGCGGCGACTAACTCTGCCAGACATTGCCCCCACCCTTGCTCAAAGTCGTTTTTCTTCGCTTCCACAAGCAGTATCAACGGACTTCCAACAACGGTTTTGCCTAATTCAGATTTAGTAGAGATAAAATAGTCTGGTGTTCCGTTCAAAATTTCGTCGTAAGTGATGGTTTGCTTTATCCAGAGCGCGTATTGGTCTGCATAAGCTTTGTAACTCTCCTTCAAAACAGGAAAGATAATCGTTTCACATCGTGATGCTTCAGACGCAAAAACGTTGATATGTTCCCGGGTAAATTCAAAGTCTTGTAGAAACGTTACCGAAGGCGTTGCGGGTCTATTTTCAACGAAGTCATCTTCTGTATACTTAACCTTGAATCTTTCTTGTACTTCAGAGATTGACTTGAAATCGCTAAACGCCATGATATTATTCTCTCTTCAAGTAAGTAAGCATTCATCAATCAGATTATACATGGACTTAGGTGAGTAGTACTTCCTTTGCCAATTCCAATGCTTGCAAAGCTTGATCGTGACTGACAGAAGGGAAATCATCTAAAAATTCGTCTAAACTATCACCTGCTTCTAAATAATCAATGAGGTTTTTGATGGGAACACGCGTATTTTTGAAAACAGGTGTGCCGTTCATAATCCTCGGATTACAGGTAATGATGTCTTTAAATGTCTGTGTTATTTGTTCGTCAGATTTCATCTGTATATTACCCCTAAATTTTGATAGTTTAAGGATACCACAAAAACACATTAATTGCCAGAGGCATTCAGTTTAGTACGAAATATTGGTGCATTCAAAGCTGATTATGGTATAATAATCCAACATATTACGTAAATCCTACAGTTGATACTCAAGACTTTTATCTATAAATGGACGATAATCCAAACGGACTTTAAATTATGAACGGAGAATGTCTTTCTCACTTATTAACAGATGAAGAACGGGACCATTTTGAGAAGCAGGGATACCTCTACGTTCCAAACGCGCTGCCTACAGAAATGAGGGAACGCTTGTTAGAGGCAGTAGATAAACTGCATGCCAATGCACTTGCAACAGGAAGAGCAAAATCTGACACACATTGGGGTTTCTCTAATTTCTTAGGTACGGATGACGTGTTTTTAAATTTGGTTGATCTTCCGACAACACTGCCGAAAGTATGGGGTATTCTGGGATGGAATATCTATCTTTACCATGCACACATGCACGTGAAACCGCCTGCTTCATCAGATGCACAGAAGGGTGACGGATGGCTGGAATGGCATCAGGATAGCGGACGCGTGAATATTGAGATGGAGACACATCCTCGTCCACGTCTATCGTTGAAGGTTGCGTATTTTCTGACAGATGTGTCTGAACCTGGTCGTGGTAATTTTTACATTCGCCCGGGTAGTCATTATTCTGATGTGCCGTTGCCAGAGGTAGAGATTAGTCGTGATCCGCTCGAAAAGACTGCATCAAGCATTCCGGATGATGCAATACCGGTCTGTGTGGAACCTGGTACTGCAGTTCTGTTTGATAGACGACTTTGGCACTCGCGCAGTCCGAACAGCTCACAGATTACGCGTAAAGCACTTTTTTACGGTTATGGATATAGATGGATTCGTCAGAAAGATGATATGACAGTTGAACATCTCTATGAACGTTGTGATCCGATTCGTCGGCAATTACTTGGGGCAGCCGTGAAGAATAACGGTCGGTATGTTCCAACTGATGAGGATGTGCCTTTGCGGGGATGGTTGATTGCGCAATTTGGCGAAGACGTTGTGTATTCACAAGGTCCACTCGGAGCATAATAACGTTTCAAGGGATAAGACATACTTTACCAAAGTTTTTACGCGATTCCAACAGTTGGTGTGCTTTGGATGCCTGTTCTAAAGGTAGTGTTCTGTCTATAATGGGAACTAACTTACCTTGTTCCGCCAGACGGACTAAGGTCCTGAGTTCTGCCGTTGTGCCTAATGCTGACCCCATGAGTGTGAGCTGCTTTTGATACATCTTACGGATGTTGATTTCACCGATATTTCCTGTTGTTACACCGCAAGAGACAAGTCTGCCGTTTTTCGCAAGACTTCTGATACTTTTTTCCCAAGTTGCAGTACCGACATGTTCTAATACGACATCCACACCCCGTCCGTCTGTTTCCTCAAGTATCGCCTCTGAAAAGTCTACATCTGCATAGTTTACGGTTATGTCAGCACCGTGTTCTTCTGCGCGTACTAATTTTTCATTTGTGCTTGCTGTAGCAAATATGCGTGCTCCAACAAGTTTGGCAATTTGTAACCCCGCACTACCGACACTTCCTCCTGCGCCGAGAATTAATATATCTTCTCCAGCTCGGAGCTGTGCACGGGTTATCAGCATGTGCCATGCAGTGAGATAGGCGATAGGAAGAGCAGACGCTTCAGGGTAAGATAGCGTATCAGCAATAGGGATTGCGTTTTTGACAGGTGCTTTGACATATTCTGCATATCCTCCGTCGGTCTGAAAACCGAGTAACTGTTGAGTATCACACAAATTTTCATAACCACTGATGCAGTCGCTACAGACGCCGCAGGGAATGCATGGTGCGAGAAGTACGCGTTGTCCGTTAGTGAGTTGGGGATACGAACCAGAAATTTCAACAATTTCACCTGAAATGTCTGAACCTAAGATGTGTGGTTTTCCTGTTTCTTCAAGTTTCTTTTTTATTTCTGGTCGGTTGCGTCGTGCGTGGATGTCGAGGTAGTTTACGGCACACGCTTTTACTCTGACGAGGATTTCATTGGTGCCAAGCGAAGGTGTGGGAACTTCTTGGTACTGTAGTACGTCAATTTCGCCTTGTTCGGTGAACGCAATTGCTTTCATTCCACTTCACTTTTTGCTATTTCATCACAATATGTGCGCCAAATTGAATCTGCAAGACGACCTCTTCTATAATGATTTCCATACTTGCTTCATCAACCATCAATTGCCCTCCAGTTGCTCCAGCCGCGTTAAAAGATCTTTGGCAAAAATATGGAAAGGTAATTGGGTATCTTTGTATCTCTGTCTGTTTCCTGCTATCGTGCTTTTATCGTCTTTTTCCAATTCTTCACAATCTGGAACTTCCCACATCGGAATTCTGTATTTTTGAGTCATATTCGGAAGTGTAGAAAAGGTGTGCATCACAGACATTTCACCGATAGGTGTTTCTAACTGCTCTTCACTTAGATGCTTCCTATGGTCTTCATCAATGTAATTTCGAATTGTAGCGGGAATCTGTTTGGCGTAGTTATGATGTGCTATGGACAAATCCCATTCTGTCCTTCCGCTGTATTTCTTAGCGTTGAAAATCGTGAACCCCAAAAAACTGACGAAACTCGTAGGGAAATAGCTTAACTTTGCATCGGAAAGCAAATTAAAAATCGTATTAAAATCACGTTTCCATCCTTTAAGGGATTTACCAATATTCTGTATGCCGTAGAGAGAAAACATATCTGGCATACAAGGAATTAGGAATCCATCTACGGTCGAGATAATGACCTTATTCAGTATGCCAAGACTTGGTGATGTATCAATTACAACATAGTCATAGGAATGATTTTCTGCATACACTTCACATAAATTTCGGATCTGAGTAACGGTGCGAATTGCTAAAGGGTCTCCGCCATAAACATCATTCCAACGACTTGCGATTTTGTCTTCATAGGTGTGGATTGAGAGTCTACCTGGGATCATTCCTAAGTTGTCATGGAGTTCAAGAGGTCGAGAAAGAGATTTTGGTGTATCCGTTCCATCTTCTGTTGGTTTTAAAATAAAGTGGACAGAACGCACATCAGATGCGATTTTCTCAAACTCTTCTGTGTTTTTTTCATCTCTCGCCTGAACAAAATCCTCTATAAATGCATCTTCATCCTGCCATATATTATGTAATTGTTCTGGTTCTAAACCAAATAGAGTAAGATTTGATTGCGGGTCTAAATCAACAAGAAGCGTTCTATAACCCATCTCAGCCAGTGCATAACCCAGATGATAGGTTAAAGTTGTTTTACCCACGCCACCTTTATTGTTGAAAATAGCAATTGATTTCATTTTTTCTCCTATGTCAATAACTTAATCGTAAATCTGTCATTTTCATTTTATATCAACTTTTTTGAGTTGCAGTGTCCGTTTTGAATAGGGTGAAAGTTTGGGGATATCTGGTTGAATATCATTGGCAGGTATCATGTCCAAGAAGATAGGGAATGCTATTTGCTGATACTTTGCCATACCAATGTTGGGTGCGAACCAGACGGTTGTGATCGTTTCGCCCGGTGGTTCTATGACAACATCTGCGGGGTCTGGGGTAGGCGTTATCACAACCTTTGTCTCTGTCCAGTATTTTACTTTTAGACAGTCTTTGAAAGTGCCAGCAGTTGTATTGATCGTTTCCGCACCAATCACACGTCCTTTTTCTGATATAGTAAACTCGAATGTGATAGTCCCATCTTTATCAATCTCTGGCAAGTCTATTTTCATCGTGGCTTTTATCTGGCTGACTTGCCATTCGGTATGATCAATAAGTTCAATAGCAGGTAGTAAAAGCAAATGGTCTGGTATCTGAACTGTTATTTCAATGCCAGCATCTTTCATGTGCTCATAACGGAAGTAGCTCGCAAAAGCTTCCATTTCTTTGCGAAGTCGTGCTTTAATGGATTTCGCAATAGCATCGTCAGCGAGCAGCGTTTTCGTAGCATCGGTATCGTTGTATAGCGCGGGAGAAAAAAGTGGACTATAAACTGTATGATCTGCTAACCCTGGTTCACAACTGAAAGCCTTATACAGAGTCCCTTTAATTTCTTTTCCTTCAATGGCGCGGCGGATCAGTTCTTTTCCATCCTGATCCTCATACACCCAAGAACTACCTAAACTATGGGGAAAGTATTTTGATGCAGATACTGACATTGTATTCCAAAGTTCGAGAGAAGGACCATCTACATGTACACATCCACTGAAGCTTACAATCATAAAGGTTGTAAGTATACGTATGGTTATTAAGCTAGTTTTTGTGAGTTGCTTTGGCTTCATTGTTTTGTCTGCTCCTTTTCTAATCGAAAATGTCTCTCTTTGTAGCACAAATTTTATGAAGATTAATTATTTAATTCGGTAGCAGTTTTAGATTTACATTAACCATAAGCACCATGATTCAGGAATCCTAACAATCTACGGAGGCGTGGGTTAGCGTTCTGATAGACAGACTCTGGCATATTGTAATTCATGAACGGATAGAACTTATGTCCTACCAGTCGACGCGCGTAGGTAATCTGTGTAATGTATCGTGTGCGTTGACTCTGATTGGGACCGCCGCGATGCCAGACTTGATTGTTGAACATGATGACACTTCCTGCTTTGCCGAGGTTGTATTTGATTTTGTCTTCCCACTCTGTTCCTTCAATTGGGTTTGGCGGAGATGCACCGTATAGATGGGATCCGGGTATCACTTCGGTGCCACCGTGTTCAATCTCGGTGACGTCTGTTAGGTAGTAGTTTGCGGTAAAGAGGATTACAGGAAGTCTTACATTTGTTGGTGGTTTCCCATCGGTTACGAGATAGTGTGGTGAGTCGTCTTGGTGCCATGATGTGATACCCCCACCAGGTCGGGTTTGGAAGGAGTTGTTGTGTATGATGTGGCATTCACCCGGAATTAGTGCTTCGGCAAAGGAGACAATGGGTTCAATGTCAAACAAACGCAGGTTAGCGTTGCTATGTTCGAACATGCGATGGCTCAGATGCATCGTCGATTCGAAGTTGCCACTGTTTAATCCATTCGGATTGTTATTGAGTGCCCATTCCAGATCGCTGCGAAGTTCAGCGCAGTGAGTAGGTGTCAGCACATTTTCAAGGAATAGACATCCATCCCTGTGAAATGTTTCTACCCAGTCTTGGATCTGTTCTGGACCGATTGTTTGTTCTGACAAGTATGATATTTCTTTCATTTTCAACTCTTGTCTAACGTATTAGGAATTGACAGAACATTAGTGAGAAGTAGCGGACAGCATATCTATCCGCTACATAGCACGAAAACGACTATCACATGGCAGCGTGGACGATGATGCCGAGTGAGACTATGACACCCGCGACAGCAATACCTGCGGCTACGTTGTTTTCTTCTGCGATTTGTCGGTTGAGATCGTAAGGCGTTGCGAGATCAAATACCTTATAACCTATCATGAGGATGATTAACCCGACAATGCTATAGATTGACACCATAATTATATCTCGGGCAATAATCTTCCAATCGAATAGTGCAGTTTCTTCTGCACCAGCTTCTGTCTCTTGTGCAATTGCTTGTGTAGCAAATATAGCATAAGCAATGACTGATATCATAACTAAAGCAAATGTTAGTGATACGATTCTTTTAGCTTTCATGGTTCCTCCTAAGGGTATGATGTCCCTTTAATGAGAGTTTATTGATGTATAGGAATGGAACAAAATTTATACTCTTTTATAGCGGTTTTAACACTTTACGAGAATTCATAAAATAATTCAACACTATTTTTGTAGACGAAACTGCATGTCAGTCGTGGTATGTATCTGCTTAATTAAGATTAAATCTTTTTCTGGGATATATTGCCATCCCGATGTGACCTCTTCTAAAGAGTCAACTTGTGGTATTTCAAACTCTGAATTGTCAGTTTCATCACTTTTCGTTGTGTGTGCGGTGATAGAAGCTGGTTGTTTTTCGTAACCTGCAATGAGCGTATGACTTACTTCATTTTCAGCATAATTCAGGGTCCAATTTAGTGTTCCGTTTCGCGAAGTTGAGACAGCATCAGGTTTTGCTCCAGAACTGAGATGGATAGAACCTGTAATCACGGTCTTAACACCCGGATCGAGACCTCGTAAGGTATAGACATTGACCATAATATCCTCTGGATTAAGATGTGGACCTTTACCTTCAGTGCAGTAGCCGTAGAATCCATCGGGATATGAACCCTTTAGTTCACCATCTGTCCACTGTTGATACATTGCACTGGTGGTAATTCCTTCAGCAACTTTCTTCCATTTATCGTCTTTTATGTATTGATTTAGTCGTTGAAGATAGTATGCATAAACTAATCCGTTCCATTGGACAGGGACACCGAACCATGAGTGTGTGTAAAAGGTAGTTCCAAAAACAGGTATTGATGCGTAGAGCATTCCTGGACGATCCGGTAGATGCCAATGATATAGAAATGGGAGTCCCGCGTTAGCCCAGTATTCTGCGCGTCTCAGATAGGATTTATTTCCGGTTATTTGGTGTGCCTCCACATAAGCTCCAACTGTATGTGCGGCTGCGAGAAGATCCGGTTGATACAATGGACATTCCCAAGTTTGTGCGCCGCGGGGAACAGCAAATCGGTCCATAAAAGAGAGTGCTTTTCTACCGGCATCAAGTGAGGTTTTGTGTCGTGTGATGCGTGCATGTCTGAGAAGTTTAAGTGCATTCGCTGCACATGTGCCGATAACAACATCGTCTGTTTTTCCAAGAGTTTTCGTTCTTTCGGATGTGGGATGGAAACCCCAACTACCGTCTTTTGCTTGCGATTCAAGTATCGGTTGTATTTCGTCTTGATAGTGAGTTAATGCTGCATCTAAGTGCCCATAGTAGAATGGAAATTCACCACCGAGGATATGGCAGGACCCACGTCCAGCTAAACCCCCGGCACCACTATCTGCAATCGTTTTATTAGCTATTTCAATTACTCGGTGTTTAACTTCTTCAGATTGTGTTACGAGGTAATCGTACCAGAGTAAGGTTGCGAAGCTCGGTTCATTATGTGATTTCCAATCTACACAGTGTCTTGATTGCTGTTTCTCTGCATCCCAGACAGTGTGCATAAAACCGTGGCGAGAGAGTTCAATCTCCTCAACATCATCTCGTGGCGGTTCAAGTGGTTCAGGCATCCCGTAAGCAGAAGTCCAATGTGAAATTGCATCAAGAATTGAGGCATTCCCATCAACTATTATTTCACATTCAAGTGAGATTGGACGTTCTGGTGAAATCTGATATGGGTTTTCTGCGGCACGGTCGTTTTCATTGACCCAATTTGGTACGGTCGGAAGAAAGAGTCCCATCAGATGGTTTCTCTGTTGATGATACCAGTTGGGTGAAGCGAATATAGCTGAAATATTCTGTTCATTTCCGTCCCAACTTTTTGATGGATCCCAAGTGATACCAACTACAGACTTCTGCATTTCAACAGCCATTATCGGAATAGTGATTTTATAGGGATGTGGAACTAACCTATTGTTTATGGGTGGTGCTGCATCCCGTGTATTAGATGAAGGTTCGTCTTCCTGTAGGAACTCCAAACCGGGGAATAGAGCTGCAGTCTTCTTTTCACGTGTACTCTTGTGTCCCGCATATATTTCAGTTCCCCGGAATGTCAGAAGTTCTCGTTCACGATCAACTTGCAGGTTGTAGGTTGCTTTGATTCGTTTTGCTTCCTCTGTAAGAACAAATTGTAGCTGCAGTTTCCAGGTAACGCCATCTGTGTCTTCGTGTTCCCCAGATAAGCGTACGATTGATTCTCCAAGACTATTCCCAGACACTTGAACGTTATCAGGAACAAATTGAATGTTATGCTTTGTTCCATTTGAGATGTAAGTCGCCATTGCAATCATTTTAGATGTAGCAACCTGCTGATATGTGCTCCCTTTTGCCACATAAATTGCATAAAACTCGTATCCCGTTTCAGGTTTTTCTGGTATGTTCTTTTTAGATTTCCAATTGTTGGATTTATAATTGTCACCACTATGGACAAGAACGACTCTGAGATACTTATTCCCGATGATCACATGTTCTCTATGCAGATAGGTATGTAATTCGGTCTCTACTTGCGTTTCAAGTTTCGGTACTGCTGGTCGGATTTTAATGTTTCCTTCTTTTTTTCCTTTACCATTTACGTGACGTGATTTGAGTGAGATGTTAAAATTGAGCGTGGTTGGACGTGAAACACCGCGTGCGTACCAAACAAGGGTTTTAGTTTCGCCTGGAGCGAGTGATTTCACGTATTGTGATGATCTGCCACGGCGCAACTTAATATCGCTGATACTTAGACGAGTCTTACTGTCTGCTAAGAGGGGACCTGCACCGATGTTTTTTATTGTGCATTGGACTTCAAAAGCTTCTCCCGTACTGACGACTGCTGCTGTCGTTCCTACACTGACGATCTCTAATTTCGGTTGAGCTATATAAAGCGTTATTTCGGTAGGTTCTACTTCCAATTCCTGTTGGATATTAGCCACTATTTTGTGTGCAGGTGTCAACTTCTCAGTATTGAATTCGAACAGAGCAGTGCGGTCTTCCGGTAAAGTTGCAAAGGCAATACCAACTTGGATTTCTGAAGGGTGTTCCTGTTGTTCATCAGGTCTTGTGAGTTTGAGGAGTTTTGGGTGTCCCCACAGTCCCCATGCGAAGTTGCTATTACCCTCAACATTGCATTCAGTCACAAGGACTATCTGCGCTTTCTGTCCAGCAAAACGTGTAATATCTATGCTATTTGGTTTCCATTGACATTCTGTTGATACGTCCTCAAAACACTTTTCACCCGCGATCTCAATAGAGAATTTCACGCCGCCAGGTTGTCTCTGCGGATCATCAAATACAACCCCGTCTCTTAGACCGATATAGAAATATAGGTGGAGATTCTGATTTTCTTCGGTTGAAGGTAAATCTAATTCATAGATGATCCGTGACACATCGTTTGATGGTGGATGTTCAAGAATAGCAGGTTTAGTAATACCTCCGGATGAATCTACCATGTTGACCGAAATGTGTTCCGAACCGGTGCATTCACTTTCCTTGAACGTAGCCACAAAATCATACAATTCTTCACTTTCACCGACAGAAAACTGGATTTGTGGTTCAGGCGGTTCTGTTATATCTTCAACTTCGTCTGCTGTTTCATCCGTTTCGGATGTATCTTCTATTACGGTTGCTTCTTCAACATCTGACACTTCATAAACTTCTGCTATTGTTGGTTCATCTGTTATTTCCTGCGTAGCATCTGTCTGTTCAGCATCGTTTGTCTGGTCAACTTCATTAGGATTTTCGTCCTTATTCTGAGGAACTTCTTCTGTTTCTTCATCAGGCACCGATGTTTTGTCAACTTCGGCTGTTTCATTATCGTGTTCTTCTGTATCTGGTTTTGGTGGTTCATCCGACTGAGAATCAGATTCTGGATCAGCTGAGGCAGTTTCTTCAGGAGCTGTTTCAGTTTCATTTGTTTCTTGCGTGTCATCTGAAGTATCAATATTTATGTTCTCTTCGGTTATGTTCTCTTCGTCAGGTTCTGTAGTAGTTGGTTCTGTTGTTTCATGTACGTGTTCAGACTCTGGTTGGTCGTGATCAACTGCCTCCTCACCGTTCTGTGTATCTTCTTCCATGTTATTGGCAAACGACTGTTGGAAAAATGTCTGCATCTTGAATCTCCTTTGGTCAAATTAAGGTTTTTGTGTCTTTTACCTGTGTCAACGATCATAGTAATCCATTAGTGTATTTCATTTATATTCGTTGGTTTCATCTATAGCTTGTCTGAATTAGGGTTTACCCAATTATTGGTGTTATCACTTTCACTGACCGCTAACACCATTTAAATCAATATCATCAAAGCATGTTGCAGATAGGATCTGATCGAACAACGTATCAAGACGTGAACGTTCCTGAATGCTGTGAATTTCCTCAACAACAGCATCTGAAACATCTGGAAACTGATGCGTCAATAACTTGATGACACTATCTCGTTTTGCATTTGTTTCTCCTTGTTCAATGCCTTCTGCTTTGCCTAATTCGTGAGCCTGTGGTGCCATGTGTTCTACGATTGATGCATGGTGCATGGTTTCCTCCAATATAATATCCATAATTGTCTGTGAATCGTAAACTAAATCGAATATTGTATAGCAGTTCGCTGTTGTTAGTTGAATAAGGCGATGAGTGCTATAATTACTGCTGCAATAGCGGCACCAGTGCTGAAAACAACCAATATTCTACTGCTACTTTCTTGCTTACCTTACAGTTTTCCCTTGATCCATCCGACATCGCGCTCTACCCCACCGACGCGTGTTTCAATCGTCTCAAGGCGTTTTTCTAATCGGTTACTGTTTTCTTTCGCTTGTGTCTCAATCGTCTCAAGGCGTTTTTCTAATCGGTCATCGCTTTCTTTCGCTTGTGTCTCAATCGTCTCAAGGCGTTTTTCTAATCGGTCATCGCTTTCTTTCGCTTGTGTCTCAATCGTCTCAAGTCGCTTTTCTAAGCGGGCATTGCGTTCTTTTCCCAGTTCCTTAATGTCTGCTAAAGTAGTAAGGAGCATATTTTGGAATTCGTTATCAGTCATTTTTATCACCTCTCTAAGTTTAGAATAACACAGTTCACGCGTCAATGGCAATTGAATATTCACTTCTGATCAACCATCTTTCGTTTGTACCCCGCAAGGAGACACTTAAGGTTAGCGCATCTTTCACGCGCGTCAATGATGACAACAATCCAATAACATAGTTCATTTAGTGTTTTCTTTATATCCTCAATTGGGAGCGTGAGGATACATGCAAAATGTTTCTTGCATATTATATCATATACGATGGGAAAATCAAGAAATATATTAAAAATCAAGTTGCCACGGACAAGTTTGTCCGTGGCAACTTTGGGTGGGAATTTGGGAAAGAAAGGTGTTATCAAGAATGATACTTGTTTGACTTATTTAATTGATTCAGCTATCTATTGAGAACTTTCAAACAAACCTATTTTTTCTGCAAGCGAATGTCTCCAAAAGAAGTGCGTAATTTCAGCAAAGTTCCTCCGCCATTAATCTTTCCTTTTAAACTATTTTGTGATTTGGAACCTTGAACAACGAAATCACTCGAAATACTACCTCTATTAGTTTGAGCATCTATTTCAATGGCAATACGGGGAATTAGTGTAGTAGTTATCTTTCCACTACCCGATGTTTCTAAGGTCCATTGCCGGTTAGGTTGCTTTGTTACCTCAGCGTGGATATCACCTATGGAAGTTATCACGTTTACGCCACTTTGACAACGATTTAATGTGATGTTGCCACTGCCGCCCGTTTTTCCCCAAACAGTACCTTTAACATCGCTATAGTGCAGGTCCCCGATAGATGCTTCTGCCTCTACTGCTCCCCCGATTTTGATAACCTTAATATTTCCACTCCCACCTGTTTTCGCTTTCACAGTTCCGGAGACATTCGTCAACTCAATATCTCCGATGGATGCCTGCACATCAACGTTATCTTGACAATCTTTGAGAGTGATGTTACCACTGCTGGATGCTCGTGCAATAATCGCTCCACCGGTGTTGTTAATCTCAATATCGCCGCCACTCGCGTTTACAGTTCCAGTGATATTACTCAACTCAACATCCCCAATGGACGTTGCCACTACAACGTTGTTTTTACAAATATTCACCGAGATGCCACCACTCCCACCTGTTTTCGCTTTCACAGCTCCAGTGACATTCGTCAACTCAATATCTCCGATGGATGCCTGCACATCAACGTTATCTTGACAATCTTCGAGAGTAATGTTACCACTACTGGAAGCTCGTGCAGTTAGCACCCCCTTGACGTTACTAATCTCAATATCACCACCGCTTGCTTGCACAGTTCCAGTAATATTCGTCAATTTAACATCTCCGATGGAGGCTTGCACATCAACATTACTATCACACTTTTTCAATATAATTCTACCACTGCTGCCTGTTTTGGCTTTCACATTCCCTACGACACTGCCTAAGTCAATATTTCCGATGGAGGCTTGCACATCAACAACACCTTGACAATCTTTGAGAGTGAAGTTACCGCTGCTGGAAACCCGAGCGATTACCTTACCGCCGACGTTGCCAATCTTAGTGTCGCCTCCTTTTGCATTTACATCTCCTGTGACGTCACCAAGGTCAATATCTCCAATAGATGTTTCTATGTCAACGTTCCCTTGACATCCTTTGAGGGTGATGCTACCACTGCTGCCTGTTTTGGCTTTTACATCCCCTACAACATTACCTAAGTCAATATCTCCGATAGAGGTTTGCACATCAACGTTCCCTTGCCCGCCATTTAGTGTAATGTTCCCACTGCTGGAGGTCCTTCCCCAAACGGTTCCTTTGACTTCGCCGATGTGTAAATCACCTATGGATGTTTGTGCTCTTACGTTACCTATAAGGGCTTCGACGGAAATACCATCGTGAGAAGTGTTCAAATTAACACTATATCGGTTCGGTATTTTCACTTCAAAATGAATTTTCAATAGAGAAAGTAACAACAATTTTTTCTCCAATTGTTCTCTTCCGGTTTTGAACTTTCCGTTGATGTGAACGTTGTTTTCCTTTTGATCAAAAGTAACTTTAAAATCGTCCAGTGCTTTTGCAATATCAATTTCTGTGAACAGTTCTTGGATATCAAGGGCTTTTAACAGCACTGGATCCAGCTTTTCTGCCTTTTTCGTAACGACAATTTCAATCTTATTTTGGTTGATGGTCTTTACATCAATTGTGCCGAGCTCCGAATCAAGTGTTAATTCGCCACCAGATTTAACATCAAAGGTTTTCGTGAAAACCTTTGGTGTAGTCTGTGCCTGAACTAAAGTAAAAGTGCTGAACAAGATACTCAGGAATACTGTGATTTTCAACAATTCTTTTCTCATGAAAATGTCTCCTTTCTGTCGTTCTACGACAAGTTTGTAGAGGATGTCAATACATCAATCACTTCTTCTCTGAATCATACAGATCCAGAATTTTTGTTTGCGAGTTGTACCCGAAATGATATTCACGGGCATCCTTAGTGTGGCTTGGTGTAACACCGGTTCCAAGATGCCGAACATAGGTTTTCAGATTATAGTGACGAGGAGTCATTAATTATTTTTATTTAGGTAGAAGTTACGTTCATCAATCAAGACTCCTTGTTTATCACGGACAGGGAAAAAAACTGCTACTTCAACATTATCTTTTACAACATGATGATTAGTGACTGCTAATCTCAATTCCTTATCAATTAACACTCCACTACCTTGCAACATGCTATTATTCTGATTAACATTGGAGACTATCCACACTAAAGATTTTATCGTTTTATCATAAATCTCATCTACACTTAATTCGGGAGAGGGAACAGTTTGAATAAAGAATGGTTCAGTGTCTTGACTGTAACCAATACTTTGAACACTTAAGCTACCAAAAACAATTGCCAACGTCAGCACAAATACTTTTATATACAAGCTTAGATTTTTCATAAAAAAACTCCTTTATCTGATATTTCTCAATATCATGCTGAAAATAGCGGGTTTTCCCCACCATCATAGGGCCACATAATGATCATTGAAATGACAAAAATCAATAGGAGTAAGGAGGTTAATTAGTCATTTTCGCTGGTTTCACTTATAACTTTCTTGAATTCGTCATCATTTTCTGCTTGGAGCGCAGCACGAAATAACTCCTCAAGACGCTGCAAGTCATCGATTGACTCTATGGACTCCTTAAAATCCTGTGCAATGTCATCTCCATATTGAATTTCTAAAATCTCAAGGATGTGTTTACGCGTGCCTTCAGTTTTGCCTTGTTCAAGACCTTCTGCTTTGCCTTGTTCAAGACCTTCTGCTTTGCCTGATTCGTGAGCCTGTGGTGCCAGGTATTCTACAATTGATGGGTGTTGCATGGTTTCCTCCAATATAATATCCGTAATTGTCTGTGAATCATAAACTAAATTTCCAATAATTGATAGACTTGCAAGATATGCTGCCTTATTCGGCACGTCAATGCTATCAGCAACCTGCACACATTGCCGAAGCCATTGGTCAGCATCTTTATCCGTTGGGTGTCCCATCAGCGGGGTAAAAGGTACCAATCCTGTAATCTTTGAATCGAGAATCTTTTGTCCATCAAGATCAATTAGTCGGAAAACTCTATACTCAATTGAGACATTATGATGTTCAATGTTCTGTTCATATCTACCCGGATCATTTCTACCAGCATCTGGTCGTAGGTAAATCACATTTGAATAAACTGGCAAGCGATATGCTTCAATCGCTCTCATGATATAACCAGCCATCCGAAGGGACATATCCGGATCATAACTATCATTAACCTGAAATTCATAATGTACAAGTACTTCATTACCTTTGTATATCGTTTTTATGAGCGAATCCGCCTGATGCATTTCAACGGTTGGTTGTTCTGGTGTAATGATCTCCAGTACTCACAGATTTCATTTTTTCTAACCCAATACGTGCAACTTCTGCGGGGTCTTCTTCCCAATAAGTGGGATTGAAAAGTTCTAACGAGATGACACCTGTATAGTTTGCGTCTTGCAAAATAGAGATCATTCTCTTAAGATCAAGGATACCATCACCTGGATAGACTCTATCCGCATCGGTTTGTTCCGCTCGTGCAGGTTCAGCAGGTGCATCATTAAAGTGGAAGACTGCAATTTTATCTCCAGGTATGCCTTCCATATCCTCTATTTCTCCTCCACCCCGATAGATATGGAATGGGTCAAGGACAATCGTACTGTCAGGATGATCAGCGACTTCCATAACCTCCCAAGCATGTTTCACCTGATTTACACCATCAACGAAACCGAGGAATTCCATTGCAGGTTTGACCCCGAATTCGCGACCGAGTTCAAGGAGTTTACGATAGTTCTCACCACCCAATTGTAGATTAGCTACTTCACGCGGAGGACTTGAGATGATATAGGTTGCACCGACAGCGGAAGCTTGTGCCATCCGTTTTTTGGCATCCTCCAATGCGTTTTGAAGCTCAACACCCGTTGCATTGAGCCAACCATGCAAGGCAATAACGGTGGGAACTGATAGTCCCTGATCGTCCAGTGCCTTCTTTACATCAGTGAGTGATCCGCCCTGTTCTTCGTAATCTGTCAGATCGTTATTCCACAATTCGATGGCTGAATACCCTGTTTCACCAGCAATCCGAATTTTATCCATCAAATCAGCCGGCCGTATTGTGCTTGTATTTAACCCTAACTGAAATTGTGCCATTCTATCTCCTTATTTTTCTATCAAACTACGGATAAATCTCACATCTACGCGAGCGAGATCAATTACACTCTCTACAGGTTCCCCACTGTATTCGCTATGAAAACTGACAGGACCTGAATAGTCCATTGACTTTAATGTGTTAAGAGCTGTTTCCCAATCAACAAATCCTTTTCCCATCCGGACGACTTTTCCGCCACGCATCCCAGGTGAGCGTGCAAGGTCTTTGAATGCGATGACAGCAAGATGTGATCGGACAATATCAAGAGCCATGTTAATCGGTTCACCGACAATTGACAGGTGTCCAGTATCAGCAAATACACCGATATGTTGTGGGTCGAAGCCTTTCACCAGATTCATCACTGCACACGAGTTTAACCCCATAGATGTACCCGAATGGTTGTGGATGCATGTTCGTGGTCCATGTTTTTCAGAGAGTTGCGAAAAACCGTCGAGTTGACCTCTGATGTAATCAACCTGAGACCAGTAACCGTCATTATCTGCGTGCCAATGCCAATAACCGAGTTTGATGTTTTCTACTCCTGCTTCTCCGGCAGCAGCATAGACTCGTTCTGTTTCTTCTTTTGATGGATCTAAGAAATCACCCGGTGTCGTAACGAGTGGAATAGACAAACCCGCTTCTGCAAACACTTTTGATGCTGCGGGTAGTTCTTTCGCTGCGTTTTCAGGATTTACAGGATATCCGGGACGAACACAAAGGTCAGCACCTTCAACTTCAACTGTCTGTAATGCAGTGATTATTTCTGGTAATTCTAACCCTTGTAGATGTTTTGTAAACATTATAAATTTCATAATAGTTTTTCGTTTTCAGTTGTTACCTGTTAGTTATCAGTTATTAGTATTCAGTTCCTTACCAATCCACGACAGAACCATCATCTGGATGGTAGGATTCTGGGTTTCTCCAATCGTGGTCAATTTTATCTTCAAGCGCATCTTCGTCCAACTCGATACCTAATCCTGGTGCTGTTGGTAATTCAACAAAACCGTCTTTAAAAATGAATGGATTCTTGAGATAACCTTCACCGAGTGTTGTGTGTTCTTGCATGACGAAATTAGGAATAGATGCATCTAATTGGATACATGCTGCTAACGAAATAGGTCCAAGTGGATTGTGTGGTGCGATACCGCCATAGTATGCTTCTGCCATACCTGCGATGATTCGTACTTCGTTTATACCACCTGCATGACACAAGTCTGGTTGCAGGATTGATGCGGCTTGTTTCTCCAAGATTTCGCGGAACCCCCATTTTGTGAAGATGCGTTCTCCTGTTGCGATGGGTAGATGTGTGCTGCGTGCAATTTCTGCAAGTGTGTCCACATTTTGACACTGAATCGGTTCCTCAACGAACATCGGTTGATAGGGTTCTAATGCTTTAATCAATACTTTTGCTGTCTGTGGACTTACTGCCCCGTGGAAGTCAATAGCCAAGTCTACTTCAGTGCCTGCTGCCTCTCGTAGTGCGGCAAAATGATTGACAGCTTTATCAATGAAAGCTTTATTTTCAATAATGCGTGCGGGTCTACCGCCAGCAACACCTGTTTTGAAAGCGGTGAATCCTTTATCAATCCATTCTTTGATTCCGTTTGGGTCGCCGCCACCTTTGTATAATCTGATACGGTCGCGTGTGGGTCCACCGAAGAGTTTATAAATGGGAACACCGAGAGATTTACCTGCTAAATCCCAAAGTGCTTGTTCAATGCCGCTTAATGCGCTTGTGAGGATGGGACCGCCTCGGTAGAAAGCATGTCGATACATGGCTTGCCAATGATGGACAACGCGTGTTGGGTCTTGACCGATGAGGTATGGCGCGAGTTCGTCGACTGCTTGTGCACATGTTTTTGCGCGCCCTTCTAAAATCGGCTCACCGAGTCCGACTAAGCCTTCATCTGTATGTATCTTTAAAAAGAGCCAGCGTGGTTGCACAAGGAAGGTTTCTAATCTCGTTATTTTCATTGCAGGTTTACCTTTATCATATTTGGTGTTAAGCTTTTTTGTGTTTTTTAATAATAGCACGACACTGATGTTTTGTCAATCTGTTTTTCAGTTGTGAGTGTGTAAATATTTTGTCACCTTTTTTCATAAGAGACGGCACTCGGAGAGTGCCTACTACTATTAAGAGCTGACGGCACTCGGAGAGTGCCTACTACTATTAAGAGCTTATGAAATCCCATACATTTTACACCCACGACCCCACAATTTCCATTGCTATATGTTGTCTACCCATGTAAAATTGCGGTTAATGTAAAATAAGAAACACGTTCTAAATGAGAGAATAAACAATGCTAATCTTATTTTTCAGAGAATCACTTCTTTACAGTTATCCTTGGGATTATTCCCATCTTCTTCATTGTTTTAAATAATTTGTTAGAATTAATTCATTTTATGCAACCTTTGCAACAAATATCAGAGTCTTTAAAAGTAACCAATTTTGGAGAAGATACATGGAAACCACTGATTATGATCTGATTAATCGCACGTTATCTGGTGATCAGAACGCTTTTACCGAACTTGTACAGAGATACCAAGAACGTGTCCATGCACTTGCATGGCGTAAAATCGGAGATTTTCATATAGCGGAAGAGATTACGCAAGATACCTTCCTCAGAGCTTACAAGAATCTTGGTACATTGAAAAATCCAAATCTATTTGGAGGATGGCTTTATGTGATAGCAAATCGTCTGTGTAAGACTTGGTTTGAAAAAAGAGGCGTAGAAATGCGGTCCTTAGAAGACTTGTCTGAAGAAGAACTTGAAAGACAACGCTATTCAGAATATATAGACCAGCAACTTGAAGAGAGAGCATTAGAGAGGCGAATTGATCTCGTCGACCAGCTACTCCAAAAACTACCTGAGAGTGAACGGGTCGTCATAACGCTTCATTATCTCGCTGGAAGTTCGATTAAAGAGATTAGTGATTTTTTGGGTGTATCGTTGAACACGGTGAAAAGTCGTCTCTATCGTGCCCGACAGCGATTACAAAAGGAGGAACACATGATAAGAGAAACCTTAGGAAGTTATCAACCATCAACAAACTTACCAGAAAGCATAATCCAAACCATCAACGAAACTGGAACGCAGATTGACCCCACTACACCTTTCAGTAGCAAACCATTTATACCGTGGGTAATTGCTACTTCAACTTTCGTTTTGGTGGTGTTAATGTTCGGATTCGGTGCTCAACATTCTGCTCGTTTTCAGCAACCCTACAGTCTTGACACGACATCTGAACTGACAGTTGACATTGTTGATGCATCTGTAATGGCAAACCTGCCATCTGATCCTGATGTGAAAAATCAGATAGGCCATGCTGATGCACCGAATGAAAGCGAAGGTACAATTCAGGATCCTAATGCGGAGTCATCTTTCTCAGCAAATGGTCATGTAGTTGATGATAGCGGGAATCCGGTGAGTGATGTCAAGTTAGCTATAATCCCTGTAGAATATGGCAATGGAGGGTGGTGGCCAATACCTGTAGATGACGACCAGGACTGGCCCGACGACCCATTAGCGTTCCCTGCGGAGGTAAATTCAAATGGAGATTTCACCATCAAGGCAATCAACCAAGGTCCATACGCATTTGGCGTAGTACCCTATTATAAACCGATAGCTCAAGTTTTAAGGTTAAAGATTGGTGGTATTTCTTTTTATTCAATTGATAATATGATCGGTTCTGGGATTGTGTTTGCACCGGAATCAACAGAAAAGATTGAAAATATAGAAGTGACGCTCACACGCTTTCTAAGAGTTCAAGGGACAGTTTTACACATGGATGAAACGCCAGTAGCCAACGCACGCATAAAATTCAATGTAAAACAATTAGGTCTGGATGGAGTAGGAGAGGGTGGTATTGGTATTGGAGCAAAGACAGATATTGAAGGTAATTTTACACAATATGTTCCATCTCATATCAATGGACCTGCCTTTTACATTTTGTCTGTGAATTATCAAGGGCAGCGTGCAATGTTGAAACCAATTGTCGTAAAACCTGGATATAGAACTCACAACGCTGTCTTCAAGTTAAATTCCCCCATCATTCCGCCATCACCGTTAGACGTTCCAAACAGATTAAAAGCAGGGGCATCAGTCTATAGCGGTGTTGACGCTCAAGACGTGTGGGTAGTGAATCCATTAAATGGACATGCCTACAAAAAAATCCGGTCTCGTAGTCCTGAGAATGCTATTGTCCAAAGCAAAGAAGAAGGAGCTTATCTGGTTAGAATTAATGATGAGGCAGAACAGGAGTGGATAAAGAAAGTTTTCTTACAAGACAGAATTCTGATTGGTCTCAACGATATTGAAAAAGAAGGTGTGTGGAAGTGGCACAATGGCGAATCTGTAGAATACACTAATTGGGCAGAGGATGAACCAGATGACTCTGACGATGGTGATGAGGATTATGTTATTCTAACTATGCAAGGATGGAAGGATATTGGGCCTGAGAGTATAGAATGGCGATGGGTACAAACTACACTACTTGAGAAGGAAAATTGGTCAGATGAGGAATAGTGCTTTGTCAACACATTATTATAGGTCGCGATTCGGAGATCGCTCCTACCGATGGGTTGCTTTTGGTAGGAGGGAACTCCGCAAGCCGACCCTTTCAAACCCATCAATTATCACTTGACTAAGGAATAGTTTGGTTTTATGGAATCTGATTTATTGCACACTTTACAGAAACTTTTGAAGGAGAACACCGTATGATACGTTTATCTTTTAGACTCAGCGTTACTATATTGCTAATGCCAATTCTGATACATATCACTGGATTTACTTCATATAGTATTGATCAGGAAGGCACTGCAAGCGTTACTGGACGTTTTGTTGATATAAATGGACAACCCGTTCATAAGTTGCCACTATTTATCGCTCCTCTGGAAATCATCAATAATAGTTGGGGATCAACGGTAAATTTGCCTAATGAATTTTTCTTGCTGCGTCGTGCTCAGACTGATGAAAAAGGTCAGTTTTCTATAACCGGTATACCAAAAGGATCATTTTACTTCGGGACACTCCCCTACAACATAGATGAACGTTTACCGCCTGACTATGAAAAAAAACTTGAAGAATTTCTATCTTTGGATTATTCAATGCTCCATCCAGACTATATTGATGTTTTTATTGCTAATAATTTCGGTTTCGGTTACGATGATTTTGAGCCAGACGTGGAGATCCTATCTCTTAACGTCAAAGGCATCACCTTCTATCCAGCTGGTGATGCCGGGGAAGTTGTATTCGGGATTGAGCCAGGTTCACATATAAAAGACGTAGTGGTTACAGTACAACCACGTATGCGTGTTCAAGGACAGGTTGTTTTTGAAGATGGCACGCCGCTTTCTAATGCGTTGTTGGAGATGCAGGCACAATTTAGTCATGAAAATCGTAGTAGACGTACATCTGGCACACCTCGAACAGATAGTAATGGTAGTTTTGTCTATTATCTTGACGAAGAAAGCGATACAAGAGTCTACACGTTTTCTGTGAAATATCAAGGTCTTGTTGCAACTGCCAAACCCGTTCGACTTGAACCGGGAGACAGACTGGCAGGTTTGTCGTTTACATTTAATAGTCAACCGATTGCACCCAAACCACTCCCTCCTAAGACAGTGGTAAGACCTGCTAAAACCAATCCGAAAGAGACACAGGAAACACAACAACCTGAATCTAACGAAGTATGGATTGTGAATCCAGCAAACCGGCATGCGTATAAGAGGGTTCATTGCAAAACTCGTGACGATGCTATTGCACAAGCCATCAAAGAGAAAGCACATCTTGTTACGATTAACGATGCGAAAGAGCAGGAGTGGTTAAGTGCAGTCTTTGGCTATGAATTCTATTGGATAGGACTCAGTAACGGTGAAAATGGGACAGGATGGCAATGGCAGAACGGTGAAGCTATCAGCTATGAAAACTGGTTACCCAATGATTACTTTTCTGAAACATGGGATGCCAATGAAAGAAAGCACGTTGTTGCAACTTTTGTTGATGGAAAATGGTATGCTGTCAGTCCTAAGAGTGTTATTGTGAAGATGACTGAGTTTGCAATTATTGAAAAACAGACATTAAGATAAAGACACCTATCAAAAAGAAATGATTTTTCATCAGCATGATGAAGATTAAGTTATTAATTGGGTAATACGCGGGCGGGGAAACCCCGCCCCTACGAAACCTTACTCCTACGATGAGTCATATCAGTAGAATTACCTGATTATTTATTTAATCTTCATGTCGCTGATCCATCTACTACTTTCTATTGCCTATTCTTTCCTCATAGTGTATAATACTCATATTGATTTAATTCCCTTGTTTACCCCACCTAATATAACCAGAGGAGGAGATCAGATGAGTCGTTTAGGGTTCACTTTATTTTATGTATCCATCGTAAGTATTGTTGTTATGTTGATGGTAGCACCTTACTGCTCAGCAGCGATATTTTCAGGTAAGATCGTTGATGTTGAGGGGAATCCTGTTCCAGATGTGCAGGTATCAATTGATTCATATAAAGGAAAGTTTATTCCTGATAGACACAGGTTGGACATGCATGAACGTGTGTTCCCTCCCCCAGAGCCTACTGATAGTGATGCTAATGGAGATTTCTCTATTGACAATATTACATCACCCACAGTGAACGCATTAAAATTGTTCGGTGGCTTTCAGTCAGATTATGAATTAATTTCAATAGAGATGCAAGGAATTAGTTTCTATATGTCTCGTCATGGCCGTATGATGTATGAAGGATTTCCTTTTGGTATTGAAGAGGAGAGCGATATTAAGGATGTAAAGATTACCGTACGTCTCCGTATGAAGATTAGTGGACAGGTGCTTGATGCAGATGGTGTGCCGCTAAGCAATGCTCATGTTAGCATGATGGTCAGAAGTAGAAGGATAGGTGGCGGGGGTAGCGGCGGTAGTGGTGATACAAGAACACTTGATGAAGAAGGAAAATTTACACGTTATGTAAGTTCTCCTGCGTACTATACTGTTTCTGTGACATATCAAGGACAGACCGTGGAATCCAAGGAGATATTGCTTGAACAGGGACAACGTCTTGAAGGACTCACTATAAAACTGAAAGAGAAAACAGAGCAACCTAAAATACCAGAAGATGTTAGACAACATGTTCCGGGAGAACCTGATTTTGAACGTAGAGAAGCCTTGCGCGAGCGTCGCCGCAAAGGTGTGTGGGCAATCAACCCAGCCAATAGACATGCATACAAAAGGATCGAATGTCAGACCCCAGAAGAAGCGATAGAGAGAGCTAAAGAGGAAGGTGCACATCTCGTTTCAATTAATGATGCAGCTGAACAGACGTGGTTGCTCAGTGTTTTTGGCAGAGAAAACTATTGGATAGGATTCACAGACGGTATAAAGAAAAACGATAAGGAGTGGGATGATGGGGATCCACTCACTTATACAAATTGGGATGATAATAATCTGATATCTGAAAGTGATAAGGATACAGAAAAGAAAGATCAGACAAAATACAGTGTACTGATCGGTGTGACTGGCAAATGGCAGAGAACGCGTAGTGATGGTCATCTCGTGAATATCACTAAAAGAGCAATTTTAGAAAAAGTTGATCTTATGATCAACGCACCTGAACCAGAGGAAAACACGGAATAACTAACATATAGTAGAAGTTAGAATTAATTGGACATTATGTTCGGTTAGGAAACCGAACCTACCGGGGTGTGCTACAAAAGTGTCTCATTAATTGTATGTTTTACTACATAACCATATTCAAGGAGTTTTGACGATGAAACAATTGATACTTTTGGTCTGTATTTTTACAATATGCTTTACAGTACAAAGCATAGGTGTTGAAGAGTCAATTCAACAACCTGAACAAAGTGCAGTATGTGGACTTTCTGGTATAGTTGTAAACAGTGAAGGAAAACCTTTACCGGGTTTCAAGTTTTCTATTATATCATCCGAATCCAACAATGGAAATAGACAACTGCAGTTTGTAGTTCCTGCTCCTAAGTTAGAAGTAAGAACAGATGCAGATGGAAAGTTTGATGTTCCCAATATCATACCCGGTCAGATACAGATAATGCCATCACCTGAAGTTAGCAATGAACCACAAGAGGAGCATAAGGCACAGAATGCCCAAGTAGGTGCTCATTTTCTCAGACCCTTGATGTTCGGTAAGGAAAACTCTGGTATCAAATTAGTTTCTATTCGACTGAATAAACTGACTTTTTTCTCTCCAGAAGAGCGACATATACCTTTTGAAAACCTTCGGTTTGGATTGAAACCGAATGCGAAAATCAAAGACGTTAGAATTACTGTGAAGAAGAGAATGAAGATCTTTGCCCAAGTCGTGTATTCAGATGGCACACCCGTTGCAAATGCAAAAATTGATCTTGACATGGACGTTGAAGCTGGAGATATTGGAACGCAAGGTGTTTCTTATAGCACATATAATTTCACAGACGCGAAAGGATATTTTTTAGAGTATATGGACAATGCTGGGTATTATACCTTGTCTGTAGAGCATAGGGGATTTATTGGTGGTGCAGGTCCATTCGTTCTAACAGATGATAAGCAACCTGAGAAGCTTGTCATAAAACTTAATGGTAGTCCTAATGTTGTAGTACATTCATCAAAGACAAAACCGAAGGGAGTTAGTAAGGAGTTTGATGAGGATAAAGCACGCAATATTATTCAAGGGTTACTGGGAAAAAGAAAAGCACGTCCTCCTATAATCCATCAGGATGCTCGTCGGCTTGCCTGGAAGCAGGAAGAAATTGTCTGGATCATTAACCCCGCGAATGGACATGCTTATGCAAAAGTCAGTTGTGAAAATTGGTATGATGCACAACAGAAAGCGATAAAGGAAGGGGCACATCTCGTATCAATAAACAACGAAGAAGAACAGTTTTGGGTGGAGACAATATTTCGCAGTCCTTCGTTTTGGATAGGACTTAACGATGTTGAGAAGGAAGGCGTATGGCAATGGGATAGCGGTGAACCGGTTACTTATACTAATTGGACAACATATAATCCTTTTCCCGATAACTTACCCGATACAGAAAAAGATTTTGTAGCAATGTCCTATTTTGAAGGGGGTTGGCAGTCGTCTGATAAAAATGTGCATACACATTGGAAAACATCTGAGGCAGTCATCGAAAAAGATGGATTGATATCCAAAATTCCCGTACCTGATAAAGACGAGGAAGAGTAGGTATTTTCACGTAATCAGGCTGCCACAATATGCACAGGTGTTTATTGTCGTATCGCCATTAAACGTTTCTTGTTCAGGTAGAAGATACTTTTCGTGATTTGTGACGCAGTTTGGATTTTCACACTGTTGTGATGCTTCAGTTATGTTGCGTTTTGGCGGTTGGGTTAAGATGAGTTGTTGTAATCCCATAAGACTTGAGATAAGAGCCATTCGAATTGGTACTGCATTTGCGGATTGTTCAAAATATGCAGCGCGCGGGTCATCAGCATGATGAAGATTAAGTTATTAATTGGGTAATACGCGGGCGGGGAAACCCCGCCCCTACGAAACCTTACTCCTACGATGAGGCATATCAGTAGAATTACCTGATTATTTATTTAATCTTCATATCGCTGATCCATCTACTACTTTCTATTGCCTATTCTTTCCTCATAGTGTATAATACTCATATTGATTTAATTCCCTTGTTTACCCACCTAATATAACCAGAGGAGGAGATCAGATGAGTCGTTTAGGGTTCACTTTATTTTATGTATCCATCGTAAGTATTGTTGTTATGTTGATGGTAGCACCTTACTGCTCAGCAGCGATATTTTCAGGTAAGATCGTTGATGTTGAGGGGAATCCTGTTCCAGATGTGCAGGTATCAATTGATTCATATAAAGGAATGTTTATTCCTGATAGACATAGGGTGGACATGCATGAACGTGTATTCCCTCCCCCAGAGCCTGCTGAGAGTGATGCTAATGGAGATTTCTCTATTGACAATATTACATCACCCACAGTGAACAAATTAAAAATGTTTGGTGGCTTTCAGTCAGATTATGAATTTATTTCCATTGAGATGCAAGGTATCAGTTTCTATATGCCTCGTCATGGACGTATGATGTATGAAGGATTTCCTTTTGGTATTGAAGAGGAGAGCGATATTAAGGATGTAAAGATTACTGTTCGTCTACGTATGAAGATTAGTGGACAGGTGGTTGATGCCGATGGTGTGCCGCTAAGCAATGCTCGTGTTAACATGATGGTCAGAAGAAGGAGTATAGGCGGCGGGGGCGGTGGTAGTGGTGGTGGTACAAGAACACTTGATGAAGAAGGAAAGTTTACACGTTATGTAAGTTCTCCTGGGTACTTTACTGTTTCTGTGACATATCAGGGACAGACAGTGGAATCCAAGGAGATATTGCTTGAACAGGGACAACGTCTTGAAGGACTCACCATAAAACTGAAAGAGAAAAAAGAACAACCGAGAATACCTGAAGAGGTTAGACAACAAATTCAGGGAGAACCTGATTTTGAACGTAGACAAGCATTCCACGAGCGTCGACGAAAAGGTGTGTGGGCAATCAACCCAGCCAATAGACATGCATACAAAAGGATCGAATGTCAGACTCCAGAGGAAGCGATAGAAAGAGCTAAAGAGGAAGGTGCACATCTCGTTTCAATTAATGATGCAGCTGAGCAGACGTGGTTGCTTAGTGTTTTTGGTGCAGAAAACTATTGGATAGGATTCACCGATGGTATAAAGAAAAACGATAAGGAGTGGGATGATGGGGATCCACTCACTTATACAAATTGGGATGATAATAATCTGATATTTGAAAGTGATAAGGCTACAGAAAAGAGAGATCAGACAAAATACACTGTGCTGATCGGTGTGACTGGCAAATGGCAAAGAACGCGTAGTGATGGTCATCTTGTGAAAATCACTAAAAAAGCAATTTTGGAAAAAGTTGATCTTATGATCGGCGCACCTGAACCAGAGGAAAACACTGAATAACTAACATATACCCATATACAAGGAGTTTTGACGATGAAACAATTGATACTTTTGGTCTGTATTCTTACAATATGCTTTACAAATCAAAGCATAAGTGCTGAAGAGATAATTCAACAACCAGAACACAGTGCAGTATGTGGACTTGCTGGAATAGTTGTAAACAGTGAAGGAAAACCTTTGCCAGGTTTCAAGTTTTCTATTCATTCATCCGAATCCAACAACGGAAATCGACCACCGCCGTTTGGAGGTCCAGGACCTTGGGTAGTACCAGAAGGAAACGCTCAAAAGGGTACGCCTCAGAGGGTTATATGGGTGGAAACAGATGCAGATGGAAAGTTTGATGTTCCCAATATCATACCTGGTCAGATTCAGATAATACCATCACTTGAAGTTAGCGATGAATCACAAGAGGAGAATAAGGCGCAAAATGCACAAGTAGGTGCTCATTTTGCCAGACACTTGATGTTCGGTAGAGGAGAATCTGGTATAAGATTGGTTTCTATTCGACTGAATAAACTTACTTTTTTCTATCCAGAAGATAGACATATACCTTTTGATAATCTTCAGTTTGGATTGAAACCGAATGCAAGAATCAAAGACGTTAAAATAACTGTAAAGGAAAGGATGAAGATCTATGCACAGGTCGTGTATTCAGATGGGACACCCGTTGCAAATGCAGAAATAGATCTTGATATGGAGATCGAACCTGGTGATATTGGAACACAAGGAGGGTCCCATGGAACAGATAATTTCACAGACGCGAAAGGGTATTTTTTACAATATACAGACGATCCAGGATATTATACGCTGTCTGTCGAGTATATGGGATTTACTGGTGGTGCGGGTCCCTTCGTTCTAACAGATGACAAACAACCTGAGAAGCTTGTCATAAAACTTAATGGTAGTCCTACAGTAAAGAAAAAACCGAAGGAAGTCAGTAAAGAGTTTGATAAGGAGAAAGCACGTAATGTCATCCAAGGGTTACTGGGTAAGAGAAATGCACCTCCTCCTATAATCCATCATGAAGTTATAATCCATAATGATGTTCAGCGTGTGAGAAAACCTGAAGAAATTGTCTGGATCATTAACCCCATGAATGGACATGCTTATGCCAGAATCAGTTGCGAAGATTGGTATGACGCACAACAGAAAGCGATAAAGGAGGGTGCACATCTTGTCTCTATAAACAACGAAGAAGAACAGTTCTGGATTGAGGCTATATTTCGCAGTCATTCGTTTTGGATAGGACTTAACGATGTTGAAAAGGAAGGCGTATGGCAATGGGATAGCGGTGAACCGGTTTCTTATACCAATTGGACAACTTTTAATCCTTTTCCCGATAACTTACCCGATACAGAAAAAGATTTTGTCGCTATGACCTTTTTTGAAGGGGGTTGGCAGTCGTCTGGGGAAAATAGGCATACACATTGGACACCACGTGAGGCAGTGATTGAAAAAGATGGATTGGTATCTAAGGTGCCTAATGCTGAAGATGAGGAGGAAGAGTAGGTATTTTCACGTAATACCATTTCAATTAATTTTTCTCTCATTACCGACTGTTTAGAAATGAAGCGGGGAACGGCACAATCTAACAGAATGTGCTACAGTAAAGAGGCATTTTGATTTAGAAATGGTATAATCAAGCTTCCACAGTATGCACAAGTGTGTATAGTTGTATCACCATTAAACGTTTCTTGTTCAGGTAGAAGGTACTTTTCGTGATTTGTGACACAGTTTGGGTTTTCACACTGATGTGATGCTTCAGTTATGTTGCGTTTTGGTGGTTGGGTTAAGATGAGTTGTTGCAATCCCATAAGACTTGATATAAGAGCCATTCGGATGGGTACTGCATTTGCGGATTGTTCAAAATATGCAGCGCGCGGATCATCATCCAATTCATAAGCGAGTTCGTTAACCCGAGGAAGAGGATGCATAATCATTGCATCAGGTTTAGCATTTTTCATCACTTTAGCGTTCAATAGATAACTTCCTCGAACTGCCGCCGCATCTACAGAGGGTGGCAATCTCTCCTCCTGCAATCTGTTTACATAGATTACATCAAGTTTCTCAATTACGTCTGTGACGTTTTCCACCTCAAGGGGTTGATGATTGTGGTATTTTGTTAGTCGCGTGAGTAGCCAGGTTGGCATTTGTAGACCTTTGGGTGCGATATGAACCAGTTTGCCTCCGAATCTTGCGACTGCTAAAGCGAAGGAATGTGCAGCACGCCCGTATTGTAGGTCTCCACAGATTCCGACGGTTAGACCTTGAACTTTTGATTTTCTGCGAATGATAGTATATAAATCTGTGAGAGCTTGTGTTGGATGTGCGTGGCTTCCATCTCCCCCGTTGATGACAGGTATATTTGCATACTTTGCGATTACGCGAGCGGAACCTGCCCAACTATGTCGCACGACAATAATGTCAGCGTAGTTCGTTACCATTCTTGCGGTATCCGCGAGCGTTTCGCCTTTGGCAGCGGATGTAGAATTTGGATCAGCGAATCCTAATGTTCCCCCATTGAGTCTTTCCATTGCGCTTTCAAAGGAGAGTCGGGTACGTGTGCTCGGTTCATAGAAAAGAGTTGCTAAGAGTTTGCTACGACAGATTCCTGCCCAGGTTTCTAATTGCGTTTGCATTCCTGCTGCTAATCTGAAAATCTGTTCTATTTCAAAATTAGAAAAATCGTCGAGTGTTATGAAATGACGCATTGTTTCCTCAATGAGAATACATATTGTTTGAATATGTAGTATATGCGAGTTTTCATTATATAACGTCTGTTTTTAAAAAATAACAACAAGATAGGAAACCGAACCTACCAGCACTGGAAGGGTGACCAGGATTTTCAGGATTACAAGATTATACCAGGATAAGAGGGGATGGGTGGAAGGGGGACCAGGATTTTCAGGATTACAGGATTATACCAGGATAAGAGGGGAAGGGTGGAAGGGTGGAAGGGGGACCAGGATTTTCAGGATTACAGGATTATACCAGGATAAGAGGGGAAGGGTGGAAGGGTGGAAGGGGGACCAGGATTTTCAGGATTACAGGATTATACCAGGATAAGAGGGGAAGGGTGGAAGGGTGGAAGGGGGACCAGGATTTTCAGGATTACAGGATTATACCAGGATAAGAGGGGAAGGGTGGAAGGGTGGAAGGATGGAAGGGTGGAAGGGTGGTGAATTTGCACAATCTAACAGAATGTGCTACAAAAGAGGCACAATCTAACTGAATGTGCTACAGAAGAGGCACAATCTAACTGAATGTGCTACAAAAGAGGCACAATCTAACTGAATGTGCTACAAAAGAGGCACAATCTAACTGAATGTGCTACAGAAGAGGCACAATCTAACTGAATGTGCTACGAGGGACACAAACTGGAAAGTTTGTGCTACAAAGAGGAACAATTACTGGGGCACAGTCAAGAATGAATGTATAGATAAGAAAGACGTGATATGATATACTCTATCCAATAGGATTTAGTGATTTTCTTACGAATACAATGAAGATAGGTGATTCATGAATTGGCAACTGGAAACGACAGTCTCTGATGAACAGGTTAATTTCTATAAAGAAAATGGATATCTTACTTTCGGACGGATTTTTACCGAGGTAGAATTGAACGCGTTACGTGAATATGTAGACATAATGATTGAGAACTTGCCGGAAGGTAAACGTCCTGAACAGATGGATGTTCCACATTTTGAGCATCCGTATCTGTTCAAGTATTTGACGCATCCGCGCGTGTTAGATGTGATTGCGCGATTTATCGGTCCCGATATATTGCTCTGGTCGAGTCATTTTATCAGCAAGCGTGAAAACGATGGTATGGCGGTACCATGGCATCAGGACGGTGTCTATTGGGGTAAGATGTTAGAACCGATGCACGTTATTACGATGTGGCTCGCGGTTGATGAATCAAAGATTGAAAATGGTTGTATGCGTGTTATACCTGGGAGTCACACACAACAGGACCGACGTTACGAACCTGTAAAAAGAGATAACAATCTGTTCGGGAGTGAGGTAGTGGATGAGGATATAGATACTTCAAAAGCAGTTGATCTTGAATTAGAAGTAGGTGAATGTCATTTTCACGATGCATGGACGATCCATAATTCCAGTCCGAATGTCTCACAAAAACGTAGATGTGGGTATACGATGCGCTATATGCCGGCAGATGTACGGTTTCACGGTGCAAATTGGAGTCGTACACACGATATATATCTTGTGCAAGGTGAAGATAAAACAGGTGGTTATAATAGGTATGCATCAATACCGAAATTATAGGATTGATGGTAAGAACTCATAACTGTAGACATACATTAAGGAGGATCTATGCGTCCCTATTTTGATGTTCACTGCCATATCGGCATGACGGTTTCCCGTGCACCCGTCGTTGGTCAGACAGTTGGAAGGTGTTTAGCACGAATGGCTTCTGCAGGCGTTATCGGTGGGATTCCGTGTCCAACTGCAGGTAGTCCACAAGCACGTGGTGTATTGGATACACGTTCACAGAATGAGGTAATCGCGAAGGCTTGCCAGAAATATCCTGATCGTTTCCCAATCGGACTTGGGATCGTAGAGGTGCGACATGAACAAGCAGGTGTTGATGAGCTTGATAGAGCTATGTGTGATGATGGTTTAGTTGGATTTGTATGTCATCCGGGGTTATCTGGACATTCACTTGGTGGTGAGCTTTATGCTTTCTTGGAAGTCGTTGCGATGCATAACGGGTTGTGTCTGCTGCATCAGGCAGGTTCTACGGGCAACATTGCTGCTTATGCCAGAAGATTTCCGTCCGTCACCTTCATTATCGGACATGTTTCAATGAACAAAGGGGGTCATCTTGATGCTATCCAGCATTGTGCGAATTATGATAATATCTGGTATGATGTTGCACAGAAACCGGAGGGAGCAGATGAGAGTTGGGACTTAGTCCACTTGGTTAATAATCTTGATAAAGATCGACTGATGTTTGGAAGTGATTTACCTTATTATGATTTTCGGCTTGTTCAGGCACAGATTGAAAATGCAGGTCTTGATGATGAGACGAAAGAGAAGGTAGCTTATCAAAATGCTGTTCGGTTGGTTCAACATTATAATGATACGTGGGTGCCGAGATTATCTCCAATTGTACCACCGCAGGTTTATTCGGAGCTGGAGATGTGGGATGCAAATGGAGCAAGGCTCAAGTAATTAGGTATTATTTTACGATCTCAACTGCCCTTATACGATGCCGAAGTACTAAGATACAGAAGGTGGTAAGTGCTGTTAAAAGGAGTATCGTCCAAGATATGTGTAAGCTGTAGCTGTCATCTAAACCGAACAAGACGTCGCCAAGGCGTTCCAAGTTTGCCCAAACTGAAACTACGGCTACTGTACTTGTTTTCATAACCTCTTTGAGTATGAGGTGAATTATTGGTAATCCGAACCAAACTGCACAAAAACCTATTGTTGCGAAACGTAGGTTTTTTGTTAGTGCTGAGAATGTCAACATCAATAAGCTCGTTATTGCGATGACAACAAGTGAGTAGATAATGATTGAGAAGATTAACCAGTAGTTCTCTTCAAGAAACGGCGTATCTGATAATAGCACGTGTTGAAGAAACAGTAGAAGAGCTGGAACTAACGTCATTGATGCAAGGAGTGCACCAATTGCTACAAATTTCCCAATGAGATAGTCTATCCATGAGATGGGTTTAGATAGGTATAGTGAAAGTGTGTTGTATTTGAGATCGTTTGCAATTAGACCTGAACCTCCGAAAACGACGACGAGGGCGATTAATGCCACTGATGGGAAAGGGTGTGTTCTAAATATGAATTTCTGGAAGAAGTCTTCACCTATTTCGTCAAGGAAGAATGAAGGATCGTCAATATAATTGGACATATAGATGAGTATTGCATGAACTAAAATATAAATTACCGGTGGTACAGCGACAATTAGTCGGATAATCTTGCGTTGTGCCAGTAGTTTCAATTCTGCTTTAGCGATTACCCACCACCGTTTATATTTATTGTGTTGGATTGTTCCGTCCCAGTGTCTGTAGTCTTGTGTGTGAATAGGCATTTTTAGTTCCTATAGATTGCTGTGCGTTCTAAAGTATCTGTGAAAGGTCCCTGTTTATTGGTTTTGACTTCAATGATGATGATGCCTAAATTTGTATCGCGTTCTGGGTCGTCATCAATGTGTCTACGAGGTATTTCTGCACTCAAGAGTCTATCAAGACTATTCGGTTCTTGTGACCATCGAACGTCATAAAGTCTACCGTCATAAACTTTTTGATGTTGCTTACCATTGCGTAAGGAGTAGACTTTAGCATTCGTGATGAATTCTGCTTCTGAAATAGTGCTAACACCAACATTTGGACTGAGTATGCTTTGATTCCAGATGAGTGGAATACCGTTTTTGTCTGTGAGATATATAATGATATCCAAACGATCTAAGCGTGGTTCAGAAAGTATCTGTATACCTTCAAAGTTTTGAATTTCACCAGTACCACACGCTAAGAATGCAAGTGCACAGATACAGAACAGAATTGAATTTTGCTGATAAAATCTTTTTCTAAACACGTCAGGACACCTTTCAATCTTGTGCAATTGCGACTGACATACCATCTTTTAGCAGATGTTGATTCTCGACTATTATCTGTGCTGACTGAGGGAGTTTCGTCTGTGTCTCAATTTCGCTTCCATATACGCCGCCTATGTTCACCTGTTTTAGACGTGCTGCGTTCTGCTCAACGACAAAGATATTCCCTTTTCCATTCTGAATCTGAAGTACTGCCCGTTGCGGTATTAAGGTCACGTTTTTGCGTTCCCCTGTTTTGATAGAAATTGTTATGGAAGTGCCGGGTTTTAATGCGTTGTTTTGCTTTGATGTAGAAATTGCATTATTAGGGTCAGTGTTTTCCAGATTTTGCAGTGTGGCATGAACCGTGACAGTATTCTCTCCCTCTTTGACAGTAGGACTGATAAAGTCAATTGTTCCTATAATATTTTGTATTCCGGATGCGGTAGAAATGAGTACCATATTACCGATTTGTAATCTGTTAATCTCACTGACTGGGATTGTCCAGACAGCTTTTAGTATATCAACTGCTATGATGGTAAAAACGGGTTGTCCTTGTGAAGCGGCGGATTTTGCATAATCTCCAGTTTCCAGGTGTCGTTCAGCGACGATTCCATTGATGGGAGAAACGATAGCTGCTTGATTGACCTGTTCTCGTGCAAGATTGAGTTGTTCTTCAGTTTCGCTGACAGCAGATTTTGCGATTGCGATTTCTCTTTCCCATGCCTTTGCTTCTACCAGTTTTTGTGCGGTAATTAGGTATGCTTTTGCTTGTGTGACTTTTGATTCAGCTGCGGCGATTTCTCGTTCCCATCCTCTGTTTTCAACTATCTTCTTTGCTATTGCTAATTCTGCTTTTGTTTTTTCAACGGTCAGTTGTGCTGAGCCATCCTCAAACTGTTTTGCTGCGGCGACAGCTTCTTCGTGTCGACTTTGCACGAGTTTAAATCGTGTTTCAGAAGATTCATAAGCACTGTCGCTGATGAGTTCTTTCGTGTGTAGTTCCTTATCCCGTTCAAAATCTGAGTTAGCTTTTGTGAATTCAGCTTTTGCGCGTTCTAATCCTTGTGTTGCGCTTACCTTTGCGCGTTCCAGATTTGCTTCTGCGGCTTTATATGCCACTTCTGCTTGTATGAGTTGGTTTCTGATCCGCATTTCAGCGAGCGATTTTGTGTCCTCAAGTTTTGCTTCAGCTTCTGCGACCGACTCCTTAGCTGTTACAAGCTGAGTTTCAATCCGCGCTTGAGCGTTTGCTTCGGTTGTCGTCAGCTGTGATTTTGCAACACTTAATGCGACTTCTGCTTTTATCGCAGCGATTCCTGCTTCACGTGCACTGCTTTGTGCAATTACATCTCCTTTTGCTACAGTTTGTCCAGCATCTACATTTAGACTCACGATTTTTGCGGATATATTTGCATATACTTTCGCTTCTACCCGTGGTTTTAACACACCGTTGTAACTCTTTTCTGAGACGATTGTGACCTGCCGTGGTGTTTCCGTTTTCACATAAGTCAGTTGTTCTGTTTCTTGAGCGGATGTATCGCTTGTATTTATCATCAGTGGATTTAGGAACAGTAAAGGCAGAACAAGCAGTATAAATCTGATAGCATTGGGTTTCAATACTCTTTCCTCCTATCCAATTAAGGTTTGAGTTTATCCTTGAAATCTTTGGTGAACTTCTTGATTTTAGGATGAATTACGAATTGGCAGTAAGGTTGTCCAGGATTTAGTTCAAAATAGTTATGGTGATAGTCTTCAGCAGGATAGAAAACATCGCTTTCTGTTATCTCAGTGACAATCGGGTCATCCCACGTGCCAGAGTTGTCCATCTCTTTCTTAGATTCTTCAGCGATTTTGCGTTGTGCCTCTGAATGATAGAAGACAGCAGAACGATACTGCGTGCCAACATCGTTCCCTTGCTTATTTAGTGTTGTTGGGTCGTGAGTGTGCCAGAAGATTTCTAACAGCTCGTTGAAAGAGATGACTTTAGGATCGAATTCAATTTGAACTACTTCTGCATGTCCTGTCGTTCCCGTACATACATCACGATAATTTGGATTGATTGTCGTGCCACCAGTATAGCCTGAAGTGATGTTATGAACACCTTCCACCTGTTGAAAGACTGCTTCAACGCACCAAAAGCATCCTGCGCCGAATGTGGTAGTTTCTGATTGCATTTTTTATGTATGGTTCTCCTCAGATTTTGTTGGAGGTTGTCGTTAGCTCATGAGATTTAGAAGAATTGGACAATTAGATGTATAATACCACAAATACTTGGTGTTTGCAAATTAGTAGTTATCAGGTTCAGAGGCATTCAATTGTCGAGTTTTTGCAGTTTCTTACAGATATTATCCAATTAACATAACAACACCTCTTCTGTAGGAGGGAACTCCGCAAGCCGACTATCAAAGCGTTTAGTCGGGAATCGGAGTTCCCTCCTACAGAAGAAACATGTCTCAGTACATGTAGTTTACCGACTATTGAATGCCTCTGTTATCAGGTTCTGAGTGGAATTGCAGTATTTCTAATTGAGAATCTGGGTTTATTAATTCTTGTAGACAAGCATCCCAGTAAGCGGCGGCATACTGTTTTACCGTATCAGACTGGTTGTCTTGTTCAAGATAACTCTCAATCCAATTACGTAACCGTCGTCTCGGTTCTTGTCGGATCTGTTTACTGTCTTGATCTATGATAATGTTCCGGAACTCATATAGTGTGTCAGGTTCTAACTGTAGGTCTGGTTCATAGTATAACGTTAGATTTGCCATCAGACTAAGTGTTAAGGTTTGAATTGGATCAATCGTGATACTGAATGGCGGATCAACAGAAAAGACTTGGTCAAGTGGTAATGCTTGAACATAAGCCCACCGTGATTCAAGGTAATCCAATTGTTGACGAATTATTTGCATATCAGACAGGTTGGCAAGGGGTCTTGGGGCATGGTCATCTTTAACGATAACTTGTGCATTGGATATGGTCGTGTTGTATGAAGAAAGTGCATCCAAAGATCTTGCTTCTGTATGATTATAGATATGGATGCTGTCAATGTCAAGATGGCTAAGCGACTCATCGGGTTCAATGCGTGCGTTTTCCAGAATATGATGTGCTCTCTGCAGCAGTTTATCTGTAAGTGTATTTCCGATTTGGTAAAATTTGACGATAGGGTTTGCAAGTAGTACTCTCACAGCTTTGTCCAAGTTCCCTTTACTACCGTATTCTAAACCGATGCTGGTCAGTGCAAAGGAGGTTTGTATCTGTGCCCGGAGTGCTGATTCATCGGATAGGTCAACGACCTTCATGGTAATGAGTTTATGTGTTAGTGCAGCGATGTCGTCGGAAAACTTTTCAACTTTTTCAGGGTTGATTTTTCCGATGTCATCGCCGTGGACTAATGTGCGCGCCAAGAAGGATTTGCCATCAAGGGTTGCATCTGAAACGAGTGAGAACTTACTGGTCTGCATTGTCTTCTTCATCCTCAGCAAGTTCTATTGAATCTAAGTCAACTTTCTGTTGTATTTCAGTCTCTGTGACTTTGATTCCTGCTTTCTTATCCCGTTCCTTGATGCGTTCGTCTCTTTCTACTCTTGCTTTTTCTAATGCAGTGACGAGTTCTTTATCTACATCGGCTTCTTTATCTATAACGAAAAGTTCTCTCATAAGGAGTGTGAAGAGTTCTCCATCAGCTTCCCAAATTGCGTTGAGTATAGCTTTTGCCTTTTCATCTTTACATTCAATTGAGGGAGAGTTTGGATCGATGATACCTTCTTCTATGAGCATTGCGCCGAGTGCGCCTTTTAGTTTTACTCTATCCTTTAGGAGTGCAGCGAAAACCCGCATATCCATCTGTCCCATGAAGCGACTTAGGTCTTCTCTATCACATTCAGAAAGTTCATAGAGCCATAAATTGAGTGAGTTTTCATCTATCTCTCCGTCATGCCAGATAGCGATGTCGATAATCTCTTCAAATTGTTCGTTTGATAAACATGGTAAGAGTCCGCAGGCGAGACCTGTTCCAAGAAGCGTGTCTAATACCTGTAAGACATCCTCAGTCGGACTTTCCTGTATGAGTTCTGTACAGTCTGGAACCAAGTAGTATAATTCTTCTCTCTGTTTTGGGTTTCGGGTTGCCCGGATAATATCAAGTTGTTGGTCTTTTTCGTAGCTTTGAAAGAGTTGTTCTGCTTCACGTGTTGGGAGTGATAGTAGTTTATTGACTTCTGATTGTGGAATAACCAATTTATTGGAGCTGCTCATACCAATCCTCCCGGTATGCCTTGCGATGTTTCGCTTTGTATTTCTTTAACTATTGTATTTCTAAAAGTTTAATTTGGTCTGTGTAGTGGACAGTCCAGACTAAACTTATGGGTGTAAGTAATAGTCGGCTTGTGGAGTTCCCTCCTACCAATAGCCGTCCATCGGTAGGAGCGATCTCCGAATCGCGACCTTTACCCGAACAATTAGAATGGACTATCCAGTAGGACGACATGACCATCGTCCTACAGGTTGAATTTGCTAAGTTTAGTAGTTTTGTCTGACAAAGTTCATGTTCTTTTCTGCTGATGCGATTGGGTCCTCTTTTCCTGGTGTTTCTAAAACGAACCAACTGTCGTATCCGATTGCATGTGCGGCTTCAAAGACAGCTGTGAAGTCAACATCACCTTCTCCAGCGTGGTTCCCTCCTGTATCCTTTATGTGCATTTGGACGATTGATTTACCCAAGCTTCGTATTTCTGCTGGTGAATCGAAGCCGAAGCCTGTTGCGTTGCCCATATCGTAATAGACGCCGACATGTTTTGACCCGACTTGATCAATTATCTGTTGATGTTGATCTGCAGAGAGTGTGGATTCGATTGCGAGGTAGACGTCTTCATTTTCAGCGGTTTCTGCGGCTGCCTTTAGTCCGTCAAGGAAACGTGGTGCGGTGATATGTTCATCTTTTATCTGACCACCACCGAAGAACGGAACGAGAATCACATTTGATCCTAATTTGGGGCATGTTTCAGCGAGATATTGCAGTTTTGCAATGCCTTCAGTGCGGACACTATCGGTTGGATGCATGAAAGAATATGCGGTAAAACCTCCTGGTGAAAGTGATGATACTTCAATGTCCGCTTCTTCTGCAAGTTTATTGACCGTGTCAATGCCGTTTTCTTGCCAGAGTGTATGTTCTCGGTAATTAACACCCATACAGAGTTCAATTCCATCAAAGCCGATTTCTTTAGCCTTCTTAAACTTTTCTTCAAACGGAACGGGTATCATTCCGTCTCTAATACCTACTTTCATATTGCTCCTCCTGTAAGGTTGATTCTGAATTTTAACATGTTTCGTTTACTATTTTCAAATAGAATTTCGTATATTGAAGATATAGGAGAGAAATGCCGTTAATCAATTTATTTTTCAGTTTACTTTTCGCTATAATTTGTCCTGTCTGTATTTCCTCCATACTTCAATGCGTAGATGAGTAGATTTGTCATGAACCGGTAGACATCTGGTGACCGTCTAAGTCGTAACATGGTTCTGCTTTCAATTTCTGTGGTTTCCATTGCACACATGTAATCTTTACGGTTGAAGACGACTGCGAGACGGTTGTCTATTGTTATTCCTTTTTGAAAGCGGAATTGTGTAGGTTGTGCGTTGTTTTCGCTTCCCCAAAACACATCACCTCCGGTCGGTGGTTTTGTTAGATGGAAGTGAATGGTATATATTTCGTGATCATGTGGTAGAATCTCAAGTGCATACTCAGGAAAGACCTCCTTCAACTCTTCAGCGACAATATGTGCGAACAGTCCGCGAAATCCGCAGTCATCAAAAAAGAGCATCCCTCCCTCATCCACGATGTATTTCCGTAGTGCAGCGCGTTCTTCGGGTGTAAAACTGTTCTGTATTGGACCGTCTTTTGCGAGTCCACGACCGAGGGTAATATCCTTATCATGCCCTGTCATAACGATGAGAGGTGCATCTAAAATTTTCGGGTCTGTTATGGGTAATGCGCCACCTTGAAAGTTCATGTCGACACGAATTGTTGTCCGTTTATCCATCCATTTCATCAATGCAGGTAGAGCAGTTGGGTCTTGCCACCAATCAGAGAGTGTATGTTTAAGTCTTATAATTCGTATATGGCCCTGTATTTCGTCTCCAGTTCCCTTTAAAATCGCGCCTAATGTGCCTTGCGGCAGCATAACGGGGTTTTGCAGATTGGTATTTAGGTCGTAAGTCAGGTTTCCCGGTTGTAATTGACTATCAAGAATATCATCAAATATTTCAGAGGAGGAACTACTTGGTTTGGGACTGATAACTGGGATAGGACGTGTTTTCTTTGGTGTTGCAGCGACAGGGATAGCTGGCACAGCAGTAGGGGTTCTCGGTGTAGTCGTAATTGAACGTCTGTCATTTTCTAATTGTGGGTTAGGGATGAAGACTTCAGTTGGATCGAATATATCTGTTTTATATTCTTGTGGTGTAGTAGGATTTTGGATACGGTTTTCTGTTTTTGTCATAAGATTTGCTTTCGGCATCTGAAATGTAATCTGGCTTTCTGTTTGCCGATTCGTGGGAAGTACAGCGGTTCTGTGTTGTCGTCGCACTGTATTGCTGACTGGAGCGGGTTTGACAAAGTTCACATCTATTGCCTTTTCATCTGATGACAAGTAGTGATCAGATATAAAGAGCGCGATAATGGCAGCGAAGAGGATATGTAGGAGTAGTGAAATGATTACTGCGTGAAAACGTCTATTTTTCATTCTTTTATATGTGTGAAATCACAGTTTCTGTAGTGCGTTTATCAAAAATCGGTAGGAGCGATCTCCGAATCGCGACCTACAGTAATATGTTGACAAGCATTACCGGTCTTGAGGCATTATTGCGTGTATGTCAAAAAAGTGTTGCAATGGTGATATATTTGGTGCATAATGTGTTTATATTCATGTAGTGTGACATCTCCTGAAGCCATAACTATTTTAACACTTGTTTGTGAATTGCTGCAAGGACTTCTACGTCTTATGAAGATTTTAGTAACGTGAATTTGATAAATCATGTTCTTGTATTAGGAACGGTTAGGAAACCGTACATACCGGGGAGTGCGTAAGTCCTGATGTCATTACTCTCATATAAAAACCATCGGAGATATAGGGACATGTTAGTTAAAACAGGTCTGTTTATAGTGTTCTATCTGTTGAATCTGATGCACGTTGATGTATCTTGTGCCTTGGATTGGAATGATTTTCTTGGTCCAGACAGAAATGGTAAATCACAAGAAAAGATTAACATTGTTCCGTGGGGGAAAACGGGTCCAAAGATTGTTTGGGTCAGAGAAATTGGGACAAGCTACGGTTCTCCTACTGTCGCGAATGGTCGGGTATATGTCTTTGCCCGACATGCAGATTTAGCACGACTGAGCTGTTTAGAAAGCACTACCGGTGATGAAATATGGAAATACGAATATCCTTCAGACTATGAGGATATGTATGGATACAACAACGGACCTCGCTGTTGTCCTGTAGTGGATGGGGATCGTGTCTATATCTTTGGAGCGGAAGGAGAACTGCACTGTGTCAGCACACATGATGGTAAACCGTTATGGAAAGTAGATACTGTAGACAGGTTTAATGTCGTTCAGAACTTCTTCGGTGTCTCATCAGTACCCGCCGTTGAGGGAGAGTTGCTTATTGTCCATATTGGGGGTCTCCACAAGGAACATCCAGAAACATCTGGGACTCTGATGGTAAGCCAAAACCGGATGGATCTGGAATTGTTGCATTCAATAAACGGACTGGGGAAATCATATATCAGATTGCAGATGAATTAGCTAGTTATGCAAGTCCCGTATTTGCAGAGATTGATGGGAGACGTTGGGGATTTGCATTTCTTCGTGGTGGATTGGTAGGTTTTGAACCGAATTCTGGCAAGATAGATTTTCATTATCCGTGGCGTAGTCCGAAAGTTGAATCGGTAAACGCTTCCTCGCCTGTTGTGATAGGTGATCTTGTTTTTATCAGTGAATCCTACGGAATCGGCAGTTCTGTCATACAGGTGCGACCGGGTGGATACGATTTGATCTGGAGGGACAAAGCACATTCTCGCGATATGTCAATGGCGTTACATTGGAACACTGCAATACACCATGAGGGTTTTCTTTATGGTAGTAGTGGAAGACATTCTGGCGGTGCAGATATTAGGTGCGTGGAGGTAAAGAGTGGTGAAATCGTTTGGCGTAAACGTGTAAATGAACGCGCATCTCTGCTCTGGGTTAACGACTACTTCATATATCTTGGAGAGTATGGCAGATTGATGTTGTTGAAATGCACTCCTGAAAAACCTGTGATAGTTTCTCAATCCGTAGTGAAAGATGAGAAGGGCAAACAGTTGATCAGTTATCCTGCATGGGCAGCTCTTGTATTATCGGATGGGTATCTCTATATTCGTGGGAAAAATCGACTCATCTGTTTTGATTTAAATTCAGATTGAGATGAAGAAATGTCGTTGGAAGGTTGACCAGGATTTTCAGGATTACAGGATTATACCAGGATAAGAGGGAAGGTTGACCAGGATTTTCAGGATTACAGGTTTGAATCTATGCTTGTTTAGACTGAATTGGTTGTGTTTTCCATCGGTTGTGAATCCATAACCACTGTTCTGGATGTTTTCTTATGTAACTTTCCAATTCTTGCATAAGTTGCGCTGTATATAATTCTAAGTCCTGCTCTACGTTTTCTGATGGCTTTAGGTAGATGGGTGGTGAAATGTAGACGTGGTGTTTGTCGTCTGGTTGACGTATGTCTAATGAGAAGAGTATAGGTGCTTCTGTTTTTAACGCAAGGGTTACTGGTGCCCGTGTAGAAGATGCTGGTTTTCCAAAGAATTCAATGAATATACCTTGTTCCCCAGCGTTTTGATCAGCAAAGAATCCAACTGCTTCATTGTTCTTTAATGCGCGTAACGTTGCACGAATTGCGTTTTGTCTTGGTATAATCTTTAGCCCAAAATGTTCGCGGATTTGCCATAGATATGCATTCAATCGTTCGTATTTCAGTGGGAATGCGATTGCTCTTGCTTGATTAGGGATAAGGGCACCATAAACCAGAGATAACAGCTCCCAGTTACCGAAGTGTGGCAGAAAGACAATTGCACCTTTACCGTAAGTCAGTGCTTCTTTTATGTTTTCTGATCCATAAACAGTGACCTCATTCCATAAGTTTTTGCTGTTCAGTTTTTTGAAACGTAGGAATTCAATGAAGGTTTTACCGAAATTGATGAAACTGCCGATACAGATTTTTTCCTGTTCCTGTGTATCAATACGATCACCGAATGCAATCTGTATGTTCTTGAGTGCAATTCTCCGCCGTTGTTTGAGGGTTCGGTATAGTATCTTTCCAAACATCGAACCGAATAACATTGCCGATTTTTTGGGGATAATACGACAGAACCAACTCAGACATACAACAGTGAGATAGGCAATTGTATCTGTAAATCTGTTACGCATAAAATTCCTACTGAGGATGAAGTGTACAATTGTATATGATGTTTGTTATTAAGTATACCACACTGGGATTGTACTTGCAATTTATGAGTCTACGTGGTGTGTGTAGAGTTTTTTTCACTGGATTCCCTCTGGTAAATAAATTTATCTTCTTAAAAGGAAACTTATATAAAGACACCTATGAAATACAAAATACAGGCACTACTAATAATCATTGCATTATTTATATTTGGATGCAATGATAGTGAATCCTTACATATATTACATGAACTGAACACAGCTATATTAGAACCAGTAGAAGTTACCAACCTAACAGACGAAGCATGGGAAAAAATACGGATAGTGCGGGAACATGAATTAGAATACGAGATAATTCGCAGAAATAAATATTTAGGAACAGCCAATTATACGGAAGAAGACCAAGAATATTACGAATCCTTACTCGCCAGAACAGAACAATTGAAAAACTTACAAGAAGCATTTTACAGTAAACACATTGACGCTGATGGCATTACTATTATAGGAAACGAAAGCACATTAGACGACCATTTTATTTCTGCCAGACAACTTGTGTTAATAGCAACAGCTAAACGCCCAGAATTACGCAAGCGATACAGACATAGTTTTTACATAATACTTGCAGGTGGTTCAAAACCACCAATACCAGTCATAGATGACAGAACAATTATATTAGAAGGAGAGATGCCAACAGGATTATGCTATCAAGGTTTAGATAATTATCCAAGTCTATATCAAGTGCCAGAATTATCACATAACGCTTATATACTCGGAGCAGGATCACTTTTCTTAGTAGACAACCTAACAGCACCAAAAATAAACCATGAAGGTGCATGGATATATACAAAATTAGGATATTGCTGGGGACAAGTGATTACAGGAAAAGACCACAATATTTGCACATCAATGACAACAATTTTGCACGAACTCGTACACGCCATTATACCCACGATGAAGCGATACGATCCCACATTTGAAGACAAATGGAATGCAGCATACGATAACGCACAACTAAACAAACTCTGGATGTTTAGTCACTGGTCGCCACGAGTTAGAGAATTTGACCACTTCATGACCTATGTTTTAGAACGTTTTTATTTTGAAATAGGAAGTAAAGAACCTTTATTGAACAAGAGCAGATATAAATTCAAAACCCTTGATGACTTCATAGAGTACGATCCTATTACGGCAGAAATCATTTTAAAATGGTTTACACATTCCAAAATGCAGGAACTTTTCTCAGCAGATACAGCAGCAACTCGCTGAAGTTGATAATAAGATATTTACACACCATAGTCGTCAATTTAGGAGGATAAACACAATCTAATAGTAACCTCGGTCCCTAATGAAGATTAAGATAATATTTAGGTAATTTGGCGAGGTTTGGAAACTTGCCTGCAGGGCAGTAAACCTATATCATGCGAACAAAAAATTACCGAATTAACTATTTAATCTTCATAGGGAACTGAAGACCCTCCAATAATAAATTGGTTTCCTTAAATTGACGCCTATGGTGATAGGATATTTACATGCCTGTCTACGTGTTTTAGATCTTGATAGAAAACCGCAAACTGTGATAGTATATAAGTAGAAATGGAGGTGTATCAGTAAAGATCACCCTGCTAAAGCGTGGGTGCTTTGACATAGCGTAGCCAAACGTTCCCTGTCATGGATTGAGATCTTCACTACAGTAATATATCTGGTATTCTGGGCGTGGCAGCTCATTGTATGTTTCGGATGCTCCTCAAGTCCGACTCCCCTACGAATACCTGATCTGGATGGGGCAACATATACCCTGAAAAGGAGAAGACAAACTTATGTTTGTTCCAGTTAAGACGAAAGACGGAGAACAATTGATGCCGATGCATGCTGCACGCGCAAGGAAACTTGTGAAACGTGGCGAGGCAACACCCTATTGGCATAACGGCATTTATTGTATTAGACTAAACAAAGAACCGAGTGATCATAAAACACAAGCGATCGCAGTCGGTGTGGATCCTGGCTTTAAAAAGGAAGGTTTCACAGTGAAATCTGAGACCCACACCTATCTGAATGTGCAAGCAGATGCTCACAAAGATGTTGGCAAGAAGGTTGAGAAAAGACGCGAACTCCGTAGAGGTAGACGTTCACGCAAGTGTCCAAATCGGAAGAATAGGACAAACCGACTTGCTAACAAGGAACGTATTCCTGCTGGCACGCGGGCAAGATGGGAGTGGAAACTTCGGATACTTGATTGGCTATCCAAGTTGTATCCTATTACCCATGTGTGTGTAGAAGATATTAAAGCACAGACTATTGAACGTGCCAAAAAATGGAATCAATCCTTTAGTCCGTTAGAGGTCGGTAAGCAGTGGTTCTATACGGAGGTCAAAAAGCGATGGTCTCTGCTAACACTGCAAGGTTGGGAGACAAAAGAGATTAGGGACAGTCTCGGTCTCAAGAAATCAAAGCAGAAACTATCAGCAACCTTTGAGGCACATTGTGTGGATAGTTGGTGTTTAGCATATCATATTGTTGGTGGTGATAGTATTCCTGACAACAAGGATATATTCAGCATTTCACCGATACCGATTAGAAGGCGTGAGTTGCACCGACAGAACCCGCAGCGTGGTGGCAATAGACCCAGATATGGTGGCACAATGTGTTTAGGTATTGTCAAGAATACACTTGTAAAACATGTCAAACACGGATTGCTACGCGTGACAGGGTTCGACACAAGATGTGGCATCAATCTTAGTGAAATTTCAAGTTGTAAGCGGGTTGTTAGAGGAGCGAAATCTGATAGTTTTCGCGTCCTCACAAAACTAAACTTTCAATATAGATAGGAGCGGGCATTCCCCACCGAGCTAAAGCTGCGGTGTCCCCTGCCCGAATATTATGATGGCAGAAACGATTAGAACTGACATCAAAGGAATTGACCGGTTTGTTTTTGAAGGTGGCATGGATCGAAGTAGACTCAGTCTTCATATTTCAGAAGTGGGTCCGGGAGAACGCGCGCATCCACCACATACCCACGATGGAGAAGAGATTTTCTACGTGTTTTCGGGTGAAGGTGAAGTTCTGTTTGGAGAACAAACACATAAAGTAAAGGACAACGAAGCGGTGCATGTTGACTGTAACGTATTACACGGTATTACGAATGTAGGAAAGACACCGCTACGCTACGCAGTTATCATCGCAAAGTGAACATGCTTAGAAGATACTATTGTTCTATAGTGGTTACTTCCTCATTTTCTTCAGAATCCTGCTCCATCAGTAATCCAGAGATTCCGTAGATACCGCCAATAATCAATAGAATACCTATGCTGCTTATTCCACGTCTTATCCAGACAGGTGGTATGAATTGTGATATGTCAAACAGTGAAAGTGGTTGCAGCAATCTTGAAAACCCAATATTTACGTAGAAAGCTCCATAGGCAATAAGACACATTTCGCTAAGGAACTGTTGTTTGACAGGGTTGACAGTTAACCTGAAAGGGTTTATAAGGTAATCTCCTGAAAAAATCAATGTCAATCCAACCACAAAGAATGTAATGAGTGTTACTATTGGATAGGCGGATTGATGTAGGAAGATCGCCAGTAGTATACTGACACCTCCTAAAATTACACTTATAATACCCTGGAAAATTTGAACGCTTCTGCTCTGTTCTATCATCAAAGTTTCGATTTACAATACCTTCGCCAATTATCCTGGATTTAGATTGACTTGTGTGTTGTGAATAGCACCGATAGAACTTAGGTGTCCAATAATTTGTTCAATAACAATATCTTCAGGTTTTTGCGGAAGTATTTTTAATGTTTCGTTCATATACTTCAAACCCCGGTAGTGCGATTTAAGATCTATGACACTATAATCGGGTATCTGACACCTATAGTCTTCCATGAGTTTAGCAGATACATTTGTCATAAACATTGACAAGTTCACGGCATTGTTTATAGGGGTCTCTTTTACATTCATGAAATCTTCCATACCCCAATGTTGTTTTGCGTCTCGGAAGTTGAACTCAATTTGAAAACGAAGCGAATAATAATCTATCAGTTTTTCTGCGTCAAGTTCTAAATCAGAACTGAACAATAAGACGTGTACTTGCTTTTCCGTAGTCAAGTTCGTCTTTAGGACACAAACGACGTTCAATGGGTCTGGGAACTTTTTGTGGCGTAGTTCCATTTGATATATTTCGGTTTTTAGATTACCATCTATCTGTGTAGAAACACAATACTCTGCGTCAATCTGTCGTGGATTGAAGCGTTCTCCATAGATTGCGGGGCGTCCGCGTTGTCCCTCATTCTGTGTCGTCGGTGGTAAATGCAACGCAGCATCTGTGCGTAGTTTTGAAATAAGATGGAGTCCACATTGTTCTACCATTTGTAGAGCGTTATTGTTCCCAAAATATCCATCCAGGACCAAATAACGGACAGGTATCAAGTTATTGATTACTTGTAAAACCTGTATGAGTATCGTTTGAAGTTGTTTCAAAGTATCACTGAGAACGACCTCTTTTTTGTTCTTATTTCGGCTTCCTTTAGGACGCCCGGGTTTAGGTTTTGTTTTCTTCGTGTCGTCTAAGGGTTCATTCGGAGAACTAACAGGTTCTGAGGTTTTTTCATTTCGAACGATTTGCCCAATAGCCATCGGATAGGAATGCCGTTTAGAGATATCGATTAAGGATATGGCTAAAAACGATAACCCGGGAATGCTTTTCCCATACAATGAGGAAAAAAAGCGCGATAAACCATGAGTGCATTTTCCGCTTTTGCTTATGACGACTTCGTCGCTTGCTAAGATATAAGCACTTTCACGATCAAGTAAGTGTGTACGAAAAAACGTCCAGCACAATGTTGTCCAAGGAAGAACAGTGTTGAAAAAGCGTTGTATTGTGCGGTAGCTACCTCCTTTAGATGTCCAACGAGAGATATTCAACATTGTCACTCGTCCTGTCATCGCAAGTTGTGCAAATACAATTTGACATAACTGACGGATCGTCGTTTGTGAAATACATGGATTAAGAACTGAAAAAAGTGCTATAATTTCTAACATGGGTTTTTGTCCTTTTATTTTGTTTTTATAGTGTAAAACTATAAGACAAAAACCCATTTTATTCAACTATTTTTGGCGAAGGTATTGGATTTACACTCCATATTTTAAAAGAAATAGATTGCAGTTAGAGATAGAAGAGGTCCAAATTTAAATGCATCGCTTTCTTGATAGTTCGTACCCGTAAGTGCATTTTCGTCATCATACATTGTCTGCTGATGTAAAGGTAACATTAATGCAATAGATAACGGAATATTCAGTGGTGTAGAAATTGTAGAGCTGAAGGATGCCATTCCAAAAGTCAGACCTGTATTTATGTCTATTTCACCATCCCAATATGCATAAGTTTGATAAAAGCCGAGATAACCTGCTTGGAATGCCAGCCAATCATTCAATCTATAGTTCAGTCCAGCCGTATAGGTCAGTTCTCTGGAACCGCGATATGTTTTCTCGTTTTCATAAAACGGGAACTTAACGCGGAGACTTGTTTGGGTTGATAAACCTTTATAGATCGGAAAACTATAGTGTATATCACCGACAGGATTGAATGTACCTGTTCCGAATTGAAGATGTTGATGTTCAAGTCCTTGGTCTCCAAGGTGCCAAGGGTTTTCTTCCGTTTTTCCTAATGGTATCGTTGAACCTATACGTCCCATGAGGAAGTCGTTTTCTTTAAAGACTCCTTGGATATAATGTCCAACAAAAACGTCGGCATCTGCGAGTCCTGTATAGGTCTCGTTACGATGATGGATATAGCCATTAAGCTGTATTGCCTGCCATTGTTCCTCAGTGACAGGATCTATTTTCTCTACCCGCGCTTCCTGTATTTTGGTTTCATACGGTAGATTAAGCTCCAAAATCCACCGAGGGGTAAAGTAGTATTTGATTCCGATGTCAGTACGATATATGTTTAGATTAACATGATGTCTATGATTAGGTACTTTCTGTACAATTTGTTCAGCATTTGGGAAAATTCCTTCATCTTCAAAATGTCCACCTTGGGCATCAAACCATCGCATCGTACTAATTGATAGTTGGAATTTTTTGTTTTCTGAAGCCAGACTGACTTCACCTATCCCACCGCGTGGGATTGCGGGATTGCTTCACGCGCCTCAACTTTCTTGTGCGACAACGTCATAGACTAATCCAAATAATAGAAGATGTAAAGAGAGTATCAGTGCGGTGGTGATTATTCTGTTTTTCATTTTGTTAACCCCTTGGGTTGTGGCAGTTAGTAATTAAGTCTATCAGATTCGAGGTTTAACCATTCCATTTCTTCATCGGATAGTTTGAGGTTTAATGCTCCAAGTGAAGACTCCATCTCATCTAAGTTTGCGGGTCCTATAATTGGAAATATTGGAAAAGGTAGATGAACGCAATAAGCGAGTGAAACTTGAATGGCAGAATATCCGTATCCTGAACCGAGTTTTTTTGCCCGTTCAAATCTTTCAAAGTTTTCATCATTGTAATAGACACGTACCATATTGCTGTCATTGCGGTTTTCAGGTGTAAATGCTCCGCTAAAAAACCCACGCGCTTGTGAAGACCACGGCATCAGTGGAAACTGCGTTTCTTTATGCCATTGACGCGCTTCCTCATCCACAGTGACACAACCACCCCAGATTGGTTCTTTCTGAACAGCAAGGCTTATGTTATTACTGCATGCGATAAATCCGTGTAGGCTGTTTTCAGATGCATATTTGTTTGCTTCATCAATCCGAGCGGGTTCCCAGTTAGAGGCAGCGATCGCTCGGATACGTCCATTATGAATTTCCTCGTTTAGATAATCAATAATTGTGCTGACCATAACAGATGTGTCATCTCTATGGAGCATATAAAGGTCGATGTAATCGGTGTTAAGTCTTTTCAGATTCTCATCAAGGTCTTGCTTTACATACTCAGGAGAAACTCTATTTGGAACTCCGCCGTGAGGGTGTCCCCCTTTGTCTATAAGAAAGACGTCATTTCGGTTTTTGCGTTCTTGCATCCACTGTCCAATTAACCTTTCACTATTGCCTCCACCGTATATATGTGCTGTATCAAGTGCGTTTCCACCTTTCTCAAAGAAGGTATCAAGCATTTTGGTGCAATGGTGGTATGAGTCAGGTGAATACATCATAGTTCCCAGGATCAATTGTGATATTTCCTTATCAGTTCCTGGAATATTTCTAAGATTCATTAAGGCTGTTCCTTTTTTATGTTATTATTCTTCCATGTAAGGGTGAATCTGACCACGTATACAATTATAGATTATATCATATTTCTTTGCTAAGTTCAATGCTGAATTTCTGTCCATTTCTGTCTCGTATCCATCTATATTCTATTCTGATATATTGCCTGTATTAATTCCATTGTTTTGACAGCATCAACAAAACACGTCATGGGATGCTGATCATTTTGAATACAGTCCACAAAGTGTCGTGTTTCTCCATAGAAACCGTAGGTTTTGTATGTCTCATTAGATTTTGCTGATTCTTCTGTTGTGATTTCAGATATGCCTTCAGATGAGTGGATTATTGCTTTTCCGCCAGCATCTGGATTGACATAAGCTGAAATCCCATGTGCATGCATCTCAAAAACATGGATACGTCCACCAACTGCCCAATTTGTGCATAGTATTCCTGAAGCACCACTTGTGAACTTCACGAGTGCATTGAAACTATTCTCGCGTTCAGAATTGAAACTGTTTATATCGCTTGACACAGATTGTACCTCTCCATCCCCGAGCCATCGCAACGTGTCAACTGCGTGTATGGCATCACATGTTAGTACGTCAATGATGCCATCATAGTATAACGCGTTCGGTGAATTTTTGTGGAATGCAGACAAACATTGAATTATCGGACCGTGTTTTTCAACTAAATCCTTAGTTTGTTGCATAAGTGGAATAAAACGTCGATTGAAACCGACCATAGTTTTGCAATCATTTTTTTCAGATGCTAAAGCCATTTCTCTCGTTTGATGCAGTGTTATCCCTGGTGGTTTCTCTATAAAAACATGGTGTTTCTGATTTAAACAGTGAATTACCAATGGAAATAGTTGTTGAGGCGGCATAAGAATATAGACAGCATCAGGACTTGTTCTCTCGAGCATCTGTTTATAGTCTGTGAATGTATTTTCAATCTCAAACCTTTCAGCCGTAGTATATAATTTGGTTTCTACTAAGTCGCATAAACCTACTATTCTAACATCTTTACACTCAGTTAGTGAGGGATAATGGACACTATTTGCCATTCCACCTGCACCTATTAGTGCTATATCTATTTTTTTCATCTTTCACCTGATTTTAATCGGTTTTTCTTGTATATTACAAGAGAAAATGTTAAAATGCAACAGACTTTTTAGTAAAAATCATTGTAGATGTATCATTAGACTTATTTGCATGCATTTCAGAGTATTTATGCCTTATGAAATTTGATCCGATAAAATTAGAACTCTACAAAAACATACTCACCTCAGTGGCAGAAGAGATGGGTGTTACTTTGCAGCGTACTGCATTTTCACCGAATATCAAAGAGCGACTGGATTTTTCTTGTGCTGTCTTTGATGCAAATGCGGGTATGGTTGCACAAGCTGCACATATTCCCGTCCATCTCGGGTCAATGCCGCTCTCTGTGTTATCAGCAATAGAAAATACCCAGATGAATCAGGGAGATGTCGTTGTCCTGAATGATCCGTTCCGGGGCGGAACACATCTACCCGATATTACATTGGTCACACCTGTGTTTAGCGATACTGCCGATAGCAGACCGGACTACTATGTTGCTAACCGCGCGCATCACGCTGATGTTGGGGGGATGACTCCCGGTTCAATGCCACTTGCAACAAGTGTGATTCAAGAGGGTATCCGTATACCTCCTGTAAAACTATTACAAGCGGGTGAAATAAACGATGATGTATTGCGTATGATTCTCGCGAACGTACGGACCCCGATAGAAAGAAAGGGAGATATTCAGGCACAACTCGCTGCAAACCGCATCGGTGAAAGACGCTTACGTGAGATTACGCAGAAATACAGTATAGAAGAAATTAATTCATATATGCAAGAACTCTGTGCTTATGCAAGCCGGATGGTTCGTGCCTTTTTGCGAAAAGTACCGGATGGTAGATATGAATTTTCAGACTATATGGATAACGATGGTATTACAGATACGCCTATTGAGATCTGTGTAACAATTGAAATCAATGGTGAGACAGCGGTTGTAGATTTTACGGGTACTTCTGAACAGGTTCGGGGTTCTGTAAACGCTATATACGCCATCACAGTATCTGCTGTCTTCTACACCTTCCGATGTATTGCTGGCGAAGATGTTCCTTCAAATGCTGGATGTCTTGAACCTATCCAAATTATCGCACCGGAGGGTACAGTTATCAATGCGAATTTTCCTGCTGCCGTGGCGGGAGGAAATGTTGAGACATCACAACGGATTGTTGATGTATTATTCGGTGCTTTAGCAAAAGCATGTCCCGAACAGATTCCTGCTGCAAGTTCAGGTTCCATGAATAATATCACTGTCGGTGGATATGACAGTGAAAGGGATCGAGATTTTACCTATTACGAAACTATCGCTGGAGGCATGGGAGCAAGACCAACTTGTGATGGGATACATGCTATACATACACACATGACGAACACTATGAATACGCCTATTGAAGCGATTGAAACAAGCTACCCGATGCAAGTAGAACAGTATGCGATTCGACGGGGAACTGGAGGGAAAGGAGAATTCAATGGGGGTGACGGCATAATCCGATCCTTACGGCTCTTAACTGATGCTGAAGTAACAATACTCTCTGAACGGCGCATTTTCAGTCCTTACGGATTACAAGGGGGTGAAAATGGTCAGTTAGGTTCGAATGTCCTCATACGAGATGACAAGGAAATTCCTGTTTCAGCAAAAGCGACTATGGCTATTCAGGAAGGTGATATTATTGAGATTAGAACGCCTGGCGGTGGTGGATATGGAGAATCAGAGACGAATTAGACAATGGAAGATTGGAAGATTGGAAGATTGGAAGATTGGAAGATTGGAAGATTGGAAGATTGGAAGTATGAACTCGAAGAATGGGTGGATGGAAGATTGGAAGGATGGAAGATTGGAAGAGTGGAAGGATGGAAGATTGGAAGGATGGAAGATTGGAAGATTGGAAGATTGGAAGGATGGAAGATTGGAAGAGTGGAAGAGTGGAAGAACCTTCACCAACAACCGAATTATGAGAGAATTAATGAAAAACATTTTCACGTTATTATTTATCTTAGTTTGTATTATCCTACCCACTTTATCAGATGCTGCCGACAACTCTGATATTCACGAAAACGCTGGTACTCGTGCTATGACTTTCCTGAAGATTGGCATCGGGGCAAAAGCGATAGGCATGGGTGAGTCACATGTCGCAGCTGTTGATGACTTGTATGCTTCGTATTGGAATCCCGCAGGTCTCGTTAAACTACAGAAACCGCAACTGGCACTCATGCATAATGAACGGTTCGCTAACATCAACTATGAACATATCGGTGTTGCGTTTCCATTAGGAGAGAAAAACAGTGTGGGTGTCAGTGTAAATTATCAGTCTTATGGAGAAATGCAGGGACGAGACACAGAAGGAAATGAGACAGGATTATTCAATGCGTACGACTTAGCGATGGTACTCTCTTATGCACGCGGTTTCGGAGATTCTTTAGCAGTCGGTATGAATGCAAAACTCTTACGTGAACAGATCGCAGATGAAAACGGAGGTGGATTTGCGTTTGATTTCGGTGGGATGTATACTGTGCCGAATTTACCTCTCTCATTTGGGATCAATGCACAACACATTGGACCGCGAATCAAGTATGTTGAGGAAGCGTTTCTGCTACCGTTTACATTGAGAATCGGTGCAGCCTATAGATTATGGCGTGAGTCGTTTCTGATTACTATGGATTTCATTCGTCCTACAGATAATCATAATTCCTTCGGTGTAGGTCTCGGATATACAATCTTAAATATCCTTCAACTTCGGTCTGGTTACCTATATGAATTCGGTGGTAATGATTTAGGTACTATGTCAGGGTTAAGAGCAGGATTTGGACTGACCTTGCGACGTTTCCAGATTGACTATGCCCTTGTACCTTACGGTGATTTAGGACTTACAAACCGTTTTTCTTTGATTGCCAGTTTTTAGCACTTTCGATGAATGCACTAAAGAGTTTACTTCTGTGTTGAAGAAAATCGTCTGTGGCAGTCATCCGTTCTGGGTGATATTGTACACCGAGCACAAAGTCCTTTGATGGGTCTTCTATCGCTTCAATGACCTTATCAGATGAACGTGCAGTTATAACAAAATCTTTACCTACATCTTTAACTGCTTGATGATGTGCTGAATTCACTTCAACTACACGCTTACCTTCGATTTCATATAACAGACTATTAGGTTTGATCTGGATTTCATGCCGAGCGTCCTCACCATTCAACTTTGGGTGTCTGAGTACAGGTTTCGGATGATCGGTGTCTATATCTTGATATAGGTTCCCCCACATCGCGACACTCATCACTTGGATACCGCGACATATACCGAATACGGGAATGTCTGTTTCCAGAGCTTTTTGACACAATCGTAATTCTAAGGCATCGCGTGATCTGCTAACGGAATAGACAGAACGTCGTTCCTGATAATAGTGTACTGAATCAATGTCACCACCCCCTGTCAGAAGCAGTCCATCAAGCTCTTCAAGGTATTTAGGTATAGATGAAAGGTGATCATTAACAGGTGTCTCAAGTGATGCAATCAGAATAGGTTCTCCACCGTGTTCCTCAACAGCATCTGGATAATTTTCTATATCTCCACTTCTCTTACATGTGATACCGATCTTTGGTTTCATATTTTTTCACTCCTATTGTGTAATTTGTCTGAACAATTATAACATTTTTGGATTTGAAACAACAACGCAATCTGAACCAGGATTTTGACCAGGATTTTCAGGATAAGAGGATTTTGACCAGGATTTTCAGGATAAGAGGTCTAAAGAAGTACAATCTGGACCAGGATTTACAGGATTATAGGATTTTGACCAGGATAAGAGGTATAAAGAAGCATAATCTGGACCAGGATTTACAGGATTATATGGTATTCAGGATAGGGGGTCTAATGAAGCACGATGTAACAGAATGTCCATAATTGGCGAAGTTATTGGATGCTATGTCGTCTTTTTTATTCCTTTTGAAGTAGAAAAAGGTATTCTTGATTCGGTTTTGTAGTGGAAGGTGTCCATTCATTAGTCCATTTCATATTTCCCATAACATTTCGCTTGTAATTTATCTCAGTAACAGCGAGGAGTTTACCGTTTTTTTGCATGACTGCGTTTAGTTCCTCAGCAGTGGCACGTCCACCAGAACTGTATGACAGAAGAATCCAACGCGCTTGTGTCATCTTAATCAATTTTTCAATGGCTTCAACAGCGATGAAACGTCCATCTGCATTTCTACGAAATTCCTCAAAGACAGATGCGGAGGTTTGATCGGTGGAATCTTCACGACGTTTCGCTTTACCGAAGAGTTTGGGTTTATCGTAAAGGATAATACTTTTCCAGATATGGTAGTATGCCGCGTATCTTACACGTGAGGGTGGCATCTTTTCGTTGTTTGACCCGTAGGGTGGATCAAAGTAGGCAAGGTCTACAGAGACCTGTGGAACGAGTTCAAAAATATCGGATTGATAGATTTGATGTTGACCTTTAGACCTAAATACCATTGGCACTTCAAGTACAAGTTCTTTGTAGGAACGTGGGGACCAATCTTTGAGATAGGCAGAATAATGACCAAGTGTGCTGTCAACGCGATCCAATGCCAGAATTAAGCTTGTGAGTGCTACGGCTTTTTCAACACTATCAAGTTTCAGATTTTCAATTTCTTGTCGGACAGCATCTAATTTGCGAGTATTATGTCTTTGCCACGGTTTTTTCAGTCCATCTGTTTGGATTGCTGAACCGTCGTTAGTGTCTCCGCCGTAGTGTTTAGTGAACCAACCATCAATTGGGGGAAGGGCATTTAGATGGTCAATTAGAGGTTGGTATTCAGAACTCGGTTTTGTGTTAAGAAGGTAGCAAGTGCCAAGAACTTTTGACCACGCGGAGATGTCGTTACATATCACGTTATAGCCAAGCTTTGCAAATGCTTGTGAGACTCGGGTTGTACCTGAGAAACCGTCTAATATTGTCTTTGCATTGACCTTTTTGGTAAGTTGCAGAATTTGTGGGATAAGTTTTAGTTTGGATCCAGCGTATTTTATGCTTTGTGTTGATGGGATATCAAGGGCAAATTCATCAAAGAGAGAAAGTGTTTCTGACATACTTTACGCCCTAATTTGATGAATTCTCTGATAAAGAAGCTTGGACAGATGTAGAATATCTTCTTTATCAAAATATGTTATCTTTGGCTTATGCAAGGGTATACCTACTCTACCTAATCCTGAATCGCATCAGCTGAATCTTCTATCTTGTCTTTTTCGGGATCGTAAAGGCGGTGTTATGGTATTTTGGAGGAGAAATGTTTAAAAATCAGTGGGACAACGATAGTTAGTATAGAGACAAATATACCTACACCCGCAAAAATAATAGTCATACGCCACTGTAGACGTGATTCCAGTCGACTTATTCTGTCATGGAGGTCTTTTTTAACTTCATTAATTCTATCATTTAATCTTGATTCAAGTTTTCCTAAATCTTTATCAATTATATGTTCTTTGACGTAAAAAATATCTAAAACGCGTTGCGCCTCCTCAGATATCCCGTTTTTGGGTTCATTCATGGCAATCTCCTCTCAGGATTCAATATCTCTCATTTTATAAATATTCGTCATGAAATTTTTAATCACTACACGCTTTAGGAAATAAGGCTCAGGACTTGTTTTTTTGTTGGAGGTCTCTCCTAAGTTTTAAGTATTCAAAAAGAGCTCTGGCATAGGAGTTTCCCGCGCCTTCTGTTATTTCTTTTAAAAACTCATCTGTGCAATTAACAAAATCGAAACCTGCTTCTTCAATTGCCTCTTCCATACTGGATGCTGTTTGCGTGACAAATTCTCGGTTTTTGTCAAAATAGTACATATCTAAACTCATTGGACTTCTCCTGTTTTTTTATATTCCTGTCACGTTGACCCTACAGAAAACATCTCTGATTTTTGGTAATGCCATAGAAAATTAGTTATTGGATAGTATATCAGAAAGATAGTGAGATTACAACTTTTCTACCATATTAATAGGTAATTTGGCGAGGTTAGGAAACCTCGTCAGCAGGACAGTGGACTTGCATCATGCGAACAGAAAATTACCGAATTAATAATTTAATCTTCATACTGGACTAAAGATTATTATCCTTATGAGGAGAACTTGTACAACAATCTGATAATGTGAGACATTATGTGCAGTAAGTTCTTTAGCACTGGTCGTAAAGTTCTGTTTTTAACGCACAAAACAGGACAAGAATTCATGAGACCTTAATAGTCCATCAGATTCTGCTTCCCAGGTTCGCCAATAACGGTAATCCTCAAGCGCAACCTATTTTAGCACAGTATATGAACCTACTGACATCAATTATAATTCAATTAGGATTCGGCAAGTGTTAACTCTTTTCCTAATTTACCATCTAATATAACATCCTCAATAAAACTGCTTGCATTAAGTATTTCAATACCTATTAGATTGCCGTTCTCATTTAAATCAGCAGTGATATCAGGCGTTAATTCCAAGCTACGACTTTGAGGTCCTTCAGAATACAGAAGATATAAAACATCTTCTGTATCAAAATATGTCATCTTTAGTTTATTCATTTATTAATTTAACGCACAAAACAGGACAAGAATTCATGAGACCTTAATAGTCCGTCAGATTCTGCTTCCCAGGTTCGCCAATAACGGTAATCCTCAAGCTCAACGCTGACGATGCCATCAAAACCTTCGTCTTCCAATATTTGGACGACTCTCAACCAGTCGACTACGCCATCACCAGGGATTGTGTAACGCCACCAGTCTTCACCGAAACCGCGTGGATTGCTAAAACTCGGTCCTAAATTACCATGCAAATACATCGCCTCTTCATCAAATGCTGTATCCTTGCCGTGGACATGTTTGACATTCGGTGCAAATTCATACAACGCACGAATATGATCAATCCCTATTCTGACAAGATGGGAAGGGTCATAGTTGAGTCCTAATCCTTCTGGTGAACATTCTGCAAACATGGCACGCCACATTTCCGGTGTACAACCAAGTGCGGGATACGTAGGCGCGCCACCGGGCCAACCTTCAACTGCTATTGTAACACCTTTTGCGGCTGCAAATTCTGCGATAGGGGGAACAGTGTCCTTCCATATATCAAAGTTCTTACCGCGCCCAAGACTTGCATCTTCAGGGACAAAGACACAGAACATGATGTGAACATCGTTCTCTGCTGCGGTTTCTATCGCTTGCTGTGCCTTTTCTGCACCTGATTTCTGTGTAGATTTTTTTGGACTGAGGAGTTCGCGGGTGCCGGGTAAATCCGCTGACCCGATTTCTAATCCTGCATCTCGTGCTGATTTTACGATCTCAGGGGTTACTTCACCAATGTCAATTGCTTCAAATCCGTTGTCAGCACACCATTTACAGAAGTCTGGAAATGGCATCTGCCGTGCTGTACCGGGAATACGTAAACCTATTTTCATATTGTCTTTCTATCCTCACGGTTTGTGTTATTTACCTAAATTAGTATCCCATTAATCCACAACAACGACGACATACTGGCATTGGACCATCTGTGCTAATGGATTGACGGAATTTCAATGCTTTCTGGTTGTTCCACAGGTCAACGACCTTGTCCTCTTTGATGTTGCCGATGATGTAGTCGTGGTAGTCTCGACATAAACTAACATCGCCATTGCTGTCAATTTCTAATGTCATATAGATGCTGACACATTGGTTGTATCCGAAGGTTTCTTGATGTTCAGTATAGTATCGCTGTATTTCACCTTTTGAATTCAATTTCGGCATCATAACAGGTGGACATCGTTTCTGTTCGTCAGACAACTTTTCCATCTCCTCAAACCGGTCTAAGATGACACCGTGATCAAAGTCTTTCCAAGTTCCTATCCAACCAAAGTGGGTTTGCGGTTTGAAGCCAAAACGACTCTCAAAGTCCTCTGAATGTTCCTGAGCTGATTCAGAATCTATCCACCATGTGAGATAGAATATCTGTGCGTCTGCGAATTGACTGGTGAACTTATATAGGTCAACTACGACGTCAATGTTATACATCGTGACACAACTGAGCGGAATAATGTATGGAAATGAGACGTTACGTCGTTCCTTTTCAGCACTTAACGTTTCTAATGCTGCTTTTACATCCTTGAAGTTGTCGTAGTTTTTTGACACACCGGGACGTTGCGTGTTATGAATGTCCTCATTTGGACCATCTACGCTAAGGTAAATTATTTTGCAGGTTTCCAGTATATCATCCGCTTTTCTGGCGATGTTCGTTGCGTTACTCACAAGAGAGATAGGCATCCCTTTCTCCTTGATATAATGCATCAGTTCTATGATGCCGGGGTATAGCATCGGTTCACCACCCCAAATATACCAGACAGGGGACCACCCTGCATCAACGACTTGATCGACAAGGTCTTTATATATCTCTACTGGGACTTCGCGTTGTTTCAGTTCTTTGAGAGATTTATCGAGCAGGTATCCGTTATCTCCCCATTGACCACAAGAATGACAACGGAGATTACACATATCTGTTATGCGGAGGCTCACTAACTGAATATCGTCGCCTTTCCCATGTTTTGCGCCGAATGGGTGCCGCATGTTGAATGTCTCTTTTGCGAGTTGGTATCGCATGAATTTGCGCGATGTGCTCCAGTCCTCTTTTACTGCGGTTGCAAGTTGATTAACAAGAAACCGTGATGAAACTCTACTCCTTAGTGCCATTTATACTCCTTTTGTTATACTTCGTTTTCTTCACCGGATTTAATCAGTGTAAGTGCTACGGAATTGAGACAATACCTTTTTCCTGTCGGTTCTGGACCGTCGTTGAATACGTGTCCAAGATGTGCGTCACAGCGACTACAAACAATTTCTGTGCGAGGCATGAAAAAGATACTGAAATCTGCTTTCGTCTTAACATTTTCAGGTGAAACTGGATCCCAAAAACTGGGCCATCCAGTGCCAGAATCGTATTTTGTTTGTGATGTAAAGAGTGGACTACCACAACAGATGCAGTGGTATGTGCCTTGCTCTTTACAATCGTGATATTGACCTGAAAAAGCGGGTTCGGTTCCCTTCTTTCGTGTAACCTTATATTCTTCAGGTGAAAGTTGGGCTTTCCATTCTTTCTCAGATTTGGTTATTTTCTCTGTATCCATCTTTCTCTCCTAATGTACTGTATATTGTTCCATATTTTCAGAAAAAAAGCAAGATTGTTATAAGTTGTCTGTTAATTTAGCGTGAGTTCCGTATTGGTAGCGCAAAATGTTTGTTTGCGTTTTATGTGGCACAATCTAACAGAATGTGCTACAAAAACCCGCGTCTTTTGTAAAACAGACACTATGACTCTCGGACTATTTTATTTTTGGAGATCACGTTATTCAACCTTTTTCACTGGTCCTAAAACTATACATGTAGTAGCAGACAGAATTTTGTATTTGACGCCGCCCCATACGATTTTTCGTTGAAATATTGCATAAAATGCGTTGATACCGGCAAGGATAATGCCAAATGGTGCGGCGTATTTACTAATTCGGAGTGTGTCCCGAACCCTTGGCATGTCCCGAAGCCACTTGGGGAGGTTTCGACTACAAAGACCGAAACTCATCGCTTCAAGAAAGGGGATGAAAACAACGGGTAGTAGTCCCGGTTGTATGCCAAGAAATGGAATCGCGCCAAAAACCAGAACTGCTTTGGGTAAGAATAGAAACAAGCTGCCGAACCATTGTGCCCATAATCCCATGTGTTTCGTCATTATCATCTGTCTATTTGTGAATTCAACAATCTGTTTCCATGTGCGATTGGTAGTTCTGGTTACTGCAACGCAATCGGGTACAAAATGAATTTTAAGCTTGATATCTCGCACCGCTCGGGTTGTGTTTAGATCTTCGATTGTTGCGAGTTCCCAACGTTCCAATATTTGTCCTTTTTCGAGTAGTTCACGCCGAAAAGCGTTAGAGCCACCCCATACCATTGTGAGCCAATGGTCGCCTTGCAATGACATCTGAAAATTGACCCAAGTGGCTTCAACGAGTGATGCGAAATTCCATGTTTGTGGAAAATAGAATCTGCCGCCAACGGTCGCGCCTATTGTGTCGTCTTGGAGTGGTGTTACAAGAAGCCGTAGCCAGTCTCTCTGAATTGCTACATCAGCATCTACAAATGCAATTACTTCTACATCTTCGGGTAAACTCTCTATCACTGTGATAAGGTTCTGAACTTTCTGTGAACGTGGTAGGTTGTTATCAACAATATTAGGTGCTAATCGGACATCCGCGTGGGGTACATCTTCTACAATTTCTTGTAAATGTGGATATGACACATCGTACCCTGGACCGACTTTATCGTGTGTAACGAAGTGTATTGTAAAGTCTCCTTCGTAATCCTGATCGAGTAGGGTTTTGACATGTTCAGCTGTTTCGTTATCCCACCCGTAGTGAGGTGCAATAATCGCTACTTTTGGTGTATATGTGGGTCTATTGGTTTTCCGTTCACGTCGTGTGTAGAAGAAAGATGGACTAATCAACAACATTTCAAGAATAAAGAGAATGTAAGTAATGACAATAATAAAGGTCGTCATGGTATTCATTTCCAAGTAATTAATTCTCTGTCGTGCGAAGCCAATTAAGTTGTGCTTTTAATCTCGGAATTACTTCTGAGTTTATCATGAAAATCTGATTCGGATCATTGCTTAAACGTGCATGATAACGTCCCGTTGAATCAGCTTTGCCTATCTGGATTGATTGTAAGTTCTTAGACTTCAATTCTATTGTAATTTGTATGACAGGTGAATTCAGACCTGTTTTATTATCTGAAAGTCTGTTTTTGTTATCCATTAATGTTCCAGAGATAAACTCATCCGCATTTAGGTCAATCATTTCGTATAGAATCTCATTGACTGCTGCACTGTTTGCATTTTCTTTAACGGGTGAAGTTAATCTCCACTCACTACCGAGACGTTGACATGTGAAATTGAGACTTTTATCCGGTTCTTTTTCGTCATTATATTTTACTGTTAAACGGGTTGGATCTTCAATGTTAAAATGAAATATTTTTTTATCTCTTAGCCATGCGGCACCTTTAAATATATTATCTATTAGGTTCCGTTTAACAGTGGCGACCTTTTCACTGTTTTTTGCTTTCACGTATACTGTGTCGTTTCTTGTATTCTTGCCGATGAGAAGAACAGCAGGTTCATTTTCCCCCTGTACTGTGAATGAGACTTGCATTCTTGGTGGGTTCAAACCAAACTTTCTCAGATTATTTGTTCCATCTGTTACAAACGTTACAGCTTTTAGCGAGTCAACACCGAAGAGTAGATCGCTAACTGCCACTGGATCTGCTTTGCGTTTTTTCGGGGTGTTGAGCTGCCATCTATCCTTGCCCAGTTTGATCCCCTCTACCTTTTGTGTCCCATATTGAATTTCAAACTTCGTAGTATCCGTTCTCTGAAAATCAATCAAGCGTTTATCACGTAAATCAAAAACTGATCTGTTTAGAATCTGGACAATTCTGTCTGATATTTTAAATATGCCACCCTGATGTATTGACTGTGCATAGACTCTTCTATATGCCCCGTCATAATTTTCAGCAGAGCGGTCATCTGATCCTATTTTAAGTCCGTAAGTCGTTTTCTCATCACTTAGTGAAAACACGATACGTGGATTCTTTAACCCGTATTTTTCTAACAAGGGTTCTACATCTTCACCGTCTGCTTCATACGAGAGGACTTGTGCTTTACTTAACTCACTGAGTATGTATTGAATTCTCTGTGTATCAGCATTCTCTGAGAGTGGAAGTGTCATGATCCATCTATCACCCTCTTTCATACAGTGTATCTGTTCAGGTTTTTCAAACTTGATTTCTGTGATTGTGTCAGGATCATATTTAATGATTGCTTTATCACGTAAATCTGATGTAGACTTTGACAGGTCATCAAGCGCACTGGATTCAATCAGAAATATGTGTTTTTCTGACTTCTCTTTAATATAGACAGAAAAATTTACACCTCTTTTTCCTATAAAAAAGGTTGTCGGTTCACTTGATGGGTCTTTCCATAGTTGAATAGTTATCGTAGGTTTATCTAAACCGTATTGCCCATAATTTGAGACGTTAAGGGTCTTCCTGATGCGTTTATTGAGAAAATCATCTAAGAGTAACTTGACCTTTTTGTTATCTGCATGTGCATTAATAGGTGATGTAAACATATAGGTATTCTTATCGCTTTTCTCAATAATAAAACTTTGAAAAGATTCATGCGAGAAAGAGAGTTTGAGTTTACTAATTTCTTCAGCGGGTATATCGTATACTTGAAAGATCCTCCGTTTCTCGCTTTTTGCGCTGTCATTAGTAGACTTGTTAAAGAAAAGAAAATAACTTACCGCAACTATCGTAAGCGTTCCAATTATCAGAATGGTTGATCGGAAGCTCATCCTGTACCTCCTTTTCTCCGTAACCACCACACAACTATTCCTGTGATAAATACGATTAGTGGTATGAGAAACAGTGATAGTATTTGAACAAGTCGCGCTTGATGGATATTTAGATTGCGCAAATTGCGTTTGCTGGGATCAGTCTCAGAGATGGTGAGAAGATCATCTTCTAATGTTAGCCAGTTTACGATAGCGTTAAAAATAGGAGGATATGCAGGGACATTCGGATTGTTTGATGCAAAAAACGCATCTGAAGCAAAATCTGAATCTCCGATGACAACAATGCGTGTAGGTGTTGATGATTCTTTATCACTTGTAGTACCCCTCATATCCGTTTCAACTGCAACAGCAACTGACACTGGAGCGGGGATATCTACATTCGGTGTATACCCGTTATCACTGAAGTTGCCATCTGCTTGACGTTCCGTTTCTGCCCAACTAACGCCTTTTGGACTCTTTGTTTTTGCTATTGTTTTAACACTTAAATTATCGGGTATTTCTTGCAGCGGTGTGACTGATCGGCAGTAGACAAAAGGTATCTGTGAATGCATATAATTCCGTGTTATTTCATGGGGTTCAAGCTGTAAATTCAAAGCACTTGGTCCCCCCAATAATAGAAACATATATACCCGATCAAAAACTAAGTCATTTCCTACCTTCACTCCCCATTTTTTCATAAGTTGGACCAGTCCATCATTTACGTCTATAGGAGAATTATGTGAAGGGTCCAATAATAGCAGCAGCTTACCGCTTCTGTCTAAGTATCTTTCAATTGTTTCTATCTCATCCTTTTTTAGCGGTTTAGTTGGACCAGCAATAACAAGTGCATCACAATCAGTAGGTATCTGTTGTTCTCTTAAGAGTGAAAGTGAGAGGACTTCGTAATTAATCTTCTGTAATTCCGTTTTTACCTGTTGATACCCCCTCCTACTGAAGTCATCAATGCTCCGTTCTTCGTGTCCGGTTAGAAAATAAACTCTCTTAGTCTCATTCTTGATGACTCTTAGTAAAGTGCTTGTGTATGCTTGCTCACTGACTATAGAAGTTATTTCATATCTTTCACCATCGTCAAAAACTGTATATCCGTCTCTTTCAATGCCGTATTTGGCAACTAAGTTATGTTCATAATCCGGATCAATAAGCGACACTGCGATGTTCTTTGTTTCATGTGCGTATAAATCTAATAGATGTTTAACTTGTGGTATAGAACGGTTGGTATCTGTAAAGAATGCAAAAATTTTCATTTCTTTATCAAGGGATTTAAGAATTTGTTTTGTCTGTTCAGAGAGTGAATGGCGTTTAAATTCTGTTAAATCTATTCTCTTATTGAATCTTTGTGCAAAAATAACATTAACGAAGACTGCAATCCCTATCACCCCGAGAATACTTATTGCTACATTTGTGCCATATCGCAATTGTCTACTTTGAAAAAAAAGTCGGATTTCATTTAATCGGATTACAACGAATATTGATAGTGATATAACGAAAAGAACTAAACATATCCAAAAGATAAGCCAGGCACTCATGAAAACACAAGTTACTGATAAGAAGCAGAAAATTAGTGTTAGAAAACCGAATACGGGTCCGATCATTTTCTTATCAGTCATACCCTATCTCCATTTTGAAGATTCAATTGATTTGAATGTGCTGAACAGACATACACATAAGAAACTGAGATAATATATAACATCATTCAGTTTGATAACACCGCGAGCAAAATCGTTGTAATGGTCAAGAAAAGAGAGATAGCTTAACATATTACCGATGAACCCCGATTTATTTGACAGAATGCCTATTACCCATAGCGTCAAAAAAAAACCGAAGCTGGTTAAGGCTGCGACGATCTGATTTTTGCTCATTGAGGACATGAGTAGACCGAATGCAAGGAAACAGGAACTGATAAGTATAAGACCGAGGTATCCACTGCATAGTACACCTACGTCTAATGGTCCGAACCGTGAAGTTAGGAATGGGAATAGCAGTGTGAATCCGAGCATAATCAGAACGAGTGTCCAACTTGCAAGGAACTTTCCTAAAACGACTTGAGCATCCGTTATTGGAGAAGTGAGCAGTAATTCAATCGTGCCTGATTTTCTTTCTTCCGCGAAGAGTTTCATTGTTAGTACAGGTGTGAAAAAGAGAAGAATAATTGCAAGATTACCGAATACAACTTGCATCACATCTGCCCCTGGAATCTTACCTGAATAGGTAATTAGCCAGACCGAGAAAATGAAACCTGACAGTGCTGAGAACACGATAATGACAAAATATGCAATCGGAGATACAAAATAGGTATAGAGTTCTTTTGTGCAGACTGCGAGTATATTTCTCATCTTTGCTTCTTGATTTACGATTCACGCATCCATCGCTTCCGCACCTTGCCGATAAAGAAGGGACCGAGGGATTCAATGTATTTGGTTGTCTGTTCTGTTTGGCGCATATCTTGAATGAGTCGTGATAATGGATATAGTTCTGGACCGACTAATCCGATAAGGAATTCGTTGTCGTTTGTATCTAACCCGAAGCATGCTAATCGGATATCACTTGCGTACCCACCAGCAGCGTAGCTTCTACCGAGCATTGCGTGTTCACCTAAAATCCTGCTACGGTCACGTTGTTCAAGTTGATAGAATTCCGGTTTTCTGCGAAGGGGATACCAGATTGCCCAGGGAAATTCTGGATTGAAAACATTCCTTATCGGTTTGCTGATGAGCCATTCATCCAAATTAGGTTCTCTGCCACTTGAATACGTGCGACCAATCATCGTCATCTCTGGACGATATGATATTTCATGATCGAATTTACGTTGCATATCTCGTAAGACAAGCGATTGATCCAACAGGGATGCTGGATCCGTGGCGTTAAGAAGTACGCCGAAACCTGTTGGATCATTTAAATCATCGTAGAAAACGGCAGTGGGTGGACTGTAATTGCTCTTTTGGATATGATTGATAAAAACTTCTGGATGGTAACAATCCGAAAAAACGTGGAGTTGAAAAAAGAGTCGCTTATCGCTTACTTGCGGTTTGTCATCAATCGGTGCGCCGACTTCTCTTAAGTCTAACGGTTCTGGTCGTGATGGTTTCTGTTGTGAAGTGTTCATAGTCGGATTTATTCCTTTACCTCATCCTTAGTGTGATAAGAATCGCGAATCCATTTCTCAAGTACTGGATCCGGATTATCCACGACTTGTATTGGTAAACTGAACGCTGTCTGTCCTATATTCTGCTTAATTAGGTTCAACCCGTGTTGATAACTTTTAAGGATCTCATCGCAAATCTGTTGAATGGAGAGTTCCTGTTTGATAGCACTCTGACAGATTGCATCAATTGCTTCGGCATCAAATTCAATCTTCAGGTCGTGGTCTGCATAGAATTTTGATTCATATCTACGTATCTGTTCTTTCATGACACATTTTCTGTTATATTCAGGATCAGTCATGATTTTTTTCAGTTCGTTATCTGGTGCATCAACTACGTCAGTTGTCACTACAAACTCAACAACACCTGTAGATGGCAGTTCGAATTTATAGTTCCGTAGAACTTTCTCACAGACGGTCATCAATGCGCGTGCGCCAGTTTTCTGTTCAATTGCTTTTTCTGCGATTTTTTCTAATCCATTGACTGAAAAGAGTACATTAATCCCGTAAGACCTGAAAGCGTTTTCATATTGTCGGATAATGGATCCTTCAGAGTGTTTCAATATGTGAAATAGGTCTTCAACTTCTAATTCAGTACATACGACGTGTACGGGGAGTCTACCGATAAATTCTGGTTCAAAACCGAAGTCAATAAAGTCTTTGGGTGTAACGTGTGAAAAGTACTCTGCAGCAACATCCTTTTGACTTGCGACATCTACATTAAAGCCGATTCTACTCTGATGCATGCGTTTTTTGATAATATCTTCCATACCTGTGAAAGCACCGCTGATGATAAAGAGGATATGTCGTGTGTTTATAACCTGTTTATCAACCTTTCCCCGTTTCTGAAATTCCATAACAGCGCGCATTTGTGATGCGACATCGTTTCCTCCGCTGAGGTCAACTTCAGTTTCCTCCATCAACTTAAGGAGTCCTATCTGAACGCCTCGACCGCTGACATCTCGACCTATGATATTTGGGGGTGTGGCGATTTTGTCTGCTTCATCCAGATAGATGATACCGTATTGTGCTAATTCCAGGTTATCTTCAGCTTGTGCAACCAGTTCACGAATTAGATCATCAACATTGGCACCGACATAACCTGTTTCACTAAAACGTGTGGCATCCGCTTTGACAAAAGGGACACCGATCAGTTTAGCAATGTGTCTAATTAAGTATGTCTTACCGACACCTGTTGGACCGAGCATGACGATGTTCTGTTTGGAATAATCGGTATCAGCAGCGTCAGGATTTTCGTGACATTCTCGGACGTGATTGTAATGATCACACACAGCAATTGCAAGTGCTTTCTTTGCCTCGTCCTGTTTGATGACATATCTATCCAGGTATTTCTTAATATCCTTCGGTTTAAGGTCAAATTTTAGGTCGAAGGTTTTCTGGGGTTCTGGTATCTCTGCTTCCGTTTGTCCAGAAGTTGCTTGTTGTCTACCTACATTTTCGAGTTGAACACGGAAACCGTCCCCGTATTTTTTTTGGAAGAATTCTTGGAATTCCTTTTCAATTTCTTCTGGTGTTGGGAGTTTTTTGTCTGTTGCCATTGATCTCATTATCCTTTGTCAGAGTGCGTTTTTTCGTGTACGACGCTACGGCACACGGAGTGTGTCTACTACCTTTAAGAACGGCACACGGAGTGTGCCTACTACCTTTAAGAACGGCACACAGAGTGTGCCTACTACCTTTAAGAACGGCACACGGAGTGTGCCTACTACCTTTAAGAACGGCACACGGAGTGTGCCTACTACCTTTAAGTGACTCTACTCTTTTACATTTGCATAGAAGAATGGTGGCATTGTTAAAGCGACGACATCATCTTCACCTGAAACAGTGCGTGCCATTTCCAGTGCCTCGTTTAAGTCTTTTGCCCATTCAACACCTAACCGCTGTGCGACGCTCGGTTCCTTCGGACCAACCAGAATCACTTTTGAAAGATACTTAAGCGGATAGGTTGCCCAATACCACACTGTAAAAGGATGAAAACCGTGATGTGCATATCTGTTTCTATAGCAGTCAATCAGATACTCGTCTTTAGCATATTTCTCTTGGTATTTCTCTTGCATTTCAAAAGGTTCAGTTGTATCAGCTAACACCTCATCATAGAACATTCTATACGCGACGTGATACTCTTCATGGAAAATTTGATATGTAGGATTCATGATGATGACAACCCCACCCTTCTTGATTATCGGTTTATTATAGAACCAGTTAAATACGTATCCCAAAATGTCACTTACGACTAAAACGGGATTAATACGTGCATCTACTGCATAAGGGCTCATATCGGGCAGCCCAAAGACCATCGTGCTGTATTGGCGGGGGATATCAATTGCTAACTGATCTTTCATCAGTTTTAGCGTTTTTGTGTGAACAGCATCAATATCACCGCCATTGACAGCCATCGGTTCATAGTCGGTTTGCACACTCTTTAGGATTTTATACCTTACAGATTCAGGGAGTATAGACAGTGTTGCCGGTGTAAGCGTTTTGATGATTTTTTCAGCAAAATTGCAGTCTCTGTTCGGTTTTCCAACATACTTCAGATGGAATGGATAGATAGCACCGTTCATCGCTGCTTCTATGACGAAAATTGGTGTTTCTTTCTGTATAAGACGGCTCATCCGCTCAATACATGCATGCATGTGTGAACCTTCTGGTTGCATCACATGAGGACTTTCTGATGTCATGTGTGGAGAATGGTGCGGTGCGATAGAGTTATATGTACCTAAACCGACAGCTACAGATTTATGTCCGCCATTGAGTGGAATCTGAATCATGTCCACATATATGATCAGGTCGGCATCAAGGGCAGCTTTATCGGTCTCAACAATTTCATCATGCTCTGTTTTTCCCACTTCTACAATCAGGTCGGCATCTTCAGCGTCAAAATTCCGGAGTTGATCCGGATAGAACTCGTTCATAATGTCTTTCCCTAACATAAATGTGAGTTCATGCTCTTTCATCTTCCTGTGTAGTGCTACAGCACATATAAGTTGAATGTTCTTCTTATCTACACCGTATTCATAAAGAAGTTTCAGAAGCGTCTCAATCATTATTTGACGCATGTCAGGTTTCTTGGTTGGTGGAAAGGGTTGGCAGTTGTCATCAAATAGGATTAACACCTTTGAATTTCCATTCACGAGTTCACGTAGTGGCGGCATCTCAAGTGGGTTTTCAAATGCCTGTTGCGTATGTTCGCTGAGTTCAGATCGTTTTATACCTGGAAGTGGAGGTTTGGCATAGAATACCTCTGAATTGTCAGGTATTTTGGCGTTTACAAGATGATTGCCGAAGTATGTGAAGTATTTCATATTGATTCTTGACAGACAGATATTTTTTAAATCTTGATGAATTGAGCAAACTTATTATAGCATGCGCTGTTGAGAGTTTCAAGTTTTTTGTTAAGTGGGGTGTGTAAAATTCTCGTAGAAACTCATGAGTAAAGAGAGGATTCAGGTTCTTGTACTGACATACTCCCCGTGCTAAAGCACTGGGGGTTCTTAGGTTTTATATTGGAAGTATTGTTAGTTCCCAAATACCTTTTACTGCTTCGTCGTTCATTGCCTCTTTTCATAAGTAGGTTTATTAGTTTTCAAAATGAATCCTGTCTTGAGGGCTTATGTAAAAGGATTCAATTAGAGATAGTGTTTGGTCTTCTCTCACCTTATATTACAATCAGTTCAGGTCGTTCAACAGTGGGTAAAGATACATGGCAATAGGGAGCTTGAAGATTCTGCTGCATATGTAACAATCGCTTTTGCAAGCAGCGCATTCGGATGTACCTCTACTTCTTCTATCTCATCAAGCGCGACTTCACCCCATCTGTCCCAAAGTTTTTCTCGCTCCGCATCAGATAATTCAAGGTATTGTCCGAGTGTGAAACCCTCTATGAAAGGTTCATCCAATGATAACAGTTGTCCGTCAAGTTCCTCCAAAAGTTCTTGTTTGAGTTGATCAACAGTTTGCATGGTATCGTAAAGCATCTGTTTCTGCTGGATTACATCAGAGACCAACTCTGGCACCATTGCTAACAACTGTTTCCTGTTTTCCGGACTCATCCGTTTAATCACGGCAGCGAGCTGTTCAAGACTGACCGGTAAAGTGAATATGTTTGCTTGCATGATATCCTCCCATCAGTGTTTTCCGAAGTGAAATTTAAAGCGCGTTGCAATTCAAGCATGAGATTTTCTTTTAGGCAATAAATAGTTGAGGGGTGTAGTATGCAATTCTTACTTACAACACTTACCAAGTGTCCCTGGTATTAGTAGAGTCCGCACCATACAGCGCGGAGACAAGTATAGTGATTTAATAAGTATACAATACAGTTCCCACGTTGTCAAATTAATAGGACTTACCTTGTTATGTCAAATGATTAGTTTCATTTTTTTTGTTTTGCAAAAGAAGCTTGGGATGTGGTATAATCAGATAGAAACGCAATTTCACAACAAACACTTAGAGATTGGATAACACAGACATGAACTCAAAAATTGGTATTGGGATTATCAGTTTTGCACATGGACACGCAAACGCATATTGCAATAAGATGATGACGTTTGCGGATGTAAATCTGGTAGCATGTTGGGATGATAATATTGACCGCGGTGAGAATGCGGCTTCTCAATTTGGTATGACATATTCACCTCACCTTGAGGATGTTGTCAATCATGCTGAAATTGATGCTGTGATAGTGACATGCGAAACGAACCGACATGCAGAAATGGTTACTGCAGCTGCATCGTCTGGGAAGCATATTCTATGTCAAAAGCCGTTAGCTCTTACATTAGAAGATTGTGATATTATTGGTGATGCTGTGCTGAAGTCTGGTGTTAAGTTTATGATGGCGCATCAGATGCGACGGGACCCTGCAAACATTGCAATGAAAGAACTTATTGATAGCGGGGTTTTAGGTAAAATCGGATTGTTGCGTAGAAGACACTGTATTAATGTCCTCTTTAACGAAGCTTTTGTTACGGGTCCGAGTCGTTGGCACATAGATCCAGTGAAGAATATGGGAATGTTTATGGATGATGCCTCACATGCAACGGACTTTATCTATTGGATGCTCGGAAAACCAACCAGTGTGATTGCTGAGATTGATAATGTACTGACTGATGTCGCCCCTGACGATTCCGGTATTGCTGTATATCGGTTTCCCAGTGGAACAATGGCTATTCTGATTAACAATTCTGTTACACTCGCTGGAGAGAATACAACTGAAATATATGGTGATGAAGGTGTGGTTATACAGAACTACGGTGATGGACCTTCTTGTAATATACCTCGTCCTGATGATGCTATTGGATTGAAATTGTATACACGCGCTGAACCGCTATGGAAAGACCTTGGGATAGAAATACCGAATGGTCATGGTGAACGTATCTCGGGAGTTCCTCGTCCGTTTATTGATTGTCTTAAGGATAATACTGAGTCAGATGTAACAGTTGAAGATGGTAGGATTTCTGTAGAGATGGTATTGGGAGCTTACCGATCAGCGGAAGAGGGTAAACGCATCTCGTTTCCATTGACGTAGGTGATAACGGTACAGTTCTGTTGTGTGATTTACCTAAAATGTAATAACTGTCCAGAAGGGGTAACCCTATGGACTGTTTCTTCTCATGATACTCAGTATCTGACCTGTCATACCTGAATCTGTGGGTTGTGCTGCGAGGAAGACAGCGGAATCAACGACCTGTTCAGGTTCTTTCCACGGGTCACTCTGTCCTCTAAATGTGTCTGTGCTTTCCCATGCGGGTTTTGATAATTGCGTTCTTACGGGACCAGGGATGAGGATGTTTGCAATGATTCTGTCCTGCCATACCTCTTCAGCGATGGCTTGTGTTAATCTATGTAATGCGGCTTTTGATGCACAATAGATGCTAAGGTTTGCATGTCCTACCTCGCCTAATCCTGAACCGATGTTGATAATATTTCCACTCTTCTGTTTCTGCATGATGGGTAGCACAGCACGACAACAGTGAACAACACCCATTACGTTGATGTTCCAAACATCATTCCAGTCTTCGTCGGTGGTTTGTAAGAATGGACCTCTGGGATTTATACCTGCGTTGTTGACGAGGATATCTATTCTGCTATATTTATCTAAAGTCTTTTCCACAAGAGATTGCACTTCAGAACGTTCACGGATGTCAGCCGTAACAGCGAAAACTTCACCATTTTTAGATGATATGCTGTTGACAACTTCATCAAGTTGCTCTCTACTACGCGATGTAATTACGACTTTTGCGCCTTCCGCTGCATAGGCGATGGCGATTGCTCTACCTATTCCACGTCCACTACCTGTGATTATTGCTACTTTATCTTTTAGTTGCATGTGTTAGTCCTTGTGAACGGCACACGGAGTGTGCCTACTACTATTGTGAACGGCACACGGATGAAGTTAGTCCTTGTGAACGGCACACGGATGAAGTTAGTCCTTGTGAACGGCACACGGATGAAGTTAGTCCTTGTGAACGGCACACGGAGTGTGCCTACTACCTTTAAGAGGTTGGTTTCTTAATTTTCCATATATTTATCAAATTTGTCAGCTGTTTCTTGCTGGATTTGACCTTTCGTTTTAGGTCAGCTGCAAGGGTAGATAATAGGTCATTTCCGTTTTTTTCAGCATTTTCTACTTGCTGTTTTAACTGGTATGTTCGTCCTGCTTTTACACGATTTATCTCAGAACGTAATTCACTCATTATCCGGTTTAGATTGCGAAGATTTTTATGGAGTTGCTCCCTTTTTTCTTTATGGGTCTGTTCAGTTTGTTCTGTTATTTCAGTCTCACCTATATTTAGTCTTTCCAAAATGAGCAGATCTTGGTCTTCATACGCCCTATTTATAAGTGGCATAAGTTGTTCGTGTCTGTCTTGTTCATCAGGATGTTCTGCTTTGTCTGGATGAAATCTCTTTGCAAGTTTCCGATATAGATTTTGGACGTATTTTGCTTCCTTATCAGGTAATTGATTCTTCTTAGTTTTCTTTTTAGATTCTTTTTCGTTATCAACAGTATTGAAACGGGCGCGATTCTCTTTGAAACAGGCTTCTACCCGTTTTTCAATTTCTTCGGCACTGATGTTTTCTTGCTGTAATTGAAGTCTTAGACGATATTCCTGTGCTTCAAGATCAATTTGATCCAGCTCAAGGTAGAATCGCCCTACGTGAGAATTATACTTATGTTGAAACAGGTCCACCTCTTCCTTTAACTGTTCTACGGTAACTGTTAGGTCTTCGACCTGTTTTCGTTTTTCTTCAATAGTCTGAAGCAGTTTCTGAAGTTCTTTCTCTTCATATCTATTGATATAAACTAATGTATCGGGTTTCATTACTTTCGATATGTGATCCGTCCTCTTGTTAGGTCGTAGGGTGAGAGTTCGACGGTGACTTTATCTCCGGGTTCAATTTTGATGAAATGCTTACGCATTCTCCCTGAGATGTGGGCAAGGATTTCATGCTTATTTTCTAATTCAACCCGAAACATTGCATTTGGTAAAGGCTCAACAACAACCCCCTCTACCTCAATTTTATCTTTCTGTTTGGGGTTACGTTCAAGGGTTTCTTCCTGATTGAGATCAGAATCGTTGTTTTCATCCTTCCGTTTTTTGTTTTTTTGCCTTCGGTTCGTATTGCTTCTGTTGCCTGATTTTCCTTGGAAATTTCTTTTATTTCCTGCAGGTTTACGTTTCAAAATATATATCTCCTTATAGATAAATTAATATCGTTAACATGCATGTTAACATCTTGATGTTATGAATTATCATCTAAACTGAATGTTTTTCCAGCTTCAATAACAAGCTGTTGAAAATACTGAATTGAATGGTTGAGTTGTGTTTCGGCATCCATTTTGTCTGTGCTTGTTGATACAATATCAATTGGCATTCTGTTTCCTTCTACATTGCGAAGAGCAACATAAGCCTTTAGGTATACATTAGGATGACGTTGCATGACTTTTTGCATGAGAGGTGAAACTTCCGCTTCAAACATGCTGACATAAACACGCGCTGTACAGATTTCTGAACGGTATCGTTCAACTATGAGAGGTTGAATGTGTGTTTCAAAAATAGATTTCATCTCCCTTGGTGGACCAGGCATCATCATAATTGTTGATTGTATGTGGTTGACACTGATACATGGAGCCCAACCATCAGGATTTTGAAATACTTCTGCTGTCTCTGGAACCGTTGCCATTTTTATTAGAGCATCATTTAAGATGTCATCATCAGACATCTGACGACGTTTCTTATATTCTGTGACTGTTTCCCGGCTTACTACAAGTTTGGTACCAATTAGCGATGCGACTACAGCGACAGTCATATCATCAGGTGTTGGACCGAGGCCTCCAGTGGTTAGAATGAGTGCTGTATCACGTTGTACAGCTGCATCCAATGCCTCGGTCATTTCATCAAAATCATCACGAAGCATCGTTACACGTCTTAATTCGCCACCCAATTGTAGGATCTGCTGTGCAATCCAATGCGCGTTTGTGTCTTGAATCTGTCCGAGTACTAACTCTGTGCCAATTGAGAACAGTTCTATCGCCACTTATTTCTCCTTATTATACAATCCGGTATATTATAGCACATGTGAAATATAATTGTCTATACAATGATGAGGGTTGTGCAAAGTTATTATCACTCTTTTTTATAATCGCTGATGACTTGGATGTCGGTTTAATAGGTTCAACACTAAACCGGTTGCCATTTTTGGATAGAAAAATGTTGATTTCTGTGGCATCACAGAGCCTTCTAATGCTACATTTAATACCTGTTCAACGGGTGTTGGGTTCATTAATAGTGCGACGCGGTCACTTCCGTTTTTGACATGTTCGAGAGCATCAGCATCATACGCACTATAGCTGATATGGTCTGCTAATGTCTTAATCTTAAACATCTTGTTTATGATTATGTCTTGAACGAGTGTTACATCCAATTCTCCTGGAACTGGTGAATGTGGAATTAATAGACGGTATTTATTATCTGGTGTATACATGCCAACTGCGGATTTCTTTCCTTTGAATGCGTTCAATTTTGACATTAGATCAGTTAATGATGTCGTTTCTAACACTTCAAACATCTCTGGGAGGTTGGCAATTGCCTGATTAATTTGTTCAGAAGTGAGACCCCTGAGCAAACGGTGAATTGCCAGAACTGCTAATCCAGAGGATTCCATACGGACAAGATTCATCATCATATAACCGTAGCCAGACTGTGTGTCTTCTACTTGATCGTTTGTGATTTCATCACGAAATGTTAGAGCTGTTTCATAACGATGATGTCCATCTGCTATCAGGAGTTGTTTTGTCGTAAATAGGTTCTGTATTTTACGGTTGGATTCAGGTTTATCTATACGCCACAATTGGTGTGTACTTCCGAACACTTCCTTACAGTCAACTTCTGGAGGATTGCCAGCAGTATATTGCTCCATTATTTGCTCAATATCTCCATCAGGGTCCTGGTATATAATGAATATTGGACTTAGGTTGGCATGGCAGGTACGCATCAGATTAAGTCTATCTATCTTCGGTCCAGCATGTGTCTTTTCATGTGGCAGGATTACTCTGTTCTCAAAAGGTTCAAGTTTACCTAATCCGATTAACGCACGACGGGTATAATGCTTCCCATCAGGTGCGTGAAAGGATTGATCGTAGATATAATAATTTGGTGAGGTGTCTTGGATTAAGGTTTGGTCAGTAATCCATTGCTTTAATAGATTAGCAGCGCGTGTATATTGATTCTCTGTTTCAGTATCATCCGACTGAGGTTGGCTTAGTATTAAGCGGACAATATTTGATGGGTGTTTTGCTTCTAAAGCAGTGCGTTCATCAGATTTGATGACATCATAAGGAGGTGCGATTACATCGGTGATGTCACTTATTTTATCAACATTGTACCGCAACCCTTTAAAAGGAATAACTGTTGTATCCATAGAACTCCAATTTTGAAAACATACGTATAGTTTGCCGATATGTGAACTTAATCCCAAAGTCTCATGCTAAAGTATCTTTCACCGATATCATTAAACACTGTTATGATTATCCCCTGCTGTATCTCTTGTGCGAGTTTGTATGCACCGTAAAGATAACCTCCCGATGATGTTCCTACGAACCAACCTATTTCTGCAAGACGGTTGCACATCTCGAGTGCATCCTCAATAGATGCAGGAATTCGGTAGTCAATAATACTTTCATCAAGTATTTCTGGTACAATATCATCAGGACTTCCAAGGGGTTTTAATCCTTCGATTCCGGGGAACTCCTCTGGCACAATAGAGCAGACCTTGATGTTTGAATTATAGTCTTTTAATCTTCTACCTACGCCAGTGATTGTTCCTCCAGTGCCTACACCCGCGACAAAGTGTGTAACTTTCCCATCTGTCTGTTGTAGTATTTCTACACCTGTCGTATCGTAGTGTGCTCGCCAATTGTTTTCGTTTTCATATTGTGATTTGAAGAAATACTTCTCTGGATTTGCTTCGTATCTTCTATCGACCTCTCGCAATGCCTCATCATATCCGAGGATAGCGTCAGTATAAATGATGCGTGCGCCGTGTGAAAGAATCCGTTTTTTTCGTTCTTGACTTGCATTATCGGGTATTACGAGTTCAACTTTATATCCGAGTGCTGCCCCGATCATTGCATAAGCGATACCAGCGTTTCCTGAGCTTGAATCCAATATAGTTTTTTCTCGTGTGAGTTCTCCTGTAACAATTGCTTCAGTTAGCATTCGTAGGACGGGTCGGTCCTTTATAGAACCCCCTGGATTGTAAGTTTCTATTTTTGCATATATGTCCACCTTAGGGAATTCGTTCTTGAATAAGTCAATTTTCGTGAGGGGAGTTTGACCAATGAGTTGAAGTAGTGGATAATCTGTGATATCCACTGTTGAATTATAGTGTGTGTCCATGTAGTGTAATTTTACCTACCTTCCCAATTATTGGTCTCTTTGATTGGGAATTGCGAGTCGTTTTCTGATTAACTTATCCATAAAGTCTTTCGCGTCATTACCCGTTAATGTTTCGTTTAGAATAGATGTAACCTCAAATTCAGCGAGTCTGAGTGTAGGATTTAGTCCGTGTAGTGTTGGTAACCAATCCCGATAAGTGTCAAAGAATGCCCGTTGTGCAGCCCGTCCGTTGATATAAGGAAAATCAGCAGTAGGTCGACGAAATCTGTCAGGTCCTTTTGCTAATGCGGCAGCGTGGTGCTGACGACAAAACTCAATATATACCTCTGGTTCATAAGCCAGGGGTATATTTTCAGGATAAAACTTGAACGTATTTTTTCGGTATTTTGTAAAGTGCTGCAGTTCGTCAAATTCAAAGATGAAATTATACGGTTCTGGAAAATATGCGTCTGGTGTGAGATGACCGAGCGATTTTTGCGTTGTTCCCTCCCAGTCTCCTTGTAAATGACGATATAACGCCATTAAGACGTCGTAGTATTCACCAAAATGCTTACGTGCCGGTTTGTTACAGAGCCAATCAAACTGTGCTCTTTTTTCTGCAGGTTTCCCTATCACCTCTTCAAGCAGTGCTATGATACCGATTTCTAAGCGCATAGAACTCATCTACTCGTTCTTTTCTTTAGACGGGATCGGAATCCATGTTTTTTAAGGCAGCCTCGGCAATAGGTGTAGTCAGACTTGCGAGGTAATCCCTATCGCGTTGGAGAGCTTCCAATTTATTATCCCCGTGTAGGAATTCTACTTGGACATAACCGTCATAGTCGGCATTACTGAGTATCTCTACAATTTTACTGTAGTCTACTACTCCCTCAGCGATTGGACATGCCTTTCCTGCTTCGTCAAAGTTCTGTGCATGAACATTTACAATATGGTGTGCAAGTTGCTGTGCAGCTGAAATAGGTTCGTCAGCATCAGGTCGTGACAAAGGTTGAAAATATGTCTTTAGTGACTGCAATTTGATGCTGTCAATAATATCTAAGATACTCTCAACTGAATCGGATAGGTGATTATTGTGCATTTCCATACCCATCGTAAGACTTCGAAAACTTGCCCATTGTGCGAGACTCACCATACGAAACAGAATGAGTCGTTTGTCAGCAGGTGGAATGGTTTTTGATGCACCTCCACCAGTCCAAATTCTCACGAGGTCTGTCCCCAGTTCGTGTGCGATGTTAAATGCATCTTCAAAATGCTTTTGGTGTAGATGCATCGTCGGGTCAACATAGGAACCGTAAGCTGAAATTGCCAACCCTTTCTGATGTGCTAAATCACGTATATTTTTGACATAAGTTTCATCATATTCCATCGGCATGTGCGGTGGTTTACCCCAAACTTCGATACCATCAAACCCGTAGTCAGCTGCAATATCAATCACCTCTTCCAAAGGTTGTTCTTGAAAAGCGATAGTGCACAAACCTAATTTCATTGTTTTATCCTCATTAGTATATGTTTATATAGATAGGATACCACATTAGAAGGTAGATTGCAAGGAAAGTTGAATATGCGAGGAACGAAACCCGACCTACAAGTTTAACTTGGACTGTCCACTACTCAACGATCCATGTATCGCCAGCATGAAGAAGTGCATCAAGATCCCCTTCACCTCTTTGCTGCTTTGCTGCGAGGATCTGATCAGTCATCAGGTCTTCGTAGCAGGGGTGTTTAACACTACGGAAGATACCGATAGGATGCGGCATATCTGGCATGTCGCTCATGCGTGCAAGGAAGTTTGCTAAGGTAGTGTTTTCGGCGAACTGGTCATGCACAATGAGGCCATCACTACCGTTTGAAACGGTTGTGACTTCAGGTTGGAAGTTGTTTAGTTCTATCCCTTTATCACTTTCTAAACCGAAAACCAAAGGTTCACCGTGTTCGAGAAACACTGTATTGTCAGCTTTTGTTTTCTTTTCTGTATATGGGAAGAAGGTTCCATCATTAAATATGTTACAGTTCTGATAGATTTCTATGAAAGATGTTCCTTTATGTTCAAACGCAGATTTTATGATAGAGCGTAAGTGTTGCGGGTCTCTGTCAAGTGAACGCGCGACGAATGTTGCCCCTGCAGACAGGGCTAAACTGATAGGATTAAATGGTGTTTCAAGTGAACCGAAAGGACTTGACTTTGTGCTTTTTCCCTGCTCAGATGTAGGGGAGTATTGTCCTTTGGTAAGTCCGTAGATTCGGTTATTGAATAGAAGGACATTGATATCAAAATTTCGTCGCATGAGATGTATAAAATGATTTCCACCGATAGATAGTGCATCACCGTCTCCGGTGATCACCCAAACAGAGAGTTCTGGGTTCGCCATTTTAACCCCAGATGCGATTGTTGGTGCTCTTCCGTGTATTGTATGGAATCCGTAAGTGTTCATATAGTATGGAAATCGGCTTGAACATCCTATACCTGAGATGAACACGATATTCTCTCTCGGTATCCCCAATTCCGGCATGATTCGTCTTGTCTGTGCTAATATTGAATAATCACCACATCCAGGACACCATCGTGGGTCTTGATCAGACGTAAAATCTTTTACAGTAAGTGTTGGTACTCCGCGTGGAATACCTGATGTTCTTTCGTTTTTCATAAGTGTGCCTACCTTTTAGCACTTTACTGAGTTCAGAGTTTGAGATATTTATCGTGAAAGTCGGTATATCCTAATTTCGGATATAATTATCTACTTCTGCTTCCAATTCGAAAACGTGAAAGGGTTGACCTTGAATTTTGTTGAGTCCGACAGCATCAATAAGAAACTCACTTCTGATGAGTTGTCGTAGATGGCCTGTATTTAGTTCTGGAATTAGTATTGTTTTATATCTATTTAAGACATCCCCTAAATCGCTTGGAAATGGATTTAGAAATCGTAAATGGACATGACCGATTGCTTGTCCTGCTGCAAATCTGTTTTCAACGACAGTGCGGATAGCACCGAAAGTACCTCCCCACCCAAGTATCAATAGTTCGCCTTCCTGTGCGCCGTATATTTCGGTAGGTGGTATCTCGTTTGCGATTTTTTTAACTTTTTCGGCTCTTATTTCAACCATTTTTTCGTGGTTTTCAGGATCGTAACTGACATTTCCTGTTATGTCTGATTTTTCCAATCCCCCGATTCTGTGTTCGAGTCCAGGTGTTCCAGGTTTTGCCCATGGTCTTGCGAGTGTGTCTGGATCTCTCAGATAGGGTTCAAAACCGTCTACTTCTGTTTGGAACGCTGACTCTATTTTTGGCAGGTCTGCGATATCAGGTATTTTCCACGGTTCGGCACCGAGTGCGATGTATAATTCAGATAGAAAGATGACCGGAGTTCTATACTTTATCGCTATTCTACACGCTTCATAAACGGTGTCGAAGCAATCAGTCGGACGTGCAGCTGCGAGGATTGGAAGTGGCGATTCTCCATTTCTGCCGTAGAGCATCTGTAATAGGTCTGCCTGTTCTGTTTTTGTTGGCATACCTGTTGAGGGTCCGGCTCTCTGAATGTTGCAGACGACGAGGGGTAATTCAGCGATCATAGCGAGGTTAATTGCTTCTGATTTTAATGCGAGTCCAGGACCGCTACTCCCCGTTACACCGAGTGAACCGCTGAATGCGGCACCGATTGCTACACCTACAGCGGCTATTTCGTCCTCCATTTGCATTGTAACGATACCGAAGTTCTTATAGAGTGCTAATCCGTGGAGGATATCACTTGCAGGTGTAATAGGATAACTTCCGTATACTAATTGCAGTCCAGATTGATGTGCAGCTGCAACGAGTCCTAAGACAGTCGAAGTATTTCCTGCAATGTTGCGATATGTACCTGGTAAGAACTTAGCGGGTTTTACTTCGTAGGTTGTTGCAAATTGATCAGTTGCTTCACAATAGATGTTTCCTGCTCGTAGTGCTAAGATATTCGGTTCAATCAGGTGAGGATATTTAAGTGCGAATTTTGTTTTTATCCATCTGATTGTGTAATCCATTGGACGGTTGTATAACCACAGTATCATCCCTAATGAGAAGAAGTTTTTACATTGGTCTTTATCGCTGAGATCAAGTTCTGTATCCTCAAGTGCATCACGGTTAAGTTTGGTTAATTCGACAGGGAAGACTTGGTATTTTTCAAGTGATCCATCTTCCAGAGGATTGTCAGCATAACCTGCGAGTCGAAGGTTCTTTCGTGCGAAATTATCTGCGTTGACGATCAGAATGCCGTTATCTTTTAGTTTGCTTAAATTGACTTTTAGTGCAGCGGGATTCATTACGACGAGGACATCACATGTATCACCGGGAGTATGTATTGTTTCACTGGAAAAATGTAATTGGAATCCTGATACACCAGCGAGTGACCCGGCTGGTGCTTTTATTTCTGCGGGATAATCGGGTAATGTTGCGACATCGTTTCCGATCATAGCAGAGGTTTCAGTCATCTGAGTACCTATTGTTTGGGAACCGTCGCCAGAGTCCCCAGCAAACAGAACTGTCGCTGCTGGAATTTGCTCTACTTGCTTGCGCATCAGTGTTCAACCTTTTTGTGTTCATTCATTTGTTGCGTGTAACCTTCAATACGGGTTATATACGTTTCATTCATGGTTATGCTCCTTCCCGTGCTTTGAAAGCATCACGTATCGGAGTTGGGGGTAGTGTCAATACTTCTTGAGGGAAAAACTCTATGAGATAAGATATGACATCACGAATTGAGACCATACCTGTGGGATGTTGCCGTTCATCAACAATTGGTAAGTGTCTAAATCCACCGTGTGCCATATATAGAATTGCCGTATCCAACATGTCATCAGGTTTTGCAGTTTTTGGGTCAATTTTCATGAATTGTGTAACGGGAATCTGTGTCAGATCACCAACGTCTCTATTAAGGACTTTTCGTAGTAGGTCGCGTTCACCAAATATACCTCGGAGCAGTCCGTTTTCGACTACTGATGCTGCTCCAATATTGTTTTCTAATAGTATCTCAATTGCTTCTTGTGTAGTTGTTGAAATGTCAATTGTAACACAGTCGCGCATTATGAGGCGTAATGGCACGTGTATCTCACTAACTTGCAACGCTTTGTGAGATCTCTCTGCATCTTTATCCATCTGTGCTAATTCTTCATCAATTGCCATATCGTACAACATGGTTATGGAGCTCCTTCGTTACTTTCAATGAAAATGGCGACGTGATCTAAAATGTCCCGTGTTGATATCATGCCTACCGGAAATTCCTGTTGCTGTTCATCCCATATACAGAGTGGAACGTGTCGGAAATGGCCAAGATGCATAATATTTAGTGCAAAAGCGATCGGGTCACTTGCTCGTAAGGATTCTGGTTCTTCAGTCATGATATCTTCAACCTTGATGGTTGTTGGGTCTAAGTTTTTACCACAGATATGTACGAGTAAGTCCCGGTCAGTGAGAATACCGACTAATCTTTGATCAGCATCAACGACAAGGGCACATCCGAATCCTTCAATCTGCATAAGGTCGATAGCATCTGAGACTGAAGAACCGACCTGAACTGTTGCAGGTTGTTTGTAATCCAATGTGCTGATGGGTAAAGATAACGTTCTTGCGTCCATTGGGAATGTTCCTTGAAGTTAATTTAGAAAAACGTGATGGTGTTTCTCGCTGGCATTATTTCTTGATAGTATTAATTAAAAAGGATACACTATTTGCTATGTATTTGCAAGTATATTTTGCATCAAGGGTGTCTAAAGTTTAGGTTCTATTTCCGTATAAGCATTTTGCGTGTGGCAGTGTAATCTCCGGTATCAATTGTGTAGAAATAAATGCCACTGCTAACCGATTCACCTTTGTCATTGCAGCCATCCCAGTAAGCGGCTTGTGATTGTGTTGAATAAACACCTGCAGGCATATTTCCGAGAGATAATGTTCGCACTAAATGACCATTTTCGGTATGAATGCGAATCGTAACATCAGCGGTATTGACAAGTTGAAAAGGAATCCATGTTTCAGGATTAAATGGATTTGGGAAGTTTTGTAGTAGTTGATTCTTTTTTATTTCACCGAGTTTAAAGATTTTCTTTCCTTTCGCTTCAATTTCCATTGTCTCTTGTGTATTTCTAAGATGTTCAAAAACCTTCGCCCTTAACTCCTTTTCCAATGTTTTCATTTCAGGTTGACCTGAAAGATTATGCGTTTCATCAGGGTCATTTTGAACATCAAACAACATATAAGGTTGCTTCTTTGCGTTCACTGCAAATTTCCATTCCTGATTTAGCAACATAATCTCATTTTCTATTTCTGAAACTGCAAATTCTCGATGTGCATGCTGAGTGCTGTTCAAAATTGGACATAGAGATTTACCGAACTGTTGATGGTTAATCTCGCCGTCAGCAAGTTCAACAAGTGTAGGACCGATGTCAATCCATTCGACTGGGTTTTCATTGATACGGTTAATCGTATTGCTTCTTAACGTCTCCGGTGTTCGTATAAGGTATGGAATTCGGACTGCCCCGTTGAGAAAATTACTTTTGTAAATCATCCCGTTATCACCGTTCATTTCACCGTGATCCGAGCAGAACACAATCACCGTATTGTCAAGTTCACCGCGTACCTGAATGGTCTGTAGAATTTCACCTATCTGATCATCAATCAGTGTGACGTTCCCAGCGTAGTCTGCGCGTAACCTGCCGACTTCTCCGACTTCAAAATTTGGGTTTCTGCGATTTGCAGTCATGAGATTATCTAAATGTCCAAGTGGACGGTTTTTTGCAGTTTTTCTTTGCGTTGGTGACGGCATTCTATTCGGGTTGTACATATTTGCATAAGGATCGGGTGTATCCCACGGTTCATGGGGTCCACCAAAACTTACCCAACAGCACCAAGGTTCTTCTCGGTTATAGTTGTTGAGGTATTTTTTTGCCTGTTGTCCTACATAGACATCGGCATCGTTCTCAAGTCCAAGGATTGTCGGACGTACCACGTGGGGTTTATTAGCGAATCGTTCCTCATAATCCGCTCGGTAAGCAGCCCATAACCCTTTATTTTGCCAATCTTCTGTCATATTACATAGCACCCGTCGACTCGCCCTGGGTCCAGGAATTTCATCAACATCGTCCAATCCGTAGTCGTTCAACAGGTATTCCCGTGAACGCAAGTCAACGCCTTCCTGATGGGGTGTAAAGTGTGTCTTACCAAACAGACTTGTGCGATAACCTGCATCACGTATTGATTGCATCCATGTATGTGTATCTCGTGGCATAGTGTAAGTCTGATTATTCCAAATACCTGTGTTATGCGGGTATAATCCCGTTGCTAAACTCACTCTCGCTGGGATACAGACAGGTGAGTTTGTTACCCCGTTGGTAAATCGAACACCTTCGCTCGCAATTCTGTCCATGTTTGGTGTTTGCACCCAATTTCCACTGCAACTCATGGCATCCCAACGTTGTTGATCCGTCATGATGAGTAGGATATTCGGTTTTGTCTGAACGTTTATATCTGATAGGTTCTGTGCTGAAGTCTGTGAACTCAAGAGTGATAAAGTACTGGCACCTGCTATGCCGAGTTCTTTGATAAATGTCCTACGATTGATGTTAGGTGAGTTTGGTGTATTTGAGATCATAGCAATTTGAATTGAAATTTGTGATCCGTCAATGTTAATATAATTAGAAGATTGTTTTGCACTATACCATTTTCTTGTGTTATTGTCAAGAAGATGTGGTGATATGGTGATGAGACGGCACTCGGAGAGTGCCTACTACTATTATGAAGAGACGGCTATTATGAAGAGACGGCACTCGGAGAGTGCCTACTACTATTATGAAGAGACGGCTATTATGAAGAGACGGCACTCGGAGAGTGCCTACTACTATTATGAAGAGACGGCTATTATGAAGAGACGGCACTCGGAGAGTGCCTACTACTATTATGAAGAGACGGCTATTATGAAGAGACGGCTATTATGAAGAGACGGCTATTATGAAGAGACGGCTATTATGAAGAGACGGCACTCGGAGAGTGCCTACTACTATTATGAAGAGACGGCACTCGGAGAGTGCCTACTACTATTAAAGAGCAGAAGTAGTTGAATAAGACCGTGTTATCCGTTATAATTATTGCAACTACCTTAAAAGTTTTAAATCACAAGATCGGAGGAACATAATGGCACAGAAACGAAGAAAAAGAAAACTTAGAGATATCAAAGCAGCATACCTGAAACGCGGCGATATTTTTAATAGACGTGGTGACTATGACAAAGCGAAAGCCGTTTTTTTAAAAGTACTCGCGATAGATGCAGATGACCCAGACGCACATCTCAATATTGGTATATCCTACATGATATGTAAGGAATGGGAAAAAGCAGCTTTCCACTTTGAGAAAGCACTCGACATAAACCCCGAAATGCATGAGGTGTATTACAGACTCGGTTATATTTATATGGAATTGAACCGACTTGAAGAGGCGGTGGAGATATGCACTGGGGCACTTGCAGACGATAGAAATGAACATAAAGAAAATGTACACTACGTCCTCGGACGCATCTATATCCTATTGGACGATCCTGTTAAGGCACTCGATCACTTTCAGCAGGCACAAGAGAGTGGACTGAAAATTGTAGACGTTGATTTCTATATCGGGAACACTTACGGATTCTTGCAAGAATATGAACTGGCATTAGAGCATTTGCAGAAGGCACTTAAGAAGCATCCAGATAACCCGACAGTACACAGTAGCATTGCAATGATCTACATGAGACAAGGTATGTTTGAAGAGGCTGACAAGTATATTACCGATGCATTATTGTTAGATCCCAGCTGTGAGTCAACATATCAAGTTTTGGAATTGTTTGAAGAGGAACAAAAGAAACAGGAACAGGAGAATGAATGAAATCTGTAACATTTCACGGTATTGTTGCTGCTAAACAGACAGTCTATAAATACTTAGAACCTACACCGTTAAGATACTATCCAGAGTTATCAGAAAAACTCGGTTTTCAAGCGTATGTAAAACATGAAAACCATTTACCAACTGGTAGTTTTAAAGTTCGTGGTGGTATTAACTTCATGCATAATCTCTCTAAGAAGCAGCGTAAACAGGGGGTTGTTACAGCAACGCGAGGGAACCACGGACAATCTATCGCGTATGCTGCTGCAGAACTTGGTGTCAAAGCGACTATAGTCGTCCCACACGGAAATAACCCAGAGAAAAACAGCGCAATGCGTGCTTATGGTGCCGAGTTAATTGTCCATGGTTCAGATTTTGACGAAGCCAGAGAACTGTGTGATACACTACAAACTGAACGGGGTCTCTACTATGTCCACCCTGGAATGGAGACGGCACTTATACACGGTGTCGGCACTTACTCACTTGAGATTTTTCAGAGTCTTCCCGATGTAAATACCATTATCGTACCAATAGGTGGCGGTAGCGGGGTCTGCGGTGCAATTACCGTAGCAAAAGCCATTAATCCGAATGTCGATATCATCGGTGTTCAGGCAGAGAACGCCCCAGCGATATACCGTTCATGGAAAGCGGGAAGGCATATAGAGACCGATTCCTGTAGTACGATTGCAGACGGTCTGGCGACGCGGGTCCCATTTCCTGTCCCCTTCTCTATTATCAAAGAAAACATACACGATATCGTCCTGCTTAGTGAAGAAGAATTTCAAGAAGGAATCCGCATGGCAATACGGTGGACGCACAACTTGGCAGAGGGGGCAGGCGCAGCGTCACTGGCTGCGGGTCATAAACTCTCTAATAGATTAGATGGACAAAAAGTCGTGATGGTGATGACCGGTGCCAATATTGACAATGATACGCTTCAAGCAGTATTTGTCTAACATGAGTAGGACTTACGCAAAATCCATTTTCAAAGTTGGAGATCTTAGTTGTTGACATAGACAATCAGAAAGCAAATCATTTTTGACTTGATATAGCGTTTTCCCAGTCTCGTTTTATGACTTTGGGTTAGCTGCGAGTTTGTAAACGTTGCAATTGTTCTCGGAGTTGTGCGACTTCAGTTTCAGCGGTCTCAGCGCGTGCAGCTTCCTGATCAGCGCGTGCAGCTTCCTGATCAGCGCGTGCAGCTTCCTGATCAGCGCGTGCAGTTTCCTGATCAGCGCGTGTTTCAGCAAGGGGCTGCAGCCACACATCCGCAACAGGATCATAAATTCCTAAACCTACATCGTCCACATGGAAATCTAAACTTAGAACGTCAGAATGTAGACCACCATCTTCATCACCGGAAATCGGTACATATACACCATCAACTAATGTAAAGCCCATCAGTGGCGTTGGCAGGTATATATCTAACGCATCATATAAGAAGTAATCTTGGATTCCTAAGGAAGCATAGCGATCCTTTTTAGGTCCTAAATCGTCATGAAAAGTGGTTTTGCTACTGAATTCCATCACAAAATCAGGAACTTTACCCTCAACCCAGACAAGATACGTAAGCCGCTCTTTTTTCTCTAATCCGAAAGAGACTAACACGTCCGGCGAAATCACTTGATGTGGGTCACCCTTCACATAATACATCAATATATCACCAGAGACATAAACATCCGATTGTTGTGCGTAATGCGCTTCAAGTTTTTCTATTGTGCGAAAGAGAATCCGTCTGTGACGGTCGCTTGCGGCCATGGGTTTACCATCCGTATGAGGATAAAATATTGGTGTGTCTGTTGGAACTGAAGATATTTTCCGCCCATCTATATAGGTTGTCATCGGTGTTTCTCCTCTTAGTCAAATATGTGAGAATAACTTTAATAATTGAACCGTGGACACATCTCTTGCTAATTATATCTGAAAATTGATAAGAATAGCAAGCACTTTTATGTTCTCACCTGAAAGGGTGTGTAAACTCTTTGTCACTAATAGTGGTGTCATACCAATTGTGAATGACATAAACGGGTGCGGAATCTTCACTTAATTTGATTTGCACCCATTCAGCTTCCTCAATGAACTCGTTGCGCAATGCATTGGATAGGTCTGGATGGACATGGAACGTTGTTAAATCCCATCGAAGATTTTGGCTGTTTTCTACGGTGACGTTTGAATCTTCAGCGATTAGGGACACGCGTTGTAAACGACTGTTTTTTCGTTCAATCCGTATTTCAGATAAAACGTAGTGAATTGTCTGCAACGGATCCCGCATTTCAGCTGCGTAGTCTATGTTGTCAACTCTTGAGAGAGCGTAACCGTAACGTAGGAGTTTTAGATTGCCGAGAAAGTGATCTGTCTCGTATTCATCATTACGCGGTAAACCGCCATAAATAATAATGCGATTGCTATGATAGTATTCTATCGCATATTTTACGGCTAACTGTCCATCTGTCATATCCTTATCCGTTTTACCTATCCACTTCTCTATAACCTTCCTTGCATCTGTTTGGCTGTTAGCACATGAGTCTAAGTCTCCGATTAACACATCAGGTTTAAAGTCTACGGAAAAATGTCTATTTAATTCGTCAAATATGCGGATTCCGCCATCTGCACATAAGAGTGGGGATCCGTCTTTTACAGCATTTTCAATCTCTTGCCGGTAAAAATCCAGGCGGCGTGAATTATAATGTCCTTTAAGGAATATGAGTACCGTGTTCATAGATATTATATGATGGAATTATCTGTTTTGGATGGTATGCGCGTTTCACACGTTTTAGATTTTCTAAACCTGAATCACCCATAGTATTTATCCACTTATAAGAGCTTGATAACTCCCTACAAAACTCGCGAAAAATAAACTGAGAAATTCCTTTTATACTTAGATCCGATATTTCAAAGAGTATGCAAAAGGATTCACTGTTTAGTTCATAACCGAATGTATAAGCACACAACTTTTCCTTGATTTTCACTGTTCTGCCTAACAGACCTAATGCTTCCGCATTCGTGATTCCTATCCTGTGTGCACTTTTGGAATCGTCAAGCATGGCTTTATAGATTGTGTCATCGTATTTTCTTACGCGAGTTTTTCTCCATCTGTCATACAGTTCAATACATGCATCCTGATCCGTTGGATGATAGGGTCCATACTGTATTGTTTCATAATTTCGTAGAAAGGTGTTGTAAGCATTTCTTTGTTGTTTGTATCTATTACCCTTCAATTCAGATATGTCCTGTGATAAATAGGTGTAGTCTGCTTCTTTCTGGATGTAGTGAAAGCCTTTGTCAATGAGTGTGCTAAGATACGCTTCCGGCACATTTTCAATTCGTGCGATCTCTCTATTTCTATTGGAGTCCAACATGAACTGATATGCTGTGCAAACAGTATTTATATAATAGGGACACTCGATGCGACATGGTAGCGGAAGTATTGGCATAAAATAGTCATCACCCTGTTTTGCATAAATACACATGAACGCATTGGAAGCATCTCCGTTGCTTCGTTGCTTCGTGTGATGAATTGTATAGTAGTAATCAAAACAATCTCTCCAAATGAAGTGGTTTGCGAAGGCGTAACTGGATAAAGACTGTGTTGATTGTAGATTATATTGGTCGAACAGTGATTTATGGTCAAGAGTTAAGGGGTTCAATTGCATGACGAATGGTATGGAATACCTTTACTGTATCTTGAAACTCACCAATAAGACTCCAATTTTCAAGAATCTGTGAACGGACATCTTCTGATTCAACATAGTCTATTACGAGACTCAAATGCTGTTGAAACGATTCAGACTCATACCGTTCTTCACTATACGGACATAACATATCTACGCCTAATACGACACTGTTTCTGTCTTGACTGAACATTATTGTAAACGGATACAATCGGCAATCAAGTGGACGAGATTCATATATTTTGCAATGATGTGTTGTCGGTTCAAAGAAAGGACATATATAGTAATCTTCATGTGGGATAAGTGCTATCTGACTACTCTTACCATCTTTTTGTCGTTTGAATAGTGTGTTATCTATGCCATGAGATCTCAGCCGTTCGGTCTCGTCTTCAGTAAAAATGGGTGCAAGGGGACTATCCTGATCCAAGAAACGGCAGCAGACGTCACACGATAAACAGACTTCTGTAGGGATGATTTGGTAGAGTTGTTGAAGTGACATGACAGATTCTCTTATTTCACAACACCTTGTAGCACAATCTAACAGATTATTTAATGCAGAATACCAAACGCGTATTCTGCCGAATTTACCCATTCAATTATAGAAACAACGGCTCATGTAAAAGATGTGTGCGGTTGTTTTTAATAAAGTCAATGGCCATGCGGGTTAAATGTTTTCATTAGCACTCATTCTTTACATGAGCCGAAACAATATACTTGCCCAAAATAGACATTCTGTTAGACAAGGCAGATACACATAGGATACCTGCCTGTGTAAAATAGGCACAAGACTTAAGAACAGTATATCTTAAAACTGTACGTATAGACCGTATAATCCTCCGCGTTAGAGTGCGGATAGATATAGGCAGTGAAGGTATAAACTCCTGAAGCATCCGATGGCATTGAGAAAGTATGGTGCAGCTCTACCTCAATGTCATCCCCTGATGAATTCGTTGGATCTCCTAACTCACTCCCCAACCCCGCATCATCAGGACCCGTAAGATACCAATGTATCCTTGAGTACCCTTTGTCAGATGGCATGACTAACCGCGCCGAAACAGAGTCCCCTGGTGCTGTATCAACCATCTCTTCATCATCTATTTTAATGTAGCTAGTATTCATAGAAGATAAACCTGGAGTCTCATCCCATTCATCCGCTTCAGAACGTGGAAAATCATCCGCGTAAGCGTAGGCAAGCTCTTGATGTGGTGGATACAATCCCCTATCTATATGATACTGCAGTCTATTGCCACCAGTGATACTGGCAGTGGCAGTGCAATGCCAGAAGTGACCTATTAAAGGCTTGAGATGTTTCGGATGGCCTTTCCATTTATCTTTCTGTTCGTATCTTTTAGACACTGAACCATCCCATTTTTTACTACCGGTATCTGGGTAACTCTTCTGTTTGTTCCATGCGTCAAGATCCATATACCAAAATCCGTTATAACTATCGTTAGGTGCGGTGCCTTTAATTTTACCCGTTGCCTTAAACTCTGTTCCATCGGATTGTAGGAATTCGTTATCATCGTGCTCTACCAGAATACGTGCATAGGCGTATAAGTTCGCTGTACCGTCTGTCAAGTCACTTTCTTGCGGTTCTCTTCCGTTCTCCTCTTTTTCACAGTCCACACAACGTTTCCCCACGAACGTGTCTCTTATCGTCGCCTTCTTGTAATCCGCGTGTAGTGGTGTTGTGCAGAGTGTCAATGACAACCCAATAGAAAGGGTGGTAAAAAGTATGCGAAAAAACATTATATATCTCCTTTATAATATTTTATGGACGAGTGAGTCCTAAGAACTGATAGGGGTCAATGCCCGCTTCTTCGTAAGAGATGAGTTGAATATCTGCGGGGACATCGGCCTCGTAGAGGCTATCATCTTCACCCCTGCTAAACTTAGCATTTGCGATAGCACTGAGTCTATCTACAGATGCGGGACATCCTGATATGCCTGCAAGATATTTGCTACCTTCATAGTCCTCCCATTCGGCATAGACAATTCCGGGGATACTTGGATAGACCTTGCCGTTATCAGGGTCCAAGTAACCGCCAAGGACATCTACACCTTGTGAGAGGAGTTTTATGCGCACTCTTTTGAGGAGTTCATGGTCAGGGTCAACACAGTTCCCCCAGATTTCTTCTGGCGTTTCAGTCCAACTGGGTGGTAGTGGTGGATAGGGCCCGAAGCCGTGTGGAGAAACCGGAACAGGTGCCGGTTGTGTCGTTTTGTCTGCTGTAACATTATGCGTTTTGGACGTAGTTATGTTTTCCGTAGTTTCTTGTGTTGTCAATTGTTTTGCTGTGAATCCCGGAGACGCAGGGTGATGCTTCTGCTGTGCAGCCTGCTTCTTTTCCAATGCTTGTGCAGCTTGTAACTCCTGTTGCATCTGGTGCATCTCCCGTTTATGATTGACAACAAAAAGCGCGGTCGCCCCTATAATAAGAATTAGGAAGAGGGCGGCTCCCCAATAATAAATCGGACGAATCATAAATCATTTCCTTTGTCTGCTTTGTCTGGCAGATAGCCTTTTCATATTTCACTACTGAATGCGCATATTGTATCATTTTATTGTATTTTAGTCAAGTTAACAGGACTTACGCAAATTTGACGTTCCTGTTTAGAATTTTGCTTTTTTAAGGATTTTATGACCCGATTTTTGCCATTTATAGGGATTTACCGCCCTTTATCCCCCCGCAAGCGAGGGGAATACGTAAGTCCTGGTTAGAATTCGTTTGATGGTATTAATCACGACATGGACATCTGATTCCGTTAATGCTGGATGGAGTGGAAGACTCACGACTTTTTCAAAGACTTTTTCAGCGCATGGAAAATCACCGACACTGTAACCGTATTGCTTCTGATAAAAGTCGAATAGATGTAGAGGAACATAGTGAACACTGCACTCTATATTCTCATCGCGTAATGTTTCAACAAACTGGTCTCTGTCAACATCATTAAGTTGGATTATGTAAAGATGCCATGCATGTTTAGACGTTTCATCAGCAGGTACTGGGACATTGATTTGTGGTATTTTTGATAGCTCTTCATTATAAATATGTATAATGTTTTGCCGTCGTTCATGTATTTTGTTAATTTTCATCAGTTGGCACAAACCCATAGCTGCCTGAATGTCAGTCATATTATATTTATAACCTTCGGTGGTGATATCATAACGCCACATGTTGCGTTTTGATTGCCTTGACCAGGCATCTTTATCAATTCCGTGTAGCCGCATTGTTCTCAATTGTTCAGTGTATGCGTCACTGTTTGTTGTGATCATTCCTCCTTCAGCGGTCGTGATATTCTTATTTGCATAGAAACTAAAAGCGGTTAGATCACCGAGTCTTCCGATGGAACGTCCCTTATATTCAGCGGGGATTGCGTGTGCAGCGTCATCAATTAGCAACAGATTATGTTTCTGACATATATGATGCAATGTCTCCATCTCACAGGGAAGACCGGCAATGTGGACCGGCATGAGTGCTTTCGTTTTTGGTGTAATTGCTTTCTCAATCCTATTGACATCAATGTTTAAAGTTTCAGGATTGATGTCAACAAGAACCGGTTTTGCCCCGACATACCGGATAGCTTCTGCAGTTGCTGTGAATGTATAAGGTGTTGTGATGACTTCATCATCTATTCCGATACCTGTAACGACAAGACTCAGGTGTAGTGCGGCAGTGCAGGAGCTGACTGCAATGGCATGTTTTACGCCGATGCATTCAGCAAATGCACGTTCAAATTCTCTGACTCTCGCACCTGTGCTGATCCACTTTGAAGCGAGAACTTCACTAACAGCTTCAATTTCTGTTTCGTCAATCCAAGGTCTACTGAAGGGTATAAATGGGTTCTGTTCCACAGACGATTCCTTTTTAAACTTTGTCTATATGGTCGTTTATAGTAAATTATGTAAATAAGTTTACATATATTCTGTAGGAGCGATCTCCGAATCGCGACACACCCTAATAGTCGGGAATCGGAGTTCCCTCCTACTCAGATGTAAAGTTAATTGTAGCATCCACTATAATTTAGGTCCAAGTATATGTATCATTGCTTCAAGAGCTAAGATATAGCTATATGCACCAAATCCACTTATGACGCCAGCAGCGACACCTGAGACATAAGAGTGGTGTCGAAAATCTTCACGTGCGTAGATGTTGGATAGATGAATCTCAATTACGGGTAATCCGACAGTGGAAAGTGCATCCCGAATAGCAACACTTGTATGTGTATATGCAGCGGGATTTATCAATATACCGTCTGCCCAATCTATGTGTTCACCGATAATGGAGACTAGTTCACCTTCATGGTTTGACTGGATAATCTTCAGTGTAACTTCAATAGAAGATGATGCTACATATTGGTCCAGTGCAGTGTTGATGTCATTTAATGTCTGGTGTCCATAGATCTCTGGTTGCCGTTTACCTAAGAGATGTAGATTAGGTCCGTGTAGGACGAGGATGTTCATTCTTTACCCGTTTCTATTGTGCATAAGATTAGCAAAAGGTATCTGAGTGCTAAACTATTTAATGGTATTGTGGCATTTCTCATATTATATCTTTATTTTCGGAAACGTGTCAATTGGTTTTCAGTTGTTATACCATTTCAATTTATGCTTCTCTTATTATCAGCTGTTAGGTTAGTCACTTCCCTGCAGTTTTCCCTCTTTGTTAGCTTTTCTGATTGCATTCTCTGCTTCCTCTTTTTTCTTGCTATCTGTTGTGATGCTTAACAAGTGTGTATATGCCTTAACTGCTTCTTCGTACTGTTTTAAGGCAAGAGCACTCTTTCCGATCAGGGGATAGATAGTTTCTTGATACCTTTTTCTGTCAACGGGGTGTTGGTTATGAGTAAGTATGAGTGCTTGCTTAAGATATTTTATTGCGGGTTCATATAATTTTGCAGTATAGCAGATAGAACTGATTGTACAGAGAAAATCCCTATCCTGTGCTCTGTTGTCTGATGAGAGGACAGTGTTCCCGTGATTTATGAGTTGATCAGCAAGTTCTAAATTACCCATTTTTTTAGATTCGGCAGCAGCATAGAAGTATGCGCGTACACTGTTTGGGGATGCATTTGTCAGTGCTTGGTATGTTTGCGCGGCTTTTTCATGGTTACCTGTTTTTCGGTATATTTCTGCCACAATTTCAAGGTTAATCGGATCACTCTTATTTTTTTCGAGTCTTCCCTCTAAAATGGTTCTCAACTTATCCAACCTTCCGCTATTTTTAAACTCTGTAATTATAGTTTGTCTTGCTGAATCATCGCCGTATGCCATAGTGTAACCGTTAGGACCGCCGTATACTGATGGGGTCCATGACCCTGTTTGTTTCAATATTGAATAGTAGAGTTTTACGGCTGCATCGTCTTCCCCGATGCGAAGATACTCCAGCAAGAGTTCTCGGTAGGCATACCAACTAAAGTCCAGAGTTTTTGCTGATATTTCAAGTGCGTCTTTATAAGCCTTAATAGCTTTTTCAGATTCCCCTTTACTGAGATATTGTCTTGCAAGTTCGAGTTTCATTAAGAATGTAAGTGTCCCTTTTTTCTCTGCTTCCTTAACATATTCTTCTAATTTTCCTTGTTGTTTGAGGATTGCTAACATTTGTCGTTCAACGTCTTGTTTTTGCCAATCATGCTTTGTTAATTGGATTGCTTTCTCATAAGCCTTAATGGCTTCATCAAACTTACCAGCATTCTGATGTGAGTGTGCCAGACTCATTTGCTTTTCGAATGTCGTCTTGTTGTTCTTTTCAGCGCGTCTAACTTCCAGGGTCGACAGTAGTTCTTCTGCCTTTGTTTTTAACCACATATACGGAGATGGTATGGAAAAGTCATTTATGATTTCAGTGAGTAGTACTTCAGCCTCGTCAAAGAGTTCGTGTTGCAAGTATATACGTGCGACACTTTCTTTTACTTGGTTTGATGGCAAAATTGACCGCAGCAGTTGTATTGTCCCCATTTTCTTGATATAGTCCTTTGCTATGTCATTTTCGCCCTTCTTAGTATAAGCTGTACCGAGCTGTTTATAGACATCAGATATTTCACTGTAATTGAACACAGGATCTACATCAATTAAGGATGCTTTGAGAATCCGTATTTCACGATCAACGTCAGCTTGTTCCAAATAAGCATTTGCGATTGTTGTTAACCAAGTGAGTTTATCCGTTGTTGGAATTACTTCAAGCAGTCTGTCCACAATTGCGTCTGACCCTTCCAAGTCTTTTGTCACGATCTTTGTAATTGCGGTTAAATAGAGCAGAACAGGTTCCACATTCTCAGTCTCGATCATACTGTCGTATTTTGTTGATAATGCTTTCAAATCTTCTGTTAATTCAGTGAATTTTGCTGATTTGATTATGATGTCGATTTTATTGTTCGTACCTTCTATCTCAAGTTTCTGACGTAAGAGTTGAATTGCATTATCGCGGTTACCCGAAGTTACATAAGCATCGGCTAACTTCAAGATAACTCGATTGGTATTGGTACTTATTTCCATCATTTTTTCATAGATTTCAACAGCATATTTGTTCTTTTGTTTAACCGTATATTTGTGCTCTTGTTTAACCGTTAATCGCTCTGCCACTGTTCGTGCAAAATAATATCCGCTTGTAGGTCGGTTCTCAGATGGGATCGCTGCTTTGGTAATTTCAACTAACTTAGCGAGTTCCTCTGCTTCTGTAAATGTCCGCATGACATCATAAGCATGATTTCTATCCAGTGCTTCAATGTTACCTTGCTCTGACAAAATTGTGTAGTGTTTTATAGCCTTCTTGTATTGTCGGTTTCGTTCTAAAAACGCAATGTATTGTGTCCGTGTTTTGTGATCCTTTGGCCGCAATTCCAATGCTGCTTCATAGGCGGTTGATGCTTCTGGGTTCTGATTCTTACTTGCATAATATGTGGCTAATTCTATTTGTGCTGGGAAGGAATTTGGATTATCCTTTACGGCTTTAAGTAGTTTTGTCACACGGTTTCTATTCGAATTAGCGATTGACCTACGTGCTAAGTTTGTTGCCTGTTGAATTCGGGATGCGATTTTTGCTGCGTCCTGCCCGCGTCCTAAGTTACTGAGATGTCGGCTGAGTTCCAGAAGGAAGTTCGGGTCACGTTCACGTAACGCTAAAGTGGTTGTTTTCTTGGCAACAGCGATAGCATATTGTGTAAGACCTGCCTGTTGAAGTTGTTTTGAGAACTGATAAAGTTCACGGACACTTCTTGGTGAGTTAAGGACTTTTGTCATCAATTCTCTTACTGCAACAGTATCCCCACTATTAACAGCGATCTGTAACGTTAGGTCGAAATACTGTCGTCGGTTTCTTGGGTCCGCTTGGGTTAAGTCTTGAAGGCGTTTTAAAGCTTCTTTATGCTTGCCTGTCTGAATTGTAACCTGGGTTGTCATGAGCTTTAGTGTTATGTCATCAGGAAACTCCCGTTCTATTCCTGTCAGAATCTCCAGTGCTGCATCTCGATTATTTTCCCACCAATAGCAGTAGCATAATGCTAATGCGGGATAGATACGGTCTCTTCCTTCAGTCTTTTCTATTTCAGTTTTCAAGTGATTATATAGTGCTTCATGTTGGTCATTTATCCACAAAAGATAGAATTTCTCTTGTAGATACCTCAAACGGCTCTGGTCATAATAGATCGTTTTAGATGGGAAACCTGATTGAATCGATGGAGAACCTCCGGATGGATAAAGTGATATATTGTGTGTCAATGCACGACTCGGATTGGTAGATTTCGGTTTTGTAAGTTCAAAATACTTCCAATAGTATACGACTGCTTTATCTACTTCGTTCATCTTATGATGTATGGAGGCAAGCCTCTGATATGCTTTGGAGAATTGTTGTAGCATTTGGGGGGTTGCTGTTTCAATAGACTCTGTTATTAATTCTTCTGCTTCAGCTGCTCTATCCATTGAAATATATAAATTGACTAACATTGGAATGATTTTTGGGGCATAAACTGATCCTTTAGCAAGTTCAGCTGTTATTAATTCTTCTGCTTCAGCTGTTCTACCCGTTGAAACATAAGCATTGACTAACGTTGGAATGATGCTTGGTGTATCAACTGCTTCTTTAGCAAGTTCATTTAATAGATTTTCAACATTATCTTTTGGACCTTGATAATTTTCAGCATTAGACAATTGGATAAAATCTGCCAAGAACCATTGTTTTGCCTGAGGCGATAACCACTGCATGCTATCAAATCGTTGCATGATCTCGTCAAAATTGAGTTGATTATTGAGTACATCCTGTCGAAAGTTAATACTTTGATACAACGGATCGTTAGGTGTGGCAGCAAGTAGTTTTTCAATAACCCGTTCTGATCTATTGCTGTCTACGAGCAAATCGTTGTCTTCGAGCAAACCGTAGAGTTGTGCTAAGAGTTCAAGATTTTGTATGTCCTTAGGATTTACTTGACTTCTATACTCATATTCATGAATTAACTCGTCTAATTTACCCTCACCCATCATGATGGATGCCAGCTGTAATAGTGCAGCTGACTGTGCTTCTTCAAAAGTACTTGGTTTCCAGTTCTGTTCAAACACATTGGTTAGAATTGATGCAAGGTTGAGTCTGTTTAGGTTGATACCAGGAGGACCATAATGACTTTGCGTGACAGTCGGTGTTGCAGTTATTGTTGAAACACTGGATATAGACTCTTCTATGGGTTTGTTCATTGCCAACACACGTTTAAAGTGTGGTATCGCACTTTTAGGTTCGTTCATGGATTGGAGTGTAGTACCGAGTTGATAGAGTGTAAGATGCGCGTCCTTGCCAGAGATTTCTTCGCCTGCGCTGTCTAATGCGGAGAGTGCTTCCTCCCGTAAACCGTGCCGTATCAACAGATGAGCGAATTTTACTTCCGCCTCAAGTGTCAGATTCTTTGCATGAAGTACTTTTGACCATGTCTGTATTGCTTCCTGAACGCGTCCAAGGTCAAAAAGCAGTTCACCGAGTTTCTGTCTATGGATTGGATCAGGGTTAACTTTGACAAGTTTTTCTTGGTGATCAAGTGCTGCCTGTATGTCTCCGAGGTCAATGTTAATGTCTACAAACTGTGTTAGTAGGTCTGGATTATCCTGTTGGCGATCCAAAGCGCGTGCGATCTGAAAACGTGCACTGGGTAGATCCCCCTCAGTACGATGCACTTGTGCAAGTGCTAAGACAGGACTGATGTCGGTGCTATTGGTCTTTGCCATCTGTTTCAATTTTTCTTCAAGTTCTTCGTGTCTGCCTAAATCGTAATATGCGTTTGTCAACGGATCCAAAAGTTTTAGTTTTTCATTTATGTTATCGCTGAGTTCCCAACATCTCCAGTATTGTGCGACAGCTTCACGATATTTCCCAGTAAGACTGTAAATTGCAGCAAGTTCTATCCGGTTTTCAATGATTTCGGGTCGCAGTCTAATTGCCTGTTTGTAGCTGCCAATTGCTTGTTCGTATTCACCGGATTGCTTTGCGATCTGTGCAAGGAGTTGATGTCCTTCAGGGTTCCGTGGACTATGTGCAATTACCTGTCTTGCAGCCTCAGTGGATTCTTCAAAATCGAATCCTTTCAGATATGCGTTTGTCATGTTTGCGTAGTATTCTCTTGCGTTTTTCGTGTCAATAGTCGTGAGGTGCTTATATATTTCAATGGCTTCGTCGCGCAATCCCTGCTTCACATAGATATTTGCGATCCAACGATTCATGTTTATGTCATCTGGCTGGAGTTCTTTTGCTTTCAGGAGAATCTCAAGAGCGTAAGTTGAATTGCCGATCTTGATGTACATTTTCGCAAGTCGCTGAAGGTGTTTTCGCTTATCAATATCAGTAATTCCATCTTCGGTTAGTTGTGTTTCCACTTTTTCAATTTTCTCAATGATCGTTCCGTTGCGTTTATAGAGTTCAATGCGTTGGTCGTCCATCTGTTCAGCAAAAAAATCGTTTGGTGCAAGTTCGAGTGCTTGCGTATATTCTTGAAGAGCTTCATCATATTTACTGTGCTCCATCAATCGCTTAGCGTAAGCTTCACGAAAACGGTATGTGTCCGGCATTAATTCCACTGCTTTTTTGCTTGCCTCAATTGCTTCTTTCTTGAACTCTTGCGAATCCAAGAGTCGTGCTAATCGGTCATAGTTCTCAGCAGTTTTCTTATCTGCTTCCACCATCTTATGCCATGTTTCTATTGCCTTTTCACCGTTACCTTGTCGGTAATAGAACTTTCCGTAATACTCTATATAATCGAGGTTTTCTGGTGCAAGTGAGATGGCTTTCTGATATGCTGTTGCAGCATCTTCTACCCATTCGTGTCCGGTGTATATTTCAGCAAGTGTCAGAAAAGTGCTTGCATTTGTTGGGTCTCTATCAATCATCCGTTGGTAGACTGCTCTTGCTTTTTCCTCGTTCTGAAGTTCCAAATATATCTTCCCCAATTCTCTATAGATACCGAAGTTATCGGGTTGTTGTTGCGTAATTGTCTCATATTCTAATGCTGCGTCTGCAAGTTTCTCAGCATTACGTAGTGCAGCAATAAGGTTCAAACGTAGACTGTTGTCTGATGGTGATAGTTCTAATCCTCTCTTATAGGTTTGGATCCCTTCGTCAAGTTGTTCGTTTTCAATGTATGCTGCAGCCAGCAGACCGAGCATCTCTGTATCATTTGCGTCTTTCTGAAGTTTGTCTTGGTAATATGTTATTAGGTCTGTCCAATTGGCATCCGCAGCATAGATAGCGATTATGCGATGCTGGAGGTCTTTTCTCAGCCAGTTTCCTGGTGCAGTTAACGCCAGTGCTTTATCGTAACTATCTTGTGCTTCTTTAAACTTACCCGTTTCCTCATGGATTTTCCCGATTTCACGCAGACTCAGGCAGATACGGTATGGGTCATCAGCTTTTATTTGTATGATTGCTTCGTGTTGCGAAATTGCTTGTTTATAGAGTTCTTTTTCTCTGTAAAGGTCAGCAAGTTCTATACGTGCAAAAATGTTCTGTGGGTCAAGTTCTGATATCTTATTCCACGCTTTAATTGCATCATCTAATCTATCTCGGTTGAAAAAAGCGTTACCAAGTGTTTTGTAAATAGTCGTGAGTTCTTCTGGAGAGACAGACTTTGTCTGATCAGACAAGCTTGCAGCTTTACTTAATTGGGGAATTGCCTCCTCATGTTTGCGTAGTGCTACATTTAGCTGCCCGAGCGCAAAATATGTATAGTAATCGTTGGGTGCAAGTTCTACTGCGCGTTGATATGCTGCGAGTGCATCCGTATCATTACCCAATCGCTTATGGATGTGTCCTAAAAGCAGTTGAATGTTTGCGTCATCTGGATCGGCTTTTGCTTCTTCTTCATAATCTGAGACCATCGCTGTTAAGCCATCGCCTTCAAGATAGAATTGATACAAACGGTCAAATGAGCTCCCTTCTCTCGGTTTACGTTTGAGCATCACCTTGTAACGTTCAATGACTTTAGCATCGTTATTCTCATCTTGTGCCAAAATAGTGGGAGAAAGTAATAGGGTAGATAGAAGAATAAGAAGGACAGTAGACGCAATTAAATTTCTTTTGCTGACAGACATCGGGATACCTCCATTGTTATAAGATTACGGATTACCGTTGTTTGTAATATTAGTGTTACCGAGTGATGTTAATGTAAATAGGAGATTCTTCATGAGAAATTAGTTGAACTTTTATGCATTGTTTTCTGTTTTAGCATTATATCTTACGATATGTTCTATGTCAAGGTTAACCGCCATTAAGGGTGTGTAAAGTTTTTGTCCCCTTTTTTGTCAGAATCGCGGAGGACGCGGAGGACACGGAAGGGGGTTTTGGTAAGATGAAGTCCTTTGTAAGGTATTTACTGCATGTTGGATAAAGAAGCACAATCAAGGATGAATGTGCTACAAGTTTATCAATATGGTTGGGGGTGAGATGGGTAATGAGGGATAAAATGGGTTGGAGGAAGATAGCACAATCAGGGATGAATGTGCTACGAATATAGAGACAATCTAACAGAATGTCTATTATTGGTGAAGGTATTGAAGATTAAGTGACAAAAAGTTTACACACCCCGCGATTAATACTGCTTTGACATTTTTTTTCAGATGTGTTACTCTATCTGTATTCAGAATTGAAGAAGTAAAATCAAGAAGTGACGTGATATGAATATACAGAAGGGAGATGAAATGAAAACAGATATATCTTCAGAAGATAGAAATTTTAAACTGAGTGATAGTGAAATAGCACATTGGAATGAGAACGGATATCTGGTGCGTTTGGGGGTTTTTGATGCTGATGAAAATGATGCGCTTCGACAAGTTGCAGAGGATATCGTAGATAAAAAATGTCCATTTCCTGATGCACATATTGATCAGAATGCCCTTGTCAGAGATGGAAAGATTGAAGAACAGGGAATTTATGCGATGCATAAGATTCATCATCCAAGTTGTTTTGTTCAAGAATTCCTTGACCGTGTTCGTGATCCGAGACTTACAGATCCACTTGTTGATCTGATGGGTCCTGATATACTGGGGATAAATAATCTTTTTATCTGGAAAGCACCAAAGATTGGACTCGGTTTTCCATGGCATCAGGATAAATTCTACTTTAGAAATAGGTTCAATACGGATACGACGATCGGCACGTGGACAGCGATTGATGCTGCTGATGAAGAGAATGGGTGTCTGTATGTTATTCCCGGTAGTCATAAACACGATATTCATGAACATGATGATATTGAAGGATCACAGCAACGCGAATTCAAACTTGCTCGTGATGCGCGTGATGAAGATGGCGTTGCAGTCGAAGTGCCTCCTGGAGCAGTTGTCTGGTTTCACAGTCATCTGTTGCATAAGAGTACGGACAATCACAGTCTGCGGTTCAGACGGAGTTATGTTTCACATTATCTGAGCGCACAAGCGGAATGGGCAAATCATAAGGGATCATATAGGGGACAACCTGTGATGTGGATTCGTGGTAAAACTTTTCCTGATAAGGTGCATGAGGTGGAGAGGGATATATTACCTGTTGCTGAGGATGTATAGTATGATGAGCGGATGATTTAGGGTATGAGCAAAAAATGAAACCAAAGTTTTTCCTAATCGTGATATATATTGGTCAATATAATAGACTTAGCAATAATATATTCACAAATTTAGGAGTAATTAATGGCACTGAACACATACTTAACTTTTGAAGACAATTGCCGCGAAGCATTTGAATTCTATCGTTCTGTTTTTGGTGGAGATTTCATAACGATGATGACATTCCGTGAAGGTCCTGAGGGTATGGAAATTCCAGAAGATGAACTTGATCGCGTCATGCATGTGTCGCTACCTGTTGGGGATAGTGTTCTGATGGGAAGCGATAGTTGTTCACCTTTTTCTCCACCACCTGTCGTAGGAAGCAACTTTACAATCAACTTTGAAGCAGATAGTAAAGCGCATGCAGATGCGATATTTGAGAAAATATCCGATGGTGGAGAAGTTATCATGCCGATGGAGGACGTGTTTTGGGGGGCTTACTTTGGACGTTGTTGCGATAAATTTGGTATACACTGGCAAGTGCTGACTGACCACGCTACTGAATAGTAAAAATTGAGAAACCGGGTTCTTAGACGGGCTCGGTTTCTGCTTTTCTAATAATTCCCGCACACAACTCACTTTTTTCAATTACACATACATTTTAGAACATGTTATAATAACTACTATAAGATATTAATGGATAAGGAGAATAATCTATTGTGGTTGTTTGATGTGTTACAGACGTGTTGGCAAGGAATCAGTCAATGGTCTATTAGTTTTTTAAAGTGGGCGGGAGAAAACTGGGAGATAGTGGTCACTGTTTCAGTATCAAGTTTTGTTTTTACCGTTGTTGGCTGTGTTGTGATGATAACTAATCTACCCTCAAACTATTTTATGGGGTCGTACGAAGAACGTCGGATAAAAAACCCTTTCGTGCGTTTCTTTGTGTCAGTTATTAAAAACGTGATCGGTTTTTTGCTTATCGTTGTAGGGGCATTAATGGCTGTACCTGGTGTGCCTGGACAAGGACTGTTAACTGTTTTAGCTGGCTTGATTATTAGTGATTTCCCCGGTAAGAAACGTTTGGCACAACGCATTATTCGCATCCGGACGGTATACGTGGCTGCGAATAAGATTCGTCTGTTTTTTAAGCGACCACCATTGGAGTTAGAGGAAACGTAAAGATGTATTGATGCGAATTGTTTATGTTTATTCCGGCTTATTTTCTCTTAACAGCCATCTTGGATTTAAAATGTGGATTATCGTGAGTGTTACGCACAAGACTATACCGTAGAAAATTAAAAGAATAGTAGATGTAGACATATCCATAAGGCTTCCATACGCGAGTGCATATCCACCTTTACCTCTCCACGAACCGAGTGTCAACTGATAGTTATTAATGTGGTCATGACTCAAGAATCCTGGTGGCACTATATGTTCATGTCTGCCAACGAAGTAGTGTCTTCCTGTCTGATATCTCGGTTCACCTTCCTTAGAAATGCGATATTCATCTGCGATTGCATCAGGAACTTCTTTAGGCATTTTGGTCTTTACAACCTGCTCAAAGAAGGGTCTCATATCATCCCTGATTGACATCTTTACCGCGGCGATAAACTCATCCAATGAACCGCCACCTTCGTAAAATGCTACAATATCGTTCCAATCTGCTAATCGGACACCGCCACCCAATTGTAATTCACATTCAGCGTTGAGGTCATCGCTTTCATCTAAATCGTGGGAAATTACGTGAAACTGTTGAAAACTCGCTAACGGTTCTGAGGTTGGAAATAAGTTAGAGATTGTTCCCGTTCTACTTAGAACATACGCTGCTGCAAGAGTTGCCAAGAATAACACACAACAAGCAGACGCTATAGCGATAATTCGATTTGCTCTCGACATCTGTGTACCTCAGTTTAAGTTGTTAGGATATGAAGTGATCAGAATTTCTTCGTTGGATGAATTTAACTATCTGAATTCGTTAATTGCCTTAGTATAGCATTTATCTAAACGGATGTCAATGTTCGTTTGAATGGATAAGATGTCGCTTCAACCTCAGGGAGGGAATTACTGTCTTGGAAAGAACTTTTTGTGAATGTCTAAGAGTCTCTTGAGTTCTTGGATTGGTTTCTGATGATCGTCAACCCGTAAGTCGACATATCGGTCATTGAAACCGCTATATCCACCATTTTTACGGACAACGTACAGTGCAGCGGATTGCTGTCCACGTTTGTCACCACCTTTTTCTTGTCCGGCAATCAATGCGTCTAATAATCTATCGGCAAGTTCCCCTTTTGATTTCTCAAAAGATGTTCCCATAGCCTTTACAACTTCTTCACCTGTAAGGATATTGCCTTGTGCGGTAAAATGCTCTCCAGATATAGCACCTGCCCAGTCGTGGCATTCCTCGCCAGTATAGTTTGAAACATTACCATTTGCATCAACTATACCGACTTGGCGTGTGTTTTTACCTTTGTCATCTTTTATGAGATGGTCTAACGTCTGTTTTGCAGATAGACCGATTTTGAGTAGTTCTAATCCTCTTGGACCGTAGCTCGTGTTTGCCCAGGATTGCGTTGCGATTGCACCAACGCCTGCTTCTGCCCAAGGAACAACTGCTCCTACGGCGAAGAACTTAGATTGAACAGCAATCCCGAGGTCACCGTTGTTTGGATCATATCCGACAATTGAGAAAGTTGAGATCGGTTTATACATAAGTGTTCAACTATATGTTCTAATCTATAGTGATACGGATCAGAAATTAATCGTCTTCAAACCGGATTTTCATAGCTTCCGCATGTCCTTCTAAACCTTCTACTTCAGCGAGTTTAACGACTGCAGGTGTCACCTTCTCCAATGCGGTTTTGGTATATGATATAAGGCTTGTCTTTTTGAGGAAATCCTGAACACTCAATGGAGATGCGTATCTTGCTGCCGTCCCGGTTGGTAGTATGTGGTTAGGTCCTGCGATGTAATCACCAACAGCTTCGGGAGAATAAGGACCAATGAAAATTGCACCAGCATTATGAATTTCACTTAGCCATTTAAATGGATCCTCAATGTGCAGTTCAACGTGTTCAGGTGCAATTTGATTTGCATAGTTAACTGCTTCAGTAATACTTTCAACGACAATTGCTGCCCCGTAGTTTTCAAATGCCTTTACAAGTTCATATTGCCGTGGGAGTGTTTGTGCTTGCAGTTCTATAGCTGCCTTTACCTGTTCAGCAAAACCGAGGGATGGCGTTAGCAGTATCGTTGAACATTCTGGACCGTGTTCTGCTTGTGAGATAAGGTCAGCTGCGACAAAATCTGGGTCTGCTGTCCCGTCTGCGATCACAAGGATTTCACTGGGTCCTGCCAATTTGTCTATGTCTACTTGTCCATATACCTCTTTTTTTGCCAGTTGAACATAGAGATTTCCTGGACCGACGATTTTGTCAACAGGCTTGATGGAGTCGGTTCCATAAGCCATTCCAGCGACAGCTTGTGCTCCGCCGCATTTGTATATTTCCTCAACACCGCATTCAGCTGCAGCAACAAGCATGTGAGGGTTAATCTGTCGATTCCGCATCGGTCCCATACAGACGACTATCTCTTCTACACCTGCTACCTTCGCTGGTACCACACTCATTACCAATGAAGATACTAAGAGTTGACTTACGGATGGCACACACGCGCCTATTCGTTTCAATGGACGAATTAGATGTCCTAACAGTACGCCATCTTCCTCGGTTGAGAACCATGAGGATTGTATCTGTTTTTGATGAAACGATTCAATATTTGCTTTAGCATGTATTAGAGCATCAACAAACTCGTTGGATACATCTCCGTAAGCTTGCTTAAATTCCTTCTTCTGAACTCGTAGACCTTTTGCGGCTATGCGTGGTGCATCATACTTACGCGTATAACGTGCAATAGCTTTGTCACCTTCACTCTTAACATCGCTGATTGTCTTGCGTACTGTTTTTAGGATGTTCTCATCCTTTAGTTTACCGCGGTCGGTCAGTTTGCTAAGAAATGCTGTACACGCCGGTGTTTGTGTTTCTATAATTTGTAGCATAGTTGTGAATAGATACGTGAGAAAAGTGTAATTTAGAATTTTTGGTAATCATCAGACGTCGGTATTGACTCGTTGTATATCTGCACCGATATTATTGAGTTTTTTTTCAATTTCTTCATAACCTCTGTCGATGTGATATATACGTGAGACGGTGGTTTCACCAGTTGCTGCTAATCCTGCGACGACAAGTACTGCTCCTGCCCTTAGGTCGGAAGCCATTACGGGTGCGCCACTCAGATAAGGTACACCTTTGATGAGAGATTTACTTCCCTTAAGCTTGATATTTGCTCCCATACGGTTTAGTTCAGCAGCATGTATGAAACGATCAGTATGGACATTTTCTGTGATAGTGCTGTTACCTGATGCAATACTGAGCAATCCCATGAATTGTGCTTGCATATCCGTTGGGAAACCTGGGAATGGTGCAGTTGTTACATCAATTGCTTTGAGTTCTCCAGGATTAGTAACCCGTACACCCGTATTATACCAATCTAAATGTATACCTGCGTCAATTAGTTTTTTAGTTACAGCGGTGACTTGTTGAGGTTTAATTCCTTCAACCGACACATCTCCGTTTGTCATTGCAGCTGCGACCATGAAAGTTCCAGCTTCAATATCATCAGAGATGACGGTGTGTTCAGTACCGTATAGTTGTTTGACTCCATTTATTGTCAATGTTGAGGTGCCGATACCTTTAATATCTGCCCCCATTGCGTTAAGGAATTGTGCCAAGTCATAGACGTGTGGTTCTCGTGCTGCGCCTTTTATGATGGTCGTGCCTTCAGCTAATGTTGCTGCCATCATGACGTTAGCCGTAGCACCGACACTGGGTCCGTGTTGTCCGAGTAAGTCAATTTTTGCGCCTTTTAGTCTTTCTGTTTGTGCGTAGATATATCCTTTCTTAACTTCAACATTTGCCCCTAAATGCTCTAACCCTTTTATATGTAAATCGACAGGTCTGGGACCGATTGCACATCCACCGGGAAAAGAGACTTTTGCTCTACCGAGTTTTGCTACGAGGGGACCTAATACATAAATTGATGCGCGCATTTTTCGCACAAGGTCGTAAGGTGCTTCATATTCCATTCGGTTTATGGGTTCAATATAGAGTGATTCTTTTTTTCGCGTTATGGATGCGCCGAGTCCTTCAAGAACGGCACTAAGTGTATTTACATCAGTTAGGTTTGGGACATTGTGAAGTACACTGACATTGTCTCCGAGAATTGCTGCGGCAACTGCGATTGGTAGTACAGCATTTTTTGACCCACTGACTTTAACCTTACCTTCAAGTCTGTTCCCGCCGTTGATTACAAATTTTTGCATTTTGTTCACCCTTCATAAGAGATTAGAATGTTTAATATATTTAAATCTATACGGTATTGTCATGCATAAACGATGCCAAAAGTGAACATGTTACAAATATAAGTATTAGGTGAATTGTGCAATTAATTAATTGTATCAAAAGAGACACATGTAACAACCAATCCACCAGGATTAGCTGTTGTTGTGTGATTTCAGACTATCAATCTCCGCTAAGAGTTGTTCAATTCTTGCTTCAGCAATTTCAGCTCGTTCTGTCTCGGTTAGTAGCCATTCAGATTTTGTTGGGTCGAATAACCGTAAATCTCCATCAATTTCACCTAATTCTAATCCTAAGACTTCTGAGGCAAGTCTGTCATTAGCAAAGGGGATTTCTTGATAACGACCGTTATTTAATCTGTATCCTACAAAACTTGGGACGATCTCGCCGAATGGGTCGTAGATGAAGTATTCTTTTACTTTTAGCTCAGTTTCATATAGTTCTTTTTTCTTTTTCATATCGTCTCTGAATGTCTTGGGACTTGCAACTTCAAGTACAAAATCCGGCGCGCGACCTTCTTCCCAGATTCTATAAGTCCTTCGTTGTTTTTTTCCTACACCAAATGCAACGAACACGTCTGGTGCAACAGATTTTTTTATGTTTCCCTCTTCGTAATACATAAACATGTTTCCTGATATACAGACATCGTCCACATTACGGAAATGGTGTTTTAGTATTTGAATGAAATCAATCATCAAGTCACGGTGTTTTTCAGTTTCTGCCATTGGTTTGCCATCCGATTCCGGATAGAATATCGTCGGTGCAGATTTTATTCTTTTCGGCATCGTGTCATCTCCTATATCATTCATTCTTTTTATTATAGTATATAATAGAATCCTACGATAGTCAAGGTGTTATGCAATGTCTATGCATGGTCGATGCATATATTCCTTGCATTCTGATTATATTTTTGATAAACTCTGTATCAAACTTGAATATTTAGAAAAATGAGGTATTATGATGTCAGAAAAAACATATCGTGTTGGTGTGATAGGTTGTGGTGGTATGGGTCGCGCCCATGCCCGTAGTTGGAATGGGAGTGGACGTGCTAAGGTTGTTTCCGCTTCAGACATCAGTGCTGAATCCGCTGCGAAGTTTGCTGATGAATTATCACTACCTTCTCATTATACAGATTTTGCTGAAATGTGTGAGAAAGAGGAGCTTGATATCGTAAGCATCACAACTTGGCAGAGCGTTCGTGCTGAACCTACAATTGCAGCTGCTGAAAATGGTGTGATTGGCGTTATTACAGAAAAACCGATGGCGGCTTCGGTTGGCGATGCACAAGACATGATGGACGCTTGTGAAAAAAGTGGGACGAAGTTAGTCGTTGGACATCAACGTAGGTTCAGTGGTCAGAATTGTGAAGCGCGTAGACTGATTCAAGAGGGTGCGATAGGACAACCGCAAACAATGTTACGTCGAGATGGCCACGGTCTATTGAATCGTGGGACACATGAAATTGACGAAATGCGTTTTATTCTTGGTGACCCTGAGCCGCAATGGCTCATTGGTCAAGTATCCCGCAAGACGGATCGTTGGGAAAGACGGGTGAGAACTGAAGACAAATGTATGGCAGAAATTTGCTTTGAAGGCGGTATCCGAGGTATTTATGAAAGCGATTTACCCGGTCCAGGTCTAAGAGGTGATGCTGTATACGGTGATGATGGTCAGCTCAGACGGGGTGCTGATGGCACAATTGAGGTGTTGAATAGTAAAGCAGCAGGTTGGCAGACGATCAAACCGCGCCAAAGTGAACCGAATCAGTTTTCGGAGATGTTAGCATGGATTGAAGGTGATGTTGATGAACATCGGAATGCTGGCAGACATGGACTTTGCACCATTGAAATACTGATGGCATTTTACGAATCTGTCCGACTTCAAGACGTTGTTACTTTTCCCTTAACGACACGACCTAATCCACTTGATCTATTGGTTGAAGGTGGGAAATTACCTGTCTTTGTTGAGGGACGTTACGACATTCGTGCTCCGTTCCCTGAGCAGAACAAATAGCAGTTGATTTGCTATTGAAGAAGCGTCTAAGTTTTTATAGGCAAAGGTGCGTTTTTTCGCATTCAACATATGAATCAACGGTGTGAATGCGCGCATGGCATTCCTCGGGTGTAAAGTTAAGGAATGTTCTATGTCAGAAACCCTCTCCAGTCCCTAATGAAGATCAAAAAATAAATCGGGTAATTCTACTGATATGACTCATCGTAGGAGTAAGGTTTCGTAGGGGCGGGGTTTCCCCGCCCGCGTATTACCCAATTAATAACTTAATCTTCATACGGGACTAAAGATACCGTGGATATACGCGATCTATAAACGTATCGTCCCTACGGGACTGAGGTTCCTATTAGATTATGTTTATCTTCTTAAATTGACGCATAAGGTGGTTGCAGAAAGAAGCACAATCAAGGATGAATGTGCTACAACAGTATCAATATGTATGTTGTGCAGTGAATGGCAATGAATTATGAATGTTATAGAAGATGCACAATCTAACAGAATGTGCTACACTTCAAACACTGGGGCACAATCTAACAGAATGTGCTACAAATAGAGACATTATCTATTAGAAATGGTATAAGTTTCTATTAGCAGTCTACATCTTTGCCTTCACTACCAAATATATCCATGCGGTCCTGCGTAGAAATATCATCAGAACTTGCAGGTTTATAGTGAAACTGTAAAGCACGGCGGCGTTTGGATGAATGGTTCACAGGACTTCCGTGATGGAGTAACCCGTGCCAAAACAGACATCCACCGGGTTGAAGTGGTACCATTGTGTCGCGAGCGATTGGCACATCGGTATCGCATATCTGCCAATCTCTACGTTTGAAGTGTATCATAGGTCCTTCGTTATGTGAACCTGGAATGATGTGCATGCAGCCGTTCTCGGCAGTTGCTTCATCCAATGCGATCCACACACCGACGACAGTTGTTCCTTGTGCCAAATTAAAATATGCACAGTCCTGATGCCACGGTTTTTCTGTGCCGTGCCTTGGTGGTTTTACCAATGCCATATCTTGAAACAGTATCGGTGTATCTCCCATAATTTGTTTAAGAACCTGTGTGAGTCCTTCATGTTCTGAAAGTGCTTTCAGTCGTGTTTCATGATTTACGAAGTTAAAAATCTTGCGAATGGCATCCCGGCGTTCCTTCGGCTTCATTTCATCCTTGAGTTTAGCGAGTTTCGATTCAAACTGTATAGCTCTAAAATCAGGTTTCTTTCCGTCCATCAGATACACCATACCTGCCAGTGCTTCCTCTATTTCTTCTGTTGTAAAAGCATCCGCAATGACTAAATAACCGTTCTGATGAAAATAATCAATGTCAGTTTTGCTCACATAAGAAAACCCACCTGTAATGCTATTGGCAACTGTATCAAATCGGTAAAGTTCATCAGGGTACGGAATTGGTGTTGGTGTGTTGACGACATTCTCAGTTCCAACGTTTTCTTGCTGGTTCATGTTTTACTCCTTATATTTCACCTCGTCCTTCCTGTTCAAGTAGATTCAGGAAGTTGGCAACGCGATCTATTGCATCTTGGGCGCGTTCCCGTGCAGATGCAGTTGTTTCTTCATTTGCCCACTTCTGCCGTTCTGGTAGCCATTTTGTTTGGAGATACGCAAGTTGATTTAAGAAATGTGGATCTTCGGTTTCACTCACAAAGTATTCAATAATACCCAATAATCCGTATTTGCGATTTATCTCCATATCATCTAATTCACCCACCATCTGTGCAAAGAGTTGCTGATTTCGGTCTTGTCTTGCTTGAGCTACTTCACGTGAGGATTCGGTGAGGAGTTTGTCTACAAATTCCTGTTTGGAATTTATCCAGCGCGGTAGATTTCTGACATATTCCTCTAAATTGAAATTCCCGCGTTGTAGCGCGAAATAGGCGTGTATGTGAATATTCCTGAAAAAGCCTGTATATCCTACGTTCGGGTCCATCGTGTCTGCATCGTAGAGGATTTGGTTTTCAATATTCCCATATAAAAGTTTAAAATCTTCAGCGGTGAGATTTGTTGGTTTCAAATGTGCTAATACGACAGAAGTAGCGGCCTCCACAAAGGCTTGGTCAAAATCATACATAGCCAAGATGTTCTCAGTGATGACTGCCCCAGACTCGTGATGTACCTTACCCCGAAGATTGTGTTTGTCGTATATTTCGGTGACGATGTTTTGACCTGCAGGACTAAGCGTTTCATTCAGCCAGAATCCGTTTTTGTCAAGTATCCGTTTCCCGTTGTCATCTGTCAAGATGACACCATCATACCGTTTTGTTATGTCGTGTAGCGTACCTGCAACTTCCAAGAGTTTGACATCACCACCTTCTCGTCTACCGAGTTCCATACTCATTGCACGTACACGCATGGTATGGTTCCAGGTATAATGTCTCCATTGAAAACCGACTCTGTTGTGTTCCCATAGACCAAACGTCTCATTGACTAATGTTTCCAACTCATTCAAGACTTGACCGTAATTCATAAAGACCCCTTTTTATTGATCGTTATACCATTTCTATTAGATTTTCTGTTATTACCACCTGTTAGAAATAAAGCTGAGAACAGCACAATCTAACAGAATGTGGCAGAATACGCGTTTGGTATTCTGCATTAAAGAAGCGACATTTTCAATTAGAAATGGTATTATAATTGACTTGGATAAGCGACAACCCATGTGCGGGAGCTGATGTACCTGCTAATGCTCTATCTTTGACTTGCATAATTGCAAGGAACTGTTCACATGCGTTGGTTTTGCTATCCGAACTATGTTTTGAACACTTGAGGAGTGTCCCGACAATTGCCCGGACCATCCCTCGTAAAAACGAATCTGCTTCAATTTCAAAGTATATGAAATCACCATTTTTATCACAAGATGCGTCAAAGATTTCGCAGATTGGATTCTGTCTATCGCTGCCTTTTTTTTGAAATGATGTGAAGTCATTTTTTCCTATAATTGACTTGCAGATTACCCGAATTAAGTCTAAATCTATCGGTGAAGTATAGTGATACGCTGTCTTACGTAAAATAGCAGATGGATATGATCGGTTCAATATTGTGTACCGATACCTTCGGCTTGTTGCACTGAATCGGGCGTGAAAGTCAGTCGTTACTTCTGTAACATCACAGACGACTATATCGTGCGGTAAAATGGAATTAAGTCCGTGCTGAAATGCTGCCTGCGGTAAAGACGAATTTGTATGAAAGTTTGCCACTTGTCCTTCAGCATGTACACCAGAGTCTGTTCTACCTGCCCCTATTAAGCTTACTTTTTGATTTGTTAACTGCATCAATGCCATTTCAATTGTGCCTTGAATTGTTGGAAGATCTGGTTGAATCTGCCAACCGTTGTAATTTGTTCCATCATATTCAAGTATGAGTCTTATATTGCGCATTATGTCTCATTGCATGTTTTTATTGGCTAAGTCTGTTAAGATTACCACACCATCGGTTATGTGTCAAACTGTTTTGGTGGAAGGGTGGAAGGGTGGAAGAGTGGAAGAGTGGAAGGGTGGAAGAGTGGAAGAGTGGAAGAGTGGATGGGTGGAAGGGTGGAAGAGGGGAAGAGGGGAAGAGGGGAAGAGGGGAAGAGGGGAAGAGGGGAAGGATGGAAGGGTGGAAGGGTGGAAGGGTGGAAGGGTGACCAGGATTTTCAGGATTACAGGATTATACCAGGATAAGAGGGGAAGGTTGGAAGGGTGGAAGGGGGACCAGGATTTTCAGGATTACAGGATTATACCAGGATAAGAGGGGAAGGTTGGAAGGGTGGAAGGGTGGATGGGTGGAAGGGTGGAAGGGTGGATGGGTGGAAGGGTGGAAGGGTGGATGGGTGGAAGGGTGGATGGGTGGAAGGGTGGAAGGTTGGAAGGTTGGAAGAGTGGAAGAGTGGAAGGATGGAAGAGGGGAAGGATGGAAGAGGGGAAGGATGGAAGGGTGGACACCAGCGGTGCGCAAGGTTTATAGAACGTGTGTTTTTAATTTCGAGGGTTTCAACTATATAACGATACTTGGCATCATTTCACTCTCCTCACTTATACCATTTCTAATTCATCAATTACCATTATAGTCCTTTCGTAGGTCGGGTAGAGCGTTAGCGAAACCTGACATGGAAGTCTTTATCTAAACCTACGTGTCGGGTTTCGTTCCTCTACCCATAGGTGTCAACTTAAGGATTTTCTACTCCTTGTAGAAGTACTAAAGTTGTGTTTTTCCCTTGATTTTGTATCCTCTTCTGACTTTTTTGTAAGGTTTGTTTTATTTCTTCAAGAGTTTTTCGTAGTGCGGTTTTGGATTTACCCAAACTGATTGTAATTTTGCGTGCGTATAGATTAATGAGTTCTGCTGTTTTGATGATATTGTGGTGTATACATCGCCAACCGCTTGCTATCATAACCCAGTGTCTTAGGAGTTGTGTTATAAGTTTGGCATATACCTCACATAAAATAGCATATGGTTTTTCTCTGCGTGATTTGTTTACTTCTCCGACACTTTTGAAACATTTAAACATGAGTTCAACTTGCCATCGAACGCGAGTGGTTGCTGCAATCTGTTCTACTGATAGTTGTGTCGCATCAACATTTGTAATAAAAACATACCACTCAGCGCGTTTTAGGCGTTCTTTTGATGGAGTGTCCCCTCTTCGCGCCGCTTCGCGTCTGATGGCACGGCGATGGCTGTTTGCTTGTTCTTCAGAAAGTCGTAATGCGACAAGCCGTATAGGCAGTTTCTTAGTAGCACCGATGAAGCAGTTAAAATCAATAACGTCTAAGGTTTCTGAGGTAAGACGCTCTGTCAAACAAAGATGTTCTTCAAGTTCGTCAAATAGCTTACATCTGGCTTTGAGTTTTGATATCCAAGAGACACCCTTTTGTGTCATTTTTTCAAACGCATCCAATGAAAAGTATCCGAGGTCTGCTAAACACAAACTTCCCTCAGGCAATGGTGAAAAATGTTCTGCAGCCTTACTATCAGGTATGACCCCATCAGTTAGATCAAAGTGATGAAAAGTGCCTGTCAAAACATCAAAGCAAAGTTGGAGTTTCAAGGCAGATTTGGGTTGTTTGCCCTTATTGCGTGGTGCTTCATGTATTGTGTGAAGTTCATCTGGCAGGGCAATCCAAGTGCTGTCTTGTACATATACACCAGTGAACTGATCCAACATCGGAAGATATTGCTTCCTCGCAGTCAGGACTTGAGTTGCTGCTACTTCAAGTGTTGCCTTGAGTATTTTAGCTGTCTCAGGGGTCATCCGTTTTGCAATCGCTTGTCGAGAAATATCAATACCCAAATCTTGTGCTGTATTAGCAAGATCAGCATAACTCGCATCTGGTTTTTCGAACCACCCACATACAAGTGTCTGAATGAAGCGGGCAAACGGGAGTTTTCGGATTCTTTGGATAATCCCTAACTCCCGAACTATTTGATCGACTGAAGGGTTGAAAAGTTCTTGCATGATGTTAGAAACTTGTGTTATTATGAACATTGGAACACCTCTTGATAAGTTTATAAGATAAAAATAACTTTACTCTATATTATGCAAGAGGTGTTTAATTTTTGCAACACTTTTAATCGTATAAAAACAACGTTAATCTTTCTTAAGTTGACACCTATGGGTAGAGGAACGAAACCCGACCTACGAAAATAACGCTATATAAGCATTTAGAAATGATATTGGATAACACCCTCAATAATATTTTTCATATATATATTGTCCTTCAAGATTGAGACTCACCTTATTTTCGGATTAACATTTTGCGCGTAGCAGTGAAATCACCTGTGGTGAGCGTATAAAAATACAGACCGCTTGCGACAGGTTCACCAAGCGCGTTTTTGCCATCCCAGTAAGCAGCTTGACTTTTGTTCTGATAGATACCAACAGACTGATGTCTTAACTCAAGCGTCCGAACTAACTTACCATCTGCAGCATAAATCGTTAAAGTAACTACGGCAGACTTCGCAAGTTGATAAGGGATCCACGTCTCTGGGTTGAATGGGTTCGGGTAGTTTGCTAAAAGTGCAGTTTCTTTTGGTACCGTTTCTGCCTCACGCCACGTTGCTACAAGCTGCTCAAGCATAGCAACTCCTTTTTGAAAGGTTGCGTCTGTCCGGTTGAGCTGCTTTGCACGGTCAATCCATTGTTGTAAGCTTTGTGTAGTAGAGACAGCTGCAGGCGCGCCCACCGCTTCTTGTGCTTCTAATGCTTCTAACACCGCTATGATGTCTTCACGATTCACCTCACCATCACCATTAACATCGCCTTGCACAGCAGTCGCATCGGTTGTGCCAAAGTTGACAGCGACGATCACTAAATCTATCACATTTACGACACCATCACCGTTGACATCTACTAACAGAGTAGGCGCAGCGGTAAACGCTGCAGAAATCGTATAGCTGCCTGTCGCTGTCTCATAACTTTGGACTTTGATGTAATACGTCCCCGGTTCTACGTCGTGAACTATTCTGAAATTGAATTCATCCGCGTCCCTATTTTCATCGTCATTCTCTGCTAATGTGGTGCCTTCACTATTTTGCAACGCACCCACGGTATCAAGGTCCCCGGTTGTCCAGACTATCAGTTCACCCGCTTCATCAACTTGGATACTGAAGTAATCCACATCATCGCCGGGGTCTATTTCTTCAGTGAGGGGTGTGTTATCTATATGAAGCGGTATGGCATCTGCCCGCGTGTTGCCCGGTTCATCCGTTGTTGAAGTTGCCGGTTCATTTACTGATGTGATGTCCCACAAGAGGATTGTGCCATCACTCCCGCTTGCCAGCGTCTGACCATCTGGACTAAACGATACGCTATTGACATTATCCGTATGCCCTTCAAGCGTGCGGATCAGAGTGCCCGTGCTAACATTCCATAAACGAACCGTGTTGTCGTCACCCCAGAATTCCCCACTCCCACTTGCCAGCGTCTGACCATCTGGACTAAACGATACGCTATTGACATTATCCGTATGCCCTTCAAGCGTGCGGATCAGAGTGCCCGTGCTAATATCCCATAAACGAACCGTGTCGTCTAAACTCCCGCTTGCCAGCGTCTGACCATCTGGACTAAACGACACGCTATTGACATTATCCGTATGCCCTTCAAGCGTGCGGATCAGAGTGCCCGTGCTAATATCCCATAAACGAACCGTGTCGTCCAAACTCCCGCTTGCCAGCATCTTTCCATCCGGACTAAACGACACGCTATTGACATTATCCGTATGCCCTTCAAGCGTGTGGATCAGATCGCCGGTCGCTACTTCCCATAAACGGATGGTGCCGCCCTCACCCCCACTTGCGAGTGTCTGACCATCCGGACTAAACGATACGCTATTGACGTTATCCGTATGCCCTTCAAGCTTGCGGATAGTATCGCCTGTCGCTACATCCCATAAATGGATGGTGTCGTCCTCACTCCCGCTTGCGAGTGTCTGACCATCCGGGCTGAACACTACACTATTTACAGTAAATATATCAAATATATCATCCGATCCAAGAGAATACAGCATTGCGCCTGATGCCACATCCCAGAGATAAATAGCGTCTCCCGCATCCATGGTACCGCAGCTTGCGAGTGTGGTGCCATCTGGGCTGAACGCTACGCTTTCGACCGTATCCGTATGCCCTATGATTTTGCGTATCTGTTCTCTTGTGTTGACATCCCACAGCCGAACAGTGTCCCTACCGCCCCCACTTGCGAGTGTGTTTCCATCAGGACTAAACGCCACGCTCGCTACTCTCCAGAAGAACCCTCCAAGGAAGCCCAGAGAGTTGCCTGATGCCACATCCCACAGATAAATGCCACTACCATCCGAACTGGCACTTGCGAGCGTGGCACCATCCGGGCTGAACGCTACACTATTTACAATAAGCATATCACCCCATCCAAGGGAATGCAGCATTGCACCTGATGCCACATTCCACAGATAAATAGTGCCGCCCGCATCCCAGGAACCGCAGCTTGCGAGTGTCTTGCCATCCGGGCTGAACACTACGGTTTCGACCCAAGACGTATGCCCTATGATTTTGCGTATCTCATCCCCTGTGGCAACATCCCACAGACGAATGGTATCGTCATAACTCCCGCTTGCGAGTGTCTGTCCATCCGGACTAAACGAGACGCTATAGACCGAAGCAGTATGCCCCCTGAGCGTGCGGATATGCCTTCCTGTGTTCGCATCCCACAGACGGATGGTATCGTCCGAACTCCCACTTGCGAGTGTCTGTCCATCAGGACTAAACGAGACGCTATAGACCGAAGCAGTATGCCCCCTGAGCGTGCGGATATGCCTTCCTGTGTTCGCATCCCACAGACGGATGGTATCGTCCAAACTCCCACTTACGAGTGTCTCTCCATCAGGACTAAACGAGACGCTATAGACCCAATCCGTATGCCCTGTGAGCAAGTCAAGCACTTCACCCGTTTGTGCATCATATATCCAAATCCCAATGGAACTTGCAACCACAAGCCGAGTCCCATCAGGGGAATAGGCAACATTACTTGTTATTTCTCCTTTACCCAGGCGCGCTTTGGCACCTTCAGGGAGGTTTATTTGGGTATAGGGTTCATATTCAGCACTGGTATGTGCCACACACATAAACATTAAAACTATTAAAAACTGCAGACTCAAAAACACTTTGCTTTTCATAAGAAGATTCTCCTTTTTTCAAATGATATGTACGGTTAGGAAAGGGTGTGTAAATATTTTGTCACTCTATTTGTCAGAATCGCGGATTATCGCGGATGACACGGATTGCGCGGATTATTGGCTTGGAACTTCAAGGATGTATGCGTAGGATAAGCATTTTTGCACAACAGATCGGCAATCAGCAAACGATTCAGAAGAGGACATCCCTTGTGAATAGCACGTTGATACACAAACTCAACAATCCGCGCAATCCGCGTCATCCGTGATAATCCGCGATTCCGACAGTTAAGTGGCAAAATCATTACGCGTCCGTTTATGTACATAGCACTCCGCTGGAGTGCAGCCCATTGACAATCCTTTTTCTATAGACATATTGCTCCGCTGGAGCAAGGGGTCAGCGATCCTTTTTCTTAAGTGACAAAAACTTTACATACCCGTTAGGAAACCGCACCTACCGTTGGTATAAATCGATCCAATTACTTCCGTATTAGCATCTTGCGCGTGGCAGTGAACTCCCCAGCAGTCAATGTATAGAAATAGACACCACTTGCAACAGGTTCACCGAGGGCGTTTTTTCCATCCCAATACGCAGCACGGCTACGACTTTGATAGATGCCGACAGGCTGATGCCCTAAATCAAGTGTTCGAACTAACTTACCATCTGCAGCATAAATGTGCAGTGCCACATCAGCAGGTTTCGCGAGTTGATAGGGGATCCAGGTCTCAGGGTTAAACGGGTTGGGATAGTTTGCCAAAAGAGCCGTCTTTTTCGGTGTTAATGCTCCCAAGAGCCGCTCCAAAATTAGAATGCCACGTTGATAAGCAGCAGACTTCTCGTCTATTAACTTGGATGCTGTCAACCATTGCTGAACGATTTGAGGCGTAAGAATAGATAGCGTCTGTGCAGCGGGGGCAGCACTTGTCTCCCCGAAGGCACTTGCTACCAGCACTAAATCGCGAATGTCTACAACATCATCACCATTGACATCTGCTGCATGGTCACCTGTCTCTCCGAAGGCACCTGCCACAAGCACTAAGTCGCGAATGTCTACAACACCATCACCATTTATATCCGTTGTAAGTTGGGGCAGTTCTAACGTCGCGTAAATAATATAACCTAATGCTGAACTTGTGTTCCCCTCAAAACCTGCTACGCTGACGTAATAGGTCCCCGGGAGCGCAGCATAGACGATTTGGAAATTTAGGAACTCGCCTTCATCGTCACCCGTGGCTAACACTTCGCCATTCTCTGTTAGCAACTGCCCTATTGTATCCAGATCACCGGTAGTGTAGACCGTCAGTTCACCGGATTGCTCTACCTCTATACGGTAGTAGTCTACATCGTCACTGGAGAATATAGTGTCGGTGTAGTGGGTATCTAACGCAAGAGCGGTTGCTGTCTCTATAGTGTCCCCTGCATCCGAAACATCTTCGGACATGACTGGTGGCAGCAGTGTATAAACTGTCCCTGTTTTAAACCCGAAAAATCCTGCCCACTCTGCCCAACCTTCATAAACAGCAACTAACAAGATATTCTCACCTTCTTTCAAAGTGACAGGAAAAGAGTCTTGGTAACTGGCAGCCCCGCGATTAACAGGATTATGATGTACTAAATCACCGTTGAGCCAGACCTTGACCGAATCATCACTCCCGACATACATCAGCGTTTCTTGTTCGTGTGGCACATCTAAAACGATGGACCCGTAAGCCACATGATAATCCACATTACCGGTTGCAAGACCGATAGCATTCATCAGATCGTTGATGTTATTCCTCCCGGTCGGTGAGATTCTACCGGGTGTCCATCTTCGGTTCCCAACAAAATCGCCGCTGCGTGCCCCTTCGGTTGCGATTGCGGTTTCTGTAACAGTTCCACCGCTCGCTTCTGCTAAATAATCTGGACCGACTGCAGCTTCGTTTCCGGCTTTGTTTGTCGGCACAAGCATCCATAACCAGGGTCCCTCTATTTTCGGTCCCGTGGGAAGTTCGGTAACTCCCGTTTCCATCACGAGCGCAATTTCGGCTGTGTCTAATGCACGATTATAGACGCGCACTTCGTCAATCATGCCTTTGAAATAGAAGTTATGCGTTGCCATCTCATTTGCCCCCGCACCGATGAGAAACTCCTGCATCGTATTGACGTTCAACCTCAACGTGGATTCATAAGCACGTGTTGATAACTCACCATTCACATATAAATTCCAAAAACCATCCGTATAGACACCCGTGATGTGTTCCCATTGACCAAATCCCACTTCCTCTGGACTCGATACCCAGTTCCACTGTTCACCAGTCCCAATCCAAAGCTGCCACACATTATCAGGATGCACATAAAAATTATAACCAGAAGTGCCGCCGTTCTCATAATTTCGACAAGAAACCGGCGCGCGGTACCCAGTACTGCTCGGTGCAACATTCACCCAAAAGCAGATACTAAAAGTTTCTGGATTCAGAGCGCGGTGATACGGCACGACTACTTTATCGTCTATACCATCAAACGTAATGGCACCCCCGAAGCGACCTGCTGTCCGTTTCGGTGACCCCAGCAGTGTACCATCGTGTCCGTTGCCACTTGCATCTCTCGCGGTCGCACCACTCGCTTCGTTGAATGCCCAATAAGCAACAAGTCCATCAGCATTCACTGCTGTTTCCAGTGCAGAAGTTGTAAAGGTTATGTACACTTCAGTTTCGTTACCGGCAGCGTCAGAGACGATACCTCCGATGGTGTACTCCGTTTCGTTTCCGAGTTCTGAACCGGCAATCCCCGTGAGCGTAATCGTGTCGCCATCAGTTGTAGATACCCAGCCGACATCATCATAATCAGCGTCAAGTAGCATCAGATCACCGGATACAGGTTCGGTGAAGACAACCTCAATACCGTCTTCAAACACGTCTTCGGGATCAACATCTGCAGCACCGTTTTCAGGATAACTGGATATGACTTCGGGAGCTGTTTCATCCGGGGCGGTAATTTTGCCCGTTTCTAAAGACGCTTGAACAGTATAACTTCCAGTGGAGCCCCATATCCCTTGGACTTTGACGTAATATGTCCCAGGATCCACACTGTAGACTATTCTGAAATTCAAGCTACTACCACTATCATCATCATCGGCTAAGCGCGTGCCATCCTCCGTTAGCAACTCACCCCCTGTATCCATATAACCGGTGGTGTAGACCGTCAGTTCACCCGATTGATCTACTTCTATACGGAAGTAATCCACATCATCAATAGAATCTATAGCTTCAGTGTAGGGCGTGTCTAAAGCGAGCAGGGTCGCCGCCTCTAACGTATCCCTAACATTCAAAGCAAATTGGTCCGTTTCAAACGACGCGTGAACAGTATAATTTCCAGTGTTTCCCCAGAACTCTCGGACTTTGACGTAATATGTCCCAGGGGTCACACTGTAGACTATTCTGAAATTTGAGCCATCGCCCCCATCATCATCATCGTCTAAGCGCGCGCCATCACCCGTTAGCAACTCACCCATTGTATCCAGTTCACCCGTTGTGTAGACCACCAGTTCACCCGATTGATCTACTTCTATACGGAAGTAATCCACATCATCAATAGAGTCTATAGCTTCAGTGTAGGGCGTATCTAAAGCAAGAGGGGTCGCAGTCGCCAATGTATTCCCCGAATCTGGAGCAGGCGGCTGATAGGGAATGTCGAAACCGAGGGCGATCCCTGCTGGTCTCTCTAATCCGGTGACAATGTCTTCAACGTTTGAACCGTCTAAGTTCGCACGCTGGACTTTACCGTTCGTATATGCATCCAAGGCAGCACTGTATTCCGCATGCGTCCAATACATCTTGCCACCCGCGACATCTAACGCAATATCTCTTGGTTCATCCAGTCCTTCTGTGATGATACCTTCAACATTTGAACCATCCAGGTTTGCACGCTGGATTTTACCAGAGGATGTCCAGTATATCTTTTGGCCAGCTACGTCTAAGGCAATATTCCACGGATTTTCCAACCCCTCTGTAATGATAATGTCTTGGATGTTTGTGCCATCTAAGTTCGCACGCTGAATTTTATCCGCATCACGGTCTGTCCAGTATATCTTTTGGCCAGCAACATCTAACGCAATATCCCAGGGTTTATCCAAACCTGTGACGATGTCTTGAATGTTTGAACCATCCAAGTTCGCACACTGGATTTTACCCGTCACAATGTCTGCCCAATATATCTTTTCGCCAGCTACGTCTAAGGCAATATTCCACGGATTTTCCAATCCCTCTGTGATGATGTCTTGGACGTTTGTGCCATCTAAGTTCGCCTGTCGGATTGAACCCGTAAAGAACCAGTCTACCCAGTACATTTTTCCACCGTTTACATCTAACGCGACACCTAACGGAGTAACGGGTGCTGCTGTGACGATGTCTTGGATATTTGTGCCATCCAAGTTTGCACGCTGGATTTTAAGCGTTCCCAAATCTGTCCAATATATCTGTGAGCGAACAGTCTCACCGTAACTCAGGTTTCCCAGGGCACCTAATGTTAACAACATGATCGTGAAAATAAAAGCACACTTTTTGAATAATGAAACTTGCATTTTCATAAATACATTTCTCCTTTGTAAAGTGTTTAGCACTCACATGATTTGCACGTTTTTGTTGGTAGGCGTGCTTCCAAAGCGCGCCTACCCAATTTGCATTATATAGATTCGAAAGCAGATGAAAGACTTGGAAAACGTCTTATGTTGGTTCATCTGCTTTCAATGGATTAGGACCAAAACGGTTTGGGCTGTCTGTTCCGTGGTAATAATAGGTTAAAATAGGGTTTTGTCTGAAACAGTGATGTGAAAACCGAAAACCCGTTGCATTTGAAATTAAGGTGAAGTGGTATCAACGCTGGCGGCGGCACCTGCAAGACAACCGAAAAATAGACCGTAGGTTAGGGCAACCCCGCCGGTAGTAATTCCACATCCTATCAGGGCACTGCGTCCCTGAAGACTTTTCGCTTTTGCTATGTAAGCTTGGGTATAAAAGTTAACATATTCCGGGAATTTCCTGATGAGTTGCTCAGTTAGTGCTTTGTCAACATATTATTGTAGGTCGCGATTCGGAGATCGCTCCTACCGATGGGTTGTTTATGCTAGGAGGGAACTCCGATTCCCGACCCTTTCAAGTCCATCAATTAGCACTGGACTAAGCACTGGTGGTGTGGGTGGTAAACTATAAGCGACGACGGTTCCCAAAACTGTCTTCAAACACCCAACACCCAACCATAAGGTTTTATTGACCCGCGCCGCAAAAAAACTCCTTTCAATTTATAGCTTGTTGATGGGCACCCTCACTATTTTTTTAGGACAATGACAGTCCCATCATCGTTGGTGAGTGTAAGGGTACCCCCTTTTCTAACCCACGTACCGGAGTCTTCAAGAGGGCCTACCTCCTCAAATGAGATTTCGTTCTTCGCCCACGCTACTGAAAAAATGTCAGCAGTACCGGACATTGTATAATTAGCACCGGATAGGGAGTAGGTACCTGTTGCTCTATGTGTCAATGGTGCTCCCCCGATTTCTGCTGTGACTTCTGACTGCCACGTACCATCGCTATTAAACGTCAAGAGATATTTAACGGATATACCGAGTTCGGCAGCTGATTCGCGCCCAGAGACAAAATCAACATCACCAACACTTTTGAAGTTCCAAGCACCGACCCATTCATTATCAACGTCCTCATCATCGTTCCCACAACCGGTGATGCCGATAATGAGAACTGCACAAAGGACAATTAACCACAAAAACGAACGGAGGATTACTTGTTGTGACATTAGTCTTGATTTCATGAGTGTATTCTTCCTTCTTCATTGTTCTCTATTCATTTATTCGATGAAGCGAGAAACCTAAAATTACAAACCCAATGTTTTATCTATGGGTAGTTAACTTATTCAATGATACGCTGACAACTCCGATAAGCCAATCTTACCCTGAAAAACTCACTTACCGGGGATGCCAACTATTTGTCGGGTCTGGTAGTTCAGACCGAACAATCTTTTTATTCCCTCATTTCCCGGTGAGGGCGGCGACATCCCACAACCGCACTCTTACGTCATCTATATCCATAGGAGTCGATCCACTTGTTGCGAGCGTGGCACCGTCGGGACTGAAGGCGACGCTATCGACTTCGGCATAGGTATAGCCAATAAAGAGAAATTTGGAATGCTTGAATGTTGTGATCAGGGCACCGGTAGCAACATCCCACAAGTTAACATTTTCACCACCACAGCTTGCGACTATTGCACCGTCAGGACTGAAGGCTAAACTGTCAATTCTGTCTTCATGATTGAGTGTGGTAATGAGAACATCGGTAGCAACATTCCACAAATTAACATTTTTATCACTATAACTTGCGAGTATCACGCCATCAGGACTGAAGGCGACGGGGCCACTATGGTTGGTTCCTCTGTCATAATTGTGTGTAGTGATGAGAGCACCGGTAGCAACATTCCATAGTAGAGCTTTATCTTCAGAGTTACTTGCGAGTATTGCACCATCAGGACTGAAAGCAACACCTTCGACTGTGTGTTCATGGCCGACGAGTGTTGTAATAACCTTTTCGGTAGTAACATCCCATAACCATAATTTGTTATCGGTAAACCAGTCATCGCCACCAATGGCAAGTGTGTTGCCATCAGGACTGAACGCCAGGCTATAAGCACTCCATTCGCGTTCTCGTTCTGGACTCGCTATCAGCTTGCCAGTAGGGACATCCCATAACTGCACTATAGGGGGATCGGACAAGTGAGTTTTACCACTTGCCAGTGTGCTGCCATCGGGACTGAACGCTATGCTACCGACTTGATCGAGTCCTCCCTCGCTGGTGGCACGCCACCGTAATGTACCAGTAGCCACATCCCATAACCACAATCGCTCGTTAGTTTGCAGATCATAGCCACCCCCAGCGAGGGTGACACCGTCCGGACTGAAGGCTATGCAATGGACTGTCGTGTGGCCTTTATCCCGGAATGTTGTGAGGAGAGCATCCGTGGGGACATCCACCTCATCCACAACCTCATCCACCTCGAAATCCTTCACTACGACCTCATCTTCGCCACCGCAACCGGTGATGCCGATAATTAGAACTGCACAAAGGACAATCAACCGCGAAAATAAATTTTCCATTTTTCCCTTTCAAAAATTATGAGGCACGTCCGCTGCCAACAGTGACAGCAAACAGCCAGGTTACCAAAGGAGAGCTCGGACCATTACAGAAACCGAGTAGGCATTAGGATAGGCACTATTACGCGATAATATGTGATAACCGAGAGAGAATTCAATTGTGCTCCAGCGGTCCCACTGCGTTCCGAAACCTGTAATGATACTCGTGTAGGATAACTCCTCATATTTTCCCCATCTGATATTTGTGAAGTTAAACAACTTGTTACTATAACTTGGGTTATTTGGAAGTGGAATAAAATATCTATAACCTATCCCTATACTTGGCAGTACATTATTAAGGTTTATGTACAACATTCCATTTTCACTGGGACTGTATGCCGCTTCTATATCAGCACTCAGACCTGATACCTTTTCATCACGAATGTACATGAAAGCCCACTACACCCCGACACACACCTATATTGACGTCAAAACATTTTCATCACGAATGTACATGAAAGCCCACCCAGCACCCAGACTAATCGCGGGCCCTTTTCGATAAGCAAAGGGAGACTCTTCTGCAGGAACGAGTTCGGGGGCTGACGCATGTTCTTCTGCATACACCAGTCCTATAAAAGCAACAAATAGAAGTAAACTAACCAACATTTTTTTTGTAAACATTTGATTCTCCTTATAAATACTAAAGTACTTTGGACATTTTTATCCTATACGAATAAAACCGGCACATATCATGTAAATCCGAATGTAATAACAAAAACCCACAACGAGCCAAAATGGACGTGCGGGTACAGCAACGGTAGAACTACCATAGCATTCAAAATTGTTTTGTCGTAATGTGTTGTTTTGTTTAACGGTGACGTTGGCAGGGGGGGATCTAAAAACCGATGTTAAAACAGAACCATAAAGCGGAGCACCAACCCATGCGCCGCGCACACAATAGATATCTGGCGCGTTTATTTGGACAAAATAATGGTTCTTTTGTTGGTGTTTCATGGTTCCCACCCAAAAAGAAAAAATCCAAATCTGAAAACTAAGAAGACAACTTAATCATTTAAATCCAGTGTTATCGCAATTACCTCACAAATTAATTCATATTAAGTCAATTATTATAGGACAATACATTTTATATAATACATCTGGCTTATAATTAAAATTATACCAAGTTTTTAAGAAAAAAGCAAGCAAAAAATGAAAAAATTGAAAATTAGTATAATTTTTCTTTCAGTTTGTGGCACATCTTCGCAAACTGGAAAGTTTGCGCTACATTTATCAAACTCACGTTTGTTATAATGTTTGATGGGTTTATATGGTATAATATAGATAAGAAATTAGGGGTTATCCCCCTAATTGAATTTATAGATTTTACTCAATATGACTTCTATGATAGTGGATAATTACTGATATTTGATTGAAGGATGCGACATGATGAAACGCGTAAGAATTGGAGTCATCGGTTGTGGTGCAGTTGCTCAGGTACAACATTTGCCGAACCTAAATCATCTCCACAGAGAATTTGAAGTCTCCATCGTGTGTGATATATCGGAAGGTGCAGCGGCTGCTGCTGCAAGAAGATTTCATGTGCCGAAATATGTAACTGACTATACTGAGCTCTTGGATTGTGATGTTGAGGCTGTGCTGTTGTGTCATGGAGACCCGAAAACGGATGTTGCACTCGCAGCGTTTGATGCGGGAAAGCACGTATTTATTGAAAAACCGGTCTGCTTTTCACTGCCAGAGCTTGATAGCATGATTGCTGCACAACAGAAAGTCGATAAGATAGCACAAGCAGGATATATGAAGGTATACGATCCAGCGTTCCAAATTGCTAAAACTGAAGTGGATTCTATGGAGAGTTATCGCTTTGTGCAGATTAACCATCTACATCCGAATAACCAATTGCATTTAAATCAGTTTGATGTTGAAAGATTTGATGATGTTTCAGCAGAAAGTCTTGCACATACACAATCTGCGCGGCTTGCAGCGCGTATTGATGCCATTGGTGAAGTATCCGCTGAAGCACAACGTGCATTCTTTCTACTTTCTGGTAGTATGATTCATGACATATACAGTCTGAGAGTGATGTTAGGTCCTCCCAGTGAAGTGATTAGTGCTGAAGTGTGGTCTGGAGGACAAGGTGTGAGTATTGTTTTTGGGTTTCCGAACGGTGCTCGTTGCATTGCAACTTGGGTCGACCTTCCTGACCTGTGGGACTTTAAGGAGACTTTGGAAGTCTATGGTGACGAGAAGAGAGTTTTGGTTTCATATCCAACCGGTTTTTCAAGGGGTATTCTATCTGAGGTAACAATCCAAGGTATTGATAGGCATGGAACGACATACAGCAAGACGCCAAAGATTGAATGGGTGAGCGCATTTGTGCAGGAATTGCGGCATTTTCACGAGTGTATTACAACTGATAAGGCATGTTACACGCCGCTTGAATCAGCACGCATGGATATTCAACTGATCATCAATATCGTGAAGTGTTACATGGATAGAGAACCTGTTAAGTGTGAGTGAAGATAAGGGGCAACAGATTGTTGCCCCTTTTGTGTTAGCAGAAGGATTTATTCCGTTGCGTCTTCCGCGTCTGCGTCCAATTCAACATCAACTGGAAGTACTTCTACTTCTACCTCTGTATCACCTGTAATGATAAACCGTGGTACGATGAGTGCTGTACCCGTAATAGGTGTATCAGATGGGATGTCTTCCATCATATCTTCCTTAATGATCATTTCAGCTTCTTCCACAACTATCTCACCATCATCAGGCAATTCAACATCTTCGGTTGGCGGTTCTTCGTCGTTAGGAGATAATTCACTATTTTCATCCGTAACTTCTCCGTCCTCTGATGATGGTAAGTTCTCAGACAAAGTATCGAAAAACCGTGCAAAGAATTCTTCAAGGAGTTCTTCTATTGAAGGATCATCTTCCATAGGTTCTTCTTCAGTTGCAAGTGTTACAAGAACTAAACCCTTGTCAAACTGTGCATCTTTGAGTTGTTGAATAAAACTATTTAAGGATGCTGGTGAAGGTGGGAATCGTGAACTAAATGGATTAAAGCCGAATTCGGTAGCTGCAGACATTGAGAGTTGCGCGGGACCCACCACGAAGTTTTCTGGAATTTCAAGTTTTACTTCCCTATACATTGAACGCGTTTCTCTGGCTGCGGTCCAGTGTGGCAGCATTTCAAGTACAAATGTTGCGACTTCACCTTGTTTGACTTCGCCAACAACATGAATGTCTGTAATCTCAGCGTGAAGAATATGTGGAATATCTATCATTGAGATATTAACTTCATCTATAGTTGCTCTTCCAGCACCATTGATGAGTTTATTTGTAAACGGTTCAACGATTGATTTTACGTTAGCTAATACAGATTTATACGGGTCGGGTGCAATTGTTCTAAAAGAGGCTGTATAGACGTTATCGGTTTCTTTGAAACTAATTACAACATTTCCCTCAACTGTTCCATAATTGACTTCCATCCGTATTGCATCTAATGTAGTTGAAGCTACGATAGGGATAAATGATTCTTGTCCATAAGCGACCTTATGTTGTTTCCTAATAGGTTCTGGCTTGTTAATAGGTTGATATATGACATTAACAGGGATCATAGCTGGTGGTGGTCCAAGTTCACCAACAATGCCAGGTCTCAGGTCTTTCGTTATAGTACCGATAGGGTTCCCATAGAAGCTTGATGATTTATATGCTATTTTTGTGCTTGGCACTATGCCGTGTACAACAGCTCTATAAACAGGTAATGATGATTGTCCATCATGGAACATGTCATGTCCAAATGCGACGAATTTGTCACCGTAGACTTGTGTTACTGTTCCGAATCCTACGGAATTAACGACATCTCCCGTTACTGTTGCCACTCCGATCATGTCACCAGCAGAAAGATTAGGGGATGCGTTTGCGGGTGGAGCAGCAGGTGCACCTCCAATTTTGGAATAGAATTCTACAGAATCGAATCGTGTTCCACTGAGGTGTGAAGCCAGTTCTTCAAGTCTTTTATTATCAATTCCAGTGATAGTTATTGGGGTTTTGACCTGTGTATAAGTTGCGTTTATAACGTTGCTTGGTGCAGCGGGTGGGTTTAAGAATTCACCAAATGTTTTATGGCCAAGCGTTGCCTCCATGGCATCGATTGGGGTTACCCAAAAACGGTGTGGTGCTGCTGCCCATTCTTCACCATAACCCAGGGCACCGAAGACTTTACCTGGTGGACCTACAGGACTTCCTGACATCCCTTGAGCGAGTCCTCCCATTGCTTGAACTGCTTCATCTGTTAGCACACACTCATATAATGGGTAACCGAATCCTGAAGGTCTCACTCTGCGGAATTCTGCCTCAACGATAACTTTACCTGTTCCTTCAATTGCTGTTATGAGTTGAACTGGCGTTTTTGTTGCGAGTCTGCGAACTTCATCTTCATACATGCTATCCAGATTAACTTCCTCAACTAAAGGTGCTGCATTAATGTCCTCTGTTACTCCACTTAGTGTGGGATTATTGATATTTTCCTGATCTTGTTCTGTCGAACAACTAAATTGTAAAAGGACCGCAATTGCGATTCCTGTTAAAACAAAAAAACGTTTCATAAATTTTCTCCTAATTTTAAATTGATATTTTCGTTGTTAGATGGATTTTAGGTTATTTTAGATTACCAGGCAACCCATCCTCCATCAACGGCTATTGTTTGACCTGTAATCCAGTTTGCTGCATCAGACGCTAAGAAGAGAACAGCACCGACGACTTCATCTACCTCACCGACGCGTCCCATTGGGATGCGACTGACGACATCATCATAGAATTCTTTTCTTTGTAACAACACATTTGCGAGTGGTGTTCGTGTAAATGCAGGTGCAACTGCATTTACAGTAACGTTGTGTGGTGCCCATTCTACTGCAAGACCTTTGGTTAGTAGGACGACACCTCCTTTGCTACCTGAGTATGCTGTCCTGAGTGGACCCCCGACTAATCCCATGGTTGAGGAGATATTAATTATTTTACCATTTTCTCGTTCGATCATCGGTTTAACGAGTGTCTGTGTAAGAAAGAAAAGACCTTTGAGATTTAGATCGTAGATTGCATCCCAATCTTCTTCAGTGAGTTCTAATGCAGGTTTTGGACGATTTGTGCCAGCATTGTTGACAAGTATATCTACTCTTCCCCACACATCAATAGCAGCCTTTGCTCCTTCAGCGACTGAATCCATATCACTCACATCAAAAACTATCGGTTCTGCTTCACCTTCGGCTGCTCGTATCTCATCGGCAACTTCATCTAAGTCGGAACGTGTGCGACTGTTGAGGATAACCTTTGCCCCCATCTGTGAAGCTGCGATTGCGATACCTTTGCCAATGCCTTTACCAGATCCAGTGATTAACATAACTTTGTCATTTAGCTCAAATCCTGGAAATGCCATATTGTCCTCCTGTTATTCATAAGATTTGATTATTATGGTATAAACCTAATTGATCGCTAATTTTAATGTATTTTCTAACAGCATAGCGCGGGTTAGCGGTCCGACCCCTCCTGGTACTGGTGTAATATATCCAGCAATTTCTTTCACTTCATCAAATTTCACATCACCGACAAGTCTATTGTTAACGTTATTAATTCCGACATCAATTACAGTAGCGTTTTTCTTTACCATATCCGCAGTAATGAATTCGGGTTTGCCAACTGCTGCTACGAGTATATCTGCATCTTTTGTGACTGCTGCCAGGTTTTTGGTTTTTGAATGACAGTAAGTAACAGTGGCATTGCGATTTAACAGCATTATACCTACCGGTTTTCCAACGAGCTGACTTCTGCCGACACAAACTGCATGTTTTCCTTGAATCAGCACATCTGCCGATTCAATTAGTTTAATAATCCCAGTTGGTGTGCATGGTGTGACTGACTCGTGATTTATAAATAGGTTCCCCAAGTTGAGTGGTGTTAGACCGTCAGCGTCCTTATGTGGTGCAATTGAATCAACAACTTCTTGTGCGTTGATGTGTTCGGGTAATGGCATCTGTACTAAGATTGCATGTATACCTTGACAAGAGTTTAGTTCTTCAATTTTATGTATAAGTGTCTGCTGTGAAGTATCTTCTTGAAGGTGATGTAATTCAGAATGGATATGTACTTTTGCACAGTCTCTCTGCTTGTGTTTGATGTATAGCGAAGAGGCGGGATCATTACCTACTTGGATGACAGCGAGTCCTGGTGTGAAAGTGAGTTCTTTAAGTTTCTTTCGAATTTGACTTCGTATTTTCTGTGCAAGTCGAGTACCGTTTAGAACTTCAGCTGACAAACGTCTTTTCCTCCAAGTTACGATATACTTGATGATATCATAGTATTGAATCAAATAATTAATAGTGGTTTCTATTTTACAGGACTAAACTGTTTTTGTCTACTTAATTCGTCATGTATTATTCGTTTTTTAACCGCTTCTGACGATCTTGCAGAAATTTTATCAAAGTATCAGTACTCTGAAATCCAAGACTTCCAGCTTCATCAATGACGGTTTGTGCTTGCACTCCGTATTTACTTATGAGTTTTTCTGCTATCCTATAGTAATTCAGTGCTAAATCGTTCTCACCATTTTCTTGGTGCATGACTGCTAAGAAGACGTGTGCGGCTGCGTATCTTGGTGAATTTGGTCGATTCTTGATGAATTCCTCAAAAGCGAAATGTGCTTCAGCAAACCTTTTGTCTTCAAAATGAACTCTTCCGATTCGAAATTGTGCTCTATCAGCAAAGCTGTCCTTATATCCGCCAGAAAGATATAACTCACGTTCGGGGTATGCACTTGTCTTTTGGTATGCTTGTAATGCTTCATCGTATCTTTGTAGTTTCTCATATATTTCTGCGATATGGAAAGTAGCCATCATAGCTTCAAGTGTATTTGGATGATGTTTAATCACCGCGTTAAATGCTTGAAGTGCAGTATTCGGTTTTGCGAGTATGTCAGCAGATATTATGCCGATACGATATCGTGCTTCTGCAGCGTAAACAGATCGTGGACTATCTTTTATAACAGTCTTGTATGCGTCCACTGCTTTTGCGTAATCATGCAACTCGCGTTCATAGATAGTAGCGATTTGTAGTTGTGTGCTGGTCTTTTTAGCTGTATCAAAGCTCGTATCATTAATTCTCATCTTTAGGTTCTGAATTGCAGCATGATATTCTAATGACCGAAGTTGTGATGCTATACGTTTTGCATATTCTGAATCTGGTGCAATTACAATTAGATTTCGGGCATAAGAGAGTGCCTTTAGATATTGATTGTTTTCGATTGCTTTTTCAATTTTCTCATATTCGTGTTTGGGAATTATCTTGGTTAATGTATTGATTTTTGTTTGTATGAGTTGACTGACTTGGGTGACAGTTTTATCATACATTTCAATTTGTCCGAGGTCTACGGGATCGAGTGTTGGCAGGTAGACTTTTAGGAATACTTGAAACGCTCTGCGTGCATCGGAATAATTCTGGAGTTTTTCATGGCATACACCGGACCAATAGAATAGTGCATGTGTAATCCAAAAGTTTGGATATCTTTCTTTTATCGTGCTGTAAACTGTGAGTGCTTGTTCAAAGTTCTCATCTTGCCGATGGATATTTGCTATATGGAAGAGTGCCTCAGCAGCGAAGTTACTTGTAGGATAATTATCTGCTACTTTTTTGTATGCCTCAACTGCTAATTCTGTTTGATGTAGGACTGTGTGTCGTATATGTGCTATTCGCCACTGTGCTTCTGGTGCCATTTTGTGGTTTGGATGATTTTTCATGAGGGTTTGATATGTATCAATTGCGATTTCAGGTTGATTGAGTTGCGATTGGGACCTGTAGAGTTCTGCGATCTGAAATAGTGCGACTGCTTCAAGTGATGTTCTCTTATACTCATGCACGATCTCTTTTTGGATCATTAGATCTTGCAAACCTTTCTGAATTTCTCGGATCTTTTGAGAGCTGATTTTGTGTACAAAGTTGGTTTCGTCTGTCATCTTGACCAGTGTATTAAGGTTCTGAATTGCTTTTTCATGTTCCCCCATCCTTGTATATACATCACCGATTTTAATATATGCAAGATATATCTCAGCGATGGGTAATCCCTTGTTCTGCAACTTAAGTATATTTTTGTAAGCATTAAGTGCTTTCTGGTATTGTTGTGTATAATTGTAATATATTTCTCCGAGTTGATAATAACACCAGCTGCGCGTTTCAATGCCTTTTGCTACCTGTAAGAGTTTTTCTAATTCGGATGCAGCTTCAGAATAGTTTTTCTCTTGAACCAAGGTGGTAATTTTCTCCTGTTGCGCAGCTTGTTGCGCAGCTGCTTGAAACAGAGCAGAGAACAACAGCAGAAATATACAGGAAGTCCAAAGAAAGTAATTTCTAATGTATCTATTTTTTTTCACGGAGATACCTGTCGATTTATCAAAGTTTTAAGAATTAGATGATTACAGTTTTGAACTGACACCTTTTAGGTGTTTGTTTGCAATGACTGCCCAATCTGTGCCTATTGCTTGATCTTTGACACGATTGAGTTGACTCACAGTATTCCACTCATCTGAATGTCGTAGATGCTTATTTCGAATGACGTCCTCCATGCTGCGTTGTATCCCTTGATTGTGGTACTGTTCAATTCGCGCATCAGCTGATTCTGTCTGATTAATCTCAAAAGTCGGTTCGTTTTCAAACGGATTGCCGACGAGAAGGGTTATAGCGATAGCAGCTACAGCGAGTAGACCGACGACTGCCGGTTTCTGTATTTGTAGAATCAATCCAAGTCTTGAGAAGACATCTGTAAATCGTGATTGAACCGAGGGTTTCTGGATCGGTTTTTCAGCCAGACGTCTGTATAGTTTTGCATTAAGGTCTGTGGGGACAATTGCATTCGGTGTAATGTCTGCTTCAGCAGTATCTACCAATTGAAGCACATGTTTTAGAGTGTTAACTTGACGAATGCAATGGTTGCATGTTGTCAGATGCTGCCTATATTCAGCTGCATCTGTATCGTCTAATTCGCCGATGACATAATCTATAACGTGTGCTTCAGAGATCTTACATTTGGTCATGAATTTACCTCCTAACATATTTTGGTTAAATTTCATTATTTTCCCATAAAGGTCGAAGTAGCGTCTTTAATTTTTTGATTGCGCGATGTAGATGTATTTTTACAGTTCCTTCAGCCATTCCGAGTGTATCAGCGACTTCCTTAATCTGCAAACCTTCATACCGTGTTAGCATGAAGACCTCCTTCTGTTTTGCAGAGAGTTCATCCACTGCGGCTCGTATGATTTCTCCCCGTTCTTTATCTTCAATCTGTTTTTCTGGATTACTTGAGATGTCAGTTGCGACTAATCTTTTTTCAATAACATCTTCATCTTCAAACGTAAAGATAGGATGTCTTGATTTAGCACGGTGGTAATCAATTGAGAGATTTGAAGCAATAGTATATAACCAGGTAGAGAATTTTGCTTTTGGTTCCCATGAACCTAATGCACGATACGCTTTGAAAAAGACTTCAAGCGTCAATTCTTCGGCATCTTCATAGTTCCTGACAGAACGTAGGAGATAACTGAATATTCTCCGTTCATATCGTTTCATTAACTCGTCAAAAGCCTTCTGAATGCCTGATTTGAATTGCGTTACGAGCATTTCATCGTCAATCATTTTGTCCATGTTATTTGCCAGACTTTCGTGTCAGTATTGAACAACTTATCGTTTTTAACGTATATGACATCTGTTTTGTTTACAAAAATATTAGATATTAGGCATATTGTGATGCGATTATGTCTCTTTTATTTTTTGTAGATTTTTGAAGAGAAATGCGTTAAAATGATGATATATGAATGATTAGATCTCAGAATGTGAGGTACTTTTTTATGGAAAATGTGAAGAGAGACAATGCGTCATCGGTAATTGTTGTTCCAGCATCAGAAACGGCTGCCCGTATGACAACTGCAGCGGCAAATTTATTGGATGGTTTACCTTCTGATTTACGAGAAAAAGCATGCCAGCCTTTTGATGGTAATGAGCGTTTTCGTTGGCACTATATTCCTATTGAGATGTGGGAAAGACAAGGTGTGTCGCTAAAAGAGTTAAACAGTCAGCAGCAGGAACTTGCTTTTGCGCTTATGGCAAGTGGTTTAAGTGCAAGAGGTTATGAAAAAGCACGAGCGATAATTAATTTAGAGACGATACTTGGAGAGATTGAAAAAAATGAGGGTGAGGGCAGACTTGAGCGCAATCCGGAATACTACTTTTTTACTGTATTTGGTGATCCGACAGGTAATGGTGCATGGGGTTGGCGTGCGGAAGGACATCATGTCTCATTAAACTTCACCGTCGTCAATAGAGAACTAATTTCTCCCAATCCTTTTTTCTTTGGATCGAATCCTGCAGAGGTACGTCAGGGAGAGAAGAAAGGGTTACGTGTCCTTTTTGCTGAAGAAGACTTGGCAAGACAACTCTTAGCAAGTTTGACACCTTACCAAAAGACCCATGCAGTGATTAACCCTGAAGCACCCCCTGATATTCTGACACGCAATGCACCTAAAGTCGAGTTTGATTCAGTTGAGGGATTAGCACTTGAAACGATGCAAACGTATCAACGTGAACTTCTGATACAGTTAATTCATGAATATATTGATAGGTTACCTGATGAGGTTGCAGAGATTGAGCGTCGGAAACTGCGTGAAAGTAGTCTAAATGATATTCACTTTGCGTGGGCGGGTGGTGAAGAACGCGGTATGCCGCATTACTACAGACTGCATAGTCCATTCTTCTTTGTTGAATATGATAATACGCAAAACAGTGCGAATCACATTCATTCGGTATGGCGACATATTGCGGATGATTTTGGTGCTGATCTGCTTAGATTGCACTATAACAAGACTGACCATCATGATCACTAATTACATATCTAAAGAAATAACCTCCAGAGATGGAGGTTATTTCTTTGATACAGCTTTAACTAAACTAATCTACCGTGAAGACTTCATAGTTCCCCAGGTAGTCGTTAATTTACCATTGGGTTCAACAGGTGTTACGGGACTGCCGCTAAGAACTACGAGACCAGTTTGCTCGGAATTTTTCCCAAAGACGATAGCATGGGGATACCAACCACTCCAGCCTTTCTGTCCACCTTGACCTGAAGCTAAATCACCATCGTTGACACAGATGCCGAGTCCGAGTTCATCACCTGCACTGAAACCGCCTGCAATCCCCAAGTTTTCAGGTGTGATTCTGATTTCATAATATGTTTTGTTTGCACCATCATCGCGAGTAATAGCGACATCTTCAGCAACATCAAGACCAGGTTGACCGTGGGTGTTTTCGTTCAAATGGTTCGTGATAATACTATCGGCACTATTGTTCAAAGCAGCATTGTAAAGAAACAACGGCAGTTTTGTACCTCGTTCACCACTTGGTTCAAATGCGATTTGTGCTCCATCACCTTCCCATGGATTTCCACCGCCGTGCTCAAACTCGTCATCGGTAACTTCAAGCGCAAGATATAATGCATCAGCATTCCAAGCAATCATGAAACAGGTGGTATGATCATCTGCCCCACTCCAAGTACCGCCACCGTGTTCCTGAAATGCGCCGATGTTCTCAAATGCGACTCCACAGAACGGTTCACCGTCTGTTCCTTTAACTGAGTTTTTTACATCAGCCCATTCGTCAAGTTTTCCATCAATTGTCACTTCAAGACCTGTTGGTGCGTTGTAGACATCATGTGTTGCGCTGCGCCACTGTGCGTCAGCAAAATTAATAGTAATAAACATAGCAGATGCTATCATTATAGCAATACTCAATACATGCTTTTTCATCTAAAAAACCTCATATATATACTCCATTACTCAGAATGGAAAAAGAATTGTTGAATTAAATCGTGTTGATTAATTATAATTGCACTTAGTGTGCATAAACAACCGGTATAGTGGTTGTTATACCACTACACCATCAATTTCGTATTTCGATAGTGTTATTTTTTTAGGTTTCCCCATGTTGTCGTCAACTTATTTGAAGCTTCGACAGCGAGTGTATTATCAGTGAGAACAACCAATCCAGTATCTTGACTGGTTTTTGGTCCATTGACAATGCAATCGGTATACCATCCACTCCAACCTTTTTGACCAGGATCATTTTTATCACCATCATTGACACAGATAGCGAGTCCGAACTCGTATCCGACTTTAAATGATCCACTCAGACCCAAATGTTCAGGAGTCAACCTAAATTCATAATAGGTTTCTTTCTCACTTTCATTTCTAACAATCGCAATATCTTCATCAACTTCAAGCCCCGGTTGTCCGTTCGTTCTCTCGTTACCCAGAATAACGTTTGTAGCACTATTGTCTAAACCAGCATTATATAGAAAAAGGGTCTCACCTGCATCCCTCTTACCACTTGGGACAACGCCAATTTGTGCTCCGTCACCATTCCATGCTTGTCCAGCAGCGTGTTCATGTTCATCGTCAGTTACCAAGAGACCAAGATAGATGGCATCAGAATCCCAGAAAATAGCGAAACATGTCCTATGGTCATCTCGACCATTCCATTTTCCACCACCCCATTCACGAAAAACATAGATTTTACCATCATTACCTGCAAATTCAACTTCACAGAAGATATTACCGTCTGTTCCCTTGACAGTGTCAATAGCACCCTGCCATCCCTCATCATCATCAAGTTCACCATCAATCTTAATCTCTGCTGGAGCTTGCAAGGCGTCGTATTGATCATGTGTTTTGCTTCGCCACTGTGCATCTGCGGTTAAGCTGATGAGTAATAGTGATAATGGAATTGCAATGAATAATCTTTTCATTTTTATACTCCTTGTATGAAATTATATGGTTAATTTTTTCTATCTGATTCTATAGACATAGCACTCCGCTGGAGTGCAAGACACACAAATTCCTATTTCTATAGACATAGCACTCCGCTGGAGTGCAAGACACACAAATTCCTATTTCTATAGACATAGCACTCCGCTGGAGTGCAAGACACATAAATTCCTATTTCTATAGACATAGCACTCCGCTGGAGTGCAAGACAACAAATTCCTATTTCTATAGACATAGCACTCCGCTGGAGTGCAAGACACACAAATTCCTATTTCTATAGACATAGCACTCCGCTGGAGTGCAAGACACACAAATTCCTATTTCTATAGACATAGCACTCCGCTGGAGTGCAAGACACACAAATTCCTATTTCATATTTTGTATCTATCGATCCTCAACTGAGGGGATTGTATTACTGCCTCCTAAACAGAAAATGTATCGGTCACTTGAACCTATATATAGATTTCCATTGACGATTGCGGGAGAAGAATAGAACTTTAACCCGTATTTTATTGCATCGGCATCATATTCCCAATTGATACTGCCATCAAAGATGGAGAGAGAGAATATCTTGCCTGATGCTGTTGCTGCGTAAACAGTATCTTGTGCGACTGCTGGTGATGATACGACTACGCCACCCAAATATTCCTTCCAATGTTCTGTACCCTCTTTAGCATTAAGTGAATAGACATTGCCATCCCGTGATCCAAAGATGACATTTTCATCATAGACTACCATTGCGGACATAATAGCATCTTCTACTTCATACTCCCAAACTGTATCTCCCGTATTGGCATTCACTGCGACGGCTCTACCTTTAGGAATAGGTGCACTTTCGGAGAAATTCCCCCTTCCTAAACCGAAGAACACGATGTCCTCATAAGCACTCGGACTTCCCCATACTGGATACGGCATCTGTCTTGACCAGATTTCATCACCTGTTTCCGCATCAGCGGCTATAATAAGGTAACCATCATATCCTGTACCGAAGAAGACTTTACCATCCTTGACTAATGGTGCCATGTCAGCGTGAACTGCCGGATAATGCCAAATTTCTTCACCGGCAAGTGCATCTAAACAGTACACCCCATCTGCACCTGCTGTAAAATAAAGTCTACCTTGTGTAATGAAGGGTGTAGATTCTACATGACTTGCTGTTTTAAAGCTCCAGATTGGGTCTCCTGTTTTGGCATCCAGACATCTTAGCGAGCAGTTAGCGTCGTGATGGAATCCTTCACCTATATAAACTCTACCAGCTACAACTGCAGGGGACGAAAAGATAGGTATGTCTGAGTCATACCGCCATATAACGTCCTGTGTATCTATATCAATACAATACGTAGCACCACTTGTAGAGAAGACCGCGCCCACGGCTGCAGCAATATAGAGACGATTTCCAACGACAGCAGGAGATGAAAGAAACTGGACTGTTTTCAATCCTTTCTCTTTAAATATCCATGCTATGTTCTCGTTTTGTGGACCAGGTAACGTATCAGCGTGTCCTGTCCGGTTTGCATTGAATCTGAAAGTTGTCCATGGCGTGCCAGTGATTGGCTTGTTGTCCTCACGGTTCTCACCTTTATTAACAACTGTAGGCGTAGTAGTTTTTACAGTGCGTACAACTATCTGATAGGTCAAGACTGCGATTCCTATCAGAACAACCAGACTGATGAGCAGTGTCATCACCCTTTTCAATGAGAAGCTTTTTAATGAGAGAAGGGTGCGAATTTTGTAAAAGACCAGTTTCGTTGTATCCCGTGCAAAAACGAGTGATGTTATGATCGCAATACCAACAAATGCAAGTATTTGCGGGACTATACTCATCAATGCTGTCAAGGGTCCAAGTAATTGGGGTATAACCGCATCAGCAGTGATCGTGAAGCAGGTGAGAATAGATGTCAAACTAATTGAAATAACCCACAAGATTTTTTTCATCAGTTAATACTCCTGCGCTATTTAGTTTTTTCCAAGAAGTCTACAGCAAAGTGCAAAATGTTTTCCAGCATGCGTCGGTTCTTGGATACATGTTCTTTTGTACGGTTGTGTAGACTTGTAATGAGATACATTCCTTTTCCGTGCTTTAATTTTGCAATAGCGATCTGTTTACCGTTATTGGATGTAGCCATGACTTCAAATTTGTCGTTCCATCCGTCCCAGGAATCGTCAAGGGAGAGTTGTCCGGAACTAATTTTGTGTGGTGCTTTGAAGAGATTTCCTGCTTTAGAAGTTGGTTTGAAATCGTTTCGGTGATCACTTTCAACACCTTTTAGTGGATGTGGCAGCCATCCTGTTCCGCAAGGTCTATCAGGATCGCTATCTTGTCCAGAGACGATGACAACTCCTCCGTTCTTGACAAAATCTCTGATCCGTTTTTCTTGATTACTATTAAGTCTATACCGACCGTTTTTTCCGATGGAACGAAATCCGATCCATAGGATGTCAGATCTGTTTATGTCAGGTAAGTTGCGATCTTCTGATGGATTAAATGCAATCCATCGGTTACTCACTTTGTTGAATTCGGTGATTATTGAGATTTCATCTTGGTAGTCATCCGTGTTTAAAAGGAGGAGTTGAATGGCACTATCACCCAGCATATTCTCCAGTTCTTTCATGAATTGGGATGTAGAATCTCTTTTTGAAACTTTATCTTGATTGAGATATTTCTCAAAATGCGTGAATCTCCATCTACCCCATCCTCTTTCCCTATCCTTTGTTAGTTGGAGTTGAAACCATTTTCCTCTTGTATGTGCTAAAGCGTCAATTCGTCCACCTTCTTGAAGGTAACAGACTATAATCCGTTCTTTCTGCTTTAGAAATCGTGCTAATTCTGCTCGATGATCTGCTTCACCTTTATATACATCATAACGAATTTTGATGACATCAAACTCACTACGACCTTTAACGTTTTTTTCTACCTTAATATCAGCAGTTTTACGACCGTTGTTCACTTCCGAAATTGTGCCAAAGACGATATTACTACTCTCTTTAACGATTTGAGCAACGGTGTATCGTTTTGCTATATATGCAGTATTGTTCGATTGTTGACCAAGGACAGCACAAACCACAAGTAGTGATACTATTAATATCATACGTGAATATCGATTCTTTATTAAACTGAGTATTTGTTGTTTCACTGATTGTTCTCCCATTTATGTTACGGCACACGGAGTGTGCCTACTACCTCTAAGAGACGGCACACGGAGTGTGCCTACTACCTCTAAGAGACGGCACACGGAGTGTGCCTACTACTTTTAAGTTTATGTTGTGATTTCTATTGAGATTTTCCTCTTGCACTTATTTCCCAAACAGATTCAACAATATCATTTCTGGTACAATAGTATCTGTCGTGCAGATTTACAGTTGTGCAGCAATGTGTAGGAAGGATTTCCACTCTATCCCCAGGTTGCAAGGTTACGTTGTCATCCGTTACGTGCATCTTACCGTGTTCTTCAGATAGTCCTGTCATTTCAAGTCCTGTAACGTTGATGGGTTGTGGTATGCCAAATTCTTTTGCTAACACTTTCAAACCCGTGTCGACAACAACACGGTTTTTTTCAGGACGACTTACGACAGTTGCCATGACTGACAATGCACAACCGAATTTTTCTCCAACCCCTTCAACACTGTGATAAGTAGAATCCATAAACACATAAGAACCTGCTTGGATTTCAGTCATGTCAGGCATACTTCCTGTAATGTCAAAGGTTCCTGTTCCACCGCCACTCATAATAGAGACTTCTATCCCATTTCTGTTGAGATAGTCTTTGGTTTCAATTAAACGTTGCATCGCTGCCTGTGTCGTTTTTTCACGTTCATCTCGGTTAGGTTTTGCTACTGTATGTCCTTCATATCCCATCAGCCCTTCAAAAATTAGGTTTGGTCTCTGAATTACCTGTTGTGCTAAGTCGTAGGCAGCTTTCCCGGGTTCAACGCCACAACGATCCATGCCGATGTTGACTTCAACCAATATTCTGATTTTAACACTGTTTGTGGTAGCTGCATCTGATATGTCCTGTACATTCTGAGTATTGTCAACAGCGACCATAACATCCGAGTTAACTGCAATGTTGGTGAGTCGTTCTATCTTCTGTCTGCCGACAATCTGATTTGCGATGAGAACATCTCGTATGCCGTTATCAATGACTGTTTCTGCCTCTCCTAATTTAGCACATGTGATACCGATTGCTCCTGCATCAATCTGTTGTTGTGCGATTATGGGTGATTTATGTGTCTTTAGGTGTGGTCTTAGTTCCGCGTTGACAGTGGAGAAATAGTCTGCCATTTTCTGGATATTCTGTTCAAAAACATCCAAATCAATTAACAATGCAGGTGTGTCTAATTCTGATTTGTGCCTACCAACATAATTCTCACTGTAACACATTTCACTGGCACGCATTCATCACCTCTCCCAGTTTTTTCACTGGATTTGATAGTGTGCCGAAACCATCAACCTCTATTTTTACTACATCCCCCGAAATAAGTGGAAGTTCGTTGGGTACAATGATTCCAGTTCCAGTGGAAACTACAGTACCGAATGGAATAGGATTATCTCGCATTAGGTATTCAGTGAGTTGTTCAAACTTCCAATTGATCTGTGATGTGTTTACATCTCCGGTGAAGATCTCTTCGTCTCCACGTAGGATAGTACATGTAATATGTAAATTGTAAGGGTCATCAACTTCAGAAGGCGTTATGAACATTGGACCTAATGCACAACACCCGTTATATATCTTTGATTGTGGTAGATAGAGCGGATTATCACGTTCTATGTCCCATGCGGATACGTCATTGCATAATGTGTAACCCAAGATTTCACCTGTATCACTTAGAATGTATGCAAGTTCTGGTTCGGCAGCAGTAAGAACAGAGTCGCTGCGTATTCCGATATGTCCGTTAGGTCCAACGCAACGCGGTAATGTCGCTTTGAAAAAAATCTCTGGTCTGTCAGCGTGATATACGCGTGCATATATATCTTGTTCACTATCGTCATCCCGCATATCAGCACTACGTTTATAGGTAACACCACATCCCCATACTTCTGGTGTATCAATTGGAATCATCAGATGTGGCAGCTGTTCATTAGGTGGAATGTCCAATCTTTCTATAGTCAGCCCACCATCATTTTCAGCTACGGTATCAGCATCTTGGAATGCAGTGAATCGCATAGGTGCTGGAGCAGAAACTTTTTCTTGGATGTCCGCCAATAGTACGCCCAGGGACACTCTTTCACTCTTAGCAAGTTGAAGAATTTCTAAAACACCAGGAGATTCATCACTGGTGACATCAATAACTACGTTCTCCCGTGTAATTATCCCTACTCGCTTACCTAAGTTAGGGATATGAAATTGAATTAGTTTCATAATACGTCAGTCGGGAATCGGAGTTCCCTCCTACAACTTAGATGTAAAATCAGTCGGGAATCGGAGTTCCCTCCTACAGTAAAGTCAATCGGGAATCGGAGTTCCCTCCTACAACTTAGATGTAAAATCAGTCGGGAATCGGAGTTCCCTCCTACAACTTAGATGTAAAATCAGTCGGGAATCGGAGTTCCCTCCTACAACTTAGATGTAAAATCAGTCGGGAATCGGAGTTCCCTCCTACAACTTAGATGTAAAGTCAATTGTAGAATCCAGAGTATATTACTTGACAACTGGAACTAAACCTGCCTTTTCAAGAAAAACAGTGACCAACATTGCTGACTCAATCACACTGAGTTCAGAAGTATTTACAACTACTTCAGGTCTGTTTGGTTCTTCATAGGGGGCACTGATTCCAGTAAATTCCTTTATCTCTCCTGTGCGTGCTTTCTTGTATAGTCCTTTTGGGTCACGTTCTTCACATATATTAAGCGGACATTCAACAAATACTTCTACAAATCTATTTTCCTCAATGAGTTCTCTTGCTTGGTCTCTATCTTCTCTGTAGGGTGAGATAAAGGCTGTCATGACGATTGTGCCAGCATCAACGAATAATTTAGCGACTTCACCGACGCGTCGGATGTTTTCTTCTCTATCTTCGGGTGAAAAACCTAAGTTTTTATTCAATCCGTGCCTGACATTATCACCATCTAAAACGTAAGTATGATGACTTCTTTCATGTAATTGGTGTGCCACTGCATTTGCTAAAGTTGACTTCCCTGAACCTGAGAGTCCGGTAAACCAGACAACACAACCTTTCTGGTTGAGTAGTGTTTCTCTATCCTGTTTTGTTACAGTTGTTTCATGCCATGTTAGATTAGATGCTTTTCGTTCTGCCAATCGATGTTCCTCGTAGTTTCTTCAAGTTAATATGAATCGTATAATGGTGTTCAAGTCTACAGTCGCATAGACTGTGATGCATCAAGAATATACTGTAAATGATAACATATCGGAGGTAAGGTGTCAATGTAATTAATCATGAGTGCGTGAAATATTTTTATGGAAGTGGGGCACAATCTAACAGAATGTGCTACAAAGACGCACAATCTAACAGAATGTGCTACAAAGACGCACAATCTAACAGAATGTGCTACAAAGACGCACTATTGGATTTACCGTTCTCTATCCGATATGAGCAGATCAAAGGAATTACTTTGCCATCCGCCTTCATTCACGATATTGTCCCTTGTTTCTTGTAATCGCTTAACCATTCGGTCTTTCATACGTCGCAGTATGTGTTTGAATCCAAGATGTGTTGCGAGATTGTGAAGTTCATGAGGATCACTTTGCATATCGTAGAGTTCGTCCTCACTGTAGGGATTGTAGACATACTTCCAAGAATCCGTTCGCACCATTCTCACGGTAGCGAGTGTGGGTTCATATCCGTGAAATTCTGCGAACACATCATCGTACCAATCATCCACTGTTTCTCCTTTAAGTAGTGGTACAATAGACCTACCATCTAAGTTTCCTGGCGTTTCTGCATTCCCAATTTCCAAGAATGTTGGCATAAGATCAACAAGATTTACGAATTCATCGCATGTTGCTCCAGGTGAAGTTACCCCGTGCCATCGTATTAAAAGTGGAATGTGATGCGTTTCTTCATACATGTGAAAGCCTTTATTGAATAATCTATGACTTCCAAGCATATCTCCATGATCTGTTGAAAAAATCACTATTGTGTTTTCATTCATTCCATTCTCTTCAAGACAATTTAATATTCTTTGGATTTGGTCATCAATGAACGTACAGAATCCCCAGTATGCGGCGATGACTTTCTGCCAATCTGTCCATGTGAGATGACTTGCATTCCACCTTAGCAGTTCTTTTTGCTGGATTAGCGGTTTGTTAATGAAGAGTTCATCGAAATTGCCCCATCGCTCAACCGAATCTGGATCATACATTGTGTCGTAAGGTTCAGGAACAGCATACGGGAAGTGAGGTCCAAAGAAATTGGCAGCGATCATAAAGGGTTGGTCAGCGTCTTTATATCCTTCTAATAATTCAATCGTTTTGTCTGCTGTCCATGCTTCCATTGTCTGCTCAACAGGTAGTGGCAGTTTACCATAGAATGGCGCGTCTCCACCCCATTCATAAGGTTGAACAGCATCACGGTCAATGCGGAAATCAATATCATCGTCTCTTAACCATTGATGCCATTCACTGTAAGGATGCCACTTGTCATACCCCCAGAACTCTGTATCGCCTTGTTTAGCGAGATGCCATTTTCCGACATTCGCGACATTATACCCCACCGATTTCAGTAGTTGCGGATAGGCGGGTTTATCAAGTATCTGATCGCTGAAGACGCCATTGAAATTCCCCATGTTGGAAAGCTGACCGTGATTGTGTGGATATAGTCCGGTTAGTAGGGAACCGCGGGCAGGTGAGCAGAGTGCAATAGGCGTGTATGCTTTTGTGAAACGCATACCTGTTTCTGCGATGCTGTCCAGTGCAGGTGTTCGGCAGATGGGTGCACCGTTGCAACCCAGTGAATCGTATCTTTGTTGATCAGTTAGAAGAAAAAGTATATTCGGTGATTGTTCCATTGTTCATCCTTTCTATTGGTTTTCCGAGCAGAAGGTCTCGGTTATATCCTTTATCAATGTGTCCCACCATAACTACTAACGAAAAGTGTGTGCGCTATCAAAAAACACCTCAACACCAACATAAGTAGATAGTACTGCAATGAATCCGATGATTGTAGAGTATGCTGCTTTTCGTCCTCTCCATCCCCATAGTTGACGTATGCAGATTTGCACAACATAGATGATCCATGTAACAAGCGTGAAGAAGACTTTAGCATCAAGCCATTGCCATGAAACACCTTTTATGTATTGTGTCCAGAGCGCGCCAATCCCTACACCAACAGTTAAGAACACTATACCAAGCAAAGTGCAACGGAAACCGATTTCGTCAGAAGCACCTAACGAGGGAAGGAAGTTGTCATATACTGTATGTGTTTTTTGACGGATTTTCTTCTCTGCCATCAGATAGAGTAACCCGAAACCGAATGCTGTGATAAATGCCGAATATGCAAGTAGGATTAGAGTGACATGGGGAATTAACCAGTATGTTTCTAAATTTGCTGGTAAGGCAGATGTATCTCGTGAGAAAATGTAAGAGATGAATATAATTATAAATGTAAGCGGTATGACCAAGCTGCCTATCGCTCGAAGTTTTGTTAGATTTACAATGATCAGATATATTAAGGTAATTGCCCATGCAAAGAATGATGTGGAGTCTGTCCAGTGTCTCATAGGAAAATGACCTCTTCGAGACCACCACAATGTTATGAAAAGTGTTAATAGTATAAAACCCAGAATTGTCCCTATGAATGCAATATGTGATATTGTCTTACGCAGTGTTTTCACTTCGAATTGTTCACTGACGGCAAGGTAAAGTACGTGGAAGATACTTGCTGCAAAATAGACTAAAACGGTTATGAGGAAGATTAAATGGATATGCATGCGTTTTTAAAATAGTAATGTCTGCATCGGTTGTTATCTGTTTAGAAGACTTTTTGAAAGTTCATAAGCTTTAGTCAACTCACCTTGAAGGATCCAATTAAAAAGACATTCGGTAGTACAATCAGTATGATTTAGTCTAAGACAACACGTAACGGTTGGTCTATTTTTGATATCTGCTTTAGCAGGAAAAGTGTCTACATAAGAGCCATTAATTCCTACATAGTCTATAATATTTTCAAAATAGTCTGCGCGTTCTTTGGATGTAGAGAGTGTACTTAATACTTTCGCACGAAGTGTTCCGAGAAAGTCTATGAATTTCCCGTAACCTCTGTTTTCAAACTGAGGTATTAGTCTCTTATGGAGACGTTCCGCTGTTTTTAATCCTTCAGGTGTTCTTGCTGAGATACTAATTATAAGATTGTCATCTATTACCAGTTTTGGTGTGACGTGTGTTCCAGCAGCTGGTTTGTCAAGACATTCAAAGATATAACTACCGATATTCTTACTTATTTTGTCAATTGTAGTATGATCTTCTGAGATTACCAAAAAAGCATCTTCAAGTTCTTCTGGATACACACTGTTCGTATTTTGACACTTGACATTTGCCCCACAACGTTGCAATAGGTGAATTCGCTGTTCGATTTCTGTTGTGTTTTCACTGTTTATAACGACACAATTTCGATTTTGCAAGAGGAGATAAACAGGATAGGGTAGTCTCTGGTTTTCAATTGGAACCGGTTTTCCTTTACCATGTTCATCGTCATAACCGAGTGTATAGAGTGATTCGACTTTTAATCTCTCTTCAAAATACTCACGAATTCTGCGACTTGTTGCAGGACTTTTACCACTTGTAGAAATACTGATTACGATCTGTCCATCGGTGATAACTGATGCCGCGGCAAATGTGCACTGTGGTATCACATCTACAACATTTACTAAGGCAATTCTGTTCTTTATATATGCCTCTTGATATACTCTGGTATTTATGCTTGTCGTGTCGGTTGCTGCACACACAAGGAAATAACCGTCGGTGTCACCGTTTTTATAGTCGCGTCTTATGAGTCGTATTGTTCCATTTTCCGCGAGGAAATCTAATAATTCAGTTGATTCTGGACTGATGACTGTAGGGACTCCGCCACTGATGAGCATCGTGACCACTTTACGTTCGGCAACAGTGCCTCCCCCGACGACAAGGCATTTTCTATTCTGAAGATTTAGATGGACTGGATAGAACATGGGTATTCCCATCAGATAAATTATAGGGACAATACCAGAGGTTTATGAATCACGTGACACAACATAATCTGCAAGGTCATTTAGTGCATTCTTGGCTTCCGAGTCTGGTACTTTTATGAGTGCATTCTTTGCACAGTCTGCATATTTTTGAGCAACATCCAAACAGTGTAATTCAACACTGTACTTCTGAAATAGTGTCTCAACGTAAGCGATAGCTTCCCCATTGTTGAAGGCTTCAGTATCAGGATTTAGCACTGTTTCGAGTTCCTGTTTCTCATTTTCATCACACATTTTTCGTGCGTGTATGATAGGATATGTCAGTTTTCCTTCGCGAAGATCACCGAAAGCGTTTTTTCCGAGTTTTTCTGTGTCTGAAACAAAATCGAGGAGGTCATCAACAATTTGAAACGCTGTGCCGATCTGCTGTCCATAAGATGTGAATGCGTTAATATGCTTATGTCTGTTCTGTCCGAGTATGGCTCCGAGAGTGCATGATGCAGCGATCAACTTTCCCGTTTTGAAATGAATGATTTTGAGGTATTCCGATTCAGAGATATCAAAATCCCCGCTTCTGTATGCATGAATGACTTCTCCCTCACACATAGCTTGTGTTGTATCCGCAAGAATCTCCATTGCCGGATCATCTGCAAGGCGAGATACAAGCATAGAGAGCACCCGGGCATGTAGGTAATCTCCAACAAGTACAGCGACTTTATTTCCCCATTTTGTCTGTAGTGTTTCCCGTCCACGTCTTATTGCTGCCTCATCCAGTACATCGTCATGAACGAGAGAAGCAACGTGAATCAGTTCAACAACTGCTGCGAGCAGATGAGCATCATGACCTTTATATCCACTGGCATCTGCAGAGAGCAGAACAAGAATTGGACGTAGTCTTTTCCCCCCACCTTCAACGACATGCTGAACTGCCATGTCAACAAAACTGTATTCGCTTGCAGTATTCTCTGTTAGTATTTTCTCAACTGCCTGGAGATCGTCTGCGATTACGTCAATTATCTGATTGAAACTTGTCATTCATTCCCTTTTACTAATTGTTTTGAAGTTTTGACAGAACTTCGCTTGCAGCATTGACAGTAGCGTTGATATCCTCATCTGTATGAACTAAAGAGACAAAACCCGCTTCAAATTGTGAGGGTGCAATATATATTCCCTTTTCAAGCATTCCCCAGAAGTATTTTCGGAATCGATCGGTATCGGCGGTTCTTGCTCCATCTGCGTTCGTTACAGTCTCAGGTGTAAAATACAGCATTAACATTGAACCAACACGACTATGCCAAGTATCAATATTATATTTTTTTGTCGCAGAAGCAAGTCCTTCTGCAAGTGCCGATGCCTTTTCCTCAAGTTTCTCATATACACCTTGTTCTGCTAAGTTCATCAAAGTCGTGATTCCAGCAGTGACAGCTAACGGATTGCCCGATAAAGTTCCAGCTTGATAGACATCCCCTTCAGGTGCAACAGATTTCATTATCTCGTGTTTCCCACCGTAAGCACCAACGGGTAGACCTCCACCGATGATTTTTCCTAAGCATGTCATATCTGGTATGACATGATAGTAGGTCTGAGCACCACCATACGCTACCCTAAAACCGGTTATGACCTCGTCAAAGATAAGTACGATACCGTTTTCTTGCGTAATTTCTCTGATTTCATTGAGGTATCCCTCCTGTGGTGGTATGATTCCCATGTTTCCCATGATGGGTTCCAGTATCAGACAAGCGATCTCGTCTTGATTTGCTTCTACGGTTGTTCTTAATGCATCGGGATCATTAAAAGGGATGGTAAGCGTGTTTCTTGCAAAATCTTCTGGAACACCCCCGCTATCAGATAACCCGAATGTCGCTACACCAGAGCCCGCTTTTGCGAGCAGATAGTCGACATGCCCGTGATAGCCCCCATCAATTTTGACTATTTTATCTCGTCCTGTATACCCGCGTGCGACGCGTATAGCACTCATCGTCGCTTCAGTACCAGAGTTTACAAGTCTTACTTTTTCAATTGAAGGTACTGCATTTACGATTATTTCTGCAAGTTCGGTTTCTAAGGTTGTAGGTGCCCCGAAACTTGTGCCACGTGATGCAGCTGCACTGATTGCTGCAACAACATCAGGATGTGCATGGCCCAATACTAAAGGACCCCAAGACGCAACATAATCTATGTACTCATTTCCATCAATATCGTAAATCTTAGAACCTTGACCCCGGTCAATGAAACGTGGGTGCCATTCCTTCTTGCTGGCAACCTTACTAAAATTACGGACTGGACTGTTTACACCACCCGGAATATACTGTTGTGATTCATTCCACGCTGATAAAGATTTGTTACTCTGCAATTCGTTCCTCCAATATTCTTTGTTCTGTTTATCAAATGTATCCGTTACATGCTATCACATAAGTTCTTCATAAATACCTACTTGTTTCGCTTATGAGGATTGCGGATCTATTTCCTCTAAACTTTGTGCTTTTATCGCTTGCTCTAAGATCGTATCAAGGTGGAATATGTCCTGGATATTCCTGATTTCACTTGAGAGCGTTTCTGGAATGTTTTGAAATCGGATCTGTAGGAGTTTGAGGACCGCGTCCTGTTTACCTTCCACTTTACCTTCTTCTTTGAGAAACTCAGCCGTTGTCTGTGCCATTATCTCGAACTCCTTATCATCTTGAATGTGTTGTCTCATAATGAATGCATAGTATAGCATAGGAATACGGAAAAAACAACGGGATTGTATATATACTAATGATCCAACCATTCTGCGGCGGACTTAGCGAAATAGGTTAGGATAATATCAGCACCGGCACGTTTGATACTTGTTAATACCTCAAGTGCCACGCGTTCTTCGTCAATCCAACCCTTCTGAGCTGCAGCTTTTATCATTGAGTATTCACCACTGACGTTATATGCTGCAACAGGCATCTGAAACTCCGATTTTACTTGATGGATAATATCCAGATAAGACAGAGCAGGTTTAACCATAACGATATCAGCACCTTCGTCAATATCTAATGCAACTTCACGTAACGCTTCTTGAGAATTCGGAGGGTCCATCTGATACGTGCGGCGATCTCCAAATTGCGGTGCAGATTCTGCAGCGTCACGAAAGGGTCCATAAAATGCGGATGCATACTTCGCTGAATACGCCATTATCGGAATATTATTATATCCTTCATCGTCTAATGCGTTGCGAATTACGCCAATCCGACCATCCATCATATCCGATGGTGCGACCATATCTGCTCCAGCACGAACATGCGATATGCTCTCTTTAACCAAGAGTTCAAGCGTAGGGTCGTTTAGCACTTCTCCCTTTTCTACTATACCACAGTGCCCATGATTCGTATATTCACATAGGCAAACATCTGTAATTACAAGTAAGTCTGGGACTGCATCCTTTATTGCCCGAACTGCTTGTTGAATGATACCGTCATCAGCGTAAGCTTCTGAGCCATGTTTGTCCTTGTGTTCAGGTATGCCAAACAGAATTGTTCCTGGAATTCCAAGGGATGCTAATTCTTTTGCAGCTTCAACGAGTCTGTCAACAGAATACTGATAACAACCCGGCATAGATGAAATCTCTGCTGTCGTGTTCTGACCATGAACGACAAACATGGGGTAAATGAGATCGTCTATTAATAGACCTGTTTCTCGGACCAGTCGTCTTAAGTTTTCATTTGCTCGCATCCGTCTTGGACGATAGGTAGGAAATCTGCTCATTCAGCATTTGCCTTTTTCGTTTTAATTTCATACTTCTTTAATTCAAGAGTCTTCACTTGTGTAGTGGTTTCAGCGTTCTCAAAGTTCCGAAGCATCGGTAATTCTGCTTGTTTTTGATACTTTACTATACCGACATTTGGAGCAAACCACAACGTCGTAACAGATTCTCCAGCAGATGGCGCGCCCATCATCTGGATAGATGGTAACACAGTTTTTGTGCGGTACTCTATTTTAAGACACCCATCAAAACTGCCCGATGGTGTTTCGACGGATTCTGTGCCCAACACTTTTCCAGTTTCAATAATGGTGAAATACATTGAAGAATAAACAGCTTGTCCAGCTAATTCAGGATCTACTTCCTGGTTGTTACTGAGATAATCGACCCTTATGTTCACCGTAGGTTTGATGCGTATTGACTCCCATTCATCATTTTCCTTGACAGAATTAGGTAACATAAGAAAAAAGTCTTGAGCATCGACTTGAACATTAACTTCAAAATCCGGTCTTATGTTCACCTCTGCGGGGATATCCCTTGCTTCTTCATCCATAGCAGCTTGTAATTCACTTTTAAGACGTTTTTGGTAAGATTTTGCCACCTTATCACTCATAAGAAACTTGATCCCATGCTCATCAATCGTGAAGAGAGATGGATGGATATGATATTCAAAATCCTCAACTTTTTCAACTTCTGGTTGGTAACTAAAGGCGTGGTAGATTTCACCTGCGATCTCTTCTCCTTCAATCACTGTGCGCGTAATCTCATTGCCATCTTGGTCTTCGTAGACCCAATAACTATCTATAGTTGATGGAAAGTAGTTTACTGCTTTATTATCACCTACTACGGAAGTAGTGCATAGTATTATAAATAAGATAATAAGCGTTGTTCTAAATCCTCTAAACATAAGCTTCTCCGTTTGATTGTATTCATTCTTAAGATTAAATACTACTTGACCTTCTCATTGGTTGGTTCTTCAGTTTTGATTTCAAATTTCTTTAATGTCAATGTAGTTTCTTTTGGCGGAGGTATAACAACAAATGGGAAACCTTCATCTTTAGGTATCATATCTAAAAACAGGTTTCCTGTTTTTTCATGTATCTTTACGATACCAACATTTGGTGCAAACCATACGGTCGTAACTGTTTCTCCGGGTGGATTCATATCACTCTCTTCGGGGGTAAATATAGCTGTTGTCTCTGTCTGGTATTGAACTTTCAAACAGTTTTCAAAAGTTCCAGCAGTAGTTTCAACTGTTTCAGTTCCCAGTATAATCCCAGTTTCAACAATAGTGTAATCTAATGTTCCTAGTACTTCTCCATTTTCTGTAACCTCAATCTTTGCATTTATTTCTGTAACATCCCATTCTTCGTTAGTCACAGTCGGTTTTATCAAAAGTGATATTTGGTCTTCAGCTTCTACAGAAATGTCAAACGTAGGTGCATCGTCAACATTTAATCCATCTTGTGCTGCAGCCTGAAACATAAAATTCAATTCCTTGTTGAGTTGTGCTTTAACTGCTTTCTCTATACCCTCCTTTACAGAAAGTGTTATCTCTTTGTCATTAATTTTGAATAATTCAGGACAGATATACTTAATAAAGTTTTTCCAATCTTTCAATTCAGGTTCATAGTTGAAGGCATTGTAAATTTCGCCTGCAATCTCCTCTCCCTCTATCACAGTCCGTTTTAATGCATTCCCATCTTGGTCTTCGTAGACCCAATAACTGTCTATAGTTGATGGAAAGTAATTTACTGCTTTATTGTCACCTACTACGGAAGTAGTGCATAGTAGTACAAATAAGATAATAAGCGTTGTTCTAATTTCTCTAAACATAAGCTTCTCCGTTTGATTGTGTTCATTCTTAAGATAAAATACTACTCCACCTTCTCATTGGTAGGTTCTACAGTTTTGATTTCATACTTCTTTAATGTCAATGTAGTTTCTTTTGGCGGAGGTATAACAAAAGGTATATCTTCATCTTTAGGTATCATATCCAAAAACAGGTTTCCTTTTTTTTCATGTATCTTTACGATACCAACATTTGGTGCAAACCATACGGTCGTAACTGTTTCTCCAGGTGGATTCATATCACTTTCTTCAGTAATCATTGTCTCAGTCTGATATTGAACTTTCAAGCAGTTTTCGAACGTTCCAGCAGTAGTTTCAACTGTTTCAGTTCCCAGTATAATCCCGGTTTCAACAATAGTGTAATCTATTGTTCCTTGTACTTCGCCATTTTGTGTGCCTACAATGTTAACAGTTATTTCTGTAACATCCCATTCTTCGTTAACCACAGTCGGTTTTATCAAAAGTAATATATTGTCTTCAGCTTCTACAGAAATGTCAAACGTAGGTGCATCGTCAACATTTAATCCATCTTGTGCTAAAGCCTGAAACAGAAAATCAAATTCCTTGTTGAGTTGTGCTTTAACAGTTTTCTCAATACCTTCCTTCACAGAAAGAGTTATTTCTTTGTCATTAATTTTAAATAATTCAGGACATATATACTTAATAAAGTTTTCCCATTCTTTCAATTCAGGTTCATAGTTGAATGCATTGTAAATTTCGCCTGCAATTTCCTCTCCTTCTATCACAGTCCGTTTTAATGCATTCCCATCTTTGTCTTCGTAGACCCAATAACTACCTATAGTTGATGGAAAGTAATTTACTGCTTCTTCACTACGTATCAAGGGCGCAAATATGGTAAAGAACAAAATTAAGGTAAGAGATGTCAAGATTTTTTTTCTCATATTTTTTCTCCATTTATGGTAAATTGCGAATTTTATACTGTTTTAGCTGGATTGTCTTAACTGATGGTTTTGTGATTTCTGCTGCTTCTTCCTTTAAAGCATGTTTTTTAACAAGATCTCTTTCTGAAAGCGCATGCAGAAATATTTTCTCGGTTTCACTACGGATCTTTACTATCCCTACCTGAGGTGCATACCATATTGTCGTAACAGATTCACCCGGAACGTCAGCAGATGCAATTGGACGGGTTTCAGTCATCTCTGTTTCGGTTCTGTAGACTATTTTCAAGCACGCATCAAAGGTACCTGCGGGTGTTTCGATTGATTCGGTACCCAGTACTTTTGCTTTCTCAACTATTGCAAAATCAAGGATTGTAGTTGGTAGGTCTTCAGCATCAGGGAAGATGTCTAAGCCTTCTATGTTAAACTTCATCGTTATTTTGGCATTTATCTCTATTGCTTTCCACTCCCTATCAATGTCAAGTTGATGATTAAGGAGTTTCAGGTGTTCATCCGTGTCTACTTTTATTTGATATGCAAGATCAACTTTTATACTATTGTCAGGTGGAAAGTTTTTCTTTAGTGAATCAACTGAGAGTTTTGAGAATAACTCCATCTCATCGGTGAGACGTGCTTTAATTGCTTCTCTTAACTTCTCACCTACATGAAGAAATACACCGGCTTCTTCATAATGACAATCCGTTGGGTGTAAGAAACGGGTAAAATCTTTACTCTCCTTTAACGCTGGCTTAACTTTGAAACTTGCATACATTTTGCCATCATCTAACGTGCTCGCAGCTGCAAGTCGTGTGTATTCGTTTCCGTCTTGGTCCTGATATATCCAAACATTGTCTGAAGAACTTGGAAAAAATTGATGTCCTTTCTCCTTACCAGACATTACGTTTGTGGTAAATAGGATTAATAAGACTGCAATCAGGAAAGGTAATCTGTTATACATGGATAGTGTTTGAAAATTGGATTAATTGCCAAGGTTAACAGTTTCGGGTGACTCAATCTTATAGCTTTTCAATTCTATTGTTTCAACTTCTTCAGTATTCTCTATAGTAGTGTTGAGTTGAACGATTCCGACATTGGGTGCTAACCACACTGTTGTGATTTTGTCTTTAGATTCCTCATCTGTCAGTTCTTGTTTAATGTCTGAAACAGCATTCTTTGATGCTGTCGTTTTTGTTCGATATTCGATTTTTAAACAATCTTCAAATGTCCCGGCAGCGGTCTTGACAGATTCTTTACCAACGATTTCTCCTGTCTCTGATAATTTCATAGTGAGAGATAGTGACGTGTTTGCTTCTGGGATGTTAATCTCAGTGCCTTTGATGTTCATAGATATCTGTATTCTGATATTTACTTGTGTAGTCGTCCACTTCTCTTTGCTGTTGAGAGTTGATGGCAGAAAATAAAGTGTAGTTTGAGCAGTTGGTTGAATAGCGTAATCAACATCTAAAGATATACCATCGGGCAGTTGGTCATTATACTTTTGTCGCAATTCAGCAGCAATTTCATCTAATCGTTTTTTCAATTTTGACTTTATTGCGCTTTCAATTTCATCAGCCACATAAAACTTAATTCCTTCCGTATCAACTTGATACAGAACTGGAAGCAAAAGATAGTTGTATTTTTCCCAATCTTCTATAGCAGGTTTATAACTGAAAGTATGATATGTCTCTCCTCCCATGTTTTTCTGTTCAGTTGAAGTGCGTGTAAATTCGTTGCCTTCCTGATCTACATAGACCCAAAAACTCCCCTCTGTGGTTGGAAAATAGTCTGTTAATGTGTCGCTTTTAATAGAGATCACATTGAAACTAAGTATTATTAATACGATGCCAAATGTCCTAAAGTAATTCAATATTTCACTCCAATTCAAAAATCTGCTGACTTATATTATATCGTAAAACGATTCATGAAACAAGACAATATCAATTTTGATAAGCGATTCCGGTGATTATAGTTTAGGTTTTAGTATTGATATGGAAAAGTTACAGGTGCACCGTTATTGTTCCGTGAACGTGCCATTGCAATATCAATTTCTCTATCTTTTCTTCCATTATAGGCACCATATTCTGGTTCGGTATCATGGCGTACTGCGTTTGCAATACTCATGAGTTCTGATGCGACAGTGATCTCACCATCACTGAGAGGATAATACTGAAGTGGGTTTTCCCATACAACTTCAGGATTAGTGTCTGCAACGAGTGCTGCGAGTGTATCATATCCATCAACGTCGTTTGTTTTTCGCGTGATCGTTACGGGTATCTGTTCGTCTGCGTTCTCATTTAGCAGGACTGCTTCTTCTCTAAAACACATCCCTCGTTCAGCATAGAACTTTGTTCCATTAAAGCCCCGGAGGGGTGATCCGTAAGAAAGACTTGAGAAATTGAAGATACCAACGGAACCGTTTTCAAACTCTATGACAGCATGTTCCCAATCTTCAGCTTTACGATGCGGTTGACCTTTACGCCATTCATGTTCTTGTACACTAAAGTGTTTGCTAAAACCGTAGACTTGCACAGGTTCGTTGTCGAATCCGAGATAACTTCGTAGTAGACCTATACCGTGGTATCCGTGTCCCCGAAAATCGTTGTATGCCACATTAACTTTACCGAAAATCCCTTCAAGGATCATCTGGCGTTTAATGCGTTCAGATGGTCGTCGGTAATAGTTTTCATTGACCTCTAACTTTGTACCGTGTTGTTTTGCAGATTCTATCATCTCATCTGCTAATTTTAGGTCGGAGTTTATAGGTGTTTCTGTACAGTAACTGACACCGTGCTGCGAACAGAGTAGACCGGGAATATGGTTCTTGCTTGGCGTGATCACGATTGAGCATATATCGGGTTTTTCTTTCTGTAACATCTGTTCAGTATCCGTATATGCTGGGACATTATACTTTTCTGCTTGTTGTTTCACCCTACCTTCATGTATATCACAGACAGCAACGAGTTCAAGATCATCCTTAAGTTTGGTGATTAATGGTAAGTATGTATTTGAACCCCTATTTCCTGCTCCGATGTGTGCAATTTTCAATTTGTCCATTGAGATTCTCCTTCAGACAGCATCATATAGAATGAAAACTTATAGACGCACAAGATATAAGCTGCTATTATAGGAAGTGTTCTCTATTTTAGCACGACTGCAAAAGAAAAACAACTATTTCAAGAAAGGTGTGTGTAGAGTTTTTGTTATCTTAATTTTATAAGAGACGGCACTCGGAGAGTGCCTACTACTATTAAGAGGTGTCAATAGATGGTAGGTCCACTGGATGGTATAAAGGTATTAGATTTAACGCGAGTATTGGCTGGACCCTTTACGACTATGATTCTCTGTGATCTTGGTGCAGATGTGATTAAAATAGAGCAACCTGAGATAGGGGATGAAGCTCGGAATTTCGGTCCATTCAAAAACGGATTTAGTCTCTATTTTATGAGTATTAATCGGGGCAAAAAGAGTGTAACGCTCAATCTAAAATCCGATCAAGGAAAATCTATATTTAGACAACTCGTCAAAAAATCTGATATTTTGGTAGAGAATTTCCGTCCGGGAACTATGAAGAGGTACGGTTTAGACTACGAAACGCTTTCTACCGAACATCCTTCGCTCATTTATGCAGCGTGTTCCGGTTTTGGTCAGACTGGACCTTTTGCACAAAAGGGTGCTTATGATATGATTATTCAAGGTATGGGTGGCATCATCAGCATTACGGGTGAACCCGATGGACCTCCTGTCCGTGTTGGCACGTCGATTAGTGATATAACTGCTGCACTTTTCACGACGATAGGTATTCTTTCTGCTCTGCATCATCGCAGCATCACTGGTAAAGGTCAGTTCGTAGATGTAGCGATGTTGGACAGTCTTGTCGCAGTATTAGAAAATGCTATCGTCCGCTATCTTAGTACCGATGTAATTCCGCACCCGTTAGGAAGTCGTCATCCTGTGATAACACCATTTGAAGCTTATGAATCAGCAGATGGTCATGTCATCATCGCTATAGGTAATGACTCTTTGTGGTCAAAGTTCTGTGAACATATAGATCGGAAAGACTTGATCTCTGATCTTAGATTCTGTACGAATGCTAAAAGAACTGCGTATCATAGCGATCTATTTCCGATTCTCTCTGAGATTATGCGTCAAAAGACAACCAACGCGTGGATTAAAGACCTTGAAGCATTAGGAGTCCCGTGTGGTCCCATAAATAGTATAGATAAGGTCGTAAACCATGCACAAATTCGGGCAAGAGAGATGATGACGGAAGTCATGCACAACATTACAGGTACGGTAGAAATACCTGGTATTCCGATAAAACTCTCTGAAACACCTGGCAGTGTTGATACCCCAGCACCGAACCTGGGTGAACATACTGCTGAAGTGTTGACCCACGTGTTAAATATGACAGAAAATGAAGTCGCACAATTAAAGAGAGATAACGTCGTATGAAATAATTTATTGAGGATAGAGATCCATGACTAATACTAACTGCAAACCGTTACCATATACTGAACCTTTGACATCTGATGCTGATCTGGCACTTCAGATGGTTGAGGACCTTGACAACTATGTAACCCGTGCCATCAAACTCGCAGCAGAGAACCGTGATGTGTATTGGCAAAGGGATTACAGTTCCCCGACTTTATATTTAGAATCAGTTGAACAAAATAGACTCCGTTTCAAAAAACAGATCGGTTGTATTGATGAACGTCTTGTTATAGATTCTCTATCACTGATTGCAACTACTGAAACATCTGCCAAAATTGCTGAGGGTGACAATTTCACCGTATCTCGTGTGGGTTGGCGCGTTTTTGATGAAGTGGAAGGTGAAGGCATCTTATTGGAACCGATGGATAACGTGCCGGTTGTAGCGCAAGTCATCGCCTTACCCGATGCGGATTGGACACCTGAAATGATAACGGGTATTACAGACGAACTGCCATTACCAGCCCAGTTTGCACTTCATTTAGCAGCTGCAGGATGTCGGGTTGTCGTTCCGCGGTTGATCAATCGTGATGATGCGTTCTCAGGTAATCCGAAGATTGAGAGATTTACAAATCAACCCCACCGTGAGTTTATTTACAGAATGGCGTATCAATTGGGTAGACACATAATCGGTTATGAAGTTCAGAAGGTCTTATCTATAGTGGATTGGATGTCATCGTTTGAAGAACCTATCGGTGTTATTGGATATGGTGAGGGTGGATTACTTGCACTCTATAGTGCTGCAATAGATACAAGAATACAATCTACAGTCGTTAGTGGATATTTTCAATCACGAGAGGAGGTATGGCGAGAACCGATATATCGCAATGTTTGGGGGTTACTTCGTGAATTTGGTGATGCTGAGATTGCGAGTCTCATCGCGCCACGTTCACTGATAGTTGAAGCGAGTAAAGGTCCAGAGGTAACGGGACCACCATCAGGACGTTCGGGACGTGGGGGTGCTGCTCCCGGACAGCTTGTTTCTCCGCCATTAGATTCGGTAAGATATGAGTTTGATCGTGCTCAAGTGTTTTATGATAAACTGAGTTGTGCCGATAGTATAAGACTGATAATTCCTGAAGATAAACTACCCGGACATGTCAACTCACTAACGGCATCTCTTGAAAGTCTTGGTATTGAAAAACCGAACATTGATAAGGCTACCTGTTTAGTTTCAGTTTTGCCGGATTCTTATGACTATAATAAGCATCAAGAGCGGCAGTTTATGCAACTCGTGAATCTTACGCAACGTTTTCTGCGTGAAGCGTCAACGCACCGGCAGCAGTTCTTCTGGAATAGCACTGATACAACATCCATTGAGAAGTGGAAAGAATCATGTGTCAGCTTGAAAGCGTATTTCTGGGATGAAGTGATCGGTAGATGTCCAGGACCGGATGTACCTGCACGGGCAAGAACACGACAGCTATATGATGAACCTAAATGGAAAGGTTATGAAGTTGTTCTGGATGTATGGGAGGATGTCTTCGCTTACGGGATATTATTACTGCCAAACGACCTTAGGGAAGGTGAAAAACGTCCTGTTGTGGTATGTCAGCATGGCTTAGAAGGTCGTCCTCAAGACACTGCTGATCCGAAGATTGACTCAGTGTATCATGCTTATGCAGCACAGTTAGCAGATAGAGGTTTCATCGCTTATGCACCACAGAATCCGTATATTGGGCAGGATGCTTTCCGTGTTATTCAACGTAAAGCGAATCTGATCAAATGGTCACTCTTCTCGTTGATTATCAGGCAGCATGAACGCACGCTTGACTGGTTGGCAGAATTACCTTACGTTGATGAAGATCGGATAGGTTTTTACGGTCTCTCTTACGGTGGAAAAACAGCGATGCGTGTTCCTGCTGTACTTGACAGATATGCGTGTTCAATCTGTTCTGCAGATTTTAACGAGTGGATTGTCAAGAATGCGACCTACGATTCGCCGTATAGTTATATGTTCACTGGTGAGTATGAGATGCCAGAGTTTGATTTAGGTAATACGTTTAACTATGCCGAGATGGCGGGTTTAATTGCGCCACGTCCGTTTATGGTTGAACGTGGTCATGATGATGGGGTTGCACCAGATGAATGGGTTGCTTATGAATTCGCTAAAGTGCGTAGATTGTTCGTCCGGTTGGGTATACCTGAGAAGACAGAGATTGAGTTCTTTGATGGCGGACATCAGATTAATTCGGACGCAACGTTTGATTTTCTTCATCGTCATTTAGATTGGGAAAAAACATGTGAATAACGACCAGATAATAGTAATTGATGAGATATTTCAGCGGGTATGTAAAGTTTTTGTCACTTAAGATAGAAAACGGGGGTGTCAACTTTTGTCACTATCGGCGTCTTTCGCGCCCGTCGTGATTCATTCAAAAATCAGAACATAAAAGTGCTTGCTATTCTTATCAATTCTCAGATATAATTAACAAAAGATGTCTCCACGGTTCAAGTATAAACATTATTCTCACGTATTTGCCTAAAGGAGAAACTCTGATGACAGACTCTACAGATGAGCGGAAAATATCTGCTGTTCAAACAGACACACCAATATTTTATCCTGATACGGATGGTAAACCCATGGCTGCAAGCGACCGTCACAGACGGATACTCTTTCGCACAATAGAAAAACTTGAAGCGCATTACGCACAACAACCGGATGTTTATGTCTCTGGTGATATACTGATGTATTATGTGAAGGGTGACCCACATCAAGTGATTTCGCCGGACGTGTTAGTCTCTTTCGGGTTAGAGAAAAAAGAGCGGCTTACGTATCTTGTCTGGGTTGAAGGTAAAGTTCCTGATTTTGTGATGGAATTCAGTAGCAAAACCACTTATGATACCGATTTAGGACCTAAAAAGGATCGCTATGCTTCCTTAGGAATCCAAGATTACTTCTTATATGATGCGTTAGATATATACCTGCCAACGCCACTGATGGGTTTTACATTAGTTGATGGTGTATATGTTCCGATTTCCGAAGATGAAGATGGTGGTCTACATTCTGACGTTCTAAATTTAGATTTCCATGTGGACGATGTAGGTTTAGGGTTATATGATCCTATTGCGGATGTGTGGCTGCAGCCCCTTGCTGAAACACGCGCTGAGCAGGAAGCTGCACGCGCTGAGCAGGCTGAAGCACGCGCTGAGCAGGCTGAAATTGAAATCGCACAACTCCGAGAACAATTACAACGTTTACAAACACGCAGCTAACCCAAAGTCATAGTAGGAAATTGGAAGTGTGGAATATTAGAGTTTTGCCACTAAGTCCTTATTTCAATCCAAGATATTCGATTGGATCTATAGCACCTTCTTCATAAGGCACGAACTTGATACCTGGTGGTAGGGACTGTTCAGTTAATCCCAAATAATCTAAAATCAGTTTACTACGAGGCATATCTTTTATATGTTGTGCTCGCTCAAGAAGCTCCATGGTATCAGGATATCCTTTAGCGGATGTTATATAACGTCGGGTATTGCCTTTAAGATCTGTATATGTCGCCCATTTAACGTAGACGGTATCTTTGTAGACGGGGTATACCATGCCTGTATCATGATCTAATGTTGCGCCTTCAGTCCATTTACCCTCGTTATATAGTTTAATTCGAACACGACCAATCAGTTCACTCTCACGGGTTCGTTCTTTATCCCAATAATCCTTAGGCCATATATCAGGCAATTTTGGATAAGGACCGAAACCGTGAGGCGACACTTTAAGAGTCTTATTTTCGGCTATTGATACAGTTATTGGTAAGGTTTTCTCAGGTTTTGTATCACGAGTTGAGATGACAAATAAGCATGCAACAGTTGCAACAAACATGACGAATAGTGCGGATATGTAAAAATCTTTACGCATGACTTACCTCCAATGTTTTTTAAAATACCTAATGACTTCACTTTTCACTTTTTCTTCGCTCTGTGTTTTCTCTACATAAGTTTCGGTCTCTTCAAAAAGTGGCAGTTGCTCAGGAATATCTACGGTAGGCGGATCAGGCATCCTTTCAACACTCAATTTAGGCAGTTCTTTAAGAAAATCGTTAACAGTGTGAATACACTGTGCACCATTTTTAATTAGCTTATGACAACCCCTTGAATGCGCTGGGTAAATCTGATTGGGTGCTGCAAATACCTTTCGACCTTGTTTTATTGCCTCTTCTGCTGTAATTAGTGATCCGCTCCTGATAGGTGTTTCTACGACAACTGTTCCCAGTGTTAATCCACTAATGATACGGTTTCGCTGTGGAAACTTAACACTTTCTGCTCCAACTCCTATATATCACAGGATTTATGCATTTTTGAAAATTGTTGACAGATTAGAGTGTTGGTGGTGCATATTATCATCCACTGACATACTCCCCGTGCTAAAGCACTGGGGGTTCTTAGGTTTTATATCGGGATCATTTTTTGATTCCAAACACCTTTTACTGTTTCAACGTTCTTTGCCTCTTGTCCTGAACTTTTGCGAGGTCTTACTTGAACTCCGCAGTCGTTTTTTGTCTCGGTATGCCCTACCGCGACATTTCTCAAGTTGATTGCAGCATTGACATCTCTATCTATTGAAATACCACAACAGCCGCATTCATATGTTCTTTCGGATAGGTCTAAGTCTTGCTTTTGGTGCCCACAACTACTGCAGGTTTTTGACGACGCAAAAAATTGGCCTACTTCTTGGGGAATTATACCGTTTGCTTCTGCTTTAGTTTTTAACATAGAAAGAAATCCGCCTAATGCACTATCGGACAATGCCTTCGCTAACTTCCTATTTTTGAGCATATTGGACACTTTCAAAGTTTCAATACCAATGCCAGATGCACGGTTAACTATATCTGTTGTTGCTTTATGATGTGCATCGTCTCTAATACAGGTAATCTTATAGTGCAGCCTTGCAACCTTATCATTTTGCTTATACCAGTTTTTAGATCCTTTGACGCGTTTGCTTAACCTGCGTTGACACCTTGCTAACTTCTTTTCGTATCGTTTCAAAGGCCTTGGATTCTCGTATTTACTACCATCAGAACAGGTTGCCAATGTATTTATACCAACATCAATGCCGATAACAGGGTGCGTTGAATTTTTATCAACTGCTTTAGTGTCCTCTGTCTCAACAGTGATAGAGGCAAACCAGCGGTGGGCTGTCCTTGATATAGTAACACTGCTAATCTTACCTTCAAAACGAAGTCCTTCAAACATCTTTATCCAGCCAATTTTCGGTAATCTGATACGCTTGCCTTTTATTTCTGTTGATTGATTCGTAGATGAAAAGGAATCTCTGATGCCTCTCTTCTTAAATCTTGGAAACCTTGCTAACTTCTTGACCCAGTTCGTTATGGCTACACCTAAGTTCTTATAGATACTTTGCTGTGAAACAACCTGATCCATATCAGCAGTCCAAGCATATTCTTTCTTGTAGACATTGAACCTTGCGTCTAACTCGCCAGCAGATAGATATTCACCTGTTTCGGCACGGTGTTTTTTGAAATCTGCTAACGCTTGATTATACGCAAAGCGAGCATATCCACACTGCTGGGCAAACCATTTACGCTGTTTATTGTTAGGATCTAATGCGATTTTATGGGTCCTTTTAGACATATCTGACTCCTATAGGTGACTGACTCCCATTCGTGTGGGGTGGTAGTCGCACTAACAACTACCACCGAGTCAGTTTCATTAGTATACCACACTGTATTCCTTATGTCAAACTGTTTGGTCTCCGTGTCTACATCACCGAGCTAAAGCTTCGATGTCTTGACACGGGGGAGTGATAAACTGTCTATGGGTTGGAAATGAATTTACTGTCTCGCGAATTATCTTGTTAAAATATCTATTGTATGCTATAATGAACAAGTTCTCATTTCAGTCTATATTCAAGGTTATGTTTATGCTATGAATGCGATCATAGACGCCCGTTACAATCTTGGCATTGCCTATTTAGATGATGCACAGTATGGGGAAGCTGTAACAGAATTTAAAGCGGTCATTAAACTTGATTCTGATCATATTGACGCACACTGTGGACTTAGTCGAGCATATCTTGAACAGAATGCGCTTGATATGGCAGAGAGCTCGGCTTTAGATGCTTTAAGCGTTAATTCTGATTATATCCCCGCGCGTACCCTCATCAACACCATAAAGAATGCATTCTATGAGAAAGGCATTTTCAGTCTAAAGCAGAACCAGTATGAGGATGCAGTTAGAACCTTCCGAAAAATTGTTGGAGAAGATTCGGGGTTCCAACACGCTCACTATAATCTTGGATTAGCCTATATTGGATTGAAAGATTATAAGAATGGCATAGACTCGCTGTTGACAGCTTTGGAATCAGACACGGCAGATGATGACATTCATCTTCAACTGGGATTAGCATATATTGAAGTGAAACAGTTTGAGGATGCAATCATACATCTAAAACAAACATTAGATTCTGATCCAAATCTTATAGAGGTACATTACAATCTTGCGCGAGCATATAGTGAAATAGGTAATCTGGAAGCGGCAACTAATGAAGTTACTGAAACCTTAAGATTAGATCCTATTTATCCGCCGATTCAAGGCCTGGTAGAGAAAATCAAACAGACACACTATAATCGTGGGGTTACTTTCCATAATGAAGAACGTTTTAGTTATGCTGTGACTTCATTTCAAAATGCCACCTTACTTGATGCTGATTTTACTGCAGCACATTGCAATCTTGGTATAGTTTTGTTAAAAATGGAACAGTATGCTCGGGCTGTTGAATCCTTGAGAAAAACCGTAGAACTTGACAAAACCCATAAAGATGCTTATCATGCACTTGCATTAGCGTATTTCGGACAGCACGAAGTCGAAAAAGCCAGAAAAGCAGCCCTGAATGCTTTAGATATAGATCCTAACTTTCAACCCGCGCGTGTTTTATTAGAAGCCATTGATCCAAGTTTTTCTTCGTCGTTGCCTACCAAGACAGTAGAAACGCAAGCGACACCTCAACCTGATATAAATGTTACAGAAAAAGAGACACATGTAAAGGAGACACATGTAGAAACTAAACAATCTCAAACTATTGATAGTTTGAGTAAAAAGCAGGATGTGGAGAATGGTGTTGTTCAGGAGTCAGATTTAAAGAAGATTATAGATCTCGGAATGATATACCTTGGGAGCAGACAGTATAGACAAGCAGCTGTCGCATTTGAGAAAGCAATTAAAGCAGATCCGAATTGTGTAGAGGCACATTACGGTTTAGGTAAGACCTATTTTGAAACGGGTGCATTTGATGATGCTTTTTCTGCCGCTGAAGGCGCATTAAGCCTTAATCCTCAACATATACCTTCACAAGAATTGCTGCAAATGATACAATATGTAACTGAGGTACATAGAAAGCAGAAAATACGAAAAAAGGTGTTCATTTTCGCATCTGTAATCTCTATTATGGTGTTCGGGTTGTTGGTTGCATATCGTTACGAGATGTTTTCCAGCTCTGACTCAGATGACGTAATTCATTTGGATTCAGATGATACAATACATGTTCCAAAACGAAAGAATAGGACAAGACCCGTTCCAAATCCGGATCCTAAAAATAGTGTGATAAATGTTTCCCTTGACAATAGTTCGGGAGACGTTAACATATTTGCTGGTGAAGAGGAGACAATCAGATTGCTGATTAGCAACAAGGGAGATACACTCAACAATGTTAAGGTTAATGTAAATTCAGAGATAGAAGATATAAGTTATGCTTTACCCGATACAATTTCACAGATTTCTAAGAGGCAAAAACGAGAGATTCAAGTAAGAATTGCTGCAAACGATAATGCAAAAACACAGAAACTTCCGATAGAGATATATCTATATCTTGATGAGCAACGAAATAAGCGAATCGCATCAACTAATGTTCAGTTATCAATAATAGGCACACAGACTGTGAGATAAGGAGATGAAAAACTGTGGAACAGAGAACTTGGGAAATGATTGGTGGAGCAGTGTTAATCATCGCGCTATTGTCGCTTTTATTGCCAAATGCAAAGACTGTAGAAGAGCATTATAATGAGGCTGAATCACTGTTTCAGCACAGAAAATATGAAGACGCAATAAAGCGGTATCAGAAAGCAATAAAAGCATCAAAAAAACCCGGTGTAAATACGGATTACATTGATAAAGACTTTCCAACTTTAGCGAACAAAAGAATTGCGCTCTGTTATGAGAAACTTGGAGACACCAAGAAGGACAATAAATTCTATAATAAGGCAGTTACTCAGATTCGCAACACGCTTGGAGAGACTGATCATTACAAACACAGTGAGGATTTGTACTATTTATGGGCAACCATTCTCAATAAAACCGAAAAGTACCGAGAAGCAGATGCAAAATACTCTTATTTTATTCAACAATATCCGAACAGTAGCAATGTAGAGGAAGCACTTTTCCATCAAGGAAAAATCAATAAAGACCTTAAACGTTTTTACGCATCTCAGGTTGCATTTCAAAGACTCATTGATGAGTATCCAACATCAAAATATCGTAGTGAAGCAGAATACACTATTACGCATCTATTAGTCGCAAAACATGAGAGTTTAAACAACACTAAAGACAACACTAAAGTTAAAGAAGAGAACGTATTGGTTTCTCCCGAAGATCTGAAATCCGAAGATATCTATAATACTGCAGCACAACTTCTTGAAAAAAGGAACTACTATGAAGCATATCAACTCTTTTCAACTCTATTAATAAAGTACCCAGAGAGTAAATATAAGTCCTTTGCTTATGAGGGAATTGGTGACGTGTTTTTTGAATCTGAAAATTATATCAAGGCACGACAGAATTATGAAGAAGCAAAGTATAGCAGTACAGACATAGAAAGAAAGCAGAAATTGAATGAGAAATATCAACAGACTTTTCTGGTTACAGATTACGTAGATGATATTCCTAATCCAATTCTACAATCAGACCTCTTTACAAAAGCAATTCTTTATCGAAAAGAGGGAAAACATGCAGAAGCTGCACAATTATATGAAACACTTTCAAATAGCAATATACCCACAGATGATATAGTATACGCTCTGTATTGGGGTGGTATCAGCTATTATCACGCAGCGAATGATGATGTAACTCTATTGAACAAAACGACAGGATTGTTTGAGCGACTTCTCAAAGACTTCAATGATAGACCAGCCTTTATTAAAATTTATTACTATCTGGCATCAGCATACTATAAGTTGGGAAATGCACTGAACGGAGACAGATCAAACTATCAGTTGGTCCTAAAAACTGTTGATGAAGCCAACAACAGATCAGGAGTACTTGTAAAATATTCAAACAAAATATGGCTGACACGACTTCAAGACTTAAGAGAAACTACGATCAATAAGATCAATCCATCTCCAACACCAGAACCTAAGAAAGTTGAAAGTCGTAAAGAAGATGATATCGCTAAACACTATGAACAAGCTTTGTCGTTTCTTGATATGAACCAATATAACAAGGCAATTGATGAATTTGAGAAATGTTTATATCTTGATCCCGATTTTCATAAAGCATACTGTAACTTAGGCGTGATTTATATTCGGAAGAAAAACTATACACGGGCAGTTAACCTATTGACAGATGCGGTTGCAATTAAAGACGATTTCAAGGAAGCGTATTTTAATCTTGGTCTTGCCTATCGTAAACTAAAAAAATTAGAAGATGCAAAAGATGCCGCTGAAAACGCTTTAAGGATAGATCCAAATTATGAAAATGCAAGAATACTTATTGAGTCATTACAAGATTAGATGTTGTGAGGTTATAGGAATTTGTTATGTGTTATATGCAAAGTGTATTCCCTATTCGGTTGTGCTTTCAAGGAATGAAATGTTGAAAGAGATACCGTGATATAGAAATGAAAGGAGCTGCGTAATATGAGAAGACTGTTCATAGTTTTAAATGTAATTTTGCTTACAATGTGTCTGGTGATTAAGAATTTGGATGCCCAGATGGTTGGACATGAACATTTACCAGATGGTGCAAAGGAGCGTTTTGGGAAGGGTTGGATTCGTGACGTTGAATTCTCACCGGATGGCAATAAGTTTGCTGTTGCGACAACGATAGGAGTCTGGATTTACGATAGCTTAACTGGTGATGAAGAGAATTTACTTGAGGATAGTTTAATTTCAGGCGCAGAGACTCTTTCCTACGCACCTTTTAACACTATGCTTGCTGTAGCACACGAGGATTTTACTATCAGATTATGGAACCCTACAATCAGAAATCAGAAGAGACCGATTCCTGCATTAAGAGGACATACCAAAAGGATCAATGCTATTGTGTTCTCACATGATGGGAGAATGCTTGCAAGTGCAAGTGATGATCAAACGATTCGACTTTGGAATCCTTACGGTGAAAATGATAGAGAAAAACTTATTGCTATACTACCTTATAATGCACCCGTTATATCTGTTGACATATCTCAAGATAACCAATTAATTTCTGGAGGTAGTTCAGACGGAGTTCTTCAAGTATGGGATGCTGGAAGAGGTGAGAGTTTATACGAGTCTCTTAAAGCACATAATGACGCTGTAATGACGGTTGGTTTTTCAGCAGACAGGACAGAATTAGCAAGTGCAAGTCGTGATGGTTCCTTTAAAATATGGGATTTAGTAGGTAATGAAATAACACTGAAAACAGATGAACAGTGGAATTCAAGACTTTATGTCCTGAAGTTTTCACCTGATGGAAATACTGTTGCTACAGGTACTTCGGACAAACAGATTAGAATATGGGACAGATTAGCAGCGGAGGAGATTAATCCACTAAAGGGACATCAAGACATAGTTACGTCAATTGATTATTCACCTGATGGAAGATCATTAGTCAGTGGAAGTCCAGATGGACGGATTCTTTTCTGGGATACAGTCGGTGCAAGGAAAAGATTTGAAATTGTTGGTCACACTGGTGGAATAAAAGCGTTGGCGTATACCGACGACAACCGTATCCGCGCATGTGGAGCTGGATTAGATTCAAAACTCCGGATATGGGATGCAGGAACAAGTAGGACTCTTTCACTCCTACACGATCATATAGGTTTAGCCCAAGCTGTCTTTTTTTCAAAAGATGGAAAAAAAGTCGCAAGTGGTGGTCATCAGGACGGTACTATATTCTTATCAGATGTAAACAGGATTCTTGAGGGGAATAACGGTATTGATCAAGACAGTCTATTGACGATTCTGGCAGGTAATGATCATGGCATTACTGCTCTGGCAATCGCACCTGAAGGTTTTACACTTGCGTCTGGAGGTGTAGATGGAAGGATTCACCTGATTGACCTAAGATCCAATAGAAGATTAGGAATACTCAGAGGTCCACAGAGTACCATCACAGCACTCACCTTTGTTGACGATAGTACTCGTCTTTTCAGTGGAGAAGAAAATGGAACTATTCGTCATTGGAATGGACTATCAGGTACAGAAATCGGGTCTGGTATTATTGTTTCATTTGGGGCTGTAACTGCACTTACATATTCTCCTATTAACAAACTTCTTGTTGTAGGAGATAGGAACGGTAGAATTCAGTTTTTCAATCCTGAAACAGGTAAAAGGAAAACGAAGGAGTTTCAAACACCTCACCGTAGTAAAATTACGACTCTCATATATTCTAAGGATGGCACTTCATTGGTAAGTGGAAGTGAGAATGGCACTATTCTGCTATGGGGAATGAATGAAGTTCAGAAAAGTTCAGAAAAACTTGCTGATATTCTCACTAACAAGAATGTACAGCAACAAGTAGAAAGAAGAGTAGACGATAATAAGGCGGTGTTAACTGCACAAGAGATCGCTAAGAAAGCGAGAACTTCAACTGTTCTTCTATGGACTCTTAATGCTAATGGTGACGTCGTGGGGTCTGGAAGCGGATTCTTTGTCAGTTCCGGTAAAATCGCAACAAACTATCATGTGATTGATGGTGCGACTACAATATTTGCACGTGTTGTAGAAAAAGAAAAATCATATTTAGTTGAAAACGTAGCGGCATCGGATAAATCACATGATCTTGCGATTTTAACAGTGCCTGATGTTACGACACCAACACTTGAGCTTGCTGATAGTGAAAAAGTAGCAATTGGTGAAAAAATCTATGCAGTCGGAAATCCAAGAGGTTTTCTTGAGGGTACCGTTTCAGATGGTATTATCAGCGGCATTCGTGTGAGAAATCCGAACACTTGGATTCAGATAACTGCCCCAATTTCACCCGGCAGCAGCGGTGGACCTGTACTAAACACAAAAGGAGAAGTCATTGGTATAGTTGTAGGGGATTTTCCGCATCAAGATGCAAAACTGAAAATTAACCGATCACAGAATCTGAATATTGCGATCGCCTCAAATTATCTGAAGACTTTGCATAATACTATAAAGTAATACTCTTTATATTTATTCCTTAATAACAAAGAATTTTTCCTCTTTGATATGTTCTTCGGGGAACCGAGCACGGGCCCAGATCGCCTTTGCATTTTCAATCATCTGTGGATGTCCGCATGCATACACAACTGCGTTTGTATGGTCATATCCGATCTCATCTCCGTATTTTCGTATGACATCTTCTGCACGTCCTGATTCTCCTTGCCATTCTGTATCTTCCCACGGACGACTTACAGTTGGAACAAAGTCGAACCACTCCTCTTGTGTAGCAAGTTCATTTAGTTCATCCATATAGTATCCGAGTTCCCAAGAACGACTTGCACCGACAATACAGAGTATCTTATGGGGACTCGCCTTTCCCTGTTCCTGCTCAATTTTCTGTGTGCGTGCGATGCTAATGTAGGGTGCTGCACCTGTGACTGTGCCAGCCATGACATGACGTGTCATACCGCTTTCCGTATCCATCACAAATTTTCCTACAAGACGGTCTCTGATGAAGACGGTGTCACCAAGTTTTAATTCCCAAAAGAGAGGAGTCGTTGCGCCTTCTGGCACTAATTCAACAAATACCTCCATAAAGGGTTCGTGCGGTGAGGAGACAATTGAATACGGACGTTGGACAATTTTTTCATCAACTTCAAAACCTATTGTTGCATATTGTCCTGGTATAAAGGGGAGTTGCTCGTCAGTCTTGAATTTGAAAGCAGCTAAATCTTCAGAGAAATCTTCACGTTCAATAAGTTCACCCATACAGTATTTTGTTCTGGATTTTCTTCTTTGCATATCTGTTTCCTTTATAAAATGATAAAATTGGATTCTGTTTGCATGTCCTTGTATTATACTAAAAACATGAATCATTATCAAATATTTTTTTTAAAGCGCCAGCTGTGCTAAAGGTGTATAGAAAGTGCAACAAAATTCTTACACACTCGGGTGTGTAAAGTTTTTGCACAGAAGATTCAGGAGCATATCCACCTCCTCTGCGCTTTCCGCGATTCAGACAGATTACACGTCAGAATCGCGGAAGGCACGGAGAACACGGAAAACACAGAAAAAGAGGGTTTTGCTAAAATCACTCTACAATCGTCAATTTAGCAATTCTCAAGACCATGCCTGTAGCACATTCATCCTTGATTGTGCTTCTTTCTTCCACCCATACAACCCTCTAACCTTCCACCCTTCCACCCTTCCACTCTTCCCTCTTCCACCCTTCCACCCTTCCAACCATCCCCTCTTATCCTGGTATAATCCTGTAATCCTGAAAATCCTGGTCAACCTTCCACTCTTCCAACCTTCCCCTCTTATCCTGGTATAATCCTGTAATCCTGAAAATCCTGGTCAACCTTCCAACCTTCCCCTCTTATCCTGGTATAATCCTGTAATCCTGAAAATCCTGGTCAACCTTCCAACCTTCCCCTCTTATCCTGGTATAATCCTGTAATCCTGAAAATCCTGGTCAACCTTCCAACCTTCTCCTCTTATCCTGGTATAATCCTGAAAATCCTGGTCAACCTTCCAACCTTCCAACCATCCCCTCTTATCCTGGTATAATCCTGTAATCCTGAAAATCCTGGTCAACCTTCCAACCTTCCCCTCTTATCCTGGTATAATCCTGTAATCCTGAAAATCCTGGTCAACCTTCCACCTTTCCACCCCTTTCACCATCCGCGTAATCCACGATTCAATTTTTTAATTTTAACTTTACATCTGTATCTAAATATACTATAATAGATATATGTTATATACTTACTTACGGTATGTTTATGAATAAAGGTGTTGACAATACTATTGATCAGATGTTCATATAAGCATACACCTCAGATAATAAACTTCTAACCAAAAAATGAAAAATATTAAATTATTTTCCATTTTAACTTGACAAATACATTTATATGTATTACAATTAGTGTATGTTATATATACACATAGCAAAAGTTTATATAAAAAGGTGTTTACAATGCTATTTTACAGAATGTCCAGAAATAATCATAATAGTAGAAAAAAATCAATATTTTCATCCATATTTCAACCTGCAGAGAATTTCGTACCAAAAAGGAATTTTAAAATTTTGACTCTGTCAAAAAACACGCTACAAAACCTTACTGGGACTAACGCCATAACCAATGTACCAAATCGTACCACGGTACGAAATTTCGTACCATATGGTACGATTTTGAAAGGAGAAACGCTATGAAATTACAGGATCATCACAATGAATTCGCTGTCAAATGCTTCGCAGAATATATGCAACGCAGCGATGTCGTTGACGCATTTATTCTCGAATTTCAACACGATCTACCAAAACCACCGCCTCCACTTGAGACGATTTAACATCACGCACACAAGATTCTCTGAAAAGTACCGTAATCTATTCAACGAATCACGCGATGCGTTTCTCAAAAGTAAAAGAGATGATAACATGACTGACATTGGCTTAACGCATGACGATAACATTCAACTCTCTGAGGCTTTGGAAAATCACATATCAGCACCAGCAGTTCGGAAGATGTATAGAGAACGTATCTCACGAAAACCCAAGCACCAGCGGTGCGAAAGGAATGAGGATAGAATTGGTTTTATATAACCCGCCAAGAAGCGGGAATATTCTTAAATTGACGCTTATGGTGATTGGAGAAAGACAGCACAATCAAGGATGAATGTGCTACAGCAATATCAAACTTTTTGCTGGGCAGAGTAGGGTAATGTAGGATGAATGTGTTTGTAGAAAGAAGCACAATCAAGGATGAATGTGCTACAGTCATGGTCTTGGGAATCGCTAAATTGACGTCTATAGATATGTAAAATTATTGTCACCTTTTTTGTCAGAATCTTTACACGTCCGTTTATGTACATAGCACTCCGCTGGAGTGCGACCCGTTGACAATCCTTTTTCTATAGACATATTGCTCCGCTGGAGCAAGGGATTAGCGATGCTTTTTCTTAAGTGACAGAAACTTTATTTGTCTGAATCGCGGATTACGCGGAGGGCACGCCCCAGTTAACATAGATGGCATAGATGGGCGCGGAAGGGTTTCTGGATCATTATATGACTTTGATCGTTTACAAAAGAGGCACAATCTAACAGAATGTGATACAAAAGAAGCACAATCTAACAGAATGTGATACAAAAGAAGCACAATCTAACAGAATGTGATACAAAAGAAGCACAATCTAACAGAATGTGATACAAAAGAAGCACAATCTAACAGAATGTCTATTATTGGTGAAGGTATTGAAGGTTTAGTGACAAAATACTTACACACCCCTTACACACCAACACCTTGTATACAATTAATGTTTATGATAAACTATGGTAAATTGAGGATTGGTAGCTAAAAAATTGAATCTAAGGTAAAAATGAGGATGGAAAATTGAAAAGAATATCAATATTCACCATACTGATTTTGGTAATTGGATACACGTTAATATCAATCTGTATTGCTCAAGATTATACAAAATGGAACCTTCCTGAAGGGGCAATTTGCCGTCTTGGTAAAGGCATAATCAACGAGATTACATTTTCACCAGATGGTAGTAAGTTTGCTGTGAGTACTACCATCGGTGTCTGGATTTATAGTGCTGAAAATGGAAAAGAACTTGCGCTGCTCAAAAGTGATGAATTAGAAGTAGAAACTTCACTGTTTACTCCCGATGGGAACTCCTTGATTAGTGCAGCTGTCAACGGTGAAACGCACTTATGGAATGTAACTACAGGTGAAAAACTATCCAGACTAACAGATGGTAATGACATCGTTGAAAAGGTGGCTCTATCAGATGACAGCACAAAACTTGTAACATATAGTAAGGACTCTAAATATAGAATCTATGATCTAAAGAATCCAAAAACAGACCCATTAGTTATTGACGATACTATTCGGTTTGTGAATAAATTAGATTTCTCAACTGATGGTGAAATAATAGCTGCAACCAAAACACCACTTCATTCTCATTCTGGTGAAGCAGTAGAGAATTTTAGGTTACAAGTGTGGAATACTCATACTAAGAACCTATTAATCAACATACCAGGAGAGGCACCATACATCACAGCACTTAAACTATTACCCGATGGGAACACTATTGTAACTGCTGATGTTGATAATCAGATACAGTTGTGGGATATTGCAGCAGGCGCAGTACAGCACACATTTAAAGTGAGTGAGGTAGGAATTACATTGGCGTATGCCCCAAAAAGTAAGATACTTGCAATAGGTCATGAAGACATCAATCTGTGGGATATATCATCTAACGGGGAACAGGCTACACTGAATAAAACATTGAAAGGTCATAAATATAGTCTTCTTGCCTCTGAGTTTTCCCCAGATGAAAACACACTTGTCACAGCGAGTATTGATGGTGTCATTATTGCGTGGGATGTCCAAACGGGGAATCCGCTTTTTAATGTTTCAGGACATATTGGCAGGACACAACAATTAGCTTTTGCTGAAACCGATGATAAGCTTATGAGTGCCAATTCTCGTTTATCACCTTGGATTGGCTGGGACACAGAAATACACTATTGGGATCTCACCACGCATGAAATAGTATCAACAGATACTTTAGAATTGATAGTAACTAAAGCAATTTCACCGGATTGTAGAACTGTTATTGTAGAAAAAGAGAATGGTAATATCGATTTCTTGAATATCAGATCAAAAGAAAGACAGTTTACGATAGTAGGATACGAGAAGGGAGAATTCAGTCCAAACTTCACTTATTCTTCTGATGGAAAAGTTATCGCGAGAGATGGCAAGGATGGTAAAGTCCATCTTTGGAAAATTGCTGACTTAAAACAGACAAGTAAACCGTGGAAGACACTTTCAGTAACTAAAGAAAGAGGTTGGATGCGTGCACTTTCACCAAACGGTCATACTATCGCATTTGTAAAAATTGGTAGAATAGTTGATCTTTGGGATGTCATCGCTGAAGACTATATTCTCACTTTGTATGATTTGCCAAGGACTTCAGACGACACACAGGTGATAACAGGACTTAGTTTCTCTCCTGATGGCAAGACTATTGTCAGTGGTAATCAAGAAGTAATTCACTTGTGGGATACAAAAACTGGGAATGAGACTGCCACATGCATTCCTGACCGTAGTACAAGCAGTATAAACTTTTTATTTACACCTGATAGTAGGATTCTAATTAGCGCGTGTGGCGGTGCATTGCTCAATTTTGACATCGGAGAGTTGAGAACTGCTGATGATAGTTATATTACACAATTCATAAGTGAGAATTATGGTGGAACATTCCAACTGTGGGATGTGAAAACAGGAGAACTTTTATCTACACATATAGGTCATTCGGATAAGATTAATGCACTTTGCTTATCCAATGATGGAAAAACTCTTGCAACAGGAGGCGAAGACGGTACCATTCTGCTGTGGGATTGGGAGAAGATATCATCTATGCGTTAGCATGAAGACTTCGTGAAACCACACAAGACAAAAACTCTAAAACAATCAAGAGGAAGCTGAACATGAAAAACATAATACTCCTTCACATCACATTATTGTTAATATTTAGTAATGGTGTGTCAAATGGTTTTTCTCAGGAATACACACAGTGGGGTTTACCTAAAGGCGCAATTACTCGTCTTGGAAAGGGTGAAATATACGATATAAAGTTCTCACCTGACGGTACTCAGTTGTTTGTTGGAACAAGCATCGGTAAATGGACTTATGATATTCATACTCGTAAAGAGGTTAACTTTCTTAATTCACAGTCATATCTCAGACCAACATCAAGAGATGTCATAGCATATAGTCCTGACGGGACAAAAACTGCAAATGGAAACTTTGGAGGCGGTTTAGAATTATTGGACATCCAAACTAAACGGAGATTGCGCACATTCAAGGGACATACTGACGCAATACGAGCTATTGCCTTTTCACCAGATGGAAGCATTTTAGCAAGTGGCAGTTGGGATGCAACTATTCGCCTGTGGGATACACATACAGGAAAACAAATTGGAATTATTACAGGACATCCTCATTTTGTTGAACAGATGGCATTTTCCGGTAATGGGAAATATGCTGCCGGTAGTAGCAGACTTGTCATTCACGTTTGGAATACAGAAACCGGTAAAGTTGTACCTTCATCAATGACCCATGGCGGTTTGATTAGAGAATTAATGTTTTCACACGATAATAGTACCCTGACAAGTGTTAGTATTGGTATCTTACTAAGGACTGCAGAAGTTGCAACAAACCGTGAGCTTTTTGCCAAGGAATTTAAAGGTCATAAGAATAATCCTTGGTCTATTACAATCTCTCCAGACCAGACAATACTTGCAAGTGCAAGTAACAAGAACAGAATACGTATCTGGGATATGGCAACAGGTAGACAGACGCGACTTATCAAGACGAAGCACAGAGACGGTATTGGTGAGTTAGCATTCTCTCCTGACCAAACCTTACTTGCAAGTGGTAGTCACGACAACACCATTCGTGTTTGGGACTTGAGTTCTGGTAAAGAGCAATTTACGCTCCGTGGACATTCAGAAGAGGTAGAGTCTTTGGCATTTTCACCCGATGGAACATTACTTGCCAGCGGGAGTTGGGATGGTAGATTGTGTTTGTGGGATATTAAAACGAAATCAAAAGTCTTTCAACGTGATGGACGTATGGGTGGAATAATTGCAGTGCTATTTTCGTTAGATGGTAAAACGATCATAAGCACTAACCAGGGGAGACAAATTCAGTTATGGAAAGTGAATGAGAATCAACAAAGACCATTCGCATCGCTTAGAGGCCACAAAGGATGGATCAGAAATATCGCCTTTTCAGATGATGGAAAGACACTCGCAAGTGGGAGTGACGATGGAACAATACTCTTGTGGAATTGGGAAGAATGTATGAAAATAAATGGTATGAATTGACAATTAATCCACGAGGTTAAAGAAGTATTTAAGAGGCTGTTATACATTCCTATAGTAATCTTACTCATGTGTCTGATTGCCGCAGATGGTATAATCGCCATTAGTTCAATTTATTACATCTCAGCGAGTTTCTTCTGAAGCCATTGCCGCATGGGTGCGTTTCCAGGATCACATACTTCAATGAAATGACCGGGTAAGGGTTGACCGATCAGTGCCTCAACATCTTGTCGCCGTACTGCTACAACATCTGGGTGTTCGCTTGCGATGTTCTGCTTCTCTTCTGGATCATTTCGAACGTCAAAGAGTTGGTCACCTCTCTCGTCTTTGTATCCAACTGAAGTGCAGAAGTTCCAATGGTGATCACGCACACTGACACGACCAACTGCATTGCCTGTTGCAAAACCTGCCCACCCATTGATGATCCTTTCTCTGAGGAATGCTTTCTCCTGTGTTACCAATTGCCACATATCCCCGCCATCTGTCCAACTACAAGGAATACCGAGTAGATTTAGGAGTGTAGGCATCAGATCGTGATTTTGCACGAATGCTGAGATATCCTTGTCATGCGGTCCATCTGGGTGACGGATCATTAGGTTTAACTGTGTATTGAATGGATGCAGTTTGTTTGCCCCTTTCCCAAAACTACCGTGGTCCCTCAGTTGTGTGCCGTGGTCTGACATGACCAACACTATTGTGTCATCTCGGATGTTTAGCTGCTCAATTTTGTCTAATAGGACACCGACCCATTTATCAACGAATGTGACTTCCCCACAGTAAAGTGCTTCAATCCGGTCGAGTTCTTCTTCAGTAGGTCCACCCCCTTCATTTGCGCTGCCACCCATAATAAAGTCTTTACCAGAATAATTTGGCATGTAGATATCAGCGTAAGATTTTGGTGGGTCCCACGGTTCATGCGGGTCAAAGCTGTCTACCCATAAGAAAAATGGACCGACAGTATAGTTATCCTGAAGCCAATCTGCTGCAGCGCGAAACACGCGTGCACAACTATAGTCATCCTCAGTTTGACGGTGTCGTTGCGACAACAGATAGTTCACTAAACCGGCATGCCGTTTCCAATTGATGGGTTCACGGACATGTTTTCGAAGTGTGTCCTCAATTAATCTTGGGTCGCCACTGTGCCAGTTGTCGGATTCTTGACCACGAATAAAGTCAAAATGTGCAAATCCCCGCGAGAAGTTCATGGTTGGTTTGAACATGTGGTAAGTGTCTGCGATTAACGCTGTGAGGTAACCCCGTTCCAACAACACTTCAGCGATGGTGTCCTGTTCAGGCGGAATTTTATGCCATCCTGGCGCATGATGCCAATGTCCACGACGGTCGAAGTTATACCGCCAGGGAAAACTTCGCATCCCTGTAAAGTTACCTCTGCGAATTTGGAGTGTAGGTTGTCCTTCACCGAAAGCGTTTGTGAATCGCACACTATCGGATGCAAACGCATCCAAATTGGGTGTTTGAACATGGCTAAATTTCTTACCTTCTCCTATTATGTCTGCCCGAAAAGTATCTAAACAGATACAAACTATATTCATGTTTTACTTTCCTTTCATTTCATCAATTATTCTTTCAGCTGCTTCTACTGGGTCATCGGCTTCAATAATGGGTCTTCCAACTACGATGTAATCTGCCCCCATGCTTATTGCTTCGGAAGGTGTGGTGAAACGTCGTTGATCACCTACATCTGACCATTTTGGACGGATACCTGGTGTGACAATCAGAAACTTATCTCCACATGCTTTTCGAATCGGTTCTATTTCCAGAGGTGATGCAACAACGCCATCTAAACCTGCTTCTTTCGTCTGTTCTGCAAGATAGACGACCTGGTCAGTCACCTTTCGATCTGAACCGAAGTTAGATTGAAACCCCTCCTCATCCATACTGGTGAGAATGGTTACACCGAGAAGTTTTGGACTTATTCTCTTTGCCTGTTTAGCTGCCGCGATAGCACTTTTTCTGGCTGCTTGCATCATTTCAATACCACCAGCAGCGTGCATGTTAATCATGTCCGCGCCGTGTTCTGTCATAGTGGCGACATCGCGAGCCACAGTATTGGGTATGTCATGAAACTTTAGGTCAAGGAAGCACTGTAATTTTCGTTCATGCATCCATGAAAACATATCGGTACCTACAGTCGTAAAAGCCTGTAAACCGATTTTAACCCACGAGACTTTATGCCAAAGTTGTTCGGTGAGCCAATCAATTTCTTCTCCATCATCCGTATCCAATGCAACGATTAATCGGTTTTTCAACTTTTTATCCTCCATTCGTTTTTGGTAGGGGTTCATCTAAGGCTTCATTAATTATACGTAACGTTTCATTATGTGCGTTGTCAATCTGTGTTTGGCAGTCATTGATGGTTGTTGCAATTTCATTGTGTTGTTCTTCTAAGCAAACTATCATCCGATTCACCTCATCAGGTGATGTCCCTCCGAGGCTTTTGTTGTTCTGGAGTGCACATCCTGGGTCCAAAATCTGTTGTAGTTCCAGTATTGATATATTAATGTCTTTCTGTTTTAAGAGCGTGTGTGTTGAATCCCAATCTAAGAATGACTTCCCCTGTTTTATCAATGCCCCTACAAGCCATCCAACGATTTCATGGCTGTCCCGGAAGCTGCGTTGATGTTTTTTCACAAGATAATTCGCCAACTCTGTTGCCGTAGCAAAGTTCGCGTTTGTTAATTCTAACATACGTTCTTTATTGAATTTTGTCGTTCGTAGAAGTTGCGGTAAAACAGTGAGACATTCATTAACAATATCAAAAGCTTCCCAGAGCGGTGGTTTATCTTCCTGAAAATCTCGGTTGTATCCTAAAGGTAATCCTTTCAGGTTTGTCAACAGATCGAAGAGTGCACCGTAGACCCGACCTGTACGTCCTCTTGTAAGTTCAGCAATATCAGCATTCTTCTTTTGTGGCATAATAGAACTTCCTGAACTATATGCGTCATCCAATTCTGCTATTCCAAATTCGTAAGTTGTCCAATATATAATTTCTTCGCTCAATCGGGAAAGATTTGCCATCAGGAGAGATAAGGCGAAAAGCGTTTCAGCTATAAAATCGCGACTGCTAATAACATCAAGTGCATGTTCGTGTATGCAGTCGAAACCGAGTAGTTTGGTGGTAAGGTCTCGGTCAATTGGGAAGGATGTTCCTGCCAGAGCGCACGCACCGAGTGGGTTCATATTCGCAAGCGTATAAGCAGCTTGTAATCTTTTCTGGTCTCTGAGAAACATACTCACATAAGCGGTTGCCCAGAAACCGAGGCTAATCGGTTGTGCATGCTGTGTATGCGTGTATCCAGGCATCACAGTATTGGCATGTTCTTTTGCAATGTTTAGGAATGCTTCGGATAGTGTAAGTATACCGTGCTGGATATTGCGTATCTCATCTCTGATGTATAAGTGTGCGTCAACGAGCACCTGATCGTTACGTGAACGGGCAGTATGGAGTTTTCCCCCGAATTCACTTCCGGCATTTTCAATTAGGTATGACTCAACGTTCATGTGCACATCTTCTTTATTCGGATCAAGAGTGAAGTTGCCATTCTGATAATCTTCTTCTACTTTTGAAAGCCAGTGTAAGACAACGCGTAGGTCTGTCTCAGAGATTATCTTCTGTCGTTCAAGCATAATTGCGTGAACTTGGCTGCCCCAGATATCGTATCTGATGAGGCGAGAGTCAGCATCTATGGAGTGTGTGAAAGCGATTGTATCTGTGGACAGATTTGCACTAAAACGTCCACCCCATAAGTTCTTTTTAAAGGTATTCATGTTTACATTATTTGTTCGCAATCGTTCAATTCCTCTTCCATATCAAGAAGTCGAAATGCTTCTGCTGAGGCAAGATTTTGATCTTGGTCTGTCCAGATTCCATAAACATCATCATATATGATGTTTACATTTCTGTCCCGATACAACACATGAATAGCCTGTTCAATTGACTGTAGTTCCTCGGAACTTAGTCTTGGTAGAATGGAAGTAATCTCTTGAATAGTAGTCATTTGAATTACACTCCAGAATTGGTTTTGTATACCTTGAAACATATTATACACAACGAAACTTCAGATTGCAACCTGTGGAGGTCGTCGTGGTGCATTTGGTTGTATAATTCTGCGTTGATCAGGAGTCAAACTATCTAACAACGCATCTGAATGTGGATAGTCAAAACGTTCTCTGACATATTTAGGTGAATAGCGATATACGATTGACCTGCGATAACCGGGATTTGTGCGTTCCGCTGAACCGTGTGTAATCGCATCTGTGAACATTACGACATCCCCAGCCTTCAGATGCACCTCTTGTGTTGCGAATGCAGATCCTGCAGGTTTTCCAGTATACCCATCGTAGACAATACCCTTACCGTCATGCTTCAAACGGGGGTGTATCTCTGAGCATTTATGACTGCCTGGAATTAGCACAGGTGCCCCATCTCCAGGTCCTATATTGTTCAGTGCCATTAAGACGTTGATTTGACCTACCAGCCATTCTCCTGTGTTGATTTGACGGAACGTTAGATAACTGAGCGGGACATGTCCTCCACAGTGGATATGGATGAAGCCACCTGGTCCGCGCACATTCAAGAAATTCTCGTGAATAGACAATCCATTAACCTCATGAACATACTTACGAATCATATTTATCCAGGCAGGATGGTCTATCAGTTTGCGAAATACGTCTCCACCCTCAATGATGTTTTGGAAGTTAACGCCATTCTCAACATTGTAGGTATGCGTTTCAATATTACCAATCCATCGTGGAATACGTCTGTTTTCATCATTCGGTTCCCAAGGTTCTTCCACATATTCCCAATGGTTATCTATCCATTCGTTTAGTTTTGCAAGGTCAGCTTCAGAGATAGCGTTCTCTAAAATCAGATATCCTTGCAGGTCAAACAGATAATCCAGTTGTTCTTGATCCATTTTTCCTCCTGAGTTGACCTATTTCTGTAATAGGATTAGAGGTATGAATTAAGTTTATCTTCAGTAGGTGTAGGGGTAGATATACCGTCCTCAGGTATTTCAATTTTTGCTGTCCATGCGATAGCATTCAGTATGAATTTCCTTAGGTTGTCATGTCCCCAGTTTTTGTGGTAGTGTCCACCTGTGAATCCGAATCCGCGTCCTCCATCTTCGCGTTCTACACACCACCCAAGATGTTGTGGTTCACCTTTTGCCACAGAAGCTCGCACATGTGGATTTCCACTGTGAGGTCCGTCAGGTCTTGTGAGTGTGGACTCTGGTGCGATTGCGCTCAATACAGGTGTAACCCCTTGCATATTATCACGAAACCGCATGTGGTAATACCATTCGTCTTCCAGTGCAAAAGGTGTTAGACCTTGCGTTGTGGGATGGTCTGGGAAAGCGGTAAAGTCAGCAGTCCAGTGTGGGTTGACAGATAGATGTGTTTCAAAATAACCACCGATCCAGTCCAAGAAGCTGTCTCCTGGTTCACCTTTCGGCACTTCAACTGCGTAATGCAGCATTGCAATTCCGATTCCCTTAGCGGTCAATTGTGAAATCTGGTCGAGGTGCGGGATGCTCGGATGTCCGCCTCCGCCATCTGAGTAGACGACAATAGCATCTGTATTATCAAAAGCGGATGGTTCTGAGGGCCATCCTTGATAAACTACTGCTTCCATATTTTCAACTGCATCGTTTAGTTGGTCTGCTAAAAATGAACACCCAGCTGGATGTTCATGGGATCCGCTCCCATGACTTGCTCTTCCAGCGACAAAAACGATTCGTGTATCTACTGACATATAAACTCCTTAAGACTTAGTTTAACGTGAGTTTGATAATAGGTATATGGACTTCATTTTACCCAAAATATCACTTGCATAGACCCGGTAGGTTCGGTTTCCTAACCAATGCAGAATACCAAACGCGTATTCTGCCGGCTTTGTGTCACTTGCGTAGGATCCGGTTCGGTTAGGAAACCGAACCTACCGGCCTGGGAAATCTGATTTATCAAACTCACGTTAGTTTATGTGAATTAGTGGTTCTGTTTCTTATGTTGTTCTTTCGGATCATATTTATAATTTTACATTGATATAGACTTTTTGTCAAACGTTTTGAATTGAATTGGTTTGCGCCAGATGTGCTACAAACTGAAAGTTTGTGCTACAATTCGTGCCTCTCGGACACCTCTTCCCCACCGCGAATTTCCGTTTGACTCCCGCCTTAAAACCTGCTAACATACCCTCATGCTACAACTCAACCTAAAACCGACTCACAAACCAGTCCGCGACTACTACGCCACTTTACAACAATACGAACAGCACGGTGTGACACATGAAGGTGCAGTCAGCGGACCGTTTGAAACGCTTCGATTTTACCAGACGCAACAATATACAGTAGAAAAAATGTAACTATTTTTTATTGATATAGTATAATATGATAATGGATAATTGACTGAAGTTATTATCAAAAATGTCAAGTGGAGGGGACTTGTGTCAATACATAACAACGAAAATAAAAAAATAGATCTTAATAGAGAAAGAAAAGTTAAGAACCGAAAAGAAAAAGAAGCCACTCGCGGAAAGCATTATTACGCGAATGCCAACGACTTTAGTAAGAAAAATAATCCGCTACCTGCCGAGTTTACAAATAAAATTATCTGTGGTGATTCACAGGTCGTCCTCAAGCAGCTACCAGACAATTGTATTGATCTTATTTTTACTTCACCACCCTACAATTTTGGATTGGATTACGAACAAACCGAAGATGCCTTTGCATGGGATTCCTACTTCAAGTTATTGTTCAGTATCTTTGACGAATGTATCAGAGTCCTAAAATATGGGGGACGCATAATCGTTAACGTTCAACCCTTATATTCAGACTATATCCCAACACATCATCTAATTTCACAGTACTTTATGCGTAAAAAACTGATATGGAAGGGTGAAATTTTGTGGGAAAAAAATCATTACAATTGCAAATATACTGCTTGGGGAAGTTGGAAAAGCCCGTCAAGTCCCTATTTAAAATATTCATGGGAATATTTGGAAATCTTTTGCAAAGGGTCTTTGAAAAAATCGGGTGATCCGAAAAATGCAGATATTGACGCTGATTCTTTCAAAGAATGGGTATATGGAAAATGGACAATAGCACCTGAGCATAAGATGAAACAGTTTGGACATCCTGCCATGTTCCCTGAGGAATTAGCAGACCGAGTGCTGAAACTTTTCAGTTTCAAAGGGGATGTCATTTTAGATCCTTTTGCAGGTGTTGGAACAACCTGTCTTTCGGCACTAATGAATCAGCGTCGTTATTTGGGTATAGATATTTCGCCAGAATACTGCGAAACTGCAGAAGATAGGCTACGAATCTTGATTAGCGCACCTACATCTACAGAGTCTTGTTTGTAGATAAAACATCCAGATGAACATCCAAATGAAACTTTTCGAAACAAACGACAATTCAGAATATGGGTCAGTAGACAATTTGGATTATGAGTCAGTCGTAGATATGTATACAGATAGTATACATTCAATGTATACTATGACTGCAGGACAAATTCGAGGCGCAAAAGGTGATCTTGTAGAAAATTTAGTTGATGTTATTGTCAAATTAGCATGGCATGAAATTGGCGGCGAGAAGGACCGGTTAGAAATAAAAAAACATACAGGAAGAATTTCTATTGATGAAGACTATGTAGAAGCCCTAACGCCTGAATATGTTAGAGATCACATTGAACAGAATAAGGGTAAATATATTTATAAAGTTGAACTTGATAGAGCGGTTGAGATAGACAATAAAATAATTTTAGGTATAGAATGTAAGTCCTATATAGAAAATGCAATGTTCAAAAGAACTTTAAAGGATTTTGAATTGATCGTGAAACTGCTTTATCCAGATTTGCTTTTTTGTGTGTTTCAATTTGAAAATAGTCTGGGAGGGGACTACGGAAAAGTAAGTGAACAAAGACAATTAGGAAGTGAATCAACACATACGTTACTTTCTCACACACCATCGGTAGATTTAGAAATTATAACACTTCTTGATGGTGATAGAAAATCAGATAGGCCAATACATAAACGGGAATATTTTAAGGAACTTCCAGTGGAAAATATAGAAATTTGTGTAAATAAATTTAGGAATATACTTAAACCTTTTGTTTAGTTGAAAAAACTATCCTTCCCCTTCTACACCTACAACGAGGACGGCACAAACCGCCAAGAGAACATTACTGATTGGGCATTGGCAGAATTCCGCAAACACTACGGCGATGACACCATCAGTAAGTGGGATATCTTCCATTATAACTATGGTATACTGCACCATCCCGATTATCGCGAAAAGTATCAGGCGAACCTAAAACGAGATTTACCACATATCCCGTTTGCACAAGATTTTTGGGGTTTTGCTAACGCAGGTGCACAGTTAGCAGACATCCACGTTAACTACGAGTCGCAACCGAAATATGAGGGTCTCAAATATATTGAAACGCCAGAAATGCCGATAGATTGGCATGTTGAGAAGATGAAATTGTCTAAAGACAAAACGCAGTTGGTCTATAACGATTTTCTCACAATAGACGGTATTCCTGCGGCGGCGTTTGAATATCAGCTCGGTACGCGTTCCGCGTTAGAATGGATAATAGATCAGTATCGCGTCAAAGCGGATAAACGGAGCGGCATTGTGAACGATCCGAATCGTGCAGATCAGCCTCGGTATATTGTGGAGTTGATTGGGCGGGTTATCACCGTCAGTTTGCAGACGGTTGAGATTGTGGATGGTTGTAAAAAACACTGCCCATCTATGTAGTAACTGACCCATAACCCTCTTCCGCGCCCATCTATGCCAACTATGTTAACTGGGGCGCGTAATCCGCGTCAGCATAGGCGTCAATTTAGTGATTTCCCCAGGGCGGTAGGTTCGGTTTCCTAACCGAACCGGATCCTACGCGAAAACCTTTATGAACGCAAATGGCACAAAGCCGGTTCGGTTAGGAAACCGAACCTACCGGCCAGGAGTAATATCGCTTTCGTATTTCCTTAAATTGACGCCTATGGGGCGCGTAATCCGCGTCAGCTATATAATTGGCGCGATTCAGACAAATAGAGGGACAAAAAATTTACACACGCATTGAATTGAAAAGATGTCTTCTTGACAGAATCGTCAATGCTATTCCTCGACTGACAAGAAATACGGTTAATGCTCCCCAGAGACCGTGATTACCATACTGTGCAAGTAGATGTACTGCTATCAAAAACACGACCATCGTTAGGATCATTGAATCCCGTAAAGGTTTTGAAGCGGTTGATCCGAGAAATATCCCATCCCAAATATATGCTGCAACATTCACGATAGGTGCAATTATGATCCATATCAGATAAGGTGCAGCTTGTATTATCAGTAAGTCTTTATCTGTGAAAACAGTGAGTAATTCTCTGCCATACACCATGAAGACTAACATGAAAGTACCGCCAAATAAGAACGACCACAAAAATATTTGTCGTGTAGTTCGCTTTAAGTTTAGCATATCCTTAGAACCCTTATACTTCCCTATCATACTTTCTGCTGCAAAAGCAAACCCATCAATTGCATAAGCGAGTAGATAGATATATTGTAAGAGAATTGTGTTAATCGCTAAAACTGTATCACCTAAAGCAGCCGATCTCGCCATGAAGTATGCTTGACTAAATATGAGACAGAGTGTGCGTATGAAAATATCACTGCTGATACTTAGCAAACGTCTCAGTTGGGAAGGTTCAAGGATTATAGATAGGTTCCAGGTGGTAATAAGGTGCTTATAACGAAAAGCAAACATGATACCAGCCAGAATTAGACCTACATATTGTGCAATAACAGTTGCATAAGCTACTCCTTCTATTTTCATGCCAAGGAAAATCACAAACACAATATTCAGGACGATGTTAATAATGTTAACAGACACTGTTAATGCCATTGGATATTTTGCGTTCTGTAAACCCAAAAAAACACCGTGAAATGCATGTAAACAGAGTGCCGCAGGTGCAGCATAGATGCGTATGTGAAAATAGGTTCGTGTCAACTTTTCAACTTCCGGACTTGTGGCTATGAAAATAAAACTTACATCCGCAAGAAACCATTGCAGTACCACCAATAGAAGACTACTGATTATACCAATACCAATACTTTGCTGTAGCAACAATCCACATACTTTAGGATTGTCTTCTCCATAGGCTTGTGCGGTAAGTCCAGTTGATGCCATTCGAATGAAACCGAAACCCCAATAGATAAAACTGAACATAATGCTACCGAGTCCAAGGGCACCAAGATAAAGTTTGTTGTCTAAACGTCCCATCAATGCTGTGTCCACTGCACCTAAGAGTGGCACAGAGAAGTTGCTTATAATGTTGGGGATTGAGAGTCTAAAGATCTGTTTGTTAATACTTTCAGTTTTCAACATAGTATCTCCGTTCTGTTACCGATGTTTTGATGATTCTGTACTGATTTCTTTGCGCGCAGCTATATGTTCACATATATTTTACTATAACTGAAGAAATAATGAAAAATCAAGCACTGTTGATCCTATGACAACTGAATAGACTTTTGGAGAAGGAGTTGAAAAACAGAAATATCAAAGAATTTCATTCATTAATCAACAAAGTAATATCATAGAAGTGAGTTTGATAAATCATATTTTTGTATTCGGCAGAATACACGTTTGGTATTCGGTGCGGTTAGGAAACCGCACCTACCGGGTGGTGTGCATAAGTACGGATCATAATACTGTATGGTTCAGGTTTGCATACGATTCATTTTCTTTTGAAAATTTGCTGTAAATTTGGTATACTATATTCCTAATGAAAGATTGGTGTTATGGATTTGCCGCCAAACTGATTGGATTTTGTGTGTCTCTGCTACCAAGATCGGTTGCGTTGATTTTCGGTGGTTGGTTGGGTGTTTTTGTTTATTGGTTTGCCAAAGAGCAAAGAAACTTGGCTTGTAAACATATCCATCAGAGTTTAGATGTTTCGGATGCGCAGGAGATTAAAGTAATTGCGAAGAGGTGTTTTGAGAATTTAGGTAAAACTGTCGTAGAATTTATGCGGTTTCCAAGGTTGGAAGTGGAGAAGATACGAAAATATGTAAAAATTGAAGGGGTTCAGCATGTTGAGAATGCGATAGCAGAAGGCAATGGTGTTATACTGATTACGGGTCATTTTGGTAATTGGGAACTCCTCGCTGCAAGTCTATCCGCACTTGTTGCACCCGTAACACCTATTGTTCGTGAATTGCGTTCACGAAGTCTGAATTCGTTGGTTGTCAGATATAGACAACAAGCTGGATACAGCACGATCGATAGGGACACTGGTATAAGGGATGCACTGCGCTGTCTAAGACGTAATGGACTTCTCGGTATTGTTGCAGATGTTGATACGACTGTAAACGGTGTGTTTGTTGACTTTTTTGGACAACCTGCATATACACCGTATAGTCCAATTGCTTTTTCATTAAGGACAGGTGCACCGATCATACCGACATTTATAGTTCGTCAATCAGACAATACACATCTGGTCAAAATTGAAGCACCATTAACGTTAGAACAGTGTGATGATAAAGAGGAAGAATTGGTTGTTAACACACAGAAATTTACGAGCATTATTGAAGAATATGTGCGAACGTATCCTGAACAGTGGATCTGGATGCACAGACGTTGGAAGACCAAACCTTAAAGTTCTAAACTTACTAATTGTGAAGTTGTCAATTTTCAATAATTTCTATTTTGTATTTTTGTTCTGTTTCTGTCTATTATTCACTACGGCATGTGAACGTGAGGCGGATGTCAGTGAACCGACAGAACCGTTACCTGTTCAGCAATTGGATTCTTTTAGCACACAGCATAGAGAAGCAGGTATATTGAAGTGGACGCTTGTTGGCGATTCGTCAAAACTAATCAGCAATAATTCCAGAAGTGTTGGTAAGGAGATGATAGTGGATAATCCGACAGTTGAAATCTATGAAGATGGTAAAATCTCATTGAAGATAACTGCAAAAACTGGAAAGTATTATCTGTCTGGTAAGAACAGAAACGACCTGTTTCTTTATGAGAATGTTGTTGGTATAAATGAAAAAGGGCAATTGTTCACTGAAGAACTTCAGTGGCGTGACAAAGATGGTACCCTTTATTCACCTGTTAAAGTCAAGATAGTTCGTGGAGATTCTACTTGGCTTGGTACTGAAATGGTAGCAAATCCAGACCTTGAAACTGTTAAGATGTCAAATAATAGATTCAGACTCTACCCTAAAGATGAGGAAATAAATGAAGATAGAAAAAATCAATAAGAACACATGCTGTAATCTTTTGAATATTGTAAGAAATTGTTTTGTTTTCATGGGAATCCTAATGTGGCTGATGCTGTTTCCAGCGATTGCTGATGAGGACACTAACGCTGAAAACACAGATGAAACAGTCGTAGAACAGGTAGAAGAAAAAACGGTAGAACCAGATAACAATGAAGATGACAAGAATACAGACGAAAAGGTTGAAACCGAGACAGAAAATGAAAATACCCCCGCAGATATCAAGAAGGAAGTGATTACGGGTACTTCAGATAAATCGGACCGGGATATCAAAACAGGAATTACGACTCTACTTGGTAATGTTAAAACGCTGAGACATGACGAAGATGGTAAAGTAATTGGGTTTCTTAACGCAGACAAAATTACGATTAAGACTGATCTGGAGACTGGTGAGACCAAAGAAATAATCGCTGTCGGTAATGTTGAGATTCGAGACCAGGATATATTCGCCACTTGTGACCACGCTGTCATGGATAATCTTACAAACATTATAACACTTAAAGATAATGTTGAAGTACTGCAAAACAACGATAGACTTGAAACTAAACTTTTTACCTTCAATAGAACAACCGGAAGGCAGACCGGTGTCGGAGATGTAAAATTCAAAGTAACGATTACACAGACTGTGCCAGAGGAGGGGAGTGAAGAGGAAGATAAGGGGAAGGATGGAAGTGAAGAGGAAGATAAGGGGAAGGATGGAAGTGGAGAGGAAGATAAGGGGAAGGATGGAAGTGGAGAGGAAGTTGGAAGTGAAGAGGAAGATAAGGGGAAGGATGGAAGTGGAGAGGAAGATAAGGGGAAGGATGGAAGTGGAGAGGGAGATAAGGGGAAGGATGGAAGTGGAGAGGGAGATAAGGGGAAGGATGGAAGTGGAGAGGGAGATAAGGGGAAGGATGGAAGTGGAGAGGGAGATAAGGGGAAGGATGGAAGTGAAGAGGAAAATAAGGGGAAGGATGGAAGTGAAGAGGAAGATAAGGGGAAGGATGGAAGTGAAGAGGAAGATAAGGGGAAGGATGGAAGTGAAGAGGAAAATAAGGGGAAGGATGGAAGTGGAGAGGGAGATAAGGGGAAGGATGGAAGTGAAGAGGAAGATAAGGGGAAGGATGGAAGTGAAGAGGAAAATAAGGGGAAGGATGGAAGTGAAGAGGAAGATAAGGGGAAGGATGGAAGTGGAGAGGAAAATAAGGGGAAGGATGGAAGTGAAGAGGAAGATAAGGGGAAGAATGGAAGTGGAGAGGAAGATGGAAGTGGAGAGGAAGATGGAAGTGGAGAGGGAGATAAGGGGAAGGATGGAAGTGAAGAGGGAGATAAGGGGAAGGATGGAAGTGAAGAGGAAGATAAGGGGAAGGATGGAAGTGAAGAGGAAGATAAAGAGGGAAGTGGTGAGGAAGATGGAAGTGATGAGGGAAATGGGAGTGATGAGGGAAAATAGAGGCTTTAATAGGATGTTTTGTATAAGAGATTATTTACAGTATTTGGTTTTTACGGTCATTTAGGATACGGGGTAAAGTAGCATGTCAACAGAGTTCCAAGCACATAATCTTGTCAAAAGATATACTCGGCGCGGTCCAATCGTTGTAAATGAAGTCAGTGTGTCTGTGGAACAAGGTGAAATAGTAGGTTTGTTAGGTCCCAACGGTGCGGGGAAATCAACGACATTCTACATGATGGTCGGACTGATTCGTCCAAATTCGGGTAGGATTACTTATGGAGATAGTGATATAACTTTTCTACCGATGTATAAGCGTGCAAGACTCGGTATCGGTTATCTGTCACAGGAAACTTCAATTTTTCGTAAGTTGACTGTGAAGCAGAACATAGAAGCGATTCTGGAGGCGAGAGGAATGCCGAAGAATGATCGAACGTCGCGGATAGAAGAATTTACAGATGAACTCGGTATTTCTAAACTGTTACATCGTAAGGCGTATACCCTTTCGGGTGGTGAATGTCGGCGCGCCGAGATTGCAAGGGCATTGGCTGCACAACCGGAATTTATACTTTTAGATGAACCCCTGTCGGGTATTGATCCAATTGCTGTTGCCGATATAAAACAACTGATACTTCACTTGCGGAAGAGAAATCTTGGTATTCTGATTACTGACCATAACGCTGTAGAAACACTTAATATTGTTGATAGAGCTTACCTAATTGCTGATGGTAAGATTACGCTATCAGGTACACCTGAGGAACTCTTAGAAAGTGAAGTGGCAAGAGAACTCTATTTTGGACATAATTTCCAGTATACCAAGAAGGATTTTGTCTCATAATCTGGTATTAGGTAGTATCGCTTTTGATGAAAGTTTTGTTATTTCAATGAATGTGCAGAGATATCCTCAAAGGATTTTCTGAGATGATATGGAGTATTCCGTAATGAAATTGACTCCGAAACTTACTCAGCATCAAACTCAGCAGCAAAGAATCGTGATGACACCTAAGTTACAGCAAGCGATAAAGGTGTTGATGTTACCTCAATATGAGTTGTCACAATTTGTTGAACAGGAGATGCAGCAAAATCCATTTTTGGAAATTGAAGAAGAACAAGAGACGGCTTTGAGTAAAGAAGATTACGACCCATCCCCTAAATTGAACACGCCAAAAATTGATTTAGATAAGAGGGACACAGAGGTTGATATTGATTGGCATTCTGTGTTTGATGATCTACGAACCCCAGTTGTAACGGGTAATGATCACTACCATGATCCAGATGCCCCTGAGCCTGATGTTGCTGCATCAAAATCTCTGCAGGATTTTCTTCAGGAGCAACTTCTGTACTCACCTTTTTCCGAGACACAACGCGAAATAGGGGAGATGATTATTGGTAATTTGAATGATGATGGTCAACTTGTTCTGAAACTGTTTTCACTGCCAATTGATTTTTCTGAAGATTTTGAAACAGGTTATGTATCTACAGAACTACACACGGCACTGACAATGAAACTGCAGAGTGGTAAAGATAAGACGAAGAAGTCGGAAAAGGATGATGATAGAAAGAGATTTGATATTAAGAATAGAGACTTATCATCTATAGGTGTTGACAGTAGGCATGATAAGTATAGTTGGATATTAACTGACACAGAGGAACAGAAGACCTATACGGTTTTAAAGGAAAACGATGAACTCGTTGTTTATGAACTGACTTTAGATGACATAGCGTATAAACTGAGATGTTCCGTATCTGATGTGGAGGATGTACTTCAAACGATTCAGACTACTTTTGAACCTGTTGGGATTGCATTTCGTGATATTAAAGAATCGTTATGTCTTCAGATTGAACATCATCGCTTATATCCATTTAATTCGAATGGTCAGCACAAGTATGAGAATGATGAACCGTTAGATTTATCAAGACGTATTGTTGAGGATCATTTAGACGATCTTTTGAACAATAGAATTACGAATATTTCGCGGTCACTTGACGTAGAAAAAGACGAAGTGCTTGAGGCATCACGTTGGATCAGTACATTATCACCGTATCCTGGTCGCTATTTCACTGATCCTGCTGTCAAAGATTTAGCAAAGAACAGTAGTTCAGGACAAGTGATTATACCGGATGTGCAAATCAAAGAGATAGATGGCGAATATCGTGTATATTCATTAGATAACTATGTGCCCCGTTTACGCATAAATCCGTACTATGTTAATCTGATGCGAAACAAGAAACAGACTTTAGATCCGGAAACAAAAAAATGGATTGAACAGAAATTTAGTGATGCTTCTGATCTTCTAAGCAGTATTACACAACGTGGACGCACGATTGAACGTGTTACCGAGGCGATATTTGAGATTCAGTCTGACTTCTTGACAAATGGTGCCAATGCGATAAAACCCTTAACGTTAAAGACAGTGGCAGATATGGCAGGTGTTCATGAATCAACTGTGAGTCGTGTCACGAGCAGCAAATATGTGCAGACGCCCCAAGGTACTTATCCATTGAAGTTCTTTTTTAGCAATCAGTTGGCTACAACGCATGGCGATTCTGTGTCAGCAAGACAGGTGAAAGCAGTTATCCGAGAGTTGATAAGTAAAGAGGATTCATCCAAGCCATTAAGCGATCAAGCGGTAAGTAATTCATTAAAGGATCAAGGAATTAAGGTAGCACGTCGGACTGTACAAAAATACCGTGAAGAGCTTGGTATTCTTGCTTCTCGTCAAAGGAAGCACGTATAGCTGTTTCAGTCATTTTGATTCGGGGTCAGGTGCTATTAAGAGAGAGAGCGCACCTCTTGTCATAAATAGCGTTAATTTGGAATTAGCATTTTTAATTATTTTATTACTATGCGGAGGGACATCATGAATATAACCTACTCAGGGCAGAACGTGAAAATAACTGAGGATATCCATAATTATATATTGAAACGAGCACAGAAGATTGTACCTCGTTTTGGTGAGATGCAAGAGTTTAATGTTATTTTAAAGTCAGAAAAAAATCGTTTTGAAGCAGAGGTGAAAGTTTTAGCACCCCGTGTTTCGTTCTACGCTAAACATAGGACTCATGAGATAATATCTGCGTTAGATGGTGCTTTTGACAAGGTGATAAGTCAAATCCGCAAACACAAAGAGAGAGTTAAAGATCGGCGACATAATGTTCCGCATCGTGAGGTAGTGGAAAAACTAAATCCCGAAACGTCTGAGATGTCTTTAGATGTTGATACTGCTGATCCACCGGAGATAGTGCCTGCATCTGAAAAATTTGCTGCGAAACCACTTACGGTGAATGAAGCTGTTGCAGAATTACATACCTCTGGCGAAACATTATTGATGTTCTTAAATTCAGACACGCGTCAGGTAAACTTACTTTATCAGTCCGATGATGGTGCGTATGGCTGGGTAGAACCATCTTTTACATAACAGATATGGCTAATTTGGACAATTGATTTCTTTTAGGTAATTATATGGCAAATCTTCCAAAGGTTTATGAACCGCGTTCTATTGAGGATAAATGGTATAAATTCTGGCAGAACCACGGTTTTTTTCATGCTGATTCCACTTCCGATAAACCACCTTATGCAATAGTTATTCCTCCGCCAAACATCACAGGAAGTCTACATGTTGGTCATGCACTTGATAACTCGCTTCAGGATTGTCTGGTCAGATGGAGACGCATGGAGGGTTATAACGTTTTGTGGATGCCGGGTACTGATCATGCAGGTATTGTTACTGAACTTATTATGGAACAGAAACTTGCAGATGAAGGTACAGATCGGAATGAACTGGGACGAGAGAAATTCATTGAACGCATGTGGCAATGGAAGGATGAGTCTGCTGACTATATTGTTTTACAACTTCAGCAGCTTGGATGTTCTTGCGATTGGGAACGGCAACGTTTTACGCTTGATGAGGGGCTATCGGAAGCAGTCCGTACAGCGTTCGTTAAGCTTTTTGATCAAGGGTTGATTTATCAAGATACATATATGGTAAATTGGTGTCCTCAGTGCAATACTGCGGTTAGTAATCTGGAAGTAGAACAGATTGAAATTGATGGAAACTTCTACCATATCCATTATCCAGTTGTTGACAGCGATATAGTACTTGAGATTGCCACCACACGTCCAGAAACGATGCTGGGTGATACAGCGGTTGCTGTTCATCCGGAAGACGAACGTTACAAACACCTGATTGGAGAGCATGTACTGCTTCCGCTTGCAGATAGAGAGATTCCAATTATTGCTGACTCTTATGTTGATATGGAATTTGGAACGGGTGCTTTAAAGGTGACGCCAGCACACGATCCGAATGACTATGAGATCGGTTTGCGACATGACCTTGAGCAACTGACAATCTTCACATCTGATGGTTACATGAACGATGATGCAGGAGAGGCTTATGTTGGTTTATCTCGTTGGGAGTGTCGGGGTAGGGTGGTAGAAGATTTGGAAAAGTCTGGCAGGTTGGTAAAAATAGTTCCACATCGTCATGCTGTTGGACATCATGATAGGTGTGGTACAGTAGTTGAACCGTCTGTTTCTTTACAGTGGTTTATGAATGTGCGTCCACTTGCGGACCGTGCCATTGAGGCGACAAAAAAGGGTGAAGTCCAATTCATACCGGAACGAGAGACGTCACGGTTTCTGCATTGGATGGAGAACATTGAACCGTGGCCACTCTCACGTCAGAGATGGTGGGGACACCAACTCCCTATATATTACTGTGAAGCTTGTGGTAAAGTGTCTGCTGCGATGGAGATGCCTGAGGAGTGTGAATGTGGCGTCACAGCTTTTCGTCAGGAGGAGGATGTATTAGACACCTGGTTCAGTTCTGGACTGTGGCCCTTCTCAACATTAGGGTGGCCCAAAGAAACCGATGAGTCGAAAACCTTCTATCCCACGTCTGTTCTGGTTACTGGATGGGATATTCTGTTTTTCTGGGTAGCCAGAATGATTATGTTAGGCTTAGGTTGTATGGATGAAGTGCCATTCCGTAAAGTTTACTTACACGGTCTTGTTGCAGATGAGAAGGGACAAAAAATGAGTAAGTCGAAAGGGAATAGTATTGATCCATTGGAAACAATCGCCAACTATGGTACAGATGCTTTCCGTTTTGCACTTGCCAACATAAGTACGCCGATTCCTTATGTTCCATTACCAGAATCTCACATTGAGTCTGGTAGAAGGTTTGCTAACAAGGTGTGGAATGCTGCTCGTTTTATTCTGATGAATTTGGAGAAATTCCCTGATGCAGAAGCGCGTGAGATGTCCGATAGCGGAGAAGAGTTATTAGAGGTGCAGTGGATACAGAGTCGTCTGAGTCATACGATTGAAGCAGTAACAGATGCATTTGAAAGTTTTCGCTTCTATGAAGCAGCGCAGACGATATATGCTTTTCTCTGGCATGAATTCTGTGATTGGTATGTAGAATTAGTGAAACAACGTCTTACGAGAGATGAGCCTGAAGCATTATGGGTTGCAGCTGAGGTATTGGAGCAGACGATGAGACTTCTACATCCCATCATGCCATTCATTACTGAGGAGATATGGCAACAACTTCCCCACGGAGGATCTGAAACAGATTTAAGCGAGGCTATATCTGTTACCGTTGCACCATATCCTAAACCGAAAGAAAAGAATTCAACTGCAGAAGAAACTATGTCAATTCTGATGGAGGTGATTGATAACATTAGGAGCATCCGGGGTGAGTTGAATGTACCAATTGGTGCTTCTATAGATGTCTTGATTCAGTCACCTGACAAAGATGTTAGGAGTCAACTTGAATCCTTTCTTGGTCATTATCTTCCTGCATTTACACGCGTTGAAAAAATTGAAATTGGTGAAACGATGGATAAACCTGCATCATCTGCAGAGGCAGTAATTGGAAATCTGGTAATTTATGTTCCGTTGGCGGAGTTGATTGATTTTGAGGCAGAGAAAGCGCGTCTTACAAAAAGACGTGAACAGATTTTGAAAGACATTGATGCTGCAAAGAAGACTTTAGCCAATCCCAACTTTAAAAAACGTGCACCTGATACTGTTGTCGCGCAAAAACAGGATCTTCTTGATCGTCTAAATGTTGAAGAAGATAAGTTATCACGGAGTTTGTCAATGCTTGCTTCATCATAGATGCAACCGATTGATTGATTGAATCCGTATGTAGAAAGGCATGCCCGTATTTCTATGAATACAGAATCACATTTTACTGCGCTTGGAACTGAAGCGCATCCCAGATGGGACACAGATGTTCTCATAATTGGAAGCGGAGCTGCTGGACTTCGTGCCGCACTCGCAGCAAGTGAAAAAGCTGATGTCACGCTAATTACGAAAACGACGCTCAAAGAGAGCAACACAGTTTATGCACAAGGCGGTATTGCCGTTGCAATGAACATTGACGACACCGTTGAGCTTCATGTAAAGGATACATGTAGTGCTGGTTGTGGGTTGTGCGATTTTGATGCGGTTGAAACGATGGTTGCTGAAGGTATTCCCCGTGTAACTGAGCTGTTAGATTGGGGTGCAAATTTTGATTGGGAAGGGACGTTACCCCGTTTCACACAAGAGGCAGCCCACAGTCGTCGTAGAATTGTCCACAAGGGAGATGCCACCGGACGCGAAACTACGGATGTCCTCATCCAACGGGTTCTAAGTACTGAACGGATACGTACGGTATCTAATGCTTTTGCGACAGATTTGCTTACAGATTCTACGACCCAATCAGGTCAAAACGGCATCACGTGTTACGGTATTACCGCTATCGTAGAAGACGAACTGGTAAACATCTATGCCAAGGCGACAATACTTGCGACTGGAGGACTCGGACGGTTATATCCGTGTACTTCAAATCCAGAAGTAGCCACAGGTGATGGTTTCGCTGCTGCCTGGCGTGCAGGTTGTGAGATGATTGATATGGAATTTGTGCAATTTCACCCAACAACTTTATACTTGGACGGTGCTCCAAGTTTTCTTATTTCCGAGGCTGTTCGCGGTGAAGGGGGACGACTGATAAATATTCGCGGTGAACGATTCATGGATAAATACCACGAGAAGGGAGAACTTGCACCGCGAGATGTTGTTAGCAGAGCCATTCAAACCGAAATGTTACTTACAGATTTTCCATGTGTTTACCTTGATATAACGCATAAACCTGCTGAATTTATTCAGGAACGTTTCCCGACAATATCTAACACGACTACACATTACGGTTTAGACATTAGTATTGATTTAATTCCTGTCAGACCTGGGGCTCATTTTATGATGGGAGGTGTACGCACGAATACGGAAACAGAGACGAATCTTAGTGGATTGTTTGCGTGTGGTGAAGTAGCTTGTACAGGTGTTCACGGAGCGAACCGTTTGGCAAGTAATTCTTTATTGGAATGTCTCGTCTTCGGTGTACGCGCTGGTGAGAATGCCGCCATGTATGCGAATTCACAGGCAAATACGTTACCCCCTGAAATCCAGTTTCCCAATAGTGATTCCGTACTTATGAAGGATGTCAAATCCGATACGTTTATGAATACGGTGTTAGCTGCTAAGGATGCAATTCGCGATACGTTGTGGGAAAACGTAGGAATTGAGCGAAATGAAGAAGGTTTGGAATTTGCGTTGGCTGATTTGGCGGAAATCGCATCAGAGATAGGACTCAATGCATCAACTCCTATGCCAACAACTTCTATGAATGGGGAATTTACTAATATCGACTTAACTGAAACGTTCAATATGTTGAATGTAGCTTGGCTTATTACGTTTGCATCACTTATTCGCACAGAAAGTCGAGGTGGACACTATCGCGCTGACTATCCTGATCAAGACGATGTTGGTTGGAATCGGCGCGTCATAATGAGGATAGGTAATGAACCCGAATTTGTGGGTTTAACGTGATAATTCTATATTAGTTTTAATCTTCAGACGGGACTAAAGTGTATTTATCTAACGATTTTTTTCGTTGGTGTGTTGGAACATTCAGAGCGGATTTCACTGCTGTAATTTCGGGTTGACCATATATCTCAACGTAATTGTCGTAACTGTTAATGACCTTTTTGATGTGCAGCCGCGTTTCACGGATCGTGATTTTCTCAACAAATTCATCAATGTCTTTGATATTTTTTGAATCCAACCAGCGTTTCATTCGTCCTGGACCCCCGTTGTATGCTCCAGAAACGAGCATTGCGTTATCGTCAAAGATTGAGTTGAGATAGCCGATGTATTTTGTTCCCATGCGTATATTGACTTCAGGGTCTTTTAGCATTGATGTGCGGAAACGTCGTATATTGAGTTGTCGTGCAAGTTCTCTACCCGTGGAAGGCATAATTTGCATTAGACCGATTGCCCCTGCCCAACTGATAGCGTCTGTACGATATCTACTCTCTTCTAATATCATGGCGTATATTAGTGCTGCATTGACTTTATACTTTTCAGCATATTTTTCAACAAGATGTTGGTAGTGAAGCGGGTATAGGAATTTTCTCAGTTTAGCCAGGTCACCACTTGCTTGGTTTTGGAAAGCTGGACTCATTAAAGCCCTATCAGCGATTTCTCTTGCTATGTCATACTTTTCCATGTTTTCATAGCATGTCACCAAAGCAAAGTAGCATTCTTTTGCAGCCTGTCTGTTCTGTTCGATGTAACGGGTTAATTGATAAACTGCGTCTTCATACAATCTTAGTTTCATCAATATCGGTAGATTTTGCGGACATGCTGTTTTATCAGGTAGGTTTGCATCCTGAATAGCTTTTGGTTCTAATTCTGAAGTTTTGATATTGAGAATTTCTTTTGCTCTTGCGCTATAATACCAGTAGCGTGCTTTAGCGACTTCTTCATATATCTCTTTTGCAAGTTCCGGTTTATTCTGCCGTTCGCGTATTTTTGCCATCCAGAAGTGTGCTCCCATTGCATATCGGTTTCCGGGGAAGTTTTCTTTTAGTCCTTTAAACGCCTTATAACTTTCTTCATACTGTTTTCTATCGAACCGTTCCCATCCGATACGCCATGCTGCCCAATCAGCGAAATCGCTGCCGGGTGCTACATCAATAAGGCGAGAATATGCTTTTAATGCTAATTCCGGTTTTTCATGTCTTTCATGTATTTGTGCAATGTCGTATAATGCATTATCTACAAGTTCACTCCAGGGATATGTTTTGACAAAATTCTCAAGTCGTTTAACAGCAGTTGTGAGACTGCCTTTTAGTCTATCACATTGTGCGATCTGATAATGTGCGCGGGTTAGATATTCAGTCTTGTTACCAAGGGCGATTACATATTTATAGTTTTTTGTAGCGGTGTTATACCATTTGCGTGCTTTATTGCTTTGTGCGATATAGTAGAGCGCGCGTCCTTTCATTTTTACATCGGAATTTTTAGAGAGAGGTGTCAATTCATTAATAGCTGACTTCCAATTACTTTGATAATACTGTATCAATCCACAATTTAATCTATCTTGTGTTGTCAGTTTCAGATAAGTGTGGTCAGAGGCAAGCATTTTCAACTTACGGACAGCTTTTTCAGCGACCTTATCAGATTGTTGTTCTGCAATAAGTTTCTGATGTATTTGGAATGCTGTGCCATATCTTTCTAATCCTTCCTCACATCGTGCTAATGCGTATTTTACTTCTCGCTGATTTTGAGTTGTATCTATAATGTTGGTAAGGAGTGCTTTTGTTTTTTCATACTGACTCTGTTCTAAGTGGAGTTGGGCAAGGTTCCAGATTGCCTCATTGCGATAAGGGTTCTTGGGGTAGTCGTTGATGAGTCTCGTGTACCATTTAATTGCTTTAGGTATGTTGTTCATACCTTCATATAGCTTAGCGAGTCGGTAGGTAGCACTATCAGCAAGTGGATAATTGTTTGTAATAACTCTCACATAGTTTCCGACAGCTTTAGGTCTATTTCCCAGTTTCTCATAGTTGTAGGCGAGAGCATGATGTATCTCAAGTTTTTGAGATGCAGTAAAATTATATTTCAGTAACATCTCTAATTTTGTAACTGCCAGTCTGTGGTTTTTCCTATCAACTGCCTTAAATGCCTCTTTCCATGCAAAGTCTTGCGCTGTGTCTGCATATATCTGGGTAGTAGACATAAAACAGGTGCAACACATTATGAATAGACTGAATAGGATCACACATTTACCTTTTGTTCTGGTTTTGACAGGATTCTGAGTAGTTTGCATAGATAACTCAACAAGCGTACTTAACGCCATTTCCTCCTAATGTGATTATCTCAATAGAAATGTTCTTCTGTTTTTTGTTTAAATCCGCGATTATTTTTAATTTTCCATCTAAATTGTATATTATAACGTAATTAATATGTTAAAGGCAACAAAATTTGGTTTTTTCCAGTTTTCCCACTACTTTTTTCTTGCATTACAGAGAGAATTCGTCTAAACTTTGACAGTAGCGGATTATCTTTCACATTGACAAATTAGATTTCTGATGGTATATTTTGAAGGAATCCTTACACATGGAGAACCACATGGTTGAAAACAGTTCAGAAATTGCACCAATAGTTAGAGAAGCGACTCGAGCGCAGAGCGAAAATGTACAATCTATAATTATCCGTTTGAATAATGGCAGGATAGTCATTCCAGATTATCAACGCGATGCGGAGCAATGGGACTTACGGAAAGAATCGCTCTTTATAGAATCGTTACTGAATAATTTGACGACACCTTCCCTATTCTTTTCGGAGAATCTTGATACCGGCACAATTGAGGTAGTTGATGGACAACAAAGGTTGAGCACAATTCTGAAGTTTGCAAAAGACGAACTTCGCTTGATGGCAAATGGTGTAATTAACTATTTTTCTCCAGAAAGTATTCACTATAGCAGAAAAAAGTTCTCGGAAATTCCAAAAACCCTTCAGAATGTTTTCAACGATTACCCGCTTGCAATCATTTACCTACCTCCCAGTCTGCAACTTTCAACTAAACTTGAGATATTCAGACGGATCAACGAAGGTGGTACCCCTTTAACTGCACAAGATATTCGGTTGTCCTATTACAGCGAATCTAAATGTGTCTACTTCATCCGTCTTGCTGGAATTTATGCTGAAACGGACTCAGCTAACCGGATGATACAAGCCGCGGCTGATAAAGGTGTGGAGTACCCGTGGGGAGAATATCCAGATGTATGGGAACTTTGGAAAGATTGGTGGGAAGGAAAAGACCGCGCGAAGGGACAAACTCCCTCGGCAATGGTCTTGTGGTATCTGGTATTCTTACATAGAGAGAAGTTGAATCAACTCATCTGTTCACCAAATTCAATGAAACATCTACCGTTGGTGTTTCACGGTTCAACAGAAGAAGCATTAGACATCTATTGCGCGCAATTGCAATTCACGGACACACAAGGTAGAACTCCCGTTTTTCCAACTTACGGAAATGGACTTGAAGGTGAGTTCCAAGCTTTTGTTGGGTGGATTGATGCCATCCTCCGACGCGGACTTCCTGGGATTAGTGTTGATAAATACAAACAGATGGCACTCTTGATTGGATCCGCAGTAGAATTAAAAATTGATCCAGATGGGTTGAGCCATGATGCGTGGGATGCAATCGCTAACTTTATTGATACCCCTCGTCAGGCAGGTGAAAAGTGGCTAAAAAAAGAAGGTGGATACCCTGAATCAAGAGGACGGTGGAAAGGTGATCGCGGACAGAAAGCACAATGTGATATGGCAATGATCCTCCTTTCACGAATCGTGTGTTTGTTTGATTGATATTGTTGAATCAATGGAATTAAGCGGGTACGATACAACTGATTTATATTGATTTATATTTCATAAGGAGATTACGATATGTCTATACGTGTAGGAATTGTTGGAACAGGTGGTATTTCAAGAGCACATCGGAATGCTTATGCTAATGCCGGTGGATTTGAGATTGTGGCTGTATGTGATATCATTGGTAAAAAAGCACGACAAGCAGCAGAAGAGTGGGACGTACCTAAAAAGAACGTCTTTACAAGCTACAATAAAATGCTTGAAATGGAAGAGATTGATACGGTGAGTGTGTGTACATACAATCAAGGACATCGTAGACCTACTGTTGCTGCCTTGAATGCGGGTAAACATGTGTTCTGTGAGAAACCGATGGCAGCTACGTTGGCTGATGCAACTGCTATGGTAAAGGCTGCTAAAGCAAATCGAAAAATACTGCAGATCGGTATTCATAGCACTTTCAATCCGAGACTTCAGTTCGCCAGAAAAATAATAGCGAAAGGGATTCTTGGTGATATTTACTATTCCGAATCCTCAGGATGTAGACGACGGGGTAATCCGGGACATACATTTATCTACAAGAAAACTGCAGGAGCAGGGGCAATTGTTGATATCGGTGTATACAACATGCACGACTCTCTATATGCAATGGGATATCCCAAACCCGTGCGTGTCTCTGCCATAACGGAAGATTATATCTCACAGCAGGATCCGAGATTCAAGGACAAAATGGATGTAGAGGAATTCGGTGCTGCTTGGGTGCGATTTGATAATGGTGGTGTGATGGTATTTAAAATATCGTGGGCAGTACATCAGAATTCTCTTGGTGGCAGTTTCTGTCTTGGAAAGGATGCGGGTATAGCATTGGGGAGTCCTGTGGTTTTCGCTGATTCTTATAGTAAAGAACTTCAGAAACTGGTAGAATCTGAGGGGTTAACAGCAAAACCGGAACCACCTGAAGGTATGACGACTATCAACTTTGAAGGTTTTAAGGGAGTTGATGTGTGGGTAGCACAGATGACAGCGTTCCGTGAAGCTGTATTGACCGATGCCCCACCTCCGATTCCACCTGAAGGCGTATTGCTAACAAATGTGATTATGGATGGTATTTTCCGTTCACATGAGAGCGGTAAAGAGGTATCTGTTAGAGTTCCCGAATTTTAGATGTGGTAAATGACAAAGATTCTTCCTCTCTTGCCACTGACATCTACGTTGACTTTTTGTCTAACTCTTAACGTGTGGTGATGTTTGATACATTTATCTAATAGTAGGGGATCCAAAGTCAGTAATACCATTTTACCTCTCGGTTTTAAGACGTTTTGATACTGATGTATTGCGTTACCATAGAACTCTGTTATTTCAGAAACTGTTTCTCTCATTTTTGTGTTAATTATCATATTGCAGACGATTTTGTCTACGGCGTTTGGCTGAATTGGGAGTTTCTGTGCTTCCCATTGAAAAAATTGACGCGGTTGGTGCTGACGTCCAAAGTTTGTTTTGGTAGCGTCCAGAGATTCTGTTGAGATGTCTCCACCGATAAGGTACCGATATCGTCCCGAAAATGCACGTTCTAAGAGGATTGTTCCAGCACCACACATGGGGTCTAAGAAAATATCATTTGGATGGGGTTGTGATAGCGAGACCATACCGTAGGCTATAGTGGACTTAATGGAATGCGCTATATGTGTCTGTTTTTTTGAACGTTCTCCCCAATACTGCTTTGAGATCCTGATGCTAATATACGCATCTCCTCCATGCAACTCAGCCAATATATCGAGTCCTGGGTCGGATCTGTTCAGTTGCCATCCACGATTGATGAATACTTTCTCAACGACTTGCTGCAGATCACGTTTCTGAAAGTTGCGTTGACCAGACATCCGACAAATAACCCGAAAAGGTATTCTCTTGCGCAAGCGCATACCGGTCTGACGACACCTATTTATTATATCCTGCAGATTCAGGCGAGAAATTGCGTTACGTATTGCTGTCAGCGACTGACGTGAACGGGTCATTCCAGTGATATGTTTGGCAATGAGGTGCAAATGTTCTGCTGTGCGTAGTTCTAATAGGTCTTTTGGGTTTCCTGTAAATTGAAAGACTATTTTTTGTGGTTCTCGTTTTAGAATTTTGAGATTGTCTGTATCACCATAGCGTGTGAGTATCTCTTTTCGAGCTAAACTCTCTAAGCCAGATGAAACGGAGATTGAATAGATCATATTTCCTCTCTTATATGCGTAATTGATTAGCAAAGTTTTGTATTCAGAGATTGCAACATAAGATAGTACATCATTCTCACTGTCATGTCAAATAATTGTAACAGACTTTACATGCCCACGTGGAACATTTTGCTTGACATCCATGATCAAATTGCCTTAAAATAAATTAAAGTTTCCATAGGAATTCAACCTAATGTTTAAGCATCAGAAACCCGATCTCACATCAGTTCAGATAAATGATATTGCCAGAATTACAATATGGGGAGTTGGCTTAATTGGGGGTTCGCTTGGTTTAGCATTAAAGAAAAATGGATTTGTAGGAGAACGTATCGGTTTAGGTAGAAATCTCGAAAGATTAAAAATTGCTCAAGAACTGGATGCTGTTGACACTATTACCATTAATGTGACAGAAGGTATTCAGAAGAGTGATCTGATTGTGCTATGTTCACCTGTCAAATATGTTTCAGTATTTGTAAGAGATATTTTAGAATCGAATAAATCAGTTGACAAACATACTGTATTAACGGATGTTGGTAGCACTAAATCTATGATTGTCAGGTCTGTTGATAGGATGTTGGATGCGGCAGGTTCACATAATTATTCTTTTGTTGGTGGACATCCCATGGCAGGTTCACACGGTTCAGGTGTGAGTGCTGCACAGTCCGATCTATTTGAGGGTTCAAAATGCCTTCTAACACCAACTGAATACACGGATGCACAGCCCTTAGAATTGGTCAGAGATTTGTGGCATTTTGTCGGTGCCGAGACGGTTTTGATGTCACCTGAGTTACATGATGAACTTATAGGTGCAGCGAGTCACCTTCCGCATCTCATCGCGAGCATGCTGGCAAACAGTGTTGCACACTCTGAAACAGATGAAGGTAATGCCTTGGACTTCACAGCAACAGGTTTTAGAGATACAACTCGTATTGCTGCTGGGTCACCAGAATTATGGACGGGTATCTTTGCCCAGAATTCGAAGGTTGTTTTACAGTTGATAGATAATTTCGTTGACAACATAAACGCATTCAGGACTTTGTTAGAAACAGAGAATCATTTAGAGATTGAAAGGGTTCTTACTGAAGCACAAGAAATAGTAATAAGACAGAGAAATCTAAGAGAATAGATGGCTAAGTTAGGAGAACGCGTGACAATTGCTATGGATGGACCAGCAGGTTCTGGGAAGAGTACTGTTGCACGAAAGGTTGCAGAAAAACTCGGGTTGCTCTACCTTGATTCAGGAGCAATGTATAGAGCAGTAACAGTACTTGCAATCCAACATGAGATGCAGACGAATATTGACAAACTCATTGAACTTGTCAAAGCATGTGAAATTACATTTGATGATAATGGGAAGAAGATTTACCTCAATTCGGTTGATGTTTCTGAGCAGATACGCACACCCGAAGTAAATCGGTTAGTTGCGGATATTGCCAAAGTTCCTGAAATACGGAAAGAGATTGTCAGACATCAACAGAAAATTGGGGAAGATGGGGGTATAGTTGCTGAAGGCAGAGACTTAACGACAGTTGTATTCCCCCATGCTGATTTTAAAATCTACCTTGATGCTACTGTACAGGAGAGAGCTAAACGTAGATTTGCTGAACTACAATCTCAAAATGTTGACACCACATTGGAATCCGTTGAAAATGAGATTACGACCCGTGATGAAAAGGATACATCGCGAGAACATAGTCCACTTCGACCTGCCGAAGACGCCTTACATGTTGATACGACTGGAAGATCAATTGATGAAGTAGTTGACTTCATTGTAAAAAAAATAGTAGATTAAATTTTTGAATCGTTAGTTAAACTCAAGAAAGGTTTGAAGTTTTACGTTAAAAAAGAATCTATATGTGGTATACCAACAATCAATTCTGGTCACCACGTCGAATATATCGGTGGGCACATAGATTAACATATCTTTTCTGTAAGGTCATGGGACATATTGAGACACATGGCGTAGAAAACATACCTCGTGAAGGCGGCGTATTGTTAGTCTCTAACCATATAAGTCTATTAGACCCTGTGATAGTAGGTTCTGCTGCCAATCGTGAGATTCATTTTATGGCGCGAAGCAATTTGTTCAATGTTCCACTATTAGGACCGATAATATCAGTTTTTAATGCATATCCTGTTAATCGAGGTAGACCGGATTTAGGTGCATTGCGCAGAACGATTACGTTGTTGAAGAGAGGTAATGCTGTGTTAATATTCCCTGAGGGGACTCGTAGTTTTGATGGTAAGTTAGGAAAAGCTCACGACGGTGCCTGCTTTATTGCCCACCGTGCGAATGTTCCGACGATCCCAGTATATCAAAAAGGTGCAGAAAAGATGATGCCGCGGGGTAGTAAGCGGATACGCAGAGCAAAACTCTCAGTTACGTTCGGTAAACCGATCGATTTCTCTCATATCGTTGAGTCAGAAATAAAGCGCGAGATGTATCAGGAAATGGGTGTGAAGATGATGGGAGCGATATCAAGTTTAGAGAATCATACGTTGCATAGAAGGTAGTCATTATTGCAGATCAACCTATTTCATAGCGGGAGGGTATGCAATCAAGTTGGATTTGCCAAGATATTCAAAACATCGCCTTCCTGAACTTCATAAGATTTACCTTCAACTCTCAACAATCCTCTGTTTCGTGCTTCTGAATAGTTGCTGGATGTTACTAAATCGTGCCAATTAATGCATTCAGATCTGACGAATCCGCGTTCAAAGTCTGTATGGATTTCACCAGCGGCTTCAACAGCAGTTTGACCTCCTCGTAACGTTCTTGCTCTTACCTCTTTTGGTCCACCCGTGAAGAAGGTTATCAACCCCATCAATCTATACGATATTTGTATGAATCTTTCCAATGCGGATTCCTTCAATCCCATCTCAATCATAAAGACTTCCGCATCTTCTTGGTCGAGTTGTGCAATTTCCATCTCTAATTGTGCAGCGAGGACGATAATGTCTGTCTTTGGATATTTGCCAAATTCTTTAAACCGATTCAGTGTTTCATTGACCTTATGCAACTGAGTCTCACTAATATTAAGGACTATTAGGATAGGCTTTAAAGTTAAGAAACCGTATCCACGAATAAGCATTTCATCCTTATCAGATAGGGTTAATGCACGCAAGGGTTTGCCATTCTTCAAAGTTGATTGAAACTGTTCTAATACACGAAATTCGTTTAGGTGTTCTGGTGTTTTCTCATTCTTTAGTAATTTATCAAGTCTATTGAGTCGTCCTTCTACGATCTGTAGGTCAGCGAAGATGAGTTCTAAATCTACAGTCTCAATATCTCGGCTTCCGTCTACGTTACCATCAACGTGTGGTACACTGTCATCTTCGAACAGTCTAACAACATGAGCGAGTGCGTCAACTGTGCGGAGTTCTCCTAACACTTCTGCATCTAAAGAGGTGTGTTGAGAGTTCTCCAGGTCAGGATTTATGGCATGATGAGAAGTTGCTCCTCTATCAACATAATCAATTGTAGCCGATACGGTTTCTTTGGCACCAAAGACATCCTGCAGTGGTTTCAACCTGTCGTCTGGCACACTAACGGTACTAAGGTTAACTTGGTTTTTGTTCGTATAGTTGCCAACTTCTGCGTTGGAATGTGCAATGGCGTTAAAGACTGTTGTTTTTCCGACATGGGGTCGACCAACGATACCTATTTTCATAATTTTGATTCTTATTGTGTTTTAGTTTGACAATATTGATATAAAATGCTACTATATTTTATCATATTTCATGAAGTTCTCACATAGAATTTGATATAATCTGCAAGGAGAGAAGCGATGAGTACCGATGCTCCAAAGTGGAAACGTCATCTGACAAAGGCACTAATAGTTATCTTAGTGATCATGGTGTGTATCTCAATATTACAGTGGTTTGTTATTATTGCCCTATTTGGTTTTGGAACAGAAATGTTGAAGGATGCAATGGTGAGACAGTCTCCAGAAGGTGTAGATCGACAGTATATTGTGAATACCCTTGATCGTGTTAAGAACAGAGCACAACAGTTACCATTTAGTTTTATTGCAGGTAAAGTCAATCTAAGTAAGCTCAAAGCTGCCGGTGAATTTGCTATTGAAGCAAATGACGATGAGATTTGGAGTGCTGAAGAGATCACTTTACTTCTGAGTTTTCTAAACGCTTCTGTTGGTTACAAACGAGAAACCGAGTAAGAAATATCTATGCATTTAACGCCACCCTACGAACAATTCTCATACTCTTATGACCGAATGATGAAAAATGTAAATTACACAAGGTGGTGTGATTATATTGAATCACTGTTCAATTTGTATCGGTGCAGCCCGCGCACAATACTTGATTTGGCGTGTGGGACAGGTTCTTTGACATTACTGTTAGCGTCAAAAGGATACGAGGTTACCGGCTTAGATAGAGCAGAAGGCATGTTAAATGTTGCTCGTGAGAAAGCTGAAAATGAGGACCTGAAGATAACGCTGCAACAAGGAGACATGATCGATTTTCAGATTTCTGAGAAGTTTGATGCTATCCTCTGTACTTATGATAGCATCAATTACGCAATCAACGAAAATGAACTTCACACGATGTTTGAAACTGTAGCGAAACATCTCTCACCAGACGGTCTCTTTATCTTTGATGTTACGACAGAGCGGAATATCGTTGAACACTTCCACAACAAGACATTTTCAGAGAATCATCAAGATTATTCATTCATCTGGAAAAATACCTATCTATACAATACCAAAATGTGCCGTACTTACCTTACTTTCTTTATACGTGATGGAGAACTTTTTAGACGATACGAAGAAGTACATCAACAGCGAATCTATGAAGTTTCTACAGTAAACAACCTACTGAAAGCCACAGGTTTTAAATTGCTGAGTGCTTACGATATGTATACTTTCAACAAATGGAATCGTTCTTCAGATAGGATTAACTTTACGGTTCAATTCGTATAAGATTGCATTTCTGTTGTTTCTGCTCTTGATTCGTGCCTATAGTCCTCCTGCAATAAGGTCCCCAACTTCTTCAGTTGTGTACCCCATTCTTCCTGCACCGAGGTCTTTTATCTTTCCACTTGCCAGTAGATCAGAGATTGATTTTTCTACATTTTCTGCAGCGTCAGTATATCCGAGGTGGTCTAACATCATCCCTGCTGCGCCGATAGCAGCGATTGGATTGATCTCGTTTTTGCCAGTATAACGTGGTGCTGATCCGTGGATCGGCTCGAACATTGCAACGCTTTCAGGATTTAGGTTACCTGATGCAGCGACCCCCATTCCACCCTGTATCATTGCGCCGAGGTCTGTAATGATGTCTCCGAACATATTGCAAGTTACAATGACATCAAACCATTCAGGATTTTTTACCATCCACATGGTAGTAGCATCAACAAAAGCGTATTCTTTCTTTATATCTGTGTATTCTTCACCGACTTCATCAAAAACGCGTCGCCACAGGTCGTGTGCATAAGTGAGGACGTTTGCTTTATCACAGAGGGTTAGGGTATTCTCTTTGTTGCGTTTCTTTGTGAGTTCATAAGCATAACGGACACATCGTTCTACGCCTTTATAGGTATTTATCATCTCCTGTATTACGACTTCATCGCGTGTACCGCGTTTTAAGTGACCACCTATACCAGCATATAGTCCTTCCGTATTTTCCCGAACGATGATGAAGTCTATGTCTTCAGGACCTTTGTCTTTTAGGGGTGTAGGCACACCGGGGTAGAGTTTTACAGGACGTAGATTGATATAGAGATCAAGTTCAAAGCGGACTTTTAGTAAGATTCCCTGCTCTAATATTCCAGGTTTGACATCTGGGTGCCCGATTGCGCCGAGATAGATAGCGTCAAGTCCACGTAGTTCCTCAAGAATTGAATCTGGTAAGACTTCACCAGTTGACAGATATCTGTCTCCGCCGATATCGTATTCAACGGTGTCATATTTGATACTATTTTGTTCCGCTGCTGCCCCGAAGACTTTCATTGCTTCTGTCGTCACTTCGGGGCCGATTCCATCGCCAGGGATGAGACCAATTTTATACATAGATTTACTCCAAATGTTTTTTGATTACGGTTTATTTCTTCCTATATTTTAACATGCTTGGGTAGATAATGCAAATTTGTGTAATGGAAGAGTGGAAGGTTGACCAGGATTTTCAGGATTACAGGATTATACCAGGATAAGAGGGGATGGGTGGAAGGTTGACCAGGATTTTCAGGATTACAGGATTATACCAGGATAAGAGGGGATGGGTGGAAGGTTGGAAGGTTGACCAGGATTTTCAGGATTACAGGATTATACCAGGATAAGAGTGGAAGAGTGGAAGAGTGGAAGAGTGGATGTGCTACAGACTGATAAGATCGTATTCTGAGCGTATTGCTGTTTTGTGTGATGATGGGTTGTGTAGCACATTCAAAGATGAATGTGCTACAGCCATAATCAATATAAATTGCAACCCATTAATTATTCAGTGGCATCGGAGGTTTCGAATATCCGCCATGTGCTACCTGGACCTTTTGACAGAATTTCAGCAAGTCCTTCTTCTTGTAGGTACCTGAGTGCTGTTCTGATAGGACTTGTTTTTGCTGTAGATGGGAAACCGCCGTGCGATTCATGAAAACGATTGACAGTTGTGTCAATGGTACGCCTTCTGATTGTTTTCCCTGATAGTAGATCTAAAATCAGCCTTCTGGCGATTTTAGGTGTGAGGTGTACGCCTTCGTATCTATAATTCTTACACATGTCTTATTCCTTTCTTGCCTTTTGACAAATTCAATGAATTAATAATCAATGACACATACTATGCCATTATAATTAAAGACACAGTTTATTATTCAATTGGGTGCATTTTAAGTAAAAATTATGACGTTTGTCTGATCGAAGGCATAAATATCTTATCTGATAGTGCGTAACATTGTAGTTATGGTTTCATCTGAAGAGTCGTCCTTTAGCGATAGTTATAAGGGAATTAAACACACGTTCTATACACCTTTCGCTCCGCTGGGTTATTGTCATTCTAACTAAAGAGGGGACAAAGATACGTTTTAACACCATAAATTCAGTTGTTCGTAGGATCAATCCTATGATAAACTATATTAGCAACACATCCATCAGAATAACCTGTTACGATTCTGAACAGGAAAATTAATATAAACGGGGAAGTAATGTCTAACAATGTTAACGAGTTCCAAATTATAGATGCAAATGATGACGAGTTGATGCGGATAAGTCGTGAAGGAACACTGTCACTCAATTTGGATGAGATGCACGCAATTCAGACACACTTTGCAAAACTGCAACGTAACCCAACCGATGTTGAACTTGAAACGATCGCTCAAACATGGTCGGAACACTGTGTCCACAAAACCTTTAAAAGTCTTATTCTCTATACTGAAGATGGTAAGGATACAGAAAAGATTGATGGTCTCTTTCCAACCTATATCCAGCGCGCAACTGAGGAAATTAACAAACCCTGGTGTGTCTCTGTGTTCGTAGATAATGCTGGCATCATTGAATTTGATGACACATACAATCTTGTCTTCAAGGTAGAAACCCACAATCACCCATCCGCAATAGAGCCTTATGGAGGCGCAGGAACAGGTATCGGTGGTGTAATTCGGGATTCCCTCGGAACAGGGCTCGGTGCTAAACCGATACTCAACACAGATGTGTTCTGTTTTGGATTGCCAGATACGCCATATCAAGACTTGCCGAAAGGTACACTCCATCCAAAACGCGTTTTTAAAGGTGTTGTAGCAGGGGTACGTGACTATGGTAACAGAATGGGAATTCCGACTGCGAACGGTGCTATCCTATTCGATACTCGCTATACGGCTAACCCGCTTGTATTCTGTGGTAACGTAGGTCTCATACCGATAGATCGATGTGACAAATCTGTTGAACTGGGAGATTTAGTCGTTGCTGTCGGTGGACGCACTGGACGCGATGGTATACACGGTGCTACCTTCTCTTCTGCAGAATTGGATGATACGTCTGAAAACCTCGGGAGTGTTGTCCAGATTGGCAATCCGATTATGGAGAAGAAGATCGTTGATGCGCTCCTACAAGCCCGCGACCAAAACTTATACCGTTCCATCACAGATTGCGGTGCTGGCGGTTTCTCATCTGCTGTCGGTGAAATGGGAGAAGATACGGGTGCAGAAGTACACCTGGAGAACGTTCCACTCAAATATGAAGGTTTAGCTCCTTGGGAAATCTGGTTATCAGAAGCACAAGAGCGTATGGTCATCGCTGTTCCACCAGAGAACATTGAGAAACTCATGCAGATATGTGAAGCTGAGATGGTAGAAGCGACGGTACTCGGCAATTTTACTAACTCCAAACGGTTGCAGGTCTTCTATGAAGGAGAGATCGTTGCGGATTTAGATATGCAGTTCCTCCACAAAGGATTACCGCAACATGTCAAAAAGGCGATTTGGACTTTACCTCAACACCCAGAAATGTCCTCACGAGATGAACAGACGGATGATTACACTGAAGACCTATTGCGACTGCTTGCGTGTCCAAATATAGCCAGCAAAGAGCATGTTATCCGGCAATATGACCACGAAGTACAAGGTGGCATTGTCGTGAAACCCCTTGTAGGTATTGAGAATGATGGACCGAGCGATGCATGTGTCGTAACGCCAATCATTGGTAATCGGGATGCGGTGATCGTATCAAATGGCATCAACCCTAAATACAGTGATGTTGACCCATACATCAGTGCAGCATCCGCCATTGATGAAGCACTACGGAACATTGTTGCAGTCGGTGGATCTATTGAAAAAACCGCCTTATTAGACAACTTCTGTTGGGGTAACCCTGATAAACCTGATAGACTCGGTGCGTTAGTTCGGGCTGCGAAAGCATGTTATGATATTGCGACTGCTTATGGTACTCCCTTCATCTCTGGTAAAGACAGCCTATATAACGAATATCGTGATACGACTACAGGTGAACAACGTGCTATTCCGTCAACGTTGTTAATTTCTGCAATCAGTGTCATGTCTGATGTAGACAAGGTGGTTACAATGGATGTCAAAAAGCCGGGTAATTTGATTTATGTTGTAGGCAATACCTTCGCTGAATTGGGGGGTTCACACTACTTCAGCATACACGGTTATATCGGCAACAACGCACCCATTGTTCGCACCGAAGAGGGTAGGTTGACGATGCAAAGACTCAGTTCTGCTATTGACAAAGGTTTTGTTCGATCTTGTCATGACTGTTCAGAGGGAGGTATCGGTGTTGCAGCAGCAGAAATGGCATTTGCGGGGGGTTACGGTCTCTTTCTAAATCTCAACACTATACCTACAGGTGAGAAGATTATATATAATGATTTCCTACTGTTTTCTGAGTCAAATAGTCGTTTTCTCGTTGAAGTTGAAACACAGAAACAGACCGACTTTGAAGATCACATGGCTGCCGTACCCATTAGCTGTCTTGGAAGTGTAACAGATAATCCGACATTTACTGTCAACGGTATAGATGGAGAACAGGTCATCAATACCTCAATTGGCATTCTGAAATCATCGTGGCAGACTCCATTACATACATAATCATTTTCGGAGGATAATATGAAACCCAACGTTCTTGTGCTTCGGACAGCAGGAACGAACTGTGATGCTGAAACTGATGTTGCATTTCAACTTGCTGGTGCGAATACAGCATTAGTGCATATTCAGAATCTTATTTCAAGTAAGGTCGATCTTTCCGAATTTCATATACTCGCTATCCCAGGAGGTTTCTCCTACGGTGATGATATTGCAGCGGGGATACTACTTGCCGTTGAGATGAAACACAAACTCAGGTCCGCTTTAGAGAAGTTTGTTGCTGAAGGTAAACTCATCATTGGAATATGCAACGGGTTTCAAGTGCTGGTGCGGACAGGTCTTCTGGGTGGTGTAGAGATCAGGGAAAACGGTAATACTGAAATCCCGCAACGTTCTACTTTGGCAATGAATACATCAGCAAAATTTGAATGCCGTTGGGTAGCGTTAGAAACACAACAGAGTCCCTGTGTATTTACAAGAGGTATCAAGTCGCACCTTTATCTCCCAGTAGCACATGCTGAAGGTAGATTTACTGCACCGTCAGATGTATTAGCGGAATTAGAATCGCACAATCAGATTGTATTCAGATATGATAGGTCTTCTAAATACCCATCCGACAACAGTAATTATCCGAACAATCCGAACGGTTCTGATGCTGATATTGCTGGTATTTGTGATAGGACAGGTAGGATATTCGGTTTAATGCCGCACCCTGAAAGATTTCTGACAAAGTGGAATCACCCACGTTGGACTCGAGAAGACTTACCGGATGAAGGGGATGGATTAGCTATTTTCAAGAACGCTGTAGACTATGTGGCTGTGAACTTTGCATGAATACTGTTTCATTCCCCTTCTCCTTCAAGATGTACTTCTTCTTGCTGTGGAATATCCGCTTCATTTCTCTTCACTGTTTCATAACTGCCGAATACACCAACCATAGACAGTATATATCCGACTGCGCTTAGAAACGCACCATATTGTGGATTATCAAGATAGTCACCATCAATTGTCAGATCCACACTTTCTCCAAGAAACAGGATTAGAAAACAGAGTAGTCCAATACTGCAACTAAAGATAACAAAAAATGTAGACCAAGATTTCCATCCTGATGTGTGAATAAGTCTATACGTACTGACAGTGATAGTAGTTATTGCAGCAATAAAGGCAATGATAATGAAGTTAATTTCAATTTTAGGAGAATTACGGGGAAATCCTGGACTATCTATAATTTCACTTATTTCAATTACTAAGAATAACCCCAGTATAAGACTAACACTACCTAAGAATAAGCCTACAACATATTGCCAATATCTTTGAAAAAAGGTTCGGTCAATCATGTAAACAATAACACTTAATATACCTAACAGCAGAATATTTATGAATAGCGTTCCAAAGAATGTACCTAAAGGAGAAAAGGGACTAATATCGAAGATGCCAGCTAAAGTTATAGTAATCATGGCGTATATTATACTACTGAGAATTAATGTTGCTATCATTGAAAAATAGTTTTGGTTACTATTCCGTTTCAATATATAAATGCTACTAAATAAAAGCACGAATATAGCAATGAATGCAATTGTTATGTGAGTGTCCCCACCACTGTTTGCGATGTCAGCACCAGTCTCATCTGAATTCCATGGTAATCCAAACCCGAAGAATGCTATTATTCCGCCGATCAGAACCAAGGCATGTGAATACTTGTTCATTTCAAATCACCAACTAATTTTGAAAGTTCATTCTCTCTCGGAATAAACATGGCACCGACTAACACGATAATAAACCCAACTGCTGTCCCAAAACCACCAATTTGGAGATCACCTGCTAAAGTATAGGTCGTATTACCCATGCTGCGTAATCCGTTTTCACCGATGACTGTTGCAAGCAGCCATGAAACAATTAGACAGATTATCCCGATTATACTGCAAATAATCACTATCCGTTTTAATCTTCCGGACGAGTTCTTCGCAAGCATAATGACACTACATAAGAAGATAAGAACGGATTCGATGAGTGCAATGGTAACGAGATTGAAACCAAGCGCGATCTTATATCCTGGGTATCTATGATGACTCTCAGGAAAAGGTGTTCTGATTGCTCCTGTTTCTGTTACTGGAGTGCTGCTTCTAAATATTGCACCCCCGTGTCTTCCTGTCTTAACGTTTGTATCATAACTCCTCTCGAAGCTACCTTTTGTAAATGTAACCCACGGTAATGCAAAGCAACACAGTGCCAAGGTTCCACCAATAACTGCCATAAGTCGCGAATGTCGAATCACTTCTCCTCTCCCTTATGTTTAGTATTGTCGTTCTTATTGTAGCAATACTCATCTTGTATGAAGTCAAGTGTTCCGCATTTACATCTATGTTGCCTTTTCAGTTATTTCTGTAGCTACCTCTGACTTTGGAATTATCCATGCCCCTATGAGTGCAATGATGAACCCAATTGCTGCACCAACAATACCAAAGCTGATTATTGACAAGTTATTAAAGATTACATACAACACTATAAGTAGTCCTATCCCACTACATATAAGCAGTGGAATTCTGGATTTCAAAGCACTGTTTTGAATAAGCATGTAAATACAGATAGCAATTATCGCTACGGTAGCGAGCAATGAAAGCGTTGTTAATAAGTTTCTTCCATTCGTTGCAAGATTAAAACCAGTCACGGTAAGAATCCCTTCTAATTTTGGTTGAGGGATGTTCATTCCTGGCATTTGCGGAGAGGTTATGTTCGATTTTAGAGTTGACAGGTCAATGCTAATCCATGTAAGAAAAAAGCAAAAAAAGGTTAAACCGCCGCCAACTAACGGGAGTAAAAGTGAATTCTGTTTCATAACTTATTCCTCCAGAATGTTTGAAGCACTAAAAACATCTACTGTGCAGATGTAAATGCTTTATTGATAATGTTATATTTAGTCATTAACGTGCACCGCATGCTTGTAAACAGGCTTGCATGTGTCCGCGAGATTCAGCAGCAATCGTGCAACACTGCTCTAAACTATACTCTCTTGCACCGATAACTTCAAGGTTAAGAGGTCCTGTATATCCGTTTTCGTGCAGAACACGGATATACCCGACAAGGTCTATATCACCCCGTCCGTTTGCTTGCAGTTCAGGGGTTCCAGGTCCACGTTGTGTTCCTTTACAATCCCGAATATGCACATGTTTTACGCGTGTTACGACTGCAGCGATAGCCTCAACAGGATTCTCACCTGCCCGATGAATATGTGAAGGATCCATGTCAATACCGAATGCGGGTGATGATATTTCCTCCATTGCGCGTAGCGTTGTTGGTGTGTTATAAATACTTGCACCGACATGAGCCTTGACACATAGCGTTACCCCGTAATGTTCAGCACGTTCTGAAAGTTGACCGAGAGAATCGATAACCGAAGACCAAGCAGATTCATCGTCTGACGAACCCCCAGGACCGCAGTTGATGATAGGGACACCAATTTCAACGGCAGCTTGAAATGCCAGTTCCATTCTCTCAGCATCTCTTGAGGGTTGTTCCATCGCTAACAACTCAAGTTCGTATTCTTTAGATAAACGTTTGATGTCGTCAGCGAGTTCTTGCCAATTTGCCAAAACAAGATGCTGACTCATGCCATCAATCGCTGACAGTTCAATACCGTCGTAACCTGCCATGGCTATGTGCTTGAAGGCGGTTTCCATATCGTATCCGCCGAAAAGGACAGAATTTGCTCCTAATTTCAAAAGTGTATACTCCTTTTGTGATGTTTCATAACGTTCAACCTATAGTCCATTTAATGTTGGAAGCGGATGTGGACGGACGAGGATTCCACCTTGTTCGTAGGATTCCATTGCTGCCCAGGTGTACTCAAGCGCAGCGAGTGCATCTCTGCCAGAAGCGCGCAGCTTCTCTTTCGGCACACCGTTTGTGATGTCCTCTAAAAACGCATGAATTCTTAGCGGGAAGGTTTGACCGAAATCCGTGATTCCTGATTCAGTAACCACAACATCATTACCTTCTGGGGCACCAGGCGATGGCCAAAATGTTACTTTCTCAATGCAATTTTCGATACAGAAAGTACCTCGTGTACCTGCGAGTTCTACGCTCCACCATCCACCTAATCCGAAGGTTGCGTCTCCGCGTTGGCTTAATAAGTAACCGATACAACCGTTTTCAAAACGCAGGTGAATGCTATTTATAGAGACCATCAGGTCACCTTCTTTTCTTCGAAAATGGGGACGTTCCATAAAAGCCTGCACGTGTGTGACATCTCCGCAGAAATGACGCATCACGCTGAATGGATGTGTGAGAAACGCTTTCACGTGAAAGTATGGGAAACCGTCAGAACGGGGTGCTTTAGAATAACTATAGTTGAATTCACCACCAGCGAATCCCATCTTGTGAAGAATATAGACCTGCTCACCGATCTGTCCGTTATCAATGTATTTTTTCGCTTGTTCAGCGGGTGGTGTGAAGTAGTGGTTTAGATTGCATCCGAGATATAGGTCGTTTTCCGTAGCTTTCGCGACCATCTCACGTGCTTGACCCACATCGTTTGAGATGGGTTTCTCAACGAGAACATGTTTGCCATTTTCGAGTGCTTCCATCGTCGGTTCATAATGCCAACTACCGTTCTCATTTCCCCCCGTGCTAACATCAACGATGTCAAGTTCGGGTTCCGCATTAATCATATCCGCTAAACTGTAGTATGCCTTAACACCGAGTCGATCAGCAGCACTGTCAGCCTTGCCTTTGTCTATATCACATACAGCAACCAGCTCTGCTAACGCATTATTTGCATAGCAATTTGAATGATTGTTGCCGATTCCACTCATACCAACTACGCCTACTTTTAATGTCATTGTATTCGTTCCTTCCGCTAAGTTAAATTAGTTTTTATAGCACTATTCTATACTGTGGAGTGTGGTTTTGTCAATATTTATCTTGTCATTCCTATTCTTTTGAGAATCTATCCAAATGAAACGGTGCGATTGTATCTGAAGTCTCACCCGTCAGAACCAGTTTGGATACCTCGTAAGCAGTAATTGGAGTGAGTAAGATGCCGTTCCGATAGTGTCCTGTTGCGTATATAAGATTCTCGATCGGAGTTTTACCGAGTATAGGCGCATTGTCACTGCTACCGGGTCGTAAACCTGTCCATGTTTCAATTAGGGGTAGTTGATATATTCCCGGTACAGCTTCAAACGCGCCGTGTAGGAGTTCATATATACCCCCGACGATCAGGTCCGTGTCAAATCCGAGTTCCTCAGTTGTTGCGCCAATGACAAGTCTTCCATCACCTCTCGGCACCAAATATACAGGCATCGGATACCTTGCCTTGACGGTTCGGATGACATTGCTGAGCATAACCCCCTCCTGCATCTGTAACGCCAACATCTGTCCTTTCACGGGACGTACAGGAGGGATAAGCGCATCTGGCAATCCGTTAATCTTTCCAGACCAGCAGCCAGCAGCGAGAATACACATATCTGCACTTTCAAAACCGTTCTCTGTTTCAACTCCAGTAACGGTATCATTTTCTATGACAATTCTTTTTACACCGTTGTTTTGATGCAACACACCGCCGCGTCCCTGATAGGCACGTTGGAGTGCTTGGACCATCAGTCGGTTATCAACTTGATGGTCTGTTTCACACCGAATTGCTGCCGTTACATAAGGTGAGAGTGCTCCCTCAATTTCACGGGCTTCATCACCGCTTAACCATTCTACATTTAACCCTAAATCTTGATATAAGGTATATGCATGTCGGAGTTGATATGTATCATCAGGTTGAATACCTATAATGAGCGTTCCTTCTGCTCGGTATCCGATTGGCATTTCTGTTTCTGTTTCTAATTCATTGACCCATTCTGGGTATCGTGCTAAGCTTTCATTGCTAAGTTTGAGAAGGTCAAGTTCGTCAACATGCGCTTCAGCGATTGGACCGAGCATACCTCCAGCTGCCCAGGATGCCCCGCGTCCTGCTTGTCCGCGTTCGTGAATGGTGACAGTAACCCCGGCTTTGGCAAGCTGCCACCCGATACCCAGTCCAATCACACCACCACCAATAATGATTATTTTCCTCTTATCCATTACATACCTCTTCTTTCATAATTTACAGTCCAAAAAGTGCTTTGTTGAAATGCCAACATTCTTTCGATTCATCTATTTTTTAATGGAAGTAAAATGCACTTTCTTAACTACTGACAACATTTTATCATATTCATTATTTAATTTCACTTTAACATGAGTCTGACAAATTATATTTTTGAATTCTGACGGATTTTGCGATTTCTTGTGCTTCTAAATGGCTTTTTGGTCTAACATCGCCATACGGTAGGTTTGAATACCACTTTTCTGATATAGTATAGATTCCAGCTGCGTTGCTATATCCGGTCGTTTTTCTATTGCATCAGCTAACGGCTAATGCTGTCGTGACAACTTCAAAACTGGACAGCTGTCGTCCCAAATGAGCCTGTGTTTGTGCTTCACCGCTATAGTCGGGACGCCTACCATCTATCTTCACTTCTGCGACAATCGGATTCCGTCCGCGTTCTTTCACAGTAAAATCAGGGCGATTGTGAACGTCACGAAACGTGTGTGGGTTCTGCGGTTCTACCTGCCACATCGTTCGCATGTTCTCAAGCACATCTACGAGTTTCACGGTAATCGTGTCTTCGCTTTGCATACTTATACCCGATGCGTCCAGCAATAAAGTCTGTTACAGGTTCCCTACCCGATCTTGTGCGTCTTATGAGACACTTCCTTGTTAAATGAGGAAGGGCACCCGTCACAAACATCCGTTCAAAGATAAATATGCGTGGGTACCCACTGTGAACGGATGTTTGTTTTTTTGTTGTAAATACGAGGGTATTGTAAGCAATCTTGTAGAAAGTGTCAACAAAAATAGTTGCAGTGTGCGATAATAAAGTCTTGAGAGTGCAGTCAATGGCGATGTGTTTTGACTGCGGTAAGAGACGCTGACATTACATCGGGACAGGATAGTGCAATAGACGTGACATCAGATTAGGCTTGTAGAGTCCAGTCCAGCACAGCGTGACGATAGACAAGCACAACGTTATCGTTGATATTCATTGTCCAGTTATACCGATTATGTCCTATGAGTGTGCCGAGTAGCACATGTCCACTGTTCAGGACACATCGGATAGGCTTTCCTGCTGCTTCAATAAGCATGTCATCGGTTAGCACATTAGGCAGGCGTTTTGCAGTATGGTAGCGTGTCCGCAGTTTCTTTGCTTCTATTTTACGGTTGATACGGATATTGTCTCCAAAGTTTTCCGCGTCTATGAGTTGGAAGGTGAACAACATCTGGTATTTCTTGAGTGTGCCGACATTGGTGTGAATGGTATAGGTATCGTGATTGAATGTGTCAATCTTTTTCATGCCGTTTGCCGTGACAAAGATGAGTGGCGGTGTGAAGGTTCGCATCAGTGTCACGGTTTCAAGGCTATCATAGTTAACGGATTCGGGGTGTTTGGGGGATTTCAAGGGGCAATACCTTTCAGTGTCGCGGTGTTGCTTTTGTGCGTTTAGTGGATTCGCCGAGCCGTTTTGTAGTAGGTTTGTATCTCCCCATTGCCATCTTCAGTTGCAAGGATGGTGGCAACCATTTTTCCTGCTGCGTTGCTGACGCCTATAACTCCGCCATCTCCAACCGCACTGATGAAGGCAACTTCCTTTCCTGCTGCGTTGACAACTTTTAACTTTCTACAAACGATTTCGTCAATCACCTGTTCATCTTTTTGTGCGTGTGTAGCACCACCGCCCAGTGATGCGATTATGTATCCTGCGATTGCGAATAGACATCCGATAAACATATATCCTAACTTGTGTTTGAATCTCATGACTTGATCCTCCGATCTGTTTGTTTTTTGTGTTTTTGAATTTAGCAGTGTTAGAGTTAACAAAGTTGATAATGAGTTACGCAAGCGACCGCGTCTTTGGAATCATTTACCCGCATCCTCACTATTCGGCATGATTCTGTCAGACGGGTCCAAATATGGGTCGTTATTTCTTATCGCCTTGATATATGCGTTTATCCTATCAAGTTCACCTAAATCCTGCATGTCAGTCATAGTTCCATCAGATAAATGGTAAGGTTCTAACATTATGCACATGCCATTATCTATTCCAACCATTCCTTCAGGAATTTTGTAGTTTACATCTTTACCTGGATCGTAACCCATCTTTCTCAAATATGCTTTCGCATAATTGATTTCTTCTAAAGAATGTTTGTGGTATCCGGGTTCATAATACGGGCGAGGCTTTTTCAATTCTAACATAAGTCTCGATATTGCGACTTTCTGTCCCTGTTTCAGTATGGATAAAGCGTTATCATAATCACCTAATATCTGATAGCACCGACTTGAAAGTATATACGACTTAACCAGTGAAGGTTCTATCTCTATTGCTTTATTGGCATACGCAAGCGATTGTTTTGGATATAACTGATAACCGTATTCGGCTAAGGTTGTTAAAAGCCTTGTTGAATTTGGATAACGGTCTAAAAGTTTCTGAAACTCTTTGAAGTGTCTTTGTCCGCGTTTAGAAACTGGTATATTTCCGGATTCAATATATACTTTGTCCATCTCACGATGGAGCGACATGTCAACAGGTGTAGCTTTAAAAAAGTCTTTGTCTATAAAAAGTTCATCTTCATCTTCATTCACCAACTCTTGCCTTTTTAATATATTCTCTTTCTTTGGAATAAAAGTGTCTACAGGAAGATGAGGAGTGTGTTCAAATTCTTTTTTAGTATCTGAATTAGAACACCCCCATATTAAACTTAAAAATAATAACGGGAAAAGTATGCGTTTCATGATGTTTCTCCTGTTTTTACTGTGAAATGTTTGATCTGCTGTCCGATTGGACGCTGCTTGTGTGCTTCAAGATTGTGCGTTTAGTGGGTTCTCCACTCGCCTTTGTAGGACTGTATAAGACCATCGCCATCTTTATCTGTCCCGATACCGACAACTTCCTTTCCCGCTGCGTTGCGGACGACTATACCCCCGCCATCTTCAGTTGCACCGATGGTGACAACTTCCTTTCCTGCTGCGTTAAGGACTTCTATACCCCCGCCATTTTCATCTGAATAGATGTCGGCAGCGAGCTTTCCTCTTGAATCGTAAACTTGTATAATCCCACCAAATTCACCACCAACTGAAAAAATGCCGGCAGCGTCCTTTCCTTCTGGGTTGCTGACTGACATTAACCCGCCAGAGTCACCTACAGCAATGCTGGCAACCACCTTTCCTGCTGGGTTGTAAAAATTCATATCTCTTAAAAATCCATTGATACGGGCAACGGTTTTTCCTTCCGTGTTAACAACTTCCAATTCTCTACAAACGATTTTATCAATCACCTGTTCATCTTTTTGTGCGTGTGTCGCACTACCGACCAGTGATGCGAAAATGTATCCTAAGATTGTGAATAGACACCCGATAAACATATATCCTAACTTGTGTTTGAATTTCATTAAGTATCTCCTTTTGTGTAAAAGCCGAACTTTCATATTCTTTTTATGGAGAGAAGTGCATCTTCAGATTTTTACCAACAGTTTTGTTCGTCTCCTTATCAATGAAGTCTATGTAGAGACCGCCATCAAGAAGCTTAGTTAGAAAGACAAGGTATGTGCTACCCGCTTTCAGATCTACATCGTAAGAAAATGTCAGTTTACTTCTGCGGTTATCTATGCCGCGACGCGGACGGGGTGTAGTCGCAGTAATGAAGCGTGCTGTTATGTTATGTTCCCCTGCTGTGACCAACACATCGTCAATAGACATATTTTTGTTTATGTCAATTTCCTGACGCACTGCAAGTTTTTTGTCAATTAGCAGTTCAATCAAGGTGATATGATACCTACTTGTGGTATCAATTTCTATCGTTGCGAGTTCAGTTTTCGGTAAATCTGGAGGGATATACGGATGCGGTGGAAGGAGCATGGCGCATCCGAAAACCGATGAAGTTAGCAATACGACAAAAAGCGTCCGCATGGATTTTGACCCGATACACATATACCCTAACTTATGTTTGAAATTCATGAGTTGATCCTCCGAGCTGTTTGTTTTGTGTGTGTCAATTTAGCAGTGATGGGGTTATATGTCAAGACGACACACGGATAGCGTCAGAAGTGTTATTGATTTGGGCTATTTTGCTTATGTGCGTTTGGCATTTTGACATAGACACCATTTGCGACAGATCGTTGAAACTTGTCTGCTGTTCCGATGACACAAACGGTGACGGAGTGTTCCTTTAGTAATCCGATATTACCTGTGATCGGCTGTTTTGAGTTGCCCGGTTCATCTGTGATGAAAATGAAATGTGTTTTGACACTGGGGCGGAGTTTGAGACGTCGTATACTTTCAACGACAGCTTCATGTAAGTTCTCATCCTCTTGATAGGGCAGTCGTAGTATTTTATGTATCTGCTCTTGTGTTTGTGGTGTTTTGAACACATTGACCATATTGACGCTTTGCTTTGCTCGGAAGCGGACGACACCGATCCGATAGTCAATCATAGCGTTATCCCAGTCGCGTATCCACAAGTCTACCTGCTCTTTTACATAAGCGGTTTTATTTTCCATACTTTTACTGCCATCAATGAACAGGATGATGTCTACCGGCATGTTGGTTGCATCGTTGCGTATAAAGCTACCGATAGTCTGTGGGGTTGCAACGGGTGTTTGTGCTGTCTGTATTCTCTGTGGCATCGGGTTTTGTGGAACAGCGTGCCAACTTCCACCTGTTTTGTTTGCCAGTCGTATGTGTTCAGGTATATCATTCCCCAGCACATTCACATAGAGTTCGTTTTTTTGACAGCGTTTGATGATAGTGTCTACGTTGTGTCCTTGTAGACTTGTGAAAGGTTCATCGGTAACGACTATAAGATGTTTGACAGTGTTTGTTCTAAACCGCATCTGTGTGAGACTTGCAGCGATAGCATCTAAAGCGTTTTCATCGCCTGTCGGGACGATCTCATAGAGTCTGCGTTTGTATATTGACAAGTCCTGCAGCAGCTGAAATACCTGTATATTATTTTGCTGAGAGTTCAAAACCATGTTGAAATGCGTCAGCCCCAGTCGGTAATCAATCTCTGAAGCCTTGTATGCGTCAGTCATTTGTGCAAGATGTTCAGCGACAGCGTTGATGTTATCTTCCATACTGCCAGAGGCATCTATGACAAAGACGACATCAATAGGGAGTCCGCCACTGCTTGCGATAATATCGTCTGTGAGTTCTGCGATGATACTGCTAAAGGTATCGCTGCCATTGTCACTGTTGCCGGTGCCGCTTCCGTTTTTCTTTCCTGCCCCTGTTCTGCCGACACGCGCTGCTATACCTTCACCGGTGCCTCTTGACGGGTTTCTAACACGGGTATTGCTGCGTTTTGATATGCCTGTCTGGTCAATGTCTACTCCGCCTGATACATTGGGAGATAGTATTGAATCTTCGGTAGGTTCTAATCGTGCGTCTGTAGCAAGATCGGGTGTTTCTAAAGTAGGCGTATCCACATCTATACTTTTGGATGTGGACTGTTCAATATCAACGGCTGCTGCACTGGCAGGTAGCTTCGCTATCTCTAAAGATGATTTCTGCTGAACGACATTCACGGCTTTCTGTAGCGTGACCTCTTTGCGTTCCGGTATTATTTCCTCCAGTTCTGGCATTTCAGGTTCTGGCGGAGTTGGTATCGGTTCAGGTTCTGGCTCTGGTTCTTTTTTCGGTATCGGTTTCTTCTTGACAACCTGCCGCGGCAGTTCCGTAATCAGTTCCACTTGTATTTTATCTTCTGTTTCCTCTATTTCAGTTTTGATAAAAAAGACCGAGAACAGTATCACGGCTATGACATGAACAACCGCAGAAATTCGTAGTGCGTATTTTCTGTCCTTTGCCCGTAAGACTTTATGCTGTATCCATCTATGCATGTGTATCTCTCATTAATTTGATCTCTTGCGTATTCACTGATTTTTCAATATACGCCTCAATCAGTTTTGTTTCTGTTTGTTTCCAGATGTCAGTTTTTCGCCAGTTCGTTATTGTGCCTTTATTGATTTTGAGTCGTGCTGCGATCTGTTCATAGGGCGTTCCATTAAAATTAAGTATACATGCCTCAATAATCAACTTCGGTTTTCTTTTTCTCAAGGTATTTGCCTCCCTTCTCTTTATATATCCGAATGTTGTTATATTATATATGATAATGTTGAGAAAAAAAAGTAAAATAGGTGTTGACAAATAATTGTCCATTCGCGATAATACTTAAAGATGTTAGAAATTCACGATGCTTTTTTGGATCGCGTGGATTACATCGGAGGGTGCTTTATATATGCACCGGTGATGGCATAACACCACCGATGCGTAGCACTGCCGTATATTCAGAGTCTTTACGACAGAGCTGGTTTCTATCATATACCGCTATTGGCATTAAGTCAATAGGTAGTAGAGACCAGCAACCTCTACAGGGATTGCAACATTATCTCATTTACCTGCCAATTTCTGTAGTCTGTCTAAACAATTAACCTGCTTCATGATATAATAGTGAGGCATAACAGGAGACAAGGCTACAAAGTCTATCTCATATTTTAACATGTTAATGACAACCTTTTCGCTGGACTGCGGAAAGATAACTCTTTATTAAGGAGAACAATTATGAACCGTAAAATGTATTGGGGAGTCGCTCTCCTCATAATTTTACTCGGCACTGCAGCCGTGTTTATGCTAACACGGACTACCGAGACCGAACCTGTAACAGTCTATAATCCTCTTACAGAAGCGGACAAGAAACAGGTAGAACAGAATATTCAGAATGCTATTGATAAGGCAAAGCAGAACCTGCCGCCGATTGCTGAAGAAGATAGACAACAGGTTGAATTAGAGAAGCAGCAAGCGGCAGAAAAACCGCAAGTGACGGAAGTATCAAAAGGAACTGGAAAGCGTGTAGAGGACATGACAGATGAGGAACTTAGAAATTCCTTTAGTCACCATTCACCAGCGGAGCTTGAGAGGTGGAAAACAGTCGATCTGGAATGGTATGAACAACTTGAAAAGTCGGTTACAAGATTAGAGGCGTCTGTAAAAAGAAATTCAGAAAACATGCAGAAATATCCTTATCAGACGTATTACAGACACGAGTATGAACGAGATAGTCGTAGTCTTAAGCACGAGAGTGCGAGGCTTGCCAGGCTGAAAAGGATATTGGAGGTAGTGCATAATGTTAAATAGAATTTTTCGCAGTTTCGCGCTGCTTTTAGTTGTTGGATTGCTTGCAACCTTATTCTTTCATGAAGTTTATTCCGAAAGTGCATCAGCATCACAAGCTAACTTTAACACTTCTCTATCTGTTGTAAACTCTGTATGGAATGATATCCAAGATCAGAATGGCGTGCTTCAGCAGATGGTTGAGATTCAAACTGAAATTGTAAAGGCTATTGGGCAGATAGATAAAAATTCTCGTATGAACGCCCTTCAGTCTATTGCTTCTCGTGTTTTAAATAACGTGAGTTTGATAAATATTCAATAAATGTTTTTAAAAAAGAGAACTCTTTTGGTATAATGAAGTCATTATACCAAAATACTATATATTAGAAGGAGTTCTCTTATGAGTATTTTAACACTTTTTTGCAGAATTGACGACTTTTATTTAGCTTTTGAGGCATTTCTGACTTCACGATCACTTCAGGATGATAAACCGATTGAAACACGCGGGCGTCCCCGTAGTCTACACGACAGTGAGGTAATGACTATCATCATTGCCTTCCATCAAAGTGGATTTCGGACGTTCAAGCATTTTTATGAAAAACATGTCTGCGTCTATTGGTGTGCTGAGTTTCCAAATCTTGTCAGTTATTCTCGGTTCGTGCAGCTCAAAAATGAGGTGCTGGAACTCTTAATGATTTATCTATATTTGCAACGCGGAGAATGTAGTGGCATCTCTTTTGTAGATTCCACACGCCTGCGCGTGTGTGACAATAAACGGATTTCAGCCCATCGCGTATTCGCTGAATATGCTGGGCGTTCAAAAACCTCTATGGGGTGGTTCTATGGCTTTAAACTTCACCTGATCATCAATGAGAAAGGCGAACTTTTAGGTTTTCAACTGACACCGGGCAACACAGATGACCGAACCCCTTTACCCGATTTAGTGGTAGGGCTGCATGGTTCTCTCTACGGAGATAAGGGATATATCTCTAAAGACCTGCGGGAGACGCTTCGCAAGCAAGATATCAACTTGATCTACAAAGTCCGCAAGAACATGAAACCCGAACCGCTATCTGCTTCCGATGAGGAGTTGCTGAGAAAACGTGTCATCATTGAATCCGTAATCAAGGAACTAAAAACACAGACGCAGTTGGAACACAGTCGACATAGAAGTATCGTCAACTTTCAAGTGAATGTGTATTCCGCTTTGATTGCTTACCAGCTTTTGGAGAAGAAACCCTCGGTGAAGGTGAACCTGCAAAAACTTGAAGAAATCAACGATTTACCTATGCTTTTTAACTTCTAATCTTTTTTCAAACTCACGTTAAATAAAAAGAAAAAATCGGAGATCGCTGCTGTAATGGCTCTTGTCAATCAGATAGATGAAACAACAACTGCCCTTGATATAGTTCCTCAACTTGAGATGCTCAGTACGCAGATAGATGAGTTTTACTGGAATACCATTACTCCGATGTTCACGAGGAGTAAGGCAACTGCAACTGAGAAAATTGGTTACAACCATGCTTATGATAACTTGATTGCGGATTATGAAGCCCTTTCAGGTTCAGATTTGCAAGCTGTAAATAAGCGTGTGTTCGGATACGATGATCAGGTGAATCGTGTTGACTGGTTAAAGACAGAGAAAAAGACTATTACTCCTCCAGATAACATCACTGTCAAACCTTGTAATGGTAAATGTAAAGGTTTTTATCGTGATGCTGATGAAAATAAGCGGACTTGTCCCAGTTGTGGTGATGAGTATTATACTTGTGACACGAAGAAGGCATATAAGCATCAAAAACTACCGGGTAGTGATAAGTATAGATGTGAGCCTGAATTGAGCGTATCGTTGAATAAAAGCTTCTTCTATTTTGATGAGGAGCTTGTCGTTACGCTTAAGATGAAGGACATTCAGTCAGCCTATCTGCAGTTTGCTGGTCAAGATAACCCAAGGGTGCCAAGTTCGTCACCATTTAAATATTCAGGAGGTCCTGGTCGTGGATATAGAAGAAATACTAATCAGGTTAAAATAACTACTGGTTTTTCTGAGTTGAATTTTAACGGATTAAGGTATTGGTATGGTGATGTCAATATTACTGTATTATATACCAAAGCTGATGGATCTAATGGTCAGACAAGTGTTTCAAAATATATCGATGTAGAAAAATTGGGTTATTTTGCTAAAAGCACGTCTGTGCGTGCTTATGGCAAGTATGAGGCAAAAGTTGTTGAGAGTGAACCGATAAAAGAGGTTTACTGGTATATTCAAAGGCCTGGTGGTGGGTGGCAAGGAGTAAAACACGATGAGGTAAACGGTGGTTATTCCTCAAGTTTTAGTTACTCGTTGGATTCTACATCTGGCACGTATTATGTTCACGCGTTAGTTTATCTTGACAGGCAGGATGGTAAAATCATCAACTATTTTAGTTCTTTTACTGTTGATTAGTTGTTTTTGTGCCTAAATTTTCTTTACAAACAGGCAGGTATCCTATTTTTGGTTATCTGCCTGTTTTCTTTCCTACCTACCGATTTTGAGTGCTATGACACGGCTGGATGTTTCCTTATTTTGACTTGGAAGGGGTGTTAGTATAGTCGCCACAAACAGAGTCCGCTGATATTATATCTGATAATGTTGAGAAATAAAAGTAAAACATTTGTTGACAAATAATTGTCCATTCGCGACAATACTTGAAAATGTTAGAAATTCACGATGGGGTGTAGGCTTGTAGCACTGCCGTATATTTGGAACGACTACGACAGAGCTGGTTTCTATCATATAACGCTATTGGCATTTAGTCAGTAGATAGTAGAGACCAGCAACCAGCAGGAGAACACTTATGAACCGTAAAATGTATTGGATAGTCGCTATCCTTATTCTTTTAATCATCGGTGTTTCTGTATTTCTGTTATCACGGACGACAGAGACCGAACCTGAAACAGTCTATAATCCTCTTACAGAAGCGGAGAAGAAACAGGTAGAACAGAATATTCAGGATGCTATTGATAAGGAAAAGCAGAATCTGCCGCCGATTGCTGAAGAAGATAGACCACAGGTTGATGATCCGATAACTGAGGTTTCTGATGAACAAACGATCAAACGTCAAAAGAAACGGATCTATCTAAATACGAAGGCAAACCACTTGATGAAGACTTTTTCAGAAACAACTATTCAAGAGAAGAGATCAAGTCAATGATAGAACTTGATAAAGAGATAAATGAGCGTATTCGCACTGTAGATATTCCGTTTCATGAAAAAATACGTGCTCGGTATCTGAAGCTTCTTCAAGTTCAATCTGATAATGAATATGGCAAGAGAGGTCTTTCTGAAGCTGAGGCAGAGATTCAGAGATTTAAGTTGATAATCAAAAACGGGGAAGAACTGAATCGACTCATGTCTAATGTATTAAATGAGGAGGATGACAATGTTGAAGAATAATGCACTTTATAAATCTTGTGCTCTGTTTGCGTTAATTTTAGTTATTCCTTATACATATATGAAAAATGTCAAGTTTTTCGTTGACGACTTTCAATTTAGTCAAGCGTTTCAAAATCTGTATTTCGGACGAAGTTTTTGATCCAGTCTTTTTCTATTGCCTGTTTATCCAGTGTCTGCTGTAAAATCTCTGTATCCATAACTTCATAGATACAATCTTCTACCATCTCTCTGAGTGTGTCGGGTTCTATTGCGTCAAGTTCAACCGACAGGTCTCCGAAGTCTTTCGCGCGCGAGTCCGTTTTCTTTGTCGGTCTCTCTGGCAATTCCCAGTCTCGTATCTGTTGTGGCGTTACCGCTCTCCGTTCAAAGTTTATCGTTGCCTCTGGTGCGAACTCCTGTAGTTTTTCAGTGATGTTCCTGTAGATGTCAACGCCACTGGGATCGTAATCTCCGAAATAGAAAATATAGGAAATAAAGTAAATATACATATTATCAAACTCACGTTCACTTTAATGATTTAATTTCACTTGACAACATCTGAAATATATGGTATTATTTTTAAGTATTTTTTATCAAGATGTATGAAGTTGGTTAGAAATTCTTATCGCTAACCCTATTTCAATACATTATTTATGAGTATTGACCCGTATGATTGAAGTTAGAGAACTTACAAAGTCCTATGGTCCAACAGTTGCTGTAAATCAAGTATCGTTTGAAGCGCGTGCTGGAGAGGTTGTAGGTTTTATCGGTCCTAATGGTGCTGGTAAGACGACAACGATGCGTATCCTGACCTGTTACCTTACCGCAGATTCAGGTAGTGCTTCAGTTGCTGGTTATGATGTTCAGGAACACGCTATTGATGTTAGAAAAAACGTAGGATACCTTCCTGAAAGTGCCCCTCTGTATGTAGATATGGGAGTTATTGATTACCTTAAGTTTATGACAGAAATCCGGGAGATCCCAAAACATGAACGGAAGCAACGGATAAATTCTGTCATAGATATATGCGGACTGAGTAGTGTCGTTCAAAAAGACATCGGTGAACTTTCAAAGGGTTACCGACAACGGGTTGGTTTAGCACAAAGTTTGATTCACGACCCTCCAATCCTGATTTTAGATGAACCTACCTCTGGACTTGACCCAAGCCAAACAATTGAGATACGAAATTTGATAAAAGAGATAGGACAAGAGAAACTTGTTCTGTTCAGTACACATATTCTGCCTGAAGTGGCTGCTACCTGTAGTAGAATACTGATGATTAACCAGGGTAAAATTGTTGCTAACGGAACACTACAAGAACTCATCGGTCAAGTCCGGAGTGATGACACAGTCCATGTGGCTATTCGTGGAGCAGAAGAAGAAATTAGAGCAGAATTAAATGAAATAGAAGGTGTAATAGATATAAGACATGTCGCTACAGAAGATGGTGTGGTAAGTTTTGAAGTCACGACATCCCAGGGTATAGACTATCCGACTGAGGTATTTTTCCTTGCAGCAGTTGAGAATAATTGGCAGATGGCAGAACTTCGTCATGAATCTGTTGATCTTGAACAGGTATTTTTGAACTTTACGACTGGTCAGGTGGAAGATACCGCACCGACTAAGGAGATAGATACACAGGTGGAAGATACATCTTCTACTGAGGAGACAGATACTCAGACAGAGGAAGCTTCGAGTGGCATTACTGTCGCTGAAGAGGAGTAATATAAGGAGAGGTTTTACTGGACACGATGAGAAACATAAACGCTATTTTCAAAAAAGAATTCAGAAGTTATTTCAATTCTCCCATCGCTTATATATTCATGACAGTCTTCCTCGGCATCTCATCATGGTTGTTTTTCCGTACCTTCTTTATAACGGCTCAGGCGGAAATGCGAGGTTTGTTTGGTCTTATGCCGTGGATATTCCTGTTCTTCATACCTGCAGTAACGATGAAGCTTTGGGCAGAGGAGAAAAAAATCGGTACCGCTGAAATCCTGATGACGCTACCGATTCGGGATTATGAGGTTGTTTTAGGCAAATTCTTTGCAAGTTTCGGTTTACTCGCGGTGACTTCACTTTTTTCACTTTGTATCCCTATCTCAGTTGCAATAGTAGGTGATCCGGATGGTGGAACGATAATTTGTGGGTATCTTGGACTTCTATTGATGGGTGCAGCGTATCTCTCCATCGGATTTTTCGCTTCGACATTAACTGAGAATCAGATTGTAGGATTTATATTAGGTATCTGTGCTTGCTTTTTACTCTTGATAATCGGCGAGGAAATTGTTCTCTTCAGTACACCTAATTGGTTATATCCTATTTTCAGTTATCTCGGTCTTGGGACACACTATAGCAGTATTCTACGTGGTGTAATTGATTCACGTGACATTATCTACTACCTGACAATCATCGGATTTTTCTTATACTTGAGTACACTCTCGGTTGAGAGTCGTAAATGGCGTTAAGATTTGGAGGTAAACTGTTTTGGCTGATAAACGAATCAGATACGGTAGCAATACAGTTGTTGTCATAGTACTCATCATCGGTATATTGGTGCTTGTGAATTATCTATCTTCACGTCGTTTTTTGCGCTTTGATCTCACTGAAGACAAAAGGTACACTGTATCGAAAGCAACTAAGAATGTCATAAAGGATCTTGATGATATCGTTACTATCACGGCATATTTTTCAACAGAACCTGCTGAAGTCAATCGTATTCGTAGGGATGTAAGAGATGTTCTTGACGAATATGATGCATTTTCTCAGAAGATAAAGATTGAGTCTGTTAATCCTGGTGAATTTGACGATACACAGAAACAGGAGCTCCGTTTCAAAGGTATCCCTGAAATGCCTATCAATGTGCGACAGAAAGACAAAATGGTTATCGCCAATGTCTATTGGGCACTCTCTGTTGGGTATGGTGGAAAGGAAGAGGTGATACCTGTTGTCCGTTCAACATCAAATTTAGAGTACGAACTCACTTCTACAATCCTTAAGGTGACCACTAAAGAAGCAAAAACAATCGGATTTTTAACAGGACATCAGGAGTTTGACATCAACGCACCGACACAGGAATTACAATATCTTCGTGAATTGTTAGATATAAACGCAAAAGGACAATATAACTTAAGTAGTGTTGACCTTAAAACCGGAGAACCCGTTGACACTTCTGTCACGACTTTAGTCGTTGCTGGACCTAAACAGGAGTTATCGGAACGAGAGAAATACGAAATTGACCAGTTTATCATGCGTGGTGGAAGATCCATATTCTTGATTGATCCCGTTACTATGCAACCGCAAACAGTACAAGCAACGCCACTGAGTACCGGCTTGAACGACCTGCTTGAACATTATGGCGTGAAACTCGGTAATAACATCGTGGCTGATCTGAGATTTCATGATAGCGTCCAAGTACAACAGGGATTCGTAAGGGTCGTACAACCCTATCCGTATTTTGTAAAAATTATACAGAATAACTTCTCAAAAGAAAATGCTGTTACAAGCCAACTTGAGTCATTAACCTTACCTTGGACGAGTTCCTTAGAGGTGCTTACAAAAGAGGGTGTAATAGCGACAGCGTTAGCCAAGACTTCCGAATTTGGACAGAGTTCACAAGGATTTCACAGTTTAATGCCCGGTACTCCGATTCCAAATATAGACACACAAGTGTATACAGTGGCTGCTGCTTTAGAGGGTAAGTTCAAGAGTTTCTATGCGGGTAAAGAAATCCCACCTGTAGAATCAGCGTTAGAGGATGGGGACGAAGCTGAAGATACATCATCACAAGAAGAGAACACTGAAGAAAGAACGACAATTACAGATGGTGCTGAGACACAGATTATCGTTGTCGGTACTTCTCAATTCCTGACACAAATAAACCGGAACAGTGTGGACTTTCTATTGAATAGTCTTGACTGGTTAACACTCGGTGAGACCCTCATCGGCATACGATCCTATACAATTACAGACAGACCGCTAAGGGATGTATCTGGACTTGAAAAGAATTTCATAAAGTACTTCTGCATGATCGGCATACCACTTTTGGTAGTTGTTATTGGACTCATAAGGTATTTACTAAGAAGGAGAGTAAAACGTTTGGTTGCAGCCTACGGTTCCGATATTCTCCGTACATTATAGACTCTTATAGCTACTTTTGGATGAAACTATGCGAAATAGACAACTTAAGATATTAGGTGGAATTCTTGCTCTACTACTGCTAATTGTGCTCATCTTTGAGAATCCTTTTGGCAAAGACGAGGATGAAAAAAGAGCTGAAGCAGCAAAGCCTCTATTTCCTGACTATAGTATAGAATTGGTTTCAAAAATTGAAATAATTGCTAAAGGTCAGACAACAATCCTCGCTAAACAGAATGATCAATGGGTTGTTGCTACTATGGACAATTATCCAGCAGACAGCGAAGCTGTGAAAGACCTATTGAAGAAAGTAGCTGAATTTGACAATTCCAGTCACGTATCCGACAATCCGAAAAATCGAGCTGAATATCAAGTTGATAGCAGCGGTGTTGAAGCGAAGTTATTAGATGCAGAGGAAAAAACTCTCGCCCACCTATTTGTTGGTAAGAACACACCTGGTATTTTTAACAGTTATGTACGTGTCGCGGATTCCAACGATGTCTATGTTGGAAAGGGGTATTTGCAGAGCACTTTTGACAAAGGCGAACGTACTTGGAAAGATAGAACAATCTTCAAATTCGAGAAGGGTCATGTCACAAGCATCAATATCGTTTCCCCTGAAGAAACGATTGAACTCCGTTTAGATTCAGAGAATAAGTGGCAATTGTTACAACCGATTACTGCCGCTGCAAACCAGACAGAAGTAGAGAACTTACTCTCATATTACAGTGATCTAAAGACAGATGATTTCGCAGAAGCAAAAGAACTCACAGAATACGGATTAGATACGCCAACTTCATCTATTACAGCAAGTCTTAATGACGGAACAACAGCTAAATTACTTATTGGAAAAGAGGAAGAAGAGGGTGGAAAGTTGTACATCAAACGGGATGATAGAGACACTATCTTTATGTTATCCAAATCCAATGTTGACAGAATAATTAAAAAGTCTGATGCGTTGACAGAGAAAACACCACCTCCTGAGATGGAGGACACGAACCCATCAGAGTAAACTATAGGAGCGATGATGAAGTTATTTAAACTGTTATTGATTGCTATTAGCCTAGCCTTGATTGCGACACTCACTTCCTGTGATTCCCGTGTTGCTACACAACTATTGACACCACCGCCTACTGAGAGAACCATCCATGTTGTAGGAAGTGGTTCAGTAACGGGGGATCCTGATATTGCAACCCTCAATATTGGTGTTAGTGTTCAGAAGGATACAGTTGCAGAAGCACGCGAAGTTGCCGCAAAGGCGATGTCTGATCTAATAGAGACTTTGAAAGCTAACACTATAGATGAAGAGGACATTAAAACTCAGAATTTCAGCATCTATCCTCAATACGACTGGACAGAAGAGGGACGTGTACTTATCGGCTATAGTGTGAATAATACCGTTAGTGCGACAGTACGGGAATTGGATACATTAAGCGATGTGATTGATGATGCTGCCGAGGCTGGCGGAAATTATGTTACGGTAAATTCAATCCAATTTTCAATTGATGATCCCAAACCTTTACAGTCTCAGGCGCGTAGTTTGGCGGTGAAAGACGCCGCAGCGAAGGCACAGACCTTAGCAGAGGCTTCGGGTGTAACACTTGGCAAACCGATTACCATCACTGAAAATACATACTTTGTAAATCCGCCTGTTCCGTATGATTTATCGGAAACAGCGGCAGATGATGGTGCCTCACGAAAGTCAACTCCCATTATCCCTGGTGAACTTACTATTACTGTAAATGTCTCTCTGATTTACGAGTTTGAGTAAGTTTTCCCACCAGAAAAAAGAGGAGTAGATAGTTAATCTACTCCTCTTTCATTTAATGATATATATTTTGCATAATCAGAAACACTTAATCAATTCTTTTTCAAGATTACAATGCGATTACTGTTTGTGCCTTTCTTGTTGTTATCAACACCCCAACAATTCGCTGTCTTTGTGAATTTCTGCTCGTTAATTACTAATTCTTCTGGAATTAATCTTGCTTCAAGTGCAGCTGTTGCTACAGCCTCTTCTAAATTGAGAGTTCCTTTGTGTACCTCACCTACCTCAAAAGCAATTCTCCCAGTCGATTTTAGTATTCGATTTAACTCAACAAATACGTCTGTCATGCGAATTATCCACTCCTTAAGTGATTTTATCTGCCAGATTTTTCCCGGTTCAATTTCAATATCACAAAACCACATCCGCAGCCAGTTGTCCTGTTCATAGTCTACGATGTCGAGAAATGGTGGTGAGGTGACAACCAAATCAACCGATTCATCTGGAATCTCTGGTGTATGGTCTGCAGATTGGGTAAGTAGTACTGCATCGTCTCTCCAAAAATGGTTTGGTAGTTGTTGGCGTAGTAGTTGCTTGGACTTCCTGTAGATCAAGGCTCTTGTATCTCGATATTCCGGTTTCTGATTTCGTTTTTCGTTGATTTTTCGTTGGGAAGCCACTGAGGTAGCGAGATTCGGAGGTAGCGTGAAAACAGAGAAAAATCCTGATGAATGTCCTGTGAGGCGACTACAAGCCACCATCTGCAACCATGCATCAACATTATCAAATTGTTCTCTATGAAAATAGGTGCGCCACCCGTAAATCTCTCTTAGTGTGTCTTTATGGAAAAAGACTAACAGGTCTGGATCAATCTTTGATTCATCTGGCAGTTCAATTGTTGACAATCGATCTTTAATGTCTATTAAAGTAGGTGGATTTAGACGAGGAGATGTGAGTATTTTAGATAAGGGATTAATATCATTGCCGATGGCGGTGTGTCCATGTAGTTGTGCTTCAATTAGCGTAGTACCGCGTCCCATAAAAGGGTCGTAAACCACTGATTGTGATTTACAGTACTTTTGAATAAAGTATGCGGGTAATTGTGGTTTGTAACAGGCGCGATATGATATTTCATGGATTGCATGGCAGGCGCGTTGTTTTGCGGTCCAAAACTCGTCAATTTCAGTAGGAAGATTCGGCGGTCTACTATCAGGTATAGATCTGTTCTTTTCAGATTGTTCGGTTTTCACGACTGGTTGTTTTCTCTTCAGTCCCGTATGAAGATTAAATAAATAATCAGGTAATTCTACTGATATGACTCATCGTAGGAGTAAGGTTTCGTAGGGGCGGGGTTTCCCCGCCCGCGTATTACCCAATTAATAACTTAATCTTCATTAGGGACGATATGTTTATAGAAAAATGTGTACCCCGTCTATCTTCAGTCCCGTAGGGACGATATGTTTATGTTATTGCTTTATTTTGCATATATCGTCCCTACGGGACTGATGACACTGAGAGATTCGATTTATCTTCTTAAATTTACGATTATGGAGACAAGTATTTACACACCCTATGTTTGCCATCAATCAGTGTCTTACAGACCGACTTGAAAAATCAAAAAATCTCCATTGAAATGATGTCGTAGGACGAAACTATTCGTTTTAGAAAACAACTTAGAGCAATTCATGTCCTCAAAAGCGATTTGCATCTTATTTAGATGTTGTTTCTGCACAGTATCAGAATAACAGGGTACGGCAAAATTCAGTGTATTGTCATACAATTGAGGGTACTGATTCGTATTCAAAATGTTTGCTCCAGCTTTAACTTCAGTCATAATACGGAATCGGAGTTTTACTGATGCCTTGTCTACTGTTCTTACTTTACTGAAGGTTTGTTGTTCACTAAACAGAACTAATAATTTCTTTCTCATTTCTGCAGACAAGGATTCACCAAGTTCGTCTAAACGTTCTTCCAGTGCTTGAGCAAATGACTGAGAAATAAGTTTTGAAACAGGTATTGTTTCAAAGAACTGTCCTTGCGTCAAGCAAACTTTCACATTACCTTGTTTTCTTCCCCGAACGAGATAGAAAACAGGACGCGTAGGTAAGGATAGGATATCGTCTCCCGCTTCTTGCATTTGTGTTCTGATAGTGTTTCTGTTGCCTGATGTTAATTCGCTTATATCCTTCTCACCTGTAGGAATGGTTGAGTTAAAAGATGAAACTTCGTATGATTTACTATCTTTAAGTTCAATCAACTCTCCACCGCTAAATATGGAATTATTATGGTTAAGTTTGATTGCTAAATCTGGAAATCTACCCTTATTGATGCATGACAACATTCGCTCATCAAAAGGGAAACTGTCAAGTTTTTCTACCGTGCTTAGTTGTTCTTTTTTCTGACACAAGTCTGCGAAGAAATGATAGATTGAATATCCCATTTTTTTCTATCGTTCAAGAAGAGTCATCTGTTCAATGTGGATAGACTCTGATGATGTAGGTTTGTTCTTTTCAAAATGTTCAGTCCAAATTGCATCTAAGTTTTGTGTACACACATAATCTGGATAATAGCGTGAAACATCGTCAGATTTTCTCTGTTCAGATAGTCTGTCTCGAATGAGATTCACATTGAATTCATCCAGTTCAATACCTATAGACTCTCTATCTAATTGCTCAGAAACAACCAAAGTAGTACCTGAACCTGCAAACGGATCAAGGACAACATCACCCGGTTTTGTTGAGGAAAGGATAATTCTTAGGAGGAGTTGAATAGGGGATTGTTGTTTGTGTAGGCGGTTTCCTTCATTGTCTCGTAATGCTTCATCACCTGCAAAATATCCTGATGTTAACTCACGTATATCATCCCAAACATCGGTAACATACATCCCGTTTTCACGGTTGTGCTTATAGTCTGATGGTAAAGGAGGATCAATACGCAACCGATTGAAAACACGCGGTGTTTTGCCTTTTGTAGCAAAGGCAATTATCTGATAATGTTTTCCATAACGTTTCATTCCTGGAACAGCAGAGGTTTTCTTTTTCCAGATAATCAGATTTTGAAAAGTCCAACCACTATTTCGTAGACATCGCAAGACATACTCTGCATTTTTCTCGCGTTGCATGAAATAGATTGCTCCTCCCTCAGAAGTAAGCGAGAATACAATTTCACAGATTTCCTGCATCCACTTCCAATATGTGTTGGCTGGAAGATTATCGTCCCAGGCATTATATGTTTTCGCTTGGTTGAATGGTGGGTCAAGAAAAGAAAGGTCTATATTCTTTGTTATGTTCTCGGCATGCAAGACAGTTGAACAACAACCTTGTATCACTTTACATGTATCACTAAAAGTGTATTCCATGGTGCCAAGTATTCCCACATTGATCAGATATCATATCCAAGGCGTCTTCATTGCGTTTCTGCACTGTCAATTACTGGATTTACCAATTTCTGCCTAAACGGTATAATGTTTTACAAATTCTTCGTCAAGGTTTTCTAAGACATCTTTTGCGTCGGGTGGTGTGGTTTTTTCTGGTGTCACTTCAGCTTCAAGGAATCCGTTCTCTTCTAATATGTTTTCTTCAACATAGATGGGTACTTCACACCGGAGGGCAAGCGCAAGTGCATCGCTTGGACGGGAATCTATTTCATGAGTTTCACCATTTGCCTCAAGTTTGACCTTAGCATGGAAGGTTGACTCTTCTACGGCATTGATACATATAGATTTTACTTCTGCTGAGAATGTGTCAATGACGGTTTTTAGCAGATCGTGTGTCATTGGACGGGGTATGGGTACGTTCTTCAGACAGAACTCTATCGCCCAAGCTTCTGCCTCACCAATCCAGATTAGCAAGATCCGCTTAGCATCACCTTCTTTCTCCTTTAGGATAACAAGAGGCGCGCGTGCGGCTTGATCAACGGTGAGGAATTCTATGTTTACTTCCACCATGTTAAGACTCCTTTTCAATGAATCCTTCTTTATCCATCACTTTTTAGTACATAGATTGATACGTTATATCGGATTGCAAAAACAGATGTAGCGTATTTCTTGGTTCTCTAACGTGATATTCTGTTCGTAATGTACGTATGTACCTGTTTCGCTTCTGTATATCTTAGGTTGTCAATCCAGTGAACATTTCGTTTGACGTTAATCTCAAGTCGTGCTTGTCCTAATAGTCTATGTTTGAACAATCGTGCAAGTTTCACAGCACAGATATCACTATAGAACAGATTACATCGGATATTTGCGTAGGAAATAGCAAGACTTCCCATATCTCGTTCATCAATCACAAGGATTCTTAGTGATGTGATAATAACATAATCTGGACGTAGTATTGAGGAACGTCCAAGAACACATAAGTGTATATATTCGTTCTGTTGAAGCTCGGTTTCAGCAAGCCGTTTAATTCGTTCTGGTAGATTTTCAAAATTTGCCACAGATGATGGAGGTGGCGGGAATTGAACCCGCGTCCGAAAGCATATTGATAAAGGCTACTACATGCTTATCACAGGTTTAAGTGTTCATCATTTATGTTCCCCTGTGCTGGAATCAGAAATGACTATCTCAAGTATGTTTCGCGATTTACCCCTTGAGAACAACTAAACCGCTATCCCGTATTACGGCACTTTAGCATCTCTGACGGGCGGCAGATCAGCCAAGCGTAGCTGCTTATTACGCAGCTAATGCTAATTCTTCATCAGCAATTATAGTTGTTCCGCCTATTTTACGAGGCCTGCGGAGACCTCGACATGCAACCTGTATCGCAATTACCTCCGTCGAACCCTGGTCACCCCCAAATTATATTATTGGATCATGTATAAGTTCGTATTTCACGGTTAGCGTGTTCACGTTCAATTTTATCTCGTTTGTCGTAAAGTTGTTTCCCTTCAGCGACTGCGATTTCTAATTTTACTCTTCCTTCATTGAAGTATGCTTGAGTCGGTATGAGGGTCATTCCTTTTGACTTCGTTGAACGTTCCAGTTTGTTTATTTCACGACGATGTAACAATAGTTTACGAGTACGTTTCGGTTCATGATTCATGCGATTACCTTGATCGTACAAACCGATGAACGCATTTATAAGAAATGCTTCTCCTTCAGAGATTTGGGCATAACTATCTGTTAGGTTCATCTGTCCATTTCGTATCGCTTTTACTTCTGTGCCTTGCAATACGATGCCTGCTTCGTATCTATCGTGTAGATGATAGTCGTACCTTGCTTTTCTATTGACTGCAATAACAGCATTATGCGTTGATTTCTTATTTTTTTTCACAATAAGCGTTATTATAACACATAAATTAGATGGATGCAAACAAATTTTAATTTTGGTTATTATAGTATTCACATGGCTCATCTAAATCAAGAATGACTTTTGTTCCAACTTTCAGATATTTTCCGTTAAGCATCACGAAATGTTCACCACGTAAAAACAGATACTCACCTATGAATACAACTGCTGTCTCTTTTACCACGGTTTCCATATTCGCGTAACCGTCATCAGAAATCAGGAATACATCTGTTCCGTAATCTGATATGACAGTGAAACCACTAGCTAATACATCCACATCTGTTTCTACTGGGAGTGTTTTAACTAACGGATGTTGATCGTCCTCGGTTTCTAATGGGAAGAGAACGATATTCATGCTTGCAGGTAATTCGCACTGTTTCTGATATGTAACTTGATTTCCATTCATATAGAATGAAACGTTTGCTTGATCAACAGGACTGATGAAGATATTGCTTTGTCCTGAAGCTTGCGTTAAGACCTGACATTTAGTTGGCATCATAGTTGGATTGTTGTCTGGCTGCACGTTCGTGTCAAGATGAAATATCTGCTGTATCAGATTTTCCGCGTTCCCCAAGATTAGATCATGTAAGATGAAGTATTCATTTTTTCTATAGAAGATGGAACGTTTATGTTGATAGTTTGAAGCTTTGTACCAACTCTCTACGAAGTCGAATGCGTCTGTTGATATCCAACGCGTGTCTGGGTCAGGTACTATTTCTGGCTCGGAGGGTTGTCTTTTTGCATCGTTAAGTTTAATGATGTTATCTGTGCCTTTTTTGGTGTTGTTGTTGTTACTGTTTTTGTGTGTAATGAGTTGGTGTCCATTTGCAAATAAGGAAAAACTCAATTTTGCATTTGACCCTAATTTCCCAGCAGGTCCACCATCAAAAAGCAGGTATTGCGCATTGTGTTCAGATCCACCCCGCATAACATAATAACCTGTATAAGGCATCGCATCTGGAAATTCCTTGTGACCAGATTCATTCCAGTCATTATTAATGTTTTTCTGGTGTTCAGTCATATCGTATTGGTGATTTGTACCGATTGGTGGATAGGACATATCGGGTTGACGAAGATAGATGCATGCCTTTATTAGGTTCTTCAACACTGTTTTCATCTCTTGAAGACATGCTAATTTATAGTTGTGATTGCCTGTCTCATAAGATTCTGACTCATAAGATCTAAGGAATTTTGAGAAAGCTGAAATTGCCTCAAATTGGGAATTTAATGACTTATCTATATGAAATCCATCGGGGTAGAAAAAAGAATCCACGATCCATTTGTAACGACGGGAAGCCATCATAAAGAGTTGTTCTTTGAAACGAAGATTTGGGGAATGAAGTGCTGCGAGTCCGATTTCTGTTGTTGCGGACACTGCAGGTGATGGATTTACTAACAGATGGAATAAATGGTCAGGAGAAGATAATTCGTCTCGGGATACCTTCGTAGGTTCAGTATCTGCATTTGTTAGGTTCTTCTTTAAGACACTGTTATAGTGGTCGATTGCTGTTTTAAGAATTGGATGTTCTAAAGCGTTAGCTTGTGAGAAAGCTGCATCCAGTAGATGTATGATATGTGTATCTGCTGTGGATAGTGCTTCTTTTTCAAGTGCGATAGTAGTCCTACCGAAACCTGTTAATCTCCAGAGTTCTGATTGCTGTATGGGGTCACAGATACAACCCATCAATGCTAATGCTATTCCAGCCGATAATTCTTCGTTTTGTGATGCTGCTTCGTTAAAGGTGTATAGATATTCTGTATGTTCCAATAGTATCTGTGCGAGTTTTTTCCAGTCAGTCAGATCTAAGTCTTCATGTGTAGAGATTGCAATCCCCTCTATTATCCGTGCAGCGACAGAAACAGTGTGCCAGGGTGGATGATTCTGATTAAAGACAATAGGGGTAGGATGTTCCTGAACAAAGGTGTAGAGTTCTTCAAAATCAGCAATCGGTTCAAATTGATGTAAAAATGGCATGCCCCGTTTTGAAAGTGTTGATGCCAACATTTCTACATGTTCTGATTGTAGTGTAGTATAATCTTGTAACGACATAAATCACTGAGCTACGTAAAGGTCTTGACACTTTGGTTTAGACGGAATCTGGTGCTTCTGGTGAACGATACTCAACTAAATGGATGATATACTGTCTCATGTTTATTGTTGCGTATGTCATAAACTTCTGCTAACATTACTCTGGAGTGATTATAGCAGTTATAGTGGTTTAATTCATCCTATATCTACATATTCTACTGGGAACGGTATAAAGAGGCACAATCTAACAGAATGATGCTCAAAGAAGCACAATCTAACAGAATGATGCTCAAAGAAGCACAATCTAACAGAATGATGCTCAAAGAAGCACAATCTAACAGAATGATGCTCAAAGAAGCACAATCTAACAGAATGATGCTCAAAGAAGCACAATCTAACAGAATGATGCTCAAAGAAGCACAATCTAACAGAATGATGCTCAAAGAAGCACAATCTAACAGAATGATGCTCAAAGAAGCACAATCTAACAGAATGATGCTCAAAGAAGCACAATCTAACAGAATGATGCTCAAAGAAGCACAATCTAACAGAATGATGCTCAAAGAAGCACAATCTAACAGAATGTGCTACAAAGAGGTAGTGCTTTTTATTAGAGATTGACTTATGAATATTCGTACACAATTGACTCTTAGCTATATAGGTATAGTGTTAATAGTGCTGTCTGCTATTTACTTTTTTCTCGGTGGCGCACTCGAAAAACTGCTAAGTGACCGCATTACCAATGAGCTACAGGTGCAAGCTGCATTGACCAGAGAGTTTCTGATTGAAGAACTCCCTGAGAAATATCAATTTAGCTATGATAACATTGACGGTCTCGTTGATAGGCTCGGTAAAACAGGTAAAGTTCGTTTAACTTTCATAGATGAGAAGGGTGTCGTTTGGGGTGATACTGAAAGAGATGGACAGGCACTAAAGGATATGGACAATCATCTCAGGCGACCAGAAATCAGGCAAGCAATTGAGACCGAGACTGGTATGGTCAACAGGAAAAGTGATACGACTAAGACAGAATATAGATACTTTGCACTATCTATTGATAGGAACGGTCTCTCAATCGGTTTCTGTCGTGTTGCTCTCCCGATGGAGGCTGTAAATACTGCACAGGGTAACTTGCGGAGAATGTTACTCTATGCGACTATTGCAGGTTCAGTTCTTGCGATTGTGTTCGGATTTTTCAGCACTGGAGCTATTGTAAAACCGATTAGAAAACTGACTGAGATCACACAGTCTATCGCTGCAGGAGAGATCACTTCAAGGGTTGAGGTGAAATCGGATAATGAGATGGGACAACTCTCCCGGAACTTCAATATAATGACAGACAGAGTTCAGGAACAGATTGATATGATATCAGTAGAGAATAAAAGACTTGAAACCATCTTAAATAACATGAGTGAAGGAGTTCTACAGATAAATGGATCAACAGAAATAACTTATGCAAATCCGGCAGCTATTGTGATGCTGAACTTACCTGAAATATATATTGGAAGAGCGTTGATTGAAATCAACCGAATTCCGGAACTACAGGCACTGCTGATAGAAGCAGAACGGACAGCATCTGTAGCATTCGCAGAAATTCGTCTTGAGAATCTGAGGGAATCAGAAGCAGAGGTTACGATAGTTCCTGTCGTTGCTGAAAATGAGTATGTGATTGTTATTCACGATGTTAGTCATGTCAGGCAGTTGGAACGGATTAGAGCAGATTTTGTTGCTAATGTTTCGCATGAATTGCGGACACCATTGACCACAATTCAGGGATATGCTGAGACGTTGCTGAACACAAAGCCGTCCAAAAGCAAGAAACGCAAGGAATTCACTGCGAAGATTTTGAAGCATTCAACACGACTAACCCGTTTGGTGTCTGATTTATTGGAATTAGCACGGCTTGAATCGGGAGATATTGAGCTGAAACGGACTGCATGTGATCTGAATTCATTCAGGGAACAGATTATGGATGTGTTTGAACCTGTATTGGAGGAGTCGGAATTGACGTTACAGTGGGATATTCCTGAGGACTTACCTAAGGTGAGTGTAGACAGTCAACTTTTCATGCAAGTATTTGTGAATCTTATTGACAATGCGATTAAATATTCACCAGATAGTGGTGTGATAGAGGTTTCAGCCGAAGTCTCAGAATCAGATGGTGAAGTGTCCCATGAAGTCATAGTCCATATAAAGGATACAGGTATTGGAATTCCATTAGAATCCCAATCCCGTGTATTTGAGAGGTTCTATCGTGTAGATAAGGACCGTGCGCGCGAGATGGGTGGGACCGGCTTAGGCTTAGCTATTGTGAAACACATTTTATTGTGCCATGATGGAAGAATATGGTTGGAAAGTGAATTGGGTCAAGGCACTGTGTTTCATTTTTCTCTACCCGTATATGCGGAGGATTAGATCTGCCACATCTCTTGCCTCCACGCCATTTCCCAAAATAGATACTCATAACGACTGCTCAGTAGAAAATTCTTCTGAAGTCTCTCTTTCTCTAAAGGACTACTGTTCTCTGTGATCTGATTCAGTAGGTTTCGCAGCGATACGCCTAAATCAAGGAATTCGGGTGAAGCGTACATCTCGATCCATTCTTGGTATAATGGTTCAGGAGAGCCGCCTTGTTCGGCAAGTGTTGTGCCAATTTCTGCATATCCCCATTGACAAGGTAAGACACCTGCAATAACGTCAGCTAATGTGCCGGTCTGTGCAACATGAAGCAGGTGGCGTGTATACGCATGGGTCGTAGGTGATACCGGTGCAGTTTCCATTTCAGCAGGTGAGATACCGAATTTTTCACAGTATCCACGGTGCAGATCCATTTCTGTATTCAAAGTTTCATTGAGGAGTGTTGCAAAAAGTGCCATAGTTTCTTCATCGGTTGCTTTGATGACACCGTAGGCAAACACACGACTGTAATCCAACAGAAACAGATAATCTTGAATTAGATAGAACTTGAATTTCTCTTTCGGTAGGTTTCCATCAGCGATCCCACGTACGAAAGGATGTTTGAGATCTGCTTCCCATATAGGGGCAGCGTATTGTCTGAGTTCATCGGTGAATTTTTTCTTTTGTGTCAATATGTCTCCTTTCCAAGAGGCGTGAATTGTAGCACAAACTTTCAGTTTGTGGCACATCTGTCGCAAACTGGAAAGTTTGCGCTACATTTATCAAATTCACGTCTTTCAATCTAAAAATTGGGTTCTTTAGACTCCTTTTGTTCCTCATCTTCTGAATTGTATTCTTCAGTTTCATCTGTTTCATTGACTGTTGGTACTTCACTCTCCTTGCTTGCGGTGGTTAATTGTTTGATGCGTTTGCAGAGTCCCTCAAAAAGTGTTGTATTTGTTTCCGCTGCTTTTAATTCGGCAGATAATTCTGTCCACTGCCGTTCGGAAATATCGTTTCTGGATTCTACACTGCACTTGCGTTTCATATAGAGCCAGAGATCCTCTTTAGTGATGCTTGCTTTTTCAAGGGCACCTGACAATTTCGTTGCAATGGCAAAGGTTGCTTTCTGTGCATTCGTTATATTCCCCGCAGCTTGTTTAGGGATGGGTTGTTGTAGAGCAGCATTTCCAGCATTCACTTTACGGTGCAGATAATAGTTCAACACTTCCCGTATGACAGGTACCGGGAGCAGCTGCTTGATTGCATTTCGTTGTGCTTTGTGAATTGCTTTTGTAAATGCATAAGGATCAGGTCGACTGCCGTTCTTTTTCGCTTGCGCAAAAGCACCGAACCGAGATGAACCTGTTATCGTATCAACTGCCTTCACGGTTGCGATCCATGCGTCCTCAGTTTCTTCATGGTTAACTTCTTCAACTTGTATTCCCCCGCGTCGATTTGCTGCTTCGTTAATACCTGCTAATGTCAATCCCTCAACGACTCTTCCTCCCTGTTTGAAGGAGTAGACATAATCCTGTATTGTCTGTCCGGTCATTAGCTCAACGATAGCTTGGTCATCAACTTGGTCAACGACTTCGTATTCTGTGGTTACAGGAACCATTTCATCCTTTTTTTCTTCTGACATAGTATGCTCCGTAGTATAAATATTGTTTATTTATTATAGCATGAGTCCCATAGTAAGTCAACGATATTATTTTTCCGTTAATATTAAAAATCAATTGTATTGATGTGTTTATCTGTTTAAGCCACATGATACCTTGAATCTACAGTCTACTTCTGCTATAATGACATGCATTAGTATCTTAGGATCGGAATATCAAAAAGATGGAAGTTCCATTTCTTGACATGCAGTCTATTACGAAAAACTTCCCCGGTGTGCGTGCTCTTGATGATGTAAGTTTTACTGTGGATGCTGGTGAAATACATGCCATCTGTGGTGAAAACGGTGCTGGAAAGTCAACGTTGATTAAGATACTCGGAGCAGTGCACCCCTACGGTACCTATGATGGAACACTATATATGAATGGAACTGAACAACGGTTCCAAAATGTGCGCGATGCTGAACACGCTGGTATCGCAGTTATCCATCAGGAATTAGCACTGATTCCTGAGATGACAGTTGCTGAAAACATCTACCTCGGCAGAGAACCACAGAAATTAGGTATTATTGACAGATCCAAATTATATCAAGATGCAGGAGCGTTGTTATCCCAGTTTGGCTTAGATATACCGCTTGAAGGTAAAGTATATGAACTCGGTATTGGACAGCAACAGCTTGTTGAGATAGCGAAAGCATTGTCGCGTCATGCACGGCTGCTTGTTCTGGATGAACCGACAGCTGCGTTGACCCATAGTGAAGTGGATATTCTCATGCAGATTCTGATGCAACTACGCGATAAAGATGTTGCATGTATCTACATTACACACAAACTGAAGGAGATATTTCAGATTGCCGACAGCGTGACAGTGTTAAGAGATGGTAGGTCAATTGCAACGCACTCTATAGATGATTGCTCAGAGGTTCTTCTCATCTCACAGATGGTCGGTCGGGAGTTGACAACGTTTTATCCAGTGAGAGATAAAGCTTCAGATTCTTATGATGATATAGAGATTGCCCTAAAGGTTGAGGACTTGTGCACATACTCATCTGAACCGCCAAACCTTGTGCAGATAAATTTATCAGTTCGCCGAGGTGAGATTCTTGGTATTGCTGGACTCATGGGTGCCGGTAGAACAGAGCTTATCTCCGCAATTTTTGGTGCATACATAGGTAAATGGGAAGGTAAGGTCTATAGAGATGGCACGCTAATCAAGATTCGAAACCCACGAGATGCCATAAGAAACGGTATGGCGTTGGTTAGTGAAGACCGAAAAAGATATGGACTCATACTGGATAGTGTTGTCATCCGTAATATGACGCTTGTGAGTCTTGGTGTATTAAAAGAACTTACCGCATACAACATTGTCAATCGTGATTTAGAATACCAGAAAAGCAACGAATCAGTGGATTCACTCGGCATTAGAACAACTTCGCTTGATATACCTGTTAAGCAGCTGAGCGGTGGGAATCAACAGAAAGTTGTCTTAGGAAAATGGCTGATGACGTGTCCTGAAGTTCTATTTCTTGATGAACCCACACGGGGGATTGATGTTGGGGCAAAGGCAGAAATCCACGCATTAGCTGCAGAACTTGCCGATGAAGGGGTCGCAATCGTTTTAGTGTCATCCGAATTACCTGAAATTTTGGGCATGAGTGATCGCGTTATCGTTTTACATGAAGGCAGAATTACTGGGGAATTTATCAACGAAGATTTAACGCAGGAGGACATCTTGCGTTGCGCAGCAGGAGCATAATGGATAAGATCTTTAGGACAGAGAGTCCAGAGGAAACGAAAACTCTCGGTGAAGAACTTGGTAAAAAGTTAAAACCCGGTAGTGTCATTGCATTAATTGGGGACCTCGGCACAGGTAAGACCTGTCTAACACAAGGTATCGCACGCGGTGTTGGCATTGCACCAAATGAGGTGGTCAGTAGTCCTTCCTATATTCTAATCAACGAATATAACGGGAATATTCCGATCTACCATATTGATCTGTATAGGATAGAGACGTCTGAAGAGATTGCTGAACTTGGGTTGGATGAATATGTTGATGGCGTTGGTATTTGCATTATTGAGTGGGCAGATAGGATGGAAGACGATTTACCCGACACATGTATTATGGTTCACATAACTTGGGAAGATGAGAACTCACGTTCCATCAAAATAGAACAATTCCCATCATAATATAAGGTTGAGTAGTTGAGTATGAATAGTGATAGAGGAAAAACCCGTGATGCAATCCCTGGCGGACAGGTAGGAGAAGGTAGACTAAACCAAGTTTCTGAGTTCATCGGTGAGGAAACGGGTGACACTTCAAATTGGGTTGAGGTTTACCGCACTGATGATGAGTGGGAAGTGAAACTCATACAAGCGACTTTGAACGCACAGCAGATTCGGTGTCGACCTTTGCACTTAAAAAAGGAGCGGCAAACAGCTCTATTCGTATCTCCTGATCATCAGGTGACTGCTTTGGAACTGGTGAGTCAAATTGACGCTGTCGTTACAAACAGCGAAATTGAGTCACTGGCGGAAGATAGGGCAGCGGCACTCAAAAGTCGCGATTTGGCTGTCGTCAAGAACAGTCAACAAGCAGTAACTGCAGAGGATGGAGAGATTGTGCTTGCACAACTTGAGGACTTCGGTAGCGTTGTATATGTTGCTGGACACGGTTATGAGATACGGGTTGGACCTGAGCCGTATTTCACAGTTACCGAAAATGACTGGGAAGAATTTACAGATTATAGCGCACAACGACAGGAGTTTGTTATGCTTCTCAGACATGAATACCCTAAACTCTATGATTGGATACAGGAGGAAAAACTGTTAGCAGAATTCATTCGTCTCATAGAGATGACGTATCAGGACGGTTCACCTGTTCCTGTGCTAAGACAGGAATACAGTGAAACGACTGATGCAGATGCAACGGAAACTGTACCTATTGACGTTTTTGCACAATTGGGTATAGTCATTACTGTTATTTCTCTTATCATTGTATTATTCCGTGTAACGTGGCAGGTCAATCTTGTGTTCTTAGTATTTGTCGTCCTGTCATGTGTAATTGCGTTATTTAGAATACGCATGCAAGCGAAACGTGATACGGATGCGGTGAAGGCTGGAGGTGTACAAATTGCATTGTTAGCTATTGTGTTATCGTGTCTGGTAGTCGTGTTTTCGTGGTGGCTGGATCATCGTTCGGAACCTGATGTGCCAGAAAATCCGTCTGCAAGTGATCAGGTTGGTGAATAGTAGGTTACGTTAGAATGTAATTCAGTCTTGAAAATTGATGTGATGTAAAGTTATTGTCCTTGTTTATGTCAGAAACTTTACGCACCCCAATATGCTGGATGTGTAAAGTTTTTGTCACTAAAAATAGAAAACGGGCGTGTAAAGTTATTGTTGCTTTAGAAAAAGGATCGCTGAAACCCTTGCTCCAGCGGAGCAATATGTCTATAGAAAAAAGGATTGTCAACAGGCTGCACTCCAGCGGAGTGCTATGTGCATAAACGGACGCGTAAAGATTTTTCCCCTTAACTGTCAGAAACGCACTGTCGGAATCGCGGATTATCACGGATGACGCGGATTGCGCGGATTGTTGAGTTCGTGTATCAAGGTTCTATTCACAAGGGATGTCTTCTTCTGAATCGTTTGCTGTTTGCCTATCTGATGTGCAAAAACGCTTATCCTACGCATACATCCTTGAATATCCAAGCCAATAATCCGCGCAATCCGTGTCATCCGCGATAATCCGCGATTCAGACAAGTAAAGTGACAAAATACTCACACCACCAATATGCTGCTCAAATTGACAAATCCAACTGTATATGTTATTCTAATTCAATGTTACGCGATAATGTTGTTTTCTAATTACCGTTGACGAAGGAGGAACTGGTGCGTAACAAAAAGAAATCTCGCCTTGATGCTGCAATACAACGCTATCAAGCTGGAGCCGTGACACTCGGGAGAGCATCGGAACTGGCAGGGCTGCACCGCTTTGAGTTTGAAGCAGTTTTAAAAACAAGGGGTATCTTGAAAATCGTTGAGGTTGGATCGGGAGAGGAATTGAAGAAAGGTGTTTCGCTAATCAAAAGTTTTCATGGCAACAATGGGATGGGAGAGGAATAGTTAAATTTGGTTTTTTTAGATATTGATATTCTTTCAATTTTCTCCAAAATTCAACGATTGCCATTACTGTTTGTAGTTTTTGATCAAGAAGAGCTTAACATTGCCGCTGCTGTAGAAAAAGAAAACAGTGTAGGTGTCTCAAAAGGTCTTACTTTTGCCAATGCTATTATGAAATTGCAAACACAATGACATATTTTCACATATCACCCAACAACTGTAAATAAAACAGGCAGTACCATCTGTGATGGTACTGCCTGCAATCTTAAAAAGAATAATAGTTTTACCTTCCAGCTTTAAGGAATCCCCATGTAGTTGCGACTTTACCTTTCGGATCAACCGGTAAGGGACCATCGGGTCCATAGACGAGGACATCATCGTATCTTGCAAGTGTACTCCATGTTGCGACACCAACCCGTCCAACACCTTCTCTGGAATTATCATCTATTTTGTGCACTTCATCATCATTGAGGAATAGCGTGTAACCCGTAGGTGTATTGATAATCTTAATGTCGTACCAATCACCTGTATCTATGGTGTGAGTGCTGTTAGCACCTGATTTAGCAACACCCCATGTTTCTATTTGAGATCTACTATTACCCCAACCGCCAAGGTTCCACCAATATTCTAACTGCGCTTGATTTTGCATACGGGGTGGATGGTCTTCCAGTGCTTTGTTTCGAGGATTCATTTGACCTTGGCATCGGAACATAATCAAAAATCCTTCTGCACCACTGATTTTATTACCTCTCACCTCGTAAGTATAATCATTCCACTCTTCATCCCAATAATCATCCGCAATGATACTCATACAATTAGAGTCATTTTTCAACTGGTGGTATTCTTTATCTTTAAATTCCCATGTTCCCCATAAAGGGACCCATTTATCTTTAGATTTGCTTGGGTTATCAAAGTTATCCTCAAAATAGAGTTGCGATAATGCTGCTGTGGTAATACCAAAGGTAAAGCAACACAAGAGAATAAACAATATTGACCTTTTCATGTGATAATGCTCCTTTTTCAATGCGATTCATTGTGTGTGAATCGCATTCTGATTTAGTGCGGTTAGAATGTAACATCTACCATTGGCGCACTTACGACTTAATGATTTAGTGAGAATTCCGCTGAGTTTAGTAGTACCCAGTAGAGGTCCTCATAAGCTAAGTCTTTGTCTGTGTAGAGACTTCGTTCTAAATAGCGTTGGAAATAGGTTTGTTCTTTGCTGGTCGGTTTTCTTGATAGGACAGTTAGATAGATAAATTGAACTCTGTCAATAGTATCTCTCCAGTTATCAAGGACATAGTTGACAAAAGAACCGCGTTCTTTGTGGTCTGCACTGTCGTTCACAAGGCCTCCATTTATCATCATAAGTGCTTGTGGGACAGTTCCGTTGAATGCTTCAATCTCTTCCATTTCACCATTGTCAAGCAGGAATAGGAATTTTCTGAGGTGTTCCCGTTTCATGTTTTCAATCTGCCCTCGGTCTTTCCGTTTCTGAAGCCTTTCAAATCCTGTTGCTTGTAACATAGAATAGAAGAACTGTTCAGCACTTAAAGGTTTCAAATAGGCGTGTGAGTAATATATCTCATCATCTTTGTTGCTACTGTTTGTTTCAGAGCTTCGCTGATATGCATTTGAGTGTAGAATTATCCTCATGAGATGTTTTAGGTCATATCCATGTATGACTAAATCTTCAGCTAACCACGCCAATAATTTTGGATTAGTAGGCGGATATTCTTCACCGAAGCCATCAAGGGGTTCAACAAAAGCGCGACCCATGAAATGTTTCCATATACGGTTGACGATTGCTTTGCTAAAGTATGGATTTTCATTAGCGGTCATCCATTCAGCAAGTGCATGGCGTTTCTTGGTGTTTTCACCTTTATATTCAGTTCGCTCTTGATCAAGGAATCGGGGGGGAACAGATTCGCTGTTGCCATCAAACATATAGGTAGCTCTTTGAAATTCTGGTGAATTAGTAATGAGGTAATTCTCCATCTCTGTTCTGTTTCCCATCATATCCGTGAGGTATCCCTTTTCCTCACTATTGATTCCTGTGAAGAACGCAGCGACTCCGTAGAAGTCCTCTTGTAACCATGCTTCTGTCTTATGATCATGACATTCTGCACATTGCATAGAAAGTCCGAGAAATAGTCGGGAGGAGTGAGAGGTTAAAAAGACGGGTGATCTTTCATAACGGAGAACATAGTTTCCTGCGGGATTATCCTGCAATTCACCATCAGCAGCGACGAGTTCACTCACAAACTGATCATAAGGCATATTTGTTTCAAGAGCGTCTCTTACCCAACCCGTTAGACCGATGCGTCGATCATCACCCACATCACGTCTGCCGATTAACCAATTCACCCAGATATGTGTCCAGTAATCAACAGATTCTTTACTGTCAAGAAGTTCATCAATTTTCTTGGAACGTTTGTTTTTTGAACCATCATTCACAAAGTCTAATACCTGTTCAGGGGTTGGAATTACGCCTGTCATATCTAAATGGATACGTCTTAAAAACGCTGCGTCATCTGTCTCTCGTGAAGGTTTAAGTCCTTCCTGTTTTAACACAGCGTCAATGTGTCTATCTAAGTGTTTTGTGCTTGATGGGACATAAGTATCTGTTTTTGTGATTGTAGTGACTGTTGCACATCCGACAATTAGCGTAGCAAGTGTAATGAAAATGATGCAATTTCGGTATATCTTCCAAGGTTTATGTTTCATCGTAAATCTCCTATAGTGCTGTGTACCTAAGGTCAAAGTATGTGTCCTTTATTAATTTTAACCGATAACTGTGTCAATTTCAAGAAGAATTTTGGGTGTGTGCGTATTTTTCAATATTTTATCAAGAGAGACGGCACTCGGATGAAGATTAAGTTATTAATTGGGTAATACGCGGGCGGGGAAACCCCGCCCCTACGAAACCTTACCCCTACGATGAGTCATATCAGTAGAATTACCTGATTATTTATTTAATCTTCATGAGAGTGCCTACTACTATTTGGCGTTATCCCCATCTAACACCTGTTGGAATAATGCCGACATCTTCACCGCGTTTCATTGCTTCTGCTGCATCAAGTATGCTTGCTATATCGTGTTGCGGTTTAAAATCGAGCAGTGTTTTGATTTTTGTCAGATCAAATTCAAAATAGTTTGAATTCGTTAGTTTGATGTCAGCATAATCCTTATGATAACGTTGACATAGATAGGGGATTATCTTTTCATAGTCAAAGACACCATTTCCGCCAAGTGTAAACTCTTGACCGACTGCTGCATCCTTCTCTATACCTAATACTAATCCTTGAACGATGTCGCGAATATCCGTAAAATGTTCTTTGTATGCCCGCCCATCGGGATTGCGTTTGAGTATGAATTTCTCTTCTCCATTCCACGCTTTTTTGACTGCTTCTGCGGTTTCTAATTCTGCAGGATCATCACCTCTATAGTTTTTGTATCGGTTATAGATGTTGCTAAATACGAAGAACTTTGGTAACTGATCATCGTTCAGGAATTCACTCGGTTCAATCACAGTTGTAAAGCGGAACACTGTTGATGGTACACCGTATTGGTGATGATATGTCATGCAAAGTTCCTCACCTATCCATTTCGTAAGGAAATATGGCATGTGGTGATACTTTGCGACCATATCCTCAGTGATGGGTTGATTGAAAAGTCGTCCTTTTTCTGTAAGTTCCCAATAGATCGCTTCCGTGCAGGCATAGACGAGACGGTGTATGTCTTTGTTGAATTCCCTCACACATTCTAATATATTGAGTGTTCCCATTCCGTTGATTGCTAAATATTCACGGTTATTAAATGGACCTCCGAAGGCTGCTGCGATATGATAGATTGCGTCAACACCTTCAACTGCTTTTTTGACATCATCATATTCGCGTAGGTCGCCGAGGAAGGTCTCAACGTTATCATTACCTTTCCATCTATCTACCCGATTTGCATCACCGGGATAGGTAAAACAGCGAATTTTGTGTCCTTGTTCTAATAGTTTTTTGGTAAGATTTGATCCGATGCGGCCGGTGCCGCCAGTGACTAATATTTTCATTTAAAAACACCCTTTGATTCTAACGGCACACGGAATGTGCCTACTACTTTTAAGAATCGGCACACGGAGTGTGCCTACTACTTTTAAGAACTCATCTCATTCTAATAGGAAAAACCTTGACTCTAAGGGCACACGGATGAAGATTAAATAATCAGGTAATTCTACTGATATGACTCATCGTAGGAGTAAGGTTTCGTAGGGGCGGGGTTTCCCCGCCCGCGTATTACCCAATTAATAACTTAATCTTCATGAGTGTGCCTACTACTTTTAATAGGTTACGGCGTATCCATCCGTTCTTGGATCGGACCCGCCGATAAGTGCCCCTGATTCAGGATGCACTTGTATCATCTGTGCGCTGCCCGGACCTCCCCAATCTCCGACAAGTTGGAGTTCATGCCCTTTCTCTGCTAAACCTTCTTGCGTATCTGACGAAAACCGTGTTTCTAATTGCAGATGGTTAGAACAAGTATGAGGTATAGTTGATTCCATTGGGTTTTGTAGACTTCGCCATCGCGGTGCTGAGACTGCCTCTTGTGGGTTCATCCCAAAGTCAAGGACATGGGTAACTAATTGCAGATTTGTTTGCACCTGTGTATCTGCCCCTGGTGTGCCACACGTTAATACAGGTTTTCCATCTTTTGTAACGATGACAGGATTCATTGTATGACGAACACGTTTATCCGGCATTAAACAGTTGGGATGATCCTCCTCTAAATGCCAATAGGTCATTCGGTTGTTTAATAATATTCCTGTGTCACCTGCTATTAGACCAGAACCGAAACCGGATTGGATACTCTGTAACACACAAACGAGGTTCCCTGCACGGTCAGCGGTGCAGAAGCAGGTAGTATCTTGGTGTGATTCTGGTGCACCTGCGGGGACATCAACTGCCGCCTTCTCCAAGTCAATCCGTTTTACCTGTTCTGCGGCATAAGATTTTGAGAGCATTCCTTCTATGGGGACATCTATCCAATTGGGGTCAGCCATATATATTTCTCTATCGGCGAAGGCGAGTTTCTTTGCCTCAACCATGAGATGTACACTTTCTGTTGTGTTGCATCCTAATGCTTGCAGATCAAACAGTTCTACGATGTTTAGTTCTTGCAAGAGGATATGTCCACTTGAATTAGGTGGCATTTCATAGACTTCATAACCGCGATAGTTGACGTGTATAGGTTCATCCCAGTGCGCCTTGTAGTTTGCGAGGTCTTCTGCTGTTAGTAATCCGTCGTAAGCATGGCTAAATTTATCTATTGCTTTGGCAATTTCACCTTTGTAGAACACATCTCTACCCTCATTAGCGATTTTTCGGAGGGTTGTGCCGAGATTGGGATTTGCGAGGCGTTCACCTGCGGGAATCGGTTCACCATCGTCTGTGAAAATAGCACGCGTATATGGGTCAGCAGAGAAGTTCGTGTTTTGTCCTCTCAAACTACCTGCAAGTCTGTGACTAACGGGGAATCCTTCTTCACAGAGAGAGATTGCGGGTGCGAAAACTTCTTCTAATTTGCGTGTCCCGTACCGTTCATGTGCAAGCAGCCATCCGTCAACAAGTCCTGGTACCGAAACGCTTCTCATGCCTTTCATGGGAATGCCACCGTTTTTGAGATAGGTTTCGCGTGTTGCGGCGTGGGGTGCGGGTCCAGTGGCATTGATTGCTACAACCTGTCCTGTTTCTGCCCAATAGATGAGGATAAAACCGTCTCCGCCAACACCGGACCCAGCAGGTTCTACGACACCGAGTGTGGCAGCGGTTGCGATTGCGGCGTCAACCGCGTTGCCTCCTGCCATCATTGTTTGGACACCTGCTTGTGAAGCAAGGACGTGTCCTGATGTTACCATGCCGTTACTGCCCATTACAGATGGACGGAATGCTGAACCGTGTGGTGATTGCATTTAATGTCTCCGTTATTCACTGAATTTTGTCCAATCACTTGCCCGGTACGGATCTTGTGTTTTTAAATGTTCTATGGTTACATTTCGCTCTCTGATAGATTGTCGGAAGAGTTCAATAATCTCTTCGTGCTCTTTTTCTCGGTTCTGAAAGTGAATTGTCTGAAATTCTATTGCTATTGTACGTAGGGAAAAACCATTTCTTCGGATACGGTTTGCTGCATCAGGAATTTCTTCTGCATAAATATCTGCCAGATAGCGGACGAAAGCATAATCAAAGAAATCCAAACCGCTCTCTTCAATTAGTATCCTGTCTATAGCATCAAAGTTCCCTTGACACCAAGCCTCGTTGTATTTTTTCCTTACTACGTCCATTATTTTGACACGTGAAAAATGCCAAGAGACTATTGTAACGTCTTGAGGAGGTCCGGGGAAAGTAGAAAAATCGGTCCAAGCTTGTGCTACGCCAGGAATAGTGATTAACTCTTCTGCAATAGAATATGGATCAACATCCTCCCCAAAGTCTATACTCCGAATAGTGGTGAGCACCTCTTCCACTTCTCCTACATATCCTTTAAGAATCAGAAATTCCAACACGGCTGCCCATGTTTCAGTCGCCGGCCGAATTGTATCGTCATACCGTAGCATTATTACGTCGGGAACGTCGGGCTCGTGAGGAGGATTCAGGTCAGGACCTTGATATAATAAATATTTTTCATACGAATCAATGTTTGGAGCGTAACCAAAGACGAAGGGTATGAACGGATTATCTGTAGGAAACTGTTGCAGTGTCTTTTCCGCATTCAATGCTTCTTGAACAAGGTTTTCCAATACTTGTTCCCTGTCACTCGTTTCTACTGCTGTTTTTGTTGCGAATACGTTTGCTGCGTGCTCGGACGTTATAGCAAATCCCTCCAATTTTTTTCCGCAGTTTGCTAAAGCAAATCCTTGTTGTAAGGCTTGCGTTTCCTCAACAAGTTTCAAGAATGCTATTCCTGTTGTTTCTTGTTCCTGTTCCACTGTAAGGACTTCTGCCACATCATTTGCAGCATTAGCAAGATCAACAAATCCACGTTCAGCAGCTGTGTCCGCAAGGTCCGACAGTGCCATTTGTGCTAATTGTACAGTAGTTTGTGAGGGATTAGTAGGATCTATCGGCGATACAAATTGCCTTTCGCAACCAGAGAGTATTATTGCACTGAGTGCTGCAAAGAGGAATAGTTTAAAAAACTTCATTATCTGAACCTTCATCGCGATTTAAGCGAGCATCTTCTGTGAAAATGCTTCAACATCAACGCGTTCATGGGTGCGTGCCGACTCGTTGCATGCTTCCATCAGTATCCATGTCCCTAACGTGCTATCCTGAATCCAATCACGGTCTTTGCCTGTAGAGATTGCTTCAGCGAAGGCATCGAATTGGAGTCTGTCGTCTTCAATCAATCCGCCGTGTAAGTCTTGTAGTGTCAAGTCTTCAACATTTTGCCCTGTTCGGAAAAGTTGCAGGTGTCCACCATCTCTGCGGAGGTCGCCCTCTTCACCGTGGAATGTCCAGCTGCCGCTCCATCCGTAAGCTCCCATATGTCCTGCTCTCGTGCCAGCATAAGTGAACGGAGCCCCGTTGTCGTATTCCATCAATGCGTTTCCACCTGCGGTACCCCATGCGTCAATTTGCCCTAATGCTGGGTCTCTTCGGTTATGGACCTGTGCTGTAACGTATTTGGGGAGTCCTTTTGCACCAACGAGTTGGTCAAGTTGATGACTACAACCTGCATGAAAATAAAGTCCATCAACATAAGCATCTGGTTGGCGAGAGTCTGGACCGGTAAAGAGGTTTTGGCGGATCCAGAATCTGCATTCCCCACCTAACATTTCACCGATGCCGTCGTCTTCTCGGAGCCATTCCCGCATTTTTGCTGCGGCAGGGTTCCATCGCTTGTTTTGACCTTGGACTAAAATTGTTCCGGGGTTTGCATTGTGCGCTTTTTTGATGTCTCGGAATTCGGCTTGTGTCGTTGCAATCGGTTTGACACAAAGTGTGTGCATGCCGAGGTTCAGACTCTCCACTATCAGTTCTGCATGGACAGTAGTAGATGCGTAGATAAGACATGCTTCTACTTCAGGATGCTTTTCTTTTGCTTCAGTGATTGTGGTGTAGATGCGTTCTGATAAATCATCAGATGCGCCATTGATTGACTCGACGCCTCTCTTTGCTGCTTCAAGGTTGATGTCAACACATGCAACGGGTTCAAGTCCGTTTGTGTTGACTTGTGCTTGTAATCGTCCGTGTGCAAAATGTGTGCAACCGACATGAATAGTGGGTATTGCCATTTATCTGTCTCCTTTGTTATGTCAATAAAGTTCACACTGTTTTATTAAGTTTCAGAAATCTCAACAGTAGGGGGATTGATGAAGTCGTGGTATTTCTGTGCTACTCTACCCTCAGTGGCATCACCAGCGTGGATTAACACGCGGAATTTAAAGTGCATCTCCTCCCCTTCTTTAAGGACATAAGATCCGTCTTTAGATTTGTCCCGTTCAAAAGTACCGCTGCCAAAGATGTTACTTCCCATTAATCCGTAGTTGCGAACATGCCAATAGGTCGGATAGCGCGGGTTTACAATATGGTCAAAGACAGCAATACCGACGTGTGTGCCATCAACGACACCAGAATAGTCGCACCAGTTCGCGCGTTTTCCCCATGTTTCAGATTCGTTGATACCGCCAAAAGCGTTTTCTATTTTTCCACCATCAGATGCGTTCATTGAAGGGTTCACACGTATACACATGATACCACCCTCTTTAGTGTCACCGAAATGGATATCACCAGCAGAGGCGATAAAGCTGAGATCAAGATCAAAGATAGTACCGTCTTCGGGGAGATTATAGATGCGAAAATTCTGTTTATCGCTCATCAATACTTTACCGTCTTTCGTTTCCCACGTATTGTCTGCATAGATTCTGCTGAGAACGGCACCACCGTGTTTTTGTGTAAAGTTCTGATGGACAACTTTTCCGCAATTGCTGCCTTCACCCCAAAGATCAACATCATTGACTTCACCATAAGCGACATAGAGTGAACGGTGATGTACATGGTCTTTTGAGATCTCGCTTGTTTCACCACGGGTAACTTCACATCCATCTGGTCCTAAGACTGGAAAGAAATAGGGACGATGTTGTGTTTTGGCGTATTTGAAAGTCGTGAACGGTCTGCCGTTGACAGTAATGTCAATTGCATCAGGACCTTCATCTAAATTGACACCTGCTTCACCATCAATACTCCCTTCTGAGAGTGTATAACACCGTGAAGTACCTACCTCAAGTCCATCCAGTATCCACACTAAGGATGTTGACTTGCCATCATCACTTGTCAAGCACTGTGCTGCTATTGTGTCACCGGTATCTGTATCAGTTAAGACAACATCTCTGTCTGTATACTTATGTATTTCGGGATGCTCTACATTAACGACAACAGGACACGCATCCCGATTGTGATATCCTGCGTTGACAGTGAATGTTAGATTGATCTGATTTGCCATACATCTCCTTTTTAGTATCTATCATCATCACAAATGATGCTGTCCATGATGAATAGCGTAAACATAATTTTGTGTACTTAGCTTTTGTCAGTCGTCATTTCAAGTATTGCTTCCTCTTCACTGTCATAATTCTCAAAAACGGTAGCTAACCTTCCAAGCACAAGGAGGTTTCTGATATGTGCGCCGGCTTTGACGAGTGCTGTGCGTCCCCCTTTTCGCGTAATCGTCACGTGTACGGAAACGAGTGTCCCTAAACCGCTACTATCCATACGGGTAACTTCTTCAAGGTTAAACACGACTTTTGGTGCATCAAAGTATTCCTCAAGTTCTTCATGAATTTGTTGTCTGAGTTCAACATTTGCGGCACCGATCATCCGTCCAGTTGGACGTATTATAATAACACCTTCTCTTTGAAGTATTTCTGCTAACATTTTATTCCTCTCTTAATAATCAAGATGTGTGCATAATTATTGGTTAAGCGACAGATACAGACGGCACACGGAGTGTGCCTACTACTTTTAATATTGGTTAAGCGACAGATACAGACGGCACACGGAGTGTGCCTACTACTTTTAATATTGGTTAAGCGACAGATACAGACGGCACACGGAGTGTGCCTACTACTTTTAAGTATGTAATTTGACATTAAATGCTTTTTGAAAAACGCTAAGTTTATCCGCTTATGAGTGCGGTGTTAATTGATTGGACTTAGTTTAACGAATTCCTCTGCTTTTGTCAAGTGCTAAATACAATCCTATAAGCGATTGTGGTTTTCGTAAGTTGTTATGTCCGCTTCGTATTGCAATGTCCATCCGATCTCATCAAGTCCATTGTGCATGCAAAACTTTTCAAAATCACCGATCTCAAAGGGGTATACAGTTCCATCTGGACAGACAACGGATTGTTCTTCAAGATTTACCATCAATCTGTATCCTTCGACCTCCTTCGCTTGTTGACTAATTAACGCGATTATTTCTGCAGATAGTGTGATCGGCAGTATTCCGTTTTTATAGCAGTTATTCCGAAAAATGTCAGCAAATGAGGGAGCAAGTATCACTTTGAAACCGTATTGCTGTAATGCCCACGGCGCGTGTTCACGAGAACTTCCACAACCGAAATTTATACCTGCTATTAGGATACTTGCGTGTGCATAGCGCGTATGGTTCAATACAAATTCAGGATTAGGGTCGCCATTTTCAAGGTAACGCCAATCGTAAAATAAAAATTCACCGAAACCTGTGCGTTCAATTCGTTTCAAGAACTGTTTTGGGATAATTTGATCGGTGTCAACATTAATTCTGTCAAGTGGGACTACAAGTCCATCATGTTCTTTGAATGCTTCCATTTATTGTACCTCAATTTAAGATGTAAATTCCCTTATGTCAACAAAATGGCCCGTTACCGCTGTCGCAGCTGCCATTTGTGGACTGACGAGATGTGTGCGTCCACCTTTGCCCTGTCTGCCTTCAAAGTTTCTGTTTGATGTGCTGGCACAACGTTGCCCTGGCATCAAAATATCAGGATTCATGCCGAGACACATACTACATCCTGCTTCTCTCCATTCAAATCCTGCGTTCCGGAATACTTCGTCAAGTCCTTCGGATTCAGCTTGTCGTTTGACTGCTTGCGATCCCGGGACGACCATTGCATTGACAGTCTTTGCGACTTTCCTTCCCTTTATGACATCAGCTGCCACACGCAGATCACTGATACGCGAGTTTGTACAACTACCGATGAAAACTCTATCTACTGAGATATCTGTCATTGGGGTGCCGGGTTGAAGTCCCATGTATGCCAAAGCGTGTTCTGCGGCTTGTTTTTCATCGTTTGACTGCATGTCAGCTGGATTGGGGACCTGTCCTGTTACGTCAGTAACCATACCTGGGTTTGTTCCCCATGTCACCTGCGGGGCAATATCTGCAGCCTTGAGTGTAAGTGTACGATCATAATTAGCACCATCGTCTGTTGGAAGTTGTTTCCATTGTTCAACTGCCTTATCAAAGGTTTCACCTTTCGGTGCAAAACGTTTGCCAGCGATGTATTCGTAGGTCGTATCATCGGGTGCGATCATACCTGCGCGTGCTCCTGCTTCTATTGACATATTACAGACCGTCATGCGTTCTTCTATAGTGAGTGCTCGGATTGTTGAACCTGTGTATTCAATTACTGTCCCGTTACCCCCATCAATTCCGATCTGTCCAATTATTGAGAGGATGATGTCTTTTGCTGTTACACCGTAAGGTAGTGTGCCATCAACCCGTATTTCAAAAGTTTCCGACTTATGTTGCAGGAGACATTGTGTTGCGAGCACATGCTCAATTTCACTTGTTCCGATACCGAATGCGAGTGCGCCGAGTGCGCCGTGTGTAGAGGTATGACTATCACCACAGACCATCGTTTTACCGGGTTGTGTGATGCCAAGTTCTGGTCCGATGACGTGCACAATACCTTGATCAGGACTGTTGATGTCGTATAGTGGAATATCAAACTCAGCGCAGTTTTGTGCAAGTGTTTCCATCTGCTTTGCTGCTATTTGGTCTTTGATGGGTAGGCTTCTATCTGTTGTCGGTACGTTGTGGTCCATCGTAGCGAATGTTAGTTCGGGACGGCGTACTTTTCGGTTGTTGAGTCGTAAACCTTCAAACGCTTGTGGGGATGTGACTTCGTGAACGAGGTGTGTGTCGATATAGAGGATCGGTACTTCGTCTGCAGATGCTCGGACGAGATGCGCGTCCCATATTTTTTCGTACATTGTTTTTTTCATAGTTTTCTTTTACCTCTAATTTGTAATTTTTATAATCTGATTGCCTACGATTATACTATTCTGGCTTTCTTATTTCCCCATTTCGGGAAACTGATGGCGCACAGAAATTGTCACGATTGTATGATAAAGCAGCTGCTGCCTCATCGTGTCCAGGGATAAACATGCCGATTTCGATAGTTGTAGGAGGCTTTTGTGATCTGATCGTAACTGGAATCAATAGCAAGGATTTTCAAGTCAATGTGTCGTTTTTCAGATGGATGGCGTTCTCATATTCAAGTGTTATAACTCTTTTTCACCAGCACGTTCAATCAAACGTTCAATCATTCGCTGCTCAACCTCAATTAGAGTGCATCCTATAGGTGTTCGGTCCCGCACTTCGTTAATAGCACGTTTTTTGTCCAGAACTCCAAGACCAAGAATACCCATATCATATTCGGTGCGTAGTCGAATGCGTTCCGCAACCAACTCTGACTGTTGTTCGGGAGTCAATTGAACAAACGAAAACCGTGCAGGTTCGTTTTCTACCACTTCCCGTAAAGAGATCCATTGCCCGTTGAGTGCCATAGCCACTGGACGACTCCAATGGTCTTCGCGAGGTATTGGTTTACTGTTTGTCATTAATATCTCCTCAATACTGAGCAATCAGAATTATTAAGATTATGTTTTTCACTACATCACCACGAGCAATTAATAACAGAATTGTATCATAAAAACAACCATAAATCAAACAAAAAGCGTATTCGTTCAGGGTTATTTAGTCTTAGGTTTTTTTGGGACGATTTTTTGACACATGCTATATACTCCAGATCGGTAGGGGCAGTTTCCTAATCACAACATCTGATTCAGTAATCACCAGAAAGACAACGGCGCCATAAACCGTCTGAGGTCCTCGGAAACTTTTAGATAAATTGCTTTTTCACTCGGACTATGAAACTTGACACTAACGACAAATCTATATTCCTGCTGCACTTCGTACTTCTTATCTTTAACATACAGCGCGACCCGGTTACCCATTTTTTCAGGAGGGTTTTCTCTTAAATAATGATACCAAGTTCGGTTTTCCCGATTTTTAAGATGTCATAAACGTACCCATTGATGCGAAATCTCGCAAATAAGGCGATCGTTAGATTTACCATTTCCACACTCTTCGAAACGATAATAGACTTGCGCTTAAAACGCCCAAACCAATGCCGCATCAAACAATTGTTGCGTTCAATACCGTGCGTTTCTGCTTTGTCCTGAACTAACTTATCTTTGGGCAGAACCGATTCATAAACCTGATAGTTATCCGTATAATAAACCTTCACATCCCATTTTTCCAAACGAGTCATTAGTTTCTTCAATGTCGCTTTATCCCGATCACCACACTCCCAGGCAATAAGTTCTCCAGTATCACGACACAAAGCTTTCCATATCCAGAGTTTCTGCTTTTTTTTTTCAAATAGTGCCACATCTCATCAAGTTCAAGCACGACAGTATCGGTTTCCTGGGGTTCAGGGGGTTTCGCATGTTCAGCACCGAATTTTCTTATCCATTCAAGGATAGTGGAAGGGGAGGCTTGAAGCATTTTTGCGATGGCGTTCATAGAAAGTCCATGGCAATAGAGAAAAACTGCAAGTGCTTTCTCAGCAAGGGGTCTTCCCCGGTATGTGTGGTTTTCTGTCCACTGATAGTTGCAATCTTTACATTTATACCTTTGTTTATCGTTGACGCGTCCATTTTTGACGAAGTGTGGGTGTTGACATCTTGGGCAATTCATGTGAGTTTCCTCCTGATGGGTGTATAGGTTTACTTTTAGCATAGTCTGCTTTTTTATATGTGTCAAGAAAAATATTGTAATTTGCTTGACACTTTTTTAGACAGTTGTTATACTACTTAAATACTGAATAGGCAATGAGGCAAGAGCGGTACGAGGGAACTCTGTCTCATTATTTTACCGAAAACCCTCTTTTTTCAGAAGCACGGTTAATGAATTCTGCACTTTCTTTTTCATCCAAATAAACTACTGGTCCCTGAGATACAAAAATTGAGTAATCGCCTTTTCCCTTCTGTCTATTCAAAGATGAAGCAAGTATGTGCCGACCCCGAGAATCACATTTTAAGTCTTTGCTACTATCAATCTGTTTCCCAAAATCATACGCTAACTGTTGAGCAAAAGTGGTAGGTTCATCTATTTTAGTCATGAAATTGTATTCTGGGTCAGTCTTTTGCATCTGTATTATTCTTTGACCGTTTACTTTTGGGTCAATTGAAGTGCAATACAACCAAACCCCACTAGCCAGTTTCCACGATATACTCATTTTGAAATTGATGTTTTTTAAATTAATTGTACTTAGAAACGTTGAATGTTCTATCAGACTTTTTCTTCGATCTCTTTCCCACATGTTTCCCCGCTTTGTCCAATCATGACTCTCTGTGTACTCACCTTCTGTATCATCACCTACTAATCCAGGATTCATCATGTAATCTCGATAAGAACCAGCAGCTCCGAGCCGGATCGAGTCAGATGGTACCGACGAAACAGGCGAATCCTGTTTTCTTGAATATTTAATTAACGTATCTGATTCCGAATATGAATGACGAACACTTCGCATAATATCATTTAAATCTACAAAACACTCGACAACTGTATATGATTGTTCTTTCATAAGAAATCACCTTTCCAGTTTATACATCTATCCTTCGCTGACGAGGCATCATGAGAATTAAGTTGTTAATTCGTTAATTTTGAAGAAATATCCAATGCGGTTAGGAAACCGAACCTACCGAGGTTTAGATGCATGTTGCGATTAGGAATCCTTACCTACCTGTATTGAAACTTTGTAGAATGGCATTTTTTACTCAGTGGCTTCGTCAATCAAGGTTTGCTTCAGTGATTTTCACCTCTAATTACTCAACTTCTGCCATCATGGTTGGTGTTCTTTTCATGTCATCCCCTGTTACAAAGCGTAAACGAGAAATGAATTACGCTACTATAGGAAAGAGTTGTGCTAAATAACTATGTGAAACAAAAACATACTCACAGAAAATAGAGATTTATCTTGACCTTGTTAACTGCTTTTGTCATGCATTAATGTGGATATAGCTGCTGTCAGTTCTGCTTTGTCCTTTAAGATGGCGGATAACCTTTCAGACAGTTCACTAAGAACAAGTCTAACGGTGCTGGCAAGTTCCAGACATTCCTCATCAGTTAATTGAGGGGTGTGCATAAATGCGTATAACAAAATAGTAATATCCACCTATTATTTTCTATTGAAATAATGCCTTCATCCGTGAAATTTCTCTACTGGGTAAGTTCCAAATTAGGTTGACTAACATTGCTATTTGTAATAGAACGATTGACAATAACAAATAGGTTTTGACATTTTCAATGCGGCTCACTGGAAGTTGTTTCTGATTATTATCTGTTCCTGTCAGTTCACATAGCAGACTAAAGATCGGCTCAATGGCTGTTTTGCGTTTTTGCTGATATGCTTGTAGATATGGTGATGTTTCAATCGCCTCAAGATAAGCTAACTTTTTATCGTTTTTAGCACCCGTTATCGGTGTCAAAAGGAATAAACCGTTTTCTGCATGTGTTTGGACACGCGCAAAGTTGGTATAGCCAGCATCTGCTACGATATATCTAATATTCCGATCCGATAGTGCCTCAATCTTATGGTCAAGTCCTGTTTTTTCACTTACAGAAGCTGTCCAAACATTGGCGAACCGTGGAAACCCGTTCGCAGTGGTTGTGAGATGAAGTCCATAGCCATAAACCCATCCGCAATACTTGCTTGTTGACCAACTTGCATCTGTATCAAGGGCACGCAGCCCTTCAGGAATGTGGTTTGCTTTTCGGTCCTTTTGATGCCACACACTGCCTTGTGCTTTATAGAGGCTTTTGTCTTCATAGACAACATCTCGCGGGGTCTGCGTGTCTAACGAGACACCTAAATCACCGAGATATGCGATAAACTGCTCACTACGCGGCGCAAGTTGTTTATAGCGACGGGATAAGGTCGTTCGATCCGGGACACTTTTGAACTTGAACTGCTTCAACCAGTTTGGATGTGCAAGAAGAAACGAATGTTGTGCTTTGAACCTGTTTATACCTCTAAGTTCCATAAAGGCGAAAAAGACAATAAATGAACTATCAGCATGCACTTTAGGTCGACCTGGACATTTAGTTTGATTAGTGCTGATAGACTTCTCAAAATCTTTGTAACGTTGAAAGAAAAATGTGATATAATACTTTAAGTCAGGATAACACATGGTTAATACTCCTTTGTATTATTATTTTTATAAGAGTATAACCTATATCCTGACAAAATTCAATTATGCACACCCCTCAGTTAATTCGTGTACACCCCGACTAAGCGCACGATGCAATAAAAGTATTGGGCTATGTCCATCAATCAGTAAACTTTCTGGCATCACATCCTTTGCCATCTCAAGTGCTTTGCGGAATTGAGTTTCTTTAATCGCTTCATGTAATGTGTTGATTTTGTCTTGCGGCACTCCGATTTTCTCAGAGACTTTGATAATCTCCTTTAAAATCCGATTCTTTTGGTTCTCCACTACCCGTCGATAATACGTAAAAGCACCTATACCAAGACCTTGATTCTCACAAGTACGCCCCTTTAAAAAAATATCCCTATCTGGACCAATTAGCTTGAAAAGTCTTGAAGGAACGGGAGGTCCGTATGGCGGGTATTCACCTAACTTATAACATGTCCCGCGGGATTGAGCATTTTCATGAAGTTTCGCCACCAAAGAATACACTTTTCCAGTTTTTTTGCAATTGGAGCATTGATACGTAACATACAAATAATTAGCATGATCTTTATTCAAATATTGTCCACTATTTGAAAAAACTGCAGTGCAACGAAAAAAACGAACCCCATTGCACAAATCATGTGGGCAGTGAAGTTCCAACTCGGGGCTGTTGATTTCCGGATACAATTCAGCGTATAAACCTATCCCTTTTGATAAAGATAAATCCGAAATATACCTCCACTGCTTAGGGGGAGTATTTTCCAGAAACTCAGAAAGAGTCTGGTAGGTGACTTCGGTCTGTACCTGTTTTTGATTGTTAAGATCTGTCATAAAAGCACCTTTGAAATAATTCAGTTTGATGGTCTTGGTGTTATTAGAATCGCCTTGACTTGCTGCTCATATTTTGATTCTCCTGTCAGCAAACGTTTTCCTAATACCAGTGATCTATGACAACCATCGTAGATGTAGAATTTAGCTGATGGCAGAGCTTTGCTCTTTTCGTCATCATTTGCTATTACTAACCATATTGTCCCAAATCTATTGTAGTCAAAGTCACTATCAAGTGCACAACATTTGTGGAACCATTCTGGATCATGCTGATTAAGTGGTAAACCTTGATTTCGACTCAGTGATTGAAAGGTATATCTCTTCTCAATCATTCTTTTAGCAACATCCTTGACTGTGCGTGATTCATTCTTTGGAGTAAGCAAACGAGATTCATCGATTTCGTGCCAGATTAACGATAGGAATTCACATCTACTTAATTTGGACTTGTAATATTTTCTATCATTTTCGTAAAATTTAACGCGAGAATCGGAAGTAATTGTATCTGCAACTGCCTTACGTCCCATCCGCTTCCACTTCACTCCTTCAATTATCTCATTTTTCCTACAGAATAAAAACGTCATGATTTTTCCTATAGATATTTTGTGAAAATAGAATTAATACGGGCGAGTGCATAATCATCTTTTCGATTCACTTCCTCGCATTCATCAACTATATGTTGTTGAATAGAGGTATCTGGAAAAGGAATTCTGATATGTTTAAGGTTCGTTGAATTGATTCCCCCTTGGGCAGAACCTGTAATGTTTCGTTTTAGCAAATTTTGACCGTTTTCAGAAAAGAGAAAATAAAAAATATAGAACTGTTTTAATTGTGATTCACACCGCAAAAGAAAAACATGTTCATTTATCATTGCATTTTGATCGTTCAACTCATCTCTTAAAAGTGCAATTTTTCCAGTTGAAGCACCATCTTTACATAGCAAAATGTCGTTTTCTTGTAATACCCCACTCGTACTACCGTGGTAGAAATCCAACGGTACATATTTAGGAGTAATTAAATCAACCATTCCAGTTGTTGGATGTATATGTTCACCTCCTAAACTCCACGCGCCACTTAATATATTTCCAACACCTCCTTGTGGTCTATTACCACTTTCAATCATACCAACCTCATCCCCTAACTTAACCCAAGGCCATTGAGTTTCAATTACTATATTCTGATGAGGATTTAAGATTATGGTTTTATCAAAAACTACACGGTTGAAAATCAACATATCGGTAAGCCTGGAATAGTGGCAATGCTCAGGTAATGGGTCGGCAGTCTTGCCGAGAAAGTTGTTCTTTATCACGGTATTTATTTTGGAACAGTTATCTAAATCCTTTGGATCAAACAAGGGTGTAATAATATCGTTGACTGTTACTCCACCAGTGTATTTAATACCTTCACTACCTTTACGTCCACTCCAATCATAGCCTAAAAATTGCTTTTGTTCTTGGTTGGTGTCTGGGGCATTGACAATTAGCACACTGTTTTCTTGCTCATGTGCCAAAATGAAGTAGAATAATTTATCCTTTTCTATCTTCTGTAGGTATACAATAAGCCGTTGCTCTAACTCTTCGGATTGCTCTTCACTTGTTTTCTCTTTAAATATCCTGGATTTTCGTAAGTTTTTAATTTCGGTACTCTGACTAAAAGTTTCTTTGTAGTCTTGGAAAATATCATATTCCAACAATTCGGTAAGTCGCTCAAGGTTGGTAGGGGCAAAGAGTTTGATGTATTCTTCATGAGGAATTTTGATATGATTACAATATGCTTCAATAAGGTTTTTGTCTTCATATTGGACCTGGTCATCATCTTCAAAAAAGTCTGCTACTCTATTCTCATAATGTTCGGAGGATTCTGGACATTTAGATCTACGTCTCATAAATAGCACTACCGTTTTCATGTCTGTTTTACCAAAGGCATTTTTACCGAGTGTTACTATAGACACCAAATCAAAATATCTTAATATGAGTTGGCGCGTTTGGGTATTAACTGCATCAGACTTAGATAAAATACTATCAGGCACAATTATACCGACTATGCCTCTGGGAGCCAATAAGTGGTGAATCCGTTCTAAAAAGAAACATTGTATTGCCTTAGTATTGCTATTTTCACCAGTGGCTTCAATGAGTTTATACTCATTTTTGTCCGTATCGCTCAAAGTGTGTAAAAAACCTTCCACACCAAAGGGGGGATTTGCTACCAAGACATCAAAACTATTTGGTGGAATTTCAGGGTGAGAAGCGAGCGCGTCAGCATCCAGTATTTTAATCTGCTCTTGACCGTGCATATACGCGGCGACTTTTGCTACTTTTGCTAAGCGATCTTCTTTTTCAATACCTATAATTTGGGTATAGTAGAGGTCTCTTTTCTGCTTTGGGACTATCTTTTTTATTTGATATGCATATTCATTCAAGAAATGTCCTGAACCGCAAGCATAATCAATCACTTTAAGCGGTTCAGAATTTTCCTCAATTTTTTGAGCAAGTGGTAAGGATGAAACAATAAATTTACAGATAGGTAGTGGAGTGAAAAACTGACCTTCGGATTGTTTAATACCGTTGTCAAGAAAAAACTCAAACATATCACCCAAAAATTGGTTTTGTTCATCTGTTTTAAGTCGCAACCCTTGCCACATTTGCACGACTTCTGATAATACAGCAGTGTTTCTGTCAAATAAATCCTTGTTATGAGTGTCCAAAAATGAGAAAGCTGAGTTGGAGAAAAACTTTAGTTCCGTAAAATAGTCCTGGATCTTTTTCTTAGTGGCGTTGCGGTCATTTTTGACGGGCCAAAATGCATCGTCAATTTGTTCACGACTGATGTAACTGATTTCTTCGTTTAGAAATTTACGCATCCCTCTTTGATAGAGGTTTTGCAGCCGATCAACGAAATCGAAGTAGTCATCAGAAGCGGGTCCGTTCCAGTAGAATTTTAGGTCGTCTCTGTTTTCTTCTTCGTCAACTAATTTGCATAAAAACAGATTGACCAACACCTCAAAGGCGTTTTCGCGTCTTGCAATGTTGTGCTTTCTTAAAATTGTTCGGAAGTCATGGTATTTGCTATCTTTATCAATAGCACCAATGGGTTTGGTATCCTCGGCAAGGGTGTAATTGTCCTTGCCGATTTGGTAAGATTGTATATTCGGTTCAAAAATGCCAACTTCTGTGAATTCTAATTTGTAGGTATCACGCCAAACGGCAAAGCGGTGTTCTGCTTTGTCTGCTTTTTCAAAGGACATGAGTGATGCATCTTCTGCCAAAATTTGCTGATTGTCAAGATGCGGAATCAGTTTGTATTTATAATCTAACTGATTTTCAATGAAATTGGAAGCGTAAAGGCATAAATACTGAACTTTAGTATCTTGGTGAGCATAACTAAACAACTGTCCACCATCTTGACGGGTGTCGTCCCACGCTTTTTCAAATTCATCGCCTGCTGTTTTGCACTCAATAATCAACAAGGGATTATTTTGTTGGTCTTTAACCAATATATCTGCACGTCCGCCACTGGGACTGTGACCAATTCTGTATGGGTGTTCAAGTTCTAAATGTTTGGCTTTATAGCCTTTTTCCAGTAACCGATGCACACACTCAAACACAACAAAATTCTCGTTCTGTGAGAGATTGCAGATATCTTGCCGATTAACTTTTAAACCTTCGGGATAAATTAGTCTCTGTTTACCAAAGTCAACCTTCAAATCAACTTCACGATCTGATTTTTGAAAGATGTCACCTTCTTCGATGAAACCGAGTGTTCTGAGTAAGTCTTTAAAGTTGCTTCTTGTTATCATAGCAATGTTGCCCGTGCGGTTTATGATAAATTAATGAGACATGTCTATTCTTCAAAAAGTCACGAATTCGTGACAAATTTGTCACAGGCGTGACTTTTAGTACATTGTGTGTTAATCCAGACTGTGTATGGTGTTGTAGGCTTTTTTTATGCATGTGTAAATTTTTAAATTTGCCCAAACGTGACAAAACCGATTGTCAAGTTTATTTTACGTTTTTTTGCAGTTGAAGTCCAATTTGAAACATCTGATATTTTTTAATTTTCATTGCATTCTCCATATTAACTGATGTTAGTTATATGATAACCTGTATTTTGATGTTTGTCAAGTGTAATTTTTATTATGGACGTAGGTACGATTATGAGGATAAAAGTTGTAGAAAGAAGCACAATCAAGGATGAATGTGCTACAAAGAAACGCACAATCTAACAGAATGTGCTACAAAGATGCATAAATGTAGGATGAAGGGGGTTGTAGAAAGAAGCACAATCAAGGATGAATGTGCTACAAAGAAACGCACAATCTAACAGAATGTGCTACAGCCATGGTCGTGGGAATCGCTAAATTGACGCATAATGCAGAATACGCGTTTGGTATTCTGCATTGGTTAGGAAACCGCACCTATTAGCCTGGGAAAACCGAATTCCTTTGTTAAGACTATTACTCAAAGGGTTGCAATGTGCCGTCTTGGACTATCAACACCTTCGGTTCATAGACAGCATCTCCATCGACATTAAAAGAGAACTTGCCGAAAACTGTGTCAAAATCTTTGATGTTTGCCAGCGCGTCTCGGATTGCAGTTGCATCGGTTGATGGTGCATTCTTAATTGCCTCTGCTAAAATATAGACGGTGGTGTATGATGCTGTGGCAAAGATATTCGGCTCCATGCCATAAGTGGTGGTATACTTCTGAACGAAGTCTCGGTTTCCTGGTGTGTCATCTGTGGGGAGCCAACCGATAAAAGTTATTGCGCCTTCGGCGGCAACACCGGCAGCTTGGACCTCAACGTCCGTTAAGGAACTTACGATAAAGTGAGCGGATATACCGAGTTGACGGGCTTGAATCAGTATTCCTGGCTTTTCTGGTGGTAAAGCAGAGACAAAGACTGCATCGGGATTCAACGTCTTTATCCGTGTTAATTGTGCGGAGAAATCTGTATCACCACTTTGAAAGGTTTCAGTGGTGAGCACTTCAATATTGCTGTCAGTGAATACTTCCTGCAATGTAGCGTCTCTATCCGATGAGAAGACATCGGTCTTGTCATATAACGTAGCGACCCGTTGGTAGCCGAGTTTCGCATGCGTTGCCGTCACACCTCTGGGAGCTACAACATCTGTCGTGAGTGGGACGCGAAAAACAAAATCACTGATTGCACCGAGACCACGTGCACCCGACGTAGAACTAATTGCCACGATCTGATTGTCTCGTGCGACCGGAAATGCTGCCTGCGTCGCGCTTGAGGACGCGGGACCAATAATAATAGATACACCGTCTTCGTGAATCAGTTTTTTGAAATCCTCAACTGCCCCGACTGGAGTGCTGGTGCTGTCTTCAATAATAAACTTGAGCTGAGTGTTACCGATTTGTGCTGCGTTAATTTCATCAAGAGCGAGGTCGTAACCCTCTTTCATGAGTTTACCTGCAGGAGCTAAGTGACCTGTTAAAGGTAAGACGAGTCCGATGGATATCTCGTTACGCTGATCTTTTTTGGAGGATTGGATGACTTCGGTCACCTGCTCACAAGCCGATAATCCGACTATCAATGTGGTAAGTGCTATAATAATTGTGAGTGTTTTCAGTTCGGATATGTTTTCATAGCGTGTTTTTTTCATCGTTATTCTCTCCTCTTTCTTGTATGCTTTTAATTAAAGAATTAAACAGAATCAATTATACACAATGGTTCTTGAGAATTCAACAGAATTAAAGAGTTGTCAGTTTGGTAGGTATTGAAAGAAGCACAATCAAGGATGAATGTGCTACAAAGATGCACAATCTAACAGAATGTGCTACAAAGATGCACAATCTAACAGAATGTGCTACAAAGATGCACAATCTAACAGAATGTGCTACTGAAAATGGGTGTGTAAAGTTTTTGTAACTTAAAAAGAAAGATCGCTTAACCCTTGCTCCAGCGGAGCAATATGTCTATAGAAAAACGGTTGTCAACGGACTGCACTCCAGCGGAGTGCTATGTACATAAACGGAAGCGTAAACATTTTGCCCATTAACTGTCAGAATCACACTGCCAGAATCGTGAATGCGAATTATTAAACACAAAACAGAAAATTACAATATATATTATTTTCTTCAGCATTTAACTTGATAAATGTTCTTATATACATTACAATAAGTTTATGTTATAGAATTAATTTCAATTAGTTTATACAAAAAGGTGTTTACAATGCTACTATTCAGAGGTTAATATAAGCACACACTCCATATAATTAAATCTTAATCAAAATTGAAAATAATTCAGTTTTCTTCAATATTTACTTGACAACAGAATTTATTTATGTTAACATAAATATAAAGTTATGTATTTACTTACCTTACGTTTATGTAAAAAGGTGTTTACAATGCAATTCTACAAAATGTCCAGAAATGATCATAATATCAGAATAAATCCAATATTTTCATGCATATTTCAACATGCAGAGAATTTCGTACCAAAAAGGAATTTTAAAATTTTGACTCTGTCAAAAAACACACTACAAAACCTTACTGTAACTGACGCTACAACCAATGTACCAAATCGTACCACGGTACGAAATTTCGTACCATATGGTACGATTTTGAATGGAGAAACGCTATGAAATTACAGGAACATCACAAAGAATTCGCAGTCAAATGCTTTGCAGAATATATGCAACGTAGTGATGTCGCTCACACATTTTTGCAAGAATTTGAAAACGATTTACCAAAGCCACAACCCCCCCCCCCAGAACTTCCAAACTATGATGAAGAAGCCACTGGGGCAGTATACCAATTCAGCAAAAATGAATATGTCAAGAATAAAATGGATGAAATCAAATCTCAATTGCTCTTAATAGTAGTAGGCACACTCCGAGTGCCGTCTCTTTAATAGTAGTAGGCACACTCCGAGTGCCGTCTCTTTAATAGTAGTAGGCATTCTCCGAGTGCCGTCTCTTTAATAGTAGTAGGCACACTCCGAGTGCCGTCTCTTTAATAGTAGTAGGCACACTCCGAGTGCCGTCTCTTATGAAAAAAGGAGCACAATCTAACAGAATGTGCTACTGAAATTAATATGGTTGATTTTTTAAATTTAATCTGCTAATATATGTATATGATGATTTCGGTAGATGCAATTAACTTAACATAATTGGTTTTAATACTATTGTCAAATTGACTGAAATAAAGGAGATTCATAAGATGACACGTTATAGAGTCTGTGGGGTACTTGTAGCATTTATGATACTGACCGTTTCTATGTCAGGATTCGCACAAGTGCAAGAAAAAAACCTTGTTGGTTGGTGGTTATTTGATAGTGAGAAGGAAGAAACAGGAAATTGGGGTGATATAACTCTTCGTGGGGCAACAATTGATAAGGGACAATTGGTCGTACAAGCTGGAAAATGGGCACATGCTGTTGATTATACTGGTCCTGAGATCAAAGAATTATCTTTGGTTACCTGGGTCAGTTTAGATAGTTATGGCCAATCAAAAGGGTCTGCTCTCACGTTGGATAAACTCAGCAAAGATCAGTTCCGTGCAATCGTTTGGGCAGAAAGACAAGTTAAACAGTGGATGCCTGGTAGTAGTTTTTTTCATCATACAGAAGATTTTCCCAACGCTGTTACTGAAGATGAAACTGGTGATCAGGTTTTCTTAGTAATCACTTATGGAGATGCTGGAACTACTGAAATCACTGGTTATCGAAATGGCGAAAGTCTGGGTAGCTTCAAAAAAGGAGCTGTTGAAACCTGGACGAAAGGTGATGCTGAAGCAATTTGGGGCAAACGACATGATGGTGGGAATCTTGCCGGACCCGGCGATCTCAATGCACATATTGAAGAATCTCGAATCTACAACGTCGCGTTGACTGCTGAAGAAGTAAAGACTATCTATCAAGGAGATCTGCCAGTAGAACCATTAGGGAAACTCGCGACAAGTTGGGCGAAGATCAAGAGGTAATTATCATTAAGATCAGTTCAAGATAAGCTATAAAGTTTACCTGAGTCTACTCACTTAGGTAAACCATCATACAATATAAAGAAGGAGTTGTTTTCATGAGGACAAAAGTTTTCTGTCTATTTGCGCTATTGCTAATGTTGAGCATGTCAATATCAGTTTTTGCTCAAGTGCAAGAAGATAGTCTCGTTGGATGGTGGCGATTTGATACTATGAAAGATGAAACTGGCAACTGGGGAGATATTGCCCTGCAAGGAGCCGAGTTGGTAGATGGACAATTAGTGGTAGAAACTGGCAAATGGGCACATGCTTTGGATTACACTGGTCCCGATATCACAGACCTCACACTGGCATCCTGGTTAAGCTTAGATGATTATACCAGAACAAACGGTTCTGCACTAACACTGGATAAAGCAACAGCGGATCAATTTTGCGGTATCGTCTGGGCGGAAAGAGAGGAACGGCAGTGGATGCCCGGTAGCAGCTATTTCCGAAGAACGGAGGATTTTCCGCAAGCTGTCACTGAACAAGAAACTGGAGACATGCATTTCATAGCGATTACTTACAAGATTGTTAGCAACCAGTACGAAATTACAGGATACCGAAATGGCGAAAGTATGGGAAGTTTCACGAAAGGTGATTTAAGAACTTGGTCTGCAGGTGATGCCGAAGCTGTTTGGGGTAAACGGCATACTACCGGACTTACTGGACCAGGGGATCTTAATGCTCACATTGAGGAGTCACGAATTTACAATGTTGCTCTGACAGCAGATGAAATAGAGACTCTTCAAATAGAAGCACTTACACCTGTTAAACCGCAAGGGAAACTCGCCATACAATGGGGAGCCTTAAAATCTAAGTAATGCTACTAATACTATTCAAACAATACCTTCGCCAATTATCCTGGATTTAGATTGACTTGTGTGTTGTGAATAGCACCGATAGAACTTAGGTGTCCAATAATTTGTTCAATAACAATATCTTCAGGTTTTTGCGGAAGTATTTTTAATGTTTCGTTCATATACTTCAAACCCCGGTAGTGCGATTTAAGATCTATGACACTATAATCGGGTATCTGACACCTATAGTCTTCCATGAGTTTAGCAGATACATTTGTCATAAACATTGACAAGTTCACGGCATTGTTTATAGGGGTCTCTTTTACATTCATGAAATCTTCCATACCCCAATGTTGTTTTGCGTCTCGGAAGTTGAACTCAATTTGAAAACGAAGCGAATAATAATCTATCAGTTTTTCTGCGTCAAGTTCTAAATCAGAACTGAACAATAAGACGTGTACTTGCTTTTCCGTAGTCAAGTTCGTCTTTAGGACACAAACGACGTTCAATGGGTCTGGGAACTTTTTGTGGCGTAGTTCCATTTGATATATTTCGGTTTTTAGATTACCATCTATCTGTGTAGAAACACAATACTCTGCGTCAATCTGTCGTGGATTGAAGCGTTCTCCATAGATTGCGGGGCGTCCGCGTTGTCCCTCATTCTGTGTCGTCGGTGGTAAATGCAACGCAGCATCTGTGCGTAGTTTTGAAATAAGATGGAGTCCACATTGTTCTACCATTTGTAGAGCGTTATTGTTCCCAAAATATCCATCCAGGACCAAATAACGGACAGGTATCAAGTTATTGATTACTTGTAAAACCTGTATGAGTATCGTTTGAAGTTGTTTCAAAGTATCACTGAGAACGACCTCTTTTTTGTTCTTATTTCGGCTTCCTTTAGGACGCCCGGGTTTAGGTTTTGTTTTCTTCGTGTCGTCTAAGGGTTCATTCGGAGAACTAACAGGTTCTGAGGTTTTTTCATTTCGAACGATTTGCCCAATAGCCATCGGATAGGAATGCCGTTTAGAGATATCGATTAAGGATATGGCTAAAAACGATAACCCGGGAATGCTTTTCCCATACAATGAGGAAAAAAAGCGCGATAAACCATGAGTGCATTTTCCGCTTTTGCTTATGACGACTTCGTCGCTTGCTAAGATATAAGCACTTTCACGATCAAGTAAGTGTGTACGAAAAAACGTCCAGCACAATGTTGTCCAAGGAAGAACAGTGTTGAAAAAGCGTTGTATTGTGCGGTAGCTACCTCCTTTAGATGTCCAACGAGAGATATTCAACATTGTCACTCGTCCTGTCATCGCAAGTTGTGCAAATACAATTTGACATAACTGACGGATCGTCGTTTGTGAAATACATGGATTAAGAACTGAAAAAAGTGCTATAATTTCTAACATGGGTTTTTGTCCTTTTATTTTGTTTTTATAGTGTAAAACTATAAGACAAAAACCCATTTTATTCAACTATTTTTGGCGAAGGTATTGTTCAAAGGCTGGTAGTTAAAATGCTACCAGCCTTTACACTCACCTATCAATCAGGCAATATCCTATATCCACTACTAATACCTGTTACCATGCCTACGATAGCCCATAGACCTGCACAGGTCATCTCACCAACGACTAATCCGAGGAATACGGGGCGCGCTTTTCTGTATGCCTTCAATCCTCCATATTTGACTATCGCAAATTTCATGCCCCATCCGAGAAAGATTGAAAACCAGAGTTTAAATGTTGCCCAAGAACTCAACATGGTGTAACCGATCGGATGTAGGGGCCACCATACGAATGTCTGACGCATCCACATGAGCCATCCAGTGAAACCTCCACCGAACAATATAAATCCTGTGTTGGTCCAATTTGTGCTTGTTTTTGGACTGACAAGCAGTGCTTCAAGTTGTCGCATAAACCAACTGCCTCCCATATAGGGTGCACCGTGTGCATAGCCTACATTGATCGCAGAATAGTAGGACACACCCAATCCTATCACCATCGCAGCACCCATAGCCATCAGGAGTTGCCTCCGTTTAACCCGTGCTTCGTCAGCTGCTTTTAGTCCGTTCATGATGTTAGGCATCATGAATTCTCTTAGGTCAAGTGTTAAACAGACTGGATGCATCATCAGTGATGTTAATGATGAAGGATGTATTTTTGAAGTTCCCAAGGTTGTTAGGAAAAAACTCTGGGGTGAGAAAGATGGATTGATGAATGGAATGCCACCGTTAATAACCTGCCACGTCAAGACAATATACATCGCAAGCAAAAATAAAACGAAACCTAATGCGAAGAGGATTGACATTCCCATCATGTGATTAAAGAAGACAAGGACACAGATTCCACCAATAAGACCGAACACAGTTACACCGTAAGGTAATGCTTCATCTGATGTTCGGAATTGAAACATGTTCCTGATGTGGTGGCGTGTTTTCCAAAGTGCAATTGCAACGAACACAAGACATGCTCCTGTTTCCTGTGCTGCACTAAACGATTTTCCTGTCCATTGTACACCGGGTCCTGAAGTCAGCTGAAATCCGAGCATTACGCCGATGAGACACTGCAGTTTGTAAAACAGAAAGAAGAACCATATACTAAACGATACTTCTAATGTTAACAGATAACTGAATCCGACCATAGACCAGAAAATGACAATCTGAAATGGACGTAATGCGCTCCACGGACTCTCAGTGAGATATTGATTTAACCAGAAGTCGCGTGGTATGTGTGGGATAGAGGGAAAGAATGTGTGTAGTCCATTTATCGTGTGAAGGAAGACAGGGAATGCAAAGCCGATCCATAGCGCGCTGTTCCTAAAGAGTGGTGGTAGTCTTCCTCTATCTTGAATTGCCATTTCGACTGGGAGTTTCACGAGAGGAAAGGCACAACGTTCATTCGCAACCCATTGCCTGCGCAGTAATACCGACAGACAGATCATCACAAAATAGATAACAATTACGTATGCACTCCAGACAAGGATAGGTACTATCCAAGCACTCCACGGAACCGTTTCTCCTGCAAAAAGTCCCTCAAAAAAGGAGCGTATAGCAGTCTCATCTTGCACGACACGCCAATGTGGAATATAATGAAAGAAGAGTGATTCCCAATCGTTTTCTGGTGTAGCAAAGTACTTGTACGCAATCATTGGACTGAGTGCATAGCGCATCATGCCTGATGATGGAATCCCTGCTGGTGCAAGCATGATACACCAGATCGTGATAAGTTCACTGGACGTAAATGCTGATGTGGGGTGAAGCTGCTTTAATATGCCGTTTATACCCAAAACCAGAATAGTAAGCACGAAGAAAGGCGCGACAGGAAAGTGTCCACCAGCCAAGAAAATGTTGCGGATAACGTAATCATTATATGGGGCGAGAAGACACTCAAGGGTAGCACATACTATACCGATGAGAATTGCACGACGAGATAGACCTGTGCGGGATCGTTGCTGAATCATCGGAGACTCCATATCACCTGAAATTGACACATCGCATGAAATTGGGCGTAAATATGAGAGATTATGTTAATCATACACAAAAGATGTTCTTCTGTAAACATATAAAACTAAATTAAACATATAAAACTGAAGGCATTGAAAAAAATGTGTGAAATTAATTCAAAAGTCAAGTAAAATAGTAACATGACGTATTGTGCTATTTGAAAAACTGCAATAAAGAGGACATATATTCAAATCCTGATACATAAATGGAGATCTGATGATGCAAGAATCTAACCTACTTAGCGATGAACAGATGCGAGATTTCATTGTCAACGGACATATTACTGTGAAAACTGATTTACCGAGAAGTGTTCATGAAACGATATATCGTAGAACACAGGAAACCACTGAGAGTGAAGGGAACTTAGGGAATAACATTCTGCCCCGCGTTCCAGAATTACAAGCGGTGTTTGAGGATCCGGTCGTTCGGGGTGCATTTAGCTGCATTTTAGGTGAGAACTACGTGATGCATTCACACCGTCACCCACATAGAAATGCACCACATAGTGGCGGACAAGGTTTTCATAAGGACAGTTACTGGGGACATCAAAAGGTGCGGCATCATCGTCCGCGATGGGCTATGGCGTTTTACTATCCGCAGGATACACCTGTTGAACTCGGTCCCTCAAGCGTCCTATCTGGAACCCAATACTATAGTCATAGGATTACTGATGACAATACGGGGGAGATTGCCCTCAATGGAGAAGCAGGTACAGTTACCCTAATTCACTTTGATCTTTGGCATCGCGCTATGGCGAACCAGACAGATAAAACACGTTATATGATGAAATTTCAGTTTATTCGACTTGATGAACCGAAGAAACCGGAATGGAATGTACAAGATCCAGAGTGGAAATCCGGGTCGTTTGATGAAAATGAAAATCCCGCAGCTAAAAAGCATGAAACCGCGTGGCGACACATGTGGAATTGGATGTCGGGAGGATTAGACGAACAGACAACACATCAGACGAACGGAAACTTTACCCGTAATATTGAAGCATTAGGTGATGAAAATCCGGATGTCCGTTCTGATGCTGCCGATGCGTTGGGCATGTTGGGAGAATCTGCTGCTGACGCAACACAACATTTGGGTGGAGCCTTACGCGATGATTATGAACCTGTCGGCTTGAATGCTGCTTATGCTCTGGGGGCAATTGGTGAACCGGCAGTTGATACATTAATTGAGAAACTGACAGATGAGAACGGCTCTGCACGTCGGTTAGCGGCGTATGGACTTGCGGCAATTGGTGAACCCGCTGTTTCAGCACTCTCTGAAATGATGGACCATGAAAATGATGCAGTACGTGTTGAAGCGACTTACGCATTAGCACAGATAGGCTCTGGTGCAGAAGCTGCAGTTGATGCATTGATAAATCGTTCTAAAGATAGTAAGGTTGAGGTGCGACGGTATATACCAGAGGCATTAGGCGGTATCGGACCCGCTGCGTCATCTGCTGTCCCGACCTTGATTGAGATGTTAGACAACGATGAGGACGTACAGGTCCGTTTTGAATCTGCATTGGCATTGGCACAGATTGGTCCTGCTTCCAGCGACGCGATTCCTGTTCTGAAGTCTGCACTGTCAGATAAGAATCGTTATGTGCGTGACAATTCTATACACGCATTAAAACGGATCGGGACACCTGAAGCGGAAACTGCGCTCTTCGACTATCTGTTGACTGCAAGATGGTGTGCTATTACAAATCAGAATAGTAAGTATTAGTGCATGGTTATACGGATTGTCTTCTCTTTAGTGCCGTATGAAGTTTAAATAATTAAACGGGTAATTTCTTGTTTGCATAATACAGGCACACCGCGCTGCTTGCGAGGTTTCCTAACCTCGCAAGCAGGGGTGTAAATGGGTAATTTGGCGAGGTTAGAAAACCCCGGCAGCAGGGTGGGAACCTTTGAGAATAAAAAGGCAGAGGGTATTAAAATGGTAAGTCGCGAAGAGATTTTAGCTGCTTGTGATGATATCGTTCGTGAATTTGAACCATTACAGATTATCCTTTACGGTTCTTATGCGTATGGTACTCCTTCTGAGAACTCTGATGTTGATCTCTTAGTTGTAATGCCGGTTGACAAATCTGAAGCACGCGACAGAGAAAATGAAATTAAAAGACAGATTCCGAGTCGTTTTAATATGGACCTACTCGTCCGTTCTCCAGAATACATATCATATCGTCTTTCATACAATGATTGGTTTCTGCGTGAAGTCACTGAGAAAGGACAAGTGCTTTATGAAACCGACGATTTCTATATCATACCCCAGAAAATAGAGAATACAGAAATGAACCCAATTACGTTAGAATGGGTAGAAAAAGCTGAAGGTGATTATTCTGTTGCTGCGGAAAATTACCGAGGACAGAATCCTGTGTATCATGTAATCTGTTTTTTGGCGCAGCAGTGTGTAGAGAAATATCTAAAGGCGTGGCTGCAAGAAAATAACATTCCTATACAGAGAACACACAATTTGATTGATCTTTTAGACTTAATTCTACCGACAATGCCTGCGTGGCGTGTATGGCAGAATGATTTATCAACATTAACAAAACATGCGGTGGATTCTCGGTATCCAGAGGAAATTGCAACTGCAAGTGATGCAGATAATGCAATGCGTATCTGCGAAAAAGTACGAGAGGCAGTTCGCACTGAGTTAATGCTACCAAGTGCATCAACAAAAGGAGAAAACAGATGAAAACTATTCAGCATGCGCAAGAAATGATAGACACAATACATGAAGGAATTGAGAAAAATAATAGGCACGGTGAGTCATTTATTGAGCAAATACAAGAACGATTAGAGGAACAAAATAGGTCCTGTGAAGAACATATTGAAAACTTACAGAAGCAAATACAGGAGGAAACTAAATCTGCAGAAGAACAGATCGAACGTTTGCTTAGAACTAAAGAAGAACACGAGAGAAATATAGATGAACGGATTCAGAACATGCATGAAGATACTGACGAATTTAGACGGATTATTGAAGTACAAGTAGAAGGAATCCAAAATCATCTGGAGATGGTTAGAGAAAGTGCTGAGAAACATGTTGAGAAAGTTCACGAAGTGATGGAACAGAATGCTGAAATTGCAGAAGAACAGATTGAAAGGATACGGGAACAGACTCGGGTATTTATTGAGAACGCTGAGGAAAAAATAGAAAGCTTAAATGAACAGATAGAACAACAAAGAGATGTCATTGAGATTCGATCCGAGCATATTAATGTCAAAACAGAAGCACAAGTTGATCAGCAATCTACTTATGATAAAGTACAGTTACTGATGGAGAAATATGATGCGGATTATGGCAGACAGCATGCGGGTATTACGATCAGCAAGAGCTACTCAGTCAACGGTGTAGAGATATTGAAATATAGTGGGAAGTTAGTCCCACTTGACGAGGTTGATGAGATATATCCTCGCGATGAATGGCTGCAAACTTTGATTGAAAAAGGTATGCATATACAGAATCTGGATGATTATTGTCATTGCCTCAATGCACGTGATTATTTGATGAGAGTAAAAGACAAACCTGAAGTGTGGAAATCGGGATTTTTAGATATACCACCTACGGACAATTGGGATATCTATCAAGAATCTTATGTCAATTCCTTAGTAAAACCCAAGTAGTTTCCTTTCAATGGTGGTATTTGTAAAATCGGAGGACGGTGAGATGGTAAGTCGAGAAGAGATTTTAGCTGCTTGTGATGATATCGTGCGTGAATTCGCGCCATTACAGATTATTCTCTACGGTTCTTACGCTTATGGTAAACCTTCTGAAAACTCTGATGTTGAAAATATACTGCAGATTTGTTAATCTGATAAGGAATGAGATATTCTACTAAGTATGTTCTAAGAAAATATCAGTCTAATTAGTTCCATAATCTACTATATGATTTATTGACTAAAGGAGAAAGTACTATGTCGCATCTTGTCAAAATTCAACAAGAGATTCTCTCTCTTCCTGAAGCCGAATACAAACAATTAAGACAGTGGTTCAGCGAATTGGATTGGAAAAAATGGGACCGCGAGATTGAAGATGATTCAGAAGCTGGTAAATTGGATTTCTTGACTGCGGAAGCTATTGAAGAGAAGAAAAAAGGAACTCTTAAGGACCTTTAAGTGCATAAAACCACCTCGCGTTTAAAATCTTAATCTTCATTCTCTTACCACATATTACCTAATTTGACCAGACTTGAATTTTGTGCTACATAGGTAGAAATTTGGGTATAGTAGGATATAGGAGAAAGGCACCATGAGAACACAGGTTGATGTTGAACAACAGTATTATGAAGCTGTCGATATGCTTGTTGAGAGGGTAAAGGCGGACCCAAATATGCTTGCGATGATTGTTGGTGGTAGTTTCTCGTACGCTCAGGTGTGGGAAAAATCCGATTTAGACGTTGAGATTATCGGTAAGGATGGTATACGACCAAGAGAATCGTTTTTCTCACTTGTAGAAAATGATGTAATGATACATGCAAGTTTGACCCCACGAAGTGCTTTCAAACGGGCCATTGAGAGCGCGCAAGAAGGTTCGTTTATGCACTCTTATTTCTCACACAGTACGTTGTTATTCTCTCGTGATGACTCTATAAAGGAATGGTATGACAAGAACGCAAGAAGGGATAGTATAGGTGAGCGTGACAAGCAACTACAACTGCTAAATGTTATTGCGGGGACATTACCAACACTAATTTATGCCGAGAAGCAGTATTATGTGAATGGAGATATAATAACATGTTTTCTGTCACTCCTAAGAGTTGTGGAAAGTTTAGCCCGTATTGAGGTGCTGTTGCATGATGAGATTCCTGCGCGAGAAGTGATACAACCTGCCTTGGAATATAACCCAGAATTCTTTGGACATGTTTATACTGACCTAATAAACTGTGAAAAGAATGAAAAAGTTATACAAGATGCACTCGATGCTGTGAATGCTTATATTGATGAACGACAGTTTATCTTCCAACCCATTTTGGATTATCTTAAAGAACAGAAGGGACCACGATCAAATTCTGAGTTGAACGCATATTTTCATACAAAGTTCCGTGATGCATCTGTTGATGTAATCTGTCAATGGTTAGCGTGGAAAGGGGTCATCCAACAGGTATCTACCCCTATTCGGTTGACGGTTAAGAGTCAGATTACATTAGAGGAACCTGCATACTATTATGATAAATCGGCAACTGCGCTTCGCGCACCAAAACTGAAATCTGAAGTTCATCCACAAATTGAAGAGGCTTTAGAAAGGTTCGCTGACACAATTGCAGAGGATCGTTATATCGTCGCTGCAATACTCACAAGTAATCTCAAAGAGGAGAACGTTTGGGAAAAGACCAACATCCATATCACCCTCATCATGAGAGATGGAACCAAGTTTCAAAAACAGGAATATCAATTAATTGAGGATGGAATCCCTATTAGAGTCCGGTTGGTAAACAGAAATGGATATAAGAAGCTATTGGAACGCAACTTACAAGGGGGTCATCTGCATGCATTATACGCTCAGAGTGAGATACTTTTTACCAAGGATCCTACGCTAAGAGAGTTGCATAAAGACCTTGATGTAATTGGGGAACGTGATAAACAGACGCAATTGCTGAATATGGCAGGAGGGTTAACGACGATCCTTGACAAAACTGAAAAATGGTTCTATGTGAAAAAGGACTATGATTATACATTCTATTACTTGATGCTTGCAGTTAAAGAGTTGGCACGTATTGAAGCCATCATGAACGGAGAAGTCCCTAAACGAAAGGCTATTTATCAAGCACGCATAAGCAATCCTGAATTTTTTAATGCTATTTTTACAGATATACTTGATATTCCGAAGGACGAGTCGGTTCTGGCGAAGGTATTAGATAAGATTGACGTATTCTTAGAAGAGCATATACAGACATTTTTTAAGCCTATTCTTGATTTTCTGGAGGATGCTGGTGGAGAACGTTCACTGTCTGACATCTATGATCATTTTGGGAGTCGTCAGTTGTGGCTCTGTATGGCATGTGAATGGCTATCACGTAAGGATGTTCTGGAGTTGTTCTCTTCACCTATACGATTGACGATGGATAGCAAAGTTTCGGTAGATGAACCCGCATATTTCTATGATACTGACAATCCTTTTTTATAAGACGAATTCTTTTCATTCTGCATTGGAATTAAAGGAGCAAAAAATGACAGAAATTGGTTTAAATGAGGCAAAGGCAAGCCTATCAAACCTTTTCAAACGTATTGAGAAAGGTGAGAAATTCTCTGTTACTAATAGGGGTAAGGTAATAGCTTTGATGTTGCCCCCTGATGGCATAGAGTTGGAAAACATGCATGAGGCTTATTCCAGATTGATTGAATTACGGACAAATTGTCCTGTTGGTTCTGTTAACGATCTTCCGTCAAATCCCATGCTTTAGCTTGTGGGATATAGACGGCATTGGGTGTTATATATAATGGGAACATTCCTACTTCTTTAGTCTATAATTACGTATATAAAACAACATAAAATTGAAAGTGATAAAAGTCATGCGTAAGTCCTATAAGTATAAGTTGTATAATCAAAAGAATAATATTCGGCTTGGTAATTTGATTGATGATCTACATCAGATTCACGTCCATTTTATGAAACTTCAGCGTAGGTATTACAAAATCTACAAAGGTTATATTTCGCTGAAACGAATGAATAAACATCTAACGAAGTTGAAAAGGACGACTAAGCCACATTGGAATAGTTTACCCAGTCAAGCGTGTCAAGATGTATTGAGAAGAATTGATCTTGGTTATCAAAAATACTTTACCAACATCAAAGAAAGAAAGGCTGGAATTACAAAGAAGAAGGTTGGTAGACCCCATATTAAGCCCGCCCATAAATATAACTCTGTTACATTCACACAGGCAGGCTGGGGTATAGATGGCAACAGATTTCATATAAGGTGCATAGATAAGCATTTCACTTTTTGGAAACATCGTGAATGGAGTGGCAAAATAAAGACAGCGACTATCAAGTGCGATAATGTAGGCGATTACTACTTGACGCTATCCTGTGAGGACACAGAACCTTCAGAACATTTACCCAAGACAGGTAATAGAGCAGGGATAGATTTCGGATTGAAGGTATTTCTCACGCTTTCAGATGGCACTAAGATAGCATCGCCAGAGTTCTATAAGAAAAGTTTCAACGCTATTCGTTCAGCTTGTAAGAGTTTATCACGAAAACAATACTTATCAGGGGCATGGTTTCGTGCTAAAAGACAGCTTGGCAGAGTTCACAAAAAAGTGGAGAATCGGCGTAGAGACTGGTTTTGGAAAACAGCATTGAAACTTTGCAAAAAGTTTGATTACATTGCAATTGAAACACTCAACCTTGACGGCCTGAAAAAGTTGTGGGGGAGAAAAGTATCTGACCTTGCATTCGGTGAGTTTGCACAGATACTTGAATGGCAATGTAAAAAATATGGTAAAACATTTGCAAAAGCAGATAGATGGCAACCTACAACTAAAACTTGTCATAAGTGCAGACATAAAAACAATCATCTCACACTCAAAGATAGGTTTTGGACTTGTCAAGGTTGCAATACACTTCATGATAGAGACATCAATGCTGCTAATGTAACTTTGCAGGCTGGGGTACCCGTGTCTTAATACACGATAGCCGTTCCAAATACGGCAAATAGCCTGCTGGTGGAGACGATGTTAGACGATTGAACCACTGGGGAAATCGCTATTGTCAAAGAAACCGAAGCCCCTACCTTTAGGTAGTGGGTGGTATCACAGAGGTGACAGATTGGAAAAACGAAGGTTGAAGATGATAGTTGTTGACTGCTCAATTATGATATCTGGTCTGTTACCAGATGAGGAAGATGCTATAAGTGACTTTTTGCTATGTAGTAGAGTGTCTACTCTTACATTGTAGGTCGGGTAGAGCGCAGCGAAACCCATAGGTGTAAAGTTAAGGATTTTCCGCCTCTTTTAATTGCTTATACGTTGTGTGTTTCCCTGGTCTGTGTATTCCGCAGTCGATGTATTGCATATCCTGTTTTATGAGTCTAAGAGTTGTCATAAATGCTGTTTTGGATCTGTGAAAACTTAATATAAGTGTGCGTGTGTAGCGTAATCAGTTGTGCTGTTTTGATGATATTGTGTTGTAGACATCGCCAACCGGTTGCTAACATAATCCAATGTCTTATCAGTTGTGCGATGAGTTTAGCATACACTTCACATAAGATGCGTTCCGGTTTGGTGCTACGCGATGTGTTCACCTTGCCAATGCTTTTGAAGCATTTAAACATCAACTCAACTTGCCATCGGATAGGGTAAATAGTTGCGATCTGTTGAGGTGTCAGTTGTGTTGCTTCTATATTTGTAATATAGATATCCCATCCAGCGAGCTGTAGTCGTTCCTGTGAGGGATTGGTGCCCCTGCGTTTGGCATCGCGTCTGATGTTTCTGCGACGCTTATTTGTTTCTTGTTCGGAACATCGCACTGCAACAAGGCGTGCGGGCAGACGCTTCTTTGCGCCGACGAAGCAGTTGACGTCTATCGTGTTTGCTTTTGTTGTTTTGAGGTGCTCATGCAAACTGAAGGGTTCTTCGTGTTCATCAAAGAGTTTACAGTCTACTTTCAATCTTGTTAGCCAAAAGACATTTGCTTGTGTCAGTTTTTCAAACGTATCCAACGAGAAATAACCGAGGTCTGCTAAACGTAAACTCCCAACAGGAAGTGGTTCAAACTCCTTTTCTGCCGTGCTATCGGCAGTGATACCATCTGTGATGTGAAAGTGTTGGAAAGCCCCTGTCAGCACATCAAAACGGAGCTGCAGTTTAAGAGCAGCTTTTTGATTGTTGTTTTTACATCCAGCCCCTTTCCATACGGAATGAAGTTCATCGGGAAGCGTAATCCAAGTGCTGTCTTGCACATAAACTCCTGTGAACTGGCTAAGCAACGGAAGTGCTTGTGGGGTAGGGATGACAGGTTGTTTTGATGCTATTTCAAGTGTTGTTTTCAATGTTTCAGCTGTCTCGCGTGTCATTCGATTTACAATCGCTTGACGCGTGATATCAACACCTAAAGCACGCGCAACTTGGGCAAGTTCTGTATAACTCGCATCGGGAAGTTGTAGCCACCCGAAGGCCAAGGTTTGAACTAAAGTGCAGCCTATGAACTTACGCAGTCTTTGCACAGCACCACAGATGTTAGCCGCTTCATTAGCAGCTTCTCGTAAAACTTTTTGCATTATATCGGTCACTTGTGTTAATATAGACATTGATATACCTCTTATAGAAAATAATAATATAAAATAGGACATTTCTATATTATGCAAGAGGTATATCTATTTTGCAACACTTTTTTTAGTACTGAAAATGACGCGTTTCAGTCCTTAACTTTACACCTATGGGTTTCGCTTCGCTCTACCCGACCTACAAAATAAGGCTGGACAGTCCATTAGTCTGCGGGACGGTGTAACTGCAACAGATGTCCAATCGTTTTTTTATTAGGAAGTAAACAACATATAATTAAAAATGGCATTAAAATAGAAGGGGGCAAATATGAGACAAACGGTCTCAGTAAAAGGGGCGAGAGAGAATAACCTACAAAATATAGAGGTAGAGATTCCACGCGATCAACTCGTCGTTGTGACTGGAATCAGCGGATCCGGTAAATCTTCATTAGCATTTGACACCGTCTATGCTGAAGGACAACGTAGATTCCTTGAGTCAATGTCAACTTATGCTAAACGGTTTATTACGCAGCTGAAAAAACCGGACGTTGATTTCATTGATGGATTGTCCCCTGTTGTCTCAATTGAACAGAAAACGGTTACAATGAACCCGCGTTCAACTGTAGGAACTATGACCGATTTGCAAGATTATTTGCGAATGCTGTTTGCTACTATCGGTATTGCACACTGTCCTTATTGCGAAAAAGAGATCCCAATCAGAACCCACTATCAAATTCTTGAAAAGCTGCTATCCCTCCCGGACAATACAGAAGTAGAAATACATGCACCTGTCTTTAAAATTTACGGTGAAGATTACGAATACCTTTTTGACGATATAAGAACGAAAGGATGTAGACACGTACGCGTTGACGGTGTAGAACACGACATCAGTGAAGAAGTGGAACTTGATCCTGATAAGGATTATGACATTCAGGTGATTGTGGACAAATTCTATATAAAGAAGGATATTGATAAACAGGTATTGGCAGCACTTGAACATGCAATGGTAGTTGGTGAAGGATTCATGCGTTTTCAAATTGAACCACCAGAAGATGAAGATGTAGACCTTGATGAATTTATGTCTGACTTTGGATGTGATGAACACGGTGTATTGATGTGTGAATTGGGACCGCACCATTTTACCTTTAATGAACCGACGGGTGCGTGTGTAACGTGTTCCGGGCTCGGTACTTATCTGCAGGTCCATCCGAATTTACTTGTTCCAGATAAAACGCGCAGCATAGGGGAAGGTGCTTTTGTCAAACAAGCATTTAACTATGAACCTGACAGATGGGATGGTCGGATGATGTATAGTCTGGCACAACACTATAAGATTGACCTGAATATGCCTTTTGGAGACATACCTGAAGAGCTTGTGGATATCATATTCTATGGGACTCGCGGGGAAGAATTTCCACTCTGTCAAGCTGAAGATGCCAAACCTATGCAGAAACGACACCTCGGTATGCCTGTCCGATTTGATGGGATTATCACACGGATTGATAGACGGTACAGAAGATATAGGAAACAGGGAGAAGCACACTCTGGGATGGAGGAATATCTACGCAAGGTAATGGTGGAACATACTTGTCCCGATTGTCATGGTAAAAAACTGAAACGACAACGATTACTTGTTACTGTGCATGGCAAGACTATTCATGATGTCGGGGAATTGCATCTTGAACAATTACGCGATTTCCTCAACAGCATAACAGAATTACCTGAGAAACATCAGGAAGCAGGTAGACGTGTGATTCGAGAATTGGTGACCCGCATTGAGTTGTTAATTGGAATCGGACTCGACTATCTGAATCTCAATAGAAGGTCTGCTACACTGTCAGGGGGTGAGTCACAACGTATTCGCTTGTCTACACAGATCGGATCTGGATTGATGGGAATGCTCTATGTGCTTGATGAACCGAGTATCGGGTTGCACCCAAAAGACAATGTGAAGATGATTGAGACATTACAAAAACTTCGTGATATTGGCAACACTGTCATCGTTGTTGAGCATGATGAAAGTACAATACGTGAAGCTGACCATATTATTGAAATGGGACCTGGTCCAGGTGTTCACGGTGGACATGTAGTAGTTCAAGGTCCCTTTGACAAAATAATAAAGAGCAACGAGTCATTGACGGGTTTGTATATGAGCGGGAAACTGGAAATTCCGATGCCGGTTGAACGTCGAAATCTTAACGGGAAATTCCTAAGCATCACTGGTGCAAGAGAGAATAATCTTCAGAATATTAACGTTGAAATACCCTTGGGTGTCTTCATCTGTATTACGGGTGCTTCCGGGTCTGGTAAAAGCACGTTACTCAATGAAATAATATACAAAAGACTGTATTCTATCTACCATGACAGTCGTACACTTTATGGTGAGCACGATGAACTTAAAGGACATGAGAATATCAGCGATGTTATTAACATAGACCAGTCTCCTATTGGTCGCTCCCCGCGTTCAAATCCAGCTACATACATCGGATTCTATGACAATATCCGTAAACTCTATGCAAGTACACCTGAGGCACAAGCCCGCGGCTATACAGCGTCACGTTTTAGTTTTAACGTGAAGGGTGGACGTTGTGAAGAATGCCACGGTGAAGGTTCAATAACGACTCAGTTACACTTCATGCCTGATGTTGAGGTCACGTGTCCAACCTGCAAAGGGGCACGTTACAATGAGGATACGCTTGAAGTAACCTATAATGGTAAGAATATTTCCGAAATCCTTGAAATGTCCATTGAGGATGGGGTTGAGTTCTTCGTTGACCAAAGACTGATTAACCACAAATTAAGTGTTATGAATGAATTGGGACTTGGATATTTGAAGATTGGACATCCTGCACCTATCCTTTCAGGTGGAGAAGCACAACGGATTAAACTTGCTAATGAACTCAGCAAAATCAAACGCGGTAAACATAATCTCTATATACTTGACGAACCCACTACGGGTTTACACCTTGCTGATATTCAGAAGCTATTAGACAGTATCGGAAGACTTGTTGATTCTGGACATACGGTCATTGTGATTGAACATCATTTGGATGTTATAAAGACTGCTGATTATGTAATTGACCTTGGACCTGAAGGTGGACATAAGGGCGGACAGGTATTAGCACAAGGTACACCAGAAGAAATTGCAAAAGCACGCAAATCTTTTACGGGTAAGTTCTTAAAACAACATCTTGCATAGACTATTGCTATTAAAAACAGAATCGTTTAGATGAAAGTTAAATATCCTTACATAAAACAATACGGGACTATACTATCGTTTTTCCTACTAACAGTTGTATTGGTAAATGTGCTGAACGCACAAGTCGTTACTGATGGATTAGTCAGTTATTGGTCCCTAAATATGGAGACATTTCAAGACAATACCGTTAGAGATATTTGGGGAAACAATCATGGAACAATCAACGGTGAACCCAAAATAACCGAGGGTAAATTCGGAGAAGCAATAGAATTTGATGGTGTGGACGATTATTTAGAAATCCCTGATACAGATACACTCCGTTTAGACAGCACGGGATCTATTGAATTTTGGATAAATATTACACAGATCAATAAATATCAAGGTATTCTCATAAAAGCACTAACATGGACAGGAACCGGTTATGTTCTACGGTATAGTTCTGAATACCAGTTTCAAGGTGGATGGGAATGGGTAGATTTTCATGAAGATGGAGAGCTGAAGGAAGCAGAGTGGTCTCATGTCGTGATGACGACTGATGGTGAAACAGCTTTTCTATATCAAGATGGAACGTTAATCGTATCAGAAGAAACAACCGTTGCTGCTTCTACTCAACCCTTGATAATAGGTGAAACGTTAGGTTATTATCTAAACGGGATTATTGACGAAGTGCGTGTCTATGATAGACCTCTTAGTGAAAAAGAAATTAAACAGAATATGAGGGCTAAAGGATTGTCTGTCAAGCATAATTCTAATAACATGACAATCACTTGGGCAACTCTCAAAATCATGTGAATAGTATTATAACGGAAGCAAAAAACTAAACTATGGATGCAATAGAATTGACAAAAACCCTTATAGGATATGATACAGTAAGTCCTAAGAGCAATGTAGAGGTAATGGACTACCTTACCCAGGTACTGGAATCTATAGATTGTGAAGTAGAACGCGTTGAATATAAGGATCCTGCTGGCACGTTAAAAGTCAACCTAATCGGTAAGAAAGGTGGGAATTCAGGCGGACGAGGACTCGCGCTCCTTGGACACATTGACACTGTCCCAGCAATTGGTTGGGAGGATAACCCTTTTGAAGCTCGGATTGTTGATGGTAAGTTGTATGGACGGGGCAGCTGCGATATGAAAGGGAGTGTTGCATGCATGATTGAGGTTGCCTCACGATATTCTTCCTCTCAGTTTGATGCACCACTATATGTTGTTATCACAGCGGATGAAGAAGTTGGTTATTTCGGTGCAACGGCAGTCGTAAATAAGTCAGAATTGTTTAAGAGATACGGATTTCCTCAGTACGGCGTAGTTGGAGAACCCACAGAGTTAAAAACCGTTTACGCACACAAAGGTGCTGTCCGATTTACTGTTACCGCTTATGGACGTGCAGCGCATAGCAGCACAGATGAAGGTGACAATGCTAATCTAAAGATGATTCCTTTCTTATCTGAGATGCGCGATATTCATCAGGAATTAACGACAGATACAAGGTATTATAATTTTGAGTTTACTCCCCCCTATACAGATTGGAATATTACGATTAGTGATGGAGAATGTACGGCGAATATCACCGCACCGAAGAGTGTCTGTAATATTAACTACAGACCCATGCCAGGAGACAATCCACAAGAATGGATAGATCGGGCACGAGAAGCATCTGAAAAGTACGGTTTAACGTTTGATCTATTCATCAATGCTGGTCCTGTTCGCACAGAACCGGATGCTGCAATAATCAAGGCAGCACTGGAGATTACAGGTGATTCAGAACCGCATACTGTATCCTACAGTACAGATGCAGCTGAGTTTTCAAAGTATATGGAGACTGTTATCATTGGACCGGGGAGTATCCTTCAAGCACATACCGTCAACGAATGGATGGCAATAGATCAGTTTGGGAAAGGCGTTGATATCTTTAGTCAGTTCGTAGATAGATTCTGTCTATGATACAGGAATCGTTTGTTTTATAGGTAATATTCGCCAGAAAACTATGGTGTATACGAAATCATATATGATCAGGAATTGATTTAAAAAACACTGCATCTGGTTTAACCCATTCAGCATCACCGTCTAACCAGACTTCGCGTTTCCAGATTGGCACAATCTGTTTTAGCCGGTCCATTGCATATTTACATGCTTCAAAACCATCTTTTCGGTGAGGAGATGCGACACCCACTGCGACACTAACCTCACCAATTTCCAATTTCCCGACACGGTGTATTATAGCAACGCGTGTGATCCCCCATTTTTCTAATATCTCTTGTCCAATCTCTTCCATTTTTTTTTCTGCCATCGGTACATAAGCATCATATTCGAGGTGTTTGACTTGTCGTCCATCCGTATTATTCCGAACTGTTCCAAGAAACAGGACTACAGCACCTGCCTCAGGAGATTCTACAACTTCACGCACCTGAGCTTCTGTTATAATTTCATCAGTGATTTTAAACATTTTTACCCCCTGTGACGGGTGGTATCAATGCCACCTCATCGCCTTCTGACAATTCAGTGTTTTCTGTGGCATATTCCCAGTTAACTGACATCTGCATCACTTCGTAAAACTCGGCTATCTCTGGCCATTCTTCCTCAAGTCTTTTCAGTATCGTCTGGACAGTAGCACCTTCTGGAAGTTGCATCTCTTCCTGAGATCTATCTAACATTTCATGACACACAGCAAAATATTTTACAGTTACATTCATAGGAACTCCTTCCTGGATTAGAAATCCGTAGTAGCATAGTATTTAAGAGTATAGCACAATAGGATGATAGTGTCAAATTTTGGTATTGCTTTACGAAGGTTTATTTGATAAAATATTGGTAGTTTAAATGTAAAAGAACGGTGGGATAAATGGATAGTTTAGTCATAAAAGGCATAAGATTTCATGGACATCACGGTGTCACTGAAGAAGAGAGGAAAATTGGGGGACACTATGAAATCGATGTAACGCTAAACTTGTCGCTTACGAAGGCAGGAAAATACGATACACTCGTAGATACAATTGACTATGAAAGTGTTGTCAACATGCTAATTGACATTGCCACAAGTCAGAAGTTTAAACTCATCGAAGCATTGGCAGAAAAGATGGCAGATGAGATATTGAACAGATTTGATATAGTCGCTATCCGACTCACTATAAAAAAACTCAAACCCCCGATCCAAAATCCCATTACCTACTTTGCTGTTGAGATTTATCGGGAAAAGGAGTGAAAATGCGAATTTTACTTCAACTGTGTGCTGTTCTCATCCTGTTTTTTCACATTTCTGCTGTTTCTATAGAGAGAAGTGCAGATGCAGCTGGAAAGAAAACAAAACTCTTTTCAGATATATCACCGGGTTTAAATATATACCGATATGATTGGGACCTTGAGACCTGTGTACTTTATATTGCAGAGATGTCTCGTGATGAACAGTCACTAAAGCTTGAAGTATCTCTTGCGAATTCACAAGTCCTTGGTAAAGAGACAGTGCGTTCTATGGCAATGCGAAGGACAAAGGATGGTGACCGAAAGGTTGTTGTTGCAGTGAACGGTGGCTTTGGCGTGCTTGGAGATATGCGGGGATATGGTGGTGTTCTGGAGAATATCTACATACAAGATGGAGAACTCATCACGCAACCGACTGATAACGATGCATGTTTCGGCGTTACAGAATCTGGAGAATTCATCAGTACCCCTGTTAAGTTGAAAGCAAACATTAAGATCGGGAACCATACATTGCCAATTGGATGCATAAACCAACGCAGACTTGATGGGTGTCAAATAACACTTTATACACCGCGCTTTGGAGATTCTACACGCACCAACCGTCGCAGAGGCAAAGAGATAGAGCTCAGCGGACTTAAACTACCAATTTCGCCAATCTATGCTAAGAATTACAGTGTGGACACTGTTTCAACCGATGGCAACAGTTCCATACCGAGAGATGGACTCATTCTGTGGATAAGTTCCAAGATAAAAGAACCGGCAGTATTACAGTTTAAACCGAAAGCAAGTGGCACTCTCACAGTCTCATTGGATCCGCCAGAGTGGAATGATGTCCGTCATGCCATCGGTGGACGCATACGTCTTCTCAAAAACGGGAAGATAAATCAAGAACTTGTGGATTTACATATAAAGAATCTGGATAAACATGTCCCGGGAAAACGGAATCAATTCCTAAACTTAAGCCATGAACCCCGAACTGCACTGGGATACAATGAAGATACGCTTTACTTAGCTGTAGCAGATGGAAGACAACCCAAATACAGCACAGGACTAACGCTTTATGAGCTTGCGAGTATCCTAATTGAGCTTGGCGCAACTGAAGCAATAAATCTTGATGGCGGATCCTCAAGTACTTTTGTCGTAAATGATCAAGTTGTAAATAAACCCTCTGGACAGAAAGAACGAGAAGTGCTAAATGCTGTTTTTATTACGATGGACGCAGATTAGTTAGTACATTGGAGGAAAACTTTGAAAACTTATCTATCACTTTTTTTTATTCTTATACTTGTTGTTAATGTCTCTGACAGTCAAACTGACGAGGAGACACCAAAACTACTAAAAGTCGTCCCTTTATCACAAACTGCTATTCAACTGCAATTTGACAAAGCACTTGAAGCTGAAACTGTAGAAAACACTGAAATCTATAGTATAACGCCAAAAACTGATATAGTGTTAGCATTATTGGATAGTCGGCAGAACCGTGTGATGCTATTGACGTCACAGCTTGAGATAGAGAAGTCTTACAGTCTCACCATCCAGAACACACAAACAGAGGCTGACTTTAAAGTTCCATCAGAAAATGAGATTACGTTTGGAGCAGGGGAATTCGTTACATTCTCGGGCGGACTACAGGATACGAGTTTAATAGTCAACAAAGACCGGAAAACCCGTAATCACAACGCAGGTGCTGAAACATCACTTTTATGTAATCCTACAGGTAGTGTTTTCTTCGTCGCATTTGATCTATATGATGCTTTTGAAGATATGGATATCAGGAATCCTGAACAGGTATTAGATGTTTCAATCAGTCTAAATGTTGAGGAAACTGATCCTGAAATTGAACAGGCAGTAATACTACGTAGAGTATTGCTACCGTGGAAGGAGGGCAGAGGCACTTCAGATATGGCGCAAGAGAATGAACTTACTTACAACAGTCCACTTCATCGCAACCTGCCGTGGAACAAATCCCCAGCACAGGCTATGCTTAGGGGAATAGATGGAGATAGAGAAAGCGATTACAACGGTTCTGAGGATGTGGCACACAGAATCGATGGTGAATTTAAGATCAGAGAACAAGGTAAACGGTATACATTTAAAGGTGATCTAATAACAGATGCGGTTCGCTTCTGGGTTAAAAATCCTGACTACAACTACGGTTATCTGTTTGCGCTACGTGCGGGTACTACGCCTATAGTTTTTACGTCTAAAGAGAGTCGAGACGAGAACCTTCGTCCAAAATTGACAATTCGTTACCAGACAAAGTCAGGTGTTGAGGAGAAGTGAAAGAAACAGTACTGTTTTTACCTATCATCATACTGTTGTTGTAACTTGATCGCATGAAGATATTGTTCTTCAAAGCGTGGGACCCCTTTAGCATGTTTGAGAAATGTCTTTAGATGACGATTCATCATGACGAAATCCTTTTTTTTCAGATAAGCAGATGCAAGTCGATAATACGCCTCTATTTCATCTGGGTCAAGAGATATGCCTTTTTGGTATGCAATTATCGCACTGTCGTTGTTTGATGTTTTTTCATGCGCGAGACCTAAATTAAAATAGACGGTGGCATCACCACCATCAAGTTCTATACCTGCTACATAGTATTCAATAGCATCTTTATAGTCTTCTTGGTTGAGATAGGCATCGGCAAGATTATAGTATGAGTCAACAAACGTTGGATCGATTTCAATTGCCTTTTGGAATACAGTTAATGCTTCGGGAAATCTATCCGATAGATCGTAGGCAAAGCCGAGATTGTTGTAAAAAGCAGGATTTTGAGGATCTATTTCAAGGGCAGCCATAAACATCTCTATAGCAAGGAGAAAGAATCGTTGGTCAATGTAAACTAATCCGAGATTGTTATAGGCATGTGGGTGTCTATCGTCAAGTGAAATTGCAGTTTGGAAAGATTCTGTTGCTTTTTCTAATTCGCCAAGTTGATGATATGTTTTTCCTAACGCAATGTGCCCTTCAGGATCAATTGGGTTCAGTACCTGTCCCATTTCAAGTCTCATTGCTTCGCGTTGAAGTTCTCTACGTTTGCGTTCCGCTTCATCTGTAGCAGGACAACCACTTAGAATAAACTGCACTGTTATTACGATTACAATACAAAATATTCGTAACATTGCCATCCAAAAATTAATCAGGCACATATAATGAGGAGTATTATTTTTATGATTATTGACACACATACGCATTTCTATGACCCCACTCGTCCGGAAGGTGTACCGTGGCCGAATCCTGATGACGATCTTCTATACCGAAAGGTGATGCCAACAGACTACAAGAAACTTGCTGTTCCTGAAGGTGTTACAGGGACTGTCGTTGTTGAAGCAAGCCGATGGATAGAAGATAACCAGTGGATACTTGATCTTGCTGCAAAAGAAGACTTCATCGTCGGATTTGTTGGGAATATCGACCCTTATGATGCTGACTTTGAAAAGTATCTAAATCGGTTTTCTGCAAACCCGTTATTCAGAGGGATCCGTATCGGCAGTGGTCATCTACGATCACTCGGTGATACAGGCTTCATGAAGAATATTGAGAAACTGGCTCAGAAGGCGTTAACTTTAGACCTTCTAATTAACCCTGACGCGTTAAAATTAGTTCCTGCTTTAGTTGAACACACGCCAACAATGCAAGTTGTTATTAATCATATTGCGGGAGTACGGGTTGACGGTAACGCTCCAGATTCAGACTGGATAACAGCAATTCAAGAAGCTGCACGTTATCCTAATGTCTTTTGTAAGGTTTCTGGTTTAGCAGAACATACAGGACAGAAACCTGCTCCAGACGATGTTGCATTCTACACACCGACGATTGATGTTCTATGGAAAGCGTTCGGTGAAGACAGGCTTATCTATGGCAGCAATTGGCCCGTATCGGAACGTTTCGCAGAATATAAAGTCGTCCAAAAAATAGTGAATGCTTACTTCAGTGCAAAAGGCGACGAAGCAAAAGAGAAATACTTCTGGAAGAATGCTAAAGAAGCTTACCAATTATCAGTCTAATTTTCTGGCTAATTATTTGGCTAATCTACCCATCGCATAAACTTATCTGCTGATTTGCGGTGGGGGTCTTTTATTTCTGCAGGATAACCGGTATAGAAGAATCCGATAATGTATTCTTCAGATGAATCTATACCGAGCAGTTTATATGTCGCTTCCTCCAGCGTGATTCTACCGGTACTCCACTGCATGCCGACACCCGCATCCCATGCAGCGAGTTGTATGTTTTGCATCGCACAACAGGTAGCTGCATAATCTTCGCGCTGCCTTTGGTCATCTCCATCTTGTATACAAGAAACTGCAATGATAGTCGGTTTAGACATAAATTTTTCGTAAGCCATTTGACCTATCTTTGCAAGATTCACTGTATCCACGTGGTCTGGTGTATCCTCCATTTTTATATCACGGTATCTTTCGGCGAGAATCTGTTTAGTTTTTTCACCGATAACAGTAAACCGCCACGGTTCTGTGATATGATGATTTGGTGCCCATATTCCGTAACTGAATATCTGTTCAATTACTTCGTTAGGAACCTGTTCCTCTTTGAATTTGAAAACTGATCTTCTTGAAGTTATTGCGTCTTTTACGTCCATAAAATTCTCCTATTGAATTATAGTTTATTAGGTGGTTGATTGCAAACGACAGATCAATCAGATATTCCGCAAAAAATGTCCTAAAGTTTCTAATCTCAATTTTGGTAATTTTCATACCTTACTCTCAATGATGCGAATAGGTTTAACACTATCTAAGGAGAAAAGATTCCTTGCGACTGGATGGTGTTTATCACATAATTGCTCAAAAATGTTCCAGAACGAAGACATTTTATCTCCCTGAATCTCTTCAAGTTGTGGTAATTGCTCGTCAAATAGCGGTTGGAAAAAGTATTTATCACCCCGATGAAGTTCATCAGGTAAATAGAGTTCATAGACTAACCCGTTAAGGATATTTCCGAAATATCCTACCATCACTGCGTCTCGGGCGTACTGTAAATCTTCACTGTTTACCGTAGGTTGTTTCTTGAGATAGAGAATATATTCAACGATTTTGTGAATAAGTGCCCGCTGCTCCGGTTCTATATCAGGGATCGGAATTTGTGAGACATATCGAGGCGTGAATTTTAAAAATGGTCCCCGAATCTGTGGGACAGTCCGCGCATAAAACCATGAAACCGCTCTGGTATTCAACACACCAAGAATCCACAATTCACTTGTGGGCAAAAGAGATGCGGGTGTTCCTACACAGTAACCTTCATCATCAAACGCGAATGCTGTTTCACTCGCCATATCTGCATAGATACACTTCGGTTGCGTAAATCGGGTTATATCCGTTGAAGCTGTTTGGATTTCATACCATTCCTGTTGCCCCGATCTCTTTTCGAGTGCAGCACGGGATTTTGCCAAGTGTCTCTTAATAGCTGGATAAGCATCAAAGATAATTCCTCGGTGCGTCCAGATAAGCCACTTATCTTGCGGCTCTCTCCGGGACTCATCTATCGGTTTCACTCGCCAACGTTGAATGTCGCGCGCCATTAGAATCGGCTTCAAAATCTCTGCTGATGATGGGTGTTTGGCTATGAGCGCATCCCGTGTCTTAAGGTCGACAATAAACGCTTCGTTATATCCTGTGATGAGTCCACTCGAGCGGTGATCTTGTAGATATTCGATCAACGGTTTGCCAGCGTTTCGGAATTTCTCAAGTAGTTCTAAGACTGCAAAGGAATTACGGACTTCTCCATCATGGGTCACAAACTTTTGCGTAGTCGTAAAATCGTTTACTGGGTATTGCAGCAGCATCTCAACGATGTCTTTAGGCAACTTGACATCATTTCTCTGCTCAAACGCAAGAATATTTCTATAAGTATTATGAAACGCTGCAGTGATATCTGTCCTCAGATTTTTCGCAACTGTTAGGTCTGATCTGGCTTCATCCCATTTCTTCAAATGTAACCATGCAAAACCGCGATGACAATAAGATATGGCATCATCAGGATTTATACTAAGAGACATATCATAGTTTTCAATCGCCTTTTCAAAATTACCATTAAGAAGGTAAACATTACCGAGATTAAAGTATGCTCCTGCATGGTTTTGATTTATCTTTATCGCAGTGTTGAAGTTTTTGATCGACTCATCAAACATGTAATTTTTGCCATAAGCCATACCACGATTGATATACGCCTCGGCATAATCTGATTTATAATTTATCGCCATGTTAAAGTCAGCAATTGCCTTATCAAAATCACCTTTTTCATCGTAGATGTTGCCTCTATTGTTATATGCCTCGGCATAGTCCGGTTTAAGTTTGATCGCTTTGTCAAAATCTTTAATGGCAATATCATACTCACCCTTTTCGCTGTGAGTAATACCGCGATTGTTATAGAAAATGTGATCCTGTGGATTAAGTGCTGTGTTCATTGCTTTTCTCCAAAAAATGGACTCGTGATGTTAAATCATAAAACATCTATGAGAGAATATCAACCGAATTTTATAGTCAAGTACAGATTTGTTTAATTACGTCATTTGGGACAGGTTCCTGTTTGAATCTGAAATGGTTCGTATTGAAAGTATTGCGTCTTTTAAGTCCATAAAATCCTCCTTTTGAATTATAGTGTATTCGGTGGTTAGTTGCAAGATAGTAAAACCCACCTACTCTAACGCAGTTTTAAGGTTCTCCACGGCTTCAACCGTATCTTCAATTTCTTTCTTTGGTATATTTGCAATAGTAGCATGACTGAGCGGGTTTAAAATACGAGTTCGATATAGTTCAATATCGTCGATGAGTCTCTGACTTAACAACGTGGATGCCTGATTTTGAATTTTGATTGCGTCCCAGAAATCCTGACTATCTTGTTTGTTTGGATCCCGGTGGTATTTGACAGGTAAACGACTATTAGCACAGAATTCTTCAATCATCATTTCAAACGCGGTTCGGAGGTAAATTGCACATGCTTTATAGTCGTTTGCTTCAAGATACTCCCTTGCCTTGTCAAGATATGCCTTATCTTCCGCATAAACAGGAATTTCATATTCGTCAGTTTGCCGAAAATAGAACTCAACGGCTTTCCACTTCCCACCGTGGGATGTTCGCTGTTTGACGATCTCATACCACGCCTTATCATAAGTCGTCAAAAAGATTTGGTAATCAGCAAAATATTCTTCTAAAATATCAAGTACTGGGAGGCGGTTTGACATATCCAAACCGATTAGCACATCATCTAACGCGATAACTTTGATCTCACTTTCTGGCTGGAGTAAGATTGTTGAAAAATAAATGGCAATTGCAATCGCTGAAAGTTTTGCCTCATTTAGAAAGCGGTGATACGCGGGAATGTCTCTGTCAAAGAATTCAACATTTAAGAGAATTTCCTGGTTATCAAGCGTCTTTTTATCCTGGTTATATGTTATCCCTTGAAAATCAAAGTTAAGCGCAACGTTGTGTCCAAATTTTCGAAGAATTTCAGAGGCATTCGTTTTCAACTCCGTTAATCGATTTGATAACTCGCGGTTGAACTTCACTATTGGCTCTTCAAGGTCTTCAATTTGAGTTTCCTCACTTTGATCCTGAATACTTTCCCAATCCTCGACAAGTCTCCGATCAGTCTGACGACTGACGGTATTAGCCAAAAGCTTCTTAATCAGCAAATCGAACACATTTACAACATTGTATTCACGATGCAGATAGTGCGTATCCAGCAGATCCTTATAATCCAGGAAACCTTTTGCTCTTGATGCCTGAATAAGAAGTTGATCACTTGTTTCGTCCTTAACATTTTCAGACCATTCATAAGTGTTCTGTTTCGACTGTGCATCAGTCCGAAGATGCAATTTGATAGATCCTTCATCTGAGTTAAAGATGTTCTGATGATTTTCAAATTGGTGAGATCCTTCACTGGATTCCAGAAATAATTTCAATGCTTGATACAATGACGTTTTTCCACTGCCATTTTCGCCGTAAACAAGCAAATTCTTACCAGCCTTGTACAGATCAATCAGATATTCCCCGTAAAAAGCTCTAAAGTTTTTTATCTCAATTTTGGTAATTCTCATACGGTACTCTCAATGATGCGAATAGGTCTGACACTGCTCATAAAGAATAGATCGACCGCAACAGGATGCGTTCTTTCATATAATCGCTCAAAGATGTCCCGGCAGGTGGACATTTTATCTCCCTGAATATCTTCAAGTCCCGGCAACTGTTCATCCAACAGCGGTTGGAAAAAGTGTTTGTTGCCTTTGTGAAGTTCGTCCGGTAGATAAGACTCATAAACCATGCCATCAATGATTCGATCAAAATATCCAACCATAACAGAATCGCGGGCGTATTTTAGATCTTTACTGATTACCGTTGGTTGTTTCTTGAGATAGAGAATATATTCAACGATTTTGTGAATAAGTGCCCGCTGTTCCGGTTCCATATCAGGGATGGGAATTTGTAAGACATATTGAGGCGTGAATTTTAAAAACGGTCCCCGAATCTGTGGGGCAGTCCGTGCATAAAACCATGAAACCGCTCTTGTATTCAGCACACCAAGAATCCACAATTCACTTGTGGGTAAAAGAGATGCGGGACTTCCGACATAGTACCCTTCATCATCAAAAGCGAATGCTGTTTCACTCGCCATATCAGCATAGATACACTTCGGTTGCGTAAATCGGGTTGTATCCTTTGAAGCTGTTTGGATCTCAAACCATTCCTGCTGCCCGGATCTCTTTTCCAACGCGTCACGGGACTTTTCCAAGTGTTTTTTGATAGCTGGATAAGCGTTGATGTCTATTCCTCGGTATGTCCAGATAAGCCACTTATCTTGTGTCTCTCTCCGTGACTCGTCTGTCGGTTTCACTCGCCAACGTTGGATGTCGCGCGCCATTAGAAACGGTTTTAAAATGTTTGCTGACGATGGGTGTTCGGCAATGAGCGTATCCCGTGTTTTAAGGTTAACAACAAACGCTTCGTTATATCCTGTGATGATTCCACCCGACCGGTGATCTTGTAGGTATTGGTTTAACGGCTTGCCAGCGTTTTGGAGTTTCTCAAGTAGTTCTAAGACTGCATAGGATTCACGGACTTCTCCATCATGGGTCACAAACTTTTGCGTAGTGGTATAAACGTTTACTGGGTATTGTAGCAGCATCGCTTTGATGTCTTTCGGTAATTTGAAATCATTTCTCCGCTCAAACGCAAATATATTTTTATAAGTATTATGAAACGCTGCAGTGATATCAATCCCTAAGTCTTTTGCAACTGTTAAGTCTGATCTGGCACTATCCCATTCTTTAATATGTAACCATGCAAAACCGCGATGACAATAAGAAATGGCATCATCAGGATCTATACTGAGAGACATATTATAATTCTCAATAGACTTTTTAAATTTATCATTAAGAAGATATACATTACCGAGATTAAAGTATGCTCCCGCATGGTTTTGATTAATCTTTATCGCAGTGTTTAAGTTTTTGATTGACTCATCAAACATGTCTTTTTTGCCATAAGCGACACCGCGATTAACATACGCATCAACAAAATCTGATTTGATTTTTACTGCAGTGTTAAAGTTAACAATAGCCTTGTCAAAATCGCCTTTGTCGTCATAGGCGTTACCGAGATTGTTATAGGCCTCAGCAAACTCAGGGTTGAGTTCAATTGCTTTGTCAAAATCTTTAATAGCAAGATCCAGTTTGCCCTCTTTTCTATAATCAATACCGCGATTGTTATAGAAGGCAGCATCATTCCTTCGCGTAGATCTAGGCAACCAGAGGACACCTTCGCCCCACCGTGGTTTCCGTACTACTCCAAGCTCGGTTACCGGATGTATTCTTTTTTTCATCTGACTGTCCGGATGTACAGAAAACGGAACATATTCCACCCGATCAAAAGTTGGATGTGACTTTCCAGGATTTCCTGCTAAGGTTACCTCATAAGAAAACTGGATAGGCAAAAGTCCTGTAAAGAAATCAATTCGACAACCAATATCATTACCTTGAACAAAATAATAAAAAACATGCAGATGTTTAGAGGAATCATAAACGATATCTGCAGTTTCAGTATTTTTACATTGAGCGACAAATTTGTTAGGAGTCCCAGTATAGATAAAATCTCTGATTTCAGCAAATATAGGTTCATGCCCACTAAATTCGGGGTAGTGGTGTAAAAAACAGTGGAACGCTGTTTTTGCTATTGCCCTAAGAAATTCAGGAATAGATTTTGAATCGGATATTGCTTGAATCGTATGTGTAAACACTTCTGGATTTTGAAATTTCTTTGCCGGTAAATCCTCTTTTACTTCAGCTTTAAAAGCATCGTAAAAATCCTGTGCTCCTTCTTGATATTTATCTTCCTCAGGAAATAAAACCAAAAAGGAATATTGTTTAATAGGTGAATCTTTCATGAACTTGGCTTTGAATTCATCTACTTTACCAAAGAAACGATTGGCTGCCTTTGGCGGAAAAATGTAAGTATTTCCAAAAATGCAGTATACGTCCCTCTGCTTATCATAACTTGTAATGAAGTCCTCATCTGAACTGATCGTATTAAATTTTTCGAGATTTTCTGCAATAATTCCATCACCGGTTTGTCCTTCAGCATATTGGGTTAAAATTATCTGAGGCTGTAGAGCACTAACCGAATAAACAGAAGTACTTATACCATCATTCTCTACTTTAAATTCATGCAGTAATATGTAATTGTCGTAAACAGGATTTGGCAAAAATAGCCTCACCGGGTTGACTCCGACATCTCTTCTGTTGTAAACAGAAGAATGTAGCGTTTTATCTTTCTGTCCTAATCCCTCCTGAATCCTTTCCCAGATATATGCTAGGGGAGATTTTCTGGATAAAACCACATCAAGTTTTCCTAAGTGACTATTACAAGATTTGCACAAGTGTGTGTCAATTACCCATCCGGGGGCACCTGCCTGGAGCAGAGACTGGGGAAAAGCGTGTTCTCTATTTAAATCCTTTTCTTCCTTGCAGTAAATACATTTGCCTTTTATCATTATGCTTCCTCCAATGTTTATAGGACGATAACATCATGTCCAAAATATTGTTTCTTTATATCTATACTGTATTGGACAGTTAGTTTCAAGGTGTTGGACTATTCCACCGGAAATACTTCACCACTATTTTATGACTTGGCAATAACCACTCACCGGAATTTAATTTGAACCCTTGTATCCATCGTTCAGTATCATGAACGAAAGGATCTATTAAGGCATAATACTGATTATCAATTCTAACTGATTCAACGAACACCTCTACCCATACTTCTTTTAGGTAATCTTCCTTGCTAATCCCATCAAATTATAGCCGAATAAAAGTCTGGATGACTAAGATAAGAATATAGTACCTCTTTAGGCACCCCTTCTGGCAATGAATCTCCCATTTTTTCTCGATTATCACAAATTGTCTCAATATTCTCCTGAGACATTCTCCGCACGAGCTTTAACTGAACCGTACATTCCATAGGAGCAGTATTAGATTTTCTGATATTTCGTTTATTTTCTAAGGACTTTTCTAACCTATCTTTTCTAAGCTCAGAAGCAATTTTACGGTGTCCCATACTGACTCCCGTAGTACGAGTAATTGACTTGGTTTTGGTATTTCAAAAATCCTTCTAAAAACATGGCAGGGGCAGTAACCCAAAAAGATAAATCATTAATTCATCTTCAATCAAACCAATATGGGTGTGCGGAAGACTGTGAAGGATCAGATGGACGTACAACTTCAAAGTTTCCATCCATTGATTTTCTAGTCAAGATTATAATCCCACCATTACCTAATGTGCCTTGTGTTGCATAATGGTACTCAAAGAGTAAGATATCTTCAATACCATCGCTATTAAAATCGGCACGGGTTATTTCCTGTAACCATTGTCCCATCCCAGCCTCCTCGACCTGTAAGTAGTTTTGGTTCGCGTCTTTAACTATGAGCTCTCCATTTTCAACCTTTTTTTGATATGTCGTGATCACATCTCTTTCAGCATCCCAACGCCAGTTAGTAGAAGCGGGTTTAAAAAAAATAGTAAAAGGGAGTAATTCTAAATTTGCTATTCCCACTTTGGGATTTGAGATAAAACTTTGTTGGGGGATAGTCGCCTTCTCAAGAATATTCAGCAACCCACATTGATGCTTGAACCAAATTGACAATTTCAATTCAAAATTTGAAGCGGGGTAATAACCTTGATTAAGTGCCGAATCGTATTCTCTACAAGTCCGCACATGAATTTTTTCGTTTTTTTCGTTCATTAGGGTTACGCCTTCAATATTGACATTATCCCCCAGACGAATAGACAAGTCCCGAAACGAGTCAACCTCAACTTTAGCGATAGATTTTACTTCAGTACCATTAGCAAACTTTATACCCTCAGTTAGTTCAAAAGTGACTTCAGAATCCTGCTGAGTCTTACCAGGTTTCAACTTATCCCTAGCATGCCCCCGAGGAATAAACAACAATTGTTTAACAGTCAGTTTGTTCCTGTCAAAGCGGTAATCATCATTATTTGCGGCAACCAATAGTGTCCATTTGTTTTCGTCATCAAAGATTTCAGGTCTAGCAGCAATACGCTTCAGGGCGGTTTTACCGTTTCCTTCCTGAATATCTTCTTCTTGAACGTAATACGTTAAAGCTAACTTCGGACTTGTCACACTAAAATCAAAGTTGTATGCACTTGAGAGGCGATTCTCATATAAATCAATTGCTCCAGAGACAGTAACATTATATACGCGCCCTGCGCGTATCGGCGTATCTGGAATAAATTCCACAGAAGCACCAATACCTTTCACTTTGCCGGAAAGTATTGCCTTTGACGGTTCACTCATTGAATCCTTAGTTTTCGCAACTGCCACCCGAATTGTAACGCTATCAATATTAATCGGTTCGCTGAAAGTAACCGATAGACTGTTCAGCACATTTAGCGAATCTTCATATTCAGATATTATTGTCCTATTAGCTGGATTTGTCCTTACAACCTTTGGCGGTGTTGTATCTGTTTTAGCGAGATGTTGTGCTATTATACCAAACACCGACTCCCATGCGTCCCGTTTAACACTCCCTTTCTCAACATCAAGTACCAGCAACCCAGCATTCTGCAGGGTGCTATTCTCACGAATCTTTTGAAGAAAATCATCAGTTTCTAATCCTACCTCCGCCGCAGCGTGTGTAGCATCAAGTGGTCCTTCAAACTGCTTAACAAGCTGCTGTATCGGTTCACTTCCGCCAAAGACTCCACCTGCTGCTTTAAGCGCACGTCTATAACGTTCGGTATCCTTACGAATCAACGTATCCATCTCTGATTTTTCAGCGTAGAGACGCAACGCTTGTGCTTTATCGTAAGGCGGGTTCGGATTCTGTTCAATTACCGAACGCACCTGATCGTCAAACTTTTTCATTCCTTCTGTGTGGCAGCCCATACACGATAACCCGTTACGAACAACAGGGTCTCTCGCACCAGCATCTGAGACAATGTTAATTGGTGCTTCATCAAGTCGTTCACCTGTGGCAGTGGAGAGATAGTATGCCTGCAACCCGTTAGGAAGATTGAAGATAATTTCACCACCGTCATGCGTAAAATCAAGCGGATGTGTAAAGATATTCTGTTTGCCGACATTCCCTGCAAAGTCGTAGGATTTCCAATATGCACCGTACCGCGATTTGTGTCGTTCAACTATGCGATTGTTGACGGATACACCAGATTCGTTAAAACCGGCACGCCAAACACGTACACCTGGGGCATTCTTCAAGTTCTCGGCAACATTCACCTCAAGTTGCGTTTCTAATTCTCTGTCTGTTTTCGGCAGGTCAAGGATATCTTGGTAGAGTGGTGGTAGTGAAGCAGTAGCGATAAACCAGTCAGCACGGATGAATGGCAATTCACAGTCTGTCTCTTTACATAACGTTGCATACATAGCAGACTTTAACTGAACACCGTAGGGATATGCTTGCTCAATTTTATACCACTTGTCAGTTTTGATGTCCCATTCATAGTTTCGGAGGTCTATGTAGAAGATGGTCTCCTCTTGGTCAATAGGTTTCGGTTTGATTACTTCTGCTCCCCAAGAGAGACTATTGATGAGTTTTGATAAAGCGATCCGATAAGCGCGAAGGTTAGCATCTGTTGCGCCGGCGTTGTAAAGGTGTGTCAATGTAAAATAACGTGCAAAGGAACGATCAAAATCGGAAAGAGATGTCACATGGGTATGGATAGTTTGGAGCATCGCCTCGGTGGTGATGAAACTGCGTTTGGGTTTAGGAATGGCATCCCAATCTGGTGCGCCTGCTTCAATCCAGCGGCGAATCGTGGCAATTGACTCATCGTCTAACGGGTCTTGTCCCAACGGCATTTGTGAACCTTTGTCTGTGTCTCCGAGTAGACGCAGATAGAATTCAGAGGTGTCGGGTTGGCGCGGAATAACAGATTTGTCCTCAATTAAATTGGAATGCTTAATCGTAAGCACATCTGCATAAGAACCGAACTCGCCATGGCAGTCAAGACAGTTTTGTTCAAAAATATTGAATGCTTGCTGTGCAAGATTCTGTTGTGCCTCCGCGATTTGAAGGTTCAAAACAAGTATCAGTAGGCAAAAAATAACGTAGCAGTTTTTCATTCTTCTCTCCCAATGATATGGTCTACTTGACAACCGAAGTAGGTGTCTTCTTCATAACACTTTAGATATACAACTCATAGTTAATTCCAACCTGCTAACTGCAGGTATTTCAGCCAAAGTACATCACCCCATAACAATACAATTACTGCAGCACCTGCGATAAAGGGTCCATAAGGAATCGGACTATGACGACTTTTTTTACCAATTGATATCAAAAGTGTTCCAATTAATGCACCACCGAAGGCAGATAATCCAATCACTAAAGGGAGTGCTGGAAATGCACCGAGATATAAACCGATGATTGCCATTAACTTGACATCTCCCATGCCCATCGCCTTCTTCCGCATTATCGCACTGCCGACTATGGCTATCAATCCCAAGCTTAATCCACCGAGAACAAGACCTATGAGTCTGCCACGTAAAAATTCTATGCTATTATCTATGCTATCACTAAAAAAAGCTATTAGAACTACTATGAGTATACCGAGTATAAGTCCAACGATACTAATTGCGTTAGGGATAATTAGGTGTTGGGCATCAATGACAAAAATCGGAATTAAAATTGAAACAAAAATCAAAGCATGAAGTAATTCAAATGGTTTTCCGGCAAGTGTCATTCCAGATGTGCCGAATTTGTAATACATGACAAGAAACAGGATTGCCGTTCCTACCTCAACTAATGGATAAATAACAGAGATCTTGGTTTTGCAATTGCGACATTTTCCTCCTAAAATTAGATAACTCAAAAGTGGTATGTTATCGTAAAACTTTATAGTTTCATAACATTCAGGACAGAAGGAACGTCTGGGTGAAAATATGGATAGATCTGCTCGCGGGATGCGATAGATACAGACATTTAGAAAACTCCCTATTGCTAAACCCAATATGAAAATGAAGATTTGTATCTCTATGTGTTCCAAAGATCACCACCAATACTGTTCACCTTCTGTTGCATCTATAAGATAGACTCTGCTTATCTCAGCGATACCCCCAATACGATATTTCTCAGGTACGCGCGTGTGATCCTTTGCGATCCCTACTTTGAACTGTTCTTGTAAGAGAACATATTTTCCACCCCAAGGAGTCTCTGGTATCGATTTTAGATAGGAGCCGCGCCATCCATCTATATTTGGGTCTGTCATAAGTTGTTCAAGCCTCGTGGGATATTGCTGTGTATGTTTGTAGTATTTCTTGATAGCGATTGCAACTGTTTCAACGTTTATATCTGCTTGTGTAACTTTTCGGTATTCTGCCCAAGGCGGATAGGAGACTATTCCTATAACGATGAGTAAGGTTATTAGAATGATAAGTTGAATGCGAGTCATACCGCTGTTTATGTCCTTGCGTATTGATTTATAATTCTGTCCTTGTCATGAAAGTTGCATAGATAGCGGAAGTCCGGACCAGATCAGGAATAAACACGCGTTCATTGATTGCATGTGCACTCTCACCCCGTGGTCCGTAACCTATTCCGGTGAGTCCTTTGTTGACAAAATAGTGTAAATCCGTAAACCCAGTTGTCGTCTTGAACACCGGTTTTCTGTGTCGTATTGTTCGTACTGCATTTGCAAAAGCTTGTGCTACTGGAGAATCTGTGTCTGTTAAACATGGATGAATTCGTAAGATTGCTTGTGTATTTATGTTCATATCTTCGTAGAATTCGGATGCGCTTTTTATCGCCTCCATGAGCTCAAGTTCAGCGAGTTCAAGTTTCTCGTTGGGTGTTATACGTCTATCAAGCGAGAAAGATAGCTGTGCGGGAACAGTATTGACTTTATCACCATCTGTACCTTGGAAAGTTCCTCCGATATTGAGTGTTGGAAAACGTTCTGATCCGTCGGGTAGAATAAATGCCCGTTCTGGGGATCTGAGTCGACGTTTGAGTCGTTGCAGGACGGAGACAAGTTCGGCAGTTTTTTCAAAAGCATTGACACCTCTATCAGGCTGTGAACCGTGGGCAGCTTTCCCTTTAACCTCAATATCGAACCATAGCGCACCGTTGTGTCCGTAGCCGATGTTCATCTCGGCACCCCCTTCACAGTTTACAACGTAATCGGCTTTGACTAACTTTTTCTCAATAATATATCCTGCGCCTAATTGTCCTCCAGTTTCTTCATCACATGTGAATGAACATTCTATGTTAAAGGTCGGAGTCATGCTGTTTTCTTGAACAGCTTGAATAGCGAAGAGTAGTGCTGCTATTGCATCTTTCATATCGTCTGACCCACGTCCGTATAACCAGTCTCCCTCAATCTGTCCACTAAAAGGGTCGTCATGTCGCCACTGTCCGGTAACGGGTACAACATCATAGTGTGCATTGAAATGCACTGTTTTTTCCGCTCCGACATCCCATTTTGCTATTAGGTTGAATCTGGGATAATCTGCTGCGTTTGAAACCATCTGCTCAGCAGTTCGCTTTGGTACTTTTACAATTTTTGTCATCATTCCCAATGTTTTGCACTTCTCATCAAGGAGTTCAATCATCTCTGCATAGTTTTCACCTGGTGGATTGATGGTTGGGATTCTGACGAGTTCTTGAAGCAGACTGCACAATGCAGTCTTATTTTGCTTAATATAGTCTCTAACAGACATCAAAAAGTATCCTTCTATTTACTACAATTACGATACAACTGCTTGGTCTTTATCGGATAAATGTTTAACTGTCTCACCTGATTCTGTGAAAGTCCGTGTTACCTCAACAGAAGCATAAGTCCAAAGGATTTTCATAGTGGCATCGCTTTCATTCCAGAACCGGTGTGGAATTCCCGCGGGAACAAAGGTTGTATCGTAAGCATGCATTTTGAAGACGTCCCCATCTACTTCGCAAGTGGCTTCGCCTTCCAGAATTGTTACCGATTCATCACAGTTATGGTAATGTCGGGCAATAGCGGCACCCGGTTCAAACATCGTAATACCATTTGTTAGTGAAGTTGAATCAAGCCATTTACCTGTTAATGGGACAGTTTTCACACCTGTGCCACGGTCAATTGGGGTCTGTTTGTCATAATCTATGACATGTGAATCTTTGCTCATATTTTACTGCTTCTACTTAACTGAGGCGTGGTCTATATATATGTCTCATCAACACAAAAAGGGACATTCGCTGCGTACTGATTGGTTTATAAATCCCCGTTGTATTGGCAAAAAAGATTGTGCGTTTTTGCCCTTGTGAACGGCACACGGCGTGTGCCTACTACTTTTAAGAGCATATTTTACATCGGTACTTTTTTGCACACCCCTCACTTAACTTTAGTTTACTATAGTATACCATTTTTTACCAAAAATAACGACTTTTTTTACAGTAATCCATGGATGCGTATAGGTTTATTTTTTAGACACGACTGGTATTATGTGTTATACTTATACATTGACATTTACTTATGAAGGAGCATACAATGCGCGACTCTGAGAGGAAATGGGATGGGTCTATAACCCGTTACCCTGATCCTGCTATTGAGGTGATGGATTCACGATTTGCAAAATATAAAATAGGTAACGCAGTGGTGGAACGCTTATGGACTGGTGCCCGCTGGTCAGAAGGTCCTGTATGGTTTGGAGATGGTGGATATCTACTTTGGAGCGACATACCTAATAATAGGATACTGAAATGGGAAGAATCGTCTGGAAAGGTCAGTGTATATCGTCAACCGTCCAACTATAGTAACGGACATACACGAGACCGACAAGGAAGACTTATCAGTTGTGAACACGGCACACGACGCGTAACTCGAACTGAATATGATGGAACGATTTCTGTGTTGATGGATAATTATGATGGTAAACGTCTCAATGCGCCAAATGATATCGCTGTTCATTTAGATGGACATATTTGGTTTACTGATCCAGGTTACGGTATTATGCTCAATTACGAAGGACACATTGCAGATTTTGAATTACCTACTGCAGTATATCGTCTGAATCCAGAAACTAAAGCAGCAACTGTTGTTACTGATGCGCTTGACAAACCGAATGGAATATGCTTTTCACCCAGTTATGAAAAGTTATATGTTGTGGATACGGGTGCAATACATAAAGAGGGGAATCCAAAAAATATCTATGTTTTTGATGTTGTAGATAGTGAACATTTAGAGAACAAACAGGTATTCTGTGATATGTCCCCAGGCATAGCGGATGGTATCAGGTGTGATATTGATGGTAATCTATGGTCAAGTGCTGGTTGGGTTGGAGATGGATATGACGGTGTGCATATTTTCACACCAGATGGAACCTTGATAGGAAAGATACATCTTCCAGAGATCTGTTCAAATCTATGTTTCGGAGGCATAAAACGTAACAGACTGTTTATGACGGGTAGTCAGTCACTCTATTCAGTCTATATTGAAGCGCAAGGATTACCTCTGTTTTAGGATACTTTTATTGCACAGGATTTAGCAGTGTGGTTCTACATAAGAAAAGGTCTGGATCACATCATTCATGAGAAGACGTTGTGCGATAGTTTTGATGATGTGCTCATTTAGGTTACCGCTCAACCAGTACTTCTTGCCTGTTCGCACATTGTTGACATGGGAAATACCGATATCATTGATCCCCTTGACAGTACTATCACCAACAGCATCAGTAACCCCGGGTTTGAATTGGACTTCTACTGTCCAATCGGTTGTGTTGTCATTGTCGCTTGTAAGATTAAAGCGTTGTGTAATTGGATCAGCAAGGAGTTCGCTGCCAATTCTGTGTATGTGTTCAGCATTAAGTGTTCCTTCAATCCAATATATTGTTGCAGTACGGACAGACTCAACACCTTCTATGCCAAGATCGGCAATATCTTCAAGAATCTCATTGCCAACAGAGTCTGTAATTTCAGGTTTATATGAAACTTCAATTTTCCAAGAATTCATCGTTTGTTTTCCGTTTTAGAGTATAAAATGTGATTTTATGGTGAAACCTGTGAATACGGTTCCCGACTCACAGAAGAGGATATACCGAATCTTTTTCCATTCTTTGAATAGGTTGTCCCTTTGATTAGGATGTCTATGGCACATATTTAACAAACAACTATACTAAGGAATTTCAAATATCACATGCCTACCGAACAAGCTAACCCGAGAGTGATAATGTATATCGTCTGCGTTATTGGTCTAATATTCGCGATTGTAATGGTAATTCTTTTTTTTAATGCAGCACCTGCACGATCAAATATTGAGGAGCATCGAGCATCTTCTGAAGATGCAGCGTGTCTGAAATGTCATTTAAAGGGTGATGAGAAATCTCCGACTATGCCACATCTCAATCTCGGTAGATGTAATCTTTGTCATGGATTAGCAAAGGAGTCTCGCTAACATTCCAAGCCAGATGAGTTCATCCTCTGCTTGCTGCGTGACAGAAACGCATTCAAAACCGTTTTCTTTTAGTGTTTCTTGAACGTCTGACTGTTCTGATTTCAAAATACCGGATAAGATTATTCTCCCATCCGGATATAATCTATCACGGCAGTATGGAATCAACGGAATGATCGCTTTTGTTAGTATATTTGCGATTATAAGATCATATTTTCGCTGAAAAGTTCGGAGTCCATCTGCATCATGTAATGTGACCTGTTTTGCGACACTGTTATTGACGAAATTGGTCCTTGCTACTGGTATTGCTGTAGGGTCAATTTCAATTGCGTCAACATGTTTCGCGCCCAGTTTGATAGCAGCAATTGCCAATATACCGGAACCAGTTCCTACATCTGCTACAATATGATTCGGTCTGATTGATTTCTCCAACATTTGAAGTGATAATTGCGTTGTTGGATGGTATCCTGTGCCAAATGCCATTCCAGGGTCAAGTCGTATTACGATGTCTGATTCATTGACATGTTGTTCATACCATGTTGGAACGATGTGTATTTTTTCTCCTACTTTTTGATGTGTGAAATTTGCCTTCCACGCTTCTGTCCATTTTTCTGATTCAATTCTTTTTAGTTCAATTTTTGCTGGATTCGGTTGGATTCCCCATGCCGGTAGTTTTGACAGGAAGGTTCTTAGTGTGTTAACTTTTGAATTGATTTTGTCATCCAGCGGGAAATATGCGGTTAGTAGTGTATCATTTTTGTTGTCTTCAGTTATCTCAACACCAAGTGCCTGCATTTCAAATAATTGATTTGCCACGGCTTCAGAGGCTTCATGAGATGTTATGATTGTAATCTTTACCCATTTCATCTTTCAGTAAGAATTGACTATTTATCATCTTGATTGCCAAAGAATTTTTCCCAGAAACTACTGTTCTCAGATCCGTCAGGTTTATACTCAGGGTCATCAAAATGTTCTAACAGTGTTCTCTGTTGTGCTGTGAGTTTTCTTGGTGTTTCTATCTCTATCTGAACAACAAGGTCACCGAAATAAGAACTTCTATATCTTGGCATTCCCTTCCCTTTAATGTGCAATTGGTCTCCGTATTGTGTTCCAGCGGGAACATCTAACTTCTGAACACCTTCAATGCTTCTAACTTCAATGGTCGTTCCAAGTGCTGCTTGAATAAACGATATTCTTGCAGAGGTATATAGATCATTTCCTTCTCTGGTGTAAGTATGGTGTGGTCTAATATGGATTACAACCAGTAGGTCTCCAGGGGGTCCTCCTAAAGTTCCTGCTTCCCCTTGACCCCGCAAGAGGTATTCAGTACCGTCGTCAACGCCTTTATCTATTTTCATTTTTAGTTCTCGTTTGACTTTTATTCTACCTTGTCCATTACAGTTTCTACATGGGTTCTTGATAATTTCTCCTACTCCTTGACATCGTGGACATGTTCGGGACATTGTAAAGAAACCTTGTGATTGCGTTACTTGTCCCCTTCCATAGCACTGAGGACACGTATCGATAGTTGATCCTCTTTCTGCCCCGCTTCCGTTACATTCGGGACAGGATTCAATTCGTGGTATTTCAATAGTTTCTTCTTTTCCGTGATATGCTTCTTCAAGGGTCAGTTCAAGACTATACTGTAAATTGCGTCCGCGTTTGGGTCTATTGCTTGTTCTTCCAAACCCGGCAAAAACGTCTCCAAACACTTCACTCAATATATCGTCAAGGTTTGCGCCAAATCCGTATCCGGATGCTGTTCCTTCAAGTCCGGCATGTCCATATTGGTCATATCTTTGCCGTTTCTCTGGAGTTCTCAACACATCGTATGCTTCGGTGGCTTCTTTAAATTTGTCTTCGGCGTCTTTATCACCTTGGTTTTTATCTGGATGATATTTTACTGCTAATTTTCTATATGCTTTTTTAATGTCGTTCTCATCAGCATCTCTGCTGACATTCAGAACATCATAATAGTCCCGCTTCTGTTCCATGTGTTATCCTATTTGAGTTTCAATCATTCATCCTCATTTGAAATTTCGATTATAATTTCTTCGGTTACTTCATCTGAGGGTTCTCCTTTTTTCTTCCCCTTTGATACAACAACTTGTGCGGCACGAATCACCTGTTCATGCAGTAGATATCCTCGTCTAAATTCTTCAATGATATTTCCTTCAGGAACTTCATCTGATTCTGTTGCGAAGACAGCTTCATGCTTGTTTGGATCAAATGAACCGGTTGCGAAATCTATTGGTGTAAGTCCATGTGATTTTAGAACATCCAATAGTTGTTTATGTACTAATTCTACACCTTCACTGAAGTTAGCCATATCTGGGTTATGTTCTTCAGTGTCAACCTTACCATCAATGCTATTAATTGCTGCTTCAAGGCTATCCAATACAGGAATAATACCTTCTATGATATTCTTATTTGCAAATTTTAACTGTTTTTTAGCATCGTTTTCGATCCGTCTCTTTGTATTTTCAACTTCTGCAGCTGTGCGTAACAGGAGTTCACGTTCGGTTTCGTATTGTGCTCTCTCTGATTCTGCCACTTCCTCGATCTGTTTTTTGTGATATTCCTTGAGTTCTTCAATTTCTGCCAGTAATGTCTCTACGGTAGGTTCGTCATTTTTATTCTCGATTTCGGTAGTATTGTCAGAATCATCTTGTGTTGCGAAAGTCTCAGCATCAGATTTTTCGTTTTCAGTTTCAATCTCAATAGCTACCTCTTTATTTTCTGACATAATGTATTTCCTTTCATTCTAATTGATTGTTTTCTGATTGTACATGCTTGAAGGTCATTCATTCAGTTAAGGCATTTGCCATGATTAACCGTGAACTGCTATGGCAAATTGTTTCATAAGATCAAGGGAACCTGTTTGCTCAAGTATGTTGCCCGTGACTATGAAATTTGCCCCAGCCTTGACTTTTTGAGCTGCTATTTCAGGAGATGTTATACCGCCTCCCACAATCAATGGTATGGTGATCTGTTGTTTCACAGCAGAGATCATCTCGTTTGGAACAGGTAGTGTTGCCCCACTTCCTGCTTCTAAATAGACCATTTGCATTCCGAGGTATTCTGCTGCGAGTGCATGGGGTGCAGCGATATCAGGTTTGTCTCTTGGAATAGGAGCAGTGCCACTCATAAATTCTACTGAAGTTCTGTTTCCGCCATCAATCAACATGTACCCCGTTGGTATAGGTTCTAAATCATATTTTTGAATCCATGGTGCTGCTTTTACCTGTTCACCGATGAGATAATTTGGGTTTCTTCCACTGATGAGGCTCATATACAGAATAGCATCTGCGTGTGGTGTGAGATGCATTGAGTCTCCTGGGAATAGGATAATAGGTAGTTCGGTTTCTGCCTTGATTGCGGCGGCAATTGGATGCAAATCTTGTGTCAATAGACTACCGCCGAGTAGAATCGCATCAGCCCCTGCGTTCTCTATGGTAGTGGCGAGTTTTGCAGTCTTTTCTACATCACACATTTCCGGATCAATCAAGATGAAGTATCCTGCGTCCTTTTCTTTAATTACTGTTTTTAGATAACTTAGAATACACTTTGATCTCAATTGCAACCGGTCCTTAATGTTTAAAAAGTGTTTGATCCTTCAGCCATTTAACTCACACAAGTTTATGTCATACCTAAATTATTTTAACACCATCTCACGAATTTGTCAAATTCTTATGGTATTTGGGGTGTGTAAAGCTTTTGTCACTAAAGTATCATGCGGTTCTTGTTTCTGGAGACGAGACATCTATTGTTTTTGGAGACGAGTCACCTACTGGGTCTGGATACCAATATTCTCTCCAAGTGCTATTCCTATACATACATCTCAGTTCAAGGATAGACTGGAGTCCTTCATCTGTCCATCTCATAGTATAAATTATGTAATTTAAGTATGTCATGATTTCATGTTTTTTTCAATGATTGTTTTGGGAAATATCGGAATATTGCTGATCTGTGTTTTTTTTTGCTTGACTTTTTTAAAGATTGTGTATAATTGCTATTATGCATAAAGTCATTATCCAGATGAATTCCTCTTTATAAAAAAAGGAAGGTAAGAGATGTTTCGATTTACACTAACAAACAGATGGTTTTTGGGTGTATGTTTATTCCTAATAGTATTGTCAATCGGTTGCTGCTTCCGGTATCAGCATGCGCTTGCACCTGATAGACAGCAAGCAGAAGAAGTACAGCAGAAAAAAGAGAGAAACCAAAAAAAGGATGTTAATACCGAAACCACACAGATGGTCACAGGCACACCTGGAGAAAACAAAAAGACACAGACTAAGGACATACAACTAAACGAAATTGTTTCTGAAGCGGGGAAGGAAATGCACTTGTCACCTTTTGGTTTTGGACCTTATCCAGATATCCCATCTGATTTTCCTCAACAAAAGCTTTTTAGCATACATCACGGTTCTCCAGAGGGTGAATTATTAGATCGAGTCCGCGTAAAATTGTGGAAAGAGGGAATTCGTCCTGATGGGATAGGGTATCTTTACAGCACCGGATTGATTTATCCTACTGTTCGTGGAACCATTTATGTCAGATGGGGAGAATTTAGAGGAAAAAAATACATTTCTAGTCTCAAGTGCCATCCCTTGGACTTTTTTGACATCTCAAAATTCCGCTATGAAAATGAGATCCCACCCCATCTCAAAGTACTTGATTTTTCTGAAGGTATTAACCCTTACGAGTATTTAAATCTATCAAAGGAGAAGAATAAATGAGAAAGTTATTAAAGTTACATATTGATTTTACTAATCTCTGTATTTGTTTATTTTTTCAACGAAAATTTCAGATGCTACCGGTACTTACAAGATTATGGCGTATGTTTGGTATTCAGATACGTCGTCAAGGCAGATGAGTTATGATGTGAGGGTCACCCTTGAACCGGGTTTACGTCCAATCAACGGTTCAAGTTACTATGCAAATAGTGGAGATACATACGAGATGGGACTTGTTACGAATGCTCCATATTCAAGGGTGGAATGGTATATGAAACCTGCCGGTGACACCAGTCCGGATGGAGTAAATGTTGATACCGAGCACCTACCGGCCTGGGACTTATAGCGTAAATCTCCCTAAGTTGACACCCGATGAATGCCAAACGCGCATTCTGCGTTGATGTGGATGAATGTCCTACGCGCATTCACATCGTTGACTCATGGGTTTCGCTTCGCTCTACCCGACCTATAAAATAGCACTTGACAAAACATTAGCGTTTTAGTTCATATAGTAGAATCCCGGCAGCAACACCAACATTTAATGAGGATTGACCCGTTGCCATGGGTATACTGACTAATTCTGTACAATGGTTTCGCGTCTCCTCTGTTAAGCCACTATGCTCATTGCCAACAACAACTGCAATCGGTCTCTTATTTGCCGATGTATAAAGTTCCTTTTCTGTCCTTGCTGTTGCTCCAATGATATGCCAACCGTTTGCTTTGAGCTTCTCTATCGCTGACTTCGTTGAAGAAATATAGAAAATGGGTAACCTACCAACAGCACCACGCGATGCACGAATACAGTTCTTATGAAACGGATTTGCCCCTTCTCCACTGATTAATACTGCTGAAACACCTGCAGCATCAGCTGTGCGTAATGTCATCCCAAGATTGTCAGGATTCTGAACGTTTTCAATTATCAGCAGAATACAGTCTTGACTGAAATGAAAATTCATAAGTCCACTCTTATCTAAGAAGGTAGGATAATTTAGATGCACGGATGCTATAATTGTGGGAATCGGACGAGTGGTTGTTAGTGAACCCATGAGACTATCTCTTGTTAGATATATTGATATATTTTCGGCAAAAACTTTCATCAAAAAATCTCTACCTGCAGCAGACGCAACAAATTCGTTTGTATGCAGCACGTTTTCAATAGGTAATCCGTCGGAGAAAGCGCGTTCTACCATCATTTCCCCTTCAATAAGAAACCGAGAATTCTCGAATCTACCCTTTAAGGATGTTAGATGACCAAGATTGCTGGTGATTGCATCTTTCTTTTTTGTCAATGTCTTCTGTTCTGCTTCCGTAGTACTTCCTTTTTTTGTGCCAACGAAACAGAATTCTGAACCTACATTTAGCTTCTCACCTTCAAACAGATCAAGAATTCTCTTTTCAATCCATTCATTTGTCAGTAAGAAAGTTGCAATTGAATTTCTTGGAAAAGTGAGTAGGAGTTCCCTTAGACTTCGTTCGGTTGTGGCATTTACAATGGTGCGACAGTTAGAATCATGCCCATCCATCTGTCTTATCAACATTACACCGTCAATCTGTCTCCATCCTGACACAAATACCTTGCAGGTTTTAAACAATTCGTCTGTATAGGATGAAATATGAGAGGCACCTATAAAGTGAAGCGCATCCTCCATGTTTGGTGTTGTGCTGTTTAAGAACTCTATCACTTTAGTGTAGTCTTTCAATATCTATTTCGACGAGAAATGAATCGTCACTCCCTTTTGTATTTGACAGAGCAGACGCAGTTTTGATTGAAGCGTCAGTCCTGTTTAAAATATGATGCCAAAATAGATTGCACCTAAACCTACGAATATGTCCCATTTCATCCAACGTTGTATTCTTGCATACTCGTTTTTTGCGTGACTCTTCACAAGATGAATTCCTAAGCAAATAAGCACAAGGTCAACCCCAAGTAAGATCGTTACCAAGTATTGCCACGAATAAAGTCCGAACAGATAGGGGATAGGACTACATAAGATTACAGAAAACATAAAAGTTAATGCTATAATGATTGCCATACGAGGGTTGAGATTAGCAAGTGTCTTGACGTTTTCTCTCTTATCTCCTTCAGTATCCTCAAGGTCTTTGACAATCTCCCTTGCGGTTGTAAATAGAAAGGCAAAAATAGCAGGTATGATGGTGCTTCGTACTGAACCGATTGCTATGCCACCAGAAATGAATGTCAGACTTGTAAGCATACCAACAACTAAATTCCCTAATACGGGTGTACGCTTTAGGATGAGAGCATAACAGACGAGAAGTATTGACACCAATACTGCTACAACAACCGCATATAGATTAACTAACACACCAAGTGCAATGCCGAGTCCGATAAGAGTTGTGGCGAATATCAGCGCATTTCCTCTACGAATTCTGCCTGAAGGGAGTGGACGATCTGGTCTGTTATGACAGTCAATGTTGTAATCACAATAATCGTTTATGGTATTGCCTGCGGAGAGTAGTAACAGTGATGCAATAGAGACATACAGTAATTTTACATTTGAAAATGAACTTAGTGTGCTGCCTATCGCGAATATACCACCTAACCAAGTGGAAATAAAGGCGATAAGACCGTTCAAAGGTCTTGCAAGTTCAACATACGTTAACAACGTCCGCATTGTCAACCTCTGATTGTGTCTATGTGGATAGTCAAGACAAATCATGTAGGTCGGGTAGAGGAACGAAACCCATAGGTGTCAACTTAAGGATTTTCTACTCCTTGTAGAAGTACTAAAGTTGTGTTTTTCCCTTGATTTTGTATCCTCTTCTGACTTTTTTGTAAGGTTTGTTTTATTTCTTCAAGAGTTTTTCGTAGTGCGGTTTTGGATTTACCCAAACTGATTGTAATTTTGCGTGCGTATAGATTAATGAGTTCTGCTGTTTTGATGATATTGTGGTGTATACATCGCCAACCGCTTGCTATCATAACCCAGTGTCTTAGGAGTTGTGTTATAAGTTTGGCATATACCTCACATAAAATAGCATATGGTTTTTCTCTGCGTGATTTGTTTACTTCTCCGACACTTTTGAAACATTTAAACATGAGTTCAACTTGCCATCGAACGCGAGTGGTTGCTGCAATCTGTTCTACTGATAGTTGTGTCGCATCAACATTTGTAATAAAAACATACCACTCAGCGCGTTTTAGGCGTTCTTTTGATGGAGTGTCCCCTCTTCGCGCCGCTTCGCGTCTGATGGCACGGCGATGGCTGTTTGCTTGTTCTTCAGAAAGTCGTAATGCGACAAGCCGTATAGGCAGTTTCTTAGTAGCACCGATGAAGCAGTTAAAATCAATAACGTCTAAGGTTTCTGAGGTAAGACGCTCTGTCAAACAAAGATGTTCTTCAAGTTCGTCAAATAGCTTACATCTGGCTTTGAGTTTTGATATCCAAGAGACACCCTTTTGTGTCATTTTTTCAAACGCATCCAATGAAAAGTATCCGAGGTCTGCTAAACACAAACTTCCCTCAGGCAATGGTGAAAAATGTTCTGCAGCCTTACTATCAGGTATGACCCCATCAGTTAGATCAAAGTGATGAAAAGTGCCTGTCAAAACATCAAAGCAAAGTTGGAGTTTCAAGGCAGATTTGGGTTGTTTGCCCTTATTGCGTGGTGCTTCATGTATTGTGTGAAGTTCATCTGGCAGGGCAATCCAAGTGCTGTCTTGTACATATACACCAGTGAACTGATCCAACATCGGAAGATATTGCTTCCTCGCAGTCAGGACTTGAGTTGCTGCTACTTCAAGTGTTGCCTTGAGTATTTTAGCTGTCTCAGGGGTCATCCGTTTTGCAATCGCTTGTCGAGAAATATCAATACCCAAATCTTGTGCTGTATTAGCAAGATCAGCATAACTCGCATCTGGTTTTTCGAACCACCCACATACAAGTGTCTGAATGAAGCGGGCAAACGGGAGTTTTCGGATTCTTTGGATAATCCCTAACTCCCGAACTATTTGATCGACTGAAGGGTTGAAAAGTTCTTGCATGATGTTAGAAACTTGTGTTATTATGAACATTGGAACACCTCTTGATAAGTTTATAAGATAAAAATAACTTTACTCTATATTATGCAAGAGGTGTTTAATTTTTGCAACACTTTTAATCGTATAAAAACAACGTTAATCTTTCTTAAGTTGACACCTATGGGTAGAGGAACGAAACCCGACCTACAATGAATATTGTATTTAATTATCAAACTCACGTTAAAGTTAATGACATATCATATTGGATCAATTCCCACGGATACCATGAACGTGATATTAAGGCATTTTTCATAGGTTCACCTGTGTCTGACCAAAACACTTGTCCTGTTAACGCAACCGTTGGTCTGTCTGCTGCGATGAACACCTCTTTACCGTTTTTAGCAGCTTTAGTGTTAATTTGTGTTGCAGCGATGCCATGCCCAGTAATATAGAGCATATACATCTCCTCTAAAAGACCGTTTAACATGAAAGTTGGTTGTGTTATGGGAAAACGGGTTGACAAGATCGGTCTATTCAACCCTAAAGGATTTAACGTTGGTTTCATTTCAGTTTTATCGGGAAACACTTTTACTTCATAATACCCATCAATTGGAACATCCCGCGGGAGAACAACACGACCTGTAATAGCATATCCTTTTTCAAGCGGAACAATCAATGGATCTTTTCCGATTTCTACGTTTCGGTATACCCTTGAAAGATACCCTTTTTTAGACACGTTAACGGACAGAAGATGTGGCTTCGTCTCTAATACCTGCATTTGAAAAGTACCGTTTGCATCCGTTTGGGTTGTTGCTAAGGAAGCACGGTGTCCGTACCGGTTTTCGCTGCGGCGTGCTGCGTAAAGATTCACATCTGCAATAGGATTCTGCTTTTCATCAACGACCTTGCCGTGCAACTTTTTGAGCTTCGGCAAATGGATTTTTAGCGGTTTTTTGTTTTGTGGGTTGACCGACTCTAAATATGCAATGATCACATCATTGCGTGTGATTGTCAAACTGTATTCAATCGGATGTAGTTCTGAGAACAGGAAATTACCTTCTGCATCGGTTTGGACAGTGTGTTCAGGTTGTGCGCCAGCGCGGAAGAAGTCGCTGGGACTGTAGGGCATCTTTATCTGTACTTTGAGGCCATCAACTGCGTAATCTGATCTTGATTTGGAAACTTTACCCTGTAGCGACAGAAAAGGTTTCAGTGAAAGTTCACCTAAATCGTAATCATTTTTTGCAGGAGACATATCCCATCGCCATTGGTTTGTTTGATACTGAGGATGTGATGCTATTACCTTAAAGGCGTAATAGGTATCTGAATCATTTGGGACTGTAAGACGGAATTCTCCGTATGTGTCTGTTTCTGTAGAGTATGTAAACGAACTTTCGGGATAGACAGTGTCCTTCACTACAGATGTTGCGTTGACACTAACGCCAGAGATAGGGTTCCCATTTTCAGCATCAACGAAACTGCCAGTAAGAGATGCCCCCGGTTTCAAAAACACCTCTACACCACCGATATTGCTATCAGGATAGACTGTCACCTTCTGTGAATTTGATAGCGCAAAAACATAACCGTCAAAAGCATCAATGATAACGTAGCGTCCAGATAATAGTTTTTTGACCTCAAAATATCCGTTAGACACTTCACCTTGGGTAGTGCTTTTTACCCATCTATCGTCAGAATGAAGAAGTCCAACTTGGAATTTACCCGAAATCGACAACGGAAGTTTGGTAACGGAATCAAGCAGAAATCCAGAAATAACGCCTGTACCTTCAATCACAAAGTCTGCTTTGACTTCGGTTACGGTTACTTCGCGTTGTGTTAATAGCGTGCTGAGGTGTCGGACGTGGACATCCCAAGTGCCAGTAGGAAGGTTTGTCAATGCAAACTGTCCACCAGAATCGGTTCTATCTGCATAAGTGATGTTGTCTGTTTGTGAAGCTGCTGAGATAGTATATTCAGATAGTGGGTTGTTTTCGTCATCTGTTACCTGTCCCAGAATTGTGCCAATATTTTGAGATTGGCAGATTCCAATAGGACTACCGAAGCATAGTAGGAACAGAGCGACACAAAAAAGGATAGTGTTGTACATAAGGTTTGCATTTTCTCACTATGTATAGCCTGGACTTTGCATAACTACTGATACTGCTTGAGCTGTCCCCACGTTGTTGCTAACTTTGCTTGCGAGGAAACGGCAAGTCCTGAACCCGAAATCGTAAACGAATCCACCCATCCACTCCCAAACTGAATTCCATTTGATTGTATTAAAAACCCAATGATCTCAATAGACGAAAAATCGGGATCTTCAAACTCAGCACGTTTTTCACCATCCGCATACCACTGAAAGTGTCCCTTATTAAAACGAATTTGCATGGATTCCAACTCCCTTATATCCCGCTGCAAAACGTCAGGATGGCGCGGTTCCTTTTCAAACCACAGCTGCGCATTAAACCACTCGTAAGTCCTTGCCACTATACCATAAGTGTAGAACACATAAAAAAACGTGTATGTTTCGTCCACTTCGGGAAATCTCCGTCCAATGGCTACACCAAAACCCGCACTTTTTGAACCCAGATCTTTAACGGTAATCGTGAAAGATTCGTCCCCCGGTTTTTTTTCTTGTCTCTGAATTAAAATGTCCTCAATAAAAAATTCAAAGGTTTTGTAGCTGCCTGGAATACCCTTAAATTGGAACAATCCAGCATTAGTAATAATGTCATTCGGTTGTATTGTTGCCCTTAAAAACCCATCTTTAACTTGCCACACAGAGTTGTTATCCCATAGTTCCCAGTTATCTTGTTTCAAATCATCAAAATCATAGTGATAACTTTCCGAGAAAGCAGAAAAAGACAAAACACTCAATCCAACGATTAAAACAGCACCTATTCAAGTTTCTACGGACCGTTTCATGTGGTACCTCCTTGCCTTTGTGGTATTAGGAAGATGTAATGGGAAGAGATATATACGTCTCTCCCCATTGCTTGAAAAGGTTGAAACTCTTAGTTCTAATTCAACTCTATGCAACTGTGCCAAGTTCCCTTAAAGTCACCCTTTAATACTTTTCGTCTAAGTGTATCTGGTGCATCCTCATGAAATTCTGGAGCCCCGAATTGGTATTTATATGCAAACTTTACGTCTATCTGAGGATCTTTATCAGGCCAATAAACCCAGGTGCCTCTTTTGTAATACATCGGACAGATGTATTTCGTGCCATCAGACTCGGTATGCTGTTTATAACCCGTTACCTCGGTTGAACCTGTTACCTTGGTTTCTCCTTTTTCTCTTTCATGTATTTCGTATCCTGCCCAAGGAAATCCCGTAGTACCTCCACCCGAACTAATTTCATTCCATCCAAGATCGTCGCTAAGGCTAATGTAGGAGGAAGTGGTTTCCCATGGGGGCAGGTTATGATTATCACTAAAAGACCATACTTGATTTCGGTACCAACTAACAGCATTGGGGGTGGATGATGCAGAAACATACCCATTCTCATTTGTATATACAATTTGAAAGCCGTTGTTAAAACCAATACCTTCGCCAAAAATAGTTGAATAAATTGGGCAAATGTCCTAAAGTTATAGAACTATATTTACTTAACTTTGAAAGGACAAAGCCCATGTTAGAAATTATAGCACTTTTTTCAGTTCTTAATCCATGTATTTCAAAAACGACGATCCGTCAGTTATGTCAAGTTGTATTTGCACAACTTGCGATGACAGGACGAGTGACAATGTTGAATATCTCTCGTTGGACATCTAAAGGAGGTAGCTACCGCACAATACAACGCTTTTTCAACACTGTTCTTCCTTGGACAACATTGTGCTGGACGTTTTTTCGCACACACTTGCTTGATCCAATACCTTCGCCAATTATCCTGGATTTAGATTGGCTTGCGTGTTGTGAATAGCACCGATAGAACTTAGGTGTCTAATAATTTGTTCAATAACAATATCTTCAGGTTTTTGCGGAAGTATTTTTAATGTTTCGATCATATACTTCAAACCTCGGTAGTGCGATTTAAGATCTATGACACTATAATCGGGTATCTGACACTTATAGTCTTTCATGAGTTTAGCACTTACATTTGTCATAAACATTGACAAGTTCACTGCATTGTTTATAGGGGTCTTGTTTACATTCATGAAATCTTGCATACCCCAATGTTGTTTTGCGCCTCGGAAGTTGAACTCAATTTGAAAACGAAGCGAATAATAATCTATCAGTTTTTCTGCGTCAAGTTCTAAATCAGAACAGAACAATAAGACGTGTACTTGCTGTTTTGTGGTCAGGTTCGTCTTTAGAATACAAACGACGTTCAACGGGTCTGGGAACTTTTTGTGGCGTAGTTCCATTTGATATATTTCGGTTTTTAGATTACCATCTATCTGTGTAGAAACACAATATTTTGCGTCAATCTGTCGTGGATTGAAGCGTTCTCCATAGATTGCGGGCCGTCCGCGTTGTCCCTTATTCGGTGTCGTCGGTGGTAAATGCAACGCAGCATCTGTGCGTAGTTTTGAAATAAGATGGAGTCCACATTGTTCTACCATTTGTAGAGCGTTATTGTTCCCAAAATATCCATCCAGGACCAAATAACGGACAGGTATCAAGTTATTGATTACTTGTAACACCTGATTGAGTATCGTTTGAAGTTGTTTCAAAGTATCACTGAGAACGACCTCTTTTTTGTTCTTATTTCGGCTCCCTTTAGGACGCCCGGGTTTAGGTTTTGTTTTCTTCGTGTCGTCTAAGGGTTCAGTCGGAGAACTATCAGGTTCTGGGGTTTTTTCACACCGAACGATTTGCTCAATAGCCATCGGATAGGAATGCCGTTTAGAGATATCGATTAAGGATATGGCTAAAAACGATAATCTGGGAATGCTTTTTCCATACAATGAGGAAAAAAAGCGCGATAGACCATAAGTGCATTTTCCGTTTTTTCTAATGACGACTTCGTCGCCTGCTAAGATATAAACACTTTCCTGATCAAGCAATACCTTCGTCAAAATTGTTGGATATATTGGGCAAATGTCCATAAAGTTTTAGAGAGTATTCCAAATAACTTTGAAAGGACAATCGCCTATGCAATGAATTATATCACTGTTTAAGGTTTTTATTCCATATTTGTCTACAACGCTTATACACCAGTTATCGCACATTGTATTTGCACATCTTACGATGGCAAGACAAGGGACAATGTTAAAATTCTCTCGTTGGACATCACAAGACGGTACCTACCGTATCCTCAAAACAAACTTGACTAAGGCACACTACCGAGGATTGAAGTATATGATCGAAACATTAAAATTAATTCCGCAAAAACCTGATACCTTACATGATATACTTGTAAAGAAGATTCTCTACCTTTATTCTCAAAATTATGAGACTTTTTTGACTCAAGTCGCGTCACTATATGTTGATATGAATTAATGTATTTCCCTAAACCGAGGTTTCCGATGAATAATCCTGATGCTGAACTCATTCAACGTGTGATTGACGGTGATGATTCTGCTTTCTCCACACTCATGGATAAGTATAAGAAGTCTGTCCATGCGCTTGCGTGGCGAAAAATTGGAGATTTCCATATCGCAGAGGAAATAACGCAGGATACATTCCTGAAGGCATACAAAAATCTGTCATCACTCAAGAAACCACACTCTTTTAAGAGCTGGCTATATGTAACAACAACAAACAATTGCAAAGCTTGGCTGCGCAAGAAACGGCTACAGACACAGTCGCTGGATGATACAAGCAGTTCTGAGATGGAGAATGACACATATTCCAACTATGTCATTCAGGAAAAGGAACGTACAACGGCAGAAGCACGACACGAAGTCGTGAAGAAGCTGCTTGATAAGTTGCAGGAAGGTGACCGAACGGTCATAACCCTATACTACCTCGGGGGAATGACGTATGAAGAGATAAGCAGGTTTTTAGGTGTCTCGGTTAGCGCGATAAAGAATAGACTCTATCGCGCGAGACAGTTTTTAAAAAAGGAGGAAAACATGGTCAGAGAAGCTTTAGAGAACTTCCAAATCACACCGACTCTCACGCAGGATATCATGCAGGAGATTTCACGGATAAATCCTACAACACCATCTGGCAGCAAACCGCTTATCCCGTGGATCGCTGCAGCAACAAGTGCAGTATTGATTATGATAATGCTTGGGATAGGGAGTCAATTCTTTTCACAGTTTCAGAAACCTTATAACATAGATTCTCAAGCAGAAATGTCAGTTGAACTCGTTAACGCACCTGTCGTCCAGAATCTTGAGAAAGAACCAGATTTGAAAAATCAGATAGGTCGTATAAGAGAACCCAGAGAAAATGAAAACAGTGGACAAAAACTTGATGAAGGTTCTTCACTTTCTGCACGGGCGAATGAAGAAAACACGTCTGAAACTAAACAGTCATGGACTAAGACTGAACCATTAGAAGGCAGTAGCGTGCATAGTATGTTTTCAACTTCTGATGGTGAACTCTACGTTATGGGTGGACCTAATCCAAGTATCTTCAAATTGACTGAGGATGGCAGCAGTTGGCAACATCTCTTTGACATTAGCAACTTGAACACAAGTTTTGGTGGTTACTCACCCATTGCAAAATGGAAGAACACACTTTACTTTGTTCCCTTTGACGAACTTTTTGTTTCGACAGATGATGGTAAGACATGGACATTGCGTCATACATGGGAAAACTACGATGATGCAAAGGAATGGTTAATAACAGAGTCAGCTTTCTATATCGCTTTCATGAATGGAATTGTAAGGTCGAAAGACGAAGGAGAGACGTGGGAAGATCTAAACAGCGGGTTCCCACTTAACACACAATCAGATGAAATCAGATCTATCGTTGAAACACAAGACGTTATATTCGTCGGAACAGGCACTGGACTCTATCGTCTAAAGACGGATGCGTGGATACGGGTTGATTTACCCGAAAATGTTGGGCTGATACGTTCAGTAGCCGTAGGCAATGACACGTTATATGTCGCAGCAGAATTAAGTGGTGAGGTGTCTGATCCTCGTTTGCAATTCCGAGGACTGCAGCGTTCTTGGTGGATATTCAGATCAACAGATAGAGGTAACTCTTGGACAGATATAACCCCAACAAACGCTTGGTCTCTAAAGGGTTTCCCCCCACATGTTAAGCTTGTTGCTGCAGGGGATACTGTTTTAGTAATGGAGAAAGGTATGGTTCGCTCTACTGATAGGGGAGATACTTGGCAACCTGTACAGCCACCAGGGTCTACACCTACGATGAGTGGTGATGTAGATGTCGCTGCTATTGTAAAAGGCAGTACGTTCTATATCAATAGTCATGATGACGGTTTACATCGCTCTACTGATGAGGGAAAGACATGGAGCAAAATAAATATCAGTGGGGACAGCAGGATTGATGAACTTCTTACTTTTAGGCGCGAAAGTAGTGCAATGAATACTGCAACGATTCTTTATGCAAGATCGGGTGAAAAATTGAATAGCACTAACAATCAAGGAAAGACGTGGCATAAAGTAAAAGAGGAAATACGCATGGAAAATCCTGAAAGAGAAGAACGGCCTGACATTTCACATATTGTCAAATCAGATGGCGTGGTCTATGCTAAAGGTGGATCTCAATTTGGGCATGGTGAAATCGGTATATATCGCATTTCTACAGAAGATGGTGTTACTCTGACGCCGATTAAAGGAGTGCCAAGATTTGACTTAAGTGCATTATATCGCAAATGGACAGATTTAAGGATGCAATCATTACAGAAGTCGGAAAAACCTGATGCACAAGAACTACAAGAGGTCGCTTCTGGTGCTATTGAGTTCTTTAGACAGATGGCAGAATCGGATCCTCGGCAACCGGATGTCTACATGCAATTAGCGTTCCGTACGGGTCCGTTTGCGGTCAGTCGTGATACCTTTTTCTTGGAGTACAACTATAAACTCTTCCGTTGGAAAAAAGGACAAAGAAGATGGGAACCAGTCGGAATTGAAGAAACGACCGAATTGACCTACGAAATAGCATTCAAGGATCTCAAACTTGGTGTATCGGGTGAGACAGTGTACGTTGGTAAACGTGATGGACATCTTGTTGTCTCCTTTGATAATGGCAACAAATGGACAGATATTACAGCAGCACTGCCATTTCCTGTAAAGACATTCAAAGAGATTACGATTGATGGATCGACTGCATACATCGCAAGCGACGCGGGTATCATAAAAACTGATGATGGGAGAAGTTGGAATACCGTTACGGATGCAGCAGGTACAAACCTGGTTATGGAACATTTAGCTATTGATGGTTCTGTATTATACGGTGTTACCAAAGACACCGGCATCTATCGCTTAGAAGACGGTACTTGGAATCAGATTGTCTCTAAGTTCCCTGATAATTTAACCTCACTCGCTGTAGATGGTAATATCATATATGTTGGTACACGGAATGATGGTGTGATGCATTACAATCTTGTAGATTAATTTTGGGATGCACAATCTAACAGAATGTGCTACAAAAACACACAATCTAACAGAATGTGCTACAAAAACACACAATCTAACAGAATGTGCTACAAAAACACACAATCTAACAGAATGTGCTACAAGATGTGCAGAATTATGCAACCGTTTTGTGCATAAGTTGCGTCATTATGCTATGATAGGATAGTTCATCCTAATTGATTTTGGAGTGACTCTATGCGTAGCACAGATACGGAACTTATCAGAAAGATTCTCGCTGACGATGAATCAGCTTATGAAGCACTTGTGGATCGCTACAAGAAACAGGTTCACGCGCTTGCATGGCGGAAAATTGGCGATTTCCAAATTGCTGAGGAGATTACACAGGATGCTTTCCTTAAAGTCTTCCAAGAACTGCACACGCTAAAGGATCCGAATCTGTTTTCTGGGTGGCTCTATGTAATAACGGCGAATTTATGTGCGACATGGCACCGTAAAAAACGGATACAGACGCAACCGTTGGAAGACGAAGAAACTATGATGGAAGAGAATGATCTATACTCACAACATGTAGTAGAAGAACGCGCAAGAACTGCTGCTGATGCACACCGAGAAGTTGTTAAAAAACTACTGGCAAAACTTAAAGAGAGTGAACGCACGGTAATGACACTTCACTACCTCGGTGAGATGACAGTTGAAGAGATTAGCAAGTTTATAGGCGTGTCTGCAGGAACAATCAAAAGCCGACTTCAACGCGCGCGAAACCGTTTACAGAAGGAGGAACACATGATTAGAGAAGCACTTGAACATTTTCAAATTTCACCAAACCTAACCGACAATATCTTGAAAGAGGTCTCCCAGCTTAAGCCTGCTGCACCCATTGTCAGCAAACCACTCATCCCGTGGGCAGTTGCAGCTTCAAGCATTGTATTGATTATGATAATGCTCGGAATAGGGAGTCAGTACTTAGCCTATTTTCAGAAGCCGTATAGTTTTGATGCACAGTCAGAGATGATGGTTGAGCTTGTTGATACGCATATAGTTCTAAATCTTGACACACAACCGAATGAACAGAATCGGTTTGGAAATGCTAATGCCGATGGAGAAAATGATAACAGCGGACAGAATCCTGATGAAGTGTTGTTGGCTGATGGGGAAACAGATGGCGAAACCCTTTCAGTACCTAAGAGAGAGTGGGTTGAATATGAAAAACCATCATTCGTTTATCCAAGCGAATTTCTTGCGACACCAGAAGGTGAACTTTTTACTTTCACAACGCGTGGACATCTTTATAAATTGCAAGGGATTGAAGAAAAATGGGAACACATTATTGATATGTACTCATTAGGTGTTGATTTTTGGGATGGTGACACACCTATGGCGATGTGGAACGATACCCTCTATATTGTGCTGAAGAACAAACTCTATGCTTCAAAAGATGATGGTAAGACCTGGGATTTGTTTCATACATGGGAAGAAGCAAAGGATTGGTATCCGAGTGAATTGGTGCTAACAGAGCAGGCTTTCTATACGGTCTTTCAGGAAGGTACTTTCCGTTCTGAGGATCAAGGAAAAACATGGAAGGATATAAGTGATGAATTTTCAGATGTTCCCAGATCTATAACAGTTTTACAAGATACAGTATTTGTCATATCAAGTACAGATTTCTATCGAAGTAAGACTGGCAGCTGGCATAAGTTAGCGTTACCAATTCCTGAAACTGTCTATATTGCTTCAGTCGCTGCTGCAAAAAACCGATTATATGTTATGGCAAAATTAGGTGACATTGATCCCCAGGCAGCATCAGAGGGACGGCAACGAACATGGTGGATTTTGCGCTCAACTGATTTGGGGGATACGTGGAAAGATATAACACCCACAAACGCTTGGCCCATTAAAGGCTGGTACCCAGATCTGACACTTATTGCTGCTGGAGAGAACATCCTGCTAATGGAGAAGGGTATGGTAATGTCAACTGATGGAGGAGAATCTTGGCTGCCGCCAGTGAAACCCAATGCTTCACCTACCATGGATTCCTACTCCTCGCCTGCTGTAGTGCTAAACGACCACACTATTCTAATTGGTAGTGGTGATGGATTTCAACGTTCCAAAGATGGTGGCAAATCATGGGATAGTGTTAATATTCCTACTAAAAGGACGGGTTCAAGGAATATAATAGATAATTTAATCGTATATGAGGAAATTGAGAATGCGCAAGAAGCACGTTCAGCAGTCTATGCTAAGTCTTGGCGATCACTTGTCAAGACTACAGACAGAGGCAAATCTTGGAATTCTGTTGAAAAGGAAGTACCAATGACAGACACCTTCAGGGAGGACCAACCGGAGATTCTAAGCATAGTAGAAGCTGATGATGGACTTTATGCTAAAGGTGGTAGTGGTCATGACATTGAAACGCAAGTTAAGATGTATAAGGTATCCAAAGATGGTAACTCGCTGATTGAGATTAAAGGTTTTCCATACTTACACTCCCACTCAATATCGCACAATGTTTCTACGGTTGAGGAACTTCAAAAGGACTACAAAGGTGCAACACAGTTTTTCATGGAATTAGTAGATTTGACACAAGGAGAATTAGCAGATTTGGGACAAAGAGGTTTTCAAGGTCAGATTATTATGGTTCAACGTAATCTCATAGAGAGAGGCTTAAACGGTGCATTTGCGGTAAGTGGTGATACGTTCTACTTAGAATACAACTTCAAGCTCTTCCGATGGACACAAGGTGAAAGAGAATTGTATGATACAGGTGTGGAAGAGACGATTGGTCTTACTATCAGGACGCCTGATGGTAAGTATTTACCTGCTGGTTTAACTCCCGCTGGCGTGCCAAAGGGACGGGGACTGGAAAGATTTAGGGTTATGTATAATCTCAAACTTGCTGTTTCAGATGATACTATCTACGTTGGTAAACGTGATGGACATCTGCTTGTATCTTATGATAGAGGAGATAATTGGACAGATATCACAGATAGATTGCCACATCCGGTTATTGCGTTCAAGGATATAAAGTTCGTACATTCCAATATAGAGGGGTCCAAAATATACGTAGCAACAGATGCTGGCGTTACTGTTTCACATAATGGAACACAGTGGCATGCAATCACTGATGCAGATGGAACAGATCTCGTGATGGAATACTTGGCTGTTGATGGTAGAAGACTGTTTGGAATGACTGATAAAACTGGTGTTTATCTCTTGGTGAATGGCACTTGGGAACAGGTTGTATCAGAATCACCTGAAAAAGTTACTTCTCTTGCAGTAGATGGGAATATTGTGTATGTTGGCACAATGCAGCGTGGTATGCTCCACTATGTTCTTGAATAGATAAGCGCATCTTGAGTATTAGGTGTCAACCATTTAGTCACGTATGAAAAAAACTTGGTTCAGATAATTGAGATTTAATGTATAATATACCTAAATAATCAACAAGACTCTGAACCATGAAAACATCAATACAGACTCTGGCACTCTTAATCACCATTCTCCTTCTCATATCAACGTACAGCGATGCTCAACAGAATAGTCCTGATGGGTTAATCACTCAGATCGGTAGAGGGACAATCAACGATATAGTCTACGTCGCAGATGGGGAACAACTTGCAGTTGCTACATCAAACGGGATCTGGATATACAACACACAAACTTATAAAGCCAACATATTGCCGACCAAACATTCAGATGACGTCACTGACCTTGACATGACCTCCGATGGGAACACACTCGTAAGTTTAGATGTTGATGGTGAAATTAATACTTGGGATGCAAAAACACTGACAAACAATAGGATAGTAACGGATGCAAGGGGTTCGCATATTGTTCCCTTAGTGATTGCAATCGATCAGACTGGAAAGACTATCATTGCTTTAGATGGCCGTGGTGCCATCACAACTATAATGATCAAAAAACAGGAGGTGCTGACGTCTTTGGAAATGAAGCCACCGGACCAAAGACTATACAAGACAGTTGATATACACCCTAATAAACCTATATTCGCAAGTAGTGATATCCTTGGAAACGTCGTGATAACTGAGATAAAAACGAAACAGACACAACAAAAATTCAATGTGCACAGAGGTGAAGTGAATTGTGTTCTCTTTAGTCCAGACGGAAACACTGTTGCGAGTGGCAGTGAAAATGGAAACATCCATATTTGGAATACAAACAACGGAAATCTGTCCCTCGTACTGAAAGGAGAAATGAGAGCGGTCAACAAAATCGCTTTTAGTCCTGACGGTAGCATCATCGCTGGTGGTTGTGTTGATGGCACTATTCATCTGTGGGAAACAGACACGGGTCGTCCGATCAAAGCTCTTATAGGACACAAGCGTAAAATTACTGCACTCTCCTTCAGTTCAGACTTCCGAACAATTGCCAGCGGCAGCACAGACGGATCCCTTCGGATATGGAGCATCGCTGCTGGTAGAGAACTGCATATTGAGCACAGTCATGTAGGAGTACTCAACGGATACGCGATTAGTGGTGATGGTAAGACAATTGCCGCACTCACGAATGACAAGGTCATCGGTCTGTGGTATACCTCAACGGGTATAAACATAAAGGTTTTCAATACAGACACAATCAGCGATGTCAAGAATATAGCGATACATCCACTCGGTAGTATGATAGCAACCACACGATCGGACAATGTCTTCACATGGGATGTTGAAACCGAAGATATGATATCCATTTTTGAAAGAACCGGAGCACTTGTTGAACAGATCACTTTCAGTCCAGATGGTAACACAATCGCAACCGCGAGTGTAGATCGCAAAATACGTCTTTGGAACACGCAGAACGGTGAGTTGAGACAATCCTTCAACACAGATGATGCTAATATAACACACCTCACCTATAGTCCCAATGGCAGAATGATCGCCTTTAGTAGCAGATATAGATCTGTTCGGATATTGGACATTGAGACAGGTGTCTTTAAGCACAATTTTAAAGATACCTGGCGTGTAGTTTCAAGCATCAATTTCAGTGCTGATAGCAAAACACTCATCGTAGCAGGACGCACACAGGACATCTATCTTTGGGATGTTGAGACAGGTAGACAATTGGAATCACGTAAAGTACTGGGTCCGATCATTGTAAATGCTACCTTCACACCTGATATGAAAACACTGGTCGCTGCTGATTCTATTGGTAAGATCAGTCTTATTGATGTGAAGTCAGGTGAGTTGTTAGGATCCTTTCAAGGCAATCGAAACCAAACAATAGGGTTGACCTTTATATCAGATGGTAAAGTTCTCGTCATTGGTGGTGATGATGGAACGATCAGTCTATGGGATATGCGTGTGGTAGAGTAGTGCTTTGTCAACATATTATTGTAAGTCGCGATTCGGAGATCGCTCCTACCGATGGGTTGCTTTTGGTAGGAGGGAACTCCGAATCCCGACCCTTTCAAGTCCATCAATTAGCACTTGACTAAGCAGTAGTATCAATTCAGTCAGACGACAACAAATCCAATCTCCATTTAACAATAATACCCGTTTGCCATTCATTTAGGCACAATATTTCTTTTTCGTAAGCTGCTTCATTCTGAGAATTATGCACCAGTTTTACCTCTAATTCGCGTCACTATACGTAGTATGGAGGCAAACATGAAAAACAGTGATATTGAACTTATTCGTCTCACACTTGATGGTGACGACACAGCCTTTGCACAACTTGTGGAAAGGTATCAAAGAGCAGTTCAGGCATTAATTTGGCGAAAAATAGGGGATTTTCATATCGCTGAAGAGATAACACAAGATATTTTTTTGAAAGCGTATAACGAATTAGGATCATTGAAGAAGCCTCAGAGTTTTGCCAGTTGGTTATACGTAATTGCTTCACGGCGATGTGTTGCATGGCATCGTAAAAAGCGTTTACCGTTTGCTCCTTTAGATGAAACAAGTAACGAACAGGATGAAGAAGCAACCTATTCACAGTTTGTCGTTAATGAAAACCAACGGGTATTTGAAGAAGAACAACGTGAGGTTGTCAAAAAACTCCTTGCTAAACTGCCTGAGAGTGAACGCACAGTTATCACCTTACATTACTTCAGTGAGATGTCAAGTTCAGAAATTGGTGCATTTTTAGGTGTTTCAGCAAATACAATTCGGAGTCGTCTGCGTAGAGCACTGCAACGATTGCGAAAGGAGGAAACAATGATTAGAGAAGCTCTTGAACATTTCAAATTTACCCCGAACTTGACAGAGAACATAATGCAGCAAGTTTCGCGTCTGAAACCAGCGGCTTCTGGCAGCAAACCGAAAATTCCATGGATAGTTGCTGCATCAACTGCAGTGATAATTGCTTTAATGCTTGGTATTGGTAGCCAGTATTTTGCACGTTTTCAACAACCTTATAATTATGATGCACAAACTGAAAGGACTGTAGAATTTGTCGATTCAGCACTTGTGCTAAATCTTGAATTAGAGCAGGATGAACGAAATCAGATTGGTGCTGTACAGGCATTAAGTGAAAATGAAAGTTTTGGATTGAGACCGGAAAATGTCTCATTTGCTGCATCACAGCATGATGGTGTGGATGACTCCTCAACCAAGCAGCAATGGGTTCCTGCCACACCCATCAAGGGTAGTCAAGTGGTAACTTTACATGCTACCCCTGAAGGAGAACTTTACGCACTGGGCAGCGAAATGCACATTTACAAACTACCTGCTGATGGAAAAGGATGGCAATATATCTGTGACATTAAAACATTGCCAACTGCCTGGGGACCATCCTTTCCAATTGCGAAGTGGGAAGATACACTCTACATTTTACCTGCTAACGAATTATTTGCTTCAAAGGATGATGGAAAAACTTGGGATCTCATCTACTCATGGAAAGAACGATACGGAACAAATTTCATTTTACTCACTGAAGACGCTTTTTATGTCGCCTTTGGATCCGGGATTTTACGGTCTGAAGATAAAGGTAAAACATGGAAGGAATTGAACGATGGATTGTTGGGAAATCCGATCTCACTAATTGCATTTCAGAACGTCCTTTTTGCGGCAACTGACAATGGACTGCATCGTCTCAAAGGTGATTTTTGGGAACGCATAGAACTACCTGATCCTGCAGTTGGAAGAATCTTATCAGTAGCGACAGCTGGGAAGAAGCTATATATTGCTACAGCATTTAACTACGAGAAAATAGGTGATCCTGGAAGTGTATACGAAGGAAAAGCACGTGGTTGGTGGATTTATAGATCCACTGACCTTGGCAACACTTGGAAAGATATAACACCAGACAACGCTTGGCCTCAGAAAGCAGCACCGCCTGAAATCTCTCTACTTGCTGCCGGTGACACACTTATTGCAATGGAACGAGGTATGGTTCGTTCAACGGATGCAGGAGACACGTGGTTGCCACCAACGGGTATGCAAAAGCTCTCTTATTCGCCAGCTATCGTCCAAAACGATGCGGTCTATTACGTCGCTGCTGCGAATGGACTACATCGTTCCATTGATGATGGAAAGTCTTGGAATATGGTAAACATCCCTCAAGAAAAGAGAATCGGTCCTATAGTTGATCTAATTGTGTATAGAGAAAACAGTAGAAGTCAAAACAGGCATCCAACCTTATACGCCAGGTTTCCAAGTGAACATAGAAGATTTGCAGGAGAGATTGTAGAGACAAATAACAGTGGTAAATCTTGGCAAAAAATTCAATTTGAAATAGAACCTATTACTGAAGGTAGCAGAAAAACGCCACCGAGTATTTCGCATATTATAGAGTCTGATGGTGTCATTTATGCGAAAGGAGGAACTCACTTAAATGTAGGAGGAGCAAAGGTCTACCGCGTATCACACAAGAGCAGAAAGCTTGTCCCGATCCAGAATGTTCCCAGGTTTGATGAAGGAATATTGCATTTCCATTATGTGCATCAGATGCATAAAACATTTCCAAAGGATTATGCTTTGGAACATGATAAGGAAATAAAAGAAAAGTCTTATGGTGCTGCACAGTTTTTCAAACAGTTGACTGAACTTGATGAAAAGCAACCCGATGCAGCTTATGCCAGAATGTTAAAGAGTTCACTTTTTGAGCTTGGGTATTTGGGAACGTTTGCAGTAAGTAATGATACAATCTATATGGAATACAATTTCAAACTCTTCCGATGGATGCCTGGTGAAAGAGAATGGTATGACACAGGTTTGGAAGAAACTGCGGAAATTGAATTGGGTTTTCCAAGGAAATATCTTAAACTTGCTGTCTCAGGGGACACTGTCTATGCCGGTAAACGGGATGGACATCTTTTCGTGTCGTTTGATAGGGGAAATAACTGGACTGATCTGACATCTGCGCTGCCATTTGCGGTGAGAACTTTTAAAGATATTCTTGTTGATGATTTCACAGCTTATGTCGCAACGGATGCAGGTATCATTAGAACAAGTGATGGAAGGAATTGGAATACGATCACTGATACAGCAGGTACTAATCTGATTATGGAACATCTTGCTGTTGATGATGGTGTCTTATATGGTGTTACAAAGAATACAGGCATTTATCATATCGAAAACGGGAGTTGGCAACAGGTTGTTTCGGAGATTCCAGAAAATGTGACATCTCTGGCTGTTTCGGGTGACACAATATACGTTGGTACAGAATATAACGAAATACTTCATTTCACTCTTGAAGAATAACTTCAAAATGGGAAAGTTAAGAGGTGATAATGTGTTATATAAATTGTTTACAAATAGATTGATTCTTGTCGGACTTATTCTCTTAGTTATGGTTACTGGTGGTTGCCGGTTTTATAGTTGGAATGTTCAACGTACTATTGATGCGGAGTCAGCTGAAGAAACACCAGCAGAAGATATTCCTGTCTCGCCTTTTGGATTCGGACCATATCCAGAAATACCAGATGATTATAGTGGTCCTTCAATTTTTTGGCTAATGGACGAAGAAACTCTTGCGAAACTGGAAGAGATTGTAGGTCCTGGTCTTAAATTAAGAGGTATCACTTTTGAGGATCATCGGAGAACAAGTGAGCTGCTTAGCCGTGTCGCAATCAAGCTTTTCAATGAAGGTGTTGAAATTTATGGAATAACAAGTCTTGATTCGAACGGTCTGTTTTATCCCTCAGAACCCAATGTTGTCTATGCGGAGTGGAAGGAGACAACTGATTCAAATGGTCAAGTAAGACGCTATATATCATCTTTAATGGGGGGAGCCGGATTGTTAACCATGGAACAACGAATGGGATACGAACCGATTCCTGATTGGATTGAGGTTAGATCTTATGAAGACGGTATTGATCCTTATGAGTTTCTGGGACTTGACCGTTAAATCAATTTTTTAGACGCAGGGAATGAATATGTTTTATATTCCCATACTCTAGATAGTTTAGGGATTATCTGAGAGTTGGGGACACTCTTTAGTCCCGTAGGGACGCAATGTTTATAGATCAAGGTTAAAGACGGTATCTTTAGTCCCGTAGGGACGCAATGTTTATAAATACCGTCGCATAACATATCATCCTTACGGGACTGAAGAGAGGTGGGATACACATTTTTCTATAAACATATCGTCCCTACGGGACTGAAGAGGGTTCGGGTCACGTTTAACTATAAACATACCGTCCCTACCAAATCAACGCCAAATGCGCTTGGGCGAATACGCGTTTGGTATTCGCCATGATTTGTCGGGACTGAAGAGGATTTCTGACATAGAAAATCCCTTAAGTTTACACCTATAGGTGTTTATCAAACACATCCCTCCTTTACAGAAACGCGCTCCATTTGCAGATTTATGCACCAGTTTTACCCTTAAGTCGCGTCAGTATATGTCGCACGGAGGTAATTCATGAAAAAGAACGATGCTGAGCTTATTCGTCTCACTCTTGATGGTGATGATACGGCTTTTGAAGAACTTGTGGATAAATATCGTAAAGCTGTCCATGCATTGGTATGGAGTAAAATAGAAGATTATCACATCGCTGAAGAATTAACACAGGACGTGTTTTTAAAAGCTTATCAAAAATTGGAATCATTGAAGACACCTCAGAGTTTTGCGGGTTGGTTATATGTGAGTGCATCACGTCGGTGTATTGCATGGCAACGTAAAAAGCGTTTGCCGACTATACCTTTTGATGAGACAAAAAGTACTCAGAATCCAGAAGTCACTTATTCGCAATATGTCGTTGAAGAAAATCAACGGATATCCGAAGAAACGCAACGTGATGTAGTAAAACAACTCCTGGCAAAACTGCCAGAGAGTGATCGTACAATTATCACCCTTCATTTCTTCAGTGAGATGTCCAGTTCAGAAATTGGTGCATTTTTAGGTGTTTCAGCAAACACAATTCGGAGTCGTCTGCGTAGAGCACTGCAACGATTGCAAAAGGAGGAAACAATGATTAGAGAAGCTCTTGAACATTTTCAGATTTCGTCTAACCTAACAGATAACATCATGCGAGAAATATCTCATATTAAACCTACCCCATCTGGCAGCAAGCCAATTATCCCGTGGATAGTTGCCGCTTCAAGTGCAGTGATAATTGCTTTAATGCTTGGAATTGGCAGTCAGTTTTTAACACATTTCCAGAAACCCTATAGTCTGGATGCTCAAGCTGAAACGAGGATTGAACTTCTCGATGCGTCTCTTGTGCTAAATTTAGAAGAGACAGCGGATACGCGAAATCAGGTTGGAAAAGTAAATGCATTAAATAGCAATAACATCAATGGTCTGAAGCCGGAGGATGTATCATTTGCTGCCGCACAAGCCGATGGTGTTGCTGTATCAAAAAGAAAACAGCAATGGATTTCGGAAACCCCTATCAATGGAAGTCCAGTTTTTAGCCTACTTGCTACTCCTGAAGGTGAAATATACGCACTTGGAGAAGAACTAAATTTGTACAAATTTCCCCACAATGGTACAGAATGGCAATTTTTGTGTGATGCGAGTTCATTTGCAACTGTTTGGTCGCCAGATGTACCTATGGGAAAGTGGAAGAATACACTTTACATATTGGCAGCAAGGGATCTCTTTGCATCAACGAGCAATGGCAGAACATGGGACTTAGTATACAAGTGGAATGACGATGATGGACCACCGAATACTATAGTTGGTACTGAGCAGGCACTCTATGTCGCTATTGGTGATGGGGTATTTCGAACTGAAGACGATGGAAAAACTTGGAAAGCAATGAATGATGGGTTGAATGGGAGATTGATTACATTAATAGAATTCCAAAACATCCTGTTTGCTGGAACAGAATACGGACTCTTTCGTTTAAACGGGGACAGTTGGGAGCGTCTGAATCTACCAGATCCTGTGTTAGTGAATATTCGTTCACTTGCAGCATCTGAAGAAAAATTATATGTTGCTACAGAGTTTAGTTTTGAGGCAATGGAAAGACCGGGATTTGTTGACAGAGGAATGGAGGGTGCATGGCGGATCTACAGATCTGTTGACCTTGGAGACTCCTGGACAGATATAACACCAACAAACACCTGGTCACAAGAAGCATGGCCGCCGCCAAAAATTACACTTCTTGCTGCGGGTGAAACGCTTATAGTGATTGGACAAGGCATGGTTCGGTCTACTGATGGGGGAGACACATGGTTGCCACCGTCTTCGACTTTTTCAAAAGACTATTTTTCACCTGCTGTAGCACTCAACGAGTCTCTCTTTTATGTTTTAGGTCAGGACGGTTTGCATCGTTCAACGGATCGGGGTAATACATGGCATAAAGTGAATATTCCTCAAGAAAGAGAGCGAAGTCCAATAGCAGACCTGATTGTACATAGTGGAAACGATAAACAGAAAGACATGCATCCTACGTTATATGCGCGGTATGTCAACAACTTTAAGAGACCTGCTGGAGGGTTAGCACAAACTGACGACAAAGGTAATTCGTGGCAGAATATTCAGATGGATTTAACACAAAATACGGACTTTGCTACGAAACAACCGACTATTACACATATAGTAGAATCTAATGGAGATATTTATGCTAAAGGAGGAGATAATCAAGGGATACAGAAAGCAAAGATATATCGCGTATCTCAAGAACATAAGACATTGGTGCCCGTTCAGGATATTCCTATTATTGATGGAACCATTATGACTACCTTCTATCAGGTAATTAAGTCTGCACATCATATTAAGCATGATTATGTGCAAGAAGAAGAAAAAAAGATGAAAGAAAACGCCTTTGGTGCCGAACAGTTTTTTAAGCAGCTAACGGAGATTTATAACTCGCAACTTAACAGACTTGATACAAGGAAGGCAGTTCGTGATCTCTTTTGGCGTGGTTTTTGGGGTCCATTTGCAATAGGTAATGACACATTCTATATGGAGTATAATTTCAAACTCTTCCGATGGATGTCGGGTGAAACAGAATGGCAGGACACTGGACTGGAGGAAACCGTGGAATTGACTTTAGATACTATAAGGAAAGACCTCATACTTGAAGTCTCAGGGGACACTGTCTACGTTGGGAAGCGAGATGGACACCTTGTCGTATCTTTTAATAAGGGGAATAACTGGACCGATCTAACGCCTGCTCTACCATTTCAAGTAAACACCTTTAAAGATATTGTGATAGATGGTATGAAAGCTTATGTCGCAACGGATGCAGGAATCATTAGAACAGATGATGGCAGGAATTGGCATACCGTCACTGATTCGGAAGGCGTAAACCTTATTATGGAACATTTAGCTGTGGATGAATCTGTGTTATACGGTGTTACAGAGCATGCCGGAATTTACAGATTGGTAAACGGGAGTTGGAAACAGGTTGTTTCAAATACGCCAGAAAGTGTGACATCCCTTGCTGTTTCGGGGGACACAATATACGTTGGTACAGAATATAACGAAATGCTTCATTTCACTCTTGAAGAATAGTTGTTTTATAGTTCCGCGCTGACAGTCATCTCCAGACGGTGTTCAGGTTTCCGTTGTTCTGTGGAGAGCAAGCGATAATTCAGACGAAATAGCAGATCGGTGAACTTACGTAGTCTATAATCGGCAGTAGCACGGACCTCATGACTGATACCCTCATAAAAGTAGTATTGCGCGAATGGGACTCCCCCATCGTTCTTGCCGTAACCGAGTTTGTGGTTAACTTCAACGCGCCCCTTTCCGATAATACTATATATGATACTATTTGTAAGTGAGAAGGTACGTGTCTTGGCATCATCCGCTTCAGCAAGTTGCTCTATGTCAAGGGTTCGGTTGTATCCTGCCATTCCACGCCATCGAATTGCACGGTTTAGTTCATATTGACAGTTCAGCTCTGTCGTCTGCTCAAATTGGTGGAGGTTTGAGATTGGTGTTGGCGGTAATGCATTGTCTACTGGATCGGATACGGTTTCCACATCTGTGATGTTGAGTTGGCTAAATTCTTCTGTTTCACGACGCTGCTCCCAATTTGCGCCAACCGATAACTTAAGTGTAGGATTAACTGAAAAAGCCACCTCCCACGTTCTGTGATTCCGATGACGTTCTTGGGTGTTGATCCGTTTGTTGAGAGAACGACCACTGTGACGATTGACTTCAAAACTAAACTGTGGTGAAGGAGAAAACTCCATACGATGACGTTGATTTATTCTGCCAAAAAGCGTCCGTGTTCCTTGTAGACTCCTCAGCAGATAGAGAGAAAGGACATCTTCCGCCTGTTGTTCCTCAGTTATCCACAACCGTGTTTGCACATTCAGTGCACTCAAAAACCGAGTAAAAGGTGACGGTGTACGCTCTTCTTCTTTCTGCTGCCCTGTTGTAGGACTGGCTGAACGGGTTGCCGATACACCAGGATCCCTACTACCGAGTCTTGTTCTATTCCCGTTGTATATAACCGCCTGTTGATTGCGTCTACGTTTTGCAAAGAACTGACGGGGTTGTATCCTAAGTTGGAATGTCGCGTCGACTGCAGTAGTGGGTTTATCTCCGACATTCTGATATATCTTAATGAACGTTCCTTCCTCAGGATCTTCCACATAACGCAAATCATCCAATCTGACGTAATATCCTTCACCCGGTTGGATTCTGTGTCCTGTAAGTGGGTGGAGATCAGTGTATATCTCGCGACGTTGTGTCGTTAGTTTTTTGTCCAATTGATACGTTACTTCAGCATCAATTGCACGACTAAAGGGTGTTAGTTGAATATTCATGTCTGCTAACTGAGTCGTAGAATCAGTACCCAATTCTGAATGTGCTTTCACGATACGACGAGAAATATTTGTTCTGATGTTCACCCATTGCCGTTGCTGTGAAAAGAGACCTACCTTCCATGTTCGTGCTGTTGTTGATCGCATCCAATCAGAGATGCCTAAACTTTCATCATCAACAGTCAATAAGGGTTCTTTAGCATAAGCCTGTTCAAGTTCGTAGTTTGATTGAACAGAAAACCATTTGAAATCGACCAAATTGATTCTTCCAGAAGACCGATTTCGTCTTCGGTTACGTGCAGCACTGAAATCATCAGTAGCATTGAACCGATTGAAAGTGCCGATAAACTCAAATGGTGAAAGATAGTAGGATATACTTCCCTCCTGTCTTGACTTTTGATAGTTTTCTTGCAAGTTAAGATTTTTGGCCTGGTTAATATTTTTGGCTTCATCACTCAGAGTCAGAACGGACATGCTGCGATAGTCATTCCAGCGAAGATTCGGAAACCTGTTCAAAAGAGAAGTTTGCCGGGGTGTTTGGACGCGTTTTGGCGTTTCTCCGTTGATATTTTTTGTGGCAGTAGGTCTCGGTTCGCCAATATTGTCTAACTGATATTGGGATGACGGTCTAAGTATATTTTCCCTTAGGGACGTTGTTCCAAATAAGTTACTGCTGCTGCGAGTTCGTGGTGAGAAGCTCGCTCCCCAGTTTATGTTAGTGCGCTGCGTCTTCTGCACATCCGTTGTTGTCTCCTGTGTTCTACCGCCTCCGCCATTGAATTGTAACCACGGATATGGCAACACCTTTATGTCAAGATTAATTGTCTTTTCATCCGATGAACCTGTCATAGCATTTGGACTCATAAGGATTGCATCTTCAAAACTTTCCGTTGCATATTGCGTACTGTAGCGATGACGATTGCGGTTAGTACTGGATGCGCCGACAGGTAGAAAGTCAGCATCCAAAGCACGCACATCCATGTTGGCTATGAGTTTAGGACGTAGTTTATCTGTACCTGTGGGGATATCCCATCCCGTATATCCGATCAACTTCCAAGCTTGACTTGTCTCTTTTCTGTCCACAGGAGAGTATGTATTTTTGTCTATTGCACTGAGAGCGAGTTCACCATTCACCCATGTCTTTTCCCCCATATTCAGTCGGCTTTCAAGTCCCCATACAGTATGTTTCTGTGGTGGTGTAAGTAACGTTCCATCACCTTCTGGGTCCAACCTGTTTTGACGCAATGCTGTCAGGCTTTCGTCATCAAATAGGACTAAAGCTTGGTCAGGATCGTCTATATCTGCTTCCACTGCGTAGGAAGCACCGATTGATAGCCATTCTCCTGAGAGTACAAAGACATTATTGATACCGTATAGGTTCTGTTGATATGTGCGGTCTTCTGGAATATATTGGAAGTCAACACGGATAATATCATGACTTGTAATCAGATGTTTGTTATTGAATTCAATAATTGGATCGCCATACTCGCGAATGATGTAATCATTGTTTTCTCCGCGCCGCATTTTTTCACCGTTCAGCCAGACGATCTCACTTCCTGCTTTTACAATAACAAACTGGTTATTCACATCAAGTCGATATTCACTGCGACCTTCTTCACCACGCATTACCTTACTTGTGGATTGTCCTTTTGGCAGTGCGCTCGGTATGAAATGGAATTTCACATTTTCAAAATCACCTTCAACCTTAACTCCTTCTAATGCTCGAGGAAAAAAGATAAACTCAGATGATCCAAGTGATGCGTCGAAATCTCCCAATGTTCCCACGACTCGCGGATGTGTGATACGGATTAGCTTCTGATTGATATCCTGAATATCCTCTGTCATACCTTCAGGTTGAATAGGCAGGTCTTGGTCAGACAGCATCGCCAGCACTTCAATGTTGTCTGAGACGTTACCTCTCACATTAATGCGAAACTCCTGATTCTGAGATAACGCGCGACCACTACCGATGGATATACCAAAAGTCCGGCTCCCTGAATACTCTAACTGTGAAGTGGATGTTGTCGTAGATGTAGTTGGTGTAGTCGGTGTCTGACCGGGTCTATCAATTGGCGTCTCTTTTCTCTGCCTTTCTTCAGGTACTGGCTCAGGTGGTATTCCAAAGAGTTCACGTCTATAGGTTTTCAGCAATGTAAATGGTATCGCACGGTAAGTAATCGTGAATGTCGGAATTTCATGATCTAAAACAGATTCTTCAAAACTGACTATTCCAGTCGAATAATCAATCTGATAGTCTATTAGCCTGACCAGTCGTTGTCCCGTTTTAGTAGTAATGTCTTCACTATTCGGGAACACTGGTGTATATTTGAGTTTCCATTCCAATTTTTCTGTTTCTAATTGAATTATCTCTGATTTTTCAATCACAGAAAAGGTTGGCAATTCAAGTGATGGTGTCGCCAGTAAAGTTATAGATTCTTGCGTTTCATCTTGAGCATAAGCGATGGTCCAGCAATTTATGTGAGTAGAAAGCAAAAAAAAAGAGAGTATGAAAAGTTGGATTCTTGTCAGTATTGTCATCCATTTACCTTTCCATTTTGTAAGTCTTCCATTTTTGTGCAACTCAATCTGTTTTCTTTGCATCTTTTTTGTATATGACATGGAATACCTTTATATCACCTGCGTCCATATCACTTACATAGACCTTACCGTTCGTTGAAACAGCGATTCCACAAGGATTTCGTAATGATGTATCGGTAAAATCTAAAACTGGTTTTCCTTCTGGTGTGAATATCTGAATTCTACGATTACCGCTGTCTGTTATATAGAGATAATTCCAAGTATCAAGTGCAATGCGTTTTGGATTTCGGAACTGTCCAAGTGCATGACCTTCTTCACCCCATGAGTGAATAGGATTCCCACTGAAATCATAACTCTTGATGCTATTGTTACCAGCATCAACAACATAAACCGTATTGTGTGGATTAACAACAATGTCAGTTGGATTCCAGAACTGTTCACGACTGCTACCGAACCCCCCCATTGCAAATACGGCTTGTAGGTCTCTGGTGAACATTATCCATCGATGATTCCGTGTATCAATAGTGTAGACGTCCCCATTTCTGCCTACATCTATACCTTCTGGACTATCAAACGCATATTCCTTTAGGGTTGTTTTCAGTGGATAAAAGATGCGATTGACCAGATGACAATACTGAACTCTATCATTTCCTGTATCCGTCACGTAAAGCGTATCTAAACTGAGTGCGACATCGTTTGGGAAATCAAACTCACCCTCGCGCCATCCGTAGCTACCGTATTCAGTAATGAAGAATCCATCAGTATCAACGACCTGTATCCTATTGTTCCCCGCATCCGCAACGTATAGCTGCTGATATGCATCAAGTGCTAAACCCATAGGCATCAGAAATTCTGCGGGTCCTTGACCTGTTCTGCCAATTGTCTTCGTATATCGGACACCTAATATTGGGGGTGCTGTTCTTTCTCGGTTGGATGGAACAATGTCCAGATTGGGTGTAATTGGGGGACGAGACGAACCTATACCATCAGGGTCTGGTACAGCACAACTCACTAAACCCAGCAGCATTAAGAATATGAACGTGAATCCATTGTGCTTAAACTTCTTCAATGTCCTTATGAAGCAGCAGACAGAAGCGAGAATACCAACATCAAGAATCCAAAACAGCACTAACCGGACTTTGTCATCGCTGCACTCTAAATCTGAAGGTAAACGTTGTTTGTTGATCATTGAATTCACTTGTTACACCTGGAATGACAATACGGAGGTTTTTGGATTTTAAGCTTCGTCTCGGAAAATATATGGCGAAACGTACAGTTCTTCTTGGCATAACATTTGTTTTCTTAAGGTCTTCAGTGGGTAAAGCGGCAAAGTCACCTTGTACTGAAATGGTTCTATCCCATCGAAATACATCCGCAGCGAACTCAGGTGGAAATTTCGGCTTGAAATTCTTTTTTAGGCGAGTTGCTTCCTGTGCCTTACTGAGTTGTTTTACGATATTACCTGCTTGATCTTGCATCCAGAATTTTTCCTTTTCAAAACTTATCCAATGACCAGTACGGTTGTGGATAAGAACGCCAAATGCATCAACATTTTTTATATCATGGAGCGGAACTACCATAACAACAATTCCATTTTCCTCATAGATAACGGTACCTGACTGCGGTGTAATTGTTGCATCTGGATCAAAGACAGGAACAATTCGCTCTGGTCGGAGCAGATCATTTGTAAAATTCCGTAGTTTGCCACATCCTATAATTGATGTCATCAGCACGATCAGGATAAGTATGTAACTGCTCCGTTTCCATATCAGTGTATTTATCTTGCTATTATCTTGTCTTTTTTTGCTATTACCCATTTTTATTGTCCATCCTCTAAACCGTTCCTTTGTCGTTATATGCTAACATTGCCGCACCAACAAGTCCAGCATCATTGCCTAATTTTGCTGGTACAATTTGCATTTTACCAGGTATGTCCATGGCACGTTTATTGAATTCTTTGCGAATATGTTGAAAGAGCAATTCCTCACCCGCTGCTGAAATACCACCACCGATGATGGCAATCTGTGGATTAAGAATATGTGCGATAGAAGTTAATGCTATGCCGATCAATCTACCAGTTTCTGAAAATATTTCAAGTGCAAGTTCGTCACCTGCTGAAGCAGCAGAGGCGATCTTTTTCGGCGTCAGTTCTTCAGGATTCATACAAGTTTTTCTGCCAGAGACAATCTGCTCTTGAGTTCTTTCAATAATGTGTCTTGCACCAGCATAAGCTTCAAGGCATCCTCTGTTCCCACAACCACATTTCCGTCCATTAGGTTTAACAATTGTATGTCCCAATTCACCTGCCGTATTCCAGCTTCCGTGATAAACTTTTTTGTCTATGACGACTCCACCCCCAACACCTGTACCGATTGTGAGTCCAACGATGTTGTCAAAGCCAACACCAGCACCGTGGTGCAATTCTCCTAATACCATGACGTTTACATCATTGTCAATATAGAGCGGGAAATCTATTCCTTGTAGTTCTTCATTGACGTAATCCAACAACGGGATATCACACCAACCTGGGAAATTCGGTGAAAAGTGGACCATACCACTCTCCGCTATAATGAGGCCTGGTGCCCCAAAACCGATACCGATGATCTGCTTACTGCATACAAACGGTTGATACGATTCTTCTGCTACCGAAATGATCTGCTGAATAGTTCCGGCGATTCTCTTCGCTATTGCCTTTGCACCTTCATTCACCCGTGTGGAAATGACCGTCCGGCATGACAGTGTGCCATCTTCCGCTACCAAACCGGCTTTTATGTCAGTTCCTCCGATATCAATTCCTATACTGTATTTCATTCTAATCCTATGTGTTCCATCTAATGCGTGCCCCGTCTCCGATGTTACATACGTAGATATCTGGGTTAATTTTAGTGCGTTTCGGATATTCTCTCATAATTCGTTCACTGAAATGGTCTACTGAGTCTTTCATAACTAAGTTTACAGTACATCCACCAAATCCTGCTCCTGTCATTCTTGCGCCTATGACACCATCAGTTTGCTGAGCAATCTCTGTCATAGCATCTAATTCATGACAACTCACTTCATATTCATTTCGTAGTCCTTCGTGTGAACCGTTCATGAGATGTCCGAAGGTACTTAAATCTCCTTCTGTGAGTGCAGATACAGCATTTTCCACCCGTGCGTTTTCTTCAACTACATACCTACACCTTTTTTGTGTGATGTGTGGAAGTTCTGCTTCATACTTTTTTAGGTCTTCCAATGTTACATCTCGTAACGAGACTATATCAGGTCTCCATTTCTGAAGTATCTCAACCCCTTTTTCACACTCAGCCCGTCTCTTATTGTATTCTGAAGAAGCAAGTTCGCGTTTGACATTTGTGTTGCAAATTACGAGTTTGAAGTTTTTAAGGGGGATTGGGACATGTCTGTATGCTAAGGAACGACAGTCTAAAAACAGTGCATGATCTGTTTTTCCTAATAGTGATATGGTTGGGTCCATGATGCCGCAGTTTACGCCAGCATATTCATTTTCTGCACGTTGACATAATGCTGCCAACGCTGTTGCAGGTATATCAATTAATTCTACCGCATGATCTGCATCTGTAATTGTATCAGCTACTCCCAAACCACATACACTTAGTAAAGAGAGAAGTGACGCGACTTCAAGTGCAGCAGAAGAACTTAAACCTGCTCCAATCGGTACATCTCCTGTTATCAATGCAGACATACCGTTTAGCGTTTGACCGAGATCCTGTAAAACAAGGTCTTGTAGAAGGTGTGCAACACCCCTAAGATAGTTGCTCCAAACGGGTAGGTTGGTATCTGTCCCCGTGTCAAGATTGAAGTGGCATGTTTCATTCATATCTAAAGCATGGACGCGGATTTGTCTATCATTCCGTTTCCTGCCAACGATATGGATGTACCTATCAATTGCTGCAGGAAAAACAAAACCATCATTATAGTCAGTATGTTCACCTATGAGGTTGACCCTTCCTGGTGCGGATGCGATGAAGTCCGGTGTATCCCCGAAACGTTCCTTGAATTCATGTGATAGTTTTTCATGATCCATAAGTAAACCTATTGCCTTGATGTTTCTTATTTAGTAGATTGGTATGGTCTCCCAATCTACTGTGTGGAAAAGGCGAAAAATCTCAAAAATCGCACTAAAATTTCATGTATATCAGGACGCGGTACATAACAATCTACACTGATGTCAGGAACACTAAGGTTAGAATCTCGACTGTTTTCAGGTAGGAGTTGTTCTTCAGGTGCATGCAATGCGGGTTGTGGATGAAATCGTGTGGCATTATCCGCTTGGGAAGTACACTCAGCTATAATGATTTCTCCTACAGGTAGGTGTGTTGTCAATTTTCCCCTGTCTGTTTCTGTTAACACAGTCAAGTGTGGTATTGTCTGATCCGCTAACGTCTCTAACTTGAGCAACAGTGGCACTATATCAGCAAAGGACACTTCTGTCTCAATTGGACTTGCTGTAAAAACGGAGAGAAATGGGATTGAATTTGTTAGTGCATTCTCTATAGCATTAGAAAACACCGAAAGATGCTGTCTCAAAAGGGACGAGTCTGGGTTTAGAACAAACAGACTCACGGGGTATTCGTCAACGGTTTCAACACTTGTTAGGACATCACATTCAGTATCTTCAGGCTCATGCGTATTCATATCTTCAATATCGGATGATAGTTCATTGAGAAGGAGTCTTATCCGATTTTCAACAGATAGCGGAAAGAGTTCTTTACATTTCGGACAGATGTATCCATTTCGTTCTAATTCACCACGGAAGGACACATTACGACATTGTGGACAATTGAACCATAAACCGATGCTTTCCTCTTCTATATCCGATGTACGTACAGTTTCCATAATCTGTTCCATCCTGTTCTGTTCTGCTGTCAAGGTAGTCGTTCTCTGATCTCCTGATTAGAGGAAGCTTGCTATTGCTTCTGCTTCCGTGTCATATCGGTCAAATATCGTTACAAGTTTTGCCATTATGATTAGGCTTCTGATATTGCCTCCGATATTAAGTAAGACCACCCTACCTTTGTTGCGCTGTATTGATGCATAAGCTGCAACGATTACTCCCAATCCTGAACTATCCATCATCTGTACACGTTCCATGTTTAAAATCATATATACAGGTTCACCATCAGCTGAACGTATTTGGTCATCAATGATGTTTTTGAGTGCAATAGTATTTGGTCCGACAAGGTTCCCCTCGATATCCAATATTGTTACGCTGCCTTTATGTCGTAGATTAATTTGCATCAATACTCCTTCCATTTGCAGTTACACACGAGAAAACCGATCTGATTTATTGATCTTCAGCGCGTTTTTTTTTAAGAATGTGCACATTTCTGTTTGGTAGTTTCATGGCGTTGGACTATTTCTCTTTTTGACCATTCTTACGATGGTACCATTTTCCGAGTATGCCACTTCATCCATACAGGCTTCCATCAGGAAAAGTCCTCTGCCGCTGCTTTTTAATAGATTCTCAGGATCAAGTGGATTTGCGACCTCTTCACGTTCAAATCCTTCACCTTCATCCGTAACCATTATCGTAAGTTTCTCCTCGTCAATGATGAATTCAAAAGTTGCAGTTTTAGTAATGTCCTCTTTATTACCGTGTTTGATTGCGTTTGTACCCGCTTCAATGACAGCAAGGTTCACATGCTCTTGCGCCTCTTCATCAAACTCCATCTCTTTCAGAATATCGCTGATGACAGTGTCAAGTAGATAAATCAACTGCATTGTACTTGAGAGAGTCAGTGAGATTCTCCATTGTTGTTTCGCATTCACCTGTTTTGCTCCTTCCTTGAGAATGCATTGTATCTGTACTTTTCTGTGAAACCGAACTGAGAAGTTTCGTCACACTATTCGCTTATTTCTGATTTCTTCATTCAGCGATCTGTTGTTTCCATTATAAGTTAGGTGACATCTGTTCGTTTTATTACAACTACAGCGCGATCATCTTTCAGTTGTGTTGTTCCGCTGAATTCCAGCAAGTCTGACTGAAGAACTTCACATAAGGTTTCTGCTGATCGGTCTAAGTTCTTTGACAAACATTCAATTAGACGTTCTTCACCATAATAGTCGTTGGGTTTTGTTCCTTCGGTTTCGGTCACCCCATCGGTATAGAGAATAAGCACATCTCCTGGAGAAAGTTGACATGTATCCGATGAAAAAGTTGCAATATCAAATGCACCAATTAACATCCCACCTGTTTCAAGTAATGCCACCTTCGTCCGACTGTGATTAGGTGTGTCAGTTTTATCTTTTTCAGTTTTATCTTTTACTGGCTTATCTTTTCCCGATATAAAGTGAATTGGCGGACAGTGTCCACCGTTGGCATAAGTGAACATACCGGTGTCTAATTCTAATATACCGTATACCATTGTTGCAAATTGTTCCAAGTCAGTATTGTGGAACAGCAATGTGTTAATGCGTTTTAGTACTGTTGAGGGACTGTCCGTTTCGTTACATAGCAGACGAGAAGCTGTCTGGATCATTACCATCAGTAACGCTGCTGGAATTCCATGACCTTTTACATCTCCTAATACGACACCAATTCGTGTTTCACTCAGTGGAATAAAGTCGTATAAGTCGCCTGAAACCGATGTTGAACTTCGGAACCTTGTAGCAAATTCAAAACCTGGATAGACTGGGGGTTTATCTGGGAGTAACTTCATCTGTATCTCTGCTGCTGCTTGTAGATGTGAACCGAGTTCAGCCACACCTTCTTCACTAAAACTCTCACCCATAGCACTGATCAATGGATTGATGTATTTTACGGGACGCGTTCTACCTAAGACAGCATTAATTCTTGCGGATACTTCTCTTAGGTCGAATGGTTTAGTGATATAGTCGTCTCCACCCGTTTCAAGTCCTTTCAACTTATCCTCGGTTTGCGATTTTGCTGTTAACCACAGTACAGGAATAGAGCATGTGTTACTATCCGATTTTAGTTTTTCTATAACTTGTAATCCATCCATATTCGGCATCATCACATCAAGTAAAATCAGATCTGGAAGATCTTTCTTGGCTCGTTCCAGACCTGCCATGCCGTCACTTGCAGTTATTACGTTGAAACCATCGGATGTTAGACTCATCTCCAATAGTGCCAGGATATCTGTATCGTCATCTACGACTAAAATCGTTTCTGTTGATGAATTAACTTTAGATACATATACTGTTTCTGACATAGTCATAACCTTACTTCAATCTCGTATATTGTGTTTTAGGCTGTTCTTACAATACAGTTGTGTTCATTCCCGCATTTATGCCCGCATTTATGAATTAAGAATTAAGCGGAATCCAGAATTGAAAGTTGCAACCTTTACCATTTTCACCGGTATCTACCCAAATTGTGCCTTTATGTGCTTCTACAAATCCGCGTGCGATTGAAAGTCCTAATCCTGTTCCGCCCTGTTCTCTTGTCTGGACGTTCCCCAGTTGCTGAAACTTATCAAATATGTTTTCTCGTTCTTGTTCAGGAATTCCAGGTCCTGTGTCAATCACCTCAACATGAACACCATCGTTTTCGTCTATCGTGTGATCCAATTCAACTGGACACCCCTTACGTGACATTTTGACAGATACTTTGCCCTTAGTAGGTGTAAATTTAATCGCATTCCCAATTAGGTTTGTTAGGATTTGTCCTATGCGTTCTGTATCTCCTGTAAGATTGGGTAAATCTGATGGTGCGTCCAAATCCAATATGATCTCTTTTTCGTCTGCTTGCGGTTTCAGTTCTTCCAGTCGTTGTTGAGCGATTTCAGTCATCTCAACAGGGTCCAGTTTCATCACAATTCGTCCTGCTTCAATACGTGAAATATCAAGAAGATCGTTAATCATCGTTGCGAGTCTTTGAGACTGTCTGTGTGCTCTGTTAAGGCTCTGTTCTTGCATATCATTGATCTGTCCAACTTTGCCATCCAGTACCAGCGAAATAAAGCCGATGATTGAGGTTAATGGTGTACGTAATTCGTGTGAAACCAGTGCTACGAAATCAGATTTCATTCTGTCAATTTCATGTTCTCGTGTTATATCAGCAAAAACATATATCATGCCGGTGAGGTTAGCGTCTTCTGCTGTTGCATCTTCACCGTTTGTATTCACATCAATTGATTCAAACTGACTTGTAACGACCCGCAAGACACGATTTTCATCCTCCTGATCTAAGTTGATTTCTACGGTTGTGCGTGAGTCTTTTCCATATACATTTGCTAATATAGTTAGGTTTGTAGTTCTGATTAACTCAGTAAACTGTTCCGGGAATTCAGCTGTCTCGTTATAGTTCAGTAGGTACTTCGCGGCTGGGTTGAAGTATAAAATCTTATCGTTCATATCAACAACAATCAGACCTTCGCTAAGACAATCAACGATAGTTGTCATCTGTTGTTCTGTGTTAATTAGTTTTTCAACAGCGATTTTCAGATTGCGGTGCATATCGTTGAATTCTTCAGCTAATACACCGACTTCATTCTTGCTATCAATAGCAATGCTATCAGAGTCTTCATCATGCAACCACTGCATATTTGCTATCTGTTTACGGATTTGATCAGTATCATCCTGAATTACCTGATTTGCGTCCTGTCCGATGCGTTTTGCGGTTTCAGCGAGTTGCATCACAGGTAGTGAGATCCGTTTTGCAGCAATATAAGCGACGGGTATGACTATGACACATGACAGTAATGTTACCAACAGAACACGCTGATTGAGTCTGGTGACACCGATATATGCCTCGGCACTTGGATATGATACAAAAACGATCCAGTTGCTGAAATTCTGTTCTCTTTTCCAAGGTGTTCTGTTTAAGATGCGTGTTCTTGCCCATCCATAGACACGCGATTCATTGTTTCGGTCTGTTTCCCCATCAGCCTCATAGCCGTGGTATACGACCTCTCTTCTTCTCCTTGCTTCGACCCTTCCGTCAATTTGATTTTCATTATCTACTGCTTCATTTTCCCTTCTTCTCCGTTTTTCTTCAACTCTTGCTTTTTTTGCTTCTATGATTGCTCTTGCGGTGGCATGTTCAATATCAATGTTGCGATCTATTTGATATCCACTGTTTGGTGATGTTGCAATGACCTTTCCTGATTCAGATGTCAAAATGGTGTAGGTCTTTTCCATACCAGGACGTGGTTCTACAATACTTGAAAGTTCTGGTAGTATTAGAATAGTTCTTAGAACACCAATTACTGGCTGTTCATTCCTCTCAGTTATGCTGCGGTTGCCTCTGTTTGAAACGGTTCTACGGTCGCTACTGTAGATGGGTAAAGAAACAGGAAGAAGGTAAACTCTTTGATCTACGTCATATTTAACATCTTCAATATAATATTTTCCGATATGATTATTATATGCGTTTTTCCACCAAGTTTCAGTTTCAACATTCTTTATTTTTTGCGTTGAATTCCGTCTTGGATTGAAATCTAATTCCCGTCTGTTTGAACTGATGACATCTCCCATCTTATTTGTAATTATAACCTCAGTTCTATATCTGAATCTTCTAATTCCGCTACGCGCATAAGACTCTAATAAGCGCAGACTATCCTCTAAACGTTGATTTACATCTGCATATACATTTAGGTCTCTGTTTGCAGAATTAGAGGCTGCGACTGCAGAACGTAGGTTTGGTAATTCAGCTCTGATTCTTCCAATTCTGTCGGATATTGCGCGGTCTATACGGTACAGTTTCTCTCGTGCTAACTGAATTAAACCATCACCCACACTACTCTTTAGGGCATTTTCGCCATATATCTTGATGGTCAATGCTACGATTAACAACGGTATAAGTGAAACAAGTAGGAATAAGACAACTTGTTGTCCCCGCAATCTCAACTTAAACCAAGAACGTCTCACAGGTTTTTTGCCGTTGTTATATTTTTCTGACATTCCTTACACTCCATTTGGGTGTGTGATTGTTTTCTCAGCTTTTTTGTCAGAAGAGACACGGCACTCGGAGCAACTATCTGGGACGGCACTCGGATGAAGATTAAGTTATTAATTGGGTAATACGCGGGCGGGGAAACCCCGCCCCTACGAAACCTTACTCCTACGATGAGTCATATCAGTAGAATTACCTGATTATTTATTTGATCTTCATCCGAGTGCCTACTACTATTAATATATTATATTATTAATATATCACTTATGAAAATGCGTTTCGTGCAGCTTCTTCTGATTCGTAGACCTCTAAAATTGATGTAAGTCGTGTTACCTCCAGTACGCTACTCACAGCTTTCTGTGGATTTAATAAGACTAATTTACCACCTGATCTTTGTAATACTTGCAATGTAATTATAATGACGCCAAGTGCTGTACTGTCAAGGAGTGGGACGTCCGTGAGATCTATTATCAGGTTGTTATTCCCGTCCTGCAGTTGTTGTTCTATTTCTTCTCGGAACTGTGTTACTGCATTGCCTATTATTTTTCCATTGACATGGACAATCGCTTTGTTTTCTGCAAATGTAGTAGAATCAAACATTCCATAAATCTCCTTGACTGGGATGCTATCTTTGACATTTATCGTGTATAGAAGATGCATAAAGTGGTGTAAAGTAGAAGTACTTTTACGCTAATTCCCATTATCAATACGACTTATTATGACATAAGAACGATTAAGGTGCGCAATATTGGATTTATGCACGTTTCTTATTTCTGCCCCAAACTCCTTTAATGTCTTTTCACTCTGATGAATTTCTCGTTCTGTCTCCTTAGTTTTATATGCTACCCATCTACCGGTTGGTTTAAGCATCGGCACACAGTATTTGACAGACTTATTAAGCGATGTGATGTATCGCGTCAAAACCCAATCATAAGAATTCACAAACTCGTCATCTTGCGAACAAATTTCAGCGCGTTCTGCACAGACCTTAATGGAACTATCAAATCCTAACTGAGAAATCAAGAATCTAAGAAATGCTACTTTTTTTTGAGATACTTCAATAAGTGTTAGTCTGATTTCTGGAATATATATTTTTAGTACAATTCCCGGAAATCCTGCTCCGGTACCAATATCAACGACAGAATCTCCTGTTCGGATATTGCAATGATTCAGAACGCCTATAGAATCAAGAAAATGTCTATAGATGATTTCAGTATCTTCACGAATTGCTGTTAGATTTGTCCGTGTGTTCCATCGCAGCAGTTCTGTTCGGAATACGGTTAACTGTTGAATCTGTTTCAATTGCAACGGGAATCCGTATTTAGAGAATTTATCTTGAAGAAGTTGGCAAAACTGTTCCTCCATATCTTATTTCTAAATCCTAATTTATGCTATAACAATATAACAATCTACCGACCATGTTGATGTAGCATCACCATAAGTATTGAAACATCTGCTGGAGAAACACCTGGAAGACGAGATGCCTGTCCAATGGATGCTGGACGAATTTTCTCCAGTTTCTCACGGGCTTCTGTCTTCAAACCACGTACATCTACATAGTCAAACGTATCTGGAATTCGCAAGTTCTCAAGTTTTTTAAACTGATTTATTTGTCTCTGTTGTCGTTGAATATAACCGTCATATTTTATCTGTATTTCAACCTGTTCCGTAACTGCTGGATGTAGCAGATCGGTAGCTGGTGCCAAGCGTGAAATGTGTTCATAACGAAGTTCTGGACGTTTGAGTAAGTCAGCCAATAAAGTCGGTTGCTTTAACGCACCTGTTTCCACTATACTACGCAGCTTCTCTATTGTAACTGCATTCGGTGTTAGACGGGTTTCATCCAAACGTCTGAGTTCAGATTTGATTGCGTCCTCTTTCTCTTTAAATCTGCTGTATGCCGCATCATTTACCAAGCCAATATCCCTTCCGATATCTGTCAATCGGAGATCCGCATTATCTTCTCGCAATGTTAACCTATATTCAGCGCGAGATGTAAACATACGGTACGGTTCACGAATATCTAACGAAACCAGATCATCAATTAGAACAGCGATGTATGCTTGGGATCTGTCAAGGATAAGGGGTTCCTTAGCTTTTACTTTTAAGGCAGCGTTGATTCCTGCCATCAGTCCTTGCGCTGCGGCTTCCTCATAACCGGTTGTGCCGTTGAGCTGTCCAGCAAAATAGAGTCCAGGTACTTTTTTGGTTTCAAGAGTGGGATGAAGTTGTGTTGCAGGTGCAAAATCATATTCTACTGCGTATCCAAAACGCATAATCTCAGCATTTTCTAATCCTTTTATGCTATGCACCATATCTACCTGTACATCTTCAGGAAGACTTGCTGAAATACCGTTTAGGTAAATCTCATCTGTATCTAATCCTTCAGGTTCAACGAAGACCTGATGCTCTGTTTTTTCGGCGAAACGGGTAACTTTATCTTCAATGGATGGACAGTAGCGGGGACCGATACCTACGATGCGACCACTGTACATCGCTGAACGGTGAAGATTTTCTCTAATTACTTCGTGTGTTTTTTCGTTGGTGTAGGTAAGGTAACATGGGACTTGGGGTTGTGTAATCTGTTCAGTAGAAAATGAGAAGGGAAGCGGATTATCATCACCGGGTTGTATTTCCATTTGGCTGGTATCAATAGAGTGTGCATTTACCCGTGGTGGAGTACCCGTTTTGAGTCTGCCGATTTCAAAGCCGAGGTTTAGGAAACTGTCAGAAAGTTTCTCGGCGGCGGATTCGCCTGCTCTCCCAGCACTGTAAGACACATCTCCGATATGTACTGTCCCTCTCAAGAAAGTGCCTGTGGTTAGGATTACAGTATCTCCATAATATGCGGTTTGTGTTTGACTTTTTATCCCAATACAACGTCCATTTTCAGTTAGCAATTCCTCTACCAGGACCTGTTTGATGTCAAGGTGTTCCTGCTTTTCCAGCACACGTTTCATCTCATCTTGGTATGCCTTTTTGTCTGCCTGTGCGCGACTTGATCGTACCGCTGGTCCTTTTTTGGTGTTCAAGCGGCGGAATTGGATGCCGGTCTTGTCAATGTTCTTTGCCATCTCACCACCGAGCGCATCAATTTCCTTAACGAGATGTCCCTTCGCCAGACCGCCAATAGCAGGATTGCAAGACATCTTGGCAATCGTATCCAGATTGATGGTTACGATGAGTGTTTCGCAGCCCATGCGTGCAGCGGCGAGTGCTGCTTCACACCCTGCATGACCTGCGCCGACTACTATAACATCGTATTTTTTGTGATATGTGTTCATCAGTTTTACTTCCGAATTAGCATCTTGCGCGTTGCGTTAAAATTGCTTTTCGTTCAACGCTTGAGTGAATTCCTCCAGTGTTTCAACTTGCATTGCAACGTGAAATAGCTGCTTGAGACGTTGGAGATCATAAATTGCCTCTAAAGCGGGTTTTAAAGTTTGCGCGTCTTCGGTCTTTAATCGTAAGGTGAGGACTTCAAGTATATTCTCACGCGCGGCTTGTAGTCTTCCTATTTCGTGTGCTTGTAGTGCCCCGTAATCAACAATTGGTGGGTGTTGCATGGTTTTCTCCGAAATCATATCTGTTTCTGATAAAAACATTAAGCTTCCAGAACGAGAATATTATACCACATATCTGCCTAAACAGCAGAGGGTTGTTCTTGGATCACTGGTATCACATAACTCCGGATCGACACACCGTCAATCGCTTCTGTCTCTACCCGCGGATCTGGCTCTCTCCGATGATCAAAGACGACATAATATCCTTCCAGACTGCCCTCTAACTTAAGATATGCGGCGAGCTGCTGCTTGCCTGCGCTATAACGGTGTTGCCCTTCCCAAATCTTGGTCTCAACGATGTACTTTCGCTGTTTAAAAGTGATAAGCAGATCCATCCTGCCTCGTCCGGTAGGTGCCTCAAGGAACATTGCCCCGCCTATAGTTCGTACAAATTGGTCGAGATAGGCAGAGAGAAGATATTGCCCAATAAACTCTTGTGGTGTTTCTGGCACCTGAAGAATCTTGTACCCCGCACGCGCAATAAAATCCTTGAAGTTATCAAGAAGACGTGTCATCGCAATCTGTTCATCAGGGGTGAGATAATCCGAAAGGTCTGGACGGGTATTTTCAGGGAAATACTCGTTTTCCAATCCGTTAATCAGCGGTTGGAATATTTGGATGATACACTGCTGATAAATAGGATTAACAATCTCACACATTCCATCAGCACCCTCGGTAATGATCCCATAAGTCGCGAGTTCACTAATGTGGTCATTGTATAGAATAAAAGGGATGCCTTTGTCGTAAGAGGCTATTCGCATGAGGAGTGTCTCAAACCGCTTGTCTCTACGGATGTTTGTTACCAGATGTGTCAGATTTGTGTTCCGTTCCCTAATAAGTTTCGAGTGTGCTTTTGAAAAATGCGCGATGGTAATCGGTTCGGTTTTTGAAATGTCCAACTCCACTGTGAGTATTTGCGCAAACCGATTGACGAGGAACGGTTGTCCGGCGGTCTGTTTATGAATGGATTCAATGACCTCTGGCATGAAGGGTTGTCCGACTTCATCAGTGTACTGTTGAAGGAGTTCTTGTACCTGTTCAAGCGTGAAGTTCGGCAATTTGAACTCATCTTGAATATTGAACGGGGAAACAGACCTATCGTAATCAAGCTGCGCGATGCTCTTAACACCGACAATGCCTACACTGTGAGGACAGTACATCTCATCAGAGAGATAAATCTGGCGAAGTGTATACAAGAAATCGCTTACCACAGTTTGCGGAATGCCATCAAACTCATCAATGAGAAGCACAACCCTCTTGAAAGGGGGGACATCTCTATGAGCATCGCTGTCCAGAAAACTTTCAAGGTTCTCAAAGAATACTTCCATCGCAAAATGATCAGTCAGGGTAGTGTTTTCCAAAAATTGGGTTAATGCCTCAGAAGGCACGCCTCCGCGTTTACGGAAAACATACTTAATTTGTCTCTGAATTAGGTAATAAAGTCGTTCATAAAAAGTGTCAGGCGTGGCACTCCGCATCGTTTGGAAATCCAATTGGATCGGAAAATAGGTTGGATCTTTTGCGGCGAGTGCGTCAAGTGCGAACCGGAAAAAAGTGGTCTTGCCGGTTTGGCGGGGGGCGAAAAGGACAACGTACTTGCCTTCTTTGATGCGATTGATGAAATCGGCGATCTCTGCTGTACGTGATACTATATAATTAGTATCAGGAGACACACGCCCTTGGGTGCCAAAACTTCTCATTTTTTTCCTCTCATCGTTAACATTTCCAATATCATAACCCAAGTTGCTACCTACCAAGACTTTGGTTTGAAAACACCCTCTTTTGGGCAATATTGTAGCGTCCACTTCCAGTTTATGCCCTCGTATGCACAATCTAACAGAATGTGCTACATTAGGTGGCAACTTGGGTTATCATATCTAAAATCGTAAGAATTTCACTTTTTACCTTATAATCCTTGATAAATGATATTGACAACCAGTTTCCCCACAATTTCTAAACTTTTCGGACTACATTTGTCCACTGTATCCTCAAGTGTATGCCAATACGGATAGTCAAAGTCAATGATGTTGACCATCGGTATACCTACTTTAATTAAAGGCACATGGTCATCCATAATCGCCGGACCTATTCTACGTTGAAAGGGTGCTAATCCTAATTCTATTGCACGTTTCCAGATTGAGTCTGTATATTCACGGTTTGCAAACCAAGAGTACTGTTCAATGGGAATCTCTAAGTCCTTATCCCCTATCATATCCAAAAGGATTCCATAATCAGGTTTCCATTTGCCCATATTCTTTGCAAAGTAACGTGACCCGAAGAACATCTGGTCTGTTGACTTTCCGTAATCTTCCCCATCAAACAGAACTATTACAATTCTTCGTGGGGGTGGTCTCAATTTGAGGATACGCGCGATTTCAAGTAAAACTGCTACACCTGAAGCACCATCGTTTGCGCCAAGTATCGGATTAAGTTGCATATCTTTATCCGGATCTTTATCAGCAATCGGACGAGTGTCCCAATGTGCTGCTAAAAGAAGTGTTTCACTATGACTACTGCCAAATTCTGCAATGATGTTGTTCATGTGCAGTGTCTTTTGTTGCTTTGGAATACCGAAAGAATCTACTTCGGCTGTGAAAGGTTGTAGTGAAACAGTATCCGTATATTTCTTCAGTTCAGTAAAGAGATAATCTCTTGTTTTTTTATGTTCTTCTGATCCGGGGGGTCGGGGTCCGAATTCACACTGTTTTTTCAAGATTTCAAAAGCATTGTTGCTGTCAAATGTAATCAATTGATTTTTGTCAACAACATCATCTTGTGCGGTTACAAGCAAAGATAACATACAGCAGCTTAATATGAAAAAAATAGAGGTTAATTGTGAGAGTTGCATAGATTAACCACCTGATGTATTTATCGTTATGTATACCGACAATATAACCGAATTATGATTACATTGCGCGCCTGCCTTCAAGAGCCTTCGCAAGTGTGACTTCATCAATGTACTCCAGATCTCCACCAACGGGGATACCGTAAGCAATTCTTGTTACAGATACAGGATACTTTTCTAATTGCTGTGTTAAGAAGAGTGCCGTTGCCTGACCTTCAGTGTCCCAGTTGGTAGCGAGTATCACTTCTTTCACGTTATTATTGTGAACGCGTTTGAACAGTTCACTCATTCTCAAGGAATCAGGTCCCACGCCATCTAATGGTGATAGAACACCACCCAAAACATGATATAGACCTTTGTGTGTCTCAGTGCGTTCTATCGCCCATAGGTCGTCTGATTGTTCAACGACACAAATTATCTGTTGATCACGTCTTGGGTTTGAGCAGATATGGCACGGGTTTATATCTGTGATAGTACCACAGATACTGCAATCTGACAAGTGTTTTTTAACTTCCATGATAGCTTCGGCTATCTGGTTTGTCTCAAAATCCGGAAGGGTTAGCAGAAAAAAAGCTAAACGTTGAGCAGTCTTTGGACCAACCGTTGGAAGTTTTTGGAGCTGCATGATCAACCGCTCCAAAGGTTGAGGATAACCTTGCATGTTTTTTCCTGTTGAAGTGACAGAAATCACCTTGAGCATCAGACTTTCAGTCTGTCACTATGGAACTGTAATTATGGTACTGGCATTATGGAAGTCCAGGAATCTTGAAATTGCCGGTGAGTTTACTCATTTCGTCAGACATCAATTCTTGAGATTGTTGTAACGCTTCATTCACCGCTGCAACAACAAGGTCTTCAAGCATCTCTGTATCGTCGGGATCCACGACTTCCGGTGTAATGTGAAGTGAAACGAGATCCTGTTGTCCATTGACAACTGCTGTTACCATGCCACCGACGGTTGCTTCAACAGTCTGGTTTGCAAGTTCTTCTCTGATTTCGAGCATACGTTTCTGCATCTGTTGTGCTTGTTTCATCAAGTCATTCATTTTCATAGTTATAAATGGTTCCAGTTCCCGTGTGGGAACTGGAATATCTCCTTATTTTGTTTCTAAAATTCTTGCATCAAACATTTCCAGAACAGGTCTAATCTGTTCATCTTGTTCTGCTTGACGTTTCCGCATAGAAGGTGTAGTCTTAACTTCTATATCAGCTGGTTGTAAGGTCTCTGTCGCATTTGGAACTATTTCCGCTTTCACAAGTTCAATGCTAACCTGTCTACCGATGACTTCAGAAAAGTTTTCTGCGATCATTTTCCTTGCATCCTCATCAGCAATGGAAAAACTTCCTAAAGGACAAGAGATTGTTACATGGTCTTCTCTATCAAGACTTGGTACAGCGTTTTGGAATACCCCATGGTTTAACATTGCGGGTAGTCGTGATTTTACCTCGTCCCAAATACCAGATAGTTCATCAGCACTAATGGTCTTCAGTTCAACTTCAGGTTTAGGTTTCTGTTTTGTTTCAGGAACAGGTTTTGTAGGTATGGCATCAACACCCTTGTCAGGGACGTGTATCTTTTCAGATTGCGTAATAGGTGTCTCCTGAATCTGCATATCTGATGAATCAGTCATACCGCGTTCTACGACACTCTGACTCATAAGTTTGCTTGCCTCAGTATCAGTCTGTCTTGAGTGTGACGCTGTATGTGATGTCGTTTCAATGCTCCCTATCTTCTGCTCAATTTCAATGAGTTTATTAACAATCTCATCAAGCTGAATGCCCTCTTTAATAGCATTTATCTGTACTAACGCACTCTCAAGTTGTAATTGTACATAACCGTATTCTTTGATATCTCTATTGGCATGCATGAATATTTTTATGATCCGTGATAGTCGTTCAACAGAGATTTCTTGTGCTTTTTCTTTCAGGGTTGGGAGTTCAGATGATGGTGCTTGAATAAGTTCACCGAGTTGGTTGTCAATAGCAAGTAGACGAATGTCCCGAAAATAGGTGATAAGTTGATTTAAACACAGTACCAAATCCATTCCCTGTCTGGATAGTTTGTTCAATGTCTGTAGACCTGAAGTAAGGTTCTGTCTGATAATAGACTCTGAAAGTTCATTGAGAAGGTAGCTTGACCCAAGTCCTAATGTTTCCTCAACGTTCTCAATTGTCAATTCTTTTGCATTAGATGAAACCAGTCGCTCAAGTAGGTTTTCTGCATCACGAAGACATCCTTCAGATTGGCGTGCAATGAGTGATAGAACTTCTTTGTCAGTCGAAATCCCTTCATCGTCAGTGATAAGTTGTAGTCGAGTAATAATCTGTTCTGAGGAAAGATTGCGAAAATCAAAATCTTGGCAACGCGATACGATAGTCTTCGGTATTTTGGAATGTTCTGTAGTTGCCATGATGAAAATCACATGGGGAGGGGGTTCTTCAAGCGTTTTTAGCAGTGCATTGAATCCATCTGGTGTTAGCATGTGTACTTCATCAATTATGTAGACCTTATATTTATAAGCTGCAGGTGAGAGTTTGACGTTTTCCCGTAGGTCTCGGATTGTGTCAATCCCGCGATTGGAGGCAGCGTCCATTTCAATTACATCAAAAGAGCTGCCTTGTGTAATCTGATTGCATGCGTCACAATTATTGCATGGTTCACCTGTTATTGACTGATCAAATTCGGTTTCTTGTGTCGGTTTTAGGCAGTTGACAGCTTTTGCAAATAGGCGTGCAACTGTAGTTTTTCCGGTACCTCTGGGTCCGCGAAAGAGATAAGCGTGCCCCAGTCGGTCAGACTTGATCTGGTTCTGTATTGTTGTTGTCACATGAACTTGTCCAACAACATCGCGAAAGAATTGAGGTCGCCATTTCTGAGCGAAAACTTCATAAGACATGTTTATGACCTTAAACAGGCATGTAGTACTTTATATTCTTATTTCGGATTTTTCTGAGAAAATGGCTATGCACCCAGTGTTGACAAGCCTTTCCGGGCGTTGCATAAGTCGTTGGCTCAAGCCAGGCTACCTTGCGTCACACGAGAAAACTTATCTGCCGCTGCTTCCTTCCGGATCTGACGGGGTTCAATAAACTCTCGTTGCTCAAGACCCAACTATCAACGCTACGTGCTTAAGACAGACCCCACAAAGACAGGCCGCATACTCGGAATTCAGTTCTGCTATAGCGGATTGCAGATACAGGGCACCGCTACCTCCCCACTTAGCATAGCCAAGTCGTAAAACTATTTATACTAACCCAAGTTGCTACCTATCAAGACTTTGGCTTGAAAACACCCTCTTTTGGGCAATATTGTAGCGTCTACTTCCAGTTTATGCCCACATAAGCACAATCTAACAGAATGTGCTACATTAGGTGGCAACTTGGGTTATACTATGGAAATCGTCGGTTTAACACAACATACATCTAAATCACGTTAAACCGATGTTGTTCATAACAAAAAGGCGGAGAGAGTGGGATTCGAACCCACGGTACTGCAAAACAGCACACATGATTTCCAGTCATGCCAGTTCAGCCAACTCCTGCATCTCTCCAAAAAGTTCAACAGTATGGAGCAGACGGGATTTGAACCCGTGACCTCATCCGTGCGAGGGATACGCTCTCCCAACTGAGCTACTGCCCCAAATTATATTATACTCCCAAAACTAAATAAAACAGTATCCAATACCGATAGTTATTCTGTAGGAGCGATCTCCATATTTTGATTTATACCTACTGCTTTGTCAAGTGCCATATTGTAGGTCGGGTAGAGCGAAGCACCAATAAAATATTAACTGGCGACATGATAGACATAATCAATACGTGTCGGGTTTCGCTCCGCTCTACCCGACCTACAGAAGAAAACTATACCTTCAATTTGAAGTTGACAGAACACTACTCTCAACAATAGAAACGGAGAGAGTGGGATTCGAACCCACGGTGACTTGCGCCACAACAGTTTTCGAGACTGTCCAGTTCAACCACTCCTGCATCTCTCCTTATTTTCTTTAGTGTACTTAGAAATCTAACTGTTGATACTCTTATAATTTTAACGTTTATTTTCAAAAAAAGTTCGCAAGAGTGTACGACTTTCTTCGGCACAGACACCGCTCAAGAGTTCCACTTGATGATTGAGTCTCTCATCTTGAACAATGTTGTAGAGCGATCCAGCAGCACCACTTTTTGGGTCTGTTGCCCCAAAAACAACTCTTGGAATACGTGCAAGAATAATCGCACCAGCACACATCGGACATGGCTCCAACGTAACATATAATGTTGTTTCTGTCAATCGCCAGTTGCCAATTTTCTCCGCTGCTGACTGAATTGCAAGCATTTCAGCGTGTGCAACAGGATTTCCCGATTGTTCACGAAGATTATGTGCAGCGGCAACAAGTTTTCCTTCCTTTATAACAACTGCACCAACTGGTACTTCACCTTTTTTTGAAGCTTGTCGTGCTAATACAAGTGCCTTTTCCATCCAAAAGACATCATCATCATAAGCAATATGGTTGGATGGTAAAGTGATTGACACTGTTTTTCAAACCTGAGTATTGATTATTCACAGAACATTAAAGCGCCTGAGAGGATTCGAACCCCCGGCCTTCTGATCCGTAGTCAGATGCTCTAATCCACTGAGCTACAGGCGCATCATATACAATTTTTATAGCATAATTTGACTATAGGATAATCTGATTAAGCATGTGTTTTAGCACACTGAACTGAACGTGTTATTTTTTTGCATTAAAAATCACATAAAGAGTGATGGCGGAGAGGGTGGGATTCGAACCCACGATGACTTTCGCCATAACTGCTTAGCAGGCAGTCCAGTTCAACCACTCCTGCACCTCTCCATATTGTGTGGCGGTGGGAGTAGGATTCGAACCCACGGTGACTTGCGCCACAACGGTTTTCAAGACCGCCGCCTTCGTCCACTCAGCCATCCCACCATGATTCACAAATTAACAATTATAATTCTAACATATAATTAAACACTTTGTCAAGTGAATTAGTTACACCGATACAGTTTCATTCCTGTTTTAATTTGACACTGAAACGAAATTGTGTGATAATTGAATAAGGAACTTTCCAACATCTTCACTTAAGTTGGGGTCAGAATGAATTATACAATGTCTTGAATGTTTAGAGTTCTTTGTGTCTCATATTGAGCTGTAATTGATACAGAACATCTCATGGATACACTGTTTGTTGATGTTTGGGAAGTATTTTATCAATCAAAAATATGAATTTGTAATTACAAAAGAGGAGATTGAATAATGAGAATAAGGAATTTTCCACTTTTTGCCTTAGTGGCAATAGCTGTTTTAATTGTGGGACTTTCAGGTTGTGAAAAGATGATGAGCATGACTCCTGACAAATCGGGAACCGGTGATGGTATAACTATAACTATCGGTATCGCTGTAGCGGAGACTGGAGATAATGCTGAACCGTATGGACTTCCGATGTTACGCGGTCTTGAATTAGCACAAGAACAACTGAATATGCAAGGTGCTAACATCCAGTTCACCCGAGTAGACAACATGAGCACATTAGAAGGATCTAAGGCTGCTATTCAGTCATTGGTGGATCAAGGTGTTCCCGCTATCATCGGAGTTGGCATTTCAACCCAACTTAAAGAAGCTTTCCCCATTGCACAAGCAGCAGGTGTCGTTGCTTTCAGCCCAATTTCTGCAGCAGCAGGGTTGAGTGGTGAGGTCGGTGATTATGCATTCCGCGCAGGTTTAGCCACAAATATCCTGATACCAAAGGGAGTGATGCAAACGCATGCAATACTGAATTATCAAAGCGCAGCAATTATTTATGATAGCGCGGATACCTACTCCACAAGTGTAAAAGATGAGCTAACAAAGGCATTAGGCACTGCAAATGTTGAGGTATTAGCAACGGAAGAGTTTGCAACAACTGATTCCGATTTTACGACGCAATTGACGAACATTAACGGTATGAATCCTGATGTGCTATTTGTGGCTTCTTTGTCAACTCAGATGGTTCAAGTAATCACGCAAGCAGATGCAGCAGGTATCACTTCAAGGTTGATTGTCCCTGAATTGACAAAAACAGAAGTAGATGCTTTAGGTGCTGCAGCTGAGAATGCGATAGCTTTTGCCGGGTGGTCTGAACTTGATGACAATCCAAAAAATCAAGCTTTTGTGAAACTTTATATGGACAAACACGGTTCTATCCCAAGTCCTTGGGCCGCACAAGCGTTTGCAAGTTTGAATATACTTGCTAATGCAATTAAACAAGCGGATTCAACTGAATCAGAAGCGATTCGCGATGCTTTGGCACAAACCAGTCAATTTGATACAGTCTTAGGTCCATTTTCTTTTGACGCAAATGGAGAGGCGATCTATGAACAGATTGCTGTTCTCACAGTTATGGAAGACGGATCCTTGCAACCGCTTATGAGTCAATAGATTTGTCTTGAACTCAAAAACAAAAGCACCATCAGATGATGGTGCTTTTGTCTTAATATCACAGTTCTGTTATTACCTTGATCCAGGGGTAACTTTCAACTTCACCCGTTTCCCATCACGCATCACAACCACATCAACGGGTTCCCCAACCTTGGCTGTACCAAGCGCATCAGTTAAGTCATAGATATTCTCGATTTTCTTAGTGCCAAATTCTATGATAACATCTCCACCTTTCAACCCGGTTTTCTCTGCTGGACCGCCTCCCACAACACCAGATAGTTTTACGCCAGCATCTTCGGTGGTATAGTCAGGAATTGTACCCAAATAGGCACGCATTGAAGAACGATTTCCCTGCTCAGGGGCATTACGATCAACCTTTACATATTCTGGACGCGCATCAGCACTAATAAGGTCAGATACCATCCCGTAAGCCAAATTTGTTATACGTTCCATACCCGTATAGTTCAACGTTTCAGGGTCGTCTGATGGACGATTATAGTCGTTGTGTAATCCGGTGAAGAAACTAAGAACGGGGACATTCTTAGGATAGAATGCCGTAACATCAGTCGGCATATACGGATCTGCTTTTAATGCCAGATTAAGTCCGACAAGTACGTTCCCTTTCTCTATCAACTTTGTCCAAATAGGTGAAGAACCGATACCTTGAAGAACAAGTTTATTGTCGCGAAGTCGTCCAACCATATCAAAGTTAATGTATGCTGCAACATCTTCTATAGGGAGTGTTGGATCATTGACGAAATGTGTTGAACCGATAAGACCAAGTTCCTCACCAGACCATAGCGCAAAGATAAGTCCACGTTTGAACTTCTCCGGATGATTCTTATGGTCAGCACTGAACATCTCTGCAAGCTTTAAAACGACTGCGGTACCAGAAGCATTATCATCAGCACCATTATGGATATGATTCTTTTCTTCACCTTTTGCAAGTGAACCTACTTCACCGAATCCTATATGATCATAATGACCACCGACGATGATATATTCACTAACGTCTGTTGGATGGGTCGATGGAAGTTTCGCAAGAACGTTATTATCTGACTTTGTAATTTTTTCAACCCCTGCTGCAAGTTTTATTTTCACATTAGGGATAGGAAAATGTCCAACAAAATGTGGATTCTCATCGTCAAGACCTGTTTGAACGTCCTTCAGATCTTTACCCGCTTGTGCGAATAGAACATTGGCGACAGTATCGGTGATAGAACATGCTATGATACCAGAATCAGCACTATTGCTATGAAAACTTAGAGGTATTACCTGACCCGCGTTCTGAGAATTCGGTCCAGCTACTGTTAAGAACGCGATGGCACCTTTTTCCTTTGCTCGTACGGCTTTATATCGGATACCTGCATGGCGTATTAATTCTTGTTTCCTTTCACCTTCAACGGCTTCTGGAACATAGCGAAGCGCGACAACGATCTTATCTTTCACATCAATACCTTCGTAGGAATCATATCCTAAATCAGCATCACCAGGTGCATGTAAACCGTAGCCAACGAATACAACTTCACCCTCTATTTCACCACTGCTCGAAAATGAGAAGGGTAAAAAGTCGTCCTCTACCATGAATTTAAGCTGTTCATCTTCACCGTTTGTGCTACGTGTTAGATCGAAATGGTTCTTATCAGGAATGAGTTGACTGCCAGCATTGAATTCGAAAGTGTGGAAAAAGTCCCCCTCTTCCCCGGCAGGGTGAAGACCGAGTTTAGTGAATTGTTCAACAATGTATTCCGCAGCGCGTTTTGAACCTTTAGAACCTGTCATCCTTCCTTCTAATGCATCGTCAGCAAGAAACTCAACATGTCGCTGAAGGGTTGTTTTTGGCTCATCAACGAAATCAGCAAAATCCAGATCTGTTTCTATCTGGTCCCCTATCGGCTCAGATATCCGGGTGATGTTACTTCTGGGTGATAGTGAGATCGCTTCTAAAGCAGCTTCATGATTCCAAGTTGCCAGATAGAGTTGTGATTGCTTCTGATTGTTGCGATTAGATGTCCAACACAAACGGTTCCCATCTGGGGAAAAAACAGGGAGACCGTCAAATCCCTCTGTTGAGGTAACTTGAATAGGTTCGTGTCTACCCATTGAGTCAACGATAAAGAGTTCAAAGTTGGAAAAACCGAGTTTGTTTGAAGCAAAAATGACATAAGCCCCACTTGGATGAAAGAATGGAGACCAGGACATACTCTTGAAGTCGGTCAACCGTGTTATCCCCGCTCCGTCTATACGCATCGTGTAAATATCAGCAGTTTTTCCATCTTCTGAAAAGTGCCGCCACACGATGTGTTGTCCATCAGGTGTAAAAAAGGGTCCACCATCATATCCGGGTGAATCAGTTAGACGTTTCTGATTTGATCCGTCAGCATCCATGATATAGATTTCACCAAAATAGGAGGGGTCAATCTCATACTGTTTTAGTTGTTTCGGTGTGAGCTCGCTTTTCGGATAAGCATCTCGTAAAGAACAGAAAACGATGTATTTACCATCAGGGGAATAGGATCCTTCTGCATCATACCCCTCAGCATCTGTTAACTGTTTCAGATCGCTTCCGTCCCGATTAGCAGAAAAGATGTCCATGGTTACATCGTAATCCCAACTGTAACGACGTTCTTTTCCTGATGCACGAACCTCAATTTCCTCTATCTGTTTTGCTTGTGCAAACGTATCGTGATGTGTAGAAGCGAATAGTACTTCATCAGTTCCCGGACGGAAGAATGCACAGGTCGTTTTCCCTATACCAGGAGAAACAAGATGTGACTCACCGGTCAGCAGGTCCAATATATAAATCTGGTAGAATGGATTGTCTGTTTGACGTTCACTTTGAAAAATAAGCGAGTTTCCATCCTCAGAAAAATAACCTTCACCTGCCCTTTTACCATCATAAGTAAGTTGACGAACATTTGTGAGTAATCTGCTCTCTTCTATTGTTTCAGTTTCGTTCTCCGTTGCATTTGGCAATTCTGCATAACCACTTAGAGAAGAGAAACAAAAAGTGATCATTATTGCACAAAGCAGGGATAAATTCCTATTCAATTGCATCTTAGTTCCTCCTGATTGTCCTTAAAAACCCACTAAAGATATTCGTCCGCTTTCTGTTTTAGAAATGCGAGTCCATCAGTGGCAAGACTCTCTGCGCTCGGTGCAATATCGCGCCAGATACATGTCGCAGCAGCAATCTCCTCCACCGCAGGTGTAAATGATTCGATCACTAACCATCTGTCGTAGTTTACTTTCGCAAGTGCACCGAAAACGCCATCCCAATCAACCAGACCTGTTCCGGGTGTTCCTCTGTCATTCTCACAGCAATGCATGTGATGCAAATAATCACCCGTATTAATTATTGCATCTGCTTGATTCTTTTCTTCTATATTCATGTGAAATGTGTCGAGATGAACTTTGAAGTATGGACTATCAACTGCTTGACAAAGTTTCACAGCATCTTCAGCGATATTTACAAAATAGGTTTCAAAGCGATTGAGAGGTTCGCTGGCAAGCGTTACGCCATGTTTACCACCAAATTCGGCAACATCCTGTAAACCTTCAACACACCAATCCCACTCCTGTTCATTCCTACCACGACCCACCAATTTACCGACTGCACTATACATTGGTCCAACGAGTGTATCAGCACCTAATTCAGCTATAACTTCAATTGTCCGTTTGAGATAGTTGACACCGTTAGCTCTAATAGCAGGGTCTTCATCAATTGGATTCCGGTCACCCGCCATGATATTACAACCGATAGTTTCTAAACCGGTTTCTTTTATTATAGATTGTGTATACGGGATGTCCACCGTTTCTGGATCAAAGATGGGTATTTCAACGCCATCAAAACCCATCTCAGCGACTTTCGGAATTAAGTCTGCAGTCTCTTTGTCAAATTTATCTGCCCATAGTAATAGATTTACACCAAATTTCGGCATTTTATCTTGTTCTCCTTATCGTCAAATGTATCCGTATTTTACCACATATTGTGATGTTTTTCAACGTGAATGTATGAAGAAAGTATGTAAAGTTATTCTGCAAATTCAGATGCTTTAGTAAAATAGAAATGCAGGACAATTGGGTTTTGTTCAGATTTAGTATCCCCCACAATTTCATAATCTAATTGCGTCCCAGCTGGCAAAAAAACGGGTTCGCGGTAATGGTAGATGTCGTGCCATTCAGCAAGTATATATATCTGCGTTTCCTTAAGCCATATCATCTTTATGCGTTCACCTGTCGGTGTGATGGCAACCACCTTTAGTTCGTGTTCAGCGTCAAACGTTATAGGTGCCACTGCGAAGACATAAGAATCCTCCTGAAAACGATGGGAATGCTCTACCTTCTGTTCATCTGAATTGTCTTTGCTTCCTCTTTTATCCTCTCTATTCATAAGCGTGACTTTGTATGTGCGAACTGTACCTGGGGCATCAGAGAGATAAAGTCCGATTTTCAAATTTTCGTGTTCCTCACGATCAGTGCTCTGATAGAGTACATCAAGCGTTATCCTTCCACCCTTTGATAGTAGATATCCAACTTTTTCAGGCAGAACTGTTGGTTGGATACCTGGTCGCCAAATACCGATCCTTACGTCAGGAGTATTCACTGCTTTATTTACATCTTTCTGTTCTATCATCTTATTATCTTCTGATTTTGACTTGGAATCGATACTTGCAATTATACGTCTTACTGATTTCGAATTATTGGAATTAAAGTCAATTGCGCGTATATAAAGGTCTTCGTCAAAATCTGTGTTAATGAAGACCGTGATAGAAGCGTGTTTTCCCGTAGTCTGTTTTCTGAATACAATAGGTATCTCTTTCACAGCATCGGGTTGACCAAGTGACCATGTTCTTGGTGATTGAATCGTTTTTGGATCGTCAATTGTTGGTCCGGCAGCTGCACCTGCTTTCGCCCATTTTGCTATCAGTTCAATCTCATCATCCGTGAGTCTGTTTTCATTCTTAAAATCTCCATGACCAGAAACAGTCTGCCATGGTGGCATCACTCGCGCCTGTGTCTGTTCAACAATTTTATCTGCATACAACTTGGCATTTTCATAACTCACAAGTGGGAACGGTGCAATTCCATTAGATTGATGACATGACTGACAATTCCTTTGCATAATTGGAGCGATATGTTCACTGTAGTTTATATCTGTCTGTGCGGGTAAATCGGGAAGGTGAATCGTGCAACCGAACGCGGGTGTCTCTTTCACGGGGACAGGTTTTCCTTCAAGTACTGCTAATAGTGCATCCTTCAGGTATTCATGTTTCACACGGGTTACATACCGATTATCATCAATCGGACCGCGATAGCGAAGTACGGCAGCGGAATCTACAAGATGTGCTTGCGGTGTCATCGTCGCACCGAGATGTCGTGCTAAACTTCCATCTGTCTCTTTCACGATAGGGAATGCATATTCAGCCTTCGCGAGATATGAATTCACATCTTCAACCGAATCGTTTTCGTTGGAATACACACCGATAATAGTGGCACCATGTTCCTTATATTTTGCATGCATCCTTTTCAACCGCATTGCGTATCGCTGTGCCACAGGACATTCAGCCGATAGAAATATAAACACGACAGGTCCCTTCTTTAAGAGATTGTCTAAACGATATGTCGTTCCATTTAGCGCAGTAAAGTCTATGCTGTTTATTTTTGTGTCAACACTAATAGTACTTGAATCAGTAGATGTTTCTTGAATTACGCGGTGTTTCTTCGGTATTGTATATTCATCTTGTGCAGATACCGAGATGGGTAAGACTAAAATGAGAATGTATATAATGCATCTGAGTGGCATGGATTGTATTGTATTGTATAGTGAAAGTGATGAATAGGAAGTTATGCTTAAATTATATAGAAAAAATTCCTATTCGTCAATAGTAATTTTGTAGGTTGATTTGATTTATTTGAGATTACGACTTATACTCTCAATCCAAAGTCTCAATTTTTCCTCCTATAATACCGTATTATGTAACAAACAGCAATCTAAATTCGTTTAATCAATTGCGAATATTTGTGACATTATATTCATTTGTGACATTATATTCATTTGTGACATTATATTCAAATATAAGACTTTTTATTTAATAGAAGGAAGTTTGAAACTATGAAAACCGTAAGATATCTATCATTATCTTTATTCGGTAGCATTCTGATCGTAATTTTTTGCATGACTGGGTGTTCCGATGTGCCTTATACAGGCAAAGTCATCACTGTTGACCGAGTAGATACATACCTTAATGCCATAGGCAGCGATACCCTCTGCCTTCAAGATGGATTTGATTCTGTTTGCGTTAAACTTGATCTGGATAAAATAGAGATTAACAGGTCAGATATAGGTTACACACCGACTGTTCATGTTCATCCAGAGAACATTGCTTATGTGTTTGAGTATCAAGGCAATGCTATTTTACGAGCAAAAAGAACCATGGACACCTCAGCACTCGTGCGAAGATTAGAGGATGAAGGTAGAGTAAATTTACCCTCAAGCGGAAATAATCTGAATGTTGCACCGATTCCTGAAGGATGGATTATTGAGATATATTCCACTGCTCAAATGAATGTCAGGGTCGTAGAAGGTTTAACCATAGGTGCTAACACACAAAGAGATCTTAGGATTTCCAAAACGACTAAAATGGATGATGGTGTACAATTTGCCATTGAAACCACGATTCCAGAGATAACGGTTCAGGTCAGAGGGTTGATCCCAGGGAATACAGCGACATTCCATATCAGTGCCAATGATATTAACACAAATGATAACACGAACATCTTGAAGTTACAACCCATACGATAACCTTTAAGAGTAGGAGGAATACGTGGAAAACTTAAAACGTGTCATGACGAGAATTCAACTATTGTTTTTCGGAACAATATGTAGTTTCCTAATTATCCTTTTCAGTATTGCAGGATGTTCCGATCCTTCCTCTAAGAGATCGATTGCTACAAATATAGGTACAACGCTTACACCTGCAGGTTTGGACGATTATATCACCACCAGTAGGGGTGGTAGATACTGTATTCACAATGATACGGATTCCGCCTGCATTGATCTTATCCGACATGTTAATGGCAGGATAGACTCCAACGGACCTATTATCCACATTTATCCAGAAAGGACACAGTATCTCTTCTACTATGAAGGTAAACCTATTGTCAGAATCGAAAGACCAGGGGATACCACCGACATTATTGATACAATTACAAAACCAGATCCGAACCCTCCTAAAGGGGGACCATCAACTCCCAGAGATGATGATGGTGGCGATGATGGGAACGGCGATAATGGTGATGATGGGAACGGCGATAATGGTGATGATGGGAACGGCGATAATGGCGATGATGGGAACGGCGATAATGGTGATGATGGGAACGGCGATAATGGTGATGATGGGAACGGCGATAATGGTGATGATGGGAACGGCGATAATGGTGATGATGGGAACGGCGATAATGGTGATGATGGGAACGGCGATAATGGTGATGATGGGAACGGCGATAATGGTGATGATGGGAACGGCGATAATGGTGATGATGGAAACGGTGATAATGGTGATGATGGGAACGGCGATAACGGCGATAACGGGAACGGTGATGATGAGAATCCGACTAACAATGGGAATGATGGACATGGATGGCTTATCTGGATATACTATCCAGAAGGAAAAGCTCCAATTAATCCTCCAACCCTTAGTAAGAGTAATGTTGTAGTTACAATAAACAGTAAAGTCTTAACGGACGACGACATAACAGGTTTTGCACAATTCATCGGAACTGATGGTCAAAGAGGTATTCAGTTTTTCTATCCAACAGAATCCGCAGAACTTTTAGATTTAAAGGTACAAATGGATGGTATTGTTGATCAAGATGGTAATGTCCGATTTAATATTAACTATTTATGGTATTCATACTAACAATATTTTCATTGAACATTTATAAACCCCTTTATTTCCGCTGTGTGACTGACTTCACACAGCGGAAACCGCGGGAAGGTGTTGGCATATTCCTGGGGTCCATAGTTGTGATATGTGACGCGTAGAAACACTTCGTTATCGCTCCTGCATAAGTACCCGAAAACGATGCACAACCCTTAATCAATCAAGCTTGGTAAAAACATAATCCATATTCTCAACCCCTGAATGGCAACCCCAACAAATGCCACCTGATGCCAGGACTGTAAAATCAGCTTCCTGTTTATTTCGTGCATACTCAATAAATTCCCAATCGTTGTGATCGGGATTACTTCCTTCAACTTTCCGCATAATTGCGATGAGTCCGATATAATCCTTACCTGGTCGATTTGCCTCTTTTACCACTATGCTCCCATTTGGATATGGGAACTTCTGTTTACCATTCGGTGCGATTGTCTCTCGATCTTTATTGACATAGACGTTCTTTGTTCCATTGTGAGGATCACTTCCAGGAACTGGTGGAATAGGTTCACTGTTTAATTTCAGCCATGACTGATAACCAGCAACATAATCTGGAAGTCCAGGTAATGCAGCAGCAGTTACTTCAGAATCCTGATCAGTCTCATCTAAGGTTTCTTGAAGCTGTTCTGTTAACTGTTGTTCCTCTACACAAGCAGCGAACATTAACCCAAGAACCAGCATAAACGCGATACAGAGAGAAACACTATAACCGTGTTTATTTTGCTTTCTATTTTGCATCATATTCTCCTCAAATTACATCCTCATTGATAGTAAAGTTTAGGATGTAGACACTTATTCGTTAGCATATATCGGCTATGAGATCGCTACCTTTGTCTTCTCTTTTGCCGATTGATATGTGGCTAAGACAATGGCAACAGCGTGTTTTCCTCCTCTGCCATCAATCATCGGTGTTCTATTGTCTCGGATGCATTCCACAAAGTGGGAGAGTTCTCCAACAACATGCGTTGGTCCTGAGCGATCAGGGACGATCTCCTTCCAATCTTGGTCACCTCGCTTTTTGAGATATGCTAAGTCAGCAGCCATGTCAAGCCGTAATGACCCTTCAGTGCCGTCAATGATCGTATCATTTGTTCCACGTGCGCCGAGAAAACCACCCCATCGTAGAATACCGACTGCTCCTGAATCATATCGTATGAGTGAAACAGTGTAATCTTCCCAGTCATCATGTCCAGAGAAACTACCAACTTCCGCTGCGACAGTGAGAGCTGTTCCCCCGAACCAATTAATTAAGTCAGACTTGTGAATGCCGTTTTCCAATAGTCCACCGACAGTTCCGTACCAACTTTCTGGACGATTCCTCGGTGCATTATAAGGTCCTGAATAGTCGGTTTCTATATAAGTAATATCACCGATGTCGCCAGCATCTACCATTTTTCTACCCAGTTTATGTACTGGATAGAATCTGAGCACTTGTCCAACCATGATATGTGTTCCGGCTTTATCGGATGCAGCAATCATTTCGTCAGCTTCAGCGAGCGTTAGAGAGAGGGGTTTTTCACAGAAAGCGTGAACTCCCGCTTCAGCTGCATCAACGACTACTTTGGTGTGTGTTATTGGAGGTGTAGCAACGACGACCCCATCTACGAGTGGGAGAAGTTCCTGATAGTCTTGGAATGCACGAATGTTGTGTTTTTCCGCCACAGCTTGTGCCGCATCTAAACGCAAATCTGCGACTCCTACAAATTCACAGTTTTCTACATTAGGGAGTGAGTTACAATGGGAATTACCCATGCCGCCTACTCCGATTACGCCAATCCGAATCATTTTTCTGCTTCCTTTTTGAATAGGTTAATTTCAGTTTGTAATCAATTTACAATATAGATAGATTAATGTCAATTGGTTTTTGCGTGTACTCAATAACTAATTCTTTGATTTCCGATTCTTGAACAACCATATTACAAGCGACACAGTAATCGCAATACCGAAACCGTAAAGCATCAATCTTGTATGGGTTGATATTCTGTTCCCGAGATAAGTGTAGACAGCAGTTGCTGGAAGTTGACCGATACCAGTTGCAATCCAGAAACCGATAAATTGCATACGGGTTAAACCCGCTACATAACTTACAACATCGAATGGGACAAAAGGTAAAAGACGCGCAATTAGAATAGCGTAGTTCCCGTATTTTTTTATGAAATCGTCTGTTTTGTCAACAACAGGCTGTGTGACGATTTTTGCCACATGTTTACTTCCAAAAAAACGTGCTATAAGGAAACATAAAGCAGCACCCAACATTGCACTACCCCAAGATAGTAACAGACCCAACCAGAAACCGAATAAAGCACCATTCGCGATTGTAATTATAAAGGCAGGTAATGGGGCAACGACACTTTGAAAAATCATGAGTAAAGCAGAGATGAGTGGAGCAAAGATACCGAAATCTGCAATGTATTCACGGGCTGTTTCAATACTACTAAATGCCGAGACAAACTCACCGAGAAGATTTGACAATTGTGCCTGAATCTGATTAAAATATAGGATTATAATGAAGACCGCAATAGAAATAACGAGGAGTAGTCCGGTGTTACGTAGGAATTTTTTTGACATTTGGGTAGATGGCAAGCGTTAAACAGGAGTATACAAACCCTCTCGGTAGGGGGACTTACGTTTTTGTAACGGATAGTTGCAAATCATTCATTTTCCTGAATCGCACGAATTAATGCATGCGACATTCTCGTACGGAGTGCTTGTTGTTTTTCCTCTGTCCAACGATAGAAACCTTCTCCAGATTTCACACCGAGTTTGTCTGAATCAACCATCTCTCTTAGGAGTGGATTGATTTCTGTGGAACTGTTCAGGTCTTTGTAAAGCTCCTCAAAAGCAGACAATACTAAATCCCAGCCTGCAAGTTCAAATACTTCAAACGGACCTGCGACACTTAGTCTTCTCCCAAAACTGTTGCGAACCACAAGGTCTACGGTTTCAGCACTTGCTATACCTTGTTCCACTATGGAGAATGCCTCACGAATCAGAGCAGCTTGTAACCGTGGTCCTACAAAACCGGGTATTTCCTTCTCAATTATGGCAGGTGTTTTACCGATATGCGTTAGAAGATTGTATGTGATAGATACAGTTTCGTCTGAAGTATCAGGACTTCTGATAAGTTCAACGAGCGGAATTAAGTAGGGAGGATTAAAATAGTGTGCATTGAGCACTCTATCTTTACGGTTTGTATGAGCTCCAATTTGACTCGGCATTAATGCTGTTGTATTGCTGGCTAAAATTGTATGCGGTTGACACAAGTTATCTAATTTCTCAAATATCTGTTGTTTTAAGGGTAGATCCTCAGTGACTGCTTCAATCACAAAATCCGCTTTCTCAGTAGCTGCAAGGAGTTCATGTGTAGTGTTAACACGCGCCATGATATCTGGAATGTCTGATTTATTAACAACACTGTTGTCAGCGAGTAATGCCAGGTTCTGTTCTATCTGCATGTATGCTACAGCGAGTTGTTTCTCTGTGATGTCGTGAAGATATACTTTAAATCCGGCAGAAGCAAATTCTTGTGCAATACCGTGTCCCATTAACCCCGCACCGATGACAGCGATAGTATTGATGCTATCAGTCTTTTTGTCAGACAAATTTATCCTCCAATAACTACGGTGAATTCCCCGCGTGGTTCGGTGGAACAGAATTTCTCAAGTGCTTCCCTGAAGTTCCCTCGGAAAACCTCTTCATAACGTTTTGTAAGTTCTCGTGCAATGACGATTTCCCGCTCTCCCATTATTTCCAAGGCGTCCTCCAGAAAACGGCAGATCCGGTGTGGAGATTCAAACAAGATTAATGTTCGTTCCTCATTCACAAGTTGGGTTAATTGCCGTTTTCGTTTTCCTGATTTTGGTGATAGGAAACCTTGAAAAATGAAGTTGTGGAGTGGCAAACCGGAAACTGCTGCCGCTGTGAGAATAGCAGATGCCCCTGGGACTGGTACTATTCGCACTTCATCTGATATACATTGGCGGAGGAGCGGATATCCCGGATCAGATATCGTAGGTGTTCCTGCATCCGAGACAAGAGCAATCGATTCTCCATCTTTTAGGCGTTCAATCAGTTTTTCGGTTTTGCGCTGTTGGTTGCCTTCAAAAAAACTTGTGAGAGGTGTATTGATTTCATAGTGTGTTAATAATCTACGTGTTTTGCGTGTATCTTCAGCAGCGATTAAGTCCACCTCTTTAAGAATACGTAGTGCTCGTAACGTTATATCCTCTAAATTTCCTATTGGCGTGCTGACGATAAATAGGGTGCCAGAAGGTATTTTGTTCATATTTAGCCATCGGTTGAAACTAAAGGGATAACATCAAACTAAACCACCCCGTTTTCTCAAGAACCATTCCAAACCGAGGAAGAAAATGATGAGACCGAAAATCAGTGGAAGATCCCATATATCTACATCTGTTATTTCAGATGTCGCGCTCTCAACGAGCGATATCTGGTTTACCAATTGTCCTGCTTCTTCAATGGGGTAATACTTACCTCCGCTCATTTCAGCGAGGTTTGTAAGAAGATTCACATTCAGTGCTGCATCGCTGAATTCAGCATAAGATGGTTTTACTTCAAAAAGTGCTTGCTGTTTACCGAGTGCTTCACCCTTGAGTGTTCCAGTCGCTGTTAACGTATATTCTCCATATCGACTCGGTATGAATCTGGCGTTGTATTGACCATCTTTTCCTAATTCCTGTTCAAGTACAAGCTCTTTGCGAAAACCATCTTCACCTACAACAATTGCCCGCAACTTTGCATCATTTGTTAATGCAAAGTCATTATCCATTGCAGTCACATTTATCACAACCGGTTCCTTCAACGTGTATTCAGTTTTAGCTATGTCAAGCTTAAGGGAAGCCTTCGGTGCAGTCGTCAACCATTTAGCAGTCTGTCTCCAGAACCGTGCGTGGCTTTCGTCATTACTATCTTCACCCATTTGCCACACCCATGAGTTGTTCGGAGTAAAAATCATAGCGCGTCCAGCATTATAATTGTGTGTCGCGATAAGGATGCGGTTACCATATTCATTCCTATCATCAGGATGTTCAGCAAGGACTGTAGCTCCTGCTTTTGCCCGTTTTACCTTACTATATCCCTTAAGTTCTGTTAGTTCATTCCAACGTCTTGTGTTTTCACCTGGATTATCCACCAATCGCATCAGTGGATCGCTCTTACCTTCAGTTGTTAGTTGCATCTTGAATCCCTTTATCATCGGGATCTGTGAAGGCGGTAGGTATACTGAAGGCGATTTCGGTGGATCACCTAATTCCAATTCAACTGGGAGTAATTCGGCGATTGGCGTATTTAGGTAGGAGTTACTGACATCGGAATTACCTAATGAATCTGCTCCGCCTAACATCAGGAAACCGCCACCGCGTGTCCTTACAAACTCTACTGTATTTTCAAGCTGTGTCTGTGTGAATTCGGAAGCTGGTAGATTACCGATGATAATTGCATCGTAATCAAATAGAACTTCTTTGGAATCTGGATAGAAAGTGAATTTCTGTGCTAAACTGTCCTGTGTTCCACCGAAACTCTGTTCGCTGGTAACATAACGTACAGTCAGGCTTATATTTGGATCGTCTTCTAAAGCGCGGCGTATGAACTTGAACTCATATCTTTGTGTATCAACGAAGAGTATTTTTACTCTCTTTGTCGGTATTACTTTGAGTATGAATGTTTTTTTGTCGTTTTGGGGTATAGCCTCATCTGTTTCGGTGAGTACCTGGACTTCATACTTCAGTGTCCCCGGTTGACGTGGTGTGAATTTTAACGGAACTCTCGTCGTCTCCTGCGGCATATTCACTGACACTGTCTGAAGTATTCTACCATTCTCCATGAGTTGGATCGTTGCTTCCTTTTTTGCATTTCCCGTGCGTCTTACAGTTGCTGATATATCAACTGGATAGTCTTCCTCAGCAGAACGCGGTACATCTACCTTTACCAATTCAATATCAGAAATACCCGTTTCCGATCCGATGCCAACGGTATGAATGGGTGCTTTCCTTTCCCGCACTTGCATTGCTAATTTTGTTATATCTGTCCCACTGCGATCTACGCCATCGGTAAACAACACGATTCCAGAGAGTGGAATACCTTGTAGGTCATCAAGTGCATCATTTATTGCTTTCGGTATATTTGTGTTTTCACCTTCAGCTGCTGTAAATATCTCAAGAGGGATCCTTTTCGCATCGTTATCAAATCCAAACAAACGAGTCTTAAACTGATTCGCATGCATTTCCCCCATTAGACCACCTAAGTTTCCCTCTTCAGGATTCTCACCAAAAAGTAATCTGTTCGTCAGATTCAACCGCGATGTACCATCTGCCGTATCGGTGATCTGCATACTTTTTGATTGGTCAACCATTACCAACAGGTAAGAATCATCTGGGTTGTTTTGATAGATAGTTAGGAAAGGTTTGAGGAGACAGAAGGCGAGGAAGCAGAGCACTAAAGCACGGAGTGTTATAAGAAACCCACGAAAGAAGCGGTTGGTTCGTGCTCTTGCGCTCTTATATGCCAAAATAGTTGCGGCAATCAGACCGGCAATCAAGGCAATGATAAGAAGTCCCGGTATCGGAATGCCAAACGAGAAATCACCTTCACGAAAGACATCAATCGGGTACTTCATTAGTTTTTCAAACATAACGGAATTATTCCTCTCTAAACAGAACGTTTAGCGAATTAGAAAGACTGATTTGGCTTCGCTGTTAAGTGTAGTACTATTAAAACCGGAAGTGGCAAATGAGTTCAACACATAACGCGGTTAGTTCTGGTTATCACCATCATCTTTTTCAAGCTCTTTAATTTCAGCAACATCTGAGTTTTGCTTCGATCTGATAGACAAGATGTGAAGCGTTATTGGAGTAACTATAGAACCGACAATTGCTGCTAAAACTATATATAAGAGGCCTCTAATCCATGCTGTTCGTTCTTCAATCACAGCTACTCTTGTTTCAACCTTAGTCAATCTTGTTTCAACGCCAGTCATTCCTTTTTCAACATTAGTCAATCTTGTTTCAACCCCAGTCATTCCTTTTTCTATTCCAGTCATTTTTGTACTGATGTTATACACACTTTTTGTTAGTTCTTTCTGATTCTTGGTTAATTCACTTACATTTGTGGCTAATTCTTTCACAGTCTTCACAAGTACCCGTAAATCTACTGTTTCAACGTACTGTAATTCTTTACCCTCTATTGGTTCTTGTTGGGCGAAAGCAATAGAAGTAATGCCAAACATTAGGGGAATAAAAATATGTATCCAGAGAATAATCAACACTCTTTGCATCGTAACCCCTTAACCTGTATTAAATCGCATACAATTAACCAAGTTACAATCTCTTCAGATTATACACCCTTAACTATTATATAACATGTTGTTGTTATATAACAAGAAAAATAGGATAATATGCAAGATGACACACAGATACATCACAGTGAAATATGAAAAAGATGGTTAGTCTGATATGCGAATTTGTTGTCCAGTATGTGCGGATTCATGCAATGCATCAATAACACGCATATTCCCAAGCGCATCTGAAATCGGCAAGAGGATAGGCGTACCGTCTACTACGGCTTCACAGAGGTTGAGAATTTCGGCAGCATACGGATTAACACCTGTAACGCTGATAGTTTCACCGTTGACGGTGAAGTGTGATTCTCCTTCACTATTTCCCCAAGCACTCTGAACAAAGATGGTGCCTTCTGTGCCAGTAATTTCATAGCATTCCCGCCAAGTCCAACCGAAACTGCAATCGAATTGTCCTGTGACTCCATCACCAAAGTCCAATGTACCGATAAGCGTTTCCCATACGCAATTTATAGCTTCATACTTACCTGTTGCCCAAACAGCCTGTGGTTCTCTGCCAATCAGATAACGGATAATGTTGATACAGTAACACCCTAAATCCATGACTGCACCCCCACCAAGTTCCCCTCTTAACCGCCAATTTGTCCTATCTGTCAGTCCTGTTGAGAACGTTGACCGCGCATAGCGGACATCACCAATTGCACCTGTCGCAACTTTTTCCTTCACAGCAAGTGTTAATGGATGGTGCCGGTACATAAATGCTTCCATCATAAGGATACCAGCACCTTCTGTTACCTGAATCATCTGCTGAAGTTGTGATGTATTGACAGCGATAGGTTTCTCTACGAGGATTCCCTTAACACCGCAGCGAACTGCTTCCAATACATTCTTGAGATGACTTGAGGGCCAAGTCGCAATTATAAGGATGTCTGGTTGCTGTTTTTCAAGCATGTGTCGAAGGTCATTGTATGTATTCTCAACATTATACGTTGTCGCAAAGTGTGAGAGAGATTCGATTTTCTCATCACATGCACCGACTATCTCAATTTCTGGTATATCTCGCCATGCGTTTCCGTGTGCATGTGAAATGCCACCACACCCGACGATTGCGAGCCGATATTTTGTCGCCATATCTGTTACCTTACAGTGATGAAACCTCTACCGGTCTATTCTCTTGTGCTGAGAGATTCGCTGCGATTGATATTTCAAGCGTTTTGACAGCATCACTGTATGGACTCAGAATTTGAGAAGGATCACCCTTACGGACAGCGTCAACAAACACTTCATCTATGGTCGGACCGGGTTCAGTTTTTTCAACCCATTCACCATCCTCCTTATAGTAGACTCTTGCAGGATTCCAATTCAGCATGTCCCCTTCATATAATATGTCTAAGACATTTGCATTATCCCATCCGCCACCATACGCCCAAGCAGCTGTCATTGAACCCACGGCACCGCTGCTAAATTGTATTGATACACTGTTGCTATCAGGACAATCAATCTGTTTCAGGACGCGATTTGCCTGCATTGCATATACAGAATCCACATCGCCAAGGAAGTTTCGCATCATGTCAAAGGTGTGTGTTGCTTGTTCAACCAATTGTCCGCCAGATTTGCTCATCTGACGCAACCACCCCTCAGGATTGCCGCGTCCAGTGCCACACCAGTATTTTCCGACGACAATGTTGATCGTTTTACCTGCAAGAATTTCTTGTGTAAGCTTTGTGGAACCGAGATAGCGGAGTTGATAGCCGACACACGTTATCAAGCCTGCTTTTGTTACTGCTGCTTCTACTTCTCGTGCAATATCCATGTTGATTGCAACAGGTTTTTCCACGAAGAAGGGTAAACCGCGTTCAACAACATCCAATTCGGGTTGTCCGTGAACAAAGACGGGTAAACTCAGATAGATCGCATCAAGATCGTCGCGTTCCAACATTTCACGATGATCTGTATACGGGTCTGCGTTGTGTTTTTCTGCTGCGCGCTGTGCCTTCTCTGCAATAATATCGCAGATTGCCACGACATTTGCACCTTCCATATCCGAAAGTCGATTCATGTGCCCGTTTGCATTTCCACCTGAACCGATAAAACCAATTTTTATTTCTTTCATATTTTACCTTTCTGTTGATTGAAATCTGAAACATTCATGATGAATGATTTTCATTTCTGTTTGTAATATCGCATTTGGCGGGGGAAATCCTGTAATGTCATAGCGTTTCTCCTTTCAAAATCGTACCATATGGTACGAAATTTCGTACCATGGTACGATTTGGTACATTGGTTGTGGCGTTAGTTCCAGTAAGGTTTTGTAGCGTGTTTTTTGACAGAGTCAAAATTTTAAAATTCCTTTTTGGTACGAAATTCTCTGCATGTTGAAATATGGATGAAAATATTGGCTTTTTTCTGATATTATGATCATTTCTGGACATTTTGTAGAATAGCATTGTAAGCACCTTTTTATATAAACTTTTGGTATCTATTATTATAACTTCTATTTATTGTAACATATATGTAATGCAGTTGTCAAGTTAAAATTGAGGAAAAATGAATGTTTTTCATTTTTTGGTTAGTAGTTTAGACACGTAATGATTGTGTCTATCATGTCGGGTTTCGCTTCGCTCTACCCGACCTACAAGTTTAGCTTGGACTGTCCAATAGTGATAATAACTTTACCCACCCATAACAACTTAATTACTTGACAGAGGAAAAACAATAAGATAATATTAAGGCAAAACTGAAGGAGTGATTCCTACAGATTATGAAGGGATTAAGGTTATTCCATACATGAAAAACTATCGAGTAGCAATATTAGGGTGTCGTAGTAGAGGAACATCCGCAGCAAAAACCTACCATGCACATCCACGCACAGAAATAGTAGCACTTTGTGACCTTGTTGCGGATAGACTGACAGCACTTGGTAAGATCGTCAATGTGTCTGCCCTGTTTTCAGACTTAGATGAAATGATTCAACAGACTAAACCTGATATAGTTGTAATTCCGACAGCAACAGACTTGCACTACACGCTCTGTATGCAAGTGCTTGAGCACGGCGTGAACATTGAAGTCGAAAAGCCGCTCTGTGTTGATTTAGTTCAAGCGGATGCCATCATCGGAAAAGCACAAGAGAAAAACGTCCGCGTCGTCGTGCACCATCAACGCCGCGTAAGTCCAACTATTCAAGCAGTGGCAAAGACTCTTGATGAAGGAAAAATCGGTCAACTCAGATACATGTCCGCATGCGGTAAAGGATACTATGCGGGGTACGGACTCATGAATATTGGAACGCATGTCGTTAACAATATGCTGCGGTTCGGAGGACACTGTAGAAGTATCGTAACACAAGCGAGTGCTGGAGGTCGACAACTGACACCAGAGGACGTTATACCATCACCAGCTGGAATGGGGACTGTCGCAGGTGAATATACCACATCAACACTACAATTTGATGACAATGTAACCGGAACATTAATTCAACAGAGATTTCAAAAGGTAAGTAGTGATGCATACATGCTTGAACTCTACGGAAGTGAAGGTAGACTGTTCTGGTCTGAACTGAAAGGGGCATGGTGGCTACCAACACCACATTTTCTGCCCGATGGCACGCATGACAAATGGGAGAAACTTACACCTATATTCCCTGAACATTTTGACAAAGATAAAGGTGCGGATCCTGATGACTACTGTATCGTTGACGAATATGTGAACGCACTTGATGAAGACCGCGAACATGAATGCAGCGGTGAAGAAGGACGTCATGTATTAGAGATTCTAATGGGAGTCTTTGAATCAGCAGTATATGGAAAACGTGTTGACCTACCACAGAAAAATAGAGATCACCCTTTGCTGAGATGGCGTAAGGAAAATGGGTTAAGTCAACCAGACGAAATGCCACGAGATTACGGTTCATGGTTGAATCAAGAAACTGAACGCCTATACGGACAGAAGTAAGACTAACAACTTTTCTGGAGGTTTCTATGCCAAATCCTACAACAAATGCAGACAATTTACCGCCAATTCCACTCACTGAAGAACAACGATTTTTGTTTGATACGCGCGGATGGCTCCTGTTTCCAAGTGTTCTGAGTGAAACAGAAACCGAAGAGATGCGCGAATTCTGTTATCAACTCAAACAGGACCCAGAATCAATCTCAGAACACCATCGTTCATCCATCGGTGGTCCATTGGAAACACTTACAGATCATCCGGTTGTATTAGGTTTCATGAACGAGTTTCTGACATCCGGATACGCAAACGAAAACTGCTACGGATTTAGGTTTGAAGGCACCTTCCTCACCATACGAGGCATGGGACACGATAACTTCCGACCCCACGGCGGACGTGGGATGCTCAATTTCCCCGGTAATTCACATACCTATCATTTACACCACGACAAAGCACACAGCGGACTCACACGGGTTGTCTGGGAGCTCAACCCTGTTAAAGAACGCGGCGGTGGAACGATGTTCCTAACAGGAAGTCATAAAGGCGCGTTTCCCGCTCCACAATCTACTGCAGACCGAAATTCACCCCTATGGGAAGACTACAGTTGTCCTGCAGGATCAATGTTGGTTTTTACCGAAGCAATTACACACACCGGCGCAAAATGGACAGATGATACTCATGACCGTGTCGCAGTTTTCAATTGCTATAATACCGTAGGAAACAAATGGCACAAGTGGCAACCGCATCCAAAACATCTTGAAGTAATGCCATTCAAGAGACAAACGCTCTTTCGTCCTGTCTATTGTCAGGATAACACCCCATCTTTAGATGCTGTATGAGGAATAAATTATGAAAATAACCGATGTCCAATCTTTCGTTACTTCATCAGGACATTTTTTCGTTAAAGTAGAGACTGATGCCGGCATATACGGCGTCGGTGAAGGCGGCATCAGACGTCGCGCTATCGCTTTAGCTGAAGTTGTACGGTCGTTTGATCCAATACTCATCGGGGCAAACCCGTTCCAAATCGAACATCTTTGGCAAGTTATGTTCCGAGGTGGCTTCTTTCCAGGGGGTGTCGTTCAATCTGCAGCTGTCAGTGCTGTGGACATCGCTTTGTGGGATATCAAAGGAAAGGCACTAAATGTTCCTGTATATGAATTATTGGGAGGACGCACAAGAGACAAGGTCGCCTGTTATCCACATAACGGGGGCAGCTCAATAGAAAAACTTGTTGAGAGTTGTCGGAAAACACAGGAGGAAGGATGGAAGTTCGCAAGATGGGGATTAGCAGACGGAAGCAATAGAGAGACTTTTGAACCGAGACGTGCTGTAAAATACGGGATAGAACAGGTAAAAGCTGTCCGTGAAGCATTAGGAGATGATATTAACATACTCGTTGATGTGCATACGCGCCTTGATCCAGCCGATAGTTTGGATTTTTGTAAGAGGGTCGAACAGTACAATCCCTTCTTTATTGAGGACCCGCTCAGAAGTGAAAACCCAGCAAGTCTTAGAAGACTCCGACAACAGACTTCCGTGCCAATTGCTGTGGGTGAACAGTACGATAGCAAGTGGACTTTCAGAGAAGTTATTGAAGAAGACCTGTTGGACTACTGTCGTGTGGACTTGTGTATAGCGGGGGGATTAACAGAGGCACGGAAAATTGCAGGATGGTGTGAAACACACTACATTCACTTAGCACCACACAACCCTTTGGGACCTGTATCCACTGCTGCATGTTTACATCTCTGTTTAGCATCATCACTTGTTGGTGTGCAGGAACTTCCACGTGCGCCGATGTCTTCATTGACAGATGTTTTCCCCGTGCAAGTCCCTTATGAATCTGGACATCTGTTACCCCCCGAATCCCCTGGATTGGGTATAGAATTCAACGAAGAAGCACTCAAAAAAGTCACCACACAGGAATACGGACCCCCAAGCGGCTATCAGAGAGATGACGGGTCCTATACAAATTGGTAGGCATTTCAATCAAGCACTTGCTTCAGATGGAGATAAACAGTTATGATAATTGCTGCTGAGTATTCTTTCAATGACGGGGACTCAATTAAAGACTCACACCCTAATTTGTTGAATGAAGTCGGTATGATAATTGCTTCCGGTAGCTGGGCAACTATAATGCTAATATCTTTCAAATAATCGATAAAGTTTTCCACTTTTTCTGGGGAATATGCATAACGATTCCGCAAGTGTGGCTTATCTAAAAGTACATAGCGGATTTCCTGTAAAATTTCTACCGCCGTGTAAAGGTTGACATTTTCCTGACACTGAGACACTAAATCAGCTGTCAATCCTTCGGTAAGAAAAGCACTCACGGCAACAACACTATCAAGTACGACGTTCAGTTTTCTTCTGTTTGTCATATTCTTCCTGTCGAAGTTCTGCGACTGCGCGTTCTACATCTTGATAGACTTCCTCTTCGCTGACACCTTTATTTTCTTCGTGGACACTTTTCATGACTTGCAAGAGTTTCGCCCAATTCTCAGGTGACGTTGATTTTTTAGGCATGATCACCACACAATTACCCTCAAGCCGGGCATCTACGACATCGCCCTTCTTAAGTCCTAAACTCTCTCGTATCTGTTTAGGAATGGTTATCTGTCCATGTTCGAGAATTTTAGCACTTGCCATATTCTTGCTCCTTTTCTGCGTTTATGCTAATAATTTGCTATCTTTAAGTATAAAGGGTTTTTAGCAAGAAATCAACCTTTTCGGTTATGTAAATATTTGTCAATTCTGAATATCGGAAAGCGCGAATTACACAGATTTCATTGATTATTCTGATGGTAAGTCTTTGATACCACTTCAAAATTGTAGACATTTGTCCTCTATTTATTGACATCCATACTATTTTCCCATTTTTTGAAAGAATCTTCAATAATCATGAATTCTCTAATTAGAGAGTTAATTACATCAGATTCATCTTCTACCCAAAGTTGATTTTCAAAAAAAGCTTCTATGCCTTTTTTGTCGTTTAACTCATTTACAGCCACTATTATGTCTCTATAAACATCAATGAGTAATTCTGGAGTAACTTCCTGTTTTGTCCACGCAAAATCAAAGTCATTATGGGTGTGTAAACTTTTTGTCACTAAAGATAGAGAACGTGTGTGTAAAGATTTGGAGCAATGTGGATTATTCACCTTTCGCCCTCTGGGCTTGGTATTGGTTGGATCAATGCGGACTATACACCTTTCGCCTCTCTGAGGCTTTGGAAAATCATATATCAGCACAAGCAGTGCGGAAGATGTATTTAGAACACGAATCCACCGGAAACACAGACACCAGGGGTTTGCAAAAGGTATGGGGTTAAAATCGGGTTAATATAGCCTGCCAATAAGAGGGAATAGCCTTAAAGTGACGCATAAGGTGGTTGTAGATAAAGCACAATCAAGGATGAATGGGGGTGTAGAAAAATAGCACAATCAAGGATGAATGTGCTACAGCAAGTATCAAGATGAATGGTGTAGGGAGAGGGGTAATGTGGGATGAATGTTGTTGAAAGAGGCACAATCTAACAGAATGTGGTACAAAGAGGCACAAAATGGAGGATAAATGTTGTAGAAAGAAGCACAATCAAGGATGAATGTGCTACAGGCATGGTTTTGGGAATCGCTAAATTGACGCATAAGGCAGAATACGCTTTTGGTATTCTGCATTGATATGGAAACCGAACCTACCAGGCTTGGGAAAACTAATATTACCTGTTTTATTTTCTATAGACATAGCACTCCGCTGGAGTGCAAGACTGCCCGCAACCTATTTCTATAGACATAGCACTCCGCTGGAGTGCAGCCCGTTGACAATCCTTTTTCTATAGACATATTGCTCCGCTGGAGCAAGGGTTCAGCGATCCTTTTTCTTAAGTGACAGAAACTTTACACACCCAATCTTAAGCAACTCAAAACCCGCTTTTTTGTTGACAATCACATGAAAATATAGGATAATAATGAGACTTTCATTATCACCTGCTAACCTGCAAGTACAAGGGATGGTCACCTTGACCGCTCTACAGAGGGCAAAATGGAATCAACAGTAGATATAATCAATATTCTTGTAATGTCTAAGATAGGTAAATGTTCTAAGATCGTGTAAGGTTGGTATGAATAACTTACAATAGTATAGTAGAAAAAAGCAGAATGATGACACTGGAACGGATGAGAATGCGTCATAAGAAGGAGATAAACAGATGAGTGTTGTAATCAGTATTCTTTCTAATACTCCTGAGTCTTTTGAAATTCCTTATCCTATGGAAGATCCGTATAGGGGGGACAATCAACAATTATCACTGGAGGAATTTAAAGCACTATTAGATGAGCTTGCAGACATAAGTATGAAATTTACAAAGTCTGATGCTCAACCATTATCCGATTACGCTGTGAGTCGTGAAGGTATATATGAAGGCCATCCAAAATTATGATTTATCTGATTGATACCAATGTTCTGTTGCGAATTATACTCCCTCATTCTGATATCTCAAATAACGACTCAGCCACATCAATGTTTAACTTTACACTTGTAATTCTTCTCTCAGAAGCAAGATTTCCATTTACATGCTCATCAAGACGGTACGGGATTTTCACACCGCCGATCTCTCTGTAATCCGAATAATACCTCTCTTTATCAACTATCACTCCCTGATCTGAATCACGAAACGCATACTTTACTACATAATGTGTATTATTGCTAATATAGACCCTAAGGGGTTCACCCGATTGCTGTTTCATGAGAAGGATAGAAGTAGGCTCGCCATTGATTTCTTCATTCCCAACAAATTGAACAGAGGCATCAGATTCTGTGAGATGGATGAATAACGGAATAATGTCTCTAAAAACAGCATCTTTCATAGAACGCGACATTTCGGGAGGTAGCGGTTGTGATCCCATCGTCGACACGACATAAGCTGCTTCTCCATCAAAAACAAAACTGAATTCACCTTGGGGGGTGGACATATCTTGTCGCAGTTTACCCGGAAAAACCTGATAGGCAACAACACCTACGTCAACTCTTCCCATCGGTGTATTGATGAGTGACCTTGCATCTGAAACAATAGTCTTCACTGCTTTTAATCTATCTATACCACCTAATGCATTGACAACATTAGCAACGATCTCCTTTCCCTTTGCCATGTCAGCTGCTGTCGCTTCAGGTAAGGCTTCGGTTGGAAGCGGCTCAAGTTGCTCAATTGCTATTTCATTGACTGTACCAAATTCACTAAGAGGACGATCAAAATTATCTCGGTTTCCCACTGTGACTATAGTCAAACCGTCTGGATGTAAATACTTTTCAGCAACCGCTTGAACATCTTCTGCTGTCACTTTGGCTATGTTGTCGGTGTATGTCTTGAGAAAATCTGGGTCAAATTTCCGATATGCAAGCATCATCTGTTGAAAGGCAATCTGAGAACTACTTTCAAACCCAAATACAAACGAATTGATAAGGGAGTCTTTCGTTAACTGTAGTTCTTCATCGGATACAGGTTTTTCACGAATCTCGCGTATAATGTCAATAATGAGTGACATCGCCTGAGCTGTCTTCTCTGAACTGGAACCGCAATAGGCAAACCATTCCCCCGGATTTGTATAAAGACTTGTTGACATCAGACTGCCAACCATATATGCCAGACCGTGTTTTTCTCGCACCTGCTTCATCAACCTTGATGTAAATCCACCCTCTCCGAGTATGTCATTCATAACACTTAGGGCAAAGAAATCAGGAAAATCGGGTGTTCGTTTTATACCGAGATGTCCAATCAGCATTGTCGTCTGTGGCAGATCTTTCTGAATATGGTTCACTGAAGGTATATATGTACTTTCAACTTCAGGTATATCAGGATAATCTATGTCGTTCATTATCCAGCCAGCAAAAACTTTCTCAAGTTGTTTAATCAATTGCTCCGTCTCAAAGTCACCTGTTATTGACAGCATGATGTTGTTGGGATGATAATACTTAGAATGAAAAGTCATTAAGTCTTCAACAGTTATACTCTCGACTGTTTCAATTTCTGAATACCAACCGAAAGGATGCTCTTTACCGTATAGAATCGCTGAAAAGTTCCGCCATGCTAATTGGATAGGATTGTCGTTCCTTCTTCGTATCGCTTCTATCGCCTGTTGTTTTCGCAGATCAAGCTTGTCTTCTCTGAATGCTGGATTACGCAACACATCAGCAAAAATTTCTAACCCTTTCTCAATATCCTCAGCCATAGTTGACAAACTGACGGATCCATATTCGGGAGACATACCGATTTCAACGGATGCAGCCATAGATTCTAATTCTTCGTTGAGAGCGTCCGGGTCACGTGATACTGTACCACCAGACCGCATTACACTTGCACATATTAATGCTAATCCAATTTTATCAATCGGATCATAAATCGTTCCAGTTTTAACGATACCGCTTATGTCAAATACCGGTAATTCGTGATCCTCAAGCAGATACAGTGTCATGCCATTCGACAACTTTCTAACTTCTGGGACAGGAGGGGTAAATTGAATCGGTTCATAAGTCAGCTCTTCATGCGGTCTTGCTAAGAGCGATAGACTACTCACTTCAATCCCCAATACAACCATAGTAACAGTAAGTAAACCGACAAATAGTTTCTTAGTCATTAGATAATTCATTATTCACTCTCCTCCATGATTGTATCAGCATCCATAACCTTCTCCTTCTTAACAAGTGTAGCGACTGTACGATTGCTTTTGTTAAAGTAGGTGTTTGCTACCCGCATAATGTCGTCAGGTGTGATTTCATACATCTTTTTCCGCCAATCGAGGATATAACGCCAGTCCCCAGCAATACTCTCATAAAAGGCAAGTTGCCTTGCCATACCCGCATTTGAGCTAAGGGCTCTAATGAATCCAGCATCTATCTGTTTCAGAATGCGTTTAAATTCCTTTTCTTCAACAGGTTCATTTTTCAGCATTTCCAACTGTGCGTAAATTGCTTCCTCTACATCAGTAGTCGTATGGGGTGAACTTGGTGAAGCATTGATGACGAAGAGATTGTCATATCTTGCCCCTGGATAACCGTTTATGGAGTTTGCAGAGACCGCGATGCTCTCTTCCACTATGTTCTTGTAAAAACGTGAAGTTCTACCGTCAGATAGAATAGCACTGATCATATCCAAAACATAATCATCAAAATGCGGTACAGTCGGTTTATGGAAACCGATCATCAATCTCGGTTCCGCATCAAATTCAACCTCAATTCGACGTTCACCTTCCTGTTTAGGCTCCTTTACAGTTACTTCGTCAGGTAGGGGTTGGGAAGGTATATCACCAAAATACTTCTCAATCAGTTTGATGGTTTTTTCCACGTTTATGTCACCAACAATTACCATGATTGAGTTATTCGGTGCGTAGTAGGTCTTGAAGAACGTTTCAGCTTTCTTGCGATTTAGCAAAGCAATATCAGAGTGCCAACCGATGATAGGCATTCCATAAGGATGTGCTGTAAATGCGGCAGCCATGAACTGTTCATAGAGTTTACCACCGGGTTGCGAATCTATGCTCATCCTGCGTTCCTCTTTAACTGCCTCGCGTTCAACGTAGAACTGTCTGAGTACGGCGTTCTTGAGTCTATCGGATTCAAGCATTGCCCACAATTCCAGTTTGTTAGAAGGAAGTTCTACAGTGTAAATCGTGAAGTCGACTGATGTGCCAGCATTAAAACCGGTACTACCGTGTTTTGTGTAGATTTCGGTATATTCACCAGGAACAGCATACTGTTCAGCATTTTCTTGTAACCCTTTCAATGATTCTTCTAATTCAGTAATTGTTGCTGCGTCTGCTCTACTGCCTTTCGCGCGTTCTAAATCCAACTGATCGCCGATCGTATCAATTTTATCCAAAACCACTTTCTCATTTTCATAATCAGTAGTTCCAATTGTCTTTGTGCCCTTAAACAGCATGTGTTCCAACATGTGTGCAATCCCACGCGAGTCGTCTGATTCGTCAACGGAACCTGCTTTGAAAAGGATATATGGGGCAACGGTGGGAGATGTGTGCCGTTCGATCATCAAGAGTTTTAAACCGTTTGGATAGATGTGTTCAACGACACGTTCTTCAAGGTTTTGTGCCGACACTATTCCGGGTAACAACACGAGGAACAGTGTCAGCATGTATCTAATTTGTTTCATATAATCATACCTATTCTTTCTTCAAATCCTCAAGTAGACCAACCAATGCAAACCTTATGTGTGATGAGAGTGCTGAATTCTCTGCTCGGAGATCAGCCCCTTCCTCATCTGGATACATGACATGTGCTGCAACAGCCCGTTTGACATGTCTTTCAGCTCTGTCATCATAAGGTATATACTTCTCTTTCGGTGCAGTGCAAGCTGGACACTCATCGGGAGGTTCTGATGCTTCTTTCCAAAGGTACCCACAAGCCGTACAAACAAACATAATTTACTCCTCTTTTTTCATTCGTCTAATCGGTTTCATAATTTACCATACTTGGCAACATACTTGTCTATGCTCTTATTCTAACAGAAAATGCGTTTTTATACAACATTGAAATATTTACACCTATAGCCAATAGATATGTTCTACCCGACCTACAAGTTTAACTTGGTCTGTCCACTGAGATCACGTAATGCTATGACCGTATAGTTCTTTTCAGCGAGATATAACATATATTTCTCAAAATCATCAGGTTCAGTATGTACCCAAGGGTGTTCTAAATCCGGAACGCCATGAAATGTCAATACTGCTATTTTTCCATCTTTCGCTTGTTCAAGAGCCCATGTAAAATCATCAAAACTCCAATTCGGACCAGATGCTCCAGTTGTCGGAACAAGAAGCGGGTGATGTACAGATAGATCGTAAGCAGGACCGCGTCCGCCTTCAGAATCATATTGATATTCTGGATATACACCTCGACGGGCATACCGAAAACCGTGGCTTGCAATTACTTCTACAGAAGTATCATTATTACTATAGCCAGGATAACAGAAAGTTGTCGGTTTGCTAATTCCATTTTCCTCACAACGCAAATCTATATGGTGCAAATCGTCTCTTAGGTCCTGTTCTGATTGTTGTGTGACATTTTTGTGATGCCGTGTGTGATTACCAATCTCAAAACCAGCATCATGCAGACCACGAATCTCTTCCCAGGTCATATAAGCATTTTTATTCGTTAGGAAATTCAGTCCTTCTGTAATGTAAAAAGTTGCTCCAAAACCGTACTTGATAAGCAGTGGCGCGATGTATGTTGCTTGGGACTTACAGCCATCATCAAATGTAAGCACAACAAGCTTATCAGGTATAGAGTTCGGTCTAATCTGTTGCATCAGTAAACTTCCTTTTTGCATAAGTTTTATGTTGATGATTAGAATTGAATATGCTAAATAGCGAAATAGTCGGAAATTTACTCTTTTGCTTTCGTGATAAAACTGATTTCAACGTCAGCTGAGTTACCAGAACCGTCTTCGACCGTACCCACAACCGTATATTCGGTTTCGTTACTGAGTTCTTGACCTGCAACACCCGTAAGGGTAATTGTATCACCGTCAGCAGAGGATGTCCATCCGAAAATTGAATTGTTGGATAGTTTTATCATATTTTCCTCCACATTGGAGATGCTGATACTATTTCCGTATTAACATCTTCCGAGTAGTCGTGAAATCGCCTGCTTTAAGCGTATAGAAATAGACACCGCTTGCGACAGATTCACCAAGCGTATTTTTGCCATCCCAGTGCGCAGCACGGCGTTTGTTTTGATAAATTCCGATAGATTGCTGCCCTAACGACAAAGTTCGAACTAACTTTCCATGTGCAGCATAGATAGAGATTCTTACTTCTGCGGGGTGTGACAACTGATACGGTATCCATGTCTCTGGATTAAATGGATTTGGATAATTCGGCAATAATGCAGTTTCTTTCGGGGTTAATGCTGCCAAAAGCTGTTCTAAAAAGAGGATACCGCGTTGTGAGGTAGCATCTGTGAGGTTTAGTTGCTCTGCTTGGGAGAGCCATTTCTGCACTTCTGATCTCGTAGGAGCAGCATTCAGATCATTACGCAATACCGATGGCGCAGCAGCCCCGCCACCTATGACTGCAGCGACTTTTACAAGGTCTATGATGTTAACTAAGTCATCTTCCGTAACATCTGCTGGATTCCCCGCTGCCGATACGCTTTGATTAAAGCTTGATGCGACCAGCACTAAATCCTTAATATCTACAACGCCATCTCTGTTCACATCCCCGAATATGGGTGTAACCACCGTTGCACTTTCAAAGGTAGGGATATAACGCAGCCCATCTGTGCCGATCAGATGTCCAGAAATGCTCACCGTTGACGTTTTGACATGACGAATTTTAAATATGCCAGTAAACAGTGTACCATCACCGTTCCCGCTCCCATCTGCCAGGTAATCGCCTGGTCTTCCTGATAAAAGTTGAAGTGGTTCGTCATCAAATCCCCAAAATAGACGATGGGCAGCGACGTTTTGACCACCCGCAATCTCAACGTTCAAGGTGAGTTGTTGGTGCCGAGCGGGAGATAGTACTGAAGATGGCGTAACACGCACAATTGCCGTTGATGGAACCGGGGGCGGCTCTACTATCTTACCTCCGCCAACCAAATGACTCAAACGGTTACCATTGCTGTCCGTTAGGATAACACCAGATAAAGTAAGGGTTGATTCTTTTACATCAACTACCTCAAATGTAATAGTCGCGAGAATACCGTCACCGCTGCTGACATCAGCGTAATTGGTTGCACCAAGCGTTACGCTATTATTCCCTACAATGGGTTGCACGAAATATGAACTTTCTGTTAGGTAGTCGCCGTTGGCACTTGAAACATAGCGAATCGCCGCGGGATCAAATCTTAAAGCAAGTTGGTATCCGCCGACTGTTTCCCCTTCAGTAATGCTTATGTTGATGGAGAATTCTTCACCAATAATTGGTGACACCACGGGATTGGGTGTGATGCCAATATGGGTGGTAGTGAATCTCCATAGCCGGATTGTATTGTCTCTACTTCCACTTGCAAGTGTTTTTCCATCTGGACTAAACGCGACGGCATTGACATCATTCCGATGCTCTGTGAGAGTTCCTAAGTGTTTGCCGGTGGCTACATCCCACAAACGGATGGTATTGTCCCAACTCCCACTTGCGAGTGTCTGTCCATTAGGACTGAATGCAATGCTATGAACATATTCCGTATGCCCTCTGAGAGTGTGATTGAGTGTGCCAGTAGCAACATCCCATAAACGTATTGTCCTGTCAGCACTTCTACTGGCAAGTGTCTGTCCATCCGTACTAAACACGATATCGTTAACATTATCTGTGTGCGCTGTTAACGTGTGATTAACTGTGCCAGTGGCTACATCCCACAAACGGATTGTATTGTCTCTACTTCCACTGGCAAGTGTTTTTCCATCTGGATTGAAAGCAATGGTGTGGACATTATCTGTATGCGCTGTAAGTGGGTGTTTGAGCGCGCCCGTAGCTACATCCCACAAACGGACAGTACTGTCGTCACTTCTACTTGCAAGCGTTGTCCCATCTGGACTGAAGACAACATCATAGATTTCAGACCCAATTAATGTGATTTTTGCTTTGCGTTTACCCGTGGCAACATCCCACAAGCGGATTGTCCCGTCGTCACTTCCACTTGCGAGCGTTAACCCATCCGGACTAAACGCAATACCGTTGACATCATTCGTATGCGCTGTGAGGGTATGCTTGAGCGTGCCTGTGGCAACATCCCACAAGCGGACTGTATCGTCAATACTCCCACTTGCGAGCGTTTGTCCGTCAGGACTGAACGCTACGTTCCAGACCTCCTCCTGCGCTGTGAGGGTGTGATTGAGTGTGCCAGTGGCAACATCCCACAAGCGGATTGTATCGTCATAACTTCTACTTGCGAGTGTCGCTCCATCCGGACTGAAAATAACACCCCAGACATTACCTGTATGCCCTCTAAGGACGGTGTTAGGTACATCTTGAGCAAAGGTGTTCACGGAAAACGCGGTTAAAAGAATAAGTAAGATCAAAAATGTTTTCATAGTGAGATTTCCTTTTGAATTGTGTCTTAGATTTAGCGGATTTTTGCCTTCCTTGACATGTTTTTACAGATGTCTTATTTTTTTATTAGCATTTTTCGGGTTGCTGTGAACTTGCCTGCTGTAAGTGTATAGAAATACATGCCACTTGCAACAGATTCACCGACTTCATTTTTACCATCCCAATGCGCCGCACGACTCCTATGCTGATAAATACCGATAAGTTGATGTCCTAATTCCAGCTTGCGGACCAACTTCCCATCTACCGTATAGATAGTTATCGTGACATCCGCTGGTTTTGCTAATTGATACGGTATCCACGTCTCCGGATTGAACGGATTCGGGTAATTTGGCAATAGGGACGTTTTTTTCGGTGTTAATGCTGCTAAGAGCTGCTTGAGAAAGTGGATACCCTGTTGCGATGTTGCATCTGATAGGTTTAGCTGCTGTGCTTGTGTTAGCCATTCTTGCACGTCTGCTCTTGTTGGCGCACCTTCCAGATCGCGAGTCAATACTGTTGGTGCAGCTGTCCCCGCACTGATTACACCAGCAACCTTGACGAGGTCCACAATGTTAACAATCCCATCCTCATTCACATCTGCTGGATTTCCACTTCCCCTCGAAACTTGCTGCCCGAAACTTGATCCGACCAACACCAAGTCCGAAATATCCACAATCCCATCTCTGTTTACATCTCCAAATATCGGTTCAAGTATCTCCGCACTTACAAAGGTCGGAATATAAGCAATTCCATTTGTATCAACAAGGTGTCCAGAAACACTCACAGTTGAGGCTTTGACTTCGCGAACTCTAAACGTCCGAGTGAAAAGTGTACCGTCCCCGTTACCAACGCCATCAGCAAGATAGTCACCCACACTGCTTGAGATAGAGCGGAATGCTGTATCGTCATACTCCCAAGTTAGACGGTAGTTGGCAATGTTTTGTCCACCAGCAATATCAAAGTTGAAAGTGAACTGTTCACCAATAGCAGGAGACAGGACCGATGCAGGTGTAACACTAACTACCGCAGATGTAGCAGGCACAACCACATCTGCTTTTTCAAAGGTCGGGATATAACGTAGTCCATCTGTGCCAACGTAGTATCCGGAGAGGTTAACAGTTGAGGGGTTGACATCAAGAACTTTAAACGTTCTTGTCCCAAGTGTGCCGTCACCGCTGCTAACCCCATCCACAAGATTATAGACTTCACTGCTTGAGATATACGCAAGCAGTTTGTTATCAAACTCCCAGGTGAAATGATAGTCTGTGATATTTTCCACTCCTGTAATGTCGACGTTAAAGGTGAGTTGTCCGCCAATGGTAGGAGACCGCACCGATGAAGGCGAAATGCTAACAACCGCAGATGAGGGGCTTGCTGCGGGCTCAACTATTTTGCCACCATAAGCGGAGTTAGCCAAATGTTCACCAGCACTGTCCGTAAGGATGACGTTAGATAGAGTAAGGTTTGATTCTTTGACATCAACCACTTCAAACGTGAGTGTAGCAAGCGTACCATCACCACTGCCTACATCTCCCAAGGCGGTTCCACCGAGGGTTACTCTATTCTCCGACACTACAGGTGGCACAAAGAACGCGCCTTCTGGTAGATAATTCACAGTTGTGTTTTCAACATGGCGGAGTGCGGTAGTATCAAATCCTATAGTAAGTTGATATCCACCTATGTTTTCTCCGCCAGTGATGCTAACGTTGATGGAAAACTGTTCCCCTATAGCGGGTGACTCCACTTGGGATGGCGTAATGCTGACCTTAATTGGTAATTTCCACAAACGGATTGTGTAGTCCCTACTTCCACTTGCGATTGTTTTTCCATCCGGACTGAACACTACGCTATAGACATAATCCCAATGTCCTCTGAGAGTGCTGATATGTTCACCTGTTGAAGCATCCCACAAGCGAATGGTACCGTCATCACTCCCACTTGCGATTGTTTTTCCATCCGGACTAAACGCTACGCTACTGACACCAGACCTATGTCCTCTGAGTGTGCGGATGGGTTCACCTGTTGAAGCATTCCACAAACGGATGGTGCTGTCGTCACTCCCACTTGCGAGTGTTTTACCATCCGGACTGAACACTACGCTGTTGACATCATCCGTATGCCCTTCAAGGACGGTGAAAGGAATATCTTGGGCATAAGTGTCAGACAAATAAATCGTTAAAATCAGAAGCAACAGGAAAATAATTTTAAATTGCTTGGTTTTCATAGAAAAATCTCTCCTCTAATTTTGATTTTTGATGTTTTCTGTTGTCAGAATCTCGGATTATGTGTAATCCGAGATTCTGAAGTCTTTTAAGGGTTTCAAGAATGAGGGATTGAAACATTAAAAGGATAATCAGATGATCAGCAGCTTGAAGAAGTAAAAAACTACTTCTCAGGTTTTTCTAATAAGGAATCGGTTCATCAGGCAACTTCTCATTTAATTCTTTGATCTGGTCGCGAAGATTTGCAGCGAGCTCAAAATCTAAATCAACTGCAGCTTTCTGCATCTGCCGGGTTAAATCCGTAATAATAGATTCAATATCTTCAATTGTACTGGTTTCTTTGACTACCGGGATAGCTTTAGCAGGTTCTTTTGTGAGATACTCTTCATTTGATTCAGATATCAACTGTTCAATCGCTTTTTCTATTGTCGCAGGTGTGATATTGTGTTCCTCATTGTAAATCAACTGTTTTTCACGTCGCCGTTGTGTCTCGGACATAGCAGCTGCCATTGCATCAGTGATGGTATCACCATAAAGTAAGACCTCTCCATCCACATTACGGGCTGCACGACCAGATGTCTGAACCAAAGACGTGACAGAACGAAGGAAACCCGGACGATCCGCATCCAAAATTGCAACAAGTGAGACTTCCGGTAAATCAAGCCCCTCTCTTAACAGGTTAATACCGATAAGCACGTCAAACTCACCTTCACGGAGCTGTCTAAGGATACGCGCGCGGTCAAACACATCAATTTCAGAATGCATATAGTTTGCACGAATGCCAGCTTCAATAAAATACTCGCTTAAGTCTTCTGCCATCCGTTTGGTCAGTGTCGTAACAAGAACGCGCTGCTTATTCTTAACCCGTTCGTTTATTTTACCTATCAGATGATCAATCTGACCACGAACCGGATGAACAGAAATCTGAGGATCAATCAGACCTGTAGGACGAATTATCTGTTCAACGATCTGTCCGCCTTCCTCCATCTCATACGCACCCGGTGTCGCGGAAACGTAGATGACCTGTTTCAGATAGGCTTGTACCTCCTCAAATTTAAGAGGTCTATTGTCTAATGCCGAAGGCAAACGGAAACCGTAGTCAACAAGCGTTGTTTTCCTCGCTCTATCGCCGAGATACATACCCCTTAATTGCGGTAAAGTAACGTGTGATTCATCAATAAAGAGAAGAAAATCTTCAGGAAAGTAGTTTAAAAGACAGTATGGGGGTTCCCCAGGTTGTAATCCAGATAGATGTCGTGAATAGTTTTCTATACCAGAGCAGTAACCGGCTTCTCGTAACATCTCCAAATCATAACGGGTTCTCTGTTCAATGCGTTGTGCTTCTAACAACTTGTTGTCTTTTTCGAATGTGGCAATCCGTTCATGCAGTTCAAGTTCAATGTTAATCAGAGCTTCCTCAAAAATATCGGCATCTGTCATAAAGTGTTTTGCGGGATAGATCTCAAGCGTTTCATACTTTCCTAAGATTTCACCTGTCGTCGTATCAATTTCACAAATTCTATCAACTTCATCACCGAATAATTCTATGCGATAGGCACTTTCGCTATAGGCTGGGAATACCTCAATCACATCACCCCTGACACGAAAAGCACCCTGCCAAAAGTCGATGTCGTTCCTAACATACTGAATTTCCACTAAGGAACGTAACAGTTCATCACGCCGGACTATCTTGCCAACTGCTAAATCCACTTTCTGTCCTTCAAACTCTCGTGGGGACCCGAGTCCGTATAAGCATGACACACTTGCAACAATGATAACATCACGACGCGACATAAGCGAAGCAGTAGAAGCAAGTCGCATACGTGTTATTTCTTCATTTATACGCACATCCTTCTCAATGAACGTATCAGTAGATGGGATGTATGCTTCCGGTTGATAATACGCATAATCACTGACGAAATAATGTACGGCATTGTGCGGGAAAAACGTCTTAAACTCGTTGTAAAGTTGGGCAGAAAGTGTCTTGTTGGGTGAGATAACAAGGGTCGGACGTTGTGCGTTTTGTATAATATTCGCCATCGTATAGGTCTTACCAGAACCTGTTACCCCTAAGAGGGTCTGTGCTCTGTCGCCTCTGAGCATACCTTCAGTGAGTTTATCTATCGCTTGCGGTTGATCACCTTCAGGTGAGAAATCAGAGACTAACGTAAAAGCTTTAGATGGTGCTTCAGGATCTACGTGTATAGGAGATATAGATGGACGTAAATCAATACTCTCTCTCATTGTCATCCTTCATTGAATTTAGACAGCTTTGTTTTACGACAGAAATGATGACACCATTATAGCATATATTAAGGTGAATTTTCAAAGGAATAATTTATCGGTTTTACTAACGCTATAGGCAACATCTGATAACTACCTACATTTGTGGCAAAAGTACTGAAACCCATAAGTTTAGTAATGCCGGCAAAAAGCAGGATGGCACCGAGGACTACTCTTAGAAGTGTTACCAGTATTAATGAAATTTTCATTCTGTTTCCAATGGGTATCCCAATGCTTGCCACCCTCTTAGTCCTTGTGGGTGTGTAAAGTTTTTGTCACTTAATAAAAAAGGAACGCTAAACCCTTGCTCCAGCGGAGCAATATGTCTATAGAAAAAGGATTGTCAACGGGCTGCACTCCAGATGAAGATTAAGTTATTAATTGGGTAATACGCGGGCGGGGAAACCCCGCCCCTACGAAATCTTACTCCTACGATGAGTCATATCAGTAGAATTACCTGATTATTTATTTAATCTTCCTGCGGAGTGCTATGTACATAACGGACGCGTAAGGTTTTGGTGCTTAACTGTCAGAATCGCAGATTATCACGGATAACACGGATTGCGCGGATTGTTGAGTTTGTGTATCAAGGTACTACTCACAAGGGATGTCCTCTTCTGAATCGTTTGCTGATTACCTAACCTTCACCAATAAGAGACATTCTCTTAGATTGTGCCAGTTGTAGCACATTCTTCCAGATTGTGCTTCTTTGTAACCAAAATGTAATACTTCACCGTAGCACATTCTTCCAGATTGTGCTTCTTTGTAGCCGATCAATATCATATAAACAATGGCATATAATGATCCAGAAAACCCTTCCGTGCCCATATATGTAACTGGCGTGTCCTCCGCGTAATCCGCGATTCAGACAAATAGAGTGACAAAATATTTACACACACCTTCAAGGGGGTGTGTAAACTTTTTTTCACCTTTTTTCATAAGAGACGGCACTCGGAGAGTGCCTACTACTATAAGAGACGGCACTCGGAGAGTGCCTACTACTATTAAAGAGACAGCAGATTCCAAAAGGAGAAACGAAATATAGTAGCAACAGGGGGACATAAGTAAGGAGAGTGTTGTACATGAGGTTGCGTTTTCTCACTATGTGTGTGCCTCACTTTGGTATTACTTCTAATGCTGCTTGAGTTTTGCCCATCGTGTTGTCAGAGACAAAAACTTTACACACCTTCTAATGTTTGTCACTTATTCTTGTAGGTGCTTGTCCCTGAATGAAAGGTTCGTTGCTGATGTTTTCCACTGGACTTTTTTCTTTATTCCTTAACAATCCGGTCGTTTTGTCAATCTCCCAGAACTCAATCCCTTTCGGAACTTCAAAATCCTTATTTGGACCGCGTACACCTTCAGCAACGAATCGTGCCCAAATCGGTAGGGCTGCCCATGCCCCTTGCTGATTATAGTTACGTATACCTCTCTGCTGTTTGTCAAGACCAACCCAAACACCTACGACCAAGTCGTTTGTATATCCGATGAACCATGCATCAACGAAGTCGTTTGTAGTACCTGTTTTACCAGCAACAGGACGTGTATTCTGTAGATTCAGATAATACGGTTCCCGTGTTGCCCTAATAGCTGTTCCTGATTTTATTACACTATGTAAGAAAGAGGTCATCTGATACGCGGTTTTTTCATCAATCACACGTGTTCTATCCTGTTGATAATTCTCATTTGGATAGATTATCTCCCCCTCCTTATCCGTAATGTACTCTATGTATTTCGGTTCAACTTTGATACCACGGTTTGCAAATACGCCGTATGCAGAAGTTAATTCAAGCACTGTCATACCAAATGCGCCTAATATCAGTGCAGGCTTTTTTGGATCCATTTTAGTAGAAATTCCCATTCTTTTAGAAAGGTCTATAATTCTGACAATCCCTTCTCTATATCCTTCTGCAGTCACAGGTGTTTCCCAAGCAGCCTTTGCTGTGGCTACGTTGATTGATTTCTTTAGTATACTTCTAATAGTTACAGGTCCATAGTACTTTCCATCTATATAGTTCCCTGGCTTCCAAATTTGACCGGGCATGTGTTGAATCTTCCACTTTTTGTCAACGATGATGGATGCCGGCGTGAGAAGTGCAGGTTCCTCCATTAAGGCTGTGAAGACTATCGGTTTGAATGCGGAACCGGGTTGACGTTTGGCATTACCTAATGCTCGATTTAAGAAATTGTAATTTCTCATTTCGCGAATGTATGGATTTACACCATCTATACGGTATTCGCGACCCCCTACCATCGCTTTTACAGAACCTGTCTTTGGCTCAAAAGCGATGAGTGCAGCTTGTAGATACCTTGACTGCGGATCTATACCCTTTGGATTGTCCTTATTCTTATCGTAGTCTGGGAGGTGCTTCCCATACTCACTATCCAAGTAACGCAGATGTTCTGCCACAGTTTGCATCGCCAGAGATTGCATGGACATATCGATCGTTGTATAAACCTTTAAACCCTCATTATACAGACTGTTCTTTAGTTCTGATATGTCTTCAAGTTCGTTTCTTAAATGATCAATAAAATGTCCTGCAGTGTTCCGTTTCTGTCTGACAGATATCTGATTTTGATTGACAACTGCTATAGGTTGCTTTCGACTTTCTCGATATTCTTTTGGTAGAATAAAACCTTGGTTGTTCATTGACATGAGAACAACATCACGACGTTTCTTAGCATTCTTCGGATTTTTGACCGGAGAAAACTGTGTCGTTCCTTTAGGAATACCTGCCAGTAACGCACATTCATGGAACTCAAGGTCCGATACCTCTTTACCAAAATAAGCCATAGCCGCTTTCTGCACGCCGTAGAGCTGTTGACCATTGAATCTGCCAAAATCAATATAGTTTAGATAGGCTTCCAGAATCTGGGATTTTGACAACTGACGTTCTATCCTGAAGGAGAGTAAGACTTCACGCGCTTTTCTGGCAATCGTCCGCTCCTTACCAAGATATACATTCCGTGTTAGCTGCTGGGTTAATGTACTCGTTGCACCCAATCTATCGCTCTTCGTTACAGTATCCTTAATCGCACCAACTAATCGCACAATGTCTATACCAGAATGCTGATAAAATCGTCTGTCCTCAATTGCTATAAAAGCATCAACAAGCTTCCTCGGCATATCAGTCAGTGGGATTATCTTTCGTGTTGTGCCTTCGTCATCACCAGAGAACTCAGCAATCAGTTCCGGTTCAAGATAGAAATTTCTCAGATCATTCCCTTTCTCATCGCGTATATATAGGACTTTTCCATTCTTAATCGTTAATTTAACCCGTAGTGCCCCGGTGTCTTCCTCCATATAAGGATATTTAAATTCCCTTATGTACACATCTATGGATCCATTCCGTTTCCCTATTTCACCACTCAATTTCACATGAAATTGACCTTGAGAGTTTACACCTTTCGTTGGGGGTGAAACCTCTTCATATTCTAAACGCTGCAACTTATCTATCAGAAAAACAGCTGAATTAGTCCTCTGAACTTCACAGATAGTGGAATAGACTTCAAGATGTTGCCGCCATGTCTGGACGTCCTCTTTGTACTCTAATCTATTGAGGTCAAGAACTGCAATGTCTTGCCAACATCCAATTGTAAAACCGCCGACAACGCCAATACAGAAACAGGCGATAAAGAATATCAGCAACAATCCTGACATGACGATTGTCAGAAGTGACTGTAAAATGTTGTTTAAAATCCGCCGCATATTTCCTCCATCAAGCAAAAACCCATTTATTACAATCAAACACCATGACAGTCCGCTGATGAACAGGCACGCCTTAACCCTATGGTGTGCGATCTAATTCTGCTTTTCTCACTCTTTTTATGGTGCATCCAATTGCACGAGTTTTTCTCTGTTTTTCTGGAATAGGTTTGTCTTCTAAAATTAAATTTAACACGTTCTGTAGATAATGCTCTTCGGGGGTGCGCCGACTATCATCTATACCACCCCTATAACGCAAAGTCTTCTTATCATCAATGAGGAATACTTCCGGTGTTCTACGCGCTTGGAAATAGTCCGCAGTCTTGTTCTCTGGATCCAACAGAATTGGAAATTTAAAACCGTGCTTTTCACTATACTTCTTTATAGCTTCAAACGTCTCGTGTTTATTCGAATGGATACCTACAAATTGAATCTCTTTGTCCTTGAAATCATTGATGAGTTTAGTAATTCGATCTACATAATCATCTACGACAGGACATTCCGTCGCAAGGAAAATCAATACAGCTGCTTTTTTCTTCTCCAGAAGTTTCTTTAATGTATACGGTTTTTTATCAATACTATCTAACCGAATCTCTTTGACGATTTCATCAACCTTTACAGGTTCCTCTTTTTCATTATCAGCTGACAAGACGCAGACAGATACTATCAAAATAAAAAAAATCAGAAAGTACTTTCTCATGACGGTATCTCCACTAAATTAAAACGTCAGATTCTACAAATCGTTTATAATTGCGAAACTGCGTATGTTCAATGTCCAATTTCAGAATTAAAACGTTGATAGAAAGTCTGTTAATTCATGCAAATGGGTTAGTTGTATATCAACAACTGAAAGATCCAGGCATTCTTTAGGTTGATTTCCCACCATCCATGCTGTCCACATACCTACTCTTTTCGCACCAACCATATCTGCCGTGTAACTATCACCTACATAGATAGCTTCCTCTGGATTAACACCTAATTCTGACAAAGCAGCTTCAAAAATACTTGGATCGGGTTTTATCTTTCCAAACACCGTTGAGTCAATAATTACTTCAAACAGCGAAGTGAGATTGTATTCATCACACCAACCGTGAGTGTTACCAAAGTTGTTGCTAATGACACCAAGTTTATAGTCATTACGTAGATTTTTCAACCACTCTCGGTTTCTTGTTAGGTGTTCAGACGCGCCTTGGCAGAACCACTCAACATATTCATCTTTTAGGTGCTGCGTTAAGCGTAACCTATTAAAAATACCTGTCGCAATTGCATCAACAGTTTCACGTAGCGTGTAATTTGCAGCCTTAACATTTGTTGCAACTAAACCTACAGGTAACATAGTCCCATCTTGATATGATACCGCATCAGGTGATTTTTCAAAAGCAAATTCCAATATTGTTTCTCTATCCGCAACATCAAACGCTTCTCGTGATATTTCTGGATGGTGTCTATGGATGAATTGATATGTCCTTTCAAGCCAGTGTATACCATTACCATCTAAAGTACCGCCGAAATCAAAGACCAAAGCTTGAATCATTTGGTTTGTATCCTCAGTTAATGTTATGCTGTTTCACTGTTTAATCTCTCTAAGGTGACATCTAATACGTGTGATGTTTCTATCTCTTTCATACACAGATAGGGTATATCATTATACATACAGGTGCGTTTGTAACAAGGTCTACAAGGCACAGGTCTCTCAATAAGTGTGTGTCCATCACCATAAGGTTGATGCCGCATAGGATCGGTCGGACCAAAGAGTGCAACACACGGTGTACCAACCGCTGCGGCAATATGCATAGGACCACTATCACAAGTCAAACATAACGCACACAATTCCAATAAGGCTCCAAGTTCAAGTAAATTTGTCTGACCAACAAGATTAATTGTAGAATCAATTTGCGGTAATTGATCAGCCAAGTGCTGTTCTGAAACTGATCCCGTAATTACGATTTTTGTGTTACAAACAGCAGCAATAATCCCCTTAATTACTGTTTCAAATCTCTCTATATCCCACCGTTTTGATTGCCATGTAGTGCCAATATTAACCGCAATTAACCTATCCTTCCTATTTTTCAAAGACACACCGTGACGCCGTAAAAGTTTCTTAACGCTATTCCGATCAGTTTCTGTATGCCAAAATTCTAATGCCACTTCACGATCTTTTTTTGCCACTTTTTTTGACGTTCCATCTCCTTCAAACCCATTGCGAGCATCAAGCAGACTCATCACACTGAGATAACGTTGAACTTCATGGATATCTGTATTTGCAGGACAAGCTGCAGAGAAAAGAAAACCGCGTCCCTTATAGTTTGAACCAATTCTGAATGGAACTTGGGCAAAAAATGGCAGCAATGCATTACGGAATGACGTAGGATGTAAGACAACAGCAATATCAAAACTACCATCTCTTATGATCTTCGTCAACCCAACAAATGATGAAAAGAAACCATCCTGTTTTTTATCAACAAGGCAACTATCAATATACGGATTACCCTTCATCAAGTCTACAACCTGTGATCGTAACAGAAAGGTTAAGTGAGAACCAGGATAACGTTCTTTCAGCGCACGTAATGCTGGCGTTAACAGAACCATATCTCCAATCCATGCACCTGTATGACACACCAGTATTCTTTGCATTAGAAATAAAAGGGATTTGACCAAGCCTTCTTTCCGGTCTCATCTGTCACTTCAACTCTTACATATTTTGTATTGTCAGGAACTGAGAAGGTCGCTTCAGTCAGTAACCCACCGTTTTGTGGTATAATACGACGACCTCGACTGCATTCTGATTTGAATACAATGGATTGTGAGGCATCACATTTAACAGTCATCTGTCTGTCTACAATAGTGATATCCTTAATTTCAGGTCCAATAGTTGAATAAAACTCACCGGATCGGAGTGCTGTCATTATGCTTTCAATTGTTAATTCCTCAGCTTTCACATTAATCCATCCGTGGAAACAGTCGTGTTCTGTACCGTGAGCATCGTCCGAGGCAATTCCGCAAACCGGTCCACATCTATCCAACATATCATCCCAGGCTTGTTCAGAAAAGCCTTTGCCGTTCCCCATACAGGTATCATTATACACTTCAACAGCAAAATACCCCTGTAATGGTAGATAGTCGATGATTGTATGACCACACCAATACGGATGACAGATAACCGCTTCACCGCCTTGGCTTTTTATTTCTTCTATCACTGCGTTCGGATGCATCTTAGCACAGTTTATCTGTTCATGAATATTAATAGCCACTATATGGTAGACAGGACCCCCATAAGGATTAGCAGGATGTACTTCACTTCCTGAAATCGCAAGAAAGTCCTCAGTAGAGTTAGCAGACACATCATTAACTTTCCTGTGGTCAGTTAAAACCAGAAAGTCATAGCCTTCATCACGATAGGCACCAAATCTGTCAGCGATAGAGAGTCTACCATCGGATTCTGTGCTATGACTATGTGTATTTCCTCTAAACCACTTACCGGGTTTTTGAAAAGGATTATTCTTCAACATCTTTTACTCCTTGTTGACCGTTCTTAACTAATAAATTAGCATTGGTCTGAGATATATGTATACATTCAGTTACAGCATCATACACTGCTCTGTTCAATTTTACCATATTCAGCAGTATGATGTCAATTTGAATGGATACAATTGTAATATCTATCACCTAACAACATTTTAATCTTGACGTAATCAAGGCAAAGTGATATACTAAATCTATAATCTGAAAATTATTGGAAAAATGGAGGTGTCGTTAACATGAAACGCGCGACATTGTGCTTTATTCTTTTATTTCTGTTCTTATATATTACTCCTCTAACATTCGCTCAGAAGGATTGGGTGAAAATTAGCGAATCCGAATGGCAGTCAGACTTCACAGATGTTTTCTTCGTCGATGATATGCACGGATGGATCGTCGGAAGCAACTCCGCTATTCTAAACACAACTGATGGTGGAAAAACTTGGCAACCGCAACCAAACCGTCCATTACCCTTCATCGTAGAGTTCAGTAAAGTTCACTTCATCAATCCAAAAATCGGATGGGTCGTCGGTGAAAACGGCACCGTATTGAAAACTATAGATGGTGGAAACTCGTGGAGTAAGTTAGTTACGGATACACGCGTGGCTCTATCAGGTGTCTCATTCGTAGATGAAAATAACGGATGGGCATGCGGCGACGGTGGTTTTATAATGCATACAAACAATGGCGGAATCTCTTGGGAACAACAAAGTATAGAAACCAATTCTCAAGTTGAGAGTATTCATTTCGTTAACCCTATGGTCGGCTGGGCTGCCGGTGGTGGCGGAACTATACTTCACACAACTGATGGAGGACAGAACTGGGGTTTCCAAACAAGCGCAACCGTCAACACACTTGACACGATTTCAATGCTTAACGATAAAATCGGTTGGTCGGTCGGTGCTGGCGGTGCAGTTGTTTCAACAGTGGATGGAAAAAATTGGCAGGTTCAAAATAGCAATGTTCCACACTCTAACGGGATGCCTGAACCTATATGGGGTGTTCACTTCGCAAATCCAAGTTTCGGATTAGCTGCAGCAGAATTCGGCATAATTCTTAGGACAAACGATGGTGGTATAACATGGACACCCATCAAACACCGTCCTGTCGCCGCCCGACTCCAAGGTGTCCACATAATCAGCCCAACTGAAGCCTGGATCGTCGGGGTTAAATCTACAATTCTACATACAACAGATAGTGGTAACACTTGGGAAGTCGTCTCAAGCGCAAATGAACTCAGAGCAGCTTATTTTCACAACGACAAACTCGGTTGGACAGTAGGATTGGCAGGAGCTGTCATGCACACGACAGATGGCGGCAATACCTGGCTACCTCAGAATAGTGGTGATGTTTTTGAACTCTTCGGTATCGGTTTTGTTGATGAAATGAAGGGATACATCGTAGGAAGCAATGCTGCACTGCTGGAAACATTAGATGGTGGAAATACATGGAAGAGTGTTAGCGACCCTGGCGATGAAGGACACGGTAGAGCTGAACGTATAAAATTCGGCGGTCCATATAGTTGGAAAAGTGCTATGGGATGCTACGCTATGAGCTTCGCAAGTCCAACACACGCTTGGGCAGTAGGCGAAATCGGAAAAGTCATGAAAACTGAGAACGGGGGTGAATCATGGATCGGTGTGGATATAGACACTAACTTCACTGGCGCAGGTTCCAACAATCTTTACGGTGTACATTTTCTAAATGAAAACATAGGCTGGATCGTCGGATCAGCTGGAACTATTGCAAAAACTGAAGATGGTGGCAAAACTTGGAGTATCCAGATGGGTTACGCAGAACTGCAAGACGTGTATGCGATCTCACCAAGAAAAGTTTGGACCGCAGGACACCAAGGCACAATTATGCACTCCCAAGATGGTGGAGAAAACTGGACCGAGCAAACAGTTCCAACTGATGAGAACCTTAATGCGATCTTATTCGTAAATGAACAAGATGGATGGGCAGCAGGTGATAAAGGGTTAATCTTGAAAACCACTGATGCAGGTGTTACCTGGCTAAAACATAGCTCACCCACGATAAACAATCTTAGAGAAATTGTCAAAACACCCAACGGAACACTGTGTATTATCGGGGACGTAACGACGATCCTTCGTTATTAGTCTTCTTCTTCAGAGGAAATTACGTACATGAATATTAAAAGGTTCCACCGCATGTATTGCCTTGGAACCCCTTTTCTATTATTGCCTTTATTACTATTAACGGCATTACTATCGCTAACTTTTTCTGTGCATGCAAATGAAACGAAGGTTTTAAACCTTGAGCAAAGTTTAGAAACTGCAAAGGAGAACAACCTGACAATTCAAACCGCTTTGGAGAATTTGAAGGCTGCTGAAGCACAGATCACTGCATCCCGCGCAACAATGCTACCACGTCTGACAGCGAATGGAAATTATACATACTTTAGAGATGTCCAAAAGTCTGTTATTCAGGCTGAAGGTGGGTTCGGGTTTCCTGTCCCCGGAGAGGATATGAATGAAATGCAACCTTCAAACCCAGACAATGAAGCAGAGCTGATTGAACTGGAGTTTGGAGCACAACACAATATACAAGGAACAGTCAGCTTAACACAACCCATATTTGCATGGGGACGACACTATAACGTTTACAAAGCAGCCAAAATTGGATATCAAGCAGCACAAGAGGATCTAAATACTGCATATCAAAAACTGCGCGTTGATGTCTTCAATGCATTTTATGCAGTTCTCATCACGCAAGAATTCGTTAAGGTTGCTGAACAGAGTCTTGAACTTGTTGAAAAACAACTTAACATTGCACAGACAGCTTTTGCAGCAGGTACGGCAACTAACTTTGATGTACTCCGAGCAAAAGTACAACTGGCAAATGCTCAATCACAACTAATTCGTGCAAAAAACAGTGTAAAGAATGCTAAAAACATATACAAAACTACTCTGAATTTACCGCTTTCTCAAGAAATTTCAGTTCAAGGTACTTTTGAATTTAAGGATGTTAACTTACAACTTGATGATCTAATTGACATTGCACATGAAAAACGACCTGAAGTCAGAAAGGCTTTGCTTAATGAAGAAGTTGGTGAGAAACAGATAAGTATAGCAAAAACAAGAAGACTTCCCGATCTCGCTTTCTTCTCAAATTATCAGATCTCTCATAATGAGAGACTAACGCAAATGAATCGTATTTGGAGTTTAGGTCTTCAAATCAATGTGCCAATTTTTGATGGGTTTGCAACCAGGGCAGCCATTGAACAGAGTGAGTCAATACTGAAGCAGTCGCAATTAGGGACAGCACAGGTAAAAACAGTTATTGAATCTGAAGTAAGGAAAGCATATCTCGATCTACATGAAGCCAGATCATTGATTGATACACAACGAGAGACTGTAAGTCAAGCTGAGGAAACCGTCAGGATTGCTACACTGCAATTCGAAAATGGAATGATTACTACTGTTGAAATGACAGACGCGCAACTTGCACTCATGCAGTCAAAAGTCAACCGACTTCAAGCATACCACGATTATGTGATCGGTTTCGTCCGACTTGAAAAAGCAATTGGACAGCGTATTGAATAGCATATAGTTCATGATAAAAAAATACCACTTTTCACGATAATATCTACTGAAGGAGTTTAGTAAAATTGAAAAGATTTTGGATAAGTATAGTTACCATTGCAATTATTACCGTAATCATACTGTTTCGTGTAATGAAACCTGAACAAACAGAATCAATTCCTGAAGGGGTCGATACTGTATCAAAACCTGTTGAAATCGTTAAAGCAAAGCGTGATCAGATCTCGGCAGAGCTTAAACTATCTGGAACAATTGAAGCCGAATCACGGGTTAATATAATACCTAAAATCTCCGGTAGAATCATCTCTATTGTCGTTTCTGAAGGGGACCGTGTAGAAAAAGGTGATACTCTCGCTGTTGTTGAACATGAAGAGTTAGACCTTGCAGTTCAACAAGCACAAGCAACATTAGAAGCAGCAGAAACGGGATACTCGCAAGCAAAACAACTCGCTAAGGTGCGTGTCCTCTCACAGGTAGCGCAAGCAAAGGCACAGTTGGATGCCGCTGAAGCGTCCCTTCAACAGGTAAAAGAACTTGCAGAATTTCGCACTGTCACACAGATTGAACAAGCGAAAGCAGGATTAATATCACTTGAGGCGAATCTTGAGAAAATAAAAACCGGCGCAAGGGATGAAGATAGACGACAAGCGAAAGCAGCTTTAACGCAAGCTGAAGCAAACCTCACAAACGCTAAAAACAATTACGCTCGTTCAGAACACCTCTTCAAAAATGGTGCTATTAGTCAACAATCATTGGATAATAGCAAAACGCAGTTAGATGTCGTATCGGCTCAATATAAAATTGCTTCAGAGCAGCTACAACTGATTGAGAACGGATCCCGTGAAGAAGATATTCTGGCGATGCAAGCACAAGTAGAACAAGCAAGAGCCGCACTTAAACTTGCCGAATTACAAGCACAGACAAAAACCTGGGAAAAAGATATCGCCTTCGCTGCATCACAAGTTGATACAGCAAAAGCTGGACTTACGACCGCCCAAGCTTTACAAAATGCAAAAAGTTGGGAAGCTGAAATTATAAACGCAAATACAGTTAAAAAACAAGCATCTATTGCTCTTAAACTTGCACAGAAAAAACTTAATGATGCTACAATCCTTGCACCTATTGATGGAATCGTTTCTCAAAGACACTTAGATTTGGGTGGAATGGCTGTTCCAACTGCACCTCTGTTTGAAATAGTAGATACTGAAATAGTGAACGCTAAGGTTGAAATTATTGAGTCACAATTAAGTCAGATATCCCTCAATCAGCAAACAGAGATTGTCGTTGAAGGAATCAACAAACCCATAGCTGGTGCGATATCCTATATCAGTCCAACATTACAACCGATGCAACGGACAGCAGCTGTTGAAATCAGAATTGATAATGTTGAAGGGCTCCTGAAACCCGGTATGTTTGCTAAGGTTAATATTCCTGTCAAAGTTCATACTGATGCTATTCTCGTCCCTCGTGTCTCTTTGATTGAAGATGGAACAACGAAAAAACAGAATGTCTTTGTTGTAGAAGCTGGCGTGAGTCAACGAAAACCTGTAGAAGTTGGGCTCGCTCAGGATGGATTAGTTGAGATAGTGAATGGATTAGACGAGGGAGAATCTGTGGTCGTCGCAGGACAACATTCCCTTAAAGTAGGTGAAAGCGTCACAGTTGTCAATCCTTGACTTAAGGTGTAGTGGTCACCACCGCATTATCAACGCTTATCCATACTATCACTGAAGAAATGAGATAAACAATGAAGGTTGAACAACTTCACGGTCCTTCACAGAAAACGTTACAAGTTGTTGAGCTGGAAAATCTTTTACAATGTGACTCTTCTGAAGTGTTCTCTCAGAATGGATTCAGAAAAGAGGGGAAGATAATCGTTGCACGCGCTCCCGCAAGACTCGACATAATGGGAGGTATTGCCGATTATTGCGGTGCTAACGTCTTTCAGATGACACTCAACTGTGCTGTCGCCGCTGCTATTCAACCCAGAAATGATAATAAACTCTGCGCTCTTACAGTACAAGATGAGCAACTATTAGAACCCAGCGTCCAGATGTCGCTTGATGACTTCTATGAAGATGATAAACTTAAGTCTTATCCTAAAGTCCAAAAAATGATGACAACAAAAGAGAATTCTGCATGGATTGGTTATGTATTGGGTTGTTTTTTTGCGCTACTGAAGGAAGAAATAATTGACAAGTTCCCCCACGGTGCTGTAGTCGTTATTAAAAGTGATATACCGATGGGGGTTGGTATCGCTTCTTCAGCAGCACTCGAAATCGCAACCTTAAATGTCATCAACCAACAATTTCGCTTGGGTTTAAAACCGATTGAAATTGCAAGATTAGGACAGATCGTTGAAAACCGTGTAGTCGGTGCACCGTGTGGAATTATGGATCAGGTGACAGCAGCATTAGGGAAAAAGAATAAAATACTATCCCTCTTGTGTCAACCTGATAAAATACTGGAATATGTCAACTGTCCTGCTAATGTTTCATTTATAGGTATACACCCCAGAGTTCTCCGCAGCACGAAAAGCAGTGCTTATATTGATACGAGAACTGCAGCATTTATGGGACTGACGATACTCAAGAAAGAACTGGCATGCAATAAGTTAGATACAAACTATTTATGCAACCTGACGGTAGAGGAATATGAACAAATGTGTGTCCCTCTTCTACCAGAAAAAGTTCACGGATGTGAATTCATCGAAAAATACGGTCAATCTGTAGATACTGTGACGAAGGTAAAACCTGATAAAATCTATAGCGTTCGTAACTGCGTAAATCATCCTATTTATGAGAATGCACGGGTTAAGCAATTCATAGATGCGATCAAAAATGTTCAGACATATCCTCAGCATGCACAACATTATCTTACTGAAGCGGGAAGACTTATGTATGAATCAAATGCAAGTTATCGTGATTATGCTGGACTCGGGTGTCCTGAAATTGATGGTATTGTCAATATTGCGCAGAAAATCGGTCCACAGGGAGGCATATACGGCGCAAAAATAACTGGGGGAGGTGGCGGTGGTACCGCCGCACTCCTCTGTTATGGGGATGTTTCTACATCACTAACACAGATTTTATCCGCATATAAATTGGCATGGGGTATTCGGACGATGACATTCAAGGGATCAAGTGCAGGCGCGAATGAATTTGGACATATTGTGTGGGAATTGGCAGAGAATGAACCCTTAACACATTTCTAAATCTCAATAATTGCCAAATCTCAATAATTGCCAAATCTCAATAATTGAAAGACAGAATGACTGTATGGACTCATCAACAATACACCTCGAAAACAGAAACGAAAAACGTAATTTCGGTGTTACATGGCGTGCAATTCTCATCGCAATACTGTTGATACCCCCTAATGTCTTTTGGGTCATAGAGGTTGAGTGTGTCTGGCACTCTGGACATCCTACCACCATCTCACTCTTCTGGAATGTTGTCCTAAACATATTCTTCCTCATCCTATTCAACCTTATTTTAAAACGTTTCGCTCCAAAATCTGCATTGACCCAAGGTGAGATGATCACTATCTACGCCATGTTGTCAATAGCATCTGGATTAGCAGGACATGATGCCTTGGCACTGACAATTCCAGCACTCCCTCATGCATTCTGGTTCGCAACAATAGAAAACGATTGGGCTGGTACATTCCATAGTTATATCCCACAACATCTCGTTGTTTCAGATAAAGACTTAATAAGAGGATTCTATGAAGGTGACACACCATTCTATAACGCAGAAATAGGTGGCGCATGGATTATGCCAACACTATGGTGGACATCCTTCATACTCGCTCTCGGTGCAATCATGATCTGTCTGAACGTACTCATTCGGAAGCAATGGACAGAAAATGAAAAACTGGCATATCCGATCATACAACTACCGATGGCTATTACTGAGGGTGGTGGCAGAGCACAACTCTTCAAGAATAGACTGCTATGGTACGGTTTCATTATCGCTGCTTTAGCTAATATATGGCATGGACTTGCACACTTCTTCCCCGTACTACCAGATTTTAGCGTCCGACACAACGCACGAAACTGGGGGGCTTTCTTCACTGAAAAACCGTGGAATGCTGTCGGAAATATACCCGTACCCTTATACCCGTTTGTTATCGGTTTAGGATTCCTTTTACCGCTCGATCTATCATTCTCCTTATGGTTCTTCTACCTTTTTGAGAAAATGCAACGGGTCTTCGGGAGCGCATTAGGTATTCCCTCACCATTTCCTTATGGAAGCGAACAATCTATCGGTGGATGGATGGCAATTTTCGTCATCGCTGTACTTGTAACACGCAGACATATCGTTAAGGTGGGACGTACGATACTCGGATTATCAGACGGAATCGATGATGCTGCCGAACCGATACGATACCGGTCAGCGTTTCTCATCATTATATGTGCAAGTCTATATATCATCTGGTTCTGTCTTAAAGCAGGAATGACACTACCGATTATACTCCCATTCTTTGCGTTCTTTTATGCAATCTCTATCGGCATTACACGTGTCCGTGCAGAACTCGGACCACCGGCACACGAGATGGCTGGGATGTGTAATGCTCAACAATTTTTAGTGAATATTTTAGGCACGAGACGCATCGGACCTAATAACCTTACTGTCTTTCCATATTTTTGGTTCTTTAGTGGTCGTGGTTATCGTGAACACATAATGCCACATCAACTTGAATCCTTCAAAATGGCGGAACGTGCTAACATGAACACAAAAAGACTCGTGTTAGCAATGCTTATTGCAGTAATTGTTGGTTCACTATCAGCATTTTGGGCAACGCTAAGCGAGTTGTATCGCCTTGGCGGGGCAGTCACGGGCGCAGGAGGTGGAATCGGTCCTTCAGTAGGACATATTGGCCAGTTCAATTGGTTATCTGGATTATTCACTTTTCCCCGTGATCCGAATGTGCCAGCTATGAGTTTCATGGCTGGCGGAATGGGTTTTACATTCCTACTGATGTTTATGCGGATGCGGTTCATTTGGTGGCCCCTACATCCAGCAGGTTATCCGATCTCTATGACCTTTGGTGTCGGGTATTTCTGGAGTTGTCTCGTAATTAGCACATTTTTAAAGTGGATCGCTCTACGATTTGGGGGTCCAAAAACATATAGAAGAATGATATTCTTCTTCTTTGGCGTAATACTTGGTGAATACTGTGTAGGGGCGTTCTGGAGCGTACTCAGCGTCATCATCAGAGCACCAATATACGACTTTGCACCAGGATAAATAACATGAAACAATCAGTATATACTATAGCAATTATCACGATCATTCTTGTCGTCTCTTTGCCATCTCAGGCTACTGACGAAGGGGCACACGTCGCAGAATTCCTCAGCCATGGTGTCGGGGCAAGAGCACTCGGGATGGGAAGCGCATTCGTAGCCACTGCAAATGATGCTACAGCAACCTATTGGAATCCTGCAGGTTTAGCAAAAATGAAGAAAAACGGGTTCTCTACAATGTACTCCGACACATTTAGAACTGGGGAAGGAAGTTTCCTGAGCCAAGGATTAGTCAGCTACAACTTCGTCAATTATATACACCAAATTCAAGGCATCGGAAGCCTCGGTCTCAGCTGGATTCGACAAGGAATAGATGATATACCACGAACAACTTTTATTGACGTGGATAATAATGGCATGTTGGGTGATTTTCAGGACCTAAATGGGAACGGGATTAAAGATGAAGGGGAACACTATATTGATAAACCCACAGTCGCAGAATACTTTACCAATTCAGACAACGCATTGCTAATATCTTATGCACGCGAGATACATTCACTGATTTCGATTGGTGGAAATATTAAACTCATCAGTCAATCTATCTATGAAAACAGCGGAAGAGGATTCGGGATAGACATCGGATGCCTACTGACACCTTATAAAGGGATTCAGATAGGGGCACTTCTACTCGACGCAACTGGTACACAGATCCGTTGGGATACATCTGATAGACCAACCTTTACACGTGGAAGAAGGTTCAGATGTGGTGCAGCGTATCAATTCACATTTCCCAGTTTTGGGAAAGGGAGTTTTGATATAGACTTTGAAACTGACCAAACGGATTTAGAAGAGGGAACAGATTCAGATGCAGGTTTACTCATCAGAACAGGTGCTGAATACCTGCTGTTTGATATACTTGCATTGCGTTGTGGATGGAACGGTCACGGATTCGCAGCTGGAACCGGTCTGCAATTGAACGTTAGTTCTATCACATTTTTTGTAGATTACGCATTTAATACACACACCCTCGGTGCATCACAAAGGATTTCTGTATCCGGACAGTTTTAATCCAAGAACTAAATAATACTGATAGACATGGGTGTGAATGTATTTTTTCACCTTTTTTCATAAGAGACGGCACTCGGAGAGTGCCTACTACTATTAAGAGCTTATGAAATCCCAAACTTGACACTTATAGTGACAGAAACTTTACACACACCCATAGTCATTATACTTCTTGACGAATCAAGCACTTCTATGCTAATATATAGATTGACATCTTTACAGGTATTTAATAAAAAACACCAACAGACTAATAATACAATTGCTAAGGGGGATAGAATATGAAATTAATGAGCTTATGTTTACTGATTGCATTCATTGCACTTGGTGCTTTTTTAGCGATAAGTCATGCTGCTATCGATTCAAACAGTATCAGAGGAGTATGGCTTTTTGACGAAAGCAGTGGCAACGTCGCTATCGATTCATCGGGAAATAAGAATGATGGCACAATTCACGGTGCTAAACGCGTCAACGGTAAATTTGGTAAAGCACTTGAATTTGATGGAACTAATAACTGGGTTGAAGTACCACATTCAGATTCAGTTGCTTTTGAAAAAGGTGTATCATTTACAATTACTGTTCATTTCAAAGGCACCAAAGTTGGAGGTTCACTGGTAGGTAAGAACTATGAAGACAGAACGCAAGCTGCACCTTGGTATCTGCTTTGGAATGGAGGAGCTGCCAATGACAATAAAGTTTCCTTATATCTACGGACAAATGCAGATCAAAATTCAAAAGTTGATAGCACCTCTGACTTAGGTGATGATGAATGGCATTTTGTTGTTGGAAGAGCAGATGTGCAGTCGAAAAAAGTATCAATATGGATTGATGGAAAAATGGAAGTTGAAGGACCTATGGTCACTGATGATGGCTACGGCACAAGTGATGGGGTTTTACATTTTGGTAGACATCATGACAGATATACAGCGGGTATCATAGATGAAGTTGGTCTGTTCAGTATCGCTTTGAGTGAAGATGAAATGAACACCATCAGGAATCGCGGTTTAGAAGAAGCTGCGACTGTTGAACCGATAAACAAACTAACGCTAACTTGGGCAGATCTCAAACGTTAATAGATATTAAAGAGACGGCACTCGGAGAGTGCCTACTACTATTAATAAAGAGACGGCACTCGGAGAGTGCCTACTACTATTAATAAAGAGACGGCACTCGGAGAGTGCCTACTACTATTAATAAAGAGACGGCACTCGGAGAGTGCCTACTACTATTAATAAAAGGAGAAATCTATCGTGTATACATTTAATAAAGTAACTCTTATAGGGATGATGCTTATTGCGCTAATCGTAACGTGCATACTTACAACTAATCCTGCAATAGCCTCGTTGCAGTTACCCCAGTTGAAGCTGAAGGAAAAATCGCTACGACTTGGGGTAACATAAAAAATCGCAGCAAGTAAAAATGAAATATTCACAAGAAAAATTCACAAAATTAGAGGTACAAAACAAACATGAAGTATTTACAACTATATCTTGTCTTGACACTGCTGGTAATAACTGCTTTCGGTTGTGGTTCAACAGAAAACCCTGTTGGAGTTATTGAAGTACCCGATGATGAAACAAGAGTCTCTTCAGGTACTATCCAAGGTGAAGTTCAGGTTATTGACGGTGTATCAATTCAGGTGCGTCTATTGAAAGAAGGGCAGCTAATTTCTCAGACAGTCGCAGATGGGAGTTTTCAATTTGATAATGTTGAAGATGGTGATTATATTCTCCAGATTACGGCAAAAGGGTATGAAACAGAAGAAAGGAATGTTACTCTTGAGGATGGGAAACTCTCTGAAATATCAAGAATAGAACTCACTAAATTAGCTGAACCTGTATCGCATCTATCAGGAGTGCTAACTGATTCAGAAACCGGTAATCCACTACCTGGTATTCTTGTCAAACTCATAGCTAAATCAGGTGAATTATACGAAGCAATGTCTTCTCAGTTAGGTGTATACACTTTTGAGAACTTGCCTGTAAATGTACCGTTTACCATGAATGTATTACATTACGGTTTTGAGAAACAGAATCTTGAAGTGAACGCAATTTCACCCAACCAGACAGCTGAATTGGATGTAGGTCTCATCGCTATACCTGAAACAGTCGTATTAGGTCCAAGTGAAGGATTAGGCGTCGGGAGTAAAGCACCCGATTTTGAGCTGCCTAATAGCAATAATCAAACACATGCACTTTCACAAACTCTCACCAGTAAAAATGTCGTGATCGTTTTTTACAGGGGAGCATTTTGACCCTTCTGCAGATCGCAACTCGGTGAGTTGCAAGACTATTATGATAGGATTAAAGCTACAGGTGCAGAACTGATTGCTATCAGTTCTGATAACGTCAACACGACGAAGTCAACCGTTCAAGATCAAGGTCTTACCTATCCCGTTTTGGCAGATGCTGATTTGGATGTTATAAAGGCTTACAATGTGGTTGATCTCGGTAATAAATGGTTGGCACGCGCATCAAGTTTCGTCATTGGGATGGACGGAAAGATCACCTGGGTAACAATTGATGAATGGGATCAACGTACTCCCACAGCTGAAATACTCGCTGCATTAGGGGAACTCTAATAATGAAAATGTTGACTATGTATAACCCACGTCTCTATTTCACGCTGTTGCTTCTACTATTCTGCGTAATAGGTTGTGAGAACACTGATAGTCCGGTAGATGAAATTTCATCTAAAAAAGGTACACTACAAGTTGAAGTACTGAACCAACAGAGGGTTTCTTTTCACGTCACACTGTATCAAGGTGAAGAGATCGTCACACAGGCCGATAGTAATCGCAGCTTTGAGATAACGGATCTTGAAGCAGGTTCCTACACACTTCGTATTACTGCAGCAGGATACAAAGAAATTGAACGTTCCGTTGAGATACTCGCGGGTCAGGTAATCAGTATAGATAACGTTACGCTACAACCAACACCCCAGACAGAGGCTAATCTCGGTCAAGGACTTACTATCGGCAGTTCTGCTCCCGATTTTGAGTTGCCAGATGGAAATGGGAACCTTCATTCACTCTCGGAATACTTAGACACGGGGCAGCATGTGGTATTAGTCTTCTATCGGTTCGGTAGCTGAGGTTCTTGCATAACGCAACTCGGTGAGTTGCAGCGTAACTACAGCAAAATACAGGCGGAAGGCGCAGCACTGATCGCTATCAGTGCTGATGACGAAGATGCAACCAAGACAACTGTAGAGGACTTGAACCTTACATTCACCGTACTCGCAGATGTAGACTTAGAAACTATTACAGCTTATAATGTCCTTGATCAGACCAATTTCGAGATTGCACGACCCGCAACTTTCATTCTAAACTCAGATGGGACGATTACGTGGATTACACTTGACTTAGCAGGTATTCGTGTGCCAACATCAACAATAATCACAGAATTAGGAAAACTATAGAGATGTCGGATGATAAGGTAATTCAGAACATACTCTCAGATTGTGAAGAGAACATAAGTGTACGTGATTCATTAAATAGGAGACAGTTCCTAACCAGAATCGGAACAATCGGTGGGGCAGCACTCACATCAATTCCTGCCATTGCACAGATCGGAGGTGGACGTGTCCTGACGCCTCCCACACAACAGAATAACCTGACACCTGTCGTAGAGGTCATCGGTAAACAGGTTTGGGAAGAAGATAGCCTTAATGAAGATGCAGTCGGTCAGATGCTTGATGAAGCAATGCTGAAACTTACCGGACGTGAGAATATAAAAGAAGCTTGGCGAGATTTTGTGCTACCCGATCACAAAGTCGGGATAAAAATCAATCCACTTGCCGGTCCAAAATTATCTACACATTCGGTAATTGTCAACAAGATAGTTGATAGTCTATTCAGTTCTGGTGTCTTGAAAGAACAGATCATCATTTGGGATCGCTTTAAAGAACATCTATTGAAGGCAAATTATCCAATCATAACTGAAGATGGTGATGTCCGTACACTGGCAACTGACTTAGAAGACATAGGCTATGATGACACAGTCTTTTATGAAACCGAGAAAGATAGCATCAAAAGACGAGAAGGTGAGAGTACGCGATCAAATTACTCAAAAATCGTCACCGAATACGTAGATGTGCTCATAAATGTCCCTGTCCTGAAACATCACGATATGGCAGGTGTGAGTGGATGTCTAAAGAACATGGCGTTTGGTAGTGTTGACAACACACGTAGGTTTCATGGAAGACCGCTCTACTGTAACCCTGCAATCGGAGAAATCTTTGGGAACAAAGTCCTGAAAGACAAAGTCGTCCTCAACATTGTTGACGGGTTAGTCGCATCTTATGACAAGGGTCCAACCTATCACGAAGAGACCACTTGGAAATACGGCGGAATGTTTTTGAGTGAGGATCCTGTTATATTGGATGTGCTAATACTACAAACGGTTAATCAGAAACGCGAAGAAATGGGGTTAGGATCTATGTCAAAATATGCCAATCATATTACTGCAGCGAGTGGACTCGGTATAGGAAAAAGTTCGCTTGATCAAGTTAAACTTGAGAAAATTGAGGTATAAAAAGTGGCTCCAAGAAATGTCCTGATACTATTACTCATAACAATGTTTCTAAGCACTATCATCATGACAGGATGCACAGTCACAATCTCTTCTGATGAGATACTACAACTGAACTTATCAAAACCCGATGAGAAAACAGTGTCACTTATTGCAGAATTTGAAAACCAGGCAGAGGCTGGCATCGCTGGAGATGTAACACAGAAATCAGGGAGTGTCTGTGCTGGTGGTGCATGTATCGTCTATTAGAAAAGGTCAATTTGTTGAGCTGTAGCACAATCTGACAGACTGTGTATTTTTTGCTGCCTCATGGATTTCAACATATCTACGCTTTCAGTAATCTCAGGCACTTTTTTGTTCATAATAACGTCTCTTTGTAATATAGAATTTGCAAAATATCATAAAATAATAATGAGTATTAATCAACTAGAATTGGTATAATACATATCAACAGGAAATTCTTTAAAACCAAATAGCCCCGCAGGAATAAGGCTAATGTTGACAATTACGGAATTATGGTATATAATTGGATAATAGATTAGGTTTCAACTATGATCTATCTTGGCTAAAAGGATATAGAAACATGGCAAAGCAGATAGCACTTTTCAATCATAAAGGAGGGGTAGGAAAAACGACAACGACTTTTAATCTCGGTTGGATGTTAGCAGATAAAGGGAAGAAAGTCATTATTGTTGACTGTGACCCGCAGTGTAACCTTACTGGAATGGTGCTTGGATTCAAGGATGCCGAAAGTTTTGAATCAATGTATACATCTGAGGGTGTAACGAATATCCGGGATGGACTTGCCCCAGCTTTTGAATCGCGTCCAGAACCTATTAAACCTATTGATTGTCAGTTAATTGACAAGCAGCCGAACATGTACTTGCTACCTGGACATATCGGTCTTGCGGAATACGAAGTCACTTTAGGAATTGCGCAGTCTCTTTCTGGTTCATTGGTAACACTCCAGAACTTGCCGGGGGCTTTGCATTATCTTTTGACTAAAACGGCTGAGAAGTATAGTGCTGATTTTATTTTGGTAGATATGAATCCGAGTTTGGGTCCGATTAATCAAAATTTATTGACGATAAGCGATTATTTTATTGTTCCGATGTTTCCCGATTACTTCTCAGCGATGGCAACGGATAGTCTTTCTAAAATTTTACCTAAATGGTCAGCGTGGGCAAAACACGCTAAGACTTTAGATTTACTCAAAAACGCTATATATCCTTTTCCTGACAAGCACCCAAAATTTCTTGGCACGATAATCCAGAATTTCCGAGTTAGGAAAGGTGACCCTACTGCAGCGTTTCAGCAGTGGATTGAAGAGATTAAAGTTGGTGTTCTAACAAAACTCATGCCCATGCTAAGTGAAAACGATATGCTACTTCCAGATGAATTATATTATCAAGCAAGTCTGATCGGATCCCGTGATCCTCAACTCTCACTTTTTTTTTCAGATATAGCAAGTCAACCGATACTCCAATTGTCAGACTTCAATACGTTGATAGCTCGCTCACAGGAACACAACGCCCCAGTTTTTAATTTGACCGAAGCTCAACTTAAAGTCGCGGGGGTTGCCCTTGATACCATGAGGAAGTCTATGGAAAACTTTCGAGTTTTGTTTTCCGACGGCGCAGACCGCATAATTACCCTTACCGAAGATGCTTAGTCCCATTGAACAATTTCGTGAAAATATAACGCGGGTGCAGGTCCTTGATGGTGTACATACGGCACTTGACAATACAACTACTACCGCCCTGGATTTAACGGATCTCTTACGCGCGCAAATTGTCATGATTGTTAGCGCGCTTGACCTCTATATCCACGAAATCACGAGAATCGGCATGTTAGAGGTCTACAACGGACAACGTCCACAAACAGATGCGTTTTTAAGGTTTCAAGTGACTTTAGAAACGCTTATCAAGCAGTATCGTAGGTTGGGTTGAGGCACGAAACTCATAGGTGTCAACTTAAGGTTTTTCCAAATTCGTTAGATAATTATATAGATTAACACTGGGTATAGTTTACTGTTTTGCATGTGTTGTTCTCCAAAAAAAATACTTGAGAAAAAACAGTGATTATGCGATACTACAGTATATAAGAAATCTCTATAATATTCAAATGCAATCTTCAGGAGAATTTTTATGGTTGAACATATTGTCCTATTAAAGTTGAAATCAGATGTAACATCAGAACAGTTAGATGCTTTACCTGATGCTCTGTTGAAAATGAAAGACGAGATAGACGGGATTGAATCGATCACCTCAGGCATAAATCACAGTCCTGAAGGGAAAAGCCAAGGATATACGTATGGGTTTATTGTCAGATTCTCTGATGAAACTGCCCGAGATGAATACCTACCGCACCCGTTTCATGTTAAAATCGCAACTGAACATATTCGTCCACTTGTAGAGGATGTTCTGGTGTTTGACTACACTGCATAAGTCTCTCAAGAGGAAAATACCAATAGAGAACAGTATTGGAGGAAATACATGAGTTTGAACATTGTCGTCGTTGTTTCTGATACACTTCGGACAGCATATTTAAGTCCCTACGGTAACGATTGGGTTCACACACCAAATCTTGCAAAGTTCGCGAATGAAGGTGTCCGTTTTACCAATGCACACCCAGAGTGTTTACCCACAATACCGACCCGTCGTACCTTGCACACAGGAAGACGTATCTATCCATTTAAAACATATAATCCTGTTCCATGGGATAACGTCTATACGCCAGGGTGGCAGCCGATGTCTTCAGATGAACCTGCTATTGCTGAATCACTTGTCCGGAACGGATACCACACCGGTTTTTATGCAGATGTGCCACACTATTTTGTCCCAGGAATGAACTTTACACGCGGGTTTCGTCAATGGCAATTTGTGCGAGGACAAGCAGAAGATAGATACCGTGGTGGAGCACACGCTGATCCGAGTCAAGTCGCCAGATACCGTGGTAATCCAGGACGAATCCGATCCCATATTGTAAACGTACAACCGGAACGAGAAGAAGAGAACTGGCCAACTGCAAGACTTTTCCGTGCCGCAATTGAATTTGTTGAGCACAATCACAATAACACACCCTTTTACCTCTATGTAGATGGGTTCACACCCCATGAAACATGGGAAGCCCCTATACATTACTACGACTTATACGGCAGTAGAGAAGATAGAGAACCGATCTGTCTAAATCTGCCTTACGGCTCACTTAAAGATGAGGAACTGGAAAATCGTCTGCCAAGTGTTAAGGCTAACTATGCCGGTTTGGTAACACTTGTAGATACATGGTTCGGTAATTTAGTCGATACGATTGACCGACTCGGATTACGAGACAATACGTTGATTATGTTCCTAAGCGACCACGGCACAAACTTTGCCGAAAACCCAGACAAAGCCACAGGAAAACCTGCGAGCTTCATGTATCCTGGAACAATGGATATACCATTGATTGTTAGACATCCATCTGGTGTTAATGCAGGAACAACTTGTGATGAATTCGTCTATACACTTGATGTGCCTGCAACAGTTATCGCAGCAAGTGAAGTTGAACCTGCTGGTGAAATACAAGGACAGAGTCTACTTCCACTTATTGAAGGCAAAGACGGATTTACATCTCGAGAATATCTGACATGCCGCTACGTCAACTCAGTCTGGTATAAAGATGCCAAGAGTTGGTATTTCTCAAGTGTTGATCTTAATAGCGGAACACGTCTGTTTGATCTGGAATCTGACCCGACATGTCAGCAGGATATAACAGATAAGGGTGAAGACAGAATTGCACTTGCACATGAACGCATCTTAGCAGATGCTGATGGACATCTACCACAATATAAACGACAGGGAAGAACTGACGCCCTTGGTAGACCGCAATTCGCGGAGGAATAGGCACTTAGCGGTGTAACACACCGCTATTTCCTTTTAAAACTTCCCTCAGATCACAAAATCACTATTCATCTGTATATTATGGATTCTCACTTCACACAATTAAGTCCTTCTATATACATACATCACAACCATGTTAACACCGGTATCATCCGTGATGGTAACAAGGCACTGCTCATAGATGCAAGTGGAACGTCAATTTGGTCAACATTGACGGAATTGGGGATTACACAAGTAGAAAGAATACTATACACACATCATCATCGTGACAACGTTGCGGGTTACAAGTTTCCAGAGAATGCTATCGTTGGTGTTCCTCAAGCTGAGGTACAATGGTTTAACGAAGTTGAAATGTTCTGGAACGATCCGAAGTATAGATGGCATCTTTACAACTGCCACCCTCATAATCTGATGTTAGGAGAATCCATTAGAGTTTCAGAAACTTACACTGATGGTATGCATATTGAATGGCTCGCAGCATCAATAAATGTCCTTGAAACACCTGGACATACAGATGGGAGTTTGACTTATGTTGTCGATGTTGACGGTCAACGGTTCGCATTTACAGGGGATCTCATCTATGATGAAGGACAGATTTGGGAACTCTACAGTCTACAGAAAGGAGAACAGACGACTGATTATCACGGGTTTCTTGGTGCAAGAGATGAACTAAGGCAAAGTCTTGAGAAGGTGTGTGAGTCGTCTCCTAATGCAATTATACCAACTCACGGCGTTGTCATAAACAAACAGGATGAAGCAATTATCAAACTATTTGATAGATTGAATGATTGCTACGATAAATATGTTTCTATCTCCGCCCTGAGACACTATTTTCCAAAACTCTTTGAAGAATTTAACGGTTGTGAGAACCACATGCCAATTCGAGACGGTAAGACACCTCCTGAATTCTTACGCCATATAGGAACTACATGGCTCATCATATCTGAAACGAAGGAAGTCTTCGTCATGGATTGTGGTTCACCAAACGTCATAAAACAGATTCAGCAGATGCAACAAAACGGTGAAATATCGGACGTTACGCAATTCTGGGTAACGCATTACCACGATGACCATGTCAATGCCATCCCTGAATTTCAAGAGGCATTTCCGTGTGAAACAATAACTGATGCTGTTGTCGCTAATGTCATCACGAACCCAACTGCATACCGTCTCCCATGTATTTCTCCTGCAGTTACACGTGTAGACAGGACGACAAAAGATGGCGATACGTGGCAATGGAACGAATTCACAATGACAGCTTACCACTTTCCGGGACAGACCTATTACCACGGCGGATTACGCGTTGAAGGATGCGGAGTTTGCATGTTCTTCAGCGGAGATTCATTTACGATGGCTGGGATTGATGATTACTGTTCTGGTAATCGCAATCTTCTTGGAGAAGGTGTAGGATATGAAAAATGTCTACAGCTGATTAAATCAATACAACCATCCCTTATATTCAATTGTCATGTGGATCAAGCATTTGATTTTACTGATGATGAAATTGACTTCATGTTAGATACATTAGATGAGAGAGAAAACTGCTTTACAGAACTCTTTCCTTGGGACCATGCTAACTACGGAATGGACGAACATTGGGTCCGTTGCCATCCTTATGAACAAGAGATCAGACCTGGAGAATCAGTAGAACTATCAGTTGTGTTTACGAACCATTCATTACAGCATTGTGAAGCATCAGCACAACCGATCTTACCAGAATCTTGGTGTATTGAGATTGAACCGAAGACAACCACCATTACAGCGAAATCAGATGGATATATTTCATTCTCTGTTCCAATTCCGGATGAGAAAACTATCAACAAACACAATACGTCTGAACGCATTGTGATACCAATTGATATAACATACAATAACAGACATTTGGGACAATTTCGAGAATCCATTTTATCAATCTCCAATGAATTAAGAAGTGACGATATGATATGTAAGGATCTCAAAACAGGCGAATAATAAAGAGCGATACCTGTCAAAATAACTATTGACATATATCCACAAATTGAGATATAATATAAATATGCCATACTATGATGCAATCTTTAAACATATCGCCGGCGAATTCTCACAGGACTTAGTAGAGATGGTACTGAATACTTCAGATGTGGAAGTCATAAGTCGGTTGAGCACAGAACAAACCACGGTTCGGATACATCATAGCGATATGACGTATCATGTCCGCTTACCTGACGAGGAGGCAATCTTACATATAGAGGCGCAAACTGACGACAGCACCCATAAACCGATGCCTTTACGGATGCTGGCATATTCAAGTTTTTTGGCTCTTGAACATGAGAAGAACGTTTATTCAACAGTGTTGTATTTCCGTCCCCCCGCTGGGCAAAGAGACCCAGGTTTCTATAGGTATGGAAACGCACAACGGGGCGGTGGATTTTTCCAGTATAACGTCATCCGCATCTATGAGTTAGAGGGTGAAATGTTTTTGAACCCTGATTCTATCGGGGTACTACCTTACACGGCTTTGATGAAACCCCCAGCTGATATGACGCCTAAAACCTGGGTTGAGAAGTGTATTCAGACGATCCAGACTGTTGATGTCGGCAGAGAGATGCGAGGAACACTTTTATTTGCACTTTCGCTTTTCGGTAGTTTTGTAAATCCAGAAGAATATTTTCAGGACCCTATATTGGAGGCAATTATGCAAGAATCACCTTTTTACGACCTTGTGATACAACGAGGGGCGCGCCAAATTTGCATTGAAATTACATTGGCAACGCTCAAAGAACGTTTCCCAAATGATGATGTTGACTCTCTTATTCCCAGACTGGAAGCTATTGTTGACATCAACCTACTCAAGCAGGTAAACCTTAATGCTTCACTTGCAGACTCTTTTCTTGAATTCCATAAGACCTTACCCTAATTCTCAAATTCAGTGATGTAGAAAAAACGACAATGGATAAACGTCCAAGAATCGCTGCAATAGCAACTATATACCACAAATACGCACACGCACAGCATATCGTTGACCGATTCTTAGAAGGTTACGGGTGGAACAGCAGACACCACTATCCACCGATGGATCTTGTGTCACTCTATGTTGAACAGGTTAAAGAAAACGACATTAGTAAAGATCGGTTAGAACGTTTCCCAACTATGAAGGGATACCCAACGATTGCTGAAGCATTGACATTCGGCGGCGAAGAATTAGCAGTTGATGGTATACTTCTCATCGGGGAACACGGAGAATACCCCTCAAACGAAAAAGGACAACGTTTATATCCCCGTTATGAACATTTCAAGCAGATGATTGAAGTGTTTGAACAGAGTAGACGTTCTGTTCCAGTTTTCAACGATAAACATCTCTCATGGAATTGGGAGTGGGCGCGGGAGATGTATGACATCTCTCAAGAGATGAACTTTCCATTTATGGCGGGTTCATCACTTCCGGTTACTTGGAGAACACCTTCAATTGACATGCCGCTCGGTATTCTTGTATCAGAAGCTGTCTGTGTTGGCTATGGTGGCGTAGACAGTTACGATTTTCATGCTTTGGAAACTCTGCAATGTATGGTAGAACGACGTAAAGGTGGAGAATTGGGTGTAAAATGGCTGAAAGCATACCGTGGTGACACGTTTTGGAATGCACTACACGAACAGGTCTGGTCTCATGAACTCTTTGAGTCTGCACTCTGTCGTAGCCATACACTAACACCATCGCGTCCAGGATTTAACAATCCTTTCCCAACCTTAGAAGAGATGAAGGAAATTGTCAAAGACCCAATTGCTTATCATTATGAACATCAAGATGGATTAAAATCTACGATGATTCTCATGAACGGCTTAGTCCAAGATTTCAATTTTGCAGCTTATGTTGGAACTGACAGTGAGATCCTCTCAACGCAGATGTATTTACCAATGCCACCTGCAAGAACAACCTTGGCAAACTTCTTCTCTCCACAGGTGAACAATATTGAGCAGATGTTTTTGACAGGCAAAGCGACCTATCCTGTTGAACGGACTCTATTGACAACAGGACTTGTAGCAGCAGGGGTTGATAGTCTGTTTGAAGAGGGTTCAAAACAGGAAACACCACATTTAGACATATCCTATCAGTCCACTCCTGAATCTACATTCTGGAGATCATAGCCAATGAAAAGAATCGCAGTAATTACGACAATTTATCGTTACCTCTCACACGCGCAACATTTTGCGGATCGTTTTCTCGTCGGTTACCCAAGAGAAGGAAGATGGCACCGTCCTAATATGAAAGTTGTTTCGCTCTATGTAGATCAGAAACCAGAAGGTGATCAAAGTGAAGACCGCGCAAGAGAATTTGGGTTTGCTGTCTATCCAACGATTGCAGATGCACTCAAATGCGGTACCGATAAACTTGCAGTAGATGCTGTGCTATTGATCGGTGAACACGGTGAATATCCTATCAACGAAATGAGCCAAGTACTGTATCCAAGATATGACTTCTTTAAAGAGTGTGTCAAGGTATTTGAAGAGGATGCACGTGCTGTACCCATCTTTAACGACAAACATCTATCCTACAGTTTTGATAAAGCAAAGGAGATGGTAGACGATGCACACCGACTCGGTTTTGGGTTGCTTGCCGGTTCCTCTCTACCTGTTACATGGAGATTACCCGATGTTGAGATACCGATAGACAGTGAACTGGAAGGTGCTGTTATGGTAGGTGTTGGCGGCTCCGATCCAATGGATTATCACGCAATGGAAGCAATGCAGTGTATGGTTGAACGTAGAAAAGGTGGTGAAACTGGCGTTGCTGCTGTACAATTGATAGATGGGGATCAAGTTTGGAAAGCAGGTGAGGAAGGTCGTTGGTCTATGGAACTCTTAGAAGCAGCTCTTTCACGGAGTGATACACCTTGTGGTCTAACAGATGAAGACGGAAGAACACAGAATATGATAGCAAACGGAGAATTACAACGACTCGTTGAAAATCCAGCCGCGTATTTCATCCAATATAACGATGGATTTCAAGCAACACTACTCATGTTGAACGGCGCAGTTCGAGACTACTGTTTTGCAGCAAAACTGAAAAATGAGACAACTCCGATTTCAACGCAATTCTTCCTAACCCCAACACCGAATGTCACGTATTCTGCATGTTTAGTGTCAAAAATTGAAGAACTATTTGAAACTGGGGTTGCCCCCTATCCTGCGGAACGGACGTTGTTAGTTAGTGGCACATTAGAAAGTTGTCTGAAGTCAAGACATCAAGGGAATATCAGACTGGAGACTCCACAACTGAAAGTAGCATACCGCGCTCCCATGGAATCACAGCATACACAAATGTAAACCATTGTTCGCAAGGATATGACCGCCCCTAACCAAGGAGAAAAACCATGTTTAAGTTCGATTTTATAAACACCCGAAGTATCAGAGTCGGAAGTTTTCTTATACTTCTGTTGATATGTGTAACTTTCACACTTAAACAGTTACAGAGTGATGTGGATGTGCAGACACCGATCAAAAAATCCTATGAACTAATTGAAACCGGCAACTATTATGATGCATTATTGGCTCTCAAACCACTCTTGACAAGTGATCAGAAAAGCGATGCACAAGAAGATGCTCTTTGGCTTGCACATCAACTCGGTGATAGAGTTACCGGTATTATTGATAGAGAATTGCAAGCAAATTATGACCGTATGGTCAAGGAGGGGAAAGCTGATTCAGCCCGGCAAGCTGAGAAAAAAGCCTTTGAGGTAAAAGTCAAACCGCTCAATGAACTCGGTGCTCGTATTTACGATTATGCCGAGATGCAAGGTAGACATTATGATAAAGGTTTTTTGCAACGACTCATTGATGAATATCCCAAAACGTTGAAACGTCCGTTTGCAGAATACGAGCTCATATTCACAGGAGATGGTATGCCTCGGAGTGGAGTTGCAGAGGATACACTCAAGACGCTTTATGATTACATTAGTAAATATGAAAAAACAGGACGTGTTGAAGTCTACAGAGCATACCTTGATTTAGCACATCTGCATCATGGATTTTGGGCAGTATTAACATATCCTGACGAACCAGGTCCCGGTGAAAACATGGGTGCTGGTTACACCAGTGACGACCCAGAAGAAGACAAAAAACGTGCTGCAGAGCACAGATCCGAAGCACTTAAGTATTACGCATTGTATCATCTCAACCCACATAGACTCCCCGCTGATGAGAGCTACCAACGTCTGAAGAATAACGAAGAATTCGGATGGTTTTTTGTTGTTTGGGGCTGTTAAAAAATGGATCAATCACGAAAAAAATCTTCCGGTTCGTAGTTGTGTAGAACAAAAACGATAGATAAACATTCCGTCACTGTAAAGTCAATTCTAAATAATTGTTTAGCATTTAGTTCGCTTAAGGATTTATCGGCAATGCCACCGACTGAAAGAAATTTCTGCGGTGGCATTAACTCTAATATCTTCAAATTTCACCCTCCCTGATTTTATACCATTTCTAATTGATAATGTCTCTTTTTTAATGCAGAATACCAAACGCGTATTCTGCCACAAACTTTTAGTTTGTGCCGTTCCCCGCTTCATTCTAAACAGCCGGTAATGAGAGAAAATCTAATAGAAATGGTATAATATAACGCAATCAATTCAAATTCTCCATTAAACCCGTAAAAAAATGCAACATTTGACAAATTAAGAATCGTCACTACTATTAAGAAGTGATATCACATTGGAGTACTTTTTATGCAAAATAACGATACAGAACTGATTCAACGCACATTAGATGGAGATCAAAACGCATTTACGCTTCTCGTTGAGAAATATCAGAAGGGTATTCACGCACTCGCGTGGCGAAAAATAGGGGATTTTCACATAGCACAGGAAATAACACAAGATACCTTTCTCAGAGCTTATGAAAGACTTAAAACTCTGAAAGACCACAGTAGATTTCCAGGATGGGTTTATGTGATCGCATCACACTTATGTACTGAATGGCATCGGAAGAAGAAATATCCGATCCAATCTTTAGAATCAACTGATTTAGCAGAGATTGAACAAGTGTCACATTCACAATACATAGCAGAAAAGAGAGACACTGAAACGGCTGAAACGCAACGCGAAATTGTGCAAAAACTACTCTCAAAATTACCTGAAAGCGAACGCACAGTTATGGTGCTTCATTACCTCGGTGAAATGACGTATGACACGATTAGCAAGATGCTCGGTGTGTCCCAGAACACAATCAAGAGTCGACTTAATCGTGCACGCAACCGTTTAAAAAAGGAAGAAGCGTTAATTAACGAGAATCTCAGTAGTTTCCAACTCCCAGCAGAATTGACTCAAAACATCATGGATGGTATTTCCCGAATCAATCCTATAACCCCATCTACAGGCAAACCCTTTATACCGTGGGTGCTTTCCGCTACGACTGCTCTCTTAGTCCTGTTATTAATAGGAAGCGGTATACAACATCTTTCACTCTCTTTCCAACCCTACGATCTCAATGCAGAATCAATGATAAGGGTTGAAATTGTTGATACCCCTGTTACGCTTATCCGAAAAATAAAACCTAATACACATAATCAACTCGGTACCACGGATATCGCCAGTGAAAGTCAAGGTAATGGGAAAAATGCGGATACATTTCAAGACATAGACTTAACCAATATTATCCCAACAATTAAAACAGAACAGCCATTTTCAACAGAACGGTGGACGCAACTTGACAGTCCGGGCACGGTAAAAGTCTCTACACTATTTGCCACGAGAAAACACCAGCTTTACGCAATGACACCAATAGGACTTTATCAAATGACAGCTGATACCAGAAGGTGGGACTTAATTAACAATAGTCTACCACCTTTACACCCCACAATGTCTATAGCCATTGCAGAACATGATGACACTCTATTGATTGTTGCTGAGCAGACGGTAATCGCTTCAGATGATAATGGGATGACGTGGAAACCGCTCGGAACTCGTCCAGAAGGCAAGGCGATTGGTTTGATCGTGAAAGATAATGGACAAGATGCTATTGAGCTTTACCTGGCTCTTATTGAAGGAGTGTTTTATTCTAATGATGGAGGTGCCAATTGGACACCTATAAACATCGGTTTGGAAAACAGAAGAATCTATGCGGTTACATCTACAGCAAACGCACTATTTGCTGGTACCAATAGAGGTGTTTTTCGGCTTAATTTAGAATCAAGTCCGGAAGATAATCCTAAAGAATCAGGTATATGGAAACAGTTACCGCTCGCAGAAACAAAATCCATCCACGCATTTGCAGTATCAGAACACCGAATGTATCTTGTCGCTGGAGGTCTCAAGATTATGGATGATGTGAGTGCTATTGATATTGGATCAATTGCGAAGAGAGTCCTAAGCAAAGATCCTATATGGACAGTTTTCCGGTCAACAGATCAAGGGGATTCATGGGTGGATATAACACCGACAAAAGTCCTTGAAAATAAAGTAGTGGCAAAAATTAGAATTGTTGCTGAAGGAAAAACGGTCATGTTATTTATAGAACCCAACACCTTACTTTCAACGGATGAGGGGAAAACTTGGAAAACTATACCTTTCGGAAAACTCACAGGTCAAGGCACGATTACAGCTTTCAAAGCAAAAGGTCATAGCGATATCACGCATCAAGATCAATACTATGTTGCAGATAATAACGGAATTCGTCGGTCAACCGATGGTGGCAATTCATGGAAACGATTTAATACTGGATTAGGTGGTAACATACAGAAGCTAACCTTTTTTAATAATAAACTCTACGCTGTAGCAGACGGTCAAGTGATAACATCAAACGATAGTGGACAATCATGGAAAGCAATTCCTGTAGATTTAGATGGCATGTATATGACTATTATGAACAGAGAGATTCCTCTGACCACGACAAATATTGGAGAGATAACAGCATCGGACGGGGTCCTGTACGCAAAAGGTGTCGCCGGACTTCAACCATTTTTGTCCTATTTAGATGAAGAAAAAATGACACTATTTCCTCTTGAAGGTATACCCACATTTGGTGAAAGCAATCCCATCGGAGAATTTATGAACATAGTAAAAACGTCTATGGAAGAGGATGAAAAAGAGGATGCTGGAGAAAATGCCACTAATTTCTTTAAAATTCTCTTGAACGTTGGGACCGACATCTTCGGAGGTTTCGCTGTGAATGGAAACACATTCTATGTTGAATACAAGCAAAAACTATTTATTTGGTCACCCTCACATGAAGGAGTAGAGGGTGCAACTTGGTATGATACCAAGATAGAAGACAATCGGGAGATCACAGACCTTAATTCTTTTTCCGGTTATACCGGGTTCAAGTTAGGCGTTTATGGAGATACAGTCTACGTTGGCAAACCTGATGGTGTTCTCCTTCAGTCTGTTGATAGAGGACGCACTTGGAAGACTATGGTGTTACCGATTCCGGTAGAATCTTTCAAGCAGATACTGATCACTGACGAAGCAGTGTACGTGGCAACTGAGAGACAAGCTTTATACACAGATGATAGCACTGAATGGAACATCGTTACTGATTCTAACGGTCAACAACTCATAATTGACCACTTTGCTAAGGATAGTAAAACACTGTACGCTGTGAGTTCATCAAAAAATGCACAAGGTGGCGTATATCGATTGAGAAATGAAGATGCAAATTGGGTAAGAATAACACCGGTAATACCTGACAAGGCGACATCTCTCACAGTTTCAAATGGCATACTTTATGTCGGAACGAAGAACAGCGGTTTGCAGGTTATCGGACTTGAAGGATATTCACACTAAAAGGTCTCGCGACAGGTGGAAGCGTGTACCGTAAGAATCCACCACAACGTCCTCGCTAATATACGAGGATATGAGATATGCCTGATGTTTCTCGGTCCGCAAACGCATTGGGCACCATGAGTTTACCAGATATGATTTATTTGGAGGACCAGATGCAATGGCATATCTCAATTATGTTCAATAGTAATTCTCTTTATGGAGAATAAAATTATGAAAACCGTCATAGTCTGACGGAAGATAAGGAGTACATTATGATGTTCAGAAGTTTGGCATTACTTAACAATAATAAGAAAGCTTTATACATTAAAACGCAAGTTTTATGCGGCATAGCTTTTCTTATCCTTGCTGCCTGTTTCACTTCAGGTTGTGAAGGAGGTTCATCACGTGTTACAACAAAGTTGCTTGAAGTTTTTGACGAAGGTCTAATCGATCTAAATCAAACCATTACGGTAGCACTTGATGAAAAGGATGGAAGTGGGATTACCGGTACAGCTGTTTTTAAAGAATATGTATCATCAGGTGAATCTACAGGATCAGCGAAAATCCGCAACTTAGATATTGAGATCCAGAATGCAGTTCCTGATCGTAAATACGCAGCATATATCTATACAGGTACCAGCTGCGACACACCTGGCAATATATGGGATGTTGAAGGTTATGATGCTCTAACAATTACAGCTGATGAAAACGGGACAGGCATCCGCAGTTATCTCGTAAATCTCACTTTTGATACCAATTCAGACACAGATATAAATGGTAAAGTATTAGTTATTCATGAACAGGTAGGATCTAGTGATCTATCAGAAGGTAGACAGGTAAGTTGTGGTATCATAACTTCCTCACAATAAGATGTCCTCATAGTTGTTGAGGTGAAATTCTTCTTCCTTGAGAGTGCGGATAAGGCATTCAGCATATCCGTTCTCTCAAGAACACCCTCTCCGCACAACTTCCATTTTGATATATCTGTAGCACATTCTGTTAGATTATGCGTTTCTTTGTAGCACATTCTGTTAGATTGTGCATTTTCGTAGCACATTCATCCTTGATTGTGCTTCTTTCTACAAACGCATGCATCCTCCATTTTGTGTCTCTTTGTAGCACATTCTGTTAGATTGTGCATTTTCGTAGCACATTCATCCTTGATTGTGCTTCTTTCTGCAAACACATTCATCCTCCATTTTGTGTCTCTTTGTAGCACATTCATCCTTGATTGTGCTTCTTTCTACAAACGCATGCATCCTCCATTTTGTGTCTCTTTGTAGCACATTCATCCTTGATTGTGCTTCTTCTGCACCCACTATAAGCGTAAATTTAGTGATATTCCCAGGTCGGTAGGACAGTAAATTAACTTTTTCTGTATGCCTCATTCGCACCGCTGATGCTTGTGTTTTCAAGATTCGTGTTCTATATACACCTTCCGCACCGAAATCAACGCTATGAATGCGCGTATGGCATTCAGCGGGTGCTGATTTGTGATTCTCCAAAGCCTCAGAGAGGCGAAAGGTGTATAGTCCGCAGTGATCCAACCAATAGCAAGCCCCAGAGGGGCGAAAGGTGTATCAAACGCACTAACGTTCTTCAATAAATTGACGCCTATGGGTAAAGTATCATATAGACACAAAAAAAATGATTGATTAATAACGCAAATTACCCTACAATAACTAAAAGAAATATACAGTGTTTTTTAAAAGACCCTCTGATAGAGGTATTTAGTGAGTTAAAAAACACCGAAATAACGACTGTATAAGTCCAATACTCTCTTTTTCTGATCAATTTGCGTAAGTTCTGTATCAGATAAAGTAATAATTAATCTGTAAAAAAATGATGACAATAGAATTATTTGTTTATGTGTTCATAGCGTGTATGATGGTAGTCTGTCTATACTTTTTGCATAAAGCAGAAATTGTGAGGAAATCTGATAAAATAACATTCTATATTTTACTATTTCTAATTGTTTTACAGGTAGTCATACTCATTCTTTCCCACATAATGCCACAAACGAAAGATTCTATCCCAAATTACACATCTATTTATTTAGGAACATTATTGGCACTGACTCTCATTTACATTTTAACACGATTAACAGTCTCATCCATTGAGATACGAGAAGATGCTCGTATCTGGATCGGATGGACAATGATTCTCGTCTTAGCTACGTGTTTTTGTGCATTATTGATAGGACTGCCTGAAACAAAAACGGATTTGTATAGAATTCCCTTTGCAATCACATTGTGTATAGGTATGCAATACTATCCAACAGTGCTTGATCGGTTTACGAGATTGAAAGATGCAGTTGAAAATAGAACAGTTGAAAAGAGTGTAGAGGGGCATAAAGACGCTGTTATTAACTTAGCTATTGAATCGTGGCGTTTTGCAAAAAACTATGAACGCATGATCAAACGCCTTGATACTGACCAAACACAACGTTATACCCGTCAGTTACAACAGTTTGTAAAGAAAGCAGAGGAATCCCTTTCGGTTGTCGGTTTGCGTGTGGTGAATGTTGAAGGTTACCCTTACGATCCTGGCATGAAAGTCACACCGATTAACATTGAACATTTTGAACCTGACGATCATTTAGTTGTAGATCAAATGCTGGAGCCGATTATAATGAAAGGAACGGTTTTAGCAAAAACAGGAACAGTAACATTAAGGAGAAAAGAATAATGGAGAATTTTGTAGGTATAGATTTGGGAACAACAAACAGTGCTATATGCACATTTGACAAAGAGACACAACAGACTCGTGTGTGGAAAAGTCCGGAACAAAACGACGTAACTCCATCTGCTATCTATATTGATAGACGTGGAAACGAACGCGTTGGTCAAGAAGCTTACATGGCTAAGGCACGCAATCCTGATAATTGTGCCACGTTATTCAAACGTTTCATGGGAACAAGCACACCAATTGAGTTATCTGCAGTGGATCGCACCTTTACCCCGGAGGAATGTTCGGCAAAGGTCCTGAAAACGTTGTTCGGTTACCTCCCAGAAGAGATCAGAGATTTACCAGACACAGGTACCGTGATAACTGTACCCGCCGCATTCGATCAGATGCAGAAAAACGCAACGATGGCAGCTGCGGAAATGGCAGGGATTGGCAAGGTTGAACTTGTTCAGGAACCAGTTGCCGCTGTTATGAGTTTTATGAAAGTCAGTGATAGTAGTGATGGTATTTTTTTAATCTATGATCTTGGCGGAGGCACACTGGATATCGCTATAGCTGAAAATATCAAGAAGCGAGTAGCCATATTGGCACACGGAGGGATCCGGTTGTGTGGTGGACGCGATTTTGATCGTAAGATTTTTGACAATATTGTACGACCTTGGCTCCATGAAAAATTTGACCTGCCTGACGACTTAGCTAACAATCCTACCTATAAACCACTTCTGGGACTTGCAACTTGGGCAACAGAACGCGCAAAGATAGAGCTCTCGTCTAAAAATGAAAGTATCATAAGCCTATATGAAGGTGAGATTGGCACTAACGATCTCACTGGTGACGAGATATATCTTGATATCCCATTAGATAGGAATACTTATGATGAATTGATAGCGGAACAGATTGCAGAAACGATAGAGGCTGCAAGGGAAACCTTGTCAAAAACCGGATATACACCTAACGATATAGAATGTATTGTCTGGGTCGGAGGACCAACACATTACAAACCTTTAAGAGACAAAGTAGCATTTGAACTTGGAATAAGGGGAGACAGATTAGATGTTAATCCTATGACCGCAGTTGCTATCGGTGCAAGTATTATTGCTGAGTCTACAGATTGGAATGCTGCTAAAGTCCGTGACAAAAAGAATCAAGAAGAAGTACTTAGCAAATCCAATTCTGACAGTGAATTTACATTTAATTTTAATTACAGAGATCGAACACCGGATGATACAACGAAAATTGCAGTACAATTAGAAGGACAAGTACCCAATGGTACTGAATTCCAAGTTGATAGTCTTGATAGTGCTTGGACTTCAGGACGTATTCCACTCAAACATGGACAAACCGTTGACGTTACCTTGATAAATACTGGATCAAACACGTTTAAAATTTCTGTTTACGATAATTTAGGAAAATCTATAAAGCATGAAGAAATTATTATAAGGAAAGTAGATATTTCAATAGACAAGATTCCTTCTGAACTCTCTATTGCCCTGGAAGTGGTGAGTAATCAGGTAGATGTGGGAAACATTGGTAAGGTAGATGTGGGAAACATTGGTAAAGAATCTGAGCTTGCGTTCTTGGTTAAGGAAGGTGAACTACTACCAAAAGAAGGAAAGATTACAGTTTATGCAGGTCAAATTCTTGAAGCTGGATCATCCAATTCACTTAATTTTAAGCTTCAAGAAATTGATTCTATGGGAAGGCGTAAACCAATGGCACTATTAAGAATATATGGAACTGATTTTGCCGAAGGTAGTATTCCTGTAAATACTCTTCTCAATTGTTTCTATAAGAAATCTCTTGGGGGGAACATAGAATTTGAAGTTGAGGTAGATATTGGTGGAAATATCAAGACATTTGATGAAGTACTTTATATAGACGAAGATTCCACACCAAGTCCGGTTCAGATTTTTGAAAAAGGAAGACACACACTGACTCGTATTGACCACATCCAAAAACTTGTTGGTGACGATCCTAAGCTGGAACAAGCTAAAAAGAAAATTGAAACTGCTATTATGCTTGAAGAAAATGAATCTGATAATGAAAAGATCATGCAAGCACATGATGCTAATTTGACAGCACAGAAACTGCTCGATCAAGTTGAAAAAGATCCAGAAAACAGAAAGAAAATTCGCCAAATTGACTTTGACAGAGTTATAAACAATTTTGATGTGAATATCAGACAGTTTGCACGTTCTTCAGAAGCATTAGAATTTGATAAACTTGCAGACACAGCACAACGTTCCATTGACAATAACGATGATGATTTCCACGAGCATGTGGGCGAACTTAGATCGAGAATTTATCAAATTCTCTGGCGTCAGGATTGGTTTGTTATTGAACAATTTAACTACTTTGCGTACTCACCTCATCTTTTCACCAATCAAGATCGTTTTGAGGAGCTCGTCCATATCGGTAACAGACTTATGGAACATCCAGAAATTCAAGACATATTAGCTGGAAAAAGAGTCACTACATTAAAAAGTGAGGTGGTTGAGCAGCTCCGTCGTATTATCGGACAGATGTATGAAATTTTGCGAGATAGTCAGGATGTAATTAGTGTATCACCTGAGGTTATTACCAACATTCTAAAAGAAAGAAAAAATCTAGAATAGATCAATTGTTTTTTGTAGATATTGAAAAGGTATAATGGAATACTTTGTCGGTATTGATTTAGGAACAACGAACAGTGTTATATGTACTTTTGACAAGGAAACTCAACAAACTCACATTTGGAAGAGTCCGGAACAAAACGATGTAACCCCGTCTGCCATCTATATTGACAGGCGTGGAAATGAATATGTTGGTCAAAGAGCGTATAATGCTGCCCCGCGTAGTCCAGATAATTGTGCTACATTATTCAAACGATTCATAGGGACGAATACACCTATAGAATTGTCTGGAGTAGATTGCACGCTTACTCCAGAGGAATGTTCTGCAAAGGTATTAAAAACACTGTATGGATACCTTCCTGAGGAGATGAGAAATTCATCAGATACAGGAACTGTGATTACTGTTCCTGCGGCATTCAATCAGATGCAGAAAAATGCCACAATTGCAGCTGCAGAAATGGCAGGGATCGGGAACGTTGAACTTGTGCAGGAACCTATTGCCGCAGTGATGAGTTGTATGAATGCCCGTGGTCGTACGGAGGGAACTTATTTAATCTATGATCTTAGTGGTGGAACACTTGATATTGCTATTGCCGAAAGCATCAGAAAACGGGTAGCTATCCTTGCACATGGTGGAATTCAGATGTGTGGTGGACAGGATTTTGATCGTAAACTTGTTGACAATATTGTCAGACCTTGGCTTCATGATAATTTTGACCTGCCTAATGACTTAGCGAATAATCCAACATATAAACCACTTTTACGTCTTGCTACTTGGGCAACAGAACAGGCCAAAATTGATCTCTCCATCAAAGAGGAGAGTATCATTAGTCTGTCTGAGGTTGAGATTAGGACTAACGATCTCAATGGTGACGAAATCTATCTTGAGATTCCTTTGGATAGAGACACTTATGACAAACTAATTAAAGATCAGATCAGTGAAACGATAGATGCAGCAAAAGAAACGCTCTCAAAAACTGGATATACACCTAACGATATAGAATGCATTGTTTGGGTTGGTGAAGATACACATTACAAACCTTTAAGAGATAAAGTTTCTTTTGAACTTGGAATAAAGGGTGATACTTTTGATGTAAATCCAGTAACCGCAATTGCTGAAGGCGCAAGTATCTATGCAGAATCTATTTACTGTAGAGTTGATAATCAGATAAGGATTAAAACTGATGATAGTCAGGTAAAGATTGAAACTAAAGAAAGAGAGTTGATGCAACGTAGAAAGAGGGTATTTCTAAGAAATTCGGGTATGGATCTCTTACATAATCCTTTTTACTGCTTGAAAGCAACACAACACGATAGCAAGCAGAAAATCATAGAATTGGCGGAAGAAAAAAGTTTGTTTGCTGACACCGACAAATACCGGAATATGCAGGAAACATTAACACATCCTCGTCAACGTATTTCTGCTGAGGTAGCCTGGTTGCCAGGGATATCTCCTGAATGCGCTAATGATATAATTTTGCTATTGGAATCATCAACAAGAAACAATATCAACAGTGATAAACCAACGTCACTTGCTGCAGTACTATCCTGTCTTCCATATACGGAGTCAAGTACTGTTGCTGACGAAATTTTGGAATTATTGATACCATCAGAGAAGTATCCAAGCGAAAATGATTACCTAATGGAAATTGGAAAGTTTCTCGGTATTGACAAACTGAGTCCTATTGCACGAGCTAACTTGCTTGCTGCTCGGATGTTACGTTTGCCTGAATACACACCTGGTGTTGTTGCTAAGTGGATATTTGCAATATCCCAAGTATACGACGAAATTAAACCGGTTGAAGTGTCCAATATACTCAATGAGGATCGTAAAGAATCAGGATTCCCAGAAATTACGGATATTTCAACAGTAGCAACAGAAATACAGAAACTTAGACACTATTACAAACAAGTTGTCAAGTTTGCTTTAGAAAACATACATCCAATCAAAAAATGTGCCAACGCCGTAACGATGTTAACCGAAGCTACAGCAGAAAATAATCTGTCTCACATACCAATTCTAATTGAAGATTCGATTGATGCTTATGAGACTGTAGTAGAATCATCTCTCGTAGAAAAAGAAACGCAAATTGAAAGACACGACCAGAACATACGAATTGCTGCTGAAAAACAGGAACAAGATATAAATTTTTCTCGGATGGTAGGTAAATTGAACCAAACTGTTAAAGATTGGGGAATGATTGCACAACCGATCATAAAAAATAAGAAAAGACAAGGTTTGAAATATACCGTATGCCAGAAGTTATCTGAACGGATTAGATTGTTAGCTATATTCCTATATAATGAATACGATAAACTAAAATCATCACAACAAATCTTAGATGTCTTAAAAGAAGTGTTTGCGGAAATGCCTGAGATTTATGATCGTGTTACTGCTGACCTTGATGCATTAAATAAAATTGTCAAACAACGTGAAAATGATAATCATATTTCACTTTTTGAAAAAAAATGATATACTGGAGAAGGTTTGAATTTATTAGAAAACCCATTTCATATTCTGGGTGCTACAACAAGAGATGATAAGCTTAAAATAACGGATCTCGCGGAAGATTGTCGTCTGTTATCAGATGCCGACGAATGTATGGATGCACAGTCAACGTTGACTCGTCCACAGAACCGTATTTCCGCTGAGATTGCTTGGTTCCCCGGAGTAAATCCAGAACATATTGATTCATTATTGAAACAGTTAGAATCTCCACACCAAAACTTACTCAACATTATAGATCTTCCTCCTCTTGTCCGTGCTAACGTTCTAACTGCTGGATTGCTTTGCCTTTCAAATATCGTATCTGAAAATCTTGTTGATTGGATTCTTGCTATTTCACATGCTTATGAAAGAATAGATCATGAAGATGTTAGGCGAGTTCTTAACGAAGATCGCAATTTTTCGGGTTTTCCTCAAATTACGGATTTATCAGTGATAACTGCCGAAATTCAGAACCGAAGAAGTTATTATAGTCAAACACTTTCTTCAGAAATCAATAGGCTAAACGTAAATGAACGTGCAAGAATTCTAACCTTGACACTTGAGACAGTAATAGGTAATAATAACAGCCGATGTCCAATATTGATTGATGACTTACTTCAGTCGTATGAACAGACGGTAGTGGATGATTTAAAGAAGAAGCAGAATATAATTGAAGCACAGATCGAGAAAATTCGATCTATGGCGGATGCTAAGAATCCAGATGCCACACTGCAACCGATTGTGGAGCAACTCATTCAAGCTGTTAAAGACTGGGACACAATTGCACAACCGATACAGTTGAATAAAAGGAGTAGAGGAGAACGGCATGAAGGGAGTTTTCAAATCGCATGGAACATTCAGGAATTGGCGGCTTATCTGTTTGTTGAATATAACAAGTATAACTTTACACTGCAATTACTAAATATGCTCCTTGATGTGTTTGCTGAAGTTCCAGAAATTGTAGAACAAATAGAAAAAGATAAAGAGACTTTAGAAGCACGAATACATGAAGAGAAAAGTTTTGAAAAGTATAAGGTCGTTGAATTACAGATTGAAAAATTAAAAGAAGCAACAGATGTAAAAAAACCTGACTCCATTTTAACACAGATGGTCAATCAACTCATTCAAACTGTCAAAACATGGGACACCTCTACACAACCTGTTGAAGCAAATGCAGTGCTTGGTTTTACCGTTAGAAACATTGCTCTTCACCTTTGGAATGAACATCAAAAACTTAATTTTGCTATACAGATTACTAATACCTTGATTGAGCTTTTTAAAGGTGTGAATGGGATGGGTGAGTTAAATAATCGACTGAATGAAGATAAGAAGATATTAGATAAGCATGAGATCAGTGCCAGAGGCTTAAGAAAGTTTGAAAATATAAAGAGACAAATTGAATTGCTTGAGGAAGCAGCAGATGCATATAAACCTGATTATACTTTAACTTCAATGGTGAGTCAACTCTTAGAAACAGTCAATACATGGACTCCTTATGAACAACCTATTGAAGCAAATAATACGGTAGCACTTACTGTTCGGGAGATAGGACTTCATCTTTGGAATAAGCACCAAAAGCTTGATTTCGCCATTCAGATAACAACTGCCATCATTGCAAAATTCAAGAATGTGAATGGGATGGATAAAGTAAATGATCAGCTTAATCAAGATTTAGTTACATTAATTTCTATTAAAGAAGCACAACAAAGAAAGGGAACTGGTTGCCTCTTACAAATTGCCATCTTTGGCATTCTTGCACTAATAGGAGCTCTGTTGCAGGGTTGTTAGAAGGTAAAATAGAAAACCATGCAGAGAAAGTTACACTTTCAACTTCAAGAAAATATATACTATTACTTCACTCTTTTTAAATAATGTATTACAATATATACGTTCAGGATGCTTGCGTTTAATATAATTTACAAAGAACCTCCAACACTTAAGAGGCAGACGGGAATCGAACCCGCATCTTACGCCTGGCAAGAACATCTGTTTTACCAATTAACTACTACCTCATATTTAAGTGTTGGAGGTTCTTTAATTACACTTCTAAACCTTCCAAAACACAAATAAAAGACAGTAATTAGTAATTATCATGAACCAACGGGTGTGTAAAGTTTTTGTCACTAAACTTTCAATACCTTCACCAATAAGAGACATTCTCTTAGAATGCGCCAGGTGTAACACATTCTTCCAGATTGTGCTTCTTTATAGCCAAAAATGTAATACTTCACCGTAGCACATTCATCCTTGATTGTGCTATCTTTCTCCAACCCGATTTATCCTTCCTGTACCTTCTCTGTACCCAACCACTTTTATATTGCTGTAGCACATTCATCCTTGATTGTGCTTCTTTCTTCCACCCATACAACCCTCCATCCTTCCACCCATCCTTCCACCCATCCCTTCTTCCATCCTTTCCCTCTTCCATCCTTCCATCCTTCCCCTCTTCCAACCTTCCACCTTAATTTTAACTTGACATCTCTATTTATACATGTTACAATAAAATATAAGTTAGTAAACACATTACTTTTAGTTTATGTAAAAAGGTGTTGACAATGCTATTCTACAAAATGTTCAGAAACAATCATAATATCAGAAAAAAACCGATTTTTTCATGCATATTTCAACATGGTGAGAATTTCGTACCAAAGAGGAATATTAAAATTTTGAATCTCTCAAAAAACACGCTACAAAACCTTACTGTAACTAACGCCATAACCAATGTACCAAAGTGTACCACGGTACAGTATTTTGTACCATATGGTACACTTTAGAAAGGAGACACACTACGAAATTACAGGATTTCCCCACTAAATGTTGATCATAAAATACGTAAAATAAACGGGACAATTTGATTTGTCACGATTTGACAAATATTAAAATTCAAACATGCAAAAAAACACCCTGCAACACCTTACACAGACTGAATTAACAGACAAGTGACAAAAAGTCACGGCTGTGACATATTTGTCACGAAAACGTGACTTTTTTAGAAAACCAAATGTCAAGTAAAATCAACAAGTGACAAAAACTCTACACACCCGTCTGTTAAATATATTGCTACTTTTTCTGCCTTCTGTTAGAATATGTATCATATTGACCCATTCGTCAGATATACAAAAACGCATCATAGTTTTAAGGAGTACGTTTTGTTAATATGTTTGTTTAATTCCAATCTTCTTTCTTCCACTCTTACATCTCTACGGAGACACGTTCTGACATCACGACTAATTCTTGCTATTGCTATATTCACTCTGTCTGTTTTCTCAGTAAACAGTGCTGAAGCGAGACCTGAATTCGCAGCAGAATTAGATAAAGACTGCACTTTTTGCCACATTGACCCCGCTGGCGGGGGACCCAGAAATCGGATTGGTGAGATATTTGAGGAAAACTATTTTGAATTCCCTGAAGATTTTGACCCAGATGCAGTTTCTGAAGAGGTAAAAGATGCTGTCAAACAACTGACAACATCGTTAGAACTGCAGACTGCATTCATCAATACTATGCATTCTGACACAAGTGAAGGTACGGTAGCAAACTGTAACTCCTGCCATACATCGGTAGATAGGTTTCTGTTGATGCAGGCAGAAGCGACATTCAATGCACAAGCCTCCGAACGAATCCGACTTACATTTTCAAACAACTTAGGGACTACACTGAACGCTTTCGCAACTGTAGATGCAATTCCGAAACATCTCTACTTCAAAGTAGGACAATTTCGGTTGCCCTATGGTATAAAACAGAAGGATCATAATATCCTTGTCAGAGAAGGTTACAATCTGGGTTCAAATAAACGGGATGTAGGGATCGAACTGGGCGGAAACGCAGGGAGGGTGTTTTACAATGCAGCATTCTTTAACACCGATAATGCAAAGGCACAAGGATTACTCGGTACAGTTGGAGGACAACTCGGTGCTGTACGCGCGGGCGTTTCCTGTATCTATGAAAAGCCAGGGGAAGATTGGGAACGACTTATCAGCACATTTATTACTGCCTCTTACAGTGGACTAAGTATAGAAGGAGAATACAACGTTAAAGACACGCAATCATCTACCTCCTTCGCTTTGGATGAAGTTGATTCTAAAGGTTACTATGTCGGCGCGAAGTATCGAATTATACCACAATTAACTGTTGCAGGTCGATATGGTCTCTACGATCCTGATAGAACTGTCTTGGGTGATGCAAGTAGACGTATTACATTCATCACACAATACAACTTTATGGAAAATGGCGCGATCTCCTTATTCTATTGGGCAAATTTACCGAATACTGACAGGAAACCTGATGACGAAATCAACGACAAGGGTATGTTAAGACAACTCAAAGGATATAATCAGTTCATTGTGATGTCGCGATTCTGGTTTTAGATTTAGTATGTGTCTATTTTTACACATGCTTACATGGCGTTGAATGCCTTCCAACAAATAAACATTCTGTGATAACTGGTGTGTGTTTAATGCACAAAAGTTGTTATGAATGTATCTATAGAGTAGACTATACAATCCCAATCTACTCAGATTCCAAGTCAATCTTCTATAAATGCAATTTGGCACGGAAATTGCTAAATACATCTTCAAATAGATACCTTCAAAGTGTAATTACTTTAGGAGACCAAAGAAATGACAAACTTAAGAAAAATCTTCTCTATAGAATCCAATAAGTTATTAATAGGTATTGTTGCAGGACTTTCATTACTTGTCCTAATTATCGGTTCGCTTTATATCCATAGTCTCATATCAGGAGAAAAGACGCGGGTCACCGTAAAATCCTTTGAACCAAAAGGAGAAAAGGTTCCGCTATGGGTAGACTTTACGATAACATTTTCAGAACCCATAGTTGATAATTCTGTAATTAACACAGAATTACCTAAACGTGCAATCCAATTTACGCCAACTGTTAAAGGTGTTGCACGATGGATAACCACTGATACTATCCGCTTCTTCTTAGATTCCCCATTATCACCCTCCGCAAATTACACCGTTGAACTTGCTCCTAAATTACGCCAAAGTACCCTCGGGTTTGTTATCACAGGGGACAGAAAATTCACATTTTCAACGGAGACTTTTAATATCCAGAGTAAAAACCTGGAATTTAAGTATACAAAAACAGACGCAAAGGCAGTCGGAAAACTCACATTTAACTATCCAGTCAATATTGCTGATCTGCGCGCCAATATGTCAGCACGACTCCAAGAAGATTTAGATATCCCTTTTACACTAAATCCACAAAATGGAATCGCAAGAGAGATACAAATAGAAACTGAAAAGATTCCACGACTCATCGGAGACCAAATCCTTAAGTTTAAAATAGAGAAAGGATTCAAACCGACAGGTGGACAGATCGGGTTGAAGAATCCTTATGTGAGAACACTGACCTTAACAGGACGAGAAACACTCGGTGTAACTTATGCCAATGTTCATGAAGGATCAGGAAGACCGTATTTCGCTGTCCGCTTCAGTTCACGTATACCTACTGATACAGTGGAACCTTATATTCAGATAAATCCTGATATTGAAACACAGATTATTACACGTTACGGACAGGTAGAAATACACGGTAATTTTGAACGACGTAACAAATATGAGCTCACCATTCAGGAAGGTTTAACTGCAATAGACGGTTCAGTACTAAAGAAGCCTTATACTACCCGTCTTGCAATTCCAGATGTTCCACCTCAGATACGTTTTGTCGGAAGTGGGTTCTTTCTCACCAGAAACCAGAATATGAACCTCGGTTTAGCGACAATAAACGTCAATAAGGTCTCACTTCAGATAGAAAAGATTTTCGGCAATAATCTCGTCTATGCTGCTAAACAGAACAGTTGGAGTCAATGGACATATAATTTAGGTAAGCAAATTCATTCTGAAACGTTAAACATCTCATCAAAGTTGAACGACGAAGTCCAAAACTATATTAACCTGGGACAGTATTTGGATGATAAACGTGTCGGTATTTTCAAAGTTTTTGCACGAGACCCGAATAGCTATCGAGCCCGGGCTACGCAATGGGTGATGCTAACGGATCTTGGCATTATTTCTAAACAGACAGGAGATGAACTATGGGTCTGGGTCAATTCGCTTGCAACGACAAGACCTATCGCAAGAGCAAACGTTAAATTGGTTAGTGATAACAACCAGACACTACTTTCTGGACATACGAATTGGGAAGGCTTCATTAAGTTCACTTCTGTCGCACAGAAAACCGAAGGATTTACACCTTTTATGTTGATAGTGGAGAAGGGTAAGGACCTCTCCTTTGTTCAATTAAACCGGCACCAACTCTCCACGGGGGACTTTAATGTTGGCGGTTCTCCTTACTTGGATTCAGGATATGACGCATTCCTTTATACAAGCAGAGGCGTCTACCGTCCTGGAGAAAAAGTTGATCTTGCAGCGGTCGTGCGTGGCAAACAGAACATTACACCGCCTACATTACCTGTAAATATTGATATTTTAGCACCAGATGGCAGAATAATAAATGAATTTCGCAAAACGACGGATAGACGCGGGGGATGTGAGATTACAGTACCACTAACTGCGTATGCTCAGACTGGGAATTACATTGCTAAGATGAGTGTTGCTGGAAATGAAATCGGTCGTAGAGGTTTTCAGGTTGAAGAATTCATGCCTGACCGAATGAAAGTGAATATCGGAACAAATAAGAACGTGTATGACTTAGCGGAAGAGGTCATCATGGATGTTTCCGCTGTTAATCTGTTCGGACCACCCGCAGCGAACCGTAAAGTTACCGCATCTTATATACTTGAATCTGTCCCTTATGTACCAACGGATAGATGGAATTCATTCAATTTTTCCAGTTCTATACCTTATGAAAAACAACGTATCACATTGGGAGACTCAAAGACAGATGCTGAAGGTATTGCACAGTATAAGTTCAAGCTACCTGAGAGAGTCAAATCTCCATCTCAGTTAAGTGGTGTTTTAACTGCGTCTGTGAACGAACCGGGTGGCAGAGCTGTTTCTGCTTCATATCGTGTCACTATTCATCCATATTCACACTATGTCGGCATCAGACAATCAAGTACGAGATCAGTCAAACCTAATGAAAATGTGAATATAGAATATATCTCACTGGATAAAACTGGCGATATTGCTTCAGAACGTGCTTTAACACTCACAGTTCATAAAGTGCATTGGAATTCTATCCTACGCCGAAACGCACGCGGACGATATGAGTATGTGTCAGATAAGCAATTAACGAAATTAGAGACACATCAGATTATGACAACAGCAGAAGTCGGAACATTCACATATACACCTACTGAATATGGAGAATACCGCATCCATTTAGAAGATGTAGAATCTGGCGCGAAGACTGAACTCAAAATAGAGACTTATGGGTGGGGCAACGTACCAGTGTCAATGGAAAATCCAACACTGCTTGAAATGACATTAGATAAAGAGGCGTATCAACCCGGTGAAACAGCCAAAGTAAACATCAAAGCACCTTTCGCTGGTAAACTCCTATTGACGATTGAGCGTGAAAAGATCATCAGTTACCGCACCGTTAGACTAACTGGCAACACTGCAAGTCTGGATATTCCTGTTAAATCAAGTTATAGACCAAACGTATTCATTTCCGGTACTCTCATCCGTTCAACGCAGTCACTAAAAGAACATTCACCAGCCCGTGCTTTCGGTGTAATCCCTCTAAAGATAGATACTGAATCCAACCGATTCAGTGTAGAAATAGATGCACCTGAAGAGATACGACCAAATACAGACCTAACCGTCAAATTTCGTGTGAACGGGGCACACAGTCCATACTCCCATGTTACGATCGCTGCCGTTGATGAAGGCATACTCCAGTTAACCAATTTCAGTGTGCCCGATCCGCACAGTTATTTTTATCGTCAACGCGGACTGAAAACAGCATCGCACGATCTCTATTCAGCTATTTTACCCGAACTGGAAGCAGTGCGGGGAGACTCCAGCACTGGAGGTGACGGATCTGAGAGTTTAGATGGACGGTCAAAACGGCTTAACGCATCAAGCGTCATGCGTGTAAAACCTGTTTCACTCTGGTCAGGAATAATAAAGACGGACCGATACGGAAATGGGACAGCGAGTTTCCATATACCACAATTTAACGGCACATTGCGATTGATGGCAGTGGCATTCTCAAATACAAACTTCGGCTCCGCAGAGAAATTCACCAAAGTCGTGGAACCAATTGTATTAACACCGACATTTCCACGCTTCCTCTCGGGTGGTGACCACATACAATTCCCTGTCAGTGTTCACAACGGAACAGGTACCGATGGCGAATTTCAGGTAGAGATACAAGCAATCGGTGATGTCCAATTCATAGCTACAGATATAGCAGACGCAGATCAAAATATGGAAAGGCAGATTAAAGATAATATCTTGAGAAAAGAGGTACAGATTTCTACAGGCGAAGAAGCACAACTCTCGTTCGAATTGCTTGCACTTGACTCAATAGGTAAAGCATCGTTTCAAGTGACTGCTTCAGGGAACAGTGAAAGCACACAGATGTCTGTAGAACTACCGCTTCGCTCTGCTGCGCCACCCGTCACTGATACAGGAAACGGTTTGATTACTGCAGAAAAACCCGCAGAAATTATTTTCCCTTCAAACCTAATACCGAATTCCTCCGACTTTACGCTGACGGTATCTCCTTTTCCTGCAATTGGATTTGCTGGTGGACTACGTTATCTGGTCAAATATCCTTATGGTTGCCTTGAACAGACTACAAGTAAGGTTTTTCCACTGCTCTATTTTAGCGATATAGCAAAGACTGTTGATCCTGAACTTGCATTAGACGAAAATGTTGATCACTTCCTAACACAGGGAATCGCCAAAATTGAGGGTATGCTCACATCTCAAAATCATTTCTCATATTGGCCAGGTGGTCATTACATCAACCACTGGAGCAGTGTCTATGCTTCTCACTTTCTGATTGAAGCTCGCAAAGCCGGATACGAAGTTTCTGATCGTGTCTACGATGGACTGATTGATGGACTAAAGCAACAGGCAAAAGAAATTTCAGGCACACAAAGTGCTGTTGATGATTCTAACAGATACAGAACGCAACGGGCAGTGTATGCTTGTTATGTCTTAGCCGCAGCTGGACATCCAGAAAAAGGCGTCATGCACTACCTTAAGAATAACCTACTCAGCGGACTTGCAGAATATAGTCAGTTCCAATTGGCTGGGGCTTTTGCGCTGAGTGGTGAATTAGAAACCGCACTTTCAATGCTACCTGCTTCTGTATCCGCTCAGACTAACGGAAGTCGGGATACCGGTAGAAATTTCGATTCACCCGTGCGGTCCCAGGCAATTATGCTTGACGTGTTGTCAGAAGTAAACGAAAATCACCCTTCTATTCCAATGCTCGTTAGTAATCTCAGTAAAGCAGCTTCTAAAAGAAATAGATGGGGTACGACACAAGAGAACGCTTATGCATTCCTGGCACTCGGAAAAATTATGAAAAAGCAGATGGATGGGAACTACATCGGAAATATCACACTCAATGGTGAACATCTCGCTGATTTCGATTCTACTACACCATCGTTTCGTTTGGATGATGCCGATTGGGACGGGGCACAAGTCAAGATCGCTATTGAAGGTACAGGGAACTGCTACTACTACTGGTCAGCATTCGGCATAAGACGGGACTCACATATAGAAGAGTATGATCGCGATATAGAAGTCCGACGACGTTATCTCAATCAAGAGGGAATCCCTTATGAAAACGAATTCCAGCACGGCGACATGATAATCGCTGAGGTTACAGTCAAAGCACTGACATCAAACCTTGAGAATGTCGTAGTCGTTGATATGCTCCCCGCAGGTTTCGAAATTGAAAATGCCAGGTTAGCATCACGCGCAGGCATCCCTTGGTTGAAACAGCAAGACTTCAATCCCGACTATGTAGACATTCGGGACGACAGGCTGATATTCTTCGGTACATTCCCACGACAAAGACAACGCAAATTTCACTACGCACTTAGAGCAGTAACCCGCGGAAACTTTACCTTACCACCAGTTTCAGCGGAAGCTATGTATGACCCCGTGAAGTCATCGGTAGCAGGTAGTGGGAATATAAAAGTTGGAGAGTAGTCTGAAAAAAGTACAGGAGTTTGTTCTATGCCCAAACTCATAGGGCAATATGCGGAAGAGATGGAGGGTTTATTCCTCTTCCCTCCATCTCTTCATCCAAACTCACATTAAACATGAAACTGATTAAACCTCTACTATCCTCTTTGAGAAGACTTCATAACACCAGAATCGTTAGATTCTTGTTGAGAAGATGGTATATTGCCGTAACACCTATAACACCTGTCCTGTTATTTCTAATTGCCAATTGGTGTTTCCCACTTCCGTTAGAAAAACTGCAACCTGCACCATCAACAGTTATACTTGATAGGAACGGTGAGTGGCTGCGTGCGTTCACATCACCTGACGAAATGTGGAGATTTCCCGAAACTTCTCTTGATGAAATATCTCCTCGATTTCAAACAGCTATGCTAACGTATGAGGACAAATATTTTTATCAGCATTGGGGTGTCAATCCGATTTCACTTTTCAATGCCACCATTGACAATATCAGATCGGGTAAAATCGTGCGCGGCGGTTCAACTATCACCATGCAATTAGCAAGACTCCTGGAACCGAAAGACCGCACGATACCCAATAAAATCATAGAGATGTTCCGTGCTACTCAACTTGAATTGACATTCACAAAAACTGAGATACTGACCCACTACTTTAATATGTTACCTTACGGTGGGAACATAGTCGGTTCAGGTGCAGCTGCCCGACTCTATTTCAACAAACCACAAAGTGCACTCAGCCTGGGAGAAGCAGCACTATTAGCCGCAATTCCCAACTCACCAGAATATCTACGTCCTGATCGTTATCCTGAGAGTGCCCGAAAAGCGCGAGAGAAGGTCCTATACCGTATGCAGGATGCAGGAAAAATTTCAGAGCAACGACTTCAAGAAGCACTAAAAGAACCGATTCCCAAAACCCGATATACATTACCGTTCAAAGCACCGCATCTATCACGTCTTCTTGTAAAGGAACAACCCTCCTTAGCATCAAAATCTGCCAAAGACTATAAGATACTCACGACAGTCGATATGCATCATCAGGACACTGCTGAGCGAATCCTACGTGAACGTTTGCGTCCATTACAGAGGCAAGGTATATCTACAGGTGCTGTCATCATCATGGATACAACGAGTCGTGAGATCCTTGCGATGGTTGGTTCACACGACTTTTTTGACAAAGCCGCTGAAGGACAAGTCAACGGCACACTTGCATTGCGATCCCCAGGATCAACGCTCAAACCTTTTGTCTATGCACTTGCCATAGATAGAGGCACTATAACCCCAAAGACAATTCTGTTTGATGTACCGGTGGACTATGTAGGGTATTCTCCAGTGAACTTTGATGGAAAATTCACAGGATATTTGACTGCTGAGGAAGCATTAGCACGGTCCCTTAATGTCCCCGCTGTTAACCTATATGCACAGATGGGACAGAGCCAACTGTACGGATTCCTCAAACAGGCAGGCATCACGACATTCTCTGATCAAGAGGAGTATGGACTTTCTCTTATTCTGGGTGGGTGTGGTGTCAATTTACTTGAACTCACAAATCTGTATGCAGGTTTAGCAAATATGGGTGACTTCGCACCGTATCAGTTAGTTAGAAACGTTGACGCAGAAAACAGAGCTAAGAAAAAGCAAGGTACATCGTTTTCAACAGCAACACGTCTACTAAGACCTGAGACCAGTTGGATCATCACCGACATGCTCACAACTCTTGTCCGACCAGATTATCCTGTTTCATTTGAACAGACAGGAACGATGCCGAGGGTCGCCTGGAAGACTGGAACATCTTATGGTCATAGAGATGCCTGGAGTATCGGTTATTCACCAGAACTCACCATAGGCGTATGGGTTGGAAACTTCAACGGTACAGGTTCTCCACTGCTCAGCGGTTCCCAAGCAGCAGCACCTATCCTTTTCAATCTATTCACTGCCCTATCTGGAGATAGAAAAGTTCATTGGTATAACAAACCACCCCAATTAAAGACACGTCTTGTCTGTGCATTGACAGGTCTACCCGTTTCAACCCACTGTCCAACTTCAACAACAGATGTTTATATCCCCGGTGTATCTTCCGTTCGCGAATGTCACATACACAAAACCGTTCAGATTGATACGGAGACAGGTGAACGGCTCTGTTCAGCATGTCGCCCTGGAAGAGAGTTTCGCAATGAGACCATTGCGGTATTCCCCGCAGAAGTGGCAACATGGCTAAATGGAAACGGGTTCGGTATCTCGAAATTACCAAAACACAATGCGGACTGTACCCGTCTCCTTGCAGGTACGCGTCCTGTTATTCTTTCCCCCGCACGGGATGCAGTATATCATATCCGTCCTAACATCCCGGTTGTGAATCAGAAGATACGTTTATCTGCTTCGGTTTCTGGTGATACACAAGATATTTTTTGGTTCCTCAACGGTGACCTAATCTTCAGCGGTCAAGCAGTAGACCCCTCCTTCCTAACCCCTATCGTTGGCAAGCATGAATTAACCTGCATAGATGGTGTTGGCAGGTCAACAAGCCTTTCCTTAACGATAGAAGAATAGCAACCGTATACAAATTGATACTGCTGTAGCACATTCTGTTAGATTGTGCTACAGTATTGGAAGTGTAGCACATTCTGTTAGATTGTGTCTCTTTGTAGCACATTCTGTTAGATTGTGCCTTTTTGTAGCACATGTGCTTTTTTGTAGCACATTCTGTTAGATTGTGCCCCAGTATTGGAAGTGTAGCACATTCTGTTAGATTGTGCCTTTTTGTAGCACATGTGCTTTTTTGTAGCACATTCTGTTAGATTGTGCTTCTTTCTACAGACACATTCATCTCTTTAGTCCCGTAGGGACGATATGTTTATAGAGCGCGTTTATCCTCTGGCGACTCCCTGTGAGAATAGGTGATATCTGGTCATTTTGCATAACTCCCAGCGGCATTCAATTGTCGGTAAATTGCATGTACTGAGAAATGTTTCTTCTGTAGGAGCGATCTCCGAATCGCGACTATACGTTTTGATAGTCGGGAATCAGCCAGAAATATGTTACTTGCCTCCTACAGAAGCGGAGTTGTTATGTTATTTGGATAATATCTGTAAGAAACTGCGAAAACTCGACAATTGAATGCCTCTGGCATAACTCCTGAAAACTATAGAAAAGAGAACCGTTTTGTGATAAACTATTGAATAGATACGAACCAGAATGGAGTAACACTTGTAAACTCCAATGGTACAATCCTCCTTTGGAATTGGGAAGAGATGAAAGCAGTAAATAGATGTATCTTGACAAACACGACTAAACAGGAAATAATACAGATGAAAGTTTTACGACACCCTCTTGCGTTAATGTATCTCATCTTTATCGTGTTGGTAGTAGTTGGAATCTTGTTCGTAAATAGAGGATCTGATGTATTCGTTCGAGATTCAACGGAACTGATACCTCAGCCATCAAGTACTGAATATACCCGATGGGAGTTACCAAAAGGTGCAAAAGTTCGGTTCGGCAAAGGTGGAATAAGAGACATCAAGTTTTCGCCAGATGGTGCACAGTTTGCTGTAGCAACCACTATCGGCGTCTGGATGTATAATGCAAAGACAGGAGCAGAGATATCACTGTTGACAGGAATTAGACATGAATTCAAAGGTATAGCATTCTCTTCTGATGGAAACACATTGTCAGGGGTCAATTCAGATGGAGATATCTCGCGTTGGGATGTAGATAAAGGTGAACTTCACACATCTCTCAAGAGTGAGACAACTGGATACTTATACAGTGTAGATTTTTCAGAAGATAGCACAAAACTTGCAATCGGAAGTCTTCACAGAGAAATTGAAAAGCTTCAGGTATTAAACCTTGACAGAGGAATACCACCGACTATTACAAATATAAACGTAGGTGAGAAAGAGGGAAATAGTCCAACTATTGCACTTTCACCAGATAACCGCCTTCTTGCAACCTCAAAAGAAGAAAAGGGTGAAAGATATCCAATTCATGTTTGGAATGCAGATACTGGAGAAGGGCTGTTCACACTGGAAAGAGACGAAAAGGGATCAATCAGAGGATTAGTGTTTTCACCTGATGGTAAGACATTAGCGAGTTGTGGTGATTACGATACTATTCTGTTGTGGGACCTTGACACCGAAACGGTTCGTGCGGCTTTCGAAACTGATACGCACTTACGTACGTTAGCCTTTTCACCGAATAGCGAACTCCTGGCAAGCGGAGGTCATGATGGGGTAGTCAACTTGTGGAACGCTACTGTTCAACAACAAGGATTAGCAGAAGAAAATAGTCATAATCTATCAACCTTGAAACTCAGAAAACACAGAGATGATATTGTAGTTTTAGCATTTTCACCGGATGGGAAAATGCTGCTTTCAGGGAGTAAGGATGGTACAATCCGTGCGTGGGACACGACTACGGGTCAGCAGCAATATATCTGTCCGGGGCATGTAGACTATGTGAAAGATATAGCGGCTTCTGCAGAAAGGAACACCCTAATAAGCGTGCATCTTCACAAGGATATGCTGATAAAATGGGACATCAATACAGGACATCCGTTTTCAAGTTCCTTTTTCAGCTTAAAGGATCCTGAGACAGTCTCACCAAATGCAAATAAGTTTGTTGTTAGACAATTCGGCGGTTTTGAACATAAATTACAATTGTGGGATACTGCCAAGATTCGGCTGCGATACAACTTAAATGGACATGGATACTCATCAATTTATTTGAGATTAGTTAACGCTTTTTCTCCAGATGAAAAGATGGTAGCGATCACGACTTTAGAGCATCAAATTGGCAGAATTCATTTGTGGGATATTGCAAATCCATCTAAGACGTTTTGGGGTAGAATCTTTAATCCGAAGACAATTCAACCGAGATATACGTTTCGAGGTAACCAACAAAAAGTGAAAGCATTGACCTTTTCACCAAACGGAAAGATACTTGCAAGTAGTGGTGAAGGTCATGAAATAATCTTATGGAGTACAGAGACTGGTGATAGACTCATTACAGTGGTAGATGATCGAAGTTCCATTGATAATTTGGCATTCTCTCCGGATGGAAATATGCTTGCCAGCGCAGACCATTCAACAGTCTATCTTTGGGATTTAACAGATTTGACAATTGCCAAACTTGTTAAAAAGATCACTACGCTTAGCAATGAACCGGTATTACTATTTTCACCTGATGGCAAAACGCTTGTGAGTCAAAGCCTGGGCAGTATTCGACTGATAAACACGGACAGTGGACAAGTTCAATCTATACCCTCAGGACATTCTGATGGGATTTTTGGCAATATTAAAAAACTAATATTCCTACAAGATGGGAATACCTTAGTCAGTGCAGGTGAGGACGGAACAATCCTTCTATGGGATTGGAAGAGAATAGTAAATAGAGATAATTAGTTCCTTCATTGACACTTATGGACCAAACATGAAAAAATCTCGTATCATCTTCATATTATCTACCATCATCTTCGGCATTATTGCTGTCACTATTCTCCTACGACTGATAGCAAATAAGAACTCGACAGAAATATTCCAAGTACCAACAAATAGTGAATATTCCCGATGGGAATTGCCTGATGGTGCGAAAATGCGTTTGGGTAAAGGCAGGATAAACGAAATCAAGTTCTCACCTGATAGTAGACGGTTTGCAGTTGCGACATCTATCGGTGTGTGGATATACAATGCACAGTCTGGAAGTATCATATCACTGCTGAAAGGGAAAAGACAGAATATCCTTGATGTTGCTTTTACAGAGGACAGAGATACCGTGATCGGTGTAAATGCAATTGGAGAGATACTGAAATGGCATACGGAAAACGGTGAATTAATATTCACTCTCAGGAATGAAAAAGCACTCTACTTATCCTCAGCAGTTTTCACAGCGGATGGATCAAGGCTTTACGGTACTGGTGGAGTAAGTGATGAAAAAATCTATGTATGGGAACTAAATAAGGATCTTAACACGCATGGCATTGCACCTATTCTTTCAGAACTTAACTTGGAGGTAGAATTTAATGGAGGATACGGCAAGATCATCGTCATTTCACCTGATGGCTGTTTTCTTGCTACACCACGGCAAATAGGTTATAGAGAGTTTTTCCCTATTCACATACTTGATGCACATACAGGTAAGTTTCTTTTTGAACGATCAGCACAGTCAAATGATGGGGTAAGCGCATTAGCGTTTTCCCCCGATAGTAAGACATTAGCTGTCTGTGATACAGATTCAATCTATTTATGGAATACTGATGCTGCAGATGTTACAGTAACATTCAAAGCACTGGACACAAGTTTCTATACCTTAGCTTTTTCACCCAATGGAAGACTACTCGCCAGTGGATGTTCTGACGGTAGTGTCCGTCTATGGAATGCTACCGCAAAGAAGGAAGGACTTGGCGGGAAAATTGGACAATATATGCCAACGTTAAAGTTAAAAGGACATAAAGAGAGAGTCAATATATTAGCTTTTTCACCAGATGGAAAAACACTTCTTTCTGATAGTGATGACGGAACAATTAGGGCATGGGATACTACCACTGGTAGAAAGTTATACACATGTCCAGGACACATGTACGGAATTGAGTCTATAGCGGTATCTGAACAGACATATATTCTAACCAGTTTGGATTCTAACCATACGTATGTACGACTAAACCATCCGCAGGTACGACAATGGGATATCGAGAACGGTCACCAACTTTCTGCATCCTATCTGGGATTTACTTTATCCGAGACAATCTCACCAAACGCAACAGCTATAGCATTGGATGATACTTTGGATAGAAACATAAGGTTGTGGGATATACAAAACAGACGTTATCGGTTATACTTGAAAGGACACGGGTACCCATCAAAGTCCTTACTTCATACTGAAATTGCATTTTCCAAGGATGAAAAGATGTTAGCAACTTCCCCGTCCAGAGGAACACTTGGTGAGATTCATTTGTGGGATATCGGGAGACAGTCTAATTCTATCTTTAGTAGGTATTTATTCAACTCAAAAACTATTCGTCCAAAACACACACTAAAAGGACATCGGGGAGTTGTCAGTTCTTTAGTTTTCTCACCAGATGGAAAAATACTTGCAAGCGGTGGGGATGGCGAGAAAATCAACCTTTGGGATTTGGAGACATTGAACATCCATCAAAAACTCACCGTAGACAGAAACTATACCAGATCGATCGCATTCTCAACAGATGGTAAAATTCTTGCCAGCAGAGGAAGCAGAAGAATCTACTGTTGGGAGGTTACAACAGGTAAACAGATCAGTTCTTGGTCAGGAAGATCTACTTTCATGTCAATACATTTCTCACCGAATGACAGAATTCTTGTAAGTGGGAATAATAATGGGGAGGTTAAATTATGGGATGTCTACTCAGGAAACCTTTTGTCAACACACAAAGGCAATACACGTCAGATTAATGACTTACGGTTCTTAAGGAACGGAAAAACCTTAGTCACCGCAAGTGCAGATGGTACAATCCTCCTTTGGAATTGGGAAAAGATGAAATCAGTAATAAAATAGATTTTTTTTTTACTAACACGACTACACAAGGAAATAAAACAGATGAAAGTTTTACGACACCCTCTTGCGTTAATGTATCTCATCTTTATCGTGCTGGTAGTGGTTGGAATCTTATTCGTAAGTAAGGTATCTGATGTATTCGTTCGAGATTCAACGGAACTGATACCTCAGCCATCAAGTACTGAATATACCCGATGGGAGTTACCAAAAGGTGCAAAAGCTCGGTTCGGCAAAGGTGGAATAAGAGACATCAAGATTTCGCCAGATGGTGCACGGTTTGCTGTAGCAACCACTATCGGCGTCTGGATGTATGATGCAAAGACAGGAGCAGAGATCTCACTGTTGACAGGACTCAGACATGAATTCAAAGGTATAGCATTCTCCTCGGATGGAAACACGCTGTCAGGGGTCAATTCAGATGGTATAATTTTGCGTTGGGATGTAGGTAAAGGCAAAAGACTTCCGACTCTTCTCAAAGGTGAGACAGCTGGATACTTATACAGTGTAGATTTCTCAGAAGATAGCACAAAACTTGCAAGCGTAAGTCTTCACAGAGAAAATGAAAAGGTTCAGGTATCAAACCTTGACACAGGCATACCACCGACTATGACAAATATAGTTGTAGGTGAGAAAGAGGGAATGAGTCCAACTATTGTCCTTTCACCAGATAACCGTTTTCTTGCAACTTCAAAAGAAGAAGAGGGTGAAAGATTTCCAATTCATGTTTGGAATGTAGATACTGGAGAAGGACTGTTCACACTGGAAAGAGACGAACATAGATCAATCAAAGTGTTAGTGTTCTCACCTGATGGTAAGACATTAGCGAGTTGTGATTACGATACTATTGTTTTGTGGGACCTTGACACCAAAACGGTTCGTACGACTATCAACACTGATTGGGGATTAAGCGCGTTAGCCTTTTCACCCAATGGTAAGCTCCTTGTAAGTGGAAATGATGATGGGATTATCAACTTGTGGAATGCTACTGTTCAACAGGAAGGATTAGCAGGAAAAATAGGTCAGAATCTATCAACCTTGAAACTCACAAAGCACAGAGAAGAGATAGTAGCCTTAGCATTCTCACCGGATGGGAAAATGCTGCTTTCAGGGAGTAAGGATGGTACAATCCGTGCGTGGGACACGACCACGGGTCAGCAGCAATATATCTGTCCGGGGCATGTCGACAATATAACAGATATAGCGGTTTCTGCAGAAGGGAACACCCTAATAAGCATGGACAATGACGTGGATATGCTGATAAAATGGGACATCAATACAGGACATCCGTTTTCAAGTTCCTTTTTCAGCTTAAAGAGTCCTGAGACAGTCTCACAAAATGCAAATAAGTTTGTTGTTAGACAATTCGGTTTTAAACATAAAATACAATTGTGGGATACTGCCAAGATTCAGCTGCGATACAACTTGAATGGACATGGATACCCATCAGAATACTGGAGTTTAGTTAGTGCTTTTTCTCCAGATGAAAAGTTGGTAGCGGTCACGACTTCAAAGTATCAAATTGGCACAATTCATTTGTGGGATATTGCAAATCCATCTAAAACGTTTTGGGGAAGAATCTTTAATCCGAAGTCAATTCATCCGAGATTTACGTTTCAAGGTAACCAACAAAAAGTGAAAGCATTAACCTTTTCACCAAACGGAAAGATACTTGCAAGTAGTGGTGATAGTCTTGAAATAAACTTATGGAGTACAGAGACAGGTGATAAACGCATTACATTGACAGGGGATCGAAGTTCCATTGATAATTTGGCATTCTCTCCGGATGGTAATATGCTTGCCAGCACATACCGTTCAACAGTCTATCTATGGGATTTAACAGATTTAACAACTGCCAAACCTGTAAGAAAGATCAATACGATTAGTGATATTCAGGTACTACTATTTTCACCTGATGGCAGAACACTTGTGAGTGGGGGATGGGATAGCAGTATTCAACTGATTGACACGGACATTGGACATATTCTATCTAAAACTGCACATTCTGATGGACTTATTGGGAAAATAAATAAACTATTATTCTTACAAGATGGGAAAACTTTAGCCACTGCAGGTGAGGACGGAACAATCCTCCTATGGGATTGGGAGAGAATTCTAACGGATTGGGAGAGAGGTATAAATAGAGATAATTAGTCCCTTCATTTCTGAACATTCTGTACTAAAGAGGAAAAATAATTATGAAAGTATTACGACACCCTATTGCGTCAATGTATCTCGTCTTTATCGTGCTGGTAGTGGTTGGACTCTTGTACGTAAGTAAGATCTCTGATGTATTCAGGCAAGATTCAACGGAACGGATACCTGAGCCATCAAATACTGAATATACCCGATGGGAGTTACCAAAAGGTGCAAAAGCTCGGTTCGGCAAAGGTGCAATAAGAGACATCAAGTTTTCGCCAGATGGTGTGCAGTTTGCTGTAGCAACTACTATCGGCATCTGGATGTATGATGCAAAGACAGGAGTAGAGAAATCACTGTTGCCAGGAGACAGACATGGATTCAAAGGTATAGCATTCTCCTCGGATGGAAATATGCTGTCAGGCGTCAATTCAAAGGGAAGAATTTCGCGTTGGGATATAGCTAATGGTAAAAGACTTCCCACTCTTCACCAAAGAGAGACAGGTGAATACTTATACAGTGTAGATTTCTCAGAAGATAGCACAAAACTTGCAAGCGTAAGTCTTGGCGATGAATTTGACAAAGTTCAGGTATCAAACCATGTCCCAGGAAAACCACCGGCTATTACAAATATAGACGTAGGTAAGAAAGAGGGAATTGGTCCAACTATTGCACTGGCACCAGATAACCGTTTTATTGCAACCTCAAAAGAAGAAAAGGGGGATAGATTTCCAATACATGTTTGGAATGCAGATACAGGAGAAGAACTGTTCACTCTGGAAAGAGAAGAAAAGGATTATATCAGAGGGTTAGTGTTTTCACATGATGGAAAGACATTAGCAAGTCGTGGTTTCGATACTATTCTGTTGTGGGACCTTGACACCGAAACGGTTCGTGCGTCTTTCAAAACTGAAAAGTTCTTAAGTGCATTAGTCTTTTCACCGAATAGTAAACTCCTTGCAAGCGGAGATGATGATGGGGTTGTCAACTTGTGGAAGGCTCCTGTTAGACAGCAAGGATTAGCAGGAAGAATTATACAAAATCTATCAGCCTTGAAACTCAGAAAGCACAGAGAAGAAATAGTAGCTTTAGCATTCTCACCGGATGAGAAAATGCTGCTTTCAGGGAGTAAGGATGGTACAATCCGTGCATGGGATACAACCACGGGTCGGCAGCAATATATCTGTCCGGGGCATGTAGGCAATGTGATAGATATAGCGGCTTCTGCAGAAGGGAACACTCTAATAAGCGTGCATCATGACGAGGATATGCTGATAAAATGGGACATCAATACAGGACATCCGTTTTCAAGTTCCTTTTTCAGATTAAATAGTCCTAAGACAGTATCACAAAATGCAAATAAGTTTGTTGTTAGAAAATTTAGAGGTAAAATACAATTGTGGGATACTGCCAAGGTTCGGCTGCGATACAACTTGAATGGACATGGATACCCATCAGAATATTTGAGTTTTGTTAGCACTTTTTCTCCAGATGAAAAGATGGTAGCAGTCACGACTTCAGAGTATCAAATTGGCACTATTCATTTGTGGGATATTGCAAAGCCATCTAAAACGTTCTGGGGAAGAATCTTTAATCCGAAGTCAATTCAACCGAGATATACGTTTCAAGGTAACCAACAAGAAGTGAAAGCATTAACCTTTTCACCAAACAGTAAGATACTTGCAAGCTGTGGTGATGGTCTTGAAATAAACCTATGGAGTACAGAGACAGGTGATAAACTCTTAACATTGACAGGGGATCGAAGTACCATTTATAATTTGGCATTCTCTCCGGATGGTAATATGCTTGCCAGCGCAGACTATTCAAAAATCTATCTTTGGGATTTAACAGATCTAACAACTGCCAGACTTGTAAGAAAGATCAATACGCATAGCACTTATCCGGAAGTACTTTTTTCACCTGATGGCAGAACGCTTGTGAGTGAAGGACAAGGCAGTATTCGACTGATAGATCCGGATAGTGGAACATTTCTATCTATGCACCCAAGACACCCGGATGCACTAAAAAGTAGAGGAATTAGTAAACTAATATTCATACAAGATGGGAAAACCTTAGCCAGTACAAGTTGGGACGGAACAATCCTTCTATGGGATTGGGAGTTAATTAATTCCTTCATTTCTGAAAAACCGCTATCACCAGACACCCCCATCCAGCGATAAACGCCAGACCACCAATAGGCGTAATTGCGCCAAGCCAACGGATACCTGTCAAACTCAACGTATACAGACTCCCAGAAAAGATGAGAATACCAACAATGAAACACAACCCTGCAGCAGTTGTCAATGTCTGGTGCCATTGTGATAGTGCCCAGGCGACTATGATTAGTCCTATACCGTGATACATCTGATACCGTACACCGACCTCAAAAATATCCAACATTTCCACCGTTAATTTCTTCTTCAATGTATGTGCTCCAAAAGCACCGAGCAAGACACCGAGTAGACTGAAGAAAGAACCGATTGCAAAGAAAATACTCTTCATCTGTGTTACCTTCCATACTATTGTAATACCATTTCTAATTGAAAATGTCGCTTAATTGTAGCACATTCTGTTAGATTGTGCAATTCACATTCTTAATAGTAGTAGGCACTCTCCGAGTGCCGTCTCTTTCATAGTAGTAGGCATTCTCCGAGTGCCGTCTCTTTCATAGTAGTAGGCATTCTCCGAGTGCCGTCTCTTTCATAGTAGTAGGCATTCTCCGAGTGCCGTCTCTTTCATAGTAGTAGGCATTCTCCGAGTGCCGTCTCTTTCATAGTAGTAGACACTCTCCGAGTGCCGTCTCTCATGAAAAACCTAATAGAAATGGAATTTTTCAGTTTTTGTTGATAACATTTTGTCATGTATGCTAAAATAGAATATCTAAACTACGGCATAGTTTGACCTATTCCGTGTGGTTACAAAAGGAGAACAATCTTACAAAATGAGACAATACAGAACAGAAGAAATTCGAAATATTGGTATTATTGCTCATTCAGGAGCTGGAAAGACATCCCTCGTTGAAGCGATGCTCTATAACGGCGGTACAATTGAGCGAATGGGAGTCGTAGATGATGGAAACACGGTCGCCGATTATGCCGCTGATGAAATAGAACGTAAAACTTCACTCAACTGTTCAGTGTGTATAGCGGAATGGGGTGAACACAAACTTAATCTCATTGATACACCCGGTGCCGAAGATTTTTATGGAGACCTTCACAGCTCACTCAGGGTCGTTGACGCAGTTATCGTCGTCGTTGATGCAACAACTGGTGTTGAAGGTGGCACAGAGAAAGTCTGGGAGGTGGCTGATAAGTATGAACTACCCCGCATCATCTTTATCAACAAAATGGACAAAGAGAATGCCAGTTTTGACAACGCACTTGCCAGCATATCAGAAATATTAGAGACACGTGCAGTACCAATTCAACTCCCTATCGGGAAAGAGGAACAGTTTTCTGGCGTTGTTGATGTCATACAAAATGTCGCTTTTCTTGAACCCAGTGGAAATGCTCGCGCATCAAAATCTGATGTTCCAGATGAATTAGCCAGCAGTGCTGAAGAAGCCAGAGAATCACTTGTTGAAGTTGCTGCAGAAAGTGATGATGAACTGATTGAAAAGTTCTTTGAAGGAGAACTCACAGAAGAAGAGATACAGAACGGGCTCCAGACCGGTATCTCTGAAAATCAGTTCACGCCAGTACTGTGTGGTGCTGCATTGAAGAATATCGGCGTTCAACAACTGATGGATTTAGTCATAGCTTGTACGCCATCACCTGTACAGGGTGGTGTAGTAGAAGATATTGAAGAAGAATCTAACACACGTGAACCTTCAGCAGAAAGTCCACTGTCTGCAGTCGTTTTCAAAACTATAGCAGATCCGTTTTCTGGACAACTCAGTTACTTCAGAGTCTATTCAGGCACGCTTGAAGGTGATATGCAAGTCAGCAATTCAACGCGCGATGCAACTGAACGGCTTGGAAAACCTGTCTACATGAATGGCAAACAGACCATTAATACGTCAGGTGTAACGGCAGGCGATATTGGGGCATTGACAAAACTCAACAATACCCGAACAGGCGATACACTGTGTGACAGAGACGCACCTATTAAACTTCAGGGAATTGCGTTTCCAAATACTGTCATCTCTTATGCCATTTCTCCTGCGCGTGAGGGGGATGACGAGAAACTCATTACCGCCCTCAATCGGATGGGAGAGGAGGACCCCACGTTTCAAATTGAACGAAACGATGTCACTAAACAGTTACTGGTTTCAGGTCTCGGCGATCTTCACATCAATGTGAATCGCGACAGGATTGTAGAAAAATTTGGCGTTGAAACACAGCTTGCCCCACCAAAAGTCGCCTATCGTGAAACGATCCAGAGAAGAGTTCAGGATATCCAAGAACGTCACAAGAAACAGTCTGGGGGTAAGGGACAGTTCGGAGAGGTTAAAATTAACCTTGCACCTTTAGGGAGAGGTGAAGGGTTTGAGTTTATTGACAGTATTAAAGGTGGAACAATCCCAAGCAACTATATTCCAGCTGTAGAAAAAGGTATCCGTCAAAGGATGGAGCGGGGAGTGATTGCGAACTACCCATTAGTTGATATCCAGATTGACCTACACGATGGCAAATTCCACCAAGTTGACTCTTCAGATATGGCGTTCCAGATCGCAGGATCAATGGCATTTGCAACAGGTGTTCAACAGGCGAATCCTTGCTTGCTGGAACCGATTATGCACGTCACCATCTCTGTTCCTGATCAATTTATGGGAAATATCATCGGTGATCTAAACGGGAGACGCGGGCAAGTGTTGGGTGTTGAACAGGTTGGGAAGCGACAAGAAATTACGGCTTCAGTACCACTTGCCGAGATGCTCCGTTATTCTATTGACCTAAAATCCATGACAAGTGCACGCGGTAAATTCACGATGGAATTTGAAAGGTATGAGATCGTTCCTGATGATGTTGCTCAGAAAGTCATCGCTGCATCAAAAACCGAAGAAGAAGAAACGTAAACACCCGACAAGTTCCTTTTAGTGACCGCACTTCATTACAGAATAGGTGTGTGCTTGTTATTGCATGCACCTATCATATTCTTAGTAGATTACCATGGTGAACAATACTATGAAAACCATCAAAACGTTAACCGCATTAATCTGTTTCCTATTGCTGACTTCAGGTTTCTTGAAAGCAGATACTTATCCATCAGATTTTACACCTCCCAAAATTAAAAACTCAGTAAAACCGATATATCCCAATGAAGCAATGGAGGTTGGCAAAGAAGGTAAGGTTAAACTTCAAGCAAACATTGATATAAATGGAACTCCACAAAACATAGTAGCATTGACAAAACTCGGTTTCGGGCTTGAAGAAGCAGCGATAACAGCAGTAAAACTGTGGACATTTATACCAGCAACCAAGAATGGAAAACCGATCAAAGTTACCGTTCAAATACCCATTGATTTTAAACTGGAGTCTTCCAATGGTAAAATGGTCTATATTGATGCTGGAGAATTTCAGATGGGTAGCGAAAAAGGACACACTGACGAAAAGCCTATACACACTGTCTATCTTGACGCATATTATATTGACAAACACGAGGTCACGAATGCTGAATACAAGCAGTTTATTGATGCAAATCCACAGTGGGGAAAGGAACAAATTCCACGTGAATATCATGATGGCTACTATTTAGCGCATTGGAACGGGAACGACTTTCCTTTTGGAAAAGATAACCACCCTGTTGTTTATGTCAGTTGGTATGCAGCGATGGCTTATGCACAATGGGCAGAAAAAAGACTGCCGACAGAAGCTGAATGGGAGAAAGCTGCCCGCGGAGGATTGATCGGTAAATTATATCCTTGGGGTGATGAAATTAATCCAACTAAGGCTAACTACTACGACGCTACCGACAAAGAACTGACACCTGTCGGAACGTATCCTAAGAACGGATACGGTCTGTATGATATGGCAGGAAACGTAAGAGAATGGTGTCTTGATAGTTACATAGCTGATTATTATGGAAACTCTCCGAAGCAGAACCCGGTCGCTGGTAGTGCCAACATACAAGAAACCGTACAGGATTTCATCAAAATGAAAACTGACCGTGTTTTGCGGGGTGGTTCATGGCTCAATAGTCAACACAGTTCGCGTGTAACGAATCGCAGCAAAAGATCACCAACAGATACGAATCCAAATGAAGGATTTCGTTGTGTAAAACCGGTAAAACCTTAAGACCATCTATCCTTGCCTGTCTATCTGTTCAATGGGTAAATCACATGGATGAAAAAGAAATACTCAAGAAAATACAACGAATTGACATCCTATCAAATAGGTTGGTAAATACTATTTTCGCAGGAGAGTATGAGAGTGTCTTCAAAGGACAAGGCATAACTTTTGATGAAGTTAGAGAATACCAACCAGGAGACGAAATTAGAACGATTGACTGGAATGTAACTGCACGTATGGGACATGCATACATTAAGAAATTCGTTGAGGAACGCGAATTGGTGATGATGTTGATTGTTGACATGAGTGCATCAACAACTTTCGGTAGTATTACCGAGACGAAAGCGGAGATCGCAGCCGAGATCGCAGCACTGCTTGCATTCTCCGCAATAAAAAACAGCGACAAAGTAGGACTCATCTGCTTTACAAACGCCGTTGAACACTATGTTGCACCGGGAAAAGGGAAACGACATGTCTTACGTGTCGTTCGTGATATACTCCGTTTTCAACCAAAACAGCACGGAACGAATATTAGCGAATCATTAGCATTTGCAGACCGAATTCTAAAACCCCATAGCGTCATCTTTCTCATATCAGATTTTATGGATACAGATTATCAGAAACAGCTACGGATTACCAGCAAACGACATTCGCTTATTGCTATCACGTTACAGGACCGAAGGGAAGTGGAAATACCTAACGTAGGTTTGATAGAATTGCAAGATGCCGAATCAGGAGAACGTATTGTAGTTGATACACGTTCATCACAAGCAAGAGAATTATATGCAGAACGAAATCGAAAAGCAGCCTTAGAACTGCAACAAGTTTTTCGATCGAGTCAGGTAGATTCTGTTAATATCCGAACAGATGAATCTTATGTTTTACCTTTAATCCGTTTTTTTCGTCAACGTGCGACACGTGCCTAAAACCTATCGGACAGTCCAAGTTAAACTTGTAGGTGGGGTAGAGTGAAGCGAAACCTATAAGTGTAAAGTTAAGGAATTCTTGATGCCAGAAACCCTCTTCAGTCCCGTATGAAGATTAAGTTATTAATTGGGTAATACGCGGGCGGGGAAACCCCGCCCCTACGAAACCTTACTCCTACGATGAGTCATATCAGTAGAATTACCTGATTATTTATTTAATCTTCATACGGGACTAAAGAGAGGACAATCTCAATAATCATGCGCCCTTAGAGGTATTCACAATAACGCAGACATTTTCTAAAATTGATGCTTATGGTTCGGTTTCCTAACCGAACCGGGTGGCGAAAATGTCCATTTATTATTATAATTTACCATATAAATAAAATGAGCAAAATACGGGTACAGAATTTATCACACAGTTTTCCGCAAAATGGTGCACACTTACAGGTCCTTAACAGAATCAACATAGACATCAAAACGAGTCAAATTGTTGCATTAATCGGTCCCTCTGGTTGCGGCAAGAGTACGCTGTTCAATGTAGTTTCAGGGATTCTTCCCCTGCAAGCTGGTGAGATATATTATAATGAGAAACCGATACAGAGTAAGACAGGATTGTTCGGTTATATGCAGCAGAAAGACCTTCTGTTGCCTTGGCGGACAGTCTTAAGGAATGTACTTATCGGTCCAGAGATACAAAAGAAACCTCTGAGTAGTGCAATGAAGGAAGCACAGCAACTCCTAATTCAACTGGGTTTGGAACGTTTCGCACAGAATTATCCCGCACAACTTTCAGGTGGAATGCGGCAACGTGTTGCTTTGATACGTACACTCCTATTTCAAAAAGATACGTTACTATTAGACGAACCCTTTGGGGCATTGGACGCAATGACACGCACAATGATGCAATCTATTCTGTTAGATATATGGGGAAAAGAAAAACAGACAATCCTATTAATTACACACGATTTAGAGGAGGCACTCATCATGGCAGACAAAATATTTGTTCTAACAGCAAGACCCGCAACAATAAAAGCAGAGGTGGATGTCACCCTACCTCGTCCAAGAAGCATTACCAATACCCAACTCATCAGATTGAAAAAAGATTTGTATGAGATGCTACAGGTAGAAATGGAAAAGGTCTTTGATGTGGAATCATAGTACTGAACAATCTGATCTGATCTGGAGGAGAGGATCTTTGCACAAAAATTTGTTATATTTATCCCTATTATGCATTCATCTTTGTACCGTGCTCATAGTTGGATGTGGAGAAGATGAATCTATTGAGATAGAATCCGTAAATCCATCTGATGGCAGCAGTATCCCCACAGATGCAAACATTACTGTGAATTTTAGTAGTTCACCCATCAACCTCGTCGTTTCTCAAGGTGAGGTTGATACAACGGACAATACCGTCACGATTTCTGGTCCATTTATGTCGGGTACGTTGGAAATTGAGATTACGTGGGAAGGTGGTAATCGCACGTTGACATACACCGTAGAATCACAAGATGTTGAGGATATAGTTCCAGAGGGAATGGTGTTAATCCCAGAAGGTGAATATCAGATGGGAAGCCTCAGCGGAGATTCAGGCAATGTTGAAGAACCTGGACATACAATATACATTGACGCATTTTACATAGATATATATGAGGTGACTAACGCTGATTATAAGGCGTTCATTGATGCAAATCCGGAATGGCAAAAAGACCAGATTGAAGATAAATTTCATGATGGAAATTACCTTGCTAACTGGACAGATAATTCATTTCCAAACAGTAAAGCCGAGCATCCCGTGGTATCTATAAGTTGGTATGCTGCAGTTGCATACTCACAGTGGGTTGGCAAACGTCTACCGACAGAGGCTGAATGGGAAAAAGCAGCACGCGGTGGTGTTGAAGGTCAGAGATATCCGTGGGGAAATTCTATAGATGAAGACAAAGCAAACTACACACTCAATGTTGGTCTTATCGGTAATACGACACCTGTTGGGGATTATCCTCCGAACGGTTACGGTCTCTATGATATGATTGGGAATGTATTGGAATTGTGTCTTGATAGATATGAAAGAAACTTTTATGACGATCCTACAAAAAGCAACCCGATTGGTGGAACTGAGAGTATAGACGAAATCATCCAAAACTATCTGAAAATAGATACGTCGCGTTCAATTCGGGGTGGGTCTTGGGTTGAGAGTGGTCAACCCCGTGTATGGATTACATACCGTCGTGGTAATGAAACAGCACGCACAAGTCATCTGATCGGTTTCCGTTGCGTCAAATCACAAGGGTTGTAAAATATATGCTTTCATCTGCTGACAATCCGTTGTTGCTTCAGCTTTTCTATTTCCTGAGTGAGTGTTTCAATCTGATTTTCAAGTATTTGTTCTCTCCTGATCCGCTTTTGTGCTAATATACCCCATACAGTTGCACCGATAGCAAGAATCGCCAAAGGAATACCAATGCAGGCAATGATTATGTTATTTTGTCTGTCAAAATTCTTTTGATTCGAATCAGAGGCCTTTTTGACAGTTTCTTTTAAATTCGTGATTTCTGTTTTTATCACTTCTCCATCAGTTTTTAGTGTTACGATGTCAACCTTTATAGGTTTGATTTCCTCTTTGATTTCCGCTTTGATACGTTTTTCTGACTCATTGACTATCAACCGAATTTTATCAAGATCCGTATCGGTTAACTGACCCAGAGCGGGTACAACTATTAAACAGAAAAATGTAGAGAGGGCAAGAATCTTATTCATTTTGTTTCTCCTTCTGTAGTAAATATACCATATATTTGTTTGGGTGTCAACACAAAGTGTTAGGATGAGTGCGTAAAGTTCTTGTCACTATAAGTGTCAATATTGGGATTTCTTAAGCTCTTAATAGTAGTAGGCACTCTCCGTGTGCCGTTCTTAAAGGTAGTAGGCACTCTCCGTGTGCCGTTCTTAAAGGTAGTAGGCACTCTCCGTGTGCCGTTCTTAAAGGTAGTAGACACTCTCCGTGTGCCGTTCTTAAAGGTAGTAGACACTCTCCGTGTGCCGTTCTTAAAGGTAGTAGACACTCTCCGTGTGCCGTTCTTAAAGGTAGTAGGCACTCTCCGTGTGCCGTTCTTAAAGGTAGTAGGCACTCTCCGTGTGCCGTTCTTAAAGGTAGTAGGCACTCTCCGTGTGCCGTTCACTTATCAATTAAATCAAGAAATTCGAAAGATTTTCCTTGTGTAATTTTAATTCTATGTTATAATACATCTGAAAAATCGGTCCAAAAAACGTTCCATAAGAGAGGATTATGAAATGACAGAATGTGCACTGATTAGCGGTAGAGGGATGGGAATGATGCATGGCGGTAACTTCCATGCACATCCAGATGCTCAAGTCGTCGCTGTATGCGATATGGATCCAGGCCTTCTTGAAAAAGCATCTGAACACTTTGGTGTTCCAGGATATTCTACTATTGAGGAACTTCTACAGAACTGTGATGCCGAGCTCGTATTGCTTATAGTCAATGAGACGAGACGTATTCCACCCTTACAAGAGTTAATCGAAGGTGGAAGAAATGTCTTTACAGAAAAACCTTTGTGCGGTTTAGAAGGTCAAGCACGTGTAAGAGAAGAAGACCTAAAGATAGCCGCACCTGCAATCGCAAAGTGGCGTGATTCGGGGTTGAAATTCGGCATTGATTTCAACTATAGGTTTATGCATCATTTCAAAAAACTCCATGACGATGTTGCCGATGGCACATTAGGTGAAATACGGATGGTTCATGCCCGTGCCCATTTCAACTGTTGGTCACATATTATTGATCTGATACTGTGGACAGTGGGTAGACCTGAATGGGTCAGTGTCGTCGGTGATCCGAACGCATCTGGGGGATGGGCGCGTCTCATCCATATCGGATGGGAAAACGGAGTCATCGGATCATTGAGTGGAACAAACATGTGGGGGTATGATGATCATCCGCTCCGCATTAAAGTGCTCGGTGACAAATCATACTCTGAGGCGCGCGGCTTAGACGGTTCCTATTTGCGCCGCAAAGCAAATAATTCAGAAGTTGAGGAACGTTGGGAAAACGAACAGGGACAACCAGAGATGCCGCAATCTTTCAAACGTATGGCTGATGGTGTGATTAAAGCAATGCATGCAGATGAACCTTTTCCTGCTGATGGCAATGCTGCTTGGAATGAACTTCTATTTGAGGCAGCTGTTCATCGTTCAGCATTACAGGAGAATGCACGCGTGTTTCTAAATGATGTAGAAACAGACGCTTTTGCCTAATTAGGTTGTCAACGACGAATGTAATTTTCCATTTTGTTAAAACTACATAAGGAGAAAATAGTAATGAAAACTACACCTACATATATAAGTATATTGTGCGTCAGTCTCATGCTTATTAACCTAATTTTTGCAAGTATGAGTTCCGCACAAATTGACTTTAACAATTGCGTTGGCATGTGGCTCTTTAATGAAGGAAGTGGTAACCTTGCAAATGACACTTCAGGTCACGGTAATGATGGCACGATTGAAGGCGGTGCTAATTGGGTTAATGGCAAGTTTGGTAAAGCTTTGAGTCTTAATGGAACGGATAATTACGTGGAGATTGCACACGATGCGTCCCTGATGGTTGGCGGTGAACACACGATTGCCTTATGGTTTAAATTAGATCAATCGCCAGGTGATGGTATGGGTGTTGTTACTAAAGATGATTGGGCTCCCGGATTTTGGTGGAATACAACTATAATCCGACATCACACACATGACCCTGCGGGGACACTTCACTATGTAGATGCAAACTGGAATCCAGATACTAATTGGCATCATGTTGCAGCAACTTGGAATGGTGAAGCGTTTGGTGTTTATCTGGACGGTGATGAGATTGGTTCTGGTATATCAGTCCGTGATTTAGGAAGGAATCCGTTAACTGACAAACCTCTATTGTTTGGTATTTATTTAGACACTGGTCAACATGGAAAATGGGGTCAATTCTTATCTGCAATTATTGACGATGTTGCTATCTTTAATACCGCGTTATCCGGAGGAGAAATAAAGTCCTTGATGAATGTTGGATTAGAACAGTCAGCTGGCGTTGAAGTTTCTAATAAACTTACTACCACTTGGGCGAATATTAAGAATTGACCTACTGCTTAGTCAACAGACTTTTGTAGGTCACGATTCGGAGATCGCTCCTACAGAATCTGTTTATTGTAGGAGGGAACTCCGATTCCCGACTTTTTAGTGCCATCAAAGAACACTTGACTAAACACTACTACAAGCAAAGTATTCGATAGAAGTTTTAAATTGACCTCTATGGTAGGAGTTCTTTATGATGCGAACCCCAATTTTTCACGATTACACTTTCGGTGAGAAAGAGCGGGAATTATTAGATTTTGAGGGTCATTTTGTTTTACCGGGTCTGTTGACTGATGATGCTCAGGAGCGACTAACAACATCCCTGTCTTATGTTCAATCAATTATACCGGGGTGTAAAGAAGGTCACGAACCAAATCATTTCTCAGCAGAATATGATAGCTACCTTGAAAGTGTGATTGCGCATCCACAGATGTTACAACTTGCACGTAAAGTGCTTGGGGAAGATATACGATATGACCACTGTGTCAGTCTAAATCGGCACGGGGGTAACGGAGGTATCGGTTGGCATAGCCACGGTTATTCAGATGATGACACACGCTACGGCTTTGTGCGTATTTTCTTCTATGTCAACGGATTTAAGGCAGACGATGGCGGTCTGAAAGCAGTACCCGGAAGTCATCTTTATAGGGATGGAAGGATTACGGGAAGAACAGATGAAGACCTTCAAGCAGGATGGTTGGTTGGGAAAACGCACCCCGAAACGGGGGAACCTTTAAGGGTAGAGCGGTTATCAGTTCCGAAAGGAACGGTCATATTGATGTGGACGCATGCAGCACATGCGGTAACACCAAGAAAGAGTGATAGCGATACACGGTGGACAGTCGTTTACGCCTATCGCAATCCCGGTAAACCTTCTGGTGCACGTTGGATTTCACCCGAGTTTGAAGCAAAGCCAATCCCCGGCGCAGAGGGGTTGATGTCTCTGTACTAAAGCAGTTGAAGTATCAACTCAGGACTCTTATGCAACAAGTTCCGATATTCAACGATTACATTTTCGGTGACCAAGAGCGAGAAAGTATGAATCAGGATGGACATTTTGTCCTTCCTGAACTATTGACCGATGATGCTCGTGTAAGACTGACTAAATCCTTATCCTATATTGAATCAATTATCCCCGGAGGCAAAGAGGGTTATGAACCGAACCGATTTGCTGCCGAATATGATAGTTATCTTGAAAGTCTCATCCCGCATCCACAGATGCTTAGACTTGCGCGTCAAGTTCTTGGCGAAGAGATACGTTATGACCACTGCGTTAGTCTCAATCGTCCTGGAGGAAATGGGGGTATCCACTGGCATAGTCACGGTTATTCAGAGGATGACCCTCGCTACGGATACATCCGTATATTCTTCTATGTGAACGGATTTGAAGCAGATGATGGTGGTTTGAAAGCGGTGCCTGGTAGTCATCTATACCGAGATCCCAAAATTCATGCTGCAACAGATGAAGCATTGCGAGAAGGTTGGTTAAGCGGAAAAAAACACTCTGAAACGGGAGAACCGTTGGAAATTCAAACGTTATCAGCACCAGAAGGAACGGTCGTACTGATGTGGACGCATGCGGCACATGCGGTAACGCCAAAAAAACAGGATAGTGATACCAGATGGACAGTTGTTTATGGATACTATAAACCGGGGAAGGACCCCGGTGAAAGGTGGATTACACCAGAATTCGAACGGAAGAATATTCCAGGTGCAGCAGGATTGATGTCCCCATATTAGTAGGAGCCTACCATCCATGCAACAAAACAAACCAAACATTCTCTTACTCATCAACGATGAACACAGACCTGATATCCTACCCATTGAAGGGGATACTGCTATCCGAACACCGACACTGTCTCGGTTTATAAACGAAGGGACATACTTCCGAAATGCCTATACACCATCACCTGTCTGTGTGCCAGCAAGACAGAGTTTTCTTTCAGGTCTATATCCCCGTAACAGTGGTTGTCTGAACTTTGGTGACCCGATGCCGACAGAAGTCCGGACAATCCCAGGACATCTCGGCAACTACGGCTATTATTCGTGCTGTGCTGGTAAAATGCATTTCGTTGGAAAAGATGTCATGCACGGTTGGTACGAACGGATAGGACGCGATATCATCGGAAATAATGGATATCCGTATTCGCCTGTTAAGGATGAACACACCGCACAGTTTGAACGAGACCCCGGAACAGGTATGAAACGGGATAAGACAGCACAAGAGATTCGAGATGCACAACCCGGTATAGGACATTGGATGCTACATGATCAATACAATGTAGACGGTGCCGTTCTATTCCTTGAAGAGTATTTCGTCAATGCTTCGTATGACAGACCGAAAGCCGGTCCACTTTGCATGGCAGTAAGTCTAATAGCACCGCATTATCCGTATCAGTGTCCCCTTGATCTTTTTAATTACTACATGCAGCGTGTTGAACCCATAATTGAGGAACCAAACGAAAACTTCGGATACGCCGATTTCTTTAGGGTAAAGGTAGATAAGGATGTTACTTACAGACAAGCGCATCGCGCCACCGCAGCCTATTACGGTATGATTGAGTGGATGGATGCACAGTTTGGTCGCGTGATAGAGAAATTAGAACACCTCAATGTACTTGATGATTTTATTGTCGTGTTTCTGTCTGACCACGGTGAGATGCTCGGTACGAAAGGTTTGTGGGAAAAACAGAGTTATTTTGAAGCTTCCGCGCGTGTACCACTTTCAATATGGTATCCGAAGAGGTTCGGACGAGAACCGCAAGTCATCAAACAGAACGTCTCTTTAGTGGATCTGTTTCCAACTTTGTGTGAGTTAGCGGATATTCCTGTCCCCGATGAAATTGATGGGAAATCTCTTGTGCCACTTATTGAAGGGAACACGGAAGATTGGCATGATACAGTATATAGTGAGCTTTGGCGTGCACAGAACGGACCTTCGGTTATGGTAAAAGAGGGTGATCTCAAGTATTTCCGTTTTGATAACGACAGAGGTTGGCCTCCACAACTTTTTGACTTATCAAACGATCCTGACGAATGTAACAACTTGATAGACAATCCTGATTATGCTGATGTCCTTTCAAGGCTTATAGCGAAGGCTGATGCTTTGCCGCCACCTCGCCGAAAAGATAAGGACAACGCGCTTATAGACCCACATCGTCCAATCGTTAATTAAATATAAAGATCATTTAGTTCAATTAGCACAACATCTTCTGCTTCTGCTTTCTGTCTGAGTGTGTCTGTAAACCCGCCTGCAGAAAACAGCACGTATCTTGGATTCTGTTTCCAGGGACTGGGTAGTTTTGCAGCATGTTCAATCAGACGGTTTAGGACGTTTTCGCCAACAGGTGCTCCCCACCATTTACACTCACCAATCCAGTGACTGTCGTCTATATTCTCTGTCAATAGGTCAATTTCAGGTCCCGACCCCCAATGTGCACCAATCCGTTTTGGGGCAATTTTAAGCTTCTCATGCCAATACCGTGTGACATATTGATGGCAAACGTCTTCAAATAGGGGTCCTATGTAATCAGATAGATGGGGTTCAATCATTTCCCGGTATACAAGATCAGCATTTCCAGATTCAATCAGACTTCTATTCGGTAGAATAAACCGAAACCAGAAATTAAGGTAATTATCAGCAATCTTGTATAGTCCTTTTCTGCTTTTCTGCTGTGCTCGTTCTGTGATGGATGTAATTCTCTTCACCATACCTAAATCTCTGAGCACACTTATATATTTATTTGTCTTGGTCGGATCCAATTGCACCCGTTGTGAAATCTCGTTGAGCTGCGTCGAACCGTTGGCAATTGCATGCAGTATACTTGCATAAGTCCTTGGCTCCCTGAGTTCCATGCGCAGTAGAAAGTTAGCTTCATCAAATAAATATCCTTGTGGGGTGAGTAATTCTTCTTTTACATGGTGTTCAATCGTTTTATTGGATGTTTGTTGGGTATTTGACGAAAGTTGCGCTGCAAAGCGATTAAGATATGCTGGAATCCCTCCGAGTATGCCATAGATGATTAACTTTTCTTTTGGTGAATAGTCGGGAAAAAAACGTCCACTATCCCGATACGTCAGTGGCATCAACTGCAATTGTCCTGTACGTCTGCCGTATAGGGGTGATCGTTCTGCTAACACTTCTCGTTCCATAAAACTCACCTGTGAACCACACAGAATTAGGAAAAGGTTGCTGTTTTTACCGTGTAAATCCCAAAAACGTTGTATGAGCGAAGGAAGTGCTGCATTGTCTTCACATAGATACTGAAATTCATCAAGCACCAGGATCAGTCTTTCTTGTTGTGATTTTTGAGCAAAATAGATTAGGGCAGTTTCCCAGTCATTGAAGGTGATGTTCTGCAGGAGTGGATCATCAATCACTTGTTGTGCTACCTGTTTCAGTTGTTGAAGGTGATCATGTTCCTTTTGCTGACTCGCAAGGAAATAGATAGTGTGTTTGTTTTTACAAAATTGCAATAATAGTTCAGTCTTCCCAATTCGACGTCTACCATATAACACAAAAAATTCTGCATTTCTTGAACGATACATATCTTCTAACGATTCTAATTCTTGTTCTCGGTTTATGAACATAATTCCTCACCTGACATTCAAGTTATTATATACTTTAGAGTATTATACTCTAAAGTATATAATAATTCAAGTCGTGATATTTTCTTTGCATATATTACACTTATGTGGTAAATTATTTGACAAACAGAATCCAGCGAATTTTAGAACAGTAATGCACATAACACGCTGAGGAGGAGATGTTCCGCAATGTTTAGGCAGTGCAATGATAAAAAGATATATCCGTTATTACCGTTTGGCAAAGGTTTAATTTGTGTCTTAACGGTTCTGTTGTTGTTCACAACAACACATTTAGTAGTTGCTAAGAAGATTGAATTTGACCGAGATATTCGTCCGATATTGTCAGATAAATGTTACGCATGTCACGGTCCAGATCCAGCAGTACGTCAAGCGGACCTACGGCTTGACACCAAGGAAGGGGCGTTTTCGGAACCAAGCGGTTATCCGATAATTGTCCCGGGCGAACCTGAGAACAGCGAGCTCGTATTACGTATCACACACGAAAATGTTGATAGACGGATGCCACCAGAGACCTCTCATAGGCAACCGACACAAGAACAGATTGATACGCTTATTCAGTGGATTAAGGAGGGGGCAGAATGGAAAGAACACTGGGCATATAGTCCTCCGAAAAAAGTTGAACTACCAGGGGTTGAGAATACAGATTGGATCCGTAATCCGATTGATCAATTTATACTGAGCAGATTGGAGAAGGAAGTACTTACGCCATCACAAGAAGCAGATAGACGGACACTCATACGGAGATTGCACTTTGACTTGACAGGACTAATCCCAACATCTGGTGAAGTTGAACAATTCGTTAGAGATGATAGTCCTGAAGCCTATAACCAATTGATCAATCGATTGCTTTCAAAACCGCAATTCGGTGAAAGACTGGCGATCTATTGGCTTGATTTAGTAAGATACGCAGATACAAGCGGTTACCATTCTGATGAAAACGTTAATGTTTGGCCCTATAGAGACTATGTGATAAAAGCGTTCAATGACAATATGCCGTTTGATCAGTTCACAGTAGAGAATCTTGCAGGTGACCTACTCCCGAATGCAACAGCGGAACAAAAAGTTGCATCAGGTTACAATAGACTCAATCAGACGACTGCGGAAGGTGGAGCACAAGCAAAGGAATATCTTGCAATCTATGCAGCTGATAGAGTGCGAACCACTGCTTCTGTTTGGTTGGGGGCTACGCTCGGTTGCGCACAATGTCACGACCATAAATTTGATCCTTTTACCGCAAAAGATTTCTACAGTTTTGCTGCATTCTTTGCAGATATTCAAGGACCCGGTGTCTATGGAGGCGGTAGCAAATGGGATCCTGTCGTCATGCTTCCTTCAGCAGAACAGCTGACTGAAATACAAGAAATTGATGATGAATTAACGAGACTACAAAAAGTATTTGCGTTGACTTCTCCAGGACTACAAGCTGAACAAGAGAAGTGGGAAGAAGAGATCAACACACTTATCGCTTCAACTCAACCTGCAGATTTTGCTTGGGTAGACGATGCGCAAGCCAACGGTGGAAAGAATCAAGGTACTTGGAAATTCGTCGGAAAAAATGAGGCACCCGTCTATAGTAAGAAATTCTCACGTATTCAAACAGCAGCACCAGACCAACTCGTTCAACATGCGTTTGACAATGCTAACCGCAAGTTTACGTTATCTGATGGCGATAAACTCTTCGCTTACGTCTGGTTAGACCCTGAGAATCCTCCTCAGACAATTATGCTGCAGTGGAATGATGGAAACTGGGAACATCGGGCATTCTGGGGTGAAGATAAGATCACTTACGGAGAAATCGGCAACGATACACCAGCACATAGACCGATGGGAGACCTACCAGAGCTCGGTAAATGGGTCCGTCTTGAAGTTGACCCAACCGTTGTTGGCTTAAAAGCAGGAAGTGTACTAAAGGGAATGGCGTTCACACAGTTCGGTGGTAAAGCCTATTGGGATATTGCAGGATTCACAACGACCGTCGGTTTTGTCACCAAAAACTCCCACGACAGTGCCGTGATAAATGCCGTACAAGTTGATCCTTATGTCAGAACCACAGACCAACGAAAACGGATCAGTGATTATTATAGACAGATTGCTCCAGCATTGGATGGTATTCGTAATGAGATTTCAACACTGCAAAAACGGAAGAATGAGATTAGAACAAAGAGTCCATATTCTCTGACGACAGTCTCTGTGCAACCACGGACGACACGTATTCTACCGAGAGGAAACTGGTTGGACGATTCCGGTGAAATCGTTGACCCGATGATACCTAAATTTATGGGAGAAATCGGTATTAAAAACCGGCGTCCAACACGACTTGACCTTGCCAAATGGGTGGTATCAAAAAACAATCCGCTGACTGCACGCACTTTTGTAAATCGGCTTTGGGCACTCTATTTCGGTACAGGCATTTCCCGCGTCTTAGATGATCTGGGTTCACAAGGCGAACCGCCAATGCATTCAGAACTCCTCGATTGGTTAGCCGTAGAATTTATGGATAGCGGTTGGAACGTCAAACACATGGTGAAACTCATCGTGACTTCTAACGCTTACAAGCAATCCTCAAGAGCGAACGAGGCATTGCGCGAAAAAGACCCTTACAATAGACTCATCGCGCGTCAGTCACACTGGCGACTTGATGCCGAAATTGTGCGGGACAACGCACTATTACTGAGTGGCCTACTTGTGCAAAAAATCGGTGGACCGAGTGTTAGACCTTACCAACCGGTTGGATATTACTCGAACCTCAACTTCCCGAAACGGAAATATGTGCATGATTCTGGTGAAAGTCAGTATCGTAGAGGACTTTACACCCATTGGCAGAGAACTTTCTTGCATCCCAGCATGATGGCGTTTGATGCTCCCAGTAGACAGGAGTGTACTGCTGAAAGATCCACTTCAAATACGCCGATGCAGGCACTCACACTCCTTAATGATCCGACTTATGTTGAAACGGCGCGAGTGTTTGCACAACGTATCATCAAAGAAGGTGGACAAACACCTGAAGATCGTATCAAATGGGGATACAATCAAGCACTGTCACGCCTGCCAAAACCCAAAGAATTAGAAATCATGACTGAACTATTTGAGAAACATAAGACCGAGTACGCCAGTGATCCAGAGACAGCGAAAAAGTTGGTTTCAATGGGTGAAGCACCAATGGTGCAAGGTATTGAACCAACCGAACACGCTGCTTGGACATCAGTCGCACGCGTTATTTTAAACCTACATGAGACCATCACGAGATATTAGCAGAGGAGATTATATGAAATCGATGAATTGGAGATTCGTTTTTTTACCCATTACGTTTGTGTTATCTATTTTAGTCGGATTTTGGGGCGTATCAGGAACATATTTATATCAAGAATTTGTTAGAAGAATCTCCATGCAGAAAGCAGGTTTTGTGGGGATAGCGGGGATAGCCTACCAAAAACCGTTTACATCTCAACTTTTCGATGCAGCTGAATTTCTTGTTGCATTTATTATTCCTTGCGGTTTGGTATGGTTGGTTTATTTCATGATAACCCGTCTTTTGACAACAAGACCACGTGTAAGGAAATTATCACATAGTAAAGAAAACACGACATCATAGGTAAATGTGTTTTGAAAAACTTGTTCTATTTTCTGGGAATACTACTCATCCTATTTGGCATTGGTAGTGGAATCTATTTTGAATTTACGGATCACAGTGAAGATGCACCAAACTATAAGAAAGGTTTCTTCAGACTAACACTGGTGTTATCGTTCATTGTCGGTGTTTCCGGTGGAATCTTTTTTAGCAGTTTGGCTAAGATGGGGAAACTTGCAGATGAAGATGATGAAGATCCACCACCAACATACTTCAGTAATCCAAAATTAGCCTTTATTAATTTTGGAGTTATGTTTTTCGGATTCGTCTGGTTAGGATATGCCATCATTCAGTGGCCTCTCTACTATATCTTTATGTTTGTGCTAAAAGGATTTACGAGTTGATAATTGGGGGTTTCTAATGAAGGAAATAAATTGGAGAAAGGGTTTTTTCAGACTTACAGCGGGATTATCCGTTCTTTTGGGTTTTTTAGCAGGAGCAAAAGCTGAAAGTTCATTTGAATTAGGATGGACTAACTTTTTAGCTCCGTTTGTTAAATATTTTTTTGATTTAAAATGGTCTACCAGGACGTCAGACTTTGATTCTGAAATCTTTTGGGCATTTTTTGTTGTTTATGCTGTTTTCATCTGGGTACTTTACGCAATATGCATTTTGAGTGCAAATGGGTTTACAAAGAAAAAAAAGAAATCACTTATGAAAAGGTTTTTCAGTGGAATTCTTACAAATCCAAGTGACAGAATCACAGAGGAAGACCTACAAGATTGAACAAGCACTGTTCACTTTTCCCTTGCAATACTTCAGGAGGTATTAAGTATGATAGAAGGTATAAATGAAGAAACTAAACTTCGTCTTACGAGACGTACTTTTTTAGGTAAAACAGTTCGTGGCGTTGGGTCGCTTGCACTTGCATCCCTCCTCACACCATCAATATTGGACGCTTCTCCGAAGATTGCACGATGGCAGGGAATTATTTCCGAACCCCATGTTGCACCGAAAGCCAAACGGATTATACATCTCTGTATGGCAGGAGGTCCTTCGCATTTAGAGACACTGGATTACAAACCGAAACTGGCAGAAATGCACGGCAAACCGATGCCGCAAACATTTACGAAAGGACAACCGATAGCACAACTGCAAGGACAAGCCAATTCATTAAAATGTCTTGGACCGACACATGAATTTAAGAAATTCGGGGAATCCGGTCAAGAGATGAGTACTGCGTTTCCACACATCGGCAGTCTTGCAGATGATATCTGTATCGTACGCTCTTTGCGGACAGAACAGATCAATCACGATCCAGCACATACCTTCATGAATACGGGAACTGCAATCTCAGGTAGACCGAGTATGGGGTCTTGGTTGCTATACGGACTCGGGAGTGAAAACGAAAATCTACCGGGATATGTTGTTCTTATTTCTTCTGGCGGCGGACAGGACCAACCGATAGCAACACGACAATGGCACAGCGGATTCCTACCCGGACAATTCCAAGGTGTTCAATTCCATTCAAAAGGAGACCCTGTTCACTATGTATCAAACCCTGGTGGTGTCAGTCCAGACCAGCAGCAGGATGTTGTCGGTGCCGTTCAGTCATTGAATAGTCTATTAGATGAAACGGTTGATGATCCATCAATCGCTACACGGATAAATCAATATGAGATGGCATTCCGTATGCAGACGAGTGTTCCTGAATTGACCGATATATCCAAAGAACCTCAGCACGTCCTTGATATGTATGGTGCTAAACCGGGTGATGGTTCGTATGCGTCCAACTGTCTGCTTGCACGCAGGTTAGCAGAACGCGGTGTGCGTTTTATTCAACTTTACCATCGCGGATGGGATCATCACGGGGGTATCCAAAATGCTATTAAGACGACCTCTGGTTATGTTGATAAAGCAACAGCCGCACTCGTTAACGATCTGAAAGAACGTGGTATGTTAGACGAAACTTTAGTCATCTGGGGTGGAGAATTTGGCAGGACACCGATGGCACAAGGGAGCGGACGTGACCACCACATTAAAGGATTTTCAATGTGGATGGCGGGTGGTGGCGTCAAAGGTGGTATCAGCTACGGCAATACGGATGAACTGGGATACAATGCTGTTGAGAACATCGTGCATGTGCACGACTTCCACGCTACGATGCTACATCTATTCGGTATTGACCACGAGAAACTGACGTATCGTTTCCAAGGGCGCGATTTCCGACTGACAGATGTTCACGGGCATGTCGTCCATGACATTTTATCATAGCAGAAACACCGTACCGTATCTCTGTATATGAAGACCAAACCGCTTGAACTTCAGTTCTATACGAAACCTGATTGTCCGCTCTGTGATGAAGCAAAATCGGAACTGGAAAATATCACATCCAAGTTAACATTTCTTGTCATAGATGAGATAGATATATCAAGAAATATCGGTCTTTTTACAAAATACAAACACCTGATTCCTGTACTTGAAATGAATGGGAAGCAGCTTTTTGTACATCGTGTTAATTCAGAAAAGTTGTTGTGGCAGTTGAGGTGGTACCGACTACGAAGATATTTCAGCAGAAACTAAGAGTAGGTTAATATGACTCATCCTAAACATATCGTTGCTGTCTCAGGACTGATAAGCCATCCGAACAGTGATGTTTTACTCATACGCAGTCCAAAACGGGGATGGGAATTTCCGGGTGGTCAGGTTGAAGAGGGTGAGAACCTGATTGAGGCATTACAACGTGAGATTAGAGAAGAATCAGGGGTCAACGCATCAATTGGGTCACTTGTTGGAATCTATTCAAACATCAGTACTCCCCAGAAACTGATGTTTGGTTTTTTGTGTGATTATGTCAGTGGAGAATTAGCCACGAGTGACGAAAGTTTAGAGACCCGATGGGTTACCCGCCATTCAGTCTTACAATATGTTTCTCATTCAGTTATCTATGATCGTATAACAGATCTTTTGAGATTTTCAGGACGTGTCATCTATCGCGTTTACACCACTAATCCGTATCAAATTTGTGAAGAATACTTTTTGTGTAGTGGTTATACATAACCTGTTTTACCAAACAGAATTAGCATCAAAATTGGATGATTTTTCGGAGATAACCTGTGTTCACATCCCACAGATGGACACTATAAAAACCGGCAGTTGCGATTGTCTTTCCATCTGGATTGAATTCCAAGTAAGTGAATGGAGTTGGACCATAGATATATCGTCCGAACCGGTCCCGACGTAGTGGATTATTCTCCCGATACCCTGTGAGTGATCGGACTTCTTTTCCTGTTTTCACCTCCCACAGGCCGATATCAGAACCTTTTCTATACGATCCCAATACGATCATCTTTCCATCAGGACTAAACACAGAGCTTACTTTATAAAAAGCACGAGTAACTGTGATTGCTTGCAGGCGTTTTCCCGTGTGCACATCCCACAGAGAAATGTGGGGAGCATCTCCGCTTGCGATCATCTTCCCATCCGGACTAAAAGTTAATAAACTTGGACGCAAATTTCGACCACCCTTGGTCTGCCCTGTGAATGTTCGCAAAAGTTTTCCTGTGTTTGCATCCCATAGAATAACAGTCTTGCTATGACCACCCATACCTGCAATAGTTTTTCCATCCGGACTAAATGCCACGTTCAGAACATGATAATCATAACCCTTATGACCAGTGAATGTGCGAATGAGTTTGCCTGTGTCCGCATCCAGCAGATAGACCTTATGGGAAGAACCGCCACATACAATAGTTTTTCCATCTGGACTAAATGCTACATCCCAAGCCTGATATTTGAATGTTTGCAGGTTTTTTCCTGTGTGAACATCCCATATACGAATAGTTCCATCATGACCGATCCCGACACTTGCCAAAGTATTTCCATCCGGACGAAATGCTATGTTGAGGACTTTACCTATATGTCCTACACATTGAACAAGTTCCTGACCTGTCTGTGCGTCGTAGAGCCAAATACCGTTGTCAGCGGCAACAGCAAGCTTGGTGCCGTCTGGTGAATAAGCTATATCATTGATCCTATGTTTCTTCGTGTTCCCTCTGTTTTCATCCTGTAAACGCGCTTGTTGTGGATCCTGCTGTGGATCATCCAGCGGAACCTCATAAGAACCTGGTGGGAGACCACAGTTCATAAATGGGAGTGTTATCAACAGTGCTAACAATATTGCAAACAAACTATTTTTCATCGGTTAGGACTCCTTTTCTGTTGTTCTAAATGCCTATTTTTACAAATGGGAAGGAAGTTTTTATACCTATCCAAATTGCTTATTACTTATTCTACGGTCTTTCAATTTACATGTCAACTTTTTTCTGATAATACCATATTGACGCGATTCCACTTGATTGATAAAGAGAAGACAGGTAACCACAAGGATACCTGTCTGTTGTTATTCACAAGGATAATTATGACACGGTTCTTATTCTAACGTCACAGTTTCAGTATATGTCTCCTCATACTCAAACATATCAGACCATCGCCAGATGACCGCTGTTATTAGAAAATCGCCGGTATGCATGCTACCACTTGGGAAATTGTAACTGAATGTTGATTCAGTTTTTGTTCCGTCTCCATATTCATAAGTTATATAAGTGCCCCTTTTACTTTCACTTGTATCCCATGGTGTCTTTACATACCAATCCACCCAATAATAGGGTGTCTCTGTGATAAGTTTGTACTCATGAGTTTCACCAGTAGTAACAGTATCATCTGAATCGGTAGCAGATATTCCCGCTTCTGGTTCGGTAGTGGTGCCTTCCTGTGGTTTAGGGGGTGGCATCGGATCCACATCTAAATTAGCGAATGCAATTTGACTACCTCCCCCTGTACAACTTCCATAAGCTGTTGCACTAATATAACCTTTATTTTCTTCATTTTGAAAAGTGTAGTCATCATAAAACCAAGTGTGCCTATTTACAGAAGCTGGCGTATTTCGTGGGTCGGACCATCCGTTACTTAAACTAAAATATATACTTAAGAAACCATTTCTTGCGCGGTCAGTACATGAAGCTCTGGCATACATGTAGACATGTAACCTATTTTCATTACCACCAAAACGATACCAATATACATAAGCTTCATAAGGCATCTCTCTATCAAATTCTGATTCTGCTAATGAAATATCAATAACGAAACCAACAGAGAGGATGCTTGAAAAGATAATTAATAAAAGAACATGAGACAGTTTCATTTTATTCTCCTTACCTCGGTAAATCGAGGAATTGATAGGGGTCTATACCCCCGTCTGGGTACTCATAGATTCTTATTCCCGATACTTCAGGGTCGTTTTTTACGTCTGTGCGTTCAAACATACGTTCAGTCAGGTATAAGGATTGCCACTTTTCAGCGGTCTCTCCGTCACCCATGACTCGTCCTGCATATCGTCGTCCTACTAAATCTGGGTCACCTTCCTCAATGTAACGCCATTGCACGTAAAGGACACCTGGAATAGTGGGATAAATAAGGCCATTATTAGGATCAAACATGGAGCCTTTAGTCTGCGTACCCTGTTTCCATAGCTTAACTTCAACTCGGACTAACAACTCATGCTCTGGTGTGGCATTATCCCAAAGTAGTTCGTGAACCGGATAATCGGCAGGAACGTCAGGATACGGACCAAAACCAAAGGGAGAGGTTAAGGTGTCTGAAGCTAAGTCTATACTTACATTGTTATCAACGGTGTCGGTTGTTGGTGTTGTCTCCTCTGTGGGAACCGACGTATCTTCCACAGATTCTGACAGATTTTCCTTAGAATTAAAAGACTTTGTTCGCTGGACATCTCTTTGAACCTTGTTTTGTGCCTTTTGAGACATACCCTCTTGAAGGATAACATCATCGTTTAGTGACATCCGTTCTTTAAATGATGCGAAATCGTGTAAGGTCCAGACACAGAATAGCGCAGCTAAGACTAAAAGAAAAATGAAACTAAAGGTTAGCCAACTGTTTCTAAAAATGTAGCGAAGCATATTATCCTCTATTATGTGGTATTTGACTTAGCGATTTTATTCCACTCTCTAATCACACGTTTGACACTTGCCTCAATAGCAGTAGGAGAGATACGTAAACTTCTGCTAATCTCTTCATAAGGTTGACCATCTAAATACCGTTCCATGATTTTCTGATCCTGAGGTGGAAGGTTATAGAGTAGTTCGTTTTTTTTGCGGATTTGACAACAAAAGCGATTTGATATAGAATAGAGTGGGGAATTTCCTTAAAGACTTATGTAATAAGGATAAGGTTAAGGAATCAGGAAAGAGTCAACATGGAAAGTTTTGATGTGGACTTAAGAGTCTATAATATTCAATTGAAAGGATGCTAATATGAAGGCAATTTGTAATTCAAAAATTATTCTTCTGTCTGTTTTAGGAATGATAGTGTTCTGTGGCTGCGAGTTTATTGACGCTGTAAACCAACCCGGTCCTCCGAATGAAAGGGATACAACTCCGCTTCGGGTCACAATGGTCTATCCGAACGATTGTGTCAGTACGGCTGCATATTGCCAAGGCTTTCATATCGGTTTAAAAGAAGCGGAGGCAGAATATGGGATTCATCTAACGGAAGTCAACGGAATGGAAAATGATCCCGTGGCTACAGAGATGATAATGAGAGAAGCAGCACAGAATTCAGATCTCGTTCTGGCAGCGGGATATCAATTAGGTGAAGCCGTTGCCACAATAGCACCAGAATTCCCTTATGTAAAATTTGCCATGTTTGATTTCAAAGTCGCTATACCTAACGTGGCATCGGTAAACTATAAGGCTAACGAGGGTTCGTTTCTGGTTGGTGCAATAGCAGCACTCAAGACAAAGAGCAACAAGATCGGGTTTATTGGTGGTGTTGATATTCCGTTGATACAAGGCTTCGCAGCGGGTTACATCGCTGGAATCCTTGAGATAAATCCGGAGGCAGATATATCTGTGGACTATGTGAGTGAAGATGAGTCCGGATTCACACAACCCGATAAAGCGAAACAGATCGCTTTAGCACAATATGCAAGCGGAGTTGATGTAATTTATGTTGCTGCTGGTGGGTCTGGTCAAGGTGTTCTTGAAGCAGCACAGGAACAGTCAAAATATATCATCTGGGTTGATGATAACGGAAATCATCTTGCACCAGGAACTGTCTTGACAAGTATGGCAAAAGAGATTCCCGCTTCAGTAAAGATTATCATTAGAGAAGCTCTGGAAGACAGATTCATGGGAGGCATCCGCTACTTCGGATTAGAAGATGGGGGTGTTTATTACGCAGTAGATGAACACAACCGTAATCTGCTTTCTGATGAAATCATTGAAAGCGTAGAATCGCTGAAAGCAAAGATCATTTCTGGCGAAATTGTCGTTCCAAACTTATTTCCACAGCACGTGCCTTTTTGATTTGATAGATATATAGTGGATTTTACAATTAACTTTACATCTACGTTGTAGGAGGGAACTCCGCAAGCCGACTATTAGTGGTTGCGTCGCGATTCGGAGATCGCTCCTACAGAATATATGTAAACTTATTTACATAATTTACTATAAAGTACTTTATTACTAAACATCCAATATGATCGCTTTCCATACACAATAATAAAAGGAGAAAAATATGCTTGATCACCAACATCCCTATCCAGAATTTGAAGCGAGACGTAGTATCCTTGCTGGTATTCTTTTAGCTATAATCACTTGCGGAATCTATAGTCTTTACTGGCAGTATAAACAGATGGACACACTCAATGCATGGTTAGGTAGAAACGATTATTCTTTTTGGTTATGGTTTTTTATTTGCATTCTGACATGCGGTCTTTTCGGAATATATTATGAATATAAGATGGCATGCGGAATCAATGAAATTCAGCACAATAAAGGTATGTATGTTGATTCAAGTCTACCAGTTATCTGTGTGCTGTTAGCGATATTCGGTATCGGAATCGCTTCTTTGGCAATCCAACAGTATCAGATTAACAAACTCTACGGTGACACTTCTGATGGTTAACCACGTCAACCTTGCACGGCTATTCCTTATTGGACTGGGAATAATTGCCATCTATACTGTGCTGTCAGAGAAATCAGCAGAGGATGTTACGCTGATTCCATGTCTCTTTCATAGCGTGACCGATATACCGTGTCCTGGGTGTGGGATGACGCGCGCATGTATATCTATATCACAAGCGAATTTCGCCGATGCGTGGTATTATCATCCCTTCTCATTTCTGATTGTGAGTCTCTGTATTGCAGTGGCATTTTTCCCATTGCAGACAAGAAAAATCTGGAGCAATTACACCCAAAAAACACGAACAATAGTCATCATGTTGGGTATAGTGTTCTGTCTCTCAATTTGGATTATGAAGATTAAGAACGGATTTTAGTCTATAAACTCCCGTTATGGCGTCAAGAACTTTCCTCTATAAATTCATCTTCGTGCATGATTTCCTGTAGTCCTGTGCCGATACCGAAGGCGACAAGACAGATACCGAAGCATAAGAAAAACAACATCCGGTGTCCAATAAGGGACACAAGGAGACCCCCTAATACAGGCGCAAAACTGGTGGGGAGGAGTAAGGTGTTCATAAATCCAATGTAGCTCGGACGACTACGCGGCGGCGCGATGTTTAACATGTAGGACATGAATCCGACCATCACACCGTTCGCCAATACACCACCAATTGTGAAGATTAACAGAAAGGCGGGTACAAAAAATGCGGATGGTAACATCGCTGAAAAGAACGCGATGATAGGCGGAAATGACATAAGACCTGCAGTGATAATCAACAACCACCGTACGCCATATTTTTCTCCAATGTACCCCCAGATAGCATTTGAAACCACTCCACTTAATGCTGAACAGACGATGAAGAAACCGATCGTCGCTTCTGACACACCTAAATAATCCAGCGCATAAGGAACATAGAAGGGAGATGCCATCGCAGAAAAGTGCGTTCCAATACGGAAGAAGATGAACCTACGATAATTCTTGTCCGTACGTAGAAAATGGGGTCCCTGCTTCAAGTGTTGCCACAAAGGTTGACGTGATGCGTTAACAGGATGAATAGGTTCGCGTATCCCCAAGAAACTAATGAAAGACAGAAATGCAGTACTCACTGAGCAGATAAAGAGAAATGCGTAATTAGACGGGAAACCGAGTTCTGTTTCTATCTGACAAATTGAAGTGATGAGGTATAACGTGATTGCCTTAAATGCCTGCGTAATCCATCCGAAAAAACCGGTAAAGTCAGCTTCGTTCCCAAGCATGGCTCGTACCAATAAGCCGACCCAGATTCCGAAGAAACCACCGAGTAGTTGTCGTAAACTAAAGAAACGTGCCCGACGATTAGGCGCAATTGATTTTGAGATGATGTCCATGTAGGGTAGTGTTGAAACACCCATAGCAGATGAGGATAGAAAATAGAATCCCAAAAAACACGCAGCCAGTAAGATAGGTCTCTCTGAGCCGATGCCGATAGTACAGAAGAAAATAGCAAGCCATGCAAACACACGGATGCTCATACCGATAGCATAAAAAGGCATCTTGCGTTGACGATGTTCTAAAAGGTTGGAGACTAAGAGTTGAGGCCACATCCAACCTGCTGTCATCATTGAACCGGTCAGACCGACCAAGAGATTCGAAGCAGTAAGACGATGGATGAATGCTGAAAGTACCGTACCAGAATCAACTAAGGCGAGGTTGATTCGCATGAAGGTACCTTGAAGCAATGCAAACCCGAAGTTACGGGTTTGGTTATCTCTTTTTTTATACATTCCTTTTATCGCGTTTTCTCTCTATGGTAATGTTTAGTCCTGCTTCATGTAATTTGCATAAGCGGCTAACAGCATACTGCACTCTGCTTTTTGACAGAAATATCCTGAATTAGTTGAGTTAAACTGATATTTCTCAATATGATGCTGAAGCTAATATCCATCAGCATTTAGAATGGATATCGTTATGAAAATGCGATCTGTTATCTTAGATTCTGCTTGACTTTTTATGCATGAGAAGCCATGCTAAATAATAAAATACTATTTTTGTTTATTTGGAGGCAATCTCATGCCAGAATATGTTACCAAATCTCTTATGTTTTTTCAAACTCTTCTTTATTCAAACTTCCGTAGAATGACGTCTCAACTGTTGGAGGTCCTGCTTTTACTATCAACCAGTCATCTGTTTGGACTTTACAATCCGAATCAAGTATCGGATGCTTTAGCAATACCTAAAGCGAAACTATATCGTGTTCTAAAAGGATTCAGTCTTTATCAGTGGAGATGTCTATTGGTGCGTATCGGGTGTTCTATCGCACTACAGGAAATTGCAGATGTGGAATCAAAAAGTGATTCCACAAAATCTCGTAAACGCATCACTCTGAGTGTGGACGATACAAATGACCCTCGCTTCGGTAAATCGTTGTCCTTATGCTTCAACTGGTGGTCTAAAAAACAGAATAATGCCATAAAATGCCGAAATATCTTAGGTATCACTATCAAGATTGGTAAAATCGTTATTCCTCTCAACCTTCGTATTGTCAGTAAACAAGGGAGAAGCAATACAGATAAACCTTCCTGTTTTGTCGATATGCTCAAAGAGGTGTTAGATTTCTTTGATGCCGTAGGAATAGACCTTCGTAAGTATCCCATTACCTTTGATTCGTGGTATGGTAGTTCTAATCTCGTTGACATCTTGACTGAATTTGGGTTTACAAGTGTTGTCATTCACGGAAAAAGCAACTATAAGATGGATATTGATGGCAAATCGGAAAAACTATCAAAACATAAAAAACAGATAGAACTCAAAGAGAATAAATGGGGATGCTCTAAACCTCATTTTCGCACATCCGCTATAAGTCCGACATTTGGTGTACTGGTGCTTCTCTTCTTTTTGGATATGGGTAAAATCCGAACAATGATGGTGTTTGGAAAACCCTTACGATCTGCCGAAATACTCAATATATGGTCTCAACATCACGGTATTGAACAGTTCTGGCGATATCTGAAAACAGACCTAAAATTATCATCAATGAGCTTAAAAGGCTCACAAGGTGCTTATGCAAGTTTAGGCATAAAAGTATTGAGTTATCTCTTGATGCAGAATGTCAGTTGTTCTACGCGTAAGACATTTCATCAAATAAAACTTGAACTATCGGGAAAAAGAGACATGCTGTCTGAACTGAGATCGCATTTTCATGACGAAAAGACGAACAAACACTGATAAACATTGAGTTCGGAACAATATTGATAAATATCAGTTAAACATGTAATTGGTAAAGTATGAATCTGAAGCCTAATTTCAATTTTCTTTACAGAGATTTAGATTTATGGTAAATTTGAGATTGTAAATAAATCATATCAGTGCTTATAAGCACACAAAGGAGCGAGTATGGAACCTCTTCGAGTTGGATTTCTTGGTGCGGGTGGTTTTGCAAGACACACTATCTATCCCGCTTTGCATTTAGCCCCTGTTGCATTGCAAGCAGTTTGCGATATGGACGAAAACAGGGCAAAATCTGCTGCTGGTAAATTCGGTACAGGGAAATATTATACGGATCGTCATGAGATGTTTGAAAAGGAGGATCTGGAGGCAGTCATCATCTCTATGGGTCCGGATCCGAGACAAGCACTTGTACTTGAGACGCTTGCTGCGGGGTATCATGTGTTTACACCGAAACCCCCAGCACCATCGCTTGAACAGACCCTTGAATTAGCAGAGGCATCTGAAAAGCATGGGAAGACATTGATGGTCAACTTTCAACGTAGATTTAGTCTCGGTGTGCGGGAAGCGAGAAGAATTATGCAGACCGAGTCTTTCGGTCAACTCACGCAACTTTTCTGCTCATTCTGTAGTGGTCCCTACGGTTCAGTCAAACACTATCTCCTTGATTTTGCTATCCACCATTTTGATTTAGCACGACATATTGCTGGTGCTGAGGTGAAGGAACTTTGTGTCTTTCACAATGAGGTAGGCAATCAAGGCTCGTTTGCTGTTGCAGTTGAGTATAGTAACGGAGCAGTCGGTACTTTACAGCTGAGTAGTCAACGTCTGTGGCAACGTAATTATGACCATATTGAAGTTACCGGTCAGCATGAATACATCGTTTTAGAAGGACTCTGGGGTTTTGAGCATTATACGGGTAGTGGCAATACCTTTAAATCGAACTTCTCTGATGAACGCAATGGTGAACTAACGGGTGATGGGATCAGTCTTACGGAGTTTGCGAACGCCATTCGTGAGGACAGAGAACCTGTATCCAGTATCCAAGATTGTGTTGGGACGATGCGATTTTATGATGCCGTGTTGCAGCGTAAGAAGGGTGTTATTTCTCTTGCGGGTTAGTAGTAACTTTTTCATAGGTGCGGTTAGAAAGCCGCACCATAAGCGTCAATTTAAGGGATAAATCCGTTGAGGTAGTGTCTTCAGTCCCGTAGGGACGATATGTTTATAGAAAACGTGTCTCGCCCCCTCTTTAGTCCCGTAGGGACGATATGTTATGCGGCGGTATTTATAAACATATCGTCCCTACGGGACTAAAGATACCGTGGATATACGCGATCTATAAACATATCGTCCCTAATGAAGTTTAAGAAAATATTCAGGTAATTAGGCGAGGTTAGGAAACCTCGCCAGCAGTGTAGTGAACCTGCATTATGCAAATAGACAATTACCCAATTAATTATTTAAACTTCATACGGGACTAAAGAGGGAACAATCTCAATAATCATGCCCCCTTAGAGATGTTCACAATAACCCAGAAATTTTCTAAATTGACACCTATGGTGCGGTTAGAAAGCCGCACCTACCGTGATTGACTTTTTCCTTTACGTTTTCTTCCGATTGATACTTTCTAAAACCTCAAGACATGTTTTCCCATTCACTAATTCATGGTAAAACTGTGCGACGCGTTTGCAGAAGTCTTGATTCTGGCTGAGTGCAGCGTCGGGTACTTCTGTCTGAGGTGACCATAAGGTTGCATCTGAAAAGATAGTATCAAGACGGTCTGTTATGTTGGTCAAGTCTGCTTCAAATGCACCATTCAATACTTCCTGTATTGTTCGGTCAGGGTCTCGGATTTCGTATTCTGTGCCGGTGTCGGTGATACCTCGGTAGTCGTCACCTGATATTGTGTTCGGTGTTAAAAATCGGAGGACTGTCGCAAAAGAATACGCAAAGTCGGTTTTGAAAAGTTCTGTGCTGCGACTGTAGTTTGGTGATCGGATGATGTCTGCAGCGCGTTCACGTAGTTTCACTGTTTCTATGATGTTGATCCGAGCGTTGTCGTCTTTGACCTTACGGATCCTATTAATGAACTCTTGAGTATACGCATGTGCACTCTTGTCTTCTATAGGAATATCCGCTGCTACAATGTCAGCATATCCGTTCATTAAACGCTCCAGATGCGGTGAGTATATCGGATGTGTTGCTGCCTCGTTCACATACGCAATTCCAGAGAGAAAACCTTTATGCGTAATCCCCGGCACATGCACTGAATTTACCAACAAAAGTTTCCAATCGTGATAAGGTTCAATGGACTCTCGGCTTACAACAACGCCAAAGTCATCCAGTTCTTTAAACGGGACGCGTAGACTGTCTTCTAAGTCTTCTAAGATGAAAGGTGTTGCTGGCATCTGTTCTGCATAAGTTATCAACGCATCCGAACCGTCAATCTGCGCTTGTGCTGTCTCCTTAATTTCATCAGGAACCGCGTAGACTTGCGGTACCAGACGATCTCCCATTTCGTTGAGGAAACTTACGTTTGTCTTTAGCCAATAATCATAATCGTCATCCCGTTTCGAATAATCGTTGATCAATATATCCCTAATAACGTCTCCATTATTCCTTAGATTGTCGGTATTGATGACGGTGAGGGTTGCGTCTTGACCGTGACGGATATGGTAGCGATGAAGGGTTTCATCTAATACATCCATAGCCAGTTCACCTTTTGCGATTCCTGCTTCAGTTACGCCAATCAGTATTAGGTCTAACGGATTTTCAGTTTGTGAGTAGAACTGCTCGCGTCCTGCTTTTGTTGCAAGTGTTGTTGCGCCTACGACACTCGTAATCTGTTGAATGTCATGAATACCGTTTAGGTCAAAAGTGACAACATGATAGACGCCATTTTGTCTGTTGAATGCGTCCGCTTTTTCGCTACCGCGTGGTTGTCCGACGAATATCCCTCCGTCGTATAGATTGCGTTCATTGAGAACATGGACAAATTGGTGTGTTAAGGCACGTTGTAGTCCACCTGCACCTATTGCAAGAATTTTTATCGGTAACATCTATATGTTTCTCCTTTTAGTCGAATACAATTGGCTGAATGATCCTACTGTTCTGTCAACATATTATTGTAAGTCGCGATTCGGAGATCGCTCCTACCGATGGACTGCTTATGGTAGGAGGGAACTCCGATTCCCGACCCTTTCAAACCCATCAATTAGCACTTGACCATGCACTACATTCAACCAGATGAAAGTATATCCGCATAAAGTTTGAGATATGCGTCTGCTATGTTTTTCCAGTCGTAAGGTTCTACCTTTTTGATGCTTGCGTTACCCATCTCAATACGTTTTTCTCCTGCGTTTATTAGCTTTATCAGAGATTCGGCAAGTTCATCAACATTACCTGGATCGAACACAGCACCGTTGACGTTTTCTTCAACCAGCTCAGAGATGCCTTGCACCCTGCTGGCAATGATTGGCAGTCCTGTACCCATTGCCTCTAATACAACAAGCGGCATGCCCTCAGCCAACGAAGGTAAAATGAAGATGTCTGCTTCGCGATACTTCTGTGGTAGCAATACTTCATCAGACATCGTCTGTTGAGGGATTGCTGAATAGGGTACCGTCCCAGCAAAATGGATGTATGACGATACGCCAAGGCTTTCTGCTAATTCTACGAGTTCATTCTTAAAGGGTCCATCTCCGACTATTTCCAATGCAAAGTTGTGTGAGACCTTATCCAGTATCTTCGGAAGTGCACGAATGAGGAACTGAAATCCTTTACGTGGAATGAGACGTCCGATAGCGAGACAACGGACTGTGTCAGGAATTGCCTTTCGCTGTGTTGGTGCAAAAGTTTCTAAGTCAACACCGTCAGGGATAACCTCAATGTTAAGAGCCGGGTCAGTTTCATGTGCTAAATCGCGTAGACCGTCACTACATGAAACAACTGCGGCAGCGTTATCCCAAATTGCCCGAAGGATAGGTTTTAGCAGCATATATAACCAACGGTAGTGAGGTGGATCTGGGTCGGGACGTGGGACATCTCTACCGCCTAAGAATACGGTATAAGGTATGTTTCTACGTTTCTGTAGAAGATATGCACCGCCTCCTGCTGGTATACCAAAAAAGACTTGAACAATATCGGGTTTAAAATCTCTTGTGAATTTCAGTCCATAGAGAATTGAGCTAATTGCATAAGTCAACATTTCGTGGACTGCACAGACATTTGGACTTTTACGTAGTGTACTTACACGGTGCACGTTTATCCCGTCTACGATTTCACGTCGCGCGCAATCACGAAATTGTGATGTAATCAGATGTATTTCGTGTCCTGCTGATGCGAAATGTTTACCTAAGAAATAACTTACCTGTCCACCTCCACCCCCAATAGGAGGAAACTCATGATTGAACATTAAGATTTTCAGTTGTTGGGAAGTCAATTAATTACCTATGCTTTCTTGAGAATGATTTTCTGCTAATTGCACTGCATATTCAATCATCGTTTTTGCAATGTCCATCTTTGTGACAGACTCCAGCTCCTCAAATCCTGGTGATGGATTGACCTCTAAGATGACGGGACCATTTTTCGTCTCAAGTATATCCACTCCTGCGATTCCCAGGTTCAGTGCGTTGGCAGCATCAACAGCAATTTTTCTGTATTCATCTGATAGTGTTAGTTCTTCACCGTTTGCACCTTGATGAATATTTGCTCTGAATTCACCTTTAACAGCTGACCTTTTCATCGCTGCAATAGCTTTTCCACCGACAACAAGTACCCTTATGTCAACACCTGCAGCTTCAGCGATAAAGGATTGGATGATATAATCTCTATGCAATTCGCACATTGTCTCAACTGCAGAGGATAGTGATGTCGGTGTGTCTAACAACATAACACCGATTCCGTGGGTGCCATAGAAGGGTTTTAGGATGTATGGGTATTCTCCCAGTTGCGGAACAGCATCTTGTAAGAACGTTGCAGAACCGACGGTCAGACTCGGTGGGATGGGTAATCCGTGTTGTGCAAGGATCCGCAGAGACCGGAATTTGTGTCGTGAATCTGCGATAGCATTTGCCGAATTGACTGTGGCTATACCGAGCCATTCAAAATGAGAAACGACCTCTCCGCCATATCGTGCCGTAGCTCCGCTGAGACGTGGTATGATAACATCAATATCTTCCGTGGGGATGCCATCATAAGTGATATGTGTACCGTTCCCACCTATCTGAAGGTAGAAACCGAAGGGATCGTGGACTTTGGCGTTATGACCAGCTCTTGCCGTTGCTTCCGCGAGCCTACGGGTTGAATAGTTTTCAGGTCCGCGGGATAGGATAATAATATTCATAGGAAATGTTCATAGGAAAGAAAGTTATCAGTATTCAGTTGTTAGTCTTCAGTGGTCAATTGTCGTTACTTAGTTTTCAATATTGTTCACGGTTTTTTGCTCTGTCGTTAATGTTCTACCATTTTTAATTAATTATGACTCTTTGTTGTAGCACATTCTGTTAGATTGTGCCGTTCTCCGTTTCATTTCTAACAGCTGATAATGAGAGAAAAATCAATAGAAATGGTATTATTTGTTGTCATCTTGCCCGTTTCTTCAGTCCCGTAGGGACGCTATGTTTATAGAAAAACGTTGGTACTACCCTCTTCAGTCCCGTAGGGACGATATGTTTATAGAAAAACGTTGGTACTACTCTCTTTAGTCCCGTATGAAGTTTAAATAATTAAACGGGTAATGTCTCGTTTGCATAATGCAGGCACACCACTCTGCTGGCGAGGTTTCCTAACCTCGCCAAATTACCCAAATATTTTCTTTAACTTCATTAGGGACGATATGTCTATAATTCAAACCTAATAAATGTAAGGAACCCAAACCTGGTAGGTGTGGATTCCTAACCAATGCAGAATACCAAAAGCGTATTCTGCCATAGACGTCAATTTAGTGATTGCCAAGACCATGGATGTAATTCATTCATCCTTGATTGTGCTTCTGTATATCACATTCTGTTAGATTGTGCCTTTTTCTACAACATTCGTCATTCATAGCCATTCTCTGCACAACATACATATTGATAGTGTTGTAGCACATTCATCCTTGATTGTGCTTCTTTGTATCACATTCTGTTAGATTGTGCCTTTTTCTACAACATTCATCATTCATAGCCATTCTCTGCACAACATACATATTGATAGTGTTGTAGCACATTCATCCTTGATTGTACTACAGAATAATAAAGTCAAAGATTATCTCGCAACTTTATTGCCGAGAATAACGCAATGCGTATATACCACCTGAGAACATGCTTAAATTGACACCTATGGATTTCGTAAACATTCTAACCTACCTACAATCTGATTCACAAATGTAATTAAAATCTACTAATAAACTGAAAACCAAATAGTTCTGCTTCATTTATTCTGGTATGTTTCCTTCAGAAATTTGTCTAATTCCTCAAAAGTATCAGGAATCAGTTAATTCAGGATAAATCCATATTTTAAGAGCTTTCTCTGCAAGTTCTTCTGCTCTCGCTTTGATAGCTTCTTCGTTCCAACGACTCGTATCCACCAAACTAACATTTAAGCGTAATCGACTATCCTTAAACCCACCTGGTTTGAGTTCCTTTTTCTCGCTAAAGGAATGATCACTTAACTCTGGATTATATCCAGTGAAAGTCAGGTTACCTATCGTATGAAGGTAATTCTTCTGTATTTCTTGCCAATCTTTACCTAATTCTTGTTTCCATACATGGGACAGATCAGGGTTTTGAGGCATTACATGCTCAACCGTGTAGTCTGTAGCATCGAAAGGTTCTTTATGTCCATAATTCTCTAACTTACGCAAAAGATAAGTACACCTGTCAAAATTATACACATCCTTAATCAAGAATTCTCGTTTGAACTCGTGATTTATCGGAAAACGTCTATAAGAAGCCATATTCACAAAAACTGTCTTTAAACTCTCAAGATAATTGTTTTTGTCAAATTCATTTTCCGCCATTAATGCAGCAAAAGTCTTATTCATACTGTTCGTTGGAATACCACATATAGCTCTACGAAATACATAACTTTCTATCAACCGTAGAATTTCTATTATTTCAGCTTTATTTATCATTCCTTGCTTATAGTCTTCATATACCTCAAGTAAGGAGGGTTTTCTCTTAAATAATGATACCAAGTTCGGTTTTCCCGATTTTTAAGATGTCATAAACGTACCCATTGATGCGAAATCTCGCAAATAAGGCGATCGTTAGATTTACCATTTCCACACTCTTCGAAACGATAATAGACTTGCGCTTAAAACGCCCAAACCAATGCCGCATCAAACAATTGTTGCGTTCAATACCGTGCGTTTCTGCTTTGTCCTGAACTAACTTATCTTTGGGCAGAACCGATTCATAAACCTGATAGTTATCCGTATAATAAACCTTCACATCCCATTTTTCCAAACGAGTCATTAGTTTCTTCAATGTCGCTTTATCCCGATCACCACACTCCCAGGCAATAAGTTCTCCAGTATCACGACACAAAGCTTTCCATATCCAGAGTTTCTGCTTTTTTTTTTCAAATAGTGCCACATCTCATCAAGTTCAAGCACGACAGTATCGGTTTCCTGGGGTTCAGGGGGTTTCGCATGTTCAGCACCGAATTTTCTTATCCATTCAAGGATAGTGGAAGGGGAGGCTTGAAGCATTTTTGCGATGGCGTTCATAGAAAGTCCATGGCAATAGAGAAAAACTGCAAGTGCTTTCTCAGCAAGGGGTCTTCCCCGGTATGTGTGGTTTTCTGTCCACTGATAGTTGCAATCTTTACATTTATACCTTTGTTTATCGTTGACGCGTCCATTTTTGACGAAGTGTGGGTGTTGACATCTTGGGCAATTCATGTGAGTTTCCTCCTGATGGGTGTATAGGTTTACTTTTAGCATAGTCTGCTTTTTTATATGTGTCAAGAAAAATATTGTAATTTGCTTGACACTTTTTTAGACAGTTGTTATACTACTTAAATACTGAATAGGCAATGAGGCAAGAGCGGTACGAGGGAACTCTGTCTCATTATTTTACCGAAAACCCTCCAAGTAAGACTGGGAAAGCTACTTCCATGCGAAGATCCTGAATATCTTTAAAACACGCGTGTAGCACCGGATCATTTTCCTCAAGTAAAGCTATCTTCACGTAGTGTTTAGCATAACAAGAAATGTTGTTAAGTGTCTCTTTAATTTCTGATTCTCCTGTAACAGGGATATGTTCTTTAAATTTATCATAAACACTTCTAACATTAGGAATCTGTCTTGTTTTTAAAGTTAGATAGTTCCTTATGAAACGGTCGAATCTCTTAGTGTATTCATTACCAAAACTTTGTTCCATTGGTAACCAATATTCCTGATATAGTCTGTTTTGAAGATTAGATTCTTGTCCCATGAGCACATAGTTTCGTATCAGATCTGCTTGTGACAAACCTAGTAGTCTATCCGCCTTGAGTTTGTGGGTATAGTCTTTTTAGTTTGATGCGTGCGTCTTGTGTTGTAAATCGCCAATCCACCGTGTTGGCAGTCTGATTGCGATGTGTCTGCCAAGCTTCTGCTTCTGACCGTAGCGTCTCTATATCTGGGATCCGTCGGTTCAGACATTGTCTTGAAAAGACACTCAACTCGATTTCAGCAATGTTCAACCAACTGCCATGTTTCGGGGTGTAGACGATCTCTAATCGTGAAGCCAACCGGTCTGCGAGCTCAGCAGGAAATGCTTTGGACAGAGACTTGAGACTATGGGTATTGAGATTATCACAGACCAACGTCACTCGCTCGGCATTGGGGTAAACTTCGTCTAAAAGATGCTTGACTTCTTCTGCCCAATCTACGGCGGTGCGGCGTTCACGGATGGAGACCCGCCGCCAGCCTTGAAACGGGGCGGTAAACAGGAAAGCAGGCACCGAACCCGGACGCCTATATTCATAATCTATCCGTGCAATGCGACCAGGTTTCATCGGGATAGGAGGTCGGAGATGCTCAAGCAACTGCACGGGACGTTCGTCCATAGCGACAACAGGAAATCTCGCGTCTTTGGGACGCTGGTAAACGTCTAACACTGCTTCCATCGCCGTAACAAAGTCCGCATCTTCATCCGGGGGGATCACCCAATAGGACTTCCGATGCGGGCGTAAGGCGTTTTTTTTAATGTTTGCCGGACCGTCTCAGGGCAGATGCTCTCAACGATCTCGAGTTCAACGAGTTTATCAGCAAGGTGTTGTAACGTCCAGCGGACAAACCCCTCGGGTGGATCGCTACAAGCTAACGCAATCAAGCGTGCCTCACCGGCCCCATCAAGTTTCGGAGACCGAGACGGTTGACTTTGCGGTTGGCGTTTCACCGCAGACAGCCCCCGACACGCTGTCCAACGCTTCCGCACATTTGAGACCGTGTTCTTATGGCAGTCGAAAGCGGTGGCAATCTGAGCATCTGTCCAAGCGGGGCCTTTGACATCTGCCTTCAGCAAGATATGTGCCCGTCGGATTTCGAGGGCGTTATGTGTCCCGCAACGGACTAAGTTTTCAAACGTCTGACGCTCTTGAGCAGTCAGTTCAACTTCATGTTTCTTATTTTTTTTCATTCGCGGCCTCTCTGAAATGAGATATAGACAGGACTTAGAGTCTACCATAAAATCCTGGAAAAGTCAAAAAACTTTATCACAAACTCAAAGTGGATTGACTACTAGTCCAGTAGAATTGAGACTCTCGAAAATTAATTGCGGGTTATCATAATCACGATCTAGCGCGATATCTACAATTCTTAACTTTTGAATTCCATAATATACCTTTTCAAGATCAACATCTTTGAGTGCTGTTTCAAAAAAGCGATAGTTTTCCAAAAGTTGAGGAGAGGCACTATTAGGAATTTCTCTATCCTCTAATAACTGAAACAAACTTTCTTCACCGTTCTGTCGGAACCATCCTCCATTATTTTCATTTAATAACTGAATCAGGGTATTCTTATCGTGATCGGTAAGCAACTGTTTGTATCGTAGTTCATCGCTTCTACGACTATTTAGATAGTAGTCTGAAAGTTCTTCAGGGGTTATACCAATATCAATATTCTGTCCTTTGATAGCCCTACTGAGTGCGGCTAGTAAAAGTGTTAAGGTCGTTAATCTTTGTTGACCGTCAATAACATGTAATTCTCGAATTCCAGAGGCATTATTAACTTTTGGTTCAATGTAGACAATTGAACCGAGGAAATGTGATGGATTCTCACGTTTTTGCCCTAGACGGAGCACATCATCCCAAAGTCTCTGACATTGTTTCTTTTCCCAACTGTACCTGCGTTGAAAAATCGGTACAGAAAATTGTTTTTTACCATCTAATAATTGCAAAAAATCTGTGTCGCGTGCTTCCATAAGTTATACCTCCTATGCTAATTCAAATCTAAAATCAATTTCAGTTCTTATTATGATTTTTAGGTCCGTGAAAATCTGCTCAATTAATTTCAGGTTAAATTGACATTTTAACTTTTATTTTTCTTGATATGTTTCCTTCAAAAATTCCTCTAACTCCTCAAAAGTATCAAAAATCTTATCACATAGGTTTTCAAAGAAGATGCTTCGTGTCTCGCTGTAGACTGCATAGACCGGTTTATTGTGACGTGTGGCGTAGTTCATTTCGCTTAAGACTCCTGGAGATAGTTTGTCCGTAGGATATATGACAACGACAAAATCACTCTGGTGGACAAACTGATAATCTCGTGAGATGGTTCGCGTTTTGATCTGTTCAATTACGTCATCGTCCAATTCACTCATTGTTTCAGGTACATTTAACATTTCATCACTACCATCAGCTCTTGAAGAGGTGACGAGAGCCATATCCTTAATCGTTAACGGATCAAAGCAGATATACTTTTTTGATAGTACTTCACCCAGTTTGCGTATTTTTTGAATTTCCTCTGGCGTCTCTCTTAGCAGTGTTATTGGATAGCTGAGATAGAACTTCGGTTTCTCTGAAAAGAGGAGCTCAGCGAAATTTGCGAGTTCATGTTGACGTGCGACGGTGTAATGCGGCTTTTCTGTGAGATGCGCGAGTTGTCTCGTCAGGAATTCCTCTTCGTCTAACCAGACATTTAGTGCTGCCTTTCCAATACCAGACCATTGTGTGCTTCTTTCCATCCGTGCATAGATGTCTGCTATATTGTCAACTACGTTAATGAACATGTCTGGCGGTATGATTTCAATGTCTTTGAATGAGAACCCTTCAAGGAGACTGCCACGCCATCGGAAACAGGCGTGTAGACCTATAATTGCGTGTTCGTAAGATTTAGCGTCTCTTGCGATTTCGTAGAATGCCGTTCGGCGTGCTAACGATAAAACGGCTGGGTCTGAATCGAGCACCTTCTCTGTGAAATGCACGCGCGATTCCGCAGCAACACGGTGCATATAATCGCCAACATTGAAAAAGCCGATGTTGAGATATCTTTGCACACAGAGTGCTTCAAAATCTTTGAGGAGTTCTTTGCGTCCTGAACAACTGATGCCAGTGCAGAAAATGTTCACTGTTTGTGACCTTTTATATTTTTGAAAATCTGATACTCAAACCTTATTATGCTTCAAAATTCTAAATATTTCACCGAGTTTTATTGCCATCTCTTTAATTGTTCCTTCACCACCAAGACTCAATTTCTCAATATTTTCTGTTTCTGTGTCAGTGATCTTGTAATAAATACAATATGCAAAACGATGAGAACGGAACCAACCTTCTATATCTTGCACAGAAATCTCCCTTCTGAATCCTAAAACTACCATTTTTACCATTTTTTTACCCGAAGGAGGGCTTAAATGACTTAATAGTAATTCCTCGTAAAGAACCCAATTAATATCTACTAATGACCAGTCTATAGAAAAATCTTTTGCTTCTTCCTTCAGAATTTGTTCAAATATTTTGTCAAAATCAATCTTTATTTTTTCCATTATAAACCTCCATCATTGAGAAGTTGGTCTGAAGTAGGATCGTATAGAAGTGTTGATGAATTTACTTCAAAATTAAATCCGAATTTCTGGACTACTGATCTGAGCGTTTCTGTAACCCAATCTTTCGCATAGGGTGAGACAATGACTTCATCAATCAACGTATTTACATCAATATTGAAAAGCATGCCGATGTCACATATATCTGGTAATCCAGTTTTTAAAAAAGAATCTAAGTTTTCTACCTTATAATTATTAAGAGCATCCTTAATGAAAGGATCAATATCAACAATTAATCGAACTTCCTGTTCATGTTCATATTCTTTTCTTTTCCGAAAATAAGGGAAATATGTCAATTTTTTAGCCAACGGGATATTGCTTTGCAGAAAGTTTTGCATATGTTGCTTATCATCCGAGTTTTCGTAGATATACTCTATCTTACCGATATAAATAGAATATTCGCTTAACAAACTATTTTTCATATTTTGCATTGTTGTTTTGATTGCAACACCGCTATTGCGCATGTGATATTTTTCCCACATTGCCATTGACTCTACTACATTCTTATGCCAACAGTTACACATAACATATTTACGAGAAGCTTCATTCTCCCTTATTATTTTTTCTACCATATTTTCGGTGGTAATGCTGTTGAAATATTGTATGTAAGCATCCATAATACTTTGAGGTATAAATCCTTCATAAGGATCTTCAAATTTATCGGCTCTTGTAAAAAACAAAGATTCTGTATCTAATAGATTAACAAATACCTCAAAGTTCGTGTATCGCCACAAAGTATCTTCATCGTCTGGCGGATTAATACCGTCTAATTCTTCATACATCAATAACACCTTAACAAGGATAATAAAAATCTTACGAAACCTACCGGAGAATTCTATTCCCTTTATCACAGTCTTTGACAAGTTCTTTGCGTCCTGAGCAACTGATACCAGTGCAGAAAATGTTCACTGTTTGTGACCTCTGATTATTTTGAAAAACTACTTATATCTTATGGAGTATACCACGATTGTTACAGGAATTCAAGGAATTTGTGTATCAAAACGATTTGTGATTTGGACTTGATGTACGCGATAATTATCTAAAGGAGAAACAGACGATGACGCAGAATAAATTTCCGCCTGGGTGGGATGAAGCGCGTGTACAAAGTGTTATTGCACATTACGAACAACAAACAGAGGACGACGCTGTCGCTGAAGATGAGGCTGCTTTTCAAGATGAAGATAGCACGTTGATGGCGATTCCTACGGAATTGGTACCTGTAGTGCTTGAACTGATTGATAAACACAATGCTGTGAAACAACATCAAAGAGATTGAAAAAAACCGATGTTGGGTTCTCTTTGCACGCAGCGTGCTTCAAAATCTGCAAGTAACGCTTTGCGTCCTGAATAACTGATGCCTGTACTAAAAATATTTTTTGTTTGGTAATCTTTGCTTATGTCAGAGTTTTCTAAAACAAAAACCTTATGCGTCAATTATAGAAAATGTCTGGGTTATTGTGAACACCTCTAAGGACGCAGGATTATTGAGATTGTCCCTACGGGACTGAAGAGAAGACAATCCGTATAACCATAAGGATTCAGAGTGATTCATCAGAGATTCTAAGATATCTTAAGTTGACACCCGCAGAATGCTAAACGCGCATTCTGCGTTGATTTGGATGAATGCCATACGCGCATTCACATCGTTGATTTATGGGTTTCGTTCCTCTACCCGACATACTTATTTAGTCTGGACTATCCACTAGTGACAAAAAGTTTACACACCCTTCTTCAATTTTCAATTGAAATAATTCCACAGAAATGCTATTATTAAAAATGAGAGGTATGCAAAAATAACACCGATGTAAAACAGTCTCTTAAAAGTAGTAGGCACACTCCGAGTGCCGTTCTTAAAGGTAGTAGACACACTCCGAGTGCCGTTCTTAAAGGTAGTAGACACACTCCGAGTGCCGTTCTTAAAGGTAGTAGGCACACTCCGAGTGCCGTTCTTAAAGGTAGTAGGCACACTCCGAGTGCCGTTCTTAAAGGTAGTAGGCACACTCCGAGTGCCGTTCTTAAAGGTAGTAGACACACTCCGAGTGCCGTTCTTAAAAGTAGTAGGCACACTCCGAGTGCCGTTCTTAAAGGTAGTAGGCACACTCCGAGTGCCGTTCTTAAAGGTAGTAGACACACTCCGAGTGCCGTTCTTAAAGGTAGTAGGCACACTCCGAGTGCCGTTTATTTACATGACTTAAAAAAAACTATGCAGAAATGGTATGAAAACACAACAATACTCAATATTCTCATCATCTTGATGTCAATCAGTGCTGTTGTATACTTCTTCTTAAAGTGGAAAACCGGATTACCACTACTTCTCATCTTCGGGACACTCATAATGATAAGGGGAGTAATAAAGATTACCATGCACATGCGTGCATCAAAAGCAGACTCAAAACGTAGGAGATAAAATGAAACGCAGAACTTTTATAAAATTAAGCGCAATTAGTGCAGCTGGCATGATTTGTCCCCTAAATCTGCAAGCCCAAAATGACGAAATCCCCACACTCCTGAAACCACAAACATTGATTACGCCTAACGAGGAATTCTATATCCTTCAGATAGGAGACCCCGTAAAGATTGATGCTGCAAATTGGCGGTTGGTTATATCAGGATTGGTAGAAAATCCTCTTAAACCGTTCAAGTATGATGAAATTAAAGCAATGGAACCTGTTGAAACTGTGCGTACGTTAAAATGTATTGGTGATCCTATCGGGACAGAACAGATGGGAAATGCAAAATGGAAAGGTGTCAGGTTGCGGGACCTGCTCCAGAAAACGGGCATAAAGAAAGACGCAAAAGTCGCAGTTTTCCAATGTGCTGATGGATACCATACTGCCATTCCAATAGAAGATGCACTAAATGAGAATACTATACTCGCATACCAAATGAATCAAAAAACACTGCCTGTTGAACACGGGTTTCCTGTCCGATTGCTTAACCCCGGACATTACGGAACAAAAAACCCGAAGTGGATAGCCAATATACAGTTAGCAACAGAACACGAAGGGTATTGGGAAAAACGCGGATGGGACCCTATCGCCAACGTTAAACTTGCTACAGTCATAGGCACACCAAGCACCGATGAAGAGGTCGTCGCAGGTTCAATTCTCACTGTCAGCGGCGCAGCTTTTGATGCAGGACATCACGGCGGAATAAAAAAAGTTGAAGTCAGTGTTGACTACGGAGAATCATGGCACGAAGCCGAAATATGGGCAAAAGATACACCCTTAGCATGGGTGCTCTGGAAGTGGAACTGGAAAATACCAAACAAAAAAGGGAATGCTGAGATTTACGCAAGAGCTACAACAAACACTGGTGTCACACAAGAAGAATTCGGACTCAAAGTTGAACCCGTTGATACAATTGGATACCATACAGTAGATGTAAAAATTGTGGATCCCTAAACTTAACAACACTCACATCTCAAACAACACATTACGTCATGCCATAGATGCACTTGAAACCCATCAGAATTCTCCTCGTCTATTTCCCCGCACTCTTAATCGATTTCTCCTTTAGTAGCATCCTAACGAATTCCTCCTTTTATAGTAGTTACCTGAACCTCTCCTCAACGTTCTTAGGTATACTCGTGGCAATCGTCACAGCATCTTATGCCTTCCTGGCAATACCGCTTGGAAAACTCTCCGATAGCATTAATCGCAGTCAAATGCTCATTGCTGGATGTATTCTAATCAGCATTGTGAGTATTGTCATGCCTCTCTGCTATAAGAAAATACATCTATTACTGATTTTCCCACTTTTAGGCATTAGTATCGCACTCTTTTGGCCCACCTATGAAGCTTGGCTTGCAGAACGAGAAGGTGAAGGTACTTTACTGCACAGGGTGATGCTTTTCAATCTGTTCTGGAGTATAGGCATAACGATGGGACCTACCGTCTCTGGTTATCTTTATCAAGATGATGCCCCTTTTAAACCTTTTTATCTCGCTTGTGGCGTTGGCATGATGACAGTGGTCTTGCTATTTAACGCCTCAAAAGCACGAGTCAAAACAGAACTGCCACAATCAACGCAGACACTGTTCCCACCACCTGAAGTTAGAAGACGATATCTAAATATAGCACGTTGTGCAAATTTCGCATCCTATTTCGCATTGGCTGTACTACGATGGCTGACACCGAAACTCACAAAGGAGATGGGGATACCTACTGTCGTTTACGGTAACCTCATGTTAACACTCGGGAGTTTTCAGACCCTAACTTTCTTATTTCTCGGAACAGGGTATTCCACAAGGTGGCACTATCGCTTGGGTCCATTATTAATAACGCAAGTATTAGCGATACTTAGTTTTATCGTATTATGGAACGTTCAGCACATATTCTTATGGTTCATCGCATTTATCATAATCGGTATATCTGTTGCATTCCCATATTTTGGCAGTCTCTACTACGGTTTAGATCAACATACTGACAAAGGCAACAAGAGTGGGTGGCATGAAGCGGTATTAGGTTTCGGAAGTTTATTAGGACCATTTATATGTGGCATCGCAGCTGATTCAGAATTTGGTATGCAGAGTCCTTATCTGGTCTGCGCTGTTGTCCTTCTCGCATCGGTTTTAGTCGAGATAATAATTGCAACTAAAATCAGGGCAACGCATGTTCTCTAATATAATCTTCATCCGGTTCAATACCGAGACCAGGACCATCCGGTACAGTAACAACATTGTCTTCAATTTCAATACCGCTCGCTGCCAAAGTCTGCAAAAATGCAGGTGCATTTAATTCTGGTGGAAGCACTAAATCCATAGTAGAAAAAAGATGGACACTGGCAATAAAGCCTACCCCCGCCTCTGTCAAACCACTTCCAAGAAGTTCAATACCATTTGCTTCAGCAACACTTGCACTCTTTATACATCCACCAAGTCCACCCGACTTACAAATTTTCAATACAACAGCATCCGCACATTCAAGACGACATATTTTACCGAGATCATAATGCGAAAAACACCCCTCATCTATCGCAATCGGTAAAGACACCTTCTCTCTTACATGTTTCATCCCGAACCAGTCTTGACTTGCTACCGGTTGTTCCAAACAGTATATTTCATTTATATCGTCAACTCGCTTGAGCAAAGCGACTGCGTTAGTTGGGGTATAAGATTGATTCGCATCTATCCACAGTTTGGCATCTGGAACAGCTTCATGAACAGCACGCAATCTCAGTGCATCCGCCTCAGGATCACCACCGACTTTCACTTTGAAACATTTACATGGAGACAGTGCTTCTGCTTTCAATCCCATGATTTCTGGCGTGTCAATACTCAATGCATAACACAAGGGAAGTTTATCATGCCGTTTTCCACCCAAAAGGATATGTAAAGGCACATTTAAAATATGACCACATAGATCATATAGTGCCATATCTACAGCTGCTTTTGCAAATGGATGACCATTACTGACTGCGGGTTTTAATGCATTATAGATGGATCTATCCAATTCATTCCTATATAGCGGATCTTTTCCAATAATAACAGGGGTAATATGAAAAGCTATTGTTGACATGATAGATTCAAGCGTTTCGTAGCTCCAGGATGGAAGGGCGCGTTGTTCTCCCCAACCAACATAACCATCATCCGTTGTGATCTTAACAAATACATGTTCTCCTTCAGAATCAGGATCCCCAACAAACCCCGTGCCGATCGTAAACACATCCTTCATACCAACAGCAGTCATAAAGACATCAACATTTTCAATTTTACGCATTGATACACCACCTTTAGCAGAGACTAATGTCCATCTTATGAGAGATGAACTACCTAATGCCATATTTTAGCACAAATCTGAAACTTATGACCGTAAAATCGTAAAAAAGGATCGCTGAAATGGTCCTTGCTCCAGCGGTGCAATATGTCTATAGACAAGGATTTGTGCGATTAACACGGATTAGGGAGACTTGGCACTTGTTGTGGCTTCTATCTGATTCTATAGACATAGCACGCCGCTGGAGTGCAAGAATACCCACAACATATTTCTATAGACATAGCACGCCGCTGGAGTGCAAGAATACCCACAACATATTTCTATAGACATATCACGCCTCATGAAGATCAAATAATTAATTCGGTAATTGTCTGTTCACATGATGCAGGTTCACTCCCCTGCTGGCGAGGTTTCCTAACCTCGCTGAATTACCTAAAGTATTATTTTAACTTCATCTGGCGTGAGGATATCCATATATTGTTGTTGACAAGTTCTATACACCTTTCGCACCGCTGGTGCTTGGTTTATTGTTGTTGACACGTTCTTATCCTGGTGATCTTGAAATCCAGGGAATGCCTAAATGAAGATTAAGTTATTAATTGAGTAATACGCGGGCGGGGAAACCCCGCCCCTACGAAACCTTACTCCTACGATGAGGCATATCAGTAGAATTACCTGATTATTTATTTAATCTTCATAATGGCATTCATACCGTTGATTTGGAGAATCCTGGTTCAGACAACAGAAAACCCCTCCCCCTTCCACCCTTCCATCCTTCCACCCTTCCACCCTTCCATCCTTCCATCCTCCCACCCTTCCACCCTTCCACCCTTCCATCCTTCCACCCTTCCATCCTTCCACCCTTCCACCCTTCCATCCTTCCATCCTTCCACCCTTCCCATCTTCCATCCTTCCCATCCTTCCATCCTTCCATCCTTCCACCCCTCCCATCTTCCACCCTTCCCATCTTTCATCCATATAGCACAAGATACTTGCAATTAACACTAATATAAGGTATAATTAAGAGAAATATTGAATAGCAATAGAGTAATATGTTCAACTTCCTAAAAGGTCTCCATCGTAATTAAAGCAATCAATCAAAAAGACGAATGATGGTAGCCAAGTAGGTATTGTACCTCCCAATTTTAGTACTGTAGGAATTCATCTTTGGAGAGGGAGGGAACGTGAATGCAATAAAGCTCACATGAGCAAAGATATTAGGGGATTTAATCTGTATTATGTCAACAAAAGTAGGTATTAACGGTTTTGGAAGAATAGGGAGGAACGCATTTCGTGCAGCGTTACAAAATCCTGAATTAGATATAGAATTCGTTGCAATTAACGACTTGACAGATCCTGAGACACTTGCACATCTTCTACAGTATGACTCCGTACACGGTATACTGTCAGATAGTATTAACGCCACTGAAAATGGATTGGTTGTTAATGGGAACGCCATACAAACTTTCTCCGAACGCGACCCAGCAGACCTACCCTGGTCAGACTTAGGTGTTGATGTCGTTATTGAATCTACAGGATTTTTCACCACAAGAGAAGACGCTGAAAAACACATCACTGCTGGCGGCGCAAAGAAAGTCCTTATTTCAGCTCCTGCAAAAGAGGAAGACATCACAATAGTTATCGGCGTAAATGATGACATGTACGAAAAAGAAAAACATCACATCATATCAAACGCGTCCTGTACAACAAACTGTCTCGCGCCTGTCGCCAAAGTCCTGCATGAATCATTTGAAGTTGAAAGTGGATTGATGACGACTATTCACGCATATACGGGGGATCAACGCGTACACGATTTTCCACATAAAGATATGCGAAGAGCACGCGCAGCTACACTGTCAATGATACCCACAACAACAGGAGCTGCAGTAGCTGTCGGTAAAGTGCTACCAGAATTGAATGGAAAACTTGATGGATTTGCCATCCGGGTGCCAACCCCAAACGTGTCTGTTGTTGACCTCACCGTAGAACTCAATAAAAAACCGAGTGCTGAGGCTGTTAACGCAATACTGAAAGAAGCAGCTGAAAACTCGCTAAAGGGTATTTTAGGATATTCTGAGTTGGACCTCGTTTCTGCTGATTTCAACGGAAATAAACTCTCATCTGTCCTTGACGCGCCTTTCACAAAAGTGATTGAAGATGGATTGGTCAAAGTACTCTCATGGTACGATAACGAGTGGGGTTATTCTAATCGTCTCGTTGAACTCGCAGCACGCGTCCTATAAGTGAGACAAACTATGCGAACACCTATCATCGCAGGAAATTGGAAACTCAACAATACGATCTCGGAGGCAATAGAACTCACTAAAGGTATAAAACGTTCAGTTGTTGACACGACAGACGTTGACATAATCGTAGCACCGACTTTTACAGCACTTGCTGCAGTATATGACGTTATTCAAGAAAGCAACATCTGCCTTGCCGCACAGGATGTATATTGGGAAAACAGCGGTGCTTTCACAGGTGAAATCTCACCAACGATGCTAAAGGACGTTGGATGTGAATATGTCATCATCGGTCATTCAGAAAGACGGCAATTCTTCGCCGAAACAAATGAGAGTGTAAATCTAAAGACAAAAGCTGCATTAAGCACTGAACTGAAACCTATCATCTGCGTCGGTGAACAATTAGAAGATCGCGAAGCGGGAAACACAGAAAAAATCATTGAAGACCATGTTTCAGGAGGAATCAAAGACCTTTCAGTTGAACAGATGTTGTCTTGTGTCATCGCTTATGAACCGGTTTGGGCAATAGGTACAGGAAAAACGGCTACACCTAAACAGGCACAAGAAGTTCACGCTTATATTCGGCAGTTAATCAGCGAAGCATACACAGATGAAATTGCAAACCAGGTCCGTATTCAATACGGGGGCAGTGTCAATCCTGATAACGCTGCAGAACTCATGTCACAGTCTGATGTTGATGGTGCGCTTGTCGGTGGGGCAAGTTTGCAAGCGGAGTCCTTTGCACAAATCGTCAAAAGTTCAAAATGAATATTTTTTCTGAGCTTAAGTAATTTCAAAGAGGTATAAAAATGGGAATATTCGTAACTATAGCAATCATAATCTTCGTTCCAGTCTGTATTGTCCTCACGCTCATAATCTTGCTACAGGATAGCAAAGGAGAAGGACTATCATCAAGCGCATTCGGCGCATCCGAAATGCAATCTGTTCTCGGCGGTCATGGTGCCGCAACATTTCTCAGCAAACTCACGACTTGGGTCGCAATCGGATTTATGGTCATCTCACTTTTTCTGATGAGATTCTATGGGGAAAGGCAGGATCATAGGATCGCACCTGAAGATGGTACAAAACAGGTTCAAGAAACTGAAGATAGAGGAGCCTCAGACGAAGGAACTGAAAACACAGCGGAAGATACCAAAGCAAACGGGACACCTACTGAGGAAAATAGTCAGGACACACAAGAATCTACTAACGAAGATAACGCAAAAGGGGAGATCGCTCCTGAAGTAGAAACTGAGTAGTAAGTGCATAAGCAGTAGATGAAAAATAAGCAACAGCCATTTGAAGAGACTGACGTTCCTACAACGGATGCACAGCAGACACACGTGGATGAAATTACGTGGCGTGTGCATCCGTTTGTTGAGAGTTGGAAAAAAACAGTCCTGTTAATGCTCTTTCTATTTTCACTCCTTACGATAATCTATGTTGGATATAAATCCATACCCGTTCTGCTGTTTTCCGCGCTTCTGCTCATTGCACCGCTTTACAAGTATTTTTTGCCATTTCATTACCACTGCAGAACAGATAATCTCATCGTAACCACCTGTTGCTACAAACTTGAACGTGCCTGGTCTACATATAGAAGTTACTATGTTGACAAGAACGGAGTCCTGTTAAGTCCTTTCACGAAACCGTCGCGTCTTGAAAACTTCCGTGGTATTTATATCAGATTTGGAAAACATCCATCCGAACACATCGTCAGTTTTATCCAAAGTAAAATAAAACCGGAGACCGAACATGAATGATGCACCGATAAAGATTGAAACTACTGATCAATTAAAAACTGCTGTCTCAGAAACTGTTCAATCCCAGCGTATTTACGATATCCACACACATCTATTTAGTCCGCCATTCGGTGAACTACTATTGTGGGGTATTGACGAACTCCTAACCTATCACTATCTCATCGCAGAACTATTCCGTAAGTCAGACATCACTTACGATCACTTCTGGCACATGACAAAAACAGAACAAGCAGACCTAATTTGGAAAACACTTTTTATTGATAATTCACCGATCAGTGAGGCATGTCGTGGCGTCGTAACAACACTGAACGCATTAGGGTTGGATGTAGACTCCAGAAACCTTCAGGAGTACCGACAATACTTTGCTGATACACCCGTTGAGGATTTCATTGACACAGTCTTTAAAAATGCCAATGTCTCTCATGTTATTATGACAAATGATCCTTTTGACCCTATAGAGGAACCTGTATGGGAAACAGGAGATATAGGCGATACAAGATTTGAGGCTGCACTTCGCATGGATGTGCTCATCAATAGTTACGATGATATTGCTTATGAACATCTTCGTGCACTCGGATATGATGTAGATTTAACCCTTTCAACGGATAAAGGATATAGAGAAGTCAGAAGGTTCTTAGAGACCTGGATCCAACGTATGAATCCAAAATACATGGCTGTTTCACTACCACCAGACTTTCAGTATCCTGAAGACTCTGTCCTCGGCAGATTATTTGATCACTGCATCCTACCTGTGTCGCGTGCGTATAATGTCCCATTTGCACTCATGATCGGTGTCAAACGCGCAGTAAACCCACATCTCAGAATGGCGGGGGATGGCACAGGAAAGGCAGACCTATCCAGTCTGGAAACACTGCTGCGTGAACACCAAGACAACAAATTCCTTGTCACACTGCTCTCACGTGAAAACCAACACGAACTGTGTGTCATAGCACGAAAATTCAAGAACCTCATGATCTTTGGGTGTTGGTGGTTTATGAACAACCCGAGCATCATTGAAGAGATAACGCGTGAACGGATTGAGCTACTCGGACTAAGTGTCATACCGCAACATTCAGATGCCAGAATACTTGACCAGCTCATATATAAGTGGAAACATTCCCGACAGATTATTACGGATGTCCTGATCGAAAAATACAACACACTCATTGACGTTGGTTGGACTCTTACCGCATCAGAGATCCAACGAGATGTCAGCAACCTATTCGGTGGAAACTTCAAACGTTTTCTGAATAAAAACTAAGTAGACGTATGGAGTGCACCGAATGGATATAGGCTTTGTCTGGGACGAAGAAAAATATAATGAGATGAATACAATATCAAGGGTTTTTTCAACACTTACATGGGGTTGCATGACACTTAGGACAACCATCAGCATAAATTTCAGCTGCATCTTCTAAGGATATGTTGAGAAGGCTTGCTAAAGTAGACAACCACGCCAGAACATCAGCAAATTCTTCGCGAAGACGTTGCGTATCCTGGGGGTGTTTCCGTATTTCCTTTGCTAATTCCCCTACTTCTTCAACGAACCACGTGAATGTCAACGGAATTCCACGAGCAAAATCGCGGGTAAAATAAATGTCTTCAATCTGTTTTTGAAACTTTTCAAGTGTCATAGTTCTCCTTTCAAATTCTAATCACAATACTATTCTGAGGAAACAATATGCAAACACACGTTTATCTTTCTATCGCTGGTGAAAAAAGGATAGCAATTTATACTTATGATGTATCAGATGGTACTATTACATTTCAAGAAAACGTAAATGTCAGCGGATCACCCGGTCCGTTAACGCTTTCACCCTGTGGAAACTACCTCTATGCTGGACTACGATCCAGTCGTGAAATCGCTACTTTTAGTATCAATCAAAACAGCAAACAGTTGACACTACTGAGAACTACGCAACTGGATGCGGATACCTGCTACATCGCAACTGATAAAACTGGACGTTTTCTACTCTCCGCTTATTACGGTGCTGGTAAAGTGACTGTGCATTCTATCGCAGATGACAAAACTGTCCAAGGAGAACCGATACAGACGATTGAAACAGCACCCCACGCACATTACATCGAAACGGATAAATCTAATCGCTTTGCTTTTGTTCCACATACAGTACCCAGGAACGCAATTTACCAGTTTCACTTTGATCCTGAAACAGGTTTGCTATCTGAAAACTTCTTTGGAAATCTAAATCCAGATGAGCCAAAAGGTCCACGGCACTACTGTGAACATCCAGATAGACCTATCTTCTATTTCTCAAACGAAAATGGGTCAAGTGTCTCAACATACAGCCTACAAATAGGAGATCCGGAAGCCGAAGTCTCAAAGTCTGGTGTACCGAACTACACCGTACACGATGCACCAGGTCTCCTGTGGCACGTTCAAACCCTTTCTACGTTACCAGCAGATTTTGATGAAAAGAACACCTGTGCACAGATACACATTGACCCGCAAGGTGAATTCGTTTATGTCACAAATCGAGGACACGACAGCATAGCAATGTTCTCAATTGACAAAACAAGCGGAGAATTAGCAAGTATAGGACACCAACCAACAGAACCGACACCGCGCGTATTCAACATTGACGACACAGGAAACTATCTATTCGCTGGTGGACAAGGCTCGGGTAAACTTGCTACATACCGAATCAATCGTGAAAGCGGAGTCCTTGAACCTTTGGAAAGATATGACGTGGGTGAAAATCCAATGTGGGTTCTTTTCCTATAAATAGGTATACAGTATAGGATTGGGAATATACAACAAGAAAGATGGGTATAGTAGAGTTACTATACCCAGTCAATCTGTTATACGCTATCAATAGCAGCGGTAATCTGTTCCGTTGAAGGAAACTGACGAGTTTCCAATTTTGAGTAAAGAAGTTCATCATTGAGGAATACTTCAAAAGCACCACCACTGCTTTCTACAAGTTTCACCTTTTCAACCTGGCTACTATATTTCTCTTCTAAGGCTTCTGCCAAACTGGCTGCCCGGGGTTTATAGTTTCAGGAAGTGCAGTACTCTATTCTAATATCCATTTCGGTTTTATCCTCCTGATATGAAAAGTTCTCATTAATATTTTACCAAAACCCGATGCTAATTGCAAGTTTATTCTTTACTGATTTTTTATTCATTTTTGGCTGATTTTTCATTGAAAACCTTGGTCATAAATGTTAATATTGTGAGGGTTTTCTCTTAAATAATGATACCAAGTTCGGTTTTCCCGATTTTTAAGATGTCATAAACGTACCCATTGATGCGAAATCTCGCAAATAAGGCGATCGTTAGATTTACCATTTCCACACTCTTCGAAACGATAATAGACTTGCGCTTAAAACGCCCAAACCAATGCCGCATCAAACAATTGTTGCGTTCAATACCGTGCGTTTCTGCTTTGTCCTGAACTAACTTATCTTTGGGCAGAACCGATTCATAAACCTGATAGTTATCCGTATAATAAACCTTCACATCCCATTTTTCCAAACGAGTCATTAGTTTCTTCAATGTCGCTTTATCCCGATCACCACACTCCCAGGCAATAAGTTCTCCAGTATCACGACACAAAGCTTTCCATATCCAGAGTTTCTGCTTTTTTTTTTCAAATAGTGCCACATCTCATCAAGTTCAAGCACGACAGTATCGGTTTCCTGGGGTTCAGGGGGTTTCGCATGTTCAGCACCGAATTTTCTTATCCATTCAAGGATAGTGGAAGGGGAGGCTTGAAGCATTTTTGCGATGGCGTTCATAGAAAGTCCATGGCAATAGAGAAAAACTGCAAGTGCTTTCTCAGCAAGGGGTCTTCCCCGGTATGTGTGGTTTTCTGTCCACTGATAGTTGCAATCTTTACATTTATACCTTTGTTTATCGTTGACGCGTCCATTTTTGACGAAGTGTGGGTGTTGACATCTTGGGCAATTCATGTGAGTTTCCTCCTGATGGGTGTATAGGTTTACTTTTAGCATAGTCTGCTTTTTTATATGTGTCAAGAAAAATATTGTAATTTGCTTGACACTTTTTTAGACAGTTGTTATACTACTTAAATACTGAATAGGCAATGAGGCAAGAGCGGTACGAGGGAACTCTGTCTCATTATTTTACCGAAAACCCTCAATATTGTTGAAGATAATATGAAATATCAATACATTACAAAGGAAACAATTTTCATGAAAAAAACATTTTTTTACTTATTTACAGTCATTTTGTTATTAGGCTTGGTGTCACTCGGTTATTCTGAAATGCGGGTATCCCTGAACAATGTCAATGTGGACTTACACAAAATAGAAGTTTTAGACAAAATAGAAGTTGATATTCACCTGACAGATGGGAAAGGGGTCGCTGGCTATAATCTGTTTCTGGTCTATGATCCAACTGTTTTGGAATATGTTGACACGACACAAGGAGATTATCTCCCTACCGACGGTATCTTTATCCATCCTGTGTTGGGTGCCATTGGTACCTACGAACTCAAACTCAGCATTGGCGAAACAACTACCATAGGGCAAACTGTTCTTTTTGGAGTAGGTGAAGAAGCACAGACACTCTCATTATCACAATTCTTTTTTAAATTCCCAGATCCCGCATCATTTAGAATGATGCCAGACGTAGACGCCGATGTTGATCCTGCTGATTTTAAGTTTCAAGGCTTAAGTATTTTGAGTTCAGCACCGCTTGCTTCAGATGGAACGCTTACATCTTCAGATGGTAGTGGCACGCTTGCATCTGTCTCGTTTGATGTGCTCAATCCCGATACACCGATGGTCATATATTTAGTCGGGATAAGCCTCTTTGGTCCGGATGATGAGGAATTACATGCGACACTTGTGAATAATGTGGCAACTCTCAGAAAACTTGCAAGTGATGTCAATGCGGATGGTGTGGTGAATATCTTGGATTTGACGCGTGCTGCTGCAAGTTTCGGCGTAACTGTGACAGACGCAAATCGTAGTTCGGATGTCAATGCCGATGGTGAGATAAACATATTGGATTTAGTGCATATCGCAAACGATTTTGGTGAAGAGGTATTGTCGTTTGTTACGGAACCTATCGGACCATTTACGGAACCTACTGATGAACCGGGTGATATGGATTCGAGTGATTCTATAGTTCCGATGGATGAGCACAAACCCCCTGCACCAGAAACGATCAACGTTGGACTGGTTATACCATTGTCGGGACATTTAGCCGAGATCGGTGAGATTATGAAAACAGGGTTTGATTTAGCTTTTAGTGAACTTGGGGATTTAGGTATTAGATACATCACGGAAGACGATCAAAGCACTGCGGAAGGGGCTATTGCTGCCTTTGAGGAACTGATTTACGAAGACGGTGTGTCTGTCATTCTGGGACCCGCTTCATCAAGTTCAGCGGAAGCTGCGTTTCCCGTCGCCCAAGACAGTGGGGTCGTTGCTATCAGTGCGACAGCTGGTGCAAGAGGACTTACTTCCATAGGCGATTTCATCTTTCGGGTTGCACTGACAACAGATATTGTCATTCCCAGAAGCGTTGAGATTACAAAAAGAAAAATGGGGTATCAACGTGTCGCGACTCTTTATGATGAAACAGATCTGTTTTCTACCGACCGAGACTTGGCATTACAAGAGGCATTTTTGAACAACGATGTTGAAGTACTTGACACACAAACCTACACAACTGGCACGACAGATTTCACAACGCAATTGAATCATATAAAAGCGTTGAACCCGGATGCGATCTTTGTGTCAGCATTGCCACCGGAAAAACCCCTAATCTTGATCCAAGCACGAGAACTCGGTATCACTGTGCCTATTCTTATCAGTTCTCTCACCGATGCAGAAGTAGAAGCAGCAGGTGCTGCCGCAGAAGGTGCATTGACTTTCACAGGTTGGCTCAGCACCGATGAAACACCGGGGAACCGGGCGTTTGTTGAAAGGTATGAAGCAACTTACGGCACAACGCCAAATGCTTTCGCTGCGGTATCTTATGCATGTGTCTATGTTTTCGCAGAAGCATTGAAAAACGCTGCTGCGACAGATGCACATTCAATACGCGATGCACTCGCAAATATCAGTGAACTTGATACCATTTTAGGAAAGTTGTCTTTTAATATTGATGGCGATGCTGTTTATGAACCGAATATATTGATTGTCAAAAATGGAATGTTACAATTTTTTGACTAAACTCGCGTGAAAAAATAAGGAACTACTTATAAAAATGTTAGTTGCGAATTGGAAAAAAACTTTAGCAATTCTCACGATGATAGGGTTGCTATGGAAGGAGATTCCGTGTTACTTAAATAAATACTATTCAAGCGTTCAAATTTCCCGTTTTTGACAATTCGGGAGTGTATACAGACCTCGTTTGACCTTTACAATTTCACCGTTTTTTACGAGGCGGGTGAGTTCTGTATTTATTGCTTTTGGATGTCCTTGAATTGCCTCAACGATTTCAGGTGTTTTTTTCTCTCCATCAGCGAGAAGTGCGATGATTTGTTCACGGAAGGGGACCCGCGCCCTTTTACCGCCTCTTAGTTTTTGCAACACACGTTGTGCCTGTCTTGTGGAGCATCCCAAAACCCTTTCTACCTCTTTTCTGCTGGATTCAGGTGTCAGATTTTCGCGTTCTGTCTCAAAACGTTCGCGTGTCGCTATTACCTCGGCAAGCTTGTCTAATCCACCGGCAACCTCAAGATCTTCCCAGTCAAAAAGGAGCGTTTCGGGTCTATCGGTGATCTCAGGAATTCGCAAACCTGTTATCAACATAACTGTCTTGTTTTCCAAACGGTTTAGTTGAGCCATTTCTATAATCTGGGTGAATATATGGACGATAGCCTTTTCATAAATGCTCTGGACGCGTTCGTCTTTGTAACGGTAAGACTTAAGTTCCGTGTTATAGGAGAGAGGTTCCTCGTCGTTTCCAAACAGAATCTGAGTGCGCTTTGAAATGACGTGAGGCACTATTTCCGGCAAGCCAACTATCCAGATGATCTGTGCCTCTTGAAAAGCGGTTTCCAATCCCTCACTATTTCGGAAATCTGTCAGGAAACAGACATTCTCATTTTTCGCTATATTATCCAAATATCCAATTGTGTGAACGTGGGTTATAATGCCATGCTTAACATTCGGATCCCTTTCGATTTCACTTTGGATCTTGGAAAGAATGTGCTGACCAGTTTCAGACAGTCCAAAAACGTCCCAAGTGTTGTAGAGGTCTAAAATTGTCTTCCGAGAATAAATACTGGTACGAATCTGAAAAACACAGTTTCCTGGAATCCACGCTGTCGGTTGGGTGGGAAGGATCTCAGTTTCCCCATCCAAGATCGCTCGCCGTAGATGTTCGTCGTAGAGAGTCGGAGAGGTGACCAAAAGATGTCTGATGTTTGGATGCAGCACCGGCGGCACCCAGAATCGAAGTACTTTGTCCACCCATCGCATCGGGGCATCAGCATCTCTTGTGTAATAGGCAAAGAATCGTTTGAGTTGATGCCATAACGTCCAGTTTGGATTCGAATAAACTGGTGGTAACGCTTGATTGTTCTCAACAACGTGACACATCTGTCGGATGATTTCTTCTTCCTGCCATTTATATGTCTGTATCACTGTCCGAAGTCGTCTGATAGAATTGTCATGAGATTTATCTCTGATTTTAGTTGCATTCAGTAGAGCTGTGGCAAAGTTTCCTAAGGCATGACCTTTCCAGTTGACAATCCATTTTTCCAATGTAGTTTTTGATAGTTTGCATCTAAGAAACAGTTTATCTTCTCTTATGTCATTGATGATACAAAGCTGCTGTGTTCCATCAAGCTGTTCGAGAATTTGTTCCGCTCTTTTTTCGTATTGCGGGTCCAAAAACAATCGGTGATTCTTATGATATTTTACACTTGTAATCTCAGCATCTTGCACATTTAAACATATTGTTCCACTATTACGCAGCATGGCTTCTACTTTATCTTCTTTCTCTGGGTCTGCATCGGGGATGAATCTAAGAGCACTAACCCTATTATTGAGAGCACGCTGCACCTGAACTCTAAATTCTACGCGTGTTTCATCAATCTTTTTGGTAGGTTTTAACTTGTCTAACACAGGAGGCGTCCGTTTTATTGCCAGCGGACTGAGTTTCCCAGCTCGTACGGTGAGGACTTTATCGTCTATAGGCAGCCTCGTCTTGGGGAGTGGTGGCAGGATACCGATATCGTTCCAAACATCTGTAATGAGCGTTGCCTCTACGGGTAGTCCAGTATCAGGCGTTGATGCGGATATCCACACACCCCCTTCGTTCTTCCACAACGATACTTGTGTGTCAACCGTACCATCTCGTCGGTTCCAATAATGAAATCCATCCTCTTGTTTGACATAAGAAAACCCGCGCTTTAAGAATGCCTCTTTAGCGAGGTCAAGTTTACCCGATCCGAGAGAGTATCGTGCGTCAAGAATGCTATCATCGTCTTGGATGCTTTGCGGAATCGGTTTGTGGAGTGCAGCACGAAGGACATCAATAGATGGAAAAAGCACCTCTTTGGAAATTATAGGCGGATCTAATAGGTCTCCCATCAGAATTTCATAGCGCGCATCCCAGCAGCCATAACCTTTCTCACCCACAATTTCAAGATACGTGTCGTGTTGGTGAGGATTCTCTGCTGTCGGTGTCCCTTTATAGACATACAGTCGTGCCTGCTTAGTGTTTGGGTGCAGATACCCAGGTATTCTGCAAGAAAAGCGCAACCCCCCAGACTTTGAAATAGTCAACAATGGGTTGGCGACAGCATCAACAAGTGCTTGAACGCAGGCAACAACAGTATCAGGTGCGGCGCAGAGTACTTCATATTTAAAGTTGATGTCGTGCCAGGATGCGCCATCGCGTGCTGAGGGGATACCTGTATATATTTGGATTCCCCACGACTTGTGCCATCGGAGGGTTTCCCAGTCTGTCGCCTGTTGGCGTTTCAAGAACCGTTCACCCCCAAAAGATCTCGGGGGTCGGTCATTGCCAGGGAACTGCCCTATCGGCATAAAGGAAACATCTGCCGCTTCCAAGTCTCGAAGCATCACAGGGTATTTGTGTGCACAAAAGACTGTGGAATGGTAAGGAAACCTTTTGTAGAGCAGCGGTGCAACGATCGACTGCCGTTGTTTAAGTGGTTTCTCATGTCGCTGGTGGCAACGTGAGATAATATCTTGTAGAACGTTGGTTGTCATGGCATGTAGATGTTCGCAAACGTCGTCCTTTTACATAATTTTAGAGTAAATAATATCAAAAATCCTACTTTCAGTCAATGTTTCAATGTTGAAGATCTGTTGCGGTATTGGAAAAGTAGGTTTTCTTGCAATAAGCAATCTTCATGGACACAATTTGTCTCGGAAAATACGTTATTATGAAAGTCATAAACGACTATAAAAATTTAATTGGATTAAAACTAATAATTGTCGTATTATAACCTATTACATTACTATCAGAGATAACAACGATATTGGTTCGTCCAATATCCCATCCGATATAGAGCTATAGACTTATCTTATACACAACCTAAAACGAATCGGTTATAACGTGTTGTTGGAACCGATTCATTGGAGAAAAAAATGAAATTTCAAAGTCAAAACATAATAGTAGTTTTTATTACTGCTATCATTTTCACTGTGTCAATCACGGGTCTTGTCCAGGCTGCCGCGATTGATAAAGACACGATTGAGTTCGCCTATCTTTTTGACGAAGGAGAAGGCGATGTTGCTAAAGATTTCTCTGGGAATGGTCGGGATGGTGCCATAATTGGTGCCACATACGTCAAAGGTAAATTTGGAACTGGCTTGGAATATGATGGCGTAAACGACAATGTAATTGCTACAGGTTACTTTGGCATTGGTGGCACAGAACCCAGAACAACTGTTTTCTGGTTTAAAGCAAGCGGTACAAGGGAACATTCATGGGTGAAATGGGGCCCAGATGCGCCAGGACAAAAATACTATATCCGAGCAAACGTAAGAGGTGCCGAGTGCAATTTGAGAGTTGAGGTCAACGGTGGGAATAATTTTGGGACAGACGACGTGTGTGATGGCGAGTGGCATCATTGTGCTGTTGTCTTTCCTGAAGGTTCAAATGCCGTGAAAGATCATGACCTCTATGTTGATGGTAAGCTTCAAGTCAAAGAGGGTGTTGAAAAAGAAATGAACACAAACGGTGAAGTCCAACAAGTCAACATGGGGAATTTTCTGGCATCTCACAGCTTTATGTTCGGTCTCTTTGATGAGGTCGCTGTCTTCAATGTGGATTTGACTTTAGATCAGATCGATGCAATTCGGGAACATGGGTTAGCCGATGCCCTCGGTGTTGACCCGCAAGGAAAATTGACCACAAGTTGGGCATCGATTAAGAGCAATAGTTTATAGGTTGGAGCGTCCTGCGGGGAGACGCTAAACCCCCGCACTCTAAAAATAAAAGGAGACACTTCCATGAATCAGAAGATCCGAGCACAAAACAATTCATACAAGTCTATCAAACGAAGTTCGGTGACACTCCGGACGGTGTCGCTGCATCAGGGTATGATAATGTTCGCTTATTGGCGATGGCGATAGAGGCAGCACAATCTACCGATCCAGTCGCTGTCCGTGACTCGATTGCTTCAACGCTAAGCTACATGGGAGCTACCTTTATTTCGCATTTTGATGAACAACGTCACGCTGTCAAAGGTGTCGGTATTATGAAGATTGAAAATGGACAGGTCCACCCATATAGGTTTGATTCAATCCGTATACTTTTGACTGGTGTTGGCGATACAACACGTTTGACTGGTGATGGTGCGACATCGGATGTGACAGATCGTTTGAAAAACTGATGCCATCTGCACCAAAATATTTGAAATCGAATCAACAAGGAATGGGAGGTATAAAAAGACAATGAGACATTCAGCAGAAAATAATCCGACAAACAACGATGCTTCCTTTTTAGATGGGATGGCACTAATTCCTGCAGGTGAATTCCAAATGGGAGTTAACGCACTTGTGGAAAAAAATAATCTACAGCAGTTTCGCACTGTATATATTGATGCGTTTTATATGGATATATACCAAGTGACGAATGCGGCATATAAAACGTTTGTAGATGCGAACCCACAGTGGCGAAGGAATCGTGTCTACCAAGGCTACGCAGATAAGGACTTACCATATTTGCATCATAACACCTATCCAGAAAATATAGGAGATCATCCCGTTATTTTTGTGAGCTGGCATGCAGCGATGGCATACGCAAAATGGGTGGGGAAACGTTTACCTACGGAGGCAGAATGGGAGAAGGCAGCACGTGGCGGGTTGGAAGGTCATAAATACCCGTGGGGCGATACGGAACCGAATGGCACACAGTGTAATTTCGCAGATAAAAATACAGACTTCAAGTGGTCAAATATGGATGTAGATGATGGATACCAATGGACAGCACCGGTAGGACGTTATCCTGCTAATGGATATGGTCTATATGATATGGCGGGGAACGTAGACGAATGGTGTCTGGATTCTTATCACGCGCAGTTTTATAACTATTCACCGAAACATAATCCGATTAGAGGTGCTGAGAGTATCTCCGAAATCGTAGAAAATTATGAAAAGATTGAAACCGAGCGACCTATGCGCGGTGGTGCATGGAACGATGATGCTCTATTCATGCAAGTAACGTCTCGAGACAATTACCCGCCTGTGAATACAGAGAGTAGCCTCGGGTTCAGGTGTGTGAAAGATGCAACCTGTTGATCTTGCTATATGAAAAAGCTAAACATTAGGCGATTTGCTACGTCTCACATTATCGGAGCAGGTATTATTTCAACCAAGTAAAAAATGGAAATTAAACCAGAAATGTTAAATTCTCAAAAAATCTCAGATAAAAAAGAAGGAATTATTAATGTCTCATAGAATATGTGGAAGATGGTATGTACCATTTTTACTTTTGTGTGTTTTTGCCCTCTATGCTATAAGTTATGCGGATGTCACGCCTGTTGCTGACCGTACGGCACAGGTGCGTGATAAGATTGTTGCTGTAGTACCAGGTGTGGATTCTGCAGCCGATGTGACTGCGGAACATCTGTCAACGATTAGGAGTCTTAACCTGCGTTTATTAAAAATAACGACGTTGGCATCAGGCGATTTTTCTGGACTAACAGGGCTGACTTCTCTAAACCTATACGGCAACCAACTCTCCAGTTTACCCGATGGTATTTTTGAAGGGTTGACCTCGCTCACATCGCTCCGATTAGGGAGAAACACCGTAGATCCACTCCCTTTGACTGTATCGTTAGAAAAGGTGGCAGAAGGTGAGTTCAAAGCGGTTGTCCCCGCAGGAGCGACTTTTGATGTTGTTTTACCGATCACTGTTGCCAATGGGAGTATCACGAGTGGTGCGACAGATCTCACAATTTCTCAGGGTAACACAGAGAGTAGTCTGTTTGTGGTAACACGCACCCCCGGCACAATAGGTAAAGTCACCGTTGATATTGGCACGCTGCCAAGTTTACCGCGCAATCATTACGGATACACGTTTACGAAATCCGGTACACTTCCCCTGACAGTTATTGCTGGTATAAACACTGACCCCGTAGTCAAAGTTCCAGATGTCCAAGAAGTTGTGCCGGTGGAGACACCAAACACGGCACCCACTTTCGCTGAAGGTGATAGCACTACCCGTGCCGTTGCTGAAAACGTCTCAGCAGGCACGAACATCGGTGCACCGATAACTGCCACAGATGCAAAAGATGACACACTGACGTGGACCCTCGGTGGCGTTGATGCAGCTGCATTTGCCATTGATAGCACAACAGGACAGCTCAAGACCAAAGCACCACTTGACTATGAAACCAAACGAGTCTATTCTGTTACCCTCACTGTCGCTGATGAAGCATTATCCGATACAATCACAGTAATTATCAGCGTGATTGACGTGAGTGATACCGTTTTCGCTGCGGGTGTTTTTCCTGTCGTTGAACGCACGCCACAAGTGCGTGATGCAATCCTTGAAGCGATCCCCACTGTGCATGATGCAACCCAAGTAACCGCCACACACCTCGCAAGTATAACAGCTCTGAATCTACGTAACAAAGGTATTTCTGCCCTGAAAACAGGTGATTTTTCTGGACTTGTCGCACTTACAGATCTCAATTTATATGGGAATCAACTTTCCAGTCTACCCGTAGGGACTTTTGATGGTTTGGGGGCACTCACTACGCTCCGATTAAGTGGAAACGTTGTTGATCCACTCCCGTTGATCGTGTCATTACAACAGGTCCGTGATAACGTATATCGCGCTATAATACCCACTGGCGCACCTTTCCCGATCCGTCTCCCGATTACCGTCACTGATGGGAGTGTTAGCGGTAGAATAACGTCTGTTGTGATCCCACAAGGTAGCCGTCATAGTGCAGCCTTTACCGTGGTTGGCACTTCAGCAAAAGTGTCTATCGGCATGTTGCCAAGACTACCGCGTAATCATTTCGGTTATGTGCTTGCACAATCCACTGTCAGCAGCCGCACGGAACAAGTAGCAATAGCGATTGCCGCAGCTGTAAGTGCGCGTGCCATCAGCACTGTGACCGAGATAGACCTTGCAACGATAACAGGTCTTGATCTCTCTGGAACATCTCTTACGACGCTGAAGACAGGTGATTTTGCGGATATGGTCTCCTTGACAACGCTCAACTTGTCAAACAACGCACTGACGAACCTACCGGTTGGTATCTTTGATGACGCGCCATCGCTGCGTTCCATCACTTTAGCCAATAACCAACTCTCAAGCCTCCCTGCTGGATTGTTCACGGGGTTGTCGTTTCTGAGCACGGTTGACCTCAGTGGCAACGGTATCACAAGCCTATCAGGGGACACATTCAGCGGGTTATCTGCGTTGACAACTCTCAATCTGTCCAACAACAAGTTGTCTACGTTACCAACTGGCATTTTCGATGGGTTGACCTCATTGAATCAACTCTCATTAAGTGGGAATGTGGTGGATCCGTTGCAGATAGGTGTATCACTACAGAAGGTAGGGACAAATCAGTTTAAAGCAGTCGCTTCCACAGGTGCGCCGTTTAATATCGTGTTACCACTTGAACAGATATATGGCACGGTTCGCGGCGGCGTGAAAACCATTCAGATACCGAAAGGCAGTGTGGAAAGCCAATCCCTAACAATGGTCCGGATACCCAACACCATTGCAGCGGTTACCGTAGATATAGTCAATGTGCCGCATCTTCCTTCAAATCATAACGGGTATGCCCTGGTCAAATCTATGACCCGGCGGTTAGAAGTACTCCCGAAATTGAACTCGTCACCCGTGTTCACAGAAGGCACAAGCACAACTCGCACTGTCTCAGAGAATACCGATTCTCACACAAACATCGGTACTCCTGTGTCCGCTACAGATGCCGATGAAGACACGTTAACCTATCGGATCGGTGGCACCGATGCAAACACGTTCAGTCTCAATAGCACAAACGGACAACTCCGAACAAGTGCTGCACTGGACTATGAAAATAAGAACTCCTATTCTGTCACCGTCTCTGTCTCTGATGGCAATGGCGGGACAGATAGTATTACCGTGACTATCAATGTTACGGATGTCGTGGAAATTACCGTTATAGAAGAGGATGAACCAGAAGATAGTGCACAACAGGAAACAACGATAAACACGCCACCTATGTTCACAGATGGCACCAGTACAACCCGTTCTATCGCAGAGAATACTGGTTCTGGTGTAGACATCGGTTCTGCGGTCTCTGCTACAGATGCGGATAGTGGTGATACGTTAACCTATACACTCGGTGGCACAGATGTAAACGCGTTCAGTATTAACAGCACAAACGGACAACTCCGAACAAGTGCTGCACTGGATTATGAAAACAAGAACTCCTATTCTGTCACCGTCTCTGTCTCTGATGGCAATGGCGGGACTGATAGTATTACCGTGACTATCAATGTGACGGATGTGAATGAGAACCGCGCTCCTGTGTTCTCTGAAGGCACAAGTACAACGCGCTCCGTCGCAGAAAATACTGGCTCTGGTGTAAACATTGGCACGGCAGTATCTGCCACAGATGCGGATAACGATGCACTCACCTATACACTCGGTGGCACAGACGAAAACGCGTTCAGTATTAACAGCACAAACGGACAACTCCGAACAAGTGCTGCACTGGATTATGAAAACAAGAACTCCTATTCTATCACCGTCTCGGTTTCTGATGGCAATGGCGGGACTGATAGTATTACCGTGACTATCAATGTGACGGATGTCGTAGAAATTACTGTAATAGAAGAAGATGAACCAGAAGATAGTGCACAACAGGAAACAACGACAAACACGCCGCCTGTGTTCACAGATGGCACGAGTACAACCCGTTCTATCGCAGAGAATACTGGTTCTGGTGTAGACATCGGTTCTGCGGTCTCTGCTACAGATGCGGATAGTGGTGATACGTTAACCTATACACTCGGTGGCACAGATGTAAACGCGTTCAGTATTAACAGCACAAACGGACAACTCCGAACAAGTGCTGCACTGGACTATGAAAATAAAAACTCCTATTCTGTCACCGTCTCTGTCTCTGATGGCAATGGCGGGACTGATAGTATTACCGTGACTATCAATGTTACGGATGTGAATGAGAACCGCGCACCTGTGTTCACTGAAGGCACAAGCACAACGCGCTCTGTCGCAGAAAATACTGGCTCTGGTGTAAACATTGGCACGACAGTATCTGCCACAGATGCGGATAACGATACACTTACCTATACACTCGGTGGTACAGATGCCGCATCGTTTAGTATTGATAGATCTTCAGGTCAATTGCAGACAAAGGCTTCGCTTGATTATGAAAGTAAGACTTCATATACAGTGACTGTTACCGTTTCTGACGGTACGCTTACAAGTACTATTACAGTAGTAATTAACGTTTCCGATATAGATGAAACCACGCAACAAAACAACTTGAGAGAGGATGTTTGGATGCCTGACGTGCATCTCAGATTTGCTGTCCGAACAGCACTTGATATAGGTTCGGAAGCACTGACACAGACAAAGATGCTTGAATTAACATCACTGACAGCTCAGAATGCATTCATCAGCAACCTCAAAGGATTAGAATATGCCAAGAACCTAACGCATTTAGATGTGGCTTCAAATTCAATAACTTCAATTAGTGTGCTACAAAGTTTGACGAAACTGGTGCATTTAAATATTGAATACAATCAGGTTACTGATATTGGCGTACTTACGGATTTGACAGCTCTTCAATACATATACGTTGCAGGAAACCCGCTTACGGATCTGTCTCCGATTTCAAATAGACCTTTAGCTGGCTTAAGTTGGCCTGCTGTAGAACCGAAAGAACCATCCCCTAATGTTAATATATTTGATGCAAATCTAGCTGCAGCTATACGAAAAACACTTGGCTTAGAAAATGATGCGTCTATAACTGAAACGGATATGGAACGACTTACCAGCCTAACAGCTACAAACGCACAGATAAGCTCTCTCAGCGGTTTGAAATACGCGACGAACCTAACAACGTTGGATGTCAGTAATAATGAGATCTGGAGTGTCTCACCGATTACAGGATTGAGAAGACTAACGTCTTTAAATCTTTCACAAAACCAGATTAGTAGTGTATACGGGTTACACTGGATAGAGAGCCTGAGGGTATTAAAACTTGCAGGAAACTCGATTGACATTAAGGATGCGGCACCACTTCTCCTACTTGAGAATCTGAGCGAAGTTGATATTAAACTTCCCACACAAGTAAACGTGCCAGATAGAGCATTAGCAAAGATATTGCGATCTAAGCTATCAATTACAAGCAAAATTCCTATTACACAAGAGGCACTGCAAACAATAACAAGCCTCGCAAACGACTACATTAGTGAAGGTTACAGACAAGGGGCTGATGAAATAGAAGACCTAACCGGTTTAGAACACGCAACCGCAATGACATCGTTATCCCTTCCATATCATGGCGTGTCAAATATAACGGCTCTCCAAAGCTTGACGCAACTTACATCGTTAGATTTCAGCAACAACTATGAGCTCAGTAATTACACCCCTCTCAGCGGTTTGACCAATCTAACATCATTAAATCTTGTTAATACTTATATTAGTGATATATCTGCCCTTAGTGGTTTGACCAAACTGACGGATTTGAATATCGGTGAGGATTTTTATGGAAGTCCATTCAGGGAAAGTGAACTCAGCAATATTAGTCCACTTACCAACTTGACAGAGTTGACATCGTTAACATTCAGCAAAACTGAAGTAAGTGATATTTCACATCTTAGTGGCTTGACGAAGTTAACAACTTTGAGGATTAGCGATACTGAAGTAAGTGATATTTCACATATTAGTGGTTTGACGAATCTGACAACTTTGGATATCAGCAGGACTAAAGTCAGCAATATCAGCACACTCTCTAATCTAACGAAACTTGAGTCCTTATATCTCTCTGGTAATAGAATAGCCGATATTAGTCCACTTACTGGATTAACGAATCTTGGATACTTGACCCTTAATGGGAATCCAATTGTAAACACATTACCTCTTTGTCCGCTCCTTAGATCGAACGGTGGTAACCTATTTTATGTTGATATAGAGGTCCTTAACTGTCCCCCACAGACAAACAATGCTCCCGTGTCCACTGAAGTGGATAGCACAACCGGCACCGTCGCAGAAAATACTGCACACACCGCTGTCCCTAAGTCAACATCACTTTTATCCAACTTCCCCAACCCGTTTAATCCGGAAACCTGGATACCGTATCAGTTAGCAAACCCCTCAGAAGTGACGATAACGATATTTGATGTCCGGGGACGTGTTGTGCGGACATTGATTTTAGGCACTCAGCCTGCGGGTTTCTATAGAAGTCAGAGCAAGGCAGCCCATTGGGATGGTAAAAACACGTTCGGTGAAAAGGTCGCAGGAGGATTGTATTTCTATAGGCTTACTGCAGGCGATTTTTCTGCCACACGCAAGATGTTGATACTGAAATAGTATCAAACTAAAGATAGGAACCCTATATGAAAAAAATAAACATTAGACGATTTGCTACGCCTCTCATTATCGGAGCAGGTGTTATTTCAGCGTTGACAGGACTGCTGATGTTCTTTACTACGGAACAACCCTTCCTGTCTGCACATGAGATCGTTGGTCTCGGATTTTCAGTTGCGATTGCGCTACACATCTTCACGAATTGGAGACCCTTCAAAAAGTATTTCTCTCAACGCACTGTTATCATCATCGCAGTGGCGTGGTTGATAGGTGTAGGGTTGATCGCAAGAACCGCCATTTTCAGTCAGGGTGAACCTGAAGAATTGATAATGGAGAGAATGGAACAAACGTCTATTATTCGAATGGCACCGATCGTTGACATGGACGTGGACACCCTTGTGAAACGACTTGCCAATGACGGTTACACTGTCAACGACACCGAAATGTCTATTGAACAACTCGCAGAAGAACACGGAGCGGAGACCGATGACATCCTGTTATCAGTGTTCCGTGAACCGACAAACGATTAGAGCTGGAATGCTCTCTTGATATTGACAGACTCAACCATGCGTTGGCATGCTGAGCCTGTCAAAACGTTGCAGCATCACGGCTTAATCGTGGTTTTCGTTGTAATGTGGTCTGTTTTCGTGCTATCATTTGCCGAAGTCGCTGTGACTTTGACCTCATAATCACCTAACATTATGAATTTAGACGAAGCAATTTCAGTAGATGGGATCGTTAATGTTACCTTTGAAGACGCACCAGGGGCAAGCCAGACTGAAGGTTGACTTAACATCGTCTTGATTCTACCTGACGTTGCTAACTTTATCATATCTTTTCTATTGCCGGTATTTGTTACTTTTAAGATATACTTGATACCTGATGTCACATCTGTCGCCTCAGTTGTCAAATCACTCGTCCCTTCTATAGAGACCCCATAAACGGGTTTTGTCGTTGGCACTCTATAAACAGGGAATACCTCCGCATCTATGCCGACTTGCATGCCCCAACCTCCCGCACGCTCACTTACCTTCACAAGTAAGAGATTATCACCCTTTTTTATGTTAACTGGGAACACATCTACGGCATCGCTAAGTGCTCGGTTTGTTGCGTTACTAAAGACGACTTCACCATTCAACCAGACTTTGACAGAATCGTCACTTCTCACACGCATCAACACATCGGGTTGATCCTTTTTGGATGCAAGTGTCATGAGGGCATAAGCCGTGTGATCGTCAAGATCGGGGTTTTCTGTCATACCGATGCGGGTCAACATTGCATTGATATTTCTGTTTGGCGGTAGTTCACCCTGAGTCCACGTATGATCTCCAACGATTTCACCTTCACTTGCACCCTTTTTAGATACCATTTCTTCATTTATAGTATTCGCACTGGCAACGGCTAATGAATCGATGTCCGTTGAAGCACTGCCGCCTTGATTCTGTTCTGTCGGTGCAATCATCCATAACCACGGTCCCAGAATGTCATGACGCGGTTCATACGTTTTTTTGATTTCGTCTACTTTGGTGTTATCCCCTTTAGAAGTGGCGATAACGTGTATTGCATCATTATCGTTCTTCAAGGCTACACTCGGTAACGTTAGTATCACTTTTGAAGATGCACCCGGAACAAGCGGGACAGAATTCTGACTGAGTGTCGCAGGTAGTGCCGTTTCCAATTTTATTGTGTCTTCTGTATTGCCGGTGTTTGTCACCGTAAAAGCATACTTGACATCTGTATTGACATCGGTAATCTCAGTCGTCAAGTCGTCTAAACTTGATAAGACGACACCGTGAAAAGGTTTTATGGTGGCAGTCGTTACGATTTCGGCAGTTTTTGTACTATCGCTTTCTGAAGTCGCCTTGACGTTAATGACATAATCGCCAGCAGTCGCACGTACAAACCCCGGCACCCGCAATGCCACTTCTGAAGACGCACCCGGATCCAGCGAAACACGATCTAATATGTCGTGAGTCGATAAATCCTCGTCCGTAAGTGGTTTTCGTATACGTAGATGCGTGGTATCGCCTGATATTGTCAATTTTATTGTGTCTTTTGTATTGCCTGTGTTTATGACTGTAACGATATATTCAATGTCTGCACCATCTTCTATGATTTCGGGTGTCAGATCACACGTTCCACTTAAAGCTACACCATAAACGGGTTTTGTCGTTGACACTCTATGAATAGGGAATACTTCCGCATCTATGCCGACTTGCATGCCCCATGATCCGCCCCTTTCACTGACCTTCACAAGCAAGAGATTATCCCCTTTCTTTATGTTGACTGGGAACACATCTACGGCATCGTTAAGAGTTCGGTTTGTTGCGTTACTAAAGACGACTTCACCATTCAACCAGACTTTGACAGAATCGTCACTTCTCACACGCATCAACACATCGGGTTGATCTGTTGACGATACCAGGGTCGTGAGAGCATAAGCCGTGTGATCGTCAAGATCGGGGTTTTCTGTCATATTGATATGGGTCAGCATGGCATTGATATTTCTGTTTGACGGTAGTTCACCGAGTGTCCACGCATAATCGCCAACGATTCCACCTTCACTTGCTCCCTTTTTAGATACCGTTTCTTCATTTATAGTATTCGCACTGGCAACGGCTAATGAATCGATGTCCGTTGAAGCACTACCGCCTTGATTCTGTTCTGTCGGGGCAATCATCCATAACCAAGGTCCCCGAATGTTTCGATTATCTGGCATATCTGTAACATCACCAGAAATGTCTAAGGTCAGCTTCGGTTCTAAATCCTTTAACGCATGCCACGGACCGTAGATGATGTGTCCATTGACATCAACTGCCTCAACAAGCACTCTCTTATCCATTGCTGTATTGGCTATAAATTTGACGATCTCTTTTTCGCCTTTTAGATCCTTACAATCGAGCATCAACGTGTGATGGTGCATAAATCTGGCTTGATAGAGACCATCCGGATCTGTTATTTCAAAAAAGACATGCGTCTGATTAGGCGGATACGCAACATAAGATGGGAGCAGGTGTATGCGTCCGGGTGTGTTCGCTATGATACGTTTCGGGTTGAAGTATGGACTGACACTTAACCATTTTGCTGCACATTGCGAAATCTTGAATGGATATATCCATCCGTAAGACATGATATAAGCATTATTCCGAAAATCATGGGGTAATGTAAAGGTATGACCGAGTTCATGGGCAGCTGTCTTAAGACCGAAACTGCCACCTGACGCAGGTATCAACATCCGTGCCCCTGAGAATGCCACACCCCCAGCACCCGCTATTGTAGGGAAACCGTGGTCTAACACTACAAATAAGATTGTATTGCGTGTTTGAATCCTATTCGCAAATTCACCAAACACACTGTGGGGAGCTTGCTGATATAGTTTGCCTTCTTTTGTGCCGATGACGCGATGCACTACCGGATCCCCGTTTGTATCAGACTCAAATCTGAAGGTTTTTCTACCGTACCCATAACTTTCCATCTGGTCAGCGTAGAACGTTTGCACCTGCTTTACTAATTGCCTGATCTTTGTGTCTACGTCTTCCGACGGTTCACGATCTTTTGAAACAAAATAGACAACTTTGACGATATATTCTTCTGCTGTATTTTCCTGTGCGAAACAAGGAAACAAAATAGTGATGAAAACGATTGATGTAATAAAAACAATTATGCACTTCATGTTTAATCCTTTCATGATGATGTCAATAAGGTTTTGTAGGCTTTCTTTCATGAGTCTTCGTTCCTGACAGGATGGGATACGGACAGCTACAATTCAAAGATAGAAAAGATTGGTAAATTCCCGACCTTTTCTCGTCCGTTGAGTTCTGTAAGTTCTATTAAGAGGGCAATACCTACAATGTCTCCATCCAACTTCTTAACAAGCTCAACCGTTGCCGCAAGTGTACCGCCAGTCGCCAAGAGATCATCACAGAGGAGTACGCGACTCCCCTTTGGAAACGCGTCTTGATGAATAGTAAGGCTATCATTGCCATACTCAAGTTCATAGGTCACCTGATATGTGTCATAGGGTAACTTCCCCTGTTTACGAACTGGAGCAAAGCCTGTCCCCATCCGATATGCAAGGGCAGACGCAAAAATGAACCCTCTGGCTTCGGGACCTACAATTACGTCAACTCCCGCATCTTTGTAATGATTCGCGTAGACTTCAATGACAGCGTTGAAAACAGGGGCATTCGCTAAGAGGGGGGTAATGTCTTTAAAGGCAATACCCGGTTTCGGAAAATCAGGTATCGTACGGATAAACTTCGTTAGATCGTTCATAAAGTCGTAACCTCTTTGGTATTTTATAGTGGTGTTTAGAAATACTTAGACGAACTGATGAATCACTCTGAATCCTTACGGTTATACGGGTTGTCTTCTCTTCAGTCCCGTAGGGACGATACGTTAATTATCTCAAAGTCTCCCAAGCAATATTCAACATTCTGTTTGCGTAATCCTGTCCAGCTGTTGGTAGAGGTAATGATTTACCTTCGTGTTGGTATTGATCAATTATCTCCTCAACGATGCCACACAATTCTGAGAATACTTCTTGTTCGTCATCACCGTGACATCCGCCATAAAATAGTCCAGGACAACTACTAACGTAACATTGGTCTTTATCAGACCATTCAACTATTTTTACATAACGAGTACTTGCTTTCAAATGTTCTTGTCCTTATTACAAAACACTAATATAAACAGGTTTTCTTCTATCTGTTCCATGTGTTTACAAAGGAAATGTTTCTCAATGATGTACTTAGCAAAAGCAACTGTCCAAAAATAAGAGGGATAGAAAAACTTACCTTTGTCAGGAATTGTGTTGTGTCCTCCCACAGAACCACTTGGTGTATCATAACGAGCCAAAAAAGACACCTCACCTGCTCTCTTGATGAGTTCATCATGCATAAAAACAACAAAAAGACCTTCATTTGATAAAATCTGCTTTAGTTGAACGGCTAAGTTCTCCAGCGTCTGATATGATACCTCAACTATATTTGAGGGGAATAGGGCAAGATCGAAAGAATCCTCTTTATAAGGTAAACAGTTTATATCCCCGAGAATAAATTGACATTGACTCTTTCTTTTACGAGCTACCTTTTTAGCGTGTTGGATTGGAATTTCTGCACAGTCGATACCGGTTGCTATTGCGCCTATATCTTCCATAGCAAAGGTGCAACGTCCTGCATTACAGCCTAAGTCTAATGCCCGTATGCCGGGTTCTATCAACTTAGATAAGTGTTTTGCATATCTATCAACAACAAATTGCGATTTTGGATTATCAGGATCAGTTGTTGGATGAACACCTGCTGCGTTGTACAATTTCTGAATCTCATTAACTTTATTCATATCTGACTTAAGTCCAGCTAAAATTCTATGCCGCTGTTAGTATTTCAACAGCCTTCACAAGCGCAGTTTCCTCAACCTTTAGTCTTGCGTTTTCGACTTCCCGTTTCACATAAGTGATAGTATTTTCTAAGTTCATCGGGCTCGCAATCTCATCCACAATTTTGTGCAGACGTTTGATATCTGTTTTCTTGATCCCTGTCTGTTCCTCTACACGTGCATGCAATTCTGCTGCGGTTTCAGGTTCACTGACTTTTTCCTTCGGTTTTGCTGAAGTTGACTTGGTGCCTGTAGTACGTGGTTTAGTCGTGCGTGTCCGTTTCCGTGGTGTGCTTTTCTGGATTTTCCCTGCGTCCAACGCTTTCATACCACATGCCTTACACAATTTCGCGGTTACTTCACCCATTGTCATCGTAACAATTACTTCACTGATTGCCCCACACAGTTCACATTCAGTAAGACTTTCAATGATGGCAAGGATCTCAGCATGTAGCACATACATCTTATCCTTATCAGTCTTTGTTGGTTTCTCTTTCTGACACAACGCGATGAGTTTTTCCGCTGATTTTTCTATTTGGCTTAATCTGCCCATATAATTTACCTCCAAGATATGTTATAATTAGTATAACATATATGGAAGTTTAAGTCAAAGGAATATAATGGTGCTCAGGGGTATTTCAATCTTGATCAATAAGCAGCTTATACTCAAAACTCTCAATCAGTGCTTCGTAACTTGCGGAGATTATATTCTCTGAGACGCCAACGGTTCGCCAACTCTCTCTGCCATCCCCCGCTTCAATTAGCACTCGAACTTTGGATCCTGTGCCAGCTTTTGTGTCCAACACGCGAACTTTATAGTCCATTAATCTCACTGTTTCAAGTTCAGGATAAAACTGTTCAAGTGCTTTTCGTAATGCGGTGTCCAAGGCATTCACAGGACCGTCTCCATCCGCCGCAGTGTGAATAGTATTCCCATCAGGCGTTGTAACTTTTACAGTCGCTTCTGAACGCATCGTGTGGTCGCTGAATTTCTCTATTATCACCCGAAATCCTAACTGTTCAAAGAACGACTCATATCCGTTGAAGACTTTCCGCGTTAAGAGTCTAAAGGAGGCTTCAGCTGCTTCATATTGATAACCTTCGTTTTCCGCTTCTTTGAGCCGTTTGAAGAGTTCTAACACCTGCGGAGAGTTCTTATCGTAATTCGGGTACTCTTTTTCAATCTTCTTCATGATCGTGCCCCGACCTGCTTGGTCAGAGACCAGAATACGTTGTGAATTCCCTACCTTCTCAGGTACGATATGTTCATAAGTAAGCCGATTCTTGCGAATGGCATCCGTGTGTAAACCCCCCTTGTGTGCAAAAGCGGAATGTCCCACATAAGGTTGCCGTTCATCATGTGGAAGATTTGCCAGTTCACTAATTAATCGGGAGACGCTCGTTAACGACTGTAACTGCGTCTCGCTGAAACATTCAATCCCTAATTTCAGCTGAATTGTTGGGATGATGGAAGCAAGATTTGCGTTACCACACCGTTCCCCATATCCGTTGAATGTTCCTTGAATATGATTTGCACCAGCTTGCACTGCCAAGACAGAGTTTGCCGCCCCCATCCCAGCGTCATTGTGTGCATGTATGCCAACAGGCAATAACAGTTCTGACATAACCACTTTTACACCTTCCTGAATTTCTGTAGGCAATCTTCCTCCGTTTGTATCACAGAGGACGAGACACTTTGCGCCACCGTCAGCAGCGGCGTGTAATGTCTTGATCGCATAATCAGGATCGTCGGCATATCCATCAAAAAAGTGTTCAGCATCATAGATTACTTCTCGGCCATTATCAACAAGATAACGCACTGAAGTCTCAATTAACTCTAAATTCTCATCAGCGGTTACACGGAGGACATCTGTCGCGTGAAGTTTCCAACTCTTACCAAAAATCGTAACGGTTCTTGCACCTGTATCAAGGAGGGCAGAAAGATTAGGATCAGCATCAGGGGAAAAGGTAGGATATCGGGTGCTGCCAAAGGGGACAACGGTTGCTGTTTCCAGAACCAGGTTCTTTGCTCGTTTGAAGAACTCTATATCTTTCGGATTAGAACCTGGATAACCGCCTTCAATATAGCGGATACCTAATTTATCCAATTCCTCAATGATGATGAGTTTGTCTTCAACCGAAAATGCTACGCCTTCCGCTTGGCTTCCGTCACGGAGCGTTGTATCGTAAAATTCAACCATAATTCTACCATAATTTATTTGAAGTATCACCCTTAATTTTATCATACTTTATCTCAAAAGTCAAAAATAAGATTTTCAAGCAACGTCTTATTTGGTTGATTTCACAGATAGTTCTTCTTTCATATAAGAAGAAAATATGTTATTATTTATACTTATGAAAACATGCCATCTAATTCTATTTCATTTCATTATATTACTAACGGGTTGTGGTATCTTCAGTACTAAACCTGTTACGACACCACCTACAAACCAAGTTGACCCTCTTGACAAACTGAATGCCGATATTGATAAGATACTACAAAATCCAATATTCACAACAGCGAGTATCAGTATAAAAGTCGTTTCGGTTGAATCGGGTGATGTTCTTTATACTAAGAACGCTCAGAAACTACATCATCCTGCCTCAACAACTAAGTTATTTACGGCTGCAACTTCATTAGCCAAATTAGGACCAAATTATAGGTTTATCACCTCTTTGTATGCCGACACAATAACGGATGCACGGATAATAGACAATATTTATCTAAAGGGTAAAGGTGACCCAATACTGCAGACTGAAGATTTAAAAGAACTCTGTGATGCCTTAGTACAGACCGGTGTTAAAACAGTTAGAGGGGATATTGTTGTAGACGAAACCTTCTTTGATACAGTGAGGGAAGGACCCGGTTGGATGTGGGATGACAAACCGTTTCATATAAGTGCATTAAGTATACGAAACCTTGAACCTGACAAACATGCGGAAAATAGAGCGATGACTTGTGGACATTTTCTTAAAGATAGACTGACACAAGAAGGTGTCTCTGTTAAAGGTAATGTCGTATCAGGTAAAGTGCCTACAGGCACGGAAAGTGTGGCTGAACATCTCTCTCCTCCACTATCGTACATCGTTAAATCAATGAACAAACCGAGTGATAATTGGATCGCGGAGATGCTATTCAAGACTATCGGTGCTGAAGTTATAGGTGAACCGGGAACCTGGCAGAAAGGGAGAGAAGCCATCGGTGAATTCTTAAACGAAATAACAGATGGACAAAATACATTTAGATTCGTTGATGGATCAGGTCTATCTCGCTACAACCTGCTCAACACAGAACTCTTGACAAAACTACTTGTCTATATGTATAACAATTTTGAGTTGATGCCAGAATTTACCGCTTCTTTACCAATTGCAGGCGTTGACGGTACCTTACGAAATCGGATGCAAGGCTTATATGCAGAGAAGGTATTACGCGCAAAAACAGGAACTCTAAGCGGCGTATCTGCACTTGCAGGTTACACCCGAACTGCAGATGGTAAAGTCTTAACCTTCGGTATACTGATCAGTCATTACGTCGGGTCTTCAGCAACAGCGCGCAGGATTCAAGATAGTATTGGAGATATTCTGACAAAGTTAAAATTAGAATCATATACCGAACAACCCCTTGCATTTTAAACCCAATTGTGATACCCTATTTTGTTAGTATGACAAATCATACCAAAGGAGACAGATTATTTATGTTTAAAGTCGGAGTAATAGGTGACGAAGTATCTCAAGACTTCGCAACAGTCGTCAATTTTGTAAAAGAACACAATCTGGACTCAATAGAAATTCGTTCTGTATGGGACAAACAACCGCACCAACTCACGGATAAAGATATAGATGAAATGAAACGTCTTCTGGACGGTTCAGATATTGAAATAATCGGTATCGCTTCACCTTTCTTCAAATGTGATATGGATAATCAGGATGAACGCGAAGAACATCTTGACATTCTGAAAGGCTGTATACGTACTGCAAAAGCGTTCAACACAAATCTTATCCGCACATTTGTGTTTTGGGACACCGGAAAAACAGATGAACGGTGGGACGAAATCATAGCATCTTATGATGAACCCCAAAAAATAATTGACGGTGAAGGTATTATACTTGGGATGGAAAATGAATCCACAACTTCTTTGAGTACAGCGCAACTGACAGCAAAATTCATAGAAGAAATAGACTCTCCGAACATCCGCGGCATCTGGGATCCAGCAAATGAGGCACATGCAACACACGGCGTTACACCTTTCCCTGATGCATACAACCAGATGAAACCAACAATGATCCATGCACATTTGAAGGATGCCGCACCCAATACCGATACAGATGAGATAGAATCTGTTCCTGTCGGAGATGGCATAATAGACTGGCAAGGTCAGCTCCAAGCCTTTGTTGATGATGGATATGAAGGACATCTCTGTCTTGAAACACACTGGAGACCTACCCTTAAAATTGACGATGATCTCATAAATAGACCCGGAGGACAAGCTTTCTCAGAAGCAGGTGAAGAGGCATCCCGAATCTGTATTGAGAATCTCAAAGCTATGATAAATAAATTAGACTCGTAGGGGTGTGGTTTCCCTCCCCCGTTTTGAGGGACGTGGTCTTCTCAACTCATCGTAGGGACGGGGTCTCCCCGTCCGTTTGCAGGCATTAACCGCATACAAATACCACCAAGGAACACAAAATGACTGACAAAAACATAGAAAAATTCATCAAATATGCACCAACTGATGACGAAGGTCTATATTATCCTGAAACGGATGGTAGACCACTTGCTGAGACAGACATACATCTTGACGTCATATTCAATACTACCGATAAACTTAAGACACATTATGCAACACAAGATGATGTATATGTAACTGGTAATCTGTTGATCTATGATATTCCAGGTAAAACCTCACGTTCTATCTCTCCGGATATTATGGTTGTCTTTGGAATTGAGAAGAAGAGGAGACGCACATATAAAGTATGGGAGGAAGGGAAAGCACCTGACTTCGTTATGGAAGTTAGCAGTAAATGGACATTTAGGAATGACCTAACAAAAAAGAAAAAAAGATATGCTCATATCGGTGTTAAAGAATACTTCCTATTTGATCCAGAACGTTCATACCTGCCTGAGTCTCTGATCGGTTTACGCTTGAATGATGCCGGAGAATACGAACCCATTCCAATTACGAACAACAATGGAAAAATCTCAAACGTCTTGGGTATAGAATTCAGAATTCTGGATGACGATATAGATCTCTACAATCTTTCCACAGGAGAAGTGCTGCAGACCGCTGCTGGGAAGGCAAATGAAATTGCTAAACAGGAAGCTGAAGCAAGACAACAGGAAGCTGAAGCAAGACAGAAAGTAGAAGCTGAATTGGCACAATTAAAATCAGAATTGAGACGATTGAAAGGTATGCAGAACAGTAATGAAAATTAGAGACGTCCGAACAACTCTTTATGACATTCCACCTCAAGTCAAACGGACTGATGCCATTCAAGCATTTGTTTCGATGGAATTTCCATTCATTGAAATTGAGGATGATGATGGCGTTGTCGGTACAGGATTCTCATATACAATCGGAAAGGGTGGAGAAGTTATCAAACAGGTGATAGATGCTTATCTTACGCCAATCCTATATGATGAAGACCCATCTAACATTGATAGAATCTGGAACCGCATGTGGATGGAGACACACTGGGTCGGTAGAGGTGGAATCGTAGGTTTAGGTATGGCAGCTGTTGACATTGCACTCTGGGACATCATGGCAAAACGTGCAAATTTACCGCTCTATAGACTGCTCGGTGGTGCAAAGGAAACTGTCCCTGTATACAATACCGATGGGGGATGGTTACATCTGACAGAAGATGAACTGGTCAGACAATCTGTTCAATATGTGGAACACGGATACAAAGGTATCAAAATTAAAGTAGGCAGAGAAAACCTTCACGAAGATGTCTCACGTATCTTTGCCGTTAGGAAAGCAATTGGACAGGAACCTTACCTTATGATAGACGCAAATATGAAGTGGAATGCTCGTGAAGCTACGCAACTCGCTTGTCGCATTGAGGAAGCAGATATCTTCTGGTTTGAAGAACCGATAGAAGCAGATGATGTTGACAGCCATGTTGACCTGCGTCAGAAGACGACCATCCCAATTGCTATTGGTGAGACGATCTATAACAAATATGTCTTTCAGGAGTATATTGCACAAGGTGCAGCAGACATTTTGCAACCTGATGCTGTGCGGGTAGGTGGGATAACTGAATGGATGAAAGTTGCACATACTGCCGAATGTTTCGGACTATCTGTATCTCCGCATTTTCTTATGGATTTACATGTCCATCTTTCAGCCGCAGTGCAGCATTCTCTTTTCGTAGAGTATATTCCATCGTTTGATCCTGTCCTGAGCGAAACGTTGGTACTAAAAGATGGACATTTTTCTCCACCAGACAGACCAGGACACGGCATCATGTTTGACAAAGACAAATTGGAACAGTATAGGGTTGCTTAATCTTAATGTAGGTTTTCCAAAATACCAAAAATGTTAATTGATTCTCACGCACATATTCAAGTATCTCAATTTGACCATGATCGTGAAGAAACGTTACTACGCGCAGTTGAAGCGGGTGTTACGCATATTCTCAATATCGGAATCGATCCGGATACGAGCCTTGCGGCAGTAGAACTTGCTGAAAAACACGATCATCTATATGCTACTGTCGGAATGCATCCGCATAATGCAGTAAAATTCACAAGTGATGTCCAATCTACTTTTCGCGACCTACTACGGCATCCAAAAGTCATTGCACTCGGTGAAATCGGGCTTGATTACTACAGAGACCTCTCTCCGCGAAATACACAGAAAGATGTATTTGAAAAGCAATTAGACCTTGCCGAAGAAACGGGAATGCCTATCATTATTCATAACCGCGATGCTTACGATGATATACTACCCATTCTGGAAAAATGGAAGGGTAAACTCCGCGGCGTACTGCACTGTTTCACAGGTGATGTAGAACTCATGCATAAGACTCTTGACATCGGTTTTCATATTGGGATTGGTGGGATTGTCACCTTTCCAAAAGCAACAGATATTCAACGCGTCGCGAAAGAATTACCTATTGATAGGTTACTCATTGAAACGGATTGTCCTTGGTTGGCACCGCAATTCAGACGTGGGAGACGTAACGAACCTGCTTATGTGCGTGCAATCGCAGAGAAGATCGCAGAACTCAGGAACATTTCAGTGGAAAACATCGGTAAGATAACTTCAGCCAATTTCTTTTCTCTGTTCGGAGTTGATACGACTTAGCAAATACAGCAACACACATGAAACATCTAAACTTACGCATGTATGCAATGGTATTTGCATTATTCTGTATTTGGGTTATTTTTACACTTGTAACCGATGGTTTATTCCTTTCTGGACGTAATCTATTCAACCTTACTCGCCAAGCTGCTGTTACTGCAATTCTTGCAATAGGTATGGTTCTGGTAATCATCTCAGCGAATATCGACCTCTCAGTAGGATTTGGTGCAGGTTTGCTTGGTGCTGTCACCGCAATACTACATGTTTGGGCAAACCTGCCAGCTACATTAACCCTACTTATTGTCTTATGTTTAGGCATATTTATTGGTGTTATACAAGGGTATCTTGTTGGGTATCTACGTATACCAGCGTTTATTGTTACGCTGGGTGGTTTCTTGGTTTACAGAGGACTGATGTTAGCAGTCACAAAAGGTGAGACTATAGCACTACCCGATAACTGGTTAAAGGCGATTGGAACTGCACATATACCTAAAGCATTTGGTATCTATCTCCTGCTGTTCTGCATCGTCGTTTTTGTGATAGTGTATATTAGACGACTTAAGAAAACAACTGTTCAAACAAATGTTCAAAGATCTCTCAAGACAGAACTTCACTATATTCTGACAAGTATTCTAATATGGATCATTATTATCGCTTTTGTGTTGGTTATGAATTCCTACAAAGGTGTACCTGTGCTTGCTTGCATCATGTTCGGTTTAGCCTTCATAGTTCATTTCATTGCAAACTACTCCCGTTTTGGAAGATATGTGTATGCAGTCGGTGGCAATTCAGACGCTGCCTATCTGTCTGGAATTAATGTTCAGGGAATTACGTTGCGAGTCTTTGCAGTCATGGGAGCCTTAATGGCAATCGCAGGTATCGTTATGACAACGCGACTTGGCAGTGCCGGACCTGAAGCAGGACGACTGCTTGAGTTAGAAGCTATTGCAGCATGTGTCATCGGTGGTGCAAGCCTCATGGGAGGACGTGGAACAATCTTCGGCGCAATCTTAGGAGCGTTTGTTATGGCAAGTCTCAGTAATGGCATGAGTATGGCAAACATGGGACCCTCATGGCAGGACATCATAACCGGTACAGTACTCGTCACAGCTGTCGGATTTGATATGCTATCAAGGAAATGATGACTATGCCATATAATTAAACACTGTTTTCTCACATTTTTTTAAACCAAACTCGTAAATTCCTCCCTCTTTACTGCTGAATACAACTCTTGCGTTATTCCGAAGGAACGTAAATATGCATTACGAATCTATCTCTATTTGTGAACAGAAAGACGTAGATTTAGTCCGTCTTATTCAAGCACGTGATGAAGCAGCATTCAAAGAACTCATGTCCCGTTATAATCCACTCATCTGGAATATATTAAACCAGAATGCCAGACAACACCGAGATGCAGAAGAAATCCTTATGGATATCTGGATGATTGTTTGGGAGAACATTATCGGTTTACGAAACGCAGAAAGTTTTGCGGGATGGTTACGACGAATCGCTTTCACAGCATGCAGAAGATACTACGCAAAAAGGACGTCTCAACAGAGCGAACTCTTACTCAATTATGAAGACTTGGCACTACAGATAGACAAAGAAGCTGAAAAACGTTTCCATGATGACAGAATACGGGAAGATGCAAGAGAAGCAGTCCAGCATCTTCCACGAGGTATTAGGAGTATTGGAATTAGATACTACCTTGAACAGTGGACTATCACTGATATTGCGGATGAACTAAATCTGCCAACTGGAACAGTAAAGTCACAGCTAAGTAAGGTGAGAAATCTGCTGCGTAAAGAATTCGAAGTCAGAACTGAACCCATTAGGAGGAAAACTATGTCAACTAAAGATGCAATCGTTGAGAATACCCAATCAAGGGTTAAAGTCATCGGAGTAGGTGGGGCAGGATGTAATGTCGTCAGAACAATGTTAGAAACCGAATGTCCTGACATTGCTTTCTACGCTATTGATACAGATAAAAAAACGCTTAATACATGCACAGGTGCAGTGCAGCTGCAAATCGGTGAAAACACGACGCAAGGAGACGGAACACATGGAAACCTTGCACTCGGGAGGCAAGCAGCTGCAGAAAACATGGATCAACTACGATCAATTGTTGAAGAGGCACAGGCTGTTTTTGTAATTGCTGGATTGGGTGGTGGAACAGGTACAAGCGTGGCTCCAGTTGTCGCATCCCTCGCACAGGAGCAAGATGCATTGACCGTCTGTATTGTAACAAGACCATTTCAGGCTGAAGGAAAAAAACGAAGTGAAAGTGCAGAAGTAGGATTGCAGGAATTGCACAAGGATCCATCACAAAGTCTGGACGCTGTGATCACAATTCCTAACGAGCAAGTGTTAGAAATAATCAACAATGGTCCCCCCTTACCGGATGTTTTGCAAGGAAACAATGAAATCTTAATACAGGGAATTAGTGCAATCACGGATATGGTATCAGGTTCTCGTGAAGAAATAGCCGTCTCTATAGATGACATAAAGGAATTTGTGAGAGAACAAGCGATTATACAGATGAGTATTGGAAAAGCAAGTGGTGAAAACAGAGCAACGATCGCAGCACAGAACGCGATGTCTTCACCTTTACTCTCAGGAAACAGAATAGCTGATGCAAAGAGAGTCATCATAAGTATCGCAGCACCACCAAACTTTGATATGCAGGAATTCGACGAAGCCATTTGTGTTTTCATTGATAAATCACAATTAGAAACTGAAGAGGTTATGTTTGGCATGACTAAAAAAGATGAGTTAGAACAATCAGATGAGGTACTGATTACCGTAATTGCATGTATGCCAAGCAATAAGAAAAATCAGGACTCTGAACCATCAAAAAGCATTCAAGATGATACAACGAGAGAGAATATTGAGAAGTCCATAAGTTCATCAGAGTATGCGAATCAAGTCAATTTCAGTCAATACGATCTATCACGGCATTTTTCTAATGATGCAAGTTTAGTGTGGAGTACTATTGAGGATAGTGTATCCACTGCAGTTTAGGATCATACGAATACAGAAAAACATACGGTTGTCTAATACCAGTCAGTTTAAAAGTAGCAGGCACACTCCGTGTGCCGTCCCAATTAAAAGTAGCAGGCACACTCCGTGTGCCGTCCCAAGTTGATAACTGAATACTGATTTTTCATTGTCTATCTATCAAGAAACTGATATACTTTAAAAAGCGCAATACCTAAACTTCTGATAGATAGCAGGTAAAATACCATGAATATAAGTGAACGTTTCCAAAACTACACCCGATCTGAATTACCACCTAAATTTAAGGAAAGACTTGACCGTAAACAGATCACTGATATTGCCTTATCACCCGACGGTACAAAACTCGCTGGTAGCGGTGAAGGACGTATATGGGTCTACGATCTGGACAGCAGCGAGCAGATGGCAATGCTCGCTGGACATGCGGATCGCATCCGTGCTTTAGCATTTGCACCTGACAACACCTCTATCGCAAGTGCCAGTGAAGATAATACACTCAGACTATGGGATACGAACAAGGGAAACGAGATTGCAACAGTCGCAGGTGATACGTCAAACCTTGCGACAGCATTAGCATCATCTCCTGATGGCGTTCCTTTGACAGCATGGAATGAAGAGACTGTCCGACTGCTCAGTAGTTCTGGTACTGAACCTTCACGTATCAGAACACTACGGTATTCAGATGACGGAGATACCCTCATCAGTGGTGGGGTGGATGGTAAGGTCCGTGTCTTTGAAATTGAGACAGGACGCCAAAACGCATCATTTGCTGCACATGACGGATTAGTCTTGTCACTCGCTTTAACACCGGATAGTAAACACCTTGCCAGTGGTGGTTCGGATACTACCGTCCGCTTATGGGACATGAGTGATCATCGGCTGCTGGCTACTTTGACAGCGCATGCTGATTCTGTCTATGCATTAGCATTTTCGGATAACGCAGAAATGCTTGCCAGTGGTGGAAGAGACCCCCATATTCGACTCTGGAATGTGCAAGCGAGAGGTCTCATGCATACTATACCAATTCAGAATGGTTTTGTCTGGAAATTAGCATTTTTACAAGACAGAGATAGTGATTCAGAAAAACTCGTTTGTGTCAATAGAGATGGAAGTCTCTTGAAGTGGGAATGATTGGATTCTGTGGGACGCCAGCTTTATAAAAATGGACGGTTCCCGACTATCAAACGGCACAAACTAAAAGTTTATGCTACAATAATGAGGCATTTTCATTTAGAAATGGTATTACTGCCAATTGTATTCATCCTCTACTATTAGACCTTCCTTACTTTTATCTATAATGCGCTTCTTGAATAGCTGCAATTGATCATGTTCACTTTTCTCAAAATGCTCAAAATGGACTTCAAGGTAAATCATCCATAATAGGAGTGTGAACTCACGGTCGATATAGATTTCCTCTGTCTGTATTTCGGGAATTTGTTCAGTTTTGACTTCACGATACACTCGAATGAGTTCATGCTCATAAGAACGTTTCTGTCCAGTATAATACTTTACAGTTTCATCAAACGCATATTCAAGTTCACTCATCGGTTTATTACCTTTGGATACGTTGTATAATGCGCTGTCATATCCTCCGAGTATTTTTTCATACAGCCAATATGACATATCCGATACAAGACTGACGTTGTTCTCACCATTTACCTTTGAAACGCATCGAAATCCGAGAGTCCCTATGCCATCAGCAGCCGGATGTTGGCTAACATCTGCTATATCCAATTCATCTGCTTCCTCAAACCAGGAACCCCCGCGCGTCGTATGATATCTACCGTGTATATCGTTTACATCTAACCTGTCTAAACACCATTCATCAACATTACCGATCATATCGTATAAGCCAAAATCGTTTGGTTGATAGCTGCCAACTTTTTTTGTTGGTGGAATGCAAAAACAGGTTTTCTCGGTGTATCTACCGAAATTTGCTCTGTTCTTAGGATCGTCGTTACCCCATGGATACTTCTTCGCTTTTAGCAGACCGCGTGCTGCTCTTTCCCATTGTGCTTGCGTGGGTAAATCTTTACCAACCCATTCGGCATAAGCTTTTGCAGCGAACCAGCTCATATCGCACACAGGATGATCAGCTCTTCCCTTCGGATATATATTGTCTTTCCAGCCTGAGAGATATGTATCCCCAACCAGTGAGATGAGTGCTTTGTCCTGTTGCCATAGCGGATTGGCATCCAAGAACTTTTTAAATTGCATATTTGTAACTTCATATTTGTCCATATAGAAAGCTTCAAGTCCATGACCCGCAGGTATTAGAACCATACCATCGGGCACATCTGCATTACCCAAATTAAGGTTTGTCATTGCCAAAAGAAAGATCATCAATGTGAGGTGTTTTATTCTCTTTAGGTTTTTCACTGTTTTGCTCCAAGTTTTCACAAAATTGAGAGTGTTTCCCTAATTTTTGATAAACTGTGTTCTTTTTTCTAATTCTTTTTCTACATATCAACTGGTGTTTCCTAACATAAAACACGCTGAACCCTTATTACAGCAGTATTTATCGTCTGTGTTGGTTTGTAATGTTCATTGTCACTATGAGATGACATCTCTCTATTTGCAATTATTGTGCCAATGTTTAATCTTATTCTGTTGTAAGGTCTTTGACTTTCTTGAACTTATCCTTTGCAAATTGCCCCCATTCCTTAATTTTCTCATTTTTATAAACTGGATTGTCCCATTCTGTCTCAGCGATCGTCAATGCTTCCTGCTCCGTGATTGGCATCTGAACAAGTGCTGCTATTGCTGCATCGCGTTTCGCTGGATCATCAGTTCTACTGATTGTTGACCAAGCCTCAACAAGATCTTTATGTGAATCTATGATCAGCACACCGAACAGATCGTTCACAATATCCCATCGCTTGCTTCCTTCTTCAGCATCATAAGAAAAGGGTTCAACTTGTAAATTGAAGGGATTGATTACAACGGACCTTTCACCCAGTTTATCATATAACTTTGGTAGTACACTTGCCCGATTGAGACCTCCTTCCCAATTCGGTCCTTCAGGGTCATCTTCAGGAAGCATCCAAAGTTTTTGCGCTTTTTCGGATAGAACAAACGAAATGAACTTTTTAGCAATCTCCAAATTTGGAGCACCTTTCAGTATAGCAATTGAATCAGGATTGACAACAATACCATCAGTCGGTAATACATACTTGATTTTGTCTTCTCCAACAGCAGCGATTTGACTATATGCATAGAAGTCAATTGCCAGACCGTAGATCACCTCTCCATCCGCAACATCTCTCGGTATAGCGTTTGCCCCAGCCGAGAATTTCTTGACATTCCCACCCAATTTCGTCAGGAGGGCAAATCCTTTCTCCCAACCGTGTGTTTGTAGGATTATCTCATACATCATATGTGCAGTACCGCTCTCTCTTGGATCAGCAGCCCCTATTTCGTCAATCAGTGCAATGTTACCTAAGTCCTCCCATTTTGTAGGTAAAGGTAGTTTCTTTAATTCACGTACTTGGTCGTTATACATGATGCCGAAACTGGAGAGTACTGCGCCATACCAACGATACTGCGGATCATAAACCGGAATACCGTAATAAGTTTGAGGTATCTGTTCAAGTTGTTCATCTAAAAGCTTATACGGAGTCAATAGATCCAATTCTGCCAATCTAAGGTAGCTATCCGTTCCACCCCCGAAGAAGATGTCAATCTCGATTCCATCAGGCAGACGATCAAATTCCGTTGTAATCAACTTGAAATTGGTAGATGTCCCACCAGCATCCCGCCAATCGATTTCCACTGTTTTACCTGTCTCTTCCTTATACCACGTCTCAAAACTGCTGCCGAATACCTCTTTAATACCATCTGGATGAGGTGATATGATGACGAGTTGATCATCTGATTGTTTGCTCGGTTGGCATTGCCAGAAAACCATCAATCCGACCAGTATGATCACCAATGTTGCAATGTTTTTGCCAATGTTCTGAATTTTATATCTTTGCAGAAACGGATAAGACTTATACATTTTCGTGAATTCTCCTTTGCGTTGTGAAAATTTGGATCAGACATTAAAACAGTGAAACGATATCTTTCATCTTCCATGTTAAGACAATGATTCCCCCGAGAAGGATCAGATACCATATAATCATGGATTTTACATGCTTTTTCTTGAAAAATGACCGATTTGGTCTCTGCTGTTTCATCTGTTATTCCTCTTATGCGTTATTATAACATAATTTACCTTTGTCATCAAAGTCTATTCGTGCTAAAATACACGCACGTTATGAAAAAACAGCACAGAGGAGGCACAAATCATGACAGCAGACAGATTTTTGACAACAGAACAGAGTGTTGAACAACTACTCAAAATAACGCCACCACTTTACTTCAACGGCACTACCAAAACAGAATGGCAAGAGTGGCGCAAACAATTCAGACTACACATACGGAGACACTTAGGTCCAAAACCTGATCCTATCCCTTTGGAAGTAGAAACCTTAGAGCAGACACAACACGATGGCTATACTCGTGAGAAAATCATTTTCAATCCAGATGCCTTCTCATCAATCCCTGCTTATGTATTGATACCTGAAGGTGCAAATACGGACAATCCAGCACCAGCAGTACTATGTGCACATGGACATGGGGTTGGTAAAGATGGTGCTGTCGGTATTGTGGAGGACTATCAGAAACAGTATGCCGTAGAACTTGCAAAAAAGGGGTTTGTTACGATAACACCAGATTGGCGATGCTTTGGTGAACGGAAGGACAGGGATGAGTGGGTGCGACGCCCGGGGAGAGATGGTTGTAACGCAGCATATTTCGCTATCGGATATTTTGGTTATCAATTACTGCAACTCAACATATCAGATGGACAACGGTGCTTGGATTATCTGCAATCGCGTCCTGAAGTGGATAGCAGGCGGTTAGGTTGTATGGGGTGCTCGTTTGGTGGCACAATGACGACCTATATTTCAGCATTTGATCGGCGGATTAAGGCAGCTGTCATTGTCTGTTATCTCAGCACTTTGACAGATGCTTTAGGTGACCGTGGACGTGGAAATACGTGTGGATCTCAGTTTATGTTCGGGTTACGGGCAGCGGGTGACATTGCCGATGTCGCTGGCCTCATCGCACCACGTTCCTGTATGGTACAGGTCGGTTCTGATGATCGGTGTTTTATTGAGTCTGATGCTTTGGCAGCGTTTGAGCATCTTGAAAAGATATATGCTGCATGCGGGAAACCTGATCGCGTAGTATTGGACCATTTTCAAGGTGGACATGAGATTGATCTGGCACCTGGGATTGCTTTTCTGGAGGAGCGTCTATGAGATGTCGGTGCTATGATTAAAGCATACCTTAAACTAAACAGCAACCACTCGCTGGTGTCCTTCTCTATCTTCTGAAGGAATAATCCGAATCTCAATATCGCGATTCAACTGATTAAGAAACCTCATCAATCGCTCAACGCTATAGTCAGAAAGTTTGGCGTCTTTAAGACGAGAAACTTCGATGTGTTCAACGCCAAGTAGATTCGCCGCCTCTTCATGAGTTAGTTTACGTTCTTTCAGAATACGGAAAATCTCGGCTCCCAACTGCGCTTTTAGGAGTTCTTTCTCCGAAACCTCATCAGAAAAACCCAAATCCTTGAAGATATTCCCACTGCCTTCTTCAACTTTAATGCTATTGCTCATAATTCTTTCTCCATCTCCTTAGCTTGTTTTAATCTTTGTTTAAATCATGGATTAAAACCCCAAATTCAAACTGACATTCCTCTATACATCAAAAACACGTAAATAATCCTCAAACGTCTCAACTCTACGAATACAGGTAAGCCTATCACCATCAACAAGATATTCAGGTGGACGCATCTTGAGATTGTAATTTGAACTCATCGCATGGCAGTATGCACCCGCATCGCAAACTACAAGTCCCGTACCCTCTGGAGGTGTCGGTAATTCCCGTTCCTTACCAAGAAAATCAGCAGATTCACAGACAGGACCGACAATATCATAGGTCTCAACATTCCCATCAACAGGTTCAATAAACGCAATATGTTGATACGCATCGTAAAGACTCGGACGGATGAGTTCTGCCATACTGCCATCGGTAACGATGAAATGCTTGCTACCATTCGTCTTAACACCCGTGACACGATTGACAAAAACTGCCGTATTGCCGATGATGGAACGTCCGGGTTCTATTATCAACGTGATGTCATCTGTAAGCAGTCCACGAATTGAATCTATGAGATGACTTGGTGTAGGTATATCTTCACCTGTCCGTTCATAGTCGATACCCAACCCGCCGCCGATGTTTAGGTAGTGTGCATCAAAACCTTCTGCTTGAATGGAACGCATGAAATCAAGCATAATCTCTGTTGCATCTCGGAAAATCCGCACTTTCTTAATCGTTGAACCCAAATGACAGTGAACGCCAACTAAATTCAACAGATTGTCCTTACGGATTTCGTCTAAGAACCAGTTGAGTCTTTCATTGCGAATGCCGAACTTGGAATCTTTCATACCTGTAGAGATGTAGGGGTGAACTTCGGGGTCCACATCAGGATTGATACGGATAAGGACATTGGCAGGTTTGTTAAGGTCTTTTGCTGTCTGCTGAATATGCCGCAAATCAAATTCGCTATCAATGTTAATTAGCACGTCGTGCTCAACTGCAAGTTTGAGTTCAGCGAGTGTTTTACCGTTGCCATTTAGGATAGTCCGCTTCAGGTCAAATCCCGCGGCAAGCGATAACAGTAATTCATTTCCGCTCACAAGTACTGCACCACTACCAAGTACACTGAGGTGTTTTAGAAGGGAAAGATTGTTATTAGCTTTGATAGCATAACCGATAATTGCGTTGATGCCATCAAGTGCTTTTTGATATGCGGTGTAGTTCGCCTCAAGCTGCGCGAGGCTGTAAAGATAGAAAGGACTGTAGGACACCTCTTCTTGAATATCTTTAACTCTCAAATCTTCACAGTAGAGATACCCATTTTTATAGTTAAAACTCATAATATTATTAATACGCCTCGTCAATCCACTCGTTGTCGTGGTCTGGGTTATAGATTAACCCCTTTCTAATGTCTACGCAAAGGTCAAGTTGTTCTAAAACCATGTGTCCTACAAGCACAGGTGTACCCGCTGGCAGATCGGTTACGGGGAGTGAACCCTCCCGCTCCAATAGTGTAAATCGGACTTCTGAATAGATAGTCCTGTCTACGATGCCAGTCGAGGTCCTCGCCTTCGCGCTGCTGACAGGTGTCAAGCCGAGCTTGTCAATGATCGGTTGCGGTAAAGATAACCGCGTCGCACCGGTATCAACGAGCGCATCTTCAACGATAACGCGACGAATATCTTCACCCTTGATTACACCTCTTTCTGCTAAAACAGTGTCTGCCAAATTTGTAAGTTCAATTCTTGTTGTATGTCTCATTTTCTTCTCCTGCAGGACAATTCCGAATCAAGTAATATTTTGGAATTGTCAAGTAGTGATGTTTGTTTTGGGTGTGTAAGTATTTTGTCACCTTTTCAGATGAGACAGCACTCGGAGAGTGCCTACTACTATTAAGAGCTTATGAAAACCAAAATTCACACTTATAATGACAATAACTTTACGCGCCCTTTGTTTTGAACATTCCTATTTTAAAGAATACCACAAAATGACTCTGAAACTCAAGATTATTGATAATGCCCCGCGTGAACCTAATACTCCCGTTTGTGCCAATCATCTTCCCAGAGGTTGAATGAACCTTCACGGTATGGGTGTTGTGCAATAAGGTCTTCATTGAGTTCCATACCGAGCCCTGGTCCGTTAGGCAAACTAAAGTATCCATCTATTACTTCGGGACAACCTGTAGCAGCTTCTTTGACCCATGCTTCAGAAAAGTCGTTAAAATGCTCCTGTATTTTGAAGTTAGTTGTGCATGCTGCAAAGTGCAAGGCGGTTGCAGTAGAAACGGGTCCTCCTACATTATGAGGTGCAACCGTCATATAACACATGTCACCCATCGCAGCGATCTTCTTGGTTTCCAAGAAACCGCCTGTTTGGGTAATGTCGGGTTGAAGGATGTCTGCTGCTTGAAGGTTGATCAACTCACGATATTCATATTTGTTGTGAAGTCGTTCACCAGTCGCAACAGGTAAATTGATACTGTCAGATGCTTTTGCCAGTGCAGCAATGTTATCAGGAGGAACAGGTTCCTCAACCCAACTCGGTTTGTATTGTTCCAATTCAGCGGCAATTTCTATAGCAGTATACGGACTGAATCGACCGTGCATCTCAACGAGTATTTCCACATCAGGTCCCACAGCATCACGCACGGCTTCCACGAGGGAAACGGATTTCAACTTTTCTTGGTATGAGAGTTCATAATAACCTGCACCGAAGGGGTCAAATTTCAGTGCTTTATAGCCTTTCTCCAGAACCCCTTTTGCAGCAGCGTGAAATTCTTCAGGTGTCCTTTCAACACGATACCAACCATTCGCGTATGCCTTGATTCTGTCTCTACAAGCACCGCCGAGTAACCTATAGACAGGCTGATTTAATGCTTTACCAATAATATCCCAACACGCAATTTCAATGACGCTGATACCTGTCGCAACAATTTCACCTGCACGTCCGTAGTCGTCACGGAACATACGTTGATATAGGTCTTCCGTATTGAAGGGATCGCTTCCGATGACATGTCTTCTTTTTGCCCCGTCAATATAAGCGACAAGTGCGTCCGTACGATTGTTCATTCGTACTTCGCTGATACCGGTTAAACCTTCATCAGTTTCAACTTTAACGAATGTAAGGTTTCGCCAACTGGTCCCCATCACAAGGGTAATAACATCTGTAATTTTCATAGTTAAGTCCTTGCCTCCTGTTCAGTTACACGTCGTTGTCCGCTTCCTTGTTGCGGTGCTTGTTCTATTGTAGGTGCATCTTCACCTGCAGCAACCATCCGTCGAATTAGCCGTTCACGCATTGCTCCTGCGACATTCTCATGGGATTTGAGACCGATAAGATTTCGTAGTTCATAAGGGTCTGCCTGAAGATCGTAAAGATACTGTTCAACATACACATCAGAGCCAGCACCACTCCTACCGCTACCCTTAGGCGCATCAACGCAGTATTTCCAACGTTCTGTCCTGACAGCACGTCCAACCTGTGCTTCACTAATTTGGACAAATACCTCCTCTTGCCAATTATCTGTCTCGCCGCGTAGCAGAGGTAATATAGAATTTCCTTGCATTTCATCAGGAACATCTAATCCAGCTGCATCCAACAGGGTCGGTGGAAGGTCTACGAGACTGACAAGTTGCTGGATCTGTCCTCCACATAAGAATCCTGGTCCGTGAAACGCAGTTGGGACGCGAATTGAACTCTCATGACATGAACGTTTGTATTCGCTGTTACGTGTTTTGAAATGACACCCATGGTCAGATGTAAACAAGATTATTGTATTATCAAGTAGGTCAAGACTCTTTAGCGCGTCTAAGAGTCTCCCGAGTGCTTCATCCAATCTCTTGACCATGCCGTAGTAGCCACCTAAGTGTTGGTGTGTTGATCCACCCAGTGCAGCGAGATCAGGCGGAATCCACCCCCCTGTATACCTTTCCCGATACCCATCGGGTGGTGGATAATCGTCTAAATGGTTCTGATGATGTGGTTCAATGTATGATGTGAATAGGTAAAATGGATCCGACTTTTGTTCGTCTACATAACGTATGACGGCATCCGTTAATGCATCAACTCTATATCCCGGCAGGTCTACCGGGTCGTTATCGTTGTTAAATAGTCTTGTTTGGTATGCGTCAGAAGTCATCTCTAACACATTGGACGCTAACCAATACTCATATCCACCACGGTTCTCTTCGGGAACAGCACCTGTACTGCCAGTGTGTAGATGCCATTTTCCAATGTATCCTGTATTGTAGCCAGCGTCACCAAAGTGATGTGCCAGCGTCTTGAGTTCGGGAGATAATGGGATGCCGTTTCGGTAGCATCCTGTGCGGGTCGCGTAAAGTCCGGTTTGTAAGCACGAACGCGCAGGACCACAGACAGGTTGGCACGTAAATGACCGATGCACATGCGTTCCTCGTTGTGCCATTCGGTCAAAATTCGGCATCAGGTCGAGTGGATTGCCGTGTAGACCCGATGTATCCCACCGTTGTTGGTCAGTAAAGAATACGATTACATTCGGTTGATTCGTGTTTGATTGGGGCATTGCTCTGATTAATCCTTATTTGCGTTAAGATTTCTGTAGATATTTTAATGCATTCCTTCATGCATGTCAATCAGAAAACCTTCTCAATATATGCAACTGATGCTATAATACTATCAAAAATGTCGTGGGGTAGCAATATCATGAAAATTACAGATATTGAATATAGAACAGTGTCAATCCCATTTCACCCTATTATTCAGGAATACTTCGGTATGGAATATCCAACCACCATAGTTATGGTGCATACAGATGAAGGATTAACCGGTTTAGGTGAGAGTAATTCATCACACGGATCAAATATCACTGACAGTGCTGACAGTATTGCTGAACGTTATATCGGGAAGAGCATCTGGGAATTTGATCTATCTACAGAGGGTTTTACATTTCAGAGTGCATTATATGATTTAGCAGGACAGGCATTAGGTGTTCCCGCATATAAACTCATTGGTGCTAAACATAGAGATAACGTTGAACTTGCTTACTGGTCGCCTCCAATGCCGCCTAAAGAAACAGCAGAAGAGGCAGAACGCGCTGCAGACTTAGGATTCAGAGTTCATAAACTGAAGGCACGTAGTACAACTATAGTCGAAACCGCACGGTTAATACAAGAAGCGTGTGGACCAGATTTTCAGATTCGGGTTGACCCGAACACAGAATTTGGGGATTTAGAAACAGGTATACGACTTGCTGACGAGTTATTACCTTATAACATTGAAGTCTATGAAGATCCGATCAAGTTTGAGGACCTCTCATGGTATAGTAAACTACGAAAATGTACAGATGTTCCAGTTGCCAGACATATTGCAGGATCAGCAGAGATTCTAAGAAATATCCGTGCGGATGCAGTGGACGCTGTGAACACATTCGGTAATGTAGACGGTCTTCGCAAAAGTGCTGCAGTTGCAGAAGCAGCAGATTTACCGATCTGGGTACAGGTCTTTGCATTCGGTTCCTGTGTAGCATCAACATTTGCTGCACACATGGTCTGTACTATTCCGAATTGCACGATGCCGATTGATGAACTGCCGCACATCCGGGTTGATGATCTGTCTGGAGGGAGTATGGACCTTTCCAATGGTGCTATTAACTTGACGGACCAACCGGGTTTGGGGATTAGTTTGGATATGGATGCAGTTGAAAAATATCGCATCCGTTGAGGTCATGTATATGTTAAGGTTCAGTCCGCTGAGATCAGTGTATATCCTTTGGGTAAAGGTTTTTTGCCGACGAGTGCTGTTTTGAGAGGACGGACATGTCGGCAGCTACCACGGTGTGTGAAACCGGGACAATCGCAGTTGATGTCAGAACCGACAACCTCTAATGTGTAATACTTACCTTTCTGTGATGAACTCTCAACATGATACACTGTTCGTTCAGGACCAGATAGGACCTTTGCTAAAATACGGATGGCTTCTTCAGAATAAGGACGAATCTGCTGCTTTGTTGCTTCTTTTAAATTTGATGCGTTTTCTTCAAGATAAGCATCACCTGCTTTCTTAAGCACATCATGCAGTTCAATATCTTCAAAGTCAGAGGTTTCTACAGAAATAGCTTTCATCATTCTCTTTAGTTCGCTGAGGACATCTAATTGCAGTTTCGCTTCGCTGTCAGACAGTAGTATAGAACCTTCAACGATTGACTCCATCAATGCAGCTTTTGTTTCCAACACAGTCTTTACAAATGAATCTATTGTCCCGTTTGCAATCATATAGGTTACATTGACCGTACCTGTCTGCCCAATACGATATGCGCGATCCTCCGCTTGCCAATGGTTTGCTGGCACCCAATCCAAGTCGTTGAAGACAACTTGACGTGCTGCCGTAAGATTTATGCCAACACCTGCAATGTGCATATTAGCAACAAAAACTCTGATATTTTCATCGTTTTGAAATTGGTCCACTCTATCTTGTCTTGCATGTGTGGGGACGTTCCCCGACACATAAACTGCTCTATCCTTGAAATGCTTACGAAAACGTTCCATCGTATTCAGAAACGATGTAAAGATAATAACCTTCTCTCCCTGTTCCAGTGCATTTTCAACGAACTTAATGGTATGTTTGCATTTTATGAAGGCAATTGCTCTGCGGACTTGGGTTACTCTACCCATAGCATTTCCTAAGTCTGTTGCATCTATGGATTCATCCAAGTCTTGTTGATCTTCTGATGACATTTCAAGTGCCGCTGATGTTTCATCTAAAACTTCTATCAAGTCTACCTTTGAAAAGACTTCTCTGAGAATGTTATTGTAATGATCTATGGCAAAGGGGTGGAGTTGAACGTCAAACCATGTGCGTACTTTGGGAGGTAAATCTAATACTTCATCTTTCGTTCTGCGTAACATGACACCGTGTAACTGAACGGTGAGTTCTTCAAGATTTGATGCACCATCCGCAACCCAACCGAAATCACCTTTATATGCTTCACAGTAACGTTTTGCAAAACTGAGAAAGCTTTTGCCGAGAGGATGTGCGAGTAGTTGTAAGAGAGGGAATAGGTCGCGGGGCCGGTTCGTCATCGGCGTTCCTGTCAGCGCATGTACAACAGGATTGTTTTCTATCGTTTGAACCAGTTTTGCAGCGTTCTGGCTGCGCTGACTCTGGTGATTCTTGAGGTAGTGTGCCTCATCAAAAACTACGCCTCTCCAGTCATACTCAAGGAGTGTTTCCAAGTTCTTACCCAGGAGTTCATAGTTGATGATAACCCAATCATTGTGGTCTTTAATGGGGAGGGGAGCGGGTCCAACGACAACAGGTTCAGCGTTCGGTAAGACAATTTTTATCTCGCGTTCCCAATTGCGTTTGATAGATGCGGGACAGATAACCAGATAGGGACCTTCGTCCTCCGCTTCAACCATGGCGAGGACTGATTGTCGGGTTTTACCTAATCCCATATCATCCGCAAGGAGCGCACGACGACGACCTAATAAAAAGGCGATCCCTTCTATCTGATGTGTGAATAAACCTTGTGAAATCTCTTCCGCACGCCTGATGCTGGCTTGCTCCATACACTATTCCTTGCATTAAAAGGTTAACCAGACACGCTATCTATCTACGAGCCAAAAATCACCTTTACTTACTTTAGCAAGCTCTTTCAACATCACTGCACCTGGAAAGTCGGGTGCTATGCCTATTGCCATAGCGAAAATTTGTCCATTTCCCTTGGCATGATCACCCACCAATGATAGGTCTGGTCCTGAAATACTTGTCGGAATCCCATCACTGAACAGCACGACGATAGTAGGAGATGATTCTGCTATATCTGTTAGTGTCGTCAACATATCGTGGTCGGTACCCTTTTTATGGATTTGCGTCTTAATGTTTGCCAAATATGCTGAGGATGCCTCTACTACCGCATCGGATACACCCATAAATTCTTCCTGATAGTAGATTAACTCCGTACTATATGCAACGATGTTAAAAGTATCGTGGGGATCAAGGAAGGTTAGCGAATCCCGCATGATGTCAACAACTTTTTTTAGCTTCCTTTCAGGAAGGTCCTGCATACTGTTGGACAGGTCTACACAGTAGACGATTCTTTGTGGACCCTCTTGTGCTTCAATGAACTTTACTAATCTGCTTTTATTGCGTTCCGGTGCTTTTTTCTTTTTTGTAATTGGCTGTTCTACGACACGTGGAATACGCGGTGCTTCCGTTATCTCAATAGAGGCTGGTCCAGTGACAATACCATCATTCAAATTCACTTTTTTGAAGGGGTCAAATGGTGTCGGTTCTGCAGCGGAAACCACGCCTCGATGTGAGGTCGGTTGTTTACTTGTAAGTATTTTCAGATTGGTTTGGTTCGTGTTTTGGGTAGTCTCGCGACGGATTTGAGTGCGTTTCGGGGGAGTAATCGGTTTCCTCTTCGGTTCATCAGGAGGAGTAAATATCGCATCCATACTGTCTGTGTGACGACTTGGTGCGACACTGAACCAGTAAAAGAATCCTATAATACCGATGATGAGGTGTATAGTAATTGAAATGAATAGGGATGCGCTTGATTTGTATTTCATCTGTTTCCTATGAATTCAGTAGATCAGAAATTGATATTGGTCAACCGATCATAACCTCGATTCTTGTCGGAACTGAACACGCATGTTCCTCCTAATTTTCCAAACGGGATACGCATCCCACCTATACCAGCAAAAAGGTCAATAAAACGAAAGTTTTTCATTTCGTAGATAGTTTATCATATCCTTAGAATTTCGTCAAATTCTACATAGAAAATTTCGATGATTATTGGACTGACAGTCTGACTGTAATATTAGGAATATACCCAGCCTATTATGAAATTTGTCTCTCTTAGATTCTCTAACAACAACATCCCTCTCAGAAACATCAGTTGTCAAAAAAGTCTCCTACAACCTCTGCAAATGCTTCTGGACAATCGTCAAAAACGAAGTGTCCTGAGATTGATGCTGAGTCATCACAGTCAATTGACACAAACTTTGCATTCGGTATATATTCTTGGTATTCCTTGCTACCGTTCAGTGAAATATCATCGTCCTTGCCCTGTAGAATTAGTGTTGGTGCAATTATGTGTTCCACAGCATGACGAAAGTCAGGTGATTTACCGATGCTGAAGTAGACTGCAAATGAACTCCAACCCCCAGGTTTAGGTGGCGTATCCAGATGTTCTATATCGTACCCCATGCCCTTTACAAGATAGTGTCCTATCTGTGTATGCAAATCTACAAGATCATCCTCCGATTTTCCGAAAATACCTCCAAAATTGAAATACTCTTTTACGAGTTCATTATATTCTGATTGCTCACGCCCAGGTAACCTGTTCCGAACGTTTTCGAAAATATCATTACCTTTCTGTGGCGGAGTCAACACTCCTGCAGGTGCGACAAGTATTAGTTTTTCGACTTGCTTTGGAAATTCTGCTGCATAGAGTGAAGCCACAAAACCGCCGAATGAATGTCCAATTAGCAGCAGTTTCTCTTCTTTCAATATCCGACGAATACGTTCAATATCTGCGATCTGTGCTCCGAGTCCGAGTGTTTGCGTAAGCTCTGATACATTCTTTGGATAGTTCTTGGATTTAAAACGTTCAATAGGTCTGCTTGATTTACCTGAACCACGTTGATGGTAGTAATAGAATGCATATTGATCCTCCAATGCTTTCAAACCTTTCCAAGAGTTTGCATAAGGAATTCCAGGTCCACCGTGGACAATGATGACAGGTCTACCCTCTCCATATACGTCAAAATGCAGATTTATATCTGATTCTACCTGCCATTTTGTAGGATCGGTTTGTTCAGGTGGTCTTAGTACACTCCGTAGGTTTTCTTCTGCGCTAACAACTCCAAATTCATAGACAGGTTGTCCCATCTTCCAGAACATAAAACCTACGACTAATACTACCAATACAAGGACTGTACCGGAGCCTATAAGGATGATTTTTGTTATTTTCTTCATATTAGTTCCTTTAGGACTTTTCTTGATGTGTTGTCAATGTAAAATCAACATGAATATTATTAGAACTATATCTTCAAGAAATGCCCGAAAAGGCTCGGGCATTAGTAGGCAATTTATGTATTGATTTGTCCTATTAATGGATCTATATCAATCCAGTTTCAGCAAGCGTATTTCGGAGAGATTCAAGGTTTTTCGGTTCCATCGGGGCAAGTGGAAGACGGACTTTTCCGTTGAGCTTACCCATGAGGTTTAATGCCGTTTTAGCGGGGATGGGATTTGTCTCTATAAATAGGTTCACTGCTAACGGCAAAGTCTTATAGTGTAGTTTTTGTGCAAGTTCAAGATTACCTGTATTGAAAGCATTACACATGTCCGCGATATCTGCGGGAGCGATGTTTGCAACTACTGAAATGACACCTTTACCCCCAACAGCCATGATCGGTAAAGTGTTGACATCATCACCTGAGAGCACAACAAAATCATCGGGACATAAGCTTACCACTTCGCTTGCACGTTTGAGTTCACCTGTTGCCTCTTTTAGCGCAACGATGTTTGGGTGTTCAGCAAGTCGGGCAATCGTTGGCGAGAGAATGTCAGTTCCACATCTACCGGGAACATTGTAAACAACAATCGGAATGTCAACCGAGTCTGCGATTTTCATATAGTGTGCGTATAATCCCTCTTGTGTCGGCTTATTATAATATGGGGTGACGATAAGCGCAGCGTCTGCACCTGCAGCTTTTGCGTGCTGAGTTGCGCGTAATGTTCGGGTCGTTGAATTTGATCCTGTACCTGCAATTACAGGTTTGCGTCCGTTAATTTCTTCAACCGTGATTGCTATGACCCGATCATGTTCAACTTCAGATAGCGCGGGGGATTCACCTGTTGTTCCACACGGGACGATACCGTGTGTCCCGCCTTCAATCTGAAACTGAATCAGTTCCTTCAGTTTCGCTTCATCTAACGAATCATCGTCCTTAAAGGGTGTTACGAGTGCAACAAAAGAACCCTCAAACATTGTAAATCACTCCTTCAAAATTGTATGTTGACAGAATTAATACTTCCACGCTTCAGGACTGAGTTCACCAACAAATATCACGCGAGCATCACCTTCAAGATACACGTTTTTTGCCGTATCATCTTCTAATTCAAAATGGATCTTTAGAATAACACCACTTGCTGTTTTTACAGAGACCGGCGATTGGACTTTCCCTAATTTAGCTGAAATGATAGCTGATGCAATTGACCCGGTACCACAAGCAAGGGTTTCATTTTCAACACCTCGTTCATAAGTACGTATTTCAAGCATTTCTTGTGAGTGAATGTTAATGAAATTTGCATTTGTTCCAGCAGGTTTAAAGTCATTGTGATAACGTGTTTGCTGCCCAAGGTCAAACACATCCGTGCTTTCTAAATCGTCAACAAAGAAAACGACGTGTGGAACACCGCTATTTGCAAAACCCACGGTATGCACACCGTCATTTAGAGTCAATGGAACATTTATCCGGATATCAGTTGGATCACTCATACCCACTTTAACGTTGTCACCGACTACTTCTGCCTTATAAATACCTGCATTTGTTAGGAAACGCATCTTTTCTGATACGATCCCGTTAAGGTAAGCGAATTTTGAGATACATCTGGCACCGTTACCACAAGTTTCTACCTCCCCACCATCCGCGTTGAAATAACGCATTCTAAAGTTAACATCGCCTGGGGCAACATCGTCTGCCGACTCTACAAGGAGAATGCCATCTGCACCGACTGACATTCTACGTTGGCAAACCTTTGTAACGAATGACATGAAGTCCGATGCTGTGCTATCAACGGCTTTATTGAGGTTGTTGATGATAACGAAGTCGTTACCAGCACCACTGAGTTTCATAAAAGGTATTTTATTCATACGAAGTCCTTAGGAATTTTATCTACATAGATGATAAAATCTAATTCAAATTAAGTCAATTGAATTCAATTAAGAATAGGGTCATAAGTAAAATTGTCCTTATGTTTTTCAGCACGGTACGCATGCTGTCGCAGTTCTTCCACGATACTTAACACGCCATCATAACTATCGCATGTTACAAGTCGAGTGCGAAACGGTTTGACATGAGGAATGCCTTTAAAGTAGTTCGTATAATGTCTACGCATCTCAAGTAACCCCAGTTTCAAACCCTTCCACTTAATAGAAAAGTCCAAATGTTCTCTATAAACAGTGATACGTTCATCAATTGTAGGTACGGGGAGTAGTTCACCTTTAGCAAAGTAGTGTTTTATTTCATTGAAAATCCACGGATTTCCAATTGCTGCCCGTCCAATCATAATACCATCTACACCATATTGTTGACGCATTCTCTCTGCTTTTTGTGGACTATCTACATCTCCGTTGCCAAAGACAGGTATATGCATACGTGGGTTGTCCTTGATCTTTCCGATGAGTGTCCAGTCAGCATCACCTTTATACATCTGTTTTCGTGTTCTACCATGGATTGCGATTGCACGGATACCGACATCTTGGAGACGTTCCGCAACTTCAACGATGTATTTCGTGTTATCGTCCCAGCCTAAACGTGTCTTTACTGTGACAGGTAACGTTGTGGCTTTCACCATTTCAGCAGTCATCTTAACCATTTTGGGTATATCTTGTAGAATTCCTGCCCCTGCGCCCTTACCCGTCACCTTTTTCACTGGACATCCATAGTTAATGTCAATAATGTCTGGCTGAACACGTTCAGTGATTTCAACTGATTCTCGCATGACTTCAATATTATGTCCAAATATCTGAATACCGATCGGTTTTTCGTATTCAAAGATGTCTAATTTTGCAACGCTTCTTGCAGCGTCCCGGATGAGTGCTTCAGAGGAGATGAATTCTGTATACATAAGGTCTGCGCCGTACTCTTTGCAGACAGCGCGAAAAGGCGGATCACTGACATCTTCCATAGGTGCCAGTAGAAGTGGGAAATTTGGAATGTTTAGATTTCCTATTGTTAGCATGTTTTTCTTGTAAGATTTGCTTATGTTTTTCTGTAAATTTAATAACTTGTCCGGAGGATTCTCATGTATTCATCGTGTTTGCCTATCCAAAACCATACAAGGTTTCCATCTTCTTCGCGAGCAAGTGCACGATAATTAGTACCGACTCTTGCTACCCAATATCTACCTATTTTCTTGAGATTTAATGACGGGTGTCTTGGATTGCTCTTGAGGATCTGAAATTTCTCGTCTGCAAGTTGTTGGACTGCTGGTGAAAGGTTACGATAACTTACCCAAAATTCGGGGGTTGTCTTATAGATCAGTACACCTACCTTTCCGATAATCCTCAATTGCTTTTTCACCAAGATGATCGAGTTTGCCGGCTTTTATGTCCTCCTCTATTTGTTTGTCCCATGCTTCTGCTTTAGCCTCTAAAACACTATGAAGTTTTTCTTCAAGCGTTTTCAAGAGTCCTATTTTTGTATTCTCTTCACATGTAATTTCTGGATACTCTTGAATCTGACCAATCCAACCATCACCGTTTTTTTGTATATGAACGTTATATTCATCAACACCGTCTTGGTCAAGTATTTTTGCTGATTGTTTCTGTTCCATGTTCATCTCCTTTACTTTAACGGAAATTTTGTCAAGTTTGCCTGCTTTGATATCTTCTTCTAACTGTTTATCCCAGAATGGCTCCTTGTGTATAATTTTAGAGTAATTTTTATTATACCTTACAATAGTGCCATTGTCAAGGTATTCAGACAGCAGAGGTGTAAATATTTTGTCACCTTTTTTCAGAAGAGACGGCACTCGGAGAGTGCCTACTACCAGAAGAGACGGCACTCGGAGAGTGCCTACTACCAGAAGAGACGGCACTCGGAGAGTGCCTACTACTATTAAGAGCGTATGAAATCCCAAAAGTGACACCTATAGTGACAAAAACTTTACGCACCCAGAAAGCAAAGCAGCAACTGCTTAAGCACCCCGACTCAACGGATGTTCACGGTTGGTGATTGGGAAGGGAACGCGTTGACCTGAAAGTTGTGATTCATAAGCACCCAAAATCATCTCTAATGCCGCGACTGCATCCTCGGCAGCTGATATCGGTTTTCTGTCGTTCTCTATGGCATCAATCAGATCAAGAATCGCCAGTTCATTGCCTTTGAAGAAGGGGGTATCGTCAAGATCAATCGCTTCCCACTTCTGCTCAGCATTTGAGGGAACAATTATAGGATGCGGATAAACCATGAGCCTATTCGCCACATCACCACGCAGAGAAAAAGTACCTTCACTACCCACGATCTCCATCCCGTATCTACCTGCACCACCTTGATCGCGTCTCGATTGGAAGAAACCTGAAACCCCGCTCTTGAAAGCAAAATAACTATTTATGCAGTCTCCCGCTACGGGACCAATAGGTTCAGTCGGTTCGTGGTCATTTCCATAAGACACCTCTTTACCGTCAATGGTAACATGGGATTGCATCCATTCAACATCACCTGCGAAGAAGCGCATCATATTGAACAGATGTGTTCCAAGGACGATCATATCCTCACCACCACCACGCCTGTCCTGTTTGCCACTGGCATAGATGGCATGCACTGTACCAATCTTACCATCGTTGAGCATCTGCTTGATTGTGTGCGTTGCTGGTAAGTAGACTGCTTGGTGTGCTACGGCGACTTTTAAACCGTTCCGTTTTGCTGTCTCAACGATTCTGTCTCCCTCAACAAGAGAACCTGTCATCGGTTTTTCACAGTAGACACTACAACCTGCTTCAAGACAGGCAGTTACCATATCAAGATGTTCTGTCACCCAACGGGGACAAACACTCACTATGTCTAAAGATTCTTTATCTAACATATCACGGTAATCCGCATAACTACGTTCTGCACCGGATTCTTCAACTGCTTTTGCCCTTCCAGATTCATCGGGGTCGGAGATGGCGATGAATTCTACGTTTTCTATATTCTTGTATGCAGTATGTAATCCGTGTCCATAGTTACCAGCACCGGTATGTCCAATTGCTGCTGCACGATAAATCTTCTGATTCATGTTTTTACCACCTTTTAATAAGGATTAATCTAATATTGAAAATGTGTCATCTCATCATCAGATAAATAAAGAAAATCATAACGGGAATTGAAGTTATCAACACTTTTACTTCAAGCAAACACTTTCTATATCTATCAACGGATTTTTCACCTTCATCAGTTCTACTCAAAAATGATAACCTTCGTTCAAGAGATGGATGCGTTTCAAATAACTCAAGTATAAAACGGATAGGTTTAGGTAGTGCGCTGAAACCACTGAGATTCTCTAATGCCGACTTAAACGCTTCCTGGTTATTTGTTAGATCAACGGCGTACAAATCGGCTTGATGTTCAAAACGGCGCGATAAGAAATTATAGAGAACCTTAAAATAAAACACAAAGAAGAGGATGGAAATAACGGATAAGAGTATCGGAAATCCTGCAAGAGGTTCCTTTAGAGGTTCCATGACCAACTGATAGAAAATAACCGAGCTTAATAGATAGACAAGTACGAGTAGAGTAGAGATTAGCAGATGTTTATGACGTATATGACCAATTTCATGGGCTACAATTGTCTCAATTTGTTCATCAGGGAAATTGTGCAAGAGTGTATCCGTTATAAAGACTTTACGGTTGCGTGGAATTATTCCCGCAACAGCGGCATTTGCGATAGAGAGACTACCCGTTTGCCATACGCCGATATCCCTGTATTTCATACCACTCCGTTCTGTCAAACGTTGTAGTTTCTGCTTCAATTCTGTGTCTATTAGTGGCTCTGTTTTCCATAGAAACTGCATCAATAAAGGTGCAAAGACAAAGGGCAACATAATCAATGGCAGTAATAGACCCAAACCGATATATGCACCTATCTGTTCGGGAAATAGATGGGTGAAGTCCTGAACAGCACTAATAAACAACATCGGAAACATTGGGAGAAGCAACATTCGAAAGCTGAAACCGAGATATTCCCATCTCTGTTCCGAGCTTTTGCGAGGTCCATCATACATGACGAAACGTATACCCAGCAAACTCACAAAAAATGGTATAAAAGGAAGAATCTCGCGTGAATGATGAACAGGCTCCAAAAAAGCAAACTGTTCTTTAACGACATCTGGAATGTGCAATAGATAGAGCGTGCAGACCAAACCTATTAGACTCAATACTTCAAAAACAATGGTAACACGTAATTTTGCCCATCTCCGCGTGAGATAGGCAAGCAAAATAGGTACAAGTGTGATTATACATACCCAAAAGAATATGGATGTATAATTGAATTCTGTGTCTAATTCGGTAGGTTCATAACGCAGCAGAAAAAAGAGTCCGGCAATTAAAATGATACTGGTTTGTGCCATTACATTCTCTTTAAGTTAACGGTTGAATTACTCGCTTGCTTCCTCTACTGCCATGTTGATGACCACACCTTTTACGCTTACCGGTTGATCTGAGATATGTATGATCTGTCCACCAGAGATGTAGTGTTGGTGGTAGACTCCCTTCGTATCCCACCAATATAGGTATGGGATTGAGGAACCGTAAGTGCCATCATCCTGTACAACCTCATCGGTGACCATGTCTCCTGTTGAACCAGCAGCAAATCCCGGTCGTCTACGTTCACCACTTGCACCAACAACCACAGATGTAGGAGACAATCGTTTTCCGCTACTTGTCACTTTTCCTTTCACCGTAGAATAGATGAGGGTTTGTCCGCTATAAGCAGAAATAACGTAGAGATGTTTGATGCTTCCTATTTTGTTATCCATTAACAGCCGATTTCTGATGTTTTCTTGTTCAATTGTTCTACCTTCTGCATTTAAAGGAACTGTAACCTGAGTCGGTTTAACGCCAGAACTTGCCACAGGTTCTCTTGATGTAGAACATCCACTGAATACACAAATGATTCCAATAGAGATAGTCAACAGACAGATTCTTTTTATAGACATATTCTACTCCTATTCTTCTTGGTATGGTTTGAATTCACGGGGCAGTGGGTCTTCTGCGCCTTCGGGCAATTGTCCAACATTTGCGAATCGCCAGTTTACTTTTGCCATCTGTGCGTTATAATCTGCAGCAAGTGTGTTGTAGCTTGCTTTAATCCCAGCGACTTCTGAATCCCATAGATTGTATTGTTCTCTATCTTCACGCGCCCATTTATTGCGCGGGACATCTTCATAATTCTTAGTCATTGATGAGATGCGTTTTTCGTAGACTTTGATGTCTGCTTGCTTTTTGTCCAACTGACTGGATGCGTTCTTGAACCATTCATATTTTCGTAGTAGTTCCTTTGGACCAAGTTCTTCTTGAGCAACTTCTTTTGCTTCACGAAACCAATTGCATCCACCACATCCGCTTATGAGAACAAGTGCAAAAATGAAAAAATAAATCGTCCTATATTTCATTTCTTTCCTCCCTAATATGTATAGATCATTCAACATTAATCGTAGCATTTTTTCTATTAGATACAGAAATATAGGAAAGGATAGCAAAATGAACTCATTATTAAGCAAGCTTGTTTGCATGTTCAGCGAATTTTATGTCTAATTCTGTTATACCATCCGCATCGTGTGTCATCATATCAATTGTCACACGATTGTACACATTGAACCATTCTGGGTGATGGTTCATAGATTCGGCAATCAATGCAAGTTGTGTCATAAATCCGAAAGCTGCAACGAAGTTCTCAAATTTGAACTCCTTATGGAGTTTACCATTTATTACGGACCAACCGTCAAGATTCTTCAAGTTGTTCTGAATGTCAGTATCAGTTAGTTTTTTGCGTGCCATCAATATCCTCCTATACTTCTTTCTTGTCTGTGTTATGAAAACGACTTGAACCCAGTTAATACTGGATTCAAGCCAATTTTGAGAAACGCCGGTATTTACGTTTAACGGATGTCTTTGATGCTTCCCCATGTGGTTGTGAGCTTGGCTTTAGGATCTACGGGATAACTCGTATCGCCAAAGTATTCAATTTCGCCAATTTGAAAGTTCTGCACAGTCTTAAAAGCAATGAATCGAAAAAACCGATATCCGATTTTTTGCTTGTCAAAATCATCCCCAGCATCAAATCGGATGACTTGCAGCCGCTGATCCCATAAACTATTCCCATCATGAGCAAAGATGGTCGTAAAATCCTCACCATCGTTCGACCCTTGAATCTCCCATACTGTAGGGTCTCTATTAGGAACATCGTTCGCTGAAGATACGGTGAAATGGGTCAATGCATAAGCCTCTTCAAACTCAGCTGTTACGTGTATGCCTCCCGCCGGAAGGGTTCCAGGTCCTCAGCACCATTTGGCATTGCCGCCACCAAGTTGGTTATCAAAAACGTTAAACGCAAATTCCCCGCCGCCGAATCCGGGTTCCTCGCTGGATGAGAATTTCGCGTTGTAACCTTCATCTGCATCAGGTTGACCATCGTCTTCCGGGTCGGTTAGGTCACCGCCTAAAAGGGATCCTGTTCCTGTTCCCAAGACTTCCTCTGCGTAAACTATGTCGTTCGTGTTGATAAAGAAACAGAATATCATCAACACAGATACTGCTAATGTTAACATAAGTTTCATAATGTTCATACTCCTATTAAAAAGAGGGTTTTCGGTAAAATAATGAGACAGAGTTCCCTCGTACCGCTCTTGCCTCATTGCCTATTCAGTATTTAAGTAGTATAACAACTGTCTAAAAAAGTGTCAAGCAAATTACAATATTTTTCTTGACACATATAAAAAAGCAGACTATGCTAAAAGTAAACCTATACACCCATCAGGAGGAAACTCACATGAATTGCCCAAGATGTCAACACCCACACTTCGTCAAAAATGGACGCGTCAACGATAAACAAAGGTATAAATGTAAAGATTGCAACTATCAGTGGACAGAAAACCACACATACCGGGGAAGACCCCTTGCTGAGAAAGCACTTGCAGTTTTTCTCTATTGCCATGGACTTTCTATGAACGCCATCGCAAAAATGCTTCAAGCCTCCCCTTCCACTATCCTTGAATGGATAAGAAAATTCGGTGCTGAACATGCGAAACCCCCTGAACCCCAGGAAACCGATACTGTCGTGCTTGAACTTGATGAGATGTGGCACTATTTGAAAAAAAAAAGCAGAAACTCTGGATATGGAAAGCTTTGTGTCGTGATACTGGAGAACTTATTGCCTGGGAGTGTGGTGATCGGGATAAAGCGACATTGAAGAAACTAATGACTCGTTTGGAAAAATGGGATGTGAAGGTTTATTATACGGATAACTATCAGGTTTATGAATCGGTTCTGCCCAAAGATAAGTTAGTTCAGGACAAAGCAGAAACGCACGGTATTGAACGCAACAATTGTTTGATGCGGCATTGGTTTGGGCGTTTTAAGCGCAAGTCTATTATCGTTTCGAAGAGTGTGGAAATGGTAAATCTAACGATCGCCTTATTTGCGAGATTTCGCATCAATGGGTACGTTTATGACATCTTAAAAATCGGGAAAACCGAACTTGGTATCATTATTTAAGAGAAAACCCTCATTAAAAATGCATCTCAGATTTACGTAAGTTCATATTAAGTACTTACATAATATCAATACCTTCGCCAATTATCCTGGATTTAGATTGACTTGTGTGTTGTGAATAGCACCGATAGAACTTAGGTGTCCAATAATTTGTTCAATAACAATATCTTCAGGTTTTTGCGGAAGTATTTTTAATGTTTCGTTCATATACTTCAAACCCCGGTAGTGCGATTTAAGATCTATGACACTATAATCGGGTATCTGACACCTATAGTCTTCCATGAGTTTAGCAGATACATTTGTCATAAACATTGACAAGTTCACGGCATTGTTTATAGGGGTCTCTTTTACATTCATGAAATCTTCCATACCCCAATGTTGTTTTGCGTCTCGGAAGTTGAACTCAATTTGAAAACGAAGCGAATAATAATCTATCAGTTTTTCTGCGTCAAGTTCTAAATCAGAACTGAACAATAAGACGTGTACTTGCTTTTCCGTAGTCAAGTTCGTCTTTAGGACACAAACGACGTTCAATGGGTCTGGGAACTTTTTGTGGCGTAGTTCCATTTGATATATTTCGGTTTTTAGATTACCATCTATCTGTGTAGAAACACAATACTCTGCGTCAATCTGTCGTGGATTGAAGCGTTCTCCATAGATTGCGGGGCGTCCGCGTTGTCCCTCATTCTGTGTCGTCGGTGGTAAATGCAACGCAGCATCTGTGCGTAGTTTTGAAATAAGATGGAGTCCACATTGTTCTACCATTTGTAGAGCGTTATTGTTCCCAAAATATCCATCCAGGACCAAATAACGGACAGGTATCAAGTTATTGATTACTTGTAAAACCTGTATGAGTATCGTTTGAAGTTGTTTCAAAGTATCACTGAGAACGACCTCTTTTTTGTTCTTATTTCGGCTTCCTTTAGGACGCCCGGGTTTAGGTTTTGTTTTCTTCGTGTCGTCTAAGGGTTCATTCGGAGAACTAACAGGTTCTGAGGTTTTTTCATTTCGAACGATTTGCCCAATAGCCATCGGATAGGAATGCCGTTTAGAGATATCGATTAAGGATATGGCTAAAAACGATAACCCGGGAATGCTTTTCCCATACAATGAGGAAAAAAAGCGCGATAAACCATGAGTGCATTTTCCGCTTTTGCTTATGACGACTTCGTCGCTTGCTAAGATATAAGCACTTTCACGATCAAGTAAGTGTGTACGAAAAAACGTCCAGCACAATGTTGTCCAAGGAAGAACAGTGTTGAAAAAGCGTTGTATTGTGCGGTAGCTACCTCCTTTAGATGTCCAACGAGAGATATTCAACATTGTCACTCGTCCTGTCATCGCAAGTTGTGCAAATACAATTTGACATAACTGACGGATCGTCGTTTGTGAAATACATGGATTAAGAACTGAAAAAAGTGCTATAATTTCTAACATGGGTTTTTGTCCTTTTATTTTGTTTTTATAGTGTAAAACTATAAGACAAAAACCCATTTTATTCAACTATTTTTGGCGAAGGTATTGTAATATACAAAACTTTAAAATTTGTCAATAGAAAAATCACCTACGGGTGCGTAAAGTTTACAATAACGCTACACACCTAAATAATTTAGTGGAATATATGCTAAGATTAGGTTAAAATTGAATATGATATATATGATTATATCAAGTAAAATCGTAGTAAAATAACAAGGGAGAAACAGATGGCACTTGCAACAACTTTATATTTTCCAGAGGTAGGACCGCAGTGGGAAGACTGGGTTCAAGTTATCAACGTAGGTACTGAAGAGACGCGTGTGAATGGCATAGCGAGGAACGCTGCAAATGGACAACCGGTTTGGTCGGATGAGAAAGAGATTTCACCTTTCGAATGCTGGACCCCGAATGTAGAAGCCATAAAACAGAACTGTTCAATGCAGTTGTCAGCAGATCAACCACTCGTAGCAGAACGCCACATGCACAACAAAACAAATATTCTTGATTTTGTCGGCGCAGCAGAAGAATATGAGACTGTGGGACTCAGACTCTTCTTTCCAGAATTAGTTCCGGGTGCATTAGATTGGTTTCGATTCTTGAATGTGGGTGAGGCAGATGCATTCGTTAATATAATTGTTCGGAATCGACGTGGGGACACTGTCAGACAAGAACACCGCCCTATCAAACCGTTCTGTTGTTGGGATGTTGCAGAAGGCATAATGGGAAATGTACAAGGAACGCTTGAAGTACAAAGCACGCAGCCCATCGTCGGTGAACGGCATCTACATTATCAAGGCGGTAAAACATGCGTAGGACAATACGGACAAGTTATCTCTGATGCCCCACGAACGCTCTATTTTCCTGAAGTCGGTCCCGCATGGAGAGATTGGGCAATCATTGTCAATGTCGGTAGAGAAAGTGCACAGGTGACAATGATAGCACATGACGATGGCACAGGCGATCCGGTGACAACAATGGAACGCGAAATAGATCCATTTGAGTGCTGGATACCAAAAATGGAAGACATTAAAATCAAATCCTCAATCCTTATACGGAGCGATCAACCTATCGTGGCTGAACGACACATGCATCAAGATACTGAAATCATTGACCTTCCCGGTGCATCTGAAGAAAGTGGACATGTTGGAATCAGGTTATTCTTCCCTGAAGTTGCCAGTGGGGCAAGAGATTGGTTCCGTTTTCTCAATGTAGGAGAGGCTGATGCATTGGTAAATATCGTCGTTAGAAATAGAAAGGGAGAAGTCAGACGAACGATTCATAGAAGGATAAAACCGCGTTGCTGTGCAGATGTGGACGAAGCTGCAATGGGGAATATTCGCGGTTCTGTTGAAGTACAAAGTTCACAACCCATTGTTGGGGAGAGACATTTGCATTATCAATCCGGACATAGAGGCGCGGTTGTCGGTGCTTATGGCGTGGTTATTGGTGAATAATATATGGATATAACTGGAAAAAATGCAATAGTGACAGGAGCAGGACAAGGTATCGGGAAAGCAATCTCACTCAGACTGGCAAATGCCGGCGCGGATGTAGCAATTCTGGACTTAAACTTGCAATCGGCAAAAACTGTAGCAAAAGAGATAGAAACTATCGGTAGACATGCAATTCCGATTCAAGTAGATGTCTCAAAATCCGATAATGTTAACGCTGCAGTGAAAAGAACCCTAACAGAATTTGGACGAATTGATATTCTCGTCAACAACGCTGGTATTGCGGGGAGAACCATACCCCTAACAGACTTGGAGGAATCAGATTGGGATGAAGTTATCGGCGTGAACCTATCAGGTGTTTTCTTGTGCTGTAAAGCTGTAATCGGGACTATGATTGCTCAGGATTATGGAAGAATAGTAAATATTGCCTCTATTGCTGGCAAGGAAGGCAATCCGACTTTGATTCCCTATTCCGTGTCTAAGGCAGGCGTTATCTGCTTGACAAAAGCATTGGCAAAAGAGGTGACGGATTACAATATTCGTGTCAACGCAGTATCCCCTGCAGTGATTGAAACACCGATTTTGGACGGTATGGCACAGTCTACTATTGATTATATGGTCAGTAAAATTCCGTTGGGACGTATCGGGAAACCGGAGGAGGTCGCTGCTGTCGTCAACTTCTTAGCATCTGATGAGGCGAGTTTTGTTACCGGACAGTGTTATGATGTCAGTGGGGGTCGCGCGACTTATTAAATTAACGGACTGGAAAGTGATTAGTTAAGATAAGGATACACGACCTCACGTTCTATTGCCAGTCCTTCCCATTCATCATCACCAGGTCCGTCGTAGATGAGAGTGTGTGGTCCCGTGAAACCAGCGTTCTTTGTGAGTTCAAGGCATTGAATAAAATCCTCTTTGTCTATTTCTCGCTGTGCTGTGAAATGTGCTTTGGTATGACACGATTCTGCTAAGGGAGCGATTTTAGCAAGATTCGTATATTTTGTTTCACCACGCCAGTTGCCAAAATCTAAACAGAGTCCAACTTTTCCATCTAACTGATCCAAAATCGTCATCACATTTTCTGGCGTTGAAAAGATTGAGAACCAATTTTCAGTCATCAAGCGGATACCTGCTGTATCAGCACGTTCTGTGAGTTTAGACAGTGCGTTCTGACTTTGCGTCAATGTTTCCTTAGTCGGTTCTGCTTTTCCACCAATCACGCGTGCACACTTTGCACCGAGTTCTCCAGCAATGTCAATCCATCTTTCTATCCAAGCAATGTCCCGTTCTGCATTAGACAGGTGTGTGATGTCGCCTTCATCTATTAGCAAAGAGAATAGTTCAACGTCTGCATCTTGGAGTGCAGCACGGAGTTCAAATAGGTACGTTTTCTCAACTGATGGAAGATGAAAATGGCACAACTCCATAGTGTTTATGCCGAATTCGAATATGCGTTTGGGTAAGTCCAACAGTGGAATGGGACCCATATTATGTGTTTCAGTAGGGATTTGCATGTCGTGTGCTGGACCTGTAAATCCGGGTTTACCGAGTTGCCGATGTAAACTCCAACTTGATACTGAGATACGGGGTGTTGACATAATAAATTCTCCAAATTAGTCTTTATTAGCGTGTTTTATAGCAGTACCTACAACTATACCGATGGTAATAAAAAATGCTATAAGAACAACGCCAACAAGTAGTTCTCTCCAATCCATTATAACTCCTCCAATTCATTTATTTTTCGATACGCGACGCTATTAATCCAAATAATTACAAGCATAATCAGGAGAGCCCCAACCCCTGCAATAAATAATAGTAATGAGGATTCTTTTTGGAAATTCTGAATTAACCAAGCAATTAGGGTAATATCCGTAGCAATCGAGATGGCAAATATAATCTTTAACCAACCAATTTCTTCTTTGAGTTTATCAATACGTGCCATACTGATTCCTCATAACTTTTTGCTAATCCACGTGACAACTTTTTCTACCATAATTGCGGATGAATCACCAGAAAAAACGTGGTCTACACCGGGAAGTTCAAGCAGTTCAGTCGGTTCGTTTGCGTAATTAAGAATATCTATGCTATCCTGAAGTGGAACTATATCGTCTTCTGTACCGTGAACTAATAACCATGGAACAGCGAATTGACTTGCTCGTTTTGCCACACTATCAATCGTTGCCATGTCGTCCATATAGGCTTTTGAGAGCGGACAATCGGGTTCATCCCACATAAAGCCTTCATTGGGTGTTACATCTCCGAATTCTCGTTTAGCAAATTCTTTTGTATGTACCATCCCTGCTAAAGAGACGAGAACTTGAATGCGTTCATCGGTAGCGGCACGTAGCACACCGACTGCCCCACCCATACTATGTCCAACGTAGCAGACTTTGTAGTCGTTGAGAACATCAAGGACACTACCGAGGTCTGCCACCTCCTTTGTGATAGTGGAGTCTGCAAACGCTCCTTCCGATTCACCGTTGCCGGAGAATGAGAAGCGTAGAGCAGAGATACCAGCATCCGCGAGCCCTTCTGCTAAAGCGATAAGGGCAGGTCTGTCTTTATTCCCTGTGACCCCGTGCCCTATTACTACGATCCTGCTGTCATTGCCTTTGTGATATGTGTAGTCAAGGCGTTCACCGTGTTCGTTTCTAATTTCACCAAACATAAGTTCCTTGTTTTCCTAATATGGATGATTGTAAAGGTTCTGTGAAAGAAGATTATTCAGGTCTACCCATCTGAAATCTCCTCTTCGGCTTTCTTTCCGATGCCAAGTTCTTTTCTCATTTTCTCAATGTTCTTATAGAAGTCAGGTGGTGGCGGCTGTGCGGAGATATATTTCCTGCCACGTGCTTTTTCCCGTGCATTCACTTCTTTTAGATGAGCAATGAGTTCTTCCATTGAATTAAATTGGGCAGCGAATTCTGCTTTCATTCGATAGATTTCTTCAAGAACAGGATCGGTTAGGGGTTCAGGTTGCTCTTTCATCTTAATCTCCTCAATAAGGTTTATAGGTGTACAGACATTTGTAGGTTGAAATCCTGCAGCACGACAAACTCTTTCAGATAGCGATTTATCTGTGAGGTACGAATACCTCACAGAAATCTTTATTTAAAGAAATTACGCCCCATGTCCATTGTTTTTCAATGCCTCAACCACCTTTTCAGGTTTAATCGGCAGCTCGCTAACACGGATACCGATAGCATCTTTGACAGCGTTTGCCATTGTTGCCAATGTCGGCGTGATAGGGGGTTCTCCAACACCTTTGGCACCGTAGGGACCATTCGGGGCTGGCACTTCAACTATAACAGATTCCACCGTCGGCAGGTCTGCAGAGGTTGGAACACGGTAATCAACGAATCCTGGATTGACGTTTCCGTTCTCGTTGTATTGCATTTCTTCCATCATTGCCCACGCGTACCCTTGCACTACCCCGCCTTCAATCTGTCCTTCAACTGCCATCGGATTGATAGCGAATCCGACATCCTGAGAAGCGACGAGTTTTAACACCCTTGTCCTACCGGTATCGGGATCTACTTCTACTTTTGCTATCTGTGCTGCGAGCGCAGGTGTACTCGGTTGCCGTGCAAAAGATCCTTTCCCAACGATGGGTCCCCCTGTTGTTGAAAGGCTATATGCTGCGAGTTCACCTAAAGAGATAGACTTCGGTGGATCTTCTGTGACAACATGAACAGCACCCTCTTTCAGTTCAAGGTTATCTTGGTCAGTATTGAGTCTTTCTGCAGCGAGTTCAAGGATACGTCTATGCGCATCTTCAGCAGCGAGTTTTGCGGTGTTACCCATCGTGAATGTAACGACACTTCCACCTGAACCCGTTGAATACGGTGCTGAATCTGTGTCTCCACGACGAATTGTTACGTTTTGATATGGAACGGTCAAGATTTCTGCAATGATTTGCGTGATGGCTGTATCCGTTCCCGTGATGTCCATTGATCCGTGGAAGATGCGAACGCTTCCATCTTCGTGGACAGAGACATAGACGCCACCAGGACCGCAACCGTTTGTCCAATCACCAACAGCTACCCCCCAACCTTGGTTATCATCTGCTTCGCGTTCCCACCATCCTGCAGCATCAGCGACAGCTTCCAAAGTTTCTTTGTAGCCGACTTTCGGTTCGGTTCCCCCTGCGGGGACAGAGTCTCCTTCTTCACGCATATTCATCAGTCGGAATTCTACTGGGTCCATTCCGATACGTTCAGCGATCTCATCAAGTTGTGATTCACCAGCGAAAATTGCTTGGGGTGCCCCTGGTGCCCTATAGGCAGCAGTACCAGATTTGTTCGTATGTACGCCGTAAGCGTCAATTTTGATATTTGGAATCTTGTATACACCACGAACGCGAATCGTGCTTCCTATGGATGCACCTGACACACAACCGGAATCCCAAAAAGCGAGTGCTTGTCGGGCAAGGATATGTCCTTCTTTTGTCGCACCGGTTTTCAGTTTGATAACACATCCGGGGGCGGGTCTGCCATCAAGAAATTCCTCTTCACGGGTCATTTGCACACGTACAGGTCTTCCAGATTTCTGAGAGAGCAGCACTGCTGGTACGTGTGTGATAATCACACCAAAGCGACCGCCAAAACCGCCACCCATCGTTGTGCCGATAACATTAATTTGTGTTAGCGGAATACCGAGTGTGCCAGCAATACCTGAACGGATAGCGAACGGACCTTGCGTAGATGCCCAGACGGTAATCTTACCGGAGGAGTCTGCACTGGCAACGGATACATGGGGTTCCATATAGGTCTGGTGGACGCGCGGAATTACGTAGGTGTCCTCAACGACGACATCACACTCTTCAAATCCTTTATCTACATCTCCCGCTTCGGTGTGCGTCTCTGCGGAGATATTATAATAAACTTCATCCGTATACTTCTCTAATTCTGCCTCAAGTTTTCGGATTTCATCTCTGTTATTCTCTGGATCACTTGATAGTTCTTTGATCTTGGCATTGATGGAACGGCGATTTGGTCCGTCTTTCGTTTCATCACCGTGTAGCCGTGGAGCGGAAGACTTGATCGATTCCGTAACGTCTTGCACGCTCGGTAAGATTTCATATTCAATCTTGATCAGTTCAGCAGCTTCTTCGGCTATATCTGGGTCGCTTGCAGCGATGGCGGCGAGGGGTTCACCTAAATACAGCACTTTATGCGTTGCAAAGACTCTGCGTCCGCTGGGAACATCGTCTTGTGTAATTATAGCTCTGACACCGGGTAGTTTTTCTGCTTCGCTTGTGTCAATGCTAAGGATGTTCGCGTGTGGGTGTTTGCTTCGGACGATTTTGCCGTAGAGCATTCCTGGTGGATGTACATCGGCACCGTATTGTGCTGCACCCGTAACCTTTTCAACTGCATCAACGCGCGGTAGTTTTTGACCGACAACACTATATTCTGACATGCAATTCTCCTTTCATTCTGAGTAACTTTTAATTTATTAAAACTTGGTATCTGCTATTCTTCAGTTTATGAAGCAGTTCGTATCTCTTTTGCAGCTTGTATGACCGCTTCAAGAATCTTTGTGTAGCCGGTACAACGACAGATGTTTCCTCCGAGGGCATGTCTGAATTCTTCTTCGGTTCGGTTCGGGTTCTCATCTACAAGTACCTTTGATGCCATGATGAAACCTGGTGTACAGAATCCACACTGATACCCCCCTGTATCAATAAATGCTTGTTGAATAGGATGAAGTTCTCCATCACTGGCTAAACCTTCAATGGTAGTGATCTCTTTTCCAGAGACGGTAACACCGAGAACCATACATGATGTGACGGCTTTGCCATCAACGATGACGGTGCATGCACCACAATCACCAGTACTACATCCTTCTTTAGTACCTGTCAAACCGATTGTATCGCGTAACACCGCAAGAAGGGTCTTGCGCGGTTCTATGAGCAGATCGTGTTCATCTCCGTTAACTTTTAGATTGACAGGATGTTTTGACGTGGTTTGCAAGTCTAATCCTGTTGTAGAACGAGCCATAGTTTCTCCTTGACGATTTATGTATTGAGAGGAATAAGAGTCAATCCTCACTATAGTTGTTATAAATATGAATGCTTTTATTTTCTTGCTCTGTCCAATGCGTATTGGAGCGTTCTTCTTGTGAGGACATCAACCATCTCTTTTCGGTGTTCAGCAGAGCATCGTAGGTCGGATATCGGGCTGCTCGCAGCAGCTGCGGCTTCGCCAGCTTGTGTCAGAAGTTCGTCAGTCGGTTCATTTCCTTTTAGCAGTTCTTCCGCTTCTGTGGCGCGGATCGGGGTCGGTGCAACGGCAGCAAGTCCGATTCGTGCATCTGTTATTGTGCCGTTATCTACATTGACAGCGGAGGCTACACCGATAAACGCGAGGTCCATCACTTCACGGATTTTATGTTTGATATAGTGCGAACCAGATGCGGGACTCGGCAGACGAAATTGCGTTATAATTTCACCCGGTGTTAAGACGGTCTGTCCTGGACCTGTGAAAAATTCATTAATCGGTACAGTTCTTTCACCATCAGCACCTGATATGTGGACTTGTGCATCAGCAGCGAGTAGACCTGCAACTGTGTCTGCAGCTGGAGAAGCATGTGCAATGTTTCCGCCGATAGTTGCAAGGTTACGGATTTGGATAGAACCGATTTCAGATGCGCCTTCTGCCAATGCTGTATGGTGTTTTAGTATATCTTCTGACAACTCAACTTCTCGTACTTTCGTCATTGCCCCGATGGTGATACTATCATCTGAATTCGTAGTGATACCGGTCAATCCTGGAATGTTCTGTAGGCTGATGACAGATTGCGGTGTTTCAGTGTATGCCTTCATGCCGATAATAAGGTCTGTTCCACCTGCAAGCAGCTGTGCGTGTTCTTCTGCAAACAGGCGGGATGCTTCTGCAAGGGTGTTTGGTTCAAAATATTCAAAGTTCTTCACATCTGTTCCTCCACATCATAGTTTTTCAAAGGTAAATAATTTTGTTGTTCCGTGAACGTCCGATTATTTCCTTTATTAAAAGGATACTAAATTAGAAAGTAATTGTCAACCTAAAAATGTGATAGAGTTTAGCAGAAAAGAATAATGGTATGAAATAAAAAAGGCAGATACCCTCTCAGATATCTGCCTGTAAAATGTGAGTGGTTCAATGTGTTATTTCTACCACCAACATGACCAACCATTAATTTTTCGCCATGGAACATCGCAAATAGGTGTCGTCCCTCCTGTCATGCACTCTTGGCAGGACTTACCACAAGCACTGAATAGACATGTTCGCGTAATATGGCAGCTGACATTAGATGGATTACACGACCATTAAGAATGTCCAATTGCACACGAAGAACTATGTTCCGTTACCGGACTCACCTTCTGCAAACACCCTGAATGACCACACGACACTGCGGGTCTAGGAACTATATTATGAAGAATGACGCAATGCGTATATTCCACCTGAGAACATCACTAAATTGACACCTATGGTACGGAATAATCACACGTATGTGAAGGCCCATAAGACGGAACATTCGGATGTAAACAACGCCAAAATTTATACGTACACCGAACACCATTGGAAACATTCGTACACTGCTCCTCCACATGCGTCAAACTATCACAAACAAAGTGACCCGAATGACCACAATTCGCTGCACTGTGATCGCTACCATTACATTTGTACTGATAACACGCTGAACAATAAGCATGCAACGCAGCTGCTGAGGTATCAGATGGATCATAAGCATCGGTCAATGTGCAGCCTTGTATATTACAGACTATCGTGCTCGCGCTACTGTCATCACCAGCGTCAGCACTATCACCAGCAGCGTCATCTGTATAAGCAGTTTCCCATGAACTTGGTTCATCAGAAGGTGAATTGGTGTGCACACCATCATCCCCACCACCAAGAACTTTAGTACAACGACCACTCGGTGTGACAACTAGTGGAGAGGAATACTCTCCGTTAATCATCATGTAATTTGTGCAATATCTAAAATGCTTACCACAATAGACATTTACTTTTTTTCCATCTTTAAATGACTTACTATGTTTTGTGCAACGGAAGACATCATGAAAAAATGGCACGTCATGTCCAGGACATTTATAATATTTTCTTCCGCACCCATCAATTATGTGCCAGACAACATAAAGGTCACTGCCACAAGTTACCTGATGACTGGTTTCAGCCTCTCCTGGCGAGTCAAAAATGATGTCACAATATCCCTCACACTTATAATCAGAAAAGTCTCTACGGACTTTCCAATCTTTAACGTATGGGTCAACTGTTAGATCACCTGAGGTAGATCCTTGATGAGATTCATGGCTATTATAACTTTGAATCTCCATGTTATAGTTGGTCCAAGCAAGTTGGTATGCAAGTATCCAGAGGTCAACCTTTAGGTGTTGACTTTTAATCGCTGAAACAGCTGTATCTATGGCATCTCTCAATCTATTTTCTTCAGTAATCATCACATGTCTTTGATGTGCCCAAGTGATAAAAGCTCTAAGATCCATTTGTATGGCAGCAGCAATACCGTTAATATCATTTAATGCTTTATCTATAGCATTTTGTCCTTTCGCTGACAATAAAGTCTCAGTTTTATCTAAGACTGCGTAGCGATTCGTGACTTCTCCACGTTCTATTAATATACGTCTCGCTGCAACATTGTGAACAGTCCTTGCGTTAATTAGGGTCGAAGGTTGATCATGACTTGCATGTATTGTTTGTTGAAAATTAAGAGAGAAAACGCAAACTAAAAAGAGTTTAAATAGAAGATCTAGATTATAAAATTTCATTATTTCTCCTTCACTCAAAAGTTGTCGGCCAACCACCCGGATCTACAGCAGATTCGGAATCAATGAATGGCCAAAATAATTTCTCTAAGTCACATTGCCGTACAAATGGGACATCATTCAGATCGTCAATTGGTTCACCATTTGGAAATAAGGACTTTTGATGCTTATCCATTACTTTATTAATTGATTTCAACGCTACTTGAGCTTTGGGATGGTTATCTTTTCCAATTTGCCTATAACGTAAATAGATATAAACGTTAGAGGCAATTGTTTGTGCTTCTGAGTCTGTTGGAGGAAAAGGTGGTATCCACTCAGCACTCCAATGTGCTTGTTGCCTTAACAATTCCCGCAACCCCTCAACTGGATTCTCAGGTATAGTGATTGTAATATTTTGGGATTCTTCATGATTGCCATGTCGCACTATACCTCCTGAATTTCGGTCTTTTCCCGCTGGTTTTTCTTGGTTGGTCAATGATTGAATTCTGTTGGTGTGTATCAATGGTTTGTTTCCGTTGGATGTTTCATTTACATTTTGCTGCTTTTTACGATTCTCAATCAACTTATTCACTTCAGCAGTCTCGTTCTCAATTTTCTTGATTTCCGCAAACTCTTTTCGGATCAAGTAAACACCCACAATGCCAATTAATACCACTAGAACAATAATGCCACAAATCAATTTCTTATTCATTCCTTAACTCCTTAAATATACAACTTTGAACCACTTGTTTAAAACCTAATTGAAGTTTATATCACTAAGTAGCAATGATAACGGTCTCTATCAAAACATGTCCACTTAACACACTTATTAGTGTCAATCCATAAAGAAATTAAGATAAACTTGACTCTGTTCTAAGCATCGTAATAGGACTCATTCATTTGTTTTTCGTTAGGCGATTATATTCTGATGGAAAATAGCCTGATCTTAATCCTAACTCACAATGATTTATCGGAGTATCAAGAGATGGCCATGTAAGTTTCAATAAGTCGCTATATCTGGCAGCTTGTTCACGCGCTGGTAAATACTTTTCCTTCAGGGATTCTAAAAATGTGTTCTCAATACGTTCTACTTCTTTTAACGCTGGATTATTTGTCCTTTCCCCAGTACTCTTGTAGTATTCTATGAGATACCTACATTTTGCGAGATTTGCTGCTTCATGGTCATCAGGGGGAAATGGTAGTATCCATTTGGCACTCCAATGTCCACGTTCTTCTGCTTGTAGACGTAGAGCTTTCACGGGGTTTGTCTTTAGCAGTTCCTCGTGGTAAGTTAAGGGACCTGTATACGGTGGTTTCACAGGTTCCACTGTCGTTTCAGGTTGTCCTACCGGTATTTTATCCCAGTGGTCACCATGGCGAACCCACTTGAAACCTGGTTCAGCGGGAGGCGGTTTGACATCAGAAATATCTACCACTTTAGGTGTATTTGCTGCTTCGTTATGTGCTTCTCTTTTTTTCTGTAAATCTGCCAAATCAGTTTCAAGCTGCCGTATTTTTGATTGCTCTTTGACAAGCACAAAGGAAAAAGCACCTATCAATAAGACAATGAGGATACCGAGTCCCCAGTATAATTTATTCCTCATCAGTTTTCCTCCTTATAGTGTCGTTATCCTTGGTATTTGCTGCGTCCAGCGGACAAGGCGGTCCACCTTTCCAGCATTCCCGTATATAATCTTTAGGCATCCTGTCAGGATTAAATGTTGGATTGATGTTTGATCGTTCATATTCGGATGTCTCTACTTCTGCGTCCAACGGGCAAGGCGGACTGCCTTTCAAGCACTCCCGTATATAATCTTTTGGCATCCTGTCAGGAATGCATTCTTGATAGATGTTTGATGGTTCACACTGCACAGGTTCCGGAGTGTCGGGACGTCCTAATCTTATACCCAGACTTCCAATCGCCAATGCTGCAAGGATAATACCAATAATAAAATATCGGATGTATTTACGGTGTTTAGACTTGTAGCCTTGTCTCATCTTGTGCCTCCAATTATATCATGAAATAGGTTAATAATCTACTATTTTCTTGACAGTTTTGCTGTCGCACCTTGTGCAAGCAGCGACAAGCATCGGGACAATCCCCGATGCAACAACAAAAGCTCGCGAAGAGACACCTTGCCGAGACAAAGCGCGCGAGCACAAAAATACTGCAGGTTTCTAAATCCTGCAAATAGGAATTTATTAAGTGAAATTTTAACGAATGTGAATTCGGGGGGGGGGGGGTACTAACTTATGGTTAAAAAGGTCTTCAGGAATATTGCACGCACAAAAACCTTGATCATAAGATAGGTATCTGGTGCGTTCATTCAATTTTGAAAAATCCATCTGACGACTCTTCATTGTTAATGTTAAACCTCAAGAATATAAAAGCAAAAACAAACTGAAACTCAGTTTTCTGGTCAAACTACTGTCATCTATAAGTATTATAACACAAGCTTTCTGCAGTTGTCAAATAAATTTCACAATAGGGTGTGTAAATATTTTGGCAGCGTTTCCATATCTGCTCCATCCAAGACATAGCACTCCGCTGGAGTGCAGGGTTTTGGACAATGTGAGTTCTATAGACATATCACGCCTCTGGCGTGAAGATATCTCTTAGCTGTCAAGAACGCTCTTTGCTCCAGCGGAGCAATAAATGGTGCGTAAAGTTATTGTCCCTAATAAGTGTCATTTTTGTAATTTCATAAGCTCTTAAATAGTAGTAGGCACTCTCCGAGTGCCGTCTCTTCTTTCTTCAGCACCAAGCGATTTTCAAGACCATGACTGTAGCACTATCTATATGTATGTTGTGCCGAGAATGGCAATGAAGGATGAGTGTTGTAGAAAGAGGCACAATCTAACAGAATGTGCTACAAAGAAACACAATCAAGGATGAGTGTTGTAGAAAGAGGCACAATCTAACAGAATGTGCTACAAAGAAACACAATCAAGGATGAATGTGCTACAGCCATGGTCTTGGCAATCGCTAAATTGACGCATAAGGTTCGGTTAGGAAACCGAACCTACCGGGGATTTATTATCTACACACCCTCACTTAATAAATTTCAGTTAAATTCCCGACGGTATGGGCCAACCTGGCGTGGGTTCGGTCCGGAGTGCTTCAATTTCATAAAGCTCTTCCACGCTAATTTCACGACCAAGTTTTGCTGACAACAGTGCACCACTCATAATCTCTGTGACCTTCTGACCAATATCGCCATTGCTGGCAGGTTGTGCGTCACTGTTGCAGGCATTGAGAAAATCACGGAACTTGTCGGGGAAATGTCTATCAGGCAATTCTAACGGTGTTTCTTCAAGATTCCCCTGATAACGCCTGCGATTCCCTTGGTCATCGGTTTCCCATTTTCCTTTCTCAAGGAAGAGTCTATCCCCACTAAATGATCCTTTTGAACCGAAAATGAAGATGCCTTGAGGCTGCCCTGCCATGTTACTTGACCACCCGTGTTCATAAGTAAAGGACATCCCGTTTGTAAATCGGACGAAAACAGATACGAACTCCTCAACATCGTTGATTTCATCTCCAGTGTATTCTGGGAGCATACCACGATAGGCGATACCACTAATCGTTGCAGGTTGGGGTGAACCGAGCAGATAGATGGTACGGTTGATGTCGTAAACACCTGTGTCGTATATCGTACCGCCGCCACTGTATGCAGAGTTCAGAAACCATCTACCGAAACCGAACATGTCAACATTAGGTCTGCCGCGTAGACGGTAACTGGTGAGCCTGCCGTAGTGGACATCACCGATTTTTCCAGATGTGACGTAGTCTCGTATAGCGTAACTGGTAGGATTTAGACATGTTCCGCCGCTCTGGTATGCCAATTTGACACCTGCCTTGTCGCATGCTTCACGCATATTTCTTGCTTCAGTTGCTGTGCGTGCCATCGGTTTTTCACAAAAGACATGTTTTCCTGCGTTTGCAGCTGCGAGCGTTGGTGCTTCATGGACAAAAGGTGGCGTAGCAAGACTAACAGCATCTAATTCACACGTCTTTATCATCTCGTTAAAGTCGTGGAATACTTTTACACCGTTATCTTTATATTCAGTCCATCGTGCTGCGTTCTCTTTTAAACTTTCACGGGATTCTGGGTTTTCGGTTTTCTTTGCGTTGGCAGCTGCTTCTTCGGCACGTGTTTTGGCACCTGTAAGCACCTGTTCTGCTCTCCGTCTGGCGTTTTCGTCAACTGTATCGCAGACAGCGACGATTTCCGCATGTTGGGGGTGTGCAAGGTATCCGTTGACATGTGAACCGGATATCATACCGCAACCGATCAACCCGATCTTTATCCGTTTTGCCATTGTAATGCTCCTTAGTCTGGTTAAAAATTTTGCAATAGACATAAACCTAATAACGACTTCGTTCTCGCCATCTATATCGTAGGTTTTTGAGGATTGATAGATGGTAAAGTCTATCTCTATTATAGGTGTTTCCTGACTTTTGTCAAGTGCAATATGATATGGATTAGAATGCATTATCCATCCGTTAGCGTGCGTTCTTAGATTTTAGAATGGCATTACTCTGCAGGTTTCACACAACGGAATCCGGTGGTACTGGCTGTTTTCCAGGGATCTAATCTGTCTCTCGATGAAACGCACACTTCATGCGCTGAAGAATACCATGAACCACCCCGTATCACCCGTGCCTTTCTTGTTCTTCTCGGGTTTTCTATGATGTCACTTATACTACCACCTGCTACAGGATTATGACTTTGTGAAGACGCATAAAATTCACTATCACATTCATCAAGACACCATTCGGCGACGTTCCCCACCATATCGTATAGACCGTATCTGTTTGGAGGATACGCACTAATAGGTGTTGTTTCGCCTACATGTATATCGTAGTTTGCCCTGCTCACATGAATCGTATGACCCCATGGATATTTTTGTCCTGACACGCCGCAACGGGCAGCTTTCTCCCATTCCGCCTCTGTTGGTAGACGTTTACCCACCCATTGTGCATAAGCCATTGCTGCATACCAACTCACCCATTTTACCGGATGATTGGCTTTCTCTGTTGGATAGTTGCTTGTATACCAATCTTTCAAATAATCCTGATCACGATATCTCTGAAAAAGTGTATTTCTTAACCACCTGGGAACTTGCCACTTTGGGTTAGCATCAATGAAATCTTTGAATTGTGCATTTGTTACCAAGTTTTTGTCCATAAAGAATGCATCTGTGTAGACACTATGCACAGGTTTTTCAGAGTTTTCTGTTTCCTGTTCATCACTTCCCATCAGAAATTCACCTGCGGGAATGTAAACCATGTCATTAGGTATATCATGTGAAACAGTCTGATAGGTTGTCTGTTGAGACGATGTCCTCTCAATATCGGAATACTGTTCTGCGACTTCATACTGAAAAACCGCAATATGTTCATCTCTTCTCTTCGGATCAAGTAAGACTTCGTGTGCTTGGTTTAATAGTATTCGCCACTGTTCTTCTGTTTTACCATCAGGACGAGGACGTCCTCCGGCGTTCAATGATGCGCGATAGCGTTTTTTGTGTGCATCGTTGATCTTATATGCTATTTCATCCTCGTTCTGATTTTCAATGTCTGAAATTGACAGACCTAACACTTCTAAGTAATTAACCTGTTCTCCGATGACTAAACCTGATGTGTCAAGTAGTTCAACAGCTTCATCAACAGAGAGACCGTGTTCTTCTATACCTCTTCGGAGGAGCCCTTTGCGTTGCGCCTCGGTGATGGATGGAGATACTGCTTTAAATTCCCGAATTAGGGTTTTATAAGCATCGTGTTTATTCATATCAGTTTTATAGTGAAACCTAAGAAAATCAGGGCACTTCTTGCCACGAAGGAAACCCTGAATTGCCCTTGAACGGATATTTGCTTAGGGATAAGTGTCTACATAATTCTAATACCGTTTCTAATTGATGATACCTCATTCTTCTGTAGGTCGGGTAGAGGCACGAAACCCGACACGTCTTTTTTGGATCAAATGAACAGGCAGATAACCGATTAAGATTACCTGCCTGTAAGTTTTTTGTGAGGTGAGAAGCGTTATTCCACGTTCTGCTGCAACTGCTTGATGACTGAGTCAGCAAAATCACGATCCCATTTCTGCGTCAGATCGTCTTGCACCTGCTGCAATAGGGTGTGCCGTGTTTCGCGTGGTATCCTTTGTAGGAATGCGTCAATCTCTCTGGCATAAGTGGACTGTAAGGCTTTGGAACGCTGTGCCAACTCATTTCTATCCGCTTGTGTCGGAAAAAGACGCGTAAACTCCGTCTCACTGAGTAGTGATTGTAACGCAACATCGGGATACTTTTCATAAAAACCAACGTTAAGCCGTGACATCTCACGCACAAGCTCCTGTTGTAACAAGCGCGGATCGTCAGGAATAGTAGGTGAGATTTCACGGGATTCCTCCCTGTTGTTTTCAATGTCCACTGTTTCTAATGGAACATCAATTGGTAGGGTAGAATCCGATGGCTCACCCCGCGATCCACTTTCGCTACGCAAATTATTAAAAATAGACGAATCTTTGATACCAATAACTTTACCATTCTCATCTAAAATCAGATGAGAACGCAGCTTATCAATAAACGCATCAAGCCTTGCACTATCTTCGGCAGACTGCTGCTCAAAATCAAGGCGAGCCTGTCTCCTTTCTTCACGACGCTTTTCAAACGCCACCATATCGGCTTGATGATCCAGCAACTCTTGATCAAACGAGGCAAGTTCTGCATCTAATTCCGATAATTCCCTTTCCAGCTGTGCGTCATATTTTTGTTCGATTTCTGCGAATTTCGATTCCAGCTGTGCTGCAAGATCAGGATTAACTTTTCGCAACCCATCAAGCGCGACTATGGTGCTTGTGTGACTATCTGGTTCCTCTTGTGTTAGCAAATGCGGTGCATGCTTTTGCAGATAGTTTTCGGCTTCCGCTACTTTATCAGAGAGATTATCCAATGCATTACTATATTCAGTATCTTCGTCTAAACGAGGAAGATACCCTGCATCCGACACCAGTTTATCATACTGTTCCATGTACACATCATAACGTTGTTTTACACGTTGATGTTTGGAAGGTCCTAACATATAAAACGCTCCAACTGATAAAAGTATCACCGCACATACTGCCGTGGTTGTCCATACCCATCGTTTCCTCATAACACACCTCCTGATTTAATCTATCATTGGACCGGGTTGCTTGGCTTTTTTTTCAAGTTCCTCATACTTCTTTTTCTTCCCATCTATTTCTACACCCACCTCGACGCGACGCTCTCTTTCCTTAACAATATCCTTTCCCAGCTTCACAATCTTAGCTCGTAAGGATTCTATTTTACTTTCACACAAATTGATTTGGTAGGTAAGACGAGAGATCGTATCTCTCATTGTAGTATAACTTAAACTATATATCACTTCCCTGTATGCTTTTTTCTCAGCATCATATATCGCCTTTTCCGCTTTCATTACGTTTTCAACTTCTGTAAGAGAACTTTTCTTTAAATTAATCGCGAACTCTATGTTTCCATACCTCTCATCAGAAGGAGAAGAAATAGTCAATAGTTTTGCTTCAAGTTCAGCAATCTCTTCACGAAGTGTCTCGGCTGCACTGAGGGCTGTGTTGTGTTTCTCAGCAGCAGCATTCATTACAAGTCTTGCTCTCGTCTTCTCCTGCTCATTAGGTAAATTCAGCTCTGTCCAATGGTTTCTCCGACCCAAAAGGTAGTTTAGCCGGTCATTGGTTTTGGCAATTTCGTCTTCCGCTAAGCCCTGCTCGTTCTCCATAGCAGCAATCAAAGCAAGCCTACCTTTTTGAGTCTCTTCAAGTTTCAAGATGGCATTCCACATCTTAACTAACCAAACGGGTGGTTTCCACCACTTAGCATGTAAAACATCACTCACGCCTATAGAACCTATAACTACAACACACAAAAGTAAAATAATAAGCGTATTCTTTCTAATCTTATTGAGAGTCATTTTTATCTCCTTTGGGATACGCTTCGGTATCCGAATTTGTTAATGAAGTCGCATCTGCAACCTCATTGAAATGTCTGTAACATTCATATCTATACGATCTTTTCGTATAGATTTTTCTGATCTGACAGACCACAAAGGAGATGTTGGCAGGTAAAACTAACAAAAGTGTTGCTATCAACGTTATCCCTTGGGTGCGCTGGTTTTCATCTATCTATTGAAATAAGTCTATGCTTGTGCTAAAATGAAAACCAGCTCTGTCATACTACTACTATGGCAGTGCTACGCGCTGATCGTGCTTTTGTAAGAGTTAGCACTTTCGGCGCGCCCCCACAAGGGGTAAACGCTCCCAGGTGTAATACACGCGCTCCGTGCATTCAGAACACCTTGTGCAAAGTCTACAAGACTTCACGAAATATGTCAATAGATCAAAACGGATTTCTGACATATTTTATGTAATTATATCACTTCTTTATTTTCTTTGCAACAAAAATTTTTTGTTGCATCAGTTTATATCGTATAAGTGTTTCTAACTTATGCGATATGGAATAGCAATATTATTGGGAGGTCTTAAAAGTTTGTAGAAGTTTTTGAGCTTCATTGGAGGGCAGTTTAATTTTTATTGAAGTGTTTTGAGGATGAACTCTCATCTATGATTTAGCAGTTGTAAAGTGCGATAATTTACACGCTCTTGATGGGTATTATACAAAGGATACTCTGTGCACTTAGGATAGACAAGACACATAATCTCCGCAGATCTAATCTGTACTGTGCTAATCAATATTCATTACGCAACGAAAACCGAAGGTCTGAATCGTATATTCTGGTTGCCCTTTTAACCGAGATGCAATCCTTACACGCTGAGGCTCATCTCCCCACGCACCACCCCGTAATACACGAAGCGTCCTGGTGTTTAGACTTCAATGTTCTTCTTCTCATAGTCGTTTATCGAAACAGGTTTAACACAGCGAAACCCGATGTTGTAGGATGTATACTGTGGAGAACTGCTAAAACGAGCCGCAACCCGTTCATTCTTGGGCCAAGAACCCCCTCTTAGTATACGGGTTTCCTTGATGTTTTTATAATTGTTGATTAAATCGGAAATATTGCCATCTGAAAGAGGATTCTTCTGTGGTGAGTTCTTATAGAAATCTTGATCCCACTTGTCAAGACACCACTCAAACACATTCCCTATGACATCATACAATCCGTAGTCATTTGCTGGATATGAACCAATAGGTGTTGTCTTATTGAGATTGAGTACTTTTTTGAAAAATGCCATATCTAAAGTATCTCCCCACGGGTACTTTTTCCCCACTAATCCGCCACGTGCAGCTTTCTCCCATTCAGCTTCAGTCGGCAATCGCTTGCCTTTCCACTGTGAGTATGCCATCGCTGCATACCAACTAACCCAAGTTACTGGATGGTCTACCTTCCTGTGTGGATAATCTTCCCACTTCCAATCGTGCAAGTAGTCTCCATCGTGATATTGTTTAAGAATAGCTTCACTTATTTTACTTTGCTCGTACCACTTTTGAGGTTTATGCCATTGTGGATTCGCATCAATAAATTCCTTATATTCTTTATATGTCACCGGGTATTTGTCCATATAAAAGGCATCAAGATATACAGTATGTATCGGATGTTCGTTGTTATACGCTATCAACTCTTCACTACCCATCTGAAAACTACCCGCAGGAATGAGTACCATTCCATCCTTTTCTAACGGCAGTGAAGTAGTTTGTTCTGTGAGAGAGTGTTCTTCATCAGAAAGAGCGTCCGTTGGGAATGGAGGTGTCTGTTCTGGTGTTGTAGGAATTTCTCTTGAAAAAAGTTCAGTATCAAACGGTATATCATCCTTCAGCGATGCGATATGTGCGTTTCGTTTTTCTGCATCTATGAGTGTATCTCTTGCTTGGTTCAGAAGTGTTCGCCATTCGTTTTCAGTTCGACCGTCCGGACGCGGGCGACCACCAGCGTTCAAAGATTCTCGGTACAGTCTCTTGTGTGCTGTCTCAACACGACCCACGATTGCGGTTTCATCTAAGTCGTCTATTGCATCAACAGAGATACCTAACACATCAAAATAGTCTATCTCTCTGCCAACTACCAATCCCAAAAACTGTAGGATTTCTGTTGCTTCTTCAACAGAGAGTCCGTAGTTGTGTACTGCTTGGCGTAGCAGACCTTTGCGTTGTTCATCTGAAATAGTTGCGGACGCTGCTCTGAATGCTGTGATAATAGTGATGAATTCGTCGCGTTTTGACATACGTTTACCCGTTTTTCAGTTGTGCGGGAAGATTATCAGTTAAGCTGCGTCACAGGATTCACCGATGAAACATCCTTCACACAACGGAACCCGTTCAGAGGACTGGTGAACGCTGGTTTATACCTGTACCGCGCAGCGACTCTGATATTTGCTGCTGCATTCAACCATGAACCTCCGCGAAACACACGGTCTGTTGATACCTTTTTATAATATGTCAAGATTTTATCTTTACTTTCACCTGAGATTGGGTTTTCACGCGGAGAAACTTGATAGTATTTTCTGTCATATTGGTCAAGGCACCACTCTAAGACGTTCCCAGTCATATCATACAACCCGTAGCCGTTTGCGGGATAATTTCCAATAGGTGTTGTTCCTTTCATATTCTCGTCGTAGTTGGCATCCTGTGGTTTAATCGCGTTTCCCAATGGATAGATGCTATCACGCTTACCGCCACGTGCAGCTTTTTCCCATTCCGCTTCAGTAGGCAATCGTTTTCCTACCCATTCCGCGTAAGCCATTGCAGCATACCAACTTACGTGGACAACTGGATGGTCCGCTTTGTCTGCTGGATAGTCGTTTTTGTCCCAATGATGTAGATAGAATCCGTTGTGAAATGCCTTTGAGATGTTCATTTTGAATAATGGTGATTTACACCAATCCGGGTTAGCATTTAGGAATATCTTGAACTCTGCATTGGTTACAGGGTTTTTGTCCATATAAAATGCGTCCAGATAGACGGTATGCACCGGTTGTTCGTCATTGCTTGCGTCTTTGTCGTTGCTTCCCATCTGAAATTCCCCTGCGGGAATAAGCACCATGTCTTGGATAGTTGAAGGTAGGGGTGTATCAGTTTTCTGTTCCGTTTCTGGTGTGAGCGTAGCAATATGTTCGTTACGTTTCTGTGGGTCCGTCAATGTATCCCGTGCTTGATTTAGCGTTCGTCGCCACTGTTCCTCCGTTTTACCATCAGGACGTATACGTCCCCCTGCCTTCAAAGATTCGCTATATAATTTTTCATGTTGCCTTTTAACACGATTGACTATCGATGTTTCATCTAAATTCTGAATATCTTCATAAGCAAATCCTAACATTTCAAAATAGTTGAGATGTTCCCCGATTAAGATTCCCGAAGTTTCAAAAATCTCACTTGCTTCATCAACGGTGAGCCCGTATTGTTGAACAGCGACTCGGAGCGAACCCTTTCTCTGTTCATCGGTAATCGTTGGAGAGGCAGCTTTAAGGGTATTGATAAATGTAATGAATTCCTCACGTCTGACTTCACGTCTGGACATATACTGTTCCTATTGTATTGATAAATCCAATAAACACTATTCAACGACAAGGTCTTGTAGATCGGTTTGCGCTTGTGCAACCTCTTCCTCATTGAGAGTGGGTCTGTCAATGATTGAGAAAATATCGTATACAGCAGTAGGCGAATCGTCGTTAAGTGATTTTGCTGTCACCTCAAGGTTCTGGTCTATGTTGTAACAGTAGTTCACCTCAACTGGAGAACCTTGCGGCAGACCGGGTGGAAGTTCCAAAGTACATTCACCCAATTTGTATTCCTCAAAAAACTCAATGTCGTCTCTTGGTTGGTCCTGTTCGAGACCTTGCACAACCTCAATTAGTACAGATGGTTGATTGTCGTCTACCGTTAGGAATCTATCTGATATTTCGCACGGAACAGGTGTCATTTTTGGGATCATAACGTGTATGATATACTCGCGTAGGGCGTTTAGGACGACGAGCCCAAGGTTATGTGTTGCCCCATCCGTGACGGTCACCTTCGGTGCACCATCTGGTCCTATGAACCGTTCAATTACGGCTTCAGGCATATCTTCTGTCTCGGTACTGTCTTCGGATAATTGGCGGAGTGTTCCCTGAATTGCTGCGCCTATCGCGACGACCTCATCGGGATTGACTTCATGAGGATTTATCTCTTTTCCACTAATTGAAGCGATCATATTTTGCACCATAGGCATACGCGTAGAACCGCCGACCAATAGTATCTTGTCAATGTTTTCCCATGTCATCTCCGCTTCTGATAGTACGACTTCACATAAAGTGCGACATTTTTCAAGTAGGTCTGCTGTGAGTTCTTCAAATTTTCCCCGTTCCAGTTCCACGCGAGTTGTCTTTCCCTTGTATCCGCAAACGATTAACGCCCTTTGGCGCAATGACAAAGATTCTTTCGCGCCGATTGCATCCAGTTGCAGGTCTTGATATGTGTGTAGGTCTTCTAAAGGATTTTCTCCGTGTTCAATTTCATACATCTCAGCAACGTGCGTGATGATTTTATCGTCCCAGTCCTTACCGCCGAGTCTATGGTCCCCGTTCGTTGCGAGCATCTGTATTTCAGAGTCTGACACCCGCATTATCGTCACATCAAATGTTCCCCCACCAAGGTCAAAAACGAACACATTCTGGTTGCTACCTAATTGGTCTATACCGTAAGCGAGTGCTGCTGCAGTCGGTTCATTCATGACGTGTAGCACATTTAGTCCAGCGATTTTACCTGCGTTGCGTGTAGCTTCTCGTTCAGCATCGTGAAAATATGCAGGAACAGTAATAACGGCATCCGTAACCTCTTCATTCAGATAGGTTTCTGCATCCTGTTTGAGTTTCTTTAGGATAAGCGCGGAGAGTTCTTCAGGGGAATAATCCTTTTGATTGAATGCACGAAAGAACTCTACTTTAGGTTTTCCCATCTCGCGTTTGACAAATTCCACAATCTGTTCAGGCACCGCCCTTGCGTTTTGCTTGGCAATTTTCCCAACTGTCACAAGGTTATCCTCAAACAGGATGACCGATGGAGTGATACGTTCACTTTCTAAATTGGGGATAATCTCAGGTTGACCGTGTGCATTGACATGCGCGATGACTGAAAATGTTGTACCAAAATCAATTCCGATAACTTTACCCATCTGTATTTCCTTTTTGCCACGGCACACTACCTGCTTGTTGTATCTCTTCCTGCAACGAACGGCTCATCTCTTTATAGATTTTATTGTTCGTCTGCGAAATATCAGTTGCTTCTAACGCATCGCTGGAAAGATCATAGAGTTCCAAGGGTTGAAAAGGTCTGTTGTGCAATAGTTTTATATCACCACGACGGACAGCGTGTTGACATTCTCCAATCCACTGTTGTCCTCCTTCTCTACGTAGCCAGTAAAGAAGTCGTTCAGAAAGGTCTTGTTTCTCACCTTGTACCGTATTCCAAATTGAGCGTCCCTCAATTTCGTGATTGATGGGTATATCTGCAATATCGCATAACGTTGGGTAAATATCCATCAGCATTGCAACCTGATCCGTAACGTGTCCTTGTGGGATGTGTCCTTGCCACATAGCACATGTAGGCACTCGTATACCGCCTTCGTACATCTCACCTTTTTGCCCTCGTAGTGGACCGTTATTCGCGCCGACATGCATTGCACCGCCGTTATCAGATGTATAAATCACGAGCGTATTAGAGAGTTGATCTGTTTCTTTGAGTGTATCCAGGACGCGTCCTATACCGTGATCCATGTGTTCAACGAGTGCGATATATTTTGCACGTTGTGGAGAAATATCGGGTTCCCGTTCCATCACGCGTTCAATCCAGTCTTCGGGCGGTTGAATCGGTGTATGCGGTGCGTTGTATGCAAGATAGAGGAAGAAAGGATGAGATGTGTGTGCATGCGTCCGAATAAAATCCACGCTCCAATCTGTGAAGAGGTCCGTCGCGTGTCCCCTCGGATCAATCGTATCAAACCCGTGTCGCATATAGTTATTTTGATGTCGCAGATGCGTGTAATAGTCATCCATCATATCGCCGAGGAAACCGTGAAAGTGGTCAAAACCTCTTTTACAAGGATGGTTTTCGTCTTCAAGTCCCAGGTGCCATTTGCCAATAATTGATGTGCGATAATCTCTCTGCTTTAGCATTGAAGGCAGTGTGATCGCGTCTTGGTGAAAATATCCCCAGTTGTTTTGTGGATGGGTGCGAACGACCCCGGGAACGCCAACTCTATCGGGGTACCGTCCAGTCATAAGCGATGCGCGGCTTGGGGAACAGACAGATGAATTGGCGTAGAATTGTGTAAAACGTGTGCCTTCTGAAGCGATTCTATCAATGTTTGGTGTTTGTATTGAGGGACCGTTGTGTGCGGAAATATCGCCATAGCCGTGATCGTCAGCGAGAATAAGTACAATGTTCGGTGTTTGTGCCATAGTTATCTCCTTTTTTATTTTCTTGATTATAGGTTCTGTGGTCGAACCGCTATCTCACACCATATTACCGGCACTCCCATTCTCCCTTTCATTTCTTCTTTATTGTAGCACATTCTGTTAGATTGTGCAATTCTCCCATTCATTTCTTCTTTATTGTAGCACATTCTGTTAGATTTTGCCATTCTCCATTTCATTCGGGTGTGTAAAATTATTGATACAGTGGACTATTCCGATTTCACAGCTTGAATTAGCGCAATGATATATCCGAATTGAAATGCCCATGCTTGTCTCACACGACCGGAAACACCTGGTGGTGATGTGTCGTCTGGATGAGAAGGTGCGTGATCTGGCATGACCATATAGGGGTATTCCACATCATGCAGTGTTTGCATGACCTTGTGCATATCCACATCTCCTTCATCAGGCCAAACTTCTTGAAAATTGTGCAATCCACCTCGAATGTTCCGAAAATGGACATTGAATATCCTCTTTTTCTGACCAAAGTAGTGAATTATCTCGTAGAGCTCCGTTCCAGGATCGTCTAAACCTTCAGACGCTGTTCCACAGCAGAAATTAAATCCGTGATATGGACTGTCTGATATTTCTATAAATCGTTTCAATCCCTCAAAAACAGGATAATTCCACCGTTCAACACCTTTCAAGATGGGAGCTGGTGGATCATTAAGGTGACACGCTAACTGTACCTTACTCTCTTCTGCAACAGGTATAACACGTTCAATGAAATAGGCGATCCTGTCAAATGCTTCATCGCGACTTACTTCACCTGCATCTGATAGAGTTTCGTTATCAAATTTGGAAAGGTCAAAACTGCTATAAGTAGACCCGCCACGACCAGGTGTTCTGCCGGTTCGCTGATGGTTAAGGATGCAAAAGTTATAGTTCAATCCTCGCAGCCCCGCCTTTCCAGCATTCTCAATTGTTTGGCACACATTCTCAATATCCTGATCACGTTGTGGATCATTAGCGAGGGTGATGTTTCTGGATAGTCCGATATGGATCATTTCAAGACTTACTCCCGCCTCTGCTGCCTCCTCTTTATGTCGTATCAAAGTATCGGGTTCGGTGTTTTTGACAGATGCGTCCATGTGCGTCACACCGTGCCTAACGAGGAATTCCAACTCTTTCGTAGATGTTCCAATTCCTTGAACACCGACATGCATTTTTTCCTTTCCGTTTGACTCTATTCCTGGAGTATTCACTGTTCGTTCTCCTTTTAACGTTGGGGTTATCCATCTATTGGTTATGAAAATCGTATCATATCCTGCATATAGCGTCAATTAGAATTGAATACTTGGCGTAAATATGATACTATATCCCTATCGCTTTAAGTGATGTTCTGAAAACATCTTGTGAACGTTGTTATGACATTTTCAGCAAGGTATACAAAGGTAGAATCGTTTGATGGCAACAATTGACACGAATCTTTATCTTGGAGATTGTTTAGAGATACTCTCCGACTGTGACGCAGATTCATTTGACCTGATTGTAACATCTCCACCTTATGCAGACCGTCGAACCAAGACTTACGGTGGTATAAATGCAAATGAATATGTGGACTGGTTCATGCCTCGTGCTGAACAGTTTCTTAGGGTTCTGAAACCGTCTGGGACATTCATTTTGAACATTAAGGAGAAAGCTGTCAACGGGGAACGGCACACCTATGTAATTGAGCTGATACTGGAGATGAAAAAGCAGGGTTGGTTGTGGACTGAAGAGTTCATCTGGCACAAGAAGAATAGTTATCCAGGAAAATGGCCAAACCGATTTAGAGACGCATGGGAAAGATGTTTGCAATTTAACAAAGACAAGAAATTCAATATGTATCAAGAGTCCGTTATGGTTCCGATGGGAGATTGGGCAAAGAAGAGACTAAAGAACCTCAGTGAGACGGATAAAAACCGTGATACATCAAAGGTGGGGAGTGGATTTGGTAAGAATGTTTCAAATTGGTTGGACAGAAAGATGGCGTATCCGACGAATGTTCTGCATTTAGCAACAGGAACGGGTAATCGAAATCATAGTGCCGTTTTTCCAAAGACGCTGCCTGAGTGGTTTATTAAGTTGTTCACAAAAGAAAACGATTGGGTGCTTGACCCATTTGCCGGTTCTGGGACGACCTGTCAGGTCGCTCAAAATTTATTACGTAATTCTGTCGGTATTGAGATAATGCCTGAGTATTACAAGGTTGCAAAAGAGAATATTACTCCAACACAATCTCTACTTTCCACCCTTCCCCCCTTCCACTCTTCCACCCTTCCGTGATTCAGATTTTCTGGACAAGCAACGCATAACATGCTATATTAAGCACTGTAAATCTCATAGAAATTTTGCAAAGGAGAAACTATGGCTAACGAAGATTTCACATCCAAAGTACCGCACTATACCTTCGCGGAAACGTTGGAAGAACAGGAAGAACAACTCAAGGCAAATCCGTTGATGCAACGGTTGAACGAGTATCGCACGAGATACGAAGGGGATCCGCATCGTCCCATTTACCACTACGTCAATCCGGAAGCATCGCTCAATGATCCAAATGGACTCTGCTTCTGGCAGGGACGTTGGCATCTATTCTATCAGGCATATCCACCCGAAGATACACGCCAACACTGGGGACACGCAATCAGTGATGACCTCATCCACTGGCGTGACCTACCTTATGCAATTTATCCTAATCCCGAACGGTGCTGCTTCTCCGGTTCAACGCTTGTTGAAGAAGACCGTGTGATAGCAATGTATCACGGAACGGTAGTCGGTAACATGGTTGCAGTGTCAAGCGATCCGCTCCTGCTGAATTGGGAAAAGGTCTCAGGTAAAGCTGTCATCCCTTCCAGACATGCAGATGGTACAGCACCTGTATATCGTGTCTTTGATCCGTGTATCTGGAAAAAGGATGATATGTACTATTCCTTATCTGGTGGAACACTGCCTCACGGACCAGGGGGTAGACCTGTCCGAGCAAATTTCTTGCTCCGTTCTGCCGACTTGGCAAACTGGGTTTATTTACATCCCTTCGTAGAAGACGACCAGTATACCTTGGTAGGTGATGATGGTGCGTGTCCCTATTTTTGGCCTATCGGCGACAAACATATCCTCCTATTTTTCAGCCACATGAGTGGTGGACAATATCTACTTGGGGATTATGATAAAGCCCGCGATAAGTTCGTCGTAACAGGTGGTGCGAAGAATAACTTCGGTCCAGCATCCCCTGCCGGTGTTCATGCACCTTCCGCAACACCTGATGGTGAAGGCGGTGTCATCGTAATCTACAACATGAATCCCGCGAAACCGACTAAGGGTTGGAATCAGATAATGACCTTACCCCGTCGTTTGACACTTCTCTCAAGAGACGAACTCGGTGTTGAACCTGCTGGTGATATTGAATCTTTACGGCATGACCATCAACATGTCAATGCTACGACGTTACCAGCAAATGAAGAGGTTGTATTAGACAGCATAAACGGCAATGCTATGGAGCTTGAATTAGAGATTGACACGAAAGGTGCTCCGATGGTTGAACTCAATGTCCTGCGTTCACCGCATAAGGAGGAGTTCACCCGTATCGCATTTTTCCGAGAACGTGGTATCCGAAACCACAATTCAGAGAAAAATGTCCGTCAGAGTATGCTTACGATAGATTCCTCATATTCGTCGGTTGCCCCAGATGTGCGTTCCCGTGCACCTGAAACGGGTGGATTGTCGATTATGGGAGACGAAACACTAAAACTGCGTGTGTTTGTAGACAAGAGTGTCGTTGAGGTATTCGCTAATGGACTGCAATGCGTTGCGATGCGTGTCTATCCCGATAGAGAAGATAGTGTTGGTGTGTCGTTGCGTTCGCAAGGACAAGACTCTCAACTTGTTTCGTTGGATGCTTGGCAGATGAAGAATATTTATGCGTAGATAATTACGGTTCTTTGTCTCCTACGTGCTATGTAAGTACTGTAGCGATCAAAGAACCGTCCTCTAAAACCTATGTGCTTGATATGGCAGATGCGTTCTATCAGGTAGAAACTGAAGTATCGGGTAGGAAAGTAGGAGACAACTATGGCATCAGACTATCAGAAGATAATAGAAGAAAACAGTCAAAACCCACCCATAAATTACCGTCGTATTCTCACACCTTACAGCGACAGAACTCACTTCGTCTATGAACTTGTGCAAAATGCTGATGACAATAGAAGCCAGTGCATTGGACTGCAATTGTGTGAAGATGGATTGCTCGTTTGGAACGATGGTTGTCAGTTTAGTGAAGAAGATGTACGCAGTATCTGTTCAATAGGTTTTAGCAATAAAGATCTGACACAAATCGGGACTTTCGGGATGGGTTTCAAAGCTGTTTATACCTACACTGATATACCTGAAGTTTATTCTGGTGATGAACGTTTTCGTCTTCCAATCAAAAATCCTACGATTCCAGAAGTTATTGATATTGATGAGATAAATACCAGAGTAGTAGGATTGTTAGAAAAAGGAAGAACAGTCTTTTGGCTGCCGTTTAGAGAGGACAGGCATCTGGAAACAGAGATCAAACGCTTGAGAGATTGTCTGAGTAATTTGGAAAAACGTTCCTTACTATTTCTACGTAAGTTAAGGGCGGTTCAGTGGCATGATCAAAGCAACGGGCAGAAAGGTATTTATTTTTGCCAACGTAGTCCGTATAAAAAGATGCAGAACGCATCCAAAATTGCGTTGAAAGCATCAGTAAACGGAAACAATCAGTCATCAGAGAAATTCTTAGTTTTTCGTAAAGAAGTTCAACCGCCACAAGAGGTAATCATTGAGCTTCAAAAACTTTCAGAAGATGAAGAACAACGAGAAAGAATTCAAAGGTCAGCCGATAAACTACAACCCGTTGAAGTTGCATTCAAATTACAAGACGAGAGAATCATAGAAATGGACAGTTGCGTCTTGTTTGCATACCTACCCACCCAAGTGAAGACCAACCTGCGATTTCTTATCCAGGCTCGCTATCAGACAACACCTGCTCGTGATAACATCTCTATTGACAACCCATGGAACAACTGGTTGATGAGAGAAACGGTTGACTTCCTGCCTGAAATACTGGAAAAGCTAAGAGAGAAAGGATTGCTTACCCCCGCATTTTTTAATGTGTTTCCACTAAAGAATGACGAAGTTCCAGATGAATATGAATCCATCTCTAAATCACTACAAAAAGCATTGCAAGATCACCCATACGTCCCGACGCAAAACGGAAAATATGCCAAAGCAGAAAACGTACGCTATCCACACACAGAATCCTTATACCAATTGTTAAAAAGTGATTGGATGAGTCAGGTCGAATGGTTAGATCCTGAGATACGAAACACTGAAGAATTTCGTCGATGTTTTATGGCTATGCGCGAAGCAGGAGTTAAAGAGGCACAATTCGTTCCCATCTTGAATTGGCTCAAAAAACGTCCTGAGGGTTGGTTTAATGAGATGTCTGACGGCTGGTTGCGTTCCTTATATCTCTATTTAAATGAGCAAAAATCAAAAATTAACCTTATAAAAGAACTGCCTTTAGTTCGACTTGGAGATGGATCGCATATTTGTGCAAGTAAGAGTCCAGTGTTCTTTCCTCCCGATACCGCCGAAGAGAGGGAAGAAATCACTTCATTCACTAACGAATTGCCTATTGTTAAATCCACCCTCTTAGAAGGAAATGAGGGGAATGACATTAAAACCTTCTTGAAAAACATAGGTGTTAAAACGATGCAACCTGAGCATCTAATAAGGGGTTATATTCTTCCCAAATACCATGAATCTGATAGCATACCAAATGTAGAACAAAACCGTTCGGATTTGCGCTTCCTTCGGCATTTCTTCTCAAAAGTTTCGGGAGCAGAGCGAAGTAGACTGAGTAAAGAAATCGCTAAGGCTCCAATTTTGTTGGTATATAATGAAGATGATCGGGAAATTCTTTACTTTCTTGCACCTTGCAATACTTATCTTTCCAAGGCATATACAAGTGATGCTAGCTTAGAAACTTACTTTTCTGGATGCAATAATGTATGGTACGTAGATGAAAATTATATAGACGACAATACGGATCAGGATGATTGGTGTAGGTTTCTAAAGAGGCTTGATGTATTGGATATACCGCGAGTTTACAGAGAAAATGGACAATCCCATTTACATGGTCTGCCAGAGGCATTAGAAAAAATTAGTAGAGACAAGGATAAGAATCTTTCACTAACCCTCTGGCATCTCTTGATTAAAGTATCGTCATTTGATGTTATATCCTGTTCCTACCTAAAGGAAACTGCGTGGATTCCTGACGAACACGGTGACTTTTACTGTCCATCTGCGTGTTTCGATCCTACTAATGAGAATAGAAATGTCTTAGGAAATAGTGTTGTTTATCTACACCCAGATTTTGATATCAGCGAAGACAACATAGACGCACGATTATTAGCTGAGAAATTGGGAATACATCTTAACGCAAATACAGAAAGTGTAATGAACTATCTTCAAACCCTAAGTGGTTCAAATGTGGACATTGAAGATATTGAACCACTTTATCTTTTTCTTTCTCAACAGAATGTATCTTTCTCTGATATGTTCAAGGAAGAACACCTTATCTATACTCCTAACCAGGAAACGTGCTGGTGGAAGTCGAATGAAGTGTTTTGGGAAGATGAAAGTGTAGTATTCGGGAATAATCGTGGTTATCTTGGTGCTTATTATCAGGAAGAACTAAAGGCATTTTTCACTGCTTTAGGAGTAACGGAACGAGCTGCACCATTAGATTATGTTCGTAGTATCCAAGACGTTGCATCTATTGCGAAAACTGATGATCTTGAATTTCGCGAACGAATTGCATTTTTATATGGCCGTTTATGGCAATTTCTAAAGGAAGGTGGTAGTTCACTAGAGAATGAGGAATGGCAAGAAAAATGGAAAGAGACTCGCATAGGTAAATATTGGCTTGGTAAGAATGGAGATAAATGGGAGTTTTTCTCAGTGGAGAACCTTATTCGGAATGACGATCCATATATTGCTAAGATTTTTGATGGTACAATCCCATTTTGGGGGTTCAGTGATGATTTATTGGATCTTGCCGAGTATTTGGAAATTGAATCTTGTTCACAAGCTACGGTCATATTCAAACCCATTGGTAAACAGGAAGAAGATTTAGATTGGTCTGTGAAAGCGCGGGATTTGCATCCATATATTCATGATTTTCTCAACTCACCGGACTTGTGTATAGTAGTAGAAAAGGAAAAGTCGGTAGATTTTTTAAAGACTTTGTCTGTTCGCTTAGTTGAAGAACTTGGTACAACGTATACATTAAAAACGATTTCCCTTACTACTTCAGATCCTCGACCAAGTTTTTTGGATATATCAGATCAGGAAGTGATACTCTGGATAGCATTAGAGACAGACAAAGACGATTATCCTTTACTTATAGGTGATGCATTGCAATACTACTTTGGTGTCAAGGAGCTGGGCAGGTTTATTGAGCATTTGTTAACAAAAGAAAAAATCAAGGTCATAGATCATTGGAAACGAGAAGGGCTCCGAACCGAACTTTGCAAGTCACGAGTCGAATCCGTTACAAAAGATGTTCCAGGAGAATCTCAAGAATCTGATAATAGTGAAGTATCTGATTCTAATAAAGAAAACGTCAATGGTTCTGTAATAATTGAAGATGAGAATAATTCTAACGGAGTTGTTGATCCAATAATTCCACTGTCAGATAATGCTCCTGTAACGAAAACCACCGAAATTAATCAATCAACTAGTGAATCAATAATCATTGAAGAGGAAGGGAACGAGAATGATAGATACAGAGAAGAAAGTCAGGAGCATAAAAGACTAAAGTACAATCTCGCTGCAAATCCCTCTCAATTTGGTGCAGGACTAATATTAGTTAAAATTGAATATGAATTCAAATCAAAGGACAAGGTAGATATTTTACTAAAAGACAGTTCTGGACACCCCGTACCTGTAGAAGTAGAAACAAAGTATTCGATCGAGTCTTGGAGAGATCTAGGAGTCTGGCAAGCTGTTAAGTACAAGCATCTTGCAGCAGTTGAATATGGATTACCTTGCAATCAAGTTCGCAGCATACTTGCAGCACCGAGAATTCCTGATGATGTTAAGGCAAAATGTAAAGAATTGGGAATTGAACCGATTGAAGTCCCTCTCCCAAATGACACAAGGAATGCGAAGGCATAATGGTAATGAGGCGATTGTAAAGAATGAGTGCTAATAAAAATTCTAACTTGTGTAATTATTGCGTTCATTTAAACAATCACATACACTTTTTACATGATCCAATGAGAGGAATGTCCTTGTCAAGCCACCCACAGCCTAAAGGCCGGGACTTGTGCTTCATAGCAGTTAGCGTTTTTTGATAAACGTCTTACATCTGCTCCACAACGGGATAACAAGCAGCCCGTAAAATGTTTATAGCAGCGTTTATGTCTCTATCGTGGTGTGAACCGCATTCAGGACATATCCACTGTCTATCAGAGAGAGAAAGGTTTTTGTTAGGGTGCCCACAATCTGAACAAGGTTTAGTTGTGGCAGTCCATTGTCCGATTTTGTGAAAGGTGCGATTATGTTTGAAACACTTATAGTCAAGTATATTGACAAATTGCGAAAAAGAAAGATCAGATATTTTCCTGCCCCACAATCGTTTCATACCCTCAATGTTAAGTGTTTCAGTGACAATGGCATCAAATTGCCTACAAAGTTTTGTAGCAGTTTTCCAGTGCCAATCAAGACGCTGCAAGGCAACTTTACGATAGAGCCGGACAAGATCAAGCACAGCTCTATACCAGTTGTTAGAACCTTTCTGCTTACGGATTACGGACTTGTTAGCAGACCGCAACTTGTTCAAGGATTGTTTCAGGAACTCTGGACTCTCTATCTTTTCACCATTACTGAGTGTCAAAAATGTTTTCAATCCGAAGTCTATACCCACGCTCTCACCTGTGGCAGCAAAGGGTTCGGTAGAAGTGTCGTCAGTAATAATGTAAAACCAGTATTCACCAACACTATCGCGAAGGATTTGGATATAACGAATATTACCAGACCCGTCACGATGTTGATGGAAAGAAAACCATCGTTTGTCAAATTTGAGTTTCTGTTCAGTTTCGTTCCAAGACTTGAAGGAAATACGAACACGCCCATTTTCAACCTTATATCCAGATTGAAACTTGGCAGAACGGTATTTACCTTTACGCTTTTTCTTAGGTCTACCACCAAGCCCGTCGAACATGTTTTGATAAGCGGTATCAATACGGATAATAACTTCGTCAAGAGTGTCTCTGGGTATCCAAGCCCAATGTTTGTGTGTGGTATGCAACAACTTGGTAAGGTGGGGTTGAAGTTTGTATCTGCCAGCATATTTGCCATAGATGCAATAATAGCGTTGCTCAAGACGCACAAAATGGTTGTGGACATCAGCAAGATCATCCATCATATTGCCAAGTCGTTTATTCTTGGCGTGGTTGCGTATCTTATATTTGTATGTTCTGCGCGTATGTTTTTTATCGGTTTGCATAGTTTACTTCAGCATCGTCACCGAATCGTATCAGGAATTATGCTGGATATATTCTAAAACATTTGACATATATTGTCAAGGGAAATAAGGAGCGGGCATTCCTCCCCAAGCTAAAGCATGGGGTCTCTTGCCCGAAGATTACGATGAAATCTTCGCGGATTAATAACAACAAGGTCCGGAGTGTTTTGCGGTGTGTCGTATTGATGCCTCTGATGCTATGGGTGACCATTCTTTTATCAGGTTGTGCAATCTTGTATCCTGTCCCAAATCCAGAAACTAAGCAAGAGTTTTACATCCCTGAACCATCTCCGCCTCCAGACTTTGTCCGTAAGGGGTATAATCTGGATCCGTTTTATCAGCAATGGATTGATGTAGAAGGTTTACCTGTTTTGGCATCAGCAAATGTGAGTCCTTATGCTTTGAAAGAAGCAGCATGGCTTATTAGGCAGATGCTTGAACATCGTCAGGATATTCTGCAAGCACTTGTTCATAATGAAGTGCGTTTTGTTGTCATAGCATACAACCAGATGACAACACAAATTCCCGAATATAGAAACCTGCGTCCTAATTATTATTGGGATCTACGGGCACGCGGTTTAGGTGCAAGACGTCCAACCGACATCGTGAGTTGTGGTGAAGAAAACCTGCTCAATTATCCAGGAGACCCTTATCAGGCAGAAAACATACTAATTCACGAATTTAGTCATGCAATCCATTTAGTCGGATTGAACACTCTTGATCAGAGTTTTGATGATCGGCTTAAGAAAGCTTATGATTCTGCAAGAAAAAAGGGATTGTGGAAAGGCACCTATGCTATAACTAATAGAGAGGAGTATTGGGCTGAAGGGTCACAATCCTGGTTTAACACCAATTGGAGAAATGATAGTCTATATAATCATCCCAAAACGCGGGAACAGTTGAAAAGGTATGACCCTGAACTTGCTGTATTGCTGACTGAGGTCTATGGTGATACAGACTGGCGATACACAAAAGCAAAAATGCGTACCAACCTATCACACCTGAAGAGATTCAATCCATCAAAATCCCCAAAATTTAAATGGCAATCAAGTTTTCCGACTTATGCAGATCTTCATAAGCAATTACTAAACCCGAATAGCAATGGTAACGGTAAGTGGGTTAACTTAAAGAAACAGGATCCAAGGCAAATCAAAAATCTAATATCAAGACCCAATTACACTGAAATTTCAATTATCTTCGTGAATAGTACTGAGGAGAACATAGCCTATTATTGGGTAGATTATCAAGGCAATGAACGGTTTTATAGACAGATTGCCCCGAACTATGCTATGAGTCAAACTTCTCATGTGGGACATTACTGGGTAGTTAAAGATATGAAGGGACGTAACCTTGCAGTTTTTCGCGCCGAGAATAAAACAGGTAGAGCCTTTGTTAGCACAAATGCTCAAAGTCAGTAGTCAACTAAAAAGGAGTAGGTATCCATGAAACGTCTTACAGTTACTTCATTAGGGCAAATCCAAGAAGCTGACATTACATTCGGGGATCTAACAGTATTTGTCGGTGAACAAGCAAGTGGAAAGAGTATTCTGCTGCAACTCATAAAGTTAATTTCAGATGCAGGTGGCATAACGACAACTCTTAAAAAACACGGATATGATTGGCAGAAAAATAGTGATTATTTTCTGTCTCTTTATTTTGGTGAAGGGATGGAGGGAATATGGAAAAAGAATGAAACAATAGTTACATACGATAATACAGAATTTACACCTGAGAAAGTGCTTTTGAAAAGAAAGAAAGATGAGAGTCTCTTTCTGATACCAGCACACCGTGTTGTAACGCTTAAAGACGGGTGGCCTCGAGCTTTTACCGACTATAGCATAAGTGATCCTTACGTTGTTAAGGAATTCAGTGAACAATTACGCCTATTAATGGAAGCGGGTTTAGGTTCTGGGGAGAGGCCTATCTTTCCACAGGAAGGTCGTATGAACAAAACAATCCGAGAAGCAATCGGTAAAAGTATCTTTGGGAAAGCAGAGGTGAGATTGGATAGATCAGGACTGCGGAAACGGATTGTCTTAGATGTTGCGGGTACCAAACTACCGTTTATGGTGTGGTCTACAGGTCAGAGAGAATTCGCGCCGATTTTGCTGGGTTTATATCGGTTAATGCCTTCAGGAAAAGCACAGAAGAAAAATAACATCAAATGGGTTGTTATTGAAGAACCGGAAATGGGGTTACATCCCCAAGCGATATCAGCACTCCTCTTGATCTTTTTAGAACTGTTAAGGCGGGGATATAAGGTCATCGTTTCTTCACATTCAGCACAGATTTTAGAACTCATTTGGGCAATTCAACATATTACCAAATCAAAATCTGCCCAAATAAGGTTAAGAGAGCTGCTGGATTTAAGATCTAATATCTTTTCCCGTGACTTAACAAAATCAATCTTGGGTGGAAAAACGTTCAAGACATACTATTTTTCCCGTCAGGATAGTGTTGTGAGAATTAAGGACATTTCAAAGTTAGATCCAGAAGATCCTGATAAATCAATTTCGGATTGGGGTGGTCTTACGCTATTTAGCACGAAGTCAGCTGATGTTGTAACAGAGGCAGTATGGGAGAGTGACTTGTGAGTTTTACTGATGCTGTTTTGAGTATTCCTGAAATTGCGGAGTGCCTAAGAAAAGGGTTACAGGCGTTAGAACGTCAAGATAAGAACAGAATCAAAGTTAACTCACCGCGTGACCTAAAAGGTAGTGTTTATATAGACAAGTGTCTTGAAAGACTTTATCCGAATGAACCGCGTTGGGATTACGTATTAGGTTATAGAGAACGGATTTACTATGTTGAAGTGCATCCGGCGGATAATACTTGCAAAGTACGAGCAATCATAGCGAAATTAGAGTGGTTAAAACGGTGGCTTAGACTATCTGCAAAGAACCTTGAAGATTTGACAGATAAGAAGACATACCACTGGATTTCCACTGGAAAAACTGCATCAAGTTTGAAACGGGGAAAATATCGTCAGATATTGGCACAAAACGGTATTCACGGTCCTGATTCTGTTTTAAATACTGACTCTGTTTCGTAATTATATCCCTTCTTTATCTAAGAGTGATTTTGTGGTTTAGTGGTTTAATCGGTAAGTTTCTGTTTTTTGAAATCCTAAATACACCCACTTTATCCTCATTAATCGGGAGAAGGGGACATTTGAATCAATTACGCAAGTTTGTCAATTAAAAATGTTTAGCGAGTAAACCATTTAGAACATTGGGAAACATAAACGATGAATCCAATTGAAAAAGTCTCCGCATTCATCACACAAAAAAGAAACGGCCTGAAGTCCTTGCTTGTATTCAAACACCCCACGGCAGGAACCCAAATCCCAGCAGGAAGCGTGGAACCAGGTGAAGACATTGAAACAACAGCAATTCGTGAAACCTATGAAGAAACTGGACTACAACACGTAAAAATTGAAGCATATCTCGGTTGTATGGAGAATGAACTGCACGCACATCAACGGATAATCACAAATACAACCCATGTCTATATCAAACCAGATTTAAACGCTGTGCCTTACAAGGAAAAACTGACAAGAGGGCTCACTGTTGATTATCGTTCTATCCACAATAACTTCACACACGTTACTTACATTGAATATGAATTTGACGAACATTTCAAACCGAAATGCATTGACTACATCATTGATGGGTGGGTACCGACTGAAAATATAAGTGATCAGAAAAGAAGACATTTTTTCCATCTATCCACACAAGAGAAAACAGCGGATACTTGGGAATTGAAGAGTGATAGAGATTACATCTTTAAGCCTTTTTGGACACCACTTAAACCGAAACCCCACCTTATACCCCCACAAGACAAATGGCTGGCTCTTGTCTATGAGAAACTGTGTCTATCAGAAACTACTTGATAAAAATACGAGGTCTGCATAAAATAACGCAATGTCATAAGATTTTCTTAAAAGTAGTAGGCACACTCCGTGTGCCGTCCCAAAATGTTCTTAAAAGTAGTAGGCACACTCCGTGTGCCGTCCCAAAAACTGTGGGACAACATTTTACGGAGGAGAATAACATGTCAATATATCGTGCAGGTGTAATAGGTTTAGGACGCATGGGGAGTACTTTTGACGATGAAATTACACAAGGGGGTTCCCTCTTTCTCCCTTACTGTCATGCGCCGAGTTATGTGGCATCACCGAAAACCGAATTGGTTGCGGGTGCTGATTTACATCCTGAACAAGCTGAAATCTTCGGTGAACGGTGGGGACTTAGTTCGGATCATATCTATAGCGATTATCGTGAGATGTTGGAGAAGGAACACCTTGATCTTGTCAGTATATGCACAACAGCACGTGTGCGTTCTACAATTGTGCAAGATGTGGCGCGCGCAGGTGTGAAGGGAATCTGGGCAGAAAAACCGATCTCGCTCAGTCTCGCAGAAGCGGATACGATGGTAGATGTCTGTCAAGAGAACGGTGTTGTGATGGCAATAAACTGTGCAAGACGTTGGAATCCCTTCTTTAGCGAGGCGAGAAAACTCATTGATGAATGCGAAATTGGTAATGTGTTACAGGTAACTGTTTATGCTCAGTGTGGTCTATCCCATAACGGCAGCCACGCGATTGATATTCTACGGTATATGGCGGGTGGCAATGTGGAATGGGTCTTCGGTGAGATGCAATCTGATGAAGCCGCAGCAGGTGAAAACGATCTGATGGGAAACGGCTATCTTGTTTTTGATAACGGAGTTCGTGCGTATCTACGCAGCACTGCCTGTGGTGCAGCACCGTGGGAGGTAGATGTCATCGGTACAAGTGGACGGATTCGTTCTATCAATAATGCTGAAAAGTTTGAGTTGATACGCATACTCCCCGGTGGTCGGAGAGGACGGGGTATACCCGCAACATGTCCGTTTCCGTATCCTGTCCGGATGCAAGGGATGGGTTTGGACATTCTTGACGACATTATCAATGCCATTGAGAATGGGGGTTCACCGAAATGTTCCGATGTGGATGGTCGGGCAGCGTTAGAGGTCGCTATTGCCTTGCGTGAGTCACATCGTCGTGGTGGTGTGAAGGTGGTGTTACCGATTGAAGACAGGAGTTTACGTATCCTTTCATCCGAGATTCGAGGTGATGATACACCTGCACGGATAAGACGACAACGAGGATGAAATAACTTGGATTCCAATAAGTAGATAGAGGAAAATCATGAATAAACTGAGATATCAACCCAATATAAGCATACTCTCAGAAGAAAAAGGTGGAGGCTATTTAATTGAATTTCCTGACTTGCCAGGGTGCATCTCTGATGGAGATACAATTGACGAAGCGATTGCAAATGGAAGGGATGCTATATTATGCTGGATTGAAACAGCAAAACAACATGGAGATGAAATTCCGCCACCTAAACCTTCTATAGTTACTCCTGAACAATTAGAGAAAGGAATCAGACGAAAAGAGAATCCGATGGACATTGACCCTAATGAGGTAATTCATCAGAAAAAGGATCGCTAAACCCTTGCACCAACGGAGCAAAATGTCTATAGAAAAAGGATTGTCAACAGACTGCACTCCAGATGAAGATCAAATAATTAATTGTGCTTCTTCCTCCAACCCATTCATCATTACCCTTCACCCTACACCATCCATCTTGATATTTCTGTAGCACAGGGTGTGTAAAGTTTCTGTCACTATAGGCGTCAATTTAATGAAAAACGTTATGCGTTGATACACCTTTGCCCCTCATGAAGATTAAGTTATTAATTGGGTAATACGCGGGCGGGGAAATCCCGCCCCTACGATGAGTCATATCAGTAGAATTACCTGATTATTTATTTAATCTTCATCTGGGGCTTGCTATGGGTTGGATCAATGCGGACTATACACCTTTCGCTTCCCTAATGCTTATGACATCCCTAAATTGCTGACTATTGTGTAGGATTGTTTTCATCTGTGTTCTGGAATTCTTCGCTGGTGATATTCAGATAGTTGTTCCTCATGCATTTTTTCGCGTTCCTTTTTCCATTCTTTATCAAATCGAAAGAAAATATATAACATATATTTATGGTAATATATATATAAAAACATTTGTCAAGTTAAATATGAAAAAAATGATATATTTTGTGATTTTTTGTTTTGGGTTTAATAATTCGCAGATCCTTTTTCTTAAGTGACAGAAACTTCTTAAGTGACAAAACTTTACACAGCCACAATAATTTTTCGCACCCGTTAAAATACATTGACACTCACTACAGAATTCGGTAAGATACTATCTGAAAATATTACCAGAAATCCACAACGTGACCAAAACCTAATAAAACTACATACAGAGCTCGCATAGCAGCGGATACTGTGCAATCCAGGGCAAGTGTTATGCGGAAGACAAACGGGTTTCAAAAAGCGAACTCGATTCATTCATCTCAGAAAAAATAGAGGTTCCTACATGTCATACGAAAAACCACTCGTGAAATCCGGTATCCGAGACAATCTTCGCCGTGGAACTGTCCACGATTTCTTAGAAAATGCAATTCAAAACGGTTCTACCCTCTCTGTCGTTTCTGCATATTTTACCATCTATGCCTACGAAAAACTACGACATTCACTTGATCATATTGAGGAACTCCGATTCTTATTCGGTGACCCCGATTTCGTAAAACGGATGGATCCAAATAATAAAGATAAAAAAGCATTTGACATAAAAGACACTGGTTTAGAACTCAATAAACAACTACAGCAGAAACCTCTTGCCAAAGCATGTGCAAAATGGATAAAAGAGAAGGTTCAAATCCGCACAACTCGACAATCAAACCTACTCCACGGAAAAATGTATCACATTGCCAATCAGGGTGTTGAGAAAGCAATTCTCGGCAGTATCCGCAATCTCATTCAACAAGCGCAAAAGGCGTTCAAGACTTGGGAGGAGAACGCTGCCAAAGATGGTAAAAGAGATAAGTCAGTGTTACTGGATTCGTTGGGTGCAGATTTTTTCCAACTGCTCGGTGGTATTTCTATTGCACGCTCCCGTAGACAGATTCAAGAATTCTATACCGATGATATTAACGAATTTGGCGATTTTCCAGAGAAATTGCCGCCTGAAAACTGCTACCCACGTACTGACCTATCGGGTGCGCTTTCATACAAAGCATTGGCTGACCTAATCGGTGACTTCGCTCTCTCAATTTATAGACCTTCCAGTTATGTTGTGAGCGAAACAGCAAAACAACGATTGGCAGATGAGAAAAAGCAGCTCCGTTTTAATCAGGCGGACCGAGAGAAATTCCTTATCGGTATGATGCAAACCAACTTTCTCAAACGGTTGGAAAGTTCGGCACATTCGCTCTCTGAAACACTTGGACGCACTGTCGGCAAGATTGACAGAATGCTGGAAAAGATTGATAAATTTGAGCAGAACCGTAATATACCGGATGTCCATGCCGACGTACTCCCCGATGACGATGATGAAGATGAGGAGTTTCTGATCAATCGCGCAAAAAATCCGTACCACCTCCGCGAATTGGACTGCAAACGTATAAAGCCCCAGCGGGGCGGAAGGTATATAGAAACAAGCATCATCCAAAGGCATAGCCCCAGCGGGGCGAAAGGTACATTGGAAAAACATAATGAACAAAGAAGCAATCAAATCCGCATTAGCAGCTATCACAACGGGTGATTTCTTAGACAACACAAAAGCACTCTTAGCAACATTAGGATACAAAAGCGACAAGATTGAAGATCTATTCGGTTCAGTTGACGAATTCATCAATGACTATGATGCACCGAACCCAAACACAAAAACTGAACAGGAATTCCGTAATCACGTTAAATCTGTGCAATTCATTTTTCAGTTCACAAGCGACGAAATTGAAGATGATCCACAGCAGGCGAAGTTGTTTGAGTCTGCAGCTTTTGATAAAGGAAATAACCAGAGTTTTATTTTCTGCACGGTTGAACTGAAAGACAACGACTACTCTCGGACAAAATACGCTGAGTTTACACGAGAGATTAACAAACGTCTAATAGCACCGACTGTAGTTTTCTTCCGCACTGCTGCCCACCTAACAATCGCATTTGCAGATCGCCGTCCAAACCTAATAGACGAATCGTTTGACGTACTCGGACAAGTCACCCTCATCAAAGACATCAGACCCAACAACCCACACCGCGCACATCTGGACATCCTCTCCGAACTCTCACTTGAGAAATGCGTCAAGTGGATAGACGAAAAGAAAAAACAGAAAAACTTCGACGGACTGCTGGCAGCATGGATCGCGAAGTTAGATACCGAAGAACTCAATAAGCAGTTCTATAGAAAACTGTTCGCGTGGTATGAATGGGCAGTTGAGACAGCAAAATTCCCAACAGATGAGAACCGCGTCATAAAACCAGAGGAGCATGTGATTCGTCTCATCACACGCCTACTCTTTATCTGGTTTATCAAGGAAAAGGGTTTGGTTGCAGAGGAACTTTTCAATAGACATGATGTGCTTGAGTTGCTAAAAGAGGTTGACTTTGATAACGGCGATTCATACTATCGTGCAGTGCTACAAAACCTATTTTTCGCCACGTTGAACACTGAGATAGACAAACGGAAGTTTAGCACGGGAGGGAACGCTAATCACCGTAATTTCTCACGTTATCGCTACAAGAAGCAGATGCAAGACCCTGGCAAACTGTTATCCCTCTTTGCACAAACCCCGTTCATCAACGGTGGCTTGTTCGATTGTCTGGACAGTTTTAAAGCTACAGGTGAAGGCGGTTACAGAATAGACTGCTTCTCTGATGAACATTACAATAGGTTATCCATCCCCAACCGCCTCTTTTTTGACAAAAACAGAGGACTCATCCCGCTACTTGAACACTACAAATTCACCGTTGAGGAAAACACACCGATAGACCAAGAAGTTGCACTGGACCCCGAACTGCTTGGCAGAGTGTTCGAAAACCTACTCGCTGCTATCAACCCAGAAACAGGAGAGACGGCGCGTAAGATGACAGGTTCTTACTATACACCGCGCGCTATCGTAGACTATATGGTAGAGGAGGCGTTAGTTGCCACGCTCTCTCAAAAATGCCAACCGACTGATGCCAACACGGAACTTTGGGATGAACGACTGCATTATCTTTTTGACTACGCAAAGGTATGCGATGATGCAAGCGAATGGTTTGACGATCAAGAAATAGACGCAATTGTCAAGACGATCTCTGAACTCAAGATATTAGACCCAGCAGTCGGTTCTGGGGCGTTTCCGATGGGTGTATTGCATAAGTTGACACTTGCACTGCGGCGACTTGACCCTGAAAACAACCGATGGGAAGCACTGCAGAAGGACCTTGCAGGAAAACGCGCAGCAGATGCTTTCAATACCCAAGACCAACAGGAACGCGATGATGAACTCACGGAAATCAGTGACACTTTTGAACGTTACCGTGATTCTGACTTCGGACGGAAGTTGTATCTGATTCAAAACAGCATCTTCGGTGTGGACATCCAACCGATTGCATGTCAAATCGCCAAACTCCGATTTTTTATATCGCTTGCGATTGAGCAGGAACTGGACAGAAACGCGGATAACTTCGGTATCAAACCACTGCCGAACTTGGAAACGCGGTTTGTTGCTGCGAATACATTGATAGGCTTCAAAGCGCAACTGACACTAAAGAGTGAAAAGGCAACAAATTTAGAACTTGAACTGCGTGATAATCGTGAACAGCATTTCCACGCCACTACACGTCAACGGAAACGTAAATGTAAGGAAAAAGACGAACGTTTACGTGCAGCATTGGCAGCAGACCTGACAGGGTTCGGTATGTCTGAAGATGCTGCTCAAAAGATTGCCCAATGGGATATCTATGACCAGAATGCTACGGCTGATTGGTTTGACCCTGAATGGATGTTTGGCGTTACGGATGGGTTTGATGTCGTGGTTGGGAATCCGCCATATATTCAATTGCAAAAGGATGGTGGTAGATTGGGACGTTTGTATCAACCATGCAAATTTGACACTTTTGTCAGAACAGGTGACATTTACTGTCTGTTCTATGAAAAGGGACACAAACTATTGAAAAGCACGGGACATCTCTGCTTTATTACTTCTAACAAGTGGATGCGTGCTGGGTATGGCAAAAAGTTGAGAGATTATTTCATATTATACACTCAACCCGTTCAATTGCTGGATATGGGACCAGATGTGTTTGATGCCACAGTAGACACGAACATTCTGCTGCTGCAAAACAAGATAATCTATGATGGTGTTATGACCTTCCGAGCTGCAACTATCGGTGGGGATTTTGACAGACAAACAGGTAATATTTCACAGTATCTAAGTGATAATGATGTCCCTATGGAGATGCCAGCAGAGAACGAACCGTGGGCGATTCTCTCATCTGCTGAACTCAACTTAAAACGTAAAATAGAGGATGTGGGTGTTCCACTTAAAGACTGGGATATAGACATCTATCGTGGCATTGTAACAGGTTGTAACGAAGCATTTATTATAGATGAGGCAAAACGCCAGCAACTCATAGATCAAGACCCAAAGTCAGCGGAAATCATCAAACCACTCCTGCGCGGAAAAGATATCAAACGCTACCATGTCCATCAATCAGGATTTTACATACTTGCAACGGGTTACGATCTGGATATTCTAAATCAGTATCCTACTATCTTCGCTTATCTTGAGGATATAGGAAAACAGATAGACTCTGGAAGAAGAAAAACGAAAGGTAAAGGACTATTTGAAAGAGATGATCAAGGCGAAAATTGGTGGAATCTCAGGTCCTGTGCTTATTACGGAGAATTTGACAAAGAAAAAATTGTTTACCCAGAAACAACACATTCCGCTAATTTTTTCTATGACAAAGGTCAATTTTATTTAGATAAGACTTGTTTTATGATCACAGGAAACAATTTAAAAATACTGGTGGGTTTACTGAGTTCTAAATTGATGACTTTTGCTTATAAACGGTTCTGTAGCGGGACTGTGCTCGGTGCAAAAGGGTATCAGTATAACAAACATGCTTTAGAGAAACTTCCTGTCATCAAGATTCCAGCCTCGCAACAACAATCTTTTATTGCTTTAGTTGACAAGATACTTGATGCTAAACAAGCCAACCCCGATGCCGCCACTTCTAACCTTGAAAATGAGATTGATAAACTGGTGTATGAATTGTATAATTTAACGGAAAAGGAAATTGAAATTGTGGAGGCAAGTGTCTGAATCGCGGATTGACGCGGATTTCACGGATTTCGCGGATTTTAAGAGGTTTCCTGTTCAATACCTTCGCCAAAAATAGTTGAATAAAATGGGTTTTTGTCTTATAGTTTTACACTATAAAAACAAAATAAAAGGACAAAAACCCATGTTAGAAATTATAGCACTTTTTTCAGTTCTTAATCCATGTATTTCACAAACGACGATCCGTCAGTTATGTCAAATTGTATTTGCACAACTTGCGATGACAGGACGAGTGACAATGTTGAATATCTCTCGTTGGACATCTAAAGGAGGTAGCTACCGCACAATACAACGCTTTTTCAACACTGTTCTTCCTTGGACAACATTGTGCTGGACGTTTTTTCGTACACACTTACTTGATCGTGAAAGTGCTTATATCTTAGCAAGCGACGAAGTCGTCATAAGCAAAAGCGGAAAATGCACTCATGGTTTATCGCGCTTTTTTTCCTCATTGTATGGGAAAAGCATTCCCGGGTTATCGTTTTTAGCCATATCCTTAATCGATATCTCTAAACGGCATTCCTATCCGATGGCTATTGGGCAAATCGTTCGAAATGAAAAAACCTCAGAACCTGTTAGTTCTCCGAATGAACCCTTAGACGACACGAAGAAAACAAAACCTAAACCCGGGCGTCCTAAAGGAAGCCGAAATAAGAACAAAAAAGAGGTCGTTCTCAGTGATACTTTGAAACAACTTCAAACGATACTCATACAGGTTTTACAAGTAATCAATAACTTGATACCTGTCCGTTATTTGGTCCTGGATGGATATTTTGGGAACAATAACGCTCTACAAATGGTAGAACAATGTGGACTCCATCTTATTTCAAAACTACGCACAGATGCTGCGTTGCATTTACCACCGACGACACAGAATGAGGGACAACGCGGACGCCCCGCAATCTATGGAGAACGCTTCAATCCACGACAGATTGACGCAGAGTATTGTGTTTCTACACAGATAGATGGTAATCTAAAAACCGAAATATATCAAATGGAACTACGCCACAAAAAGTTCCCAGACCCATTGAACGTCGTTTGTGTCCTAAAGACGAACTTGACTACGGAAAAGCAAGTACACGTCTTATTGTTCAGTTCTGATTTAGAACTTGACGCAGAAAAACTGATAGATTATTATTCGCTTCGTTTTCAAATTGAGTTCAACTTCCGAGACGCAAAACAACATTGGGGTATGGAAGATTTCATGAATGTAAAAGAGACCCCTATAAACAATGCCGTGAACTTGTCAATGTTTATGACAAATGTATCTGCTAAACTCATGGAAGACTATAGGTGTCAGATACCCGATTATAGTGTCATAGATCTTAAATCGCACTACCGGGGTTTGAAGTATATGAACGAAACATTAAAAATACTTCCGCAAAAACCTGAAGATATTGTTATTGAACAAATTATTGGACACCTAAGTTCTATCGGTGCTATTCACAACACACAAGTCAATCTAAATCCAGGATAATTGGCGAAGGTATTGCTGTTCCTAACATATTCTTTTGAGAGTGGACTTAGGTTTTGCGAAAACATAATCCGCGTCCATCTGCGTCATCCGCGATAATCCGTGATTCTGACAAAAGAATGCTGAATCGCAGATTGACGCGGATTTCACAGATTTCGCGGATTTTAAGAGTTTTCATGCCCCTGACCTATTTTCTTGAAAGTGGACTTAGGTTTTGCGAAAACATAATCCGCGTCCATCTGTGTCATCCGCGTAATCCGTGATTCAGACAAAAGAGTGCTGAATCGCAGATTGACGTGGATGCTACAGATTAGTGCAGTTTAAAGAGGTTTACTATTTGCCCCTATTCTTTTTGTAAGTAGATTTGGGTTGAGTGGGGTATAATCCGCGAAATTTGTGTTCTCCGTGACTTCCGCGATATAGACAATAAAGAACGACTACCTGACAGGACAACCCTCACACCAAAACATAGACCAATGTTAAGGCTTTCACTTGAAAATCCATTTGCCGTTATGATATACTGCTGATACAATCAGACTGCAAACATGATATAAGGAGGACAAATCCATGAACGGCACCGAAAAGGTTGTAAAACATCTGGAAATGACGCAAGCCGTTATTAACCGCTTGGGACGCAACAGTTTTCTCTTAAAAAGTTGGAGCATGACGATTCTCGTTGCAGCAATGGTCTTAATCGCCAGAGAAAACCTACAAAATTCATATTTTGTCTTGGTACTCTTTCTTCCCATCGTGGGATTTTGGATTCTGGATGGATACTTTCTCTGGCAGGAACGGCTGTTCCGATATGTCTATGATGATATCAGAGAGCAAACTGATACCAATTTCAAGATGGATCTCGGCAAGCATAAAGGTAAACCGAAAAGTAGTTGGATATCGGCTATTTTTTCAGTCACGCTAATCATTTTTTTTCTGATAGAAATTATTTTTGTGGGGGCAATTGCCTATTTTTTAAATTGATACGGAGTCGTTATGAGACACGTCTTTTTCAGTTTTGATTGGGACGATGTTTGGCGTGTTAATCAAGTCCGCAATAGCTGGGTTACTAAAGGAAATTATACCGCAGCGGGCTTCGTTGACCGTGCCGAAATAGAAACACTAAAAAGAAATACAGACCGATCCATCAAGAACTGGATAAGTAAATAGATGGACGGGACTTCTGTAACTTGTGTCCTTATAGGTAGCCATACTGCTTATAGCAGGTGGGTGAAGTACGAAATTGAGCAAAGTATTGAAAAAGAAAATGGTTTGCTTGGAGTGTATATCCATAATGTCAAGGATAAACACGGTTGGACTTCTACAAAAGGCGAAAGTCCTTTCAGACAACCACCAATTAACTTCACACCTACTGATAAACCTAATCCTGTTTATCCTTGTTGTTCATACTATGATTGGGTTAATGGTGATGGCTATAATAACCTTGGAAATTGGATAGAAAAAGCCGCTCGACAGGCTGGTAGGTAAATTGGAATTGTAACAAAAAATATAGATTCCTTTTTGAAGAGCGATAATCCGAAATTCAGCTATCCGATATCAGATTGAGTCTATTTTATTTCATAGTATTACCTTACCACCAGACATCGTCGCACTGCTAACACCTCTACAGACATAGCAGTATAACGAAAACACTCACCTTATAGGATTACCTGATGTGATAGATTGTCAATTTGTGTTATTCGCGTCATTGTCTGAATCGCGGAAGGCGCGGAGAACGCAGAGGACGCGGAAATAAGAGGTTTTTTGGTCGATATGGCATATTTGTAAAAGTGATTCTGGTATGTGCCATAGACCCTTCTGTGTTTTCCGCGTAATCCGCGATTCAAACAATAAAAATCAGCGTCCTTCGCGCACAAACTGCCGATTAACATTTTCTGCCAAAAGCAATTGATAATCAGCTCAAATTATGGTAGACTCTTTTCAAATGTTTTAGCAAGAGGTGGTTATCATGAAAACACTTGCGTTGGAAACTGGCTATAAAATCAAATTGCCCCTTGACTGGGTGAAAGACTTAGGATTGGAATCGGGTGTCGTGATCGAAAGAACTGAAGATGGCATATTGATTCGTCCCTCCACTACACGGACCTGGGACAATATTTATGCCGAGAAACTGAAAATGGGGACTCCTTCGGTATTAGACTTGTCCGAGGTAAGCGCTGATGACCTTATCTTTTGATCAATTCTCTGGGCGCGGATTAGATGCAATGTTGATCGTCTATTCCTTGCTTGATGACCATTCATTAAGGTGGTTAGCAGAATACAAACGTTAGTTGCATACTTAGATTGTTTCCCCAGGTTTTAGATATTTTAGGGGACTTTCAACGATGTAATCTCCTGAATCTTCAAGAAACTGCTGCACCAAATAAACATGTCCGCCACCGATTAACAAGAAGATTCTATCATCCGGAGATTCAGTGATACGTGTCAGATTCACAAAGATTTTGAGATTTCTATCATACCAATAATGTGAAAGCCAATTGGCAGCAGGATATTGGTCTTTTAATCCAATCCGCGCACTCCGTAGGTATAGCTACTTTATCATGCATACGCAAACCTATCAACCCGTCTCTCCAGTACCTCCATCTCCTCAAGGATAGCACTGATTAAATTCGTCTTGTCAACGGCATAAGCGGGATTATCCCACTGATTTACCCGTTCAGCAGGATCACGCGCTAAGTCGTAGAGTTCACCATACGGGTGTCCGCTATACCACGTCAACTTCCTCGTATCGGTCACAATGGTCTTGAGACGTAAACCTTGTGGGTCGTCTACACACTCTACTAACAGAGAATCTCGTACAGACGACTGTTCTCCGGATAGCATCGGCATTGCATCAACACCATCTATATCATCGGTAATTGGTAATCCAGCAGCTGCAAGGGCAGTCGGCACTATATCAACGTGACTAAAGAGTGCTTGTGAACGTCCCCCAGGAGGGATGGCTGCAGGATACCGGATGAGTGTAGGTACACAGATAAGTTGCTCATAATGGAAGGGACCCTTCATCCATAGTCCGTGATCCCCTAAGAGTTCGCCGTGATCTGTTGTGAAAAGCACGAGTGTGTTCTCACCTAAACCTCTCTCATCAAGACATGCCATAATACGTCCCATCTGCTGATCAATAATCTTCACCATATTGTAATAGTATGCTCTGCCGAGTTTTGCGTCTTCATCTGACACCTTGCGAAAATCTGCACCGCCACCTTGTCCAGCCATTGCAAACTTACCACGAGTTTCTAATTTTCTGAGTTCACCACACCGCGCCGCCATAAAATGCGGGGGTTTGTCTTCTAACTCTCCCTCAACAAAATCGGGTAAAGGAACTTCAGCAGGATTGACTCGCGCTTCAAATTCGGTCGGCACACAATGCGGATGGTGCGGGTCTTGAAAACCGACTGACAGTAGAAACGGTTGATGCGTATCGTGGTTCGTCAAGAAATCTATCGTACGATCAGCAGTCCAGACACTGTTATGGTATTTTAGCGGAATATCCCAATCGTGTGCACCACCCCCAAATCCAGTTTGCGATAAACGTCTTGCTCTGCTATAACTGGCATACTCCTCTTCAGAAACCTGTGATTTTACCCATTCTCCATAATGACCTGCAACACCGTAGGTTGCATGTCCGAGTGCAAGTTCTACTGTCTCAAATCCGTAGTAAGGACCGCGAAATTCGGGGTATCTATCGGTGTTATTTCGTGTCTCCATTGACTGTTCCGGGGATGCACCGAAAGGTTGAAAATGGGCTTTGCCGATATAGTGTGTGCGATATCCGACAACTGCAAGACGATGTGAGAGCATCGGTTCGTCTTCGGGGACATTCATCCCAACATTCCACGCGCCGTGACGACTAACATACTTACCCGTAAAAATTGAAGCGCGGGCAGGTGTACATACAGGATTGGTACAATATGCACGTTCCAGACAGATACCTTCCGAAGCAAGTCTGTCCAGATGTGGTGTATCTGTAAATGCTGATCCGTAACAACTCAGACTATCTGTCCGCTGTTGGTCCGTTGTGATAATAATTATATTTGGACGTTGTGTGCTCATAGATATATCATTTTTCCGTTATTGAAAATCTAATTTGCGTTTATTGCCTTGAAGGCAGAATCAACCGCACCAAATAGATTAGGTAAATTATCCAAACTATAGTTGGTTATATTACGTGTAAAAGTGTCTCTAATAAGTCTCCCAAATTGCCACATTACGCCATCAGTAACAATACCCTGAACAGGAAAATCTGTATTGTCATTTATTCTTTGTGCAGCGACCAATTCTGCAAGACATTGTCCCCATCCCAGTTCAAAGTCATTCTTTTTTGCCTCAACCATCATTATTAAAGGCATTCCAACAACAGGTAATCCTAATTCAGATTTCGTTGCGACAAAGTAATCAGGTGTTCCGTTCAACACCTCATCATAAACAATAGATTTCTTAATCCATAGTGCATAAGTATCAGCATGTCTTTTATAAACCTCTCTCAAGATCGGAAAAATAACAACTTCACAACGTGTTGCCTCGGAAGTGAAAATGTCAAAGTGTTGTCTACTGAACGCAAACTCCTGTATAAATAGGTCAGATGGATTTAAGGGTTTAGCCTCAATATAATCACTGTCTGTGTATCTGATCCTATATTTTTCCAAGACTTGAGAAACCTCTTTGAAGTCGCTAAATGCCATCAGTTTTGACTCCTATAGTGTTAATGTAAATTGTGTGAGATTCATGTATGCTGGAATTAAAGTCATCCACACAGAGGTTTTAGATAAATGTAACTCTGTTCAGCAGCGTCTTCAGGCTCCATAATCTCTCTAAATGCCTGATGAACCGTCACATAACCGTCATAGCCAATTGTTTCTAAACCTTGAAACACTAACGAAAAATCAATTCCCCCTTCATCTTGTAGTGGGATCGGATCGTGTGGTACTTCGCCATGTATCCATGTCAAAAGTCGGGTCTTTCCCTCTGGTCTGCGGATGTGGTTCTGTAGATAGACGTTGAAAAGATAGGGTGAAAACCTTTTGAGTGTTTCAATTCCGTAATCCTGTCCGCATAGGTCGAGATTAGCGGGTTCATAGATTATACCGAAGTTCTGCCTACCGACCCGTTCCAACACATCAACAGAACCACCAACAGTTTCAAACAGACTTTGTGTGTGCGATTGATGTGCAAGTCGGATTCCCCGTTCTGCTGCTTCATCAGCTGCGCGTTGTGCCCAAACAATATCCGCTTCAACCTTCATCGCAATGCGGATAAGGTCTGCCCCAAGAAGCTGCGTCAGGTCAAGGTATGGTGTTATATTCCGCAATCCATCAGGTCCTGCATCATTATTGAGCGGAACAGGAAAATCACCCGTGACCATAGAAATTTTGAGGTCCAGCGAATCTGCCTGTTTACGTACTTCGGTAATCTGTTCCAATGGTGAATGTATACCGACTTGTGACGCACGCATACACATCGCTTCATAACCGAGGTGTGCTGCGAGTTCTGTTAGCTGCGCAAAGGTATGGCTCGAATCTCTTTTTGAGGCGTTTTCTGCAACTCTGACTGATAGTGAAAGTTTCATGTATTTCTTTACTCCATAACTCAGATATAGTAAACTTTTGAATTAATGTAACATTCTTGCCTGTAGGAGGGAACTCCGATTCCCGACTGAACGTTTTGATAGTCGGGAATCGGAGTTCCCTCCTACAAGGCCTTTGTATCATTATTTTCAATGTTCACTAAATAGACATTCATTACAGTAAAATATCAGCGATAGAAAGTGCCATTAAGACCAGACTAATCGTACCGTTCAGTGTGAAAAATGCAAGATTGACGCGTGATAGGTCGTTAGGTTTCACGATGGCATGTTCATAGATAAATATCAGAACAACTATACCTACGCCGATATAATAGAATAGTCCTAATTCCGCAAGAAGAGGAATGACAAATAGAAGAACAACGGCAACAACATGCAACGCAGAAGAAATCCATAGAGCCCAACGTATACCTATCCGCGCAGGGATGGAATGAAGTCCATGTTTTCTATCAAAGTTCACATCTTGGCACGCATATATGATGTCAAAACCCGCTGTCCATAGCAACACAACACAGCAGAGAACTATCGGAGTCCAATCAAATCTACCAGTAATAGCAATCCACGCACCGACAGGTGATATAGAGAGCGCAAGTCCTAACCACAAATGTGAAAGTGCTGTGAACCGTTTTGTGAACGAATATCCCATTATGACGGCAAGTGCGACAGGTGATAACGCAAATGCAAGTGGATTTAAACGCCACGCTGCACATACCAATAACCCAGCAGAAACTAACGTAAAAGTCCAAACTGCCCCTTTCGTGATGAGACCTGCTGGAATAGCACGGGTTGAAGTTCTTGGATTCTTGCTATCAATTTCTGCATCAGCAAGTCGATTGAACGCCATTGCACAACTTCGCGCACCAACCATCGCAACGAGAATCCAACCCAACTTAGACAGTTGAGGAAGTCCATCCGAAGCAATAAACGCACTCATAATCGCGAACGGCAGCGCGAACACTGTGTGTTCAAATTTTATCATCTCAAGAATAATTTTGAGTTTTCGCATCAGTAATACCATTTCAAATTGAAAATGTCGCTTTTAATGCAGAATACCAAACGCGTATTCTGCCACATTCTGTTAGATTGTGCCGTTCTCCGTTTCATTTCTAAAAGTCGGTAATGATGAAAAACATAATAGAAATGGTATAACTATTCTTTCCACCGCTGTGTCAAACCAGAATCGATGCCGAACTGGTCCAGAATCTTCGTCACAATGAAGTTTATCTGATCGTCCACTGATTTCGGGAAATGGTAAAACCCTGGCATTGCAGGTAATACACATACACCCACGCGGGACAGTTTCAGCATGTTTTCCAGATGGATTGAACTGAGCGGGGTTTCCCGTGGGACGATGACTAATTTACGTCGTTCCTTGATACAGACATCCGCTGCACGTTGGATGAGGTTGCGTGAAATACCTGCTGCGATTGCGGCGACAGTCCCCATACTACACGGCACAACGATCATCCCTTCAGTGCGGAATGACCCGCTTGCAATTGATGCCCCTATATCAGATTCATGGTGGTAAACGATCTGCTTTGTATCAATACCGATAAGAGATTGCAATTTAAAATCATTGATGTCTACCTCAATCTTCAGTTCCTCCCATAAAGCGCGTGCACCGGATGAAGAGATGGTTAAATGGATCTCCATATCTTCTCGTTTCGCGAGAACTTCAAGGAGTCGAACACCGTAGACGACTGCACTTGCACCTGTAATACCGACGATCAATCGTTTCACTTAGTGTGCCTCCGATGCAAACGGTAGTAAGTTGTCTGTTTCATCAAATTCAAAAGGTTGCACATCACCGACGACCTCAAGGTTTGACTGCAGTTGAGCATCTTTCAGCAATACTTCTGATATATCAATTTCTGTTAATCTCAACGTGCTTTCTATACGTATCACGCGTGCGTTTTCTGGTTTTGTCAGACCGATGGTTTCAAGTGCAACTTCTATTACCTCTTTATCAGTATCGTAGTAGAAAGGAATTTTTGATTTTTGCGGACCGAGTGCAGTGATTCCGTTCATATAGGTTGCATGTCGGTCGATCTGGTCAACGAGTCTTTTTGTTGTAAAATCAGCGAGCCCGATTCCAGTTGCGTTCCCGTCGCTCTCTTCTGTAAGGTCTCGGACAAAAATGCGTAGGATTTGCGGTTTCACGGGTTCAGGTTCAAAGTTCTGCATCATCCTACCGATAACATTTGAGTCCATACCTGTTCCACTGATGTTTTTTCCAGCCAAATCCACAATTAAAAGGTCTAACTGATCAAACGGTAATCGTCCCATGAGCGATTTTGCTTCCACTAAGAGTTGTCGTTCCGTTTGTATGAGGCGTGCAGCGGGCATTGCGAGTGCTTTAGCAGTCTGCTCATGCGCGTTTTCAATAAGTCCTAATCCGAAAGCGATTTTGCCTGTATCAAGGATAAAACGTCCTACTTCCGTGATAACATTTTCAAAGCCGTATTGGAAGAAGGCTCGGTGATAGAAGTTCGCGCCTTGCTGTTTCCCCAGTCCAATTACCATCATCTTGACAAGACCGCTTTCAATTGAGCCGTTGAAATCTGTATGTGCTTTTATCCGATTGAGGGGAACAACATGGTCAGCTTCTGCAGCATAACGATCCATGAATACGGGTAAAGCATCAGCATCAGGATATGAAATTTTACCGAGTTCCACGACCTCCATAGTTGCTTTCACAGGTGCACCGACGGTGGTTTCAGTGATACCGTAATGTTCTAATACGTTCCGTTGTCCTTCAGCTGTTGCACCGCCATGGCTTCCCATAGCTGGTACGACAAAAGGTTTTGCATTAATTGCTTTGAGATAATCCACAGTTGCTTTAACAGCAGTTGCGATATTGGCAACACCACGACTGCCGGCGGTAATCGCTACTGTGTCCCCAGAACGGACAATTGACGCAGTGTCAATCCGATCCAATTCCTCACGAATCGTTAATGCAAGGTCTGGAAGCGTAGGTGCATCAAAATGTTGTCTGACCCGTGCCATTTTTGGAAGTGCCATCTGTCTCATCCTTATTTTTCAAAGATAGTGTTTTGTTTTATCGTATCAACTCTTAAAATCTATTTTATCAAAAACGGATTAGAAATACAAGTCAATTTCATTTCTTATCACAACGGGTGTGTAAAGTTTTTGCACAAGTCTCAATAATGCTGTAGCACATTCTGTTAGATTGTGCTTCTTCCTCCAACCCATTCATCCTTCATTACCCAGCCTCCTACGCCATCCATCTTGATATATCTAATGCAGAATACCAAACGCGTATTCTGCCACATTCATCCTTGATTGTGCTTCTTCCTCCAACCCATTCATTCCTCATTACCCAGCCTCCTACATCAACCATCTTGATATATCTGTAGCACATTCTGTTAGATTGTGCTTCTTCCTTCCACCCATACAACCTTCCAACCTTCCAACCTTCCATCCCCTCTTCCAACCTTCCAACCTTCCATCCCCTCTTCCAACCTTCCAACCTTCCATCCCCTCTTCCAACCTTCCAACCTTCCATCCCCTCTTCCAACCTTCCAACCTTCCATCCCCTCTTCCAACCTTCCCCTCTTCCAACCTTCCCCTCTTCCAACCTTCCCCTCTTCCAACCTTCCAACCTTCCCCTTCACCCTACGCCATCCATCTTGATATATCTAATGCAGAATACCAAACGCGTATTCTGCCACATTCATCCTTGATTGTGCTTCTTCCTCCAACCCATTCATCCTTCATTACCCTTCTCCGCCAAGGAAAAAACTTGATATATCTGTAGCACATTCTGTTAGATTGTGCTTCTTTATACAACATTCATCCTTTATTATCCTTCTCTGTACTAATTGAGGCCTATGGGGTTTTGCTAAAATCAAGCCAACTTGTGAAAGTAAACTTGAAATGCACAAGAAACCCCTTCCGCGTCCTCCGCGTAATCCCCGTAATCCGCGATTCAGACAATAGAGTGCAAAAACTTTACACACTCCACACAACCCACTAAATCTTTGACAAATTAACATTTTTGTGGCATAATTCTGATACTGTGGCAGATAATGTGTAGACTGATTTCAATCAAACGTTAAAAACTGACTTCAGTGTTATACAACAATCAAGACTACACCGAAAGGATGGTATAGTAATGGACGTTAATGAATCACAAGCAACAGAAACTTATCGTGCGAACGCTTTTGCTGATTTCAATCCCGAACACTCAGCACCTGGTGCTACACAAGAACGTTTAGACCACCTAAAAGAACACGGTTTTGTCATTATAAACGACTTTGTCAATAACCCCTATATTCCGATACTGCGCGATGCCGGCAGACGAGTCACTGAAGCAAGTGCGCCTGAGAATAAGTATGATGTCATAGACTGTTCAAAAGGGTATGTTCACAGAACAGGACAGGAGCAACCTTGGGCAATTCGTGGACTCATACATCCAGCTTTCGGAGAATCCTGTTTTGCAGAATTTCACGGTTCAACACCGTTCTTAGATTTCGTCACCTCTTGGTGTCATGGACTTCAACCGGAAGATTTGACATTCAGCGGGATGTTGCTCTGGGCAAATCCACGTACGCATGAAAACAAACTCGGTTGGCATAGAGACGTAACATGGTGGGGGACAGGAAAAAGCTACTTTGCACAACGCGAGGTACGCGGAGATGGTCCCGAAGCATATTCTGAAGAGGTAGAGAAAATTCGTTGGAAAGAAATTCGTGAAAAAAACGCGAATAATATCAAAAAACGGAACGGTGTGAGTATGTTCTTAGCACTTGTTGACGATGAATGTCATGAACTCGTTCCCGGTAGTCACGACAGATGGAGAACTCCGTATGAACATGACGTACTGCTGCCAAAATCGATGAAAGACCAAGGTGTCCCACATACACCGAGCTGGAACGGCACTGATCCTTTACCGGGACAAGTCGCAATTCGATTACGAGCAGGTGAAGCACTGATACGTAACGGAGCCACGATACATACAGGACATACCGTACCTGAACGCGAGCGAAACACATTGTCAATCGGTTGGTCAAAGTGGGGTGGTGAATTCACCGGAGAACCATCCGTAACAGATGTTCGGCATGCATGGCAACTTGATCCCGCCGTGCGCGATGCTTTACCACACGAATGGATGAAAACTGCCTGGGACCGTTGGTCAGAAACCCAAAAATTGGGGGATACGCTTGAGGACAGATACACAGGATTTGACATCAAACATATCAAATCTGGTATGGTACTCGGATGGCGCGGGGAATTGGAACAGCAAGCTGCTGCGGAATAGAATGTAAGGTTGTGTCATAAACTGTTTAATACTTGATATACAGTTTGAAATGTGTTATAATTACATAACGTTATTCATTATTACATGACGTTATACAAATGGTAAGAATCTATCTAATAGATTGAAATAGATATTTACACATCTCTGCTCCTGATATATTAGTTTGTTTATAATATAAGGAGCCTTGAGTCCATAGAGAGGATAAAAATTGAAACCTTACGAACTAATGCTTATCATTACCCCTGACCACGACGAAACGCAAACTGAGACACTGATTGAAAATGTCAAGGGTATTATTGAACGAAACGGAAATATCGTCCATATTGACAATTGGGGAAAGAGACGACTCTCGTATCCGATACGTAAACGTAGCGAAGGGTATTATGTGGTTTATGTGTTTGAATGTGAAACGAGTTTTGTCGCTCAGCTGAATCAAGCACTACGTGTCAACGAAGCAATCCTACGACACATGATAGTGCTTTTTGAAGATGATCTTGAAAAACTAAAAGCAGCACCAGCTGAAGAAACGGATGAAAATGCCGAAAACACAGCTGAAACGGTACATGATATGGCAGAATCAGAAGAAGAGAATCAAGACGTTGACACATCTTCAGAAAATTTAGAATGAAGCAATTCTCTCCCCTAACTACTAATTTACGTAAAGTTATTTCTATGACGAAGGAGTAAATCATGGCAAGTTATAACAAAGTGATTCTGATGGGAAATCTAACACGGGATCCTGAAATGAAGTATTTACCAAGTGGGTCTGCTGTTACAAATTTTGGTCTCGCGATGAATGAGAAATATACAGATCGCGAATCCGGTGACACGAGAGAAAGTGTCTGTTTTGTTGATGTTGAGGCATGGGGCAGACAAGCGGAAATTTCCAACGAGTATCTGAGCAAAGGGAGTCCAGTCTTTATTGAAGGGGCACTTAAATATGATTCTTGGGAAACGCCTGAAGGTGAGAAACGTAGCAGACTCAGAGTTAGACTAATTCGTTTTCAGTTTATAGGTGGTAGACGAGATGGTGACGAAGCGGGTGGTGGATACACTGATGCTATGCCATCAGAACCTTCACAAGCACAGCCGGAACAGAGTCAAGAACAAACCGCAGGTGGCGGTAGCGCATCAACGACCGAAGATGACATCCCATTCTAAACAAGGAGAATGATCTAATATGGCATATCGTAGAAGATCACGTTATAGTAAGTTGGAATCCGTAGATTACAAAGATGTGGATATGTTAAGAAAGTTCGTCAACGAACGCGGGAAAATCGTGAGTCGTCGGGTGTCTGGACTTTCAGCTAAACAGCAACGGATGGTAACTCAGGCAATTAAACGTGCACGAAATATGGCACTCTTACCTTTTACCCGATAATCTATGAAAATAACTGTATATGGAATCTATTTTGAATCGTTAAGATGTATGATGTTCTACACTTAATGTATAATGAACATCATCGCTCGGTTCAATGCTACTCAGGTGAAAAAATGGAAGTGATACTAAGAAGAAGCGTTGAGGGATTAGGATCCCCTGGAGATGTTATTAATGTTGCAGACGGCTACGCACGCAATTATCTACTGCCGATGGAACTGGCTGTCCATGCAACAGAACGAAATCAGAGACATCTTGAACACCAGAAAAGAGTTATTGATCAACAGGAAACGAAAGATAGAGAACTTGCACAAGAATTAGCTGCGCAGATTGCAGAGGTCACTTGTCATCTTACCCGACGGGCTGGAGAAAATGACAGGTTATTTGGTTCTGTAACCCCAACCGATATCGTAGAATCTTTGCAGCAAGCAGCAAACATTGACCTGGATCGGCGCGTCATTGAACTCAGAGAACCGATCCGAGAACTCGGTGCTTTTACTGTTACACTGAAACTACACGCTGATGTCACTACTGAACTGCGCGTTGTCGTTGAAAGGGAAGAGTCAGCACCACCGAGTTAGTCTTTGTCAAGTGCTATTTTGTAGGTCGGGTAGAGCGAAGCGAAACCTATAGGTGTAAACTTAAGAAAACTTAGAATCTCTTATGAATCATTCCGGATCCTTATGGTTATACGGGTTGTCTTCTCTTTAGTCCCGTAGGGACGATATGTTTATAGAAAAATGAATGTGTACCCCATCTCTCTTCAGTCCCGTAGGGACGATATGTTTATATCAGGATGAATTACTACACATATCGTCCCTAATGAAGTTAAAGAAAATATTTGGGTAATTTGGCGAGGTTAGGAAACCTCGCCAGCAGAATGGTGTACCTGCATTATGCAAACAAGAAATTACCCGTTTAATTATTTAAACTTCATACGGGACTAAAGAGGGTTTGTATAACGTTTAACTATAAACATAGCGTCCCTACGGGACTGAAGAGGGTTTCTGGCATCGAAAATCCCTTAACTTTACACCTATGGGTAGAGCTTTACACCTATGGGTAGAGCTTTACACCTATGGGTAGAGCTTTACACCTATGGGTAGAGCGAAGCGAAACCCGACCTACAAAACTTGTGGCGTCCTACAAAACTTGTGGCGTAACGTTGATAATCACACATTATCAATTTAGTCGTAGATTCGTTCAATATGCTAAAGTGAGGAACAATCATGCAAAACGAAGCAATAGAGAGCATCATGGATAAAGATGCTGAAAAGGCTGTGCTCGGATCAATGATGACCGAAAAAACAATTGTTCCAAGAATAGAAGCAATGTTAGGTTCCTCTGCAGATGCATTCTTCACGACTGATCACAAACTTATCTATTCTGCAATTCTTGCTGTCTATAATCGTGAAAGTAAAATAGATCCTCTGTTGGTCGCAAATGAGCTGAAAAACACCGATCAGTTGAATAGAGCTGGGGGACCAGAATATCTATACGAACTGCAAGCTCCGATTGTTGAAACTGAAAACACCGAATTATATGCAGGAATTCTAAAAGAAAAAGCCACACGACGCCATTTAATTCACGCTGCGAATCAGATAAAGGAACTTGCTTATGACGAGAGTGTTGATATTAACGATATTCTTGATCAATCACAGGAAACCGTTTTTGAACTCGGAAAAACAGGTGTCAAACGAGGATTTGAACATGTTCGATCATTGATAAAAAAATCGATCGATAGAATAGAGGATCTATATAAACTATTTAAGGAAGGTCACCCGTTCTTGGGTCTTCCCACAGGTTTCATACATTTTGACGAGCTCACGTCAGGACTACAACCCGGGAACTTAATAATCATCGCAGCACGACCCGGGATGGGGAAGACGACATTAGTTCTCAATATGGCACAGAATATCGCAATTGAACAGAAAAAACCGGTGGCAATTTTTAGTCTTGAAATGAGTGCAGAAGATGTTGTGATGCGTATGCTCTCAGCTGAAGCAAGAATGGACTTCGGACAATTACGAGTCGGTGGTTTTGGAAAGGATTATTGGGCACCCTTAGTCCAGAGCGCAAGCAATATCAGTGAAGCACCCATACTCATCAATGATAACAGAGCAATGACAGTACAAGCACTTTGTGCCGAAGCAAGACGATTAAAAGGGGAATACGAAACCCTCTCTATGATTATTGTTGACTACCTACAACTCCTACGCGGTGCTGGCAGGTACAATGTACGTGAACAGGAAATTTCTGAAATCTCGCGATCACTAAAAATCTTAGCATGGGAACTCAACGTACCTGTGATTGCATGTTCACAATTGAATCGTGAAGTCGATCGACGTCCCAATAAACAGCCTCAACTATCAGATTTACGGGAATCTGGCGCAATTGAACAAGACGCGGACATTGTTGCCTTTCTATTTAGAGACGACTATTATGACGATGAAAATGACTACGCAGATGAAACAGTTGAATCAAGCCTATCCATAAAAAAACATCGTAACGGTCCACTGGGTTCAATAGTACTTCATTACTGCAAAAGTCAGATGCGTTTTGAAAGTGTTAGTTAGCAGATATTCTCTTACGGGATGAAGTTCTATGCAAAATCCACCTACAGAACCAGATTCCTCAAGTGGACTAACGTACATCGTGAAGAATCGGCTGCACAACACGCTAACAGGAATTGGTGATGCATCACGTCTAATTGCAGAAACTATTATACAAATCTTTAGACCGCCTTGGCAATTTGACCTGCTATTGAAACAGTTGCTCCTGATAGGATATAACTCGCTATCAGTCGTCTTAGTGTCAGGGTTCTTCACAGGAATGGTGTTAGGCGTTCAAGGATACATCCAATTAAAACCGTATGCTGTTGAAGGTTCTGTCGCTCAATTTGTTAGTGTCTCCGTTGTTACGGAACTGGGACCGATGATTACCGCTTTTGTTCTTTCTGGACGGATCGGTGCATCCATTACAGCAGAACTTTCAACGATGAAAGTTACTGAGCAAATTGATGCACTTGAAGTCATGGGAACAAATCCTGTTAAATACTTAGTCGTCCCCCGATTTCTCGCCTGTTCTCTCATGCTCCCAACCCTAACAATCTTTTCTACATTCGCTGGTATTTTTGGAGGATACGTTGCAGTCGTCACGCTGTTTGACTTCAATGGAGACTTCTTCATCCTACAAGTTCAAAACCACATGGTTATCAGATACGTAATTATTAGTCTCATAAAGGCGACGACATTCGGGATGGCGATCGCTTCAGTCGGATGCTATAAAGGGTTCAGTATTTCCAGCGCAGGTGGCGCAGAAGGTGTGGGAACTGCAACAACAGGTTCAGCTGTTACATCACTTATCTCAATTTTGGTATTGGATTTTGTTCTCGGCGCAACACTCAAATAGAGTAATACTCTGGACTAATTAAGATTATGATTTCAATCAAAGATGTTAGAAAAGCATTCGGACAAAAAAAAGTTCTAAACGGTTTAGACCTTGATATCCCTCAAGGAGAAACACTTGTCATCATGGGGAGAAGCGGCTGCGGCAAAAGCGTACTACTAAAAATTATCGCTGGACTACTCCCTGTAGATTCAGGTGAGGTATGGATAAACGGTACTGAGATTTCTCACCTCAGTAAGAATGACCTAAATCAGATACGCAGAAAAATTGGCATGCTTTTTCAGTCAGCAGCACTTTTTGACTCCATGTCGGTCGCCGAAAATGTTGCTTTTATGCTGGATCAACATACGAATATGAGTAAACAGGAGATGCGGAAAATCGTAGATGAAAAATTGGAATTAGTGGATTTAGACGGTGTGCAGGAATTGCGTCCTGCCGAACTCAGTGGCGGAATGCGAAAACGGGTGGGACTTGCACGGGCACTTGCATTCAACCCAGACATCATTTTATATGATGAACCCACAACCGGACTTGACCCCGTAACATGCACAGAAATAAACGAACTCATACGAGAACTTCACGCAAAATTAGAGGTCACCTCTATAGTCGTTACACATGATATGCATAGTGCCTTTAGTGTTGCCACACTGATGGTGATGCTTGACGCAGGGAAACAAGCTGCTTATGGTACACCAGATGCACTGATTAATGATGAGGATCCAACATTACAACAATTTATCCTCTTCGGTGCACCTGATCAGATCCTAAATATAGACAATCCCACATTAAAAGAATTTACTGGAAGGAACGAATTATGAAGTTTTGGAACACTTCTGCAAAAGTAGGACTGATGGTCATAGTCGCTATTATTCTACTCGCAATTCTACTCATCAATTCAAGTAATTGGCCCTGGTCAGCGCGAGGTGATGATTTGACTTTCAAGTTTCGTAATGTTAATGGACTCTATGTCGGATCGGGAGTTTACCTTTCCGGGGTTACTATAGGAAGAGTAACAAACATTGAACTGAAACCAGAAACTGATTCCGTGCAAATTCGGGCAAGTGTAAAGAACGCATACCAATGGTTAAGGAAAGGATGTGATGCACGGATATCCATGAGCGGTTTTGTCGGTGAAACATACATCGCGCTTAACAATGGAGATATTGAAAACCCACCCCTTCAACCGTCCGACCTACCCATCATCGGAATTGATCCTGTTAACCCTTTGGAATTACTTGAGCAGACCAGTTCCGGGTTAAGTAAAGCGATTGATTTAACATCCTCAGCAAATGAAATATTGCAATCAAGCCAGGAAGAACTCCAACAAGTCGCCAAAGAGACGCGATCGTTAGTTGCATTGACGAGTCGAACGCTTGAAAAGTTCAACGAAAATATGGACAAAACCGTCGACACTTTTATGAAACTCACATCAGAATACGATACACGTTTTGAGAAAACTCTTACAAATGTCAACGAATTGTTAATCCAATTAGGAAATGAAACGTCTATACTCAGTAGTCAGATTAACGATATTGGTCGTAGCTTGATGAAATCGATTGATCAAAACTCACCGAAAGTCAACACTATATTAACAGACATTCAACAGAGCGCATCCGATTTTCGCAAGTTCTCAACCGAATTCCAAAATGCGACTAAGGCAATTACTTCAGAGGCATCAGAATTTATCTCAAAAAGTGGTAGTTTCATAGACAAAAGCAGTTCTGAAATCACTCCCGTGTTAGATAAACTACAGACTGCGGCTACAACGTTTATCACTTTAGAAAAGGAAATCACGCAATTACTGAACACTATACAGCACGGTGAAGGAACAGTCGCACAACTACTCAATAATCCTGAACCTTTTACTGAAGTAAAACAGACCTTAAATAGTATGAGTGAAATGTTTACAGGTTTGAAAGAGATATATGAACAGACTGACAAACAGCTAAAAGGATTTAAATTCCCAGGTTTAGCAAGTGATATTGAACTACGATATCTGAGTCTTGAGGAAAATCTACATACAGAATTAGGCTTTTTAGTTATCCCACAGTCAAAAAGTCGCTACCGTCTTGGCGTTGGTATCCGAGACGAAATAACTGGATTTGAACTTCAATATGGATATAACTTTACCAAATATCTTAGAGGTAGATTCGGTTTTATCCGTTCAAAATTTGGCGCAGGATTCGATCTTTCGCTTTGGAAACGCAGGATAGGTTTAGGGATAGAGAGTTTCGGTTTGACAAGTGATAGACCAGAATTGAACGCTGAATTTAGTTTACGTTTTTACAAGGGCGCACATCTATTACTCGGTGTGGAAGATTGGGCACATCAGAACAGACGTTGGACTACCGGTGTTAAATTTATCACAAGCAATTGGTAAATGAACATTCATCTATACTCATCTGTCTTAAAAACAACACGATAGGTTATGGCAAGAACAAGGAACAAATTTGTCTGTCAAGAATGCGGGTATACAACACCGAGAGAACTCGGTAAATGCCCTGGATGTCAAGCGTGGAGTAGTTTTGCTGAAGAAACAGAAATAATCTCAAAATCACCTCTACACAAAGGAATCGGTCAACTGGCAAACAAACCAGAACTGATTTCTAATGTGAAAGTTACAGATGTAGAACGACAGTTTACTGGAATGCCAGAATTCGATAGAGTGCTTGGCGGAGGAATCGTACCCGGCTCGGTCATACTGATCGGGGGAGACCCAGGAATAGGTAAATCAACGCTTCTATTACAAGCAAGCACCGCACTAAGCCGAAAATACGGAACTGTACTCTATGTAACAGGTGAAGAATCAGTAAGTCAAACAAAAATTCGGTCAAACAGACTCGGCATGACTTCCGATACACTCTATGTGTTGTGTGAAAATAACTTAGAACTGATCGAAAAGCATATTGATGAACTTCAACCGCAAGCCGTTGTGATAGACTCTATACAGGCTGTGTATTTGACAGAATTTCAATCAGCCCCTGGCAGTATCACACAGATTCGTGAATGTGCAGCACATCTACTAATCACTGCAAAAAACAGAAACATCACAATGTTCTTCGTTGGACATGTAACAAAAGAGGGCACTTTAGCTGGACCCAGAGTTTTGGAACATATCGTTGATACTGTACTCTATTTTGAAGGAGAACGTCATCATATATACCGAGTGCTACGGGCAGTTAAAAACCGTTTCGGCTCAACAAATGAACTCGGTATCTTTGAGATGCAGAACAAGGGACTTGTAGATGTAAAGAACCCTTCACAATTATTCTTAAGTGATAGAGATGAGGAAATATCCGGTTCCGTTATCGTCGCAAGTATGGAGGGAACAAGACCGCTCTTATTAGAAGTACAAGCATTGGTTGTATCCACACACTACGGTACGCCACGGAACACTGCAACGGGTATTGATCGCAATCGTGTTGCGTTGTTAATTGCAGTTCTTAACAAACGAATCGGATTGGATATCGGTGATTCAGATGTCTTCGTCAACATTACAGGTGGATTACGGGTTGATGAACCCGGTATTGATCATGGCGTGTTGATGGCAATTATTTCAAACCACCGGAATATTCAGGTAGACTCACACACGATTGTTATCGGTGAAGTCGGTCTGGGGGGTGAAATTCGACCTGTTCCACACGTTGCATCACGAATTCGAGAAGCTGCTAAATTAGGATTTACACGTGCCATATTCCCCGCATATCATGAGAAAGAACTACAGTTCAATGACGCCATTGAACTCATCGGAGTGAAAAATATCTATGACAGTCTAAGTGTGTTATTTTAGTTGAAACAAGCATAAGGAGAAATTGCATCTTCTGCCTTACTTTGCTAAACAGACCGTATAATGCGTTCACCGCCAAAATAGGTGCGGAGAAAAGAACTATGCAAATTTGGGTTATTCGTCTCTTTTTTATGTTCGCGAGTGCTGTCATAAGTTATATTCTAACGATTAAGATCGCTTATGCACTGATAGCATTTGCCATCGCCTGTGTCCTCGTGACTGGGGAGATTACTCTCCAACTACAGAGCACAAGGAGAGTTGTTGCCAGTGCTATAGGACTGGCATTCGGTTTACTAATCGCTCTTGGATCGCTACAACTCTTTAATCAAGCAGAATCAATCATAAATAAGTACATCACACTAAAGACAGCAGTCATCCTCGGAATCGGTTACATAGGATTGGTCAGTGGATACTACTTATCAGAAAGTTTACCAATTACAAAATTGCTGAATTCATCCCGTTATAACCAAACAGGAGCAACATATACATCAAATGATTCGAACGGTTTTAAACTTTTAGATACGAGTGTAATTATTGATGGACGTATCCTGGAAATTTGTGGGACACAATTTATTGATGGAACACTGTTAATTCCAAGGTTCGTCTTAAATGAACTGCAAAATATCGCGGATTCGACCGAATTGCTACGGAGAAATAAGGGACGGCGCGGTTTTGATATATTACGATCACTACAGAATAGTCCGTCAATTGCTGTTGAAATCATTGAGGAGGAAGCAACACACCTAAAAGAAGTTGATGCTAAAATCGTACATCTTGCTCGTAAGTATCACGCAAAAATCATTACAAACGACCTAAACCTAAACAAAGTTGCAGAATTACAAGGAGTCACCGTACTAAATATAAATGAATTGGCAAACGCCATACGACCAATTGTTGTTGCCGGAGAAATAATTCAGGTCCATCTACAGAAAGTAGGTAAGGAACCAAATCAAGGAGTCGGTTACCTTGACGATGGAACAATGGTTATCGTTGAAGATGGAAAATCACATATCGGACAAACCCTTGATGTCATGGTAACACAGATGTTGCGAACAAGTACAGGACAGATGATTTTCGCAAGAAATGCTGATGATTCTTTTCATGAGAGTGAACTGTGATGAGATGGTCGCTGATGAACAGCAAAATTACTGTACTAATACCCTCCGCTGGACAAGGGAAACGCATGGGGGCTGCGGTAAAGAAACCGTATTTAGTGTTAGCCGACAAACCTGTTCTCTCTCATACGATAGAACGTTTTGAACACAATACGGCTATTGACGATATTTTCTTGATTGTACATAAATCTGATTTTGAGGCATGTAAAAACAGTGTCCTTGAACCCTATAAATATAAAAAAGTGCGCGGACTGATACCTGGGGGTGAAACCCGACAAGAGTCTGTTTTCAACGGACTATCTGCACTTGCAGACGATGTTGATTATGTGATTATCCATGACGGTGTACGACCCTTCATCAATGACGAGATTATTACAAAATGTCTTGAAGCGACTGCTGAATGGGGGGCAGCTGTCGCAGCTGTACCGGTTAAAGAGACCATAAAGATCGGGAATGAAGACCATTTCATTGTCCAAACACCTAATAGGAAACTATTATGGCGTGTCCAAACACCACAAGTCTTTCGGAAAACCCTGATTGAAACAGCACACAAAAATGCAATCCAGGAGGGGAACGGTGCACCTGATGACGCTACATTGGTTGAGAGGCTCGGCACTCCTGTAAAATTGGTCATGGGAAGCTACAAAAATATAAAAATAACGACGCCAGAAGATATGCAGTTTGCAGAAACTATAATTAATAATGAGATATGTTAAAAAACCGAGAATCGAGTATTAGATGCGGATAGGGATAGGCTACGACGTTCATCAACTGACACAGAACAGGAAGCTTATTTTAGGTGGTGTAGAAATCCCTTATCACTTAGGGTTGATGGGACATTCAGACGCAGATGTATTGACACACGCTATCTGTGATGCTATACTGGGTGCAGCTGCATTAGGTGATATAGGTACACATTTTCCAGATACGGACGAAGTTTACGCTGGAATGGACAGTCAAGTTTTTCTACGTGACATCGCTGTAATGATCAGAGAACAACATCTCATAATTCAGAATATTGATAGTACAGTGATCGCAGAACGCCCAAAATTAGCCCCTTATGTGATTCAGATGCGGCGTAAAATATCAGAATCTTTAGATATTTCAGAGGAACAAGTAAGCGTTAAAGCTACAACCGCAGAGGGGTTAGGAATAGTGGGGAATGAACAAGCAATAGTCGCACAAGCCATCGTTTGTCTCACGAAAGGCTAAAGTAAATAGAAGTCGGTAGGTTCAGTTAGGAAACCGAACCTACCGACCTGGGAACATCACTAAATTGACGACTATGGTTCGGTTAGAAGACCGAACCTACCGGTACTGGAATGACGGGAAATTGACACTTAAACGATCAGAAAAGGAATAACGAGTAAAGATCACCCTGCTAAAGCGTGGGTGCTTTGACATAGCGTAGCCAGACGTTCCCTGTCAAGGATTGAGATCTTCACTACAGTAATATATCGGGTATTCTGGGCGTGGCAGCTCATAGTATGTTTCGGATGCTCCCCAAGTCCGACTCCCCTACGAATACCCGATCTGGATGGGGCAATATATACCCTGAAAAGGAGAAAACAAACTTATGTTTGTTCCAGTTAAGACGAAAGACGGAGCACAATTGATGCCGATGCATGCTGCACGCGCAAGGAAACTTGTGAAACGTGGCGAGGCAACACCCTATTGGCATAACGGCATATATTGTATTAGACTAAACAAAGAACCGAGTGATCGTAAAACACAAGCGATCGCAATCGGGGTGGATCCTGGTTCTAAAAAGGAGGGTTTCACAGTGAAATCCGAGGCTCACACCTATCTGAATGTGCAAGCAGATGCTCACAAAGATGTTGGCAAGAAGGTTGAGAAAAGACGCGAACTCCGCAGAGGTAGACGTTCTCGTAAGTGTCCAAATCGGAAGAATAGGACGAACCGACTTGCTAACAAGGAACGCATCCCTGCTGGCACGCGGGCAAGATGGGAGTGGAAACTTCGGATACCTGATTGGCTATCAAAGTTGTATCCTATTACCCATGTGTGTGTAGAAGACATCAAAGCACGGACTATTGAACGTGCCAAAAAATGGAATCGATCCTTTAGTCCGTTAGAGGTGGGTAAGCAGTGGTTCTATACGGAGGTCAAAAAGCGATGGTCTCTGCTAACACTGCCGGGTTGGAAAACAAAAGAGATCAGAAACAGTCTCGGTCTCAAGAAATCAAAGCAGAAAGTATCAGCAACCTTTGAGTCACATTGTGTGGATAGTTGGTGTTTAGCATATCATATTGTTGGTGGTGATGCGAGTCCTGACAACAGGGATATATTCAGCATTTCACCGATACCGATTATAAGGCGTGAGTTGCATCGGCAGAACCCGCAGCGTGGTGGCAAAAGACCCAGATATGGTGGCACAATGTGTTTAGGTATTGTCAAGAATACCCTTGTAAAACATGTCAAACACGGATTGCTACGCGTGACAGGGTTTGACACAAGAGGCGGACTGAACCTAAGTGAAATTTCAAGTGTTAAACGGGTTGTTAGAAGAGCGAAATATGAGAGTTTTCGCATCCTCACAAAACTAAACTTTCAATATAGATAGGAGCGGGCATTCCCAACCGAGCTAAAGCTGCGGTGTCCCCTGCCCGTATAATTTGATGGGATTAAGGATATATAACTCCCTTAGTAGAGAACTTGAAGAATTTACACCGCTTAAAGATGGACATGTATCCATTTACAGTTGCGGTCCAACTGTATATGATTATATCCATATAGGTAACGCCCGAACTGCACTTGTCACGGATATAATACGAAGATATCTTGAATACAAAGGTTATACCGTTAAATTAGTGCAGAATATTACGGATGTTGATGACAAAATAATCGCTCGGGCAAATGCATGTGGCATATGTTCAAGTCAGTTGGCACAGGAAAATAGCGAAGCGTTTTTTGAGGACACACAAAGACTCGGTATTCAACCAGCAGATGTCCATCCAAAAGCAACAGAGCACATTCCAGAGATGATAGAACTGATCCAAACTCTTATTCAGAAAGACGCAGCATACATCGTTGACGGTAGTGTCTATTTCCGTGTGAACGCCTTTAAAGAATACGGTAAACTTTCAAGACGAAAACCTGAGGATCTGTTAGCAGGTGCACGTGTTGAAGTGGATGAACGTAAGGAAGACCCGCGCGATTTTGATCTGTGGAAGGCTGCGAAACCCGGTGAACCCTATTGGAAAAGTCCTTGGGGGAACGGTAGACCTGGATGGCATATTGAATGTTCTTCAATGGCGATGAAACATCTTGGCGAAACAATTGACATACATATCGGTGGTGAAGACCTACTGTTTCCACACCACGAAAACGAGATCGCTCAGAGTGAATTAGCTACCGGTTGCACCTTCGCCAAGTATTGGGTTCATATCGCATTTCTAAAAATAGACGGTTCCCGGATGGGAAAGTCTGAAAGAAACTTCATCTTCTTACGAGATGCTTTAGATAAACATCCCGCCGAAGTTATCAGACATTTCTTAATATCAGCACATTATAGACATCCGCTGGATTACGCTCCGGATAGTTTGCGTACCTCTGAATCAGCAATAAAACGTCTAAACAACTGTTTACAAGCCTTGAAGAAAATTGACGAAAACGCAGATCACGCTCAAGATCAGAAATCTTCTGATGAAGACAAGAATCTAATGACTGCAATCCAAACAATGCAAACGCACTTTACAGAAGCAATGGACACCGACTTTAATACTGCCCAAGCAATAGGCACAATATTCTCGCTTATTACACAAGTTAATAAATCGCTGACCAATCCTGCAAAAATCTCAATAGCAACTTTCAAAAAAGCATATTCCGTGATCAGCGAGACATCTCAAGTACTCGGTATCTATTCAATGGACGAGAAGAATGTTGAAGATACGTTCGAATATCTCAATCCTCTACTTGAGCTTCTGTTAGAGATTCGACAGGATGCTCGCAATAAGAAAGACTGGGATACATCCGATAGAATTCGGGATAGACTAAAACAGATCAATATAGAAATACAGGATTCACACGATGGTTCAACGTGGAAGTTCTTGTAGAGATTTACCGTATAACGGTACTTCAAAAAATGAACGTCAGAAAAAATGATTACCAACAAATTTGTGCAACTAAATACAAGTTGCAATCAATAAAGTAGTAGGCACACTCCGTGTGCCGTTCTTAAAGGTAGTAGGCACATTCCGTGTGCCGTTCTTAAAGGTAGTAGGCACACTCCGTGTGCCGTCCACATAGGAGTATACAAAATGCTATTCAGGATATCTATTTTCTTTACATTAATGTGTTTCTCAACTATTATAATCGGATGTAGTGCGCTGCTTTTGAAACAAGAATTGAGCGAGAACTATTCGCTGCTTGATGGAACAATGGCGACAAGTCCACAGATGATTGATGGGAACATCAACACAATCGGTGAAACCACATTTCCATCTGGAGCTACTGCTACTTTCGGATCAAACCCAGCTTCAGAAGTTATTATTACACTTCCAGAAAAAAAACTAATTCGTAAAGTAATCGTTCACACGGATAATCTCAAAACGTTTGACATCTTTGCAGATCAAGGTGGCGTTATCAATGATACAGATTGGAAATTGATTAAGGAAGTGAAAAGTGTCAAGGCAAGTCCTATTGAGATTCCTGTCATGTTTTCGTTTCCAACAAACCGAATTCGTCTAAGAGTCTTATCAACAACAGACGATGCGAGTCTTAAACGAACACAACGTGCGCGTAGTGGCGGTATGCGAGTGATCGGTCAAAATCGCCGCGCAGTAGGAAAAATTAGAGAAATTGAACTCTTTGGATACATAACTGCAGAGAAAACAGAAATTGATACAACTGCAGAAACTCGCGAAAAAGAACTTGATGACTTATTAGACACAGAATAATCGAACTTTAGAAAATTGCCCAATACTGTTAACAATTTTCTGTCATTGCGAGCTGTTAGTAATGAAACAAAGAGGCACAATCTAACAGAATGTGCTACAAAGAAAAGCACAATCTAACAGAATGTGCTACAAAGAAAAGCACAATCTAACAGAATGTGGCAGAATACGCGTTTGGTATTCTGCATTAATAAAGCGACATTTTCAATTAGAAATGGTATAATATAAGGAGGCAATACATGCAAATGAGATTATCGGTTCTTGCTTACTGTTGTATATTGAGTCTATCGGGATGCATCCTTGCATCAAATCCATCACTGAATTGGAGTGAAAACATCGCACTAATTGCAGCAAGTTCTGACTCAAGACTTAATGATGATAATATGTATACACAAGGTGAGACCACCACAATACGCGAAGATGTAAGGGATTTCGCTTCACAACAGGAATCAGATAATTTCACAGAAGTACTATTAAGTTGGAATATAACGCAAACTATTCAACAAATTGTCATAAAAGCGAAAGAAGGACAATTGGAATTCTTTGAAATACAGTATATGAATGATGAAGGTGAGTGGACGACAATTAAAGAAGTACGGGACAACATGCGTCCTGTCTACAAATATACCCTCGGAAAACCTATTATGACAAAGAAATTCCGATTAAAAGTTCCACGAAGATGGGATTCACGACACGTCGGTGGACAAAGTCGTTCAAGACGCAGTGAAACCGGTGCGCCAGCAATGGTAGAATTCCGGAAAATCCAAGAGATTCAACTATTCTACGCGCTTCCAACACCAACTGAAAATGAACCTACTATGCAATAGATTATCAGACAGGAGCAGAATCTATAGTTCATGTTATCAAAGCAAACAACAGACCTCATCCATGTCAACCTCATACAAGGGATTGGACAGAAAACCGTACTTTTCTTGATGGAGATATTTGGTAGTGCAGAAAAAATACTAAATGCTACACCGCAGGAATTAGAGAAAATAGATGAACTCTCTCCCAAGGCACGCAATGCTCTCACACAAAAAAAACTCGGCTGTCCTTTAGAGCATGAACTTGAGTTGATAGATAAATTTGGATGCCATGTCATTACCTACTATGATGATGCTTATCCATCACTTTTAAAACAAATTGATACGCCACCACTGCTGTTATATGTAAGAGGTGAACTTAAACCTGAAGATGCAGTGAGTATCGCTCTGGTCGGATCGCGACAAGCAAAAGATTACGGACGACGGGTTAGCTATCAACTGAGCTACCAACTTGCAAAACTCGGTTTGACAATTACAAGCGGGTTCGCAAAAGGGATAGATACATGTGCACACCGTGGCGCACTTGATGCTAACGGGAGGACAATCGCTGTTATGGGGAACGGACTCAGTATAGTCTATCCCGCTGGGAACAGCAATTTAGTAGAAAAGATTATAGACTCTGGCGCGTTAATCTCAGAATTCCCTATGGGAATGAAGCCCAGGGCAGAAAACTTCCCAATACGGAATCGTATCATCAGCGGTTTAACATTTGGGACTGTCGTGGTAGAAGCATCAAACCGAAGCGGGGCACTCATAACAGCACGACTTGCAAGTGAACAGGGTAGAGAGGTGTTCGCTGTACCCGGTCAGATATTCTCGGAACTATCAACTGGCACACATAAATTGATTGACGCTGGTGCAAAACTTATAAATACGGTTGACGATCTCTTAGAGGCTTTACCACAGCATTACCGAAATCAGATTACAACCCCCACGTCAGCTACAACTTCAGATGCCGACACGACTATGCAACAACCACTACCTGATAATAAACGTATACCCCAACAGAAAGACCCAGTTACGGCAGACATCAATACATCAGTCAATAAAAAAGTTGATGCTAACGTCCCATTGCCAGATTTAACAGCAGATGAAAAAGTCGTATTCAATGCGATTGAGATACCTGCTTCACATATAGATTCTATTGTCCGCACATCTGAACTACCAATAAACCAAGTTTCAAGTGTGCTTCTGATGTTAGAACTTAAAGGTATTATTGAGCAATTGCCAGGTAAGATGTTCTCAAAAGTTGTTTAAGGGAGGTTAATATATGAATTCATCAGAATTAGATTTTGAAAGACCTTTTATTGAATTAGAACGTCACTTAATTGCGTTGGATGCTTTCACCGAGGCACATCCTGAATTAGACCTTTCAGATGGTATATCTGCGCTTAAACAGAATGCCAACACACTGACAAAACAGACATTCCAAAAACTCAGCCGATGGGATAAAGTGCGATTAGCACGACATCCACAACGTCCCCAAGCATCCCTTTATATTGCGGCACTGCTTGAGGAACCTGTAGAACTTCGTAGTGATAAGCTGTACGGTGATGATCGTGCCCTTATTGGTGGCTTTGCATGGTTTGAAGAACAGCCTATTGTTTATCTTGCACAACAGAAAGGCACAAACCTTGAAGAACGCAGAGAAATGAACTTCGGATATACACACCCTGAAGGTTACCGAAAGGCAAGACGATTGATGCAGTTAGCAAACAAATATAAAAGACCTTTAATTTGCTTTGTTGATACACCTGGTGCACATTTCGATCTCCGTTCCGAGGAATACGGACAAGCAGCGGCTATAGCTGACAATCTCGCCGAAATGATGCAGATGCGTGTTCCGATTCTTGTCGTTATCATCGGTGAAGGTGGTAGTGGTGGCGCATTAGCCATAGCAGTTGGCAATCGTGTCTTGATGATGGAATATGCTGTCTACTGCGTCGCGCCTCCAGAAGCATGTAGCGGGATCGTATGGAAAGATAAAGGCGAACATGCACCTGAAGCAACCGAAGGATATAAACCAACTGCACCCGACCTTCTTAAATTAAACATAATCGATCAAGTGATACGTGAACCTATCGGGGGTGCACATAGAGACCCACTCGCAGCTGTCCGAAACGTCAAACGCGCAATGAAGAAACATCTCACCGAATTGCTACAGATGTCTGAGAAACAACTGATTCAACAACGCTATGAACGGTATAGAAACCTCGGACTGTATGGGGAGGATGAGGATTAAACCGAAAATACATGAAAATACGTACTATTACCACAGGTATTCCGTTCCCACTATCACCCTATCAACTTCAGCGAGCCGCAAAATTCAACACCTCCTGCCAAACATGCATTGAAGAGAACGGCTATGAGGTCCAAACGACACGTATCAGCTGCCAAATCTGGGATGAGTATCGAGACATAGATACCATCCTTACCTTAGAGTCTCAAGCAAAAGAAGCAGGAATTGAGTTCCTGAGTTTAGGCACAATCCCACCAGAGAAACGTTGCACGCAAACGCACCTTGAGCATGTTGCGGATGTAATCGTCAAAAGTGATATCCTCTATGCTACCGTCACCCTGACAACGCAGTCCGGACACGTCATACCCCACATCGTTGACAAAACAGCGGAAGTCATACGAGAGATAGCACATCGAACTGAAATAGGCTCCGGTAACCTTCGCTTTGCCGCACTGATGGGTTGTCCTCCCAATACCCCGTTCTTCCCTGCGGCGTACTGGCAAGACACCCGGACGAATTTCAGCATTGGATGGCAAGCAATCGACCTTGTGCAAGATGCATTTGCAAATTCACCAGATATAGAAACCGCACTACAGAATATGAAATCCATCATGGAAGCAGAAGGACAGAAAATCGTCACAATTGCAGAAACTATGGCAAAGGAATGGGGAATAAAGTTTGTCGGTCTTGACGTATCACTTGCACCAATGGGTGATGACAGCATCGCTTACGCTATGGAACACCAACTCCCCGGTTGTTTTGGCGAAAGCGGAACACTGACACTCGCTGCAGGCTTAACAAGGACGCTTAAATCCTTATCACTGCCACTATGTGGATATTCAGGATTGATGCTCCCGGTTCTTGAAGATGTCGGATTAGGAAAACGTAGTGAAGAGTGTTATTTCAATTTAGACAGCCTATTACTCTATTCCACCATCTGTGGAACGGGTCTGGACACAATTCCCATTCCAGGTGACGCAACCGTAACACAGATCGCCGCTATCCTATCTGATGTCGCCACCCTCTCTATGCGGCTCAATAAACCTTTATCTGTCCGACTATTTCCCGTCCCCGGTCTCAAAGCAGGGGATATGACACAGTTTGAGTCACCAATTCTGACAAATACTGCTGTGATGCAGATTTAACCATCATTTCAATCAGAGTCTGGTATCGGTTGGACATCACGGTATACAGGATCCATTTTTCCTGGATAAATCTTACCTCGAATCCACATAACAGGACGTTGATTCTTTACCTGTACTTTGGGTTTGCGTTCAGCCTTTGCACTGATATAGTGTGCCACATTACAACGACGAAAACGAAGACTACGGTTATCGGTACTCTTATGGAGCAGTTGGTTGTTGAAGAAAACGACCGCACCTTGTGGTGCTACAACTGCAACACCGTCTTCATCCTTTGCGTCTCGTGCCAATTTGAATTCGGCTTGTTGGGATCCTTCAACGTCCACATGTTCATAGATACCGTGTTTGTGGCTACCTGGGATAACATATAAACATCCATTCTCACGGTCTGCGTCATCTATAGCAGTCCAAGTACCGACAGTCATATCGGTTTTATACTGATGATTAAAATACCACTTATCTTGATGCCAAGGGAATCCTAATCCTATCTTTGGTGATTTCCAGATATACAGATTGTTGAGACCGAGTAGGTCAGGACCCAAGAGGTCAACAATTGGGTCTGTCAGTCGTGGGTCACGGACACGTGAAAGGAATTCTGGACAGTAGCAACTCACATGATGAATTTTGTGCATCGCATGGATACCTGTCGCTTCCGCTTCTCCATCGCGTACTAATGCGTTTTGGTTTATATTCGCTTCAGGGAAAGATCGTTTTCCGACAGCGATATCATCAGCGATATGTCGTAGGAGGTCATTTTCCTCTTTTGTGAATACGTCGTATCGGACGAAGTATCCATTTTCCTCCCAAGATGTTTTTTCATCAGATGTCATCGCAAATTCTTTATGCGTCATTGTTGCTTTTGTATCCATACATGATCCTATTCTTCAGGCATAGGTAATACGTCCCGATGTACCGGCTCCATTTTTTCTGAGTGTGTATCACCCCGAACCCACAGGACAGGACGAGGATACTTTACGGTTTCCACGCGTTGTGAATCTGCACTAATATAGTGTGCGACACTACATCTGCGAAATCTATCACTACGGTTATCAGTACTCTTATGTAGGAGTTGATTGTTGAAAAAAACCACACTACCAGCGGGGACTTCAACCGGGACTCCATCTTCATCCCTTGCGCCAACAGCATATTTAAATTCATTCTGTTGTGATCCTTCAAGGTTCACATGCTCATAGACCTCATTCTTGTGGCTACAAGGAATCACATATAAGCATCCGTTATCTTCATCCGCATCATCAATAGCAGACCAAGTGCCAACGGTTTTTTCTGTTACATACTGATTGTTAAAATACCACTTGTCTTGATGCCACGGAAAACCTAAACCTATCTTGGGGGGTTTCCAGATATATAGATTGTTAAGTCCGAGGACATTTGGACCGATTAAATCAACGACAGGGTCTGTTAAACGCGGATCGCGTGTGCGTGAAAGGAATTCAGAGGAATGTTTGTTTATATGATGGATGCAATGCATGGCATTGACACCTGATGCTTCTGTTTTCCCATCTCTGACCAATGCGTTTTGGTGTATGTTTTTTGCAGGGAAAGGCAGTTTTCCAATCGCGATGTCGTCAGCGATTTGAGCCAAAGAATCGTTTTCTGCCTTCGTGAAAACACCGTAACGGATAAAGTACCCCTTCTCTTCCCAAGAGGATTCTTCATCAGATGTCAATCTATACTTCCGTTTTTCAACCATTGTATCCATCTTCATCCACCCTTCCACCCTTCCACCCTTCCACCCTTCCATTCTTCCAACCTTCCTTCTTCTTCCAGTCTTCCATCCTTCCAGTCTTACCTCTTATCCTGAGAAAATCCTGAAAATCCTGAAAATCCTGGTCACCCTTCCAATCTTCCAACCTCTAATCGTCTTCTATAATAGGTATAATGTCATGTTGAACTTCATTTTCCATACCGGGATAAGTTTTTCCGCGTATCCACATAGGAGGTCGTTTAACATTAACTGCATTGGGTCCTGTCCATTCAGTACTCGCTTTGATATAATGTGCGACGTTACACCTACGAAAACGTTCACTATGATTATCAGTACTTTTGTGTAGTACTTGGCTATTGAACCAGATGACTGAACCAGCAGGAACTTCTACAGGAACACCGTCTTCATCACGAACACCTTGTGCTTGTCTAAATTCCCCTTGTTGATAACCCTCAAGTTTCTCGTGATCACGAACACCCCCTTTGTGGCTTCCGGGGACAACATATAGACAACCGTTTTCTATATCTGCGTCATCAATTGCAGTCCAAGTTGCGACAGTTGTCCCAGTTTTATATTGATGGTTAAAGTACCATTTATCCTGATGCCACGGAAAACCTAAACCTAACTTCGGAGGTTTCCAGATGTACAGATTGTTAAGTCCGAGTAAGTCTGGTCCAAGAATATCAACAACTGGGTCTGTGAGTCGTGGGTCACGCGTGCGGTCAAGGAATTCTTTGCAGTTGCAGCTCACATATTGGATATTGTGCATGGCGTGGATGCCTTCTGCCTGCACTTTACCCTCTATGACTAAAGCGTTTTTAAAGATGTGATAATCGGGAAAGGCGCGTTTTTTATTGACGATGTCATCTGCAATTTGTGCTATCTCTGCGTTTTCTGCTTTAGTGAAAACGTTGTGTCGGACGAAGTAACCGTTTTCGTTCCACTGAATCAGCTCCTCATCAGTTAGTTTGAACATTCGTTTTTCTGCTGTTGTATTTGTTTCCACTCATGCTCCTTACCGGTTCGGTTAGGAAACCGAACCTACCGATTGTTGCAATCGGCATCCGGTAGATGCGGTTTTCTAACCAATGCAGAATACCGAACCTGTATTCATCGAAACGCGTTCGGCGTTGATTCTAAAAACAGGAGTAGACAGTCGTCTACATTAAAAATTTCCCAACAAAAACATTGTTGGTTGTCTCACCTTGCTGCCAATTTACAGGGAGGTGTGTGTCCTTGTAACGGTAGATTTCAGATTTTCCGACTATTGGGTTTTGGACTTCTATCAGTGGTTCATACCATATCTGATGTGGTTGCGTGCAATGTTCACAGGGAAAGCGATTAACAGAGAGCTGCAAAACCTTTCCAACAGAAACATCATATTTCGTTCCATCTTTTGTATAATCGATGTGTGCTGTTTGCGTGGTGACAACTGTGCCAAGCACGTCTACCTGCTTTTTAGACAGCATATCACGGATTGCTGCGTGTTGTTCTGGTGTTGCTTGGCTATCAACATAGACAGCACTTCTACGTGTCTTTGTATCAATAGCTAAATTGTCCTTTGCACTGACGACAGCAACAACGGTTAGTCCATCTAATTGAACATCATTCCAAATACCTTTATTGATGTTCCATATAAGGGTTGCTTCTTTGCCACCTTCTACATATTCTGATCCGTAATGACATGCGCCTACATAAACACTTGCAGACCGTGCCTCTATATACTCACCTTGTATCGTCGGTATTTGTGTTGAAAACACAGAACCTGAAATCAGTATTACTGCCAATGCTGTGAAAATATTGACCTGTTTCATTCTAATGCTCCTATATTTCTCGGTTTAAAATTTCCTAAAGAATGTATTGCGTCTCGTCCCATGTGTTTATTATACCAAATATACCCTTAATATTTCAAGAGAATAATATCTACAGCGTTTCTCATAAATTGTCAGGAACCAAACCAATGCCGCATCAAACAATTGTTGTGTTCAATAGCATGCGTTTCCGCTTGTCCTGAACTAACCTATCTTTGGGAGAAACGATGTGTCAAGAAAAACATTGTAATTGCTTGACTGAATTAGCAGAGAAGCGTTTGCCCCCAGAAAAGACGCTTGATTATGTTGAGAAGGATTTTAGGAAGAAAGTAAGACGAAAGATCATAACCCGTACTGAAATCTTAGATATTCTTGCATTTCTTTATGAGAAAGACTCACAAAAACACACGTTTTAGACCCTCATGATATCAGAAACGGGGTCTTAAGTGGATATAGGTTGTCATTTACCAAATTAACAAGAGATATACCGAAAATTAAATAAAAATGTGAAATTAATTTGACAACTACAGAAAGCTTGTGATATAATATCTATAGATGAGTAAGTTTGACCAGAAAACTGAGTTTCAGTTTGTTTTTGCTTTTATATTCTTGGGGTTTAATATTAACAATGAAGAGTCACCAGATGGAATTTTCAAAATTGAATGAACGCACCAGATACCTATCTTATGATCAAGGTTTTTGTGCGCGTAATATTCCTGAAGACCTTTTTAACCATACGTTAACGCCCCCCCCCCAAATTCACATTCGTTAAAATTTCACTTAATAAATTCCTATTTGCAGGATTTAGAAACCTGCAATATTTTTGTGCTCGCGCGCTTTGTCTCGGCAAGGTGTCTCTTCGCGAGCTTTTGTTGTTGCATCGGGGATGTCCCGATGCTTGTCGCTGCTTGCACAAGGTGCGACAGCAAAACTGTCAAGAAAATAGTAGATTATTAACCTATTTGATGATATAATTGGAGGCACAAGATGAGACGAGGCTACAAGTTTAAACACCGTAAATACATCCGATATTTTATTATTGGTATTATCCTTGCAGCATTGGCGATTGGAAGTCTGGGTATAAGATTAGGACGTCCCGTCACTCCGGAACCTGTGCAGTGTGAACCATCAAACATTTATCCAGACTGCAATTCTGGCTGGATGCCTAAAGATTATATACGGGAGACCTGGAAAGGTGGTCCTTCTTGCCCGTTGGACGCAGAGGTAGAGACATCCGAGTTTGAACGATCAAACATCTATCCAGAATACAATCCTGACAGGATGCCCAAAGATTATAAACGGGAGACCTGGAAAGGTGGACCACCTTGTCCGCTGGACGCAGCAAATAGCAAGTATAACGACACTTTAAGGAGGAAAAACTGATGAGGAATAAATTATACTGGGGACTTGGAGCTCTTGCACTATGTATTATCGGCGCGACAGTATTTCTTGTTCTCAAAGACCAAGCGGAAATACGGGAACTGAAAAGGCAGTTAGCCAAAGACATGCAAGATCATTACCATTCTGATGGTACTTACCATCACGGACAACACGACGAACACGAGTCGTCTGCTGATGTTCCTCGTGATGATGTGTGTGAAGCAAAACCTGGCAATGTGCCGAAGGTTATACCTGATAAAGTGCCAAAAAAGGAAACACCCAAACCACAACCGAAAAAGTTGTATACCGGTCCTTTGACGTTTCATGAGGAATTACTGAAAACAAACCCCGTAGTAACCGAATCCTGCCAGCAAGACACATTAAGCTGGCATGGGACACACAAATAAGGAGTATTGACATGACAAAGCAATTAAAGTGGGCAATCGGTGGTCTTGCTCTGCTCATCGTAGGTTTCATGGCATTACAAATCTACTTGTACGTAGACATGCAACAGTTCAAGAAGGAACTTGCCGGTCCAGAACCCAAAACGGAAACTGAACAACCCCCCGACCAGGCGCAAGTGCCTGAAGTGGATAAAAGACCGCCTCCACCAGCTGACGGACATGAATATGTGTGGCATGGGGATCATTGGGACAGAGTTGATCAACCGCACGATACACCATCCGTACAACCTACGCCAGTACCAAAAACGTATGATGGTCCTTTAACCTACCACGAGGAGTTGCTGAAAACAAATCCTGTGAAAGCCCTCCGTCTGCAGACCGAAGAACGGGGACACTGGAGTGCTGAATGGATACCCCCATTCCCACCCGATGACACAGAAGCACAAGAGTTTGCCCGGAATACATATTTATCAATATACTATGTGAGTATTGGAGAAGGAGGCTCCCCTGCACATGAAAGAGCTAATAAGAGGTGTACAGAAATGGGTCGTCGGATCTCCGATTATCCGTGGGATGCCCGGAGAGCTGATCTAACGAAAATCTGTTGGCCTGGTATTGATTACGAAGTGCAAGAGCATTACAATGACAAAGGCGTAGGTAAACCATCAAATTATTTCCTACCCTTTCGTGATCCCCACCCCTTGGCGAATACACCTGCTAATAAAGTAGGTTACGAATATTAGAAGGAGTAATCCATCATGTTAATAAGAAGAATATTTGTATTTACAGTAGTTTTAGCCCTAACATTGATTGTCTGGAATAATAGGGTAGATGCCCATGATCCAAACGATGAAAAAGGAAATGCTGAAAGATTCCTAAATAGCAAAAAAGCTGATGTTGAAGAAGAGATTCGTATACTCAACAAAAGGCGTGAGGCTATGAACGCACTAATAGGCGAATGGAGTGCCAACAAGGCAAAGATAGAAAGCGGTATTGAGTTGACATTTGCAGGTGTGTTTGCAACGAGTGCCGCTGGGGTCGCGAATTACTTTGCAGGTGGGACATTAACCGCAACGACAAAGGCTGCCGCCCTATTGACATTAAAGAAGGCAGTAGAGACAGGAGTGGCGATTAATGCACACGGGAGTTATGTAGAAGCGATGAACACTGCTATTAATGCTGTGGATGAACAACTTAAAAGAGTAGAAGCAATGATAGGCACTAAGAATTCTGTGTATATTACCAACCCAGGTGTTAATCAATATGGTAAAGTGCCGTATCACGATGCTTATAACAGGTATATTAAGATAGTGGCTACACATCTGGGTTATGAGCCAGCATGGCTTGATACCGAAAATAACACAAGTGATTCTAATTACGATGAGTTCCCACATTCTGATCCATATATTACTGGAAAATATACGCCTGCACAACGAGTAGGTTTTACTTATTCTGACCTTCCGTATACACATGAGTGTGAAGGTCCCTGTGATGTGATGTTCCGTTCTCCACATCAAGCGTTGACAGCGCATCGAACTGTATGTGGAGATGGTACAAGGGATGATGTAGATGTAGTGTCCGCTCAGTCTATGACATCGGGGGGCAAGTATCCTGCATCCATGTTACCTCACTATGAAGAGACCGGTGGCAACACTATGTCTGTCCAGGACCTACTAAATAACCGCACTGTTGAACAGGGGTGTGGTCGTTCTTACTACAAATGTCCAAGCCTCCCTGATCATAGGGATGTCCAGAAACATAAAGTGCGGACGTGCAAATTAAAGGTAATAGATAAAGATGGGAATGAAGGGGCATGTCTTGATGAGCAGGGAAATCCTTTGCAATATAGGAAGTGTATGAAGTGGAAAAGAGATCATGATTTACGGCCTTGGAGGGGTGGTACGAAATACCATTCCGATAGCGGTGGCGATGATAGTGCAGATGCTGGTGATGACAGTAGTAGTGCTATGCATGCATGTGGTATTCATGCGACAACTGTATCAGGTAGCCATTCTCAAATAACGCCTCCGTGTGGGGATTCAGCTCATGCCGGTTATGCGTGTCAAATCAGTTCGGATCACAACACCGCGATGTCAGGTTGGAGTGGACCTTTTTATGAATGTCAACCGCATACCACATTTCCATGTGGACATACAGATCCGAATGCCAACTCGGCATACCATGCCTATGGTACATTCCCGTGTGGGATCAGCACACACATAGGATATTTGTGTACTGCTGCTGCTGCAGCTTCTGATGCTCTCAACCACACACTACAGGCGAGTTGCTTAGTAACAAATGCAAATGGGGATAGTTGCACGGTAACAAACTTTTATGCATGTCAGTCGCATACCCACGTATATCCAGCACCGACCATTTCCTGTGGTCGTTCTGGGTGTACACAGACGGTGACTTCTTCAACGCAACATAGTGCTACGTGTGCAAGCGGACATTCATATTGGACGTGTAATCCTTCTGATGTCTACCAGCATATCACCCGAACGTGTAAATATAGTGCTTGTGGTAAGTCGTGGGAAAGGTGTTCAACAGTAGGGGGGACACCTATTTGCGATCTTCCATGGCGAAAACGTAAGGGTTGGTCGTGTTGGTGGTAGAAATAACACATTGAACCACTCACATTTTACAGGCAGATATCCACTTTGGATATCTGTCTTTTTATTTTATACAGGTTCTCTATGAGAGTTAATCTCATAATGAATGTGCTACAGCAGTGTCAAGATGGATGGTATAGGGAGAAGGGTAATGGAGGATGAATGTGATATAGAAAGAAGCACAATCAAGGATGAATGTGCTACAGCAACATCAAAATGGATGGTGTAGGGAGAAGAGTAATGGAGGATCAATAAGGTTGGAGAAAGAAGCACAATCAAGGATGAATGTGCTACAGCAACATCAAAATGGATGGTGTAGGGAGAAGGGTAATGGAGGATCAATAAGGTTGGAGAAAGAAGCACAATCAAGGATGAATGTGCTACAGCAACATCAAAATGGATGGTGTAGGGAGAAGGGTAATGGAGGATCAATAAGGTTGGAGAAAGAAGCACAATCAAGGATGAATGTGCTACAGCAATATTAAGATGGATGGTGTAGGGAGAAGGGTAATGGAGGATCAATAAGGTTGGAGAAAGAAGCACAATCAAGGATGAATGTGCTACAGCAGTATCAAGATGTATGTTGGGCAGATAGACGTCATGATGGTTGGAGGTTGTTCAAACAGAGACATTAAACCGCGATTCAGACAGTTAAGTGCCAAAAACTTTACACTCCCCTGTCAAAACAATATTAGAAAACGGCATAAGTCGTCTTGGACTTGAAAAAAGTTGTTGTCGGTGCAATATGTGCTTGTCAAATGGAGTCAGTTTCGTCAGCGTCTCCGTTTAAGTTCAAAGCTTGCAGGAAGGCATCAATGTTCGGTACCTGTAACGATATTCGTCGCAACTGTCTAAGGTGTTGCAATGCTTCAATACGTCCAAGCATTGCCTCAACCGCTTGCAAGTTGGCGGAGTGGAAACGCACCTCCAAGTTTTCAAGAATACCCTCAATAAGACTTTCTCGCGTCCCTTGTTCAATCCCTTGTTGTAGAAAATGTTGAATAACCGATGATTCGTGCATGGTCGCCTCCATTATCGCCTCACGTATAGTTGGATAATCAAATATTAAGCCGCTCAAAATCGCTAAATCTGTGAGATAATCTGCCTTTGATACCGTATCCTGTTGCACTGACTCTGCAACCTCAACACATCGTCGAAGCCAATCTTCACCACTCACGCCTGCTGGTGGTTTCATCAACGGTGTAAAGGGTATCAAACCTTTTACACCTGCCTCCAGAAACGGCAAACCTTCCAAATCGTACAACCGGATCACCTTGTATCGGATGCGAATCTCATAGTCTGGCATCTCTTGAATATATTCACCAGGGTCAGTCTGCCCCGCCCGTGGATGCAGGTAGAAGTCATATTCAAAACTGAACCGACCGATTCACCGTGGCTTAATATGGATCGGATTGGCACTCACACGGAGTATAAATCTGGGACTTACTCTTGGAGTGGGACTGGTGCGATAACGATTCAAGGTGCGGATTGGATGAGCACGAGCACGACGACGACCGGTAGTAGTAATACAGAAACCGAAGGCGAAAGTAGCAGTGAGACGCAAGGCACAAGTAACTCAGTCGGTAGCGAAGTGAGTCCTACTGGTGGGTCTCTTACCAGCAGTGATACAAAATCCAAGTCCCAGACGAGTGGCACGCAAAGTTCAACGTCGCAAACAACGAGCACTGCAAGCAGCGAAGGTGGGAGTTGGGACACTGCGGGTGCGCCGCAACCAATTTCTGTGACGGGTGGCGCAGGGAATTGGATCATCTCCCCTGTCAGCACGACAAGTGAATATGTGTGTCCACAGCCGTATTGCTTTGAAGTCGTCAGCACAAAGAATGAGCATCGTAGAGTTTGCGGAGATTTATCAGCTGCCTCTCTACCGAACACCGTAAAAGGGTGTGGTGAGGTCCATTGGGTGTGTCCGAACTCCCCTGTTTGGTATGAAGTTCCTCAGAGTATTGCCGATTTATTTAGTAGTCTAACGGCGGGAAGCAAGGTTAATCCACATAGAACAATTGTAATCTGTCCGATGTATTCTCTGAAGTTGAGGGTTATAAAAGATTATTGTTATTTCTACCACTTCTTGTGTAATTGGGGTGATTGTCCCCATGGAACGGGTGGCAAGAAGTCTGGATGTTCAGATTGTTATGATGGGAATTCTCATCATCATTTTGATTAGTGTCACATCGTTTTAACCTACAGGCAGGTATCCGTTTGGTTATCTGCCTTTTTTAATTCCTAAGTTACTTGAACAAATACCATCTTTTAGATATAATTACCTTTAGTAGAATGCACATATTAGGAGGAAAAGAATTGATAAGTGAAGCAATACAGAACGTAATTGATGGTCGTGATCTTACCGAAACTGAGATGATAGCAACTATGAACGAAATTATGGAGGGGAAAACTACAGATGCTCAAATTGCTTGTTTCTTGACAGCACTACGGCTCAAAGGAGAAACAATAGATGAAATAACTGGGGCAGCACGCGTGATGCGCGATAAAGCAACACCTATACCAACTTTACAGTCTTTTCTCGTTGATACATGTAGCACGGGAGGTACAGGTCTGCACTCGTTCAATATATCTACAACATCCGCATTCGTCGTTGCAGGTGCGGGAATACCCGTTGCTAAACACGGAAACAGAGGGGTTACACGTCTCAGTGGCAGCGCAAATGTTCTGATGGCTTTAGGTGTCAATATAGAAATTACACCGGAACAGGTTGGAACGTGTATTGATAAGATAGGGATCGGTTTTCTGTTTGCACCGATGTTGCATAGTGCAATGAAATATGCAATCGGACCCCGTAGAGAAATCGGTATCCGAACGATTTTCAATGCAATTGGACCATTGACTAATCCTGCAGGCGCGCAAGCACAGGTTTTGGGTGTCTATTCAGAAGAACTGACTGAGGTGCACGCAAATGTACTTAAGAATCTTGGCACTAAACGCGCATTCGTCGTTCACGGGAACGATGGTTTAGATGAAATAACAACGACAACAAAAACGCGGGTTGCTGAACTTGCTCATGGTGAAGTGAAAACCTATACACTTGATCCGACAACACTCGGCATTCCAAAGACAGAATCAAAGTCGCTACTGGGTGGAACACCTGAAGAAAATGCTGAGATAACCACAGGTATCCTTAAAGGGAAAAAAGGACCTAAACGAGATATAGTACTACTGAATGCAGCTGCCGCAATCGTTGCTGGTGGCAAGGCAGACAACTTTGAAATGGGTTTAGAAATTGCTGCAAATTCTATAGATTCTGGTAATGCTATGGAAAAACTTGAAGGACTAAAATCGGTATCCAATCAATGATATTAGACACAATTGTTGCACATAAACGGAAAGAACTTTCGGTTGAACAGGATCAAGTACCACTCTCCGAACTAAAATCTAAACTGATGGATGCTCCACCAACACAGGATTTTTTTGGTGCCATCACAAATCCAGATTCGACGAATCTGATTGCCGAAGTAAAAAAAAAATCTCCCAGTAAAGGTATTATTAGAGCAGACTTTGATCCCTTACAGATTGCATATACATACCAAGAAAACGGTGCAGCAGCCATTTCTGTGTTAACAGATAGACATTTCTTTGATGGTAATCTAAGCTACCTGTCCTCAATACGTGAAGCCGTAAATCTGCCTTTACTCAGAAAAGACTTCACAATACATCCCTACCATATCTTTCAGGCACGCGTCGCTGGCGCGGATGCTGTCCTGCTGATAGTCGCTGTGCTAACACCAGACGAACTCAAAGCGTACATAGAGATAGCATCTTCACTTTCATTGGCGTCCCTTGTTGAGGTACATACAGAGGAAGAATTGGATATTGCGCTTGATGCTGATGCCGAAATCATTGGAATCAACAATAGGGATTTGCGTACATTCAGGACAACCCTTGATACAACTTTCAAACTACTTGAGCTAATTCCTGAAGGTAAAGTCGTTGTTAGCGAAAGCGGTATCTATACGCGTGATGATGTCGCGGCTTTACGAGAAGTGGGGGTAAATGCTATTCTGGTAGGGGAATCGTTGATGCGGAGTCAGGATATAGGAGAAAAAGTTCGGGAGTTGATAGGATAGTACACCTTGTCCTTTCTGTTACAGAGTGATAATTTCTATGCCGTGTCGTTTTAGGAGCGCAGCGGTGACCCCATCGCCAGAGATAAGTGTTCCTGAAAAAGTACCATCATATATCTCTCCACAACCACAGGAAGGACTTTTGGCTTTCAGGATAACACATTTTACACCTTGTGCTTGTACCAACGCCAATGCTTGTTGTGCACCCTTTAAAAATTCTGCGGTCTTATCGTGACCATCAGCTGTCAATACTTTAGCCTTCCCGTCTAACACATCATATCCATCGCCTCCGACAATCTCAACCGGTGGACGTGGTGTTGGAAGACCGCCTGCTTCTTCAGGACATATCGGTATGAGTTCGTGCGTCTGACTCTGTTCAACTGCATCCGTATTCTTGCTATTTCCACCATCGAATCTACAATTGACACCAAGCAGGCATGCACTAACCACTACTTTCATTTATCTTCTTCCCATACTTTGACTTCTTTTGCAATTCTTGCTGTTTCACCAGTTTTGAGTAGGAGATAGTTTGCCTCAAGCTTCTCCAAAATCCTTAGCAGTAAGCTTCTTCGTGAGAACCCATTCTTGCCATCGTTTCCATTCTTACCAGCGTTTGAAGCAGCAATTGTCAATGACGTTGCTTTTTCTCTCAGTTTTTGAGGAAATTCAGATTTAGTTGTGTTGACATTAACGCCAAAACCTAAGACGAAAAAAGGAGCACGATTGCTATCATATTGCATCTCTGTAAGAACACCCGCAACTTTCTTTCCTGATATTCTTACATCATTTGGGTGTTTGATACGTGCTTCAAGACCCGTAAGTTCATATATCGCTTGTGCAATAGATAGCGCACCGATTAGATTTGGTATATGGACTTTATCGTGCTTAAGTCTATGTCTGAAGATGACTGATGCAAGTATACACTTACCTTTTGGTGCCTCCCATGTTCTTCCATATCTTCCACGACCTGCCGTTTGATGTTCGGCAATAATCAATGTTCCCTCTTTAACCTGTCGTAGTTTTCCGTTCTTTTTCGCACAGTCGTTTGTTGATGTGACTTCTGTATAATGGACAATATGGGGTTTACCGATGATCTCTGTTTTGAGACCTTTACGAATAGCGTTAATATTAAGCAAAATTTAATCACCTATGAAAGTCAACCTCACATCGTTCCAAGATAGTGGACAGTCCAGACTAAATATGGAGGTCGCGATTCGGAGATCGCTCCTACCAATCCTCAGTTCTGTAGGAGGGAACTCCGATTCCCGACTCCAGACTAAATATGGAGGTCGCGATTCGGAGATCGCTCCTACCAATCCTCAGTTCTGTAGGAGGGAACTCCGATTCCCGACTCCAGACTAAATATGGAGGTCGCGATTCGGAGATCGCTCCTACCAATCCTCAGTTCTGTAGGAGGGAACTCCGATTCCCGACTCCAGACTAAATATGGAGGTCGCGATTCGGAGATCGCTCCTACCAATCCTCAGTTCTGTAGGAGGGAACTCCGATTCCCGACTATTGATGATACACACAAAATAAGAATAGACAATTCACTATTCTCCACCAAGTTTCTTCAGATGTTTCTCTGCCTCAATCTTCCACTGTTCAGGTGGGTCCAATTTAAGGAACGTCTTCCATTGTGCTTTAGCGAGTTCGTTTCTTTCAGTATATTCATACATCAGAGCGAGGTTAAAATTTGCTGTTAGATTGCTGGACTCCAGTTGTAATGCACGTTCAAACTGTTCCGATGCTGCACCTAATCTATCCATACTGTACAAGACATTCGCATACACGATAATGGTATTGACATGTTTATCGTTGAGTGCAAGTGCCTTTTCCAACATTGCTTTTGCTTTATTGAGTTTCATCTCAGAATTATAGTAGAGATCCCCGAGACGTTGGTAAGCAGTTGTCGCTTTGTCATCTATCGCTATCTCTTTTTCATAGAGTAGTATCGCTTTTTTCCAATCTTTTTCGCGTTCTGCGAGTTTGCCGAGCTCGGTGTGAACACCTTTATATTTTGGGTTAAACTGTAGAACCTTCCGAAAGTTTTCCTCTGCCAGTTCGAAATTATCTATCCATACTTGTAGCGTTCCCATTTGAAAATAGGCATCAACGTAATCAGGTTTTAGCAGGACAACCTGTTTAAAATCCTCTATAATCTGAGCACTGAGATAGAGTTCCTCTCCTATCCGTTTATATCGATTCGTAATCATTGCACGTTTAAAATAAGCATCAACAAAGTCAGGTTTCAGCGCAATTGTGTCTTTATATGCTTTGACTGCCATTCCTGCAAATTTGTGATAATCTTCCAGTGATGCTGCTTTTTCATCAAGCAGCAGCGCATAATTATAGTGCCATTCAAAGTGTTCTGGATCATATTCATTTGCTAATCCGTAGTGATGCAGTGCTTGCTTTAGATTATCTTCTCTGTTCTCCTCAGGTCCTTTCTTGAAACGTCTTTCAAATATAACTGCAAGTTTGTGATGTATATCTGGATGATTCGGGTCAAGTAATAAGGCGGGTTGATAAACACGGATCATATTGTCTTCGTCTTGACGTTTTTCGTAGATACCACCGAGACGGAAGAACGGCTCAGGATTCTCAGGATTTAATTCAATTGTTTTCTCAAAATAGACGACTGCTTTGTTCATATCTTCTCTGTTCTGATACATCAAACCGATCTGATATTGTGCTTTGACATTGTCTGGTTCAATCCGAACAGTTTCAATTAATGAAGATAGGGCAGCATCAGACTGGTTCAGAGCGAGGTATGAGAGAGCTGATTTGTAATGCGCTTCTGCGTCGTTTGCGTCTAAAGCAATGACCCTCTTCAAGGTATCTATTACCAACTGATGGGATGCCTTCTCTTGATAGATATCCACCATCTGGTAAAGTACATCTGAGCGTTTCGCATCTAATTGGAGAGTCTTTTCATAATATATGAGTGCGTTATCTTCATCATCTTTCGCATCGTAGGATTGTCCCAACAGAAATGTTGCATCAATGTCATTTGGATAGAGGATGAGATGAATGCTAAGAGGTTCAATTGCGTTTTCATAGTCTTCTGCTTGATATGCACTCTTACCTTCATTTTTGAAGCGATTTGCTAATGTAGGATTCAACTTAAGTGCTTGCTGATAGTTCTTTGATGCATGCGTTAAATCGCCTTGTTTACGATAAAGATCACCTAACTTTAGGTAGGTATCATTAAAGTGTCCTTCGGGCAGTTCCATTTCTAAATAACTGGGTTCTGCTTCAACAATTTCAAGTGTCTTATTATAGTGTTCTATAGCTTTTTCTGGATTGCCAGAATCTGCTTCAATCTTACCCATGTAGAAATGAGAGCGTGGATCATTAGGTAGGACAGCCATCGCTTTTTCCAGAATGATACGTGCTTCAGCAACCCCAATTTTACCGATGAAATGCGGTTGCAATGCATCAAAGAAGCTGTCCTTGAGTGTAGGATCAAATTCGATAGCTTTCTTATAGTGGACAACTGCGGTATCAGTGTCCCCTTGAGCATATAGCATATCAGCTACAGCAAGGTGTGCGGGTCCGTAGTTTGGGTCTATTTCAAGCGTCCGATGATACAACTGAATAGCACCATCAGCATTGTCAGTTTCGGCGAAAATAGCTGCAAGATCAAAGATATCTGTTGCAGTATACGGTTGATATTCAGCAGATTTCTGATATTCCATGAGTGCGTCATCAAAAAAGCCTTCTTTTGCCAACACTTGTCCAAGTTTAATATAAGCGGGTGCAAACTTGCGATTAATCTGGATAGCACGTTCAAATGTTTCCCGTGCCCTATTCAAGTTCCCTTGATCAAGGTATATCAGACCTTTACCATATACGGGGTATACCCACTTCGGATTTATTGCTTGTGCAGTTTCAAAAGAGTTGAGAGCTTCATCATGGTTCCCTTTTTTGATCTGGATCTCACCAATATAGTAATATGCAGGATAGTATTTAGGATTTAGTGATAGACTGGTCTGAAATTTAGTCAAAGCTTCGTCATATTTTTGCTGTCTCTGATAAATTGCCCCAAGACTGTAATGTGCCCAAAACATAGAAGGATCGAGTGTAATGGCAGTTTTGAAATTAGTTTCAGCATTTTCTATCGCTTCCCGGTTATCTTTCTCTTCTGTCAAAGCATAAGCATATCCCAATGCATATATAAAAGGTGCATCGTCTGTCCGATTGACTTTCTCCAATTCGTAGAGTTGTATCAGTTCAGCAAGGTGTTCCTTTTCACGCCAATCAGTGATGAAATCGCGATGTCTATTAACCCTATCATTCTTAGATGACAGAACCTTTTCAAACCCCTTTTTCATATCCTGTTTCCATTCCTCTTGGGAAACGGATGTCATAACAGTAGCGACTAATAAAATATAGATTATGAAGAGTGCGGTTATTCTTTTCACTGTTTTCTCCTCTCACCTTTTATAGTGGATTCTACAATTAACTTTACATCTACGTTGTAGGAGGGAACTCCGATTCCCGACTATTAGTGGTTGCGTCGCGATTCGGAGATCGCTCCTACAGAATATATGTAAACTTATTTACATAATTTACTATAATTTTTAAACTTCATCATTTCTGTATTAGAGTTTCGTTATGTATAGGTAAGGATTTCCTCTATTTTTTCTCGATTTGGCATTGATGGTGTTGCACCAAGTGTTGTTACTGCAGCTGCACCAGCAGCGTTAGCGAATTTCACTGCTTCAATGAGCTCCCTATCCTCCGCGAGAGCCGTTGCTAATGCGCCACTGAACGCATCTCCCGCCCCTGTTGTGTCCACTGCTTCAACTGCAATTGCGGGTAAGTGGGTCATCTCTGTTTGTGTATAAATCAATACCCCTTGTTCACCAAGTGTCAACACGACAGCAGATAGTCCATCAGATGCGATCTGAGATTGTAATGCTTTAGCAGCCGCAACACCATCTTCTGGCGTGCTAACAGCATGACCAGATAACACACCTGCTTCCACTGCGTTAGGTTTCAGGATATCCACCTGAGCTAGCAGACTTGCTGGCAGCGGACGTGCGGGTGCAGGATCAAGGCTGACATACTCCCCGTGCTAAAGCACTGGGGGTTCTTAGGTTTTATATCGGGATCATTTTTTGATTCCAAACACCTTTTACTGTTTCAACGTTCTTTGCCTCTTGTCCAGAGGCATTCAATAGTCGGTAAACTACATGTACTGAGACATGTTTCTTCTGTAGGAGGGAACTCCGATTCCCGACTAAACGCTTTGATAGTCGGGAATCGGAGTTCCCTCCTACAGAAGAGGTGTTGTTATGTTAATTGGATAATATCTGTAAGAAACTGCAAAAACTCGACAATTGAATGCCTCTGGCCTCTTGTCCTGAACTTTGGCGAGGTCTTACTTGAACTCCGCAGTCGTTTTTTGTCTCGGTATGCCCTACCGCGACATCTCTCAAGTTGATTGCAGCATTGACATCTCTATCTATTGAGATACCGCAACAACCGCATTGATATGTTCTTTCTGAGAGGTCTAAGTCTTGCTTTTGGTGCCCACAACTACTGCAGGTTTTTGACGACGCAAAAAATTGGTCTACTTCTTTGGGGATTATACCGTGGGATTCTGCTTTAGTTTTAACATAGAAAGAAATCCGCCTAACGCACTATCGGACAATGCCTTCGCTAACTTCCTATTTTTGAGCATATTGGACACTTTCAAAGTTTCAATACATATACCAGATGCACGGCTAACTATATCTGTTGTCGCTTTATGATGCGCATCGTCTCTAATACAGGCAATCTTATAGTGTAGCCTGGCTACCTTATCATTTTGCTTATACCAGTTTTTAGATCCTTTGACGCGTTTGCTTAACCTGCGTTGACACCTTGCTAACTTCTTTTCGTATCGTTTCAAAGGCCTTGGATTCTCGTATTTACTACCATTGGGTCCTTTTAGGCATATCTGACTCCTATAGGTTGCTGACGCTCATTGGTGTGGCAGTTGCACTAACAACCACCACCGAGTCAGTTTCATTAGTATACCACACTGTATTCCTAATGTCAAACTGTTTGGTCTCCGTGTCTACATCACCGAGCTAAAACTTCGGCATCCTTCCAGCGCGTAAGACGAGGTCAACATTTGCACTGCCAACGACAGCGACTTTTGGATTACGCATCAGTATTTTTTTTATCCTTCTCGGTAAAGCTTCTGATTATACTTGATGTAAGGTAGTGCTTCGTCAACATATTATACCATTTCTAATTGAGAATGTCGCTTTATTAATGCAGAATACCAAACGCGTATTCTACCACATTCTGTTAGATTGTGCTTCTTACTCCAACCCATACAACCCTCCATCCTTCCAACCTTCCACCCATCCACTCTTCCACTCTTCCACTCTTCCACTCTTCCACTCTTCCACTCTTCCACTCTTCCAATCTTCCATCCTTCCCTCTTCCAACCTTCCATCCTTCCCTCTTCCAACCTTCCATCCTTCCCTCTTCCAACCTTCCATCCTTCCCTCTTCTTTTCTTCCAACCCCATTCATCCTTCATTATCCTTCTCTGTACTAAATTGACGCCTAAGGGGTTATGCTAAAATCAACGCCAACTTGTGAAAGTAAACTTGAAATGCACAAGAAACCCCTTCCGCGTCCTCCGCGTAATCCGCAATTCTGCAAATAGCGTGCAAAAACTTTACACACCTGTCATATCAGAGGCATTCAATTGTCGCGTTTTCGCAGTTTCTTACAAATATTATCCAATTAACATAACAACTCCTCTTCTGTAGGAGGGAACTCCGATTCCCGACTATCAAAGTGTATAGTCGGGAATCGGAGTTCCCTCCTACAGAAGAAACATATCTGAATACATGCAATTTACCGACAATTGAATGCCTCTGCCCGTCATATAGAATGGTTTGCAACAAACGATAATCTATGTTAAACTTGTAATATATTAACACCCATTAGACGCGACTTGCAATCTAAGCGACTAACACCTTCGGAGAAAACAGTATGGCTACCGTTGATATACCTATAGAACCAAAAGTAGAACATCTCCTGAATAGTGTCAAACAACTATCCCCAGTTGAGTTAGATGAATTTATGCAAAAATTCACAGAATGGCAGCAACAAAAGGATTTATCTATAGACGAGGAACTTGATGCTGACGCTTCAGATGATCATGTCGTTGCATACATCAAAAAGAACCTAAAGTTACCTGACCAGGAGAATCGTCGTTACTGGAAATTACGACGCAAGTCTGATGATGAATCCTTGACCGATGAGGAATTACCGGAGTATCAAGAACTTGTGCGGCAGCTTACGATTCTCAATACAAGACGTCTTGAAGGTGTTGCGATTTTAGCACATCGTTGGGAAATGCCTGCGGAGGAAATAATCGCAAAATTTGGATTAAAAGCAGGGAATGATGTCATCTGAACGTGTCACGCAATCAATGAGTCTTCGTGTGCGAAAACGGGCTAAAGGCCTTTGTGAATATTGTAAAGCACCTGCTAATTTCGCAAGTGCTTCTTTTCATTGTGACCATATCATTCCTCGCAAGAATGGCGGTAAAACTACGATGGATAATCTTGCATGGACTTGTCCTTGGTGTAATTCTAAAAAGCATAGCAGAACGCATGCTCATGACCCACAAACACGACAACGTGTGCCACTCTTTAATCCTCGTCTGAAGAACTGGAACCGTCATTTTAAATGGAGTGAAGACAACCTAACTATTATTGGGCGTACTCGAACAGGAAGAGCAACAGTTGAAACACTGAAACTGAATCATATTGAAATCGTGAATCTAAGAAGAGTGTTGCGAAACTCGCATGAGTACTCTCCCAATTCTGACTAACAGACTGGGACAATAAACAGATATCTATGGACATTAAACTCCTTGCACACCGTGGCGGAATGGGACGCGCACCCGAAAACACGCTCGCATCGTTTAAACAGGCACGCATTGATGGCGCAGATGGATTTGAAGTTGATGTCTGCCTAACACAAGACAAAGAACCCGTACTAATCCACGTAGATTTCAACCGAAGCGATATACGAAAAGCGACCGGATGCACCACCCCTCTCAATCAACTAAAATGGAAAGACGTGCAACACATAACTATGCTAAACTCTCAGGAACCTGTCCCACACCTTGATGACGCACTCAGGTTTGCAAAACAAAACAACTTCCCATGCTTCGTTGAACCAAAAACCGATACACCCGAAATCCTGCCAATCATCATAGAACGAATCCATCACTTTGATGTCGTCCACCTTGTCAGCATCCTCACGTTTTACCGTTGGAAACATCTGCTCATTGAAGCGAAACAATTAGAACCCGACCTCACAACCAGCGCAATTCTGATTAACCCGATGGCAAACTTCCTCAAAGCAGCATCCGAGATGAATGTGAACCGTATCATCATCGGTTGGGATAGATTCAACCATTTCGCGCTATACAACTCACTCACACGGTCAATACCACGCCAAATAAGTAAACTACAAGATAACGGATTTATCGTAGACGCCGGTTTTGTGATCACATACAAAGATGTAACATGGGCAATCAAAAACAACATTGAAGGTCTATGGGTAGACGACGTGCCTTATATCAGAGGTTGTGTAAAACAGATTTACAATGAAACGGGGTGAAGAATAACAAAAAATGAACGTCACTATCTGTAATCCACTTCTCAGAACACCACTCTCACTAATTGTTGACGATTCGTGTCCTGTCATCAACCTTACCTACTATTGGATACAGCAAAGACATGCATGGAAAGCGAAACACCAACCGAACACACCACCGCAACGCTGGGAGGGTGATGCAACACAGCATAAGAAAATGCCAAACACAATCCCTGCCGATTTCGCATGGGAGTGGGCAGAGTGGTGCTGGGAAAACGGCGTGAAAGGCAAATTTAGTCTCATACCCTATCCCGCAGGAATCGGACGTGTTGACGAAGGGTTCCCCGACGATGTTGTAGAAAAGAGTCCAGCACAAGAATATCACTCATGGCTCCGCATTTTCCGTGAGATTATTTGGCCCAACTTCGACATAACACCTGAAATGTTAACCCACACCGCTGTCGTTGATCTGGATACATTATCACTTACCGACGAGTGGGAACAGGTTGAATGGGTTGACCCGCCTGTAGATAAACTCACAGATTATATTATCACAGCGATGCAGATGCTTAATAATGTCGGCATCCCGTGTGAAGGCGTAACGAGTCCTGGCGCATTCGGAAAACGACAAGAAGCAGCATACTCGCAAGCTGTCTTAACCGCATCACAGGAGGTCAACAATGATCCACGTCCCTTCTATTTTCTCTGGCTTAAACATGATGAACTTCCAGACGTCCCTATCTACCACGTTGAGAAGGAGAAAGGAATCGCTATTGCAAGTATTGTCGCATGTGCAGGCGACTGGTTCGGCGGGTGGACAGGGTACGACTTAGGTGACCCAGACCGATTTATCACAGAAGATTTACAAGGCGGAAGATTACCACCAATCCTTGAAAAAGAACTCCCGTGCGTGCTTGTTGGACATTGGCCCGGATTCTATTTCAACGGGGAAAAACTCGGATTTGATGTGCTAAAAACTGTCAAATCACGACTGGATGATTACGACCCAGATAGCACGAAAACTATCTGGATGAAAAACTCAGAAATCGGACACTACTGGATGGCACGAGAACTTACCGACATTACAGTCCTCAAAGAAGAACGACAAATAAAACTATCCACACAGTTTCCAACTGCAAATTTTACCTTCTCTATTGCCATGTCTGATGCCATGTCTATTGAACGGCCAATACGGCATATCCAAGTTAATGGATGGGATTTACGCGAAGTACATTCTCGACGCGATTTTCAGAGAGATACGTTCCTCCGTGAAGGAAAGCAGACTTTCGTCGCCATAGATCTGGAAATTGGAGAAACAGAACTCATCCTTACGGTATAAGAATCCTACCCCCACTCGCAATTATTGTAGCACCCGTAATATAACTGGATTCTTCACTTAATAAATATGCAATAACATCTGCCATCTCATGCGGTTCACCAAGCCTACCGAGCGGAGTCGTTGAACGGAGTTGTTCAACCATCTCTGCTGATACTTCACTTAACATATCCGTGTCAATTGCCCCTGGTGCTACCGAATTGATCCGTATATTGTGTTTCGCCAACGGTCCACAACACGATTTTGTCAGAGAAATAATCCCCGCTTTTGCAGCCGCGTAAGGTAACTGGTCAGGACGGACAGCCAACGCTGCTATTGAGGATACATTGACGATACGTCCAAACTTCCGTTTGATCATGCCATCCTTAACACTCCACAACACATTGAAGGGACCCGTTAGGTTGATAGAGATGATTCTGTCCCAGTGCTCAGGTGTAAGTTCATCAAAGGTCATATCGCCGACATCCCCTGCGTTGTTCACCAATAATTCGATAGGTCCAAGTTCCCTCGTCACCTCAGCAACCATTCTGTTTACAGCGTCTCTATCCGAAATATCAGCTTGAAAAGGCAGTGCTTTCTGTTTATATTTGCCGTAGATTTCAGCACAGACATCTTCCGCTTTTGTCACTGAATGGGAATAGTGAACAGCAACAGTTGCCCCTTCACTGGCAAGTTTTTTAGCGGTTTCTTTACCAATCCCACGGCTACCACCCGTTACAAGTGCTACCTTTTCCTGAAATCTCATCTATAACTTCCTTTAATAATTCCCATATCTCATCTGAAATAGGTGATCTTGCAGCAGCGAAGTTTTCTTCCACTTCATTGGCATTCTTTGAACCCGATAAGTTTGTCGCAATCAACGGTTGACGCAAGCAGAATTGGATAGCAAGATTCAACAGGTTCAGATCGTTCTTCACACACCATCGCCAAAATTGATGTGCTTTTTCTCCTTCTGGAGGTCTCGCGTTAACGTCTGGCTCAACACCAGAGAGTAACCCCGCCGCAATCGGACTACCGTTGATCACGCCGATGTCTCTTTCATAAGCAAAGGATAGCAACCAGTCATCCGCAGTCTGACTCAAAAGGGTATAATCCAGATAGGTTAGTATAACGTCAACCATACCAGTTTCAATTGCAATCTTATGGAACTCGTGCTCCCTCACACCCAGACCAATGAATTTTACCAAACCCTCGTCACGCATCCGTTGCAACGTTTCTAACGCGCCATCCTTCGCTATTACAGGGTCCATATTTGACGGATCATGCACTAAGCAGACATCAAGGTAGTCTGTGCCTAACAGATTAAGACTATTTTCAACACTGCGCCGGGTACCAGAAGCACTATAATCACCACGCCATTTCGGATGTGTCCCTGTTTTTGTAGCAAGATATATCTTTTCACGCCACCCATCAGCGAGGGCAAGTCCAGTCCGTCTCTCACTTTCGCCGTACAGCGGAGATGTGTCAAGATAGTTTATCCCCAACGTAATTGCACGACGCACGGCTTCAACCGCTTCATCGTCAGAAACGTCATGACCTCCGATACGCGCACCACCCATCCCAAGACATGTGACTTCTAATCCAGTTCGTCCCAGTCTACGTCTAAGTAGTGCAGTATTCATTGTTCCCATATTTCCACCTAATCACCTGCACCGGTAGGAGCGATTTCCTAATCGCCCCGTTTGCAGCGGGTATAAATCCATTAGATAACACCGATATCTTTCAAGTGCTGCAACGAATCCGCAACGCGCCTCTGAACACCTGCCTCACCAAGGTTTTCACCTTCAATACCCTCTAATTCCATCGTAAAGGGACCGTAGAACCCAGCAGCATTCAACGTCTGAAAAACTGCCTTGTAATCAACCACACCTGCACCCAACGTTGGAAAATGCCAAGTCCGATACCCACCATTTGTATCCTTCAGATGAACAGCACCCACATAGTCAATAATCTTCTCTACTTCTGTAACTGCATTCACATCATGATTATAGTAGTAGACATTTCCCGTATCAAAATTGATGCGGATGTTGGGATGATTAACACCTTTCATCGTTTCAAGAGCAATATCCCCATTGTGTGCCATATCCGGATGCGTTTCTAAACAGACCCTAACATCTAAAGGTTCAGCATTTTCACCGATAGCGCGGAGACGTTCATATACAACACGCTTGTCAGTCTCTCCTGCGTGGACGCTAACAAAAATAACCTTCACATCCATCTCATTCGCAATGTTCAGTGTCCTTTGAAAGTCCGTAACAACTGTCTCAGACTGCACATCACATCTACCGAGCAAACTGGTTGCGGTCAGTCCATGTGCCTTTAAATCCGACTGCAATTTATCAACTGCATCATCAGCAGGCACACCAATTTCAACATTCGTCAAACCGATTTCTGCTAAATGTGTATAAGCATTCGCACCAAATTGTCTATAACTACCTAAGTTACATGCAATGATGTTTTTCATTCTTTCTCCTTATTTTGGAATTATGCTACGGAATTTTCCGCAGCACCGTATTACACAAGAAAACTTCAAGTCCAAACAGAAGCGCAGCCGGTATTAAAAAATACGCTGCCATCTCTTTTTCTTCTCTATAATCAACAACCTTAAATTCTGTCTTTTCAAGCTGATCAATCTCAGTATAAACATGTCTTAGTGATTGTACATCTGTCGCTCGAAAATATCTGCCACCCGTAATACTGGCAATCCGCTTAAGTGTCCCTTCATCAAGATAGGTCTTTACTTCCCGATACCGTTTTCCAAAAGTCGTATCTTCATAAGGGATAAGCGCACCCCCTTCTTTACCCATGCCGATAGTATAAACCTTAATACCAAGCGACTGTGCTAATGACGCAGCTGTTCCAGGGGCAATCGCTCCTGCGTTGTTCTCACCATCTGTCAACAAGATGACGATCCTATTTTTCGTTGCCGATATTTGCAACCGATTCGTAGTCGTCGCAATCGCATCACCGATAGCTGTACCATCTTTCAATTGACCCCCTAATTCAACCTCTACACCCTCAAGTAATTCTATTAGCACTGTATAGTCCAGTGTAAGTGGACATAACGTATAACTTTCACCAGAAAATACGACTAAACCAACGCGATCACTCTCACGATGTTTTAGGAAATCACGAATAACCGACTTCGCAGTTTCAAGTCGGTTCGCATCCTTCACATCCTCTGCACGCATACTTTCTGAGATATCAAGTGCCAAAATAATATCTACACCTTCCGCAAAACGACGTTCCTGACTTTGTGACAGTTGGGGTCTCGCAAGCGCAATAATAAGAAGCGATATGACAATGAATCTTAGTATCTTGAGCGATGGAAGTAGTCTAACAGATAGTGATCTCGGTATTTCCCCAACATGCTGAATCTCACCAATACGGATAGCAGGCGCGTATGAACGTTGCCACCGAAGAAAAAGCACCAATAAAGGTAATATAGCGAACAGAACTAAAAAAGTCGGTGATTCAAGATGCATTATTACGTACTCTTTCAGACCAATGGAGATTCTTATTAAGACCCTGTGTTGACAATGCCTTAATGATTGATAGTATGCATAGTCCGACACCGACGACATTGAAAAGAAGGAACGTCACCCAGTCAACATGCGGTATCTCAGTCGCCATAAAGTACGGGACAAACCCAAAAATCACAGCAAGCGGTTTCAACCTACCCGCAAGAAGTGTGCTGCCGAGTGTATAAAAAATCGCAGTCTTACCGCATATAGCAAGCGGTACCAAAAGGCAGAGACACAATATCAATAACGGAAAACCTACTATAGATAGGATGATCACCCAGATAGCAACTGGGATAACGATAAACATAAGCAGACTAAACAGAATGCTACCGATCGGCCTCTCTACCAACATTGAACTTACTGCATAGATAGGCTTTCGAAAAGTCACTGCCATCAATAGATATGTCAATAGCAGAAGTCCAAATTTTAGCGTTGTAAATCTAAAATTGCGATGTTTCCTAATATCCCAGACAGTATGCGGATTCATCAGTAGATGTGCCGCTGCAGGAAGAATCCGCCACCCGTTGCTTACGCTATGATTCTCAGTCTGTTCAAAATCTCCCGTTATTGTGCCACCGACGACCTGTACCATCCCTTCTACCTGTGCGTCTTTGGAAAGCACAATATCTCCACCGATAACCAATACATTCCCAGTTACTGTCCCATGTATAGTAGCATCACCCGAAATCATAATCACCGTTTTAACGACTTCATCAGGTTCTAAATAATAGTCATTAACAAGCTTGAAAATTCGCGTGGTACCTTCCCATTTATACGGGATAGTATCTATTTCATTAACGTGCTCTTCATCTTCCCCTTCTTCCTCAGTGATGGGTGTCGTCTCCTCACTGTCATTATCATCTTCCCCTTCTTCCGCTGTGATAGGTTTCGCCTCCTCACTGTCATTATCATCAGGGATTTCTTCAGAAGTAATGGGTTCAGCGTTTTGCTCCTCAACCTCCAAATCCGACTCATCTTCTGTGGAAACCGGCGTATCTGAAGCCTCCTGTTCAGAAACGTCTTCTTCGTTTTCAACAACCTGTTCTTCAGAGGGTGTTTCAGTAGATTCAGACTCAGTTTCCTGTGTCTGACCAGATACAAACTGAACGCCAAGGACAATAATAATTAAAGAAATTAGTGCTATCTGTTTTATATTCATATCGCTTACCAAAGTAAAATAAGAAATTTATATAACGTGAATTTGATAATTAACGGGACAAACGCTCATTAGTTTTACAGCAGCTAATCCCTCTGAAAAGTAAGTAGCGTAATAAAATGTCGGTTTGATAACCCACTCACCAGCTTTGTCAATATATCCATACTTCTCATCAATTTTGACAGCAGCAAGACCTTCAGCAAAACCCTCGGCACCATCAAATCGTGGTTCAATAACAAGTGCACCAGATTTGTCAGCATATCCATATTTACCATCTATCTTAACGACGACCAACCCATCATAGAAATAAGGGGTATACGATTCAAATTCTAATTCAAGAACTTCCTGACCGGTTTTATCAATAAACACATTTCTACCATCCTTTGTCTCAACATAGGCATACCCTTCAGAAAAGTCCCATGTATCATTAAATTGTGGTTTGATGACTATTTCACCAGTCGTATCAATATATCCTTCATATCGTTCATCTTTTTCATCCCAGACATAAAATCGGCAAAGACCTTCTGAAAGAAACGGATATAACATTGTTTCATCGCTTTCCGTGAACACCCACTCACCCGCCATATTGATAACACCTCTGGTTGTTTCGGTCTGGACAAAGGCAAAACCATTGAAAAAACCATCAACCTCACGAAAGAGTAGTGGAACAGTTATCTTTCCGGATTTATCAATATAACCCCACTGACTATCCTTAATACATATTGGGGCTAAACCATCATAAAAACTGGATGCCCACTGATATTGAAGCGGAATGGCAAATTTTCCTTGTTTGTCAATGAACCCATATACGCCATCAACCTCAACAGCTGCCAATTCTTCAGAAAAACCAAGGCAATAATCAAACTGCGGTGAAATAACAATGCTGCCACTTTTGTCAATATAACCGAATTTGTACATTTATTTACGTCCTTAGATTCAACAATCACTCTATCTATTATAGGTAGAAAAACTGTAGATGTCAACTTTTTTCAGATAACGGGTGTGTAAATATTTTGTCACTTTATTCGTCTGAATCGCGCCAATTATATAACTGGCGCGGAGGACACACCACAGTTAACATAGTTGGACACGGAAGGGTTTCTGGATCATTATATGACTTTGATCGGCTACAAAGAAGCACATTCTGTTAAATTGAGCGTTTTTTTGTAGCACATTCATCCTTGATTGTGCCTCTTTCTACAACCACCTTATACGTCAATTTAAGGATATGCCATCTTGTTGGGCGGGATATATTAGTCCGATTTTATCCTCATACCTTTCACACCGCTGGTGCTTGGGTTTTCGGGAGATGCGTTTTCTATACACCTTTCGCACCGAAATCAATGCTATGAATGCGCGTATGGCATTCAGCCAATCAACGCCAAATGCGCTTGGACGAATACGCGTTTGGTATTCGTCATGATTTGTCGGGTACTGATATGTGATTTTCCAAAGCCTCAGAGAGGCGAAGGTGTATAGTCCACGCATTGATCAAACCAATAGCAAGCCCCAGAGGGGCGAAAGGTGTATCAACAAACTAACGTTTTTCACTAAATTGATGCCTATGGCGCGTAAAGTTATTGTCACTATAAGTGTCAATTTTGGGATTTCATAAGTTCTTAATAGTATTTCATAAGTTCTTAATAGTAGTAGGCACTCTCCGAGTGCCGTCTCTTATGAAAAAAGGCAACAAAAACTTTACACACCCCGTTGTAGATAAATATGGAATAAATACCTTAAACAGTGCTATAATTTCTTGCATGGACGATTGTCCTTTCAAAGTCATTTGTTAAAGTTTCTATAACTTTAGAACATCTGTCCACTTTATTCAACAATTTTGGAGCAGGTATTGGTTTTAATAAGGAGATATTTCTAATGGCAAGAAAATTGTATTGGGGTTTTGCTATTCCCATTATACTTATCGCTGTCGTAGGCGTGTTCTTCATGATGAAAAAGGGCACTCTCCCGCATAAACCAGCGGTAGTCGATGCCGAACCCCCCAGCTCAATCCATGATGCCACTATTGGTATGAGAAGATTAAGAGCCTATGAAGTAAGTAAAATGCAGCGGCGGACACTCACAGGACATACAGGTAAGGTTTTTAGCGTCGCTTTCAGTCCTGATGGCAAACTTCTTGCCAGTGGCGGGAACGACAACACAATTCGCTTGTGGGATGTTGAAACAGGCAAACAAGTTCAGATACTTATGGGACATCACCGTATCAGAAGTTTATCCTTTCATCCAGATAGTAAAACGCTTGCGAGTGCGAGTCTGGATAATACTATTCGGCTCTGGTCCGTTGTGAGTGCCAAACAGATACAGCCTTCCATAGAACATGCGGGTGTTGATAGTATTTCGTTTAATCCCGATGGTAAACTTCTTGCCAGTTGTGGATTCGGCAGCGTCAAGCTCTGGGACGTTGCCAGTGGCAAACAGCTGCATAATCTCATCGGGCATAGGGAGGAGGTTCTGAGTGTTGTATTTAGTCCTGATGGCAAGCTCGTTGCCAGTGGCGGGAATGACAACACTATACGTTTGTGGGATGTTGCCAGTGGTGAGCAACTTCAGGAGTTCACAGGGCATACAGATGGTGTCGTCAGTGTCGCCTTTAGTCCTGATGGTAAAATGCTCGCAGGTGGTGCTTACTTAATCAGCCTATGGGATGTGAAAACCGGCACCCGTCTCCACACACTCAAAGGCCATGACTGCGGTGCCTACAGCGTTGCGTTTCGTTCTGACGGTAAAATGCTCGCAAGTGCAGGAAGAATAGACCCCGTGAAGATATGGGATGTCAAGAGAGGTAAACATTTGTACACACTTTTGGGGCATGATCAGGTCTATTGTGTCGCCTTTAGTCCTGATGGAGAAACGCTTGCAAGTGGGAGTTGGGAAAACACGGTGATGTTATGGAAACTTGAATGATGACAATGCGTGCGTCCGAAACCCACTTTGATGGAAGGCAATGAGGAGGGTCATTACCTCACTGTCGTGTAGACAGCGGGAACGCCCGAGTGTATCAAAAGGTTTATCGTCCTGAAATGATCGTGATGCCAAGAATGCTTCATTGGTTAAAAAAGTCGTCTATTTTACAGAAAAGTGCTAAAATACACATTAGAGAAATCCTTTGGTTTGGTATTAATAACTTCATTATACCAGAAGAGTTCTCTTTAGACAAAAATTATTAAATTATTTATCAAACTCACGTTATATCAGTAAGTCCAGGCAATAAACTGTCGCTAATGTCGGTGGATCTGAAGTAATTATCGGAGGTATAATGAAATACCATAAGGATGTATATGAAGATGCTGTTGATTCAGGTGATATTGAAACTATAGAATCATCAGAAAATTTAACTGAATCTGATTCTTTAATTCAGTTGATTCTGCTTTGGTCACCAGTATGATACCTTACTCATATTCACAAAATGAGAAGGGTATCCCTGGTGACCAAACCAAAATACCCAATTAAATTAGATATGGGATACCCATAGTCCAACAGGTATTTCAGTTTGGTCTTAAAGTAATTCTACTGCAAAGGGGGGAATGTCAAGAAAAAGGTAGGTAACCAATTGTCAGCTGCTGTTTCTCTTGTGTTTGGTGTTTAATAAATTTGTAATTTTATTAACTCTATAGTATAATTAAACAACCGCTAAACACTAAATATGGGGGGACAGGTTTGTGTATTTGGGCTTACCATCCTAATATCGCGGGTTCGATTCCCGCCACCTCCATAGGTGTTTGGCGGTTGCTTTTCATTTCCTGAACAAGAGAGATATGCCTGAACACGTATATTGTAATACATTATATAATGGAAAGTCAAGTTAAATAATAAGATAAATGTCAAACTTAATTGAGTTGTTTATGGTGTTATTGTTTAATTAACTAAACCCAAATCTACTAATTGCGAAATTAAATGTATCTATATTGACCCGCCTTACAATACTGGGAACGAAAATTGGGTTTACAACGACAATGCTAACAGTCCGATGATGCAAGCGTGGTTAGAGAAAAATAGTCCGATTGACATTGAAGATTTAGAACGTCACGATAAATGGTTGTGCATGATGTGGCCCCGTCTACACTTATTGCGTGAGCTACTCGCTGATGATGGTGTAATTTTCATCTTAATTGATGATAATGAACAGCATCACCTACGTATGTTGATGGATGAGATTTTTGGAGAAGTAAATTTTATTGCTTGCCGCGAAAATCCGCGATTCAGACAAAAAAGGTGACAATTTGGAATTTCATAAGCTCTTAATAGTAGCAGGCACTCTCCGAGTGCCGTCTCTTTAATAGTAGCAGGCACTCTCCGAGTGCCGTCTCTTTAATAGTAGCAGGCACTCTCCGAGTGCCGTCTCTTCTGAAAAAAGGCGACAAAAACTTTACACACCCGCGTTGTAGATAAATATGGAAAAGAACCGTAAACAGTGCTATAATTTCTTGCCTGGGCGATTGTCCTTTCAAAGTTATCTGGCACTGTTTGTTATCTGGCACTGTTTTTATAACTTTAGGACTTCTGTCCACTTTATTCAAATATTTTTGGCGAAGGTATTGAAGTAAAGGACAAATATTAAACTATAATAAAGGAGTTTACATTGAAAAAAGTATTATTCAAAGTTCATGGCACACGAGCAGAACGCTTCAACTTTTATGGTGGATTATTACTTTTGATCGGTATGTTGTTGGGGTTACTAAACCATGTCTTACTTTGTTCAGTTGTGTGTGGTTTAGGGAGTTGGCTCAGTTGGTATGCCTTGAGAGAGGGGTTGAGAGAAGGAGAACTTTCCAAACAGCAGTGGGTACGCCATCCACTTCTCATTTTAAGCATTCTCATCAGTATTCTTGTTCCCATTTTATTCGTTGGAACAATCTTAGGAAAACTATAGTCATAACGGTAGCGGATTAATCTATCTGATTAAAGCTTTAGTTTGCTCAGACCCACCAAAGGGTTATTCAAGATGGACCCTTCGGTTCTTAGCTGAGAAAATTGTCTCCACCCTTCCACTCTTCCACCCTTCCACCCTTCCCATTTCCAACCTTCCAGCCTTCCAGTCTTCCCTCTTATCCTGCTAAAATCCTATAATCCTGAAAATCCTGGTCAATCTTCCACTCTTCCACCCTTCCAGCCTTCCAGCCTTCCAGTCTTCCCTCTTATCCTGCTAAAATCCTATAATCCTGAAAATCCTGGTCAATCTTCCATCCTTCCAACCTTCCAACCTTCCAACCTTCCAACCTTATATTTACACACCCCAGATTTGACGAACACGGTTTTTCTTGACTTATCCACATAAATCTGATAAGATATAAACACGTTTATCGTAAAAACTTGCTATGTAAAAAGCAATCATAACTAAAGAGGAGAAAAATGAATCTGAAAATTGACGAAATTGATGACCTTAATGAGGAAGAAACTGCACCGCCACATGATGAAGATCAGAGTGAAAACGAGGAATATGTGCCTTTCGGTTTTGATGAAAAAGACGAATCCGATGATGAAAATCGTACAGCGGACGCAGCAGAAGAACCTCAAGAAGATGATGACGACGATGAAGATGATGATGATGAAGATGATGATGATGTAGACGAAACAACAGAAGATGTTTCTACCTTAATCCTAAGACAACGGATATCAGTACCCCGTTTTAGCCAGAGAGAAGAGGATAACTTTGCTTATGCAGAAGCAGTTATGGCGTACTATGAAGAGAAAAACTATGAAGCAGCGATAGAGAAATTCGACGAAGCCATAAAAAGTGAGAAAAAAGGAAAGAGAATTAAACAATTAGCAGACAACGAAATACTCGCAAAATCGTTGTATTGGCAGGCTGAGTCTTACGTCAAAACACAAGACTTCGCAAATGCGATTAAGACATTTGAATATCTTGCAAAAACATGTAAAGAACATTATCTAACCTTATCAGCAAAACGGCGCGCAGAAATTCTGAAAGCAAAACATTCTTAAAATGAAAGGATACGCAAATTTGTGGATAATTTGAAGAACTTACTTGAACAGAAGGCAACAAACTTACGAATTCATTCACTCGTTTCAACATCGGAGGCAGGATCAGGACACCCAACAACTTGCCTCTCGGCAGCAGATATTGTTTCTGCTCTCTTTTTTCACACAATGCACTATGACTGTGAAAACGCACAAAACCCAAACAACGACAGGTTTATCTTATCAAAAGGACACGCAGCACCGCTCCTTTACGCTGCTTATGCTGAAGCGGGAATCATTCCAACCGACGATCTCCTGACACTACGACAGATTGACAGCATCCTTGAAGGGCATCCTACACCACGTTTTGATTGGACCGAAGTCGCAACCGGTTCCCTCGGTCAAGGTCTATCACTCGGACTCGGGATGGCGCTTAATGGAAAATATCTGGATAAATCTGATTATCGTGTCTATGTGCTCCTTGGGGACGGTGAAATCGCTGAGGGAAGTGTATGGGAAGCAGCTGCATTAGCATCTTATTATAAACTGAATAACCTCATCGGTATTATAGATGTCAACGCACTTGGACAGAGCCAACGCACGATGTACGCATTTGATATTGATACATACTGTCAACGTTTTGATGCATTCGGGTGGCAAGCCATCGGTATTGATGGACATGATTATGATGAGATATTACCTGCACTTGATAAAGCAAAAGCCTCAACCGATAAACCGACAATGATCGTGGCAAAGACCTTCAAAGGACAAGGTGTTTCATTTCTTGCGAATGAAGATAACTGGCACGGAAAAGCCGTTCCGAAAGGTGAAGAACTTGATAAGGCTCTAAACGAACTCGGTCCGCTGAATACAGATATACCCTTGCAGATAGAATCTCCAAAACCGACAAAAAAGCACGCCTCTACTATTAAAGCGTGTGTCCCACCAGAATATGAACCGGACGAAGAGGTCGCAACGCGCGGCGGTTACGGAACCGGACTCGCGAAACTCGGTGATGCAAACCCAAATGTCGTCGCATTAGATGGAGATACAAAAAACTCTACTTATGCCGAAGAATTCATGAAACGGCACCCAGACCGCTTTTTTGAGATGTTCATTGCAGAACAGAATTTAGTCGGAGCAGGTATAGGGTTAGCAAAACGGGGCAAGATACCCTTTGTATCCACATTCGCTGCCTTCCTATCGCGCGCTTACGACCATATACGGATGTCGGCTATTTCACAAGCGAATATAAAATATGCAGGTTCACACTGCGGAGTCTCAATCGGTGAAGATGGCCCCTCACAGATGGGTTTAGAAGACCTGGCTATGTTCCGAGCAATACCTAAATCAGTCGTGTTATATCCAAGCGATGCCGTGTCTGCAGAACGACTTGTCGCTGAAGCTGCCGCATACGAAGGTGTGGTCTACTTACGTACTTCGCGACCCAAAACCGCAATACTCTATGGTGCTGATGAAAGTTTTCCCATCGGTGGAAGTAAGGTGATAAAGAAAAGTGATCAAGACAAAGTAACTGTTGTCGCTGCAGGTATAACACTTCACGAAGCATTGAAAGCACACGAAACATTCTCCACCGAAGGAATCTCAATCCGAATCATTGACATGTATAGCATCAAACCTGTTGACGCAAAAACCTTACTCACCGCAGCAGCCGATACGAACAATACACTCATCACCGTTGAAGACCATTATCCAGAAGGTGGTTTAGGAGATGCAGTGTTAGATGCTGTCGCAACTGAGGGTATATGCGTTCACAAACTCGCTGTCACAGGAATACCGAGATCCGGCAAACCGGATGAGTTATTGGAACTTCACGGAATCAACGCAAATGCTATTATCCAGAAGGTCAAGGATGTCATTTAATAGTAGTAGGCACACTCCGTGTGCCGTCTATAAGAACGTATTGAGGTTTTGTAGGTCGGGTAGAGCGTAGCGAAACCTATAAATCAACGATGTGAATGCGCGTATGGCATTCATCGGGTGTGAAGTTAAGAACTTTTTGATGTCAGAAACGCTCTTTAGTCCCGTAGGGACGCTATGTTTATAGTTAAACGTTATACAAACCCTCTTTAGTCCCGTAGGGACGATATGTGTAGTAGCTTATTCTGATATAAACATATCGTCCCTACGGGACTAAAGAGAGGTGGACTACACATTTTTCTATAAACATATCGTCCCTACGGGACTGAAGAGAAGACAACCTGTATAACCATAAGGATTCAGAGAGAATCATCAGATCTTCTAAGTTTTCTTAAGTTTACACGTATGGGTAGAGCGTAGCGAAACCCGACACATCTTAATTATGTCAATCCTGTCGGTTTCGCTTCGCTCCATCCAACCTACAATGTAAGAAAAGACAGTAGAATAGGAATTATCTATAGAGTATTACTATGGCACGCCTCCATTATAAACCCGAAGATGTTGTTGCTCGTGGTAAAGAGATCTATCAGCAGCAGATTCAGGACAAAGTTGAACCAGTTCACAACGGTAAATTCTTATCTGTTGACATTGAAACAGGGGATTACGAAATAGGTACCGACGATTTATCCCCATCCATGCAACTACTTGCTAAACGTCCCGATGCTGTCATCTATAGTTTACGCATCGGATTTCAAGCGGCACACCGTATAGGTTTTAGGATGTCGTCTCCTACGAAATAATTTCTGGAGAGGATCAATAGACATTGCAACAAACAATTATTTGGAGCTCAGTAATATGCGTCATCCTTTTAGTAGGCATAGCAATGTTCTTCGCTATGCGTGTCCCCCGCTCTCCTGCTAAAACGTATTCAGCAGATCAGGGACCTAACGAAATTGATGTCTCTAACTACCCACAGGAGATGCAAACGCTTTACAACATCTTCACACGAAGATGCAGTAAATGCCATACAGTCGCAAGACCTATAAATTCAGACTTTACACCAGAAGAATGGAAAAAATATGTTCAAAAGATGATGCGAAAAGCAGGATCAGGACTCACACCTAAAACTGCTGATCAGATAACAAAATTCCTTATATACGACTCACAACATCGGGAGAGAAACACACAATGATAAAACGATAAAACAATTACCTAAGGTCGTTTTGTCGTAATGTTTAGAGTCACGTGTAATTGCTATCCATGTCAAATAGAAAAGCGGATAATTATAATTGTCTTTAATTAACAAAGTGTAGTATAATATAAAATAAACGGGATAAGGGGTTTTTACCTTTTATTGACTTGGGTGTTTTGTATTCTAAACGATTCTTCTTAACTTTCGTAGAACGAAGTTTGACGGTAAAATGGTAAAACAACGCTATCAAATTGTATATAAGTAGGACAAATAACCATGACGTGTATTCGGACTTTTGAAATTCAGGATTCAGTTTTTGAGGAAACCTATACAATCCACGTAAAAAAAGATGGGGATGGATGGACTGGATGGATTCCGGACTTTCCAGAGGTGGAGTGCACAGCACAAACGGAAGGAGATTTGCTGAATATCCTATCAGAAAACCTTCATGAAGCCTTAGAGGACGAAGAAGAAAAATGGGAAAGGCAATTTGAGAAAGCTGTGAAAGATGGAAAACTTGAACCACTTCGCGAGGAAGCACTTGAAGATGTCCGGGCAGGGAGATTCACTTATCTATAAGTCGACTGGGGAGCATTCGGTGCATGTCCACAAAACGACTGAGAATTTTTGGAAATGTTATTATAGACTTCCGTTAGATGTTCAGAACCGAGCGGATAAACAATTTAAACTGCTAAAGGAGAACCCAAACCATCAATCTCTTAGATTCAAAAAACTTGAAGGATTTGATCATTATTGGTCTGCAAGAGTTGCTAAGGGATATCGGGCAGTGGCAACGAAAGACGAGGAAGGATTCGTCTGGTTTTTAATTGGACACCATGATTTCGTGTATAATAGACTGAAATGACTGCGGGTGGACTTCAACAAGTTGAATTTTTCCATAGACATTTCTTAAGTCTGTCATATCTAAGGCATCCTCTTTTTCATAATACATAACAGAACTTAATGCCCACCTTCAAAACTGCTGACCAAATCACCAAATTCCTTATTTACGATGCACTACATCGGGAGAGAAACACACAATGATAAAACTAACCTATCCCATCGCAAGTCGTTTCTTCTGCTCTTCCAACATCTTCTTTTGCCGTTTGACGCGTTCCGGAACCAATCGCTCCCGTTGTGCTGTCGGCTTGAAATCCAGTCGTTCTTTACCCAGTCCCCGCAAAACACCCAACTCCACAGGTGAGAAGTCATCCGAATTCTCACGATTGAAATTCATCGGTTCCTTGAGCGCAACAGGAGGATTCGTGATAAAACGGGCGCGTCCCGACGGATTCTGTGATGCAGAATGCAAAATGAACGGATGTAATAGAACAACATCACCCGCATTACCCGTAATCTCAGCGAAATCTTTACACTTCGCGTATAACTGACCAAACCCTTCTCCCGGCAGTAACCCTTGTGGATTTGCATACAGATGCTGTGCCACATGTTGCACCGAATCGCACGCAACAAATGTCCCGCCGCTTTTCGGTTTAATATCTGACCACACAACGATCGTAAGCAATCCTTGCTCTGGACTATCCAAAAAGTGTCTGAAGAAATCACCATCCTTATGCCAACCGTTGTAGTGGGATTCAGGTGCAGTCCATTCTGATCCACCACCTAATTTAAAGTTGACAATAAAACCATCACCCCACGAAGGTGCTGTATTAGCAATCCTATCTTCACCACCAAGAAGGTCGCAGATAGCGTCCCATGCACGCGGCGCAATCTCACGAATAGGTTTACGATTCATAGAGGGTAAATGTACACGCTGCTCCTCCCAAGTACTTGCATCATCTGGATCGTACCCGAGACGTTTAAACGCAAAGTCTCGCCACTCCGCAGCTAAGTCGCGTGAAAAACAATCCCTCAGGATAACATGCCCTTTTTGAATAAAATGTTCAACATCAGATTCTGTTAACGTTTTGTATGTTTTTGCCATAGATTTCCTCTTACTTCAAACTCTCAAGTAACGTCTCTGCAAGTTTCGTTGCGAATTCGTCATCGTTGACATGTGCGTCCATCTCAATAACCGTAACATTGTCGCTGATATGTGCCTTAAGGCTCTCCCGCCATGCCTCTCGCGCATCAGCAGAATCAAACGGTTCTCCAGTCTTATCAATTGCAGATACACCCTGTAGGGGAATGAGAACAGTTGTAGGTCCCTTCGCTGCGTTGAGTTTATCCGCCATGATCTTCCCTAACTCAGCAGTCTCTGCAGCAGTCGTCCGCATCAGCGTAACCGTCGGATTGTGCTGATAAAAATGGCGATCACTAAACTTCTCAGGCACGGTGTCTGGTGGACCAAAATTCACCATATCCAAAGCACCCGGTGCCACCACTTGAGGTAAACCTTCCTGTCCAGCAGCTTCCAAACGCTCAGCACCCGCACTGAGGATTCCACCGACCAATTCATCAGCGAGTTCTGTTGTTGTAACGTCAAGCACACCCGCAAAGAATCCACCTTTCACAAGGTCCTCCATTGCACGACCGCCAGTACCTGTTGCATGAAACACGAGAACCTCATACCCCGCAGATTCAAGTATTTCACGAGCCTTTGTCACACATGGAGTCGTTACACCGAACATCGTCGCAGCGATGAGCGGTTTGTCTGTTTCTGTCTGAGACACTTCAGCATTCACCATACCTACGATTGCACTCGCAGCGTTAGCAAGTATCTGCCTTGACACACGGTTGATTCCAGCAATATCAACAACAGAATACATCATGCTTATATCTTTAGATTGCACATACGGACCTGTATCACCTGACGCCAAGGTTGAAACCATCATCTTCGGCACCCCAACCGGTAATGCCCGCATTGCTGTCGTCCCAATCGTCGTCCCAGCAGATCCACCAAGAGAGATGATGCCATCTACCTCTCCAGCAGCATGTTTTTCAGCAATCAACCTTGCAGCACCTTGTGCCATAACAGTCACACTATTACCCCGATCACCTTCATCTCGCAGTGCATTCAGAGATGATCCACCCGCATGTGCAACATCATCAGCAGAAATGTCCGGTTTTAACTGCGGCTCTCCCAGAATACCCGTATTCACAACACATGTTGTCACACCCGCAGCTTCAATCCGTTCTTTGATGAAACCGAATTCTATACCTTTCGTATCCATTGTGCCAACAATCCAAATTGTTTTCTTCATCAGCAGCATCCTCCCGATTATCGCTCAAATTGTGTTGCCGATTATATACCCCAACAGAGGAATTGTCAAGTTAAATGAGGCGTGTGCATAAAGAATTCAGTTATTTAGGAGTTGCATCTTCTGAGTCAGTTCTGATACAATAATCAAATCAGCATTGCTTGTATGATGATTAAGGTTGTGATACAATCTGTTAGATTATGTAGGATGTATAAAAACGATGCCAAACCCAAAACCCGCAACATTTAATACTTTCCCGAACGACACCGAAGGAACAACATGGGAATTACCCACAGGTGCAATTGCACGATTAGGAAAAGGTTTTCAGAACTATGACGGGGATTGCGAAATGGCACTTTCTCCCGATGGCACTTACTTTGCCATCGGCACTCGTACAGGACTCTGGTGGTATGATGTCCCATCAATGTCTCCCATTGCTTTGTGGGAAACAGAAAGAGGAATTAAAGACGTTGTAGAAATTTCACCGAATGGTAAGTTGATTGCTTTTGCTAATTGGGACGGTATCCTTAAAGTCCGAGACATTCAGAGTGGAGAATGCATCACACAGATAAACCGCGTCGTCAATTCACTTATGACCTTTTCTCCTGACAGTAAGCAGCTCGCTATCATAACTATCATAAATGAAAAGAAAGTTATTGACGTGTTGGATATTAGTCGTGGCAGGTCTATTGCACAGATCGATTGGAGAGAACCTGAAGGCATAAATAGGAGTTTCCAACTCGATTTTTCACCCGATGGACAATTCCTTGCCGCTGCAACAGATAAACAGACCTCCTTATGGAATTCAGATACAAGTGTGATAGTTGACACATTTGAAGGCAGAAATTTTGTATTTTCACCAGATAGTCGCCTATTAGCCTTTCATCAACCTTATATTGTCCAGAATTCTGAACCGCTTCGCGCTGCCAGTAATGTCTTAGTGTGGAATATAGTCACAGGTGAACGTATCTCCCACTTTACAGAACCCACGCATTTAGTGATGACCCTCAGATTCTCACCTTGTGGACAATTCCTTGCATCTTATGAGAGAAACCGAACACTACGCGTGTGGAACTTAACAGAGGGGGTGCTTAAAGAAACTTATACAGACTCTGGACGACCCCACTATTTACCTGATGGAACACTATTAACGACAGTGTTTAACCGTAAGACTATTGAAGTGTGGAACGTAGTACAGCATGAAAAACTATGGACTTATGAACGAAAAAATGAGAGTATTGGAGATAAATGGTTTTCAAAATGTCCTAAGCTGCCGATTGCCCATTTCGTGACAAATGACCGTAAAGATAAAGGAAAAACTTATGCTTTTCCAATGCTTACTGATGTTCTCTGTTATCTATATCCCGGTCATTTTTCCCCTAAAGGAGACATTCTGGCAAGCACAGGATATACAAAAGGAATTGTGTTATGGGATGTTAAAAGCAAGCAGAAACAAAAAATAGTAATCAAAGATCAATTTATTAAGGCTTTCACTTTTTTACCTTGTGGAAATATACTTGCTATTGACAGAAAATGGGATGACTTCACGGTATGGGAGATTAGCGAGGAAGACGAAGTTGCACTCGGTAAATTCACGATTTCAAATAACTTAGGAAGAGGAACGTATACATTTTCAAATTACCAAATTGCTTTAGCAGGTAAAGGTGGAGTAATATATCTGTGGGATCTCAACCACAGTGATAAACCGAGATCATTCATAGGACATAATGATCACATCTGGGGATTAGCGTTTTCACCAGATGGAAAAAGGCTTGTGAGCGGATCAAGCGATAAAACCGCAAGACTATGGAACGTTGAGAGAGGCGAAGAAATTGCCACGTTACCCTTAGCTGAACCTATCACAACAAGGGCATTAGCCTTTTCGCCTTGCGGCAGTGTGATTGCCGGGGGAATGTTTGGTGAACTTCACGTGTGGTGTGCAAGGAACTTAACACTGCTGCACACAATATCACAACCTGAGGACAGTCCAAGACCTTACGCACTTGCCTTTTCACCGTGTGGACAGTATCTTGCATCCGGGACCTGGTGGCATAAAGGCATGCAACACATGGCAATCCGATTATGGGACGTTGCTACTGGTGAAAATATCCATACCTTCTGGGGACATACTACGGACGTTCAATCACTCACTTTCTCACCTGATGGCACACTTCTGGCAAGTAATGGTTTTGATGGCACATGCATATTATGGAATGTAGAAACTCTCATTTAATAGTAGTAGGAACACTCATGAAGTTGAAGGACGTTCTTGCACGACCGGAATTACATAGCTCCGAATTGTAATGCCATCCAGTGTCTCTGTCTCTACGCGTGGCTCTGGTTCTTTACGATGGTCAAATACGACGTAGTATCCATCTACTGCCTTTTCGAGGTTAACATACGCTGCGAGTTGGGTTTTGCCTGTCTGATAACGCATTTCACCACTCCATATCTTAGTTTCAACGATGTGTTTTCTCTGATTATGAAGGATTCGGTTTGAATGTCCGCAGGATAAAGTAGTGATAAATCGGGTTGACGATTTCACACATACCATCCTCACCTTCGGCAATAACACCATAGGTGGCGAGTTCACTGATAATATCACTATCCAAATTGAAATCTACACCCTCATCATAAGAGGCGATTTTCATAAGAAACGACTCAAACCTGCGGTCTTTACGGATATTGGTCGTCAGATGCTCAATGTTCGTATGTCCTTCGCGAAGGAGTTGGATGTGTGCCTTAGAAAAGTGTTCCATTGTGATCGGTTCACTTTTTGGAATCTCCATCTCCTCAGTAAGGATTTGCGCAAACCGATTGACGAGTACAGGTTGTCCAGCTGTCTGTTTGTGAATGGATTCAATAACCGGAGGAAGGAAAGGCTGTCCAACTTCGTCTGTGTATTGTGTCAGCAGTTCACGCACCTGATTAAGAGTGAAATTGGGCAATTGGAATTCATCCTGGATGTTGAAGGGTGAAATAGATCGATCGTAGTTCAGTTGGGTAATACTCTTGACTCCGACGATGCCGACACTATACGGACATTGATGTCTATCAGAGAGGTAGATGTGACGGAGTGTGTATAGAAAATCGCTCAGAACTGTTCGAGGGATAGCATCAAATTCGTCAATGATAAGGACAACCTTCTTATTTTCCAGTACATCTGAAAGTCGTCTAAAAAACCTTCGCATAGAAACATGATTGGTGAGTTTTGTGGTATCTAAAAGTTGTTCTAACGCTTCTGAAGGTGGATTGCCGCTTCTTTGAAAAACATACTCTACCGCTTCACGAATTTCCTCGTACATATCTTCGTAAAACTCGGCAGGTTCAAGATTGTTGGACGCTTGAAAATCAATCTGCAGTGGGAAATACGTCTCGGAAGCGAGCCTATCTAAGGCACTTCGGAAGAATGTGGTTTTTCCCGTCTGCCGTGGTGCAAAAAGGACGATATACCGTCCCTTTTCCAGACGATTGACAAAATCTGAAAGTTCATCTGTGCGTGCCACGACGTAGTTTTTTTCTGGATTTACAGGGCCGCGGGTTTCAAAACATCTCATCTTGGTGTACCATTTTCATTTAATCGCAAACGTTCTGCTGTTAATTGGGTCGTCTGTTGAAATCCTATATGATATTTTAGCACATCATAAGCAAAATTGCAATCCAGTGATAAAAACTTTACACTCCCCATTTAATATATATAGACATCATATTCATTCTATGATACTATAACCAAACATTTGTAACCCTATTGTTTAGCCATCAAAGGAGCAAGACACATGGAATTCGTCCAGTTATCAGAAGCACAACGACAGGAATTTGAAGAAAACGGCTATTTCATCATGCGTTCAGTACTTGACGAAGATATGATAGCACGATTAACCGAAGCGGGCGACCGTATCGTAGATTCAATGGATACCGATGCACAATACGTTCATAAACGGGACGGATTGGTACAAGAACCCGCATTCGCGGAACTCACATCACAAACCAAAGCAATCCCGTTAGTCATCCAACTGATCGGAACAAATATCCATATCACAAATACTGCCCTCCTCTACAAACGTCCACAACCGCGCGAGTTGCCTGAGAACCGTGGATGGCATCGGGATGTCGGTCTGCATTTAGACCTTGGACACAAGAACTGTCCACGTGTCGGACTGAAAGTCGCATACTGTTTAACGGACCTTGACGTGCCAAATTCCGGTGCAACGTTATTTGTCCGAAAAAGCCACGTTTCTGGCGAACCATTAGGTATTCCAGAAGGTGAAATTGACCCAATCGAATCTTATGATGAACCGCTCCTAAAGGCAGGAGACGCATACTTCTTTGAAAACCGAATTTACCATACCACAGGTCAAAACTACACAGATAAAACCGCTAAAGTTGTCATTTATGGATACCATTACGCTTGGATAAAACCTGAAGGGTATCTATTGTATCACAACGACAAACAGCAACCCGATGAGGATGTGTTGCAAAACGTTGATGACCTCGGCAAACAATTTCTCGGTGGTGGTGGCGGTGCTGCATCACAATGGGCAGCGGAACATAACCTAAAAATAGAACAAGAACCACAGATCGTTACAGTATAAAGTGTCTAAGTTTGCTTAAACATAGCAAAACCAACAGGTTTCCAACAACGGTTTTCTGTTAATTAGGATGACATTATGCGAATATTAATGCATTGGATACTTGCAATCCTGACCATAACATCTTGTTTATCATCAAGCTTTGGTGAAAATGAACCTTCATTGCAAATCGGTTTACCCGAAAGTGCAACTGCACGCCTCGGTAAAGGCACAATTAGCAAAATAGCCTATTCTCCCGATGGTACTCGGTTGGCAGTAGGCAGTTCTATCGGTGTTTGGATTTACGATACAGAGAGTAACAAGGCACTTGACCTTTTCCCTATGTATGGTGTATCTTGCTTAGCATTTAGTCCTGATGGAAAGAAACTTGTCAGTGGGAGTAAGACACATCATATCATTTTATGGGATGTGACAACCGGTGAACCACTACGTCATATTGGTGAAACACGTGAACGCATTTATAGTATAGCGTTTAGTCCAGATAATAGGACAGTTACCAGTGGACATGATAACGGCTATCTAATATTATGGGATACAGAAACAGGTAAACATATTAGAGATTTCTCCAACGGTACGGGAGGTGAAAATGATTTTGTACGCCCCTTTGAACACACAGGTCTAATTCATTGCTTAGCATATAGTCCAGATGGGTTAACACTCGCAAGTGGAGGTCATGACTATCATGACAGAAGAACTAAAGTCCGTCTGTGGGAGGCGACAACAGGTAAACATTTACGACTATTAATTAGTACAGATGATGAAATGCATTATGTCAATAGTATCGCTTTTAGTCCGGTTAGACAGATCCTTGCATTGGGATGGACTGATGGGGCAATTTCATTGTCGGATATAAAAACTGATGAACCCCCTAAAACTCTCGCTAAATCTCTCGGCACGATGAGACATGAAGTTTTATGTTTAGCGTTCAGTACAGATGGGATGCTGTTAGCCAGTGGTGCTTGGGACAGCACTGTTCGTTTATGGGATCTGAAAACCAACAAACTCCTCCATACTCTTACTGGCCATAAAAGTGATGTCTTAAGTGTAGCCTTTAGTCCTGATGGAAAGACACTCGCGACTTGCAGCAAGGAGGATGTCCGTTTATGGAATACAGAAGGAGGACATAACCGTTCTATCATTAATCATTTCGCTATTTTGGATGTAGCGTTTAGTCCGGATGGAAAAACACTCGCCAGTGGGAATGATGACAATACTGTCAGTTTATGGGACAAGAAATCCGCTAAACTCATAAACACTCTAATTGGACATAAGGAACGTGTCTCAAACGTGGTGTTTAGTCCACATGGTGAGACACTTGCCAGTGCAGATTACAACAATGTCCTTTTGTGGAATGTGAAAACAGGTGAACACCTACATACATTGTCTACAATTGAAAATTATAATTATAGTTTAGTCTTTAGTCCGGATGGAGAGACACTTGCATTTAAATGTCCAAGTTCTACCGTCAATTTGTATGATACACAAACTAAAAAAATCACTACACATTCTAAAGAGAAACATTGGGTTATTAACATGACGTTCAATCCAGATGGGCAGCTACATGCCTTGCTTGGAGGTAAGAACAGAAACCGGAGTTTGTGGAATATAAAAACAGACGAACTATTGTACTCTCTTACTTTGCCTTCAACGAAAAGATATACGTTAGATGCAACAGCATTCAACCCGAATGCGAACGTACTTGCAACAGAAATGCGGGATAATACACCTGTAAGGAGATGGAATAACGCTGTATGGCTATGGGATACAAGAACAGGTAAACATATACGCACCCTTACCGGACATCTGAGTGGAATTAGTCGCATGGCGTTTAGTTCGGATGGGAAGCAACTTGCCAGTGGCGGTCATGACGAGACTGTGCTACTATGGGATCTAAAGACAGAAATACACCCCCGCATCCTAATCGGACACAATGATGGGGTAAGGGACGTTGCGTTTAGTCCGGATAGCAAGACACTTGCCAGCACAAGTGACGATGGTACTGTGCTTTTGTGGGATTTGAACAAAGTTATCGTCAATCCAGAAGAAAACAAAGGGCAATAAATAGAAAGTATCGGATATATTCCAGATACCACGGTATATAGTCTATAGTCTGCGGATTTCCATATCCGTCTCATTCCTTCCGATAATTAGCCGTTACAACCGTCTTCATGCCACCGCGAATATTAAAATTACCGACGATTTCCGCCTTTCGCGGCTTGCATGCAGCAACAAAATCCTCAAGCACTTTATTCACAACGTGTTCATGAAAAATACCCACATCTCTGAAAAAAACAAAGTACTCCTTTAGTGATTTGAGTTCAACGCAATCCCGGTCAGGAATATATTTTATGCAGATCGTCGCGTAATCCGGCAAACCCGTCTTCGGACAGACAGCCGTAAATTCTAAATTCGTAATTTCAACAATGTAATCTTTGTCGCTATACTTATTCTCCCATGTTTCAATTTGAGGAGTCTTAAGTTCGCGGATATGTGTTTGCAATTCATCGTAAGTAGAGTTATTGTGCATCTTCCCTCCTTCTACTTCTATATGTAACCAGTTGTGCTAATCCTTTTCTTTCACTCTTCCACCCTTCCACCCTTCCACTCTTCCATCTTCCACCCTTCCACTCTTCCATCTTCCACCCCTCAATCTTCCAACCTTCCAACCTTCCAACCTTCCAACCTTCCTTCCTTCCACCCTTCAATCTGATAAGTATCACTGATATAATTGCATCCCATTCTGTTAGATTGTAGCACATTCTGTTAGATTGTGCAAACTTTAGGGGTGTGTAAAGTTTTTGTCACTTATATAAAAAAGATCGCTAAACCCTTGCTCCAGCGGAGCAATATGTCTATAGAAAAAGGATTGTCAACGGGCTGCACTCCAGCGGAGTGCTATGTACCTAAACGGATGCGTAGAGATTTTGCCACCTAACTGTCTGAATCGCGGATTATCGCGGATGACACGGATTGCGCGGATTGTTGAATTTGTGCATCAAGGTGCTATTCACAAAGGATGTATTCTTCTGAATCGTTTGCTGATTACCTATCTGTTGTGCAAAAATGCTTATCCTACGCATACATATTTGAATTTCCAAATCAATAATCCGTGTAATCCGTGTAATCCGTGTAATCCGCGATAATCCGCGATTCAGACAAAAAGTTTACACACCCATTGCATGGTGTCGTCTTGACATAAAACCTTAACACTGCTAAATTGAGAATACAAAAAACAGATCGGAGGATCCATAATGAATGTCAAACAAAAGTTAGGGTATATGTGTATCGGGTGTCTATTCACAATCGCTGGATACATCCTCGTATCACTGGGAGGTGGTGCGACACAGGCACAAAAAGATGAACAAGTGCTTGATAAAATCGTTTGTAGAAAGTTAAAAGTTGTCAACAAAGAAGGAAAGGAAGTTGCCTTCATCAGTGGAACTGAAGATGGATTTGGGATGATAGTAGTCAACAACGCAGCAGGAAAGGAAGGTGCTCGCATAGTTGCGACTGAAAAAGGCGGGGGTATCGGCTTCAGCAACGCAGCAGAAAATCCCGTTGTAACCATCGGCACATTTGTCGCTGATGGATCTGGGTTTATAGTAGTCCACAACGCATCAGAAAAGGCAGTTGTCGGCATCGGTGTAAATAAAGCTGGTGATGGGTTTATAAAAACCTACAAAGGCGGTTGGAGAATCCACTAAACAAACAAAGATCAACGCCGCGACAATGAAAGGAATTGCCCTTTGAAATCCCCTAAACACCCCGAATCCGTTAACTCTGATAGTCTTGAAACCGTGACATTGATGAGAACCTTCACACCACCACCCATCTTTGTCACCGCAAACGGCATGAAAAAGGTTGACACATTCAATGACGATAACTATCCCATTACCCTAATGTCGGTACACTCAAGAAAAACCAAATTCCATTTTTGTTGACACTTTAACTACGATTGTCTACAATAGCACAGTAATTACAATTGAATATACACTTATTTTTTGCAGAGGTAAGTGTTGGGTGCCCTTCCTGATTTAACAGGTTCGCACTCTACATTTGGCACTTGATATTTGTTAGTTTCATCTGATAAAAAAGGATACCCTCATGAAAATCAAACCAACATTCCGTGCATGCATCGCAAGTCTTGTTATACTCACTTTCTGTCACCCAATCTTTACTATAGCACAACAACAAAGTTCACAGGTGCTTCAAGCAAAAATAGACGCTGAATACGATGCGAAAACTGACGATAATCGATTATTATGGGGCGGTGGCACTTTCGTTATAGCAATCGTCGGCGGCTGTCTGCTCGGATCATTACCACTCATCGGAGCATCCATCTATGAACCGATTGTCCCTTCACACAGATTAATTGGAAAATCACCCGAATACATCTTACTTTACACAGAGACCTACAAGAAAAAGGTCAAAAATCAAAACACAACCTATTCTTTATTCGGATGCATCGGAGGAAGTCTCGTCGCAGCTATTGTATGGGCACCGCTTTATCAAAATCAATGAGGAGATTACGTTTTACACCAACCCACTGACACATAAAAAGAGAAACCCATTGAAAATAAAAACGCACCATAGGCGTCAATTTAAGAGGAATTGCGCTATAAATCTCAGGTCGGTAGTTTCGGTTAGGAAACCGAAACTACCGGCACTGGAAGTACAGTAAATTGTCCTTTTCTGTATACCTTTTGCACCGCTGGTGCTTAGGTTTTCGTAGGATATGTTTTCTATACACCTTCCGCATCGAAATCAACGCTATGAATGCGCGTATGGCATTCAACGGGTGCTGATATGTGATTATCCAAAGCCTCAGAGAGGCGAAAGGTGTATAGTCCGCATTGATCCAACCAATAGCATGCCCCAGATGAAGATTAAGTTATTAATTGGGTAATACGCGGGCGGGGAAACCCCGCCCCTACGAAACCTTACTCCTACGATGAGTCATATCAGTAGAATTACCTGATTATTTATTTAATCTTCCTGAGGGGCGAAAGGTGTATTAAACCCACTAATGTTTTTCACTCAATTAACACCTATTACAGAATACGCGATTGATATTCTGCATTGGTTAGGAAACCGAACCTACCGGGCGGGACACAAGGGACAAATTAACCTGGAAATCCTATAATCCTGAAAATCATGGTTCAGACAACATACATGTCAATAACTTTACACACCCCTTTCATCCCTCACTCCCCTTCACCATCCCCCATCCATATTGATATATCTAATGCAGAATACCAAACGCGTATTCTGCCACATTCATCCTTGATTGTGCTTCTTTCTTCAACCCATACAACACTCCAACCTCCGTCCTTCCAGCCTTCCCCTCTTCCACCCTTCCACCCTAATTTTGAATAATATGAACTTATAGGACAATCACAAAGAATTCGCAGCCAAATGCTTCACAAAATATATACAACGCAATGATGTCCCTCACGCATTTATGCAAGAATTTGAACACAAACTACCAAAAAACATATCGCAAAATACGCTAAAACTAAAGGAATCTGGATTTATAGACATTTTTCACTTGACATCACCAATTTAATAAGATATAATTGAAGTATTATCAACGTGAAGTGCGGTTAGGAAGGGTTACCGCTCCGAATCTCACATCATTTTATTAAGGTAAAACCCTCCCATGAAAATGCAACTTGTTAGTGTAAAAGAGAGTTTAATTAATTGACGTACGATTCCAGGAAATAACTGCTAACCAAAGCTTAGGAGGAAATTATGCCTCAAAAAGACTGCACAAACACAGACTGCGAAGGATTTTATCGCAGAGATTTAATTAAAGCTGGTGTCTTAGGATTTTTCGGCTTCGGTCTTACTGACTTTTTCCGATTAAAAGCATTAGCTGAACCGACAGCCAAAGAAGGCACAGCAAAATCCGTTATTCTTGTATGGTTAGGCGGTGGTCCAAGTCATCTTGATATGTGGGACCTTAAACCAAACGCACCTGAAGAAATTCGCGGATTATTCAAACCCATTTCAACAAATGTTAACGGTATTCAGATTAGTGAACACATGCCGAGATTAGCAAAACAGGCAGATAAACTGTGTATCGTCCGATCCATGACTTCACCAGAAGCCGCTCATGAACGGGGTACACACTATATGATTACAGGATATCAACCTTTACCCGGTTTCGCGGTTCCTGGACACGGGGCTGTCGTCGCAAAACTCAAAGAACAGCGCAGCGCATTGCCACCTTATATTGCCATTCCCTCACCTGTCGCTTACGCAGGAGGCGGATTCTTAGGCGCATCACTCGCTCCCTTCTCGCCAGATGGAAACCCCGCAAGCGATAACTTCAAAGTGCGGGACTTGGAACCTCCCAGAGGTGTCTCTTATGAACGGGTTGAGGAACGAAAAGACCTGCGAAATGCTGTTGATAACGCTTTCAAAAAATATGAAGCAGGGAACCCTAAAGTTGAAGCAATGGATAAATTCTACAAATCCGCTTACAACCTTATGAGTTCAGAAGACGCACGCGGCGCATTTGACTTGTCAAAAGAACCTAAACAGATACGGGACGCATATCCACGAAGCACATTCGGACAAAGTTGTTTACTTGCAAGAAGACTCGTTGAAGCTGGGGTTAACTTCGTCACCGTCAGTAACGGCGGATGGGATAACCACAACAACATCTTCTCTTCTCTACCAGGTAAACTCAACAATTTTGACCATTCAATGTCTACGTTGATTGGTGACCTCGACCAACGGGGACTACTTGACAGCACATTAATACTCGCTATGGGTGAATTCGGAAGAACACCTGTCATCAACAGAAACGGTGGACGCGATCATCATCCAAGAGTCTTCTCAATTATGTTAGCAGGGGGTGGAGTCCAAGGTGGACAGGTTGTCGGGGCATCCGACCCATTCGGAATAGAACCCGCTGAAACGCCTGTCAAACCTGAAGACCTGTCTGCAACAATTTATCAGAGCCTCGGTATAGATTACAATCAGAGTATTGAATCGCCTGACGGTGTTCGCATCGTACTATCACGCGGCGGAAGACCCATCCGAGGTGTCTTGGCATAAGTAGCCATAAGTATATTATTAACCCGCAATAAATGTAGTGTGAGATCAACTAATATTGATCTCACATTGCATGCTGCTAACTGAGGTTGGCGTATAATTCTTGTCTGTATGTTGTCTCTGTATGTTGTCTGAAGACGTGGAAAATCTGAACTCGTAGAACTCAGTGATGTCATACCGACACGTAACATCCTACTACAAAATCCAACAATCTTCAATCAGCAAGGAACCATCTTCTTTAAACTTAGCCATGACTTGAGGAGTAAATCATGAAAAAACGCACCTACGCTCTACTCCCATTATGCAGTATTCTTATCTTCGCGTTATTCACAAATTTCGTACAACCAGATGAACATTCACAAGAAGAACGTGAACTCTTGTCCCCTATCTGGGCACTTGAATTTAGTCCAGATGGAAAAACAATCGCGGTCGGAAAATATCAGTGGGTAGAACTCTGGGAATTAGAAACGCAGAGAATGATACGAGCTTATGAACCCCATGCGGGGAGAGTTAGATGTATAAAGTTCACCCCTGACGGTAAGATGTTGTATGCAGGAGGAGGACGTGCAGCCCAAAGCGGCGAAATACTTTTGTGGGATGTTGAAGCAGAAGAACTCATAAAGACCTTTGAGATACACGCTGACACTATTGAATCTATCGCTCTCAGTCCAGATAACGCAAAATTACTTACCGCAAGTATGGACGAATTTAGTGCTGTTATTGACTTAAAAGAACTTGACGATGCTCAACCAATTGATGAACAAGCAAAATGGTTGACACAACACGTCGGGAGAGTCCTTTCTACACTGTATCATCCAGACGGCAACTACTTTGTCACCGGCAGTGAAGATAAAACTCTAAAGGTGTGGGACCCTGAAACTTATACGGTGCTTGTCAGCTTCGATGGAAATGATGATGCAGTATATTCACTCGCTTACGCTCCTCGAGAAAACGTCATCGTGTCCGGTGCAGCTGATAATGTCGTCCGAACTTGGAGAGTGACACAGAACAGGAACGGGGTTACACGCGGCACACCTGTCAGACAATTCAACGGACATCAGGGACCTGTCTATACCGTAGATACCGGCATTTGGAGGGGAAATGAAGTCATCGTATCGGGGGGAGCCGACAAGAGAGTGATTGTCTGGAATATACGTAACGGTAACAGACCCCGCACATTTGAAGATACACCAGATGCTGTCTATGCCGTAAAAATCAGTCCTGATGGAAACCACGTCGCCGCAGGGGGACGCGATGGAAAAGTCCGAATCTGGAATCTCAGACAAAACACGTTAACACACGAATTCTAACAACTTATCGCAGCACCTTATCTGTTTTTCGGAGAATTACTGTTCATATTGTGCCCTTTAGCAAATATAAAAAGAGTAAATATAAACAATGAGTAGATATTAAATCATGGAGGTAATAATCATGTCCGGAAGTAAAAACAATCTAATTGACCCGAATAAGAATCTCATGCCGAACTTGAAACCTTTTCTATATCTCACGCTTCTATGCTTATTTGCCGCTCCACTAAACCTATGGGCACAAGCTACACCCAGATTGAATTCTCTCTTTCCCGCAGGAGCACAAGTCGGAAATACCGTCGAAGTAAAAATCCAAGGATCAGACCTTGATGGCGCATATAAACTCATTGTAGAAGGTGCACCAGGTATCACGGGAACCCTCAACGCTGGCGGTGGGAAAGTAGATGAAACGAACAAACCCATCTTTGAAGCAAACTGCGGACAGTGCCATGAACTTCGCTCACCAAGCAACAGATCCATGACAGCAACACAATGGGGAAGAGTCGTCAAACGCATGGTAGAGAACCAAGGTGCTGAAATCAGCAAACAAGACCAAACAAAAATTACGCAATATCTAAAATCTGCGGCACGCGCAAGTGGCGGGATGACCGCTGAATTAATTATCGCACCCGATGCACCCATCGGCGTCCGGGAACTACGAATCGTCGGTAAAAATGGAGCATCCACCGCATGGCCCTTTGAAATCACAAATGTACCTGACACTTTTGAAACTGAAACCAACAACACTCCCGACTCCGCAACGAGCATTGAACTCCCTATCATCATAAACGGTGTCATACACACAGGCGGAGATGAAGACTATTATACATTTGATGGACACAAAGGGGATCGATGCGTTTTCAATGTAAAAGCATACCGATATAACAAAATCAGTCAGCAATTCTTCAATCCAACCATCTCGCTATTTGATGAACAAGGTACAGAACTCGCAAGAAGCAACGGATTCTACAGCCTTGATCCGCTGATCGACTTCACAATCCCTGAAGATGGAAAATACTTCTTACGCATTCGAGACCTACTTTATCGAGGTAATCCAGATTCTGTTTACCGATTGATGAGCGGTGTTGTCCCATATAACACCTATATTTACCCTACAGGTGGAGAAATCGGAACTAAAATACAGACAAAAATCGGCGGAGAAAACCTGCCAGAAACTGACTGGGAAGTTGACCTAACTAACGAACAACCTGGACTGAAACTTATACGAACAACCTACGGCATATTCCCGTTCGTTGCAAATGAGTTTCCTGAAGATACTGAACGTCTCGTAAAAAATGCTGCGAATGACGATGCAACAGAAACAGATGAAGAAGGTGGAAAACAGGCAAAAAGTGCTGAGTCCGAAATCATCTTCCAGGCAAAATGCTCAGCCTGCCATGAACTAAGGTCTCCAGATAACCGCGCACTCACAACGGAACAGTGGGAAAGCACCATCACCAGAATGGCAGGAAAAGAGAACGCAGACATAACACCGACACAGCGCGACAGGATTATCGCCTTCGTCGCCGAAGAAGTCGTCCGAATGGGACAACTCATAGCAAAACAGATCGAAAACGCACAACAACTTACAACACCAGGGGCTATCAGTGGACGAATATCTAAACCCGGAGAGGTGGACTATTACCAATTCACCATTGAAGAGGGATCACGACTCGGGCCTTGGTGGGTTATACACCCATTCGACAACACTGACGAAAAAGGGTTTGATACCGTATATCCACCTGAAGTTGAGAAAACAATTGATTTTGACAAAGAATATGAAGGCAAGAACGGACGGATAATAAAATGGTATAGAACTAACGGCAGAGGGGAAGGCGTTTTCTCCAATGTCCCTGAAGATGACGTTACAGGATATGCTTTAACATACTTCAAATCTGAACGTGACCAGAAATATCTGTTGTCCATTGGTACTGACGACACTATTAAAATATGGGTAAACGATAAACTCATCTTTAGTAAATACGTGCACCGGGCATTGCGCCGAGGAGACGACGTTATTGAACTACCTGTCACTAAAGGAATGAACAAGATACTCTTCAAGATTACCAACGGTTACGGACCTTGGGGATTCTTCGCTGACATCGGTGGTTATTCCATCGATTTATCCGCAGAAAAACTGAACTCACCCTTAAGTCCATCACTAACACTATTAAATGATCAAGGCAGAGTCTTGAGAAATAATGCCGGAAGAGGCGGAAGAAGAGACGCAATTATTGACTACAGTTTCGCACAACCCGGTGTATACGCACTCCGAGTCGAAGACATCTCAGGTAAAGGGGGGGACGGCTACGTCTATCATTTAGATATACGCCCCACTTCGCCAAACTTCGCTATATCAGTAACACCTGATAATCCAAACATCGGACGGGGTGGAACAGTGCTATTGGACGTTAGTTTGCAACGACGAGTCGGGTTTACTGAACCCATCCTACTCTCAGTCGAAAATCTACCCCCTGGTATTACCGCAAGTCAGAGTGCTATTTTGTCTGAAGGTGGAAACAATCAAGGCTATCTAACCCTAACTGCAGCACCAGATGCGGATTTAGCATATAGCGTCGTCCAAGTCGTCGGCACAGTTACGACAACATCGGGACATCAGATTAGACGTACCGCGAGTCCAATAGAAATATTCCAAGTACGGAACAACGACCAGACTGTGCAGCGCAAGAACATTGTCGTCAGTATTACAGAAGCAACACCTATCATTGTGTCTACAATACCTGACGAAGTGGTTGTTACACCTGATGGACCCGTTGATATAAAGGTAAAAGTTGAACGCGGTAGAGGTAATCGACAGAACATGAACCTTACTGTAGTCGGATTACCTGTCGGAGTCAGACTCCAACGACAGACAACCGTTCTCCGTAGAGGTTCTTCAGAAGCTACCATAACACTTGAACCTGAGATCATTTCCGGTGGCAATCAAGAAATCAGACGAAACCCCTTTATCGGTAATCAACAGACAAGACCGCATACATTCGTCATCAACGCATCAGTTGGAAATCGCCTCATCGCAAGCAGTCCTGCCGTAAAACTATGGCTCGGAAATCGACCCGATGCTGATGATGAACAAGCAAAATTAGAAGGAAATCAGTAATCATACTTCTTTTTTTGGCAGATGAATTGAAACTTTGTTCCAAGATATGCCTTGGAATATCAACAGATCTATAGGCGAGGTCCAGCCGAAATCAACTGAATTCGGTGTGATTTGGTGCCTCGTCTCTATCTTTAATCCTATAAAGCTCTATACAAACCGGAGGTGTGAATGTCAGGATACTATCGATTTCCTACTATTTCTCAAGAAACAATTGTTTTTGTGTGTGAAGATGATCTATGGACAGTCCCAATAAGTGGCGGTGTTGCCCGAAGACTCACATCAAACCTCGGAGCAACAGGCACGCCACAGTTATCCCCAAACGGTGAACACCTCGCTTTTGCTGGACGTGAGGAAGGTCCAGCAGAAGTATATGTCATGCCCGCACTCGGAGGAGAGGCAAAACGACTTACATATCAGGGAAGTAATGCAAGTATTGTCGGGTGGGATGCAGATGGAGAAAACATCCTATATTCCAGTGGTGCCAACTCAGCTTTCGGCGCATGGATATGGAGCATATCTCCTGATGGTGGTGAACCGAAAAAGTTACCCTACGGACCCGCTAACCACATTTCTTTCGGAAAAAATGGTGCCGTCATACTCGGTAGATTAACCCGAGAACCCGCACGATGGAAACGATACCGAGGTGGTACCGCAGGGCAACTCTGGATTGACACCGAAGGTGACGGAGACTTCCAACCTTTTACTCCTGTTGAAGATAGCAACTTTACCACACCGATGTGGATTGATGACCGCATATTCTTTATTTCTGATCACGAAGGTGTCGGAAATATCTACTCCTGCACTACATCAACTGAAGACATAAAACGCCACACCCATCAAGAAACATACTACAGTCGCTCAGCACAAACAGATGGCAACCGCATCGTCTATCATGCAGGGGCAGACTTGTGGGTCTATGATGTTGAAAACGACACGAACCACCAAGTCGAAATAGACTTTCGCAGTCCGCGTATACAACGACAACGCAAATTCGTCAACGCTTCTCAATACCTTCAGGATAGTATGCCATCTGAAGACGGTAAATCTGTTACCTTAACTTCACGTGGTAAACTTTTTTCAATGGCAAATTGGGATGGTGCAGTTCTCCAGCACGGAGACCGCAACGGAACACGATACAGAGCCCCACGATGGTTGAACGATGGTAAACGCATCTTAGTGCTTTCTGACGCTGGCGGAGAAGAAGCAATAGAAATCCACACATGCGATGGCAGTACCGACGTCCGTAGACTTGACGAACTCGATATTGGACATGTCAGACAAATCACCGTCTGTCCTAAAGGTGACGACCTAAAAGACCAACTCCTCATCGTTAACCAACGTTTTGAACTGCTGCATATAGAACTCGATACACCAGAAATACGTGTGCTTGATAAAAGCGAATACAAACGTATAGGAGGCGCAACTTGGTCACCCGACGGAAAGTGGATCGCCTATAGTTTTCCCGTAACAGAGACAACATTGTCAATCAAAATCTGTAATGTTGAAACAGGCGAAACGACATATTTAACCAAACCAGAATTCCAAGACTTCGCTCCCGCATGGGACCCAGATGGAAAATACCTCTATTTCTTATCTCATCGTGAATTTGATCCTGTCGGTGATGCGTTACAATTTGAGCTGAGTTTCCCTATCGCGACGCGTCCACTACTGGTGACATTGCAGAAAGAATTGCCGAACCCGTTTAAACCAGCAACACCAGCACCTGAAGAAGATAAGGACAAAGAAAAGAAGGAAAATGGCGACGAGGATACAGAAGAAAAAAATGATGAGAAAGATGATGAATCTAAAGAGAAGAAGGACAAGAAAAAGCAAGAACCCATCAATATTGAACTGGATGGTATTCAAGAACGCGTTGTCGCTTTTCCATATTCACATGGACGCTACGGACAAATTGCAGGTGTTGAGGGGAAAGCAATCTTCACAACATATCCTGTTCAACATGCAACCAACACTCCAGGTGAAGATGATTCCAGTGCCAAGGGTAAACTACATGCCTATGATTTCAAGGAACAGAAAAAAGAAGTCCTTATTTCAGATGTCGCATCTTTCACACTTTCCGGAGATAACAAATCCCTTCTATACCGCACCGGAAATCGCATTCGAGTCGTAAAAGCTGGCAAGAAAGCTGATGACGGTCAAAAGGGTGAGAATAAAGGGGGTTCTAACCGACACACCGGATGGATAGACCTGAACCGTCTACGTCCTTCTGTCATCCCAACTGCCGAATGGAAACAGATGTATCGTGAAGCGTGGAGACTACAACGCGACTATTTCTGGACGGAAGATATGTCAGACGTTGACTGGGAAACCGTCTACCACCGTTATTTGCCGCAACTTGAACGCATAGCAACACGTGCTGAATTTTCCGATCTCATGTGGGAAATGCAAGGAGAACTCGGTACTTCACACGCCTATGAATCCGGTGGTGACTACCGTAGCTCACCCAACTATGGTCAAGGATTCCTTGGGGCTGATTTTGTCTACGATACTGAAAACAACGGGTACCGTATCACCCACATCGTCCGTGGCGATACTTGGAATGAACGCAGAGATTCACCACTCAATGCCCCTGGAATCAATGTTCAAGAAGGCGACATCCTACTCTCTATTGGTGGACAGCCGCTCAGTCAAAACATCTCACCAGGTGAATTATTAGTCAATCTCGGTGGACAAGAGGTACAGGCCACATTCAAGAATGCCAGTGATGGTGAAAAACGAGTTGTAACGATTAAAGTTCTTGGCGGCGAAGGTGAGTTACGCTATCGCGAATGGGTAGCACAGAATCGGAAATATGTTCATGAAAAAACTGATGGAAAAGTCGGATACGTTCACATTCCTGATATGGGAAGACGCGGATACTCTGAATTCCATCGTGGCTTCCTCACAGAAGTCAGTTATCCCGGTCTTCTCATTGATGTCCGTTATAATGGTGGCGGAAATGTCTCACAGTTGATATTAGAAAAACTGTCCCGTCGTCGTATCGGTTATGATATACCACGCTGGGGAACACCGCATCCGTATCCCGCGTCCTCAGTCTTAGGTCCAATGATCACTGTCACAAATGAAAATGCTGGGTCTGATGGCGACATCTTCTCACACTGCTTCAAGTTAATGGCGTTAGGAAAACTCATCGGTAAACGTACCTGGGGCGGTGTTATAGGCATCTCACCCCACCAAGGATTTGTAGATGGGGGTTCAACAACGCAACCCGAATACTCATTCTGGTTCGTTGATGTCGGTTGGAACGTTGAAAACTACGGCACCGACCCAGACATAGAAGTTGACTACCGTCCGCAAGACTACCTGACAGACAGTGATCCACAACTTGACAAAGCGATTGAGATACTCTTACAGGAGATGGAAGCGAACCCACCCCAACTCCCCGACTTCGGTGACCGTCCCCGTCTCACACTTCCAACTTTACCGAAAGCGGAGTAATGTATATCCTATCGCAATTCTCAGTAGGCGCGCTTAATAAGCGCGCCTATTCGTTTATCCTTCATTGTCCTTCTCCGCACAACATTTATCTTGATTATGGCTGTAGCACATTCTGTTAGATTGTGCGTTTCTTTGTAGCACATTCTGTTAGATTGTGCATTTCTTTGTAGCACATTCTGTTAGATTGTGCGTTTCTTTGTAGCACATTCTGTTAGATTGTGCATTTCTTTGTAGCACATTCTGTTAGATTGTGCGTTTCTTTGTAGCACATTCATCCTTGATTGTGCGTTTCTTTGTAGCACATTCTGCTAGATTGTGCGTTTCTTTGTAGCACATTCTGTTAGATTGTGCGTTTCTTTGTAGCACATTCTGTTAGATTGTGCGTTTCTTTGTAGCACATTCATCCTTGATTGTGCTACTTCTACAACCACCTTATACGTCAATTTAAGGATATTCCCTCTTGTTGTAGGTGATATAAGACCGATTTTACCCCTATACCTTTCGCGCCGCTGGTATTGATATGTGATTTTTCAAAGCCTCAGAGAGGCGAAAGGTGTATAGTCCGCATTGATCCAACCAATAGCAAGCCCCAGAGGGGCGAAAGGTGTTTCAACACACTAACGTTTTTCACTAAATTGACACCTATAGCGACAAAAACTCTACACACCCGACAGAACAAAACGATTTGACATTTACATTTACAAAGATTAAAATGTTGCAAGGTATTCTGTCTAAACTTACTTTTCCTTATTTAGTAGTTTTACAATTAAGAGGATAACACCTATGATAGATGAGGTGCGTCATGAGTTAGATCGACGGTTTCTGACAGAGGTTTTGAGCATCACGTCTGATGATGTGCATAATGCGGTGCATCGTTTTCGTGAGAAACTCTGTGCAGAGCCAAGCATTCACGGCGGCAAAAAATCTCGGTGTGATTTGGAAAAAGAAGCACAGAAATTAGGTGGAAATCTGCTTTGAGATGTGTTAATATGTTGTTAGCAGTATTGTAAGAGGTGAAATATGAAAAACGGATTTGACAAAGAACACGCCGTATTGTTGAAAGTTATAGATCCTGAAATAGCTGACTTCTGCATAGATTGGCAGTATATCCGTAAGTCAGATGAATTTGAAACCACTGCTCATCTATTAGCACATTTGGCAAGAGAAATTCTACGAGGTTTGAAGAACAGAGTCCCGAAGGGACCAGAGGAAAAGATATATAACAATGTCATTGATCGTTTCGATGGATTTTCTCATCGCCGCCAGGGGTGGGAAGTGCCTCGCGACAAAGAACAATTTGAAATAGTGTGGCCTGATTTTGAGAATCTCTTGGTGTATCTGATCGAAACTGATCCTGATTTCCATAGTAACGCTGCCCAGTCTCCATTTAACGCCCTGCAAGATTCATTATCGAAAGTAAAGGCTAAACTAGATGAGGATCCACCAATTGAGCTGTTGACTCCTCATATAACGTTGTCAACTTCGCAATCTGAAATTAACCAGAATCTGGAAACTCTGACTCCTTTAATTGCAGCCTTTTATAGGGACTGGCTAAGAGTACAAATGACCACCGATTTTAAGTGCCGTTCCTATCTTTTAGGTCATCTAGCTCGGGAAATTGCTGGTGGTTTCAGAGATATTTTAGCAATGAAACAAGATGAGAGTAAGATAAAGACATCCCTCCAAAGCGAGGATTTGAGGAATCTAAAAGAACATAAGAACCATATTGCTTCAATCATGAGTGCTTTGGGGGTTACTGATTTTAACTCGCGAGTAGAACAGTGGATAGAGACTACTAAAGACCTTTCGACTTTAGCACATAGAAATCGAGATGATAAAGCGAAAGTTCTACGTAAAGAGTCTGAGGCTCTTTGGCCTAGGTTTGAGAAACTATTGGCATACCTTGTAGGCAGCTATCTAGATCTTCTAAATAGGGTGGATAAGATAATTCATACAAAGGAACCAAGTGAGAATATGGTACGAGTTCTACCCGATCTATTAAAGCCGGAAGTCCTCTATAGACATTTCTTTCAAAATCTTAAATCTCCTGGATGGTTGAAACCCTTGAAAAAGGAAAGTTGGTTTGATTTACAATTTAGACCCCCGTTTTATGAAGTGCCAGATCAACCTGGAGTCTACGTTCCAACTCTATGGCCTCCCTTGGTGTATGCAGAAAAAGTCGCTAATCATACACAGGAACACTCATGTAGTGAAACCACAGAGACCTTAGTGGAAATCATCAATGATACCATCATCTATATTGCTGATAACCAAGAACAAAGTATGCATCCATCCACAGTTTTGGGACTCGTCAAAATCCTTGATTCACTTCCTATTGAAAGGTTAAAACGCCAACATATAACTTTTATGGGTTGGGCATTGCAATGGGCACCTCCATTACTGGTAGAGAACGAAATTGAACATACACTGTTCCCCAAGTTTCTCAACGCGGAAGCGAAAGAGTTAACTCTTGTATTTCTTGAAGTGATGATCCAGGCCCCCAAAATACTTTCTATAATGGAAAAACAGGGGCCAGCCATTTTGAAATTATGCGGCATTGCGGCAGTGAATATTGCGCTTAAACAGATACATAATCTCATTGCTGAGCGTGGGGATAAGTTTGCGATGTTGCAAGGGATTGAAGCCAATCCGGCCGAGAAACTTTTGGGGTATAACGAACTATTGGTACATTTCATCTGCAGCCTGCTTCGGTGTGCCGAAGCCGAGAATATCGCGGAAACGGTAGAAGACTTATTACAAAAGACTCACGATATCTTCAGACGGATCGCACTTCATGCTATCACGCACCATTACGATGAATTGAAACAGTTGTTCTGGCAGTGGCAAGGCAATCCACTTGAGGACACTTTACTGAAGCCTGAACTTTATAGACTGCTCCAAACCAACTGTCGCGCTTTTGATGAACCTGAAATTGAGAAAATCCTCCAGTGGATAGAATCTGAACAAGACATAATTTCCTCCGAGGATGACGAAACTCGCTCCAAACAGGAGGCTTACAGAAAGCGAGAATGGTTATCAGCACTCATGGAGACCGGCAATGAAAAAGTTGTCGCCGCTTATCACAAGTATAAACAGATTAACCCAGCGAAAATTGAGCGTCCAGGACTCTTGGTGTGGACAGTCGCTTGGGAAGGACAGACCAGTCCGACAACAATCGAAGAGATGTCCGATATGTCAAACGCGCAAATCGCTGGACTGCTAAACGATTTTAAGGACAAGGGTGTTTCTGGCCCCTCAGTTCCCACTGAAGATGGATTAGCGGAAATGCTTGAGGAATATGTAGCATTGAATCCCCAACGGTTTGTAAACGACATACAACCTTTTCAAGGTGTCCGCAACTTCTATCAATATTGGATAATGCGGGGGATCCTGAAAGCATGGCATGATAAGAGAGAATTTGATTGGGAAAAATTACTGGATTTCATAAATCAACTTATTTCCTCAGAACAGTTTTGGGCTGAACAACACGAGACTCGTTATGGCGGTCACAGCGAGTGGATTTTTGCAGTCGCTGAATTGATAGAATCAGGTACAAGAGATGGCGCGCATGCATTTGATGTGAAACTCTTGCCACTTGCTGAGAAAATACTCTTGGTTCTTATAGAAAAAGTTGGGTTGAGACCTTCTACTATTCAAGATCTGCCTTCTGCTGTCGTGAATTCAGATAGAGGTAGTGTATTTTCAGCGATGGTAAGTTACGCTCTTCAGTTTGCACGTGTTAACGGTGTCGATCAGGAGGATAGGTGGCCACAAACTATTAAAGCGGAATTCACGCGGAGGTTGGATAAGAGCGTTGAACAATCTTTTGAATTTTCCTTCACGCTTGGTGCGTACTTGACATATCTGTTATACCTTGATAAGGACTGGGTAGTTGACAACATAGATCGTATTTTTCCAAAACAGGATGAGTATCACTGGCACGTGGCCTTCTCGGGATATCTTTTGTATTCTAGATCACTCTCCGAAACTATCTATTCTCTTTTTAAGGAGTATGGACACTATGTGCAGGCTATAACATCCGACTTTTGTAGTCAACAGATAGATGCAACGGTTTTACCACAAACACCTACTGTTTATCTTGATAGCCAACAAATAGATGTAACAGTAGAGCGGGTTGTTCAGGAAAAACTTGTCTCCGACATCTGCCTTGGCTGGATGGAGGGATACGAAACATTGGAAGATGAAACGAGTCTCATTTGCCAATTGGTAAATAGCGATAATCCGAATCTTCTCTCTACCCTGATACATTACTTCTGGAAGAAAAGGGAGAACTTACCTGAGGAACTGAAGGCAAAAGTCAGACCGACATGGCGTGCCTTATATGAATCCCTCTCCCAAAAAGATGATATAGAGAAATATGGAGAAGTTTTATCTCGTTTATCCGGATGGGTAGCACTCGTTGATACAATAGATGGCGAAGTACTAAAATGGCTAAAAATGTCTACGCAGTACATCAGAGGGCTTACTGATTCTGCGTTTTTCGTTGAGGATTTGCTACCGCACGCCGCCAAAACCCCAGCAGAGGTGGGGGACATTTATTTGGGGATGCTAAAACATAACATTTATCCGTATCACGATCGGGAACATATTCAAGGAATTGTCCGTGTGTTGTATAACATGGAACACAAGGAGGTTGCTGACCGTATTTGCAATCTATACGGTGCAGCCGGGTTTGACTTCTTAAGGTCTCTTTATGATGAAAATCAGAATTGAGCTAATGAGGAGCAACCTACGTGATTTATTTCTGGTTAGATGCAAATGCTATCGCTAAAAGGTACGTGACAGAAAAAGGCACCCCGATCATTGACCATCTCTTTACTAATATTTCTCATGAGCGAATGATCTGCTTATTTGATAGTATGGACGAAGCTCGTTCTGTCATCGTCAGATATAGAAACAGAAACGAGATTACCTCATCCGAATTCAATCAAGCGATTCAGAAATTTGAAACAGAATTTGTCAATAGTGTTGAAGTGGTGAATGTGCATGCAGCTATTGCTCAAAAAGAATCTGCCCGGCAATTCATCCATGATTACTCTATCAATAGCACTGATGCCTACATCCTTCAATGTGCCCTTGATACAGCTAACGGACTGCAAGCAGATGGAGATGATCTGGTTATGATCAGTTCCGACAAACGTCTTCTGAAAGCATCGCGAAATGAAGAATTACTCACATTTAATCCTGAAACAGACGCTCAAACTGACTTAGATATCCTTATTGATCCACCATAGGCAACTCTTATGTTTGTACACGGATCTGTATGACCGGATTTTCAAAGTTGTTTTGCATAATAGACAAAGAAAGGAGAAAACTTATGATTCCCCCTATCACAAAACTACTCATAAAAATTGATCAACTTGAATGGGATTTAGCAGAGGTAAAAAAAGAAGTAGAAAAACTTCAAGCTCCCTTGATGAATTCTCTTACACCTGAGGAGCGTAAAGCAGCGCGATCAGCAAGAGTCCGAGCAGAGAATCAGAGATGGAGACCTTTATTTGAAAATGTACTTGGTAAACCTGACCCCAATGCTGCAACCCTCACCGCTGAGGAACTTCAGCAGCTTTTATTGGAAGAAGGAGTAAAGCCAGAGGATAATCTGGGTAGTCGTGCTATCATTGAAGAGCGAGAAAGGCGGAGTGAGTGAATTTTTTCTGGTTAGATGCAAGTGCAGATGTCAAACGGTACATTGTAGAAGAAGGAACGCCCCTTATCAATCGTCTTTTTGCTCGTACTTCCTTAGATGAAATGTTTTGTTTGCTTGAAGGTATTGGGGAAATTATTTCTGTCATCATTCGTAATAGGAATAGAGGGGAAATTACCACAAGAGGTTTCAATCAGGCAAAACGGTTATTAGATGATGAGATTATCCATAACGAGGAAGTTAAAGTGAAAAGGCAATTGACAAATCAATTGACGATATTGTATAATACTCGTTGTATATAAAGCAAGTTTTGTATAATAACAATTTCATGGTATTGGGTCGGTCATAAAAACGAGTTTGATAAAATCTTAAAAACGTGACAGTATAAAAGAACAGAAAAAAATGAAATTATTTGTTCCAGGAAGGATATGTCTTTTTGGTGAACACAGTGATTGGGCAGCGCGTTACCGCCTGAATAATGCGGAACTTCACATGGGTTATACGCTCATCACAAGCACTAACCAAGGTGTCTACGCAGAAGTTCAACCCCATCCAACAAGCCTGATTCTAAAAACCTGTCTTAGTGACGGAACAAGACACGGTCCTTATACCTTACCTATGGATCCGGCATCCCTACTTGAAGAGGCGGAAAAAGGCGGGTTTTTCAGTTACGCCGCAGGGGTCGCATACCAGATCCTGACAAACTATCGCGTGCAAGGCTTAGAGATAGATAACTATCTGACAGATTTACCCGTAAAAAAAGGACTATCTTCAAGTGCTGCAATTTGCGTCATGGTTGCAAGGGCATTTAATCGGATATACGATCTTAAAATGACGACACGCGGAGAAATGGAGTACGCATACAGAGGAGAAACGACTACCCCATCTCGTTGCGGACGAATGGACCAAGGATGCGCTTACCAACATCCGATCCTGATGCGTTTTGATGGCGACCTTATAGATGTGAAGGAATTCAGTGTATCAACGAATCTATATATGGTGATTGTTGACTTAGGGGCTGGTAAAGATACACGTCTGATATTAAAACAATTACATGACTGTTTTCCATTTGCAGAAAATGATCTACAACGAAATGTTCAACACTTTCTGGGACCACTCAGTGCCGAAATTACATTAGATGCTTATGAAGCACTACGTCAAGGTGATGCAGAAGCGGTCGGTAAACTGATGACACAGGCACAACAGGCGTTTGACAAACATCTGATACCTGCAAGTCCTACGCAATTGACCGCCCCAGTTCTACATAAAGTTCTGAATTATGAGCCGATTCAACCTTATATTTTGGGGGGTAAAGGTGTGGGGTCTCAAGGGGACGGTTCTGCACAATTTATCGTTAAGGATGAAGAGAGTCAAAGTAGAGTAATTGAGATAATTGAAAGGGATTTAAAGATGTCCTGTCTGAAACTCGTTATAGAAGCGAGTAAGCATGTTAGAAAAGCAGTGATCCCCGCTGCAGGTTTTGGCACGCGTCTCTTTCCGGCATCTAAGGCGATGAAGAAGGAACTGTTTCCCATAGTTGATCAGAACGGACGTGCAAAACCCGCGATTATGGCGATCGTTGAAGAAGCTGTTAATGCAGGTATTGAAGATGTCTGTTTGATTGTTCAGGAAGCGGATATAGACCTGTTTGAATCATTTTTCAAGACACCACCACGGATTGAACATTACAATAAACTCAGCAAAGAGAATAAGGCATATTGTGATTATCTTATTGAATTGGGAGGTCGTATTACCTTAGTTGTACAAGATGTTCAGGAGGGTTTCGGTCATGCTGTTTACTGCGCAAGGGAGTGGGTAGGTAATGAACCTTTTCTATTGATGTTGGGGGATCATCTCTACGGGTCTGAAGAACCAAACTCGTGTGCAAGGCAGGTATTAGATGCTTATGAACGCGTTGGACAGAGTGTCGTTGGATTAAAAGAGACTCCAATTGACGAGTTGTCAAATTTTGGTTGTGTGACGGGTATCTGGAAAGAGGAGGGGTCGATGTTGTCGGTCACTGAGTTTTACGAGAAACCTGACCCAGATTATGCAAGAGAACACTTACATGTAGATGGTATGAACGATGAGAGCTTCCTGACAGTGTTTGGTATCTATGTGATTGAACCGCAGATATTCGGTTTTCTTGAACAGAACATAGAACACAATTTCCGTGAACGAGGTGAGTTTCAACTGACATCCTGTTTGGACGATTTGCGAAAAGCTGACGGTTTTTCTGGGTATGTGGTGAAGGGACGCCGTTTTGACATCGGTCTTCCCGAAGAATACCGCCAAACGGTAATTGATTTTAGGACTGCATAGTAGTACTTTGTCAAGTGCAATATTGTAGGTCGGGTAGATTATTCTCAATTTCTATCAAGAATTATCGGGTTTCCTCGATTATGATAGTCTGATTTGTTGCTATATTTTCAATCGTCTGGCACAATTCTGTTCCTTTGCCGTCTAACCATTTCACTTCTAATGACTTCACGATGCTGTTCTTTCCTAACCCAAATAGTAGTACGCCGGAGCTGCAGGATGCGTAGCTGCCCCCACAAGACACCTCTTTGAATTGTGTTAAGTTCTCAGTTTTCACCGTTATTTTCGCGCCGATTGCATCTCGGTTGGTGCTTGTACCTATCAGTTTTATTCGCAGCCAATTGTTGTGTGTATTCGAGTTATTCTGCAATAGAAAAGGTCTGTTATTGGAAGTTGTTACCAATATGTCAGCATCACCGTCGTTGTCATAATCACCTATCGCAGTCCCGCGTGCCACGATTGCGTTCTTGAAATATTCCCCTGCCGTATCGGAACTGTCCGTAAGTCTTCCTGTTCCCGTGTTGTAGAAGAACTGACTTTTCTGTCTATAGGACAGTGTAGGCGTAATTTGAGACACATTATCCCACACATGTCCGTTGGCAACGAACAGGTCCAGGTAACCATCATTGTCAGCATCAAGGAATTGTGCACCGAAGCCGAGTCTATTAAAACTGGGTTCGGCAATGCCGGTCTCATAAGTCGTCATAGTAAAATTGCCATCACCTTCGTTCCTGAAGAGGCTGTTAACCTCTAATGAAAAGTTCGTGATGAGGAAATCTGTTCTTTGGTCGTTATCATAATCTCCATCAGCGATCCCCATGCTCGCCGTTTCACGTCCCTCAGAATTAAATGCGATCCCTGCAGCAATAGCCATGTCAGTAAAAGAACCGTCTCTATTATTTCTATAGAGAAAGTCAGCGACAGCATCGTTAGCGACTAAGATATCTGGGTATCCATCATCATTATAGTCTGTAAAAATCACGCCTAATCCTTTACCACTGTTTCTAACGCCTGCCTTGGTTGTTACATCAGTAAATGTACCATCACCATTGTTACGATAGAGTGTATCTGATATCCCTGGAAACTCGTGTGGACCGCAATATATGTGAACACCTTCAAGAGAACATGGATGTGCGGTTTCTATCTTATAGTTTAGATAGTTTGCGACATACAGATCAAGAAATCCGTCCAGATTATAGTCTCCGAACGATGCACTCACACTCCAATTAGGGTCCGCTACACCTGCAGTCTGTGTTATATCTGTAAAAGTTCCATCACCATTATTGCGATAGAACTGGTTTTCACCATAGTTCGTAAGATATAGGTCCGAGTCACCATCGTTATCGTAGTCAGCAGAGATACACCCCATACCATAACCGACATTCTTATCCAATCCAGCTGCTACAGTTACATCTGTGAACGTCCCATCTCCGTTATTACGATAGAGCGCGTTAATCTCGTCCGGTTCCTGTCTCGGAAGGTCTATGTTTTCACAAGAACGACCACTGTTGACGAGATAGATGTCAAGGAGGTTATCGTTGTTATAGTCAAAAAAAAGACATCCTGCTCCCATAGTTTCTGGAATATACTTCTGTTTAGATACACCATTTATGTGGCGAAAGGTAATTCCAGATGCTTCTGTTTGGTCGATAAAGTGAACAGTGGCTATTTCTGCTATGGTAGGTGGTAGTAGTAGAATACTGGATAGTAGCCAGATAAGGCATAATATCTTTATTCTTATCGGTATTTTTGACGATACCCATCTATGTAACTGAGTCTTATGATCGGTTTTCAAGGTGTGTTTGAACCTGTGTTTTTAATGTGCTTTGTGACGTTATCCATCTGCTGCCGTGCATGTGGAACGATGGTGTTGTTAGGAAATGTAGTTAACAGTGTTGTATACGTTTCAAGGGCATTCGTCCAATCCTGTTTCTGTTGATATATTTCTGCGATGTTCGCTAATGCATGGGGTGCTAACGCACTTTCCAACGTAACGACTTGACGATAGGAATGTATGGCATCTCCATAAGACTTCTGCGATCTGTGCATTTCACCAAGAAGCATCCACAAGTTATCAACAATCAGTGATTTGTTATGTAGTGAGATTGTGTCTTCACACTGGACAATTGCAGTTTTTACATCACCTATTCGGTAATGTTGAAGGGCATTAACGTAATCACTTAAAGGTATACCCAGATAATCCGTGTTCGCTTGGATGAGGACTATCTGTTCAAGTGCATCGTTGGTGAGTTTATCTGATTGTGTTCTTAGTAAGGCTTTTCTATATTCATTAAGAGCTTGATCAAATTCTGTAGCAAAGAGGTATGAATCACCTATGAGCTTTCTGGCTGAAGCACTAAAAGGACTTATACTATCTGCAATAGGTGTCAGTACTTGTCTTGCGAGTGTATATCTACCTAACAATAAATGGATTTCACCGAGGGTCAATTGTACCTGCATGTGTTGGCTGTGGTCTAACCTTTTCGTCAACAATGGTTGCAGTGTTATCTGTGCTTCTTTTGGATTGTGGAGACCGTACAATTGGATTTTTGCGTGCATCAATTTACCTTCTATTGATGCTGCACTGTTTTTATTAAGTTCCTTCAAGGTAGCTGCTGCTTCGTCCCATTGCTCAAGATTCTGGTATATCTTCGCCAGGGAATACCGTGTATTTGTCAAGATGTTTATGTTTCTTGATAGTCCCAGCAGCGTTGTGAAGAACGTTATTGCTTGAGGGTCTCTGTCTCTCTCTAATATTCTTGCGAGTCTTTGCAATGCTGCCTCAATCGTTGTTGGAAAGAAACGGTGAACAAGTTTGTAAGTTTTGAGTGTATCATCAAACTGTCCATCATAGAAATAGAGTTCTCCCAATATGATTGCTGTGTTCAGATTATTTGGTGAAGTCTTTAGCGCATTACTATATTCTGTGATCAGTTTTTCTCTTAGCGGTTTCTGCTGTTCCCCTTGATAGATTTCGAGCATCGCTTCCCATATCGATTCTCTTTGGCTGGCACTCGTACCGATCTGCCGTAAGCCTTCAAGGTAAGTCCTCGCAGCTTTATCAATGTTTCCTTGTATTTTGTATGCGAAGGCGAGTTGTGTATAGAGATATCCGTACGTTGGGTATGCTTGAATTGCCTTGAGAAATGCTTCTATCGCTTCATCATACATTTTATGTGACAAGTATAAAGTGCCGAGTTGCTGATATCTATTGAAACCGTCTGTTACCATTTTTTCCCATTCTGCGATTGCCTTCTCCTTTTCTCCAATTTCAATATAGAGTGAACCGAGTTTTTCACGAATGGTTGCACTGTTAGGATTCTTTTCAAGGACATTTTTGTATAGTTCTAACGCTTTCTGATATTTACCCTGTTGTTGATAAAGTGCTGCTAATCCCTCTAAGAGTGATGTATCTGATGGATTAAGTTTAATACGTTCATTTATGAGTTTTTCTGCTTCAGCGAATTTCTCATTTGCAGTGTATAATCTGACCAGACTGTTTATTGCAGTTGATGTATATATCGAGTCTGGGTAGTTTTTCAAGAAGTGTTTGAAGCTTTCAATTGCCGCATCAAATTGTCCATCCATATATTCAAAGTAGGCATTAAGGTAAGCGGCGACAGCAGCAACAGCAGTGTCAGGATGTTGTTTGACTAAGTGTTTGGTCAAGATAATCGCTTCTTTAATCTGGTAACGTTGTCTGTAAAGACTCGTGAGTTGATGGACAGCCTGAGTTGCATAGGTGCCATTAGGGTCTTCATTGATAATCTCAGTTAGGATTTTTTTTGCTTCTACGTCTTTACTAAGTCGGACATAACTTTGACCTAACATGAGACGTACAGATCCTTTCTGGCTATCAGTGAGATCACCTTTTAGAAGTGTCTGATATGCCTCTATTGCTTGTGCATAACGTTTTTCATAGTAGTGGTCATTTGCCTTCTGAACTGCCCTTATTGTTTCTAATCTCGATTCGGCGTTGTCATTCTTAGGTTGCCCATTCTTAGATTGAATCTGGGCGAAACCGGTATTCGCTATACAGATTACAATTAATACTATGCACAATCTAAATAGGGCTGGGCTAAATGGGACTGGTATGAAAGTATTCGGACATAAGTCGTCGTAATTTAACTGTTTCTTAATCATCTTACACCTTTTTGAGGGTTATCCATTTAGAGCAATAGACACTGACAATGCAGTACCGTATAGCATTGATTTTTCATCAATATCAAATTGTGGATGATGACACATGTTTACGATACCTTTCTGTTCATTACCTGCACCGACCATAACAAAACATGCCGGTATCTGCTGCGAATAGCAGGCAAAGTCCTCACCCCCGAGTATGGGGGAAATAGGGAAGATGGTATTCTCTTCACCCACTAATGTTCTTGCGGAAGAGAGGACACTTTCAACACAGGGTTCATCGTTAAATGTAACTGGACATCCTTCTTGGTAATCAAAACGGTAGCTGGCATCGTTGGCAGTCGTTATACCTTTAAGGAGATTCTCTAACTGTGTCTTTATCTTTTGCTGGACTGTCAGGTTTAAGGTTCGAACTGTTCCCCCTAATGTGATTGATGGAGGAATAACATTCTTAGCATCTCCCGCATGGAACTCTGTGATACTTATGACTGCTGAATCTAAAGGGTTGACGTTTCTTGAAACAATAGATTGTGCAGTATTGACGAACTGTGCACCTAATAGCACAGGATCAACTGTCAGATGTGGGAATGCAGCGTGTCCACCTTTACCCGTGATAGTTATTTCAAAGGTATCTGATTGTGCAAGCATAGGTCCCTTACATGTAGCATATTGACCGACAGGATATAGAGGGAAGACATGGAACCCATAAATCTCGTCCACATCGTTTAAAACGTCATCATTGATCATAGCTTGTGCGCCGCCGGGATATACTTCCTCACACGGTTGAAAAATCAGACGGATATTCGTTTTGAGGCTACTTCTAAAGTCTGTCAATATCCTGGCAGTTCCGATTAACATTGCCGTATGTGCGTCATGTCCACATAGATGTGCTTTCCCATCAAACTTAGACTTGAACGGCACTTCTGTCTGTTCCTGTATGGGTAATGCGTCCATATCTGCGCGTAGTGCTATCCGTTTTGTTGCGCCAGGAACATCAAGATTTCCGACAACGCCGGTTTTACCAATACCGGTCTTAACCTGAATACCGAGCCTGTTTAGTGAATCTGCAACAATTCCTGCAGTACGTTCAACCTCAAACCCTATTTCAGGATGTTGGTGAATATCACGTCGAAGTGAGACGATGTCATCGTAATGACGTTGGCAGTGATCAAAAATCAGTTCTTTCATTGATACTTAATGGTTCTCCTTAGAATACTCTTGTGTCCTCTATCATTTTCCAGTTTATAAATGACCGTGTAGGTTCCAGGTATGGTTTGAAAAGAAGCCTGATCAAGTTTTGGATTTAATCTAATAAGCGTTGACTTATCATTTGGTATCTCTGTCTTCTGTGTAAAGGGACCGTAGCACCTTTCACCTAATGGATTCAGTACCTTCCAAGTGAGTGTCAACTGCTTAGGACGTGGTGGATTGTTAATGTGCACATTTATCGTATCGGACACATGCGTATTACCATCACTGCTAAGTGTGCCTAATTTTGACAACATTTTCTCGGTTTGTGTTATCGGTGGAACATATTCAAGGTAACCTTTCCCCGGTATACCCCTCCACGTACCTTCTGTTGCAAGCGCAATTTGCTTGATTGGGAGATAGTCGAGTCCAATCACATCAACCCTGACAGCATTCCTTTGTAGGCTCGAAATTACCTCATCCAGGCTATAGCGGGATTTCCCATCGTAATCCGCATCATGAAACGCAGCATCACTTGCATAGATGAAATGCCGCTGTGCATTCTTACGGAATTTGAACGTATTCACAGCATCCATGAGTGCATCTAATCCCGCTTCTGAAAGGTCACCTCCATGATCTACATCGATTTTAAACAACCAGTTATTGAATTTGCCGAAGTCATGCGTAAATCCAAACGTTTTAGTTCTGTCTGTAAATGTCACTAATCCATAGTTAACATCAATTTTATTTCTTTCAAAAGCGTCAAATATCAGATCGAAATATGCACGTATGCCGCGTATATTGTCAACCATACTTGCTGTTTCATCAATTAATAGTATGAGATCAACCTTTTCTGAAGTGTTTGCTTTAATGAGTTCATCAGCGATAGCTTTCATCATCTTGATGTATGATCCAGTAGTTTTGGTGCCGCCTGAACTACGACTTCCACCCCAATTATTACTCATGCTGGTTGCACGTAATGCATCACCCCGCCTGTTTATATACCGTACATTTGGGGCATTCACGGATGGTGAAATACCACTTAATGTGTTCTTTATATCAAATTCTACTTTTTTGGTATCTTCTTGAATATCCGCACTGTCTGCTCCTGTTGACCGTGATAACGACAACGTTTCTCTATTGACACTTTCGGGTGTTGTGCGAATCCTTTGTAGCTCGGAAACATGTATAGGTGATCTGTGTGCGTAATTGTCCTTAGAAACACCATCAGGTTTCTGTTTGCCAGTATTGGTCTTATGTATATCCCTTACAGTATGAGTTTCGCCCTTACTGTTACTACCACTGTTACTAACATTCCATTCCGATTGCAGGTTTATCGTTGGTTTTGGGATATGTGGTATTTCAACCTTTACTTCAACAGTGGGTTCAGTCTCAGTTGTAATGGGTTCATCAAGTGGTTTAGGTGGTTTAACTAAGTCAGGTCGAGGTAATTCAATAAGATCCCCAACTATAGGATCGGGATCAGGCAGTGGAGTTTCAACAATAGGATTCAACCACCATAGACACAATAGAATAATCATGTGTATGCTGCAAGAATAGACAAGACATTTAAAGGGAGATTTATTTAATTTTATCATGTGTTGAGTTAAAGGTGATTGTTACAGATGAAATTCTACGACATCTCCATCATAGATGACATCATTTCGGCTAACAGGTTGTCCATCGTGCCAATTTGGACCCCATATTCGAGCAAGCTTGAAATCCTCAAAATCTTTGTGTAATCCCATCGCAGCATCAAGCACAGTTGAGCCGTTCGGCAGTACAATCGGATCATCTCGTTCTAACTTCTTACCGGGTGCTTTCGGATAGACCCGGACGATATTTAGTGTGTCGTATATGCCTTTAAACAGATCATCTATACCATCACCTGTTTCCGCTGATACTGGATAGATTGTGAACCTTTCCGCATAAAACTCTTGTAAGATTTCTAATCTGTCCCTTGCCCCTACAGTATCCAACTGATTTGCTGCTACCAAAAATGGTACGGTCGGTTCATCTACATCTCCGTTCTGTTCATTCAATGTCGTCAGCACGAGTTCCAATTCGTCTAATAGACTATCACTTGCTAAACTGATAATGGTTAAACAGAGATCGCAATTTCTAAGGAGTGTCAATACCTTAGATGCAATGAAATCCTGCATAATTGAAGGGGTGTCAATAAGTTGGAACTGTATATTCTCATATTGTAACATGCCGACGACTGGTACTGTGGTGGTATATGGTGTTGGAGATGCTTCCGATTTTGCCTTTGTATACTTTGCCAGAATGTGTGATTTACCACTATTAGGTGGACCGAACATGACGATCTGTCCAGCTCCCTGTTTTGGTATATGTTCGCTATAGCCTTTTCTACCGCTACTCTTTCCTGCCTGCCCTCTAACATTACCTGAAGCACCTTTCTTCAAAACAGCAATACGTTTTCGTAAATCGGAGACGACCTTCTCAGTCCCTTTGTGTTTCGGTACAATACTCAACATCTCTTCTAATAGATCGAGTCGTTCCTCATCTGACTTTGCCGATTCATGCTGATGTTTTAGTTTATAGTAGGTCGGTGGTAGATTGGCAGGCATATTGATCTCCAAATCTTTGTTTGCAATCTCTCAAAATAACTGATAGAATCAAGATGTGATGGTATTGCGGACAAAAGTTCTCCATTCTCAAGAAACCGTTCCTGAATTCCTTAGTATCAACATAATAACAATTTTTCCTTCAAATGTCAAGACAATCAAGAAAAACATATCCTCATCATAACAACGTGATAACCTTGATGGTTATACTGTTCTTATTCTATTTTCTGTTTACTGCTTCGGCAGATCGAGGTGAGGATCTATTATCCAAAGTGCAGAAAGACGCCTTAGTTACACATGTTACTTCTTTGCAGGAGAATGTCGCTTTTAATCTTGCTAAAGAAGCGTACAACACCCGAAGTGCACACCATCGGGACGCAACAGACACTGCTGTAAATTATATCAAGAGGATGCTAAGTAGATCGGAACGTTTGCGTATGACTGAACAGAACGTGGGGGGTATACGGAATGTGATCGCTATGCTGCCAAAAAAACAGACCTCTATCAGTGATCGCGCATTTATCATCTGTGCCCATTACGACACCCACGCTGTCCGTGAACCGGATTGGAATCCGCTATCATCCGAAGCACCAGGTGCAAATAAGAACGGCACAGGTATTGCTGCATTGCTGGAAATTGCTAATATCTTAAGCCAATATGAATACGACCACGATCTGATTTTCGTTGCTCTTGGGGGTGAGGAACTCGATTTTCAAGGCAGCCGTAATTTCATTCAGAATGCTATCAATTCTGGCAACAGATCTGGTGATACAAGTCGTAATAAGATAACCGATACACATTTTGCGACTTCAGGAAGGATAACAGCTGTTATCAACTTAGATATGATTGGTTTCAACTGGAGAAGTGAACTGGTAGAGGTGATTACAAATAGAAATTCCGCTTGGATCAGTCGGGCATTGACAATATCTAACTCATGGTATGAAATCGGACTAAAAATTAGAAGGACACAAGATGAATTTATTGATATTTCGTCACACAAATCTTTTTGGGATGTAGGTTATCCAGCCGTTACATTGATCGAAAGTTCAACACCGTGGCGTGATTCACAGAATTACGATGCAAATCCTTATTATCACACCTTTAAAGATACTGTTGACAAAGTTAACTTTAGTTTAGTCAGCAAAGTGACGCAATTAGTCTTAGTAACGATTGACAACTTACTTACCAATATGTTTCAAGCAGACCGTGCGTTACCACAAATTACGGTTGAATTACCTCCTCTCGTCAAACAGAATCCGGTTCAAGTCACCGGCACTTACAAGGCTGACTATCCGATAGAAATTGTATTTCATCCGAGTAAAGTCGTTGCAAAGTTAGATAAAGAGAAACAGACATACACTGCGAGTGTCCCATTGTCTCCTGGGGAAAATAACCTGATTGTCATTGCCCTTTTTCCCTTAGGCGCAAATTCTGTCAGACGATCCGTTGTGCTGGATGAAGTTTTTGTCTGGAAGGATGTAAATATTTATCCGAACCCTGTTAGAGTCAGCAATCAGACCGAATTTCGGGTTGAAGGTAATCTGGAGATAACGGATATGCGCGTTAATGTGTTTGATGTGAAGGGGAGTTTGATAAAAAGGATAGATGGCGTTTCTGATAGAATTGACAATCGTATATGGCGCACATGGTGGAATCAGCAGACTGCGTATGGTTTAGCAGTTTCCGCTGGGATATATGTCTGTCAGATTACTGTGGAAGTAAAAGGTGAAACGCATACTATTTTGAGGAAATTGGCTGTGATGCGGTGAACGGGTAATTTATCGTTTTAAGTGTCAACCCTAAATCATCAGCACAAAACCGGCAGAATACGCATTTGGTATTCTGCATCGGTTAGGAAACCGAACCATAAGCGTCAATTTAGAGAGAATTACGCTATAAATCCAGATCGGTAGGTTCGGTTTCCTAACCGAACCGGTTTTGTGCCAATTGCGTTCATAAAGGAGTTTATCTAACTTTAAGAGTACCCCAAGTTGTTGCAAGTTTGCCAGCAGGTTCTACAGGTAGTAGTGTTCTGATGCCCTTATCCATTAGATCATTTATATCATCTTCGGATAATGCAACATTAAGAATAGCAACATCATAAAGCATGCCATTTAATGTTTCAGAAGTGTTGTTTGTCCAACCACCAATATGAACATCCGCTTTTCCACGAGGAGCAGGTCCACTAACGTTTACAGCACCAATTTGTGAACCATTTTCGTAAATTGTGATGGTGTTCGTTCCGTCATAAGTAGCTGTCATATACACCCACTGATTTTTCTTCACACTTCCTTGGTTCCATGCACCTTGCCAACCGTTCAATCTAAAATATGCTTCCCAACCACTACCACCAGCATTTGTACGAAACGCATAGTTAGCTGTTCCAGCAGTATCATCTCTCTTACCAATTATATGTCCATAACTACTCTCAGCACCATTCACATTAACCCAAGCGGTAATTGTCCAGGCTTTGTCAGCATATAAACTGTCGGAATCTGGAACGATCACTCGGTCATCTACACCATTCAAACTCAATGCGGGTCCAGAGGGACCATCAACCCATTTTCCACCCGTTAACTCACCATGATTCTTATTTCCAGAACTATCGTTAATGGTTACGCCACTACCTTCATCAAGAAGCCAAATGCCTATAGCAGTCCCACTCTCAATCTCCGCTTCAATTTGGAACGTGAATACAAGAGAGAAAACCAATAAAAAAACACCTAAGCACGCAAAGCAATCTAATCTTTTTCTCATTTTTCCTCCAATACAATTGTGTCGCTGCAAACAACAATCCATGAATTAATGTCCAACACAGTGCAGACATTTTACTCTATAATATTAACATAATTTTTGATTCACGTCAATATATTATATCAAGTATAGCAGGATTATTTAGTTTAACGCTTCACTAATCCTAAAATCTGAACCAGGATTTCCAGGATAAGCGATTGGTACCAACAGGACAATAGAAAAAGTTGACATTTCAGTTTATCTTGATGATACAGATTCTTATCTTGACAATCCTGGTCAATCCTGTAAATCCTGGTTCAGACAATTACTTCAATATCAACATTTTGCGTGTTGCAGAAAAACCGCCTGCGGTGAGTGTGTAGAAATATAAACCACTTGCCACAGGTTCACCGACAGCGTTTTTACCATCCCAATGTGCAGCGCGACTGCGACTTTGATACGTCCCTGCTGGCATATTCCCAAGTTTTAGTGTTCGGATAACCTTTCCGTTCGTAGCATAAATAGAGATACTGACATCTGCGGGATTCGCGAGTTGATAGGGTATCCACGTCTCTGGATTGAACGGGTTGGGAAAGTTCGCCAGCAGTGCGTCTTTGTCGGGTAAGGTAACCTGGACGGTGGGGGCTGCTTGTGCTTCAATTACCTCAAAGCGCGTGATTTCAGTAAAATCATTGTATATGGTATTCCCCGCTTTGTCAGTAACCGATATGCCGATAACACCCCAAATACCGGGAGCACTACCTTCCGGTAATGTAATTGATGCAATATATTTTCGATAAACAGTTGGGTCATCTTGAAAATATATATTAAGCCCGGGCCCACCCCGAAACCTATATGGACCATAAAGAGCATAAGGAAATCGTCGTTCACCTCCCAACGGGTCTCTGATAAAGACAACCCCTTTTTCATATCCACTAATATCGTCCTTTATGTAACACTCTACTTTTACGTCAGTCTCACCATTGGGATTTTCAGGATTTGTGGGTACGGCATTAACAGTGATCCTGTTAACATCAAGTGTCGGTGGCGTCGTATCCGGGTTTTTCGTTTCTATTTTTACTTGTTGTATCTGTTCATCAACCATAGGGAAGTTCACATATACCTGATCTATCTTATCCTCAAAATGGAGAGTCCTTAATTGACGATCCCCACTGGGCATATAATGCGGGATGAGAAAAATTGATCTCAATGTCCAAATATCTCCCTCACGTTTGACTATAGATGCATCACTTAGGAACCCATGGCCGTGTGCTAAGTGACCGACAATAGAATTGTCTTCTTCTGGTAGTATATAAGCATACCCGCTGAGTGTCCTATCCTCTTTTACTTGCCATGTTGCAGTTACGACGTAAAAATGTTCGTTTTTATCGTCGTAAGCGTCTGCAACTGACAACTTTGCGGAATTCGGCACATATTCCGGTGGGTATAAGTCTTCGTATATGTTATTGATATAGACTTGCAAACCAAAGACACCTGAATTATATCTTGTGAGTCTATTCGCATCGTAAGTATACACTTGTGTGATTGTGTAATTCCCTTTAGCGTAATACGAAGGAACATGTGCATGCCCGTGCAATATATTACTCTGGTTCAGACTGAAATAATTACCCTCTGCATCTACCCCCCAAGGATTACCCTCTGCATTAACAGGCCTTAATTGAGCATAGAAGTATCTTTCGCGCTTACTATTTTCATTCAACGACTTACCATCCTCATTCAACAATCTGAAGAACACCCGTCCCCCTGTTGAGTAATCCAATTCGTTTTCCGTATGGGTTTCTATTTGAATCTCAACAATTTTTTTCCCTTCTGGATCACCTCTCACTGTCACATCCACTCGGACGACTTCTCCTGGGTATACATAATCGGGATATAAATTATAGACAACAAAGGTGAGATCTTCGCGTATCGTAGATATATAACGTGTGCCGTGCATAATCCTGTTCTGTATGAACTCATACTTGGCAGGCGATCTTGACCTAAGTTTATCCGGGGTGACGATATAGTAAGCGATACTTTCTGCCATATCTTCATTTGGATTTACGCCATGTGCATAGTCGGATACAAACTCGGTCTGATTGGTTGTCTTCCACCTTCCATCTTCATAATACCACCCACCCAGTTCTATCCAGTCTGCTTTGAGTTGTTCCTCAAATAAATAATCCCACAAGAAGTGTGCTTTTTCATGGAGAATGAGCCGTTGTGTGTCGTGTGAGATCCCATCAACAAAAGCTTTGTCGGTAAACTCTATATAACCTTTCCCTATATTCGCGCGTGCGACGTATTCAACAAACGGATCGGGTGCACGTCTGATAAGGTATTTCAATCCTTGCGTTACATGCATGCCGGATGGATATTCTTCAAACATGACCATGATCCCCATGATTTCCTCGTAAGTAAATTTGTCAAACATACCTGCAGGTTCCCCTGTTAAAGCTTCGTAGTCGGGAACATGCACCGTAACACCATAGTTATTCAGCAGCAGGTGGTCTATCGCCTGGTGCTGGATTCCCATTCCGGGTATGTATGTAGCAAATCTGAGAACGGCTCGCCAAAGTCGCTTGGAAAAATATCGCCCTCGAATGCCATCTATTTTTGCAACAAACGGATGTGCATAAGTGAAAGCCTCTGAAGCAATTGTTATCGTCCGAAGGCTACCGGCTTCCACACCGGGACCCAGGTCAATGTCCTGTCCCACATGTGCATCACTTAATATCCAATAACTTGGATTTCTCCGAGATGAAGGATTAAGACCCCACCTATCCCTCATATCACCTAATGTCTGTAGCAGCAGATATGCCTTATTCTCATCCCATTCTGGCGATAAATACACTCTATAGAACCTTGCTAATTCCATACTTGCACTATCTGATATAGACGTTGTTATGCCTGTATTTGCGATTTCCACCTTTATTGGTTTTGGTACAAAGACTGTTTCTTGACCTGAAGGTATTTCATCTTTTTGCCAGTGATATGTAGTCGTTTCTGATTCAGCAATCGTCTGCCCTGAAAATAGGTTCATTAAGAAAAACGTGATCATCCAAAGGACTAATATTTGCTTTCTAACGAGAGTTTCATGCATTGAACTGTTTCTCCATATCAAGTTGGTTCTCATCTAAACGAAATAAACAACAAACCTACTTCTGTATTAACATTTTCCGAGTTGATGTATAATGACCCGTAGTTAGTGTATAAAAATAGATTCCACTTGCAACGCGTTCACCTTTGGCATCAGAGTCATTCAATTGTCGAAATAAGATTAGATTATATCAGATATAGCGTGACTTTGTACGCTATATCTGATATACTTCACCTTAAAAGAATTTAACTTAAGTTTTATGAGGTGAATAATGACAGAAAAAAAATCTCGCCATCTGCTTGATATGTTATCAGATATTCAAGATTCTCGCAAGGCACGCGGTAAGCGGCATCCATTATCGGCTATTTTAGGGCTTGCGGTGGTGGCTATGCTGTGCGGGTACCGGAGTTATAGTGCTATCGCACAATGGGGACGCACCTATCATCCTGATTTAGCCAAAGCACTTGGGTTCACACACACAAAAACACCTTGTGCTTCAACACTGCACTATTGTTTCAAAGACCTTGACATAGACGCTTTGGAAAAAACATTGAGTGAGTGGGCCTCCGGTGTGTTAGAGGCATTACCTGACACAATGGATAAGGATGCGGTAGCGATAGATGGTAAAGTCTTACGCGGAAGTCTCGCTCAAGATGCTCAAATCACACATTTGTTATCTGCTGTGACACATCAACTCGGTATCACACTCACACAGCACTCCGTGTCTGACAAAACAAATGAAATTCCTATTGCTTCACGCATCCTTGAAGCGTTTGATGTCGCAGGAAAAGTGGTGACAACAGATGCGCTTCTTACACAACGCTCGTTCTGTCAAGACTTATGTGATGCAGATGCGGATTATGTTATGCCTGTGAAAAACAACCAACCCAACCTATCAGAAGATATTCGCTCCGTTTTTGAACTCGGACAATCGGACACCCATACAGCACCCCATCACACAAAAACATTTGAACAGATACATAAGGATCTCGGTGCACATACAGATACTTGCACTACTATTGAAAAAGGTAATGGTTGGCTCCAAACGCGCACGATGACGACAAGCACAATCCTGGTTGATACAGAATATGTGACGTGGCCGGGGCTGGCACAAGTTTATCAATATAAGGCAGAACGGGAAAACACTCGAAATGGGAAAAAAAAGACTATGACACAATATGGCATAACAAGCTTACCACCTGAGCAGGGGACAGCAGAACGGATTTTAAGGATCCGTCGTGGGCATTGGGCAATAGAGAACCTATCTCACCGCACGCGGGATGTGCTCTATGATGAGGACGCATCTCAAGTCCGGTGTGGCAACATACCTCAAGTGATGAGTGCATTACGAAATGCAACCATTAGTCTATTGCGCACTTCTGGAAACACAGAAATAGCTTATGCGTTCCGATATTTTGCAGCAAGACCTGAAGAAGCATTAACTCTTCTGGGAGCAAACATCGACAATTGAATGCCTCTGCCTTTGGCATTCTTGCCATCCCAATACGCAGCACGAGTTCGGCTATGATAGATACCAACATCTTGATGTCCCAAGTCCAGCAGCCGAACTAACTTACCATCCGTAGCATAAATCTTCAGCGTTACTTCTGCGTGATTCGCGAGCTGATAAGGTATCCAAGTTTCAGGATTGAACGGATTTGGATAGTTTGCCAAGAGTGCCGTTGTTTTCGGCACCGTTTCTGTCTTTCTCAGTGTCTTTAGGAGATTTTGCAGCATAGCAATTCCTTTTTGAAAACGCGCATCTGTCCACTTGAGTTGCTTCGCTTGGTCAATCCATCGTTGAAGACTTTCGGTTGTGGACACGGAAGCAGGTGCTGCAGCTGCCGCATCAAGTGCGTCTAAAACTATAATGACATCTTCACGGTTAACTTCACCATCACCGTTGACATCCCCCTGTGCAGGGGTTGCATCAGATATCCCAAGGTTCTCGGCAACTAATACTAAATCTATCACACTCACGACACCATCACCGTTGACATCCTTCGCAGGTGCAAACGCCGCGTAAATGGTATAGTCACCAGTCTTATACTCATAACTTTGCACTTTAATGTAATATGTTCCCGGATACATATACTGTTCTATTCTGAAATTTAATTCTGTATCCATGTTTTTATCGGCATTGGTTGCTAATGTGATGCCTTCACTATCTTGCAATGTACCTATCGTATCAAGGGGGTCTGTCGTTGTTGTCCAAAGTGTGAGTTGACCAAACTCCTCTATTTGGACATTGAAGTAATCTACATCATTGCCGGGGTCTATCTTTGCTGTGAGAGAACCACCCAGAAGAAGCGAGGTCGCTTCAATCTCTGCAATGTCCCACAACAACACCGTGCTGTCATCACTTCCACTGGCGAGAATGCGCCCATCCGGACTGAAAACAACACTATTAACAGCATCGATATGGCCTTCAAGTCTGCCTATTTCTACCCGCGCGTCCCACAAACGCACCGTGTTGTCATCACTTCCACTGGCGAGGATATGACCATCTGGACTGAAAACAACACTATTGACATTTTCGGTATGTCCCTCAAGTCTGCTTATTTCTGTCTGCGTATCCACATCCCATAAACGCACAGTGCGGTCATTACTTCCGCTGACGACTGTTTTGCCATCCGGACTAAACGAAACACTATTGATCCAACCGGTATGCCCTCGAAGTATCGCGATTTCTGTCCATGTATCCACATCCCACAGACGTATAGTGCTGTCAATACTCCCCGCACTTGCGAGGGTGCGTCCATCAGGACTGAATGAGACACTATTGACCCAACCGAAATGTTCCCAATGTCTGCCTATTTCTGTCTGCGTATCCACATCCCACAGACTCACCGGTCCATCAATGAGGTAATTGATAGGATACCCACCGGCGATGGCGAGCGTACGTCCATCAGGACTGAAAACAACATTATTGACCCAACCGGTATCAAGTGTACCTATTCTTGTCTGCGTAGCAACATCCCACAAAGACGTGATGCCAGCGGTACTCCCCATAAAGTTACTCATACTTGCGATTGTTTTACCATCTGGACTGAACGAAACACTATTGACCCGACTTGTGTCAAGTGTACCTATTTTTGTCTGCGTAGCAACATCCCACAGAAAGCTGCCACCAGCGAGACGACTCGCAACAGGATGGGCATTCCCACTCACGATTGTTTTTCCATCCGGACTAAACGATACGTTCCTGACAGACTCGGAAGTATGATGCTGCTCAAGTATGGAGCGGAAAGTATCCCACCCCTTTTTTTCTATTTGTGCAGAAACAACCCACACGACCTCCCATGTATGTCTCTCCCATGCCCATGTAAGTCTCTCCCATGTATGATAATCTGTGATGGTGGTATATCTGTATGTATGTCTCTGTGTATTTACATCCCAGAAACGTCCGTTATAATACGCAAACATATAGGCGATTGTCTGACCATTGGGACTAAACGATATACCATTGATATTGAACCCCCCCTGAATTCTGCGTATTTCTGTCCGTGTAGCAACATCCCATAGACGCACATAGCCGTCATTACCTCCACTTGCGATTGTTTTCCCATCGGGACTGAATGATACACTGCTGATGTCTCTGGTATGTCCTTCAAGTATTCCCATTTCTGTCCATGTATCCATATCCCATAGACGCACGGTGTTGTCATGACTCCCACTTGCCAATGTTTTTCCATCGGAACTAAATGATACACTACTGACATAACCGGCATGTCCCTCAAGCCTGCCTATTTCTGCCCGCATAGCAACATCCCATAGACGCACCATGTCGTCCTTACCACCCATTGCAAGTATCTGACCATCTGGACTGAACGATATACTCTCTACCGTCCCGGTATATTCCTCAAGCGTGTATATTTGCGTTTGTGTATCCACATCCCATAGTCGCAGCGTGTTATCATCACCCCTACTGGCGAGGGTGCGTCCATCAGGACTGAAAACAACACTACTGACAGCAGCAGTGTGTCCTTCAAGTCTGCCAATTTCTGTCCTTGTAGACACATTCCATAGACGCAAGTTGTTGTCAGAACTGTCACTTGCAAGGGTTTGACCATCGGGACTGAATGATACATAATTGATACGACCCGTATGCTCAGTGAACTGAGCAAGTTCTTCGCCTGTCTGGAAATCATAAATCCATATACCGATTTTACTCGCTATAGCAAGCAGTGCTCCATCTTGTGTGCACGTTATATCATTTATCCCACCTTTGCCAAGTCTTGCTTTTGCACCTTCTGGGAGTCCCCAGGTTGCATAATCTTGGGCGAAGGTGTTCAGCGGTTGAAACAGAAGTATCAAAAAAAGAACAATCAAATAAACTTTGTTTTTCATCAGGACTTACGCAAAATGACCAAATTTTACCTATTTTCACAGGATTCGGCAGAATACGCGTTTGATATTCTGCATTAGTGCTTTGTCAACATATTATTGTAGGTCGCGATTCGGAGATCGCTCCTACCGATGGGTTGCTTGTGGTAGGAGGGAACTCCGATTCCCGACCCTTTCAACCCCATCAATTAGCACTTGACTAAGCATTAGTAGAACTCATACATCCCGAGGGAAGTATGTAATTCTTGAATAGTCTTAATATGAAAATAAAATTATACCCATTAATTCAGCTGCAAATCATAAATCAACGCATAACTATAGATATATACTAAATTATACCATTTGTATTAAATTATATTCCATTTGCCACTTTTGTTATATAATCGGTATTTGTTATACTTGCAATAGTGGTTTCCGTATATTTTTTCAATATTTCGGTAAGTTTGTTCTGCATTTCTATTATGGCTGTGAAGACATTTTCAAATAACTTTGCTTTTGTGTCTTGCCAAAGTCTTTCTATAGGGTTCAGTTCAGGACTATAAGGTGGTAGAAAAACCAAAATGACATTATCAGGTATTTGTAGAGATTTCCCGTGATGAAAACGCCCATTATCAAAAACAAGGACATTTAGAGATGAATGATAAACTTTAGCAAACTCATCAAGGAATACTTGGAAACAAGAACCATTGAGCAAAGGCATCTCAAGAAAGAAACTTTGTCCTGTTATCGGTTCTACAGCACCATATAGATAAAAGTTCTCATAAGTATAACTGACCTTAGTAATCGGTTTGATACCGGGCAAGGTAATACGCCGATATGAAGCAGGCAATAGACCAAATCTTGTCTCATCTTGGCAAAAGATCCGGATCGTTTCAAAAGAAGAAACTTTCTCTGAAATGGCAGTCTTGATTGTTTCTTCGAAGTTTAGCTTGAACTCATCACACGCTTTTTCGTTTTTTTTTTCGTGACTTTTGCGGGGCACCTTGAGTTTGGCATTCCATTTATAGTGGACTAAAGCATAAACAGCATGATAGTTCATTTTGACACCAAATGTCTCTTCAATATAATCTGTAATCTGGTGATAACTTGAGAAACCTTCCGGGTCTTGGAGTTTCTCACGCAAAAGTTCTTGTTGTTCTTTAGTGAGTTGATGAGGACGTCCAGAGGAATAATCTCGTTCCAAAAGACCATTAAGTCCTGCGGAGGCATAAGTTGATAACCATTTTCCAACCGTTTTTCGGTGGACACCTATCATCTCTGCTGCTTCTTTACGAGTTTTTACCTGGCCGCTCCGATATAGATATAGCATTGTAAGTCTTTGCTTGTGAAAACCTTTTGGTGATTTTCTTATCAAACGCTTCAACTCTGAAACACTTTCTGTAATCTCTGGGGGTTTGATGTTCATTGATTTCTAACCTCTAATTTGTAGAATTAAAAAAAGTATAGCAGAAATCAAAATATATAAAAAGGGAAAATATATAATTTAAATGGTATTATATACGCTATTCTAAACTTTAAACACACATCTCAGAATAGTTTAATTATAGTATTTTTAATAATTTTAAGCAATAAGTTTCTTACTATATAATTAATATAGTTTATTATGACCTAACATGAACAGAACTTATGCATTTATATAAAATGGTGTATACTATTCTATTATACACGAATACTGGATCATTAAGAATGTCGCGCGCGTTGGAAGATTGAGCAACTTCATCGTGAGCTCAAACAAGTCAAAGGTTGGAAGAAAAGAAGAGGGAAGGATGGAAGGGTGGAAGGGTGGAAGGGTGGAAGGGTGGAAGGGTGGAAGGGTGGAAGGGTGGAAGGGTGGAAGGTTAGAGGGTTGTATGGGTGGAAGAAAGAAGCACAATCTAACAGAATGTGCTACGGCAGTATCAAGATGGATGGGGTAGGGAGAAGGGGAATGAGGGATGAATGGGATGGGAGGAAGGTTGGAAGAAAAGAAGAGGGAAGGATTGAAGAGGATGGAAGGGTGGAAGGGTGGAAGGTTAGAGGGTTGTATGGGGGGAAGAAAGAAGCACAATCAAGGATGAATGTGGCAGAATACGCGTTTGGTATTCTGCATTAGATATATCAAGATGGATGGGGTAGGGTGAAGGGTAATGATGGATGAATGGGATGGGAGGAAGGTTGGAAGAAAAGAAGAGGGAAGGATGGAAGGGTGGAAGAAAGAAGCACAATCAAGGATGAATGTGGCAGAATACGCGTTTGGTATTCTGCATTAGATATATCAAGATGGATGGGGTAGGGTGAAGGGTAATGATGGATGAATGGGATGGGAAGAAGAAGCACAATCTAACAGAATGTGCTACAAAGAGGCGCAAAATGTAGGATGAATGGAGTTGGAGTAAGAAGTACAATCAAGGATGAATGTGGCAGAATACGCGTTTGGTATTCTGCATTAGATATATCAAGATGGATGGGGTAGGGAGAAAACTAAATGCAATGGGCGCATTCACATCGTTGATTTATGTGTTTCGCTTCGCTCTACCCGACTTACTTTTTTAGTCTTGACTATCCACAAGTGGCAAGAAGTTTACACGCCCGTTTTCTATTTTTAGTGACAAAAACTTTACACACCCCACGGAGGGCATGTAAAGTTTTTGTTACTTAAGAAAAAGCATCGCGGAACCCTTGCTCCAGCGGAGCAATATGTCTATAAGAAAAAGGATTGTCAACGGGCTGCACTCCAGCGGAGTGCTCCGTGTCATCCGCGATAATCCGAGATTCTGACAAAAAAGGGTCAATAATTTTACACACCCATCTTTCAGATGTGTGTAAAGTTCTGGTTCAGACAATCACCAGGATAAGCCTCCCCCGATTAACTGAACCATAGAATGTTGACTTTTCAGAAGAATAAAATACGAGAAGATGCCTCTTATCCCGGGGAATGCCTAAATGGCATTCATACCGTTGATTTGAAAATCCTAATAATCCTGAAAATCCTGGTTCAGACAAAAAAGTGACAGAATATTTACACACCCTTATGCTTTATTGTGTAATCACAACAATAAAGCAGACGCGGATGTTGCCCGTGCCTGCTTTATTCAGTTGTGTTGCTTTTGTGAGTTTAGTGGATTCTCCAACTACCACCTATGGATGCAAGACTAATAAACATCAGCATTCCAGCTATCATAAGGTCTTATGATACTATTTCAGTATCAACATCTTCCGTGTGGCAGAAAAATCGCCTGCGGTGAGTGTGTAGAAATAAACGCCACTTGCTACAGCTTCACCTTGTGCGTTTTTGCCACTCCAATAGGCTGCACGGCTACGATCATGATACTTGCCGACAACTTGATGTCCTAATGTTAGTGTTCTGACTAATACCATTTAAATTATATATTTTCCCTTTTATATATTTTTGATTTCTGCTATACTTTTTTTAATTCTACAACTTAGAGGTTAGAAATCAATGAACATCAAACCCCCAGAGATTACAGAAAGTGTTTCAGAGTTGAAGCGTTTGATAAGAAAATCACCAAAAGGTTTTCACAAGCAAAGACTTACAATGCTATATCTATATCGGAGCGGCCAGGTAAAAACTCGTAAAGAAGCAGCAGAGATGATAGGTGTCCACCGAAAAACGGTTGGAAAATGGTTATCAACTTATGCCTCCGCAGGACTTAATGGACTTTTGGAACGAGATTATTCCTCTGGGCGTCCTCATCAACTCACTAAAGAACAACAAGAACTTTTGCATGAGAAACTCCAAGACCCGGAAGGTTTCTCAAGTTACCACCAGATTATAGATTATATTGAAGAGACATTTGGTGTCAAAATGAACTATCATGCTGTTTATGCTTTAGTCCACTATAAATGGAATGCCAAACTCAAGGTGCCCCGCAAAAGTCACGAAAAAAAAAACGAAAAAGCGTGTGATGAGTTCAAGCTAAACTTCGGAGAAACAATCAAGACTGCCATTTCAGAGAAAGTTTCTTCTTTTGAAACGATCCGGATCTTTTGCCAAGATGAGACAAGATTTGGTCTATTGCCTGTTTCATATCGGCGTATTACCTTGCCCGGTATCAAACCGATTACTAAGGTCAGTTATACTTATGAGAACTTTTATCTATATGGTGCTGTAGAACCGATAACAGGACAAAGTTTCTTTCTTGAGATGCCTTTGCTCAATGGTTCTTGTTTCCAAGTATTCCTTGATGAGTTTGCTAAAGTTTATCATTCATCTCTAAATGTCCTTGTTCTTGATAATGGGCGTTTTCATCACGGGAAATCTCTACAAATACCTGATAATGTCATTTTGGTTTTTCTACCACCTTATAGTCCTGAACTGAACCCTATAGAAAGACTTTGGCAAGACACAAAAGCAAAGTTATTTGAAAATGTCTTCACAGCCATAACAGAAATGCAGAACAAACTTACCGAAATATTGAAAAAATATACGGAAACCACTATTGCAAGTATAACAAATACCGATTATATAACAAAAGTGGCAAATGGAATATAATTTAATACAAATGGTATAACTTCCCATCCGCAGCATAGATTGTAATGCTTACGTCTGCTGGATTCGCTAATTGATACGGTATCCATGTTTCTGGGTTGAACGGATTAGGATAGTTTGCAAGCAATGCAGTCTTTTGCGGTGTGCTTACTGCCAGCAACCGTTTTAGGTTTGCAATCCCATCGCGGAAAACAGCAGAACCGTCGTCTGCAACCTGTGCTTGCTGTATCCATGTCTGAACCTTACCAGCGTCTATATTTTCAGGTATCCGAGCATCAGCAGGCGCAGAAGCCCCCGTAATTTCCCCAAAGTGGCCGGCAACGACGACGAGATCTAAAATATTGACATTCCCGTCACCGTTGACATCCACACGCGGGTTAGCACGAAAATCGCTTAGTCCGAAGAAACGTGATACCAGCACCAAATCCAGTATATTCACGTGACCATCTTCATTGACATCCCAGGCAGGTGCCTCCACTAAGGTAACATCTTCGGTTTCCTCCGGATATTCGTAGGGACCAATATCAACAGTGCCACCGACAGGTCTTGCATCGCCATTGTAATCATCTGCGGGTGTGAATTCGTTTGTACCAGCGTCAATCACAAGTCCGGGATTTTGTAGACGGTAGTCCCGATCTTCGCTCGACTCTATCAGCAAGGCTTTCGCGACAATGTTATCACTGGCATTCGTGGCAAAGAGTTCCCAAATCTCTAATTCAGTTCCGAACGCATTCCCTGCTTGATTCACAAAGGTATTTAGAATGTTGTTGTGAAAGATGTTGTGCGTAATGGGTAGATCGTGGTTCTCCTTTATGTAGATGGCAGTATGTCCACCGGAGAAGATGTTGTTGTGAAAACGACACCCCGGTTGATTCACCCAGACAGTACCACCCTCCGACACAACAGCACTCGGATCTGACGTGTCTGTGACAAGCTTTTCAGATTCCGTCAAGAAAAGATTGTTGAAGAAATGCGCGGCTTGACGCGTGACAACTGCATCGCTAATCGTCCCCCTATGGACATAGTGCCTGCTGGGTCCCGACGCTTTGTTGTTTACGAAAATATTGTTGCTAACCTCAACCACGTTGGTAGAGTTCTCCTGTATTTCAAATCCACCGCTTCCCGCCGCTGAATTTCCAATAAATAGATTGTGCGAAATACTACCGGATATACCACGTTCGATGAAAAATCCACCACCGCTATCAAATTGATTCGAATTACCAATGAACTTATTGTGGGTTATGTTCCCAGTGACATTGAAACCCGTTTCTGTCCCACCAGTAACCCGGATCCCACCCGACTTATTTTCAGCAAAGGTGTTGTGCGTGATGTTGCCAGTAATACCTTTTCCGTGAACAGATGCCCTAAGCCCTGTCCTGTTGTTCCTAATAGTATTGTGGCTAAAGTTACCCGTGACCCCCCCCAAACTTCGACCCCGTCAAATCCATTATTAATAAGAATATTATTGGTAATGTCACCACTAAAAAATCTGAGTTGAATTCCAGTACCCTTATTATCAGTAAAGGTATTGTTGCTAATAGTGGCATTCAATGTAGACGTAACAGACACACAGGACCGTGTCTGATTCTGTCTGCCATTATTCTGAAAAGTGTTGTTTGTTATATCTCCGGATGAGTCACCTTCAATATAAAGCACAGCACGCCCGAAATCTCTATCACCAGTGGTTGCGTTATCTGTGAAGGTGTTGTGTGTAGCAGAGACACTCGTATTCGACCAGACACCGTGATAACTATGGTTGCTGATAGTGTTGTTCGCAAGCACAAGCGGGACATTCGTGCCAACACCATTGGGGTGGTTGTTATGGATAACACAGGATAAAATCTGGTTGGGGGTAGTAATCTCGTTTGTGTGATCCCACAAGTCAATGCCGCCATGGTGTTCGGTGCGGTTCATGTTACGAATTGTCAAGTTTTGAATGGTGACACCGCCTACGTTAGGCCCATTCAGAATCGGCACAGTTGAGGAGTCAAGATGATGTGCGTCGATAATACACGCTGCTGCAGTAGTTGTGCCTGAGAAAATCATATTGTTACGTAGTTGGATAGGGAACCGTTCGCGTTCCAGTTGCGGCTTCAACGGATCTGCATTGTAGGTGCCAGGACGAATAAGTACCTGCCACGGATCCGGTAGCTTATTTCTTTCGCTCATCAAAAGCGCGAAGGTAATCGTTTTATACGGTTTATCCGCAGAACCTCTGCCAGAAACAGCATTTACACCATTGACAGCGTCCACATAGATCTGGGAGTAGTTTGGCACAGGACTTACAGGTCGCGTTGTGGGCTTCTCTGGCGGCACCACCGTAGTAGACGCATCCTCATCAAGGAGATAGTTGCTGATTATCTCTGCCGCAACTTCTCCATTTGGAAGACTTTTAGACTCTGCAGGCTGGTTGCTTGAGTGCAAAATAGCAAGTCTGCCAAGATTCCCATCTCGAACAATGACAGGGTCTGCGTAAGTTGCCTGAGCATTACCTGTATCGCTTGCAAAGACCTTTTCAGCGAACCAATTCCCTTGGAGTTGATTTAAAGAAATAGGTCTGTAAGATCCAAAATTGGCTAAACTCGGTGTGAATGCAGTTCCATCGGATGTGACGATCATTGGCAAAGGATCATCATAACCTTGCCCGTGAATGAAAGAGGTTATATTAGGATTGTCCATAAGGTTTTGCAACCCGTGCACACCGACGGTGTCCCAATTGCGGTTACCTGTCCCAACGTCAACATAATAGCCGATATACTCTGCATGATTCAGAATGGTATTTCCATCCATTGTTTCAATCCAATTTTCTGCAATGGATCCATCGCCTGCAGCGTAGACAGAGCCAGGGAGTACACCGTAAAGGACGATGACATTAACACTGCCATCATTGGTAGTCTGTAGCATCCAGTCCCGAACGAACGCACCGTCTTTTGTTATCTCTACAGAGATACCTTCAGCCTCCAGAAGATTTCTTGTCGTTTCTGCAGCCATTTCTGCATCTGGCACGTCTATACCTGCACTAAGATTTGTATAAATCACAACATCTATCGGGTGCGTGATGTCTACAGTTGGCGTTGTGGACATCTCTGGCGGCACCACCGTATAGTTTGTCCCTTTTTCTAACCCAAAAAATCCAGACCACGCTCCCCAGCTCTCATAAACAGCAACTAACAAGATGTTCTCGCCTTCTTTCAAGGTAACAGGAAAAGATTCTTGGTAACCGATAGCCCCACCCTCAATAGGATTAGAATGCACCAAAGCACCGTTAAGCCAGACTTTCACCGAATCATCACTCCCGACATACATCGTTGTTTCTTGCTCGGATGGCGATTCTAAAGTAATAGAACCGTAAGCAACATGATAATCGACATCACCGATCCCAAGACCGATCGCGTTCACCAGATCATTCATGTTATTCCAGCCCGTTGGTGCGATTTTACCTGGGGTCCACCTTCTGTTCCCAACAATGCCGCCAGCACTTGCACCTTCCGTGGCGATAGCAGTTTCTGTCACGCTACCGTTGCTCGCTTCTGCTAAAAAATCTATACCGCTGGTAACAGCTTCTTCACCCCTTCTGTCACCTATGGGTGCAATCGTCCATAACCAGGGTCCCTCTATTTTCGGACCCGCTTGTATTTGTTGTGCAAGTTCTGTCGCATCTGTTGTTGCGCGGAAATAGTCAACAGTAACGGTCAAAAAACCGCCCTCTGTTTCGTCCTGGCAGATACCACTGAAGATACCGACTTCCACCGGACCTTCAAGGGCAACAGTTGTCTCTCCTGCAAAGATCCACTCACCCTGTGCATCCGGTTTATACCACGCTTTATAGTTATCACCATCCCGATCAAGACGTAGTGCAATCGGAATTTTTCCTCCGGGTCGAATGTAACCGAAGGCACCAAGGATATGACGTTCACGATGTTGAAATTCGAGTTTTGCTGTGTTCGGTGCATTACCGAAAGCCCCCTCAGAACTTTGTCCCCACATTTTTAACGTCACCCATTCGTTCTGTGTCGGTGATTTTATGATTAAGCCGGCAACTGCACATACATCTTTATGGTCAAAAATCAGTGACGTTTCAACAGAAAATTTTTCCTGATCTGTAACTTGGTAAAACCTTCTGGTGTAATCTGCATCCCAAAGATTCTGATAGAATGCACCTTCAACAACAAGGTTGCCATCGCTTAGCATGTAAGAACCTTCATTTCCATCCTGAACGTGCCAAAATGTATTCTGAACGTGCCAAAACGATTGGAGGTTCTGACCGCTGCCATCAAATTCATCGCTTTGTAACACTTGTGCGTTGCTTTTATAGGGTGCTGCAACTACAAGTAGCATAACTGTAACCAATAGGACAATTAGTTTACGTGATGTAATTAAAGTCTGCATAGAAAATAAACTCCTTACGACTATGATTAACGTCAGTTTGATAAGGTAATTAGATCTGCTCCAACTATATTTATCATAGCATATACAGTAAAATTAAGTCAAATCCTTATATTTCATGGGATGTGTAAACTTTTTGCACTCTATTTGTCTGAATCGCGGATTACGCGGAGGACACGCCATTTACATAAATCGGCTCGGGACTATGATTTGTGCGGTTGCTCCTTTTGATACAATTCACACCGAACAACCATTCCACCTGTTTGAAAACTGAATCTTTATCGGCGATTTTAAAGTTAGCACCACATTGCACAACGGTTTCACCGTAGCGCATGCTTTTCAAAAGATTCGTTGGGATATGTTGCAAGTGTTTCGGAGTTTGCGGTTGTGTAGTTTTGAATAATATCGCTGTATTCTTGAAGCGGGTGTCCTGAAACGTAAAATCCGAGCAGTTCCTTTTCCATCTGATAACACACAAATGGTTCATATTCGGGTGTTTCTGTGAGGGTGATCTTACCGCGATCTGGAAAGAGATATAATTGTCCTCGTTCACGTTTTGCTTTCTCAATTTTTGCAACTTTCAAGATTTTTTCTAAGTTTGCTATTAGCAGTGCGCGATGTTCTTTCAGTGAATCAAATGCCCCGCATAGAATAAGACTTTCTATTGTTCTTTTGTTGACCTTGCGTGTATCTACGCGTTCGCAGAAATCTTGTAGTGATGTGAACTTGCCTTCCTGTTGTCGTGCTTCTACAATGGCTTCTATTGCCCTATCCCCGACGTGCTTTACAGAGATAAGTCCGAAACAGATATTGTCTCCTTTTACTGTAAAAAACTTATGACTCAAGTTTACATCTGGTGGGAGTAAATTGATTTGGACATTTAGGAACTTTTCAAGTTTTTTACATTCTTCACGATAAACAATAATTTTAGCGGTATCGTCAGCTTCTCCGGTCATGATAGCTGCCATAAACTCACAGGGATAATGCGTTTTGAGATATGCCATCCTATATGTTACGATTGAGAATGCTATTGAATGCGATTTGTTGAATGCATAGTTGCCGAAGGGTTCTAATATGTCAAAGACCTTTTCGGCATCTTTTTTCATGTATCCTTTTTTGACAGCCCCATTTACAAATTTTTGTCGTTGTGTTTTTAGTAGTGCATCATTTACTTTTCCGATAGCGCGTCTGAGCACGTCCGCCTCTCCGAGTGAGAATCCTGCCATATCGCGTGCGATCTGCATCACCTGTTCTTGGTAGACACACAGTCCATAAGTGTCTTTGAGAGCGTTTTTTAGTGATGGATGTATAAATTCCACTTTTTGCAATCCGTTTTTGCGTGCGATGAACTGCCGCGTTGTTCCACTCTCTAAAGGTCCAGGGCGGTAAAGTGCTGCAATTGCAGAAAAATCATCAAAGTTTTCAGCTTTGAGTTGCCTAACAACCCTATACATACCGGGTGATGTTTCTAATTGGAACAGACCTTGAACTAATCCTTCACTGACAAGTGTATAGGTTTTTTCATCGTCAAACGGAATGTCCATTAATTTAATGTTTTTACCTCGGTTTTCTTTCACCATTTTGACGCAATCGTGTGTTTTCGTAAGGCTTCGCAATCCGAGTGTATCGAATTTGATAATCCCAACATCTTCAACGGTTTGTGCTTCAAACTGCGTTGCGAGCTGTCCGTGTTTATCTTTGAACAACGGCACATAATCAGAAAGCGGACCGTTTGATATGACGATAGCAGAAGCATGGCAAGAGACATGTCTTTTCAATCCGACAAGTGCTTTGCTAATATCTATGAGTTCTCTATATTCAGAAAGGTTTTTGAGTTCTTTTAATTCTGGCACCAGTTCTAATACTTTTTCAAGCGTAAGTTTTGAAGTTCCTGGCATCAATTTTGTCAATTTTCTTACATTTTCGATCGGTATTCCGAGGGCGCGTCCGACATCAGTGATAGCCGTTCGTGGTCCTAAGGTTGCAAATGTTGCGACTTTACCCACAGAATCATGCCCGTATTTATCAACGAGGTACTCTATAACGTGGTCCCGTGCGCGGTCTGCGAAATCAATATCAATGTCAGGTGGACTAACCCGTTCAAGGTTCAAAAACCGTTCAAACATACAGTCATAATCCATTGGATTGAAGGTAATAACATCAAGCGCATAAAGTGCCAAGCTGCTGGCAGCGGACCCGCGTGCGGAGAGTGGATATCCCTGTTTGTTAGCATAGCTGACGTAGTCCCACACGATCAGGAAATAGCCTGCGTATCCGGTTTGACGAATAATATCAAGTTCGTAATTTAGTCGCTGTTGAACATTCGACGGTATCTCACTCCCCAACTTTTCATGCAATCCTTGATAACACAGTTCTTTGAGATAGCTGTCATCCGTATGTCCATCAGGAACATCGTATTTCGGCATCACATACGCGCCGTAATCCAGTTTGAGACGACACCGTTTTGCAATTTCACAGGTATTACGGATTGCTTCAGGTGGATAATGCTTAAATGCCTCACACATCTCGTTGACACTTTTAAAATAGAATTGATCATTGGATCGTGTTCGGTGTAGGTCTTTAAGGGTGGTTTTCGTTTGGATACAGAATAGTACATCGTGTAATCGGTGATCGGATTTGTGAATATAGTGGCAATTGTTTGTTCCAACGATTGGAATGTCAAACTCTCTTGCTAAATTGACCATCATCGGGTATACCTTAAGTTCCTTGTCAATATAGTGGTTTTGCAGCTCAACATAGAGGTTTCGGGAACCCATTATATCAATCAGTGTTTTAAAATGGCGAATACCTTCTTCGCGTTTGTTTGAAGCGAGAAGTTGCGGTACCTGTCCCTGTATACACCCTGTCAGGGCGATAATCCCTTCTCGATATTCTCGCAAGATGTCTATGTCAATACGCGGTTTGACATAGAAACCTTCTATATACGCGAGTGATACCAATTTCATAAGATTTCGGTAGCCTATTGCGTTTTCTGCAAGGAGTGTCAGGTGATAAGGTTCACCTTGGTCTTTACTGAATATTCCGCGATCACTGGGAGCAACATATACCTCACAACCGACAATTGGTGCAACACCCGCTTTTTGTGCTGCGGTATAAAACTCCCATGCCCCGAACATATTGCCGTGGTCAGTCAACGCGACAGCGGGTGCACTATTCTCTACTGCCCACTCAATTATATCTGGAACGCGGCATACGCCATCAAGCATACTATATTCGCTATGGTTGTGTAGATGTACAAAGTCTACAGACATAATTTTCCTTATATTTTGTGTTGTTAATTAATTATAACAGCCGTTAACGATTTAAGCAACATTATTTTTTACCAAATGTTAACGTTTTTTAGGTTTTTTAGGTTTTGATGTGAGTTTAGTGTATAATTTGAAGCTTTTAATAATGACATAATCCTGAATGTAGATTCTTCATCTTCGTATGAAAAGGTGTGTAAAGTTTTTGTCACTTAATAAAAAAGGAACGCTAAACCCTTGTTCCAGATGAAGATTAAATAAATAATCATGTAATTCTACTGATATGACTCATCGTAGGAGTAAGGTTTCGTAGGGGCGGGGTTTCCCCGTCCGCGTATTACCCAATTAATAACTTAATCTTCATGCGGAGCAATATATCTATAGAAAAAGGATTGTCAACGGGCTGCACTCCAGATGAAGTTTAAATAATAATTTGGGTAATTCGTGGAGATACCCGGCAGAATACGCGTATGGTATTCTGCATTGGTTAGGAAACCGCACCATAAGCGTCAATTTAGCGATTGCCAAGACCATGACTGTAGCACATTCATCCTTGATTGTGCTTCTTTGTACCGTATTCTGTTAGATTGCGATTCTTTGTACCGCATTCTGTTAGATTGCGATTCTTTGTACCGCATTCTGTTAGATTGCGATTCTTTGTAGCACATTCATCCTTGATTGTGCTGTCTTTCTCCAATCACCATAAGCGTCAATTTAAGGATATTCCCTCTTCTTGGCGGGCTATATAAAACCGAATCAGAAATCCACTTACTTTATGAAGGGTGTTATTATGGCATCTGAAACCCAAAAGCAACCGAGATATAATGGGATTCCTAAGCAGGTTACCCTTAAGAATTTTAATCGTTATATCAAACCCCATTTGTCAAAACGCATAAAAGGGCCAAAGCCAAAACTTTCCTCTTACAAGATCTTCAACTACATCCTCTATGTTTTACATACGGTATTCAATCATAAGCTTATCAAAGAACAAGGGTTGCTCCCCGTGATTTATCCGAACCGTCGGAATGCCAAAGAACCTATTGTCATTGCGCGCAAGTTCCGTTAGTTCAACAAAGATATCTACAAAGACCGATATAAAACGTGTGGAAAGACCGACTCTGGAGCTGTTTGTCATGAGTTATTGTCCTTTTGCTATCCAAGCAGAAAAGCAGATCATCCCGATTGTCAAGAAGTTCGGAGACAAAATAGACTTCAAACTTCGGTTTATTGCAGAAGAAAAAGATGAGATATCCTCACACGACATAATCCCCTTTGTCAGTCTACACGGTTACCCGTTATGCACCTTTTTTGGTATAAAACTGTGTCTTAAGCTATGAAGAGTAAAAATGCGATCAGATTCCATACTTGTTGAAAATCTAATTGTGATATATTAGAGGAGTTCAATTTGAGTAATTTTCACGGAATCTATCATTTTTTGCCCGTTTTGACTGAAATTTTAGTAAGAACTTCATTTTTCTTTCATTTTATGCACCTATTAGGGTATAAAACTATGTCTTTAAGTTATGAAAGCAATTTTATGCAGCAATTTGGAAAAATCCGTTTGCCGCATTTTGCGTAAGTTCGGAAATTTTCGGGTGACTTTTAACAATTCTTAGATGTTACTCGCTATGAGTTCATCATAAAACTGTTATCCTATCAACTTATAGGACTATATAGATTGAGTGTGTAAAGTTTTTGCACTCTAAATGAAGGATGAATGTTGTATAAAGAAGCACAATCAAGGATGAATGTGGCAGAATACGCGTTTGGTATTCTGCATTAGATATATCAAGATGGATGGGGTAGGGAGAAGGGTAATGATGGATGAAAGGGGTTGGAGGAAGAAGCACAATCAAGGATGAATGTGCTACAGGCATGATCGCGGAAAGCGCGGAGGAGGTGGATATGCTCCTGAATCTTCTGTGCAAAAACTTTACACACACCCATATAGATTTAAAATGCTTGATTTTTTCCTGCATCTAAACTAAAATGTAATGACCGATTTTTACGTAGGAAGGTGATTTTTATGACCGGAACCGAATTTATGACCCTGCGAGAGCATGAGGATGTCAAAATTGTTGATGTAAAGGCTGATTTGAGCAGCTACGCTGCCTCAGATCTGCGGAAGGTCTTGGAGAATCTACTAAACGAAAAAGTGGATAAGGTTGTTGTAAATTTTAGTGAAGTGAACCATATCAACAGCACTGCGGTAGGCACTTTAGTCGGAATCGCGAAGCGGTTACGTCAAAACGATGGTGATCTAAAACTTTGCAACTTAGCATCAACACTTACACGAACATTTAATCTCATAGGGGCATCCAGCGTCGTTGAAATATATGAATCTGAAAAAAGCGCAATAGCGGCTTTCCAATAGATAAGCAAAGAAAAGAGTGGTGTCAGTCTATGGAGAAAGACTATATTGAGTTGAAAGTACCGAGCAATGTGTATTACCTTGAATCGGTTCGTGCATTTATCGGAAAGTTGTCTGAAACGCTCAAATTTTCAAAGAAACGTATTGCAGATATTCAACTCGCCGTTGACGAAATATGTAGCAACGCTGTCTATCACGGTTCTACGTGTATTTCAAGTGGAATCCTGATACAAGTATATGTAAACTCCCGCAAACTTAAAATTGTCGTTAGAGATAAAGGTAAAGCGGACACCCGTGAATGGCTAACATCTAAGAGATTAGAAGAAATTCAGGAGCGACGTTCTCCTGCCGGGGAGAGTGGACACGGTTTATACCTTATTAAATGTCTTACTGATGAACATAACTTAAGGGAGAATAACGTTGGTGGAACTGACGTGACAGCAATTTTCTATCGGAAAGAACGTACAGACGCAGATTAACCTTGAATTGCAATGATCGTTAAGTCATCCTCATTTGGCTGACCATTCGTAAAGTCAGTAATTGTAGCAGATACTTGCTGGATAAGGTCTTGAGGTGTTTTAACGTCACATGTCGCAATTGTGTTTTGTAGTTGTTCCACTGTAAATTGCGCGCCATGCGGGTTTTTAACCTCATAAGCACCATCTGTATAAAGAAATGTCCTGCTTAATGTATTAAACGGGTAATGGCAATTCTCATAAACAGATTCCTGACTAATACCTAAACCGTTTCCAGTATGTTGATGTGTAATCAGTTCACAGTTGGATTGTGGTGTGTGCTGCAAGAAAGGCAATGGATGTCCGGCGTTGGCACAGATGAGTTGTTCTTTTTTTTGATCAAAAACACCACAGAAGGCAGTGGCAAACATAAACAGATGTGAACTGATTATATTGTTGAAACGTGTGTTGAGGATGTGTAGTAGATGTGCGGGATCATCACCGATGTTTTCTCTATGTTCTGCTACAACAGTTTTGATAAAGACAGTGACGAGTGCTGCAGATGCGCCGTGTCCCATTACATCAGAAATTAATACCCCTAATCTGTTTTCGTCTATTTCCCATAGGTCAAAAAAATCTCCACCGATTTCAAGAGCTGGAGAACAGTGTGACGCGATGTTAAATCCTGCGATTTCTTGTGAGCCGTTCTGTGGAATCAGGATTTCTTGAACAGTTCGCGCCATTTGCAGTTCTGCTGCTAAACGTTCATTGTGTTGTTCGAGTCTGTCGTGATAGAGTTTTATTCGTAAGAGTGATTTAATCCGCGCCATTACCTCAAAACTATTGAAAGGTTTCTCAATAAAGTCGTCTGCCCCGGCTTCAACTGCTTTAATTCTATTTTCGTGTGTATCGCGTAGGGCGGTAATCATGATAATAGGAATGAACTCAGTTTTTCTATCAGTCCGAACATTTTTTACGACCTGAAATCCATCTACTTTTGGCATATTGATATCTAACAGAATAAGGTCTGGCGGTTTATCTGCTATAATCTTTAAAGCATCCGCCCCATCGCTGGCGGTGAGTACGGTATATCCGCGAGCTTCAAGTTGTATCTGAAGGATTCTGACGTTGCGAGGTTCATCATCGACAACAAGTATTGTTGCTGTCTCTTCAACCATCATTTATTTATGTGTCCTTTAAGATGATGTGCAACGCGTTCTAAAAGAAAACGGGTATCAATCGGTTTGCTAAGGTAATCATCGCAACCTGCATTGAGCAGTCGTTCACGGTCTCCAGTCATTGCTGCGGCGGTTAATGCGATTATCGGAATTTCAGACCAATTCGGGTTAGTTTTTATCTGTCGTGTCAGGTCTTCACCGCTTGTTCCCGGTAGTGCGATATCCATTAGAATGAGTGCAGGGTTGGTGGTTTTTAGACAGAACAGTGCTTCTGTAGCGTCAGATGCTTCAATCACCTTATATCCTTTAGATTGCAGGACGATGCGTACGACCTTTCGGTTCAACGCTTGGTCTTCTATAACTAAGATCGGTATTGACTCATCCTTGCTCAATTCATCATCCTTATAGGAACAAGTTTTTAGATATTTTTCTGTGTCTGATAGGTTGGAATATTGAAAGAGAAAGCACTCCCCTTCTCTTTTTCGCTGGTAACGCTGATTTCCCCCCCATGCAACTCAATTAGGCGTTGCGTTAATGCAAGTCCGAGTCCGGTACCGCCATATCGTCTTGATTTTGAAGTATCTATCTGTGTAAATGGAGCAAATAGTTTCATCTGATCCTCTTCCGAGATTCCTATTCCTGTATCTATCACTTTAGCTTGTAGTTCTGTAGGTGTAACTTGAAGATGTGTCGTAACTTTACCGCCATCGGGTGTAAATTTGACAGCATTTGACAGCAAATTATAGAAGACTTGCTTTACTTTAACACGATCGGCTTCAATTGTCTTATTTTGATTAAATGTAAGGTTAAGTTCAATGTTTTTCTTGAGTGCAAGTGCATTGATGATTGTGTTAACCTCTTCAACGGCATCAACGATTGCAAACTTCTCAAGTTGTAGTGACATTTTTCCTGCCTCAATTTTTGAGAGATCGAGAATGTCGTTAATCATTTCAAGTAGATGTTGTCCACTCATGCGGATATCGTTTACACATTCCTGTTGATCATTGTTAATAGGACCGACGAGTTCATCTCTAAGTATCTCAGCAAATCCTATGATTGCGTTTAGAGGCGTTCTTAATTCGTGGCTCATATTCGCGAGGAAGTCGCTTTTTGCTCTGCTTGCGTATTCTGCAGTCTCTTTAGCACTTTGCATTGCTCTTTGCGCTTTAATTCGATCTGTATTGTCTAATGCCATGCTGATAATGATTCGCTGTCCATCTGGTTGAATACCGAGTAAAGATGAACTGAATTCCCAGATCTGTTTTCTCCCATCTTTCGTCATAATTTCGTATTGTTGTGGTGCTGTATGTCCTTTGTCCTGATTGACATGCCTGAGGTCTTCTTGAATTTTTGTGCTCAATTCGCTGTTTGCTTCTCCCAACCAATCGGAAACAGTAGTCATTTCATCAGTCGTATAACCTGTAAGTTCTGTCCATGCTCGGCTGATGAGAATTACCTCACCATTTTCAGCATGTATCATAATCGGTAAAGGTGCATTTAGCACTGCGCGCCGGAATCTTTCTTCGCTTTCCTGTAATTCAGTTTCAGCATTTTTTCTGTCGGTGATATTTGTTGAAGTGACGACGAATCCGACTATTTCTGCATCGCGTGTGATAGGTCCAACCCATGAGGCGTACCAATTTCCACTTAATTTACCTTGTATTTCATAACCTGCGACTTCACCTGTTTCAATGACTTGCTGACATGCCTTACGAAATCCATCATGATGTTCCTCTGTCAGGAAATCAAAAATACTGTTTCCGACGACATCGTCTGGCGTAATGCCAAGACCTGATGGTACGTGATTAACAAACTGCAATGTGTAATCTATATCAATTGTTGAGATAATATCGGGTGCATTTTCGACCAATGATCTCCATTTTGCTTCTGAGTCGCGTAGGGCTTGATCTGTGAGTTGATATTCTGTGATGTTTCGGGAGATACCACATGTGCCTTTGATACGTCCACCTCTATCACGAATTGGAACTTTTGTGGTGGATACCCATGTATCTTGTCCACCGGGCCAAGTTTCTTTTTCCTGTTTACCCTCAATTGGTTTTCCCGTTTCAATGACTGTTCGTTCATCCTGATATGCTTGCTGTGCATGTTCGCGTGTAAAGAAATCGAAGTCGCTTTTGCCAACAGCTTCTGCAGGATTTTTCAATCCAAAATGTTTAGCAAGGGATCGGCTAATTCGGAGAAACCTACTCTCAATATCTTTAAAATAGACATGGTCTGGGTTGTTATCCATGAGGGTGTGAAAGAAATCAATTTCCTGAGAATGTGTTTGTACCAGTTGCTTAAAACGTCTTTCGCTTTCTTGAAGTTTTGTTTCAACCCTTTTTTGTGCTGTTACGTCTTTGGCGATGACACAATACCGCGAGTTTTCCTCGTCAGGTTCCAATATCCATAAAAGATGTTTATAGTTTCCATCACTGCATTGAACACGATTTTCGATGGCAATAGAAACGGTGTCTCCTGATTTCAGTTTTGCTAAATCTATGTCACTGGATTGTCGGTCATCAGGGTGAATAAGTTCTATCCAATTCCGTGTGTGCAGTTCTTCACACGAATAACCGAGCGTCTTTTCCCAGGCTGGATTGAGGGGTAGGATTTTACCGTCAGCGTTGATATACCCAAACATGTCTGAGGACATCTGAAAAAAATGGAAGGAGTCAAACGTTTCAGATGTAGGTGCCATGGTGGCTCTCCCATTATTTGATTTTATTTGGTTACGAGAACAGCACGATTTGCAAGTTTTACCACAGTTTGTGTGGTACTTTGGAAAACCAGTTCATATAATCGTCCATGATGACTTGCGCTAAGAGCGATCAGATCACAATCATTTTCCTCAGCATTTTCTAAAATGTTCGTTACTGTGAAACCGAGTGCAGTATGGAATTCAGTAGATACATCGTAATAGTGTAGATAAGATTCCATCTGCTGTTTAATCTGTGTTGCTTCTTGTGTAGTATTTGAAAGTGCCAGTCCAAAGATATTTGCTTTCGTTAGTTCACCGATTTCAGCAGCGAGTGAAAGTACGTGGTCGGAGTATATATCGCCGTGGTGAACAGCTAATATTTTCCGTAATAGCGTACACTGTTCATGAACGACGATAATAGGTTTTGTGATATGTGCGACGACATCGTCTATCTGATTCTGTATTAGTTTTAATCCGTGCGTTTTAATGTCTTCAGGTAGACCAACGACTACCAAATCTGCTGATTGCGCTTCTTGACAGATCATCTGTCTCGGATTTCCTGCTACTACATCAATATGATAATCCAAAAAGTCGTAAAGTGAGCATTCCTTTTCTGTGCGACGGAGTACTGTTTCTGCAAGGTCAGCACTTCCACCGTGGGACGTGTCGTGAAAAAAAATACACGAAAGATGTGTGCCTAAAAGCACTGCAAGTTGTCCTGCGTAATCAAAGGCGTTCTTCTCATAATCAGTATCGCCTATTGAAACCAGGATATTTTTTATCATAATGTGTCCTATAGTAGTTATTGCGGTGGATCAACGGTGGGATTAAGGAGTGCCCGTACAGCCTCGTCTTCATTTTCAAAGTTGCGAAAAACCGTAATCAATCTCGCCATAACAATTAGGTTTTTGACATGTTTGTTTACATTTATAACTGCTATGGAGCCACCGCGGGGTTGTATATCAGCATAGATTTTCATCAATGCCCCGAGTCCAGAACTATCCATACCCGTAACATCTTTGAAGTCAAAGATGAGTTTAGGTGGATCATTCATCCCCGCAAGCGCATGTTGAACAGTATCTGATAATTCCTGGACGTCAGGTGATATGATTCTACCATTAAGTTTAAAAATAATCACACCATCACGTTCTAATTGCGTGATTGCCATTGTTACAGTCTCCAGACTGATGTGTGATGCAAGTATGAATTACTCGTCGCTGCCTAATGCTGAGACAGCTTCATCTTCAGTTGTGAAATGTTCAAAGATACTCGCAAGTCGGCTACGTACAATTAGGTTTTTGATGTTTTTTCCAACATTTAGAACCCCCACTCTACCGCCTTGACGTGTAATCGTGACGTGTGCCCCCATGAGTGTTCCGAGTCCGGAACTGTCCATCATGTTAACTCTTTCAAAATCTATAAGAATTCTCGGTGTATCGGAGGCATCTACTTCAGCGGTAATTACCTCTCTCAACTCGGTTACCCCAGTACCCATAATTTTACCTGATGGTTCCAAAATTGTAACACCATCTCGGTAGCGAACCGTGGTTGCCATGTTTAGTCTCCCTTTATCATTTTTATAGTTTTACGGCATTTTCATTATTTCTATATCTATTTTACAAAAAACTTGTATGTTTGTCAAGTGATTATGCATACATATTGGACAATTATAGTCAATTGACGATTTTGTTGATATATTGTTTACGGATTATCAAGAAACTTGGCGCGATTTGGATATTTCATCAAAATATTCACTTGCCTTTTTTGTGCAAAGTGACTATACTTAAATTAGCGTATCTTGCGAATGTATTTACACAAAAGGAGCGAAATAGATAACGTTGACGTATTCAAAACTAAAAGAACTACCAGAAGATGAACGTCCGAGAGAGAGATTGTACAAACACGGACCTTCACACTTAAAGACTTCTGAATTAATTGCGATTATTCTAAAGGACGGCTACCAAGGTACACCTGCGGTTCAACTTGCTGAACAGATACTAAAGACGTTTAATAACGACTTAAAACGTCTGGCAGAAAACCGTCCAAAACAGTTTGAAGCTATAAAGGGTGTCGGAAAAGCGAAAGCTGCACAACTCGTTGCTACTTTTGAATTAGGTCGTAGATTGGCGCGTTCACATGCTGAACGAATTAAGATTTCTTCACCAAGTGATGTCGCTGACATGCTGATGCCACTCATGCGGGACCTGCGAAAGGAGGTCGTCTGTGTGATGTGTCTTGATACCAAAGGGGGTATTACCACACAAGGTATTGCAGGTGATGTGGACAACGAGATTGATTGGGGACAGCCGCTTATCGTTTCAGAGGATACAGTGTTTGAAGGCACTCTAAATGCAAGTGTCTTTCACCCGAGAGAAATATTTCGTTTTGCGATTGAGGAATCAGCAAATTCCATTGTGCTCGCGCATAACCATCCCTCTGGTGACCCGCAGCCAAGTCAAGAAGACATCCGTGCGACTAAGCAATTGATTGAAGCTGGAAACTATATCGGTATCAAGGTGTTAGACCACATCATAATCGGTGATGGTATCTTTTATAGTTTGAAAGAGGAGGGTGTCATTTAGTGTTACGTTGTCGCACTAATTCGTATAACAGAACGCCTGCCGTGACGGAGACGTTCAATGAACTAATTTGACCTAACATGGGTAGGTGAACAAGATAATCACATTTCTGCTTAACAAGTCTCCTAATCCCAACCCCTTCGTTCCCTAAAACGATACATAACGGTACTGTAAAGTCTGCTGAAGTATAACGCATTTCAGCATCATCAGCAGTGCCAACAACCCAGATTCCAACCGACTTAAGTTGTTCAATAGTATGTGCAAGATTTGTGACTTTAGAAATCGGTGTATATGCTGTACTGCCTGCGGATGCTTTATGAACAGTAGCAGTAATCTCAGCGGCGTTTTTTTTGGGGATAATTACACCGTCAGCCTCAACCGCATTAGCAGTCCGAATAATTGCCCCTAAATTTCTTGGGTCTTGTATCTGATCTAACATTAGCAGGACAGGGGGGACATCCTTCTTGTTCTGAATATTTTTGAGTATGCTTGAGAGGTCTGAATACTGAAACTCACGAATGAATGCGATCACGCCTTGATGGTTTGTGTGTTGTCTATCCATAAGATGTCTGGGAGCTCGCTGAAATGGGATTCCCTTCCACGTTGCTGCATCAATTATTTCACGGATACGTCTATTCTCATTATCTTGCGTTATCAAGATTTTTTCTATTTGAGGTGAACCACTTTTGAGTGCTTCCATCACCGGATTCCTGCCAACGATTTTCTCTGACATAGAGATTCACTCCAGATGGATAAAGGCATGTGGGTATTGTTGCGGTAGCCTTAATCCCCGCGGACAAATTTTACATCTGGTCCACGTGGTGTTATCTTGATATCTGGGTCGTCAATCTGACATTGGACACATGTAATGCTGCCAACGTTTGCATGTTCCATTCGGGGTGCAAGTTTCCCTAATTTAAACGCAAAAGACAACATCTCATCAGCTGGAATTGTGCCATCACAATTGTTGCATGGAATAACTTTACCTGCTTTTAGTTTTGTGAGCAATTCTGATGCTTTCATATATGTAACTCCTTTGTCTTATTTTACGTGAGTTTGATAAATCAAATTTTCGTATTCGAGAGGCGTGAATTGTAGCACAAACTTTCAGTTTGTGGCACATCTTCGCAAACTGGAAAGTTTGCGCTACATTTATCAAACTCACGTTATTTAAGAAAATATCGTTCCTTTTTCTTTGCTTCTGTATACGTTTGATATGCTTTTTCGGCAGATTCTACTTCAGAGACTTCCGCAACGGGGACATCCCACCATGATTCATATTGTGGTACTCTTGCGTCAAAATCGACATCAATTTTGACAACAGTAGTCTTATCAGCATCTTGTGCTTCCTGCAGTGCCATTTTTAATGTATGTGGGGTGGTTGCTTGAATGACGTTTGCTCCAAGGCTTTCAGCATTTGCTGCAAGGTTCACAGGTAAAAAATCTCCGTGAAGTTTTCCGGTGTTTTCGTCTCTGTATCTGAATCGGGTTGCAAAACCTTGTGCCCCTGTTGCTTCGGATAATCCACCGATACTGCTATGTCCTTCGTTATTTATTAGGACAATAATCAACTTATAGTTTTCCTGAATTGAGGTAATGATTTCCTGTGCTAACATAAGATATGAACCGTCGCCGACAAGCACATAGACATCCCGTGTAGGGTCAGCCATTTTAATGCCTAATCCACCAGCGATTTCATATCCCATGCAGGAGTATCCGTATTCAAGATGGAACTGTTTCGGATTGCGTGTCCGCCAGAGTTTGTGTAGGTCACCGGGAAGACTACCCGCAGCACACACGACGACGTCTTCGGGACGTGAGAATTCATTGACAACACCTATAACTTCACTCTGACTCGGCAGTGGTTGAAGATCGAGATGAAATAATCTGTCCACTTCCTCATCCCACGAATCTCTATATTTCTGAATGCGAGCAGCGTAATCGGTGTTGATTCTATAATTTCCAACGGCATCTACCAATTCAGATAACGTAACGCGTGCATCGGTAACTAAAGGTAGGGCAGCGTGTTTGGCAGCATCAAACTCAGCAATGTTAATATTGATGAATCTTACGTTAGTATTTTGGAAGGCGGTTTTTGATGCGGTTGTGAAATCGCTCAATCTTGTTCCGATGGCAATGACCAGGTCTGCTTCGCGCGCAGCGATATTTGCGCCTGGTGTTCCTGTTGCGCCAATGGCACCGAGGTTTTGTGGATGGTCGTACCGTAGTGAACCTTTACCTGCAAAGGTCTCTCCAACAGGGATACCCGTTTGCTCGGCAAATTGTGCTAACTGCTCTGTTGCTTCACTATAGATTACCCCACCGCCAGCAATGATGATCGGCTTTTCGCTACTTGTAATCCATTCTACTGCTCGGTTGAAGAGGTTTTCATCAGCGCGTGGTCTTGGAATAGTATAGACACGTTTTTCAAAAAGTTCTACCGGATATGGAAAAGCTTCTGCTTGAACATCCTGTGGTAATGCTAATGTTACTGTGCCCGTATCGGCTTGTGATGTCAGCACGCGCATTGCTTCTGGTAATGCGGTGATAATCTGCTCAGGACGATTTATGCGGTCCCAGTATTGAGAAATAGGTTTGAAGCAATCGTTAACTGAGATGTCTTGTGAATGCGGAGATTCCAACTGTTGTAGGACAGGTGCAACTAACCGTGTAGAAAAGATGTCTCCTGGTAACAGGAGCACAGGGAGTCTGTTGATGGTGGCTCCCGCAGCACCAGTAAGCATATTTGTTGCCCCTGGTCCAATAGAAGAGGTACAACCGAAGGTTTTGAGTCGATTAGACATCTTTGCAAAAGCAGCTGCGGTATGTACCATAGATTGTTCGTTCCGCGTCTGATAAAAGCGAAATTCATCTGAGTATTGGTGTAACGCTTGTCCGATACCTGCGACATTTCCGTGTCCAAAGATTCCAAACATCCCGGCGAAAAATTCTGTTTCGATGTGATCACGTTCAACGTACTGCTGTTTGAGAAACTGGACGATGGCTTGTCCCATCGTTAGTTTGCGTGTTTTCATTGTAAACTCCCCTATCTATGCGTTATAATCCACCCCGAACTTCAACGAATGCGTTGACTTCAGCCATTGTCGGCATAAAGTTTGCACATCCGTGTCGGGTTACGACGATTGCTCCGGTAGCATTTCCGAGTCGTGCTGATTTTTGCCAACTCCATCCGTTTAATATACCATATATAAAACCGCTTGCAAATGCGTCTCCAGCACCAAGTGTATTATAGACATCAACGGGAAAAGGGGCGATATGAATAACTTCACCCTCTTTTGTGTAAATGTCCGCGCCATCTATTCCCCGCTTAATGACAAGTGCGTTGGGTCCAGCATCTAAAATAGTTGTAATAGCTGCGTTGATATCCCCTTCAATGTTCGGATTAGAGATTTGTGAGTGTTCTATTGACATCTGTGAGACATTTTTCAGAGATGTTGCCTTAATTTCCTCCTCTGTCCCGATAGCAATATGAACATTTCGCAATGCAGACCGAATACTTACACCAAAAGCGCGAGGGTCGTGCCACTGGTCTGCGCGAAAGTCTAAATCCAAGAAAACTTTGCGTCCCATTTCATTTGCTTGTTCTGCTGCAAAGAGTGTAGCGGTTCGACTCGGTTCTTTGCTGAGTCCAGTTCCGGATATCAATATAGCGCGGCTTTCTGCAATTGGTGAAGCGAGAACATCATCAGTATTCAGTTCAATATCAGCACAGTTTTCACGGTAATAGATGAGTGGAAATTTGTCAGGCGGTTCTATTCCGAGGAGTACTGCACTCGTGCGATGCTCAGGTTTAATGACAATAAAACGTGTTTCAATATCTTCCTTTTTCAGAAACTTGAGTATGAATTCCCCAACAGGATCATCTCCGATGGCTGTCAGAAGTGCAGACTGTAGACCGAGGCGTCGTGTACCAACACTTATGTTTGTTGGACAGCCGCCAACAAACGCGCCAAAACTTTTGATGTCGGGAAAAGGAACTCCGATATCATTTGAATATAGGTCTATGGAACTACGACCAATAGCCAGCACGTCATACATTCTATCGTGTACTCAATTATCCGATATTTTCCATCCGTATTCCGTCCAACAATTTCTGTGCTTCAATTACAGATCTCGGAGGATTTGTTAAATTTTCACCAATTGATAATATTTGCATATAAAAATCATAAGCTGTCTGTAAATCACCGTTGAAATGTGCATTTTCGGCTGCATTGAAATAGCAGACGGTAGCAGAAGCATTACACTTTTCAACTTCTGGATCGAGTTGTGCAAACCGGTAATTATCTGCTGCCAGTATGAAGGATTTTCCTGCTTCTGTCCATGCCCGTTGCATTTCTAATTGTCGTGCTAAATGAACATAGTAGACAGCACCGTTTTTTGCGTTTTTTCTTGCGTGCCGTTGTTTTTTTGCTGCGGCATAAGAGAATCGTGCCCGCGTATAACAGTTTGCTACAAGTTCAATATCATCTACTCTTATGAATTTTTTGGCGTGTCTGTTATAGAATGCCCCGAGTCTGCTATATTGAATCAAACATCGGCGCATATTCTCTTGTTGCATATATATTTGTGCCTGCTGGTAAATATGTGCTGCTTCCCTTTCATGCGGATATTGAATATCCTCGTGTACCTTATCTAATAAAAACTCAGGCGGTGCTTCTTCAATTAATACCCGATAGTTTTTTTCCTGTTTTCCCTGTGTCTGAGGGACTGGGAAATTATCTAAGTCTTTATGTACAATTTCAGGTTCTTCATGATGTACATCAGGTTCATCGTAGTAAACGTTAGGTTCTATTTCATCATCTGATACAGTCAACCTCTCCAGTAAGTTTTCTTTTTCCGTATCAGATAATTCTTCAATCAATTGGACGATGTCTTGAATTGTTAACATATCAGGAAGTGATGTTGCGTCTGTCACTTCCTTAAAGATTGCATCTGCTTGTTTTACGAGATCAGCATCTTGTAAGCTAAGATTGTGTGCTTTATGTAGTTCTCTTAGTGTTTCATCAACAGCACCATTTTCAATGTATTCAATAGCATTGGTATAATGTTGTTTAAGACGAATTTTCCTTTTTTCTTCGTTTTCTTTTTCCAGTCTGTTGCGTGTTTCAAAGAAGAGCGTTTGGTTGATTCGTTCAGCGACATCGATCTCTAATCGGAAAGTTTTTCTACATCGTTCAAGAGCTTTTCCCAATTCAGGAGCAGGAGAATTAGTGCTTTCGGCTATTAGTATAGATGCTTGCTGTTCATATTTCCAACGTCGAATTCTATCAAGTTCATCATACATTTCATCTGCAGTTTGATAGCGTTTATCAACATCTCTATTGAGAGCTTTTTCAGCGAAGTTTCTGAATTCCGCTGGACATTTTTCAAGGTTCTCAATTTCACCTGCAGCTTTTTTTCTATCAATTTCATCTGCTTCACCAGAAAAAGGGTACTGTTTCGTAAGTGCTTCATATATTACCAGACCAGCAGCGTATAGATCAGCTCGGAAATCATAGGCACCGTACTGTTGTTCTGGTGCCATGTATCGTCTTGTACCTGCCACAGTGCCAGCATATTCTGTAGATTGCCCAAATATTCGTGCGATGCTAAAGTCTGCTATTTTTGCCTCTTTTCCAGCAGTAAGCAATATATTCTGCGGTTTGATGTCGCGATGTAAGATATTTTTTGCATGCACAGCTTTCAATCCATTGCAGATACCTATCCCGATATGAAGTACGTCGTTAATTGTTAGATCGTCCTGTTGCACAAGTTGATTTAGGTTTGTCCCATCAATATATTCCATAACTATCCAAGCGAGACACTTATCCTTTCCTGGTTCAACAGTATGGATAGCAACAATGTTGGGATGTATACCTATAGTTGACATTGATTTAATTTCAGATCGCAGAAAGCGCATTCTATCGGCAGGATACGCTTCATTAGAGAGTGCTTTGATGGCAACAATTCGCTCGGTCAATTCTTCACGGGCGCGAAAGACTGACGAGAAACTACCTGAACTCAGATATTCCTCCAATCTGTATTTACCTAATATCAATTGATCAATCTTCATAACGATGAATCTTATGTTGTATTGTACGGAAAATCAGAAGGTGTAGATAACGCTTTTTTAAAATTAGCAAATTTGACAAGAACTGTCAACAATAATATTGTTTATGAATTATTGCACAGCTTTGACGGTATCTGCAAGTTCTTTTGCTTTTTCGGTAAGTTTAGCAAAATCTTTAGTTTCAATGAGTTTACTATTTACGAGAGCACTTCCCACACCTAAAGCGGTTGCCCCAGCAGATATATACTCGGCTGCATTGTCTGCGCTGATTCCACCGGTCGGAATTAGTGGTATCTGGGGTAGCGGTGCTTTAATATCTTTGATATAGGAGGGTCCTACTCCGGTTGAAGGAAAAACTTTAACATAATCTGCGCCAAGTTCCCATGCTGTTAATATCTCGGTAGGTGTAAATGCGCCAGGTATTACGACTTTACCATACCGGTTGCAGATTTCAATTACTTCTGGTTTTGTGACTGGACTGACGACGAATTCAGCACCTGCAAGCATCGCAGCGCGCGCCGTTTCCGAGTCCAGAACGGAACCAACACCAATTAGTACACTATCACCGAATCTTGTCGCTACTTCAGTGATTACGCGTAACGCGTCTGGTGTTGTCATCGTTATTTCAATAACATTAACGCCTCCAGTTTGAATAGCCTCTGCTGCTTCAATCAGTTCATTTGAGCTGTTGGCACGAATTATCGCCACGATACCGCATTCTTCAATACGGTGCATCTGTTCTAATTTTGTCATACGCTGCCTCATTTTAGATTATCTTTAGATTGATTGATGGTCGTTTCAGTTGCAACATGTTCTCCTTGAACTCTTGAATCTATTTATGTGTAGATTTTTTTGTTGCAATTAATCTTTTAACATGTTAAAATATGTATAAAGTCTTTCAAACAGAAGTTTTTATATTCGTATATTATACACCAAACGGAATTGAGGTTTAATACTCCCGGACGAATATCTGACTATACTTCGTCCATACAAACGAATGGAAGTTCCACTATTACCTTATTTGATTGGATTAGTAGGTTTACTTATCCTCTCCGGTTTTTTCTCCGGTTCTGAAACTGCTCTCTGTGCTTTGACTCGTGTGCAGATAGAAAAGTTACGACTTGAACACGGAAAAACCTCTGCGATTGTCAATTTTGTTGACAATCCTCGTCGACTGTTTATCACGGTTCTACTCGGTAACAATCTGGTTAATGTTTCTTTTGCGATACTTGTTCTCCGACTTGTCCCATCAGTATTTCCCTTATCCATAGAAGACTTTTATCCCTACCTGGCATTACTATTGACTGTCGTTCCGATGCTCATCTTTGGCGAAATGGCACCAAAGACTTATGCTATAAAATATCCCGAGATTTTTGCAAAAATAACTGCCCCACCATTATGGATTTTTTCTGTCTGTATTACACCCTTACGTTCCCTACTTCGAAGAATCATTGACAGACTTGTTCCAATATTTGGTGGAAACCCGCCGCCTGAAGAAGAATTCACAGCAACTGATTTGCAGGCGTTTTTCAAAACATATCACGAAGAAACGCTTCCACCAGATGAACGCGAAATTATAAGCAATATTCTTGAATTGCGAAACATTGAAGCGAAAGAAATCATGGTTCCCAGAACTGAAGTCGTCGCTGTATCCACATCGCACACTATCCAGGAGACATTGACGCAAGCCAAGCAATCCGGTTTTTCTCGAATCCTTGTCTATCAAGAAGAAATTGACAAAATATGCGGTGTTTTCTACGTTAAGGATATTGCGAAGTGGCGCACTAAAGATGTCAACTCTCTAACGATTGAGGAGTTCCTTATAAAGAGAGAACAATTTTCGGAGTTATCCGAGCAGGCACCCCTCATACGTGAACCTGTAACTGTGCTTGAAATTCGCAAAATCGGGATACTGTTGTTAAGACTGAAACGCGAGAAAACTAAATTAGCTGTCCTCCTTGATGAATATGGTGGGTTTTCTGGCATCGTTACCACAGAGGATATCGTTGAACAGGTCGTCGGTGATATCGTTGATGAGCATGATAAAGCCGATTCTGTGAATGGATGTATAAAACACTCAGAAAACCCATTAATATTAGAAACTACTGGACGTATGAGCATCCGTGATTTAAACCATCAATATGATCTGAATATTCAGGAAGAAGATGCGGATACAATTGGTGGTTACGCTTATGGACTGTTTGGACGAATCCCATCTGTAGGGGAAACGCAAGTGAATGAAAACGGTCTGGCGTTTGAAATTATCGCAACAGAAGGTAACTTAATCACAAGTCTGTTAATCCGTGTGCATGAATTTGATGAACCAGAAGAAAAATAGTTGAGTATTTAAGATTGCAAATCCTAATATTGTCCATTTTTTTAATCGGTGCAGGTAGTGCAACGCAAACCGCTTTATTGATCACGTTGTTTGCTGTTGCTGTACTTGTGTGCCTTGTCTTGTCCGCATTCTACTCCGGCTCAGAAACTGCTCTTGTCTCTGTAAATAAGCTACGGATAAACCAACTTGTTGAGGCTAAGGACAAAAAGGCAATGATTATCCACCGTTTAGTTGAATCACCTGATAGGATGCTTGCGCTTACATTGGTTGGAACAAATCTTGCCAATATACTCATTGCACAGTATGGCGATCGCTTGACTGAACAGGTCCTACCAAATCTATCAGGCATGAAAATACAAGGGGTTATCTCTATACTTTATGTAACAATCCTACTCCTTATCTTCGGTGAGATATTACCGAAAACAGTATTTCGCGTAAAAGCCGATATACTTGCTTTACGGTATGCGTTTCTATTAAGAATTTCTGAATATATTTTAGCTCCGCTCATATACTTTGTGCAGATAGTGACGAAATTCCTCGTTAGGATCGTAGATAGAGGCACTTCTGAACCTAATGTTGATGCACAACGGGAAGAATTACGTTTGCTTGCAACTATGGGTGAACAATCAGGAAATCTTCATGCTGAGCAGCGACGGATGATTCACCGTCTGCTAAATATTCAGGACAGAACTGTACGGCAGGTCATGGTACCGCTCGTTGATATCGTAGCAATTGAAAAAACAACCACATGTGAAGATTTTTTGCAGATTGCTGCTGATTCCGGTTACTCTCGCCTGCCGGTATACAATGAACGTATATACGACATTATCGGTATTGTCAACCTTTTAGATGTTATCTATGCCGAGAATCTACCTGATACGATTGAAACGTTTACCCGTACAGACTTACATGTCGTCCCAGAATCGAAGAATATTAATGCCCTCCTTAGAGAAATTCAGCAAACCCAGCATACGATGGTATTTGCGGTTGATGAATACAGTGGTATTGTTGGTCTTGTAACTGTTGAAGACCTTGTAGAAGAAATCGTCGGTGAATTTGCTGATGAACGTGATGACCCCGATTCCATACATCTGATCGCACCAGAAATTATTGAATGTGAAGGTAGAACTGAAATCGACATTTTAGAAGAACAGTACGGTTTATCTATTCCTGAAGGCGACTATGAAACTATCGCAGGTTATATCCTTGCACGGACTGGTACGATACCGGAAACCGGAACAGAATTGGAGCTTGGAGACTCAGTGATTACGATATTAGATTCCGATACCCGCGCAATCAAAAAGATACGTATCCGACGACGTCTGGGAAGATTCAAAACGTAATGCCTTCTACTTAGTCGCGATTCGGAGATCGCTCCTACAAAAGAGGTGTTAACATATCTCTTTCAGAGATCACTCCTACAATAGAGGTGTCAACATATCAGTTTAGTCGCGATTCGGAGATCGCTCCTACAAAAGAGGTAAAGCTTACAAGATTCCAAGCGGTGGCATTACGACTATCTCTTCCGTAACCATGCCGTTAGGTTGTTGACATACAGACAAAATTGCATCTGCTATATGTTCCGGTTTTAGCATCTTGTCAAAGTCTGGATGCTCTGGTATATCATCCCAAAAGGGTGTTTCAACTGAACCGGGTAGAACTGCTGTTACGCGAACGTTTTGTTGTCGTACTTCAGCAGCCAACACCTTTGTAAAGGCGAGTGCTCCTGCTTTTGCTGCACAATATGCCCCCGAAGCAGGAAAGGCGACTTTTGCAGCGATAGATAGGACATTTATTATCTGTCCACCTCCATCTGCGCTCAGATGGGGTAGGGCAAATTTGGAGCAGAGATACACACCTTTCAAGTTTGCGTTGATAACTGTATCCCAATCTGTGTGGTCAAAATCAACAACATTACCAAAGACACCAGCACCTGCGTTGTTTATCAATATGTCCAATTTCTGATAGGCATCAAGTGTTTTTGTGATCAGAGATTGAACTGCTTTAACATCTGTAACATCAGTCGGAATTGCCAGGACATCTGCCCCTGTCTCTTTTAAATCGGCTTCAACTTGTTCAACGACTTTGCGCGTTCTCGCTGCCAAGACTACCTTCACTCCTGATTTTGCGAAAACTTCTGCTATTGCTTTACCAATGCCTTTAGATGCCCCTGTAACAATAGCAACTTTTCCTTGAATACTGTTTGGTATTGACATAATAATCTATGATAAATAATCTATGGTATTAGTTATACGTTGTGTGCGGTAAACCGAAAAAAATCCTAAATACATCTCAGAAATTCTGCCCTTGAAGAACTATCCTCACGGAATGTACCGAGCATTGTGTTGGTTGTCATCTTTGATGCCTGTTTCTGCACGCCGCGTGCCATCATACACATATGTTGTGCTTCTATAACAACGCCTACACCTGTCGGTTCTATTGCTTCTTCCAATGTTTCAGCAATTTGGCGTGTTAACCTCTCCTGTACTTGCAAACGTCGTGAAAACATATCAACAATTCTCGGTATCTTACTCAAACCGATGATGCGTTTATTCGGTAGATAGCCGACATGGCATTTGCCCCAAAAGGGGAGTATATGATGTTCGCAAAGGCTATAAAACTCAATATCCTTGACAATGACCATTTCATCGTAATCTTCGTCAAAGATAGCCTGATTTAATAATTCATTCAGGTCCTGTGTGTAGCCGCTTGTCAAGAATTCCATGGCAGTTGCTGCTCGGAGTGGTGTTCTTTTTAAACCTTGCCGGTTTGGATCTTCTCCAAGCTGCTCAATAATCTGTGCATAGAGGAATTCTAAGTCATTTTCCTTGTTTGAAAATTCACATTTAATATCTGTTTCATTTTCCTGTTTAGTCTTCATGGATTATGAGGGTTCTCCGTAATAATCAAAATGATTTTTAGGTGTTTCGCGCAATCGGACCCTGTGTAAGCGCACAGGTTGTAAATTCGGCTCCATAACATCCCAAAGTACTTTGACGAAGTTTTCAGATGTAGGATTAACATTTTCGAATTCTGGCGTATCAAGGTTCAGATGTTTGTAGTCAAATCGTGAAAAAACCTCCTTTTCAATCACTTCATCAAGCAGATTCAGGTCTACGATCAATCCTGTTTTAGGATCAACAGGACCTTTAATTGTCACTTCAAGAACATAGTTATGTCCATGACCAGCGGGATTATTACATTTGCCAAAGATTTCAAGATTTTCCTTATCTGAAAGGTGTTGGCTATGTAGACGGTGTGCAGCACTGAACTCATAAACTTTGGTGAGATAAACCATTATGTCCTCTCCATAATAGTCAGCGAAATGTGTAGAACTTTCATAGAGTCGCACGCGATGCAGTAATGCATTAGGTAGAGCAGAATTAAGTCTTTGCCATATATCTATCGTGATGTTCTCACAGGTCGGTTGTAGACGCGGGTTCTTTGAGAATATGGGATGCTGTTTATTCAAAAGTTTGTGGTCGTAGTGTGGCTGCACTTCTGTTTTCAATAAAGCATCCAGGTCTGTCAAGTTGATGACCATTCCATCGTGCGTGTCCAAATGACCTTTGACCATTACTTCAAGGACATAATTGTGTCCGTGGCTATTTGGATTTGCTGCTGTACCGAACAGTTGAAAGTTCTCTGCCTCACTCAACTCAGGTATCCGATTGAAATGAGACGCTTCAAAAGCTGTCTGCCGTGTCAAGTAATACATCAGTTAGACCAGGTGTGAAACCTTCCTGTAAGAAACTGTTCAACTATCAAGCCGTTTTGGGGTAACCAACGTATCTCCAACCGATTCATACTGAACCGACATCACCCATTCGCCGGTACCCCGCAGTTGGACATTGCACTTTTTTAACCACTCAATTAGTGTAAGACGGTCGCGTGCTTCCCATTCACAAAGCATCCTGCCTGATAACGTATCACATAGAACACGGATGTTTTGAACATCTTCATCCGCTTCTTTTTGGAAACGTTTCAATAGGCGTGCGACATCTTGCCGCGTCATACATGCGATCACATGAGCAGAAACAAATTTCATAATTCAAACTATCGTAGATTGTGCAAGTAATTGGAGTGATGATTACATCACCGTGTCTATGTTTAGTCCCGTGCTATAGGTGCACCGACCAAATTGCCCCATTCAGTCCAACTACCGTCATAGTTGCGTACCTTCTCATATCCGAGTAGGTATTTCAGCACAAACCATGTATGTGATGATCTTTCACCGATACGACAATAAGCGATGGTTTCTTTTGTATCATCAACGCCAGCACCACCATAGATTGTTTTCAGTTCATCGTGTGATTTGAAGGTGCCGTCTTCAGCGACAGCAGTTGCCCATGGAATATTCGCTGCGCCTGGGATGTGTCCACCTCTTTGTGCCGTTTCACTCATTCCTGGTGGTGCGATGACTTCACCGGAGAATTCTGCAGGTGAACGCACATCAACAAGGTTGATCACACCTTGTTCCAACGTGGGTAGGACATTGTCCTTAGTTGCCCGTACATTGTCATCTGGGAATTTAGCCTGATATCCGGTACTTGCATAAGATGGTACATCTTTGACAAGTTCTCTACCTTCATCAATCCATTTTTGGCGTCCACCGTTCATCACCTTCAATAGGCTCTCATCATGTCCATAATAGCGAAATTGCCAAAGTGCATAAGTTGCAAACCAGTTGTTATTATCGCCATAGAAAATAACGTTTGTATCGTTAGCGATTCCGCTGTCATTGCAGAGTGCTTCAAACTGTTCTCTTGTGAGTATATCGCGGCGCACTTGGTCGCACAGCTGCGTTTGCCAATTCAGTCCAACTGCCCCAGCGATATGTCCATCTGCGTAAGCGGTTGTGTCAACATCAACTTCAAGTAGACGGATTCCCGTGTCACTACCGTGTTCTGCCACCCAATCCGTACTAACCAGTACTTCAGGATTTACGTATTCAGCCATATCTTTTGCCCTTCCTTACCTTAGAAAAACTATACAGTAATACTGTATCTGTATAGATATTAGATTTACGACAACACATGAGTATATGTTTATATTATACGTTTAAGATTTAATTTTGTCAAATATTCTATGCACCCCTCAGATAAGGGTGTGTAAGTATTTTGTCACCTTTTTCATAAGAGACGGCACTCGGAGAGTGCCTACTACTATATAAGAGACGGCACTCGGAGAGTGCCTACTACTATATAAGAGACGGCACTCGGAGAGTGCCTACTACTAGAAGTCATATTGAGTAAAACCTATAAATATGGTAAAATAAAGATCGTTGATGCATAATTTGAGTGCAAACATTTCATTGAAGTCAATGGACATGGGGGTTTAAGTATTCTATTGACACTTATTCCATACCTGAGCCAATAAAGATATATAAGTTTAAATGTATGTCCTATTTTTTTATGAGAGGTTCTCTTATGACTGACACAAATGAAAAACAACTGAATTTTAGTAGTCTTCCGAAACAAGTTTCCCTTAAGTTTTTTAACCGGTATATTAAACCTCATTTGTCAACAAGGAAGAAAGGTCCAAAACCTAAAGTATCTTCATATAAGACATTTAATTACATCCTCTATGTTTTACATACAGGTATACAATGGAATCAACTCCGGCCACGGCGTAACGAAATCCATTGGTCTAATGTCTACAAATGGCATAATCGGTGGTCAAAAGATGGTTCTTATGAGAAGTTATTTGAAGCATCTGTTGAACATCTTCTTGATACTGATCAACTTGACACATCTTGTTTACATGGCGATGGTTCAAACACCGTCGTAAAAAAAGGGGGAATGGCACCGGTTACTCAGGACACAAACATCAAAAAGGTGAAAAAGAGTTGACTATCACCGACAATAAAGGGTTCGTCATTGGTCCGATAACTGTCAGTCCGGTGAACAAACATGATACAACACTTTTGCCTGAAGCATTGTCCGAATTCATCTCCTTCAGTGATCGCATTGGAATGGAACTTGAGAGTTCCGCTCTAACGCTGGATTCCGGTTTTGATTCCAAGTTGAACCATAAGATTATCAAAGAACAAGGTCTGATCCCAGTGATCTATCCGAACAAACGGAATACTAAAGAACCTATCGCTATCGCTCGCAAGTTTCGGTGGTTTAGAAAAGATTTATACAAAGAACGATATAAAGTAGAGCGAACTTTCGGGTGGCAAGATACCTATCGGAGACTCGCACTTAGCTACGACAAACTCAAAGAAACCCGTTTAGGTTTTCGTAATTTAGCATATTCAATGATAAATTTTCGTGTGACTTTTAACAACTCTTAGATGTTACTCGCTATGACTTCAATTAAAACAAGACTGAGCATGATGGATTGGATAAATATGCAGATAGCAATTTCATCAGATGAGAGGTATCTTGCAGCGGCACATGATAGTAGATATTGGTTTCATGAATATAATACCATTTAAATTATATATTTTCCCTTTTATATATTTTTGATTTCTGCTATACTTTTTTTAATTCTACAACTTAGAGGTTAGAAATCAATGAACATCAAACCCCCAGAGATTACAGAAAGTGTTTCAGAGTTGAAGCGTTTGATAAGAAAATCACCAAAAGGTTTTCACAAGCAAAGACTTACAATGCTATATCTATATCGGAGCGGCCAGGTAAAAACTCGTAAAGAAGCAGCAGAGATGATAGGTGTCCACCGAAAAACGGTTGGAAAATGGTTATCAACTTATGCCTCCGCAGGACTTAATGGACTTTTGGAACGAGATTATTCCTCTGGGCGTCCTCATCAACTCACTAAAGAACAACAAGAACTTTTGCGTGAGAAACTCCAAGACCCGGAAGGTTTCTCAAGTTACCACCAGATTATAGATTATATTGAAGAGACATTTGGTGTCAAAATGAACTATCATGCTGTTTATGCTTTAGTCCACTATAAATGGAATGCCAAACTCAAGGTGCCCCGCAAAAGTCACGAAAAAAAAAACGAAAAAGCGTGTGATGAGTTCAAGCTAAACTTCGGAGAAACAATCAAGACTGCCATTTCAGAGAAAGTTTCTTCTTTTGAAACGATCCGGATCTTTTGCCAAGATGAGACAAGATTTGGTCTATTGCCTGTTTCATATCGGCGTATTACCTTGCCCGGTATCAAACCGATTACTAAGGTCAGTTATACTTATGAGAACTTTTATCTATATGGTGCTGTAGAACCGATAACAGGACAAAGTTTCTTTCTTGAGATGCCTTTGCTCAATGGTTCTTGTTTCCAAGTATTCCTTGATGAGTTTGCTAAAGTTTATCATTCATCTCTAAATGTCCTTGTTCTTGATAATGGGCGTTTTCATCACGGGAAATCTCTACAAATACCTGATAATGTCATTTTGGTTTTTCTACCACCTTATAGTCCTGAACTGAACCCTATAGAAAGACTTTGGCAAGACACAAAAGCAAAGTTATTTGAAAATGTCTTCACAGCCATAACAGAAATGCAGAACAAACTTACCGAAATATTGAAAAAATATACGGAAACCACTATTGCAAGTATAACAAATACCGATTATATAACAAAAGTGGCAAATGGAATATAATTTAATACAAATGGTATAAGATACCCACTATCCATGTGTGGGACAGAACCACTGATAAGTGTGTATTCACAGTAGAAGAATCAGAGCATGATATAAAGACATTAGCTTTTTCTCCAGATAGCAGAACGCTTGCTTATGCTGATAGTTCCAATACGGTAAGAATATGGGATGTTGAGAATAATTCGCTTCAGTATACGTTTAAAGCAGTGGATCCGTTCCAGACATTAGCATTCTCACCTGATGGTAGTTTTCTTGCCAGTGGGAGTGCTGATGGCATAGTGCGATTCTGGAAAGTTGCTAAAGACAGGAAAAAATCCATCTCTGACCGGGTTCGTAATATCGCAGGCAAGCCTCGACCACATAAGTTATTAAAAGGACATGCAGATAATTCAGAATTCACCGCAATAGACTTTTCACCAGATGGGAAAAAAATGGTCAGTGCAAATTCTGATGGAACTATCCGTTTATGGGATGTCAAATCCGAAAAGGAACAATTCAAACTTACACAACACTCCGATGTGCAAACTGCATTGGCATTCAACACTATCAATCAATCTAATGCGCATGATGCTACTAACAGGACACTGACGAGTATGTGGGGGAGTAATTCTCATTTATTTGTTTCGGTTTGGGATATTGAAACTGGAAACAGACTTTCTGTTGATAGGGTTGAAATATTAGATAGGCGTGAATATCGTAATGCTATAGGTTATGAATTTGCCATATCACCAGACGGGAATCTATTTGTTACCAACGATCTTGTAGTGCGCTTATGGGATACGCATACCAAAGATGTATTATCTACAATAGGTGGTAAAGAACATGCTGGTTTTGTAAAAACAGTGGTGTTTTCTCCTGATGGTAGCCTACTGGCAGTAACTGCGCGTAAAGACAATACTATTCAAATATGGGATGTGCCTAACCGCAAAACGCGCTGTAGACTTAAAGGTCATACGACGTATGTTTACAGATTGGCATTTTCTCCTGATAACAAGATTGTCATCACCTCAGGTTGGACCCATAGGGACGAAACAATAAGGTTGTGGGATACCATGACAGGTGAGCTGCTTGCATCTTTTCCAGACCAAGGCGCAGTAGCATTTGCTTCAGACACGAACACCTTTGTTGGTGGTACACACATTTATACCTGGAATCCTGAAACTATCCAGTACGACCGTACGGTGCCATTGGAAGATGTTTCCATATCTGAGCCTTCAACTGCAATTATATTTTCTCCGGATGGGGCAATCATTGTCAGTGGGAATAGGGATGGGACTATTCAATTGCGAAATTCGACTACTGGTAAGATTATTTCTAATCTGGCGGGCCACTCATATTATATATCAGAGTTGATATTTTCGGAAGATGGAACAACGCTTGCTACAAGCGGTGCAGATGGTACAATTCTTGTGTGGGATTGGGATGAAGTTCTCAAAGTTGCAACTGAAAATAAAACGAGTCCGTAAAAGTTAGATTTGTGCGTTTTGTCATTTAAAAAAGGAGAAAGACAATGAAAAAATTGAGTTTATTACTCATTCCTATATGTATTTTTTCGGCGATTTGGATGTTTTACACTTATTATAGTCATAAACGGTTTATGAATGATATTGAGAAACTATCTCCTCCCTCCAAGCAATCTATCAACACGTCAGAAACACCGACTGTGTCTAAAGATACAGAATCCATCGTTGATAACGCATCCACACCCAGTACACAGAGTACACAGATCATTGTGGACAAAGAAACTCTTGAAGATTCTTCTATAATGGATTCAGAAAAAATAGCCAAAAAAAGGGAAATACATACGAAGGAACGTCCATTGATAACAGATCATATTGAGTTTCAACGACTTAGGACTAACCCCAAGTATTGGTTAGATGGAGATCCAAATGTGTCAGTCGTAACAGCTGATGAAATGGATCCGGAATTTAGAGAATTAATAAGAAAGAATGGTCTTAAAGTATCATTTACAGACCTTGATAAAGAAACACAAGACAGAATAATATCTAACACGATAAAAATAGATGAGACATTAATGTTGATGCAATCAGAATCTTATCCTGAAGATTCAAACGTCAATGTACAACACAGTGAAGATGTCCGACAGAATGAGGATGGAACCGTAAGTTTTATATCTGAAACAGTGCGATCTCCTAAGCAATAGTGGATAGTCCAAGTTTAACTTGGAGGTCGGTTTCGATCCGCTCTACCCGACCTACAGAAGAAAACTACACCTTCATTTCTTACTATAGCCTCTCAAAAAATGCTGAGACTAATGACCAATATTCCGATATCGCAGATATGTTCAATTCTGATAACACTGTTCATAGCACTTACAACCACACATAGTAACTTTGCGGAAGACTATACCCGCTGGAGTTTACCTGAAGGAGCAAAAGCGCGATTAGGTAAAGGTGCTATAACAGGGAATCTCATCTATTCTCCTGATGGAAATCATTTCGCGGTCCCGTGCAGCACTGGTGTTTGGGTCTACGACGCACACACAGATAAACCACTCCGATTACTTACAGGACATACGGATTCAGTTTCAAGCGTCGCGTATAGTCCAGATGGGTCTTTGTTGGCAAGTGGGAGTGGTGACAAGATTATACGTCTGTGGGACGCACGAACCGGTACAGAATTACGGACAATGATGGGACATGAAGATAGGATTGAAGCAGTAACTTTCAATCCAGATGGCACGCTTTTAGTCAGCGGGAGTTATGATAAAACTATCAGGTTCTGGGACGTGCAAACAGGAAAACATTTACACACAATGACTGGACATACGCATGGTGTGCTAAGTATCGCCTTTAGTCCGGATGACAAGATGATTGCCAGTGCCAGTGAGGACAGAACGTTACGCCTGTGGGATGTGCAAACAGGCAAAATGTTACGTACTATTTCAGGATATAAAACTGATGAAATAAAAACTGTTGCTTTCAGTCCGGATGGTAAGACGATCATCAGTGCCAGCAATCACAGCACTGCACATCTGTGGGATACAGCAACAGGTAAGTTGCGCAACATTTTGGAAGGACGTAATGACAGTATTGGTTTGAAGGGACATAATCAAGATATCAGTTCCATTATATTCAGTCCAGATGGCAGAATGTTGGCAACTGCAAGCGAGGATTACACAGCACGTCTATGGGACGCACAGACGTTGACACATCTCCGAGTACTGAAAGGACATACATTCGAAGTCTATAGCATTGCTTTTAGTCCGGATGGGAAAACGGTTCGGACTGGCAGTCGTGACGGAACCTTACGTCTGTGGGACACAAACACAGCAATGCAGCTGCGGATAATACCTAATCATTCGGACTGTGTTTATACCGTTGTATTCAGTCCAGATGGGAAAACACTTGCAAGCGGAAGCACGGATAATACCGTACATCTATGGGACGCACAGACAGGGGAATTGATCCGGGTATTTAAGGGACATACTCCGCCTGTCAGAATTGTCATATTCAGTCCAAACGGGGACACCATAGCAAGTGCAGATGATAACGAAACTATTCGCCTATGGGATACCAAGACAGGGAAACTCTTGTGGACATTGGAACAAGACAGTTTTTGGATCACAAGTATTGCTTTCAGTCCAGATGGCAAGACACTGTTGCGTGCAAGTAGTGATAACAACACAGTACATCTATGGGACGTACAGACAGAAGCGTATCAATCTATTGTCATGAACGACAAAAGCTACATTAATAGCATGACGTTTAGTCCGGATGGGGCACAAGTGGCTTGTGGAACTCGTGATCGAATTGTACTGCTTTGGGATGTGAGCACCAATAAGGTATTCCGTCGCATGGAAAGTCATAAACATGCTGTGAATGCAGTTGCGTATAATCGGGATGGGTCTTTATTAGCAAGTTTGGGTGGGGAAGGAGAAATACGTTTATGGAATCCGCAAACGGGCAAATTTGTTCGGACAGTAAAGACGGAGGATACAGATAACCGTTGTATTGGGTTCAGTCCGGATGGAAGATTACTGGTAAGTGGTGGTTGGGATAATATCATCCGCCTGTGGGATGTGCGTACTGGTATCTTCATGATAGAGTTGAAAGGACATACGGGTACTGTGAATAGTGTAGCGTTCAGTCCAGATGGAAACACTCTTGCAAGTGGCAGTTCTGACGGGACCGTAATCTTATGGGAGCTTGGTAAGTGAGCTTGTCAGCATATACAGTATCAGTCTACTTATAGGCATGAATCTTTAAACTCCATATCTGAACATTTTTTCATTTGCAGAATTATGCACCCGTTTGATCTCTTTATGTTGTCACTATAGGCAAAATCGGAGGTAATCCATGAGAAACATTAGTGATGCACAATTAATCCAGCGTACGCTTGATGGTGATGATGCCGCATTTACCGAACTTGTTGAGAAATACCAGAAACAGGTTCACGCTCTTGTCTGGAGAAAAATTGGAGATTTCCATTTTGCCGAAGAGATAACGCAGGATACATTCATAAAAGCACATCAGCAACTCAGAACGTTGAAGAAGCCACAACGTTTCGCAAGTTGGCTCTATGTAATTGCTTCAAACCTTTGCGGTACCTGGTTGCGTAATAAGAATGTACGGACGCAGCTGCAGGAGCATATAGATAAATCTGTAGATGAAAGAGCAACCTATTCTGAACACATCGTAACAGAAAACAACCAGATTACCGTTGAAACACAACGTCATGTTGTCTCCAAGCTGCTTGCGAAGCTTGGAGAAAGTGAACGCACTGTCATGACGTTGCATTACTTTGGAGAGATGTCGTGTGCCGAGATAGGTGCTTTTTTAGGTGTATCAGCAAATACGGTGAAGAGTCGACTCCGTCGCGCACAACAGCGTTTACAGAAGGATGAACCGATGATAAGGGAGGCGTTAGACCATTTCCAGATCACACCACACCTTACTGAAAATGTGATGCGTGAGATTTCGCGGACCAAACCCGCTGCACCATCCAGTAGCAAACCATTAGTGCCATGGGCAATTGCTGCTTCCACATTAGCGGTGGGATTGCTGATGCTCGGTTTTGGAAATAGCAATTTCTTGAATCTTCTTCAGAAACCCTATAATTTCGATGCTTCTACAGAGATGGCGATAGAGATGATTGATACACCTATAGTAACGAACCTTGAACATAAACCTGATGTACGAACACAAATAGGAAGTGTCCTCACATTGAATAAGCGAAAAAGTCCTCAACAACAACAGAATGATGTTCCTGCAGTACTTTCAGAAACACAAGGAGACGAAATAATGGAAGATTACACTACTTCTTCATCAAGTCATACTGTGACAATACCGGATGCAAGTTTAGCTGCCGCAGTGCGTAAAACGCTCGGTTTAGGTCCAACGGATCCTATTCCGCAAAAGGAATTGGAAAAATTGGAGCAGCTGCATGCCAATGAAAAAGGGATAAGAGACCTAACGGGACTGGAAAAAGCAACAGGATTAACGGTTTTAGAACTTAACAGAAATAGAATCAGTGATCTCACCCCACTCACAAACTTAACACACTTGACACGCTTATCACTCTATGAGAACAATATCAATGACATCATACCACTTACAGGAATAACAAAACTTACCGTATTGTATCTAACAAATAATCAAATTAGAGACATTACACCAATTGCTAAGTTAACGAAAATGAAGAGTTTATGGCTTGACAACAATCGGATTAGTGCTATCCCATCGCTGGATAAACTAACAGAACTAAAAATGTTATTACTTGCGAACAATCAGATCAGAGACATCAGTTCTGTTCAAAATATGACTCATTTGGAGAGTTTATTCCTCCACGGGAATCCAATTCAGGATGTGGCACCCCTTAAAAGATTACTGGCACAAAATCCAGAATTAGAAACTGATATAAGCGCGCAACGTCCAAGTTCAACGGAAGTGGATCCAACAATTCCTGATGTGAATTTAGCTGACCTCTTAAGAGTGAAACTCAGTATTGAACTTAACGATCCTATACCGATAGAGAAGTTGAAAACACTAAAGAAATTATATGTAAGTGAATACAGAAACATCAAAGAATTAACAGGTCTGCAAAATGCCACGAACTTAGAAATTCTGAATATTTCCCAGAACAAAATTACTGATCTAAAACCGCTTGCAAATTTGACACAACTCACAGAGCTATGGCTACACAATACGCCTATCAGCGACCTAACGCCATTGGCAAATTTAACGAAACTTACTAAATTATACACGAATAGTAATCAAATCAGCGATATTTCGCCGCTTACAGGTCTGACTCAGTTAGAGACTATTGTGCTTGTTGACAGTCAGATTACTGACATCACACCACTCAAAGGAATGACTAATCTGAGAAATATAATACTTTCAAAGAATAAGATAACTGATATAACACCACTCTCTGAATTGACACAATTACGATTAATAGACCTGATTAATAATCAGATCGACGATATTACACCTCTAACAGGAATGACAGAGTTGACGACACTGTGGATAGGGGAGAATCAGATTGATAACCTTACTCCACTAATTATGCTAACAAAATTAAAGTCGTTAAAATTATGGAAGAATAATATTACAGATATAGAACCCCTTACTGATCTAATACAGTTAGAGGAATTGAGCTTATCACGCAATCAGATTCAAAATGTAGAGCCACTTACTGATCTAATACAGTTAGAGGAATTGGACTTATCACGCAATCAGATTCAAAATGTAGAGCCACTTGCTGATTTGACAAAATTGCAAAAGTTACGACTCCACAGAAATAAAATCACACATGTAGAATCGCTTGAAAGCATGACAAATTTAGTGGAATTAAACCTTGGAGGCAACCAAATTTCTGATATTTCTCCACTCTCAGGAATGCAATATTTGACGAAGCTATGGCTTTGGAGAAATCAGATTAAGGATATTTCTCCAATTGCAGAAGCAACTCTGTTGAATATATTACACATTGAACGTAACCGAATCATTGATATTAGTAGCATTGAAAAGTTCACGCGGCTGACAGATTTAAATATAAAAGAGAATCCTATTCAAGATATGGGTCCTCTTAGTGAACTTTTGAAGGTGAATTCAGATCTGAAATTGGATATTCGACTACCAGCTGAACTGAATTTAGAACTACCACCTGCAAACAGATAGAAGATCATTGTTTGATTATCAGTCAGGAGTAAAACATTAATGGAACATGAAAGAGATGATATTTCCCCGCAGAACACAGAAGGAATTACAGGCACAACAGTTCACTTGAAAAAGGAATATAAGGAGAACAAATCTCACGGTTTAGGCAATGGATTTTTCATTGAACCTGATAAAATCGTAACCAATGTTCATGTCCTTGCTGGGGCATCAACAATCACTGTGCATTGCGCTGAAACAGAAACCACTTACACCGTTGAGGGTATCATCGCATTTGATGACATAAACGACCTCGCTGTTCTAAAGGTTGCAGAGAAAGGCATACCGTTTCCCCTCGGCAATAGCAAAAAAGTTCGTAAAGGTCAACACGTCTGTCTATTGGGACATCGAAGGGGTGAGACAAACCGTTTGGAAGGCACTGTTTATAGCATTCAAAACAGTGGTAAACATATCATTGTAGAGTTGGATATTACTGATGGACAGGGGTATAGTGGCAGTCCTTTGCTGAATACGAAAGGTGAAGTTATCGGTATTATCTATGCTGGAGGTCCACCAGTTGATGATGGTGAATCCATTAAGAGTACAAACATTGCCTCAAATCTTCTCAAAGATTTGTTGAATGAAACCGATAAAGTGGAATCACTTGATGCATGGCAAAAGCGATCACGCATTCAAGCTTATGTAAAATCTTATGATGCGTATCTTAGCCGTGAACACGGCGACATTAAGGAGGCAATCGCACGTTACGATGATGCCATTAGACTTAATCCAGATTTGGCTGATGTTTACAGAAGGAGAGCCTCAGTGATGTTCTCCTTAGAGAAACGGGACGAATACATGCGCAATACACTCTCAGCTTATAAACTCAATAGAGAACAATTCAGTCTTAAACGTATTGGTTTATTTTTTTCTTGGCATCTACAATTCATCAGATTTTCTTGTGTTTTAGGTTTTCAAAAACTCATAAGGAAATTAGTCGGAGAAAACACTTGGTTCGAAGTTCAGGCACAGGTTAGATTCCGTCTTGCCAAAAGTAAAATTGCAAATGGAAAAATATCAGATGTATTGAATATATATCAAGCAGTAATTGATGACTTCACTGAGGTTATCAACGATAAACCCGTTGAAGAGAAGCGGAAGTATTTGTATGCAGCAAGAAACTCATATAAACAGGCAATAGTCCATCTTTCCGATGTTATCAAGAAAAAACCGAAACGGGCAGTGTCCTATTACCATAGGGGAAAAGCAAAATACATTTTCGGAGAGTTTGAATCACAACACAAAGACTTGAAAGTAACAAAAAAATTATATCAAGGGACGATCAACGACTATAGTGAAGCAATCAACCGCAAATTAAAAGGACTATACATCTATAATCACATTGGACAGGCGAGACATCAGTTAGCACAACTTGAAAGTCAACGGGGGAATACGGAAGCAGCCCTAACCCTATATCAGAATGTCATATCAGACAGTGATGAAGCAATCCAGTCAGAAATGGAATGTGACGCTTGTAGGTCTGCCATCCATCACAATCGGGGTGCTGCAAAAGCTGCCCTTGAGGATTATGATGGTGCGATTGAAGATTACGATATGTCAATCAAATTTAATCCAAAATATGCAAAGGCTTACTACAATCGCGGTAAAGCAAAACAAGCACTCGAACAGCCTGAAGCAGCAGAAGCAGACCTTGCCAAAGCAACGGAATTAGACCCAAATATAGAAAAACGGAATTAGTTGTTTTGGGATTTGACCTATGTTGAAATTGATTAGAAAACCCCTCCCAGAAATCAGATTTATGGTATAATTCTATTAACAGAAGAAATATAATCCGCTATAATTTTTTCTTTTGATGCCATATTTACCAATAAATGTTTAACTTTCTTATCTAAAAACACTCCTATATTTGCAGAATTATGCACCCGATGCACTCCTAAGTAGCGTCACAATTTATAAAACCAGAGTGATGCAACCATTTTGCTGAGGTGTCTAAATGAAAAACAGTGATGTTGCCCTTATTCAACGTGTCCTTGCAGGCGATGATGACGCTTTTTCCGTGCTTGTGGGAAAATATCAGAAACAGGTTCACGCGCTTGCGTGGCGAAAAATCGGGGATTTTCATATCGCTGAAGAAATTACGCAGGATACTTTCCTGAACGCATACAAACGATTGACAACGCTGAAAGAACCCCAACGTTTTGCAAGTTGGCTTTATGTTATAGCAGCGAATCAATGCAGCTCATGGTTACGTAAAAAGCGTTTGCCGATACAGTCGGTGGAGCATCTGAATCAGGAAGACCAGGAGCAATTAGAAAAAGCGGTGTACTCCGAATTTGTTGTTGAGGAAAATGAACGCATATCTGGAGAAGCACAACGCGATGTTGTCAAAAAACTGCTTGCAAAACTTGGTGAAAGTGAACGTACTGTCATGACATTGCATTACTTTGGAGAGATGTCGTGTGCTGAGATCGGTGCATTCATGGGTGTATCGGCAAATACTGTTAAGAGTCGGCTGCGCCGCGCGCAGCAGCATCTACAAAAGGAGGAAACGATGATAAGAGAGGCTTTAGACAATTTCAAGATCACACCTAATCTTACGGAAACCATTATGCAAGAGATTTCGCGGCCCAAACCCGCGACACCGTCCGGTAGCAAACCGTTAGTACCGTGGGCAGTAGCTGCTTCCACTTTAGTAGTGGTGTTGCTCATGCTCGGTTTTGGAAATAGCATATACTTGACGCGTTTTCAGCAACCTTATAATTTAGATGCACAGACTGATATGACGGTTGAGATTGTGGACGCGCCTATAGTGGCAAACCTGAAATCCGAACCAGATATGCGACTGCCAATTAAGAATACCAACGTCTTAGCAAAACTAAATGAACCTGAAGATCAGCAAGATGATAACATCACCACTTCATCCGAAGAAACAAGGACGGAGGAAGTCGTGAAAGATTACACAAAATGGGAATTACCAAAAGCAGCGAAAGCGCGTTTAGGCAAGGGTGGGATTAATGTGCTGCAGTTTTCACCGGACGGTAACCAACTGGCAGTAGGCAGTAATATCGGTGTGTGGCTTTACGATGTGAAAACAGGCAAAGAAATATCCATGTTCCCTGGTCAGTGTGAATCCCTTGCATTTTCACCTGATGGACGTTTTTTCGCCAACGGTGGAAAGGGGATTGAGTTGTGGGAGATATCTACAGGTCGTAAAGTAACTAACCCCGATGTTCTATACGGTACTGCAGTTTTGCATTTTTCTCAAGACGGAAATACACTTGTCAGTTTTAATAGTGTAAGACGCACAATTAGCATATTAGATGTTGAGACAGGAAAAAGCACTGTTACTAATTTAGAAATGCAAGAGGGTTTCAGCAGTCCCGAGCCTTACGCGCTCACGCAGGATAAATTTGCTATTGGGAAAGACGATGGGAAGATTGAGTTGTGGGACGTAAAGACTGAGGAAAGAATATCCACCCTGAGCGGACATTCGGATCAAGTTACAACGACAAGCAACCACGTTTCTGCTTTAGCACTCTCATCCGATGGCGTTCAACTCGCCAGTGGAAGTCTGAATAAAACAGTGCGATTGTGGGATACTACTCGTGCCGACGGTCCGATTACTCTCCAAGAACACACTGGTTGGGTAAACGTATTATCATTCTCTCCTGATGGGCGAATGTTAGCGAGCGGAAGTACTGATAAGACTGTATTGTTGTGGGATACGAGCACTGGTGAACTGCTCACGACACTCATTGGACATATCAACGGTATCGCTGCGCTAACGTTCTCACCAGATAGCACAACGCTTGTCAGTGCGAGTACAGATGGCACCGTCCTATTTTGGAATACGGAAACGGGGAATCAGTTACCGACCCGTATCACCGGACACACGAATTGGATAAAAGCAGTGTCCTTTTTAAAAGATAGTACGACACTTGCGAGTGTGGCGTTTAACGGTACAATTACTTTTTGGGATATGAAGACAACGCAAAAAACCGTTCTCCAGACAATAATTCATCAAGATATGTTATCAGCATTGGCTTTTTCGCCAGATGGAACGCAACTTGTCAGTAATGGTGCCAAAGGCAATGTGCTTTTTGAACCATTTTTCGGTTACTCATCTTCCGACCTCTTGTCGGATCAGTTAATTCTCTTGACGGATGTCCGTACGGGATTTCAATTGGGGATGTTGGCAGGGAAAAGAGGTACTTCATCCGCTGCTTTTTCACCAGATGGAAAAACAGTCGCATTCAATGATTATGGTAGAATTCGCTTGTGGCATACGGAAACAGGTGATGTTCTTGATATTCCATTATTTAACAAAGCGCAGTTAGACCAAAACGGAGGTATAGAATTACCTTTAGGTGTAGACATCCGCAACCGACTACCTCAAGTACCAGAAATAGTTGCTCTGGTCTTCTCACCAGATGGAAAAAAACTTGCTGGTGGAGACATGGGCGGAAAAGTTCAGATGTGGAATGCCAGAACTGGTGATGTGTTAGATCCTCTGCTTGTCGGACAGGATATAGATAATGCAGTAAAGAAGGAAGTAGTAAAGAATGAGAAACCAGGACATGTTAGTGTTAAAATTGTAGTTGGTAATTATAACGATCCGATTACAGTTTTGGCATTTTCTTCAAATGGTGACCTGCTTGCTGTGGGAAGCGAGAAAAAAATCCGTCTGTTCGGAGGTGAGAAACAGATAACTTTTGAGAAGAGGGTTCAGGGTGCCAAATCGTTGGTGTTTTCACAAGATGATACTGTGCTTGTTAGTGGACTAAGGAGCGGCAAGATTGAATTATGGGATTTGGCAACGGGTATCAAACTTACTACCCTTGATGGGCATTCAAAACCTGTAGAAACGCTGATATTTTCACCAGATGGCAAAACACTTGTTAGCACAGGACAAGATGGCACAATTCTTGTGTGGGAGTGGGATGAAGTTCTCAAAGGTTCGGATCGGTAGGAGAATAAAATATGTTTAGGTAGTCAGGATACTACCGTTAAAATCGATGAATACTGTTCTCGCATTTAAAATAGCAGTGTAAGAGAAAGACTTACACTGCTATTTCACTTTTCGCGCTATGTAGTTCTAAAAGATATTGCGCAACCAACTTTACTTAAATTTTGAATAAGAATCTACGTAAAATCTTATTCTTTTGGATAACCCCGCCTACAAATCAGATTTATGGTATAATTCTACTAACAGAAGAAATATAATCCGTTATAATATCGCTTAGATTTCATATTTACCAGTAAATGTTTAACTCTCTTATCTAAACACCCATTTATCTTGCAGAATTATGCACCCGATTCACAGTTTCATTGCGTCCTATAGGGTGAAATCGGAGGCAATCCATGAAAAACAGTGATATACAATTAATCTACCTTACGCTTGATGGTGATGATGCCGCCTTCACGGAACTCGTTGAGAAATATCAGAAGCAGGTACACGCGTTGGTGTGGCGAAAAATCGGGGATTTCCACATCGCCGAAGAGATTACACAAGATACATTTCTAAAAGCGTATCAGAAACTCGCATCACTGAAAAAGTCACAAAGTTTCTCAAGTTGGCTTTATGTGATTGCAGCAAATTGCTGCAGTAGTTGGTTGCGTCAAAAGCAACTGCGTAAGCAATTGTTAGAGGACAAGGATATTGCACATCCCGATAAAGCGACCTATTCTGAGTATGTGCTTGAGGAAAATGAACGGATCACCACAGAAACACAGCGCGACATCGTCAAAAAACTGCTTGCAAAACTTGGCGAAAGTGAACGCACTGTCATGACATTGCATTACTTTGGAGAGATGTCGTGTGCGGAGATTGGCAAATTTATGGGTGTATCTACCAATACGATAAAAAGTAGACTCCGTCGTGCACAGCAGCGTCTACAAAAGGAGGAAACGATGATAAGAGAGGCTTTAGACAATTTTCAAATCACACCACATCTTACTGATAATGTCATGCGTGAGATTTCGCGCATCAAACCCGCTACCCCAACAAGTAATAAACCTTTCGTCCCGTGGGCAGTTGCTGCTTCCACATTGGCAGTGGTGTTGCTTATACTCGGTTTTGGCAATAGCAATTTCTTGACACGTTTTCAGAAACCTTATAGTTTCGATGCCACTGCAGAGATCGCAATTGAGATCATTGATGCACCGATAGTAGCGAACCTTGAATCTAAACTTGATGTGCGAACACAAGCAAAAAAAGCAAATGTATTGGTAAATCAAATTGAGCCTGAAAATCAACAAAATGATAACAGCACCGCTATATCTGAAGATGCACAAAAAGAGGAAACAATGAAAGATTACACACAATGGGAATTACCCAATAAAGCGAAAAAACGTTTAGGAAAAGGGAGGATTAGAGACATTCAGTTCTCCCCCAATGGTAAACAACTTGCTGTCGGCACTGAAATTGGTGTGTGGATGTATGATGTAGAGACTGGACAGGAAATTTCACTATTACCGGGAAGGTGTGAATCGTTTGCTTTCTCACCAGATGGACGTTTTTTCGTAAATGGTGGAGGCGACCCAAGTAGCGCGATAGGTGGCACCCGATGGGAAATAGGACTCCGGTTGTGGGAAATAGATACAGGACAAAAGGTTACACTACAAGAACCGCTGCCTGCTGCATCGGAGCTTTGGTTCTCCGATGACAGTAAAACACTTGTCGCACTGAATCAAGCAGGAGACACGATCTATTGGGTAGATACCGATACCGGAAAAAGTCATGTTAAGAAGTTTGAAAATAGACTCGATTCACATCCCCGTGATGTTTACGCACTTACACACGACAAAGTTGCGATAGCTGAAGATAGTGGAATACTTGAGTTGTGGAACTCAGAAACTGGCGAAAAGGTGTCTACACTTACAGGACCAGCAGAAAGGCTTCAAGCAGGTGGATTTATAGGACCCGATTCTAACCGTGTTATATCCTTGGCATTCTCCCCAGATGGCAGTCATCTCGCTACTGGAAGATTAGATAGAAGTGTACGGTTATGGGATACGTCAGGCAACAGTGAACCTATCCTGCTTCAAAAACAATCGTTAAGTGGCGATTTGTTGCGAACCCATCAGGAGTTAGTTAGCGGTCCAGATGTCCTGTTATTCTCTCCGGATGGAAAAATCCTCGCATGTGGAGCAGGTCAACATGTGAAATTATGGGATACTACCACCGGTGAATTGATCACTACCTTTACAGCACATATCGGTTTTATTGAATATTTAGCGTTTTCAACAGATGGCAGCATACTCGCGAGTGCAAGCCAAGATGGCACAATCAAGTATTGGAACATCAAAACAGGAAAGCCTTTACAGTCTCACATTACCAGACATATACCTTGGGTAATAAGTACAAGTTTTATTAATAATAGTTCAACACTTGCTTGCGTTGATTATGGCGGCATGATCACTATATGGGATTTGGAAACATCACAAATCACCAAACACCGAACTAAGACTGCTTTTGAAAATACGAGATGGGATGCAGAATCAGCTCCATTGACATTTTCACCCAATGGAACAAAACTTGTCAGCGAAGGGGTAATGAACGCACCGACAGCCCCGCTGGGGCTGACCTACCTGCTTCGCTTGTTTGATGTCAGCACTGGACGTGAGTTGAATACCTTGGTGTATACCAATGAAAATTCCTCAGAGATAGAATTCTCACCTGATGGAAAAACGATAGCCTTCGGTGTTCATAGTCATACTTATGGAAAAATCCGTTTATGGAATACAGAAACCGACGACACCTTTGATATCCAGTTTGCTGATCGACCCGAATGGCTGAGAGCTATGGCAATTTCTCCGGATGGATATAGACTTGTCATAGGTACCAGTGAAAAAAAGGTTCAGATGTGGGATGCCAAAGATGGTGTTCTGTTAACCTCCTTCTTTGAAGAACAACCTATCGAAAAAACCATTATGGATATAACAATATCTTCAGACGGGTCCTTAATTGCTGTAGTAATGCAAAAACAAATTCGTCTGGTGGGACGGGCGAAACAACCGCACTTTAAGGAAGTCTCTTCTGACTCTGATACTTATTGGCTTGAAGCGATGTTTTCACCAGATAATACCGTGCTTATTCTCAGTCTTATTGGTGGGGGAATTCAATTACGGGATGTGGTTACTGGGGAAATACTCACTACGCTTGAAGGACACACTGCCTCACCGTATGTGCTTTCATTTTCACCAGATGGTAAAACACTTGTTAGTGCAGGGTATGATGGTTCAATCCTTCTGTGGGATTGGGAGGAAGTCCTGAAGGAATGAATCTATGCAGAATTATGCACCCATTTCACAGTTTCATTGCGTCCTATAGGGTGAAATCGGAGGCAATCCATGAAAAACAGTGATATACAATTAATCCACCTTACGCTTAATGGTGATGATGCCGCCTTCACGGAACTCGTTGAGAAATATCAGAAGCAGGTACACGCGTTGGTGTGGCGAAAAATCGGGGATTTCCACATCGCCGAAGAGATTACACAAGATACATTTCTGAAAGCGTATCAGAAACTCGCATCACTGAAAAAGTCACAAAGTTTCTCAAGTTGGCTTTATGTGATTGCAGCAAATTGCTGCAGTAGTTGGTTGCGTAAAAAGCAACTGCGTAAGCAATTGTTAGAGGACAAGGATATTGCACATCCCGATAAAGCAACCTATTCTGAGTATGTGCTTGAGGAAAATGAACGGATCACCACAGAAACACAGCGAGACGTCGTCAAAAAACTGCTTGCGAAGCTTGGCGAAAGTGAACGCACTGTCGTGACGTTGCATTACTTTGGAGAGATGTCGTGTTCAGAAATTGGAGCTTTCTTAGGTGTATCAACAAATACGGTTAAGAGTCGACTTCGCCGCGCGCAGCAGCGTTTACAAAAGGAGAAAACAGTGATAAGAGAGGCTTTAGATAACTTTCAAATTTCTCCGAATCTGACAGAAAACATAATGCGTGAGATTTCGCGGACCAAACCCGCTGCACCGTCCGGTAGCAAACCGTTAGTGCCGTGGGCAGTTGCTACTTCAACGTTAGTGGTAGTGTTGCTCATGCTCGGATTTGGGAGTAGCACATACTTGACGCGTTTTCAGAAACCTTATAGTTTAGATGCAAATGCAGAGATGACGGTTGAAATCGTTGACGCGCTTATAGTAGCGAACTTGGAAACTGAGCCAGATGTGAAGACACAAATTGGAAGTGCCAAGGCACAGAATAAGCAGAAGACCCCTGAGCAGCAACCTAATAATGCTTCTGCTGCAGTTGCAGAGTCACAAGGTGACGAAATAGCAGAAGATTACACAAAGTGGGAATTGCCTGTAGGGGCAAAAGCACGACTCGGTAAAGGTGGAATAAACGAAATAGCTTACTTTCCCGATGGTACCAAGCTTGCGGTTGCCAGCACAATCGGTATTTGGATCTATAAGACACAGACAGGTGAAGAACTTGCTCTATACACGGGGCATACAGGTGTTGTCAGAAGCGTGGCATTTAGTCCGGATGGAAAGACAATTGTAAGTGGAGGTGAGGACAGCACCATCCGACTGTGGAACGTCCATGATGGCACTCATCTCCGCACGTTTTCGGGACATACGGATTATGTCTATAGCGTGGCGTTTAGTCCGGATGGAAAATCAATCGTGAGTGGAAGTGATGACAGCACCATCCGTCTGTGGGATGTGGACACAGGTTCACATCTCCGCACAATATTGGGACATACGCAGAATGTCTATAGCGTGACATTTAGTCCGGATGGAAAAACAATCGCAAGTGGCAGTCAAGACAACACCATCCGTTTATGGCATGCACACACTGGCGACCATATCCGCACGCTATCGGGACATAAGAGTGGGGTCACAAGCTTGACGTTTAGTCCGGATGGAAAAACAATCGCAAGTGGTAGTGAGGACGGCACTATCCGTTTATGGCATGCACACACTGGAGACCATATCCGCACGCTATTGGCACATAATACGGATAGGATCTGGTTTTCAAGTGTGTCGTTTAGTCCGGATGGAAAAACAATCGTAAGTGACAGTGATAACAGCACCATCCGTCTGTGGGATGTGGCACAGGCGCACATCTTCGCACACTATCAGGACATACAGGTGGGGTCAAAAGCGTGTCATTTAGTCCGGATGGCACTGCAATCGTAAGTGGAAGTTTGGACAACACCATCCGTTTGTGGGATGTGGACACAGGTGGACATATTCACACGCTATTGGGACATACAGGTAGGGTCGATTGCGTGGCGTTTAGCTCGGATGGAAACATCATCGCGAGTGGCAATGATGACAGCACCATCCGTCTGTGGGATGTGGACACAAGCGCACATCTCCGCACACTATCAGGACATACAGGTGGGGTCGATTGCGTGGCGTTTAGTCCGAATAGACTTATAATCGCGAGTGGCAGTGAGGACAACACCATCCGCCTGTGGAATGCTCATGATGGCACTCATCTCCGCACACTATTGGGGCATACGGATTGGGTCGATTACGTGGCATTTAGTCCGGATGGAAAAACAATCGTAAGTGCCAGTTGGGACACAACTCTCCGTCTGTGGGATGTGGACACAGGTGCACATATCCGCACGCTATCGGGGCATACGGATTATGTCGATTGCGTGGCGTTTAGTCCAGATGGAAAAACAATCGTAAGTGCCGGTGAAGACGACACCCTCCGTCTGTGGAACGCACACACAGGTGAAAATATCCGTACAACACTGTCGGAGTATACGGATTCGATCCAAAGTGTCGCATTCAGTCCGGATGGACACATCATCGCAAGTGGCGGTATGAATACGGATGCACCCCTTTGTCTGTGGAACGCACACACAGGTGAAAACATCCGCATATTATTAGGACATACAGATTGGGTAGATAGCGTATCGTTTAGTCCAGATGGAAAAACAATCGTGAGTGGAAGTGTTGACAGCACTATCCATCTGTGGGATGTGGACACAGGCACCTATATCCGCACGTTATCTGGACATACGGGTCCGGTCTATAGCGTATCATTTAGTCCAGATGGAAAAACAATCGCAAGTAGCAGTGGGGACGGGACCGTGTTGTTGTGGGAACTTGGAAAATGATCTCGGCAGCATGGGAAGTCGTCTTGTATATCCGATTCAGACTCATACGCATTTATGCCATTGGCGGGTTTCGCAAGTTTTCTCTAATGGAAAAGCAGGGTTTACGGTGTTCACACATCTGAGAGGGACATCACCGTTCTGACTCCAGCCACTTCTGCACCCGTGCTAATTTGTCAGCAGCGATGTGTGCAACATTTTCATCTCTTGGAAAGATTCTGTTTTCTACGTCGTATATATATTGCGATATTGCCTCAAAGGTGAGATGATCGTAATCTTGATAACGTTGCGCATGTTTGAAGGGGGGACTTAGACCTAATATATCGTTGATTACGAGTACCTGTCCGTCACAGTACCTGCCTGCACCGATGCCTATAGTCGGAATGTCAAGGGTATCCGTGATGATGCGGCTTATCTCTTCGGTGATCTTCTCAAGCACGATGAGTTTCGCGCCTGCGTCTTCAAGTGCTGATGCAGTTTGAATGAGTTCCTTGGCATTCGCAACCGTTTTCCCGTGTGTTGATGCTCTTGTACCGTGGATCTGTGGGGTGTGTCCGATGTGTGTACACACATCAATTCCTTGCTCGGTGAGAGCGGTAACAATAGGGACTTTTTCTGTTCCGCCTTCCAATTTAACAGCATCAGCTCCGTTGTCTAAGAAAACATTTGCATTGGCAACGGCTTGCTTTGCATTACGATCAGAGGCGTAAGGCATATCGACGAGGAGGTAGGCACAAGTTACACCGCGCCGCACAGCTTTGAGGTGATGTAGCATATCCGCCATGGTCACCTCCATCTCGCTTTTGTAGCCGAGGATATTTGTGCCGACGCTATCCCCCACAAAAACGATGTCTATCTCTGCGCCATCCTGCAGACATGCTGTGGGATAATCGTAGCAGGTTAGCACGGTGATCGGTTCATGTTTATATTTTTTCGAGTGCAAGAAACCGATGTCTTTCTTCACAAAAAGTCTCCCAACTAAGTAATCTGCACACACTGGCGAGGTTAGGAAACCTCGCCTACCGGGTGGGGAAATGTTAATTTATTTTTTTAGTTTACCATATCAGGATTGCTTATGTGTCTCGCTTGCTGCTTTGAAGATAGCATGAATTGCGCGGAAGAGTGTGGACAAATCATCCACGCTAAAACTTGTTCTATTTCGAGTGAAAGCATCGCCGACAAGGTGTCCGAATTGCCACCAAATTCCATCGCTCACAATTCCATAGACATGGGTATCCGAATCGTCATTTATTTTTTGCGCTGCGACCAATTCAGCAAGACATTGCCCCCATCCTTGTTCAAAGTCGTTCTTCTTCGCCTCAACCAACATTATCAAGGGTATCCCGACAACGAGCATGCCTAACTCGGAGCGTGTTGAGATAAAGTAATCTGGCGTGCCGCTCAAGGTTTCGTCATAAACGATAGGTTTTTTTATCCAAAGGGCGTAGTTTTCTGCAAAACCTTTGTAGACTTCCCGCAAAATGGGGAAGATAATCGCTTCACACCGAGCCCCCTCGGAAACGAAAACATCAATGTATTGTCGACTAAATTCTAATTCTTCTTGAAATTGTGCTGAAGGGACCCCCGCAGTTTCCTCAATAACTATAAAATCATTTTCAATGTGTCTGATTCCAAACTTTTCCTGGACTTCGGGGATCGCTTTAAAATCACTAAATGCCATTATGTTCCACCTCCCAGGTATCAAGCTAATACCTCTGCAACTGTCTCTCCGATGGTGGTGAGATCGTCAGCAACAGCAATTCCAGCTTCTTTGAGTGACTGAATTTTATCTGCGGCGGTGCCTTTTCCCCCAGAGATGATAGCTCCTGCATGTCCCATCCGTTTGCCGGGTGGCGCGGTCTGTCCAGCGATAAAACCGACGACAGGTTTTGTCATTTCGTCCTTGACGAACTGTGCAGCTGTTTCCTCGGATGTTCCACCGATTTCACCGATTAAGACAACTGCGTGTGTGTCATCATCTTCCTCAAAACGTTTGAGAACATCAACGAAGGTTGTCCCAATCACAGGGTCCCCTCCGATCCCGACACAAGTAGATTGTCCAATACCGAGTTGTTTCAATTGATACGCGGCTTCATAGGTCAACGTCCCGCTTCGTGAGACTATTCCAACGTTCCCGGGTACATAAGCAAATGCTGGCATCACACCGATTTTACATTCACCGGGCGTGATGATACCTGGACAGTTCGGACCAATTAGTCGTGTCTGTTTACCATTTAAGAAAGCTTTTGCCTTCACCATATCAAGGATAGGGATGTGCTCAGAGATACAGACAATTAATTCAACACCCGCATCTGCAGCTTCCATGATAGAATCTGCGGCGTTGAAACGGGCGGGAACGAATATGAGGGACGTGTCTGCTCCTGTTTCCGCAACCCCTTGGGCAACAGTATCAAAAACGGGAATACCGTTGACATCAACTCCGCCTTTACCGGGAACAGTCCCGGCAACAATCTGCGTTCCGTAATCCACACACTGTTCTGTGTGAAAACGTCCAGAACTTCCCGTAATACCTTGCACTATTACTTTTGTGTTTTTATTGACGAATATGCTCATATTTCTTATTCAATCACGAGATAACTAACGCTTTTTGCCTCCATCTCAATTGGAATCTCAACATTGTAGTCTCGGTCGATATTATATTCTTTGGGTTCTCCCTCTTTTTCGCGAATATTAGCAGTCTCAGACAATCCAGTATAATATAACGGCAGTTTCAAAGTGGTCTTTTGCGTTTTCCGCGTAGGATTGTAGAGCATTGCGAGTCCACAGGGACTGATTTGCGCGTTTGCATGGAGTATACAATCTATGGAACGTCCATCTGGTCGTCTCACATGAATAACGTCAGACTCTAATATTGTACGGTATTTTTTGAAAAAGTCAACCCATTTCTTAACGACTGCTTTCGTCTGTTCAGTGTCAAAAAGTCGTGGTCCGCGATAGCAAGCGATTACACCGCTCCCAAAGTTCTGTGCAAGATGTGATTCGTAGTCATCAAGGTGTTCGGAAAGCGGTTCGAATGTTGCGGCTTGTCCACCACCGTGATACTCCACCAATGGAACGAACATCCATCCCATACTTGGCGTTTTCTCGTAAGTTCCATCGTAGATATTCTGCCGTGCGATCAGGATTTGTCGCTCGCGTGGCAAACTAAAATTCGTTTCCCGATAACCCATACCACATTTGTTTGAACCGTTGAGATAATAATTGTCTGGTGAATTGATATAGATACCGCGTTTTCGGCATTCATGGTAAAAATTCACGCATGCTTCCCACTGACGCAACTGAGAATCTGCCAATCCGTTATGGTGTTCGTGTTCTGTAGATGCACAGACATCACCGTGATAAGGACCATCTGTCTCTATGATATCCATACCTGTCGCATCCATGAAATTTAACACCCGTTTGACATATCCATCTCCCCATGCACTTGCAAGACAAGCACTCTGTCCGAACCTACTTCCAGGTTTTCCAGTTTCTGGGTCAATACAGTTGAACTCTTCCCCTACATCGCGCGAGGCACACATCAGTGTATAGCCGCCGAGTTGAATTCCTTTACTATGTGCGTAATCTGCCAACTCCTTCATTCTGTCAATGTATTCCGGGTTTTCACTTTCTACATTGTATCCACTGCCGAAGGTCATAATCACCATTTCGTAACCGACTTCAGCACACTGATCGATTGCTAACCGAACAGCGTCCGATTCGGCACTTCGCACATGCATAAGAATAGGATTTTCCGTGACCTGTGGTGCGACTGTGCGATACATTTTACGTCGTGCGAGTCCTTTCCGTTCACGGTCATCGCTATCGTGTAGAATTTCAAAGGTGCGAAAACTTTTGAAAGTTTCTCCCGGTTGTAGAATCACACCAGGACCGAGTGGATAATGGCTTTTCATCAATAACGGCATCTGATAGCGATAATCCACTTGTGTCAGGTATTCTTCATCCGGTCCCCACTCTGTCGTTTGCATTCTACTGAAAGCATAATCGCTCTCCACCTGCAGCCGATGCTGTTCCTGCTCGTTGACTGCAAGAAGTTCACAGCTTAAGGCATCCAATTGAATCGGTTTTTGTCCCGCATTGTGAATAGTAATCCATTTGGATAGCACTGGAATACCTTGATATAGTTCATAATGCACGTTAACCTGAAGTGAATCGATGGATGGCGGTGGTGAGAACGTAACCGTTAGTGTTACACCTTCTGGCGGATAAACTGACGGTGTCGTTGAACGTCTTTTTACCCACGGATATGTGGCTTTAGGTTTACCGACTCGATATTCTTGAAATTGAAATGCGTTTTCGTCGCTGGTCAAGTCTGCAATCCATTCCTCATCAAGATAGGCGTAATCGGGTTGTCCTTTCAAGCCGCCTACCTCATATTCGTGTCCATTAATTGTGAGTATCGCCTCTGGTTTGATACCGCGTAGAAGACTGGTATCGGTAATAAGATTGGTATAATCGATTGTTGCGAAATTCGGGGTGGTAACGAACCTTCGTTGAATGAGTCCGTTTGTAAGAATAAGATGATTGTCCGTTTCTTCTACTGAAGCAGGTTGCATGTATGGTTGGACTAACCAGTCGGTTTGTTGTGATGTGTGTTGCATGTTAAGTTTTTCTCGTTTCTTATGTTTGCAATCGATATTTGGGTTTGTTCCTGAGCGACTCATATAACACTGATAGTCTATCGGAGAGTAAATTGGTAGGAGATTTGTAAATGGTTTAAAACGCGGGTTCTATAATTAACCATTCCCATAGTGATAAACAATTTTGTGGATTAAGGTGTCCTTTTTCCGATCCTGATTTAACATTATTTGCTGAGTTCCAGATTTTCCTATAATCCATATCATCGTTTTTTATATGGAAATGTAAGGCTTTACCTTTATCCTGCCACCCTATGCATACATATCCATCTTCATTGCTATAAGCAAACGGACTAAACCATGGACAATCATCAGAATCTACTTGTTTCAGAAGTTCTTTGACAATTTTTACTGCATTAGTCAGTGTCAACTCGGTCGGCTTTTCAAATCCTCTACCGTCCCAATCAAACTCAATATCTACTATATCATTAATAGATTTTTCTATTTCTTGCAGTGTCCTATCTAATTTCATAAGGAAATCCCTTTACTGGCATAGTTAGCGTTTTAGTGTTGTTAATCTAAAGCGTTGATGCGACTACATTCTACTGCTCAGTATTGCAAACTGTCGCAAATGAATTATAGCAGGGAGCATACACATTATCAAGTCACAATCTGATTATCAAATAATGAATTTGCGGGTGTACAGTTTATTGTGTGATTATTTCTTCTTTTGTAAAAGTACTCAACGTCAAATACATGCTTGACATCCAGTATAACTTTATCTCGTCTACATTCTAAAAACATTCCACCCTATAGGTCTATAGATCTATAGACCTATACACCAATAAGAGCAAATTCATTTTATTACATCAATACCTACAGAATTTCATTCTGTTTAACCTCTTTATCGTCCATATTATTACTTAATTGTTGTTTTGTTTCCATTTTCGAATACGTTCGCTTATCGCTTCTCTGTATGGGTTGAGCCTTTGTGCTTCTTCCAAATATTTCACTGCCTCAGCAACTTTACCTGATTTATATGCTACAGATGCCTTTGCTATAATGAGAGAATCAACATTTTTTTTGCCAACTCGTTCTGCTGCTTGATGAGCAAACTTAAATTGTTTTTGGGCTTGTTCTATTTCATTTGTTTCAAGATAAGTACAACCCTTCAAAAAATGTGAAGTCCATGGTTTTTCTGTTGAAGATTTCTTTTTTATAATATTTAATATTGTCAATGCTTCATCGGTTCGACTAGACTTTAACATAGCAAGTGCCCATGTCTGAAGTATGTAGGGCTGAACATCTTCCAACTTCCCTGTATATTCTATCTTCTTTGGGGAATTTGATTTAATAATTGAGACAGCTTGATCGTATTCTCCCTTACTGATGTAAACACGAGCAATTCGTTCTGCGATATACACTTTCTCCTGATTAGCTTTGGCGGCTGACCACTTGGCATTCAATGCTGCATGAAGATAGCGTTCCGCTATATCTCTAGCTAGTACAGCCTCATCAGTTTCTTTTAAACCATATCCACTGAGTATCCAATATTTTGCAAAGAAAAACTTGCCAATCAAATAGAGTTTGTCAACTCCTTCACATTTTCCATTATATGATGCAATTTCTTCAAGGTTTTGTTGCTTCTGTCTGATATGTTGTAAAATACTAGGAAGGCAATCAACTTTACAGCATTCTCTAATCGCTTCTATGGCATATTCAATGTTCTGTCTGTCTACTGTATTAATAATTATAGGGTGATTTGTAGAAATATCATCTCTCAGGTTTAATGCAAATACAGATTCATCCCAATCACTGCCAATTTTGTTATAGAACGCCTTACTAATTGTATAAAGGGTTCTAATATAAGAATTCTTCCATCTGTCACGCCAAAATCGCTCATCTCGGTTATCAGGACATAAATTTTCCCATACGGTTTGAGCACGTTTCAAAGTTTGAATTCCTTTGTCTCGTACCTCATTAACTTTTTTGACTTTATCTATGAAATCTTCGTTGGATTTAGCTTCTATTTGAGTTGGAAGAATATGGGCTAAAATCCGGCCTTTGCGGTATAAATCATTTACGCGTTTTGGATTAACTTTGAGCGTTTCATCAACAGCTGCCAAAAACAGATCAATTTCTTCCCTTAAATTCCCATCCCGTCTACCGCGCGGGGTTATAAGTTCATTAATGTTTTGATAATATGTATAAGCCAGATCTGAAAGATACCCAGCAGAATTAGGATTAAGCTCAATACACCGTTTTCTAATCTGTTCAGTATGTTTTCTATATTTCGCTTGTTTCTTCAGGAATACGTCCATTTTCTTCTGATCTCCAAATATTTCACGCTTAATTCCACCAGTTTCTGCTAATTTAGAACATGCGTACCCAATTTCATTCAGAATTTTTGAGTTATTCCAAATCAAATCTTTTTGAGATATGTCTGCTATCGGATGGAACATCTGATAAATTCCCTGCCAATCGTCACTGTTTTTTAACTTTGCTATTTGATCCATTAGGTTTTTAATTGTATCTTCCATCAATCACCTCTCATCGTAATAAAAAAGAGCAAATATTATAGTAAACTTTAGTGCTCATGTAAAAGGTGTGTGCGGTTAGTTTTTATGAAGGCAATGGCCATTGAGTAAAATGTTTTCATTTGCACTTATACTTTACATGAGCCCATCTTTTTTATCAAACCTAATCTTAAACTGAGTTCACGTTAAATATTATCTAATTCTTGGTGGAACTTAGAAATACGTTCGTTAATATCTTGAAGAGTCTTTGCGATATGGGTTATGTTTACTTCATCCCCTGCCTGTTCCGCTAAAATAAATGCACTCCAGACATCCATCCGTGCTGCCTCCCAATGACCTAGGTTGTCCTTCGCGAGTCCACGATTTAAGAGGGCTTCAGCAAAATCAGTTTTTAGGTGAATCGCCATGTCATAGTCAGAAATCGCAGTTTCATATTTCCCTAAAGCATACTTCGCGTTCCCTCTTTTGCAATATGCCTCAGCATCATCAGGTCTTAAACGTAACACTACATCAAAATCTGTGATAGCATCCACATATTGTCCCAAAACATACTTTGAACGGGCACGAGCTTTGTGGGCATGAACATCATCAGGTCTTAAACGGATCATTATGTCAAGATCAATGATGGCAGCCTCATATTGTCCTAAAGCGAACTTTGAACGTGCTCGATTGTAATACGCATATACGTGGTTTGGTTTTAGACGAAGTGTCTCGTCAAAATCGGCAATGGCAGACTTATGTTGTTCTAATTCAAATTTTGCTTTTCCCCGAAAATAATAAGATGATATAGAATCAGGTTTAACGCTGAGTACTAAGTCATAATCAGCAATGGCAGCTTCATATTTTCCTATTTGAGCTCTTGCAGCACCCCGATTGTTATACGCTTCAGTAAAATCAGGTTTTATGCGGACAGCATTATCAAAGTCGGTTATAGCTTCAGTAAATTGTCCGATCTCAAACTTCGTAATGCCTCGAGTGAAATAAACATCAGCAGAATCAGGCTTCAGACGAAGTGTCTCGTCAAAATCGGTAATGGCAGACTCATATTGCCCAAGGGAAAACTTTGTACGGCCACGTTCATAGTACGCTGGTGCGAAATCTGGTTTTATGCAAAGCGCGTTATCAAAGTCAACTATTGCATCAACTGATCGTCCTTCCATATCTCTTGTTTGAACTCCTCGTATAAGATATGCATTAACATCATCAGGATTTACGCTTAGAGCATAGTCAAGGTCAGCGAAAGTATCAAATTCTTCATCTAAAATGGTAACTGAAACTTGCATTCCATCATAAGGAATAGTATTCGTACTCATTGTGTTTTCTTGCTCCTTCCTCTAACTTGGGTCGACTATTCTAGTGGATAGTCCATTCTAATTGTTCGGGTATAGATGTTTTAATCGTACACGCGCATCGTCCGTTGTAAATTGCAAGTCTATCTGCTTTTGCTCTGCATTTCACCGTTTTTGCCATGCTTGTGTCTCTCTACGGAGTGTCTTTATCCGGAATACGCCGATACAAACATTGACGCGTAAGAACACTCAGTTCTATTTCCGCTATATTCAACCAACTTCCATGTACTGGTGTATGCACGATTTCTAAACGTCTACGCAACCTATTTGCTTGCTCATCTCCAAACACTTTATTAAGCGATGGGAGTTTGTGTATAATTTTCTGGAGAAAATAGATATATTGTTGGTGTAATCATAAATGCTTCTGCATCACCGATGAATGGGACGTTTATTTTCACCTCAATCGCCATAATAAAATCAGACTTATTTAGAAAAACCCCGCGCATTGGGTTTTTACTAATATCAAGTTGTATTTCACGCGGTGATTCTACCAGAATTTCATCCTTTTTGAGAATTGGAATATTTACATGATATCTTTCAACGAAATACGCGCAAAGTTCATGTATCGGAGTATTAAGTAATTGGGTCTTACTTAAATTGGCAATCTCTTTTTCCAATTGTGCACGTTGATGTCCCTCAGCAGAGGACCAATCGATTTTTGAAAACAGATTATTGTCTCTCATCACTTTGTGGTATTTCCTTTCTGTTCAACTATAGTGCATAAGCATCTATTAACTAATCAATGTTATAGTCTACGAAAATCTTCCCTTTACCGAGAACAGGTAGGAATAGACATCAACCATGTTTGGTTTTTCTGACAATATTCCCATCAATGCTCCAATACTTGAGATAGCAGCACCAATAGGATCTCCGTTATGCATAGTCCATGCTGCACCAACTAAAGTGATCCCAAAAGAAGTTGATTGTTTCCAAGAACCACGATAGATCTTTTTCAATTCCTGAGATAAGTCCTTCAACTCTTCTTGACGCTGTTCAAACTTTACTTCCCGTTCATCTTGCTGCATTTTGCTAAGATCGCGCGCAAATTCACGTACCGATGAAATATAGTCTCGATGCTGTGAATAGTTCTGCTGACGAAAATCTAAGATTTCATCCACTGGTATTTTTCCTAAATCAACACCCACCATATCCATGTCAAATGAAACAATATCACCGACAATTGACGACAAAGATTCAGGTTCCGAAATAATCTCACTTAAAGCCTTAACGAGTCGCATTTGATCAGTCGCAGGAGAAAGTGTCAAACCCATACTTTCACCTTTGGGTCTGAGGATCTGAGCAAGCAAAACCAAAATCAACGCCCTTACTGTCCTATTCATTGGTATGGAGACACCATCCTCCGAATCACTTGCTAATCCTCGAGATTTTAGCTCCTGAAAAATGGAGTTAGCAAGATCTTCATCACGGCTAAATCCAAGTCTTGACATGGATAAGGATCCAAAAGCAGATTTTCTAACGTCTTCACTATTTCGTTTAGTCAGATGGTCTAACCTGCCAGAGGTTATAATTTCGCTAAGTGCTTCTACTAATGCTTTGGTTGCCTCTCCATCAATTGCTTCTTCTGGACGAATTACATGAAACAGTCCGTGATCTTTAAGTGCAGAAACAATAGGGTAGTCATCAAATGTAAAATGATCCTGCATATATGTGGGAATTAACATAGCGATTCCATCAAAAAAGCAGATCAGGTTTTTAGCCCAATCTGGGTCCCGCCAATATTGGCCAGGATAATAAAAAGCAACATCAGGTTTCACTGCTAAACCTCCATTTTGAATTGAAATATTTCATAATAAACAGACCACTGCCTTCAATCATCGGTATGAATTTCTTAATGACAGTCCCAATAGAGAAGATTGAATACGCTAATTGTGCAGAGTTTTTACAATAGTGAGAAGTCACTCATTGGCAAATAAACGCAATCCCATTATGGAACTTCCTCAAATTCTGCTAAGTCGCGTGCAAAATCAAGGCAAGCATAAATCTGCGTTGTTTTGAGATCAGGAAATTCAACTATGATTCCGTCAGTGTTATACCCCGCAGCAAAGTATACAGAATGAGACAGACAGGAATCTTCGTGCCTTTTATACGCGGTTTATCCTATTTACTGGCATCTGTATTTCTCCAATTAAGCCCAACCAAGTAAAGTATTTAATAACTGGACGAATTGTAAATCCAAAGAATATACTGACGTTAAATGATACAAGAAATAGGACGTATGTCTATGCTTTTATTTCCTTCTCATTCTTTTCTACCAGTCGGGGGATTGAATAATCATATCTATGACTTCTTTCCAGTATTCATATTCATGAACAGGTTTGATAAGATAGCATTCATAATTTTCCTTAGTAGGTTCCACCCCCATTTCATGCATTTTCTTGCACATCCAGTCACTTGGTCCTCCATCGTCTACTACAACAATTGACGTAAGAAACGTTGGGATGTCCTCATGCGTCCAATCGGGTTGTCCCGATAACTTTGCCATTTCCGTATTGATACAGTCTAATATTGGGCTCATTGTCCTATTTATCATATCTGGTGCCGCAATTGCATCCGCTAATTCTCTGAATGTAATAGTGTCATTCTGTTGAGCGTATAATATAAGAATGGGTAATGCAGCTCGCGCCCGTCTTGGACTTTTAAGTTCTGGATTATCGCGATCTGCGAATATTCCGTGATTGCCTGAAGGTTTCATTGTCATAGTTTATATTCCTTTATCGATTTGTATGGGCTTAACGCCCGCGCAGGTTTGAATAATTACCGAGTAGGTAAAGGGCGAGTTCTTGTATAACGTTTCTGATAGATATCATCCAATTGAGGTTCAAATATATTACATAATTGTTCAAGAGCTCCTGTCATGGTTTCGAATAGTATCTGTTGATTACTACCTGTATCTACACCTAACAGTGCAAATATTCTGTAAATACCTGCTTGCCCCGTGGTTGGTTTCCATTCAAGAGTTATTCCGTGGGCTGCGGAAAAATCAGAATCAATACGAAGTTGCGTTTTTTCTAATTCTTGGTAATAATAAGAGTCTCTAAAATGTACACCTGCTGATATCTGATTTTGCCATAGAGATATAGCAATCCAGTAGACTTGGTCACCATAAAAATCAAAGTTGTCATCTTGCCCCATAATGTCAAATCCGATATATTTAGGGTAACCATAGAATTTTCCAAACCATTTATCATATAGATCACCATCCTGGATTTTAAGGAACTCTATAAAGTCATCTGCGAAATTTGTTGTCCAATCATTTTGAACACCAGATAATTGTTCATGCATATTATTGTCTGGAGGTCTTTCTACAACATCGTGTTGTAGAGACTCTTGTTTGAACAAATGGGTCTTGTAGTTCTCCATATCCTTATGTTGTTGTTCAATTAATTCATCTATCCATCCTTGTAGCTGCTGTTTTGGATCTCCTTGAGTATTACCTTTACGTTGATTTAGCGCGTCTAAAAGTTGCTGGCGCGCCTGTAGTGAGTTAATCATATTCATTGCTTCCATATCTGCATATGGTACGCTCATAATTTTATCAGTATTTATCATGATATTCTCCTCTGTGTTATTGTTCGGATTATACATCTCCGAACAAGACGTTTAGAAACTTCTATTTAGCCTCAAGTCTTCACATACAAAAAATGTTCGCTCATGTCTAAATCGTGTCTAACATATTCAGCCAATTCAATGACCATCAAGGTTCAAGATTTCTTTAACACTTAATCAAAACATGAGCCAACTGGTTTTAGATACTGGGGCAACAATTAGTGGTATTAGCCAAAATTTAGCAATAGAATTAGGATATGATCTACTACAACATAGTGTCCCCCAAGATTTTGATACTGCCCTGGCATGCCTGCTTCTAATTTGGTTGTCAAACGATTAACCGCAGACATATCATGCAAGTCTGCTGCAGATTCATATCCATAACATCCTCTGTGATTCCCTCTACAGCTGTTGACGTGTCTAATACTTCTGCCCGAAAGCTGTTGCATCCTTTGATAGCGTATCTCGTAAGTATCAATACTATTTAATTTGCTCGGTGTAATTGTGGCGAATCCGCAAGTTCCAACGCGTCTGTAAGATTGTTTTCTGTTCCGGACGAAAATGACGTTCATCCTGATGCACAGAAACAATTACAAAGTACCCATAAAAATTTCGAGATCATCTGTCATCGCAAGAGGCAATACCTGTTCCGCGATCTCTTCAAGTTCAAGCACAAGAACACCTTCAGCAGAATACTCCCAAACAATGCCTTCAAAAGACATTTCCATAGACATGCCTGTGAACTGTAATACCATTTAAATTATATATTTTCCCTTTTATATATTTTTGATTTCTGCTATACTTTTTTTAATTCTACAACTTAGAGGTTAGAAATCAATGAACATCAAACCCCCAGAGATTACAGAAGTGTTTCAGAGTTGAAGCGTTTGATAAGAAAATCACCAAAAGGTTTTCACAAGCAAAGACTTACAATGCTATATCTATATCGGAGCGGCCAGGTAAAAACTCGTAAAGAAGCAGCAGAGATGATAGGTGTCCACCGAAAAACGGTTGGAAAATGGTTATCAACTTATGCCTCCGCAGGACTTAATGGACTTTTGGAACGAGATTATTCCTCTGGGCGTCCTCATCAACTCACTAAAGAACAACAAGAACTTTTGCGTGAGAAACTCCAAGACCCGGAAGGTTTCTCAAGTTACCACCAGATTATAGATTATATTGAAGAGACATTTGGTGTCAAAATGAACTATCATGCTGTTTATGCTTTAGTCCACTATAAATGGAATGCCAAACTCAAGGTGCCCCGCAAAAGTCACGAAAAAAAAAACGAAAAAGCGTGTGATGAGTTCAAGCTAAACTTCGGAGAAACAATCAAGACTGCCATTTCAGAGAAAGTTTCTTCTTTTGAAACGATCCGGATCTTTTGCCAAGATGAGACAAGATTTGGTCTATTGCCTGTTTCATATCGGCGTATTACCTTGCCCGGTATCAAACCGATTACTAAGGTCAGTTATACTTATGAGAACTTTTATCTATATGGTGCTGTAGAACCGATAACAGGACAAAGTTTCTTTCTTGAGATGCCTTTGCTCAATGGTTCTTGTTTCCAAGTATTCCTTGATGAGTTTGCTAAAGTTTATCATTCATCTCTAAATGTCCTTGTTCTTGATAATGGGCGTTTTCATCACGGGAAATCTCTACAAATACCTGATAATGTCATTTTGGTTTTTCTACCACCTTATAGTCCTGAACTGAACCCTATAGAAAGACTTTGGCAAGACACAAAAGCAAAGTTATTTGAAAATGTCTTCACAGCCATAACAGAAATGCAGAACAAACTTACCGAAATATTGAAAAAATATACGGAAACCACTATTGCAAGTATAACAAATACCGATTATATAACAAAAGTGGCAAATGGAATATAATTTAATACAAATGGTATAATATCGGTTACTCGCCAAGTTCGTTGACACCTTCCCAATTATAGTTACGGATGCGTTCTAACTTCCCATATTCTATTTTTGGCGCAAACTGGTGTTCTCCTAATGGCACAATCAAGTTTATATTCTTCTATATTGTTTTGCGAGGTGGCAATAATATTGTTACTCAGAATAACATTTTGTCATCGCCTTCTGATCGTTCTGAATCCTTCCTTAAGCAACATCAATTCATAAGGTTCTTCCGGTAAAAATACATATAGGATTATATGTATCTCCTTTACCCAATTCACGAGTTGTTCTATCCATTTTCGCACTTCAAAGACCTTTTCTTCTGGTGGTTCTTGGATAAATATAAAGAAATAATTATTATTTCCAGATATTATATGTTCTTCTATCTGAACACATATTCTTGAGATAGTATTAATATGGGGGTTCTCATCAGAAGAAATATCTGTCGTAGAAATACAGAATACATTGGCGGAACTTGTTAATATATTTGCTTCCTCTGGTAAAAGCTGCATATCAGAACTCGTCAGTTCAATTACACGGTAATAAGTTCTAATAAATGTTGTTTGATAAATACTTTTTGGTAAAACAAACTCATAGATAACATGATAATCAAAATCCAAATCTGTAGAATATTTAATATTTTCAATCCACATCTGCACTCTATCATCCCATTCTTTTGGTGGTTCTTGGACAAATAGAAACGAATACTCATTATCTTTAGATATTATATGATTGTTGATCCGTTGTGCAATTACAGGGAACTCATAATTTAAAATATGCTCCTCAGAAATATAGAATATAGTTGCACTTTTTGTTAAAAAAACCATATACTCTCACTTTCTCACTTGGACTTATCCAAACCTTTTGAGTTTACAAACACTGCTCAACTCTCCCGATTTATTTAACGCATGTGTTCCCCAACCTCAATGTTTGGTTTTGTAACCATGACTTACGTAAGATCGCGATTCAGAGTAATTAGAATCGCATCTAACTCTTGTTGTGCTTTTGAAATGATAATCGAATCTTCTGATTTAATCATTAAGAAATCTCTAAGCACCATTACTTCAAACCCAGAACTACGTAAAGATTCAATAACAATGTTTGGAACACACTGATCAGCAAACAACCGCAATCCCATTATACAACTTCCTCAAATTCTGCTAAGTCGCGTGCATAATCAAGGCAAGCATAAATCTGCGTTGTTTTGATATCTGGAAATTCAACGATGATTTCGTCTGTCGTATACCCCGCAGCAAGGTAACCAAGAATAAGACTTACAGGAATCCTCGTACCTTTAATACGCGGTTTACCCCGTAATATTTCAGGTGTGCTAACAATGTGGTCTCTCCAATTTATAGGCATCTGTAATTCTTCAATAGTATTACATTTTCAAATTCGCCCACCTCGTAGTGAGCTTATCGTGTGCTTCAACAGCGGCGAATTCTTCAACATAGTTTAGTAGATTCTCCATGAAAAGTGCTGCCATGTCTTTCGTATTGTCATCGTTGCCTACAATATGATATTTATCGGGTGCAATTGCCATCATAATGAATTTTCCTTTTCCGTAAGTTGCTTCCATGATGACAGGTCTTCCCAAACTTTCCATCAGCACGTCAAATCCTTTTTGAGAAGCGATGACTTCCCAAACAGTAGGCCGACCTCCAAACCCCCAGTCTTTAAAGGATTCCGGATCCATAAGGTTGGGTTTGTTAAAGAGTGGATGATCCGCTTCCAATATCTCAAAATCTGTGCTGTCTCTGTCACTCCGGACACAACTCAATTCAGGCGGCAGCCAATCTACATTTGCTTCGTTTTGATCAGCTTGGGTTGGTTCCCAGACGATGCCACCATTTTTGACGAAATCCTGAATAACTTGTGCATTGTTATCAAGGCTTTGGTGAAGCACAGCACTGTTGGTCGTCATACTACCGATTAAGAAGATTTTATCATCTGCTTTGAAATGTAACTGTCCACCTTCAAGGACATTTGTGAGATCATCATATTCTACTTTGAAGTCATCCAGTGTCTGTCGTAATGCATCAACCTTTGTCCATTGGTCGGCAAAATCAACAACGACAATATCAGCGGCTTCTACAGCCATTACGCTTATAACGAGTATCAAAATGCTGCAACAAAAAAACAATCGGGATAGCATAAGTTCATCTCCTTACTATGGTGAAATCTATCATTAATGAAACACGAATTCTGTAGGAGCGATCTCCGAATCGCGACTGATCAGGAATCGGAGTTCCCTCCTACGATCATAGTGTCGAGTTATTTGTAAAATCTACCATAAATCGATCGTATTATATGAGACTTACCGGAATCCTCATGCCTTTACTACGAGGTTTACCCCGCACTATTTCTGGTGTGCCAACACGTGATGATATTCACAAAGCATCAAAAACATTCATAGGTGGCTCAGCTATAAGATTCACTGGTGAATGGACAGACCCAAAATATAAACGGACACATAGGATTACCTCATATTTAGCCGCTATTCGTTGATGTAATCTGACCGCAACTCAAACGTATATTGTTTCCAGCTGCCCGTACGTTCATCAAGTTCAGTTTCAAGTGCCATAATATCTTCTAATTCACCATAAGTAGTAGAATCATCGGAATTTGCAAACTCAAATTCAACAAGTCGGTGTGGGGATTCACCGTAATAGTTGTCATAAGATTTTATTGCCTTTAACTGGGGAGGTCCGACAGTTATTGAAGAAACGGAGTCAACCCAATCCAGATATGCCTGTTTTCCACCAAGGGGATAATCTACCAATAGAACGCTTTTTACTTGCCAGTTACCATCCTCTTCTTTTTCATAATCAGAACGTTGGATAAATGTATGTGCACTTACTTTGCTTGCGTGGTTCGGAATGTCCCCAAGTATCCCAGCTATCTCTGGACGATTCAGGTATCTCGCAGAATCAAGATAACTCTTAAATTCAAACTCTACAAGTCGATGTGGACTCACGGTTTGATCAAGATTATCGTAAGACCTTATTCGGATAATCTCTTCAGGTGCTTGCAGCGTTGTCGCTACAGATGTCACCCATGCAATATAGGCATCTTTCTGATCTTTAGGGTAATCAATCAATAAAACAAACTTGACAGGAATTTGCTCTACCATGCTATCTTCAGGTTGTACTGTTTTTTCTACAACGTCTTGAATTGATTCACAACCTGTCAGTGCGATAACTGATATGGCAAACATAAGAATTAACACGTTTCCTATTTTTAATGTCATCATTTTTCCTCCTAAGTAGATTTCATTTCGCAATAAGTCGTTTTGGACATGAAAAAAGTTTTTGAAAACACGATCAACCCTTTTCCATAAAGGGTCTTTATGGTATAGTATTAGTAAGAAAATAGGGGATGACACCCCCTATTGGAACCACAAAGCGAGTTGCTTTTCTTGGTTCTACATTTCACAGAAATTATATCAGAAACCGTCAGAAAAAGCAACATCTAAAAATAGGTTCTTCACTCATAGCCGATAGGGATCCAGGGTTTGCTTATATATGTCCTGATCCCATTTAGTATCCTGACGTTTAACCCAAACTTTAGGTTCACTCGGAATGTCGGAGATACCAAGAAAATCCAGGACTTTCTTGAGTATTTCCTTTTGCTGTGTCTCCGTTTCTAAGTCTTTATACCAAATTGTTAGAGGAATAATCTTGTTTTCTTCAAAATAATATTCCCACGACATATCCTGCGCAGTCAATTCATAAGTGCTGTATGCGATCTCATCACGTGTAATATTGATTTGATTGAGATCGTCGTTTTTCTGAGTTGTATCTGTCTCATAAAAGCAATTGCGTTTGCGAGCTTTCAATAGAGAGATGGCTTGTTTTATTTTGTTCTCTCTGCGGAGCCAGATGCATTTTACGTTTTTAAAATCTATAAACTTATCAACAATATGCTTTTCTGTGGACATGACCTGTATACCACAAACTCCATTCGGTGAAGTGGAAACGGATACGTATTTTTGATATGTTGCTTGATCGGCTATGTCCAAGCCTTTTAGCGATTCGTGTCCTTCGTGGTATTCTCTCGGATATCCTGCTACATTTGATGAAACCAACACGTCACATAAAACGGTGCTGCGTGTGCGGGGTGTTGCACAGATGACGTAGTTCATTTATTCTTCCAATAAAATGTGTTTTTATGTTTTTAGGTGGCAACGTTGTTATTGTGCAATAACAACGTTCATATTTTCTATGGGGGTTGAATACGTTGCTTTTTGAGTTTTTCAACTTCTTGTGTAAGTGCTTCTATCTGTCTTTCAAGAGACCGGTCTTTTTGGCTTCGCCATGCGGGGAAACCTATTGCAATGGCAATAAGTGCCATGAGACCATAAGTGAAATTTGCTTGTTGTGTCATTCGTTTATCAACGTTATCAAATCTTACATTAACGCTATCAAATCTTACATCAACGTAATCTTTGGTTCGTTTTTCAGATTCAGTGACAGCTTTTTTAACAATTTCTTCGATTTTATCAAGGTCTGTTGGTGTAAGATCGCTATGTACGGGTAGGACGATGATTGAAAGTAAGATTGTTAGAATCGTGATGTATTTCATATTTGCCCTCCATAAATTGAGACACATTGTATTAGTACGCACGTGCAAAAATTGTAATTTCTTCCGCATCTGTGCCGCAGACGATACACACACCCTCACTATTCGGTTGCTCTATTGGGATACATCGGATAGTGGCTTGTGTGTCTTCTTTGACCTTATCTTCACATTCAGCATTTCCGCACCACCATGCACGTGCAAATCCGTTTTCAATAATCCCTTTAAATTCATCATAGTCTTTAGGCTCAAAGGTGTTTGCTTCTCGAAAGTCGGTTGCGCGTTTTAACATGTCCGACTGAATTGTCTCAAGCATCTTACTTGCAGTCTCTGCTACATCGGTGATCGGGATGAACGATTTGCCTTCTTTACCGGGTATATCTCGTCTTGCAAAGACGACCTGTTGGTTCTCAATGTCGCGCGGACCGATCTCTATACGCAGAGGCACCCCTTTGAGTTCCCATTCGTTGAACCGCCACCCGGGTGAATACTCGTATCGGTCATCAACATGGTAACGAATGTTGCCTAAAGTGCTGCAAATACGGTCAACGGTTTCCGATACGACCTGTTTCGCGTCCTCGTTTTTTTTGGGAATAATCGGTACGATGACAAGTTGTGTGGGAGCAAGCCGTGGGGGTAGAACTAAGCCTTGATCATCTCCGTGTGTCATGATAATTGCACCAATCATTCGCGTGCTGACACCCCAACTGGTTGTCCAGCAGTGCTGCTGTTTCTGGTTTGCGTCAAGATATTGTATATCAAATGCCTTAGCAAAGTTTTGTCCGAGGTCGTGTGAAGTGCCTGCTTGAAGTGCGCGTTTATCACCCATCATCGCCTCAATCGTATATGAGGTTAAGGCACCTGGGAACTTTTCACTATCACTTTTTCGTCCAGGAATAACAGGTATCGCTGCTTCGTTGACTGCAAAGTCGGTATAGATGTCAAGGATGCGGAGCGTTTCTTCCTTTGCCTCTTCGTGAGTTGCATGTGCTGTATGTCCCTCTTGCCAGAAAAACTCCATCGTACGGAGAAATAGGCGAGGCCGTAACTCCCATCGCACCACGTTTGCCCACTGATTGATAAGCACGGGTAGGTCTCTGTAGGATTGTATCCACTGACTATACATATAACCGATGATGGTTTCGGATGTCGGACGGACGACAAGCGGTTCTTCCAGTTTTTTCCCACCACCGTGTGTTACGATTGCAAGTTCAGGTTTGAAACCTTCAACGTGCTCTGCTTCTTTCTCAATGAAACTCATCGGAATGAAAAGCGGGAATGCAGCATTTTGGTGTCCTGTGGCTTTGAAGCGAATATCCATCTGTTCTTTGACGTTTTCCCAGAGCGCGTAGCCGTAAGGACGCACAACCATGCAGCCGCGGACAGGTGCATAGTCTGCCATCTCTGCCTGTCGGATGACCTGCGTATACCATTTTGAGTAGTCTTCACTTCGAGGTGTAATTTTATCAAACATATTTTAGTTTCGCTTTGGTTATTTATCGGTTAATGCCGTGATTCCCGGCAAAGACTTTCCTTCTAAAAACTCTAATGATGCGCCACCACCAGTGGAAACATGTGTAATTCTATCAGCGACACCAGCTTGTTGAATTGCTGCGACACAATCACCTCCACCGATAATACTAACAGAATCGGAGGCTGCGATTTGCTGAGCAACGGCTATTGTACCGTTAGCAAATTTTTCAAACTCATAGACACCTAAAGGACCGTTCCACACCACCGTTTTCGCATCGGTAATGCGTTCACTAAATACTGCGACAGTTTTAGGTCCGATATCCAGTCCTTGCCACTCATCAGGTATGCTTACTTCGTCTACAACTTTAGATTCAGCGTCAGGTTCAAACGTTTTTCCAACGATGTGGTCAGATGGTAAGACCACGGTATCTGAAAAGCCGCGCTTCTTAATTAACGATGCTGCAAGGTCAAGTTTCTCTGTTTCAACAAGCGAATTGCCAATTGAAACACCCATTGCAGCGAGAAACGTGTAAGCCATCCCACCCCCGATCAATAGACTATCAACTTTCCCTAATAGTTTTTCAATCAGTGTGATTTTGTCAGAAATCTTTGCCCCCCCAAGGATGGCTACATAAGGACGTTGCGGATTCTCAAGAGTTATACTGAGATAATGAATCTCGCGTGCCATGAGTATACCTGCGACAGACGGTTCCAAGTAATGTGTGACGCCTTCTGTTGAAGCATGTGCGCGGTGAGCAGTCCCGAAAGCGTCGTTAACAAACACATCTGCAAGTGAAGCAAGTTTTTCAGCAAACTCTGGCTTGTTATCTGTTTCTTCTGCATAAAATCGCACATTTTCAAGAAGTAGCATTTCACCGTTCTCTAATGATTCAACAGCATTTTCTGTGATTTCACCGATGCAGTCGTTAACATGCGCAACACGTTTGCCAAGTTTGCGACTGAGGGCAAGAGCAATTGGCTCAGTAGAAAATTTCTCGCGGTCAGTAGCGGAGCCTACTATGGGTCTACCTAAGTGCGTAACCAGGATGATTTTCGCATTACGGTGAATTAGGTCTAAAAGTGTCGGCAAAGCAGCAGTAATACGGGTTTCATCAGTAATTTTTCCGTCTTGAATAGGGACGTTAAAATCTACACGGACGAGAACCCGTTTTCCTGTTACATCAATATCTGCTAATTCAAGTTTTGCCATATTGTATCATCCTGTCTGATCAACTTATAGGTTTGGAATACACTTTATTGTAACTAAAGACTGCAAATCTGCAAAGAAACATTACGCTCCATTCTGTGTATTTTGTATTGTTAGTATAAAGTCTTCTAAATGCTCCACTTCTATAGCTTCTCTAAACAAATGTTTGAGTTCTTGTAGATCATCTATCGGTTCAAGCAAAGGAGTTAAGACAGGTGCAGTGCTTATTTCAAAACGGCTATCAAGCAGTACTAAAATAGATTCAATTGTGCTATCTTTTGTTCCTTGTTGTATGCCTTGTTCCACGCCTTGTTCCACGCCTTGTTTTATACCGCGTTCAATGATCATTTCGTATACTGATGAATTGTTCACAATATCCTCCGATAGTGTTCTCTTAATCTCATCAGACCGTGATATCTTGTTCGTTCAAAAAGGTACCTCTATGCAATGTTGGCTGCACTTACTGCAAGTTCAGCTGCTTCAGATAGTCCTTCAGCCAATTGTAAGTTCAAGTCTGATTCAGCGATAATCTGTTTTCCCAGCTCAACATTTGTCCCCTCTAATCGTACCACGAGAGGAACATTGAGTTTGACCTGCTTCGCTGCCTCAACAATACCGGTTGCTATTGTGTCGCATTTCATGATACCTCCGAAGATATTGACGAGAACGGCTTTCACGTTTTCGTCTGCGAGGATAAGTCTGAATGCGTGTGCAACTGCGTCTACGGATGCACCTCCGCCGACATCAAGAAAGTTCGCTGGTTCACCGCCCTTCTGTTTGATAATATCCATCGTTGCCATAGCTAATCCTGCGCCGTTGACCATACACCCGATATTTCCATCAAGTCGGATATAACTTAGACCTGACTTACCTGCCTCCAATTCGCTTGGGTCTTCTTCGTGTGGATCACGCATATCGGCAATCTCTGTGTGTCGCCACAGCGAGTTGTCATCAAGGTTCACTTTAGAATCGAGGGCAACGATTTCTAAGTCATCATCCTCACCAACAATTGCCAACGGATTTATTTCAATCAACGAACAATCACATCCGACAAAGGTGTTGTAAAGCGAGATGATCAACGCAGTGGCATTCGGTATAAGGTTTCGGTAAGTTGGATCAGTAATCAGTCTGTATGAGAATTCGCGTGCTTGGAAATCGGTTAACCCGAAAGCAGGATCTATCTGAGTCCGGATAATCTTTTCAGGTGTACGTGCGGCGACTTCCTCAATATCCATACCTCCTTCTTCGCTTCCGATTATGGTGAGTTTTGATGTCTCTCTATCAAGCAATAATGCAAGATAATACTCTTCTTGTATTTCAGCAGCTTCAACGATAAGCACTTTTCTGACCAGTTTTCCCTCAGGACCGGTCTGAGGTGTCACGAGTTGCATACCGATCATGTCTTTTGCGAGTTGTTTAACTTCTTCTACTGAATTCGCGAGCTTAACACCCCCACCCTTTCCGCGTCCTCCAGCATGTATCTGTGCTTTGATTACAAACTTTTGGCTATTAATTGTATTTGCTATCGCTTCTGCTTCTTCAGGTGTTTCAGCAACCTTTCCGGGAAGTGTGCTGACACCAAAGGATTCTAATATTTCTTTCGCTTGGTATTCATGTATATTCATCTTTTATGTTGTCAGTGCAAGTCCTTTTATATGTAATAATAACTTCAGTTAGAATATCAGTATAAGACAGGAAAATGTGTTACAGATTATACTATACTTGATTGGTAATTGCAAGTATTTGATGATGGTTTACGTTAGAGCAGATGAGGGGAGTTCCTGTATCACAGGGATTACATAACTCCGTATTTTAAAGCCTTCTAACGTCTCACTTTCTACTCGAGTTTCTGCTGTTTTGCGATGATTAAATACGACATAGTATCCTTCTACTGCTTTTTCCGATTTGACGTAGGCAGCGAGTTGTGCTTTACCTCTTTGATAGCGGTTTTCTCCACTCCAAAGTTTAGTTTCAACGATATACTTTCGGTTATTGTGCAATATAAGGATGTCCATCCTACCACGACCTGTTTGTACTTCCAGATACATCACACCACCAACAATCTGCACGAACTGGCTTAGATAAGCAAAGAGAAGATGCTGTCCAACGTATTCTTGGGGTGTCTCTGGCACTTGTAATATCTTGAAACCTGCGCGAGCGATAAAGTCGCGAAAGTTATCAAGGAGTGCCTCCATCTGAATATGTCCATCCGGTGTAAGATAATCTTCAAATCCGGTGCGATTGTCTTCTGGTAAATATTCATGCTCCAGTCCATTCACTAAAGGTTTAAATGCCCGCATAATGCGATACTGATAAATTGGATTAACAATTTCACACATCCCATCAACCCCTTCAGCAATAACACCATACATTGCGAGTTCACTTATTAAATCACTATCCAAGATGAATTCCACACCTTCATCATAGGAAGCGATCTTCATGAGAAGTGATTCAAAACGTCGATCTCTACGGATATTGGTTATGAGATGATCAATATTCGTGTTTCGTTCACGCAGCAGTTTTACATGTGCTTTTGAAAAGTGTTCTGTTGTAATGGGTTCGCTTTTCGGGATATCCAATTCTTCGGTAAGCATCTGTGCGAGTCGATTGACAAGCACGGGTTGCCCAGCAGTCTGTTTGTGGATAGATTCAATAACTTCAGGAGCAAAGGGTTGTCCAACTTCGTCCGTATATTGTGAAAGAAGTTCTTGCACCTGTTCAAGCGTGAAATTGGGCAATTTAAATTCGTCTTGGATATTGAATGGAGATATTGAACGGTCGTAATTCAGTTGGGTGATGTTCTTGACACCGACTATGCCAACGCTGTAAGGACATCGATCCTTTCCAGATAGGTAGATTTGTCGGAGTGAATGCAGAAACCCCCGTAAAGCAGCTGGTGGAATAGCGTCAAACTCGTCAATGATTATGACAAACCGCTGATTTCCCAACAAACTTCTAAGGGTTTCAAAAAACTCTAACATTGAAACAGAATCAGTTATCTGTGCACTTACTAAAAATTGGTTGAGTTCTTCAGGAAGATTTCGTCCCCGTTCTTGGTATACGTCCTTAATTTTTTTATAAATTTCGTTACAGAAAGAACTATAGAAGACAGCAGCATCAATGTCTACGTACATTTCAAAATTCAGTTGTATAGGAAGATATCCATTCTCTTTACGTTCAAGTGCATCAAGTGCCTTTCTGAATAACGTAGTCTTGCCTGTCTGGCGCGGTGCAAATAGGACTATGTATCTCCCCTTTTCCAACCGATCAACAAAATCTGCAAGTTCTTCTGTGCGCGCGACAACGTAGTTATCCTCTGGACATACAGGTCCCCGTGTTTCAAAACTTCGCATCTCTTTATTCTCCTTCTTTTTTCACCTTAAGGCGTTGAAGGAATTATATCAGATTGCGGTGTGAAAGTCATTAAGAAAAGGTATCTGAAAAACTTTGTTTCACAAAGGGTAAGAAAAAGAAATAGATTCAACCAAATGGGGGTGTGTAAATATTTTGCACCGAGTTTTTATATCGGCAACCTAATCCAAGATATAGCAATCCGCTGGAGTGTTGGACTTTGGATGTTGTAATTTCTATAGACATATCACGCCTCATGAAGTTTAAATAATAATTAAGGTAATTCGTGGAAATGCCCGGTGCGGTTAGGAAACCGCACCATAGACGTCAATTTAGTGATTTTCCCAGCCCGGTGCAGTTAGGAAACCGCACCATAGACGTCAATTTTATAATATGTCGGGGTTATTGTGAACACCTCTAAGGGCGCATGATTATTGAGATTGTCACCTCTTTAGTCCCGTAGGGACGATATGTTTATAGATCACGTTTATCCACGGTATCTTTAGTCCCGTATGAAGTTAAAATAATTAAACGGGTAATAACCCAACATATCGCAAGAGTTTTTCTGAACCGCCTATGAACTCTTCCATAAACGTCATTACCCGTTGTTGAAGGACCTCCCATTCATCAGTGAGACGGTGTAAATGTAAAATAGTTTGTCGCGCATATCTCCATAGTTTTTCAATCGGGTTTGTCCAAGGCGCATAGGTCGGTAGTTGTATTATCTCTATTGGTAACTGAGGCAGTTTTTCTATTTTCGAATTACCCTTCTCCCAACTCGGTGGGAGGGGTTTATCAAACGTCGAGTTTTGTGGCAAAAGTGCTTCCAAGAGACGCACATGGAGGTGGATCGGACGATTGTCTTGTATTATATAAATGTGTTTAGCATGTGGATATCGCTCACAGACTGCGGTGTAAAACGCGTGGGTTGCTAACACAGTGGCACTCTTTACTTGATGGTAAACGACATCGCCAGTGTGTGCGTTCAGGGCACCGATCCCGAAGCAGACCTGATCCGAACCCAAACCCTGATGTCCCAGAGGTTTTTTCGTGCCACGCTGCGTCCAATCCTTGGCTATGGTGGGACGTCGGTGATAAGAAAACTCATCTTGGTAGAGCGCAACATGGGTATCACGGTTTTGCTCCGCTATTTCTAATGCCTGTTTGACATATAGCATTTTTTGCTCATATGCAACATCAGGACTATGGATGTAAGCTCTACCACGCTTGTAGCTAATACCGCATCGTGAGAGAATCTTATGCACTCCCTGCACAGTGATGTCAGTAAGCCACGATACGGATACTTTGATCTGTTGTAGCGTCCAGCGCGTCTGATGTCCCGAGGTGGGGTCTGGCGGGCTGTCCACAAGGGCTTGCAGCTCTATTTCAGCATCTTCTTCGGACATCGGCGCATACGAAGGTTTTCTACCTCTGCCAGGTTTCTGATAGAGCCCTTGGATGCCTTGCTCGCGAAAACGATGCAACCAACTATAGATGGTATCGGGTTTTCGTTTTTTCAACAGACCACTTAGTGCTACTTTATGCGGGGACATACCTGAGTCGATCTTCAAGATTGCAGCAGCACGCTCGCGCAAATAAACAGGTGCCCCATGATCTCGCAGTTGGAGGAGATCGTCCTTTAGTTCTTCAGTGAGGTCAAGAGTGTGTCGTTTAGCCATAGATTTGTACCTCCTTGAAGAACATCATAACAGATTTTCAGAATTACCCAAAGTATTATTTTAACTTCATTAGGGACGATATGTTTATAAATACCGTCGCATAACATATCGTCCCTACGGGACTAAAGAGGGGTGGGACACGTTTATCTATAAACATATCGTCCCTACGGGACTGAAGAGGGTCCTGACTTTGGATAAACCTTAACTTTACACCCGATGAATGCCATACGTGCATTCACATCGTTGATTTATAGGTTTCGCTTCGCTCTACCCGACCTACAATATGGCATTTGGCAAAGCATCAGTGGTTCTACAATAACTATACACACCTACCAAATAGGTTGAATTTGGATTAATTTTGTGGTATTCTTAAAGCAGGTTATAGAATACAAACGATAATGTTATCCAAGTTCTTTGTTAAGAACAGATTTTTGAAGATCGTCAAATGGTAAAAGAAAGAATTACTCAATGAGCACATTAAACGATAAGAAGCGTTCTGTAAAACAATTTTCAGAAAATTTAGGACAATCGGTAGGGCAATTTGCTACAAAAGCAGCGGACGTTTCTACTAACAAACTTAACGAGGTAGGACAGACTGTTCGTGAAAAGACTGTAGATATCACAGCTAAAGTACGCTTAAAAGCCAACAAAGTCAACGACAAAACTAAGCAACAACTTTCTGAAGTCGTATATGAAACCTTAGAAAAGGCGCAATTATTTGTCAGTACAGCTAAAGAGAAACTGTCAAATCTCAATCTCAAAAATACTGAATGGGTTATCCGGTCACAAGTTATTGGAGATTTAACCTCAGCGGTGCCGCTTTTGCTGAAAGACCTACCAGCTGTAGCAAAATCGCTAACAAACAGAGCTGGTGGTGTAACTCCAGATAAGTTATATGATAAGATTCCTACAGGCGTAAAATTAACAGAAGAAAGTATTTTGGAGTTTCTAAAGACACATGAAGTAAGCCATCGGATTTCGATCAAAAATAATCCAAATAAAGCAGGTAATTCTAATAATGTCATTTTTGAAAACTCTCAGGTGAATCGTGCACGTGGTTCCAAAAATATGACTCGGGTAGCATATCAAAATGCTAAATCTAAAAATGCTATTACAAACATTAAATTTGGTGTTAAGGGTGCTGTGGGGGCAGCCATGAGAGGGGCATTGTTAGCTGCATTGTTAGAGTTACCGATAACATGTTTTGAAAATGTAAGAGATGTCAAAAAAAATCGTAAATCGCATAAAGAAGCCTTAATTGATATTACGAAAGACGTTAGTAAGAATGCGTTGGGAGGAGGGGCGGCTGCAGGAGCATTAACAGGTTTGAGTTTACTTGGTGTGACGCTGGGACCAGCAGCTATCCCACTAGCCATTGTTGGTGGTGCTGTATATACTTGGGCAGCAACTGATAGGATTTGGAAAGCGTTAGATGATAACACAAAAGAAAAATTACTGAATTCTGAGCCTGTGCTTTTCTTAGCATCAGTTATGAAATGGCAAGAAGGTCAAGACTGCGTTTCATCACTTGAAATGTTAACCGAATCAGAGATTGTGCAAGTTGAACAGAAAGGGATATTTAATTTAAAAAGTAGATATTTTGGTGTTTTTAACTCCTTTATCAATGGGGTTCTGAACGTATTTCGTAAGTCCTACCAAATAATAAAATCTAAACTTAGAAATCTGTGGTTTAGACAGATTTGAGTCTGAATAGATCAAGTTAATCTTCACATTTCTTATTTACAAGTTTATAAGTAAATCATCTACTTTCACAGCAGACTTATCATCCTCAAGACGTTCAAGCAGTGTCTGGATAGTTTCATTTAAGATAGGATGCACAAGGTCGGGTGCGATTTCTGCTAATGGGACAAGCACAAAACGACGCAGGTGCATCTCTGGATGAGGGATAGTAAGATTCTGGGTTTCCACACATAAATCGCCATAGATGAGAATATCCATGTCGATTTCTCTCGGTCCCCAACGGATACGGTGTTCTCTGCCAATGTTAGTTTCAATTTGCTTTAACGTATACAGCAAAGTATGCGGAGAATGATGGGTTCTGATTGAGACAACACCGTTTAGAAAATCATCTTGTACTTCATTTCCGACAGGGGCAGTTTCGTATATGGAGGAGATCTTTTGTAAAGTGATCCCTTCTATTTCCGATAGAGCAGTGATTGCACTTCGAATATACGATAACCTATCGCCAATGTTGCTGCCGAAACCGATGTATGCTAAATGCACAACGTTTGAGCCGTTAGAATAGATAATTATTCGGAATATTTACGGATAGCGATGGAGGTGTTGTGTCCACCAAAACCGAATGCGTTTGAAAGTACGACCTCAATTTTTGCTTCACGACTTTCATTTGGGACGTAATCCAAATCACAATCTTCATCTGGCACTTCGTAGTTTATTGTTGGCGGTAGAAACCCTTTTTCCATTCCGCCTATGCACCCGATGAGTTCCACTGCACCTGCAGCCCCGAGTAGATGCCCGACCATAGATTTTGTAGAACTCACTGGGATTTTGTAAGCGTGTTCACCGAATAAAGATTTGATTGCGTTAGTTTCAGCGATATCACCATGGGGTGTTGAGGTGCCGTGCGCGTTGATATAATCAACAGAGTCTACTGGAAGTTTTGCGTCTTTTAATGCGAATTCCATTGCTTTTGCTGCACCTTCGCCGTCACTTGGTGGAGCAACCATATCGTGAGCATCGGAAGTCATTCCAAAACCGATTATTTCAGCATAGATATATGCGCCGCGTTTTTTAGCATGCGAAAGTGATTCAAGGATAAGAATTCCTGCGCCTTCACCCATGACAAACCCATCTCTATCTTTGTTGAATGGACGGGAGGCTTTTTCAGGTTCATCGTTGCGTTCAGACATTGCACGCATTGAACAGAACCCTCCAAAAGCCAAAGGCGTAATAGCTGATTCTGTTCCTCCTGTAAACATCACATCTGCGTATCCATTTTGGATCAAACGTAATGATTCCCCGATGGAATGGTTAGCAGTTGCACAAGCCGTGACAGAGGAGGAGTTTGGACCCTTTAGGTTAAACTGGATAGAGACCTGTCCCGATGCCATGTTGATGATCATATATGGCACGAGAAACGGACTAACACGTTTGGGACCTTTTTCAATAAGGAGTGCTGCGTTGTCTTCAAGGACACCGATACCCCCGACTCCAGAACCGATTTGAACGCCTGCCCTGTATGGATCAACACTGGACAGATCCAATCGCGAGTCCTCATGTGCCATCATTGCGGCAACAAGTCCATATTGAATAAAGAGCGGTAGACGCGATGCTGCCTTTTTATCCAGATATTTTTCTGCTTGAAAGTCTTTTACCTCAGCGGCAATTTGCGTGCGAAAATCGGTTGCATCAAAGGATGTTAAAGTATCGATTCCATTTTTGCCGATAGCAAGTGCATCCCAATATTCTTCTTTCGTATTGCCGATCGCATTGATAACGCCGATTCCTGTAATAACTACACGTTCCACGAGACCGATCCTTTTCTAAAGTATGTAAAGAGGGCTTGCAGTTTAGGTTACATGCCCTCAACAGTTTTTTTGGAAAGTGAGAATCTATACATGCTCATCAAGGTAATCAAGAGCGTCTTGAACCGTCTGAATTTTCTCAGCATCACTGTCAGGAATTTCGAGATCAAATTCCTCTTCAAGAGCCATGACCAATTCTACGGTATCGAGTGAATCGGCTCCCAAGTCTTCCATAAATGAAGCGTCAGGAGTTACGTTATCTGCATCAATACCGAGTTGATGAGATATAATTTCAATAAGTCGTTCTTCATTTGTAGCCATATCTTTTTTGTCTCCTATTAAACGGGCGGCAAAATCTACAACAATAAAATAATTGTCGCGACCGCTCCTATGTTGGAAAGTCATGGTTAATCGGTAGGGTAAGTTACATAGTCCCTACGATAAGCCAATCGTAAGAAAATAAATTTACTGCCTATCGGCAGAATTCTGATATATGAAGTTACATCGCCATACCACCATCAACCTGTAGAGTTTGTCCAGTGATATAACGTGCGGCATCCGATGCTAAAAAGCAGACTGCTTCTGCTACATCTTCTGGGATGCCGAAGTTCTGTAATGGAATAAGTTCAAGTATTTTATTTTGTAAGTCTTCTGGAATTTTTGCTGTCATGTCGGTTGTTATGAATCCGGGAGCGATAGCGTTTACAGTTATCCCTCTTGTTCCGACCTCTTTTGCGATTGTTTTTGTCAATCCGATTATTCCTGCTTTTGCTGCGGCATAACTGGCTTGTCCTACATTTCCCATCAATCCGATTACTGACGAAATATTAATGATACGACCACTTTTCTGTCGTATCATTGGGCGCAGCACTTCACGGGAGCAATACATCGTTCCTGTGAGGTTTGTTTGTAAGACAGCATCCCAATCTTCATCTTTGAGTCGCATGAGGAACATATCCCGTGTAATTCCGGCATTGTTCACAAGAATATCTACTTGTGAGAATTGTGCGATCGTTTCCTTAACAAGTGCTTCAACGTCTGTTTTCAGCGAAACGTCTGCTGCCATAGCGTTTACGGTGTATCCTTTCTCTTTCAAGGCAGACTCAATTTTGGATACCGATTCCGTTGACCGAGAACAGACTGTAACATTCGCGCCAACTTCACAGAGTCTATGTGCGATTGCAGCCCCTATGCCTCTTGATGCTCCGGTTACAATTGCCGTTTTTCCACTCAACATGTCATCTTTATATATAGACTTGACTGTTGCCATTTCCATGATTATTCCCCGTTTGCAAATTCGTCTGTCACGTTAGACAGGGATTGAACATCTTCAACGTTGAAGGTAGTGCTTTCAGGTAATGTCCGTTTTACTAAACCGGATAGAATCTTTCCGGGACCGACTTCAACAAAATCCTTAATTCCAGTATTGTGTATAGTGCGTAACGATTTTTCCCACTGAACAGGTTCTGTTATCTGTTGAAACATTAGATGTTTAATATGTTCTGTATCTGTTGCTAACTCCCCTGTAACGTTCATTGTGATGTCAATTTTGGGTTGATGAAACGGTACTGAGTCAATCACATTTTGAAACTTCTGTTTTGCTGAATCCATCAGCGGTGAATGAAATGCACCGCTCACGGGTAAAATGCGACAACGTCTTGCGCCGATTTTGTCTGTGGCAAGTGCAACTGCTTTATTAACAGCATCAATTTCACCTGAGATCACTAATTGACCGGGGCAATTGTAGTTGGCAATTTTAACCACACCTTGAACCTTTTCACAAATACTTTGGAGTTGCTCTACCTCCATGCCGAGGATTGCAGCCATTGTACCGTTCTGCTTTTTACCTGCTTCCGCCATAAATTGTGCACGAGCACTTACTAATTGCAATGCATCTGAGAAATCAAGAACACCTGATGCGACGAGTGCGGAATATTCTCCTAAACTATGTCCTGCGACAATCTTTGGAGAAACTCCTGATTCCGTTAGCACATTTAATGTTGCAACACTACATGTTAGAATTGCAAGTTGTGTATTTTCTGTCTGTTTTAATTCTGCTTCTGGTCCCTCAAAACAGAGTTGACTTAATTGTCTACGTAAGAAGGTATCTGCTTTATCAAAAACGGATTTGGCATTTACGTAGTTCTGAGCCAACTCTAAACCCATGCCGACCTGTTGTGAACCTTGTCCAGGAAAAATGAAGGCGATTTCTGTCATTTTGTCTTCGTTGTGTTGTTAGTTGCTTTTTTGATTATATTGACAAGTTCGCCTTAAGCACGAGATTTATCTGATATTATAGTCTCAAGAGTGTGCTACCCCATGTTAAACCTGCCCCGAAAGTTACAAGCAGTATAAGGTCTTCCGGTTTTGCACGTCCTTGTTGAATTGCCTCATCTAAGGCGATGATGACTGTAGCTGCAGATGTATTACCGTATTTATCAACATTAACATATACCTTCTCTCGTGGCACCCCAAGTCTCTGTCCGACTGCTTCAATAATTCGTAAATTGGCTTGATGTGGTATCAGGAGGTCAATATCATCAACGTTGACATCTGCTTTTTTGAGTGCGCGTTCTGCTGCTTCTGGCATAAGTCGAACCCCGAGTTTGAAAACTTCCCTACCATTCATTTGTATTTTATTCAAATTCTGCTCAAGTGCTTCTGCTGTAACTGGCATCCTTGAACCCCCTGCGGGGATACCGAGTAGGTCAATATCTGCATAATCACCATCTGATCCGATGTAAGACGAGATGATACCTCTGGGTTCATCGGTAGATTGAACAATTGCGGCACCCGCGCCATCTCCAAACAACACGCATGTATTCCTATCGTTCCAATCAACGATGTTGTTAAAGACTTCACCGCCAACAACAAGAATAGTATCATACTGTCCGGATATAATCAACCCATTTGCGATATCCAGTCCATACAGGAATCCTGCACATGCTGCGGATATGTCCATGGCAGAGGCATTTTTTGCGCCTATCCCCTTTTGCACATAACATGCAGTTGAAGGGAAAAATGAGTCTGGTGTAACAGTAGCGACGAGAATCATTTCAATGTCAAGTGGGTCAATTTGTGCTTTTTTAATTGCTAATCGCGAAGCATTCACGCTTAGGTCTGATGTAGCGATATCATCTTCTGCGATTCTGCGTTCAACAATACCTGTTCGTTGTCGTATCCATTCGTCACTTGTGTCCACCATTTTCTCAAGATCGAAATTAGTTAGTATATTTTCAGGTAAATATGCACCCGTGCCAGTAATTGCTGCGTTTCGAGCCATGCTAAGTGTCCTTTTTATGCCGATTATGACAGATCAATACTATAGAATTCGTTTCTAAGAAGATCAATCAGCGAAAATATAAATGCGGGTGTTTACCTACAACTGTTCTGCGTCTTTGCGAACTGAATGACCTTTATAGTGTCCACAGTGCGTACAGACTCGATGCGAAACCATCCTTTCACCACAATATGAGCAATCTGTAATGTCTTGGCTTCGAAGTGCATGATGACTTCTTCGCATCCTTTTTTTCGATTTTGATGTTTTACGTTTTGGATGTGCCATCTTTTGATGTTATCTCCTTACGATTTTTCTGTTTAGGTTCATTTTCCAATTTTGCTGCTGCAAGCATTTGAGGAAGTTCGGCAAAAGGTGAATTGACACGTTGTATATCAGATTCAAACCCCTCTGTGTCAACACAGACACACTGCTCATCATTCAGATTTACGCCGCAGTCTGTACAGAGACCAGAACATTCCGTTGAACATAAGGGCCATACCGGTATCTGTATTACCAATGCTTGTCTTGTATCTTCAGATATGTCAAATGTTTCACCATCGTAGTAACGCTCATCGTCTTCTAAGCCTTTAGATAATAGGTCTTCAGGATTGTTAGCGGGTGTAAACTGTACTTCAAACATTCCTGCGATATCTGTTGTGAAAGTGTCCAGACATCTCCGACAGGGCATCTCAATCTGAGCAGACACTTCAGCCTTGACGTAGATATCATCCTCACTGTGCCGCAGTAATTGAACGTTCGCTTGTACTGGACTGACAAATTGTATTTCCGCGATATTAAACGCCAGTTTTGAGGCATGAACTACTATTTCGTGATTGTTAAAAACACCGTCTTCAATGCTTCTTGTGTCGAAAACTAACGAGTTTTTCATTTTTTCGTGTTTTTCATTTTTTTTTTGCCGAGATTAAAATGCGACTTCTTCTTCAATTCTAATCAGTTTCGCACCACCTTTAACAACTTCTAATTTTAGTATCTCTTCAAGTGCATCTTTCATATTTTTTTCACGGGCATGATGCGTTAGTAGCATCAGTGAGACGGTTTCGGTATCGTGTGGTTCTTTTTGAACGACTGAGGCGATACTAATATCGTAGTTTCCCAATATACTACAGATACTTGCGAGTACGCCCGGTTTATCAATCACAACGAAACGTAGGTAGTAACGCGTCTCAATGTCATCAATAGGACAGACTGTAATTTCCGATTGTCCGTTGTTGAGCCATGCGTGAGATATGTGTGAACTGATACCCAATTGTATAGATTTCGCAGCGTCAATAATATCTGCGACGACCGCACTGGCAGTCGGCATTTCACCTGCTCCTTGTCCATAAAAGAGCGTTGGACCGACAGCCGAACCGATGACACAAACAGCGTTATATGCACCATTGACATTTGCCAATAAGCTTCTATCTGGTAGAAGTGTCGGATGCACCCGTGCTTCTACGCGATTGTCATCAGTCAACTTTGCAATAGCCAGCAATTTGATAACATAACCGAGTTCACGTGAATACTGGATCTCTTGTTGTGAAATGTTGGTGATACCTTCAACGTGGAATTGGTCAACCGGAATATTTACACCGTAAGCGAGTGCTATGAGGAGCGAGAGTTTTTGTGCTGCATCAATACCTTCAACATCAAGGGTTGGATCGGCTTCAGCGTATCCTTTCTTCTGAGCATCCGCGAGTACATCAGTAAAATCAACACCACTTTCATGCATTTCTGTTAGCATGTAGTTACAGGTACCGTTAACGATGCCATATATGGATTGAATTTGATTGGCGGTGAAACTCTCCTGAAGCGTTTTAATGATAGGGATTCCACCGGCAGTGCTTGCCTCAAAATTGAGACTGACCTGATGTTTTTGTGCTAATTGAAATAACTCACCCCCGTATTCAGCCAAAAGAGCTTTGTTTGCGGTCACAACGTGCTTTCCATTTCGGATAGCACGTGCAATAAGCGCATATGCATCGGAAGTACCACCGATAAGCTCAACGACAATATCAATCTCTGGATTGTCAACGACATCGGCTGGGTCGGTTGTTAGGAAGTCGTCAGGTAGTTCAATCCCGTGCCGTGACGCGGGTAGTGTTCTTTTGACTACCTTTTTTAGATATAGTTTGACACCGCTATTTTTTGATATGAGAGCGTTCTGATTAACAAGTATTTTGGAAACACCTGTGCCGACTGTTCCCCATCCTAAAATACCTATATTGATAGACGATTTATCCACGACTGCAATTGCCTCTTCTGTGATGTTCTTAACAGAGAAAATCGGGCATCGGCATATAAAACCGCATGAATACCCGTAAAATCGGGGCGACTGGATTCGAACCAGCGACCTCTTGAACCCCATTCAAGCGCGCTTCCGGGCTGCGCCACGCCCCGCTATTAAGTTTTAGTTACACTATAATATTATCATAAATTGACAGAAAAGTCAAACGAAATTGTATTTATGTATTTAGGGTGTGTAAAGTTTTTGCACTCTATTTGTCTGAATCGCGAATTACGCGAAGGACAAAGAAGCACAATCAAGGATGAATGTGCTACAAAGAGATGCACAATCTAACAGAATGTGCTACAATGAAACGCATAATCTAACAGCAGGTTGCTCAAAGAGGCACAATCTGGCAGTATGTTAATTATTGGCGAAGGTATTGCTATAAAGAGGGAGAACTCTATGGCAATGCAGATAGCAATAATAGATTGTGGTGGGCAATTGCTCATCTTAGTGTTTGTCTCACAATATGTCATACAGAAGTATGGCAAAAGCAAATGAGCGAACGATGGGGGGTTTTAGTTGTCTGAGAAGGAACAATCCTCTGATATAACATCTAATAAAGAGGGTCTACGTAAGGATGAATCTGCAAAAAGAGAGAAACTGGTTGGATACTTTGAACTCCTTCAGCATAATTCTAATTTTAGGTGGTTATGGTCAGGACAGGTCGTTAGTCTATTGGGTGATTGGTTTAACATAATCGCTTCATCTATCCTGATTCGCAATCTCACCGATTCTGGTCTTGCTTTAGGTGTACTGTTTACGATTCGCATGCTTGCACCTTTTCTAATCTCACCATTAGCTGGCATTTGTGCGGATCGCTTCAACAGAAAGAACCTGATGATCATTACGGATATTATAAGAGGTATACTGATGATCGGTTATCTTTTTGTGAAAGATGAAAGTGATATATGGCTTCTGTATCTCCTGACAGCATTCTTGTTTGGTGTTAGTGGATTTTTCAGTCCTGCCCGAAGTGCAATTCTACCTGATATTACTTCACAACGTGAACTGGGAACAGCAAATGCTTTGAGCGCGACGAGTTGGTCAGTTATGCTTGCTCTGGGAGCTGCTATAGGTGGATTCACGGCAGGTCTGTTAGGTGTTTATACAGCTTTTGTAATTGATGGGGGAACGTTCCTCATTTCAGCGGTATTGTTGTGGCAGATTAGACTTCCGAAACGTTCTGAATCTCAAGTAGAACTACCGACGCGTACCAAGTTCGTTACATTTCGCTATATGGTTCAACATCCGGATATATTCTTCCTCACGCTCCATAAAGCAGCCATTGCACTTCTACTCTCTTCTGGATTTCAGGTTGTGCAGGTTGAGATTGCCACGTCACACTTTGTTGTTGGGAAGGATGGTGCGATAAGCTTAGGATTGATGTTTTGTATGGGGGGTGTGGGTAGTGGCATAGGACCGATCATTGCAAGATATTGGACAGGTGACAGGGATAGACCGTTGCGTCAAAGTATCAGTCTCGGTTACTTAATTGGCTCAGTTGGATTAACAATTACTGCACCGCTTGTGAGTTTAACGACTGTGGTGTTTGGCGCGTTTGTTCGTAGTATCGGTGGTGGCATCGCGTGGGTGTTCTCAACACAACTACTTCTTCAACGTGCCCCGAATGATATCCGAGGTCGGATCTTTGGGACAGAATTTGCCCTATTTACGTTAATGAGTGGTATTGCCACTGCCATTGTTGGGGTAATGATCGATCTGTTTGGCGTAATGTATGTTTTGTGGGGGATGACCACATTACCGCTCATTCCGGCAATATTATGGTGGTTGTGGCAGGCACGATTTACCAGAAAAGCACAGAAACAGTAGCTCTATTGGACAGTCCAAGCTAAACTTGTAGGTCGGGTAGAGCGAAGCGAAACGTATAAATCAACGATGTGAATACGCGTATGGCATTCATCCAAATCAACGCCGAATACGCGTATGGCATTCATCCAAATCAACGCCGAATACGCGTTTGGTATTCGTCCAAATCAACGCCGAATACGCGTTTGGTATTCGGCGGGTGTAAAGTTAAGGAATTTTCAATGTCAGAAACCCTCTTCAGTCCCGTATGAAGTTAAAATAATACTTTGGGTAATTTGGCGAGGTTAGGAAACCTCGCCAGCGGGGGAATGAACCTGCATCATGGGAACAGACAATTACCGAATTAATTATTTGATCTTCATACGGGACGATATGTTTATAAATACCGTCGCATAACATATCGTCCCTAATGAAGTTAAAATAATACTTTGGGTAATTTGGCGAGGTTAGGAAACCTCGCCAGCGGGGGAATGAACCTGCATCATGGGAACAGACAATTACCGAATTAATTATTTGATCTTCATACGGGACTAAAGAGAGTGCGGGACACGTTTTCTATAAACATCCCGTCCCTACGGGACTAAAGAAGTATAGTATGGTGTTATTCTATTAACATATCGTTCCAAATAAAGACTAAAACTGTTTTTAACGGCTACATTTACATTGTGTCCGCTGTATCCTCAAGATCAGTTAAGTCTTCAACATCAGCAATATCTGCTAACATTCGAGAATATTTACGTAATTCTTCTTGTAGTGCAGCTAATTCTTCGCGAAACACGGTACGTTCTGTTTCTTCCTCAAGGTCTCCTGTGATACTTTTTCGGTGCCACTTTGCGGTAAAAGGACGAACCACTTGGTTAAGAACTACAATTGCAATTTTTGTAAAGTTAATACACTCCGGCCCATATTCTCTAATAACTTCTCTTGTCGTTGCGAACAGTGAATACACACTATCTAATGCAGCTTTTTCATCACCGTGTTCAATGGGTAATGGTTGTGTGGTAATACGTGTAAGCAATTCGATATAGAGTGCCCAAGCGGCATTTTTATCCGCATCTTTTAACGTCCACTCCATTTGCAGAAAAGGAGGTGTGATTTTCAAAGATTCCATTTCCCATTTTTCAAGCCAGTTTGAGAAATTCATTTGTACCACCTCTCACCAGAACGATTATTAAAAATCTATTTCGTAATTCATCTGACTCAAGACTTTTCCGCCTGTATCAGTTCACTAATGGACACATTTAGTCCATACGGGATTAAAGACTTCGCTCATACGGATTTCGTTTCACTCCGTTCTACCCGACCAACGAATCTACGCAACGTTGAGTTTACTGTGAGTTTTACTTCTTTCAGATCCTACTTGAACTTCCGATCAGAATTTCTTGGTTACTGGATTTTGCTAATTCTTTCACATCCTTTAACACTGGAAATATGTCTTTTTCAAAATCAAGGCATTCACCAGGTATCGGAAGCATTTCCTCAGGTATCTGATCCGATTGGACAAAATTTGTTTGGACAGGAGCATGCTTCTGGTATGGAACCCTGACTTGAATTGCATATCGATTTTCACATTCAGCGAATGCATCGTGAAGATCAATTTTGCCGTATCGGATAAGGTTTAGTCTTTCAGCGGAGACAGCAACGCATAACCAAGTTAAAAACTGGTCATCTTCTGCAGCAGCCACAACGAGGTAATACTGGTCTAAAGCATTCTTACAAGAGTATAGTACAGGTTGATCGTAGTATTCGTAGATTTCTACAATCTCAAGTTGTCCTAACTCTGGAATATTGAGTATATTAACCATCTTATTCACCTTCCCAGAATTATTATCTTCTTTTTATTCGCTTATTACCTTAAAAACAAGCCAAGGTTCTACTCCAACGGGTATCCACCATGTATGATGAGATTTTTCCTTAGATGGTGTATTTTGGATCATTCCAAGCGTCGGATTGAGTTCACCTTTAGCTGTTTTCCTATTTCTTAAGTGTCCAATTCTGTTCCTGAGTCGCTCAAAGAGTCGAGAAATATCTTTCGGGTCAGTATAAACGGAAGTTCCACTGATTTTAATATCTGGTTCAGAAAATCTACCCGGGAATTCTTCCCAAGTAGATAGGAAATCTTCTGCTTGTGGTGGATCATGTTTTACAAGTCTATAAACTGTCCCTGAAGCGGGTTTAGCTGTCTCAGGGGGACAGTTTTCTGGGTAATAGTCTGGCCACTGCAACTCGGTAGTCCTTTCATTATCATGCTATTGATTACCGAGTGCTACATCTTACATTTTTAACACTGCGATATATTATAACATATATTTACATAAATATCAAAACATAAGAATATGCATTTCTTATGTAATGAATGAAATACACCTGTCGCCCCTCTGGGGCTTTGGTTTGAGATACGAATATGTTTCTATACACCTTTCGTCCCTCTGGGACTGTCGCATTGATGTCGTTTCTATTTTGGCTGAGTTTCTAAACTCCATATAACTTCACTTATAGAACGGAGCAGCCCCAGCGGGGCGACAGGTGTATAGAAATGCAAATATACAATAATCTTTAGCCCCAGCGGGGCGACAGGTGAATAGTTATGCAGACAGTTATTGTAGTCTTATGTTAAGTCTTTATAGAAACTGTCCAAACTATAGTAATTCTTATCTACTGCTAATGATTTCAGTTTCGCAAGTGCCTCCTGTTCCTCTGTTAACAAGAACGGTGTGCGGGGGTGTCAATGCTCCTTTGCCTGTAACTAATTTTCTGCGATCTGTGTTGATGTGTTTTGTGTTTCTAACACATCGGTGTACGCTTCAATGTTTAGGTTTTCAGGACGTATCGGTTGAATCGAAAGTTGATAGCCGAGTGCTTTAAGGACAACTGTAAGAGAGTCAATCAAAGGTGTATCTGCGCTGGTGATCATTTTTCTGAGTATTTCTGGATTCATATTTACCTGCTTTGCCAGTTCAGCAACACCACCCTGAGCTTCAACAACGGTATGAAGAGATCTTAGAACTACTGTCGGATCCTTAGAAATTTGATAGTCTTCAAGGATAGCTTGTAGATAGATAAGTGCGGATTCTTTGTCAGCATGTTTTCCAATAAGGTATGCGCGCCATATCCCCATTTTTCTCAATGATGGGTCTCCTTGGACTCTTGCCAATATATTTTGCCTAATGTGCAATTACTACTCCTTATTTGCTGCTAAAGATTTCAATTTTGCAAGTGCCTCCTGTTCCTCTGTTATCCAGGGACGGTGGTCAGGTTTTTCCAACCTTTGACCTGGACCGCTGAACACAAGGATATACGCCCTCCGCTCTTGATCTGTGCTGTTGGGTGCGGAATAGTGTAAAGTCCGACAATGATGAAATGTTGCACCACCTGCAGGTATGGGACATGCAACTGCTTCGGATGGATCAACATCGTCTGTCACTAAACCGTGCACGAGCGGATCATTGTCGATATGTCGATGCCAACGCACATCACCTTTGTGAGATTTTGGGATAAAATGGAGACAACCACTCTCAAGGGTTGCTTTGTCCAACGGAAGCCAAACACTTAAACTATGTGGTAAGACTTCAGGATTCCAGTATGCCTCGTCTTGATGCCACGGCGTTTCGTTGCCGTAGTTTGCAGGTTTTAAAATCATGTGACCACCACCACCGACCTTCTCCCTTTCCACACTGAGCAGTCTCGCTGCAAGTCGCTGCGCGTTCTTGAAATAGATCGTCTCACGGAGTTCAGGGAACTGTGCTTCTGGACCCAATACCTGCGGGAGTGTTTCACGTCCCTTGTGTGCACGTGGACCGGCAAGATCAAAATAACGTCCCTGATCCTCACCTGTCCGTTCATTGAAAAGTGTATCGTAGATGCCTTTAAGCCATTCTACCTCATCATCTGTTGTGATGCGGGGGATACTCAGGTATCCGTTGTCTTGAAAAAAGGACACCTGTTCATGCGTAACATCAACGTCAAAGTTATCTGTATTCATAAAATCACCTAATAATAATATCGTACGGTAATGCAGTGACAACCCGTTCTCGGTCAAATAGGGTTAACCAAGTTGTTATCTGATGCAAATGTTTACTCAGGATAGAAAAAGCGGGATGCTGTTGTGCTGCCTGTAAAGGTAAAGGGGTTGAGAGTGCTGCTTCTTCATCAAGCATGCTTTCCATAATCTGTTCAAAAAAGGTCTTCTGTTCAGGTAGAACGATAATATTGAACCTATCATCTTCCGCTATTCCACCCTTCTCTTTTGCGATAGCGAGTGCGGTATCAAGTCCACCGAGTTCATCAACAAGACCGAGCTCTTTTGCCTGTTTTCCTGTCCAGATTCTACCTTGTGCGACTTCATTGATTTCGTCATAAGTCTTTTCTCTACCTGCTGCAGCCTTGTTGACGAAATCTTCATAGATTGTCTTCATCATTTTTTCAACGCGTTCTCGTTCAGTATCTGAAAAACCGCCGTAATCGGAATAGAGTGTGGCGTTTTTTCCACGCGGAATGATCTCTTTTGTCAAACCGACTTTGTTATACAGTCCCTTCAGGTTGAGCTTGCCACCGAAGACACCGATTGATCCTGTAAGTGTTCCAGGTTGGGCTACAATAGTTCCTGCAGCCATTGAAATATAATATCCGCCCGATGCAGCCATATTTGCCATAGAAACGACAACGGGTTTTACCTGTTGTGTAAGCATGACTTCACGCCAAATCAGGTCAGATGCCACTGCAGAACCGCCTGGGCTATCTACCCGAAATACGACTGCTTTAATCTTATGATCTTCACGGACTTTCTTGAACGTTTTCTTGAACGTCTTCGGAGAGATCAAAGATGTTGTAGAGAAAGGCATATTGAGGTCAGGTAATATAGGACCACTTGCATAGATGAGCGCGATCTGTTTATCTGCAGCACGAGGTCTCGCACGTTGCGAAGAGGTGAGCATGCTAATAAGCTGCATGAGTCCAAAAGGACTGTTCAGGTCTGGTATTTTTCTTCTTTTTGAATCATCTTTTGTTGATAGTTCTACATCGGGTTTCTCTCTGATTTTATTCAAGAGTTCATCATAGTAGTGTAGTTCGTCAACAAGTTTTGCTTCATGTGCTTCCTTTGCAGTAAAGGGACCACGGTCTATCAAATCCGCGGCATCGTCTGTTGTCATCTCGTCTCTTCCATCAGCGATCTTCGTTAACATTTGTGCATATATGTCATCAAGCAGACTCGTCATGGACTCACGAAAAGCCTTTGACATACTGTCGCGTGTGTAGGGTTCAACACCGGATTTGAATTTTCCCATTGCGAGCATATCGGCTTCGATATCCAGTTTCTCTAATAGTCCTTTGAAGAACATAATTTCGGAACGTATACCTGTTATGTTAAGCATTCCGACAGGCAGCAGGACGATGCGATCCATCGTAGTAGCGAGTAGGTATTCAGCGTTGCCACCACTTTCAAGATAAGCGATGAGCTCTTTGTCGGTTTCTTGAAATTCATTCAGTTTATTGCGGATTTCTTGTAGATTTCCCCATCCGATTCCGATATTTCCTATCTTGAAGATAATCCCTGCGACTTCATCGTTACTTTTGAGTGCATCTAACTTTTTCAGTAATCCACGTACTGTTTTTGTTGAGGCAGTTCCGAATAAGCTCATCTCTTTGATGTCGGAGTATGTGCCACTGAGTGTGAACTCTACGTATTTTTTAACGGGTGGTGTTGCTTCTTCTTCCCCATGTTCATCTGCGGAGAGAGGGAGAATTATCAGTATAAATAGAAGCAGTGCTAGCAGTGTCTGCCAGTAGGTTCTTGATGTTTTCATGGTGTCTCCTTTTGGGTCGGTAATGGTGAAAATACAATATTATTCTAATGTATTTTACAACAGTGAAAGGGATTGTGTCAATCAAAAAGATGAATGTCCCAGCAAGTTCAGAACTAACCTATAAACAGCGTGTCATGACTTAGGGAATCACCCACCCAGGGCCACTCTTTCTCCTTAGGCCAGTGTTTCCGGAACGTTCTCATATCCACATTGAGTGCCTCTGTGGCTAACTGAGGAGTTTTATATATGTATGGTGCTCTGCGATAAATGCTCCTCTCAATTTGGGAAAATGTCATTCCTCCGAAATAGACATAACCGTGCGCTTTGTTTAGACGTTTAGATAATACCTTCAAAGCAAGGTGAACAGTCCGTATTTGACCTTTCAGATTTTTATCCCGCCACTGCACACGGGAGAAATTATCCAAAACAAACGAAATAACTGATTTTGTAAGAAGCCTTCTGATTTCATCGCTCCGAAATGGTGCTGGTCTCGATTTAGGTGAAGGTTCTATTGGGGTTTGAAGTCTATTCTTCTCTTCATTCCAATCATCATCAGTCCATTCAGATATCCATTCCTCCAACTGACTTACAGGAATACGTAATGCTTCTGCTGCTCTTTCACGATCACCTTCAAATTCCTCTTCGTTGACGATATACGAGAGTCGCTTTTCCAGCTGCTTCAGCTGCATATCTAACTCATTCGCAGCCTTTTCTCTGTCATACCCGTGTGCCTTTACAACTTCGTGTAGAACTGCTGTAAGACTACCTCTGTGTGTTCTTCCTTCTATACTGATGGGTTCGGCTTCCTCAATGGGTTCGGCAGCGATCTGATGTTGATGTGATATTTTAGCAATAGCAAGGTCAACCACCATCTTAATACGTTCCGATAAATCAGAAAGCTCAAACCAGGTCGTATTCCATTCTAAGTCCCAACTTACAATTTCGTCTCGTGCCTTAGCCACTCGGTCGAGTCCATCATCAGAAAACTTGTTCCACCATTGCTCAGGGATAACCGAGTCCGCATCAGTGATGAGTTGGCACAACACGACGACCGGCAGATCAAAGAGTTTTTCACGGATAGGGGTGACAAGCGTATCCGAAGATTGCCTTTCCGATCCGTTTCCATTGGAGCCACCACTGTTGCTACCCCCATGTATTCCTGGAGGAAGGTCGTTGGGTAGAATCACATCGTCTTGTGAATTGGCTATCGCGGCTTTAAGGCAGTTCTCTAATTCTCGAACGTTTCCGGGCCAATTATACTTTCTAAAAGCTTCTCTCACCTCTTTAGAAACACCGGTTATCGGTTTATCATTTTCTTCTTTATAACGTTGTAAAAAGTTCGCGACGAGTATCGGAATATCATCTCTCCTTTCTCGCAAAGGCGGCAGTGAGATTTTATATGCGCATAACCGTTGATATAGATCCTGTCGGAATTCCCTCCGTTCCACCATTTTCTCCAGATCCTGATTGGTAGCACTAATCACCCGTACATCTGCTCTACGTTCCTCCGTTTCACCGACCCGCGTAAACTTTCCTGTTTGTAGCACATTCAGGAGTTTCATCTGTTGTGAGCGTGGCATATTGCCAACTTCATCTAAAAAAAGAACACCTTTATCAGCTTCTTCGAATTTCCCCTTTCTATCTGATATAGAATCTGTGAACGCCCCCTCTTTATGACCAAACAATTCACTTTCAAAAAGTGCTTCGGGAACAGCACCACAATCAATCGTGACAAACGGTTTCTCTGCACGGACACTATCTTCATGAATTAAACGTGCCGCCAATCCTTTCCCGGTTCCTGGTTCACCCTCAAGCCACACAAAAACTTTCCTGTTGGCTACACTGCCGATTGCTCTATTCACTTCAAACATTGTTATATGATTTCCAACGAGAAAATTCTTGTTGATAGAATTTACTTCATCTTCATCTGAAGTAGAGAGTGTTTTACTTTGGTCGGATGGACGGTTTAATGCGCGATCAAGCATCTTCTTATAAATATCTCTTATACGGTCGGCAGCTTTTCTTCGGATAGATAACCGCTTAAACGCCGTTTCAAGCACTTCATAGATCCGTTCCATATCGGTACTGTCAGGCAGCACATCCATAGCTTTCAGACCCATTCCCTTTCTTGCTGTTTGCACACCTGCTCCGATCAGAATTACGCTGACCTCTGGGTGTTCGTTCTTAATCTGCTTTAATGCCCGCAAACCGTTTCGTCCTGATGATTCCACATTGATCAGAACAACTCTCAAGTCCTTGGATTCCCTAATCTGATTCAAACCTTCTTCCTGAGTGTCAACGGTGATCGGCGAATAATCCTTTTCCTTTAAGAAATTCACCAATTCATCTGAAGGTTGACTGTTGGTAATTATGAGTACCTTCTTCATAACTTGGTCTCCTATTTTCTCAATAATACGTCTTCGCTTATACGCGATATTCGGCTGTTGCTACTTTATATTATACCGATAGTTCATTTTTCTTTGCATAACTTTTGCAGATTTCACAAGACTTATGAATAGTTCTTACAAAGATTGTGCTGCCAATGCTATTGAAATTGCTAATCTAAATATCGAATTCTATCTGTAGACTACCTAAATGTCAAATTCTATCTGTAGAATAATTGGCACGCATCTTGCGTTTACTATTCTGTGGACGAGTTTATAGTATAAAATGGACGTCGGTTTACAGAAATTGCGTGAGGAGTGTTTATTGAACCATCAAGGATCGTTGAATACCGACTGTCTGTCACACAAAAAATTGGAGAATCATTAACAATAACCATAAAAACGTTGTATTTTATTAACATTTTTGGTAATATATCTTCGGCATCCGTAAAAATCCTTTATTGGTGGTTCGGCGAGTGTGCAAGACTCCCGAACCGCGGCACTGCCAAGCGAAGATTGCCAGTGCATGTTTAAGTATATCATATATCAGAATTGATAAGCATGATATTTTGAACATCGTCATAATATACAAGTTTTCTTTCGGGAAATCTTGTACCATTACGAATGGACGTTGGAGACGGAATGCCAGGGTAGAACCTTCTATCCCCGTCTCCGCCCATCTGGCAATGGGTATGTATCTGAAAATGCAACGTCCAAAATCCGCGATTTTTTGAATATTGATGATAGTGCGTTTGCTGTGTTTTTGCATTAGTGATGCACTGACATCAACAACTGAAGCGTTTAAGACCAATACATATACCTTTACTGGCAGTGTATTGATTCTAATGTTGATGTTGACATGTAAAAACGTTGTGGAGATCGCGACATTATCCAAAGGAGAATTTACGATGAAGACTAAAGAAACCATTTTGGTTACCACGATTATACTTTTTGCTCTATCACAGATCATATTATTACCGCAAACTTTTGCGGACGAACATACGACACTCTCATTACCGGAAGGGGCAGTCGCACGTCTCGGTAAAGGGTGGATTAACGAAATTGAGTATTCAGCTGCAGGTGATATAATCGCTGTAGCAAGTACTGTTGGAATCTGGCTGTATGATGCCGAAACTGGGGATGAGCAGGCACTTCTCACGGGACATACCGAACCTGTAAGAAGTATAAGTTTCAATTCAGATGACACCGAGTTGGTGAGTGGTAGTGATGATAACACAGTCCGTTTGTGGGATGTTGTAACGAGAACACTCAAAGCCACATACATAGGCCACACGGGTGCTGTCAAAAGTGTCGATTTCAGTCCGGATGATACGATGGTCGCAAGTGGGAGCGCGGATAATACTGTAGGTTTGTGGGATGTTGACACTGGTACGAGAATAGCAACTTTAAGGCACTCTTATGATGTCAATAGTGTGCAATTTAGACCGGATGGTGAGACGCTCGCAAGTGCAGGTGATGATGAGCTTGTGCGATTATGGGATATTGGGACATTAACACAGAAAGCAACTTTAAATGTTCGTCATTATGTTTATAGCATAAGTTTCAGTCCAGATGGCAACACTATCGCAACAGGTGCTGAAAACAGGCTTGGGACATTATGGGATGTCGGCACAGGTGCGTTGTTAGCCTCACTTGAACCTGAAAACGGAGAACGTGAAGTTCATCATGTCAGTTTCAGTAAAGACGGGAAAACGCTTGCTTGTAGCAGTCCAGGCGGAACGTTGCGTTTGTGGGATGTTGATACGCGGACTGAAAATACAACGCTAATTAACAAAGGTGAGTCAATATATAACCGAAGTGTAGATTTCAATAAGGACAGTCAGACTCTCGCTACTGCAAGTTGGGGTGAAGTGCGATTATGGGATGTTGCTACAGGAAAAGAAAAATCTACACTTACAACTCATAATGATGCAGTTCAATATATTGACTTCAGTCCGGATGGTTCATTGCTTGCAAATAGTGATCCGAACGGTACAGTACATTTATGGGATGTTGCAACAAGAACACGAAAGTCAACTCTATTGCACGGAGATGATCTATGGGAAGTGCAGTTCAGTCCTGATGGATCAACACTCTCAAGTCAAACTTGGGGTGGCACGGTGCGTTTATGGGATGTTACTACAGAAGCTGAAATGATCTCCATTAGCGATGTTTACGGTGCAAGTTTCAGTCCGGATGGTAAGAAGTTTGCTACCGGTCATCATAGCAATGTTCAATTGTGGGACCTCACAACGATGACACGTATCATCACGCTCCCATCTCCAAGCTATAATGTAAACCTGAGTTTTAATTCAGATGGGTCCATGCTTGCGAGTGGAAGTTATGATAACTCAGTACGATTATGGGATCTAACCACGTTGGAAAGAAAAGCTGAATTCTGGCATACTTATGATGTTAATAGCGTGGATTTCAGTCCAGATGACAGCACACTCGCGAGTGGTAGTGATGACGGTACTGTACGGTTCTGGGATCTTATGACGTTGCGGGAAACAGCTCGACTGTCACATAACAACGAGGTCTTGAATGTACATTTTAGTAAAGAAGGAAATACGTTGATAAGTGTTGATGGATATCGAGGCTGGGGTAAAGCCTTGCATTTGTGGGATGTGTCGGATGTCCAGACAGCAACGTATAAAGCAGGTCTAATACATGATAATAATCTCAATTCTTACACATTTAGTCCGGACAATTCCACAATTGCAACTGCAAGTGATGATAGTTTCGTCCGTTTGTGGGATGTTGCTACAGGCACACTAAAAGCAACACTTAGAGGACATACAGCGGATGTGTCAAGTGTTCATTTTAGTCCGGATGGTAGCATCCTCGCAAGTGGTAGTAGTGATGGTTCCGTGCTGTTCTGGGATTTTGCCTCAGTCCGAACAGTCACGATTGCACCGAATGTGGTGGAATCTGCTGCTATCGGTGAACAACTGACTTTCCAAGTAAGAATTAATAAAGGAAGCAATATCGGTGGGTATCAAGCAACGGTGGAGTTCGATCCTACCGCACTCCAATATGTAGAGAGTGCTAACGGTGATTATTTACCAGAAGGGGCTTTCTTTTTAGATCCTATCGTCAGTGAAAATAGTGTGCAAGTCGCTGGCACTTCACTCACGGGAATCAGCCAAAAAACAGAAGGCAGCCTTGTGAGACTCACGTTTGAGGTGTTAGCAATCAAGGAATCTATTCTCCAACTCTCCAATGTCATTGTTACAGATATTAATGGTGAACATCTGCAGCACTTTACTGTGAGTGGACGCGTTGTCAAGCCACAACCTAAAGCATCGTCCGCGATTGTACATGTCACACCTGTCTTAGTGAACTCACCAGAGGTGGGTGAAACGATAATTTTCAATGCTGACATTACTGGCGGTGAGAACATTGCATCCTATGAACTAATTTGGCATTACGATTCATCCGCACTTGAGTTTCTTGCAAGCGAAAAAGGTGGTTATATCCCTACATCAGGAAGATCAAAAGGTATAGGTAATGGTGATGGAACGTTGGAATCAGCATCATTCCGAGTGAAGACTATTAAATCCTCGGCTATCAGTGTTACAGGTTTTTTCACAGCACCAAATGGATTGATTTCTATTCCTACTTTTGAAAGTGCTCAGATCAACGCTTTTGTATTCGGAGATGTCAATCGGGATGGGGAAGTGAATATACAGGATTTAGTTCTGGTCGCAGCAAATTTCGGTAAACCTGTTCCTGATGAGGGACATCCGGCAGATGTCAATGGGGATGGACAAATTGATATCGTAGACCTCGTGAAGGTTGCGGGTGCGTTAAGTAACGGAACATCTGCACCAGCACTATTGGCACAAGTTCAAGACATTGAACTGACAAAGAAAGATGTTGAGGAATGGCTTTCACGAGCGCAGCAGCAGAAGCTAACAGATCCGATATCGCTACAAGGTATCATCTTTCTTGAGCAACTCTTGTCAGCATTAACACCGAAAGAGACAGCACTCTTGCCTAACTATCCTAACCCGTTCAACCCTGAAACGTGGATACCGTATCAGTTGGCACAACCTGCCGACGTAACGGTGACCATCTATGCAGCAGATGGCACTTTGGTTCGGACGCTTGACTTAGGACATCAACCTGTCGGTTTGTATCAAAGCAGAAACCGTGCCGCGCACTGGGATGGTAAGAATGCTGTCGGGGAGTCTGTTGCAAGCGGCGTGTATTTCTATACACTCAAGGCAGGTGATTTTTCTGCAACACGCAAAATGCTTATACGGAAGTAGGAATTTCTACATCTCCATTGAAATCTGTTCCACAAAAATTGGAGAATCATTAAAAATAGTTATAAAAACGTTGTATTTTATTAACATTTTTGGTAATATACCTTCGGCATCCGTAAAATCCTTTATTGGTGGTTTGACGAGTGTGCAAGACTCCCGAACCGCGGCACTGCCAAGCGAAGATTGCCAGTGCATGTTTAAGTATCATCTATCAGAATTGATAAGCATGATATTTTGAACATCATCATAATATACAAGTTTTCTTTCGGGAAGCTTGTACCATTACGAATGGACGTTGGAGACGGAATGCCAGGGTAGAACCTTCTATCCCCGTCTCCGCCCATCTGGCAATGGGTATGAATCTGAAAATACAACGTCCGAATATCCTAATTTTTTGAATCACTGATGGTTGTGCATCTATACACAAAGTTCCTTGCAGCGTAACTGTTTTGTTGACAATGTTTTCAACATCCAAACGTTAACAACGGACGCAAAACAGTTTGGCTGGCGGAGATTGTAAATCTCGTCAGTGGCGTATAGTATGTTCGAACGCATGTAAAAATATGTAGAAATATAACAGTTGGAAGCAAGCTTCAAGATTCAGAGGGTTATTGGGCAGTCTGCATAAAATCAGTAGTTATCAAAACCCTCATTTAATCGGAAAGGAGAACGACTCATGAATAACGAAGGATACCAAGCAGAACTTGACGCTGAACGCGATGTTGACACTTACATCAACAAATTTTTATGGTGTGTCATAGGTTTTTTCTTAGGGCCGATTGGAATACTTATCGCATTCCTGAATCAGCCAATACCAAAGGCAACAAGTTTGATAGAAAAATCTGACACATACAAAATGGCTTATACAGAGGTATATCGATCCAAAGGCAAAAAGAAACAATGCATCTTTGCTGCTGTAGGATTTGGTATCGTATTGGCTGTCAGTTTTTTCTTTTTCTTGCTTATATCAGCTTTTGTTAGTGGGTTGGTATGACTACTTGATCAACAATTGAATATTTGGACTTAAAAAAGCGGTATTCTCAATATTCTTAACCCTAAATCCCCTATCCTCTTATCAAGGGGATAGGAGTAGAGGGACTTTAAGAGGAAGTGTGTAAGTCCTATTATTGTAGATTTTAGCATTAATCAGACACTCAGAGTTAGCAAGATTAGGATACCTCGAATAAGAAAACGAGGAGATTTTACAATGAAACGTTTGACATTACTTTTCCTCTTTCTATTTATCCCGATGCTTCTCATTGTCGGATGTAACGAAACAGAAAATAATATAACGGAAACAACAACGTGAACAAGACAACCCCAAATAGACCCTATGAAAATAGTTGTTATTCCTGATGAAAACTTAGCAAAGTCAATACAAGAAGCACTTGAACTTTCTGAAGATGCTGATATAACAGTCGGACAATTGGCAACATTAGAATCTTTATATTGCAGCGGCGGTCGTATCACGGATTGGGCAGGCATGGAATATGCGACTCAATTTATCAACATCGTTAATACAGTCATCAATGTTGCAAAAGGGGCAGCAAACGCACTTCTTTGGGGACCACTATCTGACCTTGTGAATAAAGCGAATAACAATCTTTTCGTCGGTGATCCTAATCTCACTGAGAAATATGATGGCAAATGGAATCTGGTAGAGACATGGCAGCTGGAAAATGGCACTTTGGCTGCGCCTCGTGCCATACCGATGTCACTTGTAGATTATCCGCCATTCCAACGGCTATCACCAGAAGCACAAGTATATCTGCTGCAACTCTTGGAAAAATCAAACTTCGGGCAAACTATTATGACCACCGATGCACAACCGATTCCAGAGACAACATCCCTATTACCGAACTACCCCAACCCGTTCAACCCAGAAACGTGGATACCGTATCAGTTAGCAGCACCCGCTGATGTGAGTATCTCAATCTATGCGGCAAATGGCACGTTGGTTCGGACACTTGACTTAGGACATCAACCTGTCGGTATGTATCAAAGTAGAAATCGTGCTGCGCACTGGGATGACAAAAATGCTATTGGTGAAACCGTTGCAAGCGGTGTGTATTTCTATACATTCACCGTAGGTGATTTTTCTGCTACATGCAATATGTTAATCTTGAAGTAAGCTCGACCCTTATTTATAGACGTGAGATCCGAATCGCGATATTATATCTAAAGGATAATTGACGATGACAACTATGAAAACAATCACCGTACGTTTCACGGTTGCAAACGGCGCGTTGGCTACTGAAGAACTCAATGTGATAATAGATGATAGTGTGGTGCCGAGTGAAAGTATCAGGGAAGAAAACACCTTTACACTTATGATAGAGGTCGGAACATTGGCAGAGGGTATCTATACACCGAATGGTGTAGTCACCAAACGGAACGGTTCCGTTGCCTTCCCATTAGGCACAATTAATACCGACATTACGGAGGATCTTCAAACTGACGTTAACGATGATGGGATCGTCAACATCCAAGACCTCGTCCTCGTCGCAGCAGCATTTGGGGAAACAGGCGAAATACCCGCTGATGTCAACGGTGATGGGATCGTCAACATCCAAGACCTCGTCACTGTCGCAGCTGCATTCGGCAAGTAAGTTGTAACACAAAATGACTGAGAGTCTATCTAAAAGGAAATATTAAATGAAGTCAATTATTGATAAATTTACGATATATCTATTGCTACTTATGTTTTCAATAAACGTTTCTGCTCAAGTCCGATTGGGAGGGAATCCAGAAGGATTAAACCTTTTCGCGTTAAGTCCAGATGGTGAAACATTAGCAGGTACTAATTTCCCTGGCACTATACATTTGTGGGATACTGCTACCGGCGTAGAGAAAGATGTCTTCATAAGTGAGTTCACCATAGGTGCCGGTGCCGTTCTTACCTTTAGTCCTGATGGTACACTACTTGCCAGTGGTTCTGAGAAGAGTAGGGTTACTGTGTGGGATGTCGCTACCGGAGAAGCAAAATTCGTTCTCGAACATGTTGGGGGAAGAGCAGTTTCAAGCATATCTTTCAGTCCAGACGGAACCACTTTGGCAAGTTGTGCTGCTGGAAGTTGGGGAACACCTTCTCCGTTTTTATATTTATGGGATATTGAGACAGGAAAGAAGAAATCTGAAATTGAAGTACCTGAGTTTCCCAGTTGTAGTACATTTAGTCCAGATGGCACTACCTTGGCGATTGGAACTACAGCATCTGGAAATAAAGCCGTTTTCGTTTATTTATGGGATATCCACGAAAACGTCGAAATAGATAAACTCGAAATAGTTCCACCTGAGACTCCATTCGGTGTCTGGTATGTAGCGTTCAGTCCAGATGGAACTACTTTGGCAGCTGGTATTGGTGGAAGGAGCTCCTTAATAACGTTGTGGGATGTTGTTACAAGAAAAGAAATAGGTCGTCTACACGGGTATGCTGGTGAGTGGAGGAACAACTCTTTTGCGTTTAGTCCAGACGGTATGATACTGGCAGGTATCAGTCGTGATCCTGTTGCCATTGTGGATGGACTTTTTTTATGGGATATTTTCAACGAGAAGAAGAAAATAATCTCTGAAACAGGTAAGTTTGCTGGGGTTAGTCCAAACAGCACATTCTATGCTGTTGAAGTGCAAGAACAGATAATAGATGGAAATAATACTAATACATACTTGCTATGGACTATATCACCTAAAGAAGTTTTTATGGACGTTGCCGCCCACGGCAAATTGGCGACAAGATGGGCGAATTTGAAATAGTCAATCTGTAATCAGTATAATTAAAGGAGAATACTATGTTCAAAAGACTTTTATGCCAGGATAGAACTATGATTAAATGGAATATCCTGTTTCTTGTGTTGATCTGCTTATCATTTATCGGTTGTGCTACACTCTTCACAGCGCAAGAGTATGTGCTGATTGATCAAGAAATAACGCAAAAAATTACATCGTATGGTGTGATTTATTCTATCCCAGAAAGAGCAACAATCCACAAGATTGTACTCCTCGGTACAGGAAAAGTTCAGAATTACGCGATCGCCATACGTGATAAAAGGCATGAATGGAAACCGTTTAAACATATAAAAAGAGTAATTGAGTTTCCGTTTGAGATCCTAATAAATGCTGAGACAGATGCTATCAAAATATCCCATTATTCTATTGTTGGCAGAGGACGTGTCAACACGATTCAACTTTATACGCTTGTAGACAAGAAGGAGTAGTGCCTGTCAGCTTTTTATGTCTTCAGTTTACCCCATAAAACAGTCAGTTTTTCAGAAGGTTCTACGGCATAAGCAGCCTGATAAATACCATGCTTCATAATGTTCTTGACTTCATCATCGGTAAGAGCATCGTTAAACAGTCCTACCTCGTCCATAACACAAGCAGATTGAAAACTTGCCCCTTTATCTGTTGCAAGCCAAGCTGTTTGGTTCTGATCTACAAGTTGAAACTTCGCTACTGATTGTGATACTTTTACTTCTCCATTGACGTAGATTTTTGCAGTATTACTATCATAAGTGTTTGCAACGTGATACCATGTTCCTGCTTCAACGGTAACACCGCTGCTGACATTCTATAGATTACTCCAACTACGGAGAACGTTTGGACCTTCTTTGTATGGAACATAACGGTTATTGCTCAGATCATGTATAGAGAAATAGTTCTGTTGTCCGCTAAGATCTGTGAACTTTATCCATAGAATAAAACTCATTTTATCTGTCACGACACCTTTGCCGAATGGAATAGTGACTGTGCCACCTTTCTTTATGTCAAGAGCCCCATTAACTTTCCCTTTAACCCAATCTGATTGTGTGATTGTCCCGTTATATCCGTTTTCAGATGCATCTTCAGCTGTATCACCATTTGTTTCATCAAGCAACCATATACCTACGATTTTCTCAGAATCAATCTGAGCATTGCAAAAACTAACGAATAGTCCAAATGTTAACACGGCACAGAAAACAGTGAATATTTTCATAAACATAATTTGCTCCTTAATTGAGATGTATCATTTCATATTGGTTGTTCTATTTATTATAGACTGTTTTTATGAGTCATGCAAGGGAATTGATAACGGAGAGTGTAAAGTACTGGTTACTTGTCTGAACCAGGATATACAGGATTTCCAGATTAGACTAGTAGATAGTCCATTCTAATTGTTCGGGTAAAGGTCGCGATTCGGAGATCGCTCCTACCGATGGACTGCTATTGGTAGGAGGGAACTCCGATTCCCGACTATTACTTACACCCATAAGTTTAGTCTGGACTGTCCACTAGGATTTTCAGGATAAGACTCCCTTCATTAGAAGCCTCTTATCCTGAAAATTCTCTTATCCTGTAAATCCTGGTTGAAGAATAGAATTCGAACAGAAGCCTCTTATCCTGAAAATTCTCTTATCCTGAAAATCCTGGTTCAAGTTTGCAAAAAACCTTGTGTTATGTCATAATACCTATTGCACATTTAGCACAAAAGTCATAATCAACTTGTTCATTTCCAATCATCTCACACTTTTGACAAAAGAAGAGAGAACTTATGAAAATCTACAAACGTTCACATATTTATTGGTGTATTCTCTTAATCGGAATAATAGCTCAATCGGTATATCTGACATTTATCGGATGTAGCCATACCTCCCCGTATTACCATCCAGATATTGCTGCAATTGAAAGACACGATGTTGGCATAAAGAACGTCCTCCTCTATAGAATTCTATTACTCGGTGACGCTGGACAGCCAAAACCGGATGAGCCTGTGTTAGAAATGTTAAAGAAATGGGCACAAAAATCACCTGAAAAAACCAGTATTATCTTCTTAGGTGATAACATGTATCCGCACGGTATGACAGCAGAGATGCAACACGAAGCACCGACTCACCTTGGACCGCAATTAGACGTAGTCACATCAACGGATACACACGGTCTGTTTATACCCGGAAATCACGATTGGGGAAGTGGAAGTGAAGCGGGGATTTATGCTTTACGCACGCAAGAGAAATATGTCAACGAAACACTATCACGAAAACCATCCTTTCTACCTCAAAGTGGGACACCCGGACCAGTTACGCTGGAACTACCAGAATCTAACCCAACAGTTAGACTTGTTGTGCTTGATACACAATGGTGGGTACACAAATACGAAAAGCCAAAAAAACCGCATAATGAAATTATCGCAGAACTCAGGAATGCTTTAGATACTGAATTACCAGTCTTAGTGCTTGGTCACCATCCATTAGAAAGCTATGGTCCGCATGGGGGTTTTTATGATTGGAAGGCACATCTTTTTCCCCTTACTGAAGCGAAAAAATGGCTCTGGATACCTATGCCAATCGTAGGTTCCTTATATCCAATAGGTCGGTGGCATCTGGCAAAATCTGAACAGGATTTAAGTAGTGACATCTATAAAGACATGGTTGCACAGTTCAATAACGTTTTTGCGAATGCAAAGAAAACACCCCTTTTAATATACGCTTCTGGACATGAACATTCACTGCAAGTTCTGCAAGGTGAAACTACAGATTATCTGTTAATCAGTGGACTCGGTTCCAGTGAAAAAGCGACTGCGGTGAGTCATGGGGACAACACACTCTTTGCACATCAACATTCAGGATTCATGGTCTTAGACTTTTTCAATGATGAGAGTGTTTTGCTGCGTGTAGTCGAACCCGTAGCAGAAGAGGTACTGTTTCATCAGTGGTTGAAAAGATGAAATAGTGTTTACTGCTTCCCGTTCCTATCTTCGTCGGCATATTTCAGGAATTCCAATTGCTGTATTTCGGGTCTAATCTCATCCAGTTCATATTGTATGTCAGATAGATCATCTGCAACCTTATTCAGATCAGTTTGTAGCTGCTGATATGTTTGCTGTGCGATGTTTGGATGGTATCCATGTTTTTTGAGTGCATTTTTGGTGGATAGATGGACAACACCAAGGATTGTAAACGTTATACTCCCCATAATTATCAGCGTCAGTCCGATAACAAAAGCACCACTTGTTAGCATATCTATTCTCCTCTACTTTGCAATACCTTTAGCAATTTGGATGAGTTCCTTTAGTTGTACTTTTAAGGAATCAATTTCACCATGAATCTTTGATACTTGTTGTTGTAGTTTTTCCAAGTCGCGTTGTGATGCACCTTGCTGTAAACCTCGTTTCTTTTCGGCATAAGATGTACCCATTGAGACACACCCAAGGATAGTAGCCGCTGCACTTAAACATACGATCAATGCGATGATTATTAATGCATTCATATTAAATAACTCTCCTTATCTCATGTGATATTGTAGTTAAGAGTCTGTTTAGATATGAAAAGATAGTATAATTTGAAGAAATTGTCAATGGAGGTAGTTTAATTGAATTCATAGATTGTGTCAATAGTGTCTTTTGTATGAATGGAAGAGTGGAAGAGGGGAAGGGTGGAAGGGTGGAAGGGTGGAAGGGTGGAAGGGTGGAAGGGTGGAAGGGTGGAAGAGTGGAAGGGTGGAAGGGGGAAGAGTGGAAGGGTGGAAGGGTGGAAGAGTGGAAAGATGGAAGAGTGGGTTGTGCTGTCGATTTTTATTAAACCATTCAGAACGCTTTAGTGTCTTATATATAACACTTTTCACACATGATTGTATCAAGAGGGAGATAAAATGTTAACACAGAAACAGAAGTTAGATTTCCATGAAAACGGCTACATTAAAGTTGCAGGTGTTGTTCCAAAGTTGATGGTGGATTCTGCACGAAAGTTGATCAATCACTCTATCGGTGCGGTTGGCATGCATCAAGCAGACTTAGAGAAATTCCGAGCACAATCTTATTGTAACGAGATCAGGAACGCGCCGCAGATCGTTGATATTTTCAATAAAACACCTATCCATAATATCGCAGAATCTTTGTTAGGTGAAGGAAACGTACAGTCCCCCGGTTCTGCCCAGATAGCACTACGATTCCCTATGCCGTTAGAACGTGATCCGAATCTGCCGCGTGGACATCTGGATGGCTTGGGAAGTGGAACAAATGGTATGGAGAAAGGTGTATATCGACGCGGTTTCACCGCGTTAGCAGTAGTATATCTTGCTGATGTTCCTGAGCCGTTTAGTGGTAATTTTACAGTATGGCCCAAAACACACAGTTTCTTTGCGGATTATTTTGAAAAGGAAGGTCATGAGATTCTTGCAAACGGTATGCCACGACCTGATCTACCTGAAGGTCCAACACAGATAGTAGGTCAAGCAGGTGATGTGGTGCTGACACATCATCAGATTGTTCATTCCGCTGCGCCGAATGCATCCGCTAATATTCGATATGCAGTCATATTTCGTTTACGCCATGTAGATTGTGCAGAAAATGGATATGACAGTTACACAGACATCTGGCGTGAATGGCCCGGTATACAAGAAGCAGTAGACGCTGACGCATCCTAAGGTGCAGGAAGGTTTATATGAAGAACGGGTGATGGGTTAACCAACACCCGTTCAATAGTATTACTTGTTATTTTTGATTTGTCCCCATGTCGTGCTCAATTTTCCTGCCGGGTCAATCGCTAATGGGTTTCCGCTTGCATTGACGAGGGTTGTCACCTCATCCTCAGAAATTGCACGATGGAAAATCAAGAATTCATCCATCAAACCGTTGAAAGCCCAGTTTGGACCAACAGAACCATTAAAGGCAGTAGCTTCTGAACCGATACCGATGAATCCATAACGCGTTACAGCTTTTCCGATCCGTTTGTCGCTTGTATGCGTAGCCTGTTCACCGTCTAATTCCCCATCAACATAAATACGTTTCGTTTCAGCATTAAAGGTTACGACGATATGATGCCATGCGTCGTCAGTAACCTCGGTTTCACCGTGCCAATCACCTAACGGACAACAGACGTCAAAGGCTATTTTGGTAAGATTTCCAAGTTGATCATCACCAGCACTGAATCTGTAGAATTCACTTCTATCCCAAGACGCTATCATACCTCTTACTGCAGTTTTGATCCATACAGCGATGGTGATCTCTGGAAACAGATCAGCATAGTGAAGGTTCTGCACGGCAATGAAATCTGATGCAGCACCCGGAAATTGTAGTGCTCCGTTGACTTTGCCATCAACGAAATTTAGGTTTGTACCACGCATAAAACCGTTATTCTCATTACCTGATAAATCCACTACTTCACCATTCTCCACTGCGTCTTCGTCAAAACTATAGTAGAGCATCAATTCATCAGGGTTAATTTGTGCATGAACAGCAAACGAAGTGAGGGTTAGGATAAGTGTAACCATGAGTGTTGAAAATAGAAGAGTTTTCATTTTTTTCTCCTTTTATTTATAAACTTAAGACACAGTGCAATTTTGAAATCGCACATAACCAGGGATGAAAGTATATCACTACTTTCAATAATTAACATAATTGATTGCGGTTTTTATAAAACCCCATGTTGTGCTTACTTTACCTGTCGGTCTAACTGCAAACGGATTTGCCGTTGCTGTTGCAAGACGTCTAACCTCATCCGCAGTAAGCACTCTGTGAAACATTTGGAATTCATCCATTAATCCTTTAAAGGACCAAGTAGGGTTCTTGGCACCATTAAATTCGGCTGCTTCAGAACCGATACCTATAAACCCAAAACGTGCTGCTTTAGGACCGATTGCTTGTGTATTGGGTAATTGTTCAACATCCAATTCACCATTAATGTATATGCGTTTCGCTTCCCCATTAAAAGTTACTGCAATGTGATGCCATTGATTATCAAGCACATCAACGGTACCGTGCCAATCTCGGACAGGACAGCAGATGTCAAAAGCGATAAATTTCGTATTTCCTAATTGATCATCTGCTGCAGCAAAACGGAAAAACTCACTGCGATCCCAAGATGCTATCACGCCTCGCTGGGATGTCTTAATCCACACTGCAATGCTCAGTGCAGGAATTGCTTCAACATACTTCAAGTTGCGAACTGCAATATAGTTCCCCGCACCACCAGGAAATACCAGACACTGTTTAACTTTTCCCTCTGCAAGATCGAAATTGTTTCCTTGAATTAACCCATTATATCCATTTCCAGATTTATCTACAACCTCACCGTTAACGAGAGTATCTTCATCAAAACTGTAATAGATGACAAGATCGGTTGCATCCATATTTGCTGCATAAGCAGAGAATGTTACGATTGACAGTATTAAAACTATAGTAAACAGAGTCAGTTTTTGCTGTTTCCACATAAGAATCCTACAAATATCAAATTGAAAAATGTGTGCTGAGTGTATTCTAAAACTTAAGCCTTCAGAAAATCTCCTGGAATTCGTGAACCGGGATAGTTTCCCTTTTCATCACGATTGGCAATCGGTTCAGGAATTTCATCATCCCAATAGTCTGGGACGGTATTGGGTCGACTATGCCATGCTAAAATAAGCGTGCGGCGTTTATCTGTTGTATTATTGTGAGCAGCGTGTAAAAGTCGTGCATCCGCTATGACTAACGAACCCGCTTTTGCAAAAATGTCTACCTGATTTGGGTGGTCACTGAACATGATAGGATCGTCTTCAGGTAGAAAACGCGCACCCTGTTCATGTGCGGGGACAAGTCGGTTGTGTAGATCAATACGTTTGAGATGCGTACCAGGGATAACCTTTAAACATCCATTTTCCCGTGTGGTATCCGATAGATAGTAATTGAGAAAGATAGTTTGTGGCCACGGTGAACAACTGAGGGGGTCATTCCAGCGCATCCAATCTTGGTGCCAATATAACGGAGGTCCACCAGCTTCCTTTGTCAGTATGATGATTCCACCTGAAGCAGCGAAATCACCGAAACCGAGCTGCTCTAAGGCATCCCTTGACGGTTTCCATTCCAGCAGCTTCTGAATGTGCGGATTATGTGCACCGTGAACATTCACATGCTGTCCTTGATAGACCATCTCTTTCGGTTCTTCATGTTCTGCAATGAGTCGTTCAGTTTCATCACGGAGTTCCTGCAAGAACTCCGCTGTCAATATATCGTCAACGATACAGTAACCGTCTCGTAACATCTGATTCCGTGTTTCCAAGGCAACTTCTGGTTTCATTCCAATACTCCTAATTGTTTGTTTATTCCATTTTACACAAAACTGTTTGAAAAAACAACTATTTTTTAACCTTATTGACACCTACAACAGAAAATGCTATACTTTTAGCATGGGCTATACTTTTTGCATGGAGAGATGTTGTAAAGATCACCCTGCTAAAGCGTGGGTGCTTTGACATAGCGTAGCCAAACGTTCCCTGTCAAAGATTGAGATCTTCACTACAGTAATATATCGGGTGTTCTGGGCGTGGCAGCTCATAGTATGTTTCGGATGCTCCCCAAGTCCGACTCCCCTACGAATACCTGATCTGGATGGGGCAACATATACCCTGAAGAGGAGAAAACAAACTTATGTTTGTTCCAGTTAAGACGAAAGATGGAGAACAATTGATGCCGATGCATGCTGCACGCGCAAGGAAACTTGTGAAACGTGGTGAGGCAACACCCTATTGGCATAACGGCATATATTGTATTAGACTCAACAAAGAACCGAGTGATCGTAAAACACAAGTGATCGTAGTCGGGGTGGATCCTGGTTCTAAAAAGGAAGGTTTCACGATAAAATCCGAGGCTCACACCTATCTGAATGTGCAAGCAGATGCTCACAAAGATGTTGGCAAGAAGGTTGAGAAAAGACGCGAACTCCGCAGAGGTAGGCGTTCTCGTAAGTGTCCCAATCGGAAGAATAGGACAAACCGACTTGCTAACAAGGAACGCATCCCTGCTGGCACTCGGGCAAGATGGGAGTGGAAACTTCGGATACTTGATTGGCTATCCAAGTTGTATCCTATTACCCATGTGTGTGTGGAAGATATCAAAGCACGGACTATTGAACGGGTTAAAAAGTGGAATCAATCCTTTAGTCCGTTAGAGGTGGGTAAGCAGTGGTTCTATACGGAGGTCAAAAAGCGATGGTCTCTGCTAACACTGCCAGGTTGGGAAACAAAAGCGATCAGAGACAGTCTCGGTCTCAAGAAATCAAAGCAGAAACTATCAGCAACCTTTGAGGCGCATTGTGTGGATAGTTGGTGTTTAGCCTATCATAATGTTGGTGGTGATGCGAGTCCTGACAATAGGGATATATTCAGCATTTCACCGATACCGATTAGAAGGCGTGAGTTGCACCGACAGAACCCGCAAAAAGGCGGCAAAAGGCCACGGTATGGTGGTACGATGTGTTTGGGGATTGTCAAGAATACACTTGTGAAACACGTCAAACACGGAAACCTACTGCGTGTGACAGGATACAACACAAGAGGTGGCATCAATCTTAGTGAAATTTCAAGTGGTAAGCGGGTTGTTAGAGGAGCAAAATCTGATAGTTTTCGCATCCTCAAAAAACTAAACTTTCAATACAGATAAGAACGGGCATTCCCCACCGAGCTAAAACTGCGGTGTCCCCTGCCCGAATAATTTGATGGTTACCAAAAAAGACATTCAAGCAACATGTGATGACATCGTTCGCGAATTTGCACCGTTACAGGTTATTTTGTTCGGTTCACACGCTTACGGAACACCAACAGAAGACTCGGACGTAGATTTGTTAGTCGTGATGGATATACCGGAATCAGAAACGACTCGGCAAGCAGGAGAGATTGGGCAACGTATCCCCCGCCGTTTCAGCATGGACCTGTTGGTACGCTCTCCGAAGGAGATCGCATATCGAATCTCTCATAACGACTGGTTCCTGCGGGAGATCACAGAAAAAGGGGAAGTGCTTTATGGACAACTTGATCCTTTAGATATACACCCAATTAAGGAAAAGTATCAAATGAATCCGATAACTCTGGAATGGGTAGATAAGGCTGAAGATGATTACATTACAGTTGAGTTGCTATTGCAAAGTCCTATCTCAAGTAAAGATGTCATCTGTTTCCATGCCCAACAGTGTATAGAAAAGTATCTAAAGGCATGGTTGCAGGAAGCAAATATACCTGCTCCAAGAACTCACATGTTAGAGGATCTGTTAAACTTGATAGTTCCATCTATTCCTGAATGGCAAACCTGGAATCAAGACTTTTCAACACTATCTAATCATGCTGTTGCTTTCCGTTATCCAGGCAAGTCAGCAACTGCTGAAAATTTGGAGCATGCTGTGAAGACATGCAAAATAGTTCGTGAGGCAGTGCGGAAATCGTTGAAATTACCTCAAACAGATTCAGGAGATTAGTGCTTCGGCAACATATTATTGTAGGTCGCGATTCGGAGATCGCTCCTACCGATGAGCCGCTTACGGTAGGAGGGAACTCCGATTCCCGATCCTTTCAATCCCATCAATTAGCACTTGACTAAGCATTAGGATAGAACAGAAGGAGATAAAATGGACAGAATTCTACTGATAGACCCAGATACACCAGATATAGATAGAGAACACGGGTTTTCAAACTTAAATGGACCATCACTTGTACGTGTTCCAGAATGGGTGGAGAATCCGTTAGGCAATTATTATCTCTACTTTGCGCATCATCGCGGTGCTTATATCCGTTTGGCTTATGCTGATGAAGTAGAAGGTCTTTATACGGTTTATGCACCTGGATCACTACATCGTGATAAAACCGTCTTTAAAGGATGCGATCACATCGCCTCTCCAGATGTTCACATAGATGAAGAAAACAAACGTTTCATCATGTATTTTCACGGTAATTATCGGGGCGGACAAGCAACGTGTTGGGCTACCTCTCCAAATGGGATACATTACACTGCATCTGAAACTTTAGAGAAACAGCAGGGACCCTATTTCAAAGTCTTCTGGTGGAACGGACTGCCTTACGCAACGAATCATAATCTGTTGAATCGTGGAATAACACCTGAATGGACAACGGTGTTTGAAAGACGTCAAGCACCACTTTTCCCAGGTATAGGTCCAGGTAAAGGTAGGGAGGGCACACCACGTCATACTGCAAACCATCTTGTGGGTGATACACTCACTGTCTATTATTCCCTATATGGAGATACACCAGAACGTATTCTAAAAAGCACCGTGCAGCTGACAGATGATTGGAATGATTGGGAAGCATCGCCACCGACAGAGGTCATTGCACCAAAGTATGCGTTTGAGGGTGTGGATATACCGATTGTCCCGTCAACGAACGGTCTTGATAGGGAAAGAGTTCACCAACTCCGTGACCCCGATATCTATACTGAAGGTGAGGATACATGGCTGCTCTATTCTGTCGCTGGTGAACAAGGTATTGCTATTACGAATCTCACAGTCTGTTAACATATCTCAACAGATCTGTAGATCTGTTGCAAGGGAAGTTCCGCATCGACTGAAAGAAGTTTTAGGCTATCCTCAATTGCGTTGAATACCTGATATTGCCATTTCTCCACCTGACGCTGATAACGTTCAACTTCGACATGTTCTTGTGAAATAAGGATATATTCTTGTAACGATTCCAACATTTGATAACGTCTAAATTTCTCACCTCTATCATACGCCTCGGTTGATTGTGAAAGGACTTCAACAACGACGATTGGATTGAGAAGTATATCAAGGACATCATCTTCAAATCGGGGTGTATCGCAAACAACGGAAACATCCGGATAGAAATAGGACATACCTGAACCAATTCCGACACGCATATCACTACCGAAAACATAACATCCCTGTTCTACCAATTGATTATATAATCCATTAGCAACATTCATCGCAATCAGATTGTGTTTGAGACTAGCTCCGGAATCCGCTATCATTTTACCGCTGAAATACTCACTCTTGATGACTGCCTTCCGTTCAGCGGTGATGTACTCTTCTGGAGTCAGATATGTTTGTACTGCAATAGTTGACATTGTTTCTCCTTAGGCAGGTATTAACTCCCGCAACTGATTAACGACCTTAATGACTTCATCTGCTACGATGTCTGTCTCTGCTTCAGTGTTGTATCGTCCTAAACCGAATCGCACTGCGGTTAAGGCTAATTCATTCGGTATTCCCATCGCTTCCAACACGTGTGATGCTTTTACAGATTCTGAGTCACATGCTGATCCTGTAGAGACCGCGACGTTCTTAAGTCCCAACAAGAGTGATTGACTCTGCACACCCTTAAAGCTGATATTTAGGTTCCCTTGCAGACGTTTCTCAGGGTGTCCGTTCAGATGAGTATCTGGCAATTGAGATGAAAGTTTTTCATGAAGTCTATCGCGTAATGGTTTTACAATTTCCAGTTCAGTTCTGTTTTTCATAGCAAGTTGGGATATTTCACACGCTGCGCCTAAACCTACGATCCCTGCTACGTTGAGTGTACCAGATCGGATTCCGTTTTCTTGACCCCCTCCGTAGAAGAGCGGTTGTAAAGGGTTACCCCTTCTATTGTATAATGCACCGACTCCCTTTGGTCCATATATTTTATGAGCCGTAATTGATGCCATATCAAGCCCCAACACGTCCATACCTGATTCAAGCTTACCGATACCTTGCACCGCATCAGAATGAAACGGCACGCCGTGTTTTGAAGTAATATCAGCGATTTCACGGATTGGATTAATAGTACCGACCTCGTTGTTAGCATAGATAATAGTAATCAGTATCGTTCTTGACGTCATGGCGACTTCAACGTCATCCGGGTTTACCATTCCATATCTATCTACGGGTAGATATGTCGTTTCAAAACCCTCTTTCTCTAAAGCGTGACAGGTATCAAGCACTGCATGATGTTCAGCAGTACTGGTGATAATATGGTTGCCTCTGTTTTTCAGTGCATAAGCAGTACCTTTGATGGCGAGATTATCTGATTCAGTCGCCCCACTTGTGAAGACTACCTCTTCTGTTAAGCAGCCAAGTAAGTTAGCCACTTGATGCCGCGCCTTATAGATCGCGTCCTTTGCCTTAGTGCCGTAGAGATGTGTACTTGCTGCATTACCAAAATGCGTTGTTAAATATGGCATCATTGCATCAAACACTTCAGGAGCAATCGGAGTTGTCGCATGGTTGTCCATGTAAATGATGTTATTATCCACTTCAAAGATTCCTTTTCTCAAAGGTGTGCTAAGGACTTTTTAATCTTCAACTTAGCACACCTACAGAGTTGTTTATATGCTTACGAATCTACAAACGTTCTCTGAACATATCTATCAAGCCATCAGGGGGATCAAAAGGTAGGTTGATGACCGAATTTGTTAATCCGCTGTAGTAGATTCCGAGTAGTAGATTGAACTCTGCAAGGGATTGTGGCAGATTTGTTGGGTGTACCTTACTTTCATCATCAAGCCAATCGAACATCGCTTCTGTCAGATTGGTTTGCGCGACTGCATTCTCTCCACCATAGCCGCGGTTACCACTTTCAAATCCATCCTCAGGCGTATAACGGTCCCAACCGTTAAAACGCCAATGTACAAACCCTTTCTCACCGAATACACAGACACGTTTGTGTTGGTTATTACTTTTAGTTTGGCTAACTTGCGGTGCCATTTCTGGACCGAATGCTACTGAAGCCTGTACACCATTCTGATATGTTACAATCGCTGTTGCGTTTGCAGGAGATGGTTGAGCACCGTCCAGATTACCAGCACCAGCAATTTGTCCCATGACTTTTGCGGGTTGAGAGTTATCAATATAGGATGAGACTAACTGCAGCACATGCGGTGCTTGGTCTACGGGTGGGTTTCGTGCGCTTGCCTCAATGAATTTGATAGCACCGATTTTTCCTTCAGCCACATCGCGTTTTAGTTCAAGGTTTTTCGGATGGAAGTTCAGCTGTGTATTGATAGCGACTTTTGTTTTTGTTCGTTTTGAGAGTTCGTGTATTTGTCGCCAATCTTCACTCTCCACAGCAATCGGTTTCTCAATAATAACTGCGGGGACACCGTGTTCTGACGTTTGATTCAGCAATGGATATCGGATACGTTCATTCGTTCCACGCATAACCGGTGCAGTAACGATGTGTAACAGGTCAGGTTTTTCTTTAGAGAGCATTTCGTCTAAATCGGTGTAACGACTATCTATACCGAATTCGTCCCCGAACTTGGTCAGTAACTCTTCCTTCATATCACAGATTGCAGCGAGTTTACCACCCTTAACATTATCATAAGCTCTGGCGTGAGCACGTGCACGTCCACGACACCCTAAAATCGCACATTTGTACATGTTTGCTCCTTTCGGATTAATATTAATTCCTTATATTCTTTCCTATACATCTGCCAAAAACAGACTTGAAGTGTAAATCGTCTACACAAAACCGTAAAACATAATAGCATACATCCTGACAAAAGTCAAGATAGTAGAAATACTATGGTAAAGTAAAGGACAATCACATCCTGCGTTAAACAAAGAGATCCTAAAAAAGAGAGTCTACGTCTCTTTGATACTTGAATGGTGTTTTGCGGTTGGTGTGTTGTGTGTGCGTGCGGTTTGAATGTGTGTTATACCGTCAATTATCACCGGTACACCGCGAAGGAGACAGATAGCAACAGCCGTTATTGCAAGGATATGTGTTCCATTCTGAATTGTTTCTAAGTATTCTGGGAAAAGTTCATGACGTTGTAGCATGAGGCATAAAGCCATTGCACAGAAAGCACACATTTTGGAGGCACCCGATATGAAACGTGAAATGCGAGAGCTTGTTAAGGCATGTGTCCATCTTCTTGTCATCATTTCAAAAGGAGCGGTGTCATTGCTGATTGCGAAACTACGTATTGCGTCCGTTGTGAACCCGCGTGTGAGCACAACGATAGGCATCCAGATGTGGATAATATCGTTTACTGCAAAGTAAATCCAAAACACATTTTCAATGATCCTGTCCGCTGCAATATCGAACACCGCACCGAATAATGATGTGGTATATGTCCTGCGAGCCACATACCCATCTACAGCATCTAAAATGAAAATAAGAGCGATGGTAATAACAGCCGATGTATCTATGGATATGTTTTTACCGAAGACTGCAATGACAATATATGTTAAGAGGAGACGGATGACCGTTACGGTATTTGCAAGCATATAAGGGGTTTTTCAAGTATGAAGGAATTGCTCTTTCTATTTTATTCTGGTGGTTCTGTTGCAAGATATTTTGGATTTGTGTTCGTCTCTGCTGGATAGTGAATTTCCCATATTTTGATTTCTGGTGGCATATCTATTCTGTCTGGTGTGGCAGCCCAAACATTTTTAAAAGTCTTGGTATGTTCACCGCGTATGAACAACTTGATAGCGAGACTGTTCCATCCGATGTTTGGTATATAATAACTGTAGAGAAGTTTCTTTTCTCCGTTGAATATAAGCAGAAGTCCGCCATTTTCTGTTTGCGTTTTTTCTTCGGGTATGATCCACTGCCTGCCAACATACGCTACGTAAGGCAGGTGTGATGTCGTGCCTGTTTTGAAGCGTGCAAGCACGGATAAATCGTCAATCTCAGTCCCCTGGATTTCAACGGCTTCTAATGCAGTCGGTGGCATAAACCTGACAGGTCTTTGGTATATTTTTGGTGCAAGTGTGTATTGTGTTCCGGGGGCGGTAGGCATTGTATCCAGTGCATACATGTCGAAATGCCTGTCTTCATCAGCGTCGCTGCCGATGTATGAGTGTCCCCCTGCATTGATGATTAAATCTGAAGCGGCGATCATCAGATGTGTTGCTTTGTGTGTTTTTAGGAATGCTAATGCCTCTTGTTCTGATTGCCCACAGTAAACGTGCCGATTGTATAGATGTATCCAATGCTGTATAAAATGGTCTTGGTCAGTAATCGTTTTGACTCCCCCGAGCACATTCAGTTGACTGCCGTATCCCCAGCCAGCTGCCATGACCGTTGTATCTGCTGGTAGTTTATTTTTCATCCAGTCGTATGCTTGTGCCAGTGTGGTGTTGCCTGGTATAGGGTGGCGTTTGCTGGCAGCGGCTATGGTTCTATTGAAATATCCGCCTGCGGGTGCCCAAAATAGGATAAGAGTGATTATGCTGATCGCTGCTGCGGCTGTTACGATTTTGGTTTTCAAGGTTTTCCCAATGACTTCAATCGTTTCTGCGGCTGTGTGGGAATGCGTCAAGGCAGCGGCAGTGCCAATTGCAAGCGGAACGCCAATAAAAAAGTCATACCGTATCGCCATCTTTGATAAGCCTGTCCATAAGAGAAACCAGTAGATCGTCGCTATAACGACAGCCTCTTTTTTGCTTGTGTTTTCCCGTGTACCCACGAAAGCAGTTCCGATAATAGTGAGTCCGAATGCAGCAACAAACAAGGCGTCACATGTTCTCCCCCCAAACACTTCGCTCAAGGGACCACGTAGGAAGATCGTGCTTGCGAACATAGCGAGACCTGAGGCTAATGTCAGTCCATTCCACTTCCATAGATAGCAACTGATACAAATTAAACCGATGCTGCCGATGACAAAAACACCGCCGTAACGAGACACCCAATACTGGAACCAGGGGGCGTCGACTTCTGTCGTCTGCTGCATCAATCGGTTTTCACTAAAGGGAACCGTCGTTGTGGCAAATGTGTCAAGGTGTCCAAGAACATACCCACCCGCAATAATGATTGCGACAAGTATTAGGAGTCGTGCGATCGTTCGTGCGTGGTTTCTGAACGTTGTGCTAAAATGAATGAGAATATATCGGATCCCTCTTAATCCCAAAACGATAAGCGGTGTTCCCAACACGAGTGCTTTGAGATGTGTTGTGAAGGCCACACCACTTTGGTACGCGGGCGATAGGAGGTACAGCCAGGGAACAAACAGAACGACCCATATAATGTATTCAAGTATCTGTTTTTCTGTGTCTGTCGTGCAGAACTTCCAAAGCTCCATAAAGAGTATCACTAAAATGAACACACCGAAACCTTCCCACGATAGCCCACCTAAGAAAACAATAAATCCACTGAATGCTGTCATCAGGTACCGAGGACAATTTTTGCCAGACCTTTTCAGCTTCACAAGTAGGTCAACATTCTCAACTTCCATATCAGAGGTAGACACCGGTAAAACTTCTTTCCATAAGTATAACACAACGGATAATATCCCTAACAACCAACACCAAGCGTCTCTATCACAAAAGCCAGCAGCACTCCGATCCACGCAGCCCGGTAGCGTGGCAAGCAGCAAGGTAACGATAAAAGCAAAGAGTCCACCAGATGTCTGGTATAGAAAAAGTGCTAAAAATCCGATTCCAAGTGTGAAACAGATCGGAGGAGCATAAAGTTGAATATCATAGAGAGACACTTCATAAAAGAATAACTTTATGATTTTGTGTGTGTAAACGAGAGCATAAGCGTAAAAATGAAGTGTCTGTTCTTCGTCTCTGCCGTGAGGCACCCACCTATATTTGTCAATAGCTGGTAGGTATCCGTGTTCTGTAATCTGTTTCGCGTTCCAATAGTATAAATAGGCATCGTTTGCAGTGAACTGTCCTTCTGGTATACGTTGAACCCCTTGTATCCGAATCCAAAAGGATAAAAATAAAAGTGCAAGTAATATGAGGGATGCCCCGATATGGCGTATGAGGGAGTGGTTCATGAGTATGTTTTTACTTTTTGTTTTATTGTGAATTACCACTTTTTACCGTTGTTCAATGTATTCCTGCATCTTACGACGTTCCTGCTCCGAAACAGTCCGTAGTTTTTCTGCTCTCTCTCTGAGTTCTGCTATGCGTTTCTTTTGTGCATCTCGCCAAGCTTGACGTTCTTGGTCCTTTGTCGCACGTGGGGGAGTGCGCTCCGAGTTGCTACTTTTGGATACCACTTGCGGCTGTGGTGCACGATAGGATGGGCGGCTACGACTGCCGGTCTGTCTCAGAAATGGGGCAGATGCCATAGAAAGACGCAACATCTTACCGTCTTTGTCTAATGTAACCTGCTTCGACTGAATCTCTTTGACGATGGCATCACCTATCTTTTCACCTTCCTTCACCGCGTAATACTCGTTTGTCTTCCGTTCGGTTATGTATGCTATGGAAGCCTTACTATCCGGGGTTGTAGCAGTCCCGAGTAATGTATAGTTAGGTTTCTCTTGAGCAGGTTTCCAGTTAAGCGGACGAAATATGTTATTCTCAATAATGACACGGTAGTAATCTTCTGGATCATGAGGAACTTTATCAGCGATGTTCTTGGAAGTGTCCTGTTTAAAAAGAGACTTTTGATGTGTTTCGGTGTTGTCTATAACAGAAGGGGGAAGCACGGCGGAACCGCGACCGTGAACAAATAGAATGAGTAAAGTTATTCCGAAACCGAGTCCGAGGAAACTGATAAGTGCTAATGCGCGTTTCATTGTTACAGTATCCTTACTCTAAAAACGGGTCTATACCACCTGAACGCCACCAATTGATACGGTATACAACTCTTTGTTTTATCAGATATTCCTCATACGCCTCCCACGTTGTGTCTTGAGACAATCCGAATGTGTTAATATACACATCTCTTTCATCTCTATTCATCGTTTGCCAGTAGGTGCGTGCCGGCAGTAAAAGCCCCATCTGCGTGTCTAAAGCACTCTCATAATCCGAGAAGTCTATAAACGGGTGTCCCAATTCCATCAGACGTGTCAGATATGTGTCCCACGGATAGACAGTATCGGCAAGAGCTTTGCCTGCATAGTTACCAAACTTATCCTGTAGTTTGACATCCCACAACATCCGCATTTCATCAACCGTGTATCTTTGATAGAACCTTTTTACTGTAGCAAGATCAAGATCCTCCCAGTGACGAAACCAAGAAAAACCTGTTGCACCGCGTATATCAAGGGTGTGTTCCTGATCCATGGGGGTTTCAGATGAGGGTGAAGGCACTTCTGCCTTCTGCGTCCTGATATAGATAGAACACACAGTAACTACGCTGAAGATGACTATGACGAACAGAAATATCAGACTTTTCACCGCGTCTCTCGCAAAACCCAATACCTTAATCATCTTCATCCGGAGGAGGTGGTGAATTTCTTTTAGACGGTCTCGGACGTTCTGGACGTGGCGGAGGCTTCAACTTCGCTTCCCCCTCTTTCTTGATCTTTTCCAATTCCATCATAACTTCCCTGAGTGCCTGCAAATCTTTCGGTAATTCGCCACCATGCAACGCCTCTAACTGCGTCCACCAGCGTTGAACCGCATCCGGTGTGCGAAGCTCTGAGGGAATCTCCAGACCAGGAGGGAGTCGCTTGGCATCAGGGGGCGGCCGCTGCGGTAACGGAACATCTTCTGCATCCTTTGGAAGATCATGTGTGTGTGAGTGCCCTTGTTCATGCACATGATCATGGGGGGTAGCACTGCTCTGTTTTTGAGACTCAGAGGATGGCAGCAATGCATCTAGCTCTAACAGGAACTCATGCTCTTCAATTTGCTGCTGCAGCAAGCTATATGCCTTTGCCAACTCTTTCATGTCACGCTCATAAAAACGAGGTGACGGGGTGTCGGATGACAAAGGTTTTCCACTTTCATCCGTATAGATAACTGTTATTCCATCTGGAGAAACACCGTATGTTATCAACGCATCTTCTTCTTCGTCGGTTAGTTCTGTTCCTGTGAATGTTGAAAGACCATTATCGGGATTAACATGAACATATACAGTGTTCTTTTTGAACGGAACCAGGGTACCATCGGTACCTACAGTGCCCCCTTCAATATCAGGATCCGCCTCCGTTGCCACTACAAACGTGTGGTAAGAGGTAATAAGCGTCTTAAGGAATGCATCTTCATATTCTTCCCATGTATCCACATCGGGGGGCAAATCAAGGTATCTACGCATTTTTGCTCTATCCTCTTCATTTCCTGAATCCCAATCAACCCTATGTTTTATCATGTAAATCCGCCGTTGCAACGTTGTGTTATAGTCCGCAGCATCGGCAAAATGCTGTCCTAATTCCAAATTTCGTTGCAGCCATTCCTCCTGCGGATACGCCTCATCAAGATGATGTGGATAATTTGGACCAAAACGAGTAGTATAAGTTCGCAACCACATTTCCTGCATTTCGGCGACGGTGTAGGGTTGATATTTCCTTTTGATTGCATCAAGGTCAAGTGCTTCCCATGCGCTCTGAATAGGGTGTTTTGCTTCCGAAACTTGCCCCGGTTTCACAACATTATCGGGTAGATCGGCAATTTCGTAAACGTGGCGATGCTTTACAACCGTGCCATCTGGTCCAATATGTTTGTGATCTTTGGATGTAAGAAGCTGCTCCTCTATAGAAATAGGTTCTTTTTTTCTATTACTGAAATACACGGAAAAAACTACAGATATAATGAGCAGTATTACGGTTAACAAAATCATTCGTTTTTTCATTTTTTGACCTCCAAATAATGGTTGTTCTGATTGAAAACACTCTTTTTAGTCTGGGAAAAGATAGCGAGTGCTTAAACTGCACTCGCTACTGATTCAGGAGAGTGTAAACGTCCTTGAACACCTCTACAAGTTTTATTGTGATCATGGATAGGTATCATAGGTATCATCAATGTCATCTCCAGGAAGTCCTGCCCCAATATCTCCGCCGGACGCCCCCTCAAGATATCCGCTGGCCCCAGCATACTTATCTCGTATAAAGGCAATTTTGTCAAATCGACTATAAGAAAGTTTTGCTTTTAAGCCAAATCCGCGTGCATGTAGATCATTATACTTTTCTTCAAATTCGTGAGAAAATGAAGTAGAAAGGGAAAACGGTCCTTGTGTGAGGCCAGCACCCCAACTGCCGGTTCTCTTATCTGCGTACTCATTGAGAGTAACCTTAAGGAAAATGGCTTCACCTTTTTCCCAACGTGTTTCCTCTATTGTGACATCGTGTTTATAATAACGACCATCAGAACCCAAGCGTTCTTCTTGATAACACAAACCAGAGAATATTAACTCTACTGATCCCCATCCTTGAAAAGTTTGATCTCTTCGTGGCAATACGTCAACATATTTAATGCTCGGTTTTATTTCTGACCTACATCCATTAGAATACGCATTGCAGTCTAACCTGATCTGTAGAACATAAATCGACTGATCCTTATCGTCCCTTGGGTGACCAGAATTGGTGGGATCATTTGTCTGATCTTCAGTTGCACCATTCAATAGACCACCTTCGTACTGCCAACCTTCACTCCACATATTACCGATATTAGCACCATTACTACACTTCCAAAAACTTCGTCCTCTCGGATCATTACCCTGGCCAAAGGCAACTTCGTTGCCACTCCCATCAACATGAATTACAGGGTCGTGCATATTTGCACTATGCCCGATTCCATCTTGTGTCTGTGCTAAAAACATGACAGACATCACAATGCCTAATAATATCGCGCATTCAAAAAATTTCCTTTTCATTTGATTTGTCTCCTTACCGCGGGGCCGCGGCTGTTTAAACATTAACATACTCCTTATATTATCAGTAAATTATTTAAATTTTCTGACAATTGGGCAGTTATAGATGACAATAATAGGAGACGCAAATATAGTATCACGTACCCGTGTTATTGTCAAACAAAAAAGTCGCATTGCTGTCCAAACATGGTGCAATGCAACAAAAAAAGCCCGCGACGAAATAAATCGAGCGAGCACAAAAATATCGCAGATTTCCGTTTCTGCGATGAAACTTGGTAATTCAAAAATTGAGAATATGAAGTCGCTATAGCGAGTCGAGTCGAGTCGAGTCGAGTACTCTGGGCTGGTATTTTGCCAGAATTTTAGTGTTTACATGTCGACTCATCATCTCAAATCTCCACATTCAAAATTCTATACTTTAAGTAGTATACACTGCATATATACCTTTTGTCAAATAAATTTCAATAAAAATTACAATAATTATGAAAAATTACAATAATTATGGAGAAATTTGCACTTTTTATCTAAATTATGCGAAAAGGTAGGGTTTTGTTCAAATTAAAAATCGCTGACACTAAACTCTTTATTAACCTTGCTTTTAGCAGTATATACTACAAATAAACTTAGTGTCAAGTGAATTTCAAGAAAATCACAATAATATTGTGATTTTAAGCAATACCTTCGCCAAAAATAGTTGAATAAAATGGGTTTTTGTCTTATAGTTTTACACTATAAAAACAAAATAAAAGGACAAAAACCCATGTTAGAAATTATAGCACTTTTTTCAGTTCTTAATCCATGTATTTCACAAACGACGATCCGTCAGTTATGTCAAATTGTATTTGCACAACTTGCGATGACAGGACGAGTGACAATGTTGAATATCTCTCGTTGGACATCTAAAGGAGGTAGCTACCGCACAATACAACGCTTTTTCAACACTGTTCTTCCTTGGACAACATTGTGCTGGACGTTTTTTCGTACACACTTACTTGATCGTGAAAGTGCTTATATCTTAGCAAGCGACGAAGTCGTCATAAGCAAAAGCGGAAAATGCACTCATGGTTTATCGCGCTTTTTTTCCTCATTGTATGGGAAAAGCATTCCCGGGTTATCGTTTTTAGCCATATCCTTAATCGATATCTCTAAACGGCATTCCTATCCGATGGCTATTGGGCAAATCGTTCGAAATGAAAAAACCTCAGAACCTGTTAGTTCTCCGAATGAACCCTTAGACGACACGAAGAAAACAAAACCTAAACCCGGGCGTCCTAAAGGAAGCCGAAATAAGAACAAAAAAGAGGTCGTTCTCAGTGATACTTTGAAACAACTTCAAACGATACTCATACAGGTTTTACAAGTAATCAATAACTTGATACCTGTCCGTTATTTGGTCCTGGATGGATATTTTGGGAACAATAACGCTCTACAAATGGTAGAACAATGTGGACTCCATCTTATTTCAAAACTACGCACAGATGCTGCGTTGCATTTACCACCGACGACACAGAATGAGGGACAACGCGGACGCCCCGCAATCTATGGAGAACGCTTCAATCCACGACAGATTGACGCAGAGTATTGTGTTTCTACACAGATAGATGGTAATCTAAAAACCGAAATATATCAAATGGAACTACGCCACAAAAAGTTCCCAGACCCATTGAACGTCGTTTGTGTCCTAAAGACGAACTTGACTACGGAAAAGCAAGTACACGTCTTATTGTTCAGTTCTGATTTAGAACTTGACGCAGAAAAACTGATAGATTATTATTCGCTTCGTTTTCAAATTGAGTTCAACTTCCGAGACGCAAAACAACATTGGGGTATGGAAGATTTCATGAATGTAAAAGAGACCCCTATAAACAATGCCGTGAACTTGTCAATGTTTATGACAAATGTATCTGCTAAACTCATGGAAGACTATAGGTGTCAGATACCCGATTATAGTGTCATAGATCTTAAATCGCACTACCGGGGTTTGAAGTATATGAACGAAACATTAAAAATACTTCCGCAAAAACCTGAAGATATTGTTATTGAACAAATTATTGGACACCTAAGTTCTATCGGTGCTATTCACAACACACAAGTCAATCTAAATCCAGGATAATTGGCGAAGGTATTGTTTAAGGAGATACGCTATGAAATTATAGGAGCGATGTATGTTATACTGACAAGGACAATGAAGGATGAATGCGGTTGGAGAAAGAAGCACAATCAAGGATGAATGTGCTACAGCAGGATCAAGTCTTTTCCTGGGCGGAGAAGGGTAATGAGGGATGAATGGTGTATAAAGAAGCACAATCAAGGATGAATGTGCTATAGACATGGTCTTTGGGAATCGCTAAATAGATGATTATAGTGTGATTTTAGCATAACCCTCTTTTTCTGTGTTCTCTGTGTTCTCCGTGCCTTCCGCGATTCTGACGCGTAATCTGTCTGAATCGCGGATAGTTCTTCCATTCTTCCGTTCTTCCGTTCTTCCATAACTTTACACCCTCAGCAATTAATTTCATTTGCAGAAAAAGCACATTTATAGTATCATTTAACTATGCATATTATCTACAAAGGAACTGCATCTTACATAGATTACTTATTAACAGAAATTCATTAGTCGTTTGGGCAGACCTTTGCATTCTACATTTAAAGATAGACAAGGAGCATATAATAATGAGCAATGAAGCATTAGGAATGGTTGAAACACGCGGGTTAGTCGGTGCTGTTGAAGCAGCAGACACAATGGTTAAAGCGGCAAATGTCAAGTTGATTGCAAAAGAACAGGTCGGTGGTGGTTTCGTAACCGTCATGGTGCGTGGCGATGTTGGGGCAGTCCAAGCGGCTACCGATGCTGGGGCAGAAGCCGCAAAAGCAGTCGGAGAATTGGTATCCGTACACGTCATTCCTCGTCCACATTCGGATGTTGAATCCATTCTCGGTGGTAAGGCTGCAGCAGCCGCTGAAGATGCGGATGCCTAAATCTAATATTTCGTGTGTCTATGGCATGTACGTATGAATCTCGCCTATTGAGGTACTGGAGGGATGAATGGCACAAATTGATGAGAAACAGATTGAACAGATCGTTGCGCAAGTCCTAACAACGCTGCAACGCGATGAAGCAGTAACAACTCCTACACCAACGCCAGTGACGACATCTTCTCGTTCAGGTGTTTTCACTACTGTTGAAGCAGCCATCAGTGCAGCAAAAACAGCGCAAGAAGAGCTCGCCAAACTCGGATTTGCCAAAAGACGAGAGATTATAGAAGCAATTAAGCAGGCATCACTTGAGAATGCAAAACGACTCGCAGATTTTGCTGTTCAAGAAACAAAAATGGGAAACGTTGATCATAAGGTGATGAAGAATGAAGGTGCTGTAAACTTATCCCCCGGTATAGAAGACTTGGTCTCTGAGTCTATGTCTGGAGACGATGGTACACTTCTTATAGAATATGTCCCTTTTGGTATCATTAATTCAATTACACCTACCACTAATCCCACATCTACAGTTATAAATCATGCAATTATCATGATCTCAGCGGGAAATTCGGTTGTTTTTAGTCCGCATCCGAACGCTCGTGAATGTACTGAAGAGACGATGCATGTTATCAACGAAGGGGTCGTAAATGCAGGAGGACCTGCTAATTTACTTACTTCAGTTGCCGATGCTACGCTTCGGACAGCAAAAGAGATCATGGATCATGCTGATGTATCTATGGTTGTCGCAACGGGCGGCGCGAGTGTTGTGAGGGCAGCCCTTACAAGTGGTAAGAAAGCTATCGCTGCGGGACCTGGTAATCCACCAGCAATTATTGATGAAACTGCAGATATCGCCAAAGCTGCAAGACATGTGATCACTGGAACAAGTTTTGATAATAACCTGCTCTGTATCGGCGAAAAAGCACTCTTCGTTGTTGAATCAGTTGCGAATGAAACGATCCAGGAATTGACAAAAAACGGTGGGCATCTACTCAATGCAAGTCAACGCGAGGCACTTGAGGCGGTTGTCACGGAAAACGGAGAATCAAACAAAGAATACATCGGCAAAGATGCAAAGGTGATCCTTGAGGCAGCAGGTATTACAGCACCTGCACAGACAGTCGCGATTGTAGTGGAAGTCCCAGCTGACCACGGTTTTGTTATCAACGAATACCTTATGCCGATTTTGCCAGTAGTTCGTGTGCGTGATTTTGACGAAGCACTTAAAGGTGCACTTGCAGCAGATGGTGGACGTGGACACACCGCGATGCTTCACACCAACAACACCGCGCGCATCACACAGTACAACAAAGCCATGAATTGTAGCGTTGTCGTCGTCAATGCCCCCTCTTATGCGTGTTGTGGATTGGAAGGTGAAGGATTTTTAGCAATGACCATCGCCGGTCCAACAGGTGAGGGGTACACGCGTCCCCGAACATTCACACGGCAGAGACGATTGACATTAGCAAACGACCTATCTGCACATACCTTGTGAAAGAAATAGGTGTTGATCGACCAGTTTGAGTCGTTTGTAATTTAGACAAACATTGGTAACCACTTTTGGCAGTAACGGATATCCTCACGCCAGATGAAGATTAAATTATTAAACGGGTAATAATAGTCTACCAAACCCGGCAAGTGTGGTTTCCTAACCAATGCAGAATACCAAACGCGTATTCTGCCATAAGCGTCAATTTAGCGATTCCCGATACCATGGCTGTAGCACATTGACTGTAGCACATTCATCCTTGATTGTGCCTCTTTCTCCAACCCGGTTCATCCACCATTTTGTGCCTCTTTGTAGCACATTCTGTTAGATTGTGCGTCTCTTTGTAGCACATTCTGTTAGATTGTGCGTCTCTTTGTAGCACATTCATCACTATATTCTCATTAGCATTACATTGGCGGAGTTTGCTCCGCCTTTTTTTGTGTAATCTTATGTAAAATGATACGTTTATTAATCACATATATTCCCATATAGACAGAGAGATTCCCAAAAAAAATGAACACTGACATCAACAAACTCAGAGACTTGATCCGCTACCACGAACGTAAATACTATATTGATGACCAACCCGAGATATCGGATGCTGAATTTGACGCGCTGATGCGGCAACTTGAGGAACTTGAAAAAGCATCTCCTGACGATATTCCTTCAGATTCACCAACCCAACGGGTTGGCGGAGGCGTAGCATTAGGTTCACGTATACCGCACCACAGTCCGATGCTGAGCCTTGATAACGCATTTGGTAAAGAGGAAATACTGGATTTCGGTGTACGCGTGAAAAAATTGTTGGAAGACGCACCTGTTGAATACGTTACTGAGCTAAAAATAGATGGATTAGGTGTCTCATTGCTCTATGAAAATGGTGTTTTTGTGCGGGGTTTAACGCGCGGTGATGGTGAATACGGAGAAGATGTTTCCGGTAATCTACGAACAATACGTGCCATTCCATTGCGACTCACTGAAACAGACGGTAATCCAGTTCCACGAATTTTAGAAGTACGTGGAGAGGTATTCATACCAAAACATCTACTCGATGATATAAATGTGCAACGTGAAGCAGCAGGTGAATCTCCTTTCGCAAATCCTCGGAATGCCGCAGCTGGCTCTGTACGGACGATGGACTCTACCATTACTGCTAAACGACCCTTAGACATATTTATCTATTCACTCAATTATATAGAAGGACTTGAAATTGAAACCCACACAGAGGCACTTGAGAAACTAAAATGTTTCGGTTTCAAATGTAATCCACACACTGAACTTCACGACTCACTTGAAGATGTCATCTCATTTTATGAACATTGGGTGACAAAACGTGATCACATTCCTTATGAAGTTGATGGACTTGTTGTAAAGGTTAATGATATTAACCAACAGAAGGAACTCGGATCAACTGCAAAGAGTCCGCGTTGGGCAACGTCTTACAAGTTTCCTGCCCATCAGACAACGACAACGATAGAGAATATTGAGGTACAAGTTGGTCGCACAGGGGTTTTGACACCTGTCGCTATATTGGAACCGGTTAAGCTCGCAGGTGCTACGATTACACATGCAACTTTACATAACGAACAAGAGATAAGCAACAAGGATGTTCGTATCGGAGACACTGTCGTTCTTGAACGGGCTGGCGATGTAATTCCGAAGATTATAGACGTACAGAAAGAAAAAAGAAAAGGGGATGAAGTCGTTTTTCAATTCCCTGATCTATGTCCAACATGTAATACACCTGTCCAACGATCCGAAAATGAGGTGGCTGTGCGATGTGTGAACGCGGGATGTTCTGCACAATTGAAACGGAGAATCGCACATTTTGCATCTCGCAACGCACTTGAAATTGAGGGACTCGGTCCTGCCACTGTGAACCAATTAGTGGACAACGGTCTCGTTACAGATGTTGCTGATCTCTACAGTCTAAAGTCTCAAGAGGTGAGTAAATTGGATCGGATGGGATCGGGATTGACACATAATCTATTGCACCAGATAGAACACAGCAAACAGACACCCGCAGCAAAAGTACTTGTTGGATTGAGTATTTTTCATGTTGGAGAGACCGTCGCCGAACTCTTGATAGATCACTTCTTGTCTATAGAAGGATTAAGTCAAGCCGATGCTGAAACTATTGAAGCTATTCCTGGTATTGGTCCTCAAATCGCAGAGAGTGTTTCGTCGTTCTTCACGCAAAACCGTCCTCTCATAGAAAAGCTGAAAGCTGCAGGATTGCGCTGCTTCACGGAAGATGTTGTCAAAGCACCTAAGATTCTAAAAGAGACTTTTTTCAGTGGCAAGACATTTGTTGTTACGGGCAGTCTGACAGACATGACGCGTACAGAAGCATCAACTGAGATTAAGGCACGTGGCGGGAAAGTAACCTCCAGTGTAACAGGGAAAACAGATTATCTCATCGCAGGGGACGGCGCGGGATCCAAATATGATAAAGCCGTTGAATTAGAGGTACCAATTTTGACTCCTGAAGATTTTTTAGAACATTTAGGAAAAAACTGATGGAAGGTGCAGAAAACTCATTATCTGTTTCGCCCTCGGGATCCGGCGCGAATGTTCAATAATCCTATAATCAACGCTTTCCGCACTATTCTCCTCTTTCTTCCGTTGATCAGGACAACACCAATAGTTCAAAGGAACTTCATCTTTGAATTCGTTCGGATAGGATATATTCGCAAACCGCGATGCTAACACATTCGGATGAAGAGTTTGTCCGTTGACTAAATAGCAGTTCTTATTTTTGCGAAATCCTTCAGAATATGCGAAATACCGAATGACACCCGCCTCTGAAAACACGATTGCACATATAAGCTCCGATAATCTTGTATAGTGGATCGCAGTACTTGTCAATGATGTACCGTACTGTGCAGCAAGTTCAGCGATGGCTGGGAATCCAACTTGTGCATGTGATGATGAATCCACAGAAAAGATAGGTGTAGGCATTAACAATTCAACAGCAAATTGATTGGCACGCTGTTCACTTTGTAGATAAGCCTGCACCTCCTTATTTGTGCTATTCTGTTCAGTTATCACAGTATTAAACCGCTGATGTAATGGTGAAGTTTCAACGGTGTCACGTTCTAATAGATAGTGTCCAATTTCATGGGCAATAGTAAAATTCCGTCGAGCTTCTGAACGAATCCCGGCATTTACAAGAATTCCCCAAGAATTACCGACACGCATTAGACACCCGTCACAAGATACGGGCAGCTCCCGTTCCCAGATGACAATACCGAGTTTCGTCGCAATACATCGCGGATCAATCGGAAAATCCTGTATTTTAAGGTCGCGAAGGATACCCCATGCAGTAGCAGCGGGACCATCCTTCGCGTAGTGTAGCCGGTTATTCGGCATCCTTTGACCCTTTTTTTGCTAATGCTCTCTCTTGTGAATCGAGGAATTTGTAGAATTCAAAGAGATACGTTTTGCTATCCTCCGAAAATTCCATCATTCCTCTAAACATCATACTCACCCTCGGATCAGCCATTAAGTCATCGTATCCACGGTCCTTCTTACCGAGTAGGTAATCTGTCGTCACTCTCAAAGCATCGGACAAACTGGAAAGTGTGTTAAACGAAGGCTTCCTGGTACCCGACTCAAATTGAGAAATTGCTGCAGGCGTTAAATCCGCTGCCTTCGCCAGTTCAGTTTGTGTCATTCTAAGTTCACGCCGACGTTGCTTGATTCGGGAGATCACTTCTTCACTCATGTGTAACTTCCTTTCAATATATAGTATGAAAACGTTTATTAGGAAAATCTAATACAAGAGTTCCCTAACAAGTTTCAATTCTAAGTTTCAATATGTTGTTTCTTCTAATAAATACAAGAAACAGATAAGATAAAATAAAAATGTGAAATATAGTTTAACACATAAATTACTTAAATGCAAACATTTTTTCAATGTTTTATCAAAAAAAAGCTCAAATTGACAAAAAAATTAGATTTTCTCCTGACTAACCCTAAAAGTATCCCCATCGTTTTATAATATTTCACGATATGCACGATTCTGTGCATCCTTGCACAATAGCGTGCATCTCATACCTTAATGTCACGCTGTTTCTTTGACATAACACCCTTTTTAATTTGGCATACATATTGCTCAAACCTGTCAATATTAACACTAATGTTGAGGTGTCATCATGATAAAGCAAGCGAAAAGAACATCAAGTGCTCTATTAACGTCAGTTCTAATTCACATAGTTCTGATTATTATTGCGGGTCTCTATTTTGTAACGCAGACTGAGATTTTCAAACCTATATTTATCGTAGAATTTCCAGAGGTGACAAAACCACCTAAACCTAATGTTCGCAAAGACATTGTAAAACCGACTCCAAAACCGATTTTACACGTTCAGAACACAGCAATCCTTGAACCCGTGCAAATGCAACCACGGCTCAGTGAGGCATTCGGGCAAAAAGCACCGTATGTCCCACAACGTACCGTACTGGAAATATCGAATGTAACCGTTAAGATTGATTCTCAAATCAATCCAAATGTCCCGAAAGTCGTCAAACAGAGTACCTCTATTCCAGATGTGGTTACCAACACTGAACTACCACCGTCAGATACCCTATCAGCTTTAGCGTCTGCTGGACCAAGTCCAAGTGCACCTTCTGCAGGTCCTGCTATTATCGTTCGCGGTGTATCAGGGAACCCCGTTCAGGTCACACATAGATTTGAAAGACTACCCGTTCTAACAATGACCGAGCATGTCGGTTATGATCGAAATGTGATTGATCGTTTAGGGGGGATGAGGATAGGGGGAGATGAAGTTAAACCTTTACCAAAAGGCAAACCAGGTGCAGAGGTGGTCGGTAAAGGTCGAGACATTCAAGGAGTCTTGCGTTTTGCACGTATTCGTCACAATCTATCGGATTGGTGGGCAGACGCTTCATCATTAAATGCGCTTACTAAGTGGCTCAATGAGAAAACCAAGATCAGAACTGACATGAATGTTGAAGGTGGCGCAATAAGGTTCACCGATCCATATCTCATGCATACACCCATTGTATTCATGACAGGACATGATCCAGCTCTTGTTCGGTCAAGGAACTTACTCGGTAGACAATATGGTGGTGGCAAAATGGAGAGTAGACTGACCCCAGATGAAGCGGCAGGTCTACGCAAATACCTCGTTGAAAAAGGTGGATTCCTCGTCTTTGATGATTGCGGGGTCAACGCTGCAACCCAAGCTATGGTACGCTTGTTCCTTTCACAGATGCGATATGTGATGCCAGAAAGTCACATTGAACAGATTGACAACTCCCATAAAATCTATCACAACTTCTATGAAATTGGAGGACCTCCTGTTGGGTTTGATATTTTCTGGTGGGGCACCCGTCCACCTAAACGTAACTTTCTTGAAGGTTTTTCCATTGGAAACAAGTTAGCAGTTCTCGTCGTCAGACGTGATTATATGTGTGCAATGGAAGCGGTCAGTCTCCCCACACGAAATGTCCACTATTCACCAGGTGTATATCGCTTTATGACGAATGTCGTTATCTATGCGCTGACACACGGCTCAATTTCAGATTATTCTCGTTATATACCTGAAGACGTTCTCACTGTCAAAGAACTTCCAACCAATCAACCATCCGCAGCGCATATCGGGGCAACAGAGTAATACCAATATTCCTAAATTCACCAGAATCGATAGAGTGCGATATCCATATCGCACTTACCGGTCTGGTAAAATCAGTTATGCCCTAAGCTGTTCTAAAAAAACATATCCCACCAAGACCCATTGATACACATCCCAGACATATTATCCTGAAAATCCTGGTCAATCCTGAAAATCCTGGTTCAGACTAACAGAAAAAATATTTTATATTGAAAATAAATTCAGAATTTGGTAAACTATAAAGAAGCGATAGAAAAAATCGGGGAAATTACATGAGAAATAGGTATTATATTCTAATATTTTCAATCGTCTTCTTATATTGCATTTCACAAGGTTATGCAGCAGAAGGTGAAAAAACGTTAGGATTGTCAGAAGCTGCAATTCAGATACGTGATGAACTCTCAATTCGAAATATACGTAAAGACCTTGCAAGATTATCAAGTTTAGAGAGCCGGGTTACAGGTTATCCGCAAGCAGCTAACGGCAGTAAATATATCTTTGATCGTTTTGTTGAAATGGGTCTAAAAAACGTTGAAAGTCGTGAATTCACAGTCACTGTCCCTTTTGACCACGGAAACAGTATTATTGAAATTCTCTCTAACGATGGATCCATATTACAGACATTTCCGCTTAAACCTTTGTGGCCCAACCTTGTCCGAACTTCACTTCTTTCCGATGGCGTTAAACATACTGTTGAAACAGGTGAAACCCTTGAAATAATAGCAGAGAATTACGATGTCTCTCTTGCTAACATCGTAGAGAATCCTCGTAATCGGAACCTTCCTACACCTATCGTTGAAGGGAACACTGTTTTTATTCCAACGGGTGGTCTCACAGGTCCCCTAATTTACGGCGATGATGCGCAGCTCTCAGATTTTAATGGAAAAAATGTCGGCGGCTTCTGGTACTCGCTTCAACCGGGGGATACGCTTGTATCACTTGCAAGACGTTTCCGTGTTACACAAGCAAGTATAACCGATGATGTGTTAAATGGACATCTACAGAAAGCATCTGATGGAATTGACAATAATGAAGATGGCACTGTTGATGAATACGGTGAAATACCGCTCCTGTCTGAAATCCTTGGTTGGAAAACGGATGGCATTGACAACAATGCCGATGGCTGGACAGATGAAATACCGGGTGATGAGAATGATGGGATAGATAATAATAAGGATGGACGGATTGACGAAATCGGTGAATTCATTGCAGCAAGTGAATCTGACATCTTCATCCCAAAAGGTGCTATCGTATTGGCTGAGTTTAACTCAGTTACCCGATGGATCAATGCTGCGATGCTCGGCGCATCCGCAGTCATTTTTATAGAACCCGAAACAACAATCCGGGGTGAAGCCGAAAACAAATTCCTTACCGTACCAGCAAATATTCCACGGTTCTGGGTTTCAAAAGAGGATGCTGCACAATTAAAGATTTTACTTGACACACAGGAAGAAGTGGATATTCGTTTATCCGGAAAAATGACATGGGAACGCCGTGTCGGTCAGAATATACGCGGATTCTTAGAAGGTGGAGACCCAATCCTACGCGATGAGCTCGTAGTACTTACTGCATATTACGACTCCATGTCAGTTGTACCCGCAATTGCACCTGGTGCTGACCCGACTTGTGGTATTGCGGTACTCATGGAACTGGCACGTTTGTTCGGACAAACTGAATATCGTCCTGGCCGTTCTGTCCTATTTGTTGCTGTTGACGCACACTTCCAAGGTTTGGCGGGTATGCGTGCCTTTATGGAAGGTATTGGACAGGATATCGTCGGTTCAGCAACAGATTCACCCGGAACGCCTACCCTGCATGGATTGAGAAGAGGATTGTCAAATGATATTATCGAATTTGAGGAATTAGGACGAAAACTATTACTCTCTATTGATCGCAGTATATTGGTTGACCTTGACGCAGATTTCTACCACGGGGTGCACGGGGTAAAGGAGGATCTAAAATCCCTCTCAACGACCTTGGGTGGACTTTCTACGACGCGATCCCAGATCAATTCATTACACACAGCCCAACGCGACTTTTCTGAACGGCAGAAAAAAGATATTGAACGAAACAGAAAACGCGAAAAACAGGGATTCACAGAAGAAGAAAAATCAAGACTCAATGCAAACCTTGTCCGTTTTGAAAAGGAAGCATTGCAAACGACACATTTCCTGCGTCAGATAGTACATCGACTTGCACAGATACAAGGATCCGCTCTGAAGACGAGCAAAGAAGCACAGAAAGAACTCATAGAGACCATCGCGCTACCCATCGCAAGATTAGACACATGGGCAATTGACAGAATAACACGAGAACTTACGACAGGTGATATTGACGACGAATTTGGCACACATCCAAATTCATCCTATCTGTTACCGCTGAAGAACGGTTCAGAATACAGTGTACCTACACCCGATGATTTACCGTCAGAATTGATTACAGATATTGAGCAACTCAACAAAACACTTGCCAATTGGGAGATGAGTGATCAACGAAAATTCGCTCTGATGTGGACACCTGACAAAATACTCGATCGACATTTAGACCTATATGCTCTCAGAGAAGCACGGAAGGCACGTAAGATTCTTGCCGGTATTACTGAAACTAAAGAATCTGCAATTTCACGAGAAAAAGAACTGCTGGAGAAAATTCAGAACAGACTAAACAACACGACATCAATTGAGAAGCAAATTACAGAAGCAATTACGAAATTGAGCGATGATAGAGAGCATGACCTACCCTCCGAATTGCAGAAACAATACCTGACGAAATCGTCTCAAGAGCGAATAGAAACCATCAATGCACAACTCCGACAACGACTGACAGAAGCAACTTCAGTTTCGGTAAGTGTTGAAAGTATAGAAGGTTCATCTGCATCAATTCTAATTGAGGACTTAGCACGCGACAAACAGGGATTATTTGAAATTGCACTACGAAATGCACGTTTAGAAACACCGCGTATCCAAAATCTACTGAATTCTCATGAAACTCTTAAACGCGAATATCTTGATGAAGAATTACTGATACTGCAGAGTTATTTGACAGATAAGGAATTTGAACAAGCGAAAGAAGTTAGGAAACGGATAAATGCTTATTTGGTAGAAGCACAGATCATGCACACTGTCAAACAGAATGCTGAAGCTGATGTGGTTGCCCTTAAAAACCTAATTATGCGCCTTCCTTCACTAACAGGTGATTTAGATGCTCAAACTAAGGAACTACTTCGCGACAACATGCTCACACTCAGAAATGCACGATTCCGAAACATTCAGAGCCGCGTAGAAAAAATGTCGCGAATCAGTGAAGTGGAATATAGCCGGAAACTGGCACAGATTGAGGCAGCAGTTGCACTGCAGGACCTATTCAATCGTTACTATACTTCTCTCTTCTGTAGCGTTGACCTATCATCACAATCCAATCAATTCGGCGTTTTTAACAAAGGTTGGTTCTATGACCAAGAACCTGAGTTTGTATTGCGAAGAGAGTTTGCAAGTATTGGGAATAAACTTGCAGCTTATGCTGCGGATGCAGATTTCGGCGTCCGTGTCAGAAAGCTATGGCGGGCAACTGATGACCAGATCCGACAAGCAGTGATGGCACGACAGTGGTCCGTGGCAAGCGCAATAACCGACAAAGCAGACCTTGATGGGAAAACACTTGAGACGCTGCTGAGCGCACATTATGGAAAACTCACAGGATTAGGCGGTGTCAGCCGCTTGATGAAAATGCAATTTGAACAGTGGCGAAACCGTGGCGAACCTTCTGATGATATGCTCAAGGATATGGACTACATTCGTAAAGAGGTAGAGCGATTCATTCGTAATGATGTACGAAGCGCAAAGAAAAATCGTAAGAATAATATCCGTATGCGTGAGAAATTAGACGCAATGCTCCAACTCCGATACGAAAACCCTGATGCTTTCACTGAAGATGAAATAGAAGACATAAAAACGCTTATCTCTATTGTCGGACTCGGTGGTGGTACAAACTTTGTAAATGCTATCTCTGCAAGCGGCGGTAAAACATGGAAAACTTATATACCCGGTAAGATTGCTTTTGATAGTGAAGTCGCAACACTTGTCGGTAAGACCGGTATCGCCTTTGCAACCATCGAAGACGCACGGGTATTAACAGACACACCGCTTGATACCATTGATCGTGTTGACCTGCGTGAAGACGGTAACCTACATCAACAAGCAAAAACATTAGCGTCAATATTGATACAAGCACTCCGTGATCCACAGATGCCAACCGCTGCAAGAGTCGGTAATTTCTACTGTAACCTATTCGGGGACGTAGTTGAATTTGACGCACGTGAATCTGCACTACCTAACAAACCCGTACCGTATCCTATCCTCACCATCCGACGTAAACACAAGACGATGATGGGGGTACGCGGCGATCTCTTCGCAATGGGAGATAACAAAGGTAATTTTGAAGTTGTTGGATTGGCGATGGAAGGTCGTGCAACACGCCGACTCGGTGGCGTTCAGGAAGTTGAGGCATATATACTTGATCCAGATTCAGGAGATATTGTATACGCTCCCGATTTAGGAAACTACGGCGCAAAACTCCTACCGAACAAAGTTAGAATAAACACACGCAGACGCGGATGTAGAGTTGTGACATTTCCGTGTGTCTCCACTACTATCTACGACCTTGTCGACCAACGATATCTCCGAACCCTACGTGAGTTAGAAGTGTTCGATGCATTATCCGATAGTCCTCCAGAAAAATTTGGCGTGTCCAAACCGTGGCAACAGGAAGGCGTATCTGCTGCTGAACCTATCGCACTCGTCTATAGCGAACCCGACAGTCGTATCAAAATCGGTATGGCTTATGGACAGATCGGAAAACGGCTACTACTGATTAAGGCAACAAAAAGCGGGATGAAAAACCCAACACTCTATACAGGTGAAGGCTTTGTTGTTCGTGAAAATGGTAGTATCCGACTCACACCCTATGTCGTTGTTCGTGATATGTGGTGGCTTGATGAAAATCGATCACGACTTTACAAACGGTTCGGTATCTCAAGCGACCGCCTTGATAAATTGCACCAATTCGCGAATGAATATCTCAATCGGGCAGAAACTGCGCTCTACCAAAACGACTACCAGCAGGCGTTGAAGTTAGCACGTGCTGCATGGGGATACGAATCACGAGCATATCCAGATGTTAAGAGAACCGGCAATGATGTTGTCAACGGTATAATGTTCTACCTTGCGCTATTGATGCCGTTTGCATATTTCATGGAACGTCTTATATTCGGTTTCCCAAACATAAATAGACAGATTTTAGCAACCTTCGGTATATTCCTACTCGTCTTTTACTTTCTCAGTCAGGTGCATCCAGCATTTCAAATTACGACAACACCTATCATCATCTTAATTGCTTTCATTGTGCTTGCGTTAACGGTTATTGTAATTAGCATTATTGTACGCAAATTTGAGGAGCAGCTTGAAAAGATCCGTCAACAAGGGAACAAAGTCTACAAAGCAGATGTTGGTAGACTCAGCGCAAGTTCTGCTGCATTTAGTCTCGGTATCTCAAATATGCGTAAACGGAAAGGAAGGACAATTCTCACCTGTGCAACTTTGGTTATCCTTACGTTTACTGTCATCTCGTTCACATCGGTGCGGACGTTTATGCATCCTAACCGAACCAGTTTACCACAAGTGACTCCCCGATATACAGGTTTGCTGATCCGTGATCAGTATTGGCGTCCCCTTGAAGAACCTGTCCTGAACTCAATTTTGAATGATATGCAGAAGACACAGATAAGTGTTGATGACTTTGAACGTCTTCTTGAACAGAAGAACAATATGCTGTTACGACAGGAGCGAGACACAATTGATATTCGTACGACAGTAGAGACCTTGCGAGAAAACGGATTCATACTTAACGTTGATGAAAAACCAGTCCTCACTGTCCAGAATGTGGTTGCACCGCGTTCTTGGTATCAGTCCTCCGGCACAGGAGATCAATCATTTGTACAATTGACACGAAGTGCTAACCCCCAAGACCCCGCACCTGCGACAAATCCACTCACAGGCGAACCCTTAAAGTTTGCTGCTAACATGCTCGTCGGAATGAGTGAGTCGGAACCTGCAGTTACAGGTATCGATCGGTATCTGCAATACGGGAAATGGTTCAACCGGGAAGATGCTGCTAATTGGCCAACAGAGTGGCCCTACGCGATTGTACTACCGAAAGGTATGGCAGATCTACTAAAACTCACAGAAAGCGATATGGGAAAAGCGACTATCTCAGTATACGGGGCTGACTTTACTGTCGTCGGTGTATTAGGAATCGGATTTAAGGATTTGACAGATAACGATGGAGAAGAACTCACACCTGTGGATTATCAACTGATGCAACAACAGCAGAGTCGCGGTGGCACAGGAGATGAGACACTTGAAGGGGAACTTCAGAAATATCTGCATTTAACACCCGATAGTATTGCAATTTTACCGTATGAAGTTGTCATGAACCAAGGCGGAACCTTAAGAAGTGTCGCAGTCAACATGGAACCTAAAGATGAAGACCCGAATCTACTCGGTGCATCTGACAAGCTTGATCTCATCATGGCACCCTTGATGAACCGCATCGCGCTTGATTTCTTTGTCGGACGTGGAAAAGATACCTACCTTTACAGCAGTATCGGTATGACAAGTTTTAGTGGTATGGGGAACCTGTTTGTACCCATTCTGATTGCTGCGTTGATTGTTCTGAATACCATGCTGGGGGCTGTTTATGAACGTGTGCGTGAAATCGGGATCTACAGTTCCGTCGGACTTGCACCTATTCATATCGCATTCCTGTTCCTTGCTGAGGCGTGTGTTTATGCGATTGTAGGGGCAGTTTTGGGGTATCTGATGGGACAAGTGATCGCAACAACGTTAGTGCATTTCGGTTGGTTAGCGGGTTTAACGCTAAACTACTCATCAATGTCTACCGTTGTAGCTACTGTTATTGTGATGATTGTAGTGCTTTTAAGCACCCTATATCCTGCTATAAAAGCATCGCGGATGGCAGTGCCGGACATTGAACGAAAATGGAAACTACCGGAACCTGAAGGTGATGTATGGCACTTCAATCTACCATTTACCGTTTTAGCGGAAGAAGCACTCGGATTGAATGTCTTCATGCGTGACTATTTTGATGCACATGCTGACGAGTCTGCAAGCGATTTCTATACAGATAATGTGACTTTTAGCACAACTGACAGTACAGCTGCGGAAGAGGACTCGTACCAGATCGGTATGATGGTATGGTTAGCACCTTATGATTTGGGGGTCAGTCAATCTATCCAGTTTATCACATCACCTGTCGGCGGAGAAGAGGAAGACCTATTCAAAATCACTTTAGAAGTGAATCGTGAAAGTGGTGAGATAGCGTCTTGGAAACGGGTTAATAGACGATTCCTCAATTTGTTGCGGAAACAGCTGTTGATATGGCGAACATTTAGTGTTGATATGCGGGCAGAATTCCACGAACGCGGAAGAACTGAGAACAGTGAAACAGCTGAAGATACTACAGGATTGGAACCCGTCATGACAACTGCTGATTAAAGGTAGTAGGCACACTCCGTGTGCCGTTCACAGTGCTTAAAGGTAGTAGGCACACTCCGTGTGCCGTTCACAGTGCTTAAAGGTAGTAGGCACACTCCGTGTGCCGTTCACATAATGAATTGTGCTACTACAAACGGCATTGCTAAAAATCAAGCGTCCCCTGATACCTTTCGCTGTCTGTGTTTATGTGTCAAATATTTATGCACACCACTCGATTAGATAAAGGTTTTATATATGGAAAAATTAGCAAGTTTTATCATTATTATCGGAACAATTCTTTGGTTTGTCAGCGTTCTATTCTTGGGTGGTAGTTGGCAGTGGCAGATGTTTGCTGCACTTATATTGACAATCGGTATCTTCATGGCTCACTTCTGGGAAGAATTCAACGAGGGAAAGGAAAAGGACACATCAAGAGATGATAATTGAGGATCGATACAAACTGTTAACCGGTACAAGTCGTTAAGGAGTACAACTAATTGGCGAGAGAGAGAATCTCACAAGCAGATGAATGGCAAACGTGGGCACAACGGTATGACATAGAAGGCGGCATGAGAACCTTTGAATCCGGATTGACCGGAAAAGTGTTCTTCGGTGCACTCTTTGTCGGTTTACTGATGATGCCAGGTTCCATCTATCTGAGCTATGTCTCCGGACAATCAGGTGCAGCTGCTGCACCATGGGTTGCCGTTATCCTATTCACAGAATTAGCCAGACGTTCCTTTACGACTGCACGTCGTCAAGAACTCTATATGCTGCTCAGTCTGACAGGTGCCGCTGTCGGAAGTGGAATGCAATATAGGAGTTTTATATGGTACGCCTATTTTATCAACACACAGCAAGCCATCTCTTACGAAATTGCGGATAAGATACCCGCATGGGTTGTCCCTCCTGGTGATTCTGTCGGAGTCTTAACGCGAAATCTGTTACATCCCGATTGGCTCTTACCTATCGGTGTTTTTCTGCTTAGTAAGTTCCTCGGGACGCTGCGGTTCGTTAGTGGGCAGTATATTCTCTTTAGGCTTACAGCAGACCTTGAACGACTCCCCTATCCAATGGCACCCATTACTGCACAAGGTGCAACCGCATTGGCAGAAACTACCGGAAAACAGGAGACATGGCGATGGCAAGTCTTCTCAATCGGATCAATGGCAGGTCTCATCTGGGGGTTCATATATATCGGTGTACCAGCACTCTCTGGTGTCATGATGAGTCAACCGATACAGATCCTGAAGATCCCTTGGATTGACTTTACACAGAGTATTGAAGGTTTCGCGCCGACAGGTGTATTTGCACTCAGAACCGACTTCGGACAGATGCTTTTCGGGTTTGTGTTGCCGTTCCCTGTGGTGATGTCAGAGTTTGTCACCGCAATGTTGTCACAATTCGTCTTGAACCCGCACATACTCTATAGAAATGAGATATTACACCAGTGGGAACCTGGATTGGATGTGCGCGCGACTGGACTCTTTAACGATCTTGATTTCTGGAGGAGTTACGGTATAGGAAAAACCTTCAGCCTCGGTCTTGTAGGCATGGCAGCCTCTATACCGATGATTTTCAAACTACGCAGTTCCAAAAAGAAAGCGGGAGAACGCGGTTCACTTGCGACACCACCAAACCGAGGCGATTTTCCATTGTGGCTAATGGGATTACTGTGGCTCATCGGTATGGGTGGATTTGTCTGGCTTATCCATTGGATGGTGCCGAATTTCCCACTCAGCTTCCTGCTCGGTTTTGCGTTTGTATACACCCCGCTGAATTCCTATATTACGGCAAGGACCTACGGTGTGCTCGGACGCGATCTATTTGAGATACCTTATCTACATGAGATAACCTTTATTCTCAGCAGGTACGAGGAAATTGATATCTGGTTTGCACCATTCCCTGACGAAGATTACGGAGCTGGCACACAGGGATGGCGTGTTCTGGAACTTACAGGAACAACCTTTACGTCAAACCTTGCTGCGACCTTGCTGATTATGCCTATACTGATAATCAGCGGTATCTTAGTGCAACACTTTATTTGGCAGATTGCTCCTATACCGAGTGCACAGTATCCGTTTGTCCAGATGATGTGGCCCATAAATGCAACAAATGAGTGTTTGATGAAAACATCATTACGGGATGGAAATAGTGAAATTATACAAGCGATACGGGGGGATTATGTCGCTGCAGGATTTACCTCAAACTTAGCAATTTACGGGTTGCTTTGGGTTTTTAAATACCCCTCAATGTGGTTTTACGGTATCGTTGGTGGCATTGGAGCGGATCCTGGAAGTATGGTCGCACGATTACTCGGTGCTATTATCGGTAGATTCTACATGATTAAGCGGTTCGGTTTGAAAAGATGGTTTATGTTCAATCCTGTATTGGCAGCCGGTTTTGCTTGCGGCGTAGGATTGATCGGGATGGGGACAGTTGCTATTGCACTTGTTTCTAAAGCCGTCATTGTTAAACCGTTTTAATCTTTAATATAGTGCAAGGCGTTTGTTTTGGGATGCCTCTAAATTATCTGCTTGACATACACTAATACTCTATAGAACGTGGTATCGTATCTCAACATAACACTTTAAAATAAGGAGGAATCACATTATGAAACCAAAAATAGAAAAAGTAGCGTATCTGTGTTTAGGCGCACTTATCGCTCTCGGAGGTTATTTCTTTGGGACACTTAGGGGTGATGTTAATGCCCAGTCAGAATTAGAGTCGCAAGACTTTAAGACAGTCCGTTGTCAGAAGTTGGAGGTTGTAGATTCTGAAGGAAATGTCCTCATAGTTTTAAAAGAAAATATTGGTGATGAAGTCGGTGGTCTTATAACCGTTACCAGTAAAGATAGGAAAGGTAAAGTTCAATTATCGGATGATAGCCTAACCGTTGACAGAGGTTTGAGCGGTGGTATAGTCAAATTATCAGTTAATGACGATCGCGGCAGTGTATTAATTGGCTCACTACCTCGAACAACAGCACTTTCTTTAGAAACCGATGACGATAGCAGTAGTATAATCATTGGAGGAAGAGCACAGGGGACAGTTGTGTTAAGTGCATCTGATTCCCAAAAAGGGGGTGTCGTAGCTGTGACAGGACGATCTGGAGGTATGACTCAATTAAATAGTGCACAAGTGATAATAACCAACAGCAGCGGTAAGAAAGTCGGTCAATTGTATGTAGATAAATTAGGTAACGGCGTAATTGATATCAGGGACAAATCAGGTAAGCGAAAATAGGGAAACTACCTACGCATCGGGAAGTGAATATGTTCAAAAAAGGCTCTAATTGGCTAATTACCTTTTTGTTTGTAGTAATTTTAACTGCGTGTAGCAAACCGAAAGTAGACAGTTTGCCTTACGAAAACACCGCGAATAATGAAGCTCCCTCAGGAACGCAACCCGCTCTATTCGATAAGGAATGGGTTAACACGGCGACGCTGGAAGGTCACACACATGTTGTCAATTCGGTAGCATGGAGTCCTGACGGGACGAAACTCGCCAGTGCAAGTGATGATGGCACGGTGCAAGTGTGGGATGTGGATACCCGATCAAACCTTTCCACCTTAAAAGACCTAGGCAGATTTTTTCGTTCAGTAGCATGGAGTCCCGATGGAAAAAAGATCGCCAGCGGCTGCCTAGATGGTACAACCAAGATATGGGATTTACAAACAGAAGAACTGTTGCAAGCCTTACCAGGACAGATAGATGCTTCTATTGACCATCCAGTAGTGTGGAGCCCTAATGGAAAAATACTTGCCAGCGGTACATTCACATATTCGAAAGGAAACGTAGAATTGTGGAATCCACACACTGGGCAGTTAATTCGAACTCTGAATGGACACAATTTTCCCTATTCGGTAGCATGGAGTCCTAATGGAAAGTTTATTGCCATTGCTGGGAATTTTTCCGGTCCAGAATTGTGGAATCCACACACTGGCAAACTCTTGAAAACCCTGATTGAAAACCCATTGGATGGCTACTTGGTTAAGTCAGTAGCGTGGAGCCCTAATGGAAAAATACTCGTCGCCAGTTTCGAGTTGGGTGGGAATAGGAACATAATCCGGTTATGGGATCCACACTCCGAAGAACTTTTGAAAACCATAAAAGAACATAAAAACCGTGGTTATTCAACTGGAACCCCAACACTTGATTATTCACTGGCGTGGAATCCGAATCCTAATGAAGGTTGGCTCGCTAGTGCAATCAATGACAACAAAATTCAATTGTGGGATCCGCACACAGGCAAACTCATGCAAACTTTGACAGAACATACGGGTAATGTCAAATCAATAGCGTGGAGCCCCGATGGAAAAACGCTCGCTAGCGCGAGTGACGATAAAACAATCCGATTATGGAAACAAAGCGTTACTCGTGATTAGTGTTGACTATTTTATAAGTACTATCAGCACAAACTAACTGTTTATGCTACTACTAAGTAATTAAAAAAATGGATTGGACTCTTTTTGGGTGGGCAGGTATTCAGATAGAACTCCCAACATCATGGGAAATCAGCGGTATCAATGGGGATGAGAAAAATGGATACCTACGGTTAGATGATGATGAAATGCCTCGGTTAGAATTGAAATGGGCAAAATCACGAAAAAAGAAACCGGACCTACACAAGACACTTGATGAATACTTCAAGCTAGTCAGAAAGAACTATAAACGGGGTGGAAATGTCTCCTTTCGTAGAAACGTTGACTTGATCAAAGATGAGGATTTCCTTAAAGAATGCACGGTACTCGGTTTTAGTTGGAAAGGAGGTATCCGTGCTAACGGGTTGATAATCCATAATCCTGAAACAAAACGAATCACCATTGTACAAGTCATGGGTCGGTTAAAGGAAAATTGGCGTCCGACAGTACTTCGGATTTTTAAGTCTATTTCTGATCAAGGGGACCCTGAACGTACTGTATGGAGTGCTTACGGTCTCAGACTTGCTGTTCCCAATAGTTATAAATTAGAACGGCAGAAACTTCTCAGCGGTTATCTGCTATTCGCCTTCACCAGAGGTAGAAACCGAAAAATAAGCGTTGAACGTTACGGACCCGCTGAGGTATTACTCAATGAGTACAGTTCGGAAGAAAATCAATTGGAAACCTGGTTTCGGACGAGGTATGCTAAAGCAATTCGCGGATACGGTTTTGAGGTTACACAACACAACGAAAACGGAGATGAACGGATAACATTTGTCGGACAACAAACACGACTGTATGATAATGTGCCGCTTTCACCTGTTCTGTTATTTGACAAAATCTTCAAACGAACGAGACTTGTGTTTTATATGTGGCGTAGTCATCATACGAATCGTATCTATGTAGTGCAAACAATCGGACGCAGCGATGCATCCGAAAAACTGGCACAAAAAGTTGCTGAAAGTATCTATCATCATAAGATCTGATTTAATTGAAGATCTTTTATTCGCGACTATAAAAACATGTTCAAAAAAGCTCTATATGCTCTCAAACTAAAGAAACGTCCTGATGTAGATAGAAGTAAAGTTCTCAAAGCATTTCCCTTACGAAATCAGTTGATAACGTGGGAAATTGACGACAAGGAAGAGGCTTCACTTGTTATTCCTCAGAAAGATAAATTCTGGGTGAAATGGACGAGTAAACTTTTTATGCTTCCCGATAAACGCGTCGTTGTGCTGGATAGCATCGGTGCGTATGTCTGGCAGATGTGTGATGGGAAACATACTATTTCGCAGATAATCAAAGCACTTCAGAAAAAACATCAGTTGACTCGAAAAGAAGCCGAAACATCACTCTTCACATTTATACAGACTCTGGGAAAACGGAATTTTATCCAATTTGCTATTCCACAACAGAACGAACCCGCAGCAACTCTGGAACCCAAACCTGCCAAACCGAGACTTCTTAGATTCCTACAGAAACGGTAAGCGGTATAACGTTCCCGAAAGATATGAAATATGCAGATTTTCGGCAATCTGTCGGCACTTAACTTAACATATAGAATTTTCTTGACATTTTGGGTTTGACAGGTTAGGTTTGACAGGTTATAATAGTGCTGTAATTCCGCTGACCATAGGGTAATTGACTGTGCTCACGTAATTTTTCATGAATTTTGTTGACAGAAAAGTTTTGGTATGTTATCCTATTCGTTAGTTTGACGTTACATGTTGTACTGCGGGTAAGTAGAAAGGAATAGACGTTTAATATCACATTATCCGTACTTATGATATTATGTACAGAGAAATCTAAGAGAGAATTATGTTAGACGCAAAACAACCTATGTTAGATGATTCGGCTATGTTAGGTAATTCACTGATAGCACTTAATGATTTTGAAAACACATCTGAAAGTATGCGTATGCTGATTGAAATAACGTTGACCGAAACACAAAGTGCATCATGCATTCCATCGCTTGAGGACATTGGTGAATTTGGAAGTACTGGCAAGTATAGTACTCAAAGGCAGGCATTACCTAAACTTGATGATTCAAATTCGCCAATCAATATATCTGGCGGTGAAGTGGACGAATTTTCTCAATTGCTTGTCAATGCCGTGGACGCGTTGGTTGAGGTGACTGAACATATACATTTAGCCAGGCTGACAGAGGATAGTTATTCAGAATTTCGTAATGTCCAAGATAAATTAAGTGAGGGTTTTCTCTTAAATAATGATACCAAGTTCGGTTTTCCCGATTTTTAAGATGTCATAAACGTACCCATTGATGCGAAATCTCGCAAATAAGGCGATCGTTAGATTTACCATTTCCACACTCTTCGAAACGATAATAGACTTGCGCTTAAAACGCCCAAACCAATGCCGCATCAAACAATTGTTGCGTTCAATACCGTGCGTTTCTGCTTTGTCCTGAACTAACTTATCTTTGGGCAGAACCGATTCATAAACCTGATAGTTATCCGTATAATAAACCTTCACATCCCATTTTTCCAAACGAGTCATTAGTTTCTTCAATGTCGCTTTATCCCGATCACCACACTCCCAGGCAATAAGTTCTCCAGTATCACGACACAAAGCTTTCCATATCCAGAGTTTCTGCTTTTTTTTTTCAAATAGTGCCACATCTCATCAAGTTCAAGCACGACAGTATCGGTTTCCTGGGGTTCAGGGGGTTTCGCATGTTCAGCACCGAATTTTCTTATCCATTCAAGGATAGTGGAAGGGGAGGCTTGAAGCATTTTTGCGATGGCGTTCATAGAAAGTCCATGGCAATAGAGAAAAACTGCAAGTGCTTTCTCAGCAAGGGGTCTTCCCCGGTATGTGTGGTTTTCTGTCCACTGATAGTTGCAATCTTTACATTTATACCTTTGTTTATCGTTGACGCGTCCATTTTTGACGAAGTGTGGGTGTTGACATCTTGGGCAATTCATGTGAGTTTCCTCCTGATGGGTGTATAGGTTTACTTTTAGCATAGTCTGCTTTTTTATATGTGTCAAGAAAAATATTGTAATTTGCTTGACACTTTTTTAGACAGTTGTTATACTACTTAAATACTGAATAGGCAATGAGGCAAGAGCGGTACGAGGGAACTCTGTCTCATTATTTTACCGAAAACCCTCAATTAAGTAGTGTCATGGATTCCATAAATACCCTCATTAAAACGTATGAGGAGACAAATATTATGATTGCTCAAAATAGGCCGGTAGATGTAAGTTATACGGACGTAGATGCGGAATGGGAAGCAGCGATGCAGCTCTCCGCACGCGGCCCTGAACTCTCTTATGACTATGACGATACCGCACAAATAACTGAAGATATGCAGACTATGACAGACCCAGACGACGCAATCGCAGATGCGGAATGGAAAGCAGCGATGCAGCTCTCCGCACGCGGCCCTGAACTCTCTTATGACTATGAAGGCACCGCACAAACGACCGAAGATATGCAGACCATGATAGACCCAGATGACGCAATCGCAGATGCGGAATGGAAAGCAGCGATGCAGCTCTCCGCACGCGGCCCTGAACTCTCTTATGACTATGAAGGCACCGCACAAACGGTAGAATCGCATGTAGTAAGGAGAGTTTGAGTATGCCATCTCTTACAGAGAGAAACATAATTAATTTTCCTTTGGTAGAGTCATGGGAGTTTCGTCAATTATTCCAGAAAAATCTTGGGGCAAAAGGAAAATTAAAAGCAATGTCTTCTAAGGACCGTTCTGCTCTATTGACAAGAGTAAGGACTGACTTAAAATCTGATCCACTAGATGCATATAATAATCTTTGCTTAGCAAGACTTTATGAGATTGAAAATCGAATTAGTGATGCAATTAACGTGCTTGAGAATTTGCTGAAGAAAGGGATTAAGAACGTTCAGGATATATATGTGCAATTGATTTCCTTGTATGAACAAAACCAGGACTATAAGAAGGCACACAACACTTATGCAGCAGTGATAAAACCTCGTCCAATAATTCTTCTACGTAAGTTGCCAAGTAATTATGATGAATTCCTCGTTTGTGGTCTAAGTTCACGAGGAAATTTCGTTGAGGGTTTTGATCGGAAATACTCTTTGTTCGGTCGAGATGGAGTGATTCGACTCGGTTTTCTAGGCAGAATATCTCAAAGTAAATTACATGGCAGAACCAAAATAGGTGAAATCACACAAGAAGAACATAGACGTTTGTTGATAAATCTGAGTGAATACCTCAAAGCTCCAATTTGGTAGTTCTAATGTTTTGTCCATTTTAAAATAGAAAAATATAGGTACACGCCGTTGTGCCAGTTACGTAGTCAAACCTTTAATTTTAAACCCGACAGCACAACAACTGCCCAGGTGAATACCCCACCGAACCGAAGAATTAAATACACCTAGCACCGTCCTAAAATAACCAAAAATAGATAAACCCCCATCCGAAGAATTACCACTGACTGATGTCGCTTGTCGTATATTACTAAAGGGAACAATGGACACAAAAACGATAGTTGAGATTATAGAGAACCTCATCAATCCGGAGTTGTCTGGAAATGCTAATAAAATAGATAAATGGCGTTCTATTGCAGACACCGTGGAAGGAATCAATGACGACTTAGCTGCCCATGCTTGGTTTTCTATAGGCAACCTGCTTTCGGAAAACAATCAGAAAGAAGAGAGAATCAGTGCTTATGATAAAGCAATACAACTCAAACCCGATAATGCTGCCGTTTACAACAATCGCGGGACTGTTAAGGCTCTACTCGGACGATATGAGGCTGCGATTGATGATTATAATAAGGCACTCAATTTGAAATCCAATTATACAGAGGCACATTACAATCGGGGATGGACAAAGAACAAACTGAAGCAATACGAGGATGCTATTGCTGATTATGACGCGGCGATACGCCTAAAGTCCGACTATGCAGATGCCTACTATAACCGTGGAATTGCAAAGAATGAACTGGAACAATACGAGGATGCTATTGCTGACTATGACGCGGCGATACGCCTGAAGTCCGACTATGCGGATGCTTATTACTACCGTGGCTATGCCAAAAGTAAATTAGGTCAATACCAAGAGGCTATCAAGGACTATAACGATGCTCTTCATCAGAATCCTGACTCTGCCGCTATTTACCACTATCGCGGTTATGCAAAGAGACAGTTAGGTGACCTTGAACCTGCAATTGAAGACTATAATAAGGCAATTCAATTAGATTCCCGCTCCGCAATTACCTACCACTGTCGCGGTTATGCAAAATTCCTATTAGACGAACCTGCCCAAGCAACTGAGGACTATGATAAAGCAATTCAATTAGAGCCAAATCATGCTGTTACTTATCATAGTCGAGGGAGTGCACAGAGACGGTTAGGTCATCTTAACCTGGCAATTGAGAATTACGACCAAGCAATTCATTTGAACCCCGATTATGTGGAAGCCTATTACAATAGAGGAATTACGAAAGTAGAATTAATGGAACTTGCCTCAGCATTGCAGGATTTTGATAAAGCAATACAATTAAATCCGGATTATGCCAATGCTTACAATGGGAGAGGAATTGTTAAACAAAGGTTAGGACAACTTGAGTCCGCGCTTGCTGACTTCAATAAAGTTATCTATTTAGAGTCAGAGTTCATTCCAGTTTACCTTAATCGAGGACTTGTAAAAGGTGAATTAGGACAAGATGAGGCAGCTATTGCTGATTTCAGTAAAATTATCCAACAAAATTTAGATGGGATTATCACTGCCATTGCTTATTTTACTCGCGGCTCTATAAAAGATAAACAAAGAAAATACGAGGCTGCGATTACTGATTACGATGAGGCTCTCCAATGCAATCGAGATTTTGTTGATGTCTATTTCAAGCGAGGTCTTGCTAATATACAGTTAGGACAGTATGAAGCTGCGATTGCTGATTATGATCAGATTCTTTGGTTAAAGCCAGATGATGTCAATGCTTACAACAATCGAGGATATACAAAAATTGAATTTGGACAATACAAAGCCGCTATTGAGGATTTTGATAAGGTGATTCAACTAGAACCGAATCATCCAACCGCTTACAATAATCGCGGGTTTGCAAAGGCACAACTGGGACAACATACTGAAGCTGTTGCTGATTATGATGAAGCACTTCAGATGAATCCAAAGCATGCCTTTGCTTACAAAAATCGCGGGTTGGCAAAGGCACAGTTGGGACAACATACACATGCAGTCGTTGATTATGATGAAGCACTTCGGCTGAATCCCAATTTGGCCGAAACCTATCATAACCGCGGAAAACAGAAAGCGAATTTTGGTCATATCAAGGGTGCTAAACTAGATCTTGAGACAGCCCTGGAACTTGCCGAACACATGGGTGACGAAATCTTAAAAGCCAAAATTGAACAATTCCTTCAAGAACTTGAAAATACCGAAACTGCCACATTGTAACACAACTATCTATTTATGCACATTGATACACAAAAGGAGAAAAAATGAACGGACAAGCAGCAATAGGCGGAGCACAACCAGATCTCACCGAAACCCCTAAACGATTCCAACGCACGCTTCCAAAAGAGAATACTGTCCGAGTCAGAAACCTGATAAAGCGTTACGAAATGGGAACAACGACTGTAGACGCATTACGCGGTGTCAATTTTCAGATACAGCGAGGTGAGTATGTCTCTATCATGGGTCCCTCTGGGTCTGGAAAATCTACGCTCTTTAATATGATTGGGGGGTTAGATAAACCGACCGAGGGGAGGGTTTATATTGATGAAGTAGACATCGCTCAGCTTGATGCTTATGAGTTAGCATGGCTACGTTGCCGGAAGATCGGTTATATATTTCAGTCGTTCAACCTTATCCCAGTTATGACAGCACTTGAAAACGTCTCGTTGCCGATGATTTTTGCGGGGATGAGTGCTGATGAGAGTAGAGAAAAAGGCGTTGAGTTACTCTCACTTGTCGGATTAGGTGATCGTGTTCAGCACAAGCCGTTAGAATTGTCTGGTGGACAGCAGCAGCGAGTCGCTATCGCGCGTTCTCTCGCAAATGACCCCGCAATCGTCCTCGCTGATGAACCGACTGGTAACCTTGATACCAAAACAGGTCTTGAAATCATTGACCTATTACGCAACCTTAATGATGAAAACGGTGTTACCATAATCACTGCAACACACGATCACAAGATGCTTGATGTTTCTGACAGAATTTTCCACATGGTAGATGGAAAAGTAGACAAAATTGAATCGCGCGATGAAATTGATCTTCAAGTGGGGAAACTGGATGGACAGGAAGTCGGATAAGTATGGATGGAAGGGTGGAAGGGTGGAAGGTTGACCAGGATTTTCAGGATTTTCAGGATTTGATCAGGATAAGAGGGAAAACTGGAAGGGTGGAAGGGTGGAAGGGTGGAAGATGGAAGAGTGGAAGGGGGAAGATAGAAGAGTGGAAGAGTGGAAGAGTGGAAGAGTGGAAGAGTGGAAGGGGGAAGATAGAAGAGTGGAAGGGTGGAAGGGTGGAAGATGGAAGGGTGGAAGAGTGGAAGAGTGGAAGAGTGGAAGAGTGGAAGAGTGGAAGAGTGGAAGGGTGGAAGAGTGGAAGGGTGGAAGGGTGGAAGAATGGAAGATGGAAGATGGAAGATGGAAGATGGAAGAGTGGAAGGGGGAAGATAGAAGAGTGGAAGAGTGGAAGGGTGGAAGATGGAAGGGTGGAAGAACGGAAGAGTGGAATGTGTAATGGAAGACATTTTAATTCGATAAAAGGAGATATTAGACAATAAACATGAAACTGAATAACGGTATTCGCCTTACATGGCTTGGACAATCAACCTATCTTATTGAGACAGACGACAAGACGTTAATAATCGATCCATGGTTAACAAGTAATCCTGTCTGTCCTGAGGAACTAAAGACCTTTGAATCCATCGACGTTATGCTGATAACACACGGACATGCTGACCACATGGAAGATGCAGTACCGATTGCCAAAAAACATTCTCCCACTGTCGTCGCGATCATTGAGACTGCGAAGTATCTTGAAAGTAAAGGTGTTGCGAACACGATAGGGATGAACAAAGGTGGCACCCTAACGGTAGAAGGGGTAAAGGTAACAATGGTTACGGCAAACCATAGTAATAGCGCGATAGAAGCGGATGGCTCTATAATCTATTTAGGTGAACCTGCAGGATTCGTGCTTGAATTTAAGAACGGGTATAAGATTTATCACGCTGGAGATACAAATGTCTTCAGTGATATGCGACTTATCGGTGAGATATACCAACCTGACTTAGCGTTACTTCCTATTGGTGACCACTTTACAATGGGACCGCGTGAGGCAGCTTACGCTACAAAACTCCTCGGTATACCAGCAATCCATCCGAATCATTACGGTACCTTCCCAGTATTGACAGGAACAGTGGAGGAATTTCGTAAATTGACTGCATCTCAAGATATAGTAATTGTAGATTTAGAGGTAGGCGGGACATTAGATTAATAAATCGAGGATAAAATCCTTGAAAAAGCGATATTCTAAACAGGGACACCCAAATTTGCGTAAATCCTAATTGAATCATACAGTATACTAACGAAAGGATGCCTCCATGAAGCTACAGCTGACTCTTGTCTCTGTTTTCTGTCTTTTACTTCTATCATCCGCTGATGCAAATATTCCTTCACGATACGCGAAACAACCCCTTGAATGGTTCCAGAGCGAAGAAGGTCGCCGTATTACTGACAACGTTCTCACTTGGCAGACACCACACGGCGGTTGGCCCAAGGTTAGAGACACAGCATCAAAACCTTATGATGGTAAAAGTGAGGATCTTCACGCAACATTTGATAACGGTGCGACGATTGACGAACTCCGTTTTCTTGCACGAGCTTTTCGTGCAACAAACGAACCTCGCTACCAACAAGCATTTTTCAATGGCATTTCCCATATCCTTAAAGCACAGTACCCCAATGGTGGGTGGCCGCAATATTATCCGTTAGGCAAAGGCTACCATCGCCACATCACTTACAATGACAATGTTATGTCACGCATTCTGGGACTACTCCGAGACATCTCTGAATCTTCAGATTATCAGTTCGTGAAAAAGGAACCCCGCACTAAGGTTGAGGTTGCGCTAACCAAGGGCATTGACTGCATCCTGCGCACCCAGATTAAACAGGATGGTAAACTGACGGCTTGGTGTGCACAGCATGACGAGCAAACGTTTGAGCCTGCATGGGGACGTTCCTATGAACCCCCCTCAATCTCAGGTGGCGAAAGTGTGGGAGTTGTTCGTTTTCTAATGTCAATAGAAGAACCCACCCCAGAGATCATCAACGCTGTGGAACATGCCGTTGAATGGTTTAGGAACGTTGCTATCCACGGGATACGTTGTGAAGATTTCACCGACGCAGAGGAGAGGAACGATTCACGAATCGTAAAGGATCCAGATGCTGGACCGCTCTGGGCACGTTTTTATGAGCTCGGTACCAACCGTCCAATCTTTCTTGATCGTGACTCGGTTGTCCGCTACTCGTTATCAGAGATAGGACAAGAACGCCGCGGCGGATACGACTACTACGGGAACTGGGCTGCCAAACTCCTGAGAGATGAGTATCCGCAATGGAGAGCCAGTAATAACAATTAGAAGAATGTGTATCCCAGCTCTCTTCAGTCCCGTAGGGACGATATGTTTATAGAAGAATATGTATCCCAACTCTCTTCAGTCCCGTAGGGACGATATGTTTATAGATAAACGTCATAATTGCTTACGTTTAGACTAAACTATTCTGATACGGTCCATGAAGTCCAAACGCATAGGCAGTGTTTAGCAATTCTTTTGGATTGCCTGTGTCATACCTTCTACCAGCGACGCGGTAACCGTACATACCTTCCTGCTTAACCATTTCACCCATTGCGTCACGTAGTTGAATCTCACCATGTGTCAGAATCTGGTTGCGATAGTTGTAATCCAGTATATCAAAAAGAAGTGGTGTGAGTAAGTCAATACCGAAATGACACAAGTATTTATACGTTTCCTGAGTATCCCAAATACCCTCAACCCGCATGTGTTCCCGTGCATACTCAACAGTAGGCTTTTCGGCTATGCGTGCTAAACTGAAAATTGCAGGATTGTCTTTATGCGGTGTCCCTTGCACGATCCCGTTCAATGAGAGTTCCTCTTCATCACAGACATCAAGACTGGTGACAGACATGCCTACGTGCGTATACACATCTACCAACTGTTTTGCACAAGAGACTTCTGAATCTGGGATATAAAGGTGGTCTCCGAGCAGGATCATGACAGGTTCATCGTCGGCAAAGTCCTTAGCGCAATAGATAGCATGTCCGAAGCCTTGCGGCTCTGCTTGTATAGCAAATTGCAGACGTTCTCCGATTTCAGTCAACCTATCTGCTTGGATTGCAAGCTCCTTTTTTTCGAGAATGGCTTTTGGGACATCACCTGTAAAATAGTCGGTGATTGGGGTAACTTGATGGGGTTGTGCAACGAGACACACCTCTTCCACACCTGCTGACAATGCTTCCTCAATTATCAGTTGGATTATCGGTTTTGCGATGCCATCCTGATCTATAATTGGAAATAGTGCCTTTGGCACAGCTTTCGTAGCGGGGAAGAGGCGTGTTCCGTATCCAGCGATAGGAATAATCGCCTTTTTAATAGATTGCATTAGATATTTAGTTTCGCTTAGACTTTATTGACCCCCAAGTGGTAGTGGTTTTTCCAGCAGCATCAACTGCTAAAGCACCCTCAATACCGCTGCCAAGAGACTTAACTTCTGACTCTGACAGTGCAACGTTGAAGATTACAACTTCATCCATAATACCATTCCACTGGCAACGGTTATTACAACCTGGATCTGCGCCTATATATACCTCTTCGAGTGAAGCCCACGGAGGACCAGCTGCATCTGCGCTATTCTGTAAATCTCCATTTACATATATATGTAGTTTCTCTGAGTCCCAAACACCTACAACGTGAACCCACGCTTTTTCTGGTAACGGGTCACCAAGAACTTCAAGCCTTCCGCCACCGTTTCCGACGCGAATATGAAATGAAGCGTTTGCAGAATTTGCACCATTTTCATGTGCACCAGTCCCAAGTAGATACTGTGACCATGTGGAACAACCCAGTCCTTTCCAAACAATACATTTTCCTGACGGTGTAACAGCAGAATAAACCCATGCGTGAATTGAGAATCCTTCAGACTGACTAAAATCTAAAGCAGCTAATGAATCAGCATCACCCTTCGTTCCAATCTTAACCCACGTGTTCGTCCCGTTAAATTCCAGACCGCCGCCGAATTTCCCATCTACCCATTTGAGATCACCGACAAATGTTCCATCACTGCCATTCCCAGATTCGTCAGTAACTGTTTCACCTTGTCCATCCTCAAATGTCCACATTCCTGCAATGGTACTTTCATCAAGCTTTGCATCAGTCGTATTTACATAGCATATAGCTATCAGTAAAAGACTGAGGATACATAGTACATTTGTAACATTAGAACGCATTATTGTTCTCCTTTGTTTCATTTACGCTGATAATAGCAATGCTCTTATCAAGTTTATTATAAATTAATGTGAGTTGAAAACAACTCGGTTTAGATTTATCATTCGAATAGTTCCTACTTTGCCTATCTATACTTTGACTCTCTAATTGTAAGCTTTGAGTTTGCCCCAGGTAGTTGTAGATTTTCCAGCAGCATCAACTGCAAATACACCATCAATTCCATTCTTTAGTGATTCAACATCATCCTGTGAGAGTGGTACATTAAACATGACGATTTCATCAATGAGACCAGCCCAATGACACCTTCCATTAGGTTCATTACATCCAGCATCTGCACCGATGTAAACTGCTTCGTGGGAGTCCCAAGGTTGTCCGACTGCGTCTTTACTATCCTGCAGTTCACCATTAACGTATATATGTATTTTCGTTCCATCCCATACGCCAACAAGGTGAACCCATTCATTTACAGGAAGTGGTTCTCCAAGAGCCTCAAATCTTTCGGATGCGCTTCTGAGTCGATAATGAAATGATGCTTGGTTGATTTTCCCACCAACATTTTCATGTGCGCCAGTTCCGAGAAAATATTGTGACCAGCTTGAACAACCTTTTCCTTTCCATACGACACATTTTCCTTTAGGATTCTGTGTTGCATAAACCCATGCATGTATGGAAAAACCTTCGGAATCCTTAAAGTTCAAGGCAGCCAAAGTATCAGGTTCGCCTTCTTGTCCAATCCGGACATAGTTTTGAGCGACTTCCCCACTAAATTCTATAGCACCACCAAATTTACCTTCAGCCCATTCAACATTTCCAACAAATTCACCATCGCTACCGTTACCAGAAAGATCCTTAACGGTATCGCCTGTTCCTTCTTCAAATGTCCACATACCTTGAATCATACTCTTGTCGATCTTCGCATCCCCTACATTTACATGCCAGATCGTAGTAAACAGTAGACTGAAAATACAGATCACCATAATAGACTTGCGATTCATACACTTCTCCTTTAATCAGAAATTACAAGATCCCTATCTGTCGGACTACTTTTATAGTAGACATTATAATGGATTAATTTTGATACTTTTTATGAACACCAGGACTATCACGTATCACGCAAGCCGAATGTAACAACAAAAACCCGCAACGATCCAAAATGGACGTGCGGGTGCAGCAGCAGAACTACCAAAGTTTTCAAAGTTGTTTTGTCGTAATGTGTTGTTATATTTAACGGTGACGTTGGGAGGGGGGGGGGGTCTCAAAACCGATGTTAAAACGAAACCAGCAAGCAAGACATCTGCCCTATTTTCACGCAAACAGAAGATCTCTGAAGTGTTTACCGCTAAATGATGATTCGTTTGTCGGTTTTTCATTTTCCAAAACCCTACGTCTAAACATTAAGAATGCATGGGAACGCAATTTGTTGTTTGTCCTGTCTATTCACATAATTCTATCTATCAAAATTCTGTAAACTATAAGAATCAGATTGAAACCGCAAACGAGATGTGGTTATACACATTTCTTGCTAAATGTCAAACTGTTTTTATAGCATATCAGATTCAACTGAATTTGTCAAGAAAAATGTGCAAATCGCAGGGTTATTTAAATTAAGTATTTTCATCCTCTATATCACACGTCTTATTTTCGTTGACAATTGAAAAATCATATTGACAAAAAACGTTCATATCTGATACTATAATTTCTAAGGTGTATAGTTACAAATATCAGCGTCCTTCAATTACTGTTGATATAGTTTTATTATCGTATGCTCGCTTTTGACCATAACCTGATTATAGAAAATATTTAAAAAAAAATGAAACATTACGGCTTAACATTGAACCTTAAAGACGATCCTGATATAATTGAGGAATACAAAATCTATCATCAAAATGCTTGGGAAGAGACCTTAACAGGTTTAAAAGCAATCGGTATTACGAAAATGAATATCTACCTCTTAGGACGACGTTTGTTCATGGCGATGGAAACCGTGGATTCATTTGATTTAGAACGTGATTTTCCTCGCTATCTTGAACAACATCCAAAGTGCAGAGAGTGGGATGAATTAATGCGGACCTTTCAGGAACCCGTCAAAGAAGCACAAACTGGTGAATGGTGGGCACAGATGGAACTTGTGTTTGAACTAACTGAGAACAAAGATGACGAGTGAGTTATTTTATGTAATGTCTTTTTTATGAACTGTTGGTAAAAGAAGGTTAAAACAATGACAATTACTTACGATTTCATTGCATACAGCGGTAGACTATCTGAAAACAGCTGGACCCTTGGTATGAGGGCAATTCAAGGGGAAGTACCACTTGACGTTGTTTTGCCGAACTTACAAACCTCAAAAGATGCAAAGGATGAAGATATTATCGGCGTATTGACGAAGGATGGAATATCAAGAGAGAGCTCTGATGTAATGGAACTCTATCGATATCTACGACAATTAAGCACAAAGACGAACCAAGCTTTCGGTTACAACGAGGTCGTGATTAGAAATATCCATACACGATTAAATTCTCTTAAAGTTGACCAGGAACTCCGTGTCCAAGTTACTTACACTGAACGAAAAGAGAATTATCTACCATCTACATATAATATAAAACTCTTAGGAACACACGAGATTTCACCAATAGACACACAAGAATTAGTGACTGAGATTGATGAACCTGAAGATGAAACAGATGAGATAGTTGATATAGATATATCAGAACAAATAGATACTGAAACACCTAAACAGAACGGAGATGAAACTATCCCTAAGGATTTTCCACCAATGGACCCAGAAATACCTGTTTATAAATCTACAAATACGCTTGAGAAATTAATCACTTTTGCGCGTTCACTTCAGTCCGAATTGAAAGAGACAACACATAAACTTGAGACAATGGCAGAAAGAATCCAGTCATTGGAAGAAGAAAGAACACACTATAGAGAATTAGAAAATCTTCTCCAGGATATTGTTGATCGCCTCAACTTCATGGAAAATTATGAAAAAAGAATAGAGATACTTGAGAATGATCGCTATACTTTAAAGACAATTCAAGATGTCCTAACTAACTACCTAAAAACAACGCATCGACAGTCGAATCTACTACTTAAAGAAATAGATGGAGATTCGAATGACCCGGATCTGGAATCATAGAAGTCATACAGAAGATACCAATTTATAGTAGATAGTCTACTCTAATTGTTCAGGTAAAGGTCGCGATTGGAGATCGCTCCTACCAATGGACTGCTTATGGTAGGAGGGAACTCCACAAGCCGACTATTACATAGCCAACCATAACCCCAAGTTATACCTATATGAAATCCATCCACACCGCTGTCCGCAACCAGTTTAGTCAACATGCTGACTACTACGCACAAAGCACAGTGCATGCTAAAGGTGATACACTTGAAGTGATCCTTAATTTTGCTGATGCTAAAGGCACAGAAAAAACATTGGATATAGCAACCGGTACAGGTTTTACAGCATTTGCACTTGCACCAAAGGTAGATTCTGTGGTTGCAACAGACCTCACACCTGAGATGGTTCTTAAAGCATCTGAATTGGCACAAGAGCAATCGTTGGAGAACGTTACGTTTTCTGTAGCTGCAGCAGAGTCATTACCTTTCTGTACAGGTTCGTTCGATTTAGTAACCTGTCGTCTTGCACCTCATCATTTTCAAGACGTACCACAATTCTTGGGTGAAGTTCATCGTGTCCTACGAAAAGATGGACTGTTTTGCATTGTAGATTCTGTCTCGCCTGAATCAGAAGCGTTAATAACGTGGCAGAACCGCGTAGAGAAGTTACGCGACGATTCACATGTATTTGGGTATCCACCGTCCCAATGGATTACAATGATTACTGAAGCCGGATTTGAAATTGAGAAGACCGCTCATACCCGTAATGCACTGATGTCGTTTATGTGGTGGGTACGTCCACAGAAGAATTCAGCAGAGATCGTTGAAGAAATCCGTGAAGCGTTCTCACAACTCTCTCCTGATGATGCCAAAACCTTCTATACAGTAGAACCAGGCGATGGTGGTGACTTTTACTTTTCTTGGCCAATGTATGCAGTTAAAGCACGAAGAACAAGGTAACCAATAATGCCGCCAGGCTGGTAGGTTCGGTTAGGAAACCGAACCTACCAGCACTGGAAGGACGCTAAATTGACGCTTATGGCAGAATACGCGTTTGGTATTCTGCATTGATTGGGAAATCGCACCTACCGATCTGAATCAAGCTTATCCAGCATTAGAATGTTTGCGTTAAACGAGCAATCGCTAAACGTCCAATATCTGGTGTACCAACAAATTGGTTATGTTTACGATCCAACAGATTCTGTACTGTAACAGAAAAACGAGGTTTCGGTCCGAGTGGAATATCGTACCCCGCATTGAGATCAATAGTATAATAGGATTCCACATCACCAACATAGACCCCGGATCGCACAGGAAATCCTTCAACAAAACGCGCTCTGAGTCCAACTCCTAAACCGAGATCAGTGTTAAAATACTGCACGTTTGCGCCGAACTTGTTCTTTGGTGCATTCAATGCGATGTCCCCGATTCCATCAATATTTTGGAATAAGTCCTTACTGACATACGAATAATTTCCGCCGACACTCCAATTTGGACTTAGAAATAGTGTGAAATTCAGATCTAAACCATTTAGTGAAATGTCACCATAGTTACGATAGGTCAGCATGACAGCGTTTGGGTCAACCGCTTGTTCGGGTGTCACTGTACCAAACGGAATGTAGGCGGCACCATTATTCTCAGGTCCTGCTACGAACAACGTTACCAATTCCTCAACAGGCGAACCATCGCCGTTTCCGCCCAGAGCGGGTGCGTCAAACGCGAGCAGTGCCTGGGCAAGTTGTGCATTTTGCGGATCCGCTAATGCAGCTCCAATCTGTTGTCCAAGAGACGCACTCAACGTTGCTGCATCTAAAAACACATTGGGAGTTTCAACAAATAACGGACCGATGAAATTGTTAATTCTTGAGTGATACACATCAGCAGAAAATGCAAATCTGTTCAAGAGAATGCCTTTGTATCCAACTTCATAAGTTTGTGTGATAGTCGGTTTTAACGGATCAACGTCTTTCACACCTTCAACATCAACAAAAGTTTCTGCCGCCGTTTTTGCCTCCGGATCAAGTGAGCGTAAAACATTTTTCACACCTGTTACTTGCTGTGGGATAACACTTTCAAATCCTGCAGAAAGTGCCGCTACCGTTTCAGCTGGAACCCCTTGCGCAGCTAATCCTGCTTCAAAAATTGGTTTTGTACCGCTCATCACGACACTTCGGGCGACGTTCCACATGACATTGGTAAAAGACAGATCGTGGAGTGGGATGTAAGTACCATCATCAAGTTTTCCCAACTGTGAGAACGGTGAACGAAAAAGAGGAAGGCCATCCTCACTTCTCTTAAAAGTAAATCCTGTATCTGAAGGTACACCTTGTGCTCGTACGTCTATATTTGGACTAAAACCTAATGCGGGTTCAAAATTCGTTCCTAAACTAAATGCATCCGGCACTGAAAGGATGTCAAGAAATAGGTTTGAAGTACCCGGTGTGTTAAACGCGCGGTTATAGGTTAGTCGTAAGTTGTGGTCATCATCTGGCTGAAACGCCAGAGCAACCCTCGGTGAAAGGACGATATCACTGAGATGATTGTGATAATCTGCTCTACCTGCAGCAAGTAATTTAACCTGCGGCAGTATATCGGTTTCAGACTGCACATAAGCACCAAGTTCGTCAATATTGTCGTTCTCTTCATTCACACCATTGATAGTACCACCCGTATCCGGACGGGTCAGTAAAACATCCAGACCATAAGTAAATCTTTGTATATCTCCTATGCCAACACTGTGTTGTATCTGGCTAACATATAGGTTAGAATTATCAACGATATCCTCCTGCGAACGCAAGACATAAGTATCACCAGCATCGCTTCTATTGATGAAAGCTTGGAAGAATAGGTCTTTGTAGATGACACGTGTCTGAGCATACCCGTAAGTCCAATCCTTAGTCCGACCAGCACCGATTCCTGTCAATTCGAGTCCGGAAGCCTGTGTTAGACCACTTGCAAGGATGACGGATGTATCCTCATCTGGACTATAATCTACTCGGAATTCTCCACGTGTGAGTGATGTATCAAATAACGAGTTTCTTGGGTCCTCTTCGTCAATATCTGTTGTTAAACGACCATCTTGCCATTCATCTTCTTGAATTTGATAATCAAGATCCTCTTTAAAACCGGGCTCAATGTCATCTCTAAGACGACCTGCTGCCCAATCATTACCTTGCGTGTAATTGGCAGTCAATTTATATCCAAACATATCATTGATAACACCTGCATGCCGAAGTGAACCGAGGAGCATACCTCTCTCACCACCTCCAATGCTGAGGGTTGTACCTTGAGAGTTGAAAGGTGAACGCGTAAGGATATGCATCACACCGTTTGCACTATTTGGACCGTATAATGCTGCACCAGGACCTGATACCACTTCAATCTGCTCAATGTCTTCACTGATTGTAGGTATCAACGTGTAAGCGTTTACACGTAAGGATGGCACGCTGGCGATACGATTGTCTACAAGTGATAGTAGGCTACCAGAAAAGACGTTGTTGAATCCCCGTACAACGACATAAGATGTGCCAATACCGGAAGTCACTACATCTACTGCTCGTACAGATTTGATATGTTCAGTCACACTCATCGCAATTCTGTCTTGAATTTGTGCGTCATCAACCAGCGCAACAGAAGCTGGTGCTTCCAGTACTTTTTCTTTTCGGCGGGAAGCCGAAACTGAGATCTTTCCAAGTTCAATGACTTCTGAATTAAGTGAAATGTTTATCGATTTGGTTTCATCTTCATTTAGTGAAACATTCGCCATCACATCGTCTGTGTAGCCTTGTAAAGATGCAGTTACTGTATATTCACCGGCTTCTAAATCAGCAAATGCAAGGGTGCCATTTGCATCAGTAACACCACTATCGGCATCACCTGTTTCATGTTTAACAGTAATGGACACACTGTTTAGTAAGTTACCTGTCTGTTTATCTGTCACTGTAACGTTCAAGATTGCCGCCTGTACGGATACCGTAGCGATCCCGAAGATTGTAAGTAAAGTGAAGATTGTTAGACTAACTATGCTCAGTCGTTTCATGACATAAACTCCTTTGTTAATTAACATTGCTGGGTTACTACTATTATAGTTAAGCAGTACAACAAAATCAAGTCTCTAACTCTACGATAATCTGTTAGTTCTCTATATTATGATTGAAGTAGATTCAATCATAACAGGACATTGACACTGATTAAGTATTACAAATCTAAGAAGAAAAATCAAACTTTTTCTGAATACCACCATATACACATATAAGAACTATTTTGGCTATAACTATTCAACATTCTGTTTCCTTGATAGGAACCGTTTAATCTCAGCGTGCGTTGGTAGCGAAGAGATGACACCAATTTTCTGTGTTGCTAATGCACCTGCTGCATTAGCATATTGCATAATTCGATTGAGTTGCTGCTGTTTGAGATTTAACAGATCCTTTTGCTCTATCAATTTTGAGAGCATTGCAGCAACATAAGCATCACCAGCACCGAGTGTGTCTACAACATTAGCCTTAAATCCCGCGATTGAACCTTCAATAGTACCATTTGTATAATAACATCCTCGTTCTCCCAGTGTTACAACCAGCAACTTGACACCGAGATTGAGTATCTTTTTTATGCCATTCGTCAGTTCGACATCACCGGTAACAAACTCCCATTCCTCTTCAGATATTTTCACAATATCTGCATAAGGCATGACCTTCCAAATCCAGTATTTTGCTTCATCAGGTTTATCCCACAACATCAACCGTAGATTAGGGTCGTAAGAGATAAGAGATCCAGCAGATTTGGCACACTGAATTGCCTTGAGTGTTGCATCACGGGTTGGTGAATGACTTAGACTCACAGAACCGTAGTGGAACAGTTCTGCTGATTGGATGTAGTCTGTGTCAATTTCATCAGGAGAAAGCTGAATATCTGCCCCTGGGTGTCGGTAGAAAGTAATATCTTTCTTACCATCAGACCGTGTAGCGACGAAGGCTAAGGTCGTGCGCGATTCTTCTCCAGCAATTAGATATGAAGTGTCAACTTTGTGCAGCTGAAGTGTTTTTGTAAGGAAATCTCCAAACGGATCTGCCCCAACTTTACCAATGAAACCGGCATCTATACCGAGTTTTGCTAAACCGACAGCGACGTTTGCTGGTGCGCCGCCGGGTGCCTTAGCAAAACCTGGTGCATCGGTAAGGGTTACATCTGGTGTTGTAGATACAAAATCGATAAGGAGTTCACCGACACTTATTGCTTTCGGCATAAGATTTATTCCTCTAAAATGTAGTTCGTAAGGTATGCGCTTGTCCTGTTTCTGCAGATCGATAGCCAGCGTCAAATATCTCTATGACATGGCGTGCATGTTCCGCTGTGACGATAGTCGGTTTATCCTCTCGTATCCAGTCAACGAGTTGCATGATGTCTTCAAAAACATGTGCTTCCTGTATACTCCGGTGAGGTCCAACAACATGGGGTAGTTCTCTCTTAGGTGCATCAATTGGCTTTCCGTTGATGGTGCTGCCCTCAATAACTCCCGTTGTGCCGTTAATTGCTAATCCACCTTTAATAGAATGTCCAGCTGCTGCTCCGTAGATAAACCCGAAGAATGCATCACCAAAATCCAATAGAATGAAGGTGTTATCGTCCATGTCACACGGAAGCATTTCCCCACGAAATTCGCGTTCTTTGACTCGGACACCAGAGAACGCTGTCACTCGTTTGACAGGACCAAGGATACCTGTCATCGTATGTAATCCATAGACTGTCATATCATAGAGTGGACCGCCCCCTGGTTTGCGGAAATACCATGCAGGATTAATGTTGGACAATACATCGTCACCATGGCGAACTGATTCCGCTTCGTGATATCTACCAAAAGAGGAACCTGTTGCAGCCCAGGTGAGTGTCCCAATTACGCCATCTTCAATAAGTCTTTTGATTTCTTGATGTATTGGACGTAACATCTGTCCGGGAGATGCAACTAATTTAACACCCTTTCGTGCAGCAGAATCAATCAGGTCATCAGCTTCATCAACGGTGGTCGTCATCGTCTTATTGAAATGTGCGTGGACACCGTGTTCTATTGCTAATTTTCCCTGTTCATAATGTATACCGATTGGTGATGCAATGCTAACAGCGTCAACATGTCCTTCTGACAACATCTCCTTATATGTCAGATATGCGTGCGGCACATTAAATCTTTCGGATGCAGCTTCTGCTCTGCCAGGAACTGGATCACAGACTGCAGTTACTTTCAGTCTATCTTGGACATCGTCTTGTGTTAAGTGCGGAAGAATACCGCGTACGGCTATACTGCCAATTCCCACGACTCCTATACGAATTATGTCATCTGTTGCCATATTTTTTACTCCAAAGTATGTGAAGCCATAAATTATGTGAAAACATAATTTATGTGAAAACATCCTATTGCCGCCATGAAGTTTCGTGTTGCCATCCGACACCGTTTTTGAGTTTATCGCAATTGATAAACGATTGATGTCCTTGCAGTGATTTAACTTTTGTCAGGAATTCCGGTTTAAACCTTTCTACCAGTTCCATTGAGGGTTCTAAAGCAGTAGTATCATCTGCGTTTAAAAAATAGACATCATGAGGTGGCAATGTCTCTGCTTTTTCCATTATCAAGCGATGGGCAGTTGCTACATCTTCGCTCCCGACCCAGCACCAAAGCCAGGGTGACCATCCACCTATCGGTCTTGCATTTTCTGCCATCTGTTTTCTGCGTTCTTCTGGTGTGATACCTGCTGGACGGGTTACATACGTTCTGATTCCATAAGCTCGTGTATAACTGGCTAACAGGTCTTCGCCACAACGTTTTGAGAAACTGTAAGAATCCTCTGGATAACACGAATGTTCCTCGTCTAATGGAAGATAATCGATCGGCATGTGTGTTCTGCTGATGCGAAAACCGTGTCCCAACGCACAATTACTACCAGACATAATCACAGACTGGACATCTGCTTCGATTGCCGCTTGCATGAGATAGTAAGTACCGAGCATATTGGTTTTGAAAGTTGCATCAAAAGGTATGCCTTTCTCTTCAGCATTTGCACGAAAATCGGGATGGTCTACGGGACCTGGTTGTGCTCCAAGATGTTGAATTGCGTCTACACCTTCGACTGCCCGTTGACAGTCTTCAAAGTTGTTTAGGTCTCCTTGAATAAATGGGAGTTCGCTAAATTCTTCTGGAGGTTGTCTACGTGACATCAGAACAGGTGTGTGCTTTTCTGCTAATTCTCGAATCACATAGGGACCGAGTCTACCGCTTGCCCCCGTTATCAATACTTTCATTGTTATTTCCTTTCGAACTGTTTCATCTGTTTTACCTCAAAATCTGTTGACAGTTCTCAGTGAATTGTATATTATTGCAATCGTATTATAGCACCATCAAAGTTTTTGTCAAGCGAGTCATTTTAAATTAGGAGATTCTTCATGTATAACGCGGTAATACACTTTGAGAACTTATATGACACTGTCCCACGGAAATATGAATTTAGAGAGACTACGCGAGAAGGCTTATTCGCGTGGCAAGCGAAGTTTCGTCCTGAATTGCGATACATCCTTGGTCTGGATAATATGGAATCTGACCTTGCAAATTATGTTCCAAAAGCCGAACAGCTTGCAGTCTTGGATATGGATAACCATATACGTGAAAGTTGGTATCTGTGGGTGGAACCGACAGTACCATTACCATTCTACCTTCTTCGTCCGAAAGAGATTACCAAGAAGCTTCCATTGATTCTTACCTCACATGGACATAATCATCCACATATTTATGCTGGTATCGCAGATTCAGATAAGGAGAAGAAGGAGATGATTGAAGGTGAACGCGATATTGCACGGCAGGCAGTTGTTGAAGAGGGATATATCGCAATCGCGCCGACGACTCGTGCTTTCGGTGAAACGCGCACCGAAACAGATAAGCAGAACAATAATACACACTCTTGCCGTCACCAGTTAGTCCATAGTATTCTTGTTGGTCGTACTCCCATTGGGGAACGTGTGTGGGATATATCCCGTCTGATAGATTGGTCCATAGATAACCTTCCTGTTGATGCGGAACGGATCGCTATAACAGGTAATTCTGGAGGAGGGACTATTTCTCTCTTCGCTGCAGCATGTGAAACCCGCATCGCTGTTGCAGTTCCGAGTTGCTACTTCTGTACATTTGAAGGGAGTATTGGCACTATTCGACACTGTGAATGCAACTATGTGCCCGGTGTCATGCGCTTAGGTGAAATGTATGATATTGCGGGTTTGATTGCCCCACGTCCATTCTGTGCTATTTCAGGACGTGATGATCCTATCTTTCCAATTCAGCATGTTGAGTTTGCATATCAAAGACTTAAGGAAATCTATGCTGTTGCTGGCGTTGAAGATAGATGTGAGTTATTCATTGGTGATGGTGGTCATCGGTATTACAAAGCAGGTGCATGGCAATTTGTTAGACGGTATTTTGCGGAATAAACTACCGTGAACCTTTTTGATAACGATACTACGCCACCGATTGATGTTTATACAGCAATGGATTTTACGGTTCCGGGATTGGTTTCAGAAGCATCTATTACCAATGGTGGTGCGCCGGTGGAAGTTCCAGATTTTAGATTGATTGATTAAATTCGAGCTATACTTATCCAGAAGCGGTTGCAGAATCATCTTCTACAGGTTTGAACAAGAGTCCGCAACTACTACATCTATATCCGCTCTTTGGTTGTGACTCAACGATAGGAAACAGCATTCCACAACAGGTTGGACAAGGTTCGTCAATATCCATTTCTGCCTGTTCCAATTCACCGGAACGGTTTTCAAATTCTACGATCATCGGTTTTCTCCTCTTGATTCAGTCAATATATTAAAATTTTCTTAGGTAAAAAACAACCCTTTTATGTTATTCTCAAAAATCGGTATTACCCTGTAAAAGGTGTTAACTATAACGTTTCATGCTGGGGTCAATTTCTGCTGCCCACCGGTCAATCCCCCCAGTGAGGTTTCTTGCATCGGTATATCCGTTTTGATGTAGGTAGGCAGTCGCGTAAAGACTACGTTGTCCATGATGACAATAGACAACAATTTCTTTGTCCGATGGAATGCTGTCCAGATGATGCGGCAATGTGTTGAGCGGGACTAATCGTGCCCCTTCAAGATGTACAATGTCGTATTCGCTCTTTTCACGCACGTCTAATAAGAACACATTTTGGTGGTTTTCACCTAATTCCTGTTTTAGTTCTTGTGGTGAAATTTCTGGGAGCGGGGGTCTTGTCTGCATTATTCAGTTCCTTCCTCGTTTTCATTATGTTGTATTGGCATACATTCATGACCTGGACACGTTTCACGTAATACATCAAATGGATAGATGCCAGTATTGTGTCCATCATTCCAACTGAATTGCAGAGCATACCGACCAACTAACTGGATATCTGTGGGTTGGATATCCTCAGACACCTCTATTAATGTTACATCTCCATCCCCTTGTGGAGAGAATAAGGAATGGATATCTTTACCTTTGTGTCGGATGATAGCGCATTCTGCACACGGACACATCTGTCTAAGATACGTGTATGGATACCAACTGGTATGTCCATCCTTCCATTCAATTTGGAAGGCTTTATCATGTTTCTTGAGGGTTTTTGGACTTTTGTTCACAGTATTCATTGTAAAGAATTGAAATCAATCCAAATTGCATCTCCACGCAGCGGAACGTTTGTTACCTCTACCATACTTCATTGCCTACCGGACGGCCAGTGTCTATTTCATCATGTGAACTATCTTCTTTGACCTGGTCCAATAGATCTTTCAGTGAATAATCAGGACGTTTAATAGAATTACTCCCTTTTTCTGACCGATGGGGACCGAATGGTTTATCATTTGCTTTCTTGCTGTTTGAGTGACCATCTGGCATTTGTTCCAATAAGTCTTCTAACGTATAATCGGGACGTTTAATAGAATCACTTCCTTTTTCGCGACGAGCTGGTCCAAACCCACTTGCTTCTTTCTTTGCTGGAGACTTATTTGTCTGTTCTCTAACTGTTTGTATAAAACCGAGGTATGCTATGATGAACACACATTCAGTGAAAGTAAACGTATTTACTGACATGATTCTACTCCTTATAGCAAGTATACGTGTAAATTACAAGGTTGATCCGTAGTATTATAAAACGACACAACTCGATATATTTTCAGGCAATGAACGTCCTAACTCTTGATAGAGTTCCAAGACTGCAATAAAAGCGTCTTTGACGTTTTCTAACGACTCGTCTAAGGAATCACCCTCAGTAACCAACTCCGGCAATAAGGGAGAAGTCACTGTATACCCGCCTTCAGGTTGTGGTGTCAGAACAAGAGGAATTTTGTATTCCATCAGTACCTCATAGATTTGTTAAAAGATACCCAATTCGTCTCTTGCTTCTTCGCTCATCAATTCGGGTGTCCAACGTGGTGTCCACACTACTTGTACATTAACCTCTTCAACACCTTCCAATTGTTGTGTGACGTGCTGTGTTCCGTTGACAATCTGTCCGCCTGCGGGACATCCAGGACTTGTTAATGTCATGGTAATGTCAACAGTTGTGTCGTCAATGTCAACTTCGTAGATAAGTCCCATATCAACGATATTAATACCGATTTCGGGGTCGATAATCTCTTTTATTGCTTCGAATACAGATTCTTCTGTTACCATTTTTATTTCCTCCGATAGTAGTTTTAGTAGTCCCCCTTGATGAGGTAGTAGTTAATCAATGTTAATTAAAATTTCGTCGTCCTCAATTTTGACAGAAAAACATTCAATATCCTCAACAGCGGGCATGCAGAGTGCCTTTCCTGTCTTGACACAAAAACGTGCACCGTGCCGTGGACATTCTATCTCATCCCCATCTAAAATGCCTTCGCCTAAAGGACCTCCATCATGTGTGCAAACATCTTCCATCGCGTAATACTCACCTTCTACGTTAAAGAGTAGCACAGGGACGAAATCTACTTCAACCAATTTTTTTGTACCGGGTGGTACTTCATCAACTTTCGCTGCTTTATAGTATTCTGCCATTATGTTCCTTCCTATTCATCTTCTTCGCCGTGCCAACCTTTGATACCGTAGGTCCGGGATATGTGTAAAATGCTGTTTCAATACCTCTTCATGAGTGTAAAATTTCAATTGACCAGATTCTTTACGTTCAAGAATATCTTCCATATCCTCATAAAGTGGAGATTCTTTATCAAGGTAAAAAATACCGAGTTCTTGCACCGCAAATTCTAACAATTCTTCACGTACTACCTTACGGATGACGTTTTCTAACTGTTGAATACTTAGTGTAACTTTAGTTTCTTGTGTTGCTGTTACATTATCACTCATTATGTTATGTCTCCTTATTCATCTTCCTCGCCGGGCCAACCTTTAATACCGTAAGCACCCGCTTTGAGAACTTTGAGAGCCAATAAAGCACATTTTACTCTGACGGGTCCCAACGGAATACCAACCATATCCATAATGTCTTCCCTTGTAATGTTTTTAACTTCTGTGAGTGTTTTACCTTTAATCTTTTCGGTTAACATTGAGGCTGCTGCCAAACTGATGGTACAACCGTGTCCACAAAAACGGACCTCTTTAATTATGTCATCCTCAACAAGCAGGTCCATCCGAATCCTGTCCCCACATAAAGGGTTATCCTCTTCATGTGAAATATCGGGGTTCGGAAGTGTACCGTAGTTGCTGGGATTTTCGTAGTGGTCAAGAAGTTCTTCCTGATATATGTTCATTTAGTTCTCCGAGTCATGAGAGTCTGTGCTTTCTGGAGTCCTTCGCATAAACGATCTACATCTTCAAGCGTGTTGTATAGATAGAAACTGGCACGGACAGTTGCGATAACATCTAACTTTTTCATGAGCGGTTGCGCGCAATGATGCCCTGCACGGATAGCAACGTTATACATATCCAATATGCCAGCAATGTCATGTGGATGGATACCCTCCATATCAAACGAGATAACACCTGCTTTCTGATGCGGTGCTGGTCCATATATTGTGACGCCTTCAATCTCTTGTAGACGTTCATGTGCGTATTTGGTCAGTTCCTGTTCATGCACATGCATTGATGCTAACCCTGCTTGCGTGATGTAATCTACGGCAGCACCGAGTCCGATTGCTTCAGCGATGCTTGGTGTACCTGCTTCAAACTTAGCGGGAACGTCTGCGTAGGTTGATATATCGCGTTCAACAGAGCGAATCATTGAACCGCCGCCGAGAAATGGGGGCATATCTTCAAGCTGTTCCATCTTACCGTATAACACACCGACACCTGTTGGACCGCACATCTTATGCCCAGAAAATGCAAGAAAATCGCAATCCAACTGCTGCACATCAACATGAAAATGCGGTACAGATTGTGCTGCATCCACGATGACCTTTGCATCGGCAGCGTGTGCAGCATCAACAACAGACTGAATCGGGTTAATTGTCCCAAGCACATTTGAGACATGTGTTATTGCAACCAGTTTCGTTTTTTCATTGAGGACATCTTGGAGTTGTGTGAAATCCAGCAACCCTTGATCAGTGATTTCTAAATATCGTAGGGATGCTCCTGTGCGTTGTGCAAGCATCTGCCATGGTACAAGGTTACTATGATGTTCAAGGTCTGTGAGGACGATCTCGTCACCTTGTTGGACATTGACACTTCCCCAACTGTATGCGACAAGGTTGATTGCCTCTGTGGCATTCCGTGTGAAGATAACTTCGCCTGTTCGTGGTGCGTTGATTAACCGTGCGACTTTCTGTCGTGCTTTCTCGTATTGGTCTGTCGCCTCTTCTGAAATCCGATAGATTCCGCGGTGTATATTGGATCGGTAGGTGTCATAATACGCGTCCATTGCCTCAACGACAGGACGCGGTGTTTGTGTTGACGCAGCATTGTCAAGATATGCTAACGGTGGTGTTTCTGCGAAGATTGGAAAATCTTCACGAATGGCTTGGACATCAAGTGGACTAAAGTCGGATGTGTGCATTGTTTCTTGTGTCATATTATCTCCAACATATTCAATTGTCATTTTGAAGTTTTGCAAGTTGTGCGCGGAGTCGTTCTATTTCTGTTCTTAATTCATGTTGCCGCATTGCTTCAGCTGCTGCTTTTTCTGCTGTAACCAGTTGTCGTTTTGCTTCTTTTTGCCATGGTGTTTCTGCTTCTGTAAACATAAAGGTTGACCTATAAAGATAGTGATTTTCCATTGAAGTTGTAATCGGGGTGCCATCAGGTAGATATGGACGTAAAAGTCTAACGTGCGTATTATATTGGTTCTCCCATCGAAACCAGAGATTTAACGTCTTGCTAAACAAACCTCCCTGTGGGTGCTGTGTAATCTCTACAATGTCTCTGGTTGGACTCCGTCGCCATCCGCGAAACACTGGCGGTCTCTCCATTTCAGGTTGATGGACAAAATATTCTTGAACGCCTATTTCATTCAAGTATAACGCAACCATTTCATGCTGATCTTGATGTTCTGTTGCATCGGTGAGAAATTGAATAACAGCGACAGGTACTGCACCTTCTGCCCACGTATAGAAACTGTGGCGTAGCGGGTATTTCTCAACGCCAAACACGATGTGGATATCAGGGGCGACCCGTTTTGTAATGTCGCCTTCGCTATAATAGATAAAACTGTCAACACCAACGCTAACCAGATCGTTGATTTCAAAGTATCGTTCAAGTTGGTCATATAACGTGGTTATCTGCACACCGTGAAATCCTGTGGCAGCCATCGGTTCATCATCTTCACCTGGATATCCTTCAATATAGACAGTCGTTTTGCCACTCGCTTTTGGAAAGACTGGCATATATTTTCTCTGTTTGATTTTAAAGTCTTTTACGGTATGCATGATTTTCTCCGTTTGCTGGTGTCAACTATATATTTCATGGAAGTGCTTCTTATTCATTCGCCTTGTCAAAATTGTAAGTCGGACACTACTTTTCTTTAACAGACACTTTTACTATTTTTCAACTACCTCTATTTTTAGTTGAATACCAAGATGGGCGGCAATTTTTTCAAGGTGGTCTTTTTTCTGAGGTGTACCGTGGTTATGATCTATGTAAAAACGACCTACTTCAGTATGTCTTCCATGATGGAATGGAGATCTTGATACAATTTGTGAGTAAACCTGCTCAACCCTCTCTAATCCTAATGTTTCAAGTACCTCAATAAAAGTATATAGTGCGATACGATGATTGATTACTGTCCCATTTGGCATAGTCACAACAAGGGTTGTCTGCGGTTTTTTCTGATTTTCTTTCTTAAAAGTTGATGTTCTTCTTTGCTTTTCATCCCTAAAAGTTGATCGAGAATCTTCTTTCCGATCCGATTCAGTTACCCTTTTTAAGCTTTTCAAAAAGGTTAGTACTTGTTTCGTCGTAGGTTTATCCCCACACAGACTTTCGGTTTTACCAGCCATGGCTTCTATTAAGAACTCAGAAAAATCATCTTCATCCTGTAACAATTTATCCCATGCTTCAGGCAAACGTCTCTCAACCTGACGTTGCTTGGAAACGTTTTTATAGTCTTCTTCAATTGCCTTAACAGCGTTACCTGTTTGGACCGACTCGTAATTCAAGTATCTGTTGAGACGTTCTACACTTTCCTCACTGTCGCTTTCGATTAGATCAAACTCGTGCACTTTACGTTCTCTAAAATGTCCTACCCCAATTGGATAAAAAAAGTGCCATTTCTGACCATCAGTTAAGATAGCGATTGGTACTCCTCTGCGAAAAGCGTATCCGAATAACTGTTCCTCTGCCCCTTCAAGGTTTCCAACCTGCTTTACCTCAATAAAGACAAGAGGTTTTCCTGGTGGATTACACAAAGCAAAGTCTACTCTCTGTCCTTCCACCGCGAATTCAGGAATGATAACCTGGGGTTTGTATCTTGGCCATCCTAATGCCTCAAGTAATCTAAGCACAATACCAAGCGAAACTGCAGCTTCATTTGAAAATGCGCCTTGTTTTAACTGATTGCTTATGTCATCAATATGTTCTTTAAGTGTCATTTTAATACTATTTCTCCTTTCAACATTCTGTTGCATAGCCTGTTCCTGAAGAATTTCAACAATCTGGGGAGCAATCGGTCGTAGTCTTTCTTCTAATACATCATCATCAATAGAAAGAAATATACCTTTGTCTACATCCAGCGGAAAAGCTTTATCCTGTTTTATACCGTTTAAGGCATAACGGACACGCACAAATGGACTATATCTATGCCCTTCCCGATAAGGTTCTTCCACACTTAAAAACTCTATTGAGTCAGTAGCGGGGACGCGTCCTTCCAAGTCTATGGTTTTAAATGTGAGCTCAAGTTTATTGACATTATCAACTATATGTTCCATGAAAGTATTTTGCTTCCTATTTAATCAACATTCCTACTTAGATTAAGAGACATCTGTGCATCTGTAAAATGCCGTTCCATTTTCCGCATCGGTTCCAGCCACTGCTTCGGTAAACGGATAAGACTCCGCAGAGAACTGGGATTTTCAAAATAGGCACCGTCAATCTGCCAGAATTGCAGTTTTGGAAAAGTCTCGTTATTATGAGAGAATGTTCCCATATCCTCTGCCTCTTGACGCATTCCCGAACTCACGGGTTCAATCGTAATGAATACACCGATTGCATTATGTTTATCCATTGTACGGCAAAATGACTTGACTTGATCAATAGTAGGTTTACCGCTTTTGACTTCAGCAAATATTCGTGTGTTTGTTGTTTCTCCTTCCTCTTACTCACCCCAAAGATTTGCGTCAACAAGACTAGGGTTATCTTGCTGACATCTACAACAAAAACCATTAGGTTCTGAAGCTATTTCTCTCTCACAGCATTCACATAAATAACCCCCTGTAGTATTTAAGAGTATCTTCTCTATATGACGTATAGCTTCAACTTCAGTCATCATACCATTTGCTATCCATTGTTTTAATGTGGCAGAATTATTTATCCAATCACTTAAGAGATCATTGTATTCATTCTCAGTAAGCATAAAATGGGACATTATGTGTTCTGCAATTGACATATCAAACTCCCTTCTTCATCTTAGTGAATAATTCCAAATTAACCCAATTTATAGGTAATGCTTCTTGCCTTGGATTATTGATGTTTTTATAAGAAAGCGGCTAAAAAGTTCATTTGGAATAACAACCTTCTGTTTCATGGTATTAAGTCTGATTTCTTTATTTATGTATGCGCGCTTAGAAAGCGCGCATACCAGTACATTTAAAAAACCTACCTACCCGGGAAACCAATATTCACAGGAGATGGTCCGTGGTCTTCACATGCCTGATCAGTTGGGACATCGGTTTCGGCATCGTTTGGTGTGACAATGCCTTCCTCAAGTAGATATTCCTCCACTTCATCACCACTGACATCGGCAAGAATGATGTCATCAATCTGGACGCATGGCTGATAAGGCTGCCTTGTCTTCTGCACCATCTCACGATAGTTGTTTTCGTTGTTGATAATGTCTCTGTCTTCATATTCCAAATTATACTTATCAAAAATGGCTCGGACACCGTTGCTCCAGCCACAGACAGGTTTCATGTATGCGATAATTTTGGGTTGATCCATTGTAGTAACTCCTTTTATTATGACGACGTCTAATGAGATGCGTCTTTTTGTGATTAACGGCACACGGAGTGTGCCTACTACTTTGCCAGTTTACTTGAGACAAATTCTTGCATTTCTTGTCGGACAGCATCCATTGGAATGCGTTCCATGACAGGTTCAAAAAATCCATCAACTATTAACTTTTCTGCTAAGTCGTAGGGTAATCCACGGCTCATCAAGTAGAAGACTTGATCTGCATCAATCTGTCCGGCAGTAGCACCATGGGTGCATCGGACTTCATGCGCTTCAATCTCTAATCCGGGTAAGGTATCCGCATGGGCGCGTTCACTGAGCAACAGATTGTCATTTTTCTGATACGCATCGGTATAGTTGGCATCAGGATACACATAGATATTGCCCCCCCATGCTGTTTGCGATCTATCCTTAAGGACATTTCTATAGAGCAGATCGCTTGTGGTATGGGGTGAAAGATGTTCTTGTGCTGTGCTGACATCTAAATGTTGCCGCGCATCGGTGAAAGCTAAGCCTAACAATTGGGCATGTGCACCATTCCCTTCTAACACAATCGCTTGATTTAGTTTGCTTAATCTTGCGCCGAAGGTTGCAGTGACCCAACAGAGTTGCGCATCTTTGTTAATAACGGCTCGCTGTGAAGCGAAATTCCACACTTGACGATTCCAGTGTTGTACTTGCACATAGGTTACATTGGCATTCTGTCCAGCGAAAATCTCTACTGCTCCACAGTGAAAACCACCTATATCTTGATTAGCAGATGCATTGTCCTCTATGATAACAATTTGACTATCCTCTTCAGCAATGAGGAGGACATGCGACATATCCGCCTGCTGATCTTCGGAAAGTTTGATATAAACCCGTAACGGTTCCTCTATCCTGACACCTTTCGGAACATGGAGAACATAACCGCCTTGCCAAAACGCACCGTGGAGCGCGTCAAATGTGTTATGGGTAGCGATATTTCCACTTTTTAAGGTCGTCTCTAATGTGACAGCCTTCGTCATAAAGTAGTCACGGATGAGATCACCGCGTTCCTTTAGTGCTGTGTGAAGGTCAGCGAAATAGACACTCTTTTTTTCTAATTCTGGTGACAAGAAGGTGTGTTGAGGATTCCCATCAATTTGGACCAACACACCCGCCCCATCTTCTACTTCAGTCGATGTACTACCGTTCGCTTCGGCACCAGGATTATAATTTTCAATAGCGAAACCGCGGAGGTGCCGTCGAGTTCGCCGCCAGTAATCCTGTGTCCGCATATCAACGGTACGCCGCCAGGTATCATCTTCGGCGGTATGTGGCATCGGTAACGATTCGTAAAGCGAGTATGCCTCTAACCGTTTGTCGCGCATCCACTGCGGTTCATCCCGCGCTATCTTCTCAACAAAATCTTTTGAAAAATCACCTTTTTGCAATTTGTTTCCTCAGTAAGTAAGGCTGAGGCACAGAGACCTCGCCCTACACATCAGGTTAATTGGGTATTATCCGATTGAACCTTCCATCTGAAGTTGGATGAGTCGGTTCATCTCAACAGCATATTCCATCGGGAGTTCTTTGACAAGCGGCTCAATGAACCCGTTGACAATCATAGTGGATGCCTCCTCTTCGGATAATCCACGGCTCATCAGGTAGAAGAGCTGCTCTTCACCGATTTTGCTAACGCGTGCTTCGTGCTCAATGTTGGTATCGTTTTCGTTGATTTCAATGACCGGATAGGTATCTGAACGTGAATCCTTATCAAGCAGAAGCGCATCACAAACGACGTGAGATTTACATCCTTTTGCCCCTTTTGCGACATCAACCCAACCGCGATAACTGGAACGTCCTCCATCTTTACTAATGGACTTTGACGTAATCTGTGAGGTGGTGTGTGGCGCGCAATGGTAGACTTTAGCACCTGCATCCTGATGTTGCCCTTTGCTTGCGAACGCAATAGAGAGGATTTCTCCTCGTGCGCCGGGTTCCATCATATAGACGCTCGGATACTTCATCGTCAACTTACTGCCGAGATTGCCATCAACCCATTCCATCTGTGCGTCTTGGTAAGCTACCGCACGTTTGGTGACGAGATTGTATACATTCCCTGCCCAGTTCTGGATAGTTGTGTAACGTACTCGTGAACCTTTCATGCAGACGATTTCAACGACTGCACTGTGTAAGGATTCGCTGCTAAACGTTGGTGCAGTACACCCTTCAACGTAATGCACCTGCGAACCTTCGTCAGCGATGATGAGCGTGCGTTCAAACTGTCCCATGTTTTCGCTGTTGATGCGGAAATATGCTTGCAACGGATAGTCAACCTTTACACCGGGTGGCACATAAATGAAACTGCCACCACTCCAGACAGCACTGTTCAGTGCGGCGAATTGGTTATCCGCAGATGGAATGATTGTTCCGAAGTATTTCTTCACAAGGTCAGGATATTCTTTGATAGCCGTATCCGTATCAACGAAAACGACGCCAATTTTGTCCAATTCCTCAACGAGGTTATGATAGACGACTTCAGAATCGTATTGTGCGCCGACACCCGCGAGGAACTTCCGTTCTGCTTCTGGTATGCCAAGTCGGTCGAAGGTATTCTTGATATCTTCAGGCACATCGTCCCAACTCCGTTCACTTCGGTCAGATGCTTTGACATAATAGTAAATATCGTCAAAATCGAGTTGCGAAAGATCGCCACCCCATTTCGTCATCGGTTTCTGTTTAAAGATTTCGTAAGCCTTGAGTCTATACTCGCGCATCCAATCCGGTTCCTCTTTGATGTCGCACATCTGATTGATGACCTCTTCGTCCAATCCTTTTCGGGATTTGAACGTAGGTTTAACATCATCGTGGAATCCGTATTGATAATCTTTACTAATTCCAATTTCGTCAAGTTGTTGCGTTTCTGGGGTTGCCATTTTATATTCCTCCTTCGGAATATTTTATAGTTGTAATTTTCAAGGGTTAACAATTAGTTGTTGATTTAGCGTTTCGATCTGTTGCTTTAGCGTCTCTATTTCCTGTATGAGATTTTCAACCTGTTTTTTAAGTAAACGATCCTTTCTGATTTCCTTCACAAAAAGAATTAATTGTGCTGCTATTACTACCACTGTGAGTGCGATTAGTCCATAAAGGACATACTTGGCATGTGGTATTTGCTTATCAACGCTTTCAAATTGCTTGCCACCGCTCTCAAGTTTACCTTTCATCCATGCAACATCTGTTTTTAGGGTCACAATATCGGCTTTTATAGGCTTAATTGCTTCCTCAATTTCCTCATTGATAATCAATCGAATTTTGTTGAGATCGGTATCTGTTAAGTCACCAAGAGCTGGCAACGCGATTGCACAAAAGAGTATTGAAAAAAGAAAGACATTTTTCATCTTGTTTACACCGTGCGTGCTTTAATTTCAGAACACGCGCCTTTATGATTAGGACTTACTTACGTTTTTTCACTTTATCTAACAATTCTTTGAGGTAGTTTGAAGGTATCGCAAAATTCAGATTCTGTCCCTCTGTGATAGCACCCGCTACAATACCTATTACTTCACCTTTATCGTTCAGGAGTGGTCCTCCACTGCTCCCTGGTGAAATTGGTGCGGTAATTTGAATACTTCTGTTAGGTTCTTTTCCACGTATACCGCTAACGAAACCCGGCGCGAATGTCCCTTCTAAATACCCTATAGGATTACCCACTGCGTAAACAGATTGTCCAATCCGGACAGCATTACTGTTGCCAAGCGGAAGTGCTGGAGCGTCAACATCCGAAACCTTAAGAATGGCTAAATCACGTTGTTTATCTATTTTAACAGTGTCTGTAATATTATACCACTTATCCTTACCAACTTGCTTATAAACTTTTTTTATCCCCTTCTCAACGACGTGATAGTTTGTTGCAATCAGTCCTTTTCCAATAAAAAATCCACTACCTGAACCAAGCGGTTTGCCGTTAGAATTTTCAATAACGATGAGGACTGTAGAGACTAAGGCTTTCTTTGCAATCTGTTGAGGTGTGAGCGACGTGGAAACCTGCTGTTTTGAGTCCGACGTGTTTGAGGGGGTCGGAGAAACTGAAACATTTATATTCCATAGAAGCACCGTACCATCATCACTACCACTAGCAAGCGTGAACCCATCTACAGAAAAACGTAGATCAGTGATAATGTTAGTGTGGCCTTTGTATATTTTCAGAATTTTCCCCTGCATGATGTCCCATAAACGTACCGTCTTATCCTCACTACCACTAGCAAGCACTTTGCCATCAGGTGAAATACAGACACAAGTAACTTTATTCTCATGTCCCGCAAAGGTGTTATGATGCTTCCCCGTGGCAATGTCCCACAACCGCGCTGTTTTATCATCACTTCCACTGACAAGGAAACGACCGTCAGGCGAGAAACTTATACTATTGATCGGAAACCAATGTCCTGTAAGTGTTTTCTTATGAGATCCACTTACAACATCCCACAACCGTATTGTTTTATCATCACTTCCACTGGCAAGGAGACGACTGTCAGGTGAGAAGGCAACACTATTGATTGGAGCCTGATGTCCAGCGAGCGTTCTCTTATGTGAACCGCTTACAGAATCCCACAAACACACTGTTCGGTCAGTGCTCCCACTTGCAATTAGGTGTCCATTGGGTGAGAAGACTACGCTTTTGACCCAACCTTTATGTTTTTTGAGTTTCTTTTTATGGACACCTTCTACTACATTCCATAAACGGACAGTCTCGTCATATCTCCAACCACTACTAACGATGAGTTGTCCATCTGGTTTAAAGGAGATGCTTTTAACACCGTGTTCCCAATAACCTGTGAATGTCTTTTTGTTTTTTCCATTACTTACATCCCATAAACGGAGAGTACCATCCCCGAAAGCATATCCGCTACCGCTAGCAAGTGTGCTGCCATCGTGAGAAAAGGCTAAACCCTTTATCCAACCTCCAAAGCCTGTGATTATCTTCTTATTTTTTCCAGTACTTACATCCCATAAACGGAGGGTCCCATCATCAAGTCCACTAACACTTGCAAGTGTGCTGCCATCGGGAGAAAAGGCTAGACTCGTGACCCATGATACATGTCCTTTAAGTGTCTTTTTTTGTGTTCTACTCGCCACATCCCACAAATGAATGGTGCCTAAAATTCCTCCACTACTGAGAGTCTTACTATCGGGTGAAAAAGCTAAACTTCTAATACCGAGAAGACCCTCATTAAAGGTACTTAGATGAACATCAATATCAGCATCCCATAAATAAATACCTGATGGATTGTTGGATCCACCAACAAGGATGCGACCATCAGGTGAATAAACTAACGCAGTAAGGACACTTCTTCCGGGAATTGTTAGCCGTTTTTTATGTGTGCCATTCACTGCGTCCCACATCTCCGCACCCAAAAAGTGGCTACCCGTGCCCGCGAGAGTTTTACCATCAGGACTGAAGGCAAGTATTTCAGCTCTCCCTAATATTTCTTTTTTCAGTGTACCATTCATCACATTCCATATACGGATACTGCTATATGAACCTGAACCAGCGACGAGACGACTATCTGGAGAAAAGCAGACAGTAGTAACTCCATGGCGCGGATCCATGTGCGATAGCGTTTTCAAGGGCTGTCCGGTAGAAGCATCCCACAAACGTACAGTGCCATCACCACTTCCACTAGCAAGGAAACGACTATCGGGTGAGAAGGCTACACTCTTCACCGAACTCGTATGTCCTGTGAGTAAGTCCAATTCTTTACCAGTATGAGCATCGTATATCCAAATCCCAATAGAACTTGCAACAGCAAGGAAACTACCATCTGGAGAATAGGCGATACTACCAGTTATTTGACCTTTGCCAAGCCGTATTTTAGCACCTTCGGGTAGACTCCATTTAGTATAATCTGAGGCAGGCAGATTTGGCAAAAACAGCACAAAAGACAAAAACAAGATAATTAGAAATAAGTATGTCTTTTTCATTAGGCACACTTCCTTTATAGGATAGCAGGCGCGTTGGTTATCACAAAATTGCATAGCATAGGCGTAAAGTTAAGCAAACGGTTGCATTATTCTGAACCCCATGTTGGTATTTGTTACGGCTTCTATCTGATTCTATAGACATAGCACTCCGCTGGAGTGCAAGAAGTCCCGCAACCTATTTCTATAGACATAGCACTCCGCATGAAGTTTAAGTTATTAATTGGGTAATACGCGGGCGGGGAAACCCCGCCCCTACGAAACCTTACTCCTACGATGAGTCATATCAGTAGAATTACCTGATTATTTATTTAATCTTCATCTGGAGTGCAAGAAGTCTCGCAACCTATTTCTATAAACATATCGTCCCTACGGGACTGAAGAGGGTTTGTAAAACGTTTAACTATAAACATATCGTCCCTACGGGACTGAAGAGGGTTTCTGACATCAGAATATTCCTTAACTTTATTCCTATAGGTATCACAATATTGCATAGTTTCTATCACATATTCCCACTGTGACTAAAGACAATAAAATTTACTGAACGGTTTCTTCAACTTGACCGGTTTCTTCAATACCGTGTTTTTCACGAATCGGATCATAGCCTTCTGCTTCTAATAACTGTGTGAGTTCATATCCACCAGATTCAACGATCCTACCATCAAGCAGTATATGCACAAACTGCGGACGGATATAGTCCAACAACCTCGGATAGTGTGTGATGATCAGGACACCGAGTTCAGGTCCAACCAAACTACTGACGCTTTCACCGACAATGCGGACAGCATCAATATCAAGTCCGGAGTCAGTTTCATCAAGTACAGCGATTTTCGGCTCCAACATCGCAAGCTGTAGTATTTCGGCACGTTTTTTCTCACCACCTGAGAATCCATCGTTTAGATAACGTCTGGCGAAGGCTTCATCCATATCCAGTTGTGTCATTTTTTCGCGTAGTTCTACGCGAAATTCCCGCATCGGTATGAGTTCAATGTTTTCAGATCCGTTTGTCTCTTTCGCGCGCACTGCACTGACAGCACTCCGTAGGAAATTTGCCATACTGACACCTGGAATTGCTGTCGGATATTGAAATGCAAGGAAAAGTCCTAATTTTGCACGTTCATTCGGTTCCAATTCCAATACATCTACACCATTAAAGATTACTTCACCAGAATCAATTTCATAAGAAGGGTGTCCCATCAAGCCATAGGCGAGTGTGCTTTTTCCTGAGCCGTTCGGTCCCATGAGTGCATGCACCTCTCCCTGTTTGACGGTTATATCTAATCCTTTGATGATTTCATTTCCTTGCACACTGATATGTAGGTCTTTTATTATCAACGCATTGCTCATTTTCTTAACTTCGGTCTCCTTATTTATAGTAAGATTTTAATTCTTAGTGCTTTCTATTGTTGTGAATCTATTTCATTTTCCGCCCCATGTGCCGATGTGTTTTGCCTCTCTAACGCACCGGTGTACGTGTCAGGGGTGCGGTTTTCAAGTATGATTGGTTGAATTGCAAGTTGATATCCAAGTGCCTTAAGAACAATTCCGAGTGTGTCAATCAAAGGGACATCCTCATTAGAGATCATTTTTGAAAAAACTTGTGGTTCCATATCTACCTGCTTTGCAAGTTTAGAAACACCTCCTTGTGCTTCAACAACGGTTCGGAGTGATCTATGAACGGCAGCTGGATTTCTGTAGATTTGGTAGTCTTCAAGGATTGCTTGTAAATAGGCAATTGCACTTTTCTCGTCGGCAATCTGTTCAATAAGACATTCACGCCATGTTCTCATTTTTTTCATAGATGTTCCTATTTACCCGCCAATCCTTGACATATTTCGCTCAGGTTTTATGAAATCTGCAGCATTGATTTTATGTCCCGCCTCTTTTTTTGCCACTGCATCAATTATGAGTTGTTCAATCGTTTCATCGTCTGCACCGTCGCGTAGTGGTGTGAGTAGATCGGTCTCTGTTATTGAGAAGAGACATGTTCGGAACTTACCATCAGCAGTGAGACGGATCCGGTTGCAGCTTGCACAGAACGGTTCACTCACCGAAGGTATAACACCAAGCTCAGTGCCGTTATCAGCGAAACGGTAACGTTGTGCTGTATCGTTCTTTGCATCGCCATTTAGATGCATCCGCTCCAGTGGATAAACATTACTAATTTTATCAATAATCTCTTTGCCGGGGATGAACATGTTGCGTCCCCAGATGTCATCGGCATCAAGTGGCATAAACTCTATGAAACGGAGTTGATAACTGTTTTGACGTGCAAAAGTGGCTAAATCTACGATTTCATCATCGGTAAATCCACGCATTGCAACTGCGTTGACTTTTATCGGATTGAACCCGCAGTCGTGTGCTGCTTTGAGTCCTTTCAGCACACGCGAGAGGACTTTGCGTCGCGTCATCTGCTCAAACTTCTCTTCGTTGAGCGTGTCTAAACTAACATTGATCCGTCTCAATCCCGCATCGTAAAGTGCTTGTGCTTGTGTCATTAGTCCGATGCCGTTAGTTGTCAAACTGATGTCTTTCAGTGAATCTATCTTGCCAAGTTGTTCAATCAGTTGCGATACACCAGGTCGGACGAGTGGTTCTCCTCCTGTAATTCTTACCTTGTTAACCCCTAACCCGACAAAAATCCGTGTGAAATGCAGAATTTCATCGTACGTCATCAGTGCTGAATCTGGCATAAAAACCATGTCTTCAGGCATGCAGTAGATACACCGAAAATTACATACATCTGTGACGGAGATTCTTAGGTTCGTATGAATCCGTCCAAAACTGTCAAGGAGTGTCTTTTTCATCGTCTAAATTACCACTTGATTTTATTTAATAGTATAGCATATTGCTATCTGTTTTGCAAGTATTTATTATAGTAAATACTATAAAAAAGATTTAACGCAACTTGACAACCCAAACCCCTTGTGTTAAAATTGAATCCATCTCAAAAAATAGGAGTAGATATGGATACGTATAATGTTGGTATTATTGGAGGTGGACCGGGTGGATATGTAGCTGCTATCAGAGCAGCACAGTTTGGGGGCACAGTGTGTCTCATAGAAAAAGGTGAATGGGGAGGAACTTGCTTAAATAGGGGTTGTATCCCAACAAAAACACTTTTCTCTATTGCACACCTTGCAGAACAGGTTCAGAATAATTCTGCGTTTAATATTCCTGATTCTACCGTTGATTACGCCAACGTCTTGACTCACAAGGTAGAGGTTATCCAGAAGTTGGTAGGTGGTATTGGTAAACTCCTTAAAGCGAACAAAATAGATACTATTAACGGAATTGCGTCACTTGAGAACAATAACACTATCGTTGTGAATAAATCGGACGGTGCGACCGAACAGGTAAAAGCAAAAAACATCATTATCGCTACGGGTTCTGAACCTGCCGAACCCCCTATTTTTGAAGTTGATGAAACGGATGTACTGACAACGACAGGGATTCTTAACCTCACTGAACTGCCAGAAAGTCTAATTATTGTTGGTGGAGGCGTTTCAGGATGTGAATTCGCTTCCATTCTCAATGCCTTGGGTTGTAAGGTGACCGTTGTGGAACTGCTTCCGACCATCTTGGCGACAGAAGATGTTCAAGTCATACGTCATATCCAACTGTTCATGAAACGGAAAGGCATCACAATCCATACAGACGCGAAACTAACAGCAGTCCAAAAGTCGGATGAAGGTGTTACGGCTGTGCTTGAGTCCGGTGAAAGTCTCACAGCACAAAAGATGCTTGTTTCAATCGGTAGACGTTACAATACGGAAGGTTTAGGTTTAGAAAGGGTTGGTGTGCGGACAGAAAACGGAAAAATCGTTGTGAACGAACAGATGCAGACGAGTATTCCCAATATCTATGCTGTTGGTGATGTTGCAAGTCGATATCTTTTAGCACATGTCGCTTCTGCTGAAGGGAAGGTTGCCGCACAGAACTGTCTTGGTGAAGTGACTGAAATGGATTATCAAGTTATTCCGTGGTGTGTTTTCACATTGCCTGAAATTGGACATGCGGGTATGACTGAGAAGGAAGCAACTGATGAGGGATATGAAGTTAAGGTAGGTAGGTTTCCTTATGGTGCAAGTGGCATGGCATTAGGAATGGGTGAAGCGGATGGATTTGTAAAGACTATCACGGATGCAGAAAGTAATGATATCCTTGGGGTTCATATTGTGGGTGCACAGGCATCAACGTTAATTCATGAAGCTGCTGTTGCAATTCGTCTTGGTGGAACTGTGATGGATATCGCACATACTGTGCATGCACATCCGACGTTATCTGAAATGGTAATGGAATCTGCTGAGGCTGCGTATGATCGAGCGGTGCATGTGTTTTAGGGGTGTGTTGCGTGCAATAGTATGGATACCTGGATTATTTAGTCTTAAGAATTGTTTGTTATTGAGTGTTACGATAGAACCAAAAACTAAATAACCTTGTATGGATACGAATATGACTTGCATGTAAATACGATTCTGGTGTAATATAGAAAGTAGATGTTACCTACAACGACAAATATAGAGGTGAGGGTGTGAAATTTAGCTTGCCACCGATTCGTCGTGATCATGTTAGTTTTGAAACCTTAGCAAATCTATATGCACAAACGAAAGAATCTGTATTTGATGATATTGTAATTGACATGAGTGCAACAGATTGGTTTGACGCAGATATGTGCGCAGCGTTTGGTGCTATCCTCCATAGTTTAGGAAATAGATTGAACGAAATTCATTTAAGAAACATTCCAAAAAATGTGGAACGTATCTTATCCAAAAACAATTTCCTTTATCACTATGGACGCAAAAGAATTCCAGATGAATATGAAACAACTATAACTTATCAACGATTTGATGTTGAAGACGCTCATTATTTTGCAAGTTATATTGAAAATGAACTGATACATCGGTCTGAAATCCCTAAAATGTCCCTCGGTTTGTTAAAAAAGTTTCGAGGAAGTATTTTCGAAATTTTCAGCAATGCTGTTTCACACTCACGGACAGAGTTTGGGATTTTTAGTTGCGGGCAATTTTTTCCTAAAAGAAACCAACTTGATTTTACAATAGCTGATTTAGGCATTGGTATACGCCAGAATATTAAGGAGATTTTAGGGTTAGATCTTTCTTGGGAAGAAGCTATTGTTTGGGCAACGGAAGGTAACAGTACAACTCGTCGTGATAATTTGCCCGGTGGATTGGGATTAAAACTACTTTGCGATTTTATTGATCTAAATGGTGGATGTATTAAGATTGTGTCGGATGCCGGATATTGGCACCGGATAAAACGTGAAATCGTTACCAAACAGCTAAAATATCCATTTCCCGGTACTGTTGTCGTTTTAGAACTTAACACCGCAGATGTGGGAATTTATCAACTGACTTCGGAAGAAATAGATCCTGAAGATATCTTTTAAGGAGATAATTATGCCAGAAAATATTAGGATATCCATATACGAGGTAGTGGGGAGTCCGTTATGCGTTGCTTCTGACGATGGACAAAAGGTTTTTGAACGACTCAGCATAGCCTTTAAGACTGATCGAAATGTCGTACTTTCATTTATCAATGTGACAACTCTAACCTCAGCTTTCTTGAACGCCGCAATTGGTCAATTGTATGGACAATTTAGTGAAGAAAAAATCCGCGCCTTATTGAAAGTCGAAGATGCAGAACAAGATGATCTTGTGTTGCTGAAAAGTGTTGTTGACAATGCCAAATTGTACTTCAAGAATAAAGATAGATATAACCGAGCATTTCGAGAGGCATTGAACAATGAAGCATAAAGTAACAGATGTACGTAACTACAACTTTACTGAGAAGGATCAACTATTCTTAGATGCCAATATTTGGTTATATATTCACAGTCCGCAGAAACCTGGAAATTACTGGGAAAAAATCTATTCCAATGTCCTTAAATGTATTTTGAATGCCAACAGTCAAATTTATATTGATATCTTGGTTGTCTCAGAATATATTAATAGTTACGCAAGAAGAAAAATGAATCTTGTTGCATCTCGTTTCAAGTATTTCAAGAAGTTTCGGAATAGTCATCATTTCAAACCTATCGCCAAAGACATTGAAACTAATGTAAAGCATGTTCTGAAGCATTGTACGCTGATCGAAAGCGGCTTTGCAACATTAGCAATAGATGACCTTCTCTCTGATTATACGTCCAATCATTCAGACTTCAATGATCTTGTTATAATCGAACTCTGCAAAAGCAACGGATTCACTCTAATAACCAATGATAGCGATTTCAAAACTCAGGAAATACCTGTCCTAACTGCAAATAACGCTTTACTAACTAAGTGATAGATGATCTTTACAATTCGCTTGTAGATGTCGCAATATAACACTCACTACAAGAAATCAAAACCGGACTGCCTCCTGCAGCTCCCGATACCGCACCCCAATTTCCCTAAAATGCACAGTCCTCTGTCGGTTGATACTGAAATCTTCAATATTAAATGAAGCGAGCACAGTCCCATACATCATGGCTTTGCGGATAGAACTCTCCGATATATCATTGACAGAGGCAAGATATCCCATAAATCCACCGGCGAAACTATCTCCCGCACCTGTCGGGTCTATAACTTCAGTCAATGGATAGGCGGGGGCACTAAAGTAAGAAGATTCCGTGATGCTTATTGCGCCATGCTCCCCTTTCTTGATGATGACGCGTTCTGGTCCATAACAGAGGATTTTTCGGGCTGCCTTTATTAGATTAGTCTCTCCAGTCAGCAATCGTGCTTCGCTGTCGTTGAGGATAAGGATATCAACCCGTTTTACTGTTCTCTCTAATGCTTCTCGTTCTTCGTCGATCCAAAAGTTCATGGTATCACAAACGACAAGTTTCGGGTTTGATGTTTGTTCTATGATGCTGAGTTGTAATTGTGGCGGATCATTTGCTAAAAAGAGGAAAGACGTATCCTTATATGCATCGGGTAAGACAGGATGGAAATCTGCAATGACATTTAACTCCGTAAAGAGTGTATCACGTACATTGAAATCTTCAGAATATCTTCCACCCCAGCGGAAGGACTTGGCGTTTTCAACCTGTGTTAATCCTTCAAGATCAATACCGCTGGATTGCATGATGTCTATGTATTCCTGTGGAAAATCGTCACCTACGGCACCCACGAGACGAACAGGTTGTCCAAAAAAACTTGCGGCGATGGCAGCATAAACACCTGAACCTCCGAGTACATCTTCAACCCGTTTCTGCGGTGTTTCTACGGTATCTAATGTGACCGTCCCAACAACTATTATCCCCATTTTTTTCTCCATCGGTATGACTAAGATGTGCCGGGACGGTTATTGTTCTTACGGAATGCCATGACGAGACGACGTATGCGGCGAACCAGTATCACGGCAAGTACAATTAGAAGTGGATACAGTAAGAAGTCAAGGAGCTTGAAAATTGGTGGAGAAAACTGAATTGTACCTGTTCGTGCTAACCATATCGGCAGCAACAACACTGCTGAAATGAGTAGAAATATACCTTCCCAGATTTCAGTTTTTTTCATCTGTTCTAATGACGACCAAAGTGAATTCTAAGTCCCCATCTCCCATGAGTTGAGATATTTCTCTTGTTCTTCTGTTAGTGTATCAATGTTTACACCGAAGGCAGCTAATTTCAGTCTTGCGACTTCATCGTCAATAGCCGCAGGAACATCATAGACCTTGTCTTCAAGGTTTTGATGATTCTTTGTTATATATTCAAGTGACAATGCCTGATTTGCGAAACTCATGTCCATAACACTTGCGGGGTGTCCTTCCGCAGACGCTAAGTTAACTAACCTGCCTTCACCGATAAGAAACAGTGTCCGTCCATCAGCGAGTGTGTATGATTCTACATATTCACGTGACTCTGCTTTCTCAACGGCAAGTTCTTCCAGGGCAGGGATGTCTATCTCAACGTTAAAGTGTCCAGAGTTTGCGATGATAGCACCATCTTTCATCGCTTCAAAATGTTCTTTTCGGAGGACATGAATATCACCTGTGAGTGTAATTACAAGGTCTGCTTCTTGGACAGCATTTTGCATCGGCATGACGCGAAAACCGTCCATGACAGCTTCTAAGGCTTTCAGCGCGTCTACCTCTGTTACGATGACATTAGCACCTAAACCGCGTGCACGACTCGCTACACCCCTTCCACACCAACCGTATCCAGCGATAACAACGGTTGTTCCAGCGATGAGCAGATTTGTGGCGCGAATGATACCATCTAATGTACTCTGTCCTGTGCCATATCGGTTATCAAAGAAGTGTTTTGTGTTTGCATCGTTTACTGCGATTATGGGATATTTCAGAACACCATCGGCAGCCATGCTTTTTAGTCTGATAACACCTGTGGTGGTCTCTTCTGTTCCAGCGATAACCTGATTGACGAGACCGGGATCTGTTTCTTCAGCATGTAGTTGTGAGACTAAGTCTGCACCATCATCCATTGTGATGTTTGATTGCGTCGCAAGTGTAGCATGGATGTGCTTGTAGTATGTTTCTGTGTCTTCACCATTGATGGCAAATACCGGGACATCATCATTTACGACAAGAGAGGCAGCGACATCATCCTGTGTGCTGAGTGGATTTGATGCACATAATGCTAATTCAGCCCCGCCTGCTTTCAGTGTCTGCATCAGATTTGCTGTTTCTGTTGTTACATGTAAACACGCGGCAACTTTGATACCTTGCAGCGGTTTTTCTTTAGCAAAACGTTCGTGTATTGACGTTAGAACTGGCATAAACCGATTTGCCCATTCAATACGTTGTTTCCCTACATCTGCCAGGTCTGTTGTTTTGATATCGTAGTCCATTGTCCTCCTTAGGTTGTTAACTTATCAACATAGTCTGTTTTTTCCCATGTGAATCCAGGTTCATTCCGACCAAAATGTCCATAAGCGGCTGTATTCTTGTATATAGGCTTGCGTAATTCTAATCTATTTATGATACCTGCGGGGGTTAAATCAAAATGTTGTTTAATTAATTTCGCTGCCTTTTCATCGTCTCCTGTTCCAAAAGTATCAACCATAACTGAAACAGGAGCTTTTCTTCCGATTGCATAAGCGATCTGTATTTCACATCTTTCTGCTAAGCCTGCTGCAACTATATTTTTGGCTGCGTGTCGGGCTGCATAAGTGGCACTTCTATCAACTTTTGTTGGATCCTTACCGGAAAGCGCACCACCTCCATGACGTCCCATTCCTCCATAAGTGTCAACTATAATTTTTCGACCCGTTAATCCTGCATCACCGTGAGGACCGCCAGTTACGAATCTGCCTGTAGGATTAATATGGTAAACAATGTCAGGACATTTCAGGTCTTCAGGTATAACTTTATTTATGACCTCTTCAATGATACCTTCTTTAAGGTCAGAATCACAGGTATCAGGATGATGTTGTGATGAGATGACAACGGTAGTTACATAGGTGGGTTTATTATCTACATATTCGACTGTAACTTGTGATTTACCATCAGGTCGGATAAAATCAAGGATTGATTCTTTTCGTACTTGTGCTAAACGGTGGGTCAATTGATGTGCTAAAGTAATCGGCAGTGGCATGAGTTCAGGTGTATCTTTGCATGCATATCCGAACATTATGCCTTGGTCTCCTGCGCCCCCGGGATTGACCCCCATTGCAATGTCAGGTGATTGTTTATCAAGTGTGATTAATATTGCGCTGTATTCAGCATCAAACCCGTAACTTGGGTCAGTATACCCGATGTCTGCTATAACACCGCGAGCGATTTCTTGTAAATTTGGCGTAGCAGTGGTAGTGATTTCACCAGCAATGACAGCAAGTCCTGTAGTTACAAGTGTCTCACATGCTACCCTTCCTTGTGTGTCTTCAGTTAGAATAGCATCCAGAACAGCATCGGATATCTGGTCAGCCAGCTTGTCTGGGTGTCCTTCTGTAACAGATTCAGACGTAAACAGAAAATTACGACTCAATTAGGCTCTCCTGTTATTATATCGCACTCCATATTTTCCCATGAACCGTGTTAGTTTTCATAATAAAGGACATTCCTGTGCATTTTACACAAATATCACAAGGATGTCCATCATCCATATTGGAACGATATAAGTATATAGTGGTCAGTCCAAGTTAAACTTGTAGGTCGGGTAGAGCGAAGCGAAACCCGACATGATAGTCGGCTTGCGGAGTTCAAATCAATAGTTTGAATGCCATTTAGTCATTCCCGCCTACAGAAAAGGTGGTGGATTATGTTCAACCAACACTTAACTCACAGAATCATCGGCATCTTCAGCGGCATCTGTGTTTTCAGCATCTTCAGCGACATCTGTGTTTTCAGCATCTTCAGCGACATCTGTGTTTTCAGTATCTTCAGAGGCATCTGTATTTTCGGCATCTTCAGAGGCATCTGTGTTTTCAGTGCTTTCAGATGTGTCAACGTTGTCAAGATTCTCAGCGACTTCTATGTCAGCGTTCTCTTCAGCGATTTCAGTGTCTTGTTGCGTTTCCTCAGAAGTCTGAGCATTGAGTAGATTATCAACGTTATTCTTTCCCATTTCCTGTTTGAGGAGAGCTCCCATAATTGTTTCTTCTTCCTCTATAGGTTTGGGTTGTCTTGGTTCGCGTATTGGTGCTGGACGTTGTCGTCGCGGGCGTTCTTGTCGTTCTTCTGGCGGTGTAGATGCCCGTTCTTGGTCAGCTTGTGCTGCTTTTAGGCTTAAACCGATACGTCGGTTTTTAGCATCAAGGTTTATGACTTTCACGTCCAGTTCATCTCCGACTGTAACGACTTCTTCAGGTCGCTCAATTCTTCTGTCGGCGATTTCAGAAATATGTATCAGTCCATCAATTCCTTCTTCAAGTTTTGTAAATGCGCCAAAACTGGTTAGGTTTACGATTTTTCCTCGCACGACTGAACCGACTTTATACTTCTCTGGTACTTCATCCCATGGGTCTGGCTGTGTCTGCTTGAGTCCTAATGATACGCGGCGTTCGGATGCGTCGATCTGTAGTACGACCACCTCAACTTCTTCGCCTTCCTTGAGCAATTCCTGTGGATTAGAACCTCTGTCTGTCCAAGATAGGTCGGAGGTATGTATTAACCCGTCAATGCCTTCCTCAATTTCAACAAAAGCCCCAAAGTTTGTTAGATTTCGTATGCGTCCTGTAATTTTTGTTCCGACAGGATATTTCTGTTCCAGGATTTCCCAGGGGTTTGGTTGTAATTGTTTGATTCCTAAGGATATGCGTTTATCTTCTTTAGAAATCTCAAGGACGATAGCTTCAATTTCATCACCCTTACTAACTATTCTTGAAGGTGCGACGTTGCGTCGAGTCCAAGCCATTTCAGAAACGTGTATTAATCCTTCAACGGCTTCTTCCAGTTGAACAAAGACTCCGTAATTAACGATATTTACGACCTCTCCTGATACTCTTGAACCGATAGGATATTTCTCCTCTACATTACCCCAGGGGTCAGAAGTTTTCTGTTTCAGTCCTAATGAAATTTTTTCGGTTTCTATATCAATAGCAATAACTTGGACCTCAATTTCTTCTCCCAATGTGACAATTTCAGATGGGTGATGAATTCGCTTCCACGCCATATCGGTTTTATGTAGTAATCCATCAACGCCTCCAAGGTCTACGAATGCCCCGAAAGTGGTAATGTTCTTTACGACACCCGTAACGAGTTGATCAACTTCAAGTGTCTTTAGTACTTCCTCTTTCTTTTCAGCCATTTCGGTTTCGAGCCACGCTCTGCGAGACAAAACAATATTGTTTCGTCGTCTGTTCATGCTGATGACCTTCATCTGGAAAGTTTCACCGATGTATTGGTCAAGGTTCTGAATTGGCCGCATTTCAACCTGTGATGCTGGCAAGAAACCGGGCAAAGTACCTACAGAGACCCGCAGTCCCCCTTTAATCCGTTCTGTGATATGTCCTTCAACGGGTGCACCGCTATCATAAGCACTACCGATTTCGTCCCAAATTAGTGTTTGATCGGCAATTTTCTTAGATAAGTTGATCTGTCCTTCTGAATCTTCACGACGCACAATATAGACATCTATTTCGTCGCCTACTTGTACCATAGGCATTGAATCTTCACCAGAGTCAAACTCGGCAGCTGGAATATACCCTTCAGATTTAAAGCCGATATCTATCATAACTTCATCACGACTTACATCAACGACAGTGCCTTTAACGATCTCACCATCTGTGAAGGCTTTCATTGAGTTATCATAAGCTTCCTCAAGAGATTCTTGGCTCATTGTGGTAGCTTGTTCTTCTTCTTCTGTCTCAATTGCGGGTTCTTCAGTCGTGGATACTTCCTCAGTATCGGATGCCGATACCTCAGATTCGTCATCAGAAGGGGTAGTTACAGCGGGTTCAGTTTCTGATGTATCACTCTCAACTTCGTTAGATTGTTCGTGATCTTCTGACATGGTTTCGGCAGAAGTGGTTTCAGCGGTCAGAGTTGTTTCACTTTCATCAGGTTCAGTTTCTGATGTATCGCTCTCAGTATCTGTAGCGTGCTGGGATTTTTCCGATGTATCGCTTTCGGTTGCTTCTTCGGTTTCAGCAGTATCTTCTACTTCATCAGTAGAATCATCTTGCTCAGATTCGTGTTCTTCGGATTCCGGCAGCTCTGTTTCAGCATCATCAGTAGTTGTATCAACTTCTGCCTCTGTTTCCGTTTCGTTTACATCTTCGTGTGTAGTTTCAGTTGAGTTTTCAACTGATTGTTTCTCATCTTGCATATCAATTATGGAATCGAGTGTGTGGGTTAGTTCTTTATTCATTAAGATACCTGGGTCTCCTCAAAACGCAAGACAGCGTTAAGTCCACCAGTTCCTCCTTGTTGCGAAGTGCTGCTGGCACTTTCAAATCGGTTACTTAATAGTATATCACATTGCAAACCGAATTGCAACAATAATTATATGGTGTGTGTAAAGTTATTTGACAATCAATGCAGAATACCAAAAGCGTATTCTGCCACAGACGTCAATTTTGCGATTCCCAAGACCAGGGCTGTAGCACATTCTGTTAGATTGTGCCTCTTTGTAGCACAAACTTTCCAGTTTGTTTCCCTTGTAGCACATTCTGTTAGATTGTGCCTCTTTGTAGCACATAGATGTTTACGACACGTCCCACAACACTATGGTCCCATCTATGCAGCTGCCAGAAAGTAATTTACCGTTCGGAGAATAGGCGAGAAATGCCACTATGTCGGATTGACCAGACAAAACTGTGACCTCTTTACCCGTCTCAACTTCCCAAATACACACTATATCTTGTTCTGTCTGATACCACAATGCGCCAGCAAGGTATTGACCACAATGTGTGAATGCAAACGTAACGCCATCACAGTTAGGTTTAGGGAGCGGGATGGTCTGCAGTGTCGTGAACGTGTGTGCATTTAGAATGCGGATCTCGGTTTTCAAATAAGCAGCGATCATACCACCGCACGGAGAGAAGAAAAAACACATGCCTACAGACGACCTGTCTATTTCTTGACACGTCTCTAAATCCCAGAAAAGCACTGTCTTATCATTATCTTTACTGATGAGTCTTTGTCCATCCGGTGAAAACATAACCGAATAGATATCGCCCTTATGCCCCTTCAGCACTGATGGATTCTCGGGATCGTCAATATTCCATAGATACACGTCACCTGTGTCACTTCCACATGCAATCTGATCTCCCTTAGGTGAGAACCGTGGACCACAGCTCCTTTCAAATAGGTCCTCAGGGACAGGGATTTCAGTGATATGTTTTTCGGGTGTCCGAAGCCGCCATACCTTAGTGCGATGATCATTATGACAGTGAAGAACGATTATCTCTCCTGAAGGCATTACAACATAATCACCTATAAAGTCATTAATAAACTGATGTTCTATAATAGACCTATTATCAACATCCAACAGGACGATACCGTCCCAACAATCTGACACAAGCGTGTGGTCGTCTATCCAGACCGGGGCATTACTGTTATAGAAGAAATGACGTTCACGGACCACCTCGTAATACGGTATTTCATCTGCTGTCTTGGTGTTCTTACTTTCGTTAACTCCATCTGCAAGCAGGTCTGTGTATGCCTTTGCTAAATCGATAGCAAACCAATACCCTCCAACCCCTGATAGGACTTCAAGCACGCTTTCGTTAGCCTCAACATTCCATACATCAACCCCATACCCATCGGGTTTTGTTACGTCTCTGATACCGTATAGCTGTCCGTTGTTTGCATAGAAAGGTTCGTCCAAATTGGGAACAACGTTCTGGACAGAACCTGTAGCGATTTCCCATTCCAGCAGAATATCGTCGCTTGATGCAATGTATTTTCCACAAGGAGAAAACACAATTGATCGAATCTCATCATCGTGTTCGGTAAAGTATGCTATCTGTTCACTGCTGGAAATATCCCAAACAGCGATATCGGAATATAGAAGTTCATCATATCGCAATGTGCCATCAGTTGAGCTACCTGCTATAAGACGACTGTCAGGTGAAATGGCAAAGGTGTCACCTGAGAACTTAACAAGTGGTTTTCCCGTTTTCGGTTCCCACACATAGATTTGTGGTAGTTCGTCATCAGGATTCAGACATACTTTCTCATCTGAGCGTTCTTTGTGATTCCAAACCATTGACGCAAGTCCTGCTCCATCTGGGGTGAATGTAAGATCAGAAAAATACTTATTGTCTCCAAGAGCGATCTGTGTGATGTGTCTACCTGTGTGAAGGTCCAAGACTCTGATGTGTCCTTCGTTATCAGCAGTCGCAAGCCATTCCCCATTTGACGAACAGGCTAATCCAGTATATCTACTCTGTTCCTCTATTTCTAACACACATTCTCTGCTTGCGACATCCATTACGTTGATCGTTGCATGTTTCGTAACGAGTATGACCAACTTGCCATCAGGAGAGAAGTCTATGTTGGAGACAAAACCTTGCGGATTATCCCATAAAGAGATCGGTCGCATTGTGTTGACATCATACCACCACAATCCGGATGTAGTTCCGACAGCAAAATGGACCCCATCTGGTGACAGTTTAGTTGACTTGACTTCACCTTTACCAAATTTTGCGTAGACGCCATCGGGTAATTTCCAATTGTCTGCGGTTGGATCGTTGGGATCAACGTTGAAGATTGCAGGTTTTACGGTTTCCTTTACTTTCTCTATGATTCTCTTTGGCTGAACAGGTTCTGATTTCATTGTTGTTCCTCTTATTTTCGCTGTTAATGGTGCGGGGTCAAATTCCTTCCGTAGTATTGCTCTGGTTTCTCTTAATTTTGTTTTAACTGTTCCTATCGGTATGTCTAATTCGGATGCGATCTCGTTGATCTGCCACGATTCCAAGTAGAACAACCTTGCTATTGAACGCAACTTGTGTGGCAGGTGATACACCGCTTCTTTGATGTCCGCTATCAGTTGGAACTCTCTATATCGTGCTGCTGCGTGTTCGTCTAACTGTTCAGCTATCACGGAGGACTCGTGTGGGATTTCATTTCGCGATTGTCGTCCTACAGTGTAATAGCGTTTACAAGCGTTGTAAGCAATTCGGTGTAGCCATGCGCCGAAACTCTCTATGTTTCTGAGGTTTCTGATATTTTTCCAGACTGCCATCCATAAGTCTGTCTGTATCTCTTCTGCGTCTTGGTGTTGTCGTGAATTTGCGTGGATCACATGCCACATGCGTGGTGTGTATCGGTTGATGAGTTCAGCAAATGCTTCCTGATCTCTTTTTTGGACGAGGCGGATAAGTTCTTCATCTGTTAGGTGTTTTTGTGATTTAACGTCTTTTGACATCGCTACTACCCTGTGTTGGTTTTATAATAGAGTAGCATATCTGGGAGAAAGGTTTAAAAAAAAGTTGAGGATCAATAGTGTGGAATTGTTATAGGTAGGTTCTTGTGCTTACTTCCAATCATCGCCATCAATAATCTCTTCCAGACATTTAAAATTATTGTGAAAATCTTCAAACGCACTGTAATCATATTTTTTCCCGTCAGTTAGTACTTTTCCATCTTCGTTTATTCTTAGCGTCGTTTTCTGATTGTCGGTTATTTGATAAGATGCTAATTGTAAGTCATCAAAAAGTGCAACATCCTCCGTTTTGAATATATAGTAATTAACGTTATCTTCATCCCAGACTTGTATCCAAGCATAAAATACCCTGGAATCTGCTAAGTGGTATCGGATTTTTGCATGGAAACTATACTTTTTGACTTCTTCACCTGCTTTTGTAGTCTTTCCTGGTTTCCCCTCTGATGTTTTCACTTGAATGAATCTGACAAGCATCTTGAGACTATCTTGTTGGCAAGTTTGACACAACTGCGTTACTGATTTGCCTTTTTTCTCTTCTCCTTTTCTATTTATATAGGTTTCTTCACGAGTGAATGCATCCCTGAAATCTTTACAGTTTTCACAGTAACTCTTAAGAATTACAAAATCGTATTTTTCGTCAATATAGGCACTATAAACCTGCCATCCACGTTTATGTAATTCCATTGCTAAACGCATCTCACCGTAAAGACCGATTACTCGCTTATCTCCATTAGATCCATTCACTTTCTACCTCTTTCGGTTGCTTTAGCAGCAAACCTGGGAATCTGTTCAGTACTGTATCTCTAAACAAAGTTCTATTCAGTTCAATTCCAATGCTATTTCGTCCTAAACGTAAGGATTCCGCTGTGGTCGTAAATGAACCTGCAAAAGGATCAAGCACAGATTCTTGTTTACCGGTGAACACTTTAACTGCATATTCTGGAATTTCACTTGGGAAGGGAGCAGTATGGCCAAGTTTATTTTCCCCTTTGCTGTTTATTTTTATCACAGGCGGAATTCTGACTACATCCCGACGCCACTTTTTCAACAAATTTGCATCAACGAGATTATGTGTTCGTTGCAATCCGGTCATCAAGTGTGTTCGTGCTGAAAAGCGTTTGCCACGATTGGCAGCTGATCGCTTAAAGCAGTCTAAATTCTTACATTCCCATGACTTGACTCCTACTCCAGAATATGCATTGCCGTTAATCTTCAAACATCCGCATACAGGACAAGGATATAGTGTTTCGTCTAACCGATGTTTGTAAAAAACAAATATATGTTCGTAACAGTTTACAGGATACTGATACAAGGGATATGGTCTGTTTCCATTCTTATGACGTTGAGTCTGGACTTCACCTTTGTCCCAGATAAAGTCGTCAACAAATTGAAAACCGTGTTCCTCAAATATCATAGTAAAATATGCACCTAATGGTATGCGCCGTTTTCCCCAAGTGGATTTAGTATGTCTGTTGTCATTATCGAATATATCTCCAATATTGAATACAAATGGACGATGGTTGTCAAGCACTCTATAACATTCCTTGATAATTTCTGACATATCGTCCAAATAGTCATCCAGTGTTTCCCACTGTGAATAATCTCGCGCATTATAGTATGGTGGAGAAGTAACCATCAATTGAATACTCTCGCTATCCATCCGTTTTAAAAACTCCAGACAGTTACCCCATAAGAGTTTCGGTCTATCGGGCTCTGAGAAAATGTCCCGATTTAGTGCAGGATCGGCATTCTTATATTGTTCTTGATATTTTTTCTTTACAAAATCATAGTATGCCTTGATAAACTGCTTTATTGTTGAATCTCTGTTGCCACGAATATTCTCAAGACAAGCTGTTTTAAACGCATTCAACTGACTGTCATTGAACCCGCGCTTCATGTATTTTTCACTTAGTTCAAATATTGTATACAAATATGGATGGGGAACATCAGCCACAACTACAGTGTCAGGACTATTACTTAATTCTGTCAATTCCACAATTGTCACCTCCTTTCAACCTTACCTGTTTTTGTTTTATAATTCTAACGCATAATATAACAATTGTCAAGGTCAATGACATGTGTGGCATACAGTCCAAACGGCACGATTATCGCGAGCGGTAGTGTAGATGACACAATCCGTCTCTGGTATGCCGATACGGGTGAGGAGAAAGATGTCTTAGCCGGTCATGAGTCGGATGTTGTAGGCATTGCTTTCAGTCCGATAGGTGATTTGTGGAACACTATGATAAGTATGGTGTAACTTTAAAGTATCAGGGCACTTCCTGGCACGATGGGTAATGAATTGTCATTGAACGGTTTTTTGTGAGCAGATCAGTTTTAAACGAATTCTATGTTTCGCTATTAAATAAAGGAGAAATGTGATGTCAATTAAGTCTATTTTCAATTTGTATTCTATCATCATACTGGGAGTCGTCCTTTCTGCTATCTCAGTATTCATTTTTGTGAGATATCAGAATAGTATAAATCAGACAGCTGAGAAAAGGTATAATCCTTTGACTGAATCAGAAAAAGCTCAGGTGGATAAAAACATCAAAGATGCAATTGCACAACAGAAGCAGAAACGATTATCTGAAGCACAAAAGGGGAAGAAGGACTCTGTTCAACATTCCTCTGATGATGAAACAACTGGAGTTGACGCCGAATTCAATCCAGATAATAAAAAATCTGAATATATGAATAGACGTCCTGAGTTTGTTGAAGATCATTCAAATGATTATAACGTGAAAAAAAGTAAGCAACAAGCAGAAGAAAAACCTGATATTGATGTACGTTCTGCTGGCAAAATACCAGAGGGTATCACTTTTGGTCCACATGATCATACCAATTTAGTGCCAAATATAAATGTACCTGGTCATGAAATCAACGTTGGTTCTAAGGAAGAATTAATAAAGTTAATTGCAGAATGGGAAAATAGCGATGATCCGAAAAAGAAAGCATTGTCAAAAGCGTTGAAAGCGCAAGTTGACAAATTAGGTGATAATGTTGTCAACATGAAAATTGTAATTGCAGATTAGCTTGATTAATTATCATGGCGCAACGAGATGTGTATCATGAACAAGTAATCCGCGTGATGGATACCGCTAAAGATGCTGGTATTGATAGTATCGACTTCGTGAGAGTCGCGCGTGAGTGATGGTGGTGCTTAGAACGGTAGAATGATGTAAAACAGCATAGTGTTTATTGTAGCCACTACGGTTCCAGCAAGCGTCTGTAGGAGTGTATGTCGTTTCCTGTATATGCGTGCCCAGGTTATGATTGGAATAACCAAAAATAACCATACCAATTTCACATTTAGCAGCAATACTAAGACAAGTATACATCCTGTTGCAACACTGGTATGAAAACTGATTTTCCAAAAAGGTGTAATAATCGAGAAGACGACACTGTTAACAATAAATGCTAAACATACCCAAACGATTTTCCAACTTGCACCAATGTTGTATAGAACTATTGCACCTAATACCATACTGAGACATGTGATACAGAGTGGCAATAAACGTTCATCTTTGTCATGTAGATGAATATTGCTAACTTTCGATAAACGAAACAGAAGAAGAACTGATAGAATAGGTAAGATCGTTACAAAAACTGCAATGACAGCGACCCAAAGGTATACTTCATGTGATGAACTTGCATGTTTTTTGACAACAAAGACAGCAGTAACAATCGGTACAATGAACGGACTAAAAAACACAGAAATACATAAAGCAATCCGAGCTTGTATCGCTGAAGAATTCTTTTGTTTCATTAATTATTTTCGGTAGTCTCACTGTTTTTGAAGAAATCTATCAGATCTGTACCGTGGGTACTTGGGTTAACCTCTTTGTCAATTTTAACAATTTTTCCGCTCTTATCTATAATGATCGTGATTCTCTTCAATCTTTCAACAGTCGGTTTTTTAGCTGCACCGTATAGCAATGCAAGGTTTCTCTGCGTATCTACGAGAAGTGGGAAGTTCAGTTTATTCTGCTCTGAGAATTTCCGATGAGATTCTTCATCATTCACTGTTATCCCGAAGACTTGAACATCATGGTTTGCAAATCCACTCGACTCATCACGGAGTGAGCATACTTGAGCCGTTCAGCCACGTCCGAAATCTCGTGGATAAAATGCTAAGACTACGTTTTTCTTTTCACGTAATTTGCTCAGTTGATGTTTTTTCCCTTCGCTATCTACAGCAATAAAATCGGGTGCGTCTTCACCAACCTTTATTTTTGGCAGGACACGTTTTAGGGTCTTTACGACATCTTCACCATGTGTATTGAAATTAACCTTTTTATCTATACTTCTAATGTACCCCGCCTTGTCAATTACAAAAGTAACGCGTTTCGATGCATTAAATCTCTCCATGATACCACTGTATTCTTTGCTTACATTGAACGTTGTATCAGCTAACAGTGCAAATCCGAATTGATTTTCATCAACAAACTTTTTGTGAGATTCAACAGAGTCAACACTAATACCGAGTAGCGTTGTCTCTTGTTTTTCTATTTCGCTCAATTTATCCCGGAGCGACTTTAGTTCAGCTGTTCATCCTCCGGTAAAGTCTTTGGGATAAAATGCAAGGACGACATTTTTCTTTCCGAGAAATTCTTTCAGGGTGCGTTCAGTTCCTGTTTCGTCTTTCAGTTTAAAATCTGGTGCGATCATACCTATTGTAAGTTCTTTCGGTTCTTCCACATTTTTCTCCGCTATTGCTGTTGGTATAGTTAGAGCTGCCATCATACACGCAGCTACGATATAAGTTATCAATGACATTTTGTTCATACATTTACCTCAGTATTATTCTGGTAAGACACCTTCAATCTGGTCAACGAGATCCATAGAATGAATGACATCGCGCACGTCTGTGAGTGGAACTTCTCTGTTTCTAACACAATCAACAAAATGACGATGCATCGTTAATGCGCCTTCGTAACTGGGTGAATCGTTCTGGTCTACACCATCAACTTCCCAACCGCCCATCACACTTCTATTGTTGTCCTCGTATATTTCGATTTCTTCGGGGATTTTCATATAACATCCGATTCCGACTCCGTGCAATTCAGATCTGAGTACGCGTCCACCGGATGCTCTATTCCCAAAAACTACGCCAGTGGCATTATTGTCAAAACGAACAAAGGCAGTATAGAAGTTACGCACTTCCGACTTAAAGGCGTCACGGTGTGCGGTTACCTCAACATGTTCACCTCCCGCCATAAAACGCAGAAGGTCTACAACATGACACACATCATTCCAAAGCGTTGTCGTAAATTCTCGTGTACCTCCTAAAATCTGTTTATTAAAAGTTGTGACAGCTAATGAAACGGGACCTTTATGGGAAACTCTACGGATTGCTTCTTGTGTAACGGCTGCAAATCTCCGCTGAAATCCGACCATACAGTAGACATCATTGGCGATTGCCGTTTCTAATAATTGTTGTGTTTCATCACTATTTGCCCCTGGTGGTTTTTCAATAAAGAGATGTTTACCAGCATTTAGACAATCTAATGCGGGTTGCAGTAACCATTTTTCGTTCATGATGCAATAGACGACATCTAAATCCAAAGTATCCAACATCTTCCGATGGTCGGTAAAGGTCTGTGGAAATTCGTATTTTTGTGCGACTTGTGCAAGTTTTCCTTCATCAAGTTCACATGCTGCGCACATTTCAACATCATCATCAAGCCGATTTACACTTGGATAATGTGCCCCTTGCGCTCTTCCACCAGCACCTATAAATCCTGCTTTAAGCATTGAAACTTCTCCTGACTTTTCGTTCTTGATGTGTATTTTACACTAAAGTTCATTATATTGCAAGCAGTTTCTGCCTTAGGGGCAGAGTCATTCAATTGTCGCGTTTTCGCTGTTTCTTACAAATATAATCCAATTAACATAACAACTCCTCTTCTGTAGGAGGGAACTCCGCAAGCCGACTATAAAAGCGTTTAGTCGGGAATCGGAGTTCCCTCCTACAGAAGAAACATATCTGAGTACATGCAATTTAAACGACAATTGAATACCTCTGGCCTTAGGGGTGTGAAAAGTGGCGTGTGTGTAAAGTTAAAATATCTTGTCTTTTTTTTATTTGTGTGCTATTTTATGGAGAATCAACTGTATCTTCAAAATCTCCTTTTTTATATGTTGGAGGCATGTTTGAATTTTAAACATAAAGCACTGATTTGTGTTCCTCTGTTCATCATTATAAGCATCATGCTGATGTGGCAGTTGCCGAGTATTATATCAGATGAAGGCAAAGTTGTCTGGTGGTATAGTGTCATACCCCCTTTGATTGCTATCACATTAGCAGTTATGACAACGCGGTTGTTCTTGAGTCTTGGCGTTGCAGTTGGTGCAGGAATCATTTTGTCTTGGTTTCAAGATGAGGTTTCTTTAACGTCATTTGTATCTGAAGTTGTCTGGTTTGCGCGTGCAGTAACTGTCGGTAATGATGGGATTGATCTTTTCAATATATGGGTAATCCTTTTTGTCCTTTTTATGATGTCTATGATATCCGTGGTTATTGCTTCTGGCGGTATTGCAAGTGCGATAACTATATTATCGCATTTTGCCCGAGGACCTCGTTCAACACAGTTTATCACGGGTTTGATGGGAACACTTATCTTCATAGGAGATTATAGTAATGCGATGCTTGTTGGACCTACGATGCGTCCAATCACGGATCGTTACAAGGTTAGTCGTGAAAAGCTGGCATATATCGTAGATTCTACAAGTGCTCCTATTGCTGGTCTTGCCTTTGTGAGTACCTGGATAGGTTATGAGGTAGGGTTGTTCAACTCTGTTGCAGAGAACATCGGTTTAGTGAGCGATGGATATTCAATGTTCTTTGATGCGCTTCCTTTTCGATTCTACTGTATATTAACTATCCTTTTTGTTCTGATTAATAGTGTTAGTGGTCGGGACTTTGGTCCGATGCGGCGCGCGCAACTGCGTTCACGAAATACCGGCAATGTCTCTGCTGACGACGCGAAAGTAATGGGTGGAATTGCCACAGAAATAGCTGATGGACAGAACAGAATTCAGATACTCTCTTCAGTGATCCCGCTCACACTCCTGTTTAGTCTGATTCTTGGGGGATTGTGGATAGATGGTAAAGGATCAGGTCCCATTTATTCACTGACGTCATGGAGAGACGCTTTAGCAGAAGCGGAAAATGTGAAAGTACTTGCGTCAGCTGCGATTATTTCCTTTGTTGCTGCGATTGTCTGTGGATTAGTCTTCTCAAGGATGTCTCTGTCAGCTATTTGGAAAGCAGTCAAGGGTGGATTAACAGGGACACTGTTACCACTTGGTATCATTCTATGTGCTTGGGGGATTAAAGCCAGTTGTGATAATCTTATGACGGGACAGTATATTGCATCAATTCTCAGCGATATAGTTTCTCCATTATGGTTCCCTGCGCTTGTGTTTATTGTAGCATCTCTTACCTCTTTTGCCACTGGTACAAGTTGGGGTACGATGGCAATTCTGATACCGACTGCGATTCCTGTTGCTTTCTTACTTGATAACAATACTTACGGGATTACGACTATTCTATGTCTCGGTGCTGTTTTGGATGGTGCGATCTTTGGTGATCACTGTTCTCCGATCTCCGATACAACGATACTTAGTGCGATTGTCAGTAGTTGTGATCCGATGCATCATGTGAGAACACAGATGCCTTATGCTCTTACTGTAGCTGTGATTGCTTTAATGTGTGGTTATCTACCTGCAGCAAGCGGTTTACCTTCGTGGATCGGTATTTTATGTGGTGTGGGTGTAATAATCCTACTGTTTGCGTTTCTGTCAAGATTGCGGCGGGAGTAAGAAGGTTGGAAGAAAGGATGGAAGGGTGGAAGGATGGAAGGGTGGAAGGATGGAAGGGTGGAAGAAAAGAATGGAAGGATGGAAGGGGGGAAGAAAAGGATGGAAGAAAAGGATGGAAGGATGGAAGGGTGGAAGGGTGGAGGGATGGAAGGGTGGAAGAATGGAAGGGTGGAAGAATGGAAGAATGGAAGGGTGGAAGGATGGAAGCAAAGGGTGGAAGGATAGAAGGTTGGAAGGTTGGAAGGTTGGAAGGATAGAAGGTTGGAAGGATGGAAGGATGGAAGGATGGAAGGATGGAAGGATGGAAGCAAAGGGTGGAAGGTTGGAAGGGGGAAAGGGTGGAAGAGCGGATGGAAGGATGGAAGCAAATGGTGGAATATCGTTATTTAAGCTATTGAAACTTTGCTGCAAACATGATAAACTATACTCACATTTAATATACAATGAAAATGGCATTAAACTCTCGATTAAGGACATTAAATAAATAGGCATTGGTAGTTCCGGCAGATCCAAGTAATTCTATTTCAATCTGTATATGGCAACATTTTATAAAGGGGCAGGTGTTGGAACACATTGGCATGCTAACGACGCTCGTCAATTAGGCTTTACAGCAAGGGCACCAGAAGCAAATCCTTCAACTGAAGCATTGATACACCATATAGCCTCAGGAACACACAACAGTCCCTATATTTCACTCACACGTTCTTATGCAGTAGCGTGGAATTATGCAATGAGAGGTGGAACTGCAGACATTATCCCTACAAAAAATAATCCAGGTTATGTATATGCAATAGAGATTGGCAAACCTTTATCTTCAGACTTAAAGTTATTTGATCCAATTAGAGAAGTAGCACTGAGTTTACAGGATCTTAGCCAAGCTGAAATTCAAGAAAGTTCTTCCTTCTATCAACATAATGGACTTCCGAATTTTCTGTTAGGGATAGTTGATCCGGAAAGAATGTTAGATTATCAGGTAGGCAGACTACCCAAACCACCGGGACCGGGTGAGAAATGTCCCCCTAATCTCACACCTCAGTTAAAGTCGTTAGTTAACACACTGCGAGACGCTGAGATTTTGGTCTATGGTCATATTCCTCCATCATGTGTCAAGAAACGTTTTGATGTAGAGTTGATAAAAATAGATTCATAACTCCAAAGGAGTCGTTATCATGATCAGATTTGAGAAACGGATTATTGACTTGAAAGAAACATCCGTCATTAATTCTATTAAGTTCCTCCGAATGGAAATACTAAATGTGCAGGGTTTCGGTCCAACTTTCTTCGGACATGTTCGGTATGCTCGCAATGGTATAGAACAAAAAGAAGTGTTGCCGATGGATTTGAGTAAAGGTATATTTATTGCAACTCTCAGGGATGATCAATTAGAGGATCTTTCCAGAGAAGAACTTGAGGAAACTCTAAGTAATGCAGCTGGAGAAATTGCTACTATTGTTAGGAAACACCTAAATTTAGATACTCTTTACTCTGACACTGCTCATTTCATACATGATGATGAATGTACTACCAAGGAATTTAATAATTGTTCCTTACACAAACTAAAAGACATACTAATGGATTACCCTTATTTGGTGTATGATGAACAGCATTCAGATCCACCGGACATATTAAGATGTCGTGTTAATGATCCTAAACATTCTCGTCATGCCAAACATATCTTTGAGATAGCACACAAATTTAGCTCTGCCACAAGCGTGGATTATAAGGTTGGATCGTATGGTGGTTCTTCAAGTGAAGGTGATAATTTAGATGAGGTGTGGACAAATTTTTCTTTGAGAAAATTCAACTTTGAAGAGAAAACTCAAGAAAATTAATCATCAAGGTTATTTAGTTTTCTGGGCAATTAGCAAACGATTCAGAAGAAGACATCCCTTGTGAATAGTGCTTTGATACACATATGAAGGAAGATATATTTTTTGATAGAAGAGGAATTTGATGAAAACACGATTAGAAAAAGATAGTTTGGGTGAGGTTCCAGTTCCTGAAAATGCATATTGGGGAGCACAGACACAACGAGCCTATAGGAATTTCAATATTGGTAACGAACGTTTCCCACCTATTTTCATTCGCTCGCTTGCGATAATTAAACATGCAGCGGCGACGGTCAATGCAGAACTGGATAGTATTACACCTGAAATAGCAGACCTTATCTGTCGCGCTGCGGATGAAGTCGCTGAGGGAAAACTTGCCGATCAGTTTCCACTCAGGATTTGGCAAACAGGCAGCGGAACACAGACACACATGAATATTAATGAGGTGATTGCAAACCGTGCAAATGAACTTGCTGGAGAGAAACGGGGTGTGAAATCTCCTGTTCATCCGAATGACCATGTGAATCGCTCACAGTCTACGAACGATGTTTTCCCGACAGCTATACACGTTTCAGTTGTGACGGAGTGTGTTGAACGGTTGTTACCTGCTGCAAGAGCGTTGCAAGGTGCGTTGGAGAATAAAGCACACGATTTTTCAGATATCGTCAAGACAGGTCGTACACATTTGATGGATGCTACACCTTTAACGTTGGGACAGGTATTTAGCGGATATGTACATCAAGTGGCGCATGCACAAGAGGCGATTAGAGATACATTAACACATCTGTATGAACTTCCGATTGGTGGGACAGCTGTTGGAACAGGTTTAAATACACATCCTGATTATGCAGATGCAGTTGCTTTTCGTATTGCTGCCCGGACAGGACATCCGTTTGTGAGTGCACCGAATAAATTTGAAGCGTTAGGGAGCCGCGATGCACTCGTATCCGCGAGTGGTGCGATGAAACGGCTTGCTTGTGCGCTGTATAAAATTGCCAACGATATCCGCTGGTTAGGCAGCGGACCCCGATGCGGTATAGGGGAATTGATTCTTCCGGAAAACGAACCGGGAAGCTCCATCATGCCCGGGAAAGTCAATCCGACGCAGTGTGAAGCTATGACGATGGTCTGTGCACAGGTGATCGGAAATGATACAACCATCTCTTTGGCTGGGAGTGCGGGAAATTTTGAACTGAACGTCTTTATGCCTGTGATCGCTTTCAACTGTTTGCAGTCTATTCGGTTGCTATCGGATGCATGTGATGCGTTCCGCGAACATTGCGTAGTTGGGATTGAAGCGAATAGGTCTGCTATTGATAGTTATTTAGAAGCATCATTGATGTTGGTTACAGCCTTGACACCCCGTATAGGTTACGATGCTGCGGCAAAACTTGCACAGAAGGCACATAGGGATGGATCAACACTTCGTGAAGTTGCGGTTGAAGATGGCGTGTTGACAGCTGAGGAGTTTGATGAACTCGTTGTTCCGAGTGAGATGATAGTGCCTAATTTATAGTGGTATAAGGTCAGGTTTCGCTTCGCTCTACCCGACCTACAAGTTTAACTTGGACTGTCCATTAGCCTTCAACGGCGTCCGAGAGTGGTTCTGCAAGTTCCTCAAATTCTGGCAGTTCTTCCGGTTCAAGGTTGGTAATGGCGTCGCTGGTTACATCGAGTTCACGCCATTCAGAGAATCCTGTTCCTGCGGGTATGAGTCGTCCGAGTATCACATTTTCTTTTAAACCTGTTAACATATCAGTCTGTCCTTCAACGGCGGCATCCGAGAGTACTTTCCGCGTTTCTTGGAAACTGGCTGCGGAGATGAAACTTTCGGTACTCAGCGATGCTTTGCTAATACTCTGTAAGACCGGTTTTCCGGTTGCAGGTGTTCCCCCCTCTTCTTCAACGCGTCTATTTTCAGCGTGGAATCTGTGTCGGGGCACTTCATCATTTGCGTAGAACTCTGTATCACCGACGTTCAGGATCCGTATTTTTTGAAGCATCTGTCGGATGATGACTTCAACGTGTTTGTCGTTGATACTGTTTGTTTCATAGACGGTCTGTACTTCATCAACGAGATATGTCCAGACAGCCTCTTCACCTTCTATTGAGTGTCCGTTAATAGTCGTCCTGCCGATGGCAAGGATGTCGTGTGGATTTAGGTATCCATCTGTCAGGGGTTGTCCTGCTTCGACCTTGTCCCCCTCATCAACACGTCGTTTCTCATCTGGGATGGCATAGAGGCGACTCTTTGTTTGTCCATCTACAATCCTATATTGAGGCACGCCAGCTTTTTGTCCCGTGAGTTGTACAGTTCCACCAATCTCAGCAATTTCGGCAGCGTCTTGACGTTTTGGAGCCCGTGCCTCAAAAAGTCCAGTCACTCTTGGAATACCAGCAACGATGTCAAGGTTGGTCGTTTTCTCGTGCAATTCTGCCAAAGCTTGCTGTGCTTTCACCTCTTCTCCCGGTTTGAGTGAACCGGAATAACCGTTCGGTATAAGGTGTGAAACTCTTGCCCCGCTTGAAGTTTCTATATCGATTCTGAATCGTTCTTCCAGACCATCAACTTCTACACCTGGGTATTGTTCAAGAGCGGATGCATATTCCCAGTCTTTTAATTCTTCTCCGACCTTAAGCGGACAACTTGGGTGTATAATCTTGGTAACCTCATAATTGTTCTTTGAAGTTAATGCAGATTTTTCCTTATAGGCATCCTCATCCAGTATCTCGTCGACCTTAACATCAACTTCCTTTGAGATGACTTCTGTCACCTTGAATACCCTCTCGGTATCAAATCCCTTGTAGAGTCGTTGTACGCGTTTGTATTCGGTTTCATCGATCTGCTGTCCGGGAGTAAGTTCACATTCATCATGATGCACTTCAAGGATATGATACACCAATTTGGTTTCAGGTAAGGGTGTGTCAGTTTCTCTGTGATCTTTGACGAGTGCTTTGTGTTCCCTTTCAGTCATGACTTTCTCTTCTTGACTATCTTCGGGGGTATGAATGTAGAGTTTTTCATAGTCAAACCCTCTATGGCTTCTTCGGTACCGACTCGATTCGGATTGTGTGATGTGTTCACCGATAGCAACGGGGAAGTCGTCATGATGTACAGCGGCGATGCGGTAGAGTCGTTCTACCTCAAAAGCACTGTCATTTTTCATGACATTGACCTCAAAACCGGGATATGTTTTTGCCACTGCCTTTTTCTCATTTTCAGTGAGTAGTGTGCCTGAATCTAAATCACAATCTGCGTGATGTACAGCAGTGACTCGGAATTTAAGCCTATCAGCTGTTACGCCGCTAAATTTAACCCGAAGTGTCTGCAAGTTATCAATATCAATGATTTCTCCAGGTTTTAGCGGACACTCTGGATGATTTACTTCCAAGACCCGACAGATGGGGGTTGGGGGACGTTGAACTTCAAAGGCTTTATTCTCTTCTTGGGCACGTTTGTATTCATTCGCTGTCAACTCTTGCTTGAGTGTTAAGTCTACACCTTCACTCACTTCCTCTACTATGTAAACCGGTTCACTGAGTTCCAGGTGGTATTGACTTTCATCTTCTTGTGAGAGTATGTCACCGACCTTAAATGGACAGTCGTCATGGGTTACCTCCTGAATTCGGTATTGCGGTGGAATGTCATCCTGCATCTTACTGTATTCTTCTTTATATTCAGTTTCGGTAAGTATGTCCCCCGCTTTGGTTTGGTATACCCATTCACCGGCGAAGGGTCGGATTTCGGCACGCCATGTTTCTGCTTCACTTTCAGTCAATCGTGTTCCTGGCTTTAGGGAGGTACCTGGATGTTTCACGGTTTCCACACGATAGTGTGCTTCCGAGCATCGGAATAAGGAATACTTATGCGATAACTTATGGTATTCCTGTTCTGTAAGGGGTTGTCCTACGTTCAGTGGTGCATCTGTCTCTCCGTTTGCTTCAACTGCATCTGGATGATTTACCGCTGTAATTTGGTATGAGATAGGTTCTACCTCAAATCCGAGGAACTTCTCAAGGTATTCTTGATACTGTTTTTCGGTGAGGAATTCATCGGGTTGTAGCTTACATTCGGGGTGCTGTACTGTTTTGATCTTGTATTTTGGTTGATCAAGGTGTTCAGCGACCTGTTGTGCAATCCAGAGTCCATTTTCTTCTCTGACAGTTCTACCGGGAATATAGTCACGGAATCGGACTGTGCCTGTATCTTTAGCAAGGATTTTACGTGCGAGTCGTTCACTCATATCTTCAACGACACCCCCCGTATGGAATGTCCGCATCGTCAACTGTGTGCCGGGTTCACCGATGGATTGTGCTGCGATAATACCGATTGCCTCACCGACATTGACTCGTTGTCCTGATGTTAGGTCGGCACCGTAGCATTGTGCACATGCGCCTTTCTCTGCTTCACAAGTAAGTATGGATCGGACCCTTACGCTGGGAACTTTAGCATCCTCTATTATTTGTGCCATCTGTGGTGTAATCAATGTATTACTTTCCACCATAGTTTCCCCCGTTTCAGGATGGAGGACAGGTTCAACTGCAACACGACCACTAATTTTAAAGCCGATTGCGCCTGCACTTGTTGAGAATTTCAGGATGCCGTGTGTTGTTCCACAATCCTCTTCTGTAATCATGACATCTTGTGCGACATCAACGAGTTTACGCGTAAGGTATCCTGATGCAGCAGTTTTCATCGCAGTATCAACTAACCCTTTACGGGAACCGTAGGTTGAGGTGAAGTAGTCAAGTACATCTAATCCTTCTCGATAAGAGGATTGAATAGGTGTGGATAGAATTTCTCCACTCTGCTTAGACTTCAATCCGACAATTGCGCTGATCTGAATAAATGGATTTTTGCGAGCACGCGCGCCACTATCAGCCATCAGATGCACAGGACTGAAACCTTTTACCTCTTCATCCTGTTCTATCAGATACGTTTCAGTTTCAGGAAGCATATCAAAGAGTGTATCTTCAATTTTTGGGACAGTGTCATACCAGATTCGAATTTTCTCATTCTCTAATTCCTCTGCTTCAAGGTTTTTCTGCATGTCTAACTGTTCAATCTGTTTCCTTGCTTCATTGAGGATGTTGTCTTTTTCCGGTGGTATCAAGTAGTCTTGGATACCGGGAGAGATACCGCTGCGTGTTGCGTATTCAAAGCTGAGTTTCTGCATCCGGTCCAGCAAAGATACAGTCTCTGCTGTGCCGAGTTCGTTGAAACAACGTTTTACAAGTTGTGACAGTCGTCTACCGCGTGCTTCTTCATTAAAGAAGGGCAATTCAAGTCCGGTAATTTGATCTGTCCATCTCAGAGAAGATGTGCCATTTGTAAAAGGCAGTACTTCGTTAAATATCACGCGTCCAACGGTTGTGAGGATCGGTTCGCTGTGTTCTTCAAAAAAGAGTAGCACAGAGTCATGAAGTTTTAGGGTGCCGCATCCGTGTGCGTGGGTTATCTGGTCAGGAGACGTGAAGCGTCGTTTCGCCCAGGGTTCGCTTTCTAAAGTTGCGAAGATTGCCCCCTTCTTCCCATCATCTCCATTTTCTGCATAAGCAGCATGAAGTAGTTCTGCTCTTTGTTGATGTTCTGGTAACGCCTTTGTTAGGAAACTTGCGCCTAAGACCATATCAAGTTCTGGCACTGTAATCGGTTCACCGTGTGAAGGTTTGAGAATGTTCCCGCTACTGAGTAGTAACATCTTGGCTTCTGTACGTGCTTCAATAGAGAGTGGCACATGAACAGCCATTTGGTCACCATCAAAATCCGCGTTGAACGCTTTACAGACAAGTGGTGGTATTCGGATGGATTTACCTTCAACGAGCACAGGCATAAACGCCTGAATACCGAGTCGGTGGAGTGTCGGTGGACGATTGAGTAGTACGGGGTGGTCAGCGATTACTTCTTCTAACGCTTCCCAGACAGGAGAATCGGCTGTGACGTGTTCGGTCATGTGTTTACCGCGTTTGATGGTTTGGACATGTCCGGCTGCCAATAACTTTTCAATAATGAAAGGTTTATATAGTTCAACAGCCATCAATTTCGGCAGACCACACTGATGAAGCTCAAGTTCGGGACCAACGACGATCACACTTCTACCGGAATAATCAACGCGTTTTCCGAGTAGGTTTTGTCGGAAGCGTCCGACTTTACCCCTAAGAATATCGGACAAGGATTTGAGTGCGCGTTTACCTGGTCCAGTAACTTGTCGTCCATGTCTGCCGTTGTCCAAGAATGCGTCAACAGATTCCTGAAGCATCCGTTTTTCATTTCTGAGGATAACTTCGGGAGACCTTAAGTCAATAAGTTTCTGTAAGCGATTGTTACGGTTAATGACGCGACGATACAGATCGTTGAGGTCACTTGTTGCGAATCTACCACCTTCCAACGAGACCAGAGGACGCAGGTCAGGACTAATGACAGGCAGCACATCAAGTATCATCCATTCAGGTTGCATCTGTGTTTTATTGAACCCAGCCACCATCCTGAGTTGCTTTGACAGTTTCATTTTCTTCTGTCTACTTGATGTTGCTTCCAGTTCTTCAGTAAGTTTTTCAACATCATCTGGGAGGCTTATTTTGCGTAGAAGTTCTTGAATTGCTTCTGCTCCAGTTCCAGCTTTGAATGCCCCTGGATGCTCCTGCATCTTATTGCTCATTTCGGCTTCAGTGAGTATGTCTTTCTCGTTCAACTCACAATTTTCATCGGTGACTTCTGTCACAATAAACGCTTCAAAGTAGAGCACCCGTTCTACTTGGCGTGATGCGAGTTCAAGGAACGTCCCGATACGCGATGGGATACCTTTAAAGAACCAGATATGTGAGACAGGCGTTGCAAGTTTGATGTATCCGAGTCTTTCCCGACGGACTTGTGACTTTGTTACTTCAACACCACACTGATCACAGATTAGTCCTTTGTGTTTAATCCGCTTGTATTTTCCACAACTGCATTCAAAATCTTTCTGTGGTCCGAATGTAGCTTCACAGAATAGTCCTTGGTGTTCGGGACGAAAACTTCGGTAGTTAATCGTCTCCGCTTTTTTGATTTCTCCACAGTCACATGTATCCTTTTCGGGACATGACCAAGAATCGTTTGCGGGATTCCTATTCTTACAGGATGTCCGTTTTGCCCATTCTCTTATCTGTTCAGGTGAGGCGATGCTGATAGATATACGATTAAATTGCTGTTCATTGTTTGCCATTTTCTTGCTCCTTTAGTGATTGTGGGAGAATAGTTATTGATGTTCGGTATTCAACGTTTAGTTATCAGTTATCAGTGTTCACCTAATTTGAAATCTGAATACTGAAAACTGTTTTTTAACATGTGGATAGTCCAGACAAAATAAGTTGGTCAGGTAGAGGAACGAAACCCGCCACATCATGACGAATACCGAAAGCGTATTCGTCAGAGCGCGTTTAGCATTGTGCGGGTTTCGCTTCGCTCTACTTATAGGACATTGCTGTGCTGTCCCTCCGTTTTATTTTTTTGCTTTAAGTTTTGCCCAGGTGGTAGCAAGTTTGCCAGCTGGTTCAACAGCAGTCAGTTCACCTGACATGACCGCAGCAATGTCGTCTGCGTTCAAGGCACGGTTATAGACTCGCACATCATCTATCTTGCCTTTGTAAAGATAGTCATGAGTATTCCGTTCATTCGCGCCAGCACCGATGAGAAGTTCCTGTGCTGTATTGAGACTAATTTCAGCATCTTTTTCTCCGGCAAGTTCACCATTGACATAAAACGCCATTTTGCCATCGGCATAGACACCGGCAATATGATCCCATTCACCCAGATTCACATCGGGACCGATGATATGATCCCATCCGGCACCTTTGCCAATGATATAAGCCCATTTATTGTCAGGCAATGCATAAAAGATATACCCGCGTTGAGGAAAGTCATCGCGACAAGAAACGACAGAGCGATGTCCACCGCTCCCATCTGCCACGTTTGCCCATGCGCTGACGGTGAAGGTGTCTGAATTGAGATCTGCATTGAAGGGTACATTGACCTCATCACCTGCTTGATCAAAATCGATGGCACCCCCGAATTTTCCATCAGTCCATTGCGGGTCACCTATCAACGTTCCATCGTGTCCGTTGCCGGTCACATCTTTCGCTGTGTCACCTGAGCCTTCGTTGAGTGTCCAATGTGCCACAAGCCCGTGTTCAACATCTGCAGATAAGACCGGTTGTGTCATAAGACTAACAACGAACAGTAAAATGAATGTAAAAACTATATTTTTCATTTCTAACTCCTTCTATAGTAGTTATGCTATGAGAATTATTTATTATGGTGCACTGTGCGGAAATTCTCACAACCGTGGCAGTGCTACTATCTACAAAACCTACTATTCAGCTTTGAGTTGTCCCCAAGTTATGGCAAGTTTACCAACTGGTTCAACAGTTAAAAACCTTTCTCCCCCGAGTTCCATCACACGTCCGATCTCATCTTTATTCAGTTCACGGTTATAGAGCATGACTTCATCAATCTTGCCTTTGAAAAGGTATTCATGATTAGGTCGTTCATTCGCGCCTGCACCGATAAGGAATTCTTGTCCTGGATTAATGCTGATTTCAGCGTCTTTTTCTCCTACAAGTTCTCCGTTGACATAAAACTTCATAGTGTTATCGGCATAGACACCAGCAACATGTTCCCATTCACCAAGTTTTACAACGGGTCCCCGAATATGGTCCCATCCTCCGCCAATGCCAACGATAAAAAGCCATGTATTGCCGGGGGGTGGTTCTGCATATAAGATATACCCGCGTTGGGGAAAATCATCACGACAAGAAACGACAGCACGATGTCCACTGCTCCCAACTGCCACGTTTGCCCATGCGCTGATGGTGAATGTTTCTTCTTGATTAAGGTTTTCATGGTAAGGCACGTAGACTTCATCGCCTGCCTGATCAAATTCAAGCGCACCCCCGAACTTTCCATCAGTCCATTGTGGGTCACCCATCAAAGTTCCATCGTGTCCGTTATCACTTGAATCACTTGCGGTGTCGCCATTACCTTCGTTGAAATTCCAATACGCAACAAGACCTTCCTCAGCATTAGCAGATAGCATCAGCTGCGTTAAGAAGCCAACGAGTAATAGCAAAACGAATATGAGAACTACATTTTTCATTTCTAACTCCTCTTATAGTTGTTATTTTATAGTTGTTATTTTTGGTAAAAGTTAAACTTGTAGGTCGGATAAAGCGATGCAAAACCCGACATGATAGACATAATCATCGCGTGACCAAATCAACGCCAAATGCACTTGGAAGAATACACGTTTGGGATTCGTCATGATGTGTCGGGTTTCGTTCCTCTACCCGACCTACTTATTTAGTCTGGACTATCCACTAATCGGTATCGTCTGTGTTCCATGCCAGTTTCAGAGGCGGTTCTTCATCTATAGGTTCAACTGTTTCCACTGTGTGTAGGAGTGGGAAACCGATGTCGTGTAGTCCTTGCTGTGCTGAATCGATATCTGAGGGGTCTCCTTCAGTGAGTTCAACATTTAAACCGAGGCTTTGTAGTTCTCTGACGAGTACGTTGAAAGATTCAGGTGTTCCTGGTTTCATTGGACTTTGTCCCTTCACGATAGATTCGTAAATTTTGGTTCTACCTTTGACATCGTCAGACTTGATTGTTAACATTTCTTGAAGTGTGTGTGCTGCGCCGTAAGCTTCAAGTGCCCAAACTTCCATCTCTCCAAGTCGTTGTCCACCGTGCTGTGCTTTACCACCAAGCGGTTGTTGTGTTACTAAGGAATAGGGTCCTGTAGAACGGGCATGCATCTTATCAGCGACGAGGTGGTTCAGTTTAAGGAAATAGACGTAGCCTACAGTAACTTCTTGTCCGAACGGATCCCCTGTTCGTCCGTCGTAGAGGACACTTTTACCGGTTTTTTTGACGTTTTCGGGCAAATCTGTATCGTCCAACATTTCAAAGACTTCTGCCTCTGTTGCACCATCAAATACGGGTGATGCGATGTGCAATCCGTGTTCCTTGCAAGCCAAACCTAAATGAATTTCAAGGATTTGACCAACGTTCATACGTGATGGTACACCGAGCGGATTAAGAACGATATCAACCGGTGATCCATCGGGTAGGTATGGCATGTCTTCTTCGGGTAGGATTTTCGCCACGACGCCTTTGTTACCGTAACGTCCTGCCATTTTATCTCCGATTGAGATAGGACGACGACTTGCTACATAAACTTTGACGAGTTTCAAGACACCTGGTTTGAGTTCTTCGCCAGCATCAAGTTTTTCCAGTGCTTCATCTTTATCCTTTGTATAATCTGTGATGCGACCGGAAGCAATTTCCTGAAGGCTTTTAATGTAGCTCATGGCTGTATCATCCGTAATTTGGAGCGATTCAAGTTGACTTTGTGAAAGTTCATCCAGATATTCTCGGGTCAACACTTCTCCTGCTTTTAACTGTTCAGGTGCATCAGTGCTGTCTACATCTGTGGTATCTGGATCGCTTTTGAAGGTAGTGGGATACGCAAGTTCTTTGTTAGTCAACGTTTCACGTAATTCTTCGGTCATCCGTTCGGAGACCTGTTCGCGTTTTTCAAGCCATGTCTGCTCAATTTGTTTGCGTAGTGCGTCTTGTCGCCATGCGGTTCTTTCACTATCAGGTGTCGCTTGTCGTGAGAATACCTTAACATCAATGACCACACCTTCTACGCCGGGACGTGTATAAGCGGAAGCGTCTTTAACCTCTTTAACTTTTTCACCGAAGATAGCGCGAAGTAGTTTCTCTTCGGGTCCATATTCACTCTCTCCTTTCGGTGAAATTTTCCCGACAAGGATACTTCCTGTTCCGACCACACTACCGACTCGTATGATACCTTCATCATCAAGCTGTGCAAGACTTCGTGCGGACATGTTGGGAATATCTTTGGTGATCTCTTCATCTCCCATTTTGGTTTGCCTTGCTGTAACTTCAAACTCCTCAATATGAACTGATGTAAATGTATCGTTCTTGATAAGCGATTCGCTGATAAGTATGGAGTCTTCAAAGTTATGTCCGCCCCAGGGCATATATGCACAGAGTATATTTCTGCCGAGTGCAAGTTCTCCACCTTCGGTAGCTGTTCCATCAGCGATGACATCTCCTGCGTCAACTACATCTCCGATATTTACGCGTGGACGTTGATGTATGCATGTCCCGCTGTTGCTGCGTTTGAAGTTTTTCAATTTGTAGACATCGTATCCCATTTCACTGAATCCGTGTTCACCTTCTTCGAGGTGGAGAGCTTGTCCTGTACGGATTAGGATTTCTTCTGCGTCAACACTGGATACGACTCCACCTCTCTGTGCAATGACCATTGCATTTGCGTCACGTGCGGCGCGATGTTCCATACCTGTTCCGACCCAGGGTGCTTCAGGTCTGATGAGGGGTACTGCTTGTCGTTGGTGGTTTGCTCCCATGAGTGCTCTGTTAGCGTCTTCATGTTCTAAGAATGGGACGAGTGCAGCGGAGACGCCTACGATCTGTTGTGGTGCAATACCGATATATTCAATATCATTCAGGTCGCGTTCAAGTACTTCTTCACCTTTGCGACTTCGTAGTGTTTTAGGTTTATCGTTTGACTTGATTGCGTCTGCTGGTGCAATGTGGTATCTGTCCTCTGCATCTGCTGTTAGATATTCTACGTTTTTGGTTATCTTACCATTGCGTATTGCTCTATAAGGCGTTTCTAAGAATCCGTACGGATTAACACGTGCAAATGTTGCTAATGAGACGATAAGACCGATTGAGGGACCTTCAGGTGTTTCTAACGGACAGACGCGTCCATAGTGTGTACGATGGACATCACGAACCGCTGCCGTTGCCCGATCCCGATGGAGTCCGCCCGGTCCGATAGCTGAGATACGCCGTTTGTGAGTGAGTTCATCTAAAGGGTTGATCTGTTGCATGAATTGTGAGAGCTGGTTGGATCCGAAAAACTCTCGCAGTGCCATCATCAGAGGTTTTGGATTAACAAGATTCTTTGGGTTCTTCAATTGTGCATCTGTAGTCGTGCTCAACTTTTCTCGTGCTGCCCGACGCATCTGTAGCAGTGCAATCCGGAACTGATTTTCGAGAAGTTCTCCGATGACCCGTACACGTCGATTACCGAGATGGTCTAAATCATCTACGTCTCTATGTCCATTTCGTATGTCCATAAGGTATTGCAGCGTAGCGGCGATATCCTCTTTGCGAAGTGTTCGTACATCTTCAGATGGCATCTCTCCAGATTCATCAAGATAGATAGGCATATCCCCAAATTTTGAGTTGCATTTGTATCTTCCCACAGTGTCTAAATCGTATCGTGCGCCATCAAAAAAGAGCCGTTCCAGACTTGCCATTGCGGCTTCTCGTGTTGGGGAATCACCAGGTCGAAGGTTGCGAAAAATTTCAATCATTGCGCCTTCTTTCAATGTGCCTCCGCCATAAGCTTTTACTGTATCACGTGAAAGTGTATTTCGTAGATATCGGAGTTCCTGTTCGTCGGAATCTACCAATACTTCAACTTCTGCGACTTTCGCATCTGTGAGTCTGTCATATTCTAATTCAGACAGTTTTGTATTTGCTTCAAGCAGCACGTCACCCGTTTCTTCATTGACAATAGTTTTAGCGATGACACGTCCGACAACATCTTCTTTCATGGGAATAGTTTCAGTACGACTAAAGAGTTTTAGTATTTCCTCATCTGTTTCCCATCCGAGTGCCCGTAAGAGAACGGTTGCGAGTATTTTCTTTTTCCGGTCTAATCGGACGTGAATGCAGTCCTTTGAATCAAATTCAAACTCTATCCATGCCCCTCTATAGGGTATGATTTGTCCGGTAGGTAGTTTCTGTGCACTTGTTGCATGTGATTTGTCAAGAAAGATGACACCTGGAGATCTCTGTAATTGGTTGACTATGACCCGTTCTGATCCGTTGATAATAAACGTGCCATTTTCAGTCATTAGCGGGATGTCTCCGAGATAGACGTCAGATTCTGTGATGTCTAAAACTTTAGTCTGTTCTGTATCTTCATCTTTTTCTCGTTCAACACACATTAGACGTGCTTGTAGACGCATCTGATAGTTGAGTCCTCGGGATTCACAGTCAGACAGATCGTGTGTTGGTGCGCTAAGTGTGTAGCTGACGAATTCGAGGCTCGTCGTTTCTTTAAAGTCATAAATTGGAAAGACCTCCTCGAATAAAGCCTGAAGTCCTTTTGACTCTCGTTGTTGACCATCCTCAATATCCCGTTGCATAAATGCTGAGTATGATTTTTTTTGGGTCTCAATTAAGTCGGGCAATTCAAGAACTGAAGGGGTTTTGGCAAAGGATTGACGTGGTCTTAATGCTGCTGCACTTCCCTTACTTTTACCATTACTTTTTGTTTTATCTGGCATAAGATTATTCACCTTGCGCGGGTCGCTGATGGGTTGAAGGTTTCGCGATTCGACTGCTATAACCGAGTCGGTCATTAGCGGATAGATTCACATTTTGAACATGACAGTTCAGTTTTCTTAGGTACTGGCAGGTGTGGACGCAAAAAACCCACTTGCAAGACACTACATTTTGTTAGGTGCAGCAAGAAAACGTTGAGACTAATTTGGGTGCTACACTGAACTACCATGAACACCTTTATTTAATGCAAAAACATTTGCCTATTTCTTAAAGAAGTTATATACTTCTATTGTAAAGTGAGAAAAACTACATACATGTACACTTTATATAACTTCTACCTTTATTACTTCTTGGCGTAACGTAGAATTATACATCAAGTTTCATAAGATTGTCAAGGAAAAATGCATAATATTTTGTAAATTTCCCATTTAAATTTGCATTCGGTATATTTAGACGATTTTTCAGGTTATGAAGACGCTATTAAAACAATTTCCTGTCAAAGCAATTATCGGTGTTTTAACGGGTGAACCTTCTATTTTGTCAACAGTCTATCAGGAATTGTCTGAGCATTTCGGTCCTATTGACTATACCAGCGAACTTTTGACGTTTGACAGCACTGATTACTACGAAAACGAAATGGGTATAGACCTAAAAAGGCAGTTTATCAGTTTTGAGAAACTAATTGATGCGGGAACTTTATCAGATAAGAAACTATTGACGAACCTGGTAGAACAGCATTATGCACGTGAAGAGACCTCACAACGCCGTGTGAATTTAGATGTTGGTTACGTATGTCTGGCAAAGTTGGTACTTGCATCTACCAAGGACCACGCACATCGTATCTATCTGCGGGATGGTATCTATGCGGAGATGACACTCCGTTACTATCATAAGACTTTTCAGCCGTGGGAATGGACGTATCCGGATTATCGTTCTCCTACATACATTGCAATTTTTAACCATATCCGGACGATTTATAAGGAGCAACTTCAAGCATGAATGAATACAAAGGATGGAAGAAGGGAAGATTGGAAGAATGGAAAAGATGGAAGAGGGGAAGGTTAGAAGAATGGATCGTCTCATTATGTTCGCGGTGTAAATTCATTGCTTTTTTGAGTATCTGTGTGTTTCTATTACAGTTCGCGAGTTTTTCTTGGACAGAAGATAGTGAAGAACAGCGGATGCGGGCCCGTGACATCGGTATCAGCATCGGTTCGCTGTCTACAGGTCAATACAACGCGATCACGGATGTGCCGGGAGTTAAAGTCGGACACGTTACCTTGAACGAAGGGAAGGCTATCCGGACCGGTGTTACGGCTATCCTGCCCCATGATGATATCTGGAAGAGACGATATTTTGGTGCAGCGCATACTATTCATGGCAACGGTGAAGCGACTGGCATTGCTCGGATAAATCAGGCAGGATGGATCGAGTCCCCAATTCTGCTGACAAATACGTTAAGTGTTGGTGCTGTCCACGACGGTGTTGTGCGATATATCGTGAAGCGATACCCTAACGACAATATTATTCTGCCTATTGTTGCTGAATGCTATGATGGAGGATTGAACGACATAAGCGGTCTCCATGTCAAACCGATACATGCGATTGAAGCGATTGAAAAAGCATCTTCTGGTCCGGTAGCTGAGGGATGTGTCGGTGGTGGAACAGGTATGCGGAGCTACGGGTTCAAAGCGGGTATCGGCACTGCTTCGCGGGTGTTACCAGAAGACAGCGGTGGTTGGAAAGTCGGTGTATTGGTAAACGCCAACGGTGGAAGACGGCATCAGCTGCGTATTGATGGTGTACCTGTCGGTAAGGCATTGACAGAGGATCAGGTGAAACCCGGTAGGGATGGATCGTTTATAATTGTCATCGCAACGGATGCCCCTTTGTCGCATCGTCAGTTGAAACAGTTGGCGATGCGTGCGACACACGGACTCGCACGCACAGGTACGCCAAGCACAGACAGCAGCGGTGAGTTCGTGATTGCGTTTTCTACCGCTAACGTATTTCCGGGTAATACAGAGAGCGGTACTTTTCAAATTGATATGGTGGTCAACAGACGTTTGAGTTCACTTTTTCAGGCTGCAATTGAAGCAACTGAGGAAGCAGTAATAAATTCTATGACGATGGCAACGACTATGACAGGACGTAATGGTCGGACCATGCCTGCGATTCCGTTGGATCGGTTGAGACAGGTGATGCAGCAGTATGGTCGTTGAGTGTTTGTAAAATCTATTAGATAGTCCATTCTAATTATTCGGGTAAAGGTCGCGATTCGGAGATCGCTCCTACCGATGGGTTGCTTATGGTAGGAGGGAACTCCACAAGCCGACTATTACTTATACCCACAAGTTTAGTCTGGACTGTCCACTATGCTTCATCTGTATTGCGTTTCTCAACGAGATAATACAACGCCGGTAAGACAAGCAGAGTCAGGAACGTAGCAGTAATCATACCCCCACTAATCACAATTGCAAGCGGTTTCTGAAGTTCTGCACCTGAACCGTGTGCAAGTGCAAGGGGTAACATCCCTAAACCTGTAGTTAATGCTGTCATGAGTACAGGACTTATCCGCTCCGATGCGCCTTTCATCACAGCATCATATAGCGTCATACCTTCTGAACGGAGTGCATTGATATGTGAAACTAAGATGATTCCGTTTCGTACAGCAATACCGAAAAGTAGAATGAATCCTACCATTGACGGAATACTCAAGACCCCACCTGTGAGGAAAACACTTACTACACCCCCTATTAACGCAAGGGGTAGATTGAACATCACCATGATTGAGAGCTTCATTGAACCCATCGCAAGGTATAGCAAGATACATATTCCAAGAAAGACAAAACCTGTTTGGATCAGTATACGATTTTGCGCTCTTTGTTGACTCTCAAACTGACCACCATAAGTGAGGAAATACTCTTCTGGTATATCAACATGTGCATCAATTTCTCTTTTTACTTCATCAATAAAATTACCGAGATCCTTATCTTGTACATTGCACTGAATCACGATTCTCCGAGAGACATTCTCACGGTTGATAGTATTCGGACCGAAACCCAAACTAACATCTGCAACTAATTTCAACGGAATAAACGCTCCAGTGGGAGTTCGTAGTTTTAGATTCCCAATAGAATTGACGGTACTTACACGTCTTGGGTCAATCCGAACAACAAGATCATACTGACGTTGTCCCTGAATAACCTGACTGACAGTTTCACCTTTGAATGCAGCTTCTGTGAAATGTGTTACATCTTGTACACTTAAACCGTATCGAGCTGCTTCATACCGTTTGACTTTAATCTGAAGTTGTTCAATTTGTGCCTGTTGCTCAACTTGTAAATCCGCGACTCCGTCAATATCAGCCATCACCGCTTTAATCTCTTCTGCTTTCTGTCTTAATATATCAAGATCGGGACCAAACAGTTTCAGTGCAACTTGTGCACTTACGCCAGACAACAGATGGTCAAGTCGGTGTTGAATCGGTTGTCCGACAGAGACTTGCACGCCCGGAAAGTTTTTTGAAGACAGCAGTTCCCGGACTTCTGTGAGTAAGTCTTCGCGTGTCTTTTCACGTTCATCTGGCGGAATGAAATTGACAACGATCTCATGTGTATTCACATCGTGCGCGTGTTCATCAACCCCAGCACGTCCGGTCCGACTACTAACACTCGTCACCTCTTCAATCTCCAACAATCTCCTCTCCATTTCGCGACCGATCCGTGTAGATTCTCCCAGTGAAGTACCGGGTGGAGAATATACACTGATTGTAAAAGTCGCTTCGTCCATAACAGGCAAGAATTCTCGACCTAAACGCGGAATTGCTCCTATTGTGACGAAAACCAATATGAGAGCAACTGTCACGACCAGCCATCGTAAACGTATGACCAATGACAAAATCGGACGATAGGCACGTTTGATCCACATCACAATAGGTTGAAGTGTCAATGCCGATTCAACTTCTGATTTTGGTGCTAATGCAACAACGAACAATCTCCATCTCACTAATAGGTTGCGAAAGGGAATAGATAAACGCTGGAACCTTGTTGACCAACCTCTATTCTCAGTTATATGCATCTCTTGTAGAGGTATTCCTTTTACACGTCCCAATAGTAAATCGCTCAAAACCGGAACTACTGTTAAAGCTACAAGTAATGAGGCGGCCATGGCAATTACGACTGCCAAACCGAGAGGACGGAACATCCTTCCTTCAATTCCGCTTAGGTTAAAGAGTGGTAAGAATACCAGAATTATTATCAATGTTGCGAATACGATAGAAACACGCATCTCATCGCTTGCCCGGTTTACGACTTGTGTCGGTGTTTCGTCTGTTTCATTCCCCAATTCTCGTAGGTGAAAATATTCTTGCAATCTTCGGAAGATGTTCTCTACATATACAATTGCATCATCAACAACCATTCCTACAGCGATAGCCAAACCGGCAAGTGTCATGATGTTAAGTGTACCTCCCTGCCAGAGTAACACAATAATCGCTATAATCAACGACAACGGAATAGCGGTGAGTGTAATCAGTGCTGTGCGAATGTTGAATAGGAAAATTATTAAAACAATTACCACCAGAATGGCACCATCTCGTAATGCTTCTTTGACGGTATCTACAGCCCGTCGTATCAAGTCTGCTTGGGCATATTCAACTTCAACCTTAACGCCTTCATGCAGTGATTTCTCCAATGTAGCCAGTTCTTCCGTCACTTTGTCGCTAAGTGTAAGTGTATTTATTCCCGGTTGTTTGACGACCTTACCTAAAACAGTTTCCTCGCCGTTTCGACTCCCCGCTCCCCGACGGATTTCTGGAATAGACCCAATTTTCACTGAGGCAACATCCTTTATGAGGATAGGTATGTTGTTTTTTCTAACATCAATCACAACATTCTCAATATCGGTAACAGAAGAAATCCGCCCCAATCCTCTAATCATCAACTCACGCCTATCCTTGATAAGAAACCCGCCTGCAGCGTTATCATTGCTCTTTTCCAGTGCATGTGCTACGTCTTCAAGTGAGATACCATAACTGACTAACCTATCAGGATTAACAAAGACCTGAAAACGTCTTACATAACCCCCAATGTTAATCACATTTGCGATCCCTCCTTGCGATTGGAGTCTATACTTTATCACCCAATCTGCTATTTCACGGAGTTCCATCGGATCAAGTTCTTCCCCTGTTTCATCAATGATCGCGTATTCAAGTATTTCCCCTAAGAGTGAAGAGGTTGGTAAAATGATAGGTGTATCAACACCTTCCGGTAAATTTGAGCCAACAAGTAATAGTCTTTCAGATACCATCTGTCGTGCAAGGAATATGTCCATACCCCATGCAAACTCAACAAAGACAAGAGACAAGCCGATAGCTGAAGATGAACGAACCCGGGTCACATCTGGGGCACCGTTCATTGAACTTTCTATGGGTAATGTAACAAGCGTTTCCATCTCTTCGGGGGACCATCCATGCGCTTCCGTGAGTACAGTGATACGCGGTGGATTGATGTCAGGATAGACATCAATTGGGGCAGTTTGGAACATCCTAAAGCCAATAATGGCTGAAGTGATGAGACCAATCATAACCAGCAGTCTGTTCCTAAGTGATACTTCAGTGATTTTTGACCACATTGATCTATCTCCTTTTATGGATACTAATGTGAATGTCCTGCGTGGGGGTCAATCACGACTGCTGAACCCGCTGCAGCTCTCATCAGTTGATGCGTGCCCTGAATCACGACTTTCTCGCCTGCTAACAATCCTTCTTTGATTTCAATATGCTGATCGTCCTTCACACCTACTTCAACTTCATGTTTAACATAAGTGTTCCCAGATTCAACAAATACAATCTGTGTTGCGCCGTCTTCAAGTACAGCATTTAACGGTACACTTAAGACATCGTCCAATTCTTCTATAACAAAGGTTTGTTCTGCAAACATACCAGGTTTCAGTTGGTGTTCCGAATTATCTACCTCTGTCCAGATAGACACTGTGCGTTTTTCTGGGTTAACGATGGCAGAAATTTGGGAAATCTTACCAGTGAAAAACTTGTCTGAATAAGCAGGGGTACGAATTCGCGCGACAAGACCGACCTGCCATTTGTCAGCGACTAATGCGAGCGTGTCTTCATAAACCTCACTTTCAACCCAGACAACATCCGTATCAAGTATTGCGTATAGAGAATCACTTTTATCTACAGTTGCCCCAAGCGTTACATCCTGTTTGATGATCTGGCCTGCTGCTGGTGCGGTGACGTAGAATCGTGATCGTTGTTTTCCTGATTCTATGATCCCATCTATCTCTTTCGCTGTCATACCGTACACTTGAAGCTGACTTCTCACCTTCGCTAATTGAATAGCAGCGTTACGTTGCGCTTCCTCTATTTGCAGTAATGCCTCTAACGTCTCCGAACTTGTCATGAAAGGAGCATATTTTTCAATGAGTTCTTCCGCAGATAATTCATCAAACGATTCAACTTTACGTTTCTTAGAGAGAGTTTCCAGTTGAGTTGCAGTGATACCAACCGCTAAAGCACGGTGTTTGTTTGCTTCAACCCGAATTTCAGCAGACTTGTAGGCTGATTCTGCATCTACGAGTTCTGCTGCTTCGTCTATCAGCGTGACATATTTCAGAACGTCACTATCTTTACTGGAAGACAATTTATCTGACATCTTGCTATCAGAATTCAGTAAGGTCATAATCGGTGTAGACCCATCGTCACTCAGAATCTTACCAACCGTCTCTTCACTGATCCCAAGTAGATGCAATTGGCGTTTCGTACCTGTAAAGACGTTAGTTGCTTTAATGTATTCCGCTTGCTTAGTAATGAGTTCTTTCTGTGCAGAAAAGTGCAAATCAGTTAGAGATTTAATCCGTTTAAGTGTTTCCTCAAGCAAATTGCGTTCTACATGAGATTTCACTAATTCAACACGCATCTGTTCAAGGACAGATATTGTCTTAACGATGGCAATTGACCGATGTTTTTGAAATGCGCTTTTCTGTTCTTGTAGTTCGTTCAAAGACTGTAAAAAGTCAATTTGGCGTGTCTGTAGTTCTAAACGTATCTGTTTTGCAAAAACTGATTTCTGTTTTACAGATGTAGAATTCAACGACTTTTTTTGATGTGCTGCTTCTATCAGATTAATAACTGCTAATTGCAAGTCTATACTCTCCAATTCAAGCAATACATCCCCTTTCTTCACTGTGTCCCCGAGATTGAAATGAATATGTTTGACAATCCCGCCAATTCTTGGAGTGACGATCGCTCGTTTACCGGGGTGTGAAATGATATTTCCCGTAACTTGGACTACCTTACCAATAGTTCGTATGTCTGCTTCAGCAGTTTTTAAACCGATGTTAGCTTTTGCTTTATCCGTAAGCGTCACACTATTTTCTGCGGCGTGATCATGTTCATCATCCTCATGATGTTCATCATCCTCATGATGTTCATCATCCTCATGATGTTCATCATCCTCATGATGTTCATCATCCTCATGATGTTCATCATCCTCATGATGTTCATCATCCTCATGATGTTCATCATCCTCATGATGTTCATCATCCTCATGATGTTCATGATGTTCATCTATTTCACTATCAATTTGTTCATCCGCTACGCTAACAAGTTTTATTGTTGAGTTTGGCAAGAACAGACCACTCGAAGCGAACAGATATATTGCTAAAACAGATATTGTAAAATGTATGTAGCGTTTCATTTTGTTCTCCTTTAATGATTGGTACACGCAATCAGTGCCATCACACTTATGGCACTAACGCAATAGATGTACCGATAGCTGATTCAAGCTCAGCGACGGCTTTATGATATGATTCAAGTACATCAAGATAAGCAAAACGCGCTTTGACGAATTCGGTCTGTAAAAGTAGCACTTCTAATAGTTGTACCTCACCTAATTCGTAAGCAGCACGTGTAAGCGTTAAATTTTCATTGAGTAGTTTCAGCAGATCACCTTCATAAAGTTGAAGTGTTTTTTTGGTTGCATTCAGTGTAATATATGCTGCGATGACTTGGCTGGTAATTTGTTTTTCAGCATGAGTAATGTCTGCAGCATCAACTTGCAATTGTGCCTTTGCAGCATCTATCTCAGCGCGATTTCTATCAAATATAGGTAGCTGTAGCGAGAGTTTCACACCATATCCCAGTTGACCAAGACTACGTTCGGCACTACCCCCTATTGTCAAGTCAGGTAAGTTTGCACTTTTTGCAAGACGATGCGTTCTTTCTGTGAGTTGGACATCTAAACGGCGGGACATTAAGTCCGCACGATTTGCAAGCGCGTGCAACTTCAACCCCTCAAGTTCCAATTCTTTAGATAGTTTTTCTGGTATAATAGCACTGACAATCGGTTTAGCATCAAGTGGTGCGCCCATCAAACCGTTCAATCTAAGCTGTGCTAACTGCAAATTACTTTCTAAAGTATTTGTCTCCCGAACTGCTGTTTGCAGTTGAATATTCGCAAGTGAAACCTGCGTAACTGATATGTCTCCTGTTTCAAACTGCAGCCTTGCCATGTTTAGCATCTGTTGATTGTGTTTAACAATCTCCTCTGCTAACTTGACCTTCTCTTGAATAATCATCAGTTCATAAAAAGCAAGTTTAACAGATTTAGTCAGTTTTTGTGATTCATGTGTGAGTGCCAGATTAATTTTGTCAAGATTCATCTTGGCAATTCTTTTTCTATGACGTCGTTGTCCACCAATTTCAAAAGACTTCGTCATTTCAACAATCTGTTCACCGTGTATACCGCTAACATACTCAGATTCAAGATCAGGATTGCTCAGTAATGCAATTCCTTCAAGTTGTGCTTTTGAAACTTTAATTTTTTCTTTAATCACATTGAGTGCGGGGTTTTCGTTTATCGCCATCTTAATTGCTGCATCAAGTTTGATTTCTTCATTTATGTCAGCGAGTACATAAGATGTTAAGAAATTAAATGTAAAAATGCATATCCAGATCATTTGGCAGATAACGCTCAATTTGATTCTCATAAGTATCCTACTCCTCATTCATTAGATGTATGATTTAATTTACTTTGCCTTAGTCAACAATCAAATTTTTTGTAAATAACCTAAGTTACTATGTAAACCCAAGTTGCTACCTATCAAGACTTTGACTTGAAAACACCCTCTTTTGGGTAATATTGTAGCGTCCACTTCCAGTTTATGCCCTCGTAGGCACAATCTAACAGAATGTGCTACATTAGGTGGCAACTTGGGCTATCTAAGTGGTTTATTCGGTAAGTTTTGTGTTTTGAATTCCGTAATTACACATCCCTTTATCCCCGCAAGTGAGGAAGGGGACATTTGAACCTATAACGTAGGTTTTGAATAGGATAAATGTTTAGCGAGCAAACCACTTACATAATATCTTATTACAATGTATTGGTAATCTACGTTCTGTTTTTTATCGGAGGAATTCTTTACGGAAAACAGTAGGATTAAATCAGCAGCGTAACGGTTTTAAGGGATTTAAGCGTAGGGTCTATCAAAGGGGGAATGCGGGTTAACGATTTAGTATGTGAAATCGCAGAAACATTCGTTTCAAGTGGAATCGGTGAGATTATGGGTATTAGAGTGGAAAGGATAGGTTTCTTTGCATCTATAATAATTGCTGTTTCGGTGTTTATACAAGCAAAAATCGGTAAATCGAGACATCCCCCACAGTAGTCTGCTTCTGTAAGGTTAGGTTCATGCATACTATTGTGGTGGCAACAACCGTGATCAATGTATTCAACTTTGAAGTGTCCATCTTCACCAATGCATAGTACATAGTCAGACAACTGTATTGGTATGATGGCAGAATATACCAAGAGAAATATCAACGGAAGAGTAATTTTCTGGCGTACAAATAAATTCAAGGACATTGTCATTTCACCAATGGATTGGTACAGGATTGCCATTATTGTTTTTTGCGAAATCCTAATTAATATTTATAGTTTACCAGATTCTTGCCAGAATGTCAAGCAAAAGAAAGATGTGTGTGTAAAGTTTTTGTCATTTTTGTGTTTTCGTTGATTTTACTTGACATTTCGTTTTCTAAAAAAGTCACGAATTCGTGACAAATTTGTCACAGCCGTGACTTTTAGTCACTTGTCTGTTAATCCAGTCTGTGTAAGGTGTTGTAGGCTGTTTTTTTACCTGTTTGAATTTTAATATTTGTCAAATCGTGACAAATCAAATTGTCCCGTTTATTTTACGTATTTTGTGATCAACATTTAGCGGGGAAATCCCGTAATTTCGTAGTGTGTCTCCTTTCAAAATCTTACCATACGGTAAGAAATGTCTTACCGTGGTAAGATTTGGTACATTGGCTTTGGCGTTAGTTACAGTAAGGTTTTGTAGCGTGTATTTTGACAGAGTCAAAATTTTAAAATTCTTCATTGGTACGAAATTCTCTGCATGTTGAAATATGGATGAAAATATTGGATTTTTTCTGATATAATGATCGTTTCTGGACATTTTGTAGAATAGCATTGTCAACACCTTTTTAAATAAACTTTTGGTTATTCATTTAATAACTTATATTGTATTGTAACATATATAAATACAGAAATCAAGTTAAAAATGAGGAAAGTGGAGGATTGGAAGGATGGAAGAGGAGAGGGGTGGAAGGATGGAAGGGTGGAAGAGGAGAGGCGTGGAAGAGTGGAAGAGGGTGGAAGGATGGAAGAGTGGAAGGGTGGAAGGGGGGAAGAGGGTGGAAGGATGGAAGAGTGGAAGGGGGGAAGATGGGAAGGGTGGAAGGGGGAAGAGGGTGGAAGGATGGAAGATGGGAAGGGTGGAAGAGTGGAAGGGGTGTGTAAAGTTATTAGCCTATATGTTGTCTGAATCGCGGAGGACACGCCAGTTAACATAGTTGGCACGGAGTAAGAGGGATCTGGCTAAGATCAACCCATATTGTGATAGTCCGGTAGGTTCGGTTAGGAAACCGAACCTACCGGGTCTATGCAAGTGATATTTTAGGCAAAATGAAGTCCATATTCCAATTATCAAACTCACGTTATCAATCTTCCGTGTCAAGACACCGAAGCTTTAGCTCGGTGATGTAGACACGGAGACCAAATGCTTGACATTAAAAATGTGGTGTGGTATACTAATAGGACTGACTCAGTGGTGGTAGTTTGTGCGACCACCACACCTCACACAAGGGGGTCAGCAACCTATCAGGAGTCAGATATGCCTAAAAGGACCCATAAGATTGCATTAGATCCTAACAATAAACAGCGTAAGTGGTTTGCACAGCAATGTGGATATGCAAGGTTTGCGTATAATCAAGCGTTAGCAGATTTCAAAAAACACCATGTGGAAACAGGTGAATATCTATCTGCTGGCGATTTAGACGCAAGGTTCAATGTCTACAAAAAAGAGTATGCTTGGACTGCTGATATGGATCAGGTTGTTTCACAGCAAAGTATCTATAAGCATTTAGGTGCAGCCATAACGAACTGGGGCAAGAAGTTAGCGAGGTTTCCAAGATTTAAGAAGAAAGGCATCAGAGATTCCTTTTCATCTACCAATCAATCAACAGAAATAAAAGACAAGCGTATCAGATTACCGAAAATTGGCTGGATAAAGATGTTTGAAGGACTTCGTTTTGAAGGTAAGATTAGCAGTGTTACTATATCAAGGACAGCACACCGCTGGTTTGCCTCTATCACTGTTGAGACAGAGGACACTATAGCAGTTGATAAAAATTCAACGCACCCTGTTATCGGCATTGATGTTGGTATAAATACATTGGCAACCTGTTCAGATGGTCGTAAATACGAGAATCCAAGACCTTTGAAACGATACGAAAAGAAGTTAGCAAGGTGTCAACGCAGGTTAAGCAAACGCGTCAAAGGATCTAAAAACTGGTATAAGCAAAAGGCTAAGGTTGCAAGGCTGAACTACAAGATTGCCTGTATTAGAGACGATGCGCATCATAAAGTGACAACAGATATAGTTAGTCGTGCATCTGGCATTGGTATTGAAACTTTGAAAGTGTCCAATATGCTCAAAAATAGGAAGTTAGCGAAGGCATTGTCCGATAGTGCCTTAGGCGGATTTCTTTCTATGTTAAAAACTAAAGCAGAAGCACACGGGATAATCCCCAAAGAAGCAGGCCAATTTTTTGCGTCGTCAAAAACCTGCAGTAGGTGTGGACACCAAAAGCGAGACTTAGACCTATCCGAAAGAACATATCAATGTGGCTGTTGTGGTATCTCAATAGATAGAGATGTCAATGCTGCAATCAACTTGAGAAATGTCGCGGTAGGGCATACCGAGACAAAAAACGACTGCGGAGTTCAAGTAAGACCTCGCAAAAGTTCAGGACAAGAGGCAAAGAACATTGAAACAGTAAAAGGTATTTGGAATCAAAAAATGATCCCGATATAAAACCTAAGAATCACCAGAGCTTTAGCTTGGTGAGTATGTCAAAATCACTGAGACAACGAGAACATGATATGGGAAGGAATATGATGGCACAAAACAACGTACAATATCAGAACTACGACTGGACACAAGAACACATGGACGAAGAGGAAGTTTGCCTTTTAGCGACTATCCAAGTTAATTCGCAATTGCCGGAAAAAGAACAGCAGCGGTATCAAGAGTTATGGCATAAATGTGAATATGGAACTTTAACCGAAATCGAACTTGCAGAATATCAGACATTGGTCAACAAATTAGACACTCGGAATCTGAAACGTCTTGAAGCAATTATCGCTTTAGCAGAGCTCAGAGGAAAAACAATAGATGAGATTATTGCAGAGATCGGAGTTAAAAGGTAGTGAATACAAAAAAGATAAAAGCCACATACAGAAATGGCGTGATTGAACCGTTAAATAAGATTAACCTTCCTGAAGGACAAGAGATTGAGATCGAACTCAGACTCCCCTCAAAAACGTCTCATGAGCTTTCGCGCGAAACAAAAAAAGAATTGATCCACAAGATGAACGGCTCAATGAAAGGAACATGGGGAAGCACCGTTGAGGAAATTGACGCTTATATCGAGTCAGAAAGACAATCATGGGATCGCGAATTTTAGATTTCATGGAGGATGAAAAATGAATACGATGAAAATCTTGCTTGTTGAAGACGCAAAAGTTGAACAACAGAATTTTAATAAGGTAGTAGACGATTTCAATCAGAAATACCATCTGACCGTTGAAGCTGACATAGTAGAGGATACTTGGAGTGCCTTGGACATAATAGATAATTCCTACAATGGCGCGATTATCAACATGTTGTTGGGTGATGATTCTGACGGGGGAAATAGAATTGTCCGTGAATTAGCTAATTTGCCCATTAAGGTGCCTGTCATCTGTGTTACATCTTACCCTCATTTAATTGAGAAACATTCATTGATTATCAGGGAACGCAGTCGTGAGGATGGCAGTTACGAATCGGACCTTTTATTGTTTCAGAAACGGTTGAACGCTGAACTTAAATCTAAAGAAACAACGCAAACCTATACGGCACTTATTCGAGAAAGTGAAGGATGGTGGATTGGGTGGATATTAGAAGTTCGTGGTGTTACGTGTCAAGAACGAACGAAAAATGAATTATTAGATAGTCTACAGATCACGCTTCGCGAAATTCTTGAATATGAACCGCACGAAGTTTCTCACCGAACAGAAAGCGAGTCCGAAACGGTAAAGATTTCAGACATGTTGGAATTCGGTGTGCCGGGAGCATTGGACCAAACTGAAAGTGGGTTTGAGGAAGTTAGAATTGATGTATGAAACGTAGGGTTTTGCTTAAGCATCTTAGAAATCACGGATGCGAATTTCTTCGAGAAGGTAGTAATCACACAATATGGTGGAATCCTGAGCTGAACATCCGCGTATCAATACCGAGACACACCGAGATTAATAGAATTACCGCTCAGAAAATCTGCAAGGACTTGGAAATTCCGCGTCCATGATCTCAACACATCTTCGCCCACCACCTCACCGTCCTGACCTACCCTTTGAAACAGATGAAAGTCGATCCTGCAACGCCAACTGGATAAGACGATAACCTCATTATCCATGGGACAACCTGCACGCTCTCAAGGCATTAGTTTATAGGTGTGTAAAGTTTTTGTCACTTAAGAAAAATAAGAAAAGGAACGCTAAACCCTTGCTCCAGCGGAGCAATATGTCTATAGAAAAAGGATTGTCAACGGCCTGCACTCCAGCGGAGTGCTATGTACCTAAACGGATGCGTAAAGATTTTGGCATCGCGGATTGCGCGGAATGTTGAGTTTGTGTCTCAAGGAGCTATCCACAAAGGATCTCCTCTTCTGAATCGTTTGCTGATTACCTAACCTTCACCAATAAGAGACATCCTCTTAGATTGTGCTTCTTTGTAGTCAAAAATGTAATACTTCGTCGTAGCACATTCTTCCAGATTGTGCCTCTTTGTAGACTTCGAATTGATTGACATCTGGAGCAACCTTGTGTTAAAATTTGTCTGTTGAATCGTGTATCTTTTTTACAACAGTTTGAAGTGGTTGGATAATTGAAACTAATTCTGATATTCCAAAATTGACAACAGCGTTTCCATTGACTCGTAAGGATAAACCATGAAAGATAAAATTTCCGATGATACCTCACACATGGAGAGCTTGCCTGAAGAAAAGGGCAAAATCAGACTTCTGGATGTCGTCGCGCTTACTGAGGATATACCTGAGCATAATCTTAAACGTGGAGAGGTCGGCACAGTTGTTGAAATCCTTGCAGATGGTGAAGCGTTTGAGGTAGAATTCAGCGATGACAATGGGCAGATGTACAAGTGTACCAGTTTCCTTGCCTCTCAACTCAGGGTATTTCAAAATGAACCATTAAATGCAGATCCAATGCGTCAAGCACATGCCCAGTTAAAAGGATACCTCTATCAAATCTGGCATAGTGTGGATGCTTGGTTGAACCTTGCTGACGATGAAATATTATATTTAGAGTGTGCAGAAGACTTTGATATAGTTTCAGGGGGAGATGCTACGGTAACGCAAGTTAAACACACACAACATAATATAACGCTGAGATCTAAAGAAGTTATTGATGCAATCAATAACTTCTGGAAATTGCGGACAGACAATCCAGATCGACGTGTCAAATACCGTTTTCTTACATGTTCCAAAATAGGTATGGAACAAGGAAACCCATTTGGAAAGGATAAACCGGGACTAAAGTTATGGCAACGTTGTTCGGGTAATGAGGCAGCTATCACAAACATTTCTGAATTCTTACAGAGAGAAAATAAAATATCAGAAGAAGTGAAAGATTTTCTCACACGTGCAGATCCTGATGAGATTTATAAACAACTTATTGAACCCATTACTTGGGAAACAGACAGCAAACCCGCTGGATCTGTTGAACAATCCATAAGTAAAAAACTGATTACTCACGGTCATGAGTACAAGATTGCACCTTCTTATACGAAGAAAGTCGTTGATCATCTTCTCAAAGAAGCATTAACGGTTGCAACACAAAAGGAAAACCGTGAACTTGACAAAGAACGTTTTCTTGAAATATTTGAAGAGCAAACAACAATAAGGGTTCCAATTCAGCAGCATATTCAGGCACAACAGATCCCGGACTTAACACATATTCTTGAGCATATTAATGCAACATTAATTGAGAATCCATCTGAGATTACTATCCAATCTCAATCTCCAATACAAACTGATATACCTCCGCTTTATCCTGATGTATTAGAGAGGACAGAACTACTCAAAAATATCCAAACTGACCTTCAATCAAAAGGTGTAGTTGTAATTCAAGGAGGAACTGGGAAAGGAAAAACTACACTTGCAAAATTGATTGCAGAAGATTTAAACGGTTCATGGTTTTGGTTGAATTTCACAAATAAAAATTCACTTCAGATTCTTCAATACCTGCAGCAACTTGCTAATGAAATAAGTAATGAATCGGCACAGATCAACGTCGTTCTTGACGATCTGAATTTACAACCTCAGCACTTGCGAGAATATGAAGAGATTTTAGGTATGGTGATTTATAGATTAGTGGAACATGGCGCGAAATTGCTGATTACAAGTCAACATAAACCACCGCTCAATCTCATCCGCAGCCTCGGCGTATCATCTTCCGTAACCATCAATGTTCCTAACTTTACTGAATCTGAAATAAAACAATTTGCTGCAGAAATGGAGTGTCCACCTGATGACGCAGAGACTTGGACAGCATTAATTCAAGCACATACAGGTGGGCATCCGAGACTTGTACACGCTTGGTTAGTTCGATTGCGGGCAGAAGGCTGGAATGAACAAAATATAATCAAGGGTATCTTGCAGTCACCCGATGAGGTAGTTGAAGAACGTGAGGCAGCGCGACAATTACTTACGAACTTACCAGAAAATCAACGAGAATTTCTCTACAGACTTAGTCTCATGTCTTTTGGATTTAGTGAGGATTATGCAAAGAACATTGCCGAAATTCCTGAACCTATATCCTACCCAGGAGATGTTTTCAGTCAATTAGTTGGGCCTTGGATTGATCAAATTGATGAAACATACTACAAAATCTCACCTCTATTGCGTAAAGCAGCTGATCGAGTCTGGACAGAAAGTGAAGTAAAAGGCCTTCATGCACAAATTGCAAATGCTATCCTTAAAACAAAGGAAAAAACAAAGAAACTAACCCTGACAGATTTATGGGCTGTGCTAACGCATAGTATGTTTGGACAAAACAAGGTGGCCTTTTTTGCTGTAAGGCATGCGTTGATGACTGCCCCACAGGATGATTGGAAAAATCTATGCCAAGAATTCTCGTGGATTACTCATGTTAAAACAAAGCTACCCGGAGAATTATTCCCTGGCGACTCCTTTCTAAATCAACTATTCCGGTCATTGCAATATCGCATTGCAGTTGAGGTAAAGTCAGAATTAGTTCCAAAGATACTTGAAATCTGGGATAAGGAAACCAAACCTTATGAACCCCGACAGTCATACTTGCTGTCTCGTCTAATGATAGCAACAGAGATACTAAAAAATGATCAGATGCAACTTCCAGCCAGAAGGTTGGTGGGTTATCTTAAAGAAATGATTGATATCAAAAACACGGACAAAGAGGTATGGAAATCATACTTTATTCCCCTGGAAGAATTAAAAGAAAGAAACATTGATGAATCAAACTTTTTCAGTTTCCTATTTAGTTTAACTGATATTTATCAATATTGTTCCGAACTCAATGTTTATCAGTGTTTGTTCGTCTTTTCGTCATGAAAATGCGATCTCAGTTCAGACAGCATGTCTCTTTTTCCCGATAGTTCAAGTTTTATTTGATGAAATGTCTTACGCGTAGAACAACTGACATTCTGCATCAAGAGATAACTCAATACTTTTATGCCTAAACTTGCATAAGCACCTTGTGAGCCTTTTAAGCTCATTGATGATAATTTTAGGTCTGTTTTCAGATATCGCCAGAACTGTTCAATACCGTGATGTTGAGACCATATATTGAGTATTTCGGCAGATCGTAAGGGTTTTCCAAACACCATCATTGTTCGGATTTTACCCATATCCAAAAAGAAGAGAAGCACCAGTACACCAAATGTCGGACTTATAGCGGATGTGCGAAAATGAGGTTTAGAGCATCCCCATTTATTCTCTTTGAGTTCTATCTGTTTTTTATGTTTTGATAGTTTTTCCGATTTGCCATCAATATCCATCTTATAGTTGCTTTTTCCGTGAATGACAACACTTGTAAACCCAAATTCAGTCAAGATGTCAACGAGATTAGAACTACCATACCACGAATCAAAGGTAATGGGATACTTACGAAGGTCTATTCCTACGGCATCAAAGAAATCTAACACCTCTTTGAGCATATCGACAAAACAGGAAGGTTTATCTGTATTGCTTCTCCCTTGTTTACTGACAATACGAAGGTTGAGAGGAATAACGATTTTACCAATCTTGATAGTGATACCTAAGATATTTCGGCATTTTATGGCATTATTCTGTTTTTTAGACCACCAGTTGAAGCATAAGGACAACGATTTACCGAAGCGAGGGTCATTTGTATCGTCCACACTCAGAGTGATGCGTTTACGAGATTTTGTGGAATCACTTTTTGATTCCACATCTGCAATTTCCTGTAGTGCGATAGAACACCCGATACGCACCAATAGACATCTCCACTGATAAAGACTGAATCCTTTTAGAACACGATATAGTTTCGCTTTAGGTATTGCTAAAGCATCCGATACTTGATTCGGATTGTAAAGTCCAAACAGATGACTGGTTGATAGTAAAAGCAGGACCTCCAACAGTTGAGACGTCATTCTACGGAAGTTTGAATAAAGAAGAGTTTGAAAAAACATAAGAGATTTGGTAACATATTCTGGCATGAGATTGCCTCCAAATAAACAAAAATAGTATTTTATTATTTAGCATGGCTTCTCATGCATAAAAAGTCAAGCAGAATCTAAGATAACAGATCGCATTTTCATAACGATATCCATTCTAAATGCTGATGGATATTAGCTTCAGCATCATATTGAGAAATATCAGTTTAATCTATATGCGTCCAGAAATCGACGCCGTTTTCCTCAATGAAATTATTGATACACTGGATAAACTTGATCCAAAAATTCGAACGTTATTATTGATTGACTTTGAGAATGATACCGTACAGTCGCAGCTTTTGAATAATGGCGTTTGGTTAACTGAGGAAAAACTTGAAAATCCTAATTGGTCAAGATGTCTTGAAACTTTTGATAAAGTAATTGAAAAGACTATTGCATGGGGTTATCCATATATCGCTGCTGCATCTGCAAGAATTAAAGCCATAACACATGACGAAAAATTAAACGACCCAGATACCGCTCATGAAATTCTTCAAGATATTACATCAAAACTCGGTACTTTACCAACGATAGAAGAAGCACGGGCAGTCGTATACCTTAACCAAAAACGTTACAAAAACGCACTCGATATTTACGATAATATACTCAGAAAATGGGATCCGCCTTCAGAACAATCAGGCATAGGACCATTAGAGGAGTATAGAAGAGCTGCTATATGCGCAGCCAATTTGGACGATTGGAAAAAAGCGGCTGCGTTTTTTGAAGAGGGGGCTAATAAAACTAAAAAGATTGAGAACACCGAAAGGTACATCAGTGGGTATGCAGATGCAGGATTTGCCTACTTTAAAGCAGGTAATTTGCTGAATTGCATAAAGCTGCTGCATCTGGCGTTGCAGAATTTTGAGAAACTTCCTCAAGACAATACAAATGTCAGATACTTCACTTTAAAGAAACGATTAGAGTACACTATAAAATGGGTATGGATGATATGGTGTGGGATTGAAGATAACTCTTCAGAACTTTCTGAACCCGCTGCAGGTTTCTGTAGTGATCAGGAGACTAACGAAAAAGTTTTAGATTTACCTGATTCTCCGATAGGATACTCTTGGCTCTTTTTAGCACAAATTGAGTATAGATTTGGGCATGAGACGACAGTTTTCCAACACGCGCTGCAAACCACAGATCGAGAAGAATATCCAATGTTGAACTTTATCCTTTCTATCCTTGAAGCACAATACGACTTTAGAAACGAAACCCTAAATGAACTCCCAGCACGTATACAGCAATTGGCAAATGCTTGCAACTCAATACAAAAGCACCTCCAAAGTGGAAAAGGTAACAGAGAAGCGGGAATAGACTTTATACCTATCGAAAACGTGCCCAATTTCACATCTGTTGAGAGCATCACTGTTATTTTAGTAGCAGCTCTTGTTATTCAATTATCAGCAGGCGCAGATACACAAGCAATTTTGTCTATATGGCGTGCTAATTCTGCAGGGTTATCTATAGAAGAAAATATGACAACTGTTCTTAATCTGATTGACAGAATTCTATCTGCAGATCAGAATAACGCCCTAAAAGTGATGAAAACACAAGATATTAAACCTGAAGAAAGGGTAACAGCAGCGTTAAAGGTTGTTCATAATAACGAAACAAGTCCAGAGAACCTTTTTCATGCACATACACTCATTACAACTTATCTTGTTGATAGTTTAATATGGTTAGATCCCTTCTTGACAGGTTTAGCAAGACTACTTTCAGCACAGTGGCTTGAAAAGATAGAGCATATTCCTTTAAGATCAGTGTCCAAAGTAGGAAATGCCTGTAAGAGCAGCGAAGCTGGTAAGAAAAAAATCGGTCAGATTCTACTCGCTGCACATATAGCTGTTTCTGTCAGAGTGACGCCTGATACAATACAGCAATTTCGCGCTTGGACAGAATCAGAATCAATGCAGGGATCTGCAACAAGGAAAAACCCCGCTGCACAACGTCTCATCAAAGCGATGGAAAAACCACCACACCTTACTGATGAAGACATTGAAGAACTGAATCAGTCAATAGAAGAGGGGAAAATACCAATAAACTTTGATTCACCCTTTGATCTTGATGAAGACGAGGACGATGAATAATATTTAAAAAAACCAATAACGCTAAATCTATTTACACAACAGGAGATTGTTATGCAAGCGTACTATACTGCACAGATCCAACGCCGCGGTGAGTGGTGGATCGGTTGGATACAAGAAGTGTCCGGAGTCACTTGTCAAGAAAAGACACGAGAAGAATTACTTGAAACACTGAAGATCACACTACTTGAAGTCTTAGAATATGACTCGCAGGAAACAGTTCGCCGAGCCGAAAGCGACTATGAGGAAGTAAAACTTTCGGTCTTATCTGCTTAATATTGACGCTTATGGGGGCAAAACATTTAGATTCCCATCTTAGTGAATATCGCTTGACATTCGTTGCGATTTTGTGTTAAAATTCTACCTATGAATAGTAAACCTATAAAGAAAGAGAAAATCAAAATACTGGTGTCGTGTTGCTTACTGAGGACATACCTGAACATTATCACAAGCGGGAGAAGTTGGTACAGTCGTTGACATCCTTGCTGATAGTAATGCGTTTGCATCGGTTCTCATTAGTATCGACGCAAAAGTGGTTAGTCCTCTGTACTGACTAAGTTTTTCTGTATTCAAGAAGACTTTCAAAGTATGATATAGTTGATATTCTGAGGAAGGAGGGAATCTCAAAATGAGGCGAAGAAAAAGAAAAAACAAATGTAAATTCCTACTTTCGGACAAGTCATTTCTACTTTTATTGAGTTCGGAGCAACGTAAAGAATTAGATGCCAAGCACAAAATCATCTATCCACCAATCCTATTAATCGAGAATGCTCAACATGGGTTAGACAAACCGAATGCCTTACTTAACTTAGAGAATACAGTAAATGTGCCACATTGGGCGGAACGTGCAAAGATGGATTTGCTGGTGGAATATCCATCTAATCGCTATAAGATCGGATCAAAGATACCAATCAATTCAATCTATAAAGAGTCAGATAAAGAACGCGAAAAGATGGTAAGATTGTCTATCAGTACTGTACAAGGAATGAAAGCAAACGCTGACAAAATTAAAAAAATGCTACCTGTACTTCGTGGCGATGATCGAAAATTCATGGATTTAGCTATAAACCATAAGGATATCCCTGACAATAAATTTCTACGAGAATTTAACATAGCACTTGTGGAGTTCAACAAAACCATCCGCACAATTCTCATGCCCCAATTCCAAAAGGAATAGGGAATAAAAAAATTCCAGAAACCAGAGAATTTCTGGACAGATACAAGAAAACGTTCACGGTAGATTCCCTAAAAGCAGCTTACGATTGGACTGTCCGTGCATTTCACGATGACCCCGAGTTAGAGTTAGATTTTTTATGCAACGATTACGTCATACCAGTTACAAGTAGTGAACGTACCGAGATTTTCAACAGATTCAGAAGTGAAGGCTGTCCACCTATTAGTAACTTTGCTCCATACGCACTAACTACCACAAGATTGTATCTGACGATGTTTATGTACCTTCTTGAAAATCGAGAAAATTCATCACCTCAAGAGGTACTCAGGGACTTTGAGTACCTCTATTATGCTCTGGATGATAACATCACTTTCGTCTCGGCTGAGAGATGGCACAAGAAATGTATAGAAGAAATTCCACTTCTCAAAAATGTCAGTAAAAACTTCAAATACATTATCCATAAAAACAAAAGCGAAGAAGAATACAAAAAAGGCCTGCGATCACTTGGTATTAAAGTCTAAGAAAATTTAGTACGCTTGCTGACTAATAATGAAGCATGATACAATGTGTTATGTCCACCTTTCAGTCGAAATATTACAATCTCAGGTTGCTCCCATTATTCCGCTTGGTTTACCCGTTGAAAGATACGAAGGATGCTGAGTTCGAAGGCTAATACGCAACCATATATGATCACCTCTATGTGGTATAAAAAGGGGGTAGCATGTTCGTTTATTTTATGAAGTGTCTAAGTTATATTAAGATTGGATGCACAACATCTAACCTTTATCATTATAGATCCCAGAAGCAAAGTGCAAACCCGTTTAAAATAGAATATGTTGGACTAATTCCTTGTAACAGTAAACAAGAAATGAAAGAAAAAGAGGATGCTTTACATGAAAAATTTAGGCATTTAAAATATCGAAACGAGTGGTTTCATGGAGTTCCAGAGTCGCTAAACTACATTAAAGACCATGCTAAAAAGCCAGATTCTTATGTCAATGCGGCATATGAACAGAAAAAAGAAAGTGACAAGAGGCAACGACGGAAGCGCAAAACCAAAATTCAGTAAGTCCTGCTGTTGAACTTAAAAAGCAAACACAGTTGATACTTATGCTAAGGAGGAACATTTACAACATGCCAACACTTGAATTCAAAGGAAAACAACACATCTATGCCCACCACCTCACCGTACCCTACCGAAATTTAGAAACAGACGTAACCCGCTCCTGCAATCGAGCTGGAGAAGATGACAACCTCATTATCCACGGAGACAACCTACACGCCTTAAAAGCATTACTCCCCCGTTACGCAAACCGAATCAAGTGTATCTATATTGACCCTCCCTACAACACAGGTAGTCAAGCGTGGGTTTACAACGACCGTGTGAACAGTCCATTGATGAAGGCATGGTTTGCTGAAAATAGTCCGGTTGACGGTGAAGATCTTGAACGCCACGAAAAATGGCTTTGTATGATGTGGCCGCGTCTGCATCTGCTACGCGAATTACTTTCCGATGATGGTGTAATTTTTGTTTCTATTGACCATCATGAACAACACCATTTACGAATGATGATGGATGAGATTTTTGGTGCTGAGGCGTTTGTTGTATGTCTTGCAGCAGTTCTTAATCTAAAAGGAAGTCGTGACAACAGAGGTTTTACTACTACACATGAAAATGTCCTGGTTTATGAGAAGGTCGCTAGGTCTGCCCTCTTACAAGAAGTGCCTTTGCAGGATGACGAAATTGATGATTGGCTTGAAGACGATGTTGGATGGTACAAAAAGGGTGCCAACCTGAAATACAGTGGAGAAAACGCCCCCAGAGAGAAAAGACCAAATCTTTTTTATCCAATATATGTAAATGAGGATGGTACAGTTGGAGTAGAACCAAAGACCGAAACGGCAACAGAACTTTGGCCGATTGCAGATGAAGATAAAGAAGTTACTTGGCGTTGGGGTAGAGAGACCGTCGCAGCAAATCCAAATGAGATTATAGCAGTTAGATCAGGAAATGGCTGGACATTACATAAGAAACAACGACCCCCAGTTGGGGTTGTCCCCACAAAAAAGCCAAAATCTACGTTTTATTCACCCAAGTACTCAGCTACCACTGCAACTACTACTGTAAAAGAAATTTTTGACAATACAAGAATATTTGATTATCCTAAATCTCCACATTTTTTATGTGACTTAATAAGCATTGCAGGTGTCGGACCCGAAGATATTATCCTTGACTCTTTCGCAGGCAGTGGCACAACTGCACACGCTGTTCTTGCACTCAACAAAGAAGATGGTGGTAACCGTAAGTTTATCCTCATTGAGTGTGAAGATTATGCTGATACCATCACCGCAGAACGTGTCCGCCGCGTTATCAACGGTGTTCCCGATGCAAGTGATGATACATTACGCGAGGGATTAGGTGGTTCTTTTACCTACTGCACTTTGGGCAAACCGATTGAGGTTGAAACGATGCTTACTGGAGAAGGTTTGCCCGAATTCTCAGCACTTGCCGCAAATCTATTGTTAACGAAATCTGGTACTGCTATAGGATCGGGGCCGTTGGCACCAAAGAATAGTGATGGACTTTTTCATAGTGATGACGAATACTATTACTACCTACTCTATAAACCTGACCTTGATTATCTACGTAGTGACGATGCGGTCCTCAACTTGGAGCGAGCAGAACGTATCCGCGATGCGTGTGGTGAAAATGGTAGAAAGGCGATTGTGTATGCAGCGGGGAAATACATCGGGCAACGTGAACTTACGGGGATGGGTATTGTCTTTTGTCAGCTGCCGGATGCATTGCATGAGAGGTAAAATAAAATCATGCGGTTTTGTTTGTAAACAATCGTTTCCTGTAGTATAATTCAGTTAAGTATTTAGCCACAATAGAAATTGAATCGAACTTACAGCACTTCGTTCTAATAACCTTCAAGGAAAACTACAATGAAAAAAGAATTATCTGATTACATAAAATCGCCGAAAGACTTTGAGAGATTCTGTAATCTATTCTTAAAAAAAGAAGTGTCTTCCTTTGTTACAGTTTATGGTGCTGAAGGGCCTGATAAAGGCATTGATGCCGAATTCAACGGGAGTTATACGGATAGAAACGGTAAGGAAAGAAGTGGAAGTTGGGTTTTTCAGTACAAGTATTTCGATCCAACGAAAGATAAGAGTTATGCTCGTAAAAGTCTTATTCGGACTATGGAAGGGACTAAGACTAAGAAAGGTGAGTTAGAGAAAGCGAATGAGGCAAAATGTGATCACTATGTCCTGATGACCAATACTTTGCTAACAGTGGGGAATGTCGGCAAAATTGAGGATGCTAAAGACGAAAAAGGGTATACATTTACGCTGACATGTTGGGATTCCGAAAATCTCATCACAATGACAGATGAATTTCCATACATCTTAAACTCATTTCGGGATATGCATTTACCTGTTTTCCTTTCTTGGCAAGACAAGTTTCGCGATAAAGTTGAAGGTAACCATGAGCTTTTGAGATATGACTACGATACCTTTGGACGAGAAGATAAGATAGATGAATTTCGAACTTTTGTCAGAAACACTGACAAAAGATTGTTAGTTATGTCAGGGAGTGGTGGAATTGGTAAAACCAAACTTGCAATTGAATTCGCAAAAACAGTCGAACAAGAATATAGAGATTTTGAACCGCTTTTCGTTCACATGGCAAAAGAGGGTTTTGAAAATGCGTTAGGAGATATACCACCAAATAGAAGGTACGTTTTCTTTGTAGATGACGCACATGATTACTTGGACAGCCTCGGGGGCATCAAAGCATTACTAAATAGTCCAGAGTATAACCAATCTAAAGCAGTTCTTATAACACGGAAACCGTTTAAAGCGGCTTTGCAAGGAATTTTTTTATATGCTTTACCAGCTCAGGCTATTGCCGAAATTGAGATTTCGAAATTACCGTTTGAGAAAACCAAGGAATTGATCCAGGCAAAAACACAAATCCGAGACAGTGCTCTCTTGAATGACTTAGCAATAATCGGGAAGGATACACCCTTAATTGCTGTTATGGTAATTTATCTGTTTAAGAAAAGTATCGATCTAAGAAACCTGACAAAAGACAAATTGGTTAAACTCGCCTTTGAATCCTATTTGAATGACATCTTCAGTAAATACCTACCTGAATTAAGCGATCAACATCGTAAACTACTTGACTGGTTTAGTGGCATTGAACCGGTTGACGTTGAAGATAGTCGGGTGAGTGGAAAATTGGCGGAACTCTTGAATATTCAAACTTATGAGATAGAACAGTACCGTGATGATCTAATAGGGGCGGGTTTACTTATTCAGTATGGACGGAAACAACGTGTATTTCCCGGTCCACTTAGCGATTATATTTTGTGGAAAAAATGTTTCCGATCTTACAGACGACCTTCCTATTTTCATAAAAACTTATTGGATGAATTCCTTCCACTTTTCCCTATAAATCTCATTAAAAACCTCGCTCGTGTGGAAGTCATTGAAGGTGAAAACAGCCTCCTTGATGACTACATCGCTTCTCTTAAAACCCAAGTATTGAAAGGGGACAACGCTGTAAGGGAGAATGTCCTTGAAAAGTTAGAAGGAATCTCTTATTTTCGTCCTGAGGATGCAATTGAGATTTTCAATATCATTCTGGATAATCCGAATCCCAAAGACTTTGTAAGGACCAATTTTGGAATGCCATTTACGCTTACACATCAGCACTTATTAGAAAGAATCGCCAAGGAAGCGCAAAAAACTATTTACACACGCCCTGGGTTTAGCAAGACACTAAAGGTAATTCGGGAACTGATTCTGATACCAACTCTAAATCTTGCCAATTTCGATTCTCCACAAGCATTACTGAAAAGGATGGCGAGTTTTCATACTAACAAACCCAGCGTATTTCAAATGGATGCTCTTGATGTGTTTGAAGTATGGAAAGAAGAAGATAATCCAGAACTCAGTTTGGCACTACTCAGTGCTATCGATTCGCTACTCACATTGGATTTTGATGAAATTGTCAGTGAAGGAGGTTCTGTAAAGTTTGGTTGGCATCACTTAGAATATACACCTGAATTAATCCAACTCCGAGCGAAAGCGATTAACGTAGTCGCATATTGCCTAAAAACATCTCAGCATAGTATTGTTAGATCAAAAGCAGTAGGTTCAATTAGTAACGCGATAAATCCTTTGGAAAGTCCATTTCGGCAGCAAGAAGTAGATCAAGAACAATTACAAAAGGAACAAGCCCGGTTGTTCAATATAATCGCTAATCAAATCCAAGAAGAATCCGATTACACTGTTCTTAATGCAATAGATCAATGTCTCAGCTGGTATGCTGGGAACGAACATTTAGAGAATTTTCCAAAAAAGAAGGCATCAAAATTACTTACAAAGTTCAGGGAACATGAGAATTGTGAAAGATATATTCTTTATCGCCAATTTACTGGAGAATTTAGAGACTGGGAAATTAGCAAAAGTTCAGAGAATACCAAAGAATTTATGAAGAAGTACATCACAAAATACAACCCCGCAGAACTCTCAAAGTTGATGAGGGAATATATAATAGATGCCGAAAAAGGGAAAGAAATTAGAAGTCCTACAGACGGTATTTGGGTGGAAAAAGGCTGGAATCCCGGAAGTGCCACTTTCTTACTCAGAGCAGTCGGTGAACTTGACCCCAAGTATGGAGTCGATTTATTATATGAAATACTTGCTTGGAAAATTGATGAATCCCATTGTGCATCAGGATTGCTCAGTGGTATCCGCATGTCCGATCAAGATTTAGCACGGGAGACAACTCACTACCTCTTGAATCAGGATAATATCGTTGCTAAACGTATTGTTGCAAAAAGTTATAATTGGACAAGTGAAAATGAACAAGGCATTAAGCAGGAAGATTTGGAAATTTTAGATCAATTATCTGAAATACCAAATACAGATCTGCGGATGGATGTAGCACAAAGACTTTACATAGCGCAAATACACCCGAATACTAAGGGGGTGAACACAGAACATGTCCTTGAAATTTTGACACGATTATCAACCGATGATTCTCCGAAAGTTATGCAAGAAACTATCAAAGCACTATCCAAAGAAAAGCTTAAATTCTCACCACAAAAGCATTTGAAAAAATATAAAAGAATTATGCAAAATTGCGTGAGTTTAGAACGTCTTGATTATGAATCGGAGCGAGTTCTCAACACGATTTTCAGACACGATCCGATATGGGTTATCGAATATTTTGAGAAGCGGATTGCTTACAAAGAAAATGAATCTGATCGTTCCAAGATGTTTAAGTATGACGCAGTGCCCCACCATCCACACTATCTGTTTAATGACATTGACTGGAATAAGAAGAATTCAAATGCAGCTTTAAGACGAGTGAGAGATTGGGTACACAAATCCTCGCTCTCCTTGAAATTTGAGGCACCTAAAGTGCTCACATCAATGCTCAGCGGAAACGAACCACGCGGTAGTGATGTAAAAATCAATGGCGCATTGAAGAAACTCTTTGAGGAGTGGATAAACTCAGAAGATATTGAACTAATGCGGTATGCTGCTTATCTGATGAGAGGATTCGCCACCGACCATGTATTTACTCACTTTTAGAAAAGGTACTCATAAATAGTGATGGGGACGAACAAGTACGAGGGGGTTTGTTTGCCGCACTGTTTTCGGGAGGCGGGTTCAGGAACATAGGGGAACTGGCACCACGCCTTATGAAACGCATCAAAGATCTCAGAACGCTATTCTTTAGAACACAGTCTCCGCTCATTAAAAGATTTACCAAAGACCTCATAAAGATGACAGAGCAAGATATTGAACTGCAATTACAAGATGATGAAGAATTTCTTGAAGGAGAAGAATGGTAAACTTCATAAACGAACAAAGTCTTCTTGAAGAAATTGAACATCTGGCAGGGAAAGGAAAAATTCATGACTCCGCAGGATTAACGCCACAAGGCACTGGATCAAAGTTGACATCTCAAGAAGCTGAATTAGAAATTAGATGGTTGATACCAACAACTCGCCAACGACTTAACGCCACAAAGTTATATCTGGACCTAATGGAACACATAAACTTTGATTATTATCTGAAAATCCCAGTTCCATTGGATCCGGAAAGTTTGTTACCATCGAATGATTTTATTGATGTTTCAGATGATGATACTGTCAATATTCAATTCAAATTATTAGAAAACAATCATACCGTTCACCGTGAAACAACGGCGTTGGTTGTTTTTTCTGTTTTGAACGGTTTCTTTTCTAATTTGGTTAGTTTAGAGGACTGCGTAGCAAAAATCATCAACATAGTTTACGATCTACATCAGAATGATCGAGAGAGTCATAAAATACGTCAAAAGTTGACAAACAAAATACCAAATGGAAACTTAACTATACATTTAGGTAATTTTCATGTTATAGATCAGAGCGGAAATCTGGACAAAACAGGGTCTCCTTTTAATATAGCAAAACAAATCAGAAACCAATTAATTCATGGAAATATTGACAGTGTGGTAGTTTCCCCAGTTTTATTATCAGGTTTTCCACCAGAGAAGTTATATTTCCAAAGTTCATTCTTCCCTACGAATACGAATAGAACGGGTACTGAGATTACTACTTTCTGTAACAGTGTATTTAAAGAAACAGTAGATTTCATAGATGAGTGTTACAAACTCATCCTTGGCGAACTTCAAAACCGAGGCTGCCTCCCGGTTTAGTAAATCAAGATGATTATAATCTCCGAATCAAGACTATCAAAGTATCAGACAATCCACAATTAAAACATAGTACATATTCGAAATTTTAGTATGATTTTGTTGTATTTTCACAATCCATCGCACTTCATACATTTACAGGACGATCTCCGAATTGCAACATACAAAAATCTGAGATTCAGACAAACACCAACCCCAACGGGTAGAATACCATGATGGAATTAAAAGTATATCAACGTAACGCACTTGACGTATTCACCCGTTGGTTAGAAACACTTGAAGATACACAACTTGAGTTAGAAACTGCGATTGCGGCATTAGAACAGACATCAGTACCGAACAAGAACCGTACGTTGAAAAGAGGGTTAGTATTTCTGATTTTGCACGCCGCTTATCGGATATTGTGCCGAACTTTTGGCAAGCAGCACGTATTACACATGAGATGAGCAAACGGCTTATAGCAGACGGTGAAACCGAGGCGGACATTTACGATAGACGTTCATACCTTGCACATGTGTTGCGAGAGCATGTAAAAACTGAAGTCGAAAAGCAAGCGGAGCAGGTCTTTCGCAGAAAACTTGAACACGGAGAAATCCGGTTTGACTTGGAAACCCAAGAACTCAATTACCGGAAAGAAAACTATGAAATACATTTATCACAAAGAGGATGCTGAAGTCGTCCGAATTGAAGGGGATGCACCCAGAACACTCTATACACTGATTGAACCGAAAACCAGAAATACTGAACACTTCGCTATGGGATTAGAGGAAATTGACCCACATAGCGAAATTCCGATGCATTCACACAGTGAAGCGGAGGAGATTATCTTCGTGTTCGCCGGAGAAGGAAAGGCATACATCGGTGATGAAGTTGCTGACCTGAAACCGGGGGCTGTCATCTACCTGCCACCGAATGTTGAACACCGATTTGTCAATACTGGTGATGAACCGCTCTGGATTACGTGGACACTGTCTCCACCCGGATTTGAGAAGCAAATTCGCAAAATCGCTGATGGGTCTGCTGGAATGGAGGTCTTTAGCGAATCTTGATCATGGGGACTATGATCCGGTGATGGATGATGGGGCTACATCGTAGTGTGAGAACTCTAATGTGAACGCACCACGACCTTGTGTCATAGAACGGAGCTGGGTTGTATATTGAAAGGTCTCTGCTAACGGAATGATGGCATTGATGACGTTAGATGTGTCTTGCGTAGTCGTCTCGCTAATCTGTGCACGGCGGGAATTTAGGTCTCCGATGACTTTTCCGACATGCTCATCTGGGACAGTGATGTGTATGTGCATAATCGGTTCAAGAAGTAAAGGGTTCGCTTGTCTGACGGCTTTTTCAAAAGCTAATGCTGCCGCCGCTTCATAAGCGACCTCTGATGCATCTGTGGGATGTGTGGATCCGCCGGTCAGTGTTACCTTGATATCTTGCAATGCGTATCCCATAAGTGCGCCAGACCCCATTGCACCTTCAAGTGCCCTTTCGATAGCTGGCATAAACTGCCGTGGTATCTGTGTTTCATCTGTTCTATCCTCAAACTGAAATCCTTCTTCACGTTCTAATGGTGCTACAGAAAGTTCCACATCACCGTAAATCCCCTCTTCCTCTGTCTTATGAACATGCGTTCCGCGTCCTTTCGCGGTAGTGCTGATCGTCTCACGATAGGCTACTTGTAGCTTGCTGACGCGTGCATTCACACCGAACTCTCGGATCATGCGGTCCGTAAGGATTTCTAAATGCAGTTCTCCCATACCAGAGATAATCCGTTGTCCTGTCTCTTGATCAATACCGACGGTAAACGTTGGGTCTTCGTCCATGAGTTTTTCGAGTGTTTCTTCCAATGCGTCTGTATCGCTGGCGCGTTCAGGTTCAATGGCAACGGATATAACGGGTGGTGGAAATTCAATCGATTCTAACAGTAGTGGATTGTTAACATCGCTCAATGTATGTCCAGTCTTTGTTGTGCGCATGCCAACGAGAGCAACAATGTCCCCTGCATAAGCGGCATCACAGCTTGCTTCTTTGTTCGCATGCATCTGTAGGATACGGTTGACCCGTTCCCGTTTTTCTGTAGCTACGTTATAGACAACCGCGCCACGTTTGAGTGTGCCGGAATAGACACGGCAGTAGACAAGCTTATCCACATTTTCATGGCTTGCGATCTTGAATGCTAAAGCAGAAAACGGTTCGGAGTCGTCTGCATGACGGACAACTTTTTCTAATGTTTGGGGGGTATTACGCCTGGAAGATTTGCCTTTTTTAGGTTTCGGGACTTCACCTTCAATTGGTGGTACTTCCACAGGTGAAGGTAAGAATGCAACGACTGCATCAAGGAGCGGTTGGACACCTTGGTTCTTAAGTGAACTTCCACAGAGTACAGGGATTATAGTTCCATTGAGTGTAGCATTTCGGATACCTGCGATTAGTTCGGAAGATGTAATCTCTGTGCCTTCAAGGTATTTCTCAAGGAGTTCATCATTTTCAGATGCGACATTCTCCACAAGCGATTCGCGTGCTATTGTCGCTGCATCTTGGAATTCTGTTGGGATGTCAATCTCTTGAAATGTTTTTCCTTGGTCTGTTTCATCCCACTGTATTGCTTTCATATCAATAAGATCAACGACCCCCGCAAAATCGCGTCCTTCTCCAAGTGGTATCTGTAACGGTACAGGATTTGTGGCAAATCGTTCGCGCATCATCTCAAGCACACGTGTAAAATTTGCACCCACCCTATCCATTTTATTGACGAAGGCGATACGGGGTATCTGATAACGTTCGGCTTGATTCCAAACAGTTTCAGATTGCGGTTCTACCCCACCGACAGCGCAAAACAGCGCGATGACACCATCCAAAACACGTAATGAACGTTCTACCTCTACAGTGAAATCGACGTGTCCGGGGGTATCAATCAGGTGTATTGCGTGGTCTTGCCAGAAGCATGTTGTAGCGGCTGCAGTGATAGTTACGCCGCGTTCACGTTCCTGTACCATCCAATCCATTTCGGTAGTGCCGTCGTCTACCGTCCCGAGTTTATGTTTTTTGCCGGTATAGAAGAGGATTCGTTCAGTGGTTGTTGTTTTGCCGGCATCAATGTGCGCGGCAATCCCGATATTGCGTACTTTTTCTATTGGATATTCGCGTGCCATCTATTTCCTTTCAAGGTACCTGAAAAAATCTACATCTCACTGTTCCACTGAAGAACAACACCGAGTAATTCAGGGTTCCATTCCATAAGCAACTGATACGCTTTCGGTGCATCGTGTCCTGCGAACCGATGGCTTATCAACGGTGCAACGTTAAAACGTCCATTTGCGATAAGGGATAACATTAAACGTCCATCATCTTCACTGGTCCAGAAATTCGGCGATGATTCTTGGCGCGGACGAATAGAGTTGTGCGCACCATAGAGGATAAGACCTTTCTTATGTACATCGCGATAGAAATTGACTTTCGGTGTTTCTCCGCGTGTGCTTGCTAACAATACGACACGCGCACCCCAACCTGCCACATCCAAAGCAGTGGTAATCGCATCAGGATGTCCTGTCGCTTCTATGACTACGGTAGGTCCCTTTCCCATAGTGGCATCGGCTAACTGTTTGGAGAAATCTGTATCTTCGGGATTGAATGTGTAGTCTGCACCGATGTCTTTAGAAAGTTCCAGTCGACTATCTGTTAAATCTGCAGCGATAACAGGCACGGCTCCACTCAGTTTTGTGAGCTGTAAAGCAAGTGAACCGATGAGACCTTGTCCGATGACGATTGTTGATTCACCTAATTCTATTCGTGCTTTTCTCACACCTTGTAACGCTATTGCGCTGAGATTAAAGAAGACCAACTCTTCGGAAAGTGCGTCAGATGGTTCTATCTTGAGTACGCGGCTCGGTGATGCTACAAAGTGGCTGGTGTGTCCGTGGGTTGAGGCAACACGGTCACCCACCGAATAACCGCTGACGTTTTTGCCTGCCTCTACGACTTTGCCGATATTGCTATAGCCTGGACGTGAAGGATATCCGCCGCGTGCGTTAGGAAGTGATAGCAGGAATGCGCGTTCCGTGCCAGGACTGATAAGCGTGCATTCTGTAGCTATTAGAATTTCGTCATCCTTGATACCAGGCAGTTCAAACGTCTCAATATCAACCGTTGCCCGTTCAGGCCAAATAACTCGTTGTGCTTTCATAAAAGTATCACACCTTAAAAAGATGAAGGATAGTCGTTCTCAAGAGTATATCAGAAAAACGGCTATCCTTCAAGTATTTTATAGTAAGTTAATGTTGTCAACAATGTTCACGTTATGTCAACGCTTAACTACCTGTCTGTTGGTGTTAGATTGAGTGTAACATAACCTGTTCCTTGTTGGTAAGGAGATTTGACGTAGAGTAGAATACGCGTTTCATTATTTTCTCTAATTTTGTTGAGGATCATAGAATAAGTCTTAAAATCCTTTATAGTTGCATATTCCATTTCTTGAATGAGATATCCGGGTTTGATACCTTGCCTCTCTGCGTCACTGCCTTTTTCGACATGCGTTATGACAACACCTGTTTCATCTTCTGAGTATCCTAATTGTGTTGCGATTTCTGGGGTTAGATCTTGAACTCTAAGTCCGGCAAAACCTACCCTGGGTTGTTCAAGGGATGCCACTGCCTGATCTGTACGTCTACCTAATTTTATAGTGAGTTGTTTTTGTTTACCATCACGCAAAACTTCAACTTTAACGGACTTTCCGATAGGCGTAGCTGCGACGGTATCTCTCAAGTGTGACAGGTTTCTGACTTTATGTCCGTCAAACATTATGACAATATCGTCTTTTTGCAATCCACCTTTTTCTGCCGGACTATCGGGACCGACTCTTGCAATTAGAACACCTTCAGTTGAGTCCAAATTGTTTTTCTCAGCTAAATCTTGGTCAACGGTTTCCATTGAGATACCGAGCCACCCGCGTTCAATTTTTCCTGTTTCAATCAGTTCAGGTAAGAGTTGTTTGACAAGATTGCTTGGGAGCGCGAACCCTAAACCGATATTTCCTGCAGATAATCCCCCCGTTGCAATATATGTGTTTATTCCGACAAGTTCGCCACGGATGTTTATCAATGCACCACCACTGTTTCCACGATTGATTGGGGCATCTGTCTGTATAAAGGCACCGTAAGCTGTAATTCCTGGTCGTTCTTTTGCGCTTACAATACCGCGTGTTACGGTTTGTGATAAGTTTAGGGGTGTTCCGATGGCGATCACCCATTCCCCGACTTCAAGACTATCTGAATCACCGAAGGGGAGTACAGGTAGTCCTTTTTCATCAATTTTGATGACTGCCAGATCGGATCCACCGCGTTTAGCTTCTGCGTCATCTCGTCCGACTAACGTTGCTTCGTAGTTCTTGCCATCTGCCAGGGTGACAGTAATTTTATCCGCGCCCTTAATCACATGATTATTCGTAAGGATATACCCGTCTTCACTGACGATTACCCCTGAACCAACACCTGTAGTAGGTCTTGGAGGTGTAGGTGTGCCATGGGGATCCGTAGGATCACCAAAACGGAATCTAAACCACCAGGGGTCTACATCGAATTCGCGTCTAAACTCTTCCCAATCCATACCTTCAGGTGGGATTATTCTAAACTCTTCTCTATCCATGCCTTCAGGTGGGATTATCATGCGTCTGGGTTGTGTCTGTTCCTCATCTCGTTCTATTTTTGTTGTTATTTGCACCACAGAGGACCGTGTCCGTGCCACCAAATTAATAAAAGCACGATTAGTCCGTTCCAGATATTGAAAGTCTTCAGTCTGGTCGAAAGTTTCGTTTGTTTCACCGATGGCAGTTGGTAAGACAAACTCGTTTGCACCTTGATTGATAACAAGACCTGCTGCAAGAGCAAGTCCGACTACTACTAATAAAATTGCTATACGGCTGCTGTGTTTGTGTCCTATATTTAACATGATATATTACCTCCTGATGTATTCTATAAGTGTAATGTTGCGATTAGTATATTGTGTTTCAAAAAAGAACACACCATTAATTATTAAAAGTTGCAAAAAAAGTTCGTAAAAACAGTGTCTTATTCACCACGAGAGATTCTTTCCACATGTTCACGTACAACGTGCTGAGGACAAGATTTTATAAATAACCACGCTCCTGGGACAAGAATGACAAATGCTCCTATGATAATGTCGTCAAAACGACCGATTATTGGCAGTATGAAATCGGCATCAAAAGGGTACACAAAGTAGACAATAGCAAAAGCAACTGCAAGGATCTCAAAAACGACAAGGATCGCCTTACGATAAATAGGAACACGCTTGTCGCGGAATAGTCGCAACGTCAACTTTATGAAGTTCGGGAAATGGAGAAAGATACGTAAAAAACGAAATATGCCTCGTCCTTTACTGCCGAAGAAAAATGGATTGATCATACTGTGTATATTAGCAAAATTCATGGGTTTTATGCAAACGAATTTTTCAATGCCTAAATTATTTCTTGACATCAACGTTTCTTATTATTATACTTACATAAACAGATTTCAATTTAAAAGGAGTGAATATGGCAACTCAACTCGCAGCGCAACTCTATACGCTTAGGGAATTTACAAAAACAGAGGAAGACATTGCGAAAACTATGAAAAAGGTTCGTGAACTCGGTTACGAGGCTGTTCAATGTTCAGCACTCGGTCCGATTGAACCTGAAGCATTGAAAAACATCGTTGACAATGAAGGTATTACAATCTGTGCTACTCACACAAGTTACGCAAAGATGCAGGATGATCCGCAAGCTGTTATTGATGAACATAATCTGTGGGGATGCAAACACGCAGCAATCGGTGGACTTCCCGGTGAATATCGCAGCACAGAAGGGTATTCCAAGTTTGCAAAGGAAGCTTCTGAGGTCGGAAAACGCCTCGCTGAAGGCGGTTTGACATTTTCCTATCACAATCACAGTTTTGAGTTGGAACGTTATGATGATGGACGTACTGGATTGCAGATCTTGTATGAAGATAGCGATCCTGCGTATTTTAATAGTGAGATTGACACGTATTGGATTCAGCACGGTGGCGGGGACCCTGCGGAGTGGATTCGCAAGTTGAAAGGTCGCGCGCACATTGTCCATCTTAAAGATATGGCAGTCGTAGGGAACTCACAACGATATGCTGAAGTCGGTGAAGGAAACCTTAATTGGGAAGCTATTTTGGATGCATGTGAATATGCTGAGGTTGAATGGTATATTGTTGAGCAAGATTCCTGCTATGAAAGGGATCCGTTTGAGAGTTTAGGTATTAGTCTAAAGAATCTTCAAGAGATGGGAATTTCTTAATATGCATGGCGTAATATGCATGGCGTAATATGCATGGCGTAATCTACATTAATAGAGGTGATAATATGAAAGTAGCAGCAATGTTTGGTGAAGGTAAAGGTGGTTTGGTTGACAAACCCGACCCTAAAGCAGGTGGAGATGTTGTTGTCGTTAAAATCCATGCTGTGCCGATGTGCACTGAATACAAAGGATTCAAAGCTGGTAATACTGGTGAACACTTCGGACATGAAGCAGCGGGAGAAGTTGTAGAAGTTGCACAACCCGGACGCGTAAAAGTAGGGGATCGTGTTGTTGTGCAACCCCAAAATGCATGCGGTACGTGTAGCATGTGTGTTAGCGGAGAACATATTCACTGTACGCGAGGACGCAACATACGGGAAATGGTAGAAGGAGATGTTTTCGGTGCAACTTATGCACAATATATGCATAAGATGGAGGATCTCTTGTGTCCTATTCCAGATGACATGAGCTATGCCCATGGAGGAATGGCTTGCTGTGGACTCGGACCTACATTTGGCGCAATGGAACAGATGGAGGTAGATGCTCTTGATACTGTTATGGTAACGGGTTTGGGACCTGTCGGTTTAGGGGGTATCATCAATGCAAGTTATCGTGGTGCCCGTGTCATCGGCGTGGAGGGCCATCCGTATCGCGCAGAACTCGCTAAAAAGTTAGGGGCAGAGGTTGTCCTGAACCCGAATGATGAGGATATTCTGGAGCAAATACGGGAACTGACAGATGGAATCGGCATAGACAAAGCAGTAGACTGCTCAGGTGCATCTGCAGCACATCGGTTGATGGTTGATGCTGCCCGCAGAAAAGGACAAGTCACATTTGTTGGTGAAGGTGGCGAATTCCCTCTTGCAGCCAGTAGAGATATGATACGTAAAGGTTTAGTTTTGCGAGGTAATTGGCACTATAACCTCGGTCTCTATCCGAAACTGATGAAGGTGATCAAAGACTCCGCAGATAAAGTTGATACATTTATTACACATACATTCCCGATGCGTGATGTTCAAAAAGCCTGGGAATTGCAAGTGACAGGTGAGTGTGGTAAGGTCGTCTTGGAACCGTGGCCGGAGTGATTTGTCAATTTATTGTAGGTCGGGTGTCAATTTATCGTCCTTCCAGTGCCGGTAGGTTCGGTTTCCTAACCGAACCTATCACGGCACCCCGCGCGATGAAGTTCAGTGCTTAGATTTTGATTTTATCAATCTGTAGCACATTTATCCTTGATTGTGCTATGCATCACGGCAACCCTCACAATAAAGCTCCACACTTAGATTTTGATTTTATTCATCTGTAGCACATTCATCCTGATTGTGCTGTGCTACCAATACGCTTAATCAGGATGAATGTTGGAGAAAGATGCACAATCAGGGATGAATGTGCTACAAAGAATCGCAATCTAACAGAATGCGGTACAAAGAAGCACAATCTAACAGAATGTGCTACAAAGAATCGCGGAGGGCGCGGAGGACACGGAAATGGGTTTGGTAGGATAAAGTCCTTGGCAAGATATTTACGGTAACGTGATTCGGTAGGTTCAGTTTCCTAACCGATCTATAGGCGTCAATTTAGTGATTTTCACAGGCTGGTAGGTTAGGAAACCGAACCATAGGTGTAAAGTTAAGGGATTTTCGATGCCAGAATCCCTCTTCAGTCCCGTAGGGACGCTATGTTTATAGCTAAACGTTATACAAACCCTCTTCAGTCCCGTAGGGACGATATGTGTAGTAGCTCATTCTTCTATAAACATATCGTCCCTACGGGACTGAAGAGAGGTGGGGTACACATTCTTCTATAAACATATCGTCCCTACGGGACTAAAGAGAAGACAACCCGTATAACCATAAGGATTCAGAGTGATTCATCAGAGTTTCTAAGTTTTCTTAACTTTACACCTATAGGTAGGTTAGGAAACCGAACCTACCAGCAGTGGAACGTTTGTGTATTACGGGAGTATTATACAAGTTTCAAATAAAATAAGCAGTGGCACCGCCACGCTGTTAGCCTCCTCAGCCTCAGCCTCAGCCGCCAGATGTCTCTACAGGTTCACGGATTTCTGGTTCAGGAGGTGGCACTGTGCTATCCGGATCACCGTACATGAGTGCATACCCACCTGTTCCAAACCATGATCCCAACGATAGGTGGAAATCATCAATATTATCGTGTGCTAAGAAATCTCCGCGTAATTTGTGATCGTGTCTTGCGAAGAAATAGTGCCGATCATCGTCCCAATGCGGTTCTCCATTCAATGAGATACGATAGGCGGTATTTGGGATTGGATCCATATCGTCGGGATGGACATACTCAAGTTGTATCTTTAGTGCTTCAATGAATTCCTGCACCGAACCACCTGCTTCAATGTAGGCGAGAATATCGTTCCAGTCAGCGAGACGAACACCTTCACCGAATTGCTTTTTGCATTCGGTTTTAAGATCTTCTGTCTCATCTAAATCGTGAGCCATGACGTGGAAATTTTTGAAGCTTGCTGCGATTTTCTGTTTTGACATAGAGGAATCTCCCCCTTGTGTTATATGAAATCGTGTTATATGAAATCGTTGATTTCAGTAATAATTTCTGTTAGAATTGAACGACAGTTAGGATACCTAAAAATGGACGATTCACCTATACACTTTTTTGGATGCACTTTTTCACTGACATACTCCCCGTGCTAAAGCACTGGGGGTTCTTAGGTTTTATATTGGAAGTGTTGTTAGTTCCCAAATACCTTTTACTGCTTCATCGTTCATTGCCTCTTTTCCCGAACTTTTGTGAGGTCTTACTTGAACTCCACAGTCGTTTATACTCTCAGCATGCCCTGCCGCGAGGTGTGTAAGGTTTATTGCAGCGTTTACATCTCTGTCTATAGATATACCACATTCACCGCACTGATACGTTCTTTCTGATAACAACAATTCTTTTTTCTTATGTCCACAACTGCTGCACGTCTTAGATGACGCATAGAAGTGGTCTGCTTTTTTCACATCAATACCAGGACTCCGTTCTGCTTTACGTTCCAGTTTACTTAGAAAACCGCCTAATGCTGAATCAGATAACGCTTTTGCCAACTTCCTATTCTTTAGCATATTGGTGATTTTCAGTGTCTCAATACAGATGACAGAAGCCTTATTGACTATATCTGTGCTTACCTTTTGATGTGCATCTTCTCTGATGCAAGCGATTTTGTAATGTATCCTCGCAACTTTCGCTTTCGCTTTATACCAGTTATTAGAACGCAATATTTTCCGAGATAACGCACGACAAGCACGTTTCAATTTTCTTTCATAGTGTTTCAAAGGTCTTGGGTTATGGTATTTTGTGCCATCACTCAACGTTGCCAATGTGTTTATACCTACATCAATGCCGATAACAGATGAAGTTGATGCTTTTTCAACTTGCGGGGGTTCTTCTGTTTCAACAGTAATAGATACAAACCAGCGGTGTGCTGCTTTTGACACAGTAATACTGCTAATCTTACCTTCAAAACGAAGTACTTCAAACATTTTTATCCAGCCAATCTTCGGTAATCTGATACGCTTACCTTTTATTTCTGCCGATTGATTAGTAGATGAAAAAGAATCTCTTTTACCACGCCTTTTGAATCTTGGAAACTTAGCACGTTTCTTAGACCAATTCGTTATGGCAGCACCAAGATTCTTGAATATACTACGATTAGATACCACTTGATCCATATCAGCAGTCCACGCATAGTCTTGCTTGTAGACGTTAAACCTTTCATTCAAATCACCAGCAGAAAGATATACACCTGTTTCTACATAGTGCTTTTTGAAATCTGCTAACGCCTTATTATATGCAAAGCGAGCATAGCCACACTGTTGTGCAAACCATTTACGCTGTTTGTTGTTAGGAGCTAATGCAATTTTATGAGTTCGTTTCATGGTATCCTGTTTTCTGATGAGTGCCTGTTTCCATTCGTTAGAGGTGTGCGAAGTGCTAACGATATTTCCCACTGAAACAGTCTAATGAGTATATCACATTGTATTCCTAATGTACAGTTTTTTGGTCTCCGTGTCTACATCACCGAGCTAAAGCTGCGGTGTCTTGACACGGAAGACTGATAAGTCAATGTGTCGTTGTCTGCAATCCCTAACCAAAATGTTGTATCACTACGACCGACAACTACACCTGACCACGCGATTGTTCTCCAACCGTTAACTCTTGCGGCAACAGTGATTTCTGTGGTAACCAGTTCAAATCCAGTATCAACAACCGCGTGTCCACCATTGCCATCTACTTCCATGGCACCGTTGATCCATCCGTCAGTTACCCATTGCGCACCAGTTTCCAATGTTGCATCATTTCCATTACCTGATTCGTCTTTACCATTACCATCCAAGGGCCAATATCCGACGAGGTTGTCCGAAAGACCGGCAGCCAATACGACACTTGGCATGAGCATAATGGTTAAGATTATTACCGTCATAAATGTACTTCTATATGTCACCTTTTCCTCCTTTTCTGATTTTGACTCCATCACCGTAGATGGAGAGTGGAGATGTGATTTCTGTATCGTAAAATATCAAACGATGTTATACTTAAAGAAACACTTCATCACTAATAACGTGTGTATCATACTATAGAAGTTAATTTCATGCAAGAAGAATCATTCCAGTGCGATGGGGATATCGTACCATAAGCGTGAATTTAGTACGGAGAAGTGTAATGAAGGATGAATGTCGTAGAAAGAGGCACAATCTAACAGAATGTGCTACAAAGAAATGCACAATCTAACAGAATGTGCTACAAAGAAATGCACAATCTAACAGAATGTGCTACAAAGAAATGCACAATCTAACAGAATGTGCTACAAAGAAATGCACAATCTAACAGAATGTGCTACAGCCATGATTTCGGGAATCGTTAATATTGACGCCTATGGTACACAACCAAAAATTACGCACAATACCCCTGGGCATTTTGGGATAGATTAGAAAGGTCACACTATGCATAAGGACTTCGTTCAAGCACTTAAAAATGATGACATTAAGAGTATCAAGTCATTTCCTAAAACAGATGTTCACAGTCATGTCATGTTTAGTACACGCAGACAGAATGTGGAACGTTGGCTTGGACAATCTCTGGTTAAACCTCCATCTAAAATGGATGGTCTTGAAGGTATGATCACTTATGTAGCAACTGCATTGATCCCACATATCAGAAATATGAACGGATTTGAGTTTATTGCAGATTCAGCAGTAAAGGATGCGATACTGGATGGGGTTGTTTTACTTGAAATAAGTTTTGATATTCGTATCGCAGAATTTTATTCCGATGGACTACAGCAGTTCTATGACTACGTTCAGAATTTAGTTGAAAAATATCGTCATAAGGTTGAATTGCGTCCTGAATTAGGCTTTTCGCGAAAATGTGCTGATGATACAAACTTAATGAGATTAACGCATAAGGCGATTGAATCTGGGGTATTTCATTCAATTGACCTATATAGTCATCAGGATGCATGTTCTCCGGAAGCAGTGGAGCCTCTGTATAGAGAAGCGGGTAAACGTGGCATGAAGTTGAAAGCACATGTCGGTGAATTCGGAGGAGCTGAAGAGGTCAGAAGAACCGTTGAAGTCCTTCGTTTAGACGAGGTTCAGCACGGTATTGCCGCCATAGAATCAGAAGAGGTCATGAAATGGCTTTCTGAGAACAACATACAGTTGAATGTTTGTCCTACCAGTAATGTGATGTTGTGTGCGGTACCAGATATTGTTTCACATCCCATTCGTGTCCTATTTGACAACGGTGTCCCTGTGACAATCAACACTGATGATCTGATGATTTTCGATCAGACTGTATCAGATGAGTATCGCAATCTTTATCAATCGGGTGTATTCAGTGCAGAAGAATTAGACAGTATTCGTAGATCATCACTCCGTTTCGTAAGATAGTACTGCGTATATTGTTCTACTGTAAACCTGCAAGTTTTTTCAAGACATTATGTGTAATCCTTTCAACAACAGCGTCACCCCCTGCTAATCCGTGTGACCAATCAGTTGTAGCGGCAGTAAAGACAGTGCCACCTTTCGTATAGATTCCCATCGTTGCTGCACCTGTATGACCTTGTTCCCATCGCTCATACCATTCACAATCATCTGGATGCCATCGGACAGGTGCAGTTGCAAGAATTGTAAACCCTTCAGGTGTACCGTCTTTATAGGTGGGTACAGGTAACCCATCTTCAATTGTAAATTCACATCCATCACACTCGTACCCCACAATGGTATTCTGTCCACCAAATTTTTGATTCTGTTTCACGTCTGTTCTTTCAAACACCCAGTGTTCTGGTCGGTGTGCAGTATAAGCACCGTCACCGTCCATAAATTGTCCGTGACTCAGGTGATAACCGCCTTGAAGGAATCCGACACCTGTGAGTTGATTTTCGGGACGATTTACCAGATGATGGCTCCACAACGTGCTTAACGTGCTATAGTCATCGGTTTTGTAGATCGGGTCTAAGTTGAAACTCTGTTTCCAACAGACTAATGCACGTCCTTCATCTTCTGAACGCACCTGCCAACAGACTGAATTCCCGCTGAAGAACGCTGCGTTACCACCATTTGCAATATAAGTCTCAAGATTATCACGCATCGGTGCTGACCAGTATTCGTCATGCCCAACACTCAATACCAACTTATAGTGTTCCAATATCTCAGGATGAAACTCCAGATCACTATTGGCAGCATAATCCAATATGTATCCGTTCTGTTCTGCCCAGACAATAAAGGGCAATTCCCAGTTTCTGAAAATACCTCCGGTGGGTCGGTTAAATGACACGCGGTTTCCCTGTAGTGTGTTTTGTCCGTGATATCCGTAAAGACTGAAACCACCCCAATTGTTATAGGCATTGTAGGTGTTTGTAGAAAGTTGGAGTAAAATAGGTGTATTTACGCCAGGTTCTGCTGCGCGAACGATAAAGAATAGTGAACTTTCTGCAGTGCGATGATTTCTATAGATGGTATCACCGCCGCCATCTGATGCGCGGAGTATTGCTTCATAATAGCCGCTTTTCCAAGCTTCTGGCACTTCAAGCTTAAAAGTAGGGTTCCATCCGCATCCATGAGATGAAGCATTGATAGGAATTGGTTGTGCCTGTCCGGGAATGCCTGATTCGTTGAATACGACCTCACGCGTTACCCCGATACGTGCAATCTCCAGTGCATATTGACCAGCACTCGTTGACACATTAAATGCAATTTCTTCTTTAGGTACATAACTTAGTTGATCTGTGTATCCATCTATGTACAGTGGTCTGATCTGATTTTCGGTTTGTGATAGTGTTGACATTTTACATCCTCCCTGTTTTGGTAATGTATCACTTTTAAATTAAAAAGTCAATTGGTATCTTCCGCAAAAATGAAATTGACAGGCAAGCGTGACTATGGTATGATTTAACATCATGTAGAATCTGTATTGTGGAGAACAGCGTTTGAACACACAAGAAACCGAACTGAACAGGATTTTAGAGATTATCGGCAGGATCGCAGAAATAACTGCTGATGGCGACTTCATCTATCGTGGTGAGTCTGAGACATCGCTGCACTGCTGACACTCCCGAAGACATAACAGCAAAATAGAAAAATGTCAGCATCTCGGATTTGCGCAGATCACGCAGATTACGAAATCAGTCCTCGACAGTGCGGATATCCCATAAAAATGGTATAAGAATCAAACTAAGAAAGGTTGAGACGAAGGAGAAAAAATGGAAACAGAAGCAAAACAAACCCTACCGCTATCTTCTGAACAGATGGCACAATGGGAGAATGATGGATATCTCCTATTAAAAGACGTTGTCCCCATGTCGGAAATCAATGGTGTCCGTGATAGGTTTAGCCACGTCGTTGATGGTATCATACAACAGCTGAAAGAGCAGGATATTGTTGAGGAAGATGGTGCGGAACTTCCATTTGAAACAAGATATTGGAAGGTCGCAGGTGAACACGCAAACCGTTTTGGACGTTCGTGGCGCGGTCAGATTGCTACCTCTGAGATTTTCGATCTACACTACGCAGAGCCGCTTGTTGATGCTATCGCTCAACTGACAGGAACAGATGTTATAGGACATCCAGTTTTCAATGCACGCCCGAAACTCCCAGGACAACAATTAACTGTCGTTCCATGGCACCAAGATAGCGGTTATTTCGGTACTGTTAGTGAACAATCCCTTATTCCTACAGCCTGGATTCCACTCGTTCCTGTGGATGAGACGAACGGTTGTCTTCAGGTTGTTGCAGGTTCACATAGGTTAGGTGTGGTTAATCACCATACTGAGAATCGTGAAGGTAAGTTCCTGGAAGTATTGGATAGTCTTGTAGATGAGGATAAGATTGTAACGTGTCAGATGGATATTGGTGATGCGTTGGTGTTCAATAACCTAACATTGCATCGCTCATTACAACACACGACGAGTGAGATGATCCGGTGGGCAATTGACATCCGATATCTACGTGATGGTGATCATCCTGGTTCAATCTATTGGAAAGACCCTGACTTCAAATGGGTTATTCGTAGTCAAACTGAACCCGTGACAACGGTTGAACAGTGGTTAAAAATGTGGTAGAGAGTCTATTTGCACTCAGTTTTCACAATAGGGAAAGGGAATTGCCTGATGCGTGTTCCATTCCAAACATTATGTGATGCGTTCTATCGTGTGCTTACATCTGTAGGTTATACCGGTGAGAATGCGAGATTATGTGCCCAGCTATTTGCTGAAAATCAACGCGATGGTGTTTATTCACACGGACTGAACCGTTTTCCAGGATTCGTGTCAGGACTGCATAGCAAACAGATAGATTTCCGGGCGACGCCTGTGAAAATCGAGAGTTTCGGTGCATTAGAACGATGGGATGGTAAGATGGGGGTTGGACTTGTCAATGCACATTTCTGTATGAACCGGACTATGACGTTGGCAGAGAGACATAGCATAGGTTGTATTGGACTGTCTAACACAAATCACTGGATGCGTGGTGGAGCTTATGCGCTTCAAGCTGCGGAAGCCGGTTTTATCGGTATCTGTTGGACAAACACAACGAAACTCATGCCACCATGGGGTTCTGCCGACAAAACCATCGGTAATAACCCTATGGCAATCGCTATTCCACGTAAGGAGGGACACATACTGCTTGATATGGCGATGAGCCAGTATTCAAACGGTAAATTAGAAGTGCTAAAGATACAGGAGAAGACGTTACCACTTCCCGGTGGTTATGATACTGCTGGGAATCTTTCAGTTGACCCGACAGAAATACTTAAATCGAGAAGAGCACTCCCTATCGGTTATTGGAAAGGTTCAGGTTTAGCCTTAGTGCTTGATACGCTTGCTACAGTAATCTCAGGGGGGCAAGCCACACATCAGATAGCAGAACAGAAATCCGAATATGCTGTTTCACAGGTCTATATCGCCATTGATGCTTCTGGTATGATGGGATCTGGGATTTTGAACGAGACTGTAGAAGCAATAATTAATGACTTTCGCAGTGCTACGCCTTTAGATGAAAACAATCAGGTCCGATATCCAGGTGAGGGTATGTTGCGGATTCGTCAGGAGAGTCTTGAAAAAGGGGTGCTTGTAGACGAAAAACAGTGGCAGCAATTGTTGGAAATGAAAAGGTAATCTATCCATTCAATTCTTAACGTTTCAAAACAGGAGCAAACAACTTAATGAAATTTGCGTTCTTTGATGATTACAAACTCGGTGTTATAACAGATGATGGAATTGTTGACATTAGCGATGCGTTAGACGATATCTCATATCATTCACCTCAAGAACTGATTCAGACTGTGATTGTAGACTATCACAGTTTTCTACCGAATATTACGGATTCTTTAAAAGAGAGTTCACCGAAATCCTTAGATAGTGTTAATCTTAGAGCACCATTACCACAACCCGGACAACTTGTTTGTCTTGCTGGCAATTATATTGAACCTGATAGTCCTTCTCGGGGTGAGTTTAACGCCTTTCTAAAATCTCCTACCAGCGTTATCTCAACGAAAGAAACAGTGCAACTCCCCGAAGCAGATGTTACTGTATTTCACTTTGAACCTGAATTAGCAATTGTCATAAGTAAGACTGCAAAACATCTGAGTGAAGAAAACGCGCTTGACTATGTATTTGGTTATACACAGTTCATTGATGTCTCTGCGCGCGGGTTGCCAGGTGGTTTCTTTCTGGGGAAAAGCTGGCACACATTTGCACCGATGGGTCCCGTCCTTGTCACAGCAGATGAAGTTCAAGACCCGAACGCCCTTGATGTCCATCTCTGGATCAATGACAGACTTCAACATGATTTCTCTACAAACTCAATGGCACGATTTGTCCCTGAGTTACTTGCTGAGGTGACGAACGTACTCACGCTTCAGCCGGGGGATGTTGTCTCTACAGGTACACACCATGAGGCACTAACAGCAGTGGGGGATGGTGATACGGTGCGATTAGCCGTTGAAGGTTTCGGTCTGGAGTTATGTGTTGATGTCTACGACCCCTTAAAAAGAACAACTTGGCAGGGATGATAAAATAGTTGACAATGACGATGCTTTGCAGGTATAATTTTAAAAAAATAGGATTCATGAAATAAATGCAAGCATACATCTTTAAAACTTGGCAATAAATGATATTGTGAGTAAACACGATTTGATTAGTTTGAACATACTATGTTCCTGACATAAGGAGAAGGGATAAATGAATAAACAGAGCAGAATTGTCTTTCATGCAATTTTTGCAGCGGTCTGTGTATGGATCATGGGGTGCGGGGGTTGTAATTCGGAACCTGTACCCAGCGGCATGTCGCCCACTGAAGGTCCAGAGACAGGGGATACTACGGTCACTATTACAGGTGAAAAATTTGATGTGAAAAACGGGGTTACTGTAACTTTCGGTGGGATAGATGGCATAAACGTTACGGTTACAGAAGCAACGGAGTTGACTGTATTAACACCCGAAGGTACCGCAGGCGAATCAGTTGATGTTGTCATAACCAATAAAGGCAAACCTGAAGTTCCTGTTAAACTTTCACAGCAATTTACCTATATAGATGCTACGCCACCCACAGTAGTCAGTACGGATCCAGAGGATGGTACAGTTTTCTCTGAATACGAAGATTCGCTAAATGTCTTAGATAGTCTCTCAGTGAGTTTCAGTGAAGCGGTTGATGTAGATACAGTTTCCATTGACGTTTCTGTTGCTAAAACCGAAGATTCATTGAGTGAACCCGCACAGCCAACGCTTTCTGGTGCAGTGAGTGGTAGTGGAGATACTGTTACTTTCACTGCGGATCAGCCGATGCGTTGTGGTCGAATGTATACTGTTACTGTTTCTGGTGCGACTGATATGACAATGAATGCGCTTGAGAACGCGTACAGTTTCTCCTTTAGTATCACCAGTCCAGAACAACTTGATAGATACCGTGTGCGTGAAGAGGATATTCAAGATGGGAACGGTGAGATCGCCCTAAAACGTATCGCTTCACGTCCAGAAATCTTTGATAATGAGGAACTGTGGAAACGTTTGGTCGAAGGTAACCAGGATGATTATATATTTGACCGCACAAAACTGAGTGTTGGACAAAACCTATGGATCAAACGTGGTCGTGCGTGGGGTGATGAGTAGTCTAGATGAGTAGTCTATAAGTACCTTACAACTGTGCAAGAAAAAAAACGGATTGACTCTGACACAAGATGTGAGAGACAATCCGTTTTTTGTTAGTGTCTTTAAGAAGGTGGATTAGGCACTATCACCAGCAGCGTCATCATCATCACCAGCGTCGTCGCCATCACCAGCGTCGTCGCCATCACCAGCGTCGTCGCCATCACCAGCGTCGTCGCCATCACCAGCAGCGTCGTCGTCGTCACCAGCAGCGTCGTCGTCATCACCAGCAGCGTCGTCGTCATCACCAGCAGCGTCGTCGTCATCACCAGCAGCGTCGTCACCATCATCATCCATGGCGAGTTTAACGAAGACAAAATCGGTATCAGATGCTACTGTATGACAACCCACACATCCTGCAGCCATTTCTGCTGTCAGTTGATTTATACCCTTCGGATCTACAGCATCTTCAGCTGACATAGCAGGCATACCGGTTACGCCATAAACCCAACCGCCATTTTCTGCAGACTCGGTTTTAGTCATAGTTGAAATCTGTGAGAGAAATGAGTTGGTCTTATCCATTGATTCTTTAACTATCATGGAACCGACAGGATAGTCTGTTCCTTCGTTGTTAGCCTTTGCAGCGGCTTCGTTAAAGTAGATTGTACGGGATCCGAGATCATGCGCTTCTCCCTTAAATTCCACCAAAGGTCCATCAAGGGTCTTCATATCTGTCCATGATCGGTATGCATCCGGTTTTGGATCATCCGCGACTTGCATTAACGTCTCCTGTGTTCGACTACATGACACTATGGCAACGCAACCGATAAGCATGATAAGTAATGCAATCTGATATTTTAGCATTATAATGCTCCTTATTTTTTAGATTCTAAAGAATTAAATTAAGAGAAGAGTTTCAAATTAGAGGTATAGATTCTATAAGTAAAAATCCGTTTTACCTTTGTGTGTCCCTCTTCAAATTCATGTATACACAAACTAAATTAATAATATCACATTTTTTTGTTTTTTTCAACAAAAATTAAGCTCATAGGTTACTTTCAACGTGAGTTTGATTAACTGAACAGACGCAAATTCGGATATCCTTGTTCTGAAGTTAATTTACCGGTGTGCCTCCATATACGCTCGAAGCACTGTATTCATCTGTGTGTAGTAATCTTGCCCTTGTCCTTTAAACCATTCCAAGACTTCACGTTCAATCTGAAGATAATTTTCAGGGACAATCACCTGGGCATATTCCCAAAAATCATCAGATAGTTCAGGGATTTCTGATGTATCAATTCTGTCTTCAGGCAAGTTCTCAATTTCAGAAAACCGTGTTTTTGATAGCTGCATAATACTTTCTCCTTTCTTTGAGGGTTGCTTTTCTGGCGGAGATAATTCGTGTCCGCCCGTTCCTATTTATGTGATACCATTTAAATTATATATTTTCCCTTTTATATATTTTTGATTTCTGCTATACTTTTTTTAATTCTACAACTTAGAGGTTAGAAATCAATGAACATCAAACCCCCAGAGATTACAGAAAGTGTTTCAGAGTTGAAGCGTTTGATAAGAAAATCACCAAAAGGTTTTCACAAGCAAAGACTTACAATGCTATATCTATATCGGAGCGGCCAGGTAAAAACTCGTAAAGAAGCAGCAGAGATGATAGGTGTCCACCGAAAAACGGTTGGAAAATGGTTATCAACTTATGCCTCCGCAGGACTTAATGGACTTTTGGAACGAGATTATTCCTCTGGGCGTCCTCATCAACTCACTAAAGAACAACAAGAACTTTTGCATGAGAAACTCCAAGACCCGGAAGGTTTCTCAAGTTACCACCAGATTATAGATTATATTGAAGAGACATTTGGTGTCAAAATGAACTATCATGCTGTTTATGCTTTAGTCCACTATAAATGGAATGCCAAACTCAAGGTGCCCCGCAAAAGTCACGAAAAAAAAAACGAAAAAGCGTGTGATGAGTTCAAGCTAAACTTCGGAGAAACAATCAAGACTGCCATTTCAGAGAAAGTTTCTTCTTTTGAAACGATCCGGATCTTTTGCCAAGATGAGACAAGATTTGGTCTATTGCCTGTTTCATATCGGCGTATTACCTTGCCCGGTATCAAACCGATTACTAAGGTCAGTTATACTTATGAGAACTTTTATCTATATGGTGCTGTAGAACCGATAACAGGACAAAGTTTCTTTCTTGAGATGCCTTTGCTCAATGGTTCTTGTTTCCAAGTATTCCTTGATGAGTTTGCTAAAGTTTATCATTCATCTCTAAATGTCCTTGTTCTTGATAATGGGCGTTTTCATCACGGGAAATCTCTACAAATACCTGATAATGTCATTTTGGTTTTTCTACCACCTTATAGTCCTGAACTGAACCCTATAGAAAGACTTTGGCAAGACACAAAAGCAAAGTTATTTGAAAATGTCTTCACAGCCATAACAGAAATGCAGAACAAACTTACCGAAATATTGAAAAAATATACGGAAACCACTATTGCAAGTATAACAAATACCGATTATATAACAAAAGTGGCAAATGGAATATAATTTAATACAAATGGTATAATATTTGGAAAGGATACCATTTTTTCATATATTTTACAACTATCAAAGATAATCCAGTGACAAAAAGTTTACACACCCAGATAATCCAGTGACAAAAAGTTTACACACCCTATTTCTTCGGGTGTGTAAACTTTTTGTCACCTTTTTTATCTGAATCGCGGAAGACACGGAGGGCGCAGAGGACGCGGAAGGGGTTTTGGTTCATTATATGGCATTGATCGGCTACAAAGAGGCACAATCTAACAGAATGTGCTACAAAAGAGGCACAATCTAACAGAATGTGCTACAAAAGAGGCACAATCTAACAGAATGTCTATTATTGGTGAAGGTTAAGTGACAATAACTTTACGCACCCTATTTCTTCTTCAAGGTTGTGTTCCTCCTTAAGTTTTGCTATAATATAAGAGAAACACTCTTGTTTGTCAAGATACTAAGAAATCAAAAAAATACAAACTTTTTGTCTGGACTATCCACTAAGCAGAGGTAGATCTGAAGGTTTTTGGGAATTTCGTGCGGGATCGCTTAGAGGATGTTACTTCTTCTTATCTAAAGGGAATGTTTCACCATACTTTGGTGCCGGACTCTCAGTCATGTGGTTAGAATAGGTTGTTTTGTCGGAATCAAAGAAAAGAACCGGTCTCGGTTTTTTTGGTTCAATCGGGATAGAAACGGGACGTAAGTGAAAAAATAGGTATAAATTCCAAATACGTCTTGATAGACCTTTTATCATGCATGAAAATAACGTGTACTGATGGGATACATTCCAATACGATGGAAGGGTTCTGGTCTTTCGTTTAAACGTGCATGGTATGGCTCACATTATCATTATTCAACAGGATACACACCACTGCATCTTGCAGAGGCATGCTACAAATACAACTACAGAGGAACGAACATCTTTGCCAAGTTTCTCACAGAGAGTATGGAGTCCGGGTAAATTGAAAATTTCTCAAGTCCAAAACGACTAATCCCGAAAGATAATATGTCATTGACAATAGACAGAGATTTGAATGGCGCACGGGGGATACTCCTACGTGCTTTGGTAGATGAACCCTGGTTGCTATCTGTTAGCAACTTGCAAACCGTATAAGAAGTGAAAGGCACAGCATTGCACGGAAATATACAGGTTAATATCAAGGATAGAAGATATGACAAAAACACATCTATTTCATGCCCCACACCTTCACGCAATTGCTCGCACTCTCTTTGTCGCAGCAGGAACATCTAACCACATTGCCGATGATGTCGCCGAAATATTAGTCAAAGCACATCTAACAGGCCATGACTCCCACGGTGTTCTAAGAATACCCGCATACCTAAGGGCAATTGAGTCTGGCGGCATTAAACCAACAGCGGAACCAGAGATAGCTGCTGAAACAGATAACACATTAAAAGTCAATGGCAATCAATGCTTCGGACATTATGTTTCCCGTTGGACAATTCGAAAGTCCATAGAAAAATCAAAACAGTCGGGCATGTGTGGTGTGAGTATTTTCAACACGGGTCATATCGGACGTTTAGGAGAATATGCGGAACAAGCAGCAGCATCAGGATGTATCGGACTCATCACAGTCGGTAAAGGTGGAAAAGGTGCCGGTCCAATGGTTCCCTATGGCGGATCACAAGGCACATTCAGCACAAATCCTATCGCAATCGGTGTTCCCACAAGTGATGCGGCACCTTTCATCGTTGACTATGCTACAAGTGTCATCGCAGAAGGAAAAATACAGGTCGCAAGAAGTAAAAATGCTGATTTACCAGAAGGATGTATATTAGACAAAGACGGTGTACCGAGCATTAAACCGGCAGACTTTTATGATGGTGGAACTCTCTTAACATTCGGAAGACATAAAGGATACGCTCTTGCAATGTTCACATGTTTACTGGGAGGTTTAGCAGGGACATTCAACCTTGAGACCGGAGACATGGGGGGTATATATATGCAGACGATAGATGTTAACGCATTCACACCCATCAACGAATACCAAAAGGGTGTTCGCGCCTTTTTAGATGTCATCAAATCTACACCGCCAGCACAAGGTTTTGATGAAGTACTATCACCTGGAGATTTTGAAGCACGCAACCGTGATGAACGCCTCAAGAACGGCATAGAGATTCCTGACACAATCTACAGACAACTTCTGGTATGTGCAGAAAAACTAAACGTATCAATCGGTGATGATATTATTACGGCTGAAGATATGACGCGTTTTGCGAACAACAAAGACAGGTGACTTGAAGGTATACCGCTGATGATGACGCATTATTCTCGCCTGATGGAAAAGATAGGAATACCTAAATTTACTCGCTTCCTAAAATACTTGCCAAGATAGCGCGTTGTAACTTTGTTGTCTTCAATTTCTGTACCGTTTACAGAAATCAGACGCCAACTTTCGTTTTTTATACTTGCGTTCAGTACATCATAAACTGATAAGTCAAAATATATTTACCTGTTATGAAAAGCAATGCTAATACGAATATAATAATCACAAGTCTTTTTGGATTGGTCACAATTGATTCCTCCTCATTTAAATTATCTTCTACCTAATATTTCTTCCAATATGGCACGTTGTAATTTATTCATCTCTGTTTTTTCAGTTATACGAACAACGGTCTCATTTTCAGTCGGTGGTGTATCCAAAACACCTTTCAGGGCAGTAGTTTTTGCATCTGATTTCCCATCCTCTTCATAAATAATCGTAACAAAATCTCCAGACTTCCAATGTCTTGCGTGTTTTTGAAGTTCTTTAATATTGCCAATTCGTTGTCCATTTATACCAACCACTTTAACATCTGTAGTTCGATTTAAACTTGTCTTAAGTAAACTCATAACATAGTCAATTGTCGGCAATTCTTCAGATCTTATTTGCAGGTGTAAGCCAGCTTTTTGAAAATAGTCAGCAAGTGGAAGTCGTTCCTTTCCCTTAACATATCTTTGGAAAAATGGTTTAAAATCTTTTCCTGCCACTTTATTTGTTGCTCTAATTATGTCACTCTGCGTATATTCTCTGTTGATATTGTCAAATTCTTTATACATCAACTGCAGAACATTATCTAAACTTTTCCTATTTTTCTTATGTTCACGAATTTCAAGATCCAATGCGAAAGCGATAAGTCTGCCTCCATCATAATTCAGACGAGAATCCCTTGCATCACTGATTGCGAATTCATTTGAGGCAGCTAAATACCGTTCGCATGCCCGTTCAGTTCTATTCAAATACTCACGTTCTGTTATATAACCAAGATGTAGCGATGACAAATCAGCATAATAGTCTGTCACCCCTTCAACGAACCAATGTTCATGACTACTAAAGGCTTGCATGCCTGTAAGACCATTCCAAATATGAAAGACTTCATGTCCAAGGAAAGGTGCCCATAAGTGTTTATTCGTTTCATCCAACCAGTTATCCATTAGTATACTTACACTACGCGTAATTCCGTGACCTTCTGCCCCTTTTTGCCCTTCTGTTTCATAAGGGTTAATTATAAATAATACATTTTCATCTGGTCCTCCATTGAATACACTCAAATATGTTTCTAGATATTTCTCTATGGTGTCATGAATTATCTCTTCATAAGGTTGTATCTCACCGCCAATAGCAAGTGTAACTTTTGTATTATTTGCTGTTGCTATCACCTCACTATGTTGTCCTACGAGCAATAATGAACTTATCAGTTCAGACTGATTTGAAACACTGAATCTTTTGTTACCATTCCCAATTGTTCTCCAAGGCGTTGATACAAGCCATCCTTTAGGGAGCTTAAATGATACTTCAATATCTCGATTCGTCCCTCCAACTATAAATAACGCTTTACCTGTCCAAAATGTCCTATCGATTTTATGGTCAGGTTCCAGTGTCTGATATCTAAGATATTGTGGACGATCTTGGTTTTCTCTCAATGTTCTTATCCGTTGTGCATTTTTTATGGAGACATCATACGTTAATGTCAATGGGGTAGTATATCCATGTTTAAATTTGAAGTCCCAACTACCAGCACCCCCTGATTTATTTGCTCCTCTTTTGTTTGCATCTTCCAAATTAATTGTATGACCGATAATATAAGCATCGTTTGAACTGGGACGTAGTCTGATTTTGTTTCCTATAGTCTCTTCCGGTATAAATCTACATACTATATGTGCTTCCGCCGGTTTGTCAGCAGAGATATTGACCTCATAATGCGCGTTTTTAAGTTGTGTTTCATGACCACTTCCTTCCTCCACAACCCTCACTTTTTCAGTCATGGGTGTGATGTGATATTCGTTCTGCCATACATAAGTCCAGGATGTACCGAGATTTAGAGGAAAGTAGTTATCACTTTTCTCAGGTACCACATATTCAGTTAATTCCGCTTCAGTGATAACACCGTTGGAATGTTCATATCGCATTTTAACAATGCCCACCCCTTTCGCGTACCAAATGTGCCGAATTCCGTTGATCATCGCAATCCGTTGAAGTGTATACGCATTTGCGTCTGAATCTGTAACTGCACCAGAGAACACTGATTTCTGCTTGAGACACTTTTGAAACTTGCCCATACCAATCTCAACCGTTTCATAACTGACCAATGTAGACTGAACGGTGGAAGAATACAAACCTTCCTGTTCCCATGTTTTGCCAATTGTAAGCGGATATTCAAGAAGTTTTGTCCAGAAAGTACTGAGATGACTATCAAATATGGTTGTTGAACCCGGTACTAAATCTTGTCCTTTGTATTTCCCAGCAGCAGATGAACCACGTCTATGTAACTTTAAATATATATGATCATTGGTGACTTCAAAACTGGTTGATCCCAACGCTTCACCACTTTCTGACTTAACTTCAACTTTAAGTGGATAACCTTCTCTCTGTGGTTTCCTTGGTTCAACTGTTATTCTGTCAATAAGGGGTTGTTTGTAAAAGTCATCCTGCCACTTATATGTCCAAGTTGTTCCAGGAGTGAGTGGGAAATAATCCTTGCTTTTCCCAGCTATTTTGTAATCAATCAATTCACCTTCCGTGACGATGCCGTTTGAGTGTTCATATCGTATTTTTACAATGCCAACACCTTGAGCAAACCACAGGATGCGTGTCCCATTTATTAAAGCAGTATCTATTTCGGTATGATAAAATGCATCATAGTCATTCACAACAGTTTTTTGTTTCAGACAGTGAGGAAAAATACCTCCTTCTACAACTACGTCCTCAAATCCAGCTATTGAATCCTTTGTTTGTTCTCCTCTATATTTACCATATTTTCGATTGTATTCTTGAATTGTTGAAGGATTATAGAAGAAGATACCCTGAATGTTATTGAACAAGACTTCCATAGACGGAGGAGTAGAGTGTTCGTGTAGGTATGATGGAACAAATATGGATAGAAAGTCATCTGTCTTCTGGACTCTACCTGTTGCTTCACCAACAAGGTTATAAGTTCCCTTACCTACCTCTGTACTGACAACAATTGCTAAATCGCGTTTGATGTTTTTTGGGGATTCAGGAGTAGGATTACATGCAACCAGAAAGAAGATCACAAAACTGATGGAATATATGTATTTCATCAAGTTCTTTGGTGTGGAGACCCCGTTGCTTTAGCACGGGGATGAAACACCGCTCCTATAATTGAAGTTTAGTTTCCTCAAAATTGTAAAGTCTTTCTGTTTTGCACCTGTTGTTAGTCGTTTTCCATCAAGGCTGTAGATTGAAAACAACCCTTTTGAGTTTATACCTGCCAGTCGTGTCAAGCCGTATTTGGCATGTTTAACAAGTGTATTCTTCACCAACCCATTTTTTAGAATTGTTCCACCGTATCTGCTACGCATGCCACCTTTCTTTGGAACTTCACGATGCAGATTACGTCTTGCAATCGATATCGGTGCAATACAGAATATACTTGTATTGTCCACAATCGCATCTCCACCTACGGTATGATAGGCAAGACACCATGAGTCAACACAATGTGCGTCAAAGGTTTCTGATAGTTTCTTTGACGACTTTTTGAGACCTAATCTGTCCCGAATCTCTTTGGTTTCCCAGCCTTGAAGGGTTAGCAGTTTCCAACGTTTTTCTATTTCTGTGTAAAACCACTGCTTACCGACTTCAAGCGGACTAAAAGACGTGTTCCACTTCTTTTGATACTGTTTTGTCCGTGCTTTGATGTCCTCAACACACACATGCGTCACAGGATACAGTTTAGATAACCAATCAAGGATACGCAACTTCCAATCCCATCTTGCACGCGTGCCAGCAGGGATACGCTCTCTGTTCGCTAATCGGTTTGTTCTATTCTTTCGGTTTGGACACTTTCGTGAACGCCTACTCCTACGCAATTCTTTTCGTTTAGCAACTTTCTTACTCACCTTGTTGTGTGCATCTGCTTGAACATTCAAGTAAGTATGGGCTTCAGACTTCACAGTAAACCCTTCCTTCTTACTACCAGGGTCAACACCGACTACAATTTCTTGTTTATGCCGACCGCTCGGTTCTCTATTGAGACGAATGCAGAATATGCCATTACTCCAATAGGGAGTAGCATCTCCACATTTTATCATCATGCCAGCACGGGTCGGAGTTGTCGGCATAAGTCTCTCTCCGTTTTTGCTTTTTACAGGTACGAAATTCATCGTAAGTTTCCTTTCGGATTATATGTTGCCCCATCCAGATCACATTACAGAGGGGATTCAGACTTGAGGAGCATCTGAAACATCTATAACTTGCCAATAGTTAGTAATGCAATATATTACTGTAGTCAATAGTTTAACTCGTGGAGTGAACGCTTGGCATGCGCTTCGCACAAGCCCCGATGCTTTAGCACGGGGTTACTGACTGGTATTTTATCCTTATTGAATGGATGATACATTAAGTAGAACTGTGACATGTTGAAGACAGAGCAACAACAAAATTGATAATGTTTTAACGTATGTATTACTCTGTCCAGATTTTTATAGTTTCAATTAGAAATAGACACCTAATTTCACACTCCGTTCAGGGTATATGTAAACAAAACCGAACATAAGCAAACAATCAATCCTTTGCTAAAAATTTTACACACTCTGAGGTAAAGTTCAAAATGAGAATCAGTATAAGTATCACCAAGCACGTCAACACCTTTATACCCCGCGACATCAATCAACACACCGCGTGTAAAGATAGGTCCCACGTTTTCAACGCCGAGTTCTGTTAGTCCTTCAGCGGTGGTGAAATCGTGTTGATTCAATCCGTATCCTGATGATTTAGTTTTATTGATTTTTCGCATAATGCCAGTTTCTTGGCCAGTTACTCAGTTACCTGGATTTTATATCGTAGACCGGATAGAGGGTTAGCCAAGTCTCCATTAACGAAACTGGTGTATTTCGTTTTTTCAACATGATTTTCTATTATAATGTTAGAATAGAACAACACGAAATCAATGACAGTTTTCAAGACGGCGAATAAGTTGAACTGATACTGCCTCTGAGGAGTCTATGCGTTTTACATCAATAAACTTAGTCTTACTGTCAGCTTTTTGTCATGCATTATGGAATTACTACAGCAAGTCCAGTAGAGATACGCGTATCCTCTTCTTTTATTCTGGAGTTTTCACATTATTAATTGCGTTCATTGTTTTTGGTATCAAGCAACCTATAATTCCAAAACCTGTGTGGGGCTATATTATTGGCTCTGCATTTGTTCATCTGTTATACCGCCTGTTTCTGTCGCACGCCTATACGGTTGGTGAGATTTCGTATGTTTATCCAATAACCCGTTCCGCTCCAGCCTTCTTGCCACTATTTGCCTTTCTGTTCCTAAATGAACTTGTGTCGGCACAAGGTCTCGGTGGTATCTTTTGTGTCATAGTCTCAATATTACTCTACCAACAACGTGAAGCACGTATCCAGTTCAAGGCGTTCTTTCGTTTTCTTCGAGAACCTGACTCACTCTGGGCTTATGCAACCTTGGGCAGCGTCATTGCCTACTCACTGGTAGATAAACAAGGTATGTCTGAGTTTCATCGCTATTCAACAGATTCCCCTTGGTGGAGTGCTGGGACTTTCTACTTAACAGAGAACATTATCTCACAAACACTTTATGGTGTCGTATGTATTGTTAGGTTTCCACGACAACTTATTACTCAGATTGGACGGGCAGAATGGAAGCGGTCTCTTGCTGTAGCTACACTGGCGTTGATATCCTATTCACTCATCCTCTACGTTTTAATGACAGAAAAGGTCAGTTATGTAACTGCTGTTCGTCAGTGTTCTGTCATTTTCGTAGTTTTGCTCGGTGGTTACGCCTTGAAAGAAACTTATACAAAACGCCGATTTGTCGCTGCGGTTGTCATGGTAATCGGCATTTTTCTGATTGCATATCAGTAACCGCTAACATAGCACAGTCTCTGATTAACTACAATAGATTTCTCAACCGAAAGAGACTCCTAATTTCACACTTCGTTCAGGGTGGTTGTCCATTTCAATGTATGCCTCAACCGAATCTTCAAAGGGAACTACGGGATCAACAATATCTTCACAGTCAAATCTGCCTTCAGATAACCATTTCCAGCAGGTATCTCTGATGCGTCCAAAATTCCATCTTGGATGGTCCCGGTTCGGATCGCTATTTGCGCGTGCAAAGATAAGGTTAGGAATATTGAAATGTGCGACTGCCCCAAGATCAAGTCCACCTGTACATTCTTTTGCCCATCCCGCAACAGCGACTGTACCTTCAAAGGCAACGCTTCGAATTGCATCGTCAAGTGCGTTGTAATTCGCGCTTGTTTCAACTGCGACATCCAGTCCGAGGCCACCCGTTGCTTCTTTCAGCACTTCTCCGACATTGCATTCGGTTGGATTTAATACGAGGTCTGCCCCCGTCTTTTCAGCGACAGCACGTCGTCTCTCAATCGGGTCAACACATGCGATGAAATCGGCACCTGCTTCTTTTGCGAACTGTTGCGTCATCAATCCGATTGCACCGAGTCCGAAAACGGCAATACGATCACCTGCGCGTACCTGTCCATCACGTATAGCTGACAGTGCAAAGTGTGCAGGATCATAACAGACTGCCTGTTTCCACGTCATCTGTTCATGCATTTTCAGTAAACCGTTTGCCCGCCATGTATGCGTCTCCTTTAGGTTGCAGTATCCTGCGACCCGTTCCCCGATTTCGCAGTTTTCTACACCGTCTCCGATCTCTATGATTTTACCGACGCACATATTTCCGAGTCCGTGCGGAAAACCTGCGCCTCTGAGTCCGTAATACATTGTCATTTCTGTGCCGCGTTTCGGTGCACCGAATTCGATCTGAACTCTAACTTGCCCTGATGGGACAGGTCCGTCTTCATATTCTCTTAAAACAGGTTCACGTGGGGCAACTGCAATTAATTCTTTTGGCATGTCTATCTCCTTTTAAACTTACTGTCTTGTCACTTCTATTCCTTTTTGCACTCAGATTTTCCTGAGCACCTTCAATTGATTCTGTGTGCACTTTTACGATCACATCTCCATACACGTTGCTATTTACAGGGAAAGAGAATGATATTTATTATACCATATACAAAATTTAGATAGCAAACGGTTTCATCTTGAAATGTTGAAATTTTAAAGTGACAAATTAATGATAATGTGGCATAATATATATGTTTTCAACAATCTAACCTTGTTAAAAACTCTATAATTGTGGGACAATTCGGATTTAAATATCAACGATAAGGTTGAAATCCTGATTCTGATAGGTTAAAATGATTCTACATTCAACATATAAGGTATATTAATTTATGAAAGAAAACTATTTTCTTGTTGGCGTTATATTCACCGCTATGTTTATGATGTGTATACCTCAAACCGATGCTAACGTTGATGTTTTTGTCTATACGGAGACAGTCCAATGGATTTCGCAAGCCGCTGCACAAACAGAGGCAAATATCCTAATGGATAACATCAGAGGTAAGAGTGGAATTGGACAGGTTGTGAATGATCCTGCTGATAAAATCGCAGATTGGACAAAACAACACACAAAGAAAAATGGACACCACATCATTGTTCTGTTCGGAGATTTTCCACCTGAAATTTATCCAGAAGGCAATACGCAACCCGACGGTTCTATCGCCGAGGAATTCCTTGATGACGGAAATACAATCTCAAATAGTGCAGATTGGATGTTCTGGGGTTTAGGAAACAGAAATGCCGAGGCAGGACTACGAAATATGATGGATGTCCCGGGAATTGTCCAATGGGATGACGACACACCCATGATGGTTACACCAGAAGGTAAGGAACTAACCCCATCGCTTGAAGATTTTATGACTGACCGTCCTTTCCACATCAACGACTTGGCAGCAACCGATTGGGAGATAGAAATAGCGTTCGCAACAGATACAGGCAACAAAGATGGCGCATCTCTCTGTGACCCTTGTATTGTCCGGAACAAGGAAACGAACGCACGACTCATCCAAGTGCATCAAACCAATGCAGGGGATGACCCAAAAGGTGAAGTCATTGCTGAAATTATTCTAAACTACTATCTTGATGCTATCAAAGCTGAGCCACAAGCAGTTGAACCGATAAATAAACTCCCCATACTTTGGGGAAATCTAAAAAAGTAGGAGACATCTATTATGCGAAAATGTATGCTTTTAATTATACCCATTGCTTTATTAGCAATGCCTCTGACACTAACATTCGGGGCAGGTGAAGTCGTAATTTATACCGGAACTACCCAGTGGATTGGAAAAGGGGCAGCAGATGAACAAGCACAGATCTGTGTTGACATGCTGAACGACGCTGGTATCAAAAATACTTTGTACGAGAGTGATGGTGATATGGACGCCTTAGCTGAATGGATGGGTGGTGTGACAGATGACAAAGGTTTGGACATCTGTATACTTTATGGTGATTTTCCACCTACAATTTATCCACAAGGAAACGCGGCACCCGATGGTTCTATCGCGGAGTTATTCATTGAAACTACCGATGGTGATGCTATCATGAACCACGCTGATTGGATGTTCTGGGGTTTAGGAAACAGAAATGCTGAAGGTGGAATACGGAATATGATGGATATACCCGAAATGGTCATGTGGGACGACAATACACCGATGGTTGTCACTGAACAGGGGAAAGAAATTGCCCCAAGCCTAACGGATTTCCAATCTGATCGTCCCTTCCACATCGATCTAATCGCGGGGGATTGGAAAGTAGAGGCATCACTGGCACAAAACGACGCTGGCACACGGGCAGACCCGATTATTGTACGAGATGGTGATCTCGGCAGATTGATTCCTTGCATACAAACCAATGCAGGAGATGAACCGAAAGGCGCAGTCGCTGCCGAAATCATAATCTGGCTCATGAATACCGTTACACCTGTTGAACCGGAAGGAAAACTATCCACAACATGGGGTGGCCTAAAAACAATTAAATAATGTTGATGAAACATAATCAATTCTGTTTCATTCTAATATTAACCATTCCCTTGCTACTTGCTTCGGCATGTCGTGAGGGAATGGATACACACACCGTTGAACCATCACTCAATACCATCACAACACAGAAAGATAGTGCAGTCATGGTATTTGTTCCTGCAGGCGATTTTCTGATGGGCACCAGTGATGCTGAGATTGAACTCTATAAAGAGATATTTCCGCTCAGAAATATCTCACGATTCGACAATGAACGACCACAACGCGCAGTATATGTGGACGCTTTCTACATTGATCAACTTGAGGTTACCAACCTGCAATACAAGCAGTTCCTCACAGAAACCGGATACGAACCCAAACAATATTTAGATTATCCCCCTCACAATATTGATAACCAGCCAGCTGTTGTACTGGAATGGTCCGATGCTGCAGCTTACGCTGAGTGGGCAGGAAAAAGACTTCCAACTGAAGCAGAATGGGAAAAAGCTGCTCGCGGAACGGATGGACGCATCTGGCCGTGGGGAAATGTGTGGGACCCAACAAAACTCAGCGGAAATGATGGCACAGGACTTATAGATGGGTATAAATTGACCGCACCTGTCGGACAGTTCCCACAAGGTGCAAGTCCCTATGGAGCACTTGATATGGCTGGAAATCTCTGGGAATGGGTTTCCGACTGGTACAAGGAAGACTATTATGACTCTGCTCCCTATATGAACCCTAAAGGACCAGAAACCGGAGATGGACATGTCTTGAAAGGGGGTAGTTGGGCAGAAAACTTAGATTTCACACGATGTGCAAACCGATTCGGTGGTAATCCCGGTTCACTTATACGCGGCTTTCGCTGTGCAATGGACGTTTCAAAACAAAAATAACACATTCCAATCTCATGCAAAAACTATCAAATAGCAAGTCCTTTCATAATCAGAACTAACAGACATTAGTGAGGACAGATACACATGCTACCAAAACATATCTTATATATTCTGTTTTTCTGCCTTGTCATTTGTAGCAAGACTTGGGTTGCAACAGCACAAAAACCAGAAGATTATTATCAACGTGGTATTCAAGAAATTCGACAAGGCGAATACACACGAGCACTCCAGAATTTTCAAATTGCGGTAGAACATAATCCCGATTTTGCAAAAGCGCATGCAGCAGTGGGGACAATATACCTACAACTCAGGGACTTCACCAAAGCGGAAATTTCACTTAAGCGTGCTTTGCAAATTACGCCAAATCTGATGCAGGCTGAAACAAACCTTGCGCTTCTCTATACAAAAACATCACGCATTGAGCAAGCAATTGTTCTCTATCGCAACCTAACACGAAAATATCCAAAAGTTGTTGGTGTTTGGCTCGGACTTGCCGCTGTGTACCAACAGAATAATCAATTTCAGAAATCAATAGAAATATATCATCAAAGTCTAAACCTATCACCGAACATTGCTGAAGCGATAAGCAATCTGGCATCGTGTTATGAAGCAATTGACAAAATTGACCAAGCAATTAAATACTATAAACAGGCGATAAACTTAAAACCTAAACTTCCGATGGCGAATGGTAATTTAGGGGCAATCTATCTGCGTCAAGGTGAACTTGATGAAGCACTACCCCTATTAGAGAATGCAGTACGGAATGATCCTTCCTTCACCGCAGCTCGTTTCAGTCTGGGTTTACTCCTCATAAAGAAGCGGGAATACGAACGGGCTGCCCGTACTTTCCGTTCAGTCATTGCACAACAATCAGACCATATCGGGGCATATTACAATCTTGCACAAACGTTGTTCCGATTAAAACAGGTAGATGAAGGCAAAAAAGCAATGGAAACATATCGCCGTCTAAGCAGAATCGCTCAGGAAATTGACACCCGTCAACGAGCAATCCTTAACGAACCGTCCAATCCGCAAAAACACTATCAACTGGGACTTACATATCAAAAATACCAGAAATACGATCAAGCAATTAGCGCATTTCAAGAAGCGTTACGAATAAATCCAAAACTAACAGATGCACATTATAGAGTTGGGCAGTTGTATCTTCGGACACGAAAATTGCCAGAAGCCGAAGAAGCATTCTTGGCAGGAATCGCAATCGCACCCGCACCCGAACAAGCACTCCTACATGCAGGATTAGCAGCGGTGTATTACACGCAAGGACGGTTAAATGATGCATTCCTTGAATATAACACTGCCCTAAAGTATGATGCTACATTGGCAATAGCAAAGGCGGGGATTGCTGCAGTTCATCACCGTCTTGGGGAAATTGACAAAGCAATTAATGCATATTTGGAAGTCCTAACCTTAGATGTAAATGCACATTATGCATTAAACGGATTAGCAAGACTCTATCTTGAAGTTAAACCCAATGGAAATAACCACATGCCTCCACAAAACATTGTTGACCTTGCTGAAAAAGCGGTCCGATTACTGCCAAGACCCCAATATATGCATACCCTTGCTTTAGCGTATCTTTACGCAGGGGAACATCAAAAGGCAATCAATACAATAAATACTGCCATAAAATTGGAACCGAAGAACGTATCTTTTCAACAGACATTGGTAAAGATAAAGACAAATGAAAAAACTGATATACAAAATAAATAGATGCTTACCACCGAGTTTTTTGTGTCTGTGGACTGTGCAGTTTTTCATGTTTCACGCGCTGCTTCTCCTTGCCATTTCAGACACTCAGATTCAATTTATTGACGTGACACGCGAAGCAGGAATACATTGGACACACGTTGATGGACGAAGTGGGGAAAAATACTGTATGGAAATGCTCGGATCAGGTGCGGCTTTTTTTGATTATGATGCGGATGGGGATCCAGATCTATATCTTGTTAATGGGGCACCACTTCCCGGCTACCATACTTCAGAAATACCCATCAATTCCCTTTACGAAAACAACGGGGACGGTACATTTACTGATGTAACACTAAAAGCGGGGGTCGGAGATACAGGATATGGACATGGCTGTGCAGTAGGAGACTACGATAACAATGGATACTTGGATATTTATGTAACAAACTATGGCAAAAATCGCCTCTACAGAAATAATGGTGATGGCACTTTTTCCGATGTTACAGAGAAAGCAGGAGTTATTGAACCACGATGGAGTACGAGTTGTGCCTTTGCAGATTATGACAGAGATGGCAATATCGATCTCTATGTCGTAAACTATCTTGAATACAACATTGATGAAAATCCCTGGTGTGGAATAAAGGAAAAAGGAATCCGGGCATATTGTGAACCGGACAACTTTCAAGCGCAAGCGGATACACTCTACAGGAATAACGGTGATGGCACTTTTACTGATGTTACGAAGTTAGTAGGTATCTATAACGATACTGGTAAAGGCTTAGGCGTTGTTTGGGGAGACTATAACAATGACGGTAATCCTGACGTCTATGTAGCAAACGACTCAACAGAAAACTTCTTCTATACCAATCTCGGAAACGGTAAGTTTTCCGAAGTAGGATTTATGATCGGTGTTGCGCTTAGTGAAAACGGTGTAGCGGAAAATGGTATGGGAACAGCGTTTGGGGATTGGGATAACAACGGTTGGCTTGACCTAACCGTGACGAACTACGCTGATCAGACAAATACGTTCTATCATAACGATGGTGATGGTTTCTTTACAGATGCAACATCTATTACAAAGACAGCACTTATTACATATCCTTATCTCGGTTGGGCAACAGCTTTTGTTGATTTTGATAATGATGGCTATGGTGATGTGTTTGTTGCGAATGGACACTTGCAAGACAATCTTAATGCGCTCGGATTAGAGGGCACTTACGCACAACGCAACCTACTTTTTCAAAATAAACAGAATGGTACATTTACGGAGGTCTCCCAATCTTTAGGACCAGGATTCAAACTTGAAGATGTAAGCCGTGGTGCCACTTTTGCTGACTACGATCTGGATGGAGATATTGATATTTTCGTGACCAATTCCAATACACCGCCACGTCTATTACGAAACGATGGCGGAAACAGGAATAACTGGCTCCAGATAAAAATGAAAGCGACAAGAAGTGCGTCGGATGCAGTGGGGACACGTGTAAAAATAACGACTGGTGACTTATCTCAAATTCGCGAAGTACAGAGTGGAGATGGATATCTCTCACAACGGGAACTTAAACTCCATTTCGGAATTGGCAAACATAATAAGGTCGATAAAATTGAGGTACTATGGGTGAGCGGATCTACACAGATCGTTCAGCAAGCTCCCGCAAATCAGGTTCTTTCTCTGCAAGAAGAATAAGTGTGATATTACAGGTTTAGACGGACGCGTCCTGATGCAACGTGTATCATGCTACAATAAAGCAGCAAGGTAAGTTTGCACTCAAGTTTGGTTAGCTAATGCGGAATTCCTAATTTATGCATCCGACGATGAATCGCCTCTCGTGCCTCTTGGAATGGACGAGATAGATATGCTATATGGTCATCTTCACCATGATGATGTGTTGTCGTACCGGGTTCATAGTGCCGCGCGGATTGTTGTATATAGGATAACCCACCTTCAATCAAGGTGAGCATATAGTTTGCTGTTTCTGGATCGAACATCCACCACTCATCACCGACAGCGATGTAAATTGGAGAAGTGTGTGCTATGATGCCGCGCCGCCATCCATCATGATGTGGAATTGCTTGTGCATAGTTTGGTCCGCCACACCGAGCAGCAATCCACGAATGCTTATCTACTTTTAGATGTGCTTTGAGGCGTAACTGGTGCGACCCGCTGTTCTCCTCTGTGGAGGCAACGACCTGTCCTGCTTGCACAATTTGCAAGGTATGGATAGGGAAGATAGAATCTGCAGATGCCTCAACTTCAACGGTGCCGCCGTTCCCTGGCAGGTTGATCGTGCTACCTATCGGTTGACCGTTTACGGTAAGTCGTATCATTGGTCCGCCGCTGAGGAACGTATTGCCAGCACTCATGTATTTGCACCAGTTGTCATAGTTGAATTCTTCATTTTCGGGAATGTGAACATACGTGCGATAAACACCTACCGGCACATCTGCTGTCATTTTATCTGTGCCACCGACAAGCGGCAATTTATATCCACAGTTGAGATAGCGATAGTATTCAATGTGTCCATACATCGCATTGGTAAGGTATTCAACAGCATCAACACGTTCAGTAGCGATTAACGTAGCGGGTTCACAATTCGGATTTGGAATATGCGGTAAGACGACAGTGCCTCCCTGTGCATGACACGCATCTGCCCAGTGGGACAATGCTACTTCCAAATTTCCTCCGAGTTCTGCTTCACCCGGTCCATCCGAACACCATGGGGAGACCTGCTCCTTTAAACCGAGTAGCGTGAGATGTCCAAGCACATGCTGTCTGTTTTCCTGCGTTGCATAGACGATGCTTTTTCCATCAGCAGAGGTCGTCGGTCTTCCGATAAATTCCTCTGTGTTTGTGAACAGATGTCCCCATTGTGATAGCAGCAGATTAACAACGCCGAGGTCTTCACCTTGTGCTTCGGTATGTGCTCCCTGTGTAGAGAGGAAGTGCACGTGCGTGTCTCCACTGAAATAACGTTCAGTGTTCATATCACACCATCGCTTTATTTTCAGCGTTAACTCGCGTTGTCCGGGTTTTATGTTGACGGTGGTACGTAAAGGTGTATATTCGAAACCGCGAGCAACATCAACAATGACTTCGCCGCGCGGTAGCCACCCCTGACAAGTGCCATCAATATAGGCATAGCTAATCTGTCCTAACCGTACATCACCACCGATGTCTACGTGCCAAGTTCCCATGTTTGAATTGACATGTGCGTGGTGTCCATGCGGTGCATACGGCACACCGTGCGGAGAACGGAAATGGACACGACACGGTACTGGTCTATTGGTGTCTTCATCTATAACGGTGGTATGTACCCAATTTCTACCTGTGTCAATAATTTCTACTTTGACGCGTTCATTCGGTTGGACGCTTGATTTTTCTTGAAGTTCTCCCCAGTTGACGCTACCAAGCGATTCGCCTTGATTTACAACTTCAACGGTAGCGGATGGTGTAGCGGATATCTCTGTGTATGCAGGACTACTTTTGTTGTTTTGAAATTCTCCCCATCCCTTGAAATCGTCATTGATGAACGCATTTGGCGTATTTTCAGGCAAAGGATATGGATAGGTTGCAGTGCCTCGGTCAACATTGACTTCCATGTCAAAAGGTTTATCAGCATCTTCTGCTTGTGGGAGTGTGATTTTGACTTCACGGTTCGGATGCCGTGGAATCGGGTCTTCGTCAAGGTAACCGAGGGTGATGGCAGCAATAATAAACTTCCGCCAGTTATGTGTTTTGGGAGGACGAATTTCTATATAATCAATTACCTTATCAGGATTGGGATTTTTCCATATATAGAGGTAATAGTTGCGTGGAACACATTGCAATGCCTCTGTCTGCCGATTCCCTGCGGAACCCCACGGTCCTTGATGGCGAGCATGCAAACTTTCCTTTGTATCGGGGACAGCGATGAAGGTTTGTTGTCCCCATCCTTGTGGCACGCTACCGATTTCAAAACGTTCGCGGATTGGGACGTTTTCCTTTTCACCATCAGCATATTGAAATACATAATCAGCAATATGTTTACCAATCGGTTCGCCTTCATGAATTCGGGATTCAAGAAGTCTATGGACAAAGATAATCCGTTTCGGTGAAGCATTTATTGGGACTTGGATAGGGTCTGTGTTGACACCTTCACCGAACCCTAAGAAACATTTCTCACCTTCGGAGATGTGGAAAGGGAGTCCGTGGAATGTCTGTTGTCCTACGGTTATCGTTGCGTTTGCACCGATAATTTCTGCGTTAACGTTGCATAAATCGGTAAGAGAGATAGGTTGATAGTCTTGCATGTTTTTCCTCAATTGGGATTAGTGGACAGATAGTATAATACCATTTCAATTAATTTTTCTCTCATTACTGACTGTTTAGAAATGAAGCGGGGAACGGCACAATCTAACAGAATGTGCTACAGTAAAGAGGCATTTTGATTTAGAAATGGTATAACATCTAAAAATATATTCATAGTTCCAGTGCTTGTTTCTCAATTTTTTCATAGATCTCTGGTGTAAGCGTTACACGACACTTTCGCTGCATCTGCACCTCAAAATGGACTTCATGTGTTTCATCCCAGTGGTCAGCCAAACTATGTGTGTCCCAATAGTCTGCAATCTCCTCCAGAGTTTGTGCCTTAGATATACTGGTAACCTGTTCGTTTTTATTTTCTTTCATACCTTCTTCTCTCCTTTTGATCCATATCGCGTGCACTCAGAATGAAGATTAAGTTATTAATTGGGTAAAACGCGGGCGGGGAAACCCCACCCCTACGAAACCTTACTCCTACGATGAGTCATATCAGTAGAATTACCTGATTATTTATTTAATCTTCATAATGAGTGCAAGATTATTCTGTTTTTTTATGAAGAATACAATCAGATAGCGTCCGGCATCTGTTTGGCCAGCAGCGGAATACACATCCTCCCCTTTTCTGTATCCCGATTCAACAAAACGGTATTTCGGACGGTTGAAAAATACTTCTTCAACTTCTTTTTGTGTGACTTGGTGTTTCACGAAAAGCTTGACTAAAATGTCAGAGAGCCAGATACAATCCTTAATATACATATTGTATTAACGTGAGTTTAAAAAAAGAACAGAAGTAAAAAACATAGGTAACTGGGCAGAAGTTTGTTCCGCATTTAATTCTAATGCCTCAAGTAGCGTTATTTTTAGCGTTTCCAGTAGTTCTTCTCGTGTTCTTTCTTGACAATTCACTCCGGGGATTTCACGCACCCATCCGATCCACCATTCACCACTGTGTTGAATCTGTGCAGTATAAGTTTGTTTCATGTCATCCTCCTTATGGTAAGATATTAACATAAATTTGTGGACGAGTCAAGTAATACAGTAATACGGGTGTGTAAACTTTTTGTCACCTTTTTTCATAAGAGACGGCACTCGGAGTGTGCCTACTACTATTATAAGAGACGGCACTCGGAGTGTGCCTACTACTATTATAAGAGACGGCACTCGGAGTGTGCCTACTACTATTATAAGAGACGGCACTCGGAGTGTGCCTACTACTATTATAAGAGACGGCACTCGGAGTGTGTCTACTACTATTATAAGAGACGGCACTCGGAGTGTGCCTACTACCATTAAGAGCCTATTTGCTGGCGCCTTTCCGTTCTAACTTGTTGTATGACGAGATAGTTTTGAGTATGGCATGTGCTCTGTCTACGTGTTTTAGTATCTCCTTCGGTTCTTTCTCTAAGAACATAAGGTTTTTGACATGACCAAAGATGATTTCTAACTCTTGTTGAATGTTATCGTCATGCGTTAAACTGACGTCAGTCATGTTATCATCTATTTTGCCTTTTAAGAACGCATCGCGTGATTCGTTGAATAGATTACGGTACTTTTCAGAGAATCTTGTATGCGTGATGTTAAATCGTCTCAATTGGTTTGAAAGTTCCTTATGGATTTGCATGTAGTGATTATCAAGGATCAACTGATATTCAGATAGTTGTTCCTCATGCATTTTTTCGCGTTCCTTTTTCCATTCTTTATCAAAATCCAGTTTGAACTTCTCAATATAGTATGCTTCCTCTTTCTCAAGTTTGATATGTGAATCAATCCCGTAAATATTGAAATATCGAGATGTGATTTCCTTCATGTTATTCTTGATATATTCATTTCTGTTGAATTGGTATTCCACTCCAGCGATTTCTTCTTCATAGTTGGGAGGTTCTGGAGGTGGAGGTGGTTTTGGTAGATCGTGTTCAAATTCTTGCATAAATGCGTGAGTGACATCACTGCGTTGCATATATTCTGCGAAGCATTTGACTGCAAATTCTTTGTGATGATCCTGTAATGTCATAGCGTTTCTCCTTTCAAAAGTGTACCATATGGTACACTTTTTTGTACCGTGGTACACTTTGGTACATTGGTTATGGCGTTAGTCCCAGTAAGGTTTTGTGGCGTGTTTTTTGCCAGAGTCAAAAATTTTAAAATTCCTTTTTGGTACAAAAATCTCTGCATGTTGAAATATGGATGAAAATATTGGACTTTTTCTGATATTATGATCATTTCTGGACACTTTGTAGAATAGCATTGTAAACACCTTTTTACATAAACTAAAAGTAAGTATATACATAACTTTATATTTATGATAACATAAATATATAATGTTGTCAAGTTAATATTGAATAAAATTGAATTATTTTCATTTTTTGATTAAAGTTTAATTGTATGCGGCACATACTTATCCTGGTAAATTGTGAATAATAGTATTGTCAACACCTATTTATATAATGATATCGCAAGAATATATATAACATATATTTATGGTAACATATATAAAAACAGTTGTCAAGTTAAATATGAAAAAAATGATACATTTTGTGATTTTTTGTTTTGAATTTAATAATTCGCACAATTGGAGGGTCAATTTCCGTGTCCATCTATGTATCTGGCGCGTAATCCGCGATTCAGACAAATAGAGTGCAAAAAGTTTACACACCCTGCAAACGGGTGTGTAAACTTTTTGTCTGAATCGCGGAAGACACGGAGGGCGCAGAGGACGCGGAAGGGGTTTTGGTTCATTATATGGCATTGATCGGCTACAAAAGATGCACAATCTAACAGAATGTGCTACAATGAAAAAAACACTCTAAAAGTATTTCAATTGTTGACACAGTTTGTAATGAATTCTATAGTACCCATCTGATACTCAACAGATACCTCTTATCCTAATAATCCTATAATCTTGAAAATCCTGGTTCAGAATTCTAACTGTGCAACTACACCTGCATGGTCAGATGGCCATAATCCAGATGCTAATCTATCCCCAAGCTTATCTCCTGCGGTGTGTGTTACAATAGAAGTAGGATTAAGATTCCGGACAAAGATTTGATCAATCCGGACCGTGAGTTCACTGATCTCATTTAAGATATTATCTGCTTGACAACAGGTATTCCCCGTTCCTTCAGAATCCAGCTGCCAGACATCAACATATCCTGCTCCGAGTAGAATATTGTATCCTGTTCCCTCAGTCGCTCTCGTGTTGAAGTCTCCTAACAAGATAATTGGTAAGGTTTCATTGGATAGTAAGTCCACAAGTTCCTGAGTCTGTGATACCCTGATTGGCTCTACAAATGCTTCTAAGTGTGTATTGACAATACGGTATGTAGTTCCCGCTATTGTTGCGTCAACAGCAGCATATCCTCTTAGGATTTCAATACCAAGCATTTCAATGTTTAATCTACTGTCATAATTTGCAGTTACCTGTCGGGTAATATCAACATCGCTACGAGCAAGTATGACATCATAGTCAGTCAATCTTATATCATCAAGACCTGTTTCAGCGAGCATCGGCATTTCAATATCTAAATTTGTCACTTGTGCTGCGACTTTGTAGTCTAAACCTTGATCTTCAAGCGCATCCATCAGGAGTTGGAGATAATCCAAAACTACCTCTTCTGCAAGTGTTGGATTACCTGCCAGAAAGTCGCCTGGACTTTGATGACGGATTAGAGAGATTTCTTGCAATCCGATGACATGTGGATTGTGTTCTTTTATAGACTTTGCAATCCCGATAGCACGACTTTGAAAATCAGATGCGATTACGTTGGTATACATCTTTGCAACTTCAGTAGGAACTTGTAAGAGTTCCTGCACATTCAGTAGGGGTTGAGCACTGCTACCAACATAGACATTGTAGGTCATTACAGTGAGAGGTTGGTCATCTGGTTGTTTGGTTTCTGTAATTACGGTATCAGTAATTCTTTCACAACCTGACACAGTAATAAGCAATACGAGAATCAATAGAGCAATGTTTAGTTTTAACAAATTGTATCCTCCGAAATAGTTTGATGATTAGGTGAAAATAGATAGACCGAAATCTCCATATATAGAAATAGAAACTTCTTAGCATTTTCCGTAGATGAAATCGTTATCATAAGATGTTAATTCTACCTGTAGAATGTGATTTATTGCCGTATCTGGCACATCAACGAGCACTCTTAGGTAATTTTCTGTATATCCAGAAAGCAGATTTCTGCCATGTTTTATATTAGCTGGCTCTCTACTTTCTTCTATGAGAACTTTCTTCTTTTTTCCGATCATTTTCTGCTTGAACCTTTTGCTTAGTTTCTCCCCTAATTCGATCATTGCACGACTTCTTTGTGCGGAAATGTGAGGGGGTACTTGGTTTGGATAAGTTGCCGCCGGGGTTCCCTTGCGAGGAGAATAACGAAAGACATGAAGTTGGTTGAATCCGATTGCTTCAACGAATTTCAAAGATTCTTTAAAGTCGTCATCCGTTTCACCTGGAAACCCAACCATAATATCTGTAGTGATACCGATATCTTCTGTGAAACGATCACGGAGTGTTTCAACGAGCGTAGCAAACTGTGCTGTCGTGTAACGCCTTCGCATTATACGTAGGACATTATCGGACCCTGATTGTATCGGCAAGTGGAAATGTGGCATGCACTTTGGTAGAACCGACATTCTTTCTGATAGAATATCTGGAAAATACATCGGTTCTATAGAACTAAACCGAATCCGTTCAATACCATCAATGTTGTGTATCTGTTCTAATATATCAGCGATGTCCCTGTCTCTACCTGTATCTTGACCGTAAGCACCCAGATGTACACCTGTAATGACGACCTCTTTGATACCGCTATCCGCGATACGATGTGCTTCATCAACAATATCTGATAGAGGACGACTTGTCATTCTTCCTCTAACATAGGGTATGATACAGTATGTGCAAAATGCACTACACCCATCTTGAACTTTGATGAGTGCGCGTGTGCGTTTGCCTGCATCGCTTACACCGCTGCTAAAACGTGCATGTTCACGAATAGCGTCGTGTTGGAGAGGTTTTATCTGTAGTGGCGTTTCGTCTGCCAGTTTATCAATATAGGTCTGAAATTCTGCTTTTTCCCTGTTGCCAAATACGAATCTTACACCTGGAATCTGTTCTATTGCCTTACGATCACTTTCAGCATAACAACCCGTAACCAAGACATCTGCATCTGGGTTCTGTTTAATTGCACGGCGGACTACTTGTCTTGCCTTTTGATCAGCCGTGTTTGTAACTGTGCACGTGTTTATGAGATATAGGTCTGCAGGTTGTGCTTCATCAACGATCTCAAATCCGTTATGGATTAGAACTTCCCGCATTGACTGCGAATCGTATTGATTAACTTTACATCCCATTGTGATAAGTTTTGCTGTCTTCATGTTTTGTGTGTAATTATAATAGTTGATATTGATATGCTACGATGGCAATAGCTGCAATTGCAGCGGTTTCTGTTCTTAACGTGTTTGATCCGATTGTTACAGGGATACATCCTTTATTTACAGCGTCATTTACTTCATTCTCTGTAAAACCACCTTCTGGACCAACGAAAAGTGCTAAAGATTCTGGGTTTGCATTAGATTTTAACACGTTACTGATATGATGTTTCTTCTCTTTTTCCCATAGAATTAGAGATAATGTGTCAGTCGCAATTGTGTTGATACAAGTATCAAAATCTCTAACGTGTTGTAGTTCAGGCAACCAGAGGCTTTTACACTGCTTTGTTGCGGAAATAACGATGCGGTTCCATCGTTTAAGACGATTCTCACTCGGTTTCTGCAAGGTTCTTTCTGTGATGACAGGAACAATCTGTGATACGCCAAGTTCAGTTGTTTTTTGAAGGATCAACTCCATTTTATCGCTTTTTGGTATTCCTTGAAAAAGAGTGAGGATTGGCGTCTTTTTTTCGCCAGTCCTCATCACTGGCGTTTGTTCTGTGATCTGTACTGTAGTTGATTCTACACTAATTCTATTAACTTTTGCACTATAAACACCACCTTTCCCATCAATAATTTGGATGACGTCGTTTTTTTTCAAACGTAGGACATTTCTGAGATGGTGATGTTCAAAGTCACTTATTTCAACTGTATCTGCGTTGGGTTCTATTGAAGGAACATAAAACGTGTGCATCAATCTGAATGTGCCAATTACGTAGACTTATGAACTATGCATTTCGTAAGTTTTCAATAACAGTTTCTGGATGTTGACTTTTGAATACTGCTGTCCCTGCTACAAGTATTGTTACGCCGAGACGTACTGCGGCAGGTGCGGTTTCAATTGTAACGCCACCATCAACAGAAATATCTAACTGGTATTTGCGTTGCTGAATTTCCTGAGATAATGTTTCGATTTTCACCAGCGTATTTTCTATGAATTTCTGCCCACCTAAACCCGGTTCAACACTCATGGGTAATACAAGGTCGATATCTGATAGGTACGGTATCACTGTATCTGTTGGTGTATTAGGGGAAAATGCTATTCCTACCTTTATGTTGTGTGCCTTAATAGCTGAAATTACGGCGTAAGGTTCATCATGACTTTCAATATGAAATGTAATCATATCAGCACCTGCTTCAACTAAAGCATCAATATACCTGAGTGGGTGCGTTACCATAATATGCACATCAAAAGGAACATCGGTTTTATCTCGGACAGCAGCGATCATTAATGGACTCATACCGAAGTTTGGGACGAATTCACCATCCATTATATCAAAATGAAGTAGGTCCGCGCCTGCATTAACAACGCGTTGCACTTCGTCTCCGATGCAACTGAAGTCTGCAGCTAATAAAGAGGGTGCGATTCTCGGTTTGGACATTTACTGATTCTATCCTCTGTTTTGATAACGCTTATGTTCGCAATATCTTATTGATAATGACGTTCATACACTTTTTTACCGTTTTCAAATACGATTACAAGTACCCGACCGAATACTTTCACTCTGCGTTTTTCCAAATCAATTGAAGTGCCAGGGGCATAGGAACCTTTTACGACTTCCCGTTCACCGTAGTCATCAACGATGACAATTCTGATTTCAAGAGATTTATCTCCTTCGTCAGTAACGTTGTGTTTGTGTTTCAACCATCTATCGCTGTTTTCTGAATCTTCCCGTTGACCGCTAACTTTTAGCCTTATGAAGTCCCCAGTTTGAACGAGTTTTGGATGTGAAATGATTCTATCCTTTTTGATTGTAGGGTGTGGACTATTTACGATTTCAACATTCAGACCGTAAGCTTTGAGTAATGGATACACCTTACTGACAGGTTGGTCTTGAAAATCATCTAATTGTATATATTGTGGCTTTCTTCCAAGGCTTACCAGCAGATTGACAGATGTGTGCCGTCTTTTATGACTTCCTTCAGTTGGACTTTGCGCGATGACGGTATCAGGTAAATAGTTTGCCGAGTGTACTCTTGCAATTGCGTTTGTACGAAAACCGGCAGCATCAAGCGTTTCTCGTGCTGCATCCCATGCTTTTCCAATGACAGACGGTACAACGATTAGGTCCTCTCCGATACTTACTGTTAGTTTTACCTTCTGGTGTATTTTGATGCTGGAATTTGCGGGTGGGTCCTGCTCAATGACATTCCCTTGCGGTTCAGTGCTGCTTTTTTGTTCAATGATATCACTCGCTTTAAGACCTGCGTTTTTTAGTGTTGAAACTGCGTTGTAAAAAGATTTGCCTACAAGATTGGGAACTAATACTTCTGGTGCTTTTACCCATTGTGGAATAATAACTAATAGCACCAAAGTTCCCATAATTCCGATTACAATTGAACAATAGATGGCAACCTTGATCATGCCCCATAATGCTTGGTTTAGTTTGTTCATGGTATCTCTGGATCACTTGCTTATAAAACGATCCCCTGTTTTTATCTGATAGCCGTTTACGAAATCGTTGGCATTCATAACCCTTTTTGTTGCGGGTTGTACTTGGATTATCTGTAGATCACCATCGCCAGTTTTGACAAACATTTCGCGATCTGCGTTTATTACAATAGTTCCTGGTTGTTTGGACATTAATGTGTTGCTACTTATCTTATCTCTATCATGTGGGAGAGATGTAGTAATCTTAAGTCTTATAGTATTACGAAAATAGGTATATGCCCCGGGCCAACCGGCTGTGCCTCTAATTAGGTTAAAGATGGTAGTTGCCTTTTCGTTCCAATTAATGTGTCCAATCTCTTTTGTTAGACGTGGTGCATACGTTGCTTTAGCGTGCCCTTCTATCAAAATCTGTGGTTCTGCTTTAGGGGGTTTACCTTTAGGTAATTCTCTTAGTGTTTCTATTAGCAGTTTTGCCCCGATGTTAGCTAAAGTATTGTGTAACGTTTCGGTGGTATCGTCTACGTTAATGGGAATCCGTTGCTTACAGATTATATCACCGGTGTCTTCACCTGCATCCAACAGCATGAGCGAGATACCTGTCTCTTTTTCTCCGTTTATGAGTGCCCACTGAATAGGGGCTGCACCTCTGTATTTTGGTAGAAGGGAAGGATGCAAGTTTATGACGCCGCACGGTGGAATATCTAACACCGATTGCGGTAAAAGTTGTCCAAACGCTGCAACAACGATCACATCTGGCATCAATCCGTTAAGTGTTTTTACATAAGTAGGTTCTCTAACTTTTTCTGGTTGATATATCTTTAGGTTGTTTGCTGATGCAATTTTCTTTACTGGAGATGGACTTAATTTTTTACCTCTTCCACTGGGTCGGTCAGGTTGTGTCACGACGCCGATAATATCGTAATTGTGGGTCACAAGTTGTTCCAATGTTGGAATGGCAAATTCACTTGTCCCCATAAAGAGAATACGCATAGATTATTTACCCGTGTGCCAATTCATGTAACGACACAGCAGAACGATTAGAACCGAATTTGTAATAAAGGGATAACAAGACCTACTGCTGGATCTGTTCTCCACCCATTCAATTGATTGTTTTGCTGCATTAGATGAGACTGTCCGATAAAAGTTGAAGTGTTATTCATCATTACGTGTTGTGCATTACTCGGTATGATCGCCAAAGGGCCTTCCGATGGACCTCCTTCTTCAGTTGGCGGTGTCGGTTGTTTCCGTTCAGGTATACTCGGTTCTGATGTATCTACATGTCGTGTATGCCACCAATCCCATATTCCGATAAAAAGCGATAATGATACTGCACTTATTCCCATAGCTCTATAGTTTTTCGGTGTCAACACGGGTGCGATTTTATTGTCCTGTATCATCCTAACTATCCGAACTCCAAAATAACTGTGAACTGCCGTGAAGGGTAGTGAACTCAACGTAATTATTTCAAATCGTCGTAAAGCAGTTTCGTGATAGTGATCTTCATGATCATCGTGTGACTGTTCGGATGGCGGTGAACTGGGTTGTTGTGCTTCAGCATGAGGGACAAATAGGATAAGGGTTGACAGTCCTGTCACAATTAAAAACCTTGCGAATACAACTATCTGATGCGAAAGTAAAGTTGATTTAATATTGAACATAGAATTAGTCCTTTAGTTTAAGTTTAGCTTTGCGTTTTATTTTGGACTTTAAAGAGAAATACAATAAGCATCCCAGCACCGATACATACAGAGACGTCTGCGACGTTAAAAGTGGGCCAAAACAGTCTTTTACTTTCAATACCAAACTGCAAGAAATCCACAACTGACCCTAAGAATAAACGGTCAATGAAGTTCCCAATTGCACCGCCTAATAGGAAACCGAGTGAACATTGCATCCATCTACTGTTCTGGAATCTGAACGAATACCAGAAGATGAAGATTAACGCTGCGACTGTGATGAGAATTAGAAATGTTCTCTGATCGGATAGTATACCGAAAGCAGCACCTGTATTCCTATCGTGTCGTATATTGAAAAATCCGGGTATAACTGCATATCCATCTCCCCTTCTGATGTTTTCCCGAATAATCCATTTAGAAACCACGTCAAGTAATAGCATTGGTATTGAAACTACGACCAAAGGTAGCATTTTTTTTGCATACTGAGATAGAGAAATCACTTCAAAAAGACTCCATTTATTTGTGTTTAGTTTGATGCGTTTTCTTCAAGGATTCCCACCTGCTTTTTATGTCTCCTTGAATGTTTATGTGTGAAAACTCAAGCAACTGATTATTGAATATACTACTCGTTGAATATGTCTCTCCATGTATCTCTTCAGCTAAGAAAGGCTGTATTGGTGCAAGTCGCTGTAGGATAGCAGTTAACATGCTTGATAGCGTGATATATTTAGAGTCTAAATTGTCGTCAGTTATCTCGGTTTTAGATATGTCAATATAGAAGAGAAGGTCAGCATGGCAAAAGTCAAAGAGTAATTGCCATATCTTTGCGTAATCACTTACTGCGTAGTATGCTTCGATCTGCTGAATGCGTTCTCGGGTTACTGAGATTGCAAGCTTATCCTGTTCAAGTAAGACGTTGGTTGCGTCATCTTCACATTCATCAGCAAGTGTTTTATGCTTATCTGCTCCTGTCCTTTTTTTTAAGTCATTTAAGAAATCAACAGCTTGTGACAACACATCTTTAAGTTGCACATATTTGTTGTAGTATTCTTTTATTAACGTTTCTAATTGTTGTTTTCCATTTCCTTTAATCGGTACTTCATGAATATCAGGTAGAATTGAGACATGTCGTATTACATCTGCTGGATATTCTTGTATGTATTCTTCACGCATCTCAGTTTCCCAAACATGTTCCTCAATATGATGTAGCATAATATGCTTGAAAGGCTGACTTTCTTTAGATGGACGACTTAATTGCATTGCAGATGAGAGGATACTCAATTCTCCTAACCATCTTAGAAATGTTGTTTTGGGTAAAAATATAACGTTTTTTGAAGCATCAATTATCGGTTTTTTAAAGTCAGAACTGTCAAGTGTTTGAAGTAGGTTTGAGAAATCGCTTTCAATATATGTTGATTCTTTTCTGAAGTCTTTTGAATGACAGTTGACACAGACTGTATCTGTCGGCAATAATTCTTCTACACTTAATCTGAACCAGTGTTCAGAACCGCGACGAATTGAACTACGGACCGCCCTAAGTATCTTCTTATCTGTAATTAGGTCATTGCAGTTATCGCATCGCAGTACAGGAAGTGGTACTCCCCATTGTCGTTGTGATGATATAGGCATATCATTGATATTGCGTATTTCATTTTGAATAGGTGTTTGCATATCTTCAGGATAATGGTCCCAATAATCTTGTGAAGTTGAAACTTCCTCAAGAACATTAGATGATGTATTTGAGAAGAACCAATGGCGATAGGGACGTGAGACAGATATATTGTCGCAATGTTGACAGTGGAGCTGCTGTTTTTTTTCGTTTCTTGCCTTAATCAAACATTCCCGCGCTTCTAATTCATCGGTAACAAATTGAATGGCGTTGAACAAGTTTAATCCACACATTATATCTGTTTCCTCTGTGAACCTACCGGTTTCATCAAAGATTGGGATTATTGAAGAAGATGAAACAAATTGTTCATTTATGAAGTTTCCGATCTCTGGCATAGTTTTGCATATAGTATAACTTAGCGAATGATGTGCGGGGTTCAACGGGATGATACCTGATAACATCTCATTTTTTTCAGATTGCTCTTCAAGAGCATCATTGACTGTCTCAGGAATAATGAAGAATTTTAGGTCTGTTAAGGAAAAAAGCGGATGTGTTAAACTGCAATCTCTTAGCTTTGAAGGCTGTAATTTTGCGATCGGTTCCGGTAGATTTTTGCGCTTTGCGTTCGGATCTGCAAATTTTTTGAGTTGTGGTTCAGAGAAAATGATGTACTGCTTTTTATACTCAGTCAACCAGAAAGGGACTTTTTCATAGATACCGATCGCTATCGTACCAGCAATTTCCCATAATTGCGATATAGGTAGATGTACAGCGAAATAGACATCAGTACCGAATTCCTCAAAACCGCTATTGAATGGAAACTTCACATAAGTAAAAGCAATACTTTTCGTTAGAGGTATTGCTGTTTTTCCTGTTTCTAATGGTGAAAAACAGTTTGGACACCAATGACTCAACCGGAGTTCGTCCTTCAAGAGTTTTGAGTCTCGTAGTCTATCAAAGAAACTAAATAGTTTAGTTTCGTGCCGTGCTTCCATCGTTCTGTCAGAAGATGACCAATCCGCAAAGATTCCGAGATTTATGAGTTTTTGCTGTTGTTCTTTGAGCCGTTGACCATAGATTTGTCTACACTGTCTTCTAAAATTGATGATGTTGGTAGCAGATGAGATATTCTCTCTGATGATGTGTGCTTCCACACTAAATGGAAATGTTTCCCAAAGAGGCGTATAAGCCACTGTGTGTCCCCGCATCATTTCAGTCTTTAAGAATATGTCCTGATATATTTTCCGTCGGAGCGTATCAACATTTAAGGTATCAACAGGTGTCGGCATTTCTCGTATGACATAAGTTGTTATATCAGAAGTCTTCTCATTAAATGCGTAGACCTTCTGCGTTTTCCACAATTTAAGTATTTCCGATTCACTCGAACGTTCTTGTTTGTCTTGAAGTGAATCTTCTGTGGATGTTGCTTTTTTAGGACTGTCTTTGGTTTTTTTTGAAGATGTGTTCTTTGCTGTACTCTTTACCTTATTCATATAGCACTATCTATTGGATTATTAAAAAGAACGGGTTTTATTCAGGATAATTTGTAAAAACAGAATAATACATAATGTTCACATGATCAGCATTTTACGTAAGATTATCATAAGAAAGATTAGTACCATTGGTGAAAAATCAATTCCAAGATTTCCAGTTAAAGGTCTGACTAAATTTCTAATAGGTTGTAGTAGCGGATCAACCAATTGACTGGTTATCGTATAGATTTTATCTATGGTTAGATTCCTTGAGGCAAACACTATCCAAGATAGAAACACATTTGCAATTAGAATAAAAACATAAATGTCAATCAACAAACGAAGAATAGCCGCAATTGTAGGCATTATAGTTCCATACCTTTCTCATTCATCAGAATCAAGTTGTTTTGCTCGTTCTGTTGCAGCGATTATTGCTCTTGCAAGCGTTGCGCGTAACCCCCCGTTTTCGAGTTCATGAAGACCTGCGGCGGTCGTGCCGCCAGGTGTCGTCACACGATTTTTCAAAATTGCTGGATGTTCCAGCGATTCTGAAAGCATTGTCGCTGCACCTAACACTGTATGGATTGCCAACGTCTGTGACTCCTGGCGAGGTAAGCCGACATGCACACCCGCATCTGCTAACGCCTCTATGAAAAGCGCAACATAAGCGGGTCCGCTACCACTGAGACCTGTAACAGCATTTAGATGACGTTCCTCCATGACTAACGTAGTACCACAACTCCTAAATAACGCCTCAGCAATATTGATATGTTTCGTATTTGCAGCAGAACCTGCAGTTAATACGGATATCGCTTCTCCAACAGATGCTGCGATATTTGGCATGACACGCACAATAGGCGGTACATTCACACAATACGATTCTAATGTCTTAGTCGTAACACCCGCAGCAATACTAACAATCCAGTGTGTAGGTGTAAGACTCTTGGCGACTTGCGGGAGAATTCTTGGAACAGCTACAGGTGGAACAGCACAAAGGACTACTTCTGTGTTATCTAAGAGTTCTTCTATATTGGAGGCAGCGTTAACTTTTAGTTCATCACAGAGTTGCGTTACCAGTGCAGTGTCTATATCAGTAATCCATATCTGTTGAGGTGTTAAGGTAGAATCTACGATACTGTTAACGATGATGCCACCCATTTTCCCAACGCCAATTACGCCTAATTTTAGGTTGTCTAACACCATTTAACTCCTATGAAACTTAGTGGACAGTCCATACTAAATATGTAGGTCGCGATTCGGAGATCGCTCCTACCAATACTCAGTCGCGATTCGGAGATCGCTCCTACCAATACTCAGTCGCGATTCGGAGATCGCTCCTACCAATACTCAGTCGCGATTCGGAGATCGCTCCTACCAATACTCAGTTCTGTAGGAGGCCAACTATATAAAACTGGCCGATTCCCGACTATTGATGATAAACGCAATATTAGAATAGACAATTCATTAGGCTGCCAAATCTTAATCCACAGCGATCAATATTATACAGTTTGGTCATTTCTTATTTCGTTTATGCAAAAATTGCGCGACCTATCCTAACAAGGTTTGCACCTTCCTCAATTGCAACTTCAAAATCACTTGTCATACCCATAGATAGGTAACGCATATCTACATTGGGAGAATCTTCAATTTTTAGATTTTCAGCAAGCGTTCTTAATGATGCAAAAGCGCGGCGGTTCTCCTCTGGATTTGTAGTAAACTTACCCATAGTCATTAATCCACAGACCCGCACATTGCCATAATTGATAGATTTTTCAATTATGTTTGGCACTTCCTCAACATTTAAGCCGTATTTACTTTTTTCCCCTGTTGTGTTTACTTGTAGTAAAATATCTGTTACGGTTCCCTGTTCTATGGAACGTTTGGAAATCTCTTCTATTAACCGCAAACTATCTACCGAATGAATCAATGAAAACATGCTCAGAGCGGGTTTTACTTTGTTTCTTTGTAGATGTCCAATTAGATGCCACGCAAAGGTTCTACCAGATTCATGTGCATTCAATAGATTTAAAGATAGAGAATTGACTTGATTGAATTTCTGCTGTGCTTCCTGAATACGATTTTCGGCAATGATAGTCGCGCCTGCATTAAGGGCAGCCTCTATATCTGTTACTGATGCCTCCTTGGTTACGACGACAAGTTGAATTGATTCGGATGAACGTCCACTTTTTTGTGCAGCTTCTGCTATCCGTTGCTTTACATTTGCAAGGTTTTCAGCAATCCGATTCAACTGTCATTTTCCTCCTTTGTAAGATTGTCATCGGTGTCGTTTTCCTCCGTTATCTTTTGAGATTTAATGTGTTCAGAGACAGAGCAGATGTCAATCTCTTATATGATACCATTTATTGATTGGTATTGCAAATTTGATTACGGTATAAGAGACGGCACTCGGAGAGTGCCTACTACTATTAAGAGAGAGACGGCACTCGGAGAGTGCCTACTACTATTAAGAGCAGTGGCATTAATTCCATCTTTCTACGACTACCTTTTTCTGTGTAAAGAAATCGACAGCATCCCAACTCTGTCCGTGCAGGTCGCCAAAGAAGCTGTCCTTCCACCCACTGAATGGGAAGAACGCCATCGGTGCTGCAACGCCTATGTTGATACCGATGTTTCCGATGTGTGCTTCGTACCGAAATTTGCGTGCTGAACTACCGTTACTTGTAAAAAGACATGCCATGTTCCCATAGTTGCCGTTGTTGATGAGCGAAATTGCTTCATCAATGTTGTCTACATGTATGAGACCTAATACGGGACCGAATATCTCAGTATTGGCAATTTCTCCTTGTGGTTCAATCTCACTGAGCACAGTGGGTCGTATAAAGTTCCCGTTGGTACCACCTTGTATTTCAGGAAAACGTCCATCAACTAACACGCGTGCCCCCGCATCAATCCCGTTCTGTATCAACCCTTCGATTCGTTTTCTGCTTTCAGGTGTGATAACGGGTCCCATCTGCACATTTTCATCAGAGCCATTGCCTACTATTCTATCTGTTGCGATTTCACTGATCGCTTTTGGGAACCAGTTATTTGCACCGCCTACCGCTATTGCAAGTGAAGCAGCGAGGCACCGTTGACCAGCACAACCGAAGGCACTGTCCGCGGTTGCATTTGCAGTAAGCTGCGGATCAGCATCTGGTAAGATGATCAGTGGATTTTTGGCACCACCTTGGCACTGAACTCGCTTTCCGTGTGCTGCAGCTTTTGCATAGACTGCTTTTGCTGTTGGCGTTGATCCGACGAAACTGATCGCTTGGATGTCTGGATGTTCTAATATAGCATTAACGGTTTCCTGTCCGCCATTCACCAGATTGACGACACCTTGTGGAAGTCCAGTCTGCTCAAGGAGTTGGAAAATATATTGCATCGTCAAGGGTACCTTTTCTGAGGGTTTGACGATGTAAGTATTACCGCAAGCGATAGCATAGGGAAGGAACCAGAAGGGAATCATGCCAGGGAAATTGAAAGGTGCGATAACCGCACAGACACCAATCGGTTGCCGTATCATGAACTCATCGATGCCTGTAGCGATGTCCTCCAAGTTTGTTCCTTGCATGAGTGTCGGAATTCCGCATGCAACCTCAACGTTTTCAATTGCGCGTCGCATTTCACCCTTTGCTTCACGCAGCGTTTTCCCGCATTCCAATGTTATGGTTTTGGCGATATCATCAATGTTCTCCTCAAGTAGGTTCTTGAGTTTAAACAGGTATTGTATCCGTTCAAGAGGTGGTGTGCGTCTCCACTCCTCAAATGCCGTTACTGCTGCGGATGCTGCCGCATTTACCTCATCGGCTGGAGATAACGGCACTCTTGAAAGCACCTCACCTGTTGCAGGATTCGTAACATCAAGAAGATTTGACGTTACAGATTCTTGCCATACATTGTCAATATAGTTCAGAATAGTGGATTGATTATTCATTATTGGTTTCGCTTTGTAAAGAGTTCAAGTACTTTAAGCTGCTCTATAGCAGCGACAATTTGAGGGTCATGCATGATTTCATCTTTAGTATTATCAGTCTCTAAAGCGATGGCATACTTAATACCGATATCGCTCAGAATAATCTGTTCATCTGTGAGTGAATCTGACAGACGGCTGTAAGCGCGTAAGAGTTTTCCAGCTTGTCGATCATCTCTTGACGCGTGTTCAGCGTCAAATAGTTTTTGTAATACGTCGTCGCCATGCTCTTCAACAAATGTTTTCAGTTTATCGTGGTTACGCAATTTCAACTGCATTTGGCGTTCTGCACGACTGAAGAATGCGGTTTCAACATCAGGTATGATTCCAATTTTGTCGATATCAACACCCTTTGGCGTATAGTAACGCGCGACAGTCAATTTAATTGCAGCCTTAGAATCACTGAGAGAAAAGACTTTCTGTACAGAAGCTTTACCGAAGGTCTTACTTCCCATCACTAACCCTCTGTTATGGTCTTTTATTGCCCCCGCAACGATTTCTGATGCACTTGCACTACCGCCATCGACTAAAACGATTAAGGGAAGTTTTTCTCTGGCATCTCCCTTGGCATGGAAGTCTTCACGTTCTTCAAGTCCTTGGCTGTAAACAACAAGCTGTCCCGGTTCCAAAAAATCGCTGGCAATCTCAACAGCAGAACCGAGTAATCCACCCGGATTCAATCGTAGGTCAAGGATAATACCTCGGATACCGTGCTGCGTGAATTCCTCAAATGCTTTATCTACATCATTTGCTGTTGTCTGTAGGAATTGATTTATTTTGATATATCCTATATCATTACCGATAATATCTGTTTCTACGCTTGGGATACGTATGACTTCACGGACGATAGTCACCTCTATTGGGCGCCTGACTTTAGGTCGTATGAGGGTGATTGCTACGGAGGTTCCAGGTTCTCCTCGTAACAGGTCAACCGCTTCGTCTAATGTCAGGACAGCAGTTGATTCTCCATCAATCTGACTGATGATATCTCCGTTTTGTACCCCAGCAAGTGCTGCAGGATTTCCCTTGAAAGGTGTAATGACAGTGATCATATCTTCCCGCATGCCCACCATCATGCCGAGCCCACCGTAGTTGCCTTGGTTCTGGGTACGGAATGCAAGGTGATCAGGTATGAATTGACTGTAAGGGTCGAGCGTTCGGAGCATGCCCCTTATCGCGCCCTCCATCAACTCCTTATCATCAGGATTGTCATAGTGTTCCTGTTTCACATAAGCTAATATCTCGGCGAGAAGTGCCATGTTTTTTAATAGTGTATCATCACTTTTTTCCTCTTCCTGTGCGAAAACCCAAGAAATTGGGACTAAAACAGAAAAGAGAATAACTAAAGGCAGGATAGACATCTTGTGCTTTTTCATTTTATTTATACTCCATTTACTTGTTCTTATAACTTTGATATTACTTTGCGTATCCAACTGTTTAATGTAATATACACACTGACGACGACAGCGATTGCAACAAAAACGAGATCGAACCATTCCATTCTGTTAATCATGTGTTCCCATTTTGTGCTTCCAGAATAACGTACCTCGGCAGAAGGCATGGCTTGTTCAAGTGTCAGCGTTGGGTTCATTTCAATCATTTGATGCGCGATCTGGGTAACTGCATTCAATTGAACGTCAAGATACTTCCCAACTAAAATGCCGAGAATTGAGAAAAACGCGGCACCTATAGCTAAAAGGATCCAATTTTTCTGATTGTCTGTATCAAGGGACTGGCTTCCTGTAAATACAATACCGATACCGCACAGTGCGCCGATAGCCACTGCCACAAACCCAGCATTACTACCAGTCCATTTAATGTAATTCGCCCATAGTACACCTCCTATAATTGCGCCGATGAGTCCACCTAATGGAGCCGTTAATACCTTCATATTTTACCTTCTGTTTCCGCTATTATCGGTCTCTTTAAATGGTGGTCTGTATTCTGTTGATATGTATATGCTGTCCGTAAAAGTGTTGCTTCGTCGAATGGTGACGTAAGTAGCTGCAAGCCTACAGGTAAACCGCTTTTTACGTAACCGCATGGGACAGAAATTCCTGGTAATCCTGCATGACTCGCTGGTGTCGTCATGACATCACAAAGGTACATCTGAAGTGGATCTGCAGTTCGCTCACCAATTTTGAATGCGGGTGTTGGTGAAGTTGGTGTAGCGATGACATCCACTTTCTCAAAAGCCGTATCAAAGTCAGACTTTATCAGTGTTCGTACCTTTTGTGCTTTGCGATAGTAAGCGTCTTGGTAACCTGCACTGAGTGCAAAAGTTCCGAGCATGATACGTCTTTTAACCTCTTGTCCAAAACCTTCTGTCCGAGTTTTTTTATACATATCTATCAAGTCTATAGGTTCTTCAGTCCGGTATCCGTAGCGTACGCCATCATACCTTGCCAGGTTTGCGCTTGCTTCTGCAGGGGCAATAATATAGTATGTTGCAATTGCAAAGTCGGTATGTGGCAGTGAAATTTCCTCTAAGGATGCCCCCAATTGTTCTAACTTTTGAATAGCTGAACGCACCAGTTCTGCTACCTCAGCATCTAAACCTTCAGCGAAATATTCTTTCGGTACACCGATCCGTAATCCTTGAACATCGTTAATAAGACTCTCTGTGAAATCTGGCACGGGAACATCAACGGATGTAGAATCTAACGGGTCCTTACCACAGATGACATTGAGTACTAACGCGCAATCTGTCACATCTTTTGTAAAGGGACCTATCTGATCGAGTGATGAAGCGAAGGCGATGAGTCCGTAACGTGAAACGCGTCCATAAGTAGGTTTCATACCAACGACACCACACAGTGCAGCGGGTTGACGAATAGAACCGCCAGTATCTGAGCCTAAAGAGCAGATGGCTGAGTCTGCAGATACGACAGCAGCTGAGCCGCCACTTGACCCGCCCGGTATTGTTTCTAAATCCCAGGGATTGTGGGTTATCTGATAAGCAGAATTCTCGGTAGATGACCCCATTGCGAATTCGTCCATGTTTGTTTTACCTATCATGACTGCGTTCTGTTTTTGTAGTTTTGCCATGACAGTCGCATCATAAGGTGGTACAAAGTTACTGAGTATTTTTGATGCACATGTTGTCCGGACATCTTTGGTGCATATCACATCTTTTATTGCTATCGGTATACCGGCAAGTGGAGGCATCTCATTTCCATTCTGAAATCCAACGTCTGCCTTACTCGCTTGCTCTAAAGCTAAAGTCTTTGTTAATGTCAAGTAACCCTTCACACTCGGTTCAACCTCATCTATACGCGCATATATTGATTCAGCCAATTCGACAGCAGTGATTTCACGTTCCTTGAGTTTTTCGTGTAGTTCGTGCACTGTTAATTGATATAGGGACATTCAGCTACTCCTTACGTCACATCAATTACTCTGGGTATCAATTACTCTCGGGACGGCAAAATATCCTTCGGCTGTTTCAGGTGCGTTTTCAAGGACTGCATCAATAGGTAACGACTTTTTTACGACATCAGGTTTTGTGATATTTTGAAGCGGATGTATATGTGATGTCGGTGGAACATCTTCCGTATCCAATTCATTCAATTTCCCAATATAATCTAAGATTCTGTCGAGTTGGTCGGTGAAATGTTGTGTCTCTTGTGCATCAAATTCAAGTCGTGCCAAATTTGCGACGTGGCTTACATCTTCAGGGGTGATCGTTGCCATGTTTTTCTAAATCCTTTCTTTTTCTGATACATATACCATGATCATCTTTCTGATTGAGAAAACGGGGAGTTATAACGGTCAACGTGCTGAATAAGATGTTGCGGTATTTCTTCAATGAAACGTGAAGGGGTTCTATATTCTGTTCCTCCCCAACTTCTACGTGAATCTGCATGGACAAGATAGAGTTGTTCCATTGCTCGTGTAATGCCAACATAACATAGTCTGCGTTCTTCCTCTAAACCCGCTTCCACATTTTCATCAATAGACCGTTTATGTGGCAAAAATCCTTCTTCCATACCGACGATAAAAACAAACGGAAATTCTAATCCTTTTGCACTGTGTAATGTCATCAAGGTTACCACATTGGTTTCATCAGTGTTATCGTCATCTTCCATCGTATCAATATCAGCGATAAGAGCGACATTCTCCAGGTAATCAGCAAGTGTTGGTTGTTCAGCGATCATTTCATATTCACAGATAGCGTTCATCAGTTCATCAATATTTTCAACTCGGTTTTGTGCTTCTATGGTGCGCTGTTCTTTAAAGTTATCACGATATCCTGTTGTATTTAGGATATGTTCAAGCACTTCTGCTGGTAAGTCATCTGCATCATACGGGTCGAACAGTTTTGCGAATTTGCGTATTTTTCCTTTTATTCCGGCGTTTATTTTTGGAATTTCGTCAACGCGGTCTATCGCTTCAATGAGCGGTATTTCTTCGTTATCAGCAAAGGTCATAAGTCTTTCAAGTGTTGTTGCCCCGATACCGCGCGTCGGAACATTGATTATCCGTCTGAGACTAATTGAGTCAAAAGGATTACACATGACACGTAGATATGCCAGTAGGTCTTTAATCTCCATGCGGTCATAGAAACCGAGTCCGCCGACGATCTGATAAGGTATGTTTGCTGCGCGCAATGCCTCTTCAAAAACTCTTGATTGTGCATTTGTCCGGTAAAAGATAGCAAAATCTCTATAGTCAATCCCTTCAGCATTCCAATCCTCAATTTTTGTTCCGACAAAACCGGCTTCATCGCTTTCATCCATAGCTTCATAGCAGGTAATAAGTTCACCTTCTTCATTTTCTGTCCAGAGTTTTTTGGCTTTCCTTGCTTTGTTGTTCTGAACGACGCTCCATGCCGCATCTAATATATTCTGCGTTGATCGGTAATTCTGCTCCAGTCGTAATACATGTGTGTTGGGATAATGCGTCTCAAAATTGAGTATGTTGTGTATGTTTGCGCCTCTGAAACCGTATATGGATTGGTCATCGTCACCGACGACACAAACATTCTTTCTGTCCCCTGCCAGTAGACGTACTAACTCATATTGGGTTTGATTTGTGTCTTGATATTCATCCACAAGAACATGTAGGAGTTTCTGATTGTAGTATTTTAGCACATCGGGAAATTTTTTGAATAACGTTACAGTAAAGTTGAGCAGATCATCAAAATCTAATGCGTTGTTCTTACGAAGTGTTGCTTGATATTGCGGGTAGACCTCTGATACGACCTTTTCATAGTATCCTTCAGCGTTATTCTCATAGTTTGTTGGAGAAATGTTGTTGTTTTTTGCCTTGCTTACCAGATCATGAATGGTTCGTGGGTTATACTGTTTATCATCTAATCCAGCGGATCTGATTATCTCCTTAACGACTGTAACTTGTTCGCTTTTATCGTAGATAGTAAAATTTTTAGTAAAACCGTCGAGTTTTTCGATATCTCTACGTAAGATACGTGCACACGTCGAGTGGAAAGTTGCCACCCATAGGTTTTTACTGATCCCTTCTTCAACGAGTACATCCAATCTTTCCTTCATTTCGTTTGCAGCCTTATTGGTAAAGGTAACAGCAAGTATTCGGAATGGAGAGATGCGGTGGTGTTTTATTAGATATGCGATTCGGTGTGTGATAACGCGCGTTTTACCGCTCCCCGCACCGGAAAGTATCAGAAGGGGACCATCAGTGTGCAGAACAGCTTCGCGTTGCACATTATTCAAGGAACTCAAGAGTTTATCGGGCAAAAAAAACACCTCCGAGAAATGAGATAGGTAGTAATTTATAAAAGTATACGCAATTTGGATTTTCTTTGCAAGTGAATTTGTTTGTATATAGATAGTCCATTAAAATCGTTGCTAATCAACACAAGTTGTGATACACTTTTCTAAACAATTTGTTAGGAAAAGACGAATACCATGAAAACGCTTGCATAAGGGTATCGTATCAGGATCGGAGAAGAACAATGAAACAGATATTGACAATCGCTGGGTCGGACTCTGGAGGGGGTGCTGGAATTCAGGCGGATATCAAGGCGATCTCTGCAAATGGAGGGTTCGCGATGTCGGTCATCACATCGGTTACGGCACAAAACACTGTTGCTGTTACCGATGCTTATGATCTGCCGATACCTTTAATTGAGGCTCAGTTAGATGCTGTCTTTTCAGACTTTGACGTGGCAGGTGTAAAAACAGGTATGCTCTCGTCGTCTTCAATTGTGGAAACGGTTGCACGTAAACTGAAGACGTATAACCCAGAAGTGATTGTTGTTGATCCCGTAATGATTTCAAAGAGCAAGTTTCCGTTGCTGAAAGCGGAAGCCATTGATAGTCTGAAAAATTCCATCATTCCATTAGCAACACTACTAACGCCTAATATCTACGAGGCAGAACTGTTGACAGATAAAGAGATACAGACAATTGATGATGCTAAGTCTGCAGCAAAAACAATTTCGGAATTAGGGTGTGATGCAGTGCTTGTTAAAGGTGGACATCTTGGGCATGAGAACGCGATAGACGTTCTGTTTTGTGAAGGCAAATGGTCGTATTTTGAAGCGGAAAGAGTTGAGACTCAAAATACACACGGTACAGGTTGCACTTATGCCTCAGCGATAGCGACACATCTTGCAGAGGGTAAACGTTTAGATGAAGCGATTGATGTATCAAAAAGATATATAACGGATGCCATTAAACATGCGTTAGATATAGGAAATGGAAATGGTCCGACTCACCATTTCTATTTTATGAAACCGCCGGTTGTATGATAAATGTTCAATGTCCATTATGATTATAGTTTTTCAATTGGTTGTCGTCCATCATATCCGCTATCAATTTCGTGCCAATAGGATATCTCCTTTTCGCCATATCGCCAACATAGATATACTTCTCTTCCGTTGTGCATGTGTGGAAAGTCAACTAAAGGGGGTTCAAGTCCTTTGATAAGACATCCCCGTTCCTCTATGGCATCAATTATTCTTCTTATTTCCACTCCAATTTGTAGATGCGAAAAGGCGTTTTTGTCACCGCCATTAGAAGGTATAGCCTCAAAGAATGCGTCGAGTTCTGCGCGAAGGTTTTCCAACCCATTTTTTAGGTGGAGCAAGGCTCTAACATGTCCTGTCAATTCGGGGATATATTCATTTGCTTCTTCTACGGTAAAGTACTTTTTTTCCTGCATTGTAATCTCCTCAATGTTTTGCATTAAAAATATATGAATTGGGAATTGTTGTCAAGCATCAAATTGGAAGGGTGGAAGATTGGAAGGGTGGAAGATTGGAAGATTGGAAGATTGGAAGATTGGAAGAATGGAAGATTGGAAGATTGGAAGATTGGAAGATTGGAAGATTGGAAGATGGAAGATGGAAGATTGGAAGATTGGAAGGGTGGAAGGGTGGAAGATTGGAAGATTGGAAGATTGGAAGGGTGGAAGATGGAAGGGTGGAAGGGTGGAAGATTGGAAGAATGGAAGGGTAGAAGGTGTTTTGATGTGCTATAATTTATCTTTGAAATCACATGGAAGAAAATGATCGGATGACCTCCACGGAACAGAACCAGAATGTTGCTCGTGCTGCGGCGATTGTTAGTTTAGCAGTGATGGGTTCACGTTTGCTTGGTCTTGCGCGTGAAATGGCGATCTTCTATTATTTTAAGACAAAGTTCGCCGCACCCGCTTTTCATCTTGCTTTTCGTATCCCTAATTTCCTGCGAGATATGTTTGGTGAGGGTATTCTAAGCAAAGCGTTTATCACAACCTTCATCGCTACTGAAACAGAGGAGGGGGAAGCAGCCGCTTGGGACCTCGCAAATCGTATTTTTAATCTGGTCGTAATTGTTCTTGCAGGGATTGTTATTTTGGGGATTGTGTTTGCCCCTGCTATAGTTGATGCTTTAGCACGGGAGGATTTTGATGAGGTATTAGATCCGGTAGAACACTATGCATTTGAGACTAAAGTTGAGTTAACAATCTATCTAACGGAATTAATGTTCCCTTACCTTCTGTTTGTATCCCTTGCTGCTATTGCGATGGGACTACTTAACAGTAAAGGTAGATTTGGTATACCTGCTTGTGCTTCCTCGTTTTTCAACCTGAGTTCACTTGTTATAGGTATTAGCGGATATTATCTATTTCAACGTATAGAAATGCACCCGACAACGGGGATGGCAGTTGGTGTGCTTGTTGGGGGTATACTTCAATTGCTTATACAAGTTCCGTCAATGTACCGGGTCGGATATCGGTATAGACCGCTGCTTAGTTTTACAGAACCGCGGGTCGTTGAAGTGCTAAAATTAGTTGGTCCGGCTATTTTGGGGGTTGCTGCAGTTCCGATAAATCAATTGACAAATACGTGGTTTATCACATCTGGTGATGAATGGTTAGCTTGGATTCAAGGTGCGTACCGAATAATGCACTTTCCACTCGGTATATTTGGTGTGGCGATATCAACAGTTGTTTTACCGCAACTTGCAAAATATGCGAATTCAGATAGTTTGTCTGAGTTTCGCGATTCGTTATCTTATGCATTACGTTTGATGCTGACAGTGATTTTACCTGCGTCAATTGGACTGATGGTACTGGCAGAACCGATCTGTAGGTTACTTTATGAACGCGGTGCATTTACGAATACAGATACAGTTGCAACAGCAAATGTTCTGTTCGTTTATGCATTTGGTTTGTGCGGTTTTTCTGCGCTGAAGATTGTTACGGACGGTTTTTATGCTTTCAAAGATATCCGTGCACCCGTAATTGTGAGTTTATGCGGTGTTGTTCTTAACATCTGTATGAACTACATGTTTATATTTCAAGGGTTTTGGTTGAATGAACGTGCAATTGTGTTTTCAACTGTGACAACTGTGACACTGAACAGTGTCGTTTTGTTGTTCCTACTGAGACGTAGAATAGATAAAATAGGGTTATATTCGGTGCTAAAGGTCGCATTGAAAGTACTATGTGCATCTGTGGTGATGGGGGTGGTATGTTGGGTATCCAATGGGTTTATAGAGAAGGATTGGCTTGGAACAGAGGGTATAGTGTCGCGTATGCTGAATGTATTCCTCCCGATTGGGTTTAGTGTTCTGACACTTGCGGGGATGTATAAAGCACTAAAAGTATCGGAGTTTGATGACATATTGAACATTGTTAAACAGAGATTAAAAAAATCAAATTAGTAGAGGAGAAGATGTTAACAAAACGAATAATTCCATGTTTAGATGTCCGCGCTGGCAAGGTTACCAAAGGAATTGCTTTCAAAGGAAATGTAGATGTTGGTGATCCTGTTGAGATGGCACGGTTTTACTATGAGAGTGGTGCAGACGAGCTTGTCTTTTACGACATCACTGCCAGTAACGAAGGACGAGACATTATGATTGATGTTGTCTCCTCTGTTGCAGCAGAGATATTCATACCGTTTTCTGTCGGTGGAGGCTTACGGACGCTTGAAGACATGCGTCGAGTTTTACTGGCGGGAGCAGAGAAGGTCAGTATAGATTCAGGGGCAGTACGGAATCCTCAGATAATCGCAGAAGGAGCACATGCCTTTGGAAGTCAATGTGTTGTTTTGAGTATGCAAGTAAAAAAAGTTCCAAAACATGAAAAGATACCGAGTGGATATGAAATTTTTATTGATGGTGGACGAACACCGGTCGGTTGGGATGCGTTGGAGTGGTCGGTACGTGGTGTTGAATTAGGGGCAGGTGAAATCGTGGTAAATAGTATTGATGCTGATGGCACAAAAGCTGGATATGAATTGGGGTTAACAGGTGCGATTGCTGACCTTGTGCCAGTTCCAGTTATTGCATCTGGAGGAGCCGGAAATCCTCAGCATCTTCGTGATGTATTTGTGGACAGTAATGCGGATGCAGCAATTGTTGCCTCAATTACACATTATGGAGAATTCACCATTGCGGGAATTAAAGACTACCTAAAGTCTCACAATGTCAGTATACGGGATACGTGGTAATTTAACCCAAATTGTTCCCTAATGGTGTTTATGGTGAATAATATCCATCGATTCCAAAATAGGTTGTAAATACATGCAAAAATTATGTTATAATCTTGTTGGACAAACAGTTTGTATAAATTCATACAGGTCCAGCAGCCATACATAGCTGGATTTTCACGTCCAACATTCAACAAAAAACCTAAGTTCTATAGAAGCGTACTAAAATGGATATACAATACAGCATACGGAATTCACTCATAGATGCACAGAACACACTCGACGATTTTATTAATAACACAGACAATATAACGGTCATATCGGAGATTGCGTCTTTATTACAAGAGGTGTTTACACAGAACCGCAAAGTATTCACTTGTGGTAATGGGGGAAGTATGTGTGATGCAATGCACTTTGCTGAAGAATGTACTGGAAGATTTCGTCATAATAGACGTCCCCTTCCTGTTATTGCCCTCAGTGATGTTGCCCATATCACATGCACAGCAAATGACTATGACTTTGCTGATATTTTTGTTCGTTCCATTTTAGCACTTGGCACGCCAGGTGATCTATTGATCGCAATTTCTACAAGTGGAAACTCGGAGAATGTCGTCCGAGCAGCAGAGGCAGCAAGGTCACGCCAGATGTCTGTTTTCGGTCTAATTGGACAAGACGGCGGTCAGCTGAAGGCGCATTGTGATAAATACATAATTGCTCCTGGGGATACTGCGGATCGCACACAAGAAATCCATATTAAGGTCTTGCATATACTAATTGAACATGTGGAAAGACTGATGTTTCCAGAGAATTATTGACAGGGTTGCGTTAGTCTGATAGAATCTCATCAGACCATTTCATATAATTCTAATATAAGACAATTGCAAAATGCGGACAGAATTCTCAAATAGCACACGTTGTCAAAATATAAAGACACTCAAAACGGATCCGTTAGATGTTTTGGTTATCGGTGGTGGTATTGTAGGTGCTGGATTGATCCGAGACATGGCATTAAACGGTGATATCAGAGTAGGATTGATTGAACAGGGTGATTTTGCCTGCGGTACGAGTGGTGCCAGTTCTCAATTAATTCATGGCGGGTTCCGTTATATTGCCAAACGCGATATTGCGCTTGTTAAGCAGTCTCGTAAGGAGCGAGAAACCTTAACACATATCGCGCCTAACCTTGTCAAACCTATCCCGTTAGCCATTCTTCGCTATAAAGGTGACCCGTATCCACTTGCGGGTATCCGTCTTGCAGCACAATACTATAATCATCTATCAAAATCTGATGCATCCGAGAAAGCAAAGCTACATATTGATACTGATAAAATTCAGTCTAAAGTTGGTCCTATTTCAACCGATGGCTTAAAAGGTTGCGTTGTGCTATGGGATAGCATTGTTGACGATGCCAGGTTGACGCTGGCAACGATAAAAGATGCACATTTACATGGCGGTGTAATTGCAAATTACGTGGCGTTTGTTGAGTACGTTTCTTTCCCAAATCCACCAGAGACTCTGTATCGTGTTTTAGCAAAAGATTGTATAACGGATGAATGTTTTGAGATATGTGCAAGGAAGATAGTTTCAACAACTGGACCGTGGACAGACAAGTTGTGGCAGAAAGACCCAAGCTATAATGGTCAACTACGATTGGAAAAAAAGAACGCTAAAGGCATTCATCTGATATTACCGCGTTGCACTAAAGTTGACCCTACTGACAATTATGGAATTGTTGCCTTAACACAATCTGAAAAGCAGCAAAATGCAAAGCAACGCGCTATCTTTGTTCTACCAGCTGATGATAATACATCCATACTCGGCACAACTGAAACTACACCTGAAGGTGATCCAAAGGATGTTCGTCCATCCGCTGATGAAGTCGCATATTTGCTTGCTGAGGCAAAAAGACTATTCCCAAGTATGACATTAGATCAAAACTCAATTATTGGTACTTATGCTGGTATACGTCCCCTAATTGCTAATAATCAGACAAAACTGATAGGTGATAGCAAGAATTTTGTTTCAAGAGAACATTTGATAACTGAAAGTCCAAGTGGTATCCTCTATGTATATGGTGGAAAACTCACTACACACCGTCTTATAGCGGAAGAGACAGTAGATTATATTGCAGATTTTTTGAGTGTGCCTCGTACTTGTAAGACTGCACACTGTCCATTACCGAGTGCAAATTCAGATGTAATCGTTCCTGATGATCGCAACCGAGTGGACAACGGACACAACCAATCTATAGAGTTAAATCGAGAACGTCTTATTCAGAGATACGGCTACATCGGTTATCTAAGTATTCAGGAATTAGTTAATCGTGATTCCAGTCTTGCAGAACGGATGACAGACGATCACTCTTTTTTGAAAGCAGAAATCCTCTATGCTTTCACTGGAGAGATGGCAATAACGCTTGATGACGTGTTGTGGAGAAGGACACGTATTGGATGGACTCAAGGACAAGGTTTAGATAGTGCAGAACAGATAGTAGACTTTATCAGTAAGCGCAACAATTGGAGTGAGACGAGGAAACTTGAGGAAATAGAGAGATATAAACAACACATTGAATGGTTGAATCAACATTTATAGTTAACACAGTAGCACTTTGCCAACATATTATTGTGGGTCGCGATTCGGAGATCGCTCCTACCGATGGACTGCTTATGGTAGGAGGGAACTCCGATTCCCGACTACTTTCAAAGATCATCAATTAACGCTTGACGAAGCAATAGAAGCATGAATTGGTTCCGTTTCGGTAATCCGGATTTTCTAACTCTTATTTTATTCGGATTGCCTATTTTCTTAATTCTGTTACGATTCGGTTGGCATAGAAGACAGAAAGCGATATTGCTTTACCAAAGCAGTATCTGGGCTTCTGACATAAAACGACAGAAGACGCAAATCGTATTGTTGATCTTGATATTCCTTGCTATATGCCTTTCACTTACATTTCCACAGTGGGGGAAAAAACCTGAAACTTTTGCTGAAAAATTGGATGTGATGTTGGCACTGGACACCTCTACGAGTATGCTTGCTACGGATGGGAATTCGGTGCGTAGACTTACGCATGCAAAAGAGGTGATTTTTGAACTGCTGGATCAATTATACGGTGACCGTGTCGGACTCCTTTATTTCGCTGAAGCAGGCGTTGTCGTATGTCCATTGACAGACGATGTTAGCACTATCAGAGCGTTTTTGTCTGCGTTGACACCCGATTCACTGGTTCATCGTGGAACGCGTATAGGCAATGCAATAGAGGTTGCAAAAGAACGATTCATTCGTGAAGGTAACGATTCTGTTCCTACCATGACAAATTCAAGTGGACATAAAGTTCTTATTCTATTCACTGATGGTGAGGACCACGGTGAGGATGTATCTGATTCAGTAGAAGCAGCGAAGATGGAGGGAATATCTATCTTTTGTGTCGGTTTTGGTGATTCTGGCAAGTCTGTACCTATTCCGCTGCCTGATGAAAGCATGGGATACAAACGGGATACAAAAGGTCAACTGGTTTTAACAACCTTAGATGAAGAGGGGTTGTTTGAATTAGCTACGTCTGGTAATGGTAGTTACTATCACGCAGATATAGGGGTTTCTCAGTTGATGTCAGATTTATCAAGGATTGAGAAGCAGAGATATAAGATTACTGCAGATGGTGAATTACGGGATAGATTTCAATGGTTTATTTTCATTGCAATAATGCTATTAGTGGGAGAATTGCTTATGCAGCATTGGAGAATGCGTGCTGATAATTGATATTTTCAGAGGACGCGTAATGTACTGCTTATGATTTTTTGTACATCAAACCAGAAGGACGGAAACGCATTAAGAGAACTAAGATTATTCCAAATAGGAGCATACGGGATCCGGCGATTTCAGGATAATTTGTTAGAGCCTCACGTAGTATTTCACCTAATGATCCAAGAATGATAGCACCTAACATTGCTCCCCTGATGCTTCCCATGCCCCCCAAGACGACCATGCAGAGTATGAAGATGGATTCCCAAAACTCAAAAAATTGTGAGCTAAAATTGACTTGAAATTGTGCTAAGAATGCCCCGCCAATGCCACCTATTGCAGCACTTACTGCAAAAGCTAAGGACTTATAGCGACCAACATTTATCCCCATACTCTCAGCGGCTTGCTCATCTTCTCGAATTGCAACCCATGCCCTGCCAACTCTTGAGTTTTGCAACCTATAGGTAACGAAAACGACTAAAGCCAATAGAATTAGTATGTGGTAGTAGTGGTGCCAGTTTAGATCGAAAGATATAGAGGTGAATGGTATTGTGGGGGCTGGAACGCCGCGCAATTGACCATTAGGAACGCCACCTGTCAACCACGTTTCATTTTTAACGATTCGGAAGAATAACTCAGCAAAACCGAAAGTAACGATGGCGAAGTAGTCCCCGGTGAGTCGTAAGGTAGGGATTCCTCGTAATAGACCCCATGCAGTTGCATGCACCACCGCCAGGGGTAAAGCGATCAAATAATGAACACCGAGAAGTGACATAAGTATGCCTGCAGTATACCCGCCGATGAGATAAAACGCAACATACCCTAAATCGAGCAATCCTGTAAAACCACAGACGACATTTAGTCCAATTGCCAGTAGCATATAGAGGCATGCGCGGACGATAATCCGAAGGATATAACCCGCACCGGGCCAACCGAAACTGACCCTGTATTGATCTGTTAATAGCTTACTAATTTCATCAATACCGATTAGAAACCAGGGTAGTGAACAGATGGCAACACAGAGAATGATGTTCCTTGGTGTAAGTTTATCTTTCATAATTAACCTTAGATCGGATTTTTACCTATGCACGTTTGCTTGTTGCCTTTCCAAATAGACCTGTTGGACGAATCAGTATTACGAGTATCATGATGATATACGCAAATGCGATCCTATAACCTGAAGCGAGGTCAGCACCAAACGCCTCTGCAATACCTATGATTAACCCCCCGACTATCGCGCCTGTGACACTCCCAATACCCCCCAGAACTGCTGCTGCGAAAGCCGCAACCCCCTTATAGTAACCCATGGTGGGTGTAACATTTTCACTCAGTCCAACCATCACACCTGCCACTGCCCCTAATGCAGAGCCGACTGCAAAAGTTGCTAAAATCACTCTGTTTGCATTAATACCCATTAGATTGGCTGCGGTGGCATTCTGTGCACATGCTCGCATAGCCTTCCCTATTCTTGTATAGTATATCAATAAGTTGAGAATAATCATCAAGGCTACAGCAATCAGCAAAATAAACACATCCCGATAAGGAAGCGTACCACCTCCCGGTAAAGGAATTACGTTAATCACCTCACCGGTTTCGCTTATTCCACTGTCAAAGAGTGAGGGTAGCGAATCTGTTGGATAAACTCTTGGCTTTGCTGTCCAAAACATCCGTGCAAGGTTCTGAAGTGCAATCGAAATTCCAATTGCAGTTATCAATGCAGACAAACGGGGGGCATTTCGGAGGGGACGATAGGCTACATAATCAATCAACATGCCTAACAGCGCACAGAGCACCATGGCTAACGGTAATGCAAACCAGAACGGGATGTGGAAAACCGTGATAAGGATCAGTCCAAAGTAGGCACCGAACATGTAGATTTCGCCGTGTGCGAAGTTTATAAGTTGGATGATGCCGTAAACCATGGTGTAACCAACGGCTATCAGCGCGTAGATTCCACCCTGAACCAAACCGTTGATTAATTGTTCAAATAACTGTGCCCACATATACTTGACTTTCTATGTATCGGAAAAAGAGATTTAGGCTAAGGGTCAATTCAAAAAACGCGGTATTCTATACTACGTTTATTTCAGTTCAAGAAGTTGTTTCTCTGCGCGCACGAACTTCCCATCCCTAACAACTTTAACATAAGCGGGTTTATCAACTGTGTCACCATTGTGATCAAAGTATGTGAGACCCGTTACACCTTTATATCCTTCTTCAGGCGTATCAATTGCTGCCAGATGTTCGCGAATAGCACTACGATTCTCAGCGAGTTCTGCTTCAGGGTTGTAAGTTTTTTCCAATGCTTCAGCAATCATACCCACAGCATCGTAAGTTAATGCTGCCCATGTATCTGGCAAAACATTGTGATGTTCTTCAAAATTGGCAGCCATCTCCTTTGCTTTTGGGTCGTCTTCCCCAAACAGGAAAGGCGTCGTAATATATGTACCCTCAGTAGCGCGTGATCCGGCAGTTGTCAAAAAAACTTCATTGTCAATCCCATCAGCACCGAAGAACTGTGAAGTAATGCCTGCCTCGCGGGCTTGTTTGACAATTAAACCGGCTTGTGCATAAAGACCTGAGATGAAAATTGCATCTGGCTTCTTTGCCTTTATACTGGTGAGTTGTGCTTTGAAGTTTGTAGTATCTTCTTCATAAGCCTCTGATGCCACGAGCGTGAGGCCAGTTTTTTCTACTTCAGCAACAAATGCGTCTCTGAGTCCACGTCCATAGTCATCGTTATGAAAAAAGACTGCGACAGTCTCAATCTCAGTCAATTCATTATCTATGTATTGCGCGATAAACTTACCTTGAAAATCATCACGGTATAAGTTGCGAAATGTCCATTTGCTGCCTTCACAGACAGTTACATTTGTTGAACCTGGTGATAGTTCAACAATTCCAGCTCTATCATAGATATCCTGACCTGATAATGTACATCTACTGTTAAAATGACCGACAACTGCTAATATTTCTCTGTCGTTGACGATTCTTTCTGCAACAAGAGTCGCTTCAGATTCCTTACCAGCATCATCTTTAAAAACGACCTTTAACATTCTACCGTTTATTCCACCTGCATCGTTTATCTCTTTCTGTTTGAGTTCAGCACCCTTTCTTATCATTTCTCCAAAGGCTGCAGAACCTCCTGTAAGCGGAGCAGCAACAGCTATTTTTACCTGTTGTTGACAACCAGAAATGGCAATTAATCCTATTATCAACATTCCTACACACCACATTCTCATCAATTTACTCTCCCTTCAATAAGTTTGTCTGTAGCACATTCTGTTAGATTGTGCATCTCTTTGTAGCACATCCTGTTAGATTGTGCATAGGTAATACAAATTAGGTCACTGCCATACTATAACTGCAATCAGTTCTTTGCGATGACCTGTTTAAAATCGAAATTAAATTTTAGCTTTTCATGTTTCTCTTCAGAATGAATTATACTGATTTCGGGTACGATAATCCTCATATCAACAGTGTCACGATTCAATCTATCAAAAACAATGAGTCCACTTCGTTTCGCGCCCTTAAACAGCTTACCACTCTCAAATAGACTTTCAGCAGCGAATTCTTGTCCTGCTTCCAATGCCGCAATATCCAGATATGAACGGGAATAAGGATAATATGGATGGTAATGTGGAATAGTTCTGGATTGTTGAACATTTTGATCTGTCTTCGTTACACTACCGTAAAGGTCTTCAAAGTAATCGAAAGGTAGATTTGCGTATTGTGCACCGTTTCGGTCTATGAGTTGTGCCGATTCCTCAACGACAACCCTCGGGGTAGTCAAATTGTGAACAGTCATAAGAAAGACTGTGTAGATAGGTTCAACGTTTCCGTTCCTCTCTACGACGAGATAAGGATTGATATGCGGGTCTTCCGTCAGGGAATACATTTCTATTTCATCTAACGGTTCTAATGTTACTGCTACCCCGTTCTTTTGCATTGTAACAGCACCTGTCTGCGGATCAATCTTTGTGTCAGTTTGTCCTTCAACCGGTTCAATAAAAACATCAATCTCAGGATTGGGTGCTATGGCACAACCCGTTAACAGCGTTCCTATTAGGATATACATGACAAAGGATTGTTTAGAGGATATTATGTTGTTCAGTATTTGTAGTGTCATGACTTCTATTCTCCAATTGTCCCAATTGTTATTCTATGACTTTTCTATCTATATTTTACACAAAGGATTTATTATTGTCAAGGATTTTATTAGAAAAAACGGACTTATTGACATTCTAACAGGGAGCTTGTATAATAATACCATCCATGTCATGACAATTACTGGAGCTGATTTATGAAATCTTTTGGAACATTTGGACCTGTATTTCCGGATAAGAATTATGTCGTTTCTCGCCAAGATGAACGTATAGATTTCATTCATCGGGTGAAGCAAGGCAGATATATTGTGCTGTTTGCGCCTCGACAGACTGGTAAAACGACCTTCTTTAGAAATGCTATTGCTGCACTCCAAAAAGAGAATACAGATTATCTGCCTATACAACTTAATTTTGAAGGATATGCAGATATAGAAGCACACACATTTTATCACTCACTCGGCAAAGAACTATGTAAACAAATTAAGCATATCATTCAGAAACGTATAGATATGCCGATTAATGAAATAACTGAATTGTTAAATAGTGTTAACATTACGAACCAAGTTTCTATGAGAGAGTTTCTTGAGGAACTTGGAGAAATAACAGAGAACTTTCATTTTGTTATAGTAATTGACGAATTTGATGGAATTCCTCCTGATGCACTTCGCGGGTTTCTACATTCATTACGGCATATTTACCTATCGCACTTAGGACATAGATGTCCGTATAGCGTAGGTATAGTTGGTGTCAAAAATATCACACAACTGAATTATGATCGTTCTATATCACCCTTCAATATCCAAGATGAGTTTAAACTATCAAACTTTACAGTTGAACAGGTTCAAGAACTTTTGGCACAATATACTGATGAAGTTGGACAAGAAATTGACACGAGTGTCATTGAAGCAATACATAAACATACTGCAGGACAACCCTTTCTGGTCAATAGATTTGGACAAATTCTTACTGAGGAGATTAACATACCGAAATCTGAGATAGTTCAGATGAATCATTTTAATGTTGCTTATAAGCAACTCCTTAAGGAAAGTAATACAAACATATCACATCTTGCAGGAAATTTACGGAAAAATCCGCGTCTTGAAAGATTCTTGATGAGGATCGCATTAAATGGTGAAAACCGACGATTCAACCTTGACAATGAGATCATTAGTGAACTTGCAACTTATGGAATAATCACTGAAGATGGAAATGGATTGTGTGCAGTTCACAACCCTATCTATCTCCAACGTGTGATACAATTGTTTCAACCCTTAATCAATGGACTTGAAGATCAATACTTCACTGAAGATGGTCCCCAAGATTTTAGAGAATTTGTTACTGCTGGAGGACATCTGCAAATGGATACTTTAATTGATAACTTTAGTAACTTCATATCCCGAGCAGGCTATAGAATCCTCCAAGTACCAGAAACCCCTCAAGAATTCGTTGGTCAATATCTCTTATTTGGATATCTTGATGAATATGTTAACCTTATAGGTGCAACTATGTTTCTTGAGGTGCCAACAGGTAGAGGTAGAGCAGATCTGATTGTTGTACACAAAGGTAGAAAGTATATCATTGAAACCAAGATATGGAGAAGTGAAAAATCGTATCAATCAGGAAAGAAACAACTTGCAGCTTATATGAAGAATGAGAATGCAAAAGAGGGCTATTACATAGTGTTTGATTATACAGAAAAGTTAATCTCTAAAGTAGAGACAGATACTGTTGATGGTGTAGTGATTCACTGCTATGTTATACCTGTGTTACAAGAAAGACCATCAGCTAATCTTCGGGCAGGAAGTCCAAGTCTTTAGGCTTGGGAGAAATACCCGCTCCTGTGTTTTTTCTTAACAATATATGTCAAAAATGTTATACTAACGTGAGTTTGATAATTAAATCAAGAATGTATCCGTAGGTTGGGTTGAGGCACGAAACCCAACATTTAGGCACCTATAATGCGTAAAGATGTTGGGTTTCGTACCTCAACCCAACCTACGTAGTTATTTGTTCTGATTTATCAAAATCACGTTTATACTATTAACGTGATTTTGATAAAAGATTAGAAGTTAAATAGCTTATGTAAATCGTTGATTTCCTCAAGTTTTCGCAGGTCCCCTTCACCAAGGGTTTGTTCTTCAAAAGTTGGTAAGCAATCAAAGTGGAAACCACATTCACTCGAAAGTTGACGAGACTATTATGTTGACTGTGTTCCAACTGCGCCACATATCCGATGACAATGGGAAAAAAAATAAAAATGCATATATTAACTGAAGATAACCAGATAATCAATACTGTCATTTACAATAATATCAGGATACATCGTAACAATGTAGTTGCTTCCTTTCCAGACTTGGGAATAGGTGCACAGAAGATCATTATCGCACGTTGTAATGTCCCGGAGGGGCGAAAGGTGTATAGAAAACGTTGAAATTGCCATAGTAAGTCCCAGAGGGAAGAAAGGTGTATCATGTTCCTGAGTTAAATACACACGTTCTATATACCTTTCGCACCGCTGGTGCTTGGTCTATTGTCGTTTGCACGTTCTATATACCTTTCGCACCGCTGGTGCTTGGTCTATTGTCGTTTGCACGTTCTATATACCTTTCGCACCGCTGGTGCTTGGTCTATTGTCGTTTGCACGTTCTATATACCTTTCGCACCGCTGGTGCTTGGTCTATTGTCGTTTGCACGTTCTATATACCTTTCGCACCGCTGGTGCTTCTTTCTGAGAAATGCTGACTTTTTCTCATATCCACCCAGAACATTTAATATCCACTCTTCCACTCTTCCACTCTTCACCTCTTCCACCCTTCCACCCTTCCACTCTTCCACCCTTCCACTCTTCCACTCTTCACCTCTTCCACCCTTCCACTCTTCCACTCTTCCACTCTTCACCTCTTATCCTGAAAATCCTGGTTCAGACAAGTAACCAAAAATTTTACACTCCCCACCCAATAAAACACTTTACTTTATTAACACTTTAATATACAATAGATTCTAAAACTTGGAGAAACGTAAATATATGCAACTATATGAAGCTGTTAGCCCTTTAGATTTTAGATACTATGGTGGCGATGAAACTTTTATGAAACGACTGCTACCCTACGTCTCTGAAGCAGGATATGTAACCTATCAAGCGAAGGTAGAGGCAGCATTAGTTCGGACACTTGCGAAATATGGTGTCTGTACAACCGAAATCGCAGATGAAGTCGAACAAGCAGTGGAACACGTAACAGCAGAAGAGGTCTACGAAGAACAGAAACGTATCAGACACAACATCCGTTCACTCGTAAATGTAATTCGGAACAAGATCAGTCCTGAAGCACGTCCCTACGTCCACCTGTTTGCAACGTCAGCAGACATTTTGGATACGGCTACAGCCATAAGATTCAAAACACTGATTGCGGATGTAATTGTTCCAGATATGATTGCATTAGAAAGACAATTGATCGCATTAGCACGAGAACATGCAGATACACCCCAAATAGGAAGAACTCACGGACAACATGCAGAACCGATTACATTTGGGTACGCATTGTCACTCTATGTCAGTCGACTGGGGACCCGGATTGAAAAAGTACACGAAGCAGGACAGAACTTACGCGGACAATTTTCGGGTGCGGTTGGGGCATTCAACGGATTGGCATTGATACATGAAAGTCCTGAAAAAATAGAAGCTGATTTTCTTGAATTACTTAATCTGAAACCGTCAGACACACATACGTCAACACAGTGTGTAGAACCAGAGTTCATCTCAGATTTAGCATATCAAATCACAGCTGCCTATACAATACTCGCTAACTTTGCAGATGATATGCGACATCTCTATCGCACGGAAATTGCTGAGGTTGGGCGGAAATATAACCCACAACTTGTTGGCTCGTCCACGATGCCACACAAGGTCAATCCAGAAGCTTATGAGAACATAAAGAGTCTATGGAAAGCTTTTGTACCACGCATGCAGACGGTATTCCTGGATAGCATTTTAGAACATCAACGCGACTTAACGAATTCTGCATCCAGTCGCTTTCTCACGGAGTTGGTTACGGCATTCGACTATGCTATCTACAGACTTCGCAAGGCATTAGATGAGATGGATGTTAAGTCAGAAAATATGATGCACAACCTTGAAATGAGTGCAGAGGATACAATTGCTGAACCTATCTATCTCTTGATGGCGTATTACGGATTTCCTGATGCTTACGACCATACACGTAAGTTGATTGCACAAGTTCACCAAACAGGCAAGAGCCTGTCAACACTACTCTGGGAGGATGAGACATTTCAACCGTTCCTTGATAAGTTAACGGAACCGCAACGCGAAGCATTACGTTCACCAACGAACTATATCGGTGCTTCGATGCAGAGGACACATGCAACATGTGATGAATGGGAAAAACGGATAGGCAACTTGATGAAAGGTCTTGAGCCTACATAGGTGAATAGGGGATTGGTTGGAAGGATGGAAGGGTGGAAGATGAAAGGATGGAAGGTTGGAAGGTTGGAAGGTTGGAAGGTTGGAAGGTTGGAAGATGGAAGGTTGGAAGATAAGATGGAAGGGTGGAAGATGGAAGGTTGGAAGATAAGATGGGAGGTTGGAAGATGGGAGATGGAAGGTTGGGAGATGGAAGATAAGATGGAAGGGTGGAAGATGGAAGGGTGGAAGATGGAAGGGTGGGAGATGGAAGGGTGGAAGATTGGAAGGGTGGAAGGATGGAAGGGTGGAAAATGGAAGATGGAAGGGTGGAAGATTGGAAGATAAGATGGAAGGGTGGAGGATGGAAGGGTTAGCTGCTACATGAGTGAATATGTTGTCAAGTGTCTGGAACTCATCAGGAACAGAGAAAGGCTCGGTCAATAGTCATGTTTGATATTGTTTACTTAGGACGAAGATGTGTCGGTTTTATCAGAAAATATCCACGCACCTGGACTGTCATCGGGTTATTGATGACGTTTGGTATCGGCATCTGGGTTGGTCGTGTCGTCAAATTTGAGAGAGTACCTGATTATGTGCAATCTTACACAGATCCGGTGCGAACGGATGAAACAAAACAGGTGTTTCCTGGTGTCGTGCATCGACAGATATTATATGATGGTGTTTTGACGAACATCCTATCTGTTTCACCAGATGCAGTTGACATCCGTCCCTATAGCGCGATGGGTGCTGCAATTGGTGCAGAAGATTTGCTATCAATTGCACGACGAAACAGAGCACCTATTGCAATAAATGGCGGTTTCTATGAGATGTCCGGTACATTTAGGGGAGAATCGGTTGGGGCACTTAAGATTAACGGTGAATGGATTAGTGAACCAGAGCAGGGACGCGGTGTTGTCGCTTTCAAAACCGTTGATGGAAAAATAGAAACTTCTATAGATAGAATCGCACTTCAGCACAGGATCTTGTTACCCAACAACACGTCAATAGAAATTGATGGGATTAATCGGGGTAGGCAGCGAAACGAATTGCTGTTATACCGTCCAAACTTCCATTTTGTAACCCTAACAATGCCTGAGGGGGTTGAAGTTATCGTCCGAGACAACATCGTTACTGACATTCGTGATGGACAAGGAAGTACCCCTATTCCGAAGGATGGATATATCTTATCAGCAACTGGACGAAAGCGAGGGGTGCTGTTAGAAAACATACAAATCGGTGATGCAGTTCGCATTCAAGAAAAGGTTATACCTGAAAAGGTTGGGGAGAGTAAGTTTTGGGAAGATTTTACGCATATTATCGGTGGGGGACCTTTACTGTTAAGAAATGGTGTTGTGTCAACGAGAGATGCCTATGAACGTGAAGGGTTTGATAGTGCATTTCACAGTTTTTGGCATCCGAGAACTGCTATCGGTAAAAAAGCGGATGGAACACTCTTTTTTGTAACGATTTCTGCTGCTAAACCCGGTGTCCGACGCGGTGTCATGCTTCACAAACTCGCAAGGCTCTTTGTTGAATGGGGTGCAACAGACGCTGTCAACTTGGATGGCGGACTTTCCACGATGATGGTTATTCGGAATGAGGTTGTCAGTATCAAGCTAACACGACCTGACACATCAGGAGTTGAGGAAAAGCAGAAAATGTCTGCAAAAGAGAAACAGACAGCGGAAAACAGGAAGGCGGATGAACAGCGTAAACAGATAGCGGAAAACAAGAAGGCGGATGAACAGCGTAAACAGACAGACAAGATTCAGGAAGATGCTACATCTGACGACAAGACAGCAGAAAAGAAAACACCTGAGTCAGTTAACATAAAAAAGGGGACTAAAGTTGATGCAGCGGACGAAAAACCCGCAGAAAAAGCATCAACTGAGAGAAGTGCAAGAATAGGTCGTGGAAACCGACGAGTCAGACCTATGCCAAGGTTCCAAGGACGCGCAATTTCAGATGCTATTCTGATTTTCCCAAAAAGTTCTACCAAAAAAGATGTTGGAAAGGCAAATAAAGCTGATAGTTCTAAAAACTAAAAAAAAATCCTGAAAAGTCAAGGATTTATTGCATCTTCTCAATGAATGTGCTAAAATTGAATTACCATCATTTTATTTCAAGGAGTAGATTTTTTTATGTTTCTTGCACAAATTTATAAAGAGCGTCTTCAAAACAAGGTTAAGAAAGCAAGAGCCGCGGGCATTGCTGAAGGAAAAGCTGAAGGAAAGGCTGAAGGAATAGTTGAAGGAAAAGCTGAAGAACGACATTTGTGGATAAATTGGAACAACCGTCGCCTTACAGCGGAAGCGAAAGGTGAAGAATTCAGTGAACCCCCTCCTGTGCAATCTACTAATGAGCAGGAATAAAGATAGTGCTATTCTATATGTATAATTATCATCAAAGTTCACCTTAAATCGGGTGTGTAAATATTTTGTCACTGTCTTATATATTTTTTTGTGAGGAGAGAACACCGATGTCATCCAACATAAAAGAATTTCGTAAAAAACTTAATATCTCTGTTGTTCCTACAGATGGCGGGATATTTTATCCTGAAACGGATGGTGAACCGATGGCAGCAAGCGATCGTCATAGAAAAGAGATGACGCGGACGTTGGATGCCTTTGAAGCGCATTTCCAACCGAAACCGGATGCCTATGTTTCCGGTGATATATTCATGTATTATGTCAAAGGTGAACCGGAGGCAGTTATTGCTCCCGATATTCTCATCTCTTTCGGTTTGGATAAGAAAGATCGTCCGACGTATAAAGTGTGGGAAGAGGGCAAGGTGCCCGAGTTCGTGATGGAGTTCGCGAGCGAAGAAACTTATGACAAAGATCTCACCATTAAAAAGGACACGTATGCGTCTTTAGGTATCCGAGATTACTTTCTTTTTGATGTTCAGCAGCTATATTTGCCTGTTCCTCTGATGGGTTTTAGCTTAGTAGATGGTAGGTATGTTCGGATTTCGGAGGATTCTGTTGGTGGTTTGCATGCTGCATCTCTGAATTTAGATTTTCAGGTTCGTGATGAGGGTTTAGGGATTTATGATCCTGTTGCGGGTAAATGGCTTCAAACGGCTGCGGAGATACAGGCTGCCCGTGCGGATCGGGAAGCCGCTGCCCGACAACAAGAAGCCGCCCGTGCGGATCGGGCAACCGCTGCCCGACAACAAGAAGCCATCCGCGCGGATCAGGAAGCCTCCCGTGCGGATCGGGAAGCCGCTGCCCGACAACAAGAAGCCGCCCGTGCAAAGAATGCTGAAGCGGAGGCAGCACAACTCCGAGAAAAACTTGCACGCCTGCAAACACAACAATAATAACGAAGGGTGTGTAAATATTTTGTCACTCTATTTGTCTGAATCGCGCCAGTTAACATAGCTGGCACGGAAGGGTTTTCTGGATCATTATATGACTTTGATCAACTACAAAGAGGCACAATCTAACAGAATGTGCTACAAAGAGGCACATTCTAACAGAATGATGCTCAAAGACGCACAATCTAACAGAATGTGCTACAAAGAAGCACAATCTAACAGAATGTGCTACGGTGAAGTATTACATTTTTGATCTATTTGCTGGTAATTTAAAGATTTGTATGATAACATGCACAGAAGACGATAAGAACAAATGCAGAGAATCTCAAAAAAAGGATAAATGACATGAAAAGAAATATAGGTTTACTTCCTACCAAGACATCTATCACTCCCTATAATTGGAGTAATTGGATAATGCTTAAGAAACTGCCACTTATGTTTACAATCAGCGTATCTTGCTTCGTGCTTCTGTGTCTTGTGTTTTCGGTACATGCACAACAACGTTTTGCAGATGAAGTTGGGCAAGTTGCGATTCGTGATGTTACATCTACATCTCCCTTAGTCATTCCATATATTACGTGGGGCGGAGAATCGGCTCTATTCCACGCAAACGGTGGATTGACAACGCAGACAGGTACAATCATGGCAAAACAGGGATTGAATCTAAAATTAGTTCCGGGAGATAACTTCCAGCAGCAAGTTCGGGACTACCTTGGCGGCAAAACACCGATTTTACGGGGAACGTTTAGAATGATCGCACAAGCAAGTGAAGTGATAGGACGTGATCCACGCACAAAACCCGTTGTATTTGGACAACTTACATGGTCTGCTGGGGACCATTTCGTGGGAAGAGCGAATATACGAAAAATTTCTGACCTCAGCGGCAAAAAGATCGCTATTCAGAAAGGTGGACCTCATGTCGGTATGCTTTACGATATGTTAAAAACCGCACGGCTTTCCAAAACAAATGTGCAAATAGTATGGGTTGACGAATTGACTGGCGCAAAAGGTCCAGCAGAAAAGTTCAGAAATGACAACTCTATCGCAGGATGTTTCGTCATCACACCTGATATGATCGGATTAACAGGAGGACCAGAAAATACCGGAACGGGGGCGGAAGGAACAGTCAAGGGGGCACACGTTGTCGTTAGTACAGCAACACTCTCACGGTCTATTGCTGATGTGTACGCATGCCGCAAGGATTTCTATGACCTCTATAAACCGTTGATTGAGAAATTCTTTGCTGGTTATCTAAAAGGTACTGAGGAGGTTGTCGCACTTAAAAAGACTTATGAAAGAAGTGGATCAGCGGAATATACAAGACTACTCACCACGATGCAGAATATCTACGGCAAAGATGTGCTGCCAACGCTTGAGGAGGATGCACACGGTCTAATAGCAGATTGCACTTTCGTGGGACAACCCGGTAATGTTGCATTCTTCAACGATCCAAAGAATACCATCACAGGATTTGAAGGATTCAATAAGGCGGGTTTGGATATGGCGGTTAATTGGGGATTTGCAGGACAACGTCACGCGCTTCTACCATCTGATTTAAACTTTAACTCCGCTACGTTTAAGAGTATCCTTGCTACAACCGTTGCTGCACCGACACAGTTAAAACAGACTCGTTTTAAAAAGGAGACTGTCCGTGCAGAGATTGAATCATTTAATGAGGACGCTGCCCTTGACGAAAAAACACTCATCTCCTTTACTATTCAATTTGATGCGAATGTAGAAACATTTAGTGGAACGCAATACCGCGAAGAATTTGATAGAGTGCTTGAACTCGCTGCGAAGTATGGAAACGCGGCAATTGCGATAAAAGGACACAGCGACCCTACGAGAACGCTGCGCGTGTTGGTTAATGTCGGCATTAACAAAGGCGTGTTGAAACGGACAGGTACAACGGGAAACTATAGATACTTTATGCAAGGCAAACCGCTTAGTCTTGAAAACACTGCGGAATTAATTCGCCTTATAGAACAAAAAACGTTTGACGATGGAACCGATGTTGACAGTCCTTATCAAGTGATGCGGGCAGCACTCAAACTTTCTGAACAGCGCGGTGAAGCGGTGAAACAGGCAATCATTGATTATGCTCGTAGTAAGAACGCACGAATTGATACGGACCAGATTGTGCCTGTAGGTTTAGGAATTAAAGAACCTATTATCCCTAAACCTTCAAGTCTTGAAGAAGCATCGGTAAACCGGCGTGTAGAATTTGCGCTGATTAAAGTCTCTGCTGAAGCAGTTGCTGCATCCGACTTTGACTTTTGAGCCACTCTCGGATACTAAGCTTTAGATAGGAGGGTCTTGTGAAACTTTCAATCGTGTCTTATATTTTATTCCTAATTACGTTACTCATCCTAAACATGTGTATAGCAGAAGAGGGCGTTCATACGGATAATATTGTCGTAATCCTTGATGCTTCCGGTTCTATGAAGAATAAATTTCGAGGAGACGAGACCAAGTCTAAGATGGACGCTGCAAAGGAAGCACTCCAAGAGGTGTTGGCAAAAATTCCTGATGGAACCAATATAGGTGTGCTCGTATTTAGTGGACGCAATGTGCCAAATAAATGGGTGTATCCGCTGGGACCAAAAGACACCAATAGGTTGATCGAAGCTATCAATCGTCCCGAACCAGATGGGGGCACACCGCTTGGGACATATATCCGTATCGGTGCCAACCGTCTACTTGAACAACGTGAGAAACAGTATAACTACGGGAACTACCGATTGTTGATTGTAACGGATGGGGAAGCACAAGATCCTGAAAAAGTCGCACAATACACACCCGAAGTTTTGAACAGGCAGCTTCGGGTTGATGTCATTGGGGTTGATATGAAAACGGATCACCAGTTAGCACAGGAGGCGGATAGTTATCGGAGAGCGGATAATCCAGGAGAACTCGTTGCTGCTGTCACACAGATACTCGCTGAAACCGGAGGAACTGCTACTGATGTTGGCGGTACTGCTGATAATGTTAGTGCTTTTGACGATATTGCACCCCTTACACCTGAAATTGCGTTAGACCTTATTCAACGAATTACAACACCTGCAAGTAATGAAGCGATAACGAGTGAAACAACTTCTACAGTACCAAAACAAGCGAATACACCGACACAACCGCAGCAACCAACGCAACAACCTTTACAAGGGAGTGACAGAGGCGGAAACACACCGTGGATACTTATCGGACTTGTAGTGTTAGTGGCAGGTTATATCATTTTTAGACGCATGGGAAGGCATTAGAATGGAAGCAAAAACAAAAAGTAGAGTCATTATGGTAGCGAGTTGGCTGATTATTATCGGTGTAATCGGTCTTGCCTATAAGTTTCTCGTTGAACCACGACTTAGTGGGAAACGTGATAAACTTGTTCAAGATACCAGCACGCGCAATTATGACCACGAAATAAAAATCGCACACGACTCTTTTCCAGGATATGCTATTTTACGTTCTGACGCTGTCAAAAACCTACTTGATCGTCAAGCCATTAAACTTACGTTTATTGATGACAAAGCGGACTATGTGAAGAGAGTACGTGATCTCAAAAGTGGTAAAGTGCAGATGGCGGTCTTTACAATAGATGCATATCTTAAAGCAGGTAATGTTGTCGGTGATTATCCCGGTTCAATTGTTCTGGTCATAGACGAATCTAAAGGTGCTGATGCCATGGTAGCACATAAACGTGGTGTTGCGGCTATTCCGAATTTGAGCAATCCGGCGGCTAAGATAATACTCACACCGGACTCACCGAGTGAAACACTTGCACGTATCATGATTAACACGATGAGTCTGCCGAGTCTACCCGCAAATTGGAAATCGGATGCCAATGGGGCAGAAGATGTATACAACAAACTAAAATCTGCCGATCCAGACGACCCGTACGCCTATGTCCTTTGGGAACCATACGTAACAAAAGCACTTGCAATTGATGGAGTCCAATTGCTGTTGGATAGTTCAAAAATAAAAGGATATATCGTTGATGTATTAGTGGTTCAACGGGAATTTCTAAACTCTCAACGCGAACTTGTTACCCATGTCGTGCAAGCCTATCTCCGGGCAAACTACGATTACACAAACCAACCGGATGGATTACTGTCATTAATTCAGGAAGATGCAAAGCAGTATGGTGACACGTTAAATCTGAATGAAGCGAGTAAACTTGTAAAAGGTATTGAATGGCGGAACACCGTTGAGAATTATGCCCATTTCGGAATTATCACGGGTTCAGCAGCGAAAAAAGCTGAGAAACTTGACACGATGATACAGAAAATAATGCAAGTTCTTGTCAAAACCAAATCCCTGCCATCCGATCCGTTAGCGGGGAATTATGGACAGTTATACTATGAAGGAATTTTACGGGCATTAAATACAGACGATTTCCATCCCGGTGTGCTTAGTAGTAGTGCCACTGAAGGGTTAGAAGGTATCCTTGTAGATACTTCAAGTGTAATAGAGGAGAAAGTACGTGAAGATAAAGCACTCAATCCACTCTCGGATACGAACTGGAATAATCTTGCACCTGTTGCAGCGATGAAAATTGAGCCGATTCAATTCGGAAGGGGGAATGCTCGTATTCTTCCCGGTAGTAAACGTGCTCTCACCGACATTGCATCCAAACTCAAGTCGTTCCCTCAATACTATCTTCGAGTCGTTGGACACACGCGCGCGGAAGGGGACGCCACAGCGAATAAGGTTCTGGCAACACAACGCGCAGAAGCCGCAGCGAAGGCTCTCAGGGAACTGGGTATTGCAAATCATAGAATTCGCGCTATTGCTGGCACGCGGAACGCATTTAAGAAACAAGGTGGCGAAGCGCAAAGCGTGACTTTTGAATTGTTAGGTCAGGCGTATTAGAATCAGGTAAGTGTTTGTGTAGACAATACCATAATTAGGAGGACAGAAGCATGTCAATTAATAGAAACAGAAAACAGAGAAAAATATCCACCCGTCCTTTATCACGTCGTGCATTTATAAAGGGTTCTGTAGGGCTTGCAACAGCTGCTACGGCTGGCGGTGGTTTAATTCGGTCAGCGAGCGCACAACGATCAAGTTTTGGTGAATATATACCGTATGATTCAACAAAAGATTATCATTGGGACTATAATCCACGCAACGGAAGACGTGAAATTATAGAACACCACCATCCCGGTATGGAGCCAACAGGTGAAAAATTTACTTTCGTCCGACTCAAATATCCCGGGGGAGATTGGTATACCAATCTTGTCGGAACCGCCTTATGGCAGTCAGACCTAAAGTTTACGCAGCTGCTTGCTGCAAATACCGCAATAAATGTTGATTTGCGACAACATCCGCAATATGTTGAAATTGACGATCCTTGGTTGTTTTCCTATCCATTTCTCTACATGACTGGACACGGTAGAGCTCCGGGAGGTATGCGAATTACGGATCAACAGGTCAGAAAGTTAAGGGAGTATTTTGATCGCGGTGGATTCATGCACGTGGAAGATTGCGATTTCCGTTGGCCTTATTTCTTTCCGCAGCTTGAACGATTGATAAAGCGGATTTTTCCAGATAAAAAATTCGAACCACTTGATCTGACTCACCCTATTTATCATACACTTTACCCACATAATGAATATTTGGGTGGAGACAAACGGGTTCCAAATCATGCTTATGACGAAGCTATCTTGGATAAGGACGGCAAAGTCATGGTCTACTTCTGTCCAAACGATCTCAACTGTGCATGGGAAGGAAGACTATGTGATCCCGGTGGTGAAGAGCAACGTATTTGGGCATTTGAGCAAGGGATGAATGTTGTCGCTTATGCCTTAACGAGATGAGGGTTAGGGAGTGGAAGATTGGAAGATTGGAAGATTGGAAGATTGGAAGATTGGAAGAGTGGAAGATTGGAAGATTGGAAGAGTGGAAGAGTGGAAGAGTGGAAGAGTGGAAGAGTGGGAGAGTGGAAGAGTGGAAGAGGAGAAGAGTGGAAGAGGAGAAGAGTGGGAGAGTGGAAGAGGGGAAGAGGGGAAGAGGAGAAGATTCCATCTATCCACCAATTCTTGATACGAATCTACCGTCCTACCGATCCGTTTGTGTAATTCTTTGGCACATTCGCCAAAACCCTATCACGGAAACGCTGATATGCAAGACTTGCACCTGCTATGTTTCCTGATGCAGGACCAATTTGAAGTTGGGCAACTGTCCCTGAACCGAACAGATGCTTGACCGGTAGGAATTCTAAGTTCGTATCAAGAATTGGTAGACCACACACAAGCGGAATTGAGTGTTGTGTGATTAACGCTTGAAGAAATCCGTAACCCCGTAAGTCGAATCTATACCCAGTTGCAAGTATTAATTGAGACACATGCGTAATAACATCACAGGTAGTTTCTACTATTAAGTGTTTATCCATGTTTATATTGCGAATAAGCGTTTGGGGTAAGATTCTGATGTTTTTACTATTCTCAAGCGATTCCATTACATCTGGTGTTATGCTACCCTCACCTCTGTTCTCCTGAATAATCTGGTATCGTCTCTGGAAATCTGATTCTCCCGCAAATTCTGTTAGTGCTTTTGGTCCTAACCAGATTGGCGGGAAGTCAAACTGTTCCGTTTTCAACTGCTTTCTTGCGACCAAAACGACATTGTATCCACGTTCACTCAAACTCCGGGCAAGTGTTCCGGCTGTCAACCCACCCCCTACGATTACGATCTTACCGGTTTTTTCTAACCTCTGATATGTATTCACAGAGAACTGGGATGAATGGAGTATCCGATTAGGGTAACGACGTTGCCAATCTCTATATGCCTCAGGTACATAGGCGCAATCCTCTGAGCCAATAGCAAGTATAACGCAACTACTACGGAAACCTTCGCCTCCGTCATATTTTTTATCAGAGATTATCCTGAACGGAAACCTTCCTGTTCCTTTGTCCCACCGTAATTTTGACACATTGAATTGGTGATATATTGGATACGCTTGTATCTCCTTTACAGCTTCCATACAATAATCCCAAAATATCTCAGTAGAGGGTTGGTTGTATGGGGGTGCTAACGCATCAGTACGGGCATGCTGCTGTGCATAGTCAACTATCCCTAAGGAATCAGGTGTGATATGATGAACTGCGGGGGAACGGAGAAATGTCATGCCTTGACGTTCGGTCTTGTTTCTCCATTCAGTGAGGGGGTGCGGATGTTTGTCTAAGATGACAATGTGTCTGGCTACCTGCGGCATGTCGCGCATCAGTCGCAAGGCGATAGAGATACCGTGAATACCGCCGCCGATGATTGTAATTGGAATATTGCGATGTGCAAGAGATTTCATGACTTCTATCGTATCACTCAATCCGTGAAGGGACCGGGAAGATGGAGACGTGTTAGTTCGAAAGTCTGCGTCTGAAAAGTGTCTGTAGCCCGATAACGACTGAATCTATACTTAACCACACCTACGGAAGGCGCAACCCAATAGACTGCAGGTGGACTGATCAACCTTATCGTTGAATCCTCAGTCTCACTGTATACGACCTCTTCGTAGACAACGAATGTATTGAAACTTCCTGCGGGTACGGTAATCTGCACATCCTTCTCAGCAACAAAACGTGTGGCAGAGACTGGGATACCGATGTCCTTTTCAAAAACAACCCACTGTTTGCCAACCTCTAATGGAAAATCCCATAACTTGCGAGCCGGAAAATGTTTCTGATGAAACAACGGGTTGTCAAGTGGGAGAATAACATCAAACGCGGATTCTGTCACCGCTTGCGGTGTTTTTGTGAAATAGGTAGCAAAAATAGGAAACGGAAATCCATCAAAAAACTCCGTGTCTAACCTGAAGTAATATGCATTGGCAGACAGATGATCAATTGATTCAAAAGGAAAATCATCGGGGGGAGTGGGTGTCAGTTCGCTAATCGTCATTTGACGGTGGGTTGTTCCGCTAATGTCGCGTGTACCCCTTATACGTAGTGTGACCTCTTGTTCAGTGTCAACATTTAAATATGTCCATGACGAACCGGTATCTGTTGGGAAGTCAACGGCTTGGAGTGTTCCTGTTGAGATCGGTGGCGGTATTTTCGTTTCACCATGCGGTTCAATCAGACCCTCTTCACCACAACTTACGAAAAGTAGTATTAGAAAGATCATTATGAAGGATGATTTTGCATTTATAAACATATCGTTCCTACGGAATTCAAGATAGTCTTATTATATTGAATTAAGGACTGCTAATCCTGTTTCATCCTGCTAATCCTGCTAATCTTGTATTATCCTGTAAATCCTAATAATCCTGTAAATCCTGGTTCATTTGACAATAGAGAATTTACCTGCGCTTCGGTATCCGTTTCCATCGCTTGCAATGTAGAAGTATAGTCCGGTACAGACCTTTTCACCATTTTGATTGGTACAATCCCAATTCGACGCATTCTCTATTACCTTAATTAAGTTACCCGTTACATCGTAGATTTCAACTTTTAAACCTTTTGGGTAAAATGAGAGGTGTTGGTTCCCAAAAGCTGGACGCATTGGATTCGGGGCAACTACTACTTTACGATTCGTACTGTTCTGTAGATAACTGAAAGATTGTCCTTGCCAGATTCCGTTACCTGTTTTACCTGAGAGGTTCTTACCAGAAATCTTATATAAGTAAATCCCTGTAGCAGGGAATCCGTTTGTCTGTAGAGTCCCACGCCATTTTGTAGGAGACACCTGGGATAAGGTGATGTTATAGGTATCCCTATTTGGTGTTTCTACTGATAGCAGCGGTGCACTTTGAAGCGCATGCGTACTTGTCACCTCAACATGCCACTCACCTGTTCCGTGTTGTTGTGTATTGATGAAAAAAGAGGGTGCTTGGTTTGCCGATTCTATAGTCGGTGAAAAGCTATCTGAAGCGATACTCGGTGTCCCTATAATTCCCATAGCATCCACCGGCACAACTGCATAGTAATAGTGCACCATGTTTTCCCCTTCTGTTGGCTGTTCAACATCTTGAAAAACCGTTCTGTCTTCAAACTGCCACTGTTGTGGGATTTGCGTCAATGAGACGCGTCCTACAATGGTAATGTCGTCTTCCGCAATTCCATCTCCATTACGATCAACGGCTGCGAGCACCTCATCATCAGATTGGAAGGTTTGCGGTTCATCTGTTTCACTATTTAAGACGTATCGTTTTCTGACGATAGCGACTTCCTGAATACCCGTTGGGTCATCAACAGTCCAGTTGATCTTTGCTCCAGAAGTGCCTTGTGATACTTGGACGTTTGCAAGTTGTCCTTTCGGTGGTGCGCCAGCCACAAAACTGATAGACCCCCCAGAAGTGCCACCCGGAACTACCACTTGTTCAACATCAGCATGCATATTGATAAGAATGAGTGTAATTTCTTTAATCACGCCACCGAAATCTTTGAATGTGATTTGTGCTTCCTGTGACTTATGATATGTGAAAGCTTCTCTGATTTCAATTTTATCGTTCTGTTTTCGGACAATGAATTTTGCAGCCCACCCACGTAATCCTGTGCCATTTAGTCTGTTAAGTTCGCTCTGGATATTGTTTCTGTCTTCAATTGTCAGAGCACTCATATCATAAGGTGCAAGGTCAGCACCGTCAATTTTGATTGCGAATTCTGGCATTACGCCTTGTGGTCGGAATACGATATATCGACACGAAAAGTGTTCTGGCATTGCCTCAGAATCGAAGTGCGTACGAATCGGATATTGACTGTGAACATCGTTGGGATGGATTGCGACCGTTGGGAACCTTTCAGCGTTTCTATACCCTTGTATATCAGTGGTCGTATTCGCGCGTGTGTATGTAAAATAATTCCATACAGTAAAAGTCTTGAAAGCTTCTGCGAGGGTTGTACCGTTGTCTATAAAGACATCATAAAAGTTACCGAATTCACGATAACTGCCATCTGTCGTATTCGCAAAAAACTGACGTATGATGTCATAGCCGAATCTTTCTGACATATAGAGTGCCCAGATTACTGACCCGTATTCATGATCACCGATTCTACTCTCAAGAGAAATATCGGGTATATTAAACCAGCGGCGTAGTTGATGGATGTAATAGTTATAGGAGTTAGTCTCGGTTGGTTCATCGGGATCAGGGAGAGTGTCTCCATCGTCAACAACACCCCCATCATAAGTCATCACCTCTATCCATGTAGCGGATGATTCCATGAACCAGGTCGGCATATAGGCGTTATATGCAAACTGTATCCCGTGCAGGAATTCGTGTGCACATGTGGTTTGGAGGTATCGTATCCCCTCAAATTTACCGACATAATCGTAGATACGTGAGTTGATCATGAAATAGGGAGCGATTGTTAAGGCAGTGGATAACACCCGTCCTTCAAACCAGTCTGCTGTTGCGATACCGAGTGCTGGGAATGTAAATAGGTAAACATCCATTTTATGGTCCCCGCCGTTCTGTTCTGCCCAATAATCCATGTAAGGTTTCTTGAAACCCATCAGATCAATTTGAACATGATAGGCGCGTTCCATCGCATCAGCACAGAGATCAATATAATCAGGAACTCCGTTACGGGGATGAAAGTCTTCGAGCGGTGGCGCGTGGGGTCCTCTGCGTGTATAGTGGAGTTTGAAATGCGGTGTGTTAAAGTGTTCTGTAAGCACTATATCCCCGAAGAAACTACCCGGAAGTCCTGGTCGGAGGAAAACCGGTTTTAATTCTTGTCGTAGTGTTGATGGAATGTTTTGCCAGTTTTTCGCGACCGTTACAAAACTATCCGTAGCACATTCCATGACGTCGTCAGGTGAATATCTCGGTTTGAGATTAGTGAACTGTCGCACAGTTTGAATGGCACTTTGAAGGTCGGCATCTGGAGGAAGTGCATAGCTGATACACGCCAAATTGTATACCAAAAGTGTAGTTGTGAATAGCAATACTGCAGTAAAATATGTATTTTTGGCGATTTTTTTCATCAAAAGGTTCTTATGTATGAATTTGAAACCTACGGTTTTGTTGTTAATATCTTTTGTAACGCCTTATCTATTGTATCACAAAATGTCAGGAAATGCAATGTATTATAACATTACGGATGTGTATTCAGGTTTCTCCAAAGACATTTTCTTCCCGCCTTCTACATTTAAACCCAAAATAGATTCGTCAATACGATAAGAAAAATGATATAATTAAATTATCATTAGAGGCTCATCTTGCAGACTTTAGTTATCTGTCCATAACACAGGTATTTTCCATCTACTACAACATTTTTTTCATCAATCAAAATATACTTAATAGGATACTCTTGCGCTTGGTGCGTTTTACCTCCATAAATGATGATGACATATTACGAAAGGAGAAAAATGAAAATAGGGTTTGTCGTCAATGACCTGAAAACCGAACAACCAATATACACAACAACCCGTATGGCAATGCAAGCAATTAATATGGGACATGAGGCGTGGATAATCTCAGTAGGAGACTTATCTTATGACCCCGATGAGTATATCCGCGCAACAGCGCGTATGGTACCACGCCGCAATTACAAATCACACACAACCTACTTTAAAAACCTACAGAGTGAGCGGGCAAATATTGAACGTATCACCATTGATGAGCTGGATATTTTGCTCCTACGGAACAATCCCGCAGACGATGCAATTAACAGACCTTGGGCACAAAACGCTGGACTTATCTTCGGAAGAGTCGCAATGCGGCACGGTGTAATTGTTCTCAACGACCCGAATGGACTCTCCAAAGCACTCAACAAAATGTACTTCCAAGACTTCCCAGAAGAAGTCCGACCCAAAACCCTTATCACGAGGAGTCACCACGAAATAAAAACATTTGCTAAAGAACAAGGTGGAACAATCGTCCTCAAACCGCTTCAAGGTTCTGGTGGTAAAAACGTCTTCCTCGTTAGACCTGATGACCTACCTAATATCAATCAGATGATAGACGCTGTGAACCGTGATGGATATGTCATTGCACAGGAATACCTAACTGCAGCAGCCGAAGGGGACATGCGCTTGTTTGTGCTCAATGGAAAACCGTTGCGTTACCGAGGCAGATACGCAGCATTCCGTCGTGTCCGTACAGGGGACGATATGAGAAGTAACATCCACGTAGGTGGCGAAGTTCAACAGGCAGTAATTACTGATACCGCCTTAGAACTCGTAGAAATGGTGCGTCCAAAATTAGTTCAGGACGGTATGTTCCTCGTAGGGTTAGACATCGTCGGTGACAAACTCATGGAGATAAATGTGTTTAGTCCCGGGGGATTAGGTAGTGCACAGAAGTTTGAGAAAGTCAATTTCAACATCGCTGTCATTGAGGCACTTGAGAAAAAGGTGCAATACATGAAATACTACCGCCGCAACTTTGACAATATAGAGATGGCAGTTCTATGACCTATTAACTTTTCTTCCTCTATCCGAGATTCATCGCTTTGTTCTGACATAAATTCTTCAGCCAATTTTGGAATTGAAGATGGTGTTAGTTTGAAACGATATCTCAATGCCATTGTATGTTCTCCTTTTAACATTTAGCCGAGTGTGCCTGCTTACCTTAAAGGATCTTTCTTTTCGGGTGAACTTTTTCGTATTTCATCCCAATCCCATACAAGAATTGTGCCTTCGCCACCTATGCTTGCCATCGTTTTTCCATCAGGTGAAAATGCTAATGCAGTTGTTTGTCCGATATGTGCCTCAAAAACAGCGAGAGAATCTCCTGTCGTGACATCCCACACTTGCACAGTTGTGTCTTCATTTCCACATACCACATACTTATTGTCAGGTGAAAACAGTAATTGAAGAGTTATATTCCTATCGTTCATATCCTCCTGACGTTTTTGGAATGTATGTAAATGTTTTCCAGTAGAGGCATGCCATAATCGTATCTGTGAATTCTGGCTTCCACTTGCGAGTAGTCTGCCATCAGCAGAAAATGTTAGGACTTCAACAGAGTTTACTACACCGACCACATTTTCTTCAGGTGCTTTAAGGGTAGAAATCTTTTTCTCGGTCTCTATATCCCAAATCTCAATTTGATCATTTTCTCTGTTTCTTCCTGCAGTTGCGACTATATCCTCTGTTAAAGCAATCAGATGATTTTCTCGTAGGGATGCTGCGAATTCCCCTTCTGTATCTATTGTCTCAACTTGTTTAATGTCAGGGTTTATTGTACTTATTGAAGAAATCACACTCTTTCTGATAGAGGTAAGTTCTCATTAGGTTGCTGTTCATGAATAGTGTCATTATTTTGTGCGTTTACATTGCCAAGCTGCTTTTGTAAATTGGGTTCCAACACAAGGTGTGCCATAACGGGTGCCTCCATAATATCAATCTTGATCTTCGAGTTAGCATCAAAACTATAAGGTTCCTGAAAACGCGTTAAGAATTTGCTGCTTCCAAAACCTAACAGGAGCAACACGGCTACAACTGTTGAAGCAGCGAATAACCAGGGCACAAACGGTTTACTTACAGACGGTGCAGCAGGTTTTGTTCGGGAAACCTCACGCATAATGTTTTCTGAGAGATGCGGTGTAATTTTGAAATTGTCTAATGCTTCCCTTATCACCGGTTCCTCTTTCTGTAAACGTTGCTGTGCACGACGGAGGCGGCTTTTTATTGTATTCGCTGACACACCTAAAAAAGCACCGATTTCTGTGCAGGACATATCACCATCAAGGGTATGTTGTATTAATTGTGCATCACTTTTTCTCATGGATTACCTCCGTTATTACCTTTTGCTTATATGACAACACTAAAGGATTAAACGGGTGCATAATTCTGCATATTCTAACACGTGTTCAGATATGAAGGAATGAGATACAAAAAGTAAATGAACTATTTTCAATTAAAGACGGTACCTGCCTGTCTAAAATCTTGTCCGTAGCGACTTGGGTTATGATAACTCACGGATACATCTTATACAATTTGTATCTTCCAAATACCTAATAATGCAAGTAGTGATAGGTTAGGGAATAGAAGCGGTGCAAACAACGGCGCACCATACAACAGTTTTTCTGTTTCTTTTATTGCTGGCACATGCAAATCAGCTACAAGGTGTAAGAAAAAACCGACAACTCCAACGATAATGTTTAGACATAAGACGATGATACAGAACTGAATGAAACGCTGCTTTTGCTGCATGCATAGCAGTGTCCCTAAGCTGCTTGCAGCGAGTGCACTCGTAATCACAGGTAGCCACTCCGTGATTTTGAAAAACCCGTTTTGTGCATGGTCTAATACAGAAAGAATAAAGTTGCCACACCATCCACATAAGGCTAAAAGCAGCACCCACTTTACCCATTCTGGTTCGCTATCTGGTATCAGATTATTCAGTAATAAAAGTAAACCGATACCTGTATAAGCCAACGGTGCAACAAAAGGTGCTGCATACACGATATTTTTTAGAGAAGCGTCCGAAAAAAAGTGACTATTGAGATGAAATAGCATACCTGCTATGCCGATACAGATTGCACTCCATCCGAAACATGTTCGGCACCAATTTAACCAATGCGACTTACCGGTAAGGAGGACGCACGCTAACACACAAAAAGCAAAGAGTGAAAAATAGATGGGTAACCATTCAACGGTGCGCGTAAATCCACCGACAGCATGTGCGATATATACATCTAATGCTAAAAAAGCAAGATTGAGAATGATGAAAATGTCAAGTAATCGTGTTGCGGCACCATCACTGTTTCGCAGATTTGCTCCGAAGTTCTTTAGCAATTTTTTCTATCTCCGCTGTCTTGTGCAACAGTTCATAGTTGCCGTGCCACTGCACGAAATCTGCACCTCCCATAAAAGCACCATGTTTTGCTGTTCGTCCATAATAGTGCCACAAGTCAAAAAACAGGAAATCAATCGGTTCATCAAAGGGGGTTTCTGTCAACAATCCTTCTTCATGAAGTGATTGCATTAATGTTTGTGCTTCCGATATAACCTTGTTTGTGTCTGCGACGACATCTTCTGCTTCCGTGTAGAATGTATCTACTTGTGCCCGTGCATGGCATTTTAAACACACGTCTTTCATTGCATCTTGCGCTTGCTGATAGGTGGAACGTTTTTCTGATACAGCTGCAAATAGCCAATATGAAAGGCGTTCTGTGGTATCGTGCGTCACATTCAACCCGTCTAAACCGCTCAAATGACAGGTTACACAGGTTGGGACAGACATATCTTTGGTCGTCAGTTTTTTTGGATCAGCATTCAGGTTCATTTGTGCTTTTTGCGCGTTATAGAGAACACCATGTTTGGATTCATTATAAATTTCTATTTGTGAATGATCTGGTCCCATGTGGCATTGTCCGCAGGTTTCGGGTTGCCGCGCTAAAGCAACTGAAGTATTATGCCGCGAGTGGCAATCGGTACATGTTCCAATAGAACCGTCTTTGTTCGGTTTCCCTATATCGTGGCATCCCATACAGCCGACAAGCGTCGCACTTTCACCTTCTGCTATTGCTAATGGATTCGCTGGACGGTCAACAGCACCTTTATGATATTTCTCTGAAAACGCTATCTGCTCTGCGGTAAAGTCTTTCGCACCCGCGACTGCTGCCCATGCTGGTGCGGCATGCCGACTTCGTAGAAATTGTTGATACTCCGTTGAATGACACCCGCTACAATTCTTTGCCGTTAGCTCCTTTGCAATCGTAAATCCGCTATGCGGTTTGGTCTCTTGATTGTCTACACCCCGATGACAATCCAAACAACTTACACCGTTCTTGGCGTGCTGACTTCTCTCATATTGATGCACAACTGCAGCAGTTTCGCGGCGATGACATGTTGCACACTTACCGATCGCTCGCACAAAATCAGCACTTGGTTGATGGGTCTCAACTTGTGGACGGTTCGTATGGAACATTATCACAACGACAACGAGGACTGTTGCGATAATAACTGAAATAAATATATACTTGAAGGACATGTTGACTCCAGCACATCTGACATTCTCCCAAGTCTAAAGGCATGGGATTCTTTCTCTGATTTATCAGAATTCTCTGCTCAGGATTAAACTTTTTAGAACGAAATTAGTCGTTTTGGACTTGAAAAACATGCTTTAAAAAGTGTAATAATCCCTTATGTATACTGGGTTTATATGGTATAATATAAATAAGATATTAAGGGTTAACACCCCTAATTGAACACAAAAAGCGAGTTGCTTTTTCTGATGTTCCATCTCATTTGATATTGTACCAGAATCCATCAGAAAAAGCAACTCCATTAAGGTATAGGGTGTGTAAAGTTTTTGTCACCTTTTTTGTCTGAATCGCGGAAGACACGGAGGGCGCAGAGGACGCGGAAGGGTTTCTGGATCATTATATGACTTTGATCGTTTACAAAAGAGGCACAATCTAACAGAATGTGCTACAAAAGAGGCACAATCTAACAGAATGTGCTACAAAAGAGGCACAATCTAACAGAATGTGCTACAAAAGAGGCACAATCTAACAGAATGTCTATTATTGGTGAAGGTATTGAATGTTTAGTGACAAAAAGTTTACACACCCAGGTATACGGAAAAGGTCAATTTACTGTCCTTCCAGTGCCAATAGGTACGGTTTCCTAACCAATGCAGAATACGCGTTTGGTATTCTGCATGGATACGTGCTTTTTTTCTGATAAATGCAACCTTCATAAGCCAAATAGCATCTTTATATTAAAAGATGAGTCTATTTGTGAGGTCTTCCATGAAATATAATGATACCGAGTTGATTGAACGCACACTTGACGGGGATCAGCACGCCTTTGCTGCACTTGTGGAAAAATATCAAGAACAGATACACGCTTTAGCGTGGCAGAAAATCGGTGATTTCCACATCGCACAAGAGATAACACAAGATACCTTCGTCACTGCGTATCAAAAACTTGAAACCCTCACACACCGTAACCGATTTGCGGGATGGCTCTACGTCATTACCAGTAACAAGTGTAACATGTGGCACCGAAAGAAAAAACCGCAATTACAATCTCTGGAGGAGACAGACGCAATGGAATTAGAAGAGGTGTATTATTCCGAATATACGTCTCGTCAACGTGAAGAAGCAGCAAATCAAAATCGGAGAACAATTGTTCGAAAACTGCTCAGTAAACTTGGAGAAAGTGAACGGACAGTGGTAACGATGCATTACCTTGCAGGCTTAACGTGTGAAGAGATTGGTCGGTTTTTGGGTGTATCGCCGAACACGGTTAAAAGTCGGCTTCACTGAGCCAGAGAACGGCTAAAGAAGGAGGAAGCAGTGATACAAGAAAACCTTAGCAGTTTGCAACTGCCAACACAATTGACAGAGAATATCATGAAGAAAATATCACATCTCAACCCAACAACGCCATCAGGAAGTAAACCTTTAATACCTTTAGCAGTTTCTGCTGCTTCAGCCATTTTGGTAGTTTTACTAATAGGTTTTGGCACACAAAACCTAATTCGGTTTCAGCAACCGTATAGTTTAGAATCAACATCAGAGCAGACCATTGAAATCGTTGACACCCAACTTGTTCTTGATTCTCCAGCAGAGCCTTCACTGCTTAACAAAGTTGGACGTTCAAACCTCCCGAGTAAAAGTGACGATCCTGTGCAGGAACTGAATGCACAAACATTAGCAGCTGCGCAAATAGACGAATCGGGGAATCTAAAGTTCAAACAGCAATGGGTTCAGGTGAAGGGACCGGAAGGTGGAACAGTCACTAATCTCTTCGCTACAATACGCGGTGATATATACGCAGGAACACTTAGCGGTCTCTACAGACTTTCTGATGATAGGAACACTTGGCAACTTGTCAATACCCAAAATGCACTTTCACTCAATTCACAAAATAGAGGCATAGGTTGGGGACCTATGGCAGAGCGAGGCGATACAATATATCTCGCCACAGATACAGAAGTATTAGCTTCTACAGATAGAGGTGAAACATGGAAAACACTCAGAACACATCCGGGCGGGATTCCTATTGGTATGGTGATAACCGATGGAAGTTTGCGGACACAAACCGATATTGCAATCTACGTCGCACTCGCTAAACAGAGTGAATGGAACAACCGGAATGAAACTGCAATATTTCGTTCCAATGATGCCGCCGCATCGTGGATACTCTTGAGCAATGAAGAAATCGGTAACGAAATTCGCGCAATCACCACCATCGAAAATAACGTCTTTGCAGGTACTGAAAAAGGACTATTTCGTCTTAACGCTGCTGGGGTATGGGAACAATTGTCTCCTGGTCAAGCAGACAGTATGAAAGGTGAAGAACTTGCAATCCGCGCTTTAGCCGTTGCAGAACGTCAACTCTATGCTGTAATAGCTGGACCGAAAAAACCGTGGCACATCCATAATGCAGCAACAGGACAAGGGCGTACCCTTTTTGGGTGGACACTTTATCGTTCAACGGATATGGGGGAGTCATGGACTTTTATTGCAACCGGAAAAACAATTATGAAGAGGACACATAGAAAGGGTTATTCTCCACTTCCGACAGAGGGACCGCGAAGACATCAATTCCCGTTTACGTTAATGGGACCGAATTCAAATATCAAAATCGCCGCAAGAGAAGATAAAATACTGGTGATTGAAGGGGAGGATCACGCATACTCTATTGATCATGGCAAGACCTGGACACCCTTCTATTTAGATGACGAATCCTATTCTGGAGGTAATGCTTCCGACACTATAATGTTAAATGCGAATACCTTCTATAGAAGCGGTGCTTATGGGGTTTTCCGCACAACTGATGGCGGCAAATCGTGGCACAAATTTAATTCTGGTTTGACAGGTACCACTATTCTGACTTTAGCTGTCATCAATGATACGCTTTATGCTCTATCATCAATGGGATTTATTATTTCAACTGATGGTGGTGAATCGTGGAGATATATTTTGGATGATAGAGAGAGTTATGGTATCACGCGCATGGTAAAAGTCAACGATGTACTTTATTTGAGAGCTGATGATACTTACTCAAATAAAGAGACAGGTAAAATGAAACCTCTCTTTGCCCGTCTATCTACCCAAAACAATGAATTTGGAGAAATTCCCGGAATTCCTGATAGTAACCTACTTGATGGAGCGTTCCCCGGGAGTTTTAATTTTGCTATCAGTGGGGATACATTTTACATGATACACAAAAATAGACTCTTCAGATGGAAACGCGGTACTTCTGAATGGCACGATACAGGGTTAACGGATACCCATAAAACAACTCCTGAAGAATTAAATTTCGACGTTCTCAATCCTGTTGGTTTCAAACTTGCTGTATCGGATAAGACTGTTTACGGCGGCAAGCGAGATGGCAAACTTATGCGCTCCCTTGATGAAGGAGATACTTGGAACGATGTCACTGCAAATCTGCCAATTTCTATTGACCATTTTAAAGCAATAGCCTTTGCAGGACGCACTGTCTATATATCAACCGACAAAGGTGTTGTCCGGTCAAGAAATGGTACAGAATGGCAAACGATAACTGACGCAGAAGGAACATCTCTTGTAATAATCAGGTTCGCGGTGGAGGGCACAACGTTATATGGTCAAGCTGAGCAAAAGGTGTATCAATTGAAAGAAGGTTCGGATACTTGGAAGCAGATCACACCGGAGATTCCATATCTCATTTCCTGTCTTGACGTTGATGGAGGAACACTCTATGTCGGCACCCTTGGCAGTGGCGTGCTTCGCTTCACACCTGACGATTCAGCGAAGCAATAAACAAAAGAATATAGTCGATTACAACCCCATTCATCTTGATATTGCTGTATCACATTCAAGGATGAATGATGCTCAAAGATGCACAATCTAACAGAATGTGCTACAAAGATGCACAATCTAACAGAATGTGCTACAAAGATGCACAATCTAACAGAATGATGCTCAAAGATGCACAATCTAACAGAATGTGCTACAAAGAAAGGCACAATCTAACAGAATGTGATACAAAGAAAGGCACAATCAAGGATGAATGTGCTACAAAGATGCACAATCTAACAGAATGTGCTACAGATGCGGCCAATATGAATGTTGTGCAGAGAAGGGCAATCTTACCTATAATCGGATTTACACATTCTCAATTATGTGTTATTATTATGTATAACGTGAGTTTGATAAATATTCAATAAATGTTTTTAAAAAAGAGAACTCTTTTGGTATAATGAAGTCATTATACCAAAATACTATATATTAGAAGGAGTTCTCTTATGAGTATTTTAACACTTTTTTGCAGAATTGACGACTTTTATTTAGCTTTTGAGGCATTTCTGACTTCACGATCACTTCAGGATGATAAACCGATTGAAACACGCGGGCGTCCCCGTAGTCTACACGACAGTGAGGTAATGACTATCATCATTGCCTTCCATCAAAGTGGATTTCGGACGTTCAAGCATTTTTATGAAAAACATGTCTGCGTCTATTGGTGTGCTGAGTTTCCAAATCTTGTCAGTTATTCTCGGTTCGTGCAGCTCAAAAATGAGGTGCTGGAACTCTTAATGATTTATCTATATTTGCAACGCGGAGAATGTAGTGGCATCTCTTTTGTAGATTCCACACGCCTGCGCGTGTGTGACAATAAACGGATTTCAGCCCATCGCGTATTCGCTGAATATGCTGGGCGTTCAAAAACCTCTATGGGGTGGTTCTATGGCTTTAAACTTCACCTGATCATCAATGAGAAAGGCGAACTTTTAGGTTTTCAACTGACACCGGGCAACACAGATGACCGAACCCCTTTACCCGATTTAGTGGTAGGGCTGCATGGTTCTCTCTACGGAGATAAGGGATATATCTCTAAAGACCTGCGGGAGACGCTTCGCAAGCAAGATATCAACTTGATCTACAAAGTCCGCAAGAACATGAAACCCGAACCGCTATCTGCTTCCGATGAGGAGTTGCTGAGAAAACGTGTCATCATTGAATCCGTAATCAAGGAACTAAAAACACAGACGCAGTTGGAACACAGTCGACATAGAAGTATCGTCAACTTTCAAGTGAATGTGTATTCCGCTTTGATTGCTTACCAGCTTTTGGAGAAGAAACCCTCGGTGAAGGTGAACCTGCAAAAACTTGAAGAAATCAACGATTTACCTATGCTTTTTAACTTCTAATCTTTTTTCAAACTCACGTTATACTATGATTTTATCAGTCTGTAGCACATTCTGTTAGATTGTGCTACGAAGCACGTCTTACCATGCGAATAGTTTTGTGCTTATACTATGATTTTATCGGTCTGTAGCACATTCATCCTTGATTGTGCTACGTATGTGTTAACAAATCACAAGAAAACCGAAAACTGAATATCCCTGAACAACATGTCGTTAAATAGTATCCCTACTATTTTCTTTGCGGGGTAGAGACACGTCAAAGTATTCACGCACTTTTCTGATAATGACACGTTTGCGAGACTTCACCGTGCTTTCAGGTATGCCTAATTCTCACCAATCTGAGCAGAAGTCCATCCCTGTAACCACAAATCAACGACATCTTTGTAAATGGGATCCATTCTATCAATTGCTACAAACAGTTCATTGAGACGTTTTTCCTTTATTGCTTCCTGTTCTAAATCAGCCATATAGCGTTCTTGAGCGAGTGTTGTTATTTCTTGACGTTTTATCTCATCACGCCAGAAATCTTTGCATTTGCTGCGGACAACTTGCTTCAACCATTTGTCAACAGCGTGGATACCTGCTACACCTTTACGGTGAAATCTTCCGACGATTGCAAGACATATTTCACTATATACATCATCAGATGCGTCTGAGTTTTTCACTTCCTCCCGTATGATTGTCCGTATTAAGGCATCATACTTTAGAATGAGCTGAGAAACAGCATCAGAATAACCGTTTTGAATCTGTTTCAGTAAATTTGTGTCTGTAGGAAAAGATGACATAATGTCCTCGCTTTCTCTTGACAAGAATAAGCGTCTACGTTAAAGTGTTGTTACCGTTTTCAATATGAGGGAAATACATGAAACGTTACAGCATTCAAACTAAAATTGTTCTCCCATTCTTGATTCTCTTTGTGCTTATCACTATCCTTGTGTCTTTGCTAACGGTAGAGTTCTTCGCTTGGAAATATAGTGAACAGTTTACTCGCGAAACTGAAGGATGGTTGAAGGTTATTATTGAAACTGGGTTTATTGATGAAGATATAGAAAAAGTTAAACAAGCATACACCGTTGAAGTCATGATCTTTAGTTCGGATTTCACGATTAATGCAAGCACACTCACGGATATTTCCGATGCTGAGCAGGATGTAAAGTACTTAGCCGAAAAGATGAGACTTAGAGAGGTCCAGCAATCGTTCCAAGAAGATGAGAAAACACCTTTCACCCACAATGTATCACTCGGTGGGAAACATTACGAAGTGTTTTATCATATACTTGCTGTGGGTCGGATTTACTGCTTGTTACGTCCGATGGAGGAAATCAGAGCAGCGAAACGCACTCTCACGCTCTATATGTTCGGAATCGCAATTCTTGTTACCGGACTCGTTTCTTTTATTAGCCATCGTATCGGAAATACGATAACTGATCCCATTCAGGATTTGGTAGGTTTTACCAATAAGGTTGCCGAGGGAAATCTTGATGAACAGTGTGAAATTAAGACACATGATGAAATCGGTGATCTGGCAACTGCATTCAATCAGATGACACAGGAACTTAAGCAATCAAGGGATAAACTTATTCAAGCTGAAAGGTTAGCAACAGCAGGGAAGATGGCTACCTCATTTGCACACGAAATACGCAATCCCTTATCATCTATGCGGATGCTATCACAACTCCTTAAGCAGAAACCGGAATTGACTGAAGAACAGCGGCAATCGTTGCAATATATTCTTGAGGAAATTGAACGGATTGACACCATCGTGAAAGGAATGATGGATTTCGCGCGTCCAACATCACTCAAACCCGTCCAACAACCGCTTGAACCTATCTTAAGAGATGTTTTGGCGTTGATGAAGGCAAACTTAACACACCATAAGATTGAACTGCAATTAGAATTCACGTCTGATTTACCCGAGTTTGAATTTGATCCAGATAAGATAAAACAGGCATTTATGAACGTTGTTCTGAATTCAATGGAGGCGATGCCACAAGGTGGAATCTTAACAGTATCTACATCAAAAGTAGATGATGGTGTATCTATTGAAGTAGAAGATACGGGTGTCGGCATAACAGAAAATGATATGCCACATCTGTTTGAACCATTCTTTACAAGCAAGGACAAAGGAACAGGCATCGGTTTAGCAAATGTCAAACGAATCGTTGAAGAACATGATGGCACGATCACAATTGAAAGCACTCACGGTGAAGGTGTGTCGGTATCTATCTGGTTACCTTTCAGCACTTCAGTAATTCAGTAATTTAGCAGGTCATCAGTTCCGCACAATACCTCTTGACGATTCACATGCATTCAGGTATACTATTAATATACTTTAGTAGAACAAAAGGACATGTCATGAAAAAACATAAACAAAATAAGTACCTACTAAAGAACCGAAAAACAGTTGTCATCGGATTCATCGGTTTGCTGATATTGTATAGTACCTATACTGAGAACTTAACTTACAGTCAAGACCCAACGCTCCGCTACGGTACGGGGGTCCCTCCATCAGTGAGAACCATAAATGACCGATGCTTGCGCTACCTCGTCAATACACAACTGGATGACGGTTCCTGGCAAGCTTCACGTAATGGGGCAGGTATAACAGGTATATGTGTTATGGCGTTTATGGCGAGTGGTGAAGATCCCGATTACGGACCCTATGCGGAGAACATTCGTAAAGCTTTGCGAAATATTATCACAACACAGAATCCTAAATCGGGCTTTTTAGAAGGGTCAGGACACGGATCAATGTACCATCACGGTTTCGCAATGTTAGCACTATCCGAAGCGTACGGTGCAATCAGCGACGAATTGCTTTGGAAAGACAGTGGCACACCTGAAAGTAAAAGACGGACCATCGGTGAAGCCTTGGAACTTGCAGTCCGATGTGCATTAACAGCACAAGAGAAGAATCCCTGGGGTGCATGGCGTTATACACTCACCGCACGCGACGCAGATACAACAGTCGCTGGAACCGTTCTGATGGGGATATTTGGCGCGCGTAATGCCGGAATTGAAGTTCCTAATGAAGCCATTGAGAAAGCTTTGAACTTCTTTCAGACCTGTACATCGCGTGGAGGAGGGGTTTCCTATATGCCATCAAGAAGTCATGGAGACAGCATAACACGATCAGCAATTGCAACGCTCGTGTATGCTATCGGAAAACGCAAGGATACACCAGAATACAAAGCAACATCAGAATTCATCAAACGACGTTTGGATTACAATGTTAGCGGCGGTTATATGTTCTATACACTATACTATATGGCTCAGGCACTCTTCCAAAGCGACTTTGATGCATGGCAAACTTGGAATCTAAGCACTATTGAACGTCTGCAGAAACTACAAAGAGCAGATGGTAGTTTCAATAGCAACTACGGTAGAGCTTATGGAACGGGTATGGCAGTACTCACTTTAGCCTTAAACTATCGTCTATTGCCAATTTATGAGAGGTAGATAATATATAATACCTAATGTTCTGTCCAATCTTATTTCGTAGGTCGGGTAGAGCGAAGCGAAACCCGATATATGCCACACGAGGATTGATTATGAAAAACACAAGGCAAAAATACCTAAAGTTCACATTAACGATTACTATTACGATCACAGTATTCCTGTTCCATTATACAGCAGCAGCCGAAGAACTCTTACGGTGGAAGAACGGTGATTCCCTTGCTGGTAAACTATTACCCAGTAACCCATCAGCCAGTAAACAGATAGAAGGGAATTCAGGAAAAATCCGTTGGCAATCACCTTACTTTTCAGATATTTTAGAGATAGATAAAACTGTATTGGATTCAATTGTTTTCTCTAAAGAGACTGAAGCATCACAAGGGACATTTCGCATAGCCACTGTATCAGGAGATGTGTGGACCGCTGATATTATCGATTCAGATGAAAACACCTATCTTTTTTTCAACAAACGTTTCGGTAAGTTTAGGGTGAACAGATCATCTATCTACTCACTTGAAAGTCGAGAACATTCAAATTTACTCTTTGACGGTTCTCAATTATCATCATGGGGAGAACCCCAGTCAGGATGGTATGCAGATCAAGCTGGACATCCACAGACCGATAAGGGGAAAGCTAACATCTTTCACGGAATTGCGTGGCCCGAAAGGTTTGAGATTAGTTTAGAATTAGGTTCTACCTCGCGTCCCCCAGGCTTCGTTTTCTCACTCGGTAAAAACCTATATGAAGCCTTGCGTTTAGAGACATGGGTTAACGAACTCGTTGTCGTACAAGGAACGATATTTGAACCGATAATGACAATCGAACCTGATCGTCGTAACTTCAGCTTACGAATCGCCTACGATCAGACAACAGGAATGTTAAAGATTTTTGATATAAACGGAAACCCGCTTTTGGAACTCAACAATGTCAGTCCTACCGTCAATACAACCGGTATCTACATTTATAATCGTGGACAGGACCTTACAGTGCAAAGATTAAGGGTCTACCGACAGCACGCTAAATTCAGAGATCAGAAGGTTGATTTTTCAAAACAACGCATTCACATGATGAATGGAGAAGTCTTTCATGGCAAGCTGTTCGTAGACAGTTTACAGCAGGGACAAGGCTATGTTGTTGATTTAGATGGAGGACGAAGTGAGATCAGTTTAGAGCAGATAGATCGTGTTGTTCAACCTGGGATGGTGTTATCAACGACAGATGATGATGTTTCAACACTGTCTTATGTTGATGGTGGTGTCGTACAAGGAGAGATACTGGATTTGACCTCCACTGGTGTCGTCTTAAAAACGGGTTATGCTGATGAACCGTTAACCTGTTCACTTGATGGTGCTTCCTTACTTAGGTTTAATTCTACAGCAAAAACCGAAAAGCCTGCGGAAGACTATGATAGGATGTTTTTCCCTGATGGTAGTCTACAAGGAAAGATCATATTTGGTAGTAAAGATGAATTCAGTATCGCGTGGAAACCGACAGGCGTATCGGTACCGGTGCGTTTCGCAGACGAACGTTCACCTCGTATAGAACGTCACAGTAAACGGGTATCAAGATTACAGCCTTATGATGTGACATTGTATCCGCATCTATTGCATCTGAAAAATGGTGAGGTTATCCCGTGTAATGTTCTGTCTTATGATAAAGATAACATCAATTTTCGGTCTCCATTTATTAGTGCAACGCGCATTGCATCAACAAATATGAAAGCCATTGAGTTTTCACTACGAAAGACTCAGGGTAGGAAAGAAAACCGAAATCCGATCACAATTACAGGCGGTAATAAACATCGTATCATTTTAGAGGATGGACGGATTTTGGAGGCTATAATGCAGAAAGCAGAAAATGGGATGCTGCAGATCATCGTACAAACTGGTGACCCCGATGAAGATCCTATAAAAGTCAAATTCGGAGGGGACTTTGCCGCAAACCAAGCTGTTGCACTAAAGCACGGCGTTGACCTGCTGTTTGACCCGCTCGATATACAATCCGAAAAATTAGATGTGAAAGTAGAACGCGCATTGACCGTACCCCGATTCAGCCGTGAAAATCCACCAAAACATATTCTTGTTGCAAACAACGGCGATCTAAAACGGGGAAAACTAACTCGATTCAATGGAGAAACAATTCAATTTGAAGCAAAGATGCGAAAGTCCGTTATTCCTCTCAACAGGGTTGCACGTATCATTGATATTAGTGATGTTAGCACAACAGATCAGGCAGCCCAATCCGATGAAACACCTTCTCAGGACATCACAGTTAATCAAGACCCTATTTCTTCACCTGAAGACAACAGACCTGCAGACAACAGTGGGACGACATCGTCCGTTTCACTTGTTCGGATCGCTTTGATCCATAACCCAATCCTGATATTCGAACCTATTGAGGTAAGGGGTGAGAGATTGTACGGCACTTCGTCCATCTATGGAAACATTTCTGTTCCTGTGAACAGTATCCAATATCTGCATTTTGGAGAGAAGGCAAAGTCATTTAAATCTGTTTTTTCAGAATGGATAGTCCGTCAAGCGACAGAACCTGAATACGGAGAAAATCGGTAACTATGTTAATACTGACAAATATGAATGCATTATCAGAAGCATATCCCAAGGAGACCCCAAGAATCAAGCAAGCAGTTGAAACACTTGCGGATCAACACAACGCCAATATGCTTGATATTGATGAAGTTCTTGTGCAGAAAACAGGTGAACATATCACAATACCAAAATACCCAGATTCAAGTTTAACGGGTATGGCAAAGGTGATCAAAGATGAAGTAATTTCAAAGACTGACGGTACGTTGGATACGCTTATAATTGTAGGAGACGAGACGATTATACCGATGTGGGAAATCGGCTTAGGTCAATTGCAATTTCACACCGACTCCTTTTACGCTGATTTAGACCGCGACGGCCTACCGGAAGTTGCTGTAACAAGAATACTCGGTAATCCTGAAGCGATGATACAACAGATGAACGACACTACGGAAATAGCAGGTCCAGATGTAACAATCATGTGTTCGGAAGATACACGTATCCATTTAGAAACGCAGCAGTTTATGGATGCACTCACACAGCAGGGACATCAGGTTGAGATCATCGGCAGAAAAAAAGATGGAAAACTCCCGAATTCCGACCTCATCATCCATTTTGGGCATGGCAGTCCAAAAGGTTTAAGCAATCGCTTTGGTGAAAACTTCATAACTGCTAAGAGCATGCCGCAGTTAACACGAAACCCCATTGCGTTCATCAACGGATGTGCCACCACACCTCCCGGTTCAGAACTCTTAAGAGCATTTTTGAACAACGGTTGTTGCACCTATCTCGGAAACACAGCTACTGTTCCCGGCATGATACCCGCGCGGTATACCAATCAACTGGTCATGTGTTTTCTGAATGCGTACAGAGCCAACCCTGACGAGGCTGTTGTCAAACTCTTCACCAAAGCACGTGCTGAATACGCACAAATTAATAATCTCTCAAAGGTATTATTGAAACTTGAGAAGCAGGAAACGCTCCAGCGATTTAGCGGGGATAGTTCAACACACCTCCTGACATTTCTGGAGTGGAACGCCTACGGTTCACCATTTTCCCGTTTACATCAGGGAACGGGACATTCTGTCTTTTCCAAGTATCCGTTAATTGATCAATCTTCAGATAACGGGGTATATCTCAAAGCACCGGATCAGAGTGGTATTGAATCCAGTTTCAATATCGCTGATGCGGACGGTCAACCCATTCTATTCCTACAGGCAGACTGGTTGAACTCGATTTCATCTTCCATTGAACTTCAGGTAAAACAGAACGGACAGACTATCCATCAGTTGAAAGGCGACACACATATCATCTTTCAACACATAGAGAACATCTGTGTTGGGGGTTATGTTGATGGAAAAATATATCGTGCCTACTGGCTTTTACCCTTAGAACGGACTGAAGGTGAAAACCTTTTGCGTATTGAACTCGTCGGTAAAGGAACAGAACTTCAGATTTCACCTGAATCCATAATACAAATATGGCCAGAATGGGAAACGACCGCTGCCCCACAACGCAAGTAGACATCCTCTTCCGTTAATAGACATTCTGTTAGATTGTGTGTGTTGTAGCACATTCTTCCAGATTGTGCTGTATTTGAAATAGACTGGATTGCAATAGAATTGCATTCTCCCCATCAAATGTGATACTATTAATTTGAAATGGTATACTAAACACAAATGTCCTAATTTAAACAATTGAGGAACAAATGGATAATTGTTGCAACGATAAAACCGATGAACTTGAGGAACTCCGAGAAAGACAATCCAAAACGTTATGGATTGTTTTAGCAATAAACGGCGTCATGTTCGGTTTAGAATTAATCATAGGTCTCCTCGCAGGTTCAGTGGCATTGCAAGCCGATTCCCTTGACATGCTGAGCGATACACTCGTTTACGGATTCAGTCTCTATGCCATCGGCAAGAGTGGTCATTGGCGTGCGCTTGCAGCTCTGTTCAAAGGTAGCATCATGGCAATCTTTGGCATCGGTGTCTTGCTGCAAAGCTGCTACAAGTTCTTTGTAGGCGGTGTTCCCGCTTCAAACTATATGTTCTATATGAGTCTCCTTGCTCTCGCTGCAAATGCAAGCTGTCTATTTTTCTTATCAAGACACAAATCAGATGATATAAACCTGAGATCAACATGGTTATGTTCTCGTAACGATATTATTGCAAACACAAGTGTCTTTTTAGCCGCTGTCCTCGTCGCTATGACACATTCCAATTTGCCGGACTTGATAGTCGGATTACTCATAACAACGATCTTTCTCAAATCCGCAATCTCAATCCTCAGAGATTCAGTTAGAGAATTGCGACTACCGGACACAGAATCTTCCAATCATGAACCGATAAAAGAAGTTTGTAATGCAGGTATCTGTCCAGCAAATGCGTGTGTTTGTAGCACATTCTGTTAGATTGTGCAGGTGTTTGTAGCACATTCTGTTAGATTGTGCATCTTTGTAGCACATTCTGTTAGATTGTGCATGTGTTTAATGAAATAGCACTTGCCAAAGCACTAAAATTCACTACACATTCGGTATCTATTCGATCAGACGTATTATGTATAAGTTAGTTATCGGCGGCATAATGCATGAATCAAATACTTTTAGTAGCACACCTACAAATTTCAACGCGTTTTCACGGACAATTGGAGAGGATATATTTTCTGTTTGGAAGGACACACACCATGAAATAGGTGGATTTATTGAAAGCATAGAACAGCATGACTGTATAGGCATTCCTACCTTGATGGCAACAGCGACTCCAGCAGGCCCAATAACAGACACCGCATTCAATAGACTCACCGATATTCTCATACAACAATTGAAAACAATCCCAGATTTAGATGGACTCCTGCTTGCACTGCATGGTGCCATGGTAGTGGAAAGTTATCCCGATGGTGATGGCGAGGTGTTGCATAGACTACGAGAGACCGTCGGACAATCTTTACCTATTGTTGTTACACTTGACCACCATGCAAATGTGTCGCAACAGATGGTAGACACATCAACAGCACTCGTCATATACAAAACGAATCCGCACATTGACCAACGGCAACGCGGTATACAAGCAGGAGACTTGATGATGCGAATTCTGAATGAAGATGTCCTACCAACCCAAGCTCTGGTCAAACCTCCGATGATACTCAATATCCGCTATCAGAACACAAGTGCAGAACCGATGTCCTCCATATTGAAATCCGCTGAAGAATTAGAAAGCGAACCCAATATCCTTGTTGCGAATATCGCTGCCGGATATCCTTATGCTGATGTCTCCGAGATAGGTCCATCCTTTGTCGTTGTGACAGACAATAATCAGAAACTTGCGCAATCGGAGGCAGACCGGTTAGGGGATATGTTATGGCGTGCCCGTAACGAATTGTCATTGAACTTACCTGATGCTGCAGAAGCGGTTCAGCAAGCGATGGCAAGCAAAGAACATCCTGTGGTGCTTGTCGAAATGGGAGATAATATCGGTGGTGGTTCCCCCGGTGATAGTACCACTGTTTTGGCAGAACTAATTCGGCAGAAGGCATCAGGTTTTGTTGTTGTGCTGTGTGATCCTGAGTGTGTCCAGAGTTGTATAAAGAGTGGTGTAGGTAATGCGGTATCTCTTATAGTTGGTGGGAAAACTGACAATCTCCATGGTGAACCTATTGCTATACAAGGCAGCGTGAGACTGATACATGATGGAGGTTTTATTGAGACAGAACCACGGCACGGTGGACAGAAATATAACAATCAAGGTTTGACTGCTGTTGTAGCAATGCGGGACTCATTAGTAGTGTTGACAAGTAAACGTCAGCCCCCATTTAGTCTGCAACAGTTATTGAGTCTCGGCATCAATCCCAAGGAGATGCGGATGATAGTTGTGAAAGCTGCTATTGCCTATCGTGCTGCATACAAACCGATTGCTGGTAAAATAATTGAGATAGATACCCCGGGTTTGACAGCGGTGAATCCACTACATTTTAAGTATGAGAGTGTTCGGAGACCGCTGTTTCCGTTGGATTGAATTGGACCTCCTCAGAGTTTTCACGACATTAAATAATCAAATATGGTATAATTGACTATTAGAACATGGATATTGCACCTCATACAAGCATTTAGAAATCACTTATTAGTTACACATTTTGGAGAACAATTATGGCATCTGCTGCAGTGCAAACCTACCTCACACCTGAAGAATATCTTACCTTTGAACGAAAAGCGATTATTAAGCATGAATACCGTAAAGGACATATCGTTGCAATGTCCGGGGCGAGTCGTACACATAGTTTTATAACGGGTGATATTTTCGGAGAACTCCGCGAACAATTGAAAGGGAAGAAATGTGAAGTGCATAGCAGTGATATGCGCGTTAGAATCTTATCTACAAACGCCTACTTCTATCCCGATGTGGTTGTGAGTTGTGAAGAACCGAGTTTTGAGGATAATGTTTACGACACACTCCTAAACCCGAGAGTTATTATAGAAGTCCTTTCTCCATCTACAGAGAGCTTTGATAGAGGTGAAAAGTTTGAATTTTATAAGCAACTTCTATCATTACAAGAATACTTACTCGTTGCTCAGGATCAGATTAAGGTTGAACACTTTTCTCGGCATAATTCTGAGTGGGTCCTCACTGCGTATTGCAATGTTGAAGATGTCGTGATGCTGAGTTCAATTGATTGTGAATTGCATTTACGAGAGATCTACGCACGCACACAACTTGTGCAATTTTAGGTTGGGAAAAACAAGATGAGACGTTTTGGAACGCAAGGTCCAGTTTATCCAGAAAAACACTATATTGTGAGTCGTACTACGGAACTGGATGATTTCATGGCACGTATCAAAGAAGGTAGGTACATCGTCATTTTTGCCCCTCGGCAAACAGGTAAAACCACGTTCTTCCGTAACGCTCTTGATGAAATTGCAGCATACAATAAAAGCTACTTCCCTATATCACTGAATTTTGAGGTGTATGAAGACAGCACGCTATCATCTTTTTATGAATGGTTATATCAAGATATTGGCAAAGAAATTGAGAAAGTGTTAGAGAAAAGAGGAGAACTTCCTTCAGAAACGCTGAGACACTTTGTTGAAAACAGTAAAATAACTGATCATCTGACACTGCAAAGATTCTTTAATGGGTTCCATGATATCTTATCAGCAGAATATGATGGACAACAGGTCATCTTGATTATAGACGAATTTGATGGTATTCCACAAGAAGCGTTAGTCGGTTTTCTGCGTTCACTGCGGCGCATCTATATTTCAAATCCAACCGATAGATGTCCATACAGTGTTGGCATAGTCGGTGTAAAAAGTATCACACAACTCAACTACGACAGATCCATCTCCCCCTTCAATATTCAAGACGAATTTTTTCTGCCAAACTTCACACTTGAACAGGTGCATGAATTGATCGGACAGTACACAGAGGAAGTAGGACAAACATTTGAAACTGAAGTTATAACGGCTATACATAAACAAAGTGCGGGACAGCCGTTCCTCGTGAACCGATTGGCGCAGATTCTAACTGATGAATTAGATATATCGAAGACAGAACCGATTACAATGGAGCATTTCACACAGGCGCATAACAGACTGCTTCATGAACATAACACGAACATTGACCACCTAACAACAAACATCCGCAGAAATCCCCGCTTTGAAAGTATTCTGATGAGAATAACCGCTTCTGACGATGGATTGCGTTTCAACCTTCGTGACGACCACATCAGTGAACTTGCGACTTTTGGTGTAATAAAGCAGGGAGAAGACGGCATGTGTGAAATTGCTAATCCGATCTATTTTTATTGCATATTACAGACATTCAAACCTACAATAAATGGATTAGAACAAGCTTATCTCCCTGAAGATGCCAGAGATGGATTTCTGGATTATCTATCTAAAACTGGACACATTGAGATGGATGCGCTGCTTGATAACTTCAGAGATTTTATCGCGCGGGTAGGTTTCAGCATACTTCAGGTGCCTGATACGCCACAAGAATCAGTTGGAAGGCATCTCCTCTTTGCCTACCTTGAGCAGTTTGTGCTGTTAGTAGGCGGATTTATGCACATAGAAGTTCAAACAGGACGCGGTAGGATGGACTTATTGATAACATATAACCGTAAAAAATACATCGTTGAAACGAAAGTATGGCGTGGAATAGCAAGTTATCAGAGAGGCAAACGACAACTGGCATCATATCTCAAATCGGAAAGTGCATCGGAGGGATATTATGTTGTTTTTGACCACCGCACGAATCCAGAAACACTTACGGAAACAGAAAAGATAGATGGATATGACATTAGAAGTTATGTCATTCCTGTGAATGAAGTTTAAGAAAATATTTAGGTAATTTGGCGAGGTTAGGAAGAAATCAACGGTATGAATCATGGCGAATGCCATAGGCGCATTCGTCTTTAGGCATTCCCCGCCTCGTCAGCAGGCAGTAAACCTGCATCATGCCGCTTTTATTGCGGGTGCTAACACCTGTGAACTTCGGGCAGGGAGGTAAAGTTGGATGGACTGAGCATATCCTTCTGTTTCAACATCTTGCCACGGATAATAGATACTTTCTACCGCGCCGTATCCACCATATTTTTCGTCATCAGTATTGAGAATAAGCTTGTAGTCTCTCTTTTCAAGGACAGGAATTCTCCAATCCATAACAGAGGCTGTCGGATGGAAGTTGAAAGCAAAGACAAGTCCACCACGCGAATAGACAATCTGTTTCGCATCTTCGTGAATAAATAGCAACTGTATGTCCGTATCTGTCAGGATATGATACTTTGCATCAAGGTTCTGCATTGCAGTATCAAAGGCATTTAAATGTCTATAGTAGAGCGTATCATCGTCAACAAGATGCCACTGCCGGCGTGCATACCAATACGAATTGTTGTTACCCTCACGCGGAAAGTCAATCCATTCGGGGTGACCAAACTCATTCCCCATGAAGTTCAGATATCCTTCTCCACCCAAACTAAAGGTCAAGAGACGCATGAGTTTGTGCAACGCAACACCACGGGCAATCCGTAGACTCGGTGTGAAGACACTCATATTTGTGTAAAGTTCAGCATCCATCAACTGCATCGCGAGTGTTTTATCCCCCACGATGCTTTGGTCATGGCTTTCAATGTATGCGATGTGTTTTTCATTTTTGCGGCGATTGCGCAGCATGCTGTAAATCTCACCGATATGCCAGTCTTCATCCTTTTTCTCCTTCAACAATCGGATCCAATAGTCGGGGATACCCATCGCAAGACGATAGTCAAAACCGAGTCCCCCTTCAGCAACAGGACGTGCGATTCCCGGCATACCACTCATATCTTCCGCAATAGAAATCGCATTCGGGTTGACAGCATGCACGAGCACATTCGCTAACATAAGATACGCAATAGAATCTAACTCAACTTTATCCCCAAAATAGTCGGCATAACCTGAGAATTCCTGTCCAAGTCCGTGATCACTATAAAGCATACTGGTAACGCCGTCAAATCTGAAACCATCAAACCGATAAGTCTCAAGCCAATAGCGGATATTACTGAGTAGAAACCTTTGTACTTCGTATCTGCTATAGTCAAAACAGAGAGAGTCCCAAGCAACGTGTTCTCCCTTTTCACCCGCGTGAAAGTACTGATGGTCTGTTCCATCAAAACAGTTCAGTCCTTCGTTGATATTTTTCACAGCATGGCTATGCACAAGGTCCATAATCACCAATAATCCCATACCGTGTGCAGTATCAACGAGTTCTTTGAGTTCCTCTGGGGTTCCAAACCGACTTGAGACAGCGAAGAAGTTACTCACATGGTATCCAAAACTGGCATAATATGGGTGCTCCATGATTGCCATAAGTTGCACAGCGTTGTATCCTAATTCAGCGATTCGAGGCAAGATGTTCTCTGTAAACTCGGTGAAAGTACCGACCTTCTCACGTTCTTGTGCCATGCCGATGTGTGCTTCGTATATGCGTAATCCCTCACTGTTGTGATCTAAGACTGCTAAGGAGGGTGTGCTGTTTTTCCATTGATACGGATTCGGAGGATACCAATACTGTCCCGTAAACGCCGTTTCGCTCTCTTGAATAACACGTTCTACATAAGCGGGAATTCTATCAAGTGCGCTATTTTCCGATACGACATGAACTTTTAGCCGACTACCGTGTGTGAGTCTATCTTTATATTCTACATCTGCCAAAAACAGATGCCAGATTCCCCATTCATCAACGACCATCGGGTTTGCGTCCCGGTCCCAATCGTTAAAATCTCCGATGAGAGATAGGGATTTAGCGTTTGGAGCCCATTCACGGTACCAAACACCGTTTTCATTATCACATTCATCACGGTTGAAACCGAAATAGAGATGTCCTTGACTAATCTCTCCTAAAATGTCCCTTGTTTTCTCAATTTCTGTCTTGAAACGGAGATAATGTGCAATGCGTTCACGCAATTGGGAAGCATAAGGTTTTAGCAAAGGGTCAGATTTAATGAGATGTGTGGTATCAGGTTGGTGTATTGACATAAGATATGTTTCCGATGGCAAGGGGTGGTTGTGGTAGATCGTGTTCACATTCGAGGATAAATGCATAAGTGACATCACTGCGTTGTATATGTTCTGCGAAGCATTTGACTGCGAATTCTTTGTGATTTTCCTGTAATTTCATAACGTGTCGCCTTTCAAAAATGTAACGTATAACGTGAGTTTGATAAATCAGATTTTCCCATGCCGGTAGGTTCGGTTTCCTAACCGAACCTACCGGGTCTATACCAGTGATGTTTTGGGCAAAATGAAGTCCATATTCTTATTATCAAACTCACGTTAACGTATAGAATCATGTTTGTCAAGTAAAAAGTGTTTGCTATCTGGGTACATTTTTACTATAATCTTATTGAGGTGTGGGCATAAAGAAATCAATGTCATAATATGCTTTTAAAAGTTGTCAGTACACGTCGTGTGCTGTCCAAAATTCAAAAACACAAAGGACCAAACGGTATGGAACTTAAAGGGTTTCAATTCATCCTTTTACGCACTGTTCCGATACTTTGCATTTTCCTAACGGTACATCTACATTCCAGTTTGGCACAAAATTATACACAGATGAACCTACCCGATGGAGCAAAATCGCGACTTGGAATAGGTGACATCCAAGACCTCTCGTATTCTCCTGACGGGAAAATGTTGGCAGTTGCAAGTACCAACGGAATTTGGTTGTATGATACAGAAACATATCATGAGCTCAAGTTACTTCCTATTCCATTGAATAATTCATACTATTCTTTGGGACCCGATATCAAGAAGATAACGTTTAGTGTTGATGGACAGACCCTTGTAGGAGTGACAGAGGAAAGTTCTTTACAACCAAGTCTGCTGGTATGGAATGTTAATACTGAAGAATGTAAGATATATGAGTTGGATACTAAAGTATCTTTTAGTTCTGATGGACAGAAACTTACTATAGGTGAACAAGAACCGATAGAATTATGGCAAGCACCTAATAATAACGCAGAAGAACCTTTAAAGGAAGCCGATAATGAAGAAGAAAAGGTAAAAATTGCCTTTAATCCGGACGGTAAAACCTACGCTACAACAGATGATCGATACGGTTTCTCAATTCGAGATACCCAAACACATAAACAAAAAAAGAGAATTGACGATTCTTTACATCCTGTTTTTTCAGGGAAAATTATACTAAGTCCAGATGGGAAACTGATTGCAATGTTGCGGTACGAATCTCCTATTCATGTGTGGGATGTTAGTACGGGAAAGTTGAAGTTTACGCTTTTAGAACACCGTATGACAAGATTACCCAATCACGTACACATGCATTATGACCAACCGTTCGTGTTTGAAGGTGTTGCCTTCAGTCCGGATGGAAATATAATAGCTTGTGGGAGTATGAACGGTCCGATTCGCCTATGGGATCTCAACAACGGGGAACTCACAAGAAGATTAAATGGTCATGATAGTTTCGTTAATTGCATGGTTTTCAGTCGGGATGGCAAGTTTCTCGCAACAGGAAGTGATGATGGATTTATCCTTGTGTGGAATACTGAAACTTGGGAACATGTACTTTTCCATGATGCGCAGCTATTTTCTGTTTCTTGTCTTTCGTATAATCGGGATGGAAGTTTTTTGGCAGCTGGCAGCCCAACAGGTGAAATATTCCTGTTTGATGTAGAAAAAGGTATTGCGATAAAATCTTTCAAAGGACATATTAGAAGAGTCAGTCGATTAATGTTCAGTCATGACGGTCGCCACCTTGCAAGCGCGGGTTGGGATAGGAGTGTACGTTTGTGGGATATAGATACAGCAATTCTGCTGAAAACACTCTCAGCACCCACCAGCAGAAGTTCACCTGAAGATGACGACTATTGGAAGACATTGGTGTTTACTCACGATGGAAATCTCCTTGCTATTAATGGTGAAAGCCGTTTTATCCATTTTTGGAATGTAAACACTGGACAATTCAGCCAATTCTTGTTTGGACATGGACACTTTCTTAGACATTTTTCACTGAGTGCTGATATGCAAACACTTGCAAGTTATAGTGCTGACGACACAGTACTCCTATGGGATATGAGTAGAATAACGAAAGTGGTAGATGAGTAGCTAAATATAGTAAATTATGTAAATAAGTTTTCATATATTCTGTAGGAGCGATCTCCGAATCGCGACACAACCCCTAATAGTCGGGAATCGGCCAATTTTATAGTTGGCCTCCTACATATCAGATGTAAAGTTAATTGTAGAATCCACTATATATGAAATCCATTATAGATAGGAGTTTTTTTATGAGAGGTAAACTGCTTTCGGTTTTTCTGGTGATCTGCATCATTTCTATTTTATTGGTAGTTACTATTGTTACAAAGACTGATGGCTCAGATACATTTGCGTTTGAAACACCTCAGACGAATTTACCCAAAGGTTTAAAATCGCGAATAGGTAAAGGGGCGATTCTTGATGTTGCATACCATCCTGATGGTAGACAATTTGCCGTGGCAAGTCCTACAGGGATTTGGTTTTATGATGCTAACACTTATGAGGTTAAAGCACTCATAGCAACAGATAAACCTGCCGTTAAGATGATGGCATTCAGTTCCGATGGTGAAAAACTGGCAACTATTGGTGAAACTAAAGCTATCCAAATATGGGACATGGAATCGTTAAATCACAAAATGACATTCGTCTCTGATTCATCACCTCATTTAGATTTTTATTCTGATTTTATTATATTCATCAAGGATGAACAGACCTTGGTCAGTATAAATTCTGGTTCGACTCACTTATGGGATGTGACAACAGGTACACATCAGTTTGAACACGTAAATTACCGCTCATCTAAAAGTGCTTTTAGTGCGGATGGTAGGATAGCGGTCTCCTGTAGAGACAGTGATCTCTATGTATGGGATGTTGTGGAACGACACGATTTGTTGAAAAAAATAAAAATTCATTCACCAGTCTCTTACTTCCCGAAAAAGGATTTTGCCTTAAGTTCTAATGGGACAACTCTTGCTTATGGAACTGATGAAAATATTATTGAATTGTGGGATATTGAAACAGGTCAGCATAAGATAACACTAAAAGGACATAAAGATCGAGTAAAATATATCGCTTTTGGTCCAGATGGCAAAACACTTGCCAGTGTAAGTAAAGACCATAGCATCATATTGTGGGATGTCGCCAATGGTAAACGTAAAAAGACTCTGAAAAAACACACTGAAGAAATTCGCAAAATTGTCTTTAGTCCAGATGGCAAAACACTATTAAGCTATGACAGATTACAGATTCTCAATTTTTGGGATGTTGGGACTGGAAAACTTATCTATAGTCTAAGAGATCATATCAATATTGCAACCAGCATATCATTGAGTCCGGATGGGTTGACTCTGGTGAGTGGAGGTCAAAATGGATACATCCATTTGTGGGATGTTGCCACAGGGAAACACAAAAAGACAGTTAAAGGACACAAAAAGACAGTTAAAGGATATATAAATAGCGTTACTTCCGTATCCTATAGTCCTGACGGGTTAACAATAGCAAGTGCAAGTTCAGACAAGGCGATTCATTTGTGGGATGCGGCAACAGGCAAACGCAAAAACAGTATAGCTAAACCATCAGAAAATATGAGAAATGTGCTTTTTAGTCCCGTGGATCAGTTGCTTGTTGTCGCGACAGAAAAAAGTATCCATGTATGGGAAATTGACCCGTTGCAGCCCCTGTACGCACCAATTGCCTACGAACCGAGCCCTTATTATCAAGGTTTGTCCTCTTATTATCAAGGTTTGTCGTTGAGCGCAGATGGTAAAAACATTGCGAGTACTGGTAAGTCTCAGACCATTAAGATTTGGAATGTTGCAAAGGGGAATCTTATGAGTACCACAAAACTCAAGGACAGTTGGCGGTTGACAAAAAATATTGCATTAAGTCCAAACGGTAAGATAATCGCGAGTTTGAGTCCTCATGATAACACATTCGGTCTTTGGAATGTTGGGACTGGTGAGCATAAACACTCACTTAAAGACATTCATAATCTTAAGAGATATGGAATATATCTAAACTGTGTATTTAGTCCAGATGGGAATTATCTGCTTGCTGGATGTTTTCACGCCACCTTAACGCTTTGGGATGCTGACACTGGGAAGTTAGTCAAATCACTTAAAGGTTTTTCACATACGATAAGAGATATAGTATTTAGCCAAGATGGAAAAACACTCTTAACAAGGGGAGATGGTACAGTACTTGTATGGGACTTTGCTACGCTAATAAACGGTTCAGATCAATAAAATGATTGAAAATGGATTGATTTGTAGCACATTCTGTTAGATTGTGCATCTTTGAGCATCATTCTGTTAGATTGTGCTTCTTTGAGCATCATTCTGTTAGATTGTGCCCCTATATTTGAAGTGTAGCACATTCTGTTAGATTGTGCCCCTATATTTGAAGTGTAGCACATTCTGTTAGATTGTGCCTATATTTAAGACGGATATGTGTCTAATGCTGCCTGCCATTTAGTCAACTGTGAGACGCGTTCCTCAGAATCAATTGGCACTTCAAGAGGTCTTCCGCGCGTGTCAATCACAAGTCCTACAACACCCCCCACGGCTTCCTTTTCTACAGTTGTTCCGTGTCCAGCACCGAGATCAAACCTGCGAGATGGATGGAGCTTAAGAGAGGCTTTTTCACCTAACGCAAGCGGATACAGTCTTAACGCACCGAAAGGAATCTCTTCATTGATGACAGGCCTATCTGAAGCATGGATTTCTACGGTAAGACACGTATCCCCCTCTTTACCATTACCGATCGGTGCGACACAAGTGCCGAGGTGTATAAGACAATCTCTTTCAAAAACTTGCGTTGCGGCTTCAGCATTTACTTGCGCGAGGACACCCAGTTGCGGCATCATAAAGATACTATCTACGGCGAGATGTGTTACCCCTTCTGGCTGAAAAGCGTCTATCATCATAAGCATTGATTGTTGACGCCGCGGTGCATGTGATAAAACGCCACCACTACCGACTAACATATCCAATGAAAGCATGTTGACAAGTGTCTGTCCACTTTCTGCTTGACTGAATGCTTCTGAGATAGTTCGTTGCTGTTGTACACCACGCAATTCTACCGCTAACTGCTTGTGTTGTTCAAAAGCTAACCTGAGTGCCTCGCGGGCAATAGCCTGTTCAAGCACCAATTCTTGTAGCGTTTGCGGAATTGTGGTGGGACGAATCATCTTGTTCTTGACACGATTTCTAAGATCTCCAACTTCAATGTCAAAAGGCACCCATCGTAAGACATTTTCTATACCCGCTTCCGCCAGAACGTTGGAAACACTATAACTCATACCGAGATTAGCACTGACGGTTCGGTTGAAAATCGCTTCATCATCTCTGTTTTTGAACACTGAGAAAACATCTGTTGTTGCACCGCCGATATCAACACCGACTACCTCAATATCTTGTTGTGATGATACTGTTTGGATGATTTCTCCGACAGCACCCGGTGTTGGCATGATGGGAGCATCAGTCCAGTCAATTAGCGTTTTGTAACCCGGTGCTTGTGCCATTACGTGTTCAAGGAATTGCTGTTGTATTTTGTGTCGTGTAGGCATTAAGTCTTCACGTTCTAAAACCGGTCGGAGATTGTCGACTATTTCCAAAGCCATGACACTGTTTAAACGTTCACTTATCAATTCGCGAGCATCTCTGTTTCCAGCATATATAAGTGGCAATTCATAAGCAATACCGAGACGTGGTTGTGGACGCGCCGCTGCAATAATCTCTGCTAATTCAACGACGTGTGAGGTCGTTCCCCCATCAATACCACCTGACAGCAGGAACATATCGGGTCGTAATTGTCGAATCCGCTCAATTCTCTCATGAGGTAGCCGTTTGTCGTTTGATGCGATAACATCCATGACAATTGCCCCTGCGCCAAGTGCTGCGCGTTCTGCACTCTCCGCAGTCATATTACGGACAACACCAGCCACCATCATTTGCAGTCCGCCACCCGCGCTACTGGTTGAGATATAGATGTCAACGCCTTCATCCCCCCCATTTTTTTGAATGTGCGGTTTGATGATAACGCCGTTGTCAAGAAGTTTGCGTCCAGCGAGTTCTTCTACTTCAGTGATAGCGTTGATGACACCAGCAGTTACATCTTCAACGGGTGCTTCAACAGTGGTTGGTGCTTCTCCGCGTACGATGAGTTGATATTCATCACCACGTTTTTCAATAAGAATTGCTTTTGTCGTTGTACTACCACAATCTGTGGCGAGAATAGAGCGGAGTTCACCCGCCGATTCATTCATGCGTTTTTCTCCTAATTGGTATTAGATTGTCTCATCTGGTTCATTGAATGATTTGACTCCGACTTTCTGCAAGTACTTTAGTTTCAAGTTCTTGGATTTTCTCGCGGAGTGCTTTTATTTCATCATCCTGCCGAGTACGGAATTTGAGATACTGATATGTAATTAATCCCATCGGTACACTAACAAAGCCAACCATTGCTACGATCAGTGCTATTGTGAGCGTGCCGAGGTATTCCAAGCGTTCCGTAAGGTGTTTCTCCATAGTTTGCATGTTCTCCATAAAGTGTTTCTCCATAGTTTGCATGTTCCCTGAGAGATGTGTTTTTGTTTCTGTAATCTGTTCTGTGAAACTTTTCTCTACCCGCACTTCGGATTTATCTACAATCTCTCGGATTTTCTCTAAATCGTCAACGGTTAACACCGCAAATGTGTAGGAATTATAGGATAAAAAACCTACGATAATAAAAAATACAGTTAACGTTTTCACAATGTTTCTCCATATATAACTTTAGCGTGAGTTCCGTATTGACAGCCCAAAATGCTTGTTTGCGTTTTATGTGGCACAATCTAACAGAATGTGCTACAAAAACCCGCGTCCTTTGTAAAACAGACGCTATGACTCTCGGAGGGTTTTATTTATGGAGCTCACGTTAACTTTAGTATCCCAATTTCCTCAGATATTCCCGATTCACTGTCATCCTTTCTTCATCTGTGCGGTCTTCTACCTTACCTGGACATGCGGTAATCCATCGCTCATAGTTGAGTTTTTCCAATGTAGCCATTATACCGGGAAAGTCTATCTCATCTCCGCCACCTACATCAACCCAATCCACATCATAATTGCTACCATCTCCGCCAGTGTAGCCAGAATAGTCCTGAAGGTGGACGTAAACGAGAACATCTATATACCGGCGTATGGATTCAATTGGGTCAAATCCCCAAAGGGCTGAGTGAGAAACATCTATACAGAGTTTACACTTGCGAAGTAGGCTCATATATTTCGCCCAATCCTCAATGGAATCCACAGTCGTATTCGTATGGATATGATAACAGACATCCAATGCGTAACGTGACGCGTAATCAGCCCATTCCTCAGAAACATCTGCAAGTTTTGCCAGGTCAGAATCATCTATTGGTCGGTCACTCGGTTTTCCTGCTCCCATGAACATAAAACAATCCGCCCCGACCTCTGCCGCAAAGTCAATTCTTCGTTTATTGATTTCCATCTGTTCGTAGTTTTTGTCAATCGGTAACCCGCGTGCTGTGACTGCAGCGATAGGCATGTCAACATTCTCACACATCCGTCGAATGCGTCTCGGCGTGCCTGTCCAGTCTAAGGACTGTCGCATTTCCCATCCATCCCAACCTGCCCTCTTGAGTTGTGATAATAGTTCTTCAAAATTAGGTTCTTTCCAGCGTAAGGTGCTATATGCGAATTTAAATCTCATTCTACCTACTCCTCTTTACAGATTATCAACATGATTAACATACCAGTTTAAATGAGTGATGTGTATAAATATTTGATAAGAACGGCACACGGAGTGTGCCTACTACTTTTAAGATGCGTGAACACATCCGAAATGATTAATCAAACTGAAGTTTAATTATAACAGATTTTCAATTTACTTGCAATAAAGGTTACTTTTTGCTAAACTATGAAAAATTTACGGAACACTACTTATTAGAACGTCCGTTTTGATTTATTTTTATAAGGAGATAATATGGATAAAGTAAAACTCGGTTTTATCGGTACAGGTGGCATGGCAGGCGCGCACATGCGTAACCTAAAAGATAACTTTGAGGATGTTGAATTCTGCGCGATGTGTGATATATCTGAAGATCGCGCAAAGGGACGCGCTGAAGAATATGGCGGTAACGCTTACACCGATTATCGCGTGATGTATGATAAAGAAGAATTAGACGCTGTCTATATTTGCACACCCCCGTTCGCACACGGTGAACAGGAACGCATCGCTTGTGAAAAAGGCATCGCTATGTTTATTGAAAAGCCGATCCATTCTGAATTGGAACCGGCTATTATCATCAATGATTACGTTAAAGAAACTGGCACCATCACAAGTGTTGGTTACCATTGGCGTTATGGTGGTAATGCACAAAATGCCAAAAAGATGCTTGAAGAACAACCACAAATTTTAGGTGCGCTCGGTTATTGGATGGGGGGCATGCCCGGAACGCCTTGGTGGCGTGTACGTGCACAATCTGGCGGACAACACGTCGAACAGACAACTCACATTTTCGATCTGTGCCGTTTTCTTGTTGGCAGCGATGGTAAAACCGTACACGGTGTCGCAAATAGCGGTAGCATGACACATATTGAAAACTATGACGTTGACGATATCAGTATGGTCAACATTGAGTTTGAGAACGGTGCTGTTGCGAATATCGTTTCTGCATGTGCGATGGAAGGTTTTGGTCGTGTGCATCTTGAAGTGTTTACACGGGGACTCGTTGTTACCGTTGGTGGACCGAACAACGTCAACCGCAAAGGTGAAACGGAACCGCTTGCTGGTGGAGGTGGACAAGACCGGGATCGTGTCTTTATTGACGCTGTTAAGAGTGGAGACGACTCCGAAATTCTGTCACCGTATAGCGACGCGTTACAGACACTCCGTATTATGCTCGCTGCAAGTACATCGTTTGTAACTGGTAAAGCAATTGACCTTTAGAACATAGTAGGCACGCATTGCGTGCCTAACCACATAAAATTTTTACGAAAAGAGAGATACAATTATGCCAATTAATCAATCTATCTGCTTTGGTGGTTTCCGGCGCGACAGAGAACCGGAAGATGTCATTAAAAAAGCAGCTGAAATCGGTTACAAATCTGTTGAGATGCTACCTGCTGATCTGTGGCCCGTGGTTGAAGATAACGGGATGCGAGTAGCCATCATTGTTGGACATTCGTCCCTTCCATCCGGTCTGAACAATCCCAACAATCACGACAGGATTGAGGATGAATTGCTCAAAAACATTGACATTGCAGCAGATAACAACATCCCCGGTCTTATCTGTTTTTCGGGTAACCGAGAAGGCAGGTCCGATGAGGAAGGTCGTGATAACACGATAGCCGGTCTATCGCGTGTCACCAAAGCTGCAGAAGAAAAGGGTGTGAACCTATGTATTGAGCTACTCAACAGCAAAGTAAATCATCCCGATTATCAGTGTGACAAGACAGAGTGGGGTGTTGAAGTATGCAAGGGTGTAGATTCGCCACGCGCACTACTCCTCCACGACATCTACCACATGCAGATTATGGAGGGTGACCTCATCCGCAACATTACGGACTACATTGAATATATCGGACACTTCCATACAGCAGGTAATCCTGGTCGTCGCGACCTTGATGATGAACAGGAAATCTACTACCCCGCAGTAATGCGTGCAATCGCCAATACAGACTACGAGTTGTATGTCGGACACGAGTTTAGTCCAAAAGGTGATGCGTTTGATGCAATGCAGCACGCCTATGATAAGTGTAACGTGTAGGATGTTTTGAAAATTATAGGACGGGTCTCTGTACCCGTCCATACCAATAATATTCATTATGACACCCGAAGCCGAAGCCCGTCTGACTATAGATAGCATGTTGGAAGCGTCTGGATGGCAGATCCAGAATTATGCTGAACGTGCGACAAATGCTTCTCTCGGTGTTGCTGTCCGTGAATATCCGTTGAAATATAATCAGAAAGCGGATTATCTTCTTTTTTTCGTTGGCCGGGCAGTTGGCGTTATAGAAGCCAAACCTGCGGGAACAACACTCAGCGGAGCCCTCCAACAGGCAGAACGGTATAGAGCAAGTTTGCCAGATGACTTGCCGAACCTCCCCAGATTTCCGTTTGCCTACGCATCGACAGGGATTGAAACATATTTTAGGGATATTCGGGATCCTGATTCCCGTTCCCGACAGGTCTTTGCATTTCATACGCCTGATGCTCTCTGGGATGAAGGTAATGAAGTCACTACACTCCGTGAAAATCTCAGGGATGAATTGCCTAAGCATCCCTTGGAAACAGATGTTCTCTGGAATTGCCAGTTTGAGGCTATAACCGAACTTGAAAAATCTTTTGCCGCATCCCGTCCACGGGCTTTAATCCAGATGGCAACAGGCAGTGGCAAAACTTATGTCGCTGTCAGCAGTGTATACCGACTCATCAAATTTGCTAACGTTAAACGGGTTCTTTTTCTGGTAGACCGCAACAATCTCGGTAGACAAGCACTGCGTGAATTTCAAAATTACACAACCCCTGATGATGGCAGGAAATTTACTGAACTCTACATTGTTCAACACCTCACCAGCAACGTTATTGACGAAGTAAGTGAAGTCTGTATTACGACTATCCAACGGCTTTACTCAATGTTAAAAGGTGAATCCGACTATGAATCGGACGATGAGGAAAATTCCGCTTTTGAACAAGAGACAGAAGATGCACCACCGCAAGAAGTTGTCTATAACCCAAACGTTCCTATTGATACATTTGACCTCATCATCGTTGATGAATGTCACCGTTCTATCTACGGTAAGTGGCGGCATGTGTTGGAATACTTCGACGCTTTCATTCTCGGTCTTACTGCAACGCCATATTCACAAACGCTCAATTTTTTCAATCAGAATCTTGTCTATGAATACCGCCACGAACAGGCTATTGAAGACAAAGTAAATGTCGGGTATTACGTCTATCGGATTAAAACCGAAATTACGGAAAGCGGAAGCATAGTTGAAAAGGGGAGTCATATTGCAAAACGGGATAAAGAAACTCGGAAACTTTCCTGGGAGAAGTTAGAAGAAGATGAAGCATATACAGGAAATCAGTTAGACCGGGATGTTGTAGCCGAGGACCAGATTCGCACAGTAATTCAGACTTTCAAAGATGTTCTATTTAAAGAACTTTTTCCCGGTAGACAGACTGTTCCCAAAACGCTTATCTTTGCAAAAGATGACTCACACGCCGAGGATATTGTCAAAATTGTTCGGGAGGTATTTAACAAAGGTGATGATTTCTGCCAAAAGATTACCTACAGAAGTGATAGACCTGAGGATTTGATCAGAAGTTTCCGCACAGACCCGATTTTCCGAATTGCTGTGAGCGTTGATATGATTTCTACCGGGACCGATATTAAACCGCTTGAGTGCTTGTTTTTTATGCGTTCTGTGCGGTCAAGTGGGTATTTTGAGCAGATGAAGGGACGCGGTGTGCGTACTATTAAGCCTGAAGACCTACGATCTGTCACAGGCGATGCGCCTGCAAAAACGCATTTCATTATAGTTGATGCTGTCGGTGTGTGTAAATCTGTGAAAACTGATTCACAATCACGGCCAGACGAACCTCCCGCTCCTGAACCAAACGGAACACGAGAAAGAGACCCTAACCAACTCATTGACGATGTAAGCATAGACCGAGTTATTGAAACCGGATTTGAGCCTGAGAGTTTCACACAAACTATTCATGTTATTCACGTCTTCAAGCGGTTTCTTCATGAACACATGGATGAACTGCCAGCATTACAAATTTTGTGTGAACGATCAGGAACACATGCCACACTAACTGAAGACAACTTAAAGGATCTGGAAGAAGCATTGCACGAACATTCCAGCAGTCTTAGTCGTGAGTCATTATGGTTTACTTACAAAAGACGTTTCCCTGAGAACGTTCAAGGTAATACGGAACAACGGACAGACATCATATCCCTGGTGCGATTTGCTATGGGGTATAATCTTAATCTGGAGACGTTTAATGCAATTGTCAATAGAAACTTTAAAGATTGGTTAGACGGTAAAGACTTCAATTCAGAACAACGCAGATGGCTTGAAATGATTCGAGACCATATTGCCACTTCACTTGAGTTTCGGATAACCGATTTTGAGTACATACCTTTCTCCCGACGCGGCGGTATGGCAAGAGCCACTCAACTCTTTGGTGATGATTTGGAGGATATGCTAAAGGATCTCACTGAGAAATTGGTTTCTTAATTTCAAGCATTTTTCTCTGCACGAAGACGTTCAATTTCTGCTATAGCCTTGGCAAGTTCAACTTCGGAATAGATTATTGTCGGTGCAGCTTGTATTTTTTTCTGCATCAGATCATCTCCCAGTATCAAACTATAAAGGTTCAGCATGTTGTTTAAGTATATTCCAAAATAAGGTTGACGTCAAGGATCAAGGGTTAATGAGAATATCTATACCATCCAAAACACTTGCATCCGAGTACATTTCGTGCTAAAATTGTGGACATACGATAACTAATTTACTGCAATTCCAAAACACACCAAAGAAGGATCCGAAAATGCTAACACCAAAAGATGTTTTTGATAATCCTTTACAGTAAGGGAACTCACGTGAATAACACAGATCTGATAGGTTTGCCTGAGTATTGGCAGATAGTAAGATTTAATGAGATTGCAAAATTTACAAAAAAACCAAAAAACTTACGATATTCTGACTATAATGAAGTGCCGTTTGTACCGATGAGTTTGATTCCAATTGCCACATTATATTCTAAAGAATTTAGACTCAAACCAACCAACGAACTCAGTAGCGGTACTTATTTTGAACCAGGGGACATTCTTCTGGCTAAAATTACACCGTCTTTTGAAAATGGGAAACAGAGTATTATTGAGGAATTGCCAACGCCATTTGGTATCGCAACGACTGAGGTAATTCCAATTCGTGAAATTGAAGGTGTCAGTAATAAATTCTACCTTTTTTATTATTTGTTATCTCCTGATGTCCGTGCTTTGCTGACCGCGAGAATGAAAGGAACAACAGGAAGACTACGGTTAGGGACAGAAGCACTTGCTGGCTTGGAAATTCCACTACCACCACTATCAGAACAACGCCGCATCGTAGCCAAATTAGAGACATTGTTTACGCAATTAGACACAGCAGTTGAAGCACTAAAGAAAGCACAAACACAGTTGCAACGGTATCGTCAATCACTCCTTAAATCTGCTTTTGAGGGGGAGTTGACAAAGGAATGGCGCGAAGGGTATTCGGGTGAATTAGAACCGATGTCTGTTTCGGAAAATTCTAAGCTGGAAGGTTTACCTGAGTTTCCTGATGGATGGGTGTGGACAACATTAGAGAAAATCAGTGAGATCATATTGGGGCAATCCCCTCCTTCCTCAACTTACAACACAGATGGAGAGGGACTACCTTTTTATCAAGGCAAACTTGAATTCGGAAAACTCTATCCTACACCTCGAAAATGGTGCACTGCTCCCAAAAAGATTGCTGAGAAAGATGACGTGTTTATTTCTATTCGCGCACCTGTCGGTCCTACGAATCTATGTCCAGAGAAATCTGCCGTAGGACGGGGACTTGCGGCAATCCGAGGCTTGAATGGAATTCAGCCGTTTTTTATCCTTTATTTAATGCGTAGATTTGAAAATGAAATTGCAGGCAAGGGTACTGGAACAACTTTTAATGCAATAACAGGAAATCAACTTAAGACTTTTCAAATTCCCCTTCCACCACTTATTGAACAAAAAAAGATTGTCTCTGAACTTGAACAGCATCTTTCAATCGCAGATGAAGCAGAAGCAACCATTGATGCTGAACTGAAACGCGCGGAACGTTTGCGGCAGTCTATTCTCAAGCATGCATTCTCTGGTAAACTTGTCCCGCAAGACCCAAACGATGAACCTGCAAGTGTCCTATTAGAGAAAATCCGAGAAGAAAAAGAACAGCCGCAACCGAAGCGGAAAAAGACTACGGCAAAAGTGATAAGCACATCTTCGGCAAATCAATTGTCTTTACCTCTCGACTGAAGCTATTCTTAAATTGAAAGTTGAAAATCGGAAATTAGCATTGTATTTGATGCGGACTTATGCTAAAATAACCGTGTGTGAACAGAAATTGTTGAGTTACAACCTGGACATAAAATAGGTATCCATTTGTCTGAATGCCGAAGGAGAATCTTATGAACAATCAGGAATTTAGAGAGCATATTTTGACATTCATTGCGAAGTCAGAACAGTGGATGCAGGATGCAAATAAAAAACTTGGTGTTATTAAAGATTTACAGCAACAAGTGTCATCAATGCGTGATAAGTTGGAAGGGATGCAAGAATCCAAAGAGAAAAAACAAGATGCAGTTGATATAGGTGAAGAAACACAGGAAAGCGATCCGCTTCTTGCACTTGCGGGAACTCTTAAATGGGATGATATAGATGGGTCCAACACCGTATCGTTGCCAGAGATACGAGTAGTTAAAGGGGCACATGAAGACAATCCAGATCCGCTCCTCGCCTTGGCAGGAACGCTGCAATCTGATGTTGCTGACATCGGTGAACGTCACGATGACTATATTGCAGCTGCTTTGCTTGCAGAGTTACGAGGAGATGAGGATGAATGAGGTCTTTGCAGATACATCTGGATGGGCAAGTTTTTTTCTGGAGGATGACCTTCATCATGCGAAAGCATATTCATTGATAGAACAGTGGAAACAACAAAGTAGGCAAGTCATTACGACAAATTACGTTCTCAGTGAACTAATTGTTTTACTTAGTTCACGTGGACAGCAGCGTTTGGCAGTTTTAAACTACATTGAGGCTATTCGTACGGCAGATTGGGTGGAAATCGTCCACATAGACGAAACATTAGACGAAAAAGCATGGCAGTTGCTTGCAAGGCGATTGGATAAAAAGTGGAGTCTCGTTGACGCTGTCAGTTTTATTATAATGCAGGAGCGATCCTTGACTGAAGCATTGACAGCGGATCATCACTTTGAGCAAGCAGGTTTTGTACGCCTCTTGAAATAAAGTAGTCATTCTTAAGAATAGGTAATACACTATGGAAACCGGACAAAAGCAACATGATCTCCCACTACCACCAGCAGATAAAGTGCTATTTAAGAAACATGTTCAACGCGAATTAGACGACATCCGACAAGAAGCTGAGCATGCTTATGCCTTGGATGACGAGATTGACCCTGTCCCTGATTCTGCATATAGACAGACAGTTGTTCTCTTAGAGATTCTTTATAATTACGATATCCCCATGCCACATATCGGTTGGGCAGAAGATGGTAGCATCGGGCTTGAATGGCGACCAAAGGATGGTATAGTAACTATGGGAATCTATGGTGATGATGATGTGATTTATGGTGCTTTTTTCCAAGAAAACCGTCAAGTTGATGGCGTTTGTTCTTTGTCTGATGCAGTTCTATTAGAAGGTTTTCTTAAAATTTTAAAAAACCTCTTGTAATAAGGATTTGTTCCATGGATGTTTTACCGTGTGAGAAAATCACCCGTTTTATTCGTTACAACCGAGATTTCACTGAACCCAACACAGTTAGACATCAAGCGTTTCTTCCACACAAAAAGAAGACAGATATATCTGTATTTCGCATCTCTCAACTTCCTGACAGTGAAGTGTGGAAAATTGCTTGGGAACATGTCCAGACAGATGAATTACCCGTACTTGCAAGAGCTGATCTGTCCGTCAGTGATGTATATGATAATAATCTTGAAGTTATTCCAGATCCACAATCTCATGAAGCACACGCAAACATTACCGGTTTTCCAGTTGAAAGAGAAGAAAATAAAACAGAAGATAGGAAACTTCGTCGAGCGATAGCCAGAAAGCTTGCCCTTGTCAGTGAATTAGTTATGCCTCCGGAACACAGTTAACATACCACTAAACACTATACAAGGAATACCATGTCCAACGATGCAATTATACAAAAACTATGGAATTTCTGTGACATTCTCCAAGATGAGATATTGCGTTTCACGAAAATCTGTACTAATTAAGGACATATTATGGAAATTGGACAAAAAGAACACAATCTCCTTGTACCGCTAGCAGATAGAGTGCTGTTTAGGAAGCATATTCAACGCGAATTAGACGACATCCGACAAGAATCTGAGGAAGCATGCACCCTGGAAAACGAAATTGATTCTGTTCCAGATTCTGCTTACGATGACACTTATGACTTATTAGAAATACTTTTTGATAACAATGTAACCATGCCCGACATCGGTTGGTTGATGGATGGCGGAATTGGGTTTGAATGGCGATCGCAAGATAATAAGAGAATAGGTACAATGAGCATATATGGTGATAATCAGGTTGTTTACGGAGCGTCTTTAGGGAATAAACGCAGAGTCAAGGGCACTTGCGCCCTAAATGATTCAGTCCTACCTGTTAACTTTCTTCCAATATTAAAGGATTTGGTATAAGGGGTTTGCATGAGGTATCCACAGGGTAAAACAAAGGATTTCAAGGAATCTGACAACCGAAAGTGAGTAATCACGAAAATGTCAAACGAATCAGCAACAATCGTTCAAAAACTATGGAATTTCTGTAATGTCCTCCGAGAAAAAAGTATCGCTTCTCATGTTAGTTTGTGCTAAAATAAGTGCATATTAGGCAACTTATTTTAAACTTGCGTAGGTGAAATAGTATGAAAATTGGACTAAAAGAACACAACCTCCTTGTACCGCCAGCAGATGAAGTGCTGTTTAAGAAACTTGTACAACGCGAATTAGACGAAATCCGAGAGGAAATTAATGAAACTTGTGCAGTGGCTGAGGATGTTTCTCCTGCACCAGAATCAGCTTACAATGAAACTGTTTCATTGCTTGAGCAGATACCCCGTGATGTGCCGATGCCGGACATGATGTGGTTAGAAGACGGTGGGATTGGGTTGGAATGGCGACCGGGAGATGGTATAGTAACAATGAGTTTTTATGGAGACAATCTTGTTGCCTTCGTTACAGTTTTGGATGATCAGCATGAAATTGCGGGGACGTGCCCGTTGTCTGACACAATTCTCCTACCGAGTTTTTTAGCAACGCTACCTATTCTGTTCCGAGAAAATCCATAATATGAATGATATTTTACATGATGAGATTCTCACCCGTTTCATCTTTTCTTCTAAACATTTTGCGCGCGGAAATCAAACAGTAAAATTCAGGGCGTTTATGCCCCCTCAAGTCAGTAAAGATCCACCTACATATAGTGATAGTCTGTCAGTATATCGTATTTCAACAATCCCTGATGGTGAAGTATGGGAAATTGGTCGAGTGCATGTTCAAACAGAAGGCAGGTTTATAAAAGCCAGGGCTGACATTTCAGCGGGGGACGTCTATAAGAATAAATTGAAGGTCATACCAGATATGCAACCCCATGAAAGGCACGCCAATATCACACCATTTCCCGCGGATAGATTAGCGTGTCAGAGAATTGCAACCAAACTTGCTCGTGCCAGTAAATTAGTTGTTCTACCAGAAAAGATATGATTTCAGTACGATCAAATTGAGATACACACATGCCAAACGAATCAGCAACAATTGTTCAAAAACTATGGAATTTCTGTAACGTGCTCCGAGATGATGGAGTCAGTTACGGAGATTACGTTGAACAACTCACATACCTGCTTTTCCTAAAACTCGCTGACGAACAGCGCAAATTGCCTACGAACACATCAACTAAGATACCTGCTGGTTTGGATTGGGAAAGTCTACTCAAAGAGAGTGGAGCTGCGTTAGAGAATCAATATGTCAAAATCCTTGGCGAATTGAGTAAGGAGAAAGGATTACTTGGTGTTATCTTCCGAAAATCGCAAAATCGGATTCAGACACCAGCACACTTACAACGGCTTATCAAACTCATTGATGCTGAAAACTGGAGTGCGATGGATGCAGACATCAAAGGCACAATCTACGAGGGACTTTTACAAAAGAACGCTGAGGATACCAAAAGCGGTGCAGGACAGTACTTCACACCCCGTCCACTCATCAAAGCAATCGTTGCAGTGATGCAACCTAAACCGATGAAAACGATCTGTGATCCTGCATGCGGCACAGGCGGTTTTTTCCTCGCTGCACATGAGTATATCTCAGATAATTACGGCAGTACGATGCCCTGGGAACAGAAGGAATTCCTTAGATTTCACACCTTCGCTGGCACAGACATTGTTGATAATGTCGTCCGACTCTGTGTTATGAATTTATACCTGCACGGCGTTGATGGAGAGGAAAGTCCAATTGCAACCAATGACAGTCTCGGCAAAGATCCAGGGACTCGCTACGATATGGTGTTGACAAATCCACCGTTCGGTAGCAAAAGTAGTGTTACAATCACCACTGATGGCGAAAAACGGAGCAGTACATCCCACACGTATGAACGCGATGATTTTTGGGCGACAACATCAAATAAACAGTTCAATTTTCTGCAACACATCAAAACAATTTTAAAGGGAGATGGTCGTGCCGCTGTGGTGCTACCTGACAACGTGCTTTTTGAACGGGGCGCGGGTGAAACGATTCGGCGGCAACTGTTAAAACTTTTTGATGTGCATACGTTGTTGCGATTACCTACGGGTATCTTCTACGCGCAAGGTGTAAAAGCAAATGTTCTCTTTTTTGACAAACGTCCTGCACGCGAGGAACCGTGGACACAGAAACTCTGGATTTATGACCTGCGGACAAACAAACGTTTTACCCTCAAAACAAATCCATTACGCGAAAGTGATCTACAGGATTTCGTCAATGTCTATAACCCAGAAAACAGGCACAAACGCGTTGAAACGGAACGATTTCATGCATTCAGTTACGAAGAACTTACCAAGCGAGAACACGCTAACCTTGATATCTTCTGGTTAAAAGAGGACTCACTTGAAGATATATCAGACCTTCCCACGCCTGATATATTAGCCACAGAAATCACACAGAATTTACAGACTGCATTGGAACTGTTTCAGAATATCCAAACAGAATTAGGCAGAAACACTTGAATATGCTGTAATGGAAATCAATTAATGGAAGGATTTCTTATCCTGGTGCTTGTCTGAACCAGAACTTTACACCCCCTTACAATCCAAAACCCTTGAAGTCGCTTGCATTTTGTGTTAAAATTGTGCACATACGATAACTGATTTACCGCAATTTCAAAACACACTAAAGCAGGATTCGAAAATGCCAACACCAAAAGATGTTTTTGATCACCCTTTACAATATGTTGAGTTTCTTCAGTCTGCCAATTTTAAAGGGCAGTATTTTGAGCGGAAAGAAGCATTGATGAACACCAGTGAACAGATAATGGATCTTAAAGATCAAATTAAGAAATCCATTTCTGCTTTTGCGAATTTGAGAAGCAAGGGAGGACTTTTGGTACTTGGGATCGCTGATGATGGCACCATTAAAGGCACACAGGATGTTCAAGAACAAACGATGAAAAAAATCTTACAAGTTATGGATGGTTTAAAAAGTCATGCTACACAGATGGAAGATGTTGAGATACCAAATTCTGGAGGAAAACGATTACATTTTCTTTATACGCCCTGGACAAAGGATGCAATCTGCGAAACAGTGGGAAATTTCCCTGAAGCATGGATAAGAGTTGGTACAGAATGCGTCGCACTGACAGATCTATATAGAGAACAATTAAAACGGGATAAAAGGGTTGTTAATTTTGAGTATTCTTACTGCTGTCCCTACGATCCGAATGAACTTGACAAAAGGGTGGTTGAAGAATTTAAGAAGGCTTTTCTTGAAACGGGAGGTGTTCAGTACAACCATAATACTGAAGAAGTCCTATACCAAACGGGAGCACTCATTAAAGAGGAAGAAAATGGCAAATATGCCTTTACGAATGCAGGTTACCTCTTTTTCACTTCAAATCCTCACAAACGTTTTAAAAATGCATTCGTGAAAGTATTAAAATATGACACTTGTGATGAAGGTTTGGCAAACAAGGCAGACACAATCCTTGATAGAGATTTTGATGGGGCACTGCCAAACGTTATCCGTAATCTCCGGACATTTCTGAAAGATTCTGTTCTCTTTCAAAACTTAGATGAACCTGAATATCCTTATGTAGCAGTTGACGAAGCACTGGTGAATGCTGTTATTCATAGGGACTATACATTTAACACACCGATTCGCTGTACTGCTTATAAGGATAAATTAGTAGTGGAAAATCCAGGGAGCATTCTTCAGGAAGTTCCACAGCACTTCAATCTTGTTGATATTACCCTTGAGTGTGTTCCCCGTAATCCAAGAATTGTTGAATGGATGCGCCTAATGAAAAATGACCGTGGACAGCCTTTAGTACGTGCATTGAGAGAAGGAACAGAAAAAATGCGTCAAGAGATGCATAAAATGGGACTGCCATCTCCATATTATGAAACGGCTGAAAATACCACTGTTACATTATCGTTTTAAGGAGAGACTGGATCCGCACGCTTCATACGCTACCACCACACCCAAGCCGGACACGTTGAATGAACCGGGCAACGTGAAAAAAGTCCTGCGTTTCATCGGAGAACGTCTCACAAAAATATAGTAAAAGGGAATACGTGAGCAAAAGGAACTATTAGTATGACACAAGATAAAATACAAAACAACACGGATGTATCTGAGGAAACACAGGAAACTGATCCGCTTTTGGCATTGGCGGGGACTCTTAAATGTGATGTGACAGATTTAGAAGAACGCATCAAAGATGCTGGTAACGCGTTGCGCGCGGAGATACGCGTAGTTGAAGGAGCATACAAAGACCATCCGGATCCACTCATCGCATTGCTGGGAACTTTGGAATGTGATGTGACCGACATCGGTGAACGCCACGACGACTACATTGCAGCGGCTCTGCTTGCAGAGTTAAAAGGAGATGAGGATGAATAACGAAGTCGGATTTTCTCATTTTCCATCAGACAAAGTGCTGTTTCGGAAACAGGTGCAACGCGAATTAGACGACATCCGACAAGAATCTGAGAACGCTTATGCCTTGGATAACGAGATTGACCCTGTACCGGATTCTGCCTATCATGACGCGCTTGTTTTGTTAGAGATTCTTTATAATTGCAAGATGCCTATGCCAGACATTGGTTGGGCTGAAGATGGCAGCCTTAGTGTTGGATGGTACCCAGATAAAGGCATGGTAACAATGGGAATATATGGGGACAATCTCGTCATCTATAATGCTTTTTTTGAAGAAAAACGCCAGTTTGAAGGAATCTGTGAATTATCAGATGAACCCGTGTTGTCTGGTTTTCTCACAACATTGACAAATATTTTCGTGTGATTACGTTAATCGATATTTCTGAAAAAAGCAATTGATAAAAGGTTTCTTATAGAAAATTAGACACAACTGAGGGGCACGCATGCCAAAAACAGAAGTTGAAGTCCGATTTACATTACCGCTTGATGAGGTCTTACTACAACACAAAGGTGAAGCTGAGTGCAAAGCACGAGAAGCTTTTATACTTGAACTTTTGCGTCAAGGTGACATCAGTGCTGGTAGAGCGGCACGACTGCTAAACATTTCGCGATGGGATCTCTCGGAATTGATGTATGAAGCCGGAATATCCCCTTTTGACGACAGTCTCACGGCGGAAACGTTAGACGATGAAGTTAAAAGCGCGTTAAAGGATTTCAATAAATCTGACAACCGAAAGTGAGTAATCACGAAATGCCAAACGAATCAGCAACAATCGTGACATATTGACAGTCTACTATTATTTTCTCTTAATGTCTGCCCATATTGTGGTAATTTTTCCTCTCGGTTCCACAGGAAGGACACCTTCGATTTCTCTAAAGAAACTTGCTTTATCCGTAGCTTTATCCGGATAGATATCAACCGTCTCATGTGTTGCATCGTCAAAATGTAGGTTCATATAGGCACTACCACCGCCTTCAGTTACTCTAAAAAGCAGCACATTTGCTCCTTTTTGTAAGGATACTTCAACATTATAGTGAACTTGTTGTGCTGCACCTGTCCATGTTGGATGATTGTACCATTTGTCTCCGTTTATCCATATCTGTCCATAGTTATCGTGAGCAGGTGACATAACAGATGTCATCGCTTTGGGTGCGTCTAAAACGATAAGTCCGTACGTATCAATACTGTCTGCAGGACCCCCTCTGTTCATATTGTTTCCGTCTGTAGGTTCAAGTTCAAAAACTGTCCAGGCACGAGTTCCACCGTGTGCATCATCCCACTGAATCTCTGTCACTTCATTTTTCGTCTTCAGCAAACCATCAATTGTAGAGAGTTCCACCTCCGTTAGTTTACCGTTAGTTCCAAGATCAATTAGTTCATTACTATGATTTGCTTCGTTGCCATTGTTTGTATAGTTACCATCTGGCCCATACCATTTTCGTATCCATGTTGTAAATCCAGAATGGTCTTCAGTGACTTGACCAGGAAAAGTCGTGAAGAGTTCATTTTCTTTCAAAGGTCCGCCTTTGACATTTGCTTCGCCTAAAGCATACACAAAGGTTGGCAGACTAAAGACTAAACCCAACACGATTGTTAGAACAAAATAGTGAAAACGTTTCATATTCATAATAGTGTCTCCTTATAGAATGTTAGAGTTATCAAAATGTTAAAGTAAGATTATTCCCACATAAAGAGAAAGAGATAAGAATTTAGGTTAAGTTGTAAATGATTATTTATACTTCAAAGGATAAGAAAATCATGCCAAAATTGTATTCTCGTTATAGGGAAACTGCCATAATATGTCGGTTGATATTATGATGTGTTGATTACTTCAGCATAATACCATTTTTCTGAGAAGTCATAGCGAGTAACATCTAAGAGTTGTTAAAAGTCACACGAAAATTTATCATTGAATATGCTAAATTACGAAAACCTAAACGGGTTTCTTTGAGTTTGTCGTAGCTAAGTGCGAGTCTCCGATAGGTATCTTGCCACCCGAAAGTTCGCTCTACTTTATATCGTTCTTTGTATAAATCTTTTCTAAACCACCGAAACTTGCGAGCGATAGCGATAGGTTCTTTAGTATTCCGTTTGTTCGGATAGATCACTGGGATCAGACCTTGTTCTTTGATAATCTTATGGTTCAACTTGGAATCAAAACCGGAATCCAGCGTTAGAGCGGAACTCTCAAGTTCCATTCCAATGCGATCACTGAAGGAGATGAATTCGGACAATGCTTCAGGCAAAAGTGTTGTATCATGTTTGTTCACCGGACTGACAGTTATCGGACCAATGACGAACCCTTTATTGTCGGTGATAGTCAACTCTTTTTCACCTTTTTGATGTTTGTGTCCTGAGTAACCGGTGCCATTCCCCCTTTTTTTACGACGGTGTTTGAACCATCGCCATGTAAACAAGATGTGTCAAGTTGATCAGTATCAAGAAGATGTTCAACAGATGCTTCAAATAACTTCTCATAAGAACCATCTTTTGACCACCGATTATGCCATTTGTAGACATTAGACCAATGGATTTCGTTACGCCGTGGCCGGAGTTGATTCCATTGTATACCTGTATGTAAAACATAGAGGATGTAATTAAATGTCTTATATGAAGATACTTTAGGTTTTGGACCTTTCTTCCTTGTTGACAAATGAGGTTTAATATACCGGTTAAAAAACTTAAGGGAAACTTGTTTCGGAAGACTACTAAAATTCAGTTGTTTTTCATTTGTGTCAGTCATAAGAGAACCTCTCATAAAAAATAGGACATACATTTAAACTTATATATCTTTATTGGCTCAGGTATGGAATAAGTGTCAATAGAATACTTAAACCCCCATGTCCATTGACTTCAATGAAAATGTTTGCACTCAAATTATGCATCAACGATCTTTATTTTACCATATTTATAGGTTTTACTCAATATGACTTCTGATATTTTGTAAAGCAAAAAATTTGAATTTTTAGACATCTTCTTTAAACTTGCGTTCAACGAACATCTATGCTAAAATAAGGAAATATTACGGAACTTTTCAACTTAAAGGAGTCCCAACGATGAAAAAGATTCTGTACGCAATCATGGTAACACTACTCATAACTCTCATGACTACACACAGAATCGCCGCACAAGACCATACGAGATGGGGTCTACCCGATGATGTGATAGCACGGTTTGGGAAAGGGTACATAACGGGTCATATTACGTATTCGCCAGATGGTTCCAAATTCGCTTTTCCATCCGAAATCGGCATTTGGATATACGATGCACAAATAGGAGAAGAACTTGACCTATACACTGGACATACAGATTGGGTTAACAGTGTTGCTTTCAGTCCTGATGGTAATACACTCGCAAGTGGGAGCGGGGACAAAACTGTTCGGCTGTGGAACGCAAATACTGGGGAACATCTACAAACACTTGAGGGACATCAAGGTGGGGTTTCCAGTGTTGCTTTTAGTCCTGATGGCAACACTATCGGAACTGGGAGCACGGACAAAACTGCGCGGTTGTGGAACGCAAATACTGGGGAACATCTACAAACACTTGAGGGACATCAAGATGGAGTTTCCAGTGTTGCTTTTAGTCCTGATGGCAACACTATCGGAACTGGGAGCACGGACAAAACTGCGCGGTTGTGGAACGCAAATACTGGCGAACATCTACATACATTTAAGGTTTCTAATATTGTGTCCTGGGAGATTTCATTTAGTCCTGATTGGACGATGATAGCAAGTATAAGTTATGATAGATCCGTTACTGAACCAATCGTCGTGGGCACAAATCCAGGGCAACACCAACGACCACCAGACAGAGTCGTCCTCCTGTGGGACGCAAAAACAGGGGAATACTTACGAACACTTGAGGGTCCCCGCGGTTCAGTTACAAGTATCGTCTTTCATCCCAAAAACAACATCCTTGCAAGCGGGAGTTGGGATGGCATCCATCTGTGGGACGCAAATACTGGGAAACATCTCCAGACACTTGAAGGACACACAACTTGGGTTGACACTCTATCTTTTAGTCCAGATGGCAACACCCTTATCAGTGAGAGCCGGGATTCTACTATTTATACGTGGGATATCAGCTCGGGGAAACAAAAACGTACAATTGATGGACATACGATTTCGTTCAGAAGTGTTTCTTTTAATCCGGATGGTAGCATACTCGCAGGTGGCAGTTATAGAGGAGGTATCCAATTATGGGACATAAAAACGGGTGAAAAACTCAAAACCCTTACCAGGACTGGCGGATCGGTCTATGACTTGTCATTTAGTCCGGATGGCGATATGATCGCAACTGTAGGGTTTGAGCAAGGATCCATCTTTTTGTTAGATGTAAACACCACAAACGTTATCCATAAATTTAGATCGGGGAATTGCAAATGGCTTGATTGTGTCGCATTTAGTCCAGATGGCAAGTTAGTCGCATGCGGCGGTGAAGGTTTTGAAGCAGACATCTCTATATGGAACGTAAGAACAGGGAAACTTCACATTAGAATTGCGGAAGCGACGAGGTTCGTTGATAGTGTCGCCTTTGGTCCGGATAGCAAGATGATCGCTTATGGAGGGACAGACAATATCATCAGACTATGGGATGTTGATTCAGGGAAACGCCTTCGCACGTATGAAGGACATACGGCTAATATCAAAAGTATCGCATTTAGTCCAGATGGAAATAAACTCGTAAGTGGCAGTGGACACAGAGTTGATGGCGATAACACTGTCAGGGTGTGGGATGTAAAGTCGGGGGAACTTTTACACACCCTTGATCAGCATACAGATATCGTCAATAGTGTCGCTTTTAGTCCGGATGGAAACATCATCGCAAGTGGCAGTGATGATACACACATTCGGTTGTGGGACGCAAATAAGGGGATGCATCTACGCAAACTTGAAGGACATAAGGGATCCGTACGCAGTGTTTCTTTCAGTAGTGATAATCACACCCTCGCAAGTGGGAGTTTTGATGGTACCGTACTGTTATGGAATTACAAAGATCCTGGGGATGAGCCGTTTTCCGTTGAATCACACGGCAAGAAACTCGTCACACTCGGACAGATAAAGCGTAACCAACTATTCCAAAACTATCCTAACCCGTTCAATCCTGAGACGTGGATTCCATATCAGTTGGCATCACCGGCACATGTGAGTATCTCTATCTGGACTGAAGATGGCAAGTTGATTCGGACGTTAGATTTAGGAGATAAGCCTATCGGCATCTATCAAGACCCCGACCGTGCAGCTTTTTGGGATGGTAAGAATAAGAATGGAGAAAAAATCGCAAGTGGCGTATATTTCTACACCCTCACCGCTGGCAATTTCACTGCTACGCGTAAGATGTTGATACAGAAGTAACGGGTCGCTTTCAACTGAAAAGAACAAAAACAAAGGAATGACGCAATGAAAAACGACGCGCAGACATTCTTAGCGCGCATATCAGAAAATACAGCACGCATTCTTGAAAACATCCTCGGTTGCCAACTTGATAAGACAACTGTAGGAACCGATCTAAATAGGGATTCCTTAGAAACCCTCCTTAACGCAATCCCAATAGACTCCCTTGAAAAATACTTGACACCCCAATGGGTAGTACTCGCTGCTGGAAAAGGCACGCGTATTGACCCTACAGGACGAATCAGCAAAACACTTGATATCATGTTCGGCGAACAGAATATGCTCCAACTATCAAGACGTTTCCTACCGGGAAACCTGCCGCATATCATCGTCATAAATCCAGAAATGGCACAACGTATTGCTGAAAGAGAATCTCCTGAACACCTATTAGGTACAAATGCCATAACCTGTATTCAAGAAGAGATGAACGGGACAGGCGGCGCATTAAAAGCTGCATTACCAGAACTTCGTAAATCTGACGCAGAGTGGATCGGTGTAGCATTCGGAGATGAACCTTTCTTGGATAAAACCATCTTTGCACAAACACTGCTATCCCATTTTATTACTGGCGCAGATGTGACTTTATGCGGAAAGATACCCGAAACAGTCGTAGATAAGGGGGGTATCTTCTATGATGCAGAAGGAAATTTTGTCGGGACAAAAGAGTGGTATGATATGACAACTGATGAAAAAGAAGAGATGTGGAGACGATTGGAACGGAGGGAAGCATATACCAATACAGGAATTACTATCATTCGAAAAAGCGCAATGCTGAAAAGAATAAATCAGTTACAACCCCATCCAAACCGAAAAGATGAACTCCATCACGTCGACCTGATTCGACACTGCTATGAAGATGGATTGAAAACAAACGCATTTATCTATCGCTGTGAAGTGTTATCAGGTGTGAATCGCTGGGCAAACGTGTTATCGGGTGAAGCTGTCCTATACCAAAAAACACGAGATTTACTCGTTCAGAAAGGAATCCGTGTTGATCCTGCTGCACAGATAACATTAGAAAATGAAAAAATGGAAATCGGGACAGCCTGTTATCTTATCGGAAAAATACATATCGGAAAAGATGTACGAATAGGGGATTACTGTAGACTCGAAAATGTGACATTAACAGGCAAGACGTCCATAGGGAATTCAGTAAGTCTACAAAATGTATCCGCGCATGATACCACAATAGCATCAAACACCTTGCCAACCACTCTGTCAGAACCTATCATCGGCATTGCCACTGAAAGCATTATCACAAATAGCACTCTTGACTCTACCGTAGTCGGTTCAGCAGTTCAATTGTCGAATATTCAAGCACATGCGACTGTGATTCCCTCAGAAATAAAACTCTCAGACCAAAAGATCGGTGTTCCATTCCAGCAAGCACCGCTTGGTGTCCACCGTTCACTATTCCATCAGATTGTGCCTTCGGACTATAGTCCTGGGGTCTATACCTTTGGTGATAAGAAGGATTTGCCTGATTGGGACAACTTGCGTGAGCATGTAAGTTCACATAGCGCGTCAGAATTGATACCGCGTGCCACACGTAATGAGAAATTGCAAGCAGATGTTTCTACAGCAGTAAATACATTGTTAGATATGCGGCGTTTAAATGGTGATTTCCTTATTGAATCGCTTACTCCCGAAGAACTTTGGGGTAGTATTTTTGAGATGGTAAAAATACAGACAGGAAATCCAAATCCATACCATGCTGACAAACTGAAGGCACGTAAAACAGCACTTGAACTCCTACCAGAATTTTGGAATGACGAATGGTTGACACGGTTAAAACTCGTTGTTGCGGGTAATGTTATTGACTACAGCAGCGCGCGAGTTGTGGAAAAGGTAAATGCAAATCCTGACTATTTTTCTGAGGCGTTACGCGCAGCTGTTGAAACACCTTTCGCTATTGATTGTTATGCACTGTTCAGAGAGTTGGTCATTGATTCGCAACCTAAACATATTGTCTGGATGGCTGACAACGATGGTGAAATCATCTTTGATGTCGCCTTCGTTCAGGAACTGGTACAATACGGACATCAACTCTGTATTGTCGGCAAAGCGGATAACGCCAGCAACGATGTGACATTAGCAGATTTGCATGAGATAACGAGTTATCCGCAATTTGAAGAAATTCAACAGGCTATTCAGGACGGTGCTGTCACGCTCATGTCGTCAGGTGCAAAGACAATTGGCACTAATCTCTATAATGCTACACCCGAATTCATCAATGTCCTCTTGGATGCTGACCTTGTTATCTCAAAAGGACAAGGTAACTTTTTCACGACACCGGGTTGGCACAAAGACACTTTCTATCTGTTCATGTCTAAAGGCTTGACCGCAGAACGATGCACAGGTGTTGTCGCGGATCGTAATCTACCGGTTGACGGACTAATCTTGGCATATCTGCCGAGTGGAACGAAACGGGATGCCTTGTTGAAAGACATGTGCAATCCATAGTATTGTATAACTTGGAATCAAACACCCGTTCGTAGTATCATCTCCTTCTTGCAAAATCAATATGTGGAGAATATCCCGGTGGGAACTGATCGCTTGCAGAACGGCCATCTTGGAAGAGTTGACCTGCATCCGGGTTCTCAGGTTCATCGGGTGGTGGAAATTCCTTCCAACGATTTTCATCAAGCGGCTGCTCGTAACCATCCTCCTGGAACCAATTAATCAATCTTTCCCGATATTCTCTAACCGTACTACCGTAGGCATGATTACCTACGAGACTACGTTCATCCAGTTTTCCTTCCAGGCGTCTAAATAACCACTCCTTTCTGTCAGCAGCAGAATAGATGTATTTATAGTCGGAGGTAATAAGAGTATACAACCCTCTGCTTTCACCTGCTAATTGTCCAATAATTGCATCGCGTTCAGCATTGCCAGATGCAATGTCAGCAAGGTCAACACCGCTATGTTCGTCGTGAGGTGTCAATCCTGCTGCCTTAAGACTGGTAGGAAGCACATCAACAAGACTCGTTGGTGTATTGCATTGTACATCGGCATCAAATCGTTCCGGATAACGCACCAGCAGCGGAATACGCGCGGCAGCATCAAGGAAGGAACGTTTCCCATAACAGTCATAATCCCCGAGTAATTCCCCATGGTCAGATGTGAAAATGATGAGTGTGTTATCCAACTCACCTTCCGTTTCAAGGTATTCCAGGATACGTCCAACCTGATAGTCTATGAAGGATATAGCGGCGTAATAGGCAGCCCGCATCGTCCGAAGCAGATTCATATCTCTGCCTTGGTCCCGATATTTGTATCGGTTTTGATGACGGTTCCAATAAGTATGCAGATGTTCATAGTCTGGTGGCAGGAAGGGCAGCGGCATTTCTACTGTTCGGTAAAGTCTGTTCCACGGCACAGGCGATTCAAAAGGCGGGTGTGGCTTAATGAAACTGCTCCAACATAGAAATGGACGGTTCGTATCGCGTTGTGAAAGGAACTTAAGAGTTCCATCACCGATCCACTGCGTATGATGCAGGCGTTCGGGAAGTTGCGATTGCTGTGGTATGTAGTAATACTCACTCCGTTCTCCGTGGGGAGCAATGATATGGTCATATCCATTTTCCTGTATGAACTCGGTGTAATCATCTGGGCCTGAACCTTCTTCAGAGAAATCTCTGGTTTCATATCCCCACATTTTTCGTCCTTGCGGTGTAAAGTGCATCTTACCGATTCCGTGCGTCTGATATCCGACTTCGTTCAGTAGTTCCATCACTGAAGGTCGATCTTGTGGCATCGCTGAATTGGTCGTGCATCCAGTTTCATGGGGCCACTGTCCGAGTAGAAAACTGCATCGTGAAGCGACACAGACAGGAGATGGACAATACGCAGAGGTAAAACTTGTACCTTCATCTACAAGTCTATCAAGTGCGGGTGTCTGAATGACAGGATTTCCAAGTGATCGGACAGTGTCAAATCGCTGCTGATCTGTCATTAAAAATAAAATATTCGGTTGTTTTGCCATAGGGGTTATAGTTCCTTTCGTTGGAGTTTAGATGAACAGTTTAGATGAACACAGTATAACAGATTTCAAGATTAATCTCAATTTCTCCTGTCCGACAGTCCGATAGGTGTGTAAAGTTTTGGTTACATCACATCTATTTAAGGATGTTCCCAATCCAGTAGGTGTGATTTCCTTATCAATTCATTTGACATCATTATAGTAAGTCGTATATAATCTACAAAATAGTTATCTTTTGTCCAGTCTGCAAATATCCTGAGTTTAGTCACACTCTCAACGTCATTTAACCGAGGTTAAAAATATGAACTTCAAAGTATTCATCTCCTTGTTCTTGGTCGGGTGTATAATCCTATTCGGATTTGTATTCGTAATTATTCAGATTAACCAGCAAAATAAAGACACCGAAAAGTTGCTAAAGGAGTATTTTCCAAGTACAGATAATCCTCCACCACAAACCCCGAGAACTGAAGAGATACCAGATGAAATCCGACACAAATTCGCTGCTGTAACAGAAATACCTGAAAAACCTAAAATCATCGCTGAATTCATCCCAGAAGGAAAATTAGAAACAGTTGAATTTTCACCGACAATCCCCAATTTAGTCGTAAGTACCGACTACGATAAAGACTTTAAAAAAACTATCAGACTATGGGATATCAACAACCCAACTAACCCCATAGCTGAGTTCAAAGGCAATGCAGCCTCATTTTCCCCAGATGGAAAGATACTCGCTATCTCCAATTCTTGGGATTATGATGCAAGTGTAAAACTATGGGATATGGCAAAAGAAGAATTTATTGGTTCTCTACGGACGTCAGGAGATAATGCTGTATTTTCACCAGATGGGAATCTATTAGCGGTAGAAACTTTCGGCATAGAACTTTGGAATATCAGCGATCCAACACAACCTGTAGAAACCATCACGTTGGAAGGAAAGAACTTTGAAGAAGAACATACATTTTCTGCAGATGGAAAACTAATAGCAACAACAGAATTAGTCAGTGACAAAGTTAATATCTGGCATATAGATGGGAATCAAGTCATGAAAAAGAATACCATTAATGTCATAGATAAAAAGTATGGGCGGATTGAGGCATTGCAGTTTTCACCTGATTCGCAAAATCTCATACTTGCAATTGCAGATAATGATAAAGATATAAGATTGTGTTATCCTCCCGATTGGCAGAACTATAACACTATTCCTACTAAAAACGTCTACGATCTGGCATTTGCTCCAGATGGAAAAACTATTATCAGTGGAGGTCAAAATGAAATTGAAATTTGGTCAGTGGAAAATGGTAAGCTTATCGCATCAATAGATGGACATTCAGATTGGGTAAAATGTGTTGATGTCTCTGCGGATGGTAACTTTATCGCCGCTGGTGGTAATGATGGTGTGATTCGTGTCTGGGATATAACAGACTATTTACCTGTAAAACGTAGTGCCATACAAGACGTTGTAGTACCGATATACTTCTTGCCTACTGACGTTCAACCCCAAGCAGATATACCGGAACGTATTGATAAGATGCTTAAGGATGTCCAAACATTTTTTGCAGATGAAATGGAGCGACACGGACTCGGAAGAAAAACTTTTGATTTTGAAAAAAATAGTGATGGTACCTCAAAAGTATTCCTATTTGAAGGTAGTACAACCGATGATTACTATCGTAGAGATTCCTCAAGAACGCTTACTGAAATTGAACAACGTTTTGAGTTATCTAACAATCTCTATTTCATCATCTTAGAAAAAAGTAGTGTAAAGAAAACTGATGAAAAGAAAACTGATGAAAAGGAATTAACAGCTGCCGATTTGAAAAAGATGATAGAAGCGTTAGGAGAAAGACAGCGAAATAGGAAACATCTCCTAAATGGATCTATGTTTAGAGAAAAGGGGGGACATATTATAGTTCAGACACCCCTCAACAGATACGCAACGCATAAACTTGCACAAAAGTTTGGAAAACAATTCGGATTACACCGAGATTATAGAGACCCTTCTTATTTGATGTCAAACAGTATAGAGGCGAAACATCTGTCAAAGAGTAGTGCAGAATGGTTAAACAGTACCCGATTCTTTAATTCAAAACAGGTGTTTTTTGACAAGAAAACAATAATTAAAGACATCTCACATTTTAGAGGTAAACTCCGATTTCAACTGGAGGACACTGACGGTATATCTCAAGTCCGTTTGTTAGCAATATCTTATAGTGATAATCCTCCACCAGGTTTTCAAGATAAGGTAGACCCTACGGAAAACGAAACAGAATGGAGGACTTTTGACAAAGGATACACAGACTTTTTGCAGGATGTCTTGACGTTGCAAGGTGAAAAAAAAGCAAGAGTGGAATTTGATTATCCAAAATATCTGGACAGTCTAATAGAACTACATGTAATTGATGACAATGGGAACAGAGTGTATCTTTATGAAATAACCGAGAGTCCATTAACGACAATTTTACGTGGTGTATTTAACTGATACCATTTCTAATTGTAGCTTTACCTAGCTTCCGGTAAAGCATATACCCCTCGGCGAAGTCTCACGATTTCATTTGACTCTACAAGACGTGTGAGTTCGTGTATGATTGCTTCTGGGTGACCGTCAATCGCAGAGGTGATTTCGGCTGTCTTCTTCTCACCATCTGTGAGAAGTCTAAGAATTTGCTCTCGGAAAGTCTTACGTTGAATATTGCCACCTCTAAGCCGCTGCAAGATTCGATTGGCTTGTCTTGGTGAACATCCCAGTACCCGTTGCACCTCTTCTCTACTGGAGTCAGCGGTTAGGTTTTCCCGTTCCTGTTCAAAACGTTCTCGTATGGCGATAATCTCAGGAAGTCTATCTAATCCGCCAGCAATCTCAAAATCTTCCCAATCAAAGATTGATGTTTCGGGTCTGTTCGTAATGTTTGGAAGTGATACGCCAGCGATCAACACTATCCGTCTATCTGTCAATTGATCCAAGTCAGCCTTTAAAACAATATCAGTGAGGGAATAAATTACCTCTTGCTCGTAAATACTCTGGAGTCGTTGGTCCTTGTATTTGTTAGATTCTATATCGTTCTCATAAGAAAGCGGTTCCTGACTGTTCCCAAACAACATCTGTCCGCGTTTCCATATAGCAGTAGTGGTAGCTGGGGTTCCAATCACCCAAATAACATCCGCAGTTTCAGATATAGTTTCTGACCTTCTGACCTTCCGGAAATCTTCTACAAAACATACGTTGATTTTCTTTGCAATAGTGTCCAGACGTTTGGCAATATCTTTATTTGTTATAATGCCGTGTTTAACATTCAAGTCCGCCTCAATCTCTGCTTGGATGCCCCGCAGGAATCGTTGTCCTGTTTCAGTGAGTCTGACCTGATTCCAGTTGTTATAATCGAGAATGGTTTCTGATGGATATGTACCTGTTCGCACCTGAAAGACTCGGCTTCCGTGGCTCCACGGTATCGGTTCAGTCCAATGTGTCTGTAGGTTCTCATCGCGGAATACGCTGTGGAGATGTTCATCAGAAAAGACAGATGATACCAATAAAAGTCGTTTGACACCCGTGTGCAGCACCGGTGGCACCCAAAATCGCAGCACTTCACCATCCCAACGGATCGGTGCGTCAGCGTCCCTTTTGTAATATGTAAAGAATCGTTTAAGCTGGTGCCAATATGTCCACTCTTGCTGCTGGCAAACAGTTGGAAACTGCTGAATACTGTCAATAGTTTCTATGTTCAAGATACCTAACGCAATAGCCTGTGCCATTGACATCGGTTCCCTAACGGTTTCGTTAGATGGAACAGCTACTTGGCACATCTGCTGAATAATCTTCTCTTCTTGCCATTCAAAGGTTTGCATACCTGCACGGATACCCTTGACAGCATCCTCATATAGTTTGTTTTTAATGTCCAATGCACTGAGCAATGTCTTGGCAAAGTTCCCTAATTCGAAGCCTTGCCAATTCCTAATCCATTCCTCTATAACGTTCCTTGGGAGTTTACATTCAAGGAAAAACTTATGTGTTCGCTGTTGGTTGATAACACATAACCGTTCGGTTTCGTCTTCCCGTTTGAGTATCTGTTCAACCAAATCCGTGTATTGTGGGTCAAAAAACAGTTGTGGGATTGTCAACATCTGCACATTGGCATTTTGTGATCTGGTAAATTGCGATAAGTATCCGTGTTGCTGACACGCTGTATAGACGGGACACTGTGGACAGATGCTTTCACTGGGGTTCCCGCCTTTTTTCTCAAGGACGTTGCATCTTTCTGCGTCTTCACAGACGTTTCCATATTGAAATGGCGCATTCATACGTTCCTGTACAGGTATATTTTTGACTTTTTTCCAGCGGTATGTTCGGGGTTTCCAGTAGATAACCGATGGCATATTCTGCTCCTGAAAATATCTTTCCGCCCCCTCTGCCATTTGCTTATCTGGCGTATTTACGGTAATTGCACCACCGCTACGGAAATAGGTTTCTTCCGCTTGTTTGTCCCACGGTCCTATGCCAGTAATGATTCCAAGAATACGAACGCCTTGGTCAAACACGTCTTCAATCTGAAACACATCCCTTTGGAGTATCTCAGCCTTTCCAGTACTATCATCCTGTTCTAAGACAGGCGTAGGACGTTTTATTGCCAATGGACTGAGTTCATCCTTTTGAACCTGTTCTATTTTACCGAGAATTGGAGAATTCTCATCATCTATCAGGAAGGAAATACCTGTATCCTCCCAAACATGTGTGATAGGTGTAGGTTGAGTCGGCAGTCCACTGTGAGGCGTAGATGCTCGTATCCATACGATGCCTTCGCTTTCGGATAGTAATACCTTTTTGGTACTATCCGTTTCTTCAGATTTTGCCCAGTGGTGAACATCGTCGTCTTGCCGAATATAAGAAAATCCACGTTGTAAAAGAGCTTCTTTTGCAAGATCAAGGTTCTCTGAACCGAGAGATAAGGGTATACGAGTAATGATCTGTTTCCCCTCAGTGTTATCAAGAACAGGTCGGTGGAGTTTAGCACGGAGTGCATCAATGGGAGCGAAGAGTACTTCTTTGTCAACGACAGGTGGTTCTAATAGGGTTCCGATAAGTATTTCATAGCGGGCATCCCAGCGGTTATGTCCTTCTTCACCAAATACCTCAAGATACACGGTACGTTGATGGATATTTTCTTCTTTCTGGATATCTTTGTAGATGTATAGTTTCGCTTCTTCTGTATTAGGGTGCAGATAATCTCGGACTCTACAAGAGAAGCGGAGCCCACCTGATTTTCCTAATGTCAAGAGCGGGTTATTGACGATATTGACGAGTGCTTCTATACAATCTGCGACAGCATCTGGTGCTGCAGAGATGAGCTCATACTTGAAGTGTAGATTGTGCCATCGCGCACCATTGTGTTCAGAAGGAACCCCAGTATATTGCTTTATACCCCATGAGGTATTCCACAGTTTCGTCTCCCAATCTGTCATTCCCTGTCGTTTCAAGAACCGTTTGCCCTTATAGTCCTCTGGTCCCTGATCATTCCAAGGGGTGAGTCCAATAGGCATGAAAGAGATATGTGCTTGTTCCAAGTCATGAAGCATCACAAGGTAACGATGGGCACAATAGACCGTGCACTGGTGCGGATGATCTTTTGTATACACAGCAGGTGTTACCTCTGTCCTTCGTTGACGAAGAGGGTTTTCATGCCGTTCATGACATTGCTGGATAATACTTTTTAAAGTTTGCATGGTTACTGACCCCCGTATTGACATGGAAAGTTGGTTTATATTATACCAATACAATCCATATAATTCAAGAACAGAATTTGTTTGACTTATGGGTAGGAATATTGTATCATATACTGATATTAGGTCGTTATGTTTTTTTAATATAGGATAATAAGTTATATGTCCTTATATTAGTTTTTGTTTATTTCAGATATTTAAAGGAGTTGAATTTGAGTAGATTTTACATCTTTTTTCCTGTTTTTATTGTTCTTACATCTCTAATTGGTTGTGACAGTAGGGTTGATATTCCACAAATAATAACATCTGTTAACGAAAACAGTGATAATTATGAGACACCTTTTGAAATGTTACCTTCCGATATGCGTGCCACTTTCGCCAGAGGGGAGGAAGCGTTTATGAAAGACTTTACAGTAGAAGAAGGATTAGGACCGATCTTTAATCAGTCAAGTTGTGTCAGTTGCCATCCCGGGAATGGACGTGGTATACCCGACTTATCACTTATCCGATTTAGCATGGGACATAATTTGATGCTTGACATGGGAGGTCCTCAACTTCAAGACAAAACTATCCCTGGTGTACCTTATGAAAACCTTCCCATGGGTGTAGATAAATCAACACGACTTCCACCACCTGTATTCGGCATGGGATTGATTGAAAATATTCCGGTTGAGACCATATTATCCTACGCTGATCCTGATGATGCTGATGGTGATGGTATTTCTGGAAGACCGCACTGGGTAATCGCACCCGATTTCGTACCAGCTACGGAGATCGGGGGTGGCACAGGCGCACAGCTGGGTAGATTTGGACGGAAAGCATCCGTATCCTCTCTGGTACAACAAACTGCTACCGCGTTTCAACAAGACATGGGGATAACCAGCAACTTTTTAAAAGAGGAACCTTCAGACGTTGGAGACGTTGTTCCTGATCCAGAGATAGACAAATCAACTGTCATGGATATAGTCGTTTTCATGCGATTGCTCTCACCGCCACCACGTGGTGAAATAACGGAGGAAGTAAAAAAAGGAGATACACTGTTTAACAGAATTGGATGCGCGTCCTGTCATGTCCCAACGATGCAAACGGGACCTTCCCCTATCAGCGCATTGCACAAAGTCAATGTGAACATTTACTCTGACTTTCTTTTGCATGATATGGGTGAGGAGTTGGCGGATAATCGTCCTGACGGGGATGCTTCTGGTCGAGAATGGCGTACTGCTCCACTTTGGGGGACACGTCTGATCGCGAAATTCCTTGGTGGTACACCCTTTTTCCTGCATGATGGTCGCGCGACAACGCTTGAAGGGGCAATCCGAGCACATGGCGGCGAAGCACAGAACGCAAAAGAATCATTCTTAAATTTGTCCGAAACTGAACAGCAAGCTGTTATCGCTTTCTTAAATTCCCTTTAATGAAGTTTTCATAGATTGGGTGTGTAAAGTTTTTTAGAAACGCATAAGTAAAGAGAGACGTAAGGTTTTGTAGAAATATCAAGCCTCAGAGGCGCGAAAGGTGTATCATGCTACAGAATTAGATACACACAGGCAATACACCTTTCGCACCGGTGATGCTTGTTTCTGAGAAATGCGGCTTTTTTCTCAGAAGTGTATAATATTTTCTTAGGTCTGAACCATGCAATTCCTCTGCACAAAATGCAACACCCCATACAAAAAATCACGCCTACGATACCAATGCGACTGCGGTTCCCCATTATCAATCCGAAAACACCCATCAACACGGTATTCAGTGGATTCCATCACCTCATCACTTTGGCGATACCGATCCACCTTCCCATTTTCTACCAATACGCCTCCTATCACACTCAACGAAGGCATAACACCCATCCTCCCTCTACACCCAGATGATAAATCACACTACGTCAAATTAGATTATCTCTGTCCAACAGGTTCATACAAAGATCGCGGGGCATCCGTCCTCATCACATATCTCAAATCACTCGGCGTCACCGAAGTCGTAGAAGACTCATCCGGGAATGCAGGTGCAGCAATCGCAGCCTACGCCGCAAGAGCAGGTATCCGATGCACCATCTACTGTCCAGAAACCACATCAGAAAGCAAACTAAACCAGATTTCCGCTTACGGGGCAGAATTAGAACTGATCCCAGGCAACCGTATGGCGACAACAGAGGCAGTAAAAAAAGCAGCACAAAACACCTGTTACGCCTCACACAACTGGCATCCCATGTTTTTAGAAGGCACAAAGACAATCGCTTATGAAATAATTGAACAGTTTAGTGGAACACCCCCAACACACGTCATCTGTCCGGTAGGATTCGGCAGCATCTATTTCGGTTTATATCTCGGATTCAAAGAACTTTACGACGAAGGGATCATTGAACATGTCCCTCGACTACTCGGTGTGCAACCCGAAACCTGTTGTCCGATATATAACGCCTACCGTGACAAAACTCCCAGCATCACAAGAATGTCCCAAACAGCACCCACCCTTGCCGAAGGCATTACTGCAGAACTCCCAATCCGCGCGCATCAGATATTAGACACAATCCGATATACTAACGGCGCATTTACCACAGTTGATGACACCGACATCAAAGCAGGACAAAAAATACTCGCCGAAAAAGGCATCTACGTCGAACCCACCTCAGCAGTCGTCATAAAAGCATATCAAAAATTTCAACAAGAAGGCATCATCAACAGTGGAGATACAACCGTATCCATCCTTACGGGTAGTGGGTTGAAGGCAAGCACTTGAATTCAATTGCCTCACGTCGTATTATTCTCCAACGAATACGCACGATTCCCGCCAGGATCACCCCCAATTGCCCACGTCCCACGGAACAACGATTGCCGTTTCGGTGGCATCGTTTCTATAACTTCATGACTCAGATTCAAACGGTGCCACTGTGCCCAAATGGAATTATAACAATTGAAGACAGCACAACGTGGATTATCAGGATTTGTCCAATCGTTCGCAGCATGCACAAGACTTTCAGTAAAGATAACCGCAGAACCAGGTGGACAGCTATAGTTCTCCATCGTATCCCGCATGCTTTGTTCCCACGGAGACTCACCGATATTTGGACGAAAAGGATCAGGACCACCGTAGTTGAAGTGCGCCTTATGTGATCCGCTAAGAAAAGACGTGCCACCTTCTCCCTTTCTCACCTCCTCAAGTTCCCACACAACACGGGTCAGTCCAGCAAATATCTTACCACCAGCAACCTGATATCGCATCGCATTAGCCTGTTGTGGTGGACGCACGACGTGTGGCAAACCGTTGTCCCCTCGTGACAACTTACTCCACCCCGGTTCTCGGACAGTTGTAAACGACCCTTCACACCGAAATCCGTAGCAATCTTCATGCACAAAAGGATCTTCCGAGAGTATTTCATTAAGAATCCCGACTATTGCCGGATGATCAAGTAAGTTTTGTAATGCCCCCTGATAACTCTGTCTTGCTCCCGCGTACACTTCCGCCTTCATCTTTTCTATTTCCGAATCAGACAGAATTGATGGCAATAAAATCCAACCGCGAAGATCAAAGAAAAACCGCTGTTCTTCAGTCATCGGGACAGGTGCACCATTTAACGTTTCTTTTGACATTTATTTCTCCTTGATAGTTTTAGTATTATTTCGTAGCATTATCCAACGCATACTGACGATTCCCGCCAGGACCACCGCCTATTGCCCACGTCCCACGGAATAAGGATTGACGTTTCGGCGGCATCTTCTCTATTATTTCATGACTAAGATTCAACCGAAACCATTGTGCCCAGATAGAATTGTAACAATTGAACACTGCACATCGTGGATTATCAGGGTTTGTCCAATTGTTCGTAGCATGTATAACACTCTCAGTGAAAACAAGTACCGACCCAGGTGGACAACTATAATCCTCCATCATACCCTTTATATTCTCCTCCCAGGGAGATTCACTAATATTCGGACGGTTTGGATCAGGTCCACCGTAGTTGAAATGTGCTTTATGGGACCCACTTAGAAAAGTAGTTCCTCCTTGTCCAGCTTTCACCTCTTCAAGTTCCCAAATAACACGTGTCAGTCCAGCGAATATCTTTCCTCCTGCCACCTGATACCGCATCGCATTTGCTTGTTGTGGCGGTCGCACGACATGCGGTACGGCAGTACCTCTATCAGAGTGCGTACGCCAACCAGGTTTCCTAACCGTCGTAATAGAATTCTCACATCGAAAGCCGTAGCAATCATCAAAGATAAATCGTTCATCAGCAAGGATTTCATTTAGTATACCAACAATAGAAGGGTGATCAAGCAAATTCTGAAGCGTCCCTTCGTAGCAATGTCTTGCCCCTGCATAAACTTCCCTTTTCATCTCTTCAATTTCCGACTCTGACAGAACTGATGGTAATAAAACCCACCCGCGTAGATCAAAAAAGAATTTCTGTTCCGGTGTCATCGCTTTTTCATTTAGTGATAATGGCATAGGTTCATTAGAATGTCGTATTTCTTTTTGCATAATTTGTTTCATTTAAAACGCCTGTTCCAATCCAGGCAAAAAATAATCCTTAACAACAACCTCCCAACTCATACGAGAGGCAATTTCATAACCTTCCTTAATCATATCCTCAACATCGCGCGGTTTTCTTGGGAGACGACCAAGGAGTTTTGCAGCGATATCTCTACTATTTTCAACTTCAATCTGTGTGCGTTCTTCCAACCCAATATTCAGCACATTTTCTAACGACTGCGGAGAAGAATCCAACTGTGTATAATCAGCAATAACAACGTTTGGAACTTCACGGTTGTCCGTCGCCTGTTTAATAAAACCGCAGCATCCACACACATTACTCACAACACAGATTGCACCGAAACTCAGCGACTCCACCTGTGCAATACCGAAAGGTTCATATATAGATTGTCCAAATTCTGCATCACTCCCCTTACGGATATCCATAAACTCCATCTCAATCGGCATTCGTGAGCCACAAGAGGCTTGATCCCACCCGAACTGATTGACAAAAACGACCTTTATCGCTTTAGATTGCAGATTGAACGCAGAAACACCATTATTCAGTTCTATCTCAGCACCAACCAAATCGGGATAACCAATTTTATGATGGACGGGCCAACCATATTCACGCTCCATTTCAAGAATGTCTCCGTGTGGACGACCAGACGCAATTTCTGTTGAAAGAATAAACAGAACCGCTGTCTTGTCATTAGATGCAAGCAGAGAATCTAAATGTGTTAGCACCTCTAAGTCTCGCCACAGTCCTTTGCTTTTAACGAGACGTGTAACATGCGTAAAAACGTAATCAGGACGATAGTTAAGAAGCGTTCGTGCATACTGCTGCAGCCGTGCTTTTGACTCTAATTTTTCATCTAAACTCAATTCATACGCGGGGATACCGTTATAGACAAGATTAATAGGAAACGTCTCAAACGGGTGTGCTAAAAAGCGGAGTTCATCTACGACAAGATCACCAACAGCAAAGATCGTATCACATAGATGTGCCTTGTCAATCAGAGCATGCTTGTAATACCAGAACGGATCACCAAACACACCTCCGATCAATAGGTTTTGTGATTTTGCCAAATCTAAAGCGTTGTAAAAGCGAACATCGTGTCCGGGGTGACCTTCTACGATGGGACGGATTGTTGCCACTTCATGCGCGTAAAATACGGTCCGCATGTTTTCAGCACCATTGCCATTTTTCCGTTCAATATGCGTTTTCAGCGCAAGCGGCATCCCCATAAACTCATGTGATATAATATAAACAGGAGTCTCTGTTTCTTCACCAATTAACACCTGTAGAGCCTGATATGCAGGTTCGGCAAGACGTACATACTCCTCATACTCCCATTCACTCTCATAACGCGCTGAATCTATATCAAAATGTTCGTAAAGTTCCCATTTAAACTTCCCTGTCAAGTCTTCGTTACTATTAGCAACATTGACTAATATCACATCGGTTAGTGTCGTAATGTTGTGGTCTTTATTCTCAAATCGTCGCTGTCCGTAGACAAGTTCAACGTGAAATGTTGTTTCAATATCGCTGAGTGCCGATGCATGCGGAGTCACTTTTGTACCTGCGGCTGCGTGATACAGCACAGAATCGAATGCCCCCAAATCTGCCCCAGAAAAAAGTGGACCGACGAGGAAGGTGCGTTCAATCGCTTCGTTGTAGTTTCGGGTAGTCAACAATCCATCTAAAACCGCCCCGATGCCACCCATTTTCTGTATGGCTTCGTGTGTGACGTGAACAACAATACTCAAGATTCTTCTCCATCAAAATATAAGGTTTGAATGCCATAAATTACCATGTAAAATGGGAAAGTGTCAAGGTGTTTTAAAATGGATGTCAGGGGCATGATCGTCCTATTCAGAGTCTACTATCTGTTTAAGATCCCATAGAAGCACCGTACCATCTCTACCCCCCGTTGCGATTAGGGTGCCGTCCGGTGAAAAAGCAAAACCGTAGACCCAATCTGTATGTCTTAATGTTGCTTTAGTTTTTCCACTGTTAACATCCCACAAACGTACCGAATTGTTATATCCACCTGCAATAGTAGTGCTGTCTGGTGAATAAATGTATGGGTATCTCCAGTATGCATGCCCAGTATGTGCATACTCTACTCCTCGTGTTTTCCCTCTCCGTACCAAGGCTTTGATCCGTCCTGTCAATGCGTCCCACACAATTAGAGTTTCTTCTTTACTTAAACACGCGACGGTTGTCGCATTTGGTGAATATGTAAAGTGAGCAACATCATAGTCCTGTTTTCCTGCAAGTGTGACCTTATGTTTTCCAGTGAACGCTTCCAACAGATGCACTCTTTTATCTTTATCTTTATGTGCAACTGTGATGTCATTTTGCGAGTCTACAAAGACATAAAGATCGTCTGGATGTCGGAATTGGGAAATAGGTTTGCCATTTGTGGCATGCCACAAATGCACTGTTCTATCACGCCACGACCCACTGACAATAATCGTTCCATCTGGAGAATATGCAACGAATGCCACCTGGCCTGTATGTCCAAAAAGTGTATTTTTGAGTTTTCCTGAAGATGTATCCCATGACCGCAACGTTTTATCCCCAAGTGCAGTAGTAATGGTGGTGCTATCCAGAGAATATGCCATTGAACTTGCCCAATGTCCTGGTTTAATTCTAACTTTGAGATCACCGGTTATGACATCCCACAATAACATACTATAATCATACCCCCAACTTGCAAGTGTTGTTCCATCTGGCGAATATAAAAGAGAATGGAGCCTATCTGTATGTCCCGTAAGTGTAGTTTTCAAATTGCCAGTAGCTGCATCCCACAAGTTTACTTTTCTGTCTGCTGTACCAGTCGCGATTGTGGTACCATCAGGGGAATATGCAAGACTGTAAACACCATCGTTGTGTTCAGTTAAAGTACTCATGAGTTTCCCAGTATTAACATCCCATATACGGACAATATTATCCTTACTCCAACTGGTAAGTGTTTTACCATCTAATGAATACTTAAAGGTATGGTTTTCATCAGAAAGTTTGATTGTAGAAATAGGTCTTGCCGTTGATGTATCCCAAAAATAGAGTGTTTCGTTATAGCACCGACTCAAAATGATGTCACCATCCTGAGAATACATAAACGATCTGACCTTATTGGAATGATTCAATGTGTTTTTAAGCTCTCCAGTGGAAGAATTCCATAAACGTAAAGTATTATCTCTACTTGCGCTCGCGATTGTCTTACCATCTGGTGAATATCTTGCATCAGTAACCCAATCTGTATATTCTATTAGCGTGGTTATGAGTTCGCCAGAGGATGCATCCCAAATCCGTACATTTTGGTCAACGCTTGCTGTAGCAATGGTAGTACCATCAGGTGAATACGCTGCAGAAGGAACTTGGTAATTATGTTTCAAGGTGTTTTCGAGTTTTCCTGTTGTAGTGTTCCATAAACACACCTGCTTATCTGTGCCCAAAGTAGCAAGAATGGAACTATCAGGTGAATACATTAAGGAATAGATGTTTCTATTATGCGTAAGGGTTGCTATTAACTTTCCACTGTTGACATTCCATAATTGTGCAACCTCTGAATGAGAATGCTTGCTTACAAGTGTAGTATTATCTGGCGAGAAAGCAACAGAGTCAAAAGCTCGTTTATCAGATCTGAGTGTAACTTTGAGATTTTCTGTGCTCGCATCCCATAAACGTAAAACGCCAAGAGTAGTTCGGGTGCCAGTAATTCTATAGTTCCCTCCAATAGCAAGAGTGCTTCCATCATCGGAGTATACCACGATGTTGTCTTGAGATGTTCCATCAATATCCCAGTTGAGTGTTGTTTTGAGTTTTCCAGTGGTTGTGTCCCACATTCTGGTTTTTCCATCACTACAAACACTCACAATGGACGTTCCATCAGGTGAATACACTACTGAAACAGCACCGTGTTTTTCATCTGTAAGCAGCTTGATTTCCTCTCCTGTTTGGACATCATAAAGCCAAATACCAATTGAGCTGGCTACTGCTAAATGTATACTATCTGGCGAATATGCAAAATCATGTATAGTGCCTTTACCCAAGCGCATTTTGGCACCATCAGGCAAACTGAAATACTTGTAATCTGTGGAAACAACATGCGGAACAAAAACAAGCAACATAGAAGCAAGAAGGAGACATTTAAAATATGACAACGTTCTCATGAATCAATCCTATTATTTGTTGGTTTACTTTTAGTAGTCTTGTTTTCCTTAGTAGGAAATGTAAGAATGTGTGCCTCATTCATTTTTGTTTTGTTGATTGTTACGACGAGAAGGCTGCTGTTTTTCTTCATGAAAACGTTGAACCTTTGCTGCAAGTCCAGGATCTTTGTCTTTGAGACGTTGCAACCCATAGGTGTCAACTTAAGGATTTTCTACTCCTTGTAGAAGTACTAAAGTTGTGTTTTTCCCTTGATTTTGTATCCTCTTCTGACTTTTTTGTAAGGTTTGTTTTATTTCTTCAAGAGTTTTTCGTAGTGCGGTTTTGGATTTACCCAAACTGATTGTAATTTTGCGTGCGTATAGATTAATGAGTTCTGCTGTTTTGATGATATTGTGGTGTATACATCGCCAACCGCTTGCTATCATAACCCAGTGTCTTAGGAGTTGTGTTATAAGTTTGGCATATACCTCACATAAAATAGCATATGGTTTTTCTCTGCGTGATTTGTTTACTTCTCCGACACTTTTGAAACATTTAAACATGAGTTCAACTTGCCATCGAACGCGAGTGGTTGCTGCAATCTGTTCTACTGATAGTTGTGTCGCATCAACATTTGTAATAAAAACATACCACTCAGCGCGTTTTAGGCGTTCTTTTGATGGAGTGTCCCCTCTTCGCGCCGCTTCGCGTCTGATGGCACGGCGATGGCTGTTTGCTTGTTCTTCAGAAAGTCGTAATGCGACAAGCCGTATAGGCAGTTTCTTAGTAGCACCGATGAAGCAGTTAAAATCAATAACGTCTAAGGTTTCTGAGGTAAGACGCTCTGTCAAACAAAGATGTTCTTCAAGTTCGTCAAATAGCTTACATCTGGCTTTGAGTTTTGATATCCAAGAGACACCCTTTTGTGTCATTTTTTCAAACGCATCCAATGAAAAGTATCCGAGGTCTGCTAAACACAAACTTCCCTCAGGCAATGGTGAAAAATGTTCTGCAGCCTTACTATCAGGTATGACCCCATCAGTTAGATCAAAGTGATGAAAAGTGCCTGTCAAAACATCAAAGCAAAGTTGGAGTTTCAAGGCAGATTTGGGTTGTTTGCCCTTATTGCGTGGTGCTTCATGTATTGTGTGAAGTTCATCTGGCAGGGCAATCCAAGTGCTGTCTTGTACATATACACCAGTGAACTGATCCAACATCGGAAGATATTGCTTCCTCGCAGTCAGGACTTGAGTTGCTGCTACTTCAAGTGTTGCCTTGAGTATTTTAGCTGTCTCAGGGGTCATCCGTTTTGCAATCGCTTGTCGAGAAATATCAATACCCAAATCTTGTGCTGTATTAGCAAGATCAGCATAACTCGCATCTGGTTTTTCGAACCACCCACATACAAGTGTCTGAATGAAGCGGGCAAACGGGAGTTTTCGGATTCTTTGGATAATCCCTAACTCCCGAACTATTTGATCGACTGAAGGGTTGAAAAGTTCTTGCATGATGTTAGAAACTTGTGTTATTATGAACATTGGAACACCTCTTGATAAGTTTATAAGATAAAAATAACTTTACTCTATATTATGCAAGAGGTGTTTAATTTTTGCAACACTTTTAATCGTATAAAAACAACGTTAATCTTTCTTAAGTTGACACCTATGCTTTGAGACGTTGCAACCCGATCGTCCTGCCGTGCCGTTCGATCAGTTCAAAGGCACGAACAAGCCGTTCAGGTGTCACTTCTGTTTTGTCGCCTTTGAGGTGTGCTGCAAGTTCTTTCGCCAAAAAGTCATTCGTGGCAATCACAGAGTCCTCACGCATAATGTTTGCTACCCATTTCATGAACGCTTCAAATTCTTTCTGTGCAGCGGCGTGTCGACGTTGAAGTTCTGCCTGCGCTGCGTCTGCGGTTGTCAATTGATTTTCCGATGGATGTGTCTCCTGCGGTGGGAGTTCCGGTAACCAAGGCATCTCTTTAGTATCGGGGAGCCGTTTTTCTATTGGGATGACAGTGCCTTTCTCCTTAGACGCTTCGTCACCTGGCGGAACCAGTTGACGTTCTAAATAAATTGGTGTATACTTCGGTTTACCTGCATAAAACCAACTCAGGTGTGATGCAGCTAATGGATTACGAGGCCAAAGTGTTAGGTGTTTTCTGTAATAGAGCCACGCAGTTTTCATATCACCGAGACGCTCGTAGACCTGTCCAATACACTCCAAACCACGGGTAGGATCCAGTTTATTCGCTTTTGTGAGGTGTACTAATGCGCCCTCCGGATCATCGTAATGCGTACGATAACCTAAATTAAGCAAAGCACCGACGTTGTTAGGGTCCTTCGCAAGAATTTCTCTATACCCCGCCGCAGCTTTTTCATCGTCTGTTTCGGAAAGGATTAATTTCATTTTTGCATCAAAATTGTCAGGGTTTTCTGCGAGTGCTTTTTCAGCATATTCATTAGCTTTTTGCCCCATTGCACCTATTGTATGAAGATATTTAAATGCGCGCTGCGCGGACACTCGCCTTAAGATCGCTTCATTATACCAATAATACTCTTCCAGAAGAGCAATCGCTTCTTCAGGATTCATATCACGTATGAGGCCTTCAAGTTCTATTTGAGATGCTGCATCGGGATAATGTCCGGTTCGTGCGTCAAAAAACACTTTTCTCGACTCTAATAGATCTATTAGCACGCTACGACGCAGCTCAAGATCGGCTGGAGGTGGTAGCATAAGGATACGACGGTGCTCAAGACTGATTGGCGGTGGCGGTGGTGGTTCAATAACATCGTCATGATCCGTAACAAGTATAGGCACATTAACAGGTATAGGCACATTACTTTCCGCAGCGGGAATAGACGCAATATTTTTGAGTGCTGGGGTGTTACGGACAACCTTGTTCATACGGATAGGTCTATATTTTCTCGGCACTTTAACGTTCGGTGTTTTGGCAACATCAGGCATCGGCTGCTCCGTTTCACTCGCCTGCTGTTGCACAAGGTGCATCGTAATGATACTCCCAATACCGAGCCCGATAACGATGCTGAGTATCCAATACCAGTTGTTTCTCAAGAATTTCATGGTAGTGTCTCCTTTGCGATGTTAGTAATGTATTGACGGTACAAATCTTTAGCGATTTCAATACGTTCATCTGCTTCGTTAGCACACCCTATATGAGTTCTAATTTAAAAATGATAACAAGTTTTGCATGAATCGTCAAGCAATACCATCCTACGGGTGGGTAATTATTTTGTCACTCTATTTGTCTGAATCGCACCAATTATATAGCTGGCGCGGAGGACACGGAAAACGCGGAAGGGTTCTTTGGATCATTATATGACATTTAATCAGCTACAAAGAGGCACAATCTAACAGAATGTGCTACAGAAGAAAAAACCAAAGACTATCTTACAATTCTATTTTGAGCTCGTGATTGTTTCATTTGGTGTGCGTAAAGTTAATGTCACTATAAGTGTCGTTTTGGGTTTTCATAAGATCTTAATAGTAGCAGGCACTCTCCGAGTGCCGTCTCTTATGAAAAAGGTGATAAAATACTTTCATACTCGTTTCATATAATCGGGGGAGTCTTATCCTGAAAATCCTATAATCCTGGAAATCTTGGTTCAGACAAATAGAGTAACAATAACTTTACGCACCCCATCCTACTTTTATGCTTGACACACACCTGATTTCAAAGTATAATTCTATCATATCAGACACCTTAAAAATTACATAATATCGGAGGAACAATATGCTTGAAGAAATCGGCACAACTGCCGGTGAAATATGGCACTATCTGGAAAAACATGAAAAGGCTTCACCCAGCAAATTGATACAGGAACTCAAGAAAACTGAACGCATGGTCCTGATGGGTATCGGCTGGTTAGCACGCGAAGGAAAATTAACGACTAAAAAGAGAAACCGAGGCACCTTTTTCATGCTAAATTCCACATCTGCTTCTGATAGTGAGGAGTCTGCCGGATAATGAAGCCTCTTCGCCAAATATCAGTTGTGCCAACCTTACCAGAAAACCTTGAACCCCTCAGAGAATTGGCACTAAACTTATGGTGGACATGGGATAACGAAGCGTTAAGCCTATTTCGACACCTCGACTCAGAACTGTGGGAACAGACCTATCATAATCCGATTGCCATGCTTGGGCAGATTTCACAGGAAAAGTTGGAAACTGCTTCAAACAACGATGTTTTCTTGGCGCATCTAAATGTAATCCACAAAAAGTTCAAATCCTACCTAACTTCACCTTCATGGTTCGAAAACTATTCAGACGACAAATCCCTTGATAACCTCAAAATCGCATATTTTTCTATGGAATTCGGCTTGACTGAATGTATGCCACTCTATTCCGGCGGTTTAGGCGTTCTGGCAGGTGATCATCTGAAATCGACCAGTTATTTAGGACTCCCTTTTGTTGGTGTCGGTCTACTGTATCAGCACGGTTATTTTCGACAGACATTAACTTCAGATGGATGGCAGATGGCAGATTATCCAACGAATGACTTTTACAATATGCCGATTTCACCCGAACAGGACTCTGAAGGAAATCAACTCCTAATTGAAGTAGATTATCCCGAAGGTAAAGCATTCGCGAAAATTTGGTGTGCACAGGTAGGAAAATTACCACTGTATCTATTAGATACGAATATCCCAGAGAATGAAAACACAGAACTACGAGAAATAACAGACTATCTCTATGGCGGAGATAAACGCATGCGAATCAAACAGGAGATACTACTCGGTATCGGTGGATACCGGACTTTAACAAAACTCGGTATACATCCTACAGTCTGCCACATGAACGAAGGACACGCAGCGTTCTTAGCTCTGGAACGAATAAGACAACTGATGGAAAAAACCGATATCGGCTTCAATGAAGCTTGTGAAGCAACTGCCGCAGGAAATATCTTTACAACACACACACCTGTCCCCGCAGGGATTGATTGGTTTCCACCAGAATTGGTAAAACACTATTTCAATAGATACTATAACACTCTCGGAATTTCTGAAGAAAAGTTCCTCAGTATTGGCCGGAAAAATCCAAAAGACAGTAGCAGTGAATTCAGTCCAGCATTGGTTGCATTGAGATTAGCAACACAGTCAAACGGTGTCAGCCAATTACACGGACGTGTTTCACGCGAAATGTGGAAAAGCTTATGGCACAACTTGCCGACACATGAAGTTCCCATTCAAGCAATAACGAATGGTATCCATACGCGTTCGTGGGTTTCTGAAGATATGCAGAACCTATTTGATAGGTATCTCGGTCCGAAATGGATCGTTGATCTCACGAACCAAGATGTCTGGACACAGATTTCACATATACCAGACACGGAGTTATGGCGGACACATGAACGCAGACGCGAACGACTAATCGCCTTTGCACTCAATAGACACAGGCAGATACGACAAAAACAATCGGACCAAAGTCCGATAATTCAAGACAAACCTTCAGCACAGAGTACACCGCACAAGATACTAAATCCTGAAGCGTTGACAATCGGTTTTGCACGCCGTTTTGCTACATACAAACGCGCAACACTACTCTTTAATGACCTTGACAGACTCGCACAAATCCTTAACAATCCTGATCGACCTGTCCAGCTTATTTTCGCAGGTAAAGCACACCCCCATGACCATGAGGGTAAGGTCTTGATACAGAGAATTAATCGTATCGCCGCCGAACCCCGATTCCAACACAAAATCCTTTTCATTGAAAACTACGATATCTGTGTCGGACGATACCTCGTAGAAGGTGTTGATGTATGGCTCAATACACCGCTACCTCCAAATGAAGCAAGCGGCACAAGTGGGATGAAGGCGGCAGCAAACGGTGCGCTTAACCTCAGCATGGCTGATGGATGGTGGGCAGAAGCGCAACACCTCGGCGGAGGATGGACAATTGAAGCCGCTCCTGAACCGGATGACCCCAAATCCGTAGATAAAGCACACGCAACTGCTATTTACGAACTGCTTGAAAAGGAGATTGTACCCCTGTTTTACGATCGCCATCCCGTAGATGGGATACCCTACGGATGGGTTGCAAGAATGAAAACAGCCATGCAGAACCTGGCACCTGTGTTCAATACAAAACGAATGGTCGCTGAATATGCAGAACGACTCTACTTTCCCGCACACAGAAGATGGCAGAAACTAAATCAGAATAACGCACGCAAAGGAATCGCTCTCGCAAACTGGAAAGCAAACATCCGTAAACATTGGGGAAATCTGAGAATTGAGGAACGGACTGTTAATGAACAAAAAAATAAGAATCCGAGAAGTGTCACAACACTTTCTGTGGGTGAGACAACTACAATTCAGGCTGTCGTTCACACAAACACACTGTTCCCAACAGAACTTTCTGTCCAGATATACCACGGCTTATTAGATGCAGCAGGTGAAATCATAAACGGAAATACAACACAGATGGCGTATCAAGAAGACCTCGGCAATGGAAAATATCTGTTTGAAGGAACACTCACCTTGAGCAATACAGGACTGCACGGATACACTTTGCGCGTACTACCATTTCATGAGGATTTACAATCCAGTTACGAACTCGGTCTTGTTACATGGGTGTAATACCCTTTTAACAACGTGAGTTTGATAAATCAGAACAAATAACTACGTAGGTTGGGTTGAGGTACGAAACCCAACATCTTTACGCATTATAGGCGCCTAAATGTTGGGTTTCGTGCCTCAACCCAACCTACGGATACATTCTTGATTTAATTATCAAACTCACGTTTTTAACAGGTGCATAGTAGTAGGCACTCTCATGAAGATTAAATAAATAATCAGGTAATTCTACTGATATGCCTCATCGTAGGAGTAAGGTTTCGTAGGGGCGGGGTTTCCCCGCCCGCGTATTACCCAATTAATAACTTAATCTTCATCCGAGTGCCGTTTTTTAACGTTGCCTACAGCCATTTTTACGTGTATAATTAAAATAGAATAACATGCAATTCTAATGACATCTATACATCATCATCATGGAAAGAAAAGCAGACATCTCACGCGAAACCAAAGAAACACAAATCCAGCTCAGTCTAAACCTCGACGGAGATGGCACTTCAGAGGTCAACACTGGAGTCGGATTTCTTGACCACATGTTAGAACTCTTTGCAAAACACGGGTTTTTCGATCTGGATATACAAGCAAAGGGTGATCTCCATGTTGACGCACATCACACGACTGAAGATGTCGGCATCTGCCTTGGAAAAGCATTCCATAACGCAGTAGGCGACAAAATCGGTATGCTACGTTTCGGTAGTTTCACTGTACCCATGTATGAAGCACTTGCCAAAGTTGATCTGGATATCTGCGGACGTCCTTTTCTTCACTATGAAGCACCAGTTATGGCAGGAAAAATTGGAACGTTTGATACTGAACTCGCAGAGGAATTCTTCCACGGTTTCGTCAACCACAGCGGAACAACATTGCACATCAATGTCCCTTATGGAACTAATCAACATCATATTATTGAAGCAATTTTTAAAGCAGTCGCAAAAGCATTAGATATCGCAACCCGTCTTGACGATCAAATTACAGGTGTCTTATCTACTAAAGGGAGTCTATAGTCCGTAGGAGAACTACATGAGTACAGAGAACGTTATCGCGGTTATTTTAGGCGGCGGTCGTGGGACACGGCTATTCCCCTTAACACGCGACCGCGCCAAACCCAGTGTACCCATCGCAGGAAAATTTAGGTTAGTTGACATACCAATTAGCAACTGTCTTCATTCAGGATTAGACCGCATCTATGTTCTCACGCAATTCAATTCTGTCTCCTTAAATAGACACATTGCACAAGCCTACCGTTTTGATACATACCGACGCGGGTTCGTACAAATATTGGCAGCACAACAAACACTCATGGGAGATGAATGGTATCAAGGCACCGCAGATGCAGTCAAACACAATCAACCCTATATCCTAAATCCTCGCTTTCCAGATGAATATATCCTAATACTCGCAGGTGACCATCTATACCGAATGGATTATCGCAAAATGTTGGCTGTCCATACAGAAACAAAAGCGGATATAACGGTTTCTGTAATACCAGTCTCAAAGAATGTCACCAGCGGACTCGGTATCCTACAAACTGACGCAAAAGGACGGATCACAGATTTTGTCGAAAAACCACAAACCGAAGAGGAGTTGCAGAAGTTACGCGTAGAACCTGACGTCTTTACCGCACGCGGCATCGAACCGAAAGGTAGAGAATATATCGCTTCTATGGGAATATATATCTTTAACCGCAATGTCATACAAGATGTCCTCAAAGACGATACAAATGTAGACTTTGGCAAAGACATTATTCCGAAGAGTATAACGAAACGGACAGTCTCCGCATACTTTTTCGATGGGTATTGGGAAGATATTGGAACAATACGATCCTTTTATTCAGCAAATATCGCATTAACTGATGTCTCACCTGAATTCAACTTCTATGATGAACAAGCACCTATCTATACAAATCGAAGACATTTACCAAGCACCAAAGTAAATAGCAGCAGCGTCCGGTCCTCTATTCTCGCAGAAGGTTCTATCATTGACGATTCAGAATTAGATAGGACCATTGTCGGCATACGAAGTATCATCTCTAACGGAAGTCGCATCTACCAATCCGTACTTATGGGGGCAGATTTCTATGAGTCAAATTCATTACAATCAGAAAATGCCAAGGCAGGAATCCCGAATGTCGGAATTGGTGAGAAATGCTTGATTCAAAATGCAATTATTGACAAAAATGCAAGAATTGGAGATAATGCTGTTATCGCTAATACAAAAAACCTTGACAGTTTTGATGCTGACAACTATTATATTCGTGATGGGATAGTAATCGTTCCAAAGGATGCTACTATTCCACCAGATACAATTATCTAATAGACAGTTCTGAACTTAGTTTGTATCCTCAAGAAAAAACTTGACATAAATTGCATTCAGAGAGTAGAATCTATTTGTCAATTGAAATTCCGAAGGAAAAGGACGCTTCTATGTCCTGAATTGTTCAGTCTTAGATACTCTTTTTAATTTTAAGTGGGAACTTTAAATGGGAACAATAAAAAACCGAGAAAGTAACCATCATTTTGTCCAAAGAAACGCACCATATCTCTATCGTCGGCGCGATGATCGGGTGGGTGCCCTGCTTTATACTATTGCTTTAACATCGGTTTTTAGACCCCCCCCCCCCCCTGCCAACGTCACCGTTAAATATAACAACACATTACGACAAAACAACTTTGAATGCTATGGTATTTCTACCGTTGCTGTACCCACACGTCCATTTTGGCGCGTTGTGGGTTTCTATTGTTACGTTCAACTTGCGTCATAAGTGATATTCGGGATGTTCAAAAAAAGGTATCAGAATTTAATCGATATAATGTCTAATGCATATACCCAAAGGAGAATTTAGCATGTATAAAATTATGGCTTTACTTTCATTTACCTTCTTGGTATTATCTCCGCAGCTCATGGCACTTGATACAGATGGACTGGTCGGGGCATGGTTGATGGATGAGAGTGATGGAAACACCGTCTCCGATTCATCGGAGAACGGTTTAGATGGGAAATTCGCACAAGGAAGTCCAAACTGGGTTAAAGGAAAATTCGGAAACGGTTTAGAATTCGGGGGTTCAGATATGGTAACCGTTGACGATGATGCTGCCCTCGACATTAAATCCTTTACGCTATCCGCATGGGTTAATATTCCAAAGATAACCGGTACTTGGCAGATAATCGCCTCAAAGGAGAATCGCAACCCGACAGGTCGAAACTACGGATTGTTTGGACATCTTAACGCAGGCGTAGTCCACTACTCCTTCACAACAAATGCTCAATGGAAATCTTTTGATGCAAAAACCAATATTGCTGATGGGAATTGGCATCATGTCGTTGCAACTTATGAAAATCCAAATTATAAACTCTATTTAGATGGAACAGTTGATGCTCAATCAGCACCAGGAACTGATCCTGACAACCATGACAATTTCCTATTTATCGGTGGATGCAACATTGGAAACTATTGGATGAGCGGCACCATTGATGAAGTTGTCCTCTATGATAGAGCACTTAGCGAAACTGAAATTAATGACCTAATGAAAAACGGAATTGAGAACGCTTTAGATGTAAAACCGGGCGGAAAACTGGTTACAACATGGAGCCGTATTAAATCACGTTCTACTCAGTAGCGTCAAACCTTAACATTGTAAACCATATAACATAGTAAACGTTGTGCTAATAGTCTTGTTTAGTCTATTGTAAAATGCACAACACTTTGTAAAATAAGCGATTGTTCTACTATCGCGAATCAGTATATAAGGAGAATATTGATGTATAAATTGACTCTGATATTAATTCTAACACTTCTTGCCTTCTCACCGAATCTTATGGCTGTTACAACCGAAGGACTCGTAGCTGCTTGGTTGTTAGATGATGGCACAGGTACTACAGTTAAAGATTCATATACGAATAAATTAGATGGAGAAATCGCAAGCGGCTTACCAGAATGGGTTGAAGGTAAATTCGACGGCGCATTGGAATTTAAAGGTTCCGACATGGTAACCATTCCTGACAATGATTTACTTGACCTAACCTCCTTCACAATTGCTGCATGGATTAAGAGCCCAGCGACAACAGGAAGATGGCATGTTATCGCCGCAAAAGAAGCACGAAACCCAACAGGACGGAATTACGGGATATTTGGACACGTTAACAACGGTTCAATACATTACTCTTTCACATCTGGCGGATGGAAATCTTTTGATGCCCCAACCAATGTAACAGACGGTGCATGGCATCACGTGGCTGCGACTTATGAAAGACCGAACTTCAAACTCTACATAGATGGCGAACTTGATGCTGAACAAGCTCCTGATGCTGATCCAGAAAGTAATGACGCCCCTCTCTATATTGGCGGGTGTGATATCGGGAACTATTGGATGACTGGGGTAATTGATGAGGTCGTCCTATATGACAGAGCTTTGAGTCCTGAAGAACTCAGTGAACTGATTCAGGAAGGAATAGCCACCGTAACACCTGTAGAACCTGTAGGTAAGTTGGCGACGACTTGGAGCCAAATAAAAACCCGTTCAGCTAAGTAAACTTTTACAGAGACATTTCGTCTCTAATTATATACACATTTTATAAATAGGCACTTGTATAATTTGACATAACAATCAATAACAAGTGCCTATACCATAACAATTTTCATATCTGTCAATTCTATATCTGTTATGACAAAAAGAAGGTTTACACACAATGGCTGAATTAAGACAGCAGCTTCTCGTCTTACATTTACACACACCAGACCTCAACAGCCACGTCGTTGCATGGGCAATGTACGATGGCACTGGAAAAACACGTTATACGACCGGAGATAGCGATGCTCCACCCTATAGTTCTGCCGTTGAAGCAATGCAGGATGGATGGCGAGTAATTCAATTCCCACAACAATTTCCCGCTTATCCAGGTATGGAGTATCATACATCATATCTAAGATTTGAATATATCTTAGAAAGAATGGAGGAAATCTAATGGTTGATAAACAACATCTACTCACAACAGAGCAGATGGCGAGTTTCGTCGCAGACGGTTATCTACGCTTTGATGATTTTATACCTGATGAACTAAACAAAGCAGCACACGAAGAAATGGCATCAGGTGTGTCTGTCAGAGGCGGCGGCGGAACCGTCCTTGACGATGTATGGGGCGAAGATTCCGCAGTCGGAAAAGTCTTCCGTTTACCAAAAGTTCAAGGCATCACACAAAGTCTCGTCGGTGAAAATCCACTATATGACCATCACGCTGTTCACATCGTCCGACCACAGAGTGAACACGGACAAATTTGGCATGCAGATGCTATCATCGACCTGCGAATGCACTTCGACATTCAGTTCTTCTATTTCTCACACGATACACCGCGGGAAATGGGCGGGACGATGATCTTACCCGGAAGTCATTTCAGACGCGTTTGTGAAACTGACGTCGCACGATACCAGAACTTCCTTAATCAACACCCAATCGTTTGCAATGCCGGCACACTCGTCGTTGTCCATCACGGAATATGGCATTGTGCACAACCTAACCTAACCGAAGATACACGCTACATGTTTAAGCTACGACTTAACCCAACAGTCCGACAACTCAAACTCTGGAACACAGATGACATTGACACAGCCGGTATCCGCGGCATCTTAAGCCGAAATCATCGGTGGTACGGAAACGATGTGCGCCTCGAAATCGTCAACCGAATTAAACTATGGCGATTCCTCATCGGTGATGAGTCTTATGACGTCGGTTATTGGTTATCTCGCCTTGAAAACATGCCTGAAAATGTCAAAAACGTCGCATAAGCTTAATAGTAGTAGGCACTCTCCGAGTGCCGTTCTTATGACTTAATAGTAGTAGGCACTTTCCGAGTGCCGTTCTTATGACTTAATAGTAGTAGGCACTTTCCGAGTGCCGTTCTTATGACTTAATAGTAGTAGGCACTTTCCGAGTGCCGTTCTTATGACTTAATAGTAGTAGGCACTTTCCGAGTGCCGTTCTTATGACTTAATAGTAGTAGGCACTTTCCGAGTGCCGTTCTTATGACTTAATAGTAGTAGGCACTTTCCGAGTGCCGTTTCTTGCATAGTAGTAGGCACTCTCCGAGTGCCGTTCTTATGACAACATAAAAACCCCACAAGAACCTTCATAGACTCTTGTGGGGTTTCTCTTGTATACTAACGACCTTCGTTCCCGTTATTTGCCTTTCATTTTTAGTTCCAGATCAACCTTCAGAATCTTCTTACCTTCAAATTCTACTGTTGCTTTACGTTCCGCCTTCTCAAAGTTCTTCTGCGCTTTTCCTACTTCTTTCACCACTGCTTTGAATGCCTTCTCATTTTCTTTTATTGTTCTTTCCATGCTCTTCCTATCCGCGTTCATATAAACGGTTTTAGAACGAGTCCTTCTGTCATTATTTTGGACATTCTGATTGTTTCCTTCGTTTCGCATAGAGGAGGAACGCTTCTGTACCTCACCCTTACCTCCCAGAAATCCTGCACGACGATTATTGAGTGTGATGAGCTCACCATCTTTGTATAACGATACCTTTTTCTCTACAATCTCTTTAACTATCGCATCACCGATTTTCTCCCCAACCCTGACGATATGAAATTGATTTGAACGAGTTTCTAACACAAACGCTTCCGAGCTATCTCCGGTCGGGTCAAAAGAGGTACCTATCAACGTATATTCTGGTTCTTTATTAGGAGGTTTCCAACCAAGAGTACGAAATAGATTATTATCAACTATTATCTGATAATACTCCGAAGGATCGTGAGCCAAAGGTTCGTTAATTTTTGCAGTATCAGATTGTCTGCCCCAATTAGAAACCTGTTTCCCAGTCCCAGGTTGATATTGTCCTTTAGCCTGGCTCTTAGACTGTTTCTTATGTACTTCTGATGCGTTCACCTGAACATCAGTGTTTTCCCTATCCCTATTAGAGATAGAGAATTTTCCCCACTGAAGGTCTAAACCAAAGACAAAAAGAAAAGCGACAATACAACCGATTCCTACAGAAAAAATCAGGATTTTTGAATACTTCAACACAATCTCCTCAGTAGTTTTAGACTAACGATCTCAACGACGACCTCTATATCCACCGCGTTGTTGGAATTCACGCATCATCCGTTCACGGTCTCCTCTGGAAGCACTTTCAAACCTTCTGCGCATCTCTTGTGCTCTCTGAGCCCATTCTTGTCTACGTCGTTCAGCAGCCTCTCTTTCCCTTCTCTCATTATCATCTCTGTTAGAAGAAGCACGTCTTTCTTCATCATTGTCTCTATTATTGTCATTTTCTCTGGCTTCACCACCGCGTCGGGAACCACCTGTTTTAAGGAACTGCAAACTTCCTGCTCTGAGAGTGATAGTTTCTCCGTTCTTGTCCAATAAAATCTTTTTATCCTTAATTTCTGTAACAACAGCGTCCCCAATTTTATCTCCAATTCCTACGGTATGAAACCTATTTGACCGTCTCTCTGAGACGTATCCTACCGATTTAGAAGCGTCTTCGGCAACACGTGTGCCGACAAAACCGTATTCAGGTTCTCTCTTCGGTGGTCTCCAACCGAGTGGACGGAAGATATTGTTGTTAACGATAACACTGTAATAATCTTCACTATTACTGGAAGAATTATCCTCAGAACGGTCCCGATTACCCCAATTGACATTTCGTTCAGACCGTCCCTGTTCACCTCTATTATTACCCCGTTGACGATTACGAAACTGCTCTATACGTTCTCTTACTGACTGTTGATCGTTTGTATTCAATGCAACCTTTCCACCTCTACCGCTATCTTGTGCTTGTAGACGCATACCAAATACGAGCAGTAAACCGGCAACGCAGCAGATTCCCAAAATGATAAGTATTCTTGAAAATTTCACCGCTATCTCCTATGTTGAGTGCAAGTAGACATTCCTATATACTTCAGCGTGTTTATTGTTTAGACCTGTAAAATCTTAAAAAGTTCATTAAAATCGTCTATTTCAGTATTATTGCCACTATTTTTAGGGTTATTTTAACATGGAATTTGACCGATGTCAAGTCAATGTCAATTCCCCGTAGCACATTCTGTTAGATTGTGCTTCTTTCTACAAACAAAATAAAAATACTTGACAATTTTAACGACATTCAGTTATAATATATAAGTAAAACACGGGGCGTAGCGCAGCCCGGCTAGCGCGCCTGCTTCGGGAGCAGGAGGTCGGAGGTTCAAATCCTCTCGCCCCGATTTCCACCATCTTCTATCGTATGCTTACGAAAATCTGATCACATATACAGAAAAATGCCTGCTCAAAAAACAGAAGCAATTGTAATTCGCACCTATCCCCTACGCGATGCTCACAAGATCATCACATTCTATACCCCTGACTTTGGAAGAGTTAAAGCTGTCGCTTACGGTGTCAAAAGTCCTAAAAGTAAACTCAGCGGTAGATTAGAACTGCTTAACCACGGCATGCTACTCTTTAATTATCGCGAGAATAGGGACCTACAAAATCTCTCCAGTTTTGAACTTATTGAAGGTTTCGATGGTATTCGAGATGATTTTACCCGGATTACTTATGGATGCTATTTAGCAGAATTAGTAGATGCTATCGCATCGGAAGGAGATGCAAATCCTGAGATTTTCCACCTATTGCAAAACACATACCACCTATTGACAGATATTGAAGATGTAGCACTGCTTGCAAGGTTTTTTGAAATCAAATTTCTCGACCTGGCAGGTTATGCACCACAACTTTCACACTGCGCCAACTGCGGATCAAATGTTAACCGTCCTTATCTCAAAAACAAGCAGGGAACACCACTTATGCTCTTTAGTGTTCGACAAGGCGGTATGCTCTGTAACAAATGCAAAAACAGAGATACCTCTGCCTATTCAATAACACCTGGAAGTTGTGAACTACTGAAAACGTTACGACAATCGGAACTGGAAAAAATAAGACGAATTCGTGCCTCAACTCATAATCATCGTGAACTAAAACTTGTCCTAAGTAGTTTTATCCGATACCACACCGAACGAAATCTAAAAAGTCTAAAATTCATAGAAAGTGTGTTACCCAGTATGTAGAAGTATAGGGCTGCCAAACGTCCAAGCATGTTCTTCACGTGCTTAACTCAGACAAGGAGTTATCAAATGAAAAAGAATAATATCTTCTCGTTATGTTTATGTATCCTGAGCATCGTCATAGGAATAATGACAGTCGTCACACACGACGGCATCGCTGCAACAACCGGTAAAATATCTGGTATAGTCACTGTTCAAGGCACAGAACAACCCTTAGCAGATGCTAAAGTTACAATACTTGGTACAAGTACAACCACGACTACAAACGATTCAGGCTATTATGTTATAACTAACATCCCCCCAGCTGGGTATGATGTGATAGTTGAACTTACAGGATATCGTTCAAAGACCGTTCAAGCAACAAAGGTTTTTGCGGGTCTTACCACAACCATAAACTTCGCGTTAGAGGCATCTGAAGTCGTTGAACTTGAAGGCGTTACAGTAACTGCAGCGAGACCGCTAATCAAGAAAGATGTCACACAGACCACACGCATCATTGAAGCAGATGAAATAGAATCCATGCCGCGTGATACTGTCAACGGTATACTCCAGACACAAGCAGGTGTTGCCGTACTAAACTCTTCCGGTTCAGTTCATATCCGCGGTGGAAGGTCAATGGAAATTAAATATCTTATTGATGGCATCCCTGTGAATGACCCAATGTTTAGCGGATTAGGACTTCAAATTAGCACAAACGCTATTGAACAGATGGAAGTTATCACGGGTGGATTCAACGCAGAACATGGGGATGCACAATCCGGTATAATTAATCTCATTACCAAAGCCGGCACACACAAATTCAAAGGTAGAGTAAGATACCGAGTTGGTCAGTGGGGTGAACACCACGGCGATCCAATATACGGTCCGTGGTTTGATCCTGATAGCGATTTTCAGCCCATCGCACTTGAACCTTTCAGAGGAATTTTCATCGGTAAACCCTACGACTATCAAACACCCTATCGTGGTAATTCTGTTACAGTTGAAGAACTCGCAAACAGAGAAGGTGATGAGCAAGTCATCTTTACGGAAATCCTACCCGGTGTATATGCTGATAGAACTGAAAACCCACTGCAACCTGTCATTGACCCTGAATCAGGCGAAGCGATAAAGGATGAAGCAACGGGTGAAGTCATTATGGAACGGCAACCCTTTAAAGACGCGGATGGCACTATAATTGATTATGAAAAAAAGCAGGTAATCCTGTTTGATGGATACATCGTTGATCTTGAACAGTATAGCGACCTTTTCAATGCTACCAAAGACTATAATCTATCTCCGAGTCATATCGGAGAATTTGCACTTAGTGGTCCTATAATCGGAAATCAATTGACATTCTCATTCGCCAGTCAATTCAGACGAGATGAAAGCTATCTGCCAAATGATGATAGTGGCGGCTATACGTTACAAGGTAAACTCAAGTATGAAGTTACACCCGACATAAAACTCCTCGCAAGCGGACTTTACGATGAACGGGAAGTCAACTACTATGGCGGTAGTCTACGTTTTGTGCCAAATGCAATTGAGATCGGAAATAGGGACGGTCGAAGTCTATCGGTCCAACTCTCACATAATATCAACTCAGGCACATTCTATACCTTGACGTATGGACAATTCAGACGTTCCTCTATGAGCCACCAACCCGAAAAACTGTGGGATCCGCTAAACAGAACATTTAAGGAAAATGCTTGGGACCCTGAAATAGAAATCGATCCAGACATTGCAGAACAGTATCCTGATAAACAAACTGCTATCTTTATGCAGAATCAGAGAGAAGGACGCATAAGGAATCCAGCACAACAGGCATATAATGACACAACTTACGATGTCGCTGGAGATAATAACTTCTGGACTACACGCAACTCAACGACAACTATCTTTAAAGGCGATTTTACAAGCCAAGTTACAGCGAATCATCAAATTCAGACCGGAATTGAACTTTCATCAAACCATCTATACAATCTTGGGACAACAAACTACGGTAGTTCAAACCTCTATGTCGAGTATTACGACGTAATACCAACATCCATCAGTCTTTATGCTCAAGATAAGATGGAATACGAAGGTATGATCGTCAACATCGGATTACGGTATGACCGATATAACCCCGATGGTGGTTCTCCCGAAGACCCGTTTAACCCCCTCGTACTAAACAAAGATGGAACACTCCTCTACACAAATAGTGAGGGTGCTGAAGCGGATGCGTTACTTTCAGCTGATGACGTTCAGGAATACATCAATGAACTTAAAGGTTCGTTTGATAGTCTACCTGAAGTTGGACTACCCATCATCAATAAGTGGGAGAAAGCATCAACGAAACAGATGATCGCCCCCCGGCTTGGCATCTCATTCCCGATCACAGACCGTGCAAAGTTCCATTTTACTTACGGACATTATTACCAGATGCCGCCAGCAGATGACCTATACGAAAATCTCAACTTTGATATGCGTGGCGCAATACGTAGACGTGGAAATCCCGACCTTGAACCCGAAAAAACCATCGCTTACGAAGTCGGGATTATCCAGCAGTTTACTGACGACCTCACTGTCGACATCACTGGATTTACGAAGGATATTGATAATCTCGTCAGTAGTGTCCATGTAGATATTACCAACGATTACAGTTATTTCATCAACGACATCTATGGGCGCGTTCAAGGATTTGAACTGACAATCCGGAAGTGGCGCACAGGCAATAGTCCTGTTTCCGGCATGTTGAGTTACACCTATTCCGTGGCAAAAGGAAAAGGATCCAGTCGGAATTTGGGATACCTTACCTACTACCGACAACAACCTGAAGTGACCGAAAGTCATCCATTATCTTGGGATCAACGTCATATAGTTTCAGCAACGTTGGATATTCAGTTGCCTTTTACTTCTGCAGTCAACTTTGTAGGTAGATATGCAAGCGGATTACCTTACACACCAAATCCGAGAGCACCCATAAAACCCGCAATCAACTCAAAACGTTATCCAGCGACTTACAATGTTGACGCGCTTGTCAGCAAACGCAGCAGAATTGCTGGAATAACTTACACCTTCTTTGCCGATATACGAAATATCTTCAACACCAAGAACTTGAACAACATACTTGACGCAGTCACGTATGACCGCTACGGCATACCATTAACTGCTCAGAAGCACACCAGTCCAGCATCCTGGAGTTCACCGCGTTTGGTCATGGTAGGTGTGAGTTTGGATTTTTAGATGAATCAGATAATAAGGAGCAAAACAGTGCGAGTTCAAGAAATCGCAGAAGCCATAAAAGCATTAAGTTCCACTGATCGGCATCACTTACGGAAACTATTGAAAGAGCAGGACGAAGTCGATAAACTGGAAGTATTTCATCAAGTTCTGCTGTCAGAAGGTTTAGTTAAAGAAGTTAAGAAATCTTCTGGTACTGCCACAATTGAACGGCAACTCATTGAGTTCAAGGGGAAACCTGTTTCAGAAACAATTATTGAGGAGCGGAATAGGCGATGATCTTAGTTGAAACTTAAGGTTTACGCGGCTTTGCTGCGGAACAGTTGGCAGGGGTATGTAAAGTTTTGTCACTTAAGAAGAAAGGATCGTTGAACCCTTGCTCCAGCGGAGCAATATGTCTATAGAAAAAGGATTGTCAACAGGCTGCACTCCAGCGGAGTGCTATGTACATAAACCGATGCGTAAAGATTTTGCCCTTTAACTATCAGAAACGCATGACCGTTTTTGAAACTGTCCTTTGGCAAGTCTTTGTTTTTACAGGCGGGTTGACGGGATCATACATTTTTGGTAAAAGGTCAGCTCAAGAAGCAGCGAAAGAAATAATCAAGCCACATGCTCGTTCTGCATTCCGGAGACTCCTTTCCCTATATCAAAGTCTCCGCCGTGCAGGAAACGCAATAGAGTTTGCACAACAATCTAATTCTGATGAGGACCACCAGGTGGCCTTCGCTAAGCTTGAAACAGTCGTCATTGAACAACTCGCAGCCACAGATGATGCACTGGAGGAATGGAGAGACATTGTTCCAGAAGACGTTGAAGAGTTAACCCAGAACAGAGAGCTAATAACGCAAGGAGAAATGAACAATGACAGAACCGATTAGAGGAAAAATTGCACGCGTACTGAACGCACGTGAAATCGCACTAAATGTAGGAACTGCAAAAGGCGTAACCATCGGTATGCACTTTGATGTAATGGATTGCTACGAAGATATTAGCGATCCTGATACAGGTGAAGTATTAGGCGCAATTGAGCGTCCGAAGATAAGATTAGAGATTACCCATGCCCAGGAAAATCTGTCGGTAGCAACGAGATGCCGTACCAAACGGATTCAGAGTGGTAAAACAGCAGAAGTAAGAATCCCAGCGTTTGGACCATTTGCAAGAGCTTTAATGCCACCGAGTTGGGTAGAAAAATATGAAAATGGTTCTATATCAGAAGATGTAGTGGGTGATCTTAGTGAAAAAGGTAAACATATAAAAACCGGCGACCCTGTTGTGCAAGTCCTTGAAGTAGACCAACCAAAACAGGAAGACACTAACGAAGGATAACGAAAGACAAATAGAGAATGCCAAGACTCACAGAACAAGAACAACAAGAAATCAGCCGCGCTTGTACCGCATTCTGTTAGATTGCGTTTCTTTGTATCCCATTCATCCTTGATTGTGTTTCTTTGTCCAACATTTATCCTTCATTTTGTGCCTCTTTGTAGCGCATTCTGTTAGATTGCGTTTCTTTGTATCCCATTCATCCTTGATTGTGCTTCTTCCCCCAACCACCTTCATCCTCTATTTTGTGCCTCTTTGTAGCACATTCTGTTAGATTGTGCGATTCTTTGTAGCACATTCATCCTTGATTGTGCTTCTTTGTCCAACATTTGTTCTTCATTATACCCATCTCTGCACAGCAAAAATCTTGATAATGCTACGGTCCGATAAACTCCTCTTCTCAGCATATTACTTTTTTGTGACGGATGCCGTGATGCGTAGCACAATCAAGGATGAATGTGCTACAGAATGATAAAATCCAATAGCACCAAAAACCTCTTATCCTGAGAATCCTATAATCCTGAAAATCCTGGTTCAGACAAATAGAGTGACAAAAACTTTACACACCCATAGTTTAATTAGGAGTTGCTTTTTTCTGACAGATTCTGATACAATAATCATATAAGCAAAACCTCAGAAAAAGCAAATCTACAAACGCAGTGATTTAATCTCAGAGAGTTTTCTGACTTTCAAGTAACTGAGATTTTACGTTAGCCGATAAGGAAACCAAAATGTTAAATGTAGGTGAACAACTTGTATCTTCGTACTTGAGATATATCAAGGAGTGCAATTTTACAGAAACGAATGTATACACGGGTAAAAAACAAGGCGAAATTGATGTTATTGGGTTAAACACGAAAAACTCTGAAGTCTACATTTGTGAAGTAGCCATTCATCTTGGAGGACTCCAGTATGTCAACTTCAAAAACAATAAAACTGATAATGTTCAGAAACTTACAGACAAGTTCTCTAAAGATATTGAATACACCCGAAAACACTTGGATGGATACCATCAGCATTTTATGCTTTGGAGTCCAATAGTCAGGGATTCAAAAGGAAAACCTGAAAACAATCAAATACGACATCTGGCAGAAATTCAAGAAAATATTAAGAAGAAGTATGATATTGATATTGAGTGTATAGTGAACGAGAAATTCCAAGAGTGTTTAGAAAAACTGAGAAACTTTGCTAGACAACAGACTGCGGAATTCCACTGTCCCTTGATGCGTCTAATGCAAATAGAAGAATCCCTTGCTAAGCACGTCTCAAGAATAACTAATACCATTTAAATTATATATTTTCCCTTTTATATATTTTTGATTTCTGCTATACTTTTTTTAATTCTACAAATTAGAGGTTAGAAATCAATGAACATCAAACCCCCAGAGATTACAGAAAGTGTTTCAGAGTTGAAGCGTTTGATAAGAAAATCACCAAAAGGTTTTCACAAGCAAAGACTTACAATGCTATATCTATATCGGAGCGGCCAGGTAAAAACTCGTAAAGAAGCAGCAGAGATGATAGGTGTCCACCGAAAAACGGTTGGAAAATGGTTATCAACTTATGCCTCCGCAGGACTTAATGGACTTTTGGAACGAGATTATTCCTCTGGGCGTCCTCATCAACTCACTAAAGAACAACAAGAACTTTTGCGTGAGAAACTCCAAGACCCGGAAGGTTTCTCAAGTTACCACCAGATTATAGATTATATTGAAGAGACATTTGGTGTCAAAATGAACTATCATGCTGTTTATGCTTTAGTCCACTATAAATGGAATGCCAAACTCAAGGTGCCCCGCAAAAGTCACGAAAAAAAAAACGAAAAAGCGTGTGATGAGTTCAAGCTAAACTTCGGAGAAACAATCAAGACTGCCATTTCAGAGAAAGTTTCTTCTTTTGAAACGATCCGGATCTTTTGTCAAGATGAGACAAGATTTGGTCAGAGGCATTCAATTGTCGATGTTTGCTCCCAGAAGAGTTAATGCTTCTTCAGGTCTTGCTGCAAAATATCGGAACGCATAAGCTATTTCTGTGTTTCCAGAAGTGCGCAATAGACTAATGGTTGCATTTCGTAATGCACTCATCACTTGAGGTATGTTGCCACACCGGACTTGAGATGCGTCCTCATCATAGAGCACATCCCGCGTGCGGTGAGATAGGTTCTCTATTGCCCAATGCCCACGACGGATCCTTAAAATCCGTTCTGCTGTCCCCTGCTCAGGTGGTAAGCTTGTTATGCCATATTGTGTCATAGTCTTTTTTTTCCCATTTCGAGTGTTTTCCCGTTCTGCCTTATATTGATAAACTTGTGCCAGCCCCGGCCACGTCACATATTCTGTATCAACCAGGATTGTGCTTGTCGTCATCGTGCGCGTTTGGAGCCAACCATTACCTTTTTCAATAGTAGTGCAAGTATCTGTATGTGCACCGAGATCCTTATGTATCTGTTCAAATGTTTTTGTGTGATGGGGTGCTGTATGGGTGTCCGATTGTCCGAGTTCAAAAACGGAGCGAATATCTTCTGATAGGTTGGGTTGGTTGTTTTTCACAGGCATAACATAATCCGCATCTGCATCACATAAGTCTTGACAGAACGAGCGTTGTGTAAGAAGCGCATCTGTTGTCACCACTTTTCCTGCGACATCAAACGCTTCAAGGATGCGTGAAGCAATAGGAATTTCATTTGTTTTGTCAGACACGGAGTGCTGTGTGAGTGTGATACCGAGTTGATGTGTCACAGCAGATAACAAATGTGTGATTTGAGCATCTTGAGCGAGACTTCCGCGTAAGACTTTACCATCTATCGCTACCGCATCCTTATCCATTGTGTCAGGTAATGCCTCTAACACACCGGAGGCCCACTCACTCAATGTTTTTTCCAAAGCGTCTATGTCAAGGTCTTTGAAACAATAGTGCAGTGTTGAAGCACAAGGTGTTTTTGTGTGTGTGAACCCAAGTGCTTTGGCTAAATCAGGATGATAGGTGCGTCCCCATTGTGCGATAGCACTATAACTCCGGTACCCGCACAGCATAGCCACCACCGCAAGCCCTAAAATAGCCGATAATGGATGCCGCTTACCGCGTGCCTTGCGAGAATCTTGAATATCTGATAACATATCAAGCAGATGGCGAGATTTTTTTTCTGTCATTATTCACCTCATAAAACTTAAGTTAAATTCTTTTAAGGTGAAGTATATCAGATATAGCGTACAAAGTCACGCTATATCTGATATAATCTAATCTTATTTCGACAATTGAATGACTCTGAGATTTGGTTTATTGCCTGTTTCATATCGGCGTATTACCTTGCCCGGTATCAAACCGATTACTAAGGTCAGTTATACTTATGAGAACTTTTATCTATATGGTGCTGTAGAACCGATAACAGGACAAAGTTTCTTTCTTGAGATGCCTTTGCTCAATGGTTCTTGTTTCCAAGTATTCCTTGATGAGTTTGCTAAAGTTTATCATTCATCTCTAAATGTCCTTGTTCTTGATAATGGGCGTTTTCATCACGGGAAATCTCTACAAATACCTGATAATGTCATTTTGGTTTTTCTACCACCTTATAGTCCTGAACTGAACCCTATAGAAAGACTTTGGCAAGACACAAAAGCAAAGTTATTTGAAAATGTCTTCACAGCCATAACAGAAATGCAGAACAAACTTACCGAAATATTGAAAAAATATACGGAAACCACTATTGCAAGTATAACAAATACCGATTATATAACAAAAGTGGCAAATGGAATATAATTTAATACAAATGGTATAATACACACAAAAAACCTGTCGTTCATCAAGTCACACATCCTGCAATAGATATCCAAACCGATAAGCATCCTGTAGTTGGATATAGTGAATTCTGGAAGCCAATCCGAGAGGGTAAATTCGGTGAACTATTTTCTGGGAAATCTGTTTGGAACGAAAGAGATATTCCAAAATCTATTCGTGGTATGGAAGTAATCCTTCACCTTACCAACGATAGATGTTATATTCGATTGTGGATTCGAGGAGCAAACAGATCGGAACGAAGGGACATGCTTAAGAATTTATTTAAAGATTCAAAATATGAATGTGAAGAAAAAGACACACCAAAATCTGCAACCTTAATATTTCCAGTCCTTCAAAAAGGCAAGAACGACCAAGATGATTGGGATGAAATCCGAGAGAAATTAGTTACTATGGGAACCGACATCTACAATAAAATTGACGAGTCCGGTTTATAGTAAGGGAATTAGTCGTTTAGAGATTTAACAAATTGCTATAAACCTATATGTAGACTAAATTATTGCTTGTTTTAACAGCAAAAATATGATGCAATATTGATAAGGAATTAGGAGGCTGTAATCCCTAATAAACTCAAAAAAGCGAGTTGCTTTTTCTGATGCATCTTATCTGATTATTGTATCAGAAATCGTCAGAAAAAAGTAACTTCATTAAGAGGATCGTCAACACCGAAAACGCTAAACTCTTACCGACCAGTTTAAAGGATACAGCAGTATATGAAAAAACTGATAAGACAAGGAGAATGGGATGGTCGGGAATGGAAAGTGTGGTCAGGCTTGATCACTGAACTTCGCAAAGAACTACCAACTTTTACGATTGACGATCTTCGTATCGGGGAAGGTGTCAATAAATACAAATGTGTCATTATCCGTCAACCTTTAGAATATAGTCTTGGGGATGCAAAAGAAGAAAAGTATTTGCCGATACCTATTGATGCTGTCAGAAAAAAGTATATAGGTGCTGAATGGCAAAATTTTAGCAAAAGAACAGTCCAACTCGGTTATGAACTCGTTCAACATAAAGACTTACTTGATAGCGTGTTGAAATCATTGAAAGAGTTTAGTGAGGCAAAAAAAGAATATGAACGAGAAATCCTTTTTGTAGACAGTTGCCTAATCATAGACATACAGCTCTTGGCACTAAAAATGTCTATTAAATTCAAGAAAACTTTCATAATATGAATCAAGAACCATATCAACTTATTGAAATATATAAACTGCAATCACAGCTTGCAAACGATATCAGTAACAGAAAAATTGCTGTTAACAGGTATTACCTGATAGTTTTGTCACTTGTTCTTGTAGCATTAGCAACAATGCTGAAAAGTGACGAAAATTCAAATATGCAGATAATTTTTGATGTAGTGTCAATCGATACAATCATAATTATAATTGGAATAATCGGACTTATATTGTCAGGAATGTGGTTTAAAAACATACACTCGTATATAGTCAAAAATTTCAAAAAATATGAATCAATCAAGAAATGGGAAAAAGAAATGGAATATAAAATAATTGAAGAAGAATATAAGTTGCCAGAATATAAAAGAAGTAAAAACTATTTTCAACAATCCCAATATGAACTAATTACACCACTTGTATTTTGTGTAATCTTTGCAGTAATAACAGTATTCGGAGCTAGAACATTTGACTATATGCTCATTAGAATTGTGTTAAGAGTTATCGCATTGGTTACGATTGTATTTATCACTTCACCTTACATTGTTTTTTTCTTAGAAGTAAAAAACTATATGAGAAATAAAGAAAAGGAATAAATATATGAAACAAAAATTTAGAAAAGCGATTGAATTCACGGCTCGTATAAGTGATTTAGGGTTTTTTATTTGCGTATTAATAATGCTAATTATTGTATATATTATGATTAATAACGGAATGTAATAAATAGAATAGAGTGAATAACGAGAAATTTAGCAAACCCTTCCAAAGCAAATCAATGGCACTTCACTAGTGGATAGTCCAGACTAAACTTGTGGGTATAAGCAATAGTCGGCTTGTGGAGTTCCCTCCTACCATAAGCAGTTCATTGGTAGGAGCGATCTCCGAATCGCGACCTTTACCCGAACAATTAGAGTAGACTATCTACTAGGTTTCATCATAAACATAAACACATGAACTCTAAACTTTTTGAACTTGTTGTGTCAGCACGGATGTGAATTCATCTATACACCGTTGGCTAAGAGATAGAAACTTCGGTAAAGTCAAATAAGTTGTTGAAGGTTTTGTTGATTGATATATCTGTGTCATCGTTCCACGATAGGGTGTAAAGACCAAACCTCGGACAAATTTTTGAAAATGGTTGAAGTTATTATTATACTTGAAAACCGACTGATATTCTGAATATTCTATATAACAAGAGTAAAGGAGATTTGATAATGAAAAACTTCTGTAAAAAAGTTTGTACAACTGTGTTTACTATCCCTCTTTTGATGAGTATCTGCTGTCTTGCAATCGGAGCAGGATTAGGGGTAAGTTGGAAGAAATCCGAAGTTACACCGGTAGTTATCGTAGAACCTGTCATTGGAAGTTTCAAACCAATGTTCGGCAGTTCAATTGGAAACAGATGGACAAAGGAGCAGGTTAAACCTGTACTTTTAGTAAAGCCGGGTATTGGTGGTTTTGTACCCAATAGTGGGAGTGCCGTTGGCAACCGTTGGGCAAAGAAAGATGTAGAACCTGTAATGCTTGTTGAACCTAGTATCACAACATTTATACCATTACGTATTCTATCCTCAGTTGATAAGTTATTAAGTGCAGGCACATCACTAACCTTTCCTAAGACTCCACCTGTTATTGAGAGCAAAGTTGATGGAGCATTTAACGGATGGGATGGAGAAACTATCGTAAAACTATCAAATGGACAGATATGGCAACAAACAAAGTATTACTATCGTTATCGTTATCGTTATCGACCAGAAGTATTGATTTACAAATCAGGTAGCGTATACAAGATGATAGTAGAAGGTGTTGATAAGGCAGTGCAGGTGAAAAGACTGAAATAGTACTTACTATAGTTCAATACCTTCGCCAATAATTAATATACTTCCAGATTGTGCGTTGCTTTGTAGCACATTCTTCCAGCTGAATTGGAATTTGCCAAGTTTCTGGAAGAATGTCCAGATGTTGTCTCCTACGCCAAAAACTACTACGGTGTACATTTCAAACTTGATTATGTCAACGCTGATGGTGATATTGCTAACTACTATCCCGATTTTATTGTCAAACTGACAGATGGGAGTGTCGTTGTCGTCGAAACGAAGGGATTAGAGGATTTAGATGTACCACTCAAGATGGAACGTTTATCGCAATGGTGTGAAGATGTTAACAATATCTCATCAGATGTAAGTTATGACTTTGTATTTGTTGATGAGGAGAGTTTTCATTTCTATAATCCAGCAACATTTCAGCAACTACTTGATGGGTTTACTGAATACAAAGGAACATAACGAGATAAAACCAATAATATAGTAAAACATACAATTAATGAGACACTTTTGTATCACACCCCGGTAGGTTCGGTTTCCTAACCGAACCGAATACAATTTCCAATTAATTCTAAAGTCTACTATAATGTAGCGTTTCAAAAGTAATGATCTTTTGACATTCGCAATAATTTGTGTTAGAATATCTAAAGTGAGATTTTTATCTATTTTCATTTTGTTTTTTTGGAGGTTGCATTATGACAGCTTACGCATTTTGGAACAACAAAGGAGGTGTCGGTAAAAGTTTCTTGAGTTTTGTTGCAGCAACGGAATATGCCAGAGCTTATCCGGACACTGATGTTTATGTGATAGACCTATGTCCGCAAGCAAACGTTTCTGAGATGTTACTCTTAGATTCCGAAATCTTAGTTAATACCAGTGACCAAATGTCAATATTTAGTTATGATGTCCTACGCAATAATTTTGATCCGATACTGAAACTGATAGGAAAAACACCGCGTGCTACAGTTGCAGGCTATCTTGAAGCACGACTGAATTCTCCGTTTAGGCGCCTTGAAGATGTGTCTTCTTATGTGTGCCGTCCCCGGGACTTCAATAAAAAGATTCCAACGAATTTACTTTTAGTTTGCGGTGATTATTTGCTGGAAATTCTCTCAGAAGCGATTCGTCAAACCTCACAACTGGCTGTCCCAGTGGATGCTTGGAAGCAGGTACTCAGTTGGATCAAAGATTTAACATCTGCATTACGCAAGCGGAGCGGGAATCGAGACGCGCTTTTTATCCTTGACTGTAACCTGAGTTTTGCTATCTATACGCAATTAGCACTCGCTGCAGCTGAAAATATTGTTGTCCCATTTACACCTGATGATAGTTCGCGTCGAGCTATGGAGAATGTTGTAGCACTCCTTTATGGTGAAGGTATTAGTGACTCCAAAATAGAAACTTATGCAAGAATCAACTTTGCTAATAGAGCGAAGGAAGAAGGTTTAGATGTTCCAAAACTACACACCTTCGTCAGTAATCGCGTACCTCTCTATCGTGATAGAGCAAACAAAGCTTTTAAGGCAGTAAACGAATCTATCAAAAAAACATTAAATACACTTGAGAATACAATGGGGACACTTCATAAAAAGCATCGTCAAATCTATGCAATGCCTAAGGAGTTACCGAGCGAAAGATTCATTGAGATACCGGACTATCACAGTGCTTGTGCCGTTATGACAGTTAAAGGAATACCGTTGAATGATCTTCAAGCCGGACCGAATATGGTTCGCAATAGAAAAGTCCAACTTAATCCTGAACCCTTAGAGAAGTATCAAAGAGCACTCACCGAATTTGTAAATTGTCTTTAAAGGTTTCTTGTGCCATCACCAGCATTATCAACATACACGACCTCAGTACATCGCATCCAGACACTTCGCAGAACTGCAACAGATAAGCGGTTGCATCCTATGTTGCACAATGATGAAATACAGGTTCACTATCATGCTGCACTTACAGCCTATGTTGCAGCCTGGAACGGATACATAAAGAATCTCGTGTGGGACTTCTACGATGTGATACCTACTTCATCTCCTATTTATGTGATCGCTCAGCAAGCAGCAGAAAGAGCGTCGGAGAGATTTAATACGCCGAACTGGGAAAATACACAGAAATTTCTTAAAGACTGTACAGGATATGATCCAATCAACGACTGGATTTGGACTCGACGTAGGCTGAATGGTTTTCAGGTTCGTGAAAGGTTGAATGAGATTTTACGTGTTCGTCATAGTTTCGCGCACGGTTTTGATATGCCCAATTACGATTGGACACGATCACCGAGTGGTAGAGTTCGCCTGACAAGCAAAGCCATTCAAGTGACTGAGGCGTTCTTCAAAAATCTTGTCAAGGTTACAGACAAAGGCATAAAAACACATATTGAGTCAACTTACAGCCTCACCAACATTTGGTAATTGGTTAATATCTTGCGGATACTTGGAGAACCGAACAATGACAGAACCGATTAGAGGAAAAATTGCACGCGTGCTTAATGCACGAGAAATAGCAATCAACATCGGAACTACACACGGAGCAGAAATTGGGATGTATTTTGATGTAATGAGTCCCAACGATCAAGATATACCGGATCCAGATACGGGCGAAGTATTGGGATCAATCGATCGACCAAAGATTAGAGTAAAGATTACTCGCGTTGAAGATAAATTGTCGGTGGCATCTACATATAAATCAACACGTGTGAACGTTGGGGGTTTAGGCTCCAAAGCTACCGCGATTTTAGATGCTACGTTGGCATTTGATCGTCTTAGCAAAGCTTTCATGCCGCCTAAATGGGTGACAAAGTATGAGACGCTACAAAAAACAGAAAAAACTCCAGAACCATTTGATGAGAAAGATAGCAAGGTAAAAACTGGAGACCCTGTTGTGCAAGTTCTTGAAGTAGACGAACCAAAACAGGAAAACGCTAACGAAAAATAACGTAAGACAGACACATTTCCTCTTAAAGTCCCTGATATTGGGATTTAGGGTTCTTCTTTTATGAATTTCCAGGATATTTGTGATAAGGATTTGATATGGATGTATCCTATTCTAAAGACCTATTGCCTGCATTTGTTGTTGGTCCCGATGAATTGAAAAAGTTAGTTGAATTGCTCCAAAAACGTGTTGGCAAAGTAGACATTCGTGCTGATTGTGCTGATGATCTTTCCCGCGAATTTAAAACCTTAAAAGATCTCATCACTTACGAGAATCCAAAGTCAAAAGAGATTCGTAGGATCCATTTAAGGGCTCGTTCCGATGATTATTCAAAATCCGCGACTATCGTTTTCCGTGAGGGATCTCGGTTTAGCACGGGGGTCTCAATTGATGTTACGGGACGCGAAGACGTTGTTTCCAGATTAAAAGAAGAAATATTGGATATTATTGCAGGAATCCATCTATGGTATGGTGTGATGTACCGTATCAATTTCGTAAATCCAGTATGGATTGTATTAGGAATTCTACTTGTTGTTGGATATTTATTTTCTTTTTCTATTTTATTTCTTATGTTGGGATGGGTGCCTGCTGTGCCAGAAGCTAACAGGGGGGATCTAATAAACCGTCTAAAGTCGATCCGATATATCTTGTTTATTCCCCAGTTAATATTTTTCGTGATTGCTATCTTCTCAAATAAGATTCTCAAATCTTATTTCCCAAAGGCAGTTTTCACCATCGGTCAAGGAAAATCACGATTTGAGCATCAGGAAAAAGTTCGGTGGGTTGTGATAATCGGTTTTGCAGTTTCTCTTGCTGCCAGTCTTGTAGTTCCGATAGTCATGAGCATTTTTTGACAAACCACCACATTTTTTGATATAATGGTAAATTATGAAAAACTTAAATTGGTTCCTTGCTGGCTTGCTTGTCCTGATTGCTATAGGTATATCAGCTTTAGTCGTTTACACAACAACTACAAGACCTTTAACTGCTGTAGAGGGCATCCTTTGGCAAGTCTTTGCCCTTACAACAGGACTTGCAGGTTCGTTCATTTTTGGACGCCAGTCGGCACGTGAGGCAGCGAAAGAAATCCTAAAACCACATGCCCGAGGTGCTGCCCGGTACCTTGTGTCTTTATATAAGAGTGTTTCACGCGCAAGGTCAGTAGCAGCAGTGGAAGTACCACAGAGTTTTGAATCTTATGAACGTTACTACGTTATCCGGGCATACCTTACCGCAATTTTTACCGAACAACTTGCTACAGCAGATGACGCATTAGAAAACTGGCGAGATATTCTTGAGGAAGAGGTAGAAGATTTAATCCAAAAACTTCAAGATAACGTTGAAATACAAGAAGAAGTAGAAGCACTAATCCAAAAACTTTTGCCTGACTATGAAATGGAGGACAATGATGATCCAGCAAATTAACGGAAAGGTGTCACGTATTCTTAATACACAAGAAATTGCCATGAATATCGGAACTACACATGGTGTAACTGTTGGCATGTACTTTGATGTTATTGATACAAACCACCAAGATATTACAGACCCCGATACCGGGGAAGTGTTAGGTTATATTGACCGCCCAAAAGTAAGAGTGAAAGTGACACACACCCAAGAAAAACTATCGGTAGCAACCGCGCCCAACGTAAACGGTGCGGATACTGACATCATAAAGGATTTTACATTCATATCAATGGCGACTTTCGGTCCAATCGCTAAGGCTCTTATGGAACCTTCGTTGTTAGCAACGCGTAAGATACGGCAAAAGCGAAGTAAGACTGACTCTGTCAAGATCGGCGATCCCGTCGTGCAAGTCCTTGAAGTAGACGTACCAGAGCAGGAAAACACTAACGAAGGATAACGAAAGACAAATAGAGAATGCCAAGACTCACAGAACAAGAACAACAAGAAATCAGCCGCGCTTGTACCGCATTCTGTTAGATTGCGTTTCTTTGTATCCCATTCATCCTTGATTGTGTTTCTTTGTCCAACATTTATCCTTCATTTTGTGCCTCTTTGTACCGCATTCTGTTAGATTGCGTTTCTTTGTATCCCATTCATCCTTGATTGTGCTTCTTTCTACAACATTCATCCTTGACTCTCTTTCTCAGAACAGTTTCAATTGCATAAATAATCAAACCGAAGACTCTTGAAAGTGCTATTGAACAATTCAGTGTGCCTTTCACACAATGCGCGAATTTCAGCAAAAACCTGTTTCCGCGTCTTCCGTGTTCTCCGCGTAATCCGCGATTCAGACAACACACATGGCAAAAACTTTACACACCCCCTCCCCTCTTCCATCCTTCCACCCTTCCCCCCTTCTATCTTTCCACCCTCCCCTCTTCCAACCTTCCACCTTCCATCTTTCCACCCCACCCCTCTTCCAACCTTCCAAGTTCTTCAATTTTAACTTGCTATCTGTTTTTATATATGTTACAATAGAATATAAGTTATTAATGTAATTACTATTAGTGTATCAAAAAAGGTGTTTACAATGCAATTTTACAAAATGTCCAGAAATGATCATAATATCAGAAAAAATCCAATATTTTCATGCATATTTCAACATGCAGAGAATTTCGTACCAAAAAGGAATTTTAAAATTTTGACTCTGTCAGAAAACACGCTACAAAACCTTACTGGAACTAACGCCATAACCAATGTACCAAATCTTACCACGGTAAGACATTTCTTACCGTATGGTACGATTTTGAAAAGAGACACACTACGAAATTACAGGATTTCCCGCTAAATGAAATTAACTCAGCATTACCTTTAGGAGGAATTTCACAGAAAGATAAACCTTCAGAAATGAAAACCTTTCAATGTCAGCAGAAAAGTTTTTTTGAAGATCCGATTTTAACCCCTATTCAACCATACAGCCACTGCTCGCAACGCCAATTTACCAATGTTACGAATTGTACGAAATTCGTAACATTTTTAAGAATGGGATTTACTGTTAAGTTAAAAAAACATAATGAATTTGCAGTAAAATGTTTCGCAAGATTTATGAAACAGACTGATCAAAAAAACACGCAAGAAACGAATGAACCATCAACAGAATAGGTCGGATATCCGATGCTCTTAATAGTAGTAGGCACTCTCCGAGTGCCGTCTTCTTAATAGTAGTAGGCACTCTCCGAGTGCCGTCTCTTTATTTAATTAAGAGTTGCTTTTTTCTGACAGATTCTGATACAATAATCATATAAGCAGAACCTCAGAAAAAGCAACTCGTTTTTTTTGGGTTTATTAGGAGGTGAAACCCCTAATTCTTTATCAATACTGTATCGTATGTTCGCATTTAAAATAAGCGATAAATGTAGTCTAAATATAGGTTTATGGCAATTTATCAAATCCCACAACGACTAATTCCAAGAGAAATATGAGTATATATGATAACTATGATGAAGAAAAAGTCAAATTAGAAAAGAAGGGCATACTTTGAAATGGGGTAAGGGACCCGTGGAAAATTTGAGAAGGGAAATACGGAAATACAAGTCCAATCACAAATATTGACAGAACCTTACGACACACATTACATCAATTAAACCTGTATGAGTCATTACAGAACTTCTTTGCTAAATGTAAGTTAACGTGATTTAAGGGAATAAATGAACCTACAAAAAACAAAACAGTTAACAGAAATCTACAAAAACGAAGAAGAGTTCTCAGCAGACCTTGCCAATACACTTGACGCACTCAAAGTCGGCAAATTTGAGGACGCTGAAACAGAAGCAAGAGTTGGAACAAAACGGGCGGATATTGTTGCTGTCGGAGAAGATGGAACCCTTGTAGTTGAAAATCAATTCGGAAAGGCAGATTGGGATCACTGGGGAAGACTTGAGGCTTATGCACGCTTGAAAGAAGCTGATGTAGCAGTATTAGTCGCTGAAGAATTTGAGGAACTGATGATTGTTACTTGTAATCTGCGCAATGAGGATAGCACTATTGATTGGTACCTCATTCAAGCACAAGCAAATTCGCACAACGAACTATCATTTCATCACGTGGCACGACCCGCAATAGATATCCAAACCGAAAGGAAAATTGATACGGAATATAGTGAATTTTGGACACCAATTCTTCAAGGTGAATTAGGTGAACTTTTTGTAGGAAAACTCACCAGTCACCATAACAAGGGTTGGATGTTGGCTAAAACAATTGGAAATATACAAATGTGGTTCCGTATTATTGCCAACAAATGCTATATTCGTCTCTACTTCTTAAGACCTAACCACTTAGAACGTAGAGACAAGATCATGGAATTGTTCCCAGAAACAGATTATGAATATGAATACAAAGATACATCATCACAAACTACTGTCATATTTCCAGTCCTTGAAAAGGGCAAGAACGATAGAGATGATTGGGATGAAATTCGTGAAAAATTAGTCAAAATGGGAACCGACATCTACAATAAAATTGACGAATCTGGCTTATAGTAATGAAAGGAACTCACAATGGAAAAAAACTATAACGTTGCAGTCATCGGATGCGGCGGAATTTCACACATGCACGCCGGTTGGTATGTCAACGAACCGAGAACTACTATCACAGCAATTGCCGATCTTGACGAAGAACGCATGAAAGCGTTCGGTGAAAAATACGAGGTCGAAAAACAGTACACAGATTATAACAAAATGCTTGAAACAGAAGATATTGACCTCGTTTCAGTCTGCACACGGCCAAAACACCATGCACCCATTGTAGTCGGGACTGCAAAGCACGGTGTAAAAGGTATACTATCGGAAAAACCGATGGCAGAAAATCTCGGACAAGGACAGGCGATGCTTGAAGCATGCTCACAGCACGGTGTAAAATTGGCAATTGACCATCAAGTACGGTTTAGCACACCCTATCAGCAGGCAAAACAGATGATCGCTGACGGTGCTATCGGTGACATATTTCGTATTCACGGTGTATGTGGTGGCGGCGACCTAAAAGATAACGCAACACATACCGTCGACCTTATGTTATATGTTTATGGTGACCGTCCTGTCAGTTGGGTGATAGGTCAGATTGAACGTATCGGCACACCGACAAAATACGACCTGCACTCAGAAGACTTCGCTATCGGATACTTCAAGTTTGAAGATAATGTCCGCGGCATCATAGAATCTGGGAATGATACCGCCCCCGGTTATCATCACATCTACTGTTATGGCACAGAAGGCGAAATAGAACTCGCTGCCCCAGGCGGACCAGGAATCCGTTACCGCAATCAAGAGACAGGCGGTGCATGGGAATCCCCCGAATTACCATCAGGAGTCACACCCGTGCGTGACCTCATAGATGCCATTGAAGAGGACAGAGAACACCGTTCAAGCGGTCATTGTGGATATGCTACCCTTGAACTGCTGATGGCTATTTATGAATCATCACGAAAACGGCAAAGGGTGCGTCTACCAATGGAAGAGATGGAATCACCATTAACACTGATGATAGAGGATGGATGGGTATAAATCTATGAGACTTATAGGTGTAAACTTAAGAAAATTCAGAAGCTCTGATGAATCACTCTGAATCCTTGCGGTTAAACGGGTTGTCTTCTCTTCAGTCCCGTATGAAGATTAAATAAATAATCAGGTAATTCTACTGATATGACTCATCGTAGGAGTAAGGTTTCGTAGGGGCGGGGTTTCCCCGCCCGCGTATTACCCAATTAATAACTTAAACTTCATTAGGGACGATATGTTTATAGCACCAATGCGAATATATATGAAAACCAACAAGACAAAATGGTTAACTGGTACAAGTTATTTAAAAAGTAAATCTTTACTAATCAAAGTAATCTTATTTTGCATTCTGATTACCTCTTTTGCTCTGGTATTACGAAATCTTGGACACAGCAAAATACAGTATTGGGACGAAGGTTTCCATGCAATTGTAGCACGAAATCTAACGAAACATCCGTTGAAGTTCACACTTTACGATCAACCGTGGCTCCAATATGATTATAAAAATTGGGGAGGAAACCACATCTGGCTACATAAACCACCTGTAGGGATGTGGCAAATATGTCTTTCACACTTCATTTTTGGTATAAACGCCTTTGCGCTCCGATTACCATCAGCAATTAGTCTTGTCCTATCGGCATGGTTAACTTTTAGAATTGCCGCCGATCTTTTTGATAAACGTGCTGGACTCATCGCAGCATTTCTTCAGGCATTCAATCCGTTTCTTTTCAGATCAGTGCACGGGTATCAGTATTCTGACCATATCGACATTGCGTTGCTATTGTGGGTACAGGTTTCGTGTTGGTTTCTCCTTCGGGCAATACGGACAGGAAAACAGAGAAATTATATCCTATCAGGAGTAGCAATGGGGATCGCGTATCTCTCAAAAAGTTATCTGGCGTTGATAACTTTCGGGATTGCACTTGTCGTCTGGTTTGTTGCATGGTATAAAAAGAGGATGAAGAATACATCTATTGATGAAGTTAACACAGAGGAGGAAATAGAAACGGTAACTCACCAATTGAAGGAACCAGAGATGCACATCCGATTCAGAGATGTCGCAGTGATGCTGGGTGTCGGAATTGCTACAGTTGCCCCATGGGTGATTTATTGTCTTATAAAATATCCGAGAGAATTCTTATGGGAACACAAACGTGTCATTGACCATCTCAATACGAATGTTGAAAACTGGGGAGCCTCTTGGGATCGTCCACTGTTTGAATATATGCCACTGTTCTATCCATTCTTCTATGCTGCACTCTTTGCTTTCGTATTATGTCTGATTGTGATATTATTAAGACGTTGGAAGTTACCAGAACTTTATGTATTAGCGTGGAGTATCGGTGTAATTGTTCCGCATACACTTGCAGAAACAAAAACACCTTCAGCGACGATGATTGCCGCGCCAGCTCTGTTAATATGTATGGCTGCAGTCATCAGTAGATCCTGGAGACGAAAAGATTGGTTCTATACATCAATTTGGAATGCATCAATGCTGTCAATTGTTGCTATCTCTATAGGAAGCACACTTATTCACAACGGAAAGTGGATATTAGGTCAGGTAAGTGGGAAAGGTATCGGATTAATTCGGTTTGATTTTATAAAAGGATTCGCGCCTTTCATACATAAACATTTCGTTATTGTTGAGCAACTGATATGTTTCGGGATACTATTCGCATTTTTGTGTGGACTCTATCAGTTAGTACGAGAAGAAGAACTAAGAAGATGGTTATTATGGTTGAGTGTGCGTATCGTTGCACTTGTCATTTCTCTATTCTTCGCAGGATATTATGTCAACGCAGCATACAGAGTCACGGAAACGAATGCACAAATTCCGTTATATGTAGAGAGTGGGAAACGTATACAGAAGGAATTCCCCGAGAACGCATGTTTTTTCCTTGACGAAGCACGTGGCGGCGCACATTTTGATCTGATGTATTATGCCGATAGATCAACATATCTTGTTTCCACCGCAGATACAAATGCGCTACAAAATGTTGTGAGACAAGCAAGGGAAGCGCGAGCAGCAGGCGCAATTCCCTATCTTTTCTCAGTATTAGATAAGGAATACGATTTTCGACTCATACTTGAAGACGAGATAGTTGTTGGAAAAGATAAGAAACAGCGGTATCGTATCTATGAAATTACGGAAACGCAATGACTAAATTTACTGAAAGACAATCCTGCTGTTATGGTATAATAAACACATGAGAATTATATCACGCCGCACTTTGAAGGAATTTTGGGCGAAACATTCTGATGCTGAACGTCCTCTTCAAGCATGGTATGCTAATGTGAAACGTGAAAATTGGAAAACACCATCCGATGTAAAAGCTGCTTATCGGAATGCAAGTTTTGTTAGAAACAATCGTGTAGTATCATTAAAGGCAATACTTACCGTTTGATAGTAGCGATAAATTATAAGTACGGTATTATTTATATCCGATTTATTGGAACGCACCAAGAGTATGATAGAATCAATGCCGCTACGGTATAAGGTGACAAGTATGGAAATTAAACCAATCAAAACTGAAGCAGATTATAACAATGCCCTAAATAATATTGAACAACTTTGGGACGCGAGTTACGGCTCACCAGAAGGTGATAAATTAGATGTTCTTGTGACACTGGTGGATGCTTATGAAAATGAACATTATCCTATTCCACCACCAGATCCTGTTGACGCCATTCTTCACTATATGGAGAGTCAAGAGCTCTCTGAACAAGACCTTGAACCTTATATCGGCTCATGTTCAGGCGTATCAGAAATCTTGAATAGAAAACGCACTCTGTCTTTGGATATGATTCGGAAATTACACAAAGGTCTTGGAATTTCAGCGGATATTTTGATTCAGCCTTATCCATTACAAGCCGCGTCATGAATTCCAAACCATTTTTCAGCGGAAGTGATTTATCATCAGACCCGCAATATAGAGGTAAAAAATATGAAATTGCTTCAATATAGTCTTTTATTTACGATCGTAGCATTCACTGCACTACCGGTAAATGCAGCTGTAGAATGGAAAGCACTTGATGTTGGCAACCTATCTTCAGCCATTTTTAATACGTCAGTCGTCGGTTTTCCCAGTAATCCCACTGCAAACCCATCAGGATGGTGGCCCGCAGGCACAAACGATTCATACATCTATGAAGGAGACATCTGGATCGGGGCAAAAAGAAATGGGGAGGTCGGCGTTGCAGAAGCAGATGGTAGACATAGCGAACTTTGGCCAATTCCAATTGAAGACCCCGATACAGGAGAAATGGTTGACATCTTTTCTAAAAAACCGGGGATAACGACAAAAGGAACACCTACAAATCAAGCAATAGGATTCAAATGTACTGACACGAATGCCGAAGCCAATCAAGACCTGATACTCGGTTTAGAGATTGAAGTCAACGGATTTCAATGGAGTTACGCACCACTCTACGACTTTTTTATCCTTGAATACAAGATAAAGAATGTGGGAAGTGATACGCTTGAAGATGTATTTATGGCGTTTCGGTATGATGTAGATATATCCAGTAATGAAACAGGTACAGCCAGCTACTCCGCAGATGACTTTGTAGCACTGGATCAGACACCAGATAGTCTCAACCCTGACACACATCCAAATCGTTACCTCTCTTACGGTTTCTCAAATGCCTCTGCCCCAGGCTATATCGGTGTACGCGTTCTGGACGCCTATATGGGTGAAGACGCACAGGATGCAGCAGCAAAAATCCCCTTCATCGCACACAAGCGCATCACAATTGACACGGACCCAACAACCGATGCAGAGATTTATGCACTCATCAGTACTCCCGGTGTTGAACCGCTTCCTGCAAATTATGATGATCAACGTTTTATACAATCTTATGGACCAGTTGAATCCCTTGCCCCCGAAGAGACATTCAATGTCATCATGGCAGTCGCTATTGGAGAAGGACTTGGGGGTCTACAAATAGCTTCCGACTGGGCACAAAAGTTGTATGACGACGACTATGTTGCCCCAGCACCACCACCTTCACCAACGGTTACGGCATATCCTGCCGATGGACAGGTTTCACTCCTATGGGAAAGTGCAGGACAATGGGTTGATAACGGCGTTAACAAGAGTATTGAAGAGTACGTAGACGTAACAGACCCAGAGAAAATTTTTGAAGGATACAGAGTATACAGACGGGATACCGCTTACGATCAAAATACCGGTAATCCTGTTGAAAATTGGGAATTGTTGATGGAATTCGACAAACCGAGTACTACAGGTAATTTCTTCACAGTAGCTCACGTCGGTAAGCAATCTGATGCGATTATAGAAAGCATGGGAGATGAACCTTTCTATAAAGACTTCTTCAAAAATGCAACTTACGCTATAAAATTTAACACAAGTACAAGCTTTGAGGTGATAAATACAACACTATGGGAAGTCTTGTCGTATAATACTGAATTTCCCAATCCTGGTGCTGGCGATGGATACGTTATAATAGATGCTGAAACAGGCGAAGCTTATCCTGATAGCACATATCGCTCTGGTGCTCATATCTATTTCGGAGGACTCTATGTGAAGATCACAGATGGACCCTCGGGACCCCCTGTTGCAGGCGATATATTCAGGGTTATTTCTACACCATCAATTGCACTCGGTGAAGATGTTGGTATCAAGAACTTTTATGCCGACACAGGATTAACAAACGGACTTCAATATACTTATGCTGTTACCTCTTACGATACCGGTAACCCCAAAAAAGGGTTACCAGCAATGGAAAGCAGTCAGATTGAAACAATGGTTCATGTTGTTCCACGCGCACACCCTTCAGGGTATAGGGAACCCACCGTTGATGTTGTCGATTTAACAACTGGGCAGGAAAGTTTGGCGGTAACAATTGAACCGATGGTGTTAGCACCGGACAAAGTCACTGGTAATGAATATAAGATGGTCTGGTACGGGGCAAAACAGACAGGCCCAGAGGCATATATTACAGGTCCAGGCTATCAACCCCCTGCTTACGAAATCATTGACACCACGACAGATCAGACAGTCGTAGAAAAACAGACTTTTGACTGGTACGATGCTAACCATCTTGAAGCTTATGAGGCACGTTCACCTATGTTTGATGGTATCATACTGAGAATCAAAGGGGTTGATATTTCTTATAATAGTCCGGACGAAAATCCCATTCTCAAAGTTGAACTGGCTGCTGGTACTGTCACAGACTGGTCAGTGAACATCAAATCTCCCGGTGCTGGTGAAAACACATGGCCTAACATCTACTGGGCAACCTATTATCGTCCGCATACCTACTCTATCACTTTTACTGACGACACGCATGTCAAAGTAATGGACGAAATTACAGGGAAAGAAATCAAGTTCAACGATCAACGGGCAGATGGATATGCCATTTTTACAGGTACGGGTTGGGGTGATGAATACATGCCATCAAACACAGAAGGTTTCTTCCGTATTTTCATCCGTGGTGCTTATGTTTATATTAAGGACCCTAACGGTGAACTTTCTGCTGGTGATGTATTTACCGTTGAAATGGGAGGCGTAGCTGCGCCACAAGACGGGGACGAACTTATCCTGAAAACAATAGGAGAGTCACTTGAAACTGAGAACATCAAAAATGATCTTGAAAAAATTCGTGTCGTTCCGAATCCCTATTTTGTGACAAATAGAGCAGTGACCTCAGAAGGAACCGACAAGATATTCTTCACACATCTGCCACCACGATGCACAATACGTATCTATACGTTGGCAGGTCAATTGGTTCAGAAAATAGATCATGTAAGTAACGATGATTTCAATACAGACGAACGTTTAGCTCAGGGGAACAAAGGAGGCACTGCTGAATATAACCTCCTCAATCGCTACGATCAAGCTCTTGCCAGCGGTGTTTATATCTTCCACGTTGAAGCACAAGATGATAAGAATAACGTCATCGGAAATAAGATCGGAAGGTTTGCCGTTATACGATAACACAAAATAGGTCCTTATATAAAACGTATCCTACACATTTAGGAGAAACTCATGCACAACACTAATATCTATAGACATCCTACGAACAACCATCTTAATAACAGAATGGGTAGATATAACCTGCTTGCAAACTACGCAGAAGGTCGTTCACCACTGATGCTCATATTGGTTATAACGACAATCATAGCTTTTGTTAATATACCGAGCCATGCAACCACTAATGTAGGAACGGCGGGGGCTCAGTTTCTGAAGATCGGTCCAGGCGCACGCGTAGACAGTTTAGGCGGCGCGTTTAGTGCAATCGCAAACGATGTTACCACCATCTATTGGAACCCCGCAGGATTAAGTCAACTCGAAAAACTTAGCTTTTCTGATACACATACAATCTGGCTTGCCGATACCCGCTACAACTATCTCGCGTGTGCTATACCTATAGAACATGTCGGCACTTTAGGTGCCAGCGTCACATTTCTCAACGTGCCAGATACGGAAATAACAACACTTGACCAACCTGATGGAACGGGACTTTGGTATTCAGCCTGGGACACTGCCGTATCCTTAGCTTATGCCAGACAACTTTATCACGAAGAATCTGGTGTCAGACTCTCATTCGGTATCAATACGAAATACATTCACCAACAGATTCATCGTGAAAGTGCAAACGGTGTTGCAATTGATGTCGGCACTTTATATCATACAGGGTGGCGCAGCCTACGGATCGGTATGTCTTTTTCAAACTTCGGTCCTGAGATGCGTTTCAGCGGACCTGACCTTCAAACAGGAGCAGAAGAAGCAGGAGATGAACGAAACGCCGATTATCGTCCTTTCCCAGATACAACCAATCCTTCACGAAAAGCCGAATTAGAAACCATTGAATACCCATTGCCAACAAATTTCAGAATCGGCATCGCTTATGATCTGATTGATAATGAATCCAACCTGTTGACCATCGCGCTTGATGGAAACCATCCGAATGACAATAGCGAACGATTAAACTTCGGACTTGAATACTGGTATAAAAAAATGGCAGCAATTCGTGCGGGGTACAAACTACGTTTAGGTCCTGATCGGTTTGATGATGAGGAAGGCATTACACTCGGTTTCGGTACACATCTAAAGTTCAAGCAGACGATTCTATCCCTTGACTACGCATTCGCTGATTTTGGATATCTTCAGCAGGCACACAGATTTAGTTTAGGGTTAATGTTTTAATGAACACGACAACAGTAACCACAATAGGAGATTAATATGAAAACTCAAACCTTTACGGCAAGTATTACACTTGAAGACAAGTGGTTTGTTGCACAGTGCTTAGAAGTAGATGTAGCAAGCCAGGGAAAAAGTGAAGATGAAGCAATCAACAACCTTAGAGAAGCATTAGAACTGTATTTTGAAGATCCTCGTCCCACTATAATGCCAAAACTACGAAAATTTGAGGCGAAGATAAATTCTAATGAAACCACTACCCTATCGTAAGATTAAACGAAAACTTGAAAGAGTAGGATTTTCGATCAAACACCAACGCGGTAGCCATGTAAAGTTCGTTCGTGAAAATGGCGGTGAAATTTGCACGGTAATAGTTCCAAGACATCGTGAAATTCGTGTAGGAACACTACGGACCATTATACGTCACGTAGGACTAACTCCAGATGAATTTGAACAACTCTAAATAATTGGGTTCAGGGTAGAAATAGATCGTTATGTCTACCTCTGATTAGCACCTTAGATATGATAAGACAAAAACATGACGTACAAACCTAATATCGTTTATTTACTCTCAGATCAGATCCGTGCCTGTTCATTACCTGTATACGGTGACGGCATAATAAATAGGCAGATTGAAACACCACACATTGACAAACTTGCACAAGAAGGCACTGTTTTCTCAAATGCCATTGCCACCGCACCTGTCTGCACACCTTACCGTTCCATGCTACTCACAGGACGACACCCGCAAACGACCGGTCATCTCATCAATTTCGTCAAAACCCGACACGATGAAATCGGACTTGGAGATGTCTTCAGTCGAAACGGCTATCGGACAGCGTGGATCGGTAAATGGCATCTCCACACAGGTTCATTTCCAGAGATCGGTGGACGCGACTACGTCCCCGAAGGTCGAGACCGACTCGGATTCCAACACTGGCGCGGTTACAACTTCCACACAGACTATTTCAACGGCACTGTAAACCTTAACAATTGGAGAAACGAAAAATGGGAAGGTTACGAGACAGACGCTCTGAACAGATACGCCTTTCAGTTTATGGATAATGTTGATAACGAAACACCATTTTGCTTATTCATCTCACCACATCAAGCACACGGCACACCTTATGAATTTGCACCGCAAAAATACTACGACCAATTACCTGAAAAACTCAATCTACCTGAAAACGTGCCTGAAAATCAGCGAAAGCAGTCGTTAAATGCCTACAGACACTATCTCGCCATGATATTAGCAGTTGACGAAATGCTCGGAGATTTAATGGCATATCTTGAAAAGACAGGGCGGACAGAAAACACGTTACTCGTTTTTGGATCGGATCATGGCACACAAGGCGGCGCACACGGAATCAACTTTTGGGCAAAGAAAAAACCTTACGAAGAATCCATCAAAGTTCCACTCATCATGCGGTTACCGGGTGTCTTTGAAGGCAACCGAACCTGCGACACACTCACATCTCCTATAGACCTATTCCCATCTTTATGCGGTTTATGCGGGATACAACCTCCTCGTACAGTGGAAGGCTATGATCTATCTGATTCTTGGCGGGGTGAAGCAGATGCGTTTGAACAGGAAGCTGTCCTAACGATGAATTTCGGTGCAACCTACGATTACCTCGTTGATGGCGATGAATGGCGTGGTGTCCGCACCAAGACGCATAGTTACGCGCGTTGGCTTGATGGAAAACGGATGCTATATGATATAGATGCAGACCCATTGCAGATGAACAACTTGATTGGCAGTCCCGAAGCAGAATCTATAGCAGACGAAATGGAAAATACGCTATTAAATCTTATGGACATTCGAAACGACAAACTCCAACCTGCCACAAGTTATACAGATTGGTATGACGCGCAACGTCGCATCGTCCGTAACGCACACGGTCCCCTCGGCGACCCAGAAGACGAACCCGATTGGTCACTATTGAAATGATTGACATTAGTATTCTGTCAACTTCTAAATGAAGGTATAGTTTTCTTCTGTAGGTCGAGTTTCACTTCGCTCTACCCGACCTGCAAGGGTGTGTAAAGTTTTTGTCACTGCTGACGAGGTTTCCTAACCTCGTAAAGTATCAAACCTTCCCAACCGGCACTGGTGAAGTATCCTAACCCTACCTACCGCCGCTGACGAGGTTTCCTAACCTCGTAAAGTATCAAACCTCTAAGAAACATTCTCTTAGATTGTGCCAGTTGTAGCACATTCTTCCAGATTATGCTTCTTTGTTCCCAAAAATGTAATACTTCACCGTAGCACATTCATCCCTGATTGTGCTTCTTCCTCCAACCCCATTCATCCTCATTACCCTTTCCCCTACCCCATCCATCTTGATACTGCTGTAGCACATTCTGTTAGATTGTGCTTCTTCCTCCAACCCCTTTCATCCCTCATTCCCCTTCACCCTACCCCATCCATCTGATATATCTAATGCAGAATACCAAACGCGTATTCTGCCACATTCATCCTTGATTGTGCTATCTTCCTCCATGCACCTTCATCCATCATTACCCTTTCCCTTACCCCATTCATTTTGATACTGCTGTAGCACATTCATCCTTGATTGTGCTATCTTCCTTCCACTCATACAACCTTCCACCCATCCACTCTTCCACTCTTCCAACCTTCCACTCTTCCAACCTTCCAACCTTCCAACCTTCCAACCTTCCCCTTCCCCCTACCCCATCCATCTTGATATATCTAATGCAGAATACCAAACGCGTATTCTGCCACATTCATCCTTGATTGTGCTTCTTCCTCCAACCCCTTCATCCTTCATTACCCTTCTCTGTACTAAATTGACGTATAAGGGGTTTTGCTAAAATCAATGTCAACTGGTGAAAGTAAACTTGAAATGCACAAGAAATCCCTTCCGCGTCCTCCGCGTCCTCCGCGCACTCCGCGATTCTGACAAAAAGAGGGCAAAAACTTTACGCACTACCTGCTGAAATACTTGATTTTGCGACCTGGGGGTTTGCGCTTACATCGTCAAGTTGCACCCTTGTTCTTAGGATTAATATTGGGTGATTATGTTATCGGTAGTATATGGGCAATTATTGTACCCGTATCAGGGTTGCGGACTTATAAGATCTTTATTTAAACTTACGAAATTAGTCGTTTTAGACATGAGAGAAGTTCGTAAAATTGTGATAAACCTTTGACGGCACTTGGAAAGTGCCTACTACTATTAAGAGCATAGTGGTTAGTCCAAGTTAAATTTGTAGGTCGGGTAGAGCGAAGCGAAACCTATAAATCAACGATGTGAATGCGCGCATGGCATTCATCCAAATCAACGCCGAATACGCGTTTGGTATTCGGCGGGTGTAAAGTTAAGGAATTTTAGATGCCAGAAACCCGCTTCAGTCCCGTAGGGACGATATGTGTAGTAGCTCATCCAGATATAAACATATCGTCCCTACGGGACTGAAGAGAGGTGGGGTACACATTTTTCTATAAACATATCGTCCCTACGGGACTGAAGAGAAGACAACTCGTATAACCATAAGGATTCGGAGTGATTCATCAGAGTTTCTAAGTTTTTTAAGTTTACACCTATGGGGTCTCTGTGCCCCACCACGTCTGGCTTTCTCAATAATGGACAGGAATAAAGATTCACTCTACAATGAAAATATTTATTTTTGTGCAAAAACTTTACACACCCCGTAAAACCAGGGTGTGTCCAGTTTTGCACAAGTCCCTCATAAACCATTGTAGAGCGGGGTCTCTGTGCCCCGCTATCTTTCAATCTCCCTACAAATGCGGGGCACAGAGACCCCGCTCTACAATAAGAGACAGTCGTCCCTGGTTAAAACTTTACACACCTTAATCCGATGTTTATCCATTCCACATTATTGAAATGATTTGACAATATCCATTGAATAATATATAATTTACTAATTTTAGTAGATTCTGGAATATTCGTCATATATTCGGGCACAGAACTTAAACAACATAATCAAACATGTGCTGCAGATATTGCTGCCGAGTGAGACTGGTTAACTTTTGTTGTCGCGGTATGTGCTGTGGTCAGATATCCTATTGGATTTATGCTTCCATTTATACGGGAAAGTTTTCTAAGAAATCGACAACATAAATTAGGTGTATCGTATGGGATTTTTAATATGGGGTTTGATAATATTACTAAGCACAGCTTCTAATAGTCTTCTAATGGTTATCGGAACAATGGTATCATGTATAATATATTACCTTGTAAAATGGTATTTCAAAGTCGATGATACTCATAAATATATAGATTCAGACTATATCAAATCTAATTCTAATTCAGAATCTTCGAAACTGAATAATCAAGGAATAGAATTGTGTTACCGAGAAGACTTTGAAAACGGGATTCAGATGTTAGATATGGCTATAGCAATAAATCCAGATTTTCATGTTGCAAAGTATAATTTGAGCATAGCTAGTAAAAGGTATAAAATTAAATCAGGTATTGTAAATGATGATGTCAGTATGAATTCAATCAAATCAAAGAGGTAAATACGTCCATTTAATGTCTCAGCAACGGAGGAAACATAAATGTCTAATGAACGCATGACCCTTGAAGCGATGACTGAGAAATATCCTGATCAATGGTTGTTTATCATTGACTGTGAAATCAGCGAAAACACCGAACTGTTGTCAGGGGTTGTTCTTGCTCATAGCCAATATCGAGATGATATTCATGAAGTATCTGGAAATTATGAAGGAGGGGCAGCAATTCATTATACAGGTGGACTACCGGAAGGGATGCATTACCTATTGTAATGGGATATATTTCGTTTAATCCATCGCAACGGACTTCATGCAGGAAGAAATATTATGAAAAAATCTATTGGTGTAACTCTAATCTTGGTAGTTGTGTTTCTAATAGTCCTTGTCGTTCTCTTGAATAGAGATAGTGACCTTGTAATTGAAATTCAAACTAATCCAGGAGTAAAAGTTTTTGCAAAATTGCCAAGTGGCGAGGAACAGTTCCTCAACAGTGTTTCGACACTTGCAGATGGTAAGATAAAGGTAGGTGTCCCGATTGACGCGGACCTCATTTTAAGATATAACAATGAAGAAGAAGTCATATCTTACGAAATATTGAAGGATGAAACGTCAATTGCACATAATTTCAATGCTTTTGTATCTGTTCAAATAAATGCAAATCCATGGGCGGAGGTATTCATAAAGATACCAAGAAATGATGATTACATTTCACCAAGAATACAAGATTACAATATTCCACCGGAACCTAATGAACAAAATACGAATGTTACGCCTATACGTGGAGGTTTGAAAGTTCCAATTGGCACAACAATAAAACTGGTGTATCAAGGTATGGAAAAGGTTTTTTCTTACGAAGAATGGAAGCAAGACGCGCGAATCTCACATAACTTTTCGAATCCTTAATTCTGAAAACAGGAAACACGTTTGATGAATAGGTTTCTGCTCTTGACCGTTATACTACTATCAACGAATCTAATCACTTCATATACTACAGTTGCTGATGCTGCTTTGATCAAGGCAGAAATCTTTCAGGAAATAGCCCCTCAAAGGCGTCTAAATATACCTGGACTCCAACGCTCATACTCATGGGAATTTGAGAACAAGTTTTATACAGCAATAATGGTTATAGATGAACAGTGGTACAACAAAATTCGCAATCAACTGCAAAAACGGCGTCGAGATCATCGCCATTTTCCTCCAATGGTGTATAAAGGTGTAACGTCATTAGAAGAGTTAATTAGAGAATTTAATCGAGTAATACCTCAAACTTGGAGCGAAGAAAGGAGAGTGAATTTTGTCCTTTCTTTCGTTCAAGCCATTCCATATAAAAAGGATGAAACGACAGGATACGATGAATTTTACAAATTTGCAACTGAAACACTCGCTGAAGGCCAAGGAGACTGTGAAGATACCAGCATCCTTTTTGCAGCTATTCTTAGCGGATTGGGCTTCCAATCAGCATTGTTAGATTTACCAGGACATCTTGCTGTCGGTGTCAAAGGTGACTTTAAGGGTTGGTACATTCCCTACAAAAATGATAAGTATTTTTTCTGTGAAACTGCAAGCGACAATACGAAAGTCAAGATGGGAATGATGTCTGAACGCTATGAAAATGCCAGGGTTCGGATAATGCCAATCACCCCAAACCCAGTTCCACCGAAGTTAGTCGTACCACGAACTTTACCACCAAGGACTAAACTCCCGTCGCCCCCTTCCTCTCAGAGAGCTTTTGAAGATGGAAAAAACCTATATTATGGCGCGCGATACAATGAGGCGATTAAATCCTTACAGTTAGCTTTATCCGGACTAAGCAATTCTGGACAGCAAGCTCAAATTTATATCTACTTAGCTGCAGCAGAATTGGGATTCGGGGAAAGTATCTCCAAAGTAAAAGACCGATTTCAAAAGGCTCTTCAACACAATCCTGATCAAGAATTACCCTGGCCAAATCATCAAAAGTTTATGCCATTGTTTGAGGAGGTACGCAAAGAATCAATAGGTGAGTTGACCGTCTTCGCTTCACTCCCCCGAACAGAAATCTGGATTGATGGAAACAAGATTAACAGAAAAAAAGTAGGGATTGGAACAAATAGAATCAATCTAAAACTATTTAAGGGTAACTACACAGTAGAAGGGATTTATGCAGAAACATCCATAAAACAGACCATTATAATTAAACCTAATTCCCATAGCGAACTACAGATTGAGATACCTCCTATCGTTAAGCATTTACCTGTCTCAGAAGTATCTGTCGGAGAAATAATTCCACTTACTTTAAATCTGACTAGCCGCAATAAACCTAATCAAATCAAGATTTATTATACTGTTTACGATGATAATAACAAAGAAGTAGAAAGAAATGACAAGAAAATGCTATTATCGCGTCGACAACCTGCGTTGTCAATATGGATTTACGATGTGAATTTACCTCTACAAAGAAGTGCAGGTTTGATTAGATATCATATAGAAGTAGAATACGGAGGACGTCTGCTGGTAAGAAACCCAAAAAGTCCTAATCGTTATCATCAAATCTCTGTGATTGACGATACTCCTCCACCTGTTAATCCGCCTCCCAAAATAGTTTTAATTGATCCAGTTCAATCAGTTGTGGTTAATCAGCAAGTTTCCATTAAAGCGAAGGTGATAGATGACAAATCTGTCAAATCGGTTTACCTTTATTATGGATTTTCACGGTCCAGATTTAGAGAACCCTCAAAATATTATAGGAAAATCCTTACAAATAACACTTTAGATATATACACCGGTCATATTTTATCCCAAAACGATGTCGGATATATATGGTATTATTTAACTGCAACTGATGGAGAAGGAAACCAAAACAAGTCAGATAAGAGATTATTCGAAATTAAATCCCGTAGCCCGGATCCTCCGCCTATTCCTAATCAACCTCCAAGAATAGTCTTACAAAATACAATTAGTACTTCTGAGGTTAACCAACGAATTCCCATTACAGCAAAGGTGACAGATGATAAATCTGTCAAATCGGTTTACTTTTACTATGGATTCTCAAGGTCCAAATTTTCAGAACCTTCAGAATATTACGTGAGAATCCTAAAGAAAGATGCATTAGATTTATATACCGGATATATTTCACGACAGAACCAATTAGGATACGTCTGGTACTATCTAACTGCTATTGATAGTGACGGAAAGAAAAGCGAATCAGATAAGAAAACAATAGAAATTAGAAATCGTCGTCCTTATCCTGCTCCACAGGAGCAAAATAAACTTGCTATTAATGAACCAATAGTCCGACAAGAAATATGGGCGGATTATGCCTGGGTGTACAGGGACTTTGAAGGGAATACTACTGATTATGACTGGAATAGGAGAAATACAATCAGTTTAAATTACATACGTGAGAGCAAAAGTAATCAATTATTCGGTTTTCAATTGGACTATTCCTATCAGAATCCTTTGAATATGAGTGCGAATTTACAATGGGGACCAGATATGGGAGAAAGTCCAATAAGATTAATTTTACAAGGCGGAGTTACAAGATATAATAACTCTAACGAGACAATTTACATAACACCTATCCTTGGGGCAGGTGTAAGTTATTACCCAGTGAAAAGTGTCGCTGTTGAAGTAAAAGGGACACTCAAAATTCCATCAGATTCTGATACAACTTATCTTTATCATATTGAGATTGGAAGCCGCTTCTACATTACCGATATATTGAACCTAAAGATCGGTTATGGTCAATGGTATTTAGGTGATACTAACACTAAATGGATGCAAGTAGGACTTGGAATAACCTTTTAAGAGTTTTCTTCACATGACCCTTGAAGAGATGACTGAGAAATATCCTAATCAATGGTTGTTTATCATTGACTGTGAAATCAGCGAAAATACTGAGTTGCTATCAGGGATTGTTTTCGCTCATAGTGAATCACGAGACGATATTCATGAAGTATCTGGACAATATAATGGTAGTGCAGCGATTCGTTATACGGGCAGGATGCAAACCTCTTTGAAATACCAATTGGAGATTACAGATTTTAAGACTGCGATGTGGAAAGCCTTCTCTGAACAGTAGCAGGGATTGAAAACTAAATAAAGGGAACAAGAATTTGGGTTCACTATACTTTAGCACCCGTGAAAACCCTTAATCTTAATGGAGGAACAATTTCAATGAGAATTTTAGCAATAATGGTAATATTTTGTACACTGATCAGTGTAGGATGTACCAGTGAGAAATCGAATGAAACACCAAACAATGAAGAATCGAACGAAACGCTTGACTACGATGCAGGCATAGAAGCCTATAAACGTGGACACTATACAGTTGCATTGTCCAATTTTGAGTCAAGAGCAATGGAAGGCGATCCTGTCGCGCAATTCTGCCTCGGTTATATGTACAAACACGGTAAAGGGGTGAAGGTGAATTATCAGACTGCCTTAGATTGGTATACAAAGGCAGTAAAACAAGGCCATGTACCCGCGAGGAACGATACAGCGGTAATGAATGTACTTTTACTTCAGGATATAGTCGATCCTTTTAAAAAGATATTAGCAGATAAAAAGATATTAGCAGACTTTCCTAGCTTGACAAAAACCCAAAAAAGCTTGACAGAAGCCCAAAAAACGATAGTGGACTTTTTTAAAACTGTAGCAGAACTAGGTGATCCTACCGCGCAATATAACCTTGGCATACTGTATTCACATGGTTATGGGGTGCCTAAAGATGCTAACGCGGCCTTAGATTGGCACCTAAAGGCAGCAAACCAAGATTATGTTCCTGCGCTATACAGTCTTGCCAAAATTCATGCGTTGATTGCTTTAAAAGAAAATGAGCAGAATCCTAAGGTTGCTCTCGAAAAGTTTCAAACTGCATTGGTGTTTGGTAAAACGGTAGCAGAGCAAGACTATGCCCCCGCACAACACCTACTCGGCATGATGTACTCTGGAGCTTTTGGAGACCCAGATATCAAAAAGGCGGTTAAGTGGCACGAGAAAGCAGCAAAGCAAGGTTTTGACGAATCACAATTTTGGCTTGGCCTCCACTATTATGATGGCGTTGGAGTGAAGCAAGACTTCAAAAAAGCCGTTAGATGGTTAAAAAAATCAGCGGATCCAAACCGTGAGTCCCCTAATATAGATCCAGGCCATGCTCCTGCACAACTTCAGCTTGCTATAATATACACCGAAGGTAAAGGGATGCCTAAGAATTACGAGAAAGCCTCAAGATGGCTTTTTACAGCAGCACAGCAAGGCCTCAGAGACGCGCAAGCCCTCCTCGGTTTTGCATTTAGCAATTGGGAAGGATGGGAGGATAGCGAAGAAGCGTATTATTGGTATAGTTTGTCACTAAGAGACAATGATAGTCCAGGTGTAATATTGTCTCCGATATCGCCGTCCCCTTCTGAGCTTCCGCTTGCGCGTCTCCCTAGAACCAAGGTAGTCGAAGCACGGAAATTGATAGGAAAGAAATTGAACGATGAGCAGAAAAGTAAAATCCATGAGCGGATTGCTAATTGGCAACCAAAGATTTTAGCTGGTTCTGGTACAGGATTCTACATTAATAAAAAGCATATTTTGACCAACGCGCATGTTATTCGTCCTTTTGGCAAACTACATAAATTTGACGAGATACGTATCGGTTTTCCTAACAAAAACGGTGTCAGTTTCCGTTATGTCAAAGAGCACCCGGACGCAGTAGATACGGAGATTGACTTGGCACTCCTTGTTGATGCACGCGAACATACGGATGCTGTCGCGGTATTCAGGAACTACCCTATTGATTTCGGAGATGACATATTCGTGTTTGGATACCCACTGTCTCACGTGTTGTCCTACCGCGGCAATAGTACCATGGGTATTGTCAGTGGACTATCAGGAATAATACGCGATACTAATACTGATACCCGTTTTCAACATACAGCACTACAACAGCCAGGTAACAGTGGTGGACCTGTGTTTGATCTTGCGGGAAACGTAGTTGGAGTATCTGTGAGCGTGCTTACAACCGATATAATAGTAGAAAAGATGCCTACATCTGACTATATTCGGATAGTACCTCGCCATGGAAATTTTGCCATTAAATTTGATGTCATTGAAGAGTTCCTGCAAAATAATGGTATCAAATTTGCGTCCACAGATTTAGATAACTCTATCGACCGAGATAGCATCTTTGAAAAGGCACGAAAGTTTACAGTGCCAATATTGTGCTTTATAAATAAAGGCAAGAAACCTCTGCCACTCAAAGAAATTGGCATCGATGGACTCAAACCTTAAGCATTAGGTGTGTGATATTGCCAGTGCATTTTGCAATCGCACCTGCCTATTTCTCAAACCCTATGCGTCATGCATAGTTCGTTTGCGTGCTGTTCCTGTTTCCATACATAACGCTCCGATCTATCTGGTTCGCTTTTTGGGTTTAATGCAGCTCATTCGTATTTTCAAGACTGGAGTCCCTTTCTCGCGTGGAGCAATCTCATAGTTCACATCGGTGGTTTCAAGATTGGCGTTTGCATCTGCTAAGGGTGTTTAACTGACAATCTGCATTCAAGTGCATTCAGCATAGTTCTGAGAATGTCAAACCGCGGGGCATTTTCGTCAGATAAGATATCTGAGAGGATATTGCTATCAATACCGGTTCGTTTGGAAAGCTCAGTAACTCCGCCTTGTGATTCTATAAAGGTCCGAAGTCCCTTTAGAAAAAAAGGGAGATCACCGTCGACTTGGTACTCCTCTAATGTCAATTGGAGATAGTCAATTGCTGCTTCACGGTCTTTAGCAAGTCTTTCAATTTGGTATTCGCGCCAGTTTCCCATTTCTCTCATTTGTGCATCTCCTTATATTCTCTCCAATAGGTTTTTGCGAGTTCTATATCTCTTGCTTGTGATGCCTTGTCCCCACCACAAAGCAGAAGAACGAGTGTGTCTTCAATTTGACCAAAATAGATGCGATATCCTGGTCCAAAGTGCAGACGCAGTTCAAAGACACCTCCACCGACAGATTGACAATCACCAAAATTACCATTTTCAAGCCGCTCAAGTCTTTTGTCAATTCTGTTTTGTGTATTTTTATCTCGGATGCCCGCGAACCATTCCGTGAAAGGTTGTTTTCCGTTGTGGATCGGTAGTATTGTATTTCTATTGTGTGTTCATTCCCTATTGACGATCTTTTCATATTTCAGCACGTGTTAATAAACATGCCAGCAGATACATTATACTTTATTCTTTCTCAAATAGCAACGTAAAACCAGGGTGTGTCCAGTTTTGCCCAAGTCCCTCATAAACCATTGTAGAGCGGGGTCTCTGTGCCCCGCTATCTTTCAATCTCCCTACAAATGCGGGGCACAGAGACCCCGCTCTACAATAAGAGACAGTCGTCCCTGGTTAAAACTTTACACACCTTAATCCGATGTTTATCCATTCCACATTATTGAAATGATTTGACAATATCCATTGAATAATATATAATTTATTGACTTTAGTAGATTCTGTAATATACGTCATATATTCGGGCACAGAACTTAAACAACATCATCAAACATGTGCTGTAGATATTGCTGCCGAGTGAGACTGGTTAACTTTTGTGGTCACGGTATGTGCTGTGGTCAGATATGCTATTGGACTTATGCTCCCATTTGTACGTGAAAGTTTTCTAAGAAATCGACAACATAAATTAGGTGTATCGTATGGGATTTTTAATATGGGGTTTGATAATATTACTAAGCACAGCTTCTAATAGTCTTCTAATGGTTATCGGAACAATGGTATCCTGTATAATATATTACCTTGTAAAATGGTATTTCAAAGCCGATGATACTCATAAATATATAGATTTAGACTATATCAAATCTAATTCTAATTCAGAATCTTCGAAACTGAATAATCAAGGAATAGAATTGTGTTACCGAGAAGACTTTGAAAACGGGATTCAGATGTTAGATATGGCAATAGCAATAAATCCAGATTTTCATGTTGCAAAGTATAATTTGAGCATAGCTAGTAAAAGGTATAAAATTAAATCAGGTATTGCAAATGATGATGTCAGTATGAATTCAATCAAATCAAAGAGGTAAATACGTCCATTTAATGTCTCAGCAACGGAGGAAACATAAATGTCTAATGAACGCATGACCCTTGAAGCGATGACTGAGAAATATCCTGATCAATGGTTGTTTATCATTGACTGTGAAATCAGCGAAAACACCGAACTGTTGTCAGGGGTTGTTCTTGCTCATAGCCAATATCGAGATGATATTCATGAAGTATCTGGAAATTATGAAGGAGGGGCAGCAATTCATTATACAGGCGAACTACCGGAAGGAATGCGTTACTTACTGTAATCATTGAGGATATTCAACAAACACAAACGGAGCAGACAACAAACAAACAGATATGACATTTCAAGAAATAATTTTAGCATTAGAAAAATTTTGGGCAGAACACGGATGTATTATTCAACAACCTTGCGATATAGAAGTCGGGGCAGGCACATTTAACCCCGCCACATTCCTGCGATGCCTCGGTCCTGAACCCTGGAACGCAGCCTACGTAGAACCGGTCCGAAGACCAACAGACGGAAGATACGCAGAAAACCCCTTCCGACTCGGCGCATATTATCAGTATCAAGTCATTCTTAAACCCGCACCTGAAAATGTGCTACCCCTCTATCTTGAGAGTCTTTATCATCTCGGCATCTCACCCAGAAAAAACGATATCCGTTTCGTAGAAGACGATTGGGAATCACCGACCCTCGGCGCATCAGGACTCGGGTGGGAAGTCTGGTGGAACGGCGCAGAAGTCACACAATTCACATACTTCCAACAGATGGGTAGCATTGAGCTGGATCCGATATGTGCTGAAATCACTTATGGACTTGAAAGGATCGCACTCTACCTACAAGATGTTGACACCTTTTTTGACATCCGATGGAACGAACATTTCAACTACAGAGATGTACACCACCAAAGCGAAATTGAATACTCAACCTACAACTTTGAACACGCAAATGTTGATATGCTTTTTGACCAGTTTAACACTTACGAAAAGGAAACACAGGCATGTCTAAAAGCAGGTTTAGTTCTACCAGCAACGGACCACGTCTTGAAATGTTCACATACGTTTAATATGCTGGACGCACGCGGTGTTATCAGCGTAACAGAACGCGTGAGCTATATTGAACGCGTCAGGCGACTTGCACAACAGATTGCTCGTGCCTACGTAACACAACGTGAAGAAATGGGACACCCGCTACTGGGACGTTTAGAGACCCCATCACCTCCCGGAACTGTAGATGTAATATCGCTACACCCCGAACCTGACATAGAGACTTCTGAACTCCTATTTGAGATCGGTACCGAAGAAATTCCTGCAAGTTATATGCCACCAGTGCTTGAACAACTCCGTGAAATCGCATCCAATTCCCTATCAGAACACAGAATCCCTTTTGGGGAAATTCAGACCTTTGGAACACCGCGTCGTATCACACTGGCAATCAAAGATATAAACAGACTTCAGGAAAGCCAAGAGACTGAAGTCGTAGGTCCCCCCAAAACTATCGCCTACGATGCCAATGGAGAACCAACAAAAGCAGCAATCGGTTTCGCAAAAACACAAGGTGTTGAAATTTCTGAACTACATATCGTTGAAACTGAACGCGGGGAATATATAGCTGTATCCAAACGTGATGAAGGTATGCCGACTTTAGAACTCTTGAAAACACTTATACCCGAGTGGATTGAAACACTCCGATTCCCAAAAACAATGCGATGGGAAACAGATGAGACAGAAGCACAATCGCGGACACGTTTCGCGAGACCTATCCGATGGATTGTCGCATTACTTGGCACTCAAATTGTCAAATGTTCTTACGGCAGCGTGAATACTGGACGGATTACTTACGGACACCGTTCATTGCATCCCGGACCCGTTACGTTGTTGGCTGCGGACTTGCCAAATTATATACAAAAATTGCAAAACGCAGGTGTAATTGTCTGTCCAAAAGAGCGAAGAGATACAATTGAAAAACAGGTTCTAACCATTTTAGACAATGAAGAATGTCTTCCAAAATTAGATGAAGAGTTGTTGGACACTGTAAATTATCTCGTTGAAAACCCCCAACCGATTGTGGGAAATTTCAATGAGTCACATCTGCAAATACCCTCCGAAGTCCTGATTACTGCAATGAAAAAACATCAACGCTACTTTCCTATCTGGAAAAGCGAGACAGAACTCGCTCCAAAATTCATCACCATTTCTAACGGTACAGATGGCAATATTGATGGTGTTCGGCATGGGAATGAACGCGTCCTACATGCACGACTCAATGACGCAGAATTCTTCTATAGAGAAGATCAGAAATCCAAACTGGCTGATAAAGTTGAACGTTTAGGAGCAGTCGTCTTTCACGCTAAACTCGGTTCACTTTTGGATAAGGCAAATCGTATGAAAGCGTTGGTGAAGTTTATTACAACAGAATTGAAGTTATCGGAAACTACCACCCATCACGCAGAACGCGCAGCGTCACTTTGCAAGGCAGATTTGACAACGCAGATGGTGATAGAATTCCCATCGCTACAAGGAATTACAGGAAGATACTACGCTCAAAACTCCGGTGAAACTGTAGAAGTAGCAGCTGCTATCGCTGAACATTATCAACCACTCGGTGCAGATACACCATTGCCCGAAACCGAAGTCGGTGCAATACTTGCTATCGCTGACAAACTTGATACTATCGTCGGATACTTCGGCATAGAGGAACGTCCTACAGGTTCCCAAGACCCTTACTCGCTACGACGACACGCCCTCGGCACAATCCGTATCTTGCAAGATCGGAAGTTGCCACTCTCTTTAGATGCAGTCGTGCAAAAGGCAATATCTTTATACAAAGTGGAATTAGTTGACGACACAGAGACAAGTGTACTTAATTTTATCAAAGAACGTTTACGCGGTATCTTACAAACATTGGAATTCGCACCCGACATTGCCGATGCAGTCTTGGCAGTTGGTGATGTTGATATTACGGATATACTGAAACGTGCTCGTGTCCTCGCTGAATTTCGCTTGACATCCAATTTTGAGGACGTATATAATGCACTCAATCGGGTACTTAGAATCTTGCCAGAAAATGCCTCAGAGACTGTGCATGCTGATTTGCTAATAGTTGATGCTGAAAAGGAGTTAAACGCACATATCACCGCAGCAGAACCTGATTTTGAGAGGAGTATCCAAGAGAGAGATTATTTACCACTTTTAAATCAGTTAGCAGAACTGCAACCTACAATAGATAATTTTTTTGACGATGTGCTTGTAATGGCAGAAGATGATGACCTCCGCAGAAATAGATTAGCACTCTTAAACCGTATTGCAAAATCTATCTATGCTGTAGCCGATCTGACGAAACTGGTTATTGCGGGGGAATAAATAGCCGCAATTTTATGAACATCAAAAGGTAATATACTTATGAAACAGTTTTCTATTATCTGTATCTCTCTCGTTCTCTGTTTCGGTTTTCTCATCGGTTGTGCTGAGAAAGAAGACAAGGGAATTCTATCTGCAAGGAAAGCAATCGTTCAAGGTGATTATGCTTCCGCCGTATCGTCTGTAAAAAACACCCTTTCTAATGATGCAGATAATCAGGAAGCGCGCTATCTCAACCGTTTGCTTCAGTTGCGAGAAAGCACAGATACTGACAATTGGCACCAAACCATTGCACAGATCGTCCGCCATCTTGAAACATTAAACTCTGAGATACATTCAATCCAAATCCTTGACGACCCCGATTCTGACGATCTAAACCGACAGGAACGCCTTAGACGTTCACGCAATTCAATTTCAGGTCTCATCGCGACGACGCTCGCTATAGCTTATGAAAAACAACCATCACTGTTAACGAACTTAGCGAATAAGTCAGACGCTGTTGTCGTTACTGCGCTCTTAGAAGCACAGAAATGCTACCAACCTGCAGTTCACACAGTCGTTGATGAACTGCTGCAGAAACTGCACAATACACCTAAGGGAACTGAATCTGACGTCACACGGCTTCTAATCAAGTCCACACAAAACCGAGACCCACATATTCGCAGCGCGGCAGTCCAAGAATTAGGTAAACTGAAAAACGTAGATCTTATACCAACATACAGATCAATCCTGACTAAAACGGATGAACCACCTGAAGTAGCATATAGCACAATAGTTGCAATTGGTGCACTCTGCCAACCCGATGAAGGGGCAAGAGATATCCTCCCGAATGCTGCCCCCAATGTTAAAATCGCGTCAATTCTCCAACTTGCAGCAAGAAACAACAACGCGCAAGTCCGAATGCATGCGGCAAAACTACTTGGCAGACTTCAATCAGAAAATGCTGTTGACGCACTCATCAAACTCTTAGCAGACTCTAATGGATATGTGAAAGAAGCCGCTATCGTTGCGCTTGAAAGAATTGGAGAACCTGCCATACCATCACTCTTAACAGTCATTGAAACCGGCGCGAGGAACATCATTCCAGATGTAGATGATGACCAGATGTTATTGATGTCTGAGCAATATCAATACATAGCAACTGCGTTTATTGATGATACCTGGATGAAAAAATACCGTTTAAGAGCACAAGCTGCAGCCATTGATGCCTTGGGAAGAATTAGATCAGAAGAAGCGGTCATTCCCCTAATACAACGATTGGGGAGCGAGGATCTAAAAGGATCCGCCCTTGGGGCACTCATCACAATGAGAGGCACTGCAGTACCAGCACTTATAGAAGCACTCCAAACGGGCGAATACATCGTGCAGCTTGAATCGGCAAAGGCACTCAATAGTATCGGTGATAGACGCGCAATTCAACCGTTTATCGACATGCTAACAGGAACGACAAACAAAGAGGTAAAAGCAATTGCAGCGATAGCACTCGGTAATATGAGAGCACGCGGTTCCGATAATACCGCAGTCTCCGCATTGACAGACGCACTTAATCTTGATGACACTACTGTCACACAAGCAGCCGAAGCACTCGGAAAAATAAATGTCGCTTCTGATGAAACAACCCGCAAATTAATCGCCATATCAATGGATAAACTCCGACGCGAAACTGTCCGAATCGCTGCAATAAACGCACTCTGGCAGTTGAAACCATCAAATGCCACCCAACCCATGCTATTGCTTATGCTCAGTGATGAAACAAGTGCTGTCATCAGATCAAACGCTGTGAAAGTCCTCAGCAGAATCAAGGATACAGAAACGCTACCAGCTCTTTCCTGGGTGCTATCAATGCAATATGACGAAATCTCCGACTTCCAACGACACATGAAACGCGAATACAAAACACTTGATGCACTCAGAGAACAACTTGAGTCCTTGAATATTGAATGGACAGCAGATTATCCACAGCAGGAATACCGTGTTTGGGGTGAACTTAAGCCGATACCAAGCCTCGTCCGTAGCGAAGTCGCACGAGCACTCGGAATCTTTAAAGGTGAAACTGTTGTTGAACCTTTAGTCGATGCTTTAGTAGATGACCAGCGAGCCACTGTGAGACGCAGTGCAGCATGGGCACTCGGTAGGACAGGGGGTGATGTCGCAATTGAAGCACTCATGGCTGCACTCAAAAAGGACAAACAGGGCGTCGTCAGGCAAGAAGCAGCAATCGCATTAGGTACAATCAAATCGGAAAAAAGTGCTGTTCCTTTACTTGATATTATCAGAACAGATAAGTACGAAACCGCACGACTGGAGGCAGCCAAAGCTCTCAGAGAAATTAATCCCACTGTGGTTGATAAAGGTCTTGTAGACATCGTCAAAAAAGGAAAAGGCAGTTTTGAAGACGGTCATGAAGTTCAGGCCGTGCAAAATGAGGTGATCGGCGCATTGTTGACAAACGGGAATGAAACGACAACAGGATTCTTACTTGACGCACTCAAAACTGCAGACGACGAATGGACCCGATGGGCACTTGTATATATGCTCGGTGTCATTCACAACAGTTCAGCGTTAGACACAATGCTTGCTGAGTTGGAAAGTCCCAGTTATGTTATTCGCAAAGAGGTTGTCACACGACTCGGCGGCTTCAAAGATAGAAAGACGGTAGACACGCTGATCAGGATTCTTGAGAACAGCGAAGAAATGGTATCCATCCGTGCTGCTGCTGTCGCTTCTCTAAACGCACTCCGCGATGAACGCGCAGCACCCGCACTCCGAACAGCTCTTAACGATGAAAACAGTGCTATTCGTCTACAAGCCATTACCGCGCTTAGCAGTATAAAGGATGCAAAATCAGTCGCAAAACTAAGCGAAATGGTCGAAAACCGGTTAGAGACAGATGCAATCCGTGCTGCAGCCGTTACTGCAATCGGTAATATTGGTGATAAGAGTTCTGAATCTCTACTCATACGCGCGCTTGACAATAGAATCGGCAACATCAGGAATAACGCTATACTTGCACTTGGCAAACTTGAAAGCACAACTGCTGTCCCGTTGTTAATTTCAATATTAGAAGACAGAAGAATCCCTTTAGATGCCAGCACTGCCGCCTTAGCAAATGCATCACCACGTATGAAAGCTGCGATAGCACTCGGTCAAATCGGAGGAGAAGAAGCAGTAACCGCACTCTCTCATCGTCTCATTGACGATACTGAATACATCATCGCATTGGAAGATGCCGGCAACAGACGCAATTTAGCATTGAATGATCGGAAACGCAACTGGAGTTGGCGAATCATTGTCAATGCTGCGAAAAAACATAACCTACCGCTGTCTGGCATCGCAGAAAAAATGCAAGCACGCATTGACGACACCTGGGAAAGTACCCCAATTAGAAACGCTGCATCAATTATACTGGGACGGACGCGTTCTCTGGATGTTAATGAACTCAGGGAAGCACTTGCCGATTCAGATGTAGACGTTCGCAAAGATACTGCACGCAAAATTGGAGAAACTGGAGCGACCGCATTAATACCTGATCTTGTCCTCGTGGCAAACGGAGAAAATGAAGACAATAAAGACGTTCGAAGATTAGCAACCCAGGCTTTAGGTGAACTATCGGATTCTTCTACAACCGATGATCTAATCCAAATAATGAACAACGAGGAGAATCACATTGAAATTCGCAGAGATGCATCCCGTTCACTCGGCAAAATCGGCAATGAAAAAGCCGTAACCGCCCTTGTTGCTAAACTCACAACGTTGCATGCTGACCAAACAGAACGCGCATTCCGAATCAATATTATACAAGCGTTAGGAGACGCAAAAAGTGATAGTCCGATCAAACTGCTTGAAACTCTATTGGAAGACTCAGATGCGGATATACATTTCCAAGCCGCATCTTCGCTTTATGAGATCACTGGAAAAGGTTACGGTTATGATCGGTTGTAAATTAGTCTCGGTTTAAACAGAAGTTGTTTAAATGAAGTTGGTTCTCAAAGTTAAGGGAGCATGCAAATTCATGACACAACGCATATTACTATCATTCCTGTTTATCTGCCTTCTGATGAGCTGTTCACAAGCTGAACACGCTTCAGAATACGTAAATATACCCGATGAAAAATTGGCAGAATCCCTAAGACATGAATTAAAGCTAAATCCTATTGACCCAATTTCCAAGCAACAATTATCAGAATTAACTGAATATCGCTTACCAATACAACGAGAAATAAAAAGCCTAAAGGGTTTAGAGTATGCAACTGGACTTAAAGACTTAAACATATCTGGCAATTATTATATAAAAGATATTTCTCCTCTTTCAAAATTAACAAAGTTAGAGCACTTAGTTATTTCTTTCAACAAAGTCCGCAATATAAAACCGTTGGAAAAGTTAACAAATCTCACCGAGTTGACCCTCAATGATAATAACATAAGTGACCTCAAACCACTTGCCAAGTTAACGAAACTTGAGAAATTATACATCGGGCGTAATCCAATATCCGATTTCACTCCCCTCAAAAATTTGAAGAATCTCAAATCTCTGTGGCTTGCAGAGATTGAAGATATAAGGGATATAACTCCAATCGCAGGTCTAACCCAACTCACAAAGTTAACCTTGGATTATATACATATAGACGATCTTGCACCGCTTGCTGAACTGAAAAACCTGACTGACCTGAGATTAAATGACAATTATATCACGGATATATCAGCACTATCTGGATTGACAAACCTTACAGCATTGAGGCTATACCACAATTTTGTGAAAGATATCTCACCCCTTGAGGGGTTGACGAACATGACATACTTATTACTTCACAGTTCAATCAATGATATTTCCGCACTTTCAGGTATGACAAAACTTGACAAACTGATGCTTTATGCAAATTATATAACAGACATTACACCCCTTGCTGGTTTAACCAATCTGACTGAGCTGAGGCTTGAAGACAATCAAATATCGGACATCACTCCCCTTGCTGACCTAACCAATCTTACGACATTACGCCTGCATAACAATCAAATATCGGACATTACACCTCTTAGTGGTATGACCAAACTTCTTTTATTAGAACTTCATAAAAACAAAATCCAAGATGTTGCTCCACTAGCAGACATGACAAATCTTAAGGGATTATTCCTTGGTGGGAACAATATTACGGATATTTCATCCCTTGCAGGATTAACGGAATTGACTCATTTAGGACTTGCATATAACGGTATCAAAGACCTAACTGTTATTGAAAACTTTAAGTCTTTGAAACACCTCAGTGTCAAACAGAATCCTGTCCAAGATTTTACGCCGCTTGAAATGATTCGGAGTCATAATCCAGAGTTACATCAACCAACAAGAGATAAGCGTTACAGAGAAACGCCAAAACTCGGTTATGTTTATGCACGGCACGAAACACCATCAGGTCTACCCACTGGTGTAAAGGCACGAATCGGCAAAGGCGGAATCAATATTATGCGGTTTTCACCAGATGGAACTCAATTGGTTGTCGGTACCGATATCGGTTTGACAATATACGATGTTGCCACTGGAAATGAAAAGGATTTTGGAAGCAAAATAACTGCCGCAATCAATGCTATTGCCTTCTCTCATGACAGAAGATTGCTTGCATGTGGCGGTGCATCAAACCCAGTGATACAGATTTGGAATCTCCAAACTGGAAGTGAATTGCCTGCTATTCCAATACCCAGTAGAAGCATTGTAAACGACAGACATATATATGCGGTTACTGCTTTAGCATTTGCCAAAGATAACAATACGTTGATTAGTCTGAGTACCGATGGAGCTCCAACACATTGGGATATTACTACTGGTAGTAATACGCCTATATTAGACATATATGTTTACGGATTTATTAGTAATGTGTTTTCAGTCTCTTCTGATGGCAGCAAATTTGTATCACACACTTATGAGGATAAACTACAGATATGGGATACATCTAAAGACAAAGCGATTGCAACACTAAAGGGACACTCCCGTTTCCTTGATGGGTGGCGACCCTTCAGAAACAGGAACAAAAGACCACAACAGGCTGATGTTCTTGCATTAGACTTCTCTTATGATGGAAAATATGTCGCGAGTGGTAGTAAAGATATGACGGTACGCTTGTGGGATACGGAACGTCGCAAAAGACGCCATACCTTAAAAGGACATAAAGGATGGGTTACCGCTGTCGCATTTTCAAAAGATGGCAATACGGTTGCAAGCGGGGATACTGAAGGCATACTCCGGTTATGGAAAACGGTGGATGGTAATGAACTGGCAACAAGCAAAGGTCATAAGAATACGATTGTCGCATTGACATTCACACCGGATGGGAAAACCCTTGTAAGTGCCGGTGCTGATGGCACAATACGATTCTGGGAGGCACATAGCGGAAACGAAATATCTATCTTTGCAACTGGACACACAGAATCGGTGAAAGCAGTAGCATTCTCCTCAGATGGTTCTACCCTATTTCATGTGCAACGTTCAACAGCACTGTCCAAAAATACAACGTAACCACACAGAAACAACTCTCAACCTTCACTGCCGACAACGACAACCAGATACTTGCTGATGAAGTCGTGCTAACACCCGATGCATCCCTTTTAGCATATCAACCCGTAGAGGAATTCTTAGCATTCAACATAAAGGGAACAGAGATTGATAAATCCTATTCACCTAACCGCATTCCGAACGATTATAGAGTCTGGGATATGAGGACGGGTGAAGAACTCCCTACACAGCGTTCAGCAAGAGAAATCATCGTATCACCCAATAATAAATATATTGCAAGAAGTAAGTGGGATCAGGTTATCATATCTGATGTGAAAAGTGGTAATGAACTTTTTCAGATTGCCGTTGAAAACGACGGAATACTATTCTCACCTGACAGCAAGTTAATTGTCACAGGGGGTAGTTTTCGGGACCCAACAGAGATATGGGATGTACAAGAACAAAGACAGCTCACAACGCTTGGCACGGATGATGAACCGATTATATTTTCTGCAGATGGCAATATACTCGCCTGTGGTAGTCGTTCTGAAGTTTTATTATGGGACGTCAGTGTACCAACTGAACCACTTCCAATTGGTGATATAGATGGAAGTGACTCATCCTTGAACATAAGGGTTTATGCAATATCCCCTGATAACACCATCTTTCTTGAGGCACATCATCTCTTGCATGATTGGTTCTGTGAAGCACAGATTCAGTTATATGATATGACAACTGGCGTTAGGCTGCTAACACTTTACGGTCATACAGAGCCGATAAATGCTTTAACCTTCTCACCCGATGGTAAAACGCTTGCAAGCGGGTCTGAAGATGGCACTGTGCTTCTGTGGGATTGGGATGACATCCTAAACGATATCCGCCTAACCAACAGACAACCGGGCGATAGATAACCTTGTTCAACTTTAAAATCCACTTGACACATAGACAAAACGGGTGGTAGACTTTTATACCTCATTACAATCTTGATTATTGGTAGGTCATATCTCATGAACAATTACAAAGTTAAGTCTCCGTTTAAACTCACTATTAGAACACTGGACTTAACCGGATGTCTACCGGAGTTAGATTCTATTGAATTCCTCCGTGTTGAAGTTGCATGCTGACCAAACAGAACGCGCATTCCGAATCAATATTATACAAGCGTTAGGAGACGCAAAAAGTGATAGTCCGATCAAGTTGCTTGAAACTCTTTTGGAAGACTCAGATGCGGATATACATTTCCAAGCCGCATCTCCGCTTTATGAGATTACTGGAAAAGGTTATGGTTATGATCGGTTGTAGTGTGGTAAACTATAGTAAAGTGAATAATTAATGGGACATTTGAACGTTTACAAAGAACACCCCGCATAAGGACGAAGCCACCTTGACCTTTGTGAAGTGTTTCATTAATTCTAAAGTTCACTATATATATGATTCTTGAAGAATCGAACTTAGTGTCCATCGTAGGATCCACAAATTGCCTTATGCCTCTATAATGAAAATTTTTGAAATAGATCCGTTAATTTTCTATAGGCAGTTTTTAATCGATATCCTTATGAGAAGATGTACGTAACATAAGACATATACCTGCAATTAGCTACAAAATTAAATCATAATTTTGATTAATTTTAAAAGTAAGAAGGTGAGATTATGGCAAATAAAGACAGAGTCTACGTTTGCTTTGACGGTTATAATGACTTTCGTTACTACCAGATAATGCAAACGTGGAAACGAAACCACGATACACACTTCAACTTTTATCATGGACAAGACTTGAATAAGGCATCTGAATATAATGCAGAAGAAAAAATCAAACGCGAACTCAGAAAACGGATTCAGTCGGCTAAAAGTTTAATTGTTTTGATTGGTGAAAGTACGCGCTACCTCCATAAGTTTGTACAATGGGAAATGGAACAAGCATTGGATTTAGGTTTACCAATAATCGGCGTTAACTTGAACGGTTTAAGATTCCAAGATACGGATCGGTGTCCGCCCACTATCGACGATCAATTGGCTGTTCATATCTGCTTCAACGCCATTATTCTAGGTCATGCCTTATCAACTTGGCCTGAAACCCATGCGTCTTTGAAACAAGAAGGAAAAACAGGCCCATATTATTACGCCGAAAGTGTATATGATAAATTAGGTTTATGAAATTGCCTATTCTCCTTTCTAAAAACCAACGCCGATCCCTATTAATTGGGGGATTGAAAACCTTTCTAAGTATCCTAGGCGGGGCTTGGTTGCTAATTGAAATGTCCGCTTTTTTCATTCCTGATGCTATGCAATGGGCATCTGGGAACTTTTGGGTATTAATTGTATGCGCTAGTGGAGCATTAGTTTTCACTACTATAGATGTCCGGCGAAAATCCAAAAGGATGCTTTCGGTACGTGAACGCTTAGAAGGAACAGACATTTCAATAATAATTCAAGTAGGCAACATTTTTAATATGAAAGGAGATATTATTATTGGTACAAATACCACTTTTGATACAGATATGTCAGATGGAATGATTTCTGAAGATAGTTTGCAGGGGCAATTTACAAAAAAGTATTATGATAAGGTCGATCATCTTCACCAAGAATTAGTGGGAACATTGCAGGATGAAAAATATACGCTAGTGGAAAATAAGTCTGGCAACACAAAACGCTACGACTTTGGCACTGTGGTAAAAGTATCTCCTAAAAATCAGGTCGTTTACTTAGTCGCAATTGATGAGTTGAATGAAGAAGGTGTAGTAAGTTCACTTGAAAATGTTAGGCAAAGTCTCACAAAACTTTGGCAGTATATCGGCACACATGGTAGACTCAGCAACCTTGTAATCCCAATTATAGGCACAAAAGATGCTCGAATTCAAGTCCCTCGAGAAATAATGCTTGTTGAGATAATTGAATCCTTCATCAGAGCTATATATACCGAAAGGAAATTTTGTGAAAACCTTACAATTGTTATTGCTAAAGAGGATTATGAGCATATAGATTTGCAAGAATTGGGGAATTACCTCCATGTTCATGCTATACAGAAACGGTGGCAAAAAGAACCTGTAGGTCAATCTATTCCTGCGGAGCAGGAAAATAAACAGTAAGAGATATAAGTCTAATCTAATGAAAGTAAGTTAGCAATAAAGGCGTTTTGGAATCTTGATTTTTAAAAATGAAGGAGATTTATATGGCATTTTTTGAACTACGTCAATATAGAACACAACCCGGACAACATGAAAACTGGGTGAAATACATGGAAGAAACGGTCATACCTTTCCAAATTTCTAAAGGTATGGTCGTTATCGGTAGTTTCATCGGTGAAGAAGAGGACGATCTTTACGTCTGGATCCGTCGGTTTGAAAGTGAAGAACAGCGGGAACGGCTCTACGCTGCAGTCTATGAGGATGACCGATGGGTTAACGAAATCTCAGCACGAGTCGGTGAACTCATCGACCGATCCAAGATCGTTGTTACACGTTTACTACCAACCTCGCGCTCACCACATCAATAAGCGTAATAGCACAAACTGGGGAGATACTGTATGAACGCTGAAGAAAAATATCTGTTTGACCTATGGGGATATGTCAATATTGAAGGTGTTTTACAAAATGATGAACTCACGGAATTGAATGCGTTGATAGACGCACAAAACTATCCTGCACCGGCTAATGATAACATCCATTCACAACGATTCGGTGGATTCTTAAGCTGGGAAAACGATGCTTTTCGTAAACTTCTCAATCACCCCCGCATCATGCCGTGTTTAGCAGAAATTGTCGGACCAAAATTCCGACTTGATCATGTCTACGGAATCTTGATGATAGATGGGAATCCAGGCGGTACACTTCATGGTGGCGGTACACCTTACGATCCATCACAATACTATGTCTTTCGTAATGACAGGATGTATAACGGTTTGACCGTTGTGTCGTGGGCATTGACAGACATGCTTCCTGGACATGGTGGATTCTGTTGTATTCCTGGTAGTCATAAAAGCAACTATCCGTGTCCGCCACAGTTCCGTCCCGTAGTAGAAAACAGAACCTGTATGGCACCAGTCCATCAGAAAGCAGGTGATGTTGTCATCTTCACAGAAGCGTTGACGCACGGCACTTTACCGTGGACAGCAACACATCAACGTCGTTCAATTCTGTTCAAGTATTCTCCAGGACATGCCTCTTGGGGACGAGAAAGATATGACGAAGCACTCCACAATATGATGACTGAGGAAGATCAGAAGTTAATGCTTGAACCGCCTTATGTTTCACATCGTAAACCGGTTGTTTGATATATAATACCATTTGTATTAAATTATATTCCATTTGCCACTTTTGTTATATAATCGGTATTTGTTATACTTGCAATAGTGGTTTCCGTATATTTTTTCAATATTTCGGTAAGTTTGTTCTGCATTTCTGTTATGGCTGTGAAGACATTTTCAAATAACTTTGCTTTTGTGTCTTGCCAAAGTCTTTCTATAGGGTTCAGTTCAGGACTATAAGGTGGTAGAAAAACCAAAATGACATTATCAGGTATTTGTAGAGATTTCCCGTGATGAAAACGCCCATTATCAAGAACAAGGACATTTAGAGATGAATGATAAACTTTAGCAAACTCATCAAGGAATACTTGGAAACAAGAACCATTGAGCAAAGGCATCTCAAGAAAGAAACTTTGTCCTGTTATCGGTTCTACAGCACCATATAGATAAAAGTTCTCATAAGTATAACTGACCTTAGTAATCGGTTTGATACCGGGCAAGGTAATACGCCGATATGAAACAGGCAATAAACCAAATCTTGTCTCATCTTGACAAAAGATCCGGATCGTTTCAAAAGAAGAAACTTTCTCTGAAATGGCAGTCTTGATTGTTTCTCCGAAGTTTAGCTTGAACTCATCACACGCTTTTTCGTTTTTTTTTTCGTGACTTTTGCGGGGCACCTTGAGTTTGGCATTCCATTTATAGTGGACTAAAGCATAAACAGCATGATAGTTCATTTTGACACCAAATGTCTCTTCAATATAATCTATAATCTGGTGGTAACTTGAGAAACCTTCCGGGTCTTGGAGTTTCTCACGCAAAAGTTCTTGTTGTTCTTTAGTGAGTTGATGAGGACGCCCAGAGGAATAATCTCGTTCCAAAAGTCCATTAAGTCCTGCGGAGGCATAAGTTGATAACCATTTTCCAACCGTTTTTCGGTGGACACCTATCATCTCTGCTGCTTCTTTACGAGTTTTTACCTGGCCGCTCCGATATAGATATAGCATTGTAAGTCTTTGCTTGTGAAAACCTTTTGGTGATTTTCTTATCAAACGCTTCAACTCTGAAACACTTTCTGTAATCTCTGGGGGTTTGATGTTCATTGATTTCTAACCTCTAATTTGTAGAATTAAAAAAAGTATAGCAGAAATCAAAAATATATAAAAGGGAAAATATATAATTTAAATGGTATAATTTTGTCTGATGGATTGCGTCTACCAATCCGCAACGCTACCGTCAATGTCATAATAGTATTCGCCGCCGAGTTCTTCTGGATAGGTATCAAGCGTCTGTTCCGCCTCTTTCTCATCAATCTCAAAACCGAGTCCGGGTTTCGTTGGTAATTCAATGTGTCCGTTTTTCACTTGCCAATCTTCTTTAAACAAACCAGCACCTAAACCGGCATCAATCTGTTCTTGGATTAAGAAATTCGGCACAACAGCATCAACATGAAGGGAGGCAGAAAAAGCAATCGGTCCAATCGCGCAATGCGGTGCAATATGCATATAGTACACCTCAGCCATATTAGCGATTTTCTTCAGTTCGGTAATACCGCCAGCGTGGGAAGTATCAGGTTGTAGATAAGCAACTGCTTGTTTCTCAAAAACTTCACGAAAACCCCAGCGTGTCAGCAGACGTTCGCCTGTGGCAATCGGAAATGGAACATGGTCAGAAACTACCTTTAACGCATCAACGTTCTCTTGTGGGACAGGTTCTTCAACGAACATTGGACGCATACCTTTAAGTTCATGACAGATTTCAATCGCAAGTGCAGGTGTCATCTTACCGTGAAAATCAAAGGCAAGTTCAACATCCGGACCTACCCATTCGCGCATCAGATAGGCACGTTCAACAAACGCGTCAATCACGGCAGGAGGTTCATGACCACGCCATTTGCCACCAGGACCGCTCTTAAACGCTGTGTAACCGCCTTTCTGCTGTAAAGATTCAAGCCGTTCTTTTGCAGCGGCTTTGCCTTCGTCAGTTAAACTGCCGATACCCCAATGTGCATAAACGCGGATTCGGTCACGCACAGCACCACCTAAGAGTTGATACGTCGGCACATCGTAAAATTTGCCCGCAATATCCCATAGTGCTTGATCAATTCCGGACAAGGCAGACATCAAGATATTGCCACCTCGGAAGAATGCGGATCGGTAGACATGCTGCCAATGGTGTTCAATACGTAACGGATCTTTACCGATAAAATACTCGGCAAGTTCTTCAACTGCCGACCAGGTACTCTTCGGTTTACCTTCAAGTGTTGTTTCACCCCATCCAACGATGCCGGTGTCCGTTGTAATTTTTACAAACCGCATCCGACGACGTGGATAGAATTGTTCAATAGTTGCAATCTTCATTAGAATTTTTCCTTTACAAGTTTTCATAAGAACGCTAAATTAACTGATAACTAAAAACTGACAACTGACAACTCATCATAGGAGGAATCATGCCATCACAACCTAATGTTCTATTTATTATCGCTGACGACCACAGATGGGATGCCATCGGTGGGATGGGCGATCCAACCGTCAAAACACCAACAATGGATTCACTTATGGAACGCGGCACAACCTTCCGACAGACACATATTATGGGGTCTCTCGTCGGGGCAGTCTGTGTACCAAGTCGTGCCGCTGTCCTTACAAGTGCAAACCTATTCCGCAGCGGAGGAAACCAACTTAACCCTGATTTAGCTGTTTGGCCTCAAACCATGCGCGAATCGGGATACAACACATTCTTTGCCGGCAAGTGGCACAATGACAGAAATACGTTTAATAACAGCTTTGATGGTGGTGCCAAAATCTTCTTCGGCGGTATGAGCAACCAATATAAAGTCAATGTCTTTGATTTTGACCCGACAGGCAAATACCCAGCTGATGACAGATACGTTGGAGATAAGTTCTCTACGACACTTTTCACAGACCCTGTTGTTGAGTTTATAGAAACATACAACCGAGAAGACCCGTTTTTCGCTTATCTCTCCTTTACTTCGCCGCACGATCCCAGAACACCACCAGGTGAATACGCAACAATGTATCCACCAGAAGACATTCCACTCCCAGAGAACTTTCTTCCCGAACATCCGTTTGACAACGGAGAGATGCGGATTCGTGATGAAGTATTGGCACCGTTCCCACGCACACCAGAAGTCGTACAGCAACACATCGCAGATTACTACGGTATGATTTCACATCAAGATTATGAAATGGGACGCGTCATACAAACATTGGAAGCAAGTGGTCATCTTGATAACACCATCGTCATCTATACTGCTGACCATGGACTCGCTGTAGGACAACACGGTCTGTTTGGCAAACAGAACGTCTACGATCACAGTATCCGTGTCCCCTCAATATTCGCTGGACCTGGCATTCCTGAAGGTCAAACCGTAGATGCTCTAACCTATCTATACGACCTGTTCCCAACAGTATGTGATCTGACAAACGTCGACTGTCCAGATACAGTTGAAGGTATCAGCTTAGTTCCGTTGATGGAAGGATGCGTAGACAAAGTTCGCGATTCAGTTTTCGCTGCTTACAAAGACATTCATCGCACTGTCAGCAACGGAAAATGGAAACTCATCCGACACTATGTTTCTAAAAACACAGGTAAAGGGACTGACTATATCCAACTTTTCGACTTAGAAGCAGACCCGTGGGAAATGAATAACCTCGCAGAACAACCTGAACATGCGGAACGCATTCAATCCTTAGCCGATGAACTCAAGAGATGGCAGAACGAAACTGATGATTTCATGAAGGATGTCGCAGTATTGTTGTAAACAGGAAATTATATCTGCTTGTGGGTTGGGATACGTTTTTTGGCGAAATCCAACCCACACTATCTCTAATGAACGTGAGTTTGATAATTAAATCAAGAATGTATCCGTAGGTTGGGTTGAGGCACGAAACCCATAGGTGTCAACTTAAGGATTTTCTACTCCTTGTAGAAGTACTAAAGTTGTGTTTTTCCCTTGATTTTGTATCCTCTTCTGACTTTTTTGTAAGGTTTGTTTTATTTCTTCAAGAGTTTTTCGTAGTGCGGTTTTGGATTTACCCAAACTGATTGTAATTTTGCGTGCGTATAGATTAATGAGTTCTGCTGTTTTGATGATATTGTGGTGTATACATCGCCAACCGCTTGCTATCATAACCCAGTGTCTTAGGAGTTGTGTTATAAGTTTGGCATATACCTCACATAAAATAGCATATGGTTTTTCTCTGCGTGATTTGTTTACTTCTCCGACACTTTTGAAACATTTAAACATGAGTTCAACTTGCCATCGAACGCGAGTGGTTGCTGCAATCTGTTCTACTGATAGTTGTGTCGCATCAACATTTGTAATAAAAACATACCACTCAGCGCGTTTTAGGCGTTCTTTTGATGGAGTGTCCCCTCTTCGCGCCGCTTCGCGTCTGATGGCACGGCGATGGCTGTTTGCTTGTTCTTCAGAAAGTCGTAATGCGACAAGCCGTATAGGCAGTTTCTTAGTAGCACCGATGAAGCAGTTAAAATCAATAACGTCTAAGGTTTCTGAGGTAAGACGCTCTGTCAAACAAAGATGTTCTTCAAGTTCGTCAAATAGCTTACATCTGGCTTTGAGTTTTGATATCCAAGAGACACCCTTTTGTGTCATTTTTTCAAACGCATCCAATGAAAAGTATCCGAGGTCTGCTAAACACAAACTTCCCTCAGGCAATGGTGAAAAATGTTCTGCAGCCTTACTATCAGGTATGACCCCATCAGTTAGATCAAAGTGATGAAAAGTGCCTGTCAAAACATCAAAGCAAAGTTGGAGTTTCAAGGCAGATTTGGGTTGTTTGCCCTTATTGCGTGGTGCTTCATGTATTGTGTGAAGTTCATCTGGCAGGGCAATCCAAGTGCTGTCTTGTACATATACACCAGTGAACTGATCCAACATCGGAAGATATTGCTTCCTCGCAGTCAGGACTTGAGTTGCTGCTACTTCAAGTGTTGCCTTGAGTATTTTAGCTGTCTCAGGGGTCATCCGTTTTGCAATCGCTTGTCGAGAAATATCAATACCCAAATCTTGTGCTGTATTAGCAAGATCAGCATAACTCGCATCTGGTTTTTCGAACCACCCACATACAAGTGTCTGAATGAAGCGGGCAAACGGGAGTTTTCGGATTCTTTGGATAATCCCTAACTCCCGAACTATTTGATCGACTGAAGGGTTGAAAAGTTCTTGCATGATGTTAGAAACTTGTGTTATTATGAACATTGGAACACCTCTTGATAAGTTTATAAGATAAAAATAACTTTACTCTATATTATGCAAGAGGTGTTTAATTTTTGCAACACTTTTAATCGTATAAAAACAACGTTAATCTTTCTTAAGTTGACACCTATGGGTTGAGGCACGAAACCCAACATTTAGGCGCCTATAATGCGTAAAGATGTTGGGTTTCGTACCTCAACCCAACCTACGTAGTTATTTGTTCTGATTTATCAAACTCACGTCTAATGAAGATGTTTACCGATCATGACTAATCTCGCAGCTTGCTCAGCAGTATCAGCAATTAATTGCAAAGCACCTTCAACCGCATCTTCAAGAGACATCGGTGCGTGGACGATACCTAACATGCTATCAATACCTTTGGCATAAACAGTTTCGGCACCTTCACCGATTCCCCCTGCAATTGCTATGACAGGAATATTGGCTTCTTTTGCGACCTTAGCAACACCTATAGGTGTCTTCCCAAACGCTGTCTGAAAATCTATCTGTCCCTCTCCTGTAATCACCAGTGATGCTCCTTTCATGCGTTCTCTCAGATTAACAGCATCAATCATAATATCAACGCCAAGTCTTAATCTGGCATTGAGGAACGCCATAAGACCAGCACCCAAACCACCCGCAGCCCCTGCACCGGGAATACTATCATAAGATTGACCAAACGTTTGTGTTAGGATGTCATCAAAGTGGGATAGATTGTCATCAAGAGTTCTCACCATCTCCGGTGTTGCCCCCTTCTGCGGTCCATAGACGTGAGATGCTCCATCTGAACCTGTCAAAGGGTTGTTGACATCACATGCGACAACAGTCTCGGTTTCAGATATTGCTGGATGGATACCCGCAATATCTATAGATGTTATTTCTGTCAATCCTCCTCCGCCGCGTCCTATTGCCATGTTAATTGGATTGCCATCTACATTCAAGAAACGTACACCGAGTGCTTCAGCCATACCAGCACCTGCATCGTTTGTCGCACTGCCACCGATCCCGATAATCAGTCTTCTACATCTCCTTTCTAATGCGGAACGTATAAGTTGACCTGTGCCGTAAGTTGTCGTAAGTAGCGGGTTTCGTTTCTCAGTTGGAACGAGTGTTAAACCTGAAGCAGATGCCATCTCAATGACAGCACAGTTATATGAGCTGGCACCATCAGATAGTAATCCGTATTGTGCTTCAATTTCGTTGCCGAGAGGATCAAGAACGCGTTCAGTACGGAATTGTCCACCTGTCGCATCAACAAGAGATTGAACAGTACCTTCACCCCCATCAGCCATTGGGATTTTATCTATGATTGCATCTGGAAGTACACGTCGAAGTCCTTGTTCAATTGACTTCGCTGCTTCCAATGCCGTGACGCTTCCTTTAAATGAATCAGGAGCAACGATTATCTTCATAAGGTCAGATTCTATCACAATTACGCCGCGCCGTCAATTTCTTATAATTGATCTTAATAGTAGTAGGCACTCTCCGAGTGCCGTCTCTTCTGAAAAAGGTGACAAAATACATACACACCCCAAATGGACACTATCCTTGTCATTTGATTATTCGTAATGTATAATCAAGGAGCTGTCTGTTTATTGTAGGGTTAAGAATAAATGCTACTATAGGTGTAAAGTTAAGGATTTTCGATGCCAGAAACCCTCTTCAGTCCCGTATGAAGATCAAATAATTAATTCGGTAATTGTCTGTTCCCATGATGCAGGTTCATTCCCCCGCTGGCGAGGTTTCCTAACCTCGCCAAATTACCCAAAGTATTATTTTAACTTCATTAGGGACTGAAAAGAAGAAAACCCGTATAACCATAAGGATTCAGAGTGATTCCTCAGAGCTTCTAAGCTATCTTAACTTTACACCTATGGGTTAATAATAAGTGCTACTAACAAATTTGGAGAGACGTATGAACATTGGTCTTATGGAAGGTACTATTCATAGAGAGACTTTAGAAGAAACGCTTGATTCTGTGGTGACACAAGAGGTATATTTCTTACAGTACCATGTTTCAAAAGGTGGAACATCTACTGACAAGATTCGTCAAGCGATAGAGGATAGAGGAATAAAAATCGTTGCGCTATCTGGAACATACAATATGATTGACCCAAATGTTCAAAAACGGGAAGCGGGTTTAGATAAATTGCGTTATGTTGCAGGACAGTGTAAGCCACTTGGAACATCAGTGATAACGTTATGTACTGGTTCACGCAACCCACACAGTATGTGGCGGGCTCATCCTGATAACAACGCAATAGACGCATGGCATGATCTTGTTCAGTCAATGGAGAAAGCGTTAGAGATTGCTGAGGAATATGGAGTTACGTTGGCAATGGAACCGGAAGTTTCCAATGTGATTGACTCCGCAAAGAAGGCACGCCGCCTACTTGATGAAATGCAATCACCTTACCTGAAGGTAGTTATGGATGGGGCAAACATATTCCATAAAGGTGAATTACCACAGATGCGGGATATTCTTGACGAGGCTTTTACGCTCTTAGGAAAAGACATTGTCCTTGCACACGCGAAAGATTTGGACCGGGATGGAGAAGCGGGACATCTTGCTGCAGGAACAGGACTGCTGGATTACGACCAATATCTCCGTTTACTAAGCGAGTGCGGTTATGATGGTGCAGTTGTTCTGCATGGACTTACCGAAGAACAGATTCCATACTGTGTAAAGTTTTTGCAGGAAAAGATTGATGCGTTTCACAAAAGAGATCCATAAGCACACCTCAATGTCTATGATTGCTTCAGTTTTTCGATGTCAATTTCCGGGATACCTGTTGCTCTTGCGATGACTTCGGTGCTTACCCCTTCGCTAATTAGTGCGCGGGCAATCGTCTCTTTTTCACGCTGCGTTTCCCGCTGCGTTACGTCAATTAAGGTATCTTCCCAAGACTCTTCATCCTTAAGTATCCTACGCTCAGCAGGCGAAATGTTGTCAATTTTAACCGCATCAATCACCTGTTCAAAAATCGGTGAGTTGTAGCGACCCTCGTCCATCTCTCCATCCAGAGAATCCAGTACAAGTTCCAACCACGCTTTTATACCGGTTGGTGTCTTATCGTTGAGCATACGAGGCACCACAAATACAAGTTGATGTGGATATACATCGACTTTGCGGTTAAATTCGTTGATAGGGTTGAAATCCGTGATAGCCACACTAAAGTCAATTTCGTTTTCACTATAAGGACTCGTTAAGACAACAATCGTATAAACTGTCCGATCGAACTGGTATGCCTTGCTGTTTTTTACCTGTTCCACGAGATTGATGAGATGATAATATAGGAAACGATCATAGAAATGATGTTCTTTAACGTGTTGTATCTCAACCACAATACGAGATTCAGGATCCTCGGCAAACAGATCGTATTCAATATCAACCTGCCCGATGGGTTTAAGAAATTTGTAACCGCGATGTACCTCATCGGTATGGAATTTGATACCTAAGACATCTTCAGCAAAGTGACAGAAGATCTCTGGTTGGCTGAACGCTTTTTTAAAAGCGGTGTCGTATCGTAAGGGAACAACTTGCGTCATTTGTTTGTCCTCCTTTTCATGAAATTTGCATAATCTGAATTATGATTGTTGATTCAACGCCATACCAAAAATGTCCGTTGTGTCATCAAGTCCGTTATTTTCAAAAGAAATCCATTCAGCTTCTGTTTTATGAATTAAATACTTTCCTGATTCAACTCTCTTACAAGCAAATTCATAATATTCCGGCACAATCTCAAAACCTATATAATGACGACCCTTCATTTTGCTAACGACTGCGACTTGTCCAGAACCTAAAAACGGATCCAAAACAACATCACCCTTCTGACTGGAATAATCAAGTATTTTTTCAATGAGTTCAGCTGGCAGTTTAGTCGGTGTTTTTATAGCACCTTGCCAATATTCTCTCTTGATTTCCCAGACATCCTCCTTGTCTTTATAGTGTGCAGATCCACCAGTTTCAGTCTTTGTATCTTTATCAAAACGGCAGTACGGGTAAAATTGTCGTTTTTTGTCGTTTTTACATAAGAAAAGGCAATGATAGTGAGACGTCACGTACTTTCGCTTGGTAACAACCCCAAACTGATATTTCCAAATGAGATGGTTGATTGTTATAAGTTTACATTCATCAATAGCAATCAAGAGGTCTTTCAGATAATTCCAACCTGAGAAGATATACATGCTCCCAGATTCTTTTAACACTCTTGTTGCTTCTGAAAGCCAATCAAGTGTAAAAGTTAAGTAGTCACTTCCCTCAATTTCATTATAACCTTGAAGAACGCGGTCTCCTGTACGATTATAGTTGTGCCGAGTAGCTTTAAAGTCAATAGCAAAAGGGGGGTCTGTTATGACAAGATCAACACATGCAGGTGGCATTTCTGACATCAACGCAATGCAGTCCCCTTGTTTGATTGTATTAATGTACTCAGAATGTTGCATTTTATGTTTTGTGTCTTAGAGCCTTGCTCATGTTTGGTTCAAAACTGCTTATCACTATCCAATAGAATTGTAACCGGTCCATCGTTAATCAATTCCACATCCATCATCGCTTGAAAAGTCCCACCATAAGTTTGTATGTTCTGCTGTTTTAGGGCAGCGATAAACGCCTCATAAAGTGCGTTTGCTGTTTCTGGACGGGCAGCATGGATAAAACTTGGACGTCTACCTTTGCGGCAATCTCCATATAACGTAAATTGTGATACGACGAGTGCTGAACCACCGGTGTCAAGAAGCGAACAGTTCATTTTTCCATCAGCATCTTCAAAGATACGCAAATGTGCCGCTTTGTTTGCAATATAATCTATCTCTGCTTGACTATCATCATGTGCAATGCCGAGAAAAATAAGTAAACCCGCTCCAATTTCAGAAACGAGTTCACCATCTACCTTCACACTTGCTGATTTGACACGTTGTATAACTGCTCTCATATTATATGCCAATTATATGAAATTAGTGCTTTGTCAAGTGCTGTTTTGCATGACGGGTTTAACTAAAAAAGTAGTTTATTACCCTCAACTTCTTGTGCTTTTTCTCCGCCTAACGTCAGACTGAAATGAAACCCTGGTTGGTTGTTAAGACCGAGTTGGAATGCCAATGATTTGGACGTTTCATATCGGAATGCCAGACCGATAATATTTGAGATATGTATTCCTACATGGTGAATGATATTTGTGTAATCAGCAGCAAACCACATGTTGTCCGCAATTGCGATTTCGCCTCCCAACTGCCACGTCAGCGGAAAAGAATCTGTCGTCCTAAGCGATTTGGAAGATAAGTATACCCCGGCACCAGCGTGGAATTTGAAATACTTTCGAAACCTTTGAGTACCTACACAATAGGCGTTCATAGCAGCATAAGGATAACCATCAATTGGACTATGATCAAGAAATTCCCTGTCAGAATTAAGTCTGTCATCTGCGGTAAATCCAGAGAAAAAATTTCCGCCAACAGATATGCTTGGAAACCCATCATTGCGTTCAGGTTTTAAGTTATACTTTAGTCCAATCATACCATCATAGACGGGTTGGTCGTAAACGCGGTCGGAAGCGAGCTCGGGATTTACAGTATCATAGAAATTGTGTACTATTTTATGCACATCACCTATAGAGACAGTCGCACCGAGATTTAAATCAAGTTGGTCGCTTAAGCCGTAAGTAAACCGGACAGGTAGAAGATATGTCTCAACTTCAAGTGAAACGTGGTGAGATTTCTCAAAACCTCCAATTACAACATCTTGGATAGGATCGGGCCGCACCCTTTCAACAGAATGTTGAAAGAACCCAATTGAGGTGTTTGAACCCCCTTTGCCTATCGGTTCCGCTGTCTGAATCGTCGTAAGCTGCGAAACAGGGACAGTCTGGGCAGAAAAATAACAACTGGGCGGTGAACTTGCTAATAGTATAACGATCACTAATCCAAATAAAAAGCGAAAACTAAGGTGCATTTTATATCCTCCCCACATCCTCTTTATTGATCTAATCTCATAAAGCAATTATAAATATTATTCTGCCATTACCATCTCGCTATGGTCGCGTTTCCCATCAGGTCCAGGCGTATTGTCATACGCTGTGATATAATAGGTTCGAAAAGGTTCCTCACCTCCTGGCGGCGGGTCTTCACCGGGGAAAGTGATTTCTGTCTCATAACGGTTCGCTGTTCCGCGGACGAACAAATTACCCTCTGCATCTTCGGTGAAGATTTGGTATCCTGCAAGATCTGGCTCTGTATTTGCAGTCCAAGAAATCGTAGCATCATACTTGTTGTTAAACAGTGAACGGAAAATATATGCTGCCTGAACATTTGATGGAGGGGCAGGCGGCAAATTAGGGGATGTCGCAGAAATAGTGGTAATGCCTTCAACACCAAATATATCCACAGCAGCAACACGATATATCTTTGTCACACCATCCTCACTGAAATTTTCGTCAGCATAACCCTTATCAATGACCCCTTGATCATCTCGTTCTATTTCAGCGATATGTCTAAAGACAGGATACTCAGTTTTTCCATCATCTATTACAGCGTATACACGGAAAGTAGCAAAATCATTAGGAAATTCGTAGTCGCTCCAAAATAGATGCACGGCAAGGTCTACCGGATCACCAAGTGTGACAACAGGGACAGGTGGTGCAATACTCGGCTTTACAGTGGCTATCTGCCAATGTCGAAACGGTTCTTGATTCGAGCCCGGAGGATTAGTCGGATCGGGGGTTTCAACATCATTAGTGTCAATGTATGAGATACGATACGCATACGCAAGTGGTCGTCCGAACTCATCAAGACGGTCATTTTCTATGTTATCTGTGTCAATAAACTCGTTAGCTGGCGCATCCACCGTAGCAATTAACGCAAACGGTTCATCTGAGTCACTTCTTGAACGCCTATATATCTTATATGCCTTTATTCCCTCTTGTTCGGTATCTATCCAAGTAACTCTAACCTCTTTATCCCCCGCATAAAGTTTCAATTCAGGTGCACCTGCTGTTTTCAAGTTATCAGCATCCAATGGATTGGCAAAGTCTTCACTATTGGTACAACCAGCAGATAGAACAGCAATAAGAAAAAAAGAGAGGTATAGCAGTGATGCGGTTTTCAGAGTCAAGTTTTGAGATAGTGTTTGAGCAATAGTACGGTGTGAATTCATCCTAATATCCTCTTTGAAAATTATGGCCTCTTTGAAAATTTCTCGTAATATTCATATATTCGGTTGACCTAAAAACGGAACGTGAACTGTAGGTTTGTCCTCTGCCTTTCACAGTCATAAGAAATGGCATAAGAGGGATACAAACCAACACCCCTTGAATATTGTCCCTTTGAATACTCAAAAGGTGAATGATGAAAAGATGTGTTTAAGTGTGCCATTAAATATGAAAGGCTTGACGAACTAAAAATATTCTGTCCCATTCTTCCGGACAAGGTGTTCATATCTTGTTGTGGTACAGTCTCCGAGTCTTTTGAACTCTCACTCAATTGGTCAAGAATAGATATGATTACGGCGAGTCCGATAAATCCATATCCTGCGCGAGACATTGATACACTGGCATTTTTGTAAGCGACAACATCGCTCTTTTGACTCTGAATATCGGATTGGATAACAGCAGAGAGGTAGTCTTCATACCTGTTTTCAGCAGAGGCATTTAGGAACGTGCTACCGACTTGTAATCCTAAGCCCGATACAAGCAGTGAGATTGACAAAGTCCGATTTCCTTTACCCGCATCAGCAGGTTGGATACTCGTAATTAGTATAAAGATACAACATAATAGCAGTGCAAGCGGTTTCTGATATGAAAAATGATGTTTCATGCGTCTTCAATTCCCTAAGAATTACATTATGGTGAATTTTGAATGTATATATGTATTAAGTTTACATCTTGTTGGGTGTAAAAGTCAAGCGAAAAGTCAACTTCCTTGCTAAATAGTATACACCATTTCATAAAAATGCGTAAGTCCTGATTGTGCTTCTTTGTAACTTTGCAACACATTCATCAATGCAACTTGTTATAGATGTCTTATTGGCTATGCGGATAAATGTGATGATAAAAACTGTAAAAAATGCTATAATTCCTTACGTGGTAATTGTCCTTTCATAGTTATTTTTTAATTTCTGTTGAGGTACTATTGTGAAATTGGTAACTTTCAAACACCCATCGTTTGACAAATCTGCTACACTTGATGATGCACATATCGGCGTGTGGATTGATAAAGACAGTATTCTGAATCTCAATCTAAGTGCGCGAAATATGATTGAGGTTTTTGCTCATGATTGTATTGACGAAACATCAGACTATATTGCACGCATCCAAAAATCACGCAAACAGGATGAACCTAATATACATGCTGATGCGTCTAAGGGCATTTTTCCCATTTCAGAAGTAGAACTACTGGCACCAATTCCACAACCAACAAGTCTACGCGATTTCGGCGTATTCAAAGAACATATGGACGCTGCAGCGCGCATTACAGGAAAAGAAATATCGCCAGAATGGTACAAACTGCCAAACTACTATCGCGGCAGTACAAGCCCTGCCTCTATTGCCGGTCACGAAGCAGTCGTTACGTGGCCCAACTACACAGAAAAACTTGATTTTGAACTTGAATGGGGAATATACATCGGGAAACAAGGAAAAAACATCTCAATAGATGAAGCACCAGAATACATCGCTGGATACACAATTTATAACGATATTAGCGCACGAGACATTCAATTCCGACACATGACATTGTCACTCGGGCCCGCAAAAGGAAAGGATTTTGATAATAGTAACATAATGGGTCCCTGGCTCGTAACACCTGATGAAATCGGGAATCCGTATAATCTCAATATGATCGCACGCGTAAACGGAGAAATCTGGACAGAAGGAAATACCTCGGATATGTATTACTCTTTCGCTGAGATGATATCTTTTGTCTCACAGTCAGAAACCCTCTTTCCAGGAGACTTCTTAGGATCCGGTACTGTCGGGAAAGGATGTGGATGGGAACTTGACAGATGGATACAACCGGGAGATGTCATTGAACTTGAAGTTGAAAATATCGGGGTGTTGAGAAACAGAATCGGGGAACCCGAACAGAATCCCGCTGCTTGGAAGGAAAAAATCTAACTGTGCGACTCAAAGGTAAGGTGGCAATCATCACAGGTGCAGCATCTGGAATTGGCAAAGCAACTGCCATACTTTTTGCACAACACGGCGCAAAGGTAGTTGTAGCAGATATAGATAAACAGGGCGGAAACCAAACCGTCGCTAACATCAAAGAGAACAACAACGCAGCTGCTTTCATTCACACCGATGTGACAATAAGAGATAACACTGAGCAGATGGTGGAGCATACCATCCGACTATTCGGAAAACTTGATATTCTCCTAAACAATGCCGGTATTGCTATGCGTCTACCTGTCGCTGATTTAGCAGAAGCGGATTGGCACCGTTGTCTAAATGTAAACTTGAACGGTGTCTTTCTCTGTTCAAAGGCAGCTATACCTGCAATGAAGGAGAATGGTAGTGGATCAATCATCAATATGTCCTCAATTTATGGATTGGTAGGTGCTGATGTTCGCGCTGCATACATAGCATCAAAAGGGGCAGTCACAAACTTGACCCGCGGCATGGCACTTGACTATGCGGAGGACAATATCCGGGTCAACTGTATCTGTCCAGGTTTTGTAGAAACCCCTTTAGTTGCTGGAGTCGTCAGAACCCCAGAAGAATATCAGAAACTCGCCAATAAACATCCGATGCGGAGACTCGGACAACCCGATGAAATCGCTTATGGTGCCTTATACCTTGCCTCCGATGAATCCGCATTCGTCACCGGTATCGCCTTGCCAATTGATGGAGGATATACGGCAGGATAACGTAGACGCAAAAGTTACAATTTGTTAACGGGTGAATGCATGCGAAAATTTATCATATCTGTTTTTCTCCTATTGCTCTTAAATAGCGCGTATCTTTTCAGTTTCGGTGAACCGACTCTCTTCTATATATCCAACATCCTGTTGCACTTAGTTCTCGGTATTCTATTAGTCATACCATTTAGTGTGTATATCTATAAGACACTAAAAAAAATAACGCCCCTCGGTCGCGTCAGCGTTATCTGCATAATCGTCGGTATCGTTACAGGTGTGTGTCTAATGATTGTCGGCTCGATTACCCCTTACCGTTGGATTCTCTATTTACATATCGTCAGCATCAGCATAGGTAGTTTTCTTTTTTGCATTCATCTGTTACGAGACAATAACGACCTCACACCGATATTCAAGAAGATCATTATTGGTGTTTTAATTGGTATTGTATTTTTCCCGATTGGTGCTAAGTTATCTCAACACTTTTTTCCAGAAGAGAACTATCTTGTCAAGAACCCCGCATTTCCACCAGCAAGTATGTATGACGAAGGTGGTGGACCTACAGGACATTTTTTTCCAGCTTCTGTCGAAACGGAAACTGGCGATCTCATTCCAACCGATTTTTTTCTAACTTCTGAAACATGTGCTACTGCAGGATGTCATCCCGATATATATAAACAGTGGAACGAATCAGCGCATCACTTCTCCTCGTTCAATAACCAGTGGTACAGAAAATCTATCATCTATATGCAGGAGGTCAACGACATACAATCCTCAAAATGGTGCGGAGGTTGCCATGATCCTGCAATACTGCTCAATGGGGTGATGGATAAACCGATACGAGAGAATATGCATACCCCCGCAGCACAAGCAGGATTAGCATGCACTGCCTGCCACTCTATGGAAACCGTAAAGGATACAATGGGAAACAGCGGATACATAATAAAGTATCCACCACTACACGATTTAGCATCAAGCAACAACCGCCTTATCCGAAGTTTGCATAACTATCTCATCCGTCTTGATCCAGAACCGCATAAGAAGAGTTTCCTCAAACCCTTCCATCGCAACAATACTGCAGAATTCTGCTCAACTTGTCATAAGGCACATCTGGATTTTCCTGTCAACAATTTTCGCTGGGTCCGCGGTTTCAACGACTACGATCAATGGCAAAAAAGCGGCGTTTCCCATCAAGGTGCTTTGTCGTTCTATTATCCCGATACTGCACAGAAATGTGTTGATTGTCACATGCCTCTTGTAGATTCTAAAGATGCTGGAAATATAGATGGTAAGGTTCATAGCCATCGCTTTCCCGCTGCGAATACTGCTCTCCCTTATGTCAATAAACATGAGGCACAACTCCAAGCTGTGATAGACTTTTTGCAGAATGATGTCATAACTTTAGACCTGTTTGCTAACGGTAAACCGATACCCAAAGATGGGGTTCAGGTTGCACGTGGTGAAAAACCCTTAATTGAGGTTGTTGTTCGCACACGCGGGGTTGGTCATCAATTCCCCACAGGAACAATTGATGCTTTTGACATCTGGCTTGAGCTAAAGATCAGTGATGAAAATGGAAAAATCGTATTCTGGAATGGTCATATTGCAGAGCCGGATGGCAACGGACCTGTTGATCCGGGGGCACATTTTTACCGCAGTTATATGCTTGATGCACACGGCAACCTTATCAACAAACGGAATGTGTGGGCAATGCGAACTGTACTCTATTCCCGCACAATACCTCCCGGTGCTGCCGATACCGTCCGATACCGTTTGGAAATCCCACCCGACAGTGACGGCATGCTCTCTGTTGAAGCAAAACTAAACTACCGTAAGTTCAATTGGTGGCATACGCAGTGGGCTTATGCAGGTGTTCGAGACCCTGAACATACAGACTTACAAGTCGGCAAAGGCTATGACAACGGGAGATGGGTTTGGACAGGTGATACATCAGATGTTGCAGGAGAAATCAAAGCAATTCCAAATCTACCGATTACCGTCATGGCAGATGCAAAAGCAACCCTTCATGTAAAAACGGATGTCAAACCAACAACGCGAGATGTTACGACGAGCCACGAACAACAAGACTATACAAAGATAGCAAATGCTCGCGAAAGATGGAATGACTACGGGATAGGACTGTTCCTACAAGGAGACCTCAGAGCAGCACAGACTGCTTTTCGGGAAGTAACTAAAATTGAACCTGATTATTTAGATGGATGGGTGAATCTGGCACGATGTAGCATAAAAGAGGGGGACATGAAAACTGCAGAAGCGATGCTCAATAAAGCCTTTGAAATTCAGCGAAGCATGCTGCCGACTAATCTACATCGGGCAAAGGTTCACTACTTTTTTGCACTCGTTCAAGAATCCTACGGCAATTACGACACAGCGATTCAGCATCTTCAAAGTGCAGTAGCACAGTTCCCACGTGACACCCGTGTGCTAAATCAATTGGGGAGAATGCACTTTCTAAAACGTGAGTATGAAACGGCTTTGACACAGTTTCAGGAAACACTTACGGTTGATCCTGAAGATTTAGACGCACATTACAATATGATGCGTTGTTATCGCGCCTTGAAGAATCCATCTATGGCTGCAAAGTCGCATAAACTATATCAGCGATTTAAGGCAGATGAATCTGTAGATGCAATTACAGGTATTGCTCGCCGCGCAGACCCAGACGCTAACCGAGAACGGCAACCTATTCATGAACATACAAACAGTTACCGTAAGTGAACGGCACACGGAGTGTGCCTACTACCTTTAAGTCAACGGCACTCGGATGAAGATTAGATAAATAATCAGGTAATTCTACTGATATGCCTCATCGTAGGAGTAATGTTTCGTAGGGGCGGGGTTTCCCCGCCCGCTGTCTTATCCTGCTAAAATCCTGTAATCCTGTAATGTTTCGTAGGGGCGGGGTTTCCCCGCCCGCGTATTACTACCTTTAAACCTATTCATCCCACGGTAGCGGCACGTTGAGCCTTTCACTTACTGCACGTGCGGAGGCTTGCTCCATTTCCCCGTATCGTATACCTTCGCGACGATGCAGCGCAGTTCGTTCTTCTTCAATTGCACCGGGTAGGAGTGCTTCATCTGTACCTGGCAAGGGTTGATATGTTTCTCGGATGTCCCGTACCATTCGGTCAACCTCAGCGTGGAAAAGTTCGGGTGGCACAACCGATTCAATATGTATAGCGAGTACCATTCCGCCGTGGCGTTTTGCACCACCCCATTTTGCTGTATCTTCGGGTGCGGGTTCAGTGAAACCGGTTAATGCCCCACCGAGTAGACAGGCGACTGCGGTATAACCGATACTCTTGAAGAATGCTGCGGGGATAAAGGAGAGCAGTTCATCATATTCAGGACCGCGTTGGTAATCTGCCATAATGCATGTTGCTGCATCAAGTATGACCGGTGGTTCATCGGCAGACGGAATCGCAAAACAGATAGGCGGGTTACCGTAGTAACCGAGTTGCGGTTTTGGATCCTGCCCGCCGGCATTTCCATGGTTCTGGTAACCTTGCACGGAAAAACCGATGCAGCCTGCTGCGTTACATAGACGGGCATAATGTCCTGCGGAGCCGTAGTGTCCGATATAACGGACGAGTCCCATACCGATACCGACCTCTTTCGCTTTAGCGATTGCATGTTCTGTGGCACGCACCATCGGAAGATATCCGAGTGTTCCATCTCCATTTAGCACGACTGCAGTCGGTGTTTCATGCATAACGTGGATGTTTGGATTGGGGTTGAGGCTGCCGTTTTCGAATCCGCCGCAGTATCCGCTGAGTGTTCGTGTCCCGTGGCTTCGGACTCCGCGTAGATCGGAGTTTACAAGCAATCTGCTGATAAGTGCGGCATGTTCGTGTGTGATACCTGCTTTTTCAAAACAAGCAGTGCTGAAGCTGAGAAGTCGTTCTTCATCAACGCTGATGAACGCTTCTGGTGGTTTGTTCATGTTTTTCTCCTAATTTACTGTAGAAATGGTATTATATCTCAAGTATACCAAAAAACATATTGATTTTGCAGTAAAATGTTTCGGACAACGGCACTCGGATGAAGTTAAAGAAAATATTTGGGTAATTTGGCGAGGTTAGGAAACCTCGCCAGCAGAATGGTGTGCCTGCATTATGCAAACAAGAAATTACCCGTTTAATTATTTAAACTTCATGAGAGTGCCTACTACTATTAAGAGCTTTTGCAGTAAAATGTTTCGGACAACGGCACTCGGAGAGTGCCTACTACTATTAAGAGCTTATGAGATCCCAAAATTGACACTTATAGTGACAAAAACTTTACACACCCATCCTTCATTATCGTTCACCCTACCTCAACCATTTTGATACTGCCGTAGCACATTCATCCTTGATTGTGCTGCTTTATACAACAACCCCTTCCCCTCTTCCATCCTTCCCCTCTTCCATCCTTCCCATCTTCCATCCTTCCCCTCTTCCAACCTTCCCCTCTTCCATCCTTCCCATCTTCCATCCTTCCCATCTTCCATCCTTCCCCTCTTCCATCCTTCCCCTCTTCCAACCTTCCCCTCTTCCATCCTTCCCATCTTCCATCCTTCCCCTCTTCCATCCTTCCCCTCTTCCAACCTTCCCATCTTCCATCCTTCCCATCTTCCATCCTTCCCCTCTTCCATCCTTCCCCTCTTCCAACCTTCCCCTCTTCCATCCTTCCCCTCTTCCAACCTTCCCCTCTTCCATCCTTCCCATCTTCCATCCTTCCCCTCTTCCATCCTTCCCCTCTTCCAACCTTCCCATCTTCCATCCTTCCCATCTTCCATCCTTCCCATCTTCCATCCTTCCCCTCTTCCAACCTTCCCCTCTTCCAACCTTCCCCTCTTCCAACCTTCCCCTCTTCCAACCTTCCCCTCTTCCATCCTTCCCCTCTTCCATCCTTCCCCTCTTCCATCCTTCCCCTCTTCCATCCTTCCCCTCTTCCAACCTTCCCATTCCATCTAATCTAACCATTATTTGACAATTTACTCAATTAATGTTATAATAATATTTGAGAAACCCGTATTTGATTGGAGTAATATCTTGCCGACTCATGAGAGTCAAAGCCTTAGTCCCGCAGATAAAAATATCAGCATAGCACCTTCAGTGATGTGTGCTGATCTCTGTAACCTGGAAGAAGATTTACGTGAGTTAGAAAAAGCGGGAATAAACCTGCTTCATTTTGACTTGATGGACGCACACTTCGTTCCAAACATGCCGATTGGGTTGGCACTCATTGAACAACTACGTCAAAAAACAGACTGCGCTTTTGACATTCACTTGATGGTAAACAATAACGATTTCTTTGTGGAAGCAGTTGCCAACATCGGTGTCCAACAGATCGCAATCCATGCTGAATCTGCTATCCATTTGGATAGGACTTTATCTCTTATTCAGGGGCACGGTATAAAATCGGGTGTTGCTTTGAATCCAGCAACGCCGCTTTCCGCATTAACGTATGTTGTTGATAAGTTGGACTTCGTGCTTATTATGACGGTCAACCCAGGATTTGCTGGACAGAAATTAGTACCGGCGACTTTGCGAAAAATAGAGGAATGTCGCACTTTTTTGGATAAAAACGGTGCTGAACTACCGATAGAAGTTGATGGAAATGTCAGTTTCAAAAATATCCCTAAAATGGTAGCAGCAGGGGCAGATATTTTGGTCGGCGGCAGCAGCAGTGTATTTCATACATCCGGGTCCCGAAGAGAGAATATCCAACAGATCCGTCAGGCAATCGCACAGGGTCTTAAAGAGAGATGTGGATGATGAGCAACCCGTTGATGGAGGCACTTGTCCTGCACGCGGTTGGAGATTTGCGATTAGAACAGATACCTATTCCGACTGTCTCTGATGGACAAGTCCGTGTCAGAATCGGTTTCTGTGGTGTATGCGGCTCAGATATCCCACGGATTTTCTCAAAAGGAACATACAGATTCCCAACAGTCTGTGGACACGAATTCGCTGGAACTGTTGACGCTTGCGGTTCAGAAGTTGATAGTATTGCGGTAGGTGAAAAGGTCGTTGTTTTTCCACTTTTATGGTGTGGTAAATGCACTGCATGTGAGAGTGGAAGATACGCACAATGCAGCGACTACGATTACCTCGGATCACGAAGTAACGGGGCATTTGCAGAGTATGTTGTCGCACCGAAAGAGAACATACTCCGAGTGCCAAATGGTGTCTCATTAGAAGAAGCAGCACAGACCGAACCCGCTGCAGTGGCACTCCATGCAATTCGGAGGGTTCAAGAGCCACTTGTCGGCAAAACGGTTGCTATTTTTGGAACCGGACCGATAGGGTTAATGGTCGCACAGTGGGCAAAAATCATGGGATCAGCACAGGTGCTTCTGTTTGATGTTGTTCCAGAAAAACTTGAACTTGCACGACGTGTCGGATTTGAAAATGTCTTTAACAGCACAGAAGCAGACGCAGTTAACGTCGTGAACGACTATACTGAAGGAAAAGGCGCGCATGTCTGTATTGAAGCTGCAGGTGTACCAGAAACATATCGCAACGTCTTCAGAAATGTTGGACGTGGAGGCAGTGTCGTTCTACTCGGCAATCCCGCTGCAGATGTAACATTACCTGCACCGCTTATTTCACAGTTGATGCGGAGAGAAGCGAAAGTGTTCGGAACGTGGAATTCTGATTACAGCACATCCGGAAATAACGACGATTGGCGCACAGTTTTACAGGCAATGGCAACGCATAAGTTAGACCTGTATCCGTTGATAACACACACAGTTTCGCTAAAAGATAGCATGAACATACTACACCTGATGAAAAATAGAAGCGAGTTTTACGCAAAAGTGCTTATACATCCATCGTAAACCTTACAAACAACAAGGAAAAATATGAAAGCGGCTATACTTGAAAGCCTTGAAAAGTTTGATGTTCGGGATGTTCCAGAACCCGAAATAGATAACGAATCTGCATTGATGCGAGTAGAATCTGTCAGTATATGCGGGTCAGATGTCCGCATCTTTCACCACGGCAATCCTCGTGTTGAACCTCCCACCATTATCGGACATGAAAATTCAGGTGTAATTGTCAAAGTCGGCAAGGATGTAACGCGTGTTAAGGAGGGAGATCGCGTATCCATCGGTGCGGATGTGCCGTGTGGTCAGTGCCATTGGTGCAGAAACGGTCTCGGTAATAATTGCCATATCAATTACGCCATCGGTTACCAAATTCCGGGTGCTTTTGCACAGTATATGAAACTCCCGCGTCTTGTTTTAGAGGAAGGTCCCGTCACAACCTTTGGTACAGGTCTGAGTTTTGATGATGCTGCGCTTGCTGAACCGCTCGCTTGTGCTATTAACGGACTTGAACTCGTCAATATGTCGCTTGGAAAGTCCGTTGCCATTATCGGATTGGGACCGATTGGATGTATGATGATCGACCTCGCGCGAGTGATGGGAGCGACAAAGGTTATCGGTATACAAAGAAGCAAACTTCGGATGGAGATAGCTAAGTTCTACGAAGCAGATATTTATATCGCTTCTGAAGAGGAGGATGTCGTTGAACGTTGTCTTGAAGAAACGGATGGTGAAGGTCCGGATATAGTCGTAACGACTTGTGGTTCCGTTGAAGCACACGAGCAAGGTGTTGATATGGTAGCACACCGCGGCTATGTAAACCTATTCGGAGGACTACCAAAGACGATGCGTCCAATGCAAGTGCTTTCCAATACAATTCACTATAAAGAGTGTTTTGTAACCGGTTCCCATGGATGTGTTCCGCGTCATCATGAATTGGCAGTTCGTCTTCTTGAAAGAGGTTTAGTTCGCGTAGAACCGCTTATCACACACCACTTCCCACTTGTTGAGATAGAAAAGGCATTTGAAGTAATGGAGTCCCGACAGGGCATGAAGATTATGATGCATCCTCACGCTGCATCAACCTAAGAACGGAAAATGGCGCAGTATAAATACCATATAAAAACTGATTGACATCTATGAGCGACTTTACAAAGTTTATACGAGATATACCTAATTTTCCCAAACCCGGCGTATCCTTTAAAGATATTACACCGCTGTTAAGTAATGGGTCAGCCTTTAATGCTGCAATTGATATATTCGTAAACCGTTTCAAATCTGAGATGATAGACGTAGTTGTAGGGATTGACGCTCGTGGTTTTATTCTCGGTGCTGCTCTTGCACATCGTCTGGGAATCGGGTTTGTTCCTATTCGTAAGAGTGGCAAGTTACCTTATGACTGTTACGAGGTGACCTACGATCTGGAATACGGTGTTGACACACTCGCTATCCACCAGGACGCTTTTCCAGACGGAAGTCGCGTTCTGATTTGCGATGATGTCTTAGCTACGGGTGGCACACTTGCAGCATCCATTGAACTTGTTAAAAAACTTAGCGGGAACGTTGTAGGTATTGCGCTATTGTTAGAACTTACGAAATTTGAGGGACGTAGAAAAGTACCGAATCAACCGATCTTTTCTCTGGTTGAAATTTAACTGAAAATATGGTTCAATTCCGAACTGCGCCATTAACAGAAGGGGACAGATTGAAACTTAAAATTATGGAGTTCTAACGGATTGGCGCCTGTAGCTCAGCGGATAGAGCAGGGGCTTCCTAAGCCTCGTGTCGGGGGTTCGATTCCTCCCAGGCGCATCCATTATGTAATATGCCTAATTCTGCATCTGAAATATATAATGAAACATAGAAATAAATATACGCTTCCGCTTCACAGTAAGTTCGGTTTCCTAACCGAACCGATGGAGAGTGTCCAAGTAAATCTAAAATCTACTATAGTTTAGAAAATAGGAGCATTTGATGTACAGATTCAATATCTGGAAAATTGTTTTAATCATCGGCGTTTTGCTATTATCGCTTTTGTACCTTATGCCTACACCGGATAGTTTATACCTACCCCTGTACGGTAACCTACCGCTGTGGATCCAAGAAGACCTTCCTCCTTTTGAATTCACAGAGGATAACGCTTTTAAGGTAAACTTAGCAGACGTCGACTACCCTGAAGGTAAAAACTTACAAGAAGCAATCGATGAACTGCAAGACGTCTTCAATGTCCATTTAAAGAACATGGAATTTGAAGAAAATGTCGACTATGAGTTTGACAGTACTGAAGAAAAAGAATTTTTCGTCCGACTCATATCTGATAAAGCAAAAGAAAACCCGACTGAAACACTTGAGAATTTGCATCTATACGGGAGTATCCCGACGACGTTAAGGAGACTTCTACCCGCAAACCGACTGAAATTAGGATTAGATTTGAAAGGTGGCGTTCACCTTGTGCTTGAAGTTGATTTAGAAAAATCAAAGGCAGCATTGCTAAGAGATAATGCTTATGCTATTCCCGAAACGCTTAAAGCTGAACAGATTATATGCCGACAAGCCGAAATGGTGAGTGGTGAAGATGCACTTGACGTTCTTGTTGAAATCCCTTCCCGTTTGAAATCTGAAAAGGATGAAAAGGAAACATATCTGAAAAAAGCAGTTGAACTTTTGAACAATGTAGACTTTTTTGAGGATGCAGAGGTCGTTACGGAAACAGATTCAGCATCAATGTACCGTCTCAGTCTAACTGAAAAAGGCATGCAAGAGTACAGCGATGAGGCAATTCAACAGGTGTTGATCGTGTTGCGTAATAGAGTGGATGCTTTCGGTGTTGCAGAACCTTCTATTCGCCAGGAGGCGAATCGTCCAAGAATAATCATAGAGTTGCCGGGTGCAAAAGACTCATCAGAACCGCTCCGTATTGTCCAGACTATGGGACGCTTAGAATTTAAAATGGCAAAGAAATCACCAACAGGTGGCAGCCTGTGGACCGGTTCAGCAAATACGCCTCCACCTTCAGAAGAAGAACTGGGAGATAACGAAGAAATTCGTTATCATCACGAAACCGGTGCCTGGTATGTCTTGGAAAGTCCGGTACTCTTAACAGGACACAACATTGAGGATTCAAGACCTCAGACTGGACCCAACTTTAACATCGTGGTTTCTATGACATTGGATAGTCAAGGTAGCAGCAAATTCGCAAAAGTCACTGGTGACCATATCGGAGAACACTTGGCAATTCTTCTTGATGATAAGGTACAGTCTGCTCCAGTCATCAGAGATCAGCTTAGAAGACATGCTCAGATTGAGGGAAATTTTACAAGTGAGGAAGCAAACTATCTTTCAAATATCTTGAATGCAGGTGCTTTTCCTGTTGGCGTTCAAGTCGGAGAAGAACGGACTGTCGGTCCCACCCTCGGTCAAGAGTCTATTGATAACGGTATAAAAGCAGCTGTGATTGGCATGGCATTTATCCTGGTCTTTATGATAATTTACTATAGGTTGTCAGGCATCATCGCGATTATTGCCCTTATCTTTAATATGGTCATCATCATAAGTGCTTTGGCAGGTTTTGGCGCGGCATTAACACTTCCAGGTATCGCTGGACTTGTGCTTACCATCGGCATGGCTGTTGACGCAAATGTGCTCATCTTTGAACGGATACGGGAGGAGTTACGGTCAGGTAAGGCTGTTTGGGCTGCGATTACGAGCGGTTATCAACGCGCATTTATAACAATTTTGGATGCTAATCTTACAACTTTCTTTACTGCTCTCGTCTTATATCATTTTGGTACCGGTCCAATTAGGGGGTTTGCGGTCACACTTGGTATCGGTATTCTGGCAAGTATGTTCACGGCAATTGTCGTCACCCGTGAGATATACGGTTTAGTCATCGGTAATCGTGACGTGCAGAAATTAAGTATTTAGTATGGGCGGAGTTTTCCCGTCCGTGTAGCCAAAGCACAATTGGAAAGGATAAAAAATTGGAATTTTTAAGAGATACTAAGTTTGATTTTATCAGTAAACATCGTGCAGGGTTTTTGTTCTCTGCTTGTATTATCCTTATCGGTATCGTATTCCTTGTCGCTCACGGGGGACCCAATTTTGGCATCGATTTTCGCGGAGGCGTGAAAATAGAAGCGAAATTTGATAAATCGGTAACAGCAGTAGAATTGCAAACGAAGTTAGCCGAATTAGGATACGAAGACGTAAAGATACAACTTGAACCTAACGAAAATAAAGCCTTCATCTCAATGGGACATCGTCCTGAATTTCAGAAACAGACTTATGATATACCCGTCATGGGAGACCCCGGTGACGCGACTGCAAAAAGTCTTCAATTGAGCAGTTCAATAGAGAAAGCACATCTACTGAAACCCGGTACAACAGTTGAATTAATTGACGGCAATTTACAACGACGTAACGAAATTGAGCAAGTAGAAACCTTCGCTGATGGTACCGCAATTCAACTTGTCTTTCTAAATGAATTTGGCATAGACCTAACGGAGAATGCTATTGTCCAATTACAGGCAAGTATCGGTGGAATACTTACAGAAGCACTCTTGGAAGGTGGAGATGATTGGCATGCTGTTTCTGATAGTGTAAATGTTACTGAAGTCGGACCCAGTGTAGGACGCGACCTTAAGTGGTCAGCCCTTTGGTCTGTTCTCTCATCTATCGCTATTCTGCTGATTTATATTTCTTGGCGGTTTGAGTTCCGTTTTGCCATCGGCGCAATCGCAGCACTCGTTCACGATGTTCTGATCACGTTAGGTCTGTTTGCTGTGTTATCAAAAGAGATTAATCTGCCTACCGTCGCAGCGTTCCTCACGATTATCGGATACTCGCTCAATGACACAATCGTTGTATTTGACCGAATCAGAGAAAACGGCATCTCTTTACGCGGCACAGAATATGTAGAAGTACTAAACCGTAGCATCAATCAATCGCTAAGTCGCACTGTGATTACATCCCTGACGACGTTGTTTGTTGTTGCTGTGATTTTTGTACTTTCCAGCTCGGGTGAGGAAATCAACACATTCGCTTTAGCACTCATCGTTGGTGTGCTAATCGGAACATATTCCTCAGTGTTTATCGCCAGTCCAATCGTATATCTATGGCAACGACGAGAACAGGAAGCGGAAGCATAATATATGAAAATTCTGATCTTTAACGCATACACAACAGGACAAAAGCACAAACTTGAAAACCCGCTTAGATCTGAAGATTGTCGTTCTTCTGATCGTCTTAAGTCTCGTATAAAGGAACTGTGTGGTTTCAATGAAGAGGGGTGGTATAACAAGGATAGAGACTACCGACTACCCGCTGGAGAGATGTTCACCGGACCTATGTCTGTCCAATTGCGTGAAGGTTTAAAGCTGGTCCGTGAACACGAAGACTACGGTAAAACTACCATCGACCTCTATTATCCGTGGTATTACTGCCGAGTTGACGAGAAGATGGAACCTGTCAACGAAAAGGATATCGTTATCCCCTTTGATACCGCGCCACTTCACGAACTTGAGATATTGGAATTTGGTGAGAGTGGTGTTCCTGAACGCACAATAGAACTGCTTGAGTATTACGACCTCGTATTCTCGTTATTGAGACCTGACGACATTCAATCTTTACAGCGTGTTTTTGAAGTGGAACGTTCAGTGCCACTAATTTTCCTACTGCCAAAAAGTCAGAGAAAGGCAGTTAATGAGGACTTACAGAATGTCCACGTGGTTGAAACCGGCAGAGATTTACAGAAAAAACTCCGCACCTCAAATTATGCCCTCAAAGGCGTTGTGATGAGAAGATTGTGCGAAGCTGCGTGTCGTGATGGTTTTCAGGTGTTTGAGGAAGTGAAGAAAGATCCGCAAATAATTCTTGACATAATAGTTTAGCAAACCTACCTCGTTATTGAAGGGAGATAAAATGAAGCATCCAAAATCTCCTGCTAATCCTAATACGACCTCCATCATCGGTGAATCTGAAGCGATGCAGGCTGTTATACGTAAAGTCCAGCAGGTTGCACCGACGACCGCAACTGTCCTCGTCACAGGGGAAACAGGTGTTGGAAAAGATGTTATCGCAAGAACCATCCACGAGAACAGTCCTCGCAACAACCGTTCCTTTCAAGCAGTAAACTGCGGCGTGCTTTACCAAGACCTCCTGCAAAGTGAACTTTTTGGACATGAAAAGGGGGCTTTTACAGGTGCTACGAGTCAACGACGTGGTATGTTCGAACTTGCAGATGGTGGCACGTTATTCCTTGATGAAATAGCAGAAATGTCTCCCGAAGTACAGGTGAAGTTTCTCCGAGTGTTAGAGACACAAGAATTCACACGACTCGGCGGAGAAAGAAACGTAAAAGTTGATGTACGTATTATCGCTGCAACAAACGTCAATCTCGGTCAATCGGTCAAGGAGAACAAGTTTAGGCAAGACCTATATTATAGACTGAACCTATTTCAGATCCACATCCCTCCGCTGCGGGACAGACGCGAAGACATACCCCTTTTTGTAGATGCTTTCATAGCAGAATTGAACGACAGACATAACAAAACCGTTACCGGCATAAAAGCGGATGCACTCGACTATCTCAAAAATGCAGATTTACCCGGAAATATCCGACAACTCAAAAATGCGGTTGAATCCGCGATGATCATAGCAACTTCAGATGAACTTCAGATTGAAGATTTTCCTAAGGAGTTAGGACTCGGACATTCCCAACTTCCTGTTCACGTTGTAGATGAACGCGGTACATCTATACAGGTCATAAATCCAACACCTGAGAGTGTCGCTGCAAAAAATGAAGCCATATACAAGACAATCCTTGCATTGATTGCGTATGGGTCGCGCTTGCTTAATTCAACGACTAACCCTGAAGATCAGACGTCCATCCCAATGACCGATGCGGAAAAAGATTTGATGCATAACGCAGATACTGACGATGCTGCTGATGTTTTTAGAAAAGCTTATGATGTGCTCTTAGCGAGTCAACAGGAACTGGAGAATCTGACACCAGAAGAGGTGACATCAATAGCTACATCGGTAGAACAGCGGGGAGACCTGCAAAAGACAGACGAATTTCTGCCAATACTGGATGAGGAAAAGGTCATCGGATGGGTCGGCATGAAAATGGAGGAGATTGAAAAAGCAGCCATCTATAAGACACTTAAAGAAACGGGTAACAATAAGACAGAAGCGGCAAAAATACTCGGTATCGGTGTGCGAACGATATACAGAAAACTGGACGAATACGAACAGGAAAACAACACTGACGGTTGAATAGATCTTACACGAAAAGGTCCCGCACTTGACACGCAAACCCTTCAATAACATCCTCGCCATCAAGGATATCATCTCCCCGCAAAACAGTCATATCTTCAGGCGACCGATACACTGCCACAGTCTCTCTACGCGGATCTATTACCCAGACCATCGCGCAACCCGCGTGTAACCATTCATCTACCTTCTCCGCTACCTCTGTGTAAGTATCGCTTGGAGAGATAACTTCAACTGCAAGATCAGGCGCACCCTCCCAGTAACCTTTCGGAATGCCTTTTTCATCAATTGCTGCTTTGTGAATAAAGGATGCATCTGGTGCCAATACGGTATCTGGATTTTGAGAGATCTTATACCCTGTGCCTGCACTACATACGCACCCTAATTTGTTCTTTTTAACAGACTTATAAAGACAACTTGCAATCTTACTCCTCAGAACACCGTGTGCAAATCCAACGAAGGGTTTTCTATGTATTACGCCTTTTACCAATTCATATCGATAGCCGTCATCAGCTTGTTTCCATAGGTCTTCAGCTGTGAGGAGTGTAGGTTGCATGGATGGTAATTCTGAATTGTGTGGTTTAAGTTCTCTATCTTCCATTTACGTATACCTCAGCCCGTCAAATCTCAAAGATGTTCCAAGTCCTCTAAATCTTTATGACGACCACTTGCACTTTTGTTTATTTTCAGGTGTTCTAAATTGATAATTTTAACATCAACACCATCAATCACATCAGTAATCCGCTTCGGATAACAATCCTCAAAGCTAACACCAGAAATCGTTGTCATGATTTCAATTCTGAACGGTGGATTTCCCAATCTGACAATCTGATTCTGTTTCATAAAAAGGTCTACAGTCAATTGATCGGTTTCAAAACCGAATTCTCTCAAAACGTCAACCATCTTCTCTGCGTTTTCTCTCTGTGTTGCGACCCATATATCCATGTCAAATGTTGTACGTGGATATCCGTGGTAACTTACAGCGTATCCTCCAATGAGAAGATACTCAGCCTGATGGGAATTCAACAATTTCAAGAACTCTTTCAAGTCGTGCGGTAGTTGGATCGTAGCCATAGTTTATTTGCCGCATCAATTCAAGTGCTGCTAAGCGTTCCTGTGGTGTTTTTGAAAGCCAATACGTTTTATCATCTGATTTATCAAACAGTGATATAACAGAGAGTTTGCTTCTATCTATCCTAAGAGTATCAAGGTCAGTATTTTCTTTTTTCATAACGTTCTCATCTGTATGATGTGAGAATCAATTTACCTCTGGTGGTTCAACTTTTTCCAGCAATTGTGAGATAATATCCAGACTGGTAATTCCATCTGCTTCCGCATTAAAGTTTGTCAATATTCGGTGTCGTAGGACAGGTTTTGCCACAGCCTTTATGTCCTCGTAGCTGACGTGATAACGTCCGTGCATGATTGCGCGCGCCTTTGCACCCAACACAAGATATTGTGATGCCCGTGGACCTGCTCCCCAATTAACCCAATCTTTAATGAAATCTGGTGCATCGGGTTGTGTAGGACGGGTATTGACGCTCAATTCCACAGCGTAGTCTACCATCGCTTCAGCAATTGGCACTTTACGTACTATCTGTTGTAATCTCAACACCTCTTCACCTGTGATAATCGGTTCAATTTCAGGCTCATAAGCGGAAGTCGTTGTCAGCACAATTTCTTTCTCTTCAGATTTCTCTGGATAGTCAATGTAGATGTTGAACATAAAGCGGTCAAGTTGCGCTTCAGGTAGAGGGTATGTTCCTTCCTGCTCAATTGGGTTCTGCGTAGCTAACACAAAGAAGGGGAGTTCTAATCCGTAAGTATTGCCACCTGCTGTAACCTTGTATTCCTGCATTGCTTGTAGGAGTGCGGCTTGCGTTTTTGGGGGGGTGCGGTTAATCTCATCAGCGAGAACGACATTGGCAAAAACAGGTCCCTTAATAAAACGAAAAGCACGTTTCCCCGTATTCACTTCCTCCTCAATAATATCCGTTCCGATAATGTCTGAAGGCATGAGGTCAGGTGTAAATTGGATGCGATTAAATGGAAGTTCAAGTATTTTGGAAAAGGTACTGATGAGTAAAGTCTTCGCTAATCCGGGTACACCTACAAGGAGACAGTGTCCTTGCGAAAAGAGTGCTATGAGAAGTTGATCAATAACATCACTTTGTCCCACGATACGTTTTTTTATTTCGTTTAGTATATTTTCCCGAGCAGTCTTTAAAAATTCTGCTGCCTCTAAATCTGTCTCAATATGTTTGTTTTCCATGTATATGCCTTTCATTAGATATTGCGTTTTAGTACCATTTGATGAAGATTAAATAAATAATCAGGTAATTCTACTGATATGACTCATCGTAGGAGTAAGGTTTCGTAGGGGCGGGGTTTCCCCGCCCGCGTATTATCCAATTAATAACTTAATCTTCATGCAATGGTACTGTTTATTCCGATCTCCATATCTGGAGTCCTTCAAAATCAAAGTTGAAGTCAATTATCTGAGTCCCTGTTTCTTCAAGTTTCTTACGGACGTTGTGTTCGCGTGTAGGTTGACAGTAAAAGAGTAGACATCCTCCGCCACCCGCACCACAAGCTTTTCCACCTATAGCACCTTGTTCATGTGCTATCTTGAATAGTTTATCTATCTGTTCATTTGAGACAGATGGGTGCAGTTTCTGCTGGTTCTGCCAATTCTCAGTTAGGAGTTCACCGAATTCTGTTAGACGACCGCGCATGAGTGCTGTCTTAGTGGATTCTGCGATTGCTTTAAGGTTTTCAAGAGCTGTCCGCACACTCGGTTCACCGCTCTTATACGCTTGTGTGACATTCTTGTGGATATCGCCAGAAAGTCGAGATTGTCCAGTATAGCACAACACAAGGTTTTTTTCCAATTCATAACGAATTTGTGGAGGTAATTTTATCGGTGATGTTTTGACATCTTCACCTTGAAACGCCATAAAATTGATACCACCGACAGCACTACCGTAGTGATCTTGTTTGCCCCCGAGGATACCGAGCTCATGCCGTTCAATACGACTTGCAAGTTCTGCATATTGGTAAGGCAGATATGTAACATCCTTAATTGCCCCTAACACGCCAATTAATGCGACTCCCATAGCAGCGGAAGTACCAAGTCCACTCCCAGGGGGTGCATTTGACTGTGTAATAAGGTCAAAGCTCCCTATCTGGATTGACATTTGACGAACAGCTGCCTTAACGAGGTCAATATTTCCGTCGTATTCAAGTTGACGGACATCTTCTGCCTCCACAAACATATCAAAATCGGCGGAGTAGATACTAATCTTTTTATCCAAGACACGCTGCAATTCAACTGAATCGGGAAATTCGGTTTGACTTTCACATACGAGCGTTGCATAAGCGTAACGATTTATCGTCCCGTTGACGACACGTCCTTCTGATTCTTCTGTGAAGAGTGCCACATCACTCCAACCACCAGCAAAATCAATACGAACGGGTGCTCTTGTTCTGATTATCATCTAAAATCTCCTGAAATAGACTCTTAAACTGTTACTCTGCCGTATTCTTCCTCTTCCACTCCTCCAATCTCCCTCTTCCAACCTTCCAATCTTCCTCTTCCAATCTTCCTCTTCCAATCTTCCTCTTCCAATCTCCCTCTTCCACCCTTCCAATCTTCCTCTTCTAATCTTCCTCTTCCAATCTTCCTCTTCCAATCTTCCTCTTCCACCCTTCCAATCTCCCTCTTCCACCCTTCCAATCTTCCTCTTCCAATCTTCCTCTTCCACCCTTCCATCCTTCCAATCTCCCTCTTCCACCCTTCCAATCTTCCTCTTCCATCCTTCCCCTCTTCCCCTCTTCCAACCTTCCTCTTCCAATCTTCCTCTTCCTCTTCCTCTTCCATCCTTCCATACATCTATAATAGCATAGTATTTGCGTATTTTCAATCAATTTTGGTTGTTGTTGTGTCCTCAGAAAACTACTTGACAATTCGCTCTATACATCGTATAATTTAGTCAAGTCCCTTGTAAGTAGAAAAAAAAATCCTATCTATGAATCGAATTGACAAGAAATTTAAAATTCTCCGCGAGCAAAACAGGCGCGCATTTATGCCTTACTTGTGTGCGGGGGATCCGACGCTCGAACACACCGAAAAACTGCTCCTGGCACTTGAAGAAGCAGGTGCTGACCTTATAGAACTCGGTGTCCCCTTTTCTGATCCGATAGCAGATGGCCCTACGATCCAACGTGCCAGCGAACGTGCGCTCAAACATCGTACCTCACTGCAACAGATACTTGAGATGGTAAAAACACTCCGTCAGCATACAGATATTCCCATTGCACTGATGAGTTACTATAATCCGATCTTCAGTATAGGGGAATCACTGTTTTGTGAAACTGCTCAAGACGCAGGTGTTGACGGTGTTATCGTCCCTGATTTACCACCAGAGGAGGCACAACCTCTTTTGGAAGTGGCTCCGTACTATAATCTCTCAACCATTTTTCTTGTCGCTCCGACAAGTTCACCAGAACGGATGCAGCGTATTGCATCGGTGAGTACAGGATTTATCTATTGTGTCTCATTGACAGGTGTAACAGGTGCGCGGGCAACTTTGTCTGACGAAGTCGCACCGATGATAACTGAACTGCGTAAGCATACCGATAAACCGATTAGTGTCGGGTTTGGTGTTTCAACACCTGAACAGGCAGGACAGGTTGCAAAAGTCGCTGACGGCGTTATTGTGGGGAGTGCAATCATCAATGTAATTGAAGAATATATGGACGACGAAGTGAAGATGCTTGCTGCAGTGAAGCGGTTCACATCAGGTTTGGCTGCAGGGACAAATAATAGCACTTTCTAAATGCATGTTATTGATCATTAAATAAAAAGACCCAAGAAAGGAATATATTATGCAAAATTTGATTAAAACCTATTTTCTATTCTTCATGTTTTCAATGTCTCTATGTCTCAATGCCTTTTTTCCACCAAACGCTACAGCGCAAAACGTTGCAGCATCCCTTAGTGACAACTATACTTTTGAAACGATAGAAGTACCCGGTGTAGATTTCTTAGCTTTAACAGCCAGTAGCGACTTTGAGGATTACGCAGGCTATACGCATAGTGTTGATGGTGAAAAATTCGTCGCGTTTACACTCATAGATGGCGTTTACACAACTTATGATTTCCCTGAGGCACAAAATACTTATTTCTACGCACTCGGTAATAATGGGGTCGCAGCCGGACACTACGAAGATAGCGACGGACTCTTCCACGGCGTCATATTAGAAAACGGGGAGTTGCGGCAATACGATTATCCGGGTGCTGTCCAAACGGAGATATACGGGTATAGCGATTCAACGGGTGTACTGACTGGTAATTTTACGGATGCTGCCGGTGTGCGTCGTGGTTTTTCAGGAGATGAAATAATTGCGTATCCTGGCGCAACGGAAACTTATGCTGACTTTGTAAGCACGATAGGCAATGTCGTGGGTAGCTACGTAGACACCGAAGGTAATTATCATGCATACCTGCGTGGACCAGGGGGTAGTTTTGCAACACTCGACCTTCCTGTAGAAGCAAATCTCGAATACTTCTTTCTCCATGGAATCAACAGTGCCCTGATTGCTGTCGGTCGAGCCAAAACGGCGGGTGATGTCCCACGCACTTATGCCGGTAATCCGGTCGCCTTACAAGAATTGCAGTTTCCAGGCAGCGTCAGCACGGAAGGATGGAATGTTAATGAGGACAACTCTATCGTAGGACATTATGACTCTGCGGATGGACGTAGACACGGGTTTATCGCGAGACCGAAACCGGGGACTCCACAAGCGCGACCCGGTGTTGTGCCCCCCGCACTCAACTATACTTTTGAGAGTATTAATGTTCCCGGTGTAGATTTCTTAGCGGTAACTGCCAGTAGCGACTTTTTTGATTACGCCGGCAACATGCGGAATGCTAATGATGAAAAAGATGTCGCTTTTACACTTATCAATGGCGTTTTTACCACTTATGATTATCCTGACTCGCAGGGAACCTATTTCTATGCACTCGGTAATGACGGGACAGCTGCTGGACACTACAAAGATAGCAATGGTTTGTACCACGGTGTCATCTTAGAGAATGGCGAATTGCGACGATACGATTTTCCGGATGCAGTTCAAACCGAGATATACGGTCTAAGTGATGCAACGGGGGCATTGACAGGCAGTTATATAGATGCCTCTGGTGTTCGTCGTGGGTTCTCAGGGGATACAGTAGTTGAAGCTCCCAGTGCATCGGCAACTTATGCCGATTTTGTGAGTTGGACAGGCCATATCGTCGGCAGCTACCAGGATGCCGCAGGGGTATATCATGCATACATGCGCAGTTCAATCGGAAGATTTCTATCTATTGACCTGCCAAACGCAACAAACCTGGAATACTTCTTTCTCCACGGACTCAACAATGCAAGAGCTGTCGTTGGTAGAGCCAAAGAGGTCGGTGATGTTCCACGTACTTATGTCGGCAGTCCTCTCAACCTACAAGAATTGCAGTTTCCCGGTGCTGTTAGCACGGAGGGTTGGAATATCAATCAGGATGGTTCTGTCGTCGGACACTATGATACAGCGGATGGACGCAGACACGGATTTATCGCAAGACTCGCTGAAAAAACAGTAAGTGACAATTTCGGCAACATCTTCAACGTTACACTCACCAAAGGTCTGAACTCGCTGTCGCTACCTTTAGCAACACAGCAGCCGATGACAGCAAAATCACTCGCGGGAATCGCTGGATCAACAATGGTAATCGCACTTGATGCTGAAAACCAACGGTTCATCGGTTGGACACCAAGCGCGCCCGACGATGGATTCACAATTGAAGGTGGACAAGGATATATTGTCAACGTCCCAGAAACTCGCAGTGTTCTATTCGTCGGGGCACCCTGGACAAATCAATCGGAGATAACCGCTGCACCCGCTGCCGTATCTAAGCAAAAAGAAGTCTGGGCATTTATCGTAAGCGGACACTTGGAAGGTAAGCATAAATACGATGGGTACCACATCACAGTCAAAAACCTGCGAACGCATAACCTTATGACCACCCAAGTAAAAGATAACTACTTCGCCGCGGCTACAGCAGACCTCAGTTACCGAAATGTCGTGCAGGTTGGTGATACTATGGAAGTGACCGTAACCGATACAAACGGTAATATTGCATCTGACGCGTTCACCTTTGAAGTAACTCCCGCGAGTATCGCAGAAGCGGTTCTATCCATCACACTTGACAGCATTGGCACACCGAAGCATAGTGCGCTATTACAAAACTATCCCAACCCGTTCAATCCAGAGACGTGGATACCTTATCGTCTATCGGAAGATAGCAAGGTTTCCATCACGATATATGACGCAACAGGTAGCGTTGTCCGAACCTTCTCACTCGGTTTCCAATCGGTAGGTTTCTATCAAGACCGGGGTCGCGCTGCCTATTGGGATGGTAAGAACGCCTTCGGTGAAAGTGTCGCAAGTGGACTCTATTTCTACCAGTTGACAACAGAGTCATTCCAACAAACCCGACGGTTGATCGTTGTTAAATAGGTTTCAGTTCTCAGTGGATAGAAGGGTGGAAGAGTGGAAAGATGGAAGGGTGGAAGAGTGGAAAGATGCAAGAGAGGAATGTCTATTATTGGTGAAGGTATTGAATGTTTAGTGACAATAACTTTACACACTCTCAGTGTGCAGTAGGTTGACATTTCACACCATAAAGGGTATAATCTTAAAAAACGTTACGATGGAAACATAGACCTAATGATATTATTGTTCTTTGGTAGGAAAGTCCCAAAAAAGGAGTATATTATGCGAAATTTGATTAAATCCAGTTCACTGTTTTTTGTGTTTACGTTCTTCATGTGTCTCAATGCATTTTTCCCATTGCACATTGACGCGCAAGGGAACGTTCAACCTGTTATCGCTTCTATCAGCGATAACTACACTTTTGAAACGATAGAGGTTCCCGGTGTAGACAGTCTATCTATTACTGCAAGTAGCGACTTTGAGGATTATGCAGGTTATACGCGCAGTGCTGATGGCGAAAGAGATGTCGCCTTCACCCTCATTGATGGAGTCTTTAAAACTTACGAATTCCCCGATGCAAAAAACACATATTTCTTTGCACTCGGTAATAATGGAAACGCTGCCGGACACTACGAAGATAACGATGGACTGTTCCACGGTGTCGTCTTAGAAAATGGTGAGATGCGACAATACGATTTTCCAGGTTCCGTCCAAACCGAAATATACGGTATTAGTGACGCCACAGGTGCACTAACAGGAAACTTTACAGACGAATCGGGGGTTCGACGCGGGTTCTCGGCAGACGAAATAATTGAAGTCCCCGGCGCGACTGAAACATTCGCTGATTTCGTCAACGCAAGCGGTGGTATGGTCGGAAGTTACATAGATGCTGACGGTTTATATCATCCTTATGTCAGAACACCGAGGGGCCGATTTGTTTCTCTTGACCTGCCAGGTGCGGCGCAGCTGGAATACTTCTTTGTACACGGTATCAACGATTCTAATGTTGTCGTTGCCCGAACTAAACGCATTGATGATTTCCCGGGCACACTTGTCGGTACATTTCAAGGTGGGTTAAAGATCCTTAGGGTTCCAGACAGCGTTAGCACAGAAGGATATAATATCAATCAAGATGGATCCATCGTTGGACACTATGAAACAGCAGATGGACGGAGGCACGGATTCATCGCAAGACCTATAACAGACACTGATGAACCGGGCGTAGACATTCCCGTTCCGACCCCTACACCTGGAGAACTCAACTTTACTTTTGAGAGTATTGATGTCCCCGGTGTAGACTTTTTAGCGGTGACTGCAAGTAGCGACTTTGACGATTATGCTGGATACACGCGGAATGCCGCTGGAAAAGAGGTCGCTTTTACGCTCATCTCCGGCGTCTTTACCACTCATGATTATCCAGACTCTCAGAAAACGCATTTCTATGCACTTGGAAACGATGGATCAGCTGCCGGACACTATCAGGATAGCGACGGTCTGTTTCACGGTGTCATCTTAGAAAATGGTGAACTGACACAATACGATTACCCAAATGCTGTCCAAACCGAGATATACGGCATCAGTGATGCAACTGGCGCACTAACAGGACACTTTATAGACGACGCTGGTATCCGACGCGGATTCTCTGGAGACATCATCATTGAAGCAACAGATGCACAGGAAACTTTTGCATATTTTATAAATGCAAGTGGACAGATTGTGGGTAGCTACATTTCTGATGAAGGTGTTTATCATCCATTTGTGCAGCAACCTAACGGGAGGATAATTTCCCTTGACCTACCCCAAGCTGCATCGTTTGAGTACTTTTTTGTGCACGGTATCAACGATGTGGGAACTCTCGTTGGCAGATCCAAACGATTAGACGATATCGTCCGAACTTCTGTCGGATCACTACAGTACGGACTACGTCCATTGGTATTCCCAGGCAGTGTTAGCACAGAAGGTTGGAATATCAATCAGGACGGTTCTGTTGTGGGGAACTATAACTCAGCCGATGGACGAAAACACGGATTTATCGCGAGACCCGCCACCAAGGAAGACAGCGACCGGTATGCCAACATATTCAATCTAAAGTTGTCAAAAGGCTTGAACATGCTATCGCTACCTTTAGCAACACCGAAACCGGTGAATGCAAGAGCATTTGCAGGTTTGACAGGTTCAACAATGGTCATCGCACTTGATGCCGATAACCAAAGGTTCATCGGTTGGACACCAAACGCTCCGGATAACGGATTTCAAATTGAGGGTGGACAGGGTTATATCGTCAATGTCACAACAGATCGCGATGTCACGTTCGTCGGTGCAGAGTGGCGCAACAAAACTGACGCAGCTGCAGCTCCCAGCGCAACGGAAATCGCAACACAGCAGCAGAATTGGGCATTTATCGTAAGTGGACACTTAGACGGTAAACAGACATACGACGGTTATCACATCACAGTCAAAAACCTGCGAACGCACAACGTTATGACCACACAAGTGAAGGATAACTACTTCGCCGCTGCTACAGCGGACCTCAGCTACCGAAGTGTCGTTCAGGTTGGTGATACCATGCAACTCATCGTTACCGACTCAGACGGTAATATTGCATCTGACGCGTTCACCTTTGAAGTAACACCCCCCAGTGTCGCAGAAGCTGTTCTATCCGTCACACTCGACAGCATTGGCACACCGAAACAGAGCGAGTTATTACAAAACTATCCCAACCCATTCAATCCAGAGACGTGGATACCCTATCGTCTATCAGAAGACAGCAACGTATCCATCACGATATATAACGCAACAGGTAGCGTTGTCCGAACCTTTTCACTCGGTTTCCAATCGGTAGGATTCTATCAAGACCGAGGTCGTGCTGCCTATTGGGATGGTAAGAACGCCTTCGGTGAAAGTGTCGCAAGTGGACTCTATTTCTACCAGTTGACAACAGAGTCATTCCAACAGACTCGACGACTAATAGTTGTTAAATAGGTTTCAGAGGATGGGTGGAAGATGGGAAGGATGGAAGAGGGAAGGATGGAAGATGGGAAGGATGGAAGATGGGAAGGATGGAAGAGGGAAGGATGCACCCACGAGACTCAATCGTAAAACGATCCGATCCGGAAGAATGGAAGAGTGGAAGAGTGGAAGAGTGGAAGAGTGGAAGATGGGAAGATGGGAAGATTGGAAGGATGAAAACATCGTTTCTATGGGTGTAACCTTAAGGATTCTTCCAGGCAGAAAGCCTCTCAAGTCCCAAGTCCCGTAGGGACGGAATGTTTATAGCAGAACGTCCCTAACGTCCCTAACGTCCCTACCCATCCCAAGTCCCGTAGGGACGATATGTTTATAGCAGAATAATGTGTACCCCACCTATCTTCAGTCCCGTATGAAGATTAAATAAATAATCAGGTAATTCTACTGATATGCCTCATCGTAGGAGTAAGATTTCGTAGGGGCGGGGTTTCCCCGCCCGCATATTACCCAATTAATAACTTAATCTTCATTAGGGACGGAATGTTTATAGAAGAACGTCCCTAACGTCCCTACCCCGCTCCCAAGTCCCGTAGGGACGATATGTTTATAGCAGAAGAATGTGTACCCCACCTCTCTTCATTCCCGTATGAAGATTAAATAAATAATCAGGTAATTCTACTGATATGCCTCATCGTAGGAGTAAGATTTCGTAGGGGCGGGGTTTCCCCGCCCGCATATTACCCAATTAATAACTTAATCTTCATTAGGGACGATATGTTTATAGAAGAACGTCCCCACACCCTGCCAAGCCCCAGAGGGGCGAAAGGTATATAGAAAACGTCAATATTACCAGAGTAAGCCCCAGAGGGGCGACAGGTATATAGAAAAGGGTGTGTAAAGTTATTTCTCAATGCATGTGTTTTTGGGTATATGAATTTTTTCTTGTCTGAACCAAGATTTTCAGGATTATAGGATTTTCAGGATTATAACGTACTCGGTAACAACACGGTCTACTGAGGTGGATTCCGCACCTATTTTTAGATTTAGGACATATCAAGTGTGCGATACGGATGCGATTATAAGCTCATAATATCCACCTAATGATTTTTATTGTGATCGCAACCAATATAGCCCCTATACATAATTGGATGATTATACATCCAATGTTTGATACGTTCCAACGTATACGCATTGTTTATACTCCTATCTGGTTTTATATATTATACATCCAATGCCTGCTCCGTCGCAACCTGAGTTACGTCTGGGGTGTGTAAACTTTTTGTCACTTAACCTTCAATACCTTCACCAATAATAGACATTCCGTTAGATTGTGCCTCTTTTGTAGCACATTCTGTTAGATTGTGCCTCTTTCAAAAACATACATCCTCATAATACCACTCTCCCCTACACCATCCATTTTGATACTGCTGTAGCACATTCATCCTTGATTGTGCTTCTTTGTAGCACATTCTGTTAGATTGTGCCTCTTTCTACAACATTCATCCTTCATTACCCTTCTCCCCTACACCATCCATTTTGATACTGCTGTAGCACATTCATCCTTGATTGTGCTTCTTTGTAGCACATTCTGTTAGATTGTGCCTCTTTTGTAGCACATTCTGTTAGATTGTGCCTCTTTCAAAAACATACATCCTCATAATACCACTCTCCCCTACACCATCCATTTTGATACTGCTGTAGCACATTCATCCTTGATTGTGCTTCTTTGTAGCACATTCTGTTAGATTGTGCCTCTTTCTACAACATTCATCCTCATAATACCACTCTCCCCCCAACATCCATATTGATATTGCTGTAGCACATTCATCCTTGATTGTGCTTCTTTGTAGCACATTCATCCTTGATTGTGCTTCTTTATACAACCACCTTTTGCGTCAATTTAAGGATATTCCCTCTTGTTGGTAGGCTATATAAGACCGATTTTAGCCCCATACCTTTCGCACCACTGGTGCTTAGGTTTATGCGGATTCGTGTTCTATATACACCTTCTGCACCGAAATCAACGCCAAATGCGCTTGGACGAATACGCGTTTGGTATTCGTCATGATTTGTCGGGTGCTGATATGTGATTTTCCAAAGCCTCAGAGAGGCGAAAGGTGTATCAAACTCACTAACGTATTTAACTAAATTGACGCTAATGGTGTGTAAAGATTTGGCACTTAACTGTCTGAATCGCGGATTACGCGGAGGACACGGAGGACACGGAAGGGGTTTTTGTGAATTTCAAAGTTTTTTCACAACCATAAGCTGCTCTGTAAGCTAAAGACAGAGGAGATTGCTAATTTCACCTGTCTATTGACGAGAACTTTAGCCACCAGAAACATATAGGGACAAAAACTTTACACAACGGGCGCGATTAAAAGCTTTTCATTATTGATAAGTCATGTCCAACTTGGGAGTGTTTCTATTCCAAACTGGTGCGATTAAAAGTGGACTCCCCGACAGGATTCAAACCTGTGACACTGAGGGTAGAAACCTCATGCTCTATTCACTGAGCTACGGGGAGTCATTAATCACCCGTTTCTATTCCAAACTGGTGCGATTAAAAGTTTAGACTGCAAAATATTCCGTCTCCAATTATAATGGTTTCTATTCCAAACTGGTGCGATTAAAAGTACTTAATTATACCACATTTTACATAGTATTGTCAGTTTCTATTCCAAACTGGTGCGATTAAAAGTTCTTTAATCCTCTATTGGTGATATTTTAACCCAGCCGAGTGGTGCGATGGGGTTTGGTCCTCGGTATAAGATACGACGTGTTTTCGGGAATTCGCGGGCATCATAAGGTTGCCGTTGATTAGAACGACTCCTGCCTAAACGATAACGTTCTCGTAATGCCATAATGTCTACAGGTGCATCCTCTGCTTGCGTAAAGGACGAGGTTACTGTGTTAGAAAGGTATCCTGTGCCCCATCCAATTTGCAGTATGAACACCCCGTTTGAGAGTGATTCATTCGTATTGTTTAGTCCGTTATAGAGATTATAGATACTCGCGAAATTATTATAGAATTTTATTTCTTTATCTATAAAATTTTTATTTACCCCATAACAAACATCAAATATACTGTGGATAGCTCCATATTGTGTATCGGTAAAACCAAGTTTAGTGTATGCAGGATCATCAAGTAACCAATCATCAATTTTGAGTGTAAATGTCAATGATTGTCCACCCTGAATTACCTCTGCACAGTTTTTGTATTCTGTATTGCCCTCAATCTTCTGAACAAGTTGATTGTTTTGGTTGAGCGTAACCGTCCATGCCGTTTCAATTGCAAGTGCCTCACTTTCAAGCGGTTCAGTATCACTCACCTGTAATGCACGCAATAAATCATGGTTTGGGTCTTTACCAAAAGCTAAGTTTTCTATCTGTCGTGCAGGATGTTCTGGTCTACGTCTTGATGGCGCGCCTTTATCAATTTCCCTGTTGAGATATTTTGAACTATCGTTATAGAGTTTTCTGTTTTCATCACTGTTTATCAGATCCGATAACAACGCTGTGCGGATTGCACCTTTGATGCTGCTACCGGGAATGTAGGGACGGTTGTCAACAGATTTGATTGCCTCTCGAATGTCGACTGTTTCGGGACTTTGCGAACACAGCAGACTATACGCCGACAGTTCAGCACCATTTATGTTGTGTCGTGAGAAGTAATCGCTCCAACGGAAATCACGCTTGGACATTTCGGAGGTTAACGCGTTGATGTTTGTTGATGGATGTGCTAATACTTTGTCTAAATCTATGCGATACCACCTGCCGTTAACGTAATAGCCATCTATATGATTCAACGTTTCGCCTGATCCGATGTGGACAGGGGTGATGGTTTCAAGTTTGTATTTCTGTTTCATTCTGATGTCTCCAACATTATCGGGAATCGGCCAGTTTTATATAGTTGGCCTCCTACCTTATCGGGAATCGGAGTTCCCTCCTACCTTATCGGGAATCGGCCAGTTTTATATAGTTGGCCTCCTACCTTATCGGGAATCGGAGTTCCCTCCTACCTTATCGGGAATCGGCCAGTTTTATATAGTTGGCCTCCTACCTTATCGGGAATCGGAGTTCCCTCCTACTTTGATACCGACCTGCCATGCGTATCCGTAGCGATAGACGGGATGCGGGTAGTCCTTCGGTTTTAAATCTATCAACCTGCCTACGGGTTCGTCATAAGCATTTAAAACAGAACCTTCAGCGAACATATTGCCCTTTTTTCTCCTTTTATGTGTACCTGGTGAACCTACCCATCCTGTTAATGGATTTAGGTTGTAAGCGATATTACCTTTGAGGAGATGCTCAAGTTGCTCCGATGATTTGGGACATATCGGTGAAAGCGTTACAAATTGGGTGCTATCTTCTGCTGACGGTATCTTACATTCTGCTTCGGCAAACTCAAACTGCCCATATCCAGCGTTGCGTTCACCACCGATGCCGTTATCTCCAAGCACTCGGAGTAGTGTTTCTACTTTCTGTTTTGTTGCATCAGAGTCAAATTTCGCAGCGAACCAGAGTCCACAGTTTTTGTTGAATTGGACGGTTTGGACGTGCCATATTTCGGATCCGGCGTTTTGTGCACCGATGGTAACGCGCGGACGCGTAGCAGTTTTCCAAATTTCATAATCATCCCCATCTGTTATCTTCAACAGATTTTTTTCCGTATCGCTTATCCAAACATTTTCTCCGGTAATCAACTGCTTTTTATCGAATGCTGGTGGATTGTCTGCAATAATCTGCTGAAATATGTTGTCCGACACAAATTGGATACGTTTGCTTTCTTTTGATCTATCTGTCCATATCATCGGTTTGGGATAGAAACAGATGTTTTGTGCGTACGGGAATGCAGAGGTTAAGGTAAAGGGAAGCGTCCCGTTTTCTGCTGTGTATTGATTGAGAAAATCGGTGAGGCTTGCGGTGTCGTAAAAGGTTGACCATGTTTGGCATATCGCAGAAAAGAGGGTGTCTGCGGGGATGTAGGTCTCGGTTTTCTCTAAGCCGAGGCTGCCAGTTTGTGCTGCACCTGTGGCGCGTCCGAGATGTAATTGGGTTTTGAACTGTAAGCAATAGACGGTATAATCTTCCATAAGTGTACCTATTCCGCGGGGATTGCATTCCGAATTTGCTCAACGTATTCGGATTGACGGACTGCTTTGATGTCTGCGTTTTCGGGCAAATTGATAGTTATCGGATCTATATCAACTTTTTCATAGCATTCACGCGATTTGAAGGTCATCGTCAGATTCTCAAATGCTATCTGCCCTGAGCCGCGCGAACCGGAGCCGCCGAGGTAATCGTCTTCAAGGAGTTCCATACCTTTTAGGACGGTGTCGAAAAGTTTGAGTTCGTCTTGAAGTTGATTGTCGTAATTAGTGCCGTGCTGTGTATAGAGACTGTGGACTATTTGAAATGGTCCGAATTTTGCACCTGCGGGGACACGTTCTTGTTGACGTGGTGTTGCCGCTGAGGTGATTCGGTCAATTGCTACCTCTGTTTTGATTTCAGTGAAATCTGTGTCGGTATCGGCTTTTTCCAGTACTGCCAGTGATTCGTCAGTTAAAAAGGTGTCTCGGACGATCACACGTGTCGGCATCGTTTTACCTCTTAATTGTTGTATGGGTGCGACACCGAAAACTTGAGAAATTGGACATGTATAATATTCTTCCGGTGTTTTGCACTCGTTAACTCGGACATCTCTACCGACAGGTCTATTCAATTCCTTTGCAAAGTGCCTGTCGAGTAAACCTCGCATCTTTCCACGTAGGGACGAACCGGGAATGTAAGGCTGTCGGTTGAAGGCGTTTCGTATGATTGCATTATCAATACCGCCGATGTCTAATTCACCTGTGTTGCCGCCGATGTGTAAACCTGTTAAGGCGTTTATTGTGCCTTTTAGAAAGATTTTTCCGTGTAGTTTAATACTTGGCATGTGTTTCCTCCTTTATTCACCACCATAAGCTCTATGATATGCAAGAATTGCTTCAAAGAAATCGACGAAGTTTTTGAATTTATCACTATTGTCAACTTGGTTAATCGCTTGGGTTAAGGTGTTTTTTAGGTCTTCCACCTCTGATTTGCGTGCTGCAGCGTAAGCTAATTTCGGTTTTAGCATGATCAATTCGTTTTGGTTAAACTCGTCACTCATCTGAATTTTCTTAACTGCCCCGTACACTTTTCGGATTTGCGAGGTTTTTAGGTTTTTCGCGAGTTTGCGTCCTAAAATTTCCGCTGCCCCGACAAGTGGTTCTCCCCCTTTCTCAATTATCTCTGAAATATCAATCTTTTGTTGTGCAACGGCTTCTACTTCTACGTCACTGGCAGTAGGACGACCATCTTTTCCTTGCGTGATAGTATAAGAAGTGATTTGCTGTCCTTTCTCAAGGTCTTCAAATTCAACATTTTTTAGTGCCCTGCGACTGAAGTGAACATCTTCGCCGCCATCATCTGGCTGTATAAAGCCAAAACCTTTCAGCAAGGTCTTTATTTTTCCTGTTGGCATGTGTATCTCCTTGTTTTGTAGTTCATTTGTATGTCGGGAATCGGAGTTCCCTCCTACCTGTTTTTCAATATGTCGGGAATCGGAGTTCCCTCCTACCTGTTTTTCAATATGTCGGGAATCGGAGTTCCCTCCTACCTGTTTCTGATACATCGGGAATCGGAGTTCCTTCCTACCTGTTTTTCAATATGTCGGGAATCGGAGTTCCCTCCTACCTGTTTCTGATACGTAGTGCGGTCCATCTGGTAATGACATGGATGAGTTCCTCTCTAAATTGAGAAGAATCTTCGTGGTTAAGTTTCTGTTTTAGTTCACGTAGAAAATCTTTCTGTTCGTCATATTTGTATCTCTCTTGTAGTCGATGGAAGTAGTAGAGTGAACGCCATGCCCACCGCTCTTTATCTTCATATATCTGGCTGAGACGGGTGAGTATGTCGCGCGGTAGTTGGTCTTGACCTGTTAGTACGTTCGTAAACTTTTCGTGCCATTCGCGCACTTTAGCAAACTCTTCCCATTTCATCGGTAGTTGTAAAAATGAGATCGCATCCTTGTTTTCATCAATACCCTTTGCAGCGTCTTCTGCATTGCCACTCCGTTCTGCAAACTGATAAAGCGGATACTTCATGTGTTCAATGGCGATACCACCTGAAAGCGTTACGTGGGCACCTGTGACAAAGTGTTTAAATTCGGAGCGGATATGTTCTGCTATATCAGGCAACGCACTCCACCCACCGACAAGGAATAGGTCATCACCACCAGCGTAGATGAGTTCAAGAATCTGTTTATTTTTGTTCTCGTTATATGCTTTACATAGTTTCGGGACATATCCTTCAAAAAATAGGCGCATTTCTCTGCTTAAGGTTGCATGCCGTGAGATGGTTGCGTTCTCAAGTTTATCTTTGAAGACGGTGCCGAGGTTATCAACGTCCATGCGGAGTGCACCGAACCAGTTAACACCTTCTGATGCGTTTGCGAGGTGATTGTAATCAGCGATTTTATCGGGTTCATCTGTATCGTGCCGATATGCGATTACGGGTTTAAATATTCGGAAATCGTAGCTAACAAAGTTGTTTTCCGATTGAAAATCTTCTGAATTTTCGAGAAAACGTGTATCCCCGAGTCTATAGACAACAGTATTTACTCCCTGCAGTTCAGGTTTGGCACGGGTATCTTCCAGGACTTCAACATCTAAACCGAAGGCATTGATTGCATCGTGCCATTTGGGTTGTGGAAGGATATCTGATTTTGCTATATCGTAAGTGATAAGATATTTTGCATCCCGCAATTTCCTTCCAAGTTTTTCAAACTGCCAAGGGTCTCTTTTCTTCTCTTCGTCATCTTCCTGTTCATTAATAGTTCTGTCATCGCTTGGCTCAAAGAGGTTATCAAACATCTGTTCTGCTTCTAATTCTGACCATTTCTGCTGTTTTCTTTCATTGACTTTTTTTGAAACGGCATCCCATTTTTCCGTGAAATTCTCAGTTTTAAAATCGCGTGCTTTTATGGAGATACCCGCTAACATGCAGGAAATATCGCCTCTATGGAGTTCCCACAACTTTTGGGATATTTCTTGTCGAATTGTGCTTAACTTCTCTTTGGATTCGGTGTAAGGCGCAAGGATAAAGAAGTGTCCGCCACTTGCGAGAATTAGGTTTGTGATAGGAAGTTCAAACTGCTTTAGGACATAGTGCGCGATTGCTTCCGTGAGGAGTTGCAGGTAGAATGAACGACCACGCAGTTGGTTGGATGCGCCATCGGATTGGATGTGATAGAGAAAATCCTGGATACCCGAAATGTCGCCTTTGATAAGCGAGGCTATGTGCCGATCTGATTTTTCAGTATCATTAAGTATTGCGTCAACTTCGTTTTCGTCATTTAGTTCGTGTCCGATACAGGCTGCAATGGCTGCGGTTGTGCGGAGATGGTCGTAGAGCGAAATATCTGGGATCGTTTTCTTTCCGTCTTTTTCCCACGGCGTTGCGGACGGTATACGAACTGTGTATTTGTGTAGGAGTGCTACGATGGTTTGATAATGTGCTGGTTCATAGGTTTTACCTTCTGTTGCTGTGCTGAATTCCTCTTTAAACTTCTCCCACAAACCTGCATAATCATTTTCATTGACCTCAACGGTTTCTTGTGGGATGACCGTGTCCCGTTCAAAATTGAGTTTTGTCAGTTTGTAGCGATGTTCTTTCTCAGCACATTTAAGGCGTGACATAATAGAAGCGAGCGGAGATGCAACGAAGTCCTCCGTTTCTCGTTCCTCATCTTCGCGTTCGGATGCGGAGAGACGGTCTGCTAATACTACCTGTTTTTCTATGAGATGCTGAAGTTGTTCTGGTTTATGATGGTGGTTTAGGATAGCGTTTTTGAAGGTATCTCCACAAGGATCGAAGAAAGTATTGAAATCGTTGTTGACGAATTCGTAGCTATGTTCTTGGTGTTTTGTGTAGCGTCCGGTGGCGCGTTGCCGAAATTTGCCGATGTCGTGTAGGAGTGCTGCGAGTGTTAAAAGTTGTTGTTTCAATGTGGTTTGTCCTTTGGTATCGTATGTTTTTTCATGTATCTAATCTAAATCAGGTATTGCACTGCCATATACAGAAATCTGATTTTCTACCTCTACGTTATTTCCAAAACTGTTCAATAATAAACGTTTTCTCTTTCCAATAATTAACAATTCGTGAGACTTTTTAACATGTCCCATACCCTTTTCTATGCGATTTTTCCCAATCCGTGTTTCACCTTGTCCTAATGTGTACTGCCATTTTACCTCAATTATTTCAAAATCAGTATACCAATTTCTGATTGTATCACAATCATTATATGAAAGCACGAACCCTCCTACATGTTCATACAGTAGGTCACGAAGGGTTTCATGTTTAAAACCCTTATGATGAACAGGAAAATTTCGCTGTGGATAGATTCCTTTGAACATTTTACCATCATCAAGGTAATAGGGAGGATCGCAATAAAGGAATTCTTCTTTGTGTTGAGGAATGGTTTGTTCAAAACTTCCGGGTTGCACTTCTAATGATGGACAAGAAAACTTTCTTACTTTTTCTACTGCTGAAATATACCTGCTGGTTGATTCGTAAATCTTTGACATCCATCCGAGAAAACCGGGTCCGTATGAAAGGTTATGATTAAACCAGTAGTGTGCAGCTAACTCTAATGGATCAGAAATAGGAGATTCACCTGTCCAATGTCCCTTGAGTGTAGTCTTTATTTCAGCATACTTTTCTTTTGTCGGTTCCCATTCCAGAAGTTTTTCTGCAAGTTGTTGACTTGTGGAGAGTTGCACCTGCCAATAGTTGACGAGAATATCAAAAACATCATAGGCTCTGACCTGCATACCAAGTTCTTTTGCACATGCGATTTCAACTGATCCACCGCCAATGAATGGAGAGGAAAGTTTGTCAATTCCTTCTGGAATGTGTTCAATTATATGTCCTACTCCGAGACTCTTCCCACCTGCATATCGCAGCGGGAGGCCGTTGTAACGTACATACTTATGCTTACCCTTTCCTCTAAGTGATAATAGGAAGTCTTCTTTAGGCGTGTAGAATGATAACAACTTACTGTTTTCCAAACCTTTCTCCTGAATTCTCTTGTTAGTATAATATTATAGGAAGTTAATAGTTTACCTATTATAACGCATACTATTGAATTATGGCAACTGCTAATGTGACTTTGGGTGTGTAAAGTTTTTGCACAGAAGATTCAGGAGCATATCCACCTCCTCCGTGCCTTCCGCGATCATGCCTATAGCACATTCATCCTTGATTGTGCTTCTTCCTTCCACCCATACAACCCTCTAACCTTCCAACCTTCCATCCTTCCCTCTTCCAACCTTCCCCTCTTCCATCCTTCCCTCTTCCACCCTTCCACCCTTCCATCCTTCCCCTCTTCCAACCTTCCAACCTTCCATCTATCCCCTTTTCCCTACACCATCCCTTTTGATACTGCCGTAGCACATTCATCCTTGATTGTGCTTCTTTCTTCCACCCATACAACCCTCTAACCTTCCACCCTTCCATCCTTCCCTCTTCTTTTCTTCCAACCTTCCAACCTTCCATCCTTCCCCTCTTCCAACCTTCCCCTCTTCCAACCTTCCCCTCTTCCATCCTTCCCCTCTTCCAACCTTCCAACCTTCCATCTATCCCCTTTTCCCTACACCATCCCTTTTGATACTGCCGTAGCACATTCATCCTTGATTGTGCTTCTTTCTTCCACCCATACAACCCTCTAACCTTCCACCCTTCCATCCTTCCCTCTTCTTTTCTTCCAACCTTCCTCCCATCCATTCTTCCCTCTTCCATCCTTCCCTCTTCCAACCTTCCAACCTTCCATCCTTCCCCTCTTCCAACCTTCCAACCTTCCAACCTTCCACCTATCCCCTTCACCCTACACCATCCCTTTTGATACTGCCGTAGCACATTCATCCTTGATTGTGCTTCTTTATACAACATTCATCCTTCATTATCCTTCTCTGTACTAAATTGCCGTCTATGGGGTTATGCTAAAATTAACGCCAATTTGTGAAAGTAAACTTGAAATGCACAAGAAACCCCTTCCGTGTCATCCGCGATAATCCGCGATTCTGACATAAACTTTAGACATCCACTTCATCTTCCTCAGTTTCTATTCCAAACTGGTGCGATTAAAAGGGAGATGCTTTGGTGTCAGGTGCACCTGTTCGAATGTGTTTCTATTCCAAACTGGTGCGATTAAAAGGGAACCACATCACGATCAATCAGCAGCCTGGAGAGGATGGTTTCTATTCCAAACTGGTGCGATTAAAAGCCACAAAATAGAATTGTGAGAAACACTAAAGTGTTTGTTTCTATTCCAAACTGGTGCGATTAAAAGCAGATATACAACTCAGAAATATCAGTGTCCAACAAGAGCGTTTCTATTCCAAACTGGTGCGATTAAAAGAGAAATCACACATGGGACTTGAAATTTGTATCAAGTTTCTATTCCAAACTGGTGCGATTAAAAGAGTAAACGGAAACCACCACACAACACGGAACAGCAGACGTTTCTATTCCAAACTGGTGCGATTAAAAGGAACCTAATAATTCTTTGGTTTATGGTACTTCACGTCAAGTTTCTATTCCAAACTGGTGCGATTAAAAGTAAGGCAGATCCCTTGCGTGTTTATGAGTTGCCACAGTTTCTATTCCAAACTGGTGCGATTAAAAGGCCAATCCTGTGAAGTACGAAGATTATCAATAGTATAGTTTCTATTCCAAACTGGTGCGATTAAAAGGCATGATCATCATCCGAAGTAGAATCCGTATCAAACGTTTCTATTCCAAACTGGTGCGATTAAAAGTATACTGATTAGCTAAATAGCCGGCAGGTGTGATCCTATGTTTCTATTCCAAACTGGTGCGATTAAAAGAGGCAAGGTTATGTGGATATGTGTAGACCACACAGACTTCAAGTTTCTATTCCAAACTGGTGCGATTAAAAGTCCTGTATCCACTCTCAACGCTGCTCCGTATCTCAAGTTTCTATTCCAAACTGGTGCGATTAAAAGACAGACCACGGTAAAAGCGAAGTCTTGAAAGAGGACTCTCAGTTTCTATTCCAAACTGGTGCGATTAAAAGAACCCAAGAGGTTATGGAGCCACCAGGAATTGATGGAGTTTCTATTCCAAACTGGTGCGATTAAAAGTGCTGCAGACGATACCCGATTTGGCATCTATATATATTGTTTCTATTCCAAACTGGTGCGATTAAAAGCAGATGTGCCAATCTCAAGAACTTGATTCGTAACGAGTTTCTATTCCAAACTGGTGCGATTAAAAGGATGGTCTGACACTGTCAATCTGCCTTTTGACTAACGCGTTTCTATTCCAAACTGGTGCGATTAAAAGTTTCTGTGTTGTTCGCCAACTCTACAACCCCCCTTGTTTCTATTCCAAACTGGTGCGATTAAAAGCGAGTTGGGGACAATGTTGTTATTGAAACAGAACGTATTTGTTTCTATTCCAAACTGGTGCGATTAAAAGGTTAGCTGTTGACATAGAAACCTACGCAGAGTTGAAATAGTTTCTATTCCAAACTGGTGCGATTAAAAGTATTCTCAAGCGTGTAATATCAGCTGTCCAACAAGAGATACGTTTCTATTCCAAACTGGTGCGATTAAAAGGTTATAGTAACGAATATCAGAATTGCTATGGGAGCCGTTTCTATTCCAAACTGGTGCGATTAAAAGTGAGTATGTCAGGTGACCGTATACATAAAGCAGGGTTTCTATTCCAAACTGGTGCGATTAAAAGCTCAAACGAGCGTCTTTTACAATTCGCTCGTGACAGTTTCTATTCCAAACTGGTGCGATTAAAAGGTTGTTGACGAGACCAGAATTAGTTATCGTGACAGAGTTTCTATTCCAAACTGGTGCGATTAAAAGCTTGAGTATGCATATCCGAAAGCGGAACGCAATATCGTTTCTATTCCAAACTGGTGCGATTAAAAGGAAACGCAAGACGCAGAATAAAGGAAATACTAAACACGTTTCTATTCCAAACTGGTGCGATTAAAAGCTGAGTTGCCGAGTTTGGAAGTGCAATCGCCAATATTGCGTTTCTATTCCAAACTGGTGCGATTAAAAGTTGTAAATCAGCACATACAAAGCTACTCAATTGAAGTTTCTATTCCAAACTGGTGCGATTAAAAGACAGATTTTCCCGACCTTACAACTGAACTAAAAGGTAAGTTTCTATTCCAAACTGGTGCGATTAAAAGGGTATAATCAAAAGTCTAATAGACTATAGTTTAATAATGTTTCTATTCCAAACTGGTGCGATTAAAAGTCAGTTTCAAGAACCTCCGCCACAGGTGGATCTGCTTCGTTTCTATTCCAAACTGGTGCGATTAAAAGATTCTCCAAGCAGCATATCATCATCAGAAAGTAAGTTTCTATTCCAAACTGGTGCGATTAAAAGCAAGTCAAGACACCGATTGTCAAGACTAAAAACCGAAGTTTCTATTCCAAACTGGTGCGATTAAAAGTCGTGTCTCACCTGCGAACTTTAGAACTTGATCGGTTTCTATTCCAAACTGGTGCGATTAAAAGTCACCGATAAAGGTTACTACGTCATCATGCGTTGTGTGTTTCTATTCCAAACTGGTGCGATTAAAAGGTTCTCCCTGTGTTCTTATCTTTCTTATTCAAACCGGTTTCTATTCCAAACTGGTGCGATTAAAAGAAAATTGTTGAAGCGTCTACCGTCCGAACTGACGGTGTTTCTATTCCAAACTGGTGCGATTAAAAGGCGGATATCTTCCGTTTCCGCAGTTGCTTCTACTGCGTTTCTATTCCAAACTGGTGCGATTAAAAGAGCTCCAAAACCAAAAGTGCGAAGATGGGGGGCACCTTTGGGTTTCTATTCCAAACTGGTGCGATTAAAAGTCCCGTTATTTTTAGTTCTATCCCGCCATCTGCAGAAGTTTCTATTCCAAACTGGTGCGATTAAAAGTAGAAAATCATCTCAATAGATTGCACGAGATGATCTGTTTCTATTCCAAACTGGTGCGATTAAAAGTAGAAAAAGCACCCAAGTGCAACGGGAGTCCGTATGCACTGTTTCTATTCCAAACTGGTGCGATTAAAAGTTAACGTGGTTTTGTAATCCGTGACGTTGAAATCGTAGCCGTTTCTATTCCAAACTGGTGCGATTAAAAGTTGTCGCGACTGTGATTGTGTAGAACTGGTGCGATTGTTTCTATTCCAAACTGGTGCGATTAAAAGCAAATCCGTTGCTGGCGTCATCGGTGCTGCGATCAGCTGTTTCTATTCCAAACTGGTGCGATTAAAAGTCTGCTTTTTGTTATAGGAGCAAATGCAACTATAAGTTTCTATTCCAAACTGGTGCGATTAAAAGTGCAGCAGCCGATAATCATGAATACTCACTAAAGCCAGGTTTCTATTCCAAACTGGTGCGATTAAAAGAAGCAACCACACAAGACTATGCAGCACGCGCACAAGCGTTTCTATTCCAAACTGGTGCGATTAAAAGTGCCGACTGTTCCTGTCGCTTGAATTAAATATATCGTTTCTATTCCAAACTGGTGCGATTAAAAGTACCTGGAAGCTTGCGATGCAGTTGTGGATTGTCTGTTTCTATTCCAAACTGGTGCGATTAAAAGGACAATACCTTTTCTATTGTTATCACTGCGCCTTCAAGGTTTCTATTCCAAACTGGTGCGATTAAAAGTCAATGGAAGGATATCGTCAAGGCACAAATAAAAACAGTTTCTATTCCAAACTGGTGCGATTAAAAGTCCATTTTCAAGATGTAGAAAACGAGTTGCCGATACGTTTCTATTCCAAACTGGTGCGATTAAAAGCGAATTTGTTGAATTTGAATCTAATATATTCTATTATCGTTTCTATTCCAAACTGGTGCGATTAAAAGTGATTGTAAGAAAACCACTGCCTTACATACGCATTTGTTTCTATTCCAAACTGGTGCGATTAAAAGTGAACTTCTTAATCCTAAACCTATATATATTATACACGTTTCTATTCCAAACTGGTGCGATTAAAAGTCACCTAATGCGAAGCATTGTGCTAATGCGAAGATTGCGTTTCTATTCCAAACTGGTGCGATTAAAAGGTTGTCCAATCTTGAGTTGTTGGCTCTTGATATAGGTTTCTATTCCAAACTGGTGCGATTAAAAGTGATTTCACTACCCTCAAGTACGATTTTTATCGTCAGTTTCTATTCCAAACTGGTGCGATTAAAAGAAGGTGCGGGCAGGTGTACTCTGAATTGCCCACTTGGAGTTTCTATTCCAAACTGGTGCGATTAAAAGTCGAGGACTTAAAGCACGGAATGGCTTACGATATTGGCGGTTTCTATTCCAAACTGGTGCGATTAAAAGTGAAGGCCCTCGGTTTCATTGTTCAGAAACAAGACGGTTTCTATTCCAAACTGGTGCGATTAAAAGCGAATGAAACGGATACGATCAGCGTCAATGACAAACGTTTCTATTCCAAACTGGTGCGATTAAAAGGTCTACGGCAGCTTGCGGAGATTCAGGTATAGATATTGCAGTTTCTATTCCAAACTGGTGCGATTAAAAGTTCATGATTATTTGCTGAAGTGAAAGCCTGGACAATAGTTTCTATTCCAAACTGGTGCGATTAAAAGGTTTATAGTCAGATGCTATCAAGAATCAACATATTAAAGTTTCTATTCCAAACTGGTGCGATTAAAAGCATTTTAGTCGTTGACAACGAGACAGGAAAAACGCACGTTTCTATTCCAAACTGGTGCGATTAAAAGACTATTATCATGAATAGGCACCGGGCAGGGCAGCTGTCGTTTCTATTCCAAACTGGTGCGATTAAAAGGGACGTCATTGACATAGACTATTACGTTAAATTATTATGTTTCTATTCCAAACTGGTGCGATTAAAAGGAAGTGCTGATTTTCAAGAAAGTCAGCATGAATGCGAGTTTCTATTCCAAACTGGTGCGATTAAAAGTTGAATTCATAAGAGTTGCTATAATAGACTTGAGACGACTGTTTCTATTCCAAACTGGTGCGATTAAAAGGCTTTTTAGCAGTAATTGAGCAGAATCCCGATTTACTGTTTCTATTCCAAACTGGTGCGATTAAAAGTCCGTTCTCCGTACCATTTCAGTTTTATATTAAATCGCGTTTCTATTCCAAACTGGTGCGATTAAAAGGCATATACACCCTCTTTTGTGAGTATTGCCGAGTCGGGATGTTTCTATTCCAAACTGGTGCGATTAAAAGTGCGCGTTGATATGGTGCTTCTTCAAATGAGATAAGACCGTTTCTATTCCAAACTGGTGCGATTAAAAGGACAGACACATCTGATAATCCAATATCAGACATGTCCTGTTTCTATTCCAAACTGGTGCGATTAAAAGTGCAGACAATACCTGATTTTGCATCTATATATATCGTTTCTATTCCAAACTGGTGCGATTAAAAGAATAGTTACTAACCAGCGAAAACCGTTCGCAGTTGAAGTTTCTATTCCAAACTGGTGCGATTAAAAGTCAATCTCGGCTTTGACGGCAGCTATGCGATCCCGCGCGCGTTTCTATTCCAAACTGGTGCGATTAAAAGCCCTCGTTTCCGCACATGTAGCTGATGCGGTTGATCGTTTCTATTCCAAACTGGTGCGATTAAAAGCAAAAAGAGATAGATGAAATTTATCAATAAATAAAGTTTCTATTCCAAACTGGTGCGATTAAAAGAAACACTGGCGAAGTTTTGAATGACTAATTCTCACGTTTCTATTCCAAACTGGTGCGATTAAAAGCTTGCCTAATGCAGCCTGTTTGGCTGTCAGATTAGGCAGTTTCTATTCCAAACTGGTGCGATTAAAAGTTGAAGGTCTGACACAAAAGCAGACAGAAGCAGAGTTGTTTCTATTCCAAACTGGTGCGATTAAAAGTACCTGATTCCACGTTATAATTGTATCATATAATTAATAGTTTCTATTCCAAACTGGTGCGATTAAAAGAATGCCATGCTGGCAAAAACAACTCTTTATTCAGAGTTTCTATTCCAAACTGGTGCGATTAAAAGTGCGTCCCACAAGTCGCTGTCACCATACTCCTCTTGTTTCTATTCCAAACTGGTGCGATTAAAAGAAAGGGGGTTTATAATGGAATATCAAGTTTTGAAAAAGTTTCTATTCCAAACTGGTGCGATTAAAAGGTAGCAATAAAATATATGCGTCTGCGTGCGGACACTGTTTCTATTCCAAACTGGTGCGATTAAAAGAAAGACAACAACGCTGTCAACGCTGAACTGGTTATCCTCGTTTCTATTCCAAACTGGTGCGATTAAAAGGTGGGGTGCTCGCATCGGTATTGGTGGCGTTGAGCGTCGTTTCTATTCCAAACTGGTGCGATTAAAAGGAATTCCTCCCATCAATAGGTTGCACGTAGGCGTGTTTCTATTCCAAACTGGTGCGATTAAAAGGGCTTCGGTTCTGGCACTGCTGGCTATCACACCTATGTTTCTATTCCAAACTGGTGCGATTAAAAGCACGCAGGAAATATCAGCATACAAGACTGGGTGGTGGAAGTTTCTATTCCAAACTGGTGCGATTAAAAGGTAGAGGAAAGAGGAAACGCAATGGCTAACGACAAAGTTTCTATTCCAAACTGGTGCGATTAAAAGAGAGATAGATAACACAGAGAGGAGGTGACAAAGAGGAGTTTCTATTCCAAACTGGTGCGATTAAAAGTTCATCTACAAGTTCACTGACACTCTTCTCTGTTATAACAGTTTCTATTCCAAACTGGTGCGATTAAAAGTTAAAAATGGTAATATAATACTCAAAGACTGGGTCGGGTTTCTATTCCAAACTGGTGCGATTAAAAGAGACAACATTTTCGACCGCATGCGATATCCTATACATGTTTCTATTCCAAACTGGTGCGATTAAAAGATAATAGAGTGACTTTTATACTGACAGATGGGCAGTTTCTATTCCAAACTGGTGCGATTAAAAGACGTAGAACAGATGCGCGTGGCGAGGAAATCCTTGACGTTTCTATTCCAAACTGGTGCGATTAAAAGTGAATTATAAATCGCAAGTAAATTCTCCCAATTAAACGTTTCTATTCCAAACTGGTGCGATTAAAAGCGTCGTATTCTTCTTGATTAAAGAGTATTATTTGACAGTTTCTATTCCAAACTGGTGCGATTAAAAGCCAACAACCACACCAGCAAGAAAATAATGATACCAGTTTCTATTCCAAACTGGTGCGATTAAAAGACGCATCCATTTGCATGCTTTTATTTTTGCGGAGACGCGGTTTCTATTCCAAACTGGTGCGATTAAAAGTATACACAAGTGTTTGCTGATCTGTCACGTGGGGGTTTCTATTCCAAACTGGTGCGATTAAAAGGAACCTCGCTTGGTAGTATCAATCATCTTGTAAAAAGTGTTTCTATTCCAAACTGGTGCGATTAAAAGAAACGAAGAAGACTATAGCTATTCTTATAGAATATGTTTCTATTCCAAACTGGTGCGATTAAAAGTGGTTATAATTTTCGTTATGTGATTTTCTTTGAGTTGTTTCTATTCCAAACTGGTGCGATTAAAAGTTTATTTGGTATGATGATTTAGAGTTGTCTGGCTTTGGTTTCTATTCCAAACTGGTGCGATTAAAAGCGACAGAGATAAGAACGACAGATGACTTTATCCGTGCTGTTTCTATTCCAAACTGGTGCGATTAAAAGGGACTTCTACCGTCGCCACCCGGTTACTCAGTCAGACGTTTCTATTCCAAACTGGTGCGATTAAAAGGATGCAACGCACAAGCGGACTTCTACCGTCGCCACCGTTTCTATTCCAAACTGGTGCGATTAAAAGGGTGCTTGATGAAGTTACATTTAATCCGTATGAGGGGTTTCTATTCCAAACTGGTGCGATTAAAAGAATACGGTGGCTGTGTGTAAAGAGTTTCGTAAGCGTGTTTCTATTCCAAACTGGTGCGATTAAAAGGACCATATCGTCTCGTCTTTCTGGTGGTGTTGTGCCAGGTTTCTATTCCAAACTGGTGCGATTAAAAGGGTATCATAACCTTCTTAGGAAAGCGACTATAGACTCGTTTCTATTCCAAACTGGTGCGATTAAAAGCTCGAAGGATTTGATAAATCGGGGTTATCATAAAAACGTTTCTATTCCAAACTGGTGCGATTAAAAGACAAGTGATTATTGAGAAAAAAGACTCTGATAAACTGTTTCTATTCCAAACTGGTGCGATTAAAAGTAAAGGCCGATCAAGGATAGAAACATCATTTTTGGAGTTTCTATTCCAAACTGGTGCGATTAAAAGATCAAGATGCAGATATGGGAGAGGTAATCAAGTACAGTTTCTATTCCAAACTGGTGCGATTAAAAGGCTGAAGACCCAACAATCCAACGCATGACATTTATGATGTTTCTATTCCAAACTGGTGCGATTAAAAGGAAAAGGATAGACCTGATACAGCTATGTTATTTTGTCCGGTTTCTATTCCAAACTGGTGCGATTAAAAGTTCTTGCAGTGTGATCGCATTCTCAAGTGACGTGTTGGGTTTCTATTCCAAACTGGTGCGATTAAAAGTGATAAACCTATGTTCCTGTTGACTGCATGGAGGTTTGTTTCTATTCCAAACTGGTGCGATTAAAAGTCAATGAAGTTCACTCGTAAAGCCCCTCTTCGTCGTGTTTCTATTCCAAACTGGTGCGATTAAAAGTGAAAACTTTGATACGCGAGGCTTCAACGCAATTGCGTTTCTATTCCAAACTGGTGCGATTAAAAGTTTCCATTCTGTTTGCGATTTCATATTTCACCTTTTATAGGGTTTCTATTCCAAACTGGTGCGATTAAAAGACAGACGAAGGTCACCCAGTTGAAATATTATGGGAAGTTTCTATTCCAAACTGGTGCGATTAAAAGTGAACAATCAGCTAATGAAAACTTTCAAAGGTGGAGTTTCTATTCCAAACTGGTGCGATTAAAAGGTGAATGCAAACCCCAACTTGCCGCAACGCATTTGGTTTCTATTCCAAACTGGTGCGATTAAAAGCTGATCAAAGATACGAATAACAGTCTGATCATTCATTGTTTCTATTCCAAACTGGTGCGATTAAAAGAGGAGTCTGACAGGCGTGCGCGCGCTTACGATCTCGTTTCTATTCCAAACTGGTGCGATTAAAAGCCCGGCGCCAATCTTGCCGGGGACATCTGGACAATTTCGTTTCTATTCCAAACTGGTGCGATTAAAAGAAAATGTCTTACACATCAAGGCTTGAAAACGGTAAGGTTTCTATTCCAAACTGGTGCGATTAAAAGTTTTCCCATTTATAATTTCTATTCGCACTTTAAAATCGTTTCTATTCCAAACTGGTGCGATTAAAAGGTCAACAAATTCGATTCTACGACGATGCGTTTAATTTTTGTTTCTATTCCAAACTGGTGCGATTAAAAGTACAAGCAAAACAGATTTCACAACGTGCATTGACAGCGTTTCTATTCCAAACTGGTGCGATTAAAAGTTAGATCAGTCGTGGACGGAGAGTCCCGCAAAAGCACGCGGTTTCTATTCCAAACTGGTGCGATTAAAAGGAAAAGATGTTTCGGTTGGCACGCGTACACCGTCGCGTTTCTATTCCAAACTGGTGCGATTAAAAGTATAATTTAAGCACTATATTAGGAGGAGCTGATGGAGCGTTTCTATTCCAAACTGGTGCGATTAAAAGTCACACACGCTTCATGTCCCCAACACAACGCGCTGGTGTTTCTATTCCAAACTGGTGCGATTAAAAGCTTACGCCAAAACGATTTTGCACAACCATCACGATGCGGGTTTCTATTCCAAACTGGTGCGATTAAAAGTGCAAGTGCTTGGTGTGGTGAGGTCAATTTCTCGGTTTCTATTCCAAACTGGTGCGATTAAAAGCCATCAAGGATTGCATCAAGGAATGTAACAGAGCATTGTTTCTATTCCAAACTGGTGCGATTAAAAGGGCTGGAACAAGGATGAAGAGTCATGGTCTATTGACTATAGTTTCTATTCCAAACTGGTGCGATTAAAAGTCAAAAAACTCGGACGTGTTCAAGAAATTGCATTGTTTCTATTCCAAACTGGTGCGATTAAAAGACAAACGCCTAACCGTAGAAGTCAACATCAATAACTGTTTCTATTCCAAACTGGTGCGATTAAAAGTTGATTTTTGGAGTGGACATCTCAATCAGAATACGAGTTTCTATTCCAAACTGGTGCGATTAAAAGTGATTGCCGCGTTTACGCTTATGCGACAATGCGGTGTTTCTATTCCAAACTGGTGCGATTAAAAGTGATTATGATAGAAGGCACACTCCGTACGAACACATGTTTCTATTCCAAACTGGTGCGATTAAAAGCTGATGTCGATATGTTTATAGAGATGGCTTATTCTCGTTTCTATTCCAAACTGGTGCGATTAAAAGCTGTTGCAACTTTTTCAGCCGCGACAGGTGCGATCACGTTTCTATTCCAAACTGGTGCGATTAAAAGGGCATCCGCAGCTATTTGCTTTGAAAGGCAAGGGCGGAGTTTCTATTCCAAACTGGTGCGATTAAAAGAAGCAGGCTCGGTAATGCAAAAAAATCCTGCTTAGGGTTTCTATTCCAAACTGGTGCGATTAAAAGTGCATATAGTAAACACGATCTTCAGTTGAAGTCGCATGTTTCTATTCCAAACTGGTGCGATTAAAAGTCCGTTACAGAGTGCATCATCTAATTCGTTAATGTGCAGTTTCTATTCCAAACTGGTGCGATTAAAAGTTTTTGAGTATTTTTATCGCGACAGGATTTGAACTGTTTCTATTCCAAACTGGTGCGATTAAAAGGAGTGCAGTGTTAGGGGCAATGGAGGGTGGACGCGCGTTTCTATTCCAAACTGGTGCGATTAAAAGCGACTGCAACAATTCTATCAGCTGCAGGACCGCGTATGTTTCTATTCCAAACTGGTGCGATTAAAAGTGTTAGCACAATACCTGTCGAACATAGTCAATCAGATGTTTCTATTCCAAACTGGTGCGATTAAAAGTTTATCTGAAGCTGAACAGTTAGCAGTCTTACTAAAGATGTTTCTATTCCAAACTGGTGCGATTAAAAGACGATTGTATTAGTATCTGACTCGTTTGATTGGTGGGTTTCTATTCCAAACTGGTGCGATTAAAAGAGTGCAACAGAACCTGCACAACCACAACGTGCTGCGATGTTTCTATTCCAAACTGGTGCGATTAAAAGAAAACTTGTGCAACATTTTATGGATATCAAAGACCAAAGTTTCTATTCCAAACTGGTGCGATTAAAAGGCAAAATCTACGACCTTTGTATAACCAGTACTGAACCTGTTTCTATTCCAAACTGGTGCGATTAAAAGGTGGAAGCGTAGATCGCTTTCATTATCATGTGTGCTTCGTTTCTATTCCAAACTGGTGCGATTAAAAGTACAGGAACGCGTCGGTGTTGCTGCTGATGGTGCATGTTTCTATTCCAAACTGGTGCGATTAAAAGGCGTGATGCGTTTGGCGAGGCTCAAGCTGAAGGGATACGGTTTCTATTCCAAACTGGTGCGATTAAAAGCTGCGGGGGCATACTGATAAGAGTATCAAATAGATCATTGTTTCTATTCCAAACTGGTGCGATTAAAAGCCAACTATTTCGCTACGGCTAAGAGTTTAAGTTTGGTTTCTATTCCAAACTGGTGCGATTAAAAGTATTTCATCTTGAGAAATACGCTACCATGATCGTTGAAAGTTTCTATTCCAAACTGGTGCGATTAAAAGCCAGTAACGCTTCTATGCCACGTATGGCACCCCCAAGTTTCTATTCCAAACTGGTGCGATTAAAAGTGTCTATATCCAGCTGCATAAGCTGCATGATCTTCGTTTCTATTCCAAACTGGTGCGATTAAAAGCGGGATACGAAGTGGAATATGAATTAGGTCTACGTTTCTATTCCAAACTGGTGCGATTAAAAGTGCAAAACACTGGAAATAAATCCTTCCCACTTTTTCTAAAGTTTCTATTCCAAACTGGTGCGATTAAAAGCAAGTGCAGCAAAGGAAATGCTATTTGCACATTACAGTTTCTATTCCAAACTGGTGCGATTAAAAGTTTGCTACCAATCCAAGAAGCAGCATTAATTCTGATGTTTCTATTCCAAACTGGTGCGATTAAAAGATGAAGATGAAGATTGTAATAGACCTAAACGCGAGGATTGTTTCTATTCCAAACTGGTGCGATTAAAAGGGATCCCATTCCTATATGAGAATCGACATTCTTATGTGTTTCTATTCCAAACTGGTGCGATTAAAAGTCTGTCAAATATCCTTGAATTCCTCCCAAAGCCTGTGTTTCTATTCCAAACTGGTGCGATTAAAAGTTACCGTAGAATATACGGGGAATTATGAAGGTATAAGTTTCTATTCCAAACTGGTGCGATTAAAAGCACATAAAACCTGTTATACTTAAAAATATGTAGAGGGATGTTTCTATTCCAAACTGGTGCGATTAAAAGCCAAAGCCATTGAAAACAAAATTGGCAACCTTAAAAAGTTTCTATTCCAAACTGGTGCGATTAAAAGTGTGGTATCACCTAAACACAAGGCAATAGTGCCTGGGCGTTTCTATTCCAAACTGGTGCGATTAAAAGTTCTTTCCCCCGTAGTTTGTTTCGTAGAGGAATTGGGGTTTCTATTCCAAACTGGTGCGATTAAAAGTATCCGTATCCAAAAACACCTTCCAAAATTCAAAAAGTTTCTATTCCAAACTGGTGCGATTAAAAGGATAAAGGACAGTATCATCATGTTTAGCTTTAAAGAGTTTCTATTCCAAACTGGTGCGATTAAAAGGAAATTGCAGCTTCAACATCTTTGCGTGCTTTTTCAAGCGTTTCTATTCCAAACTGGTGCGATTAAAAGCCCTTCGTTTTTGATGAACATAGGGACGGTATGGTTGTTTCTATTCCAAACTGGTGCGATTAAAAGAGCATCCGAGATTGACATTCTTTCGCCTTAATTGTCCCGGTTTCTATTCCAAACTGGTGCGATTAAAAGAACCGAATCGGTTGCTATTTATCGCAGACAAAAAATGTTTCTATTCCAAACTGGTGCGATTAAAAGTTTTCCCTCGTCAACTGCTTTTTGAAGCATGTTGCGAGTTTCTATTCCAAACTGGTGCGATTAAAAGGACAAATATTTACCGCCTGACACACCATCTTTGCGAAAGTTTCTATTCCAAACTGGTGCGATTAAAAGGACATACCATCCCACCCCTTTTGAGACTGAGATCCCCAGTTTCTATTCCAAACTGGTGCGATTAAAAGGCAAAAAAGGCAGATCAACAGGGAAAATAGGAAAGTTTCTATTCCAAACTGGTGCGATTAAAAGATGTAAACTATTCATCAATCCGGCAGGGTGCATTAAATATTGTTTCTATTCCAAACTGGTGCGATTAAAAGCCCACAGGACTATAAAGTGCTGATTGACAAGGGGCAGGCATAGTTTCTATTCCAAACTGGTGCGATTAAAAGGATAACCTAACATTCTAAGGAGAACGCAATGAATAACCAAGTTTCTATTCCAAACTGGTGCGATTAAAAGAAGACGCTATCAACGTGTGCGGAACGCTCACAGCAAAAGTTTCTATTCCAAACTGGTGCGATTAAAAGTCCAACAACTGCACGATAAGTATGCTGTAGAGATTCGTTTCTATTCCAAACTGGTGCGATTAAAAGCAACAACCTATGGTCACCTTTGATCCTGAAATAGAAGAGTTTCTATTCCAAACTGGTGCGATTAAAAGGCAACACACGATGGCATATTCAGTGACGTAGGTCCAAGTTTCTATTCCAAACTGGTGCGATTAAAAGTCTACTTTCAGCCGTATGGCAGCAACTTTGTTGAGAGTTTCTATTCCAAACTGGTGCGATTAAAAGACCGATTGAAATTACTATAATCACAGCAGTCCAAGGTTTCTATTCCAAACTGGTGCGATTAAAAGAACACCGACGGCAAGTCCACCCGTGAATTTGAATCACTGCGTTTCTATTCCAAACTGGTGCGATTAAAAGTTTTTTCGTTGTGGGTGTCATGCCTCTACTGATGGCTTGTTTCTATTCCAAACTGGTGCGATTAAAAGTTTTGACAATGACAACGATTATAGATTATCCGATATTGTTTCTATTCCAAACTGGTGCGATTAAAAGAAACTCCCCAACTTCCCGAATGCTTGCACTTGACAGACTTGTTTCTATTCCAAACTGGTGCGATTAAAAGTGAGTCAAAAACAATCTTAACTGATAATCAACTGAAAGGTTTCTATTCCAAACTGGTGCGATTAAAAGTTAGCAGGATGCTTTTTATGAAATTACTGATTAACGGGTTTCTATTCCAAACTGGTGCGATTAAAAGGGAATCCGTTCCTATCTTGAGAAACAGGAAGCAAATCCAGTTTCTATTCCAAACTGGTGCGATTAAAAGAAGTTCGTTTAGGACACGAAACAACCAGCCAAGTATGTTTCTATTCCAAACTGGTGCGATTAAAAGGAACCTTGTCCTTGCTATCAGGGGCGGAAGACTGTATGTTTCTATTCCAAACTGGTGCGATTAAAAGTCCGAAGCGATTAGCCTGTCCCCCTTCTCGAAGATGTCGTTTCTATTCCAAACTGGTGCGATTAAAAGGGATGGGGATAGGTTGGATCCGTCTTTAGCTATGGCGTTTCTATTCCAAACTGGTGCGATTAAAAGCTCTGATCTTTAATGTCAACCAACCGAGTAATACCATCCGTTTCTATTCCAAACTGGTGCGATTAAAAGGGTGCAAGTGGTGGATATCGAATGCGTAGTGTGCCTTGTTTCTATTCCAAACTGGTGCGATTAAAAGCTCTGTTTTTCGCCCATATTCTTGATTATCACGTCAACGTTTCTATTCCAAACTGGTGCGATTAAAAGCTTTGGGGGGTGAGATCATGAATAATGTTGAGAATGTTTCTATTCCAAACTGGTGCGATTAAAAGGGAAGTTCGAGTCTATCTCCTCCCGATGCTCTTCGACAAAGTTTCTATTCCAAACTGGTGCGATTAAAAGAAGTTCGAGTCTATCTCCTCCCGATGCTCTTCGACAAAGTTTCTATTCCAAACTGGTGCGATTAAAAGTGCAATTCGTTGAGTTTCAAAGTCCTTCAGAGTAAAAGTTTCTATTCCAAACTGGTGCGATTAAAAGAGAGACGCAATCGCCTCTTGTCCGTCGATGTTAACGTTTCTATTCCAAACTGGTGCGATTAAAAGTCAACGTCGGGAAACGTCTGAAGTGTGCTACCACCAGTTTCTATTCCAAACTGGTGCGATTAAAAGTCCCTATCGGATGTTACCAGAACAAGAGGAAGCGTTGTTTCTATTCCAAACTGGTGCGATTAAAAGTAACTATGGGCAGACTCCGATAATTAAAAACATTATTTACGTTTCTATTCCAAACTGGTGCGATTAAAAGGTGCAGCAATTCTGCTGCTTACTATAGGTGTGTTTTTGTTTCTATTCCAAACTGGTGCGATTAAAAGCTGTTCAGGATCGATAAAGGTGCAGGATTGGGCGGGTTTCTATTCCAAACTGGTGCGATTAAAAGATAGCGAATGGGTCTGTTACGCTAACTGCACCAAGGTTTCTATTCCAAACTGGTGCGATTAAAAGTAAGGGGAAGATTCTCGAATGCGAGCATCCCGATACGTTTCTATTCCAAACTGGTGCGATTAAAAGTTGCTTCCTTGTCATTCTCTTTAAATAGATTGTAGAAGTTTCTATTCCAAACTGGTGCGATTAAAAGTTATCCTTTCACCCGATGAATTTCACCCCGTCTTAACAAGTTTCTATTCCAAACTGGTGCGATTAAAAGGGATGAATGGCAAACAACGTCTGTCATGGCACATGCAATGTTTCTATTCCAAACTGGTGCGATTAAAAGGTTTACACATACTGGATGCTTACCGTTGATGCGAGTTTCTATTCCAAACTGGTGCGATTAAAAGTTTGTTAGATTTGTTTTTTTCTAACATGCATGGTATTTGTTTCTATTCCAAACTGGTGCGATTAAAAGGGGGTAAGATCGACATTTGAATCGGTATGCAGTCGGTAGTTTCTATTCCAAACTGGTGCGATTAAAAGTTTATTAAATATAGAAGTTATATCTGATATTGAATCTGTTTCTATTCCAAACTGGTGCGATTAAAAGTACAAGAGAACCAACTCACTACTTCATAATTACATAAGTTTCTATTCCAAACTGGTGCGATTAAAAGTGATGAAGACTTAGTCAAGTGTTTTTATTTACAAGAGTTTCTATTCCAAACTGGTGCGATTAAAAGTCAAAAGGCTGTTGACGAGGGGGAAATGACTCATGCGTTTCTATTCCAAACTGGTGCGATTAAAAGTGGACATGTAGTCCTTTCAGTAGTTTCGTCAGTTTCGTCTGTTTCTATTCCAAACTGGTGCGATTAAAAGTCAACCAAGAAGAAATGGTAATCAAGGAATTCCCACAAAAGTTTCTATTCCAAACTGGTGCGATTAAAAGGTCGTCTCAAGTCAATTATAGCAACTCGTATAAATTCAAGTTTCTATTCCAAACTGGTGCGATTAAAAGTTTATGATACTTGTTTTTATTCGCATCCGTATACGGCAGGTTTCTATTCCAAACTGGTGCGATTAAAAGTAGCAGAGAGGCGGAGAGATCACTCTAACATTCTTTTCAGTTTCTATTCCAAACTGGTGCGATTAAAAGTTTGACGGAGTTGTAAATATGAGAGGTTTTCTTCCCATGTTTCTATTCCAAACTGGTGCGATTAAAAGTTGTTCACGACAATTTGCCTACCAGTTCCTTCAGTAAGGTTTCTATTCCAAACTGGTGCGATTAAAAGGAGATTTGAAAAAGGAATTCGCCAAGCGCGGCATATGTTTCTATTCCAAACTGGTGCGATTAAAAGAGACTGCAGCAGACACAGCAAGAGAAGCGAAACGACAGTTTCTATTCCAAACTGGTGCGATTAAAAGTTGCCGCAATATCTCCTGATTAGCAGCTAACTCCTCAGTTTCTATTCCAAACTGGTGCGATTAAAAGATATCCTTTTATACACATTGCAAATACTCTTCTCTCTGTTTCTATTCCAAACTGGTGCGATTAAAAGCTTGACGATCCCAGCATAGAAGATTTTGAGTTTTTCATGTTTCTATTCCAAACTGGTGCGATTAAAAGCATTTTAGTCGTTGACAACGAGACGGGAAAAACGCACGTTTCTATTCCAAACTGGTGCGATTAAAAGTTGTCAAGTCCCACACATATATGTCGTCTCCGATTATTATGGTTTCTATTCCAAACTGGTGCGATTAAAAGGTTTTTTCAGCAAGTGAAAAAGAAAGTATAAGGCTGTTTCTATTCCAAACTGGTGCGATTAAAAGGAACCTACCCCCTACTTCGTAAAACCTGTATATAGCGTTTCTATTCCAAACTGGTGCGATTAAAAGACAGACCAAGAATTCAGATTGCATTGTCACTCAGCCCTCGTTTCTATTCCAAACTGGTGCGATTAAAAGCAGGTATAAAAGAAAATAGTTGTCTAAACTACTGAATAGTTTCTATTCCAAACTGGTGCGATTAAAAGTCTTGCGGCATCACTGCCGAGTTGAGTATGTGAATTTGTTTCTATTCCAAACTGGTGCGATTAAAAGTGACACAACACCTGCAACCGAGAAACAATTGAGATAGTTTCTATTCCAAACTGGTGCGATTAAAAGATGCGGGGTTTTTCGCTACAGTTTGTCGCGACCACTCGTCAAGTTTCTATTCCAAACTGGTGCGATTAAAAGTTACAAAGAGGCTGAGAGGGTGTATAACGACAAGCAACATGTTTCTATTCCAAACTGGTGCGATTAAAAGAGAGTCGAGTCAGTACAGTTTTCGCAATCTTCTAACACGTTTCTATTCCAAACTGGTGCGATTAAAAGCAATGAAAGGCTGACATGAAAAAACATCTTTTCTTATGTTTCTATTCCAAACTGGTGCGATTAAAAGTGGTATATAAACGGGACGTTCATTTTTGTTTGTTGTGTTTCTATTCCAAACTGGTGCGATTAAAAGTGCGCTGGGTTTTGTTTATGTGGTCTAAGCGCGACTGTTTCTATTCCAAACTGGTGCGATTAAAAGAACATGACAAAATCAATAATCAAGAAACTAACTAAAAGTTTCTATTCCAAACTGGTGCGATTAAAAGGTAACACCCCGCATCACGTATTTCAAACAACGGATAGTTTCTATTCCAAACTGGTGCGATTAAAAGTTCACGGATACAGGAAACCTTTCTTTACAGGATATAGTTTCTATTCCAAACTGGTGCGATTAAAAGATAATTACCGAATGCAACGGACATGTTCTGTGGGACAGTTTCTATTCCAAACTGGTGCGATTAAAAGTCCGTCCCGTTCGGGTGCCCGCTCAGATCGTTCAGCGTTTCTATTCCAAACTGGTGCGATTAAAAGTAGTATCATACCATGTTATAATTGTATCATATATTAAATAATTGTTTCTATTCCAAACTGGTGCGATTAAAAGTTAATGGATTATACATGACTATGCACACTTATCGACGTTTCTATTCCAAACTGGTGCGATTAAAAGTGAACAGCGTGAATTAATTGATATGCGTCAGTGGTGTTTCTATTCCAAACTGGTGCGATTAAAAGGTCTGTATCCCTTAAGACGCTTTGCACGTCTATCATGTTTCTATTCCAAACTGGTGCGATTAAAAGTGAAATCATCAGTGTTATACCTGTGCGTGATGTTGACTCAAGTTTCTATTCCAAACTGGTGCGATTAAAAGTCCGAAGCGATTAGCCTGTCCCCCTTCTCGAAGATGTCGTTTCTATTCCAAACTGGTGCGATTAAAAGCGTTTCAAAGTTTCCGCTTGCGATCTGGTCTGAATTGGTTTCTATTCCAAACTGGTGCGATTAAAAGTCCCATGCATCCCCCTCGCAGCTTGTTTTTTCACTTGTCCCGTTTCTATTCCAAACTGGTGCGATTAAAAGGATCATGGCATAACTGCTATCAATATAGAGGCGGAAACGTTTCTATTCCAAACTGGTGCGATTAAAAGCGGCTTTATCAAAGTATACTGGGACGTGCATGACGAGTTTCTATTCCAAACTGGTGCGATTAAAAGGCGTCTAAACTTGACCTTCCCCCTGAAACCAAGTGGTGTTTCTATTCCAAACTGGTGCGATTAAAAGCATGCATGTGTGTTACATTTAATAGATGCACGCAAGGTTTCTATTCCAAACTGGTGCGATTAAAAGTGCTTTAATAATCGCTTTACATTATAATGTAAACAATCGGTTTCTATTCCAAACTGGTGCGATTAAAAGCAGACCAGTGTCGCATTTCCATTTCCGATTAGCGTCTGGTTTCTATTCCAAACTGGTGCGATTAAAAGGAAATATTGCTTCGTCATGATCCCGAGTTTTCACAGGTTTCTATTCCAAACTGGTGCGATTAAAAGTAATACAGACGTCCTGCAGATTGTGAATTCTGATTTTATGTTTCTATTCCAAACTGGTGCGATTAAAAGTTGTGTGACGTGTCCAGTAGGAACACGTCACGGGTGTTTCTATTCCAAACTGGTGCGATTAAAAGGGAAATAGATTTATCGGAAAAGCAGGAAGCAGAATTAAAGTTTCTATTCCAAACTGGTGCGATTAAAAGTTGAAGTCTCTATAAGTCAAATGGATGCATACAATGCACAGTTTCTATTCCAAACTGGTGCGATTAAAAGATACTCACAGTTATCTTTATAGTTATAGTGAGTGCGAGTTTCTATTCCAAACTGGTGCGATTAAAAGTAAGTAAATCAAGTTCTGCAGCTATATGTGACTGGGAAAAGTTTCTATTCCAAACTGGTGCGATTAAAAGTATATCGCAACTAAATATACATGATATAAGTTATATGTTTCTATTCCAAACTGGTGCGATTAAAAGTCTGCAGTGTCAAATTCTGAAGTGTCTACTAATAAAAGTTTCTATTCCAAACTGGTGCGATTAAAAGGGCAACGACCGACTTGCTAATGAGCAAGACAGGACAGTTTCTATTCCAAACTGGTGCGATTAAAAGAACACCTGAGCTGAAGGCAATCACCGTCAATTGCGTGTTTCTATTCCAAACTGGTGCGATTAAAAGTATGAATTCTATGAGATTCTCTGCGGATGCGAAGACTGTTTCTATTCCAAACTGGTGCGATTAAAAGGAGAAGCACAGGATTTGCTCAGTGCGAGCTGGAAAAGATAAGTTTCTATTCCAAACTGGTGCGATTAAAAGGAAGGGCGGAATTCTCAACGCTATTCCTTGTGATCTAGTTTCTATTCCAAACTGGTGCGATTAAAAGGTAAAAGCACACCCTGACGCGAAATTTCCCAGAATCAGTTTCTATTCCAAACTGGTGCGATTAAAAGAGACACCCCCAGAACAAAGAGGCTGGTCACCGTTACTGTTTCTATTCCAAACTGGTGCGATTAAAAGTCGGAATTTCATATAATAAGGTCATAGAACAAGTGTTTCTATTCCAAACTGGTGCGATTAAAAGAATACGCGAACACAACGGTATAACAGAAGTTAGAAGTGTGTTTCTATTCCAAACTGGTGCGATTAAAAGAATAATAGGCACTTCATTATTGACTTTAACAAAATGAGTTTCTATTCCAAACTGGTGCGATTAAAAGTCTGCATCAGAGGCAATTTCACTGTATCCGTCTTGGGCGTTTCTATTCCAAACTGGTGCGATTAAAAGGTCTATAGTTGACATGCACCAGACAGAACTGGATCAAGTTTCTATTCCAAACTGGTGCGATTAAAAGGTAGACGCTGCTAATAAGGCAGAGGCACGTAGAGACGTTTCTATTCCAAACTGGTGCGATTAAAAGCAAGTCAGCTGGTGTCACTTCTGCAGCATTTATTTTGTTTCTATTCCAAACTGGTGCGATTAAAAGACACTATAGCACCGAAACACCTATACGCAGCGTCGCTAGTTTCTATTCCAAACTGGTGCGATTAAAAGGAGAACAAAACAGAAGCTGCACCTCAATTTCTCTTTGGTTTCTATTCCAAACTGGTGCGATTAAAAGGTAAATCGCCACCTTGCCCCCAGAAATAAAACATATGTTTCTATTCCAAACTGGTGCGATTAAAAGACGGAGAAATATCAATGCTGGCAGAACTAAAAAAAATTGAAGTTTCTATTCCAAACTGGTGCGATTAAAAGGAACACGGTATTGAAACAACGTACGTGTTTCACGAGTTTCTATTCCAAACTGGTGCGATTAAAAGAAAATCGTCTACCCTCAAAATCTAAAGGAGTTCAGCAGTTTCTATTCCAAACTGGTGCGATTAAAAGTCAAACCCCGTTCCCTAACGGTCATATTGCAGCTGTGTTTCTATTCCAAACTGGTGCGATTAAAAGCCAAGATTAAATAAATTTGGCTTAGCATAAGCACCGCGTTTCTATTCCAAACTGGTGCGATTAAAAGGAAAACGATTACAGGGTTTTGAATTTCTAAGTTTACGCCAGTTTCTATTCCAAACTGGTGCGATTAAAAGTTACATCTTTGCTAATAGTAATGATATAAGTATTCGTTTCTATTCCAAACTGGTGCGATTAAAAGTACTTGCGGGATACTTTTCAAGATTCAGGGCAGCTGTTTCTATTCCAAACTGGTGCGATTAAAAGTAGGTTGAATACCTCTAAACTTCATGTTTATCAGGGTTTCTATTCCAAACTGGTGCGATTAAAAGGTGATGTTTGAAAACATGGCAACGGAATAAGAAAACGGTTTCTATTCCAAACTGGTGCGATTAAAAGATATGTAGTATTTTCAAGATGTGATGCCAAAGGTAAAAGTTTCTATTCCAAACTGGTGCGATTAAAAGTAAAGCTCATCCTGAAAGGAAAGCATGGCAGGATAAAGGTTTCTATTCCAAACTGGTGCGATTAAAAGATACTGCTATAAAAGCAGTTATCATCACGGATAAGAAGGTTTCTATTCCAAACTGGTGCGATTAAAAGTCAGAAGACTTGCAACGTTGGATACTGCAGAAGAACGTTTCTATTCCAAACTGGTGCGATTAAAAGTGCTGCTGTCGAGTTCATTCACCCCCAGTTGTGCGCGTTTCTATTCCAAACTGGTGCGATTAAAAGTGAAGCAAATCTGCAACTACTGGAAGAATATCACCAGTTTCTATTCCAAACTGGTGCGATTAAAAGTCTCAATGAAGGATTTTCTGATCCTGTGCAAAACATGTTTCTATTCCAAACTGGTGCGATTAAAAGTCACGTCAACATTATTGTCAAAACTTTTCTTTACAGTTTCTATTCCAAACTGGTGCGATTAAAAGTAATCTTGAGTATGTGGTTCGGGTATACTTGAAAAAAGTTTCTATTCCAAACTGGTGCGATTAAAAGTGTTTAACGTACCGCGTTTACCCTCCTTTTTTCTGGTTTCTATTCCAAACTGGTGCGATTAAAAGTCAACGTTTCGTTCATTCAGTTCTTTCTCGTGCGCGTGTTTCTATTCCAAACTGGTGCGATTAAAAGGTATCCGTCTTGACTGATAAGTAAGTGTCCTTCCCACGTTTCTATTCCAAACTGGTGCGATTAAAAGCAAACCGAAAATCAAACGTAAAGTTAAACGGTTGCGGTTTCTATTCCAAACTGGTGCGATTAAAAGGTAGTCCCTCCGATAAAAAGACATGAGAGACTATCCCAGTTTCTATTCCAAACTGGTGCGATTAAAAGGCAAATCCGTATACGACCGCGGTAGCTCTGTTATGTTTGTTTCTATTCCAAACTGGTGCGATTAAAAGGTTTTACGTCTCCGCGCAGGACGGTTGATTATTCAGAGGTTTCTATTCCAAACTGGTGCGATTAAAAGGCTATGACAACAGGCTTATAGTTTTTAGTATCAGAAGTTTCTATTCCAAACTGGTGCGATTAAAAGTAAACTTGATCTGCAAGATTTAGAGCGTGGGCTGCTACGTTTCTATTCCAAACTGGTGCGATTAAAAGTCCGAAGTAAACTTCCAACTCACCCGACGTGAATGTTTCTATTCCAAACTGGTGCGATTAAAAGTTTCAACGAAAACGGCGAATTTCACGGATTGACACCGTTTCTATTCCAAACTGGTGCGATTAAAAGAAGATACGTGTATTTTCAAAGGATGATTTAATATCCTTGAGTTTCTATTCCAAACTGGTGCGATTAAAAGGCAAGCGACTTCATATCTTACGTCCAAACGATGTTGTTTCTATTCCAAACTGGTGCGATTAAAAGGTGAATAGAACTTGTCAATTTGCTTTTGGGTAGGATGTTTCTATTCCAAACTGGTGCGATTAAAAGTCGGTGTGGTGGCGTGCTGTGAGTCGTTCTGTGTGTTGTTTCTATTCCAAACTGGTGCGATTAAAAGGAATGTACAGATAACGAATCCGATACCAATTACTGCAGTTTCTATTCCAAACTGGTGCGATTAAAAGATTCGGTGTGGTGGCGTGCTGTGAGTCGTTCTGTGTGTTTCTATTCCAAACTGGTGCGATTAAAAGTGCAGTCTCATTGTCAGAAAATTATGGGGTTATCCATCACGTTTCTATTCCAAACTGGTGCGATTAAAAGACGACTTACTACAGTGGTTATTTTACCACATCGTTTGGTTTCTATTCCAAACTGGTGCGATTAAAAGCTGACGAAGATGGGGTATTCATAAGCACTTATGATACGTTTCTATTCCAAACTGGTGCGATTAAAAGGATATAGACTTCACCAGACAACAAGCAAAGGTAAAGTTTCTATTCCAAACTGGTGCGATTAAAAGTAATCATTGCCCCTTCGTAAAGAAACAAATCATAGTGTTTCTATTCCAAACTGGTGCGATTAAAAGAAAGCCGAATTTTGCATATAGGCGGTGACTGGTTTTTTGTTTCTATTCCAAACTGGTGCGATTAAAAGCGTTGGATGGTCAACAGTATACTTTACTCATGAAGGGTTTCTATTCCAAACTGGTGCGATTAAAAGTTGAAAACGATGAGGTGGCAGATGAGTAAGTCATGTTTCTATTCCAAACTGGTGCGATTAAAAGGAAGGTGAAAATAACACTAATGCCTTTACTGATGCCTGTTTCTATTCCAAACTGGTGCGATTAAAAGCCCTGACCGGGCACACGACAAGAGACCCCCGTAGCAGAGTTTCTATTCCAAACTGGTGCGATTAAAAGGTGAGGACGGTGCTGATGGTTCTGGTTCGGGGGCTGGTTTCTATTCCAAACTGGTGCGATTAAAAGTGATACTGGATTGAAGAATAAGCCGATAGAACCGTGTTTCTATTCCAAACTGGTGCGATTAAAAGAAGACCATAGGGGGTGGATAGCAGTAAGGCATGAAGGGGTTGTTTCTATTCCAAACTGGTGCGATTAAAAGTGAAACAGAACCGCATCTCCAACAGCAGAATCCTCAACGTTTCTATTCCAAACTGGTGCGATTAAAAGTTAACACCCCTGTCGCAGTATTGACAGAACCGCCCGTGTTTCTATTCCAAACTGGTGCGATTAAAAGGAACCATCAGCACCGTCCTCACCGGGCTCGCCAGTGAGGTTTCTATTCCAAACTGGTGCGATTAAAAGTGTTCTACTTGTGGCACTTTAAAGTCGTCAAAATGGTTTCTATTCCAAACTGGTGCGATTAAAAGCAGGATATTAAGGATGAGATTGCATTGGAAAACATGGATGGTTTCTATTCCAAACTGGTGCGATTAAAAGTGATTTTGATGCGAAAACAATAATAAGGAGTTTGAGAGTTTCTATTCCAAACTGGTGCGATTAAAAGGGTTTGATTGAAGCTGCTGAAGCAGATGATAAACGTTTCTATTCCAAACTGGTGCGATTAAAAGGTAACTATATGAGTCAACGCCCGAATGTCAGACTATTGTTTCTATTCCAAACTGGTGCGATTAAAAGGTGGTTATCAATACTCTATTAAAGGAGAACAAAATGAAGTTTCTATTCCAAACTGGTGCGATTAAAAGAGTGTTACAGGAACAGCAGGAAAACCCGTTGAAGGGTTTCTATTCCAAACTGGTGCGATTAAAAGTTCACTTTGATTGAACATCTATGCAGTCATATCAATTGTTTCTATTCCAAACTGGTGCGATTAAAAGTCATTTCGTTTGCTTTCATGTTGGTTCTCCTCTTTCCGGTTTCTATTCCAAACTGGTGCGATTAAAAGGTTACTTGGGTTCTCCTGCTTGGTTGCCCGCCGGTTGTTTCTATTCCAAACTGGTGCGATTAAAAGGCATTAAGAGACGAACACGGAAACGTAATCGTCAGAGTTTCTATTCCAAACTGGTGCGATTAAAAGTGAGTCTTTTGTATCCCGCATCGTTTCTATATCTATGAAGTTTCTATTCCAAACTGGTGCGATTAAAAGTGTAACCCTACGGGTTAATACCCTTAGACAGAAGAGTTTCTATTCCAAACTGGTGCGATTAAAAGTGCGTGTCGGGCACTTGATATAAACCTGACACATACATTGTTTCTATTCCAAACTGGTGCGATTAAAAGCTAACTTTACACGCCATTAGCAGTGGAAAACTACCGGTGTTTCTATTCCAAACTGGTGCGATTAAAAGTTCTCATTCTATATCCACCACTTGCCCCTTCTATCGTTTCTATTCCAAACTGGTGCGATTAAAAGTGCATGTTGAGGGTAAGCGGTTTCTGTAGCATAAGTGTTTCTATTCCAAACTGGTGCGATTAAAAGTTTTTTGTTCAGCCCTGTAGATTCACATGCAGTTAAGGTTTCTATTCCAAACTGGTGCGATTAAAAGTTCGCGTAGTGCCATCAGATTGGAAATAATTATCTAATCGTTTCTATTCCAAACTGGTGCGATTAAAAGGACAGCGGAGGACGCGAACGCTCTGGACGCGACAGGTTTCTATTCCAAACTGGTGCGATTAAAAGTGTTCCGGTTGTTCCGGTTTATCTCTAATACCGTAGTTTCTATTCCAAACTGGTGCGATTAAAAGATTTGATGGTACTAATATAGTTGGTACGTTCTTTCTAGTTTCTATTCCAAACTGGTGCGATTAAAAGAAGTTTCCCTGAATCAACAAAACCTTCATATTGAACAAGTTTCTATTCCAAACTGGTGCGATTAAAAGTCCGAGATACCATTTTGTTGCGAATTTCGTTTTTGGGTTTCTATTCCAAACTGGTGCGATTAAAAGAGGATGCGAGTGCTTTTACAGGAACAGGAATTTATGCGTTTCTATTCCAAACTGGTGCGATTAAAAGACGTTGATGTGCAGACAGGCAAAGAGTATGAAAAATCGTTTCTATTCCAAACTGGTGCGATTAAAAGGCAAGACGATGAAGCAGTCTTTAGTCTCTGGATAAGCAAGTTTCTATTCCAAACTGGTGCGATTAAAAGGAGGTTGCAGGGTGAATTGGAGACGGCGAATGAAAGTTTCTATTCCAAACTGGTGCGATTAAAAGTAAAGAGAGAGGCATGCATGACAAAAGAATACTTTCGCGTTTCTATTCCAAACTGGTGCGATTAAAAGTCATTGCCATACACATAGATGCCTCGCAGACCAAGATGTTTCTATTCCAAACTGGTGCGATTAAAAGGCAGCATGGGACGCATTTCTCCGCAGTGAAGCGGGTAGGTTTCTATTCCAAACTGGTGCGATTAAAAGCGTCCGATTGTCCCTTTTTTGTGAAAGGTCATAATCTTCGTTTCTATTCCAAACTGGTGCGATTAAAAGCATGCTAGGGTCAGTTCAGGCGGTGAAGGTGGTGTATGTTTCTATTCCAAACTGGTGCGATTAAAAGAGAAGCAGATAAAGAGATAGACCGACTTATTCAAGGTTTCTATTCCAAACTGGTGCGATTAAAAGATTTGCTACTGGACTTCAAATAAGTGCAGCACCAAACAGTTTCTATTCCAAACTGGTGCGATTAAAAGGAACTGTGCTTGCACAAGCAAGTAAGGATTTATATAGTTTCTATTCCAAACTGGTGCGATTAAAAGTCACTTGCTACAGATGTGCATGAAGAATTTGAAAAAGTTTCTATTCCAAACTGGTGCGATTAAAAGGCAACTCCGTTTTTGTCCTTGTAATTGTGCTTAAATATGTTTCTATTCCAAACTGGTGCGATTAAAAGTTATTTAGATGCTGATGACTATGAGCAGTGGCTTGGTTTCTATTCCAAACTGGTGCGATTAAAAGTTATGGAGTGTGTCACGTGTCCAGTATTGGAACACGTGAGTTTCTATTCCAAACTGGTGCGATTAAAAGTGCAGGTGTTATTGGTGTTTCCGTCTCGGGTTGTTGGTTTCTATTCCAAACTGGTGCGATTAAAAGGATATACCAGTTTAATGAGAAATAGACTTATCAAAACGGTTTCTATTCCAAACTGGTGCGATTAAAAGGCTCGCCAAAACCGATGTATATATTATACTAAACTCTTACCGTGTCTGTCAAGTTTATTTTCATTTTTTTCTGTTTTAAGGTGGGTTTGCAGTCGACCTCCAATCATGCAAATTCTCTGGGAGGTTGACGGCAGTAGATACAGTAAGGGTTTAGAAGGGGTTTTTGGCAATTTTGATAGAATCTCTACTCTAAAAAAGTCGTAAATTTCGGAGGTCGACAGCAGATGGAATTGTCCATATCTGCTGTCAACCCTTGCCTAAAGTAGATTCGTGGCAGGATTCTTATCTACACCCATTACCTCCTTTGTCATCCATTTCGCATCACGGAGTTGATAGATGATGACGGAGTCTTTTTCGGGATCGGTTATCTCTGCTAATCCCGATTTGACGCGCGCAAACTGTGCTTTGGTGAGCTGTCCCTCAAATACGGAGTTCTGTATCCAATTGAGATGTTGGCGCAGATATTTACATACCTTGGCAACACGTTTTACTTCTATGTCGTAGACGAGAATGATATACATTGTATTTGTCCCCGTTATATAAAATTGTAGCGATTCGGATACCACTACTACCACCAAGGACGGAGTGCCTGATATGTCTCCATCCCAACAAGGTGTTTGATGAGTTTGTAACATTCTAACCGAATAAGCCGTTGATACGATACATGTCTTTTCAATTTGCGATGCGAAACGGTCTGCTTAAGTTGTTCGTCGAATGCTGCAATAAAGGTCTTACGTCCCTGCTCATTCAGATAGCATGCACCAACGCTTGTTTCAAAATGTTTGGATTCGTTGAGTTGACCTCGGTTGAACAAGCGGAAGATAATCCTGTCAATGATGAGCGGTTTGAAGATTTCTGCAAGGTCAAGACTGAGTGAGAATCGCCGTTCTCCGGGTTCATGTAGAAAACTGATTGTCGGATTGAGTTGTGTCCGATAGATCTCTGTGAGACACGCTGGATACATCAATGAGTTGCCGAATGAGATGGCGGCGTTGATAGGGTTGTCTGGCGGACGACGAACACGTTTTTCAAACGGCGTTTCCAACTCCAAAATTGTGTTAAATGCGGTGTAGTAGGTGTCTCGGATTGTCCCTTCGTATCCCATCAACTCGTTTGTATTCTTTGCGGATTGGCTTTCGTCAAGCATCGATTCTATCGTCTGAATTTGTGTGCTGCAATCCTTGCCACGATTGGTGTGATACCGTAAGATACGGAGCATATTGAAGACTGCTGAGGCGACGAATTCATGTGCAATCACCATCCGTTTTGCTGGTTTTTCATAGTGCTGCACCTGTTTGACGAGTAGTGAACCGGAATTGAGATATTCTCTCGGATAGTAACTGCCAGAATAATAGCCGTAATAGTTGAATACATGGAACGCTATTTTCTTTTGGGCAAGGAAATTGAGCAGTTTGGTGTTGAGGTCAAGTTCACCAAAAAAATAGAGTGCATCAATGTCTTCTACAGGGATTGGTATGCGTTTGGCATCTTTGGGTTCAAGGTAAATTGTGTTGTCTTTCCGGCGTATTCTGCCGGGTTGTGTGATGTAGTAATTGCGGGACATATTCAGAATCCTCCGATTTTTACGGCACACGGCGTGTGCCTACTACTATTAACTCCAGCAGAGTTCTTGATAGCTGCAGGATTTACATATCTTCATATATTCTGCATGGGGTGGTGTTGGTAGTGCTGTAATTTCGTTTACTTTTGCGATAGCATCTTCTACGTCTTTTTCTCTATCAGGTGTGAGTTCTACTTCTGTGGTCTTCCGTTGCCGTGGATAGTTTATAACTCCCTTCCTATTAGATACGCCTTTCTGTTTAAGTAGGTAGAGGTAATAGCATATCTGCATGATGTGTGCTCTTTCCATTGAGGTGCCATATTTGATGTCGTGGAGAATACCTTGTTTGTCAATAAAGTCTATCTTGATGAGGCTGTCAATATCCCATTCTCTCCGTTTTTCGCGTGGGTAACTTTCCTCGTGGAGATGTTTGCCGAGGTCAACTTTTTCGGACGTGTGCTCCATTTCGAGATTATGTCTGTAGAACCAAAGTTTGCGTTGACAGATGTAGAGGTAGTTTATGGCGGTGCCTGTGATGTTTGGGTGTTGTGGGTTTTGCATTTGTGTGTTCTCCTTTTTGTTTGAATCGTGGATTTGTCGGTTTTCGCTTACGCTCTACCCGACCTACAGACGCTTTTTCAACAAGCACCAGCGGGGCGAAAGGTATATAGAAACGGAGTGATGTTGCCATAATTTCATAGCGTATCTCCTTTGAAACTCGCTATGAGTGCAATAGATGTCACTTGCCGTTATTTGAAAAATCAATGTCTTCAAACGTCTCCGCTGTGAGGATTTGATCAAACAAGTCATCAAGACAGACGAGATCATCTATACCGCTAATCTCATTGAGAATAGAGTCTGAGATGTCGGCAAACCGGTGCCGCACTAATTTGAGAACGGCTGTCCGTTTCTCATAGATCCTACCTTGTTCAATGCCTTGTTCAATGCCTTCAGCTTTTCCTTGTTGAATAAAGGTTTCTTTTCCTTCTTGAAGAAGTGCTTCTATACCAGTCATAATAGTTCTTTCAACCTTCTCATTCTCTGTATGGGTATTTATCCATTTCGCAAGTTTATCTGCAAAATGGCCGATGTCTGGATCCAATATGTTCTGTACTTCTTGTAATGCGTCCGTTTGTTGTACTATTGTCATTGTTCCTCTAATAGATTTATAGATTTATAGATTTATAGATTTATAGATTTATAGATTAACAGATTGTAAGAGAGATGTCAATGTTTTTTCTTTCGGGGTTCTCCTCTTGTTTGAATCGTGGATTTGTGCAATTTTCCCGCTGTGATTTTTTTGGCGGGAGGTGTAACGTTTTGCTGAATCATGATAAATTGTCTTTATACCATTTCTAAATGAAAATGCCTCTTTATTGTAGCATAAACTTTTAGTTTGTGCTGTTCACCGTTGCATTTCTAACAACCGATAATAAGAGAAAAATTAATAGAAATGGCAATATAAGAGATTTGGGATTGCCTCTTCGTCAAGTTCAAACGTATAACGCGATTTTATCGAATTTGAATAATTGAGCCGTAACGAACAATCTGAGTGCGTTGTGTTGGTAACCAATAGGGTGGACAATATCCACCAAAAGTCTCAATTGTTGCGACTAATGCATATCTCTCACAACCGAATAGTTCTTGGTTACGGGTGTCTTGTATTTCTCTTCGGGCAAAAACACGGTCATAGGGTAGGTCTTTAATTAACGCTAACCTATCATTGTTGTAGATCGGTCCAGATAACGGTTTTGCCCAAGTAGCTTTTACGTCAGGACGTGGTCTAACTTTAAAGGAAGCAAGCTGACCATATCCTAATGTGGTTTTCTTACCAAGTCCAATTTGTTCTGCGATAGCAAAATCTAACAACTTTTCAACACCTTCTTTATCACCACGAAAGAAAAAAGTGTAACTTTTAGTGAGTGGAAAATAGAGGCGATTGTCAAGTGCTTTCGTTGAACCGCCACCTGTATTTAGCGTACTCTTCAGACGAATCGGACGACCAAAAGGTTCACTTACTCTTCGTCGTAATGGAATAGAATCTACAACTTCAGGATATACCTTAAATTGCTGGCTATTGGAAGTGAAAAATGCCCCAACAGGAATAAGGACATCACCGTCAACATCAACTGGTAAACCAACGGAACAATCATAAAGTGGTTTTAAATCAGTCAACAGAATCTTGCATAACGGCAATTCAAAGTCTATCCACATCTCCGGGTGCCGAAACGCTAAATTCCATTGCCACAATAACTGTTTACAGTGTTCGGGATTTGCTTTTAATGCGTTACCAAGTGCAGCTCTGAAGGCAACATAACTGAGAAATCCATCAAGCGTTGGAAGCCCGATGACAGGTGCATTTGACTTCTCAGCAGTAGTAACTGCAGATGTTGCTAAATTTAATTGCAGTTCATATATTTCCTTCCCTGTCTTCACTCCAAATCGATACTGTGCATCTTCAAGCAATCTTTTGATAGACAAGTCAGGTTGTAACGCTGAATTAGATCTACGTGAAGTCATTCGTTTATCTCTTCAGTTTGAACAGTTAACACTTCAAGAATATCTTCCCGTTTTTCTGTTAGATAATTTTGGTAGGCACAAACAGCATCTTTGACGGTTTGCGGAAAATCTCCCGGATAATTCACTTCTTCTGACCCAACCATTCCTTGAAAGTGAGTCCGGACTTGTCCATACCCAGCTGCACTTCTACCCCCGATTGTAGGTTGTTGTAGAAAAGTTGATAAACCATCAAATAAACAACCGAGTTCTAACTGATCAACCGGATATTTAGAGTAGAATTGCTGCATTAACCAAGTTCCTGCAGGAATACATTCAACATAGTAGATCATCTGTTGGGCTTCTTGATTTTCCGTTGCAGAGGTTTCATCCGCTTGGGATTCAAGATTAACAAATCGCCGTCGCGTAAGATCCTTGCTATCATCCTTACGGGTGAGTGGACCGTCATTAAAGATTAGATTCCTTGCGTTTGTCCATTCCTTCATTGGTGGAATAATACTCATATCAAGTGACTCATACATCCCTTGCAGTATTTCCTGTGTCTCCTCAGCACAAGGCACAATATGTGTCATCGCTAATTTAGAGGGAAGCATCACGTTTCCGAACGCAGCCCCCATTAACCGCATTGAAGGTAACTGTGTGTTAAAATCAGAAATCAGATCACCCGCTTTGCTTCTCTCAGAGAGTGCTCCCCCACTATACAAGATAGTATAGACATCGTTATCTTTGAATTTGAGTAGTTGTTTACCTTGATTGCTAATACGGGAACAGAGGGCATCGGCAAGAATGTCACGTAACTGACCCCGAAAACTGTTACCAGACAATGCAGGCACAGACATAGGTTTTCCCTTGTAAATGACGCGCATTTGTTTGAGTTTACTAATATTTCCAATAGTCTCTTCTGTATGAATGATCGGTTGTTCTGCAAGGTATGCAAATGTTAACTTCACATCAACAAGAGTGTGATTAGTTTGTTTCATGTTATGCTTCTCCTTCACCGGCACCTTCAAGTAGGAGTTGAGCATCATCTGCCTCATCAATACCTCCCCGTGCCTCTTGATAGATTTTTTTCATGAGCATTACTAATGGCGTTGTTTCTTCTTTCAAAAGTCTCAATGCCTCATCAACGTGTTCCGTTTTAGACTGATAGATTGCTTCAGTTACTTCCCCAAGGCATCGTAATGTAATGAAATTGGGTGAAATAGCTAACTGCACATCGTTCACCAAACTTCCAAGTGTTTCTGAATTAGATGCACGAATATACTTCACAAGTACGGGGTATGGATTAAACATGTCCTTACGTTTAAATAACTTCGGATCAAGCGGGCCACGCATTAGAAGAAGCGTTTGAACTGCTAACTTGACAGATTCATCTAAATCAAGTTCCCCGGTAGCTTGTAGTGCGTCAGTTAAAGTTTCCTCTAAAGTCTTTGGCTTGTTTTCTTGTTGCGTCATGGGTGAATCCTCCTAAATTTCATCCGCGTTTTGTGGTGGAAATAAATCAAGTTGTTGAGGTGCACTTGTCTTGTTCTTCTCAGCTTTTGTCTGTTTTTGCGGGACTTCCTTTTGTTTTTGAAGGGCTTGCAAAAGTAGCAGAAGTGCAGGAAATTCCTCAAGAGCGTTTGCTGCATCCTGTTTTAACTCCTCATACTGCTTCCAACTTTCGGTAAAATCACCCTTATCAATATGTCTGTCCCAGAAATCTTCCGCGTCTTTAAACGCTATATCCTCTAATGTTGAATTTTTTGGGAGTCGTCCTACATTGATTGTTGCAGCAGAACTCTCAAAAACAGCTGTAACGGGATCGTTATTAGAGAGTACCAGTTTCAGCCATAGGTTTTTCTGGTTCACTCTTTTTTTCGAACGTTTCAGTTCATTTGTCACCTCTGTTAAAAGTTTTTCCCTTTCAAAAAATGCTTTGGTCAAACTTACTTGTACATTGTCATCAATCAATATCGGTATGTTTGATTCGCTCATCACTGTAGTGATATGAGGTGTCATCTTAAGCAGCGTATGCTTTTGATGTGCAGATCGGTCAGGAGTTATATTTGTTGTCAAAGCGACCTCTATCGCGGGGCACACCTTTGACTCAAATGGATAGGTTTTTAATGTAATATCCGAAAAAATTTGGTCAAGATGTGGTAGCAAACTACGAATACGATCATTTGATTCGTGAGTCAAAGCAATAGCACCAAGAGACGGCATCGGAAGGTGTTCATCTGGAGCGATCTGCTGCCAAAGTTTTGCAATTACACGTCGTGATACTTGTTGAAAAAGAGTGAATTCCTGAGTTGTAACAGTAATACGGTTGAGTTTATTGCGAAAACGTCCGCCTATATCCAAAAGTGGTTGTTCAACTGCTTTCAATTCCCGATCATCTGCAGCAAAGTGCGAAGTGGGAGCGAAAAAAGCAAAAGAACCGCGTAGTGATTTTCGCGTTTTGGGACCTGATCCTGGTGAGTTAATCACATATAAATGTGTTAATGGGGCAACATCTTCTTCAAAACCAACAAATTCGGTGTCAACGAACTTACTTGAAAACATTGTTGGAGCAGGAGATAGCGTTGAAACAAACGGTGTACCAGTCAAACGGCAGACTTTCTTATTTGACGAATTTCTTATTTTGGAAAGCATTTCCGCCGGACGCTGGACAGCATCATTTAGCGGGCGAAACATATCATTTTTAGGTGGGCGTTTACCTAAGTGTCCGAGAACTTCACGAATTTCAATCTGGTTATCAAAAGCAGTTTTGAGATAATCAACACCATCTTTTTGTGTTAATACGTTAAAGTCTTGTTCAAGTCGATGACGGCTTCTATCAAGCGTCATTGCCTGAATCTTTTGAATCTTTTTAGATAAGTCATCGGAATAGATTTGAGATTGCGGAACTGCAATTATCACTGTCCGATTGTCTTGATATACCACTAACAGTTCTGACAATGACACAGTGTTATCCAACATTTCGTTCGGTAGCAGTGGTTTTCCTGTTAGATCTGCAGTAAATGTTGTATCAAACGATTCATATTTGGATGCAGTAACAGGTGTGAGATGACGCATGACAAACGTGTTACCATCCATGTAAACATCAAAATGTTTTCCAACTTTGTCCCAGATTTCAGAGTTAGTTGGCGGTGAGGAAAAAGTTAGATTTGTCTTAATATCAAATTTAAATTGGACTCGTTCAATCGGCACGCGTCCATCATCAATAAATGCCTGTTTTAATGTTTCGGCTACATCTTTTGTCACTACCTCAATAAAAGAATCAGTAATAACTGAGCGAGTTAACAAGGTAGGTAAAGCGGGCTGCACAGCAAGACTCAATTGAATATAATTTACTGTAGCACCAAGGTTGACCTGATCTGCCTGATCTGAAATAAAATCATCCTCGCCTAAAGTAAAGTGATGTGTTTTGAAGTGATGTGTCCTAACCAAATCTTCATGAATGTTTGTGTGCTGTGCAAAGGTTTGAATTGCTTGATCAAAAGGAAACAAACCCGGAGTATGATACCAACTCAACTTGCCTTTACGAACCCAGTAGAATGCAGGTTTATACAGATCATGCCATAACCATGCGATAAATTCCTCAACGCTTGTTGATCCAACAAGGGCATTGAGCATAACATGAAGCGGGAATGAGGCGAGATTGATGGTGTCATGTTCTCCTCCAGCAGATGTTCTTGCAATTGGTCCAAAGTTAAATTGTGTCATTTTATGCTTTCTATGGTTTATTCTACCTTAATATGAATAGTCAAGTTGTAATTAGAAGGCGCGACCATGAGGTGCCTCCTACAAGAAGTTAAAATATATTTGGGTTAGCTTCGTCCAATAGTAAACCGAGATTATCATCATAAGGAACGTTTATGAAACATTGATTGATACGTTCATTTACGTTGATTTTATCTTCCTTATTTAGTCTGGCAAATTGGTTGTAACTAATTTGTGCGATGTAGGCTCTTGCTTCATAATACTTTCGTGCTTCAAATTCGGTTATGAATTCTTGTTCATAGTCTATAGGAACAACCTCAACGGTTTTAAAGAGTTCGTTAAACTCTTTACGTCCTTTAGGATCTTCAATGAATGGCACGATATCTTGTAAGTGCCGCTCAAACATCCGTTTTGCTCTAATAAACTTTTCCTGTTCTTTTTCATCATACCCTTCACTATAGACTTCATCAATGAGACGCTGGATTTCAGATTCTTTGAGATCGTCGTTACTTACCGATGCAAACGCGTTTAAAGTGCGTTCAACTTTCTCTGTAGAATAGATATATTTGTCGTTTTCACCACCCACCTTGCAGATATGGACATCACAGATGCCTTTCTTTCCTTTCCTGTTGATACGACCAAAACGTTGGATGAGCGCGTCTATCGGTGCGGGTTCTGTAAAAAGACAATCAAAATCAATATCAAGTGAAACTTCAACTGCCTGTGTGCCGACAAGGAGATCAGCATCTTCAAGTTCCTTTTCAATCCGTTCTCTGTCTTTTAGGATAAATCGACTATGCAGGAGTTTAGCATTGTCGGTTACATGCTGCAATTCTTGAAACACGTCTTGTGCTTGTTTGACGGTATTACAGACAACCATAACACTATCCCCTTCATTTAGTCTATCTTCAATATTCGGAATTGCTGCGTGGATGTTCCCATCAAGTAACTTGACTCGGTGGCGAGTGAATTTGTTGTCCCGCTCTTCAGGTGTCATTTCTATTGGCGTTGCTTCTCCGATGGCGTTGTTAATCATATCTTTGAGAAATCTGGGCATAGTAGCAGTCATAATGCAGAACTTTGCATCATAATCATCACGGAGTTTCTTTATCATTGTCAAGATCAGTGCGGTTGTGTGGGGGTCATAGGCGTGTATTTCGTCAAAGATGAAAAGCCCTTGGGACATCTCTGCCATCTGCATTTCAAACCCGCGTATCCCGAAAAACGCTTTTAACAATTGAAACGGTGTTAGCACTTTATAGGGACGACAAATCTTCTTCGTCAAATTCTGCTGCTCGCGAACCTGTGATGCTGTCTCTTTGTAAGTGTATTCATTATCTGCCAGTGCTTTGTAGACGAAGTAATTCGCTTTACCGTGCAATATACCAATTTTGTCTTCCGACACGAGATCCTTCAACCTATCATACATTGCATTGATACTTGCTGTATAAGGTAACACATAAAAGACGCGGTTACCTTTTGTTTCAGATTGGTTTTTATCGGACCAGAGGAGTGCGGCTTCGGTTTTGCCAGAGCCTGTGGGAGCAGAGAGCATGAGTTGTCCAGTTGTTTCTCCTGATTCCTCTTGAAAAGACTCCCATTTTTCAAACTGTTTGATCTGTTGCGTCAGTTCTGCTTCAAGGTTGTCAAGTGCGGTTTGGATTTCGTTTTTGCCAGCGGATGCGAGATGGTCACATGCAATCATACATCCGCGCATGAGCATGCCGTAGGTGCGGTGTAATGCATTTAATTCGCCGTCTTCAAAGTCGTTTAAATATGGTGCAAGATATTCTTGATAACCACTAATGAGCAGATCTGTTGAGATAACGGGTGTCCATAAGCACGTTGTTGTAGGAAACCAATTATGAAACCAATGAGGTACCTGTTCCTGTATTTTCATCAAAGCATCCCAATTCGGTATGAGTTCTGTGATATGCTTTTCCCATTCTTGATAACCGTAGGTGTTTTGGGACCAACACGGATATTTTTCTCTTAATATTTCAATATCCTTGTGATGCGTTAGTATCGCGAGTGCAATTGCCTGTTTTGTTGTTTCCGGGAATTGCAGCGTAACGACAAATCCAGTAGATAAGATTTCGTGGCGATAATTCCAGCGTGTTCTGTCAGTGAGTTGCTTCTGGAAACCTGCTGCTGCCTTTCCGAAATCGTGAAGTGCAATTGCGTAAAACAGATGTTCAAAAAAATCTGGTTCTTTGGCAACATCAGCTAAGAACGGCATCCGTTCTCGGAGGCTATTGTATACCAATAGGCAATTTTCTGTATGGCAAAGAAGTGCTTCTGGCGGATCGCTTTTGGCAAGTAATATTGTCATTTTTTCCTCCGCGTGGATGGGTTTTCCCTGTCCGCTTTGGTTTTCCCTGTCCGTTTTGGTTTTCTCGTCGGTGTGTGTTGTTCGTTCATTATCATCCGTTTATGTGAAACCTTGCGGACAGTGAGACCACGTCCATACGCTCGGGTGTTTTGGTTTCACCATCCTTTATTATCAGGATGCAATTGGTCTAATTCCCATTTCTTCGGGTTATTTTGAATGTATTCACGAAGACGCTGCAAATCTTGGTCGTTTCGAATGATGTGATCATGGTATCTGCTTTGCCAAATGCGTTTACCTGGTGTATTATTGAGTTGATTAATATATTTGGTAGATTGATATTTGAAATATCCAACGATTTTGCCCAAGTTCGGTGCATCATTCGGACGGGGAGACCCCGTCCCTACGATGGGGTTTTGTTTCGGATGGGGAGACCCCGTCCCTACGATGGGGTCTTGTTTCTGGCGGGGAGACCCCGTCCCTACGTCAATGTTCCATGAAATGATTCCGTGTATATGATTTGGCATAATGACAAAATCGTCTATCTCAACAAAAGGATAATGTTGTGGAATACGGTTCCACCATTCAACTACAATTTCACTTATTTCATTCAATTGCATTTCTCCGTCTATTATTTGTCCAAATATACATTGACGATTCTGTGCACAGATGGTTACGAAATATGCCCCTGGTTGACTGTAATCATATCCTTGCATACGCAAGGAACGACGTTGAGGAAGTTCAGATTTGTGTTGCATAATAAATTCTCATTTTTTCTTCGTAGGGACGGGGTTTCCCCGTCCGTTATTCGTATTCGTAGGGACGGGGTTTCCCCGTCCGTTATGCGTTCCCAATGCGGTGTTCGTAGGGACAGGGTCTCCCTGTCCGTTATGCGTTCCCAATGCGTGTTCGTAGGGACAGGGTCTCCCTGTCCGTTATGCGTTCCCAATGCGGTGTTCGTAGGGACAGGGTCTCCCTGTCCGTTATGCGTTCCCAATGCGGTGTTCGTAGGGACAGGGTCTCCCTGTCCGTTATTCGTTCCCAATGCGTGTTCGTAGGGACGGGGTTTCCCTGTCCGTTATGCGTTCCCAATGCGGTGTTCGTAGGGACAGGGTCTCCCCGTCCGTTATGCGTTCCCAATGCGTGTTCGTAGGGACGGGGTTTCCCTGTCCGTTATGCGTTCCCAATGCGGTGTTCGTAGAGACAGGGTCTCCCTGTCCGTTATGCGTTTCCAATGCGGTGTTCGTAGGGACAGGGTCTCCCCGTCCGTTATGCGTTCCCAATGCGTGTTCGTAGGGACAGGGTCTCCCCGTCCGTTATGCGTTCCCAATGCGTATTCGTAGGGACGGGTTTTCCCCGTCCGTTATTCGTATTCGTAGGGTCGGGGTTTCCCCGTCCGTTATGCGTTCCCAATGCATGTTCGTAGGGACGGGATTTCCCTGTCCGTTATGCGTTCCCAATGCGTATTCGTAGGGACAGGGTCTCCCTGTCCGTTATTCGTTCCCAATGCGTATTCGTAGGGACAGGGTCTCCCTGTCCGTTATGCGTTCCCAATGCGTATTCGTAGGGACAGGGTTTCCCTGTCCGTTATGCGTTCCCAATGCGGTGTTCGTAGGGACAGGGTCTCCCCGTCCGTTATGCGTTTCCAATGCGGTGTTCGTAGGGACAGGGTCTCCCTGTCCGTTATGCGTTCCCAATGCGTGTTCGTAGGGACAGGGTCTCCCCGTCCGTTATGCGTTTCCAATGCGGTGTTCGTAGGGACAGGGTCTCCCTGTCCGTTATGCGTTCCCAATGCGTGTTCGTAGGGACAGGGTCTCCCCGTCCGTTATGCGTTTCCAATGCGGTGTTCGTAGGGACAGGGTCTCCCCGTCCGTTATGCGTTCCCAATGCGTATTCGTAGGGACAGGGTTTCCCTGTCCGTTATGCGTTCCCAATGCGGTGTTCGTAGGGACAGGGTCTCCCCGTCCGTTATGCGTTTCCAATGCGGTGTTCGTAGGGACAGGGTCTCCCTGTCCGTTATGCGTTCCCAATGCGTATTCGTAGGGACAGGGTCTCCCTGTCCGTTATGCGTTTCCAATGCGTATTCGTAGGGACGGGTTTTCCCTGTCCGTTATGCGTTCCCAATGCGTATTCGTAGGGACAGGGTCTCCCTGTCCGTTATGCGTGTTCGTAGGGACGGGTTTTCCCCGTCCGTTATTCGTTCCCAATGCGTGTTCGTAGGGACAGGGTCTCCCTGTCCGTTATGCGTTCCCAATGCGGTGTTCGTAGGGACGGGTTTTCCCCGTCCGTTATTCGTTCCCAATGTGTGTTCGTAGGGACAGGGTCTCCCTGTCCGTTATTCGTTCCCAATGCGTGTTCGTAGGGACGGGGTTTCCCCGTCCGTTATTAGTGTTCGTAGGGTCGGGGTTTCCCCGTCCGTTATACGTGTTGCATAATAAATTCTCATTTTTATGTGCGTCCGGATGCGGTTTCCCCATCTGAAAGGACATATACGTAACCACGTTGTGAAACAACAACGGACAGGGAAACCCTGTCCCTACGGATTATATTAGAATTTCAAACTCTCCAGGGATTTGCTGATGCAAATAGACACCCCATTTCTTATCGGTATCGTGTAACACATCACCTTGATACTTAATCTTTTCTGTCACCAAACAATACGCACGAATGCCACACGGACGACGTGGGATTTCCGCTGTGAAATGAGTCGGTAATGCTTGCACCTGTCCGTGAAGTTGTGGGTCAGGAAAAGGAAGAATTGTATTTTGGTAGGTCGTTTCCGATTTACTTTCCAATTCAATTTCTTCAATAGATTTCACGGTTGCCAGATCAGAAGAACGGCCCATAAGTAAAGAGTAATGAGGACGTTCAAATACCTCTCGGATCCACATTTCTGGGGTATAAAGATAGAGTTCTGGTTGCACAAGGAATTCACGTCTGTTGATGTTTGATTTTGCATCTAACTTGCCTCCAAATTCATAGACGGTTTCTAAATCAACAGCTTTGCCTTTACTCTTGAAGACAAACCCAATCGTGGCATCGTGCGGCGTAACCCAATCACCTTTTGCAGCAGTCAAAAGTCCGTAAAGTGCCGATAGTGGTGGCAAGGGGAGTGTCGGTTGGAATCCGCTAATAAATAACGGATTCCGAAACGATGACACCCAACCTGTAATGTGAACGCGAAGCACTTTCATGAGGCATCTCCGATGTGTGTTTCTAACTTTGCTGCAAGCTGGAATAGTACTTGGTTTGGAGAATCGTAAACGATTTCACATGGGAGGGCTGTCTCGTCTGACAAACTCAATAGTTCTTCGTCTAACTCGTCCATAAATCCGATGCGTCTGCCTATATAGATTGCATCACAGAATCGATCTGCGTAGTCTTCAATGACTTGTAGCAGTGCATTTATAGATAACTCCCCGACTTCATTTTTTTCTACCATTAAATTCATAAAAGGGTGGTTTCCACCATCAAGAACTGTGAGGATAATCAGTTTAGGTGTAACATCGGTAAGGTGCGATGTTAATTTTGCTCCACCACTGAGGATGGGCAGAGCAAGAAGCGTTTGTTGACAGCGTCGGACGCGGATATCTTTTGGGAGCACCCACGGTGATTTTTCACCTGATTGCGTTCCTCCCGCGCCTTGAATCTTTGGAACATAACTCTCGTGTATGTTCAGATAACCTGTTCTATTGACGTGAGAAAACGCACCCACAGCAGCAAGATCAAGGGAAAATATTCCTTGGAGAACGCATGAATAAAACTGATGTTCATAAGGCACAGGGTCGCCTTCTTGCCGTGCCATCACGCCGAAATCGTTGGTAGGGGTTTGCGGTGCAATAGAGATAAGCGGTGAGTTTTTGAGCGGTGACAATCGGGTTACTGTCAAGTTCTTCTTTTTCTTGCCTTCCATTACGCTCTGTGCGCGCATATAACCAAAGACATCGTCATCGTCATAAGCCACAGGGTCTGCAGCGGTAAATGCGATTTTTTTCTCACGTTCTATGGGTGAATTCTTCCACTCATCAAATTCGTGTTCAAGTGTGGTACGCCACCAATTACGCCACGCTTGTCCAGAGACATAGGGATACATGTTTCGTCCTCTTCTCAACGCTTTTACTTTAACGATGTTTTCCGTTCTTTCGGATGCATCTTCACCAGCGTTGTTTAGCGCGGAATGAGGGGCATCAATTAGAGCTAGTCCAATAAGGTGTTTAGACATGATTAGTCCTCCTTTTCTATTCTGTATCAGATTCATTATCTAAATTTGAAGTATCATCTTCATCTTCATCTTCATCAAAATCAACAAAACCTTTTTCCTGTAGCCAGTTGTGGAGTTTCTCATATATTCGAAAAAGTAGCAGATCACGCGTTTCTCTCCACGGTGTAGCACTGAAATCTTCGCTTTCAGGAAAAAGATGTTCCATATAATCATCCAAGGAAAAGAGAGGTTTTTCAGCCCCCAGTTTTATCCTTTCTCTGATGATGTATAGCAATACAGTTCGACATGCCTCATAACTTTTAGCGCGTTCTAAACGCGTAAGTCGCTTATCACTTCCAGATTCCTGAATACATTCGGCTATAAGATTGCCAACCTGCTTAATTTTTTCAAGTCGTGTTTGTTCCATAGTTCTAACCTCCTTTAAGTAAAGGGAAAGAAGTTCCCAATTTCCGCGTGGTTTTCGAATTCGCCTATTTAGAAAGTATCCGAGAATTGAGATGTTCAGCAACAGATTTTCATACACACGGTTTGTACGGTTTTTATAGTCATCTTCGGATTCTACTTTATCCCAGTTGACTAAGTAACCACATCTGACAATTTCCTGCCATGCCTTATTAAACCCACTTTGATAGACATGACGTAAGAACTTAAATACGGGTGCAGGCATGTAGAACACTTCAAGTTCAGGACCTTGGTTGTAATTTGTCCAGCAGTAGACCTGCATAGAAATATCTTCAGATGTCCGCATTTCCTGATACTGCAACATTTCGCGAGTCATATAGAAAATACCGTTCCGTGGATTTTTATAACCAGGATTGAAACATCCGGTTATGTCTTGCTGTAGTTGTTGATTGCGAATGTCTGTAACGCATAACCGCGCCCAACTCCGCAGTGCCTTCCACGAATTAGAGTGAAGCGTAAGAAACTTTCCAGCAGTAGCCAAGAATACTAAAGGAGAAAGTTGAATAGCTAATGCACATGCAGTACAATATTTCGCACCATCAGCAAAGGCAGGAAAAAAGTTACGTAAGGTTCCGGATCCTGTTAATGGCACATTTGTTTTTGAAAGCGAGATGTTAGCATCTCTCCTACCACATCCCATACAATTTCCTGCTTCATTTAATTCACATATTGTATCCAAATATTCTTTACACTCTACTTTAAGCAATCCTACACGATCACGTTTGCTAAATGCAGGATTGGTCAATACACTATTTGGAAAAATACTGTGTAAATTTCCCCATCCAACTTTTGTTTGTATAATTGGAGCAATATCATCAACAACCTGCTCAAGATCATCTTTAGTAATCTGTTCAGGTTGTACATTGCGGCCAAGCCACTCACATATACCACAGACACCCGCGTCAACAAACGGATTACCCATCAATTTTTTGTAAATCGCCATATCAAAACCTCCCTTCCAAGCATGTAAAATCAAGTATAACACAGGAATTAACAAGTGTCAAGTTAAATCTTGCTTAAAACACAACTAACAAAGGACTTAATAATATTATACCTGACAAAAACCAATTTGTCAAACATTTTTCATCAATATGAGATTTAAGTATTATTCCAAATTGGTGCGATTAAAAGAAATGTTACGTTAGTAAAATACAACTAACAAATTTCTATTCCAAATTGGTGCGATTAAAAGACTACAACTTTAGCAATTCAGAGTTCGTTCCGCTGCCATTGCAAGACCACCGCCAAACATTCACGCAAAAGCAATACAGTATGTATAGTTTCACATATTTTACAATTTATGTCAAGAGGAAAATCGCTCCGGGTGCGTAAAGTTTTTGTCACTATAGGCGTCAATTTAATGAAAAACGTTAGTGCGTTGATATACCTTTCGCCCCTCTGGGGCTTGCTATTGGTTGGATCAATGCGGACTATACACCTTTCGCCTCTCTGAGGCTTTGGAAAATCACATATCAGCACTATCGGTGCAAAAGGTGGTTGTAGAAGAAGCACAATCAAGGATGAATGTGTTATAGCTATATCAAGATGATTGTGGCACGTAAAAGGTTAATGAAGGATGCCTGTTGTTGAAAGATGCACAATCTAACAGAATGTGCTACAACTGGCACAATCTAAGAGAATGTCTCTTATTGGTGAAGGTATTGGGGTAAGTGCTAAGAAATTTGAGGGGTATCTATAACTTTATGCACAATAATCTGTAATTCGTGAATGATCGTCGTTAAGTTATTAATGTCATCAGTCTGGTTTTTGATTGCTGAGGTATTAAGTTCTATTTGCTGAGCATTTGCTTCTACTATTGTGCGGAGTTTGTCTATCTCAATAAAAAGCCGATCAAATCCGTTGTCAAATTTATCGTTCAGGTTGTCAAATTTGTCGTTCAGGTTATCATATTTCTCGTTCAGGTTTCCAAATTTGCCGTTCAGGTTGTCAAATTTGCCGTTCAGGTTGTCAAATTTGTCGTTAAGGTTGTCAAACTGAGCGTTGCGAGTTTCAGACTCAATGGCAAGTTTGGAACTCAGGTTTTGTATTTCATTCGTGAGACGCGCAAAGTCGTTTTTTGTCGATTCTGAAGCGTTGTCAATTTTTAAATTCATATTGTCGAATTTTGAATTTATATTGGCGAATGTTAAATTCATATTGTCGAATTTTGAATTTATATTGGCGATCTCGTTTATAATACGCGTATATTCATTCGCTTCCGCATCTGATTGTCTTTTGCGGTTATACCAATAAGCAATAAGAAACATTATGGCAGCCGCTATCATTGAACCGCCTGAACCTATTAGCAGATTCCACATCGTATTATCTCCTTTTTGTTAGGTGCATATAGAAGTATAGTCTTTAATTAACCAAAATGTCAAGTAAAAAAAAAAATCTTCCCCTCTTCCACCCATCCCCTCTTCCACCCATCCCCTCTTCCATTCTTCCCTCTTATCCTGATCAAATCCTGAAAATCCTGAAAATCCTGGTCAACCTTCCCCCCTTCCCCTCTTCCACCCTTCCATCCATCCCCTCTTCCACCCTTCCATTCCCCTCTTCCTCTTCCATTCTTCCATCCTTCCCTCTTATCCTGATCAAATCCTGAAAATCCTGAAAATCCTGGTCAACCTTCCATCCATCCCCTCTTCCACCCTTCCATTCCCCTCTTCCTCTTCCATTCTTCCATTCTTCCATTCTTCCATCCTTCCCTCTTATCCTGATCAAATCCTGAAAATCCTGAAAATCCTGGTCAACCTTCCACCCTTCCCCTCTTCCACCCTTCCATCCATCCCCTCTTCCACCCTTCCATTCCCCTCTTCCTCTTCCATTCTTCCATCCTTCCATCTTATCCTGAACAAATCCTGAAAATCCTGAAAATCCTGGTCCCTCTTATCCTGATCAAATCCTGAAAATCCTGAAAATCCTGGTCAACCTTCCACCCTTCCCCTCTTCCACCCTTCCATCCATCCCCTCTTCCACCCTTCCATTCCCCTCTTCCTCTTCCATTCTTCCATCCTTCCCTCTTATCCTGATCAAATCCTGAAAATCCTGAAAATCCTGGTCCCTCTTATCCTGATCAAATCCTGAAAATCCTGAAAATCCTGGTCCCTCTTATCCTGAACAAATCCTGAAAATCCTGAAAATCCTGGTCCCTCTTACACCCCCACCATGCCAAACCCCGCGCTGTTCTTATCCCCAAATCCGCATTCATATCCGGTCTGGATCAATGCGGTGCTGCCTTTTACACGAAATGGACATAATACGCCACGGATCTTGATGCCTTTGAAGTCTACCAATCGGGTGACGCGTCCTGTTTTTCTACGAATATACGCCTGATCATATTGGAAGGTGAGGGTGTCGTCTTGTGGGATGCGTCCGTGTATGGCTTGATGTTTGTGGAGTAGGTTCCGACAGATGAGATCGGAAAGGTGAGGGTCGTCAGGTAGGCAGTAGTGGGTGCGACGTTTACCATTGTCTACACGCACGGCGGACATGACGATGGGTGATAAGCAACGGAAATACATCTCTGACCGAAAACGGGGTGACCGGGGGATCGTCACGTCTCTTATCTTCAGAGGGTGTTCTCCGACGCAAAGTTGCCCTTCGGTGAGGAGTGTGTCCGCAAAATGGGATAGGAACTGTTCTACCGGTGAGGATACATACCAGGTTAAGGAAGAACGAAAGTGAATCTGTTCACCCGTGATGTGCCTACGTTCAGCCATCAGTTGAGAGAAGGTGAAGAGTTTGAAACGTTTTTCAGCAGCGTGATACCCTTCTTCGTGGAGAAAATCAGCGAATTCGGGATTAGATTCTGATAGAAAACGGTAAATTACACCGACGAGCAGATGGTTATAGTTGATTGGTAATGTGATACCGGTGCCTACATCAGCAATGATTTGTATACGCATCTTTTATCACCTTTCATGCGGTTCATAATAGAGGTTCGGAGATTTTGCCAAGTACTTTCGGTAACCAGAGACTCAAATCGGGAATATAGGTTACAAGCAGTAAGGCTATCAAGAGTAGACCGATAAACAGTAGAACGGATTTATAGAGTAAAACAACCGATTTTTTGAACTTCATGCTTGAGATGAATAGATTCATGCCGATGGGTGGGGTGAGATACCCTATTTCAAGATTCGTTAGGACGATGATACCGAGGTGTATCTTATCAATCCCTAACTTATCCGCTATAGGAAGAAGCAGTGGGACAATGATGACGATGGCTGAAAAGATGTCCATCATACAACCAACAATTAACAGGAAAACATTGAGTCCTATGAGCATTATGATCTTGTTGTCCGTAATGGATGTTATCCACTCAAGCACCATATCGGGCACACCTTTGTCAATCAGATAGTCTGTTAATGCTAATGCCATCGCGAGGATGATAAGGATCGCCCCGACAAGTACCATACTCTCTTTAACAATACGGGGTAATGCTTTGACTGAAATGGATCTGTGAATACACATCTCTACAATACAGACATAGATAACGGTCAATGCTGCGACTTCAACAAGTGATACGATACCTGTCAAGATCCCCCCTAATACAAGTAACGGCAGGAGCAGCTCCCATTTTGCGTCCCAAAGTGTTCTGAAGAACTCCTTCCAGTTAAACGGGGTCATTTCAGTATGTTTGATGAGACTCCATCCACTGCAATATGAGCTGAGGATGACAAGGATGATCATTCCGGGAATAATGCCCGCAAAGAGCATCGCATCAATTGGTACCTGCGCGATGATGGCATATAGGATGAGTGGAATACTGGGAGGGAACAGTAGACCGATGCTTCCTGATGCGGTAATCAATCCGAGCGAGAAGTTCTCATTATAAGTTTGACGTAGGATGGGATAGACTAAACCTCCGAGGGCAATGATTGTTACGCCGGAGGCACCTGTGAAAGTGGTAAAAAACGCACATGTAACGAGGACAACGATAGCAATACCGCCCGGTAACCACCCGACGCTTGCTCTGGCGAAGGCGACTAACCTTTGCGGTGCTTTTCCCTCTGCAATTATATATCCAGTAAGCGTAAAGAGCGGAATAATAATAATTGAATCGTATTTTGTGAGTCTGTTGATATTAATAAGGATTGCGGAAAGTGAATCACCGGCAGTTGCATATCCGATAAGGGTTGCTCCTCCGAGTAGGACAAAGAGTGCGCCTCCTAAGAGTGCAAACGCCAATAATCCAATACCGATGAGTATTCCCATTAGTCAACGTCTCCTCTAATATCACCACCTGTCAAACGGATACCGAGCTGCAGCAGTAGATGAATATCAATCATAACAAATCCGAAGGGTATGATTGTCTTTGCCCACCATAAAGGCACTGTTCCGATGAGAGTTGCCTGCAATTTCTGTTCAGCAATCAGAAATACAAACCCGTAGTAGACTAATATACTGACGACAGTAATGCTTAACACGTCAATGAGATAATGGCTATAGTGGGTGATTTTTTCGGGTAAGATGCGGCTGAGTACATCTATGCTGATGTGTCGTTTTTCTGCAGTTGCGAGTGCAGCTCCCAGAAAACATAGCCAGAGTGTGAGGTTTTGAAGCACTACGGTTTTCCAGAGCAGGCTTTCCCCAAAACCGTAACGTAAAACGATTTCAAGCAACGCGAGTCCGATCATGAGGGCAATGATTAGGCACAACAGAGCTGTTTCTATTTTGCTGAGGAGGGTGTTTATACGTTGTAATACCATTATTGTAATACTTGAATACCCGCTGCAGGAAGGATGGCGACTTTCGCGTTAGATGGAAGTTTCTCTGCCATTAGTCGTATCAACTGCTCTAAATCTCGGAAGAGGAGGGATGATGGGTACTCTTTGTAGAAGTCATCTCTATCAAAATGTTCAGACCAAACGTGGAGTTGTGATTGTCTACCCAGTTTTGGTTCAGGGGTCGGTTTTGTGGGTAACCTTTCTATTTTCTGCCGTACATACTTCGGATAATCGAGTCGGTCGAACAGTCCGTGAAAACATGATCCATCGGTTGCTGGATAGAGTGCAATGGTGTATGCGTTCTCAAAATAGGAGAAGGCAGCTAATGCTTTATCAAGTTGAATGGCGTCTGCGTCAAGTGGATAACAGTTTATGATGACGAGGTCGCTGCCTGTACGAGTTGTTTCAGGTATTTTCGTTCTGTATGTATCCAGTGCAAAATGTGCGGCTTTTCGGTGTGCCTTGATAAAATCTCCCACGAAAAGTCCGCTTATTTCGCGACGGCTGTTTAGGACGACATTGGCGATAGCATCAAGTCCGAGGACAGCAGCTGCCATTTCAATTGTATCGCGTCTGTCAGGTTCGTCACCCTCACCTTCAATTACAGCAGGTCCACGTCCAGGTGGAAATTTATGGAAATAGTACATTGTTGAGAATCCTGCGGTGCCGGGGACGATGAGTTTTGCCCCACCGCTAAAACCGACTGAGCTGTGTGGATAGATTCCACCGAGACACATTTTGAAATCTGCATCTGCAACTGTGCGATTGATATAGAGTGGCGTTCCGTTTTCAAGATTTCCTAATGCGCGTAAATCTTTGCTTAGGAAATCATGATTAGTCACCTCATATTCTGCTACGATATCTGCACCGAGTTTTTTTACCATCTCTTCATCGGAAATCGGACGGTGACCACCAACGCCGACAACAAATCGGATTTCTGATTTTGGCACACCTGCTGTGTTAAGTTCACGGAGTAGAAACGGAATAACTTGATATGCAGGGGTGGGCCGACTCATATCATCTACGATGATAGTAGCACTTTTCTTGTCTTTGGCTAATTCAGAAATCGGTTTTGTGCCGATTGTTTCAGCAAAGGCTTTTTCGATGTGCGGGGTGGTGAGTGCGGGTGCATCCTTGGGATTTAACATCTCTATATCCCAATCGGTTGGGAAATTGAGTGTGAGTTCGTTATCCCCATACCATGCACCGGATCGGACTTTCACAGTGTTCCTCATAGATCATCACCTATTCCAGTTTCTGTTGTTGATGTGTTAATACCGCTGCGATAAAATCTCTAAATAACGGATGTGGTGTGAGCGGTTTAGATTGAAATTCTGGATGGAATTGTGAACCTAACATCCATGGATGGTCAGCAACTTCAGCGATTTCGACCAGGCTGCCATCAGGCGAAACACCGCTAAGTGTCAGTCCTGCATCAGCTAATTGTGAACGGTAGTCGTTGTTCAATTCATAACGGTGCCGATGTCGTTCTAAGATGATCGGTTGCTGATATGCGTTGTAACTTTTAGTGTCTTCTTTGAGTACACAGGGGTAATGTCCGAGGCGCATTGTGGCACCTTTGTCAGCGATTCCGCGTTGTTCTAACATCAGGTCTATGACAGGATAAGGTGTCTGTTCGTCTACTTCGGTGCTGTTTGCATTTTTTAGGTGTGCAACATTTCGTGCAAATTCTATGACGAGACACTGCATACCGAGACATAAGCCGAAGTAAGGGATACTGTTTTCCCGAGCATATTTAACCGCTTTAATCATCCCTTCAATGCCACGGTCGCCGAATCCGCCAGGCACCAAGATGCCATCAATGTTTTGGAATAGTTGGTCAAAATCTGTTCGTTCAGTTACATCCTCAGCTTCAATCCATTCAATATGGACTTCAGCGTTATTAGCAATTCCACCGTGTTTTATTGCTTCTTGCACACTGATATATGCGTCGGATCCTGTTGTGTATTTCCCTACGATGGCGATATTTGTCTTGTGTTGTGGATTCTTCAGGTTATCCACCATTGCAATCCATTCAGCATCCAAGGTTGCGCGTCTTTCGAGCCTTAATTTTTTCGAGACGAGGTGTCCCATGCCCTGTTCTTCAAAGTTCAGTGGTATTTCATCAACGCATTTTGTGTCTAATCCTTCTAAAATGAAGTCTTCACTTATACCACACAGGAGTGCGATTTTCCTCCGAACACTATCATCAATGTGTTGACTTGTTCTGCATAACAGTAGATCGGGATGCACACCTAATTCCTGTAGTTTACGGATACTGTGCTGGGTCGGTTTACTTTTGCTTTCACCGTTCGGCAGTGTGTAAATGAGTGAAACGTGGAGGAATAACGTGTTTTCTCTACCAACTTCAACAGCCATTTGCCTGATAGCTTCAACAAACGGTAGCATTTCAAAGTCACCGATTGTGCCGCCTATTTCCGTGATGACGATGTCAACGCCGTTGTCTTTTCCGATCTGATAGATACGTCTTTTGATTTCATCGGTAATATGTGGGATTAATTGAACCGTCTGTCCGAGATAATCCCCACGGCGCTCTTTTTCTATCACTTCAAGATAGACAGAACCGGTCGTAAAATTGGATTGCTGGTTTAGGTCAACACCGAGAAACCGTTCATAGTTTCCTACGTCAAGGTCAGTTTCGGCACCGTCGTGTGTTACAAATACTTCTCCGTGTTGGAACGGGTTCATTACACCTGCGTCAACATTCAAGTATGGATCAATTTTGACGACATTTACCCTGAACCCTCGGTTGATGAGGAGCCTCCCTAACGATGCCGTTGTTATCCCTTTGCCTATTCCCGATATAACGCCGCCTGTGACGAATATGTATTTTGTCATTTTCTTTCCCTTCAAAGATGAGTGCCTCGTTTTTCTAAAATGTTCCTTACTTTTTCTAAATCTGCGGGTACATCAACTCCAATAAGGGGTGTGTTGGTTTCCACCACATGAATTGCCACACCGTTTTCTAACAGACGCAACTGTTCTAAATTCTCGGATACTTCATAAGGTGTGCGTTCCCAACGTGTGAAAGTTAGTAAACGTTCTTTTCGGAACGCATATAATCCGATGTGTTTGAACACCAAGGTGTTTTCGTTAAAAGTTGGTTCTGTATTTTCGGGTGTGCTTGGTATCGGTCCCCTTGAAAAGTATAACGCATCGCCTTGAAGATTAGTAACAACTTTTACGATGTTCCTATCAAGGTAATCTTCCATCGTCACTATCCGTTCTTTCAAAGTTGTAACTTCTATATCAGGTCTGTCAATAAAGGCTCGCAGCATGAGATCAATCTGTTCAGGTTCAAGGAGCGGTTCATCGCCTTGGATGTTGAGGACAATATCACATTCTATTTTCTTAGCGACTATTGTTACACGGTCGGTTCCTGTCGGACAATCCGGTGTCATTTCTACGTTTCCCCCGAACGCTTTTACAGCATCATAAATCCGCTGGTCATCTGTAGCGACAATAACTTTGTTCAGTAGTTTCGACTGAGATGCGCGTTCATATACATGCTGCACCATCGGTTTCCCCAAAATATCTGCTAAAGGTTTCCCCTCAAACCGGGTTGATGCATATCGTGCGGGTATAATGGCTATACTTTTCAATTGTGTTCTCTCTTTTCTGGTGGTAGATTCTTATACGTCTGTTTTCTCTTTTCACGTGGTAGATTCTTATACATGATATAACCTGATATAATTGCCAATGATAGAAAGAACAAACCTATAGCGGTAAAACCTAATAGCAGTTTGCCAATACTGAATAGGAAAGCATAGATGAAGATAACGCCGATTATCCAATTAACCAATGCTGGTGTTCCGGTTTCTGTATAAGTTTGTTGTCCGTGAGTATCGTCTGATTCCTCTTTAATTTCTGCTGCGATTAACATCCATCCTCTTTTGCTCGGTTTAACCCTATTATAAAATTTGGTGAGAGTTTCTGTAGAAACAGGGGCAGTGATAAATGTAACAATCACCCATACCACTGTTGAGAATGGCACGATAATCAACATCTGTAGTGCAAATTGCTCTTCACCTTTGGTTTGCGGTAACGTGAACACAACAATAGAGGCGACTAAGGCTGCTAACATAGCTGAGATTTCTGACCATGCGTTTATTCGCCACCAATACCATCTTAGAATCTGGACGAGTCCGATACCCGCATTCAGTGCGATTAAAAATTTCCATGCACCTGTGATGGAATCCATAAATAGACTGGTTACACCGGCAACTATCATAATGAGGATAACAGCTAATCTGGAAATTGCGACATAGTGTTGCGGGTCTGCTTCAGGTTTAAAAAATCGTTTATAGAAGTCGTTAACGAGATAGGATGCTCCCCAATTCAGGTGTGTGTCAATTGTTGACATGAAGGCTGCTAAGAAAGCAGTTAACATCAATCCGAGAAGACCGACAGGTAGATAATCCAACATTAACATTGGATAACCTGCTTCTGGGTCTTCTAAGTTTGGGTAGACGACCATTGCGACTAATGCAACGAGTATCCAGGGCCACGGACGGAGTGTATAATGTGCTATGTTGAACCATAACGTAGCCAGGAGAGTATGTCTCTCATTCTTTGCTGCGAACATACGTTGTGCAATGTATCCGCTGCCATCTACGCCGCTTGATGCCCACCATTGCATACCGAGATACACGCCAAACGTTATGATAGCCATTTTACCAGCACTAAAATCGGGTGTAAAGTTTAGTATCTGGTTTTCTGCTCCATATATGTTCACCAGTTTTTCTTTTATGACACCGACTCCGCCGATTTTGTTGACAGCAATAATTGCGAGTGTAATTGAACCAACCATCGCCATACCGAATTGGACAATGTCTGTCATCACAACACCCCAGAAACCTGATAACGCACAGTAGATTCCTGCGATTAGGAGGCATACCAAGACTACATAGACTTTTGTAGATGTAGTATCAGGTAAGTTCAGTGCAAGCACGACGATTTTCTGCATTGCGAGGATAACCCATCCCATCGTAATGCAATTTATCGGTAGTCCGATATAGAGTGCGCGGAACCCGCGGAGAAAACTTGCGGATGGTCCTGAGTATCTAAGTTCGGTAAACTCGACATCTGTGATGATTTCTGACCGTCTCCAGAGGCGGGCAAACAGGAAGGTTGCCAACATGCCGCTGAGAACTGCGTTCCACCATAGCCAGTTTCCTGCAATGCCGTCTTCAACTACAAGCTTTGTCACAGCGAGTGGTGTGTCAACAGCAAATGTGGTTGCGACCATAGAGGTGCCAGCTAACCACCATGGTAGATTTCGTCCTGATATAAAAAACTCGTTCATATCTTTTCCAGCACGTTTGGAAAAATAGATACCGAGTCCAAGTGCGAAAAGGATATAACCGATTATTATTGCCCAGTCAATGGGTGAGATCATGCGATTTCTCTCCGAAAAAAGCGGAAACTTAGATATGAATATTATACACAATGCCTTGGTGAAATACAAGGATCATTTTTAATCAGGAATATCCTTGCACTTTCATTGGCATAAGCAGAACAAAAATGTTAAACTCTTAAAGTTAAAAAAATAGAATTAGATGATATTCAAAATACATTAAGGAGTAAAAATGAAACGTACTTTTTTTGTTTTCTTATGTGTGCTTTTGTTAGCACAATTGAATGGACTGTAGGCAGATGTATTGGACCCAGATTTGGTGCTTTATTTCGATTTTGAAGAGTTTAGCGGGAACAGTGTTATTGAGAAATCTGGACGTGGTTACGATGGTGAAATCAATGGAAAAGTAACACAGTCTAACGATGGGAAATTTGGTAAAGCAGCTGAGTTTGCATCAGGGAGTTTTCTTGATTTAGATGGTCCAAACATTAATCCTGACGATATTCCGACTGAAGGGATGAGTGTCGTTGCTTGGATACATGTTAATGCGGTTACGGATATGGCAATTTTTAATGCTCGTGCACAGGACAATACATGGTTGGTTCATCCAGAGGCGCGTGGTGATGGTAATTACCGTTGGCTGAATCGTAGTTCTGGAGGGAATACGATATTTGATATCAGAAATGGTAAAAACAGAGCAAACGAATGGGTGCATTATGCTGGAACATTTAGCCGTGAAGAGGGTGAAGCATTTCTCTATATTGACGGTGAACAGGTTGGTAAAGAGAAAGCAAAAATAGACACACCTATCGCTGGAGACTGGGGACAAGGCGCGCGTGTAGGTTATAATATTGACAATAACCGTCCTTTTGCTGGGTTGATGGATGAACTGAATGTGTGGAAACGTGGTTTGACACAGGATGAGGTAAAATCTATCATGGAATTCGGCATGATTGAACATCTTGCTGTAGAAGCCCGTGGAAAATTGGCAACTACGTGGGGTCGGTTGAAACAGGTAAAACGTTAAACCGATTGTAGCACATGCATCCCTGATTATGCATCTTTTGTATCACATTCATTTAGATTGTGCTTCTTTTGTATCACATTCAGTTAGATTGTGCGTCTTTGTATCACATTCATTTAGATTGTGTGTCTTTTGTATCACATTCTGTATGAAGATTAAATAAATAATCAGGTAATTCTACTGATATGCCTCATCGTAGGAGTAATGTTTCGTAGGGGCGGGGTTTCCCCGCCCGCGTATTACCCAATTAATAACTTAATCTTCATTTAGATTGTGCTTCTTTTGTATCACATTCTGTATGAAGATTAAATAAATAATCAGGTAATTCTACTGATATGCCTCATCGTAGGAGTAATGTTTCGTAGGGGCGGGGTTTCCCCGCCCGCGTATTACCCAATTAATAACTTAATCTTCATTTAGAATGTGCTTCTTTTGTATCACATTCTGTATGAAGATTAAATAAATAATCAGGTAATTCTACTGATATGCCTCATCGTAGGAGTAATGTTTCGTAGGGGCGGGGTTTCCCCGCCCGCGTATTACCCAATTAATAACTTAATCTTCATTTAGATTGTGCTTCTTTTGTATCACATTCAGTTAGATTGTGCGTCTTTGTATCACATTCATTTAGATTGTGCTTCTTTTGTATCACATTCTGTATGAAGATTAAATAAATAATCAGGTAATTCTACTGATATGCCTCATCGTAGGAGTAATGTTTCGTAGGGGCGGGGTTTCCCCGCCCGCGTATTACCCAATTAATAACTTAATCTTCATTTAGATTGTGCGTCTTTGTATCACATTCATTTAGATTGTGCTTCTTTTGTATCACATTCATTTAGATTGTGCTTCTTTTGTATCACATTCAGTTAGATTGTGCTTCTTTGTAGCTGATCAAAGTCATATAATGATCCAGAAACCCCTTCCGCGCCCATCTATGCCATCTATGTTAACTGGGGCGTGTCCTCCGCGATAATCCGCGATTCTGACAAAAAAGGTGACAATAATTTTACACACCCGAATGAGGTGCTTAGTTGCCCAATCTAACAGAATGTGCTACAGATAGATAAAATCATATTCAAGTTAGAAAGGCTGTCTGGCAGAATGAGGTGCTTGGTAGCACAATCTAACAGAATGTGCTACAGATAGATGAATCCATATTCAAGTTAGAAAGGCTATCTGACAGAATGACGGCTTCAAAGCACAATCTAACAGAATGTGCTACAGATAGATGAAATCCATATTCAAGTTAGAAAGGCTATCTGACAGAATGACGGCTTCAAAGCACAATCTAACAGAATGTGCTACAGATAGATGAATCCATATTCAAGTTAGAAAGGCTATCTGGCAGAATGAGGTGCTTCGTTGCCCAATCTAACAGAATGTGCTACAGACTGATAAATACATATCCGATGCAGAAATGCTATCTGACAGATTGATGGGCTTCGTAGCACAATCTAACAAAATGTGCTACAGGCAATATGCCAATATTCCCCAAGATAGATAAACAGCAGGAACAGTTCTATTTCCCCCGATTCCCCCTTCCCAACCTTCCATCCTTCCATTCTTCCCTCTTATCCTGATCAAATCCTGAAAATCCTGAAATCCTGGTCAGCCTTCCATTCTTCCCTCTTATCCTGATCAAATCCTGAAAATCCTGAAAATCCTGGTCAACCTTCCATTCTTCCCTCTTATCCTGATCAAATCCTGAAAATCCTGAAAATCCTGGTCAACCTTCCATTCTTCCCTCTTATCCTGATCAAATCCTGAAAATCCTGAAATCCTGGTCAGCCTTCCATTCTTCCCTCTTATCCTGATTAAATCCTGAAAATCCTGAAATCCTGGTCAGCCTTCCATTCTTCCCTCTTATCCTGATCAAATCCTGAAAATCCTGAAATCCTGGTCAGCCTTCCATTCTTCCCTCTTATCCTGATCAAATCCTGAAAATCCTGAAATCCTGGTCAGCCTTCCATCCTTCCAAATTCATTTGACTCTGCCAACTATCTGTGATAATCTATTCATCAGGTTTTATAATCAGTTTTAACACGGAGAAGTAATGAAAAAACGAACTTATGTCACCTGTTTATTTATTTTATTTTGTGTTTGCAATAATTTAGTTATCCTCTCAGTTTACGGTGAAGACACCTCACTTGTTGAAAAAATCTTAGAAAAGCATAATGACACCTTAAAACAGAACAGTGTAAAGAAACTTCTACCGAGCCTTCTAAAGAACTTAAAGGAACCAGAAATTCATGCAGCGTTGATCCAGAAGGATTTACCTCAGTTTTTCGAGAATCCTGAAGGTTTACAGACGTTAGGAGATGAAATAGATGAAGAATTCATAACGCTTTTAAAAGAAAATAACGGATTACAAGCAATATTCAATGACACAGACTTCCATACCCTAATTCAAGATAGAGATGCAATAGCAGAACTGGCAAGACTTATAAAAGCAGATTGGTTAGAGTTTAAGATACGAAATCTTCACCTCTTACTCCTATTGACAATAGTCATAGCTTCGCTTATAGCACTCAGCAAAGGCGCAGATTGGCTCGTAGATGAAGCTGTAACACTCTCAACACAATGGGGATTAGGAAAAGCAGTCATCGGGGCAACGATCGTAAGTATCGGTACAACAACACCCGAAGCAGCAGTCTCCGTACTCTCAGCGATACAAGGTGAACCGGGGCTTGCACTCGGAAACGCTGTCGGATCAATTATCTGTGATACAGGACTAATTTTAGGTCTGGCTTCACTGATTGCTCCCTTATCGTTCAATAGAGAATTAGCATCACGGTTGTCTAATGTTCAGGTAAGTGCGGGAATACTCATGGTATTAGTCTGTGTACCGTGGTCATCTCCAGCAAAAGTCTTTAGTAACGGTGGCACGTTACATCAATACATAGGATTTGTTTTTATCGTTCTCTTAGGATTATATGTGTGGCAGTCTATCCGTTGGGCTGGTGCAATAACAAGCACTTCCGAACACGATGAAGAAATAGAACATAAAGAAACAAACACAGTTCTCACACTATTTAAACTTATCGGGTCAATAGCGATAGTCGTTGTTTCTGCACAAATCCTTATCCCAACGGTGAAGACGTTAGCAATAAGGTTTAATGTTCCAGAGGAGATCATTGCCGCAACGTTAGTTGCGTTTGGCACCTCATTACCAGAACTTGTAACAGCACTCACAGCAGTTCGGCGGGGACACGGTGAGTTAGCAGTTGGAAACATCATCGGTGCCGATATCTTGAATGTTCTCTTCGTTGCAGGCGTTTCTGCTGCAGCCACACCTATCGGTCTACAAGCATCCGGAAAGTTCTTCCAATTCCTTTTTCCTGCAATGGTATTTATTCTGATCGTCTTCCGAATTGGAATTTTTGTGTCGGGAAGTCAGTTAAAACGTCCGTTTGGTGTGGTCTTGGTTGCAACCTACATTTTGGTAACAATTCTCAGCTATATCTTTTCTATAGATATGCATTAGAAACTTGCATTAATAGTAGTAGGCACTCTCCGAGTGCCGTTTTCCAATTCAATAGTAGTAGGCACTCTCCGAGTGCCGTCTTCCAATTCAACGATAACCGCATTATGAAAAAGACACGCATCTCACTTACATTACATACTTTAGACTCAGACTCCGTCTCCAAAGATTACACACAATGGAAATTACCCGCTGGAACGATAGCACGACTCGGCAAAGGAAGGATAAGTGATGTCCTAAATCCGCCTGAGATAGCATACTCACCTGATGGAAAGATTATAGCAGTAGCAAGTGCCATCGGAATTTGGTTATACGATGCACAGACAACTAAAGAACTTAACCTGCTTACAGGACATACACTTGATGTCACGACCGTATCTTTCAGTCCAGATGGGTCTATATTGGCAAGTGCAAGCGGGGATAAGACCATCTGTTTGTGGCATGTGCAAACGGGAACACAGGTCCGGACGTTAACAGCGCATGCGTGCCGTATTAATAACGTTGTCTTCAGTCCGAGTGGGTCCCTATTGGCAAGTGCAGGCGATGATAATGCTATCTGTCTGTGGGATGTGCAAACAGGTGAAATCATACGGACACTTATAGGGAATATGGAAAAGGCAGAAAATATGGAAAAGGTAGGGCATAGCGATAGGGTCAATTACGTCGCGTTCAGTCCAGATGAGACTATATTGGCAAGTTCGAGTTGGGACTCCACTGTGCGTTTGTGGGATGTGCAAACAGGTACTGCACTTCAAACTCTTACAGAACACACCGCTGCTATCAGTAGGGTATCGTTTAGTCCAGATGGAAAAACACTTGCCAGTTCGAGTATGGACAAAACTATTCGTCTGTGGGATGTGCAGACAGGTAAATATCTTCGGACTATCACAGGACATACAGGAAGGGTTACTAACGTACTATTTAATCCAGATGGTGAAATCCTTGTAAGCACAGCAATGGACTTTGACACAGACGTGCGTTTGTGGAACGCACGGACCGGTACACCGCTTCAAACGCTAAAAGGACATACGAGGAAGGTTACCAGTCTAACGATTAGTCCGGATGGCTCTACATTGGTAACTGGGAGTGGTGACAGCACTGTCCGCGTATGGGATGTGCAAGCTCGGACAACTCGTCAGACAATCACAGATCATGCCTTCTGTGTCAGGAGCATTGTATATAGTCCGGAAGGCTCTATGTTGGCGTGTTCTGGGTGGGATGAGACTGTGCCTGTGTTTGATACGCAAACCGATCAAGAACTGATGCGACTTAAAGGACATAAGGCTGATGTCGTAGACCTCGTGTTCAGCCCGGATGGGAAAAAACTTGCAACTGCAAGTTGGGATAGAACAGCGCGTATATGGGATGTGAAGACAGGGACATCTCTACATATACTGACAGAGCATCGCGACTTGGTCAGGTGTGTATCATTCAGCCCGGATGGCAAGACCCTTGTAACTGGAAGCGCAGATACTGATGTGCGTTTGTGGGATGTAGCAACGGGAAAACTTCTATTGACATTGACAGATCATAGGGAAAGTATCAATAACGTCGTTTTCAGTCCAGATGGCAAGACTCTTGTAAGTTCAAGTGATGACAAAACAGTACGTTTCTGGAATGTCCAGACAGGGGAACTTATACGGACACTGCGTGACCATGCGAAGTCGGTTATCGGCATCGTTTTCAGTCCGGATGGCAGCACCCTTGTGAGTGCAAGTGATGACAAAACAGTACGTTTTTGGGATGTTCAGACTGGAGAACACATTCAGACACTCACGGGACATACAGATGGTGTGTGGGACGTTGTTTTCAGTCCAGATGGCAGAACCCTTGCAAGCACAAGTAGAGACACCACTGTCCGTTTATGGGATGTGCAAACCGGCACACATCTGAAGACGTTTCAAGGACACGCAAAATTGGTTTATACAGCAGTCTTCAGTCCAGATGGCAAAACCCTTGCAAGCGGGAGTCGTGACGGCACCTTACTGCTCTGGGATCTTGCAAAGTAGTAGGCACACTCCGTGTGCCGTTCTTCTCGTGACGGCACCGTATTGCTATGGGCTCTTGCAAGGTAGTAGGCACACTCCGTGTGCCGTTCTTGTGCCGTTCTTGTCGGGATGACACCTTACTGCTATGGGCTCTTTCAAGGTAGTAGGCACACTCCGTGTGCCGTTCTTCTCGTGACGGCACCGTATTGCTATGGGCTCTTTCAAGGTAGTAGGCACACTCATGAAGTTAAAGAAAATATTTGGGTAATTTGGCGAGGTTAGGAAACCTCGCCAGCAGAATGGTGTACCTGCATTATGCAAACAAGAAATTACCCGTTTAATTATTTAAACTTCATCCGTGTGCCGTTCTTCTCGTGACGGCACCGTATTGCTATGGGCTCTTGCAAGGTAGTAGGCACACTCCGTGTGCCGTTCTTGTCGGGATGACACCTTACTGCTATGGGCTCTTTCAAGGTAGTAGGCACACTCCGTGTGCCGTTCTTGTCGTGATGGCACCTTGCTGCTGTGGGATCTAACGTCTGAATGATTACCTTAAATTTGATACCTATCGGTCAAAAAATCTATTATTACCAATAATACTTCCCGATGTGCTATAATAATATATTGGAGGAAATTAAAATGGAACGAATCACTGTGGATCCAAGAATTCTGGGAGGAAAACCGATTATCAAAGGAACTCGCTTATCGGTTGAGTTTATCCTAAATTTACTCGCGTCCAACGTGAGTGAAGAAGAGATTCTTGAGGACTACCAACATATAACCAAATCAGATATTCACGCGTGTCTGAGATATGCCGCGCGGTGTCATAAGAATGAAATATATCTTGAGTTGAAGTCGGAAGCATGAAAATTCTAAAGTTCACTATACATGAACTTAAAATGGCGGCGCAGTCAAACGCACAAACGAGCGAGACACCTCATCCAATTCCTCGCGAATAGCCGCATCTAATTCCCAACCCACACCACCGAGGGTGTCATCAAGCTGTTCAATCGTATCGCTGCCACTGATAGCAACGGTAACCTCAGGATGAGATACGACCCATGCCACAGCAAGTTGTGCAGGTGTTTTACCTAACTCGTCTGCCAATCTCTTAAGTGTAGCAATTACCTTACCTGTTGCCCCAGCCATTCGCCGATCATATTCGTCTCTATATCGTCTTTCCCAAAGCGAACCAGCAGGCGGTGGTTCATCAGGAGAATAGGCACCACTCAATAACCCAACCGATAACGGACTATAACACATCACACCGAGACCTTCTTCCCGCACCAATCCAAACATCTCAGTTTCTAAATCCCGATTGAGCAGGTTATACATATTTTGTACGCACATATACGGAGTAGCGTTAATGCTATCAGCAATCCAGAGTGCTTTACAAACGTGCCATGCCTGATGGTTGCAACAGCCGAGGTAGCGTACTTTACCAGAACGCACCAGATCATCTAACGCACGGATCGTCTCCTCTTGCGGCGTTGTGTCATCAGGAACATGAATCAGGTAGACATCAATATGGTCAGTGCCGAGACGTGTCAATGAACGGTCTATCTCCCGCATGATATGGTATCTGGATAACCCGTAATCGTTTGGTCCCTGTCCGAGGTGGCTACACACTTTAGAAGTAATCACCACATCATCCCGTTTCCCTTTGATCGCTTTACCGAGAACGACCTCTGAACGACCAATATTTGCCCGGTCATCCATCGGACCGTATATATTTGCACAATCAATCAGGTTGATACCGTTATCAATAGCGTGTTCAATCAACCGTTGTGCATCGTTTTCGTCAGACTGTCCCCTCAATCCTAATCCCAACGCAAGTGGACTGACTTTAACACCTGCTTTACCAAAATTGACATATTCCATAATCTATCTCCCATAAACTGTTCACAATAAGTATAGCGTACCTCATAAATATTTAATCAACATTTTTATACATGCCAGAGCACAAATCCTAAATTTCCCACTCTTTATTGCTCAGTTCCATGTAAACATCTCCATATTTATAGTTTTACTTCAAATTATAACAGAAAGGCGGACTTTGTAAAAGTCTTATTTTCAATCTTCTGACTATTTATGAGATACGCTGTACGCTCCTTCATATCCAGAAATTACACAAGATCGCATAGATGACAACAATGATAGGTTGGAGCTTGACTTTGCAGCAAGACCTGAAGAAGCATTAACTTTTCTGGGAGCAAACATCAACAATTGAATGCCTCTGGAACTACAATTTATTGTACTTGACATCTGTCCCTTTTTTATGCTAAAATAAACCAAGAATTAATTGCTATAATGACAATTCACGTCCAAAAAACAAGGTTCAAAAAACATGCCAAAAATTAAAATCCTCTCAGCAGATGTGGCGAATAAAATAGCTGCAGGTGAAGTTGTTGAACGTCCTGCATCTGTCGTAAAAGAACTCATAGAAAACGCAATAGATGCCGAAAGCACAAGCATCCGAGTTGAAATCCGGGCAGGGGGTAAGAGTCTTATTCGTGTGTCGGATAACGGAACCGGTATGGAACGTGAAGACGCTCTCCTTGCTTTAGAACGACACGCAACCAGTAAAGTCAATAACATAGAAGACCTTGAAAATATTAACACATTCGGTTTCCGTGGGGAAGCGTTAGCAAGTATAGCCTCTGTATCACAGTTTGAACTCCTCACCCGCACGGCAGATGCTGTTGAAGGCACAAAGATTAGTGTTGATGGCGGTGTGTTCCGGTCCGTTGAGGAGAGTGGGTGTTCTCCCGGTACACACATCTCTATAAATAACCTTTTCCACAATGTTCCGGCACGTCTCAAATTCATGAAGACTGAGACAACTGAACTGAATCATATCACTAAACAGGTGACCTGGGCTGCGTTAGCACACCCAAAAATACATTTTGTCCTCTCTCATAACGGTAGATCCATATTGGATGTTCGGGCATGCGATTCATACTTGGAACGTGCCAGATTGGTATATGGTAAAGAATTTGCAGATAACCTGATAGAATTCAGTGAAGAACTGCCAGATTTCAAACTCTCTGGTATGCTCGGAAAACCTGATTTTACCAAATCTAACAGAGAATATCAACTCTTTTTCATGAATCAACGTCCGATTCGTAGCAGTATGCTCGCTGCGGCACTCAAAGAGGGGCTCAGCGCGACAATTCAGAAGGACCGCCACGCTGTAGCACTGCTCTTCATGACGCTTGAACCGAATACGGTTGATGTGAACGTCCATCCTGCTAAGATAGAGGTGCGCTTCCGAAATGAACGCACGATTTTCAGCGGAATCGTGAAAATGATTCGCAATGTCATAAATAAAGAGAAGTTTATACCGAAAATTGAAACTTCTGTAGATCGAACACCTGAAAGAACCCATACTGAAGATGTCCCGGTTGGAAATGCACATATTGACACGACAAGAAAAAGCTTCATACGGCAATCTACAACACAACCCACTAATTCTACAGATAGAAATGTAGAAGGAGTTGAAACACCCCCAAGGGAAGTTGTACCTACTCAGACAATTGAATCTGCCCCTATTGATGTTGAACAAAAAATTGACGAAAGTAGTCAACCCACTACGGAACTCCCCAGAACCGTAATGCAACCGCCACAGCAGTCCATCCCAGAAGGTGTAAAACTCAAACTTCTTGATTTTGAGAATGTGGAGTTGAAAACAAATCTATTCAAGACCTATATTGTTGCTGAAGGTGAAGATAAAATCTATTTTATTGACCAACATGTCGCTGCGGAACGTGTGCTTTATGAACGATTCGTAAACCAACTTAAGTCAGATGGAATCCCTGTGCAGGGATTATTACTTCCCGTTACTGTTGAGGCAACACCACAACAGATTACCGTTTTTAAGGTGCATGGTGATATTTTTGAGAAACTCGGTTTTGAACTGGAAGAATTCGGCGGTAATACGATACTCATCCGTGCCATGCCAGCTCCGTTACCCACGCGCGTCGCTGCACAGACAATAACGGATTTACTTGACAAACTCCCCGAAGAACCGCACGGTGAAGTCGCGTTACCTAAAGCGATAGATGATGCGTTGATAACGCTTGCATGCCGTGCTGCTGTAAAAGCTGGTGATACTTTAGATGCTAAAGAGATGATCAACCTCGTTCGCGAGTTATCGGAAGCAAAACATCCTTTCAATTGTCCACATTCACGACCGATTATCATTGAAATGGGACGTGATGAATTAGAACGCCGGTTTCACAGATAATAGATAGCAGAATCAATCCTTCGTGGAGGTGACATCCATGAAAACAGTACGGCTATCCCTCATAACACTTCTCTTCAATTTTCTACTAATCCTACCAAATACCATTGCGCAAGATTATACGACTTGGAGTCTACCCGATGGTGCTAAGGCGCGCCTTGGTAAAGGTGAAATTACTAGAAATATAGCTTTCTTTCCAGATGGTAATCGGCTTGCGGTTGCCAGTTCTATTGGTATCTGGATTTATGATGTGCGTCCAGGGAAAGAAAAGGAACTTGAGCTTCTCACAGGACATACAGGCGAAGTTACTTTCATCACATTTTCACATGATGGCAAACTACTGGCAAGTGGAGGAAAAGACGGAACGATACTTTTATGGGACAGTATAACGGGAGAACAGAAAAAACAACTCACAGGACATAAATGGGCAATATCTTCATTAGCGTTTTCTCCTGATGGAAAGACAATCACATCTGCAATTGGACTTAATGCAGATATAAATGATATTGAAATTGAGATAAAATTATGGAACATTGACACTGGTGAATCTGTAGATACATTTAAAGGACATGAGAAAGACATTACTTCATTAGCATTCTCTCCTGATGGGAAGACAATCGCAAGTTCTGGTTCAGACAGGAAGGTCATACTGTGGAATGTCTCAACAGGAAAAAGCAATGCATTACTAACCGAACATAAGGAAAATGTTCTCTTCGTTGGGTATTCACCCGATGGAAAAACTATCGCTACAGGCAGCTGGGACGGTACTGTGAAACTTTGGGATGCCAAGACTGGTAGTCTCAAGAATACAATTACAGAACAAGGCTTAGGATCTGTTTATTCAGTTGCGTTTCCTCCAAAAGGTTCAACTATTGCTGTCGGTGGTAACAGCATTATTCGTCTTTGGGATTTACAAACAGAAAAACACATTAGGACTTTCAAAGGACATAGTGGATTAGTTACTTCAGTTGCATTTTCTCCCGATAGCAACACGCTTGCGACTGTTGGTGATATGTATGATATTAGAATTGAGAATACAATTATGCTGTGGGATTTACAGGCAGCGAAACATAGAACGACTATAAAAGGACATACTTCACGGGTAACCTGCTTAACCTATTCTCCTGATGGGAAAACAATTGCCTCAGGCAGTCGGAGTGGTGAAGGTTACTTATGGAATGCTAAGACTGGAGAATGTGAGGCTACCCTAAAAGGACATTATAGTGAGATAGAGTCTATTGCTTATACGCCAGATGGTCACTCAATCATAACGGCGGGACTGGATGAGTCAATACGTGTATGGGAAGGTAGAAAACGTCTGTTACAGACACAAACAAGAAAGGCTCAGTCTAAGGTACATTTTAGAAGAACCAATGCTTTAGATTTAGATTCCAAAGTACTTTCTCCAGATAGTAAGTTCATGGCAACGATTGACTGGAATGATGGGGAAGTAGTCTTATGGGATCAGCAAACTGGCAAGAAAAAGGGTGACCTTGGCGAACAATCTTATAAGGTAAAAAAAGTTGTATTTTCACCTGATGGATCAATGCTTGCTACAGTAGATAATGACCGGACACTCCGTCTGTGGGATCTAAAGTCAATTAAATCAGATGCGGTTCCGAGATTACTTGAAAGTTCTTTAAATAAATCAATTGATCTGGCATTTTCTCCAGATGGCAAGGTCATAGCAAACGTAACGGATAAGGACACTTTTCAACTATGGGATATTGCTTCGGATAAAGAAGTTTCTTTGATAACAATGCCCAAATCGGGTGCTAACAGAGTCCTATTTTCACCAAATGGTACCATAATTGTAATTGGTTTTCAAGATGGAACGATACTACTATGGAGTAGACACAAAGAACAACACTTGACAGGATTTAAAGGGCATACTGGAGGCATATCTTCACTTGCATTTTCCCCTGATAGTCGTACGATTGCAAGTGGAGGTTACGATGGAACAATCCTCCTTTGGGAATTGCGTTAGAATCAGACAATTCTTGTAGGTTCAGTTACAAAAAGGATTAACTATGTCAAATAAATTTCTCAACCCCCTTTTTCTCTTATGTATTCCTCTCATGATTACCGGATGTAGCACTCTTTTCTCAGCTCAAGAATGGAGTGAAAACTATGCACTAATGGATGGTGTGCAATCTACGGATCCGCAAATGATTGATGGGGATCTTGAAACTATTGGACAAGCAGCGTTTACCTCAAACGATACAGTGTATAGATTAAATAAAAATAATGCTGAATTTGTCCGAAATGATTCTATAGTGGTTGTTTCATTGCCAGAAAAGAAAAAACTATATAGGATTATACTTCACTCGGACAATTTAGAGCATTTTGTTATATACGTGGATAAGGGTAAAATTACAAAAGGTGAAGATTGGCATCGTGTCATAGAGATGCGGGATGTAATGTCTAAAGTAATTGATCTCAAACTTAAGATGCCATATTATACACATCAGATTAAAATTCGTATATTGAAGACCCATCTACAAGCACAAAAACAAAAAACACTTAGAACAGATAGCTTATTAGGGTCAGGAAGACTCGATAGAACAGTAATAACCAATCAAAGTAGATCAATGCATATACCAGGTAGAATTCGGGAAATTGAGATCTATGGTTTTAAATCGACTGAATAGTATTTAGAAAAGTAATAACTATAATCACAGTAAGTGCGGTTCTTAATTGCACAAGAAAATATCAATTTAAAGGATAAGTCCGTTGAGGTAGTGTCTTCAGTCCCGTATGAAGATTAAATAAATAATCAGGTAATTCTACTGATATGACTCATCGTAGGAGTAAGGTTTCGTAGGGGCGGGGTTTCCCCGCCCGCGTATTACCCAATTTAATACTTTAACTTCATTAGGGACGATATGTTTATAGAAAAATGTGTACCCCACCTCTCTTCAGTCCCGTAGGGACGATATGTAATGCGACGGTATTTATAAACATATCGTCCCTACCAAATCAACGCCAAATGCGCGTTTGGCATTTGGCGGGACTGAGGTTACTATTAGATTGTGTTTATCTTCTTAAATTGACGCATAAGGTAGTTGCAGAAAGAAGCACAATCAAGGATGAATGTGCTACAAAGAGAAGCACAATCTAACAGAATGTGCTACACTTCAAATAGAAGAATTATGCGACCGTTTTCTGTCCTACTCGCGTCACTATGATTGAAGTCACATGAATGTAATCTTTTCTTTTGTTGAGGTGCCTGATGAAACATAATGACGTTGAACTTATCCACCGTATTCTTGAAGGGGATGATTCTGCTTTTACCAGCTTGGTGATACAGTACGAAAGACAGGTTCATGCCCTCGCTTGGAAAATTATTGGTGATTTCCATGTCGCTGAAGAGATAACACAGGATACCTTCCTTAAAGTCTATCAGAAACTGGATACTTTGAAGAATCCGCAACAGTTTGCTGGATGGTTGTATGTTATTGCTTCACGTCTATGTTACAAATGGAAACGAAAAAATCGTAAGCAAATGGAATTACTGGGTGATACAGAAATTGACATGTTGGATGAAACTGCCTATTCCAAATATGTTGCGGATGAAAACAGGAAAGTCAGAATAGATGCACAACGTAAGGTCGTCCATAAATTGCTCTCAAAACTACAGGAGAGTGAACGCACGGTGATGGTTCTGCATTACTTTAGTGAAATGACCTGTGAAGAAATAAGTCGCTTCTTAGGTGTATCTACCAGCGCAATCAAAAGTCGCCTTAGTCGGGCAAGACAACGCCTGAAGAAGGATGAACCGATGATTCGAGAAGCACTCAGCAATTTTCAGATTGCCCCAAACTTAACTGAGGACATCATCAGACAGATTAGACATCTCAATCCTGTTTCGCCATCAGGAGGCAATCCTTTTCTTCCTTGGTTGATGGCTGCTTCCAGTTTTATCTTAGTTGTGTTGATGCTTGGAATGGGTAGTAGAAGATTGGCACGATACCAGCAACCCTACAGTCTGAATTTGGAGGCTGCTATGTCAGTAGAACTTATTGATGCACAAATCGTCCAGAATATAGATGAAAAACAGAACCTCAGAATCTTGCAAGGTAATAGGTCAGATACAATCGGTACAGATAACAATGACGGTCAGGAATCAGATCAGGCTTTCACGGATCAAGTGGACTATACACAATGGGGATTACCCGATGGTGCAAAAGCACGTATTGGTAAAGGTTGGTTAACAGGGAATGTTGCATTCTCACCTGATGGCAGACGACTTGCAGTTTCAGGTATTATCGGTACTTGGATATATGATGCACGTTCAGGGCAAATAAAAGAACTTGATCTCTTAGCAGGACATACCGATAGAGTGCGATACGTATCATTTTCTCCGGATGGTAGTAGAATCGCAAGTGCCAGCAACGATATGACGGTGCGTTTATGGGAGGCAACCACAGGAGAACACATAACAACACTTGAAGGACATACAGGACCAGTCGGTCGCTTAGCGTTTTCACCGGATGGAAAAACAATCGCTACTGGAAGTTCAGACCATACAGTAATGTTATGGGATGCTTACACAGGAAAACATAAGAAAACACTAAAAGGACATTCTGATTGGGTTTGTTCTATAGCATATTCACCTGATGGAGATACTATCGCTACTGGAAGTGGAGATTACACTGCCCGTTTGTGGGACGCACACACAGGAAAACATAAGAAAACACTAAAAGGACATTCTGAAGATGTAGATATCATAGCATTCTCACCTGATGGTGATACTATTGCTACCGGAAGTGAAGATAAGACTGTCTGGTTGTGGGATACCCAAACAGCAAAACATATCACCACCCTCAATGGACATACAGCAGCTGTAAAGACTGTTATCTATTCTCCAGATGGTGATACTATTACTACCGAAGGTTCAGACAAGACAGTGCGTCTATGGGACGCAGAAACAGGGAAACAGATACGCAAGACTATACTTGGAGATCAAAAGAGGTTGTCCATTTCCGTAGCATTTTCTCCAGATGGAAAGACAATCGCTATTCCAAATGATTATGGTGTGCAATTGTGGGATGTTGATACCGGTCAACAGAAAGATGGAATTACAGGACATATAAACGCGGGAGGTGAAGGTATAACCTTTTCTCCAGATGGTAAGACGATTGCCTTCGGAGATGATGACCTGAATGTCCAGTTGTGGGACGTGAACACAACACAACCGAAAATGGTTCTTTCGGGACATACAGGACATGTCCGAAGTATCGCTTTTTCACCAGATGGGAATACAATCGCATCGGGCAGCTATGACAAAACAGCAAAGTTGTGGAATGTTAACACTGGACATACTCTCAATACGCTTACCGGTCATACGAAATATGTAAACGCAATCACTTATTCACCGGATGGAAAGACTATCGCCACCGGTAGTGATGACAAAACTGTGAGGTTGTGGGATGCTCAAACAGGAGATCATATATCCACACTAACAGGTCTTAAGAATACTGTGACGGATGTTGCATATCTTCCAGATGGCAACACTTTCGTATGTTCTCTGTGGATGGGTTGTAGAGTGGAGTTGTGGAATGCACATTCATGGGAACGTAAAGGCAAATTTCGTTTGCGTTCATCAAAGTTTAGTACGCCAGCCACTTTTGTAGCGTGTTCACCTGATAGTAGTACTCTCGCCACATTGGCTGCAAAAAAGTCAGTGCAATTGTGGGACTTAAATACAGGAGAAAGTATTGCTATATTTAAAGGACATACGGATGAAGTCACCTCAGCTGCATTCTCTCCAGATGGCACCATCCTCGCGACAGGGAGTGAAGACTATACAGTGCGTCTGTGGGATATTCATAATAAAACACATTTAACCACCCTACAAGGACATACATTGAGTATCCAATCCGTTGCGTTTTCACCGGATGGCAGTACACTCGCCAGTCTGAGTTATGATGGAACAATACTATTTTGGAAAATACATTGAAACGATCCCCGTTTGATGGGAATTGAAACGTCGAAATCGCTGGAGGGACACAGATGCGATCTAACATAATTTCATTGAGTGGCGTACAGGGGGCAGGAAAGACGACAGTAGCAGAACATCTAACGACGTATATACCCGACTCTATTATCTATGATGGCAAACGTGAATTTAAAATATATTTAGAAAATCAACAGGAAACAGGGACTGTTATCATTGTTGAATATGCATCTGCCATACTCTTTCCTGATGGATACTTAGATCCGAGAAATACAAAAAGGTTCTCAAAATGTGATCTCATTGACGTTCAGTACTTTCAACAAGGCAAACACTTCTTTCTGGACGTGCTGTCCGAGATGACGCAGTATGAAAGACTGTTAAAACGAAACAACGGAAAAGATAATGGATACGTACAACTCATGAGGCAGGAGTACGTTTGGAGATCTCAATATCTAAGAATGTTGGCAAACAAAGGGTATTTTACGAAGGTCATAAGTGTTGACGAAAAATCAGTAGACACAATTACACAAGAAATCATGGATGCAATAAACTGATACACTCAGCGTAGTCATATTAGAAATATTCGGGGAATACGATGGAAACCGTGTCATTTCTGACAGATTCTCTGAAATGTGCCAGCAGTTCTGCTTCACTCTGGGTAGGATATACATAAGACAATCGCAGATATTCAACGATTAACGGGTCGAATGTCCTGATATATTCAAAGTAAAACTGCCCAAGTGTATTTTCAGATAACCTTTTTGCGAAAGCATCTTGTAGTTTGTCGTATCCATCCGTAACTGTGGCATCATCAGTTTTCTCGGATCGAAATATGTCAACCAATTCTATCCAGAAAGCTTTCCTAAAATCGAGTTCTTCTATTAGGATGTTCTCGGAGTCGATGAATACTGCCGTATAATCTCCGGTTGTATCTGCTTTTTGTTGGGACTCTGTTCTCCGCTGATTGACTCTTGCCATGTCAGCGGTTGCCTTTTCTAAATTTGTCGGTGTCTTTGGTGGTGGAATAACATTTTTAATAGGTTTTGACATGCCTCCATCACAACCCGTAAATAGTATGACAGCAAAAAGACTTATGGCAAGAAACTGTGTAAATAACCTCATGTATCTCCTCTCTGCAAACTCAAATATATTAATAGAAAGCGATAGCACATAAACCGCTCAAATTATAACCACTGCTACTGTTAGGTGAGGTAAACTCGAAACTCAATGTCTGCCTGACAACATATCTGGAGAGATATAACGACTGCCGTAGGTTTGCATGATCCGTTCATGAATGAAGTTATATTTAGCCATATTACAGGCACGGAGCCTATCAGGATATACGAGATAATATGCCAAACTATCTGCCATATCTTCATTCGGGTTCTTCTCAAAAGCGTAGTCCGTTACAAATTCTGCCCGATTTTTATTTGTTGACCACCCATGCTCGCTTCCCTTATCTTCATACCAACCTCCAAGTTCAATCCAATCCTCTTTTAGTTGAACCGGAAGCAGATGCGTCCATAAAAAGTGTGATTTTTCATGTGCCAATATTTTTTGAATTTCGCTGATAGATGCAGTGTCAAGAACAGATTTCTTAAATTCAATAAAACTGCTGGTGGTCCATGCTTTAGCTGCAGCACCATCGCCTATATCTTCATCTCTACATACGACATACTTTAATTGCGGCATTTTATGTAGTGCTTGTGGAAAATCCTCAAGTATCGATATAAATAACATTAAGTCTTCGTTATCAATCGCAGAAAAGGCTTTTGAAGTCCTCTCGTGTGCAGCGTATGCAGGCAACATCACAGTCTGTCTAACATTTGAAGACACATCTACAGTTATACCGTACCTTTCATGTAATATCCGTTTTATTGCAGGTCTGTTCGTTCCGTTTTCTGTGATGAATTGCGCTACAGCTTTAAACAGTCGTTTTTTGGATATCGTAGCAGATTGAGACTCATCAACGACCAATACATCTTTACTAATTGTTATGGACCTATGCCCAACTTGTGCTTCTATCTTTATATCATTTTCTAAGTTGACATCGCGTATTGTCCATATAGAGGTTTGTACAGTCTGTTCTGGTGATATGGACTTAAAAATCTTTAGAAGTTTACCTGCCTGTTCTGTAGTCCACGTAGAATCTAAACGGACAAAATAATCTTGTCCGAGCAGAAACTTAGGATCATTATTCCGCGGTTTGAATTGTAGATTTGAAAGGCAGCCTATCTGAAGTGCAACGATAGCGAAGATTAGTATCCTGATGTTTTTTATTTTTTTCATAATTTTTCCTTTTTACCCCGTCGTAATCGGAACGGATCGCTTTTCACAATTTCAGTGATCAATACTGAAATCTTATAGTCATTTGCTTCAAGCTGTGTGACAATGTGATCCACAGTCGGTTTGTCGTAGTATTCTAAACCTCTCCCTAAAGCGTAAATCAACATCTTTTCTGTTAGACATTTAGCGAACTGTTTTTTTCTGTTTATGAGAATCTGTTTTAGGTCATCTATCCCTTGAAATGATGTGCCATCCGGTAGTTGTCCTGCAGTATCAATAGGGAGTTCACCATCTTTTTCGCGGAACTTTCCGATTGCGTCAAAGTTTTCCATTGCAAATCCAATTGGGTCCATCTTTGCATGGCAGTTTGCACATCTCGGATCATCCCGGTGTTGTTCAAGTCGTTCCCGTAAAGTAGTGCCAGTAATTGCTTCATGATCCTCTTCTAATTCAGGAACATCTGGTGGTGGTAGCGGCGGCGGTGCACCGAGTATCTGCTCAAGAACCCAACGACCCCTTTTGACTGGGGATGTGCGAGTCGGATTTGACGTTACCGTCAAGACACTGGCATGTGTCAGGATACCGCCACGGATAGGGTTTTTTATAGCAACACGTTGAAATGCTTCACCTTTAATGGGTTCGCCATCTGCATTTCTCCAGATACCGTAATGTCCTGTCAAGCGTTGATTGAGGAAGGTATAATCCGCATCAAGTATATCAACGATGCTCCGATCTTCACGGAAGATTGATTCCAGGAACAGTTCTGTCTCTTTCAACATGGATGCACGCAGTTTATTAGAAAAACTTGGGAAACGTTCGGGGTCAGGTGTAACGGTATCTAACCTCTGAATTTGTAGCCATTGTGTTCCGAAGTTACGTGCTAATTCACTCGCCTTCGGATCTGCCAGCATCCGTTGTACTTGTGCATCAAGTGATTCAGTCAGTTGATTTTTCTCAGCCAATTCAAGTAACGTATCATCTGGAATACTGCTCCATAAGAAAAACGAAAGTCGTGAAGCAAGATGCCATTCATCTATGGGTTGCGGTTCGTCAGTTTGTGGACGATCATCTAACTCTAATCTAAACAGAAACTTCGGTGAGCAGAGAATGACCTTTATTGCTTGCTGAATGCTCGCTTCCCATTTAGCACCGTCCGCTTGGATAGATTCTGCATACTGCGTCAACTGTTCTACCTCGTTTTCTGTCGGTGGACGCCGATATGCCTTGCGTAGCAAACGTGTTAGCACTTCTCGGGTCTGGTCTATTTGTGGAATGTCTGGTGTGCATGCTAATATTTTTAGATGCGATTTAGGTCTTGTCTCCAAAGGTCCTACCGATGTGATAGCACGAATTTGGAGTTTTGCTTGTGGCTCACCGTGTTCAGGTTTAACCATCGCAATTCCCGCGTTGTCAATATTATCAATTCCGGAGACCAGAAACCGAACCGTTTGATGTTTTTTGGGATCACGTGCAGTGATATCAAAGATTTTGAGGATCTTGATTCTATTGTTAGTGGAAGTGTCGTAACCGACTAAGCGTGCAAGTTCAGCTTGGGGGGATACATCTTCCAGGTCCTTACCTTGAATGAATAGCGCGACCTGAACCGGTGTTTCGGTATTTGTTCCGTTGTCTGTTTCGTTGTCTGTCTCAGCATAAAGCGTAGCGCGTAAATATGTCTCAGCATCGGCTAAGAGTTTGAGAGGACGCGCAGGTGTAAAAAATGGACCTGATTTCCAAGGTTCTGTTGCATTCGGATCAAGGACACGATAACGTGCATCAGGAACATCTTTATGCCGCGGATTTAGATACTTTACGTTAATGTAGTTTGTGGATGGTTTAGGCGGATTCAATATGATAACACGCGTAGCAATTGCTTCCGCAGCTTCAAGGTATCGTTCCATCAGTAGCGGTGACATTGTTAGGACATCACCGATATTATCAAATCCGTGTCCCACATCGTCTGCGGGGAAGTTTTCGGTAGGATCAAAATCTGCGCCTAACAGATCGCGAACACTGTTCTTATATTCAACTCTATTTAGTCTACGAACGGTTATGCGACCTGGGTCCGGTTTTGCATGACGACTTGCTTCTTCAATTGCAGTTTCAACATGCTGGAAAAAAGTCTGCATCTCTTCTGCGGGGGGTTGGTCACTCCCCTCTGGTGGCATCTGGTGTGTCCTTAGCATGTCTAAAACTCTCTCTATGACATCGTGATTCTTCAGTAACGCTTCGTTGTCTTCAATAGTATCAAGTGAGAGTGCTGCTTCGGGTTGATCACCAGAATGGCAACTGTAGCAGTATTGTTCTAAGAATAGGACACCTTTATCAGCAAAGTCTGATGTATCTTTTTCACTGAAACCCGGTTTCAGCACAACAAACACCATCAATCCCATTAGAAAAATTGGCAAAAATAGGTATCTGTTGCTTAAGACTGATTTTTTACGCAAAATAACTTTCCTTTTCATCTTTGTTTTATCATATTGTGTCCGATCATGTATTATAACTTATTTTTTAGACAGAAAGCAATGAATAATCTCGGTCTACTATAACAACGTGAGTTTGATAATTAAATGCAATATGCGTTGTAGGTTGGGTTGAGGCACGAAACCCAACATGTATTGCTCTATAATGGGTCAAAATGTTGGGTTTCGTGCCTCAACCCAACCTACGTAAGTTATTTGTTCTGATTTATCAAACTCACGTTATAACAACATCTGTTTGGGGAACAATAGATTGGCTTGAGTTGAGAATAAGCCGGATTCTGTATATGATGATCATTCATCTGGGATCAATGTTGCCATTAACCTCAAGCGGTTACCCGGGGACGAGGCGGGCACACCTTTGAATGTCCCCCATTTTACCTTGCTCCAGATGGGGTTTACCGAGCTCCATAAGTCACCTTATGGACTGGTGCGCTTTTACCGCACCGTTTCACCTGTACACCGTCTTTAAACGTTGTAGTCTACTCTCTGTTGCACTTTCCATAGCGTTACCGCTCCTGGGTGTTACCCAGCATCCTGCCCTTTGTGGAGTCCGGACTTTCCTCATCCTGATTTCAGGACGCGATCATCTACTCAACTCAAGCATCTCTTAAGGGTACCATAAATTGTGCTCGGTAGGCAATACAAATTGGCGTGTAGTATGTCAACATCAAATATTCTGACCCAAGTTGCTACGGGTGTGTAAAGTTTTTGTCACTTAAGAAAAAGGATCGCTAAACCCTTGCTCCAGATGAAGATTAAATAAATAATCAGGTAATTCTACTGATATGACTCATCGTAGGAGTAAGGTTTCGTAGGGGCGGGGTTTCCCCGCCCGCGTATTACCCAATTTAATACTTTAACTTCATGCGGAGCAATATGTCTATAGAAAAAGGATTGTCAACAGACTGCACTCCAGCGGAGTGCTATGTCTATCCTGTAGCACATTCTGTTAGATTGTGCTTCTTCCTCCCACCCCATGCCTCCCTCATTCCCCTTCCTCTACCCCATCCATCTTGATATATCTAATGCAGAATACCAAACGCGTATTCTGCCACATTCATCCTTGATTGTGCTTCTTTATACAACATTTATCCTTCATTATCATTCTCTGTACTAAATTGGTGCCTATGGAATTATGTTAAAATCAACGCCAACTTGTAAGAATAAACTTGAAATGCACAAGAAACCATTCTGCGTAATCCGCGTAATCCGAGATTCTGACAAAAAACGGACAATAATTATACACACCCATCTTTCAGAGGTGTGTAAAGTTCTGGTTCAGACAAATAAAGTGACAAAAAGTTTACACACCCTTCGCAAAGCATCTCCTTGATATTTTTCTTATATGGAGTGTATAATACGCATCATGGCACATTATATGCCCTCTCTGTATTTGGGGGTTTAATTCATCCACCTGAATTTTTTCAGGATGGTAAACTGGAGGCACTTATGCAAGAATCACCTATTTACGAAACCGTGATACAACGCGGCATACAACAAGGGATTGAACAAGGGATTGAACAAGGGATTGAACAAGGGATTGAACAAGGTAAAAAAGAACACGCCGTTGATGCAATCCTCACAGTGTTAGAGGTCAGGTTTAAAACCGATGTCGCAGAGAAACTAAAACCTTTTCTCAGCACCATTGACGATCTGCAACGTCTGGATCATTTACACCGAGTCGCTGCCCAAGCATCAGATATAGATGCGTTTACACAGGTTCTCTTGAACCTTGAAAACTGAGATGGAGAACCCGTGCTAAATGACGTGTATTTCTACACATTGACTGCTAAATGAAGGTTAATTATTTTAGGACTTACACAACCCGTCACCTAAGTTGTGCAAGTCCTAAAGGTATTATAGATAGTGAAGAATTATGAACAACCGCTCGTTGCACCGCAATTGGTACATCGGTAGCAGATACCACTACGGATCATAATAGTACCACATTCATGACATGGTGGTGCATCTCCGTGTCGGAGCGTTATGATCTTCTCACGATCTGCCCACGGATTTGTTTCTCCATTATTGCCGTGTGCATGGGATTGTGTATCCGCGGGTATCGCCATCTGTTCATCTAACTCAAGGACTTCAGCAGCCTTTTCTTGCGCTTCTTTTGGGAGCAACTCTTTACCGAGCCAGCGGAAAACATAGTCAACAATTGATTTCGCCATCGGAATATCGGGGTCTTGCGTGAACCCTGACGGTTCAAACCGGACATGGCTAAACTTATCAACTAACGACTCTAACGGTACGCCGTATTGCAATGCTACAGAGATAAGGATAGCAATAGAATCCATCAACCCAGAGATCGTTGATCCTTGTTTGCTCATCGTAAGAAAGACTTCACCCGGTGTGCCATCTTCAAAAAATCCGACGTGCATATACCCTTCATGTCCACCGACACTGAATTTGTGTGTTCTGGAATCTCGGGTGTCTGCAAGCCGTCTTCTGATGGGACGTTCAGTGGATTCGTCTTGTGCGTCCTGTTGGCTACTCGTTGAAAGCGGTTGGCTACCTTTACTACCATCACGATAAATTGCGAGACATTTCACGCCAAGTCGCCACGCTTCGACATAAAGTTCTTTTATGTCATCAACTGTGCCTTCATGAGGAATGTTGACAGTCTTTGAGATTGCGCCAGAGATAAATGGCTGTACCGCTGCCATCAACTTGAGCGGTCCCATGTGATGAATAAAACGCGTGCCGTGCTTACCACATTGAACTGCACAATCAAAGACAGGATAATGTTTTGATGATAGATGAGGTGCACCTTCAACAGTACCTGTACCACAAATAATCTCTTCAGCACTTGCGATCTCACTCGGATTGAAACCGAGATATGTCAACAGATCAAAATCCTCAGCTGCAGCTTTATCAGCAGTTATACCTAATCTTTCAAGACATTCTTCGCCGAGGAACCCTGGTGCGAAGGCGAGTTTAAGGTCAAACGCACTCGGTAAATTCTCTTCAACACGCGCAATATCTTCTTCTGTAAATCCCTTATACTTGAGAGATTCAGGATTGATAAAAGGTGTGCCTTCAAGTGTTCCTGTGCCGACGATATGTGTAACAATTGTCTCAATATGTTGCGGTATGTATCCGAGTTTTTCCAATGCTTCTCGGACACTCTGGTTGACAATTTTAATATACCCGCCACCTGCCAATTTTTTAAATTTGACAAGTGCAAATTCCGGTTCAATACCTGTTGTATCGCAGTCCATTAGCAGTGCGATTGTTCCGGTTGGTGCGATCACACTAATCTGTGAGTTGCGGTATCCCCAGATTTCTCCTTTTTCTTTGCAGATATCCCAATCTTTGCGCGCTGCCTCAAACAGATCTGCTGGACATGTCGTCGCATCAATCTTATATGCTGCATCACGATGCATGTTGATAACACCTAACATAGAATCACGGTTTTTAGCATATCCTGCAAAAGTACCGATACTTTTGGCGATTTCTGCGCTCGTTAAGTAACCGTGTCCACTTAGGATAGCGGTAATAGCACCGGCATAGCTGCACGCTTCGGGACTATCATAAGGTATACCTAACCGCATCAACATTGCCCCTAAGTTTGCAAAACCGAGTCCAAGCGGACGATATTCATGTGAACGTCTTGCGATTTTCGGGGTTGGATATGAAGATAGACTAACGATGATTTCCATCGCTGTGATAAGCACGCGAACAGTTGCTCTAAAACCCTGAATGTCAAAAGTGTCATCATCATTGAGAAACTTGACAAGATTGATACTTGCGAGATTGCATGCAGAATCGTCCAAGAAAAGATATTCACTACACGGATTGCTTGCATATATGCGGTCTGTCTGTTTACAGGTATGCCATTTCTGGATTGTATCATCAAATTGCACACCTGGGTCAGCACACGCCCATGCAGCTTCAGCGATCTGTTCCATCAATTCCTTTGCTTGGTATTCACCGGAGACTTCGCCTGACACACGATAGGTTGTTTGCCAAGGTTTGTCTTGTAGGTATGCATCCATAAAGATGTCAGGAATTCTTACCGAGTTATTACTGTTCTGTCCACTGACGGTGCCGTAAGCTTCACCGTTAAAATCAGCTGGATAACCTGCTGCAATAAGTGCCTTTGCCTTCTCCTCTTCCTTCATCTTCCAATCGATATAATCGACAATCTCTGGGTGGTCCATATCTAAAATGACCATCTTTGCGGCACGACGTGTTGTGCCGCCAGACTTGATACTACCTGCCCACCTATCAAATCCTTCAAGGAATGAAAGAACCCCGGAACTTTCACCGCCGCTGGAGAGGTGTTCACCTTTAGCCCGAACCTTACTAAAATTAGACCCTGTTCCGCTACCGTATTTGAAAAGTCGCACTTCGGCTTTTTGAAGATCGAGCATAGAATCCAATGAGTCGTCTACACTTTGGATAAAACAAGCCGAGTTCTGTGGATACTGGTATGCATTTTGCGTTGTATTTACTTTCTGTTCTTCACGATCCCAATAATAGTTCCCGCCGCCGCCTTTAATCCCGTATTCGTGAAATAAACCGCAGTTGAACCATACGGGTGAATTAAAGGCACCGCGTTGTGTAACGAGAATATGTGTGAGTTCCATTTCAAACGTTTCTGCGTCATCCTGTGTAGCAAAATATCCGCCGATTTCTTCACCAGCGCGACGAAGTGTACGTGCAACGCGAGTAACCAATTCACGTACACTGCTCTCTGATTCTACATCAGGAACACCTGCTTTACGAAAGTATTTTGAGGCAGCAATATCAGTCGCAAGTTGGGTCCAGAAAGACGGGACTTCAACTTGGTCCTGTTTAAATATGACGTTACCTTTCTCATTATAGATCGCAGAATCACGATTTTCCCATTCCAGTTCATCAAACGGATGAACCGATTTTTTCGTAAAATGGCGAGCAAAGGTAAGTCCGGTTCCATCACCTTCTTTCAAGTTTTGTGCTGCTTCATCAAGGTCTTTGATATTATCAGCAGCCATAAATTACTCCTCCTACATTTACACTTGAATGAATTACGTATTAACCTATTTTACAATTTTATTGTCTTGTATTGTAACAGAAATTGCCAAACAAAGCAATGAAAAATTAGTGAAATATTTCAGTTAAAAAGAAAATAAAAAGCCATTAAAATTAGATTAAAATAAACGAATTTGTTGATGTATCCACGTGAACTTAATCAGGGACTGGATTCTCTCAATATTAGAAAAATTTGTATAGGACACAACCAACAATTTTCCAATCCATAATCTCAAAATAAAACGAGAATAGTGATATTTTTGGTACAGGTTTATAGTGTAGTAAGTTGAAGTGCCATCGATTTCTGGTTGATATCCCTATCAATCCTTGCTACAATTACATTTAGTCATTATCGTTCAAGTCAACAAATTGTGAGGTGGATAATGCCAAGACGCACTCCATATACAAAAGTCGTAAAATTAACTCAGATTCGTGCAGAACATGTTTCTGGTATGGGTGATGTGGTATTCAAAGGCTTTCAGTGTTTGGACAGTGAATGTCTCGAATTCATTTTAAAAGCATTCAACAACCATTTCGTCTGCATGGGTACGCCAAGCAGATCAAGCGTATCAACAAGTTATTCATCAGGAAATGGATGTTAATACAGAACAAGGTATTGATGAGCAGTAACTGTTCCTTTATCACGAATTCCGTGAGTTTCACAGTGAGAAACGCTTTCATTGAAAATATCTACGGAGCGAAACCACCGTTTACCAAGCTTTTGTAAATTACCCGCCATATCGCATTTAACACTTTTTCCAAGATGCAGGACAACCACGCCATTAGATTTGAGTCGTTCTCTTGCTTGACGAAGAATTGGAACGTATGTATCAAAACTCGTTTTTTGCTTTTCATCAACAAAAACTGTCGGACATGTTTGAAAATCTTTGGCAGACCAACCTGAGAACCATAACCGTAACCAATTTGCAGCGTAAAACCGAGTGCTATCAAAGAATGGCGGGGAAGTAATGATAGCGTCAAGTTGATCAACCTCTCTAGGCCACCAGTCTGTTGCATCTTGAAAAAATATCTTTCCCGGTTTAAAACTTAGCGGCAAATCTTCAACAAGACTCCGTTGTACTTTCGCGCGTAGTTGATTGATCAACGGACGATATTCGTAAGGACCTGTAGGTTTGTAAGGAATAAGCGGATGAGATCGTCGACTGAGCGCATACGGACGATTACCATGTAAAATGTGAAGCGACGAGGCTAACACAAACCAATCTTCGGGTGTCTCCGCTGGATACTTATGAAAGTAGCGTCGCGCTAATAAAATTTCTCTCAAGGTCTGTTGCTCATAATATTCCGCTATTTTACCATTGAATCCTAATTCATTTACTTCAGCAAACTCTGCATCAGTAACCGAATGGCAATTAATGAAATCGTTAACTTTGTTAATAACTGTCGTACAACCTTGTGTTGTAGGTTGTTGAACTTTCGCATTAGCAATCGCAAATGCTGCTGGACTTATCTCAAAACCGTAAGCATGTTTTCCATCAAGCGATGCTTCAAATGGAATAGTACCAACACCAGCAAATGGATCTAAAGTCTTTCCACCTTCTGGAACGAATGTCTGTACCAAATAGTGAGCAATTGATGGCTTGAGCTTGCCGGGATAGGAACACAAGGAGTGTCGTGAATGTCCCCAGTTCCTTTTAGTAAAAGGCATTTTCTGGTGTGGTAGATTTAGTTTGAAACCTTGCCAACCGGCATGCCAATGCGCATTCTGTTTTTGAAGAGTGTTCTTTTTTGGTTTGGAACACTGTTTGAAAACAAGCAGCGACTGTTCCAGCAACATTCCCCCTCTGGATCTGCGTTTTCGAAGAGGAACTTGATCTATCTGGGTGAATCCAAGATCCTGCAAACACGCTGACAACAATCTATCTACTGGAACATGAATCCCCGCATAGCAAGAGTCGCCAATATCAATTGCGACCGTCGCTTCGGGAGTTAAATGAGATAGAATACCCTTAAATATACTTGTTATCTCACTAAAATAACTTGCTATCATGCGCGGAATACGGGAGTCATACGCATGCTTTTCGAGTTTTGACACAATTTTCTGTACATCGGGATGAGATAGAGTGGGAGTTTTTGAAACAGTCACATCGTTTATACCAGCAGTTAATGACAAAGCGCGAAACCTTGTCAGATCTTTCTTTTCTTTTAAACAACGCAAGAACCACAATTCTATCTTCGTATTACGAAAATAGTTTGTTCCATTGACATAAGGTGGACTTGTGATTACGGTATCAATATCAATAGGTGATATATGCTTCAAGGCGTGCGCGTTTTCACATATTAACAAAGGTTCAGTTTTCAGTCCGTTGCATTCATTTTGTAGATCATGAATTATCTGATTAATATTTTGGCAAATCCCTTCAATGAGTGGTAATGTTTGCCGCTCAAGCTCCTTCGCTGTCTTGTATCTCAAATCACCAGATCGCTTCATCCGAGACACAGGTACCAGTAATGATAGCACGGCAACAGTGATAAGATCAGCTAAGATTAGGTTTTCAAAGGTGACTTCATCAATCCATGATCGAAGTCGCAAAACTTGGTCATAAACAGGGGCATCAAAGAATATACTGCTTTCAAAAGTTGCTTCGTAAGTTTGCTGTAGAGCAGGATCCCGTGGAAAATTATCAAGTTCCATTATAGATTCTTTGGCTTCCCCGAGTGCTTGAACTAAAGTAGTTCGTTGAGATGAATTTAATCTTCTAACTTTTATTTTTGCTAATGTCAAAAACTGTAAAACCGGATTTATTTCGCAGAAGTAAGCAGTTTTGTTCAGTTGCGATGCAGTGAAAGCAGTAGTTCCAGTTCCAGCGAAAGGATCTAAAATATTCTGAGCGTTGGGGGCATACCTTTCCAAGATTGCTTCTACAAATTGAGTCGAATATCCTTCTAAGTATGGGTACCACCGAGCAAAAGGTTCTTTTCGTCCATTCTTGAAAGTTACAGTTACCGGATCAAATAATCCTGTCTTTTCCTTCATACCCGGCAGTCTTAACTGAAAGGCGGGTTCACGAATAAAATTCACAGATTGTCTTAATTGGCGAAGACAATAGGTGTTTAATGGCAAGTCATCCGACTTAGCTTTTGCTACAAGAGTTTGATAATCATCGTCTAATAACTGACGAAGTTCAGCACTCGAAAGTCCTTTAATATGTTCATAAAGATCTTCTGTTTTCTTTCCAAATGCCAAAGTTAACGATTTTTCCTGAGATGTTTCACCCGGATGCTCTGGAAAGTAAACTGATTTGTATTTTTGGTTCATCTATTTCTCCGAATCTGAAACAGTTTATTTGACTCATCCATACATGTATATGCTACCATATTATGATAGTTTTGTCAAGAAATTTAATTGAAGTGTAACTGAAGTGTAGCATATTCCGTTAGATTGTGCCTTTCTTTTGTAGCACATTCTGTTAGATTGTGCATTGTTCTCCGTGCCTTCCGCGATTCAGACAAATAGAGTGACATTCCTTCCCCTCTTCCACCCTTCCAATCTTCCCTCCCTCTTCCATCCTTTCCCAAAATTCGTGTCAAGCTACCCTCAAACGTTTTTACAATAAAATATAAAATAATACACAATTACTAACACCATAGCCAATATACCAAATATTACCACGGTAAGACATTTCTTACCGTATGGTAATATTTTGAAAGGAAACACGCTTCAGAAGAAAAAAATTTTTGAAGACCCAATTTTAACCCTTATGCAACCATACAGTCACTGCTCGCAACGCCAATTTACCAATGTTACGAATTGTACGAAATTCGTAACATTTTTTAAGAAGGAAATTTATCATGAAGTTACAAGAAAAACATAATGAATTTGCAGTAAAATGAAAACAACCAGCAGAAACGGGAGTTTGACAAATGTAGCGCAAACTTTCCAGTTTGCGGCAGATATACCACCAATTGCAAGTTTGTGCCACAATTCATGCCTCTCGGATACGAAAATGGAGTTAGTGAACACACCCGAAATGATTTATCAAACTGACGTTAGGCTATCCGATGCTCTTAATAGTAGTAGGCACCCTCCGTATGCCGTTTTATCTTAATAGTAGTAGGCACTCTCCGTGTGCCGTTTTATCTTAATAGTAGTAGGCACTCTCCGTGTGCCGTTTTATCTTAATAGTAGTAGGCACTCTCCGTGTGCCGTTTTATCTTAATAGTAGTAGGCACTCTCCGTGTGCCGTTTTATCTTAATAGTAGTAGGCACTCTCCGTGTGCCGTTTTATCTTAATAGTAGTAGGCACTCTCCGTGTGCCGTTTCTCTTAATATTGTAGTAGGCACTCTCCGTGTGCCGTTTTATCTTAATAGTAGTAGGCACTCTCCGTGTGCCGTTTATCTTAATAGTAGTAGGCACTCTCCGTGTGCCGTTTTATCTTAATAGTAGTAGGCACTCTCCGTGTGCCGTTTTATCTTAATAGTAGTAGGCACTCTCCGTATGCCGTCTCTCCAATTAACGCTTCTAATGACAAAAACTTTACGCACCCCCACAGATTTCTGGTTGATATTCCTATCAATCCTTGCTACAATTACATTGTACGATTTAATCAGTGAATGTGGAGGTTTATGAATGTCTAAACGAGGATATATTTCAATTGTTGTCTGTTCTATATGCCTTTTTCTACTGGAACTTTCTGTAATTACAATCTGTATCGCGCAAGATGTTACAAATGATGAGAAAATCATACAACGCTATAAACAGCTACTTTACCAAAAACCCAAAGAGGGAAGTACTTTTGACCGCGTCTACCAGTTTTACCTTGAAGGTTCTGGTTTAGAAGTAATGCTAAACGATTATCAGGCAGAAGTACAAGCAAATTCTAACGATCCTAACCTTCATCTCATTTTAGGACACCTATATAAACGGCTTGGTAAAGACATTGATGCGGTAAAGGCATATCAACGTGCGGTGAAACTCAACCCTGAAAACTACTATCCACATTTCGCATTGGGTAAGTTCTATGCCACACTTCAAAACAGTGAAGAAGCTATCCCAGCTTTGATTACCGCAACACAGTTATCTGGACAAGAACAGAATGTTCCACCAGAAGAGTTAACCGAAATATATAAAACACTTGGATATGCATACTTTCAGCGCGATAAAGTTGATGAGGCAATTCAAGCATGGAAAAAGACCACCGAACTTGATCCTGATGACATCTTTGCCCGAATTGAAATCGCTGAACTCTTCGTTGAACAAGAACTTTTTTCACAGGCAATATCACAATACAATGCCATTATCCAACTGAAAAAAGAGGATACCTATAGAGTCTGTTTGAGTCACAGGGAAATCGGTAACATACATGAAGCGAAAGGGGATTTTCAGAAAGCAATAGAGAGTTTTGATGCGGCATTGTCGTTGACAGTCCCAGGAAATTGGCTGCGTAAAGACCTACAACACCGTATCATCGGCATTTTTGCCGCAGATGGTAATTGGGAAGGGCTCATTCATTATTATCAAGAAAAACTTCAGGAAACACCAAATGAACCTGAACTCCTTGCTTTGCTTGCAGCAGCATATATTGAAAACCAACAGATCGAAGATGGTATCAGCACATATAGAAAAGGGATTGAACTTGCACCTACAGACACAAATCTGAGACTTAATCTTATAGCAACACTCCGAAACATTGAAAAGTTTGACGATGCTGCCGCTGAATACGAAGTTCTCAGCGAACAATCCCCGGACGATTTCGGGATTTACCGTGAACTCGGTGAGCTGTATCTGCAAATTGGCGATCAGCAGAAAGCAAAAAATGTATATCAACGCATGATTGACCGTTCCCCTAACAACCCAACGACACATCTCATTTTAGCAGAAATATATACAGGACATGAATGGATAGATGATGCGGAAAGTCAGTATGCAAAGGCAATCTCACTTGCACCAAACAATCTGGATTATATTGAATATTTCGGCGATTTTTACCTGCGACAAGGAAACAGAGAAAAAGCACTTGAGACATGGAATCAGATGGTCGCAGATGAAAAAGCAACCGCTGCAAATTATGATCGACTTGCTCAACTGTTAAAAGCAAAACATTTTATGACTGAAGCTGCCGACGCCATTGAAAAAGCAGTTGAGCTGATGCCAGAAGAATACAAATATCGTGAGTCTTTAGCAAAATACTATTTGGAAAGTGGAAATTATGATGCATCGCTTACTGAATACACTGCTGCAATGAAACTTGCACCTAATGCGTTTTTTGCTGAAAAAATGGATGACAAAAGAATCGAGCTTTACCGAAGACAAGGCACACTTCAAGAAAATATCAAAAAACTGGAAACTGAACTTCAGAAACAGAACTTAACTGCTGAACAGAAATTCTTACATCAAAAACAGATCGCAAAAATGTATCTCAAACTGGGTAATATCACTTATGCATTGGAAGTACTATTGAATGCCAAGAAATTGAAACCGAATGATGTCGGTGTGAACCGATGGCTTGCTACGGTCTACAATCGCCAAGGTAGACGGGATGATGCAAACGCCATTTACATCCAACTCATTGAGATAGACAGCGCAAACGCTCGTGAATACCACGCAAATATCGCAAAGTCTTATTTAGATGTATTAGATTATGAATCAGCAACAACTGCTGCAAAACAGGTAATTGCAAATAGTCCTCGTAATCCAGAAGGTCACAAACTTCTGGCACAAATTGCCACGCAGTCAAAAGACTATGATGCCGCTATAGACAGTTTGAGACAAGCAATCCGATTACGACCAGAAGTGATTGATACGCGGGTAGAATTAGCAAAGGTCTATAAACTCTCAGGAAAACTTCAGGAAGCAATTGCACAGTATTGGCGATGTTGGAACTTAAGCGATACTATTCACGACAAACTTGCTCTTGTTAAACCGCTTTCTGATGTATATTATGACATGGGTAGACGTGATGAATTTGAAGAAAAACTGAAGCAGTTAGCAAAATCAAACACCTCCTGGGTAGCACCTATCCTTGCGCTTGCTGAAATTCATCATAAGGAAGGGGACCTGCCGAAAGCACGTTTCCAATTAGCCCAAGGTCTAAACAAACAACGTGAAAACCCTGAACTCCTATCCAAATTAGTAGAAATCAGTTCCGATTTAGGTGATATACAAGATGCACTGACATATCAACAACGCCTTGTGAAAGTTGCCCCAGACCCAGATCACCAACAGAAACTGGGTGAGTTACTGTTTGATGCTGGACGTGAACAGGAAGCAATACAAGCTTGGACGAAATTACTTCACGCAAAGAACCAAACACTTGAGGCGGAAGTGAAACTCGCTGCACTTTTACTACGCTACGGATTGTCCGAAGAGGCTTTTCTTGTTCTCGAACGCGCATCTGAAAAGATTTCTGGAACTGACGCACATCTGCCACTTTACAGGTTGGGTGTGTTGTTAGTTGGAATGAATGAACCAGAACGCGCACAGACCTTCTTCCACCGCATACTGGATATGTCCGAACCGGCAGAAAATACCGCAAAACAAGATACAAGATATAGTGAAATCTATAACGCTTCTTTCATCCCAGGTATCGCCTTTAACAAATTCGAGATTTCTCAAAATACTATCAGTGAAATACAGAGTAGACCGACTTTTGCTGGAAGAAATGTGCAATGGGTGCCGAAAACTATTGAAGAAGCACAAGTAGGTGCACTCGTGCATCTAACTACAATTGCACAGCAGATTGGAAAACTAACTGAACTCATTCAACATTTTGAAGATAATGTTCAAGCAAACCCAACGGATGTCCAATCACTTGAGACTTTAGCACGATTCTATACTTTGATACAGCGGAAAGAAAAGGCGCAAACTGTCATAGAAAAGTTGATAGATATTTCACCCAATGATTTAGCATATCAACCCCTTCGGTTGCAGCTGCTATTGAAGGATAACCTAAATTACGAACCCGTAAAGAAAGCAATAGACGATATACACGGTTTAGTGCCAACGCTACGGGCTCAATATTTTGCAGAATATGCCATTAAACTATTCAGTGAAGAGAAAAAAGAGGACGCAATAAAACTATTAGAAGAGATTGATGAAGATAATAACACAGACCTTACAGTAAGCAGCACGTTAGTGAGGGCTTTCATATTAGGTAATAGGACAGACATTGCAGAAAAAATCCTAATGAATCTACCTACACCATCACAAAAGCGGCAAAGGGATTATAGATTACTCTTTGAAGCAATCACTGACTCTTACATTGAAAAAGATGCAATTGATAAAGCAATTGACGTTTTCTGGATTTTCTTGGAAAGAACGAAACCCACTACTATAAATCCCAGACGTGTTGCTGCACTTGCACAGTCAACATACTATTACTACGGTTATTATAATCCTATCAACTCCTCTTATCCTGTACCAACAGCATATTTTACTATTGAACGATTGAACTACCTTAAATCGATTTTCCGTGAGGTGTGGATACGGAATCAACAGGAAATACTTTACACAAAACTGCAAAAACAACTTGACACCGCAAAAGGTAGAGACCGTATCTATCCTGGATTAGCACTCAGTTACTGCTATTGGTGGGATGCAGATCATGATAAGGCGCGGCAGATTCTCTCTACGCTCCACAATGAATTTTCAGATGACCTAACGTTAAAACTGAACATTGCTTACATCTCAATTCAAAGCGGAAAATACAGGGTTGCGCTAACCATGCTTGAAGACCTGGCAGAGTCTGAGCCGAGAAACCGTCGACAATACTACGAGCTGATATTCCAACTCGCCATACATACGGGAGATACAATTACCTTGCGTGAAGTCATGAACAACCTCTTAAACTCTCCTATCAGTTCACAGGAACTTTACGACTTCTCTATCACCCTTCAAGAATCGGGTTTCACGCAATATGCAATCGCTGCTGCCAAAAAAGCTATGACCTTGGCAATGACTCAGGCAAACCCAAACTTTCTGATGTACCTCGGAGACCATCTGGCGGACCTTGGCAGGGGACAGGATGCCGCTATATTAGCCGAACGCGCATTAAAATTCGCTAATAGACCTGATCAATATGGACGTATGATGTCAACATGGAACTTTAATCAAGCGAATAGTTTAGTTGGTAATGTAAAGGAAAAAAAGAAAAGGGAAACCAAGATTATTGAGGATGCACAGAATAACCCAACGTCATTCAATGCACAGCTTAAATTAGCTATGTTTTATGAAGGAACAAATAAGATACAAAAAGCCTCAGAAGCTTATGAAGCAGCACTCAAACTACGTCCAAAGGAAATTAACACCCGACTCCGTTATGTCCAGATGCTTGAGCGAAGCGGTCAAACTAAAGATGCAATCCCACACTACAAAATACTTCTCAAAAAAGATCCATCCATACTTGACTACAACTATGAAGATGCAATAGGTGCTTTTGTACATTCAGACAAATTAGATGAACTGATTACGTTAACAAGAGAGATTATACGACCTATTGGTAGATATTATGGAAATGCATTTACGATAGCTGTCGCACGCCGATGTCTTGCGGAAAAAAGAACAGAAGCGGCAATTGAACTATTTGAAAAAATCCTTGAAGTTCAACCGAATCGTAAGTACTACTACCAAGAATTGGCAACTATATATGCTAAGAATGGGGATCCTGAAAAAGCAATTCAGTTTTTGACAGAGATGTATGAACAGGATAAGACTGGCATGACGTTGAGCTCTTTTGAATTAAAAATCGCCGAATTCCATGAAATAGCAAGTGGAACAGAAAAAGCAATTCAATACATGCGGGAGAAGATTGATACGCAGGATATCACCAACATCAATGTAACACATCTTCAAAGACTTGCTAACCTCTATAAGAAAAATGAAGAATTAAAGAAACTCATTGCGGAATACGATACAAAACTAATTCAAAATCCATCAAACACGTCCCTCCTGTATGTTGTGGCAAGAATGAAACTCATGGATGAGGATATGGATGGCGCAAAGACACACGTCAATCAACTGATAGACAATTACCTAACTTCAGTTAGTACACAAAGATTGTATAATCTTGCCAATGCATGTGATGGACATGAACTTCAAACCCAAATACTTGAGGCAGTCGCCAGAAAACTTGAACAAGAAAACTCATGGGGTGTCGTTAGTTGCTACAACAAACTCGGAGAAGCTTATGCAGCAAACGGCGAGTTGGCAAAAGCACAAAATGCATTTCGCAAAATGGGTAATGTCCAAACTATGCAAGATGACGGAACAGATATATATGAGAGAAGAAGATTGGCTTCAACATACATGAAATACCAAATGTGGAGTGATGCTGAGACCATTTTAGCTGGTATTATCAATGACCTCTCTGCAGACTGGTGGGATCGCGACTATGCACAAAGAATGTACATTGATACAATACAAAAACGGGGTGATCTCGCTTCAAGAAAACAGATCTTTGAACAGACACAGACATTGAATATCGGGTTGCAAAGGGCAATTGCAGATGAACTCACACAACTCGGAGAATTTACAAAAGCGATAAGTATATACGAACGCATTGCTACATCTACCCCTGAAGACTTTGAATCGCGTTCTGAACTCGCGAAACTATACACACGTTTGAATATACATGAAAAGGCTTCTGAAACATGGACATCCCTACTTAACGCCGACCCAGAAAATACAAAATTTCAGGACGGACTTGTCAATAGTCTTGTATCTGCCGGGAAATTAAAGGATGCATTAGAACTATCCAAAAAATATATACAAGCTGAGCCAGAAATTAACGTCCACTATGTGAGACTCGCTAAACTCTATGCTGACGATGATAGAATTGATGAAGCTCTCGCAAACTATGAAAAATCCCTGGAATTTGCTGCGGGAGATAGACTAATTCATCTTGATATGGTAAACTTATACCTACTTACCGATAACTTAGAAGCCGCTGAAAACGCTTACAAAAAGGCAATTCAATTCACGACATCACAGTGGGAAAGAGAAAACACAGAAGCGAATTTGATAAGTCTGTATCGTTTTCAAGGAAAATTAGAACAGATGCTGCAAGTGGCTGAGGAAGAAGGCACTATGACCTTTGTCATGCAAAGAGAACAAGCACAAATCTTTCTAAAAAAAGGTGAATTGCAAAAGTCGGTTGATGCTTTTAAGAAAGCTCTTGATTTGACAACCGACACCTACGATCGAAATAGTATCAACAGTGAAATGCTTGGGGTATATGCTAAACTTGGTGAAAACGAAGCGGCTTTAGAAATCTTTGAAAATACGCTCGCTTCTGGTAGACCATACCGATCTACAAATTCCAGTAGCGGAACCATTATATATAGAAGTAAGGAAGAAAATGCTCGTAATAATCTAATAAATGCTTATAATAATTCTGGAAAACTGGAGACTTTAAAAACGCTATTTGAAAATAAGAGAAATGAGGATCCAGAAAATATTGGTGTTCTTGAATTACTTGCAAAAATCTATTTGCGTGAACAGAACTATGCATTAGCCGCTGATATCTATCAGAAACTCCTCCAAATTCAACCCGATAATTTAACGTTTCTCTATGCTGCTGGGGATGCCTATAATAGCAGTGGACAAAAAGGATTGGCGCAAAAAAGCTACAGAGAGGCTGAAAAAACGTTCAATGAAAAGAATAGTAGTAATGATATGTGGTTCCTCGGTTCGCTTGCTTCTAAGTGCTTTGAGAATGAATTGTATGATGCTGCAATTAATATCGCAAAAACTGTCATAGACAATAACAGTAGTAATTCTCGAAGCACAGTTATTGATATTCTATATGAAATACTTGCAAAGAGTTATCACAAAAAAGAAAACTATGAAGAAGCTGTTAAAATATATCAAGAACTTGCCAACGATGCCAGAAATAGTATCATACGATCAAGAGCGAATGCCGCTGTCTCTGAGATTGCTAAAACCGCAAATCTCTTTGAAAAATGGATACCAAAGTATCTGGAAAAGATTGATAGAAACCCAAACGATACCAACACAAGACAGACCCTTGCAGAAGTCTATGAAACTACCGAACAAACCGTATTAGCTATTGAACAGTATGAAAAATTAAGTGAACTACAACCCTATAATCCACAATGGCAAAAGAAACTCGGAGACCTTTTTCAAATACTATCTACAGAGAAACGGAAAACTGTTAAAGTACTTGAAGATACAGCACTTACACTCAGCGGAAATCGAAGTTTCGTTGAAATCAACGATAGTGAAACTTTAAGCAATATCACACAACAAGGGACAATTTCTCTTTGGATGAAGCCAACAGAATTTTCAAACATTTACATGTCTATTCTTTTTAAAGGTGATGAATGGGACCCAGGATTTAAACTCCGCAGCTACACGTTACAACTCATAAATGATGGTAGAATTCAATTTACCTCATCACCACAAGACGTACATGATGTCTCAATCTTTGCACCACCGGGAACTATAAAATTAAATACCTGGACACATATCGCTGGTGTCATTGATGCAAAAAGCAATTATATCAAACTTTTCATTAATGGCATTGAAGTCAGTCATAATAATTACAAAGGACAGAACAGCATCCATAAAAGCAAACTTCCGTTGCGAATCGGTTGGACGCATGAGATTTTTCATCCGGTGCACGGCGTTTTTGTCGGACAGATTGATGAGGTGCGAATCTGGAACATCGCTCGTACTCAGAAACAGATCCGCGCTGCTATGAATACACAACTGAACGGTGATGAAGAAGGCTTAAGCGGATACTGGAAATTTGACCAAGAAAAGAACGGACTGATCTTTGATACGACACCGAACAAAAACCACGGTAAACTCTTATGGGATGCAAAACTTGAATCATACAAACGTCCGATATTTGAAGAAGTAAATAGGGAAGTATTGACAAAGGCAATTTCTGCTTACAAAAAGGCAATTGCGCTTGAACCTGCTAACTATCAGAACTATGACCTATTAGCAAAAACTTACAAAAAAATGGATCAGATTTCCGATGTTGAACGGACCTATCGTCAGGCGTTAGATGCACCACTATCATTAAATTCACACGAGTCCGCTATCCAAGAAATTATCGGACTTTACCCTGAAGAAGCGCATCAGCAAAAGCGAATGGCAATACTTGAAGAGATGCAACCGAAAATGCTAAAGAGTGATGTCTTACACGACCTATTAGGAAATCTTTACAATGAATTGGGTGATACAGAAAAATCCGAACATGCCTATGCACAGTGGCTAAAGATAAGGCAAAATAATCTATACTACAACAACGCATATTACTATCGCACTTTTGCTGAAGAACTTCTTGAAAAAGGGCTTTTTCCAAAAGCCCATACCTTCGCGAAACTATCTATACAGACCGATTCAAGCTCCAGTTACTACTATCCAACCACCTTTGCTCAAACATGTATTGCTAACCAACTCTTTGATGATGCTATAAAGTACTTTAAACAGGCATTTTCAATGGTCTCATCCGAGTATGCTTATGAGCGGATTTGGGATAGAATAACTGACAGTAGTCAGTATGCTGATGACAAAGAAAGGTTTGAGCAGATGTTAGATGAGCTCTTAGACACTTTTCCTGATGAGAGTTCTACATCTCGAGCAAACGGTTACCGTAAAATCGCACATTATTATAGTAATAAAGGCGAAAAGGCAAAGGCGATAAACTATACCTTGAAAGCCGGACTTGTTCCTGAAACAAATTGGATAACACTTGGTCATTTTAATAATATTGATGCTTATGGTGTGCTAAATGCTTTTATTCCAGAGGAAACAACACAAATAGACACGACTGCACAATACTATGGTAAAGGGGAATTAATTTCTTGGAAAAAATCAAAATATCGTTCATTAGACGGACATTACGTTTTTACAGGTGACACTGAAGGGAGTGCATCTTATGTATGGGGTACTGTTGTCTCTCCAGATGAACGCAATATCATCATACGGTTTGACAGTGATGACCAAGGGGCAATTTGGCTAAATGGGAAACCGGTGTTCAGGCATGATAGAACCAGTGCTGCATTATTTGACCGATACACAATTAATACAACTCTAAAACAGGGAGAAAACACTATCCTTGTCAAGATTTGTAATGGAAGTGCAGATTATGATTTTTACTTCCGAATTACCGATGTAGACGGTATTCCTTATGATGATCTGCACTATAAATCTGCTGATGCGCTGCTCAATACCCCGCCTCCTGAACCAACTTTACATGTCAATGTCAACTTAGGATGGGCAGAATATTACGATAAGAGCAACATGCCCGATAAAGCAATGGAACAGATGCTACAGACCGGTATCATCCATGAAAAACAGTGGTTAGTTCTCGGTCCGTTTGATAACACAGCAGGCATAGGGTACAATACCGCTTACATCCCCGAAGATACCGGACAGATTGACAGAGACGTTCAATACGATGGCTCTAATGGGAAGATCAGTTGGAAAAAACATACTGATGACGCTTTTAACGGATTCATCGATTTCGGTAGGAATGACGAATGGCTTGTGTCCTATGCCTGGACAACCGTAACTTCACCTGATAAACGCGAAGTACAACTCCGTATCGGAAGTGATGACCAAGCAAAAGTATGGTTAAACGGTGAACAGGTGTATGCTTTTGAAATGGGTAGATGGGGTGTTGTTGACACAGATATTGTTCCTGTCACACTAAAAGCAGGTGAAAACACCATTCTCGTCAAGGTCTGCAACGAGGAATTGAGTTGGGGTTTCTATATGCGGTTTACGGATGAAGAGGGTAAACCTTATAATGATCTGAAAATAAACGCCAGAATAGCATCGGAGAATGATGAATAATACCATTTCTACTTGAAAATGTCTCTTTATTGTAGCACATTCTGTTAGATTGTGCCGTTACCCGCTTCATTTCTAAACAGTCGGTAATGAGAGAAAGTCTAATAGAAATGGTATAAGAAATAAGAGTGTTATCTTGAAATATTGCGTATGACCTGCTATTATAATTCACAATGGATACACAAAATACTCCCCTCAGTGTGAATATCGGCGGGATTCGGATGCGGAATCCGGTGATGACGGCTTCAGGAACTTTCGGGTATGGTAGTGAATACGCAAGTTTCGTTGACCTGAACAGACTCGGTGCGGTTGTTGTTAAAGGTGTTACAAGTGTCCCGTGGCCAGGTAATCCGATGGACCGAATTATGGAAACACCATCGGGTATGCTCAATGCAATTGGACTGCAAAATGTCGGTGTAGACGGTTTTATTACAGAGAAGTTACCCTATCTACGCGATTTTGATGTTCCTGTCATCGTCAACGTCTGTGGTAAGACGGTGTCCGAATACCTGATAGTTGTTGAGAAGTTAAGCGAAGCAGATGGTGTATCAGGCGTAGAACTCAACATCTCCTGTCCGAATCTGGATTGTGGTGGCATGAGTTTCGGTGTAGACCCAACGTTAGCACATCAACTTGTAAAAGAGGTAAAAGCAAAAACAGATCTACCGCTATTGGTAAAACTATCACCGAATGTGACCGATATTACTGTTATTGCGCGTGCCGTTGAAGATGGTGGGGCTGATGCGCTCTCTGCCATAAACACCTTGCTCGGTATGGCAATCAATGCAGAGACACGCAAACCGGAACTTGCTAATGTTACAGGCGGTCTATCTGGTCCTGCAATTAAACCTGTCGCTTTACGATTGGTATGGGAGGTCTATAAAAACGTCTCCATTCCGATCGTCGGGATGGGGGGAATTATGAACGCAACAGACGCAGTGGAGTTTTTCATCGCTGGGGCATCCGCAATTGCAGTCGGCACAGCCAATTTTGTCAATCCGAAAGCGTCAATGGAAGTCGTGGAAGGTATCCAAACCTATCTTGAAAAAGCGGACATGAGTTCAATAAAAGCGTTGGTCGGAAGTTTACATTAAAGGTAGTAGGCACACTCCGTGTGCCGTGTATTTGCTATTTTAAAGGTAGTAGGCACACTCCGTGTGCCGTGTATTTCGATTATATCTAACGTTCCACACGGTGTATGTGTACTACTATGTATTATCGGATATATCTGACGGCACACGGAGTGTGCCTACTACTATGCACAAATTGGTGCAGGTAATTTCTAAAACCCTAAGATTCACCGCAGTATTTATTGGCATAATACTTGCTTTAATCCTCACAACAGATGTTAGTCGTATGACCTAATTTTATAGATAGAATATCTTCGTTCCATTTTTGCAAATTCAGGAGGCAACCCCATGAAGTATAACGTTTCCCAAAAAATCATCATCGCCTTGTATTGTTGTTCAAGTATCATAAGCATCGCTTTATGCATTTCAGGACAGACTGTTTATGCACAAGAGATAGAAAAAACAGAATTCAGTGTTGAATCTTTCAAACGTGGATCCCAGAATGATAGCATGGCAGATTTTGTTATAACCCTTACGAAAAGCGTCATTGCGGGTAAATCGCTTTATACCGATTTACCAGATGATGCGATTCAGATTACACCTGCGCTTCAAGGTAAAGCGAGATGGATAGCACGTAATCAGATTGGGATCTTTTTAGAAAGTGCATTAGCACCAGGCGTTAATTACACATTTGAAATATCAGGAAAACTGAGTCTATCAGCAAAGTATGCTCTTGTTGACTTACGAAAGTTCACTTATCCAACACCACCTTTTAAGGTAGAGGAAGCCGAGATCGGTTTCCAGTATGATAAAGAACTGAAAAAAGCGAAGGCTATAGCAACCGTAACTTTTAACTATCCGGTCACCATTGCTGGTTTAGAGAAGCATCTCTCAATACTATCAGGCAGCGGGGATGAAATACCTTACAGTTTCCAAGAACAGAGTCCTACGACAAGCACTGTGTTAATAGAAATCGAAGATATACCACCACTACTTGAAGGACGTTATCTACACGTCAAAATCGCAGAAGGATTTAAATGTTATGGCGCAGAAATTGGACTTAAAGAACGGAGTGTTACCCCCATACAACTGGATAATATAAGAGAACTTCAGACTGATCGGTCAGACTTTCAACAGCGGGATGGCAAGCTGTTTATAAATATACGTTTCTCTTCACAGATCAACCTTGAGATGTTTCAAGAGAATATAAGTATTGAACCAGAGATTCCGTTTCAGTTGGCGGTCAACTATCGTCAATTAGAAATACATGCAGATTACGAACACCGTGCCAATTATACAGTTAATATCAAAAACGGCATTGCATCTGAAGATGGGAGTATATTAAGAGACACTTTTGTGAAGAGATTAACAGTGCCAGACTTATATCGGGGTATACGTTTTACGGATAACACATTTTTCTTGCCGAGAATGGGAGCGTTGAAACTCGACGTTGCGACGACGAATCTGGAACGCGTCGACATTGGCATAGCAGAGGTTTATCTTTCCAGTTTACCGACACTGATACATCAAGGTGAACTCATTATCGAGTCAAAACTAAACGAAGAGATCATCACACCACTATCGCTAAAGGATTATCTGAAGGATAACCACGCCGGTATTTTTAAGGTGGTCGTCCATGCTGATAGTGGTCAGTCAGGTTATGCTGAGCAATTGGTTGTTGTTACAGACCTCGGTATCGTTGCGAAACGAATTGATAAGGAATTATATGTTTGGGTCAATTCAGTTGATTCTTTAGAGCCGATTCAGAAAGCGAAGGTTCAACTAATAAATGATCGTGATAAGAAGGCTTTGCTTTCTGGAAATACCGATGATGCGGGTTTCGTTAAACTGACTTTAGAGTCAGAGATGCTCAAAGATGATCCAGAATTGCTGATTACTGCTGAGAAGGAGGACGACTTCTCTTTATTGCAACTACAGCGGCACCAAATGCAAACACACAGTTTCAATGTTGGGGGAGTTCCCTATTTAGTCAAGGGACATGAGGCGTATCTCTACACCGATCGCGGGGTTTATCGTCCCGGAGAAACAGCACATCTCATCGGAATTGTGCGGGGGCAAAACAGCACAACTCCCAAGTCGCTACCTGTGCGGATTGAGATTGTTAATCCACAGAATGCCACACTCAAGGAATATCAAGAACAGACTGATGATGAAGGGACGTGTGAAGTTGAGATTCCACTACCCGCCTATACACCAACAGGTTGGTATAATGTTAAAATGTGGACAGATGAAAAACAGATCGGATATGCCAGTTTTCAAGTGGAGGAGTTCATACCAGACCGCATGAAAGTTTCGGTAGAAGCAGATAAAGAATCGTATATGTTAGATGATGAGGTTACGATAGATGTGAAAGCTGAAAACCTTTTCGGTACACCAGCAGTCGGAAGAAAAGTGAGTGGGTATTACAATCTTCAACAGTCGCGTTATAGACCCCCAGAGGCGTGGGATTCGTTCACCTTCTACGATCCAAACCGTAGTTTCAGTTTTGACACAGTAAACTTTGACCAAGCCGTAACGGACATTGATGGCATAGCAACCTATCAGTTCACACTTCCTGAAGGTCTTAAACCCCCATCTTCTCTGAGTGGTTATATTATGGCAACTGTTCAAGAACTCGGTGGACGGTCAGTTACTGCATCAGAATGGTTTACTGTTCATCCGTATTCCCACTATGTCGGCATCAAACGACCAGAAGCAGGAACGGTAAAGCGAAATGAAGAGGTTGTATTCAACTATATTTCACTTGATACTGATGGAAAAGCAACCTCCGGACGAACTTTGAAGGCTACAATATATGCTGTTGAGAATTGGCATAGATGGCGTAGACAGAACGGTCCTGAGGTTATAGAACTGGAAACCTTTACATTAGAATCTGAAGACGAGATCGCTGATTTTAGCTATACCCCTGTTACTTATGGGGTCCATCGTGTGGATATTGAAGATGTTGAGAGTGGTGCGAAAACTCATATTGATTTTTATGTCTCAGAATGGGGTGGTGTTCCGTGGTCATTAGATAATCCTGATACGTTGGATATGACACTTGATAAGGATGCCTATCGTCCAGGCGAAAAGGCACAACTCCAGATCAAACCCCCTTTCCCTGGCAAAGTGTTGCTAACGATTGAACGGGAAAAGGTGTTGAGCCATCAAACAATCACGGTTAAAGAGAACACAGAAACATTGACAATTCCAGTTGAGGATGGCTACGCGCCTAATGTCTATCTCTCTGCAATGCTAATATGTTCTACGACATCTTTGGAGAAGGACGCCCCCGCCCGCGCATTCGGTATTATTCCGTTGAAAATTGATGCAGAAGCACATCGGTTAAAGGTGGAACTTGATGTTCCTGAACAGATACGACCTAATCGTGAAGTTGACATAAAGTATCGGGTGAGTGGTGAGAGGAAGGGAAGATCCTATAGAATTACAATTGCTGCTGTTGATGAAGGCATCCTGCAATTGACGGGGACGCAAACCCCGGATCCGCATGCACGTTTCTATCAACAGAGACGACTTGATACAATCTCTTATGAATTCCATAATGCGATTACAAGAGACCATAGATTTCCTATTACACCGATTGAATCACTTGCTGATTTGATGAAATTGGTAACGACTACGCCGAGGCTTGAGAAACAGGTGCAGTTGATAGAACTGGAAGCGTTAGGCGCAATTGCTGATTATAGTGGGTATATACCTGATTCGGCAGTGCCCGTTAGATTGGCACGCGCACCGAGTTTTGCCCGTCTCGGTACTGCAAGACAAGAATCACTTGCAGCGAAAAGGCAAAGTCGGTTGAATACGGATTCCGCTGTTCGGGTGATGTCTGTATCCCTCTGGTCAGGTATGATGGAAACGGATGCAGATGGGACTGGTACCGTGCGTTTCAAGATACCGCAATTCAACGGTTCCTTACGTATAATGGCAGTTGCTTATGCTGGTGCAGATTTTGGTTCTGCAACTGAAGAGATCAAGGTGCGTGATCCGGTAATTCTCACACCGACATTCCCGCGCTTTCTCACTGGCGGCGATCAGATTCGCGTCCCTGTTTCTATCTATAACGGTACTGATAAGATATGTGAATTCAGTGTGAAGTTACAGGCGTCCGGTCCTATAAAACTCATAATGGAAGATGGTTCTAACAATCGTACGGTTCTTGTTCAAGGGGCTTCTTTACAGAAACAGATACAGGTCGCAGCAGGTAAGGAGGGACAAGTATTTTTTGATGTAGTTGCACAGGATGCAGTCGGTATTGCTACGTTCAATCTATCCGCATCTGGTAATGGTGAGGAGATAAAATTTGCCCCGATACGTCTTCCGCTCCGTTCTGCAGCACCCCCTGTAACAAAGACAGGACAAGGTATCGTTAGAGAGGATGAGCCAGCAGATTTCATCTTTCCTTCAAACATTAGACCTGATACATCTGAATTCATGCTGACGGTGTCCCCGCTTCCTACCCTTAGATTCGCTGGCGGTCTTCGGTATCTCATACAATACCCACACGGATGTCTCGAACAGACAACGAGTCGGGTCTTCCCGTTACTCTATCTTAGCGATCTTGCACGCATCGTTGAGCCGATGCTGGCAGAGGAAGGAAAAATTGACGAATACATCAATGCGGGGATTACAAAGTTGGAAGATATGCTCCTGGAACATCATTTTGCATATTGGCAAGGGAGGACTCACATCAACAATTGGAGCAGTATCTACGCTGCACACTTCCTTGTTGAAGCCCGAAAAGCAGGTTACAAGGTGTCCGACCTGGTTTATTACAGGATGTTAGAAGGCTTGAGACGGCAAGCCAGAAACGGTGGCAGTCTCAACAGACCGAATCAGGAAGCGGATAGTTATAGGCTAAGTCAAACCGTCTATGCCTGTTATGTGCTTGCGGCAGCGGGTGCACCTGAGAAATCTGTGATGTACTATCTGAAGAACAATAGACTCAGTAAACTCAACGATTACAGCCAGTTTCAACTTGCAGGTGCGTTTGCGCTTAGTGGTAATATGGGGATGGCAGTCTCAATGCTACCTGAAGCAGTAGAAATTGATAAGATTGATCAGAGGCGTGATACGGGTGGCAATTTTGATTCACCTGTTCGCGCGCAAGCCATCATGTTGGATGTGTTGATGGAAGTTATGAACGACCATCCCGCAATCATCCCCCTCGTTGAAAGTTTAACCGATACAGCGTCTAAACGGCACCGTTGGACGAATACACAGGACAACGCGTTCGCGTTCCTGGCACTCGGTAAGTATCTGAAGAAACAACCCAATCAGAAGTATACCGGAACACTCACGCGAGACGATGCACACATGGCAAACTTTGATTCTACTGGGACACAATACATCGGCTCAGATTGGGATGGTGCACACATAAAACTTAAGGTCAAAGGAAAAGGGAGCTGTTACTATTTCTGGGAAGCGTTCGGTCTTGGACGGGATTCCTATATTGAGGAGTACGGGCGCGAGTTGCAAGTCAATCGACGATATCTCACCCCAGACGGTTCACGAGTCAAGAACGTTTTCCAACAGGGTGAATTAGTCATCGCTGAGATTAGCGTGATGGCACTCACAAGTGATCTTCAAAATGTGGTCGTGGTTGATATGTTCCCCGCAGGATTTGAAATTGAAAATCCAAGATTGGCAACTCGCTATAGGTCACACTGGACCTCAGGACACAACTACACACCTGAATACATAGACATTCGCGATGATAGACTCATCTTCTTTGGTTCTTTTAAAAAGCAGGTGGAGCAGAAGTTCTATTATCCACTCAGAGTCGTAACAGAGGGAACATTTACGGTACCACCTGTTTCTGCCGAAGCGATGTATGATCCAGCAATATCAGCAGTTGCATCAAGCGGGACAATACAGGTGGTTAAGTAATACCATTTCTATTTAATACTATAGTTTGGACAATTTTCAGATCTTTTTCTGTTGTTATCCTTAATTAGTAATATGCATTTCTTATGTAATGAATGAAATACACCTGTCGCCCCGCTGGGGCTTAGGTTTGAGATACGAATATGTTACTATACACCTTTCGTCCCTCTGGGACTGTCGCATTGATGTCGTTTCTATTTTGGCTGAGTTCTAAACCCCATATAACTTCACTAATAGAACAGAGCAGCCCCAACGGGGCGACAGGTGTATAGAAATGCGAATATACAGCAATCTATAGCCCCAGCGGGGCGACAGGTGTATAGTTATGCAGACAGTTATTGTAGTCTTATGTTAAGTCATTTAATTTCTGGCATAATGAAGAAAGCACTGCTACAGGAATTAACTTATGAACAAATATGATGAAATAAAGGACAATCCGATTAAGTTTCAAAACTTACGGGCTAGATGCAGTAGCGAAAAATCTAAACAAAACTATTAATATCTGTTCTTACTTGTTCATATCTCACAATTAACATATTTTTGCTTGCTTTTTCTATGTGTTATATGATATAATGCTTCTATGAATGATAGATTTATTAAGATAGGTGAGGCGTCCAAGTTGTTAGGGGTGCAACCTCAAACTTTGAGAAGATGGGAAGCTGCAGGTTTGATAGTACCTGCGAAACGGACCCCAAAAGGAACAAGGCTTTATAGTTTACAAGATTTGTTAGATATGAACGATAAAACATTACCAACAATCGGATATGCCAGAGTCTCAAGTAATGACCAAAAGGAGGATTTGGAGCGTCAGCATGCTGTCCTTGAGTCTTATTGTCATAAGAATGGATGGCAAACTGAAATCATAAGGGACTTAGGCAGTGGGATGAACTATAAAAAGAAAGGTTTGCTGCAACTCCTTGATTTAATTGTGAATGGACAGATATCGAGATTAGTCATAACGCATAAAGACCGACTACTTCGTTTTGGTACTGATTTGATATTCCGTATCTGTGAAATCAAAGGTATTGAAGTGGTTATCATAAATAAAGGTGATCAACCGTCTTTTGAGGAAGAATTAACCCAAGATGTCATGGAAATAATGACTGTGTTTTGTGCGAAACTTTATGGTAGAGGTTCGCACAAGTCAAAAAAGTTGGCGAAAGAGATAGAGAACATCGTATCCGAAGAAAATCAACAACTGGAGTTAAAGTTTGGAACTACGAACCCAGCAGATACAACTGAAACCGAATAACAAGCAAGCCACGATGTTTGCGAAACATGCAGGCTATGCACGAGTTGCGTATAACTTCGCTGTATCTGCTTATCGTGTTGGCCAAGAGCGTGGTGATGTGCCGCACTATACTGTGATTAAAAAAGAGTTTAACACAGTGAAGTATGATGAGTTTCCCTGGTGTAAAGAGTTGTCACAATATGCGTCAAAGAATGCCATTCATAACTTTGGTGACGCAGTTACTCGTTGTGATAAAGGACAAAATCAGTCCCCAGTCTATAAGAAACGATCTGATAGAATATCCTATCAAGCGGACAATGGATCAGGCACTGTAGAAGTCTATAAAAAGCGTATAAAACTTCCTATAATCGGCTGGGTTCGGATGTGTGAAGAACTTCGCTGGACAGGTGAGGTGTCAAAAGTGGTAGTCTCAAAACGGAATGGTAAATGGTTTGTATCCATCCTTGTCCATTGCGACACTGAGAACTACACTGAACAAGCCGCACTTTTTGATGACAGACAACCGATTGGCATTGATGTAGGCATCAACACACTTGCAACTTGCAGCGATGGCACCGTGTATGATAATCCAAGACCACTTATGCGGTATATGCGGAAGTTGATACATGTCAGTCGTGCGTTATCACGCAAAGTCAAGTATTCAAAGAACTGGTATAAAGCAAAGAAGAAACTGGCTGCCGTTCATTACCGAATCGCTTGTATTCGAGAAGATGCACATCACAAAGCAAGCACCGATATTGTTAGAAAGGCGTCTGCTATTGGTATTGAGACACTGAATATCAGCGGACTGCTTAAGAACCGTAGACTTGCGAAAGCACTATCGGACTCAGCACTCTCAAAGTTTCTTACAATGCTGGAATACAAAGCAAAAAGACGCAAGATACCTATAAAGAAAGCAGACAGTTTCTTTGCGTCAAGTAAGACTTGTAGTGATTGCGGAAACAAAAAGAAAGACTTGACTTTATCAGACAGACAGTATCACTGCGCCGAATGCGGGCTCAATATTGACCGAGACCTGAACGCAGCGATAAATCTATGTCCTGTTCATTAGCACCTTGTCGCGGTGAGTTGCACCGAGACACTAAACGCCTGTGGAGTTTATGTCAGACATCATTGAGATGCAGTAAACGATGAAGCAGGAATTAAGTATCAGATTTCACCCGGTAGATTTGTATAGATTTCAATACATTTTACCACAAAAATGAGATTTGAGTAAATCCTAAACAACGGTTAGTTGATAAGTCAAAAGAGTATATTCAAACAATTGACTCACTCACTGCAGACCTCACCACAAAAAGTTTAAATATGTACCTCAGTATGGCTGACTATTATCACGATACTGGGCACTTTGATAAAGCAGATGAGTATATTCAAAAAATACATGATATGCCTGCTGAACTTGACTCTAATGATCCGTTTAGTTTGACACATCAGTTTGATACGTATTTCAAATTAGCAGAATATTATCGTGATAAAGGTAGGGATGAAATGGCAGATTTGCATATTCAGAAAACCGGTTTTGTTACTGAAGATGCATGGATGGTGCTGGGTCCTTATGATAATGAAGATGGAATCGGTTACGATACCGCATACATCCCTGAAGACATCACCGAGATAGATTTGAATGCTAAATATGATGGTCTTGATGGATTAGTAAGTTGGAAAAAGTTCACTGATCCAGAATTTGATGGCTATATCCACCTTGGAGAGAAGCATGTTGACTGGCAAGTTTCCTATTCTTTTGCAACTGTTAATTCCCCTGATGAACGGGATGTTGAATTCCGATTCGACAGCGATGATCAAGGAAAAGTATGGCTAAATGGCAAAGAAGTATTTTCGCATACAAAAGCATTTATGGCGATAGTTGATACTTATACTATTCCTGTGAAACTCAGACAGGGGCAAAACAGTATCCTCGTTAAGGTGTGTAACGAACATGGCGGATGGGGATTTTATCTACGCATCACAGACCAGGATGGAAAACCTTATGATGATCTGATAATCAATAGTGCGGACAAGCAGAATTATGCACCCGTTTAATCCTTTTGTGTTGTCATATAAGTAAAAGGTAAAAACGGAGGTAATCCATGATTTACAGTGATGCACAATTAATTCAACATACCCTTGATGGTGACGATACTGCATTTGCAGAACTTGTAGAAAAATATCAGAAACAGGTTCACGCACTTGCATGGCGGAAGATCGGAGATTTTCATTTTGCAGAGGAGATAACACAGGATACGTTCATAAGAGCGCATCAGCAACTCAAAACGTTGAAAAAGCCGCAACGTTTCGCAAGTTGGCTCTATGTAATTGCTTCAAATCTTTGCAGCACATGGTTGCGTAATAAGAATATACGGGCACAGCTGCAGGACAATATAGATAATACTGTAGATGAAGAAGCAACCTATTCTGAATATATCTTAACTGAAAACAATCGGATCACCGGAGAAACACAACGCAATGTTGTCCAGAAATTGCTTGCGAAACTTGGAGAAAGCGAACGCACTGTGATGACATTACACTATTTAGGTGATATGTCCTGCACAGAAATCGGTGCTTTCTTAGGTGTGTCAGCGAATACAGTAAAAAGCCGTCTCCGTCGTGCACAGCAACGTTTACAGAAAGAGGAACCGGTGATAAGAGAGGCTTTAGACAATTTCCAAATCACACCGAATCTGACAGATAACATCATGCGTGAGATTTCGCGTATCAAACCTGCAACAACACCGAGTAGCAAACCTTTAGTCCCGTGGGCAATCGCAGCTTCCACGTTAGCAGTCGTGTTGCTAATACTCGGTTTTGGAAATAGTGTATTTTTGACCCGTTTTCAGGAACCTTATAGTTTTGATGCTAACTCGAAGATCAAGATTGATATTATGGAGGCACCAGTTATGGCAAACCTTGTGTTGGAACCCAATTTACAAAAGCAGCTTGGCAATGTAAACGCACAAAATAATGACACTATTCATGAACAGCAACCTAATGAGAACTTACCTCTATCAGAAAGAGTACAGGAAGATGGAACAGTTAAACATTATTCGCAATGGAGATTACCTAAACATGCCAGAGCGCGTTTGGGTAAAGGTCGTATTTATGTTATGCAGTTTTCACCAGATGGCACCCAACTTGCAGTGGGGAGTGCTATTGGAATCTGGCTCTATGATGTGCATACAGGAAAGGAATTCCACCTGTTTCCTGGTCCGTGTGGGTCACTGGCATTCTCATCAGATGGACGGTATCTCGTAAATGGCGGAGGCAGCAGGTTCTGGGGAGGAGAATTCCAAGTATGGGACACCATGACATATCAAAGAGTGCGACTTAATAAAACTCCCCCTGAGTCAAAGGTGTTGCGATTGGACCAAAATGGTAAAACTCTTGTTAGTATAGGATACCGGTTTTCCAAAAAGAGTGTGATTTCTTCAATAAGTACAATAAATCCTGACATTAAACAGGTAGAGACAATAGATACAGAAGGGGAATTCGCAGCATCCCTACGAGAAAATCATCTGATTGCTTTAACAGAGGATATAGTCGCAACTGCAGGAAGAAACAGAGAAAATGATCAAATTGAGATTTGGGATATAGAGACCGAGAAAAAGATTTCTACCCTTAAAGCACCTGAAGAAAATATGGTCGGTATAGGAAACTCTGTTGAAGTAATAACATGTTCTGCTGATGGCAGACTACTTGCAAGTGGAAGCAAGAATTATCAGGTGCGATTATGGCATGCCTCTACTGGAAAACATTTACATACATTCCAAAAACGCCAGGAGGATATAAACGATAGGAATAAAACTCTTCAATTACTGTTTTCACCTGACAATAAGATTTTAGCATGTGGTAATGAAGATACAACTGTGCAAGTGTGGGATGTCACGACAGGAGATTCTCTCGCTGTTTTTGAGGCACATATCGGCCAAACAACTGCATTAGCATTTTCACCTGATAGCACCATACTTGCTACTGCGAGTTCGGACGGTACTGTACTGTTATGGGATATTGAGACAAGGAATCCACTGCCAACACATATTACAGGACATCCATCAGGCGTTTACACAACTGCTTTCTCTCAGGATAGTTCTACACTTACGAGCATTGCAAGCAATAGGAAACCAACACTCTGGGACCTGACCACGATACGGAAACCAAATCTAAATTCGACAAGTAAGTTCAGAATTGAAGGTACACGGATAGGAGGAGGTTGGTTTTCACTTTATGCATTTTCACCCGATGGAACAAAACTCGCCAGTATCCACAGGATGGATGCGTATCAGGTTCGTTTGACTGATGTACAAACTGGGCAAGAGTTAAAGACTTATAATTTCCCAATGAGAGGCAGTAGTTCTCTCGCCAGTGAAGTAATTTTCTCACCAGATGGAAAAACAATTGCTGTTGGAGCTAACGGTATTATACACTTGTGGAATATAGAGAATGACAAATATAAGGAAATATACCTATTAGATCCGAAAAAAAATCGTCGAATATTCAATCTAATTTACCCTCGTCCTTTGGAGATCACAAGCTTAGTTTTTTCACCCAATGGAGAGATTATTGTCAGTGGCACGGAGGGAGGAAAGGTACAAATGTGGCATGTGGAAACTGGGATTGAATTATATACTTTCCTTGAAGGAGAGTGGTTTGAGGAAGCAAAAAAGAAGAAAGATGGAAATATATCCAACATAAGAACTACAAAACCAATCATGGGTTTAGTTTTTTCTCCAGATAGAGAGATGCTTGCTGTGTCTACTCTTGGAAAAACCCGATTTTTTAAGTGTGAGGATCAGACTCAAATTGAAGATATTAAGGTAAAAAACTCCTATACAGCATTTTCACCTGATGATACTTTGCTCATACATGGGTTAACTGCTGGTAAGGTTGAGGTGTGGGATTTGACAACCAGAGAGAAACTCACCTCACTTGATGGACATAGGAATGGACTATTCCAGTTAAAATTTTCACCTGATGGAAAAACGATGGCAAGCATAGGTGGCGAAGGCACAATTCTTGTATGGGATTGGGATGGAATACGAAAAAGTTCACCCGAAAAGAAAGATCCTTTAAGGTAAGCAGGCACACTCTGCTAAATGTTAATAGGAGAACATACAATGGCATTGAGATATCGTTTCAAACTAACACCATCTTCAATTCCAAAATTGGCGGAAGAATTTGTGTCAGAACAAAGCGATGAATCTCGGATAGAGGAAGAAAAGTTAATAGGTTTAAAAGCCGGCATTCAGAAGCGAGGTTACCTAACTAAAATAGAACTACATCGGGTAGCGCGCTGGAAATCTAAGCGAACGGCATACCTTACTTTAGAAAACTCGCCATCATCCATAAAGAGTATCACAGAAAAGGCGTTCACATCTACTAACGACTGGGAAAAATTAAAGACTTTAACTCAACTGCAAGGCATCGGGTATTTAACTGCTTCGGTAATTCTACATCTGTATGACGAGCAAGAATATCCTATCCTTGATATACACACAATTTGGGCATCAGGCTGGGATTATAAATTAAGGATTTCCGCTGGATTTTGGAACTCATACGTTTATTTTTCCCGTACAACAACCAACTACTTCAATATTAGTATACGAACACTTGACCGAGCTTTGTGTCATTATTCAAAAGTTAATTACCCTGGCAATAGTGATAAATCATAGATATTGAAGGCTATCGTCAGTCAGTATTATTTAGTTTTAACGTGAGTTTGATAATTAAATCAAGAATGTATCCGTAGGTTGGGTTGAGGCACGAAACCCAACATTTAGGTGCCTATAATGCGTAAAGATGTTGGGTTTCGTACCTCAACCCAACCTACGTAGTTATTTGTTCTGATTTATCAAACTCACGTTAGTATAAGCACAAAACTATTCGCATGGTAAGACGTGGGTGGTTCTTCCATTCTTCCATTCTTCCATTCTTCCACCCTTCCAATCTTCCACCCTTCCACCCTCCCATCCTTCCATCCTTCCATCCTTCCATCCTTCCACCCTTCCATCCTTCCACTCTTAAAAATGAACATTTTCACCAATAGAAGTGTCTAATCGTAAGAGAATGTGGGAACTTTTTGGCACCTGTGGTGTATCAATAGATAATTTCATTCCTTTATATTCACTGCAAAAACCGCTATCTTCTTTACACACAGCGAAAAATGGAGAAATAGTATGTCAGAAACGAAAAGATCTTTGGATTTCTTGTCTGCTGATGAATTAGAAAATATTGATGAACAGATGTATGTTACCCGCTTCCAAAATGGTGATATTGAAGCGTTTAACACCCTCGTACTCAAGTATCAAGACCGTATTGCAAAGTTGATTTACAAAAACATCAAGGATATTGAAACGACTAAAGACCTCTGCCAAGAAGTGTTCCTAAAAGCGTATAAATCTTTACCAAAGTTTAAAGGTGATTCTGCATTCTATAGTTGGCTCTATCGTATCGCTATCAATTGCTGCATTGATTATTTGCGCCAACAGAATAGACGTCAAACTGTTCTGTTTGACGATTTAACATCTGAACCAGACGACGTGTTGCTAATTAGTAAGCAACCGTCTCCATCCGATCAGGTTGAGATGACAGAGTTAGGTGAAATCATTCAGGAAGCGGTGAAACAACTTCCACCGAAACAGCAGCGCGTCTTCAGGCTTCGATACGATCAGATGCTTCAGATGAAAGAGATCGCTGTGGTTACAAATCGGTCCGAGGGAACTGTTAAAACGCACCTTTATCATGCACATCGCAGACTTCGGGAGTTGCTACGACCCTATTTGGAAAATCGTCCATTAGAGTGGAATACGTAAGTATTGATGTTCATTATGTGTTAAATCTATGTAGTGTCATTGAATATAGGTAGGTTTTCATAATAGGCGCGGGTTTTCACCGCGCCTATCGCTTTTTATAATTCGGTTGTATGTGAGATTTCGTTGATCATCTAAACCTTCAAGAGGTGCTAATTCTGTGAATCCGGATTCTGACAATTATAAAGTTTTACTTGCACTTAATCGCAATATAGCGTATTTTAAGGTAGAAGACACTATAATTTTCGTTTTAATCCTTTTATTTAACTTGCACAATTTTTGAAGATTATGTTAAACTAATGGAAATTGCCACAAATGAGTCAAACTATTAGCAAAATCTCAACATTTAATGGAAATTACAAAATAAAAGAGAAATGTGGTAAACTGTATCGTCAAGTCACCCTTTCTGTTTGAGGAGACGTTCACAATGAACGATAAGGATAAGTATAGCAAAGCTGGTGGAAACCACTACGATAGTAAATCGATCAAAGACAAGGATAAGTTGGAATTTGATGAAGATTCAGAAAATGAAGATGAGGAGACGAATTCCAACTATTCTCAGCGACGGACAGACCGAAGTCGATACGATAACAAATACATTGAAGACGATGATGTGTTTGAGTTTGATATAGATGAAGAGCTCGGAGAAAATGAAGCCAGTTCAGGTTATTCACTTCGTCTTATTCGTTCGATCATATCTGAAACGCCTGATGAAGATTTTAGACGTCGATATCTGCTTGAATTGCATCGTTCTATTATCAACGACGAAGGGGAATTCCGGCAAAGATTGCGTGCTATTGAACAGGAAGCGATCCGCATTCATAAAGAGATGGAAGAGCAGATAGAGGCACTGACTGCTCCGGCAAATCGCATCGGAACTCTCCTCGACACACCCGAAGAAGATACCGCACGCGTCACCATTGGCGGTGCTGAATACTATGCCAATGTGGACCCACAGTTGGAATCTGGTAATCTCAAAAAAGGGGTGAGTGTACTTCTTAATGAAGCCTTTGTTGTCGTTGGCGAACTCGGCTATAATGAATCGGGACCGATTGCTAAAATCTCTGATATTCTACCGGATGGCAGGCTTCGCGTCGGGTCTGAACCGAGTCTGCAATCTGTCATCATAGAACGCGCGACTGATCTCGCGGATGTTAAGTTGAAATCTGGGGATGAAGTGCGTCTCGATCCGAGTTTGAGGGTTGCGGTTGAATATATTGCATCCAAAGAAACGAAAGATTACGCCCTTGAAGCAGTTCCAGAAATCCCCTGGTCAAAAGTGGGGGGACTTGATGAGACCATTCAACGGATTAAAGATACAATTGAGCAACCGATTTTACATCCAGAACTATTTAAAAAGTTTCAGTATACTGTCCCGAAAGGTTTCCTGCTACACGGTCCTCCTGGCTGTGGTAAAACACTCATTGGAAAAGCAACAGCATACAACCTAACTGAACGTCTTAAAACAGAAACAGGTGAAGAGATAGAAGGGACATTCCTGCACATTAAAGGTCCTGAGATTCTCAACATGTGGCTTGGTGAGTCGGAACGGAAAGTCAGAGAAATCTTCTCGACAGCACGAGAAAAACGTGATGAAGGTAAACTCGCTTTTGTGTTCATTGATGAAGCAGAGTCTATTTTGGGAACACGACGTGCAATGCGATCACACAGTATATCTAATACACTTGTGCCTATGTTCTGTGCAGAAATGGATGGGATTGAACCGTTGCAAGAGGTTGTCATTATACTCGCTACGAACCGACCAGACTTAATTGATCCTGCAATTCTCCGTCCGGGACGGATAGACAGAAAAATTAAAGTAACGCGTCCGAATAAAGACGCTGCGAAAGATATTTTCGGTATCTATTTGACAACTGATCTTCCCATTGAAACGGAACAAGGTGAAACGAATGACCAAGGAGTCGTTGATCAACTGATAACTGAAGTCGTGGATGAGATGTTCCGTGAATCCTCTGAGAACCGATTCCTTGAAGTTGCCCTCCGCAGTGGGCGGCGTGATATTCTTTATCGGGGGCATCTTTGCAGCGGTGCAATTATAGAATCAATTGTTCAGAGAGCGAAAGAATCGGCAATGAAGCGCGCAATAGCAGCTCCTGATACAGATACTGGCATCACTTTAGACGACCTTATGGATTCACTCAACGCTGAATATAGCGAAAACGACATCTTCCCGCCAACAGAGGCTACGGAAGATTGGCTAAAACTCCTTGATTATGACCCTGTGAATGTCGTAAAGGTCACACCTATTCAGTCAGAGAAGAGAGAGACACGCAAAGCATCAAGTCCAGTGATTTAGTTCTATACCATTACCTTGGAATAAATTACATATTGTCCGGCACATATTGTCCGATTAAAACAGAAAGTTACAAATAATGCATAGACTTTTTGGCATTGAAACCGAATACGGAATCACACTTGAAAACGCTGAACAGATTGATACCGTGAAGGAATCCATTGAGCTAATAAAGTGTTATCAACGCGAGCCATTTTTGCCGAAATGGGATTACAAGGGTGAAGACCCTTTCAAAGATGAACGTGGATTTCGGGCAAAACATCTAAACAACCATCCTGATGAAGTGGAGGAGGAGAAAAAGGATAAAGAAAGGTTCGCTAATCAACCTGATCGCTCCTTTCGTGAAATAAAAAGTGACCGCATTCTGATAAATGGCGCAAGACTTTACAACGACCATGCACATCCAGAGTATTCGACACCTGAATGTCAAAGTCTGTTTGACCTTGTAGCACACGACAAAGCCGGTGAACGGATACTGCAAGAATGTGCTGAAAGACGGAGCCAAGAACTTGGTGAACGCGTTATCCTATATAAAAATAATACAGATTTCTATGGGCATAGTTACGGATGCCATGACAACTATCTAATGGACCGTGATGTGCCATTCGATTACCTCAAAACGAGCATTCTCCCGTTTTTTATTACACGGCAAATATTTGCGGGAGCGGGTAAGATAGGCATTGAAACTGAAGCGGGACTCGCTACACCAGGACATTTCCAACTCACACAACGGGCAGACTTTTTTCACGTAGAAGCGAGTGTGGATACAATGCACAAACGTCCTATCGTGAACACACGAGACGAACCACATGCGGACCCAGCAAAATATCGAAGACTTCACGGAATCGTTGGTGATGCAAACATGTCCGAATATGCTACTGCGTTAAAGGTTGGTACAACGGCACTTGTTATTGAACTGATTGAACAACGGCTTATTCCAGAGACCTGTGCAATTGCTAATCCGATTGACACTATAAAATTGATTTCGCATGACCAAACTTATCGTTGGATGTTACAGAAAGTTGATGGTAAAATGATCTCGGCTATTGATCATCAACGCGAGTTTCTTGAAATTGCCCAAAAACATCTTGCGAGTCAGAACAGTGAGACAGATTGGGTGTTAACACAGTGGGAACAGACGCTTGATGCCCTTGAAAATAACCCGATGGATCTGACAGATAGGATCGACTGGGTCGCTAAAAAATGGTTGTTAGAAACCTTTGTTGAATCTGAAGAAATTGAATGGGATGATCCCTGGATCCAGAGTATTGATTTAGAATACCATAACATCAATGTTGAGGAAGGTTTATTCTACGGATTACCGATGCAAAGCGTTGTAACGGATGAACAGATTCAAGCAGCTATGCATACGCCTCCCGCAGATACGCGGGCTTATTTCCGGGGTAAATCACTAAACAAGTTTGAAGATGCAGTCAAAACTGTTCAATGGGACAGTATCTCCTTTGATATTAAAGGGAAAACAGTGACTGTTAATATGAACTCACTCGCGAATCCAGAAATTGCACAGAAATATAATGAAGCACTTGACTTATCCCCTAATCCTCAAACTCTCATTGAAAAACTCGGTCTACCTTAGTAATAACGTAAACCCAAAATTGCTTTTAAAAGCAATTTAAGGAGAATAAACTCATGAAAGACAAAATTGTCTATTATCCCGAACGCAAACAGAGACCGGTAAAACCGATAGAACCCGGTGATGGTGGCGATGATAACAACGCACCGAAACGGCCCGATGTCAACAGACCCGATACAAACGAACTTCTAAAACGCATGAGACGGGTTGACAAAGATCAATCGCGCCGATACCGTCAAAGAACGGGGGAATGATGAACTATAAAGGCGACTTTCTCAGCCTTTTGAAACATGCCGATACCTTGCAAGTCGATGGTGAACAGACTCAAGGTATTTCTGAAGTAAACGCAACAGAAGTATTACCAAGTATAAAAAAAACTATACGCGATGCTATAGAGCTGCCAACGCAAGGGAGACCAACGCATAGCACGGTTTTAGAATTAGCAGAAGCGACTACTGTTGTTGCGATGCGTTACAAGGATGGTATTATCATTGCGGGAGATCGGCGGGCAACCGCTGGTACTTCTGTTGTTCACGATCGCGCTGAGAAAGTCATTCCTATCGACTCACACTCTGTTCTGGCAATCTCTGGTGCCCCCGCAATGGCTTTTGAGATTGCGCGTGTCCTAAAACACTCATTCCAGTATTTCCGTCGCAGCCAACTCCAAGAACTCAGTGTTGAAGGTAAACTGAGAACACTTTCACGACTTATCCTTGATAACCTGCCAATGGCAATGCAGGGGATTGGCGCAGTGATTCCTATCTTCGCATTGTATGCACCGCAAACTGACGAAACGGTAAACGGTGGCAAAATCTATTTCTATGACGCACTCGGAGCACACTTTGAGAACGTCGATTTCGCTACGACCGGTTCCGGTTCAGTTTGGATACGCGGTGTGCTACGTTATCTTGACAGATGGGGAGAGACACGACTTGAAGATATGGATGAAAAACAGGCAACCATCACAATTCTAAGACTGCTGGATACAGCCAGTGAGTATGATGCAGCAACAAGCGGATACAACGCAAAAGCTGAAATATTTCCTACTCTCAAAACGATTACACGACAAGGGGTTGAAACACTCACCGATAAATTTTTAAATGAATGTTACGCGGAGGCTACATAATGCGCGATATGCCGTATCGCTGGATTGAAGCAATTCAGGACAGGCGCGATTACATTGAAGACCAACTTAAACCTGGAAGTCCTGTCGTTGGACTCCCTTACGCACAAGGCAGCCTCCTTCTTACCGTAAGTAAGGGTGCCCAGAAAATATTTGAAGTCCATGACCGTATTGCACTCTCCGCAATCGGACATCCTGCCGACATTGAACGGCTCCGAATGCTTGTTACCGATACTGCAAGCGTTCAGGCATTTCAAAGTGCCACTGAAGATGTGAACCTACATAGGCTTACACATTATGTTTTAGCACATACGTTTAAGCAAGCATTTGAATCCATTGTCGGCGAAGCGTACATCATAAAAATGTTACTCGTTGAAATTGGCAATGGTGGACCAGAAACACAATTTACGCATATAAATTACGATGGGAACGTGAAAGTCCAGCATGAATCTGGTGTCATCGGTGGTACAGCAGAGATAGAATCCGCTATGCAAAACTATCTCACGGATGCTCAAAACGATACACAACCTGATCTTGACACAGCACTACAGTTAGCACTGAAAACATGGGCAGTCGGTAGAGAATTAAGCCAACGTGATGATGCAGAAGATAGCAAAGAAGTTTCAGATGACGAGATAGATGAAGTCATAAAGACTGAATTAGAAGATGGAGAAATTGAAGCGGGGATTTTAGATAATTCCTTATCAGGAGACACAAAATTCCGCCTGTTAAGCCAAGAAGAAATAAAAGACATAACCAAACTAAAAGAGTAATTTACATGAAAAAAATAGAAGACATTAATTATATTACAAATCAACTAATCACGTACATAGGGAATAAACGTTCACTTTTGAGTCATATTTACAAAGCAATCATAAAAGTAAAAAAGCGAACAGGCAAATCCCGTCTTCGCGTATTTGACGCATTTAGTGGTTCTGGTGTTGTATCCCGTTTTATGAAATCTCATGCTTCTTATATAGCAAGTAACGACTTTGAGGACTATGCTGCAACAATTGCACGTTGTTATCTTCAGAATCGTAGTTCTGTTGATATACTTTCGATTTCAAAGATTGTTGAGGAAATTAACAATCGAGTGGACGAACAATTCCCTAAAGGTTTTATTGAAAGACTTTACGCCCCTAAAGATGAACAGAATATTACTTTAAACGATAGAGTTTTTTATACGCAGAAAAATGCTCGTAGACTTGACAACTATCGGAGATTAATTGAGGAATATCCAGTTAATTTTCGTGATTCACTATTAGCACCACTGCTTAGTAAAGCTTCTATTCATTCAAACACATCTGGTGTATTTAAAGGGTTCTACAAGAATAGAAATACTGGAATTGGACAATTTGGAGGAACTAAATCTAACGCGCTCACTCGTATTAAAGGACAAATTACGTTAGAAACACCTATATTGAGTCAATTTGAGTGTGATTTTGAGGTCTTTCATGATGATACAAATGAAATAGCGAGTCAAGTCAAGGATATAGATCTTACGTATATTGATCCACCCTACAATCAGCATCCTTACGGATCAAACTATTTTATGTTGAATTTACTTGTGCATTACAAAGAACCAGTTAACATCAGCAGGATATCAGGGATCCCCAAAGACTGGAAGCGCTCTGGCTATAACGTTAGGACAAAGTCCAAAATCCTATTTGATGAGTTGCTACATTCAATTGACACAAAGTTCTTTCTTATATCATTTAACAATGAAGGTTTTATCAATCCAGACGAAATGCGTTGTATGTTAAATAAAGTTGGCTCTGTCAACGAATTTGAGATAGTGTATAACACATTTCGCGGATCGAGAAACCTAAGAAACCGAAACATCCATGTCACGGAGCAGCTGTTTCTTGTTGAGAAGAATAACCATGGCAAATAAAGAACGACTACGAGAACTTAGAGCAGACACAATTATCAATGTTACAGCAAAAAAACAGGAAACTGAACTTATAATAGCACTTAAAAGAGTTGTTTGTTATTTGGGAGACAAATTTGCAGAAAGGATCGTTCTGACTCATAAGAAACAATGGAATTTGAAAGACATCATTAGTGAACTAAGACCGTTTTTTCCTGACATCGATTTGCATTGCCATTTCAAAAATACGAGTATGCAACCAGATGGAGGTATTCTATCAATAGAGAGCAGTAAGAATGACAAACTCACCTATCCAATTCTGATTTCAGAGGTAAAAAACCAAGGAACAAACGAATTAAGAGTAAAGGAAGGGTTGCGTAAACAATCAAAAGGAAATGCTATTGAACGTCTTGGAAAGAACTTAATAGGATTTCGTACAGCGTTATTGCGCGAAAGTATCTTCCCTTTTGTCTGTTTTGGATATGGTTGCGACTTTGAAGAAACGTCTGCTATCTTAGATCGCGTATCAACTATGGCAATGTTCGGTAAACTCAATAAGATCTACCTCCATAACGAGGAAGATGGTCGATTTAACCGTGGAAGTTTATATTTCCGTGCAGAGAAATGGACTGCTGACGAAATGTTTGATGTTATGAAAGATATTGCGGAGCGTTCTGTTCAATATTACTTCTCAAAGTATCGAGAAGAACATTTCACACAAGTCACTGACTGAATTAAATTAAATCCAGGATCTTAGTTTTTTCGCCAATTACCGATACCATAAAGGAATAAATCCCGTGACATATAGAATAATCGGCATTGAAACCGAATTGGGATGCATGGTCCAGTCTCAGACAATGCATAAACAACGTTTGAAAGCCTCCCCTGAGGGTGTTGCAGCGAATATCAGAGACTATGTCTTCAAACATCTTGAACTCGGGATTCCCGATCTTCACTATCGCGATTGGGGTGAACCGCCCGGTAACGGCGGATTCCTTTTCAATGGCGGTAGACTCTATATTGACATGGGACATCTTGAATACGCTACACCGGAATGTGGTAATCTTTTTGACGCAATCGCTTACGACAAGGCGATTGAACATGTCATCATGGCGATCCTAAAAAAGAACAGAATTGAGTCACACGTTGCCTTCTACAAAAATAACATAGACCACTACACAGGTGCAACTTTCGGCTGCCACGAAAACTATCAGGCACGGCGTGACGTTCCATTCTATAGAATCGTAATTCCAACACTCCTCCCATTTTTCGTTACACGACAAATATACGCAGGTGCAGGTCGGGTCGGTGCTTATGATGACATCATGGAATTCGGTGATGGACAATACAGCTCTGACGACTTTATCGGGTATCAGATATCACAACGCGCTGACCACATCGTCACTGAAATCTATGAATGGATTCAGTTCAGTCGTGCAATAATAAATACTCGGGACGAACCGCTCAGCGACTACACAAAATATCGTAGACTCCATCTTCTTGTCGGTGATACGAACATGTCTGAGTATGCATCAGCACTCAAAATCGGAACAACCGTACTCGTTCTTGATGCTATTGAGAAACATTACGATCGATACGGAGAAAAACTGCCAATCCCAAACCTTGAACTTGTTGACCCAATCGCCGCAATCAGATACATCTCACGGGACGCCACACTGACCTGGGATGTTGACCTACAAAACGGGCAAACTGTCACTGCAATCGATATTCAGCGCAAATACCTAAACTTTGTTCAAGACCTGATTACACATCCTAATGAGATGGCTCAGTGGGTACTCGCTGAATGGGAAAATGTCCTTGATGACTTAGAAACAGACTGGACACGTCTCACCACCCGGCTCGACTGGGCTGCAAAGAAATGGTTTCTTGATGCATTGGTTGAAGAAGAGGGGTTAGATTGGGATGACCAGTGGCTCAAGAGTCTTGACTTAGAATACCACAACATTAACCCCGATACTGGGATTTTCTATGCACTCCAATCTGAAGGGTGTATGCGCCGAGTGATTACTGACCACCAGATAAGTCATGCCATCAGCAACCCACCCATCAACACGCGCGCAAGGGTTCGCGGATATCTCATGCAAAACCTAAAGAGGCAACAGATGCAGTGTATAGTGGACTGGCATCACATCTACGCCGGACAAACCGAATGTTATGAGATGAAAGAACCTCTTGACACCAGCATCCCAAATGCTCGTAAATGGCTAAATCTACTCAGACAGCGGCAGCGGATGTAGAACAATAATCCAACATGGTAATAGGCACGCTCCGCGTGCCGTTCTTTGAGTATGACGGCACACGGCGTGTGCCTACTACTATGCAATGACTAAATAATCCTGACACAAATACAAAAGATGTGATATAATAATAAAAAACTGACTTTGTGATCAGGAGAAAATTATATGAATAGCAGTCCATCTTATCGTATATTAACCGAGAGATTAGAAAAACAGGGAGTTCAAGTTGAGTCGGTTAAGGAACTCCTCAAACAGCAGCATATAGAAACACCCTCATGGGGTTACGGAAACTCTGGCACACGATTCGGGGTGTTTGAACAACCCGGTGCCGCAAGGAACGCCGCAGAACGATTAGAAGATGCTGCAACCGTCCACAGATTTACAGGCGTTTCACCAACTGTCGCACTTCACATTCCTTGGGACAAAACCGACGACTGGGGGGCGTTGAAACAATATGCAGCAGATGTCGGTATCGGAATCGGGGCAATTAACCCCAACGTCTTTCAAGACCAAGAATATAAACTCGGTAGCGTCTGCAACCCTTATGCAGATATACGTCGTCTTGCCATTGACCACATGTTAGAATGTGTTGACATCCTGCAGAAGACAGGTTCAGATTTACTGAGCCTATGGTTTGCTGATGGCACAAACTTCCCCGGACAAGCAAACTTCCGAAAACGGAAGCAGTGGATGACAGAAGCACTCAGCGAAATTTATGACGCACTCCCCGATGATACACGGATGCTGATTGAATACAAGTTCTTTGAACCTGCTTTTTACCACACCGATTTAGCCGATTGGGGTACCGCTTACCTCATGGCGACTAAACTGGGACCGAAAGCACAAGTACTTGTAGATCTTGGTCATCATCCTCAAGGGACAAATATTGAGTTTATCGTTGCATACCTTATAGATGAAGGAAAACTCGGTGGATTCCACTTCAATTGCCGAAAATACGCAGACGATGATCTGACAGTAGGTTCTATCAATCCTCAGGAACTCTTCCTCATTTATAACGAACTCGTCGCAGCTGAACTTGATCCAGAAACAGAAACGGACATCGCTTATATGATCGACCAGAGTCATAACTTAAAACCGAAAGTAGAAGCAAGCATACAGTCTGTATGCAACCTACAAAAAGCTTATGCCAAGGCACTATTGGTAGACCGAGACGCATTAGCAGCAGCACAAGATTCAACTGACCTCATTGAAGCGGAAACCATACTTCAAAATGCGTATGAAACCGATGTGAACCCGCTCCTTGAACAGGTACGTTTAGAGATGGGACGCGATCCGCATCCATTGACAGCATACCGAAAAAGTGGCTATTATGAGAAAATTAGTAAAACACGTATCGGTGGTGAAAGCCAGGGATGGGCATGAACACAGAATACCTAAAAAAGATTGCTGCTGAAAAAGCGACAGAAGAGATACAAGACGGTATGGTTGTCGGATTGGGAACCGGTTCAACTGTTTATTATGCACTCTTAAAACTCGGCACAATGGTGCGAAATGGTCTTGATATCATCGGAATTCCTACCTCTAAAGGCACAGAGAAGATCGCAACTGAACAAGATCTCAGACTCTCAACACTTGCAGAACATGCTACAATAGAATTAACGATAGACGGTGCAGATGAAGTAGACCCACATCTCAATTTAATCAAAGGTGGCGGTGCAGCTTTGGTTAGAGAGAAAATCATCGCAAACGCATCAGAACGTCTACTCATTGTTGTGGATGAAAGCAAGGTTTCTCAAGTAATCGGAACAACATTCGCACTACCCGTGGAAATAATACAGTTCGGGTGGGAAGCGACACAACGAATGATAGATCAGATTTGTAGTAAGTCTGATTTGCGAGGGGGGATACAAAAACCGTTGATGACAGACAACGGAAACTATATCTTAGATTGCAAGTTCAATGGAATCCCTGAACCTGAAAAGATGGAGTTATTACTGAACAACATTCCCGGAGTCGTTGAGAACGGTATCTTTGCAAAACGCGCAGACAAGGTGATAGTCGGAACAACAGAAGGCATAAAATACATGGAGTAGGAAAAATGGTCAAGAAACTATACGCCTTATCTGTAGTAGTTACTGTCTGTCTTATATTTGCTGTTCCTGTTAACGGAGAAATCTTTACAGAAAGCGGATTAGTAGATATCCCATCAGGCAAAGTGTTAAAACACGGGATATTTGGCGTAGGTGTATATGCCCCCTTTCAAAATTCAACGCATTTCAAACGGGATCCGGTCGCTTTCCGTGTCAACTTCGGCATGTTTGATAGGATTGAAATCGGCGGAACACACATACTACCACAAGACAATGACGCTTCACGATCCTTCTTGGGACACCTAAAAGCACAAATTCTGGAAGATTCGGGAAAAATACCTGATGTTGCAATCGGTATTGACAATCTCGGAGATAATGTTATTCAAGAGTGGGATACCTACCATGCGAATTCCGCATACCTTGCTATCAGCAAGACTTTCAATCTTCCACTTGTTCACCTGATTTCAGGACACATAGGAATAGGTAATAACCGTTTCGCAATTGATGATAATCCTATTGGCGTGTTCGTGGGGCTAAGCAAAGTATTTCGTCCAGCTTTTGCCAGAGACGATATTAAACTCAATCTGGAATTTGATGGGGTCGGTATCAATGCGGGGATACAACATACTGCAAACAGCGGCTTGCGAATCTCTCTGGGGGTTGAAACATTAAACAGACCGGAAGATATCCGTTACTTCGCAGCAATTTCGTGGTCAAATGCTAAGTTGATGGAACAGATAGCAGGTGCAAACCGTCTGGCACAACAAGCAGTAAAAATCGCACGTCAAGCAAAAAAAGAGGCAACATCAGAGTAACCTACTGATAGTCCAGACTAAACTTGTGGGTATAAGTAATAGTCGGCTTGTGGAGTTCCCTCCTACCAAAAGCAGTCCATCGGTAGGAGCGATCTCCGAATCGCGAACTTTACCCGAACAATTAGAATGGACTATCTACTACTGCTCTACCTCAATAGATTTCATTACATTCTGCAGTGATTTTAGTAATTCTGCCGAGAAATCTTGTGGTGGCACAAGGATAATCTCAATTCGACGGTTTTTCGCTTTTGCATCATCTGTATCGGCAGTATCAATTGGTTGGTAGAAAGCATAGCCTGTTCCCGATAGACGTTCTGGTGCAATGTCAGCATTTTCCTGTAAGTATTTGACAGCAGAGACAGCACGTTGCGTTGAAAGGTCCCAGTTTCGCAAGGCAGAACCTGCGATTGGGTTGTTATCCGTATGTCCTTCAACCCGAATTGCGTATTCCGAATAATCTGTATTTAGCAACACCTCCTTTGCAATTGCATCAAGAAGTGCTTTCCCCTCTTTACTAAGTATTGCACTGCCTGTTTCAAACAGTATTTTTCCTTTCACATCAAGTGTTAGGCGTCCCGCTTCGTCTAAAACAGCACCGACTGTATCTTTGAATCTATCTTGGATAGCGGCGATTGAACGTTGTGACTGATCACGGATCCGTTTTAATTCTGATTCAATCTCAGTAAGTTTTGTACGAAGATTCTCTTTATCGCTTTCAAGACTTGCTTTATCCTCTTGTAGTTTATTTCGTTCAGCAGCGATTTTCTTCGCAGCTTCGCTTTCATCTTCCAATATCTCTTTTGTATTACTAAGTTCTGTTTTTGTTTCTTCTAATGCCTTCTCTGTTTTTGTTAACTTCTCATCCAGTTTTGTTTTCGCAGTTTCAGTTTCTTGTAACGTGTTCTTTGTCGTAGACAGGTCTGATTCCGTCTGTTTGAGTGTATCAGAAGTTGTATAAAGCAGAATTGACAAATAAAGCAGAATTGACAAAACAACAACAGCAATGACCGCAATAATTAGTGAAATGACTGGGATGATTACCTTTTTATCCATTCTATTCTCCTTGTAAACTTAGTATCGCATCAAAGTTGTCATCTTTGGACGTCTTGTTCTTTTTGGTAATCCCGCACGTAGTGCATCGGTGGATAAGTACATAGTTCCCGCGTTTCATTGTAAATCCTATCGGCTCCATCAAGCCGAGACACGTCTCCGCACGATCACCAGGATTCACATCTACATGTTGACTCCAAAGGCATTTTGGACAGTGATTGGTATATCCATCTCCTTTTACGAACGTACTGCAATATCCGCAAGTAAAATCTTCAACGTGGCGTTGGAATAGTTTCTTCACTTGTCACTTTCAATCTCTTTCATATACGTTAGTCTATCTAATGTTCGTTTTAGACTTGGGGATACAGCCGCGGCATTTTGCAAATTCCAATGCTCTCTGACAAATTCTCTCAGTCGTGTATTATAACCATAACCTACGATATTCCTTGATCCTGGTGCTGGGATTATTTCTTCCCGAAATCTTCTTTTTTTGCTTTTTCTTGCAAGCCCAACAAGAAACTCCTTGGGATCGGGAATAGTATCTGTATTGCCTGGAATTCGGTTAAATGGAATTGACAAGAATTTCGCAAAACCTTCACGATCAGCCATAATCCATGATTCAACTTCCATAACAGCTACGCGAAATAAAAATTTAGGATTGAGCGAGCCTTTGATCCAAGAACGAATAAGATTTGGTGGACAATTTTGAGGAGTATCCGAATCTGTCAAAAGAAAAACATACATTCCGTTAGCGGATCTGTTGAGTTCTGGTGCTTTTTTGCGAAGGTACTCATTTCCATCTTCATGGATAACTGCATCAATACCAATCTCAAAACTCTTTAGAATCCTTGTAGATACTGCCTCACCGAGTTGATCTTCAACTGCAAGGATTACACTGTCTAATTTCATTCTAATAGGCTCAACTGTTCAGCGTTTTCTGGTTTTGTATGTGGAATCACAACTTCACCTATTGTAAATCCATTTTCAAGAAGCGTAGTAATTGCGCTAAGATTAGAGGAGGGTAATACGTCTGTCCCTTCCTTTGCAGGCATAAGCAAAAGAACTTCTCTACTGTCAATACCAGGCTCCTTGAGTAGGACATCGCTATGAGTACTAACAAATACCTGATTTCTTTTGCCTCTTTGCATTCTTGAAATTAACGGAGCGAGTTCTGATACTATTCCATTATTCAACGATAGTTCTGGTTCTTCCATCAAGAGAACAGAATCATTTTCAAGCAGCGACCACATAAGACCGACGAGTCGGAGTGTCCCATCGGAAAACTGGTCTTCTTGTTGCCAAATTCCGCTTGATCGCCAGTGTGAATAGAGAGCTCGTAAGTGAGGACGTCCTGTATTTTCATCTCGACTAAATTCCAATTGTTCAAATTGTGGCACCGCAATTTTCAATGCATCTTCAATCTTCTTTAATCGGGAACGACGAGTTCTTTCGGTAACACTTGCAACTCTCTCAAGAAATCCTTGACCAAATGGATCCTCTTCAAGAATTTTACCTTGAAAAGAATCTGCAAAGCGAAGCAATTGTGGTACCAAGTGAAGGTAGGTAACGTTTCTAAGAAAAGACGCTATTTCACGATATTCTGCATTCACGTTAATTTGCTCAAGGAATGTTTGTGTTAGACGATCCATATCGTTTTCATCTTCTTTGTTCGGTCTTTCAAGTATCATTTTATCTTCTTTCCATACCTGCTCATACTTGAGGTAGGAACGACGATGTCCGCGCGGCTCTTGAGTAAACCCTAACGCATATCGCCATTGTACAGCACCATCTGCTGAGTCTGATATGTGTATTTCCACAGAAACTACTGGATCTCTCCGTGCAGCTAAACATCTAATTTTAGACACACCCCCTCGAACCTTCACAGCTTTCTGGAACCCACCACCGTCAACTTTTACAATATCACGAAGAAAACGAAATATGTCAAGTAGATTAGATTTACCAGAAGCATTCGGACCAATGATAAACTGCCGTTCCCTAAGAGGAACATCTATTTGACGAAAATTCCTCCAGTTTTTGGCAACAAGTCGATTGATGATCATTATGCCAAGTCCTTTCCACTGCAAACAAAATTTAAAAAATGAATTATCCGAAATGGTATAATATCTAATTGTTGAGTAACAAAATTATAGCAAAATGAGAGAAGGAAGTCAAGAAAGAAAACATATTGCTGAGCCATCCAAATCGCATCTTGACATATTCTCCAAAATCGTATAGACTAAAAAAATGTTTCAAAACGCATCCGAAATCCTTATGCTAATCACTTCTGCGATCGTCCAGTGGCTCTTCTATCGGAAACGTGTGCCGGAAGATTTCGTCCCCATACGCATCCTCGTGGTAAAACTCGATCATATAGGAGATGTTCTTTTAGCTACACCCGTTTTTTCCAATCTACGAAGAGCATATCCAGACGCAGAGATACATGCGTTGACCGGTAGTTGGAGTCGTATTATATTGGAAAATCATCCCGATGTTAATAAGGTGTTTGAATATAATTCACCCATGTTTTGCCGTTCAGGTCACCCTACATCCCTAAGGAAAACAATCCAGATTTATCGTGAGTTGCGACAGTCAAAGTACGATCTGCTAATAGAACTGCGTGGGGATTGGCGATTTGTAATATTCGCATTATTACGGTTCACTACAAGACGCATTAACCGTGCCTCCCTTCAGTTAGCAAATAAGTTTGGATTCCGATCATTCAGTGGACCGCATGAGACAATTCGTAATCTTGATGTCTTAGAGCAAGCAGGTATCCCAACACCGATACAGAACACTACCTTTGCAGTAAAAGCAGAAGATCAGAAATGGTCAGTTGATTTTCTTAAATCACATCAAATTGACGGTGAGAGTCTTATCATTGCAATCCATCCAGGATCCCCGATGCCGCAAAAGAGATGGTTGACTGAACGCTACGCAGAATTAGCCGATTGGTTGATTGCACAGAAACAGGCAAAAATTCTGTTTGTTGGCGTAAAAGACGAAATTCCGATCATCAGCGAAATTCAGGATAAGATGCAAGGGGAATCAGAAAACATCGCTGGTGAAACTAACGTACCACAATTGGCATCAATTTTGCTTAAATGTAATATATTTATCGGAAATGATAGCGGACCGATGCATCTTGCTGCAGCCGTTGGTACGCGTACAATCGGGTTGTTCGGTCCAGGGGACCCAGAAAAGTTTGCCCCTGTCGGAGAAAAGTGTCTTACAGTACGGAAAAAACTTGACTGTCCACCTTGTCCTGGCAAAGAATGTAAATTCGGATCAGAAGGTTGTATGTCTATGATACAGGTGACAGACGTGATTGAATGTATCAGAAACAACGGTTTATGATATAATTAGAGAATAATATGATTTGTCTTTTATTTTGCTTGACAGTTTTTTGCAAAGATGCTATGATACATTTTATACAATATCTTATGATATACGGATAACTTGGAGAAAGTTTCTTTGCTTTATACGAGCATAAGTACAATTATAATTGAATATAATCTTTTGAGATATACAACAAGTCTATGGAGGAATAAAAATGAAATGGCAATCAATGCGGATCTTTCTCACACTTCTCGCTATATGCATCATAAGCATTGGCATGCTAAGTTGCGGGAGTGATGATGAGACACCCACAGATAGAACAACACCTACTGACCCCTCGGAACCTATAGTCGTAGCGACAGCTGAACCGATAGATTTTGATGCAGAAAAGAATGAGATCCAACAAGTATTTGGTGCTTTCTATTCAGCTTTCAACAGAAGCAAAATAACAGACGTTCGTAAACTATGGAAAGATCATCCTGTCCATGCCCAATTTGGTGTTGCCTGGGTAGCAGGAGGTGAAGTTGAACCCGTTGGACCAATGGCAGGTTGGAATCAAATTAGCCCTGTAATAGAATCTCTATGGATTGCACAAGGTGCTGCCGGACAGAAATGGACAGGTAGTAATCGGTTCAACCAATTTTGGATTCGTAGAAAATTATCTGATCCAAATACATTAGAAGCGAGTGCGAGATCTACTGCGTCCTATAGAAGCCAAGGTGCCGGAGTAACTTATGCCTACCTGGTTAAGCCTAAACACGAAAATTGGCAACTCCAACAGATTCAGAGTGCAACAGGGGATGTGATCAATAAAGGACGTGGTAACGTTGAAATCACTAAATACTTTACTGACGCATCTGCTAAAGCACCGTAGGCTGCACGAAAATGTGCATCTACATTCTTGACTGCACAAAATTGTGCAAAAGTTATGGGTGTATCGTAGAGAATTGCGACTACAACTCACTTATTTTATGGCATAGAAATTGCATAGATTGTCAGTAGGTATTATCGTACATTTCTAATAGTTGAGAACATAGTCAATAATAATCATGTGAGGTAAAAAATGAGTGCTAAAAGAACTTCCGGTGCCTTAATGACTTCACTGCTGATTCACGTCGTTTTGATACTAATTGCAGGCGTCTATTTTGTGACGCAAACCGAGACATTTAAAGACTTGGTTGGTGTGCAATTTTCAAAACCACCTGAACCACCGAAGCCTAAGGTCCGAAAACCAATTGTCAGAGAACTGAACAAACCGATTGTTCCTGTTGAAGATACGGTTGTTCTTGAACAGGTTCAAGTGCAACCCCGTCTAACAACAGCTTTTGCTCCAAAAACTACTGTCGTACAACAACAGACAGTTTTGGAATATTCAAATCAAGCCGTTAAGGTTGATGCTCCCATAAATCCAAACGTCCCGAAAGTGGTTCAACCCAATGTTCCTATACCCGAGGTGGTTACGCACACAGAACTGCCTGTGTCGGATTCTCCGAGTGCCTTAGCTTTTGCTGGTCCTGCGCCGAGTGCACCTACTGCTGGTCCTGCTAACATTATTCGCGGCGTATCAGGAAGTCCAGTGCAGGTCAAAGTCACTGTCCAGCGTCCTCCCGGTCTAGCTATGGTTGAGAACGTCGGTGTCGTTCGAGACGCTCTCGGTGATGTCGCCGAAAGCATTACGCTTGGTAATGTTGAAGTTCCACCATTACCCAAAGGTGAACCTGGCGGACGCGTTATCGGTAAAGGTCGCGATATACGCGGGGTATTACGTTTTACCCGTATCCGACACAATCTATCCGACTGGTGGGCTGACGCCTCTTCGCTAAATGCTCTTACCAAATGGCTGAATGAGAAAACACAGATCAAAACGGACATGAACGTTGAGGGAGGCGCATTAAGGTTCACGGATACTAATCTATTAAAAACACCGATTGCGTTTATGACAGGACACGATCCGGCTCTCGTACGCTCCAGAAACTTGCTCGGAAGACAATATGGCGGTGGAAAAATGGATAACCGTCTTTCACAAGCTGAAGCCGCTGGTTTACGGAAATACCTCGTCGAAAAAGGTGGATTCCTCATCTTTGATGACTGCGGGGTAAACGCTGCACGGCAGACAATGATACGACTGTTCCTTGCCCAGATGCGATATGTCATGCCAGAACACCAAATAGAACGTGTGGACAACACACACGAAATCTATGATAATTTTTATCAAATCGGCGGTCCCCCTATCGGATTCGATATTTTCTGGTGGGGCACAAAGCCACCCAAACGGAACTTCCTTGAAGGTTTCTCAATCGAAAATAAATTATCCGTTCTCGTTGTCAGACGTGATTACATGTGTGCAATGGAATCTGTTAGTTTGCCAACTCGGAATGTCCACTATTCCCCAGGTGTCTACCGCTTTATGACAAACGTTGTCGTCTATGCACTAACACACGGAGATATTTCAGATTATTCCGGTTATGTGCCAGAAGACACACTGGCGAAGAAGGAACTACCAACACGCGCACCTGAAGCGGCAAAAACCGGAGCAACTGAATAATAAACTATTTTTATACTATTCAGTTCTAATCCTAACTTAAAAGAATCTCCCATGACGGGCATCATGACCATCATCGGGAGATTCTTTTGTTGATAAATACTTATTGAGGTGAAAAATTGAAACTCGGTGTATCCACATATTCCTATTGGCATTTCAAAACTGAGAAAGTGCCAATTGAACATGTCATTGAAGAAGCCGCAAAACTTGAGCTTGATGGCATTGAAATCCTACATAGACAGATGGCATCCGAAACTTCCGCCTATCTACAAAAACTAAAGAGACACGCCTTTGTTCACGGACTTGACCTATACGCACTCTCTATCCACCAAAGCTTTGTTTCACCAGAAGCAGAGACACGACAAAAAGACATCAATCACACCATACACTGCCTACGGTTAGCACATGAACTCGGAATCCCATCAATTCGCTTAAACTCAGGACGATGGAATACAATAAAATCTTTTGACGACCTGATGAAAACTGAAGGGAAAGAACCAGCACTACCCGACTATACTGAAGATGACGCTTTTGACTGGGTGATCGCTTCTATTGAAAAATGCCTTCCGGATGCAGAGAAATACGGTGTAATTCTCGGACTGGAAAACCATTGGGGGTTGACATGTACAGCAGAAGGCGTGAACAGAATCGTCTCAGCAATAGACTCCGAATGGTTGAAGGTAACAATGGATTGCGGAAATTTCCTCACCGATCCGTACGATAAACTCGCACAGATCGCACCCGAAGCTGTGCTTGTCCACGCAAAAACCTATTACGGCGGAGGAGAATGGTACACATTAGACCTTGACTATTCCAAAATCGGTGAAATTCTACGAGATGTCGGATTTCACGGATATATCTCTATTGAATTTGAAGGCAAAGAGGATGCACATATAGGCGTTCCAAAGAGTGTAGAAATGCTACGGAGCTCCCTGAATATCTAAATCCGTGTAGTGTTTAGTCAAGTGCTAATTGATGGATTTAAAAGGGTCGGGAATCGGAGTTCCCTCCTACCAAAAGCAACCCATCGGTAGGAGCGATCTCCGAATCGCGACCTACAATAATATTTTGACATAGCAGTAGATCTTTATGATCAACCCGTTTCCCACGGTGCCACTCGCTCCACTGCGGGTGGTGCTGGGAAACGACTCAATACATCAATAGGTCTCCCCAAATCTGACGATTCAAGCACCCGTTCACAAACCTCTAAAACATGACGCGCTTGTGCACCGTTGCATCTTGGATTACGATCATGCCTGATCGCATCCGCAAAATCTGCTACACCTTTTCCCCAATCTAATCCCGTAAATGCTTTCGGAGGTGATGGTTCATCTTGCCATCCAGCTTGAGATGTAAACTTCTTTATACCTCGTCCATCATCATGTGCCTGCAATGAGAATCCACCCTTTGTGCCGTGAATCTCGTAAGGTGGAATTTGTGACGTCACAGTAAAACTGTGATAAATAAATCCGTGTGAACCTCCATCCTGAGGCACATCAAACTCAAGCACTGCAAAACCGTGATCCTTTTCATTCACCTCAAATTCAGTACCTTTATTCGGTCCTTGTGTCAACACTCGCCTCGGCACAGCCACCCTTGCAAATCCGTGAACTGTTTTCACGGGTCCTATCATTGTCGTCATAGCCGTTAGTGGGTAAGGTGCGACATCTCTGAAGGGACCCGCGTGCTGCAAAAACGCATCTGCACTTGGATGCCAATGTTCCAGCGGTCCACCGAAGTTCCCAACGGCAGAAATGACATCCCCTATTTCACCATCGCGGATCCGCTGCCAGACGTTCTGTTGCACATAACCGAGTATTGCAGATGGAGCACACGCCAACTTCAACCCGTTAGTTTCTGCAGTCTCAACAAGTTCATTCGCCTCATCGGTCTTGATAGAGATCGGTTTTTCGGAATAGACATGTTTTCCAGCCTTCAGTGCAGCTAACGAAACAGGATAGTGTGAAATATGAAGCGTCAGATTTACAATCGCTTCCACATCGGAATCGTTCAGAACTGCCTCAAGCGATGGATAAACCTTACCCCCATCTCTCTCTGCAAGTGCTGTTGCCCGTGCCTTATCTTGGTCATAGAAACCTACCAATTCAATTTGATTAGGATACGCTTGACAACGCGGTTGGTAACCACCTGCTGCAATCATACCGCATCCAATAATAACAGTTCGTACTGGTGTTATACTTGACATAAAATCCTCCTTATTTTCTAACAATCCACTATTTAAGCATAACAGATTCACAGTTTAATACCAAGTGGTATTTACAACATGGCACATCACGGCACATAACTATATTTCCTTGACAGCACAAGCATTCTTAGTGTAAAATTGATTGAACAAGGAGATACAAAAATGCAACAAACACATACCAACATTCTGCTATGCTTAGTTTTCGTCTCTATGATCCTGAGTGGCTGTGCATCCCACGATGTGACAAGCACAAAAGACTATAACCAGTTTGCAATAAAAGCTGCACAAGCAGGACTTTGGAATGAGGCGGTTTTCCGATGGAAACAGGTGGTAAATATTGACCCAGATAACGCTGCTGCCTATAACAACCTCGGAGTCGGCTACGAGGCTATGGGCAAAATTGCGGAGGCAAAGTCAGCATATCAACGCGCAACTGAACTCGAACCGAATAGTAAATACTACAGGATCAATTATCGTAGATGCCGACTTCATATTCGACGAAGTGGACTGGACAGCGAAAATATATCTGATGAACCTATAGAAAAATCTGAGAACTTAGAAGAACCTGAAAACTTAGAAGAACCTGAAAACGATTAACCTTGGTATCCTCCCGATGCAGAAAAAAATACAATCGACGCTTTCTCAGTTTTACAGTCAATATGCAGTCCCTTGCCTATTACTGCTCATTTCCTTGACGTTAGGTGCTTGCGGTAATAAAGTCGCGCGCGTTTCTATACCCATTAAAGTTCAATCCGAAATTGACATCAATACCTATTCAAACTTCGCCGTGCTACCGTTTGTCAGTGAAAAACATACCACAAAAATAGGTGAAATCCCTGCCGACATAGGAAAAGATGTCGCACAGATTCTAAGAAGCGGACTATCACGACAGAAGCATTTTGAGGTCGTTGATAAACAGGAAACCGAACGCATAATGACAGGTGAAGAAATTGAAGAAGACCTCCTCGCGGATACCGAACGCTTGAGCAAGTTTGGTGGATACTTTGAAGTAAAAGGAATCATTATCGGCAGCTATCGATTTTACACCGATACACGACCGAGACGTTATTACGGTGAACGCTATTCAGTCAGTCAACAGCGATATGTTATGGATTATCAAGACTATATGCAAAAGACCTATCTACTCTCCTTACGCGTCATGATTGTAGATGTTGACACTGAGAAGATTATCTGGGATGAAGTTTATCAACAGAAAGCTGCCGAAGCACACTCTATCGGTTCATTCGTTTTTTCACAGATGGCACCCCAAGAGACCACATTGAGAGAACTCAGTAAACGCGCTGTCGCACAATTCACACAAGACATCTCGCCACACTACGAACAGGAAGACAGATTTCTGATGAGGTAAATACCCACCCAAAAAAATAGAATGTAGAGGCGCATCTTACAAGACCACTTAATTCCCAGTCTTAATCCGATAGACAACGGAAAACGAATAAACAGAGGAAACTGATGAAAACTGAACAGAAAACCTTATCAAAAAACACATTATCGGGAATTAGAATCGCACGATTTTTCATCATTCTAATCTTAACGATGTTCTTTTCAACAAACGTTTGGGCACAAGGTTTCGGCAAAAACAAAATCACTGCACAAAGGTTTGATTGGCATATCCATCGCACTGAACATTTTGATATACACTACTATCCGAGCGAAGCAAAACTTGTTCCGATAATGGCTGCCATCGCTGAAGAAGCTTATGAAAAACACAGCGAGGATTTTGAACACGAAATTGAGAGTAGAACGCCGCTCATCTTATACAAATCACATAAAGATTTTCAAGAAACTAACATCATACTACAGGAACTGCATGAAGGTATCGGCGGCTTTGCCGAACTCTTTAAACATCGCGTCGTTATACCTTTCACAGGATCACTTGAAGCTTTTCGTGAGGTGATCTATCATGAACTCATACACATTTTTCAGTACGACATTCTCTATCAAAAACCGCATGCCCGAATCTATAGCGGAGAGTTCCTCTATTCCGCACCTTTATGGTTCATAGAAGGTATGGCGGATTACTTCGCAAACGATAAAGACGCATTGGGTGAAATGGTGTTACGCGATGCAAGTATCAACAATAATATACTGCCATTGACTGAGTTGCAGAACTTCAATCGATTGAGTTCCCCATATCTCGGTTATAAAATGGGACAGTTGGCTGTTGAATATCTCGTCACGACGTATGGACGAGATAAAATCCCCGAAATACTCCGCGGATTGCGACAGAGTAGAACAAAAAATATAGACGCAGTCTTCAAAAACGTACTCGGTGTCAGTCTAAAAGACTTTGATGTCGGTTATCAACAGATGCTGCGAAAACGCTATTGGCCCCTTATAGAAGATCGCGAATTACCGAATATCGTTTCTCGGAAACTTACTGAAAACTCAAGGTTTTCTCATAACATCAAACCTGTCTGGGCACCCAGTGGTGATATCATCGCATATCTTACCGCTAATGAAGGATTCTTAGAGATTGTACTGATGTCCTCAAAAACAGGTAAGAAACTTGATAGAATTACGAAGCGGTTTTTCCGGAACAAATACGAGGAGATCAGAGCTGATTCCAGCGGACTTGACAGAAGTCTTGCGTGGGCACCAAACGGAGACCACATCGCTTTCATCGGTAAACACCACGATGCAAATTATCTCTTTGAAGTCAATATCCTCACACACAAACTCACACATTACGTTAAACTCGACTATGATTCAGCAAACTCCCCCAGCTATAATGGTGCAGGTGATCGGATCGTTTTTACCGCTTTGAAGGAAGGACAGACCGACCTTTACATCATTGACCTTGACACAGAATCTACCAGCAGATTAACCAGAGATTCCTTCAACGATACGCATCCCTATTGGCATCCAAATAAAGATATGATCATCTACGCCTCAGAACGCGAACACAAAAATCGGCTTGTTCTTATTGACCTGGAACAAAGAACGGAACAGATACTCACGGATCACGTTTCAAACGCTATCAGTCCTATATGGATGTCAGATGGCGAATCGGTGCTGTTTTGTGCTGATAAGTCAGGTGTATATGATGCCTATAAACTCCACATCGCCACTCTTGAGACGACACGTCTCACGAACTTAATAACCGGGTGTTCCAACCCAAGTTTCTCACCAGATGGAAAAAGATTGCTCTTTAGCGCATATCAAGATGGGAAATATGACATCTGTGTCATGAACTCAGACAAAATACTAAACGAAAAAGTTGAAGTACCTGAGTTTGCCTCAAAACCGATTGCTATAAAAATTGATTCAGACGCCTCTCAGCGAAACTATAGAATTGCAAGACGGAAGTACAGTACACGAAATTCTTTCCGGTTTGACGCTATTTTTCCACAATTTTCTTATGGAGCTGACGGACTGCTACGGAGTCAAATCCAGATGAGTGCAAGCGATATGTTAGGTAATCATCGCGTTGAGCTCAGCGTGATAAATCAGTCGGGTGGGTATCTCGTCCCAGATTTTATTGCCCAGTACGGATACTTAACAAATCGTGCTGATGTTGGGGTAGTCGCCTACAACTATCATCAATACCATCTACTCGGTTCACTTCGGAATCAGAGTGGTATTTTACAACGCATTACTGGCGGAGGTGCTTATCTCAGTTATCCCTTTAGCCGGTACAACAGATTGGACCTTCAGTATTCTATGTATACGACTCCGTTCTCTTACAATTTTGACACGGTTAATCCTGTTGAGTTCTATGATCGCGGATTTCTCTCTATGGGTTCTATCGCTTTCGTTAGTGATAATACAATGTGGCGAGAGTTTGCCCCTTATAGAGGTACACGATACCGTTTTGAAGTAGAACGTTCATTTCCTGCCTTGGGTAGTCAGTTAGCACTTACAAATGCAATTTTAGATATTCGTAAATATATCGGTTTAGGCAGGCGGTCGACGATCGCTACTCGGTTACTACTTGGTGGTAGTTTTGGTTCAGACAAATCGCTCTTTTATCTGGGTGGCATAGACTCACTGCGCGGTTATAATTATGAAGACTTTGTCGGTTCTCGGGTTGGACTATTCAACATTGAACTGCGTGTGCCTTTCATAGATGTCCTCTATTTCGGTTGGCCCTTCCGTTGGTCAATTGGTGGCATTGGCGGTGTTCTATTTACGGATATTGGTGGAACGTGGCACGATGAATTATACAGTTCAGAAAATCCTTTCAGAATCATACGTCGTGAAGGTAGACGTTACCGTCTGGCAGATGTACAAGGATCAATCGGTCTTGGGCTGCGCCTACGTCTCGGTTTATTCTCTTTAGATTTCGCAGCTGCCCGTCACACAGATTTAGTTAGCATCAAACCGGGAGTCAAATATCACTTCGGTTTAGGGCAAGCGTTTTAGAATGAATTGACTTGACGAAATCCAAAATTAGAAATCTTATGTGAAAAAACAGGAATTTTTGAATGCCTTACCAACCACATGAAAGTTTAGAAAAACCCCCTGATAGGAGAAAATATGGCACTATACTACTTTTGAGAGATTACTATCAATCCTATACAGTAATGAATTCTACTTCTCTACAATACATTCATTCAGTGATAAAACAGAAGGGCATCTAACAAATAAGACTTTAGAAGAAACATCAAAAAGAAACTTATTAGAAGAGAATACACTAATAGCAAAAGACGAAGGTTACAATAATGCTAAAGATATTTTTTACAATTATTCCTCAGATAAAGAAAAACATGAACTCTTGCAGACAATACATTCATTTGGACCATTAACAAAAAGGTTTTCAAATTATTTCATGTTTTGCAGTTGCTGGAGTTTAAAAGAACATGAAGATAATCTTATGTGGGAAAGATATGGTAAAGAAAACCCTACAGCTGTAGCTATTCAATCAACTGTAAAAAGACTGATTTCAAGTATGGAAGAAATAGATGGTAATATACATATTGGTAAAATAACGTATATGGATTACGAAAAAGATTCTATGAAAAGTTATGAAAACTTCTCAGAAACAAATTTAGCAGATCCTAAAAAAGTATTGGAATTGTTTTACACACCGATCATGCACAAACGGAAGTTATATAGTTCCGAAAAAGAACTAAGAATTGTAACATCTTTCGAAAATATATCAGAAATATTCTGCAACCGTGTATACACATCAGATATACCGTACTATTCAGATAAGTTATTTGATTTTGTAGATCGAATGTCTTCATCTAACAAAACCGAAAAAATGAGAAAAATTCCTAACAGAATTAAGGTTGGTTTAGATTTGACTAAATTAATAAATTCTATCTATATTTCACCTTATGCAGAAGAGTTTTTATACCAAACACTAAGTAAAATAATGGACGATAGAAAGATGCAAAATGTAAAAATTAGAGAATCTGAAATTTAAAGGAGTTGAATATGGCACGGATTGGGACAATGAAGGTCAACGCGGATGGTTTTACATACCAGTTTGAAACTTATGACTTAAATGGACCAGATATTGATGATCAGGGGATCTATATGTTTTCAAAAACAACCCCTAATTCACCAAACGGCAACAAAGATGTCATCCTATATGTTGGTGAGACTTATTCTTTTAAGTCTCGATTAACTCCTCAACATGAGAAGTGGAAGAAAGCTCGTGATCTTGGTATGAATTATATTGCCGTTCATGTTCCCCAGAATACGTACTCTCGTGAAATAATTCAAGACCGACTGATTAAACATTTCAAACCACCACTTAACGAACGGTCTAACCCGTTTTTTAAAGAAGGTAATTAGTACGTCTTAGAATAATGAATCGAAGAATACAGTCTATGAACTTATAGTGAGTAAAAGTTTACAATCCAATCTGAATCAGTATTTGAAGTATAAAGAATGCGACATAAAGTACTTCCTCTGATTGTATTCTTTGCCACATTCCTATGTTTTACTCAATATGACTTCTATATAAAGAAAGAATACAGATAAGGAGAAAAAATGGAACCACGGGTAAGAAAGTTTATCATAATTGCCGTCGTTTTAGCTGTACTTGCAGGGATTATTGCCGCATGGGTTAATATCTATCCTGATGTACTATGGTTCGGAATGGTGGAATACCTCAGCATCTACACAAAAATACTCACCACTAAAATTTTCGTTGGCGTTATCGTAGGATTAGTCTATCTCATCGTTCTCTTAGTGAATTTATTCATAGTATATAAGCTCACACCAGCACACCTCAGTCCTGCTTTCTTAGGCGGCACAGAATTCACTGGCGGAGAAACTAACACGCGCAAGATGATCTATGGAGGACTCACAGTGCTTGCAGTCCTATACAGCGTGCTAATGGGATATACTGCAACTGATAGATGGGAAGTCTATCTACGATATACTCACGCCGATACTTTGAACTTTCAGGCTGCAACACCTATCGCTGTAGGTGAAGGTATCGACTCAACCGAACTCCCCGTTTCAACATTAGAATTAAACGCGAAAAAAATACAGATCGGTGATGAGATAACAATTAACATTGATGGGAACGAACAGACTGCACAAGTTGAGAGTATTCTGACCGAGCAAAGAACAGAGGACGGTAAAGCAGTTGACATACCTATCGGATTAGGTCTAAACACAGTGGTGCAAATTGAGTCAGGACAGAAGGCATTCTTTACATCACTTGCACGAGACCCAATTTTCAAAAAGGATGTCTCCTATTACATATTCAAAATGCCGATGTTGCGGTATATATGCGGGACATTTTTTGGGATGTTCATGCTGGTAACGATTTTCGCAATTCTCATCTACTTTTTTCACGGATTGATCACAGGAGACACAAACCAATTCCGATTCCAACCGCCTTTCAAGGTGAAGGTACATCTATTTACGCTCGCTGGTATAACGCTTCTCTTCCGCGCCTGGAATTACCGGTTTGTCATGTATGACCTGTTATATGGAACGAATGATGTCGTCCGTGGAGGCGGTGGATTCGCTGCAATAAACGCACGGCTACCTATACTGTGGATAATGCTCGTTATTACGGTATTGGTCGCTCTTATTTTCGTCGTCAGTATCTTTATCCGTAAGAACGCTTATGCTTTTGGAGGATTGATCTTTTTCATCGCCGCAGGACTTCTCGGTAATCTATATCCTCAGATTATACAGAAATGGCGTGTTGAACCGAATAAACAGGTATTAGAGACGCAGTTTATCAATTACAACATCAGGGCAACTCTTCAAGCTTACGGTTTAGCGGAAAACAAGGTATTAGTAGAGGAATATCCGTTGACAGAAGAAATTAGTTACGAAGAGATCATAAGTGAAGAAAACGCACCTGTTTTCAATAGTATACGTCTATGGGATTGGCGACCTTTACGTCGAACGTTCCGACAACTACAAGAACTGCGAACGCAATACGACTTCGTGGATGTTGACATCGACAGATACATTGTTGATGATGAAATTAGACAGGTGATGTTGTCCAGTCGGGAACTGAATATTGCTCAACTTCCCATAGAAAATAGAAATGATTGGTACAAGGAAACCTATGTCTATACACACGGGTACGGTGCAGTCGTTAGTCCTGTGAATGAAATTAACAACGGCAAACCGAATATGTACATCAGAGGACTACCTCCTATATACGAGACACAGTGGCAGCACAAGTTTGCAGAAATACCCGGTCCGCGCATCTACTATGGTGAACGGACAGACCGATATGTTATCGTACACCCTGACCGTAGTAAAGGACCACTTGAATTCGATTATCCAATTGAGGGGCAACAATACGCCGAATATGCATATAAAGGAAAGGGAGGCGTTCCACTAAACTCTTTCTGGCGTAAATGCTTGTATATGCTCAAGTTTGATAACCAGATAAACTTTGTACTACCAGGGGAGATTCAGTCAAAACACAATAGCAAAATCCTATACAATCGTAATATCAATAAACGTGTTCAGAAAATCGCACCATTCTTACGTTACGATAGCGATCCTTACATCATAATTCATAACGGAAGAATTGTATGGATGATTGATGCTTATACTATTACACATCGTTATCCTTATGCCGTTTCTATGCAAAAATTCGCTGAGGATAAGAGACAAGGACAAGGTGAACCTTGGGGAAACTACATCCGAAACTCTGTCAAAGTCGTGGTAGACGCTTATGATGGTACTGTTGAATTCTATCTTGTAGAACGGGAAAAGGACCCAATAGCAGAATGTTATCGACAAATCTTTCCTGACCTATTTAAACCTTTCTCCGAAATGCCTGAAGAACTCAAAGCACATATCCGATACCCAACAACAATGTTCTATATACAAGCACGCGTATACGAAGATTACCACATGAAAGACCCGGTTACTTTTTATGCTGCTGAGGATAGATGGGAAATCGGTAAGGAACTTTATGACCATACAGATGCTCAAACAAGCCAAAGCCAGACAACACAACCGACACAACGCTTTGGTGCAACACAACAACAAACTGTTCAAAGCTCAGGTGTAGATGGACAACCTGTTGAACCCTATTATGTCGTTATAAAGTTACCAGGACAAGAAAAAGCTGAATTTATGTTGATGTTACCTTATGTGCCGTACAATAAACCAAATCTTACTGCCTGGATCGCAGCACGATGTGACCTGCCGCAATACGGTCAACTCCTCGTCTATCGTTTTCCGAAAGGGAAACAGGTCGCAGGTCCCATGCAGGTTGAAAACTTCATCAGTCAAGAACCAGAGATCTCACAACAGATTAGCCTCTGGAATACGCAAGGTTCTCGTGTGCTAAGGGGAAATCTGCTTATTCTACCTATGAACGACTCTCTACTTTATGTTGAACCTATATATATCCAAGCTGAAGATGAAAAGACTGCTATTCCTGAATTGCGACGGGTCGTTATCGGATATGAAAATGAGGTCGTCTGGGGTGAAAGTCTCAACGAAGCACTCGTAAAAATGTTTGGCGGTAACATGGGGGTTCAAACCACATCTGCAGATGTTCCATCTGAAGATACTACAGATACCTCTGCACTCCCCTCTGTTGATACTTCACTGCAGGCGTTAATTGAGCAGGCAAACGACCACTTTACCAACGCTCAAAACGCACAACGCAACGGCAACTGGACAGAATACGGTCAACATCTCGAACGTTTAGAGCAAACATTAAAACAACTTCAAGAAAATAGTAAACAGTAAATTCGGTATTGAATCTATAGAAGGAGGTGAAACGCATGTCACTTGATTGGAAACCACGACATCGTGATATGATCATCGGTGGAATCCCATGGTTAGCCAGAATCTCAGATAAAGCAAGCGCAAAACTGCAAGGCATCATCGGTGAATACATATATCCGTGACCACAAGATAAAATGTTCCTGGAGGAACATAACATATCTGCTGAGGACTTTGTTGAAATGGTAAAGAACAATCCCTCAGATGATGAGATGATTGCTGCCATGAGAAAATTGAACAGTTAGGTTATCGCGACATAACACCACAATATCACGGTATCCGGTAGGCAATCGTCTGCCCGATACCGTGATACTGTATAAGGCTTTACAAAAGGGGGATCATTCTATGTATAGGCGACAAAACAACTATATCTTTCTGTATATACTATGTCTCTTAGGCGTTTTATTGTGTAACAATCCTACCATCTTTGCACAGGATGTGTCTAACGATGAACAGATAATAGAACGTTACAAGTTGATGCTTAACCGTAAACCGAAAGAGGGAAGTACATTCGACCGGCTTTATCAGTTTTATCTGGAAGGTGCTGGTTTAGATGCAATGGTTACAGATTATCAAGCAGAAGTAGAAGCCAATCCGAATGAACCAAACCTGCAACTTATCTTAGGACATATCTACAAACGACTTGGAAAAGATACAGAAGCTGTCAATACATACAAACGTGCTGTTGAACTGGCACGAAACAATTACTATACCCATTTTGCGCTCGGACAAGCGTTCGCTTCATTACTACAGCATGAGAATGCAATCAATTCTTTGAAACAGTCTGCAGCGTTTGCTGAGAAGACGCAAGACGCTACTCCCGAAGAAATGACTGCCATCTATAAAGCTCTTGGCAAAAGTTACTTCAGACGAGATAGGGTTGATGAAGCAATCACAGCATGGATAAAGATCGCTGAAATTGATCCACAGAACATCTTTGCACGCACTGAACTTGCCGATCTATTCATAGAACAGGAACTATACGAGCAAGCAATCACACAGCATCAAGCAATAATACAACTCAAAGCGGATGATCCTTACCGAAAGTGTCTAAGTCAAAGAGAAATTGGCAATATCTACGAAACAAAAGGTGATTATCAAAAAGCCATTAATAGTTACGATACAGCACTGTCCTTAACAGTACCCGGCAACTGGTTGCGGAAAGACCTTCAACATCGTATCATCGGTATATTCGCCGCTGATAGTGATTGGAAAGGCTTGATTAAATACTACCAACAGAAACTTGAAAAAACGCCAAATGAACCGGAACTACTTGGACTGTTAGCTGCAGCGTATATCGAAAACCAACAAACTGAAGAAGGGATAAACGTATATCGGAAAGGTTTAGAACTTGCACCAACAGATTCGACGCTCCGCCTAAATCTTATCGCTGCACTACGGAACGATGAAAAGTTCGCTGAAGCTGCAGCTGAATATGAAGTCTTGAGCGAACAAGCACCAGACGATTTTGGAATCTATCGTGAACTCGGTGAGTTGTACATACAATTGGATGATGAAGACAGCGCAAGGAAAACGTATCAACAGATGATTGATCGTGATCCGAACAGTGCCAGTACATATCTAATTCTCGCTGAAATCTACACAGGTAATGAATGGCTTGAAGATGCAATCGCAGCATATCAGAAAGCAATATCACTTGCACCGAATAATCTCGACTACATTGAGTACTATGGAGAATTCTATCTGCGTCAAGGAAGTCGTGACAAAGCAGTAGAAACCTGGAAAATAATGGTTGCATCTAACTTAGGGATTGCCGAAAATTATGAAAGACTTGCAAAACTACTCAGCACTAAGAACTTTCATACCGAGGCAATAACCGCAAGTCGAAAAGCTGTAGAATTGAAACCCGATGTCTACGAATACCGTAAGGAGTTGGCACAACGACTTATGAAAATTCGGGAATTCGAGGAAGCACAGAAAGAGTTTACGGAAGCAGCAAGACTCGCACCGAACCCATTCTTTGCTGAGGAAATGGACAACCAACGTATTGAACTCTATCGTAGACAAGGAACACTCTTGGAAAAAATAGAAGCAGTGGAGGTAGAACTTGAAGAATCTGGACTGACAGATACAGAGATATTCACACAACAGAAACGACTCGCAAAGATGTATCTTAAGTTGGGTAATGTCACTTACGCATTGGAAGTCCTTTTGAAAGCAAAAGAACACAAACCTGATGATGTAACTGTCAATAGATGGCTTGCTGAGGTATATATAAAGCAAAATAGACGAGATGATGCAAATGCTATCTACATGCATCTCATACAGATTGACAGTGCCAACGCACGCGAATACTATACAAATATTGCGCAATCTCACTTGCAGGTGATGGATTTTGAAGCTGCCACTGCATCAGCTAAGCAAGTCATCGCACATAGTCCGCGCAATCCAGAAGGACATCGGATGCTTGCTGAAATTGCAAAACAATCTGCCAATTATGATAGTGCTGTAGATAGTCTCAAACAGGCTATTCGTCTACGTCCAGATGCAATAGATATTCGTTCTGAGTTGGCAGCGGTTTACAAGCTTGCAGAAAAACCGAGACAAGCACTCGCACAGTATTGGCGATGCTGGGATTTAAGCGATTCTGTCAGCGAGAAACTCACTTTCGTCAAACCACTCTCCGACACATATTACGACTTAGGCAGTCTTGATGCGTTTTTGGAAAAACTAAAACAGCTGTCAAAATCAAACACATCTGGTGTTGCCCCTGTATTGGCACTCGCTGAACTCCACCGTATGGAAGGGAATCTCCCAAAGGCAAGATTTCAACTTGCACGGGCATTAGATAGACAAAACGAGAATCCTGACCTGTTGTTACAACTTGTGAACATTAGCCTTGACCTTGGTGATAACCAAGATGCTTTAACCTATCAGGAACGACTTGTTAAAGCGCATCCAGATCCAAACCACCAGCGAAAACTCGGTGAGTTGTTGTTTGATGCTGGACGCGAGCAAGAAGCTATTCAGGCATGGACAAAACTGCTTCATGCGAAAAACCAGACGCTTGAAGCAGAGGTAAAACTCGCTATTTTACTCATACGGCATGCCCATCTTGACGAAGCACTCTTGGTCCTTGATCGCGCAGCTGAGAAAATTACCGGCACAGATGCACATATAGCACTCTTCCAACTCGGTGTTGTATTAGTGGGAATGAACGAGTATGAACGCGCACGAACCCATTTCCAACGCATCTTAGAGATGCCAAAACCACAGGAAACAGCAGACAAGAAACGAAATACATACACACGTTATTCTTATGATCCACCCGGGATAAATACCAGAAAATTTGATCTTGCAGACGACCTTCTTTACGATATTCAGGATCAGTCATACAGAGGAAACAGGGGGCAAGGATGGATCCCGAATAACTTTGACGAAGCACAAGCAGGCGCACTTGTACATTTAGTTACAATATCACAACAAGAAGGAAAACTAAATGAATTCATCCAGCAGTATGAAACCAACCTGAATAAAAACCCAAAAGACATCAAGACCCTTGAAATCTTAGCGCAAATCTATACCTTGACTGAAAACAAAAAGAAAACAGACGAAATTATCAAGCAATTGATTGCTGTATCTCCTAACGATACCACCTACCAGGCAATAAGATTAAGAAATGCTATTCGCGAAAACTATGCCTCTGAAACATTAGAGCAATATCTAAATAACGCCACAGACTTAACTGAAGAGACGCGTCTTTGGTTCACATTTCAATACATCCAAAAACGCTACCTTGAAGGAGAAAAGACTGAAGCAGAAAAACTGATAAGTGAAATTGAAGATACAGAAGTGATGAATCTTGATACTGTTGATGCACTTATAGAGACACTCGTCCTCATGAAAAAAACGGACGCAGCAGAACGCATTCTGGCAAAGTTACCAGTTCCAACGCAAACAAAACAATCAACGTACAGATACATCTATAGTAAGGTTACCAGTACCTACCTTAATCTTGGACAGTATGACAAGGCAGTAAATCTCTTTTGGACATACTTTGAGAAAACCCGTCCTGACACAATTAACACACGACGGGTTGCCGCATTACCTTTAAGCACCTCTTCTTCCTCCAGTTCATCTATTCAAACGATTTTTCCCACAAGCACAGTCTATTACAAGGGACACCGATTGTGGTATTTAGAATCCTTTTCACACCAATTGTGGATGAAAAATCAACAGATAGTACTGGTCAAAAAATTACAGGCGACTTTTGATGCTACCGACGGGAGAGATAGAATTTTCCCCGGATTAGCACTGAGTTACTGCTACTGGTGGCATGGTGAGCGCGAAAAAGCTCAGGAAATACTCGTTTCACTACAAAAAGAATTCCCACATGACCAGTCGCTCAAACTCAATACAGTGTTCTTAGCAATTCAATCAGGACAACATGCTGGAACAATTAAATTACTTGAAGAACTTACAATAAGCGATCCGAGAAATAGTGCCACATACTACGAACTGACGCTAAAATTGGCAATGCAGACAGGGAACAGTGTCGTCATACGTGATCTGATAGTAAAACTTCTGAATACACCAAGCAGTGCCCGTGAACTCTACTCCTTTTCGCAGCAACTAAGAAATGGCGGTTATACACAATACGCTACTGCAATTATGAATAAAACAGTGAAACTTGCTATGGGGATACAAGATGCAAGTTTTCTGATGAATATAAGTAGTCAATTGGAAAATCTCGGTAGAGGACAGGATGCCGCGATGATCGCAGAAAGGGCACTACGATTTGCAAACCGACGCGACCGATACGGTAGAACACTCTCCACTTGGAAACTTCAACGAGCCACGCATCTAACGAGCCATTCAAAATCCATTAAAGATCGTGAACTACAATTAATTGAAGCTGCAAGAAAAAACCCTAATTCACATAAGGCACAGATAAATTTGGCAGCCTTCTATGAAGGTACAGAACAGATGGATAAGGCATCGGAAGCATTCAAAACCGCACTCACAATACGACCTAAAGACAGTGATACTCGCAAACGTTACGCAGATTTTTTGTACAGAAGCGGAAGATTTGAAGATGCTATTCCACAATATACGAAACTGCTCCAAGATAACCCTAATATACTTGGATACGATACGTGGGATGTAATGGAAACCTTCTTTAAAGCAAAGAAAATTGACGAACTCATATCTCTCTCTAAAGATATGATTATGCCAACTACTGGACGTGGTTACAGTAACGAATTAGCACGAGATGTTGCAAGTGAACTTAGGGATAGAAACTATCCTAAAGCAGCTATAGAAATATATGAAAAGTTGATTGAAGCAGAACCGAGTGACACATCCTATATGCGATACATGGCTGGGGCATACACCGATATGGGTGAATATGAGAAAGCAATCCAATTACTAAGGAATTTACTGAAAACCGATGAATCACTATACCAGCAAAAAACAACGATATCATTATTGATACGTTACTATAAATTCTACGGTGGATTGGAGGAATTCATCAAGGAATATGAAGCAAAACTTGCAGAAAACCCGTCTGATAATAACTTACGCTATCACCTTGCTACAATGAAAATTGCAGCGAATGACTTGGACGGTGCAGACAAAATCACTTCAGTACTTCTTGATAAGGAAACGGTCAATACTTTAGATAGCAGCCACCTCACAGACTTAGCGGATGCTTATCGCCTTGTGGGGATGCGAGAACGTGAATTGCAGATTCTTGAATACATTGTGCAAAACCAACAAGGGTATTGGACTTGGAGGGCATACAATAGACTCGGCATGATATACGGATTAAAGGGTGAAACCGAAAAAGCACAAGATGCATATCGTAAAATGGGTAGAATCAAGTTGCAATATAGGAACGATTACATTGAACTGATGAATCTGGGTTCAATTTATATGCAAAACCTTATGTGGGATGATGCTGAACCGCTTTTCATTCAAATCGTCAACGACCTGTCTGTTCAATCATACTATCGTAGTCAAGCAGAAGAACAGGTGGTCGCGATCAAAAGACGGCGCACTGATTTTAACAATTCAACTCAACTGATGGATAAGATACAATCGATGGACATCGGCACGTTGCGAACTTTGGCGCAAGATTTTGACCAGCGCGGAGATAGAAAAAAAGCAATAACCCTCTACACACATCTCCAAAAAGTCATGCCAGAAGACTTCGAATCTCGGGCACAACTTGCATCAATATATACGACACAAAACCAACACGATAAGGCTATTGCAACATGGGAAAACCTACTTGCTGAAGACCCGGAGAATTCAAAGTTTCAAGATGGACTTGTCCGTACCTATCAAAAAGAAGGTAAAATCAACAAAGCAATTGAAATAGCGCAGCACTACATTGAACGTGATTCTGACAACAGCGTCAATTACACACGTATTGCAAAACTTTATGCCGATGAGGATCGAACCGATGATGCTATCACAGCATACCAAAAAGCAGTTGAAATTAATCCCGGCAATGCCGACCTCTATCAAGAAATGGCTACACTCTATCTTCGTAAAGAGGATGTAGATGCAGCTAAAATGGCATACCGAGAAGCAATACGATACACGGGATCAGACTGGAAACGACAGAATATTGCAGAAGAAATAATAAAACTGACTGAAAGTGAAGAAAGCAGTCAAGACACTGAACAGAAGGTTCAAGAGGACAACGTACTGACGTATGCACAACAAAAGGCACGCGCGGATATGTTAAGAGTAGATGGAAAACTCACTGAAGCAAGCACAACCTACGAAAAAGCTCTTGAAATGACTCGCGATAGTTTTGAACAGAGAAGAATCCATGAATACCTGATCGATATTTATCCAAAAATTGGGAATGATGATGCTGCCATTGAATCGCATGACATGCTCGCATTTTCAATGTCAATAGGCAATGCTGAACAGTTAGCACGCGATAGGTTGATTAGTGCCTATAATAGTGCAAAGAAGCTTGATGTCCTGATAGATATCTATAATACAAAACTTGAGAACGATCCAAAAAATATAAAAAATATGGAAATGCTGGCAGAAGCTTACAAAAAAGCGAATAACCACGTAAAGACAGCTGAGATGTATCAAGCAATCAGCAAGTTACAACCCAATAACGTCATAAGTTATTACTGGATCGCTGCTGCATATAATAAAGCTGGTCAATCCGATTTAGCTAAGCAGATGTTAAGTCAAGGTGAAAGTGCTCTATCTGTAAGTAATAAAAATAGTGATGATGATTTCCTTAAAGAACTCGGTGATATCTGCTATAACGGTAGATTGTACGATTCGGCTATTAAACTGGCTTATGCTGCAATCGCTGAAAGTATGGGAACGAGACTCTACGGCGTTGGTTCTCCCGCTGAATCTGCCTATGAACTCCTCGCAAAAAGCTACCTCGCGGCAAAACGGTATGAAGAAGCTGTATATGCTTATCAGCAACTCGTAAATCTACCAGGAAGATATTGGGGTAGAGATGATGCAAGGAGAGCGATTGAAAGTGCCTCAAAGTTGGGTAAACTTTATGACAAACAGATACCAAAACTGCTGAAACAGGTTCAGGAAAATCCTAATGATACAGAAGTTCGTTTGACACTTGCACAGACCTACGAAAAAGCAGATAAACCTAAAGAATCAATTACACATTACGAAAAGTTGAGCCAACTCCAACCCAATGATGTCAGATGGCAAAAAAAACTGGGTGATCTCTATAAAAGGGAGACCCTGCAGCGAAGTCCAACGGGACAAGGTGCACAACTAACAGAAGCAGCTGCTGCTTATGAAAAAGCTGTTAAGATTGATCCTACTTCTTATGAACTATACACCTTATTGGCGGAAACTTATAACAGAAATGGTCAATCATCGAGAGCAGAGGAGGTATATCTCCGAGCTTTGGATGCTCCACTTACAGAACGTAACCACGATGACGCGATTCAAACTATCTGGTCATTTTATGCAAACAGGAAAAATCGAGACAAAGGGATCGCAATCCTTGAAAAAATTAAGCAGAAAAAGGAAAATAGTGTAGTTCTATTTCAACTGTTAGGAGATGTATACCGAAGTGTCGGAGATATTGAAAAATCTGATCACGCTTATACGCAGTGGATTGAACTCCGACGACGACAGCTTATTCAGCAAGGTTCCGGTTATCAAGATTTTGCCGAAGAACTGCTAAAAAAAGAAATGTTTCCAACAGAGGCAATAGAATTTGCAAAACGTGCTGTCCAACACAATAGTAATTCTACGAATATACTAACATTAGGATATGCCTATCTTGTCAATGGGCAAAATGATGCTGCGCTTGAGGAATTCAAAAAAGGGTTAAAGATCTTGAAATCCGGGTCTTTTCAACGCAAATTCTTCTCATGGATTATTGATTACGGTGAAAGAACAGAAGATAAAGAGACTTACGTTGAAATGTTAAACGAACTCGTAAACATTACACCTGATAACTTAGTCGTTCAACTCAATCTTAGTCTACTGCTGGCGGATTACTGCCTAAAAAATGACATGCATGATAAAGCAAGAACGCATATTCAAAAAACAGGTTTCATTACTGAGGAGGCGTGGTTATTCCTCGGTCCTTTTGACAATACCCGAGGAATAGGTTACAACACTGCATATATTCAAGAAGATATCACACAGATAGATATGAATAAGAAATATGATGCTGATGATAAAAAGATCAATTGGAGAAATCTGTCAGATGAGAAGTTAAATGGTTTTATCAGTTTGGGAGAAGGGCACGACTGGGAGGTAGCTTATGCCTTCACAACTATCGTTTCACCTGATGCGCGTGAAGTCCAATTCCGATTTGATAGTGATGATCAGGGAAAAATCTGGCTTAATGGTAAAAAGGTATACGCAAAACGAACTTCACACCCGACAGAAATTGATCGGTATGTTTTTCCTGTTACTCTCAAACAGGGCACAAACAGTGTACTCGTCAAAGTATGCGAAGAGACAGGTGGTTGGGGATTCTACTTTCGTATTACAGATGAACACGGTAAACCTTATGAGGACCTACAATTCCGACCTCCAGATACGGGATCGGTAGGGCAACAGTAATTAAGTCATTGGAATATTAATACTGTATCACCTATTTTTGTTTTTATCAAATTGGAAGATGTGCTACAATATATTATGAAGTAGAACTTTAGTATGTCGTGCCATCAACAGCAACATGATGCACGAATCGCTTTGAACATTTTTCTCGGAGATCACTGCATTGGAACTAAAAGAATTACGCGATGAAATAAATCGCATTGATGACCAACTTCTAAAACTACTGCAAGAACGTGCCGAGCTCTCAAAGCAGGTGGGAAGCCTAAAAGCAGATAAAGGATCGGAAATCCGTGTACCGCATCGTGAGTACGAAATCATAACTCGCATCAAAAAGCAGAATTTCGGTATATATCCTGAAAACGCTATTGAGAAAATTTGGGCGGAAATCTTTGCAGCATCACGAAATGTGCAAATACCAAAAAACCGTATCGCATATCTCGGACCATTGGGAAGTTTCGGACACACCGCAAGTGTAACATTTTTCGGTCCTAAAGCAGAATTAATTCCCATCACACCGCAGACCGATATCTTCACTGAAGTTGAAACAGGACGCGCTGATTTTGGCGTGGTAGCCATCGAAAATTCTGTGCATGGCACCGTCAGAGATGTTTTAGAACGGTTCTTACACACACGACTCAATATCTGTGCAGAAATATACCAACCCATCAAACACAATCTTATCTCAAAGTTTCCGCTATCAAAAATCCAACGTGTCTACTCACATAGCCAAACCTTTGCCCAATGTAGAATATGGTTGAACAAATTCATGAAATCGGTGGAACAGATTGAGGTGGTGAGTACGTCCGATGCTGCACAACGCGCCGCAGCAGAACCGAATTCAGCTGCTATCGCAAGCCGACTTGCAAGTGAAATCTATGAAGTGCCTATCATAGCAGATTCCATTATGGATGACCCAGATAACACTACTCGCTTCTTTGTTATCGGTGATCAAACCTATAGTAGAACAGGGAACGACTGCACCTCCATCTTCTTTGCTATCAAAGACAAAATCGGTGCACTGCACGAAATCTTGGGTGTGTTGGATAAACATCAATTGAACATGACCCGTATAGAATCACTCCCCTCTCGCACAAAGCCATGGGAATATATCTTTTACGCTGATATTGAGGAACATACAGACGATGAGAACATGCGCTTTGCCCTTGAATCCCTGGAAGATATATGTCGTAATGTGAAAATTCTCGGTTCATATCCACGTGGTGAAAAATAGCCTATAAATCTGATGTCCCATTATCGATTGAACTTCTCTATTCAACAACTCCCGATAATTCTAAGTAGAGAACCATGAAAAACACGCTATCCGAACAAATTCAGAAGCGGGCACACGACCTCGGGTTTGAACTTGTCGGTATTACACCAGCCGAACAGAGCCAAACCATACAACGTTACCGACAATGGATTGAAAATGGATACGCCGGTAAAATGGGATATCTCGAAAGACACCTACCCCTCAAGGAAGACACGCGTAGACTCCTTCAAGAGGCTAAATCTATCATAAGCCTTGCGATGAACTATTACACGATTGATACACCAAAAGCACTTGCAGAGGATCCGAGTCGTGGGCAGATATCACGATACGCCTGGGGTGATGATTACCACGATGTAATCCGTGAACGGCTTTTAGAACTTGTTGATTTTATCAGAACTACGGGAGAGACTCAACTCAAAAGTCGTGTCTTTGTTGATTCGGGCCCCGTCTTAGAAAGAGAATATGCCCAAAAAGCCAAACTCGGTTGGATAGGGAAAAACACTAACCTTATTAATTGGCATTCAGGGTCATGGTATTTCCTTGCAGAAGTGCTTGTCAGCATAGATTTAGTCAGCAAAGATTTAGAACGTGAAACAGAAACCTTACGTGGCAGTTGTGGAACATGCACCAAGTGTCTTGAGGCGTGTCCAACAGACGCATTCATTGAACCGAATGTGCTGGATTCCAGACTATGCATTTCATATCTAACAATTGAACTCAAGGAGAGTATACCAAAGGAACTCCGCTCTAAAATGGGTAATCTGATTTTCGGATGCGATATCTGTCAAGAGGTATGTCCGTGGAACAGCAAGGCAGTATCAACAGCAGAACCTGCATATCAACCACGAGATGGCAACCTTGCACCTGAATTGCTCTCACTTGTCAACATGACACAAGCTGAGTTTAGCGAAAAGTATAGAGGGAGTCCTATCAAACGTGCAAAGCGGAGAGGATTTTTACGAAACGTCATCGTTGCGATAGGCAATTGGGGATCACGCGCTGCAGTGCCAGCACTCAAAAAAGCCTTAATAGATGAAGAACCTCTAATTCGCGGTCATGCTGCATGGGCATTAGGACAAATCGGCGGAAAGCAAGCCGAACAGGCACTGCATGCCCAGTTACAACAGGAAAATGACGCAGAAGTAATCTCAGAAATCCAAGATGCACTACTGGATAGTCCAGACTGAAAAAGTAGGTCGGGTAGAGGAACGAAACCCGACATGAAACCACATATAATAAGCAAAGTCGGGTTGCGCTTCGCTCTACCCGATCTACACGTTTTAGTAAGTACAGACAGCTAAGGAGTTTCTGATGTCTTTAGTGCGTAAACTTCCTCTAAGAATTTGTCGTATAGGATAGAACTGTCTCCTCCCATCTTTTCAATGATGGGACTACTGATCGTCTCTGCCAGCTCAATCTTTCGTGGGACTGAAAGGGTAGAACGACGTGAAAGATACTCACGTATCATACTTAACTCCGTATCAGTGATGAGATCAGGTTGTATCCATTCAACATAGAGAAATTGTTGGGGTGAAATGTTGATATCTGGTACGACATCTTTTGTACCAGCATCAGTGAGTGTGAGTTTTTTTCTTGCTGTTTTTACCACAAGTGTTCCTGCCGCCAAGTCCCCTAAGCGTTGCCAGTTACCATTTATCAACATAGCAATCAGTCCTATACAATAAAAGAAAGGCAGGAAATCAACGACTCTGACTAAGTTTCGGATCGCCGAATCTGCAAAACTTATGGGATACCCACCGACCTTCATCACCCTTAATCCGAGTAACCGTTTTCCAGGTGATTGACCATTTGTAATGATCTCAAATGCCATATAGTATCCCCAAAATAGAGCAAAGACAACGATACCACCAATCGCAGCAAGCCAGTTCCCGAAAACATCTCCCAATTCAGATATGAGTCTCTCGTTGACATAACTTCCAATGAAAACGATCAGTAAGATCAAACTTGTGTCTATCAAGGCAGCAAAAAAACGGGATCCGATTCCTGCTTTCTGAAAATTCAGGTCGATCTGTTCTGGGGTTTCTACGGATAAATGGTCATTCATGTTTTATATTGACACCTATTTTCAAAATCAAGAGGAATGTGTAAGTCCTGAACGTGTTCTATCAAAGTTCATATATCTTTGCGTCTTGGACTGCCAAATCCACAACAGCGACTGTTGCTTTACCTGTTGTCCATCCGCCTGTTTCCCCTGGATTTAGCAGGAGCGAATTGTCCGTGTTTATATCTATCTTATGGGTGTGTCCATAGACGACAATATCGTAATCACCACTTTTGGATATGGGTATGGCAAGTTCTGGATAGTGCATGACGGCAATGCTTTTGTCGCTAAGTGTTACGCTTGCAAGGTTGGGATGCACCTCACCGATCGCTTCAAACTTTTTCGCAAGGACAACGCGTTCACCATCATTGTTACCAAAAACACCAACGACACGGCAATTGAGATCAGCTAACGGGTCAATAGCAAATGGAGATATGAAATCACCTGCATGAACAACGAGGTCCACACCGAGTTTATTGAAAAGTTCTACTGCCCGTTTGACGTTCGGGATGTTATCGTGACTATCTGACATGACACCGAGTTTCATCTGTAATTCCTCTCTTTTTATGCGGTTATAGAAATGGGGACTCTATGAATGACATTTCCGAGGTATCCTTTAGGGTTCCACGGCTGTGTAAAAGGCTGTGCGTTACCTATATCAGAATATGCGCGTGCCCATATCTCATAATAGCCTCTGTTTGCAAGTGTTATATCGGTTTCCCAGTGATACCAAGCATATCTATTTGATGGATGGATCAACTCTGTTTCCTGCCAATTGATCCCGAAATCAGTTGAGACATAGACTTTACTGATCCGGTTTTCTCCTGCCCACGCGTGTCCTCGGACCTCTATCGTATTTCCAACACTGAAACCTGAATGCGACTCAGGTCGTGTGATGAGAGATTTAACCCTTAATGAAGTAGCAATACGCATATCTTCTACGGGGGGTTTATGTCCCGGTTCCACCTGATACGCAGGTATACGGTAGGAATACCCGCTCATTTTCTCTGAATCGTGGACACTATCTCTAACCCAGATGCGGTTGAGCCATTTCTGCATGGAGCTCCCAATCCAACCGGGAACGATTAACCTTGCGGGAAATCCGTGTGCTGCAGGTAAGACCTCTCCGTTCATTTTCAATGCAATGAGTGTCCGTTCATCCATTGCCTTCTCGATCGGTATTCCGCGTGAAAACTGCTCGCTACCATCAGCAGTGATATCGTCTCCATAATTCCCGGTATAGACAGCAGTAGGTTTTACACTGGCTGCCTGTAGGACATCGCGCAAACGTACACCTGTCCATTCGCTACAAGCAACAGCACCACGTCGCCAGGGGGTACCATCCACTTCTGGCATGAATAGACTTCTGCCGTTTCCGGCGCATTCCAGCACCACATCCATCGTAACCTGTGGGAACTGAAGTAGTTCATCCATTGTTAAAGCCAGTTCTTTATGCACTTCACCGTCTACTGCCAATTGCCATCCACTGAGATCTTCCCTTATTGCGCGTTCTGGGATACCGTTGTTGTTTCTAACAAAATGTCGTGATATTGGCGTAACGTTGTCATTCAGAAGATGCGGAGGAAATTCCCCGTTGAAAGGCTTATCCGAATGGACAAGCATATCCATCTTCGGCAAACCTGCTGCCTTCAAATCTTCCAAAACAACCGGGACTAAACCTCTATCCAATAGACCTCGGTTGACCGCTTCACACCCAACACCAAACATGCCGAGGCTCGCGAGTAATGCAACTTTACCTGCCTTTGTAAGAAAGTCTCGTCTTGAGCTTGTGGGAGTTTCAATCATCGTCTCGCTCACTTAGCAATTCCCCACGTGCCAGGCGTTCAGCGTTCTCAGTTGACCATAAGATGTTCTTCATCAGTTTCTGTGCCGTGATGTAACGTGTCGCTGCCAATAGATGCATCCGTTGTTCCTCAAAGTCATCTGACATATCGTAATGTCGGAAGGCGACTTCAAGTACCTGGAACATGTGGAGTTCTGCGTCTTCACGTAGTAGGATATGTGAAAGTGTCCGCTTCAGTGCGTCAACGTCATGTCCTTCTTCCAGATACTGATTGACGAGAATCTCCGCTTCGTAAACCTTCTGGAAGTCAGCAAATTCTTGGAGTCTCTCTAACATTTTATTGACAGAGGCGTAGGTTTCATCAGGTATCCGTTGACCCGGTTTTGGAATGCGTGCGGCTGGCATGTTCAACCACCTCAGATATGCCAAGTAGACAACACCGTGAAATATACCGCGTAATAGGTTAGCACTCGGTGCGTATTGAAACGCTTTATACAACGCATGTGAATACGAGTAGATGTTCGCGACGTCGTGCCAGTCACCTTCGTTTTTCAGATGGAACCGTGCAGTGCGGATCGCGGAGGCATACGTCATTGCACGACAGATATCAGTTGGTTTGACGCCTTTGCGAAGTTGTTCTTCAACAATCTCTACGGTAGGTTCAAATTCATCAGCGAGTAGGAGTTGCGTAAATTCTGATATATCAATCTCAGCACTGTTGGCTTGATTGTCCTCCCAGATACTATCTATTCTTCGTAAGATCGGTCGTAGAATAGGCACCGCGTCTGCCCATCGTGATGTCTCCTCATGTCGTGTTCTGCTGACAAGGTCAACGACGATAGGTCTTAAAATCTCGTGTGATCCTTCCCAGTTGACATATTCTAATGCTTCAAACATCTTGTTCGCGAAATCGAGTGCGTGTCCATCTCCTGTGAAGTAAAAGTCTGTTGCTGCCGTGTAGATGAAGTCAGCGATGACAGATTTATCGTAATCTCGGTCATTTAGCGTTAGCAGGATACGTTCGGCTGCACCACGATGTCGTTTATTAACGAAGTAACGGAACCATCTCTTTAGTGTATCAAGGTCATGATCCTCTTTAACGCGTGGGAATGGGGCACGGTATGGTCTGGCACTACCGGAAGTTCTCCGGCTGATCTGACTTAATCCGTGTACGAGAAACAGGTTATGGTCATCTGGATCGATATCGTCCCAGAGGTTCGCTGCGAGTGTAAGTATTGCTACACCTGACGACCATCCGTCACTGCTTTTGTGTGCACCGTAATGTAGTCCTTGATGGATAATCTCTGCAGGTGGTGCCCCTGCGTCACGCAGTGCGGTGACAGCTTTTGCGATGAAGAACGTGCTGCGGTCTTTGAGTCCGCGTTCAAGTGCACGTTTGCCATTTGCAATGACCCGTTTTTTTGCTGCCTCACGTTCACCTTTTGCTAATCCGACGTAAAGATAGCCATCATTTCGGACTTCAACAGGGAACGCTTTAAGGTCATCACCGGATGCTAAGAAGCATGCCCCGGATTTTAGATCGAATTCCCAGTGATGCCAATGACAGATCAGCACACCGTCCCGGATACTGCCTTTAGACATAGGGTATCCCATGTGTGGACAACGGTTATCTACGGCGTAAAAACTACCGTTGTTTTTGAAAACAGCCAGATGTGTACCATTGACGTGAAAGGGTTTACCTTCCAGTTCCTCAAAATCCTCAGCGGGACAGAGTTGATGGTAGATAAGTTGGGTTTCATCTATTTCTGGTGGTGGTATTGGGTCAATACTTATGGAACCGATACCAGTTTCTTCAGGGAAAGAAGTTGGTGTTTGCATTGTGGACCTCCTATTGAAGATTCTTGTTTCTCATTGTTGGATAGAAGACATTTTTTGAGTACTCTATTAAAGAGTATATTCAATTTTCCGCAAGATGTAAAGGAAAAAGATAGGTTGGGTGTAAAGTTCTGGTTACTTGTCTGAACCAGGATTGACCAGGATTATCAGGATTATCAGGATTTCACCAGGATAAGACAAAGAAATGAAACACACAATGTTTCTCATTTTCAGAAAAAGAAAATACGAGAAGATACATCTTATCCTGGTAAAATCCCGAAAATCCTATAATCCCGGTTCAGACAACTTGAAGGATAAGACACCCGTCATGATCCGAGATTCAGACAAATAGAGTGACAAGATATTTACACACCCCTTACGCAATAATATAAATTGTGTTATACTATTGCATAATGACAACATTTACACTAAAGGAGTATCAAAATGAAAAGAACATTTCGCGTTGCTATTATTCTTATATCTGTTGCCGTACTTCTTGTTGGTATTGGCTTGTGGCGAAACCACTATCTCAAAACCGTGAATTCGGAACCGGAAAAGGTGTATAACAACAAACCTGTACAACCGAAAAACCTAACAACTGACGCTAATAGTCCTAAAGGGACTCACGCACAAGATGATGATAATACAGATGTAACGGATGGAAAACCCAGTAAATCTACACAACGAACTGACAATAGTATCACATCCAAAGAAATGGATAATACAAGCGATGCGTCTACTGATACAAAATTTAGTGACATAGCAGAAGAAAATCTAACTCCCGAAGTTGTCGCAGCCATAAAAAAGTACGAGGAAGTACAATCAGAACTCGCTGTTGTAACCAGCGAGTTAATATCCACTTTGAGAGCAGAGCCTTTAGACATGGATGCTATCGATTTGATAGATAAAAGAAGGGACCGGCTAAAAGAACAGCGTTTGGATGCCCTTGAAATACTTGCCAAGTACTCTGAAGAAGCATTGAATGAACTCCAGACTGCAATAGGATCAAGAATAGCCGCTGAAAGCATGATCACTGAGCTTGAAGGATCCATTCCTGACGAAAAGAGTGCTGCTGAGAAAGAAAGTGCTGCTAAGAAAAAGAGGATGAGAGAAGAAATGATGGAATTACTTGAATCTATTCCAAACTTGTCTGGAGAAGAATTAGAAGAGGCTTTAGAAAGAATAAATGATCTCTCAGAAAAACTATCCAAACTGGAGTAGAATGTAAGTCATACAAAGATAAGGTAATAAAAATGATAGTAAAAACTATGCATGTTCCCTCTTGGGTGCTGTGTATTTTCAATTTTGCTCTGCACATGAGAAAGTATTTCATAAAAATAGCAATTTGTGCAGTCCTTTTAAGTGCTTTGACAATCGGACACGGTTATGCTGGAGTCTGGAAAGATCTGTTTGATGAACCAGAACTGATTGGCTGGGAACGAATTGTTGAAGATAATCCGTGGTTTGCATCATGGGAACTTGATGAACTCGCCCCTGGAATCCTTTTTGGGGCTATTCAAAGATCAAAACAGGAGCAGGTGACAGCAGCTGATTTTCTACACTGGAAGGCACATCAATTTCAACTTAACAGAGTAACAGTTGTGGGTGAAGAAATACGTTATCCAGTACATGTCCCAGATATTGCGGGTGAATTATGCATGTTCCTTGGTAAGCGGCAACCTGAACCTGACTTCGCAGCAGGTTATATTTTCAGTCCTGAAAAGACAACAAAAATGCAGTTTACCGCAAATGGTATTTACAAAATTGGTGAAGTGAAAGCAAAATATGATAAGATGCTCCGGCTGACATCAGGTAATTTAAAAGTTGTTTTTGATGCTGGAAAGTTTCAACTATACACACAAAGACTTCTAATTACAGAATTCTTTGACCCTGAGCTACCTATGATTGATGTTGCCGGTTTGATGATAGTACATAAACCTACTGCAAGTTGGTTTGATGGAAAGATATCATCCTTTTCGATTTCTGGCGATGGCATCCCTAATCACAATTCGCTTGATGTGCAGATGCATGAGGCACAGTTGACTACAATTTGGGGCGCATTGAAACGTTTCTGAATAAATTTGGCAGATTCTTAGCATCTTAGTACTGTTCACCGACACAACAAACAGTGTTTCATGATGGCGTACTGTTCGTATAATTGCAAGGATTTTCATCACGGCAAATAGTCCACAAGAAACTAATAATTCGCATGACAGCATGGAGACAAATGGGACATGAGAAACTACATCACAATTACGGTGCTATTAAGTTTGATCTTGTGTGGACTTAGTCATGCTGGAACTTGGAGAGATGAGTTTGATGAAGCAAAACTCAATGATTGGGAACGCATTTTAGATGACAACCCATGGGCCGCCACATGGGAAACTGAAGAAGGACTTCTTGTTACCAGTATTATGAAGCCGAAGCATATTCTGGACAATGCATCTGATTTGTTACGCTGGAAAGCACGGCAATTTCAACTCCCGAGATTAACTGTGGTGAGTAAGGGAATACAATACGGACGGTTCCAACACAATGTTAGGAGTGAACTCTCTTTATTCCTTGGAAAACGCAAACTCGCACCTGACTTTATAGAAGGTTATGTTTTCAGTCCAGAAGACACAGAAAAATTGACAATAACAGAGAAAGGGGTTTACAAAATGGGTAAAGTGAAAGCACAATATCATGATAGGTTTCATGTAACCACAAACCATTTAAGAGTGGTCTTTGATACTGGAAAGTTCAGACTCTTTACGCAAGACATTCTATTGACTGAATTCATTGACGATGAGATCGTGTTAATCGATGTTGTCGGATTGATAATCTCTTATAGACCCTCTGGAGATCATTCTATGGCATCCATCAATGCTCTTTCTATTTCAGGACAAGATATTCCGAACCACAATTCTCTTGATGTACATTTACGAGGGACGCATCTTACATCTACTTGGGGATCATTAAAAAGTTCTGAGTAATCTTAAAATACTCTGGTTAGAACTATACGTCTTTGGTTAATACTATAGGAGGTAAATTTATGAGAAATAAAACAATAAAAGACATACTCCGAATTCAGAAGTTTCTCTGTTTTGTTAATTTAAATTCAGAATGTATTAAAGGCATCACTAAATACGTCTTCTGTTTAACGCTACTGAATATTTTTCTCTGTGGATATAGTTTCGCAGGAGTTTGGCAAGATACTTTTGATGATGCAGAACTCATAGGATGGGAAAGAATTGCGGAGGGTGATCCTTGGAACGCCAGATGGGAAGTTGTGGATGGTATCCTATTCTCAGAAATTAGAAAACCTCGTGACAGTCCAAGATGTGAGAAAACCGCAGCGGATTTTCTGCACTGGAACAAACACAAATTTAAGCTTGATCGATTGGCGGTGACAGGCTCAAGAATTAATTATCCACAAGAAGGACCAAATGGTATGGGGGAGCTCTGCTTATTCATGGGGAAAATGCTCAATATCGATGACTTTGCGGTTGAAGGATACATTTTCAGTCCAGAAGAGACAAGTAAAGTAACGTTTTCAAAAAAGGATGATTATAGTAGAGGTAATACGAGAGAATGGTATGGAGATAAATTTCCATTCACTACACGTCACCTAAAAGCTGTTTTTGATTCAGGGCAGTTCCAACTGTTTACAGACAGAGTTTTGCTAACCGAATTCATTGACAATCGCTTCACACAGATCGATGTTGTAGGTTTACTCATTACATGCCATTTCGGTAGTGAAACAAGGTTTGGGGCAAACATCTCAAGTTTTTCGGTCGCTGGGAGTGGTATCCCTCACCATAGTCTTGCTGTTCAGTTCCAAAAAACGAAACTTACAGCCATTTGGGGACAATTGAAAGGTTTTGAGTAAAGTCCTCTAAAACAACATTATTGATAATGGTATTATATGAAGCAGTATCTAAAAATCTTAGTATGGATTGTCATATTTTCTGCACCTACAATTTTTTTCTTCTCCAGTTTTGCACAGCGTTTTCAGACAGACTTTGATATCTGGAAAGAAGATAATTGGGAACTATGGGGAGAACACTCTCTATGGAATGTTGAAAGAGGCACTCTACGGGGAAGGATTCACGTGCCACGCATCACAACTGAACTGTTCCAATTTAAAGGTCTCCCTGGAACATACAAAAATTATGATATTTCTGTTCACAGGAACATAATTCAGAGACAGGTAAAAAAGCCTGGTTATGGAAACTTCACAATTACCTTAAGAAATCTCGGATCAGAACGATCAGATTTTGGTGTCGCTTTAGGAAAGTTATTTGATTATCCACCTGAAGAACAGCCTTTTTTCTATCTATTTTTTACAGATGGAATACGTGCAGAAAGTATCAACGGCTGGGACGATTCAGATCCTTTTCCAAAGTGGCATGTGCCCCGGCATCCAGGCACTCGTTGGGAAACACAGGAGTTATCATCCATGGAGCTTCGTTTTAATCGTGGACATTTTCAGTGGTTCGCAGCTGGTGAAAAACGCGCTGATTTTAAAGATACCGAATTTTCATCAATAGAGATTATCGGATTTGTTTTAGAAGGAAATGAACTACATATTGGAAGTGCGTGGGTAGATTATTTTGAGATTTCAGGGTTAGGACTTGCTGTTTTACCACAATCAAAGTTAGCGACTATATGGGGGCAACTCAAAAAGACAAAATAACCGTGTAAAATAGCCAGTATTCTCACTAACTTGTGGGAACGTAAACCTTATCCCTATGGTTATAGGGATTGTATACTCTTTAGTCCCGTATGAAGATTAAATAAATAATCAGGTAATTCTACTGACATGACGCATCGTAGGAGTAAGGTTTCGTAGGGACGGGGTTTCCCCGCCCGCGTATTACCCAATTAATAACTTAATCTTCATACGGGACTAAAGAGCATCTCTAACTCTCAGAAAATCCCTAAATTAACGCCTCTAGGGACAAAAACTTTTCGCACCCAATAGGACTAACGCAATACTATAAATTGTGTTAGACTATTGCATAATGACGACATTTACACTTCCAAAAAGAAGCAAAACTTAGATTCCGAGCTAATTATTTAGAAAAATTGCATTTTTTTCACCCAAATGCACCCTTTTGGGTATAAAACTGCGTCTTATATTATAAAGGGCATTTTATGCAGCAATTTGGAAAAAATCCGTTTGCCGCATTTTGCGTAAGTTCGGACAAATAAAAAGTCAGAACTTTAGTATATCGTTAGTTATGCTAATTCTATTTGTACCAAAACGAAGCATTATCTCAAACCTATCTAAAAAGGAGTATCAAAATGAAAAGAACATTTCGCGTTGCTATTATTCTTATTGCCATTGCCGTGCTTTTTGCTGGTATCGGCTTGTGGCGACACCATTATCTCAAAACCATGAATGCGGAACCGGAAAAGGTCTATAACAACAAACCTGTACAACCGAAAAACCTAACAACTGACGCTAAAACTCCTAAAGTGACCCACGCACAAGATGATGATAATACAGATGTAACGGATGAAGAACCCAGTAAATCCACACAACGAACTGACAATAGTATCATACCCGAAGAAATGGAAAATAAAAGTAAATCGTCTACTGACACAATATTTGGTGATATAGCAGAAGAAAACCTAACTCCCGAAGTTGTCGCAGCCATAAAAAAGTACGAGGAGATACAATCAGCAATACCTGCTTTAAATAAGGAACTAAAACCCCTCTTGGTAGCGATACCTTTAGACATGGACGCTATCACATTGATAAATGAGAAAAAGAGAAATCTAAAACAACGACGTAAGGATATCCTTGAAACTCTCGCCATGTATTCTGACGAAGCATTCAATGAACTCCAAGACACAATAGCAAGGGAAAAAGCCGCTGAAAGAATGATGGCTGAGTTAGACGACCCCGCACCTGTAGAAGACGAAGAGAGAACTTCTAAGACAGAAAGGATAATTGATGATATTGATGAAATACATAAATCTACTAAAGACATGTCAAGGAAAGAATTAGAAAAGGCTGCAGAAAAATTAGAAGAAATCTCAGAAGACCTGCCTCAGTCACAAAAATAACGAAATCCTTACTGCATTAGTAAGAAAACGACTTTTGCCAGATAGTTCTTTTTATGTAATATTATTACGCGCTTGCTCCCAATGGGGAATGCTGACACGATTCAGCAATAAGTTTCCGGGTTTTACACTCGGTGCTTTCTTGAACAAATGATTAGGACGCAAGTTGATGGCGTTAAAAAAGCATGAGGATTCTGGGAGGGCAGAACACATGGATAGGGTATCTTTTAGTTTTTTCCGGTTTATAACAATTTATCCTTGCTATATCTACAGAAAGTCTTTCACCTCCAAGAAATGCCTCAGGTTGAATATCAATCTTTCCAGATGGTTCTTCAATATAATGCGGTGGCGTTTTTTCATTTAATTCATTTAATATAATCCACCTATACAACTTTTCATCATTGTCTAAATTGTCAAGTTTATCCATTATTTAACCATTCCCATATTTCTGTGTATAAATTCTTATGGAGTTTGTAAGTCTCTATTAAAGTCTCTTGATTTTGATTCCATACTTTTGTAAATGTTTTACTTTTATACTTTATGTCAAAATATAAGATTCTTTCGCCTACACTCCATTTCATAGTAGCTCCGCCATCTTCACTATTAGAAATATATGGCAATGGTAAGGTATATCCTTTAAGACTTATAGTTGTTATAAAATCTGACATAGAATCTTTGGCATAATTCAGATCTCTTTCAGATGGTTCTTCATATCCAATACTATCCCAGTCATAATCTTTATTTAACAATTCATCAATCTGATCTGATATAATTCTGTGAATTGTTTTTATATTCATCATCTGCCTTCAGTCATTTAACTATCTTTGGTGGTATCCTTAAATTATCCATTCCCATGTTTCTTTATAAATTTCTTTAGTGAGTGTTCCGTCCGATGATATTAATCGACCGTCCTGAAACCAGAGTTTTGTAAAATATACACACTTATCTTTAATCTCAAAGTATAAAGACCTGCCATCTCTTTCCCACTTCATGGAGATATAATCATCTTCATCTATTTTTATATCTACCATATCTAACATATCTATATGGTGTATATCATGGATAATATATGATGCGAAATTTTTTATGAAATCTTCCGTATATTGTATATCATCAATAGGTGGATTTTCATACTGATATAATACATCAAATTTCAATATCATAGAATCTACAAAAAAACGTTTTTTCTCAAAAGACAAACTTTTTCGATATTCTTGCTTTTGATGGTCTCCAAAAAAATTCATTTTCAAATTTCCTATTGTTTTTTTTACCATTCAATCGAGTCTCGCCACCTCTATAGAATAAAATGAGGCAACTATATGAATATGGATAGTATACCATAATAACAAAATCAGAATCAAATCGGTTGTGTAAAGTTTTTTGTCACTAAACATTCAATGGAGTTTCTCTCGCAAAAGTTCTTTCTGTTCTTTAGTGAGTTGGGGAGGACGCCCTGGGGAATAATCTCGTTCCAAAACTCAATTCTGTAAAAGTTATTTTTACACAAAATGTTTTGTCTGTCAAATAAAAATAATAATAGCAAGAAATTCTTGTATGAGTTGGGACGATTCAAGTCTTTCTGGAAAACTGGGTTTGTGGATTGTTCTTAGCATGGTCGTAGTCCGTTTTTTACATTTAGCGAAATGGTTTTACTTTAATACTTCTGCAATGGGAATTATGTCCTCCTTTGGAATGGAAGAAAGTTTCATGAGCTTAAAGAGATCGTTGCCAATTCCTTGAAGAGTCATACTTGCAGGTATCGTATTGGTCAAACCGAAGCCGACTTCATCATCAAAGTATATATATTCTCGATCATGCAAATCTTTGCATTCGTACAAAACTGAGTAGAGTTCCTTTGAGAATTTTTCATGACTACGATAGTTTTCACTACGTAATCCAAATTTATTTTTCTCTACAGCAAGTTTTAGTATACACAATTGCCGGTAAGTAAGTTGTTCAGATATTTTTATAATTTGATGTCCGACATCCGCGCTGATGTTTGGATCAAAGGCAATACTCGCTTTCAAATATCCCATATACGGAATTTTCTTTTCCTGTGGTTCTCGCTGGCACTTTAACATTATAGCCTCAGCAATTTCTTCTGCATCTGATCTACCTGTCGACTTTTTATTGAAAAACCCATCATTTCGCACATTTTCACCTTTTTCTAAACGTTGGTGAATTTCCAATGCTGCAATTGCCAAAACTTTACCTACTTTAAAATCTTCTCGTGGTGACAATTCCCGTTTTGAAAATTCCTGCCCAATATTTTTCAAAATCCCCGCGACTATAGTCCCAGCGGCACTGCCGAAAGTTGCTGCGATCGGATCCCCAGCAAGAAAACCTAATACTCCTCCAATACCGCTGCCAACAATCTCCGCATAACTGTCGAAAGGTTGATGCAAGTTTTTCTTATCTTCCTTCATTCTTAAGTTCCATCATGTTTATTCGTTCTCTGTTAAGTTTACCATCAAAGCCCGACACCTGCGACTCAAATATGAGTAGAGGGTTTCACTGCTTCAATTTCTCCCATTCCTTTTCAAGATTACACCGAGATTTCTTTCCTCCGTGGATACTCGGTTCGGCGCACAACAATTCGCGGAGGCGATGAACAGCAGTGTGTGCATCTTCACTTGTGATGTCCAAAACTTCGTTTAGCAAACGACGATCAAGTTCGTGACGCACCGGATCGCTGTCTGACTCGTTGAAAGGTAACATGCGTTTATGTTTCAAGTCCTGGAAAATACGTTCAGCATTTGCTAATGCTTGTTTTGATAGGCACCGCACATCCAGTGTAGGCATTTGGAGTAAGAAGGTTCTTGAACTTGCTCCTCTACCTGGTTGTTGTTTACTGCTGTGAGCCCAATGTAGTAATAGCCCTAAGGTTGAATTACCCCAGAGTGTCCAAACATAATCGTAAATCGGTTTTTCAAAAACAACGTTGGGTAAGGAACTTATACCGAGTGTAGGTTTTTCCGTAAAAAGAACTCCGAGAGAATTGGCATTAAAACCCATGATAACATTAAAATGAACACGTCCATTACACACGAGGATAGCTCGCGCTTTTTCGTGACGGTTGGGACGAGGTGTAAGATGACAATCTGGTTTTACCAACATTGCCCGTTGTGCTGGGGCATTAAGGTGCCACAATCCTGGATATAAGTCAGTATCAGTGTAACTTTTTTCTACATCAAACGCACCCCGCGGTCCTTTTTCATGAATGTCCCGATGATGCGCGCTTACTCCTGCAATATCACCTACACTACACATTTGAATTTTTAAGGGTTTAGCTTGTGTAGGTAACGACATTTCCCCAAGCGACAAACGGTGTGCGGATTGGATTAACGCCATCTCCTTAATCCGAACGGCCTGCCACGCGCTGTCGGTCTTTAACGGACAATTGAGTACATGTCCGATTAAATCATCACCAACTTTAAGCATATCACCCCCACTCGGTTCATCTTCTAACCGACGAACACTATCATGCATTTGGATAGAATTTGCTACTACAATTGCTTCTAACACGCTTTGAGGACGACGATTCAAGGACATAAACGTACCGCGTCCTGTATTGTTAACTTTCTTACCCTTTGTTGCTATTACCATGCATTCTGCCATGGTAGTATCTGCGGAAAACGCGCAATTTTCACCCTCTGCATCCGCGATGGTAAGAACAACCACGTCGTGATATTCGGTCGCCCACATATCACGCACTTTCTGCCAGTGTGGAGACATAAGACAAGTCACAGGCAAGATGAATCCCATTTTGCTTTTCTCATTTTCTTTCAACATCTTGTCTGCAAGGTCAACAAAGTCAGAAGGGAGTCCAGCATTGCCGTTACCGACTCGCCACTTTTTTCGCTTGCGTGCTTTTCGCATATTCTGTTCATCTTCTTTGGTTCTGTTACTTCCTTTAAATACGGCTTTCGGTATACTGGTGTTCGGATCGGAGTCAGGTCTGGTAAATGGTGGATTTAGGACGACAATATCAAATTCATTATGTTGAAACTCATGTTCTGTTACCACAGTCATGTCGTCTTCTCCACCGATTTGTTGAATCTCAGTACCCATCATTGGAAGAGGCATCGTTGCTTCAGGTTCATCAAATAGATCGAGTGCACCGAGGGCGTAAATTCCATCTATTTGTCTTCCGTAAGGCATTGTATAGATTCGGGTGTTCCCGATTTTCAGGTCTGGATAGGTGCTTGTCAAGAGAGAAGCGGTTAAGTGGCTTGCATTTGGCATAATATCACATCCAACAAGATTATTCTCTACCATCTTTGTGTGAATGCGGCTACCTTTTCCGCCAGCTTGTTCATGAAGTTCAAGGATGCGTTGGTATGTACCGTTGAGCAGTGAACCTGTCCCACAAGCAAAATCAGCGACCTTCAATTCGCTTACGTTCTCTTGTGTTTTCGGCAGTACCAGAGCAGACAATAAGGAAACGGATTCAAGGCGCGTATAGTTTGCTTTAACATACTTTCTGTCAACAATAAGTCGTTGAAAAACGGTGCCAGCAAGTTCGTGGACCTGCGTGAGTCGTTGGTCAACCAGTTCCCTTGCTGCCCTGCATAGTATTGCCAACATTCTATCAATGAGTTCGTCATCGGTTGCGATTGCCTCTATGAGACGTTTCGCAACATAGAAAATCGGACGGTAATTTACGTTGAGAATAATGTCCCAACCTGCAAGGACTTGATCGTAGCGAAGACGTCTTGCGTTGTCTGACAACATCCGTTTGAGAGATAAGACATCTTTCATTTCGGATTTACCTGCCAGTGCGCTCTGAAACACAAAAGCGTTAGTGATAATAAGCATTGCCATCCGCGAAGTTTGTTCGCCAGATTTTTGAAAGAGAATCCCCTCAATTTCTTCGCCGATACCGGGACGTTCTGAAATTGCTTCCTCAAGCTGCTGCGCGGCAATTTCTATCCGTGCTTCTAACAGATTCGCTGCGGCATTAATTTTAGAGATAGGGGTTGCCCCGACACGAATTGCGGTTGCGATGTCGGCTACGCTTCCTTTTAACCATCCTTTTTTTGGAAAACGTTCAGGTTCTGCTTCGTAATCCTGTTCTGTATCTTCGGTTTCATAGGTGAATGGGACAGGATCGGGTTCTGTTTCGTTTTCAGGTTTTGGTCTGTTGATAAGCGTGTAAGCAATATCTTCAGCGGTCCGCATTTCAAAGTCAATGTTTCCTTGTGGCATCGTTTTGAATCGGGCAGGCATGCGGACACGGAGGACATTCTCAACGGTATCATAAGTAAGACCAGAGAAAACGTTAGGATCAAGCAGCATTCCAAAATGTGCTTCTGCTTGTGTCATTCCGGTAAGATTTGGAGTGTTACCGTCAATTTTCACTTCAATAACGATAGGGTTACGGCCTGTTTCGGTGACAATGACATCAGGTTTTGTTGTCGCATTTAGGAAAGGTCTTGTGATTTGTTCGTTTACACTCCATGCCTCCCGCATGTTACGTAAAACATTTACGAAAGCACTGGTAATTGTATTTTCGCTGTTTGACATATCTATTGGACCTAAATTATAGTAAAATTAGGTTCCTACAAATGGTAAGAAATTTTGCTTACAAAGGACTCCCACAAGCAGAGTTAAGATTTGCGGTTGCTCTGTTTCTTTTCCCGATAGGGTGAGAAATCTATGTACTTTTTACCCTGTTTCAGATGTTGTTCCCTACGTTTCATCAAAAAATCCATAAGGGTGTCCACATCCCCAAACAGAGCTGCAATCCGCTCCTTCGCTTGTCGGCAATCGTTCAAAATTTCATCATTCATGAGCTTTCCTCTGATTTTCGCAATTTTTATACATTTTACAGATCAAATAGTGCTACATTCGGTTGTCCACGATAAAGAACAACGCGATACCGCAACGTCAAAGACTCATCAGGAGCAAGCCGAAACGGTTCATGATAGACAGGTGAGGGATGGATTAAGCAGTAGTTCTCTCGGTTGCGGACCCACCACGGTGTCGGATGACGTGGATTGTCGGGATGGTCTATGATTGCAACACCATAGGTTTCATTGTCAGCGGGATGTTGGGATGTGAAACTGCACCACCGACTCTGGTTACCGAAGATGTCCATCGGTTCAGTGCGTCCATCAGCGTCTAAAAGTTTACCGGGTGTGATGCTATTGTCAAATCGGATTGCCATACCGCTGTAGTATCTACCCATCCCACCAGGGTCGCCGCGACGTAGATCAAGCACTACTTCACGTTCTGTCGCACGAAGTGTCAAGCCTACAGAAATTTGCATACTATTCTCAGATGGAGAATGAACGGTTATTCTTCTTGTCTCATTGAGGTGTGTTTCACCTTGCCAATCTATCCATGCGTTTTCTGTTAATATACTTGCACTGTCTGGAGCGGTGTTTAGTGAAACAGTGCGTTGATGAACGATCTTACCGAAACCTGTCGGGTCAGCACCTTTCGCGGGTTGTTCCCAAAAGTTGACTTCATTGACCTTTTTCCACGCAACCCATAGACCTTGATGATGAACGTGGTCACCGGGTTCGTTCATGGTGAGGGATGGGGCACCGGGTAGGTTCAGTGGATGACAAAAGGGTCTGTTGCCATCTTCAGGAAAATGGTATCCTAAGACCTGTTGGTCATGCCAAGCGATTGTTAGACTGTGTTGTGTTTTTGTTAGTGAGAACATGTTTTTTTCCTAATACCGCTACGGTCAGGTTATCATTCGGGCAACAATCTATTCCGCAATGCAGTAGAGATGCTGAGTCCCCCGCAGATATAATTCTGAACCGACGATTGCTGGTGAAGCATTAAAACTTTCGTCAAGTCTATTCAAGGCAAGCATCTCATAGTCAGCACCTCCCTTTATCACCGCAACTGTTCCGTTCCTACTTGCGATATACACGCGACCTGCTGCACCGACTATAGATGCATACACATTAGTTACGCCCTGAACCCGTTGTGGACCGTATAGCACCTTACCACTGTTCCTATCCATAGCAGTGAGAATATTGTCATTTCTCCTCAGAAAATAGATAATATCTCCACTCAAAAGTGCCGATGGTACATAAGGGGTGTCACGACCGTATTGCCAAACGACAGCTTCCGTACCCGTAATATCACCTGAAGCAAGGGAAAGGTTGATGGATTGGATTGAGAAGCCACCATGACCACTTAGCACATAGATGTGACCATCCTTATACATCGGTGAAGGGATAACATTTCTTGTCAAACCACCACATTCCCAAATTAGATCACCATTCGCTAAATCATAACTTCGCGTACGATTTGACGCAGGGACGATCACTTGTGATTTACCATCATAATCAACAACAATCGGAGACGTCCAAGTCGTCGGTTCTTCACGATCAACTTTCCAGATTTCATCACCGGTACGTTTATCCAGGGCAGTAATAAAGGATTGTCCTTCGTGGTCTTGCAGAATTACGATGGTATTTCCATGAATCATCGGACAGCTGCCTTCACCAAAGGCGTTTCGTTTTCGCATAATTCCGATGTCTTTCTCCCACTTTATATTACCATCCATATCCAAGCAGTAAAGTCCTCGTGATCCAAAATAGGCATAGATATGTACACCATCTGTGATTGGAGAATTGGAAGCGAAACTCGCATCGCCATGTATACCTTCATGCGGTTTGGATTCGCGTAAGGTTTTCTGCCACACTACACTACCATCACTTCTATTGAGTGCCAGCAGCTCATACTTAAATGTCGGCAAAGTCCTATTTCTGTTCCCTCTTCTACCCCGTCGTCTTTGTTGGGGTTCTTCAGGTGGTTTTTCCTCTTCTGTCGTTTCAGGATTGACCGTTTCACCTTGAATCGCTGTCTGAATGTAGATTTTATCTTTCCAGATGATAGGCGTCGCATGTCCTAAACCCGGTATGGGAACTTTCCAACGAACGTTCTCCGCTTCACTCCAGGTTGTCGGTGGGTTTCCATTGACAGCTTCCCCCGTTGCTAATGGACCGCGCCAATAATGCCAGTTTTTCTCAAAGTCAAGGGGTTGCTCAACCTTTGCTGAATGATTGTCTGCAATAGTTTTTGATGTGTAGACTGTGAGAATTGTCACAGCACAGACACATAGTAATAGCACAAGTACTTTCTTCATCAAATCAATCCTCCTTCTAAAAAGAACGAAATGGTAATACTATTCAGCGATACAATACAGATGTTGAGTCCCACGGAGGTATAATTCTGAACCAACAATTACCGGTGAAGCATTAAAACTGTCATCCAGTTTATTCTGTGCAAGTACTTCAAGCGTAGGTCCATATTTCAGCACTGTCACATTACCGTTTCTGCTCGCGACATACACACGGTCTTCTGTTCCCGCAATTGAGGAATAGACACTTGAAATACCCTGTAACCGTTCAGGTCCGTAGTGGACTTCACCTGTCTTTCTATCAATTGCTGTAAGGATACCCGTATTACCTTTAAGGAAATAGATTATATCTTGGTTCAAGAGGGGTGATGGAACATAAGGTGTATCCCGATTATATTCCCAGACAACGGCTTCTGTCTCTGTGATGTCTCCTTTAGCAAGTTCTAAATTAATCGCCTGTAGGGAACTCCCACGGAAACCGCTGATGATATAAACATGACCATCCATGTAGAGAGGAGAAGGGATGACATTTCGTGTCATACCACCGCATTCCCATATCACTTCACCATTCGCTAAATCGTAACTACGGGTTCGGTTTGTCGCAGGAACAATCACCTGTGATGCACCGTTGTAATCAACAATAATAGGTGATGTCCATGTTGTACGTTCATCGCGCAGCTCTTTCCAAATCTCGTCACCGGTCTCCTTATCAAGCGCAGTGATAAAAGACTGATCCTCATGGTCTTGCAGGATAATAATTGTATTTTTGTGAACAATTGGACAACTCCCCTCACCGAAAGTGCCAGCCTTCCGCATCTTTCCGATATCCTTTTCCCACTTGATATTTCCTTCCATATCTAAGCAGTATAATCCACGGGAACCGAAATAAGAATAGATATATTGACCATCCGTCACAGGAGAATTGGAAGCGAAACTTGAGTCATTATGTATCCCTTCATGTGGAACCGTTTCACGAAGTGTTTTCTGCCACAGGATACTACCATCACTTCGGCTAAGTGCAAGGATTTCAAATTTATATGGCGGAATTGTACGACTTCTACCCCTTCTCCCACGTCTTCTACCAGACTCTTCTTCAGATTGTTCTTCCGCGTTAGTTGTTTCCTGTTCAGGCATCTCCAATTCAATAGCAGTTTGAATGAAAATCCTATCTTCCCAGATGATAGGTGTTGCATGTCCCAAACCCGGTATCGGCACTTTCCAACGGACGTTTTCGTCCTCGCTCCACGTGGTCGGGGGATTAGCATTCACAGCAGTACCGTTTGACAAGGGTCCACGCCAGTGATGCCAATTTTTCTCAAATATGTCTACTTCTTCAACTAAAGGTTCATCAGTGGTCTTAGAACCACATGCTATGAAAATAACCAGAGCACTCATACACACTGCAAAGATTGCAAGTTTTTTCATTGTCTTAGTTCCTTTCAAAAATGTTATGGTTACGTTAATATATCCTCTATTTCAAGAGGTTTTGCTAATTCACTGTTTGCATTCTCCAGTTTTTCACGACTTGAGACGACACATACCGCCGCCTTATCAAGATTCTCTTCAAAGAGCTTAACAAGTGCACGTTTGACCTTATCAGGTGTAGCACTGCGCAGTTGTTGGTAACGTTCCTCTCGTATCTCTTTCGTTAAACCTCCGATATGATACCATTGCGCATTGCTGACGGCTTGACTTGGACGGATCGGTTTTTCAGCATCTTTCGCTGATGAGATGATCGCACGGTCAATATCCGTTTGCGTCCACTCAACTTGCTTGATATAATCTATAGTCTGTTCAAAGACATTAATCGTCCGTGCCACATGCGGATCTCTAAACGAAGATTGGTATAGAGCACCATCAAAGGCACTATATGACAACCTGGCACCATAAGCATTCCCCTTAAAACGAATTTCACTCAATATGTAATCCATCCGTACAAGATGCGTGCCAATTCCGATCAATGTTGAATCCGGATGTGAATAATGTGGAGCAGGCATCACGTGAGCACAGTGGGCGATCTGAATCGGACCAGCTAACCCCTCGCGCGGCGGCGTGTCATAAGACTGAAATGTGCCAGGTTCTACCGTAATCGGGTCTTCACCCATAGCACTTAACCACGCACTGAGTTTAGTACGTGTTGTTTCGTAAGCAGGATCCGAACCGACAAACCCAGCCGTCACACGTCCACGATTCAATAAGAAATCACGAATCTCTTCAATATGACTCATAAGGTCACTATTTAGTTCGTCAAAACCGTTGAGTAACGTCTCACTCTGTCTGAGTTGCGGTAATCCGTAGACAATTTCAGCAAGATGTCCTTGCGGAGAAAGTCCGCGTGCAGCATGCTGCGTAGCTGTGCTTGAGCCATCCTGGACCATCTCTCTTCGGTATGCAGCGACAGCTTGAATCATGACATCGTGAAGTCGCTCCTTGTCCCGTGGATTCACAGAAAAAACGAGATCATGAAGCACATCAAGCGCATCATCTATTGTTCCATCAAGTGCTTTCAGATGGAAATACACGTTTTGCAGTGAACGATTAAAATCAAGCGCATGCGTCCGAAATCCTACACCGCAACTGACACCCCCCGTAACGGATGACTTTCGTAGTGCCAATTCCGTAAAATCCATGTCTGCCGCACCAAGTTTGTGGACAGCATCAATATACCTCGGCATAAACGGCCAAAGATGTTCAGGTAATCCCCTAACATCAAAATCCAATACAAAATAGTTAACACCATTTGAAAAAACATCACTACGGAGAAAGTCGCGTCCACCAACTTTTTCAGTCGTGGTTGGAATATGTTTCGGTTTATCGGGGAGATCGCTCACACTAAGTTGTGGTAACTTTGCCAATGCTTCAGGCGGATTAGGTTGTCCGTTCATACGTTCAAGTTCTGCAGCATCAGCAGCAATTTTTCTGACCTCATCCTCAGAAAGCTCTGCCCGAATAGCCTTAGTCCGTTTCTCTAATGCAGTATCAAGCTTTGCTTGTAACTGTTGGTCAGGTGAAAGTACACTCATCAACCGATGCGGATTATCAATGAGCCGTTCCCGAATCATTTCATTGAAAATTGCTGGATTCTCTTCCCATTTCCTACGTATAGAAGCAAGGTTCTCACCCATCTTCAGGAACGTATCTGTCCCGTTATCATATATCCAAGCATTTATAACACGGTATAGCATACGCAGCGGAAACATCGGGGATACTTCTTGGTAGTAATAGGTAGACTGTTGGAAAGCCGCTTCCACCAGTTCCTTATCAAAAACGCTATCGGCAAGTTCAGTGAGTGTATCAGTTACCAGATTCGTGAATGCTTCAATCCGATCCTCTTCACTGCCTTTGATACCGACAAAATAAGAACTATTTGGACCGATTGAACCCGATCCAGAACCGATAATATCAGTTCCCAATTTTGAGTCAATGAGAGCTTTCTTCAGCGGTGCCGCTTCATTACCGAAGAGTATAAGGCTCAGGATATTACACATCGTAACATCTTCAGGATCAGTCGCATCACCGATGAACCAAGTCAACATCATGTAAGTTTTCTCAGTCAAAGATTCATCAGGTGCTATCGGATAAGTATCACGTACGGTCTGCGGAGACTCCCAGCGCTGTTGACGCGTAACTTCCGGAGTCAACGGTTCTAACTGCATGCTATTTTCGTTTTTGGGAATCTTATCAAGTTTATCAGCAAGAAATGCCAAATAGTCCCGCGTTGGTATATCACCATATAGGAAAAAGTATCCGTTACTTGGATGATAATACGTCTCGTGGAAATTCTTGAGTTCTTGATATGTCAGTTCAGGAATTGCATCGGGGTCTCCACCAGATTCCTTAGCATAGACCGTATCAGGTAGAAGTCTACTTGTTGCAGAGCGATACAAAATGGACTGTGGATCGGAAAAAACGCCTTTCATTTCATTGTAGACGATACCGGTAATCTTGAGATCACCTGTCGGATCCTCTGGATCAACAGGTGCAAGATGGTGACCTTCGCGTTTGAAAGTCTGCTCTGTCAGAAGCGGATGAAATACTGCATCAAAATAGACCTCTGCAAGGTTGAACAAGTCTTTTTTGACATTGCTTGCGACAGGATAATACGTATGATCAGAGCTTGTCATAGCATTTATGAACGTTGCCATGCTCATCTTAATCATTTCAAAAAACGGTTCTTTGACCGGGAATTTATGTGAACCTGCCAAGACCGCATGCTCAAGAATGTGGGGTGTACCCGTGTCATCTGTAGGCGGGGTTGGGAAATTGATTGAGAAAAGGTTCTCTGTATCTTCTGTATATAGATGTAGTAGACGTGCCCCACTATGATGATGTTCCAATTCAATGGTAACTGCACGTAATTCGTCTATAGGTGTTATGGTTTTGACTTCAAATCCGTGAAGTTTTTGTCCTTGCTGTAAATCAATGGACGGGTGCTGGGCTCCGCCATTACCAGCTGCGAGTTTTGTATCCATTTTGTCTCCAGTTTTAATTCAGATCATTTTACATAAATACAGTATTAACAAGTATACGTTTATATGTCCTCAATTTCAAGGGGATAATCCATTTTCTGATTTTCTTTCTCTAATTTCTCACGACTTGCGATGACGCAAATTGCGGCTTTATCTTGATTTTCTTCAAAAACTTGAAGCAGTGCTCGCTGGACTTCCTTAGGGGTTGCGCGTCGGAGTTGGGCATACTTTTCTTCAACTACTTCGTGTGTTTGCCCCTTGATATAATGCCAGATGGCATCATTTGAGGCTTGACTGGGTCGAACTGTTTTTAGGTAATCTGACGATTTCGCAATAATCGCCCTGTCAATATCAACCTGTGTCCACTCTGTCTGTTTAACATAGTCAACTGTCCGCGCGAAAACGTCAAGTGTCCGAGCGACATGCGGATCACGCTCAGATCCTTGGTGGATCAAGGATTCATAAGGGTTATATGAAAAACCAAAACCGTAGGCATTGCCTTTGAGCCGGATTTCGGGCAACATGTAATCATTTGATAAGATATGCGATCCGATTGTCAAGAGTCCTGAATCCGGATGTGCGTAGTGTGGTGCTGGCATCATCTGTGTGCAGTGTGCTATTGGAATAGGTGCCGCTAATCCTTCGCGTGGTGGCGTTCCAAAAGGTTCAAAACCTATCGGTGCTGGGATTATCGGTTCGTCACGCATGGTGCTAATCCATTCGGAGAACTGTCCTTGAAACACCTCATAAGCTGCGTCAGAGCCGGTAAAACTGGCGGTCACGCGGCTTTGAACTAATAGAAACTCGCGAATTTGTTCAATATAACCGATAAGTTCTTCATAAGATTCATCAAAACGTTTGCGTAACATTTCACTCGTGCGGAGTCGTGGTAGTCCGTAGACAATATCTGTGAGAAATCCGCGTTGTGAAAGTCCGCGGGCAGCACGACGGTTTGCAACATGGGACCAATAATAGTCGTGTTTAGAATCCACTGCCTGATTGAGAATGTCGTAGAGACGTTCTTTATCGCGTGGATTCACAGCGAAAATCAGATCGTGCAAAATGTCTAAGGCATCCTCTATTTTACCGTCAAGTGCTTTGAGTCGAAATTGCATATCCCATATTGGACGATTTGGATCAAGTGCGTGTGTGGTAAAGTTTGGCGAGCATCCAATACCGCCGGTAGCTGCTGCTCTACGTTGTGCAATCTGTTCGTAATTCATTTTACCCGCGCCGAGTCTGCCGATGGCATCGGTGTATCTCGGTAGATATTGCCAAAGGTGTTGTGGTAGTCCTTGCAAGTCGAAATTCAACACAAGATAGTTCACACCGTTTGAAAAAATGTCGTTCTGAAGCAGAGGACGTCCACGAACTGTCTCAACGGTTGTAGGTATATGTAGCGGTTCATCGGGGAGTTCAGAGACGTGCAGTTGTGGTAACTTTGCCAAATCTTCTGGTGAGTTCGGTTGTCCGCTCAAACGTTCAAGTTCAGCGGCATCGGCAGCAATTTGCCGCATCTGTTCATCCGTAAGTTGTGCGCGAATTGTTTTCAGACGTTTATTTTCTGTCGCATCAATCCTTGCCTGCATATCTGGGTCAGGCGTAAGAATGGTCGTCAACCGATGTGGATTGTCAATGAGCCGCTCGCGAATCAATTCATTGAAAATGCGCGGATTTTGCTCCCATTGCTGACGGACAGCAGAGAGGTGTGTCCCCATCCTTAAAAAGAGGGTCGGTTCCTTTTCATATATCCATGTGCCTAAAACACGTCTCGCCATTTGAAACGGGAAGTTTGAGGTAACTTCCTGATAGTTGTAGGCGATTTGTTGGAATGCGGCTTCTATCTGCTCTTTGTCAATTTCTGTGTCTGCAATTTGCGTGAGAGTTTTGATGACCAATTCCGTGAAGGCGTCAACGCGATCTGCTTCACTTCCAACTAAACCGACACTAAATGTTCTATTTGGTCCCATCTTACCACCAAAAATATCAAAAATATTGTATCGTATATCAGTACCAAGTTTTGAATTGATAATTGCCTTGCGGAGAGGTGAGCCTGCGTTATTGAGTAGGACCCTGCGTAATATGTCGCATAAGATAGCCTCTTCAGGATCCGCTGTCCCTCCAATAATCCAACTCAGCATTAAGTCTGTCTTTTCAGTGAGTGGCTCATCTGCACTAATAGGGTAGGTATCCGTTACAGTCCGTGGAGATTCCCACTTTGGTTGACGTGTGATTTCTGGTCGGAGAGGATGTAGAAATTCTTTTGTCTCAGTATTAGGAATAGCTGTCAATTTATCTGAAAGAAACAGGAGATAATCTTGTGTTGGGATATTACCGTAGAAGAAGAAGTAGCTGTTGTGTGGATGATAGTAGGTTTGGTGATACGTTTTCACTTGTTCATAAGTTAAGTCAGGTATAACCAGATAATTTCCACCACCATTGTTAGCATAGCAGGTATCAGGCAGAAGATTATTCACTACGCTGAAAAATAAAAGGAATTCTGGAGTAAACAAACCTATCTTCACTTCATTATAAACGATCCCATTTATTTTCAAATCTCCTGTCGGTTGATCTGGGTCCACAGGTTCAAGATGGTGTCCTTCGCATTTAAAGGTCTCCTCGGTCAGTAGCGGATGAAAAACCGAATCAAAGTGGACTTCTGCAACATTAAATAGGTCTTTTTTCACGTTGTTTGAGGTGTAGTACAAGGCATGATCACCCCAGTTCATCGCATTCGTACTGTCATAAGTCGCGAGACTCATCTTCATTATCTCAGAGACCCCGCCTTTTACTGGATACTTACGTGATCCCTTCATTACGCAGTGTTCAAGGATATGAGTTAATCCTGTATCACCTGTATCATTAAATGTTGGTGTTAGTGGACTGATTGAAAACAGGTTTCTGGAGTCGTCTGAATAGAGATGCAACAGCCGTGCCCCGCTGTGTGGATGCAAGAGTTCTATTGCCACTGCACGCAACTCATCAATTGGTGTGATCGCTTTAACTTCGAATCCGTGAAGTTTTTGTCCTTCTTGTAGGTCTATCGGTGGGTGCGAGCTCCCGCCAATTCCAGCTGCGAGTTTTGTATCCATTTTACCTCCAGTTTTAATTCAATTAAAAACTAATGTTCAGACATTATCCTTAGATGTTTCTGGCGTTTTATGTTTGGATGGGTCAAAATACGAGACATATTTTATCCCGTTCCGTTTTTCTTCTTCCTCTTTGGCTTTCAGATAAAGATGATATTCCTCTACAGTCTTGAATTGCGCGCTAATCTCTGCTTTAACTCGATAGCATTCCTCAAGGATAGGGTCTGTGTACGTTTCAGGGTCAAATTCCGGATGTTTTTCTGATGTTTCTTTCATCTGGATTTCCTCCATCAGTTCATATTGTAACATGAAAAATTAGATATTCTCAATCAAATCTGCGCAATAATAATATTCAAATATTCATTCCAGTTTATTCTTTTTCTAAACTTGCACAGACAAGTTCTTTATCATTACGTGCAAAGACATGTTTATATGCAAAGGCTGGGTGTGCCCAAGTTACGCCACCCCTACGGTTAAGTTGTCCCTTAGTAGGCGCAATCAGTTTAGCACGACTGATGATATTCAATCCTTCAGGTGAAAGTTCTGTAATTAGTAGTTCACCCCGTTCATTAAACATCCAGACTTTATCAGCATTCTGCACAAACTGGATGGTGCTCCATCGGTCTACAGGCACTGCAGATAAATCCGTCCACACACGATCACCTGTTTTCGCTTCAAGACAACGGAGTTCGCCATAACTATCAACACCATAAATATGATCACCTATCCATATAGGGGTTGCCATAGTCGTTTGCAGCGCATCGGTATTTCTTTCATCTTTACCCTGTCTTCGCCAACCGAGTTCATACTCCAGTTTGTCATCTGACAGTTTTAGTAGTGCAGCACCTTCATAGAAATTCGTAACAAACAGTTGATTATTCTCATAAATAGGTGTTGCTATACCGATCTCCCAGCGCGTCGGTGGCATCGGATACTTCCAATGAACTTCACCCGTTTTCGGATCCAATGCAGTGACATTCCATCCTGTCCAGCAGATTAAAACACGTTTTCCTGCCTGTTCAATCATTATCGGTGCAGCATAAGATGCGTTATCTTCAAGTGCTTTCCATCTCTCCTCACCCGTTTTTCTATCAAATGCGACAACACATGCCTCTGGCTTACCACCAATCTGGACAATGAGGAGATCATCCTCAATCAGTGGTGCACAAGCGATTCCCCATATCGGCATATTGATGTTATATTCAGTATTAAGGTCCTTTTGGAATTTTATGTCTCCAGTCGCGGCATCAAAGCAGTACAGATGACCCATCGCACCTAAAGCATAAGCAAGTCCATCATAGACAGTTACGTTTGCGCGCGGTCCAGCGGAATACTCAATCCTATAAACGCAATTGTATGTGTAAGACCAGATTTCATCACCTGTTTTCCAATCGAAGCAGAGAACCCGTTCAACCTGTTTCGGTTTTGTAAGTCTATCCGTGACATACACACGTCCATCAGCTACGGTCGGACCGCTATAGCCACCCCCAATAGGCACGCTCCAACGTATAGGTATCTCTTCACCCTCAAATTTGTCTATAATACCAGTTTCTTTCCATACGCCATCTCGGTTAGGACCCCGCCATTGTGACCAGTCATCCGCAAATACCGGAATAATCAGGATGGAAACCACAGCAAACAGAACGATGGACACATATCTTAAATTTTTCATGATGTCTTTTATATCTCCTCTAATATTTGTAGCACATTCTGTTAGATTGTGCTTCTTTGTAGCACATTCATCCTTGATTGTGCTTACCTGGAATCATAATTTATCATTCTTTGCGTGTGTATGTCAATGTAAAACAACTAATCACAGCGATGGGTGTGTAAAGTTTCTGTCACTATAGGCGTCAATTTAATGAAAAACGTTATGCGTTGATACACCTTTGCCCCTCTGGGACTTGCTATGGGTTGGATCAATGCGGACTATACACCTTTTGCTTCCCTAATGCTTATGACATCCCTAAATTGCTGATGTGTTCTGGAACTCTTTGTTGGCGTCTTTCCGCTTTCCATAAGAGACGGCACTCGGAGTGTGCCTACTACTATCATAAGAGACGGCACTCGGAGTGTGCCTACTACTATCATAAGGAGGGTTTTCTCTTAAATAATGATACCAAGTTCGGTTTTCCCGATTTTTAAGATGTCATAAACGTACCCATTGATGCGAAATCTCGCAAATAAGGCGATCGTTAGATTTACCATTTCCACACTCTTCGAAACGATAATAGACTTGCGCTTAAAACGCCCAAACCAATGCCGCATCAAACAATTGTTGCGTTCAATACCGTGCGTTTCTGCTTTGTCCTGAACTAACTTATCTTTGGGCAGAACCGATTCATAAACCTGATAGTTATCCGTATAATAAACCTTCACATCCCATTTTTCCAAACGAGTCATTAGTTTCTTCAATGTCGCTTTATCCCGATCACCACACTCCCAGGCAATAAGTTCTCCAGTATCACGACACAAAGCTTTCCATATCCAGAGTTTCTGCTTTTTTTTTTCAAATAGTGCCACATCTCATCAAGTTCAAGCACGACAGTATCGGTTTCCTGGGGTTCAGGGGGTTTCGCATGTTCAGCACCGAATTTTCTTATCCATTCAAGGATAGTGGAAGGGGAGGCTTGAAGCATTTTTGCGATGGCGTTCATAGAAAGTCCATGGCAATAGAGAAAAACTGCAAGTGCTTTCTCAGCAAGGGGTCTTCCCCGGTATGTGTGGTTTTCTGTCCACTGATAGTTGCAATCTTTACATTTATACCTTTGTTTATCGTTGACGCGTCCATTTTTGACGAAGTGTGGGTGTTGACATCTTGGGCAATTCATGTGAGTTTCCTCCTGATGGGTGTATAGGTTTACTTTTAGCATAGTCTGCTTTTTTATATGTGTCAAGAAAAATATTGTAATTTGCTTGACACTTTTTTAGACAGTTGTTATACTACTTAAATACTGAATAGGCAATGAGGCAAGAGCGGTACGAGGGAACTCTGTCTCATTATTTTACCGAAAACCCTCATCATAAGAGACGGCACTCGGAGTGTGCCTACTACTATCATAAGAGACGGCACTCGGAGTGTGCCTACTACTATCATAAGAGACGGCACTCGGAGTGTGCCTACTACTATCATAAGAGACGGCACTCGGAGTGTGCCTACTACTATCATAAGAGACGGCACTCGGAGTGTGCCTACTACTATTAAGAGACGGCACTCGGAGTGTGCCTACTACTATTAAGAGACGGCACTCGGAGTGTGCCTACTACTATTAAGAGCCTATTTGCTGGTGTCTTTCCGCTCTAACTTGTTATATGACGAGATAGTTTTGAGTATGGCATGTGCTCTGTCTACGTGTTTTAGTATCTCCTTCGGTTCTTTCTCTGAGAACATAAGGTATTTGACATGACCAAAAATGGTTTCTAACTCTTGTTGAATGTTATCGTCCTGCGTTAAGCCAACGTCAGTAATGTTATTATCTCTTTTGCTTTTGAGAAACGCATCACGTGATTCGTTGAATAGTTTTCGGTATTTTTCAGGGAATTGTTTATGCATGATGTTCAGTCGTCGTAATTGGTTTGAAAGTTCCTTATGGATTTGCATGTAGTGATTCTCAAGGATCAACTGATATTCAGATAGTTGTTCTTCATGCATTTTTTCGCGTTCCTTTTTCCATTCTTTATCAAACTCCAGTTTGAACTTCTCAATATAGTATGCTTCATCTTTCTCACGTTTGATATGTGAATCAATACCGTACATATCGAAATATCGAGATTTGATTTCATCCATTTTATTCTTGACAAATTCATTTTTGCTGAATTGGTATTCCACTCCAGCGATTTCTTCTTCACAGTTTGGAAGTTCTGGAGGAGGAGGTGGTTTTGGTAGATCGTGTTCAAATTCTTGCATAAATGCGTGAGCGACATCACTGCGTTGCATATATTCTGCAAAGCATTTGACGGCGAATTCTCTGTGATGATCCTGTAATTTCATAGTGTTTCTCCTTTCAAAATCGTACCATACGGTACGAAATTTCGTACCGTGGTACGATTTGGTACATTGGTTATGGCGTTAGTACCAGTAAGGTTTTGTAGCGTATTTTTTGACAGAGTCAAAATTTTAAAATTCCTTTTTGGTACGAAATTCTCTGCATGTTGAAATATGGATGAAAATATTGGACTTTTTCTGATATTATGATCATTTCTGGACACTTTGTAGAATAGCATTGTAACACCTTTTTACATAAACTAAAAGTAAGTATATACATAACTTTATATTTATGATAACATGAATATATAATGTTGTCAAGTTAATATTGAATAAAATTGAATTATTTTCATTTTTTGATTAAAGTTTAATTATATGCGGCATATACTTATCTGTACATTGTGAATAATAGCATTGTCAACACCCATTTATATAATTATATCGCAAGAAAATATATAACATATATTTATGGTAACATATATAAAAACATTTGTCAAGTTAAATATGAAAAAAATGATATATTTTGTGATTTTTGGTTTTGGATTTAATAATTCGCAGATCCTTTTTCTTAAGTGACAGAAACTTCTTAAGTGACAAAAACTTTACACACCCCACAGCGATTAACATTTGACAACTGCAACAATTTATGATAAGGTATTAAGCATATTTTCTTTCTTACTTTGGATGTCAGAACATCACATGAGGTACCTTATATATGCCACGTTTAAGACAATCTGAACCCTCCATGATGGAGCTATACAAACAGGTCAAAAAACAGCATGAAGATGCTATTCTCCTCTGTCGTGTAGGCGATTTCTATGAAGCATTCTATGAAGACGCTGAACTCATTTCAAAACTACTTGAAATTGCGTTGACTTCAAGAAATCAGAAAAATCAAAAGACACCTCCCCCACCTATGGCAGGAATTCCACACCATGCACTTGACTCTTATCTCTATAAATTAGTTAATGCTGGACACAAAGTCGCAATCTTGGACCAGACTGAAGACGCAAAACTTGCCAGAGAGGAAAACCGCCTCGTCAAAAGAGATGTCGTCCGCATCGTGACACCGGGAACAGTAACTGACCCGAAAGTGTTAGAACACAAGGCAAACAACTATCTGCTCTCAATCTATCATCAAAAAGAAAAATACGGTATCGCAGTTGCTGACCTATCTACAGGTGAATTCAAAGTAACTGAACTTGAAGATGAATCCCGACTTTGGGCAGAAATACACAGATTTTCACCTAAAGAATGTCTATTCTCAGAAGACTTTGAAGATGCAGAAATGTTTGAACAGATAAAACTTGAACTGAAAGCATCTGTCAATTTCCTCCCAGAGTGGAGATTTGACTATGATACAGCGCGCTCTGAACTTCTAAACCACTTTCAAACGATTACACTTGAAGGGTACGGATGTGAGAATCTACCCGTAGCAATCTCTGCAGCAGGAGCACTCATATACTATTTACATGAGACACAAAAACAGGAAGTTGAGCACATCCTCTCCGTGCAAACGTATACACTTGACGACTTCATGGTCTTAGATGCTGACACCCAACGAAATCTGGAACTCACAACCTCAATTCGCGACGGTTCAACAAAAGGCACCCTGTTAGAAGTACTTGACCAGACAGTTACATCCATGGGGGGCAGAAAACTACGACAGTGTCTATTACAACCTTTACTTGATGAGAAAAATATAAATGAACGTCTCACCGCTGTTGATGAACTGAAAACACAGATAAATCTACAAGAAGAGATACGCGAAGCATTGGAACAGATGTCCGATATAGAACGTCTTATTACACGCATCAGCCTCGGTTCAGTTAACGGACGTGACCTGATTTCTCTTAAAGATTCCCTTGAACTTATCCCTGCTGTCAAACAACACCTCGAAAATTGTCAAAGTTCAATGTTGCTGTCTCTGAATGAAGAATTGCACCCAATGTTAGAGTTAGTAGAGATGATCCATCTCGGCATACATCCAGACCCGCCAGCAACTATAAAGGAAGGCGGTGTGATAAATGATGGGTATAACGCTGAACTTGATGAACTAAGAGAAATTGCCGGTCAAGGCAGGGCATGGATGGCAACATTACAAGATGAAGAACGAAAACGGAGTGGAATTACATCCCTTAAGATAGGGTTCAACCAAGTTTTCGGATACTATATTGAAGTCACGAAACCGAATCTCAACATGGTACCCGAACATTATATCCGAAAACAGACCTTAACAAACTCCGAACGGTTCATTACGCCTGAACTCAAGGAACAGGAAGCAAAAGTCCTAAATGCTGAAGACCGGATACAAACACTTGAATACGACCTTTTCTGTGATATACGGGACGAGGTGGCAAAGTCTACGGAACACATTCAGAAAATCGCTGCTGCGCTCTCTATGATTGATGTAATCGCCAATTTTGCATATTGTGCGTCAAGATACAATTACGTGAAACCTACCGTTGCGGAGAGCGACGAGATAATTATACGTGATGGACGGCACCCCGTTGTAGAGCAGATATTCACACAAGAGGGATTTGTGCCAAACGATACGCTGCTCAATTGCAGTGAAGAACAGCTCCATATCATCACAGGTCCAAATATGAGCGGAAAAAGCACCTATTTAAGACAGACAGCACTCATCGTCTTGTTAGCGCAAATCGGCTGTTTCGTCCCCGCATCCGCCGCAAAAATTGGGCTTGTAGACAGGATCTTCACCCGTGTTGGGGCTTCGGATAACCTTGTGATGGGACAAAGTACATTCCTTGTTGAGATGAACGAAACAGCCAATATCCTAAACAATGCCACACCAAAAAGTCTCGTAATTTTAGATGAAGTAGGACGTGGAACCAGCACGTTTGATGGTCTCAGCATCGCCTGGGCAGTCTCAGAGCATCTGTTAGACGAGAAACGGATGGGGGCTAAGACCCTTTTCGCCACACATTACCATGAACTTGTTGAACTTGCAAGTAAGTATAAACGCGCAAAAAACTATAATGTCGCTGTCCATGAAGATGGAGAGAAGGTTACCTTTCTACGTAAAGTTGTCGCGGGAGGCGCAGACCAAAGCTACGGTATTCACGTCGCGCGTCTTGCAGGCTTACCGCGTTCTGTAATTGTAAGGGCACAACAGATCCTTGAAGTGCTTGAACAACACAATCTCAGTGTAGAGACTGATGGTGTAGCAAACAGACCCCAGAAAGCAGACCAAAAAATTCCACGTCCAAAACGGAGAATCACCCGAAAGACACTACAAAGCGATTCCCTTCAGATGGCACTCTTCACACCTAAAATACATCCCCTCATAGATGAGATACGCCAGTTAGAACTCTCACAAATTACACCCTTAGATGCAGTGAACATCCTATACGACCTGAAAACAAAAGCAGACGATTCGTGATAGTACCCACTACCTAAAGGCAGGGGCTTCGGTTTCTTAGGCAACTGCAGCTGTCCCAAAGAGACTAAGCTGTCTGATGTCGCCTCCACCTTGAGCTGCTAACCCAGCTCGTTTGATATTGACAGCAGCGTTTATGTCTCTGTCGTGATTTACACCACAACTTGGACATGTCCACTGTCTATCTGAAAGAGAAAGATTTTTATTATGCTTGCCACAATTACTGCAAGGTTTAGTACTTGAAGTCCATTTATCAATCGGCTTGAAAGTTTTACCATGCTTTGCACATTTGAATTCGAGTATCTGAATAAACTGACTAAAAGACAAGTCAGAGACTTTTCGTCCCCAGAGGCGTTTCATGCCGTCAATGTTCAGAGTTTCAAAGCACAAGGTATCAAACTCTCTGCAAAGTCGAGTTGCAAGTTTCCACTGCCAATCAAGACGTCGCCGTGTGATTTTTCTGTATTGTCGCGAAACAGCACGTTTGGCACGATACCAACCACCCGATTTGTAAACCTTACGACTCAAACTCTTATTCAAGGATTTCAACTTATTCAAGGACTTCTTAAGAAACTGTGGACACTCTATCTTTTCGCCATTGCTCAATGTCAGGAACGTTTTCAATCCAAAGTCAAACCCTGCACTTTCACCCGTCTTGGGAAAGGGATCGGAATGGTCAGCACCTTGACAAGAAAAGCATATCCAATAGTCGCCACATCTGTCACGCTTGATTGTTACTGTTTTGATTATTCCAGTTATTTCACGGTGTTTATGAAAAGAATACCACGTATCAATACAATTGATCTTGATACGATTATCTTCAAGTTTATATCCTGCTTGTGTGAATGTCATAGAGTTGTATTTGTGTTGCGGTTTGATCTTTGGTCTACCGACTTTACGAGTCGTTTTGCCTGCTTTACGTTCTTTGATGTTTCTGAAAAAAGCATCGTAGGCTTTTCCCATACGCAATACAACATCTTGAATAACTTGACTCGGCAAGGATTTCCAATGAGGCTTAGTCCTATCCTTCAGTTTTTTGACATGGGCATTCATGGTATAGGCAGATATATTTTTGTTATATCTACGATAATATCTACGCTGCAAGTGCATGATATGAACATGCACTTGATGCATATCGTCAAGCATATTGCCAAGCTTGATCGTGTTAGATTGATTCTGAATCTTATACTTGTAAGTTTTTCGCATGGTATACTGTTTCTATGAAGATTCTGTTTCCCATTGCAAGTGGTGTGGTAGGACTTGCAACCCTACCACTGAAACAGTATAATTATGATACCATGTTTTTATGTAAAAGTCAAGTCTATTTTGATATATCAACCTGTTGGTTTCCGTCTACATCCCACAAGCTAAAGCATGGGGATTTGACAGAAGAGCGTTAAATTGTAGCACATTCTGTTAGATTGTACCTCTTTGTAGCACATTCTGTTAGATTGTGCCTTTTTCTACAACATTCATCCTACATTCCCCTTCTCCCTACACCATCCATCTTGATATTGCTGTAGCACATTCATCCTTGATTGTGCTTCTTTCTCCAACCCCTTCCATCCTTCACTACTTCCATCCTTCCACCCATTCCCCTTCTCCCTACACCATCCATCTTGATATTGCTGTAGCACATTCATCCTTGATTGTGCTTCTTCTACAACCACCTTTCGCAACGAAATCAACGCTATGAATGCGCTTGGACGAATACGCGTTTGGTATTCGTCATGATTCAGCGGGTGTTGATATATGATTTTCCAAAGCCTCAGAGAGGCGAAAGGTGTATAGAACACACAGTGATCCAACCAACAGCAAGCCCCAGAGGGGCGAAAGGTGAATCAATACACTAACGTTTTTCACTAAATTGACACCTATAGTGACAAAAACTTTACACACCCTCCACGTCAAAAAACACTTGACAAAACTCGGGAATCCGTATCCATTTCATAAAAAATATGATTAATACCGCAAAATTATGCAAATTATCAGAAAAAAAAGTTTGACATTCGCTTTTGACATTCGCTATACTTAAATGTATTATAATGCCAATTGTGGATAATTACATATTCTTGGGGATTAACTTTAAAAATGGGAATTCAACAGATAAATTTGTTAATCAGAAATAAGTACACCAAAGACTTACCTTATGATCAAGGTTTTTGTGTACGTAATACTTCTGAGAGGGGTTTTAACTTAATGTTAATCCCCCCCGATTCACATTCGTTAATAATTCACTTCGTAAGTTCTTATTGGCAGGATTTAGAAAACTGTTATATCTTTGTGCTCGCGTGCTTTGTTCTGACAAAGCGTCTCTTCGCGGGCTTTTGCTGTTGCATTGGGAATTCACAAAACTTGTTGCTGCTTGCACAGTGTGCGACAGCATCGATTATAGATAAAACGGTCAAGATATGTTCTTGACATTTCCGTGTATTTTGATACATTTTTCAGTGTTCAAAGTCTAATCCCAGAAACATTAGAGACTGTTTTTTTAAATTAGATGCAAATGGTCAGCTGGAATGGCAACCGTGCGCTAGAGTAGAGGTGTTCATAAGCCTATACATCCGCCTAGTAGTCTATCCGCCTTGAGTTTGTGGGTATAGTCTTTTTAGTTTGATGCGTGCGTCTTGTGTTGTAAATCGCCAATCCACCGTGTTGGCAGTCTGATTGCGATGTGTCTGCCAAGCTTCTGCTTCTGACCGTAGCGTCTCTATATCTGGGATCCGTCGGTTCAGACATTGTCTTGAAAAGACACTCAACTCGATTTCAGCAATGTTCAACCAACTGCCATGTTTCGGGGTGTAGACGATCTCTAATCGTGAAGCCAACCGGTCTGCGAGCTCAGCAGGAAATGCTTTGGACAGAGACTTGAGACTATGGGTATTGAGATTATCACAGACCAACGTCACTCGCTCGGCATTGGGGTAAACTTCGTCTAAAAGATGCTTGACTTCTTCTGCCCAATCTACGGCGGTGCGGCGTTCACGGATGGAGACCCGCCGCCAGCCTTGAAACGGGGCGGTAAACAGGAAAGCAGGCACCGAACCCGGACGCCTATATTCATAATCTATCCGTGCAATGCGACCAGGTTTCATCGGGATAGGAGGTCGGAGATGCTCAAGCAACTGCACGGGACGTTCGTCCATAGCGACAACAGGAAATCTCGCGTCTTTGGGACGCTGGTAAACGTCTAACACTGCTTCCATCGCCGTAACAAAGTCCGCATCTTCATCCGGGGGGATCACCCAATAGGACTTCCGATGCGGGCGTAAGGCGTTTTTTTTAATGTTTGCCGGACCGTCTCAGGGCAGATGCTCTCAACGATCTCGAGTTCAACGAGTTTATCAGCAAGGTGTTGTAACGTCCAGCGGACAAACCCCTCGGGTGGATCGCTACAAGCTAACGCAATCAAGCGTGCCTCACCGGCCCCATCAAGTTTCGGAGACCGAGACGGTTGACTTTGCGGTTGGCGTTTCACCGCAGACAGCCCCCGACACGCTGTCCAACGCTTCCGCACATTTGAGACCGTGTTCTTATGGCAGTCGAAAGCGGTGGCAATCTGAGCATCTGTCCAAGCGGGGCCTTTGACATCTGCCTTCAGCAAGATATGTGCCCGTCGGATTTCGAGGGCGTTATGTGTCCCGCAACGGACTAAGTTTTCAAACGTCTGACGCTCTTGAGCAGTCAGTTCAACTTCATGTTTCTTATTTTTTTTCATTCGCGGCCTCTCTGAAATGAGATATAGACAGGACTTAGAGTCTACCATAAAATCCTGGAAAAGTCAAAAAACTTTATCACAAACTCAAAGTGGATTGACTACTAGTAGACAGTCCAAGCTAAACTTGTGGGTATAAGTAATAGTCGGCTTGCGGAGTTCCCTCCTACCATAAGCACTCCATTGGTAGGAGCGATCTCCGAATCGCGACCTTTACCCGAACAATTAGAGTAGACTATCTACTAGTAATAAGAGTGGTTGCGATTCCGCTTATTCTCATACTACCTATGACGCTCCAACACCGGATGTCTTTGATCGAATTGGTTGCAACTGGAGAGGTGGTGGTAGCGATATTCTAGTCGTGGGTAATACGACTTCTTAGCTAAAGCACAGTCTAAAGATTTTCTGATAATTAGCCTAAGTTACTACTTAATCCGATAGCCCTTTATACCATTTGGGACGATAAATAATCGTCCCAAATGGTATAACTACTACAATGTTTACGTCCATAGTGATTTTGCCGGAGATAAAAAATGAAACGCACCTATATGTTTTTTGGAATGACATTCCTGTTCAGTTTTTTTATGCTTACCGTAAACGCTTGGGGAGCTCCGTATATCTCCTTCTATTCTAACCGTGCAGGGCAAAATGACATTTACATCATTGATACAAACGGCAAGAATCTACGCAACCTAACAAACCATCCCGCAGAAGACTATTGCACAACGTGGGCACCAGATGGGCGTTCTTTTGCTTTTGAGTCGCACCGTGATGGAAATTCTGAAATCTATATTAAGACATTCAATGTAGCTCAGGCGCGTCGGTTGACAAACCATCCGGAGTTAGATTATGCTCCTGTCTGGTCACCTGATGGAAATTGGATCGCTTTTGTATCCAAGAGAACAGGGGAAAGTCATATCTACAAAATAGATATCAACGGCAAGAATCTACAGATACTGACTAACAAGGGAGGTAGTTCCTCCCCAACCTGGTCTCCAGATGGGCAATCAATTGCTTTCAAGTCTATTGGGAATGATGGCAACGGTATCTTTGTGATGGACGCAGATGGAAAAAATCCCAGACAAATTTTAAACCCGCGAGATGTACGCGGATCTCTTTTTACGCCTGCTTGGTCTCCTGATGGAAAACAGATTGCTTGTGCTGTCGCTATAGAAAGAGGGATTGGTATCTACATCATGGATACAGATGGACAAAACGCCCGCCTCATGTCACCTCCTATGACTTTTAGCTACAATCCTGCATGGTCACCTGATGGTAAGTGGATTGCCTACGATGCCTACGATGCAGACATTGCGAATCCTTGGGAAGACCCGAATGTGGGGAAACACATTTTTATCGTTTCTGTCGAGGGGGGCGAGCCACATCAAATCACACAACATCCTGGGCTAGATGCTTGTCCCAAATGGGTCCCCGAAAGTTTTTTTCCCGTTTCTCCGACTGTGGACAGTCAGACAACCCTCTGGGGTCGGTTGAAACAAGCTGAACGTATGACGCAATAAAGTTAATCACGGTTTACCATTGATTATCATTAGTCCGAAGACAATTATGAGAAATATTAGTGTAATTATTGTTAATAAAAAGTGTTTGATATTTTGGGAGGTTGTATATAATGTTCAGAAAATTGAGTATAATAGGATTGGCTTTTCTGATGAGCCTTGCGGTGATGTCACTGACTACTGATGCTCAACAAAAAATTCTTGGTCCGTATCTCTGGATGATTGCTAAAACTGTAGATGGACAAGGTGGTGCAAATTCTACCTATGTTGATTCACTTGATCAATACAGCAACGGCAAAGTCACCGAAGAGAAAATCGCCAAACACGGTGCCAGAGAAGGCAACGAAGTTGGTAATTATGAGTGGACACCTGGCACACTTGACAATAACGGAGATATTAATGCCCTCGTTAATAAAATAGGTTTGGAGGATGGTGAGTTAGATCATATAACGTCTTATGCGCTAATTCTCCTCAAAACGAAAAGAGCGCAAGCAAACGTAGCGATGGGTGTCAGTAGTGATGACTCAGTTAGGGTTTGGGTTAATGGCGAAGTTGTTCATACCCATGCGGAGAACCGGAGTCGCGGCAAAGAAAACGCCTTCCAAGATCAATTAAAGGTTAATCTAAAAAAAGGAAATAATTTGATCATGATAAAGGTCAGTCAACGTGGTGGTGGATGGGGTATGCACTTCGGCGTAGGCGGCGACTATGAATTAGCCGAAATTGATGCCATTTTTTTGCCAATTGAACTCGCTGGCAAATTAACAACGCAATGGGCACAAATCAAGAATATCCGGTAATTCTGACCTGATATCTCACAAAAGAGTGTTTTCGGATTTCTCTTCAGTCAATGAAAATTTCTGCAATGAAATTTTGCATAATATTGTACTTCATGCCGTAATTGATTACCGAGTGAACCATTAAGTTGGATGAGTAAATATTTTGACATTAACTATGTCTTTTCTTGTTTGAGGGCTTTGTAAGTCCGATAAATCCAAATCGATGTAGCGTGCGCCAAATCAAGAAATCAAATACCATTAAGGCATTCCCCGTATGGCACGCTGCGGGATTGAATGTCCGACAAATCATGTAGCATCATGCAGAATACCAAAAGCGTATTCTGTCAAGCGCATTATAAATAGCAACTGTGTTAGTTTGACAGGACGACATTTACATGTGTCCGACCTATCCCAATTCACTGAGGAGTATGCCTAACAATGAGCAAAATTGGTTCATTCCAAAAATGGAACATCACTGTTCTTAGTGTGAGTCTTCTGTTTGGTGTCTTATTTACCTCTTGGTATATAGTAAAACATCCAACAGTTTAAAATTGTAAACCTACCAGAAAAGCAGCCATCCACATACACGGGGAAAATGTCAACGCCAGAACTCAGTGAGACACCGGCAAACCTTAGTAGTACTCGGACGGTATATGTAGAAAAGGACGCAAAACCCGATATCAAAGAAGTCACAAAAAGTATTGACTTTCTCGCTATGCTTGAAAAGCAAAGCGTAGATGGAAATAAGTCTAATGTTAAAAACGGAACTGCAGATACTGGATCTGAACTCAGTCAAGAAGAAATATATCAACTCATCCGAGAAGGTATTTCCTATTATGATAGCCTCCTTGACAGTGGAAGCGTTGACTTTATTATTAGATAGGACATATTCACACTATAAAACGACTGCTTTCCCTGTTCTGGCACATTCATAGATCGCCATGTTGAGTTCAACTGAACGTCTCCCTTCATGTCCATCAACAGCAGGCGTTCCATCTTCATGAACAACCTGTAACATATCTTGAATAACATTACCAGGGTAGGGGGGTAGTTCAATCTCTGGTTCTTTACCTTCCGTGAATTGCCACATGTCAGGTCCAACACCAACAATACCATCTTGTCCATGCACATGAATCATCATTATACTTCCACCGGGATAAGTCGTTGTTGTCAAAACATGTCCAAGCGCACCGCTTTCAAATTCTAAGATAGCGGATGTCATATCCTCAGTCTCACAGTTTTCATGATCATATACATCAAAATGCGCACCGATGACACGTTTAACAGGACCCATAAACCACAGCATCAAATCAATGGAGTGCACACCTTGATTCATAATAGAACCACCCCCATCAAGTTCCCAAGTACCGTGCCAACCCACGTAGTAGCTATCAGCTCGTTTCCATTTCATACGTAGTTCACACAGAATTGGTTTTCCAAGTGCACCTTGATCAAGCGCAGTCTTAATCTTTCTATTATTTTTACCGTACCTTTCGCCAAAATCAACAAGCAATTTTACGTTATTATCTTCACAGGTCTTAATAAGTGAATCACAGTTCTCAAGGCTCACATCCATCGGTTTAGTCGTGATCACATGTTTTCCGCGTTTTGCAGCCTCTTCACCGAACTTACCGTGCAAACCACTTGGCGTCATAATCATACCGACATCAATGTCATCACGATCAAACATCTCCAGTGCATCTTCGTGGCTGTCACATCCGAACTTCTCTTCTGCAGCTTTACGGCGATCTGCCTTCAGATCAGCAACAGCAACGAGTTCAGCACCTTTTGTCTCGTGAATCATACCAGCACGATTCATACCCATACCTAAACCCACAACACCGAAACGTAAATTGTTAGCCATTTTAAATATACTCCTCTTATATCATAAAATTTATATCATAAAATTTATATCATAAAATCAAGATGTAATACCAATCTTCCAATCTTCCAGTATTCCCTCTTATCCCGATCAAATCCTGAAAATCCTGGTCAATCTTCCAGTCTTCCCTCTTATCCCGATCAAATCCTGAAAATCCTGGTCAACCTTCCAACATTCCCTCTTATCCTGAAAATCCTGGTCAATCTTCCAATCTTCCAACCTGCCAACCTTCCGATCTTCCAATCTTCCAATCTTCCAACCTTCCAATCTTCCAATCTTCCAATCTTCTTGCTCTATTCTAACAAATCTCCCGATTTAGTGCAAGCATCCAGTTTCATCTAATAGAGGGAGTCTTATCCTGGTCAAATCTCAAAATCCTGAAAATCCTGGTTCAGACAAGGAACAGAAACTTTACACACCCGATTGTAATAATCCCTGAATTGGACTTGACAATTTCTCCATTTTCGTATACCTTAAATGTATTATGTCAAGTGAAACTTACGAGAAACCGACACAATCTACTAAGAGTTTCCGTGCAATTCCAGTAACAGTACCTGAGAATCTCGCGAATATCCGTATAATTCTGTTTGAACCGCGTGAACCGGGGAACATCGGATCTGTCGCAAGAGTCGTGAAAGGTATGGGATTGTCAGAGTTATATCTTGTAAATCCTGTGCAATTCCAAAATGTAGATGCTGCCTATAATATGGCACACGGTGCAAGAGATATATTGAAGACCTGCAATGTTGTTTCTGAATTGAAAGATGCACTTGAAGGTATTCAGTATCTCGTCGGAACAACGCACAGACGCAGGGATATGAGATTACCACAACCCGTAACAGCGCGGGATGCTGCTCAGAAAATCGCCTCCATTTCACAAGATAAATCCGTTGCGTTACTTTTTGGACGTGAGGATTTTGGACTCTCTACAGATCAGATTAGTCTCTGTCAGTTGACAGCAAGTGTCCCGATGGCAACAAAGAATCCTTCACTGAATTTAGCACAGGCAGTTCAAATATTTGTCTACGAAGTATTCATAGCAAGTTTAGAAGATAATCCACTTGATGAGATTGCATACGCGGAAGTGAATGCGTTAGAGGAATTCTATGGAAGGGTCACCCGTTTATTGGACAAGGTCGGTATGACTCCGTATAATCAGGAATGGGAAACGTATCTGAAATCATTGCGTCGGGTTTTTTCGCGTGCACCTCTTGAGGAGAGAGACATCGCAACACTTGACATGATATTCTCAACGACCTATCGACATATAGTTCGGTTAGAAGAGAAATTAGGAATGACACCTGAATAGTTAGTTTTATTTAGACGATATTGTCTAATTCGTTTCTGAGGAAAACATGAGAACATTTGGAACACACGGTCCAGTATACGTGAGGAAGACAACGCAAATCTTTCTCATCTGATGGCGAATATCCATAGAGATCCACGCTTCAAAACTTTACTGATGCGAATCGTTTCTTATGAGTCGGGTGTGCGATTTAACCCAAGAGACGAAATCATCAGTGAACTGACAACACTCGGCGTGATTGGAAAAGCATCAGATGGCATGTGTGAAATCGTTAATCCAATTTACCAGTATTGCATCATGCAAGCATTCAAACCGACGCTGACATACTCCCCGTGCTAAAGCACTGGGGGTTCTTAGGTTTTATATTGGAAGTGTTTATTTTCCAAATACCTTTTACTGTTTCAACGTTCATTGCCTCTAATCCTGAACTTTTGCGAGGTCTTATTTGAACTCCGCAGTCGTTTATACTCTCAGCATGCCCTGCCGCGAGTTAAGATTTTAGCGAATGTAGTAGGGGCGTTGTAGCAACAACGTATTTTGGTTTTCTCTACTACATTCTAATGTTTTACGTGATTTCGCACCAGCATCACACAACTTCTCACGGTTGGGGATAGGACCCACACAATAGTTGTGTGTGGGGTGAGAACCCTATCCAAAGATGCTGAATATATGATACTACATTTTATTGAAATTGTCAAATCTTTTTGATACAATTAATCTAATGCCGTGTCTACATCACCGCCCCAAAGCATCGGTGTCTTGACACGGAACGTTTGATAAACGGACTCGAACAGGATTACTTGACAAACCCAAAATAATAAGTTATAATACAACTTACAAAAAGATAATAGGCTTTACTTAGAACTGAAACAGGTAAAATGAAATTCATAAAACCCACTGTCTGGCTCATCTTCATACTATCAGGCGCAAGTGCACTCATCTATGAAGTGATATGGATGCGGCAACTGACACTTGTCTTCGGCAGCACCGTCTTTGCAACAAGCACCGTACTGACCGCTTTCATGGCAGGACTCGCACTCGGCAGCTACTACTTCGGTAGAAAAATAGATGAGACCAAAATGTCGCCACTCAAACTCTATGCAATTCTTGAACTCGGAATCGGAGGTTTCTGTATTATTTGGCCCCTCCTGCTAAGCGTACTTACGGTTATCTATGTGCTAATATACCGCAATATCACGACAGAGTTCTATACGCTCTCATTAATACGATTTATGCTAACCTTCGGAATTCTGTTAATCCCATCAACACTGATGGGTGGAACTTTACCCGTTCTGACAAGATTCTTTGTCAAAAGACTGGAACAGCTTGGTACTAACATCGGAATTCTATATGCACTCAACACATTCGGTGCGGTCATCGGAACTGTCGCCGCTGGATTTATCCTAATTGAAGCATTGGGTATTACGTGGTCATTACGCGTGGCAATCATTATAAATATCTGCGTTGCCATAGTCGCATGGGTATTGGCACTTCAGAAACACAAGATTGAGGAAGATGAAGAAATCACAATAGCTCACGAAGCAACTGACGCTGACGAACCGACTGAACAGCCTCGCCGGATACAAATTGGCACCTGGAATATTCAGGAAAAGACTTTAGTATTATGGGCGATAGGTATATCAGGTTTCTGCGCCTTAGCCTACGAAGTGTTGTGGACACGTATACTCGTATTTTTTCTGGGTAGCACCACCTACGCTTTTGCAACAATGCTTGCAGCGTTTCTCTTCGGTATCGCTTTAGGAAGTATGATCTTCTCACGTTGGGTCGACCGCATACGGCAACCTCTGATCGCTTTCGGCATCGTGCAACTCGGTATCGGGTTGTTTGCACTTCTTCTCATGCCCGCTTTTGAGAGCCTGTACGGGATAACTTATGCATTACAGTCAACATTTGGGGGTAGCAGATTCTGGACATTCTTTTCCTGTTTTCTTGTGATGAGCCTCCCAACGTTTCTAATGGGTGCAAGTTTTCCACTCGTTACGAAAATATACACCGGTAACACACGTCAACTCGGTAGAAGTATCGGTAATGTCTATGCAGTGAATACAGTCGGTAGCATATTAGGCGCATTTTGTGCGGGATTTATACTGATTCCGCTGTTGAATATCCGTCCAAGTATAGTCTTAGCAATAATGCTGAATACCGCAATCGGTTCTCTGCTTGTGATGACGGGATGGCAAACTGCTAAGGGTCAGAAGACAACTACGGTGAAACATGTTACACAAGGAATCGGTATCGGCGTGCCGATTCTCAATATCGGTTTTGCATTAATCCTGTTGCTCACATTAAACCAACCCCTCTTTTTGAAGAGTACGATTTTCAAAACACAACGACCTGGAGATACGGTTGTTGACTATAAAGAAGAGATAGACGCAACGGTAACAACATTAAAAGATGAAGATGATGTATATCGTCTTTATGTAGATGCAAATCAGGCTGCGGATGCTTCCCGTTGGGATTCACCATCACATCGCGTCATTGCACACCTACCGTTGCTATTACATCCGAATCCAAAACGCGCACTCGTTGTCGGTTTCGGAATGGGACTCACATCATACTCCATAACACAACACGGTGTGCAGGTCGATGCAATCGAACTGTCTAAGGGAGTCATTTCAGCCGCAAGGGAACATTTTACACACGTCAATGGAAACATATTTGAAAACCGATTGTTCAATTATTCAATAAATGATGGTCGAAATCACATCCGAATGACAAAAAAAGAATATGATATGATATCAACGGGTATAATCCATCCGCTTGTTAGCGCGGGGAGCTCAAATATCTATACCGAAGATTTCTATCATCTCTGTAAAGAAATACTCACAGAAGACGGTGTGATGTGTCAATGGGTTCCGTTACATCGTCTACCCGAAGCGCACTTCAAGATGATAGTCCGTACATTCAAACACGTATTTCGAGAAACAACGTTATGGTACAAATACACACCTGACTTTGTCATTCTGATCGGTACGCTTAAACCTTTGACTATTAATTACAAAGATTTTATAGCACGATCTAACAGATCGGGTATCCGACAAGGACTCGCTGCGGATGACCTGGATGGTTTATCACTGCTGGATTCATTCATGATGGGACGAGAAGAAGTCGAAAAGTATGTAGGACGAGGACCTATACACACTGATGACCGACCCCGATTGGAGTTTTTCAAGGCAACAGATCTGACAAGTTCAACTGCGCAGAATATTATCGGCATGCAAACACATAGACAAAACGTCATTTCCTTGCTCAGAAATTACGGCACAACTTACTCAGAAGAACAGAGGGAAGTAAAAGAAAAACTCAACAGATACTTTGTCGCTACGCAAAAATTGATCGAAGGACAGATAGATTATGCAAACGCACAAGCTGCACTCATGAGGGGTAATATAAGAGAATTCAATACCTATATAGACAATGCCGTCGCTTTGATAGGTAAAGCAGTAGCAATAAATCCAGATGACGATACTATACGATACAACTACGGTGTTGTGAGTGGCATCATAAGGGAAGGTGAACAGCAAGAACTAAAACAAATGGAAATAGAGGCTCAGGAAATGTTGCGTGAGAATCCTGATAACGTTAAAGCACATGTGAATTTAGGGAATACATATATATTGCAGGGAAAAATTGAGAAAGCAATAACTGAATTTGAAAAAACACTTAAGCTTGATCCAAAACGCTCCGAAATATATATGCTCTTAGGACCGCTCTATGAACATAAAGACCAATTTAAAGAGGCACTTCGTACATATCAGAGATATGAACAGATTGAAACCGACTTACCAGCACCAATTTACGCTGCAATGGCAGGTGTACACCTCCAATTAAAGAACATTGAGGAAGCGAAGAACTATGCAACAAAAGGTATTCAAACGGATAAAAATTCATGGCGTTCACACTTTCTGCTCGGTATAGCCTATAGTGAACTGAACGATCAAAAAAAGCAACTTGAACACTATCAAGAAGCTGTGAAAGTCATAGATAGAATAATTGAACGTTCCCCACCAGATGTAGTAGTTGATTTAATAAGTAATCGAAACATTATTCAGAATGAAATTAATGCCATTCAATATTAGGAGGATAACAAATATCCATTATGTCCCAAGAACCTTCTCTAAAACGCACACATTATTGTGGCAACCTGCGATTGCGTGATGCAGGTTCAACCACGCAACTCAACGGTTGGGTCAGACGCCGACGCGACCATGGCGGCGTCATCTTCGTCGATTTACGTGATAGAACCGGTATTACACAAGTAGTTTTTGACCCACAGATTGATGAAAAGGCACATGCACTTGCTGAGAGCGTCAGAAGTGAATATGTACTGAACGTCAGTGGAACTGTCCGTGAACGCGCACCCGGAGAAATCCTCATTAACGCAGATTCAACGTTTCAGGATGAACTTACCGATGATGCCACGTTATCAGCTGAATTCCGATCTCTATTCTCCGAGTTAGATACGAAGTATACACTCTCTGATAAAATTAACATCAATATTCGCGAGCCTGGAAAACATTGGCTACTCACAGATATTGAGAACAATAGAACCTACGACATCATCCGTCAAGATAACGCACTCAACATCTATCAAGGTACTGTGAATCCAGAACTCGCTACTGGGGAGATTGAAGTCGCAGTTGATACGTTGCATATCCTCAATACTGCTAAGACACCACCATTCCCTGTAGAAGACGATATTGATGTATCGGAAGATATAAGGATGAAGTATCGGTTCATTGATTTGCGACGTCCAGAGATGCAGAAAACGCTTCAAATGCGTCATAAAGCAGCACTCACTGCACGCAACTATATGAATGAACACGGATTCTTGGAAATTGAAACCCCAATACTGATGAACAGTACACCCGAAGGTGCACGAGATGTCCTTGTTCCCAGCCGTCTTAACCCTGCCAAGTTCTATGCACTACCGCAATCACCACAGCAATTTAAACAGATCCTGATGATGAGTGGTGTCGACCGTTATTTCCAAATTGCCCGCTGTTTCCGTGATGAAGATACACGCGCTGACAGACAGCTGGAATTCACCCAACTTGACATTGAGATGTCTTTCGCTGGTGTTGATGACGTGTTTGATGTCACTGAAGGATTGATGAAATGCATATTCGAGCAAGCAGGCGGAATCCCAGTACAAACACCCTTTCTACGACTCCCCTACCATGAATCAATGGCAAGGTTCGGAAATGACAAACCGGATACCCGTTTCGGTATGGAGTTAACGGACCTGTCTGATGTAATGGCAGACTGTGACTTTCAGGTCTTTACAAATGCCCTCGGTGCTGGGGGACAGGTAAAAGCTATCGCTGTTCCTGGGGGGGCAGACTTCTCAAGGAAAGACATTGAAGACCTTACCGATTTTGTCGCAACATATCGCGCAAAAGGATTGGCTTGGGTTAAGGTTACTTCTGAGGAATTCTCTTCCGGTATCGTCAAGTTCTTTAAAACAGAACAACTTGAAACCGCACAGGAAAGAACAGGCGCGAAACCTGGCGACATCATGTTCTTTGTCGCTGACAGACCGAAAGTTGTCGCAGACGCGCTCGGTTATCTTCGGTTACATCTTGGTAGAAAACTAAACCTCATTGACGAAACGCAATACAACTTCCTATGGATCGTAGATTATCCACTGTTTGAATGGAACGAAGAACAGAATAGGTTTGAACCGTTCCATCATCTATTTACCGGTGCAACTGAAGAGACCCTACACCTATTAGACACAGACCCTGTTAAAGTGCAGGGGCAGCATTATGACCTTGTGTGTAACGGATATGAGATCTGTAGCGGGAGTGTTAGAATTCATCAATGGGATGTCCAACAGAAGATCTTTGATTTATTGAACATTTCAGAAGAAGAGGTCAAAAACAGATTCGGATATTTTATTGATGCTTTGGAATACGGCACACCACCTCATGCAGGTATAGCACCTGGATTAGACCGTATCGTCATGTTAATGCGCAATGAGGAAAACATCCGAGAAGTCATCGCATTTCCAAAGTCACAACAAGGTCAATGTCTCCTTACTAATGCTCCATCAACTGTTACAGATGAACAACTTGAAGAATTATCCATTCGCGTGAATGTAGATACTTAAAGGTAGCAGGCACACTCCGTGTGCCGTTCTTAAAAGTATCTTAAAAGTAGTAGGCACACTCCGTGTGCCGTTCTTAAAGGTAGATTAAAAGTAGTAGGCACACTCCGTGTGCCGTTCTTACAAAAGGAAAAACCTATGAATCAAAATGGAAATGGCACCAGCAAGAGTGAACTCGGGTTACTCTACGGTATAATAATCGCTATCATCTTAGGTGCACTCATCGGCGGATTATTCCCCCAGTATGCTAAGCATACCCACATTCTGGGTGATATATTCTTAGCACTGCTCAGGATGATAGTTGTCCCACTTGTTATCTTTTCAATGGTCGTCGGAATCACCAACTTAGGTGATATACGCAACCTCGGTCCAATCGGCGGCAGAACTGTCCTTTACTATATGGCAACAACAGCAATTTCAGTCGTCATCGGTATGGTTTTGGTTAACATAATCGCACCCGGTAAAGGTTTATCATCAGGTGAAGAACTTACGACTTCAGGATATACACTCGGTGGTGAAACGAGTCTCACTGTAACACTCACTGATGAAGAATTCGCCGGAACGTATTCAGATAAGTATATGCTAATACTTATGGATCAGAATATAGGTGGTATAATTGAGGATATAGCGGGAAACACAGTTACTGTCAAAGAGTGGCACTCCCTGGATGAAGATGATGAATATATCATAACTAAAAGCGGAAAACCGTTGTTGATATCAGGAACTGACGTTGATTATAAACTCACCACCCTCACACCGCAAATGTCAGGAAGTGGTGTGAAAATCGACCTACCTATGGTTACAGAAGTAAAAACCAAAGAAGACAGCACTATCCTTCAAACGCTTGTACAGGTCTTATTGGGAAATGAAGATACAGGAAAACAGGGCATGATCCCTAACAACGTGTTTAAAGCGATGGCGAATATGGATATCCTTCCCCTTATCTTCTTTTCTATCATCATCGGAGCTGCATTGACAGTGATTGGTCAAGAGGGTAAACCTGCAATAGACATATTTAATGCGTTTAATGGGGCAGTGATGCAGATTGTTAACTGGGTCATGTTCTTAGCACCTGTCGGTATTTTCGGTCTGATCGCTGGGAGGATTGGAGAAGCGGAAGGATTCGTTGGATTTTGGCCAGAATTGGTCGCAGTCGGCAAATACAGCTTGACTGTCATATTAGGTCTCGGATTCCATGCTTTCGTAATCCTACCGCTTTTACTATTCTTCTTAGGACGACGAAATCCACTGAACTACGCAAGGGGTGTCGGAACCGCACTGTTGAATGCGTTCTCAACTGCAAGCTCAAGCGCAACCTTACCCTTAACAATGGAAGGTGTAGAAGAGCAGAACGGTATTTCAAATCGAACAGCCAGTTTTGTCTTACCCTTAGGTGCAACAATAAACATGGATGGTACCGCACTTTATGAAGCAATCGCCGTGATGTTCATCGCGCAAGTATACGGTATTTCAATGGGGCCCGCACAACAAGTGATAATCGTCCTCACAGCAACACTCGCAGCAATCGGTGCTGCAGGAATTCCCGAAGCAGGACTCGTAACCATGGTTATCGTCCTAAATGCTGTTGGACTACCGATTGAAGGTGTCGCATTGATTCTTTCAATTGACTGGCTTCTTGACAGATTCCGCACCACAGTTAATGTGTGGGGTGATAGTGTCGGCGCAGGAATTATTGAAACCTTTGAAGCTGGAGATAACATTGAAGCTCCCGCAACGACTTGAGGATAATTAGATACTAATATTAACCCAACCCAGCAGTGCTTAGCCAAGTGTTCTTTGATGGCACTAAAAGTCGGGAATCGGAGTTCCCTCCTACAATAAGCAACTCATCGGTAGGAGCGATCTCCGAATCGCGACCTACAAAAGTCTGTTGACAGAACAGTAGGTTCGGTTTCCTAACCAATGCAGAATACCAAACGCGTATTCTGCCATGCCCCCAGGCCGGTAGGTGCGATTTCCTAATCACACTACCGGGTTGGACGTATGGAAATCGCACCTATCTGTTAGCTGATACTATCGTGCACATTACGTAACGCAAGCGGAAAACATTGCGTTAAAATATTACCTTTAAAGCAACCGATTACGTTACTGTTTAATCTTATACCATTTCTGATTGAAATGACACTGTATTTGTAGCACATTCTGTTAGATTGTGCATCTTTTGTAGCACATTCTGTTAGATTGTGCATCTTTTGTAGCACATTCTGTTAGATTGTGCCGTATATCACATCAAAAAAAGATGAACTCTCAAAACGATACAAACCACAGACGAAATGGAATATCGGGTGAATCTGCACTGGCAATAATTAGCGTCACCCTTGCTGCATTCTGGATAGCATTTGCATTCTATAAGGGTGGAAGTCCCGATGAGAATGGCAACAGAATTATGCTATTGCATCCCATCATTCCTGTCGCGCTCATCGGTTTGCTGATGCGTATCTACCGTTGGGTTGGGATAAAATTTGTCGTACAACTTGAGATCATTTTGATCAGCGTTTGGCTACTCATCAGGATGCTTGGTGTCTTGATGCCGTTCATACTCGGCTTCGGGTTCGCCTATCTCTTCCGTTTTCTGTGGAAAGCACTCCCTCTAAATAGGATATATCAACGCGTAATTGTAACTGTACTGATTATTCTTATCTGTACTGGGGTGCTAATTCTTACTGGATTTGGGGTTAGACAACAGATTGGACAAATGGCAGAAGGACTGCAAAAGTTCTATCATGAGGATCTGCTACCTTTAGTAGTAGGCGAAGAGTTTACTGACTTTACAAGTTATATCTCAAATGGAACAGAAACGCTATTCCTCGGTACGAATCACGGTATATATATCCTTGTGGAAAAAGATAAGGAAGAGGAAAAAGATAAGGAAGAAAATGGGAAAACGATTAAAGACCTTAAAAGGATAGGTATTACAAACGGAGAACTTCTTGGAAAGCATATTCATTGTATCGCTGTTAGTGATAAGTACATTTATACTGGAACACAAGGTGGTATATACCGATGTAGCAGGAAAATAGTAGACAAGGCAAAAGAAGGCTCATTAATAAAACTTCCCGAAGACCAAAAATGGAAAAAAATCAATGCTACACGGTTTGATGACCGTTCCATTCATGACATAAATATACCCTCATGGAATAACGCATTAATTTATGTCGGTACAGAAGTGGGACTCTTTAAAGGTGTCTATTCTGATGATGATGTCGTTGAACAGTGGGAACATGTGGAAATTGAAAACATTACAGAGAGGCCTATCGTCAGTATCCGCTCAATTGAGAGATTTGCTGGAACCAGAAAGGAACAGATGATCTATCTGGTGAGTAAGAAAGTTGAGAAAACGCGAGAAAATGAACAGAATAATACACAGGAGAACATCGGGGTACAACTGTTCAATCAACTCATGCAAATGTCACAACAAACACCTATTGAATCGAATGGAACAGATGAAACGCCAGAGATTACAGAAACGGAGACCAAACCTGCTAATGTCTTACATAAACTTCTCCATACGGCAGATTATGTTCCGAAGGAATGGAAACCGATAGAGATAAGCGAGGATATGCCAGAAATCAAGTGCCTTACAGCAACTGACAAGAGTGACATTGAACTTTATGCCGGTACACTAAACGGTTTATATGACTGGAATGATGATGATAAATGGAATAAAATGCCTTCATCGGATCGGCTGCCGAAAAATATATCCCTATTAGCCACTGTCCGTTCAGAACTATATGCCGGAAACAGCAACGTCATACATCATAGTCCAGACAGTGTGAACAATTGGCGAAAATTTACATCAAAAAAACCGGGGATCTTGATGTACAGGGATGACCCTTATGTAAAACAACTTCAGGCATATCTAACCGAAAAAATACCAGGGTGGACCGCAAGTGGAAGCGCATTCATTAGATGGTTATCCGGTTTGGCTGGGTCTATCGCTTTTCAATTTGGGGGATTTATCGCTACACTATTCTTGGCATTCATTGTTTTCGTATATGCCAGCCAAGGGTTTGAAAAATACTTCCACGGTTTCATCAGCCTAATACCAGAAAAGCATCAAGAAACAACCAGAGCATATTTCAGAGAAATTGACCATAACATGCATCAGTTCCTCAAAGGACAGTTCACCGTAATTGTAATCATCACAATTATATCATGTATCGTCTACCGTCTGATCGGTGTTCCCTTTGCACTTCTCGTCGGTATTTTGGCGGGGATCTGTAATGCTATCCCAACTTTTGGACCTTTTATCGGTGGTGGATTCGCTTATATCGCCATGTTGATGGGACTTGCCGCAGGAGAATTTAGAGACCCAATCAGTTTTGCAATCCGATGCCTTTTTGTATTAGGAGCAATCCTCGGAATTCAGGCAATAGATAACTCAATCATCTCACCTAAAGTTATGAGCACTGCTGTTGATGTTGACCCACTATTGATAATGTTTTCGGTTATAGTCGGCGCATCCATCCTCGGTTTTTGGGGAGTATTATTGGCAATTCCCATCATTGTTGTGATAAAATCTATTATCGCAGTTTCAAAAGCCAACGGTAATGGCGGAGAAATCCATAATACACAGGAACAAACCTAATGCCAAACCAACTCCCAATCGTCGCAATTATCGGTAGACCCAATGTCGGAAAATCATCACTCTTTAATCGCTTAGCCGCTGAAGCCAGATTGAGTTCATCCCAGCCAAAGCAGATCGCTGTCGTAAATGATCAACCCGGCGTTACACGCGATCGAAACTACGCTGATGTGAACTGGGAGAATACAGCATTTACGATCGTTGACACCGGAGGGATAGATGTTGATCCCGATGATCCGCTCATTGATAATGTTCAAATGCAGGTTGACCAAGCACTCGCAGAAGCTGCACTTATACTATTCGTCGTTGATGTCCGCACAGGTGTAATGCCACACGATTCTATCGTTGCTGATAAATTAAGAACCTCAGGTAAAGACATAATCCTTGTAATCAATAAGGCAGACAGTCGTAACCTTGAAATGCAAACTGCAGAATTCTATGCACTCGGACTCGACGAACCGGTATTAACATCATGCGTTCAAAACATCGGCATACACCAACTCCTTGACGATGTTATCACAAGACTTCCTGAAACTGAGAAAGCTGAAGAAGATGCTACTGCTCCAATAAAAATTTCTATTGTCGGTAGACCTAATGTAGGGAAATCTTCACTCCTCAATACTCTGTTAGGTGAAGAACGGATGATTGTTGACAATCGTCCAGGAACAACACGCGATGCTGTTAACATGAACTTCATCTATCAAAATATCCCCTTTGAACTTGTGGATACTGCCGGGATGCGGCGAAAATCTTCAATCAACAATGAATTAGAGTCTGAAACTGTACGACGGGCGATCCAGAGTATCCGACAAAGTGATATTGCCGCTCTGGTATTAGATGTGACACAGACAGTCGCACAACAGGATAAGACAATAGCAGGATTCATTGCACGGCAGGGAAAAGCATCCGTTTTAGTTCTCAATAAATGGGACCTTATAGAAAAAGATAATACAACACATACGGAATATATGACCCGTTTAGCAACGGAAGTGCCACAGTTAGATTATGTCCCTAAAATATTCGTCTCAGCTGTAACAGGACAACGTGTTACGAACATCCTTGATGTTGCACTTGAGGTTTATCGTGAGTATTGCACACGTATTCCAACGCCAGCACTCAATGACCTATTGTTTGAACTACGCACACAACACCCACCACCCCGTGTTAAAGGTACACGTCCAGCACTCAAATACATTACGCAGGTTGAGACACAACCACCGACTTTCGTAATATTTGGTAGAAATACACACAGAATTCGTCAACCCTATACAGCATATTTGATTAACAATATTCGTGATACTTTCGGATTCCACGGGACACCTATCCGAGTGTTTTACCGTCGAAATTAAACCATTTCTCATTGAAAATGTTGCATCTTTGTAGCACATTCTGTTAGATTGTGCATCTTTGAGCATCATTCTGTTAGATTGTGCATCTTTGTAGCACATTCTGTTAGATTGTGCATCTTTGAGCATCATTCTGTTAGATTGTGCATTTCTTTTACTTTCACCAAACTGCGAGGCATCAGATGTCAACCCCTAAAGTCTTTATCACCCGTCCCATTCCCGACCAAGTTCTCAATAAAATTGAAGCAGAATGTGATGTTGAAATGTGGCATACGAGTGCGATTCTTCCACCCATCGCTGAAAAAATCCCGCCACTTGATGGCTTGATGACTTATGGACATGAACCCGTCACCGCAGACATGTTCGACACCTCACCGAACCTCAAAGTTGTCTCAGTAGTCGGTGTTGGTTATGACCATGTCGATGAAGACGCCGCAAGAGCACGCGGTATCGCTCTCGGACATACACCGGGAGTGCTTAGCGATACCACGGCGGACATGACATGGGCATTGTTACTCGCCGCCGCACGAAATGTAGTACCTGCATACAACCACGTACAAGTAGAAAAGCAGTGGTTATACTACGACCCGAATATCCTTTGGGGATACGATGTACATCACGCAACAATCGGTATTATAGGGATGGGACGTATCGGATATGCTGTTGCGAAACGGGCATTAGGATTTGACATGAAGGTATTGTACAACAAACGAGAGCGCAGACCAGATTGGGAAAAAGAACTCGGTATTGAATATGCGGAACTCGAACATCTGCTAAAGGTCTCAGACTTTGTCACACTCCATGTGCCTTTGTCAGATGAGACAACACACATGATCAGCAAAGCAGAATTTGAATTGATGAAACCCACATCAATCCTCGTCAATATTGCAAGAGGACCTGTTGTTGACCACGATGCCTTGTACGCAGCACTCACAGAGGGACAAATTGCCGGCGCAGCACTGGATGTTACCGAACCAGAACCGATAAACACAGACCATCCGCTACTTGAATTAGATAACCTATTGATTGCACCCCATCTCGGCAGTGCAACAATTCAAACGCGCATGAAAATGGCAACAATGGCAATGGAAAATCTGTTCGCTGGATTGAAAGGTGAACGGTTGCCTTATGGTGTAGTGCAACCACTTCAATAACACAATATCATTACTTAAGATTATAGGGAGAAAGTACAAATGTCAAGAAATGACAAGGTAGGTATCAGAAAGATTGCAGTCAAAGGTTTCAAATCTATAGTGAAAGAATGTGAAATTGAGATACGACCGTTGACGATTCTTGCTGGTGTAAATAGCTCGGGGAAATCAAGCATTATGCAACCTTTATTGATGCTTAAGCAGACGCTTGAGGCACCGTATGATCCGGGACCATTATTAATTGATGGACCAAACGTCCAATTTACTGAGACAACACAGTTTTTTTCAACATTACAAGGTGAAGACAGAACTGACGACCTTCGGATTTACATTGAGACCGATGTGTTTAATTTTTTTGAATCAGTAAAAACACTCTTTAGAAAAGAAAAGGACAAAATTGAGATTGTTGAAATGACAGCTGAGAGAAAATCAATGGAATCGTCCTCTTCTATGAGTTTCCCGTTATTTCCTGATATGACTGCTAAAGAAATAAAGGCATTGAGCGATCAACCCTTAATATCCCCTTATTCTTCTGATAAACTTCCTGAAGAAGTAAGGAAACTTACAGAGCATACTAAGCAATTTGTGCAAGACTTTTTACCAAAGGATACGGAGACCGTTAGTCGTTCACGATGTTTTTTCCGTCTTTGGTCTCATATTGGCACCGAAATCCATTACATTACTTCTAACCTTAATCGTAGTATCCAAAATAGTATTCACATACCCGGATTACGTGGTAACCCAGAGCGCAGCTATAAGATGGCTGGCACAGGACCGAGATATCCTGGCACGTTTGAAAACTACGTAGCGAGTATCATTCATAAGTGGCAAATTGAGAAAAATGAAAACTTGGAAGAACTTACCGCATCACTTCGTTCACTAAACCTAACAGGACAAGTTGGTACAAGCAAAACAGGTGATGCTCATGTTGAAGTTCAAGTTGGTAGACTTCCTCAAAACAACGCTGTTGAAACAGATATGGTTAATATCGCTGACGTAGGATTCGGTGTATCACAAGTTCTTCCTGTCATAGTAGCACTAATTGCAGCGAACCCCGGGCAGTTAGTTTATCTTGAACAACCGGAGTTACATCTTCATCCTAATGCACAAGTGGCATTAGCTCAAGTCTTGGCAGATGCAGCGAAACGTGGGGTGCGAGTGGTTGCAGAAACGCATAGTTCGCTGTTGTTGTTAGGAGTTCAAATACTTGTCGCTGAAGGACAATTGGCACCTGAATTAGTAAAACTACACTGGTTTTCAAGAAACAAGGAAGGAATTACGGAGGTTGACAGCGTTGACTTAGATGAAGCAGGGAGATATGGGGATTGGTCTGTAGATTTTGACAAGGTGGATATAAGATCTGAAGACCGTTACCTTACTGCGTTAGACAAACTAAGATTTGGAAAAGAATAACTATAGTGAAAAACAGTGATTCGAAACGGTTGGTTATTGATGCGGATGTTGCTCGAGCTGCTGGCAGTGAAACAGCTACACATCCACGAGCTATAAATTGTCGTGATTTCTTAATTCAGGTTCAGACACAACAACATCAGTTAGTATTAACAAAAGCCATCAGTCAAGAATGGAAAAAACATCGATCTCGTTTTGCAAGTAAATGGTGATTATCTATGGAAGCGCGTAAAAGAACAGTTAGTATCAATCCTCCAGAAGATCATCAACTCCGAAACAATATTGCCAGTACTACAAGTAACGCGGATGATGTTGAAATTATGCAAAAAGATTACCACCTGCTTGAAGCTGCATTAGACACGGATAATTCCATTATTTCATGTGATGAATCAGTTCGCACCCTTTACGCTAAAGCATCTCAACAGGTTGGAGTAATTAGAAAAATCGTCTGGGTAAATCCTGACAAGACAGAAGAAGAACCTATTGTTTGGTTAAAAAGCGGTGCTCCTCCTGAAGTACATCGTCAACTTTCTGCTTATCAAGTTGATTAAACACCTACCCCCCATCAGGCAGTATCAACATTCCGATTACGCGAAAAGAAAAAAGTGCAGCCCCACAATACAAATTTCAATTTATGGGAATTTTTGGAGTAAAGCATTTGACGGGTGTGTAAAGTTTTTGTCACTAGTAGACAGTCCAAGCTAAACTTGTGGGTATAAGTAATAGTCGGGAATCGGAGTTCCCTCCTACCATAAGCACTCCATTGGTAGGAGCGATCTCCGAATCGCGACCTTTACCCGAACAATTAGAGTAGACTATCTACTAGTGGATAGTTCAGACAGAATAAGTGAGTCGGGTAGAAGAACGAAACCCATAAATCAACGATTGGAGCCAAGTGCCTTCTTGATAGAAACGGATATCCTCACGCCAGAGGCGTGGTATGTCTATAGAAATCACAATGTCCAAAGCTCAGCACTCCAGCGGAGTGCTATGTCAATAGAATCAGATAGAAGCCGCAACAAAGAAGACATCCCTTGTGGATAGTACCTGAGATACACAAACTCAACAATCCGCGCAATCCGCGTCATCTGTGATAATCCGCGATTCAGACAGTTAAGTGGCAAAATCTTTACGCGTCCGTTTATGTACATAGCACTCCGCTGGAGTGCACCCTGTTGACAATCGTTTTTCTATAGACATATTGCTCCGCTGGAGCAAGGGATTAGGGATCCTTTGTCCTTAAGTGACAAAAAGTTTACACACCCCATTTGACTACAATATTATAATCTGTTATACTTAATAAACTATTTATCCTCAAAAAATACTTTAAACAATATGTGTATAAGATAATGGAGGTTTTACATGATAAAGAAGTGCTTCGTTTTGACGATTCCTATTTTTGCGTTACTGTTCCTATCTAACCTTTCGGGGTATGCAATAGAGGATCAAGATTTAGTGTTGTATCTAAACTTTGAGGAAGGTTCAGGTGGAACGACTAAAGACCTATCCAAAAACGGTAATGACGGTACTCTCCACAATGTCAAATGGGCTGATGGGAAAAATGGTTCAGGTGTGCTTTTTGATGGCACGCCAGGGACTTGGGTAGAAGTACCCGATTCTGATTCTTTAGATAGTATCACACAGCAGGTAACCCTAATGGCATGGGTATACCCGACAGTGTTCACAAATGAATGGCAACGTATCCTCAACAAATGTTGGGCAGGCGATACTTCCCCTTGGATGGTATGGGGTTTTTACGAACAGGCAAATAGTAATGGACGCATCGGTTTTACTGTAGCTGTCAGTAATGGGCAGGAGCGGCTATGTCGGAATGGGACATCACCGACTCTTCCAGCTAACGAATGGTCACATGTTGCAGCGGTATACGATGGTCAAACTATGAAACTCTATCAAAATGGTGAAGTTGTTGTCCAATCTAATGCACAAGGTGCTATTGATACAAATGATGTACCAGTAGCCATTGGCAGAAACAGTGAAGGCAATCGAGAACACTATCAAGGCAGTATAGATGAAGTTGCTGTTTGGCGTGTAGCTTTAGACGATACAGATATTCTAAATGCTATGGAGCAAATTGCGCCTGTTGAAGCACGCGGCAAGCTAGCTGTCAGTTGGGCACATATCAAAAAGTATTAATAAACACGACGTATCTTACAAACTTGCTTTCCAGATTGTGCAAGTCACCTAAAAACAATCTGAACCCTCTATAGTCTTGTCAACATATTATTGTTCGCTATAACCGTATTCGTCCACGCACATTCATCCTTGATTTGGACAGGACAATAACATTCCTACCCCCGCCAGGAAGTATCAATACTGGTATATCCGTGTGTGTATTGATGAAGGTGCGGTGGTAAATCCGCTAAAAACTTCTTGCCAACATCAGGAATCTCCCACGGTATATCTATTTGATGTGAACGACTGCGCAACCCAATAGCACAAGACAACCTGATGTCGTCTATCTGGTTCGGGAATGCACCGTGATATGTGCGATGCGCAAACACAATCATATCTCCAGGATCTGTAAAGAGTGGAACAACACCCGGCACATCAAAATCTGTGTATGCCTTCTCTTCTCCACCGACCTTGTAAAATGATCGCTTGTCCGATGTCAGTTTAAATCCTTCAGGACCATCCCAATTCTCTACATGCGAATCCGCAATTACACATAAACCCCCATGTTCAGGACGCGAACCCGTAATGTAGAACCATTTTCCCGATGGCCACATACCACGGTTCAATACATCACCAGAATTCTTAGGCGTCCCCGTAGAGAATCCGCACCAATCGGTATGCCAAGCCACAGGATGTGAACCCGGCATCCGAATAATTGCAGCAGAACGATGCACTGTCAATTCATCTGTACCGATCAAATGTCTGTGAATAGCCATAAAAGGTTCATATTCCAGCAGTTGCCAAGCATCTTCACCTGTTTCTATCCAGGCATGTCGTGTTGCGCTCTGACCATGTTTCAAGTCCCTATTCGGATCTGTCCCATCAAAAACGGCTTTCTTCAAACGTCCAATCATCTCATCAGGCAAAACATCCTTGATAATTGCAAACCCGTGTGCTTCCAAACATGTTGACATCTGTGGCAGTTGGTCAAGTTCAAACTGATATGTATAATCAAGTTCAGGTTCTTGAATATCTAAATAGTGTTGCATTTTGAGGAATCCTTTCGTTGTTTTATCCCATATTCTATTAAACAATGCATCTTGTGTCAATCTGATTTTTTCTGATGACATAACAAAAACATTGACCTTATGTTGGAAATCTGATACGCTAATTGACAATTCACATCCGCACACATTTATAGACTTGTGGAGATTTACATGTCAACAAATGCTGAACTGATTGCCAATTGGCGTGATGAACCCGCACCATTGCTAAGTGTATTACATGCATTCCATGATAGAGATGGATTTATCTCCGAAGAGGTATTACGCGATATTTCTGTTGGGTTACGCATTCCGCTGGCAGAACTGTTCGGCACATTGACCTTCTATCACCATTTTTCCCAGGAAGCACCCGGACAAAGCGCACCTCGCGTCTGTACTGGACCTGTCTGTAGGCTGCAAGGAGGTATAGAAATCCTAAACGCCTTAACAGAGGACGGCGCAACCGCAATGCCGTGTGCCGGTAGATGTGATGATTGCGTCCCTGTCATAAAAGGACATCAGGTATTTACGGGTAAAAGCGCAGAGAATCTATCCGTTCAACCCACTCCATTACCACCAAAATACCCTGGCGATAAAGAGGAATGTATCTTTGCAGACATACGCGAACAGAACAGGAATACAATAGAAGGTTACCAAAATTCTGGAGGATATGGAGCACTCAAAAAAACCATTACATCCCTGACACCTCAGCACGTTATTCAAACACTCAAGGATAGCCAGCTTGCAGGGAGAGGCGGAGCAGGATTTCCAACAGGAATTAAATGGGAATCGGTCTTAAATGCTCCCGGACAACCAAAAACTATCGTCTGCAATGCCGATGAAGGTGAACCGGGATGCTTCAAGGATAGGGTCATCCTTGATTATGCACCGCACACAATTATAGAAGGTATGACACTCGCAGCCTACGCAACAGGCGCGACACGAGGATTTATCTATCTACGCTATGAGTACCCTGAAACCTTAAAAATACTTGAGAACGCAATTGCAGAAGCAGAAAAAGAGAACTTGTTAGGTAAGGATATCTTCAATACGCAATTCAACTTTGATATATACATACGCCGCGGGGCAGGTGCTTATGTCTGTGGAGAAGAAGGTTCGTTACTAAACAGCTTACAAGGTGAACACCCATTTCCAAGGAACCGGCCCCCATATCCTGTAACCCACGGTTTTGAAAACCTTCCAACAGTCGTAAACAATGTAGAGACGCTCGCAGCTGCGACACAGATACTCAGAAAAGGGGCAGCGTGGTACAAAAGCTTGAGCTATAACCCCGATATCTCAGGAACAAAAATCATCAGTCTATCAGGAGACATCCAAAAACCAGGCAACTACGAAGTACCCTTCGGACTACCACTTAAAGCATTACTATATGAATGGGCAGGAGGACCCTTGCCTGGAAGAAAAATACAAGCGATCACTACTGCTGGACTATCAGGAGGATTCATCGGAGAGAAAGACCTTGACATAAACATTGATGAACCCAGCTTCCAGAATGTTGGTGCAATGCTTGGGGCAGGCGGCATCATGGTCTTTGATGACACACGAGATATGATAGATGTGGCACACAATGCAATGGAGTTCTTTGCAGAGGAATCTTGCGGAAAATGTTTCCCATGCAGAATCGGCACGCATAGACTCACCGAACTGCTAGCTAAACCCTTAAACCAGAAATCTGAAGAGCTCATCGCTGAAATTGGATCCGTAATGAAGGCAACAAGTGCTTGTGGACTCGGAACCGCCGCACCCAATATAACAGACAGCCTCATGAAAATAATACCTCTTAATAGTAGTAGGCACTCTCCGAGTGCCGTCTCTTAATATAGCTAAAATTTGATATTTACAAGGAAATCAACTATAATATGAACACAGGTTTTGATGTGAAATAATGTGGACGCGCGGTTTCATATCTCTCTGTTGCGTCGTGTTTGTTATTGGACTGATAACAGGTCCATTACAGCTATTCTTTCCAGTCTACGTAGAAAATGTCCTGGGTGAAAACCCACTTTTTGCTGCATTAATACGGACAATACCAATCGCATTGGGAGGACTAACAGCACTTATCGGCGGCACATTAAGTGATAGATTCGGACGAAAACCCACACTGCTTATCGGAATGACCGGGGCAATTGTTATAGGAGGACTATTTAAAACACAAACACCACTATTAATATGGGGATTCTTGTGTTATGAGGGTATCACATCTGGACTAAAAACTGCAGGAGGACAATCATATCTAATCAGTTCTGTGACATCAGAACGGTTAGGATTCGCTACCGGATTATACTTTACCAGCAGAACATTAGGCAACGCAATCGGAAACGCAATCGCAGGAGAAGTCATTAGTCGATACAACTATACTGTTTTTGGTAACACAGCGATTATCTTTACAGGTTTGGCTTTTATAGGAGCCTGCTTCTTACTACCGCGAGTAAAATACGACTGTTGGCAAAATATCATCAACCCGCTGAAGGGAAAGCAGAGCTTTTTAAAATCAACGCTAAATATCGAAAAATATCTGAAACTATGTAAACAAAATAAGATACAGATGCTGATCGGTTTACGGGTCTTTCCAACATACTATTGGGGAACAGTAAACCTATTGATGCCTATTCTGATTAATCGACTTGGTGGAGATAAAGCAACAGGTTATTACGGTACGCTGAGTCTGTCCTTTGCATTTATCTGTCAATTTGTAACGGGTAGAATCTGCGATAGAGTTGGACATCGTCTACCTGCTTTCGTGACGAATATCATTGTCACACTTCTGGCATCTGCTTTAATCGTCTATCACAACTCATTATTCGCATTGGGGTTTTACGGGATACTCGGCACAGGTGCAGCATGGGCACTCTCAACGACTATTCCAAGGTTTATCAACGAATTTACTGAGGCACATGAGAAAGGACACGGTGTTGGAATCACACATCTTGCTTGGAGTACTGGGTTTCTACTCGGATACGTTGCAAGTGGATTTCTTATAAAAATCTCTATACACATACCATTTATTGTTGCAGGTTTTTTCCTGCTCTGTTCAACTTATATAACCTATAAACTGTGGCATACAGCCACACATTAGAAAGGAACAACTATGATTATTGCTGAACTTGATTTAGAAAACGCTGAACATCTTGAACTCACTGACGCACAATGGCGGTTTGCTGCTGGACTCGTTCCAGGTGAACCCAATGGTGGATTAGTTGATCAAATGCCTGAATCACCTGCGCGTCTTGCTGACTATGACGATACGGGTTGGGACATCTGCGAAAATATCCAAGAGATCGTATTAACCGGACTATGTTTCGGCTGGTACCGGATCACAGTTACTATTCCTGAAACCGTAGATGGGAAATCAGTGGCTGGTTCAAAACTGTGGTTTCATACATGTATTGACGACTACGGTGAAGTCTGGGTCAATGGTGAAATCGATTTGGCTTTTGGCGAATCAGGACGTGGGGCTGCATCCGGGTTCAATACACCCCAACGCGTCGTTGTTACTGAAAATGCCGAACCGGGAACAAAGCATGTTATCGCATGCTTGGCAATCAACGGACCATTGGCAAGACCAGGTGGAGGTATATTCCTACGTTTCGCTAAACTTGAATTTGAACAGGAATAGTTAAACACCTATATGGGACGGTGAATAGCCGTCCCAATAAAAACAGGATTAACGTTTGCAGTCTCATACAAATAAAAACAGCCATAACAATAAAAGTTCTGTCGTCCTACTCAGCGGAGGATTAGACTCAACGACTACCTTAGCCATTGCACGCTCGGAAGGTTATCAAGTCTATGCAATGAGTTTTCAATATGGACAACGCAATAAAGTTGAGTTGGATCGGGCAAAACATAACGCCCAAGAATTAGGCGCGAAACAACACATCATCATTGACATTGATCTACGAATCTTCGGCGCATCAGCATTAACAACGGATATGGAAGTTCCAAAAAATCGTTCAGATTCAGAGATATCTGATGAAATCCCGATAACATACGTTCCTGCCAGAAACACTATCTTCCTGTCTTATGCTGTTGCGTGGGCAGAGGTGCTCTCATCGGACACGATCTTCATCGGGGTTAATGCTATTGACTACAGCGGTTATCCTGATTGCCGTCCTGAATATATCCAAGCTTTTCAAAAAATGGCTAATCTCGCAACACAAACTGGCGTTGAAGGTAAAACAGAACTCAAGATCCGAACACCTTTGATCAACAAAACCAAAGCAGATATAATCAAGACCGGCACCGCACTCGGTGTCGATTATACACACACCCTTAGCTGCTACGATCCAGATGTAGACGGAAGGGCATGTAGCAGATGCGACAGCTGCAAACTCAGAAAAAAAGGATTTGCAGAAGCAGGTATACCGGACCCAACCCGGTATATCTGATGTGGGATGATTATGATAAAAGCTATATTCTTTGATTTTTATTATACTTTAGGTGTATGGAATCAATCCCTGGAGGACATAATCCAAAAAATCGCTGATCGCTATGAATTTGATGTTGATTGGGAACGATATGCAGAAGCTGTTCCGAATTTATATGCAGATGCATCCGGCTCAGATCCTAAGAAACACGCAATTCTTGGAACAATGCAGAAAATCGTAAACAGTTACAGAGAGTTTATCATACAACTCGGCGTTGAAGAGCATATTGACCAGATAACTTGGGAACTCCTGCAATCTGAACATTCGCTTTTTGCAGCTAATAATGCCAAACTCTATCCTGATACAGTGTCAACACTACAAATATTAAAACAAGATGGATATAAATTAGCCATCGTTTCAAACTGGGATACACCCTTGTTTCCGTTGTTAGAACGACTTAGAATAGCACATCTCTTTGATACTATCACAGCATCACACGATGTACGTGTCCGTTCCGCCAAACCAGATGCACATATTTTTGAGTATACCCTCAAGAAAATAGGGGTTACTGCGGAAGAGACCGTCCACGTCGGTGATACTTACGAAGCAGACATTATTGGCGCACAAGCAGTCGGTATCCGTCCAATACTAATTGATAGGGAAAATATACATCCCGGCAAATGGCATGAAACCATCACTACTCTAACTGAATTACAAGACTTACTAAAATGAGACTTCAAATGAATCTTCAAAATACGCAGTAAGTGTTTGAAGTGTTTTTATGATTGCATCTCGATGGATTTCAGTTTCAGCCATTGGATTCTGGATATTCAATACCCATTCTATCTGTGGGAGCATAGCGTGTTTTATAGGCGTATTCTTCCATCAGGTCTTTTTCAAGTTCAACTGCCATCATCGCAACTCCGCCAATTTAAGAAAACTTAGAATCTCTGATGAATCACTCTGAAACCTTATGGTTATACGGATTGTCTTCTCTTCAGTCCCGTATGAAGATTAAATAAATAATCAGGTAATTCTACTGATATGACTCATCGTAGGAGTAAGGTTTCGTAGGGGCGGGGTTTCCCCGCCCGCGTATTACCCAATTAATAACTTAATCTTCATTAGGGACGATATGTTTATAGAAAACGTGTCCCGCCCCCTCTTTAGTCCCGTATGAAGTTTAAATAATTAAACGGGTAATTTCTTGTTTGCATAATGCAGGTACACCATTCTGCTGGCGAGGTTTCCTAACCTCGTCAAATTACCCAAATATTTTCTTTAACTTCATACGGGACTAAAGAGGGGACAATCTCAATGATCATACGCCCTTAGAGGTGTTCACAATAACCCAGTCATTTTCTAAAATTGACGCCTATGGTTCGGTTTCCTAACCAATGCAGAATACCAAACGCGTATTCTGTCGGGTTTGTGCCAATTGTGGTCATAAAGGTTTTCGCGAAGAATCCGGTTCGGTTAGGAAACCGAACCTATTTGTCTAAACCCTCTAAAACTGAACGTACCGTAACATCCCTTAGTCTCTCAGTTTCGGCTTCCTGAAGTTCTTGATACAATCTTCTCAACGTGGGTGAACCAGCCACTGCCTCTGAAAGATGATTGACTAAATTCCCATCAATAGCCTCAACCAACATATCCAATGTAATCGTGTCTAACGGACGAGCAGGGATATACCCCTTAGTCTCATCTTCTACTTCATAGATGAGTTTCGCATTACTGAATCGTTCAAACACATCTTGCACTAAAGATTCAGATACTTTGGCAGTTACGGCGACATCAGTTGTGGAGCATGCTCCCTTTCCTTCATTGAAATGTTTTGCTAAAAGTAGATATAGGGTAATGATTCCGGTGGCATTGATGATATAATTCGGACTATCAATGATCTGTGTTCCAAGCGGATGACCAGGATCAACGTATCTCTGAATAGCGTTTGTTATTTCAACACCGAGTAGAATAACTAACCAAGTCGCGTAAATCCATATCGCTAAGATAATTATCATCGCCAAAGTACCATAAATTGCGGTATAGTTTTGCCAGACCAATTCAAAGTAATTTGCAAATACGATACGAGCAACCTGAAACAGCGAACCAGCCAAAACTGCGGCAGAGAGTGCAGCTTTCCAGTTCACTGTGGTATTAGGTAAGGCAATATACATAAGAAAAAACAGACAGAATACGGAGACCCACGGGAAAAGGTGCGCAATTAAACCACTTGCTACGGTAGAGAACACAAACCAAATTAGAATGGGTCCAATCAACAACAGCATACAAAAAACCAGATACTTCTGAAACGCTTGTACCAGAGGTAATCTGCTACGACTACCCCAGATATGATTGAAATGTGTTTCAATGGACATAAACAGAATAATTGAGATGAACAGGAACAATAAAAAGCCGCCGATACCGAGTCCTGCGAGATTTCTGTTTGTAAATTCGGTGATGCCAGTTACAATTTCGTCCGCCCTATATTGTGGGAGGAAATTGTTTAGTGTGTCTATCAGAGGAGACTTCTCGTTTTCAACGACACCAAAAGTCTTTAGCAGGAAGAGCGCAACGGCTGACAACGGTACCAGACTTAACACAGTCGTAAACGCAAGTGAAGCGGCTTGATGCGCGCATTTGTGCACGCTGAATTGATGAAACACGTTCCTACCAATACCCAAAACATCGGTTTGAAGTGATTGAAGTAAGTGTAACATTGAACATCCTCAATTAATAATCAGCAAATACTCTTATATCATGACAGGGATGTTATTTGATGTCAACTTTTTTGCGTTCCAGTAAATCCTAATAACTTGATTATTTCACAACATTAGTGTATCCTTACAGAAAACACAAAAGAGGAAACCTTATGACTGACATAGAAAGATTATCTGAAAATCTAAAATCCCGTATCAACCAATATGCAGATGAGAAGAAAAAACTCTGGTTCGAAAACTACATCAAACACAATACAAAATATAGAGGCGTTACCACTCCTCAAATCACAACAACGTTAAAATCTTGGTATAAAGACGAAAGCATTGACACACTTCCAGAGAATCAACAGTTGGAATTAGCACTTTCATTTTTCGCTGAGGAATATGCCGAGGATAAACTTGCCGGTATTCTACTCTTTCAACACTATCTATACAAAAAGTTGGACTACCAGGAACTGCTTCTAAGATTTGAGGAGATCTTTAGCAACGGATATATTTACGATTGGAGTGTCTGTGATTGGTTATGTACAAGGGTGTTACGACACATGATAAAAGCAAACGGCATGAAATGTGCTGAAGCAATTTCAAAATGGCATACAGCAGAAAATGTGTGGCAGGCGAGATGTTCAGTTGTCGCATTTACTAATCTGACAAAAGATAATACCTATTATGAACTTATACGCCAATCAAGTACAGTATTGATAAAGAGAGAAGACCGATTTGCCAAAACAGCAGTAGGATGGATATTGAGAGAAATCTCAAAAGTTGATAAGCAGATAGTCATAGACTTTATTTCAGAACATGCTATGTATTTCAGCCGTGAAAGTCTTGAAAATGCTATAAAGTATTTTGAGAAAAGTGAAAAGCACGGATTAAGAGGATTAAGATATGGCTAACAACCATATAGTGACAAGACTTTACACACCCCATTAATGTAAGCTGTTTGACATTCAACCCGATTTTGTGCTAAAATTCAGAAAACGGCGGAAAAGAAAAATGAAACATACAACACTAATTGAAATCGAAAAGCTAAAAGATCTGCATCTGGCAGAAGCAGGCGTTAATAAATCCGATAAAAGACAATGTTAAAGGAGATCGTAAAATGGCTCACGTTTGGAGAAAAAAACACAAAAACATGAGTAGAATCATGGATAAGTTTTACACGAAACAGGAAGTCGTCACAAAGTGTTTAGATGAAATAAATAAATTACCTTACAGATATGATTGCGTGATAGAACCCTCTGCGGGAAATGGTGCTTTTTACCAAAATATCAAACATGACACCAAAATAGGGATCGATATTGATCCGCAACATGATGAGATTATTAAAGGAGATTGGTTCAATTACAGTATTAGTGAAGTGTACGAGCGCGTATTGGTTATAGGGAATCCACCGTTTGGTCAATATCATAAACTATCTTCAAATTTTATATCCCATGCTCTTTCATTTAGTAATGTCCAAACAATCGCTTTTATTTTACCAGATGTTTATAGAAAACATACGCGGCAAAAAATATTGCCTTATAATTGGCGAATAGTCTCCATCACTGAATTAGGAAGGGACTGTTTTACATTAGAAGGGAAGACATATCATGTGCCTGCAAGTTTCTTCGTTTTTGATAAATCAAAGGGAAAAGATCTTAGAGTCAATCCGAATGCCTACACAGAAACAGATGATTTTGAATTTTCCAATAAAAACGATTTCGACATATTTGTATTTGGTGCTTCTCCAAGAAGAATTACAAAAACGCCGACACCAAACAATCGAGGCTACTTCCTTAAATCAAAAATTCCAGTAGAAGATTTAATATCTAAAATCAGAGCAGTTGATTGGATTGGACATTCTTGTGCAAATGGCGGTGTATATTGGTTAACAAAATTTGAATTTTTGGATCAATATATAAAATGCCACGAGCCGAATAGAACGGAAGAAAGCCAAGGGAACTTGTTTGAACTCCTTTAGTGCAAATGTGTCAAAAGAAAAACATCGACACCTCACCAGAGAATGCCATGAACCGGATAGAACTAAAGAAAACGATCCATGCCATCTTAGACAGCATAGATAAAAGTAGAAGATTAAAGGATAGTGTAGAAAGGGTTAAGCATGAATTAATTGACTTAGCCTTTGAACAAGAAATTTCTGAACGAGACTTTTACAAAATCAGTAGCGTGTTGACACCCCAATCAAGAAGCCCTTTGTGGCAAAACTATTTCATAAAAAAGCACGATTGTGAAAAAGTTAGTAGAGATGAGAACAGAGGTGATTTTAAAAAGAACGGCACATACTATGAGTATAAATGCTCTGGTGACAATCAGAATAATTCCGTTAATCTTCTTCAAATTAGACCGTGGCAGGACTGTGATTACATTATTCAGTCAATCTCTGGTGATAGGGCGACCACATTTGTATTAACGCATGCAGAAATGATGTTAGAAATGAAAAGGTTGAAAGCTTCTCCTGCACATGGAACTCCAAAAGCTTTAGAAGAAAATAAAACTATAGAGTACGGAATGAGAGTAAAGAGGGGTTCCGCGGATTGGCATAGATGGATTAACAACTATCGCAAAAAGGTCGATATTTTTAAACCAAAATAAGACTTTCAGTTTCCTTTTATGATTAACATGAAAACTACTCATAGAATCCTTAGAAGACATTGTGTGAGTCCTGTTATACATGAGCCAAAATCGTTATTCTGAAAGGACAATTACTATAATACTAAGATACACATAGGAGAATAAATGGCAACAGATCTACCGCAACTATTAGACAGTCTAAATTCTGTTACTGCAATTCCAATAATCCCCTTTAACAGGGACAAAATTGATTTTGGTGGACATGCAAAAAATATAGACTACTTGATGAACAACAACTACCTTGATAATGATAGGAAACGCGTCATCGCAATTGCAGGTACAAGTCTAATTCACCACATTGCAGAAAAAGAACAGTTAAGCCTTATTGAGAGAACAGGACTACTGATCGGAAACGATGGTATCCTAATTTCCGGCATCGTTCCGAACCCAATAAAACAAGCAGGACAACTGATTGAAGCACAATCTAAACTCAGCAGACCGCCAGATGCATATCTGTTAATGCCACTAACAGGTATATCTAATCCTGAAGGTATATATGAATTCTATGTGAAATTCTCAGAACACTACGGAAGCAACTGCAATGCTCGGTTCATTTACTACCTCAGACAAAAACGAGACTTAAATGCGGTAATACGGTTATTGAATTATTCAGAACATTTTATCGGTGTGAAGATCGGTACTGATACGGATGATGTCGTTCCGCTGGTTGATGGTATCGGTGATAACGGCATAGTGATGTGGGGTATAGGAGACAGATGCACGCAAGCAGCACGGCTCGGAACAGAAGGACATACCTCTGGTATAGCTGTTGCTTATGCACGTGCCTCAGACGAGATAAATAATGCACAACGTCAAGGAGATTATGAAACTTCTGCTCGGATTGAAGCAGAAATCGAAGCACTGGAAGAGATACGTTTTAGAAATGAAAGGATATATAACTATTCTGCTGTGGTTGAGGCAATGATACAAAGCGGTTTTCAGGATATTGAAGCTGGTACGGGTGGTCCATTCAATCCCCGTGTTCCTTATGAAATAAGAGAACAGGTTATTGATGCAATTAAGGATCTAAAGTCTTATCATTGATAAGGAAATCGCACCTATCGACTTCACCGCAACAGTAAACGCATTATAGTAAATTATGCAAATAAGTTTACATATATTCTGTAGGAGCGATCTCCGAATCGCGACGCAACCACTAATAGTCGGGAATCGGAGTTCCCTCCTACAACTCAGATGTAAAGTTAATTGTAAAATCCACTATACATACCAACAAAACCATGTCTTTTGATAGTTTAACCCTCCGCATCGTTGTGCATGAAATGTCTCAGTCGTTAATCGGTGGAACTATTCGCCATATTGAACAGACTAATCCTACAACGTTTTCCATCAAAATTAGTCAGAAAGCGAAAACACATTGGGTGGTTATTTCTGCGCATTCAGTGCATGCCCGTGCGCATCTGATCCAGAAGCCGTCCCCTGGACAGAAACAATCCTATTTCGCAGATTTCCTCTCTACACATCTCAAACAAGGCGTCATCAGGGGAATCTCACAACTCGGATGGGATCGTATCTTAAAAATATCTGTCCAACCAAAGTCAGATGATCATCTACAAACCAACAAAAAATCAATTATTGTAGAGATTATGGGTAAACACAGCAATATCATTTTGATGGATGATACCGACGACAGAATACTGGAGTGTCTCAAACATATAGATGAGACCAAAAGTCGATATAGAGAAGTATTACCCGGTGAAACTTATACTTTGCCGCCGCAACAAGAGAAGTTAGATCCGTTTGAAATCAATGAATCTTCATTTTCTGAGCTATTTCATTCAACAGATATAACTTGGAAATCACTGTTTAACAAAATAGATGGACTCAGTCCTACGTTGGCAAAAGAGATAATAGCACGGAGTGAAAAGACAGGCTTATACGGTGCTTTTCAACAGGTCATCGGATACTTTGCGCCAGAGGATGTATCGCCGCAACTGATCATAGACAGAGATGAAGCGGTTGCCGCATCGCCGATGCCACTGCAACAGTATTCCGCATCGTCCATAGAAACATTTGCGACTATGAGTGAAACGTTATCAGCATATTACGAAAGGATTTCCAATAAAGAGAAAAAGGAATCTGAACTACGTTCCCTTATGCAAGTGGTGCAAACACAGATGAATCAATTGAAACGAAAGACAAATGCACTTCAGAAAGACTTAGAAAACGCTGAGAGAGCTGATGATTACCGGATACAGGGTGAACTCATTCTTGCGAATTTGCACAACATCAAACGTGGACAGAAGGAAGTAAAACTGCAAAACTACTATAGTGAAGAACTTGAAACCTTGACGATTGCGCTGAACCCAGAACTTAATCCATCAGATAATGCCCAGACTTTTTTCAAGAAATACACAAAAGCAAAACGGGGATATTCTCAGATTCAACAACGACTCGCTGAACTTGAAGCAGAGAGAGAGGTTCTCAATACCTATCAGAACAGGGTAGAAACCGCAGGCACACTTGAGGAACTTCAACAGATTCGTAAGGAATTCATAGAGAACGGTTTGATCAGAACAGAGCAGAGGAGAAAATCGCAGGAGCAGATAAGTGAAGGTCCATACCGAAAGTACACCTCTACCAACGGTTTTCAGATATATGTCGGACGCAATAGTCAGGCAAATGACCTGCTTTTGAGACAGATTGCCAAACCCCGGGATATGTGGTTACATGCCAAGCAGATTCACGGTTCACATGTCCTCATCCGCAATCCAGAAAACCGTCAGGACATTCCGATGCCTACCCTATTACAAGCTGCACAACTCGCGGCGTACTACAGCAAGGCACACCATTCCAGTCTTGTGCCGGTAGATTATACGTGGGCGCGTTATGTGGTAAAACGCAAAGGCAACGCAGCGGGTTATGTGCATTACACACACGAGAAAACACTGTATGTTGAACCATCAGCATTTACCAAGCATGATGATTAAGTCTCTTAATAGTAGTAGGCACTCTCCGAGTGCCGTCTCTTATGAAAATAAGTCTCTTAATAGTAGTAGGCACTCTCCGAGTGCCGTCTCTTATGAAAAATGGTGACAAAAAGTTTACACATTCGTCTCTTATTATATAATTTAACAAAAAAGAAAATTGTGTTATACTACACTCAAATACAATTACAGCGATTACATTAGGAGAAGCATCGCTTGATGTGCATTCGATAGAAAAATTGTCGCTTACATGGGGTACTTTGAAACAACTGTTCTGATCTTATCACAGACATAAAATAGGTCTCTATAGTCAATCGGGACATTTTCAAGACCGAAATGGCTGCGAATAGAGACCTATTTTCATCGCTTTCATAACCTATCAAAAACTATCTACTGTTAGGTTATTCCCCCAATATCAGAATCTTAAATAATTGACTTTATACATCTTACATGTTATAATTATTTCATATTGTTTACATAGACACAGACTATTTTAATACTATATTAGGAGGGTTTATATGCCAGCAAAACAACTCATCTTTGACGAGGAAGCAAGGGTGGCTTTAAAACGTGGTGCAGATAAACTTGCTAACGCAGTAAAAGTGACACTCGGTCCCCGTGGGCGCAATGTCGTCATTCAGAAATCTTTTGGTGCGCCTCTGGTAACATGTGATGGTGTGACTGTCGCAAAGGAGATAGAACTTCAAGATCCTTATGAAAACATGGGAGCACAATTGTTGGAATCCATCGCAACGAAAACGAACGATGTAGCAGGAGATGGAACGACCACAGCGACTCTGTTAGGACAAGAAATTCTTCACGAAGGTTTGAAGAACGTGACCGCAGGTGCTGACCCCATGCAGCTGAAAATCGGTATAGACAAAGCCGTAGCGGCAGCGGTTGACGCAATTACATCTCAAAGTCGAGAAGTGAATACGCATGAGGAGATTTCACAGGTCGCCTCTATCGCTGCAAATGATCCAGCAAATGATAGCAATATCGGAGAACTTATTGCTGATGCTATCGGAAAAGTAGGAAATGATGGTGCTATCACCGTTGAAGAAGGGAAAACATCAGAAACGACCGTTAACATCGTTGAAGGTATGCAGTTTGACAGAGGATTCTTATCACCACACTTTGTCACAGATATGGAGACGCAGGTCGTTGAACTGGAGAATCCGTATATACTGATTAATACCGATAAAATTAGTAATGTACATGATCTCATTCCAATTCTGGACAAAGTCATGCAACTGAGCAGACCGCTCTTGATAATTGCTGAAGATGTTGAAGGAGAGGCATTATCAACACTTGTCGTCAACAAACTACGTGGCACGCTACAGGTCGCCGCTGTGAAAGCACCCGGATTCGGAGACAGACGGAAAGAGATGCTGGAAGATATAGCCGTATTGACAGGGGGACAGGTCATCTCAGAAGATACGGGTATCCGTTTAGAAAATATTGTCGTCGGGATGTTAGGCACAACACAACGCGTACAAATTGATCAAGATAATACGACCATTGTTGGCGGTACTGGGGCGAAAGAAAACGTTGAAGGCAGAATTGGACAAATTCGTAGACAGATAGAAGATACCACATCTGACTATGACAGAGAAAAGTTGGAAGAACGTCTTGCTAAGCTGGCAGGAGGCGTGGCTGTGGTAAATGTCGGTGCTGCAACGGAAGTAGAAATGAAAGAGAAAAAAGCACGGTGTGAAGACGCACTCGCAGCAACACGCGCAGCCGTTGATGAAGGTATTGTGCCAGGTGGTGGTATATCTTTACTACGAGCAATCAAGGATATTGACACGCTTGAATTAAAGGATGATCAAGAAACGGGTCGTAATATCGTTCGAGAAGCGTTAAGAGCACCGCTTAAGTCAATTGCAGAGAACGCAGGATATGAAGGTGCTGTCGTGTTATCACAGGTTGAAAATGCGGAAGGAAACTACGGATTTAATGCTGCGACTGAAGAATACGGGGATATGATTGAATACGGCGTGATTGACCCAACAAAAGTTGTCCGATCCGCACTACAGAACGCAAGTAGTATTGCAGGATTACTACTGACGACTGAAACGCTTATAACGGAGATTGAAGAACCCCCAGATTTCTCAGATATGGGTGATCCTGACGATTATATGCACTAATTTAAAGTGCAGGTTTTATGCCAGCTTAACGTTATTTATTGCGGATGGTGCGATTCTGAATTGATAATGAAATCGCACCTACCAGCACCAAGAGTTCTGTCTTTTCATTAAACACGATATCGTGCGACCATACCGCTATCCCAATCACAATCTAAACAGAACATCTCTGTAGGACCGAGGTATTGTATATTATGACGATGACATTTTGGACATTCAGTGATCTTATGCTCTATCTCTGCGTTTTCTGAACGTTGGAATATATTTAGATGATATACTTTCAAAATACCTGAATACCGGTGTCCCAGCGGACATCTAATTTGGTTTGACTCTTCATTTTCAAAACGGTCAATGAGTTCTCTAAGAAACTTTAACGGATGATGGCAAATTGGACAAGGATTTGGAACCAATTCCTTCACAACGACGATATCTGTATCCTCTGATCGGACAGAGATAGGTAATCCGAGTTGTTGCTCAAGTGTTGATGTTTTTTCACTCTCCTCCTGCAGCGTTTCAAGATACTCTACCTCAACGATGGTATAACTTTCGGGACTCAATATTACGGATGTTGGTACCATAGTCCCACCTTTTAAACTGGAGATAAGTCTGTGGATGCGTTCTAAAATGGTAGATACCTCCTAACCTAAAAAAAACTAAATAAGACAGCTCAAGAATGTCTCAGATTATCTATTGTCCCGAATATCCTTTCTACTCAAGTCGTCTTCTAATCTGGAACTGCTTTTCTCCCAACGGTACTCTCTGTGTTCAACAATTCATCGCGTGTTCGTGCTAATGATGTAGTACCTCTCTGGGTTTTATAAGCTTCTACGGGTTGATTCCTGACGATAACGATATTGTCGCCATCGCGTTCAATGATATCACCCGCCATCAAAGGTGTTTCCAATTTTCTCATGCTGGTAATGAAGTTTACTATCACTCGACCCGAACCGAGTATGTTGATAGTCCAACCATTTTCTGTATTGACACGACTGAACTTCTGTGGAATATCTATGGATTGAACCTGCTGGAAGTTCAAGACCACACCACTTTGAGGTGTCTCTTGTTCTGTATCTTCAGTAATATCTTCAGTAATATCTTCAGTAATATCTTCAATTAAATTCTCTTCTGTCATTTTGTTCCTCCGAGGAATAATAGACTATTATGTAATTTTACCTAACTAAAGCGATGTTTGTCAACCTATTTTATTGTTAGGGGTGTGTAAAGTTCTTGTCACTCTATGTCTGAATCGCGGAGAACGCGGAAGAAAAAAGGGATGGATGGAAGGATGGAAGGATGGAAGGATGGAAGGACTGTCGTCTATTTTGTCAGAATCGCGGAGGACGCGGAAGGGAAAAGGGATGGATGAATGGAAGTGTGGAAGAGTGGAAGGGAGGAAGGATGGAAGGACTGTCATCTATTTTGTCAGAATCGCGGAGGACGCGGAAGGGAAAAGGGATGGATGAATGGAAGTGTGGAAGAGTGGAAGGGAGGAAGGATGGAAGGACTGTCGTCTATTTTGTCAGAATCGCGGAGGACGCGGAGAACACGGAGGACGCGGAAGGGGTTTCTTGTGTATTCAAGTTTACTTTCACATATTGGGGCTGATTTTAGCAAAAACCCCATAGGCGTCAATTTAGTACAGGGAAGGGTAATGGAGGCTGAATGGTGTATAAAGAAGCACAATCAAGGATGAATGTGGCAGAATACGCGTTTGGTATTCTGCATTAGATATATCAAGATGGATGGTGCGGGGAGATGGGTAATGAGGGAAAAGAGGCATTTTCATTTAGAAATGGTATTAGAACGCCTTTATGAGTGCAATAATAATCCCCAGCACAGCGAGTCCGGCAGTCATTGTCCATTGAAGTGTTCTAATTCCTGTTTCAATGCGGTCAATACGTCGTCATTGGGATCTAAGCTCGTCCCGTAGGTCGTTGATTTCTGTCTTGAGGTCGTTGACATCAGACTTAAGTTCAGTCTTAACGTCGTTGACATCAGTCTTAACGGCTTTTTCGTTTATGACATGATCCAAGCGTCTCTCAAGCCGTTCCAACCGGCCCCCTACTTCTTTGAGCGTCTGTAACAATAATTTGTTGAAGTGATCTGACATAGTGAACCCTCCTGGAATTTAGGATAACAGAAATTCTTGGTAGTTGTCAAGTTATTAAGTTCCAATTGTTCCCAATTCCTATATTTGACTTAAACCCCAAACCATGATATAATTAATTTCAGAATATGACGTGCTGAAAACATTAGATTCCGTTGGATGAAAACTATGAATCAGATTGTATCTATTGGTACAAGCCACCATGTTGCTCCTGTTGAATTTAGGGAAAAGTTGGCTTTTTCCAATGAACAGCTTATTGAATGCGTCCATCACCTTCGTGATTCTTACAAACTTCAAGAAGCAGTGATCCTCTCGACCTGTAACAGGGTTGAGGTATATGCTGTAGCGAATACACAACAGATCACGGAATCACCTGTCAAGAGTCTGCTTGATTTTCTTGCCCATTACCACAGAATCGGTTCAGATAGCATAAAAAAGTGGAGTTATAGACATCATAACCTTGACACTATTTTGCACCTATTCAGAGTGACGTCAAGCCTTGACTCTATGGTAGTCGGAGAGTCCCAAATACTTGGACAGGTTAAAGAGGCTTATGATCTTTCGCGTACTGCTGGGGGTGCTGGTGCTATCCTGAATCGATTATTCAGCAAGGCATTCAGTGTTGGTAAACGGATCCGATCAGAAACGACGATTGCTACTGGAGCCGTATCCATCAGTTATGCAGCGGTTGAATTAGCAAAGAAGATATTCAATACATTAGAGGATAAAACTGTCGCCATCATTGGGGCAGGTGAGATGAGTGAACTGACAGCGAAACACCTCGTCTCAAATGGTGTTTCTAAGGTTATTGTTGCAAATCGTACTTATGAACGCGCTGTCAAAATAGCCGAAAAGTTCAAAGGAACTCCTGTATCCTTTGAAAATGATCTCGGATTTCTGATTGATGCGGATATAGTCATTAGCTCAACGGATGCACCACACTACCTTATAGAACGCCAACCGTTAGCAGAAATTATGCGAAAGCGAAAACATCGGTATATGTTTCTGATTGATATTTCTGTACCGAGAGATATTGAACCCGATGTCAGCAAAATAAATCATGCATTCCTCTATAACATAGACGATTTAGAGGCAGTTGTTGCTTCAAACTTAAAAGAACGAGAACAGGAAGCTGTCCGGGCAGAACAGATCGTAATTGAAGAGGCAAAAAGGTTCCACGACCAATTACAGGTTCTTGAAGTTAGTCCTACTATAAAATCACTGCATCAGCAGTTCCAACAGATCGCTGATACGGAACTTCAGACATATCTCAAACAGACATCCTTATCTGATGCAGAAGCAACTGCTATAAAGTCGATGACACAAGCAATTGTCAAAAAATTACTGCATCAACCCGTTGATAATCTCCGTCAAGCTGTTAATGATGGTAATGCTGACCACGGGAAATATGTACAGGCGATACAAGAACTGTTTGCATTGGACCAAGTTGACAATAAGGAACAGGAATGAAGCATACCGTTACGGTCGGAACACGTGGCAGTCAACTTGCACTTTGGCAAGCTTCTTATGTAAAACAGCAGCTCCTCCACTACCATCCTGATGTCCAAATAGAACTTAAGACCATTAAAACAACTGGGGACACAATCCAGAATAGAACCTTAGTTGGACTTGGGAAGGGGGTTTTTACCAAAGAGATTGAAGTTGCATTGCTGAATGAAGATATTGACCTTGCCGTTCATAGTCTTAAAGACCTGCCAACAGAATTACCGGATGGATTATGTATTGCTGCGATCCCAACCCGTGAAGATCCGCGTGATGTATTGATTTCATCTACACGTCTTCCATTACATGAGCTTACCAACGAGGCGAAAATTGGAACGACAAGTCCGCGTAGAAAAGCGCAACTCCTACACATTCGCCAAGACCTACATGTGGTTGATGTCAGAGGAAATGTTGATACACGTCTAAAAAAACTTCAAGAAACGGAACTTGACGGAATTATCCTTGCTGCGGCTGGACTGAAACGTCTACAAAAGGAAGATTTAATAACAGAGTATTTTGAGCCTGATAAGTTCGTACCAGCAGTTGGACAGGGGGCATTGGCTATTGAAACTCGCGCGGAAGATAGTCGTACACGCCAATTGCTTTCTCTATTAAACGATAGCATGACAACGACCGAGATTACTGCTGAGAGAACTCTGCTGGAGTCCCTCGGTGGTGGGTGTCAACTGCCGATTGGTGCTTATGCCAGACAGCACAACGAAAAACTCTCTCTCATTGGAACGGTATGTCATCCACTGGGTAAAAAACGTATAGTAGAACAAGCGACAGATGGCATTGATAACCCCCAAGAATTAGGAAGACGTGTGGCAGAGAAACTACGAAAAAACGGTGCACACGAATTGATGCATATATAATTTGAGCAAAGGTGTCCTGTATGATCACAGAGAAAAATGGAATCGTCTACATAGTCGGTGCAGGACCTGGTGATAAAAAACTGATAACCGTAAAAGGAGTGGCGTGTCTACAGAAAGCTGATGTTGTGATATATGATCTGCTTCTGAATGACTCACTGCTTGATTATTGTCCTGAACACACCGTGAGAATCAAAGCACCAGACCCGAGAATACGTTCAACGCGTCAAGAAGAACTGAACCGGTTGCTTATAGAACATGCAAAAACGGGTAAAGTCGTTGTGCGTCTTAAAGGCGGGGATCCGTTCATATTTGGTCGTGGTGGTGAAGAAGCAATGGTTCTTATGCAAGCAGGAGTGCCGTTTGAAATTGTGCCCGGTGTCACTTCTGGAATTGCTGCATCTGCTTATGCTGGGATCCCTGTTACACATCGTGATTTTGCATCATCAGTCGCATTTGTCACGGGACATTCAGCCGCGATGCACACTGACTCCAATATCAATTGGCAACAACTCGCGACTGCAGTTGATACACTGATTGTTTATATGGGAGTTGCACATCTGTCAGAAATTGTGAACCGTTTGATCTCAGGTGGTAGAGATAGACACACACCTGTGAGTTTAGTCAGAGTCGGAACGACCCCACAACAGACTGTGGTGCAAGGCACACTTGAGAACATAGTTGAAAAAGTGGAAGCAGTTCATATAAGCAGTCCAGCGATAATCATTGTGGGACAAGTGAACAACTTACGAGAACACCTGAGATGGTTTGATACGAAACCGCTTTTTGGTAAACGGATACTTATCACTCGTGCCCGCGCACAAGCAAGTGAATTTGCTGAACGTTTAGAGGTAGAAGGTGCTGAAGTCATACAGTTTCCAACAATAGAGATCCATCCTATTGCGTTAAAGGTTGAAGATATACCAACCCCTGACACGTACAGTTGGGTCATCTTTACAAGTGTCAATGCGGTTGAGATATATTATAGTTTACTAAATAGTGTTGGCTTAGACACAAGAGCATTTCTGACGTGCCAAGTCTGTGCTGTAGGTCCAAAGACGATTGAAGCACTTAAGGGTATTGGTATAAATCCTGACTTCGTTCCAACGCATGCCAGCGGAAACGTTATTGCTAAAGAATTGAAAAATGTGAAAGGTAAGAATATACTGCTGCCAAGAGCGAAAATCGCTACTGCTGATTTACCTCAAGGGTTGCGAAAAAGAGGTGCAAATGTTCATGACGTGGCGATTTATGATACACTAAAAGTTGAGAGTGAATGCAAGGATGTGATCCTTAAAGATTTATTAGAAGGATCAATAGATGTCGTTACCTTTACGAGTTCTTCTACTGTGAGGAACTTTCTTGAAATGTTCCCTGAACAAAATCCTAAGGCTTTATTGTCTCATGTCCGTGTAGCAGTCATCGGTCCAACTACAGAAGCGACTGCCAGTAAACATGGGCTGCGAATTGACATTAGAGCCAAAAATGCAACGATAGAGAGTTTAACTCAGGCGATCGTCTCAGCTAAGAGCATAATGTGAACGGCACTCGGAGTGTGCCTACTACCCTTAAGAACGGCACTCGGAGTGTGCCTACTACCCTTAAGAACGGCACACGGCGTGTGCTTACTACTTTCCACCCCTCAATTAAATATCGGCAGGATGTAGGGCACAACCAGTTTTTGAATGACTGTGATGGTGCCGAAAATTGCGTAGAATCCTGCACATAAGAGCAAACCGATCTGTTTCCATATCGGTGGTTGAATCTCTTTCGGCAAGAATTTTCGGTTGACATAAAGCGTATGTAATGCGGTAATCACGAGTTGATATCCACCTATCGTGGCAGAGACCAATATCATCAAGAAGGGACGTGCTAAGTACATTGCAATCACACCCCATAGCACATATACTAACAGGATCGGATAATAGATCCATTTTGCGTTCTGCTCTTCCATTGTGCGGGCACTTCTAAATCCTGTCCATATAATATCCGTAAATCGTCGTGGAACGCTGTCTACTCCACCGAGTTGTGTTGAAAAAAGCACCCAGAAACCACATAACAGTGTCAGATGCCACATGATGGGTTTTCCTGCCTTTTCTGCAAGTCCCTCTGCTTGAAATGCAGCTGCTGACCACTGATCCATTTCTGTTCCTGATTCTACAAAGGCTAATGTTAACATTGCAGGGAGTGCTAAACCGATAAAACACCCAATAAGCCAGATATAGTATTGTTCAAATCGGACATATTTCCACCATTCTTTAAAGCGTTGAATACTATCCGGTGTAATTCTAAACACCTTTCCAAAGTGCGATAATGTTACTTTCTGTCCACCGATGATTGAAGGAATCGCACCGACTAAACTACTCATGCCCCAGCCTTTATCCCTGACGTAGTTTGATATTGTAATATTACCTAATCCTCCACTACCAGCATAAGCAGCAAATGCACCGAGGAGTAGCCAATCGAAGTTGCCTGTCTTTACCTCATCTGGCAATGCGCCAAAGCTGAAAAACCCCTTAATGACTGTCCACCATACTTCGGGAGGAACAAAGAAGAGGTCGATAACAACCAGATAACCGATAATCCAGACAACCATAAATAGCTGTACTTTTTCAAGGGCATTGTATATCTTTCCTCCAAACATAACAATTGCCAGACAGGCAAAGAAAATCAAGAAGGCAAAGATTCTCACAGTATTCTGGTCTGTTTCCGTTGGCATTTTTCCTAACCATGCGGCACCGAGTGCAGTTGCTGCAGTCATTGCCCAGGCAGGCCAGATGGTAAAAAAGTCACCTCCAGTATAGAAGATTGCCCAAAATCGGGGTCCGGGTTTACACCGCATATACCCACTGAGCATCGGTTCACCAGAATAGATAGTGTACCGTATTGCTTCTGTGTTAAGGATAGATTGAAGTACGATTGCTATTGTTGCGATCCATAGAAGAGTCCCACCATATTGTGCAGTGATTGCTGGACCTAACAACCATTCTCCACTCCCAATTGATGCACCCAATGCGATAATACCGGGACCTAAAATACCTCTAAAAGCTTTGCCAAATTTATATTTTGGTGGATCAGGTAATTCCGCTGTCTCCCAATCTGGCAGTGTGCCACCATCAACACGCTCATCAGTTTCTGTCATATTACCACTCCCACAATATATCTATATCTAATTTCTCTGTCATATTTCCCTAATTCGTAATTTCATTGCGTCTACGACTATGTCTTGCATATCTCGTTCACAGTTAGGATAGTTGTGTAGACATTCTAACAGAGATTTTATTCTCAATCAAGTATTAATTATGGGTTGGTATAATCATGTCTTGACATATCGCCTTTTAATTATTAAATGTCTTGACAAAACATCTGATTTTAACGTAATATGTTTGAAAGAGGTTCAAACCTAATACCATTTCTATTAGATTTTCTCTCATTATTGACTTTTAGGAATGAGACAGAGAACGGCACAATCTAACAGAATGTGCTACAATAAAGCGACATTTTCAATTAGAAATGGTATAACTTCATCCTATATTAAGGAGTTTAATATGCTCACGCAAGACCAAGTAGACTTTTATAATGAGAACGGATATCTCAAAGTTGATCAACTTTTCACGACAGAGGAAACGGAAGAACTCGCATCAGATATGGTGAAGATCATAAACAATTGGGGACAGGAAACAATCGGTTGGCCCGGTCCGTGGCGAACAAAATACTTGAAAGAGGAAGATCAGCAAACCACAAAGGCAGTCTTCATGCATAATCCGCACTTCTATTCTGCTGCATGGGGACGTGTGATTTTCCATGAACGCTTAACAGGTGCTGTCCAATCGCTTATCGGCGATAGAGTCCAATGGCACCATACTGTCCTACACGCAAAACCACCTGAAAAAGGTACGCCGTTTCCGATGCATCAGGACTATCCTTTTTACCCACACGATGGACTCGATTTCGTAGATTGTCTTGTACATCTTGATGATGCACCTTATGAAAGCGGGGCACTTAGAGTTGTTCCCGGTAGTCATAAAGAGGGACCAAAAGAACATATTACAGGTGAAGGAACTGCACCACACTTACCAACTGATAAGTTCCACCCAGACTTCATCGACTCAATACCAATTCCAGCAAAAGCTGGAGATGTTATCTTTTTCAGCTATTGTCTCATACATTGGTCTGAAGTCAATAGAACTGAGGAGTGGCGAAAAGCAGTACGATTCGGTTATCATACACCAGAGATGCGTCCTGTTGGTAGAGACCCGAATGAACCTTACAATAATATAATAGCAGGCGGCTTCAAACAGAATCCATCTGCGGGAGAAATGCTCGCTTAACACCACATTACCAATATAAGAATATCACATCAGAAATATAGGACTTTTATTCAATCATAGTTTAATCTGTGATTGCGGAGGCACTGTTATGTATTCAGATCATAAAATCAAGGAAAATATCTCTATACCTAAACCCTTATTGCCTAAACTTCTGTTGATGGCAATCTTTCTATCTACTTTTCTTTCATATTCATTTCTGGCGTTCAATTCAGATAGCCAGGAACAGACCCCTTCAGATAACCAGGAACAGACCCCTTCACTGGCAGAGAAGGTTTTTGAAAAATATCAAACTTTTCTTCAACGAGATGACATTAAAGCATTATTCCCAGTTGTCTTGGTGGAGATCAAAAGACCTGAGAATCAAAAATATTTAATACCTGCGACCATAAACCTTGTCGTAGATAATCCAGAATTTATCAAGACTCTTATTCCAGACATAGATGATGAATTTATCACTTTGCTAAAGGAAGATGAAGAGATCCAGACGTTCCTGAGAGACCCTGACGTTCAGTCTTTACTTCAGGACCTTGATGCTATTGATGAGCTTACAGAGTTACTGAGACGTGCTGAGCTTTCACTCGCTGAACGCGTTGCTGAAACACATGCTGCGTTGTTTGAAAGAGATGATATAAAGACACTTCTTCCGACAATCCTGGCTACGTTGAGAAAACCGGGTATTCAAGATCAAATTACGCCTGAACTACTCAAATCGGTGGTAACGAATCCTGATACATTGAAAACAATTATGCCTAATATTGATGAACGATTCATAACACTCCTGAATGAAGATATGGATGTAATGACATTTATAGGCGATACAGAAGTTCAACTTCTGCTTCAAACCCGTGAAGCAATTGATGAACTTGCCATTATTCTTAATTTTAAATTAGTTCTTCCTGTTACAGTCAAAGTTTCACCGGCATCTGTAGAGTCTCCAAGGCGAGGGGAACAACTCACTATTACTGTTGATATTGTTGATGGACAGGAAGTAATGGGATATCAAGGCGTTTTAACTTTTGATCCAACAGCACTCCGCTTTGTATCGTTAGAACATGGTACTTACTTACAAGGTGAACTTCTACCCGTGCCAACGCCTGAAGTAACAGATATGGTCAGTTTTGCAAATATATCTATAGATATGCCAGCATCTACAGCAGATGGTACGCTTATCAGCATCACATTTGAAGTACTTTCTGCCAAAGCATCAGAACTTCTGTTGACTGACGTGATAATTGCAAAGGCTGCAGGTGTTGAGTTGCCAGTGATTATTGAAAACGCTGAAATCACTGAACCCTCAATAGGACCCTGGGACGTAAACGGAGATGGGAAGGTCAATATTTTAGACTTGACCTTTGTGGCGTCTCATATCGGTAATGAGAATGCACCACCTGAAGCTGATGTTAATGGTGATGGCTCTGTAAATATCTTGGATCTGACCTTAGTGGCAAGACATTTCCCGTAGTCGCATGTCATTTTGAGGTGTAAAGTTCTGCATGAAGAGTAGATTAGAGATTGGACAGTCCAAGTTAAACTTGGACTGTCCACTAATGACGCGATTACGCCTTATAGAATTCGACGGTTGTTCCCGCCATGTCAGCGACTTTGTCTATAAGTTTCCTCTTTTCTTGTTCATCCATACCTATAAACTTCTTTGCGATATCTATTTTCTCTTGCATCTGTACAGCGTCATCAGGTCCTGTAACAAGTGTACTGACAGGAAATGACCAAACAAAACGGATTGCTTCTTGTATACTTACACGATTCGGCACTACTCTTGGATTCGGACCGTGTTTTCCATGACTGGATCCCCCGAAAAATCCACCATTTGCCAAAGACTTCATTCCTATGACACCGATGTTCTTTTCAACAAGCGTTGGTATAACACCTTCAATAAAACTTTCATAGCTGATGTCCGCAATGTTAACTGGCAATTGACATGCATCAAAGATGTCTGATTTTTCTAATACCCGTTTATGTGCGGAAGGACTGGTATGACCGGTGAATCCGATAAAACGTGCTTTTCCAGACTCCTTTGCTTCCGCCATGACATCAAAGACACCGTTGTTGATCCTGACATCAACATCTTCTGGGTTACGGATGGCGTGTACCTGCCACAGATCGAGATGATCCGTATTGAGACGTTTGAGTGAGCCTTCCAGATGCTTTCTGGCACTGTCTGCATCGCGAGCAGTTGACTTACTCATTATGAAGACAATATCACGGTATTTTGGCACAAGGAATTTTCCTAAACGTTTTTCGCTCCGCCCCGCTTGGTAAGATTCTGCGGAGTCAAAGAAACGGACGCCTCCTGCCAAAGCGGTTTCAATAGTTTTCTGTGCTTCGGTTTCTGACATTTCACCGATATGCCACCCGCCGACACCCAGCATTGTTACGTTTTCTCCTGTCCTACCGAACTTTCTTAACGGTAACAGTGTCCCAAGCCTGTCTTTAGTCGTTTTTGCTTCCTGACCTTCTACATTTGATGACGATATGATAATACCGGTAGTTAATCCTGCCAATGATTTTAAGAACGAGCGTCGATCAATCATCTTTTTTACCTCCTCATGTATCTTACACTTGTCGTAATTTTGTGTCAAGTGTTTTGTCAGAGGTATTCAATTGTCGTTTAAATTGCATGTACTCAGATATGTTTCTTCTGTAGGAGGGAACTCCGCAAGCCGACTAAACGCTTTTATAGTCGGCTTGCGGAGTTCCCTCCTACAGAAGAGGAGTTGTTATGTTAATTGGATTATATTTGTAAGAAACAGCGAAAACGCGACAATTGAATGACTCTGAGTGTTTTGTATATCAGGTCTCATTTTGGAATTTACTTGAAATATACCACGTTATGTTGTATACTAATATAGCATTTATCGTTACTATTATCGTATTTTTTTTTTGTAGCATTTTTTTCAGATATAAAGCTATTTTCCAATGTTAAAACAATTAACCAATAACGTAACTCGATGGGATACGCTGTTATTCCACCGTATTTTTGGCTGGGGAGACAGAAGATTTCTCAGTCGTCTGTTTCGTATTACCTCTTGGAGTGCCAATGGTTATTTATATCCATTGATTACCCTATACATATATATCTACTGTGATGCATCAATCAGCAAACCGTTTGTGTATGCAGCCTTTATAGCATTTCCGATTGAAAGATTTCTCTATCACTTTTTGAAGCAAGCAATGAAACGGGATAGACCTTTTGAAAAGATTGATGATATTGAGTTTCGTGTCAGACCCCCCGATGAATTTAGTTTTCCATCCGGACATACGACATCTGCTTTTCTAATGATGACTCTTCTCACGAGTTTTTTTCATAGTCCAAGTATACAGATTGGTGTATTTTGCTGGGCATCAATAGTCGGTTTAGCACGCGTGTATCTCGGTGTGCACTATCCTACAGATGTTCTTGCTGGTGCTCTTCTCGGAATTTTAACAGCACATATAGGTATGTGGTTTGTTTTGTAGCGCAACGCATTCCTTTTCCACTCTTCACTCGTACATGCAACCTTTTCTCTCAAAATACGCGTCTTTAAATAGATGTATACGTTTTTTAGAGGACTTAGATGCATAATAACGATGTTGAATTAATCAATAGGATTTTATCTGGCGACGGTCTACAGTAAGGAAAATCTACTATGCAAAACAACCTTGGTCAGGATTCAACAAAATGGAAATTACCTGAAGGTGCAAAATCTCGTCTTGGAAAAGGTTTTATCTTTGATATGACATATTCACCTGATGGGACACTGCTTGCAGCATCTACTACAATCGGTATACGGATTTATGATGCGCGCACAGGTGAAGAACTCAATCTGATAACAGAACACATGTCTGGAACTTCTACAGTGGTTTTCAGTCCTGATAATCAAATATTCGCAAGTGATGGCGATAACAACACAATACTTCTGTGGGAAACACAAACCAGACAACTTATAAAGACGCTTAGTGGACACCTTGACGCAGTGAATTCAGTTGCGTTTAGTCCAGACGGTCAAACTATTGTGAGTGGTAGTGACGATGATACAATTCGGTTGTGGGATGTGTCCGCTGGTGAAGAACTTCTGACGTTTGCTGGTCATGCAGATGGGGTTTCAGATGTGATTTTTTCACCAGACGGTAAAACGCTTGCAAGCCACGGGCACAGAGATGGTATGATTCATCTGTGGAATTCATCTACAGGTGAATTCCTAAGATCGTTAACGGGGCACACAGCAGATGTGTATTCCATTGCATATTCTCCTGATGGTGAGATTTTGGCATGCAGTAGCCAGGATGGAACAATTCGGTTGTGGGAACCGGACACAGGACATCTTAAGACCAATATAACTACGAAAGGAGAATCCGAAGAAGTAGGATATGGCGTTGAATCAGTAATATTTCATCCGGATGGGAGAAAACTCGTGGGCATTAACTACGGGGACGATCTGATTCAGTATTGGGATGTGGATACAGGTGAACATCTTAAGACCATTAATGCACCACCAGATACGACTGATCATATAATCTTTTCTCCCGATGGGAATACACTGGTATATAAAGGCGATGATGGTAGAATTATGTTTTGGGATGTAGCAACCGATACCTCCATACGCACACTGAATGGTTACGCACAAATGTTTCGTGATATGACATATTCACCAGATGGGAGCAAAGTTGTTACGTTGACCAACGGTCCGAGGATCTATTTCTGGGACATACATTTAAGTAGACTGACAAAAACCTATTACAACCCTGAAGGAGGCAATATCAGTAGTGTCGTATATTCACCTGACGGTGAAACACTCGCTTGTACCGGATATAATACAGTTTTCTTTTTAGATACGAACACGTTTGAACATGGACGTGTTTTCACAGGACGGAAGAACGGTTTTGTGGTGGCAAATTTCAGTTCTGATGGGGAGATACTTGCAGGGGGTGGTGCAGATGGTACTATCTTCGTATGGGATGTGAATACAGGTAAGACATTAAGGGAATTTGACTGGAACGGTGATGCTATCAGTGCTTTGGCGTTCTCTCCAGATGGTAAAATGCTTATGAGTACAAGTGATTCTGGTACATGTTTCTGGGATATATCTTCTGAAAACATAATACAGGAACTCAGTGCTTACGAAGTGGTCGTCTCACCAGATTGGAAGACCTTTGTGGGTATTGGTCGTCCTGACCAATTTGGATGCATCAGCATTTGGAATTTTGGTGAGGATGAACCCCTGAGAACTATCAGTTCTCTACCAAATGCATACTATTTAGAATACTCTCCGAATGGACAAACATTTGTTAGCCAACATGCGGATGGAAAAATTCGTTTTTGGGATACAGATACAGGAGATCTAATGCAAACATATTCTGGACATAAAAATGGAACCTGGTTTTTGTCGTATTCACCTGATGGTAATACCCTCGCTACAGCAGGATGGGACAGTACAGTACTGTTATGGGATGTGCCAAAATATAGTAAACATTGAAATTAAAGAGACACATTTCTGTAGGAGCCCAACTATATTTAACTGGCCGAATCGCGACGAAACTCACGGATAGTCGGGAATCGGCCAGAAATATGTTAACTGGCCTCCTACAACTCAAAATGTTCCGTTAATTCTAAAGTTCACTATAAATGCAGCAGCTAAGATTTAGACAAGACAAAGTTTCAAGGAGTTTGAATCGTTATGAAAACATTGAATCTTATCCTGACATTTTTACCGATAATCTCTACATTCTATCTATTTACACCTATGCTTAATACTGCGTTCTCACAAGAATATTTTCACTTAAATCTACCGACTGGTGCGAAATCTCGTATTGGCAAAGGTAAAATACATCAACTAAAGTATTTTCCAGATGGAAAACGTATTGCCGTCGCAACATCAATCGGTATTTGGATTTATGACATCCCATCAGGCGCAGTAGTTGGTCTTCTTACAGAGCATTCAAGTCCTGTGAAGTCAATGGTGTTTAGTACTGATGGAGAGACGCTCGCCACAGGGAGTACAGACGGAACTATCATATTGTGGAAAACAGACTCAGGACAATCCATCGCAACCTTAGATGGCCACGAAGACGATGTTGAAATGTTAGTCTTTAGTTCATCTGGAAAGATGCTCGCAAGTTGCAACGCAAGAAGTAAGGTTTTTATTTGGGATTTGGCATCGGGAAAAGTTAAACATACCATCCTGTCTGATGCTTCAACTATCTTTTCTCTTACATTCTCCCTTGATGAAAAGGTCCTCAAAACTATCGGTAACTGGGAAAAGGACGAATTCTATATTGAGTATTGGAATGTCAAATCGGGTGAAAGTATCAAAGATGTTCTGTTACACGATGAATACTTTACAGTTGCATCACTTTCACCTGATGGCAAAACGTTAGCATGTGCAGGAGATTCCCCACTCCAATTCTGGAACATAGAAACGACTAAGCAGCTTTCTATTGATAAAGCACAAGAAGGGAATTTTGATTATGTAGACTTCTCCCCCGATGGCAAGCGACTCGCGGCTGCAGATGCCTGGATCTATATCAGTTTATGGCAGGTTAGTCCGATGCAACATCTGAAGAACTTTGCACATGGGGAAGATTATAATTCTATAGCATATTCTCCTGATGGAAAGACAGTTGCAAGTGGAAATGATACTGGTTCAGTGAAGATATGGGATGTTACCACAGGAAAACTGGCACAGACAATCTCAGGACACTCGTCTAAGCAGATATACACTGCAGCATTTCATACCGATAGTTCAACTGTTACAATTGGCACAAAGTCTGCCATCCAAATATGGAATTGGCAAACGGGTGAACTTGTTAAAACTATTCCTGAACCTCGTTCTGATGTCTATTCAGTTGCGTATTCTGAAGATAAGAAATATATTGCTACTGGTGGCAGTTCTCAGAAAGCGCGAATTTGGGATGCACAAACAGGACGGTTTCTTGGGAGTTTTGCGGGACACAAAGATAATATCTATGCTGTTGCCTTTTCTCCTGATGGTCGTTTGCTTGCAAGTGCGGGTGGTCAGAAGCGAAGACGTCCTGAAATCAATAGAAACCCCGATCAGGACAATTCAGTTTGTGTGTGGGACATTCGTACAGGTGAATTGTATCTGATCGGTGAACGTTTAGCAACTTTTAGCGAACATACCGACTGGGTCAATGCTGTTGCCTTTTCACCTGATGGTAAAACGCTTGTGAGTTGTAGTCAAGACAAGTCCATTCAAATATGGCATGTCCAGTCATTCAAACATCTCAGAACGTTCACAGGACATGAAGATGGTGTCAACGCAATCGTATTTTCTCCTGATGGAAGAACGCTTGCAAGCGGAAGTTCTGATGGCACAATTCTTTTATGGGATTTTAATATAGGTGAGTTAATCATACCTCCCATTCAAGTCGCAGGACAAGTAACCTCTTTGCGTTATTCTCCTGATGGTAGTTTTCTGGCATGCAGCACGAATAATGACCATTCGGTTCACGTGTTGGACGTTAAGACAGGTGAAAAACTACATTCTTACGTAGGGCACACAGGTCGTATAAATGCAGTTGTGTTTTCTGCTGATGGGAAAACAGTGGCAAGTGTCAGCTCTGACTGTACTGTTCTGATTTGGGACATACAAAACAGTATTGCAAATCGGTCACCCTAATAATCCAGATTAACGCGATTCATAACGGTGTGATTTCCTAATGGGAGAATACGCGTTTGGTATTCTGCATTGATAAGGATATCGCCCCATAGGCTTAATTAACCATTTGTTATTTTAGACACCTCAGCAATAAGTTTGAAAATCTGAAATAAAAGTATACCGCCAATGCTAAGTACGGATACAAACATAGCATAACCCAGTTTTTCTATAATACTAAGCTTGCCTTCAAGTACAGAAACTTTTTTGTGCAACTCTTTATGCTCACTTTTATTCTCTTTATCCAGATCATCAATCTTATTATCTAAACTATCAATTCTATTATCTAAATTATCAATTTTCTCATACAAACCTTCAATTTTTTCAAGTATCTGAGAATTTGTTTCATTTTGCATTATTTAATCACCTCCATTTAAAATTATACAATGGAAAATACCTTAGTGTCAAGAAAATCATTATCCAAATTTTATGACTGAAGAGGGTGCGGGACCCGTTTTCTATAAACATATCGTCCCTACGGGACTGAAGAGGGTGCAAGACACGTTTTCTATAAACATATCGTCCCTACGGGACTGAAGAGGGTGCAAGACACGTTTTCTATAAACATATCGTCCCTACGGGACTGAAGAGGGTGCAAGACACGTTTTCTATAAACATATCGTCCCTACGGGACTGAAGAGGGTGCAAGACACGTTTTCTATAAACATATCGTCCCTACGGGACTAAAGACACACCAATAATAAATTCATTTCCTTAAATTGAGACTTATGGGAGAATACGCGTTTGGCATTCTGCATTGATAAGGATATCCCTTATCGGTCTGGGTGTACTATTGTAGAGCGATGTTTCCTGATAAGGAATAGAAGATATTTAGAAAACCGATGAAAATCGTGGGGATAACAAATACAGTCAGAAGCACTAATGTACTCTTTGTAGAGTAGAAACTCTCTGTCTCGTCAGCAGATTCAAAATACATTGTTTTGATAATACGAGCGTAGTAATAGAGAGAGATGACACTGTTTAACAATCCGATAAACGCTAACCAATAGAAACCGCTGTCAATGACTGCCTTGAACAGAAAGAATTTACCGAAGAAACCAGCAACGGGAGGAATGCCAGTTAACGAAACAAGGAAAACTAACATCGCAAAGGCGACTAACGGGGATCGAGACGAGAGACCACGAAATCCCTCAATCATTTCACTACCTGAATCGTTTGCGACAAGGATTACTACGTAAAATGCGCCTAAGTTCATAAAGAGATAAACTATAAGATAGAATAGTATTGCACTGAGTCCATCAGAAGTCTCAGAAGTCATTAACACACCCCCCATCAATAGATATCCACCGTGTGCTATGCTCGAATACGCTAATAGACGTTTTACATTACGTTGCGGAAGCGCAGCAAGGTTCCCGACAGTCATTGTGAGAGCCGAGACGACTGCCAATAATAATCCCCAATCAACTGAATCCAGAATTCCTGGTGCCTTAAACCCTGAAGAAAAGAATCTGAGGAAAAGTGCGAATCCAGCGGCTTTTGAAGCAACAGATAGGAATGCTGTTATAGGGATAGGCGCGCCTTCATAAACATCGGGGGACCACATGTGAAATGGGACAGAAGCAATTTTGTATCCGATACCTGCAAGTATGAATGTTATCGCGATGAGAAGACCGAGGGCTGTTACTTCACCTGAATCGAGGACTGCTGGTAGTTGATCACCAATTTTTGCAAGATCCCCTGTTCCTGTCATACCGAAAATCAAGGAGAATCCAAAAAGCATTGTTCCTGATGCTACAGCACCGTAAGTTATGTACTTGAAGGCTGCTTCACTTGAACGCGGATTATGCGTTAGGAATCCAGCGAGGATGTAGGAGGTGAGGCTTACCGTTTCTAATGAGATGAATATCATCAGCAGATTGGTTGACGATGCCATCAGGAACATCCCGAAGGTAACAGCTAACAGCAATGCATAATACTCACCCTTTAGTTTGACATCAAGCTCTTCAGAACGGAGAGAAAAAAGAATAGTTGCAGAGGTTGCTAATATCAGGAGAATCTTGAAAAATATGGCGAATTCATCCAACCGAATCATCCCTAAGAAAAGGTTTATCGGTTCATCAGTACCGATAATAGAATTAGTGATGAGAATAGCCAATAAGGAGCATCCGAGTCCGACAAGTGCCAGATATGCGACTTTATCACTTTCACGGTCTTTTACGATGAGATCAAGGATAATAACAGCAGCAGCGAAGACGACGAGAAGTATCTCCGGAATGAAATAGAGAAGGCTTTCAATGTTCTTTAAACTATCCACACATTTCTCCTATAGACCTGCCATCGGTATAATCTCTGAAATCTTCTCTGTCAATTTTACGACTGATTCGCTGAACATTTCAATTGCAAAATGGGGCCAAATACCGAGGACAATGACTAATATTCCGAGTGGTACCAAAGTCAATATCTCGCGTCCGTTGATTTCTGGCAGTTCTTCATATTTTGGATTGAGCGTTCCTAAGAAAACCCTTTGAAGTGTCCATAGGAAATATGCTGCACCGACAACAATCCCTATCGTAGATAGGATTGTCAACAACTTGAATCTTTCAAAAGCACCGACCAGAGAAAATGCTTCACCGATAAATCCACTTAATCCCGGTAATCCCAAGGAAGCCATGAAGGCGAGTGTTGTAATACCGGTATAAACAGGCATTCTACTTCCTAATCCACCGAAGCCATTGATCTCACGGTGGTGTGCTCGGTCATAGAGTACACCAACAAGCAGGAATAGCATTGCGCTTATGACACCGTGATTAAACATCTGTAATATTGCGCCAGTAAGACCCATTTCATTTCCTGCGGCAAGTCCCAAGATAACAAATCCCATGTGTCCAATACTGGAATATGCGACCAACTTCTTGAAATCTGTCTGTGCCAATGCACAGAATGAGCCGTAAACGATATTTACAAATCCGAGAATAGCCAGACTATTACCCACTATACCTTGTCCATTCGCGAAGACTGCCATGCCTTCAGGAAACATGTCCATATTAATACGGACTAACCCGTAAGTTCCCATTTTTAGGAGGACACCCGCAAGGATAACACTAATCGCTGTTGGTGCTTCAACGTGTGCGTCTGGTAGCCAGGTATGAAATGGAAAGATCGGTACTTTGACAGCAAACCCGATAAAGAAACCGAGGAATACCCACATCTGGAATGTTGAATCAGCGAGCGCGTGTCCTGGATCACTTGCCAATCTTATGAGTTCGGGAATTTCAAATGTACGTGCCCCTGGGTCTCCACTCTTGAGATAGACTGCAATCAATGCAACCAGCATCAACACACTACCGAATAAGGTATAGAGAAAGAACTTGATTGCTGCATATTCTCTACGCGGTCCACCCCACACACCGATAAGGAAATACATCGGTAGCAGTGTCAACTCAAAAAAGACAAAGAATAGGAAGAGGTCCAACGCAGCAAAAAAGCCTAACATCCCTGTTTCAAGTAATAGGAATAACGCCATATAAGCCTTTATACCCTTCTCTATGTTTCTCCATGAGGCAAGGACACAGATTGGACCTAAGAGTGCTGTTAACAGTAGGAGTGTTACGCTTAGACCGTCGATCCCAACGTGGTATTTTATATTAAATGTATCAATCCAGTCAATGCTAACATCAAACTGTGGGCCTGCATCTGAACGGACATAAGATATGAATAAGTACACTGCTAATGCAAGTGGAATGAGTGTGAAGAGCAATGCAACGCGCTTTATGAGTTCGTCAGATTCGCGTGGTAGAAGTAAAACAACGATCATCCCAAGCAGCGGGACAAAAATCATTAGGGATAATAACATTTAGTGGGAATCCTCCTTATCCCATCGGGTCTGTATTTTATGCCTGTAGTTTATATATTGTAGGCAACTACAATGCCCTGAAAATCAAAATTATTAACACTATCCCACCAATAACGACAAAGAGATAGGTTTGAATTGCTCCTGTTTGTATTCTACGTATTCTGCCACCAGCTGCCCAGGTAACCTCAGCAACTCGGTTGACGATTCCATCAACCACGCGTCTATCAAAATAGCCGATAATTGCTGCGAAGACCCGACGTGTTGCGAAGCCTACACCGTTGACGATACCATCAATGACAGATAGATCAAAGCGTGCAAAGAGGCGAGATTTCCAAACCGTGAGTGCAACTAATACGCCATCGTAGAATTCATCAAAATAGTATTTATTCCAGAATAGGTTGTAGACAGGACGGAAAGTCGTTGCGACAGATTCTGCCGAGAACCTTCGTCTATGATAGAACAACCAAGACAGCAGTATACCTAAACTTGCAACAATGATGGATAACGCCATAGCGATATTATGTGCTCGTTTGTGAATGTAATAGGCATCATCTGCTTTTTCACCGTTTTTTCCACCCACTTCATCAGCTGCTTGTGCCTCGGAAACGCCGAAGAATGAGAAACCAAAATTCGCATCACCTGTTTTGGTATCAGGGGAAACGTAAGCAAGTTGCGGTGGATGAAGATGGTGTTGTTCAGGTGGTTTTACATAATCTTTGTTAAACCAGATTGTATTAACAACGGGAAAACTCAAGACAGCCAATATAATTAGCGGTGCTGTCATCACCCACGGTGATTCGTGTGCCATGTTGTGCATTTCTTTGTTACGGGGTTCACCGAAGAATGTCATAAAGATGAGTCTAAACATGTAGAAGGCAGTGATACACGCCGCGCAGAGTGCCAGTACAAACAGAATGTAGTGATGTATAGAGTTCCATTCCATTGCGTGTCCAAGTACACCAGCTAATATTTTATCCTTACTCCAGAAGCCTGAAAAGAGAAATGGTACGCCAGAGATTGACAAGGTTGCGATGAGCATTGTGATAAAGGTGATCGGCATTTTCCGCCTGAGTCCACCCATATTCCGCATATCTTGGTCCGGTGGGATTTCGGAACCGTGTTCGTGAACTAAATTTTCCTGTACTAAACTGGAGTCGTCGTGTTCATGTGCTTCGTCATCCGCATGTGCTTCATCATGCCCCTGGGTATGTTGACTGTGTGAGTGCATTGCGTGGAAGGCATGGATAACACTACCAGAACCGAGGAACAGCAACGCTTTGAAAAAGGCGTGCGTTGTAAGATGGAATAGTCCTGCAACATAACTTCCCGCACCAATTGCTAACATCATATATCCGAGTTGACTGACCGTAGAATATGCCAACACGCGCTTAATGTCAAAACGCACGATAGCAATAGTAGCGGCGACGATTGCGGTAATACCGCCAACATAAGCGATAACCAAAGATGAAGAAAATGTCAAGATTGGGAACATCCGAGCAGTAAGATATACGCCTGCAGCAACCATAGTCGCTGCGTGGATTAACGCACTGACAGGTGTTGGACCTTCCATTGCGTCTGGTAGCCATGTATGCAACGGTACTTGGGCAGATTTTCCAATCGCACCACAAAAGATGAGAATACCTGCTATTGAAAGCCAGACTATGTCTCCAGTGATTAATTCTGCAGCTGCACGCGTAAAAATGCCATCTGTTCCGTGAAGGGAAAAGGTATGAAATTTCGTAAACAGCATCATCATGCCGATGAACATGCCGATGTCACCGACGCGAGTTGTCAGGAATGCTTTCTTACACGCATTTGCAGCGGAATTCTTTTCAAACCAGAAACCGATGAGAAGATAGGAGCAGAGACCGACGAGTTCCCAACCTATATAGATACCGAGCAGGTTGTCTGATACCACCAAGAATAGCATTGAAAAGGAAAAGAGCGATAGATAGGCGAAGAATCTTGGGTAACGCGGGTCCCCATGCATATAGCCTATTGAGAAGATATGCACAAGACTACTGACCAGTGTGACAACGATTAGCATTATCACAGTTACGCTGTCGAGGTAGAACCCCATTGAGATGGTAATTTTACCGATAGATATCCAGTCAACTGCTAACGGTTCTCGTTCGGGGACGACATCCCGCAATAGAATGAAAGAGCAGATAAGTGCGATAAGCATTGCCGCCGTTGATAGCAGGTCTTGACGCGGAAAAGTCCGTTTTGCTAAACCTGATAGCGCGAAGATCGCAAAGGCAACAAGTGGTGCAAGTAAGATGATGCTAATTAAGGGAACGACCATACTATTATGTTATTAACCTTTCAAGGTATCCACTTCATCTGGACGTATGCTACCGAATTCACGGTAGATTGCGAGAATAATTGCAAGAAAAACTGCTGCTTCGGCTGCAGCAAGCACAATACCAAAGATGGCGATTATCTGTCCATCAATGTTTCCTGAGTTGTCTGGTATTGAAACAAAGCGAGAAAATGCTACGAAATTCAGATTACAAGAATTAAGAATAAGTTCAATCCCCATCAAAATGCTGATGGCGTTTTTTCGGGTTAGCACTGCAAATATACCGAGTGAGAATAGAATTGCACTGATGACCAGATAGTGTTGTAACGTCAGAAAGTGTGGTAACGGCATAATGTGTTATCCTACAGATACAATAGAATTAGTCCCGAATTTCCTTCCGAGAAATGAGCGCAGCTCCGATTAATGCAACTAACAATAACACAGATGCCACTTCAAAAGGCAGCAAAAACTTCCCATCCAGAATTAACTCACCGATACGTTTCGTTGTTGGTTCCAGTGGTGTTCCATCATCCGTTAGGTTTTCCCATTTGGGTGTATTTGCGATGACCGTCAGAAGCAACATCAGCAGTGCCAGCGAAATACCTCCACCTAAGAGAAGCTGACCGCGCTGTATATGGATACGCATCTCTAATCGTCCACTTGTCATCATAACACCGAAGAGGATAAGCACCAATATACCACCGACATATACAATTACCTGTGTTGCTGCGAGGAAGTCTGCTTGTAGAAATACATAAAGACCAGCAACACCGAAAAGTGTAACCATTAATGCAAACGCTGCATGTACGATATTTCGGACAGTGACCACAGCAAAAGCGGAAGCAATTGTTATCAGTGCGAATCCGTAGAAAATGAATGTTTTTAGCGATAATTCTTCCATGTAAAGTTATCCTCGCTCCCTTTATGCTTCAACAACTTCTGCGTTTTCTGCATCGTCTTTTTTGTACATCTCCTGCTTGTCAAAATTGAAGATTAAATCTGTTCGGTCGAAGCTTGAGTACTCAATACCATCCAAAGAGTCTTTCATCACGAGACATTGTGTCGGACAGACTTCGGTGCAGAGACCACAATACATGCAGATGGACATATCAATATCAAACTGGTCAAGATAGAACACAACGGGGTTTCGTGTAACGACGCGCGATACTTCCTCTGTAGAAAAGGTCTCGGTTCGGTTTTCATCCTTCGATGCTTCCAAACGATCAATGACTTCTTGTGGACCTAAGCGGGTTGTGATATTCGTGATTGTCATTGCGTCTTCTGACATTATTTTTTTGTCATCACCTTCAATAATGCCGATGACTTCGCGCCCATCCTTGAGATGCACAACGTTCATGCTATCCCAGAGTTGTTCACCTTTCGGAAGTTTGTCGCCTGTAATCGTAATACAATCCACAGGGCAAATCAACTCACACTTCTTGCATCCGATGCAATCCTCTATCCTATTGTAGAGTTGACCGCGATACCCTTTTGGTATTTCACGAACGTTCTGTTTCTTCTCAAAATCGTGTTCGTAAGGGTATTGGTGCGTCACATTCGGTTCAAAGAACTGCCGAATTGTGATACGCATACCAACGAGAACGGTATAAACACCTTTATATATGTTACGAATGTATTTGTCCATGATCAATGTTCCTTTTAAACTGAACTCGGTTGTGGTTCAGGTTTCTGCACGAGATTTTTTCCAGCGATTGCATAAGCACTGATTAGTCCCACATAAATAATCGCACAACTGATTCCCATACTCCATACATCATCATTTTTAAAAATCAATCCCCAAATTCCAGTACCTAATATGTTAAAGAATGAGATCGGAATAAAATATTTCCAGCAGAGATTCATGAGTTGATCAACGCGTAGGCGTGGCAGTGTCCATCTCAACCACATCATGACGAAAACGAGGCCTAAAGTCTTGAGAACGAATCCGGGTAATCCACCGAGAAAATCGTAACCCGGCAAGATACCTTCATATCCTCCGAGAAAGAGTGTCACACCAATTGCGCTGACAGCGAACATATTTGCATATTCAGCGATGAAGAATAGGGCAAAACGCATTCCGCTATATTCGGTATGGAATCCTGCGACGATTTCAGATTCTGCTTCCGGCAGGTCAAAAGGTGTTCGGTTCACTTCAGCGATAGCAGAAATAAAGAAGATAAAGAATGCGATAAAGGTAAAAGGTGAACGAAAGATTAACCATGTGAAGATACCACCAGCTTGATCTTTCACGATATCCTGCATTCCTAAACTTTGAACCAACATGACCACTGTTAATATAGATAAACCGAGTGGAATTTCGTAGCTTACGATCTGTGCCGCAGAACGTAAAGACCCCAAAAGCGACCACTTACTATTTGATGACCAACCTGCCATAATCACACCCATGACTATCACGGAGGAGATCGCCATGATATAAAATATACCGATATTAAAGTCGCTCACCAAGATGTTTTGACCGAACGGGATTGCAGCAAAGACCGCAAAAGAGCAAGCAAATATGATGTATGGTGCAAGTAGAAACAGCAGTCTATCCCCTTGCGGTGGAATAAAGTCCTCTTTGAAGATCAGTTTTATGCCATCTGCTAACGTTTGCAACGTGCCCCAGGGTCCGACACGCATGGGACCTGTTCGGTTTTGAAAACGTGCGGCGACTTTCCGTTCTGCCAAAACTAAAACCAACGGAAGTAGCGGTACAACAGCGACAAAAATACCAGCACAAACTAACATCGCGAGGACAGTTCCTAACTCCATAGGAAAATCTGGAAAAATCGGGTTGATGACATTTCCCTTAATATATGACACCAAATTTCCGGTTTCTTCTTGTATATTTTCTTGTATATTAAAATTGTGAAAGAAACTTTCAGATAAAATTTCTGGCATCTAATATCCTTATTTGAAATATGCAAGGAGCGCAATGACGGTAGATATTACCGTCATTACAATAGCAATCTTGCCCCACGAAGCAGCATCAGATTGCTGCTTTCCATCCAATTTACCATGAATCCGACTCAACTTTTCCCGTAGACTTTCAACCTGATTTTCAAGTTTATTCAATCTATTATTGCTTATGTCCCTCTTCTTATTTTCAGACCGTTCTTGATCATTCATGGCTTATCTCCTAAAAATATGGAAAAGTTATCTATCAACTTCCCCCATCACAACATCAATACTACCGATAATTGCAATAATATCTGCGACCATCAAGCCACGGCTCAGTTCCTGTAGTGCGCTCAAAGCACTAAAACATGGCGAACGTCCTTTGACACGAACCGGCTTCGGTGTTCCATCGCTGACAATGTAGAATCCGAGTTCTCCGCGCGGTGCTTCACTCCTAAAATAGATTTCACCTTTTGGTGGACGTACGGCTTTCAGTTCAGCCATGACAGGTCCGTCGGGTAGACCTTCTGCTAAAATTTGTCGGACTATCTTTACGGACTCCTTCATTTCATCCATACGAACTTTGTAGCGGCTCCAGCAATCTCCGACGACAGCACCTAATTCAGGAACATCCTTTGCTACAGGCACTTCATACTCAAACCGGTCGTAGATAGAATAGGGTTCGTCTCGTCTTAAATCCCAGTCAATCCCGGAACCGCGTAAGTTCGGTCCGGTAGCACCGTAGCTCAGTGCCATTTCTGCGGACATAACGGCTACTCCCATAGTCCGTTCTGAGAAGATGCTGTTTGATGTGAGTAGGTCGTTATATTCGTCAATTTTGGGTTCGAAATAATCCAAGAATTCTTCAATTTCGTCTAAAAAGTTCTGTTCATCACTTGATCCAGGTTCCATTGGAATGATTTCTGAAACACCACCGATGCGTATGTAGTTATACGTAAGACGCGCACCGCATACCTTCTCAAAAAGCAGCAGGAGTTTTTCCCGGTCTCGAAAAGCGTAGAGGAAAGGTGTAAATGCGCCTATGTCCATACCGTAGGTGCCGAAAGAGAGCAGATGGCTTGCGATCCGATTTAATTCACAGATAAGCACACGCAGATATTCCGCGCGTTCGGGGATAGCAAATGTCTTTTTTTCATCTGCTTGCATGAGTTTTTCAACAGCAAGACAGAATCCCCAATTCTGATTCATCGCTGCCACGTAATCCATTCGGTCGGTAAACGGTATGATTTGGGGATAAGAGAGATTCTCTGAATGTTTTTCGAAACAGCGGTGTAGATACCCGATATGTGGAATAGCCTCCCGTACAACTTCTCCATCCAATCTCAACTCAAGACGTAGCACACCGTGTGTGCTCGGGTGCTGGGGTCCCATGTTCACGACCATCTCGTCTGTGAAGGGCTTAAGTTCTATCATCTTTGATTCTGTCTGTTGTGTTGCTTCCATAATGTGCGTATGAGATCTGTTTATTTATGATGGCCTCTGAAGTATTACTTCTGCAGTATTACCTAATACGGTACACGCATCCCACGGTAAAAGTCGGGTTCCTTGTAATCCTTTCGTAGTGGGTATCCTTCCCAATCATCTGGTAGTAAGATGCGTCTAAGGTCAGTATGTCCTTCAAAGACGATGCCGTATAGGTCATAAGTTTCGCGTTCGTGCCAGTCTGCGGTTTTCCAGATGTGTGAAACACTTGGTAGTTGTGGGTCTGTTTTCGGCATGGATGTTTTCAACACAACACTATGGCGGTGTTGCATCGCATATAAGTGATAAACAACGGAGAAAACTTCCTCCTTCAGCCCCAAATCAAGTCCGCTGAGACACATGAGAGAATCGAAAGCAAGGGAATCATTTTCTGAGAGATATTGACACACTTCTGCGATTGCAGACGGCGTAATATTGATGCTTGCGTCTCCAGCCATTTCTGTGTCAAGACCGAGTATTGAGTCCCCAAACTTATCTGATAGGTTTTTGTATATCTCTTCTGGCGTCACGTAGTGTTACTCCATCTTGTCTATTTTTTATGTCGTCTCAGGGTTCTTGTCTTCAGCAGTGGGTGAATCTTCGTCGGTTTCCTCTTTCTCTTTTTTCGCTTTTTCTATCTTCTCGAGTTCGTCAAATTCTGTTTTTGTGAATAGCCGTTTTAAGAATGGGACATTTGTCCGTTTTGCGACGGTTTGGGTTTTAATTTTTTCTTGTAGTTTCAGAAGTCCTTCAATAAGAGCTTCAGGTCGTGGTGGACATCCTGGCACATAGACGTCGACGGGTATAATTCTGTCAACACCTTTTAGGACGTGGTATCCGTGTTGCCAATAGGGACCTCCGCTGGTGGCGCAGCTGCCCATGGAGATGACGTATTTCGGTTCAGGCATCTGTTCGTAGAGTCGTCTGATTCGTGTAGCCATTTTGAGGGTTACTGTCCCGGAGATGACCATCAGATCAGACTGTCGTGGCGTTGCGCGAGGTACACCTGCTCCGAACCTATCTAAATCATAGTTTGAAGCTGCGGTAGCCATAAACTCAATGGCACAGCAAGCGAGTCCGAAAGTCATAGGCCAAAGTGCGGAAGATCGTGCCCAGTTTGCTACAGCATCAACGGATGTAACGATTAAGTTTTTGTCCAATTTCTCATCAATTATCATTACTTTCCTCCCTTTTGCCCTCCCTTTGGAAAGATTGTATCTCTAACTGTGTAGAACGTATCCATTCAAGGTCCCCTTTTGCCCACACATAAGCGAGTCCGACTAACAGAATAGCTATGAATACGAGCATTTCCACGAATGCAAGGAGTCCAATGCTACGAAAAACGACTGCCCACGGGAGCAGGAATACGACCTCTACGTCAAAGATGAGAAAAATCAGAGCGATGACGTAAAAACGTGTGTTGAACTTTATCCTGGTATCGCCTATCGGGTCTTCCCCACATTCATAGGGAATATATTTTTCACCAGAGAACAACTTCGTATGTAGGAGACGAGAAATCGTAAGATTGAGAACGACGAATAGACAACCGACAATTAAAAAGATCAGTACATTCCCAAAATTAAAGAGCATCTAAATCTCACCTATCTCGTAGACAGCGTTTTTTCAATAGTTTTTGGCAGTATGTGTCTGTTTCTGTTGAAATAAACACTATAAAGTATATCTTAAAAATGCGTGAACTTGCAAGGAAAAAAAGTGTTACTCACGTATTTCCGTTATCTGTTGTAGAATACAACGTGTATGCGTTTTCCATTAAGGATGGATTTTTGTTGCAATACATCTCAAACGCTGCAATAATTTCATTAGGAATGAAACAGGGTAAAGGAGTTTTAAATGATAAGATGTGATTATCATATCCATACACAACTGTCTGGATGTGCTGCCAACGACTTGAGTATAGAGAAGATAATAGAGATGCAACAACAGAAAGATATGAAAGTCATTGGCATCACTGACCATGATTATAGTTATCAGTCAAAAGTGGGAAGGATAAAAGCCGCGCAACAGGCGATAAAAGAGGTTGACCCATCAATTGAGGTGTACTTTGGTGTGGAGTCACAGATGTTGGAGTATCAAGTTACTTCGATTACAATTCCTTTAGCCTCCTATTTTGATTATGTCTTGATGGCACCTAATCATTACCATCTTCGTGGCGTAGCACGACCCAGAAGTTTTCGGGATCCTCGCCGAGTGGCACTGCACGAAATCTATATGTTTGAGGCAGCAATTGCATGTCCAATTACGGATGCAGTGGTTCATCCATTTCTACTGTCTCCGGATGTTTTCCAGTTTTCTCCAGAGGAGCTGGCTGCCTTTGGTCAGGAGATGATGCGTAACATTGAACAGAAACGATTGCTATATCAACTTGATCTTGCCTCCCAACGCGGCATCGGAATAGAAATCAGTCCAAAGATGGTACGATACAATCAACGCCACCTTGTTGCATTCTATGAACTTTGCTTAGAACGTGATGTGAAGTTGCTTATCGGGAGCGATGCACATAACGTAAAGCAGTTGGAGGAAATATCATTGCTTATACCGATTTTGGAAGAATTGGGTGTTGTAGAAGGACAACTTTGGCATCCAAAGGACAGACTGCTGTAACTTGGATTATTCGACGATTAGAGATATGACATTAGATTCAAGCGTTGCTTTACCTCTAAGTGATTTGAGGGGTAGATAGATATCCTGCAGTTCGTCCTTATATTTCTCCTTTATAATATCAATTTGTCCTTGCGTATATTCAATTGCATCCTTTTTTACTTCGGGAGTAAACTGCGGATTCGTGCTATTCTGATATTTCAGTATTTCGCGTTCTAACGCGATAATTTCTGGATGCTGATCTTGCATGAACTCTTTGTATACCTCTAATTCCAACGTCAACTTTACTTTGTACTTACCCGCTCCGAGTTGATAATATGTCTGCAAATTGTCTAAAGTCGCCTTCTGAGATGTCTCAGATTTCATATCTAACCCCTTAATACACCTGACAGATTTTCCCTCCTTATAGAGTGTTTTGAGCGTATTTCCTAACGGCATAATTTTTTTTGCCTTTATTACTTCACCGTTGCTATCTGTAACAGTCAGTTGTTTGAATGCTCTGAGCGACGTTACGGTGGAAATTGGTACAAGCAGATCGAACTTTCCGTTTTGTACAGTGAGTTCAAGCGGGATTGCTTCTTCTGCCGAATACGATTCTTTGGTTGTTGAAAGTTCAAGGGATGCGATTGCTTGAGACTCATTTGCTTCAGGGGTCTGTGTTGCTGTCTCAGGGGTCTGTGTTGCTGTCTCAGGGGTCTGTGTTGCAGATTGTTGACTTCCTAAACATCCGTACATAAACACCGTGAATAGTAATGAAAAAATAGCCATGTATCTCATAAGTCTTGCTCCTTAATAGATTGTCTACAAAGAACTACGTGCTATTCCTAAACCGGTTCTCGTAGAGAGTTCAATGAAACCTTCGGTAATTTTCTCAGGCGGGTCAATCAGTTGACTACGCCAATCGACTTCACCCCATGCGTATTCAAGGATACCGAAGTTCTGTATACTTGCCATACATTGGACACTCGCAGCTGTGGCGACAGGACCACTTGGATTATGTGGTGTTACTTTAACATTCGTCGTTTCTGCCAGCGTTGCGATCTTCTTCAACCCCAACACCCCACCGACATGTTTGACATCTGGCAATATGTAGTCAACACGTCCGTGCTTTAGTAATCTCTCAAAATCTGTCAGTGTCCGAAGTCGTTCTCCTGTTGCAATCGGCATAGATGTTGCCTGACTCACATGTGCAACTGCTTCAAGGTCAGTCAACGGTACAGGGTCTTCAATCCAGAAGAGATTCAGGTCATCTAACGCCTTTGCTGTCTGAATGAAAAGCCCAACATTAAACCGGCTATGACAATCAACCATGAGGTCAACATCTGGTCCGATTGCGGATCGGACTGCCCGAATCCTGTCAACACCGAGGTTGATAGCGGCATTAAGGGATCCTTTTGTAATATCTGATACCGAGACACCATCAAATGGTGCACATTTTATCGCGCTAAAACCGTCTGCAAGCGCCTTCTCAGCATTAATTGCGAATCCTTGAGGACTACGATCTAACGTGGCACGGTTTATGTTCGCATATAACCGGATCCGATTACGACACTTCCCTCCCAGCAATTGATAAATCGGAACACCTATAGCCTTGCCAGCAATATCCCACAATGCGTGTTCAATACCGCTGACAGCAGTATGATAGGTGTGTCCTTCACTGTCACGGAAGAAACGGTGTCGGTATGATTCTATGTCAAACACGTTTAATCCGATGAGTGATGGTTTTAGGTATTCAATAAGCTCCGTTATGCGTGCATCATCTCTACCGTGTGATGCTTCACCGATACCGGTTGTCCCATCTTCTGCAAGTATGCTAACGAAAATCCAGTTGCCACGGTGATTTACATGAACGGTCTCGGTATCTATCGATTTTATTTTCAATGTGTGCATATCTGCCATTATGTTTCTGAATATGCTTCTGTTAGGAATTCGCTGCCCATCTCACACCTTGTGTAAGGAATTTCTGCATTCCGGATCGTTCGAATGTTCCTGGTCCGTGTCCCAACGTAGTGTAAAAGACGCGTCCTGAGCCGTAAGTTTTAACCCAAGCCATTGGATGTGCTCTTCCGAACCATTCTGCTGATGCCAAGATGTGTATATATGGGTCATAGGCTGAGATGTAGATTTCATCTTCAACGTCAAAGTCGGAGACGCCTTGTGTTGTTGGATGCTCTGTATCTTCAATACGTACAGTGAAGGTAGAACCGGGGGGATGCCAGTTTGAATGTCCACCGATAAGATCAACTGCTTTTCCTCCAATCCACCATGCTGTCCCGTGTATACCCACTAATCCTTTACCGTTCTCAACGAATTGGAACAGTCCATCTTCTTGTGTTGGTGTTAAATCTGGTACCCGTTTGGAAGTGCCATCATCTTGTCGTTCGGAGCGTGTGAAACCGGTTCCGAAGACACATGCATCGTAGGAATTGAGATCGTTTGAAGCTAATATGTCCTTGTCATCCGTGAGGGTTGCGTTTATTTCAGCGTCTTCATCAAGAAAACTGTGGATAACACTTGCACTTGCATTGAAACGGTGGTTTTCACCTGATAGTACGAGTATATTTGACATTGTAATCTCCTTGCGTACTGTTGGTTATTAACTGCGGTAACGATATATAGACATATGTTAATTTTTATTAATTGTAATTGAAAATAGGATTTGTGTCAATAGGATGTGTAAAGTTTTTGTCACCTTTTTTCATAAGAGACAGTAATACGCGGGCGGGGAAACCCCGCCCCTACGAAACCTTACTCCTACGATGAGTCATATCAGTAGAATTACCTGATTATTTATTTAATCTTCATGAGAGTGCCTACTACTATTAAAGAGACGGCACTCGGAGAGTGCCTACTACTATTAAAGAGACGGCACTCGGAGAGTGCCTACTACTATTAAGAGCTTATGAAATCCCAAAATTGAATCTTATAGTGGCAATAAATTGACGCTTATGGGTATGGCAGAATACGCGTTTGGTATTCTGCATTGGTTAGGAAACCGTACCTACCAGGTCTGGCAATGACTCTACAATCTCAACTGTCTGCAAACTCACACTAATAACCTGTCCAATCAAATCCACAATATATCGTGGCTGATCTGCACGGTTCGGATCGTTGACAATACCGCTGCGTTTGTCAGTCTTAATGCGATACTGATCTATTATCCACTCCAATGCAGAACGTGTGCCGAGGCGATAGTCAAACGTTTCCGCGGGAATACCGTCTATTGTGAGAAAATCGTTGTATACCAACTGCGTTCGTCATCAATATCTTTCGCTTCCCAATAGGCGATGGGGATTCCGTATTCGTTTAAGGCAGCACCGTCAATCACGATGCGGTCACCTGTTGCGGTAGGCATGGCGTAAGGAAACTGACAATTATTTTAAAACAGTTGACATCCAAACAAAAATTCTATACAATTCCTTTTAGATTATCTCCCTGTATGAGAACTAACACTGGAATTCGTAAATAATGGTGTTTAGGGACATAGTTTGATGAATTAGAGATAAATACCGTCTTTTCATAAGTATTTACAATTGCCTAAGGAGGCATTCATGGCAGACAGAATAAAAATGGGACTGGTCGGATGCGGTGGTATGTCCGGTGCCCACATGAACGGTTACAAAGAATTATGGTCGAAAGAAATTAGAGATTTTGATATTATCGCTGCATGTGATATAGATAAAGGCAGAGCGGAAGCACGTGCAAATCAGGCGCATGAGTTCCAAGGTGGAACAAAACCTGCAGTTTACACCGAGATTGATGAAATGCTTGATAAGCACCCTGATTTGGACTGTGTAGATATCTGTGCATTGCATAGTGCACACCATGTTCTTGCGGTACCAGCACTTGAGGCAGGTAAACATGTGATCATTGAAAAACCTTTCGGGATCACAATGCGTGCTTGCAAGTTGATGATGGATGCAGCTGAAAAGAACGATAGGATCATTTCTGTTGCAGAGAACTATCGTTTGAGTCGTATGGAACGGACCCGTAGTTGGGTGATAGCACAAGGTCGCATCGGTGAACCCCGCATGTTTTTCTGGATTGAAGTTGGTGAGGCATTAGGGAAATGGGGTTGGCGTAACTTCAAAATGGATGCAGGTGGGGGTTGGGCATTAGATGGTGGCGTACATTTTACCGATCTGATGCGCTATATACTCGGTTTGGAAGCAGAGGAGGTTTATGCCATTAATAAAGCTTATGAACCCTTCCGTTATGACAATGCTGGTGCCCGTGAAGGTGGATATTCCGTTGATGTAGAAGACGCAATGATATCAACGATTAAGTTTGAACAGGGTGTTACAGCGCAGTGGACCTGGGTCGGTTCCGCGCCTGCTCACGGTTTCGGCACGAAGACTATCTACGGTAGTGAAGGTGCACTTGATTGGGGTAGAGGTTTAGTGCCACGCGGTGGTGAACCCATTTCAAACGATGACCTACAGAAGGAATTCACCGATAGCCTAAGCGATGATGAAAAGGAATATTTCTTTCCTTCAGGTATCGGTAATACCGTCGCAATAGAGCTTAAATACTTTGCAGATGCAATCAGAACAGGTGGAAAACCTGAGGTGGATGCTGTGGAAGGTATGAAATCTGAGGCAATTTGTATGGCAGCCTACGAATCCGGCTACTTTGGTCGACCGGTAACTATAGCAGAGATTGAGAGCTGCGAATTGGAAGGCTATCAGAAAGAGATAAATGATCACATAGGGATCGGTTCTTAACTTAAGACAATAGATTGTAGGTTAGGTAAAAGATGTGTAAAGTAATGAATGGCACATCAAGTTTGCTACTTTACGCATTACCTGACCTATGATCTTTCACCTTTTATCTGGAAACAAAAATAACATGCCAAAACCGACAGATATTCGTATCATTGACGTCCAGTATGATTTTGAGGAACACCGATACAGAACACCACTAAAATTCGGTGGCGTGCCGACAGATCACTGTATACTCTTTAACGTTCAGATAAATGTTCAAACATTAGGGGGTAAAGAAGCCATAGGATACGGTTCAATGCCGCTTGGAAATGTATGGGCATTTCCGCCAAAATATGTTCCATTTGATCAAAGTCTCGCTGCTATGAAGGATCTTGCGGACTTAGCAGTTAAATCTACGCGTAATTGTAATGTGTGTGCACATCCTCTGGAACTATCAGAAGTGCTTGAGTCTGAATTCTTACTACTTGCTGAAGGTCTATCGGAAAGAATGGAACTATCTACACCGATACCGAAACTGTGTACCGCCGTAACGACAAGTCCCATTGACGCCGCAATACATGATGGATTTGGTAAGGCAAACGGTATCAAAATCTACAACGGTTTGGACGAGGATTATGTTACTACTGACCTCGGACATTTTCTGGATAGTAGTTTTTCAGGGAAGTATCTTGATCAATATACAACCCGACATCCGAAACCGGATATGCCCCTTTATCACCTAATAGGAGCTTTGGATCCACTCACGGATGCAGATATAAGCTCTCGCCTTAATGATGGGTTGCCAGAAACGTTGTCAGAATGGATTGCTACTGATGGGTTGACACATCTAAAAATAAAGTTGAACGGGAACGACTTGGAATGGGATGTGGCACGAGTTCTTGCTATTGACAGAATTACTGCAGAAACACAAGCAAGCCGTGGTGTTAAGATGTGGCACTATTCTGCGGATTTTAATGAAACATGTGAGAATGTAGAATACTTACTGGAATTTCTGAATCGTATCCATGAGGAGGGGGGACAAGCATTTGATAGACTCGCTTATATTGAACAACCGACTGATCGTGATTTAGAAGCACATCCAGAAAATAAGATGCACAAAGCCGCCGAGATTAAACCTGTGGTAATTGATGAATCTCTGACCGGTTATGATACGTTTATGCTTGCGCGTGATCAGGGGTATTCTGGTGTTGCCATTAAGGCGTGCAAAGGTCAATCCCAAGCCTTACTGATGGGTGCGGCTGCCCAAGAATTCGGCATGTTCCTTGCTGTCCAAGACTTGACATGTCCTGGTGCTTCATTTTTACAATCAGCAGGATTGGCATCACACATTCGGGGTGTCACCGCTATTGAAGGGAATGCACGTCAATTCTGTCCTGGGGCAAATGACGGTTGGCGCGAAGAATATCCTTCTATTTTTAATATTACCGACGGTACTGTTGGCACACAGATTCTTACGGGTCCTGGTCTTGGCTATTAGGGACTTCAACCTTTGGAATTGCATCCGGATATGTGATGTTGGTAACCACATTCCGTTGTTCTGGATGACGAACTGGAAAGTCCTTTATCACCTCATCTATAAACTCTCTTACTAATGTTTTAATGCTATCAAATTTCGCGCATGTCGTGATTCATTCAAAAATCAGAACATAAAAGTGCTTGCTATTCTTATCAATTCTCAGATATAATACCGAGAACAATTGGAACGTTTACAAACACGCAGCTAACAAAAGTCATTGAAATGGAGACACGCATGAATACTATAAAATATTTGATTTTCTCAACACGTTTCGTTTTTTTTATTCTGTTAGCTTGTCAGTTAATTGGGGGGTTGTCTCGTCGGAACACCTATAGGGGGGTACTTGATTAGTGTTATCTATAGAGCGCGCCGGAATTAGGAGATATACTGTATTGTGAACTCGCTATTTCTTGATTTCTGGACTCGGACGCACGACACGAAATCCAATTGTGTGTGTTGAATCCAGAGGATAATACTTGAAACGTAAGCTTGAACGTAAGAAGGCACTGCCAACGTCCCATGCCCCACCCCGAATGACTCTTGCTCGTAGCACATCCCGAAAGCGTAGGTTTAGCGGATTAAGTCTTGTCTTGTTGCTATCTTGTCTATAGAGAGCGGGGTCATATTCATCAAGACACCATTCCCAGACGTTGCCCGCAAGGTCGGCAATTCCGTTGGGAGAGTAACCTTCTGAAAATTGTCCTACAGGTGTGGTTTTATTATATCTGCGAGCAAAATTTGCGTGCTGTCGTGCTTTTGGCGGCGCATTACCCCACGGGTACATACGAGCTTGTGTTCCTCGTGCGGCTCGTTCCCATTGTGCTTCTGTTGGTAGACTTCCACCGATCCATTCGGCAAAAGCTTGTGCATCAAACCACGTTACACCGACCACAGGTTGTTTATCACCGTTGAAATCTTCCGTTTTCCAAGTTTCTTCACCATTATGTCCACGTGGTGGGGGACGACCGGTTGCATTGATAAAAGTACGGTATTGTGCATTCGTGATTTCGTATCGTGAGATTTGGAAGGCTGAGAGATAGACGGTGTGTTGTGGCGTTTCAGCGTCAAAGGTGTGTTTTTCAAGTAGCGAGCTGCGTAATTTTGCGTCTGTGTATGCGATATCTGCTTGTGCTTTTGTTGATCCCATCAGGAATTCACCTTCTGGAACAGTGATCCATTCAATGGTGGAGCGTGTTTTTTTTGCTTCTGTATCTAAATCTGCGAAACTGACATTATAGCAAACAGTGGTACATGCTATCACGAGCAGTAGACCTATAATATACCGCATTCCAGATTGATTCCTACATTGTAAGAGCAGAGATCCTACTAAGTAGTTGATGGCATGAAATACCACCAACTACCGTAGAATATAAATGCGTAATTATCTATCCTTTAGTTCACCCCAAGTAACAGTTAACCTATCTTGTGGGTCGACCGGTGTTGGAGCGGATGCTTCACGGAAGTAGTCAAAACTGACCGTCAATCGTCCTGGAGGACCACCATCTGCGACACCTGCATAAATGCCGACTTCAAGAGGTTCTTGTAGTTCATTGGTTACTTTTCCGACAGGGATCCAATCACCTTCAGCATTGGGTTTGAACCAAGATTCATACACATTACCTTCACGTTTAAGGCGCATTTCTATAGGAAGAACGCCTTGCGCTGGATTGTAATTTGGTTGTATGCCGACATATCCTAATGCAGCAGCATCGTTTTGACGCCGTTGATATTGTAGAACGGCGTTGTTCCCTTGGGCAGCCCCGCGTCCCCATAACTTTAAGGTTACCCATTCCCCATCACGATCTTGGCTATCCTTTGTTCCAGCGGAATAGACGATGAGACCTGTGACGATAGAACCATCGGCGTAGTCAGCTATCAGAGAGGTTTCGATATCAAACTCATCTTGGTCAACGGTCTGTGAATAACGTGTACTGTCATCATTTCCCCAGACGTTCTGATTGAAACCTGCTTCTACGACCAACATACCATCTTTTAATTCCCAATTGCTTTTGTCACCGTTCTGGATATTCCAAAAGGATGACACATCTTGTCCACTTCCATTGAATTCATCGCTCTGTAGGTTCGCAGCTGAAACGAAACTTACTGTACAAACAGACATGAGCAGAATGGAAAATAAACAGATTGCTTTCTTCATTATTGTTCTCCTAAATATTATGAAACATAATTTGATAGTGATGAGTCTCCATATTTTGAGACCTCACTTGTAAAATTATCCACTAACGCTATTAGCGGAATGTATTTTAATTAATGTTAATTTACCATATATGCAGATTTAATGCAAGTATTGATGAATGGGTGTGTAAAGTTTTTGCACAAGTCTTGATTAGGTAGTACTTGCTCTGTTAGATTGTGCTTCTTTCTTCCACCCATACAACCCTCTAACCTTCCATCCTTCCCTCTTCTTTTCTTCCAACCTTCCTCCCATCCCTTTCATCCATCATTACCCTTCACCCTACACCATCCATTTTGATATATCTGTAGCACATTCATCCTTGATTGTGCTATCTTCCTCCATACACCTTCATCCCTCACTCCCCTTCACCCTACACCATCCATTTTGATACTGCTGTAGCACATTCATCCTTGTCATCTTCAAATACTTCTACAAATCTTTTCCTCTCTCTGCTAATTTTGTCTTCTGCTTGATGTATCCAGTTACTGCAAATTCATTATGTCTTTCTTTTAACTTAATAGTAAATGCCCTTCTTAAAAATGTTACGAATTTCGTACAATTCGTAACATTGGTAAATTGGCGTTTAGAGCAGTATCTGTATGGTTGCATAAGGGTTAAAATCGGATCTTAAAAAATTTGTTTTCTGCTGACATTGAATGGTATTCTTTTCTGAAGGTTTAACTTTCTGTAATAGTCCCTCTGAAGGTAGCATTGAGTTGATCGCATTTAACTGGGAAATCCTGTAATTTTTACATTGTGTATAATAGCATTCTCAACACCTTAATTCATAAACATATCGCAAGTAAATATATAACATATATCTATTGTAACATATTTAAGTATAGATATAAAGTTAAAAAATAAATCGTGGATTACGCGGATGGGGAGATGAATGGAAGGTTGGAAGTGGGGAAGAATGGAAAAGGGAAAGGATGGAAGGATGGAAGGTTGGAAGGATGGAAGGATGGAAGGATGGAAGGATGGAAGGTTGGAAGGATGGAAGGATGGAAGGATGGAAGGTTGGAAGGTTGGAAGGATGGAAGGATGGAAGGTTGGAAGGATGGAAGGTTGGAAGGATGGAAGGATGGAAGGATGGAAGGTTGGAAGGATGGAAGGATGGAAGGTTGGAAGGTTGGAAGGATGGAAGGATGGAAGGTTGGAAGGATGGAAGGATGGAAGGATGGAAGGATGGAAGGATGGAAGGATGGAAGGTTGGAAGGATGGAAGGTTGGAAGGATGGAAGGTTGGAAGGATGGAAGGATGGAAGGATGGAAGGTTGGAAGGTTGGAAGGTTGGAAGGTTGGAAGGTTGGAAGGATGGAAGGTTGGAAGGATGGAAGGTTGGAAGGATGGAAGGTTGGAAGGTTGGAAGGTTGGAAGGTTGGAAGGTTGGAAGGATGGAAGGTTGGAAGGTTGGAAGGATGGAAGGATGGAAGGATGGAAGGTTGGAAGGATGGAAGGATGGAAGGTTGGAAGGATGGAAGGATGGAAGGTTGGAAGGATGGAAGGTTGGAAGGATGGAAGGTTGGAAGGGGGATATTAGATGATTTGATGTTATTCGGAGTCCTCTTGGAGAGATTTTGCTGCAAAAATTGTTAGGCACAATTCATCGTTGTGTAGTTCGTATTCAGGTATCTTTCCACTCAATTGTTCACTTTCGTTCAGGATAATACCGACACCTTCACCTCACCCCTCTAAAAAGTGTCTCCGATTCACTTGACTTCCTACATCATCATCTAAATTAATTTCCGAAAGTAAACGCGCTAAGAGTTCATTACGGGTGACTTGACTATAAGGCAATTTCTCAATTGTCTTAAGGATTCTTATCTTGTCAGAATCACGGATTTTCGCGGATTTCACGGATTACGCGGATTATGTTTTCTGTGTTCTGGGAGTTTCAGATTAGGTTTTGCATCTATGTGTGATTATATGCTTGTTTGTCTGAACCAGGATTTGCAGGATTTATAGGATTTCCAAGATAAGAGACATTTGGTGCTTATCAGAAGGATAGGATAGAAGATGTCTAAACCGGGTGTATAAAGATTCTGTCCCTTGATGTGTAAAGATCTTGTCACTTAAGAAAAAGGATCGCTGAACCCTTGCTCCAGCGGAGCATTATGTCTATAGAAAATGGATTGTCAACCGGCTGCACTCCAGATGAAGATTAAGTTATTAATTGGGTAATACGCGGGCGGGGAAACCCCGCCCCTACGAAACCTTACTCCTACGATGAGTCATATCAGTAGAATTACCTGATTATTTATTTAATCATTATTTATTTAATCTTCATGCGGAGTGCTATGTACATAAACGGACGTGTAAAGATTCTGTCAAAAAAGGTGACAATAATTTTACATATCATAGAAGTCAATTTAGCGATTCCCATGACCATGACTGTAGCACATTCATCCTTGATTGTGCTGTCTTTATCCAATTACCATAAGCGTTAATTTAAGGATATTCCCGCTTCTTGTCGGATTATATATAAAACCGATTCTATCCTCATACCTTTCGCACCGCTGGTGCTTGGGTTTTCGTGGGATACGTTCTCTATACACCTTCCGCACTGAAATCAACGCTATGAATGCGCGTTTGGCATTTGTCGGGTGCTGATATGTGATTTTCCAAAGCCTCAGAGAGGTGAAAAAGTGTATAGTCCGTATTGATCCAACCAATAGCAAGCCCCAGAGGGGCGAAAGGTGTATAGTCCGCGCATTGATCCAACTAATAGCAAGCCCCAGAGGGGCGAAAGGTGTATCAGACGCACTAACGTTCTTCCCTAAATTGCTGACTATTGTGTGGGAATGTTTTCATCTGTGTTCTGGAACTGTTTGCTGGTGTCTTTCCACTTTCCATAAGAGACGGCACTCGGAGAGTGCCTACTACCATTAAGAGACGGCACTCGGAGTGTGCCTACTACCATTAAGAGACAGCACTCGGAGAGTGCCTACTACCATTAAGAGACAGCACTCGGAGAGTGCCTACTACCATTAAGAGACGGCACTCGGAGTGTGCCTACTACCATTAAGAGCCTATTTGTTGGTGTCTTTCCGATCTAACTTGTTGTATGACGAGATGGTTTTGAGTATGGCATGTGCTCTGTCTACGTGTTTTAGTATCTCCTTCGGTTCTTTCTCTAAGAACATAAGGTTTTTGACATGACCAAAGATGATTTCTAATTCTTGTTGAATGTTATCGTCCTGTGTTAAACCGACGTCAGTCATGTTATCATCTATTTTGCCTTTTAAGAACGCATCGCGTGATTCGTTGAATAGTTGGGAGGTTGTGGTGGAGACGGTGGTTTTGGCAGATCGTTTTTAAATTCTTGCATAAATGCCTTAACGACCTCGCTGGGTTTCATATATGCTGCGAAGCATTTGACGGTAAATTCTTTGTGATTCTCTTGTAATATCATGATATTCTCCTATTCAAAAAGTCACGAAAACGTGACAAATTTGTCACAGCCGTGACTTTTTGCGAATTGCTTATCCAGTCAATGACTGTAAGGTTTTGTGGCGTGTTTTCTGACAGATTTAATTTTTTTATTTTCAAGAAACGTGACATAATTCTCTCTAAGTTGAAACATGCATAAAAAGTGGGTTTCATATACTCTGTGAAGCATTTGAGTGCGAATTCTTTGTGATTCTCTTGTAATATCATGATATTCTCCTATTCATAAAAAGTCACGAAAACGTGACAAATTTGTCACGGCTTTGTCACGGCTTTGTCACAGCCGTGACTTTTTGCGAATTGCTTATCCAGTCAATGTCAGTAAGGTTTTGTGGTGTGTTTTCTGACAGATTTAATTTTTTTATTTTCAGGAAACGTGACATAATTCTCTCTAAGTTGAAATATGTACAAAAAGCACAAAAACTTGGCTTTTTTCTGATATTATGATCATTTCTGGACACTTTGTAGAATAGCATTGTAACACCTTTTTACATAAACTAAAAGTAAGTATATAAATAACTTTATATTTATGATAACATAAATATATAATGTTGTCAAGTTAATATTGAATAAAATTGAATTATTTTCATTTTTTGATTAAGATTTAATTATATGCGAAATATAGTTATCTGTAGATTGTGAATAATAGTATTGTCAACACCCATTTATATAATGATATCGCAAGAACATATATAACATATATTTATGGTAACATATATAAAAACATTTGTCAAGTTAAATATGAAAAAAATGATATATTTTGTGATTTTTTGTTTTGAATTTAATAATTCGCGCAATTGGAGGGTCAATTTCCGTGTCCATCTATGTAACTGGCGCGTAATCCGCGATTCAGACAAATAGAGTGACAAAAACTTTACACACCCAAGTAAACTTGAAATGCACAAGAAATCCCTTCCGCGTCCTCCGCGTAATCCGCGCACTCCGCGATTCTGACAAAAAGAGTGCAAAAACTTTACGCACTACCTGCTGAAATACTTGATTTTGCGACCTGGGGGTTTGCGCTTACATCGTCAAGTTGCACCCTTGTTCTTAGGATTAATATTGGGTGATTATGTTATCGGTAGTATATGGACAATTATTGGACCCGTATCAGGGTTGCGGACTTATAAGATCTTTATTTAAACTTACGAAATTAGTCGTTTTAGACATGAGAGAAGTTCGTAAAATTGTGATAAACCTTTGACGGCACTTGGAAAGTGCCTACTACTATTAAGAGCATAGTGGTTAGTCCAAGTTAAATTTGTAGGTCGGGTAGAGCGAAGCGAAACCTATAAATCAACGATGTGAATGCGCGCATGGCATTCATCCAAATCAACGCCGAATACGCGTTTGGTATTCGGCGGGTATAAAGTTAAGGAATTTTAGATGCCAGAAACCCGCTTCAGTCCCGTAGGGACGATATGTGTAGTAGCTCATTCTGATATAAACATATCGTCCCTACGGGACTGAAGAGAGGTGGAGTACACATTTTTCTATAAACATATCGTCCCTACCAAATCAACGCCAAATGCGCGTTTGGCATTTGTCGGGACTGAAGAGAAGACAACCCGTATAACCATAAGGATTTAGAGTGATTCATAAGATCTTCTAATTTTTCTTAACTTTACACCTATAATGTTTGGGAACACATCTACACCACATTGACCTAACACCCGCAACCGTTGAATAGGGTTATACACATAACCCTGTTTCACATAAATAGAATATTCAGCGTGTTTTTCCTCTACAATGCGGAAGCACCGCTTTTTTCCCACCAACTTCTTAGATTAATTACTTTTGCTTCCTCAAAAGGTACTTTATTTTTTTTAAAGTGCAACCTTCCAACACAAATTCGCGTCTATAAATTAAAAAGATTATATTCTTTGCGAGGTACCCGATGAAACACGGTGATGTAGAGTTGATTGAACGCACACTTGAAGGTGATCAACACGCCTTTACGGCACTTGTAGATAAATACCAAGATCAGATACACACACTGGTATGGCAAAAAATTGGTGATTTTCACATCGCACAAGAAATTACACAAGATGTATTCATTACTGCGTATCAAAAACTCGCGACCCTTAAAAAACCTAACCGCTTTTCAGGATGGTTATATGCTATCACGAATCGTAAGTGTATCACGTGGTACCGAAAGAAAAAACCTCAACCGCAATCATTAGAAAACACGGATCCGATGGAATTGGAAGAGGCTTATTATTCGGAACACATGACACGGGAGCGTGAGAAAGCTACAGACGAAAAGCGGCGTGCAGCGGTTCACAAGCTGCTTAGCAAGCTGTGGTGATGACAAAACTGTTCGCTTATGGGATGTAGCTACTGGAAATCACAAAGCAACACTCACGGGTCATACAGATGCGGTACTGTCAGTGGTATTTAGTCCGGATGGTAAGTTGTTAGTAAGTGGAGGTAAAGACACAAATATCCGCCTATGGGACGTTGCTACTGGAAATCACCACGCGACGCTTACGGGTCATACGGACAGTGTTAACGCTTTGGCGTTCAGTCCGGATGGTGTGTTAGCAAGTGGAAGTGATGACGAAACAGCGCGATTATGGGATGTTGGGACTTCAAAGCAAATAGCATCCTTTACAGGACTTATGTTGGAGGTTGACTCTGTGTTGCTTAGTCGGGACGGTCAGACATTGGCTTGTGGAAGTATAAACAACATTGTCCTTTGGGATGTTTCCAAAAAAACACACATTACCGATATTAAAGGGCATTACCGATATTAAAGGGCATTGGCACGTTTACATTTCAATGGCGTTCAGTCCGAATGGAAACATGCTCGCAAGTGGAGCTTATGATGGTGTCGTGTATCTCTGGGATCTTAATGCTTTTGTTAAACCGAAGCAATAAATATGTAAGGATAAATGTTTCAGAAAGAGGCAGAATCTAACAGAATGTGCTACAAAGAGGCACAATCAAGGATGAATGTGCTACAAAGAAGCACAATCTAACAGAATGTGCTACAAAAGAGGCACAATTGATTGACTTTAAGTGGCATCACTGGAAGGTTCAATTACTGCGATATAGGGTAAATTACGATACATCTGCGCGTAGTCAAGTCCGTAACCGACTAAAAACACATTTGGCACTTCAAATCCTGTGTAGTCAATATTAACAGGGACTTCACGACGGGATGGTTTGTTCAGAAGCGTGCAAATTTTTATAGAATTTGGATTTAGGGTATTAAGATGTTCTAATAAAAAACTCAAGGTACGTCCAGTGTCAATTATGTCTTCTATGATGAGAACATCTCTGTGTTCAATATAATTACTGCCGGTTCGTATGAATTCTATCTTTTTAGAGGGTCGTGTGCTATCGTTATAGCTTGAAGTTTGCAAGAATTCAAATCGCAGTGGTAAAGATATTTCTCGTGCCAGATCAGCAAAGAACAGCGTTGCACCTCTGAGTACACAGACTAACACAAGTTCTCGGTCAGCATAGTCTTTAGATATCTGCTCGCCGAGTTCGCGTATCCGTCCTCGAATTTGTGTTTCAGTGATTAAGGCTTTATCAGGAGATGTTATCAATTTTTCCATATTGCAAATGAAGACATTTTCGTGTTTCAGATTGGAGTTTATGCTTATCACTGGTTGTAAAACCGATAATCCAGAGTATTGCATCACTACTTACGATAATTGGTATACGATCCCTTTCGCATTGTGGGACTTTTAGGTCCATAAAATAGTCCTTAATCTTTTTCGTCCCTTGCATACCGTGGGGTTGAATTCGATCACCCTTTCGTCTATTTCGCATTTTTATCGGTAGTTTTATCTTGCTGAAATCTAACAGTGCTTCAAAAATACCGTTGGGTATAGTTGGGGGTTCATTATCTGGCATCTCATATATTTTTGTGATAATTTCGGTATTTAACTGTGCAACAGTGGTTCTACCGGGAACATTAAGTGGATATTGATAGTTTTCAGTTTTGATCGCTTCCCTCTCAAAAAAGAGGTTCTGATACGCACGTCTAAACTGAATTCCATTTGGCAAAGTGATTTTTGCATTAGGTTTGTCCCCGAGTATAATGTCAAGTATTGAATTGCTGTGTTGGAAAGTGAAATCTTGCATAGTGCCTTTTAATTCTGACACAGATAGTCTAATTATACGTCTCTGTATAGCGATATGATAATGTAGGAATGTATCTCTACTTAACACTATAGATGGGGGGTTGGATTCGTTAAGCCGGCAATGATTAAATGCTTTTCGGGTTAGTTCATCAAGATAGTCTGATTCTGAGCCGATAATAGCTGCTGTTCGGTTTAATCCTACTCTGATATTAGGGTTATAGTCCCTTTCAAGGAGTGGAAGGAGTTCATGACGAACGCGGTTGCGGAGGTGATGCATATCTGCATTCGTTGGGTCTTCTCGGGGGATAAGGTTTATTGACTTGAGATATGCTTCAATCTCTTGACGCGTGAAAATCGTTAGAGGACGAATATACTTATCATCTCTGATAGGAGCAATACCCTTTAAACCGTCGGTTCCTCCACCACGGACGAGATTCATTAGCACTGTTTCTGCAATATCGTCTTGTTGATGTCCCAAAGCAACTCTTGTTGCACCTACATCAGCAGAGACTTTATCAAAGAATTCATATCGTGCTTTTCTTCCTGCAGTTTCGGTAGAGAGTTTCCATTCATCTGCTAAACGTGAGACGTCAACAGTATGGTCCGTAAAAGGTAGCTCCAGACGTGTTGCGTGTTTGTGAACAAAGTCAGCATCTTCAGAAGAATTGTCTCTGAGACTGTGATTGAGATGCACAACGTGAAGGTGGCATTTCATAAGTTCCCGTATTTCGTGCAAACCGTATAGCAACGCAAGGGAGTCCGCACCGCCAGAAACAGCAACGAGAACCGTTTCACCCTCTTTTATCATGTTCTGTTTAGATATGAAACGGTGCATGTCTTGGACAAAACGGGATTTCATGGAAATGCCTTTAAAGAAGAGTGCCGGTGCGGAGAGTTGAACTCCGGACCACACGATTATGAGTCGTGCGCTCTACCACTGAGCTACACCGGCAAGTAGGAATATATATTAAACAGTATATCATAGATTTTTCATTAAGTCAAGTATAATCAAAAAAATAAGGCTTGCAATAAGACGGTTGCATGTTGTAAACTATGTTAAAACAACATGACTCAATTGTTCATCAACCAAATGCTAAAATGAAATCAGTACTCAAAAAACTATTCGTATTTGTATTTGTCCTCCTAATTATTGGGTTCTTTTTCTGCGTCTATGTGATGCAAGCACCACCTGTCGCGGAGCGCGGACAACCAAAATTGCAGGTGCATGTGCGGACAGCCGTTCGCGGAAGACCTACCGTCAATTCAGGTCCGATTGGAACTACAAAGAACTCTCATCTCTACAGTTTAGACCGCACATATCTAAGCAATTTAAACAGCAGTATCTTATCAGATGAGTTGCTGTTCAATGTTCTTTTAGGTGTTCGTGCAAAATACAACGCCCCCCTATTAGACAAAGAAGTTTCCACCGGGTTTGATTGGCAGAAGATGTTCGCGGATTCAGCAGTCGGCATCCGCTTGAAGTCTAAAACACCGAAGATAAAAGTCACACTGAGTGGAGAAGGTTGGCTCCTAACAGATAGTACAGGGGCAGGATATCTGATTCAGAAAACTGGAGATCAACTTGAAATTTTTCTGCCCGATTTACTGGAAGCGTTTGATCTCAACGGCATGATACTCTCAGATGACATAGAATTCACTGTTGTAAAACCCGGAAAACAGTGGCTAATTACGGACAATAAGCACCGACAGAGTTATGAACTTCGGAGTGACGCTAAAAAGATTAATGTCTATCAGTACCCCAAATATCCTATTCAAACGCTCCTGTTTGAGGTCGATTCGGACCCTCAGATTCCCTTACCTGAAGAAAAACTTCCCGATGAAATTTACAATGGTTTTAAAAGTCTGGATATACAGTTATCTTCAAAAGCGAAAGTAATACAAGATAAAGATGACGTTAGTTGGAAGATCACCGATGGAACACAGAAATATACTATTCGCCATGAAGATAGTCGTTTGAAGGTTTATCTTGACCTTGATAGCGGCTGGCTTCTCCTGAAAATCAATGACAGAATAAACGCATGGGTACAAAGTGAACGCGGAACGATTTTCATGCCACCCGAACCGACACTCACTTCTCGCCAACAACTCAAGATAGATATGCTTGCCTTTTTTGCGAAATTAAAGAATAGGGTCGGAATATCCGATCAAAATGATCCCTAAAACATGAGAATTCTATTTCTATCTCCTACCTTGCCGTTCCCTCTCACTGATGGTGGTCGTATCCGTGTTTTTAATCTCCTGAAACAGATTGCTCTGAAAAATGATGTAACACTACTTGCATTAGAGACTCAACCGACTGATAAGAATAGCATTGCAAATATTGAGCAGCTTGGTGTTAAAGTTCATCTTGTGCAATATGCTTCAACACTACCCCCCTTATCCGCAAAAACGTTCTGTTCTGCCTTGTTCAAGAGAAGACCTATCACTGTTGCACGCTACGATGTCCCGGTATATCGAGAAACATTCAGGGAATTGCTGACGACAGAAACTTTTGACATCGTTCACTATGAGATGTTCCATACAGCACAATTTCATACAGAAACAGACCTACCCGGTGTGCTTTCACTGCAAAACGTTGACTCAGCAATTTGGCAGCGTTTACAGCGTGAAACCGAGCATCTATTCTACATAAGTGCATATTGGAGTCAAAAGCGCGCATTTCAAAGGTATGAACGGGTGTTAAGTCCTAAGTTTGATGTTGTTACTTGCACTTCTGAAGTGGACGCTGCTGTTTTTGAACGTTATTGTGCAGAAGGCACCGTGAAAGTAATTCCTAACGGTGTTGATGTAACGCATTTCTCTCCAGATTACGGATCTGAAGATACTGCACATCTTATCTACATTGGTAGTATGGATTGGTATCCGAACGAAGATGCTGCGAGATTTTTCGCTGAAGAGATATTACCTCAGATACAGAAGGACGTCCCAGATGTTAAATTTACTATTGTTGGAGGAAATCCATCAGAACGGGTGCAAGGGTTGACAGCTATGGAAGGGGTTGTCGTGACAGGACGTGTTCCTGAAATCAAACCTTACTTTGCAGAAGCTACGGTGTTTGTTGTACCGCTACGTATTGGGAGTGGTACACGTTTGAAAATCCTTGAAGCATTGGCGATGGGTAAAGCGGTTGTTTCAACGCATGTTGGCGCGGAGGGATTAGCACTGCGGGATGGTGAGGAGATTCTCATCGCTGATGAACCTGAAATCTTTGCTGATGCAGTAACCCGATTGCTGACAGACCGTGCGTTGCGTCAAAAAATCGGAGCTAACGGACGCGTCCGTGTTGAACAGGATTACGATTGGCACAGTATAGCAGAGAAACTTCATGCGGTTTATCAGTCTCTTCTATCGTAAGAGACGGCACTCGGAGAGTGCCTACTACTATTAAAGAGACGGTACTCGGAGAGTGCCTACTACTATTAAAGAGACGGTACTCGGAGAGTGCCTACTACTATTAAAGAGACGGTACTCGGAGAGTGCCTACTACTATTAAAGAGACGGTACTCGGAGAGTGCCTACTACTATTAAGAGGATATGAAATCCCAAAATTGACACTTATAGTGACAATAACTTTACGCACCCCCAAATTCAATAAAGTGGACAAGAAGCGTTTTTTGTGGTATCATTAATTAGTTTTATACACCTGCGTTATACATTTTAAATAAGGAGTTTGAGTTTTGAATAGATCATCTGCAATGAAACATGTTCGTGCCGATGCGAAAAAACGTGCACGTAATAGACATCGAAAGACAACGCTTAGAACTGCTCTGAAGAATGCTGAAACTGCGTTGGAGGCTGGTGACGTGGAAAATGCTCAACAGCTATGCAAGACGACTGCAAGTTTGTTTGATAGAGCAGCCAGTAAAGGTGTCATCAAAAAGGGTACTGCGAATCGTCAGAAATCCCGTATCAGCAGAAAACTGAACGCGCTTATAGCCGAGTCTGCTTAGCACAGACAGTTGCGTGTAGGATAATATCAATGAACGCACGCGAAGCTGCATTGACGTGTTTGCTAAATCTTAACGAAACTGATACATCAATTGCTGCAGTTGTTGACGATACCTTTTCATCCAATCCGATTAAGCCGAGAGAACAACGGTTAGCGAATGCTTTAGTTTATGGGGTTATTCGGTGGCAATACCAATTGGATTGGGTTCTAAGCAAGTTTGTCAATCCCCGGTTTAAGTTAGACATCAAGCATCGTAGCATCTTGAGGCTTGGTGCGTTCCAGTTATTACATCTTGATGGTATTCCGTCTCATGCTGCGATCTATGAAACCGTCCAATTAACTAAAAAGGGCAGCAAGACAGCAGGTTTCATAAATGCTGTTCTGAGGAATTTACAACGTAAATCCTCAGAATTGTCCTATCCTTCCATTGAATCGCAGAGGGTTTTCTCTTAAATAATGATACCAAGTTCGGTTTTCCCGATTTTTAAGATGTCATAAACGTACCCATTGATGCGAAATCTCGCAAATAAGGCGATCGTTAGATTTACCATTTCCACACTCTTCGAAACGATAATAGACTTGCGCTTAAAACGCCCAAACCAATGCCGCATCAAACAATTGTTGCGTTCAATACCGTGCGTTTCTGCTTTGTCCTGAACTAACTTATCTTTGGGCAGAACCGATTCATAAACCTGATAGTTATCCGTATAATAAACCTTCACATCCCATTTTTCCAAACGAGTCATTAGTTTCTTCAATGTCGCTTTATCCCGATCACCACACTCCCAGGCAATAAGTTCTCCAGTATCACGACACAAAGCTTTCCATATCCAGAGTTTCTGCTTTTTTTTTTCAAATAGTGCCACATCTCATCAAGTTCAAGCACGACAGTATCGGTTTCCTGGGGTTCAGGGGGTTTCGCATGTTCAGCACCGAATTTTCTTATCCATTCAAGGATAGTGGAAGGGGAGGCTTGAAGCATTTTTGCGATGGCGTTCATAGAAAGTCCATGGCAATAGAGAAAAACTGCAAGTGCTTTCTCAGCAAGGGGTCTTCCCCGGTATGTGTGGTTTTCTGTCCACTGATAGTTGCAATCTTTACATTTATACCTTTGTTTATCGTTGACGCGTCCATTTTTGACGAAGTGTGGGTGTTGACATCTTGGGCAATTCATGTGAGTTTCCTCCTGATGGGTGTATAGGTTTACTTTTAGCATAGTCTGCTTTTTTATATGTGTCAAGAAAAATATTGTAATTTGCTTGACACTTTTTTAGACAGTTGTTATACTACTTAAATACTGAATAGGCAATGAGGCAAGAGCGGTACGAGGGAACTCTGTCTCATTATTTTACCGAAAACCCTCGAATCGCAACCTGTCAAACATATATCATACTCACTTTCATATCCGGAATGGTTAGTTAAACAGTGGATAAACGAACACGGTCTTGCGTGGACAGTGTCTTTCTGCAAGTCCAGCAATCAGATAGCACCTTTGACCGTTCGGTTGAATACACTCAGGACTGATGCTAAGAATCTCTATGATCTGATGCACAGATACGGCTTAGATGCCAGACCGACTCAATTTGCACCAGAAGGAATTACAGTAGAAAAAAAATCAGCAGGATTGAATGAGAACTTTTCCACGACATCAGGAAAAAGTGTTTTCAAGAGATTGCTCTCTGAAGGGGATGTATATGTGCAGGACGAAAGTGCAATGTTAATTCCTCATCTGCTCAATCCTGCTGATATGGACCTGATAGTCGATCTCTGTGCAGCACCCGGTGGAAAAACGACACACCTTGCAAGTTTGATGAAGAATAGTGGTAAAATAGTTGCTTCTGATGTTTCGGATAAGAAGCTGCACTTGTTGACTGAAAACTGCAAACGCCTGGGTGTCAATAGTGTAGAAATGCGGAGAACTGATATAACAGATGATGACCTGAGTTTTGTGCATGCTGCAGATGCTGTCTTGATTGATGCTCCGTGTTCGGGGTTCGGTACACTCAGACGGCATCCTGATATTGTCTGGAATAGGACGCGAAAGCAACTTATTGGTCTCAGAAATTATCAGTATCGCTTATTGAAGAACGTTGCGCCTCATATCAAACCCGGTGGGGTATTAGTATATAGTACCTGTACGATAGAACCGTCTGAGAATCAAGAAGTCATCCGTCGTTTCTTAAACCGTTTTTCAATGTTTTCTATAGAACCTGCTGATGCGTTTTTACCTGAACTTCCGAAGAATATGATCTCATCAGAGGGTTTTCTACAAACATTTCCTCACGAACACGGTATAGATGGCACATTTGCTGCAAGACTTCGCCGTTCTGCTTAGCGCACTATGTTAACATCAAGACTATATGTCATAACGAACAGAAACCTGTGTAAACCGAAATCCATCGTCTCAGTCATATCAGAGATTTTAGATGCGGGGGTTAAGGCTATTCAGTTGCGAGAAAAGGATCTTAATGATTCGGATTTATTAAGAATAGCACTACCTATATCGAAATTATGTCAGAACTATGAAGCACATCTGTTCATAAACTCGAATGTAAAGATCGCCGTTGATGTTGGTGCAGCGGGTCTTCACTTGCCTGATAATGCTGTCTCTGTTCAAGAGGTAAGAGAGAAGACGCAGAACGAACTGATGGTAGCATGTTCTACACACAGTAATCTGACTGCTAAAAAACGGGAGACTGAAGGTGCTGATTTCCTAACCTACAGTCCAATCTATAGGACGAGAAGTAAACCTACCTACAATGTGTCAGTAGGATTGGTTAACCTTGAGAAGTTGGTACATCATGTGAACATCCCTGTGTTTGCTCTGGGAGGAATCACACCTATCCGTGTAAAGGAGTGCATTTCTGTGGGGGCATCAGGTGTTGCGGTGATGTCTGGGATAGTATCTCCGACTGATTCGGCACTGCGAGCGAAGGCTTATCTTGAGAAGTTGCTATAACCTAAGTTGCTATAAATACATTCAAGAGGAGTACGATAAATAGGTATAGATGGACACCGAAAAGATGATAACATGGGACGCTATGGTTATAAGGACGATATGTTTTTTCATTTAACTTCTAATGCCACAACGAAAGGTTTTAATAATCTCCGGGTGGTTCCGTTTCAAGGTATTTGGCATTTTCCTTGATGTCCGTAGGATAACGAATCTCCCATATCTTTACCTTTGCTGCAGGAAAATCTGTTTGCGGGTATACCGGAACAAAGTGCGGACTTTCTAATCCACCGAAAAACAATCTTACCGCAAGGTTTTTCCAACCAATAGACGTTATATAGTAAGCTCTCTTGAGTTCCCCGTGAACGTCAAAATAGAGTAGGATATTACCGAAGCGTTCTGATATGTCTTTTTTGATGGTTTCAAAGCGTTTTTTACCAAAGTAGACAATGTAAGGCATTTTCAGCACTTCACCCGATTTAAACTGGGCATTGACAGTGAGCGTATCAACTATCTTTTTTTCATTAAAATTGATTTCAACTTGCGTCAAAAATGTGTTTGTCATAGAAGGTACCATTGCATGCTTGGCACCTACTGAGTTTTGCATAGTCATTTCTACTATAGTGCCCAACCGGTCAAAGTTATCATTACTCCCGACGACCGAAAACAAAACAGAGCACTGGTACAAAGAGCGCAACGTGATAGAGTATAACCTCTGGGAAGAAAAGCGAGATTCCTTTGTGTACATAAGCAGGGACATAGGAATAGAAAGGGAGAATCCCTTCTAAGTCTCTACCAAGGGGCATCCAACGGTGCATATCAAGTGTCGGTAGCCTTCCCTGTTCAGATATAATGTTTGTCATCCAGTAGTAGAGATAAGCATCCTTCCCGGTGAACTGTCCTTCAGGGATATTGTCTCTCCCTGTATCCGTATCCAAAATGCTATCAGCAAGATGCTTAGCAATAGCAGATAGGTGCCGGCGCGTGCGAAAATACGGTGCCAATTTATTAAACCAATATTCATGCCGTTTTTTTAATCCGTTGGTTGCGGTTCTTTTTCCTTCGGAGGTATGGATAACATCCGCTCTATCTGTGCTGCAGCCTCTGGGTCAACTTCCTTAATCATGCGGAGACCTCTTTCCGGACCATGCTGGTCGAGAATATTGAATGCACGATTAAGACGTTTCGGTGAAATACGTCTTGTTTCAAACAGTTCTTGGAAAGCAGAATCAATATTTTTCTTAGGTGGCAATTCTGGAAATGTATCCCGTAAAAGTTTTTCAAATTCTGCTTCCATCTCATCGTCGCTCATGCCAGCAAATCTATCAATTTCGCGTTGTGCATTCTCAAATTGTTCTCTGGCATCTTGCGCTGCTCTTTCATTCTGTTCCGCGAAGCTATTATCAGGGACACTTGGCTTACCAGTCGGTCCTACTTCTTGCGGTGCAAAGGAACCTCTCCAACCATTCGCTTTGAGTGCTTCCTCTAAACCGGGTGGTGGTGTGCTTCCTCTTGGGGGTGTCCAGTCATCCGGTGGGAGTTCAACATACTTGAGCATCTCAGGTGTAATGAAGGATGGCACCTCTTCTTGCATCATATCAGGTGTAATCAGCGGAGGTCTCTCATCCAAAACGTTGTAATCATCATCAATGTAGATGACCTCTACACCTTCAGGATGAACACCGTAATGTGTTAGATCCCTTCGTTGTTCGTCTGTGAGACTCCTTCCATAATAATTGGTTGCAAGCCCGTCTCTCTTGACATAGACGCGGCTGCCGTTAAAGCGTAGAAAAACGTCGGGATGGCTATGCGGGATAAATCCACCTGTATAGTCCGGGTCTTCACGCGCAGCAGTGTGAAAACGCTGGAGCATTGAAACATTTATAGCAATGTATGCTTCTTTATAGGTTTCCCAATCATCCGTAGGTGGAATGTCCAATAAACCTGATCGCCACTGCTCTGGATCATTTTTAACGCTCTCAACATCGAACCGTAGTCCTAATGCTGATCTATAATCGTTCTGATCTATTATATCATAACCGTTGTCAACAAACATCTGCAGCCATTCTTCACGCGGATATTTTTCATCCATCTCCTGTATGAGACCATTAGATTGATACTTTTCATCAAAAGTTTCCATGAGTGCTTTGACATTTTGCGGACCCTCATAGACAAAATGTGGGATCCTGGGAAGCTCAAATTCAACATTGATAGTATACTCCATATCTTTAGATGGCTCACCATATTCATTTTTGAGCTCACGGGCTTTCGCTACATATTGCGCTCGTGTCGCCTCGCTCATTTTTGCTAACATTTCCGCTTCTGTTATAGGGTGTTCCTCCCAAACTGCCCTATTTTCAGGTCTCATGATCCACTCTTTGTGTGCGGCTTCTTTCTTTTTCATCCGCTCATCTACCCATTTTTTCCATACAGGTTCTAATTCAGGTGTCAATTCAGATTTTTTTTCAAGTACCAATTCCGTTTCTTTTTCGTGTGTGATGCCCTCATCTTCAACAGTGGGGTTGTTCACCTGAATAGCAGGCGGGGGAGCATTCTGCCGAACCCATTCATCCCAAGGGGTAGACCGACGGTTAGATACAATCAAAATAAAGGCAACAGTCAAAACAGCCAGAATACTAAAAAATATTAAAAACTTTTTCACAGTGATCCTCCTTTGAAAGTATTATTTATGATATAAAAACCTCTTTTGAAATGAAAACACCTCATATATAATGTAGAGATAACTACTTTTGTTCTACAAATAGGTGTTTTCAATTATTACATTATCACAAGTTCCTAAAGAATTGCAAGATCTTTTTCACAATTATAGCCGATGCTGCAGGTCTTGAAACAGGTTTTGTTCAAAAGCAATTTGAGTAAAAATACGTGATGGATAGGGTTGTCGGGAAGCACATATAGATAACGTGAATGCTTCCCGACAGAAGTGTTAACTCCAGAATTGGTAAAACTGAAAGAAAGATGGTTGATAAGTTTGACAGTCAGTGGCATCGGGCTCGCCAGCAAACTTTGCCGTTGCGGAACAACGTTTGAAATTGTTCTTTTTACCTCCTACTTCAGCCATCACGTTATTGTGAGTTGGCGTTACCACTTTTTCAAACCCACGTGTAGTAGTCTCGGTTTCTACGTCTTCAGTTTCTTCTGTTGCCTCAGCGTCGACCTCTATATCAACGCCAGCTTTTATTGGGATTTTCTTCAGCAACTTTGCGCCAATATCAACATCAACATCACCATCGATTGTTTCTCTCTTCTTTGTATTTGACGAATTAGTAGCAGATTCTGCCCATTTCCGTGTTGCCATAAGAGTAATTGCAATTGATCCCTCAGCCTCATTATCATCATGACTGAAGTAGTATTGTACCTTGGCATAAGCTTTACCCTTTCCTGTGAAAGAGATCGGATCTCCAACGGGTAATTCCATTTCTCTCAGGGGATTAAGAGATGCGATTGCTTTCGCACAGACAAGGTTAGATGTGCTGCGGATATATTTTGCAAGATCGCACATCATATCCACGAATGACGCATTATGACCATACTTCGCTAACAACTGTGGACTGTCCAAATTTTAGTCTGGGTTATCCAATAGTGTTTGTCATTCAACGAGCAAACTATTGAACAGTGTTCGTGTTTTTTCGGTCCACATCCCGTAGTCTTGAGAGAACTTCTCAACGCTTGAGTTGTCTTCAGTGTCGGTATAACCGAGTCTCCGTGCCAATTGTGCTAATTCGGACTGATGGGTTGGTAGTGCGTCCAATGCTCTGTCATGAACTATTCTTAGCGCGTTTTCGACGCGTCGGAGGAATTGATAGGCTTCTGCCAGGTCTGAGCTCTGTTTCTCTGTCAGGATACCGATTGTATTAAGTCTGTTGATAGCATCTAATGTATTCGGTACGCGAACAGATTCTGCATCTGTTCCATGTCTGAGTTGCAGCGTTTGCACAGCAAATTCGATGTCAACTAACCCGCCATATCCAGATTTGACATCTGTTGATTTCCGTTGTGTACGGGTGGTGCTTCTTCTTCTCTTGGATATGTTTTTTCGTGTTGATTGCTGTTCCTTGCGTTTTCGTGTATGTACGATTTCTGCGACTTCATCTTCTGTAATAGGTCTACTATAGCAGAAGTCGTTTGCGAGTTTTGTATATTGCTTTCCTAATCCGTCAATATCACCTGCGACTACGCGTGCCCGTGTTAGTGCTTGTCGTTCCCAGATTTCTGCAGCAGTGTCGTAATAGTGCTGAAATCCAGCTAACGGTAATGCGATAGCACCACCATTACCGTACGGACGTAGACGCAGGTCTAATTCGTATATACTCATACTGTGTGTTCCACCTAACTGGTTTACTAACGCCAATCCAAGTGATGTGAAGTATTCTGAATTGGGTATACCCTTCGTAGTTTCACCATCTTCTGTATAGACGAACATGACATCCAGATCCGAACTGAAGTTTAGGTCACGTCCCCCAAATTTACCCATTGCAATTATTGCATAAGTAACAGGTTTGCCATCATGTGTTTTTGGCATTCCGTGTTCAATTTGCATCTGTGCATCTATCTTAAGGTAGAGAGATTGTAGCATCGCTTCAGCTAAGTCGGAGAGTTCCTCTGTTGTGGTAGGTAGGTCAGATTTTCCCAATATGTTTCTCAATGCTATTCGCCAGATTTCATCGTTTTTATACCTTCTGAGTGAATTTAATAGGTAGGACTCGGATGTGTTTTGGATTATATGTGAGACTTCACCAAGTTTTGTTTCAAGCGTCTTTTTAGATTCGGTGAAAGTTGGGATTGTCAATAGATCAAAGAGTTCAGGACTTGCTATCAACAGATCTGCCAAGTATAGACTGGAACCGCATAAGCTGGTAAGTGCTTCAAGTATGTTTTGCCGTTCCAAGAACATGGTATAGTAGCTGCTTCTTGCGCCGACTTTTTCGGCAAATGCGTCAAAATAACGGAGTGCCATGTCCGGATCAGGTGCTTTGCTAAGACAGTTCAACAGAACAGGTGCAAGTTTGAAGAATGTGCGTCTGACGGATGGGGAGAACTGTTGTCCATCACTACCGTTTGCGAGGTGTCGCAAGAGTCGTTGTGCGTCACGGGGATTTTCAAAGCCGAATTTACTCAATTGCTGTTCAATTTCCTCAGAATCGTCTTGACTTAGAAGTACGGGTATATCCAGTTGATCAGGTTCTTGTACATCCATGACTTTCTCAAAAATGCGACGGACTTCTGAAGTATGTTTATTGTATTCTTGGCGGAATGCGTCAAGTGGTTCGTCCATATACCCTAACGTTTTTGCTAACTGTATCTCCTCATTCTCCTTTGCCGGAATTGCGTAACGTTGTTGGTCGGCTTCAATCTGTATTGCATTCTCTACCTTTCTGAGAAACTTATAAGCATTGATTAAGGTATCAGCATCGTTATGATTCAACAGTTCATTTGCCTTTAACGATTGCAGTGTTTCCAATGTATTTTGGGTGCACAATGATTTTAGTCGTCCTCCATGTATCATTTGCAGGCACTGTATAGTAAATTCAATGTCTCGTATTCCTCCGGGTCCAAGTTTAACGTGCTTGTCAATATCCGTTTTCTCATTAACGATTCGTTGTTCAATCCGTTCTTTTGTTTTCCTGATATCAACCTTTATCTCGTTCAATGTCACCCCATCTAAATAGCGTTGGTAGACGAAAGGGTGTATCATGCGGATAAATTCATCTCCAAAATCCAGGTCTCCTGCGACGGGTCGTGCTTTAATGAGTGCTTGCCGTTCCCATAGGTCTCCCCATCCTTCGTAATAACTTTCATAACTTTCCATTGATCTGATTATGACGCCGGCACTACTTTCGGGTCGCAATCGGATATCTACGCGAAACACATAACCATCAGAGGTAACTTCACTCATTGCGTTGATAATAAACTCACACAATCGTGCGTAGTATTCACTGTTGTCAACCCCTTTATCAGTTTTCCCTTCGTCGGAGTAAACAAATATTAGGTCAATATCGGAGCTAAAGTTCAGTTCATATCCTCCAAATTTCCCCATGGCTATAATCGCAAAACGGCACGGCTCAGTACCTTCTTCATTCCGTGGTGTTCCGAACTTAGGTATCACGACTTGTTCCTGTCCTATTTCGTAGCAGTGTTGTAACGTAGCTTCGGCTAAGTTACTCATCTCCAGGGTGGTAGTTTCAACATCTGAGGTATTTAATAGGTCGCGAATTGCGATTCTAAGGGTTTCGCGTCTTTTATAGCGTCGGAGGATCCGGAGTTTTTGGTTAATGTCATTGAACCAATTGAGTGTTCTTGCGAGTTCAGCGTACATGCCTTGACCTGTTTTCTTGTTTTCCATTACGTTTGCATCAATGACATCGTATAGATAAATTGGATTCCGTATCAAGATTTCAGACAGGTAAGTAGACGCGCCAAAAACATGCGTTATTGTAGGCATTAGAAAAGGTGCATCATGCAGTAGTTTATATAACCAGTTCCGACTGAATGTCACCACAGCGAACCGTGAAAAGTTGTTTAGTGATGCAACTGGATTTGGTGCGTTAAGGCATGCATTTATTAGAGGAATGGCAATGTGGGCAAAAGTGGACTGTGTGTATGGATCATCTGTCGTAAGTTCATTGAGATTACGGTATATTGCGTCATCATCAAAATCGTATCCATTTTCATTAGCCTTTGATAGAATCTGATGAATTTCATCCTTTAGTTGTTGTGGTAGTGGGAGTTGTGTGTAATCCATCGCTTTCTCTATAAGTTCTTTAGTTGAATTTCATTAGCAGCCAAAACGGATAGTGGCATTGAACCCAATTGGACAGGTATATGTGCCGTTTGGGCTATCATTTGTCATGAAGCATCAAAAACAGCACACGAGAAATCAAGACGTTCTTTGATGCTCAGGGAAAAAGCTGTTCGCTGCAAAGTCACACCCATATCTTCCGGTATAGAAGTAAGTTTGTTTTTATAAAGTTCTAATTTGATAGGGTCAAAGTTCATTTTCTTGGAAAGTATCAAGTGAACGGGTTGATAAAGACAGTAGAAAACAGCCAAAATAGATCAAAGTACATCATCATGAACAGGTTCTGATCTTATCGTCATTTTCTCTGTGTTCTGTGGATGTTGCGCGCTTGTTTTCGCCGCATCACTTCGGTAAGCGTAAACTTCCCATCTACTATTTGGTAAGCGGTAGCAATATCAATTTTGTATTCTCTAGTGAGTTGTACTGCTTCCTTTTTTCGCTGGTTACCTTCAACACCCGTATATTCGGAGAGTTCAACAATAGGAAGACTGTGATCATCTATTGCCTCAAATAACGACTTTACTAATGATTTACAACGTTTTTTATTCTTATATTCTGCTTTTTGAAAGTAATAATATCTATAGCAGATGGAAGCAACGAAATCAGCAAACTGCATGAACGGATTTTCATTAGAATGGACAAAGACACAGTTTTGAAAACTTAGATCTGTATTGAAATAATTGAACGTATTCAGCAAGGCGTGCTGTTGCTTTCGGTCTGGTAATTCGTCATGCAAAATCATAACTTGGTGATCAGGGTCTAAACAATCCTTACAGAGCAAAAGTGTTTTTCTAAAGAGAGCTATGCGGAGATCATTATTTTCTTTTAGTTGCATCTGTTTTCTTATCGCTTTTACTCGAATAATCTGAGCATCTTCAATCTGAAGAAAATGCTCTAATAACGACTGGCATACTTGTGCGATTTCCTCTTTATAGTCTTTATCAAGGGTATTAAGAAGTCCTCCATATTTTATCTCCTTACCAGAAGTACCCACCAAAGGATTAACAATTTTAGGGTAAGACTCTAAGAAGTTTTGTTGGTAATTAAAAGGAACACAAATAGTAGCATAAATGAATTGAGGACTAAGCTCGTCAACCCCTGCTTCATCTATATAGATACACCATGTTGGCATTTTTTAACCCAAGTCGTTCCACTAATAAATAGTGGAAGGTAGAGTCGGTACTCTCAAAGCATTATAAAGGCACCCTTAGTTTTTGAGGACTCGGTAATCCTCTGGCGAACAGAGTCGGTACTCTCTAAAGATCAATGACCTACTTCACCGATTGTAAATTGGAATACAAGATATGAGAGGGGAAAATTATTTCCCCTCTTAATTTGCTATTGCTCTTTGGAGGTAGAGTCGGTACTCTCAAGGCGTTATCAACGCATCCCTCATTTTTTGAGGACTCGGTGATCCTCTGGCGAATAGAGTCGGTACTCTCTAAAGATCAATGACCTACTTCACCAAAATTTGAATCATCTGATCACTTTAGATCGTGATTTTTTATTTTAACACTATTAAACGTTCTTTGTCAAGTTAAAATTACAAAAATTGCGTTTTCTCAAAAAATACATAATTCGGTAAGAAAGGGTAAATGGAATACTATTAAAAACAACGATCCGTCAGTTCTCAAGATGATAGTAGCCAACATTGGGCATCACTGCCGAGTTGAGTAAGTGATACATGTGGTGTGGTGTGTCTGAATACAAAGGATAAAGATCGTTAAGAACGTTCTCAACACTTTAGAAACTCTATATACGCCTAACAAGATATCTTATCACAAGCCTATCTTGTGCGTCCTGCCAGTATTTCAGGTTTATTCCTGAATGTTTCATCAAAGGGTTTGCAATTTTCAGTCATATTCTATATAATACTATCGTTTGGTCGGTTCTTGAGTGATGATGCTTTTAAACTAAAGTGAAGGAAATTATGAACAAAGACTTTAAGAATGTTATGTTTGTTATAGCCGATGATTGGAGTCGTATTGCACGGTGTTACGGTGATGAAGTCATCAGAACACCGCGTATTGACGAATTCGCTGAACGCGGCGTTGTTTTTGACTACGGATTCTGTACCAGTCCTTCTTGTGCTGTCAGCCGGGCATGTATTCTAACAGGACAACATAGCCATACACATGGACAATATGGACACTGCCACGGAATTCACGGTTTCCGGACACATGAAAACATGCAATCCGTGCCTAAGATTTTAAAGGCACACGGATTTGCTACAGCATGTATCGGAAAAAAGCACGTTGAACCGAAAAGTGTTTACCCTTTTGATTACGAACCGAAAGTAAATCCGAGAAGTCCGGTATCGGTTGCTGAGAAGGTTGACGAATTCCTTTCACAAAATGTGGATACACCCTTTTACTTGCATATTGGCTGTACCTATCCGCATCGTGCAGGCAAGGGATTTGGAAATGACCGGGAACATGCAGGTATTGAACCGGGTTCTTACGCACCCGATGAGATTACTGTTCCGAATTTCCTACCGGATGTCCCCGCGGTCCGTGATGACCTGGCTGATTATTACGAAAGTGTGTCCCGTTGGGATGCTGTGGTTGGTGCAGCATTAGACACGCTTGATGCTTCTGGTCGCGCAGATGAAACACTTGTTTTTGTGACGACAGACCATGCAATGCCGTTCCCTGGTGCAAAAGCGTCCAGTTTTGATAGTGGACACCACTGTCCGCTACTTATTGCAAGTCCAACACAACAGAAACGTGGCATACGGAATCAAGCACTTGTCAATTGGGTTGATTTCTGTCCGACTATATTGGAATGGTGCGGTGTTGAACACCCCGGCGGAGAAGAAGCTCTCCCAGGCAGGTCGCTCCTTCCGGTATTAGAAGATGACAGTCCGCATCCAGGGGATGGTCAATGGGAGGAAACCTACTTCTCTCACTGCTTCCACGAAGTAACCAATTACTATCCGTATCGTGTATTACGTGGTCGCAGGTATAAATATGTTCGCAATTTGGCATATCAGTTAGAAACACCGCTACCGAGCGATCTATTTCGTTCTATCTCATGGACAGCAGTGCGAAATGACAACATACAAGAACTGGGTGAACGACAGCGAAAGGACTTTGTCCATCAAAGTCGTGAAGCACTGTTTGATATGGAGAAGGATCCCGCTGAATCTAATAACCTGATTGATGAGCCCGCATTGCAAGATATTGCCAATGAAATGCGACGTAAGGTGATTGAATTCAGACAGAAGACGAAGGATCCGTGGCTTGAACAGTCGTTTCAGGAAGGTGAAACGCAACCTTTCTTTACATAATTTCACTTGATTTTATAGTGAAATCGATAATTACTTTACATCCCTGGTAGGTGCGGTTTCCTAACCGCACCGGATCTGAGAATATCCGTACGGTTAGGAAACCACACCTACCGGGGGTGTTTATAATATCTATATATAACAGATGCAGAACTACGATTTAGATGCGATGAATGCCCGTATTCAAGAAGATAGCGGCAAAATACAGCAGATTCTGAATGAGGCGGGTAAAATCATCGTTGGTCAACGCGCGTTACTTGAACGTTTGGTTATCGGTTTACTTTGCAATGGACACATTTTATTAGAAGGTGTTCCTGGTCTTGCAAAGACGACTGCGATTGATGTATTAGCAAAGACTATTGATGCGTCATTCCAACGGATTCAATTTACACCTGATTTACTTCCCGCGGATCTGATCGGTACGTTAATATACGATCAGCATAAAGCGGAGTTTTATACTAATTTGGGTCCTATTTTCGCTAACGTTGTGCTTGCTGATGAGATTAACCGGGCACCGGCAAAGGTGCAAAGTGCCCTGCTTGAAGCGATGCAAGAACGACAGGTAACGATCGGTGACACGACACACTCACTTGATGATCCGTTTCTTGTCTTAGCAACACAGAATCCGATTGAGCATGAAGGTACTTACCCGTTACCTGAAGCACAAGTTGACAGATTTATGCTTAAGGTTAAGGTTGACTATCCATCGCGTTCTGAGGAGCTGCAGATTCTGCGGCGTATGACAGTTGAGAAAATCCCTAAAGTAAAGAAAGTGGTCTCGTGTGAAGATGTTATCAGATTCCGTGAGTTGACGCGTGACATCTATATGGCGGAACCGTTGGAAAACTACATCGTTGATCTTGTCTGTGCGACCCGTTCTCCAGAGGAATATGAATTAGAGGACCTTAGCACGTTGATTGAGTACGGTGCTTCTCCGCGTGCTACGATATTTCTTGCACTTGCTGCGAGAGCGCATGCTTTCCTATCGGAACGTGGCTATGTTACACCAGAAGATATTCAGGCAATTGGTATGGATGTTTTGCGACATCGCGTCATATTGAGTTATGAAGCGGAAGCGGAAGGTATTGATACTGAGACGATTATTACGCAGCTGTTTTCAAAGATTGAGGTGCCTTAGATTTTACGGGAAGAAGAATTACGCTATAAATTTCAGATCGGTAGGTTCGGTTTCCTAACCGAACCGGCTTTGTGGCACTTGCGTTCATAAAGATTTCCGCGAAGGATCCGGTTCGGTTAGGAAACCGAACCTACCGGCCTGGGAAAATCGTTAGATTAACGTCTTTGGGGACAATAACTTTACGTGCCCAAACACAGTTCTTGACATGTTTCTGCATTTTTGTTATATTATGACGTGAAATAAAATGTAGGAGCAAGTTGAGTGGCATCAGAAAAAATCCGAGTCGGTATCATCGGAGCAGGAAGAAACACAAAATCAAGACATATCCCAGGATTACAAGCGATTGATGGTGTTGAGATCGTAGGTGTATGTAACCGCAGCAGAGAATCCTCGCAGCGTGTTGCTGATGAATTCGGCATTTCTAAAATTTACGACAACTGGCAAGATGTGATTAAAGATAGTGACACAGACGCTATTGTCATCGGTACGTGGCCCTATATGCATTGCCGCGCTACAGTGGCAGCACTGATGGCGAATAAACACGTGATGTGTGAAGCACGCATGGCAATGAACGCACGAGAAGCACACATGATGCGTCTGTTAGCACGGCAGAAAACACATCTCACTGCACAGATTGTCCCCTCTCCAATGACACTACGCGTTGATTATACGATCAAGCGACTCATCGCTGAAGGTTATCTCGGTGATGTCTTAGCAGTTGAAGTCAGAGCAGGGGGTGCTTTTTTAGATGCTGATTCACCGATACAGTGGCGCCAAGATATGGATTTCAGCGGCATGAATATCATGAGTATGGGGATCTGGTACGAAGCACTGATGCGGTGGGTTGGCGAAGCGACACGTGTCATGGCTATTGGGAAAACATTCGTCAAAATGCGTCCTGATGCTGATGGTATGATGCAAAATGTACGCATCCCGGAACATATTGATGTCATTGGTGAACTCGCTTGTGGTGCACAACTTCACATGCAGGTCTCTGCTGTTACAGGATTGGCAGGGGCACCAGAAGTTTTTGTTTTTGGTAGTGAAGGAACGGTACGGTTTTCAGGTAACAGACTCTTCGGTGGTCAAAGAGAAGATAACGAACTACAAGAGATAGATATACCTTCAGCGGAAGAAGGGGGTTGGAGAGTGGAAGAGGAGTTCGTTAATGCTATCCGTGGTAAGGAAGTTATAACACATACTGACTTTGAGACGGGTGTAAAATATATGGAGTTCACTGAGGCGGTTACGCGTAGTATGTCATCTAGTGCTGCGGTTTCTTTACCCCTTCAGATGTAGGTAAATAGATAACGTGAGTTTGATAAATCAGATTTTTCGTATTCGGTGCGGTTAGGAAACCGCACCGACCGGGTCTATGCAAATGATATTTTGGGCAAAATGAAGTCCACATACCTATTATCAAACCCATCTTAGATAGTAAACTCAATCTGTGCTAAACTGGTTAATTATGAGGGAGGAAAATTGACATTAGAAAACCTTTTTGATCTTTGTAAAGACCTTGAGTTACGTCAAGCAAAGATATATGCCTCATTCTCACTAATCTTAGGTGATGTTGATGAACGGATAGCGAAGTTTTGGGAACGCATGAGTGCTGAGGAGTGGCAACATTACATCCTTGTAGATTTCGGGCGTACTTTGTGTATAGAAGTATTCGGGATGGATACACCCTTACGTACAGAAGACACGACGGGTTCTTCCTCACCCATCGCGCCAATTCCAGACATTTCTGTTCAGCGGATTACTGATGCTTTGGCCTCCCACGAAATGAAGATAGAATCTGGGAGGATTTCATTAGACGAGGCGTTTGAAATTGCTATTGCTATAGAGGGAAGTGAGGCGGATACAATCTATATGTACTTACTCTCAATTATTAGACAAGCGATTAAGGAGAGCAACCGTCCCTATCTTATGAATCGCATTGTCCAAGTTGAGAAGGATATGGAATCGCATGTAGATGGACTCGTGCAAGCAACACTGAAATTCGCTAAAGATACAGCTCTTATCCGTAAAGCACACCGCTTAAAAGAGGAACACAGTTAATGGATTAGGATTATGATTGTGCAATGGATTCCTTTAAAATGGTGAACAATATGATCAACGGTCCGCAATTTCATTCAGATTCTTTAGATGGACTTTTTGCTTGATTGCTTGTATCACCTTTCTTATTTTGCTTTTCTCCCTTGTTTTTCTTATCTTTGTTGCTCTTTTCTGACGAAGTCTTTTCATCTTTCTTTGCGGATTCTTTATAGCCTTCACTGCGATAATCGGTGATATAGAAACCAGAACCTTTAAAGATTAAACCTCCACCAGCTCCGATAAGACGTTTAACTTTACCGTTACATTCTGGACATTCTTCAAGGACTGGATCATTGATGCCTTGGAACTTTTCAAATTTAACTTCACATTCAAGACACTTATAGTCATACGTAGGCATATAGCATATTCCTCCACTTCTTAGTTGATAAAATAAAGATAATTTGATAAATTTTAATAGTTAAAGGCTGAAATGTCAAGTAAAAAATGAATATGAAGAGACGGCACTCGGAGAGTGCCTACTACTATTATGAAAAGACGGCACTCGGAGAGTGTCTACTACTATTATGAAGAGACGGCACTCGGAGAGTGCCTACTACTATTACGAAGAGACGGCACTCGGAGAGTGCCTACTACTATTATGAAGAGACGGCACTCGGAGAGTGCCTACTACTATTATGAAGAGACGGCACTCGGAGAGTGCCTACTACTATTACGAAGAGACGGCACTCGGAGAGTGCCTACTACTATTATGAAGAGACGGCACTCGGAGAGTGCCTACTACTATTAAGAGTATAGGAAATCACAAATTGACACTTATAGATAGTGATAGTTTCCCACTCGGCAAAGGTCCGATGGTGATGCTGGTCCTTTTCATCATTACATCCGCATTCATATTTTCAGTTACTGAGGAGAAGGATGAGAGTATTGAATTTTGGATTTTCGCTAATACACATTACGAGGAATATCAAGCGCGTGTTCCTGTCTTTGAAGCACTCCATCCGGGTGTCAATATTAAACTGATTAATTATGGCGGGTCAATGCACGACAAATTATTGACTGCGCTGCTCTCAGATTTTGGTGCACCGGATATAGTTGAAGTAGAGATTACATTAATTGGTCGTTTCCTGAAAGGTGCTATTGATGAGATCGGATTCGTGGATCTTAAGCCTCGTTTAGAGCGTGAAGGTTGGATGGAGAAACTGGTCGTAAGTCGTTTCACCCCGTGGTCTTACGGTGGAAAGATATACGGGTTACCACACGATTTACATCCTGTCGTCTTGCTTTACAGAGATGACCTTTTCAAAGCCGCTGGTGTTGAGATGACTGAAATAGAGACGTGGGATGACTTCATAATTGCGGGGAAGAAAGCAACGCGTGATTTGGATGGAGACGGTGAAAATGACCAATACGCAATTGTTCTGGATAGACGCACCGAAAGTGATTACTTTAACCTACTACTGCAACGAGGAGCAGGCTTTTTTGATGTTGAAGGAGATGTTGTTATTGACAGCGATATTGCAATTGATACATTAACGTTCTTTACCTCTCTATTCAACGAACATAGAATCGCTACACCTGTTTACGGTACTTGGCATGGTGATCCGAGCAATTTCGCAGCAATGCAAGACGGGAGGATACTTTCAATACTTGCGCCAGATTGGTATGTCGGTATCCTTAAGAGTCAAGTGCCACAGATGTCGGGTAAATGGAAGGCAGTTGCGATGCCAGCATGGGAACTTGGTGGCAGAAGAACCACGACGAGAGGCGGGACGATGGTTGGCATTACAAAACAGTGTCAGAATCCAGAATTAGCGTGGGAGTTTCTGAAATTTGCATATTTTGACAAAGCGGGTCTGATAAATCGTTATGAAACAACTCGTATTATACCACCCCTCAAGGCTGCTTGGGATAACCCGATCTATAGTGAGCCTGATCCGTACTTAGGCGGTCAACCCCTTGGCAGGTTGTTTATTGATCTTGCCCCGGATTTACCGCCACGTTATCAGAACCCGTATTGGTCGGAAGCTGCGGATCTTTTGAACGATGCAATTTTCAATGCTGTTACAGAAAAACAGACCCCACGACACGCTTTAACGGAGGTTGCCGATAAAGTGCGTTCCATCATTTTGAAAGACCAAGAACGTTGGGGTCAAAACTAATACCATTTCTATTAATATTTCTCTCATTATGGGCTGTTAGAAATGAAACGGAGAACGGCACAATCTAACAGAATGTGCTACAATAAAGAGGCATTTTCATTTAGAAATGGTATAATTTCAAGAGTATTATTACGGGAATTATAGATGCAAACGACATCCATTAGACATCGTTTCTGGAACCGACAGCAGAAGATTGCCCCCTATCTGTTTATAGCACCGTTTTTCCTGCTATTTGTTGTTTTTATGGGGTATCCGCTAATCTCATCACTGATCATGAGTTTTTATGAGATGCGCGGTTTCCAAAGTAAGATTTTCATGGGTTTAGATAATTTCACGGATCTTTTACGCGATCCGGTCTTCTGGAAATCTCTGTGGAACACGACATATTTTGCCTTAGGGACACTCATCCTCCAATTGCCGATTGCTCTGTTTCTTGCGATTCTTCTCAACTCAAAATATGTCAAGGGAAAGAACTTCCTACGACTTGCGTTCTTTGCTCCTGTTCTCGTTGCGGGGGTGTTTGTCGCTATTATCTTCAATCTGATATTTGACCAACGTGCGGGATTAATTAACAACGAATTTCTGCTTTTTGGCAAGGAGATCGGATGGTTAAGTGAAGGTAGATACGTGATGCCAGCGGTGATTCTGACGGGTGTATGGCAGTGGGCAGGTTTCAATATGATCTATTTCTTGGCGGGTTTACAAGGTATTCGGCAGGAATTATATGAAGCGGCAGCTGTTGATGGTGCAAATTGGTGGCAGTGCTTTATACATATCACGTTACCTTCTCTCAAACCTGTTATAGCGTTCGTATTTGTTGTATCCATGATTGGGTCGTTCCAGCTTTTTGATCTTCCTTTTATTCTAACGAATGGTGGTGAACCTGCTGACGCTGGCACCACAATCGTGATGTATCTGTATAAGAACGGCTTTCAATTCATGCGTCTCGGTTACGCAGCAACGATTGGATGGGTGCTTTTTATTATCATTGCGATTATTTCTATAGCACAACTACGATTACTCGGAATTTTCAAAGAGGAATAAGAAAGGATATTGATGCAAATACTCCCAGCAATTGATCTACGTGATGGCAAGTGTGTAAATCTTGTTCAAGGTATCGCCGAACAGGAAACCGTTTTCTCTGATTCACCTGTTGATATGGCAGAACAGTGGCAAGCAGAAGGGGCAGAATACCTACATCTTGTTGACCTTGATGGTGCGTTTCAAGGGGTTTCTGCTAACCTTGACATTGTGGGTGAAATCGTTGCCAAAGTTTCTATACCTGTTCAGCTCGGTGGTGGCATTCGCAGTATTGAACAGATTGAGAGCATATTAACATTAGGTGTTGACAGGGTGATTTTAGGAACCGCTGCGCTTAAACAGCCATCCTTGGTAAGGGAAGCATGTGAGAAGCACGGTAAACGCATCGCAATCGGTATTGATGCTAAGGACGGTAGGGTTGCTACACACGGATGGTTAGAAGTATCACAAAAAACTGCTGTGGAATTCGCTATTGAAATGGCGGAAGTCCAAACGGTTATTTATACTGACATCAAAAGTGATGGCATGCTAAAGGGTCCCCATGTGGAAGCGACTGCTGATATAATCAATGCTGTATCAGCAGATGTTATTGCGTCTGGGGGGGTCACGTCGCTTGACGATGTTGAAAATCTTAAGAGGATAGGTGCAAGCGGTGCGATCATCGGACGCGCATTATACACGGGTGACCTTGCATTGTGTGATGCGATTGCTGCTGCGCGTTAGAAAATAGAAGTTACAACCCCAATTCCGATGCATGTCCCCATTTTCTTCACCTCAAAACGTGTCCCAACTTCCATAGCAAGTGGGAGTTCAAGTTCTACGGATACGTGTGCATTCTCGCCAGGTGAAATAATTGGTAAATCGGATGGGAGATGTAGATGTGCGGTAACATCAATTCCCCATAGATGTATCATAGGTTTGTCGTTTTCAATGATGGGTATATGTGTTCCACTTTCCTCTTGTGTCAGTAGATAGATGATTGCCTCAAAATCAGTGTGTGCTTTAATGGTCTTAGGGGTACACAAGACTTGTCCAACAGAGATCCAATCAGGTTCAGATTCAACTACTACGTCGCTATCTTTTGTACCGAGGCACTTTGTCTTGATTCGGTCTCCTTTTCCGACTATATCCACTGCTTGTCCGACTGATAGATGACCTTGAACCACATCGCCACGTACAGTGACGCGTTCCTTCAATTCCTCAACGATTTCATAGATCGGCATAATGAGATGAAGATTGCCAGTGTTGATAGGCGTAGGCATATATCGATTCAACGCAAATATCAGATTGACAATTGGTTTCCACTGTTCTGATCCTGTTCTATCTCCTTTATATTTTAGAGCCCTATTTGCATCGCCTACGATGATAGGGTTGTTGTTTTCATCCCATCCGTATTCGGTAAGTAATTCACGCATCTCTTGTTGACATATATCTTGTAGCTCATCATCTTCAGTGATATTATGGGTATTGAGGAATGAAATTATGTTTGGTAGTTGGATGTGATGTGCAAGTCGGATGTGTTCTATCGATTCAGCAGTAACACCTTCAAAAGCGTCGACTACCCATATTGCTCCTTGTATACCGAAAGAACGGTTCACAAGCATTTTTACAATATCCAGATGCGTATCACAGTCAATTTGCTTATAGAACTTCCCACTGGTTTCATAATCAATTTCGCGATACGTAATACTGACGCCTTTTCTGAGTGGAAAGTGTGAAGGCATCTGCTGTATGAATTCGGTTTTACCATTTGAATGAATTGCCCCGATTCTTGCCACAACCTTCTGAATCGCTGCAGTCAAAGTCGTTTTCCCGTGTTGTGCTGCTCCGAGTGTGCAGATAGACAGTGAGTGATCTGAAGATGTCCGCTTTTCGTGTGTCAACAGTTTCTCCTAATAGTTAGGTCCGATAGTATAGGAACTTAAAGTGCTTACAATTATAGCAAAAGTCTGACGATAGTGCAAGAATGTGTTTATGACTATACAGTAAAATTTGACTATATCTATCTCATGTGATATATTATACTCATCTAAAATAAAACAAGGAATTAGGAACAGACGCATGTATACCCCAGATTTTCCAGGTCCAAACGAAGAATTACTTGAAGCACAAGCGAGAGTCTGCACAGGTCCACATCAGACAAGACCTTTAGGTAAGAAACCTAACGACGGACCTCAACCTGATGTGGTTTTAGATACGATATTGCGGTCCTTAAACGATGAATTACCTGTAGATGAAACGGTTTCTGAAGCACAGATGGGCGCGTTTTTCGTCGCGATGACAATCCGGAAAGATTTTCCTGAGTCAACACAGTGGAGTGAAGCAGAAACGGAAGCTTTTCAGAAGTACGAATCCGCTCTGTTATCTCGCGTGCCTGATGAGATTAAATTCATCATACATCCTGAGCTTGGGTATGTTCCTAACAATCCCACAGAATTCCTTGTTGTTTCTGCTCTGGAGAAGATACTCAGAGGAAAACATATCGGTTATGCAGAAACACGTCAGATGTGTGAGTTGATCCTTACTGATGAGGTTAAACCCGCGTTAAAGGCTGCTGCGCTTATCGGACAACGCATGAATAGAGAGACATATCAAGAGGTTCGAGGGTATCTTGATGCGTATTTCAATCCTGAACACATTAGACAGATTGATGTTGATACGTTGACACACTTCGGACAACCCTACGATGGTGCGACCCGCAATTTCCGTCCTACTCTATTTGTCGCGGCTGTCCGCGCAGCGTTGGGAGAACGTTCACTCTTACATGGTGTTGATCTGATGCCACCCAAAAATGGTGTTACGGAGGAAGCAATTTTAACTGCATTGGGTGCGAGAACAGACCTTAACCTTGATCAGACTGCATCCCTCATCAGTGATAAGAGTGTAGGATTTGGTTATATCAGTCAACGTGAGTATTCACCTGGTGCGTACAGTGTTCGTGAGATGCGTGTCCATATAAAGAAACGTCCGCCCTGGGCAGCAACTGAGAAAGCGCAACAGTTCTTTTCTGCGCGAAGGGATAATTATATGGTGCTGGGTTATTACCATATAGGTTATGAGGAGCCGCTGTTGCAATTAGCTTGGGATCGTGGGTTTAATGCTGCGGTTGCTGTGAAAGGTGAGGAGGGGACAAGTCATTATGCGTTGCGACTCGGTAAACCTTCTACAGCGGATAGAATGGCGGTTAATTATTCACAGGGATTCCATCGTGTTGACAATCAACGGAAAGATTTTGCTCTGGATATAGATCCGAGCGAATTTGGATTTGATTATAGGCTTAATCCGCGTCCAGAGGCTGTAAGTGCGGATGCTTTCGTAAAGGCAGGCACGGCAGCACTGTCTGGAGAGAAAGGACATATCTATGACAGGATTCTCCTCAATTCTGCAATGGTGGATTATCTGTTAGGTATCTGCCCTGACCCTGGTGATGCCATCAAGCGTGTGCAATCGGTTATGGATGATGGTAGTGCTTTACGGCAATTGAATAATTATATTACGAGAAGCAATGAAGTTCGTTCTGACAAATAGAGTGCTGAATCGCAGATTTACACGGATTTCACAGATTTCGCGGATTTTAAGAGGCTTTATCTCACTGACCTATTCTTTTGGAAACAGACTTAGGGAGTGCGAAAACATTATCCGCGTCCATCCGCGTCATCCGCGAAAATCCGTGATTCTGAAGTATGATAATTTGCACAAATTGTAAAAAATACCTACCAATAACCACATAGGGGAGATATTATGAAACATAGGTTAACCCTTATACTTGAAAAACAGCCAGAGGGAGGATTTACGATAACGTGTGAGCAGTTACCTGAGTTAATAACTGAATGCGATACGTTAGATGACGCAATAGGCAACGCCATTGATGCATTTTGTTCTGTTGCCGAATTATACGAACAGGAAAATCGTGTTTTACCCACACTTGAATGATTATGCGTAGGTCCTGATCGTTTTGGATTTTGTAAAATCATTTTTACAAAATATATTAGTTGATTTGGTAGGGACGATATGTTTATAGAAAAATGTTGCTTAACTTGTCGGAATCGCGGATTATCACGGATGACACGGATTGCGCGGATTGTTGAGTTTGTGTATCAAGATGCTATTCACAAGAGATGTCTTCTTCGGGTGTGTAAGTTTTCTGTCCCTAAAGATAGAGAACGTGTGTGTAAAGTTTTGTATCAATGCGGACTATACACCTTTCGCCTCTCTGAGGCTTTGGAAAATCATATATCAGCCCCCGCTGAATGCCATACGCGCATTCATAGCGTTGATTTCGGTGCGAAAGGTGTATAGAAGAAAACGTGTCACACGAAAACCGAAGCACCAGCGGTGCGAAAGGTATGAGGATAAAATCGGTTTTATATATAGCCTGCCAAGAAGAGGGAAGAGCCATAAATTGACGCATAAGATGGTTGTAGAAGAAGCACAATCAAGGATGAATGTGCTACAAAGAATCGCAATGCCCCCCGCGGGAGTGCCAGAAGTCCCGCAACATATTTCTATAGACCTAATGCCTTAGATCTTCGTTAGTTTTCTAACGCTTTGATACCGGGCCAATCCCGCCACATATCCTCATTAGGTGGTTCTTCTTGGGTTTCGGATAATTCCGTTTTTCTAAAGTCGTAAAGCACTGCTTGTCGTATTTGGCGTGAATAGTTATGTCCCGCTGCATGTCCGATACGATGATGCCAAAATACAATGTCTCCTGCATTTCCGTGACAGTCTACCCCGGGTTCTCTACTGATCCGTTCCCGATCTACGTCGTATTGTGGTGTCGGCTCATGTTTGTATTGTGACTTGTAGTCATAATAGAAGACTTTGTGACTACCGGGCCACACGGTAAATCCCCCGCCTTCTGGTGGCACATCATCAATGTAACCGACGACTCCAAGATGGAAAGGGTGGGCGTCTACATGACATCCAATGGATTTTTTTGGAACGTCGCCATAAGGGAGTGTGCAATATATCCCGCGTACGCCTGCTGGTTCAACGAGATTACCTTCACCTAAGAACTGTTCAGCCATGTGCCACACATTAGGATCCGTAGCCAGCAATTTGACCATCCAGGCTTCACTGCCGGGTTCTCTGTAGTTCCAGCGAAATCCTTTTCTTCGGTTAGAATTATGTTCGTTTTCCTCTTCGGGTTTGAAGGGACCTGTCCATGTATCAGGATTTTCGCGCACTCTTCCGTCAGGTGCACCTTCCCATAGTCTACTACGTGCGCGTTCCATCAGTTCAGGGTTTAGGACTTCTCGTTTTATCAAATATCCTTGATTTTTAAAAAAATCAATGTCATCTCGTGATAGTTCTACCATAGTTCTACTCCTTTTTTGTTAAGGTATTTTAACGATTCCTAACCGAAAAAGCAACAGAAATGTTAATATTGGATGAAACACAAATTGCCAGTAAAGTGAAATTATGTTATAATCTCATCTATGAAGATTAAAACATTAGAAGGTAAAACTGTTGGGGCTGCGGTCTCTGGTGGACTTGATAGCTGCACAATCACAAAATGGTTAGTTGATAACGGTGTTAATGTCGTCTGTTTCACAGCGGATCTCGGACAACCTGATGAACGGGACGTTGATGAAATCCGAGAACGCATGATGGTATGCGGCGCAAAAGAAGCGGTGATGGTTGATGCAAAGGACGCACTTGCTGAAGCGGGTATCCGTCTAATCCAAACGCAAGCGATGTATGAAGGAGGGTATTGGAACACAACTGGCATCGCACGACATGTCACCGTGAAAGCACTATTACCGGAGATGGAGAAACGGGATATCTCTATATTAACACACGGCGCAACAGGACGCGGGAACGACCAAGTTCGTTTTCAACTGGCAACAAACATGCTTAATCCTGCCTTTTCTGTGTACGCCCCATGGCGAGACCCCGAATTCCTCATAAAATTCGGCGGCAGAAAAGAGATGATTGATTACTGTCAACAACATAATTTACCGATTACGGCTACACACGAAAAACCTTACTCTACGGATGCGAATTTATTAGGATTGACACACGAAGCAGGTCGGTTAGAATCACTGAAAACACCTGCTGGGTTTATTACACCAGGGATGGGGGTCCACCCTAAAGATGCACCTGATGATATAGAATATTTTACAGTGACATTTAGTCGTGGAACGCCAGTAGAGATAAACGGTTCTCCAGGCACTCCGCTGATGAGTCTGAATGAAGCAAACCGAATTGGTGGACAAAATGGTATCGGTATCGGAATACATACGGTTGAAAACAGATTTGTTGGGATCAAGAGTCGTGGAGTCTATGAATCACCTGGGATGGAACTGTTAGGTAAATGCTATGCGTTTCTACTCCAGCTCATCATAGATAGACGGGCACGTCGGCATTATGACGCGATTTCCACAACCATCGCTGAGCAAATATATCAAGGGTATTGGTTTGATGCTGCTACACAGGCGATGCTTGCATCAATTGAACCGTTGACACGTTTAGCGACTGGAACGATAACAGTTGCACTATACAAAGGGAACGTGGCTTTTCATGCTGCGAGTGGTGTGCCGCATTCATTGTATTCGGAGGAGACATCATCAATGGAAGATATTGGGGATTTTGACCACACAGATTCGGAGGGATTCCTTGGTGTACTCGGCGTGGGTGCCCGTGCTTCTGCAATAGCAGGACAAACGGAAGAGTAGATGTGATGACTTCACTAACCGATACATCAGTCACAGTCATCGTCAATTACTAAGTACACCAAAGACGTTCCCTGAATATGTTGGATGTTTTTGAATTCCTTTCCCGCTGAATACATCTCATTTAGTGCAGTCGTCAGTCCTGGCCACCACGGTTTACCGTAATCGTGCCATATAATCACACCCTGTCCGTTGTGCAATAATTCGAGTGCCCGTTTTGAATCATTCAACACATATTGGTATGAATGAGAACCGTCTATGAATATAAAATCCACCGTGTTGAAAAATGGAGAGAGATCATAGGTCGCGGAATCACCGTACAATTGGGTGATCTTCTGCTGACAATCAGTCCCCAAAAATCTTACGCCTGATTCTGTCTTATCAATATATTTTTCTTCGCCAGTTTCTAATGGCAGGTCTGTCTCGGATAGTTTATCCTTCGGTAGGTCAAGGGTGTAGACTTCAGCTCCTGCAGAAGCGTTTGCTGCCAAATTCAGTGTTGTGCGTCCATCAAACGTACCGATCTCAAAGAGTCTATGCGGGTTATATCGTTTCACCAATTTGGACATAACAGCAATTTCGGCAAGAGAAATATTACCATCAATGGCGATAGGCTCACGTACCTGAATGGAGATATCTTCTGAGACAACCTCAGCTAATTCAACCTTTGGGACAATAGGGGTTGGCGTTTTCTCAACATAACCGAACTGGGCACAAATCTGCTACTAATGATCGATACCGGCCTGGTAACATCAATAAATTGACGCGGTTTTGAATTGTATTGCTTGAAAAGGAATCCGACTATAAACAGATAAAGACAAGAAAATACGGCATATATATATCTTGTTAAGAATGCACTTATTCGCTTCACTGTCTGAATCCTTTCATTCTCCTCTACATTTGCTACTAATGATTTGATGGTGCAAAGCCGGTTCGGTTAGGAAACCGAACCTACCGGCCTGGTAACATCAATAAATTGACGCCTATGGAGCAGCCTGTACGCTACCCCACTGAATTGTATTGCTTCCTACGAATTTTTATATAGGGTAGCACCTGATTACAAAAAAATCAAGAGATATGTTGTGTTTGTCCATGGCTGTTTTTTTGACTGTCATAACAGGACTAATGCTTTGTCAAGTACTATATTATAAGGTGTGTGTAAAGTTTTTGTCCTCTATTTGTCTGAATCGCGGAAGACACGGAGGACGCGGTGGACGCGGAAGGGATTTTGGTTCATTATATGGCATTGATCGGTTTCAAAGATGCACAATCTAACAGAATGTGCTACAAAAGATGCAATGACAATAACTTTACGCACCCTATTGGATGAAACACAGATTGCCAAGTAAAGTGAAATTATTCGGTTAGAATCACTGAAGACACCGGCTGGGTTTATCACACCAGGGATGGGTGTCCATCATAAAGATGTTCCTGATGATATAGAACATTTTGCGATTTCCACAACCATCGCTGAGCAGATATATCAAGGGTATTGGTTTGATGCTGCTACACAGGCGATGCTTGCATCAATTGAACCGTTGACCCGTTTAGCGACTGGAACGATAACGGTGGCACTATACAAAGGGAACGTATCGTTTCATGCTGCGAGTGGGGTGCCGCATTCATTATATTCGGAGGAGACATCATCAATGGAAGATATTGGGGATTTTGACCACACAGATTCGGAGGGATTCCTTGGTGTACTCGGTGTGGGTGCCCGTGCTTCGGCTATAGCAGGACAGACAGAGGAGTAGACGTGTGTAAGTAGAACTCTCGTTTAATTTAATCTGTCAGCCTATTGATCTATTCAGATGGATCATCCAAAATATTCGAAGGATTAACGTTGAAATCAAAACCGTATTGGCGGACGACAGATCTGACCACGTCTGTGATCCATTTCTCACTGTATGGTGATGTTATGAGTTCGCCAATCATCAGGTTTACATCAACATTAAAAGGAAGTCCAATTTCGCAAGTATCTGGGAATTCAATTTTCTCTAAGGTTGTATCTTGATTTTTAAGATTACCAAGGTTATCAATATGATTCCTCAAAAATGACGGCAAGTTTCCAATAATTGCGCGGAATTCTCGTTCATATTCAAAAGGTTTTCTCTTATGAAAATACCACGTATATAACATACTCATTTCGTTTAGATTCTGTGGTACTTGGTACTCATAGTGATTTATATATTCTATTTTACCAAGAAATATATCATACTCATTCCTCAAACATCCTTTAAAATCACCAAATGTTGTTTTGATAGCAATCCCGCTGTTATGCATGTGATACTTTTCCCACATTGCCATGGATTCTTCTGGGGCATTGTGCCAACAACTACATAAGGTATATTTGTGCCAATTTTTTTGAAGCATCTCAAAAGTAGCAATGTTATCAATATTGTGTTTATAATACTCAGTTACTGATAGTGGTGTGAATCCTTCAAAAGGATCCTCAAACTTGTCTGCTCTTGTAAAGAAGAGGCTCCTTGTATCTAAAAGACTCACAAATTTTTCAAGGCTCATATATTTTCAAAGAACATCCGTATCTTTTGGTTGTGCAATTCCAGCAAGTTGACAAATCATAGAGGTTCCTTGATATGATTAATTAGGGGCTTCTACACGTTGGATATGAAACGAGATAGAAATCTTTGAAGGTGAGTCATCAAAACTACCATCTGTCGGAAGGATAAGTCTCCATGACTTATAATCATTTGAATGAAAGTTAAACAAAGACATCTGCGCGCCGAATGCTTGTTCCAACGTAGACGAAAATTCTTTGAACACCTCTATCTCAGTCTCTCCTTTCTTATGTCCATGAGCCAGTTTCAATATAGTTTCTCTAATACCTGCTTCATCTTCAGCATCAATATTGACCGGTGAAATCTTTATTTTTTCAATGGTAAAATCATGTTTGTCTATCATTATGTTATCCTCTTATGATACATATTGAATTGCTTATACACAGTATCGCGTTATTATGAGTGATTTGTCAAGGTAAATGATTCGTAGCTTCGTAGTTCGCGTATGGCTAAGCAAAAGCCGTAGTCCTCTCACCTGTAAATTAAAAAGTTAGATTACTTACCATAACCTGCATCACCGCGCCTGAAATTAACGGCACAGTCAGATTATCATCAATACGAAGTGGAAGTAGTTCAGCAAGAGTTGCTACAAATGCACCTGTAAGTCCGACAACGGGGTCAATCCAGAACAACGAAATCACAGCACATACAATAAAACAGGCTATACTCCCTTCCAAACTCTTATTACCAATGAGTTTTATACGTCCCCATGCCTTACCCACTAAAGCAGCAGCTGTATCCCCCAAGACAATAAAGAAGATACTTACTATTGCGATGTGTTTGTGAAAGATTACAATACATAGAAACGTGCTGATAATATAATATGTCGCTCCGGTAATTGCACCCTTGCGTTCATGTCTACGTAGAATAAATTCAAAGAAGCGAAAAAACAGCTCCCTGAAACTTTCAGATACCCATTTTAGAAACTCTACAATCAGCGCAATTCCTACCAAAGCACCTGCAATAAATATCATCGTTGACTTATCCAGAACGATATAAATTAAGGGTATAAAGAACCCCGCAAGGTGTGTCGTTTTCCTTAATAATTCCTTGAGCATGAAAGGGTGTCTCCAGAGTAAGGTTTTAATCTTCGCCATTAAAAACCGAGTTTGATTTAATTTCTTGTATTTGCCAAAGAAATATCACAATTTTGTTTCATTCTGAAGTTAGAATTTTTGCACCATTGGAAATTGCTTTAAGAATGAAGAACATAATGTTAGAACAAACAAGTTAAATTAAGAGGAAAAATGAAAAGCATTTACATCAGATTGTTGTTAATTCTATTGAGTATAGGATTGTTTTCTACTGTGGATACTATTGCCGAGGAATCACAGCAAACCGTGAATATCACGGGTGTCGTCATTGATGTTGATACAGACACACCTTTACCTGATGTAACTATAAAGGTTGTAGACACAAATATCAAGGTAAAAACAGATGAAACGGGGACATTTTCTTTAGATTTACCTGCTGGAACCTATTCATTTCAAGTGTCTGCCCCGTTCTACACCGCTTCTGTTTTATCAGAAATTGAAGTCAACGCCGGAGCGACTGTTGAACCTATACGGGTTACGCTTGAACCGACAGTCGTCCAATTAGACGCCATCACGATGAAAGTGCGTTTGAGTCAATCTGGTGAGCGTGGTCTTCTTGAAAGGAGAATGCGAAGTTCAAGAATTGAAGACAGCATCAGTACTGAAGAGATCAGTCGTCTGCCAGATTCGTCAGCTGCACAAGCAATTAGACGTATAACAGGCGTTAGTATCGTAGGTGGCAAATATGTTTTTGTCCGAGGATTAGGAGAACGTTATAGTAATACACTGCTGAATAACGTTGAAATCCCGAGTCCGGAACCTAATCGGCGTGTTGTACCGATGGACATTTTCCCTGCGAGTCTCCTTGCGAGTCTTCAAACTGTGAAGACATTTTCACCGGATCAACCGGGAGGATTTGCAGGGGGGTCAGTTCAAGTTTTTACAAAAGACTTTCCTGAGGCATTGACAATGTCTCTCTCTATGTCTACAGGTTTTAACACACAGGCAACAGGGATAGAAGGATTGACATATCCTGGCGGTTCTCTCGACTTTCTGGGATTTGATGACGGTTCACGAGAACTTCCTGCACTCATTCAAGAAAGAGCTGAAGAGATACCGATCCGAGAACGCGGACGTTTTACGACGAGAGGATTCACAAGTGAAGAAATTCAGGAATTTGGCCGTTCCTTTTCAAACGTATGGTCCCCGGAACGACATACTGTCCCCGTAAACCAAGGGTATAAATTCAGTTTTGGTAACAGCAATACAGTATTCGGAAAACAGTTCGGTTATCTCGGTGTTATCTCCTACGGTAATAGTCATAGCTACAATACGCAGGTACGAAAAGCGTTCCGAATCGGACTAAATGACACACTTTCACCCGTTACCGATTATGCTATTGAGCAGAGCGGGCAAGAAGTGGATTGGGGAAGTGTAGTCAATGCGAGTTTGCGGTTCTCGCCAAACCACAGTCTGAGTTTGCGAACGCTGACAACACATACAGCAGAAGACCAGACCCGTACTTGGACAGGTTTTAACGCCGATAGAAATACAGACCTGCAAAGTGCACGGTTACGTTATGTAGAACGACAACTCTTCTCTGGACAATTGGCTGGTACACACGGTTTCAATTTCGGTACACCTCAACTCAAAACCGTTTCTATGGAAGAAAACTTGGAAACTATTGATGATGCTGTAGTTGAAAAGGCTGAAAAGGACGATGATCCAAACGATCTTTCTGTAGAATGGCGGTTAACATACTCACGTGCCGCCCGTAATGAACCCGACACACGCGAGACAATCTATGAAGATAGAGAAGGTCAATACACATTTCGAGACGTAACACATAGCGGTAGCAGATTCTTCTTTGATCTGGAAGACCATGAATATAATGCTCGTGCTGACATGACAATCCCTATTAGACAGACAGGTTTCTTCAAACTGGGTGGTCTCATGCGAGATAGGGCGCGATCTTTTGATGTTAGAAGATTTAGGTTTCTTCCATCAGACAATGTAGACGCAACTGTAAACCTCGCCTCACCACCCGAAACACTATTTGATTCAAAGAACATTGCCCCGCGTGTTTTTGAACTACGGGAATCCACACTTGCGACAGATAATTACCTTGCTGACCATAATATCTATTCTGGATATGTTATGTTTGATATACCGCTAACACCTAAATGGCAGCTGATGACAGGATTACGTTTGGAATCCTCTGAACAGGTCGTTACAACTTACGATCCTTTTTCTCCAGTCTTGGTACCCATCAAGGCGGATTTAGGAACCCTTGATCTTTTACCGGGAGCTAACCTAACATATCGTCTTACAGAACGGATGAATTTGAGGGTAGCGGTTTCTCGTACAGTCACGCGTCCCGATTTTCGCGAACTTGCGCCGTTTGAATTTACCGATTTTGTCGGTGGTAGAACTATCCTCGGAAATCCAGACTTAGAACGGACGTTGATTGACAATTACGACTTTCGGTGGGAAGTTTTCCCAGACACAACGGGTGGTGTTGTAGCCATCAGTGCTTTCTATAAAAGATTTCAAAAACCGATTGAACAGATTATCCAACCCCAAGCTGAAGTACGTATTACTTATGAAAACGCAGAAGGTGCAAACAACTACGGTATAGAACTTGAAGCAAGGCAGAACTTAGGTGTTATCACGTCCAAGTTAAGAGCATTTTCCATAAATACAAATGCCGCCTTTATTACTTCAAGAGTCGTCTTGCCTGAAGATGTCGGTATCCAAACATCATCTGAACGTCCATTACAAGGACAGTGTCCATACATCATCAATATTTCTATTGGTTACGAAGAACCGAACTGGGGTATTTCAAGTTCCATAGCATACAACATCTATGGCAGAAGACTTTCTGATGTTGGAAACCACGGGGCACCCGATGTGTTTGAACAACCGAGGGGACAGTTAGATATGAGTTTTAGCAGGACGTTCGCAAATTCATACAAATTTAGTATTTCTGGAAAGAATCTACTTGACCCAGATGTGCATTTCAAACAGGGAGATGCGACATCTGTCAGTTATAGAATAGGAAGATCGTTCTCGCTCGGAATTAGTTATAATTTACAATAATAAATCCAGTACGTCAGGGTAACGAATTTGATGGTAAAAAGTCAAAACCTTGTCAGTATTTTGCAACATTTAACCAGTATCATTTATGACGTAGATTTTGATAGGAGTGACCGTTATACAAAGGGTTGTGGTCTATTTAAGATAACGAAAATGAACAGAATTTCAAATTTCAAAAGGAGTTAAACTAAGCTAATGTCAAATTTATCATCACCCCTAAAATCCGTAAGGAAAGAGGGACATTTTATATATTTGTTTCAAATAGTCGTAGTTTTCAGTCTGGCATTCTCTTTGATCATTGTCGGTTGTGGTAGCGATGATGAGGAGCCTGTTGATGTTTCTGTTGTAGAGGAAACGTTTATCGTTGATGGACGAGAAGTGGTTGTCCTGCAGGGCAAAATAACAGAAGACAGAGAACTTGTAAGTGATTATGATTATCTGTTACGGGGTGCCGTGTTTGTTGAAGATGGTGCTACTTTAACGATTGAACCTGGTGTCACGATTTATGGTGAACAAGCAGAAAATGGCACGCTCATCGTTGCCCAAGGCGGGAAGATCATGGCAGATGGAACAGCAGATGCCCCAATCGTAATGACAAGTGATGCCGCAATTGGAGAACGCGCTCGTGGACAGTGGGGCGGACTGATTATCAACGGAAAAGCACCTACAAATCAAGGGATTACCTCAGGAGAAGGTGATACAGGCGAATTTGGCGGTGATGATCCGAATGATAACAGTGGCGTATTACGGTATGTGCGTGTTGAATACGCAGGAATTGAATTCAGCCCTGATAACGAATTGAACGGTATCGCATTACAAGGTGTCGGTTCCGGCACTGTCATTGAATATGTCCAGGTACACATGAACCAAGACGACGGCATTGAAATGTTCGGTGGGACAGTCGGCCTTAAGTACGCTCTTGTAACAGGGGCACGCGATGATTCATTCGACTGGACAGATGGTTGGACAGGTAAAGGTCAATTCTGGGTCGCACAACACTACGGGGACGACGCTGACAACGGTTTTGAAAATGATAACAGCAGCAAAAACAACGAAGCAGAGCCGCGTTCAACCCCAACGATATACAATGTTACATTAGTTGGCGATCCCGATGGACCCGAAAGCGATAACGGTATGTTGATACGTGAGGGTGCTGCAGGGATGTATGCAAACTTTATCGTCACAGGATTCAACAAGGTCGGTCTTGATGTCAATACTGAATCATCTCACAAGCAAGCCAATGATGGAAACTTAGTTGTCAAGAACAGTACCTTTTTCAATAATAGACTCGCTAACTTTGGGGATGAAACAGGTGAAGGAAGTAACGATGACGGTTTTGACGAAGCTGGATGGGCAAAGGGACTTGGTAATGTAGAAACGGATGCAAACCTTGTTGACCCATTCAACAAGAATAATCCCAATTTCACATCCAGTTCCGGGTCATCTGTCGTTACACCAGCAACCCCGCCATCAGACGGGTTTTTTGACGCTGTCAATTTTATCGGTGGTGTAAGCGCAGCCAACAATTGGACGACAGGTTGGACAACAAGTGCACGGAACTAAAGAACGTAGTACTACAATCTCTGCTTGGTGCAACCTATCTTACATTGCGACTGCAGTTGTCCTGTTTAGCAGCTGTTGGATAGGGTGTCAGCACCAAGTATGGGAAAACAGTCTCGACTCGCCAGATCAAATTGGTCTGGCAGTCGTTGACGCTTTAAATCAGAAGGACATTGAAAAGTTAGACCAGCTACGCGTTCAACGGAGCGAGTATATCTCTTGGGTTTATCCTGCATTTCCAAAGAAAACTTTTTCTCCAGATTTTGCTTGGTCAAACCTAAATAAAAAATGTACCGTCGGGATGAGAAGGTGGATTGAACGTTACGGAGGTTTCAACCTAAGTTTTGTAGACATCCGTTTTGAAAAACCGACGGAAACTTACAACGGTTTCCAACTAAAACGGGGCACCGTCTTAACACTTAAGAATTACAAAGGACAACATAAAGAGTTGGAAATTCTTGGTTCTGTTGTCGTCAAGGGTAACAGATATAAACTGCTAAGTTATGATGACTGAACCTCGTTCACTGAATTTCATACTGTTTACAGAAGGGTTATTGATGAGATAACTTCATCTTAAACCTAAGCGTATACTATAGGCAAACTTACATGCCATTCCAAAATCTGGGAGGACTAAACTGAATGAATCACGCACTCTCTATTTATTCGTCAAAAAAGCGGAAAAGAGAAAAACTAAGAAAAAAATTGGCAGCCAGTAACAGATCTGGTGTAAAAGCACCAAATGTTGCCAGAAAAGTGGCATCTGAAAAAGCTGCAGAAGTTTCAATCACATTTGTAGATGCACAACGTGAAAATCGGCAAGCAAGCAAAAAATGGAAGGCAAAAGCACGAAAGTTTGCATTTGGGTGTGCAATTGGGTTACACGCTGTCGCACTTGTCGTCCTAACCGTATGGTTTATTAAACAGACAGTCTTGCAGATGAATGAGGATAAAATCCAAAGTGTAGTCGTAGACGCGCCGCCTCCTCAAACAAGACGTACATCCCCACCTCGTGCACCTCAGAAACTGGTTAAACCAAAAGCCGTTCAAATCCGCGTGCCTAAGAACAATACTGTTTCAATGAATACCAACCTCTCATTGGGACCTGCAAGTTTTACGATGTCGGTTTCTGACCCACCATCAGACAACGTAATACAATTAAACGTATTAGGCACAGGTAAAGGTATGATGGAAACAACACGACATGTGAAAATCGTTTCTACTGTTCCAAAGTTTGAGATGCCAAAATTTGAAACGACCGGATTAACAACCCAAATGGATATGGGATCAAGTTTAGCTGTAATGGATTTTGGCGAAACTGCTGATCTTGGGTTGTCCGCAGCAGGTTTTGGTGAAACAAAGGAGTCCTTCTCAGAATTCCTGAGAAAGGTACGTGATCGGATTAGAGAGGAGCAACGTTTACCGCCAAATGTTCGTAGTTTAGATGATGGATCGACAACGACTATCCGTTTTACGTTACTCAGAGATGGTACAATCCGTGATCCGAAGGTCTCAAATTCGTCTGGATCACGTGTTTTGGATAACGCTGCGCTCGCAGCAGTGCAAAATGCTGAGCCTTATCCACCATTTCCTGATGGACAGAAAGGCAACAGTATAAGACTTGAACTTCCTGTTGTATTTGAATTGGTTAATTAGTGGATGCAACAGTATAAGAGGTTTTTGGTGTTATCAGATGGATAGGGTGGAATGCATCTAACCTTTTTTGTCCCTTGCGTCCACCCTGGTATGTTCGGTTTTCTAACCGCGATGAAGTTATATGTTTATATTTGTATTTTATGTATCTGTAGCACATTCATCCCTGATTGTGCTACGCATTACGCCAACCCGCGCGATAAAGCTCCACGCTTAGCTTTTGCTTTTATGTATCTGTAGCACATTCATTCTGATTGTGCTACAGATACGTTTAATCAAGGATGCATGTTGTTGCAAGACAGCACAATCAAGGATGAATGTGCTACAGCAGGATCAAAATTGTTGGTGTACAGAGATGGATAATGATAGAGGAATGTTGTTGAAAGAAGCACAATCAAGGATGAATGTGCTACAGAAATATAAAGTTTTTTCATGTGCGGAGAATTGTAATGATGGAGGAATGTTGTTGAAAGCAGCACAATCAAGGATGAATGTGCTACAGCAATAATCAAGATGGATGGGGTACGGAGAAGGGTAATGAAGGAGACAGGTGGTTGTAGAAAGAAGCACAATCAAACAGATGTGCTACAGCCATGGTCTTGGCAATCACTAAATTTACGCATAAGGTGGGATTTCCTAATCGCACCTACCGCATACCGAACTCACGTTCATCTATCTTCTGATGTTGTTCCGATTTTCCAACTGCTCTTTTCAAGAATCGCATATATTGTATAATCCCAAAACAGATCACCGGGTGCGACTGCATGCCACTCACCGTCAACAAAAGTCATAACCGCCCCAACTTTCTCACTCTTAGCAAGGATTTCTTCAGGGAATCTGTCCTCAGGTCCCCAGTTAGTATAACCTAAAGGATCCTTGCTATCCCATAACCATTGTCCAGTATCTGTTTTGTGCAATCCGATCCAATAGAGTTCATATCCGAATGTGCTTGACACCCACTTCTGTTCTTCCGCATCATTAATTGCAACGAGATATGCGCCTTCAGCTTGTGCGCGTGCTTTAGCAGCATCATACCCTTCACACATTATCCTTATGTATGCATGTCCATTATACGGATTCACTATCCACTGTTGAGGTGTCGGTTCTGTTGGAAGTTGGGTCATCCCCTGACCAAATTTTCGATCTGGCAGTGCCGGATTCTGTCGTGCTACGATCACAACATCCTTGAACTTTTTTTCAGTTGGTAAAGAAAAGACAATGTCACCTCCAGGACCTTTACCTTCATAGAGAGTCATGACACCAATTTTGACTGAAATGAGTTGGTATTCTGTCGTAATTTCAGTTTTCGCTTTATTGGGGTTGTTTATTATATCAAGCATTTTGATAGGCAAGAGTCCAATTGTAATCATACCTTGATTGATCTTCTCTTTAATAGCAAATGAACCGTCGCTTTTAGTGTGTGCTGTTATGAAACCTGGCAAAGCAGCAATTGTCCTCATTGGATGAAACAACATTGAACCGGTTTCACCCATCTCAACTGGATACACCATAACAATATGTCCAGCAATCGGTTTTCCATCAATATCAATTAGTGTGCCAGAGAAGGTTGCTGCGTTATCCTTAGTATTGCATGCATTCAGTATGACACAGCACATTACGATAATCCCAAATTTTGAGATGATATTGCCTGTTTTCAGAAGATTCATTTTCGTTTTCCTTTGCAGATAGAGGACTGTGAACTGTGAAGAAGCTAATTCTCGTTAGGTTGTGAAATGAATTGCATGGATGGCTTTTCAAGGATTGCTCTGCCGAATTCTGCTTCAGTCACATCCCATCGCCAGTCAAAAAAATATGTCATCACATAATCTTTCGTTTCTGTATTGCCTTTTTCAGGTTGGTATGGCAGCCAGTTTGTATAGGTGACAGGTTCACCGCTGTGCCATTTCCATTTTCCCTCTTCTTTAGCATCACTGAGTCCAATCCAAATACGTTTATTGCCATAGATATGACTAAGCCATACCTCCTCTGACCTATCGTTGATAGAAAGCAGGTAAGCACCCTCTACCTCCGCTTGCTGCATTGCATCTTCTATTGTCTGACTTTGCGTGATTTTGTAGGCATGTCCATTAGTTTGGTTACCGATCCACATTGGAGTCGGTTCAAGGAGTGCTTCAAGAGCGGAATATATTTCGGAATACTCCAGGATAGGTTGTGAATGTGTTTGAGGATTTCCGTTTAGCTTCACTACAATGTTAACATCGTCTATCATAATGAATGGGGTCGCTTTAGCATAAAGTCCTTGATGTTCAACAGCAAGCGTAACATAGAATCGTGGGGGATAGTCAACAGATAGATATTCAGCAAAATATCCATCATGATCAGTAGTTATAGCTCCACGACTATCACCTTTTCCTTTTCTATATAAAGACTTTGTTTCCCTAAGAACATATACCTGTGAATTAGTAACCGGTGTCCCATCTGCATAGACGACACGGGTTGTTAACTTCGGACGTTTTCTGATGTCAGCAGTAATGACGATGTTCTCCATTCTTACACCAGGTTCCAAAGCAACATTAACGCTTGACCAATGCCAAGCGCGAAAAGGATAGAGCGTAATCTCACCAAATTCTATTGACAACACTTTAATCTCATAACCAATTTTGGATTGACAGCCTACACCTAACTCCATTATTTTATAGAAAACATCAGAAAAAGCAAAACGGCCCTTTGAATCCGTTTTAATCTGGACAGAATCATCTTCCGTACTGGTAATATTGATAGAACCATCTGCACTAATTGAGGGTTCTTTATCACGACGAAGATAGATATTAATATCTGAAATAGGATTACCGACGGTATCAATAAGTCGACCTGAAACCGTATTACCTTCTTGTGATTCGGATGATAGGGATATCCAGATTAAGATAGAAATCATTGAAAACAGAAAGAGAAACGAAGAAAAAGTGAATAACCTTAATCCTGAAGATTTTAGGTAACTATAAAGATGTTTGTGTGAACTGGATCGTTGAATTCTGAATTTCATTTATGTCCCCAATCTACTTTGATAAAGCAGTAACATCCCATAAGAGAATTGTTCCGTCATCACTTGCTGTCGCAAGAGTTTTACCGTCTGGACTGAACAGCACTTGAAAAATATGGTCGGTATGTCCGATAAAAGTCATCTTTACCTGTCCAGTCTTTACATTCCATAGACGAATTGCCAGGAATGGTTTCTTACGTGAAAATACACTCCCACCTGCTATAGTTTTTCCATCTGGACTGAACGAAAGACTTGAAACAGTATCCCACACTAACGTTCTCTTATGTTCAAAAGTGTTAGCATCCCATAACCGTATAGTGTCATCCCAGCTGCCACTTGCAAGATATTTTCCATCTGGACTGAATAGGACCGCTGAAACATAATGTTCATGACCAGAGAGTGTTTTTTTCAGTTCCCCTGTTTTGACATCCCACAGATGAATCGTGGCATCACGATCACCACTTGCGAGAGTCCCTCCATCACGACTAAATGAGACACTGTAAATTTCTGATGTATGACCAATTAGAGTGTTCTTATGTTGTCCTGAGCGGCTATCCCATAGGATGAGTTCGCCTTCACGTCCGCCACTGGAAAGGGTAGTTCCATTAGGACTGAAAGCAAAACATTTAATTACTTCCTTATGTCCGGAAAGTCTATTCTTCTCTTTACCAGTTTGTATATTCCATAAACGAATGGTTCTGTCCCAACTTCCACTTGCGAGTATTGATCCATCAGGACTAAAAATCACATCTGTAACAGAACTGGTATGTCCTAACAGTGTTTGCATCTTTCGTCCGGTCCGGTAATTCCACAAGTGTATAGTACCTTCATTGTTCCCGCTTGCGAGGATAGACCCGTCTGGATTAAGAGCGATACTGTTTATAGGTTTAGTGAATCCTGTGAGAAGATTCCTATACTTTCCTGTTCGGAGATCCCACAGCAGTACCTCATTGTCTTCATTCTGACTCACGAGTATTGTCGCATTAACATTAAACTTGAGTTTAATGTATGGTTTACTGTGTCTTACACGGTATAGGGTATCTTTATCTTTGAAAGTCTGATCCGTGAGTTTATTTATCAGATTTCCTGTGCGGACATCCCATAGGTGAATTGCCATTGACTGATCACCACTTGCTATGATTGATCCATCAGGACTAAACGCAATACAACGCACACTAACGTTATCGCCAGAGAGTGTCTGCAAATGTTCTGTTGTTTCTGCATTAAATATACTTACAGTTCCATCACTGTTTCCATGAACGAGGGTTGTTCCATCAGGACTAAACGTTACACATCTCAGCACACTCTTATTCTGTATAAGACTTTTCTTGATTTGCCACGTACGTGGATCCCATAGATGAATATGTCCATTGCTACTTTGAGTCAAAAAGGTTTTGCCATCAGGACTGAAGAGAACGTAATCAAATTTATCTTCTTTAGGGACGAGTGATTGTATGCGTTGTCCAGTGAGTGTATCCCATATATCGAGTCTTTCTGCATTTCCAATGACAAAGGTAACACTATCTGGACTAAAGATTGTCATAAGGTCATTGTCTTTTCTCCCAATGATGCTTTGTTTAAGTTCACCTGATTGCGTATCCCACAACAGAGTTCCTGAATAGTAATCCACAGTTACAGTCAGTCGTCCATCAGGACTGAAGAAGATGTCATCTGCAGGAGAATTGAGATCGGCAACGTTTCGTACTTGCTTACCTGTCAATGTATTCCAAAGTTGGATTGGAGCAGAATTTGCTATGCTTCCAAACGTTGTGCCATCAGGACTGAATGCTATTTTTCTTAACTTTCCAACATCCCCGGGCACAGCAATTTCTTCTCCGCTATCTACATCATAGACCCAAAGCCCGATGGATGTTAACACAAAGATCCGTGAGCCATCAGGAGAATATAGAATGTTATGTATTTTACCTTTGCCAATACGCCTCTTTGCTCCATCTGGTAGACCTGTTACCGCTTTGCTCTGTTTGGATTCATGCAGTATAAAGGCACGCGTGACTTTTTCCTTGGTTGCTTTTCCAAGATCGTCTTTATCCTTTTCCTTATGTGGAATATGTTTCGTGTTTTGAACTCTCCCATTCTGATATGTAATCTGATTTGTCTTTTCTCCTTTGGAATTCCAAAATATCCATACTTCATCACGAAAACCATCCCTGTAGGAACCTTCACTCTCTTTCTCTCCATTAGGGCTCCACTGAACCCATAAACCATCACGTATCCCATTCTTAAAGAATCCCTGCTCTACCGTTTCCCAATTGCCGTACCAACTGATGAAGATGCCGTGCTTTTTGCCGTCCTGAAATTGCTGTAGTTTTCTTATGTTCTTTACCCAACCCGTATAAGGTTCAGTGTTATTGGGTGCATAATGAATGTTTTCACCTGAGAAGTTCTGTTTAACTTCTAAATCTGTCTCATCTAATGCTATTTGAAAAACCGATTCACGAAGTTTTGGATCATCCAAGTCGGACACCTTTTCAACATTCGGTTGTAGGTTTGGGTTTGGTATATCGCACCCAAAGCATAGTATTGACATGAATGAGAGAATTGCAATAGATGTGAATATGCGTCGTTCATTTTTCATTTTTGACCTGACAATTATATGGGTAGTTGAAATCAAGATTAAAAGTATACAAAGGTATCATGTGATCATTTCGTTGGCAGACAGATTAACAGTTCTCTAAAGATTGTCAGTAATAAGTTTTTCCAGTCTTGTTGCCCATGCTTCAGGTGAATGGACTTTTCCAGTGCGTGCGTCAATGACTTTTCCATTCGTATTAATGAGTATGAATGCAGGTAGTTCAACTTTACGACTTAATGAACTATGACCGAACCCAAACAACTCACCCACTGCAGCGTGTTCTCCATCCTGATCTGCGTAGATATAACATCCTTGATGTTTTTCTCTGCGTATGAAGTCGCGCAGTTCTTCCTCATAATCTCTCCACCAGCCGCCAACGTCGAAACCTATTGCTTCAAACCCGTTTTCATGATGTTTTATGTATAGTTCATCAATGAATTCGAGTTCTGGTTCTTGATGCATGTAACCAAAATAGAGAAGTGCGACTTTCCCCTTCAATGTAGCGTTTGAAACAGTTTTTCCATCCACATCAACTGCATTAAAATCTGGAATCATGTTGCCTATACGTGTAGCTTCTGTCCATTTCACAAGTTGACTAAGTTGTTCGCCTCTTGTATCAACAGAAAGAATCGTTCCATCTCTGTCAATCAACCATTGTGAAGGCACCTTGGTAACGCCAAAAAATTGTGCCAGTTCGCTTTTCGAACCTTTGCCATCAAATATCTGTAGCCAAGGGATTTCGTGTTCTTCCGTAAACTCCCGTATTTCATTTTCATTTTCATCAAGGCTCACGCCAATCACCTCTAATCCTTTATCGTGATATTCCGCATAGACTTCTTTAAGATATGGAATTTCTGGTTCACAGAAACCGCACCACTTTGCACAGAAATTTAGTACCACCATTTTGCCACGGTAATCCGAGACAGAAATAGGTGTGCCATCAAGTGCAGTCGCAGAAAAATTGGGAAGTTCTAACCCCTCCCACGCTTGCTGTTTCCACTTAACTTCTATTAGATCTTTATGACCTGCCCACGGATATTTTTTTGATAATTCGGTTTCTCCCAAAGTCTGATAAATATCACCGAGACCGCGTAAAGCGTACCAGTCATCTGGTACATCTGATAGTTTATCCTGAAAGGCATGTTGCATTTTAGTTATCAAAGGTATACATCTTGAAATAAGTTCGGTATTTGCATCAGGATTTCTCATGAGCGAACGATAGATATGACACGGTGTTCTGCCTATCTCATTATACAGTTTTACCAACCAACCGTACAGCCCCGACTCACCTTGCCGGTTTGATCGTTTAAACAACCTCTCAAGTGCAGTGAGTGTGAGATGAAACAGTGGATCATAGTCCTTATCGTATTTTCTTATGGCAAAAAAGCAAATTTCAGTATCCTTGTGTGCTAAATTCATTGCTTGTTCAAGTAGGATAAGGTCTCTGTCGGATTCCCCAAATCTGACATTTTTATTTTCCCACACAATAATTGCTAATATCTTAGTCGCAGCTCCGTTATCAGGTTGGACTTCAAGCACCTCTTCAGCAAATTCACGGAGTTCCAGATGCATCGCTTCAGGAAAATCAGAGATGTAATCTTGTAGATCTGGTGGCAGTGTTGTTTTACCGTCAATCACTCCCGCTTCAATTTTCGTTTTAAGGAACTCCAGAAGTTGTTGTTGGTCATTCTGCGTGAGTCTTTTTGGCGGAGCATTTTTTCGGTTTTCAAGCGATTTTAGATACGCCTCCCATATATCTATATTATCTGATGTTGCATCAACTAAATCTTGTTCCTCTGCCGATTTCTGACTAAAATTTTTCCGAAATGCAGCATTTTCCTTATTGACTAAACCTCTACATTTCTTGATGAGTTCTTTATATCTTTGAACATCTGGATTACTTTCTGCGGGGATATCAGAAGCTTCAAGATGTCCCTTGAGGAACTGAAGTTGATCTTTGAGTCGTCTATACACTGTATAGGGAGTTACTCTATGTTGTAGATAGAATGAACGTGCCTCTTGATAACGTGCTGAATCGTCTTGGCGTTTTGCCCATGCGTAAAAGTTTTCAAGAACCCCGATGATTCTTATTTCTCTCTCAATGCTCCCAAAAACGGGATTCATTCTATATTGGTCTATCACTGCCAAATTCATACAAGGGTCATTCGGTATTGGTTTCAGGCTTTCATCTATATGTGGGTCGTTTTTAGCTTCCCAATCAGAAACTTCCACCAGAGTGTGAAGTAAGGCTGCTACGCCATTTTTCGGATCAGACTTAAGAACACTGTCGGTTAACTCTCGTGTTTTTGGTAGCATTTCTAAAGGAAACCGCCAAAAGTAATTGTGAAGACCGGGAGGAAGTGCAGTTTCACCATCTGTTATCCCATCCTCAATTTTTTCTTTTAGATAGGTAACAAATTTATCCTGCAACTCGTCGTCCATCTTGAACTCACCTCTTCCATAAGAGAGTCCCGCGTTATAGAGTGAGTTTATAAATGTATACCAGAAATCCGTGGAATTGTATGTATTATTCATCGTTACTCTCCTACGTTTGTATTTAAAAATCTGTCGTACGGCACTCGGAAGTGTCTACTACCATTCAGAAGAGACGGCACTCGGAGAGTGCCTACTACTATTAAGAGCTTATGAAATCACAAAATTGACACTTATAGTAGGGACAATAACTTTACGCAACCATATAATGTCTAATGCATGTTGTTCTCTTTTATATATGACTGATATCGAATGCCATTTTCTCTGCCTTTGCTTTTTCGACATTGACAAATGAGAGTAGTATTAACCCCCCGATAAAGAAAACCATCAATGAAATAATCGCTAAACGGGAAGTTCCAGTAATCTGCCTAATAAATCCAAAGGTGATCGGTCCCCAGATAGCAGAGAACTTGCTAAAAACAGAAAAGAATCCGTAAAACTCTGCACTCGCTTGTTCTGGAATCATCGCACCATAGAAAGAACGACTGAGTGCCTGTGTGCCACCAAGCACTAACCCGACGATCATTCCCAAGACGAAAAATTCAGTTACAGTCTGAATAAAATATCCATAAATAACGACTCCGCTCCATAGAACTAATGAAACCATGACCGCGCGTTTTGCCCCAATAAAGTTTGCGATTTTTCCAAATATCAACGCGCCTCCAATAGCAACAAATTGGACAAGTAAGAGTGTCACCATTAATGATGTCGTATCTAACCCTAACTCATCTGTACCATATATCACTGCCATACTTGTAACTGTATGTGCTCCATCATTGTATACCATATAAGCAATCACAAAAAGGGAGAGATGTTTGAAACTGCCTACCTTTTTCGCAGTTGCGATAGTCCGGTTAATTCCCAATGAAAGATAAGCAGAAATCCTCGGTCTATCACGGTAAATTTCAGGTAGTTGCTGCTCTGTTCGTTCTTCCCTTAAATATAGGAGGGTGATGACCGTCCAACCTGCCCACCAAAGACCTGTCATTGCCATGCTGATTCGCACCGCCATATCTTCGCTAATACCGATTTTGTCATACATTGCAACAATCGCAAGCGCGATACCGAACTGTATCGATCCCCCAACATAACCGAAGGCATAACCTCTTGCAGAAACTGAATCCATCTTGTCCTCAGAAGCAAGCTGCGGCAAAAATGCATCATAGAATACATTACCCCCAACAAAACAGACTTGTGAACCGATATAGAGTATAACAGACAACCATACATATCCAGGTTCACAGAAAAACAGTAAAGTTGCAAACAAACTACCGAAATAGGCAAAACCGATAAGAAACCGCTTCTTTGCTGAAGAAAAATCAGCAATTGATCCAAGCACAGGAGCAAACAGGAAAACTATAAGCGCAGCGAGTCCTACCATATAACCCCAGAGTGATGTGGCACTCACTGTTTGACCGAAGATCACGACACCCGATTCCCCAACAATACCTTCCTCAAGATAGATCGGTAACAGTGCTGCATGGACGGTGGTAATATAAGCTGAATTTGCCCAATCGTACATGCACCAACCGAAGATAGATTTTTTATCGTTTTTCATTGTGTTCTGATTTACAATAGGAATAGGATGGAATGTTCTCCCTGTTTATCACAGGGTATATTTAGCGTGATTTAGTGGTAGGGGAGCGTGAACCTTACCACGCTCCCCTATCCTTTTTTTGAAAAGTCTAAACAAGGTCAAAGCGATCAAGATTCATGACTTTGTTCCATGCAGCCACGAAGTCATCTACGAATGCTTCTTGAGCATCATCACAGGCATAGACTTCCGAGATTGCACGAAGTTGTGAGTTTGACCCGAAAACGAGATCGACACGTGTACCTGTCCACTTGCGTTCACCTGTCAACCGATCGCGTCCCTCAAATACATCCTCTGATTCAGATGTCGCTTCCCAATCAATGTCCATATCAAGCAGGTTGACGAAGAAATCGGTCGTCAACGTTTCTGGACGTTTGGTGAAGACGCCATGTTCAGACTGACCTGTGTTTGCATTCAGGACCCGCAAACCCCCGACGAGGACAGTCATCTCAGGTGCCGTTAGTGTCAGCATGTGTGCGCGATCAACCAATAGGTCTTCAGCTGTTCTATCGTGTCCGTTCGCGTGATAGTTACGAAATCCATCTGAAGTCGGTTCAAGCACGGCAAACGATTCCACGTCCGTGTGTTCCTGCACCGCATCGGTGCGTCCGGGAGTGAATGAAACTTCGACGGTTCTCCCAGCATTTTTTGCTGCGGACTCAACTCCTGCACATCCGCCAAGAACTATCACGTCTGCCAATGAGACCTGCTTCCCATCGGATTGCGATTCGTTATACCCATTCTGAATCTCTTCCAGAGTCTCCAGTACCTTCCCAAGTTCAGCAGGATTGTTAGCTTCCCAATTCTTCTGGGGTTCAAGACAGATACGTGCGCCGTTCGCGCCACCCCGTTTGTCTGTGCCACGGAATGTAACCGCAGATGCCCAAGCGGTTGAGACCAACTGCGAAATGGACAATCCGGTATCAAGAATCTTGCTCTTTAGGGTAGCAATATCTGCTTCATCTATCAATTCGTGATCAACATCAGGCACTGGGTCTTGCCATAGCAGTGGTTCTTCAGGGACTAACTGACCGAGATAACGTGTACGGGGTCCCATATCGCGGTGAGTCAACTTATACCACGCTTTTGCAAAGGCTTCCGCAAATTCTACTGGATTCTCATAGAAACGTCTTGAGATCTTTTCATAGTCAGGATCAGCCTTCAGCGACAGGTCGGTCGTCAGCATCATCGGTGCGTGCTTTTTGGTAGGATCGTGTGCGTCTGGGACAGTGTTCTGTGCGGATTCATCTTTGGGTTTCCACTGCCACGCGCCGCCAGGTCCTTTTTCCAGTTCCCACTCATACTCAAACAGGTTATAGAAGAAGCTATTGTCCCATCGTGTGGGTGTAGCAGTCCATGCCCCTTCTAATCCGCTGGTGATAGTGTCGCTACCCACGCCGCTACCGTAAGTGTTCTTCCAACCGAGTCCTTGTTCCACAAGAGATGCGCCTTCCGGTTCGGGTCCTACGTACTCGTCTGCATCAGCGGCACCGTGTGTTTTACCGAATGTATGTCCACCTGCGATGAGTGCGACAGTCTCCTCATCGTTCATAGCCATCCGTCGGAACGTCTCTTTTATATCGATCGCTGCGGCTACCGGATCGGGATTACCGTTTGGTCCTTGTGGATTGACATAGATGAGTCCCATCTGAACAGCCCCGAGAGGGTTCTCCAGGTCTCTATCTCCCGTGTAACGTTCATCACCGAGCCATGTGGTCTCTGATCCCCAATAGATATCTTCTTCCGGTTCCCAGACATCTTCACGTCCACCGGCGAATCCGTAAGTTTTGAGTCCCATAGACTCAATAGCACAGTTCCCTGTGAATATCATTAGGTCTGCCCAAGAGAGTTTGCGACCGTATTTCTGTTTGATTGGCCAAAGCAATCGTCGTGCCTTGTCGAGACTGGCATTATCGGGCCAACTGTTGAGGGGTGCAAAGCGCATCGTACCAGAAGCTGCGCCACCACGTCCATCACCGATTCGGTATGTTCCCGCACTGTGCCACGCCATACGAATGAAGAGGGGACCGTAGTGACCATAATCTGCGGGCCACCATGCTTGTGATGTTGTCATCACCTTATCTATATCTGTCTTCAACTCAGCTAGGTCAATTGTTTTGAATTCTTCTGCGTAGTTAAAATCCTCACCCATCGGATCGGACTGAGGCGGGTTTTGGTGGAGCATCTTCAGATTTAACTGATTGGGCCACCAACGTTTATTTGCTAATGTGCCTTGTGCTTGAGAATGCATCACCGGGCACTTACTTTCGTTACTCATGTTACCTCCAATTGTGTTCTTTATCAAAAAATAGTTTCGTAAGTCATAGATTCGTAAGGCATTTAAGATGAAAATGACATTTTTTCTCGTCATCTATCTATTATGTTAACACAAGTTGGTGATTTTAGCAAGTTACAAAGCAGGAGGGAAGGGTGGAAGAGGTTGGAAGGTGGAAGTGGGGGAAGGTTGGAAGGTTGGAAGAGGTTGGAAGGATGGAAGAGGGGAAGGTTGGAAGAGAGAAGGTTGGAAGGTTGGAAGGTTGGAAGAGGGGGAAGGTTGGAAGAGGGAAGGATGGAAGGATGGAAGGATGGAAGGATGGAAGACAGGGAAAGGTGAAAGTGGAAGGGTGGATATTGTAGAAAGAAGCACAATCTAACAGAATGTGCTACAGCAATAATCAAGATGAATGCGTATAGATGATAAATCGTTGCACACATGACTAATTCCTGTTAGAATTGTTATGTAAATGAGAATAATTGAGAATTGACAATTCATGAAATCACCTCACTATAACCGTAATGCTCTTTTTATGGTTAAGTACGATAATGAGAAACATCGGCATGATGAGTTATGAGATTGCGATAGCAGGTGTGATGTTAATCTCACTAATTATCTATATGCTAACAGGTGGTGCTGACTTTGGTGGTGGCATCTGGGATATGTTTGCGATTGGTCCGAGAGCAAAAACCCAACGTGAACTCATAAAAAACGCTATAGCACCGATATGGGAAGCGAATCATGTCTGGCTTATCGTGATAGTGGTACTTCTATTCGTTGCTTTTCCTTTGGCATTTGCTACAATCGGTACTGCTTTACATATACCGCTAACCCTTATGCTAATTGGCATTGTTCTACGAGGTACTGCATTCGTTTTCCGAACCTACGATGATCAATCGGATACAACACAAACGAAGTGGAGTCGTGTGTTCGCTATTGGGAGCATCATCACCCCGATCATGTTAGGCATTAATCTGGGTGCGGTTGCATCAGGCACGATTCTTGTAGATATTGAAACAGGTGCTGTTGCTACAGATTATTTTTCATCGTGGTTTGCTCCATTTCCGATTGCCATAGGTTTTTTCACTTTAACGCTGTGTGCATTGACGGCGGCGGTATATCTGACGCTTGAAACTGAAGATATAGCATTGCAGGAAGATTTTCGTTTGCGTGCTCTCATTGCAGCAATCAGTGTAGGTATTATAGCAGGCATTAGTTTTTTACTCTCTACTAAGGGTGCCCCTACAATCCGACAAGGATTAGGTAATAGTTTCTGGTCAATACCTTTTCATATCTTAACAGGCGTCACTTCTATTGCAGCAATCTATACGATTTGGACCCGCTATTATCAGTTTGCCCGAATTCTTGTACCTATACAAGTATCATTGGTAATTCTGGGGTGGGGTTTCGCACAGTATCCTTACCTTGTAGCACCGAACCTTAATTTTTCGAATTCTGCTGCTCCAGATTCAGTGCTAATGCCTGTATTGATTATTATCATAGTTGGTGGTGTGGTATTAGCACCAGCCTTTTGGTATCTATATGCTGTGTTTAAAGGGAATACTCAGCAGGAATAGTGTTACCTTCCTACCTTCTATTAGGACCAGCTATGAGTTGTTCCGTTTCTTTTTGTCTGAACCAGGATTTACAGGATTTATAGGATTTCCAGGATAATATGTTTGATTGTACTTTCATCTGTTAGAAATGAAACTGAGAACGGCACAATCTAACAGAATGTGCTACAAAAGAAGCACAATCTAACAGAATGTGCTACAAAAGAAGCACAATCTAACAGAATGTGCTACACAAAGAGGCACAATCTAACAGAATGTGCTACAAAAGAAGCACAATCTAACAGAATGTGCTACAAAAGAAGCACAATCTAACAGAATGTGCTACAAAAGAAGCACAATCTAACAGAATGTGCTACAAAAGAAGCACAATCTAACAGAATGTGCTACAAAAGAAGCACAATCTAACGGAATGTGGGACGCTTCAGAATTCGAGGGTTTTCGGTAAAATAATGAGACAGAGTTCCCTCGTACCGCTCTTGCCTCATTGCCTATTCAGTATTTAAGTAGTATAACAACTGTCTAAAAAAGTGTCAAGCAAATTACAATATTTTTCTTGACACATATAAAAAAGCAGACTATGCTAAAAGTAAACCTATACACCCATCAGGAGGAAACTCACATGAATTGCCCAAGATGTCAACACCCACACTTCGTCAAAAATGGACGCGTCAACGATAAACAAAGGTATAAATGTAAAGATTGCAACTATCAGTGGACAGAAAACCACACATACCGGGGAAGACCCCTTGCTGAGAAAGCACTTGCAGTTTTTCTCTATTGCCATGGACTTTCTATGAACGCCATCGCAAAAATGCTTCAAGCCTCCCCTTCCACTATCCTTGAATGGATAAGAAAATTCGGTGCTGAACATGCGAAACCCCCTGAACCCCAGGAAACCGATACTGTCGTGCTTGAACTTGATGAGATGTGGCACTATTTGAAAAAAAAAAGCAGAAACTCTGGATATGGAAAGCTTTGTGTCGTGATACTGGAGAACTTATTGCCTGGGAGTGTGGTGATCGGGATAAAGCGACATTGAAGAAACTAATGACTCGTTTGGAAAAATGGGATGTGAAGGTTTATTATACGGATAACTATCAGGTTTATGAATCGGTTCTGCCCAAAGATAAGTTAGTTCAGGACAAAGCAGAAACGCACGGTATTGAACGCAACAATTGTTTGATGCGGCATTGGTTTGGGCGTTTTAAGCGCAAGTCTATTATCGTTTCGAAGAGTGTGGAAATGGTAAATCTAACGATCGCCTTATTTGCGAGATTTCGCATCAATGGGTACGTTTATGACATCTTAAAAATCGGGAAAACCGAACTTGGTATCATTATTTAAGAGAAAACCCTCCAGAATTCAAGATCAATCTAATAGAATGTCTGTTTTTGGCGAAACTATTGCAATTAGAAATGGTATAAGTTTGCCTTTTTGTGTTTTCGTCAATTTTATTAGTACCAAGAGATGCCACATCGTAAAAGATAAGTTGCACAACTGGGTGAATGGTTTCAGTGACGTAATTATGGAGACTTGCTGTGGTTTACACAACTTTCGACTATACTTCAGACCTTGGTGCTATCAGACACATTCTAATTAAATCATTATAATGTCTATTGTTCAAAGATAAAAACTTCTTAATCAAATTTCAATTCCTCTGTAACCTTCTGAAGTGCCTCATTGATCTCTTTCAACACCTCATCTGAAGGTTGATCACCTTCAGCAGTAATTGTAATGCGATATTTAAAATCAAGTTCAGGGGCTATTTCAAACAAATCGGCAACTGTTTCAGGTAGATCTTGAATTTCCATATCTGTAAGATGAGAATCTGTATGACGCATCCACTTAGGTTGCCGCACACGAACATTGTAAAATCCATTAATTAATGAATCTTCTGAAGCAATCATTCCAATTCTGATTGCTTCTTCAACTGCATAGCGAAACACTTCATCAGTAATAGTAATTCCTCTTTTTTTCTCAAGTGTCTCTTTAATTAATCCAAGTGTAGGTTGTCCAGATTCCCAAGCATCTTCAGCATCATTTCCAATAAGATCCTTCGGAGCTATCTTCACAGGGGCTTTTGAAACCTTCAAACCGACTTTATCTGCTTCGTTTACACTACAAGGCCATATAGGACTATCTTCAGTAAATTCAAACAAGTTTTTTGATAAACCATCATTGACTGCAGCATGAATCAAAGACCACGGAATCGGTGTGCCTTTGCTCACTGCCAATGCGTCCATAATTTTGGAAATGGATGTAGTTTCGTTTTCCCATGCATCAGACAAGGTTTTATGACCAATCTCCGATCCGCTAATTGATTTTAACGGAGCGAGTAATTCCAAATCGTCATTAATTTCAATGTCAGGTATGTTCTCTTTAAGATATGCCTTGTCTTTGAGCCGTGCCATCAACAAACCGTTCTGAACTGCAGACTTAATTGCATCAAACAGAATGTCGTCAGATGCCAGTTTAGGTGCTATATTTCCTTCAAAGAATTCCCGAATTGTTCCTACCGTCGTTGTGCCGTTTTCTCCTTGCCAGACTTCAGGTAATTTATCAGAAAGCAATAACTCAGGACTCAGATTATGCAGTTCAGCATGTTCAAGTGGAACAATTTCTAACGATTTTTCCTTAAAATTCTCATCAGTAGGTACTTCACGCCAGAAAGTCTGATGAGATCCATCTCCACGCACAGTACGTAGCACAATCTTACCGTCCGTAACGCCGCGCTGAAGAGTGTCAACAAATACTTGTCTATTCAACATCCGAGAAAGTCGGGATAGATTGGCAAACATACCATACAACTCTTGAACTGGTTTAGCAGTATCATCTTCTCCCCACAACTCAAAATAACTTTCTGGTGTGAGTAAATACGGATCCAGTGAAGTTGTCAGTAATCTATCCTGTTTTACCAAAAATTCTTTCACCCGCTCAAAAGGTAATTCCGCCCCTGGCGACAATGCATGTGCTTTGATTTCCCCATCTTCGTCTAAAGCTATCAGCACACTATAAGCGGATATGACAGATTCTGTAATACCGGATCCATCCTCTTCTTTGCGCTGCTTTAGCAATTCTATCAAAGGTTCATTCTTATTCAGCATATCCATATCGTCGCCGCTTTCAATATTCTCCCATCCAAGAATCCTACGAATCCGTTGCCGCAATCCTGCCAATAGTGAGTTTTCAGGTGCAAGGACGATGACGTTGTTACTGTAGGTTCTATCAAAAAACGCTGCTAAATTCTTGGAAACCTCTTCACCTGGGACTGCTGTCAATTCAGGACCAGCAATCACAAAGTGAAGATCGGTGTTGTCTGAAATATCCGCAGGTGACTGGGGCAGATTGTGAAAATCTACTTTATCTGAGTTTCGACCAAGGTAGGCATCTCTTATCCTTTTCGTTAGATTTTCGTTTATTTGCTCTTCAGTAAGTCTTCCCATTGCACGATCATGCATTCTTGTTAAATTTGGATTTGTTCCCAGTGCCCAACTATTATCGTTTTCTTTGAGAAACCAAGAAACTTTGCGCCATTCGGAAATCCCTTTTTCTACTGACATTGCATCAATGTCGGCATGGGCAAGCAGCAGGTAAAGGTCAGCCAATTCGGCTTTCTGCCCCATTGGTTGTGAATGTAAAAATGTGGATAATACCGCTGTTTCCGCCTCCCGAGATTTAAGTAAAGGCATAGTACTTTGGATATCGCGAGCTTTATCAAGTTCTCCTGTTAAAATTGGTGTCCATTTTGTGGTGCCTTCTTCACATGCTTTAATAAGTTCTTGAATAGCATCCGAAAGTTCGTCATCAGATCCCAACAGTGCGCTCGGCCCAACAAACGCAGCTTCGTCTTCCCCTTCGCCATCTCTGAGAAGAAGTGCAAATGTCCGAAACATGCCGCGAGTTCCCTGAAACTTATCCAGTTGTGTCCACTTTTGATAGAATACCTCAATCAAATCAGGATGAAATGGATAGGATTTAACGAGTCTGTCATAGGCTTCCTGATCTTTTTGAGTTGCCCGTAACGGCAGTTTCTGCATTGCTGCAATATGGCGATCTACAATGGCACGAATCTCTTCTTCTGTGGCTATGGATTCAAACAATCGCCTTCGGAGCAATTCTGAAACATCTGATCGGGAAACGGGTTCAACGGATTCTTCCAAACGACGAAATACCCCTTCCAACATATCCAGTACGCTAATACCGGTCGGATCGTTAGCAATAATATTGGAGGTGATGAGGCTTGCCACGATTGCAGCTCTATCAACCTTATCAACTGCCTGTGTTAGTGCTTGGAAAAAATCATGAAGGATACCGATACGCTTTGAATCGTCATTCACAGCCGCGCGCGTATACATCAATGCTTCATCAAGTAAAATGAGTGTGGATAGATTATCCTTCTGTGGTGCTTTAATTAGCTCAACAAGCGTCTGTTCAGCAGGATTGATATAGTCTGCTTCATGTTTAGCGACCATTGCAAATCCTACATCGCCAGCAAGTTGGTATGCCAACGCTCCCCACGGCGTTTTTACTTGTCGTGATTTACCCCCTGGACCTATCACAGACAGTCCGTTTTTCACGTCAAATTTATCAAAAGGAAGGAGTGCCACTCTCGCGTTAGGCACCGCATCTAAACCACTAAACAACATAAACTCACGCACGGTGGTATGCGTTTGGAATTCATGACCTTGTTCAGCTAAGTGTAAGAGCGCAATCAGTGCGTGGGTCTTTCCGCCACCGTAAGCAACTTGAACCGTAATAACAGGGGTTCCACCCTCGTCAGCTAAACGTCGAAGGACATCTCGCACTAACGTTTTAAGTTTGTAGGTCGGATAGGTTCGGTCAAAAAAGAGATTGGGGGATTGATAGACTTCTGGTGCGTTCTTCATACGCACAGCATAGAGGTCTGCTGCGAATTCTGAGAGTTCAAGCTTGTCCTTCCGCACATCATCTCTCAATTTACAATGTTCATACCATACATTTTTGTCCATGGACTTGCCCCTCTAATTGTCGTAACTTGATATCTTACGAATCTGTTGAAATTTTGCCAAGTGGAAGTTGTTGCTGAACTACGCCAGCATCCGATTTCCCAGAACCAGCAACAGTACTAACTAATTCCCCTGGCTGATAATTGATAAGTGTCTCCAAAAGTGATCTTTCACTGGAACCTTGAGCATTCGTTTCAATGAGTGCTTGCACGACAGCTTTAAAAAGCGCGTTTTCTTGCAATCCATGCTCGTGAAAGTAGGCATTGATTTGCGCGCTTTCACCCTCGTCCCAAAGTTTCATGATTCGATGGATCATGTCTATCATCGGGATTCTTCCTGACGTGTGCGTGTAACCAACCCGGTCTGATGTCCGGTCTTTATGTCCAAGCAATTTGAGTGCATTACCTGAACGAGCTTTCTTCAGAAATCCGATTTGTGCTGACCTTAAATCATCAAGCGGGACTCCATATCCTTGTGCCAATAGAATACACTCACCTACGGGTGCATCCTCCGTACCGAAGTAGTCCTTGTGCATTAGATAGTAGCGGGTCCATTCGTCCAATGCTTCCGTGCTTGCCCCGTGAAGAATCTGTCCCAACGCAAAGTCAGTTACAAGACGCCGCACCTCTGTGAGAAATTCGGTTACCGTGAAAGGTTCACCTGTCTGTCGCCTAACTTCTTTGTAACTTGAGTAACTTTCCAATGCCGGTCCAATTGCTGCCCAGACAAAATCAGGACCTCGGATTCCCACGTCCCAAAAATAACGTAGACGTTCGGTAATTCGCTTCTGCATTTCATTCTTGACTTTACCATAGTGCCCAGGTTTAGAGTTAATGTGTCGTTTTCTACAGACGAGCCAAAGCGAGGTGGAAAGAGCAGCTGATCCTCGGGATCTTAACCTACCAGATCTTTCTGTATCAATCGGCCAAGATGCTGTAACAACAAGACCTGCTTGAATCATAGCTGTTACTAATGTTTCCCAAGCATCCGGATCTTTATGAGCAAATACTATCATTATTCGCCCACCATTAGATAGTAAATCATGTGCTGATTGGAAGCTTTCCGCCATGCCTTTCTCGTAAAATTCCTTAGCAACTATTTTGTTATTGTTGAAGCGTCCGGAATGTTGTATTAACTCGTCCAACTTCGGTGTAAGTGAATCATTGAATACATTAGGAAAGTGGTCGCCGATTGATCGACGGAGCCATACATAAAAGAAATCGGAAATATCTGCATAAGGGATTGCGTCATAATAGGGAGGATCAGTGATAATCGTGTCAACAATTTGACCTTCTAGATCCCGACTCGATTGTTGATTAATCCATGGAACGCATTTGTTCTTGATTTTCAAGGCATGTTCCAGAAAACGTTGAATCCAGTCCAGTCCTCCTAAAAAATTGCCCGTGCTATCTGAAAATGGATTAATTTCAGAGAAATCCCAAGTTATAGGTAGGGCGTAACGACTGAAAGTTTGACCTTGACATTCACCAATCACAACCCAGATCGAAAGCATTGAACTATAAGTAGCAAGTCTATCAATATTTATTGCTAAATACTTATCAATTGCCTCCAGCCATTCTTGAGAATAATTAACCTTCTGAATCTCTTTTCTAACTGTCCGTGTCCACTTCACAAATGTCATTAATGTCAACAACTGCCTATTTGTGAATAGATCTGACCATTCTTTGAAACCATAAAGTGGTACTGAAAATGCTCGACCTGCCCCCGATGTGTCACTTTTTGGCAATACTTCATGAGGCATCCCGCTTGGAATCTGATTAGCAACTGCTTCCAATACTTCTTTTGGTATTTCTGCTTTATCGATTTCTTCTTGTGTGGGTAGACGATATTCCTTGCCGTATTCTTCTTGATAAACGACTGAGGTCATCTGTGCCTTGAGTTTGCCCTCATGTCCACATCGTTTGATATAGTCTTTTGGCTGCTGTGAATCGCAAAACGGACAGGTTGCCGTTGCATCTAACATCGTGGGTTTACCCACATCCTCTACATTTCTTGGTGCTAAAATTTCAAATCGGACACACTTCGTCTCAGAGTCTAGACAGAGCTTGAGGGCACGTCTTGCATTGATGATGATTTTCGTTTGGTTGCGTGTTTCCTTGATTCTGAGGAAGTCAGGGCGGTCCATATTCTCGGGCGTATTCTTAAGGTTTTTCTCCGCCTTCTTGCATAACCATAGTGTCTTAAGCAATGGAATCGTCGCCCCGCATCGTGGATCTTGGCACGGAATTGTTCTTGCCCAGAGATAGGCGACCGTTGGTTTTTCATTAATCACTGGATAATATTCTACAAGTTCCTTCTGTGCATTTTCCAAAACCCATTGTCCCCACAAGCGAACATGGTCAGCAAGATTGCCTTTGTTCAAATTAGGACGTTCATCAAGATTGAGTTCAGGGAGGAGTGTGGTTTTTCCGGCGAGACGCTGCGGATATTCAAGCGTACATTTGAGCAGAAACCATGCAACCGGATTATAGTCGTTTGCGAAGACTTCACAACCGAGGCGCATCGCTTCAAGCGGAATTGCACCACCACCCGCAAACATATCCAAGACCTTCGGTGTATGTCCATTGTAAGCCAACTTAATCAGTTCTCTGACAATTCGCAGTTTATTCAACCAACGTCCTTTACTATCTATTCTGTCCCAATCACCGTGTCCATTTTCGTCTCCCCACCGAGTCAACGAAGCAATTAAGTCGTTACACAAATATTCTCGTTGTTTTTCAGGCAAAGGCGAGCCGGAAAGACGGGTGTACTCTTCCTTGATTTTTGGAGGAGCATCAGCAGGGTCTGGTAGCAATGTTGCTATCGTTACAGCTCGACATGCTGCGAGTGGTCGCCGCGCCGGCCAGATGTGTAACGTGGAGATGTGTCCGTGGCGGACATTCTTTTCATGCTTTGAGTCTTCGGAAACCTTTTGCAGTGGGAAGGCCTCCTCAATGAGTCTACGGGGCATTAATGTTCCTTTTTTATTTTGATTTAAGAACCTATAGTGAGTTTCATGAATATTTGTTGATATCCCATTTCTCATCTGCATTGTATGCTTGGCGAATTATCTCTTTCGTTAGACCGTACTTCTCATAGAGTTTCACAATGAAGTCCACCCAACTATTCAGATAAATGTAATCTTTATGAGTCTGATCGTAAACACAATAATTAACATTAGTTTTATTAGGTTCTGGATCTTTCCCAAGGGGTCTAATTGAGAATATAGTACGAAGGCATGTATGATCATGCATTACAAAATCAACATTAATTCTTTCTCTTACTTCTGTTACGACTTGACCCGGAAGGATTCCATCAACGTTTTTTGCTTCTACCAATACACGCTTTTCTTTAATGATTGTAGTAATACTCTCAAGTGTATCTGGATCAAACTCATCTTCTCGTATAAACTCTATTGCCAAATCGTACCTATTAGTATTAGATACCTTAGGAATCTGGATAAGTTTGATACTAAATTCTTGAGTATTGTATACATCATCAACAAGAGCGGTTCGGTAATTATCAATATAACTTTTTATTTTTTGTGCTTCTGCTGATAAGACCTTTTTGTTTGCTTGTTTCTGTTCGTCTGTACGCATAGACGAAAACTGAAGTGAAAAAGCTAAGTTTTCGTTCAATGCATACTCTTCACCGAAAATCTCTATTAAGAGATTTTCATAGTTATAGAGAAGGGATTGACATTCTCCAAAAATTAATATATCTACCTCTTTTTCTGTCACGTTACGGTGTTCTATTTTATTCCTTAAACCGATGAAAAAATTGAGATTTTCTTTTACAGGTTCACTAAGGTCCCCGTATTCTTTAATACAATCCCTGAGTCCCCAGGCTTTTCGCTCCCCATCAATTATTCTATAACGTCCATTTTTTTCTTTGTAGTAATATTTATCGCCAATGGTTTTGTTAAAGTAAGCATGGAATAGACGTGTCCACGCGATAATCATTAAAACAATATATGCTTGGCTGCGGAATGTTGTACGAGGTTTGTTATAGACTTCAACTGCTAACAAAGCAGCATTAATTGAACCTTCAAGTATATTTTTAGTTTTCCCTTTTCGTAATCTCATATTGTTTTTGTTATCTTCTGATTCTATAGCAGACTAAGACGTTTCCATATAGTTAGGTAAATTGAAAGAATAGAGCACTCTTACAATTCTTGATTGTTAATAATTTCACTGGCGTTAATAATGAAACTTCCTCTGGCCTTCGCAATTAATTTCCCAAAAGGATCTTGACATCCGTATACTTGTGGTTCAGTGTCACAATTATAAACCACATAAAGCCAGTAGCGGTTACGGTGATTTGCAGCTTGTCGCCATTCATTCGCTGTCAATTCAACGTTCGTAACCCCTGTCCGACCTTTAACTTCTATATATCGCACCTCACCGTTTGGATATCTGGATTGCAGATCAAATCCTTTTTTGAGATTTGGATTGGAGACATCCTTAACCTCTGCCCCATTATTTATTTCATATTCAAGGGCAGTCCTGATCGCAATAGTTTCGGCATCCCGAAGTGTTTTTGTTTGCGCCGCTTCAACAGGAGGTGGTGTAACAAAGGCACGAACATGGGTATTTACAGGTCCTAATTGCATGTTTTCTATTTCATCAACGAGTCTCGCTTCTGCTTCCCGACGTTTTTTATCAAGTTCTTTATATTCACGTTCACAGTTGTTCAATTTTGTCTGTGCTGCAGGTATTCCTCTGGCAACGGCATCTTTGAGTTTACGTCTTTGTTCAAGCAGTTCCGATTTTCGCAGGTTACTTGAAATTTGGATCTGTATTCTCCTATATTCCAATTCGGACTGAAGACCATCACGGATATGAGAAAGTTTGGGAACACCAAAATTATCCCTTACGAAAGTTTTAACGGGTTCAACTTCATTTGTCAAGTTAAACCATTCAGAGGATAACGTTGTAGGAATGCTCTGCTTTGTTGTTCGTGGTATTAACGTCAATAACAGATGGGCTGGTGTTTCTTCACAACGTCCATCTGCAAAACGTTTAATTCCGACCAACATGTCTTCAAGGTTTTGACGGGTTTCATCAGTTTTTCGCACGATAGGTACTCTGACCAAATAGAACAGATAAGATTCATCAGTTTGCGGATCGAAATAGACTGCACCACGGTCACCTTCTGCGTTGTATTTCTCCAAAAACTGAGTGCGGATTGTATCAAAGATTGATTCGCCAGGGTGAACGAAAATTGCCGATAGTTTCTCGGTTTCAGCGGGTAGAGCAAGTTCCCGTGAGAATGTTAGATGATCTTGCTGACCATGATGTTTTTCAAAGACATCTTCTACAAAGTCCGGACAAGGTTTTAGTTTAAAAGTCGTCTCTATATCACCTTCAATACGATAACCGAGTAAAGGTGCTGCATCTTCAAAGAATCCTCTAACATAAGCGGGTAGCATACGACGCGTCTCTGCAGCTTCTCTTTGCTCCTGAACGTTGTCAAGTAATCGTTTCACTTCGCTATTGGTTACCAAGTTTTGCTGCCCTTCAATCTGATTTTGTATATTTTCCAATTGATTGTTAAGGGTCTGAATTGAGGCATCCGCTTGATTCTCTATGATGGCTTTTGTGATGAGATCAGACAGAGAAATTTCGCTAAATTGTTGTCCAATAACATCAAAAACTTTATCATCATCCAATTCTTCGCGCATCTTTTCCAATTTGTCCAGTAACACTTTCAACACGCGCCCTTCACGGGTATCTTGAGCTACAAGGTTTAGCAAAACCACTGTGTGCTTCTGCTTATAACGGTGAATCCTTCCCATTCGTTGTTCAAGTCGAGCGGGGTTCCAAGGAATATCGTAGTTCACCATGAGCCAACAGAATTGTAAGTTAATACCTTCGCCAGCAGCATCCGTTGCCACGAGGTATCGCGCACCATCTGGGTCGCGAAAAAACTCTACCTGTTCTTCCCGTTCACTATATTTCATGCCACCGTGGATTTGAGCAACTTTGTCAGTATAACCTAAAGCCTCTAATCTTTCTATGACGAAGTTCATCGTATCACGATGCTCGGTAAAAATCAAAACTTTTTCGTCTTGATAGTCTGTTAACGCCTCCCACAGTTTTTCAAACTTACTTTCAGATTTTAGATTGAACACTTTTCTTGCATGTTCAACGAGTTTTTTAACATGGGAAATTTCACTTTCAAGCTCGTTAATTGAACGCGCAGCTGTTGCACGCTCAAGATCTTCGTCAACCTGTTCTGCTTCTTCTTTTCCATCAACGGGCTCTTCCTCATCCCCTGTTTTTTCTGCTCTGATGTCAATGCCTGAAATACTCGCTTGTGCTCTTTCTAATCCATCTTCTGACAACCTGCCATCATGCAGTTCACGAAGGGTGGTTTGAAGTTTTTCCTCACGTCTGATAAGACTCTGCAATAGTGCAGACGTCGAACTGGCAAGTCGTCTTTGTAGTACCATCATTGCCATTTTTGCCGCCATCCGGTTGTATTGTCCAGCGAGATCGAAATAGGTTTCACAATACTCTGTAACAGCATCGTATAAGGATTGTTCACTAATTTCTCCCTGCTTCAACGGATAAGCAATAGTCCGACTATATCGTGGCGGGTAAATAGGTTGTCCTTCAAAGTTAACCATCTCCTCCTTCATACGTCGGAGTAAGTGATTTGACTTCTCACTCTCAGACATCCGACTAAAGGCTTTTTGTGCAGCAAGGTGTTCAGGCAAGAGTAGTCGCCACAAGAAATAGTAGGCATCATCTTTACCCATGTGAGGCGTTGCTGTCAGCAGTAGTAAATTCTTTTCCTGTGCAGCAATTTTTTCGGCAAGTTCGTACCGTTTTGATTTCCTAACCGTTCCATCCGACTCATAATTCGCAGATAATTTGTGTGCCTCATCAAAAACAATCAGATCGTAAGATTGTGCTTCAAAAAGACATTCCTGCATTCGTTCCTGTCGTAATGTATCAAGACTTACAATGGCTAAACGATTTTGCCTATCAACAAAAGGGTTTGTGTGTGCAGCATCAGCACTTGTCAGTATAGAGAATTGGAGTCGGAAACATACCCGTAATTCACGTTCCCAGTTACCAATCAGACCCGCTGGTGGTACAATCAGTACGCGTTCTACCTGTTGCCGCAATAACAACTCTTGGATGTAGAGTCCTGTCATAATCGTTTTACCAGCACCAGCATCGTCAGCTAAGAGAAAACGCAGTGGGAAATGTTTCAGTAAATGATCATAGACAGCAATAAATTGATGTGGTAACGGATCAATTAGCGATGTTTCCGTTGCAAAGATTGGATTGAACAGATAAGCATGACGCAACCGATGTGCCTCAGCAACCAACCTCACCAAATTCGCATCCGCTTGGAAAGCATCTGAGACAATTTCAAACCGCGATCGGAATTCTTCAAAAGAATAGGTAAACGGTTCAATATCATTCTCAAAATAGAGTCGCACGGATGTATTGAATTTCTGTACTTGACGGATTACGCGTTCTGTATTTTGGTATTTGTCTATCAGAGTCGTACCGGGTTGAAGATCACTGATATGAATTGCGTCTATATGCTGCACTACAGAGTCCATATAATCTAACTGAATAATGTCATTTTTTACAAAGTAAAACAGTTGTTGAATATATTTTACTCAAATTCATTTTTTTGTCAAGTAAATCTTGATAGTTCGACATCTCCACATTGTCTTGACTTCTACGCTAAAATACGTTAACATTTTAACAATTGATTGCTACGAATCTTTACCGTTTTTGCTGAGGAAATTTTCATCATTTCCTATTGTCCATGAACAACCAATATATTAGTTTACCTGAAGTTTTTACACCTGAAGAACGAGAAGAAAACGAAAACCGAAAACGTGAGTTGACTGAACTTGTTACTTCTGGTGAGGCTGTACTCATTGTCGGCTCCGGAAGTAGTGCTCGTGTTGGATATGAGACTTGGAATGGTCTTTTGGAGAAGTTAGAAGAATTGGCAATGCAATGTGGCGATGGTCTTGATCAAAGTCGTAAGAATGACTTGTTAGCATATGCTGAAGACATCAAATCACATATTAAAAAAAGAGGTAAGCTGAATAGGTATCGTAATTTGCTTTATGAGTTATTTAAAAGAAAATCTCCACCATGTGATGATTTTCACACAATGCTTGTCTCATTGCCCTTCAGAGGAATCTTAACTACAAATTACGATACTGTTCTTGAAGCTGCATTAGGCTTAATAGATCAAGAGTTTGCTTCTGATAATTCTTTGGTTATTGATGATAATTCAGGTGCAAGAGTTCATGAATTTCTTATGTCAATGAATAATGATAGGAGAATGACGAAACGTATTGCACATCTACACGGGATATTTAACCAAGCAGCAAGTATTATTCTGAGTATTGAAGATTACAGAATGGCTTATGGTTTAGATCTCACTGATGAGGAAAGGCAACTACATAACGAATCAAAAATTCGTTCAAAACTTCTTTGGGCAGTCTTAGCAACACGGAGGGTTGTTTTTGTAGGGTTTAGCATGGATGATCCTTATATGAATAGAATCTTAGAGATTACGAGTGAAGATTTTTGGACTTGGAATAAATCAACTCATTATGCAATAATGAGTATTTCATCCAAAGATGCCGAAGATAAAAAAGAGAAAGCTGATAGACTCAACAATGAATTCGGTGTTAGCACTGTATTTTATGAGGTTATAGATGATTCACATCAAGCTTTGGTTAAAGGTTTGGAGAAGATGATTAATGATATATATGAAATGTATGAAGTTAGTAGTCAACCGACAACTGATCCAGACGAATGGATGGAACAAGTGAATCAAAAATCGGAAAGGGGCATTGGCAATGAAAATTGAGAGGAAACAACTACTAAACGACTTACAGAACTTTGCCTCGCGCGGAGACGGTGTTGTTATTGGTGGTCCGGGTGTCGGAAAATCATACATCTTGAAAGAACTTCGTCAATACCTAAAGTCTACCGGAATAAAGCACCTGCTTTTATGCATTGACCAACTTGGTGACGGCGAGTCCGACACGTTACAGGAAGAACTGTCCTACCAGGGCGATTTTGTTGATAAATTAAAAACTATTAATGTTTCAGGTATAAATGCGATTCTATTGTTTGATGCCTTTGATGCTGCACGTGATGAAGATACCCGTAACCGCTTTCTAAACCTAATTCGCCGTGCAATTCAGGAGCTTAATAACTGGAACGTAATCGTTACAGTTCGAACCTACGATGCTATGAAATCACAAGAACTCTTAAATCTGTTTGGTAATCATAATGACACCGATCTCACTGATTACCAGAACCAAGAGATTTTGTGTCGACATTTTACAATTCCACCTTTCAAAGAAGACGAAATTCTCCAATCTTTAGACCAAATTCAGCATTCTACCAAGATTGAGAATTTGAGAAAAATCTATTACGAAGGATCTCAAGATTTTAAACAAATCTTAGCAATTCCTTTCAATCTTTGGCTGTTAGAAAAGATTCTTAAGTTTGCATCATCTAAAGAAATATCATCCAAAGAAATAAGGGATATTAGTCAGATCCGTTCGGAAGTTCAGTTGTTTGATCAGTTTTGGAAACAGAGAGTTGATAATGAAGCAAGTGAACGTGTTTTGCGACCAGTCTCAAGTCAGATGGTAAAAGAACGATCATTAACAGTAAGAGTGGATGACATTTATGACAAAGCGGACCTTGACAATCCTATAAGGAAATCCGCTTGGGATGAGCTTCAGAGTGATGAAATTCTGGCAAAGGTTTCTTCAACTGGACAAAGGATCGCTTTTTCTCACAACATTCTCTTTGACTACGCTGTAAGTGTCCTACATATTGATGACGAACCAAAACAGCTTGAAGAATTTATCACAGAAGACACTTCGCGTCCACTTTTTCTCAGACCGAGTCTTACCTATTTTTTTACACGTCTTTGGTATTATGAAGACTCAAGATACTTCTGGCGTGCATTCTGGCATATTATACGAAGTGATCAGTCTGTACACCTGCGCCTGGTCGCGCGTTTGATTCCGACAAGCGTAATCGCCAATGAAGCACGAGAAATTGAACAACTGAAACCACTGATACAAAAACTTCAAAACAGGGAATCTGAGGCTGAGGAGGCAATAACAAGACTTTTTCAGGCACTTCAGACCCTACAAATCAAACGTGAAAAACCTTGGATTGATTTCTGTGATCAGGCATCGGACTATTTGCACATTGATTTTGCTTGGGATTTAGCAAATCTAACATCAGATATACTTGAGAAGACAAAGAACTCGGATTTAGTCAATACTTGTGGGTTTATTGGACGAAGGCTACTTGCATGGGTGTGGCAAGAAAGGGAAAAAAAGAAAGATGAGTGGTATAATCGGTTTGGAGGACATTGGGGAGTACCGCTTGTAGCTAAAACTTATACTACAGATATTAAAGAATCTCGTGCACTTCTTGAAAAGGTGCTCTACCTGACGAAAGAGGATAATTTCCCGATAGGATTTCTGACACGGTTAACTGCCAATGTTGACACTATTTGCAAGTATGACCCAGAATTTGCTATCCTAATATACCGGACAGTTTTTTCACACCAATTTACCAGTGAAGGAAAAACACAACGCGGTGGACCCGTTTTTGCTATAACCACCTATCGCAGCCAAGATTTTCGAATGTGTCAATATCGTTTGGTAAAGCATTTCTCTAATTTTCTGCAAGAAAAGCCGACCCATGCAGCAGAAGCAGCAATTCAAAGTCTCAACAACTTTATTGCTAAAGAGCATGTCTTCCGATTTTCAAGAAGAGATAAGTCAATTGATGAATTAATAGAAACCTTTGGTTTTAATGGGAAAACTGCATACTATGTGAAAGACGATAGTTATATCTGGGACTCGCAAATATCCTCTGATGAACCAATTGAAATGGCAGATGCGCTGTTTGATTATATGGCAGAATTAGCAAAGTCTGAAGAACAACACTCCGATCTTGATTCACTACTTGATGTATTTATTGAGAATGTGTTAGTCGCTTTTTTCTGGAAAAGACTGTTAAAAACAGCATCTCGACATCCAAAGGTATTCGCACCGAGATTGTTTGATCTTTGTATAGCCAAACCGATACTTCTATATCTTGAAGTTAGGGACGAGCTTTCTCTGTTCTTAGAGAATGCAGCAACGGAATTTTGTCCTGATCAACTTCGTCAGATTGAAGAAAATATTGTAAGGCTTCCTGTGGAGTCTACTGACGAAAATCTCGTTAGACATTTGGAAAATCAAAGAGACCTCTTTCTTGCACAAATCCCACATGATCGACTTTCAACTTGTGAAGGAAAGCAAATTCGCGAAGATATGGATCGGGAAGATAGTCTACCAGAAAATCGTCCACTGAAGAGTTTTTATGTTCACTCTGAAACAGTAACTGAAGAAAAATGGCTTAGAGAAAAAGGTGTTGATACAACAACCCCTGAAAACCGGAAATTAAAAGATTTTTCCGATTCCCTTGAAGATTTCATTTCTGACTGGAGGAACAAAAAACCAACACAAGAAGATGCCGAGTTAATAATACCAAAGTTACGGGAAGTCCATAAGAATATAAAAGGAGAAATAAATACTGATGATGAATTGATAAATTTACTTTGGCACAAGTTAACCGCGTCTGCGGCAATCCTCGGTAGAATATCCGCTGATCTTAACGAAGATTCTCTTGACCTATGTCGTAGTATACTCCTTGAAGGTGCATCACACAAATTACCTGATCCAGATCAAGAAAACGATGAGAATTTCGATTTCGTAAGTTATTCATCACAACCACGACACTATGCTGCTGAAGGACTGCTGAGAATTTTCTTTTACAAACATGATCTGGAATTATTGTCTATGATTGAAAAGTTAGCAGGCGATAAAGTTCCTTCTGTTAGAATGACTACTGCAATGCATTTACCCAACATCTATAAAAAAGAACCCAATAGGTTCTGGACAATTATTAACAGCAGAGCTGAAATTGAACCCAATCAGATCGTTCAGGAATGTCTTTATTCTGCATTAACCCATGTGTTACAACCAACAAAAGATAATGACGAAAAAACAACACAAGTTATGTCAAAGATTCTTGAGAAAACCCCCTTACCACTACAAAAAATGGGCACTTATGACCCGTTTAGTTTTCTTATAATAGGTTTAGCAATTGTCCGACAGAATAAGTGGGCATTATCCAAAATTGACAAAGAATACTTGAATGATCCTGTTAGATATACCAATCTGCTAACCCGCTTTGTAAAAAAGATAATAAAGGGTTATATTGATCCAAGACGTGCTCAAGATAAAGATTTTCAAGAAAATCTTAAACTTGCGATTAGCCTGCTTAAGAGAATAGTTACAGCAATTATTCCCGCAATGAATGAGTTAGGGGCTACGTTTAAGGAACAGAGAACTGAGGAAGTTGAGCAAGAACTGCGAAATACTTACTCAGTTCTTGACCAAATTATTACAAGTCTTTACTTTACATTCCCACATGAGAATAATAACGATAGAAAACCTACTCAAGAAAATGAAGATAAGAACATACAATGTCTAATCTTCAATGAAGTCTATCCATTAATGCAACAGATAGCGGATTTCGCAAATGATGGTGAAAACGGTCTCATGTTTGCGCCGACAGCACACCATTTTATACAACTATTAACCATTTTTCTAAATTGTGATCCTAAAAGCGTCATAATTTTAGCCGACGATGTCGCAAGATCAAGTGAACGTTTTGGTTATAATCTTGATTCCCTGGCTGTTGAGGATGTTGTCAAATTGGTTGAGATTGTCCTTGCGGACCATCGGGATTTGGTTAAGAACGACGAAGATTGTTTGGAAAGTCTGTTAAATCTATTGGATCTGTTTGCTAAGACAGGTTGGTCGGATGCGCTTAAACTCGTTTGGCGGCTTGATGAAGTTTTTCGGTAGTTTTGGGGTTTGGTTGCTGCGGATAAAAGGCTTCGTTTTCTGTTGTCAATGCCTTAGTCCATTTTATTTTTTATTTGATGAAGCATAGAACGTAGAATTGGAGTGAAACATGAAACACTTCAAAGTCAATAATCCGCGTCATCTGTGTCCTCTGCGTAAATTCGAGATTCAGATAAACGAGATTCAGATAAAAAAATCCTGTACGGACAGAACACCCTCACATCAAAACACAGACCATTGTAAAGACTAACACTTGAAAATAAGGTTGATAAGATGGTATACGCATTGTATAATTTAACGGAAGAGAATATTGCCATTGTGGAGGAAAAAGAATGAGCACTGAACAAATTGAGCCAAATAGAATCTTAGAAATAATCGGCAAAATAGTGAAGAAATCTGCCGATGGTGATTACATTTACCGCGGTGAACAAGAATGCTATAAGATCGTATCGTCAAACCTCTGGCGAGAAATGAAAAAACTTAATTTATTGGATCTTGATATAGAAGAAGTGCAAAAAAGAGAATTGGAAAAGGCTAAAAGGTATAGTAACAAAACAGACGAGTTTGATATTCTCGTTGAGCTCCAACACTTTGGAGGTAAAACCAATCTGATAGACTTTACTACCGACCATTACGTGGCTCTTTTTTTCGCCGCCAAGGGTTCTCCTGATAAAGATGGTAGGATCATATTGCAAGACAAAAATGGAGACATAAAAAACTGGCTTAGAAAACCTCGGAATTCAGAGCAAGGAAGTCGTCCCAATGTGCAGAAAAGCATATTCGTTCAACCACCTGAAGGTTTTATTCCTAATGACCTTATCACGTCGGATGAAATCATTGTTATTCCGAAAGAACTTAAGCGGACTTTGCTGGAGCACCTTCAAAAGCCAGAATTCGACATATCTGACGAAACTATCTACCATGATATCCACGGTTTCATTGGAAGTCAGACAAATCGCTGGAGTTTTTACTCAGAATTAATGGAAAGCCAAAAGTCTCAAGATATTGAGAATGAAACAATGCTCCCTGAAGAAAAAACCAAGCACTATTTAAAGGCATCTGATCATCTTACTAACGCAATAAATCTGGAACCTAATTCTGCTGAGGCCTATTTCAATCGTGGTCGTGCTTACCAACTGTCAGGTAAGGTTGATGTTGCAATCCAAGACTACAGCACCGCACTAAGTCTACAACCAGACTTGACCGAGGCCTACAATAATCGTGGGATTGCTTATAATGTAAAAGGTGAGTTTGAGCGAGCAATCCGAGATTATGATACGGCGATAAAATTGAATCCCAATAATCCAGAAGCCTATAATATTCGTGGGATTGCTTATGCGAACAAAGACGAGGCTGAACGGGCTATTGAAGACTTTAGTAAAGCAATAGAACTGAAACCTGAAGCCGACGCATATAACAACCGTGGTAATGCCTTCCTTCAAAATGGTGAAACGGACCGGGCTATCAATGATTTCAACACTGCGATAAATATAAAGCAGGATTATCTAATAGCCTACTACAATCGGGGACTTGCTTACGACAAAAAAGGTGAGCATGATTTAGCTGCTCAAGATTTTACAAAAGTGACACAACTAACTCCGGATGGTCCAGATGCTTACCACAATCGGGGAATGGCCCAGGGTAGAAAAGGGCTGTATGACCTTGCTATTGAAGACTTTACCAAAGCTATAGATCTCGATCCGGAGTTTGTTGAAGCCTATTGCAACCGAGGCCTAACTTACTATAGTAAAGGTGATGACAACTTAGCAATCAAAGACTATACGAAAGCGACAAAACTGAAACCTTTCGATACAGAGGCGTATCTCAACCGCGGATTTATCTATTTCAGCAGGAACGAGTATGATCTTGCTATTGAGGATTATGACACTGTGAGGAAATTAGAACCAGCACGGTCTGATGTTTACTACTATATCGGACTCACTTATGCCAATAAAGACGAGTACTCTAAAGCTATTGATAACTATGACGAGGCAATAAAAAGAAATTCCGATTTCGCCGCTGCCTACTACAATCGTGGAAATGTTTATGGCCTCCAAAAAGAATTTACCAATGCTATTAAGGACTATACCATACTTATAGAGTTGGAACCCAAGATGGCTGAGGCATATCACTTTCGCGGGCTTGCTTATAGTTCGATATACAAGATTAAAAAAGCCATTGCTGACTTTAGCGAGGTGATAAAGTTAAAACCTGATCATGCCGAAGCATATAGCAATCGCGGCCTTGCTAACAGCATGGAGGAGGATTTTGATAACGCTATTGCAGATATTACTCACGCGATAAAACTACAACCTGACAATGCTGAGATATATTATGTTTGCGGCCTTGTTTGCTACTTCAAACGAGATTTTGACAACGCTATTGCCAATTTGAATGAGGTAATCCGTCTAGATCCGGATTATGTATTTGCTTATAACGTACTTGGTACTATCTACAGCGAAAAAGGTGATTTTGACAAAGCCATTTCTAATTTGCATGAGGCAATTCGCCTATCCCCAAATTTTGCCTTGGCCTATTGCACTCTCGGTACCGTTTATGGAAAGAAAGATCAAGTGGAACAAGCTATTGAGGCGTATAACAAGGCAATAGAATTGAAGCCTAAATTTGGCGAAGCATATTACTATCGGGGTGTTTTTTACTATTACAAAAATGATTTTGAAAATGCTATCAATGACCTTAGTGAGGCAATTCAACTGGATTCTAATATAGTAGAAGCACATCATTATCGCGGCCAAGCTTATTGTGTTAAATGTGATTTTGATAAAGCAATTAATGACTTAAGCATAGTAATCAAACTACAACCTAACAATGCTAGGAACTACAATATTCGCGGAGCCGTTTACATCCTCAAAGACGATTTTGATAAAGCGATTAAAGATTTTACCACGGCGATAAAGTTTGATCCAAATGCTATTGAATACCACAACCGAGGTATTGCTTACGGTAGAAAAGGTGAGATTGGTAAAGCCATCAGGGACTTTCGCATAGCGATAAAACTCAGTCTTGATAATACCAATGCTCATAGCCATCGCCTGGGATCTTTTAGCATTGATGGGGATTTTGACAAAGGCATTGCGGAACTTACCGAGGTAATAAAACTCAACCCTAACTTTGTTGATGCTTACCATGTCCGTGGTGTTACTTATCACAGAAAGGGGCAAATTGACGATGCTATTGAGGATTATTCCAAAGTAATACAACTGGATCCAAAAGACGCGGATGCTTATTACCATCGCGGAATGGCTTACGGTGGCAAAAACGAGGTTGAGAAATTTATCAATGACTTTAGCAAGGTTATAGAACTGGATCCAGACCGTGCCGATGCCTATCACAAACGAGGAGTGGCTTATTCCTGCAATGGTGATTTTGACAGTGCTATTGGTGATTTTACCACAGAGATAAAGCTCAATCCTGATGATGCTTATGCTTATTGGGGGCGCGGACGTGCTTATGCAGATAAAGATGAACTTGATATGGCAATTACAGACTATAGCACAGCCCTTGAGATCAAATCAGATTTTGCCATGGTATACTACGATCGAGGTTGTGCTAAAGCCATCAAAAAGAATTATGACGCTGCGATTGAGGACTTTAGTAACGCAATAGAACTTGACCCTACGTATGCCGAAGCCTATCAGAAGCGTGGGATGACTTATAACTATAAAGATGATTATGACGCTGCGATTGAGGATTTAAACAAGGTGATAGAAGTGGATCCAGAGCATGTGGGTGCATATTACCATCGCGGTCTTGCGTACCTTTTCAAGGGAGATTTTGACGATTTAGCTATTGAAAATTTCAAGAAAGCAATAAAACTGAAACCAGATCATGCCAATGCATATTACTACCGTGGTGCTGCTTATAACTTTAAAGGTGAGTTAGGTCTTTCTATTCAAGACTTTACCAAAGCAATAGAACTCAACCCAGATTATGTTGAGGCATATTACACTCGGGGCAATGTTTACGCAGCCATGGGCGATTTTGAAAACGCTATAATAGACTATAACAAAGCGATAAACATCAAGCCTGATTATGCCGAATCCTATTATAATCGTGGGGAGGTGTGGTTACATCTGAGAGAATGGAAAAAAGCGAAAGAAGATCTGAACATTGCTAAGGACAAAGGTATGGATATTGTCGCTGCTTTTCGGAACGATTACAAAAACGTTGCTGCCTTTGAGCAGAAACATCAGGTTAAATTGCCAAAGGACATCGTTGCACTTGTCCGACAAGGTTTCAGACACCGCTACCCTATGGTAAAGAAAGCTTTAGACTCTGACGGGAAACCGCTTGTATCACCGGAAGTTTTAGATCTGCTACAAAGTTTTCGTAACGCAGGTCCTCCATTGGGAGAATATATCAAGGAGCCTCAGTATTTCGGTATTGAAACAGTACCGACTGAAGTGTTTGTGGTAGATAAAGCGAAGCGGGATGAACTCGTTGCAGCACACTCTTCATCCGCTGATATTCTGAAACCGATTCTGCAGGGATCGGATATCAGACGTTGGCAGGTGGAGGCACAAGATCAATGGTTACTCTTTACCTACCGCGGTATAGAGATTAACGCTTATCCTGCAATCCTGAAATACTTAGAAAAATACAAAGAACTTCTGAACAAAAGAAAATATGAACAGGAATGGTATGAACTCCAAGCATCTCTTGAGGAAGGAGAACATTTCGCGCAACCCAAACTGGTCTGTCCAGATCTTTATGATTCCCAAACTTTCGCCGTTGAGACTGAAGGTTTGTATTGTGGATACACCTGCTACGTTATTCCGACCGACGAAAAGTGGTTATGTGGTTTACTCAATACACTCCCTGTGGAGTGGTTCTATTCACAGGTGTCCAAACAGTTAGATGGCGGTAAACTTGAGGCACGTAGGGACTATATAAAGCAGATTCCTGTCCCTGATATCAATGCGACACAGAGAGACTTGGTTCGCAAACTCGTCGATTACCTCATATACCTCCAGCAACAACCGACAACGAACAGTAAAGATTTGGCGAACTCCCGAGACTTTGCCGTGTTCAGATATTTTGAGTGGATCATCAACGGATTGGTATATGAGTTTTATATGCCTGATGTTCTACAGAATGCTGACAGAGAGATTTTTAAACATCTAATAGCAGAACAGTTGCCTGAGATAGATGAGATTCAAGAAAATAAAATGTCTGTGTTCCGTTCTCTCTATGAGCATTTGCACGATAGAGAACACCCCGTTCGGGTAAACCTATTTTTCCAGGATAGTTTAAGACCTATCCGTATCATTGAGGGTAAGTGGTGAAAATTACTAAAATTGAAATCAAAAACTTCAAAGCTTTCCGAGGACCAGATGTAATTGACCTTAGCGAGAAAGGAGGGCAGAGTCTTTTACTTTATGGTGAAAACGGAAGTGGTAAAACATCTCTGTATAAAGCATTAGAATTGTTCCTTGAATCCAGTGAGAATGATTCTATAAGATTTATAGATCATCAAAATATTTTTGCTACGGACGATGGCTATGTAAGACTTCATTTCACATCTAACCCAAATTTACAGAAGGTAGACTATGAATGGTCAGAAAATGCTCTAAATGATACGAAAGTTCAACCGATAATTGAGGCGTCAAAGGCAAAAAGATTTCTTGACTATAAGGAGCTCCTGAAAACAAACTATCTCCATCACGAACATAATAGTGTGAACGTGTTTGATTTACTGATTAATACACTTCTAAAAAACGTCACCAACGATCAAATTGTACCGCCGCGAAGTTTTTCCGAACAGTGGGAAGAAATTTCGGAGGCAGTTCCTTTAGAACCAGGATCAGCACAAGAGATTATAGATATTGAACAACAACTTGAAATTTTCAATACAACTTTGAAAGATATATTAGACGAGCTTGAAGTAAGAGCATCTCAAATACTTCGGAAGTTTGGATACGAGGACACCGTTGTGGCACTTAAGTTTGGTCCTCCATCGGTTACATACAACCATGATAGCGGGGAACTTGACAACATGCAGATACTCTTAAAGGTTGATTTCTTTGAAGATCATCTTCCTGCACATCACCTTTTTTTGAACGAGGCAAAACTATCAGCGATTGCACTTTCAATTTTTTTTGCTGGATTCACGCTTCAACCTCCCAGTGACCTGAAGGTTCTCGCTCTGGATGATGCTCTAATCGGTTTGGACATGTCAAACCGGCTGCCCGTGCTTGATATTCTGGATGATAAAATGTTTAAGGACTATCAAATTTTTTTAATGACTTATGATCGGACATTCTATGAGATTGTCAAACAGCGTAAATTTAATAATGAACAATGGAAAACTGCTGAACTCTATTGCGGAAAAGTTGATGGGTATGAAATACCAGTCTATGTGGAAAATGAAGCATACCTTGAAAAAGCGAGAAAATATCTTAATGCGAATGATTACAAAGCTTGTGCAGTTTATGTTCGTACTGCTTTTGAAGCAGCAATGAAAAAATTTTGTAAAAAAGAGAACGTTCGGATCAGATACCGTGAAAATCCTAAGGATTTGACTAGCATGGATTTTTGGATACCGATAACTCGATGGAAAATAAATAATCAGGATGTTATAAATCAGGCTCTGAAAAATAGAATTTGGTCCGCTCAAAAATTTACGCTAAACGAACTTTGTCATGCCACCTTCGCTAATATCTATAGAAATGAACTTGAGGATGCCATTGATGCGGTGGAATGCCTTGAAACTGAGTTGCAGTAGTGATTGCTATTGTATAGATTTTGCTTCTAACAGGAGCGGGGTGGTTTTACATACCATTTCGCTGAAACGGAAGAGTGGAAATTACCTAAAATGATTCAGAATAACCAAGAACTTCAAGCAACGCTTGAACGTATTGAACACTTTCAAAAGCAAGTCAAAAAGATCCGAGATGTCGAAACCAATCCACGGAATTATGAGTTATCTGCGGGTGGTTTTCTTGCAGAAATAGATCGGATGAATCTTGAAGTGGCGGAATATTTATCTGTTCATTCAAGCGAACTGATAAAATCGATCGTTGATACTGTTCACCCATTAAAAAGATAATGTGGTTTTTTAGTCCTCAACGGAGCACGGGTGGGGCATCTTTGCCAGCAGTGTCCTTAGTAACGGCATAGCGATTTGGAGAGAAGTTCCTCAACCAATTACCCGCAGACATCGCCGCACTGCTAACGCCTCCACAAGCCATAGCAATGCGACAGCAAAATGCATGTTTTAGCGGATTTCTGATATGATAGGGGGTAAAATCTTTACGCGTCGGTTTATGGACATAGCACTCCGCTGGAGTGCAGCCCGTTTATAATCCTTTTTCTATAGACATATTGCTCCGCATGAAGTTAAAAAAAAATATTTGGGTAATTTGGCGAGGTTAGGAAGAAATCAACGATATGAATGCCATTTAGGCATTCCCCGCCTCGCTAGCAGAGTGGTGTGCCTGCATTATGCAAACAAGAAATTACCCGTTTAATTATTTAAACTTCATACGGGTCTAAAGAGGGTACGGGACATGGTTTCTATAAACATATCGTCCCTACCAAATCAACGCCAAATGCGCGTTTGGCATTTGGCGGGACTGAAGAGAGGTGGGGTAAACATTTTTCTATAAACATATCGTCCCTAATGAAGTTAAAGTTATTAATTGGGTAATACGCGGGTGGGGAAACCCCGCCCCTACGAAACCTTACTCCTACGATGAGTCATATCAGTAGAATTACCTGATTATTTATTTAATCTTCATACGGGACTAAAGACACTACCTCAACGGACTTATCCCTTAAATTGACTCTTATGGTGCGATTAGGAAATCGCACCATAGGCGTCAATTTAGTGAAAAACGTTAGTGCGTTTGATACACCTTTCGCCCCTCTGGGGCTTGCTATTGTTGGATCAATGCGGGCTATACACCTTTCGCCTCTCTGAGGCTTTGGAAAATCACATATCAGCACCCGCTGAATGCCATACGCGCATTCATAGCGTTGATTTCGGTGCGGAAGGTATATAGAAAACATATCCCACGAAAACCCAAGCACCAGCGGTGCGAAAGGTATGAGACTAAAACCGGACATATATAGGCTATCAACAAAAGGAAATATCCTTAGATTAACGCATAAGGGGTTTGTAGAAGAAGCACAATCAAGGATGAATGTGCTACAGCAGTATCAAGTTTTTTCCTTGGCGGAGAAGGATAATGAAGGATGAATGTGTTTGGAGAAAGAAGCACAATCTAACAGAATGTGCTACAAAGATGCACAAAATGGAGGATGAATGGGGTTGTAGAAAGAAGCACAATCTAACAGAATGTGCTACAGCAGTATCAAGTTTTTTCCTTGGCGGAGAAGGATAATGAAGGATGAATGTGTTTGGAGAAAGAAGCACAATCTAACAGAATGTGCTACAAAGATGCACAAAATGGAGGATGAATGGGGTTGTAGAAAGAAGCACAATCAAGGATGAATGTGCTACAGCAGTATCAAGTTTTTTCCTTGGCGGAGAAGGATAATGAAGGATGAATGTGTTTGGAGAAAGAAGCACAATCTAACAGAATGTGCTACAAAGATGCACAAAATGGAGGATGAATGGGGTTGTAGAAAGAAGCACAATCAAGGATGAATGTGCTACAGCCGTATCAAGTTTTTTCCTTGGCGGAGAAGGATAATAAAGGATGAATGTGTTTGGAGAAAGAAGCACAATCTAACAGAATGTGCTACAAAGATGCACAAAATGGAGGATGAATGGGGTTGTAGAAGAAGCACAATCAAGGATGAATGTGCTACAGCCGTATCAAGTTTTTTCCTTGGCGGAGAAGGATAATAAAGGATGAATGTGTTTGGAGAAAGAAGCACAATCTAACAGAATGTGCTACAAAGATGCACAAAATGGAGGATGAATGGGGTTGTAGAAGAAGCACAATCAAGGATGAATGTGCTACAGTCGTATCAAGTTTTTTCCTTGGCGGAGAAGGATAATAAAGGATGAATGTGTTTGGAGAAAGAAGCACAATCTAACAGAATGTGCTACAAAGATGCACAAAATGGAGGATGAATGGGGTTGTAGAAAGAAGCACAATCAAGGATGAATGTGCTACAGCAGTATCAAGTTTTTCCTTGGCGGAGAAGGATAATGAAGGATGAATGTGTTTGGAGAAAGAAGAACAATCAAAGATGAATGTACTACAGCAACTTCATCTGGAGCAAGGGTTTAGCGTTCCTTTTTCTATAGTGACAAACTTTAGGGAAAAAACTTTACATGCCCTACTTTCTGGGTGGATTTGACAAATACATTATAATAGTGTATAATATGGATTAAGAAGTGATGTAAATCATGCATTTTATTTTCACTGAACGTGGCATGGGATATGTATACGCAAGAGGTATCTGAACATTTTCACAACCCAAGCAATGTCGGAACGATTGCTGATGCTGATGGTGTTGCTACTATCGGTTCTGCGTCAAGTGGTGAAATGATAAAACTCTCGCTCAGGATCGTTGATGATGTTGTGATTGCTGCAAAATTTCGTGCTTTTGGATGTCCGACGGTGATTGCCTGCGGATCAGTGCTAACTGAATTGGTATCAGATAGACACATTTCGGAAGCGAAGACAATCTCTGCAGAACATATTTCAAAGGCATTAGGTGGGATTCCAGAAGATAAATTGCGATTTACAGTTTATGCTGAACAGGTATTAAAAAATGCTATTGAAGACGCACAAGTCAGTATATGATCTGGCAGTATGTGATCTGGCAGTATATGATCTGGCAGAACAGGAGATAGAGAAATGATAAATGTCACAGAATCGGCTGCAGAAAAAGCGATTATTCTCATCAATAACAGTGAAAACAGTGCTGAGGATGTGTTGGGTTTACGGATGCAAGTTATCGGTGGTGGATGCTCTGGTTTCCAATACAATCTTGAGTTTGGTGCAGCTAAAGAAACGGATAAGGTTTTTGAGTTTCACGGGTTGAAGGTTTTTGTTGACCCGCGTAGTTCCTTGTATCTTGCTGGTTCGGTGTTGGATTACAATGACGGGTTGATGGATTCAGGTTTTAAAATTACCAATCCCAACGCAAAAAACACCTGCGGTTGTGGTGAATCGTTCAATGTATAGTCAGGATCTATCATGTTTATTTGAGATAGGTGCGATAAGGACATCGCACCTACCGCTATGAATTGCGTTAGTCTTGTAATTACAACGTTTTGTACAGTTCTGCATGCCTCTTTAGCACAGCTTCCGAATCCTTTGGATTGATAACCTCTATTGAGATAAATCCGGTATACCCATCTTGTGCCAGGAGTGTTAGGGAGTCTTTCTCTGTATCTGGCATAGGTCCCTCATTTCCGAAACTGATATGTGCATGCCGCACTTTATTTCGTAGATGAACGTACGCTACGTCAACGGGTTGTCCATGTCTGACATGGTGTGCAGCGTGCCAGTTCACATAAGTGTTTTGTGCTTCTGATCGGTACAGTACCTCTGCTAAATAACTTGCAAGTAGATTCCCATGCGTTTCTAAACAGAGTGCCACGCCTGCGTCTCCTGCTAATCCGTCACACGCTCTGATTCCATCAGCTTCCCAATCCAGGGTTTGATCAATTTCAGTTGGTGTTTTCGGTACAGGGTCTCCGAAGATACGGATGTTTTTTGCCCCCATCTTCTCAGATAGGTCAATATACTTTTTCAGTAGTTCCACCTGTTGTGAGCGTTTATTTGCATCTGGATCAATGAACCTTACACCTGTAGCGATACAAGATAGTGTGATGCCACTGTCAGCGAAACGTGCTTTTGCTTCGTTGAGTTGCTGTTGTGTAGAATCTAACTCTACGCCATGTTTGTGTTGCCATTCAACACGTAGTTCTAAGTGCTCGTAATTATACTGTTTTGCTGTGTCAATAAGTTCTGCCAACGTTAGTGGTGGACAGACAGACGACATGAAACCGAATTGCATTTGTATTCTCCTATTGCATTTATATGATGTGCCGTGAGTCTTGAACTTGTGAACGGCACACGGAGTGTGCCTACTACCTTTAAGATACTTCTAAGAACGGCACACGGAGTGTGCCTACTACCTTTAAGATACTTCTAAGAACGGCACACGGAGTGTGCCTACTACCTTTAAGATACTTCTAAGAACGGCACACGGAGTGTGCCTACTACCTTTAAACACATATTATGACATTGAATTATTTATGCACACCCTTCAGTTAACGGTTAAGGGTTTACACAATTCTAAACCTTACTATAAAAAATGAATATCTACAGGTTTTCTATGTATGAGCTTCCATCACCTCGTTTTCTGACTCTAATTTTGACGGGTAAACGTCTGGTGAGTTCTTGTATATGGCTGATCAAATAGATACTTCTCCCTTGCATTTGAAGTCCTTCTAAGGATGCGATTGCGACATCCAATGTCTCTGCATCAAGTGTCCCAAATCCTTCATCAAGAAACAACGAATTGAGTTGTGCGCGTCCTTGACTGAGTTCAGATAGTGCAAGTGCAAGTGCTAAGCTGGTCAAGAATGACTCTCCACCTGAGAGCGTTTCAACGGGTCTTTCTTCGTTTGCATTCCAACGGTCTATGACTGTCAAGTCGCCAATACTCTCAACTTTTAGTTGGTATCTTTCTGATGTGAGTAATCTTAGCTGTTCATTTGCTAAGATTCCCATCTGTTTGAATATGATTTCCAATGCGAAGTCGCGCAAAGTGTTCTGAGGTATTGTTTCTTGCAGTGTTTTCCAACGTTGCATTTCATTCTTAGCAGCTATGTGTTTCTCTTCAATATCTTCCCGTTCTTTAAGTGCTTCTTGCAGCTCATCTATTTTCTGCTTATGTGCTCCTATTTTTTGCTGTTTGTCTTCTATAGAGTGTTCAATCTCGGTTTCTCTATTCGTGATTCTGTTTAATTCCTCATCATCGTAAGGAGAGTCTTCAAAATGCAGTCGCAATTCTTCTATCTTTTCAATAAGTTGATTTTTCTGGTTTTCATATTCACTAATTTTTTCTGTTATATCTTCAATTTGCGCGCTGTCTCGGCGTGCAGTCTCGTGTGCTTCAGTAGATTCAAATCCTACGTCCTTTAGTTTATTATGATATTTACTTTTTTCTTTTTCAAATACGCTTTTACACTCTGCTAATCGTTCATTGGCAATATTGTGAGTTGTCTGTACCGTTGCTAAATCCTGATTACACTTCTGTAAGTTTGCTTGTGCGGTATTGCGTGCTTCCTCTTTTGCCTTTAGAACTTTTTCTAATTCGTTGACAGCACCATTGATTTGATCTTCATTTTCTAAGCCATCCGTTTTTTCTCTAACAGATTCTACATAAGCTTCACCTTCTTGCTGGTAATTGGCAATTTCTTGATTTTGTGCTTTATGCTGTTTCTGTAGTCCCTCAAGTTGCTTTTCACTAATCTGAATTTTGTTTTTTACCTTGTCCAGTTGAGCGTTCTTCGTGATTAGTTCCGATTCATGCCTGTCAAATTCATCAATCTTTTCACCAAATTGCTGAAAGGCAGTGTCTGGTGTGGTACCGTGGAAGGTTGAAGGCATAGATTCCCAATAGAGTTTCTCTTTCTCAGACAGTGTTGACTTTAGGTCTTCAATGTCAGCATCAACAGATACTAATTCATGTTCCGTTTCATCTAATATTATCTTCTCTCGTTTGAGATTGGTTTCAGTGTTTTCTCGTTCTTGAGAAATCTGTGCTAATTCGCTGACAGCTTCGTTATAGTCAGCAAGTGCAGAATTGAGGTTAGTGAAAGCTGTATCTGCGTATTCAAACTGTTCATGTGCCCAATCAAAAGAGATGTCAATTTCCTGATAGATTGCATTCCATTTAGTTTTGGTGTCATCAATATCAGAATTTAGTTTCTTGACATTAGACTTGCAGGTTTTAATCTGTTGCAGTGTGTTTGTGCGATCTTGTTGGTACTTTACTTGATCTTGTTCTAAACGTTGTCGTTCGCTATCTGCTTCATTTGCATCCTTTTGAGCAATCTTCAACTGTTTCTGTATCGTTTCAAGAAGTTCATGACTGTCCATCTCTACCTTATTTGCATGGGGATGTTCCGTAGAACCGCATACGAGGCACGGTTTTCCTTCTTCTAATTGCTGTCGAAGTTGGTATGCGGGTTCTGCCAACTTTGCTATCTCCTGATCGGCTTCTAATTTCTTAACTTCTGCATCTGCACGTTTACACAACTGGATCTGTAATGCATGCTTTTCTTCAAGGTCAGCAAGTGAATTGTTAATTGTGTCTAATTTACTCTCAAATTCTGTCAAATCGCGTTGTTCATCATTTATCTGTTCTATCAAAGATTCATAACGTTGTGCGATGGGTTGAGCATCTATGGCATTATCCTTTTGTTCCTGCCAGTCGTCAAGGGAACCTTCATCTTGAAGTGTTTTATATTCCTGTTCAGTTTTATTACGGGTCTTGGTAAAATTGCTTTCTTCCTCTTGTAGTTTTTCCAAGTTTTTGGAATAAGTGTTGCATGTTGCCTTAATCTGTTTTATTTTCTTCTTATATTCAGATTGTGATCCGATTTTTCCTTTAAGTTGTTGTTCATAAGCCTTAAGTTCAGTCAAAAATCCTTTTAACTTTACTTGGCGTGCGTTTCGATCTGCTGGAAGTAGGTTCTGTGTTAGAAATTCTTGTATTTCGGTAATCTGTGCATTGAGTTCATCTCGTAGTGATGTTTGTTGATTTTGTTCTTCTGAGGTATCAGCGATTTCTCTCTTCAATTTTTCCAAGTTGGGTCGTCTGCCTTCTACTTCATCAAACTTTTCTGAAGCGAGTTGGAGAACAGTTCTCGCGTCAGCGTAAATCTGCATTTTTTGATCTTTATTTGTTAGTGCTTCAGTATAGTCATTCTCTTTCTTTTCCCAGTCTTTTTGCAGCTTCTCTTGACGTTGTGTTTCCTCCGTAAGTTGAGATTCAGCTTGTTGTAATGACTGGACAGCTTTTTTATGCTCTGAATTTGCGTTATCAAAAGACTGTTTTTCAGGAAGCAGTTGATTTGCTTGATTTGCTTGTTTCAATTCCTGTCTAAGATCTGTTATTTCTGTTTCTCGTTCATTTAGTTCATCCAACTGTTTTTCTGATTCTTGTAGTTCTTGATAGTAGTCTTTTCGTTGGGTCTCTTGCGTTTTTTCTTTTCTGATATTCTCATGCTCTTTTCCCAATTTATTTACTTCTTTACGTAATGTATCACGTTTCTCCTTTTCCTCTATTACCGATTCTTGAGATAGGTCACCAAACCGTTCTAAATCTCTGTTGATGTCTTCATATACTTCTGTAACAGATTTAACTTTTTCGTTTAGTTTCTCTCTCAATGTATCATAAGTACGAATATTAGCAGTTGCTTCTAAAATTTCTCTTCTGTTCTCTTTTTCGGCTTTCAAGAATGCTGCGAATTCCCCCTGTGCAAGCATCACAGAACGTTTGAATGCTTCATAGTCGAGTCCTAATAGTGAGGCGACCTCTTCATCTACAGGTTTTTCACTTGAATTGAGAGATTTCCCTCTCCGTGATAACTTTTCACTTATCAGCAGATTATCATCTAAATTATATAACTTGACGTTTATGTTGTTAGTTTTCTTTCTGCGTTTAATAGACCATGTTGCAAGGTATCGTGTATTATTGACCAAGAATTCTATCTCTGCAAAACCTTCTGTTTCACCATGACTGACGAGATGACTTGAATGTTGGTTCTTGTTTCCACTCAGACGAGGCGTCTTACCGTAGAGTGCCACACAGATTGCATCCAACAGTGTTGACTTCCCCGCACCTGTAGGACCTGTAATTGCGACAAGGGATGCGTCATCTAAAGGTGGTTTCTCAAAGTCTAATTCTATTTCATCCCTAAAGCTATTTAGGTTTTTGAGTTTTAGTTTACATAGTTTCATTCATTTACCTCAATCATTTCCATTAACTCAGTGAAAGTCTGTTTTAAGGTTTCATCTGGAGGTGTACCGAATTTTGTCTGGCAGAATTGGTCAAATATTTCTTCTGGTTGTTTCATATCTTCTACGTCTATGTTAGGTCTTTCACCTTCATTCTGCATCTGTAGTTCAACGGTAAGGACGTCGCCTCCTCGGTCACTAAATGCCTTCCTTATTTCGTCTGCAACGCCTGTCTGAGCAGTATCTAATTTCAACTTTACTTGGATATACTTTCCATCCCAATTTCCTAACATAGCTTGTGAAAAAATATCGTTTTCATCACCCTCAAGTGTTATGAGTTCTTTGAAAATAGGGATCTTAATTTCATCGTTTCGTATCAAGGTGGCATCATCAGAAAACTCCAGCAGAAAGGCTTTCTTATCATAACGTGCTTCATTGAATCTCAGTGGTATCGGTGAGCCTGAATATTGTATAGGATATTCCTTTCCCTTAATGCTTTGTGGTCTGTGAAGGTGTCCGAGTGCGACGTAATCTACATTGTCAGGAAAGTCGTTGGGATGGATTGCAGTAGCACCCCCAATTTGAATGTTCCTTTCGGAATCTCCAACGGCTCCACCGTGAACAAATAGGTGTCCCATCAAGATTTTAGGTATATTTGCTGACATGTTAGAGACGCAATTCTGATAGAATGATTTAAGCCGTTCACGATAACGTTCCTGTTTTTCTATCTCCGATTCATAAGATACATGGGGGAGTTCATTTTCGGATAGATAGGGGACTGCAGCGATTGCAATTTTAGGACTATCTGATGGGATTTCAACGACACATTCAGCAGGTTCATGCGTTAGTCCGATGACATGTATTCTTCCCATCTTGAGGAATTCTCTTGGCGCATCTAAATGTCGCGGTGAATCATGATTTCCTGCTATGATGACCGTATAAGCATCGGTTTCATTGAAAAGCCGAAAGAGAAAAGTGTAATACAGATTGGTTGCTTCAGCCGAGGGTAATGCTGTGTCAAAAATATCACCAGAAACAAGGAGGATATCAACCTTCTGTTCCTTTATAGTGTTGAGTAACCAATTGAGGAATTCTTTGTGTTCATCAATTCGTTGACGTTCATGTAACCTTTGTCCGATATGCCAATCAGCAGTATGCAGAATACGCATGCAAGCCTCTTTAATGTTTTTAATTGTTATTTCTATGATATAATAGTTTCAATAAACATTCAAGTAGAATTTGATAATGGGTATGTAAATATTTTGTCACTTTTTTCATAAGAGACGGCACTCGGAGAGTGCCTACTACTATTAAGAGCTTATGAAATCCGAAAAATGACACTTATAGTAACAATAACTTTACGCGCCCTTGATAATTGGCTGATAATACTACGGAGGGAAATATGTATATTAGATATATCGTTGTTCTATTATCAATGCTGGTGTTGATATTTCTTACATCAGGTAATTCATCAGCGAAGTTGCTGTTTCATGACGATTTTGAGAAGGATACTCTTGGTAGTGAACCCTCAAAATGGGTAATTGGTTTTGATGGTGATACAAAAGCGGAAGTCATCGTTGACCCACAACAAGCGGATAATAAGATTCTTAAAACTTCAACTAATCCAGTAGATGATTCGCGCCATGACGTTGGCGGATCAATCTATGTTGTTGGTGATGATAGTTGGCGTGATTATGTCGCTGAGTGGGATATGATGTTCCCTGAGGATTTCTATATGGGGGTAGTGTTCCGTTTTCAGGATGGTGAGAAGTTCTATCTATGTGATCGTCGTCAGGGGGGTAGTGCTTACATTTTCTACAAACGTCAGGGAGGTTGGGCAGAGATTCAGGCGGGTTCGGTAAACAATCAACCGAATGTCTGGTATCGTGCCCAACTCACGCTTTCAGGTGATAATTTCACATTTAAATTGAAGGAACGTAATGATAATAGATCTTTTGACAGTATCAATCCTGCAATAGAAGGTCAGGATGGAACATTTGAGACTGGTAAGTTCGGAAACTATGGACTTGTTCTCATTGATAATCTCTTCATTGGGGACAAGGTAGAAGACCTTGTTTTATCTGTAGACCCCCAAGAAAAGTTGAGCACGACTTGGGGTGTCATAAAAAACGCATATTAATCGTTGCTTATAGTGGTGAGAGACACAGTTTCTCACCATACATTTTTTAAAGACTTTTTGGGAATAGGATTATGTCAACTTACATTGCTTATGGTGGGAAAGACGTTGTTGTTACAAGTGAAGAAAAACGTGAATTGCTACAAGAGGCACTACTAAAACTGGGTGGGATTCCAAAACGTATTCTCGTGGTGCCCCCAGATATAACGCGTTTCCATTCTAACGCAGGTGAACTCACAAGGATTTTATACGCGCTTTGGGATGCTGCAAACGGGACAACTTTTGATGTGCTGCCTGCTATCGGTACACATGCTCCAATGACCCCAGCAGAGATTGCTGACATGTATAGCGATTTACCGAAAGCGACCTTCTATGAACACAATTGGCGTACAGGCAAAAGTTCCTTATTGTACCATTTTGGTGATGTGCCTGCAGAATTTGTTCGGGAAGTATCAAGGGATAAACTTGATTATAGTATTCCGGTTGCAGTCAATGACCGACTTGTGAAGGGGGACTATGATCTTATCATCTCGGTCGGACAGGTGGTTCCACATGAGGTAATCGGCATAGCGAATGGCTTTAAAAACATCCTTGTCGGCGTGGGTGGTGTTGAAATGATTAACAAATCTCATTTTCTTGGTGCAGTGGACGGGATGGAACGATTGATGGGACGTACCGATACCTCTGTTAGAAAGGTTCTCAATTATGCACATTCACACTATCTGAAGCAGCTGGGAATTGTTTATGTGATGACCGTTATGGACGCAGATATACATGGTGATCGGGTGATGCGGGGACTTTACATAGGTGATGACGCACGAACTTTTGAGATTGCGGCTGAATTAAGTCGGAAAGTGAATATGATATTTTTAGATCAACCGTTAGATAAGGTGGTTGTCTACTTAGATCCAAAAGAGTTTAAGAGTACTTGGCTGGGAAACAAGGCGATTTATCGCACGCGAATGGCTATGGCAGATGACGGGGAATTGTTGATTATCGCACCTGGACTTCGCGAATTCGGGGAAGATCAGGAAATTGACCGACTTATCAGAAAATATGGATATCGCGGAACACCTACAACGCTTCAAGCCGTAGAGGGAAACACAGAATTACGAAAGAATCTGTCTGCAGCAGCACACCTTATTCATGGCAGTACCGAAGGACGTTTCAAGGTTATTTACGCAACCGAACATCTTACCAAAACAGAAATAGAATCAGTTGGTTATGAATGGAGACCGGTTAAGGATGTGCTTGCAGCGTATGATCCAGGTGTCTTTGTTGATGGTTTTAACGATGATGGGTTTTTCTACATTAGTGAACCGGGTCAGGGGTTATGGGTACTGCGATCCCAATTTAATGGTAAACGACAACGAAACGCTTCTAATTCGCTTGGGGTAGGAGGATGGGCACGGAAGCATCGGACGAATGGATACAGAAATGTCAGATGAGAAGTATATGTGGTTTTACACTTTGTCGTCTACCATTAGACATCTGGACTCCTGCAAATATACTGCAATGCCTCCTTTAGTATCTTTTCGTTGTTATACTGCTTTACTAAATCTCCGGAGTCAGTGCCTTTAGGTAATGTTCGAATGGCTTGAGATAATATCGGTAAGGCGCGGACGACGTTATCTACGATAGTAATACTTGCCTGTTTTGCGGTTCTTGACATAGGATTTAAGTCGACAGTTACGACATCTTTACCCATTTTCCGTAGTGCTTCACACCGATCACCATCTTCAAGGGGTACAAACACAACATCTGCTTTGAAGATACCTTCTGAGTTTACATACTTGCGATTGGAGTCTATGAAGCGGAGCTGCGTATCTTTGGAAGGCATCAGTACTTTTTGCGCACCATGTTTCAGCAGATATTCTTTTATTTTCTGTTCGCGTCCGGTTTCTGTGTGAAATATGTTTACCTCTAAAGGAGCATTCAGTATCTGTCCAAGCTCAATGATCTCTTTAGGGACTAACGCTGCAACATTTCCATTGACAGAGATAACGGGATGTTGTGCTAAACTGAGCATGGCTGCAGCAGCACGGATCGCTTTATGTGCAAAAGGTTGCGTAGCTTCATTTATGAGATAATCGTAAGTCTCGCCACGTCCATGTGCTATCAGTCCGTGGATAGATGTAATTCCCTGTTCTACGCCGCTAACAATTCTGTCTCTTAATGTCAGCGAAAGATAACGTGGATGTGATTTTGGAACATCGCTCATTTTTTTCCCCCAGATGTGTGTATGGTTTGTAGTAGCATAATTCGGTGTGTGTACTACTTTTATGAACGGCACACGGAGTGTGCCTACTACTTTTATGAACGGCACACGGAGTGTGCCTACTACTTTTATGAACGGCACACGGAGTGTGCCTACTACTTTTCTTCGCGTAGATCAAATACGGTTTTAACAGACGAAGTTATACCGGTATTCAGTGCAGTCTGTACTGCCTGTCTATAGTGTTGAAGTGTAAAGGGTTCACCAATCAAAGGGAGCAGAGTCTGACCATGCTCTTGTAAGAAACGAAGACCGAGTTGAAATGTATGTATCGTCTCATTTTGGTATGATTCTAAGCCGTAAGTATATGCTCCCTTTACACACAACTGCTTATACCAAATAGATGTCCAGTCTACATTCTTCGGTATGCCCGGCATCCCCAGTAGAATTACCTCTCCTCCTGCTTGTGTAAAACGTAGTGCATCGTCAATTGATGTGCTTGAACCTACGCAATCAAAAGTCACATCAACACCCCCTAACAACACTTGCTGCCCCAATTCGGGTTGAAACGGTTCTGCATCTGTTAATTCACAGAACGTCTCATATCGTCCTCTGCTGGCAGGTATGACGACATCAGCACCTAAAGTCTCCGATAGTTTCTGTTGATGTGGGTGTTTTGCGAAAACTATGATTCTGTTTTCATAACCAATCATTCTCAGTGCTGCAATGGTGAGCAATCCAATCGTTCCGCCCCCAATCACGCAGATATCCTTTTTACCGTGAACTTCTGCTTGAAATACACCGTGGAGGGAACAAGCAAAGGGTTCAATTAACACTGCTAATTCATCCGACATTTCATCTGGAACGGAATGGATTTGCGTTTGATGTGCAAGGACATATTCACTCCAACCCCCACCGGTATCTCGACAATACCCGGTTTGAACACCGGCTGAAATACTCCCACGTGTGATGTTTACACAATTTGAGAAGCGGTTATTCTGACACTGATAGCAGGGAGGGTCTATCTCGCGCACTCTACATGAAAGTGCGGGTTCAATCACCACACGATCCCCTATTGACACCCCTTCTACCGCATCTCCAATCTCAACAACATCCCCGACGATTTCGTGTCCGAGGACAAAAGGTGTAGATGTGAAAGGCGAGAAATACGGACTACCCTTCGCTGTTATTGTTGACAGGTCAGACCCACAGATTCCGCTGAGACGTGTCTTTATTTTCACCCATTGCTGTGTAGGGAGTTGCGGTTCTTTCATATCAACCAAGCGCACACTTGAAAGCGGGGATGTATAGAGGCTACCCCACTTTTTTCCAAGGTAGCGCATTGTGAGATAACGTGGAATGCTTTTCGTGTATAGGATAGCTTTCACTGTAATTGTCTTTAAATATGCTTCTCAGATTGGTAGTATTTCATCAGAATCTCTGCGACTTCAGGTCTTGAAATTTCGGGTGGAGGGGTTTCACCTGCAGCGAGTATTTCACGGAGTTTTGTTCCAGAAATGCTGAAATGGTGTTTCCTATCGTGCGGACAATCCTTCAACATCACGACCCCATTACATTCATGGCACCATGTGGTAAAATCTCCACGAAAAATCCCAATTTCTAAAGCATTATCAGGAATTGTATCAAATATCTCTTGTGCGTCAAAATCACCGTAATAATCTCCCGCACCCGCGTGGTCCCGTCCAACGATGAAGTGTGCCGCGCCGCAATTCTGTCTAAACACTGCATGTAAGAGTGCCTCACGCGGTCCGGCATACAGCATATCAAATCCATAACCCGTGATAGATACTGTGTTTTTTGGAAAGTAGTGCTTAACCATTGCACGTATAGATGCGTCACGGACAGCAGCAGGGATATCACCCGGCTTTAGTTTGCCAAGTAGCATGTGAATAAGGATGCCATCTGCGTTAACCTCTTCTTGTGCTATCTTGCAGAGTGCTTCATGAGCACGGTGCATCGGGTTTCGCGTCTGAAATGCCACAACATTTTTCCAACCACGCGATACAATATCATCACGAATCTCTACTGCTGTTCTAAACGTGTCGGGGAAGTCCTCAGGGAAGTATGAGTAATTTAAAACTTGTATCTGACCAGAGATAATATTGTCCCCTGCATCTGCATAAGCAGGAACGCCAGGGTGTTCTGTGTCAGTAGTGCCAAACGTTTTTTCAATAATATGCTGTTTCTGCTCCGAAGTAAGTGTCTCAATTGCCGATACCTTCATTACTGCGAGCACCGGATTACCATCAATATTTGGATCACGTAGTGCGATGCTATCTGCATTTTTCACAGCACCTGTTATCTGATCCGAGGAAACCATGTTAAGTATAGGAACAGGCCAAAAAAGTCCGTTGTGTAGTTTCATATCAGAAGCCACACTTACTGCTTCTGCGACATTCATATAGCCTGTAAGTGGCGTAAAGTATCCTGCAGCGAGCATAACGGCTGATGCAGCCGCACCTGAAGTGAGTAAAACTGATGGAAGCTGCTCCGCTTCCTTATACAGTTCAGCGCGTTGTGCATCATCCGCCACATAAAGCGGTGTTAGGGTTTCGGCTCCATGCGGTTTAATCATTTAATTCTCCTTATAGTCCAATATTTACGACTTGTGTTAGTTTTTGTTATTTTCACAGGTATTGGTTTGAATTATAAACATATCGTCCCTACGGGACTGAAGAGGGTTTGTACAACTTTTTTCTATAAACATATCGTCCCTACGGGACTGAAGAGGGTTTGTACAACTTTTTCTACTCTTCTTCTGTTGCGATCTGTTCAACAATACATCCATTCCATATCCAGTGTGGATGTCTGGAACTCGTCTGTATCCGTTTCTTTGATGTATATATTACCAAGATGAGATATCCATTATCTACATCAACAGTAGCAACTTCTTCAACTCTTTCGTCGTGTATTGGTACAGTGCGTTTTTTAATAATCTGTTTACCATTCGCTAACATATTGACTTCGTGTGTTGCCCCTTCAGGAGTCTGAAATATATTTGTTATGCGATATTTGCCATTAGGTAAATCCAGTCTAAATGCAGCATCCTCTTTGCCAGACACCCCATCCCTTACAAGTGGTGGTTGGCTTTCAGACCCCAGAAACGCTTCTCTGGGTGAGATTCTCCAATTACTCTTATCCTTTTCATCTCTCGGATTCCATTCAGTATCCCATCCGTATTTACCGTCAACATACATTGTTTTTGGTGCGACGATATGGAAGTTCTCCTCTACAGGATGGCTATCAGCCTGCATGTCAAATCGGATTATTGGATAACCTTCCTCTGTTTCGTCCCATATAGTGTCTAACGGTTCTTTAGTAGTTTTTCTTTGAAATAGTTTCAAATTTTTCGTTTCATGGATGATGTCATAATTAGGTGTAAGGTCAGCAAAAAGTTCAGTTTCAGGATAGAACCAAGCGATCACATAATCCGCACGAATATAACCTAATCCTACACTGTCCTTATTGTTTCGGTTAACTGGAAAGTAGTAATAATTCGCTTCATAGTTTGCCATGTGTACTATGTCATCAGCGTAAACACCATAGAAAGCAGTAGAATGTACAAAGGGTGTGACGTATTTTATCTCATTTCTCATTACCATTTTTTTCTGAGCCTTATCATAATGACCGTACAAGTATTTGGATTTATGCCATCCGCCTGAACGATGTGTGAATGTAGAATGCGGTTCAATCATCTTCGCGCCTGACACAAGTTCAGCAATCTCACCTGAAATACGACCATGATGAATCGCTGTTTCAGCGCAATGTGCTAATGTGAATATAACCAGTAACGTTGTAATTGTATGACGAAGATACTTGTGCATATCAATAATCAACCACGGTGCTAACATCAGCAGAATGTAAATATGAATTCGGTCATTTATCCATCCACCAGGACCATACCCCCACGGTGCTTTGATAAACATATAGGTAAAGACAATTGCTATAGCTAAGAATACATCTGTCTTTTCTATCTTCTGTTTTCGGTAAATCCGATAACCTATTGAAATCAGTATTGCAAATCCTAAAATGAAAAGTAAGAAATGATTGAGGGGAATATTCCAATCCGAGAAATAAACGATTGACTTCACACCCCAGAAGTAATCACTTATCCACTCCATTCCTCTATGATTACCGGACTGATGCCGTTTTATGCTCTGTAAATAGTACTCCATCAGCACGAAATAGATCGGTATCATATAGAGTAGGAAATAGAAGAACGGTCTGAACGTAAGTTTGAATTGGTTAAATACATCGGATAAATGTCTTTTGCGAATGCGCCACGTTTCTACAAGAGCCTCAGACCCCCATATACAGGCTGCTGCAATAGACATCGCTAACACGACTAAACCGTAGGACACGATGTGTGACAAATAGGTGAGCAATAACAGCACATAAAGTATACACAGATGTTTTACCTGTATGTCGTCTTTATGTTTCCACCAGAAACCGAAACTGAAAAAGAAAAATGACATACTCAGCGTGAAGTTATAAAACCCCATGTAAAGCAGATAGTTGTATGCAAAAGGGAAACCAAGCCATGCAAATATATACCTACCCTGTTTGCCTCTGTGTACGGCATTTAGGAAATAGAAGAAGGAGACTGGGATCAACCCAATGGCAAACGTCAAAAATACCTTCTCCGCTATAACAGGCGGAAATACATAAAGCAGTGCTGCCAGGGAGATGTGAGACAACCAATTTGGGAAGATGGTTATGTTCAGCTTCCACGCATCACGCATCTTGAAGTTTTCATGTTGAGTATATTCCTTCAGCACCAATGCGTTATAAACATGACTCGCACCATCTTGAGATGGAAAGTACCCGAATATCCAGAGAGGAAGCAGATGCAATATCAACAGCAAAGCGAACAAGTGCTTCCAATTTAACTTTCTCCAATCAAACATCGTATATCACCGAAATGTGTCGTCTATGGTTCTGAATTCTCTGCAAAATAGAGACAGTGTTGTGTGAATGGACACTGTTCACACAATGGTTTTCTTGCATTACAGATTCTTCTGCCAAAATAGATTAGGTTCATGTGGAATGGATAGGATTTTCCTTTCGGAACAATCTTTGGAAGTTCAGCATGTGCTTTGTCAGCACTGCAATTCTGTGGGATTAACGCCAGTCGTTTTGAAATCCGCAAGATATGCGTATCAACGGGAAAGACCTCTCTACCACAAGCAAAGGAGAGTGTAACTGAAGCTGTCTTAATACCGATCCCTTTATGTTGACAGAGCAGCTCCAACCCCTCCTCAGTTTTCATGTCGTGAATGAACTCTAATGACAATTCACCGTGTTCTGCTTTGAGCCAAGAGAGGAGGTTTTTGATTGTTGTCGCTTTCTGATGACCTAAACCGGCTACCTTGATAGATTCTTCTACTGCTTTTACATCAGCTTGTAGGACATCTTCCCATGTAGGAAATTTTTCTCTTAGACGTTTATATCCTTTATCACGACTTACATCAGTCGTATTCTGAGATAGGATCGTCTTTATGAGACAAGCCAAAACATCTTCAGCACCACGCCATTTTGGTGTGCCGAACATATTCTCAAGCGTATCTGATATAAATGCTGTTTTCTGTTGTATATCCATTTTTTTGATACCATTCTTTTTCAATATTATATCAGATTAACAGAAAATAGCAATTCAATTGTGTCTCTTTGTAGCACATTCTGTTAGATTGTGCTTCTTTGAGCATCATTCTGTTAGATTGTGGACTCTTTGTACCGCATTCTGTTAGATTGCGGACTCTTTGTAGCACATTCTGTTAGATTGCGGACTCTTTGTACCGCATTCTGTTAGATTGCGGACTCTTTGTACCGCATTCTGTTAGATTGCGGACTCTTTGTATCGCATTCTGTTAGATTGCGGACTCTTTGTATCGCATTCTGTTAGATTGCGGACTCTTTGTAGCACATTCTGTTAGATTGTGCATCTTTGAGCATCATTCTGTTAGATTGTGCTTCTTTGAGCACATTCTGTTAGATTGCGGACGCTTTGTATCGCATTCTGTTAGATTGTGCTTCTTTGAGCACATTCTGTTAGATTGCGGACTCTTTGTATCGCATTCTGTTAGATTGCGGACTCTTTGTATCGCATTCTGTTAGATTGCGGACTCTTTGTATCGCATTCTGTTAGATTGCGGACTCTTTGTATCGCATTCTGTTAGATTGCGGACTCTTTGTATCGCATTCTGTTAGATTGCGGACTCTTTGTATCGCATTCTGTTAGATTGTGCTTCTTTGTATCGCATTCTGTTAGATTGTGCTTCTTTGTATCGCATTCTGTTAGATTGTGCCTCTTTGAGCATCATTCTGTTAGATTGTGCCTCTTTTGTAGCACATTCTGTTAGATTGTGCTTCTTTGAGCATCATTCTATTAGATTGTGCCTCTTTTGTAGCACATTCTGTTAGATTGTGCCTCTTTGAGCATCATTCTGTTAGATTGTGCTTCTTTTGTAGCACATTCTGTTAGATTGTGCTTCTTTGTATAACTAAAGCGTGTGTAAAGATTTTGTCACTCTATATGTCTGAATCGCGGATGACGCGGATGAGGAAAGGGATGGAAGATGTAAGGGTGAAAGAGGGGAAGAACGGAGAATGGAAGGGTGGAAGGATGGAAGAAAAGAAGAAGGGAAGGGTGGAAGAGGGGAAGGGTGGAAGAGGGGAAGGGTGGAAGAGGGGAAGGGTGGAAGGATGGAAATTGAAAGAAGCACAATCAAGGATGAATGTGGCAGAATACGCGTTTGGTATTCTGCATTAGATATATAAAGATGAATGGTGTAGAAGAAAGAGTAATGAGGGATGAAGGGGGTGGGAGGAAGAAGCACAATCAAGGATGAATGTGCTACAGATTAAGGTATTTGTAAATTGTTATGTCTTTCCCATAATGTATGTTTTGGTATGATTTGGCAGTTGCAGGAATGTTGAGAAGCATAGCAAAGAGAAAGATGCAAATAAGTATCAAACAGATTACACTTCGTGCATGTGCATAAGAAGGTATTTTTTGCCATGCTGCCAAAAGTTGCGTGCTTGTGACAATTCCCTTACTTGTTAATAGAATGACTGCGGGTAACGTTTCATATTAAACTAACATTTTAAGAGCGGGCTGACTGCTGAAACTAATTCAAATGTAGCATCAATAGTCCCTATAAATACATGAAAGTATAACGAATTTACCGCCTGTTTCATCATCAGGACCGAGGTATTGATAACCGCTCCTACGATCTGGTTCGATGAAAGGACCTAATAAGGCTAATACCAATCCCCAACCATGATGGGTCAACTCCCACGTCAAATGATTTTTTGTATTTTCTATCAGAACTGCACCAATATCTTCATCAATAACTTTTGCTGATAGTCGGCACCCGTCAACTGGCGAGACAAAAGGCAAAGTGTGTATATCTACTACTGCATTATTGTCTATAACCAGAGGGGTTAACGCTTGGGATAACTTTTCAGCTTTCTCTGGTGTAGAAGGTGATAGAAGTACCACAGGGCGGTCAAAGACTTCTGGTATGAATTCAAGTACAAGACACATTAGTACCTCCGGTTGAAACCAATTCAAATGTAACATCACCAGTACCTATAATAGACTTTATATAAGTTTAATCAAAATGTTTGTCATAACACCAAGGTCTAAAGTTTAGACGAAAGTTATGTAATCCACAACAGATTTTCATGACTAAATCACTAAAACCTTGTTTCCAATTGCGCAACTTGTCTTTGACAATGCGGTATCTTTTGACACTACTAATCACATGTTCAACACGGATACGAATAGACGATATTTCTCGGTTTCTTGCTTTTTCAGCTGCTGTCAGTTCACCGCCTTTCGGTTTCTTTTTCGGTTGGACAACAGTAATATCAGCAGGATTAAAACCTAAAAAACCGGAATCTTGGTATAAATAACTACCACTTGGTAAAAAACATATTGTTTCATCGGCAATGCGTTTATCATGCATGCTGCCTTGGCAAGTAGGAGACAAGACCAATATCTTGCAAGTAGCATCTATAAGCAGGTTATTCTTTACCGTATGTTGTTTCTTTTTACCACTATAAAAGTCCTTCTGTGCTTGTTGGTCTTTCGGGCGCTGTATCGGCCGCTCTGTGCAATCTTGAAAAAAAATGTTCGGGTGCTGTTGTCTCTCTTTCAGCATCTGTCTCTTTTTCAAAAGTCTCAGGTGTTGCCTCGCGAGATGGCAACTCACCGAGTTCATCTAATGCCTGAAGTAATATCGGTGAAAGGAGGTGTATCCACTTATTCGCTTCAGGTTGAGACATATCAAAGAACATACCATGAGCATCCTGGGTCCATGCTTGTCGTAGATAGATCAAAATAAAAAGAAGTTTATCTTCCATATTTGGCAAACGACTATTTCTGTAGGATGACCAACTCCGTTTTTTTCGCTCTTGACCATCAAGTGATTTAGTAGAGACAAACGCTAAAAACTGTGTAGTAAAATACGGCAGAAGTTCTAAGAATTCTTCAATAGTAAAACCCGTTAGTTTTTGAAACTTATTCGGATTATCTTTTAATTCATCATATTTGTTCATAAGTTAATCTCCAAAAAGCATTATTCCTTTATTATACCAGAAATTAACTTGATTTTTAAAAATTAAATTTATATAATGTCTAATAATCTGATAGTATAACTTCGATATCACATGTTTCATCATCAGGGAAAAGGTATTGATAACCGAGACTATCTGGTTCGGTGAAAGGACCTAACAACGCTAATACCAATTCCCAACTTTGGTGGGTCAACTCCCACGTGAAATGATTTTTTGTGTTTTTTATCAGAACTGCCCCAGTATCTTCATCACTAACTTGTGCTGATAGTCGGCACCCGTCAACTGGCGAGACAAAAGGCAAAGTGTGTATATCTACGACTGCATTATTGTCTGTAACCAGAGGCGTTAACGCTTGGGATAACTTTTCAGCTTTCTCTGGTGTAGAATCTGATAGAAGCACCAGAGGGAACTCGTCGCCTTCTGGTATGAATTCAAGTACAAGACACATTAGTACCTCCTGCTGAAACTAATTCAAATGTAGCATCACCAGTACCTATAATATGATGAAAGTATAACGAAGATATCACCTGTTACATCATCAGGGTAAAGGTATTGATAACCACCGCGATCTGTTTCGGTAATAAAAGGACCTAATAACTCTAATACCCATTCCCAACCTTGATGGGTCAACTCCCACGTCAAATGATTTTTTGTATTTTCTATCAGAATGGCACAAATATCTTCATCACTAACTTGTGCTGATAGTCGGCACCCGTCAACTGGCGAGACAAAAGGCAAAGTGTGTATATCTACGACTGCATTATTGTCTGTAACCAGAGGCGTTAACGCTTGGGATAACTTTTCAGCTTTCTCTGGTGTAGAATCTGATAGAAGCACCAGAGGGAAATCATCAATGCCTTCTGGTACGAATTCAAGTACAAAACACATTAGTACCTCCTCAAATAACTAACTTAATTCCCAATTATTCATTAGATTTAGGTATTTTATTACCTTCAAAATCAGCATTTGTCCACTGACCTATATTGCAACATATATTAAATGCAGATGTCAAGTTAAAATTAGGGTGGAAGGTTGGAAGGGTGACCAGGATTTTCAGGATTACAGGATTATACCAGGATAAGAGGGACCAGGATTTTCAGGATTACAGGATTATACCAGGATAAGAGGGGATGGGTGGAAGGTTGGAAGGGTGGAAGGTTGGAAGGTTGGAAGGTTGGAAGAGGGGATGGGTGGAAGAGGGGATGGGTGGAAGAGGGGATGGTTGGAAGATTGGAAGGATGGAGGGTTATATGGATGGAAGAAAGAAGCACAATCAAGGATGAATGTGCTACAGTATTATTGAGACTTGTGCAAAAACTTTACACACCCCGCGGTTTACTAAAAGGGTGTGTAAAGTTTTTGTCACTAAACCTTCAAAACCTTCACCAATAATAGGCATTCTGTTAGATTGTGCTTCTTTGAGCATCATTCTGTTAGATTGTGCTTCTTTGAGCATCATTCTGTTAGATTGTGCTTCTTTGAGCATCATTCTGTTAGATTGTGCTTCTTTGAGCATCATTCTGTTAGATTGTGCTTCTTTGAGCATCATTCTGTTAGATTGTGCTTCTTTGAGCATCATTCTGTTAGATTGTGCTTCTTTGAGCATCATTCTGTTAGATTGTGCTTCTTTGAGCATCATTCTGTTAGATTGTGCTTCTTTGAGCATCATTCTGTTAGATTGTGCTTCTTTGAGCATCATTCTGTTAGATTGTGCTTCTTTGAGCATCATTCTGTTAGATTGTGCTTCTTTGAGCATCATTCTGTTAGATTGTGCTTCTTTGAGCATCATTCTGTTAGATTGTGCTTCTTTGAGCATCATTCTGTTAGATTGTGCTTCTTTGAGCATCATTCTGTTAGATTGTGCTTCTTTGAGCATCATTCTGTTAGATTGTGCTTCTTTGAGCATCATTCTGTTAGATTGTGCTTCTTTGAGCATCATTCTGTTAGATTGTGCTTCTTTGAGCATCATTCTGTTAGATTGTGCTTCTTTGAGCATCATTCTGTTAGATTGTGCTTCTTTGTAGCTGATCAAAGTCATATAATGATCCAGAAACCCCTTCCGCGCCCATCTATGCCATCTATGTTAACTGGGGCGTGTCCTCCGCGATAATCCGCGATTCTGACAAAAAAGGTGACAATAATTTTACACACCCTTACTAAAATCTTCATTTGTAAAAAATTCAGCAGATGTGCTATAATCAGATACGAAATTCAATTCAGACTATAGTAAAAACATCTCTCAAACACGGGACTTTGATCTTCGTCAGAAATAGAACAATGAAATTAATCAAACTCTCAAGAAAAAAACTAATCTTTCTAATTCTTGCGATGCTTGTATTTGCCATCGTCCTGTTTGGCGTCATCTATCATCAGACATCCTTGTGGACACCTGAACAGAGCCTAATAACCTTACTTCCCGAATCACCAATATGTTGTCTGACGTTCAAAGACTTGAAAGGCATCATAAAAACATTTAATAGAAGCGAATTTGGAAAACAGACGGCAAAAATGCCGATTCTAAGCGACATCAAGAAACAACTCTGGTGGAGAGAATTAGTCTATCAAAAACAATTTTGGGAATACGAAATGGGGGGAAGACTCGATTTAGCAGCATTCAACGGACATTTCGGAAAAGAGGCAATTTTAGCACTCTACGAACGTGAAGGTGAAATCGCATTTCTACTCATTACAGAAGTAGGCGGTAAAGAAAAACTGGCAATAGAAACCGTTACAGCAACAGAAGCAATTGATCCACGATACGAACGAATTCAGACCGAATATGAGGGATTTACGATCAACACGATTACGGGGTTTCCTCTCGACTTCAGCTATACTTTCATCGGAAAGATCGGTGTGTTAAGTCTGAATCCACTGCTATTGGCTGAAGTGATTGACATCTATGGTGGTAAGAAAAGTCATTTCCTCGTCAAACACCCCAAGAAAGAAGCAATTCAGCAAAGTTATGAAAACGATACGAACACAGGTTATATTGATATTGCACAATTGACAAAAATGTTAAAATCTCTCGAATTGCATACGGGTGAGATTATTGAACAGGTCTCAACTACGACAGACACCGCAAACTATCTTACTTTTGGAAATAGAGGTGAAGATGGTACGATCATATCAAATATAACATTAGGGGACACGGGAGAATCTTATCATGCAAAACCTGATAAACAACAGACACATGCAGTCATACCTAATCAGACAGCTCTTGTCATCTATAATCCACAACAGGATATTGATGGTCTGTGGGAAACTCTAAATGATTACTTGCTGATAGAAACAGAAACTGAACCTACAACCGGTGGTTTCTCTAATTTTATGAGACAAGAAATGACAATAGAACTGATCTCTATTCGTAAAGAACAGTTCCTTAGATTACCGTCTATTGTAATTCACATACCGATAAAGCGTAAAACTGAATTTATTAACGCAATTAATGAGCAGAGAAAGAATGGGATATCTGTCGCTGGAAAACCCGTTGAATTTCTTGAACAGCAGTCATATAATGGCATCAGTATACAACCTATTCGGCTACGACTGAATCTACTCATGTCTCTAACAGGAGCGTACACAGTTGTTGACAACGATTTTTACTTCAGTACAACAACCTCTGGATTAGAGTCAGTACTGTATACAAGATCAGTCCATGCAGATGCCTTGTCTGATGTTGTTTTCTCAAAAGACAAAGATGTCGTTCAGTCGTATATACAACCGGATGTTTTGATTCATGAGATTAAGAAATATCTGCCAACGCTATCGCTCTTAGTCTCACTAACTGGACAGAAGATGGATTCTAAGATGACTGATCATATTACGCAAAATCTTTTTCCGTTAGAGTCACTGGGACTGATCGCTATAGATGTCCGTAGCACTGAAAAGGGTGTTGATACCGAGATCAGGATTAAATTAGAGAAGTAGATTATTGCAGATAGTAAGGATTTGACTCAATATAAGGTTTGTGATACAATCCCTTCAAATGCCAGAGTGCTAACACATACATCTTATTAAGATTCAGTCATTAATTCGACAATTCATTGCCTGTCAAGTACCCAAGGATTCTTCAATCTTCATTTGATGTATATCGCGCTTCTTAACGAAGGAAGGTGGACAAAATGGAAGAGAAGAACGAAAAGAAGATGACACTCAATAATGAAGAAAGTGTAAACCAAGTGAATGCCAATTCTGATGAAAACAGGGCAGATCAAGATGCGATCACGCCATCAATCCAACAACAGTTCAATGAACTAAAGAGCCAATATCTGAGTGAACGTTCAAATTCCATGAATCGCTTACTGATGTTCATAGGGATAGTGCTACTTTTCTTTACAATACTTATTCCAGTTGTAACGGGTATTGCCGCTTATTTTGCCTATCAGAAATACAGTGAGACACAATCCCAATTAGTAATCCAGGTAAATGAAACAAAGCGGCTTGCTTCAGATGCAGAAAAGTCTGCAAATGATGCAAAAAAACACTTAAGTGAAATAACGGAATATCAGACAACGATAAAAGGTATAATTTCAAAATTAACAAGCAAGGATTTCAAGAATCCTGACAAAATTGAAATACTAAAGACCTCATACCAAGACATCTTACAAATGTCCACATTAACTGCAGAAGACAGGGCAATAATGGAAGCTTATAGACTCCAAAATGAAGGTAAATATACCGATGCCATTGCGAAATGGCAATCCATAGCGAATGCTAAGAATGTCAAACCAGAATTTATTGCACGCGCATTCTTCTCAATCGGATTTCTCCATGCCCAACAGCATGAGAACGACCAAGCTATCTCTGCTTACGATCAGGCGATAGAGTTGTCACCCAAATTTTCAGAAGCATTTAACAGTCGGGGTCTGCTAAAAAATATTCTTGAGGAGCATGAAGCTGCTATCTTAGATTTTGATGAGGCGATACGTTTGAAACCAGATTCTGCTGAAGCATGGTATAATCGGGGAAATGCAAAGAGAACATTAGAAAAGTATGAGGATGCTATTTCTGATTATGATGAAGCCCTCCGTCTATTACCAGATTCTGCAAGTGTATATCACTATCGGGGTGTATCAAAGAGTGCACTCGGACAACATCAGGAAGCGATCACTGATTTTGATGAAACCATCCGTCTAAAACCGGACTATACCGATGCTTATGTCAGCCGAGGTTCAGCAAAACGGGCAATCGGTATGCTTGGAGAAGCAAGGAAGGATTTTGATAAAGCGCAGGAATTGGCAAAAAAGCAGTGAGAATAGGTTCTAACTATTTACGTCTTGAGAGATACGCAGATAATGCATGGTCAAAGGGTGTAGTCGTATCCATCTGCACATAATCGATCTGACTTGCACCGCAACCGCGGCGATAACTCTGGATAAAATCGTTCAACTTTTCAAGATAGGCTGATTTCAGTGAGTCAGCTTGTGTAGACAGTGTGTGTCCAGTTTCCATATCACGAAAAATAACAGACCCCTTATACGGGAATGTCATCTCTGCATGATCAAGTAGATGGAAAACAATCACCTCATGTTTCTGATGCCGCAGATGCTTAAGTGCTGATATAACCTGTGAAGGTTCATCAAGCAGGTCAGAAATCACAATAACCAATCCGCGTCTCACAATCCTTTTTGCAAGTTCATGGAAAAGGCTGCTTAACGCAGTTTCCTCACCCGGAACCGCATTCTCTAACGCATTCATGATAGCGCGTAAATGTGTTGCAGCACCTCTCGGTGGAATGTATTGCGTAATATCCGTATCAAAAAGTGCTAATCCAACAGAATCTCTCTGCTTCAACATAAGATACGTCAGTGTCGCCGCAAGATAACATCCATATTCAAATTTCGTTAGGTTATCATCATTATGCTTATAGTTCATGGAGGCACTGGTGTCCAACAAGATATACGCGCGTAAGTTCGTTTCTTCTTCAAACTTCTTAACATAGAACCTATCGGATTTTCCGTAGACTTTCCAATCAATATATCGTATTTCATCCCCTGGCATGTATTGTCTATGTTCAGCGAATTCTACACTGAACCCTTGATAAGGGCTCTTGTGCAATCCAGTTACAAACCCTTCCACTACAAGTCGCGCGACGAGTTCCATACCGCCAATACGAGACAATGCAACCGGATCAAGATATTTATGTTTTGTTTGCATATTCTTTATGTACTCCTAACATTACTTTTTCAATTATACAGAAAATTAACACAAAAAACAATAGAAATTATATAAGTTTAATTGGCAGAATTCAGAAAAGAGAATTGAGATGCAACTATCAACAAATTATTTCGTATTTATAGATGTTGGAAAAATAGCAAGATGTTGGAAAAATAGCAAGAATATACACAAAAAAGAAGCATTCTACTATTAAGAGCTTATGAAGACGGCACTCGGAGAGTGCCTACTACTATTAAAGAGACGGCATTTAAAGAGACGGCACTCGGAGAGTGCCTACTACTATTAAGAGCATTGGATGGAGCGCATTATGAGCAGTCCTGTATTACATTTTGAAATCGGAGGAGAAAACCTCAAAAAGCAAATCGGTTTCTACAGTTCCGTTTTCGGATGGAATATCTTTCCTTTAGATGAAGAATTATACATAGCAGACCCACAATCGGATATGGGTATAGAGGGACACCTGTTTGAGACGACGAAAGAGATGAACTTTAAGAACCTTGTGCTTATCTATGTGCAAGTTGATGATATACACGGGTGTTTGGACAAGGTAAAGGACCTCGGCGGTGAAATAGTTATCACTCCCCAAGAAATACCGGGTAGTTCGAGCCATTATGCCCTGTTCAATGACCCAAATGGGAATAGCATAGGACTGTTGCAACGTCGACTATAACACAGAAAGGACAGATGTTAATCGTATCGGTCTGTATGCAAAAAATAGCAAACAAGGAGTAGATAACAATGGGTAATCCAGTAATGTTCTTTGAGATAGCAGGTAAGGACGGTGAGTCCTTGCAAGACTTCTATACGGCACTATTTGATGAATGGCTCATTCTTCCATTCGGTTGGAGTACATCACACTTTCCAAATGACATATTAGTGATTGATACGACACCCGCACCTTTGACAGACGAAGGCATAAAAGGGCACATCTATCCGCTACCTGATGAAAGTGATTTTTCCAATCGCATATCTATTTTCATACAAGTAGAAGACTTGCAGGAAACACTGAATAAAATAGAAAAGCATGGCGGGAAAACACTTGTAAAACCGCAGGAACTACCCGACAACATGGGGTCAATCGCCATGTTCACCGATCCAAGCGGAAACGTCATCGGTCTGCATCAAAATTAGCAGGTTCGTATCTATTCGTATCGTATTCATTATACCATTTCAATTAATTTTTCTCTCATTACCGGCTGTTTAGAAATGAAGCGGGGAACGGCACAATCTAACAGAATGTGCTACAGTAAAGAGGCATTTTCATTTATAAATGGTATTATAAATGGTATTATAAAAGGAGCAATTATAAAATGAGCAATCCAGTCATGTGGTTTGAAATAGCAGGTAGAAATGCAGATGAGCTCTGCGAATTCTACCGAACAGTTTTTGAATGGGACATTTCACCCGAAAACAGCGGCGTCTACCTGTGTGAAACTGGTTCAGACGAAGGCATAAAAGGACACATCTTCCCAACAACAGACGAAATGCCATACACAAACCAGATCACCTTCTATATATCTGTCAACGACTTAAATGAAGCTGTGAAAAACGTTGAAACTCACGGCGGAAAAATACTTATACCCCCACAAGAAATCCCAGGTAACATGGGATCTTTTGCAATGTTTATTGACCCAAGTGGCAATATATTGGGTCTACACCAACAATAAGTGTGTCATTTCCATTCATACCTTATATACACACTTCATAATCTTCATGACATACTAAAGTGTTGGAAACAGGGAAGTTATCTTATCTAACTTCCCTGTTACTTTATCAATCTATTTCAGTAGCGGCTTCAACCAACGTTTCGCTGAATCGGCATCCATGCCTGTCCGTCTTGCATAATCAGAAACCTGATCCTCCCCAATTCTGGCGATACTAAAATACTTCGCAGCCGGATGCGAATAATACCAGCCACTAACAGATGCAGCAGGGTACATCGCAAGGTTCTCAGTGAGAGAGATACCTACATACTCTGTGACGTTTAGCAATTCGAACAACACACGCTTCTGATTATGATCAGGACATGCCGGATATCCAGGCGCAGGTCTGATGCCTCGGTATTTTTCCGCAATCAAATCCTCGTTGACTAAATCCTCATCAAATGCATAACCCCACAGTTCTCTACGCACATGCTGATGCATATACTCAGCAAGTGCTTCTGCTAACCTATCAGCTAATGCCTTAGTCATAATACTGTTGTAGTCATCATGGTTTTTTTCAAATTCATTACAGAGTTCAGGAACACCGATACCCGCTGTTACTGCAAATGCCCCGATATAATCAAGGAGGGATGTTGTTTTTGGTGCTATGAAGTCTCCAAGACTCAGGTTTGGTCTTGTGAAAGGTTGTTCTGTCTGTTGACGTAAATGATGTATTCTTGCAATCACTTCTGATCTATCTTCATCGGCATATATCTCTGTATCTTCAGCTACCGTGTTGGCAGGAAAGATACCTACGACAGCTTTTGCAGAGATACGTTTCTGCTTAATGATGTCACTTAAGAGTTCCTTTGCGTCTTCAAATAATATCTGTGCTTTATCACCCAACTCCGGATCATTCAAGATTTTCGGATATCTTCCCTTCATTTCCCATGTCGTAAAGAAAGGAGTCCAATCCATAAAGTCCACAAGTTTTTCTAACGGAAAATCATCATAGACTTTGATACCAGTTTTCTGGGGTTGTGGCGGAATATAATTTTCCCAATCAAGTTTTAGCTTCCGTTGTTGTGCTGCAGTTAACGGTAACAGGTTAGTGCGTTGTTGTGTGTCACTTCGTTTTATACGGATGACTTCATATTCTTCGCGTGTTTTGTTTATCAATGCCTGCTGCAAGTCATCATGCATCAGGTTTCCAACAACACCTACACTTCGCGAAGCGTCTTTGACGTGGATCGTTGGTCCACTGTATTCGGGTTCAATCTGAACAGCAGTATGTACTTTTGATGTCGTTGCCCCACCTATTAGAAGCGGAATATTGAAGTTTTCTCGCTGCATCTCTTTTGCAACATGCACCATTTCATCCAATGAAGGTGTTATCAAACCACTTAGACCGATAATATCTGCATTCTCATTTCGTGCTGTCTCAAGAATATCCTCTGCAGAGACCATCACGCCTAAGTCAATGATCTCGTAATTATTACATCCAAGCACAACACCAACGATGTTTTTTCCAATGTCATGCACATCGCCTTTCACCGTTGCCATGACGATTTTCCCTCTCGATTGAAGCACACCTTCAGCCTGTTCCTTTTGAATATAGGGGATGAGGTGTGCTACGGCACGTTTCATGACCTGAGCACTTTTGATAACTTGTGGAAGGAACATCTTACCATCACCAAAGAGTTCTCCCACACGATCCATACCCGCCATTAGGGGACCTTCTATGACCTGAATAGGACGTTCATACGCTCTTCTTGCTTCTTCGGTATCCGCTTCAACGTGTTCAATCACGCCTTCAACAAGTGCATGACGCAAGCGTTCTTCCACAGATAGTTTGCGCCATGCTTTATCTACGCGTTTTTTCTTTTTTGTCCCCTGCAATGTCTCCGCTAAAGTAACCAGTCTGTCTGTTGCATCTTCTCGTCGGTTGAATAGAACATCCTCTACTGCTTCCAAGAGCGGTTTTGGGATGTCATCGTAGACAGCAAGTTGTCCAGCATTGACGATACCCATATCCATACCAGCATTGATTGCATGGTATAAAAATGATGCATGCATCGCTTCTCGGACTACATCGTTTCCACGAAATGAAAAGGAGACATTACTGACACCACCACTGACCAATGCATAAGGACAGGTCTTCTTTATCTGCTTACACGCTTCTATAAAAGCCATAGCATATTCGTTATGCTCACTTATGCCTGTTCCAATTGCAAAGATATTCGGATCAAAGATGATGTCTTCGGGTGGGAAGTTAATCTTTTCAGTCAACAGTCTATACGCTCTTTGACAAATCTCAACTTTACGTTCAACTGTATCGGCTTGTCCCTCTTCGTCAAAAGCCATAACGATAACTGCAGCACCATATCTACGGATCAACTTTGCTTTTTCTAAGAAATCGTCTTCACCCTCTTTCAGACTGATAGAATTCACGACCCCTTTACCTTGAATACATGCTAAACCTGCTTCTATAACGTCCCATTTACTTGAATCAATCATGATCGGCACGCGACTGATGTCCGGTTCTGCAGCGATCAGGTTTATGAACTTCACCATCGCAGTTTTTGCATCTAACATACCCGCATCCATATTAATATCAATGACTTGGGCACCGTTTTCGACCTGTTCCCGGGCGACTTCCAACGCTGTCTCATAGTCACCTTTCTTGATAAGGGATGCAAATCTGCGAGAACCTGTGACATTTGTCCGTTCACCAACGTTTACAAAAAGAGATTCTGAAGTAATATTAAATGACTCTAATCCACTGAGTCTACACGTAGGTTCGTGTCGGACAGGTTCACGGGGCGGATACTCGGATACGACTTTTGTGATAGCCTCAACGTGCTCAGGTTGACAACCACAACAACCGCCAACGATATTGACAAATCCACTTCGCACGAACTCAAGAATCCAATTCCCCATTTCTTTAGGTGTTTGCATGTAATGACCAAGTTCATTTGGAAGCCCAGCATTGGGATAACAGATCACAGGAATATCCGCAAGTCTTGACATCTCTGAGAGGAAGGGACGTATCTGTTTAGCACCGGAACCGCAGTTTAAACCGACAGCAAGCAGGTCTGCATGACGAACTGAATTCCAGAAAGCCTCAACTGTCTGTCCGGAAAGGTTACGACCACCTCCACCACTTCTGTCAGATGACACTATGACAGGTACATTCATATCTCGCTGATCTAACAGCGTTTGAATAGCGAAAAGTGCCGCTTTGCAGTTTAGTGTATCCATCACAGTTTCAACAAGCAGCAGATCAACGCCACCATCCAATAGACCCTCCGCTTGTGTTGAATAGGCATCAACAAGTTCAGCGAATGTAATGTTTCTATAACCCGGATCATTTACATCAGGAGAAATAGAACAACTGCGGTTAGTTGGTCCCATACTGCCTGCGACGAAACGCGGTTTATCTGAGGTAGAGTACACATCTGCAACTTCACGCGCTATCCGTGCAGCTGATAGGTTCACTTGATAAGCCTCGTCCTCAAGTTGGTAATCTGCCATTGATACAGAGGTGCTCGTGAAGGTATTCGTTTCAAGGATATCTGCCCCTGCCTGACAATAATTCGTATGGATTTCTTTGATGATATGGGGTTGTGTTATAGACAAAAGGTCATTATAGCCTTTGAGTTCACACGTGTGATTCGCAAACGTATCCCCTCTAAAATCTTCTTCAGTCAGACGATACGTCTGTATGAGGGACCCCATGGCACCATCAAGCACCAAAATCCTTTGTGCAAGAGCATCCTTTAGTTGTGCGATTCTATCTGAGTTTGTCATTGATATATTCTTCCATTATCGGGTTTAGATTCTGTCTGTTGAAAACGTTTTCTGCTGCAACCTATAAATTATAACACCTGCAGATGGATTTGTCCATTTGATTATTGGTCACCTGCGGGTGGGTGTGTAAGAGACCGCACTCGGAGAAGTGCCTACTACTATTTAAAGAGACGGCACTCGGAGAGTGCCTACTACTATTAAGAGCTTATGAAATCCCAAAATTGACACTTATAGTGGTAATAACTTTACGTGCCCCTGCACACTAGGGTGCGTAAAGTTATTGTCACTTAACCTTCACCAATAATAGACATTCTGTTAGATTGTGCCTCTTTTGTAGCACATTCTGTTAGATTGTGCATCTTTTGTAGCACATTCTGTTAGATTGTGCTTCTTTGTAGCACATTCTGTTAGATTGTGCATCTTTTGTAGCACATTCTGTTAGATTGTGCATCTTTTGTAGCACATTCTGTTAGATTGTGCATCTTTTGTAGCACATTCTGTTAGATTGTGCATCTTTTGTAGCACATTCTGTTAGATTGTGCTTCTTTGTAGCCGATCAATGCCATATAATGAACCAAAACCCCTTCCGCGTCTTCTGCGCCCTCCGTGTCTTCCGCGATTCAGACAAAAAAGGTGACAAAAAGTTTACACATCCTGCACACTACAACGGGTTGCAATTTTGCTTATGGTGTGCTAAAATACCGTACAGGATTTGAATAGACGACCCAATTAACAGCAGAACGTTTGAGATTAAATGCAAATGGTACACCGAGATGAGATGTTTTGAAACCCGCGGACCTGTAAATCCAGAAAAAAACTACGTCGTTGCACGCACAGATGAACTTTCAGATTTTGTCAATCGTCTGGAAAAGGGACGGTATATCGTCCTTTTTGCACCACGGCAAACAGGAAAAACCACATTCTTCCGAAGTGCCTTAGAAATGCTCACATCCGAGACGTATTTCCCACTGCAGATTGATTTTCAAGCGTCCAACAATCTTGAACCTGCCGAGTTTTACGAAGATATGTACGAGGAAATTCGTGAAGAGATAGAGTATGTTTTTCAAAGAAGCGGCAATCCACCTTCTGAAACGTTAGAACAACTTTTAGATACCACAAAACTCACCAATCATGTTTCTATGCGAAGGTTTTTTAGACGACTTTCAGATGTACTGGAAAATAAGAAGGTTGTCCTTATCATTGACGAATTTGATGCTATCCCTCGAACAGTTCTGAGCGATTTTCTATACACACTCCGTCACATCTACCTCTCTGATAGACATCAATGTCCGTATAGTGTCGGCATCGTCGGCGTCAAGAGTATTACCCAACTGAACTATGATCGATCTATTTCACCCTTCAACATCCAGGATGAATTCAAATTGCCCAATTTCACGCTTGATCAGGTGCGTGAACTGCTGACACAATACACAGACGAAGTTGGGCAGCCCTTCCTTCCCCCGGTTATTGAATCCATTCACAAACAGACAGCTGGACAACCCGTACTCGTCAATCGGTTTGCCCAAATCCTTACAGAGGAGATGGACATTCCGAAAAGTGAACCGATCACAATGGGACACTTTTCTAAGGCACACATCCAACTCCTTCGTGAAGGACATACGAACATTGATCATCTGACGACCAATGTCCGTAGGGACCGGAGGTTTGAGTCGTTTCTTATGAAAATCGCCTCTTATGATGAGGGTACACCATTCAACCTTTACCATGACCTCATCAATGAACTCGCCACTTATGGTGTCATTGCCGAAGGGGAAGATGGTATGTGTGAAATCGTCAACCCGATTTATCACTATTGTATCATGCGGACATTCAAACCGATAGTGAATGGGTTGGAACAGGAGTATCTGCCAGAAGACAATCGTGCAGGATTTCAGGACTACCTCACACCAGATGGCCAGATTCAGATGACAGCACTCCTTGACAACTTCCGTGACTTTATTGCACGCGCAGGTTTCAAGATTCTACAAGTTCCAGAGACACCCCAGGAATATGTCGGACAACACCTCCTCTTTGCGTATCTTGAGCAGTTTGTAAAGATTGTGGGTGGGGCGTTATATCTGGAAGTCCAGACAGGTCGTGGCAGAATGGACATCCTTATCCTTCATAATCAGAGAAAATACATCGTTGAAACTAAGATATGGGGTGGTGAAATGCGTTATCAGATAGGCAAAACCCAACTTGCCGCGTATGTTAAACTGGAAAAAGCAGTAGAGGGATACTACGTCGTATTTGACCATCGTAAAGAACCAGAGCCACGCGTAGAAACAGAGACATTGGACGGTACTACAATTCGGAGCTATGTCATTCCGGTCGTACAAGAACGTCCTTCAACTTAAGCGATAGCGCAGGCATCGCTTGAGTGCCTCCCGCGCCTTCGGACTATAGTAATTTCATCACAGTTAACTGGACTTTTTTTCCTGTGAACGTGACTCGGCTTTCGCTGCTTCATAACCCTTTTGATAGGCTTCTTCTTTGGCTTTTCCAACGATTTTTTCAACTTCTTTTGCGACCTTTTCTTTGACCTCTTTTGCGATCCGTCGTTTCCGTCGATCGTTATATTCTTTCAAACGCATCAGCATGACATCAACTCCTTCTTTGAAAATTGTCAACAGTGTAGAAAACGCAAGCACGTGGGGAACCCGTTCCCAAACAAGGATGAGTGCGGTGTCCCACGTTTTGTTCCCATGAAATCTGTGATATACAAAAATGACAACGAGTGTCAAAAAACCGACGACTGTAAAAAAAGTCATCGCGCTTTCAGCATTTCGGGCAGTAAATAACGTAGACCTCTCATTCTCATTGTTTTCCATAGGTATGCCTCACCAGTCACTTAATAATATACTACCTTTTGCCTAAAAATGTCAAACGAAAAACCTTTTTCGCAAAAAATCTACCGCTTCATCCGAAAATAGCCAAGCCAGCACCCTTTTTCTTAACCTGTTAGATTCTGCTGCTTTGTAGCCAATAATGCAATACTTTGCCGTAGCACATTCTTCCAGATTCTGCTTCTTTGTGTAACCAAAAATGTGATACTTTCCTGTAACACATTCTTCCAGATTCTGCTGCTTTGTAGCCAAATTTGAGTTGATAAATCGGAACAGTCGTTTTTGCTTCGATTTATTACGGGTATTATGATAAGACATACAAATATGGGGTCTGAAAAACTGAGGGTAAATCAGTATCAAAAAAATGTTGACAAAGAAATAAATATTGTGTATAATAGTGATAAGATGTTAGAAATTCACGAATTTCTTGTTAGGATTGCGTGGATTACATCGTGGGCAGCGTCCTAATATTTAATGTTAGGTGCGCCGGTAGCAGCTGAATTGCCACCGACGCGAAGCTCTGCCGTTGACTAAGAACGACAGAACTGGTTTCTATAATACCATGAATGCCATTCGGTGTCTATTGTAATGATGGAAACCAGTAAGCCCACAAGGGAAACAGAAGCAGATAGTATCTCCTACCTGTCTCCTTTGTGGTCTGTCAAAATCAAATTTTTTACTATACGAAAAAATCGTATATTGATCAATACGACACGCAGATCGCGTGTGACAATCACAAAAGGAGATTGAAAATGTCATTTATTAGAACACAAGTCGAAAATCGCAATATTTTCATGATGCTGCTTATTGCGTTTTTATGTATAAGTTGCGTCTCTATCGCTACCCTCATATACGCTGCGGGACCTCTTTTAATAGCTGGTATTCCAGCAGCTAAGTTTATATGGGGTGTTGTTGCTGCCGCCACAACGGCATATACTGCTTGGCAGATGGTAGAGTCGCTAATAGCTGATTTAGATGATGAGATTGCTGACTTGGAACAAGATATTATAAGGTTAACGAAGCGTAAGAACAATCACTGGTCTGACTATCAACATTATAGAGCAAAGATGATGTCAAAAAAAAGCGATTGTTGAATCTAAGCAAGAGACTTATGATACTGCTTTAGCTGAGGAAGAATCTGCTAAGACTCCGGTTACAGACGCTCAAACAATCTATGATCAAAGTGCTGGAGAGGCTGAAGATGCACATCAAGAATATTTGGATTATATATCTGACTATTATTCTACCTATAGTGAAGCCGTGAGGTTATTTAATAACTGGAAAAGATTGGAGGCCGTTGCCGAGAAGGACAAGAAGCCATTAGATGCTGCAAAAAGCACATTGGCATCTAAGACATTTGCAAGGCAGATAGCTGATGCAAGACTTTCGTATGCTAAGAAGGCACTTGAAATTGTTACGGAATATGCAAATTACTATTTGACTCGTTGGCGTAGTACGGGCAAAATCATTAAATCTAAGGGTGAGGAGTTAACTCGTAAAGAAGTGGAGCGTGATATAAATCAGGCTACTGTTGATTTAGCGAAAGGCGATCATGCCAGTGCTAAATCTACTTTAGACACGACTGAACGTGATTATCCTGAAGCATGGGCTCATTGCATGAAAGATAAGCACTTGGCTGCTCAAGTTGCTGAAGTTAGAAGTCATTAGGAATTTATACTCAATTTCTAATTTATATATTGTGGGGTATATATTTCTGTTGTGATATATTATCCCACAATATATAAAGTTATATATGGGGGGTGTAAAGATGAATCGTAAAATGTTTGTTTATTTCACTGCTGTATTTATAGTTTTAATTTCTGTTTTTCTATATTTTATGTTCGGTCAAAAATATGTGGATCAATCAGATATTGTATTGGATGAATCTTCTGAAAATGATGGTGTTAGCCGAAAAAACCTTACTATACCTAATATGTCTGCCGAACGACGTGAGGTATTTGACAAAGAATTGCAGGAAAAAATGTCTAAGAATGAACATAATATGAATGTAGAATTATCTAAATTACCTATTGACATAGCTCCATTTTTAATTGGTCTACGTCAGGATGATATTACACAGGAAGATTTGAATGAAATAGATATAATGATGAGTCATTTCGATTCAGTGGATACAATGTCTAAATCTGCCATCATTGATACACTTTTAAATTTCTATTCAGAAAACGATAAAATTCCTGGAATACGTGAAGTGTATATGGATTTTTACGATAGTTTAGATAAGGCTACTGATAATACGCTTACAAAAGATCAAAAGCTTCTTATAATGGTTCATTTCGCTCAGGATCAAATATCAACTAATAGGGAGGTAAAGGCTCAGGTTGAAAACAAGATGAAGTTGAGAGACAAGTTATTAGATGAAAATCCTGATTTATATTATGAGATGGAATTAGAAAATATTTCGTTTGACATAACGGAAACTGAATCGTTGATTAGTGCTGCTGAATCACGGGGTGATTCAGTAATGGTTGAAGCTCATAGAAATCATTTAAATGCTTTATATGAACGCATAGATGATTTAGATTTTGAAAGGAATTTTGATGAGCATATAGAAGCAATGAAACAGGAACTATTGAAAGAGCAGTTGCCCAATGTAGAAAAGAATTATCGTGCGCGGATAAAAGAATTGGTTGATAAAATGGAATTGGATAAAACATCCAATAATTCACAATCCAGTATTTCCGATGAAGTTCAATCATCTAATACTTTAGATTCTCTAATCATATCTGTTGGCGATAAATATCTTGACGTTGTTCTTTCTCGTTATTTTACCGATGATGAGTTGAATCAGTTTTATCCATCGGACAATGACAAGATTCTATTGAAAAGCCGGACAAGAAACATGCAAAATGAATTAGCATCTAATATTCGGAGTGTTATCGACAATATGAAGGGATTATCTGAGGAAGGGAAAATTAAATTGGCGACTGAGTTTTTAAACAAAAATTATGACAAAGACTTTGCGGATTCTATTCTCAAGGCGTTGGAACGAAACTCAGATGAGTAGCAGATGATCCTATCAATCTTATAGGCAGGTATCGTATGTGTTACCTGCCTGTCTTTATTTCTGCTTTAGTGGAATAGACAGCAGGAATACCTCTTTATATGGAGAAAGTTATGGATTTATTAATTGTTGTTGGTCTTCTTTCGTTCTTCGTCGCTTCGTATGCCCATTACATTAATATTACGATGAAGATAAACACTATTACGAAGAAGATAGACGATGTGATCAGGCGATTAGATGATGGACAGAACTAACCGTATCACACCCCCTTACAGGCAGGCATCCTTTCTGGTCATCTGCCTTTTTGCTGATTTTCCCAGTTTTTTGTAGAATCAAATATCCATAAGGTTTTTTAGATGTGAGGTAAATCAGCCTCCATACTCCTTAATGGAGTTGCTTTTTCTGATAGATTCTGGTACAATATCAATAAGGTGGAACATCAAGAAAAGCAACCCGCTTTTTTGAGTTCAATTAGGGGTGATAATCCCCTAATATCTTATTTATGTTATACCATATAACCCCAGTATATACAAGGGTTTAGGACACTTTAATTATTTTTCAAACCAAAACGACTAATTCCGAAAAAGAATATAAGGTCAAATGAAAATAACATACGGCATCCTTATCATCATCTTCATGATCGTCACGTTTGGTCTTACTTTGTGGCTACCCAAACAACGCCATATCGCTAAGATGTATAAGGACAAGTTCCATCCACATTGTTGTGATGCCTGTGCAGAAGATCTACTGCGCGCGACTACCATTATTTTTCACCTATCTGTTCTGATCTGCATTTTAGCATTTATAAATGGGTGCTAACTGATTACGACAAGCAGATATTCTAAAGGGTATTTACCTATATCTGATTCATCCTGCGGGGAGACGCAAAACCCCCGTGCCTCTAAGGAGATATTATGAATAATCAATTTTTCAGAATAGGTATTGTGTTAGCAGTGCCACTCATCATTGTATCTATAATCGTTCTAAAAGGTCTGTTTTTCTCACAGCATACGATTTTAGAAGACTATAAAATGCATGAGAAACAACTTGGAAAACTTTTTGACAAGTATGAAAAAGAGAATGAGACGATGACAGAACAAGAGTTGATCTCGTGGGAAAATAAGGTGAAGCAGCTCAGCGATAAAGCAGCAGGCTCGCTCATTGCGATTCAGAAAGACCCACAACAGTGGGAATCTTACTTGGCTTCAAGTGGGCAACCTTACAGACCCTCTCCACTTGCCGAACCCGAATATACGGGACTTGCAGCAAAAAAACCATCAGAGCTTTCCTCTGATGAACTTGACGCATGGTGGCAAGCACGAGATGAGGCATATAATGAACGCAGGCGTGAAAGGTTACGGGCTGACGGGTTCTGGAGCGAACAAGAGATTGAAGCGTTGATAGAAAAGGCGAATAAGCGTAATGCCAATAATCCAACCATACAATCAGGTAGAGAAAAGATGCGAAATATCCTTTTAGAGCGGGAAGACAGAGAACGCAAGGATGCCGAGCGGGCGCGTAAAGATGCTGAATACGAAGCGTGGCGTGAGGAAAACAAGGCTTGGCTTGCATCGGAAGTGGTGAAAATGTCTCAAAATACTGATGATGAGATATTGGATGTCTCTGAAGGGACGCTCGAAGAACAGATAGATGGAACAAACGACACCTCTGATGTAATGGGGTTTCCTTCTGATTCAGATACTGATGATCAGATAATCCGTCCGCAGTCAGAAAACAGCGTTGATCCAAAGTCTATCCCAACAGGAAAAGATACGCAGCTTCCACCTGATAATCCGTTTGATCCTGATGTTTTTGCTTTGTCGCTTTCCAAAGAGATGTCTCGTTGGCGTGAGACACTTGAGCAAACGTATTCGGATGTTTTCCGTCTTGATACATCATTTGAGGATTCTCTCCCAAAAGCAGCGCGTCAATACTTCCAAGAGCGTCAGCAACGACTCGCTTTTGAGTATGTCAATCGTTTGCACAGTGTGCTACAAGACACACCGAACGAACACAGAGCAGATACGCTTCGTATTGTGCGAGAAACGCTTTCTAAAAGTTTGGATCGTGATTTTGCGGACTCGGTTATCAAGCAATTGCAGAGCGATAGTAAATAACTTCACGTATCTACTCTAACTTTAAAGGCAGGTATCCATTCTGGGTATCTGCCTTTTTTTCTGATTTGCCCGAGCTTTTTGTAGAGTCAAATATCCATAAGGTTTTTTAGATGTGGGGTAAATCAGCCTTTAATGAAAATTGACTTGAGACATCCCTTGTGATATAATTCTATGATTAGAACTCCAAAAACATACATAAAAAACGACATATAACACGGGTGAAGCATTATGAATGAAACAAAATCTGAAATACAAGAAATCCTAAAAGGAGCAATCCGAGCCGCAATATCGGCAGGGGAACTTCCAATATCAGAAGTTCCCGATATACCCTTTTCACCGACAAAAACACCGGAACACGGCGACATCGCAACTCCAATAGCATTGGGATTAGCAAAAAAAGCAAAAATGGCACCAAGAACAATCGCCGAAACCGTTGTCAAACACGTCAATCAGAACGAACACCCGAGTATCCGTGAACTCCAGATCGCAGGACCGGGGTTTATTAATGTATACCTCTCTTACGAGTGGCTATATGACACACTCAGGACAATTGTGTCAGCAAAGCGTGATTATGGCAATTGCGGAATCGGAAAAGGAAAACGAATCCAAATTGAATTTGTCAGCGCAAATCCCACAGGACCCCTGAACATCGTAAGCGGACGCGCAGCAGCTGTCGGGGATACACTTGTCAACCTACTAAACGCAATCGGTTATGAAGCAATACGAGAGTATTACGTCAACGACGCAGGTGGACAAGTTGAACGACTCGGTGAATCGATTGATATACGTTATCGGCAATCCTTAGGAGAATCATTAGGAGAAGGAGGCTTAGAAATTCCAGAAGGGGGGTATCAAGGCGAATACATAAAAGAATTTGCACATCACATCGCAACTGAGGAGGGTGATGTCTACCTTAAACATAACCGAGAAAAACGGATAGCACTTTTTAAAGAAAAGGGAATTGAACACCTGCTTGGACAACAGAAAGCAGCATTGGAACGTTTCCGTGTCAACTTTGATGTCTGGACAAGCGAAAAAGCGATCAGAAACAGCGGAAAACCTGACCAGATTATAGAACTCTTTCGTGAAAAAAACTACCTCTACGAAGCCGAAAACGCAACGTGGTTTCGGATGACAGACTTCGGAGATGATAAAGACTGTGTCGTTATCCGCAGCAATGGAGAATATACCTATTTCGTCCCAGATGCAGCATACCATCGTGATAAATACGACCGCGGGTTCGACAAAGTAATTGACCTATTCGGTCCTGACCATCAAGGACATGTACCAAGACTAAAGAACTTTGTGAAAGCACTCGGATTAGCGGATGATTGGTTGGAAATAGACATCATTCAACAAGTAAATCTCGTAGATGCCGACGGGAATAGACAGGATATGTCAAAACGACGTGGACAATTTTTCACACTTGACCTGTTAATTGATGAACTCGCTGAGGCTGTAGGGGAAGAATTTGCCGTTGATGTCGCACGATACTTTTTCCTAATGCGGTCTAACAATGCACATTTAGATTTCAATCTCGAATTAGCGGTTACACAAGCAGTTGAAAACCCTGTCTTTTACATACAATATGCACACGCGCGATGCTGTAGTATCTTCCAGCAAGCAAAAGAACAACAAATTCAGATGATACCGATAGATGATACCGATTTGGAACTCCTATCGGAACCGGATGTGCATGAACTCATCCGCAAACTTGCTGATTTTCCATCAATCCTTCTGTCCAGTGCAGAGGAAAGGGAAGCACACCGTATCCCGCACTATCTATACGAATTAGCAGGATTGTTTCATCCGTATTACAAACAACATCGGGTGCTTGACAAAGCGAATATGGAACGCACCCATGCACGACTTATCCTCATGCAATGTGTGAAAACAGTATTAGCAAATGGCTTGAAACTATTAGGCATCTCAGCACCAGAGTCTATGTAAAAACAACGGAGATTTCTACAAATGGAAACAAACTACAACAAAATAGATAAGTCACACGTCTGGCACCCACTGTTTCAACACCAACGGCTTGAAGAAACTGACCTGATAGTTTTTAAATCGGGACATGGCACAACACTTGTAGATACAGATGGAAACGAATATCTTGATGCTTATTCCGCACTCTGGAATGTAAACGTAGGATACGGCAGACAAGAAATCGTTGAAGCGGTCTATGCACAGATGCAAGAACTGCCTTACTATCCACACTCACAGATAAACGTTCCTGCCACTGAATTAGCAGAGAAGTTAGCGGACTGCCTTCCCGGTGATTTGAACCACGTCTTTTTCTGTAATAGCGGATCCGAAGCAAATGAAACTGCAATTAAAATCGCACGACAATACGGCAGACTAACCTATCCCGGTGAAAACCGCTACAAAATAATAAGTCGATATCGGGGGTATCACGGTTTCACTTATGGCGCGATGTCCGCAACAGGACAAGCACGAAGACGGAAAGCGTTTGAACCGCTGGCACCAGGATTCCATCACGCCTCGCCACCCTATTGTTATCGTTGTCCACTCGGTTTAGACAAACAATCATGCAATGATGCCTGTGTAACAGAGATCGAACAGATCATTAAATCAGAGGGACCCGAAACTGTTATCGCTGTGATTGCAGAGCCTATTATTGGTGGAGGTGGCGTGATTGTCCCATCTGACGATTATTTTACGAAATTACGAAAAATCTGTGATCAGTACGGCATGTTGCTAATCCTTGATGAAGTCATCACCGGATTCGGACGCACAGGAAAAATGTTTGCCTGTCAACAGTGGGACGTTCAACCTGACATAATCACACTCGCAAAAGGATTGACAAGTGGTTATATGCCTCTCGGTGCTTGCGTTGCTTCAACGACTGTATTCAATACATTCCTTGGAGATCCGGACGAGAATCGGGAATTCTCTCAGGTATGCACTTACGGCGGACACCCCGCAGCATGTGCCGCCGGCGTAGCAAACCTCAATATCTTGCAATCAGAACAACTCTGGGAAAACGCTGACAAGGTCGGAACGTATCTCATCAAAAAACTTACGACGTTAACAGAACTGCCTATCGTTGGAGATGTGCGCGGCAAAGGTCTCATGATAGCAGTAGAACTTATTCAAAAAGACGGCGCACATCTTGAAACCGAAAAAACAAACACAATTGTGGGGCAATTGAGAGAAAAAGGCGTTATTGTAGGGAAAATAGGACACGCATTAGACGAACCAGAGAATATCATCTTTATCGCACCGCCTCTCATCCTTACAGAAGCGGAAGCAGATATAATATTCAATACACTACGAGAGGTACTTATCCAATAAGAGTTTCAACGCATGCCGTTTCGCAAGCGGAATCTTGTCAGGTTGTGTAGCGATAGCATATTGAAGCGCATTTGAACAACTACAATCGCGTTCTCCATCCGGAATCTTGGAGACGACATTCTTCACAATCTGCTTGGAAATCTCTACATTGGAACGCAGATTATCAAGGATCATCTCAGTTGTAACGTTATCGTGATCAGGATGCCAACAATCGTAATCCGTGGAACAAGCAAGAACAGCGTAACATATTTCTGCTTCACGGGCAAGTTTCGCTTCAGGTGCAGCAGTCATCCCGATAATATCAAAACCGAGTTGTCGGTAGACTTGAGATTCAGCTTGCGTAGAAAATGCTGGTCCTTCCATACAGATATACGTGCCACCGTTATGCACAGTCGCACCAACTTCGGTTGCTGCCTCGTGAAGAAATCCGCTTAGATATTCACAAAACGGATGTGCAAGACTAATGTGTGCAGCTAAGCTATCACCGAAGAACGTTGATATCCGGTTCTTCGTATGGTCATAAAGTTGATCTGGAATGACAAAGTGACGAGGCTCAATCTCCTGTCTCAAACTGCCGACAGCACTGACAGAGATGAGCCATTCAACACCGAGCGATTTCAAAGCATAAATGTTGGCACGGACATTAATGTCAGAAGGCAGAAGCGGATGACCAACACCATGACGAGGCAGGAAAACAACAAGTTTGCCATCAAGTTTACCAGAAATGAGCGAATCGCTCGGTTTACCAAAAGGGGTTTCAATATCAATCGTCTCAATGTCGGTTAAACCTTCAATCTGGTAAAAACCGCTACCGCCAATTATGCCGATTTTGATATGCATAGAAAACTATTCTCCAAAGGAAAGCAAAAAACACACTTGTAAATCATTATGCTAACATTAAAATGTGGAAATTGGATACTTGAGGGAAAGTCCAGTTCCGCCGTTGCAACATATATCAGAGTAAAGCAATTAGACCTGATTTTCGATCTGGGTCGGTGTCCGATGCGTTTTATCGGCACTAATCACGTCTTTATATCACATTTCCATCTTGACCACTATTTTGGACTCCCGGTCTATATTAGCCAACGGTGGTTGGCAGGAATGCCACCGGGAAATGTATACGTTCCCTCAAGTGGATTCAAGCAAATAAAACACATACTTGACAGGATATCTGCATTGGACACAGGACGGAGTTGGGGATATCAAATTAATCCTGTAGAAGCAGGTGATGCTTTCCCGTTCCGACAGAATCTAATTGCACACATCCTACCCGGGAATCACAGTGTTCCTGCTGTCTCCTATCTGATATGTGAAGTGCGAAACAAACTAAAACCGGAGCATCGTCATCTATCAAGAAAAGAACTCGTGGCACTCAAGGATTCAGGTGTTAAAATAACAAATGAAGTACAGCTTCCATTAGTTGCTTATTTAGGGGACACGCAAGGCATCGCAATTGACACACACCCGCTACTGAGGAAGTGCAAACTGCTCATCTGTGAATGCACCTTCCTTACTCCCGAACATCGTGAACGCGCGAAAAGAACGAAACATTTACACATTGACATGTTACCAAAGTTTTTGGAACAGTTTGAAAGTGAGCATATTGTTCTGAACCACTTCTCGCGCCGTTATACACCAGAACAGGTCAGAGAAGAGGTCTACAAACGGCTACCCGATACCGAACATTCACGTGTCCACCTGTTTATATAACACGAAAGAGGAAAGACGAAAGAGGAAGAGTGGAAGAGGGGAAGGGTGGAAGAGGGGAAGGGTGGAAGAGGGGAAGGGTGGAAGAGGAGAAGGGTGGAAGAGGAGAAGGGTGGAAGAGGGGAAGGATGGAAGGATGGAAGAGGGGAAGGGTGGAAGAGGGGAAGAGGGGAAGGGTGGAAGAGGGGAAGGATGGAAGAGGGGAAGGATGGAAGGATGGAAGAGGGGAAGGATGGAAGGGTGGAAGAGGGGAAGGGTGGAAGGATGGAAGAGGGGAAGGGTGGAAGGATGGAAGAGGGGAAGGATGGAAGAGGGGAAGGATGGAAGAGCGGTAGTCGGTTTTCCAAGCAACCTACCAATCTTCCAAGCAACCTTGCAATCTTCCAACCAACATTCCAATCTTCCAACCAACATTCCAACCTTCCAATCTTCCAACCTTCCAATCTTCCAACATTCCAATCTTCCAACATTCCAATCTTCCAATCTTCCAACATTCCAATCTTCCAATCTTCCAATCTTCCAATCTTCCAATCTTCCAACATTCCAATCTTCCAATCTTCCAACATTCCAATCTTCCAATCTTCCAATCTTCCAATCTTCCAATCTTCCAATCTTCCAACCAACATTCCAATCTTCCAACCTTCCAACCAACATTCCAATCTTCCAACCAACATTCCAATCTTCCAACCAACATTCCAATCTTCCAATCTTCCAATCTTCCAACATTCCAATCTTCCAATCTTCCAACATTCCAATCTTCCAATCTTCCAATCTTCCAATCTTCCAATCTTCCAATCTTCCAACCAACATTCCAATCTTCCAACCTTCCAACCAACATTCCAATCTTCCAACCAACATTCCAATCTTCCAACCAACATTCCAATCTTCCAATCTTCCAATCTTCCAACATTCCAATCTTCCAATCTTCCAACATTCCAATCTTCCAATCTTCCAATCTTCCAATCTTCCAATCTTCCAATCTTCCAACCAACATTCCAGTCTGTTTAATTAGGTTCTTGGTCAGATGTGCCGTTTTCCAATTCCTGATAGAACAAAATACCGTCTTGGTCTTGGTCAAGTTCATATTGTCGTAGAATCTGTTCTGCTTCACGAAGGTAGGATCTGTCCCCCTTTGTAAGGCTCACATAAGTTTTGAAACCCTTGTAAGCACTGCCGAATTCACGAATGGCACGATAACAAACTGCCTGTTGATAGGCCGCCTCATTCCGCCATGTGGATTCTGCTGCATTATCAAATAGGTCTTCATAAGCGTCTATTGCGCGTTCATACTGAGCACTCTGTTGGTAAAGTGCACCGATTTGGAAATACGCATCCGCGACAGCAAACTTCTTGTGTGAAAGATCCCGAATTATCACCTTATATGTTTCAATAGCGTTCGGATAATTCCGTAGGTCTTGGTCTCTCCAGTTTCTGGCAATTTGCTGAAAATTCTGCACAGCGACGTCGGTCCGTGCCATCAACCATTTCTCAGAGGGTAGCACGTACCGATCATCCTCTTCAAAATCTCTCGCTTTTTTGCTCCTATACTGCAAGTTTTCATCTTGCAACTGTTTGATTTCTGTCAATAACTCCTGTACTTTATTCAACTTGATGACAACTTGTTTAGCTTCATAAGTATCGGGAAAATTCTGAGCAACTTTTACAAAAGCACCCCAACCACCAGAGTTCGTATAATCATACAATTTGTAAAAGTAGATATTTCCGACCTGATATTGTGCTTGGACACCTCTTTTATGATCGGGGAACTCTTTAGCCATCCTTTCAAATGTCTCTATAGCTTGCGGGAAATTTTCCAACGCTTCATAAGCCTGTCCGACCTTGTAGAGTGCCGTTGCTGCTATATCGTAAGTCTCTTCCAACGCCTCGGCATCAGCAGTTCCTTCCGCCTTTTGGGTATTATAAAGTGCCATATAGTTCTGATAATTCGCAAGTTCAGTGGTAATAAGTTGTCGGTTCTTAAGAATATTAGCAATACCGCTTTTGGCTTCACTGGCATAGTAGCCAGTCGGATCGAGTTCAACTATAGCTTGATAATGTTCATTTGCTTTATCCCACTCATAATATTTTTTGTAAATTCTGGCAATTTGATAGTGGGATCGCTGTGCATATTTTCCATCTGCATCTTGGGCAATAATTTCCAGATAAATGGACATCGCTCTATCATAGAGTTCTTGCTGTTTAGCCTCCGCTTTTTTCTTCTTTTCTGCATCATCTGAGCGAGTGACAACGGCTTCCGCTGCGTCATAAGCGTTGTCCGCATTTTGGATCTTTGCACTCAGTGGGACAATGTTGATATTGCTAATACTACCTATACACCCGATATGCATTACCAACAGTAAACCGAGTAAGAAAATAGTGAGAAAGTTCCGATCTATTCTTAGAGCGAAACCGGGGATGAAACGGGTCATCGTTGTTAATCCTCCATAAAAGTAAAATTTGTAAATCTACCAGTAAGGAATGAGAACTTCTGGTCTCTGATTATGGTGTTAGTATAACAGATGCACAAAATTTGTCAAGAAAAATCAAATACATAAATTAAATATCACTGTGAAAACAACAAAACCTATTGACAAATATAAGCAAAATATATAAAATAACTTTAAAGCAAACGCAAAAATCTAAATTTTGTTTATAGAATGGCTGTTTATAAGAATGTTTGGAGGCGAATATGGCAAACACGGACTATAAAATTGGGGTTGTCGGGGTAGGAAGAATGGGAGCAAACATCGCACGACACCTAAAGGACGACGGGTTTCAAGTCGTTGTTGTATACGACGTCGCAACGGAACGCGCAAAAGAATTGGCTTCAGAACTTGGGACTACTGCTACCGACAAATTAGCACAGGTCACAGCAAGGGCTGATTACATCATCACCGTTGTAACAGATGATAATGCTATGCGACAGGTTTTCTCTGACGATGCAGAAGACAGCCTACTCAAAAACGCATCAGGAAAAGTCTTTATCAATTGCGCAACGATTAGTCCACAGGTACATGTCGATGTTGAAGCACTTGCAGCAAAACATAACGCAGAAAGTCTTGAAGGATGTATGGCAAGTAGCATCACACAGGCACGTGAAGGCACACTATATCTGATGTGTGGTGGTAAAAAAGAGACTTTTGACAAAACACGAGCAATACTGGATTCTATGAGTGTTTCACTCCGGTACATCGGAGAAGCAGGAAAGGCGGCTCAAGTCAAAGCATTGGTCAACATGGTCATGAACATCAACACAGCAGGACTTGCAGAAGGACTCGGATTAGGGGCTGCACTCGGTCTGGACCTGGAGATGTTGCAAGAGGTCTTCGCACAAACTGGCGCAAACTCTCGCGTTTTAGAGACCGATGGAGAGGACATGCAGATACGCGACCATGAATGTTATTTCTCTGCTGCACACGCATCTAAAGATTCAGGCATCGCACTTGACCTCGCTGATGAAGCAGGAATCTCACTACCACTGGCACAAGCAACGAAAGATCAGTACGATCGTATGATTGACCTCGGATTAGGCGAATTGGACAAATCTGGTGTCGCTGAATTGACGTTCCCCGGACGGGGAAAGGACGCTTAAGCAAGTCCTGATATGACTAAATGACAAATGGCAAAACGATGAATCACGTTGGAAACTGACGCATACCGGAAACCGTAAAAAACCGATGATGAAAGGCGTAATTCTCGCTGCAGGATTAGGCAGCCGACTACACCCGCTTACAAAGGTCACCAGCAAACATCTGCTCCCTGTTGCCAATGAACCGATGATCTATCACGGTATCAGGAAACTTTCAGATGCAGGAATTACTGATATCCTCATCATTACAAATCCTTGCCATGTCGGTGATTTTGTGAACGCATTAGGCAGTGGAAAAGACTTCAATTGTGAATTCACCTATCGCGTCCAAGAAGAAGCGAAGGGAATCGCGCATGCACTCGCCTTAGCAGAAGGTTTCGCCGCCGATGATAAGATAGGTGTCCTACTTGGCGACAACATCTTTAATGCCACAATTGAACAGGTGGTTTCTGATTTTCAGGAACAGCAGACAGGCGCACGGGTCCTACTCAAGAAGGTAGACGATCCAGAACGGTACGGAGTCGCTACCATGCACGGAAACAAAATTGTCGCAATCGATGAGAAACCTAAACACCCAAAAACTAATTATGCGGTAATCGGACTATATTTTTACGATTCAACCGTCTTTGATATTATCAGAACAACTGAACCTTCAGCACGAGGTGAATACGAGATTACGACAGTTAACAATATCTATATTGAACGAGAACAGCTTGAATACAACTTTTTAGAAGGTGAATGGGTTGACGCTGGGACATTTGATTCCTTCGCTGAAGCACATAGAATTCTTACACATCAGAAGGAATAGCATTGGACGCTACACTAAAACCGTATCTATCAATTGTTGTCCCCGTTTACAACGAAGAAGAAAATGTCCGACCACTGTTTGAAAAAATACGGGAGGTATGTGATACTATAGGCAGCACTTATGAAGTGCTTTTTGTAGACGATGGAAGCGTAGATAACACTTTTGAAGTTTTATCCGAATTGCGAAATCAGGAACCGTGTTTAGCAATCATACGATTTCAAGAGAACGCCGGTCAGACAGCCGCTATGGCAGCAGGTTTTGAATTTGCACAAGGTGAACGCATTATCAGCATGGATGGAGACCTGCAAAATGACCCAGCGGATATTCCAAGATTACTTCAGAAACTTGACGAGGAATACGACCTCGTCTGCGGATGGCGGAGAGAACGACAAGACAAATTCTGGACAAGACGAGTACCCTCTGTCGTTGCCAATTGGATAATTAGCAAAGTCACTGGTGTGAGAATTCATGACAACGGGTGCTCACTTAAGGCATATCGTTCCGAAATTATAAAGCAGGTGCCGCTTTATGGAGAGATGCATCGGTTCATTCCAGCGATGTCTACTGTTGTCGGTGCCCGGATCGCGGAAATTGTTGTCCAGCATCACCCACGACAATTCGGAACAAGCAAATACGGACTCGGTAGAATTTGGCGTGTCGGACTGGACATCTTAGCATTCAAACTGATACTCTCAATCTTTGCACGGCAGCCAAATGCTAAGAACCAGGTGCCTACGCAACCCCCCTATCAGTCCCCAATCAATCCGAAATTCAATGTCTATCGTGCAGCAGGACTCCTCAGCCTTCCATTCTTCTTGATCGGATGCCTTCTAATTACTGTTACAATTAATGCAGGAATTAGTTGTATCGGTATAGGTGTATCCCTAATCATTGTTAGTCTAATAACGGGATGGTCACTTGCCAAGGCACAACGCGAAACAGCAGACTTAAGTCCACTGGCATCTTTTTTCATCTATCGTTGTGCAAGACGACCGATACGGGTCTTTGGTCCCCTCGCTGTCATGTTATTACTGTTCGGTAGCATTCTAACTTTTCAGTTCCCCCACATCGGACCAATTCTGATATGTATAGGTGTTGTCGTTTTCTTTTTCGGACTGTTTGGAGAAATTATCGCTTATGCAAACGCGAAACGCATAACAGATTATACAGTGGAAATATTTTTGAATGCCAAAGATGAGGTAAAACGTGCCGAAAATATCTACTGATAAATGGCGAACCGAATTTCCGGTCACCCATACTTATATCTATATGAACCACGCAGGTGTTGCTCCATTATCACACCGAGCAGCCAAAGCGATGACAGCGTTTGTAGAGGATGCTACAAGATATGGTGCTGTTAATGTTGATGACTGGATTGAAACTGCCGAACAGTGCAGATCACTTGCAGCGAAACTTATAAATGCGGATACCTCAGAAATCGCATTTATGAAAAACACCACACAAGGCATACTCATCGCCGCAAACGGCATAGATTGGCATCAAGGAGATAATGTCGTCACAACGGCAGTAGAATTTCCTGCAAATGTATATCCGTGGTGGAGTCTAAAAGAACGGTACGGTGTTGAAACCCGTATGGTACCAGAGGAAAAGGGACGCATCCAAATTGAAGATATCATATCAACAATTGATGAGAACACGCGGGCAGTAACAATTAGCCATGTCGAATTCGCCTCTGGTTTCAGAAATGACATCAGAGCCATCGGAGAAATCTGTAAAGAACGCGATATCTGGTTTGTCGTGGATGCCATTCAGAGTTTGGGTGCCATTGATGTAGATGTAAAATCTGCTTATGTTGATATCCTTGCAGCTGATGGACATAAATGGCTACTTGCACCAGAAGGCGCAGCAATCTTCTACTGTGCAAACGACAAACTCGAGCGACTTATCAACACAAATATCGGATGGGCAAGTGTTGTCAATCCTCGCGATTTTCTCAATTATGACCTAACACAGAAACCGGATGCAACCCGTTTTGAAGAAGGTTCATATAACAGTGTCGGTCTGTATGGACTGAAAGCAGCAATTGAATTGTTGCTTGAAGTCGGCATATCAAATATCAAGACACATATTTTACAAATTACAGAAAACCTAATTGAAGGATTAGAAGCTAAAGGGTATCGTGTACTTACACCTACACGTAATTCTGAACGCGCTGGAATCGTTGTATTTGAAAGTGAACGTAACACACCAGCAGAACTTTTTGAAATGCTCAATGAAAAGAATATCATTACCGCAGAACGGGGAAGTGGTCTCAGAGTATCACCACATTTCTATAACACAGAATCGGAAATCCAACATCTACTTGATGTTCTACCTGATTTGTAATATAATAAAGATAACATATCAACCGGAATAAAATAATGCCAAACACAGGACAAAAACCTCACATGCATATCTACAAATACGGTTTATCATTCATCATAAGTTTCATAATCATCGTTGCTGGGTGTACACTTCCAGATGGCAGTCAACAATCAAGTCGCATAAAGTTCTCTATCCAAAACACCCTTCCGATTGAAAGAAATAACGTTCCTATCGTCCTAACGATAGACCAATTGCGAAATGTCAGTCCCGATATTACGCTTAAAGCGTTAGCTGTTGTTACTGGTCAGGAGCGACGCGAGACTATGATCCCCGCACAAGCCGATGACATTAACTACGATGGCGAACGCGATCAACTAGTCTTTCTAATAGACCTTGCAGCAGAAGAAAAAAAGGAAATCTCAATCCTATATGAACCAAATGTCAAAGCAACAGTTACACTGGATGTCAATAAACTGACACGCGCAGGTATATTTCCTAAACTCAATGCTGTCGCTGCAATAGAATCAGACCTACTCGCTTATGTTCTAAAACCTAATGGAGCTGTGGTAGCCTACGGCAAAAAACGCAAACATTTATTCACCGTAGATAGAATGTTCCAGAATGAATTAAATAACAATGCACCATTTTCTCCAGAGTTTAGATTACACTTTGAAACTTATGACATCAACCTCACACAGACCCAGCAAGCATTAATCATAGATATTGAAAAACCTGAACAACGATGGGTGATACGGGATTTTGAGAATCAAGAAGACTTCTATGTCCGCAAATCTGATGAACAACTCAATATCTATAAGTCAATCGGATTGTCATTAAACGCACTTTTAGATTTAGAAGACACGACTATGCTTTCCTTAACATCGCATGACGGTTTGATAGGATGTGGTGGATTCGCACTATGGCACAAAACAGAACAACGATTAATCCCAATTCCTCAAGAAGGCGATTACGTTAGAGTTCTGGCAAATGGAGCGTTGCGTTCCGTCGTTCAAAGGATACTGCCGAATTGGAAGGTCGGTGGCGATACATTCCAACTCACATATACCACGCATATCTATGGGAATAACCCGTGGCTTGAACATTACATACATATTGATGGACAACTCCCATCGGACTACGTTATCGTTGTCGGTATTCCTAAACTAAAAGAGACATTCGGTATTGATGAAGACAAGGGATTGCTGTGGAGTTGGGGGACAGACCCAAATGAAACCGACCCGCTCGGTATAGCACTTATCTATCCTACTGCCCAGACATCTGGCTCGGTTGATACAGATCCATCCCTTATGACAATCACCTTACATCCTGATGATGCAGGACGTCTGGGGTATCGTTCATTGGCAATTTGGGATGGGGGAATAAATGGGATAGAGACCCAAGCGGAATTCAAACAACACCTTCAGAAAATGCTGACGACAATGGAAAATGTGCCGAGAATCACATTCATACCGTTAGCACAGTAGCATTTATTCAGGTGAGATCAGTTCCCATAGCAGCACCGTGCCATCCGCACTTCCACTGGCGAGTGTATTTCCATCAGGACTGAACGATACGCTCCTGACCTCGTCTTTATGCCTTGTGAACGTGTGAATGTGTGTTCCGTTTCTCACATCCCAGAGACGGGTAGTGCCGTCCACACTCCCACCTGCAAGTGTGTTTCCATCAGGACTGAACGATACGCGTTGAACCCAACTCTTAGGTCCTTTGATCTTACTATGATGTGTTCCGTTTTTCACATCCCAGAGATGGATAGTGCCATCCAAACTACCACTTGCAAGTATGTTTCCATCAGGACTGAACGCTACGTTATATTCCAAACCTGTTTCCCCAAAACGATTATGACCAGTGAGTGTGTGAAGGGGTTTACCCGTGCTCACATCCCAGAGAATGATAATGTCACTACCACCCCCACTTGCAAGTGTCTTTCCATCCGGACTGAATGCTACGCTATAGACACTTCTTGTATGCTCCTCAAGTGTGCGAATGTGTTCTCCATTTCTTGCATCCCATAGTCGGATAGTTTTATCATAACTCCCACTTGCGATTGTGTTTCCATCAGGACTGAACGCTACGCTATTGATCCAACTTGTATGTCCCTCAAGCTTGCGAAGTAGGCTACCATTTCTCACATCCCAAAGATAGATAGGCCACTCATCACCCCCACTTGCGAGGGTGTTGCCATCTGGACTGAATGCTACGCTATAGATCATTCTTGTATGTCCTTTGAGCGTGCGAATGAGTTTTCCGCTTCTTGCATCCCAAATACGGATATTGCGATCCCACCCCCCATTTGCGAGGGTGTTTCCATCAGGACTGAACGATACGCTATCGATGCTTGCAGTATGTCCCTCAAGCTTGCGAATGTGTCTACCAGTGCTCGCATCCCATAGATGGACAGTGCCAGCATAACTCCCACTTGCGATTGTGTTACCATCAGGACTGAGCGATACGCTAATAACTCTTCCCCTATCACCTGTGTACCTGCGAAGACTGAATGAAACGATCCTGATCCTGCTTGTATCCCCTGTGCGATTGCGAATGTGTTTTCCGCTTCTTGCATCCCAGATACGGATAGTGTTATCCCAACTCCCACTTGCGAGGGTGTTACCATCAGCACTGAACACAACGCTATAGACCCAATCCGTATGCCCTGTGAGCGTGCGAAGGAATGTTCCGGTTCTCGCATCCCATAGTCGGATAGTATTATCCTCACTCCCACTTGCGAGGGTGTTGCCATCAGGACTGAACGATACGCTATTGATCCCAATCCCTACGCTACTGTCCCTACTTGTATGTCCTGTGAGTGTTCGTCTGTGTTTGCCTGTTCTTGCATCCCAGAGTCGGATAGTATTATCCTTACTCCCACTTGCGATTGTGTTTCCATCAGGACTAAACGCTACGCTCCTGACCTCGTCTTTATGCCCAGTGAGCTTGCGAATGTGTTTACCAGTGTTCGCATCCCATAGATGGATAGCCCTTCTCCAAAACCGACTTCCGCTTGCAATTGTGTTTCCATCAGGACTGAACACGACGCTACTAATATCACCCGTATCCCCTGTGAGCGTGCGAAGGTGTTTTCCGGTTCTCACATCCCAGAGACGGATAGTCCTATCCTCACCCCCACTTATGAGGGTGTTTCCATCAGGACTGAACGCTACGCTATTGACCCTACTTGTATGCCCTATAAGCAGGTTGAGTTCATTTCCTGTTTGTGCATCGTAAATCCAAATGCCGATACTGCTCGCAACCGCAAGGCGTGTGCCATCCGGTGAATACTGGACCTCACTTATCTTACCTTTACCGAGGCGTGCTTTAGCACCTTCGGGTAAACCCCATGTTGCGTAGTCTTGTGCAAAGGTGTTTGGTGAAAAAATGGTAAACGCACACAGTATGGTGAAAGCGAATAAAAAGACTCTGTTCTTCATAAAAGTTTCTCCTTTTTTCTTATCCTAACTAAAGTTTGGACATTTTTGAAAGATAGTATAGTGAAAACCTTACAATAAATAATAACACAACTCAACAGTATTCGCACTTTAATTATACATGAACCAAGTCATCTATAGTATTTATCAACTCTATGTGATTACAAACGCCGGCAACTATATCAAGGTGATTCCAAACTTTGGGTTGAAAAATAGGTTGAGTCATGATATTATCTCCTTATATTCAAGATATAAGGCAGAAGATTCAATGCTTATCAAGGAAGCGTGTTTAGAACGCATCGCTGCACAGCGCACAGATGAAATCGTTGTTACAACAATGGGCATGACCGCGCCGTGGGGTGAAATATCAGAACATCCGTTAGACTTCGCATCAGTTGGAAGCGCAATGGGACACGCAGCTGACTTCGCCCTCGGTATCGCACTGGCAAAACCTGAGAAAAAAGTTGTCGTGCTAAACGGTGATGGCAGTATGCTGATGTGCTTAGGTACTCTCGCAACGATTACAGGTTTGGAACAGCCGCCGAAAAACTACCTACTCTTTGTTTGCGACAACGGAACTTATGAAGTAACAGGAAATCAACCTGTTCCACGCAACGCAGATTTTAGTTGGACAACAATTGCTAAAGGAACAGGTTTTGAACATGTATATGAATTTGATCAGATAGATAAACTTGAAACCAAACTACCGAAAATCTGGAGTCAACCAGGTCCTGTTTTTGTAAACCTGAGGATTGCACAAGCAGACGAACCACCACCAGACCGATGGGGAAGTTTTCCATACCCGTATCTACAGGAGTCACTTGCAACATCAGCACACAAACTACGAAAAGCACTTGAAAATTAGAAAAATACAATTCTTCAACATAAGGAAATAATCATGTCTGAAAAATTAGAAATCCGCAGAATGGGACGCACAGAGATGCGTCCAAATGCTTTAGCACTCGGCGCGGCATGGATATACGGGAGGGCTGACGCAGAAGTTATCAAAGCCATCCAACGTGCTATCGAACTTGGTATGAATTACATAGACACATATCCAGGACACGCTGAACATCTTTGGGGAGAAGCACTTTCAGGGGGGCTGAGAGAAAAAATCTATCTGCAAGCCAAAGTCGGAACACATCCTGAACGTAGAAAAGACTTCTCAGCAGATGGCACAAGATGGAGTGTTACCAACAGTCTGAAAGATTTTCGCACCGATTATCTGGATACTGTACTCATCCACGACCCGTTGGACATGGAAAGTGTGTTGGATAAAGGACGCGCATTGGACACACTATTAGAGATGAAAGAGGAGGGATTGATACGAAACATCGGCGCAGGTGTCCGCTCACACGAATTTCATAAGACATTGATTGAAACAGGACATATCGATATTATCCTCACGTTTTTAGACTACACGTTGCTATCACAGACTGTAGCACAAACAACTTTACCTTTAGCGCGCAAGCACGATGTCGGCATTATCCTCGCAAGTCCTTTGGGAATGGGAAGCTTGACAGGAACGAAACCAAACGTTGAAGATGAACAGAGAAGAAATCCTGGTGCTGAACCAAAAGCTTATGCAATGTGGAAATGGTGTCAGGAACGAGATGTCAATATACGACACTTAGCACTGCAGTTCTGTCTCGCAGCACCAATAGATGGTGTCGTCATGTTCGGTCCAGCCAACATAGCACAAGTAGAAGATGGATATGCAGCCGCAACAACTGATATATCAGAAGAGACATGGCAAGCATTTGAAACAGAATTTGGAATCAAACGCGGAATGTAGAAAGCACCCTATATCATCATAGTACCTAATGCTTTGCCAAGTGCTATTGCATTTGAAGCATCCTTTTTCTCCGCTTCATCTGAAGATGAGCAATAACAAGATTCTCCCATCTCGCAGCCCAATCTTCAACTGAATGAACCTTTTCAGCACGCGCATCAAGTACCTTTCCATCAGCATCAATGAGTATGAATGCAGGAAGACTCATCCTTCGAGCTGCAAAACCGTCTCCGAATCCGAACTGTTCAGCCAATGCAGCGTGTTTACTATCACGAGCAGCGAAGATATAGTGTCCTTGATGGTTTCCTCTGCGAACTACACCGCGAAATCCGTCTTCATCACGCCATCCACGAACATTGACCCCAATTGCCTCAAATCCATTTTTATGATATTTCTTGTATAGACGGTCTATATGTGTGAGTTCAAGGTCTTGGTGCATATCACCGAAATGAAGCAGTACAACTTTTCCTCGTAATGCTGCAGGTGATACAGTATTTCCATCTACATCAAGGGCAGAGAAATCTGGAATCACGTTGCCAATACGTGTTATCTCAGTCCATTTCACCAATTTCCCAAGGTCTTTTCCTCTTGTACCTACCGAAATAATTGTGCCATCTCGGTCAATTAACCATTGAGAAGGTACACTGTTAATACCGAAAAATTGTGCAAATTCACTTTTCCACCTCTTCCCGTCATAGATCTGTACCCAAGGTATCTCATGTTCTTCAGTAAACTCGCGAAGGTCTGTTTCATTACTGTCCAAACTCACACCGACAACCTCTAATCCTTTCTCGTGATTTTCTTGATATACATCTTTGAGATGTGGTATTTCTGGTTCACAGAACCCGCACCACTTCGCATACCAATCCAGTACCAACATTTTACCGCGGTAATCCGTATTTGATATCTCTGTTTTATCAAAAGCAATAGCAGAGAAGTTGGGAAGTTTTCTACCGATCCACGCTTCTTGCTTCCATCTGAATTCTGTATGGGGTTCCCACGTATATTTCCCCGCTAATTCTGTCTCGCCTAATACCTCATAAACATCCCCAATTCCGCGTAAGGCATACCAATCGTCTGGAATATGTGAAAGCCTTTGTTGAAAAGCCTGTAACATTTTATCTATTAGAGGTTTACATCTTGCAATAAGTTCTTCATTATCATCGGGATTTTTCATTAAATTCCGATAGATATAGCATGGCGTTCTCCCCACATCTTTATATAGCTTCCTCAACCAACTATACAATTCCGTTTCATCTTGCTGCTCTGCTCTTTCAAACAGTCTCTCAAGGGCAGTCAGTGTCCGTCGAAACAGTGGATCAAAGTTCTCACCAAACTGTTTGAGCGCATAGAAGCAGACTTCAGATTCTTTCGGTGCCAATAGCATCGCTCTTTCAAGCAGAGCAAGATCACGATCCGATTCTCCAGAACACATCTGTTTACCTTGCCACACAATAATTGCTGACATTTTCATTGCAGCACCGTTTTCAGGCTCTATTTCAAGCAATTCGTCAGCAAATTCACGAAGTTCCAGATGCATGACTTCAGGAAAATTTGAGATGTGTTCGTGAAGATTCTCAGGTAAAGTTGTTTTTCCATCAACAACTCCTTCTTGTATCCGACTTCTCAAGTACTCAAGCAGTTGATCTTGGTCATTCAGTGTCAGTCTTCTTGGTGGTGCGTTTTCCCGACCTTCAAGTGATTTTAGATACGCGCCCCAAATATCTGTAGTATCATAAGTTTCATCAACTAATGATTCCTGTTCCTCATCTTGTTGATCTATATGTTTCCAGAATGCAGCCCTTTCCAATGAAACCAGTTCTCTACACTTCTTAATCTCAGCTAAATACCTATCTATTTCGCGAGTTTTTTCTTCTAAATTTGAAGTGCTATCAAGCTGCTGCTTGAGTCTCTGAGATTCATTTTTTAGATACTTATAGACTGTGTATGGAGTAACCCTATGTCTCCAATAAAACGCCTGCGCTTCCTGATAACGCGCATTATCGTCCTGTTGTTTTGCCCACAAATACAGATTTTCAAGTGCATTGAGGATAATTACCTGATCATTGATATCTTCAAAATCCTCTATACTACTTCTTGATTCATACTCGCTTATGATTGCCAAATTCATACACGGATCGTATGGAATTGAATCCAGATTCATATCCATAAAGGACAGATAATGTGATTCCCAATCTGCAAGTTTTAAGAGTGTTTGCACCAGGGATGCTGTGCTGTTGTTTGGATCTGTTTTGAGAATACCCCCCACTAATTCCTGAATTCTTGGTATTATCTCCTCAGTAAAACGCCAAAAGTAATCGTGGAGTCCGGGCGGAAGTGCAGTTTCTCCATTTGTAACACCTTCCTCAATTTTTTCCTTTAGATAATCAAGAAATCTGTTCTGTGTCTCCTCATCCATCTCTAATTCACCTCTTCCAGATGCGACTCCATCGTTATATAGAGACTTGATGAAGGTATACCAGAAATCTGTTGAGACGTATTTTTCAGACATAATCATTCTCCTTTTTGAGGCGTGTTGCGTTTAAGGTAAAATTTGATATACATAATCAATGGAACGTGTCTCAGATGCTTCTATAGAGTAAGAATGCAAAACTATAAAAAAGGTTACGTTTACAAACCTTATATTGTCTTATATTGTATTGTCTTATATTGTACTGTCATCGGAAATTTAGACTACTACTTTACTACCGTGTACAAATATGGGGTCTGAAAAACTGGGGGTAAATCAGCTTCAATCATGACAGAGCGCATAGTCCGTGAATTTGACCCGCTTCAGATTATCACTCCCCCGTGTCAAGACACCGAAGCTTTAGCTCGGTGATGTAGACACGGAGACCAAACAGTTTGACATAAGGAATACAGTGTGGTATACTAATGAAACTGACTCGGTGGTAGTTGTTAGTGCGACTACCACCCCACACTAATGGGAGTCAGTCACCTATAGGAGTCAGATATGCCTAAAAGGACCCATAAAATCGCATTAGATCCTAACAATAAACAGCGTAAATGGTTTGCACAGCAATGTGGATATGCCAGGTTTGCGTATAATCAGGCGTTAGCAGATTTCAAAAAACACCATGTGGAAACAGGTGAATATCTATCTGCTGGCGAGTTAGACGCAAGGTTTAACGTCTACAAGAAAGATTATGCTTGGACTGCTGATATGGATCAGGTTGTTTCACAGCAAAGTATCTATAAGAACTTAGGTGCAGCCATAACGAACTGGGTCAAGAAGTTAGCAAGGTTTCCAAGATTTAAGAAGAAGGGTATCAGAGATTCCTTTTCATCTACTAATCAATCGACAGAAATAAAAGGCAAGCGTATCAGATTACCGAAAATTGGCTGGATAAAGATGTTTGAAGGACTTCGTTTTGAAGGTAAGATTAGCAGTGTTACTATATCAAGGACAGCACACCGCTGGTTTGCCTCTATCACTGTTGAGACAGAGGACACTATAGCAGTTGATAAAAGTTCAACGCACCCTGTTATCGGCATTGATGTTGGTATAAATACATTGGCAACCTGTTCTGATGGTAGTAAATACGAGAATCCAAGGCCTTTGAAACGATACGAAAAGAAGTTAGCAAGGTTTCAACGCAGGTTAAGCAAACGCGTCAAAGGATCTAAAAACTGGTATAAGCAAAAGGCTAAGGTTGCAAGGCTGAACTATAAGATTGCCTGTATTAGAGATGATGCGCATCATAAAGCGACAACAGATATAGTTAGTCGTGCATCTGGTATTGGTATTGAAACTTTGAAAGTGTCCAATATGCTCAAGAATAGGAAGTTAGCGAAGGCATTGTCCGATAGTGCATTAGGCGGATTTCTTTCTATGTTAAAAACTAAAGCAGAAGCAAACGGTATAATTCCCAAAGAAGTAGACCAATTTTTTGCGTCGTCAAAAACCTGCAGTAGTTGTGGGCACCAAAAGCAAGACTTAGACCTATCCGAAAGAACATATCAATGCGGCTGTTGCGGTATTTCAATAGATAGAGATGTCAATGCTGCAATCAACTTGAGAAATGTCGCGGTAGGGCATACCGAGACAAAAAACGACTGCGGAGTTCAAGTAAGACCTCGCAAAAGTTCAGGACAAGAGGCAAAGAACGTTGAAACAGTAAAAGGTGTTTGGAATCAAAAAATGATCCCGATATAAAACCTAAGAACCCCCAGTGCTTTAGCACGGGGAGTATGTCAGTCTCTTCGGTTCACAAGCACGAGGGGATGCTGATCGGCATAGTGACATAGATTTGCTTATCGTTTTTGAGGAACTGGCAGATAAGGATAAGCGGAATACGGCTGTTAACATCCGCGTAGCCTTGGCTGATTTACCTGTAGCGAAGGACATCGTTGTCCCAACACCGGAAGAACTGGAACACCACCGCACACGGATCGGATCGGTGTTACGCTATGCCCAACAAGAAGGAAAAATACTCTATGCAAACAACTGAAGTCTTGACAGAAACGGCTCGCTGGCTGCGCTATGCCGAGGAAGACTTGATAACTGCTGAAACACTTTTAGCACAGGCACACATCCCACCACGTCAATTGTTTCTTCACATCTACCCACATGGGCACTTTCACAATGCGGACATACAAGTTTACCTTTCCATCTACTCTTCTCCAAATGTGCAATACTACTCTCTTGATCTCAAAAACGTTCTGTCACCTTGATTAAATCTATGAAATAACTCCTTATTTGCTGATTTTTTCTTGACAATAGATATAGTTTCATGCTACAATTAAAATGTGTTGACATTCAACTCAATATTGTGTTATCATTATTTAAAGGTGAAAAACAGTGGAAACCAAAACATTCGGACAGGTTCTTAAAGAGATAAGACGTAACAAAGATGTAACTCAGCGCGAGCTTGCGGCTTCAGTCGGTGTTGATTTTTCTTACATCAGTAAGATTGAAAATGATCGTATGCCGCCTCCAGCTGCGGACACTATCGTGAAAATATGTGAGATGCTCGGTGTAACTCCAGATGATTTGCTCGCAATGACTGGAAAGATGCCAACACAGATAAAGGAGGCTATTAGTGAAAAACCGGCGGCACAAGAATTCCTGCGTGAAGCACAAAATATGACGCTAACAGACGATGAATGGGGAGTGCTCACACAGCAACTTAAGAAGCTGCGGTAGTAGTTTGGAGTAACGTATGGATACAATACAGATGGATTTGTTTGAGGTAATGGGAATAGATATTCCTACTAAATCTAAAAAACCTACACAGTTAAAATGGTCATTTTCCAAACGTGGTATGTTAGAACAATGTCCTCGGAAGTATTATTATCAGTATTATGGTTCTAACAAGAGTAAAGCTGTGAATGATCCATATAAGAAGAAACTCGCTTTTTTGAAAGTATTACAGAATCGTCACTTGCGAACTGGGAACATATTGCATAAGTTCATCCGTTTGTATTTGATGAAACTTCAAGAAGGCAAACATTTATCACTGAATTGGTTACTACAAAAGGCATTGGGTGATTTTCGTAAAGATGTAAAATTTTCTGAAAAATATAAGCACGGAACACCATTACCAGATGAAAAGTACCCTCCTACGTTGTTACTTGAGTTTTACTATCATCAGACCGATGCCGAATCCCTTTGTTTTCAAGCAGAAGAACGGGTTGTTAGGGCGTTAACAAACTTTGTAGAAAGCCAGAAGTTTGCTCAATTTCGTGTAGGTGTTGCCGATCCCTCCGTCTTGATAGAAGAGTCTGCTAATATGAAAAACAACTATTTTACCTTAAGTGGCAAGGTTGATCTTGCTTACCGAAAAAACAATGAGTTTGTAATAGTTGACTGGAAAACCGGAGGTTCGAATAGTAGTGATGAAAATTTACAGATGCTTGCTTATGCATTGTGGGCAAAGCAGAGATTTGAATATCCGCTTGACGCTATAACACTCTATAGAGTGTATTTAGAGGATAACACCTTCTCTACGTTTGACGTAGATGAGAAAGATATTTCACGAGTTGAGGCGCGAATACTTCAAGACTTAGACCGGATGCAAGAAGCAGACAAATATGGAAAGCGAGGACTTGTAGAGGCTTTTACACCTTGCGCTCAACCTAAGGTTTGCACTCTATGTCAATTCCAAGAAATTTGTCCAAAGGAGTAATATTATGACAGAAACAAATATACGCATTGTAGAAACTGGGATCGAGTTTAAGTTGTTTACAAGATGTGTCCAAATTAAAGCACCCGCTCCTTCAGCAAGAATGCTGGAAAAGGTTTGTAACCGATTTCAGTTCCAAAATTTAGCGGCTGTTTATTGTCCTCAGCGAAGACAAATACTTGTTCTGACACGAGATCCTATTCGTCCACTGACAGTGAAAGATGATAGAGAAGAATGGATTATTGAGGTAGAAGATGGGAACGATGATCTACTTTTGCAATTTTCGCACACAGAAAACGATGCATCACTACTCGCCCAACTTATCGAACGTTATGCTAGAATTCAAGTAAAATGGCGTTTGAAAATGCAAAATATAGATAGTCCACGTATTTTCCAAGATAGAGCACCGTCCGAAACTTCCGATGGTATTGATGTCTATAGGCGAATCGAAGTCTCGGCGTTTCCAATACAGGATGTCGGTGTTGGAATCTCAGCAGACCTGAGTACTGCCTTCCTTACCCAAATGACAGTAGCGGATTTCTTCAGGAACGATATTTCAGAGGCTGAGCAGAGGCATCTGAGAAAACATTTTGATTCTTTACGACAGCGGCAAGAAAGACAAAAAGGAACACTACTTTATGATTTAGGCAATAAACGAATGAAATGTTATTTCACCGAGTTTCGTTCGGATCTTACTTGTGGGGGACCACAAAAGCAAATTATAGATGGAGAAGTGTATGATTCCTTGCTTCAATACTATCAAAAAAAACAACCTCAGCTTGACATTCAACCCAATGATACTGTAGCAATGGTGTCTTTTCCGAATTTAGATGGATCTAAACCTGTAGCTGCAAAACTCCTCCGACTACGAGTTATGAACGAATCACTTCCGAAATCACTCAAACAAGTAGATAAGATTCAACCATGGGATAGAGTTAAGTCTATCAATGATTTCTGGCTAAGATTTGGAATGGATTTACTTGGAAAAGGCAAACCACAAATTTCAAGAAAATTTTGGAAACCGAATGAGGTAAAAACAATTAAATTGCTGCCACCTGCTTTGCAGTTCGTTGATGGAAATGTTTTACAAGCACCAGAAAAAAGAAACAAAACCGAATTTCAAGAACATTATCGTAAACGATCTCGTTTTCTAAACAAATATGGTTGTTTAGATACTCCTATTTCAATGACACGGGCTGTTCACTTTGCTATACCGACAAAGTTAACGCAAGAAATCCGTGGTAGTTTGATAAAAGATCTAACCGATAATATAAGTCGGTTGACAAGAAAGCCAATTGCTCCAGTGATCGTAACCTATAAAACTCTGGATGAGGCATTTTTGAAACTCAATAAGTCCAATAAACCCGGAATGGTTGTATTTGTGTTTGATAACGTTACTCCAGAAAACTATTATGAAGTTGCCTATAAACTTTCTAATTGGCGTGTAAAGAGAATTACACTCAGAGAATTGGAAAGGCAGTTTAATAGGATTAAATCAACAATTAACACAAGGAATGGCAAGTTCTCAAGGGCTGAAAACGGTTGGAGGTCGTTTATTGAGATGAATGCCTTGGATGTGCTTCAACAGATGGATTGTATTCCTTGGGGACTTAAGGATGCCCCTCCTTATAATGCTCATCTTGCTATTGATGTCGGAAGAGATAGACGATATTTTGCTTTATCACTTATTACCTTTGATCCATCTATTTGCATCTATACTGTTGCAAAAGTGAAATATGATGCCAAAAAGGAGACAATCAACGGTGTCGTTCTGGAAGAAGAAATTATGGAACTTTGTAATAAAGTATCGCAACGAGGTGATTTTCAAACGCTTCGTTCTCTTCTCGTTCTTCGGGATGGACGCGAATGTGATGGAGAATTAGATGCTATATATACTGCCAAAGAAAAGTTGATAAAACAGAAATTCTTTGCTGAAGAAGTAAAAGTGGATGTAGTAGATTTCCATAAGAGTATAGCAAAAAACATTAGAACTTGGGAAAGAACAAGGGAAAATGAGGTTCTGCAAATCCTTGAAGGAAAAGCAGTTATCATAGATCGAAACACTGTAGTTCTCAATACAACAGGAGCACCTACGCGATATCAAGGAACATCTAATCCGGTAATGCTCGTAGGTCGGAGTGAAAATATTAACATGAATCAAGTAACTAAGGCAGTGTATATATCTACACATCTCAATTATTCTAACCCCAATGTCGCTCAACGGCTACCGCTTGAACTTAAACGGACTGATGACGAACTAAGAAATCGTGCTGCACAAGAAATTCGAGGTTTAAAATAAACCATCACTTCGCTGAACTTCAGCAAAATGTAGGAGTAAAACTGATGATGAATTCTCAATGGAGAGCAGTCCAGAGTTTTCAAGAGAATCAAAATCTAATTTCTGCTATTAATACTTTGTCTATCCATATCAAACTGGAAATGGCTGGTCATTCTGATTTTAACAAAGCAGAGACAGTATCACAAGCAAGAGAAAAGTTGTGTGCATTTTTAGCAGAATTGGATACACAAGTCCAGCGGGTTGAAGTAGAGAATGTACCTCTTTTGGGAGTAGATCCGCGTCGTCGGCAATTTGTTAATCATCTGATTGATGCTAAAAATAGCTACCGAATTAGATCGCCATTTCTTCTTGAAAAACTATCAGATGGACAACACCTATTATGTTCTGATACGGAAAAGGATAAAAAAGAAGTCTTATGCTTATTGGATGAACTCCGAATGCTACTTGAAGAACATTTGGGTAGCGATGTAGAACAACTTTTTGGAGGTATGTAATTGCAAGAACTCTTAAAACAAAATAATGACGCTTTGTGTCATGAAATTGAGCAGCTACAACACCTTCTATCGGAGTATGAGAAAGATGCCCCTGATGAACTTCATGCATATATAACGCAAATCAAAAAAGAGTGTGATACCCTACATCAACGTGTGCTCCGAAATCTCAAATACCTTGAACTTGAACAGGAGAATCTTCTCAAGGATATTTTGAGCGAGACAGAACTCGTAACTTTTGACTTTTTTGCCCTTAATGGTCAGAAAGTAAGTCCAATTTTGCGTGCATGTGCTTCAGATCGGTTATCGCTAAAATTTTTACAATGGTTGCATGCCACTCACCCAAAAGCAGAAAATATACCCGCGGCAATATGTGATGGAGAATTCAGCATTTGGCTTATCCAACCTACTACCGTCTATTGTACACCGTGTACTTCACAAAGAGGTCTACGAAATTTGCCTATCTTTTTCCATGAGTTTGGACATCTCCTTTACACGCTCCATAAACCTGAGATGGACGCTTTAGTCAACGAATTGCAAAAAGAAATTAAAAATCGGATTCACTCCAATGTTGTACGAAACGATCAGTATGAACAGACGAAGGAAATTGAACAGGATGCTGTAGTTGCAACTTGGTATGAATGGGCGCAAGAATGTTTTTGTGATGCTGTTGGATTCGTTATGTGTGGACCTTCATTCGCGTATGCGTTTTCAATGTATCTCAGAATACTTGGACGGAGTCAATACCACATGTCAAAAGAGGAACTCATGAACAGTACCCATCCCGTCACCTGGATACGAATCCAACTTCTTGCTGATCGAGCACGAAGGATGGACTATAATACCGTTGCTGATGATTTAGAAGAAAAGTGGCATCAGGTTGCCTCTGCGCTGGAAGTTGATGAAGACTTCGGTGGTTTTTATGATGATCCATTTCTCCCCGTAATCCAAGAAAAACTGGATGATATGCTCACGGAAACATCACCACGCGAATTTCAGGAGTCAGAAGTTTCAAACGAGGGACCGGAATCAACTTTTACTTCTCCAGTTGCGCTATTGAACATCGCATGGCAAAAATTTCTTGATGACCCAGATAACTATCGCGAATGGGAGGAAGAAGTTATTGTTTCTTTTCTTAACACTGACATGTGATCATTATGCCGTTGAAGACGTAGAAGTATATCTTCTTAGATGTCTGTATAAGTAGACATTATCGCTTTTTAACTGGAATGTCTGTCCAAAAAGTGATAAGATAGCAATAGAAAACACACATACCGGAATATAATTATTAAGAAGGAAAATCACTTGGCGCACTTAGAAGAACTTAAACAAGGTTGTATCGTAAAAGGAATATTACCTAACCAACAGGTAACTGTCGTTGCAGTGAAATGGTTAGGTACAATTGGAATAGAACTTACCTATAAAAAAGCGGATGGCACGCTTGGCAGTGAATTGATTTACCGAGCCAGCGAATCTGCCCTTGAAATTGTTACTGCAGGACTTCCGTGGAGTTTTGATGGAGACGGCGAAATGTTCCGCCTCGCGTCTGAGGCTTACCGAATCCGGTTAGCACATCTCTTTGATATACGGCTTGCAGTCCATACGTCAAGCGTTGAGCCATTGCCGCATCAAATTACCGCAGTCTATGAACAAATGCTACCGCGTCAACCGTTACGCTATCTGCTTGCTGATGACCCGGGTGCAGGCAAAACGATTATGACAGGCTTATATCTCAAGGAACTTCTCGTACGGGGCGATTTAAAACGTTGCCTAATTGTATGCCCTGGTAGCCTTGTGGAGCAATGGCAAAGTGAACTTGACCAACGATTCCACCTCCCTTTTGAAATCCTTACCCGTGAAAGAATTAACAGCTCACGTACAGGAAATCCATTCCAAGAACATAACTTATTTATCTGCCGACTTGATCAACTCAGCCGAAACGATGATATTCAGGAAAAGTTAAAGCACACAGATTGGGACATTATCGTTTGTGATGAAGCACACAAGATGTCTGCTTCCTTCTTTGGTGGGGATGTGCGCGCAACAAAACGCTATAGACTTGGACAACTGCTCGGAAAAATCACACGACACTTTCTGTTACTAACTGCCACGCCCCACAACGGTAAAGAAGAAGATTTCCAACTGTTCATGGCGTTACTGGATGCTGATCGGTTTGAAGGGCGTTTTCGAGAGGGTGTTAACCCTGTAGACACCTCCGATCTGATGCGCCGAATGGTAAAAGAGGATCTGCTAAAATTTGATGGTACGCGTTTATTCCCAGAACGTTACGCCTCAACTCTCAACTACGAGCTCTCTGAATTAGAAGCACATCTATATGAAGAGGTTACCAACTATGTTCGTGAAGAGATGAACCGTGCTGATAATATTGAAGGACAACGCGGAAACCGAGTCGGATTTGCTCTCACCATCTTACAACGACGCTTAGCTTCATCGCCAGAGGCAATCTACCGATCTATTCAACGCCGCAGAGAACGCTTAGAGGGACGACTGCTTGAAGAGAAAAATAACAGATATGATACTTCAATCCGCTTAAATGCTCCAATAGACAGTGATGCGCCAACAGACCCAGAAGAGGTAGACAACTTTTATGATGAAGCAACTGCTGATGAAGTAGAAACAATAGAGGAGGAAGTCATAGCACAAGCATCAGCAGCCCGAACAATCTCTGAACTTGAGGCGGAGATACAGACACTTGTCCGTTTAGAAAAATTAGCACAAGAGGTGCGTAAAAGTAATACCGACAAAAAATGGGAAGAACTATCTAATCTATTACAAAAAGAAGGCAATGCCTCTGAATCCGGTAAATTATTTAACGCAGAAGGACGCCGTCGTAAACTTATTATCTTCACTGAACATCGCGATACGCTTCAATATCTAACTGATAAAATTCAAACATTGATAGGTCGTTCTGAAGCTGTTGTTACAATTTATGGCAGTATGCCACGGAAAAAACGCCAAGAAGCACAAGAAGCATTTACGCAGGACCCGAATGTGCAAATCCTAATCGCTACCGATGCCGCTGGCGAGGGTATCAACCTACAACGGGCACACTTGATGGTAAACTATGACCTACCGTGGAACCCAAACCGAATTGAACAAAGGTTCGGAAGGATTCACAGAATCGGGCAGACTGAGGTGTGTCATCTCTGGAATCTCGTTGCACCAAAAACGCGAGAAGGAGAAGTGTTCAACACCTTACTTCACAAAATTAATCAACAACGCAGCTCCTTAGGGGGTGCTGTTTTTGACGTGTTAGGGAAATGTTTTACCGATGAACCGCTGAGGAGACTTCTCATTCGAGCGATACGAGAAGGAGACGACCCGAAAGTTAAAGCACGATTAACGGAAGTAATTGACGGTGCATTAGACCACGATCATATCCAAGGCTTAATCAGAGAGAACAGTTTGGTTCATGGAACCATTGATACCAGTCGTCTCAACGTTATCCGTGAAGATATGGAGCGTGCAGAAGCGAAACGTTTGCAACCACACTTTATCGCTTCGTTCTTCCGAGAAGCGTTCACACAACTCGGTGGAACACTACGTGAACGCGAGTCTAAACGTTATGAAATCCGCAACGTTCCCGCGATAATCCGTAAACGAGACGTTGCAACTGGTGTCGGCACACCAGTCCTAAAACAGTATGAACGTATTACCTTTGAGAAAGATTATATCACTGTTCCGGGGAAACCTCTGGCAGAATTTGTCTGCCCTGGTCATTCACTGCTTGATGCAACACTTGATTTAGTCCTGGAACAACACCGCCCACTGCTTAAACAGGGAACGGTTTTGGTTGATCCAAATGCAACTGATGAGCAGATTCGTGTCCTCTTCTACCTTGAACATGCAATTCAGGATGGCCGGACACTTAAAGATGGAAATAGACAAACAGTTTCACGTCAGATGCAGTTCGTAGAAATCTATATGGATGGAACGGTAAATACACCCGGATATGCCCCCTACTTGGATTATCGATCAATCACTGATGAAGAACAATCACAGGTATCTACATTACGGGAAGCAGAATGGCTACGGAACGGAGAGGAATTAGAATCTCAAATTATTGCCTATGCGGCAGAACACCTTATTCCACAACACCTTGACGAAGTAAAGAAGCATAAAGATGAATTGGTGGAGAAAACAAGACGAGCGGTTCATGAACGACTCACGAAGGAAATTATTTACTGGGATAATCGGGCAAGCCATTTGAAACGCCAGGAGGAAGCCGGAAAACCGATGGCAAAAATCAACGCAGACCAAGCGCAAAGGCGTGCCAACGAGTTGGAAGAACGACTTGGAAAACGGATGGAAGAATTAGATCAAGAACAGCATATTTCACCGATGGCACCAATTGTCATTGGGGGCGCACTCATCGTACCACAAACGCTATTAGAGACCACCGTAAGCAACACTGACAGTACGGTTCTGATTGCACAAGCAGACCGAGAAAGGATTGATAAACTTGCAGTCGCTGCAGTAATGGAAACGGAACAGAAACTTGGACGTGTACCCAAAGAGATGCCACATCATAACCCAGGCTATGACATTGAGTCAAAAGATCCAAATAATAACAGTCTGTTGTTCATTGAGGTAAAAGGGAAATCACCTGGAGCGACAAGCGTTACCGTTTCTAAAACGCAGATTTTCACTGCTTTCAACAAGCCAAAGAATTTTATTCTTGCTATCGTTGAAGTAGAGGGGGATACAGCGAAAGGACCTCGCTATATCCGTGAGCCGTTTCAAAAAGAACCGGATTTCGGTGCAAACAGCGTCAATTACGATCTCAACGAACTCCTTGCGCGTGCGGATCCACCAGGCTAAAAACGGGAACAAACTATGCAAACAAACGAGCATTTTGAGTAGACTACTCACTGATACCGATATGCGCCGAAAAGTGTGAAGTAAAAAAGAAAAGGATGGAGTAATCTCATTTGATGCAGTATTTTACCCCGCAGAGCAAGATATTGTTGCAGAAAGCACTTATTGAATTAAGATAAAACATTCATTGCTATAAAGTGAATTCATCCGAGCGATCTCGCTACTGTAGACACGTCTAGTTCTGGAATAGTTCCTAATCCCATGTGTCCATACATCTGTACAGCTGGAACTCTGAACCGCATGGAATTAGGAATAAGTAAAGCTACTGGTCCCGACCTTGTATCATCAGGAGGTGACTGCTCAAAATCTATATACCCGCGATGTTTAAGATTGACACACTCCACCAATGTTGGGAAAGAATCTTTAGAGAGTAAAGGCATCGTATCGACTGTTAGCCAAGGTGTTTCAACCACGGATTTGAGACTGAGCGGATATTTATACCATTTGTATTAAATTATATTCCATTTGCCACTTTTGTTATATAATCGGTATTTGTTATACTTGCAATAGTGGTTTCCGTATATTTTTTCAATATTTCGGTAAGTTTGTTCTGCATTTCTATTATGGCTGTGAAGACATTTTCAAATAACTTTGCTTTTGTGTCTTGCCAAAGTCTTTCTATAGGGTTCAGTTCAGGACTATAAGGTGGTAGAAAAACCAAAATGACATTATCAGGTATTTGTAGAGATTTCCCGTGATGAAAACGCCCATTATCAAGAACAAGGACATTTAGAGATGAATGATAAACTTTAGCAAACTCATCAAGGAATACTTGGAAACAAGAACCATTGAGCAAAGGCATCTCAAGAAAGAAACTTTGTCCTGTTATCGGTTCTACAGCACCATATAGATAAAAGTTCTCATAAGTATAACTGACCTTAGTAATCGGTTTGATACCGGGCAAGGTAATACGCCGATATGAAGCAGGCAATAGACCAAATCTTGTCTCATCTTGGCAAAAGATCCGGATCGTTTCAAAAGAAGAAACTTTCTCTGAAATGGCAGTCTTGATTGTTTCTTCGAAGTTTAGCTTGAACTCATCACACGCTTTTTCGTTTTTTTTTTCGTGACTTTTGCGGGGCACCTTGAGTTTGGCATTCCATTTATAGTGGACTAAAGCATAAACAGCATGATAGTTCATTTTGACACCAAATGTCTCTTCAATATAATCTGTAATCTGGTGATAACTTGAGAAACCTTCCGGGTCTTGGAGTTTCTCACGCAAAAGTTCTTGTTGTTCTTTAGTGAGTTGATGAGGACGTCCAGAGGAATAATCTCGTTCCAAAAGACCATTAAGTCCTGCGGAGGCATAAGTTGATAACCATTTTCCAACCGTTTTTCGGTGGACACCTATCATCTCTGCTGCTTCTTTACGAGTTTTTACCTGGCCGCTCCGATATAGATATAGCATTGTAAGTCTTTGCTTGTGAAAACCTTTTGGTGATTTTCTTATCAAACGCTTCAACTCTGAAACACTTTCTGTAATCTCTGGGGGTTTGATGTTCATTGATTTCTAACCTCTAATTTGTAGAATTAAAAAAAGTATAGCAGAAATCAAAATATATAAAAAGGGAAAATATATAATTTAAATGGTATTATTTTCGATAATCATTTTGATGATACAAAGTTGACGGTATGTTAGAGATTCAAAATCCTTACATAGGAAGTGTATAAGACCCACATGAAGTTGTGAATCAAAACACGCGTTTTCAAAAAGTTTACCTAAATAAGGTATTTTCTTTTCCTCGAATTCATTGAGTGCTTTTAACAGGATTGATTCAAAAGCTTCTTCGGCGTATGATCTATCAATTGTATGCTGGAAAAAGTCGTCTTTTCGTGGTTCTTCATTATTTTCTAATCTACGCTTTATTCCATTTAATGCGAATTCAGAAATATCAGTGATTCTTTTTGCTTGTCTTTGGCTTACAAATTGATTCACAAAGTTATGTAAGTTGTATTTTAAAAAATCAGCAATAGCTTGACCGGCAGATGGATCTCCTACTTCGTAAGCTGTTTTCGCACCAGCAATCAAACTGGCCGCCTCAATAGCAAAATCTGGTAGCTTCATTTAGGTGATGTCCTTTCATAAAGTAAATATGTAAATGTCGGAGAATGAATAATTAATAATTATATTTTAGCAAAGATTCGCTGGAATATCAAGAACTCCCAATCGGTATAGTTTACTATTTGTTAATTTTACAATTTTCAGACGCTGTTAAAGTGCTTACGAACCCACTATATTAGGGTTCCACCTTTGGATTTAACGTTTGTTTCCATTATATTCACAGATATGTTGTAATTTGTGCAGGAAACCCTGCAAACAATTTGCTTTTTAGGATAGGAGTGACCAAAATGAATCTGATGAAACCAGAAGAAAATACACAGGAATCTCTTATGCAGGATTTTCTTCTGCCGGTAATGGGTATCTTGACAAGTTCCGCTATGGGGGATACCACAGGTATATCTGCAGCAGTCATCCCAATAATCGTCAGAGAAGTCATACGCCTAGTGATCTCACCTCTTACTAGCAGAAGTGAATCTAAAAGGCTATATCAATGGGCAAAACAAGCAGCAGAAGGTATCGCTCAAAGAGCAAAAGACAGTGAAGAGTTTCGGAAGGATGGGTTCTTTGAGGAAACTCCTACGAATAGATCTAATTTTGAAGAAGTTATAGAATCAACTTTGAAAAAAGTAATGGATGCAACGGAGGAACCGAAAATAACATTTATGGCGAATTTGACTGAAAATGTTCATTTCGACCAGGATTTGGACATAGATACATATCGTCAGATTTTAAATAGTCTTGATGAGCTCTCTTATCGGCAACTCTGTATAATAAGACTTATAGTTCTATACGAAAATCATGAAGTAGATATTACTCGCCTAAATGATATAGAACAAATACTTCAAAACGATCAGGTGAGGTTTTTTTCTATTGGCAGAGACTATGAAAATTTGCAGGATAATTACTACTTTGAGTCAGCATCTATTCCCAGATTGTCAGAAATTAATGAGCAGTTTTTGGGTAACCCAGGTTCCGGAAGGCTTTCAGGTTATACAAAGCGATTATATACATTCGTGAACTTAGATGAGATTCCAATTGAGGATATTGAAAAAACTTTTTCGCTTTGGAATGTAAAATTGAAAAAATAGATATGTCTTCAATGATAAACCTATGGTTGAGAGTATCACTTCGCCCGATTGTTGGCGAGTTTCTATTAGGAGGTAAAAATGGAGACTGAAAAATATGAACATGAAGGGTGCGTCCTCAACGGACCTATTATCAGAGACATTCTCAACAAGGCCATTCTCTATGGAATATACCTGCAGGAGGAATGGTTGTCTGTTAGGGAATTTAAAGACAGAATAGAACAATTCCACTCGCGAAATGGTGGAAAGGCGTCCCACCTTAAAGATTTCCCAACAAATCTTCGCGATATTCTGAAGGAGAGGGAAGCGCAGGAGAAGGCACAAGCATGTCGGGAAGGTCGGACACATTATTGGAGACTTGTCCACCCATCAAAGTGATTCAATTCGCGCAACGGGCAGGATACCCGGCGGGTATCTCAAAGAACCGTTCACGATGTGCTAAAGTCGTTTTTAAGGAAGCAGGATTGAATAGACATTTAGAAACGCATTCCTTAGTGAAAAGTTTCGCACAAGGTTCTATGACCGTGCCAGTGATATTTTTGTTATCCAAGAGATGTTGGAACGTCGGAGTGTCACGTATAAAAAGTTGATTTCCCTTGACCTTTTTCTTTTTATCGTATATAATAGAAGTTAAGGAGTGAAAATCTTTTCGCTCTACAATGCCCATCTCCTGAATTTTGATTATAATCAAGGAGATGGAATTAATGACTAATACAGAGAAAAGCAGAAAACACCTAGAAACTCTCTTAGTAGAGAGAGGATTTCACTATGAGAGTTTACCTTATCCAAATGTAATTTCAACCCGGGGGATCAACATCAAAGTTGTGTGTCCCTACAGAAAAAATCCAAAATATTTAGCGGTAAACGCTAAGAAAAAACCGGCGGACTTTTACGTCGGATACATATTCAATGAAAACAGAGTAAGATTAGAGGGGTTTGCTGAACGAACCAATCTCAAGTATTTCGTTCCGGATTTTGGTTGGAGCGATCCGACCTACCGGATACCTATTGAACATCTTCAACCCATAGAAATGCTTTTTGAATTATTGAGATCACTAACAAATCGTTGCGTTTAACAATTAAACACATAAAAAGATACACAAATAAATATATAACAGTCACAAAAGCAAAAATATAAACAAGAAACAGAAAAAATAACCAATAGGAGATGGGCATACGGAAGCGGGTAGTGATTAAGGATCACCGCCCGTTTTCTATTTAATTCTCCTCACTTTGAAACGATTGTTTTTGCACAATTCTCTCTTTTGTGCTATGATATAACTCACTGAAAGGAAACACCATGTCAGACCGCAAAAAACTAATTGAAGTTGCTTTACCATTAGAAGACATCAATCGCGAAGCATCGCGCGAAAAATCAATCCGCCACGGGCATCCTTCCACACTACACCTATGGTGGGCAAGACGTCCACTGGCAGCATGTCGGGCAGTGCTATTTGCTTCTCTTGTAGACGATCCTTCCAGCCCCCACCTTGCCGATAAATTTCCAACAGAAAAGGACCAGAAAGATGAACGTGAACGCTTATTCAATATTATTCGAGAATTGATATTGTGGAAAAATATTAACAACGAACAAGTTTTAGAACAAGCACGTGCCGAAATCCTAAAGTCAACAGATGGAAACCCACCACCAGTACTTGATCCTTTTTGTGGTGGAGGCTCAATTCCCCTTGAGGCACAACGACTCGGCTTAGAGGCACACGGCAGCGATCTCAACCCTGTAGCAGTGTTAATCACCAAGGCCATGATTGAGATTCCGTCTCGTTTTGCTGGACAACCACCTGTGAATCCTGATGCCCAAGGGGCTTTGAACCAGAGTGAAATGTGGAAAGGTGCTTCTGGGTTAGCAGAAGATGTCCGCTACTACGGAAAATGGATGCGTGATGAAGCAGAAGAACGAATTGGACATCTTTACCCTAAGGTGCAATTACCAAAAGAACATGGAGGACATAAAGCAAAGGTTATCGCATGGATTTGGGCGCGTACTGTGAAGTGTCCTAGTAGTCTATCCGCCTTGAGTTTGTGGGTATAGTCTTTTTAGTTTGATGCGTGCGTCTTGTGTTGTAAATCGCCAATCCACCGTGTTGGCAGTCTGATTGCGATGTGTCTGCCAAGCTTCTGCTTCTGACCGTAGCGTCTCTATATCTGGGATCCGTCGGTTCAGACATTGTCTTGAAAAGACACTCAACTCGATTTCAGCAATGTTCAACCAACTGCCATGTTTCGGGGTGTAGACGATCTCTAATCGTGAAGCCAACCGGTCTGCGAGCTCAGCAGGAAATGCTTTGGACAGAGACTTGAGACTATGGGTATTGAGATTATCACAGACCAACGTCACTCGCTCGGCATTGGGGTAAACTTCGTCTAAAAGATGCTTGACTTCTTCTGCCCAATCTACGGCGGTGCGGCGTTCACGGATGGAGACCCGCCGCCAGCCTTGAAACGGGGCGGTAAACAGGAAAGCAGGCACCGAACCCGGACGCCTATATTCATAATCTATCCGTGCAATGCGACCAGGTTTCATCGGGATAGGAGGTCGGAGATGCTCAAGCAACTGCACGGGACGTTCGTCCATAGCGACAACAGGAAATCTCGCGTCTTTGGGACGCTGGTAAACGTCTAACACTGCTTCCATCGCCGTAACAAAGTCCGCATCTTCATCCGGGGGGATCACCCAATAGGACTTCCGATGCGGGCGTAAGGCGTTTTTTTTAATGTTTGCCGGACCGTCTCAGGGCAGATGCTCTCAACGATCTCGAGTTCAACGAGTTTATCAGCAAGGTGTTGTAACGTCCAGCGGACAAACCCCTCGGGTGGATCGCTACAAGCTAACGCAATCAAGCGTGCCTCACCGGCCCCATCAAGTTTCGGAGACCGAGACGGTTGACTTTGCGGTTGGCGTTTCACCGCAGACAGCCCCCGACACGCTGTCCAACGCTTCCGCACATTTGAGACCGTGTTCTTATGGCAGTCGAAAGCGGTGGCAATCTGAGCATCTGTCCAAGCGGGGCCTTTGACATCTGCCTTCAGCAAGATATGTGCCCGTCGGATTTCGAGGGCGTTATGTGTCCCGCAACGGACTAAGTTTTCAAACGTCTGACGCTCTTGAGCAGTCAGTTCAACTTCATGTTTCTTATTTTTTTTCATTCGCGGCCTCTCTGAAATGAGATATAGACAGGACTTAGAGTCTACCATAAAATCCTGGAAAAGTCAAAAAACTTTATCACAAACTCAAAGTGGATTGACTACTAGTCCGGCATGTGGTGCAATGATGCCGCTTGTCAGAACCTTTTTGTTATCAAAGAAAAAAGGGAAGAAGGCGTGGATTGAACCAATTGTCAATAAAGCGGATAAGACAGTGCAATATGAGGTAAGAACTGGTGATGGGATTCCACGTGAAGGAACAGTTAACCGACGTGGTGCCCAGTGTATCTTTCATAATAAAAATAGTCATGTTCAACTCAAGTACGTTCGGTCAGAAGGAAAAGCAGGACGAATGGGATACCAACTGATAGCAATAGTAGCAGAGGGGAATAATGGACGAGTTTATCTCAATCCAAATGATGATCATACTTCAATAGCAAATAAGGCCGAACCTCACGATGTGCCCGAAACAGAATTGCCTGAAAAAGCACTTGGTTTTAGCGTCCAAACCTACGGTATGACACAACACCACCTACTCTTTACAAAGCGTCAACTAATTGCTTTGACAACTTTCAGTAATTTGATAAGTGAAGTACGGGACCAAATAAGAGCGGATGCTGTTGAGGCAGATATTGCGTTTGTTGAAGAATATGCCGATGCTGTTGTTACCTATTTAGCATTTGCTTTTGATAAGGCAGCAGATTATTGGTCCAGGCTCTGTAGTTGGCATACTGGTGGCTTCATACGCAATACTTTTGCCCGTCAAGCTCTCGCTATGGTTTGGGATTATGCAGAATGTAACCCTTTCAGTCAATCAACAGGAAATTGGCAATCTTGTATAGACTGGGTATCTCGGTTTCTTGCAAAATGTTCGGGACTCCAGATTCAAAGTGGAAATGCAGCGCAACTTGACGCTGCTGATGCTTTATTGGATGTTAAGTCTCCACTTATTTCAACAGATCCACCCTATTACGATAACATTGGCTATGCAGATCTTTCGGATTTCTTTTATGTCTGGCTCCGTAGAAATTTAAGACAGATTTACCCTGAGTTGTTCAATCTGATGCTTGTTCCTAAGACTGAAGAGATGATTGCTAGCCGTTACCGTTTCGGTGGTAATAGGGCAAAGGCAGAAGAACATTTTCTGACCGGTTTAGGTAAAGCCTTTCAACTTATGAAGAAGCACGCACATCCTGATTATCCTGTAACTGTCTACTATGCTTTTAAGCAGTCTGAGACTAATAACAAAAATGGTGGCGTTTCTTCAACAGGTTGGGAAACAATGCTTGAAGGATTACTCAAAGCAGGTTTTCAAATTACAAGCACGCTACCTATGCGAACGGAAATGGGTAATCGGCAAGTTGCAATGGGAGCAAATGCCCTTGCTTCTTCAATAGTCCTCGTCTGCCGTCCACGTCCAGATGATGCAGGTATGGCGACCCGTCGTGATTTTATTTCTGAACTACGGAGTAAACTCCCCGATGCGCTCAAAAACTTACAGCAGGGTTACATCGCGCCGGTAGATTTAGCACAGGCTGTAATCGGTCCAGGCATGGCAGTATTTTCCCGTTATAGCAGAGTCCTTGAGGCAGGTGGTAATCCAATGCGAGTCCGCACTGCCCTGCAAATCATCAATGCTGAGCTTGATGTCTATCTTACCGAACAGGACGGTGATCTTGATGCTGATACCCGTTTTTGCGTATCGTGGTTTGAACAGTACGGTATGGAAGAAGCAGGCTATGGTGAGGCAGATGTACTTGCACGTGCAAGGGACACGAGCGTAGAAGGTATATCAGAATCTGGTATCCTTCATGCCCGCGCTGGAAGAGTTCGTTTGCTAAACCGGAACGAGTATCCGGATGAATGGGATCCATCTTCGGATAGTGATCTCAATACCTGGAAATGCACACAATACCTAATTCGCGCACTTGACCAAGGTGGTGAAACTGAAACGGCAAGGTTAGTGTTTCAACTGGGGAGTGAACAGAGTGAGAATGCACGTGCGTTAGCTTACCGACTATACGCCATCTGTGACCGTAATGGGTGGGCACAAGAGGCGATTCCTTATAACACACTCGTCACCTCATGGGCAAATATTCAAGCGGCACGTAAGGATACAACAAGTCTAGCTAAACAACAAAAACTTTTACCTGAGGAATCTTGAAATGAATAAAGTTATTTCAATAGAGAACTTGGAATTGGAGGTATACTGTGGCACTAAAACCGTGGAGAGAAGTAGTCACCCCACACCCAGACGTTGCCGAAAACCGTTACCATAATGCCGAGTTTGCTGTCAACTTGGCAGAGGTCGTCGCAGGTACAGCTGACACAGAATATCAGGACCCGATAGAATTTTTTGAACGCACCTACTTAACAGAAGGCATGGGACAACTCCTTGCCTCCGCTGTTGAACGATTAACTGGAAACGGTGGAGAACCGATCATCCAGCTAAAAACAGCGTTTGGTGGTGGTAAAACGCATAGCATGCTGGCGTTATATCATCTTCTCAGTGGTAAGGTTACACCTGACCAGATGGAAGGGGTAGAACACATCCTCAGTGCAGCACAGGTGAGTGCAATGCCTGATGCACGGATCGCTGTTATTGTAGGAACAGACCTCAATCCGACTGTGACACGGGATGTCAATGGCGTTAATGTCCGGACACTTTGGGGTGATATCGCTGCACAACTCGGTAGGCAAGAGGGTTATGCGATAGTTAAAGAGGCGGATGAGAAAGGCGTCGGCCCTGGTGCTAACGATTTAACGACACTTCTCAATCAATTTGGGCCCGCTGTCATCCTCATTGATGAATTGGTGGCTTATGCCCGCAACATCTACGTTGATAACGACCTGCCTGCTGGTACATTTGACTCTAATTTAACCTTTGTGCAGTCCTTAACGGAAGCTGTCAAACGTTCGGATCGCAGCCAACTCATCGCATCAATACCGGAGTCTGACATTGAAATCGGCGGTGATGCGGGGCAAGCGACGTTAGCGCGAATTGAAGCAATTGTCGGAAGACTTGAAAATATATGGAGACCTGTAGGGGCTAACGAAGGTTTTGAAATTGTCAGGCGACGACTTTTCTCACAAGTGAAAGACACAGCCGCACGTAATGCGGTATGTCGCGCATTTATCAAGTTATACGATGAAAATCCTTCCTATTTTCCCTCTGAATGTCGCGAAACAACTTATCTTGATAGACTTCGTCAAGCATACCCAATACACCCGGAACTCTTCGACCGGCTCTATGACGACTGGTCACCGCTTGATACTTTTCAGAAAACCCGCGGTGTTTTGCGTCTCATGGCAGCAGTTATTCATCATTTATGGGCGAACAATGATCGTTCAGTACTGATTTTACCGGGTTCAATTCCATTAAATACTCGGAATGTTCGAGAAGAATTGCTTCGTTATCTCGCTGATGGGTGGAACGCTGTTGTAGACAAAGACGTTGATGGTCCAAATTCTGAAACACGCGCAATTGACGATAGAAACACGCGTTTTGGTAAACACGCTGCAGCACAAAACGTTGCCCGTGCAATCTTCATGGGCAGTGCACCGCATGCAAGCGATCAAAATGTGCGCGGTATTGAGGAGATACGAATAAACCTCGGCGTTGCACATCCCGACGAGTCTGTCTCTGTGTTTATTGATGCCAAGCAACACATGGAAAATCGACTAACACACCTTTACTCCCGCGCTCAGCGATACTGGTACGACACACATCCTAACCTGCGCCGAACAATGGAAGATCGCGCTGCAAAATTAGAACCTGAGAAGGTAGAAACGGAGATTATCCGTCGCTTACGACAGGTCCGTGACCGAGGCGATTTCAAAGCTGTCCATATTTGTCCTGCATCAATCGACGTGCGAGATGAATCAGAAACAAGATTGGTAATTCTATCACCTGCAAGTGGACATAAAACACGACAGCAAAATTCAGAGGCAATCAGAGCCGCAGCAGAGATTTTAAACAAACGTGGTGATAGTCCAAGAACCTACAGCAACATGCTTATCTTCGTCGCACTTGATGATGGTGAATGGGAATCGCTTGACAAGGAAACACGTCGATACCTCGCGTGGAGTTCAATTGTCCAAGACGCAGAAGCACTGAACCTTGATGCTAATCAACGGCGCGAAGCGAGCGAAGGAAAAAATCAGTGCAACGAAACCGTTGGTATGCGACTCAACGATGCATATAGATGGCTGCTTGTGCCAACACAAGAAGGCACAGAACCAGTAGAATGGGAAATTGTCCGCATTTCCGGTGCTGAGGAGAATCCGGTAACCAAAGCCGTAAAGAAAGTCCGAAGCGATGAGCAGTTAATTACTAAATGGTCCCCGGCACTACTAAAAATGGAACTGGATCGTTGGCTATGGAAAGAAGACGAACCTCATGTGAGTCTCAAGCACGTGTGGGATTGTCTTTCAACGTATCTGTATATGCCGCGTCTACGTGATTCTGATGTTCTGCTCGATACTGTCAGAGAGGGGCTTAAAACAACGGAATGGTTCGGATACGCAGATAGCGTTGGCGACGATGATAAATATAAAGGGTTGCAATTCGGTAGAGTCAGTAGTTCTATATATATCAATGAGGCAAGTGTGCTGATAAAACCAGACGTGGCAGCAGCACAACTTGAAACAGAACAAACAACTGATGAATCAAGTGATGAACAAGGTATAAAAGAAGATGGCAAAGGTCAAAGCGATCAAGGTTCTACTGATCCAGAAGGTGAAACAGATGATAAAACTGGAACGGGTCCTACCCAAACTATCCCTCCGAAACGTTTTTACGGTTCCGTTACTCTTAATCCGATACGAGCAGCCAAAGATGCTCAAAATGTTATAGACGAAGTAGTGAAGCATCTTACTAGCCTTATAGGGGCAAAAGTTGAAATTACAATGGATATTCAAGCCAATGTTCCTGATGGTGTGCCAGAAAATGTAGTTGTTACTGTGTCGGAGAATTGTAAAACCTTGAAGTTTACTGCTCAAGGGTTTGAGGAAGAGTAGGGAGAAACTCCCATTTCTGATTGCAATCTGTTTGACTGGCATGTTATTATTACCCTCAAGTAATCCGTATTGTGCAGGAGAGAAAGTTATGTTACAACCAAACTTTGATTTTCTTGCCCCCAGTAATTCTTACCGTTACATAGGCACGCCTAATCAGGATATTGAAGATTACAATACAGTTGTAGCCAGCACTCCTCACGACGCCAAAGCTTACAACACTCTCGGTATCGTTCACAATAATAATGGAGAGTATGATCTTGCAATAGCGAATTTCAACAAAGCTATAGAATTAGATTCCGAAGTTATTGCTGCTTATAATAATCGCGGTATTGCTTATGCGGAAAAAAGCGAGTTTGATCTTGCCATCGTAGATTTTACGAAAGCGATAGAATTAGATCCACATCTTTCTGCAGCTTACTCGAACCGGGCGACCGTCTATTTTGCCAAAGGAGATTTTAATAAGGGCATTAAAGACTATACCATCGCAATACAACTTGATCCTAATGACGCAGTAGCATATTACAATCGCGGGACTGCCAACAGTAAGTTAGGTAAAATTGATCTTGCAATTGAAGACTATAACACTGTGCTAAAAATCATGCCAACATTCGCCGAAGTTTATGTTAATCGAGGTAATGCTTACAGATCAAAACACAATTTTGATCGTGCCATTGGTGACTATAATAGGGCAATAAAACTAAAACCTGATCTCGCTGAAGCCTATAATAATCGTGGTCTTACCTATCAATTTAATGGTTTTTTTGACCAGGCACTTGAAGATTTTAACACAGCGATAAAACTAAAACCTGATTATGCTGGCGGCTATAATAACCGTGGTATTGCTTACCAATTTACCGGAGATTTTGACCAGGCACTTGATGATTTTGATATGGTAATAAAACTAACACCTAACAATTCTGTTGCTTATAATAACCGTGGTGGTATCTACCATAATATAGGAGTTTTTGACAAGTCTATTGCAGACTTGACTACAGCTATAAAGTACGATCCTAATTCTGCGGTGCGCTATAAGAATCGTGGTGTAGTTTATCATGATAAAGGAGATTTTGACAAGTCTATTGTAGATCTCAACAAAGCAATAGAATTAAGTTCAGATTATGCTGAGGCTTATTTTAATCGGGGTAATGCTTATAGTGCTAAAAACAATCTTGATGAGGCATTCCAAGACTACACTAAAGCAATAGAATTAAGTCCAAGTTATTACCTTGCTTATAATAATCGGGGAAATGTTTATGATATTAGGGGCGAATTTGACAAAGCTATCACAGAATATAGTGCTGCGATCGCAATAAATCCTAAGTGTACCATTGCATATAGTAATCGAGGCTTTGCTTACCGCAAAGCGGGTAAAAATGTGTTGAAGCGAGCAATTACGGATTTCAACACAGTGATTCAACTTGATCCAGAATTTAGTATTGCTTATTACAATCGCGGTGAAGCTTGGTTACACCTGAAAGAATGGGAAAAAGCCAGGAAAGATCTAACTAAAGCGGTGGAGTTGGGCGTTGACATTATCACTGCATTCTGTTACGACTATGAAAACGTATCAGATTTTGAACGAAGAACTGGTACACAATTGCCCTCAGACATCGTTACTATGCTGACACCGGACTCATCAACAACTGATGAGGCAGATACACATACTTTCCGCGGAATTCATTATGGAATAAAAGGAAATTACGATCTTGCCATTGCAGAGTTTCGCAGGGCAATAGAACTGAATCCGGAATCTTATAGTGCCTATTTCAATCGTGGAATTACTTACTACAAGAAAGCCGAGGGCAATTGGTCCATTGACAACTCTACCAATTCGGTTGTTGATGAATTTAACAACCGAGCTATTGAAGACTTTAGTAAGGCAATAAGTATAAAGTCTGATTATGTCAATGCTTATTTCATTCGTGGTATGATCTATCATGACAGAAAAATCTTTGATAAAGCAATTGAGGACTTTAGTAAGGTACTAAGTTTTGAACCTGATTATGCTGATGCTTATTGCAACCGTGGAGCAGCGTTATATCAGAGTGGTGATATTAATCAGGCTATTCAAGACTATAATATGGCGATAGAGTACAAATCAGATTTTGCCGAAGCCTATAGCAATCGTGGCGAAGCTTATCGCGATATAGGTGAAGTGGACAATGCTATATTGGATCATAGCAAGGCAATAGAATTATTACCAAATGATGCCAGAATATACAATAACCGTGGCAACGATTTTCACGAAAAAGGCAATTATTATGATGCCATAGAGGATTATACTAAAGCAATACAACTCAATCCAAATGATGCTAATATCTATAATAACCGTGGGGTGGTTTATTTTAAAAATGGTGATATTATCAAGGCGATCGAAGACTACAACAAGGTTATAGAATTAGATTCGAAGTTTGACATTACTTATTACAATAGAGGAGAAGCTTGGTTACATTTGCATGAATGCGAAAAGGCAAAGGAAGACTTTATTACTGCAAAAGAAATGGGTATGGACATTGTTGCTGCATTTCGGAATGATTATAAAAACGTTAAGGCGTTTGAGCAAAAACATGGGGTTAAGCTACCTGAAGATATTGCCGTCCTGCTCAGAGAAGGTTTCAGATACCGCTATCCCATGGAAGAAAAAGTCTTAAACGCCAAAGGAAAACCCCTTGAATCTCCAGAGGTTTTAAATTTGCTGAACGAGTTCCGTAAAACTAACACTACGCTGGGTGAATATGTTAAAATAAAACCTTACTTTGGTATAGAAACAGTCCCAACTGAAGTGTTTGTAGTAAATAAGGAAATACGAGATGAACTCATTGCCGATCATCCCTCATCATCTATTATTTTGAAGCCATTTTTGCAGGGGCAAGATATTATACGCTGGCATGTAGAGGGGCAAAATCAGTGGTTAATATTGACATATCGCGGTATAGAGATTAACAATTATCCAGCTATCCTGAAATACTTAGAAAAATACAGAGATGCTCTGAACATAAAAAGTGACGAACAAGAATGGTACGAACTCCCAATTTCTCTTGACGAGATAGAACGTTTCGATCAACCAAAACTGATTTGTCCAAATCTCTATAATAGGCAAACTTTCGCTGTTGAGACCCAAGGTTTAATATGTGGACACACTTGCTATATTATCCCCACTGAGGAAAGGTGGTTATGTGGTCTGCTCAATACACTTGCAGTAGAATGGTTTTATGCACAGATATCTAAACAGTTACATGCAGGTGAACTTGAGGCGCGCCATGATTATATAAAGAAAATACCCATCCCTAATATGGACACAACACAGAAGAATTTGGTTCTCAAACTCGTAGATTACCTCATCTATCTCCAGCAACAACCAACGATAAACAGCAAAGATTTTGCAGATTCCCGCGACTTCGCTGTTCTAAGATTTTTTGAGTGGATCATCAACGGGTTGATTTATGAGTTTTATATGCCTGATGTACTCAAGAATGCTGATAGAGATATTTTTAAACACTTGATAGCAGAGCAGTTGCCAGAGATAGATGAGATGCCCGAGGATAAAATGTCCGTGTTCCGCTCTCTTTACGAGCGTTTACACGATAGAGAACACCCGGTTCGAGTAAACCTGTTTTTTCAGGATAGGTTAAGACCTATCAGTATCATAGAGGGTAAATGGTGAAAATTACTAAAATCGAGATCAAAAATTTTAAAGCCTTCCGAGGACCAGATGTAATTGACCTTAGTGGCGTTAATGGAAAAGGACAGAATCTTTTACTTTACGGTGAAAACGGTAGCGGTAAAACGTCACTATATGAAACCTTAAAGTCTTTCCTTGAATCCAGTGCAGATAATTCTATCAATTTTAATCAGAATATTTTCGTGGATCAGACCGACAAGGGATATATTAAACTTTACTTTAAACCGGATCCAGTGGAGAATAAGGATTGTTTTAAATGGTCTGCAGATGATCAAGAACACACATCAGTTCAACCGATTATTGAGGCATCCTGGGCAAAAGGATTCCTTGATTATAAGGACCTCTTGAAGACAAATTTTCTTCATCAAGATGAAAATAGTGTGAATGTATTTGATCTGTTGATCAATACACTATTAAAAAATGTCGTCAATGAACAAGTTTTTCCTTCGCGCAATTTTTCAGAACAGTGGGATATAATATTAAAGACTGTCCCTTCGGATCAGGGAGCAATACAAGAAATTATAGATCTTGAGGAACAACTGGAGACTTTCAATACAGGTCTTCAAGATACACTGAACGATTTGGAAAAAGATGCAAATGACATCCTAAACAAGTTTGGATACGAAAACACCGATTTGAAAATTGAGCTGGATTTTGAGGATGTGACATTCAGACCTGATAAACCTGAAAGTAACAGTCTTTATCCACAACGGATTCTCATAAAAGTTCATTATTTGGGAAAAGACCTTAAAGATGAATTGGCACATCATCGCTTTCTGAATGAAGCAAAACTATCTGCTATTGCACTTTCAATCTTTTTCGCAGGATTCAAGCTACAACCAGACAGTGACCTAAAACTTATCGTTCTGGATGATGTTTTAATCGGCTTAGATATGTCCCATCGTTTGTCTTTATTTAAAATTTTGGAAGAAAAAGAATGGACAGAATACCAAATCATTTTAATGACTTATGACCGGACATTTTATGAGATGGTCAAAAAGCTTAAATCTGAAGATACAAATTGGAAAGCTGCCGAACTCTATTGCGGAAAAGTTGATGGATACGAAATACCAGTCTACGTAGAAGATAAAACATACCTTGAAAAAGCGCGGGAATATCTTGATGCAAATGATGACAAAACCTGTGCAGTTTACACTCGTAGTGCTTTTGAAGCGATAATCAAAGGATATTGTGAGAAAGAAAATATCCCTATCAAATACCGAGAGGATGTAAATGAGTTAAACAGCAATGATTTTTGGTCGGTAATCAAAGATAGAAAGATATTATTGCCAGATAGAAAGAATAAAAGGCGTATTATAAAAGTTGCCCTCGTTAAAAAGATAGAATCATCTAAAAGATTCATTCTAAACCCACTAAGTCATGCGAACATTGTGAACATTACCAAGAAAGACCTTGAGGATGCCATTGAAGCAGTTGAATGGCTTGAAGATGCATTGTCTTAGGTTGATAGAACTTATACAAAATTAATATGATGCGTTCGAACCTGTACTGCCATCGGAAATTTAGAACACTACTTTACTACCGTGTAAATGTAGGCAAAAAACAGTCTAAGAAGGCATAAGACATGGAGGAGATTACGATAATCTTCGCCCCCCTTTTTGTCGTCAATTAGAAACTTCGTATTGAAATGATAAGTAATACCAATAAAATAAAAATAACGATGCTTATCCACATAATCTACGGAGCGTCACACATGCTGTGAAAGTGCTGTGACCGCCACCTCCTCATTTTCATAATGTTCAAAGAGATTGAGCAACCGAGTTTGCACGATCAAGTTTCTGATGTGTTTCCCGACATTGATAATACCGATGTGCCCATTTTTGGCACGTGCTATGTTGTATGCGGTAATGAACACCCCCAGTCCCGCACTATCCATCCGATGTACGTTCGCAAAGTTAATCAAAACGCGCGGTGTATACGTCGTGTCAATTTGTTTGATCACTGATTCCCGTAATTTCGGTATAGCTGTGCCGATGATTTTCCCATTCGGTTCTAAAATCGCGACACCTTCTTTATAACGAGTTGTCGTTGTCATGCGTTATCTCCTTGTGATGTGTGTGAATTGAATAACATAAACCCTTTATTAACTATATACATTTAACCTGAAATTCTTTAGCTTTTTTTTCAAAATGTCAACAAACTGACATTTCGGGTGTCGTCAGTGTGGAATTCAGTCGTTTGTGTCAAAAAAGAAACCTTGACTTTTCATAGCAGTTCTCATATACTACATGGACTGTTTCGTATGTTTGTCCTGCTAATCGGAGGTACTAAATCTATTCAAACATGCCTTCATTTTCTCACCAACAACACCATAGGATATCAAACATGAAAACATCTTTTTTCTATATTCTCATAACTACCTGCTGTCTCCTGACATTAAATGCGACATCTCAACCTAAAGTTGAAGACATTATCAAACATATTGATCAATTGTATCGTAGCAAAGCAAGTCAAGCAGAAATGGAGATGCATATTGTCACACCGCATTATGAGAGAACACTGAAAATGCAAGTATGGACGAAAGGGATGGACAAAACTTTCATCAGAATTACAGCACCAAAGAAGGAACAGGGGGTGGCAACATTACGGATCAAAAACGAAATGTGGAACTATCTACCCAAAGTAAATAAAACCATGAAGATCTCACCCTCAATGATGATGGGATCTTGGATGGGATCCGACTTCACAAATGACGATCTGGTCAGAGAATCGTCCATGATTGATGATTATACCTACCAAATGGTTACACCAGAAAATGCATCTGAAGATATGCTATATGTTGAACTCATACCTAAAGCGGATTCCGCCATTGTCTGGGGTAAAATCATTACCGCTGTTCGCGCCAACGATTATATACCGATGTGGCAACATTTCTATGATGAAAAAGGGAAACTCATGCGTATACTGAATTTCAAAGAGGTTAAGAAATTCAGTGGAAAAACCGTACCCTCTGTAATGGAGATGATCCCGCAAAACAGAGACGGACACAAAACAGTTGTCCGATGGGTGAGTGCTAAGTTTGACGCAAAAATCGATGATAAAATCTTTACACGGAGAAATCTACAAAAGAGATATTGATAACAGGATAAGATCCCTCTACCATGATGCTAAAAATTGCGTTTCGGAACATCTTTCGTCAAAAAAGACGTACAATCCTCACAGCACTTGCAATGATTGTCGGATTCACACTCTCATCAATCGTCATCGGTCTATCTGATGGGGCGTATTCTAACGTTATTGACATGTTCACCGGGAACCGTATCGGACACATACAGGTGCATCGTGCAGGATATCATGACAAACCGACGCTATATAATACAATTAGCGACTATGAATCCATTGGTAAAACGATCCAAAACGAAGTGGGTGTCAAAGCCTGGACACCACGGGTCTATACAGGAGGCTTAGGATCAGTTAACGAAAAAAGCACTGCTGTTCGGATCATCGGGATAGACGTGGCAAGAGAAAACATCGCAACGCATTTCAACAAAAAAGTGATTGAAGGAAATACGTTATCAGAAAACGCTTCACACGAAATCGTCATCGGAGAAAAGTTGGCAAAAACGCTCGCTGCAACTATCGGTAGTAAAATCGTTCTATTCTCACAAGCCGCCGACGGTTCAATCGCAAATGACGCATATACAATTGTTGGCATCGCAGACAGTGGTGACGAAATTACAAATCGGATTGCTTGTTATCTTCATATTGATGATGTTCAGGAACTTTTTGTACTTGAAGGACGCGTTCACGAAATTGTCGTAATTGTATCAAATATCAATAAAGTTGAAAGCATCTCCAATGCAATTAAAGAAACACTTGACGATACTTCGCTTGAGATTTTACCTTGGTACCAGGTCGTCAAATCCTTTTACGACGCAATGCAAAAAGACAAGCAAGGAGACGCTGTCGCACGTTTCATCATAGTGTTCATTGTTGCTGTCGGTGTGCTGAACACTGTGCTGATGTCCGTTATGGAACGCACACGTGAATACGGTGTATTAAAGGCTGTTGGCACAAAACCGATACAGGTTTTCTGGTTAGTTATCTACGAAGTCGTGATAATCAGTGTCGGTAGCATCGTTATCGGTGCAATGTTGGGTGTTTTCTTCAATTACCTCCTGTCCGTATACGGTGTGTCTTATGCTGAGGGATTTACAATGGCGGGTGTTGAGTTCGGAAAAATGTATGCCGAAGTCAATGTTGCCTGTCTCATGATTCCTGCGACAACGGTATTTCTTTCTGCAGTGATCGTGAGCCTTTATCCAGCAATAAAAGCCGCTCGTATTATCCCCGCAAGAGCAATGCGGATACATTAATGGATTTCAGTAATCAGTAATTAGACATCAGTAAGTATAGACTTTTTCCAACTGAAAACTAAAAACTACAAGAATGCTTCTAATTCTAATTAAACTCGCTTGGCGAAACATCTTACGAAATAAACGCCGCACCTTACTCGCTTCAACCGCGATCAGTATCGGTCTCGCTGCCCTTATTTTCCTTGACGCGATGATGATCGGCATGTTTGAGAATATGATCAAAACTGCAACCGAGTCTTTCATCGGTGACGCGCAGATTCATCGCCAAGGCTACAGAGACTCGCTGGAAGTCTCAATGACGATAGAACAACCCGATAAAGTTACCGCAGATCTTGCTAAGGAAGCAAACGTCCAGCATTTTACACGTAGAACCTTTGTAATGGGTATGATCGCCTCTGCTGCCAACAAGAGTGCCGTTAACCTTGTTGGCATCCAACCCCATACCGAAAAACACCTCTCCCAGATTGATGATGCAATTACAGAAGGTGTGTTCTTTGAAGGGACAAATACACAGGATATTGTCATCGGTAGCAAACTTGCTGAAAATCTTGAGGTAACACTTGGAGACAAAGTGGTTCTAACTGTCGTGCAAACTAAAACAGGGGAATACTTCGCAGAAGGATTCCGGGTCTCAGGTATCTACTATTTCGCTGACGCTGCGATGAATAGGGGCATGGCATTTATTCGGCTCAGAAAAGCACAACAGATGCTCGCTATCAACAATAGAATCCATCAGATCGCAATTAGGTTCACTTCAACCTCTTATGCACAGAACAGAGCGTTACCCTTCTGGAGAAACTATTCAAAACATGGAAACGAAGCACTCAGCTGGACAGATATTCTACCGCAGTTACCGAGAGTCTTTGAGATCTCAAAATACAGCAAGTATATCATGGGGGGTATTCTATTTGGTGTGGTAGCATTTGGTATCATCAACACACTGTTTATGTCGTTATATGACCGGATGTTTGAGTTCGGTGTGCTACGTGCCGTTGGAACCCGTTCTTTTGGGATGGCGCGGATTATGTTATTTGAAGCAGCCGCATTAGCAATCATTAGCATTATCTTCGGTGGTGTCCTCGGCTACGTTTTAGTGACGATCTTTGGACATTTTGGATTAGATTTCACAGGTAATGAAATGATGGGTGTGACACTACAAGAATTTATTTATCCTGTAATAAAAATTGAGCAGTTTATCACATATCCGGTCTCAGTCTTTATTTTTACAATCATCGCCGGATTGTACCCCGCATGGCATTTAGCCAGAATGAAACCTGTTGACGCAATGCGGAGAAGCTTTTAGGAAAAAAACGATGAATCAAACTGAAAAAACAGATGTTATTATCACTGAAGGTGTGACAAAAGTCTATGATGCTGACGGTATACCTGTGAATGCTCTAAACGGTGTTGACCTGACGATACAAGCAGGAGAATTTACGGCAATTGTCGGACCATCTGGATCAGGCAAAACAACCTTTCTCAATGTCATCTCTGGATTAGATACCCCCACGGACGGCAAAGTCTCGCTTGCGGGTAAGGTCATCTCAGAAATGTCAGGAAACGAACTTTCCGACTATAGGCGCGATAATATCGGTTTCATATTTCAGGCGTATAACTTGATCCCTGTTCTGACAGTAGAGGAAAACGTTGAATATATCATGCTGTTAGCAGGTGTTCCGAAAACTGAACGACACAAACGCGTTATAGACATACTCAAAGCGGTCGGTTTAGAGGGAGTAGAGGACAGACTTCCAACGCAACTATCAGGTGGACAACAGCAACGTGTCGCTATCGCTCGCGCAATGGTCTCTGAACCTACAATCATACTTGCAGATGAACCGACAGCAAACCTAGACTCTAAAACGGGTACTGACCTTCTTGAAATGATGCGTAAACTAAACACCGAAACAGGGATGACATATCTATTCTCAACGCACGATCCATTGGTGATGGAATGTGCTAAACGACTGATAACATTTCGCGACGGTCTCGTGGAAAGTGATGAGACGAAGGAATAACATTCTGCTATATGAAGAGATACCTCCTATTCCTTACCACCCTCTTGACAATATCTCAAATATGCATCTCTCAGGCTGAAATCAGAATTAACGGCTACTACAAGAACTTCTTTACGACCTTTGACACGCCATACACAGATGAACCATTGACAGGTGCTGTCGTCAACCGATTACGATTGAACCTTACCTACAAAACCACTGACGCACTATCCTTCGCTTTTGCCTACGACTTCACACCGCGCGTACAGGACCCATCCCTCTTTACAGAATCTCCCTTTGCTATTGGCACAACATCCTCCCGTTACCGATTAGTAGATTTCGATTCGCGTATCTATCCCGCTGAGAACGACCCGTTAGGCGACACGATAGGCAGTGTAAGCATTTATCACAATCTTGACCGGGCATCAGTTCAGATAAGCACAGAATTCGCTGACATATCTATTGGTCGTGAGGCAATTGCATGGGGAAGTGCAAGGATTATCAATCCGACTGATGTCGTGGCACCCTATAATTTTGATCAGTTAGATACTGAAGATCGCATCGGTGTTGACGCAGTTCGTATACGGATTCCTGTCGGTGCGCTTGGAGAGATTGATTCTGGATACATCATCGGTGATAATTTCGAATTTGCCAAAAGCGCAATCTTTCTACGCACACAATTTAATGCCTTTGAGACAGATTTTTCAATGCTACTCTTGGAATATCAGAAGGATCTACTCATCGGTTTAGATATAACTCGTGGCATTGGCGGCGCAGGATTCTGGTTGGAAACGTCATATCTCTTTATTGACCCATTAGCAGATGAAGCAGATACGTATGAAAACTATCTCCGAGGGTCTATCGGAATTGACTATAGTTTCGGTGGCGAAACGTACACATTCATTGAATACCATTTCAATGGAGTGGATTCTGCAGAATCACAAAACCTGATGAAACATTTACAGCACCCCGCTTATGTGCGGGGCGGAGTCTATCTGTTAGAAAATCACTACCTTGCTCCAGGGATATCTTATCAGTTGACACCGCTGATTAACCTCAGCGGTCAGATGTTGCTAAATCTCTCTGATGTGTCAACGTGGTTATCCTCACAGATTACCTACAATGTAGCGGAGGATATTCACCTATCTCTCGGCTGTTTTTTTAGTTTTGGCAAACCTCCTCTAAACGATGATCCCAACCAATATCAATCCGAATTTGGACTGTATCCTAACCTCTTCTTTTCCTCGTTCAGTATCTACTTTTAAAAAGCATCCATTTAGTTATCTTAGAGATGACGAGTGAGATTCATCTGCTCAATATTGCTCGTAAGTTATCACGCGAACGTCATCGTACTGGTCGAATATGTAAAGTATTCTTTCCCCGGCTTGAGGGTCTCCAAAAGAGGCACCTCCAGTAATCAATACGGGTGAATTATTGAAGTATATGTATTGCGGGTCATCTCCTCTATAATTTCCACTGCGTGATCTAAAGCCTCTGCTGGTAGTATTGCGTGTTTTCCGATAACTTGTTATTCCATGACTGTTTTTGTGAAATTTAAAACCAGCTTCACCCAGCCATCTTAATGATGCTCTGTGGCTTAGCAATACCAACCTTAGATTCTTGTTTCCAACCCTTTTTGTGGCTGGTAAATCAATTTTTGGTAAATTTGGCATTCCTGGTAAATTTGGACTTCTTGAGAAACGATTCTTGATTCCATCCGACAATGCTTGGGATTCTGCTAAAGCCTGATCCTCTGTGAGTTTTGATGCACATCCGATTATTATACCACTCACTGTGAGAAGCAACATGATTGTGATTATGTGCTGTTTTATGTTCATTATTTCACCTGCTATATGAAGATTATCATATCCTAAAATAACATAAATAGAGATAAAATGTCAATCGTTTTAGTAATATAGTGGTGCGTAAGTTCTTGTCACTATAAGTGTCAAGTTTGGGATTTCATAAGCTCTTAATAGTAGTAGGCACTCTCCGAGTGCCGTCTCTTTAATAGTAGTAGGCACTCTCCGAGTACCGTCTCTTTAATAGTAGTAGGCACTCTCCGAGTACCGTCTCTTTAATAAGTGCCGTCTCTTATGAAAAAAGGCAACAAAATACTTACACACCCATAGAGAATAAAGATTAGACAAAATAGAGAATTAACGGTATAATCATCCTTAGAAATGTTGCTGATTCTATAAGGACGTTATAAAATGAAAAAAGTACTAATTGTCATAATCCTGTTTATATGTATTGTCGTCACAATTTGGTTATTTCGCTATCCATCAAAACCAGATCTACTTGATATAAATACGGCACAATTAAATACACTGCAGTGGCACTTACCAGATGGAGCGAAAGCACGTATCGGAAAGGGTACTGTAAATGATCTGGCGTATTCTCCAGACAGTACTATACTCGCTGTTGCCAGTTCTACAGGCACTTGGCTCTATGATACGAATAGTGGAAATGAACTGGCACTCCTAACAAAGAACAGAGAAGGCACGGATGCTATTGGATTCAGTCCTGACGGAAAAACACTTGCCACCGCATGTGGAAATAAATTGGTTCGGGTATGGAATGTTGAAACCCGCGAACTTATACATACTTTTTTTGGACTGAGGAGATCTATAAGAAGTGACCAATTAGGTGTCCATTTTAGTCCTGATGGGAATACATTGGCAGGTTGGGGTGATGACAGCCTGCGTATTTGGGATATAGAAAAAAGTGTATTCAAACAGGATATGAATATGTATTTAGAACGTCAATCTGATATCACATTCCACTCAATTGGGATATCAATAGTTAATGGAAATCACAAGACAATCCGATATCAGGAATTTAATACTGATACGCAAGAGGAAAAAATTAATGAACATGAAATAGATGATGCACATAAGGAGAGTATCACATGTGTATCAGTCAGTCCTGACGGGACAATGATTGCATCTGGAAGTAGGGATAAGACTGTTCGTTTGTGGAATGCTGAAACAGAAACACTACATAAGACCCTAAAAGGCAATAGGAAACCTATCTTGAGTCTAACTTTCAGTCATGATGGGAGTAGTATTGCAAGTACAAGTGAAGACAAAACAGTACGTGTATGGAATGTTGACACTGGAAGACGAAAGCACACTTTCAAAACAAATTCTGAACATCTGCATAAAGTTGTTTTCAGTCCAAACGGAAAAACTCTGGCAAGTTCAAGTTTTGATGGAGTTATCCATCAGTGGGATCTAAAAAGAGGGAAACATAAGAATACCATTGTGGGACATGGTCATGGTTTTGCTTCAAAGAATATAGTTTTCAGTAATGATAAAATTACAGCTGCAACTACTTATGGAGATAATCATATAATTCTCTATGATGTAAACACACAAGAGATGCAGGCAGTCCTTGCGGGGCATAAGAAACCGGTGAATTGTCTATCCTTCAGTTCAGATGGAAAAATACTGGCAAGTGGAAGTCAGGATAAAACAATCCGGTTATGGGACGTTACTACAGGTGAACATAAAAAGACACTAAGAGGACATTCTGAACAAGTTTTTCACATTATGTTCAAGGATGATGAAACACTTGTCAGTTACGGTAATGACGATATGGTTCGCCTATGGGATGTTAAAAAGGGTAGACAGAAGAATAATTTTAAAGTAGGTGTATTGAGCCAGTATATAGGCATCAGTCCAGATAGAAATGTCGCATTATTGAGGAATTATAAGAAAGATCAATCAAACTCCCTTTATCTGCGGGATTTAGACACAGGAGCATATACAGCACTATCCAAACAGGTTAAATCTACAATTCAAAAATTTGTTAATATACCAATCAGTTCTGATGGAAGTATGCTCGCATATTGTACTGAGTCAGAAATTGTTGTGTGGGATGTTACTACAAGCAAAGAGAAAAAGATTATTCCTGTAAAATCAAGTATGTTTAGTTTTTTAGATTTAAATTCTGACTTTAATATACTCGCGAAAGCAGATACTGATGGAATAATCAATCTATGGAATGTTGATACTGGAGATGAAATAAATAAACTTAAAAATCAGTACATTATAGATGGATATGATAAAGATATTCTACGGCAGATTCATCAGATAGCAATCAGTCCTGATGGCAGAATACTTGTAGGCGGTCGTGCTGATGGTGTAATCAATGTATGGGATATTACAACTGGGAAGCGAATTAAGACTTTTACAGGCCATGTTGGTCAAGTTACTTACCTAAAATTCAGTCCTGATGGACAAACACTTGTGAGTTCTGGAGTAGATGGGACAACACTCATAATGGATTTGACAGCGTTATCTCCGAAGAACAATAATGTAAGAGGGTATTACAAATGATAAAAACAGTACTTCCAATAATTTTGTTACTTCTGATTCTTCAATTCGGCATACTCAATATATATGCTCAAGACTACACACAATGGGAATTACCTGATGGTGCCCTCGCGCGTCTTGGTAAGGGACGCATCAATGATATGGAATATTCCCCTGATGGAACAATACTGGCTGTTGCTACTACTATTGGTATTTGGATATATGACACTGAAACATATCAGGAACGGAAACTGTTGACTCGAAGTCATCAGGAAATGGAGAAAGTGAATTTTGAGAGTGATGGGACAGTTCTTGTAGGTACGGAAAGGTTAAACAATAGCAAAGTCACGCGTTGGGATGTTCCCTTAGCAGAAATAGAAAAATCGTCAAAAAAGAAGCATGATTTTGCTCGCAAGGCAATATACAGCTCAGATCGGAATACTTATGTAACTATAAGCTCCAAGAATATTTATATATGGGATGCAAAGACTAACACCTACAAACATATACTCAAAGGACATGAAGACTATATTGGTTGTTTGTCTTACAGTCCAAACAGCCAAATTATAGCAAGTGGAAGTCATGATCAGACGATACGACTGTGGGATGTTAACACAGGGCAACTCATTCGAACCCTAACAGGACACCAAAGTAAAATCATATTCTTATCATTCAGTCCGGATGGAAACACACTCATCAGTGGCAGCAGTGATATGACGATTAATTTTTGGGATATTGACTCAAGGGAACTAAAACTACCATTTGCAATTCAAGGTGTTATATCCGATAAGAGTATTGAAGCAGAAAAGATAAAAAGGACGTTTTTCAGTCCCGATAAAAGTATACTCGTTACTACTGGTGAAACCAGGACAATACATTTGTGGGATACTTCAACAGGTAAACTGAAATATACTTTTTCCGATAAGAATGAAGATAGCAAGGAAAAAAGTTATAGAAGGGGAGTAGAAGATATTTTATTTAGTCCTGATGGAAAATCAATTCTTAATTTGGTGAAGGATTCCCAAATTCGAATGTGGGATATAGCAACAGGGAAACGTATACCTTTCACAGGAAATACTAGGTACATTACGAATGCATCTTATAGTCCTGATGGAAAAACGCTGGCAACTGGAAATTTTCCTGGTGAAATTCGTATATGGGATATTATGACAGGGAAACTTAAGAGAACTATTTCAAATTTTAATCCAAGTATTGATTATCATAATACAAAGTATGATACCTATTCTATTGTTTTCACACCTAATAGAGAAAAAGCCATCATTTCAGAAGCTTATGGAACTTTATCTCTATGGGATACCGGTACGAAACGGTGGCATACACTTATCAAAGTCAAATGGGGACATGATGTTCTGCTTAGTCCAGATGGAGAAACAGTAGCGAGTTGGAATGCAAGTAAGGATGGGTTAATTCGGCTTTGGAATGCCACCACAGGTGAACACAAGCGAACAATAAAAGACCATTATGGACGGATTAGCGGTGTGGAGTTTAGTAGGGATGGTAGTCTACTCGCAAGTTGGAGCTTCTCATACGAAGATAAGACGATTCGTTTGTGGAATGTTGCTACCGGTAGAAACATACAGACGCTAACAGGCAAAAATAATCTAATAGGAATTGTGATATTTAGTCCAGATGGAGAGACACTTATTAGCGGAGGGCAAGACGGAACGGTCCTAATATGGGACGTAAACACAGGAAAACATAAGACTCTCACGGATCAAGGGGTAGATACCGAACGTCATGCATATTCTAATCCGAAAATGGTGTTAATGTTCAATTCAGATGGTAGTAAACTTGCTACCGGTGATAAGAATGGAATTATCCGTTTATGGGATGTTTCTACATGGAAAGAGGAGCAGACATTAAAGGGTCATGCAAATGCTATTACCAGTATAGACTTTAGTCCTGATAATCGTTCAATTGCAAGTACAGGTAAAGACGGAACAGTCCGTTTATGGGATATAGATACCGAACAACAAATACAATCAATTTCTGGCGATAGAGAAATACTCTGGTATGTTAAGTTTTACCCTAACGGTTTACCATTGGCAACAGAAGTCGCTGGGATGAATTCACTATATGATAGCGAAATTATAAACCTATGGGATTTACGTACTGGGGAAATTATAAAAAAGCTTCCTGGACATTCAAGAGATATTACGAGTTTATCTTTTAGTGATGATGGGAACACACTTGTCAGTACGAGTTTTGGTGATGATACAATGCTGCTGTGGGATCTCTCTTCTATTATTCAAGAGTATGATGTAAAATAATGCCGTTTCTGATAATTTAAGTAATACGCGGGCGGGGAAACCCCGCCCCTACGAAACCTTACTCCTACGATGAGTCATATCAGTAGAATTACCTGATTATTTATTTAATCTTCATCCAGTTTGTGTAGTATTTCAAAGCCTAAATATCTCCTAATCATGGGAGAATCATCTATAGAAACGATATAATATTCGGAGGAAAAATGCGTAAAGAATACGATTCCACAGAATTCTGGTACACCTTTATCAATTCACTATATAACCAAGGTCTCTCATTTAAAAGTGGTATATCGGAATTAAATGAAGAAACCCAAGAAAAACTCTTGAATTACTTTAAGACCAAGATTGAAGAAGGTATTGTTGACGGGGAGACAGCACTCCCACCCTCTCTCAGCGACTATTTTTGGCGATTTCCAAAAGAGATGCTACCAAAAATACGATTATTAGCTGACACCTTTCTTGATTCTGAACCAGAAAATGGTGCTGCAGTTTTATTATTGACTTATGTCGCATACACCGAGATGAATTTCAGTGAAGCATTCCCATTTGTGGAAAAAGCTATAACACTTCTACCAAAAGATCCAGGATTGAATCTGCTCTTGTTACACCAGTATAGGAAGAGCCACGGTTCTTACGGGCATATAAATAGAAGACCACTTATATATTCGGCACTTGAAAACATATTTGAGTGGGCAAAACGACAAGATAATTCCGCACGTTACCAGGAAGTGAAATACTTTTATCACCGACAGAGAGTAACCCCTTATTCCATATATACAAGTCTAAAATCCCTTGATAAACGAAATTGGGAAAAGCCAAAAGAAGATAGGAGGAGCAGAATTGCTAAAGGTTCAATTGAAAAATGTAGATCTTTGATAGCAGAGGAACAAGCGGCATTTCACAAAGTTAATGCCCAAGAATTAGACGACCCAAGCATCTTCCGCAATGAAATTGATGAGAATATAGATTTATGGGATACATATCTCAACACTCTGGAAAACCGTGGACTTTCAGTACCCAAATGGAAACTGACTCCGAACGTTCAGGAAAAACTTTTGGATTACTTCAAGACAAGAATAGAAGCAGGTGTTATTGATGGTCTGACGACACTACCATCACAACTTCCTGAGTACGTACCGCTGTTTCCTAATGCAATGCTTCTTGAGTTACGCGAATTCGCTGAAGAGGTATATGAAAAACAACCTGAAAACGGTGCCGCTGCAAAAATGTTAGCTGTAATTGTGCAGAAAAACTATTACCCATTTATTGAGCAGGCAATAACGTTGGTTTCAAACGACGCAGAAATCTGTTTTTTTGCATTTAGTGATAATCCTACGCTTTTGTTACTTGAAAAGTTATTTGAAAGGACACAGGGAAAAGACGATTTAGAATTGTACTATTGGTTGACAAAACTGTACAAAGAGGTAGGTAGAACACCCTGCAGTATTTATCGCAATCTCATGAAAAACCCTGAAGGAAACACTGAACTGATTGAAAGATGTAAACCTTTGATTACCCAAGCAAAACATGCTTTCCAGCAACGGCTTGCCAATGAACCTGACGACTGGTATGCTTTACGCGGGCTCGGTGATATTTATGAAGCACTCGGTGAAACCGAATTGGCACAAAAATATCCGTGGAAAGAACACCCAGATTTACAGGTTGTGTGGAATCAAAAAGCATGGGTTGGCAGAAAACTTCCCGATTTTTCAGCAACTGACCTTGATGGCAAATCCATATCATACTCAGACTACCACGGTAAAATGTTAGTGTTAAATTTCTGTGCAAAGTGGTGCGGTTTCTGTGAACCAGAAATACCTTATCTCAAAGAAGTTTATGAGGAACATCACGACAAAGGATTAGAGGTTATAGGTGTAAGTCTGGATGAGAACGAAGCAGAACTACACGAATATATTGAAGAGCATAATATTCCGTGGATACAGATTTTTGATGGTAAGGGTTGGAAAAGTCGACTTGCAAGGTATTTCGGTATTAGATTCCTTCCATCACAGTGGCTTATTGACAGAGATGGGACGATTCTATCAGTTGAAACCAGAAAAGAACAACTCGGACAAATCGTGAATTGGACCGAATCAACGCGAATAGGGAACTGTGTGCCGGAATTCAAGTCCATTGACGTAAATGGAAAACCTGTTTCACCATCTATATTAAGAGGTAAAGTCGGACTTCTCTATTTTTGGACAGGGCAGGACTACTGTGAAGAAGAATTAGTTTATGTGACATCAGTCTACGACAAATACCACACCAAAGGCTTCGAAGTTATCGGCATCAACATGGCAAGATGGAAAAATGAAGAGGATTTTCACAGATTGCTCAACGAAAAAAGATACCCAGGATACCAAATCTATGGTGAGGGTAAATTGATGCAGGGAAAACTTGCTCAGCAATTCAGTATTCAAGATATTCCTTCGCTTGTTCTGTTTGATAAAGATGGAAAAATCATTCATGCCCGCTCAGGAAAAGTCCATTCACCTGAATCTTGGGCTGCTCAATTGGATAACCTTGTCGCTACCCATCTAATGAAATAAAACACTGTGTAGTTAATGGTATAGGCTTTGTAAAGGATTGGGCAATAAGAAAACAGTGTCAATCGTTTTAGGAATATAACCACATAAAATCCTTGACAATGATACCGACGGTATAGTATATTGAACACAAAAAAATCGGAGACAGTTATGAAGACTTCAAATATATTTTCACGTAGAACCTTTTTACGTAACCTGAGCGTCGGTGCTGCCTTGCCTATGTTAGGAACAGTCGGCACGTTGAAAGGTTGGACAGACACATTTCCTGATGGTAAAATTATTAAACGTTATCCCGATCCTGCGATTGAAGTTGTTGATGACCGTTTTGCCAAATACAAAATAGGGAACGCTGTCGTGGAAAGGTTGTGGACAGGCGCGCGTTGGTCCGAGGGACCTGTCTGGTTCGGTGATGGTGGCTATCTCCTCTGGAGTGATATTCCGAATAACCGTATGCTGAAATGGCAAGAAGCCACCGGTAAAGTGAGTGTCTATAGAAAACCTTCTAACTATACGAATGGACATACACGAGACAGACAAGGTAGACTTATCAGTTGTGAACACGGTACACGGCGCGTCACACGAACCGAATATGATGGTACTATTACTGTCCTGATTGACAACTTTGAAGACAAACGTTTCAACGCACCCAACGATGTTGTCGTACACCCCGATGGACATATCTGGTTTACCGACCCAGGATACGGGATTATGTTCAATTATGAAGGACATAAAGCCGACTTTGAACTGCCTACAAACGTCTATAGACTCAACCCGGAGACGGGTAAAGCAACTGTTATGACAGGCGCGCTTGAAAAACCGAACGGGTTATGCTTTTCTCCCAAATACGATAAACTCTACGTCGCTGACACCGGTTCACCAAAAAACATTATGGTCTTTGATGTCATAGACGGTGAGCGGTTAGGTAAAAAAGAGGTATTTTATAAGACAGCACCCGGTAACGCTGATGGACTCCGGTGTGATACTGATGGAAATGTGTGGGCTGGTGCAGGCTGGGTCGGTGAAGACTACGATGGCGTGCATATCTTTGCACCCGATGGTGAACTTATCGGCAAAATTCATCTACCAGAGATATGTTCCAATATCTGTTTTGGTGGCGTTAAAAGGAATAGGCTCTTTATGACTGCAAGTCAGTCTTTGTATTCTGTTTTTGTTGAAGCACAAGGTGCACCGCTGTTTTAAAATGAGTGAGATATGTATTTAAGTGAGTGGGGATAAATAATTCCGATTTATCTGTTATTATACGTCAAGAAAACACATCCAAAATGTTTCTTGACACTTCTCCAAAAAGATGTTATACTTTACACATTATTGAACAAAAATGAGACAAGAGCGATCCGAGGTACTTCTGCTTCACTGTTTTACGGAAAATCCTCCTAAAGATGGGATAACTTTTAAAGATAAAATTAATCATCTAAAGCAAAACCGACAGTTTAGCGAAATATCTCTATCAAACATAAACGACAAGCAGATGGACAAAAAACGTGCTAACGGACGCTACTATACGCGTGGCAATCCTTTTCAATTAGAACCGTTCCAAAGGTGGGCAAAAGAGGTTAATTTAGAACAACAAACTATTTTAGAGCCTTTTGCGGGGGCAAAAGATATACCAAATTTGATTGATTCAACGGATTTAACGTGTCGAAATTGGGCGTTTTACGACATTGAACCAGGAACAAAGGGGGTTGTGCAGCGCGATACACTTGAAAACTTTCCAAAAGGATATAATGTATGCATTACCAATCCGCCGTGGTTGGCTCGGAACTCCGCAACGCGACGCGGTTTGCCGTTTCCTGAAGCAACGCGCTACGATGATCTTTACAAGTATGCACTTGAACAATGCTTGACAAAATGTAAATGGGTCGCAGCAATCATACCTGAAGCGTTTATTCGGAGTGGATTGTTTCTGCAAAGGTTATCTGATTTTATCTCCTTAGTACCGCATACACAAAATGGAACTACAACGCAGGATAGTAAAACCAGAAACTCAAGTTATATGTTTGATGACACTGAACACCCAGTAGGCCTTGCACTGTTTGCACCGAATGCGACCTCAAATGTTAAAGTGTGGCGTAACAACCAATCCCTCGGAACATTTAGTGAACTACAAAGGCATCTGCCACCGCGTTCTCGCAATCGTAGTATTGTTTTTAATGATCCGAAAGGGAATCTGGGACTTATTGCTATAGATAATACCGTTTCTGCTTCTATCCGTTTCTGTTCACCAGCAGAATTAGGTGCGTATCGTGTGCGTAATCAATGCCGTTCTATTACGAAAATCGGTGTGCCGTGGGATGTAGATATAGATACACTCAATGCAAAACTAATGGACATTCGTGAGAATACACAGGATGTCTTTTTGACTGCGTTCAAAGGAGTGCGCCGCGATGGGTGCTATCGACGCCGATTAGATTGGGGATTAGCACGATCAATCATTGATACAAAGAATTTACTATTCACATGAAATGGAGTAGAGGATAAACATCCCGCCACCAGACTACGACAGCGTAGAAAGGAATTGCAAAAAACTGTTATGAAAATATCAAAACAACTATCACGTCGGACATTTTTACGCGGATTAGGCGTTAGTATTGCATTGCCGTGGTTAGAATCAATGGGTCCACTCACAAACTGGACATCCGCAGCCACGAAAGGCGCACCGGGACACGTAACACCAAATCGAATGGCATTTCTCTATGTCCCTAACGGGAAAATAATGGAGAATTGGACACCAGCACAGGTTGGACCAAACTTTGAACTGACAGACATCCTAAAACCGCTTGTCAATGTTAAAGAAAAGACTTTAATTCTGAGCGGATTAACGGCTGATAAAGCACGGGCAAACGGCGACGGTGGCGGTGATCACGCCAGAGCGATGGCGGCGTTCCTGACAGGTGCACAACCTCGGAAAACAAGTGGTACAGACATACACGCAGGAATTTCTGTTGACCAAGCTGCAGCTTCACATATCGGTAATCAAACACGGTTACCTTCGCTTGAATTAGGAATTGAACCCGGTTATAGAGCTGGAAACTGCGACTCCGGTTATAGCTGCGTCTATTCAGCAACAATGTCCTGGAAATCCGCAACACAACCATTACCGAAAGAAGTTAATCCGAAACTCGCTTTTGAACGACTGTTCTCTACCGAACCTAACGTTGAAAATACGCAACGGGATGAAGAACGAAAAAGCATCCTTGATTTCGTGAAAGAGGATTCAAAAGACATACTCCGAAAAGTCAGCGGGAATGACGCTCGGAAACTTGATGAATACTTTACTGCTATACGCGACATTGAACAACGGATTGAATCCTCTGAAAAATTCCCACCTATAGAACATATTGAATACGCTGCCCCTGAAAAAATACCTTCAGATTTTGAGGAACATGTCCGCCTTATGTTAGACCTGATTGTTCTGGCATTCCAAACAGATGTGACCCGAATTGTGACCTTTACATTAGCAAATGAAGGCAGTAACAAGACATATCCGAATATCAATGTTACGCAAGGACATCATAATCTATCGCATCACGGTGGGGACAAAGCGAAAATAGAAAAAATCCATAGGATCAACATTTTCCACATGCATCAACTCGCCTATCTGCTTGAAAAACTTGACACTACACCTGAAGGGGACGGTTCACTACTTGACCATTCTATGATCCTTTACGGTAGTGGAAATTCAGATGGTAACCGCCACAGCCACCACGACCTACCTATTATTTTAGCAGGTCAAGGTGGAGGCACACTGAAAAGTGGACGGCATCTCCAATATCCGAAGGAAACTCCGCTTAATAATCTCTGGTTGGCTATGCTCAATAGAATGAATGTTGATATGAAACAACTTGGGGATAGCACCGGTATTTTGGATGGGTTATCTTAGTCTTTACTAATTGCGAAAGTTTTTAGGAGGAAACGCAAATGAAATCTCGAACAAATTTCCAGGCAAGAATCTATTGCTTATTCGTCATCACACTACTTCTGATGCCACTTTGTGGATGCATAACATCGTTTCAGCAAAGTAAAGTCCTTAGTCATCAAAGTCCGTATCTAATACCTGACCTGCCAAAATCTGAACTTGCCACTATTCAAATTGATACAAACTGGATACAGCACAATAGCCTGTTCGCGTTAGCAATCAACAAAAAGGTGGCACTGCGTGAGAAAATTAGAGAAAACAAGAATCAAATCTTTCTTGTCCCAGGAACTCACGACATGGTGCTCCTGTTGATCGCTGAGACACAGTCCGGTAAGGAACAGCAATCCGCATCAGGTTTGTCCATTGAGGTAAAAGCTGACTCAACCTACTTGTTGACAGCTGAATATGCAAACGATACAGGTGAAGCACTCTGCTTCCAACTGATTGATACAGATACGCAAGAAGTTGTAAGCCAACCTCAAACCAAAAGCGATACGACATCTGATTATATAGATTTCCAAAACTACTCTTTTCAATTTAATACGACTTGGCATTTCTAACCGGAAAGATGTTCAAGTAATTCCAAAATCTATTATACTACCCCATCCGGATACCGCCATTCACATCAAGCGTTGCCCCGGTGATATACTGCCCCTCTTCGGAAGCGAGAAATAGGATAACATTTGCTACTTCAGACGGGTCTGCGACGCGTCCAAGTGGAATCTGGTCTGTCATGTCTGGATGGTTTTTTGCCATCTCGGTCGCTGCGATTCCGGGGGCGATAGAGTTGACTGTAATGCCGTATTCCCCTAAAACCCTGGCAAACGATTTTGTCAAACACATCACACCTGCCTTTGATGCAGAATAAGGTGCGGATGCGACTAACCCCCCTACCTGTCCCGCCAACGAACCGAGATTGATGATGCGTCCGAACTTCTGTGCCTTCATCGTCTCCATTACTGCTTGCGAACAGAGAAAAGGACCTTTGAGATTTACCGCCATCATCCTATCCCATTCTACTTCGGTGCATGCATCTATGCGAGTGTAGCTGAAAATACCGGCGTTATTCACTAAGATGTCAATTCGCTTAAATTCCGCAAGTGTATCGTTCACCATCGCGCGAACAGATTCGCCATCAGAGACATCGGTTTCAATGACGATGCAGCATCTCCCAAGTGCAGTTATCTCTTTTGATACTGCTTCAGCATTGGCTATATTTACTTCGGGAATGACAATATCCGCACCTTCTCTGGCAAATGCAAGGCATGTTGCTTTTCCGATGCCGCCACCACCCCCTGTTACAATCGCAACGCGTCCATTCAAACGCATCTCCGTTTCTCCTTTACTATCTGTGACCAGATTTCATCATTGGCTCTGACTTTTAGTATAGGTTTCCCATAACTTTTTTGGATTATCAACAGTGAGATCAACATTTCCGCAATCACCGCAAGCAGTTGCTCTCATAAACTCTTTGTGCGTCTCCTTGAAAATCGCCGCCCCAGGTTTACCCAAAACTTCTATTCCTATGCAGTTTTCATGTCCTACCCTGTACCGATCATGGATCCTCAAGTTAGGCATGATTTTATCGGAACCGCATCTTGAACACTTCATTTTTTCCATCTGATTCGTCTCCATTAGAGGCTGTTTTGTTTTAGACACTTGTGCCATTTAGTTGAAAGGTCGCGATTCGGAGATCGCGTCTACAAGGAAAAATCGCAATTCGGCGATCGCGCCTACAGAAAGATATCCGTTATTTCAACTGAACTTTTGGGTCATCCTCGTAAGCGGAATCAATTTGCACCAAACGTTCTAAAGTTATAGAAAAGAGTTCAAATAAGGATTTTAACAACGCAGTCTCGTTGATAACACCACATTGAAAACTCAATTGATCCACACCTTCAGGAAAATCTGGACCGAGCCAACCTTCGTCATCTTTAATCTCAAAATGAATTTGTGGTTGTTCTTGACATAGCTCTTTTATCTTAGCGTCCGCAAGTAGTAGTTTGATTTTGTCTGGATTGTTCCCTTTAACTATAAATTGATCGTCAAAAAACGGATCTCCTATCTTTATATCTTGCATCCCGAATAATTTCCTAATAGCACTGAAAAAACCTTCACGATAGATATTAAAATAGAGACCGTCCTTATTGATAAAGGGTGCTCGCATTCGGGTGTATGTTACCGGTATAGTTACTGTTCCAGTGGGCATCATAATCGTGTAGTTATCCAATAGGATTTGCCATTCACCGTGTTTGTAAATTAGGACGTCCTCACCCCAAAACCCACCTTCAATAAACTCCCCACTTATATCTTTTGCGATCTGTGACCAGATTTCGTCCTTTGAAGGACCGAAAATACCTCTTCGTTTTTTCATTTTTCCTCCACATAGACTTTAAGTATTCTGTGCTTTCGTATAGGTTTCCCATAACCCCTTCGGATTGTCAACAGTAAGATCAACCGCAATCGCCGCAAGCGGTTGCTCTCATAAACTCTTTGTGTGTGTCTTTGAATATCACTGCATCAGGTTTTCCCACAATTTCAATTGATGCCTGTCTACCTCTTTCTTCTTCGTTACCCATTTTCCCATACCAATTTTTTTTAGCACTAAAATCCAGTCTGTATTGATACGTTCTTCTCTTGGAACCTTTATGAAATGTTTTATAATCTCCGAACCGAAATAGTTTTCTACTTTAAAACCAATCTTCTCTGCCATCGGCATGAGATACTTCCAGCTTTCAAACAAATGTCCCCGGATGCGATTGTTGCCGACTACTACGACATATCTGCCACCTTTCCGTAACACCTTGAAAACTTCAATAAGATTCTTACGCATATCGTTGAGATATTTGAAAGCAATATAAGCTCTTCTCGGGTCTTTTTCATAAATGTTCTGTATAATCGTGTCGGCATCTGAAATGCCAATTTGGTGAAGAGTCTTATAATCGCTTGCGGATACACTCTCCGTTCCAACGTTCTGTTTTTTAAGTGCTGTCAACGAATCTTGGGCAAAACCTAACCAGTACATTTCCAGTTGGTGGGTTCTTGGATAGTCAACAGCATTGACATAGGGAGGAGAAGTTATCGCAAAATCAAAAAAACCTTCTTCAAATTTTATATTTCTGGCATCCATATCATCTGGAAATTTAACGGTAATGTCTGATGGATAATTTTCTGAAAACGCTACCATCTTTGGGGCTTTTTTCATTACAGATTTTGCAAATTTATTCAAAGCATCGGATGGTTTTACCGATTTGTTCAATTTCTTCCGTATCACTGTTCTTGTGCAATTATCATCGGCATTAGATACTGAACGGATGATAGACGAAAAACAAACTCGAAAAAAGTCCTTAACTTCATCTTGAGTATCAAGCTGTTGAACCTGTTTTCTTAAATAGGTCAATTCAAAGAGGATTTCTTTATTGAACCAGTTATCTCTATAAGGAAAGTTGGGTAAATCGGATTCTGAAATGAGGGATGAGTGGTAATTTAAGATACTTTCAAATAGTTTCTTCTGGGCAGATTTGAGATGACTTTCCGACAATGGCGTTACTTTAACTTTTGCTACGAAGCGAGAAAAGGGGTCAACATCTATTCCAACAGAGTTACGCTTTGCCAGTAGTGCTTCAACATTTGTAGTTCCGCTACCTGTAAATGGATCAAGAATAATATTGTTTTCCTGAGAATACCGTTTGATCAACCAACGCGGCAACTCTGGGAAAAACTTGGCAGGATATTTGTGTAATCCATGTGTTAGATGACTTTGGTCATGGCTGAGAAACAGGAACCTGTCTCCATCTTGAGTGGGTAAATCTACAGGTATTTCACCATCCACTTGAACGATGTTTTCGCCAAACGGGTTTTTTATATTTTCTACGTTATCCATCATACTGTTATTTCTCTTATGCTGATTATTTTTGCTTTCTTAAGTATAACATAGATTTAGGGATGTGTAAAGTTGTTGTGAATGAATTAGGTTATTCTTCCTCCCTTTTCCAACGTTCAAGTGGATGGTCGCGTGGTGTTAACGGCATATATACGCGTGCCTTTTGTCGGTGTGATTCCCATGTCGCGTGAATCATTTCAAGGCAATCCCGTCCATCTCTACCGCTTGCGAAAGGTTCTCGGTCTTCCTCAATTGCCGCAATAAGATCGCGTACCATAAGTCGTTGTAAAAACAGTCGTCTTGCCCCATCATCACGTTGTTTCCCGTTCTCATCAATATCTTCGTCTGGTAAATGTACCGGTTCCCACGCTTCTGCAGGTGTCTGATGTTGTCCTCTGTGGATAAACATCGTTGTGCCAACGCTTTCTCGGATTGCGATTCTTCCTTCAGTGCCGATAATGTCTATACCGTAGGCGTTATCGTTAGTCTGCGGTTGCGCGATGAACTGCACATCAGCATGAATACCGTTTTTGAAGCGAAAAGAAACGTGACCGCGTTCACCAAGAACTAACCCCGCATCTCGATCATGGGGGTGGACTTCTTGTGTATGTTTGATGTCATTAGCGGATGACTCTCGACCATCCATTTGCACGAGGTGTGCATGCGTCCATTCAACATCACCACCGAAAAGACGCAACCAATCGTATAGATGTGTTCCCATCTCCATCAACGAATTACCCACCTTACGACCACCCTTATCCGTTGCCTTCATCAAGACAACATCACCGATTTTCCCATCTTCAATAAGTGAGAGGACATAACGGTTATATAGACTCGCGCGTTTGATGTGATTGATGGCAAACTTGACATTATGCACATCGCAAGTTTTTACCATCTCATCCGCTTGAAAGAGGTTGAGTGCAATCGGTTTCTCACAGAAGACGTGGATACCGCGTTGTGCAGCTGCGATGGTTGGCGGGTGGTGCATCGGTGCTTGCGTTGGAACGATAACGATGTCCGGTTTCTGTTCATCAAGCATCTTTTCATAGTCGTCATAGATTGCCTTTACACTGAATCGTTCACCCCATGCTTTTGCTCGGGCTGAATTGATTTCTGCTCCTGAAACGAGTTCACAGTTCGTTTCTAACTTTACTGCTTGGGCATGTGCTCCACCCATGCCTCCCAAACCGATGATTGCAATACGGTACTTTTTCATATTAGTCTCCAAAGTTGACAAAAGAAATCATTGATTACAACTATCATAGCAACATCAGAATGATAGCGCAACAAAAAACGGCACGGCTATCTCGCCGCACCGTCTTAGAATATCATCGTTAGGTTATTGTCTTATCGTTAGGTTATTGTCTTATTATTGAGCTTTTACATTTGCCCAAGTGGTTGTCAACTTATTTGCATCTGGGGCAACATCGTGAACTCCCTCGGTATCCAAAGCGATACCTCTTACGGTCCTCAAGTCAGTAAGAATATCAGTGACATCGGTCCCATCAAAATTCGCTCGTTGTATTTTACTCGTATCTGTTTTCCAATCCCTGCTGGACCAATAGATTTTCTCGGAGCGCGTGTCCAATACGATTTCTGCTGGAGAACTCAATTCTGTGACTACGTCTTCAACATTGTGCCCATTAAAAAAGACGCGTTTGATAATGCCTTCGCGTGTGTCTGACCAGTATATCTGGCGAGAGTGCCTGTCCACATCAAACCTAAACCACGCCAAAGTGGGAACATCCGTGGCATTTATGATTTCTTCAATGTCGGTACCATCAAGGTTTGCACTTTTGATTACCGGAGTCGCAATTTCAAACCAATACATCTTACCCATCTTCATGTCCAGTTTAATGTCCATTATAGCAGCTACTTCTCTGTCAGGTACTACACGTTCCATCTCGGAACCGTCAAGGTTTGCACGTTGAATATATGGAGGAAACCTGTTGCCCCAGTATATCTTTTTTGTAATACTGTCTACAGCAATACAGACGGGTTTGATTCGTAATAATTCAGGATCTATTTCAACTGGTTCGTGCTCTTTTGAAGGCTGCGTAAATCCAGTAATAATGTCTTCAATATCCGACCCATCGAAGTTGGCACGCTGAATCTTATTTGTCGCAATGTTGGTGTTCTCTATTTTAGTTGTGCCAATGTCAATCCAGTATATCTTACCGTTGCGTAGATCTAAAGCGATGTCTTTTGGTATATACAGATTAGTCACTACATTTTCAATAGCGGTACCATCAAGGTTCGCCCTTTTGATTTTACTGCCTTCTGTCCAATATATTTTGCTCCTTCCTCTCGCAAGCGTGAGATCTTGGACAACTGTACTCAATAAAATAGTGAGTACAATGAATATACTCCGTTTTTTCAACGCAAACACATATTTCATTTTATATAATCCCTATCTGAATCTGGCTGTATCCTCTTATCTGCAACAATAATAAAATTAATGACAAAAGTTGTCAATGAAAAATCAATTGTACTTCTTTGTAGCACATTCTGTTAGATTGTGCTTCTTTGAGCATCATTCTGTTAGATTGCGCACTCTTTGTATCGCATTCTGTTAGATTGTGCCTCTTTGAGCATCATTCTGTTAGATTGTGCCTCTTTGAGCATCATTCTGTTAGATTGTGCTTCTTTGTACAATCCCATGCATCCTTGATTGGGAGATTGGTAGCACAATCAAGGATGAATGTGCTATGGTAAGGATGCAAGTTATGACAAGCGTAGTATTAATGCCAAGTTTTAACTTCTTCATGTGTTGCAGTTTGCGTAATTCCCACAACCTATCAGAACCTTTATTTGCGTATTAGCATTTTGCGGGTTGCGGAGAAGTCTCCAGCATTGATAGTGTAAAGGTATATACCGCTACTGACAGGTTCACCCTGATTGTTGCATCCATCCCAATGTATCGCTTTGTTTTGAGAAGAATAATCACCCTCAGACATCACTCCTAATGACAAGGTTCTGACTAAATTGCCAGTCGGTGTATAGATTTGAATCGTAACATTGTTCTTGTCCGCAAGTTGAAACGGAATCCAAGTCTCAGGATTGAATGGATTTGGGAAGTTTTGTAGGAGTTGGTTTCGCTTTATTTCTCCGAGTGTAACGATCTTTTTGTCTTTCGGTTCGACAGCATAAGGAAGGAGAGATAGTGTGTGTTTTACATCATAGACTTGGTATTGTCCCCGCATTTTATATGACAATAGAACAGAACCGTCTTGACTAATATCCTCAAACCACGGGTAAGATGGATTATTGATAGGTCTGTTTGTCTGCCAATCCCAAATTTGGGCAGCAGAATAGAGATAGCGTCCATCAGGACTAAATCGTATTGGAGGAGAGCCTTCCAGTGTTGTTAAGAGTTCAGCACTATCTAATAATAGTTTCCAAATCTGAATGCCTTTTGCTCCTGGGGTGGCTAACACTGTTGAACCATCTGTTCTGTTGGTGAAAAAAGCGGGTTTTGACTCACTTCCTTGCACCTCCCAAGTATACTGCAAAACAAACGTTTCACCTATACGCTTCCACAATAGAATCCAATGTTTGTAGTTATTATTGCTGATTCTTGTCTGTGCAGTTGCTGCCAAATATTCATCATTTTCACTGAATGCAGTATGGTAGATGATCGGTGAGTCAGGACCTATTTTTGGTTGTATTCTCTGAATTTCCTTCAAACCTTTCACATCTAAGATAAGCATACCTCTGGAGTAACTCCCTACTGCCAGTAATTTGCCAGACTGACTGAAGGCGAGGTGATGATCTGAGGAGAATCCACTGGGATTCAGTAATTGCGCTTCAACTTTTCCAGTATGAATGTCACGCAACTCAATCCAAGAATCTTTGATTACAGCGATTTTTTGACTGTCTGGGGATATTGCCAATCCTTCAAATTGATAACCGTTTGCAGAAACGAGTAGTTGCATCTGCTGGGAAGCAACATCCCACGTCTTAATATAGTTTCGCGATCTATTAACCACAGTTTTACCATCAGGACTTAACCGTACAGTGCTGAACACGTATCCATTAAAATCCCCCCACATGTGTAGGGTTTCCTTTTTCTGAATATCCCACAACACACCAGCATCCGAGTATTCAAGTAGCATAGTCTTTCCATCTGGAGATAGTGTCATCGCTTGCAAACGACGAAATTCAGTGTTGAATGAATCAATCTGTTGTCCTGATTTGACATCCCAGACGCGTACCATATCATCCCAGCCTTCCCAAGGACCAAAACCAGATTTACTCAACCCGCGTGTGCTTGTTGCCACAAACAACTGTTGCCTATCCGGACTAAATTGAATATCTGTTATGCTATCATCTCCATTTTTCGCCTTCCATAGTAGTCGTCGTGTATCCATATTCCAGACATAAATGGTAGCCGTGACTTCTTCAAACGTAGCTAAGTAATTCCCATCTGAACTGATTGCTATACCTTCAACCCAGTTACCGGTATGTCCTTCAAAGTGTGCTTCCAATTGACGTGTTTCAACATTCCATAGTTCAATGTCTGGTCGCATTGAAGCTACGATAAGATATTTACCATCTGGACTAAAGACTGCACTCATATCACGAACAGGAGAATGACATTTTGATCTACGACCATTGACGTAGAAACAGGATGTTGAAGGACGGCGTTTTCCAAACATTTCTCCAATGAACTCTCCCTCTTCCCAATTCCAAAGATATATCCTATCGTTAATAGAGGCAGCGAGTATAGGTTCTATAGGACTGAATGTTACGAGATCAATACGGTCTTCAACTGTCCATTCAGAAATCTTCTCACGAGCATTAGCATCCCAAATACTGACAGTGTGCGCTTTTGAATCCTTGATATAATCCTGACTTACAAAATGTGATCCAGTAGGACTAAACATAACATCGTAGCCATCTTCAAATTTGCCGAATTCATCAACGACCTCTCCTGTATCAGCGTCAACAACCTGAATGTGTGTTCTCACAACGCGCAAAATGGTATGACTGTCAAGAAATGCATACTTTTCCGGTCTTGGTTGTCCGATGGTGGCAATAGGTTCAATTGCTACAGCGATGTGCGGCAAGCATACAACGCAGATCAGTATAAGATAGCCTCGTAAGTTCTGTTTTAAGAAGAGTGGAAAGGTTTTCATGAGAGTTTCTCCGAGTTGTTTTTATTTGCAGTGGAAGCAAATTCCGTGCCAAGATAGATAGCATTGAGATACACAGAGATTCAATAACAGCAAGACAGAAGAATAAACAATCTGCCCCAGAAAGTGCAAACTTCATTCGAGATTGCACACATAAGTGCATTTGCAGGAGGAACAGATATCCTCTAAACAGTTTGGTTTCGCTTTACTCATCCTTTTCTGCTATCGTGTAAAACTGAATTGTTTCAATACGTCCTTTGCCAGTAACAGAACGGTGTGCAATTTTAATAGCATCCGTATTCGCAGATACAAACATTTCAAACGGAAACTCAATCGCCCTTTGCACCTCTTTAGCAAATTTCCAATTCATCCTTTTGTCACGAACATATACATCGAAATTTTGAACCTTCCCTCTGCCGAGTAATACAATTTTTCGGACAAATACTTTTTCCGGAATAGAATAAACAACACCAGAAAAAACAGGTTTCTGAGATATTTTCTGATCAACCAATACATACACTTGCTCAGAAAAAAGTTGAGCACAACCGGCAATTGACAAACAAATTAGAATAAGCAATAGATGTTTCAATTTTGCCATTTTCTGCCTCCACAAATTATAATTTTCTCTAAATCGTATTGAGCAATTTTTATGCCAAGACGTGCTAACTGAAAATAGCGATATAATATACATTTCTTGTTGGTGTTGATAGAGATATCGGTATGTTTCTGTTCATTTTTTGGACAGATCTGTTCAGAATGTGGTCTAAATTACATTGAATGCCTTTCGGACAGTACGGAAGTCCTTGACATGCATTGACCTTTCAAGTATACTTAGCAGTAGAAAGATGAAAGGAGCACCACCAGAATGGCAGACTGTTACACGATTGAGAAGCGAGACGGCCGTTGGTGGTTCATCACACCGGAAGGTGCGCGATTCTGGTCCATCGGCATGAACCATATCGACTCGGCAGCGTTGCGGTATACAGACTCGGACGATGTATGGAACCGAGAGTTCGGCAACAGCCATAAACATTGGCTACGCACAGTCGCCAATGACTTGCGGGATTGGGGCTTTAACACGATTGGTTGGACCCAAGAGGTCGTAATTATCACGCAAGGTTACCATCGCCATTCGCGACCCTTTACTTATGAAGAATACCAATGGGCGAACATGCCTTACTGCCACCTGCTACCTTTCACCGAGGCACATCAGTGGCAAGTTGAGGTACGTATGCCCGACCTGATGCGTGCCGACTTCGAGGAGTGGTGTGACTACGTTGCCCGCGATGCGTGTGCACGCTTGCGCGATGATCCGAAACTGATTGGTTACTTCTACTGCGATTGTCCGCAGTGGGTGCATACCTCGCCTGACACGAAATGGCGTGGGTCGTTAGTCGATCCAGACCTGCTCGAATCAGAGGCAGGCATCCGCGAACTCTCTGCGATTGCCGAACGCTACTATAAAGTCACCCATGACGCTATCCGCCGCTACGACCCGAGCCACCTAATCCTTGGTGACCGATGGGAGGCAAACGCAACACTACCCGAAGAGGTGGTCCATGCGGCACTGTCCTACGTCGATGTACTCAGTTTTCAATGTTTTGGGACAGTAGAGAATATCGTCACGAAGATGCGGCACTGGGCAGACTTCGCAGACAAACCGATTCTGCTGGCAGACGCGGCAGGGCATATACGCACCCACGGTGACACCCGCTGGCCCCCGACAGCGGACCGCTTGCACGATGCAGACCACTATCGTCAAGTGATGGACGCGCTCTGGGATATTCCGCAATGCGTCGGATACCATCTGTGTGGTGCCTACATTAAGAACAACGCACGCAAGTACGGATTTCGCGACCGCACAAACAATCAGATTAACAAGACGGTGACGGGTATTCGGGCCGTCAACACCGAAATACAGCGGAGACAAAACGGATAAATTAAAAGTTTGTACCTCGCCTAATGGAAGGTGAAAATGGCAAGATACATCTTACCAATAATAATTTTCACGGCTGCTTTTTTTCTAAGTATAACAACTACCGTGAATGCACAAAAATATTTAGAGGGGAATATGATTGAACTTTGGGGAATATTTGAATTGACATTGAATGGACCAGACACAGGAAATCCTTTCACTGACGTCGAATTGACAGCGGAATTTAAACAAGACGATCGTACTTTTGAACCGCAAGGGTTTTACGATGGAAACGGCGTGTATAAAGTCCGATTTAGTCCCGATGCGCTTGGAGAATGGACTTACACGACAAAGAGTAACACGGCAGAACTCAACGGAAAAACTGGACAGTTTACTTGCACTTCAGCATTCGAAGGAAATCACGGACCTGTTCAGGTTCATAAAGACTTCTACCTGCGTTATGCTGATGGCACGCCGTACCATCAATTCGGAACAACCTGCTATGCATGGGTACATCAAGGTGCTGAGATGGAAGAACAGACCCTCAAAACCCTTGCTGAAGCACCGTTCAATAAAATGCGGATGTGTATATTTCCAAAAGATTACTCTTACAACAAGAACGAACCTGAATACTATCCGTATGAAGGCAAACCACTAACAGATTGGGACTTCACAAGATTTAATCCTGAATTCTGGCAGCATTTTGAAAAGCGTGTGCAAGACCTATTAGAGCTTGGTATTGAAGCGGACATTATCTTGTTTCACACTTATGACCGATGGGATTTTGAGAATATGGATGCTGAAAGCGATGATCGCTACATACGATATGCTGTGGCACGTTTATCCGCTTTCCGTAATGTGTGGTGGTCCCTTGCAAATGAATACGACATCATGCCTGCAAAGGAGGAGTCCGATTGGGATCGGTTTTTCCAAATAATCCGAGATCACGATCCGCATCAACGTTTGCGTGGTATCCACAACTGCAGAGGTTGGTATGACCACAACAAACCCTGGGTTACGCACACCAGTATCCAGACGTCCAATATGGCAGAAGGCATACGCTATCGCAACCGATACGGAAAACCGGTAATATATGATGAATGCCGCTACGAAGGCGATATTCCACAAGGGTGGGGAAATATCACCGCGCAACAGATGGTTCAAAACTTCTGGGCGGGAACTGTATCGGGATGCTACGTCGGACACGGAGAGACATACAAACATCCTGAAGACCTTCTCTGGTGGGCAAAAGGGGGTGTGCTGCGTGGTGAGAGTCCATCCCGGATAGCATTTCTTAAGGATTTTATGGCAGATGCACCTCCGTTTGATTCACTTGAACCGATTGGTGATGATAAGGGACGGTATGTCCTCGCCAAACAGGGAAAATACTATCTCGTTTACACAACCGCACCGCAAACGATAACAATAGAACTTCCTGGAGATCAACCGTATAAAATTGATGGTATTGATACGTGGAACATGAAAATCCTACCTATTGGCACTGCGCAGCCTGGGGAATATACCTTCACATCAACGCATCACGATTTTGCGTACCGTTTTACGCCTTACACCACGCACCGGAGAAAACGGACAAGGTGGTGAATTCTCTTTTGGGAATATTGAACAAGGAAAACCAACACACGTTATTGTGAGTTATTTTCAAGGAAACGTCTACTGCTATGTTGATGGTAAGTTAATCTATTCAGGCAATAGCATTCAGGGTGATTTTAGCAATTGGGAACTATATCCCCTCCTATTCGGTGATGAAGCAAATGGTGGTAGAAATTGGGATGGTAAGCTGAGTCACGTCGCGATATACAGTCGTTTTGTTGGTGCAGAAGAAGCTGCGCATAAGTTTAAGTTGATTCAAGATGAGTGAAACTTTCTGAGCGTGCTATGAATAGCACAACTACAAGCGGTTTGGTTGGTGGTGGACGATTCAGGGTTTTTTGTCAATTGCAGAAATAGATTTCACAATCTCCTTCGCGCCATCAACCGAATCTAAACGATAACCTCCCAACGCAATCAAATCGGCATTGCCTTTCAGTGGGTTGTCGGTGTTGCGCTGGTGCCATTTCTCACGCTCCTTTTGCAACCACGCTACACTGTCGCGCATCTCCTCCCGGTCTGCCCACATGCCGAAACAAGGCAGGTTCGCAAAGTCTTCCGATTCATCTGTCACTGTGCTTGTGCTATCGTGAGTGTCTATCGGTTCAATCTGTACGCGGATTTCAGTCCCTTCAGGCAACGATAAAGGCTTTGATAGGACAATACCGCCGTTATTCACCTTACCTTGCTCTATTATTAAAGTCATTTTTTTCTCCATTAGCTTCTATTTCGGACTCTCCTTGTTTATAAGATACTATGTTTTGTGGAGGGAGTCAACCGAATTTAGTAGAAGCGGGTGTGTAAATATTTTGTTATCTGAATCGCGGATTATCGCGCCAGGTACATAGATGGGCACGGATTTCGCGGATTTCGGTTTATCGTCCTGAAGTGATCGTGATGTCAGAAATGCCTCAAAAACTAAATAAAAGTCGTCAATTCTGCAAAAAAGTGTTAAAATACTCATAAGAGAACTCCTTATGGTTAGGTATAATGACTTCATTATACCAAAAGAGTTCTCTTTTCAACAAAAATTATTGAATTATTTATCAAACTCACGGTAGAAGACATTCTCCGCGTGCCGTGCAGCCCCAGAGGGCGACAGGTGTATAGAAAAGCAGACAGTTATTATAGCAACTATCCAAACAATAGTCCCGGACAACATCTATGGCTTAAATCAGGAGATAGGCGTAATGAAAAACAAAGTATTTTACCTCAATCTGCCATTACAGGTCTTACTGTTTAGTATTCTCTCAACACTATGTTTGTCACCCTGCTTTGCAGAAAATTACACGCAGATGGGACTACCTGAAAATGCTATAGCGCGTCTCGGTAAAGGACGAATTCAACACATGTTGTATTCTCCGGATGGAAATGCGTTAGCAGTCGTTACTACTATTGGAATTTGGCTCTATGACACAAAAACTTATCAAGAACTAAACCTACTCCCAATCCCAAGGCATAAAAATATAATAATTGCCCCGGAAATTACTAATACAACATATAGCGTTGATGGACAAACACTTATTAGTGATATCAATGGGCAACTTATTTTTTTGTGGGACGTCACATCAGGAGAGAGTAGGGTGATATGGAAAGGAGATGGAGTCTATTTTGATCGTGATAGGAAAACATTTACCATTGAAAAAGAGAATACAACCATACAGTTGTATCAGGAAACTAAAAGAGATTTAGAACATATATTGAATGCGGATAAAGAAAAACCCGTTAGTTTCGCGTTTAGTCCTGATGGTCAGACACTTGCGATTACAGATAACAAATATAATTATACGATTAAGATCCAGGATACACGTACACACAAACTAAAATACAGCCTTACAGGTTTTTCTGAGTTTTTTTACCTTAATGAAATTGCGCTTAGTCCAGATGGAAATACACTTGCCACCCTGCATTCAGGTAAACCTATCCGTCTATGGGATGTTACAACAGGAAAAATAAAGAAAACACTCACAGGATATAAAGTGTCGGAAATAACAAACCGTCATCTTAACCGCATACGATATGCCCCCCATACTGTGGTTGATCGTGTAGCCTTCAGTCCGGATGGTAATATACTTGCATGTGGAAATCGCGACGGAACGATACGTCTGTGGAATGTTAATAGTGGAAAACTCAAAAAGACATCGTCAGAACATCAAAGTTTCATTACAGGTCTTACTTTTAGTCCAGATGGAAAATTACTCGCCAGTGGAAGTGAAGAAGGGCTCATATTAGTATGGAATCTCAAAACAGGTGACCATGCCCCCTTCCTCGCGGAACGGATGGGACCTATCTCTTGCGTAACATTCAGTCGTGATGGAAGTATGCTGGCAGGTGGCAATAAAGATGGTAACATCTACCTATTTGATGTCGCAACAGGCAATCCTAAAATGACCTTTACGGGACATATCGAAGAAATTAGTCAAGTGTTATTCAGTCCTGACGGTGATATGTTAGCGAGTAGAAGTTTCGATGGCAGCGTTCGCTTATGGGATATACACACAGGAAAGACGAAAATGACACTCTCAACACCTATAGAAAATTCTTTGAGTGGATTACTGTTTGCTGACAACGGTAAACTTTTTGCTATCAGAGGCGAGTTTGAATTAATCTATCTATTGAATGTAAACAGTGGACAATACGATAAAGTCTTGATGGGACATACGTCTTTTACACGTAGCTATTCAATTTCAATTAGTGCTGATAAACAGACACTGGCAAGTAACAATGCTGATGGGACAACCTTGTTTTGGGACTTATCTTCTATAGTTAAGGCAACTGATTGAAGGAATAGAACCAGAGTTATGCTGATATTGGCACCGTTGCTTTGATGTATTCAGCGTTGATTCCATACAAGACCGTGCTGTAAAATGATGTAAATTATACAAAATGAGGATTGATATAATGAAAACAAAATGGATTTCAATCTTAATTGTAATAGGCATCATTTCGGTTGTATTAGTGTTCCGAATTGTATCAACGCGCATTCATCCACATACATTCATCCATGATTCACCGCAGTGGAATTTACCTAAAGGAGCAAAAGCGCGTCTTGGTAAAGGTAAGATTACAGATATAGCGTATTCTCCCGACAGTCAACAATTGGCAGTCGCAAGTACTACCGGTATTTGGTTATATGATGCTAATACCTTAGAAGAACAAAACTTCTTAACAGGACATACGGGGGCAGTTTCAAGCGTAGCGTTTAGTCCGGATGGTAAAACACTCGCGACGGGCAGTGCAGACCAAACGATTCGTCTATGGAACACGCTAACACTAAAGCATAAGCATACATTCATTCGTGATTTTGATCGTCATTTCCATAATTTTAAGTTTGTAAAGTTCATTGGGGATGGCAACACGCTTGCAAGTTTATATTTCGGTGATATAGATTTATGGGATCTCACAACAAATACGCATAAAACGAAACTCCATACGCGGGTATCTGGAAACATAGATTTTAGTCCTGATGGTGTCATTCTTGCAAGCAGTGGTAATAGAGATGTTTATTTATTTGATACTGTAACAAATATAGGAAAACAGAGTTTAGAAGGACATACGAAATCGGTCAAAACAGTGGCTTTCAGTCCTGATGGCAAAATTCTTGCAAGTGGTGGGAATGACAATATTATTCGTCTATGGGATATAGAAACAGGGGAGCATAAACAGACACTTATAGGGCATAAAAAAAGTATAAAAAGCCTTGATTTTAGTCCGGATGGACGCACGCTGGCAAGTGGAAGTGGTGATAATACTATTCGGTTATGGGATGTAAAAACGGGGTTACATAAGAAAACGTTCAGAAAACATTCGGAGGAGCTTGAAAAAATCTTGTTCAGTCCCGATGGAAATTCTCTTGTCAGTTGGAGTCAAGATAACATCGTTTGTCTGTGGAATGTAGCAACAAATAAACACATAGATACAATCAAAGGTCATACCGAAATGCGGCAGATTGCTAATAGTTTATCATTTAGTGCTGATGGCAAAACACTGGCAAGCATGGGCACAGACAAGACTATCTATCTGTGGGATGTTGAAACAGGAAAACACACAAAAATACTAAAGGGACATACGAAAGAAATCACAAGCATGGCATTCAGTCCAAATGAGTCAACATTAGCAAGCGGAAGCGGGGACAAAACTGTCCGTTTGTGGGACAGTGCTACAGGCAAACAGAAAAAAACACTCAGAGGACACACGTCTGTTGTTACTACTGTAGCATTTAGTAATGATGGCACTATGATAGCCAGTGGGAGTTGGGATAACACTGTGCGTTTATGGGATACCGCCACAGGAAAACAGAAGCAGACATTCGCAGGACATACAAGTACTGTTAGCAGCGTGTTGTTTAGTCCAGATGACAAACTGATCGCCAGTGAGAGCATCAATGAATCTAACGAGTTAACTATCAAGTTATGGAACGTAAAGGCGGGTACGACAAAGCAAACGCTAAGTGGACATTCAGCTCGGTACTGGCACAGGGACATGCAGTTCAGTCCAAATGGAAAAACACTCGCAAGTGCAAATACGGATGGCACTATTCAGTTGTGGGATGTAGCTACTGGTAGAATCAGAAAAGAACTTACAGGACATACTGGGTTAGGACCTTTCAAGATAATTGAAAGCATTTCTTTTAGTCCGGATGGGAAGACACTGGCAAGTGTCGGTTGGGATAATACTGTTCGTGTATGGGATGTAGCCTCTGGCGAACTCAGACATGCTATGAAAGGACACACATGGATCGTAACAAGCGTGGTATTCAGTCCAGATGGAAAAACACTCTTAACTGGAAGTGCGGACAAAACGTTTCGTCTATGGGATCCTGACACGGGTGAACACAAGCGAACCCTCAACGCACATACGGCAAGTGTTAATATTCTCACCTTCAGTCCGGATGGAAAAACACTCGCAACTGGCGGCCAAGACGGCACATCACTTTTGTGGGATTTTGCGTCTATAGCGGGTACAGTAGACACGCAAGATTAAGACCTTCTAACAACAATAGTCATTTCTGAAGGGGGAGCAGCAGGATTTTCTATCCAATTTTTGATTGAACAAAATCAACGTGTTTCCTATAATGTTACTCGCTATAAGTTCTATAGCAGCATGCTAATTTAATGGTACGAATACTATTGGGAATAAGGAGAAAAGTGTGAAATTGTGGATGCATTTTATATCAATCAGTTGTCTATTGATGGTGGTTTTGGGTTACCAGAACATTCAAGCACAACAGAATCTTGCACAAGAGGCTTATGCGATCTTTGAGCAATCCTGTCTAATCTGTCACGGTGAAAACGGTTCTTATAGAGAAGCACTGATAATTGAACACACAGCACTCATAAATGACGGAAAAGTCGTTCCCGGTGATCCAGACGGTTCCGTGTTCTATCAACGACTCATAGAAACGAACCCTGCTAAACGGATGCCACAAGGACAGCCCGCGCTTGATCCTGCTTCGATTGAGACGATTCGGCAATGGATTTTGACAGGCGCACCAGATTGGAGCGATATTCCTAAGCCAGAAACCGACTTCATTACGACTGATACAGTGCTTCAGACAATTGAAAACCACGTCATTTCTCTCCCATCCCGTGACAAATTGTTTGCGCGCTATTTTACGTTAACACATCTCTATAACGCAGGTGAAACGACTGAAGCACTCAATGCATATCGACGTGCATTGTCAAAACTGATTAACAGTCTTTCTTGGGGACGCGAAGTAGTGAAACCGCTGCCTATTGATGCGGAACAAACCGTTTTCTATATTGACCTGCGCGATTACGAGTGGGATGTGAGAAACGATGCCTGGACACAGATTGAACAAGCATACCCCTACAAAATGACGTTTGATGCTCCAACACAAGCACATCTCCGCGAGAAACTGACAACCTTACAACAAGAAATGAGCTGCGAAGTGCCGTTTGTGCATGTGGATTGGTTTCTTGCAAATGCATCACTGCCACCCCTCTACCACGACATTCTCGCGTTGCCCAAAACAGACCGTGAATTAGAGGCATCACTTGAGGTGTTCGTTACCGAAAACCTCCAAAATGCCCCTGGGAAACGCGTTTGGCGTGCGGGGTTCAATAATTCCCGTGTTTCACGGCACAATCGCGTGCTTGAGCGTCACACCTCACGGTATGGTGCGTACTGGAAAAGTTATGACTTTGCGGGGAGTTCAGAGGCACAGCATATTTTTACACATCCGCTTGATTTCTCACAAGATGGTGGTGAAATTATCTTTAACCTACCGAATGGTTTACAGGCATATCTTATTGTAGATAAGGAAGGCACCCGCATTGATGCGGCACCGATCAGCATCGTTTCAAATCCTGCTGTGGCGGATCCGACAGTGCGCACGGGGCTCTCCTGCATCGGTTGCCACACAAAAGGAATGCAGACGTTTGAAGACGAGGTGCGTGCTGTTGTTGAACAAGCTGATAACCCACCTTTTAACAAAGAACGCGCATTAGACCTCTATGTTGAAAAAACAGAGATGGATGACCTTGTAGCAGAAGATATGGAACGTTTTCGTGTAGCACTTGAAGAAACAGGTGGCGTGTTTGGTGGTATTGAACCGGTCCAACGATTGCACGAGGCGTTTCAAGCACCGCTCAGTGCAGCACACGCTGCAGCTGCAGTTGGGTTAGAAACAGAAACATTCCTTGAAAAAATACGTGAGAATGTGGGTCTACAAAACTCGTTAGGGACACTGGCGTTAGAAAACGGCACGGTAAAACGAGATGCATGGACATCAAATTTTCACGATGTGATTTCTGCGCTGAACACACCTGATAGTGAGCTACCGCCGGTTGTGGAACGTCCGGAGCGTATTCCCGGTGCTGGTGTTTATATTCCTGATGTGAACCTACGTGTAGCAGTTGAAGAAGCACTCGGTATAGCTTCGGGATCCGAGATTACACTGAATGATATGGCAAGGTTGCAAATTTTGGGTGTGCCTCATGACGCTGGTGTTCGTGTGTTAACAGGACTTGAGACTGCTATAAGTTTGGAAAGTTTTGGGGCTTGGGGTAATCCTATATCGGACATTACACCGCTATCAGGTTTACAAAAGTTGCATACTTTAGATATTAGCGGCACACGCGTATCGGATCTGAAACCTTTAGCGAATTTAACAAAACTGAGAAACCTGTTTCTTAACAGCAACGGGATTACTGATATATCGCCCTTAGCTGGCTTGAAATCTTTAATACATCTGAATCTAAAAGAAAACAGTATATCAGACATATCATCCCTGGCGGAATTGACCCAATTAAGAAAGTTAGAGCTCCAAAGGAATTTGATATCGGACGTATCACCTCTGGCGGAATTGACCCAGTTAAAATGGTTAGGTCTCCGGCACAATTTAATATCCGACTTTTCACCTTTAGAAACTTTACTTGAAAGTACGTCGATAATTTCAAACAATAATCCAGGTTTTAGTGGAGGACCGAAAATAGAGGGACCGTGGCTATGGATAACCATCCCTGGTGAACTCGACGATGAAGGCCGCGCACACCTTAGCACGAAGGACCTGTTAGCAGCGGCGAGTAACAATCAAGTGACAGAACAAGAGGTGGCAACTAATGGTGTTACAGAAGGCGAGGTTGTTGGAAACACTACTTGGACAGCAGGCAGACTTAATGCAGAAGACGAGGATAACATTAACACAATGTTACGTGGCATCGGACTAAATCCTCCAAAATACCCTGCCTATGTCGTCTACGGTTCTATCAAATTCTATTCACCTCAGGAACAAAACACAATAATGTTTCTTGGGAGTGATATGAACGCGAAAGTCTGGCTCAACGGTGTGTTAATTCGTAATCACGGTGGACACTACTTCGATCACGATTACCATACTTTTTTCCCCGTTACCGTAAATAGAGGAAAAAATATCTTGCTTGTGGCTGTTGATAATAGCAACGGTGAAGAATGGAGCGGTTACGTTGGATTTGAAGAAGGCACGGAATATACGCTGTTACCACCTTCAGAGGTTGATATTCCTGATCCGAACCTCCGCGCCGTTATCGCAGAGACACTCGGCAAAGAGGATGATACTGTTCCGATTACGCTTCAAGAGATGGCTACACTTACAACCTTAAGAGCAAGTAACAGGGACATTAAGGATTTAACAGGTATTGAGTTTGCGGTAAATTTGGAAGAGTTGTGGATTTCAGAGAATCCTATATCCGATCTCTCGCCACTTGCGGAATTGACAAACCTTATCGGTTTAGGTGCTTGGGAAACACCTACTATAGCTGATTTATCGCCACTTACCAAACTACCTAAACTGAAATGGTTAGACTTTGGTAGTTTCCCTGCCCCTGACCTCTCTCCTTTGGCAGACATAAAAAGTCTGAGAAGATTGACATTTCATGATGGTGGCATAAAAGACATTTCACAGTTGGCAGGGTTTACGCAGTTGACTATTCTTGACATTGCCTATAATTCCACAACAGATTTATCTCCTATTACAAAGTTAACAAACTTGGAGAAATTTGTAGCGAATACCAATGGTATATCAGATATAACACCTTTGGCAGCATTGACAAATTTGAAACATTTGGATATTCACGGAAACAAAATATCGGACGTGTCTCCACTGGCAAAATTGGAAAATCTGGAAATGGTCAAACTTTATAACAACTCAATATCAGACATTTCTCCTTTGGGAAGTTCTCCTATATTCCCTAATGTTTTTTGGCTTGAAAACCCAGGTTCCGCTATGAGCGGACCGAGAATAGAAGGACCTTGGACGTGGCTAAAATTACCCGTTGAACATTTTGACGCAGATTGGTTAGCTGAAGCAAGTGGCGGTGCTGTGACAGAACAGCAAGTCGCTACATACAGTGCCACAGATGGACAATATGTCGGAGATAACGTGTGGAAATCTGCCAAAATTGACCAAGAAGGCACTAATATTCTTGAAATGCTGTCTCTCGTTGGAAAGGAACACAGAAGGAAATACCCCGGAAAACCCCCCTTAATTTACAGTACTATCGTCTTGAATTCACCTCGTGAACAGAAAACAAAAATACTTGAAGGAAGTGAAGACGTGTCTGTAAAAATCTGGCTCAATGGAGACTTGGTACATAAAGCCGTTAGTACACGTAGTGGTGCCCGGCTTTATGATCGCTTTTCCCCTGTTACACTCAGAGAAGGCGCAAATGTATTGTTAGTTGCAATTCAAAACTTGCCTGAAAGGCATTATGGGTTATGCTCTGTTGGTTTTGATGAAGGCACAGAGTATACTGTGGCACCTCCAGGTGTCGGCTTTTCGTTTTCTGCAACAGAGACAACAAACCTTCTCACTGGTGATACATTTACACTGAACCTAAACACAGAAAACATAACCGATTTAGCAGGTTGGCAAGGTGATATTGCGTTTGACCCTAAGGCACTTGAAGCGGTTGAAGTCACCGAAGGCAGTTTCCTGAAGGCAGAAGGCGAGAATACCTTCTTTCAGGGTGGTGCGATTGATAACACAACAGGCAAAATCACAAGTCTGTATTCAGCGCGGATATCTGAAAGCGGTGTCAGCGGCACCGGCACACTGCTATCGGTGACATTCAAGGCAAAAGTTGGTGGTGAAACATACGTGACACTGGAAAATTTCGAGTTCAGTTCTATCACAGGGAACATTATTCCTGCTGTGCCTCCTAATACTACCATCACTGTAGGGGAATATCCCGCATGGGATGTGAATCAAGATGGACGTGTAAGTATTGTGGATCTGGTTCTCGTAGCAAAGGATTTGGGTTCAAATACTCCCGCTAACTTACGGACCGATATAAATCGAGATGGGGAAATCAATATCCAAGACCTTATTCTTGTAGCACAAAACTTTGGTACCACAGCGGACTCCGCTACTGCGTCTCCTTTACTGGCAATAGACAATAAGGAACGCATGCCTGCAATAGTCAAAACATGGATAGATCAAGCAAAAACTGAAAATGATGGATCTATTGCTTTCCAACAAGGAATTGAAAACCTACAGAAACTATTAGAATCTCTGATCCCAGAAAAAACAGCACTATTAGCAAACTATCCGAATCCTTTCAATCCAGAGACGTGGATACCGTACAACTTGGCGAAACCTGCGGATGTGTCTTTGACGATTTATGCCGTGAATGGTGCAGTTGTTCGCACATTCGCGTTAGGGTATCAGAATGCCGGTATGTATCAGAATCGGAATCGTGCTGCGTATTGGAACGGCACTAACGATGTTGGCGAACGGGTCGGGAGTGGTGTCTATTATTATCAGTTGCAGGTTGATAAGATGTCGTATCTGCGTAAAATGGTGATTTTGAAGTAAAATTGGATATTTTACTATCTAATGAATACCTATATCCACAAGGTCATTCATTAATACTTGTCAACTTTTTTCTCATAATTTCACATTGACATTTTTCTCTTCTCAATATATAATATCTCTATGACACAATATTACGATAATATGAGAACAGACTCCGCAAATGTCAACCTTATGCGAATATAGCGAGGCGATCACAAACTTTAGTGGAGCCATCAAAAAGGTATTGACTAACGACTTTTCATACCTGCCCATCTTGTTGTAAGTTTGCCGCTGGCAGACACAAGACCTCTCGTACGAACGGTTGCTAACTGATCTTGAACACCAGCGAAAGACACATCCTCTATCCGATAGTAATAGCCAGTATTTGACTTCGCTGTTGTATCTGTCCACGTATATTCATTCCGTTCCCCCGTTGTGCCAGCACCTTGGACCATAGTGAGGTTGACAACCTTAAATTCACCGTTCTTTGTTTCACTGCGGTAGATGTAGAACCCTGCGTTGTCTATCTCTGATTCGGTTGTCCATTTGAGGACAACGCCTGTATCGGTGTGTTCTGCACTGAAAGAGGAAAGGGTAACAGGCAAAATACCACCAAGCGTATATCCAGGATTACCGATGTCCGATGCATTACCGTAGTAGGTGGATTTACCAAGTTTTACCGCCGTTGCACTTCGCCAACTTGATACCTCCGTGCCGACAAGGGGTCTCTGTGTGATAGGATGATAACGACGAAGCATGGAACTGCGCGCGCCATTTTCAGTTGTTCCAGCAGGAAGGTCCCATAAGGGTATATCCTGTGTTTTGCTATCACCATCAAGATTGCCAACTGTGTCAACGACTGTCCCATCTGGCATTGACAGTTGCAAGAAAAATCCTGCGGGTGTAATTAGATTATTTGAACCGAATGATAGTATCTCAGCAAAATGGTTTAGGTAAAGATAATAAATACGACTTTCCGGTACATTCCCCGTATTTCGGGATAACGTTGTTACCAAAAGGACTGTCTGGTTTGGCAAAATAAACAAATCTTTAAAATTAAGAACTATGTATCTATTCTGTCTATCATGTCTTGACTCAATCATCATTTTCCATCCAGTGAGATTGACCGTATCTGATGCGGAATTGTTGTAAAGTTCTATCCACTGCGGCACTGTCTGGTTTCCAATTTTGTCTATAAACATTACCTCACTCATGCTAATCTGTCCAGTGGATTCCTGGCGCATTAGTACATTATTTTCATATCCGGGCGTGCCATGACTTGTATCTTTAGATGCTGTTGGCTGATAACCAATACCTGCTTTATACTCACTTGCTTCCCAAGCCTCACCGACATACCCCACCTCGCTGACTGTAGACCGCTGCCATGCTGTTCCCACAGTCAAAGGTTGATCTGCTTTCTGTTCATCAAAGAAATAACTGCCAGCGACATCCTCAATTGCCTCCTGTGTGCCTTTTTTATTTAGCGCACTCCGTAATATAAGGAGATACGGTGTGCTCGGTAATTTGAGTTTATCCGAGACAAGGTAATTATGTTGTGCGCCGCGCCTAATATCTGGTGTTCTGATATTCTGTCCTCTCAAAAGCGTTGTTGCACTCGGATCGGTGTTTGTTATCAGTAGAATCCCGCCTGCTGGTAATGTCCAGTCCGGAAACGTGACAATATCAATCTCCTCACTGACTGACGAACCACTGCGCGTGAGGATGCTAATCTCCCATTCTGAAAGAGGAATATCACTATTACTGATATTTTTAAGTTCTATCCAGTCGTTTTTTTCGTCAGCAGCGTTACGAATCTCATTGAAAAGCACACGCGTCAATGCGACTTGCGACTCGTTCGGTACTGACGTTTCAAAATCAACATCTACGCCTGCAGCAATCATTTGATGGATCTGAAATATATCTGAAATTGGATTATCTGCAATATATAACTCCTCTAAGTTCAATAAATCTCTGAGCGGTCTAATGCTGCTAATTTGATTAGAATTGAGATATAAAGTTTCCAATTGTGTTAAACTTTTGAGCGGTGTTATGATTCTGAGTTGATTGGATGCAAAGGACAAACTTTGCAGCTGAGTCAAGTTTGAAAGCGACTTTACAATACTAATTTGATTTTCATTGAGCCATAACATCGATAAATTTGTTAACGTAGAGAGTGGACTGATGTCATTAATCTGGTTTGATGTGAGTGATAGTAGTTCAAGTTGAGTCAAGTCTGCTAATGCACTAATGTCACTAATTTGATTTGACTTTAGATTTAAAATTTCCAAATTCGTTGCGTGTTCTAATCCTGTTAAATTACTAATTTGTGCCTTCTGAGCGTTCAAAATTGTCAACTTCTGCATCAATTGTTGTGTGATAGGCGTTTCTTGTGGTAAACCAAGCGCGTTCCGGACCGCCGCTGCTAAATTCGGGTCAGGTATTGAAACCTCTTGTGCATTAGCAATTCCGTTTAATCCGATAATAACAATAAGAACAGAGAATAGTATATAAAGCCGTTGTGTCATATTTTCTCCTTTAATTTTTGGTCTGAATCGCGGATTTTCGCGGATTACACAGATGACGCGGATTTTTGACTTGGTAGCATCAAGTTGTTTTCAGCTGCCACAATCATTGCTGCACATGCGTTTGATGTAATCCGCGTTAATCTGTGTTATCCGTGTCATGCGGGATTTAGATTTATGCGGGATTTAACGTCTCCCGCAAGACGTAGATTGGGTAAACATTATTTATGAAACGTACCGACTAAAAATCATAATCGTAAGGGAGTCTCCACCAGTCGAAAGACCATGACAATATCTGTTCGCCATCTTCCGACCAATATAACCAGTCTTCATTGCGTATACCCTCTTTCATTGTACCTTCAGCTGCTTTTTGTCCATTGTCATACCAGTATGTCCAGTCACCATCTCGTTCACCATCTTTGTATGCGCCTTCAGCATGTGTCTCTCCATTTTGATACCAGAATGTCCACTTTCCAACTCGTTCTCTCTCAAATGTTGTATCTTCCTCCAGTACGATTTCAACAGTCTCGTATGAACCTTCACCTGCTTTCTGTCCATTTTCATACCAGAAAGACCACTTGCCATCACGAGCACCGTTTTTGTATGAACCTTTCCTCCACTGCTGTCCATCTTCATACCAGAAAGTCCAGGCACTATCTCGTTCACCATCTTTGTATGTGCCTTCACTTTCTTTCTGCCCATTACTATACCATTGTGTTCTATTTCCATCTCGTTCACCATCTTTGTAAGTGACCTCACTTTCTTTCTGTCCATTGCTATACCAGAATGCCCACTTACCATCTCGTTCACCATCTTTGAATATGCCTTCACTTTCTTTCTGCCCATTTTCATACCATTCTGTAAAAGCACCGTGGTTTTTACCGGTATGTATCTGACGAAGTATATGAATCTGTTCCTCATCGTCATGAAAGCTCTTAACCCATCCTGTATAAGGTGTTTCTTGATTGGGTGCGTAAATAAGTTCTTCTCCTGCCCTGCCTCGTACCTGCAAAGAATCCGCGTCTATTGCTTGGGCAATCAATGTCTCAAGCTCTGCGCCAGTAGGGAACAACGTGTCCCCTGGACCTTCTTCTTCATCAGAAGAGCATCCGAAGAGACATAAGGATAATAGGAAAAATAGCGTAACAGATAGTCCAAAGTTTTGTATCGTCAATTTCATGTTTATAAACCTCCATGTGTGTAAATCAAAGTTTTAGTATTGCCAATAACTAAACGAAACGAAAAGTGATAGATCGTTTAGATATACGTTGCGAAAATATGTATCCAAATATGCGTTTGGAATTGTTGTTCGGGTGAACCCGGCAGTAAGTTCAAACGCATAGTGTCTGCGAAATTCTTTACCGATTCCTATATTAAGAGTCCAAGTGTCAGCCAGTCTGTTTGGCACTGTAATAACATACCGGTCAAAATTTACATCTATAATTCTTTCAGACGCTGCCGTTCTTGCATATCCAAGAAGCATATTGAAATAAATGTCAGGATTCTCATTACTGAATCGTATCATACCGATAGCGGGTTGTAATGATAGCGGGGGTGATGTGATATAGAATCCCGTCTTTTCTGAAAATGCATAACCGATACGCCACGCTATGCTTCCGGAGGTGCCGCGGCTGTTTGAGTTATCAAACTTGTCGTCTTCATTAAACTTGTTTACCGCAATAGATAGTCCCGATTGTGTCACTCCATATCCGAGCGTTGCACCCAAGAACAAACCGTGCCTTTTATTATCAATTAGATCATCAAATAGGTTTGTATTCTGTTGTGCGGGACTCTGTGATATGGAGAAAACGTAGACAGAAAATATAACAAAAAGTAAAAAGAGTGATTTTTTCATTATTCTCCTACTTATAAAGATGTAGACAATCAAATATGTACATAGTGTTCTGTCTACACTCAAATGATGAGTAGATCCGTTCGTAGGGGCGGGGTTTCCCCGCCCGTTATACAGATCATTTATGACTTGACAAAGCAATAGTCTTGTTAGTGGCAGGTACTATATCTCACCCCTGCCAAGTAGCAAGATGTAAAGGTTTTGCTACTGATCGCTCATATACTTTTTACGATAATTACTTCCGTATCAACATCTTGCAAGTAGCAGTGAACTCTCCCGCAGTGAGTGTGTAGAAAAAGACACCGCTTGCCACCGTTTCACCGACAGCGTTTTTGCCATCCCAATAGGCTGCACGGTTTTTGCTTTGATAAATACCAATAGATTGCTGTCCTAATGGCAAAGTTCGAACTAACTTTCCATCCGCAGCATAGATAGAGATACTTACCTCTGCAGGGGATGATAACTGATACGGTATCCATGTCTCTGGGTTGAATGGGTTTGGGTAGTTTGACAATAAGGCGGTTTTTATGGGTATTTCCGCTTGAATTAACATAGCCAAAAGTTCTTCTAACACAGCAATGCCTCTTTGAAATGAGGGATCGCTAATGTTGAGTTGCTTGGCTTTGTCAATATAGTGTTTAAGGTTTTCGGTAGTAAATTGCGCTGAAGGTGCACCTGCTGCAGCCTCCATTGCATCGAGCACCAATAGGATGTCTTTCCGATCTACCACCTCATCGCTATTGACATCAGCCAAATTCTGTCCGGTCTGTCCGAAACGTGAGGCTACTACTGTTAAATCCAGAAAGTTTACAACCCCGTCACCATTGATGTCCAAGCGATTCTGTGAATCTGCAGGTCCTATTTCCCACAGCAGAATTGTGCTGTCGCTGCTTCCGCTTGCTAACGTTAAGCCATCCGGCGAAAAAGCAATGGCATTAACATCGTCCTTATGTCCACTGAGTGTAGCAAGGTGTTCTCCAGTGGTTGGGTTCCACAACCGGATGGTGTCGTCCCAGCTCCCACTGGCAAGTGTCCCACCATCAACGGAAAATGCTACCGAGGAAACACCTTCCGTGTGTCCTTCAAGAGTGGCTATGTGTTCTCCAGTGGTTGGGTTCCACAACCGGATGGTGCTGTCAGCACTTCCACTAGCAAGTATTTTACCATCAGGCGAGAATACGACCGAAGTCACATTATTTACATGCTCAGAAAGGGTTGCTCGGACTTGTCCATCGGGATCCCATAGCCGAATTGTATCATCATCACTTCCACTGGCAAGCGTTTGGCCATCTGGCGAAAACACTACAGCATTCACATGATCTGAATGTCCCTGAAAGGTAGTAAGATGTTGTCCAGTTGCTGGATTCCACAGTCGGATTGTATTGTCTTCACTTGCACTGGCAAGCGTTTTGCCATTGGGAGAATACACAACGGAAGTTACCTTACCTTTGTGTCCTTCAAGATTAACAATGTGTTTTTGGGTTTGGGTATCCCATAACTGGAGTGGATATTTTCTATTTGTCACCCGCCAATCCCAGCAGTATCTGATATTCCAACCCGTACACCATATCAATCCACCCCAACAACCGCAGGCGTATTTATAGTATTCTCCATCTACATCTATCCCACCATTGGCAAGTGTGTTACCATCAGGTGAGTATATAATCGAAAACGCAAATGTTGCATCCGTTGATAGGGCAAGCAAGCGTTCTTCAGTGAGTGGATTCCACAACCGAGTCGTACCATAAGCTTCCACTATGTTCCCTCCGCTGTGTCGAACATATCCTTCCCCACTCGCTAAAGTTAGACCATCTCGTGAAAACATAACAGCGTGGACCGGATTCCCAAACACTTCACTACCAAATGAAAGGGTCTCAAGATGTTGACCTGTATTGCCATCCCACAACCTGACAGTATTGGAATTATCACCACTTGCCAGGGTTTCCCCATCCAATGAGAAGGCAAGGGTTTTTACATCATATTCATGCCCTTCAAGGGTATCAAGATGTTTCTTAGTGGACGTGTTCCACAATAGGATTGTGTCGTCTGCACTTCCGCTGGCTAACATTGTGCTATCGGATGAGAATGCTATAGCAGTAACCTGATCGGTATGTCCTGTGAGGATAGTTTCGTGCTCCCTTGTGCTTATATTCCATAACCGGATTGTATTATCGGCACCACCGCTTGCCAAGGTTCCCCCATCACTCGAAAAAGTAACAGCAGTAACAGTATTCGTATGTCCTTGGTGGGTAACAGTCCCGAAAGAAATTTGCTCTTCAAGCGTAGCGATGTGTTCACCAGTTGTTGTTGACCACAGTCGGATCGTTTTGTCTGTGCTCCCACTGGCTAACATTTGGCTATCAGGTGAGAATGCAATACAAGTGACATCCCCAGTATGTTCACTTAATGGCAAGAGCAAAAGTGTTCCGGTGGTTGCATTCCATAACCGGATTGTATTGTCTTCACTTGCACTGGCAAGCGTTTTACTATCAGGTGAAAACACTAAGGTCGTAATATTTTCGGTGTGCTCCGTGAGTCGCGCAGTCTGGGTGCCTGTGCGTATATCCAATAGAGAAATGACGTTTTCGTAAGCACTTGCAAGCATATTGCCATCCGGTGAGGAGGCTATCACTGTGAAATCGCTTGGATACTCTGTGAGCAGCGCAATTTCTTCCCCGGTATATACATCATATATCCAAAGTCCGATGCTGCTCGATAGTGCAAAACGGGTACCATCCTCAGAAATGATCCTACTACCAGTTTTGCGTCCTTTGCCGAGGCGCGATTTTGCCCCTTCAGGTAAACTGAAATCCGCAAAGGTGTTTTGTAGAAATAGCAGAAAAACCAATAAAAGTGTGAAAGTAAAGAGCGTTGGCTTTTTCATAAAGTAAATCTCCTTTTTATAGAGTGCGGGGATTTACCGCTCCCCGCAAGCGGTGAAACGTTTTTTGTTGATTTCACATGTGCCAGTTATTTTTTTACACGCCACTGGCGAGGACAAAGTGTTCACGTCATTCGCCATATACATACACGGTATATGTTGCGATAAGTCCTAAAACACTTGTAGACTTATAGTCAACGTAATGAATTTTCTGAATGCGTGCCGAATTTGCTGCTGTTCGGATACTTGCATCCCCCGTTGCGAAAAGACCTAATATTGAAGTTACGGTGCCTTTCCCCACTTTCAGTTCTGTAAGGGGGAGGTTTTTGCCTTCACCGATAGCTAAAGGGGCACTTGTGTTGGTAATGAGTATGCCTACGGCGGGGCGAGTAGTGTATGCGGCACACCCTGAAAACAAGATAGCAGCGCACACGAGAATGGTTAGACTTGTCAAACGATACAACATATTATTATCTCCTTTTTTCTTTTTTTATAGTGCGGGGGTTTTGCGTCTCTCCGCAGGACGATAGTGAAACGGGGCAGACATTTCTCAAACGCTTCTGCCGAGCGATGTCTTATGATTCTACTTCAGTATCAACATTTTCCGTGTAGCAGTATAATCTCCCGCACTGAATTTGACGAAATAGACTCCTGCCGCTACTTGCTCACCGAGATTATTCTTACCATCCCAATGTGCTGCACGACTACGACTATAATAGACCCCGACAGGTTTATGCCCTAATGCCAATTGCCGAATCACAACTCCTCTCACGTCGTAGATAGTCAGCGTGACATTTTCTGGTTTTGCTAACTGATACGGTATCCACGTTTCTGGGTTGAACGGGTTGGGGTAGTTGGGAAGTAGGGCGGTTTTCACTGTAGATGCTTGTGCTGACGGTGCATTGCTGGGATTCTGAGTAATATCAATATCTATGCTTATTTCCTGGGTAGTCTTTGCCTGGAGCCTGCGGAGCGGTCCGTAATCCGTAATCTGATTTCCAGAGATGAGTAGTGTTGTTAGCGAAGTTAAATCTTCAAGCGCACTGACATCACTGATGGAATTGTTATCTAACCAGAGCGTTGTCAGTGAAGTCAGCTTAGAAAGTGCAGATATATCACTTATGGAATTCCATTCCAGATTGAGCCATGTCAGCGAAGTCAACTTAGAAAGTGCTGATATATCACTTATGGAATTGTTATGCAAATAGAGAACTGACAGCGAAGTCAACTTAGAAAGTGCTGATATATCACTTATGGAATTCCATTCCAGATAGAGCGTTGTTAGATTTGTCAACCCAGAAACCGCAGATATATCGCTTATGGAATTCCCAGACAGATAGAGTTTTGTCAGCGAAGTCAATCCTAAAAGTGCGGATACATCACTTATGAAATTGTTATTCAGCCGGAGCAATGTCAGATTCGTCAACCCAGAAACCGCGGATATATCACTTATGGAATTGTGATTCAGCAAGAGTTCTGTCAGCGAAGTCAATCCTAAAAGTGCGGATACATCACTTATGGAATTGTAATCCAGCCGGAGCAATGTTAGCGAAGTCAATCCTGAAAGTGCGGATATATCACTTATGGAATTGTAAGCCAGATGAAGCGATGTCAGATTCGTCAATCCTGAAAGTGCGGATATATCACTTATGGAATTGCCAACCAGATAGAGCGTTGTCAGCGAAGTCAACCCAGATAGTGTTGATATATCACTTATGGAATTGCTCCACAGATCGAGTTTTATCAGGTTAGTCAACCCAGAAAGTGCGGATAAATCACTGATGGAATTGCCAGCCAGACCGAGGTATGTCAGCGAAGTCAAACCTGAAAGTGCGGATTTATCGCTGATGTGAGTGTAACCCAGATCGAGATTTGTCAACGAAGTCAATCCTGAAAGTGCGGATATATCACTTATGGAATTGTCATACAGATTGAGTTCTGTTAGTTGTGTTGCATATTCTAATCCTGATATGTCGCTTATTGAAGAACTCTGTGCAGATAGTGTTGTTAATCCTTTCATTGCTTGCTGTGTGAGAGCTTCGCCTTCCTGCAGCGCAAGTGCAGCGCGCACCTTTGCTCGTAAATTCACATCCGGCATCCAAGTTTCCTCGGCTAATGCAGCATTGACAGTCACAGAGATGGTTTGATTAGCAGTTAACTTTCCATCACTTGCAGTCACTGTGATTGTCGCACTGCCCTCAGCAACTGGTGTGATTGTAACTTGCGAACCGGTAACACTTACAGTTGCAATCCCTGTGTTACTTGAACTTGCCGTGTAAGTGAGTGTATCGTCATCGGAATCGTTGAAGTTGGTGGACACGTCCACCTGTGCTGAAGCACCCCCCACTGTCAAGGTCTGTGCAGAAATTTTTCCGACTGCTACGGGGGCGTTGTTTGAAGTTGGTGCCTCGGGAATCGTAATATCAATGCTGATTGCCTGTGCTTTTGCCAGTAATCTACGGAGTGGTGCGTAATCGGAAATTGGATTACCCGCAAGATGTAAATACCGGAGGGTTGTCAGATTTTCAACGGCACTAACGTCCCTGATTTGATTATTATCAAGACGTAAACGCCAGGGGGCTGTTAAATTTCCGAACAGTGTGATGTCACTGATTTGATTACTATGTAGTAATATATCTGTGAGTTGTGTCAAGTCTTGAAGTGGCGTGATGTCACTAATTTTACAGCCGCTGATTGCCAAAGTAGTAAGGGATGTCAAGTCTTCAAGTGGAGACAGATCACTGATCTGTTGATTACGACTGAGATTTAGTGTTGTGAGAGCTGTCAAGTTTTCAACAGGCGTGAGGTCACTGATTTGATTATCTGGCATACGTAGCCTGGTTAAACCTGATAAGTTTTCAATAGGCGTGAGGTCACTGATTTGATTACCTCCGAGCTCTATTAACCTTAATGTCGTCAAATTTTGTAGTGAATTAATATCGCTAATGTGTTGATTATTTCGGAAATCTATATGGTATAGATTCGTCAAATTTGCCAGAGGTGTGAGGTCGCTGACTTGATTACCATAGAACTTTAAATGCTCTATTGATGTCAAATTTGCCAGTGGCGTGATGTCACTGATTTTCTGACTTGGGAGATCTAAGATTGTTAAATTCGTTGCATATTCTAATCCTACAATGCTCTCTATTTGATTATCATTACTACCCAGCGAAGTTAATTGTGTCATAGCTTGTTGAGTGAGAGTTTCATCTTCTGATAACCTAAGCGCGACACGCACTACTGCCCGTAAATTTGCATCTGGCATCCAACTCTCTTCATCAAGAGTGGGTGCTACAGAAACGGAGATCGTTTGTGTCGTAGTCAACGCCCCATCACTTGCTGTTACTGTGATTATTACATTCCCTGTAGCCACCGGTGTGATTGTAACTTGTGAATCAGATACGACGTTAGCGTTTGCTACATTGGTATTATCTGAACTTGCGCTATATGTAAGACTATCACCGTCTGGATCTCGGAAGTTGACAGAGACTTCCACAGTCACGGATACTCCACCTACTGACAACGTCTGAGATGAAATCGTGCTGACTGCTATGGGTGCACGGTTTGTTACACGCGGCGATGTAACAGAAACAGAGAATGTCTGTGTCGCTGTGAATTCACCATCGCTTGCTGACACCGTTATTGTAGCACTGCCGATACCTTGTGGTGTGATAGTTACCCTGTTCCCAGTCACAGCCGCTGTTACCACTGTTGTATCATCAGATGACACAGTGTAGACGAGTGCAGTGTCATCTGGATCATTGAAGTATTGTGCGACATCTACTGGCTTCGCTGTACCTCCGAGCGTAAGCGTTTGGGCAGGAATCGTCCCAACTGCAACAGGTGGATTGATATCAATCGACAGCCCAGGATTCTTATCCTTGAGTCTATGGAGTGCGGCAGAATCGGTAATTAAATTTCCACTGAGTTCCAATTGTGTGAGTTCTGTTAAGGCTTCAAGTGGTGTGATGTCACTGATTTGGTTTCCTCGCAGCTGTAAGATTGAAAGAGCAGTCAAGTTTGAAAGGGTGCTTATATTGCTAATACGATTATGGTTAAGAAATAAACCTGTCAGGGCGGTCAAGTTTTGAAGGGGTGTAATGTCGCTGATTTGGTTGTCAGCGAGGACTAAACCCGTAAGGACAGTCAAGTTTGAAAGTATACTAATGTCGCTGATGGAACTACGTCTGAGACCCAAAGTGGTAAGAGATCTCAAATTTGAAAGTGCCCTAATGTTATTGATAGGATTATCACCAAGGTGTAAACCTGTCAGAGCGGTCAAGTTTTGGAGGGGTGTGATGTCGCTGATGGAATTATTCCGAATATCCAAGGATGTTAGTGACTTTAACTTTTGAAGGGGTGTGATGTCGCTAATGGAATTATTCCAGAGATTTAAGTTAGTTAGCGCGGTCAAGTTTTGAAGGGGACTTATATCACCGATGGAATTATTATAGAGCTCTAAGATAATTAAATTCGTTGCGTGTTCTAATCCTGTGAGATTCGTTATCTGGCTCCAACTTGCATGTAACCTTCTCAATTGTGTCATGGCTTGCTGTGTGAGAGCTTCGCTGTCCGACAATCCAAGAGCAGCGCGCACCTCCTCACGTAAATTCGCATCCGGCATCCAACTTTCCTCAGATACGTCAGTGTCTTGTTCTTGTGGTGCAGGCACGGGGTTCGTGTCTGGCACCTGAGAATCAGTTACGGTCACAGAGATGTTTTGTGTTGCTGTCAATGTGCCATCGCTTGCTGTCACCGTAATTGTCGCACTTCCCGCGTTCACTGGTGTGATGGTAATCTGAGAACCTGAAGCACTCACAGTCGCAACACTTGTGTTATTTGAGCTTGCACTATAGGAAAGTCTATTACCGTCAGGGTCTTGGAAGTTACCAGAGACAACTATAATAAGAGGTGAATCTCCTACAGTTAGCGTTCGAGCAGAGATTGTCCCCACGGTGACAGGTGCACGATTTGCAATAGGTGCAGCATTCACAATCACTGAAATTGTCTGTGTTGCTGTCAATGTGCCATCGCTTGCTGTTACCGTGATTGTAGTACTCCCCGCATCCACTGGTGTGATCGTTACCTGTGAACCTGACGCACTCACAGTCGCAACACTTGTGTTATTAGAGGATGCCGAATATGTCAAGATGTCGTTATCAGGATCGTTAAAGTTGGAAGAAACATCTATGACTATCGCAGAATCGCCTACTGTCAGTGACTGAGATGAAATACCACCCACGGTAATAGGCGCGTGATTCGCAATAGGGGCAGCAGAAACATTCACAGAGATGGTCTGCGTTGCCGTTAGTTCACCATCACTTGCTGTGACGGTAATAATAGCATTTCCTGCCTTTTCTGGAGCAATTATTACTTGCGTCCCTTCTACTTTTGCTGTGGCAACCTCTGCTGCATTGGAATTCGCGCTATAGGTGAGTTTGTTATTGTCTGGGTCTTGGAAGTTACTTGACACGTCTATTTGCAATGGAGAATCCCCGACTGTTAGGGTCCGTGCAGAAATCGTGCCGACTGCTACCGGGGCGCGATTCGGCTGCACAACAGAAACCGAAAGGGTCTGCATAGCAGTCAACTTACCATCGCTTGCTGTCACAGTGATTGTTGCGCTGCCTGCACTCACAGGTGTAATGGTAATCTGCGAATCGGTAGCATTTACGGTAGCAATATTGTTATTATTTGAACTTGCCGTATAGGTGAGGTTATCACCGTCTGAGTCTTGGAAATTGACAGAGACATCTATCTGTACAGCGGACCCTCCCGCTGTCAGTATCCGAGATGAAATTGTACCGATAGCAGCTGGTGCGCTGTTCGGTTCTACCACAGTCACAGAAATGGTTTGCGTTGCAGAAAATTCACCATCGTTTGCAGTTACTGTGATTGTTGCAGTGCCAACACGTTTCGGTGTGATCGTAACTTGAGACTGAGTAGCTGTGGCTGTTGCTACGTTGTTATCACTGGAACTTACACTATAGGTCAACGTGTCTTTATTGCTATCTGTAAAGTATTGGGAAACGTCAATAGACATCGGTATCCCAACATTCAACATCTGTGCTGCAATTGTCCCTTTTGCCAAAGGTGCTACGTTTCTCACTCTGATCTGGATAGGTACAGAACAGTTGTTATCTGTATCAATTTCACCTTCAACATCATCTATGCAAACAAAACAGTAAAAAACACCCGACACATAATTTACAAGAGTGGTATTAGACTGTTCGTCCTCTGTTTCACTCGGATCTAATGCGTGGACCCGGTCTGTATTAAATTCGGTATCATCATCTGAAAGTGTTGCGTCTGAAGAAACGAAGTAACGTAGCGTTGTAGAAGTAGATTCATCCGTTCCTTGATTTCTGATGGTAGCATGCAGTCTAAATGTTCCATTGGGTTGGACAGCCGTGGCACGGCTACCTGAATAGTAATCTACTGAGACCGAATCTATAACCAAGTCTGGTCCTCTCACAGAAACCTTGATGACATCAGAATAGTTATTATCGGTATTACCTTCACCTTCAACACTGTCCACGGATGCGTAGTAATAGTAGTCCCCTGGTTTTTCCGGTGCGCGGAGACCTGTACTTTCGTCTTGCGATTCACCCACATCTAATTGCCTGTGCCAGATTCTGTCGGTGTCAAATTCTTCGTCATCAGGTGAAATGGTCGAGTCGGTGGAAAAATAGTAACGGACGGTTGTATCGTCGGGCGCATCCACTTGTCCTTGGTTCCGGACATCCGCTATCAGTTTAAAGTATTCATTCGCATCCACAAGATTATTGCTTGCTGAAAGTGAAACAACTAAGTCCGGCGATTCAGAAATGGTATTGGGAATTGGATTAACCGTAACAGAGAAGGTCTGCGTTGCTGTCAATTCGCCATCGCTTGCTGTTACCGTTATCGTCGCGCTTCCATCTGAAATGGGATGGATCGTTAAATTTGAACCTGATACGCCTGCTGCCTCGGCATCGACTACACTGGTATCAGAAGAACTTGCTGTGTAAGTCAGTGAAGTATTATTCGGATCAGAGAAATATGTAGAAACGTCCAATCTCATAGGTGTATCCCCTACAGAGAGTGTCTGTCCCGGAATCGATCCGATAGGTCTCGGTGCCTGGTTTTGAACAGTAATTGTGATAGCCGAAGAACAGTTATTGGTGGTATTACTTTCATCTGTGACACTCTCTACACATCCACCGTAATAGTAGGTGCCCGCTGCCAGAGGTGCTGTCAGATTAAGTTGTTGTGTGTTCGTTCCGCCTGCACTAAGTGAACTGACGTTAGCACCCCCAATTTCAGTATCATGCACCGATATAGTTGCGTTAGGTGAGTGATACCATCGGAATGTTGTAGCAGCTGAATTCGCTGTGCTTTTGTTCCGTACGGTGGCGTTCAGTGTAAAGTTTTCCCCGGGTCCTAAAGTCGTCGTACTTGTCGTAGGTGTCTCGACGACTAAATCGGGCACTGCTGGTTCAGCCGGAGCCGATGCTTGCACAGTGATAGCGACAGCTGCAGAGCAATTATTATTTGTGTTGCTCTCATTTGTTACATTCGACACACATGCTCCATAATAATAAACGCCTGGCGCGGACGGTGCTGTTAGACTGATAGATTCTCCGCCTGTCTCATTTGTGTCTAATTCTCCCACAGAGTCAGAGCCTACCCGGGTGTCACTTGTTGATATGCGTGCATCGGATGAACGGTAATACCTCAGTATGGAGGAACGTGTCGGTTCACCTCTTCCCTGATTACGGACAGTGGCTCTCAGCGTAAATGATTCGCCGGGGGCAAAGGTCGTCTTACTCACCGAAATGGATTCAACGATATAGTCCGGAGAGATAACTTCAACCCGTTCTTCACTGGCAAGATTGTTATTAAGCATAGATTCTGTGAGATCGTCTTGGTAATCTGTATCATGAACATTAGATGGTAAGAATGCGCCATAATAGTAGCGCCCCGTAGCCGCCGGTGCATCCACAGTGAGTGGCAACGTTATTCTTCCACGTTCTTGCAGAGAAGGTACGCTTAGTTTCCCAGCCCCAGGAATTCGTAAATCTGTTTCTTTACTTAAATCATCAAGATCATAATTTTTACTCCCTGAATGATAGTAAAAATAGACCTTTGTTGCAGCGGACTTACCGGGACCGTTGTTTTCAATCCTAACCTCTAATTTGATATCTTCACCAGTACCAACTGTAGAGGCACTGACATCAAAGCGGCTAATTTCTAAGTCTGGGGGGCGACGGAATAGGATTTGTTCATCGTTTAGATCAGCTTCTATACTCCACCCTTCTAAATTTCCACGGTCCCATTCTATTTTCCACCATTTATAACCGTTTGCTTGCCGAGGTCCAGCAGTGATAATTCCGGTATTACCATTATACCTATCTCCAATATCTCTATAGCTCGTTCCGGCTCCGGTTCTCACATTAAGATGAGAGCCTGCGTTCAGATTATGCACAATAACAGAGACATCTTCTCTGAATCCTTTAGCACTGGGGGTGCTACTGCTGGGAGTCGTAAAGGTTGGATCCGTGTTAGGGCGGACAATAACGGCACCGGATTGCCTTACGACTACAGTTATAGTCTGTATTGCAGTTAAGCTTGTGTCGGTTGTATCGCTTGCTGTGACTGTCACCGTTGCGACTCCCGGTGCCCTGGGTCTGATCGTTACGCGTGAACCTGAAACAGATGCCGATACGATACTGCTGGGGGTTGCTGATACGCTATAACTGAGGTTGTTATCAGAAGAAAAGTATGATGCCACGTCCACTGTTTTGGAGGAACCGCCATCTGTCAAAACCTGTTGCGGAATCGTCCCTTGTGGTACAGGTGCCTGAACCGTTGAAACCGTTGATGTTTGTGTTATCGGAAAAGAGGTTTGATTTGATGTAAAATTCAGATCTACATCCTTTATAGGAACAATAGGGACTATTGGGAGTTCGCCAATCACCTTTTCAAAACTCCATATAGGTATACCCAACGGATTGAACTCAAGCGTGACATCACTGGTTGCAACAAAATCAATCTTATACGTGAATTGTTCATTGTAGCTGCTATTCACTGTGTAAGAGTTCTGTGACAGGTCTAATCCGGGGGCTTTTATGGTTTGATTTTCGCGTGTTATCTTTGCACCATTCACGGTAATGGATTCGCCAGAAAGAGTAGCGGTGCTTAAAAACCCAAGATTGGCACTAATTGCAGCGTTGCCTATTCCCAATTCTATTACGGTTCCAAGAGGTTTTGATACTGTAGGTGGTATTGCAGTTAGTGCAGCAACAATCAGTTGAACTACGTCAACAGCAGTAAGTTCTGCCCGCACAAGTTTACGAATGCCTCCCTTTACTTCAACATCATCATCCAGAAGGAGGGTACTAAAAGGTTTAGGTTCATCCCAAGTTAGATCAGAAGCAATGTTAAGGGATCCGATGGGAAGTAACTCAGAAACAAGATTAGAGTAAAGAGATGCAGAAGCAGCAACAGCATCAAAAAATACTACTTCCTCTTCTATGTCAATCGGAAGTGCTTGGTTTATTATGAATGTGGCTACTATAAGAACAGGATTAGTAGAGGTAAAAGGTATCTCCTCTATCACAAACGCAATTTTTGCCACCCCTTTAAGGGACAGTCCACCTTTACTTTGAAGATTACCATCTCTGCCACGAATCTGAATCGTCCCATTCTCCTGGTCAAAGATCATAGTCCCCGCGATATCTGCCTCTATCTGCTCTGGTGTTAATTCAAAAGTAAAAACAATTTGAAAGTGTTTGTCTGGATCAACATTTTCAGGAAATGCATACTCCTTTTTAATTTCATCACCACGTTGATACTCAGCCTCGTAGTTTACAATTCTGGAAATTTGTTGTGAATAGCAAACCGAGTAGCATGTTAATAGTAGGAACAGTATAATTGCGCTGGACGCTATCTTTTTAAAGTTTGATGTCATTTAATGTCCTCCGTTACTTGGATTTATTCTCGGTTTCTTTTTTCTTGAAGATTTCAGGTGGAATATCTGTATTGATCTTATACTCCGTTATGCGATTGACAAGAACCCGTTTCGTAACGGGAAAGAAACTCCGCGTTTCTACAGGCAAACCCCGTTTTCTGCCCGCAAACGCATATTTGAACTGCGTGACAACGATTTCAAGAGATGCCATAGTAATAGAGAATTGCACAACACGCCAATCTCTTTGTGCAACCCACAACTTTGCCGACTCCTCTGGACGTTTAGCCGATGAAATTTCTAATACATAGCATCTCTGTCCTAATACAGACTCTCTGTTCTTAAGTTCTATATCTAAGTCTTTCAGTGTTCCAAGTGCACTCAACAACTCAATTCTGAATATCCCGTACTTTGTTAGTCCGATCTCTTTAACTACATGCTCATTCGGCTTCCGAAAAAAGAGATTGAAGGATATAATCGGTTGTTGAAATTCAAAACCACTGCCTGAAGCATGCATTGAATCTGCTTCGTAGGTTTGAACAACGGCTTTGTAATTGTCAATATCTTCATACACTTCCAAGGCGTTCTCCATCACCTGCTGTGCAGTGATGGCTGAAACGTTCATAGCAGTTACACCTACCAAAAATAGTAAGATTAACATCGCAAATATGCTTTTTACATGTGCCTTTCTACCTTTTGATAAACCGGAACAAAGTTTCATAAAAAATCTCCTTTTACATACTGTTTGCTATTGCGTTTAAAATACTCTTGCCCTATCGTGTTTTCCAGATCAATAGACATTATACCGATTTAATTCTGATACTCTGTTAAGAACAGCACATATCACGCAAAACCGAATGTAACAACAAAAACCCACGACGATCCAAAATTGCCGTGTGGGTACAGCAGTGGTAGAACTACTAACGCTTTTAAAGTTGTTTTACTGTAATGTGTTATTATAGTTAACGGTGACGTTGGCAGGGGGGGGGGGGGGGGGGGGGGGACTCAAAACCGATGTTAAAACAAAACTATCAAGCAGAGCATCAATCCAATCTCCGCGCAGACAATAGATATCTAAAACGTTTATCTGTAAATGATGATTCGTTTGTCGGTTTTTCATTGTCCCAAAATTTCAAGTCCAAACACTAAAAGACGTGATAATGTCCGTTTTATTCATCCATTAATTCAGCTGCAAATCATAAATCAACGCATAACTTTAAATATATACTAAATATATACGCTATTCTAAACTTTAAACACACATATCAGAATAGTTTTATTATAGTATTTTTACTAATTTTAAGCAATAAGTGTTTTACTATATAATCAATATATTTAATTATGACTTAATATGAATTAAAGAGTATTATACTATATCATAAGGTTATAAGTCAAACAAAACTTACGCATTTTTATGAAATGGTGTATACTATTCTATTATGACTATATTTACACATTCTAAAAAGAAGGAAAGTTTATTTTCCGATTATTGTCAATTTTTGATTGCAGGTTTCACGAATTTTACACAACCTACTTTGGAGATCATACAGAGAAATGGAGCCATGATCAACTCAATCGTTTTCTGAGAAATGAGAACATTCCTTCAAGCGAACTCTGGCAATCCGTAAAGGATGACATTGAGTATGATGATGAAGGATACATAATTTTTGATGATGTTGTGCTACCTAAACCGCATGCGAAAGAGATTGAGGCTCCCCGTTCTCAGTGGAGTGGTAGCGACAAAAAAGTGGTTCAAGGTATCGGTATTGTGACTTGTATCTATGTCAACCCAAAGACACACGAATACTGGATCATTAACTTTTTAATAATGTGCAAGTCCTGTTAAAAACATAACGGATAACACCCAGATAACAGAAGTGGTAGCATAAACTTCCAGTTTGTGCTTTTGAAACTAAATCATTACAATGTCTAATTGGCGCGATTTTGACAAAAAGGATGACAATTACTTTACACACACAATTTTTCGTTGATTTTTCACATTGACATTTTTCTCCTTCTCAATATATAATATCTCTATGACACAACACTACGATAATATGAGAACAGACTCCGCAAATGTCAACCTTATGCGAATATGTTATCGGAATAACTTATCTATACATTTACATTACAACCTTTGAAGATAGATTATAAAAAAATCAAAACTCAGCAGCAATCCGCTGCAATAATAAGGACAGACTATCGTGACAAGAATAGAAACGCCGCGTCCAGAATACCCTCGACCCGACTTTCAACGGGGTACCTCCGAAGGAATTGACTGGATAAATCTAAACGGCACATGGGAATTTGCCTTTGATCCTGACGATGTCGGCGAAAAAGAGAAATGGTTTTCAGCAGATGATACAGACTTCCCCCTACAGATACGTGTGCCATATCCGTGGGAAAGCCTCGCAGCATGGGGAGAAGAAAACCTCGCTGATAGTGAAAACTACCTTAGCACAAATGCATATCTAAAACCTGAAGAAATCACATGTGGCGGACTTTCACGAGAAGGGAATTACCGAGGTGAACCGCGACACACAATCGGGTGGTATCGGAGAACTATCTCCATTCCCGAAAATTGGAACGACAAACGCGTAATTCTGAAATTCTGTGCTGTTGATTGGGAAACAACTGTATGGGTTAACGGTAAAACAATCGGTGGCTATGGAAACGGTTATCTACCCTTTGAATTTGACATCACAGATGCGCTTACACCAGGAGAACCTGCTACTATTATCGTCCGTGCCTACGATGCACAAGACCACGGGGAACAACTTGCTGGTAAACAGATAGGTTGGTACACACGTTCAAGTGGTATCTGGCAGACAGTATACCTTGAACCCAGAAACGCAACTTATATCAAGCAGTGTCTTATCACGCCCGATATTGACAATAGTACCGCTACTTTTGCCGTAACAGTTGATGGTGAAATCGCATCAGGCACTGAACTGCACTGGGAATGTGATGGGATGCATGGCACTGTTACTGCAACAGAAAAGACCGAAATCACCGTCAATATCCCGTCAGATAAACTTCAACTTTGGGATGTAGATACACCAAATCTATACGATGTTACGCTAAAATTGGTCTCTGATGACTCTGTTGTTGATAGGATTTACACCTACTTCGGTATGCGGAAAGTTTCTATAGAAAAGGCACCGGGCGGCGATTATAACTACATCTATCTCAACAACCGTCCGATATATCTGTTAGGTGCCCTCAATCAGTCGTTTAATCCAGAAGGTGTGTATACCTTCCTCACTGATGAGGCGATCAAAACGGATGTTGAACGTGCAAAAGAATTCGGTTTCAACTTCCTGCGTCTCCACATAAAAGTTGATGAACCACGACTATACTACTGGGCAGACAAATTAGGACTGCTCTTTATGTGCGACATCCCCAACTTTGGACGCTATACCGATAAAGCAAAAGCGAGATTTAAACAGACGCTTCGCGGAAACATAGAACGCGACTTCAATCATCCATCCATCATCTCCTGGTGCAACTTTAACGAAACATGGGGACTTGGGGGCGGCGGGTACAAGGAAGATAAGGCGTGTCAAGAATGGGTGCGAGAAATGTATCACCTCGCGAAAGAACTTGATCCTACCCGGCTTATTGAAGACAACTCACCTTGCCTGTATGACCATGTTGAAACCGACATCAACTCTTGGCATTTCTATATCAACAATTATCAACACGCGAAAGATCATATCGCTAATGTGGTAGAACAAACATTCCCGGGTTCAAAATTCAATTATGCCGGTGATAACGTCCAAACAGATGTTCCACTGATCAATAGCGAATATGGGGGTATCGGTGCAGGTGCGGGGGACAAGGATGTCGCATGGTGTTTTAAGTATCTGACAAATGAATTGCGACTACACCCGAAAATCTGTGGATATATCTATACCGAACTACAGGACATTGAGTGGGAACACAACGGTTTTATGAACTATGACCGCTCTGTAAAGGAATTCGGCTACGATTATAACGACATCAACACACTTGATTTTATTGCTATTGATTATCCGCCCGGTACAACGGTTGCCCCTGGTGATAGTGTAAAGACAGATATCTATGCCAGCCACTTCTCACACCAGACGATTGAAGGCACAACACTTCATTGGCAGCTGGATACGCTCGGTCACGATGGAACGTTGACACGCGCACGTGTAAGCGGAAACGAAACGATTTCTTTCCCACAGTATCAGGTAGAACAGGTGCATCAACTGGAATTCACTATTCCTGATATTGACAATGCCGTTGGCACATTACATGTATGGGTATCCGATGAGAGTGGAACAGTTGTCGCACGGAATTATATCAATTTTGAGATATTCTCTGAAACGGAAACACCGCTTAGCCATCTACCGGGAAACATATCTGTCAGTAAATGGGATGCAGGATCGGAAATAACGGAACAACTGCTCACAGCACAAGGTACTGGATACGTTGAATATCAGATGAAGTTACCGCAAGAAGTCAACGTTGATGATATTACCAAAATGGAGCTTGTTTTTGAAGCATCTTCATCAAATGGCGGTTCACGGCAGACAGAACCTGAGAAATATCCATCGGACGTTACACTCTCAGTCAACGGTAAAGAGATAGAGACGGTGACTCTCCTTGACTGTCCTGCGGATGCCCGCGGTGTACTGACCTATATTCATCAGAACCTTGGGAACTACGGTTATCTATGTCGTGTCCCGTTAGATAAGGAGGTATGTCTGAACGGTGGTTCTGCAGATACACTCACTGTCCGTTATGAAGTCAAAGGCAACACAGAAAATAGGGGTGGATTATCACTTTACGGTAATCGTCGAGGCAGATATCCAACAGCACCCCATATTCTCATTTCATAACTATAACGTGAGTTTGATAAATGTAGCGCAAACTTTCCAGTTTGCGTCAGATATACCACCAATTGAAAGTTTGTGCTACAATTCACGCCTCTCGGATACGAAAATGGAGTTAGCGAACACACCAAAATGATTTATCAAACTGACGTTAACTATATATGAACAATTTTGAGGAGGAACTATTGAATGGCAGCATTTGAATATCTATTTACACGGAACCCCGGTTTAGAGGGGTCTTGGCCCTTCGTACACGAACAGATGGTAAAACGGCTTGAGAAATTAGGTGTAACACTCGTCCTTAATACGACCAGCAGAGACCCTATACACGAACAGGTAGATTTAAGCGAGGTTATCGGGATATCACAATGGGGCGGCAGTCTCACCGATGCTTGCATTGACAACGCACCGAAACTTAAAGTCCTCGGAACAATGACAGATAACACCGGACACGGTATCCCGTACGCTAAATGTCAAGAACGGGGTATTCCTGTGATTGAATCCACCCGTGCGTGGGCACAATCTGTGGCGGAGTGTGCTTTCGGACTTGCTTTGTCTTCACTTCGGAGGACAGCGCAGTGGCACATGCAGATGGCACAAGGTGAAAAATTGTGGAATTGGAGCGACCCTATATGGGGACCTGGTAAACTTCCAGTCGCACACCAATTCTGTGATGACCCAGATTTTGTGAACGGGGACCTCGGCACAAAACAGATCGGTGTTATTGGGTGTGGACAAATTGGTGGAAAAATTGCAAAGTGGTGTCGGGTTTTCGGTGCTACCGTTATGGGATACGATCCTTTCGTCCCTGACGAACTTCTACAAGAATGGGATGTGGAACGCGTTGATATGGATACACTCGTTGATAGAGCAGATATTGTGTTTGTATCTGTACCGCCGACCCCATCTGCCCGACATCTGTTAAATCGTGAACGTATCTATCATCTACGTAAAGGCGCGTTAGTCGTTATTATCACACGAGCACACGCTGTTGATATGGCTGCTCTCCGTGAACGGATTGTCAAAGATGAACTTTCAGGTGCGTTTGATGTATATGACAGAGAACCCGTGCCAATTGATGACGAACTACGGAACAGAGATAACGTCGTACATACACCGCATATCGCAGGCAGAACAAAGGATGCAAACCTACGGGTCGCTGATATGATCGTTGACGATTTTGAACGGGTGTTGAAAGGCGAAAAACCGCTCGGTGCATTGACACCTGCGGCAATTAAGGTGAGAACATCTGACAATCCGTACGAGTGAGGACTCATTAGATGGCACTTACCGATTTTAATTCAATTGCACAAGTGCAAGAAGCCTTCAATATTAAATATACCGAAGCTGAATATATTGAATACGTGGATATTGAACCTTCCCAAGCATTCCTGGAAGAATTTAAATTCAGCCAGCGTCACATTAACGTATTTTCATCAGAAGCTGCCCGTTGCGAAAATGTGATTTATCCTGTCTTAAGGGATGTATACAAAAATTATGTGGAATGGTTTGCCTTGTGGAGTCATGAACTGATTTCTTACGATGAGGATCTCAGTGGCACGCCAGACTATTTGATCTCAACGAAATCAGGATTAGGGAAAACGGTGCCAGGAACACCAATTATCATCGTAGCAGAAGCAAAACGAAACGATTTTATAAAGGGATGGGGACAGTGTTTAGCGGAGTTAGTTGCCGTTCAAAAAATCAATGATGACGATAAAAGAGCAGTATACGGAATTGTAACGGATGGGGAGTTCTGGCAATTCGGAAAATTAGTTGGAAATCAGTTTACGCGCAACGAGACCGCCCTCACAATAAGTGAGCTTAAAAAGGTGTTTGGTGCAATTGGGTATCTGATGGATACGAGTTTACCCGAAGTTTGATAGCCTCTTGATCCTATCTATCCCCGCAGCAATTGCATCTGTTGGTTGTCAAAGTGACGTTCTGACTTATGAGTTGGACGGATACGCCATGCATCCGGCAAACGAACGAGCATGTTAATAGTATCTGGATTCTTGAAGTATTCTTCATCTAACTGCCAGAATTGGAGGCGTGGATAAGTTTTATTGTTATGCTCAAAACTTCCCATGTTTTCTGCTACTTGACGCATTTTAGCACTTACCGGCTCAATTGTTATAAAAATTCCGACTTCCGCTTTGTTCTCTTCCATTACATGACAAAATGCCCGGACTTGTGTGATGTTCGGTTTGCCAGTCTTAACCTCCGCCAATATACGTGCATTTGTCTCTTTCATTTGCTGTGGATTCCAAAGCGTTACATGTCCAACACCGTCAAGGCCACCATCACCGAAATCTTTTGTAGGTCTCAATCCAAGACGTGTTACAGCCCAATTCGAGAAATCATGGTATTTTCGTTTGTCCCCATCTTTCAACAACCTATGAACTTCCTGCATATTGGTCGGATACCCTTCGATCTGGTAGTCAATAGAGGGTTCTAACCCGTGCCGATCTGCTAACCTCTGCCGCATCGGATCCAATGCCAGGATTGTTATGTCAATACCCATCCAATATCGGTTGAGGGTATGCGCTGCATCAATAGTTGTACCGCAACCACAGAACGGATCGAGAACAATATCACCTTCATTGCTGGAGGATTCTATCATGCGTTCATAGAGAGCACGTGGCTTTTGCGTAGGATAACCGAGGCGTTCTACGGAGGTTGAATTCTGCTGAAAGGACATTATGTCTGACCAAACATCTGTTAAAGCAACACCTTTTGTTTCGTCAAGATATTGGCGAACCTTATTTGGTCTATCATCCCGATAACGTCGACCTTTTTCAACAACTTTCCTAAATCGTCTAATGTATTCAGGTTTATGCGGTTGAAAGATTTTGTTAAACACAAAGGAAGTTTTACTTTTTACGTAATAGAGAATGACATCATGACCTCTTATAAAACCGTTTATTGCACTTTTGTAACCTGACGCTGTATTCAAATTCCAGATGATTTCTCGTTTAAAATTATCTGATCCAAAAATCGCATCCATCACACCTTTGAGATAATGACTTGCAGTTGGATCACAATGCAAATACATACTCCCATTTTTGGTGAGCATCCGGTGCATTTCAACGAGGCGTGGTCCCATGAATGCAAGATAAGCACGCATACCTCCGCGGCTCCCAGACACACTGCGTTGTAAAACGAGGTCGTATCCACGGAGACATTCATCAAGTGCTTTGTAGGCATCGTTACTATAAGCAAGATTCTTAATATCTGTACGGGCATCTTGTGCGGCAGTGTTCCATGTCCATGTATCGGTAAAAGCTTTCTTTTGTGCAAGCGAATCATCAAGAAACGCGTTATAGTCACGTCCACTGTTGAAGGGTGGATCGGTACAGATTAGGTGAACGCGTTCGTCGTCCATCTCACGTAGGATTTCTAAGTTATCGCCGAAGTAGAGTTTATTCATTAGTATGTCTCTAAACTATAGCACGTCTCTCCTGCAACGATGGCATCGCAGATATCCGCGAAGAGATCGTATGCCTCCTGAAAGTCAGCGAATTCGGCAATGACGCGTTTGGAACCATCCGGCGCGGTTAAGACAAGTCGACTTTTGCCAGGGTCTCCGCCTTCAACCTGTAAATTTTGGTAATAATTGAAGTTTATGATTTCCAAATCATCAGTCACGATGAACATAATTGTCCTCCTTATCGCTATAGTCCGCCTACACAAACGGTACAAGCACATCGTCTACTGAGCGCGTATCAGGAAACCACCCAACAATCTTCCGCAACACCTCATCAAGCAGAATATCCGGACACGAGGCACCAGCAGTCAAGACGATGTCAATTGGATCCCCATTGGCATGTTCTGTCGGCAGCCAGTCTTCTGTGATTTGCACCTGTTTCGTCTCAAGTGATAAATGACGTATCCGATCCGGACTAAGCAATTCCTCCGCATCTCTCACAAAATAAGTTGGCAGTTTATGTTCACAGAGTTCCACAAGATGACTCGTGTTAGATGAGTTATAACCACCTACGACAACTGCGACATCACCACCTTCAGCGATGAGCGAAAGTGTAGCATCCTGATTCTCTTTTGTGGCATAGCAGAGCGTGTCTTTCGTATCAGCAAAATGGTCCGTTATGTTTTCCTCACCATACCTTGCAATGATCGCTTGACGTAATAGGTCAGCAATGGCTTGCGTCTCTGTTGCGAGCATTGTTGTCTGGTTAACAACACCGATACGTTTGAGATGAAGATCTGGATGGAAACCTTCGGTATATCTGTCGCTAAACTTTTCAAAGAAGTAGTCAGCATCTGCTTCACCGCGAATTACTTTTGCGAGTTCTTTAGCTTCCGCGAGGTCACGCACGACAACAACGGGAGCCTCCGCTTGTGCATGAGAAAATGTGGCGCGTGTCTCCTCGTGGTATCGCTTACCATGCACAACAACGGTATAATCTTGCTTGCCAATTTCTTGACTCCGCTTCCATACCTTTTCGACAAATGGACAGGTTGTATTGTAAGAGGACAAGGTCACACCGCGAGCGTTAAGTTCCTTTTCAACTTCCAGGGTTGTGCCAAAAGCGGGAACAATGACAACATCCTCTGGTACTAAGACATCAAAAGGTAACAACGGATTTCCCTCAGTATCAGAGAGGAACTGCACGCCGTTATGTCTTAAATTTTCGTTGACGCGCGGGTTATGAATAATTTCAGATAGCAGGAAAATTCGCTTATTTGGGTTCTCTTCAAGAGCCCGATAGGCTATTTCAACAGCATTTTCAACGCCATAACAGAATCCAAAATGGCGCGCAATTTTAAAACGGACAGGACCGAAGTCTAAAACGGAAGGTGATAAGTCCCGCTTACGTGTGTCCATACTCCGCCGCGACGCCTTGACAGTTGAGATAATTGGACTCTCATAAAAACGTGGTATATTAAAAGTACGGGGCATCTCTGAGGTGTTCCCAAACAACTTTAAGCACTGAGAACTTTTCTACCCTTAGCCCTTCGGCGTGAAAGGATTTTTCTTCCGTCTCGGGTAGACATTCGTTTCCGAAATCCGAGCTTATTTTTCCTTTTTCGTCGATGCGGTTGATAGGTACGTTTCATAATGTTTTTCCTTTCTATTCCTTAGCTGCAAGCAGTACCCACCGAAATAGTGTAATCTTTCTAATTTAACGTTTAAAATAATACCTGATTTTCCCCGTTTTGTCAAATATTTCTACATTCATCTCAGAATAGTATCTATTGCAGAAAAATGACGTTAATATAGAATGAGGTCATTTTAGTCATTTCCGCAGATTTAAATTTAAAAAATTCTCATTTTTCTTTAAAAATCGGAAATATAACGCACATTTATTCATAACATATTGATAATTTGCTGTCCGATTGGAATACGGAAATAGGCACTGTTAAAGCAAATTTGAACGGAAAATTCACAACTAAACTCTTAAAAATTGACAATTAATTACCCCTTAAATTTAGCTTGTTTTAACTTGCTAATTAAAAATCAAAAATGCTATAATTCACGTTCGCGTCTATTAACATTTTTGTATAAATTCAGAAACATTTTAACAAAATACCTGACTGCCAACCACAGTTTAGGAATACTCTCATGCAACACACTGCCGATACACTCTGGTTAGAAATACTCGCGGAACTTGATGAATCAGCTGATAGTGATATCTATCTACGCCAAGTCACTCCACGTTCGCTATCCAATGCGTCCTTAAACCTTGCTGTGCCTTCCAGTTATACACAAGCCGAAATTGAAAATCGTTTTATTAGGGACATCAATAAGGTGTTAGCGAAACGTATTAGTCCCGATTGCATGGTGAGAATATCTGTGGAAAAATCTCTCGTTAAAACGCCTGAGCCTGATGGAAACGGTTCTGTCTCCCCACAAAATAAAAATAACACTGAACCGACAGGTTTGAATCCGAGTTATATATTTGATAGTTTTCGTGTTGGACCGAGTAATAGAATCTGCCATGCGACAGCACTTTCGGTCTCTGAAAATCCGGGCAGTGATTATAATCCGCTTTTTATTTACGGCGGGGTAGGACTTGGAAAAACACACCTGCTTCATGCAATTGGCAATCGCGTCCATCAGAAAACCCCACAAGAAAAAGTACTTTACGTTACCTCCGAAACCTTTATGAACGAATACATTGAATCTATTGTCAACCGAGGATCAGCCCAAGGATTCCGCACAAAATACCGAGAAACGGATCTACTACTCATTGATGATATTCAATTTTTACAACGCAAAGAAGGGACACAGGAAGAGTTCTTTAACACTTTCAATGAATTATACCAAAACTCAAACCAGATTGTGATCTCCTGTGATCGTTCACCCCACATGCTTGAAAACCTTGAAGAAAGGTTGAGCTCAAGGTTTGAATGGGGAATGGTCGCAGAAATAGACAAACCCAATTTTGAATTACGGTGTGCCATTTTAAAGGGAAAGTGTCAAGAACAGGGATTGGAAAGTGTGGACGATGAAGTACTAAATTATATTGCCGATATAGTGACAGCAAACATTAGACAATTAGAAGGAACACTACTACGACTGTATACACAAGCTTCAATCTATGGTGTCAAGTTAGACATAGACTTTGCACGCAAGGCACTAAATGACACATCCTCAATTACGAGAAGATCGCAGCAAAAAATCATTACCGCAAAAACAGTACAAAAAACCGTGGCAGATCATTTTCATCTGAAAAGCAATGATCTCACTTCGGCAAGACGAACAAAGGTTTTGGTGTATCCGAGACAGATCGCTATGTACTTATGCAGAGAACTAACACAACTTTCTCTATTAGATATTGCTGACGCATTTAATAGACAGAACCATAGAACCATTACCTATGCTTGTGAACAAATTGAAAAATTGCTTGAAGACAAGGAAACAAAAAAACTTATACAGAATTTTATGGACGAACTGACTTAATTGTCAATAAACTTATCATCATAACATTGATAATAACTTGATAATAACTTGATAATAAGTCGCGAATAACTCCGCTTTTAATGTTCATAACTTGATAATAACTTTAATGAATTTTGCGAGCTTTGATAACTTGATAATAAACACAAATTTTGTTATCATGTTATTATCAGTGTTTATGTCAATCATAATATAGCTTTAGAGCAGTTATTACCATATTATCACTACTACTACTTCTACTAAGTTACAATTTTAATTTTAACAACGTAATTAATAATATAATTAGAGCATACAAAATACTTTAGTTCGTCTTCAATTCATAACAACATTCCAACGGAATAAAATGAGCAATAGCAATTGTAAAATACATAAGTACTTGGAACGTCTATGTCTCCGGAATTTTAGAAATTACAGAGAATGTGAGGTATCATTCAATGCACCAGTAACATTGGTTGTCGGTAGAAATGCCATGGGAAAAACAAGCCTACTGGAAGCACTTTATTTCCTTTGTACAGGTGAATCACACCGGGCAACTTCTACTGCAGATTTAATCAGGCATACTTCTGAAGGATTTGCGGTTATAGGTTATTTGCGAAGTGGAAAGAAATCTAATGCTTTAGTAAAACTTGAGGCAGTAAAACCCCGTCAAGGCGCGTATCGTCTTAAAACTGATGGTGTATTGCAACGCCGGCGATCAGACTGGATCGGTCAGTTTCATGTTGTTGTATTCTCACCTGAATCCTTGGATATTGTTAAAGGCTCTCCTACCTCTCGTAGACGATGGCTCGATCTACTGTTATTGCAGTTGAGCAGAGAGTATTTGGAAGAACTCCAACGTTATCGCGGTATATTGCAACATCGGAACGCTTTACTGAAGCGAATTAGTATAGGAAAAGGAGCTGTTAGTGAAATATCGGTGTGGGATGGACTTTTGGTTGAATCGGGTGTTGCTTTAATTACGGCAAGACACGCTGCCTTATCTTCTATCAGTCCTGTTTTAGAAGCAACTCACCTATCGTTAACGGGCGGACGGGAACGTCTTTTGCTGCAGTATGTTCCGGGGGTTGCGGCTGTCAGTTCCGATATTTCTAATCTTTCAGACTGTTTTCAGGATTCATTGGAACAGGCGCGAAAAGATGAAGTGCGCCGTGGGATTACATTGGTCGGTCCTCATCGTGATGATTTTACATTAGCTTTGGAAACGTTGAATGGTGATGACGTGATATTCCGTGAAACTGCCCGAACTTACGGTTCACAAGGACAACATAGGACCATCGTCCTGGCACTAAAGTTATCTGAATTAGAGTTTATAAGAGAGTCTACAGGTTTCGCACCGCTTTTCCTATTGGACGACGTGTTGTCTGAATTAGATCTAAAAAGACGAGCATATCTATTAACCTATCTACAAGGTGTTTCAGCACAGACTGTGATAACTGCGACTGATAAAGATGTGATGGGAGATGAATTATCAGATGTTCATTTGTTAATGGTTGAAGATGGGGTTGTTGTAAATGCGGTTTAAAAGATGGCGCAGACGTAGTTCACATAAACCGAGTGGCACTCTTAAAGTTAAAGGTGTTTTGGATGCTGTTATACGGAATAGAGGCTGGTTCGGTAAATTCGATGAAAGACGTATTTTTAATCTCTGGGACTCAATTGCCGGTGAGCCAATGATACAACATAGTCAACCGATATCCTTATCAAGAGGAATATTACGAGTTGAAGTATCCCACCCCATGTTTGTCCAAGAACTGTCTTTGATGAAAGATCATCTAATGAAAAAACTTGCAACCCAACAGCAAAATCAAAATTTAAATGGACATAAATCTTCTGCCAACGTTAAGGTCATTGATATTCAATTCCGTTTCAATTCGGATTTTTGCAAAAATAATTTTGGGCAGAAATCTGCACAACGTGTTGTTGGATCGGATACAGGAACACCTGAAAAGGTTATCAAATCTGTTTCACCTGAGATGGAGAATCAGATTGAAGATACTGTTTCGGTTATAGAAGATGCTGAATTACGTGATACTTTCAAATCCCTTTTTTTAACCCAATGTTCTCATAAGAACCCGCAGAATGAGAATTAAAAAAAGATAATGAAATGCATCGAATCTTGTACGATTAGGAAATCGCACCTACCGGGTTAGACGCATGGGTATAATTCCTCTTAAATTGACGCTTATGGTGCTATTAAGGGATCACACCTACTTTTTTGCATTAACTTTCAGTAAATCTCAATTACGGGATGTTCTTAAATCTAAAAAACCCTGAAATAGATAAAAAACAGGTTGCATATAACTTTAATATATGTTAGAATAAATACAGAAGATATAGGTTTTTGTATGGAATATCAACTGAAAATCATTGAATACTATTTTTTAATGTAAAAAGTCAATAAAATCAATATATTTTTAACATTTTGTTATAATATTACACTCAGAAAGATTGATCAGTGAAAACTATACATTCTTCCCATGTAATCCACCTTGACCTTCTGTCTTTACTCGTGACTGAAACAACGTCGCGCGAACTTTTAAGCAAAACGTTGAAAAATGCCAACGTATACTGAAATTATGTGAACAATCGCAGGATTGTTTGCTGTAGTATCTCAATTATGTGAACACCAAAAGCGAACCTGAAAAAGAGGATTTATACCTAATGGCTAATGATTATACTGCATCATCTATACAGATATTAGAAGGGTTAGAAGCTGTCCGGAAACGACCGGGCATGTATATCGGGAGTACGGGGCCTGCGGGTCTGCATCATCTTGTTATGGAACTTGTTGATAATTCTATTGATGAGTTTGGAGCAGGACATGGAACAGAGATCAGAGTAACACTTAATGCAGATGGCAGTGTTACTGTTGGGGATGACGGTCGCGGTATTCCGGTTGGTGAACATCAAACAGGTGTGTCAGCCCTTCAGGTCGTCATGACGACATTGCATGCAGGTGGTAAATTCGATGGACGGGCAGATGTCGGATATCAGACAGCTGGGGGGTTGCATGGTGTAGGTGCTTCGTGTGTGAATGCACTATCCGAATGGCTCAATGTGCAAGTTGCTCAAGATGGACAACTTTACGAACAAAACTATAAACGGGGTATACCGACGAAGGCTGTAGAAGTTGTCGGTAATACGAAAAAGGAAGGCACAGAAACTACGTTTATGCCTGACCATGAAATATTTGATACGCTCGATTTTGAAGGAAAATCCCTAAAAGAACGGCTCCGTGAACTCGCTTTTCTGAACCGTGGCGTTTGCATCAAATTCAGTGATTTGAGAGAGGGGGTACCAGAGGAGGATGTGCAAACTGTTTATCACTATGAAGGTGGAATCGCTTCTTTTGTTATCTATCAAAATGAGAATAAAGAGGTATTTCATAATACCCCAATATATTTTGAAGGTGTGGCGGACAATGTGCGGGTGGAGATCGCAATTCAATTTAACACCGGTTATTCAGAGAATATATTCTCTTATGCAAACAATATCCGGACAACAGAAGGTGGATTTCATGAAAGCGGGTTTAAAAGTGCCTTGACTCGCACATTTAACGCTTATAGTAAAGATAATGGATTGCTGAAAGGTGAAAAGATTACGCCTACCGGTGAGGATATTCGAGAAGGTATTATGGCTGTTATCAGTGTCAAGGTACCAGAACCGCAGTTTGAAGGACAAACCAAGTCTAAACTTGGGAACACTGAGGTAGAAGGTATCGTAATGAGTATTGTGAATCAGCACTTGAAAGAGTATTTGGAAGAACAGCCAGCCCTCGCTAAGCGGATTGTTCAAAAAAGCATCCGGGCAGCGGAAGCACGCGAAGCAGCACGGCAACAGCGCGACCTTATCCGGAGAAAAGGGGTCCTTGACTCCGCTTCAATGCCAGGCAAACTCGCGGATTGCTCTGAACGCGATTCAAGCAAAACAGAGATATTTCTCGTTGAGGGAGATTCGGCTGGGGGACCCGCAAAACAGGGACGCGACCGTATCTTTCAAGCAGTGCTACCCCTAAAAGGAAAAGGGATTAATGTTGATAAGGCACGACTGGACAAGATATTAAAAAATGCACAGATCGTAGACATTGTTACTGCCCTCGGTACCGGGATTGGAGCAGAGGAATTTTCACTTGAAAAATTGCGGTATGGAAAGGTAATTATTATGGCGGATGCTGATGTGGATGGCGCACACATCCGATCACTCCTCTTGACGTTCTTTTTTCGACAGATGCCGCAGTTAATCCATGAAGGACATTTATACATTGCTCAGCCCCCCCTTTTCCAAATTAGAAGAGGACGAAGTGCAAGATATCTCCAAGATGAAAATGCGTTGGAAGAATATCTTTTAGAAGCAGCAGCCAAATCTTTGGAGATAAAAAAAATAGAACGGGATAACGCCTATACAGAAGAAGAGGCTATCGCTTGTGTTAAAGCACTTTCCTGTATTGAAAAACGACTTTCAGATTTAAGCATACGCGGAAATAGATCGCGTCAAGAACTTATTGCTTACCTATGGCAACCCATTGAAGAACAAGAAACTCCTGAACCTACGGCAGCAGACCCCCCTTTGTCAACCATTGTGTCAGACGGGCAAGCAGATCGGGTAGAGACTGTTCTGGATATACTTCAAGGTCAAGCAGATGGCGGCGAACAAACAGAACTTCCACTTGCAGATGATGCAGATGATACTTCTGAAGAAAACAGCGAGCAGGTCGAAAATGTTACACCAGATACTTCACTTGATAGTATGTTACAACGGAACGTGATATCTACATCTTCAATACATGCGGAACTTTCACCTCACATTCAGTGTGTTAAAGATTATGGAATTCAACCCGAAGATTTTGAAAATAAGACATCAGAGGATGACTCTGTGTTTAGTATTGTCAATAAATCGGAGGAACAGCAGTTTGCAGCATCTGTTGGAGAACTTCTTTCAATCCTCAGATCAAGTGCTAATAGCGGAACAACGCTTACACGATTTAAAGGTCTTGCAGAAATGAACACGAAGCAATTGCGAGAAACAACGATGCAGATAGATGCACGGGTTCTATTACAGGTGACCATTGAAGATGCTGTTCAAGCTGAACGGATGTTCACACTACTGATGGGGGATTCTGTTGAACCTCGCCGCGCTTTTATAGAACGTTATGGAACACAAGTTGAACTTGACGTTTATGGAGCATAGTATAAGTCCCAGGCCGGTAGGTTCGGTTTCCTAACCAATGCAGAATACCATACGCGTATTCTGCCGGTTTTTAAAGAAATAAGAGAAACAAATGCAAGAAGAAAACATCATTAGACGATCAATTGATACCGAGTTACAAACATCAGTCCTTACCTACGCGATGAGTGTCAATACCAATAGGGCAATCCCTGATGTCCGAGATGGTTTGAAACCGAGCGCACGTCGCATAATTTACGCTATGGGAGAACTCAATCTAACCAACGACCGACCTTATGATAAGTGTGCTGCTGTTGTCGGTGAGGTGATGAAGAATTTTCATCCTCACGGCGATGGTCCCATTTACGGCACGCTTGTCGGACTCGCACAGGAATTCAGCACGCGTTATCCATTAATTGATGGACAAGGGAACTTCGGGTCTATTGACGATGACCCCGCAGGGGCAATGCGTTATACAGAATGCCGGCTGGCAAAGATATCCGAAACACTTTTACGCGACATAAAAATGGACACGGTTGACTTTCAACCGAATTATAAGGATTCTATGGAAGAACCGGTCGTATTACCAGGTCTTCTTCCGAACCTACTTGTCAATGGCACTACAGGTATCGGTGTAGGTTACGCAACAGAACTGCCACCACATAATCTCAACGAAGTCGTTGATGCGCTTCTGCTTATGCTGGATTTTCCAGAATCGTCAGTAGATGAACTGATGGAATTCATCCCCGGTCCCGATTTTCCTACTGGCGCAACTATCGTTGGTGAAAAACCGATCAAGGCTATGTACGCTACAGGTAGAGGGAATATGACGATCCGGTCCAAGGTGGATATTGAACCGGTAACACACAGTAAAGTTCGGGGAGATCGTGAACAGATTATCGTCACCGAAATTCCATATCAGATTAAGAAAAATAGACTCCTTGAACGGATGACTGAACTTGTAAATAGTAACACGATAACAGGGATTAGAGATATCAGGGACGAATCTGATGAGAACATACGGGTTGTTATTGAACTCAAGCAAGGTGAAGTACCACAGGTTGTCTTAAATCAACTCTATAAACACACGCAGATGCAGGATAATTATAACGCTATTCTGCTCTGTCTTGTGGATGGGTTGCCTAAAATCTTAACACTTCCTGAGATTTTGAAACACTATTTGGCACATCGTCGGGATGTAATTCGGCGACGAACACAGTTTGATTTAGCACGATGTGAACACCGAGCGCATGTCTTAGAGGGATACCGTATCGCACTGGAGCATTTAGAAGAAGTCATTGAGATTGTGCAAACTGCTGAGACACCGCAGGATGCCAGAGAAGAACTGCAAACACAATACGAACTTACTGAACTGCAAGCGAACGAGGTACTTGGGTTAACCTTGCGCCAGTTAACAGGTTTAGAACGACAACGTATCAATGATGAATATAGCAATCTCGTTGAACGAATTGCGGAACTCAAAGCGATCCTTGATAGTGAAGAACTCGTTACCAACATCATACGTGAAGAATTAGAGGTGTTGAAGGAGGAACATGGCGATGAACGGCGCACGGAGATCGTTGATGAAGTCAAGAGTTTCGAAATGGAAGACCTCATCGCTGATGATGAGATGGTGGTAACGGTAACGCATTCCGGCTATCTGAAGCGGATTCCGATGGATACCTATCGTACACAAAATCGCGGCGGTGTCGGCATCAAAGGTGGTAACCCTAAAGATGGAGACTTCTTGGAACAACTGATTATCGCAACTGCACATCAACCCCTCCTCTTTTTTACAAGCCTTGGCAAATGTTTTCTCTTGAAAGTTTATGAAATACCGGAAGGATCGCGTACCGCAGCTGGACGGGCAGCTGTAAATATACTGAAATTGAGTGAAGCAGAGACCATCACTGCCCTTTTACCTGTGCGGGAGTTTAAAGAGGACCACTATATCCTAATGGCAACAAAAAACGGTATCGTAAAGAAAAGTCCGTTGCGGGATTTCCGAAATCCTATCTCCAGCGGTATCATTGCAGTCAATTTAGACGCAGATGACCAACTCATCGGAGCACAACTTACCGACGGTGCCTATGATGTCATTTTAGTGAGTCACAACGGAAATTCTATCCGATTCAATGAATCGGACGTTAGAAGCATGGGACGGCGTACGCGCGGTGTGCGGGGTATCCGTCTCGGTGAAGAGGATTTCGTTGTAGGTATGGCATGTTCCTCAGATGAGAATGATTCGCTCCTAGTGGTTACTGAAAACGGATACGGTAAACGGACAAGTTTAGCAGCCTATCGTGCACAGAAACGAGGTGGGGTTGGGTTGACAGCAATTAAACGTTCAAGCAGAAATGGAGCGGTTGTTTCTGCAAAACTCGTTAGAAGGTCAGATCAACTTGTACTTATTAGTTCTACCGGATATATCACACGTATGGCAGTTAGCGATATTCGTTCAATAGGCAGGACAACACAAGGGGTAAGGCTTATGAGTTTAAGTGATGGCGAGACACTCGTTGACGTTGCCAAGATTTCTGATGCCGAGTCTGTATAGAAGCAGGGTTAAATGAAGCAAGAACCTATAGGTGTAAAGTTAAGGAATTTTTGATGACAGAAACCCTCTTCAGTCCCGTATGAAGATTAAATAAATAATCAGGTAATTCTACTGATATGACTCATCGTAGGAGTAAGGTTTCGTAGGGGCGGGGTTTCCCCGCCCGCGTATTACCCAATTAATAACTTAATCTTCATTAGGGACGATATGTTTATAGTTAAACGTTATACAAACCCTCTTCAGTTCCGTAGGGACGATATGTTTATAGAAATAGGTTGCGGAACTTCTTGCACTCCAGCGGAGTGCTATGTCTATAGAATCAGATAGAAGCCGCAACAAATACCAACAAGGTGTTCAGAATAATGCAACCGTTTTCTTAACTTTACACCTATGGGTTAAATGAAGCAAGAACCCCACGACTTTAGACGTGGGAGTATCAGTGAATTAGAAAAGGAGAAAATGATGAACAATAAGTTATGCATAAGAACAACGCCATCTATTATAAAAGGGGGGGTAGTGCTGTTTGCTGTCTTGTCCCTTCTTTCAATAGTATTGATAGCAAATGCACAAGATGTAACGACAGCAGAACCTGATGAACAGGTACCACTCACCGAAGAATCTCAAACAGCAAAGCAGGTTTATACGCAACTGATGCATGCAGTCTACTTGCAAAGTTTCAATAAAGATCTGAGGCAAGCTAAAATGCTATACGACCAATTGGTAAAACTGTCTCCAGATTCTGCTTATGTTTATTATAGACGAGGACAATTGCGTTACAAAATGCAGGATGTACCTGGTGCTGAGGCTGATATGGAGAAGGCACTTGAAATTGACGATTCTAATATACTTGCAACATGGCAACTCGCTCAGATTCTGGCACACCGGGCATATATTTCACAAGGGAAAAATATTACTAAAGTATTGGATACTGTTAAAAGAGTGGCTGAGTTAGACCCAACACACTTTTTTGCGCAACAGATGCTGGCAGATTTATCGTTCCAACTTCGTGAATACGAAACTGCGGAAAAAGCACTCAAAGCATTAACACGTATTATGCCTTTTGAGCCTTCTTTTCATAAAAAACTTGGTGATCTTTATCAGGAATTAAATAGAACAGAGGAAGCTATTGAAGCATACAAACGCGTTATCAAAATTAAACCGGACGATACAGATGCGCTTAAGGCTATGGGATTTCTTAGCCTCAAAAGTGGACTTTTAGAAGAGGCAAAGAAAACGTTTGAGCAAATCTTGGCATTAACACCCCAGGACGTGAGAAGTAACTTGGGGTTAGGATTAGTGCTGCAGGAACTCGCATATCGTATGCAAACTGATGAAAATTGGACAGCACAAAATGAAGCTATTGCCAAAAATTATAAAGGGCAGAAACTCATCACTGACGCTGAAATTTACCTTGGACGGGCAATATACTTGTCTTTAGCAATCGTAAGCCAGTCTGATAACAGGCGGCGACAAGCTACTTACAGAAGATTAGCCGTTGACGCACAATATGCTTTAGGCAACGTCTATCTTCTGTTTGAAAAATATGAAAATGCTGAGGAGACTTTTACACAACTTCTGGCAAACGACGATGAACATATAGGTGCAATATATGGAATTGCCTCAGCATATCAATCTATGGGGAACTTTGACAACGCAGAAACGTATTTGCGAAAAACGCTTTCACTTGAACCCGCACATGAATATGCACTCAACGCCCTCGGATATCTATATGCTGAGAAGGGAACAAAACTCGATGAGGCTGAGGCTCTAATAAAACGGGCACTTGAACAAGCACCAGAAAAAGGGGAATATCTTGATAGTCTCGGATGGGTGTTTTTTAAACAGGGACGTTTTGCAGAAGCTGTTACTATGTTGGAAAAAGCAATACAACAATCGCCGAAAAATGTGATAATATTGATACATCTCGGGGATGCTTACCTAAAGAACAGTGAACCTGATAAAGCACATGATGTTTGGAAAGAAGCACAAACGATTGAACCAGAAAATGCTGAAGTAAAGGAACGACTCAGCCAATAGTAGGAGGCAAACTTTATAAAAATGGCCGATTCCTGCTCAGCAAAACGTTCAGTCGGGAACGGCGTTCAAATTAACGGTATAAATACCATTTAACCATTCTCCGCCTACAGAACTATATTTGAAAATGCAAAAAATCATCGTCAAGGTTCTATTGCTAACGCTGCCCCTTGCTATACCACTGGCTATGCATTTTGCCGCGCAGTCCAGTCATGCATTCCGCTGCCATTATCATATTATAAAGGTGCCATTCCTGAAAGAAGGTTTAGTCTTACAACCTTCAACTGATCTGGGAACTGCTCCAAGACACCCCGCAGCACCAGCACTTAACGTCGGATTCCAACGTTCTTTTTTCGCTATTGATTTCGCCAGAAAACAGCAGTATGCCATCAATGCTACATTACGGGCAAGTGGAAACCACTGTTATATCTTCGTAGAAGATTCTGAATGGCAAACAAACATTACAACACAAACAGTCCAATCTGTTCAAAGAGCGTTTGATTCCGCTACACCCGCAGACCCACGACGCGGTATATACGAGATTTTAACCGACGATTTCGGTCCGCCTCCAGATGTTGATGAGAATGATAAAGTCATTATTCTTCTTCTTAATATACTTGATAGAAGCAGAAGTCACACCACTGCTGGATATTTCATGCCGATTGATCAGTATAGCGGTCGACTGCATCATCCTGCACTCGGTCCAGTCCATAGCAACGAAGCCGATATTATCTATATCAACTCAAGAAACCATCATCCAAACACCAGTGCCAGTGACATATTTAGCTGGCACTCTGTTATTGCACATGAACTTCAACATCTTATCCATTGGCGTCATTCCCCAAACGAGGAAATTTGGATTGACGAAGGATGTGCTGATTACGCAGCATCTCAATGCGGTTATAACCTCCACCAGCATGTGAATGCCTTTCAAAAAGCACCGAATACCTCTCTTATAGACTGGACTCAGCAGACCGACACAAACTTACTTGCACACTACGGTGCCGCTTTTCTGTTCATGTTATATATTCATGATCAGTATGGTGGAACTGAGACTGTAGCTGCACTCGCCAAAAATCCATTAGATGGCATACCCGGCATTACACAAACGTTACAAACACGAGGCATAAATAAGTCGTTTTCTGACATATTTTCAGACTGGAAAGTGGCGAATTATCTAACGACATGGCGGACTCTTGGCACTGTTGAAAACCCTTATCGGTATAATTCAATCGTTCTGTCTATCCAACCTCAATTTGAACATGTGAGTTATCCTGCTAATAGCAAAAATAGAAGACTTGCAAATTTTAGTGCACATGCTATAGAATGTAAAGTAGCAACAGTTGGACAGTCTGGTTTAACACTCGGATTATCAACACAACGCCAGCTAAATATGTCACTGGCAATTATAGATGTCAAGGCAACTTATTTACACACGTCAGGTGAGATAGTCGTTGGAAAAGTGCCTTTTAGAACTGTTGACGGCACAGCTTCACTGGATGTACCTACTTTTGGAACTGGTATCCAGCGATTGATGGTGATACCGAGTTTACAGGTTGAGAACGCAAGTTTTGCACAACAGACTATAGCTTACGATTATGATATTTTTGAAGGTAATTTAGGCTCTTACACGACACACGTACTCCCGAACCCGATACATCCAAACTATTGGGAAATAATCGCAGTGTCAAATGAACCTGCAGCTGTGCATGCCTTCACTGTAACACTGACATATCAAAATCGTAAACTACTTGAGGCAAAACCGATGATATATCTTGAAAATGAGAAAACTGCATTATACAGATACGCTTTCAATCTCAAACCTGATATAGCAACAGAAAAGGTAAAATGGACAATTAAACGAGGGGAAACATTAATTGATGATGGAATATTAAATGAATCCATAACCGAATACTGATAATTTTTGAGGAGGCATATATGGCAAGTACGCTTTATGCAGGAACAGTTGGCCAGAGTATCTGGCGTAGTAAAGATATAGGTAAAACCTGGAATCGCGCAAGCAACGGAATCTTTCCCGAAGCAGATATTCGTGCCATTGTCGTTGATCCAGCAGATTCAAAAACACTTTATGCAGGTACTGAAAAAGGTGTCGTCAAAACTACGGATGGTGGTGATTCTTGGAGACATCTACCAAGTGATATGGATAGTAAAGAGGTGTGGTCGCTTGCGATCCACCCGACTACAGCAGGTACACTCTATGCTGGTACATGTCCATCAGCATTTTACAAGACGACAGATGCGGGTGAGACCTGGACTCAACTCGATGCTGAGCTCGCGCAAGAGTGTGAAGGAATTCCTATTATTCCACGTGTGACAACCATCATTATTGACCCAGAAGACTATGATACTGTATATGCTGGCATTGAAATTGATGGCATGCGGCTTAGTACCGACGGCGGAGAAACATGGGATAACCGAAGTGAAGGATTGAGCAGTCAAGATATTCATGGATTAACTGTCGTACCGGGTGAACAGAAAACACTCGTCGCAGCAACAAATAACGATGTTTGTATCACGACAGATATGCACCATTGGACACCTTTGAAGGTGCGTGAGCATTTTCCGTGGCCCTATTGCCGTGCTGCGTTCTATTTGAACGGAGATAATGCCAAAGTCTTTATCGGGGCAGGAAACGGTCCACCCGGTGATCAAGGCGGAATATTCTATATGCAAGATTCTAACCAAGCTGCAGACGCAACGGCAATACGTTGGGAACGTTCTGATATCGGAATAACCGCAAATAGTACCATCTGGTGTTTCGGTTATAATGCAGATGTTGATGGATTGCTGATCGCCTGTAGTGTCAGCGGTCAACTTTTTCTGAGTGAAGACAATGGAGACTCTTGGACAAAATTGACACATGAATTCGGAGAGGTGCGGGCATTGGCGGTTGCATAGTTGCTATTTTAATCCAAATTAACCAATACCTTCGCCGTAGCACATTCTGTTAGATTGTGCGTATTTGAGCATCATTCTGTTAGATTGTGCGTATTTGAGCATCATTCTGTTAGATTGTGCCTCTTTGTAGCACATTCTGTTAGATTGTGCATCTTTGAGCATCATTCAATATTAATTGTTGCTTGACTAAATTCTACAATTTATGATAGACTCTTTGACAGATGGATTGTGGGTTGAACTATAGTATTATCAAGGAGGCATTCACTATTATGCGTTTATTTTGTTTTTTACTAATATCCCTACTTCTTGTTTCACTTGTGGGATGCTTTGGTAGCGAGGATATAAAGACGATACCGACATTTACCGAGGCAAAGAAAATTGCTGTTACACCCTTCTTCGCTGAGAAAGAAGAAGCAAAGGCTCTTGGCGGCAGAATTAGTGTTAATCTATCTACACGATTTGAGCTCATTTTAAAAGACATTGAGTGGGTTTATGACGTATCGGATAAAATTCGACCTGTAGGGGAAAAGATAGATGAACTCGGCATTACACTAAATGATGTTTTTGATGACCCAGCATTAGCAGCAAGAGTAGGAGAAGCACTCGGTGTAGATTGGATTATTACAGGAAGGGTTACAAAACCAAAACTGAGACGTGAGGATAACGACGCACATCACCAACGACTGGGACGACAGACAGGAATTTCAGGAACATCTACTTACATCACTACAGAACAAGGGGCAACAAGTAAAGTTCGTCTCAAGATTATTGATGTAGCAACAGGTAGTATGACCTATAATAATGAAATTCATACTAATCTCAAGTATTGGTTTGCCTACCAAACCCAAATGAGTAATATGATAATATTTAAGCAACCTGAGGAAATGTTCGCCGATTTAGGAAAACATTTACCATTGCGAATTTCCTATATGCTCTATCCCAGTGGATTCAATGAAGAACCCCAAGTTAAAGTCTTAGTAAAACCGGACTTCCAAATCAAAGGAACAGGTGGAATTGTTAAATATGATTAGCACCATTTTGTGCTGTCTAAGTCCAAAGTCGGGTTGAAGATACCACTTCAGTCCGACTTATTTTATGTGAGACCGACAAGATAAAACTTGACAGAGCATTCTACGTTGTATCTTCAAAGAACGCGTTGATCTGACGCGTGTAAGACTTACCGTAATGTAGCAGTTTTGAAGATACATCGTAGAGTTCGTCAGGTGGTAATCCCTCATAAGGGTTTGATATTTTCTGATAGCAGACTATGGCGTGTTCAAAGAAATCTAATGTCTCAACATCAATTGCCCCACTCTCTTGGACAGCACGAAAGCCTTGGTGTTTTTGATAGGGTGGTGGTTGACCACTAAATTCTATAATCGCGTTATTGATGTCTACAGCGCGTTGCACAATCATCAGAAAGCAACTTTTGATATAAGAATGTGTGAGTTTATCAGCATCTACATAAGCGTCTTTGTCTGCTGGCAAACCGCTATGCAGTTGACTAAAACATTCGTCCATATATGCCAATTTTGCCTTTACAGGATTAAAATGACTCGGTAATGTCTTTTGAACGATTTTTGACATCGGGATTCTCCTAAGGCTTATTTTTAATTATAAATCGCGTATCATTCTGTTAGATTAGACGAGATTCTTAGGAAAAAGTTGGTAAACCTTGATGATTTCTGCCCTGTTTATAAAAATACAACTCTGTGGACAACAAGGACAACTTATAGATAACAGCTTGAGTAATCTAACTAAAATCCTTTCAAGATGCAATTTTTACTTTTTTTCGTTCCCCCACTGGGTCTTTTTTTTCCCAGCAGGCGTAACCGACAGCACATCATCGCTAATCCAGTCTACCGTCTCGTAATTTAATGCATCATGTGTGAGTTGTGTGAGTTCGTCTGTCTCAAGATCATATTTGTAAATATGAAAATTCTGTACTGGTGTTCCAACGGGACGTATTACGTCGAGTAAGACGGGGCGGGCAGTAAAAATGACCGATTTACCATCTTCACCCATCCAGTCTAAATTCCCACAGTTCAAGTTGGAGGGTATATCCAACTCTTGGACGGTGCTGCCGTTTTTGTCGCAAATAATATAGCGATATGCCTTATGGATAAGGTGGATAAATGTCACATCCTCCTGTTTCTCCACTTCCCAAGTATATTCGTGTTGTATATAAAGAACCCTTTGGCTATCGGGCGACCATTTGGGATACCATCTATGAATAATCAATCCTCCAGGGCCTACTTCCTGAGGCATAGGGATAAACGGTCTAATCTGTGTGCCATTAGGCTTCATCACCCAAATAGTCGTTCCCTGTCCACCTATAGTTCGTGATGTAGAATACACAATATACCTGCCATCCGGAGACCAATCCTTCGCCGTCATACTGACATCATCGGCTATCGTTGTAACCTGTCCACTTTTAAAGTTGTATTGTCTGACACTACCGTGAGGAGCACTTCCGTGAGCATGCGGCTTTTGGTAAATGTGATTAAAAACAAAAGACCTGCCATCAGGTGAAAAAGCACCTCCTCCCTCATATTCACGTTTCTCCCCCCTATCTGTTGTTTTCGTGATCTGTTGTTGATTTGTGCCATCCGTATCCATGATAAAAAAGGCATACCCGTAAGACTGCGGGCGAACGCCTTCTTCCCTCACCTGCTTCCGAAACAGGATTTTTTTACCGTTCGGGCACCAATTGGCATATCCCGCTCTGTTCCCTTCAGTCAACAATGTGATGTTACTGCCATCATCATCCATCACATAGATACCGGACTGTCCATCGGGACTCGCGTCAAAAAGGATTTTAGCATTCACTATCACTCCGAAGCATAGCAGCATGACCAGACTGGTTGTTAATAAACGCATCGTTTTTCTCCCTAAATGTAATGTAATGGAGGGGAACGATCCCCTCCATCAAGCACCCTTTCTCAATCTTACTTCTTGTCGAGATTGTAAGACTCATCACACTCAGTTTAAGTGTATGTTTTGTGCCTGTCAACTTGCCGCCAAAATCACTCTCATCATACCAGAGATAGTCAATCTTTCGCTCACCATTACCATAAGCTCTTTCTATCCAGGTATCATCGAGGTAATAGTCTATGCCATGGTACGGTTCACTCGTTTGCACATATACAAGCATATAAAAAGTATCAGTGGAACTTAAAATGGGGTAAACTTCTAATGCCTCAATCTCAATATCGGCACTACTTGTGTTGATAAACCCAAGCAGAATTATAGTGCAGAACAGGATTATTGATATTAATCCTTTGCTAAATCTTAACATTTTCTTACTCCTTTGAAGTAGTATAATCGCCTTATTTATAGTAAACTTCTGAATTAACAGGACACTTTGAGATGTAGTCGGGAACTCCGATTTCTGATTATCAGAACGTTAAGTCGCGATTCGGAGATCACTCCTACAAGAACTTTGTAGTATCATTATTTTTAATGTCCACTAATTACAATACCTTCGTCAAAAATCTACAGTTCTTCATACTACGTTGGAAATCACCCTTATACTATTTAACATGCGTTTCACCAGAAAAAGTTTAGCTTTTTTTCGCAAATTCTTTTTAAGTGAGAAAAACATAATAAAAAGTACATTCAAAAACGGGTTTTGCAGAATGCGCGTTTGGCATTCCTCAGGAAGGCGAAACAACGCTTCTGTAAAAATACAAACATTCGTTAGATTATTGTTCAGTATCACGATACGGATTACCTCGTACTCTTTCAAGTGCGGCTAAGTATGCTTTGCCAAGTTTCTCCAGTGCAGATTTGGTGAGCTGGCTCACGCGTCCTTTTGACACTTCCAAGATTTCGGCTATCTCTGCTCCATTAAACTCTTGGAAAAACTTCATTTCAATCACGGTGCGTTCCTTTTGTGTCAGTCTATTCATTAATTTAGGCAAGTGCTTTCGTAAGGTTTCAATTTCTATCTGGTGTGTCACGGTTTCTGCTACATCCTCTATTGCACCCGCTTGTGCGGTTAAGTTATCAACCAACGGATTATGTTTACAGTTAGCGTCATCATCCATATCTTCTTGATGCGTAAAAGGACTCTGAAGCAATACTTTTTTACGTTCTGACCAGAGCCGAGTGCAGACACGCGCCTTAATGAACGTAATATAACTCGCGCCACTGGGGTGATCTCGGTCATACTTCGGTGTTTCTTCCAACACTGTCAAAAATGCAAGTTGACGCAAATCCTCTTTAAAACTTCTCAACTGTGCATTGTTGCCTACGGCACAATCGGCACAGTGGTGTATTGACGATTCCGCAGAAAGCGGATTTTGTGGAACAACATAGAATGGACATTTGCCTCTGTTATGCGGACCTCTTTGTTCTGTCATCGGTTTTACCTCCTAATAATAATGTGAACCGATAAAGGATATTAGCTAAATGTATTTAATTAATATATCCGTTTCATCTAAAATTCTTTAGCTTTTTTTTACATAGAGATCCACGATGTGGTACTATCCGACTTTCGGAGGGCAGTCAGTGATACCCTGCACAACAGATCTTTCTTCAATCGTTCATTCATCTTCCTGAATTTCAAACACAACAGTATCCCTCTTCTTTTCATAAATGAATTAAATAATAGGAGTTTCATAACGCCAGGGTCTAAAGTTTAGTCGGAGGTTGTGTAAACTACAGCAAGTTTCCATAACTAAATCACAGATTATACGGTTTATATCTCTGATTTTTGCGGGGTTTGCCATCAAGGGTATGTGTTTGCATATATTCTAAAAAACAATAAGAAAAATCAGGGAATAGTTCCGTAAATTCTTCTAATGTATAACCAGTAAGGAACAGAAACGCATCAGGGCTGTCCATTTAACATCTTCTGTCAAATCCACAGGCTTTAGTTTGCGGGATGTAGACGGCTAAAGTGTCCGATAAAAACACAAACTTGACAATCTAATAAATATATGGTATTATATTTAGACTACATCAGCGTTGGTGTTGTGAGCATCAACGCATCTCTCACAAAGGGATGTAGAAACTTCATAGATGTAGGATACCATGAGAAAAACGTATAAATACAAGTTGCAGAGTCAATCTAACGCTATCAAGTTAGGCAATATGCTTGACGATATGTGGCACATCCATGTGCATATCATGACATTGCAGCGTAGGTATTATCGCAGGTATAAAAAGAACATATCTGCGTATCGTATGAATGCACATATCAAGAAAAGGAAGCACAAACTCCTACCTTTAGGTAGGGGGTACTATGACGGAACAAAATGATGAAAGCCATTATTAGGACAGGAGATGGAGGTCCAGAGGTACTGCAATTGGCTGATGTCCCCTCACCTGAACCAACTGAAACACAATTACTTGTGGACGTTAAAGCAACTGCGCTAAATCGCGCGGACCTCCTACAACGGCGAGGGGCATATCCACCGCCACCAGGGGAATCCGAAATACTCGGATTAGAAATTGCTGGTACAGTCTCAGCTATAGGATCGGAGGTGGAAGGATTTAACGAAAATGATAACGTGTTTGGACTTGTTGCAGGGGGAGGATACGCCGAACAGGCAGTGCTTGATTACCGTATGGCTATGCGGATACCAGATAAATGGCGTTTTGAAGAGGCAGCTGCAATACCAGAGGTGTTTTTTACAGCAAATGAAAACATCTTTACCTTAGGACGACTAACAGCTGGAGAAACAATCCTTATTCATGCAGGGGGAAGTGGAGTCGGGACTGCAGGTATTCAGATCGCAAAGCACGCTGGCGCACGAGTTTTTGGCACTACAGGGACACCTGAGAAAATTGAAAAATGCATTACGCTCGGTGCTACAACAGCTATAAACTATAAGCAATCGGACTTTGTCGCTGAAATTGAGCAATTGACAGATGGAGAGGGTGTGGATGTCGTCTTAGACTTTATCGGGGCACCTTATCTAAACCGCAACCTGCAGATTCTCAAAGTAAAGGGACGACTATTGCAAGTAGGATTGATGGGGGGTTCCACCACAGACATAGATTTAGGAGTGCTCATGAAACAGCGACTTCAGGTGATCGGATCCGTAATGAGACCGCAATCGCTGGATGAAAAAATAGCAATCACACAACGATTTGTAGAACGATGGTTGCCAGAGCTAAAAAACGGAACACTCAGACCCGTCATTGACAAGGTATTCCCGTTAGCACAAGCATGTCAAGCACATGAATACATGGAAGATAATCGTAATTTTGGGAAGATTATTCTGAAAATATAGATGATGAATTGTGAAGAAAAGTAAATCAGGTAACAACTAAATATAAACATCGCAATAGGAGATGAGTCGTTTTGTATACACGTTGTGTGATATTTGCAATAGTCTTGTTCTGCTTTAGTGTTGCTGCGGTTGCGGATGTCACGCAAATAACCACTGCAAACGAGATCACCATTAATTTCGAACTGCCACAACTTGAGGTTACAGCAGTTGAACCTGATAGGAACACAGCACAGCAAGGTATATACCACAACGTATCTTATGCTGCGTGTGGTTGGATTCAAGAACCAGGATATCCAAAAATACCCGTTACACGTGTGCTTTTAGCTGTTCCACCAGACGCAGAATTGAACGATCTGAATATAGTCGTTAACGCCGGTTCTTTGCAAAAGCGGAACGGCGTGAGACTATATCACAGCCAGAAAGATCTCTTATATAATAGGCATTCCGATGCCGACTTGTATCCAGCAGTTCTTGCCCGGATAGAGATGGATGGATACATCCGTTCCCAACGTGTTATCACCGTAGCTTTGCATCCAGTCCAGTACAATCGTGGCACCCGTGAACTGCGTTCATATAACCGTCTCACCGTTTCCATCCCCTATCGTACACAAATGCCTGTACAACACATCGGTACTGCTGTAAACACGATTCCAGCACCAGCGGCATCTCCTTTTGAAAAGACTTTTGCAAGGCATATTCTCAACTATCTGGATTACCGTAGAATCTTTAACGCAGGTATGGGAATAAGTGGCAATATAAATAGTCCTACACGTGCAAATATAGGTTCACTCAAGGCTGCACCGTCTGCCCCAGGCTTGTTTACCGAAACAGAACAGACACGATATAAACTCTATATCGATGAAACAGGAATCTACAATGTAACAGCAGCGTCTTTGAAGACAGACTGGGGTATTGACCTAATAGGTGTTGATCCTCGGAATCTGCATCTTACCCACGGTGAACAGGACATACCTATCTATGTCAGTGGTGCAGGCGATAAGCGTTTTGATGCGGAAGATGCGATTTTTTTCTTAGCGCACAGTTCCACTGATCCGGATAACCCCCATAAAAAGAACGCATATACAATATGGAATATCTACTGGTTAAGCGTGATGTCAGGTGGACAATATCCGTCACGCCAGCAAAATAGTCGAGTGGCGCAGATTGAAGCAAGTCCAAGCGATGCAACTGCTGTTCAGGTGCCGACCTTCCGATCGCGTGTTGTTTTTGAGGAAGATCACCTTACAAACAATTTGGAATTTGTCCATCCAGAAATCGTCTCGGGAGGAGAAAAACACAAATGGTTTGATGCGTTGGACTTTTGGTTTTGGGACGGTATCAAAAACTCAAGCGAGATTGGGGAACTGCGGCTTGAATTTCCACTCTATGACATCGCGAAAAGTTTTGACCCACCACAGATACAGGTCGTTTTACAAGGCGGAACACCCGTAACGCATGAAATCTATGCTGCCGTGAATAGTGTGCGAATTGACCATGCTATATGGGACAGTCAGGCACAGGTAACACTCTCAGAAAACCTAAAAGTTTGGAATAATCTTAAAGATGCATCACAGGGGGAAATGAATGTCCTCTCTCTAACACGGATAGATACGACTACTGAAGAGGATACAACCCGTTATCCGTATCACATCTATCTCAATAGGTTCTGGGTTGACTATACGCGTCTCTTTTTTGCGGTAGATGATCAACTCCGCTTTGGGACACCTATCAAGACAGGACAAGAAGATGAAAAGAAAGGTGTTATACACCAATTCCGTATTGATGGGTTTCTTAATCCTGATATAATCGTTTTTGAAACAGATGGAAACACACTCACTGCTAAACTTCAAGGTGTAGATGTAACCCGTCATGCAACCGATAAGGAGATGCAAACACGGCTTAGCGCAATAAATGCTGGAGACCTGAGATCTGTACCGAACAACACATACACAGCGACATTCCAGATACCAGACAACCGGACTACGGAGTTTATAGCCGTTTCAGATGCAGGACTTCGTACACCTATTCAGATTGAGGCTGTTCCACCGAGTGATTTACGTAGTACACTGAACGGGGCAGATTACATGATCATTGCACATGAACGGTTTCGTGAGGCAGCTGACAGGTTGGCAAACTGGCGTTCCACGACACAAGGTGGTGGATACCGCACGAAAGTTGTTGACATCAATGATATATACAACACTTTTGGGGATGGAAAAGTCCATCCAGTCTGGATAAAAAACTTCCTCACTTACGCATACAATAATTGGACACCCCCCGCACTCTCATATCTCGTATTTTTAGGAGATGGAACTTATGACTTCAGGGGAATAGATAAGGAGATACATTTTGAACCGCCAGAAGTCGCAGGGTATATACCGCCTCACTATATTACAACAGACTCGTTTGGCAGAACATCTGCTGATCATTGGTATGCTACAGTCTCTGGACATGATGAATTTGTAGATTTCTATCTCGGTAGATTAAGTGTTGAAACTGTAGAGGAGGCGGATACCGTCGTAGACAAGATTATCAAGTATGAAGGTCAACGACCTAACGGGGCATGGAGACGCCGAATTATATCCGTTGCTGATGATGAGGTAAGCAATCCGGGAGATCATATTTTCAAGAAGAGCCTTAACGAAATTGCCAAAGACCATACACGACTCGGGTATGAAACCGTTGAAATTTACCTTGAAGATGTGATAGATGAAGTAGAAGCGAACCCAGAGCAGTTCTCTGACGCACTGCCACGACACGTTGCCAGAGATAGAATCATCAACGCTTTAGGTGAAGGCGCAGCTATCGCACAATATGCTGGTCATGGGGGAAGAATCGTCTGGACACACGAAGCCATTTTCGGGAACGCATCCGTAGATAAGGTACAAGAGACTGAACAGATACCTTTTATGCTTGTGTTGAGTTGCTATAACGGATATTTTGACGCACCCGGTGAACCGAGTATGGCAGAGAAAATGCTACGGAAGGAGAGAGGCGGAATTATCGGTATGCTCAGCGCAACACGACTGACTTACGGTAGTGGAAACGAAGACCTTAACAGAATCATATTTGATATGTTATTCCAGCGGGATATCCGGCAACTCGGACCGCTGAGTTTCGATTCTAAACTTGAGTATTTATTAACGGCAGGTACATCCCAATTGGATATTATGCTTGAATATACCTTATTTGGCGATCCGGCGTTGCAGATCGCTATGGCAGAATACGAAATCCTTCCAACAATTCAGACGAAGACCGTTAAAGCAGGTGATACACTCAAAATTGCCTCCGGATACATTCAAACCGCACGGTATGATTATGCACTCGGTAAGAAGGTTTTTACACGGAACACGAGCTTTGATGGTGATCTAACAGTTAAGGTGAGTTTTCCCGGTCAACAATCTGTCGGCGTTGACAAAACTGGTGCACAACGGGAATACTACTCCGGTGATGTCGTCGTAACTGAAACGTCAAAGGTGCAACGCGGGAGGTATCCAGAGATCGAAATTGACGTGCCAGTTAACATCTCACGAGGAGACGCACATGTAGAGTATTATGCTGAAAACGCAACTGAAATCGCTGTCGGTGGTGATGGATTTACGGTAGAAGTGCCAAAGATACTTGACATTATTCCACAAGTGATTACAAATCCATCCGGTCAAGATATGATCGATATTTTTGCATACGTTTCTGACGATAGCAGCGAAACGGTTTCTGTGATGTTAGAATGGCGGAATCGCTTGAACCCGACTAATAACAGAGTGTTCCTTGAACCTACTGAAACAGTCCCAGAATCAGCATTTTCTAAAATAGCAACGGCATCATCAACAACTGCCAGGTGGTGGAAACTACCGCAACCCCTACCCGCGCCAACCGACGGATCCGCATTTCGATATGATATACAGGTTACGGATGCGGACGGTAATGTTGTTACTTCTGATTATTTTCGGTTCTACCCTTATGTTTATCCCAACCTTTCTGTCGTCTATAATAGACGTTTCTCAGATTTTCAAGAGATCAACTATACCTTCAACACAGACGATGCCGGTTCGCTCAAACGTTATCTGACAGCTGATATTGAATTGACAGCCAGCAACATATTTAACTGGACTGGGACAGGGAATGAAGCCGTAACTGATCCTGATCTACTTGAGAAGGTAGGACTTTCCGACGTTGATATTGAAGTGGCATTTTTTAGCGGGAATCCGGATATAGATGAGAACAATATTGTCGACTCGGATGCACATCTACTCGGCAGCACAAAGATATCTCCATCGGATTGGATCGTGCACAATCCGCTTGTTCAACAGTCTATTGCCTATGAACCTGAACCCCTTAATATCAATCCGATAGCGACTGTTTCTATTCCCATATCTCTACGTAATGGTATACATGACGTGTTTGTATATGTTGATCCCGTATTTAGCGAGTCTGAAGATTTAATATTACCCAACCCGCCCACCCGTGTCGGTAAAGTGTTGGAAAATGAGGAACAGGATAACATCGGATACAGACAACTTACTGTTTCAAGTGACATCATTGGAGACGTGCCATTAAGTGTGAAAAGTGTTGATGGCGGTATACGGATATTAACGTCGGTAGGTGTTATTAATGACAACTCGCAAATCATGTCAACTGGCAACCCATTAGTTTTGACGACATTACCTATTGTATCAGAAACGACTAACCCAAATTTAGCCTATTACCTTGGTGGAACAGGTGAGGTGCCATCTTTATATAACAACGACACCACGCCACACCTACCCCCATATTTAACATGGCCACATATCAGTAGCGAGCAAAAAGAAGGTGCACTGCTCCCCGTAACTTTGCCGACGCCCAGGTACAAAGCAGGATGGGGTTTATTGGGTTATCGTTTGCACTTGGATACAGGAGAATCGTCAGGTACAAAGCAGGATGGAATAGACCGCTCTATGTTCAAACTCCAAACACCTGTAACCCTTGAACTTGATTTTGATTTTACTGCACTTCAACAGAACGTGATCAAGGAACTTTTTGGGACAGATGCAGATTTGTCCACTGAAACGCAAAGTATGGAGACAACCCTTACCACCGCTTTAGAAGAACGGTCAAACAACATCGGGATATATCTCTGGCTCAATACGATAGCAAACTGGGTCCGTCTTGAATCTGAAATCAAGAGAGAAACGAATGGCAGCATCTATACATCAACACGTGTAGCTAAAATTCGTACCGAAAACGTAGGAGATGGCGCAATTGACAAAGTTAATATTACATCCAGTGAAGTAGACATAGGAACTTGGTTGATGCTGTTCAATACACCGCATACTTATAGACTGTTATTTATACCGGATGTTTCTGATGATGAAATAACTGGGAACATCAATAGACAGAAATTAGAGGCCGGACAGAAATTAGAAGAAGTCGCAAGAGACCAGCATATTATCGGTTATAGTAACATACCGGAGAATTCTATCAACAATCTTGGTTTTACTGTTGAAATTAGAAGTGGAGATACACCTTTCGGTTTTGGCGATAAGTTAGGTTTTAGAATGTCGCGAGTTCAAGGATCCGGTGAGCAGAGTTCCTCATATTATACCTCCTATTATTCAAACAGGAACGCTGGAAGCGGAACAATTCAGTACCTCGACTTAGCAGATGATACGTCTATGCCACAAGATACTTGGCTAATCCTGTTTGTTTCTCCAACACAATTTCAGATTGAAGGAGAAAACAGTGGTGTATTGACACAGAATGGAACGCCTATCTATGGCACAGTCGGTACCCCTTTTGAATATAAACATTATGGATTGACGCTACTCATAACACAGGGACCGGATGCTTTTAGGGCAGGCGACCGATTCCTGTTTAATACCGCTAAAGTTGGAACAGTCCAAGCGGATACCTCCTATTTAGGTACAATCACTTGCCTTTATAGTGAGGATACGGTGCCACCGAACATACAGTTGACAATCGGTGACCAGCAGCACTTTATTTCCGGTTCATCGGTTGATGCTGCACCCCTTATCCAAGCAACACTCACTGACCCGCGCGGCATTGATAATCTCACACGTCCTGTTGCGTTCGCTTTAGGACGTTTTGATGCGTATGAACCTATTGCTGAAACTGACTATAAAATAACACAGCATCCGGGATCAAATCAGGCGGTATTGACGTATAATTCGCCTGAACTTGAACCCGGTGAGTATCAGTTACGACTGGTAGCAAGTGACCTTGATGGTAATGAAGGTGAGAGCGAGATTACCTTTAATGTCCATAATGTTCTGCAGTTGGTGGAACCTCTAAATTATCCCAATCCGTTTACGCGCAATACCACAATAACCTGTGAGTTAACTAAACCTGCTAAGTCGCTTACTGTCAAAATATACACCCTTACCGGTAGGTTAATTCGGAAACTGGAAAGTGAAGCACCTTCAGGATTTGTCAAACTGAAGTGGGATGGTAAAGATGACGATGGAAACGAAGTCGCAAACGGTGTCTATTACGGTAAGATGATCGTTAAAAGTCTGGATGATGATGAAGATGACCAGACCCATATTCTGAAAATGATGAAATTGAAGTAGTGCTTTGTCAACATATTATTGTAGGTCGCGATTCGGAGATCGCTCCTACCGTTGGGTTGCTTATGGTAGGAGGCCAACTATATAAAACTGGCCGATTCCCGACCCTATCAAGTTCATCAATTAACACTTGACGAAGCAGTAGATTGATTACAGAGAAAATATGAGAAAAGTACACCCCCTACTATTATTCATTGTATGTCTCCTTTTTATATTTGGCGTTCTGCCCAAGGTTTCTGCGGAGACGTATACAGCAGACTTCCTAACATTCGGCACTGGCGCGCGTCCGTTAGGAATGGGAAACGCATTTATCGCTATTGCTGATGAGGCAAGCACAACTTACTACAACCCCGCCGGGATTGCGCAGCTGACACACCACGAATTCAATTTCATGCATGCCACACTTGCAGACCTTGCCTCATACAATGTCGCAAGCTTTATATATTCCCTTAAGGATAATAAGTCAAAAGAACATGCCAATAAAATGACTTTCGGCATCAGTTGGCTCCGCGTCGGTGTAGACGACATCCCGATAACAGGGATACCTGTCACCACCAAAGCGATCGGTCCGAACAACCGTCCTTACGTCATCGGTACCTTTAGCAATACAAGTAATGCAATACTGCTGAGTGGTGCACGACATCTCATGACTTTACCCAAAGATATTACCATTGATCTCGGTACCAGTCTCAAACTGCTATATATTGATACGTATCGTAATACGAATGCAGTGGGGGGCGGAGCTGATCTTGGTATTCTCGCGAAAACGGACTCGCATAAAGCTACTGCTTTCTCCATCGGTATCGTTGCAAGTGATTTTCTCACAACTAAACTCTATTGGAACACCCCACCAGAAAACGAAGGGGAAACGCCACATACAGAAACACTTTTACCTCGACTCAAGCTCGGTATCGCTTATCATCAGAAACTTGCCGTTTTCAATAGTCGATTCACATTAGCTGCCGATGTAGATACACGTAATGACTATGAATTCCATACGGGAGCAGAATATGTTCTATTTGAGTTGTTAGCATTGCGTTGTGGACTTGATGGCAGGAACGGCACATCTCGTGAGATGTATTTCACCGCTGGTGCTGGTTTGCAACTCCGTTTTGTGACCGGTGCAGCATTTCATGTTGACTACGCCTATCAGAGCCAACCCGATTTAGGCATCAGCAACCGTCTTTCTCTCCGCGTTAGATTTTAAATGGAGCAAAGTGCCCTCTTGATTGTAACGGATATCCTCACGCCAGAGGCGTGCTATGTCTATAGAAATATGTTTCTGTGCCATCTTGATTGTAACGTATATCTTCACACCAGAGGTGTGATATGTCTATAGAAATATGTTTCTATGCCTTCTTGCACTCCAGCGGCGTGCTATGTCTATAGAAATATGTTTCTGTCCTTCTTGCACTCCAGCGGCGTGCTATGTCTATAGAAAGCGAAACCACAGAATCATGACGAATACCAAACGCGTATTCGTCCACGCGCATTCTACGTAGATTTTGTAGCACATTCTGTTAGATTGTGCTTGTATTTGTAGCACATTCTGTTAGATTGTGCCTCTTTCTTCAACATTCATCCTTCAATACCCCTCTCCGCACACCATACATCTTGATTATTGCTGTAGCACATTCATCCTTGATTGTGCTTCTTCTACAACATTCATCCTTGATTGTGCTTCTTCTACAACATTCATCCTTGATCGTGCTTCTCTCTACAACCCCATTCATCCCTCATTTTGTGTCTCTTTGTAGCACATTCTGTTAGATTGTGCTTTTTCTACAACACTCATCCTCCATTTTGTGCCTTTTTGTAGCACATTCTGTTAGATTGTGCTTTTTCTACAACATTGCCTTTTTGTAGCACATTCTGTTAGATTGTGCTTTTTCTACAACGACCATCCCCCATTTTGTCTTATGCGTCAATTTGAGGATATTCCCTCTTGTTAGTAGACTATATAAGACCGATTTTACCCTCATACCTTTCGCACCACTGGTGCTTGGGTTTTCTGGGAATTCGTGTTCTATATACACCTTCCGTACCGAAATCAATGCAATGAATGCGCGTATGGCATTCAGCGGGTGCTGATATGTGTTTTTTCAAAGCCTCAGAGAGGCGAAAGGTGTATAGTCCGCATTGATACAACCAATAGCAAGCCCCAGAGGGGCGAAAGGTGTATAGTCTGCATTGATACAACCAATAGCAAGCCCCAGAGGGGCGAAAGGTGTATCAACGCACTAACGTTTTTCACTAAATTGACGCCTATAGTGACAAGAACTTTACACACCCGTAATTGAATTCATATTGAGTAAAATCTAAAGATGCGGTATAATATGGATTGAAAATATGTCCTTTAAAAATTCGCAAAAACTATACATATAACATCCCAATATCAAAAGGAAGTATCAATGAAGCATGATTTTTCGGATTATGACACTGCTATCCGACTCAAACCCGATAATGCCAAAGCATACTACAATCGGGGGGTTGCGAAGTATTGGTTAAAACAATACAATGCTGCGATCTCTGATTATGACACTGCTATTCAACTACAACCTGATTATGCCGAAGCATACTTCTTTCGGGGAAATGCAAAGCTTAGTTTAGAACAATACGATGCTGCGATTGCAGATTATGACATCGCTATTCGATTCAATCCTGATAATGCCAAAGCATACAACAATCGGGGTATTACGAAGTATCGGTTAGGACAACACGCTGCTGCTATTGCGGATTATGACATCGCTATACAGCTCAATCCTGATAATGCCACAGCATACATCAATCGGGGGGTTGCGAAAGATGAGTTAGGACAACACAATGAGGCAATCGCTGACTATGACATCGCTATCAAACTCAAAACCGATTATGCCAAAGCATACTACAACCGGGGAAATGCAAAGCTTAGTTTAGAACAATACGATGCTGCGATTGCGGATTATGACATCGCTATCAAACTCAAAAATAATTATGCCGAAGCATACATCAATCGGGGGAATGCGAAGGCTGATTTAGGACAATACGCTGCTGCTATTGCGGATTTTGACATCGCTATCCAGCTTGCACCTAATGATGCCGAGGCATACATCAATCGGGGAATTGCGAAAAATGAGTTAGAACGTATTGTGAAAAGTGAATTAGAACAATACTTGGCAGTGATTTTTGATTATGACACTGCTATCAAACTCAAAACTGATTATGCCAAAGCATACTACAATCGAGGAGTTGCGAAGTATCAGTTCGGACAATACGCTGCTGCTATTGCGGATTTTGACATCGCTATCAAACTCAATCCTGATGATGCCAAAGCATACACTGATGATGCCGATGCATACATCAATCGGGGAATTGCGAAGAAACTGTTAGGACAGACATCGGCAGCGAAGCAAGACATTCACACTGCTTTACAACTTGCAATAAAAACAGGCGATGCTGAGCTGAAAACTGACGTCGAGAAAGTACTGCGTTTTCTTAATGAGTAAGTCGGAACACTTTATCGTAAAAGTATCGTGAAAACGATACATATAACATCCCAATATCAAAAGGAAGTATCAATGAAACATGATTTTTCGGATTATGACGAAGCTATCCAGCTAAAACCTGATAATGCCAAAGCATACTATAATCGGGGAGTTGTGAAGTATCGGTTAAAACAATACAATGCAGCGATCTCTGATTATGACACTGCAATGCTGTAGCACATTCTGTTAGATTGTGCTTCTTTCAACGGGTGTGTAAAGTTAGTGTATTCTATTTGTCAGAATCGCGCCAATTATATAGCTTGAGCTGAGGACGCTGAGGACGCTGAAGGGGGTTCGGTTAGGAAACCGAACCTACCGGCTGATAGCACAAAAACCTCTTATCCTGGAAAATCCTATAATCCTGAAAATCCTGGTTCAGACAAACAGAGTGGCAAATGTATATTCAAGAAGGATCATTAACAACATATAATTATGGACAGACAAACTTCCCTAACACCTTCCGACACGTCGCGCCAGTGGCGTTAGGTACATTGGCAAAATTGCCATGCACCGCCTCGTTGGCAAGAATGGCAAAACCGATTGCCTCTTTAGCATCTCCCGACAACCCTATCTCTGCTACATCAACAACCGGGATAGGATTAAACCTTTCAGCAAGACCTTCCATCAATAACGGATTCTGTGCACCCCCACCACTGACATACAAGATATCTATGGGGGAATTGTCTGCTATGAAATGTGTGTAGTAGCGTGAGATACTCTCAACTGTTAAAGCGGTAAGCGTGGCAAGTCCATCATTATCTGAAATTCCGTTAGTGCGTATCTGTTGCAAACATTCATCCGCAAACGTTGTTCCGAACATCTCGCGACCTGTCGTCTTCGGTGGTGTTAATGCAAAAAACGGGTGCGTAAGCCAATTATCTAAAAGGTCTTTACACACTGTGCCTTGTCTTGCCAGCTCTCCATTTTCGTCATACTGCTTTGACCCGTCTGTTATTTTCTCAACACATGCGTCCAGAATCATATTACCAGGACCTGTGTCCGATGCATGAACGGCTTCAATGCCTTTTCCAGCAGGTAATACTGTCAGATTCGCAATGCCTCCGATGTTTAACAGTCCGATTGTTTGCGTAGGATTATGAAACAGTAGATAATCAGGATATGCGATTAGAGGTGCACCTTCACCACCCGCAGCGATGTCAGCAACACGGAAATCGGCGATGGTCGGAATACCTGTTTCATGTGCTATCACAGCAGGTTCACCGATTTGGAGTGTGGCGGGAGTTGAGGCGGACGGCATGTGGTGAATCGTTTGACCGTGTGAACCGATGAGATCAACGTGTGCCGGTGATACACCACTCTTTTCTAATACTGCCAATGTACTTTCGGCAAATAGTTTTCCCAGCACAAAATTCATTTCACAGATTTCATCAACCCGTGCTGTTTCAACGTTAAATAGATCAAAGATTCTCGCGCGAATTTCAGGTTTATACGGTATTGTCTCAAATATCTTCAAGGCAATTTCCGTAGTCAATCCTGATCCCGAAATCTCAACAAGTGCAACATCAACACCATCAGCAGATGTCCCGCTCATTAAGCCGATGACAGTCTTTATGTCTTTTTGGCGTATATTGTAAAAAGGATTCATGTTTTTGTAACGTAGGCGGTGCTAATACAACGAATACGGTTCTCGTCGTTCTCGGAATTCTTTTATTCCTGCTGACCATTCTTCCGTAATTTTCTCAACAGGCGTCCCTACAAAGAGCGCATTACGAAGTGTATCACTCCCCGCCAATCTATCAAAATGTGCTTTCCATAGTTTAAAGTCATTAGGGAATTCATCATGCAATGTACTTAACATCCAAACTGTAAGTTCAATCGGATTAACCTGTTTTTTGTCAGTCATGTGTATCGCAACACCGTGGCATACTTCTCCCTCATATTTGGAGAACTGTGGTGTAAATACAATCGGACGGAAAAGGATACCCGGAAAATGTTTCTCGTTAAGTCGTGTTAACCACCTCTGATTGTCTATCCACGGCGCGCCGATATGTTCAAAAGGTTTTGTTGTTCCGCGTCCTTCACTCAAGTTAGAGCCTTCAAACAGGCATGTGCCTGGGTAGAGAGCCGCTGTCTCAAGTGTCGGCATATTTGGTGAAGGTGGCACCCAAGGGAGTCCTGTTTCATCAAACCACATTTCCCGATACCACCCGCTCATTTGAGCGATCTTAAGTGGAAAGGTAAAACCCTGTTCTGTATGATATAGTTTGGCAACTTCACCTATTGTCAATCCGTACCGCACAGGTATAGGATAAGGTCCAACAAGAGATGCGTAGGATGGGTCTAACATCGGTCCTTCTATCTGAGTACCTCCGATAGGATTAGGACGATCTGCGACAATGCATTCAATACCCCGTTTATTATAACGACCCGAGTCCATTACCCTTTGTTTAATGTCAAGTGCCTTCATTGTTTCAAACAACGTGCCGAGGTAGGTATAATATCGCACCCCGACATCCTGTATATCGTAAATGATAACATCTATGTCTTTAAGTATCTCTGTCCAATCAAGCGGTGTTGAACCGTAAAGACTATAAATCTGTAGCATACTTTTTTCTGTTTCATCATGATTTTGGCGGAACTTCGAATCCGTTATCTTCACACCATCTTGTGCTGCACCCCACAATCCATGCTCAGGTGAGAAAAGCGCGACCAGATTTAATCCTGCCAACTGATCAATCGTGTGTTTCAAGTTTTCATCAACACCCGTGTGATTTGTTAGCAAACCGATAGATTTACCATCAATCCATTCTTGATGTTCTGTTAGCAGGCGCGTTATGCCGAGTGTTATCATCCGAAGACTATCCTATGAAACTGATTGCGGCATCCCATGATACCCGTGCTTTGTGCATCTGGATGCACCCGATTTGTCAAAAGAATCGCAGCGATACCCATCTCAAGGTCAATACGGATGGATGTGCCAGTGAAACCTGTATGATACATTGCGCCATCAGGGAGAATATGCCAACCGATACTCCGTTGTTCGGTAGCATCGTTAGGGGTTTGGGGTATTGAAAGTTCCTGTATACTCTGTGCAGACAAGAGGGGTGCGCCATAGTTGAGTATCATTTGGCAAAAAGTGATAAGGTCTCTGGCATTTGAGAAGATACCCGCATTGCCCGATACACCTCCCAAATAATTGGCATTTTCATCGTGTACCTCACCGATAATCACATCCTCTCGCCAGTTATGTCCTTTATAGTATTTACCGTGTTGACCGGAGTCTATCATTCTGCGTTCAAAACTGTTCGAATCTTCTGTCGCTGCACAGTTGTCGTGCCAGTTTGTAAAGTTGGGTGATGTGGGGTTATAGCATGTGCGATTCATACCGAGTGGCTTGAAGATGTTTTCATAAGCTAATGTATCTAAAGGTTTTTCTGTGATGGCTGTGAGTACCTTCCCCATGAGGATATAGCCTAAGCAACTGTAGACGACCTTCTCACCAGGGACAGATTCAAGTGGCATATTGCCCAAATGTTCTACTATATTTTCGGGTGACTCTGTTTCAATATAGAGTGGCTTCCACGCGGGTAATCCAGAAGTATGAGTTAGGAGATCTTTGCATGTGATGTCAGGATGGGTGAATTCAGGTAAATATGCCTGTACTTTTTCATCTAATACCAATTTATCAGATTCAACCAGTTGCATGGTCAGTGTGCCGATGACGATAGGTTTTGTTAAGGAGGCGAGGTCAAACAACGTGTCGTTAAGCATCGGTGCCTGTTTTGGTGTTATAATGCGTTGACCGAATGCTGCGTGATAGAGCACTTTATCTTTCTCAAGTATTGCTACGACAGCACCGGGAAATACCTTTTCTGCAATCTGCCCATTGATAAATTTGGCTATGAGCATTGATATTTTCTTAAAGTTATTCATCTTCTGTTTCTTTGAGGATTTGTGCAATACGTTCCGCAAAACGGAATACGCTATTGTCTTCGGGGGTGTAGCCAATCACCTTTCGTGCGTTTGCGATACTCCAAAACTTATGGGAATTGTCGCTGATGCCGTAGAATATCTGGAACGGTATTCCATTTTCGTCTTCAATGTTCTCTGTCTCAATGCTCTTGACAAAGAGTTGAACTTGATCGCGAACACTCAAGTATGCGCCGAGTGCGCGGTGCATCTTATGATAATTGTCTGCTGTGATGTCATTCATATCGGTTTCTCTTGGGGCCCCAATACGTATCTGTACATTCTGCACCTTTTTACTATTTCTAAAACCAGTAGCAAAAACGAAACCGAGATGTTCATAAGCCTCCTTTGCCCATCCGTAAAAGTTGTCTGAGAGTGGACGCATATCGGGTGTCACAAAATCCCATTTCCCTGTCCATATTAGTTTTTCATAGTAATCTGCAGCGTGATTAGAGCTACAGACAACGATGCGTCTGACATCTGTCTCCCAACAAGTATGATAAACATTGTATGCCATCTGAATATTTTTGAGTTCGTCTTCAAAACCACCGCCTTTGAATGCACAGTGGACAACAGCATCAACCCCTTCAAAATAGTGTTTATATAAATCTCGGTCAGGATCGCTCACATCAACGATGTGAACATCTTCCATCTCTTCACCTTGTCGATTTGTATTTCTGACATCAAGTAGGACAAGGTCATAACGTTCACGAAATGCTGGCAGCATGCGTCCTGCGATATAACCTGCTGCACCTGTGATAAGGACTTTTCTACGGTTTGACATCTGTTTTTATTCTTCCTTCTGTTGAAATTCAAGATAGGACATCAACAAACTGTTCTATGTGCTATCACATCGTCATTTCCTTCAACCACAATATTTGGTTTGTGAGAACTTCGTTGAACACCGACTAAGCGGTCTACCGTCATTGGATTCGGTGTCGGCATTAAATATCTCCTTGATTCTCCCGAGGGTCGCATAACATAAATTCTTTATCAGGATACCTTGCAAAAATGAAAGGTGAATGTGTAGCAACAAAAAACTGATTTTCAGTTTTTTGCTGAAGCAGGATGGGAAATAGAAGTCTTTGCCAATCTACATGCAGGCTCAATTCAGGTTCATCAATGAAAATGGCAGTATTTTTGCTAAAAGCATTGTAACACAAAAAACTGAGTATCTGCTTTTCGCCTGCAGAAAGTATATCTGCGGAGATAGCATCTTTTGTTTTTCCAACTGTAATTCCATCTCTACCTTCTATCAAAGTAACTCCCTCAGTCGTTTTTCCACGAAAAGTTTGTCCAGGAACATGTATTGCATTATGTTGTAGGATTTTCCGAGTCAACTCAGACAGCACAGAAAATGGCTTACTCAGATGGTTTCGTTTCTTATTAACTTTTTCAATAGCATTCAGAACGGCAGGAGCCTCTTGAAGGTTATCAGAAACTTTATCATTATCTGGATTGTTTTGCATTTTTTCTGATATATCTTCTAATGCCTGAGACTGGAGGTTAGTGATCTCTTCATAAATATCGGCATATTTCTGTGTTAACAATTCGCCTATATCTTCTGTTGAAATCGAAGCGATGAATTTATGTCCATTGACTGACACATCAGATGAAAACCGCGTCATCGTAAGTTGAAGCATTTCTGATAATGGAAGTAACTTTCCTACCGAATCCTCTATATCTCTTGAGTCTTTAGAAAAACCGCCTTCAATTCTTCTAAATGTTGGAAAAAACAGGCTGTTCTTTGTTGTTTGAGCAATTCGCTTCTCAAGTTCACTTATCTTATCTATATCTTTTCGGTCAATCGTTTTAGTTTTGGGGTCTATATTTATAGTTTTTGAGATCGATTTTTCACCAGTAAACTCCGATTTTAGTTCAATCTCATCAGTTTTTGTTTGTGCCATAGTTAAAGAAAACGTATCTGTTTCAATTGAGAGAGAAGAAAACGGGATTTCAGAAAGAATTTGCTCAAGATGTCCACTGATGAAATACCATATCAACTTCAGCAATGTGGTCTTACCGGAACCATTAGGTCCAGTAAAAATATTCAAATCTTCATTGAACTCAAATGGCTGGTTAAGTTTATTATTAAGCCCCTTAACTTCAAGGTATCTTATCATGTGTCTTACCTCTTTTAAGTCAATTTTGGTTTTTTGGAGGAAATTACTTTTTCACTTTTAGTAAGCTCTATTTCAATCTCTTCTATCAACCTTTTTGTTTTACTGTTTGAGGTGTTCTTGCCTGCCATCTCGTATATCTGTTTGAGTCTATAAGTTTGACTCCCAGGGTACTTCCGAACCCGATCAGGGTCCCCCAAAAAACGGGCAAGCATTTGAAAAAGAAGTTTTCCTGCAACTCTCAGGTTATACATGTTTTTAATTTCGTCTACTAAAGTTTGCTTAGGACTGACAAACCCGATATCCTTGAGAAAAGTAGTGTTTATTTGAGTGTCACCAGGGGGAACAAGCTCATCCAAATCTTTCCCAGTACGGTGTTGCCTACCCGCACTAAACTCTTCGTATTCAAAGGCAAACCATTCAACAATTTCATCACGCATCTGCTGAAGTTTATTGGCTTCAGACGGTTCAAGTAAACTTTCAAAATGATTCTTTACATACCCCTCATATAAGTCATTCTCAATGCAGTACCCTTCTGTCCAGACAATACTCGCAGGCAGTGGCTCCGTACAGAACAGACGTTCAAGATCTCTATCCGCCATAAAAGCAACAGCTACACCTCGATCCTCGAATAATGTGGTTTTTTGATTATAAATTTTTAACAATTCATCTATCCCACGGGCATAAAATACACGCGCGTTGCCAGTGCAGAAACGGTCACGCACCCAACAATAGATACGTTTATCCGTTTCCCCTTCAACAATAACCATGCGTTTTTTTCCTGATCGGATTATTCGACCCATAAACCGATTTAGTTGTGTTTTTGTGTGGGGCGATAGCGTTGGCAAACCGAGTCGCTTACGGAGTTCATTCTTTCGAGACTGGCGCTTTCTGGACTGAGGCATTAGTTTCCCTCCAAGTTTAATATGAACTCGTTATCAGGAAACTGCTCGTAGATAAACTCTGAATGTGTCGCAACGAAAAACTGATTTCCCGTCTCTTGTTTAAGTAGAAGCGGGAACAAGGTGTCTTGCCAGTCTTGGTGTAAACTTAGTTCAGGTTCATCAATAAAAATAACAGTATTGTCGTTAAAGGCATTATAACACAAAAAACCCAACATCTGTTTCTCACCAGAGGAAAGTTTATCAGCGTGTATAGCAGCCTTTTTGTCCCACGTTTCTTTTTTTTTACCTAAGGTAACCCCTTCAGCTATTTGTATTTCCTCGTATTCTAAAATAATTTGAACGGTTTCATCTAACACCGTAATTCGATTCTCCAACTTTTGGCGCGTTTCACCTGTCTTGATCAAATCCTCTTTAATATGTTCCAACGCGGATATCGCTTGTTCACCACCGGATTGTAAGACTTCTGGTGAAATGACTTCTTTACTAAGTCGGTTGGATAATTCTGCATAAAGTTTATTTACTTTTTCAGCGACCTCATTTTTTTTAAGAGGTAGTAATTTTTCTACATCATTTGTTGAAACTGCTGTAACGAATTTATGTCCATTTGTAGATAACTCCTCTGAAAGTCGCGACATCGCCGTTTTAATCATTTCTCCTATTGAAATTTGTACTCCATCTTTCATTTTATCCTCAACACGATCTGCATTACTGAAGTCAGTAAGAAAACCCCCTTCGATTCGTCGAAATGTTGGAAAAAATATACTTTTTTGTTCCAGAGATAGCACTTTATTGTTAGCTGCATTAACTGGCACTTTTTTATGAAAATCTTCTACGTTTACTTCAGATATCTCCTTATTCTTTTCATCCCACCAACCGATACGAATTTTCGGTTTGGTACTTCCTCCACGTGAATCACGTCTTCTAATTCCCTCTACTGGTTGGGGCGGAGGTTTAGGTTTAAACTGTTCTAAAGACAGGTTCAATTGGTCAGTTTCAATTGAAATCGACTCAAACGGTATTTCATGGGGAATCCGATGGAGATTTCCGCTAATTAAATACCATATCAATTTCAGCAGAGTCGTTTTGCCACAACCGTTTGCTCCGGTAAAAATGTTTAAATCTTCATTGAACTTGAATTCATAATCAAATTGGTTATTTAGACCTTCAACTTTAAGCTTCTGTATCATATCTTTTTCTCTCCTTTACGGAATCTTCAACTTATCCTTACAGTGCCGTGCCAACGTTTTCATATCATCAACAACTTGCGACTCTGCCCGCATCAGTTGACTATAGAATGGTGGGAGAGGTGCTCTTCTTAAAAGTTTGTCAAAGAAACTCTGTTGTGCTTCTGCTGGCATCTCAAAACGTGATGTTTCTGCTCCTGATGGGTCTATCCCCAAGTATTCTATGGAGAGATAGTGCTCCATATCCTCTTTTCTGACTTTGTCCTGATGGATACTGCCGATATTCTGTCGTCCATAACTTACCGCATAGACTCTACCGGTTGTGTGGTTTAGAACGGTATATCCACCTTCGTCAATAGATTCGTTCCAGCACTTCTCAAACCCGTTCTTGGGTAAACGTTCACGAAGTTCTCTTGCTGAGCGTACTACGAACCTGTTCTGATTTAATGTCTTTCTGATAGTAAATTCCTCATCCTGCGTATTAACTGGAGAATGACCTGTCAATAAGTCAACGTTATCAAGTGTCCAGACAACACCGTCTCGAACACCTTTCGCTAAGTTTAGATGTTTTTCAACGAACTCTCCGTTTAATGGATGGAGGCGGTAATCGTCGTTTCCATTGAAAACAGCGCGTAATTTCCTGCGATGGTCTATCACGGAGAAACGCTTTTCCGGTAAAGGTATTTCTAACTGAAGTGTATACCCTATGTCTAAATCCGTTGTGAGATTCAGTTGTGATTTGCGGAGTTGGGCAAGACGTGTCAATGCTGTCTGACTCTTAGATAACACGCGTCCGATCAGATATTCACTGCGAAGTGCCGGTATTTCTGTAGCAAGACATTCAAGTGTATCAGAGTCAAGTAATTCTAACATGACTTTATGTTCCCAGCGTGTACCGCGTTCATGCGCTAAGATTTGAAACTGCTGATTATCTCCGCTGGGACGGATATATCCGAGGGCTGTCCACGGGTCAAAGGTCGCGCGATAGTATCCGCTTGTTTCAATATCTCCCCCTGCTAAGACACAATCTCTACGTTCATAACGCGAATAAAGTCCGAATTGAAACTCGTAATCTTCGTAGTTTTCCAAAGCCTTCCGTAAATCGTGTGCAAACTCACTTCCACGGGTGAATTTTTTGAAGATGTCTTCAGTACGTTGGGGTTGATTAAGTGCGTCAAGGAATGATCCGATCGGGATACCTGCTTCTTCTACACCTTCGTCTTCACTTTTTCCGAAAACCTTTGTTTTTGTTTTAAAGGGTGGATTTCGGAGTGATACATCACGTTGTGAAACGAGTTGTAATGCGGGATCATCAGTCATACCGGCAATTGTCGGTGCATCCCCAAGAATTTCCGCTAATTGGGTATCATCAATTTTTTCCATCAAGACAGTCCCACGTTTAAGTTCCGCAAAGTGAATGATGTCGTTAAGACTATATTGGAGCGGAGCACTTGACGAGAGATTGTCGTAGTTAGAACGATGAAAACGGATACGCGGTTTGATCCGAAAAACAGGCGTGAGACCGTAATCCTTGAGCAACGCATATAAGGTTACGGTATAGGATTCTTCATGAACCTTTTGCGCTAATATTCCGCTTTCGTTGCATTTGTTGTCAACGATTAGCCGTTCTTGCACGGGACGACTATCGTTTCCAAAAATTATCATCCGATGTTCTTCTCTGTTATCATCAACTAACATGACTCTTCCCCCTGCCAGTTATATTTTTGACAGACCTGCTTGGCTGAAATTAAGGACTAACCTGATTTGAGCTTTTGTCTTGCCAGCGCAGCTGCCCCGAGTACACCTGCATTATCTCCCAATTGTGCTGCGACAATTTCAACATTTTTTAACGTGTCGGGTAGTGCGTACTTTTTAGCAGCTTTACGTATATCCTTTAAAAACTTATCACCGACTGCTTCAACGACACCTCCGCCGAGGACAATCATTTCAGGATTTAAGAAATTCACAATTGAACCTATGCATATTCCGAGATATTTTGTGGTATTCTTAAAAACTTTCTGCGTCAATTTATCCTTGCTGTGGAGTGCTTTGGCTAATACACCGCTACGAATTAGTCCGAGGTCTCCACCTGTAAGATTTGAGAGGATACTCTTTTTCCCTTTTTTCAGAATTGCTTTTTGAAATGTTTTTGTCATAGCAGTGCGGCTTGCTAAGGCTTCTAAACATCCACGGTTTCCGCAGCCACACTTGGGTCCCCCTGCTTTGACGATGATATGTCCGATTTCACCAGCTGTCTTACTTGCCCCATGGTAAAGTTTACCGTTTAGTATGATGCCACCACCAATTCCGGTGCCGACAAAGATACCGACTAAATCTTTGACACCCCGACCCGCGCCGAAGGTGTGTTCACCGAGTGTGCCTACGTTTACATCATTGTCAACGAATGTTGGAATGTCCACGCGTGTTTCAAGTTCAGTCTTGAGAGGCACATTTTTCCACCCGAGATTTGGGGCAAAGATGACAACGCCTGTATCTGGGTCAAGTGGGCCTGGCGCACCAATTCCGATCCCCCCGATTGCGTCTGTATTAACGGGGGATTCCTCTATCGCTTCTCGGATACATTCTGCGATCCGATCAATCACGATAGATGTTTTACGCTTTGCTTGCGTTTGAACTTTAGCTGTGCTGAGTATATTACCATCAGCATCAACGACAGCGGCGAGAATCTTCGTCCCGCCCATATCTACTCCAACAACATTGTTGTTCATTTTATTTCCTTCTCTCAATGGTGTAAGCATTAGAATTGAAAACTGACTCCAGCTTGCCAATTTAGAGGATTCCCTGGTGTGAAATGAATTTCCGACACAGGTTCCGTTTCATGGGCTAAGCGCGATTCGGTATCAAATTGTGCCTCGTTCCAATCTACATCAAAAAGGTTTTCTACAACTATAAAATACTTGGAAGAACTTATTTTGTAGGAGAGTCCGAGGTTGACTAATGTATACCCCTCTGCTGTTACGCTGTTATCCTCATTTGCGGGTCGGTCACCGATGTGGCGATACCGTAAGCTCGCTTCAATACCGGATGGATGTGTTGCAGTCAGTCCTCCAGTTGATGTTAGACGTGGTGCCAGCGGAATCTCGTTTGCTTCATCCGGTTCGTCAATGAATCTGCCTCTTGAAAGGTTCAGGTCTGTGTCTAACCACAACCATGAAAGTAGCTGCGCTCGTGCTTCAACGTCGATCCCGAGGCGGCGGGACCTACCGCTAATTTCTGTCTCCCCTGCATCACCGACAAAAACTAATTCTTCGTCCAAATCCAACCACCAACAAGCAACACCAATATTCAATCGTTTAAATAAGCGTTGTCGTGTCCCGATTTCACCACCAACCGCCCGTGGTAACGTATGAACACCAGCGTGATCAGGATTGAAATTCATTTGGACAAGATGATCGTTAATTTGTTGTTCACTCAAGCCTTGAGCACTAAAGGTCTGTTTTAAGTTAGAGATCGTCTTTTCAATTACGACATCGCGGGCATCGTTGGAATGGAAACCAGTGCCAACATTCATGAAAATGTCAACTGACTCAACCAACCTATAAACAAGGTTGAATTTGGGGTTGAAGATCGCTTGCTGTGCGTATCCTGATGCATGCGGTAAGGTTATCGTTTCATTAATAAGTGGGTCAAGATGATCTTCAACGTTGAAGGTGAAGTAATCACCTCGAAACCCGAGTTGGAATCGCAGTTTTGGATTGACGATCCACTCTTCTTCTCCCCAGAGAAATAAATTACGTTCAACTATACCTGCATTGACTCTTTGCGTTAACCGCCTTCGATTGGGACTGTGCCATAAACTTACACCAATGTCATCGGAACGAAAACCACCACCGAGTGTGGTCGTTGTCTGAATAGAAGATATTGATTTCGTGTAATGATATTCGGTGTTTAATCCGAGCACTGTCCGTTGATCTGTCTGCTCAATCATGTCTCCCCCATTTTTATTTTCAGGGTCTTCAAGAAAAAACGTAAAGTTTGAGAAGAGTTTGAAGTTGTAAGAACTGAAATAGGGTTGAATCAAGAATGTGCTCTTGTTTTCTGCTGTTGCTGTGTAGATCAAATTTAGGTTCTGTCTTCCAGTTTGTCCGCCTTCAAGGTTGTCAATTGAACCGAATCGGGTAATGAGTCCACTGTCAACCGCGCGTATCGGAATCTGTCCAGAAGCGTCCCAAGCAGAACTAAAAGAACTCGCGGAAAAGGAGAGTTCATTTGTATCGTTTAGGTGTATATGAAATTTGCTGAATACATTAAATCTCTGGAAATTCTGTTCACTTTCAACGGGACCGTCCGTACTATAATACTGTCCTGCTAAATAAGCGTTTGTGTTTTCGTTAGTCGTCGGTAATTGGAACATTCCTGTGTATTTTCGCGTGTTAAACGCCCCACCCTCAACTTTCAGTATGTCGTCGTCAATTTGGTCTTTTGTACGGAACTGGAGAGCCCCAGCAGTTGAGAAATTACCGTGTCTGGCAAAATAGGGACCTTTGAATACATCAATAGATTCTATTAATTCGGGTATAGCAAAATGGATGTCTGCATACCCTTGACCGTGTCCGTGAGATACCATATTCACGGGGATACCGTCTGCTGAAATGGCGACATCGGTACCGTGGTCAGCATCAAATCCTCGTAAGAATATCTGTTCAGCTTTGCCACCGCCTGCGTGTTGTGCAATGATAAGACCTGGTGCCAGTTGAAGCATATCTTGTGCGTTGCTTACTGGACGAACATTTAGGTCAAATTCTCTAATAGTGCTTGAGGAAGCTGTTGAATAGACGCGTTCCCCTGTGACCAAGATTTTGTTGAGTTCAACCACATCGTCTGAAATCTCATCTTCGTGTGCTTGAGAACTTCTAACAAAAAAGATGATCGATAATATGAACAGTAGTGATAGCGATAAATTGATTGGTAATAGAATAAACTTTCTCACAAATTTTCCTTTCTAGTATCTATTCCTAATACGAAATATATCTATGATGCTATAATATCAAGAAGTTTCTGTTTAAATCCTGTTGTTGTCAACTGTTCCCATATCTTGAGAAACCTTTCATAGTCTGCATAGCGCAATTCACGAGTGCGTTTTATAAGTGTGTCAATCCCAAGCATAGCATTAGACTGATGGGTATTTTTATATTCTGTTAAGACCTCCAAGACGACATCACTATCGTGTATATCACCAATTAAATCCTGTAATTCAATAGTTGTATCAATAAAATCCCTGAAATCTCTGTCGTAAATTGTTGCAAAAAACTCCATTGTGTACCGTAGTCTTTTAATAGAAATACGCATGTTGTGTAATTCTTCACGCCGTTCAGGTTCTTGAATAAATTGCTCCCAACTATATACTTCGGCAACCTTTTGTGGAAGGAGTATACGTGCATTGTCGTGAAAGCTCTGCTTTGGATTGATTCCTTCTATCTTTTGTGGTTTTGCCATTTTTTTATTCGGATATTTTAAAGAACGTCAGAAATCGTGTTTCAAAGTCGCTATTATCAAGTTCAGCAAAAAGTGTCAACATCGGTTTACGGACATTTTCCCGTTCCCGCCTGAGGTGTTGAATCAGACCTTGTATATCTCTTTGTTCTTTTGCTGATAATGTATTTAATTCCTTTTCAAAACGAGCGATGAGGACATCAAGATCACGGACTGCCCCCATTGTTCGTGTGATTGTACGTACCTGTTTGTAGTGTTTTCTGAAAGGTTCTTTTTCAAAACAATCAGCGAAATTGTCCATTGCAGCGCGCAAACGCCGAGATGTTACACGCATATTGTGGACGAATTTAATGTCTACGCCTTCACTCGCCCCTGCTTTATGCGACATCATTTCACGGAAATAACCCACGATAATTAGACGCGCACAGGCTTCTAATGTCTTATCTGATGCAACGCCTTTGATTTCTATTGCTGTAGACATATTTCAAATCCATTTTTGTCTAAAAAAGAAAGAGTTTCGCTAACATAAAATAGGCGAAAATACCGATTACATCAATAGCCGTTGTAACGAAAGGTCCGGTAGCAACAGCTGGATCAATCCGGACACGTTTGAAGAACATCGGAATGATTGTACCGACTGTCGCTGCTATTAACATATTTACGAAGATTGCCAGTGCAACAACAAGCGGTAGCTTCCATGCATATTCACGGAATTGCGGAAAGAGGTAGGCAAACCCTCCAAGTAAGACCCCATAAGCAGTCCCAAGTAATGCCCCTGTGCTAAACTCACGCCACAACACTCGCCATGTATCCTTGAGATTAACCTCTCCAATTGCAATACTACGGACGATGATTGTAGAGGATTGCGTTCCGATGTTGCCACCCATTCCCATGATAATCGGGATAAATGCGGCTAAAGCAGCGATCTGAAGTAACTCTGCTTCAAAAATATCAATGACATAAACGGAAAGTAGTCCACCTCCGAAACTGGCGAGTAACCACGGTAAACGGGCCCGAGTATTTCTAAAGATGGAACGAGACGTGATATCCAGATCACCTGTGCCTGCCATCTTCAGCATATCTTCCGTATTCTCTTCACGGATAACATCAACAACATCGTCAATCGTAACAACACCGACAAGATGTCCAATCGTATTGATTACCGGAATCGCAAGTAAATTATATCTTGCAACCGCTTTTGCCACTGCCTCTTGTGGCATATCCGTATGGACAGTATATAGGTGTGTTGTCATTAAGTCTTTGAGGGGTGTATTAGGCTTTGTTGCGACTAATTGCCGTAAAGATAAAACCCCTTTCAGTTTGTTTTCTTCATCAACAACATAGACATAGAAAGTAATCGGTGGTAATTCAACCTCAGTGAGTTCTCTTATCTGTTCGGTAGCTTCAGCAGCAGTAGTTTCTTCCGTTAAGGCGAAGAAATTCGGTGACATGATGGCACCAGCCGTCTTCTCCTCATATTCAAGAAGTCGTTCAATATGCTTAGCGTTTGCCCCCTCAATTAGATCCAACAGTTCTGTTTTCTTTTCAGCATCAATGTCTGATAGAACCCGTGTCACATCGTCGGCAGGCATTGTCCGTAAGACGTTTGCTACAACCGATGCTTCAGTTTCGTCAACGAATCCATTTATATCTGTGCTGTTCAGTTCACACAACACCTCTCCCATACGTTTTTCTTCAATCAATATAGTGAATAAGCTGTTCTTTTCTTCGTAACGGAGACTCAGAAACCATCTGGCAATATCTGCTGAATGTGTTTTAGCGATGATATTACGAAGATTCGGAAATGCTCGTCGTTTAATCAAACGAACAACTGTAGATATAAACAGTTCATCAACATCCTGTGTTCTTATGATTGTTTGACTTTCCATACTATTCTCGTAATATCCTCTTTTTTATGAAAAACCTGATGGTATAATCTAAGCCTTCGCCTGTTGTCGTAGAAGGTGATCCGTGAGGACAAGGGCAGACATCGCTTCCACAATAGCCGGTGCGCGTATTAACACACACGGATCATGTCGTCCACTCGCCTCTAATGCCACCTCGTTTCCATCCATATCCACAGTCTGCTGCGGTTTGCCGATTGTTGCTGTCGGTTTAAAAGCGACTTGGAATACGATATTTTCGCCGTTTGATATACCGCCTTGTATGCCGCCAGAATTATTTGTTCGGGTTCGGATTTGTCCTGACTCGTTATAGAATTCGTCATTATGTTCGGAACCTGTCATCGTTATGCCATCAAAACCGGAACCGATCTGAAATCCCATGGTTGCGGGTAATGACATCATCGCTTTTGCTAAATCCGCCTTAAGTTTATCAAAAACCGGTTCACCTAACCCCACAGGAACGTTCCGTGCTACAGATTCTATTATACCACCAAGTGAATCTCTATCCCGTCTTGCTTGATCAATCCGTTCAGCCATTTTTGGACTCACAATTGGGTCAGGACATCGTACGGGACTTGCTTCTATCTCATCATGCGTTACGGTATCAGTATTTACGGTTGCTTCAAGCGTATGTATCTGTTTTACGAAAGCGAGTGTTTCGGTTTCACATCTCTCACGGAGAATCTGCTTTGCTATTGCCCCAGCTGCAACGCGTCCGATCGTTTCCCTTGCGCTTGCTCTCCCACCCCCTTGCCAGTTTCGGATACCATATTTTTGTTGATATGTATAATCAGCGTGTGAGGGACGATATAGGTCTTTTAGGTGGTTATATGCATCAGGTCGTGCGTCTTTGTTCCACACCAGCATAGATATAGGTGTACCGAGTGTTTTACCTTCAAACACACCGGAGAGTATTTCAACTGCATCTTCCTCCTGTCGTGGTGTTGTGAGATGGCTCTGTCCTGGTCTTCTACGATTGAGTTCATATTGTATTGCGGATGTATTGATATCAATCTGTGGTGGACATCCATCAACAACGACTCCCACAGCACCGCCGTGCGATTCTCCCCATGTTGTAATCCGAAAAAGATGACCGAAAGTATTCATTATTTCTGTTCCGATAGGTATGCTTTTATTTTTTTGTATATATTTAACTGCAATTATGCTATACTAACCCAAGTTGCTACCTATAGGATTTAGACTTGGAAACTCCAGATTTTTAGCAAATATTTGTAGCGTAAACTGTCAATTTGCGTTTTTGTAGCACAATCTAATAGATTATGCTACATAGGTAGCAACTTGGGTTATACTATATCAGATTGCAAACAAATATGCAAGCAATTTGATATAGTAGTTTATCATTACATTGTCCGCTTAAGACTCATACTTCATGTACAATTAAAAAATCGGAAAATAGTTATGCCAACGTATGATGAATGGAACAAAGCAATCATATCCTACTTCTTTGAAAACTGCGAACCTGGAGAAATAGTTTTTTTACACACAACTCCTGAAACATTACCTGAAATCGCTGAACAGGCAGGTTTTGATGTTGTGGATGCAGAAAAAAGTTTGATAGATACTGTAAGAAAAAAAGTTGTATTAAAAAATAAAGTTATTCCTACCGATGAGATTTGGTTGCGAAGAATTTCTCCATCAGAAAAAGAACCTCCACATGTTGCGTTTCTAGCCCTTTGTGTGCTTGCTGCAAACAATATGGGAACATCTGAAGAAGCATTTCATACTAATTATTATGTGCCATTAAATATACTCCTATTTGATAAACCAAATGAAGGAAAACCAAAAGGACTCAAGTATAGGGATTGGGAAGAAAATTGGATATATCTCAAAGATTGGGTGAAAGATAAGCATGATGTAGAACTCTATCTGACACAAGGTCATCCAAAGTATGTTTGGTATCCGATTTCGCAATGCCTGATTAGCAAACATGACGAAAATAAACTTCATGTTATTTTTAAGGAAGCTGAACTGAAACCTGGAGCATACCTTGCCGAGAAACAACTTCTTGATATACTTTGTTTAAAGAGATCTTTTCAAAGTCTTTCAGTAAAAATTACAAGACCTATTGATCAACAAAAGACTGCTGAAATACGACTGATATTAGGTCAAATCCAATTGCTTTTAAAAAACTGGAATGGGAAAGTAGGGGATGAGCCAGTAAGACATAAGTCTCACACAATTAGTGTTCATCTGTTTGATATGCCCGATGACATTGATGAGTTTTGTTTTTGGTTTAGACGAAGACGAAGACAAAACAGCCAAATTACTTTCAAAAATAATGCTCTCAATGTCAAAACGCTACAACCTCATAATGATCAATGGTTTGAACCACACGTTATACGGGCTAATCCGCTTTCAATTCAGATGTTGCAGAATGGTGCCGAACTAAATACGACTGATGCTAAATCATTAACCTACCGGATAGAACCTTCTGATATTTGGGTTTTCCGATGGGATACAGATCATGCTGACGGTTGGATAAGCACAAACAGCCTGTTGTTGCACGAAGAACACCTTATCGTCTATAGTAGGCAATTAGAGTGGAAAGTTATACCATTTTTACAACAAGTTTGCGATGAAATACCTACATCAAAACCAATTCGTATCGGAGGTAAAGGAACAGGTTGGGAATACATTAAGGCAACGCCAACCCGTTTATATGATTCATCTCTTTTTGGATTTCGGATAACAACAACAGAAACCGAGCAAATTAAATTTGTAGGTGGATTGCCCTTAGATAGGCGAAGCAACTCTTATATTGACTTTTGTCTCCCCACAATTGTTGTTCCGAATCTCATTGTAGATTCTGATCAACCGATTTATATGAATGACCAACCCGTAAATATTCCCAGTAATCGAAAAATTGAACTTCCAGATAGACTTAATTCGGATAAATATCATCTTTCATATCTTGATTGTCTGCAAATCACATTGCATATAATAACTCCAAAACGTTTAACGGAGTACCAATACAAATCCCTTACTACCGTACTATCCACAAATCGGGAAACTATTCCTACTTATTCTAAAGAAATAATAGCTGATATTACGGAGGAATCTGGAGTGCGGCTTGCCGGTGCGAAGTTATTCGGAACAGACATCCCAGAAACTACATGGGAAGACGTGGTAGAAGTGCCAATAGAACCGCTGCCCCCCAAATATGACAATGTAGGACCTGCTCAACTTATTTCATCAGTCGTAAAATTGGCAATTGAACTCAAAAATAACGGTGCATCAATCCCAGAATGTTTTGATGAAACTATCCATTACTTAGAAGAGAACGTTGCTGTGAAAACCCTTGTTCAAAAAAAATTAAAGCAATATAAAGAAAAATCACTATCGTTTGATGATCTCCGAAGATATATTAGAGGTTAGTTATGAATGCAAAACCTTATCCCGAAGCAAAACGAAGACTTTTAGTTAAACGAGATGTGAATGATTTTGTTAACTTCTTAGAGGGAGTGACGGATAGTGAAGGTGAGGAATTTATTCGAACTCAATTACTTCAGAGTAATATTGCAGGGTTTCGTCCTGGACGCGCACCGCTAACACGAACAGTCCCAATGTTAATCCAAAACTTGAGAAATGAACAAGAACTTACTAATCCTGATTCTCGTATCTGGAATATGTTCAATAATGCTTGGAGATGTTGGGTCGGCTCTCACCAAGTACTAAATGATATTCTACTTGAGTTTGACAACAACGCAGATTTTGATGAAAACCATATCTGTATTACGCCTCCGAACAGTGAACTTGATAGGAAATGTTTTGAAGTCTTACTGGAAGCAAGTCTCAACAATCGAATTAATCAAGAGACGATACGGCGTTTTTACGAATATGGTCACTTTAATGAAGACGAACAGATTGAAGAATTAATTGATAAAACACTATCTCAGGAGGAGATTGAGCAGAGACAAAAAATGGAACAACTTCCTGAACAAGCTGATAAGATTTTCCAAGAAATTGAAGAACTTCGTACGCAATTTTCTAACTTAGAACCTATTAGTGAACTTCAACAACTATTAGATCAACGGGTTGCCGAAGTCCAACAGTCTTTTGAAAATCAGTTAACACAGTTAAATATTTCTGAGAATGTTAGCCAATTAAAGCGATTGATTGAATCTCTCAAATCTCGGATTGTTGAAGTTGAGACATCTCTGAATACTCGACTTGTAACACTTGAGAATTCACGGGCTGAAACCGATTCTGCTATAAATGATTTCGTTGATCACATTGAGAAGGCAATCGCACAGCTTGAACAGCAAATCCAAAACATCAACCAATCGGTTGTGGAACGCCTTGACAGTATGGACAGTGCAATTGCTGAAATTAAATCTATGGTAGAGGAACAAAATCAAACGAATGTTCAACGGATCGCACGTCAAGCTATAGAAATTGGGAGACGTTATGAAACCAAATTAACCTCAGATATTGGAAGTTACAGTAATGAAGAGGAGTATCTGGAAAAAATGGCGATTTTCCAACAAAAGTTTGGTTTAACATATTTGGAAGAAAGGGATGATTCTGAAGAAATAGCTGCAGCTGTGCATATAGCTATGAAAGCCTTTCCTGCACTTGAGATTACCGATGACAGATTGATCAAAATTTGGCAACTGATATGTGGGGATCATTTATATATCACAAGAATCAATGTAGAACTTGGATGGCTTGGATCGCAGGATTGGTTTCCTTGTCTCTTTTCTGAAGTATGTTTTGGTGAACGGCTTAATAGAATTGATCTTGAAATCTCAGTTCAGGAGATGCTTAAGTCAGGTGATATGCTTTGGGCAATCCATCTAAACAATTGTGACAAATCATTTCCAGATTCTTATCTTCCGACTTTCCTTGATTGGATTAAAGAGACTTGTGGGGATGGTATAAAGGTTTTTCTTACCCGTTGTTCAGGAACTAATCGATGCCGAACAAGTGAAGACTTTTATGAAAGAGTCGTTCGTCTGCCTAAACCAAACGAACAAGCCCCATTTAATGTGCGACACTTGGAAGAACTTCATGTAGTTACTCGGAGTAAATGGGTGTCTTGGTGTCGTCCGGATACGAGTGCAGACGTGAGTTATGGAGAGCAGTTTGAATTGCTTAAGAAATTCCAATTGATAATCGAGAATATGGAAGTGCAACTTCCGGATAAAATAGTTCCGGAAATTGTCCATTATCTAAAACTTTCACACAACATCTTAACGCCTAAACTTGCCCTTGATTGGGCATTGACCTTACGGCTTTTGCCATGGATTGAAATACAATCTGAGCTCGTTGATAGCGTTTACAACAGGTCCAATTGGGAAGCCTGTGAATTACCACATTTCTACAGAGGTTTACAACAGGCTCGGGAAAAAAATAATGAATCAAACTGATTTTAATGTTTTTGATAAACTACTTTATTATTTGTCACATGAAGGCGAGGTAAGTTGGACAAAATTCAAGGATGCGATTGACATATTGAGCGGTGAACAACGCCGTTTTGAATATATGTCTACTTACCTGAAATATCTTGCGCGATTGGGGCACCTTGATTTCGACCCTATGCAATTAACACATGTTGCGATTGGTCCTTCCGTTCTTTTAGAAACAGCAGTAAATAATAGATATGTCCTTGTCGGAAGTAGAACATCTGCCTTGCTTAAGGAAGTAGATAATTGTGTTTCCGATATTGGTGGGAAACTTCGCGCAGAATCAAATAAGAATGCTCCAACAACGATTATTATCAGTGATATTGATGAAACGTCTTTCACGGAATTTGAGGACTTAGGCATTCATATCAGCCTCGAATTTTCCGCAAAATTGTCACAACTATTGCCACAACCTAAACGCTCCAGTTTTCCTCCGAGCGATATACTGCTTTCAGAATCTCGAAAAAAATTCAATCATAAGTCCTTGAAATTTGAACCTTACAACCAACGACAACATGGTAATGGGCTCTATGAAATTCCCCAATTTGGTCGCAGTATTTACATCTTAAAATCTGGTGATGCTCAAAGAAGCGTGCCACGCGATTGGGGCATATGGCTTGCACTTTCTGATGCCGGTAAAACATCGAAATTGGTTTATTATCGGAAAAAAGATTATAGATGGTATGTAAAGGCTCCGTTGCAGATACCCTTAATTTTAGACCGATGTGCAACACTCTGTTCCGGTATTCCACCAATATCTGTATTTAAGAACAAATTTTATCGTTATTCTTATATTCACACCGGTATTGCATATCAATTAACAAAATCACTTAATCAAAACTGGGAGAAAGTTGATGTCTGGTCAAATGAAAACCGATCCTTTTAAAACATACGAACTGCTTTGCGATTCTTACATTCGTTACATACAAACCATTATGGGGTTCAATAGTGAGAAGTTAGAAGAAGAAAGAGACGAGTTATTAAAGAAAAATGGTTTGCTTTTTCAAGATCCTCGTTTTGAACCGATATTCCCCTACCCTTCATCCGGAAAAACGTTATCTCAACTGTCCGATGACCTAAAACTCACTTCTGAACTTGGTGAATTTCTCGCGACGGGAGGAAAAGAAGGACTTGCCCCAAAAGACCGCCAACTCTATGAACATCAAGCAGAAGCAATAAAAGCATCCGTTGTTGAGGGGGAAGATGTCGTTGTCACAACTGGCACAGGTTCAGGTAAGACAGAATGCTTTTTGCTGCCAATCTTCAGTTATCTTATCGAAGAATCACAAACTTGGACAAGTTATGGAAAGCGAAATATAGACCATCCATGGTGGCGCACCCATGAACGTTCGGTAGGAACTCGCGTTCCGCAACGTAAAGGAGAAACCCGACCTGCTGCTATCCGAGCGTTGATTATGTATCCGCTCAATGCACTTGTTGAAGACCAACTTATGCGGCTACGTCGCGCTTGTGATAGTCCGAAAGCACGCCAATGGCTAAACGATAAACGCGGTAATAACCGATTTTACTTCGCACGGTATAACAGTTTGACTCCAGTGTCGGGTGCGAAAAACAATAATAGTTTGAGAAGGCTCCGAACTAAACTTGATGATCTACGTAAGCAATTTGAAAAAGTAAAAGATGCACCAAAGAAACGCTATTATTTTCCTTCAACCGATGTTGATACGGCTGAAATGTGGACCCGTTGGGACATGCAAGATCACCCACCTGATATATTTATCACCAACTATTCAATGCTTAACATCATGCTCACACGAGACTTGGAACGACCAATATTTGAAAAAACCAAGGAATGGTTAAAAGAACCAGATAGCATTTTTCATCTCGTAGTTGATGAACTACATTCCTACAGAGGCACATCTGGTTCAGAAGTTGCGTTTTTACTTCGGACGCTTTTTAATCGCCTCGGTCTTGAGCCCGACTCGCCAAAGTTACGTATCATTGCTTCAAGTGCATCACTTGAAGGAAATGAAGATCGAGAAAAAGATGAAGGCAGTGAAGAAGATGAAGGGCGTAAATACCTTCGTCAGTTTTTTGCACGTGAGAAAAGTTTTAGTATTATTGGTTCGCAACCATACAAGGATAAAAGTGAGCAACTTCGGGTATGCCTAAAATACGCAAAGCATTTTGCAATATTCAATCGTAATGGTAATTCTACTGAATTGGATATGATACCGAAGGATCTCATCAAAACTGCTGTAGCGCAGCTTTGCAACAATAATGGTAAGCTGAACGCCTCAACGGTTGAAGACATGCTTGATGCTGCAAACAAAGTTGCCTCAACGCCAATTACCAAAGAAACAATTCAGGGCTTAATTCGCTATCTAATTCAACAAAAAGATTCAAAGAATGATCAAGCATTACTGCCACTACGCGTACATTACTTTTTCAAAAACTATGAAGGACTATGGGCATGTAGTAATCCAAAGTGTCAAGGAGAACACGAAGATGCTACCATCGGAAAACTATTTGCAAATAGACGCGTTTTGTGTGATCAATGTGGCTCACGGGTATTGGAATTGTTAAACTGTGAAACGTGTGGCGATCTCTTTCTGGGTGGATATAAACAGCAGATATCGGAGAAGCCACCCAGTTGGTACCTAAGTAGTGATTATCAAGAATTAACAAGTTTACCTGAAAAAGGCGTTAGGGATCGCAACTATGGTACTTATGCTATCTTCTGGCAGAGAAAAAAAACACCTGAACCAGGCAGGTCATGGGAAAAACATGGTATTAAGAGACGGTGGGCATCAGGGAATTTCAAACATGCCGATGGAAGACTCACACGCAATTCTGTGAATTACAACGGTTATTTTTACAACATTGACAAACCAGAGGATTGGTGTTCAGAAATTCCAAAATATTGTCCTAATTGCGGTGATGCTTGGGATCACACTAACAAACCAAAACCAATAAGCGGGAAAGAGGAAACGTATTCACCACTCCATGATATGGGAACAGGATTGCAGAAGATAATCCAAATACTTACCCAAACTATGCAAGCGACTGTTAAAGAACAATCCGAGCGAAAAACCATTATCTTTTCTGATAGCCGACAAGACGCAGCGAAATATGCTGTTGGACTACAATGGGCACACTATCGCGATATGATTAGACTCATCGTGATTGATACGATGAGAAGACAGACTGAAAAATCAGATTTTACAATACTTCGCGATTTGGAAAATGGACGTGTGACTCGCGAAGAAGCACGAGAACCAATCAATCGTCTTATCGCTAATTTTCCAGATGAACAATCTATATTTTGGGATATCTATGACGGTAAATCTCTAACTGAAGAACAAAAGAATCAACTCATCGCACTTGAATGTAATTTTCCTTTCACCGTTCTCCAGGAAGAATGTTTTAAAGAATTTGTTAACCTTGGCATGAATCCAGGTGGATACGGTCAAAAAGTTGATAGTTCTTATAATGGTGATAGTTGGTTGAGTCTTTGTGATTGGGAACGAGATCCGGCCGTGTTACACTCAAATCGCCGACTTGAACCTCACCAAAAAACTCTGATAAAGGAAATTGAGTCTGAATTTAAAAGAGTAATTGCAGAGCGCATTCTTTTTGCACGAAAAGATATGGGATTAGAAGGTTTAGGACTCGCATGGTGTCAACCTAAGATTAATCCTGATAAGTGGAGACTTAATAATGTTAATCCTACCGAAATAATGGCTTCAGTTGCCCGTATACTTGGTGAAAGAAAGCGTACCAAGATTAATCCTTTTCTTTTTATGGAAAAAGACATGCCAAAGTTTGTTGAAGATTATCTTGTGAAATCAGCAACTTCATTAGAGTGTTCTGTTGAAGAACTTATAAAAGCAGTTAGTGAACGGATTGAAGACTCCAGCACCTTTGATGGATATCTCATACGCGTAGAAGATTTGAGCATTCGTTTATCTCAAAGCGACACAATCTATCGGTGTTCTAAGTGTAAACGAAAGCACCTTTACAAAGCAAGTGGGATTTGCACAAACACTAAATGCCTTGGAGCATTAGAGGAAATTGATAAAAGTTCAGATATATTAGAACAGTACGGTGGATATTATGCCTACCAAGTTGATCCTGAAGAACTTGGAATTCAACCTTACCGTTTTCATTGTGAAGAGTTAACTGCACAAACTGATTCTGAAGAACGACCTAACCGACAAAGGTGGTTTCAAGATGTAATACTTGAGGATGAAAATGAGAAAACGGATGAGATTGACCTTCTCAGCGTGACAACAACTATGGAAGCTGGTGTTGATATCGGTTCACTTTCAATTGTCCTAATGGGGAATGTCCCACCACAACGCTTCAACTATCAACAGCGCGTCGGACGCGCAGGACGACGCGGGGATCCGATAGCCTACTCCTTAACGCTTTGCCGTCTTAGAACTCATGACGATCACTATTTTTCACATACAAATGAGATTACAAATGACGAAACACCGCAGCCATATCTGGATTTAAGAAGCAAAGATATTATCAAGCGCGTATTGACAAAGGAAGTTTTATTTCAAGCTTTCCCATGCCCCGACACAGAAAATGCTAATGAGAGAAACGTTCACGGCAATTTCGGAAAGGTATCCGATTGGTCAACTAATCGTAAGAAACTATCTGAATGGATTCAAACTCACCAAGAAACCATACCAAAAATCATTCATGTCCTTGCTGCACAAACAGAATTACAATCTGAAAACGCAAAGGTTGAGTTGACAAATTGGGTTATCAACAACCTTGAAAATGAAATTAACACCTGTATAGACAATCATCTAATTGAAGGTGATGATTTAAGCCAAGCACTTGCAGAATCTGGGCTGCTACCGATGTTTGGATTTCCAACAGGAGTGCGTTTCTTGTATCATCAACAACCACGTAAATCCAATTGGCCACCGACTTCTGGAATTGTTGACAGAAACATTGACATCGCTATCAATCAATTCGCACCTGGTGCTGAAACTGTGAAGGATAAAAAAATTCATACATCTGTTGGTATCGTTTCTTATATACCCGAAGGCAGGACTATAGAAACAGAACGTGATGTTGGACGTGAAAAACCTATAGGGTTCTGTGAAAGTTGTAAAGCCGTTTTCACTGAGGCAATTGAAAACAAAAAGAACTGTGGAATATGTTCAGAAAGCAAATTTAAGCTAATCCAAGGAATTGAACCGAAAGGTTTTCTGACCAATTTCAAGCCAGACGACGCTCATGAAAATTTTAACTGGGCACCACGAGCAACGTATTCACGCCTTCCATCAGATATACCAGGAGAATTGGCAACGCAACGTAATTTTAGGTGGGGAGTAGAAAGTAAACTAAAACTATTTTCCATAAATACCAACAATGACCAGTTTTTCAGTCTTCGTAGACAGAAAGATAGCAATGCTCTTGTATCGGCTGAAGTTTGCCGTGAACTTGCACAAAAAAGTGGTAGACACGATTTCACAGAGGAAAGAGATTTGATTGGGAAAACACGAGAATTTGCCCTTTATGCAACTACAACTACTGATATTCTGTTAATTGAGGTGGACAAAATTCCAAAAGGCACTTCAGATAATTTACAAGGAGAATACTGGCGTGCAGCATCATATTCCTTCGGGTTCCTATTCCGTCAGTATGCAGCGAACCAGTTGGACGTATCTCCTATCGAATTGCGGGTTGAAATACGTCCCATGAAAATAAATGGAATTCCCAAACAGCAGATATTTATCGCAGATGCATTAGCAAATGGGGCGGGTTACTGCCGTCATCTCGGTGAGACTGATCCCAGTGGTAAACCGTTCCGATTGGTTCAATTACTTGAAGATATGATTGATCCAGAGAAGGATTTTGCAAAAGGATTGATTGCACATGGAAATGATTGCGATTCATCTTGCTACAGCAAAGGTTGTATGCGTGATTACTCCAATATGCCTTACCATCCATTTCTTGACTGGCGGTTAGGGTTTGACGTGGCACAACTTTGCCTTAACAAAAACTATCAGATGGATCTTCAAAAAGACTATTGGTCTACCCTCGTAGAACCAGTTAAAAAGAACCTAATTGAACTTCTTCCAAGACTTGAACGTAATGATTGTAACAGCGTGCCTGTTTTTGAGGATAAGGAACGGAAGAGGGCTTTTATTTTACATCATCCATTGGCTGCAAGTGGAGATTCTGCCTCACCACATATCGTATCTGCAATCAATGAACTTGTTCAGGATGGATTTACTATAGGTTACATTAACATCTTTGATGCAATCCGTAGGGTGAGTTATGTAATGAATACGCTGAATCAAAGGTCTTGATACAACCTACACATTTCTGGATTTACCATTTAGGAGAGAAAATGGAACTTTTTAAACGTTACATCGCCTTCATTCTGATATTTATTGCTGTCGCGTTGTTGTGGAATACCATTGTAATGTATCCGCTCAAAATCTTCGTTGTGTTTATGCACGAGGTCAGCCACGGACTTGCAGCGATTGCTACTGGTGGAGAAATAGTCAGTCTCAATGTTAATCAGCATGAAGGAGGGGTGGCGAAGACACGTGGCGGGTCGCTATTCTGGATACTCACCGCAGGTTATCTCGGTAGTCTACTCTGGGGTGGTTTTATTCTGTTATTGGCGGCAATGACAATTTACGATAAAGTCATAAGTGTGCTGATCGGTGTTGGTATGGTCGCGATCTCTATCGGTTTTGGGTCTGATATGTTTACCTATCTGTTCGGTATCGGTTTCGGTGTGGCACTAATCCTTATCGGTTTTTTCCTGCCAGAGAAGGTGAACGATTGGTTATTACGCGTCATCGGTTTAACCAGCTGTCTCTACGCAATTCTTGACATTAAGAGTGATGTTTTGGACCGTTCGGAATTACCATCTGACGCTCGGATGCTATCGGAGGTAACACCACTACCGACAGAATTTTGGGGTTTCTTATGGATTATCATCGCTATCGGGTTAACATTTTGGTTTCTCTTCATTGCAGGAAAATCCAGCGCATCAACTCCAGTTGAAAACACCGATGACACAGCAACAGATACGGGTTCATAAGGTCCCGGATAACTTGCTCATAATCACCTACTGCTACGTGAGCGATACCACAACTATTCTCATCAACGTTAGGAGAAATACCTGATAATACCAAAAATGTCTATTCTCATCTACATTGCTTTTGCGCTCTCTGTGCTGGGGTGCAGCCGTGATATAACATCAAAGTTCTTCCAGTTTAGCAATTCACAAATTTCTACTATCAGTTCATTGGTTCAGACAACTCGAAGGATAAGAAATCCTTCCATTAGATGAACCAAAAAATGAGCGTTGGATTGTGAGTACGGATGGATGTCAGAAATAATAGATGTCTCGTCTCCAGAAACAAGAGCCGCATGTCACTGAACCTTCAATACCTTCATCAATAATAGACATTCTGTTAGATTGTGCTTCTTTTGTAGCACATTCTGTTAGATTGTGCTTCTTTGTAGCACATTCTGTTAGATTGTGCTTCTTTGTAGCTGATCAAAGTCATATAATGATCCAGAAACCCCTTCCGCGCCCATCTATGCCATCTATGTTAACTGGGGCGTGTCCTCCGCGATAATCCGCGATTCTGACAAAAAAGGTGACAATAATTTTACACACCCTGATTATTGTTTTTCTTGACAAATATAATATCGTAGGTTATTATTAATTTGAGATAAACGCTTTTACAATAAACGGAATCCGATTGTGGCGATATTTTATAGAGGAGCAGGAATTGGTACTTACTGGCATATTCATGATGCAAGACAGTCGGGTTTATTGCACAAGCACCGCAAATGCAACCAACCTCGGATCGGTTAATGCTTCATATTGCCAGAGGAACAGTCAATAATCCCTTTATTTCACTGACGCGATCTTATGGAATCGCACTAAATTATGCGAACTTTTTTGGAACTGAGATTCCTACGCCACAAAATCCTGCATACGTTTACGAAATAGAGATAAATGAACCGATACCTTCAGGGTATAAGTTACTTGATCCGATTAAGGAAGTGGCACCAGTTTTACCATCACCTCTCGGTACCAATCCGCCTTATCAACATGATGGAGGTCCGGCATTTTTATTAGGCGTTGTTGACCCAATAAATATGAGAGAGTTCCTAACACAAAATGCCCCGCAACCACCTGCAAGTGCAGGAACACCGAGAACGCCTAATCTAACAATTGCTTTAGAAACGCTTGTGAGAACACTACGAGATGCGGAAATCCTGGCAGAAGGAGCAATACCTGCTGACTGTGTTAAACATAAGTTTGAAGTGTATTGATTGAAACCTTGTAGGAAATAGGAGAAATCGCAATGTCAAAGCATCAAACACAACCCATCAAAATGGCACCCTATAAAATTCAGACTGTTTCCCTTGATGAACTTGTATCTGGCAGTGAATTAATAGAGTTCTTGAGAGTAGAAATACCCTACGGAGAAGCTTATGGAAGAATCCCATTCGCTCGAGTCCTTTACGCATTTAATGGCGTTGAACAAGAAAAGGCTGTTCCGATAGACCTGGATAAGGGGGCATTCAGCGACACAAGTTTTGAAAACGTGTTCAAGGACGAAGAACTCGAAAGAACATTCCGAGAAGTTGCCCCTGAAGTTTTTCGTAATGCTGCGCCACACATCGTTGAAACAGTTAGCAAAGCTGCTGCCCGACAGTAAAGTTCACAATACCTGCTTAGAAAGAAAACTCCAAAATCATGCTTTAAGGAAACTACCATGAAAAAAGAATTATCCAACTACATAAAAACCCCAAAGGACTTTGAAAGATTCTGTAACCTTTTCCTTAAAAAAGAGGTGTCTTCCCTTGTAACAGTTTATGGGGCAGAAGGACGTGATAAAGGTATTGATGCGGAATACAACGGAGATTATACAGATAGGAAGGGAAACGAAAGAAGTGGACGTTGGATTTTTCAGTACAAGTTCTTTGATCCGACAAAAGATAAGAATAACGCTCGTGGAGCTCTCATTCGTGCTATGGAAGGCAGTAAGACAAAGAAAGGCGAGTTAGAGAAAGCGAATGATGCAAAATGTGAACACTATGTCCTGATGACCAATACCTTGCTTACAGCGGGTAATGTCAGCAAAATTGAAAACGCTAAAAACGATAAAGGATATACTTTTACGTTGACGTGTTGGGATGCCGAAAATCTCATCACGATGCTTGATGAATTTCCCTACATTCTAAATTCGTTCCGAGAACCACATCTTCCCGTATTCCTTTCTTATGAAGATATGTTCCGCGATCAACTTAAAGGCGATCATAGACTTTTGAGATACGACTACGATACCTTTGGACGAGATAATGAAATTGTCCAATTTAGATCCTTTGTCCAAGACACTGACAAAAGATTGTTAGTTATGTCCGGTAGTGGTGGCATCGGTAAAACCAAACTTGCAATTGAATTCGCAAAAACGGTCGAACAAGAACATCATGACTATGAACCTCTGTTTGTTCAAATTGCCGATGATAGTTTTGAAAATGCGTTGGCAGATATTCCACCGAATAGCCCGAATAACCCCAATAGAAATTACATCTTCTTTGTAGATGACGCGCATGACTACTTAGACAACCTTGGCGGTATCAGAATATTGCTTAATAGTGCGGGATATAGTGAATCCAAGGCTGTCCTAATAACACGGAAGCCGTTTAAAGCATCTCTGAGAGGGATTTCTCATCCACGCTACCGGATTATGCTATTCACGAAATGGAAATCCCAAAACTGTCCTTTGAGAAAACTAAAGAATTTATCCAATCAAAGACACGTGTCCGAGACAGTGCTTTCTTGAATGAATTAGCACAGATGGGAAGAGATACACCTTTAATTGCTGTAATGGTGATATACCTGTTCAATGAAGGTGTTGATCTAACCAGCTTAAAAGAGGATGAATTGGTAGAACACGCCTTTGAAACCTATTTGGGAGACATATTCAGCGAACACCTACAAGGGGCTGACAAAAAGCACCGTGAATTGCTTAACTGGCTTAGTGGGATAGCACCAATTGATGTTGAAAACGAACAAATTAGCGAAAAATTATCGGAACTCTTAGAAGTAAAGTTATATGAGATAAATCAGTACCGAGACACCTTGAAAAACTACGGACTACTTGTTCAGTATGGAAGGAAGCAACGAGTATTTCCCGGACCACTCAGCGATTATATTTTAGAAAAAGCATGTTTCCTGTCCGATGATCAACCTTCCTCTTTTCATAAAATCTTGTTGGAAGAATTCCTACCACTTTTTCCAATAAATCTCATTAAAAACCTTGCTCGTGTGGAAGCAATTGCAGGTGAAAAAGGTCTTCTTGACGAGTACATTGATTCCCTTAAAACTCAAGCATTTGAAGGAGACAATGCAGTTCGGGAACAGGTCTTAGAGAATATGGAAGGTATCTCTTATTTTCGTCCTGACGATGCAATTGAATTATTCAATATCATTCTGGATAATCCAAACACTGAAGACTTTGTAAGGGTAAATTTAGGTATACCATTTACGCTTACCCATCAACACCTATTAGAAAAAATCGCAAAGGAAGCGCAGAAGACAGTCTATACACTCTCCGGTTTTCGTAAGACACTAAAGGTAATTCGTAAACTGATTCAAAAGAAAGGTCTCAATCTATCCAATTATGATACACCCCAAGCGTTACTAAACAGAATGGCAAGTTTCCATACTAACAAACCCAGTGTATTTCAAATGGAAGCTCTTAAAGTGTTTGAAGTATGGAAAGGGAAAGATGAACCTGAACTCATTTTGGCTCTGCTCAATGCCCTTAATTCAATGCTCGTGTTGGATTTCAGTGAAACATACAGTGAAGGAGCGTCTTTGAAGTTTGGTTGGCACCATCTAAGATATACACCCGAACTGATCAACCTGAGAACGAAAGCGATTGATATAATTGCTTATATCTTAAAAACATCCGAACATGGTGTTGTCAGAAAAAATGCAGTAGATTCTATTAACCGTGCTATAAATCCTTTAGAAAGTCCATTTCGAAAGGGAATGGAGCAATCAGATAAAGATCAATTACACAAGGAACAAAAGCGGTTATTTGACATAGTAGCCAACCACATGCAAGAAGAATCTGATTTCACTGTTCTTAATGCAATAGATCAATTCCTCAAAGGATATGCAGAAAACGAACATTCGGAAGGTTTTCCGAAACAGAGATCAGCAGAATTACTTACGAAATTCAGTGAACATGAGATTTGTGAAAGATACCTTTTATACCGCCAATTTACGGGACAATTCCGGGACTGGGATATAAGCGAAAGTCCCGAGAAAACAAAAGAATTCTTGAAAAAGTACATCGCAAAGTATACCCCAGCAGAACTCGCAAAGCTAATGTGGACCTATATAAAAAATGCCGAGGATGGGAAAGAATATAGAAGTCCTACTGGTGGAATTTGGAAAGAAAAAGGATGGAATACTGGAAGTGCTACCTTTTTACTCAGAGCAGTGGGAGAACTTAACCCAAAGTATGGCATCGATTTATTGAATGAAATTGTTGCTTGGGAGATAGATGAATCCCAATGCGCATCAGGATTGATCAGCGGTATGCGGGTATCCGATCAAGATTTAGCACAAGAGGCAATTCACAACCTCTTAAAGCAGGACAATATCATTTCCAAGCGTGTCGTGGCAAGAAGTTATTATGGGATAAGTAGAGATGAACCAGACATTGATAAGGGAGATTTGAAAATTTTAGATCAATTGTCTGAAGTGTCAGATTCGGAATTACGGACTTACATAGCACAAACCCTCCCAGATTTTTTTGGTGTGGACACGGAATATGTCCTTGAAATTTTAATTCAGTTATCTAACGATGAAACACCGAGAGTGATGAGAGAAACTATCAGAGCACTCTCCAATGATAATCTTAAGTTTTCACCACAGAAGCATTTGGAAACATACAAGCAACTTATGCTAAACTGCATAAGTTTAGAACGACTTGAGTATGAATCTGAGATAGTTCTCCACACTATATTCATACATGATCCGGTATGGGTTATAGAATTTTTTGAAGAACGAATTGCTTACAAAGAGAATATGTCTGACCGTACCGATTCATATAAGTATGACGCAGTTCCTTACCGTTCGCACCATCTATTTGATAACGTTGACTGGCATGAGAAGAACGCGAATGCAGCGTTAAGACGGGTGAGAGATTGGTTACTTAAATCCTCAAACGTCCTGCGATTTGAAGCACCTAAACTGCTTACATCAATGCTCAGCGGAAACGAATCCCGGGGTAGTGATGTCAAGATCAATGGGGCAATGCAAAAACTTTTTGAAGAGTGGATAGACTCAGATGATATTGAACTAATGCAGAATGCTGCTTATCTTATGCGAGGTTTTCATACAGATGCTATTTTTTATTCACTCTTAGAGAAAGTTCTCATAAATAGTGAGGGCAATAGAGACGTCCGGGGTGCTTTAACGGCAGCATTGTATTCTGGAGGTGGATGGAGTAACATCGGGGAGCCGCCGCCTCGTCTTGTAAAACGCATCAAAGACCTCAAAACATTGCAAGACGCAACACAATCTCCGTATGTTACACCATTTACCGAGGATCTTATAAAAATGACAGAGCAAGATATTGAAACACAATTGCAAGAAGATGAAGAATTTCTTGAAGGAGAAGAATGGTAAATCTAACGCATGAACAGAGCCTCCTTCAGGAAATTGACAATCTTGCTTCTCAAAATCAAATTCAGAATTCCGCCAGTTTGCCTCCACAGGATGTTGAATCAAAAATTGTGAGGTTAGTTCAACAAACTAAACAGCGGATTAAAGCAGTAGAGTTCCATCTAAATTTAATTGAAAACATGGACTTTGACTATTATTTGAAAATCCTGTTTTCTCAACTATCAGAACCGGAAGATTTACTACCACCAAAAACCTTTATTGATTTTTCATGCCAGAATTCCGTAGATGTTCAGATTGAATTATTGGAGAATAAACATAATACTCAACGTGAAGAATCCGCGTTAGTTATTTTCATTGTATTGAACGGTTTCTTTTCTAATCTGGTTAGTTTGGATGATTGTGTAGCAAAAATCATCAATATAGTTTACAATCTTCTTCAGACTGACCGACAGAGTTACAAAGTACCTCAGGTATTAAAAAATAAAATGCCGAATAGCAAGTTGACCACACATTTGTATACTTTTTACGTGATAGATCAGAATGGGAATAGAGACAAAACAGGTTCTCCTTTCAATATCGCAAGACAAATCAGAAACCAGTTAATTCATGGTGATTTAGACAGTGTAATGCATCCTCTATCTTCTCTTTCAGGTTTTACATCTGACCGCAAATTGCATTTCTATAACGCATTCTTTCCTCCTAACACACCCCCAACCAGTCCTACTACAGAAGTAATCACTTTCTGCAAGGATGTTTTTCAAGAGACAGTTGGTTTTGTAGATGATTGTTACAGATTCACCTATGATGACCTTCAGCAAAGCGGAGTTCTTCCAGTTTAGCAATTCACAAATTTCTACTATCAGTTCACGTGAAAAGGTGACAGCATTTATGTCTGGATTGATCTGCTAATTTACGCATTCATTGCGGTGGGTAATGCAAAACCTGCTGATTTTAACCTTGTATTTTTTTCTTGCACAAATTTTGCATAATTGCTATAATAGATATGTGACGTTAGCAATTCACGAATGGCGCGTGGGTTACGTCGGGAAGCTTTCTAATTTTTTTAGGTGCGCCGCCGGTGCCGTAAACACCAGCGACGCTTAGCACTATCATAGTAGAGTATGACAGTGCTGATTTCTATTATAGCAGAAAGTTCCACTTTCTATCAGTCTAAAGTAGAAACCAGCTTCCTATAGGGATGAGTTACCTGAAAATACTTCTCCTTATTGACAGACTTGTCTGTCAACCTCCCTGTAGACTGTCAAAACATATTTACACAAATTGGTGTTATTTTGATACAGTCTAAATCCAAAATACACCCATAAATTCTATTTATTATATCTGTTTTGCTGCTCTTGGCAGATGCATATAAGTATGCCGTAGTACCCAATCATCTACAGCATTTGTTTAATGACATTGACTGGAATTAGAAGACCGCGAACGCAGCATTAAGACGAGTAAGAGATTGGGTACTTAAGACCTCAAACGCACTGAGATTTAAAGCACCTCAACTGCTTATGTCAATGCTCAGCGGAAATTAACCCCGCGGTGGTGATGTCAAAAACAATGGTGTCCTGAGGAAACTCTTTGAGGAATGGATAGTCTCAGGAGTTATCAAACTGATGACGGAGGCTACTTATCTGATGAGAAGGTTCAACACTGATCCTGTCTTTTACTCCCTTTTAAAGAGGGGTCTCGTAAATAGTAAGAGAAACAGAGATGTTGAGAGCAATATTAATATCTGTCTTCGATTCGAGAGTTAACTCAAGAAGTATCGGTGAACGCACGCCGTTACTTGTACAACGTATCAAAGAAATGAAAAAACTTAAAGAAAAAGTACAGTCTCTCTATGTCATACAATTTGCCGAAGATTTCATAAAGATGACAGAGCAAGATATTGAAAAACGATTACAAGAGATGAAGAATTTCTTGAAGGAGACGGATGGTAAACTTAGCACACGAAGGTATTCTCCTTCAGAAAATTGAAGGCTTTTATAAGAATGGGAAAATCCACGGTACGGTGGGGTTAACCTTAGAACAGGCAAGGCAGAAAATTAAGAAGTTGATGCGAACAACTCAACAACGCTTAAACGCTGCACAATTTTATCTGGATTCTATGGGAAATATAGACTACGCTGCCTATCTACGGGATGAACCTTTTCCTCCGGTGGATCAAAGTCAGCAGATTAATTTTTCCAATAATGATCTTCAGGGTAAAATCAATTTGTTAACACCAGATGCCTTACCGTCAATTGTTTTTCTTATGCTTCGAAATGAGGAACCACCCAATGCACAGATTTTTAAGTTAAATCCAAATACCCTTCCGTTAGTTATTTTTCTCATGGTGAGTGGTTTTCTATCGCATTTAGTTAGTTTGGAAGATTGTTTAGCAAAAATTATCAACATAATTTACGACCTAATGCCGTATAATACCCGTTATCAAGGTTCAACGATACGCAAAAAGTTAAAAGTTAAAATACCTAATGGAGGGTTAATACGTCATTTGCGTGCTTTTCACCCAATAACACGAAAAAATGGAAAACAGGTTGAGAACGAAAAGGGTTCTAATTTTAACATTGCTAAACAAATCAGAAACCAATTAACACATGACGACATAACAGATATAATTGAATTTCCTCCTACTATTTCTCTTGCAGGTTATGTGGATGACTCTGAACTCAAATTGCATTTCCATGACTCGTTTTTTTATGGAAATCCCGATCCTAATAAAAGAGAAATAACCTTTTTCTGTAACTACGTATTTAAGGAAACAGTAGACTTTATAGATGAGTGCTACAGTCTCATTCTTGGCAAACTGAAGAGCCGTGGACGTCTTCCAGTTTAGTAAATCACAGATTTCTAATGTCAGAGGACTTGAAAACGAAAAGAATTACTATACCGTATATACCTCATTCCACATCCATATCTCCGTAATTCGCTTGACTTCAGACCCAAATTATGCTAAACTTAATAAAATCTAAAAATGGCAAGAGTTCGCTATATGTCACAAGATCAAAGCAACATATCAGAATCCTTACAAAAACTACAAGACCTACTCCAAAAACTTTTCCGTGCAGACGCCGCTGACCTTGACTTCGGAATCTACCGTGTCATTAACCAACGGCGTAAACTAATCCAAACTTATATCGCCAGAGAACTCCCGGACATTGTTGAAAAGGCACTTGACGCAAATTCCCAAATTGAAGCAGGTCGCCAAGAAATAGCAGATCTTGAACAGCAGATCCGACAAACCCTCGGGGACAATGTGTTAGATGCTGATGGAAACCTCATCAACGAAACTTACAAAGATGCGCGTGTTGTTCAAGACTACTTCAAGGCAAAGGAAAAACTCGGTTCACCACAAACCATCGACCAACGTTCAGATAACGTGTTCAATCACCTCTATACTTTCTTTTCACGCTACTACGATAATGGTGATTTTATTCCACGTAGACGTTACTCACAAACCAAACGTTTCGCGGTTCCATACAACGGCGAAGAGATTTATCTCCATTGGGCAAACCGAGACCAGTATTATGTCAAAAGCGGTGAACATTTCTCCAACTATAGATTTAAACCTAATCCTAAACAAAACACTACTGTCATCTTTGACATCCAAAAGATAGATATTGAAAAAGACAACGTCAAAGGCGTTAAACGTTTCTTTATCCCATTATCAGCAGAAGCAAAATACAATCCAGGAACCGATGAGGTGTGTATCCCTTTTGAATATCGCCCGCTCACGGATGCTGAGAAATCTCGCTACGGCACCCGAGATCAACAGGAAAAAATCATTGATGCAGCCGAATCAGAAATCATGGAAAATTTGACAAACCATTATAATGCCCTATCTGCACTTGACCATCAAATTGACGATGTAACCAGTCTTAAAAAACACCTTAGAACCTATACTCGCCGCAACACCGCAGACTTTTTCATTCACAAAGACCTAAAGAAGTTTCTCAATAGCGAACTGGATGTCTTCATCAAAAACGATGTGATACCGATGTCCTCACTCATTTTTGATGATGTTAATTTCACGAAAGACAATCTAAACAGAGTAAATTGGATTGAAACATCAAAACTCGTTCACACCATCGCTTCCCAGATTATTGATTTCTTAGCACACATTGAAGAATTCCAAAAACGTCTCTGGCTCAAAAAGAAGTTTGTTCTCTCCACCGACTACTGCCTTACACTTGATCGCGTGCCAGAAATATTTTACACTGAAATCGTAGAGAACACCGCACAACTTGAGGAATGGAAAGATCTGTTTGCTATTCACGAAATAGACAAAAACCTCCTCAATTCCGAATACACTGAACCGCTCTCCGTTGAATTCCTCAAAGAAAATCCAAATCTTGTATTGGATACTTGCCACTTTAATTCTGAATTCAAGGATCGCCTCTTATCACATTTTGGTGATCTGGGTAACGACACAGATGGCTTGCTAATTCACGGTGAGAACTTTCAAGGGTTGAATCTGCTGACAGAGAAATACCGGGCATCACTAAAAGCCATATACATTGATCCACCTTATAACACCGATGCCTCAGCAATTCTATATAAAAACAACTACAAAGATTCATCTTGGATGTCGTTGATGGCAGACCGAATTTCAATCTCCCAGGAACTGTTAGCAGAAAATGGCATCTTTTGTGCAGCGATTGACGACGTGGAAGCAGCCAATTTACGGAAGCTACTCCAAAATCTCTTTAACAAAGAAAATGAATTGGGAATTGCTGCAGTGTGTTCTAATCCGGCAGGTCGTCAAAGACCAACTGGTTTTGCCCCTGCCCATGAATACGCAATGTTCGTTGGATTGACTGGATCAGCAAAAGTTGGTCGCCTTGAAAGAACAAAAGAACAACTTGAGAATGCTGAAATTGATAAACAAGGTCGTCATTTTACATGGAAAGGACTTAGAAGTGGTGGAGGTCCTAACGCTTTTCGAACAGCACGCCCCCGTTTGTTCTATCCGCTCTTTGTCAAGGATGAAAAGATTCGAATTCCTCACATGGAATGGAAGAGCGAGAGTCGACAATGGAATCTTTTGGAATCACCAGAGTCAGATGAAACAAAAGTATTACCAGTCAAACCGGATGGCGAAGAAATGACGTGGGGATATGGAGTTGAAACACTGTCTGAAAAATTATCGGAAACTATCGCAAGAACTGATCGACATGGTAATATTCGGATTGCAATTAAACGGTATCTAAATGAAGAAGGTATGCTACCCAAGACATGGTGGGGTAAAACAGAGTACTCATCAACACAATACGGCACTATATTTTTAACAAATATGCTAGGTGATAGTCTTGCGTTCATGTTTCCGAAGTCCATCCATCTTGTTGAAGATTGTCTCCGTGTTTCTTCTCTTGGTAAAAACGATATTGTGATCGATTACTTCGGCGGTTCTGGCACCACTGCTCATGCCACTATCAACCTTAACCGTCAAGACGAAGGCAACCGTAAATACATCCTTATTGAGATGGGACATCATTTTGACACCGTTCTTAAACCGCGTATCAAAAAAGCCGTTTATGCGCAAAAGTGGAAAAACGCCAAACCTGTCTCTCGTGAAAGCTGCCTTTCCCATATCATCAAATATCAACGCATTGAATCTTATGAAGATGCCCTTAACAACATAGAACTCACCAGAACCGAAAGTGAGGGGACCCTGCTAATTGACGAACATCAATTGAGTTATCTGTTAGGAAGTGAAGCCAACGAAAGTCCAACACTTCTAAACATTTCGGAACTCCAAAATCCGTTCAGTTATCAACTTGATATCGTCAAAGATATGCAGACACAAACGCAGACGGTAGATTTACCCGAAACCTTCAACTACCTACTCGGTTTATCGGTCCAGACTTGTCAGTGCCTATACGATGGAGATAGACGATATCTCGTCTATAAAGGCACAGTTCAGCAAAAACCGGTCATCATTATCTGGCGTGAAACTGTAGGGTGGGGAAACGAAGATTGGGAACGTGATTACCGTTTCATTCAGGAAAACGAACTGGCAGAAGACGCGGATGAGGTATATGTTAACACTAACGCCATCGTTCCCAAGGCAATACCCTTAGATCCACTTTTCAAACGATTGATGTTTTCACATTAAAAATAGAAAAAGGAGCAATGTAATTAAATGATACATACTCTTAAACTAGCGTCAACTTTCCATGAAGAATGCGAATCTACCGAAGAAAACGATCTTGTATTTTTTAAATTGGAAATTGTCCCTGGAGAAGTTTTTCAAATTGCTTCCTCAATGTTGGAGAATCTACGCGACCAGTTAGAGCATAGCTTACCATTACTTGATTGTGAACTTACTGACAGTTTGCCTTACGGCAGATGTAATTCTGCAGAATTTGAAAATGATGGCTTGTTTATTACACTCATGGTGCCGAAAAATCTACAACTAAGAAAACATAGTTATGCATCCACCGATGATCTTATAAAAGCAATTAGAAAAGGCACAGTGCAAGATTTCTCTATTGGTTTGTATAATGTAAGAAGTGAATGTAATACTTGTGGTCAACTGCTTTCTAATGTATATGAAGAATGTTGCGAACATTGGCAGAACCAGATTTTTTCAGACGATAAAGAGTTAAATTGTAAGATAACAGATGGCACAGCATTATTTATATCCACTGTAGCTTGTCGAGTCACAGATTATGAGAACACTCAATTGCTAATTCAAAACTGGGATTTTGTCAATGCCAGTATAGAGAACGTTCATAGAGACCCGTTAAACTTGAATTCAGGAATGGACGAGGCAAATCAAGAAAAATACAATCCTCAACCTACAAATCAAAATCCTGACAGAATTCCGCATGGTTCATCACAACCTACTAACAGGCCTAGTCTTGGATCTGTGAATCGAGCTCAACAGACTGGCACAACTAAACCTCAACGTTCTAATACAAGACAGGGTTTCCGGGGGAACATCAGAAATAAGTGACCTAATTGAATTGTATAAAACTTGCTATGACGATAATGTGAAACCATAAGTTCTGACACAGGAACCATTTTTGGGAGAATCTATAATGACAGAAACCATAGCAGTTATAATTAGTTGTTTAGCAGCAGTTTTTAGTGGTATAGCAACGGGGATAAGTGTTTATTTTTCTGTTCGTTCTAAAAAATTGCAGCTGTCGCAAGAAATTATAGGGGCATACAAAGCTGAAATCTTGAGAATGCTTTACGCTGAACCAGCCGTTTCTATTTTTCAGTGGTACAGAAAGGGGACAGAATCTGGTACTCTACCTGTTTTTTCAGAAATAAAAGGATTTTTCCCTGTTCTTCTCTGTCAACAATCCTCTGAAAGATATTTTGCTTCTGCTATAGTTGAAGTGACCCTGCAATTAGGTGAAGAAAGATACTGTAAGGTTATTAATTATGACAAATCTATGAGTGAGTATAGGCGCAGAATTTTTGAATTCATAGATAATCATGAAAAAGAATTTAGATCGGCAATACGAAATGAAAACCTTCTCAATGTGTCTTCTTTAATAGATAAATACTTCTCCGAACTTTGCGATGCACTTGAAGATAGATAATACTCTTCAGCAGAAATAGAAACTTCTAATATATCATTTTTTGGGCAAAGTGGACCATTAAAAACGCACTTTACTCGCTACAATTGGTTAAAATTTGGCAATCAATAAATCCGAGATTCAGAAAGAATAAAGAACAATATTTATGTCAAGAAACAATCCACAACGCAAACTTGAAAATCACCTTATCCTCCACGGTTGGCTAAACAATCACTTCGGATATAGAACTACGCAAGCACTCCTCAACGACGTGAAAAACACTGAAGAAGGTTTCAACCCGGATGGACATTCTCCCATCTGTGACTTTCTCATCTCACGTGTAGCACCAGACTCAGAAATAGCGGCTGCACTCCCAATCTACGATGCAAACATTAAACGGCATCTCGCAGCGATAAACAACAAGCGCACACAACCGATTGTTCTCCGTTATTTTCAATATTTGTCCCTACTTTACGCGGAGATTTTCTTAGACTGGAAATACAACAAACAATCCCAATTCCTACTACAATTGAACAGTTTCGTGAAGACACAAAACATAGCGAAAGATCCTGGAGATGAAACGGATTCAGAATTCACAGCATCGGATATAGATAAACTGGCTTTCTGGATGGCAACTGGGGCAGGTAAAACCCTCATTATGCATATCAACTACCATCAGTTCCGCCACTACTGCAAAGAGGAGTTGGATCATATCGTTCTCATCACACCAAACGAGGGATTAAGCGAACAACACATGCGTGAACTTGCAAACTCCGATATTCAGTGTGAACGTTTTAACGTTGAAGGTAATCGCTTCGCGCACTCCGACAACACAATGCAGGTCATTGAAATAACAAAATTAGTTGAGGAGAAAACAAGCGGCGGAGTTAGCGTCCCCGTTGAGGCATTTGAAGGAAATAATCTGATATTCGTAGATGAAGGACATAAAGGCAGTGGCGGTAAAGTGTGGCGTGCCTACCGAGAAGCACTCGCCAAAACCGGTTTCACCTTTGAATATAGTGCAACCTTTGGGCAAGCACTCGCAGCTGCAAGCAATGCCGACCTCATTGATGAATACGGAAAAGCAATCGCATTCGATTATTCCTACCGATATTTCTACGGAGACGGATACGGGAAAAACTTCCGTATCCTCAACGTCAAGCACGACGAGGCAACACAAACCGAAACACTTCTCATGGGCAATCTTCTCAGCTTCTATGAACAGAGCCGTTATTTCAAGCAAGAACAAGATGCAGTGCGTGTCTACGGTTTAGACTCACCTTTATGGGCATTCGTTGGCAGCAAGGTCAACGCTGTTTATACCGAAAACCACCAATCACGTTCCGATGTCCTTAACGTCATTCTATTTCTGCACCAGTTTCTAAAAAATGAAAATGGGTGGGCATTAGACACCATTGAGAAAATTCTCAACGATGATTCAGGTTTAAAGGATGAAAACGGTACCGAAGTTTTTAGAAACAAACTCAACTATCTCAAAGGATTCAACCAAACACCATCGCAAATATACACCGGTATCCTAAAGGAGGTCTTCCATACAGACTCAAGTGGTGCTTTACATCTCTCCGATGTCAGAAACGCCCCCGGCGAAATCGCATTGAAAACCACCAGTGGCAATCAATACTTTGGACTTATCTACATCGGAGATACGTCCGCCTTCAAAAAACTTGTCATAAATGACGATGCGGATATCAATATGGATTCTGAAGATGTAGTAACAGAAAGCCTTTTCAACGACATCAACAAACCTAATAGTGACATCAACATCCTTATCGGTGCCAAGAAATTCATTGAAGGATGGGACAGTTGGCGTGTAACTGCTATGGGACTACTCAACATCGGTAGACAGGAAGGTTCTCAGATTATTCAACTGTTCGGTAGAGGAGTCCGTCTACGCGGCAGGAATATGAGCCTCAGACGCAGCACACCAGACGATACAGAACGTCCACGAGATCTCCCACTTTTGGAAACACTTAATATCTTCGCTGTTCGTGCAAACTTCATGGCACAATTCCGAGATTACCTTATGCGTGAAGGTGTTCCAACTGAAGAACCTGTTCGACTGGAATTGCCGATTAGACTCAATACAGATCACCTTGAAAAACGGCTATATACTTTAGATGTGCAACCTTATGATACAGCAGCTAAAGGACAATGTGTTCCGCTTGAAGTGATTCCTGGTCCAACTATCACCCACACTACACAAAGCGTTGAGATAATCGGCAGTAGTTCACAGACAGGTATACAAGGTGGTAGCGCGCAAGCAGCACATGAAACAACAATACCAGATAAAAGTCTAAAACTCATCAATTGGGAGAAAATCTACTTACAACTGCTTGAATACAAACACGAAAAAGGTTACACAAACCTTATATTTGATACTGAGATGCTCAAAGAAATTGTCAATCCAGACAGACCCGCGTATAAACTCACTGTCATGAACGAATCCGAGGTTATTCCAACCACGCTAATAGAACTTGATCGATTAGAGGAGCTTGTCCTAACACTTCTCCGCAAGTATATCTCCAAATTCTATAGCATCATACAGAAACGTTGGAATAATGATAGGTTACGGATAAAAGTTCTTGACAAAGCAAACGGTAATTTTCCAGATTGGAACGTTTCCATTCCTCAAGAAGATGCGGGTGCCCTTAAACCCCAAATAGAACAACTTATAGAAAGTGGTGCTGTTTACGGACCCGATCTAACAGATCTCCCAAATATCCATAACGAACGGCATTTATACCAACCCCTATTGACAGTAGGTGGCGTAGAAACAGCGTTACGCACATCCCCGCCTGCCTTGGAAGAAAGTGAGGAACACTTTGTTAAAGATCTACGCAGTTTTGTACGTCAGAACCGTCAGGAACTTCTCACTGAAAAAGATATCTTCCTTGTACGTAACCAGAGCAGAGGTAAAGGAATCGGTTTTTACCAAAATGAAGGTTTTTATCCAGATTTCATTTTATGGATACTTGAAGGTGCAAAACAGCGTATCGTATTTATAGAGCCACACGGTATGATTTATGATGCTATCAACGAGGACAACGAGAAAATAACGCTTTTCAAAAGATTTCACACACTTTCTCAAGAACGTTTCAGAGGTGAACATGTTAAATTGGATGCGTTCATTATTTCAAGAACCAGCCTACAAGACCTACAACGTAGATATCCTGATATCAGTAAAGAGACCTTTGCAGAAAACTGGCATATCCTCTTCAGAGACCCTGTAAATCTCGACTATCTAACCCCAATCTTTCAAGATAACGAATAAAACACTGAATAATCCTACCACGAAATAATTTCCCTTGACAAAAACCTCAATAACATATTTAATTATATAGGTTACTGCAAAGATATTATGCTGGCAGCACGTCAATTATAAATCAATATGGGAGATATCAAATTACATGAATACTGAGAAACGACTTGAAGAATTAGGAATAGAATTACCGCCTCCTGCTACACCGGTAGCGAATTATGTTACGACGGTGCATACAGGAAATCTTGTCTTTACATCAGGACACGGTCCTGGCGATGGTGAAGGAAAAATCTATAAAAGTCAACTCGGGACAGACGCAACGATTGAGGACGGATATGAATCTGCTCGGCAGGTGGCACTCGGTTTGATAAGCACACTGAAACATGCGCTGGGTGATCTGGATCGGATAAAACGGATCGTAAAGGTAGTCGGTTTTGTGAATTCCGCCGCAGACTTTATTGATCAACCCGCAGTTGTGAATGGCGCATCAGACCTTTTTGTCGAAGTTTTTGGTGATAAAGGCAAACACACACGTTCAGCGGTTGGTATGTCACAGTTACCGGGTGGTATTCCGGTTGAAGTGGAAATGATCGTTGAAATAGAAGACTAATTTCGTTAGGATAAAAGAAGGAAATAATGGCAGTTCAAATTGTTAAACCCCGCATCCGTGGTTTTATCTGTACAAACTCACATCCTATTGGCTGTCGTACCAACGTTCAAAATCAGATAGCGTTAATTAAAGAGAATACGACACAGAACGATTCAGGTTTGAATGCACTTGTGGTTGGTGCGTCAACGGGTTATGGACTCGCCTCTCGCATTGCGTTGACGTGGGGATACGGCGCGAAGACGTTAGGACTTCTCTATGAACGTCCCGCAGATGCACGGCGTACTGCGTCTGCTGGTTATTACAACACCGTTGCATTTCATCAGCAAGCACAACATGACGGTTTTTTTGCTGAAAGTCTCAACGGAGATGCTTTTTCGGATGAGATGAAGCAGGAGGCGATAGCACAACTCAAAGCAAGTTTTGGCAAAATAGATATTCTCGTTTATAGCATCGCTGCCCCGCGGCGAATCCATCCGCGCACTGGCGAAACGCATAATTCTGTGCTGAAACCGACCAACGCATCTTATACGGGAAAAACCATTGATCTGAATGACGAAACTGTTGTGCCTGTAACGATTGAACCTGCAACCGAGCAGGAAATTGCGGATACAATCGCTGTGATGGGTGGAGAAGACCTTGACATGTGGGTTGAAACTTTAGCAGATGCCGAATTGCTCGCGCCAGATGTTACTGTTGTCGCATATACTTATATTGGTAGTGCATTGACTTGGCAGATATATAAGGACGGCACCATCGGCAAGGCAAAAGATGACCTGAAGGCACGCGTTGATGCCCTTGACGAAAAACTCTCAGATCAGTTTGGAGGCAATGCTTACATATCGGTTAATAAGGCAGTTGTTACGCAAGCATCCGCCGCGATACCCGTTGTCCCGCTTTACATTAGTATTTTATACGATATTATGAACGAAAAGGGTATCAATGAGGCACCGATTGACCAGATGAATCGCTTGTTCTCGGAACATCTCGGACCTGGACTGAAGCCGTCACTTGATAGTGAGCGGTATATACGACTTGATGACAGGGAACTACGGCAAGATGTGACCGAAGCGGTTACAGAACGTTGGGATAAAATCAATACCGACAATTTTCATGCGCTCTCCGATTATGCTGGTTATAGGCGTCGTTTCCGAAACCTCTTTGGATTTGAGGTTGAGGGTGTTGATTATGATGATGCGGTGGAGACAGAAATAACGTTCTAAGGTAAGTGGCGGAGGGCAAAATATTAATGCGTCATGTTCGTCCGAGAAAACTGAGAACATTGCACGAATTTCAAATGGAACAGCTCGCTGACCGGGAGGAAGCAATTGCTTATCTTCAAGTAACCCTTGAAGAGTACCAAAATGATGGAAATATTAGTTTCTTTCTGGACGAGATTCAGACTGTTGTAGAGGCACAGGGTGGGATTTTGAAGTTTGCCAAGCAAATGGGGATAGAATCGCCAGAACTGTCGGAAGTATTTTCCAGTAACGATGCTCCGCGAATTGATATTTTGAAAAACATTTTTCATGCGCTTGGATGCAGACTGTCAATTGAACCATTACAGAAAACTAAAACCGAAACAAACACGAATTAGTCTGTTGATCCAAGGAGAAAGTGCAGAGATGAATGTGAAGGTCGCCACCGGATGACAGAGAATTGCGGCAGACTGTGATCATGAACTCTCTGATTACGCTGGCTACAGAATACGTTTTCGAAACCTATTCGGTTTTGAGGTTGAGGGTGTTGATTATGATGATGCGGTGGAGACTGAATTAACGTTTTGAGTTGAGGATTTATTGAATGACACCGAAATTACCCCCAATTTGTGGGCAACACAATAAAAATAAAGAATGGAGGCAAACCGAATTTACTTATAATGAAGATGGCATTTCAATCCGTATTCCGAATGTGTACGCATGGGTTTGTCCAGAAGATGGTGAAGCCTCATTCACACCTGAGACTGCCGATGAATTGATTGTAGCACTACGCGAATTCGTTGATGCTGCCAAGCGTGCAAGAGAAAGAAGGTCTGTATTGACTGAATATGTTGTTGCTGTTGAATAATACCATTTTCATATAAATTGTAATTTCAAAACAATTTCTGATAATAAGGAGAATCTTATGTCACAACCTTTAGTTACAGTTTGGAACGAATTTAGACACGAAAAAACGAACGAATTTATCAAAAAGTTATACCCAGAAGGCATTCACTCTGCTATTGCCGATGGGTTATCTGAACACGGCATTGAAACATTAACCGCTACGTTGGATGAACCTGAACACGGTTTAACTGACGCAGTACTGGATAAAACGGACGTGCTGATATGGTGGGGACACGCCGCGCACGGTGCCGTTGAAGATGCCATCGCTGATAAGGTAAAGGCACGGGTATTACAAGGAATGGGATTGATCGTCCTGCATTCTGGACACTATTCTAAACCGTTTACCCGTTTGATGGGGACATCTTGTAGCCTGAAATGGCGCGAGGCAGCGGAAAAAGAACGTATCTGGGTGATAGAACACGGACATCCGATTGCCGAAGGACTTGATGAATACTTTGAGATAGAAAAGACCGAGATGTATGGTGAACCGTTTGACATCCCAGAACCTGACACGCTTATTTTTATCAGCTGGTTCCCCGGGGGTGAGGTATTCCGTAGCGGTTGTTGTTACTATCGTGGCAGAGGAAAAATATTCTATTTCCGTCCCGGACACGAAACGTATCCTATCTATTATGATAAGAATGTACGTCAGGTGATTGCTAACGCAGCGCGTTGGGCAGCTCTCGGAGATGCACCAAAACCTGTCTTTGGACATTCACAACCATTAGAACCGCTTGATTAGTTTTTTGCACCTATACAGATCAGATATGTTCAAAAGGAGAAACTCAATGAATGATTCGAAAGCAAATGTTGACCAATTGCTACAAGATGGCTACATTTTAATAGAAGGTGCGTTGTCCCCTGAAGAAACCGAACATATTCGTCAACGGGTTAACTTTGCCCGTGAACAGGGTTGGGAAGAAGGTTTAAACGCTGTGGGTAACATGTGGTTCGATTCCTTACTGGATCGAGAACCGGATACCTACGCACCCCTCGTTGGACATCCGAGTGTTCGTCCTTATCTTGAAGGACTTATGGGTAAACAGTGTCAGCTGCGTAGTCTACGCGCACATATCAACCCAGGTCCATATTTACAGGAATGGCACATGGACTTTTACGGATATTGGCACGAAAAACGGTATGTGGAAGACCACCCATTTGCAATGGCTCCTGCGGGGATAAACACAACTTACTATTTCCAGGACAACGGACCTGGTGAGGGACATCTTAAGTTTGTAAAGGGTGGACATCTGAACGAACCGCCGCATCTATATCCAATGGACCGTCCCAAATTTGAGGAATGGTGCGAATCGCAAGAACACGTTATCTTGTACCCAAGAGCAGGTGATTGTGTCGTGTTCATCAACCACATGCCACATCAAGGGGCAAAAGAACGTGATGATATGGAACGGAGTAATGTTGTTTGTCATTATCAGGTTACACCGATGTATGATGGTGTGTGGCATGTTTCGCGTCCACGCGGATACCAAGGCACCTTCCCTTTCGCTTAGAACAACTTGCTCTATTTTTTGTAACCGTTTACATTTAACCTATTGATCCAAAATTAGAAAGAGGCAAAACTCATGCGAATGTTTATAGTTATGTTCCTTACAACTGTATTTCTGGCAGCGAGTTTTCAAATCACCACAGCAAAAGAAGCGGATGGATTGCTTGTCTATTTTGCTTTTGAAGATGGGACTGGTAAAACCGTAACGGATCTGTCTGGAAACGGGCAGGATGGATTATTAGTAGGAGATACAGACTGGACCAGAGGCAAATATGGAAAGGGACTCAATTTCGGTGGTGAAAACGGATTTGTTCGAGTTGTTCATTCTCGTCAGTTTGAATTTACAGAGGGAATTACCATCTGTGCATGGATTCGTCCTACGTTGGAAATAGGTCCAGGTGAATGGCAACTGATAGCAGCAAAAGGACCTAATGTAGAAGAGTTTTTCGAGATTCTCCTCCATCCAGATGGTTTTATCTGGATGGGATGGAAACTCTCAGAGGGACGTGTAGTGCCTCAGAAAAGTCTCAACAAAATTACGAGAGATAAATGGCAACACGTTGCCGTATCGTTTCAGAGAGAAAAGTGGTGGACAGTTTACCTTGATGGTGAAGTGCTAATTAATCATCCAAAACAGGATGCAAAATTAGTCCATGTTGAATCATCGCTGCTGATTGGTACTGAAGAACCGTTCAGTTTAAACCGCTACTATAACGGTGATATGGATGAGTTCGCTCTGTTTAACCGCGGGCTTTCCCAAAAGGAAATCAAGAAAATTCAGAGAGGTATTGAGACTGTATTAACAGTTGAACCATCCGAGAAACTAACCACTACGTGGGCACGCCTTAAAGCTATATGATTGTTCCACCTGTGCCAAATTGACATTAACCGTCAATAGCTTGATTTATTTAAAACTGCCAAATTGACACACTTTTTACTGAATACAGCTTAATATACTGATATATCTTGGCATATATATTGCACTTATATTTTAGTTTGTTGACGATAGAACATTAAATGAGACCTATATATTGGAGATAAGAATGTCTAAAGTAATTGGAATTGATTTGGGAACAACGAATTCTTGTGTGGCTGTCTTAGAAAGCGGCGATGCAAAGGTTATTGAAAACGCGGAAGGAAATCGGACGACCCCCTCGGTTGTCGGTTTTACGAAAGAGGGAGAACGTCCTGTCGGGCAAGTCGCCAAAAGACAAGCGATTACGAATCCTGAAAATACAATTTTTTCCATTAAGCGATTCATGGGACGGAAATTCAACGAACTCGGTGATGATACTTCCCGTGTGCCTTATGAATTAAAGAGCGACAAAGATGGTGATGTTGCCGTAAATATTGAGAGTAAAGAATACTCTCCACCAGAAATTTCAGCGATGGTATTACGGAAAATGAAGGAAACAGCAGAGGCGTATCTCGGAGAGGACGTTACGCAAGCTGTGATTACCGTACCTGCCTATTTCAATGATTCGCAACGGCAAGCAACTGCGGATGCTGGGAAAATTGCAGGTTTGGAAGTCTTGCGGATTATCAATGAACCTACCGCTGCATCACTTGCTTATGGACTACAAAATGAAGGCGACAGAAAAATTGCTGTTTACGACCTCGGTGGTGGAACGTTTGACATCTCTATTCTGGAGATCGGCGATGGTGTCTTTGAAGTGAAAAGCACAAATGGAGATACACATCTTGGTGGTGATGATTTTGACCAAACTATCATTGATTGGATGGCACAGGAATTTCTCAGCAGTCAAGGTATTGACCTCCGTAACGATCAGATGGCATTGCAACGTTTAAAAGAGGCAGCGGAAACAGCAAAATGTGAGCTTTCCAGCACATTACAGACAGATATTAACCTACCGTTTATTACTGTTGATGCCAGCGGACCGAAGCACCTTAACTTGACGCTTACACGTGCAAAATTGGAACAGATAACAGATGAACTGGTTCAACGTTCCCTTGAACCGTGCCGACAAGCTCTTACCGATGCTGAAATTCAACCCTCCGAGATTGATGAAGTGATACTCGTCGGTGGACAAACACGGATGCCGAAAGTGCAGGAAGCAGTGAAGGAACTCTTCGAAAAAGAACCCCACAAAGGTGTGAATCCTGATGAGGTCGTTGCAGTCGGAGCTGCTATTCAAGGGGGTGTCCTTGCTGGTGACGAAGAGGTCAAAGATATCCTCTTACTTGATGTGACACCACTCTCACTCGGTATTGAAACGCTCGGTGGTATGTTTACAAGACTGATAGAGAAGAATACCACTATCCCAACAAAGAAATCAGAGAAGTTCACGACTGCTGAAGATAGCCAGACAGCGGTTGATGTGCATGTGCTTCAAGGGGAACGTGAACAGGCTGTCTATAACAAGACGATCGGTCGGTTCCGATTGGGTGACATTCCACCTGCTCCCAGAGGTATTCCGCAGATTGAGGTTACATTTGATATTGATGCAAACGGCATTCTCAACGTTTCTGCTAAGGATACTGCGACTGGCAAGGAACAGAAGATCACAATCACTGCCTCCTCCGGTCTCACGGATGAAGAAATAGAACAGATGGTAAAAGATGCTGAAGCACACGCCGAAGAAGATAAGCAGAAGCGGGAAGAAGTTGAAACCCGTAATCGTGCAGATTCTCTGGTCTATGAAACTGAGAAGAACTTGCAGGAGTTCGGTGACAAGGTAGACGATGAGACGAAAGAGAAAGTTAACGCTGCTGTTGAACGGGTGAAGCAAGCACTGGAAGCGAACAACAATGCTGAGATAAAATCGGCTACAGATGACCTGATGCAGATATGGCATGAGGCTTCTGCAAAACTTTATCAACAGACTGCGGAAGCAGAACAGGGAACACCACCCGATGATGCTCCTTCCGAAGATGTTCCTGAAGGCGATGTCGTTGATGCTGAATATGAAGTCGTTGATGAAGATGCGGATGAGGATGAAGAGAAGAAGGAATAAGCATTACTCCGGTTTTTGTTTTCTTCAGGAGTAACGGTTATGGCTTATAGTAATTTTACGTTGGATACAGTGGTAACGACGTTTCAATTAGAAATCGTCGAATCTGCGGTACTCTTTGCTGAAACAGAAACAGTAGTACCAAGTAATTATCTCACAGAGGTGTTGACCAAGAAGGTGCAGTTAGCCACCGCCATCGGTACTGAAAAGGCAAAATCAGAACTGATTGTTGCTGATATTCTGTTTGAACTCCGGGAGCAATTCGATCAGCGTATCAGTCTTTTCTCTGGTATTGAGTTCAGTGTTGACGAGGAAAGCGGATTAACTGGTGTATGCGATTTTTTAGTGAGTTTGTCGCCAGTGCAGCATGTATTACAGGCTCCTGTCATAGTTCTTGTTGAAGCAAAAAAGGATGACCTTAAAATCGGTATGGGACAGTGTGTTGCGGAGATGCTCGCTGCCCAACGTTTTAATGCAGAAAGAGGGAACGATATCCCTTGCGTTTATGGGGTTTCTACGACAGGAACAGATTGGCTGTTCCTTAAATTGGATGGAAAGTGTTTACATATTGATTTGGTCACCTACCAAATTGCACAGTGCGACAAAATCCTCGGCATTCTTTCCAGTATGGTGAAATTAACTGCCTAACGAATAACAAGAGGTGTTATTATGTCTTATAGTGAGTGGACATTAGAATCGGTAGTTCCAGCGTTTCAACTGGAAAAGATAGACACTATAGGTCTCTTTTCTGAAGCAGAAGCAGTGCCTCCGAGTGCCCATCTGACTACAGCATTAGCGAAGAAGGCACCATTAGCCGCCGCTATCGGCACAGAGAAAGCACGGTCAGAAATGATTGTTGCCGACGTACTCGTTGAACTCCTTGATCACGTAGATCGCCGCATCAGTCTGTTTTCTGGTATTGACTTTAATGTTGATGCTGAAAACGGCCTGACAGGTGTGTGTGATTTTTTAGTAAGTCTATCACCAAACCAATTTTACTTGGAAGCACCTATCGTCATCCTTGTTGAAGCAAAAAATCATGACTTGAAACTTGGACTTGGACAGTGTGTAGCCGAGATGCTCGCCGCACAACGTTTTAATGCTGAAAAAGGAAATGATATCTCTTGCGTTTATGGCGCGTCTACAACAGGGACAGATTGGGTGTTTCTCAAATTAGAAGATAAATACCTGCACATTGATATGTCAACTTACCAAATCGCTCAATGTGACAGAATCCTCGGCATCCTCTCCAGTATGGTGGCACAAAAGGCGTAAGGGAAGATAGAGGAATCAGGAGACACAGATATGTCTTATAGTAATTTTACCCTGGAGACAGTGGAAAAAGAATTTGAACTTGATTTTGTTGAACACGCCAGTATCTTTGCTGAGATAGAACCGATAAGACTCAGTGCAGAACTCACAAACATATTAGCAAGAAATGTACCTTTAGCCACTACTATAAACACAGAGAAAGCACGATCAGAACTGATTGTTTCTAATGTTCTTGTTGAACTGCGTGAGCAATTTGATCGCAAAATTAGTCTATTTTCTGGCATTGACTTCAACGTTGATGCTGAAAGCGGATTAACGGGTGTGTGTGATTTCCTGATAAGCCTGTCGCCATTGCAATCTTATGTAGAAGCACCGATCATCATCGCGCTTGCTGAGGCAAAGAATCTTGACTTGAAGCTTGGACTTGGGCAATGTGCCGCCGAGATGCTCGCCGCACAACGTTTTAATGCCGAAAAAGGGAATGAAGTCTCTTGCGTTTATGGTGCGTCTACAACAGGGAGTAATTGGTTATTCCTCAAGTTGGAAGGAAAGTGCTTGCAACTTGATATGTCACTCTATACGATTGCGCGGTGTGATAGGATTCTCGGTATCCTCTCCAGTATGGTGCAATTAACTGCATAACGTATAATAAGAGGTGTTATTATGTCTTATAGTGAATGGACCTTAGAATCGGTGCTGCCAGCATTTCAGCTTGAAGCAGTTGATACTGTAGGACTCTTTTCTGAAATAGAGGTGGTTGATCCGACTGCACATCTCGTGACAGCTTTGGCAAGAAAAGCCCCCTTAGCTGCGACAATAGGCACAGAGAAAGCAAAGTCAGAAATGATTGTTGCTGATGTGCTTGTAGAACTTCTGGAACACTTTGATCGCAGTATCAGTCTTTTTTCTGGCATTGACTTCAACGTTGATGCTGAAAACGGATTAACCGGCGTGTGCGACTTCTTAGTGAGTTTGTCCCCGCGGCAATCTCTTTTGGAGGCACCCGTTATTATCGTTGTTGAGGCGAAAAAAGATGACCTTCTCATTGGACTTGGACAGTGTGTCGCTGAGATGCTCGCCGCACAACGTTTTAATGCGGAAAAAGGTAATGATATCCAGTGTGTTTATGGTGCCACAACTTCAGGGACAGACTGGAAATTTCTTAAATTGGAAGGGAGCCGTCTTAATATTGATATGGTAATCTACACAATTGAGCGGTGTGATAGGATTCTCGGTATCCTCTCCAGTATGGTAGCACAAAAGGCGTAAGGTTATTCATTGGTAGTATTCTGAAAGTACAGCATGGAGGAACTCTCACATGGCGTATAGTGAGTTTACCTTAGAAATTGCGCAGAAAACGTTTCAACTAAATACGGTTCGGTCTTTAGGACTCTTCGCTGAAATAGAGCCAGTGCCACCGAGTGAGTATCTCACGATGGGTTTAGCGCGGAAGGCATCATTAGCCACAGCTATCGGCACCGAGAAAGCAAGGTCAGAAATGATTGTTGTTGACGTGCTCGTTGACCTTCTTGAGCACTTTGATCACAGCATTAGTCTGTTTTCTGGTATTGACTTCAGTGTTGATGCAGAAAAAGGTTTGACAGGTGTGTGCGATTTTTTAGTAAGTCTGTCACCTGAACAATTTTATTTGGAGTCACCTATCATAGTACTTGTTGAGGCAAAAAACCTTGACTTGAAACTCGGTATCGGACAGTGTGTTGCAGAGATGCTTGCCGCTCAACGTTTTAATGCGGAAAGAGGAAATGACATCCCTTGTATTTACGGTGCCTCCACAACAGGAATAGATTGGCAGTTTCTTAAATTACAGGAAAATAACCTACACATTGATATGTCAACCTATACGATTGAACGGTGTGATAGGATTCTCGGTATCCTTTCCAGTATGGTAGCACAGAAAGCATGATATTATGATTTGGTAGTTCTCTAGATTTCGGTTCCTGGCACTCTGAGTGTGATGAAGAATAGTTGAGAGATAACGAATATTGAGGACATTCTCATGCTGTCCATTAACTTAATCAGATTTTCCATTGATATAGGCAGATAATCCAAATGGGCTGCTAAATGACGAAAAAATCTAGTAGATAGTCTACTCTAATTGTTCGGGTAAAGGTCGCGATTCGGAGATCGCTCCTACCGATGGACTGCTTATGGTAGGAGGGAACTCCGATTCCCGACTATTGCTTATACCCACAAGTTTAGTCTGGACTGTCCACTAGTAGATAGTCTACTCTAATTGTTCGGGTAAAGGTCGCGATTCGGAGATCGCTCCTACCAATGGAGTGCTTATGGTAGGAGTGATCTCCAAATCGCGACCTACATATTTAGTCTGGACTGTCCAATAGTGCTTTGTCAAGTGCTATATTGTAGGTCGGGTAGAGTGAAGCGAAGCCTATAAATCAACGATGTGAATGCGCGTATGGCATTCGTTCAAATCAACGTCGAATACGCGTTTGGTATTCGACGGGTGTAAACTCAAGAGCTTAGTTGCCCCGATGAATCATTCCGGACCCTTATGGTTATAGGGATTACCTGATCTTCAGTCCCGTAGGGACGAGATGTTTATAGAAGATCGTGTAACCCCTAATCTTCAGTCCCGTAGGGACGAGATGTTTATATCAGGATGAGCTACTACACATATCGTCCCTACGGGACTAAAGAGGGTTTGTATGTATAACGTTTAGCTATAAACATAGCGTTCCTACGGGACTGAAGAGGGTTTCTGAAATCGAATCTTCCTTAACTTTACACATATAGATTTCGCTTTGCTCTACCCGACCTACAGAAGAAAACTATACCTTCTAATTAGAAGTTGACAGAACAATAGCATCTGTCAAGGTGCCGCTTCCATCACTTGAAGAACAGCGTCACATCGTAAACCATTTAGAGAATTTTCAAGAAAAGATAGGTAGTGTAAAAGTTCTTCAATCTCAAGCAACGCAGGACTTAGATTGTTTTCTTCCGTCTTTTATTGATAAGATTTTTCGACAGGCTGAGTAAGATACTGTACTACCATCGGATTTCTCCTTTCAATTAGATTGTATAGTGAACATTGAAATTAAAGAGACACATTTCTGTAGGAGCGATCTCTGAAGCGCGACAAAACTCACGGATAGTCGGGAATCGGAGTTCCCTCCTACAACTCAAAATGTCCCGTTAATTCTAAAGTTCACTATAATTATATCACAATCTTGTTTAAGTTAGTGGTCTAAATTTCCGTTGGCAGTACATAACATAGATTAACAAAATTTGGAACTAAATCATTATAATGGGTGCGTAAAGTTTTTGTCACTATAGGCGTTAATTTAGGGATTATCTGAAAGTTAGGGACACTCTTTAGTCCCGTAGGGACGTAATGTTTATAGATCACGGTTGAACACGGTATCTTTAGTGGTTTACTCGCTAAGTTTTTATGTTTTGAATTCCGCAAATTCACGACCCTTTATCCCTTCACAAGCTAGGGAAGGGACTTTTGAACCTATTTATGTAAGTTTTGTCCATAATAAATGTTTAGCGAGTAAACCACTAAAGAGGGTTTGTATAACTTTTAACTATAAACATATCGTCCCTACGGGACTGAAGAGGGTTTTGGTAATTGAGCAACACACGCAATCACCGATTCAAAAAAACATCTCTGCCCATTGTTATTTTACAAATCACACAAAACTTTATGGATTTCAAGCGTAGCGAGCGTATCAAGTTTGCAATACGCTTTCAAATGTTTAATCATCCTGCTTTTTTCTGTTTCATTTGTAGTTTTAATCATCTGATCCCAGATAGTTTGTGCCTCCAGACCATCATGTACAACATCTAAATTTTCATAGCACAACGAAGGCACTAAAACAGGAAGCACATCCTTGAGAGAATTAGAACCGTAAAAATCAGGGTGCATATAATGTTTTTGGAATATTACTAACTGATCCCAAAGTCTATCAATGATTGATTGAAGTGCTAAAGTATGTTCAGGAAAATAAGCTGCTAAATCCTCAAGTATACCCTTTTCAAAACTTGCCTTATAAACAACTACCGATCCTTCAGCGGAGACGTGATTAAGCAAAGATTCTAACAAGTTTTTCCTTGGATCAGATGTATCGGTATGTAGGTATTCGTGATGCGTAACCGTTCCATCCAGTTCCATTACGTGACAACTATACTGAAATGGAAAGAATTGGTATGGACGTAACCCATCAAATATCGGGATCGGAGGATTATCTGCTTCAAAATCAAGGAAATGAATTGGATACTCTAAATCGGATAACAAGCTTTTGATCGCTGTGATATTAATCTCTGGTTGTCCAGTTTGAACACAACTGACGTAAGTCCGTTGTGTTTCACTCAGTGAAAAATCGTCTGGTACATCCTCAAGACTTAATATATTCATTTCTATCAACTCGTTTTTTTTGTTCCAACGAAGTCCCGGAATTGTAAAAATGGATTTTTTAGGAACAGATTTCCAACAATACGTCTCCTTATACGGGCAAGGATAAGGCTTTTCACATTTCTCTCCAATCAAAACTTGTGGTTCATCGTTACCATTAAGTGTGGTTTTGAATATTTTTACATTGTGGGGAACATCGTCCATCAACTTATTGACTTGATCTGTGGCATCCTCAATACAAAACAGATTAGACAAATCCGGATAAACACACTCTTTACTATTTATGAACATTAAGTGAGTTTCAGAGATAGATAACCCAATTCCAGATAAAACGTGCTTTTGTAGGGCGAGATCGTGTATGTACTCGTCCTTGACACTTGTTGATGCTTTTACTTCAGTGATCCGCCACGAGTTTGAGTCTTTCTCAAGAATATCTTGCAGAAAACGTTCATTGATTTAGTATCCCAGCAGGTCAATCCTTTCACGGTAAATCTGCCAAGCTTCCAACTCATCGCATCAATCTGCAACTTCAGAATCCGCAGATTTTGGGAGTTTTGGCTTTTTACTTGGTAAGTCTGCGAATTTATATTTACCAGACTTCCGCATCTTTTCCTGTAACTCTTGATAGTGCGCAACCAGCTGACCTACATCATGGCCAAACCGTGCAGAGATTTTGTGCCGGACTTCGCGAACTTCCTTAACTATTTCGCATTCGGTATTTTCTATGATTTCTCTGTCTTTCACTTTAAGTATTATCTCCGAAGTAATTCAGTGGGGTTATTAATTCTGGTGTTGCTAAACCTATGTCTTGATTAATCCGCTGGATAAGAGAAATTTTGTTGGCATTGGCAATATGTGACTGGTTCCATGTGAGGAGTTCGTCCATATTGTGAAAAGAGGCAATTGCCAAGTGCAGTGCGTCACCAGATGGATCTTGAAGCATTATCAAAATAATTATACTCTCCATTGAGGTTGAATGCAACTCTTTTACCATCAAGGGATATCCCAGAAACGAATAGTCCCATCGCTACAACCACTTGCGATTGTATTTCCATCCGGACTGAATGCGACGCTATTGACAGAAGACGGATACCCTCTAAACGTGTGTTTGTGTGTACCTGTTGCCACATCCCACAGACGAATATTCCAATCCCAGCTGCCACTTGCGATTGTATTTCCATTCGGACTGAATGCGACACTTCTGACTGAACTCAGATGCCCCTCAAGCGTGTGTTTGTGTGTACCTGTTGCCGCATCCCACAGACGAATAGTATCATCTTCGCTGCCACTTGCGATTGTATTTCCATTCGGACTGAATGCGATGCTATTGACAGTACCCAGATGTCCCTCAAGTGTGTGTTTGTGTGTACCTGTTGCTACATTCCACAGATGAATAGTTCCACCCGCGATGCCACTTCTGAGTGTACCCGCGCTGCCACTTGCGATTGTATTTCCATCCGGACTGAATGCGACACTTTTGGCATACCCCAGTCCCCCAAGTGTGTGTTTTTGTGTACCTGTTGCCACATCCCAAAAAAGAATCAGAGCATCACGGCTGCTGCCACTTGTGATTGTGTTTCCATCCGGACTGAATGCGATGCTATTAACATACCTCAGATTCCCCTCAAGTGTGTGTTTGTGTGTACCTGTTGCTACATCCCACAGACGAATAGTCCCATCCCTGCTGAGACTTGCGATTGTATTTCCATCCGGACTGAATGCGACGCTATTGACAGAATCCAGATTCCCCTCAAGCGTGTGTATGTATGTGCCTGTCGCCACATCAAACAAAAGGACAGTAGAATCCTCACTACCACTTGCGATTGTATTTCCATCTGGACTGAATGCGACGCTATTGACAAAATCGCCGGTTATGATTTCACTAAATTTCTGTCCATTCTGACCCCAGGCTGTCCACAAGCCACTTTCAACACCGTCTTTGAAGTCTCCTTCTTTCCATTTCTGTCCGTTTTCATACCAATAAGTCCACAAGCCACTTTCAACACCGTCTTTGAAGTCTCCCTCTTTCCATTTCTGTCCGTTTTCATACCAATAAGTCCACAAGCCGATTTTAGCACCGTTTTTCAAAGTTCCTTCACTTTTTTGTCTGTGAGTATCCCAGTATGTCCACGTTCCTTCTTTAGATCCATCTTTGTAGACCCCTTTTTCCCGGTTTTCTTGAGCGTTGTACCACCTTAGATAGATACCGTGCCTTTTACCGTTCTGCACCTGCCAGAGTGAGAATGGAACAATATCGTCATACATTGTCCCTTTAACCCATCCTGTATAGGGTACTTGCTGATTAGGGGCACAATACAGTACTTCACCTGAAGGTGAGTAGAGCGTTTGCAAGTCTTGCTCGTATACTGCTTCTGCCAGGATCTGCTCGCGCACTTTCGGGTCATCCAAATTAGGGAGATTATCCGCAATCGAATCCGCAGGTGAATCCGTATCATCTGAATCAGATCCACATCCAATGAACAACGCGAAACAGATACATAACATTGTGAAAAGTTTCATCTGATCTATGGGCATGAGACCCAATGCTTTTAACATTGGGAGGAATGCCCACCTCCTGTACTGTTTTTTGACAAATTAAGTGTTTTACACAGTTGTGCAATTTTCGTGCCTGCACTGGAGGGGTTTTACTTACGCATTGCTGCACATATCTGTACATTCAACTGTTGCTTTTTCATTTGCTGCACATATTTGTGCTTATGCGTCTCTGCTTTAGTCTGAACATGTTTTGAAGTAGGTAGATGAATGTTGTAGAAGAAGCACAATCAAGGATGAATGTGCTACAGCACTATCAATATGGATGTTGTGCAGAGAATGGAAATGAAGGATGAATGTTGTAGAAAGAGGCACAATCTAACAGAATGTGCTACAAAGAGGCACAATCTAACAGAATGTTGTAGAAAGAGGCACAATCTAACAGAATGTTGTAGAAAGAGGCACAATCTAACAGAATGTTGTAGAAAGAGGCACAATCTAACAGAATGTGCTACAACCATGGTCTTGGGAATCGCTAAATTGACGCTTATGGCAGAATACGCGTTTGGTATTCTGTATTGATAGGGATATCGTACCATAAGCGTCAATTTAATTGCCTACTAATACCCTAACAATGCAATCCCTTCACGATAGGTCTGTGCGGATGTCTGCAAAGCATTTAACTCATCATCTGTCAAGTCAATCTCAATGATATCTTCAACGCCATTTGCACCGAGTTTAATTGGGACTCCGATATAAAGGTCAATGATGCCGTACTGTCCTGTAAGATGTGCAGAACACGGCAGTAGTCGCTTCTTATCCAAAACGATTGCTTCTGCCATCTGTGCTAATGATGCACCTGCGGCGTAGTATCCGCTTGTTTTGAGGAGATTTACGACTTCAGCACCACCATCGCGAGTGCGCTGCGCCATCGCTTCAATCCGTTCATCTGTTATCAGTTGCGGGATTGGGATACCGTTGACGGTGGTATAACGGGGTAATGGCACCATCGTATCGCCGTGTCCACCAAGCACGAGTGCATGGATGTCTTCTACGGATACACCGAGTTCCAGTGAGATAAAATAGCGGAACCGTGCTGAATCCAATACACCTGCTTGTCCGACGACTCGATGTGAAGGAAATCCTGATACCTTCCAAGCGTGGTAGGTCATAATGTCAAGTGGGTTGGTGAGCATCACGATAATAGTGTCGGGTGAATGCTTCACCACATTCTCTGTGACGCTGCCTACGATTTTAGCATTTGTCTGCAATAGGTCTTCGCGTGTCATTCCCGGTTTGCGTGGAGAACCGGATGTGATAATGACTAAATCTGAGTCTGCGGTTGCAGAATAATCAAGGTCACCACTAATCGATGCGTCAAACAGTTCTACCGGTCCCATCTCTGCCATATCCAATGCTTTACCTTGTGGGACACCATCAACAATGTCTATCATCACGACATCGCCGAGTTGTTTCTGTGCTATCAGGAATGCTGCTGTTGCGCCGACGTTTCCTGCACCTATTACGCTTATTTTCTTTCTTGCCACTTCTTCCTCCGTTATGAATGAATTGTTATCGGATTTTTATTAATTTAGTATATTCCATATCAAATTAATCTATATTGATGTTAGGTTCGTTCATGTTATTACCGCATCCTTGAGTTTTTCAAGAAAACCCAATGGATCAACGATTTCAACTCCATATTCAAAGAGGTCTCGTCTGAGTTCGGGGTCATCCAATAGGTCTTTGTCATAAGATACCAATTCGTTCACGTCTTACCTCTTTTACTGTGTCAACGATCTCTTGAATTAATTCCTTTTCTTCCTGTGAATTTGCAGAAGCTTTATGGAAATCAGTAAGTATCTCATCCCATTCTATTCTCCGCGAACTACGTTCTGTACGTGGGGGCATATATTTTTTCCAAAGTTGATTGGTAATTGAATCCTCTAACTCTGGGGGATAACCCCCGAATTTTTCCAAGTATTCCTTTCGCTCTATCTCTGGGACTGAATCCCAGTGGGCGTAAATCCGTTTCAGGTCTTGCTTCAGTGTGGCACTATCCACAAAGTCTTGTTGTTTTCTGATGTCACCCAGGAAAATTGGTGCCAATTGCTTGTGGAACGGGTCATCTGAACAAAAAACTTGGCAAAATGGAAGATAGAGCAGGTATTCTAAAGCCACACGACTTGTTTGGGTGCTGATCAAACCGTTTGCAATAGCAGTATAAAACGCAGTGAAAACTGTAAGACAGTAATACGCGTAAGGCGCGAATTCCTTCAAAGGAGGTTTCCCACATTCAAACCATCTGTCACAAATTGGTTCCGCAATATACATAAGGTCAGCCTCATCTAATAAGAATTCAAGATTGGCAGCTTGTTGATGTGGGTCAGTGGTATCGCAAAACGCTATTGTAGCGGATTTAAGCTCAGCAAATGAAGTTACAGAGGGAAAATTGTAGTCTTTTCGTAATCTATCTAAATCAATAGAACGGGTTGAAGAACGGCATCTTTTAGATAAAACCTGTTTGGCAGCAGCGTATTCACCTGCTTTCCAACACCGCAGAACTTCCTTCTCTGGGTGAGGGGCAAATGGTAATTCCTTCCTACCAGAAAGCTTGGCATCAATACGTGATGGACGTCTATCTGGGTAGTTTCTATCAAGTAGGTTGAGGGCAGCGGAAATCCGATAATGCATTGTATAGCACGGATCGGTTGGCTGAATTCTCTGTGCAATTTCTGCTAATCCGTCTTCCTCTTTCTGTAGAAGCATATCAACGAATTGGACCGGTGCGTACACAACCAAATAGTATCGGTTGAGACACTGTATTTCTTCTTTGGAAAGAGTTTGTAAGACAGACCTGTCAAGAAACAAATGGGGACCCATTTTCTCTACCTCTCCATTTAATCATTTTATGTTATTGCTTAATAACATAAATTACATCCGCTTCAGTTGTGTATGTTTCTCCATACCAATCAAAGTCAATTTGAAAACCAACATCTGTATCTACTTTTTCCAGATAATTTGCTACGTGTGCTGAAAGCAAAGATCTAGCTCTTTTTAATTTCCAGGAATCAAAAAAGTTAGTTTTATCTACCAGTACTAAGAACAACCGATTTGAAGCATCAAAACGTCGCAGACCTTGATTTTCATAAAACCATCGTGCTAAAGGTTCAGGATTATCAATAGATTCGTTTAATAATGTCTCTCTGCATGCGTATAATTCACGGATCAATCTGCGTGCATCATCACTTGGATGATCGTCAAGTTTACGCCATAAATCAGGAATTAGGACTGATTCAGGCACAGACGTGTCAAAACTAATGTCTAATTTTCGTACTAAGTTTTTCATTAAGGTCAATTCAGGACGTAATCCGCTTACCTTTCTATAATCTTTAATGTAGCCTTCAGGTAGGTATGTGACTTTCAAATCAAACGGTTTATTGTTGAGAAAAAAATCAATTTTCTTTATCTGTCCCACTGCTGGAATTACATTCACATGCTCTTTAAAAATATCTTCAATAATGATGGAAGTCCAATGGTTGTACCATGAAGCTAATACGTAAGCACGCAAACTATTATGGAGATCACCTTCTATTGCATCGGACAATGATTGATATGAAGTTATCTTTTTTATATATCTGTTTACAATAGTTGCTTCTAAACTGTTTTGATGTAGACCTCCCCATTCAAAAGACTGAACTTTATACAATTCACTTATCAATTGTTGTTCGTTTGCACGTCGGGTTTTTCGTTCATTTTCAAACAATTCTTTTATAGAGTCATCAATGTTTGCCAAACGTAGGTCTGACTCATAGATTATTCTAAACTTCTCGTTGTTTGTCTTGCTATGCCCTATATCTATTTTAAATTTATTGATAAGGTAATCAAGATGTTCTTTTCGTGAAAGTGAACGGAGTTTCAAAAACCGCATTCCTTCGTCTGTTGCGGAGAGCTCATGAATTTTATCGTCCTTGAACAGACTTACAGCAGTATTAAAATCCAACATCTTCAATCACTTTCTTTAGGATAACGCGTTGTCCAACCCTTTAAATTGCTAAAAGTCTCTATGGTTTTGGCGCGGTTCATCTCGTTAATCTGCTTTCCATACAACAAAACATAATCTGTTTTTAATCCACCCTTTCTATTATCTTGGAGGACTGACCCCGCAGAATATACACTCGGGTAACATCCAATATATACAAGTCCCGTAGTCGTCTCTAAATCACTGAGACATTGCCAATGACAATCAGTTCTTGCATTAAACATAATTGCCAAAAATCCATCCTTTTTTAGAACGCGGGCACATTGATAAAAAATTGAGGATAATTTCTTGTTATAGGTTTCTATATCTTTGCCTCGCTCCTTTGCATTTGAAACCACAAGTTCCTCTTGATAGTTTGAATCAAGTCCAATGATGCTGTTCCACATCTCGCTGAGCTCTAAGTACGGAATCCTATCCCCGTGAGGTGGATCAGTTAAGATAACTTTTATTGATTCTGTCGGAATAGATTTTAGAAATTGTTCAGAATCCCCCTGTTGAACACAAACGGCTTTTTTCTTATTTTGGAACTCATCCAGAGAAACTGGAATTGCCCCTGTCTTTGAATATCTATCCTCCTCAACTGCTTTCAATAACTTGTTAGCTTTGGTTGCATAGCAATTCCAAGCGTTTATTTCAAAATGTTGTGCAGGGCACCAATATCCAACTACCCAACTCCCCACCTCAATTTTATCTGTCTCAATCCCCTTGGTTTTACCTCTGTTTGAGACAGCAAAAACCATGTTGGACATCTGTCCCGCGGATGCAGACAATATAAGATGTAATGCTCTCTTTAAACTACCAGCATACTGCTCAATTTCCTCTTTGATTATGTCAATTGCTCTTAACGCACGAGACGTAAATAACTGATTGATTGTAAACGTTTTTTGTGAATTTATCCTTGTATTGTCAAACAACCGAAGATCTCTTACCCTTTTAGGTTGGTATTCTTCAGCATCTTGAAAAATCTCAAGTTCTAATCTTGTTGGGTTAAGTTCTACCCTTTTCCTTCCCCGTTTAGTCCAAACTCGTGTTATCTGGTCATCGTCCCATAATAAATGTGAGGCTATATTTCCGTCCGACAATTGATACATAGAATTGATGCGTGACTTCACGGTTTTCTCAATTCCATAAATTGCTTTGCCTAAATCTGTGTAATCTGGCGGAGATAGATAAAGTTTCGTTAATTCAATACTAATTGGGTTAACATCAAAACCGATAAATTTGCAATTGCGATTAACACATTCTTTAGCTATAAGTCCTGATCCGAGAAAAGGGTCTAAAACAATATCATCAGGTGATGTTAGATTTCCTATAAGAAACCGCCACACCTCAATAGGTTTTTTCCCCCAATATTTGTGAAAACCCGCAAACCCTTTATAACCTTCAGGCGGTAATTGGTTACCTAAAGTACTAAAACCATCAAGGTTGAATGACATTTGTAGGTTATCGGACATTTGTGAACCCATATCGTTTGCAAGTTGTCATTTCACATAATACTTGTCAGGATTTGTTACATTGCATAATATGTTTCGTGTATGCAAGGATATTTACTTCTCAATATTCTCACGAATTGCGATGACTTCTTCCAAAATGCGTTTGTGAAGATAATATATCACATACACCATCAAAAAACCGATACCTGCTAACAAACCTACACTCAGTATAATTTTAGTTTTTAATGACATCTGCTTTTCCCTTGTAAACCGGAACAGAATGTTCTTACTGAAAGTTTTCAACAATTGCATCACCGTATTCAGATGTGCGAACTTTTGTCGCACCCTCCATCAGACGTTCCAGATCGTAGGTTACTTTCTTTTGCAAAATGGTTTTCTCAAGTCCAGTAATAATCAGGTCTGCAGCTTCTTGCCAACCGAGATGCTCTAACATCATCACTGCAGAAAGGATAAGTGAACTCGGATTGACAACATCCTGATCAGCATATTTCGGAGCGGTGCCGTGTGTTGCTTCAAAGAGAGCGACTTCATCGTTGAGATTTCCACCCGGTGCCATGCCGATCCCACCGACTTGGGCTGCCGCTGCATCCGATAGATAGTCACCATTTAAGTTTGGTGTAACGATCACATCGTATTCATCTGTTCGTGTCAATATCTGTTGTAGCATGCTGTCTGCGATCCTGTCATTGATGACAATTTTACCTTCGGGGACATTTCCATCATATTCGTCATAGAGTTCTGCTTCCGTGATAGTTGTATCGGCAAACTCTTCTTTAGCGAGCTCATATCCCCAGGCACAGAATGCTCCCTCAGTAAACTTCATAATATTGCCTTTGTGGACAAAGGTGACACTGCTTCTGTTGTGGTCTATTGCGTATTGGATAGCCATCCGCGCAAGACGTTTCGTGCCAAAAATGCTAATCGGTTTTATGCCGACACCAGAGTCTTCGCGTATTTCCACTCCCATTTCTGTGCGGAGCAGATCAATAACCTTTTTAACTTCTGGTGTTCCTTGTTCCCACTCAATCCCTGCGTAAACATCTTCGGTATTCTCACGAAAGATGACAACGTCCATCTTTTCGGGGTGTGTAACGGGAGCGGGGACCCCTTGAAAATAGCGGACAGGTCGTACACAAGCATAGAGTTCAAGAACTTGTCGCAGTGTCACGTTCAAACTACGAAAACCGCCACCGACAGGTGTTGTTAATGGACCTTTCAATGCCACTTTGAAATGTTCAATTGCATTGAACGTGTCTTGCGGTAGCCATTCGTCATATTTTGCTTTGGCGTTTTCACCGGCGTATACATCCAACCAAACGATTTTTCTTTTTCCATCATAAGCAGTTTGGACAGCGGCATCAACAACCTGTCGGGTTGTTTTCATAATGTCTCGTCCGATGCCGTCACCTTCAATGACAGGGATAATCGGATTATCTGGAACAACCTTTTGTCCATTTTCAGATTCTATTCTTTCACCCGCTGTTGGTATTGTCAATTGTTCAAATTCGATCACTGGGATTCCTCTCTGGTTCATCAAACACTTTTTAAAATACTTTTACACTTTGGCTTTTTTGATAGGTAGAGACAGCGAAAGTTTATCAGTCAAATATACCGGTTCCTGCCAATTTGTTGTGTAAAGCAACAACTTCGTTTGAGATTGTGAGATCGTCGGAAGGTTTAGGAATAATTTCGGGGTCAGGGGGAATGACGGGTCGGATAATTTTCAGTTGGAGTTGTTCCCGTGCATCCATAATCCACCCAAATCCGCGGAAGATATATGTAAGAAATGTCCTGTCGCTTTCATAGATGTTGAGTCCTTCTTGAACTGCCCATCCTCCGAAATCGGTATTAGGTGTTAGTCGGAGTGGTGGTTCGTCTTCACGACCAGGACGCACAATCCCTTCAACAAAAGCGATCTGATAGAGACGTTGCATGATTGCTAATCGTTCTTTCTGTCTACTGTTTAGTTGAATTTCACCTTTTTCAACAGCCTCTATGAACGGGTTGAAATATATTGCGGGTCTTGGGTCTTGCTGGATTTCATCGGATCTACCCGCAGCAGCGATCATGGGATGTCCGAATGTTGGAAGTGCGGCACGCATCCGTTCACGAATTGCGGTCTCTCTTGCATCTGAATCGAGAGGTTCAATTTCATTGATAAATGCTGTCATGTCGTGTATTGCACCGAAATGTCGGTCACCATCTAAAGCCATCTGTGAAGCGACAAAGAAATCGGAGACTGCACCTGCGTATAATGTTGCAAGATACCGTGCGACGACGTTTGATCCTGCGGAGCCGTGATGGGTCTGTATAACTCCCATCCGTTCTAAAATATGTGCTTCAACAGAAGTTGTTTCTCTACCTAATAGGAGACTGTAACATGTTTGAAATGCTGTTTTTTCGTTTTTTTTGTGTTGAACAATCAGGTCATTGGCTCGCATCGCGAGAACTTGTGGGTGTAATGCACTGCTATCTCTGAGTTGGTGCCGCATGAAGACTGAAATTGTACCCAATGCGACGTTCTCCATGTGTGTGCTGATGAGTTCCATCAAGAGAGCACCAGGTTTTCGTGTGCCCTTAATCCCTTTCTGGTGTGGAATGCTAAGCTTGCGAAGTGTAGAGAAGTGTTGTATAACTGTTTCCGGCCCAGCATCTGGGAAGGATTTAACGAATTCTGCGATCTGATTGATGATGCGTTGGTTCCCTGATAGACCATCTCTTCGGAGTTCAGTAATACGGTAAAACTTCTTGTCTATTAGATCTGCTAAGACAGATTCTTCATCTACTCCATTAGAATCTTCTTCAGGTTTTCGTCCAAAGAGACCAGCAAAGATAACAGAGGCGGGTGAAAGTCGGTTGGCGATTATTTCACTTTCTGTAACAACGCCGCGAATCCCAAAACTCCTGATATTAAGTGTGATTTGCGTTTCCCCACAGTTCACGGCGGCTTTGTGTAACACGGGATTTGCAAAGACATTTGTGGATTGCGGCATTGAGCTGACGTTTGTGAGTGCCGCTGCTATTTTTTCTTCCCCCAACGTTGTCGCTCTATCCACTGCCTCAGTTACGGGGGAGTATGACGAAGCTGCTGGCACTTCAGACAGGATTTTTCTGACCGCCGCTACCTGTTTCGCCTCCATTTTCTTATTCAACATGAAATCTCCTTCGTTCAGAATCTGATTTGTCTGGCATCACAAAACTGCATGAAAACTCAACGCACAAACCGTTTGCCAAAAACTGTTTGCCATAAACTGTATGAATGAGTCACACGACACATCAGATGTTTCTCAGATTATATCTATTCATTTAAAAGAATTACGGATTGACTAATTTCTTCTTTAAAATATGTTATCAAAATATAAAATAAAAGTCAAGGTAAAAGTTTGAATAGAAGTAACACTAACAAGAGTTCTTTGGGTTGGACAAAGTAGTCTCATTTTTACACTGACGACGATTCAGAGGTTAAAGTAAGGAACAATTCTTCTAAACGCATTTCGTCTGGACGCATTTCAAGGAGGTCCCATCCCCGTTCAATGATAGACTTTGCAATATTCGCGCGAATATCCACCTCTGCATTGTAACAGACTTGGAATTTCTCATCAGAATCTGTAGCGGTATGTTCAACGGAGATGACTTGAGGCATATCTCTGAGCACATCTAATACTTCATCAGTTGTAGCACCAGACACCTTGATCACAAGTGTTGTTACTAAAGTATCATCTTTTTCTATGTTGTTTGAAGCGGCAGTCGAGTCGTCATTTTTCAAGGGTTGATTTGAGATGGCTCTACCATTTGATAAAGACACATCTCCTGTGATTTTACCTTTACTGATGATGAGTAGTCTTTCGCACGTCAAACTTGCTTCAGAAAGGATATGTGTGCTGAAGAGTATGGTGCGTTCTTTACCCAACGTTTTGATCAATTCTCTGATTTCAACGATCTGTCTGGGGTCTAACCCAGATGTCGGTTCATCAAGAATCAGAACTTGGGGGTCATGTATCATAGCTTGTGCTAAGCCGACACGTTGTCGGAATCCACGTGAGAGTTGACCGATTATCTGATTTCTCCGCTCAGTTAAACCGCAGGATTCTATGACGATGTCTAACCTATTCTTAATCTGCTGACGCGGAACATCCCGTATTTTCGCCATGTAGGTAAGATATTTTGAGACGGTCATTTCAGTGTATAAAGGGATATTTTCAGGAAGGTATCCGATGCGTTTCCGGACTTCACGCGATTGTTTGAAAACGTCGTATTCTGCAATGGTAGCCTTACCGCTACTTGCAGGCATGAAACAGGTCAGTATCCGCATCGTTGTTGTTTTTCCTGCTCCGTTGGGACCAAGAAACCCAACGATTTGCCCTCTGTCTACACTAAAGGATATTTCCTTCAATGCCTGAAATGGACCGTAGTTTTTTGACAAGTTTTGAACTTTGATCATGGGTCAATTAGTTTTCAGTTTTTAGTTTTTAGGATTCAGGTGTCAGTGAAAAAGGATACGTTATAGGTTGCAATCTGCGTTATTTTAGTGTTCTACTCCTCACCCAGAGCACTATAGTAACGAGGGATAGTAAATTCTCGATCGCGCGGACGTCCGGAAAGATATGGATTGTTATCTGGATTAACAGATTCTGATTCTGCAAGCACGTCAGGTAGGTCAACTGGAACAGAATTGACCTTAATCCTATCAGGATAAACATTAACCTGCCGCCACATCATCGGATAACAGATGATCCCAGAGGTTACAATGCATAACAACCCCTGTTCTCTGAAGACGCGATTTAGGTGTTGATGTCCACAGAAGAATGCTAAAATCTGTCTTTCAAAGGGCGCAACGATTTCGAGTATCTCTGCTGAGTTGGCGATTCTTGATCCAACCCCTTGGAATTCTACGTTTGGAAAAGGCAGCTGATGCGAAAAGAAGATGATTTCTTCGTCGTAATCCGCAGCTTTTTTCATTTCCCGTTCAATCCAAGCGAGTTGATTCGTGCTAACATATCCATGGGTCAAATCTTCTGGTACTTCTTGGGCATCAATGAGGATAAAGCGAATATTCTCCTTGACGAAACTGGTAGACCCTCTGCCATTTATGCCGAATCGTTCCAGATACGAAACTTTTGAACCTGTCTCGGGTTCAAGGTCGTGGTTCCCGGGAATATAATAGCAAGGCGCATTTATCCGTTTACCGAGAGCTTGCGCTGTATTGAGAGCTGCTACGTATTCCTCTGCAGACATATCAAAACTCTGTCCACCAGAGACTATATCACCGCCATGAACTACAAAATCAGGATCATAGATGTTCAATTGTTCGATCAGTTTTTCATATAGCGCGAGACTGTTTATCTGTTGTTGTAACCCTCCTGCAAAGTTCTGCTGTGCATCCGGGTATAGATGTGTATCCGTGATAAATGCAAACTTGAAAGGTTCCATTACATAGCTCATTTCTTTTATCTACTTTTTGACATATCCAGTGGTGCCGTTGCGTTCATCCTTATGTGCTTCCCAATAATCTTCAATACCTTGTCTCCATGTTTGTGCTGCTTCAGTCAATTCAGCGGTAATGTCGGGATATTCATCCTTTAGATTCTTCGTTTCTCCCATATCGTTTTCAAGGTCAGCAAGGTGTACATCGTCTTCAGGAGGTGCGCCTTCTACCAATTGACCGTTGAGTACTAATTTCCACTTATCATGTCGCATTGCAGTCTGTTTTCCCATTTCCCAAAAGATATCGGTATGCGGTGAAAACCACCCGTCACACACCACCCCTATTTGGCTTAATCCGTCAAGTTGATATTTTGATAAATCTCCACCAGCAGCGGATAGAAAAGTTGGAAAAACATCCATTGCAGCTCCTACTAAATTGATGACATTTCCAGGAGGAATTTCATTGGGCCAATGCATGATTCCGGGTGAACGTATTCCGCCTTCATAAAGACTGAATTTATGTCCTTTGAGTTTTCCTGCGCTTCCACCATAGTATGGGTCTTGTGTTCCATCTAACCAATTACGTGTTTCCCGCGATGGTCCGTTATCACTCTGGAAATATGAGAAAGTGTTTTCAGCGATCCCTTGCCGTTCCAATTCTGCGAATATTTCACCGACACTATCGTCAACAGCACTCAACATTGCAGCCATAATCTGTCTGTCCCACGGTAGATCGGGGAATCTGTCCACATATTCTTGTGGTGCATGCATGGGATAGTGGGGTGCGTTATACGGCACATATAGGAAAAAAGGTTTGTCTTGTTCAATCGCTTTTCGGATATATCTTATTGCGTATTCGGTAATCAGTTCAGTAAAGTATTCCCCGTTTCGGTAAATCTCCTCACCATTTTCCCACAGGTCATGTGTTTGATCGAAATCCGGTCTTCCCAATGCCCAGTAAAAGATATGTGAATAGAAGTCGATACAACCTGCCATAAAACCGAACCAATCATCGAACCCGTGGTCTTCTGGTCGTGAACCTTCTGCAAGACCGAGATGCCACTTGCCGGACATTGCAGTGTAATAACCGAGTTCTTTGAGAGCAGTTGCAATAGTTGGAACTGAAGGCGGCAATCCTGTAGCTGTTCTATGTCCTGCTAAGATAGAGCGTACACCAGCATGACAAGGGTACCTTCCTGTTAGCAGTGCAGCGCGGGAAGGCGAACAGACAGGGGAATTGGAATACCAATCTGTAAATCGGATACCTTCAGCTGCCATTCTATCCAGATGGGGTGTTTTGAAATCTGTCGCCCCCATACATGAAAGGTCACCATAGCCTTGGTCATCTGTCAGAAAAATAATGAAATTAGGTTGCATTTTTTCTCCTTGTTCCTATGTGCGGTATTACTTTTAACAATTCACAGAACTATTGTTTCCAGAAAGTTCTGTCTAAACTGCGATACTGTATTGCCTCAGAGACATGCATGCCTTCTATATTCGGATTTTCATCTAAATCGGCGATGGTTCGCGATACTTTTAATATTCGGTCATACGCTCTGGCACTGAGTCCCAATTGATTTATTGCGACACGTAGGAGTTCTTGTGCCTGCGTTTCAATTCTACAGTATTCCCGTATCTGTTTGGATTCCATATTAGCGTTTGCATGTATTGATGTGCCATTAAAACGTTGATGTTGTATCTGTCGTGCTGCTTCTACTCGTTCTCGCACAGTAGCGGATCGTTCACCTGATATATCTGCTGAGAGTTCTGCATATTTGACAGCTGGGACTTCAACTTGGATATCAATTCTATCCAGTAACGGTCCGGAGATACGTGAAACGTAGTTTTGTATCTGGTTGTCTGAACATTTGCATTCTCTGTTTGGGTCGCTGAAGAAACCGCATGGACATGGGTTCATCGCTGCGACTAACATAAAATTTGCAGGATAGGTGAGTGATGCTGCGGCACGTGAAATAGTTACATTGCCATCTTCTAAAGGTTGGCGCATGACTTCAAGCACGTTCCTACGAAATTCGGGTAGTTCATCCAGGAAAAGGACGCCGTTATGCGCGAGACTCACCTCTCCTGGACGTGGTATATTCCCACCCCCGATCAATCCAGCGTCAGAAATTGTGTGATGCGGAGATCGGAATGGCCGTGTCATTACCAAGGGTGTATCGCTTGGAAGAATTCCGATTATACTTTGGATCTTTGTCGTTTCCAAAGATTCATCTATGGACAAGGTGGGTAAAATAGATGGAATTCGTTTTGCAATCATCGTCTTACCAGAACCTGGTGGACCGATCATGATGAGATTGTGTCCGCCAGCTGCAGCGACTTCGACCGCGCGTTTCACATGTTCTTGTCCTTTTACATCCATCAGATCCAGAAGATTATCTGTGTCTACTCTCTCTAATGCGTTTTTGAGTGTTGGGGGTTCTGGTTGAATCACCTTGATAGAATTGAGGAATTCTGCGGTTTCAGTTAGGTTTTTAACGGGATAGACGTTCAAACCTTCTACGATTGCAGCCTCTTTCGCGTTTTCTGCTGGTAAGACAATATGTTGCAGACCGTGGTGTTTTGCTGCAAGCGCAATAGGGAGTCCTCCTTGTATACTGCGAATGCTACCATCCAGTGCTAATTCCCCCAATATCATAGTATTGTCAAGGTTGCTAAAATCGACCTGATTTGTTGCAGCCATGAGACCGATTGCAATAGGCAGGTCAAAAGCTGACCCTGTTTTTCGTATATCTGCGGGTGCTAAGTTTGCGGTAATTCGACTTGATGGAAAATAGAATCCAGAGTTTTTTATTGCAGCTGTTACCCGGTCCCTACTCTCTTTGATTGCGCTGTCTGGCAAACCGACTGTGTTAAACGCTGGGAGTCCGCCTGCGACATCTACTTCTACTTTTACAATATATGCATCAATGCCAAGTACTGCACTGCTGAGAACAGTTGCAAGCATGTAGTTTTTCCTTTATCTGTAGTGTGTTTTTAATGCGGATCTCCAGTCAGTTTGTCAAGTGCCTGTAGTTGTCTGGGATCAGCGATAATGAACAGTCCGTCTCCTGATTCTATTTTCCAATCACCAGCTGGATTATAGATATAGGTTCCATCCTTACTGCGAAGCGCAATGACAACTAATCCGGTCTCTTCCTGTATTTGTGATTCTCTAAGTGTAACACCATCAAGTATGGATTCAGGTTGAACAATGGATTCTGCAAACCGTGTTGTCTGACGACTTTCCTGCATCTTTGTGATGAAATCAATGAGATGCGGTTCAAGTATACCGGATGCAAGACGGATACCACCGATATGATCAGGTAAAACGACTTCATCTGCCCCGGCAGTAATAAGTTTGTCTGGTGAGTTGTGTTCCACAGCTTTTGAGGCAATCCGTAACGTTGGGTTTAAATTCTTTGCGGATATGACGACAAAGAGGTTATCTTGGTCACGACTGAGACAAGCGACGAGACCTTTTGCTCTTTCGACACCGGAGCGTATGAGCACATCATCGTCTGTTGCGTCTCCGTGTATGTAAAGAAAATCCCGTGTTTCAGCGAGATGTTCCAAACGTTCCTCGTCCGCCTCTATTCCGACGAAGCTGACTTCAGATTTAAGCATTTCATCAAGGACATGTACACCTGTATCACCGATTCCACAGACAATATAATGATTAGATAATTTATCAACAGAATTCATCATTCTCCTATGTTTGAAAAAACTTGCCAGTTCTCCTTCAACAAGGAATGTAGTTGCGATGGTAATGCTGTAAATATACATGCCGAAACCACCAATGATTAGAAAAGTAGAAAAAACTTTTCCTGCATCACTCACATTCCCATCGTCATAACCGACTCCCGTTACGGTAATAACGGTCATCCAAAATGCTTCCAGTAATGTCCAATTATTGTCCTTTTCAATAAAAAAATAACCGATAGTGCCCATCACTAACAGTCCGAACATCAGCAGGAAAGCAATATATAGTCTTGCTTTGATAATTCATTGTCCTCCGTATTTTCTGTTATTGCAAGGTGAAGTATTAACGATTGATGGAACAGATTGATCAAAACTTTCGGGTCTATTCTTCGGTTGACGGTTCGGTCATATCTGCTGTGTCGGTGTTTTCGTTTACCTCTTCGGGTTCAGGTGTATCCTGTTCTGGTTGATCTTTTTGACTATTAACAGCACGGACATAATTCATCCTTAGTTCATAAAGGGAATTGGCTAAATAGTTGGTTTCAGGTGCTGTGAGATTTCCTTTAGTTTTTTCTTCTAACATCTCTATCGTATCAATCATCCGTTTTGCTAAACCGAGATTGACAATCACCTCTTCAGTTTCAGGATCACGAAAACCTTGTAGGTAGAGATGAGCAGTGGTTATGAGATCAGTAATAAAACCAATGAAATCTATTGGCGGGAGTTGGACATCTTCCTGTATTGTGTTTTCTTCCATTCAGCATCTCCTGCTTAGCTGTATCTATTCTACGATAATTTGCGTGAGTAGACTTCCTGCTTGGTTGTTATTGTTTGGATTTTCATTCATTGCAAGAAAAATGACACCGTCTGCGGGTGCAGGATTATCGTAACGTGAGCCAACAGCAAATACAGATGCCCCGATTTTTGCTATGAGTGCCCCGATATTGGTACCGGGAAGTAGATAACCACCACCTGCTGGGGTTTTGGCGACGCCATCAGCCCCACACCATCCTATTCTATTCTGAAGGTCAGGGGACCAGGCTCCATCAGCATCAATTACAATTCTTTGTCCTTTTTTAACACGGACATAACTTTCTTGCCAGACTGGACTCGGACGTGCGGTCCGGATAACTGTTAACGCCATTCAAATATCCTTTCAATCATTGAGACAGGCGGTTTAGACGTTTGCCTTAACCGCCATTTTTTATTCCTCTTCGCTGCGTTCACGAATTGTGATGTTCACTATTTTGTCATCTTGTACAATCTTGTCTAATACATCCAAACCGTTGATGACTTTCCCGAGGATGGTATGGTCTCCATCCAGGGCTACAGCATCTTTACAGATAAAGAATTCATCACCGTCGGAGACGGTTGCACCTGCTTCCTTTGCCATTAGGACAACGCCTCTTTCAAGGGGTTTATCGCTTTTCTCAATTGGCAATGTCTCATTTGAAAAGGGTGATCCTGCCTGAATGAGGAGGTTTTCAACACGGTGAAAGGGTTCGTTTCTGTAGAATCCCTTACTTGCATTTTTGATGAAATGTTTTGAAGTGTTTGGTGCATCAGTAGCATAAAATTCAAATTCAATGTTGCCTTTAGCTGTTTCAATGACAGCGATTGCTTTCGCTGGGTCAATCTGCGGTTCGGGTTCTTTCTTCTCAGGTTCCGCAGTCTGTTCAACAACTGTTTCGGTTTCAGTTTGTGTGTCGGCAGTGTCGGTCTGCGTATCGGATTCCGTAGTCTTTTTGTCTTGTTGGGCACAACTGGACAAGAAAACTACAAACAGAGCGGTAAATATCAATAGTGCAAGTCTAAATTGGTTAGTTTTTTGTAGCCTTAACATGTTTTGACTTTGCCTCCAATCGTATGGAAGTAATGACATCGCCTACTACGAGCGTATCCACGATCTCCATGCCTTGTATTACACCGCCGAATGTGGTGTATTGTCCATCGAGATGGGGTTGCGGTTTTAGACAGATGTAAAATTGACTTCCAGATGAGTCTGGTAAACTTGAACGTGCCATCGCCACTGTCCCTCTTAGGTGTTTCCGCTGTTCTGGATTTGTGTATTCATCTTCAATTGTCCAACCGGGTCCCCCGAATCCATCACCATTCGGACAGCCGCCTTGAACAATATTCAATCCGGGATTATTTTCTATACGATGGAATATTAATCCATCATAGAAGTTCATGCCAATCAATTTTTGGAAGTTTTCTACTGCGATAGGTGCAGATTCGGTATAGAATTCAATTACAAAAGTGCCTTTTTCGGTTTGGACGACTGCGACCTGTTCTTTAGGTTGTTTACCAAAAGGCAAGATTGCACAACCTGCTACAGTTTGTATAATTACAATTATGGATAATAGATAAACAAATTCTTTCATCAATATACCTTCAATATTCCTTATGTGTTAGTTACTTTGTTTGATAAGTGCCCATGTTGTCGTTAATTTATCTTGCGGGAGCACACTCGCTGCCTGCGGGTTTTCCATATCTGATCGGAGTTCCGTGACGGTAAGTGGATAGTCGTACATTTTAATTTCGTCAAGCGCACCGTTGATGAATCGTTGGTTTCCGCCGCGAGCACCGATAAACAGCGGTTCATTGTTTCCGGTAAGTGTACCTTTGCATTCCAGTTCTTTATTGAGTTCACCATCAATGAATAACTTAATGGTTGTGCCATCCCATGTGCCTGCGAGGTGGTGCCATTTTTCGTCCTGTATACTTGCCCCAATATTTTGTTCACGACAACCTGCGGGTAAATCAAAGAACTGGAGGAGCGAACCACCTCTGTACCAAGCAGCAAGTGTATAGAGTCCTGCTTTCCATGTAGTACCTTTTTCAACACCTGTTTGCACATCACTCCCTGGACCGCCAGCACTTGCACGTATATTTGTCCAGAAGTGGATAGTTATACCATCAACCATATCTAAACTGTCGTTATCAGGAATTTCGCCCCAAGATGCGCCATCAAATTCAAGTGCTTTTCCATACTTTCCGGTGATAAGCTCAACATCTCCATGAAATGTTGCATCATTCCCGAATTTTGAAATATCTTCTGCGACATCTCCTCTAAGCTCATCAAATGTGAGATGTAGGACGAGATCATTTGCAGAACAGATTGCTGTCATCATAAACACAGCGGCGAAAAAGAATACGAACCAAGCAGATTTAGTCAGAATTGTCGGACTGAGTGAGAAGTGTTTCATTAACATACCTCATATATTAATAAACATCATAAGCGTGCTTATACTGTCTTTCATGTTTGATTTAGAACATTGCGCTTTTCAATAACATCAATATCTCAAAGGATTTCTATTAAGCTTATCAGAATATTTTGAAAAAGTCAAGATTTTTCTTTAAGTTGATTAACAGATATATTGACATCTATCAGATAATATGTTAGATTACATTAGCACTTAGCTCAGAGATAGCATAACGAAACCAATAGATGACATTATTAATTAACTGACAAGATGAATTGATTTAAGGAGAAAACGTATGTATGTTATTATAGCACCGATACAGATTAAGGAAGGTCATAGAGATGAATTCATTGAAGCGATGTTGGATGATGCAAAGGGTTCAGTTAGAGATGAACCCGGGTGTTTGAGATTTGATGTGATTCAGGACGGGTCGGATGAAAATCGGATATGGTTATACGAGGTATATGTAGACGAGGACGCTTTCAAGGAACATCTGAAAACACCACATTTCATCAAATGGCGTGATACTGTCAAAGATTGGTTCGCTGAAGGAATTCAGGGGGCTGGTGGCGGCAGCTATAACATTTATCCGCCCGATGATGATTGGCAATAGATTATGATTCCTTTAAACCAGCAGCATGTCTACCAGCAGCAGGATCGCCAGCGGCATAGTACGTTCCACAGTCCTGATCAACATAAAGCATGACAGGCACAGCAACTGGACCGGTCTGTGTTTTAACCTGATGTCCACGTTTAGAGAGTTCTTCAGGCACACCCGCTTTCACACTATCATTGATCGTTAATGAACCTGCTTCTTTGAAGGTCTGTTCACGGTTGGGATGTGGATCAAAAGAATCTTGATGATGCGCGGTGGCAAAACGAGGTGTCCTAACAGCCTTTTCAGGTAATAGGTCAAACTCAATGAAATTCAGTAGTAAATTCAGCGTTGTTTGATCCTGTAGATCACCGCCTGCGACACTTATCGCTAAGATAGGTGCGCCATCTTTAAGGACTAATGTTGGTGTAAGTGTTATTCTCGGACGTTTACCTGCTTCAATACAGTTCGGATGTCCTGGAGTGGTATTGAGACTGCGTAAACGGTTTCCATAACTTACACCTGTTGACCCGCCAAGGTTGTCTTCAAAATGAACATTTGCACTGGGTGTAGCAGAAACCACATTACCCCATCTATCAGCAACGACACAAGTTGTGGTTCCGCCAATACCAGGTCGAAATACACCGTCTGATTTCAAAGGGATCATGTTGACAACATCACCAGGTCTGGCTTCGTGTGATGCTTTTTCCATGTCAATGAGGGGGCGACGTATCTCAGTATAAGCATCAGAGAGCAATTTAGAGATAGGCACTTCAACGAAGTCAGGGTCGGCATAATACTCATCTCTATCTGCCATCGCCAACTTGAGTGCTTCTGTTACCACATGTACATAATCTGCTGAGAGGTGTCCCATACCTTTTAGATCAAAGCCTTCTAACAGACGCAATGCTTGACAGAGATAGGGTCCTTGGGTCCACGGTCCACACTTGTATACGGTATACCCTTTATAGTCAACTGTCACAGGTTCTTCTATCAAAGTCACGTGTGATGCAAGATCATTCCTACGCAGAAATCCGCCTTTCTCAATATAGAAGGATTCTAATTCATCAGCGATATCACTGTTGACACCGTTGCGTCCATAAAACCGGTCACTTGCTGCTTGGACTTTCTGTTCTCGGCTTCCCGATGTGTTTTGTTCTTCATCAACCATTCGTCGCAGTGTCATCGCTAATTTTGGATGCCATTCTCTTTGACCCGTGTCGAGCAGTGCTAAAGTAGGTGAAACGATTTCTTCAAACGTTTTTGTTCCGTATCGCTTAAGCGTTGTTGTGCATAGGTCTACGACAGATGGAACGGGAGCCATTTTAATGTCTCTGTTCGGTATACCGTTCTCCATGTACCAATCAATTGCATCCTGAGACATCGGAGCCCGTCCTTGTCCAGAAAGGGATTTGACTTCCTTCTTTTCTGCGTCATATATGAGTAGTGGTACTTCTCCTCCGATTGAACATTCGCCGTGGTCTGTCACATTGAGTGCAAGGATAGTAGCTGCTGCGGCATCTGCAGCGTTCCCATCTGCTTCCAAAATTTGGATTCCAGCTTCTACAGCTTTCATTCCGCCAGCTGCAACGACACCTATTTTGCTTGTTGCTTTCCATCCAATATTCTTACTGTTTTGCATCTATTGACCTTACAATGATGTTTAAATATCATCTTTCACTGGCATTGCACGTTTGGGAATTTCTACACCTTTTTCCTTCCAGAATCTATAGGCACCGTTGTGTAATGGAATGACAAACGCCTTATCAGCATTCTCTATTGTCATATCTGATGCTGCTTTATTCGTTTGAACCATTTCTTGATGTCCTTTGTCTGAATAAATATGCTGTATAATGGAATAGATGATTTCATCTGGAACTGCCTTGTTTGCAATCAGCACAGTCGGCATCATGACCGTTTTTACTGTTTCTACCTTTCCTTCGTAAGCTCCCTCAGGCAAACTTGCTGGATAATAATATGGATATTGGTCGTAGAGACCGTGTTTTGTAGCGGGTGTATCCAGATCAATCATTCGGATAGATTTTATTGCTGTCAACTCAATAATTGCGCTGTTCGGTACACTGACTAACCACATAAAACCTTTAACTTGTCCATCTTGGAGTTCTTGCGCAGCAGGACTACCCCCCCTATATATCGGTGTAAATTGTCCCCAGATACCGGCGGCTTTTGCCAATCGTTCCAGTGTTTTGGCAGTACCAGATCCTTGTGCACCACAAGCAATTTTTTTACCAACAATATCTTCAAAATGATGTATATTGCTGTTCTGAAGTGTTGAGAATTGTCCGTAGGCAAAATAAAGAAGTGTTACCATTCTAATATCTGTCTTGGGACCCCCTTCAGCGAAGATCTCTTCCCCGTTGTATCCGAGAGAACTCTCAGATGCAAATACAACACCGAGTGCATTTTTGTCCTCGTTGACACGACGTGTATTTTCCACTGAACCTGCAGATGCGACGATTGATAGTTTCAACGTAGGCTCACGGTGTTTAACAACTTGATTAATGCCTCCTGCAAATTGAGAGAAACTTCCACCGATTACACCACCATAGATTGTTAACCACTTCTTGTTCTGTTTGTCCCCACAACCGGAAAAGACTATTAACAGCACTGTGACAAGACAGATACATGGATACAGAAAGAACTGCAATATTTTGTGCATAATACCATCCTTTTATTGTTCAAAATCGTTGGTAGATGATACCAAACCTGACTAAATGAATCAAGTATTTTTCCTATCATAATCCAGTAATGCAAACATCTTATCTTTAGTGGACGGCACACGGAGTGTGCCTATTACTATTAAGTGTGGACGGCACACGGAGTGTGCCTACTACTATTAAGTGTGGACGGCACACGGAGTGTGCCTACTACTATTAAGTCCAATCCCGTAGGTGCGATTTCCTAATCGCACCATAGGCGTCAATTTTAGGGATAAGTCCGTTGAGGTAATGTCTTCAGTCCCGTATGAAGATTAAATAAATAATCAGGTAATGCTACTGATATGACTCATCGTAGGAGTAAGGTTTCGTAGGGGCGGGGTTTCCCCGCCCGCGTATTACCCAATTAATAACTTAATCTTCATACGGGACTGAAGAGGGGTAGGGTATACATTTTTCTATAAACATATCGTCCCTACAGGACTGAAGATAAGACAACCTATATAAACATAATGTATCGGAATGATTCATAAGTGCAACTAAGTTTTCTTAAGTTTACACCCGATGAATGCCATGCGCGCATTCACATCGTTGATTTATAGGTAGAGCGAAAGCGAATCCCGATACGATAGTTCCAATCAGCATGTCATTGATGCATCTCTACCAGAATGCCGAGATCTTTTTTCTCTGCCTCTTTCAGAACTGCTGCTGCTGCGACTGCATCTTGTACGGCTACACCTACTGATTTGAAAAAGGTGATTTCATCGTCTGCTTGTCGACCGGGTTTATTTCCATTAACGATTTCACCGATTTCTGCATCTGCTTCTATGTTTGGAATAATCAGCTCCCCTGCTTCTTCTGAGCAGGCTTCGCGCGAATCTACAACGATGCGATCTGCACGCCTGATAGTTGTCGTATCAACTTCGCGTTTCTCTGGAACAAACGTGCCGACAGCTGTGATGTGTGTGCCTGCTTTTAGATCGTTGCCATCAAATAGGGGGGAGGCGGATGTTGTTGCGCAAATAACGATATCGGCATCCTTGACCACTTCCTGGGGTGAAGATGTGAGATTGACTTCGGGAGCATCATCCCAAGTTGCAATTTCTGAAGCGAGTTGTTGTGCTGAGGATTGTGTGCGACTGATGAGATTTACACACGTAATGTCTCTGACATTCATAACGGCTTGGAGTTGTGCCTTTGCTTGCACACCTGCTCCGAAGAGTCCGACTTTCTTTGCGTTGTGTCGTGCAAGTAGATCAGCTGCAACACCACCACCTGCCCCCGTGCGTATAGCGGTAATGCTTGTGCCATCCATAAACGCTTTTGGAAGACCCGTCACAGGATCAAGTACTAATACTGTCGCAGTGATACGCGGTAGATTGATGTCTGGATTTTCGTCATAGACAGAGACGACTTTGATCCCGAACTCGCTGTTTTCGGGTAAATAGGCTGGCATTATGAGCGTGACACCTTTGTCAGAGGTGATATGCTGTCGTGGTGGTGCGATTGCTTTACCTGCTGAAAGTTGACTGTATGCATGCCGCATTGCCGCAATTGCTTTGGACATTGGGAGTGCTTCACGAACATCTGCGGCGGATAGGATTCTTATTGTCATATTACTTCAGTCTACTTGAACGACGACTTCTCCTAATACGCTCATATCAGGTGTGATTCCCAATCCCGGTTGTGTGGATGCAGCCATTCTCCCGTTCACTCTTTGGGGTGCCCCTTCTGCAGTGTTGACGGTGACATAGCTATTGAAATCGGTTGCTGTGAACAGGAATTCTGTGGGAGTGCTATGTGCAAGATGTGCGATTGCGGCGGTTGTTATATCGCCTCCCCAACTATCTTCAATCGTCATCGCTATACCGAGTTCAACGCTTATGTCTCTTGCGAGTTTTGCTTTCGTGAGTCCCCCAAATTTACTGATTTTTATGTTGACAACATCCATGGCGCGGTCAGCATGACCACGTAATAAGACGTGAATGCTATCAATTGTCTCATCAAGTACAAATGGGTGATCTGTTCGTTCACGGATAGCAAGGCATTCCTGATAGGATAGACAAGGTTGTTCAATGTAGACATCTACATGACTTACACCTCTGACGACGCGGGTTGCTTGATGCATCAACCAGCCAGTATTTGCATCTGCGATGAGAACATCCCCAGTTTCCATCAATTCGGAGACAGCGTGGATCCGTTCTATATCGGTATCAGGGTCTCCCCCGACTTTCAACTGGAATTTGCGGTAGCCTTCGGCACGGTAAGCAGCAACCTTTTCCGCCATCTCTTCGGGAGACTGTTGAGAGATTGCGCGATATAACATAAAATCATCTCCATATCTTCCTCCGAGTAACGTGCAAACTGATGTGTTTGATATTTTGCCGAGTATATCCCAACACGCTATGTCTATACCTGATTTTATGTATGGATGTCCTTTGAGCGCGACGTCCATGAATTGATTGAGAGGTAGCAACTGTGTTAGGTCTTTACCGATAAGGTGTGGTGCAAGTTCAGCGATACCCGTGCGGACACCTTTTGCATAAGCGGGAAGATAGAAAGGTCCCAACGGACAGACCTCTCCGTAACCCGTTACGCCTTCATCTGTTTCAACAGCGATGATTGTGCTGTCAAAAACAGAAACAGATTTTCCGCCAGACCAGTTATAGCTGCCCTCGTGGAGTGGTAGGTCAACTTGATATGCTTTTATACTGCGAATTTTCACATAGTCTCCAAAGTCTTAAAAGTCTTAAAAGTAGTAGGCACACTCCGTGTGCCGTTCTTACAATATTAATTACCTCCACGTGGCACTTGGGCAATGATGCGGTCAGCAAGTTTTGAGAATGGTAGACTTTGAAGATAGACAGTCCCTGTTCCCTGTAGTGTTGCGAGAAATAAACCCTCACCGCCAAAGAACATTGACTTTAGACCTTTGGTCATCTCTATATCATATTCCACCCCTGCTGTGAAGGCGACAAGGCATCCCGTGTCGACTCGTATTATGTCATTATTGAGTTCTTTTTTGACAACACTGCCACCGGCGTGAATAAAAGCCATTCCGTCACCGCGTAGGGATTGGAGGATAAAACCTTCTCCGCCGAAAAATCCTGCTCCGAGTTTTCGTGAGAAAGCGATATTGAGTTCAGTACCGAGGGCAGCACATAGAAATGCATCCTTCTGACAGGTGAGTACTCCACCGATTTCTGCAAGGTCAATTGGAAGAATATGTCCGGGATAAGGAGCAGCGAATGCCACTTTTCTCTTATTGCTATTGTGATTTGTGAAATGTGTCAAGAACAGAGACTCGCCGCTGAGTGCCCGTTTTCCTGCCCCGATGAGTTTTCCCATCAATCCGCCTTCGGGACTGGATCCGTCTCCCATTTTTGCCTCAAAAGTGATGTCATCCTCCATCCAGTTCATTGCGCCTGCTTCAGCTATTATCGTTTCACCCCTATCAAGTTCCACCTCAACGACTTGCATGTCGTTTCCAAATATTTCATAATCAACTTCGTGGCTTTGCATGTTTGTTCCTCCCCAATTGAAATCCTTGTGTTTTATGTCGTAAATGCATACGGAAGCGAAGTGCCATCATTCACAAAAAAATAATAGCATAATTGCGTAATCTATTCAAGATAAAAGTCAGAATAATACAGAAGCGACCTCATATCAGCTGCAATGTGTGGAGTTGGGATTGGATGACACAGAATCCTGATAAAATTGCGAAGACTGTGTTGAAGAAAACTCTTTCAACTACCGGGACTGGTTCAATTATCGTTCTGCACGATGGAATAGCAAAGAATGTAAGTGCTGACCGGGCAGGAACAATTGAAGCAACGGACAGGATTATTGAGAGGTTAAAACAACAGGAGTACCGGTTTATTATTATTTAGTTGTCTGCAATTTGAAAGGAAGAGGATTGTATCAACGATTTGGAACAATTATTGTTATCAATTTATCACTGTTTTTTCCAAACTGGACCGAATAAGAGAATTGTTCCATCAGTGCTACCGCTGGCAAGAATCTTTCCGTTGGAACTAAACGCAACCTGTGATACATTTCCTATATGTCCACCAAGTTCCTTCATAAGTTGACCAGTGTTTGCATCCCATAAGTGTATTTTTCCGTCCCAACTGCCGCTGGCTATTACGGATCCATCTGGATGGTATGCAACACTCCGGAACCTTGTTGAGATTACCGATCTATCGAATTCCATATATAGTGTCGCTTTGTGATCACCGGTTTCAGCATCCCAAACATGTCCTTTATTCAATCCACCGCTAACGATTGTTTTTCCATCCGGACTAAATGCTATGGATGAAATAGATTCTTTATGACCAGAAATTGTTCTGGTGTGTTTACCCGTTCTGACATTCCATAAGCGGATGATTTGATCACGTGCACCAGTCGCGACTGTTGTCCCATCTGGACCAAATGTCACACAACCGATATTGTCTGCATGTCCCTCGAACGTAATTATTAATTCTCCCGTCTTAACATTCCATAGACTCACAAAAGATTCGTTATCGCAGAAACTTGCGAGGATATTCCCATCTGGACTGAACGTAACCTCTCTGACAGAATGTTCATGTCCCTTCAGTATCCTACTGGTTTTCCATGTAGATGTATTCCATAATCGGATTGTTTTGTCGCTGCTTCCAGATGCGAGTGTTTTTCCATCAGAGGCAAACGCAACCCAGGTAACAATACCTGTATGTTCTTTAAGCATTTTTTTATGTTTTCCCGTAATAGTGTCCCATATATGTATCTCGCCGTCCCAACTTGCGCTTACAAGTGTTTTACCATTAGGGTGTATTGCAAAACTTAACACACTCTTTGTATATCCTGTGATCGTTGTTGCATCCCAGAGACGAATTGTACCGTCTAAGCTTGCACTTGCAAGCGTATTGTTGTCAGAGTTGAATGCTATACTTGAGATTGCGTCGGTATGTCCAGTGAGTGTGATGTTATGTTTTCCAGTTTCCATATCCCATAACCGCACAGTTTTGTCATAACTTCCACTTGCCAGTAGTTTACCGTCAGATGTGAGTGCGATACTCGTTACACTGGCTGTATGTCCTCGTAATGTTCCTTTATGCTTTCCTGTCTTTGTGTTCCACAACAGCACTGTATTATCTTTGCTTCCACCGCTACTAATAAGGGTGTTGTTATCAGGTGTGAATGCGACATCACTGACACGTACTAAATGTCCTTTTAAGGTGTTTAGTGTCTGTCCGGTAGATACTTTCCACAATCGAACTGTTACGTCATCGCTACCAGTTGCAAGTATTTTTCCATCTGGACTGAACATCAGATTCCTGACATAACCGGTGTGTCCATGAAATGTGGCTATGTGTTGCCTTGTATTAACATCCCACAGCCTCACAGTTTCATCACCTTTTTGAGGATGGGAATTGTGCATTTCGAGTATGTACCCGCAACCTGCTGCAAGCTGTTTTCCATTCGGACTGAAGGCTACATCCAGAACCGTACCTGGATGCCTAAGGATAGCGATTCGGTTTCGGGAAGGAACAGCCCAAAGATGAACTGTTTTGTCCCAACTACCAGTTGCAAGTAATTTTCCATTTGGACTGTAAGCAACAGATTTAACTGAAGCTGAGTGACCTGTTAGTAGAGAAACCTCCTTGTAAGTGCGAACGTCGTAAAGCCATACCCCTATTGAACCCGCAACTGCGAGCGTTCTTCCATCGGGAGAAAATGTAATCTTGTTTGCGTTACCTTTACCGAGACGCGCTAAAGCTCCAGCTGGAAGATCAATTTGTGTACTATGTTCATATTCAGCAGAAGTATTTGATGTCATGAGCCATAGCATGATCAGAAGTATCAGATGAGACAATTGTGCTTTTTTCATCGAAACTCCTCTGTGATTAATTCTCAACATTTTCTTTTATTTTTACCGATATTGTAGCGAGAAATGCATTGACATTCCCTTTTCCGCTGAACCATGTACCGGTTGCACCAAGTTTAAAGACTTGTCCTTTCTCAAATTGATAGTGGATTGTTCCTTGCCTCCCAGTAGGGACATCCCAAACCCCGGCAACTGCTTCGGTAGGGATACCTTTGGTCGGCAGTTCTGTATTTTCATCAAATAGGTCAAACGAACCCCCCGATTTAGCATTTCCCATCTGTATTTCAATTACAAGTTCACCGCCTCCTTTTATCTGAGTAGTATCGATTTCAATGACATTGTAATCTTGGTAGCCGTAACTTGGCGCGCGAAGTATATCTAAGACTCTCTGTTCAAGCTGCCCATTTTTGAGAATGACTTTTGATCTTGTCATGAAAGAGTCTGTTGTGTTTTCATTGAAACCGGGGAATTTTGAATCTAAGGCGTCGGTAAGAAATTTCATATAACCGTCAACTTCAGGGATGCGTTTTTTGTAGCAGTCATCAAAAAAATCGTTGAGTGGTAGTTTTCCCATCACATCATATTCTGGTGCGATGACTAAGCAATCCACGGGTGAATCTGCTGTCCATCCCTCCATGATTGCTTGGGCAAGAGGATGCGTTTTATTGAAGACTTCAGATTCGATCTTAGGTCTCTGTGCCATGTATGCTTTCTTACGCGGGGTCCGTTCTAATTCAACATTGGACACCCAGATGTTGATAAAGTTCTCATTCAAGAATTTGATCACTTGATCATCAGAGAGGACACCTGCCCTCAAACCTTTACCACTCCCTCAGCAAGCCTCATCTGCCAACGGACCATCAACTGATATAATATGAATGAGTTTGCTCTGTATTTCAGCCAGTTCAACGGCTTGCTCAGGTCGTACCCAGTTGATCTGTTCCGATTTGTAAAACTGCCTGTTTAAGATTCGGGTTGCTTCGTCTTCGGTGATGTGTAATACATATTCGATATCTTGAATATCCCTTTGTGTCCCCACACGCAATTCCATTCGCTGGATTAGACCTGCGTCTGTAATAGAATAAGAAGCATCCTTGTCCTGTTTCCAATTCACATCAAAGTTGACAGTGCCTTCCGGGACAGACATCTTGAAGAAAGCGATTTCTTCTTCAAGTCTGTCAATGATAAGATTCCCGATAAACTTGGATGGTGTGAACCATCCATCAGTGAGTTTAAATTCTACATGGATACGGAATTGTATATCAGCATATCTCTGATTACAAGCACGCAAACATGCCCACAAACCTTGGGAATCACCAGAGTCAAGGTGCATATCTAAATTTGGATTGGGATGTAGTTGTTGGAGCAACTTAGTCACGCCGGTTTTTTCTATCTCCCAGCATTCGCCGACTGAGACCGATTCTATCGGTATAAATGAGTGAAATACAGATAGCGGATGGTTCTTTTCCGGTTCTGCGACTCGGAGATTTGCTAACGCCTCCCACTCTTCATGGAAATTTGAGAGTGTATGTTCAATTGGTTTGATGTAGCCTTTCACAGATATTGTTTTAGCACCATCTATGAAAAGTGTGATCCTGTCTAATACTGTATTCATTAAACTTCCTTTACTGAAATGTTTGCATGAAATGCGTTGATTTCACCTATATTTCCCCATTGATCCCCAGTAGCACACAGTTTAAAACGTTGCCCTTTATGAAAATCGTTTTCCTGCCACAGATTCTTTGAGAAAGTACATATAAGCATCTACTTCGTCCTCAAACTCACCTAAACATTCAGGGAAATAATTATAGTCTATCCCGCCCAGGACTTCAAACTCATGTGAGATAACCATACAATCGACGGGTGAGCCTTTCTTCCAACCTTTCATAATGACTTTTGCCAGAGCGTGAGTTGAGTCAAAAGTCTTTCCTTCCCGTATGCGTCGTTTTGCAATCGGTTCACGTAAACTCTGTGTCCGTCCTAATTCCGCGTTAGTAACCCACGTGTTGACAAAGTTATTGTTCAAAAATTCTATGATTTCATCATCGGAGAGTTCACCTGACCTCAGGCATTTGCCAGTCCCTCAGCAGGACTCATCAAAGAGCGGTCCATCTACCGAAATGACGTGAATCGGTTTCTGTTGTGCGGGTGCTATCTCCAATGCTTCCTCCAGTGATACCCATTCAATTCTCTGAAACGCATAGAAACATGATACGAGTGCGCGTTTGGCCTCTTCTTGCGTTATTGCTTTAATGAATTCGACATCCAGAGATGTTGTGTCAGTATAGAGTTCCATTTGTGGACAATACCCTATAGCTGCAGCTGTGTGTCCATCCTCATGTGTCCAACCAATGTCAAAGTTTAGTGTCGTTTGGGGAACATGCAATTTGAAGGAGACAATTCTCTCTTGTAGCCGGTCAATCATCAGGTGTCCTGCAAATTGTGATGGTGTCAACCACCCACTGTTCATGACGAATTGTGCATGGATACGGAATAGAATTTCAAGGTATTCTTCATTGTAAGCGCGCAAACATGCCCACATAGCACGACTCGGATCACCTGAATTGATGTGCAATTTGAGTTGTGGACAGGGAGAAAGTTGGCGCAGTAACGTTAAAGCACCTTCCTCTTGAATTTGCCAGCATTCCCCAACTGAAACGGGTTCTGATGGCAGAAAAGATTGAAATACAGAAGCAGGATATTGCTTTTCTGGTTGTGCAACCCGTATGTTCGCTAATTCGTCCCACTCCACATGGAAGTCTGATGAGTCGTATTCAAATGGTGCAATGTAACCTTTGACAGATACTTCTGTGTCATCACTGAGTTGGATTGTAATTTTGTCGGCCAATGTATGCATTTCAACTCCTAAAAGTCATAATATATCTATTAATCCTCTACGGATATTCTTACACTAAAGGCATTCGTGTTGCCTTTCTCATTACTATAGTTACAACCTGTGGCACCAAACTTAAACAGCTGTCCTTTTGCAAAAGTATATTCAAGTTGCGTAGTTTCCTCGGGTTCCAGCCATGCCCTTGCGAGTACCATGTCTTTGGTCACAAATTCTGTTGTAGGGAGATCGTCGTCGCCATCAACCAAATAGAAGTATCCTTCTGCATCAGACCTTCCAGTTTCTATTTCAATCGTTAACGTGCCGCCTTTTTCAAACGTTGTCGTATCAATGACAACCACGGTGTAATCAGCATAGCCAATAACAGGTGTTTTAAATACATCTAAGACAATATGTGAAGGTTTTTCTCTGCTCAGGACAATATTACCTAATCCAGGTTCTTTACCTGCTAAGGCATTCTTGAGAAATTTGTAATATGCCTTTTCTTGATTAATCCCTCTTTCGAGTTTATGTATCTGTTGCTTACCCATTAACTCAAATTCGTGTGAAATGACAAAACTATCTACAGGTGATCCTTTTTTTGAACCGGTTTTCCATCCCTTAATAATCGCTTGTGCTAATGGATTTGTTGTGTCAAAAGATTTTCCTTCGCTATTATATCTATTGGCAATTGGTTCTTTTAGACTGTAGATTCGTCCTAAGTCAGCGTTGAATACCCAAGTGTTAATGAAATGTTCATTCAATAATTCTATAATGCTGTTTTTTGAGAGGACACCTGCCCTCAAGCCTTTTCCACTCGCTCAGCAGGCTTCGTCTGTAAGCGGTCCATCTATTGAAACGGCGTGAATAGGTTTCTGTTCTATAGGAGCTTTTTCCAAAGCCTCCTCCAGCGACACCCAGTTAATATGCATAGCATTGTAAAAACGTAGTATTAATGCCCGTTCAACATCTTCTTGGCTGATGGACTCTGTATACGCAACATGAGAAGGTTTTGTACCAGCATTCAGTTCGATTTGAGGACAATACCCAATATCAGTACCAACATCATCCCAGTTGACATCAAAGTTTAGTGTCTCTTGCGGAACGTGCATGTGAAAATACATGACATTTTCGGTGATGCGGTTAATGATGAGATTCCCAGCAAACTGTGCGGGAGTGAACCAACCCTTTTCTAACCTGAACTCTGCATGAATGCGAAACGTTATATCTGCTAAATTGTCGTTGTATGCCCGAAGACATGCCCACAAACCGAGAGAATCCCCGTTATTGATGTGCATTTTCAAGTTTGGGTTCGTATTCAGCTGACTTAATAGTTCAAGAACAGTGTCCTGTATCTTCCAACAATCTCCTACTGAGACAGGTTCTGAGGGTAGGAATGCTTTAAAAACGGATGCGGGATACTGCTTCTCTGCTTCGGCGACTTGGAAATTTGCCAATTCATCCCATTCTACATGGAAGTTGTACTGTGTGTATTCAATTGGTGCAATGTGCCCTTTGACAGAAACATTGACATCTGCATTAAGATTGAGTTCGATTTTGTTTGCCTGTGAATCCATTTAATTTTCTCCACGGTAGTTTTCAACTATACCCTTTTTTGGATGCAGTTTGCAAAATGTCACTTTTTATTTCTATTGATATAAGCCCGATATTCCAATAGTGCTGATTTACCAACGATGGCAACGATGCGTACTGATAGTTCTCTGCCGTTGACATCAGTGAGGTGTAAATCATCTCCTGGAATGCAATGTACCGGCTGCGGTTGCCCCTGATTAATGGTAATATTGGAGGCGTAGAGCGAGATACGATCATAGATATCGCGCTTTGGATTCAAAGTCCCAGACAAACCAGGTAGACTCCCTTGCCCTTCTGGAAAAAATACTGAACCTCCATCGGTCAGACTTTTCATTTCAATCGTAAGTCCTCCTTTTGCTGGCACCCAGTCATGTTCAAGGTGTGCTGCACAACCATGTGCAGCAGCGAACACCTTCATAGGAAGATGTGCGGCATGCAGGTTGATTTTCGCATCGCCGTTCTTATCTGTAACCGCTTGTTTCCGAGTCTTATTTGGAAACAGCATTAATACCTCAACCTCTGGCAAGGAAACGCCTGCATGTCGGGTCTGGATGAGAGCGGTCGCTGGTGTTATATCCGTGGGAGCAGCAGGAATTCTAAGGACAAGATCTGATCCATCAATGAGTTGATACTGGGGTGGTTCTCCACTTAATGCTTTTGTTTCTCGAAAGATTATTGGTACACCATCTCCGCGGCGTTCCATGAAAAATTGTCGCTCCTCCGAGCCGCGTATATTCCCAACAGACATTCTTCCAAGCATTGAGGTGAGAGCTTCGTTACGCGTTGATTGTCGGACATCCATACTTTCAATAGTGAGATTGTTTGGCAAGTCTCCGGGAGAATTTATTTCAAGTCGATCTGTGAACATTGAGATCCGAATTCGACTGCCGCGAATTGCGTAGTCGCGATGGGCTACTGCATTGACAATCGCTTCAAAGAGTGCTTTTTCACTGTATTGCGGTAGATCGGTACGAGCAGGATTCTTGTATGCCCCGACACGCATGTTGCGTACAGCGAAGGCAACCGCCTCAGCAATCTGTCGGTTCAACGGACCTGTAATTGTTTGTGTATCAATCTGTCCAGAGGCGCGGTCTGTACCACGGTAACAGGTTGCGGAGATGCAGGCATTGGGAAGCCACTGTTCTGGAGAAAGACTGCACAACAGTATTCCTGCTACAGTAGCGTGTGTTATGCCGTTATCGTCTTTTACTAATAGTCCCATCTTTTCAAGTGCCAATTCAGGATCAGTGGCACCTTCGGCACTTAACAAAGGTTTCCATAGGGATTCCTCCAATGATCCGAATCCTGTGCCTGGGATCGGTTGTTTATCAAACCAGAGAAAGCGTGACTGCCCGCGTTTCTGTGCAAGTCGTAACCGTTCATCACTGGTCATTTTGCGTTTTGAGCTGCCGACTCGATGGTAGCCACCACCAGGACTATCGTGCAATGCATATCCTTGTGGTATTTCAACGAGCAGGAAAGGTTTGCCCTCTTCTATTTCTCTACGAAAAATAGCAGGACGAATTGAGGGTTTTATCGTATCAGTGCAAATCTCGGTCAAGACTCTTTCCAATTCGTCCATTTGCTCGCGCGACAAACCTTGTACATTGCCTTTGTCAGTCACGCCACATAGGACTACTCCGCCATCCGTATTCGCGAATGCAGCGAACTCGTCCGCAAGATCGGCACGACTTGGACTCTTCGGTTTGTTGCCTGCAAATACGATTTCTTTGAATTCCCAGTGGTTATCTTCACCTAAGCGTATTTGACGTCTGATTTCTTCATCACTAAATTTCATAGATATCTCAATGTCTGAACGTTGAAAAGTACCATCAGTTTGGTATAGTCCAATCCTTACACAAGACTTCTGCTTGTTCTAAAACAGTGTAGGTGGCTTTTTCTTCTTTATCGGGTGGATAGCCGTGTCTGCGCAGAATACGTTTTACCGCTAATCTTATCCTGGCGCGGACGCTCTCTTTAATTGTCCAGTCAATAGTAACGCTTCTTCGGACGGTTTCTACGAGTTCAATTGCAATGGTTTTCAAGGTTTCATCACCGAGGACTTCAACAGCACTATCGTTAGTTTCAAGGGCATCGTAGAATGCTAATTCATCATCAGAGAGACCTAATTCTTCACCCCGGTCTTGTGCTTCGCGCATATCTCTTGCGATTTCGAGTAGTTCTTCAACTACTTGTGCTGCTTCAATTGATCGATTCTGATAGGAACGAATTGAACGTTCCAGCATTTCCGCAAATGAACGACTTTGGACGACGTTTTTCTGTGAGCGAGTTTTGATTTCTCCACTAAGGAGTTTTTCCAAAAGTTCAACTGCCACGTTCTTATGGGGTAAGTCTTGAACTTCAGCGAGGAATTCTTCGGAGAGGATTGAGACATCAGGTTTTTCCAGTCCAGCGGCTGCGAAAATATCTACCACACCTTCAGGAACAACTGCTTTGGATATTAACTGCTTAATTGCTTCGTCGGCAGATTCCAACAGTGCCTCCTCCGCGTCTGTACGTTTTGCCAAAACTTTTCTTACCGCCTGAAAAAAGGAGACATCATCACGTATCTCTGTTGTTTTCTCATGTGGAACTGCAAGGGCAAATGCTTTGGTCAGTTCGGAAACAGCTTTCAATAAACGTGTTTTTCCATCCTTCTGTTTTAGGATATGTTCTTGTGCTGCTGGTAGCAATTTTAACCGGTCTGTAGCGTTTCCAGTAGTCCACAACGACCAGTCAAACCCATGAAACAGTCCACAGCAGATTTCGTACTTTTCCAGCATTACTGCAACTGCTTCGTTTTTGTCAAGGGTAATTTCCCCTTTCCCACGGCTTTTGGTGTAATTGCCTAATGCTTGTTTCAGATGGTAGGCAAGTCCGATGTAGTCTACAATCAGACCACCCGGTTTATTGCCATACACACGATTGACACGAGCAATTGCTTGCATCAGTCCATGTCCACGCATCGGTTTGTCTACATACATCGTGTGAAGACTCGGTGCGTCAAATCCAGTAAGCCACATATCCCGAACTATCACAAGTTTGAATGATTCATTTGCGTTCTTGAATCGGGTTGCTAATTGTTCTCTTTTTCTTTTATTACGGATATGGGGTTGCCATGAATCATCATCAGAAGATGATCCTGTCATCACGATTTTAAGGAATCCCTCTTTATCATCGTCATCATGCCATTCTGGACGGCGTTCTACGATAGCATTGTATAGGTCAACACATATCCGACGACTCATACAAACGATCATTCCTTTGCCATCCATTGTTTCTAATCTTTCTTCAAAGTGTGCAATTATATCATCTGCGACGAGACCTAATCTCTTTTTTGTGCCGACTAATGCTTCAAGTTGTGCCCATTTTGTTTTAAGTTTTTCTTTTTCTGTAACTTCTTCTGCCTCTGTCAATTCCTCAAATTCAGGATCAATATTCGGCTTTTCGTCTTCGTCAAGTTCGATTTTTGCAAGTCGACTTTCAAAATAAATTGGGACAGTTGCCCCATCATCAACTGCTTGCTGGATGTCGTAGATGCTAATGTACTCTCCAAAAACGGCGACGGTATTGCGATCAGTGAGTTCAACTGGTGTGCCAGTAAAACCGATAAAAGACGCATTCGGAAGTGCATCGCGCATGTGGCGTGCGAATCCATCAATAAAGCCGTATTGACTACGGTGTGCTTCGTCTGCAATGACAACAATATTTCGTCGGTCAGATAACTGTGGAAAACGAGTTTCTTCACCTTCAGGGAAAAACTTGTGAATAGTAGTGAAGACAACACCTCCGGATGCAACATTAAGGAGTTCGCGTAGGTGTTTTCTGTTTTCTGCTTGTGTTGGTTTCTGCCTGAGTAGTTGGTGGCACCGCGCAAATGTTCCGAACAGTTGATCATCCAGGTCGTTGGTATCTGTGATAACAACCAAAGTTGGGTTTTCCATTTGCGGATGTTGAATTATACTTCCAGCGTAAAATGCCATCGTTAGGCTCTTGCCAGAACCTTGTGTATGCCAAACAACACCACACTGTTGATTCCCATCATCCCCTGAAGCATTTAGAGTTGTATTAACAGCAGTCTGAACAGCATGGAATTGATGATATCCAGCTATTTTCTTAGTAATAGTATCGCTCTCTGTTTCTTCAAATACGACGAAATGTTTTAGATAGTTTAAGAAGCGGTCTTTATGGAAGACACCTTTAATTAGTATTTCTAATTCCAGTTCGGTTGCGGCAGCCTCTTCCTCTCCCTCAATTGTGCGCCAAGGAAGAAACCATTCCTTGTCGGCAGTTAAAGAACCAATTCGTGCCTCTAATCCATCTGAGATAACAACCGTTTCGTTATATGTAAATAGAGACTGGATTTCTTTCTTGTAAGTTTGTATTTGACGAAAAGCACTTGCCATTGTTGCCTTTTCGTCAGTAGGGTTTTTGAGTTCAATTACAGCTAAGGGTAATCCGTTAATGAAAAGTATAATATCGGGTCGTTTTTCAGATTTTTCTACGAGAGTGAATTGATTTACTGCAAGCCAGTCGTTGTTTCCAGGCGTTTCAAAATCTATTAACTGCACGCGATCACCGCGGACTGTGCCATCTGTTTGTCGATATTCCACCTCTATACCGTCAACTAACATTTGATGAAATGCGCGGTTATTCTGAACCAATGCGGGGGAATCTGGATTAAGCACTTTTCGAATCGCTTCTTCCTGCACATCGGTGGGTATTGTTGGATTTAGGTGGGCAACTGCATCTTGTAAACGGCGCGTCAATATCACTTCCTTGTAAGTGGAACGTTCAGCATCAGGTGTGTCCGGAGCAATGTCGGGACCGTGACGGACGGTATAGCCCAAGTCTGCAAGCCATTCAAGTGTTGCTTTTTCTATATCTGATTCGTGAATAGTAGTGAGGTTCATGTTATTATTCCAATGTCTTACACCAACGATTCTTCACCCACACATGCCTTGAGTCCCTCAACGAACACCTGAAAACTTTTTGATCTGTTCCGACTCGGTTCCATGTGTTGCGCGATGTTTTGTGCCACGACTGGTTTGTGTACCCTTTCCTCTCTATTATAATACTTTTTTTGTCTCAGCAAATATTCAAGTGCTTCATACGTGCCCCCTGTAATAGCGTCAGGATTTCGAAATTTTACCTTAGATTGGAGGTTAGTTGAAATTTTCGGATATGCTGCGTGCAAAGCCTCAACATCTCCAAAAAACCATGCTTCCAATTCTTCAATTGCGATTCTATTGACAACTTGAAAGATTTCGTTTGGAGCTGCGCTGGATTTTGTCACAAAACCAACCTCGTGTGCTGCTTTTTCTAAATGTGTTTTCAGTTCGTGACAGTCCTTCCGGTCTTCATCAATAAGTACAATAATTTTGTAGTCATCAGTTAACCATTGGCGGTACGCTTTTAATCGATGTGGCAGTTTTTTTAACAGATCGTCTCTGCCTTGATGGGCATGAAGAGCATAACTCACATTATCTGAAAAAATTTTAGGTAAAATATGCCTTAATGCTGCTTCAGCTGAATACTCCTCCAAGAGGAATTCAATGTGCATTGACCCTCCACTTTGGACCTCCGGCATTAGTGAGTGGATCACCGAATTCAAAGAATCCTTCCATCCAGAGTTGCCCTAACTTCGCCCCCGCATCCATTAATTCATTGATTCCCATCATCTCCGAAGTGCGTTTGCACACTGTCCAACCTTGTTCATCCCGATACAAAACCCACACATCCTCAGGATGAAGTTCATTAACAAAATGAGGTGAATGCGTGGTAATCATAAGTTGAGACGAAGCTGATGCCTTAAAACAGTCCCCGACTAAATAGGTCAACAGGCGCGGATGTAGGTAATTCTCAGGTTCTTCAATACCGATCAATTGTGGCGGTTGTCTATTATGAAACAGTGTGAGATAAGATAGCAGCTTTAACGTGCCATCAGAGGTGAACTTTGCCAAAATAGGTAGTTCAAAAGGGGCATCTTTAATGTGTAGTAGGAGTCGACCGTCTATCATGGATTTCGTGTCTATGTTTTCTAAGCGCGGCACTCGTTCTGCCAGAACCGAGATAATTTTTTCCAAACGTTCTGGATATTTCTCTTGCAGATACTGGATAACATTGGGCAGATTGTTTCCTGTTTCAGACAACCTTTTTTGTGGTACATTGTCGGTAGCTTGGCGTATAGCATCGGTAGAAAGGATAGAGAGGTGCCAATCTGTTATAAATCTGCGAAGGGCACTCACTCGGGGATAGTGGGTTGACTGGCCAAACATGTTAACAGCGAGAGCCGACGAATCATCAAGTCGTTCATCAATTCGTGTGCCCCCTTTATCAGGCATCTCACCACCGATGATGCTGCCTACACCTTGATGAAAATCGAGGAAACGGATATGTTTTCCCCGGCTACTGAGGCGCCATTGCAGCCATTCGGTTTCAACAATGGGACCATCCGCATTTTCATTGATAGAAAGATGATAGGTGATAACTGGTGTTTTAGGTTTCTCTCTATATTTCAACTTAAATTCAATTGGACCATCACAACCACGACTTCTCAGTTCTTTAAGTCCACCTCTTTTATTCCACGCTCTATCTAACCCAATTGTGAAACATTCAGAGAGAAAAGCAAAGACATCAAATAGAGTTGATTTACCGCTACCGTTTGCACCTAAAAAGACAGTTAACGGTTTAAGTTCTTTCAACTCTATATCTCTTAGTGCTCGGTAGTTTTTTATCCTCAATGACTCAATGTGTGGGACATCAGGTCTTTGTAAGGGCAGGACTAAGAGGCGTTCATCATGCAGCAGTTCCTCAAATTTCGCATCAAATTGTTCGTCATCCGTAAAGTCAATAGAAACTTGTTTTTGCAAGAAAGTAGGTGTTTTTTCCTCCCATAACGTCTGACGAATTATGGGAATGAATTTATTAATTCCAATATTTTTAACGATTTCCTTTGTTAGAATCGTTGGTTCGTATCCGACTCCATCTTCACCACTGTTCGCCTTTCTTACATAACTGTCCGTGCAAATAACAAGGACCCTATCAGAATCCCGCACACCAGATTCTATAAACTGTGTCGAGTCCTCGTCCAGAGTCAGTTCCCACTGATCAAGTATGGCATCAACACCACTACGTCGAAGCTTTTCCGCAAGTTCGGATATCCATAACTTGTGATCTGAAGAATCATGAGAGTATGAAATGAACACTTTGAGATGTTCTGTCATCTTTTATATTCCCAATTTGGTGTGAAGAAAATTGCTCAAATTTGAATGCTGCTCGGTAAAAAACAAAGTCAATTGAAGTCAACTTATCCCAACACCAACTCTATAATATGCTTTATATTTAGATGATAAATCGGACTGTTCAAGTGTTTTGACCAATGTGTGGTAAACCTACAAACCCTCAAAAAGATGCCGAAAAATATCAGCGACCCCCAAAAGAGGATTCGGATTATTACCTTTTCTATACATTAATAATTTTATCAATTCGTTTTCAATCAAACGACACCAATCAATCCATGAGTTTTCCATTTGCTCACGTGTAACATTTAAGCAGGTCCATAATTCCATAAGTATTTCTGGATTATGACGCAGTAAAGAAGTCGCTCTTTTCGTTATATCGTAGTCTTGAAAGAGAAAAGTTAATGGTACTGTGAACCAATATTCAGAGCCTGTTTTCAAGGTGTAGGCTCTACCTGCAGCGATCACCGTTGCTAATTCATGGATATTGAGTGCCATGTAATACGCAACCAGTGAAGTTTGGTACTCCGAATTATCTTCAAAGATACGAGGTAACCAATCCCATCTGTTATAGGCATTGGACAAATAGTCCCAACTCTCAAGACTATTCCCACCACGGGTACCACTAATGGAATGGGCATAACCTATAAGTTCGCTCATTTCCCATAGGTGAAAGAACTTTGTTCCGCCTGCAAAAGGAACTTTAACTCGTGCCAGACTGAGAGCAAGGTCTATCTGATTGGTACTAAGACTAATACTTCCGTGCAGACTGTGATATACGTACCCTAATGCATCCGGGAGACGTATCCAAACTTCGTACCCAGCAAGATTCCATTCCACAATGTTTAGCAGATCATCAAGAAAGGACTTTTGATTCTTAAATTCCTCTCTGCCAGATTCGATCCCAGCTAATGCAACGACCATTAAAGGGGAAATAATCTCGACTGCTCTATCCACAACCTGAACCAATTGCTCTTTGTCTCCAGGTTCTTGACCGTCTAATTCATCTTGCCGCCATTGGACTAAATTTTTGAATGCGTTTGGTCGAATTTTTTTGATAAGTTCCCTCCATCCGAGTGTGTCTCCTGTCCGTGCAAGTTTAGTTGCTGTTTTGTAAGCTTCTGATGCAGATTTAACTTCCTCTGGAATATCAGTCAGTTGCGATTCTAATTCTACAGAAGGAAAGGGATTCTTTCCCAAAGGCGGCCTTTGCACAATTGGCATTTTGTAGAGTTCGCGTATTAACTTTTCACACTCTGCATCAAATTGACTGTCACTTGTAAAGTCTGCATAAACTCTTGTTCCTAAAAATGTTGGTGTTTTTGCTTTACCTGATGCCTGACGGATGATAGGAATGAATTTGTCAGTTCCTAAATTTTGGACAAGTTCAGCGTTTACAATCATCCGCTCATAGCCAACACCACCTTCATCAGCGTTTGCCTTACTCACGTACTTGTCTGTACAAATTACCAACACCCTATCAGCGTCTACGATGCCTCGTTCCATGAATCTTGTTATATCATCACCCAGTCCGAGGTCCCATTGGTCAAGTATTGCATCAACACCGCTGCGACGAAGTCGTGCAGCAAGTTCAGATACCCAACGTTTATGCTCTGGAGAATCGTGAGAATACGAAATAAACACTTTAGGATTTTTTGTCATCTTCTATCTCCAATATCTCATCTACATCGTCTACACAAATTTCTCCAGATAATAACTTCGGTAACAGCGTGTCTCGAGTTTTGGCAAGCGTGCGGGATTCATTTTCATTAGATTCAATTTTTGCCAAGAGTGGTTCTGCAACCGCATCAAAAAGACACAGAATATTTTCTGGGGGCAAAGCAAATTGATACCTCGGTACTCCATCTTTGCTTAATCCCAAGACAGTTGTACCATTTGCATACCCATAAATATGAGATTGAAAATGCCGTTCTCTGAAAAGACAATAAAGAAACCAAACAGAAACTGTCGATTTTAAAGGACGTATAATTCTCAAATGCAAAGATGGAACAAGTGTTTTGTAATTTTCTTCTTTGCGAACAATTGCAGGTTTGCCAAGAATCTCCGCTTCTTGTGTTAAATCGGTATAAGCCATAACAAGTTCACCGGGAGTAATAACCTGTTCAGGATTATATTTTCCAGTATATGGTCTTACAACACCTGGTTGGTAACCGCCACCGCGCATAATTGATTTAATAGAAATCAAAGCAACGTCTGATTCTGTTAGTTCACTACTGCGATAAGATCTCCCTTTGACAATTTCAACAAGATTACCAGCTTTTTCTACTTCCCATCCTTTCGGAATCTTCCCAAGCGGAGAATTTTCAAACGCAGATGGAAATAGGACAGCAGTTTCGGTGTCCATACCTACAGGTTCTTGTCCCTCCATCTTTGCTTTCACAGGGTCAAAGTCTACAAACCACGATTTGAAAATTGCCCGTGCTGTTGCTTCTAATGTCTCATTCATCTGTCGGTTGAGTTCGATTTTGTCATCAAGTGTGCCGAGGATGTGAGCGATGCGGCGTTGTTCCTTAATCGGGGGTAGGACAAATTCAAACGTATTTATGGAATTAGCCATAACTCGTTGTCGTCCTGTAGAACCCTGCATTGAATGGATCGCGAATCTTCGAAACCTCGGATCTCTTGCTAAATAGTATACAAATAGGTTATCTGTTTTACCCTCAATTCCAGATAGTACAATAAACTCGGTTGACCCGTGTCCAATCTGATCGGATTCCAGACAGTTTACATACACAGTTTTCCCATTTTCAAGGCAGGGCGTGATACGAGCTAAAAGCGTATCCCCATTTTGAAACCGTGTACCAGATCCACTAAATTCTTTATATGAATGTGAGTTAATCTCCCGCCTGTATACCTCAACATCCCGCATAGCAACATGAAATGCTTGCTTTGTCTTTTTTAGTTTTCGCTGAGGATTGATTTTGACAACATCTCCGAGTTTTACCAGATTCCAAAGGTTACTCTGTATACTTGAATTCTTGGAAGTCACCATAGATTCCTCATTTATCTTAACAGGTTTTGCACCTTGTATCACCTCGTATTTCTCTGTAATTATTTTCTTAAATTTTTCTGATAAAGTATACCAATCTAAGACATCAACCCGGATCGGTAGATTGGATTCCTCAAATGCCTCTGTTAATTGACGAATCTGTCCCATGTTGGATTTTTGACTGTTAATTACGACAAGATCGAGATCGGAATAATCCTCAGCTGTCCATTTTACCCGGGATCCAAAAGCGCGAACTTCACACCCAGGGACATGTTGAGCGAGTATCTGTTGAACTGTTTCAAAATGCTTCGGATTAAGATCAATCATTACGCACCTCCAGCATCTTTAATAGATGCTTGGCATCATGGACAAATTCAGTGGCTTCCGCAAATACATTCTCTGCAGCATCTTCATCGTAGGTGTGAGAAGTTGAATTCCGCGCCTCGTGATATTCCATCCAACGTTCTACATCAGCGATGAGACGATTTTCTGCTCCTAAACGAAAAAGGTTCCGTTGGGTAACACCATCAGCAGAGGCAGCACCAATATTTTCTTTAAGCCATCGCTTTAGCATTTTCCAAGACTGTTCGTAAGCAACCTCAAAGTGTTGAATGACTCCGGCGCGAACTGTTTCCTGTAAATCTTCATCAGACTCGTCAACTCTGTTTGCTGTTTTGATAGAACGTTCCAAATTACCAATAGATTTTGCTAAACTGTCAAATTGCAAACTCATTGTTCACCTCTATAACCTAAAGTTTCAAGGTTCTTTTTGATAACTGCTCCAAGTCGTTCGGATTCCGTAAGTTGTTCATAGAGTTTTTCCGATAGTTGCGTTATCTGTTGTTCAAAGGGTATTTCGTCATCCTCAACATCTGCAATACCCACATATCGTCCTGGTGTCAGTACGCAACCGTATTCCAAAATCTCATCAAGTTTGGAACTTTTACAGAAACCGGGCACGTCAACATATTCACCTGCACCTTCATCACCGCGCCATGCATGGTAAGTTTCAGCAATTTGCGTCATTTCAGCATTGGTTAACTCACGATGTACGCGGTCAATCATCTTTCCTAATCTGCGAGCATCTATAAAAAGCGTCTCGCCAGTCCGTTTCCGAAAGCGATGATTTTCTTTGTTCCGTGCGATAAACCAGAGACAAACGGGAATTGACGTGGAATAGAAAAGTTGACCGGGCAATGCAACCATGCAGTCTACTAAGTCTGCCTCAACGATTTTTTGGCGAATTTCGCCTTCGGTTGCGGTATTGCTACTCATGGAACCGTTTGCTAAAACAAATCCAGCGACGCCGTTTGGTGCAAGGTGATAGATAAAGTGTTGTACCCAAGCAAAGTTAGCGTTGCCGATAGGTGGCGTGCCGTAAAACCAACGTTTATCTTCACGCAATCGGTCACCACCCCAGTCGCTACTATTGAAAGGTGGATTGGCGAGGATGTAATCAACCTTCAGGTCTGGGTGCATATCGTCATGGAAACTGTCGGCGTGTTCCTGTCCGAGATTCGCCTCAATGCCGCGAATAGCAAGATTCATCAGTGCCAATTGACGCGTGGTAGGATTTGACTCCTGTCCATAGATAGAGATGTCATCACGTTGTCCACCGTGTGCTTCGACGAATTCTTCGCTCTGGACAAACATGCCGCCTGAGCCGCAGCATGGGTCGTAAATCCTTCCTTGATACGGCGCGAGCATTTCAACAAGGAGCTGCACAACGCAGCGAGGGGTATAAAACTGACCGCCTCTTTTACCTTCGGCACTGGCAAACCGTGCAAGGAAATATTCGTAAACTCTGCCTAAAATATCCTTTGAGCGATTTTCCTCTTCACCTAAACCGATAGTACCGATAAGATCAACAAGTTCACCGAGTGTTTGCTTGTCAAGCGTGGCTCGTGCGTAGTTCTTGGGCAGAACACCTTTGAGTCGTGGGTTTTCTGCCTCAATAGCGTGCATTGCATCATCAATCAGCTTACCGATTTCAGGTTGTTTTGCTTTTCCTTGTAGATATGCCCAGCGCGCTTCTTTCGGCACATAAAAGATGTTTTCTGCTAAGTATTCATCCCTATCCTCTGCGTAGTCATAACGGGCAATTTCTTCTTTGACATAGTAATCACTTTGTGGATCCGCATATTGTTGAAGCAGAAAATTATATTTTTCCTCAAAAGAATCCGAGATGTATTTGAGAAAAATCAATCCTAACACGACATGCTTATATTCAGCAGCATCCATGTTATTGCGAAGTTTGTCGGCTGCTTGATATAAGGTTGCTTCAAAGCCGAGTGTTGCACCGTTTTGATTGGAATTTGTGTCTGGTTTCTTTTTAGCCATAAACTTTTTAGAAGTTCCTATTTCGGTATTACATAAGATGCTTAGCGCGGTTAGCAACCGCGCCTACCAAGAAATTGCGCAAGTCCTATTATAATAATACCACATTAAGTGGAAACAATCAACGTCCAGTAGACGGAGCTTGCGGCCAGTGGAGACCACGCTGCCCAGATAAGCTGCGATTCGCAGAGGGACGATACGGTTTGTCTGGTAGTCCAACAAGTTCACCATCTTTTACCCATTCTTCATCGCCGCCATAGAGTTCACCGATGAGTAGGTTCGTCAATCGCTCAAGTATTTCAGCATGCGCGGGTGAATCGGACAGGTCGTTTAGCTCTCTTGGGTCTTCTTCCAAATCAAAGAGTTGTGGGTAATTCCCCATAGCGTAATAGATGAGTTTGTAACGTCCCTCATGAATCATGCGTGTGGCACTGCCACCACTACCGACTTCACCGTATAACCATTCCCGTCTTTTGTCCCCAACCATTGGCATCCCATCTACTGTGTCCGGTATATCAATGCCAGCAAGATGGAGGAGTGTAGGCATAACGTCTTGCCATCCGACGAGTCGATCATCTACTCTGTTATGTCCTACGCGTTCATCTCCGGCGGTACCGACAAGTAGCATGGGTACGTTAGTAGAATCTTCATAATAGAGTCGTTTTGCCCAAAGCCTGTGGTTCCCAAGCATATCTCCGTGGTCAGATGTAAAGAGTATGATGGTGTTGTTCAACAGTCCTTCTTCGCGTAGTGTGCCGACAACGAGGCGCAGTTGATGGTCAATGTGTGTGCAAAGTGCATAGAAAGCTTGTCGTGCTGAGCGGATAAGGTTTTCGCTGTATTGTGCATTCTGCATCTGTTTGGATTTGAGAGGTAAAGGCAGTTTATCAGAGTCTTTAGACCATTCTCCGTGATAAGGCATTTGGATGTCAATATCACGATACATGTCCATATAGCATTGCAGCGGTGCTAATGGTGGATGCGGATGACAATAGGACAGGAACCAGAAACCGGGACGCGTTGGGTCGCGTCTTTTTATCGTGCGTACCATCTGTTGGGTGCTCCAGTTGGTCACATGACAATCCTCTGGGAGATGCCAAGGGCGGTTGAGATAATCGTTATTACACATACCGTGCGCGAACTGTTGTCCAGCAAATCCTCTGTCTCCAAGAAACAATTCATAGTCATCAATAACACCGTATTGTAATCTCCCTTCTTCACCTAAAATGACATCATCGAATCCGATGCGGTCACGTTGTGGATAGACATGTAATTTACCGACTGCGTAAGCCTGATAACCGGCATTCCGAAAGGTCTGAGCGATAGTTGGGAGTCCGTCGATTCCTTTCTTATCATTAAAGACCCTATCTTTGTGTGTACGTGTTGTCGTTCCTGTCATCAATGTTTTCCGTGCTGGTACACAGACTGGACATTCACTATAACCGCGAGTGTAACGTGTGCCTGCTCGAGCGAGTGAATCAAGTGTTGGTGTTTGGATATCCTGATGTCCACTGACACCTAAGAGTGAGTTTGGCCAATGGTCTGTTGAGATGAGAAGAACATTCGGTTTGTCTGCCATTGTAGTGTTTCCCTTCCTGTTGCAGCATTCTGTATTGTGTAGTTATCTTATCAGATACGATGAGGATTGGCAAGGGAAAACGCGATTGCTTTGCTCAGGGAAGGTTGGAAGAGGGGAAGGTTGGAAGGATGGAAGGTTGGAAGAGGGGAAGGGTGGAAGAGGGGAAGGATGGAAGGGTGGAAGAATTTTAATTTGACATTTTTTTGGTTATATGTTACAATAAAATTGCTTTTAGTCTTATTCTACTCTTGAAGTGATAAGTTAAGAGTGTTTGCGGGAGTAGCTCAGTGGTAGAGCTCCACCTTGCCAAGGTGGAGGTCGCGAGTTCAAATCTCGTCTCCCGCTCCATAATGGTGGCGTAGCCAAGTGGTAAGGCCAGAGTCTGCAAAACTCTCATTCGTCGGTTCGATTCCGACCGCCACCTCCAATCTTCCTTAATTGGGCGGTTAGCTCAGGTGGCTAGAGCGTTTGCTTGACATGCAAGAGGTCACAGGTTCAAGTCCTGTACCGCCCATTCTTCCCTGAATTTGCATAGTGGTGTTCTAAGCATGTTATACTATTTCTATTAGATTTTCTCTCATTACTGGTTGTTTAGAATTGAAGTGGGGAACGGTACAATCTGGAAGAATGTGGCAGAATACGCGTTTGGTATTCTGCATCAAAAAAGAGACATTTTCAATTAGAAATTGTATTATTATATGTAGTCTGATATGTAGGATACAAAGTCTATGAAAATCTTCTTGTCACTCCTTACAATACTTGTAGTGGTTTCTCATTTCTATTTGCCTAATTCGGTTGCACATGAAGTTCCTGATGCCACGTTTGAAGGACATACAGGCTTTATCTATAGTGTTGTTTTCAGTCCTGACGGTGATTTACTCGCAAGTAAGAGTAGGGAGGGTTCTCTGAAAATTTGGGATGTTCATAACGAACAACTTATGCATACAATAAACACAAGCCAACGGGGTGCAATTGCATTTAGTCCTGACAGCAGTATCCTTGCGAGTGCTGGAGGGACAGATAAAGTTGTAAATCTGTGGAATCCAAATACTGGTGACCTATTGAGAACGTTTGAAGAACACTTAGCCGATGTTTCCAGCGTTGCGTTCAGTCCTGACGGTGATATCCTTGCAGGTGGAAGTGCAGATGGTTGGGTACGGCTTTGGAACCCGCATACAGGAGAACTCTTAAAAACGCACCGGTCTATAGAAGATGTCTCAATAGTTTTTAGAAATGATGGAAGCATCATTACTTACGATGTAAATAATCCTCGTTTTCCTAACAGACCTACAATAAGCGTGTGGGAACTTGAAACAACAGAACTTCTATACACGGTTGAACCAGACGTAAGTGAAGTTTTTGGTGTTAACTTCAGCCCGGATCGTGGAATCTTGGCGAGTGCAGGTTGGGGTGGTGTTGACTTGTGGGATGCCAGTACTGGTGAACTGATAAGACCTTTGCCTATAAGACGACAGGTTTTCTTTCGTACGACGTTTAGTCCGGATGGACGTATCTTGGCAGGCTCAAGGGACTTTGGCGTTATTGAGATATGGGACACAGAAACAGGATCACACTTGAGAAGTATCAGTGCACACAGTCACGATGCTTATGCCATTGCATTTAGTCCGGATGGACAAACACTCGCAACCACTGGTGCAAATGACTATCTAATACGTCTTTGGCGAATTACACCCCCTGATGAAGTGGAAACACCAGAACCTCCAGATTTTTTGAAGGATAAGAACCTGCAAACATGGGTTGAGGACTTTGATGAAGGACACCTTAAGTCATGGACAAAACGCGAACTCCAGCGGGAAAGAGTTACGTGGCAGACAAAAAATGGTCAGTTGCATGTGCGAACAGTGGCGTGGTGTAATCAACGATTGAATCTCGGAGATCAACTGGCGCAAAAGACCAATTATACCTTCAGATTCACAGCCTTTCCAATAGACACCGAACAGTTGAGTGTCAAACTTAACATTCAATCCACAACTAATGCTAACGTCGGTATCTTTATGGGTAAGGATCCCCAAGATGACCTTGTACATCCTTTAGATTATGCATATCAATTCGCTAACCATCGGTTAGGTAATCCAGAAGTATTTCGCGGAACTGCACCTCCAGAGATAGGGATTAACTTAGACGAAATAGAGGTAATATTTGATCGTGGACACTTTTATGTTTATTCACAGGATGAATACATCACTGATTTTGATTCAAAGACACTTAATAGTATTGACCTTGTCGGTATTGTCGTATTTCCTCAGAAGTGCTCAAGTATTGCCGAAGCAACCGTGGATAATTTTGAAATATCGGGTCTATCAATCCTAGACGGGGGGAATTTAGATGTTCACCCCAAAAACAGAGTCACTGTACTATGGGGTAATCTTAAGTAACAGTAGAGGCATTGCATTTTGACATTACGGCGCAACAAGACAGAACCAAACGCAATCGGAGTAAACCAATGAACCCATTCTGTCGATTAAATCTATTTCTTTGTTTAATACTATGCGTTTGTATTGTAGATGCTGATGGAGGGGTATGGGTTGAGGATTTTAATGAGGCATCTTTCAAATCATGGATTAAGCATGATAGGGACAACAGATCTACATGGATGCCCAAGGATGGACACTTAGATGTCTGGGCTCAACCTCCACCCCCGCCAGGAATATACGATAAATATGCACTTGAGTTTGTTGGATTTCAGTTTGACGCTGAAACACTTGATGTCCAACTCAAGATTATTGAAGTGCACAACGCGAGTGTGGGAATCCTTATTGGACAGTATGATGGGAATGGTTATATATACGGCAAAACGATAGCGTTTCTTCACAGATCTACAGTAGGACCGGTAATTTTCAAACCTAATGGATTTGATTTAAGTTTAGAACGAAAAGCAGATGTTCCAATTCCTGCTCCTCTTAAGGCAATAGAAATATCATTCAACAAAGGTGATTTTGAGGTATTTACCAGACGGAAATACATTGCAACTTACCGTGTGCCACAACTCAAGACAGTTAATTTTGTTGGGATAGCCTCTATAGTCGGTTTAGGTCGTGGTGTGATTGCACATTTTGTCTTGGATGACTTTGTAATTTCGGCTCCTACTATTCCTACCCACGGAACGCTAAATGTGCATGCGAAAGATAAGGCTGCTGTCGTATGGGGAGAGTTGAAACAACGGTAATACGATTTCTCGTCCCTGCGGGACTGAAGAAGTTATTTAGTTTCCTTGTGCTGTGTCTATTTCTTACTTAGAACATATACCTGGATATGTTCCCACTTCCGTTTAGACCGATGGGTTGCTACACGTCTCTTAATGATATTTGAACAGGTAAAACCCGATTCGGTTATGATCGCTTCAAGGTTGGATATTGCTTTAGGACCGGAAGCATCCGCATAACCTAATAGTAGCATTCCATCAGGTTTTAGGTAGTTGGGTACTTGCTCAAAAAAACGTCTCAACGTTTGCTGTTTTTCGTCATGGATCGCTAATTCGGATCTGTTTCGGACACGCGCAACAACCCACGGTGCGTTAAAAACCACAACATCAAATTGCTGAGATGTAAACGGTTCAAACAGGTCACCTGCCGGCATCACATGGATATTCTCTGTCTCCCGGGTCTTAGAAAGTGGAAGCAGATGTTGCACGTTTATTCTCGTTGTTGCTATCGCTTCGGGTAGAATGTCAGAGGCATATATTACTGCACTTTCTCCAAATTCCTGATGGGCAAGTAACGTCAAACACCCGCTGCCACAACCTACATCTGCAATGACAGGTTTGTTCGGTAGGTCAACGTTTTGCAAACTTTGCATCGCCTCTTGAAAACACGTTACTGTTTCTTGGGAACGCGGTGCCAAGACATTTTTGGATGCGACAAGTGATACACCCAAGGCGTCAATAGGATAGGTTTCTTCAAGCGCGCTTTGGATACTTTGAACAGTAACAACTGGTACCAGAAAGGGACAATCTTCATTGGCGTTTGGTGATTCGCCTATCAATTCCAACAGATAAGACAACTCAGGTGTAGGTGAAATTTGTAGTGAACCGTCTTTGTCTGCCCAACACATCAACTTTGCTATTGCTGCTTCACGTTTCTGTTTAGGAGCGTTCCGTTGATGTCTTGTCTTACCTTTTGTCTGACCTTTCCTGCCATGTTCGAAACCTGTCGTTGACAGTTCTCGTCTGTGTCGGTTGACATAATCGGTTACATTGATAATCTGTTCCCATTCACCTTCTACAATAGCCACACCACCGCGCTGAATATGTGTAAAGATACGGCTAAACTGTTCCAACTCTTGATGGGTGAATAACTTTACACTGCCTCGTGCAAAGACGGCTTCTCGACATTCTTCGGGGATATAGAGTTGACCGATAGGATTGACTGAATAAAATACGTCCATCTTGAGTTTGTGGTTTTAGCGGATTGGGACAATTTCGCCAGTCTTGACAGATTCTGCTTCTTTATAGCAAAGCAGGAGTGCATCTCTGGCACCGACTCCAGACAACGCTGTCGGTTCACTGTTGCTATCAATGGCATCAACGGCATACTGTATCTCTGCTGTGAACGCATCAATGGGGTCAACTTCACCTAAATCAACCTGTTCAACCGTTCCATCCTCAGTAAGAAGTGTCAGCGGCATTGCAGTAGCGGGTTCACCTGCAAGTGTAGAGAAATCGAAGAGGAGTGTTGCTTTTTCAAGATAGAGTTCAAAACCGTGTGAAAAGGCTCTGCCCTTTTGTGAGATTGCACCGGATGAACAACTCACTGACAGGTCTTTATCGTTGTAAATATACTGCGTTGTCAGATAGTCGATGAAATTACCACTAACAAGTTTTCCTTGAGAAAAGACTGCATCTGGCACACCGCAGAGCAGTTGAATAAAATGTGTATCGTGAATATGTAGGTCAATACCCGGACCACCACTTTTTTCAATATCAGCAATATCTCGTGACCAGCTCGGTTTTGAAATAACCCGCTTAAAATGTCCACCGAGAAGTTCACCATAATCTCCACATTCAACAATCTGTTTCGCGTAAGCATATTCTGCAAAGAAGGGTAGCACATGTGCTACCATAAACGCTTTATCTGTCTCCTCAGAAAGTGCTACTATCTCGTTTGCGTCGTCAATGTCAATAGAGATCGGTTTTTCAACAAGGGTATGTTTCCCTGCTTTGAGTGATGCAATACTCACAGATTTGTGAAGGTGTGTCGGCAAACAAATATCAACAAGGTCAATATCTTCATCTGCGAGCAATTCGTCAATATCACTGTATTTTCGGATGTTAGATAGGTCTTCTATGCCGCCACGAGGTCCAAAGTTGCCTTGTATACCTGTCCAATCTCCGTCAAGTTTTTTCTGGTCTCGGGTGCATATAGCGACGACTTCCGCGCCGGTGCCTCGGTTGATCCCGTAGTAGTGGATCATTCCCATAAATCCGATACCAACAATTCCGATTTTTACCATTCTTTATTCCTTGTTGATTTTTGAAGAACGGCACTCGGAGAGTGCCTACTACTATTATGAAGAACGGCACTCGGAGAGTGCCTACTACTATTATGAAGAACGGCACTCGGAGAGTGCCTACTACTATTAAAAAAGGTTAATTGGCAAGTGTTCTGTGCTTAATATTTGCCCAAGTTGTTGAGACTTTACCTTTTGGTGTAACAGAAAGGATGTCTCCTGCCATAGCTGCTTGGATTTCACTTTTACTGAGTGCGCGACTCCATATTGCAGCCTCGTCAATCATACCGTTATCAAACGCGTAATTTGGTCTGTCTTTGGAACAACCGATCCGGAGTGGCGAGTCGTTAGTACCCGTAAAGTTGACTTTTTCTACATGTTCAGCTGCTAAATCACCGTCAACGTAAACTTTCCAGTTTTCACCGTCGTAAGTTCCAACGACATAATGCCAGGTTTTCTCTTTAAGGGTATGCGGTTGACTCAGTCTGGGACGAGCTGCACCTGTACCTAAGAAAATATTGAAATTCTTACCGTTCTCAAAAGCACCCATTCCGTAGGAGGTATGTTCTCCTCCGTTGTGGCAATTCTTATCAAACCATTGTCCATCGTTATTCCAAGCATCCTGATATATCCAAGCAGCCATCGTAATCTCTCCGCTGATTTTCAGTTTTTCGTCGGAGGGAACATTGACGCAATCAGCACCTACAGCAGTGATTTTGATTGCATTTCCATATTTACCTTTAACAATTTCTGCGTTGGCAACGATGCTTGCATCAAGACCATTGCCAGAACTATCCTTAATGGTCTTATCGTTGACATCGTCAAACGTGAAGTAAATTACCAAACCATCATTAAGTTCTGCAGTGAGCGTACCAGCAGTGAATATCATCAATATAGTTAAGAGTGAGAATGTCATTGCGCGTAACATTGAAAATACCTCCTACAACATCTTGTGCGAAAGCATTAAGTTTACTATAAAATACAGCACACCAATTTATAGGTGTTTTTGTACATTATGGCTTAATACTGTTTTTTAATCAAGTCTTTTTAATAGTAGTAGGCACTCTCCGAGTGCCGTCTCTTCTGAAAAGGTGACAAAAACTTTACACACCCTGGGTGGCGTGTGTAAATATTATGAAGAGACGGCACTCGGAGAGTGCCTACTACTAACGTGAGTTTGATAAATATTCAATAAATGTTTTTAAAAAAGAGAACTCTTTTGGTATAATGAAGTCATTATACCAAAATACTATATATTAGAAGGAGTTCTCTTATGAGTATTTTAACACTTTTTTGCAGAATTGACGACTTTTATTTAGCTTTTGAGGCATTTCTGACTTCACGATCACTTCAGGATGATAAACCGATTGAAACACGCGGGCGTCCCCGTAGTCTACACGACAGTGAGGTAATGACTATCATCATTGCCTTCCATCAAAGTGGATTTCGGACGTTCAAGCATTTTTATGAAAAACATGTCTGCGTCTATTGGTGTGCTGAGTTTCCAAATCTTGTCAGTTATTCTCGGTTCGTGCAGCTCAAAAATGAGGTGCTGGAACTCTTAATGATTTATCTATATTTGCAACGCGGAGAATGTAGTGGCATCTCTTTTGTAGATTCCACACGCCTGCGCGTGTGTGACAATAAACGGATTTCAGCCCATCGCGTATTCGCTGAATATGCTGGGCGTTCAAAAACCTCTATGGGGTGGTTCTATGGCTTTAAACTTCACCTGATCATCAATGAGAAAGGCGAACTTTTAGGTTTTCAACTGACACCGGGCAACACAGATGACCGAACCCCTTTACCCGATTTAGTGGTAGGGCTGCATGGTTCTCTCTACGGAGATAAGGGATATATCTCTAAAGACCTGCGGGAGACGCTTCGCAAGCAAGATATCAACTTGATCTACAAAGTCCGCAAGAACATGAAACCCGAACCGCTATCTGCTTCCGATGAGGAGTTGCTGAGAAAACGTGTCATCATTGAATCCGTAATCAAGGAACTAAAAACACAGACGCAGTTGGAACACAGTCGACATAGAAGTATCGTCAACTTTCAAGTGAATGTGTATTCCGCTTTGATTGCTTACCAGCTTTTGGAGAAGAAACCCTCGGTGAAGGTGAACCTGCAAAAACTTGAAGAAATCAACGATTTACCTATGCTTTTTAACTTCTAATCTTTTTTCAAACTCACGTTACTACTATGCAAGGAGACGGCACTCGGAGAGTGCCTACTACTATGCAAGGAGACGGCACTCGGAGAGTGCCTACTACTATGCAAAGAGACGGCACTCGGAGAGTGCCTACTACTATGCAGAATATGACTTACTGATTATCTTGTATCTCGTCAATTTTCAGCTCAGGAATAGGTTTTCCATCAGTGTCAGTAACGCGGAAGTAGAAACCCCAACTCAACTCTTCATTACAGATTTTGACAAGGATACTGTTTTTCCCAGCCTTGAGCGTAACGGGTATGGTTTCATTATCAACTTGCGCCCAACGATACTCTGGGAATGCATATACCTCTTTGCCGTTGAGCCATACTTTGCTCTGGTCGTCACTGCCGAAACGGAACTGTACCTCCCTTTCATCAGGAGAGTCTATTGTTACCCATGCATAAGAGACGAGCCAATCCTTATTCCGACCGAAGTCAATAAAACCGTTGAAGTTTTCATCTGCTGATTTTTGCCACTTTACCTTACTTTCTTCACCATCAACAACACCATCATATTCCGCTGTTAAATCAATTTCTGTAGCGTCTTCTGTAATATAAGCGGTGTCATATCCTATTCCACTGGTGTTGTCAAAAGGTCCCAGCACTAACCACTGCTTTTCATGGATAATTCCGGTCTTTAGCATCTCCTCCATGGCTTTGTCTTGCATGTCGTTTTTGCTGTAGTATTCAACCATACCGAGAACAGCATCCAGATGGAATACGGGTTCGGGGGGTGTGGCACTGAGCAATTCATCTTCGGACTTGTATGTCAGATCATCATACGGCATTCCTTCATCGTCGGTTATTCGGAAATAGAAACCCCATCCTTGTGATGCATTGCATACTTTCACAAGGATTGTATTTTCTCCCTGCTTGAGTTTTACAGGGAAGTTGTATCGGTCAATTTGTTCAGCACTGGTTCTGTCGTGTTTATATTCCTGTTTTCCGTTGAACCATACTGTGCCTTGATCATCACTATCAAAGCGGATAGTAACGTCTCGTTCTTCAGGGGAAACAACGATTGCCCAAAAATATGCTGCACTGCCATCGGTTGGGTCCGTAAAGTTATAGTGTCCATCTAAAGACCTATATTCTGACTTTTTCCAACTGATGAGTCCATCTTTCCCGTAGTATTTTGCTGTCGGGTCAATCTGCGTTGTTTCCTCAGGAATAAACGCATTTACATGTGCTCTGGAATCTATATTGTGAAAGGATTCAAGCACAAGCCATCGGTTTTCAGGCACAAATCCACCCTTCATGACATAACTTTCTGCTGTTTTCGGCATGCCTTTTTCACTATAGAATTGTGCAACCATCCGGTGCCCGTTTGCCCATTTGCTAAAGTCTGTCTTCGGAATTGAGTCTATCAGATTATCAAGTAATTGTCTGAAATCTTCATTGTCTTTAAGCTTATCTCCTGCATCATGAATGCTCTTCCAAACATTGTCAGATGCAGATGCTGAAGACGTAGTACTAAACGCATATCCATAAAACTTCACAGCATCGTCAAATAATTCGTTAGCAATACATGCACGTCCAACTGTTGAAGGATAGTGATAACTAACGTAGGAATAACCTTGGAGTGCGCGTTTTGCGAATTTTAGTGCCACTTCCGGATAGAGTTCTTTATCAAGGAGGTCATTCGCAAAATTACGGTGACTATATGCGCTCGTTGTCCGGTTCATCTCTCTCTCACGAATTTGTATCCATCGATCGTAAGCAAGATCTGATTTCTCAGAATCCTCTATTTTCTTATAGGTTTCTGCTAACATCTGATGTATAAAGGCGCGACTCTCCATAAGCGGTTTGAATTCTTCAAGGACAGCGATTCGTTTTTCCTCCTGTCCCCCCTCATTATAGAGACCTGCAATAGCACGGACTGCTGATTCGTGGTTGCTCTGTGAGAGCGGCGCGTCCAATGCTTGCCGGTAGAGTTGTTCGGCATCGGATACCCTGTCCGATTTCATATAGGACTTTGCTAATAGGTCGTAATAGTTGTATGCCGTCGGTTTAAGTTCAAGAGCCTTTTCGTAAGCAGCTATTGATTTTTCTAAATTCTCATTCTCTGTCGTCTCAAATATTGCACGTGTATACGTTTCAAGTTTGGTGTCACCGACTAACTTTCCATGATTATCGTTAGGTGAAGAATCAGTAATAACACCTTCTGTTTCTTCATCAAATTTCCAATATCCGACCAAACCGGGTTCATCGCCGTTAAGTTGTCTGTTCATGTCTGCGCGAATTTGTTCTTTCTCGCGTGCGATGTTCCAGATACGCACCTCATCAATTTGCCCAACGTAAGTTTTTTGCGATTCTGGATCACTCCAATGCATCCAACCGAACCTGAACGGTAGTTTACTCTTATGTATACTTTCCGCGCCACGATAATTTCTTTTGCCAACCTCATTACCATCAATAAATAGTTTAATATAATCCTTCTTAACATCAATAACAGCTGCAATGTGGTGCCATCTGTTAAGTTCAATGGTATTAGTTGGCGAAGATATGGACACAAAGTCCTTACCTTGCGGTGCCGATGTAAGTCTAATTTTTCCACCCTCTACTATTTGTAACAGGAAACTTCGTTTATGTGGGTTTTGACTTTGCTCATCAGTCTTTAATATAATCCGTGTGTATTCATTTGGGTATCCAGTAGCGTTAATCCAAGCAGACACCGTCATCTGTTCAGTGATGTTGTTTAGCGTTTCGCTATCGGCAATTGCGACGTAACTCCTATCTCCGGTCAGCGTTAGTGCGGTATTTTCAAATACTTCACCTGTTTCGCGTCTTTCTATCGGCAATTTTGCGTACATGTCGCCTAATTTTTTGTGCCATTCCGCTTTTTCAGGTTTGAGAGTTGTCAGTTGTTGATACTGAGCGATGGCTTCATTATGTTTTTCAGCCGATTCATAATTCTGTGCCAGTTTCAAACGTAGATTGGTATCATCAGGATTTTTCTCAACTTTAGCGAGTTGTTCTGGGATCCATTTTTCAAAGAGTTTTCCTTCTTTAGCGATCTTACGAATTTCGGATTGCACATTTATTCCGCTTCCACTTGGCACTGAACGATACGCCTCAACAGCATCTTCGTACTGCTTCATTGCTTGATAGTTCTTTGCAAGCAATTCATACAGTGTGTCCTTCATGTAAGTGCCACCGTATCTGTTACTATCTTCAATTGCTAATTTCGTAAGCTTTGTTGCTGCGTCGTGCAGCTTATTCTCATAACAGAAGGTGGCGAGGCCTGCAAGATAATACATATCCTGACTGTTGCTGCTTGTATCAACTGCCTTTTCCGCTTTTTTGATTATCTCATTAAATGCTTCGGTCTGTTTGTCTTTTTCAAAGGCAACCGCTGCATAGTAAAAGTTGAAGATATTATCTGATTGTGTTTTACTCAACTTTTTATATGCCTCACCCGCTTTCTTATAATCTTTTTCATCCCAATAGATGTTTGCCAGGACCGAAAGAGATGAAACATCATCAGGTTTCTCCTCAAGTTTACTTTCATAACGGGTTTTGAGTTCACTAAGTTTGTTCTGATCCTTAAATGCATTAATCAAAGTCTCGCGTGAAGAATCAGCATCGGACGAAACTGACAGACCTACTGATGCGTACCTTATTGATCTAACGGATGTATCTTTACTTGCTTCATTTTCGTAGGTTTCCAGCACTTTATCGGTATCTCCAAGTTTGACTTGGATTCTGAGAATGTTTTCTGAGATGTTACTCTGCTCATAAGTGCTTGTTGTCATATTCTGTGCTTTCTTATAAGCCTCAATAGCTTTCTGTGATTCACCTTTACTGTTAAGGTTTTCTGCCCATATTTTTTGCATCTCAAAAGTGATAGTGCCTTCTTCTTCAGCCTTTTGCAGTTTCTCATCTAAGATCCCTTGCATACGATATAGACTTATGATTTGCCGTTCTGTGTTTCGTCGCTCATAGTCGGTAGGCGTAAATTGAATAGCATTTCTGTATGCTTTTTCGACGTTTGGCATGTCGTCTTTGAGAAAATAGAGTTGTGCCATCTGGAGATAAGTCTGTCTATCTCCCGGTGCAAGTTCAGTTGCTTTCTCATAAGTAGCGATAGCGTCATCTATCTTATCGTTATTTGCATAATACTTTGCGAGTCGGATGTGATGGACGCTACTATCGGGATCGACTTCAATGTATTTCAGCGTAAGTTGAAGTGCCTCATCCTTTTTCCCCGCATCTTGAAGACTGTTAACCATTCCGTCTTGATATTTTGTGTTTTCTGGATCAGCATCAAGCAATTCAGTCCATGTTTCAGAAGCTTTATCGTGCTGGTTATTTTGTGAATATAAGGAAGCGAGTTGTGCCCGCGATTCAAAGTCTTCTGGCATCTCTTTTCTGATCTTCTCGTATACGCTAATTGCCTTGTTAACCTGATTACGTTGCGCGAACTCTTGTGCCATCGCTCGCTGCATACTTACGCTCATATCTTGTAAGTTTTCTGTAATCTGTTCCTGCGTATTTAACTCACCCCGTTGCTGTTTGATCTGCATTATCCTATCTTGTGAATAATCGCGGTCATAAGAAGATGCAGCGAGGTCGTTGATTATCTCAGTAAAGATAGCTTCAGCATCATCCCACATTTTATGCGTCATATAGGTCGAGCCGAGACTTCTTTTCTGATAGAGATTCCTTAGACTACCTCTCATTGCCTGTAAAGTACCCATTTTGCGAAATGCGTTCTGTGCTTTTTCTGTCTCATCTCTTTTTGCATAAGCTTCAGCGAGTTTCTTGTAACAGTCTTGAAGTTCCCAGGAATTGGCTCGTTCAAGTTTTTCTACTACCGCTTCCAAAATACGAAATTGAAGTTTATATCCGCCAACTTTTTCAGACGAATTAGCGAGATTGTAGAGCCACTGTGTATTCACAGTCTCCAGTGATGAATCGATGATCTGATTGACATGATGACTTGCGCCTTCAGTATCTTCTGCCTTTAACTTTAGATGTGCAGCGAGATACAGCAGCTTCGTATCTTCAGGAGATTCTGCAAGTTTAGCATCATATTCAGCTATAAAACTATCTAATCCGTCATCCTCTTGATAGAGTTCAGCAAGTTTCAGAACATAAGAAATGTCTGGATTAGTTGAATCATCATTTTCAACAGTTTCAACCTGTTCACGTAAGTATTGTATAGCATTCTCGCGCTGATCTGCGTCTTCAAGATACTTTGCAATTTTCAATACAAACTTTGACTGATCTAATGCTGTCTTCTCTTTTTCATGCATTTCTGTTAAGTATTGAATTGCTTGATCCACATCTCCAGCTGCGACATAAGCATCGGCTAAGTCTTGATGTATATAGTCCCAGCTGGGATGGACCTCTATAATCTTCTTGAATATCTCTATTGCGTCATCATATTTTTCTTCCTTTAAACATCTACGTCCAACATTTACGGTCATATCGCTGCCGGCGTATTTTCCGACAGGATCAATCATATCTTTTACAAGCACTATAAGTTCATCAAATCTGTCTGCAGCGACGAAAGCATCAACCGCTTTTTCGTAATTGTATCCGAGTGCGCTTGAATCATTTTTAAGAAGTGTGAGATATTCGGGTACAACATCAACAGCCTTTCCGTTTCGTTCCATCATCTGGATGTAACGCAACCGAACCATATCGTCTTTAGGCTGTAATTTCAGTACAGTTTTAAACGTTTCCGCTGCTTTGTTATATTTGTTCGTTCCCTCAAAATACATTGCTAATCGGAGTTGTGCTTGAAACGAGTCGGGATTCTTTTTGGCATCAGCGATGAACTTGTCTTCACGTTCTTTCATACTATTGGAACGGTTCGCAAGACTTGTTGCCTGCTGGAAATAGTACGAATACATCATACGTCCAGATCGGTCTGGACGGCTTGCGAAACGGAGTGCGCGTTCGGCGAGAAGTGAAGCATCCTGTCCTCTACCCAGACTATTCAGATGCTGTCCCAATTGAATTAAGAAAGTAGCGTTCCGTTGCACCATCGCCAATGACATCGCTTTTTTCGCTGCAGCGATAGCATACTGCGTAAAACCTGCGTCCCGAAGTTTCTGTGAGTATTGATAGAGTTCTGTTGCACCTGTCGGTGAGCTCAGCAGTTTTGACATTAACTCACGGATCGCAATCGTATCTCCTGTATGAATAGCAAGTTGCAGCAAAAGGTCTTGATATTGCTTACGATTTCTGGGTTCCGTTGCAACAAGATTTTCAAGCAGTTCCGTTGCATCTTTATGTTTAGCTGTTTGGATAGATGCAAGAGCGGTGTTGAGTTTCAGTGTCAGATCATCGGGGAATTCTTGTTGTAGGACTGTTAGCACCTGTTGTGCTTCATCCTGTTTTTCGTCCCACCAGTAGCAATAACTGAGTGCCAATGCGGGGAAGATTCTATTTCTGCCTTCAGTTGTTTCAAATTCGGTCTGTAATTTAGTAAGCAACACCTGTTGTTGATCCCGCAACCAGAATTCTCGGAAAATAGATTGTAGATAACTGAGACGATCATTGTTGAAATAAGCTGTTGGCGCAGGATAGCTGGTTTGAATCGGTCTATAACCGCCATAATAATAAGTCGTCTGTGCGAGTGCAGCAACCCGTCGTGGATTAATCTTCGTGGGTTTTGTCCGTTCACAAAATGTCCAGAAAAGTTCTACTGCTTTATCCAAGTTCCCTTTTTTAATATATTCGGTTGTGAGGCTTGAAAACAGTCGTCTATACTCATACTGCTTTTTCTGTGGTGGTGTGGGTAAACCGACAAGTATCCTCTCAGCGACATCGAATTTATCAATTAGATCAAAAGCTGCGACCAATTCAAAACCTGTGTTAATATCGGTAACAGTTACATCTTCAATTTCGCTCAATAGTTTTTTCGCATCTTCTTTTTTCTTTTTACGGTAAAGCACCTGTGCATATTCTGCTATGTAAGCAAGTCGTGCTTTGTCGTCTATCCCCGGCATTTCCTCAAGTGATTTCTTCAGCATTTCATAATCGGGGTTTTCTTCCATGATGCGATGTAATCTAAGGGGTTGGTATGTAGAATCGTTTGGTGATATTTCAACTAATCTGTCAATAGTCTGTTTCGCTTTGTCCCCAAATTGGACCAGCGTATATAGTTTCACCAGGATTTCAAGAGTCTTAACATCCGTAGGATTTGCCTCAGCCTTGTCTTCAAAATGTTTAATGAGTTTGGGTAGGTTCCCTTGCGTTTGTGCGATAGTGGTTAATTGAACAAGTGCGCCGGATTGTGCTTCCTCAAAATCCTTCGGCATCCATGGCATACTTGCGCCTGCAAAATTCGGTCTGCTCTGTATAGTACCAACGCTGCCGCGTGATATTTCAAATTTGTTTCGTTCAATTCCAGGAATTGAAGAGGCAAGGAAGATTGAGGCTTGCGCTGACTTCCTCTTTGTAGTACTTCCGATTGGCTCGGTCATCTCAAGGATTCGGTGGAAATATGTCTGTGCCCGGTCAGGTTCATTCATACCAACTAACATCACACCCAAGCGATATAGCGGTAGATGTGCATCCGTTCCACTGATTTTCTCTGATGCGCGGTCAAGCACAAGAAATGCCTCTTCTGATAGTCCGTGCCTTAACAACAGTGCGGCGAGTTTAACTTCCGCCTCAAGTGTCTGGTTTTTTGCGTGAAGTAGTTTCGTCCATGCTTGAATTGCTTCCTGTTCCCGTCCTGCATCAAACAGTAGCTCACCGAGTCTACGTTGATGTGCATAGTCAGGGTCAACCTTGACGAGTCGTTGTTGATATGTAAGTGCGTCTTGCAGGTCACCGAGTTCCATGCTAATTTGAACCAGGTTTGTTAAGAGTTCTGAGTTTTCGCGTTGTCTGTTTAATGCTTGTGCTAATTGGAAGCGAGCACTTGGCAGGTCACCCTCAAGTCTGTGGAGTTCTGCAAGCGCGAGAACAGGTCCTACACCAACAGTGCTTGACTTCGCCATCTGTTTAAGTCTCTCTTCAAATTCACCGCGTCTGCCGAGGTCGTAATACACCTCTGAGAGTGGTTTGACAAAGTTGAGTTTGTCGTTAATATTATCGCTCAATTCCCAACAACGCCAATACTGGGCGAGGGATTGCTGCAGTTTCCCTGCAAGTTTATAGGTTGCAGCCAATTCACTGCGGATGTCTATCGCTTCTGGACGCAAACGCACTGCCTGTTTCAAACTATCAATAGCAGTTTCATATTTTCCAGATTGCTTTGCGACCTGTGCAAGCAATTGGTGTCCTTCAGGATTGCGTGGACTATGTGCAATGACCTGTTTTGCTGCAGTGGTTGCCGCCTCAAAGTCCAGCACATTCAGGTATGACTTTGCAATGTTTGCGTGATATTCACGAGCATTTGCGCTATCCAATTCAATAAGCTGCATATAGACAGCATTAGAATCATCTCGTCTGCCTTGTCTGTGGTATACTTCCGCCAGCCAACGGTTGACGCCGATATCGTTAGGTTGTTGTTCCTTCGCTTTTAGGAGGACTTCAAGCGCGTAGGTAACATTTCCTAACCGAAGATACATTTTGGCAAGTTGTTTGTGAAGTGTGAAAACATTATCCTGAGACGATCCTGTTTTTTCAAGTTCGGTTTCAAGTTCTTCTATTTTTTCGTGTAGCGTCCCTTGTCGTCGGTAGAGTTCAATCCTCTTGTCATCCATCTTTTCAGCGAAGAATGCATTAGGCGCGAGTTCCATCGCCTTCGTGAATTCTTTTAGTGCATCTTCATATTCACTGTTCTCCATGAGCTGTTTTGCCAATGCTTCACGATAGCGATATTCATCAGGCATTAACTCAACTGCTTTTCGGGTTGCAGTAGCTGCTTCCGTTTTGAATTTCTTTGCATTGAGTAGTTCAGCCAACTGGTTATAATTCTGTGCAGTATTCAACTCACCCGTAACCATTCGATTCCACGTTTCAAGTGCCTTTTCACGATCACCTTGACGGAAATAGAAATCACCGAAATACTCAATGAAATCGAGGTTTTTTGGTGCAAGTGAGATTGCTTTCTCATACTGTGCAACAGCATCTTCAATCCATTCGTGTCCAGCATATATCTCGGCAAGAATGAGGTGTGTGCTTGGATTCTTCGGATCTCGTTCAATCATTTTCTGATATACGGACTTCGCCTTTTCCTGATTTCCAATTTGCAGATACAATTCACCGAGTTCACGGTAGATACCGAAATCATCGGGGTCCTGTTCACTCAGGACTTCGTATTCGGCTGCTGCAAGCTCATATTTTTCTGCGGTGCGGAGAGAAGCGATAAGATTGAGGCGCAAGTTTGCGTCAGTCGGTGCAAGTTCTAATCCTTTCCGATAGGTCTTCATCCCTTCTTCCATCTGTTGATTCTCAATATAGGCTGCTGCCAGTAGTCCGATAAGTTCCGGTTCATTCGGCGTTGCTTCAAGTTTCTTTTGATAGTATTCTATGAGTCCTTCCCAATTACTATCGGCTGCAAAGATACCGATGATACGGTGTTGTAGGTCTTTGCGTAGCCAGTTCCCGGGAGCAGTTAGAGAGAGTGCCTCGTCATATTGTTGTATCGCTTTCTCAAAGTCGCCTTTCGCTTCGTGTATATTTCCGATTTCCCTACGGCTCAAACAGACGCGATAGGGTTCATCCTTTTTCAACTGAATAATGGCTTCGTGTTGTGCGATTGCTTGTTCAAAGAGTTCCTGTTCACGGAATAGGTCAGCAAGTTCAATGCGTGCGAATATGTCGTCAGGATCAAGTTCAGATATTTTCTTCCATGCTTGAATTGCTTCGTCAACTTTATCACGACTAAAATATGCGTTTCCGAGTGCTTTATATATTGCCGTTAACTCTTCAGGGGGTACATTCTGTGCTTGTTCAGACAAAGATGCTGCCTTCGTCAACTCTTGAATTGCTTCTTCGTGTTGCCGTAGTGTAGCATACATCTTTCCCAATGCGACGTGTGGATAGTATTTGTTGGGTGCAAGTTCAACAGCGCGTTGATATGTAGACAGTGCTTCACTGTCTTTACCGAGTCTTTTATAGATGTGTCCTAAGATGAGTTGGAGGTTAGCATCGTTTGGTTTTGCTTGCACTTCAGCTTGATAATCGCTGACCAATGCCTCTAACCCCGCATTTTCCAAGTAAAACTGGTAGATACGGTCAAATGTACTACCTTCTTTTGGCTTCTGTTCCAGCATTAGCTTGTATCGTTGGATGATCTGCTCATCACTGGTTACATCTTGTGCAAAAATAAATGGTGTAATAAAGAAAGTTAAAACAGAGAGACAAAACAGAGAAACCGCAAATAATCTTTTTTCACGTCTGAACATTCAATATCCTCCGAGTTGAAAAATGTTTTCCTGAGTAATAACAAAAGGTTTGCATTAGATTCCGACCATGTCATATTCGATCTTTATATTTCAGATTTACGAACTATTTTCGGGTCTATACCATAGTATCCTATATTATCTTTAAATGTATCATAGAAATAACATTTTGCGTTTGGCGATAATACAATACTTTTGAGTAAGGTCTGAATATCTGAATGAATAGAAATTCCATTTTTGGGAATATCTTTCATTATGTTAGTGTCATATTGCCTAAACAATGTGTCATCTTTCCTTGATAGTTGGTCACTATAAAAAGGTATTTCAGATGTGTATATACGATCCAGATATTCTTGGCAAATAGTTTCAAATGAAATTATTGCTCTAACTTCTTTTTCTTCTTCATAAATATCTCTTTTGTGTAAAATAGGTGCATAAAAGAGGCTGAGTACGTTTTTAGGATCATTTAATTTTATTGCAGAAAATTTTTCGTATCCTTCAATAACTTCTTTTTCATAGTCTTTATATCTTATTTCTCCTATGTGTATCTGATGACTTGTTGATTCAATGCTATTGATGAAATCACCTATGGTTGTTTGAATCGCTACAGATGTAGGATTACTTTTATCACCATATCCTTCCCACATTGAATGACTTTCACTTTCCTTTAAAAACCAACTATTGCAGAACATTAGATGGTTTGAAAATAGTTGTAATAATGTTTCAAATGAGTGGAGGCTTTTGTATATTTCATTTGTCTCGAGTTCAGTAAAAAACTCCTCAGCATCTCTTACAAAATCTTTCATTCTCTGGAATGCTTGATCTTGTTTTATTGGTGTGTTTGCTTCATTTAAGAGATTTGTCTTATAGACTTCCATTTTTGATTTTTCTGACAGTGTTCCTTCCTTTTTGTCACTGAACAAGGATATTACAGGAAAAAAGAGTGAACTCTTATTGAGCATTGTCAGAAATTTGTCTATAGACATGTACCTCCACAATTTTTTGTCATCGCGTGGAGTGTCAAAGTAAGGACTATTTTGGTACGGCATTGTTGTTTAATTTTTCAGTAAGTATAGTCCTTTCTTTACTTCATGCATTATTCGTAATGTATGATTTAGCACTTTCCAATCTAAGTTTTATTTAGGATTTTAAAGCAATACGTTTATAGTCGTTAAGTGGTGGTTTGAAATATTCAATTAGATTGTGTTCAATATCAAATCGGGATTCAGTAGGTCCGGGCACATAAACTGAGATATAATTCATACCAAGATCGCGGGCACGATTCCATTTTTCATGATTTGGATTCAATCTTGTTCTAAAACCCTCTGTTTGTCCGATATACAATAACTCATGCTGATTTATACTTTCTGCATTGGGTGTCCCTTTTGAAAAAATGTACACCCCTGGGGCATTGTATATAGGTCCCTCTAAGTCGTAAACTACAAAATGGTATGTATTCTTACCCGTACTGACATCTATTGGTCCAATCCTTGCCATTTTTGGTCTCCTTACTGTTTATTCATTTGCGGTGTAATTTAAATTACCATTTGGTATTAACGAAGCAATAAACTTGACTATACTGAGGTAAGCACATTGTCCATCACTGCTTGCCACTTTCCTTCAAACTTCTCACCGAATTCCTTTTCTCCCCCGGTTGCCAACGGACCTGTAATCATCGGTTTAGTGGCGTTATTTCTTTCCCAGATCTGCTTACCACCGAAATCGTTGTGTAGGAAATGGAGGGCAACCCCAGCGCGCTCCTTATCAGAGAGATTTGATCTCGTGCAATGGGCAACACCATAACAGAAGAACAATACGCCACCAGCCTTCAACTCAATCGGTACAGCCCGTTCTTCAGGCGGATCGCATCGGATATGGTGATCACTCAACGGGTCACGATAATGTTCATAACTTTCACGGTGACTACCAGGGATAACATGTATAGTTCCATTTCCAACATGTGCATCGTGAATAGCGATCCACATAGCAGTACCACGTAAAGGGTCTGCAATTTTGAAATATGCGTTATCTTGATGCCAACTGGTGCCGATACCTACTTTAGGCGGTTTCCAAAACGCCTGATCCAGTTCCAACATGAATTCTTCACCAATGAGTTGCCTAACGGTTGAGACAACTTTAGGGTGAAAAGGTAACGCCTTGTGTAAATCGCTCCGATTATTTAGGGGAATTACCTGCAGATTCTGTCGTTCACCTTCGTTATCGCGTTTCGTACCATCCTCTTGCACAGCACAATTGATACCTCTACCGTTTTCAAGCTCAGTATTGTAGATCCTTTCTAACTCTAACCGTAATGCCTCTGCCTCTACTGGCGAGAAAAAACCATCTATCGCCAAGTAACCTTCTTCTCTAAAATGCGCGAGTTGATCTTCTGTTAATTGCATGTCTGGTTCTCTTCCTACTTTTTACCAATCTTCCATCAATGCCCCTGCCTTTAGGTAGGGGATGTAGACGGCTAAAATGTTATGTCAAGAAATAGGCTTGACTTTTTCAAAATGAATGTGGTATTCTGTTTCTATCAACTGGATAGGAGAGCAATCATCTACTTCCTGTAGATGTCCTATCCAATCCGATTGCTTGGACAGAGTTGATGTTGATAAAATCAACGATACCACATATTCAACCTATACCTTTCGGAGCAGTGATACTCCAGTTGGTATGTGATAAGTTCTAAAAATCGCTTTGAGATTGTGGTGGTGTTCCCTCCACAACCGCGATAAAAGAAAGAACGCATAACAAGTATCTGGGAATATCTGGGGTCTATATATTCCCTGTTAGTCGTGCCACTGGCGGGCACCCCAACAGTTGCTGTTCGGTAAACTTGGCTTAAACCCAAGTGAGTTGTCCATGAGATAATAAAAGAACCCACACTTTCAAAATACGCTTGGCGTGAGAAAGTGACCTAAGGAAACCCCATCCTTTAGGTTGCGGGAGCCGTCATGCAGTTGGGGAGTTAAATGATTATTGTAAATGTTGTGATACAACACAATATACCGCAAACAATATATACAATTTTGACGTGTAATTTTAATTATATCACATTTGGAACTTCATAGCAAAGAAAAATATCAAACCTTCCCATACCCCACTGGTAAAGTTTCCGAACCCTTCCCAACGCCGCTGACGATGTTTCCTAACCTCGTCAATTATCAAACCTCTAAGAAACATTCTCTTAGATTGTACCAGTTGTAGCACATTCTTCCAGATTGTGCTTCTTTGTAGTCAAAAATGTAATACTTCACCGTAGCACATTCATCCTTGATTGTGCTTCTTCCTCCAACCCATACAAACCTCCATCCTTCCAACCATCCCCTCTTCCAATCTTCCATCCATCCCCTCTTCCAACCTTCCCTTCTCCCTACCCCAACCATCTTGATACTGCCGTAGCACATTCATCCTTGATTGTGCTTCTTCCTCCAACCATCCCCTCTTCCAATCTTCCATCCATCCCCTCTTCCAACCTTCCCTTCTCACTACCCCATTCATCTTGATATATCTAATGCAGAATACCAAACGCGTATTCTGCCACATTCATCCTTGATTGTGCTTCTTCCTCCAACAACATTCATCCTTCATTATACTTCTCTGTACTAAATTGACGCATAAGGGGTTATGCTAAAATCAACGCCAACTTATGAAAGTAAACTTGAAATGCACAAGAAACCCCTTCCGCGTCCTCCGCGTCCTCCGCGATTCAGACAAATAGAGTGCAAAAACTTTACACACCCATAATTTGCCCATAATTGATAGAATTACAGTTTTATGATAATATAGTGCTATACTCTTATTAGGTGTATAACCCATTGAAAACCATTGCTATATTGAGTAGCAAAGGTGGAGCGGGCAAGACACGACAATGCAATCCCTTTAACTGAAGCTCTCAACGACCTATTTGAGAAACACGATTGTCCGCGTATTGCGGAATAGCCACAAGCAAATTGGAGGTTCTATGAAAACGCTAAGGTTTTTTGTATTCACATCTATTTTGACAATTTTTGTTAGTCTATCATTTGGTTTCGCACAACAAGAGGATCATCCCCCGCTTGTCGTGGTCCCTGAGGGACCAGACGATAGTGATCGTCTGGTTCGGCTTGTCTATTTAATTCCCAACGACCGTAAACCGCAACCGAACATAGACGCGAAATTAGATAAGCTGATAAAAGAGATACAGCAGTTTTATGCGGACGAGATGAAGCGTCATGGACACAGCAGAACATCCTTTCGGTTTGAAGCGGATGAAAACGGTAATGCGATTATCCATCATGTCAATGGACGCTTTGATGACGCCTATTATCAGATCAAGCCGACCCGTAAAATAGATTCCGAATTACGAGAACATTTTGACCGCTACAACAAAAGTATCTACCTGATATGCGTTGAGATCAGCAGTGATACATTTGACGATGGTGCTGCGTGTGGGTATGGTGGAGATTCTGGTCTTGCGGGTTACGCTTATATCCCTGCATCGGGGAATTGTTTTGAAGATTCTTCGTTTACTGCCCATGAACTTGGACATGCTTTTGGATTAGAACACGATTTTCGTAATCAGTCTAACATTATGTCTTATGGTTGGATACGGAACGAGTTGTCTGAATGTGCTGCCTTAAATTTGCATGTACATCCTTATTTCAATCCGGATAAAGCGAGATATCGCAATTTTGATACACGTATCAATCTGCTGTCAAGCAAGTTTGATGCAACACCGCCTTACGCACTTCGCCTGCGTTTTGAAATTAGCGATCCTGATGGACTTGTCCAAGCAGAACTGCTAACACGGACAACTGAAGACTCTGTAACAAAAGGATTTCCAGAGATTGTGACGTGTAAAGCGTTAAGCGGTGTAAGCGAAAATGTTGAACTTGTCACGAGGAAAATATTGAATGATGTCTTGATACAGGTTACAGACAAACAAGGCAACTCTTTTCTTCAAAGATTTGATATTGATTTTACAGCACTCACACCAGAAACAAGCACCGTCGTCCATATACCCGATGCAGGCTTAGCTGCAGCAATACGCGATCATTTAGACTATCCATCCGGAAAACAGATCACCTCATTTGACATGGGAAGACTCGCATATTTGAATGCGAACCGTCGTGGGATAACAGACCTTACCGGACTTGAACAGGCTGTCGCAATAGAGTATTTAAACATCAGCAACAATAAAGTCAAAGATTTTACACCGATATTAGCGTTACCAGAACTCCGTAAAATCAATATCCGTCTCAACCCGATCACAGACCTCACACAAATATCAGAGTTGACACACCTCACAAGATTAGTAGCCGGTGGAAGTCAGGACATGAATTACATCAGTTTTTTGGCTGACGTCACGCCATCACTTGACATCACGGATTTAGCCGTCATAACGCCATTGGTTGACATCACACCGCTGGCAAAGTTGACGCAGCTCACGGAGTTACTTCTTGATGGCAATGAGATCAGTGATCTTACGCCACTTGCAAACTTAACGCAGTTGGAAACACTATTTCTCGGTGGTAATGAGATCCGTGATCTCACACCTCTCACAAACTTGACAGCCCTGACATGGTTAAAACTCAGTAAAAATCAGATACGTGATGTTACACCGCTTCGAAATATGACACGTTTACTCACCTTAAATCTTCAGTCCAATCAGATGAGCGATCCGAGTCCGCTCAAAGGGTTGGTTGAATTAAGAACATTATATATTGATAACAATCCACTCATTGATGATATTACGGGACTTGAAAATATGACACAACTCAAATTCTTACAACTCCCAAGTCCCTTGATTACAGACATCACACCCCTGAGACGATTGACAAATTTAGTCGAATTGTATACATCGGACAATCAAATTAGCGATATTACACCACTGGCAGATATGACAAAACTAAAAGTGCTTTCGATATATAGAAATCAGATTACAGACCTCACGCCACTCGCAAACTTGACACAGTTGCAGGAGTTGAATTTAATACAAAATCAGATCGTCAATACGAGTCCACTGATGGGGTTGGTCAATCTAAAAACCTTATACATTTGGGGGAATCCAATTACTGACCTACAACCACTACTCACACTCAAACGGCGTGCCCCCAGCATAAAAATCGTTCATGTAAGAAAGGGTGAGCCACTCCCAGTAACGCTATCCAGTTTCAAAGCCACGCGCACGGCTAACGGGGCTATCATTAACTGGATAACTGAATCAGAATTAGATAATGCTGGGTTCAATATCCTACGCAGTCAGACAAAGATAGGCGAGTTTCAACAGATTAACACCAAGCTGATACAAGGGGCAGGTACTACAGGTGAACGTAATACTTATACGTGGATAGATACAACAGCCAAACCGAACACGGTTTACTACTATCAGATAGAAGATGTGTCTTATGCCGGTGGGCATCAAACGCTTACGACAACGCGTCTGCGAGGTTTAGTCTCTGCTAAAGGCAAAATGACAACGCAGTGGGCAGACTTCAAAAAGGGACAGTAAGATGAAACATACAATCAGATGTTTTCAGGTTCTTCTCATTTTTGTACGTTATTTAAGATTTAAGGTTTACGGTGTTTGTATTTTGTGTTATAATATTTTCCAAATTTTACACAATAAGGAAGATTTTAAATGACACCTAAAGTTGCATTAGAAAAACGGGAGCAGATGATTCGCGAGGGGTATTGTGTAATAGAAAATATCCTCACAGAAGAATTCTTGCAGGAACTTCACGATGAATCGGAACGACATATTGCTGGACATAAACAATCAGAAAGAGTCAAATACCATGGATGTCACATACTTGTCAATGGTGATGAAAGTGACCCTATTCAGAAATTATTGGAGTGGCAGCCCACGCGAGAATCACTAAACCAGATAGGATTCGGAGATTTTGCTTCACTCGGTGGAGTGATTATAGTCGCAAAGGAACCGAATGGAGATCCTCTCTATTGGCATCAAGACTGGTTCCATTGGGATGACCCAATTAGTTGTGCACCTTGGCCTCAAGAAATATTTCTCAATTATTATCTTACCGATACAACCCAGGAAAACGGTTGTTTAAAGATTATTCCTGGGACCCATCGTAAACGTATCAAATTTCACGATATTCTTTTGTCAAGGCAGGAACTTAAAGATGTAGAAAGGTATGATTATCTTGAGGAAGACTATCCTTTTATGTTTGACGACCATCCCAATCAGGTAGATTTGTGCGTTAATGCAGGTTCGGTGATTCTGACAGACGCACGGCTATTGCATGCAGCACGGAAGAACAGTACCGAAAAACGCCGCACACTGCTTCATGCATGGCATCGCCGACCAAACACTGTTCCAGATTTTTGGGATGCTGAAATACCTGAACCGATAGCGAGTCGTGATCCAAAAGCAGAATATCCTCAACAAAATATCCCTGGAAAATTCTTATATGGATAGCACACACCTATAAAATCAGCACACCGTAACAATCCCTTCGCCGATGATAGACATGCTGTTAGATTGTGTGTTTCTTTGTAGCACATTCTGTTAGATTGTGCATTTCTTTGTATAAATTATCGCAAAAACTATACATATAAAATTCCCAATATCAACAGGAAGTATCCAATGAAACATAGAGACACATTATTTTGGAAAAATCCCCAGATCGCTATTATCGTTTTTCTACTCTTTTGCACAATAAACACCGCACCCGCACAAAACACTATGCCTGCCGAAGATATTGCCGAAAAAGCATTAGCAGCAACGGTATATTTGGAAATGAAAGATACAAACGGCAAAACATTGGGCATCGGCAGCGGGTTCTTTGTGAAACCCAACCTAATCGCTACCAACTACCACGTGATTGCAGGTGCAACAAAGGGGACTGCAAAGTTAGTCGGTAAGTCCACCACATACAAGATTGAAGGCGTTACAGCAACTGACAAACAAAATGACCTTGCACTGCTAAAGGTAACCGCTTATGGTATCAAACCGCTCTCTCTCGGTGATAGCGACAAGATTCGGATTGGGGAGACGGTCTATGTTGCTGGGAATCCGAAAGGATTGGAAGGGACGTTTTCAGATGGGATTATCAGCAGCAAGCGAAGTGAAGATACAAAAGAACGGCTGCAGATGACTGCACCGATTTCTCCAGGAAGCAGTGGTGGACCTGTGCTAAGCAAAAAAGGTGAAGTGATTGGGGTGTCCTTTATGACGCTTGAAATTGGACAGAACCTCAATTTTGCCATTCCATCAAAATATCTTAAGAAATTGCTGGAGCAGTCAAAGTTAGCAAAACCTCTGTCGCCAGAAAAACAATCTATATCTGCTGAGACCTATTTCTTATGGGGCAATGCGAAGTACCATTTAGGAGATTATGTGGGTGCCATCAAAGACTACACAGCAGCTATTCGGCTCAAACCTGATTATCCCAGTGCATACAACAATCGGGCAATTGCGAAGGATGACTTAGGACAACACTTTGCAGCGATTGCGGATTATGACATCGCTATTCGGCTTAAACCTGATTATGCCAAAGCATACTACAATCGGGGAAATACGAAGGATGACTTAGGACAATACGCTGCTGCGATTGCGGATTATGACATCACTATTCGGCTCAAACCTGATCATCCCAGTGCATACTACAATCGGGGAAATGCGAAAAGTGCCTTAGGACAATACTTTGCTGCGATTTCAGATTATGACATTGCTATCCGGCTTGAACCTGATGATGCTGATGCATACCTCAATCGGGGAGTTGCGAAGGCTAAGTTAGGACGACACTTAGCTGCGATTTCAGATTATGACACTGCTATCCGGCTTGAACCTGATGATGCTGATGCATACCTCAATCGGGGAGTTGCGAAGGCTGATTTAGAACAATACTTTGCTGCGATTGCGGATTATGACATCGCTATTCGGCTCAAACCTGATTATGCCCTGGCATACGACAACCGGGGAGTTGCGAAGGCTGATTTAGAACAATACTTTGCTGCGATTGCGGATCATGACATCGCTATTCGGCTCAAACCCGATGATGCCAGGGCATACTACAATCGGGCATATGCGAAGACTCATTTAGAACAATACTCTGCAGCGATTGCGGATTATGACTTCGCAATCCGGTTCAAACCTGATTATGCCAAAGCATACAACAGTCGGGGACTTGCGAAGAATCGGTTGGAACAATACTCTGCTGCGATCTCTGATTATGACTTCGCAATCCGACTCAAACCTGATTATGCCAAAGCATACCTTAATCGTGGACTTGCGGAGTTTAGGTTAGGTCGAACATTGGCAGCGAAGCAAGACTTCCGCACTGCTTTACGGCTTGCGATAAAAGCAGGGGATGTAGATACTAAGAATAAAGCCGAGGAAGCACTGCGTCTTCTTAATGAGCTTAATAAGTAAGTCGGAACACTTTATAGTAAAGCGTCAAAAGTAGAAGTATACAATCAGATGTTTTCACGTTCTTCTCATTTTCACTTACATTAAACGGGTGTCAATCGGTATCTGTCACTATATCTAACCCTACCGTCTTGACATGGATAGAATTAGGAAACATATCCGCCAGTAGCACCACCAGTTGGTCTGATAGGTTCTGATCGAATAGAAGTTTCATCTGTGTAAACGACAACCTGTGATTTTTCCTTGTCCGCAGCATAAGCAAAACAGGCACGAATGTCTGTCTCGGTTAACTCGGGAAAATCGTGAAGTACTTCCGCTACTGTCATTCCCGACGCAAGGTATTCAAAGACATCGTAAACGGTGATCCGCATTCCCCGAATACACGGCTGTCCGCTGCGTTTACCTGGTTCAATGGTAATAATGTTTCTATAGTCGTTCATAGCCACCTCATTAGTAAAATTATGAAAAGAGTATACCATAACTTAAGCTGACAATCAATTGTTTTTCGCTGTGAGGGTGTGCAAATATTTTGGCATCGTCACGGAGAAAGTCATAAGACATACTATCGACTTGAGTGCAAAGTCTGAGGCATTCCAAATTCTATTGACATACCATATCTCTGTTGTAAGGAGACACCGAACTGTCAATAGATTGGCTCTTTGCTCCGCTGGAGCAAAGGTTTAGCGATCCTTTTTCATAAGAGACGGCACTCGGAGAGTGCCTACTACTATTAAGAGCTTATGAAATTCCAAAAGTGACATTTATAGTGACAATAACTTTACATACCCTTTCATTACATACCCTTTCATGCGAAGAGGAAGAGGGAAGGATTGACATTTTGTTTTCGTTCTGGTAAACTGCAATAATGTTACTATTCAGTAAAACATCGGAGGGAACTATGGACATACGTTATGAAGGTATTTTTTCACCAACGGTTACACCACTTGATGAAAAGGAACGTGTAGATGAACTCGGATTTGTTAATCAGCTTAACCGTCTGATAGACAACGGTGTTCACGGTATATATCTGTTAGGATCATCGGGAGAGTTTGCCACTTTGACCAACACGGAGCGCGAACGAGCGATGGATATTGCAACTAAAACTGTTGCTGGACGTGTCCCCATTGTCTGTTGCGTTATGGATACAAGTACACAACGGGTAATCCAGAACATTGAAACAGCAGAACAGTATAACGTAGACGCAGTCGCTGCCACGCCTTGCTACTATTATCCCTCCACTGATGATGCTGACATCCGACAATTCTATCAAGCAATTTCGGATAGCACAGAACTACCTATCATGATTTATAACATTCCATCTACGGTAAAAACGGCAATTAAACCGCATGTCATTGCACAGATTGCGGATGCATGTGAAAATATTGTTGGTATGAAAGACAGTTCTGGTGATTGGATAAACTGTCTGAATCTACTAGCTCTGTTAGGGGATCGCGACGATTTCTCTATTATGATCGGTTCACACTTTCTTATCGGGGCTGCTGTGTTATTCGGTGCTGATGGCGGCATTATCTCAATTTCAAACGTCGCACCAAAAGAAGCAGTGGCACTCTACACCGCAGCAAAAGCACGGGATATTGATGAAGTCGACAGACTTCAAAGATGGATGATGAAACTTAGTAAACTCTATCGGTATGGACAGGGAGTTAGCGGTCTGAAGGCATGCCTGGAAATTATGGGGGTTTGCAATGCCTATACGACAAGTCCGTTGTTACCTTTAAATGATGGCGCGAAAGAAGAACTCAAGCATCTACTTGCTGAATTAGGACTCTATTCTTAGACCGTAATGATTGAAATACAACCTATCAAAAATCCACCTATCGCTACAATAGAGGTACCGGGTTCAAAAAGTTTTACGAACCGCGCGCTATTGGTCGCTGCACTTGCTAACGGACAATCCACTTTGACAGGTGCTCTCTTTAGTGATGATACGCACTATATGTGTAAATCCTTACAAAAACTCGGGGTGCAGATTGTTGAAGATAAGGAACAGGACACTTTCCATGTCACAGGAAACGGAGGTGTGATACCTATTCAACGTGCAGAACTTTATATCGGAAATTCCGGCACAACATCCCGTTCACTCCTAAGTTATGTCTCTCTCGGATATGGTGAATTCATCATTGATGGTGATGAACCGATGCGCGCCGGGAGGCCAATCTCCGATCTAATGGATGCTCTGGAACAGCTGGGTGTATCGGTACGTTCAGAATTTGAGAATGGATACCTACCTGTTATTGTAAATGCTAACGGCATTAATGGAGGGAAGACGAAACTTGATGCCAGCAGAAGCAGTCAATTTCTAACGTCACTGATGCTGGTTGCACCTTATGCGAAAGATGGTATGGAGATTGAAGTTATCGGAAATCTCAAGACCCCCTATATTGATATTACGATGGCAGTTATGGAAGCATTCGGTGTGAGGGTTATCAACACGGGATATAAACTTTTTTCTATATCAGATGGACAACAGTATCAATCGCGTGTTTACCACATAGAACCGGATGCCTCCAGTGCGTCCTATTTTTTTGGTGCCGCTGCAATCACGGGTGGACGTGTCACTGTGAAACATCTTCACACAGATTCTAAGCAAGGTGATGTACAATTCATTCGTGTCTTGGAGCGGATGGGATGCCAGGTTGATGTCTCTGACAACGGTATTACCGTTCGTGGACCGGATCAGTTGCGGGGTATTGATATTGATATGAAGGATATATCGGATACCGCGCTAACCCTTGCTGCGATTGCGCCTTTCGTTGATAGTCCGGTCATCATCCGCAACATTGAGCATACGCGTTGGCAAGAGACCGACAGGATTTTTGCTATGGTGACAGAACTGCGAAAGTTAGGTGTACCCGTTGTTGAGCATCAAGATGGACTTGAAATATCCCCCTCTCCTATCACGCCTGCTGCTATTGATACGTATCATGATCACCGGGTTGCAATGGCGTTTTCACTTATCGGTTTGAAAGTTCCTGGCATTCGGATTAATGATCCTGATTGTGTGCGTAAGACGTTTCCTGGTTATTTTAAGGTGTTGCAAGGGTTGTATATTTGAAACCTTCTTTTACTGATAGTCGCACAAGAACTTCGTTTAGAAGTTGCAGATATGGGTAATTTCAATAATTATATACGTGTTGTTGCAGGATGGTTGAGTCTTTATCCAAGTGACAATTCATAGCATATTCTATGGAGATGATTAAAATGTCAAGACAAAGAATAGTTAAATACCCTCCTGATAAGCCAGGACAACTTTCAAAAGCAAAAATAGAACGAGCGGTTGAAAAAGTACTTAAAGCGAGAGGAGTCCAAGTAGAACCTAAGCGTGACACCTATAGATATCACTTAAAGCAAGGGAACAAAATTATCAGGAGTGGAATTACGAATGACATAGAGCGTCGAGAAAAAGAGCACCAGAGGAAATACGGTAATGGTGTTCACGTTCAGCAGGTGGGAAACCGTACAACACGTATAGCTGCCACGGATTGGAAAAAAAAGCAAAGTCGCGGAACATCTTAAGTTGTTTCAAAATGTGCCCGGAATTCTTTCCAGACGATAATCCCACTTCCATAAAACACGACTGCCAAGGGAATCAATATCCAGACCGATAGAATTCCCTTTAACAAGATCAATCCTGCACCCATAACGGTTGACAGAATGAGTACTTTGGGAATAAAGCCTCTCTCATCAAGTTTCGTGATCCGCTTTGAGATATAGCCGAATCCTACGACAATTAAGAACATCTCACTGATGATCAATGCTATCGCTGCACCAATATGACTATAACGTGGTATGAGAAAAAAGTTCAGAGAGATATTCAATAGTGCTGTAGTTCCCATAATAACAGAAAACACAGCACGTTTGTCTGCTGCACGCAACACAGCAAATACAACGGTCGTCAAAAAAACCATTCCCCCTGTCGCGCTTAGCCATTGTAATACATTTCCAATCTTGTTTAAGACATCCGATGTATATTTAGGAAACAATACAGCAGTTAGTTCATGAGAAATAACGGCTAATCCAACTGCTAACGGCACAGCACATATCACCATCCACCGCACCCCGAAAGTATATGCTTGCGATAGTCTGTCCGGTTCATTTACATACAAACGAGAAAGGATAGGAAACATTGCACCCATCATGAACGCACCAGGTAAAGTCGTTAAAGCGTTGACAATACTATACGACAGACCGTACCAGGTGTTGGCGTCTAAACCATCCGGACTGAGTTTAGATAACATAATAGCATCAATGCGAAAATAGAGTAGATTAAACAGATTGCCAACAGCGAACGGCAACGCTTGTTGCATGATTGTTACCACTATTTTTCGACTGGGTCTGAAACCGAGTGGTGTGAAACGGTATCGTGTATATCCGATGCTCAGTATCAAGTTAATACCGCTGGCAATCAACAGGACTTGGCAGACACTTATAATCCCATATCCGAGCAAAATTGCAGCACCACCGACGAGGACATAAGTGCTACGTTCAGCAACTACTGTCCATGCCTCATATTTCATCTCCTCATGTGCCCGAAAAACGGATCTAAAGAGTTGCGCGATAGAATTGACAATCTCTGACAATCCCAAATAGAGTATCATCATTAGGACTACAGGTTCGTATCCCAAAACCATTGCAGAAAGGATCATGAGGGTGAATGCGACGACGGAAAGAACAAGCCGTACAAGTAAGGCGTTACCCAGATAGTGTCGCGTATCTGAGAGATTGAGTGTCATTTCTCGGACTAAAGGATTGTCTATACCGAGTTCTATGAGACTTGCGATGAGGTTTGTCAGTGCGATTGCAACAAAAAAGCCGCCTAATTCACTTTCAGTAAAATAACGGGGCATCAGCCAGATTGTTATTACGAGTGCACCGAGGCGACCAATAAAGTGTGCGCCGAAAAGGACAGATGTGTTTTTGAAAATACGGTTCATCTAATTTATAGGCGTTGATCTTTCATTATTCAATACAACCCTATTCTAACATAATTCGGTACTAAAGTCCAATAGCTATCAGTATTACCTTCTTTAAGACGATTTGCACCGAGTGTAGCAATTGATGCACCACGCGGCACATTGAAAATAGAATCTGCACGTTTGTATTTGCCCTGGCGTGCTGTCTTATCAAACCATTCTTGAATTGTATTCCCATATTCCGGGAGACCATCCCCTACAAAGACAATCGTAGAATCAGGTGAAGTGTGCTTATCAAGTTTATCTAAGAATTCGTCAATCGGCAAGCAGAGATCATCTGTTATACGTTGCCATTCTGTACCCCCGTGGAAAATAGCACCGTAGATTTCGCTTCGTCGTGCATCAAGTATCGGACAGACCAATCCGTCTGTCCATCTGAGGTTATAGGCGATTGCTTCTAAAGTGGATACGCCGACAATTGGTTTATCAACGGCATAGCAGAGAGATTTCACTGTTGCGACACCAATCCTGACACCAGTAAACGATCCAGGTCCGATACCAACAGCACAACCCTCTATATCATGTGGCGTTATTTCTCCCCACTTCAGGACTGTATCAATAGCAGGCATCAGTCTGGAGGAGTGTGCTTGGACGATGTTCAGCGTGTGTTCTGCGACTATAATGTCGTTATCTATAAGGGCAACACTGCCGATAGGGGTGGAGGTGTCTATACCTAATATTTTCATTCTAAATTAATCAACAATAAAATAGGTGTATCCTGCTTTATTTTTTCACGTTCATTATCAAAACTCGTCCAACGCACTAAATCCTAACATGAGCCAAGATAATTAATTTTTGCAGATCCAATAGTATTTGCTTTCACGTTATATATTTTGCTATTACAAATGCGAGGGTTGCTATAGCTATTGTTGTTCCAATAGCCCATCGTAAGTGCACGTTTAAGATCTTATGCATTTCAGTTCTGACTGATTCTACTTCAGTTTTAACTGATTCTACTTCAGTTCTGACTGATTCTACTTCAGTTTTAACTGATTCTACTTCAGTTTTAACTGATTCTATTTTGGTAGAGAGTTTTCCATGATCTTCTTCATTTTTGATAAAAAGATTCTTTATTTCGCCTAATTCTTTTAGGACATGTTCTTGAAATTTTTCTTGCGTCATTGTTTATTATTCCTTTCAATTTGAAAATCATGGTTTAATAATTGTAACATATTCTATTTTAATTATAACATAAGGCTTTGGAAAAATCAATAAAAAAGTTGTGTTCATTTTATTTGCTTTTGCACCCGAAATATGTTATCATTTTAATAGTTTTATAATCAGGTGGGGGATTAGCTCAGTTGGGAGAGCACTTGCATGGCATGCAAGGGGTCACCAGTTCAAGTCTGGTATCCTCCACCATTCATTTTCCTCATCTTCCCCATTTTTAAGCTCCCATACCAAGACGCAACAAAATAAGACACATACAAGCAAGGGAATTAAATAACCCCGTTCTACACACCTATCAACAAAAACACTTGCAACTTTTTGCAATTATGATATAATCTAAATTCAAATCAAATTAACACAATACACCTATATCCCACTAAAGGAGAATGTGGTTATGCAAGCATTTGAGTATATCGCTGCAAATACGGTATCCGAAGCTGTCACACTGCTTGATGAGAAAGGTGAAAATGCCAGAATCCTTGCAGGTGGTACTGATCTTATCGTTCAAGCTCGAGAAGGAAAACGCAACTTAGATTGGATGATAGATATCAAATCCATCCCGGAAGTAAATGCGATAGACTATAACGCTAACAGTGGATTGACACTCGGTGCAGCGGTTCCCTGTTATCAGATATATGCAGTTGATGACTTATGTGATGCGTATCCCGGTTTAGTTGACGCGACAAAGATTATCGGTGGTACTGCTATTCAGGGACGCGCAGCGATAGGCGGCAACCTTTGTAACGCTTCACCTGCTGCAGATGCTATTCCACCGTTGATCGTATTGAATGCAACTTGTGTCATTGCCGGTCCAAACGGAGAACGAGAAATACCTGTTGAAGATTTCTGCACTGCTCCAGGACAAACAGTTCTTGAGAAAGGGGAGATGCTTGTTTCCATAAAGATACCGGCACCACAGGAGAGTTCAAGTTCCTACTATCTCAGATTTATCCCACGCAATGAGATGGATATCGCAGTCGTTGGCGTAGGCGCATCCGTTGTGTTGGATGCAGCAAAAGAGAAGTTCGTATCTGCAAGGATCGCGCTTGCTGCTGTCGCACCAACACCCTTATTTGCTGAAGAAGCGAGTACGCTACTTGCCGGTAAAGAAATCTCTGATGACGCTATTGACGAGGCAGCACAAGCTGCACAAGGGATCGCACGTCCAATTAGCGATATGCGCGGTACTGCTGAACAGCGGACACACCTTGTCGGTGTTCTGACGCGCCGTGCTCTCAATGGTGCAATCCAGAGAGTTAAAGAAGCGGTTTAATGAATACAATCATATTATCGTTGTTATTAACGTTCTATCTGAACTAAAACGTGAAAGGAAACCTAATTTATGGCGAGAAAATCACACGTTCAAACCACTATAAATCGTGAAACGGTGGAATTTCTCTGTGAACCTCGGCAAAGTCTGCTTGAAGTCCTCAGAGATGAACTTCACCTAACAGGAGCAAAAGAGGGATGCAACAACGGAAATTGCGGGGCATGCAGTGTCATTCTTGATGGGAGACTCGTCAATTCATGTCTCGTTCTCGGAGTTGAAACGGATGGACACACAGTAGAAACAATTGAAGGACTCGCTGACCCAGAAGAACTACATCCGATCCAAGACGCATTCCTTGAAAATGCCGCACTTCAATGTGGAATCTGTACACCGGGCTTTATTATGAGTGCTAAAGCATTACTTGATCAAAATCCGAAGCCGACAGAGCATGAAGTCCGATATTGGTTAGCCGGAAATTTGTGCCGTTGCACCGGCTATGATAAAATCGTTCGCGCTGTGCTTGATGCAGCCGCTGCTATGTAAAGGAGCATCCTGATGTCTGAAAAGAAAGAATATAAGGTTATCGGAACACGGCCGATACGTCATGATGGTGTTGACAAAGTTACTGGGAGGGCAATCTATGGTGCAGACTTTCATATTACCGGACTTCTTCACGGTAGAGTGCTGCGAAGTCCACATGCACATGCCCGTATTATCTCCATAGATACAAGCCGTGCTGAAGCACTTCCGGGTGTTAAGGGGATTGTCACTGCTCAAGACCTACCCGAAGCAGGAGACAAAATAGCTGACCTTGGTGAAGGTGCGGTCAACCTTAAATATCTCTGTGACAACATTTTAGCAAGTGATAAAGCACTCTATAAAGGACACGCAGTCGCCGCAGTTGCAGCGACCAATCCGCATATTGCAGAAGAAGCATGCCATCTCATTGATATTGAATATGAGGTACTTCCACCTGTGTTAGAGGTGCGTCAAGCAATGGAACCCGATGCACCCATTCTACATGAAAACCTAACAACTTCCTCATTGGGTGATGAAGATGACAGACCAACCAACATTGCCAGTCATCTACAACACAAGAAAGGGGACATTGAAAAAGGTTTTGCGGAAGCAGACGTAGTCATTGAAAGAGATTTCGTTACCGGCACCGTCCATCAAGGTTACATTGAACCACACAACGCAACTGCACATTACAACCAAGATGGACAGTTAACAGTGTGGTGTAGCACACAAGGTGCGTTTACTGTTCGGGAGCAACTCGCTGAAATCCTTCAGTACCCCATATCTAAAATCAAAGTTGTTCCATTAGAAATCGGTGGTGGTTTTGGTGGTAAGATAAACGTCTACATCAAACCTGTGGCTGCACTTCTTGCGAAAAAAACAGGCAGACCTGTCAAAGTCTTGATGAACCGCGCTGATGTCTTTGAAGGCACTGGTCCAACTCCCGCTTCCTATATCACGATTAAAATAGGGGCTAAGAAAGACGGAAAAATAACAGCAGCACAGACATCTCTCGCTTTTGAAGCAGGTGCATATCCCGGTTCACCCGTGGGGGCAGGGGCAATGTGTGTGTTCGCACCTTACAATATTGAACATGTCTTAATTGATGGATATGACGTAGTCGTTAACAAACCGAAGACAGCACCCTACCGTGCACCCGGTGCAACGAATGCAGCATTCGGTACGGAAACCGTCATTGACGAACTTGCTGAGCAATTAGACATTGACCCGCTTGAGATCCGGATCATGAACGGTGCGAAAGAAGGTGATCGCCGCGCAGACGGTCCCATTTTTCCACGTGTCGGATTCATTGAGTCAGTTGAGGCAGCCAAAGAACACCCACACTACACTGCACCCAATGGTAAGAAATACCATGGACGTGGGGTCGCATCCGGTTTCTGGTTCAACATCGGTTTAGAATCCAGCGTCACAATTAATGTTAACCCAGATGGTACAGTTAACCTCGTTGAAGGTTCAACAGATATCGGGGGTACCCGTGCTTCCATCGCAATGCAAGCAGCCGAAGTGCTCGGTATTCCTGCCGAATCAGTTAATCCAACCGTTGTTGATACGAACTCAATCGGTTATACTGCGGTAACCGGTGGTAGTCGTACGACTTACGCAACAGGATATGCAGCTTATGAAGCAGCACAGGATGTTGTCAAACAGATGATTGGTCGTGCTGCAAAACTCTGGGATGTTGACGAAGCAGATGTGCAGTTTGCTGACGGTGAATTCTCATCCATTAACGGTAAAGAGGAACAGATAAGTTTTCGTGATCTCTCAGCAAGACTCGGTGCGACTGGGGGTCCCGTTATCGGTAGAGCGACTATGAATCCTGCTGGTGCAGGTGGTGCATTCGCAACCCACGTCGTTGATGTTGCCGTAGATGAAGATACGGGTAAGGTTGAAATACTACGTTATACAGCAACACAGGATGCAGGTAAAGCCATTCATCCAAGTTATGTTGAAGGACAGATACAGGGGGGTGTGGTTCAAGGTATCGGTTGGGCATTGAATGAGGAGTATATCTATAATGAAGAAGGTAGTATGACAAATGCAAGCTTCCTCGATTACCGCATGCCGACATGTTTGGATCTTCCGATGATTGATACTGTCATCGTTGAAGTGCCGAATCCGGGGCATCCGTACGGTGTACGGGGTGTCGGTGAGGTGCCGATTGTTCCACCACCCGCTGCGATAGCGAATGCAATTTATGACGCTATCGGTATTAGAATGACTGAATTGCCGATGTCTCCTGATCGTCTTTTGAAAGCTATGGGCAAAATCTAAGCCTTGTATACCTGTTGTTCTTATCTCATTCTTTCGTAGGTCGGGTAGAGGTACGCCATTAAAATATTAACTGGCGACACGTCTTGGTTCTGTCTATCATGTCGGGTTTCGTGCCTCTACCCGACCTACATAAGGATGCGGTATAATTAATCAGAAATGGTATTACCTTTTTCACTGTTTTTTGAGGATAACAGTATGCCGATTATTGCCATTCCCGCACTCATGCGCAACCTGACAGACGGTGAAGAACGCGTTACAATTACCGGTGCTACTCTCAGAGAAGTCATAGACAACTTAGAGAAACGTTATCCGGGAACAAAAGCGAAGTTATGTGATGGTGACAGGATTCGTCCAGGTATTGGCGTCTATATCAATGGAGTCATAACCCGAATTGGGATGCACGAACGCATAGACGCTGAGGCAGAACTCCATTTCCTACCTGCAATCAGTGGAGGATAAACTTGTGGAACTTGAATTTTTACCAGATGGGTCTACTGATTGTCCACTGTTAATACTCTCACCATCTGTTCCAGAAGAAGCTAAGCTGCTATACAATGCGATAAATGAGATGATTTCAGTGCCAGCGGCAAACCTGGATGTGACAACCTTGGATATTCACACGTTACCTTTTATTTCTCCGATTGAAGATTGTAAACTTACTGCGCAAATTGGTGAAGATGATCTGGGTGTAATCCCAATAAATACACTTGAAGTCTTTTTATCAGAAACCAGAAACCATTTCAACTGGAAGCTTACACTAAAATCTTGGAATTTTGTGTTGGCATTGTTACACTCTTTTACAATACCAGATTCTGTAGGCGGTTATCAATGGCTTGATGAAACAAGCCAGATCTCAGTTCTGATTTCACGCTATTACCGCTGGTGGTAATATGAGAATCCTGGACAGTTTTGATTGTGCGTATCTTTGTAGCACATTCTGTTAGATTGTGCCTCTTTGAGCATCATTCTGTTAGATTGTGCTACAGAGACAGTTGAATAAATAAAGTAGCACATCCAGTTAGAATGTGCTACACTTCAATATAGGCACATTGTAACAGAATGTCTATTATTGGCGAAGGTATTGACAATAAAGAGGTATTTTCAATTAGAAATGGGATTACGATCATGAGGACGTAGGTTATGAATTTTTTACGCGGAATTGTTAAATGGATAGATGCATTTGAATCTGGTAGTCATTTCAGAAAGTGGACTGCAATTCTACTCAAAGCCGTGGGGATTCTTGCTATAATCGGATCTGTTGTCTGGGGTATAGCAGTTTACGTAAAATCCGTATATACAAGTGAAAATTTAGACACAAGTGAACTGATTTTCACTATCATAGGTTCACTTATGGCACTCTGTTTGAACATTTTTTTAGGTATAGTTCTCATCTTGTTGTTCTGGAATAGGTCCAACAAAATCAGAGAATTACATGAAGAAATATCTTTTGAAATATTACAGATCGCAGTTATCCTAATCCGATTGGTTGGAGAAGCAGGATTTATTTTGCTTGTTGTATCTGGTATTCAAGGGTTAGTCTCTTCAATTTTTAGTACAGGATTCCAGGATATTCCTGAATATGGTTTTATTAGATTTGAGACAAATGGAGAATTCACCTTTATCCGTGGTATACTCAACTTTCTGGGTTCCACTATCGTCGGTACAATCGTTCTGATTGTACACTACTGTTTAGCAGCATTAATAAATCTGTTTGTGGATATGGCAACTCATGTAAAAGATATTAAAACGACTACATCAACTGATGGGAATAGCTCAGATTCATAGAAAATTACAGTGAAGCATTATAGAGCATATTACTCCATTCTCAGAAAAGGAATATAGAAAAATGGCTGAAAAACATCATGAACTTGCGCACGTATTCACGGATCCATCACAGACTGTAAAGGATGCCCGCGGTGCTAAATCTCGGGACTTAAATACACCCTATACCTTTCCAAATTACACTAAAGCGGAATGGATTGAAAAATCTGAAACCTTACGTCAGCAAATACGCGTCGCAAACGGTTTAGTCCCGAAGCATGAACCCACTCCCCTCAACGCGAAAATATCAGGAAAAATTGAACGTGAAGATTATACTGTTGAAAACGTCTATTTTGAAGCATTCCCAGGTTTTTTGACAACAGGAAATCTTTATCGTCCGAAAGGTAAACCAGGTCCATTTCCTGCAATCGTAAGTCCACATGGACATTGGGGACGTGGACGTTTAGAAGATATTGAACGCGGCTCAATCCCTGCGCGTTGCATAAACTTCGCTAAACAGGGATATGTAGTTTTTTCGTATGATATGATTGGCTACAACGATAGTGCAAAACAGATTGAACATCATTACGGCGGCGCGCCAGAAAGTTTATGGGGATTAAGCGCAATGGGACTTCAACTTCAGAACGGAATGCGCGCCATTGATTTTTTGCAAAGTCTTTCTGATGTTGACGATGAACGTATCGGTTGCACAGGTGCTTCGGGTGGTGGTTCGCAAACCTTCATCTTATCTGCGATTGACGAACGCATCAAAGTCTCTGCTCCTGTCAATATGATCTCTGCGACGATGCAGGGTGGGTGTATATGTGAAAACGCACCAAACTTGCGACTGGAAGCGAGTAACCTTGAAATCGGGGCTTTGATGGCACCACGTCCACTACTGCTTGTTTCATGCACAGGTGATTGGACAGTAAACACACCAACCGTCGAATATCCTGCCATCAAAAGCATTTATGCACATTTTGATGCAGAAGATAAACTGCATCAAGTTCAGGTAGATGCAGAACATAACTACAATAAGGAAAGTCGTGAAGCAGTATATGCATGGTTCGCTAAGTGGTTATTGGGGTTATTGGAAACAGAAGATACGTCGGCGTTTAAGGAAGTACCTTATCAGGTAGAATCAGACGATGCACTCTTGATGTTTTCTGAGCGTGATTTACCTGAAAATGCTCTAAAACAGGAGGAGATACTTCCCGCCTGGATCAAACGTTCACAAGAGACTTATGCTAATCTAAAGCCTAAGAACAGAGATGATCACGAAGAATTTAAGCATCAGATGGAGAGTGCCTTACGAAGTTCACTTGGACTACACATACCTAAAAGTAATGAAATGACACTCGTTGAGCCAGAAGGTGCTTTTCCTACGACTTTTCATCCACGCTATTCTGCCCGTCATCTTGTTCTCGGTAGGAAAGGAATTGGGGACGCCATTCCCGCAGTCCTATTTCGTGCGGAACCTTTGGTCGGACATGACCCCGTTGTTGTCATAGTGCATCCTGAAGGAAAAGAGAAGTTAATCGACCCAGATACAGGTGAACCAGCACTTATCATCACAGACCTGCTAGCTGCAAATCCTGATCACAAAGTCTTTATCATTGATGTTTTCGGAACAGGAGAACACGGAGAATACGAAAGATCTGAGGATACGAACTTCTTCACAACCTATAACCGAACGACCGCAGCATTACGCATTCAAGACATTGTTACAACTTTACACTATTTCGCAACAAGAGGTGATGTCTCGGAGGTGAGTCTTATTGGTATAGGTGAAGCAGGATTATGGGGATTGCTTGCAGCGGGATTTGTTAATATCACTAATGTCGTTGTGGATGCAGCACATTTTGATAACAATTCTGATGAAGCATTCTTGAAAACCCTACCCATCCCAAGTATCCGTAGAGTCGGTGATTTTCGCACTGCTGGAACCCTAATTGCACCGGGAAACCTTATCATTCATAATACGGGTGATGCCTTTGATACTACGTGGATTAAAGAGGTTTACAGTAATTTAGATGAAAGTTTTAGACTGTTCGTGCAAAAAGAAAAACTATCCGATGCAACGATAGCAAGTATAATTATCGGTTAATAGACAGGCAATGAATTACCCTACTACAAACGTTTGGGTTCGTAGTAGGGTAATTCATTGCCTGTCGAGAAAATAGTACAGAGTAGGAGCGATCTCCGAATCGCGACGCAACCACTAATAGTCGGGAATCGGAGTTCCCTCCTACTCAGATGTAAAGTTAATTGTAGAATCCACTATATACTACAGGTTATAGCCACGTTCATTGTGTTGTGATAGGTCAAGACCCATGCGTTCGTCATCCTCTTCAACGCGTAAGCCAACGATGGCATCAACGATTTTAAGGATGATAAACGAAAGCACGCCGCTCCAAACAATAGTGATAACGATACTGAGGAACTGTGCCCAAACCTGACTCCCTATCATTATTTCTTCAGAACCACCTAATGCAGTGGAGGCAAAAACACCTGTCAATAAAGCACCGACAATCCCACCGATACCGTGAACACCGAAAGCATCAAGAGAATCGTCGTACCCAAGTTTAGATTTCAGACTGGTAGCACCCCAGAAACAGATAGCTCCAGATGCAAACCCGATAGCAAGTGCTCCCATCGGACCAACCGTGCCTGAAGCGGGTGTAATTGCAACTAATCCACCTACTGCCCCTGTAACTATCCCTAAGACACTCGGTTTACCGTGTTTGATCCATTCAATGAACATCCAGGTTATGGCAGCAGTTGCAGTTGATACTTGTGTAACAAGCATCGCCATCCCAGCTGTGCCATCAGCTGCGAGTTGGCTTCCTGCATTAAAACCGAACCAACCAACCCATAGCATTGAGGCACCGACGACAGTAATCGTCAAACTATGTGGTGGCATCGCTGTTGTCTGGTATCCGATCCGTTTTCCGACTAAGATACAAGCAACCAAAGCCGCTATACCAGCATTGATATGCACTACATTCCCGCCAGCAAAATCAAATGCCCCGATAATATCGTCAAACAGTGAACCAGGACCTGACCAAGCCATGTGGCAAATCGGTGCATAGACTATTAGGGACCAAACTGCAGAGAAAAGCAACATTGCAGAAAATTTCATACGTTCTGCAAATGCTCCAGCAATCAAGGCTGGGGTAATAATAGCAAAAGTCATTTGGAATACAACAAAAACTGTTTCTGGTATACTTCCGCTTACAGTGTCTACACCAATGCCTTTCAGGCAGAATGTGCCGAGTCCTCCGACAAAAGAGTTGAATGTGATTTTCCCCGCTTCCATACCAGCAGTATTAAACGCAAGACTATAACCGATGACGATCCACAATACAGTGATTATTCCTGTCAATGCGAAACACTGCATCAGAACTGAAAGTACATTCTGAACCCGTACGAGACCCCCATAGAAGAGTGCAAGCCCGGGTATGGTCATGAATAGAACGAGTGCTGTTGCCGTTAGCATCCACGCAGTATCACCAGCAACAAGTGTTGCGGTTTCTTCTTCATCTTCATCATCCTTATCTGCTTCGTCTGACTCATCGGCTTCTTCACCTTCTTCTGCTTGGGTTTCTTCTGCTTGTTCGACTTGTGCTTCCTGTTCTTCTGTTGGTGCATCTTGAGCCAAAATTAAGCTCGGAACACCTGACATCAATAACATCAAAATTAACATTCCAACGATGGAATAACGCATACGTCCCTTTGTAAACTGTGTAAACTGTGATGCACTTCGTTGTGGCATCTGTTACCTCCTTAGATTTACAAGCAAATTCTACTTGTATAATATTTCGTATTTAGAACCCATTTCAACAAGGGAACGCTCACAGGTAAGAAGTATAAATCAGGGATAAAATCAAACTTCCTGTGAGCGGTCCTTAATCCGTTATGTACTTTAAGCTTAGACCAAAGCTTAACTGAGAGTTTTACTAACGTATAGATGAGACATTGAAGTCTGGATATGCACTTGCCCCGTGTTCTTCCAAGTCAAGTCCTACCTGTTCTTCCTCTTCCGTCACACGTAGACCTGTTACTGCTTTAATGCCGTAGAAAAGGATGAAACCTGTGACGAGACACCATACCAAGACAGCTATAACACCGACGAACTGTGCCCAAAGAAGTTGGAAACCACCACCGGCGAAAACGCCGTTCTCCGTATGGAAAAATCCAACAAGAAGAGTCCCTAACGCACCACAGGTCCCGTGAACGGAGACAGCACCAACCGGATCGTCAATACGGAAACGTTCTAACATGAGCACGCTCAGAACAACAACAATACCCCCAATTGCTCCCATTATAGCAGCAGAGGTCGGACTAACAGAAGCACAACCAGCCGTAATTGTTACCAACCCAGCAAGTGCACCGTTAAGGGACATGCCAGCATCAGGTTTGCCAAGAAAAATCCAAGCTGTTATCATTGCCGTAATAGCACCCGAAGCTGCTGCAAGGTTCGTAGTAATCGCAATGCCCGCAATAGTCGCAGAACTCGCACCCATTTCACTACCAGGATTAAATCCGAACCAACCCAACCATAGAATAAACACACCAAGCGCAGCAAGCGGTAGATTGTGACCAGCAATCGGACGCGGTTTACCTTCACTGTCATACTTACCAAGCCGTGGACCTAAGACAATAGCACCGGTCAAGGCAAGCCAACCACCTGTTGAATGAACTACTGTTGAACCAGCAAAATCTTCTACATCTAACCATTCTACTATGCCACCGTCTAACCAACCGCCACCCCAAATCCAATGACCAACTATCGGATAGATGATACCGGTGATAAAAACACTATAAATTAAATAACTTTTGAACTGTGTCCGTTCCGCCATCGCACCAGAGACGATAGTCGCTGCTGTTGCGGCAAAAACCAACTGGAAAAGCCACGCAGCATAAGTCGGAACAGAACTCCATTCTAATGCACTGAAAATACTGCTGCTTGTTGCGGCACCTGCTTCAAGAGTTTCAGAAGGAACGAACCATCCACTTGTTCCCATAAACGCATTACCTGCACCGAACATAATAGCAAAACCGATTGCCCAATACGCGATTGAACCCATTGAGAAGTCCATCAGGTTTTTCATGAGAATGTTGACCGCGTTCTTAGCACGGGTGAACCCAGACTCCACCATAGCGAACCCCGCCTGCATAAAGAATACGAGAAACGCAGCGACTAACACCCAAAGCGTGTCTGCCATATATTTAGCATCATTCTCCGTTGCAAGCGTGCCATCTTTATCCACTAAACCATTTAGGGCAAAAACGTTGAAACTCAGTAGGAAGGTGAGGACAAGAATTGTTACAATAACCTTTTTATTCATTAACCATGTCTCCTATTTTCAAGAACTACTTCTTTTGAATTTTATGGAACTGAAAACTAAATATCTGTTGAAATTTGATTGATAGATGAGAGTTGGAGAATCATCGCGAACTAAACACTGTTTGTATCATCTAAGATTCGCGATGATCCTATATGCGATAAGGAATAGAACATTTCCTGTTCTAAAAGATTCTCCTCTTACCAAGTGCGAACGAATGTCATTCTACCAGTAATACCAGAATCCTCTGACCCTTCATCCATCTGTGTTTCAAAACCGACAAATAGACCGAGTGTGTTATTCTCACCGTAAGCCATGTTGATACGGCCGCCAACAACCAGACTCCCGAGTCCACCGTCATCGCCTAAATCAATAGTCGCTTCAACTTGTGGACCGATAGCGATATTATCGGTTACAGAATAGAGAACAAAATTACGCGTATAGATCGAATCGACAACAGGATCATCTTCTACCATGTGACTAACACTGTCATCATCCGCAATCTCGTGGTTCACAACTTTACCGTCTTCATTAAATGGTGTATTGAAAAATCCTTGGATCCACGATTCAAAAGAGATAGATCCAGCAGTGAGATAGGTAAACAGTTGTGGTGCAATTAGTGAAGAAGGCCCGTTTGCCGTCTCATAGTCAAACCCAATCCCTACCATAGGAAGGAAAGTGAGTGAAAGCGAATCGTTATCAACAACGGGGATTCCAATACCGAGATCAAACTCTGCAAAGGTACCAACAACGTAAATATCACTATCTATTGATACACTGCCCATCGGATAACTGCCACCAAACCATATCTGCGTACCTAAACTATCTGTATCAGTACGGAACCAACCGGAAACACCTGCTTCTTCTTCCATTTCCATTTCCATTGCTTCCCCTGCTCCGTGTGCGTCAGCGTAGACCATTGAAACGCTACCAACTGTGAGGATACAAACTATTGCCAACACCTGTGGTAACCAAAATGCTTTAGATTTCATTAAATTCTCCTTAGTTGTGTTATATTAAAACACTATTACGGTATGCCAGTATCTCAAACGATTATTGATTCTGACATTGATTTGTGATAGAATCTGTGCGTAGTTGCACTGCCTTCGTTAAAGCAATAAACGTGCCAATTGTGTGTTTGTCCAAACTTTGTTCTTTTGGAACATCAGTAACCCGTAGTCAGAATTCAGTTGTTAGTCAATTCCTACATGTAGGTCGGGTAGAGCGAAGCGAAACCCGACATGTATTAACTGTGGCGGTCATGTCGGGTTTCGCTAACGCTCTACCCGACCTACGAAAAGACAATAATGGTAATTGATCAATTTGGTTTGGTATTATTTATTACTTTATGGCAGTCCAGTACAATGTAGTTGCCACAGAACATCTGAGAACTGATAACTGAGAATCGCTGACTGATGGCTGATAACCTCTATCTGATGTCTATGCCTGTTTCAAAAAAATGCTGAAATTTTCATCACAAAATTGCCTAAAAAATAAGCATATTATACTTGGATGTATCGTCATTATCGGTGCGTTTCTTAGGTTTTGGCAATTGGGAGAATGGAGTTTCTGGATTGATGAGGTACTGACAGTTCTTGACGCAGAAGATTTCTCACTTACTAATTCTCCGATCAATCCAATTCCCTATATCGCAGCAAAGTTGTCCGCATTTAGCGGGGAGAAACTATTATTCCTAACAAATGCATCGGAGGAGTGGAATAGCCGATTGATCTTCTGCATAGCAGGTATACTATCAATTCCGATAGTCTTTAGTTTGGGACAGACCTTATACAATAAACGTGTCGGTATTTTCGCTGCTGCGTTTGTTGCGTTGTCAAACTGGCACCTGTTTTGGTCACAGAATGTGCGTTCTTATGTCCTCACCTTTCTGTTTGCAGTATTGACAGCACTGTTTTTCTACCGATCCTTTGACAAAGACTCAACAACCTTAACTATTGGCGCGCTCTTTTCCTGTATTTGTCTAATTTTATCGCATCTACTGGCAGCTGCTATTGTGCCAGCGTTGGCAGTCTTTGCAGTTCTCCAAGTGATAGAAGAACGGAATAGAAAACGGTGGATAAACCTGCTGATATTCTTTATACCCTTTGCATTACCTGTGTTAATGCTTGCAATACCACATATACGCAACTATATATCTTCCGGCTGGGGACACAACGAATGGGGTCGTAGTCCACTCTATATTGTCCTGACGATGGTCCGAGGCGTTAGCATTCCAGTATTTGTTGCGGCTGGTTTCAGCCCTTTCGTGAAACCGTTGGATCGTCCTACAGTCTTTCTTATCTGCTTTGCAGGTGTGCCTTTAGTACTAATGTTGATTGCATCACAACTACAAAACGTTGCAGGTTACTATCTGTTTTGGACAACTCCCGCATATTTTATCCTTGCAGCAGTTGTGTGTGAACACATCTGGCAGGGAATGAAACCGATGGAGGCATCATTACATACTGGCAAATTGCTGCGAGTCCTCGTTCCGTGTGTGATTGTGATGACATTACTTGCACAGGATTATCTCTACTATCGGATTGAAAATGGTGGGAGACCGAAATGGCGAGAGGCTTATGAAATCATACAAGCAGAACGAGAACCTACTGACCAACTGATCGTATCAGAACCAAAAATGGCACGCTTTTATATGCCGACAATTAGAGCGACTGACATTGACAAATTAGTAAAAGACAGGACAGGTTTTGAGAAGGAGTGGGAAAGTTCAAGTGGGAAAAGGTTATGGTTTGTCGTAGACGTGGCAAGTTTTAACGTCTTTGATGCAGATAAACGTGTACGTAATTGGATACGCAAACGAGGACGGAAGATAGAATCCTTACCAGCGTTTTCACGGGCAAAAGACAGAACGATACATATCTATCTTGTGGAATAGGCGCGGCATCTCACCGCGCCTATTTCAAATTATTTACGTTCTATCTGTTTACCAGAGACGGGTGAAATTCATCCTACCCGTTAGACCGGTTTCCTCATCAAACTTTTCAGTGTCATACCCAACGTATAAACCGAGTGTATTATTCTTACCGTAATTGATGTTTATCCGTCCACCGATAGTCTGACTCCAAAGAGCACCCTTTTCTCCCAAACCTTGCACCCTTTCATACTGTGGACCGATGGCAATTATATCGTTTAGCGCGTAAGTGAGATAATTACGTGTATAGAGTTCATTTATGGCAGTATCATCAAATATGGAAGTATAAGTATTGATTGTCCAGTGGAAAAAAAAGAACTTATTTGCAGATAGGAAAACAAAAAATTGTGGATAAAGTGAATCAGGACCATCCACTCCATTATAGTCAAATCCTATACCAAGCATCGGTTGCAACAAGAGCGTCATGCTGTCATTCGCAACAACGGGAACTGTAACACCAAGATCAAATTCTCCCGTATACTTACCTTTTTGATTATCATTGATATATACATTAGATGCAATGGAGATGTTTCCAATCGGATGGCTGGCACCAATCAAGAAATAGCTGCCTAAACTATCAATATCAATCTGGAACCACCCTGAGATACCGGGTTTCTCTTCTGACATTTCACCTTCAGCTTCATGACCATCTGCAAGAACAGATGATGGACCAATAATGGATAATATACCGACCATGAGAAAAGCAACGACTAAATGTAATGCATTCGTTTTCATAATGTCTCCTTAGGATGTGCTATTTTGAAATAGTATTTGTGTTCAAACTTATGTCGAATCGGGTTAGCAAATTATAGAATCAACAGAAAGCAACTCATATCGTAGAGTACCTTACAATGTTGACATATACAAGTATATCCTATTTTTCAGTATGATTTCAAGGGTTTTGATTTATGGGATATTTTGAGATGTTAACCTGTTCCATCAGTTGTGCAAGTTTCTGCTTATCCTTCACACCCTTTGACGCTTCTACACCAGAGCACAAGTCAATCCCGTAAGGAGTGATAGTTTCAATTGCAGATTTAACGTTGTCTGGACGGATCCCCCCCGCAAAAAACACAGGTAACGGACTTTCTGCGATGAGCTCAGCGGCAACGTGCCAATCACATGTCTTGCCAGTGCCACCATAACGCGGCGGATCAACGCTAATATCAACAGAATCGAATAGGAGAAAATCCGACCCCGCATTACAGTATGCCTGCATCTGTTCACGAACCGCAGGTATGTCTACATTTTCAGGATTTCCTGCTGGCAAGTAGATAGACTTCCACAACTGGCATGTCACGAGACGTCTAAGTTCTTCTACCTGTTGTGGTGTCTCCGTTCCAAGCAGTTGAACTGCATAAGGTCTTATCTCGGAGACCGCTTCATGTATATCAGTTGTTGTTCTATTGTAAAGTAGCAATACAGTTGGAATAGGACTTGCGCTTGCGATTTCCACGGCTTGGCTTGTGTTTAATGAACGTTCTGAAGCTGCGACGTCAACGAGCACACCGGAATAATCTGCCCCTGCATCTGCAGCGAGACACGCATCGTGAATAGATGTTGTTCCACAGATTTTAACTTGGCACGCATGTTTAGAACTAACTGATTTGTAACTATTCATAATTTCCTCCGTCTATCGAAAACCTTTCCGTTTAGCTGGTAATAATGATTCAAAAGCCGCTGGGGCACTCTTTTTCAACTTGCCAAGTTGCCTCCTGATAAGTCTGTAGATTTTTTTATCTTCTTCAATTAGCGTCATCAAGAGAAGTAAACGGACCTGCTCTGGTTTCGGCAGATTAGCAAGTTTATCCAGAATAGCGTTTATGTTTGTTTCTACCTCGTCCGGTTCCATAAAGCGGCGCAAAGACCATAGTAGAATAACCGCAATGTAAAGGTCGTCTTTAGAATCTTGAGTGACCAAATGTTCGAGTATAATCTTAGCATGTCGTTCCAAGAAAGCACTGTTAAAAGAAAGATCACATAAACTCAAAGCGATAAAATCAGGTATAATACCCGGAATGTTAGCATCAGCGGAAGCGATGAGTTTTCTGAATTTCTTACAAATCTGGGGGATGTATCTAATTGCATTTTCTATGCCGTATACTAACTGTTGGGGTGGAGAGTGCCATCCAGCTTGCAAGAGTCGTCCACTGAGAAGTTTATTCACATCTGAAGTAAGTTCCTCATCAGCGTGTGAATAGATCTTTTCCAATAGAACTTGATTTATCTCTCTACGTAGACCGACGTAAAAGAACGCCACCTCACTCCAGATACTGTTAAAATATGTATCCACAATCAATTCATTTAGGTTTGATATTTCTCCTCTATTTTCGTGAATGTGGAAGGCAGCAAAGTAATCTAAAAAGGACCTATGTTTGAAAATTACCTCTGTCTGTCCGTTCAAGATTCCCGCTCTCTCTATTTCTCGAACAAAACCTTTGAATGTTTCCGTACTCCATTCATACTGATTAGAATAAGAATTAAGAAATTGTTCAAACTCTTCCCGGGGTAATGCTAATCTGTCTTTTTCCCGAAATTCACGAAATGCAAGCGTGCTCAGAAACCGCTTCTTAATAAGGTAGTCAAACAGAATGTCTATTCCCCTCTCTCGATCCTCTCTACCGAGAGCCATATCAAAGAACCTGTCATATAATTCAGTTACGGATGCTGGAACTTCCTTATGTTCTTCAATTAATTCAACAAGTAACATGAGAGACAGCGGAACAAAGTGGATTTGGGTTTGAATTCTGGTTAGACTTTCTTTCATAGCTGACAGAACATTTTGATCGCTTATCAACTTGGACACAAGTTTTAAGGCTTGATTGAATTCAAAAGGTAGCAATTCATACTTGTCATATCTCTCGGGTAATGTATTAAGGATATCAACTTTTCTACTGGTGAGTATATAGGAACATCCTAATGTATCAGAGAATTCATCCAACTTATCAATAACAACTTTTCGGTTTGACGATTCAATTTCGTCTAATCCATCAACAATGACCACGTTGACTTTGAAACGACTCTTAGTCTCTTCAGACTCGAAGTATGTCTTCAAAAAACCATCTGGTGATTCTATTTCAAGGAATTTCCGAGCGGTAACAAGAATAGGAACGGATATTTCTCTATCAGTTTTACCAGGTTTTTTCAACAACTGTTGATAAGCGTCTTGATACATATCAATCGCCAATTTCGCCATTGCACCTGTTTTTCCTGTTCCTGAGTCACCTAATAGAATCAGTTTCCGCTTGCTTTTTGATATATCTAATAGCCGTAAAAAAGGGATCTTTCTATTATTCCAAGCTGTTCTTATGACCTTCTTGTCAAATTCAAGTGGTGTATTAAACGATCTAATCAAGGGATCAACGAAGTATTCGGATAGGTTTTTGCCTGATTCACGTAGACGGTGATTCTCCTCTAATTCGCTGGTTTTCTTTTCGAGGAAGTTAATGACTCTCCCCTCAAAGAAAATTTCTGGATAAAACTCGGTAAAACTGTCTATTAGCCAGTGAATGTCAAGTACCTCAATTGCTATTGCTGTTTTGAGTTCACTGGTCAGTCTTTTTCGGGCGTTCTTACTAAATTCCCCAGCTAACACAACATAAACCGTGGAGACAGGTAAATCTTCAAGGATTGATTTTGTTTCAGCAGGATGCGTCTCCGCTTGTTCTATCTGGCTACGGATTTCTTCTATTTTTTTTGTTGTCCCTTTAGACAATACATCTTTAGCATGCGATTTTAAGTCATCTACATCCCCTAAGGTCTTACCGTTAATATTACCACACTTCACCACAACACCGATAACATGTGTGATAAGTCCTCTGTTTTTGACGATAACAAGGTCTTTGCCAAATTCCTGGGTACCGTGTGTAATTTCAACTGTATAATCAGGCTCCATGACTTGAAACAGTTCTTTCAAGAATCTATGTAAGTCTGTTTCACGGAATTCCATGATGATCTGCTTACGTAGACTTTTGGGTAAGGCTTCTGCTCTTCTTTTCAAATTCATCTCGGGAGTCCTTTTTTAGTGAAATCAATAACGTATTTCCTACGCATCGCAAAAAACTGTCTGCCTGTCTGCAGCAGAGTAACAGATAATCATAGTGACGGGTTGCCATCCGGTGTTCACAGCATTATGTTTGACATTGCGTGGAATTCGCAACATCATCCCAGGTTTGAGTGGAATTGTTTCGTCTCCTAACTTATGGTCGCACTCACCTGAAAGGACATAGATTAACTCCTCACAGTTCGGATGGTAATGGGTCGGATTGCCTTCTCCTGCGTTAATGTAGACGACTCCGAATGTCATTTCTGCGTCTGGATCAATTTGGTCATTGCATAGCCACTTAATGGCACCCCACGGAAAATCAAGAGCTCCCGCTTCGTTACTGTCTGTTAAGGTTATTTCCATTTCTTCTCCTTTACAATACCTTCGCCAATTATCCTGGTTTCTGTAGAAAGCATTATTCACTCCTATGTAGTAGGTTCATAAGTTTACTTGTTTAGAAACAGTATTCATTGAACATAGCATACATGAACTTGCAAAGCAAGAAAAATATCTTACCTACGTGAAATGCACAAGTCTTATAACGTTAGGACAACATAACATGTTACGAGTCCGCACAATACAGACTTATGGATAATAGTAAGCCAGTTTACACAAGGGTTAATTGATGTTTCTTCAAGTTCATAACTACTTATTGCGTTTATTTTTTGTCTGCCTTTTTGGTTTTGGTCGGTTTCCACTTTGTTGTCCGATATTTCTCATTCGCCTCTATATTGGTAGGATAGTGAATCTCCCAAACTTTAACGTCTCTTCCAGCATCTTCGTTTCTTGGATACACAGGCAGGAAGGCTTCACTATGTTCACCTCTAAGTAATTTGAAAGGTAGACTGTTCCAGCCAATAGGTGGTATATAGTAAGCCCTTTGCAGGTTATTTTCGGGATCAAGGTACAAAATGACTCCGCCATTTTCAAAACCCACAAAAATTTGAGAGGTAAAATTGCTAACAACTTTCTGATCTGTATCACTTTTTTCTTTAAATTTTGCTGTTATCGCTAACGTTTCAGGAGTAGGACGGGAAATATCAATAAAAGACAACTCACAATCTTTGTTTCGTGATTGCATTCGGTGTGATGTCCCAATCGGACTTTTTGTTCGCGTCAAAAGATAAGTTCGAAACTTTCTGTCCCCGTTTTCATCGCTACCAATAGATGAATAGTTTTTGGACCAGTATATCATATCTAGATCTGTCAACATGAGGTGTGTGACTTGATATGTTTTTAAGAAGGATAGTGCTTCTTGCTCGTTTTGCGCACATAAGACATATCGGAACAAAAGAGATATCCGTTTTATGAACTGATCGGGGTCAATGATAGTACCGACATTGCCAAGAACATTTAGTTGTATACCATAATTCCAATGTGCAGCCATGATAGAATCCTGTGGAAGTATCTCCTTCATCCATTTATAAGCTTCTGATAGACTATTTTCCCCGGGCATTGCTGGACGCATTCGGGCAGTCTGAACCGACATGCGCGCGTGTCCACCGAGGGGTGGGTAGAAGAGAACAAGTAATAAACTGATGGTAGCAACAGTTGTTCTCACCAGCTGATTTTTTGGTATTTGGTTAACTATCTCCATGTCTGTGAGTTTTTGTATGAGGTGTACAGGAGAGAGCCATAAAAGCCATGCGGTACCATAGGCGAGCGGCATACCAACAAGGAATTCATTTCTTACAGCACTTCGTGCTAATGCTATCCATAAGATAAACCATCCAAGCATCGCGAGTATAACAAGTTCATTTTCTGATTTTTCCTTACGGAAACTTGCTATTCCAAAAGATAAGACAGCTAGAACCAACGAAACAGAGAAAAGGATATTACAAGTACCTTCCCCTATCCATCTGTTGAGATGTTCTCGAAAGAACGTAGTTTCAACGAACAACGACAGCGAGAGTGCAATTGGAATTCCTTTCGATTTCCATAAATGGAGACTTGCTGCTATTATCCCAACACTGCCTAAAACAAAAATTGCACCGTGACGGTCCCACCAGAATTTAAAATTTGGATCGGCTAATTCTCCGATGGACTTTATTAATTGGTTCTCATGAAACGGATATGCTGTTTCTTCAAAAGTATTAGCGTGCATAATGATATAAACGATCCCTGCTGTAATGGAAAGTAACGTTAACACCCATGCCAGATTTCGCGAATAGAGGCGTAATTGTTCTACGTAGGTCAGTAACAGATATCTTACGCCGCGCGATATAAGGACTGCCAATGGTGGAAAGAGCATAATCGCAGCAAGGTGCGTATTAGAACTGTATCCGCTTCGGTAGGCGGGACTTATAAAATAGAGCCATGGGACAAACATAAGCACCCAGAGGACATATTCTATTAGGCGATCTTCTGTGTCTGAGGTGATAAATTTCCAAAGTTCTATGCCAATTATAATTATTAGGAAGAATCCAAATCCCTCCCAACTCATTCCTCCAAGGAAAACAATGGCACCGCAGAGAGCTGTTGTTACCCATCTCTGCCATCCTGATTCCATTCGTTCTTTCCAAAGGTAACTTGTAACAGCCAAGATACCGAGCATCCAACACCAGGCGTCTCTGTCGCCGAAACCTGCTGCACTACGATCAATACTACCAGGTAAAGTTGCGAGTAGCAGGATAACAATTGCGGCGAAGTAGACTCCATGGACGCGGACAAGGAAAAGGCATAACACACTGAGACCTACAATATAACATATACTGGGCAAGTAAATTTGGATATGGTATAATGTGAGTTTTGGAAATATCCATCCGATTGACTTATGGATATAAGCAATACCGTAAGCGTAGAGATACAAACGTTGACCATTTTCTCGACCTTCAGGCAACCAACGGCGCATATCGCGTTCTGGAAGGAGCCCGTTCTCAGAAATCTCTTGTGCCTGTAAAGCGTAGAGATAGGCATCATTAGAGGTAAATTGATTATCAGGTAATCTTTCAACACCTTGGATACGAATCCAGCAAGCAAGTAGCAAAATGGCACATAAAAGGATTTTTTGATAGAATTTCATAGTACATTACAACCGATTTTTGTTGTGTCCTACATGACTCTGAAGATATAAGTAAACATGAAAACTTAGGTAGCCACTTCCAATGGGTAGAGAATTGCTGGAGTATGTACCAATCGTTCTTCTATTTGTGAACATACTGCCGCATCTTTTGCAAGCAATATCAAGAAACCACCACCACCACCGGCCCCAGCTATTCCGTAACCGGAACATAAATCAGAGACAGATTTCAATAATGCGTCAATCGTTGGATTCGTCGTGTGAGGGTTGAGGATTTTCTTTCCTTCCCAGTAACGTGTAAGCAGATTACCAAACTGTTCAATATTTCCTGTTACCAAAGCGTCGCGCATCAAATACGCATCAGACCGTAGTTGTGTTAAGATAGCGACCATTTCTTCCCGTCGGGAGAGCCAATCCGCGACAACCTGTTCCAGGATATTCTTTGCTACCCGTTGTTGCCCCGTATAAACCAATAGGAGCCGTTCCGCTAATTCCTGTGATATATCAGGCATCAGAGAAATCTCCTCAACGGAGAATCGCTGTGGTATTCCCGGTTCTGTTGTCGTCAGTTTCCACCCTGGCACGATACCACCGACTTGATCTTGCCAGCCTCCACCGGACGTAAGCATTTGCTCAACGGCGAGCACTTGATTGAACAAATCCTCGTCTGTCCATTGTGTTCCCCTTAACTGCCAAAGTGCTTTCACTAATCCACCTGCAAGGATACTGCTGGTTCCGAGTCCCGACCCCATTGGAACATTACAGTTGCTGATCAGTTCTAAACCGTGGAAATCATCTGTGGCACCTCTGATATTGATAGTATTATTTGACACTTCAATCAGACCTAACGCATTCAACACTGTGCGATGTAATGCTAAAGGGTCATTTAAATGGATAGGAGTCTCAAATGAGTCAACATCGTGAATCTCCGCTTCCTTTTTCTGATCGACAGACTTTAGTCGGATGACTGATTCAGGAATCCAGCGTGCGATGACAGAGATGGGATACTGCCCATTCAATAACACGGCAACATTCAACACAGCACCACCCTTCTCTAAGCTGATAGGTGGCGTATCGGTCCAACCTCCCGCGAGATCGACTCGAACAGGCAGATTGACGGTCACAGCTGTGGGAATGTCCCCTTTGAATTCGAAATTATATTGCATTTTCATGGTTGGTGCAACGATGCTCTTTGATACAGCTTCACGAACAGCGGCAAATGCCTGCGTATAGTGGTAATTTTGCGTTTGCTTATAGTCTGTTAGATCAGGAGGTTTCCCTATTGGAAGTGAGACAGGTATCAAATCATTCAACGGAGGTGTTTCTATAAACGGCAAGCAAAGATCAGCTGCAATTTTGTGTAATCGAGCTCGGTGCAACGGGTTTTCAATTCGTCTGATAGCCTCATCAAAAACAGACATCGCCCTTTGATATCCGTAAGATGTCAAGATCGGTTGAAGCAGGAAACGGACATCAGTATCTGCTTGCTTCTCGACTATCTCTACGATAGATGCTGCTACTTTAGACGCTTCTGCTTGTTGTTGTAGAATGAAAACTTTCAGCCTATCCGCACGGGACATGATATCAGCCATAGAGAGTCTTTCACTATTTTTCCATTCAATGTTTGGAGCCTGAAACCAATCAGGACGTTCAATGGCATCTTCTATTGAAATGTCAAAGGAAACGTTCAAATTATCTGTGTGATAAACAGGATAGAGACGTGCATTCCAGAGACAACGTTGGGAGGCATCAACCATCTGTTCTTTGTGCCAAATCACATCTGGCGTTAATTCGTGCTGTCGGATCCATTGAGGAATTGATACACCAAAGATCGTGGCATCATCTCCACAGACGGTGGGCACATCTGTCACACCATAAGTCAGGTTCACCCATCTCTCTTTGTTCAACGGAACCTGGCACGAGATTGATGTGTGTTCCTTAATCGGGTATCTAATTAGTTCGAGATATTCTCGCGTCGTACCGGTGTGGATAAACTCAAGCGTCGGTGGACTACAAGCACTGAATCTAAGCGTAGACAGCACTTGCCACAATGTATTCCTAAGGGACGGGTTTTTGTTTGCGAACTGGTGATGATCTGTTTGGGTTGCCATCGCAGGAAGCATGTCACCGTATAGATCAACGGAAATAACTTCATCAAGACAATCGGCTAACGACTGTAACTGCTTTACAGCAGCGGGATGGAAAAGTAAAACGCCAGTATCAATAGCCACGCGACCATTGGTATCGCTAACGTCTGCCTCGTGCAACTTTGGGACTGGGTATTTTTGTAAACAGCGTTGTACCTCATGCGTATCAGGATCAACCTTATAGACGCCGAGTCTACTCCCTAATTCAGGAGGTCCCCAATAGACGATTCCTGTCACGTCGGAGTTTTTCGGGAGTGTAATTGCATTTAGAGGTAAAGACGAAGCGTCTGAGTCTTTCAGTTGTATCCAAGTGTCTCCACATGCAACGACTATCCCCGCATCAATCTGAGCACCAAGGGACGTCAGAAAGTCGGACATCACCTCAAAGATTGAGTTCATTGGACGTGGGAGCGGAGCAAAGATTTTCCCTAAAATACTTTGATGGGGAATTCGTTTGCTGTCGCCACCAGAATGAAGTATAAGAATACGGTTGTCTATTCCGTCTGCTTCTTGACCAATGCTTTTCAAATATCTGAGGACGTGAAGTGTTGCTCCACCACTACCGACACGTACCCCCTTAGGATCGGGAATGACAAGGTATTCTGTTTCTGAATGAAGCACGCCAGCCCTTTTGAGACGTTGGATCTGGAGCCGGTAGATAATCGCTTGGGGCTCATTTGCGGCAGTGAGTACACATTTGTTCCATACCTTATTGTACACTGTCATTTTCCCTATATTTATAAGTAATCCTCAATCCACAATAATATCGTTATCTACGATAATATCGCTGTACTTCTTCCAATGATTCTTTTTATTGCAGAGCATGACTTTTAACCAAAGTGGCATATATTTATGGTTGCTTCCTAAGAAATAGCCCAAGAACCTCATAAACTCATAAAGCATAGCATAAGGAAGACGTTTTACCTTGCCCTGTTTTACTATGTATTGAAATTCCGCTTTGAGATATTTTAAGCCTTCAATGATAAAGAATGATTTCGGATATTCTATCTTTTCATGACGATAAACATACGGTAATGTTGCTCCAGTATCAAAGAACCGATGAAAGACCTGTTTTAAAGAGTAATTATGAGAATGATACACGACAGACTCACTTGTATAAGCAATCTTATAACCGGCGAACAACACCCTTTTTGCCCATTCATGATCCTCACACATCAACATCTCTGGTAGTTTTATTTTTTTCCAAATATCCTTTCGTATTGCAGAATTTGCATTGGAGAAAAACATAAGGTTTGTCAGTTGAATCTTTCCTTGATCATCCATTTCTCGTATCTCATTCTTTTTTGGATAAAAGTATTGGAGAAAGAATTCTTCCATGGGACTCGCGTCTTTTTTCGGATGCTGCCTACCAAATACACCGGCTACCATAGAATCTTTAAATGGCATTAGCAACTTTGTAAGCCACTGAGGATCTTTTATAACTACGTCTGCCGACAAGAAGATCAAGTATTTTCCGCATGCCATACGTGCACCGTAGTTCCGAGTCCCACCATAATTATAATTATCTTCTTCAACGTGAATAAAATCGACTGGAAAGCGTTTTGCGATTTCCGGTGTCTTGTCGTTAGAGGAATCTAAAATAATCGTTTCGATCTCTCCCGCATACTCTTGATGATATATACTGCTAAGTAAATCCCCAATATTATCTTCCACATTTTTGGTTGGAAGAATTACACTCACTTTTGTCATTAGGATACTCACAGTAAGTTCAATATCCATAATCTGTTGAACTTAAACGCTCATTGGTTATTAAAAAAGGACTGGCTAACATGCAATACGAAGATAAAACAAGTTACGGATGTTTTATCTCCTTCGTCAAGTTGATTTCGGCTTTTTTATAATTCTAAACGATTAGTAAAAAAAAGTCAAATTGTTTTTCACTTTGGAGAGTCTGTCAATATTTCACTATTGACAATAGCCGCATAATCTCTTTAGTGACAAAACTTTACACATTGAAAAAGTTGTTGACTTAAATTGATCAATAAGTGTATAATTATTAAATGACAAGTCAGTTAACAAGATTTAATACTAATAATGTCTAAAAAAGGGAGAATATGATGAAAGTATTGCTTTTTCGTTTTTGTAACGGTTTTATATGGATAATTTTGATGGCGATCACTTTGCAGTGCTTGTTTTTTAGTGGAATGTTAAATGTGAACAATGCGGACGCAAGTCCAAGTGGTGGTGAAAAACCTACTCTTGAATTTATATCATGGAGTGTTGGCCAATGGAATGCAAGCGCAAATTCCTTTATAACAGATACAGAAACTTTTTGCGGACTTAATGTAATTGTAAGTTATGCTGATGATCAACCTGATATTTTTGCTCCACCTTTTTGTGATGCTGATGATCAATCTAATAATATTGCTCCACTTACTAGTAGTCAATCCACTTTGAGTTTGTGATAAAGTTTTTTGACTTTTCCAGGATTTTATGGTAGACTCTAAGTCCTGTCTATATCTCATTTCAGAGAGGCCGCGAATGAAAAAAAATAAGAAACATGAAGTTGAACTGACTGCTCAAGAGCGTCAGACGTTTGAAAACTTAGTCCGTTGCGGGACACATAACGCCCTCGAAATCCGACGGGCACATATCTTGCTGAAGGCAGATGTCAAAGGCCCCGCTTGGACAGATGCTCAGATTGCCACCGCTTTCGACTGCCATAAGAACACGGTCTCAAATGTGCGGAAGCGTTGGACAGCGTGTCGGGGGCTGTCTGCGGTGAAACGCCAACCGCAAAGTCAACCGTCTCGGTCTCCGAAACTTGATGGGGCCGGTGAGGCACGCTTGATTGCGTTAGCTTGTAGCGATCCACCCGAGGGGTTTGTCCGCTGGACGTTACAACACCTTGCTGATAAACTCGTTGAACTCGAGATCGTTGAGAGCATCTGCCCTGAGACGGTCCGGCAAACATTAAAAAAAACGCCTTACGCCCGCATCGGAAGTCCTATTGGGTGATCCCCCCGGATGAAGATGCGGACTTTGTTACGGCGATGGAAGCAGTGTTAGACGTTTACCAGCGTCCCAAAGACGCGAGATTTCCTGTTGTCGCTATGGACGAACGTCCCGTGCAGTTGCTTGAGCATCTCCGACCTCCTATCCCGATGAAACCTGGTCGCATTGCACGGATAGATTATGAATATAGGCGTCCGGGTTCGGTGCCTGCTTTCCTGTTTACCGCCCCGTTTCAAGGCTGGCGGCGGGTCTCCATCCGTGAACGCCGCACCGCCGTAGATTGGGCAGAAGAAGTCAAGCATCTTTTAGACGAAGTTTACCCCAATGCCGAGCGAGTGACGTTGGTCTGTGATAATCTCAATACCCATAGTCTCAAGTCTCTGTCCAAAGCATTTCCTGCTGAGCTCGCAGACCGGTTGGCTTCACGATTAGAGATCGTCTACACCCCGAAACATGGCAGTTGGTTGAACATTGCTGAAATCGAGTTGAGTGTCTTTTCAAGACAATGTCTGAACCGACGGATCCCAGATATAGAGACGCTACGGTCAGAAGCAGAAGCTTGGCAGACACATCGCAATCAGACTGCCAACACGGTGGATTGGCGATTTACAACACAAGACGCACGCATCAAACTAAAAAGACTATACCCACAAACTCAAGGCGGATAGACTACTAGTTATTCTTGGGAAATAGAGATGACACATGGATTTGCATTTAAAACTCTGAATTGGTTTACTGGACCTATAGGTGATGTATATACAGATTTCTGGATGATTGGAGGTGGAAATGGTGATGCTCATGGTGCTAAAGGTAGAGGAGGTCCAATGTCGGTGACGATAAAATTTAAAGGCACTTACTATGATGCAGCTAATGATTTGCAAGAAGTTGTCGCAAAAATAGATATCGATCAAGACGAAAAGGACCAAGTGCGTCAAGAGTATGTAGATCATGGTATTACAGTTCCATCAAGAGATGTTTTTACTAAAGGTGATGGTGAATATAATACTGGAGATTATACTGGAAAGAATGGCTATTATATAGAGGACAACCTTTCGCAGCGTGAAACCGATTGGGCAGCAGAGTGTCAAAAAATACTTAGAAACATGCCTGGTAAGGCGCAGGAAATTATCACGAAAGATGATTTACATGTAACAAGTGCTTACAGAAATCCTGAACGTAATCAGCGTGTAGGAGGTTCAAAGACAAGCAGACATCAATATGGTGACGCGCTTGATGTGGGGTATGTGGATGTAAATGGTGACGGTAAAAAAACAAAGGCAGGTGATGCGGCATTGATGGCACGAGCTGCTAAGGCCGCAAAAGCTAATGAGATTATAACGAAATATCCATCTCATGTGCATGCAGCCTGGATACCGAAGTAGACCAAAATGGACATTTTACATGAATGCTAATAACAATATCTGCTATTAGCATTCATGGCAATTTAGGATTTAAGAGGTTATATCATGGCTAAATTTATATCTAAAAAAATGATTATCATAGTTATTACAGCAATTGTCATATTCTTAGGTTTTAATGCCTATCTGTATATTGACAATCTAAACTTTAAGAAAGATATGAAAGAATTAGCTATACCAGAAATAACTGACAAACAACCCTCCCGTAATGAACGCAATAAATTAGATCCTTCAGATGACAATCACGATGAAATAGTAAATACTAAAAAGAAAGAACCTTTAATACAGCAAACACAAAATAGAGTCGATAATAGTAAATCAGTTGATGATGAAGTTATTAATAGTGATAATCTAAGTGATGCAGAAAAACGACTCCAACATATTAAAGATAATCCTCAAGAATGGGGAACTATATCGCAAAGAGGGACAGAACTTATTAATTTAGTATTTCCAATACCAGAATTAAAAAGCGAGAGTGATGTAGAAGGTACTATTGATTTGTTAAATGAACTTGCAGAATTGCGAGATCCTCGTAGTGCAGAGGTGTTTGTTAATTATTTTTTCTACGGTATATGGGTCAGACATCAAGAGAATGCACTTATAGATATTGGTGTGCCTGCAATACCGCATTTAGTGGTGTGTTTTAGTGAAAATGCTGATTTGGGACAAAAACTTAATGGGACGAGGTTGATAGGTATTATTACATCTCAAAATAAAAAAGAATTGGGAAGTATTGTAGATGAAATTATAATACCTGGATTAGATAATATGGTCCAGTCAGATGTGAATGTTATTGTGAGGCAGGATGCGCGTGAGGCACTGTCGCTAATACAGAAATAAGCGTACATCCTCCATCAATTCATATTGTGAAACAGGTCAAACGGTTCTGAATAAATGTCTCTAAACCTTCGGGTGGCTGTTCATGGAAGTATCCAATAGGTGCACATATTGCTCTGACATGCTCAATCTGTTGATTGACAGGATAATGTATGTGTCCAAAAAGCACGTGTGATACAAGCGGTTCTTGTAGACATACATCACCAAGACCGACGCTGCCGTAAAACGCTCGAAAATAATCCCATGGGAGTTCGTTACGATAACGAATACACGCACGAAACGGCACATGATGGGTGACAACAATAATACGTTCTACTGCGTTCTTGATTGTAACGATCTGTTGGCTGAGTTCTTCTTCAAAACGTTGTGATACTTCAGGGTCTGTTCCTGACCAGATAACGTAACGTTTATCACTCCAAACTGCTCCCATCAACTCTTTCTCAGCATACTGTTCTTGCGTAAAATCGTACTTGTCAGAGCTGTATGTATAGTCATACCAACCGATGGTGCCGCAGAAACCAACATCGTCTATAATCTGCGGACTCTCATTGAGGGGGTGGAATCCATGATCACGACATATTTCGGATATCACCAAGCATTTCTGTGCACTTGTCATGTTGGCTTCTTTATTCACCCAGATATCATGATTGCCGGGAACAAAGAACTTCCGGCAAGTTAGGTTCGCTTTGGCAAATTCTCCAAGTATTTTGTAAAAATCAGTTAACTTGGGTGTAATATCACCCGCAAGCACGAAAACATCAAGCTCGGATGCTTTGATGGCATCAATGAGAATTGGAATAATGGCTCTGTTTGCTTCGGTTGCATCCGTATGTAGGTCAGAAATCAGTCCAATTTTCATCACACTAAATTAGGGTTACTGAGCAGGGGTTGTCAAGCTGCTAAATACCTCGTCAAGAAAGATACGGATAGCAGAATTATCCTCTTGGAATCGGTCTCTTTGTCGTTCAAGCGCGCTTAAGGAAGGTTCATCTCCGATCTTGGCAATTGCGTCAACGAGGGTCAATTGTATCGCTGGGTCCTCTGTGGTCTCCAATGCGTTAATTAAGAAGTCGCGTGTCTGTATACCACCGATCCTACCGAGTGCGGAGGCGGCGATGTCTTTGGCTGCCGTATCGGCTTCATTGAATGCAGCAATGAGCGTATCAATTGCAGGTTCACCGATAAGACTCAACGCCAAACCGGCTTGGAAACGTATACCCGGTATCTCATCTTTGTCTCTGAGAACCTTTATCAGCGGTTCAATTGAAGAAACAGGTTTAAGCGTACCGAGCATAGAAAGACATGCTCTGCGGATTTCTTGTTCCGGTTCTGTATCTAAATGGATATATCTTTCAGCAAGCTCAACAAGCGGTCCGGCACTTACCTTCTGGTGTAGAGACGCTGAACGGTGGCGAAACTGAATGCCGAAAGGTGCTTCAAGTGTTGCTGTGTTTGCTTTGAGATCAACAAACAGCAGACCGAGTATCTCAGCAGATTCACGATGTCGGACATCAAGCGTGTCTGCAGGAAGTTGATTTACATCTTCCTCCTGAAACTTTTGGAAGAGCGGATTGAGTTCGCTTAATGCAACAAGTCGTTCTAAACTGCGTGCTGCGGCTTTACGTAGCGCAAGTTCTCGGTTGTTTTGAAGGATTTCTATCAAGGCATCCACAGCGCGAGCATCACCCAGATTGCCAAGAGCCGTAACAGAGGCGATTTTCACACCGATGAGTTCTGTGGTTCGCAACGTTATGCTTGAATTCATTTTTGCGAATTCATTGACACTTTTCTTGTAGTCATTTAAACTAAATATCTTTCGTTCATCTACTATTTTTTCAATGACATCACCGATCTGTATATCATCACTATTTGCTGCAGGAGTGCCGGGTGTGATCTGTTTTATTCGGACGGTGCCATTGCCTTCTACCTGTAATCCGACTTTATCCCCCAATTTACGCGTTGCTATACGGAGCGGTTCTTTACCTTTGATGTATAACAGCATATTGCTGTCATGTTTCATCGCCTTTTTAACAGCACGTGTGTAGTCTTGTGCGTTCTGAATAGTGTATTCCCCGATTATATAGGAGATAAGTTCACCCGTAGAAAGTTGTGCTTTATCAGCGGGACCATTGGGGGTGATGCTGTTTATAACAACGCCACTTGTTGACCATCGGTTATCAAGGTCACTGTCAAGTCGCTTGACTTCCATTTGCATGTGTTCATCGTAATAACGGTTGTCACAACCCGTTGCTAAGACGACTGTAATAAGAGTGAAAATGATAAGTATCTTTCTAAATATTAACTGGCTAAATATTAACTGGCTAAACATCAGTATTCCTTTTGTACCTCGTCAAGCAATAATTGATGGATTTTGAAAGAAGTCGGGAATCGGAGTTCCCTCCTACATCAAGCAGCCCATCGGTAGGAGCGATCTCCGAATCGCGACCTACAATAATATATTGACAAAGCATTAGTTTCCTAACTTAACAACGACTTCGCGGCTACTCTTCTCTTTTAGTGCATCCAAGAGAGGTTGCACTGCCTTTTCATCACCGAGTGTGGACAGAGCTCGGATAGCATCAACTCGCAACGATGAGCCTTTGTTCTGTGTAATCTTTACAAGCTCAGGAACGGCTCTTCCACCGATTTTACCGAGAGCAGCGACTGCTAACTGCCGCACTTCCGGAACTTCTCTATCCGCTTCTCTTCTTGCAGAACCCGATTCAATAAGTTCCGCAAGGGCAGGAATAGCTGCTTCGCTCCCTATTTCACCGAGTGCTTTTACAGCGTTCAATCGGGTCCCCATCTGTTTATGATTTAGCAAATCAATGAGAAGTGGCACCATGGTTGATGGATTCGTTTTACCGATGTTTGCCATAACCCAGTGTGCATCATGTCTGTCCCGATTGTCCTTGGATTTAATTGCCTTCTGTAATTGCTTGACAAGCTGTTTCCGTCCACCTTTCTGAGAGATTAGGGTAAGTGCTTCCAGTGCAGCATTCTGTACATTGCCATCGTCATCTCTGAGGGTATCAAAAACGAGGATCTCAAGGTATTCACGTGGTTCCTGCTGATAGGCTTTATATAAATGCTGTCCTCTCTGTGCAATGGATGCCTGATGCCATTCAGGTTGATTTGCTTCATAGAACTCTTGCGAATTATAGAACCCGAGCAGATAATGTGCTTCAGCGTTATCTGCATCCTGTTCAATAGCCAATTTAAACTCTCGGACAGCGCGTTCCTCTTTCCGTCTTTTATCCGATTTGATCAGTTCTTTTCCTTTTGCAAGGTGCTCGTTTTGGTTGCCGCACCCAATTATAAAAAACGCAAGTCCGATTAGCAGAAAAAACTTTTTCATGTATCTGTACTCAACTGAGACGGCACACGGAGTGTGCCTACTACCATGATCTGAGACGGCACACGGAGTGTGCCTACTACTTTACTCATGTTACTATTGATCAGTCTGACTAAAAAGTTCCGGTTGTGTTGCTTCAGGTTCCTCTGTATCCTCTTCGTCCGGCTCAACATCTTCATCAGGTTCTTCAACATCTATTGGTTTTTCAGCGGTGATGGTTTTTTGAAGTACGACAATCGGTTTTTCTGAGAACCCCCAATCCTTGTATCGTTGAATCACAGGATTTTCATCAGAAGAGAGTTCAATTTCAAGCGTTTCCATACCTTTTTCTGCTGCGGTAACTTCAGCTGCTGCGATAAGATTATCTGCAACACCCAATTGGCGAAAGGGTCCAGCGACAGCCAGTTCACTAATCTGTCCAACACTTGTATCTAATGGATGCTGTTTTACCGAGATGTGTCCAACAGCGTAACCACTCGATTCAGCAACAAGTCGGGTTTTCTGACTATCTTCAGCCAAATCTGCCTTTAGGTCGTTAACGACCTCTTCCTTTGTTTTATCAGAAAAACAGTATGCTTGCAAGTTACCTGCATCATCTTCGTTAGCCTCTCGAACAGATAATGTTCCTTTCAGGTCAAAGTCTTTGTTTGCCATATTTTATCCTCCTTCAACAATTTTGGTATGTGTAAAGTTCCATGCTACGTGAGACTATCATTCGCAGCATTCGTTTCTAATCTGTTTTCATCTTCCGCTATCAGATTATCTTGTCCGATCCGTAGTTGTCGTTCTGCATCAACAACATCACGATTGATTTTTCCAATACACCTATTTATTTTGTCAGTTAATGCGGTATGTCCTTTCATTGCACGTCGGATTTGACGTAATTGGTCGATCACAAGTCTAAAGGTTCTGACAAAATCTCCCGGATCAAGTTCAGCATAATTTGTCAATTCGTCAAATTCACATCCACGACTCCAAGCGAGCATGGCAGAACACAAACGGAACTCCATATCGGGAATTAATTCTGCCACACTGATATGGTCTTCTATTCTCTGGATTTCTATAATCTCGTTCATCGCCTCACCCAGAATTGATAACATCCTTTTCTCTTTTAGACGTTTAAAATATCCATCTTTGCGAGATTCAGATACAATTGCAACTAAAAGACAATTAATTTCATCTTCACTTAACTGTTCAAAGTAACCGCTAAAAAGAAGTTGCGTTAATTGGAGTTCGTATCCATAGATATGAGATGCCGTATGTCCACGGGGAAGAAGTGTCTGCTCTTCAATATATCCGAGTGATCGCAGGACGTTTAATCGAGAGGCGATCTGTTCTTGCTGAAAATTCTTTATTGAGGTATGTCTTTTCTTTAAATTGAAGATATACTTTTCCTGTTTACGTATTGCATGATATTTATTGGAACAATCCGGGCGTTTAGCGCAATCGTGACAGAGATTCTTGGCAAGTCCCATCTTGAGACTATTCATCTTACTGTAAATCGCACTAATATGTTTATTACGTTCTTTTTTTCCTGACTTCCCTTGCGATGATAGAGATTTTAGGTGTGCTAATTCCAACTGTAATCCTTCATGTTTACTGTCATTTTTGCTCTTATGTCTAAAATAACTTTCAATCTGTGTCATCCCATCAATACTGTCGTGTATACAGACTGGAGGTGGTAGTGCATCTCGCTTTTTCTCTTGGACTTCAATGCGTTCGTTGAGTTCGGCAATGCGTTTGTTATTTTGATGGTTGCTCAACGTCATTGTATAGACATCGTATATATCTTCTCCAAACTTCTCATATAGATTGAGAATGCTTGAGTAAGAGAGATTGAACTGACTGTTGATCGGTTCAATAGAGTTTGAGATTACTTTACTCACATCTTCGTGTGCAGCATACTCCGGTTCAACTTGTGCGTAGACATAACCGACGTTATCTATACCCCGTCTACCGGCACGACCAGCCATTTGGTGATATTCACCCGCTTTTAGATACCGAAAACTGATACCATCAAATTTCTCAAGACTGTCAAACACTACCGAGCAAGCCGGCATATTGATCCCGACAGCAAATGTCTCAGTTGTAAATAGGAGTTGTATCAATCCTGAGGTGAATAATCGTTCAACGACCTCTTTTAGTGTCGGTAACATACCTGCATGATGATACGCTATACCGCAGGCTATTAAGTGGCGAAAATCTGTAATTACCTTCTCTTCAACAATATCAAACTGTTTGCAGAGTGCATCAAATTTTTCTAAAATCTGTTCCTGTTTTACGTTATCAAGCAGAACGTAATTCCCTGAAGTGGCATGATAGACCGCATTTGCTTCACATCTCTTCCGACTGAAACAGAAATATAAGCACGGAAGTCGTCTATACTTCTTGAGATATGGGATCAACTCAGTATAGATTATGTCATGCTGTTTTGCTGTATTGGCATTATCTGAATCACTGTTCTTATTCTGTTCGTACTGTTTTTTATATCTATTTTTCCGCTTTTTTCGACTTGTGATTTTTCTGAGTTTCTTTAGATGTTTTAATTTTCCTATGCCAAAACCGGGGTAATAGAGGTGATGCTCCAAAGGAACTGGACGTTCTAATTCTTCAACAACATCAAGGTTAATATCTCTAACATCTTGCATCCACTCTGCAAATGAGTTAATGTTAGGGATCGTCGCGCTTAGGCAGACAAATTTGATGTGCTGTGGTGCAAAAATTATACTCTCTTCCCAAACAGTACCCCGTGCAATGTCGTTGATATAGTGGATTTCGTCAAAGATCACATAAGACACATCCTGTAGTCTATCTATATCATCAAAGATAGTATTTCGGAAGATTTCAGTTGTCATCAAGAGAACTTGTGCATACGGATTTAGGACTACATCTCCAGTAACAATACCGATTTTATCACCATATTCAGACTGAAAATCTCTATATTTCTGATTGCTAAGTGCCTTAATCGGTGCAGTATAGATCACCCGTTTCTTTGTCTGCAGGCATTTTTCAACGGCATATTCAGCGATGACGGTTTTACCCGCACCTGTCGGAGCAGTTACGATCACCGAGTGATCTCGGTCAATCGCTTCAATCGCTTCTTGCTGAAAACTATCAAGTTCTAATCCTTTATATTGCATCTAAATCCTCTATACTGATGAATCCATTATATTTAGTATAATGTGCAAGTTCCTTTTTGTCAAGAAAGAATGAAAAAAGAGCATGGCAGAATTTCTTGACATTTCTTCTGAGATATGTTATACTTGTTATGTTATACATTACGGTAGCAACGCTCAGATGCGAAACACGAGGAGCTTAAAAGTACTTTGACATATACCATTTAACGAAAAAAATCTCGTAAGTTTTTGTGTCTTTTGGTTGAAACTTTAATATAACTTTATGATTTGTCTTATCAAAAAACCCGTCAAACCCCATGCTTTAGTTTGCGGGATGTAGATGGCTAAACCATGTGATGGACACCACAGAATGTCTAAGGAAATAATCATCGGTGTAATACCTAATCCAAATAACTTTAAAGTTGGAGGCGAGCGGTCTTATCATGCCAGTGATCCACTGGAACACGTGAGAGGCGATTATGCCCGAAGTCTACGGACTTGCCGCGCGGCGTGCTTGGTAGAAAGAGCAACTGTAAAATAGGTGGAAGCAGAGTCAACCTACGACGTGGCGGAAAACAATTAAACAGGCAGGCTTAGCTGCCTAAAGTGGAGCGACAATAAGACGTTTTACTCTCGGAGTGAAACGCAGTTGTGAGGAAGTACAAGCCCCAACCTTTAGGTTGTGGGTACTATGACAACCCTATATAGGAAAGTGAAAGGAAAGGATAATGCGTAAATTGATGAAAACTCATCGGAAGATAATTGGAAACACAATGATCGCGCTGTTGTTTGTTAGCGGCTGCCTTTTCCTCCTGGCAGGAAACTGGGATGCTGGGGAAACCAAAGATGTATGTGGTTCCTGCGGTGCAGAAGTTACGACTACAAGTGTTTGCGGCTGTTGTGATGGGGCAAATAGTTTGACAGATTCTGATAAAAATGGCACTTCTGATATTCCTAAAAAGCACTCAGAAGTCAAAATCTGTCAATGATCTTTAAATACGCTGTTTGAAAATGCTACTTGATAGACCTCCATTACGTGAAATATCACGAGCGGACAAGAACTTTATGCCAAACGCGCATTTAGCGTTGATTTGGTAGGGACGATACGTTGATACAGAAAATGTGTGTCCACCCCTATTGCGTTCCGTAGAAACGGCATAGAAAGATAAACTGATCATGCCTGATGAAGATTAAGTAATTAATTCGGTAAAAACGGTTTTACCCCTGGCCGGTGAATCAACGTAGAATGTCTTATGCATATTCTCCGTTGATCCATCGGTCATCTTTTTATTGACACTAACAGATTTAGGTGCTACAATTTTACTTTCTTAGGCGTTCGCGGGAGGGTTTTCAATTATGGACAAAGTGCTGGTTAGCGATCTGCTATCGCAGCAAGGTTTAGATGTTCTCATTAATAGCGGAGACTTTAAGGTTGATGTTGCGTTAGAGCTAACCCATGAAGAATTATTAGAACGGATTGCCGAATATGATGCGCTACTCATTAGAAGTGATACCAGAGTAACAGCAGAAGTCGTTGAAGCTGCAAAACGATTAAAGGTTATCGGACGCGCAGGAGTTGGCGTTGATAATATTGATCTCGCAGCAGCTACACGACACGGGATTTTAGTCGTCAATACGCCAGAAGGGAATACGATCGCTGCTGCTGAACATACGATCACTCTGTTGTTAGCGTTAGCGCGAAACATCGTTCCCGCAGGTATATCCCTTAAGAAAGGAACTTGGAAAAGAAGCGACTTCATCGGTGTGGAACTCTACGGTAAAGTTCTCGGCACTGTTGGACTCGGCAGAATCGGACGAGAAGTTACGAAACGTGTAAACGCTTTCGGTATGCAGTCCATCGCATTTGACCCTTACATCACGGCTGAAGCTGCCGAAAAAATGGGGGTTCGTCTCGTTGATAGAGAAACACTATTTCAAGAATCCGATTACATCTCAGTTCATACACATCTGAACGCAGAAACATATCATAGCATTGGAGATGCTGAATTTCAACTGATGAAGCCGACGAGTCGTCTGATCAATTGTGCCCGCGGTGGCATTATAGACGAAGAGGCACTTTATCATGCACTAAAAAATGGCAAGATTGCTGGTGCTGCACTTGATGTTTTTGAAGATGAACCAGCAACTGAGAACCCTCTGCTGGAACTGGACAACTTCCTTGCAACGCCACACCTGGGTGCATCAACAACTGAAGCACAAGAACATGTGGCGATTGAAGTCGCACAACAAGTTGTCAACGCACTCCGGGACAAACCTGTCGCAAATGCTGTAAATCAACCGAAAATTGACCCAAGGATGTACGACATCTTGGGACCCTACCTGCAACTCGCTGAAAAGATCGGAAGTTTCCACGCTCAAATTGTTGAAGGTCAGATAGCCGCAATCAAAATCCATTATAGTGGTGCTCTCTTTCAAAAAGAGGATGTAACCCCAATTACAGTAGCATTACAAAAAGGTCTTTTAACGCCTGTCTTAACAGAAGTGAATTATGTGAATGCACCTTTTTTGATCAAACAACGCGGTATTGCTGTTACAGAGACGAAAAGCGATTCAGAAGCAGATTTCGCAAATTTGATGACAGTTACAGTTGCAACAGATAGAGATGATATAGTCCTCGCTGGCACTACGTTCGGACGAAAAGATATACGTATCGTCCGTATCAATCAACTGCACCTTAACGCAATGCCAGAAGGATACATACTCCTCATCTATAATCGTGATCAACCGGGAATGATCGGATTAATCGGTACAATACTGGGTGAGCATAATATCAACATAGCAGATATGACGGTGGGTCGATCCCGGCATGAGGAAGTTGCGCTGACTCTGATTAACGTGGATAGTCCGGTACCGCGCCCGGTGATAAAAACGCTCGCATCACAGAATAAGATAGCTTTTGTCAAACAGGTTATCTTATAGCTCGCAAGATGGTAAAAATTAGGAGTTTTAGTTTGGATGCTAAACAGATATGTTTGTTGATCAATGATGAAATTCCGAACGAGAAGTTGTTTTCCGCTGAAAAACGGGAAGTACATCCCGATTGCAATACATCATGGCGAATCTCACCAGAACCTTTCTGGATATCACAAGAGCAGTTGAGTTGGTTTGAAGAACTCGGTCCTCATCTGCTCAGTTTCTATCGTGCCTGCAATTTGCTCTATTCCCAAAGTGCAAGAGGCATTCAACCTACCTGGGTATCAGAATACTTGGATATCGGCAAACCGGAGAATGTCATACAGTATGGTCGGATGAACCGTTTCAAAAGTCAACTTCCAGGCGTTATACGACCCGATATTTTACCTACGACTGACGACACAAACGTAATTACAGAACTGGATTCTATCCCAGGTTTCATCGGTGGTACTGGGTGTCTATCACGTCTCTATGCGAAACTCGGTTATCCCATTATCGGTGGAAAAGACGGTATGGTGAACGGTTTTGCTGAAATGATTCGGTCCTTGGCAAAGAAGGATGACGTTAAACTTGCCATTGTTGTCTCCGATGAATCTGAGGATTACCGTCCAGAGATGCTATGGTTAGCAAATGCGCTATGCGATGCAGGACTTCCGACTGCTACTGTAAGACCTCATGAGGTGATATTTACTGAAGATGGTATCTCTGTTCAAAGGGAAAACGGGGGGATGGACGTCGATGTGGTTTACCGTTTCTATGAGCTGTTTGACCTGCCGAACATTCCGAAGACCGAATTGATCTTCTATGGTGCAAAGAAACGCACCGTTGTGATGACGCCACCACCGAAAGCATACTTAGAAGAAAAATTGTGTTTTGCGCTCTTTCATCATCCCGTACTCCAAACGTTTTGGATACGACAGTTGGGTAAAAAGGCATATCCCTTCCTGCGGGAGATCATTCCGCAAACATGGATATTTGACCCGCGTCCATTACCCCCCCATGCTGTTATCCCAAACCTCGCAATTGATGGCGTTCCTGTAAGCGACTGGCGGCAGCTTAGCACAATCACACAGAAACAGCGAGAATTAGTTCTTAAACCTTCCGGGTTTTCTGAACTTTCATGGGGTAGTCGGGGTGTGAAAATAGGACATGATCTACCTACAGAGGAGTGGCTTGCAGCAATTGAGAACGGTCTTAAGAGTTTTGAGAAGACACCTTACATACTTCAGGAGTTCCATACCGCAATGCGTGTCCGAATGCAATACTACGATTTCGGCGTACAGGATATGCAAGAAATGCCTTCCCGTCCATTGCTGCGTCCATACTACTTTGTTGTAGGTGACACTGTGAAACTCGGTGGTATTCAGGCAGCTGTTTGTCCTTCGGATAAGAAGATATTACACGGTATGGTGGATTCTATCATCGTGCCTTGTGCGCTAAGGGGATAACGGGTGTGTAATTATTTTGTCACCTATTTTTATAAGAGACGGCACTCGGAGCGTGCCTACTACTATTAAGAGACGGCACTCGGAGCGTGCCTACTACTATTAAGAGACGGCACTCGGAGCGTGCCTACTACTATTAAGAGACGGCACTCGGAGCGTGCCTACTACTATTAAGAGACGGCACTCGGAGCGTGCCTACTACTATTAAGAGACGGCACTCGGAGCGTGCCTACTACTATTAAGAGACGGCACTCGGAGCGTGCCTACTACTATTAAGAGACGGCACTCGGAGCGTGCCTACTACTATTAAGAGACGGCACTCGGAGCGTGCCTACTACTATTAAGAGACGGCACTCGGAGCGTGCCTACTACTATTAAGAGACGGCACTCGGAGCGTGCCTACTACTATTAAGAGACGGCACTCGGAGCGTGCCTACTACTATTAACCAATCAGCGTCGAAAAATACTGACCTCCATGCCGTCACGCCCACGCGGTCCGCGTTGTCCACGGTTCCCTTCCCAGTTTCCATCAGGTCTTCTCGGGGGTCTCCGTCTTTCAAACCAATGTGTCTCTGATTCGTAGGTGGAACGGACATGGTCCAGATACTCAGCCATCTGATCTGCTCTCCCTACGTTGTCTGCTACTAAAGTCGCAGGATCGGTCAATTGTGATTCAATGGCTTTGAAACAGGCGTAATAACCATCCTTATTATTGTCAAGGAATAGAAAGTCTACGGGTTCTTGTATAGTCTTGAGTATTTCTGATGCATCTCCAATTCGTGAATCTACCAGATCTGCAACACCCGCATTCTTAAAATTCTCACGCGCGCGTTCTGCGCTGTCAGGATTTATCTCTACTGTAATTAAACGTCCAGCACCTAAGGCTTTCAACACGCGTAATATCCACAATCCGGAATACCCAATTGCTGTGCCACATTCTACAATGCGTGAGGGTTTTGCCTTTTCGACACAACTTGCAAGTAACGCTGCCTTGTTAGGACCTAACATTGGAACACGTTCTTCCCTACACTGTTGCTCAACTTCTTCTAAAACTTTTTCAAACATTATTGCACCTTTCAGTTTTCTATATGCCTTTTATTACTATATGACTATTACTTGGTTGTATAATCAAAAGACGTATGGTTCATTCTGTGATGTTCAGCCATCGCATAGTGTTCCGCAAGCGTTCTTGGGCCCCGATTCAATGCGAAAATACCGTAATCGTTACCATTAGGTGCTCGGGTAATCGTATGGATATGATCTGTGCCACTATCTTCGTCATTGAATTCTATCCAGACTGCAGGATTGAAAACACGATAGTAAATGGAATCGTTCTCTGTGGTTCCGCCGATCCATACGAAATAGGTATCGTCAATGTCAGCTTCAATATCCTTCATCCAGACATCAGCAAATTCGGTTTCAAGATTGTAGACATAGACTTTTATTAAATCTCTAAGACTGTCTTTCTGTGCGTCATTCATCTCTGATGCTTTTAAGCCGATACCTTTGAAGTGTGAATAATCGTAATTCAGATGGGGATCCGTCGTACCCCCTGGACCGACCTTTAAGACGCGACGACCTGTCTGGATAGTCTTCTTTTTCTGTTCCTTATCAAGGCTGTTGAGTAAAGTTAAAGCGTTGTTTCTCTCTTTTCCAAGTACAGCATTACCGTTAAAGGTTGCTGGTCGTGTGCCGAGATGTGAGGGGACGATCAAAACATCATCACCATGCACCAAGAAGTTGAGTGATAGATGGTGTCCATCCAATTGGAACCCCCAGGAACCATCGGTTTCCGGGTTGCTAAATAGCACGATAAAGTAAGGACGGTTCTGCCAGAAATCATGTCCAATTTTTCCAAGGTCAGTTTCCGCTTTTGTGGTAATCAGGGAAACTTTTGTGTAACCTTCATCACTCAAAAAAGCAGCCAAAACCTTATAGAAAAGAGATAACTGTTCTTCTGATAACCTACTGAATTCAATACCACCACGGTCGTAATCTTGTGATGGCGGTACATTCGACCAAGAATACATCTCCTTATGACCAAGTGGAAAAGAAGCATCAGCAAGTAGTTCTTCGCTCAAGGAGGCGCGAAAGCTATTCATGACAGTTGCCAACGTTACGATGGAAGGTTTGTCTGATATTCTTACTTTCTCTGCCGTTTTTTCTGTGTCAACCTCAGCAGAATCGACTGCAGTAAGCGTCAAGGCAACGATACATGCCATTGACACTAATATGAGTATGAGTAGTATTTTCTTTATCATCATTATCCTCTATAATAATATTTGTGATATCATATTTATTATTTATGATATCACATTTCTACCTGTTATTCAAGAGAGAATCAAGCTTAATCTCTTCAGCGTTATTCTTCAAGCGTAAAACGATACATACCATCAAATTCTGTACCCAGATATATAGTGCTTCCATGAACAGCAAGAGAAGTTCCGTTAGACGTCAGATTGACTTTTGCACTTTCTGGGATCTCTGCTATAATCTGTTCCCATGTATCACTATCATTTTTTAGACGATAGATACCTGTATCTTTCGTAATACCGTATAGCGTTGTGCCGTCAACTGCCAATTCTTCCATGATAAGATTTGTTCCTTCTGTGTCTGCCACGACTCGCCAATTTTTCCCATCGTCTGATGTAAGGATCCCTGCGGTCGTTGCTACATAAACAGTCGACCCAGCAGTCACAATCTTTTTGAAGAAGAATCTAACAGGGAATGGGAGTGCTGGGGTGAGATCAATCCAATTATCTCCCTTATTGTATGATACGAGGAGGCTACCATCCCGTTTTCCGACGTAGACTGTGTCTCCTGAAACAGCCAGTTTGAGATGTCCCCATGTTCTGGTAGGGTTTTCTTCTATGCTGATGTCTTGCCATTCTGAATCACCAGATTCCCATCGGAAGAGTTTATAATTGTATTCCAGATAGTACGTGTTAGAACTGACTGCAAACTGCCCCCCCAATCCACTTCGTATAATTGTGTCTTGCTCCTGAGGTGTTACTTGGAGTAGCGAATCAAAGAATTGAGTCGCTCCAGAGAAATCTCTCTGTAGAGTTTCTAATGAGAGGTCTTGAGACTTACGCAGACGGTCTCTTAATTCCCTTGAGTCAAATGTAGGGATGTCTTGAATTGGAACTAATGTGTTGTCATCTTCAGAGACGCGATAGAAACGCAATTCACCGATAGGGTAATGGCTGCTACCTTTGGCATAGAGCACACCATCGGATTTGGTCATCTGATAAATGAATGGTTGGTCTTCTCTTACAGGCGTGTCAATATGTATCTCTACCTGAATATGATTCCAAGATTTACCCTCATCAGTCGTTTTTACTATGCTGCTAATTCCTGCTGTCCCATAAAGAGTCGGCTGCTTGTTTCCCATTCCGTCCTTTGGCTTATGCACGATTAAGTTCTGTATTCCGGACCATCTCCTATTTGGTTTGATATTTACCTTGTGCCATGATTTACCACCATCAGTCGAACGGTGCAGACCTCTCCCTACAGCGTAAAATACGTGTTCGTTTAATGCCACAGAAGGCAAATAGTGCTTTATTTCAGTAGGGAGATTGTGCGGTGCTTGTGGGGGCAGCCAAGTATCACCTGCATCGGTAGAACGCACAATACCCCTACCCATCAACATGATTGTTTCACCAGCAGCGACAAGTTGGATCTCTGGTGCCTCGGCTTTTAGTTGCCATGCATTTGACGGTGTAATGTCTTTCCATGAATTCCCCAAATCATCTGAACGGAAGATCCACCACGTCCGTTGTCGTCCTTCCCGGACGGCTTTATCGTCATAGAAATCATAACCTAAGTATGCTAATACATACAAACGTTCTTTGGTGGTTGCGGCTTTGTAGACTAATAATGCTTCAGCTACCGGTAATTCAACACGTTCCCAGCTGCCGGTGTTCCAGCGATAGAGTCCTGTGTATGATCCAGCAAATACTGTGTTTTGTATTGCTTTAAAGAAAATGGAACCTTTAAATAACGCAACGTCTACCTCTTGCCAGGTCTTACCTTTGTCTTCAGAACGGAAAACCCCTCTGTTAAGACGCACCCAAAACGCTTGTTCAGTCAACACCAAGTTACGCGGAGCAGAATATTCAGGTGACCATGAATGAACTATTTCCCATGTCTTACCATCATCCTTTGAAGCCAAGAACAAATTACTTAGAGCAATATAAAGCGTATTGTCCCACTTTGCTATAGGAACATCCGTTATGAGCATAGTTTCATCCAATCTTTCATGATAATCTCTGATGTCACCACTCAACTGTTGCCATCCAGTCTTATCGTCTTTCCATTTGTATATGTGTGCATCAAGGACAGTATAGAGTTCTCCATCATCGGTTGCAAATAAGTTCTCTACCACACTTCCAATGATAGGTTCAGCCTGAGTCCACTGTTGTTTGGGTACAGAAACATCTTCACCTTCAGTCTCTGCAGCTGCAAATACGGTTTCATCTACCTGTTGACCGTTGTTCTTTGTCTTACGCAAGACATTATCACTTCCAAATTGATTTCGTTCATCCGATTCTGCTTCAACATTTAGTAGAACAGAGGCATCTACGATTTCAACGGTCATTTCAGCTTGTGCATCTAAACTATAAGGTTGCTGAAAACGCAATAGGTGTTTACTACCTAACCCCAGCATAAACACAAGCAAAATTGCACTTGCAGACGCAACTGCCCACGGCACAAGCGGTTTACTTGCCGAAGGTGTTGAAGGTTTTAGTCGTGTGACTTCCTGCATAATGTTATCGGTTAGATTCGGTGAGATTTTGAAATGTTCAAGAGCTTCTCTTATCATCGTTTCCTCCTTTTGTAGTCGGTTCCGCGCCCGTCTGAGACGACTCTTAATTGTGCTGCTGGATACCCCCAAAAATCTGCTAATTTCTTCAACTGTCATCTCACCAATGTAGTGGAGCGTCATCACTGTGCGTTCACTCTCTTTCAACTTAGCAAGCAGTGTTTTGACCACTTCACGTTGCGCCTCAGCAGCAGTTGTTGCGCGATCTTTTACGACATGTTGTGAATAAGGATCTTTAGTTGTCATCGTTGTCTCTGCGCCTACCAACGGTTGTGTCTGTATCCGTTTTTTGCGGAGCCACGTGTTACATAGGTTTGTCGTAATCACATAGAGCCACCCAGAAAACTGCTTCGGATCTTTCAGGGTGTGCAGTCTCTGATACACTTTTAGGAAGGTATCCTGCGTAATATCCTCAGCGATGTGGAAATCCCCAGTTTTTCGCCAAGCCAATGCGTGAACCTGTTTCTGATACTTCTTTACCAGTTCAGTGAAAGCGGTTTCACCGTCTGCCAGAATTCGGTGTATGAGTGCGACATCGTCATTTTTCATCAGGTGTCTCCAGAAAGTGATTACTTGATTAATAGCATATCAACCTATAGTGACGCAAGATAGTGTCAAATTGGTTGCTTAATTCTGCGAAAAAGAAATTTTGTTGCCCAAAATATCACTTGCATAGACCCGGTAGGTTCGGTTAGGAAACCGAACCTACCGTTTTGGCGTATTTAGCACTTGTGAAGAAAACGCAAGAAATACTGAAACCTGAATGGCTCTGCAAGCTTAAGCTGCTGAATGTTTTTAAAAAGTTCGTGCTTTCAGAAGACACTAACTGCGCCAAAAACTCTCTTATCCTGGAAATCCTAATAATCCTGATAATCCTGGTTCAGATTCACACTTGACATTTTGGTAACTTCAATCTATAATTTTCATACGCTAAACAGAAAGTAGTCAATACAATATTGAATTTGCTAATCGGATCAGGTAGTTAAACTATAGCGGCTACCGCAATATTTCTCAATTCTCTGTAGCTACGCAGGATAGGTTTATGCGCGAAAATCTTTTTGTCCCCAACAAAATGCCTTATGCAAAAGGGCAGAATCGACCCGATGTTGAATGTATATTATGTGCCATTGTTGAGAAAGATGAAAGAGTTCAACGTTTAGAAGTTCATAGAACTGAACTCTTCACAATCTCACTCAACCTTTATCCCTACAGTCCTGGTCATCTATTGATCTTTCCAAATCGGCATATCGTTGATAAGAGGGAGTTGTGTTCAGATGAAGTCTTACATCTACATGAACTTGAATGTATCAGTTTTGAAGTCTTGACACGCGCATACCAGCCACGGGGTTTTAATGTCGGATACAATATGGGTGAATCATCGGGAGCAAGTATACCACATCTACATCTGCATGTTGTGCCGCGATACCCAAGAGAATTAGGTTTCATGGATGTTATCGGTGGTGCCAGGATTATTATTGAGGATCCGATCGTAACGCAAGAAAAACTTATGAAGATTTTTCAAGAATTAACGGGGAATGAATAATACCAAGGTAACGCGATTATTTTATTTTAGAACGGTAGGTATCAATTTAGTGCCCTCTAACACAGCAGGTACGGTTCTAACTACATCGGTCAAGATGTATTGTTAATTGTAAAATTTACTATTGTCAAAATCTGCTATTTTAGCAGACCTCTCAAAAAGGAGTTTATTATGAAAATGGGAAAAGTAATTGTAGTCTTCGCAGTGATTGGTATGTTCATCAATTTTTCACCGTATAGTGAGGCTAATCCAGAGGATGGATTAGTGCTACATCTGAGTTTTGATGAGAATACCATTATAGACGATACAGTAAAAGACTTATCTAATGAAGGCAACGATGGAATAATTCACGGCAGCGCAAAGACGGCTGTTGGAAAGCATGGTGCCGCGTTGGAATTTGATGGTGTGGATGACTATGTTGAAGTGCCACTGGCAGATTCTATTACCTTTTCAACCGGTGATTCACTCACAGTTCAGGCATGGATCAAAACAGATGATCAGCCGCCAAACAACGATGGGATTGTCGGAAACTATAAACAAGGGACTGTTCCGTTATGGTTATTGTCTATCAACGGAGACGACGCAGCACTACGCGGTACGATAAGTTTTTCCGTTCGAGATCCAGCACGCACCCATGCTGGGGTAAGATCGTCAGACTTCCTGAACGATGGCAAATGGCATGTCCTTGCTGGTGTGCGAGATCAAGAAGCAAAGAAAGTCCGATTCTATGTGAACGGTACCTTGATTAATGAAGTTGATGACAACACACAGGACATTAATAGCGGACAGTCTATATGGATTGGAGAACATCTGAGTCGTTTTTACAAGGGATTGATTGATGAAGTGAAAGTGTGGAATCGTCCCTTGAGTGCAGATGAACTTGAGCTGTCCAGACAGCAACCCGCTCCCGTTGATGCTGCAAGAAAACTGGCGACTACATGGGGAACCATCAAGGGAATACACTAATAACACCACTATGGCGCGATAGGTGCGGTTAGGAAATCGAACCTTATGCGTCAATTTTAGAAAATGTCTGGGTTATTGGGAACACCTCTAAGGGGGCATGATTATTGAGATTGCCCCCTCTTTAGTCCTGTAGGGACTGGAGAGGGGTTGGTACCCGTTTTCTGTAAACATATCGTCCCTAATGAAGATTAAATAAATAATCAGGTAATTCTACTGATATGCCTCATCGTAGGAGTAAGGTTTCGTAGGGGCGGGGTTTCCCCGTCCGCGTATTACCCAATTAATAACTTAATCTTCATACGGGACTGGAAAGGGGTTGGTACCCGTTTTCTATAAACATATCGTCCCTACGGGACTGAGGTTACTATTAGATTGTGTTTTTCTTCTTAAATTGACGCATAAGGTGGTCGCAGAAAGAAGCACAATCTAACAGAATGTGCTACAAAAGAGGCACAATCTAACAGAATGTGCTACAAAAGAGGTACAATCTAACAGAATGTGCTACAAAAGAAGCACAATCAAGGATGAATGTGCTACAAAAGAGGCACAATCAAGGATGAATGTGCTACAAAAGAGGCACAATCAAGGATGAATGTGCTACAAAAGAAGCACAATCTAACAGAATGTGCTACAAAAGAGGCACAATCTAACAGAATGTGCTACAGCCATTTTGAATAATGCCCTTCAGTCCCTACGGGATTAAGGAAATCACACCACGGTTGCCAATCTATTAATGACCACAGTCCAGTAGGTTATATTAATGTAGCTCCTGCTGGACGAGGGAGTGTTGGACGGATTAGAATGTTCTGATAGGATTGATATGCAAGATTGGTAAGATGGGGTGTTGAAATCTTGATACCACCTTGCACACGTGAATGCATCACAGTATCAAGTATCCCCGTGGTTAACAATGTGCGTTCAACAGGATATTGCGGTATACCCGTTAGGAACATCTCTTCAATGTTTAAGCTCAGATAACTAAAGTGTGCATGCGGTGTTCCATTCTGTAGATAAAACTCAGTAGCGTCAATGTTGTTACCTATTTTGCCAGCATAAGCAAAGTCTGTAACATAACCGTTTAGCATCAACACTGCAGATTGAAATCCATCACGATGTTCAATTAGAAACAACGTTGGGTTTGGACACCCTTCCTGAATGCTTTTCTCTGGACGATTCTCAATCTGTTCACACGCCACTTCTGCTAATGACAGAATCCATCCATTTTTGTCGATGACTTCCCAAACTGCCTCACCTTCTATACATTGGACAGAAGTCACACCTGATTCACCACCCTGCCTACGTTCAATCATACATTGGAGAGTCTCAAGGGCATGGAATCCATAAGACTCTACACCACCATAGCCAATTCCGATTGCATTCTCTAACGAAGTTCCAAGTTCGTGTTCTAAAAAGGGTTTCCGCCAACAGACTGGTAAGGAAGAACCTGCCATGAATGGAACATCAAGATGTCTTGCTCTTTCATACATCCAAATTGCATCGTTCCAATTATACGATAGGTGTTTATCACAGAAAACCGGCACCGACCTACCACTTGATGCAAAGACACCACAAATCTGTTCAAACATATACCGGCGCGGATACATGTGCTGTTCAAACTCATTATGAGGATAGTCGCCGTGTTCACCGATAAGTAACACACCATCAACAGCAAGTTCATTTCCCCCAAGTGTCAACGTCTGACGAATACTTGGATAGATCGGTACGTTATGTGCTTCCGCTAAAGCGGCACCTATATCGCGTTCATCTATCTGGTCAAGGAAAATGGAAACGAGATTGACACGCGGTTCCCGTAATCCTTCATCAGTAGGAAAACCTTCCATATATTTTGTTGCGATGACATCTGCATGTGAATTTGGAAAGTATGTCGTAATAATGGCTGCTATCTTCTTACGATTTTCCATAGATTTGAATCCAGATTATCTGATGATTTCTGTACCAATTCCACCTTCAGTCAGAACTTCAAGCAATAACGAATGTGGAATTCTTCCATCAATAATATGTGTTTTTGCTACACCCCCGAGAAGGGCAGTGTTACAGGCACTTATTTTCGGTAACATCCCGCCTGAAATCGTGCCATTATCAATTAGCGCATTTATTTCTCTCATTCGGATGGTTGGCATGAGTGTCGTAATGTCATTTAAATCTTGACAGATTCCGATCATATCTGTTAGCAAGATTAACTTCTCAGCTTGTAGTGCAGAAGCGATTTCACCCGCCATCGTATCTGCATTAATATTATAGGTCTGTCCATCAGAACCCGTACCGTTCGGTGCAATTACTGGAATATAACCCGCTTCATCAAGTGTAATGATGGGTTGCGTATTGACGCCAATTATGCTGCCAACGAATCCGATATCAACAGTTATTTCATTTCCATGTTCATCTATAACTTGTGGCGTATGTTTCTCGGCAACAATCATATTAGCATCTTTTCCAGAGAGTCCAATTGCTTGACCGCCATGCTGGTTGATTCGCGCAACAATACTCTTATTTATGTTTCCAGCAAGTACCATTTCAGCAATTTCTACTGTCTCCGAATCCGATACGCGTAGACCTTCCACAAATTCTGTCTCTTTTCCTACTTTATCCAGCCACTTACTGATACTCGGTCCACCACCGTGTATTACAATAGGACGCATTCCCACATATTTCATCAGGACGATGTCTTCCATGACAGAATGGATAAGGTTATCTTCCTCCATCGCTGCCCCCCCATATTTTATGACTATTCTACGATTATAGAACCTTTGTATATAGGGTAATGCCTCAATAAGTACATCAGCTGTTTGACTCATAAGTTTTAAATCCAATCCTTTCACACAAATGTGTGTACATTTTACGCAAATTTGCTTGACGTATCAAGTTAATTGATGCAAAAAATGAGGAATGGGTGGATAAGGTTGTATTCGGGTGGGGAAATGAACCAGGATTTTCAGGATAAGAGGATTTTGGTGCTATCAGATGGATAGGATGGCAATGCATTCTTTGTCTGAACCAGGATTTTCAGGATAAGAGGATTTTCAAATCAACGGTATGAATGCCATTTAGGCATTCCCCGGGATAAGAGCCATATTCTCGTATTTTATTCTTCTGAAAATTCTCTTATCTTCTAATCCTGAAAATCCTGGTCAAATCAAGGTTCAGACAAGGTGGTTTGCTTTAGATAGTGTGCAGCATACACGTCACTGCGGTATTTTCTTCGTCATAATGTTCAAAGTACCGCAGAATATGGCTTTTCATCAGCAAGCTCTGTATCTTTGAAAGATTTATCACACCAATACTGCCATCTCTCTGCTTGACAGTAGCGAGTGTGCTGAGCAGTACACCAAGCCCCCCACTATCTATTCTTCGCGTGCGATGAAAGTCAAAAAGGATGCGGGGTGTCCGCCAATGACCTATTTCAGTATATATCGTATCGCGCAATTCAACTATAGACGTGCCAATCAGACGACTTGCAGGTTCAATGATAATCACGTCATTTTTCATACGAACTTTAGTTTCCATGTGAATATACCTCACTATTACGGTTTAATCACTATAAGGGTTTAATATATATATCACATAAGATTCAAATTCTTTAGTACTTTTTTCATTAAAATGGATAAATTTCACTTAAATTTGAAAAAAACTATAGATTTTCTTGTCAAAGTAATATAATATAAGGTATACATACATACATTCTGAAAAAATGGGGTGACCTGAGATGAAAACAATCCACGGAAATCCATCTCACAGAGAACGATGTCCATTCAATATCGTTCCAAATGAACCGCTCTCAGCAGAAACATCTATAGATCATTGTGTCTCTTGCGTGTGTCGCAATAACGCATACCTGAAGAGTCACTACGAAGATTTACGACAGATCGCATTTGTGACCATCCTTGAAGAAACACCTAACTATGACCCAAACCATCCAAGCGGTGCCAGTTTCATTACCTTTATCAAGGCAAAGGTCTGTATGCGCTTATGGCGAGAACAGAGGAAACTATTGCAAGAGACACCTTACCCATATCAAGAATGCTCTGAAACTGACAAGCAAAATCCGTTAGAAGCAGAATTGATGACACAGGCGTGTGATATTGAGAATATGGCAGATAGTGTGATACAGCAAATTGAAGTAAATTTTTTACGAAAGTGTTTACCCAAACTCATTGAAAAACTTACCGAAAATGAAAAACGGGTCATTCAAATGAAGTTCTTTAAAGAACTTACTGGCGTGCAAATTGCAAAAGAACTCAACATATCCGAAGGACGTGTAACCCAACTCACACAGAACGCATTGGCAAAACTCGGTAAAGCCTATCTCACGGCACTCAAATCAAAGCGAGGAAACCCATATAAGGTAAAGGATTCAGATATTTATACACTTTCATCCCCATCTGATCAGAAACAATAAACCTTCCATTCTACGAAAAAATAGTATTGCACCATAACCGCCAATTTAGCGAACAACTTGCCTTGATTATCAATTGTTTTCGTTGGAAGTGGGTGCGTAAAGTTCTGGTTACTTGTCTGAACCAGGATTTTCAGGATTTACAGATTTCCAGGATAAGACCCCCTCGATTGGATGAAAGTAGGAAGCAGGTTTATTCTGTGGTTGTTTTTTTCTGAACGCTATGCTATGCTTTTAAGTATGAAAACCATATATCTACTTTTCATCATAGTTCTATTGATAGTAGTAATACTTCCAATCGGATTCTGTCAAGACAACACACAGGTTGGTCTGCCTGAAGATGCAATTGCGCGTCTCGGAAAAGGTGGTATCAACGTCTTATGCTTCTCTCCTGACGGTTCTCTCCTTGCTGTTGGCAGTGACATCGGTGTTCGACTATACGATATTAATACGAAGGAAGAGATAGATCTCCCCAATAGGGTTTTAGGTCAGATCAATACTATCGCTTTTTCAAACGATAACCGTATACTTGCTTGCGGCGGTTATTTTAACCCGATTATTCAACTTTGGGATATAGAGAACAGACGTGCCCTGCCATCAATACCATCTTCAAAACCCAGTACTTATGTGGAATGGGAACATTTTCCCATATATGCTGTTATTGAACTATCTTTCTCAAAAGATGGAAATACACTGATCGGTGTAAGTCATAGAGGACGATTTACCTATTGGGATATAAACTCACAACAGATTGAATCAGAACAGCAACAGTATACCATTTTGGATACACACGCATCTACATTATCGCACGACGGGAGTCTATTTCTTACAGGAAGTGAGAATGGTAATATCACATTATATGATACACAAACAGGTAGCATAGAGGCGGATATCAATGGACACAAACCAATGTTCACTCTCTTCTCAAAACCGAACCCGCAAATACGTGCCTTAGCATTCTCGGCAGATGGACGCATATTTGCAAGTGGAAGTAAAGACATGACTGTACGATTGTGGGACACAAAAAGTCGTAAGAGGAAAGCGACCCTGAAAGGACATAAGGCATGGATCACAGCAGTTGCTCTTTCACAAAACGGAGATACCGTTGCAAGTGGTGATTCACATGGAGAAATCAGGATTTGGAACACACGTAGAAAACGGCTACAAACAAAGTTAGCGGATCATTCAAATAGTATAACGACGCTTACATTCTCACCTGATGGAAAGACATTTGCAAGTGGCAGCGCAGATGGTACAATAAAACTATGGAATCCAAATACATGGAAGGAACCAGTTACATTGGATTCTGGGTATACAGAGTGGGTTAGATCTGTCGCTTTCTCATCGGATAGTACAACGGTTTCAGCCGCAATGTTTAACAACACTGTACAGATTTACGATGTCAACACAGGTGACAAACTCAAGGAATTCACCGATGCCCATCAGATAATAACACATGCAGTTTCTCTATCACCTGATGCAACACTACTTGCTTGCCATCCAGAACAAGGGAATATTGTCTTTAATACAAAGCAAGAGTGGCATACTGAATACCAGTATGAAAGACATGAGAAAATCCAGATTTGGGACCTTGAGGACGGTCAAGAACTTCTTCCGCTTATCAATGCTTATGGTAGTATAGTTTTTTCTCCTGATAGCAAGACTATTGCTTCAAGAACTAATAGATATGGTGGGGGTGATGGAATGGCTATTTGGAATGTGAGAACTGGCAAGAAAACGAAACAATTACCTTCTATTGACAATGCTCTTACATTCTCACCAGATGGCACTGAACTTGTTGCAGAAGGTGAAAGTTCGCCTTTTGAGACACATATTTGGGATGTAGAGTCATCTGATATTTCACACATACTTAAAAAGCGTGCTGATACAGCGACTTTCTCACGCAATGGTACCATGCTTGCAACAATAGATTTTTTTGATATACATCTATGGGATACTGAAACGGGGAAGATGTTGCAATTAATTAGTCCCAGAGGAGAGAATACAGCGCAAGGTTCGGCTATTACTTTCTCTCCTGATGGATCTATACTTCTGGTTTCAAAAGTCTCTCCTGTTATGCAATTTCCCTCAGATTTCATTGAGATAATTGATATCATGACAGGCGATACACTCCGTTCACTTCCAGGACACACAGAACCTATTGAAACATTGAGGGTTTTCTCACGATGGGAAAACCCTTGCCAGCGGTAGTATGGACGGCACAGTTCTTCTTTGGGACTGGGAGAAAATTATCTCAAAAACGAAAGATTACAAAGGGAATTAACTTATGAAAATCAATATCTATTTTACCTTACTTTTTCTGACTGCTGCGATATGCCTAAATGGATTCGCACAAGACAACACACAAGCTGGATTGCCGGAAGGTGCAATTGCACGCCTCGGTAAAGGTGGCATTAATATTATGCGGTTTTCACCGGATGGTACACGCCTTGCAGTAGGTACGGATGTAGGGGTGTGGTTATACGAGGTCGCAAGTGGGAAAGAGACCGCTTTGTTCACAGGACATACTGGTAAAGTCAACGCGCTTGCATTCTCACCAGATGGAAAATTGCTGGCAAGTGGTGGAATTAAAAACCGAATTGTTCAAGTGTGGGAACTGGAGACTGGGAGAAAACACACAACACTAAAATTAACCGATAACATCTATTCAATGGCATCATTGGCTTTTTCTAAAGATGGTAAAAAACTTGTCGGTGTGGAAGACATATATAGAATTAAACACTGGGATGTTAATACCGGACGCATATTGTTAGATGAGCATGAAGGGCCTGTTGATGTTGCAATTGTGTTTTCGCAAGACGGTAGTACTTTTGCCAGCGGAAATAAGGATGGAAAAATACTTTTATGGACCGACACCGGAGAGCAAATTGCTGAACTTAAGGGACATTCGAGTTCTTTCTCAGGAGATGGTTTTATCCGAGAGATTGCCTCAGACGTTTTCAATGTGCCATCGGCAGAAATTTCGGCACTTGATCTTTCTACAGATGGTAAATTGCTTGCAAGTGCAAGCTTAGATGAAACGGTGCAGGTGTGGAATATCAATAAGCGATCCAAACTTGCTACGTTCAAAGGACATAAAGTCGCGGTGTCGACTGTAGCGTTCTCCCCTGATGCCAAAACAGTTGCCAGTGGGGATGTAAAAAAGAAAATCAAGCTCTGGGATGTAAGTAGTCGAAGCGAGCGCGCAACACTCACAGGGCATACAAGTGGAATCTGTGCATTAGTTTTCTCACCGGATGGGGACACACTTGTGAGTGGTAGCGACGATGGTACTATCCGATTCTGGAATCCAGGCACAGGAAAAGAAATAACTACTTTTACAAGTGGTCATAAAAAATCGGTAAAATCAATCGCATTTACTGAAAATGATACCAACCTTGCAATTGCTGCCTTTGATGGCACAATTGATGTGTGGAGTCTAAAGAACCACCGATACCTGAAAACTTTTGCGGATGGTCAGAGTGATTTGACTCAAGCAATTGCCTTGTCATCGGATGCCAAACTCTTTGCCTGTCAAGGTTATAATGGTACATTAGTGTCCATTCCTTATCGATTTAAAAACTGGGAAAAATCCAGGGGACATAAACCTATTCAATTGTGGGAACTCAACAAAGGTTTTGAACTTCCCGTATTTTCGCAGAAAGGTATATTTGGAGCTTTAGCATTCTCGCCAGATAACAAAATTCTTTCAGGTAGCATTTCAAGAGGGATTCGGGGATGGGATGTAATCACCGGAAATGAACTGTTCCATTTTGATACAAAAGGCTATACCGCAAAAAGGTTAGTGTTTTCACCCGATGGGAAAAAGCTTGCTGCGCAATCCTCTTATGGAACAACGGTATGGGACCTGCACTCGATCGATCCTGACCCTATCCTTGACATTTGGTCTACTGTCGGCTTCTCATTTTCACCAGATAGCGGCACTATTGCATTTGGGAACCATCATGGGTTAAATTTGCGGAGATTGGATGCAGCACAAGCAATTGTAGGCAGTAAACTTCCTGATAAATATAAAGTAGGTGAATATTACAACGAATTTACGTTTTCACCTGACGGAACCGCTCTTGTTGCTGCAGGTAGGGATTTTTGGGATGTTCAAATTAAAGTATGGGATATAGAGACAGGTGGTGAATTAACAACTCTCACAGGACATACGCAAGGTAGTACAACGTTGACATTCTCACACGACGGGAAAGTCCTTGCAAGTGGCAGCGATGATGGTACAGTACTGCTATGGGATTGGGAGAAAATTGTCTCAAAAGCAAAAGAATACAAAGGGGATTAACTTATGAAAATCAGAACCTATTTTAAGGAAATTTCACGTCTTAATCCAGCAACGCCATCAGGAAGTAAACCATTAGTACCTTTAGCAGTTTCTGCTGCTTCAGCCATCATAGTAATGCTACTAATAGGTTTTGGAGCACAGAACCCCGATACTCCACTACTCACTGCAGCACAATCCGATGATGCTGAAAGAACTAAGTTCAAAGGCACTTGGAGACAGACGAATGGACCTTACGGTGGCAAGATACTCACGCTTTATGAAACGATTGATGGTGTGCTCCTTGCGGGGACAGAGAGGGCAGGTATTTTCCGCTCCACTGATAATGGAAACAACTGGACATTTGTTAATACTGGATTGTCCAATCCACCAGGGCGATCCTGGGGTGTTACTGCAATCGCGGAAAAGGGGAATAAGATCTATGTTGGCACGGAGAATTCATTATACTTTTCTACTGATATTGGCAACACATGGCAACGCGTCCCTGCTATCCGAACACATGATGAAATCAGTGATATTGTGATTCTTGACGACTACATCTATGTTAGTACACTACACGGCACAGGTGTTTTGCAGTCAAAAGATGGAAAATCCTGGACTCAAATCAATGATGGGATAAAGCAAGGTGAGGTCTCAACAGTGTTGCCAATCAATGATAATACTGTTTTCATGGGCACATTAGGTAATGGAGTGTTTCGCACAACAGATGCTGGGGATTCTTGGGTAGAATGCAACACAGGCATAATTAATACATCTGTCAGCAAATTAGAGGTTATTGGGGACAAACTATACACTTTTGTTGGTAAAAACATTGTCTGTTCTGCTGACGGTGGAGATACATGGCTGCCTATAAACGATCCTTCAAAGCAGAGCAATTTTGCTTACTTTTCTCCAACCTTTTGTGTATCAGATGGAGAGCTCTACATTGGTGCTTCCTTTGGTGATGATAAATTTCTTCCACCTCATTCTCATCTTGATGATGAAGGTTGGGGTGTTTATAGGTTGAATAGAGAAAACAACACTTTGGTTAAACTTTTCACAGATATGGACTTGCCTTCTATTGAAAGTATGGATGTAGTTGGCAATACGTTTTATATGGGCACATGGGAAAGTGGGGTCTTTCAGTGGGATCAGGAAATGGGTCTTACCAAACTTGGCTTGGAACATCACTATATCGCGATGCTGTCTGCAAATAGTGAGTACGTGATTGCGGTTACTGGAGATAGTGAAATCTACCGTTTTAAAGAGAACCGCTGGGAGCCTATTCACACAGCAGAAATGATTGATGGTGGTTTGTCCGATCTCAAGTGGATTGGTTCAACGCTATATGCAACCTTTTGGAACAAGGGGGTATTTCGTTCCATGGATGGAGGCGATACTTGGACATCCATCAACGATGGATTGGATGATACATCTGCTACATCAATCGGAACAGATGGGACTGAGGTGTATGTCAGCACTTTGCCAAATGGTACAAGTGTTTTCCAATGGATAGAAGAGAAACAACACTGGAAGTCGATGGGTTCACTTAGCCAACAAGTTTCATCCTTAGCAGTAGTTGACGGCTTTCTTTACGCTGGTACTTACGGTAGCGGCGTGTATAAGATTCGGATTGAGCAATGAACTGTTTATATTCTGCTTATATTCTCTCCTCATCTTTGAAAAATCACCTTTTCCGGGTGTGTAAATATTCTGTCACTCTATTTGTCAGAATCGCGGATTATCGCGGATGACACGGATTGCGCGGATTAATAGCACTTCACATGAAGTTAAAGTTTTAAATTGGGTAATATTTCAATCTCTGTTAGAAATCCGGCAGAATACGCGTGTGATATTCTGCATTGGTTAGCAAACCGCACCTTATGCGTCAATTTAGCGATTCCCAAAACCATGCCTGTAGCACAATCTAACAGAATGTGCTACAAAAGAGGCACAATCTAACAGAATGTGCTACAAAGAGGCACAATCTAACAGAATGTGCTACAAAAGAGGCACAATCTAACAGAATGTGCTACAAAAGAGGCACAATCTAACAGAATGTGCTACAAAAGAGGCACAATCTAACAGAATGTGCTACAAAAGAGGCACAATCTAACAGAATGTGCTACAAAGAGGCACAATCTAACAGAATGTGCTACAAAAGAGGCACAATCTAACAGAATGTGCTACAAAGAGGCACAATCTAACAGAATGCCTATTATTGGTGAAGGTTTTGAAGGTTTAGTGACAAAAAGTTTACACACCCCCTTTTCCCTCCAAATTTGCTTTTTTTTCAAATATATGCAATTCTATACCACAAAATCGCGTTATTAATTATAAAGAGTTCTATTTTTTGTAATTACATTTCTATTCTGTCCGAAGGTGATACGATGAAAAACGATGATGCTGAATTAATTCAACGCACATTAGATGGTGATCAACACGCTTTTGCACAACTTGTAGAAAAATATCAAGAGCAGGTACACACCCTTGCATGGCAGAAAATTGGTGATTTTCACATCGCACAAGAAATTACACAAGATGTTTTCATCACCGCATACCAAAAATTCCATACCTTCAAACACTACAGACAATTTGCAGGATGGCTTTATGTCGTTACAAACCGAAAGTGTATCGAGTGGCACAGAAAGAAAAAGATTGAAACACAATCAATGGACGAGACAAATCCTGTTGAGTTGGAAGAGGTATATTATACAGAATATATGTCCCAACAACGCGAAGAGGCGGTAAAAGAAGAACACCGTTCTATCGTTCAAAAATTGCTCAGTCAGCTGCAAGAAAGTGAACGGACAGTCGTGAATCTGTATTACATTGCAGAAATGACCTGTGAAGATATTGGGAAGTTTCTGGGAGTATCGCCAAATACCGTGCGGAGTCGCCTACACCGCGCACGGAACAAATTGAAAAAGGAAGAAGCAATGATTAAAGAAAACCTTAGCAGTTTCCAACTGCCAACACATACGACAGAGAATATCCTGAAGAAAATATCACAACTAAAGCAGTCAACACCGTCTGGATGTAAACCTTTACTACCGTTAGGAATATCCGCAGTATCGGCAATAATTGTTTTATTGCTAATCGGATCTGGGATGCAATACGCAAATCGTTTTCAGAAACCGTATAGTTTAAACGCACAATCAGAACAAACGATTGAAATTGTTGACGCGCACATAGTTTTGAACTCTCCAACAGAACCAACGGTTAAAAACAGAGTTGGAGCTACAGATGTAACCCCTGATAGCAGCAGTATAGGACAAAATTCTGACACAGTGCTTACTGATGCGACACAAAAGAAAAATGGTATTTCAGACAAGAAAGGACAATGGAGTCAAACAAATGGACCCGTAGGGGGTGAAGTCGTTAATCTCTATGCAACAAGCGATGGCGATGTATTTGCAGGTACACAAAGCGGAATCTATGAACTCACAGATGATGAAACAGCCTGGACTCGCATCTACCCACGTGATATATTCGCATACAGAGAACAGATGAGCGGAATGCGATCCGGACCAATGGTAGAAAAAGACGGTATACTGTATCTTGCCACAGATAAAAAAATCGTGTCATCAAAAGATAGAGGGAAAACATGGAAAACACTCTCTGACCATCCTGGAGGTGGACTTATTGATATGACAATTCTGGATCAGACATTCTATCTGTGTCTTAATGATGAATTTCACCTTTCAGGTGATAACGGGGTATACCGTTCAGATGACAATGGCGCAACATGGGTTCGGTTGACACCATTTGACAATAAATACCTAAACGTTGAACCTCGCGCAATTGCTGTGATAGATAAAACAGTCTTCGTCGGTACCAATAAAGGACTTTATCGTCTGAATGGAAACACATGGAAACAAATATTCCTTGATGAAATAGGTGAAAAAAGTACATATTTACCCATTATATCTATGGAAGTTAAAGATAATGTCATCTATGTTGCCAGAAGCTATCATATTGAAAATGGCTTTCGCTTGTTTTTAGGTAATAAACCCATACACCTAATAACTGAAGATTCTTATGTAGAATTAGAGGAAACACCTTGGGAAATAACACGTGAAATTGATCGGGCACGATCAAAAACTGATTTGACTTGGGCACTTTTCGTATCAAGTGATCATGGCGTTACTTGGGATAACATTACACCGAGAAAAAACAATACAGATAAGAAAGAACTCTCTATAACCAATTTATTCAATGTGAATTTGCTAAATAAAAATGACAAAAAGGAAAAGGTTGCTAAATCAACACATAAATCAGTTGGATACAGACCGCTGAAAATCATGGTAACCGCAAATAAGGTGATGCTTGTAGATCTAAAGAAACAGTACCATTCATCAAATTCTGGGGAAACATGGCATACCGTAGACACACATGCTTTAGGAAATGCTTTTGCGATAGTCAAGGTAAATGAGGACACCTACTACAGAAGTGGAAACTACGGAATACATCGTACAACAGATGGCGGTAAATCGTGGCATCCATTCAATACCGGTCTCGTAAACACAGATGTTTGGCAATTGATTGCTCTTGACGGCACGCTTTACGCCAATTCGGTAAATGGATTTGTCCATTCAACTGACAGAGGTGCATCTTGGACACTTGTTAAAGGTGATACAGGTTTTATCACACGTATTATAGAATCCAATGGAGATATTTTCGTTAGAGATGATCAATTGGGTGCACCACGTTTTTTCCGTCTTTCCATCAAAGACAATAGTCTCATCAATAGTTCTGAAATGCCAATTTTAGACAAAATTGATCCGCATAAAGAAAACCCGCAATTAAATCGTCCTACCGGTTTTATGGAACGAAATGTGTCGCATGGAGATGGGGGGTTCTGCGAATCGCAGCTTGGGGGTATAGCAGTTAGCAATGGGACTTACTATGTTGAATACAACTATCAACTCTATAGATGGAAACCCGGTAATACGCAATGGTTCAACACAGGATTACTGGATAAAGGTGTAAGTGTTGATTATTCTTTTTGCTATGCAAATAATTTTTTTATAGACGCTATAGGATTCAGATTTGCAGTGTCTGGAGACACTGTTTACGTTGGAGAAAAAGAAGGTCAACTGATGCGTTCACTTGATGGCGGCATGACTTGGACTGATGTTACAGGAAACCTTCCATATCCTATAGATCACTACAAGGCGATAGTTTTCGCTGGCGACTATGTGTATGTGGCAACCGATAAAGGTGTTGTGATGTCAACTAACGGAACTGATTGGCACATACTCACCGGTGCAAAAGGCAAACCACTCATTATTACTATGTTTGCTGTGGAAGGGACAACGGTATATGGTGAAGCAGGGAGAAAAATATACCGAGTGAATAATGGTATGACTATGTGGGAACAAGTTATTCCGAAAATTCATCATTCAATGGCGCGTACTGTTACATGTATTGATGTTGATGGGGATACGCTTTATGTCGGAACAAGAAAACGGGGTGTGTTACGCTTTTCACTTGACGATTCTATAGATCGATAACCGATCATAGTCAACATCAAAAGGAGGGTTGTGGGCAAACAGGCACACAGCTTCAGACGTAGTGAATATCACAAAACTTCATTTCTTATTTGGATTACTCATTATTGATAGAAACTACTATAGACAACTTTCAGAAGTTGCACACCCGCTATCGGATTTATCCTATTATGAAAAAAGGTTGTTTGGCATCCTAAAAAGACGCGAAACCACGAGCGTTAGGACCCTAACAGGTAGGAGCATAACGATACCATCACAGCTGTTACCATTACAGGAAGAAACAGATCGTTAAATGATGAATGTGCTACGGCAGTATCAGAATGGATGGTGTGGGGAGAAGGGTATGGTTGGAAGGGTGGAAGAGTGGAAGAGTGGAAGAGTGGAAGGTTGGAAGGTTGGAAGGTTGGAAGGTTGGAAGGTTGGAAGAGTGGAAGGTTGGAAGGTTGGAAGAGTGGAAGGTTGGAAGAGTGGAAGAGGGTATGGTTGGAAGGTTGGAAGGTTGGAAGAGTGGAAGGTTGGAAGAGTGGAAGAGGGTATGGTTGGAAGGTTGGAAGAGTGGAAGGTTGGAAGAGTGGAAGAGGGTATGGGTGGAAGGTTAGAGGGATGAATGGGGTTGGAGGAAGGTTGGAAGAAAAGAAGATGGAAGGATGGAAGGGTGGAAGGGTGGAAGGTTAGAGAGTTGTATGGGTGGAAGAAAGAAGCACAATCAAGGATGAATGTGCTACAGCAGTATCAAGATGGATGGTGTAGGGAAAAGGGTAATGATGGATGAATGGGGTTGGAGTAAGAAGCACAATCAAGGATGAATGTGCTACAGCAGTATCAAGATGGATGGGGTGGGGAGAAGGGGAATGATGGATGAAGGGGTTTGGAGGAAGAAGCACAATCTAACAGAATGTGCTACAGATATATCAGATGGATGGGGTAAGGAGAAGGGGAATGAGGGATGAAAGGGGTGGGAGGAGGGTTGGAAGAAAAGAAGATGGAAGGATGGAAGGATGGAAGGTTAGAGAGTTGTATGGGTGGAAGAAAGAAGCACAATCAAGGATGAATGTGCTACAGCAGTATCAAGATGGATGGGGTAAGGAGAAGGGGAATGATGGATGAAGGGGGTGGGAGGAAGAAGCACAATCTAACAGAATGTGCTACAGGCATGGGTTTTGGGAATCGCTAAATTGACGATTATAGGGTGATTTTAGCAAAACCCTCTTTTTCTGTGTTCTCCGTGTTCTCCGTGCATTCCGCGATTCTGACGCGTAATCTGTCTGAATCGCGGAAAGCGCGGTGGAGGTGGATATGCTCCTGAATCTTCTGTGCAAAAACTTTACATACCCCAGTTATAGAATAGTGCAATTTCAAAGGTGTTATTGATTTGGGATATTTTGCTTATCTCACCCTGTCGTGTAAATAGAGTTGATAATGCGTTACGCAAGCGACCGCGTCTTTGGGATCATTTACCTGCATCCTCACTATTCGGCATGATTCTGTCAGACGGGTCCCAATATGGGGTGTTATTTTCTATAGCCTTGATATATGTGTTTATCCTATCAAGTTCACCTAAATCCCCAATACAAGTTATCGTTCCATCAGATAATCTGAGTTGCGTTGTTTACTTTTTACCTTTACCGCCCGATGATTTACATTACATAAAGTGCCTCTATTCACTCATTAAGACTACGCAGTGCTTTCTCGGCTTTAGTTTTCTGTTCTGCATCGCCTGCTTCTATCGCAAGCTGTAAAGCAGTTTGGATGTCTTGCTTCGCTTCCAATGTTCGACCTAACTCAGTCTTCGCATTTCCCCGACTAAGGTATGCTTTGGCAAAATCGGGATTGAGTCGGATATAAGAGTCATAATCTGAAATCGCAGCAGCGTGCTGTCCTAACTCAGTCTTCGCATTTCCCCGATTGTAGTATGCCGAGGCAAAATCAGGATTGAGGCGAATAGCGGAGTCAAAATCCGTAATCGCATCAGCGTGTAGTCCTAACCGATACTTCAGAAGTCCCCGATTTAGGAATGCTTTGGCATCATCAGGTTCGAGCCGAATAGCGAAGTCAAAATCCGCAGCCGCATCAGCGTGTTGTCCTAACCCAAACTTCGCCATTCCCCTATATTGGTATGCTTCGGCATTATCAGGATTGAGCTGAATAACGATTTCACAATCCTCAATTGCATCAGCGTATTGTTCTAACTGAATCTTCGTAAGTGCCCGGTTGAGATATGCCGTGGTATCATCAGGTGCGAGTTGTATAGCGATGTCATAATCCGCAATCGCATCAGCGTGCTGTCCTAAGTCATGCTTTGCACTTCCCCGGTTGAGGTATGCCGAGGCATCATCAGGTGCGAGTTGTATAGCGATTTCAAAATCCTCAATCGCATCAGCGTGCTGTCCTAACTGAATCTTTTCAAATCCCCGGTTGAGGTATGCCGAGGCATCATCGGGATTGATCCGAATAACGATGTCATAATCTGCAATCGCATCAGCATGCTGTCCTAAATAAGTCTTTGCTGCACCTCGGTTGAGGTATGCTTTGGTATTATCAGGATTGAGCCGAATAGCATTGTCATAATCCTTAATCGCCTTTGCGTATTGTCCTAATTCAGACTTCGCCATTCCCCGATTGAAATATGCATTGGCATCATCAGGATTAAGCCGAAACTTTTGTTTGAATTTCATGAGTTGATCCTCCGATCTGTTTTTTGTGTTTCTCAATATAGCAGTGTTGCGGTTTTATGTCAATACGACAACATGGCACTCGGAGGGTGCCTAACCTCCCTCAAATGTGCGCGTCTGCCGGTTTTTATTCTTGTGTCAGAAATATGTAAAGCCCTACATAACAATGCAGGGGGCATAAAGATTATTCTGCTAAAATGCTGGGCGTGACAGGAATCGGGATATCTCCTGAAAGTCGCTCAAGTATGTCGTACAGAATGTTTCGTTGTACATCAATCACACCAGGAAGTGCTTTCAACTCCTCAAACATAAATGCCGGGTCAATGTCTTCGCCGATATCTATGACCTCAACATTGAAGTGAGAAAAGATATTTACTATTCTCGGTGTGTATCCTTTGCTGATGAGGAATTCATTTACCACTACTATTGGTGTGGGTGTGGTATCTATCATCTCAGTAAATGTCCGATAATCATACTGTACCAACACCTCACCCAGTTTGTACAGGGTACCACTTTCCCTCTCACCGATACTCATGGGTGGATCTGGGTCTCCCGTACCATTTAGTATCGGGTTTGACAGGTGTCTGTCGCATCCAATGATGACTATTACAACTACTGTTGCAAACAATAATGCTGTTGTAATGTTCTTAAGATTCAAGTTCCCGCCTTTAGATTTTGTCACGAAGAACACCCCATTTCAAAGCGATTTAGAATAATTGAACGTTATCAAGCATAGCACAGTTTACTTTGTAAAACCTTCTTAGATGTCCTACAGTTAGAGGATAGTGTCATCTCATATTACATAAAGTGTTCCTATTCATTCATTAAGATTACGCAGTGCTTTCTCGGCTTTAGTTTTCTGTTCTGCATCGCCTGCTTTTATCGCAAGCTGTAAAGCAGTTTGGATGTCTTGCTTCGCTTCCAATGTTTGACCTAATTCAGCTTTCGCAATTCCCCGATTAAGGTATGGCGTGGCATCATCAGGTTCGAGTCGAATAGCGATGTCAAAATCCGCAATCGCAGCAGCGTATTGTCCTAACTGAATCTTCGCAAGTCCTCGATTGAGGTATGGAGAGGCATTATCAGGATTGAGCTGAATAACGATTTCACAATCCGAAATCGCATCAGCGTGTTGTCCTAACTGAATCTTCGCAAACCCCCGGTTGAGGTATGGCGTGGCACGATCAGGTTCGAGTCGAATAGCAGTGTCATATTCCGCAATCGCCTCAGCATACTGTTCTAACTCCATCTTCGCAACTCCCCGATTTATGTATGCCGAGACATTATCAGGATTGAGCCGAATAACGGTGTCAAAATCCGCAATCGCATCAGTGTGTTGTCCTAACTCCATCTTCGCAACTCCCCGGTTGATGTATGCCGAGGCATCATCAGGTTTGAGCCGAATAACGATGTCATAATCCGCGATCGCATCAGCATGCTGCCCTAAGTGATACTTTGCAACTCCCCGATTGAGGTATGCCGTGGAATCATCAGGTTCAAGCCGAATAACGATGTCATAATCCGCGATCGCAGCAGCATGTTGTCCTAAGTCAGCCTTTGCCATTGCCCGACTGCGGTATGCCGTGGCATCATCAGGATTGAGCCGAATAGCATTGTCATAATCTGAAAAATCATTCTTCATTGATACTTCCTTCTTTCATATTGTTGTGATGTTATATGTATAGTTGTTACGATATTTATCACTCTTCCGATCAGTCTTTTGTGTGTTTCAATTTAGCAGTGTTGGGGTATTATGTCAAGACAATATACGGATAGTGTTGAAAGGGTGTGTAAAGTATTGCACTCTATTTGTCTGAATCGCGGATTACGCGGAGGACGCGGAAGGGGTTTCTTGTGCATTTCAAGTTTACTTTCACAAGTTGGCGTTGATTTTAGCATAACCCCTTATGCGTTAATTTAGTACAGAGAAGTATAATGAAAGATGAATGTTGGAGAAAGAAGCACAATCAAGGATGAATGTGCTACAGTAATGTCAAGATGGATGGGGTGGGGAGAAGAGGGAAGGATGGAAGGTTGGAAGAGGGTATGGGTGGAAGGTTGGAAGAGGGTATGGTTGGAAGGTTGGAAGGTTGGAAGGTTGGAAGGTTGGAAGAGGGTATGGTTGGAAGGTTGGAAGGTTGGAAGGTTGGAAGGTTGGAAGAGGGTATGGTTGGAAGGTTGGAAGGTTGGAAGGTTGGAAGGTTGGAAGAGGGTATGGTTGGAAGGTTGGAAGGTTGGAAGGTTGGAAGGTTGGAAGAGGGTATGGTTGGAAGGTTGGAAGGTTGGAAGGTTGGAAGGTTGGAAGAGGGTATGGGTGGAAGGTTGGAGGGATGAATGGGGTTGGAGGAAGGTTGGAAGAAAAGAAGATGGAAGGATGGAAGGGTGAAAGGGTGGAAGGTTAGAGAGTTGTATGGGTGGAAGAAAGAAGCACAATCAAGGATGAATGTGCTACGGCAGTATCAAGAGGGATGGTGTAGGGAAAAGGTAATGAAGGATGAATGTTGTATAAAGAAGCACAATCAAGGATGAATGTGCTACAGATATATCAGATGGATGGGGTAAGGCGAAGAGGAATGAGGGATGAAGGGGGTTGGAGGAAGAAGCACAATCTAACAGAATGTGCTACAGATATATCAGATGGATGGGTAGGGAGAAGGGTAATGAAGGATGAATGTTGTAGAAAGAGGCACAATCTAACAGAATGTGCTACAGGCATGGTCTTGGGAATCGCTAAATTGACGATTATAGGGTGATTTTAGCAAAACCCTCTTTTTCTCTGTTCTCCGTGTTCTCCGTGCATTCCGCGACTCTGACGCGTAATCTGTCTGAATCGCGGAAAGCGCGGAGGAGGCGGATATGCTCCTGAATCTTCTGTGCAAAAACTTTACACACCCGGATTGTAGAGGCAGATGCGGATAGGCTTATAGGTGGGTTTCAATTCCAAATGGGTGTGATGAGAAGTCAAATAAAAGGAGATTGACCTATAGAAATGCCAATGTTTTATTACGGTTGTTTTGGTTCTATCTTTATACATCCATTCTTATTTGCAAGAATAGCGAGTGCAATTCGCAGCAATTTAAACGCTTTCTTCTGTTTGCTCTTCGATTCTAAAAGTTCAAGGTCTACAATAGATATTTTGGCATGAGCGGGATTTTGGGAGGTAGGATCAGCAATAACATCTACAGCATGACCATCAACTGCTGTACGGACATCAATAGTTTTTAGACTCACAACTCCATCTGTTGGACTTTGTTGAGACAAATGAGGTTCAAAGTTCTTTAACTTTGCTCTATCCACAGAGGGTTTACGATATCTATCCATAAAAGCCGCAGATTCAATTCTGAGTTTCCCGTTTTGAATAGAATACTCTTTATATTTCAAGTCGCCTCGTACACTTCTATAGAGTTCCTCATCGTCTTGCACGAGTTCTTTAACATTCATCAATGACTAACCACTTCCAATGCTCTAAATAACTATTTGGTAATAGAACATTGACTTCCATTTCGTTATTAATGTCTGTTCCCCAAACTCTGAAGAAATCTGCTTGATTTTCACCGATTTGAAAGTGTAATTGCCGTTCACCATTGTACCATACTGCTGTTACATCACCATCTTCATCGCTCGAAATGAACGGATGATGCCACTGATACCCGGCAGAAGTGACAACACCTAACAATGTGTTTATAACATGTTTGGCGTGGATTAGGGTTAAATCGGTTGGTTTTTCGGAACCATGTTCGTCCCAATTATCTTCCAGTTGCGCAAGGTCATCAAATTGGTTTTCAAGCCATAATTCATATTGGTATAACTTTTGATCTTGTGTACGGTTGCGTTTATATTCAAGTGTTTCAACATTCTCAAAGTGCATATTTGTCTATAAACCTTCATGATGAACTTAGTATAATATTTAGCACACCATTCCAAACTGGTGTGATTAGAAGTTGTTATACAACATCGGTCGAGGGGTGAGTAGCAATGTTTCAATTCCAAACTGGTGCGATTAGAAGTCTATTCAGAAATAACACGTATATCTTAACAAACCTGCACAGTTCCTGTCAAGTTAATTTTGGTCTTGCACGGATCTTGTGGATGTCTGCTGTCTGCCTCCAATCGTGTGCTGGAAGGTTGACAGCACTTTGTGCAGCAAAGATTTAAGTGTTTTCTTTTGACATCTTCAGTAAGAAAAAAACGTGTCAAGTTCAATGTTTTAAGGCATGGCTCCAGCGGAGCAATATGTCTATAGAAAAAGGATTGTCAACAAGCAGCACTCCAGCGGAGTGCAATGTACATAAACGGACGCATAAAGATTCTGACAAATAGAGTGACAAAATATTTACACACCCCTATGCTTTATCGTGTAACCATAACAATAAAGCAGACGCGGATGTTGTCCGTGCCTGCTTTATGAGATTGCGTTGCGTTGATTATTTCTTGCCTTTACCGCCCGATGCTTTGCCACTGCCTTTTGCTGTGTTATTGCTCCGTCCACCACCAGACTTATTACCGGTTGTTGATGGCTTGTTCTGTGGATAGCGCGTGTTACCGCCTTTTCCGCCTTTAGACTTTGCCATGCTTCTCACCACCTTTCTGTTATATTTCAAGAGGTAGAACGTTCATAAGTATATCAAGGTTTACTGTGTAATCAACGCATTCGGGATGTTTGGGGGTTTCAAGGGGCAATTCCTCATAATCGCGGTGTTTGCTCTTGTGAGTTTAGTGAGTTCTCCAGCCGTTTTTGTAGGTCTGTATAAACCCATCGCCATCTTCATCTACAGCCATGATAGCAACTCCCTTTCCTGCTGCGTTTTGGACAGATACAACCCCATTGCCATCTTTATCTGCACCGATTCCGGTAATTCCCTTTCCTGATGCGTTGAGTACAGATATAGATCCATTGCCATCTTTATTTGCAATGATGCCGATAACTCCTTTTTCTGCTGCGTTGAAGACGGCTATACCCCCGCCAGCTTCAGTTGCAACGATACCAGCAACGACTTTCCCTTCCTTGTTGACAACTTCCAATTCTCTACAAACGATTTTATCAAGCATCTGTTCATCTTTTTGAGCGTGTGTGGTAATACCGCCCAGTGATGCAAGGATGTACCCTGCGATTGTGAATAGACATCCGATAAACATATATCCTAACTTGTGTTTGAATTTCATGAGTTGATCCTCCGATCTGTTTTTTGTGTTTTTCAATTTAGCAGTGTTGGGGTATTATGTCAAGACGATATACGGATAGAAAGATAATTCCTGCTTGATAAACTATCATTTTTATGATAAACTTTAAAAAAAAAAATAAATGGTGTTGATGATCAATGAATAATAAGGAATATCTTTATGAAATTAGACTATAATTCCAGTTCACTCGTTATATTGGGTGGATGGAATCCTAACATTTTTAGTCCTAAATGGCTTAACAATAATTTCTTTGATTCAAATGGACAACTAAATAGAGAGCCTGAAAGGGTCCAAGTCTCTGTTCAGATGAGTGATACGCATTCAGTTAGACTTTCTCCAGTTACTATATCCTTTGAAAACAGAGGATTAAAACTCATATTTACTGATGGAATGCTGACTTTCCATTTGAATGAGTGTGAGGATTTTTCTATTCTGGAATCATCTGCTTTGAAAATTTTCAAAGGGGCAATAAATACTATTGTTACAGGATATGGTGCAAACTTTACATTTACACAGGATGGCAATATTGATAATGTTATAGATACTATAGGATTAAATCAAATTACCAGTCGCAATCGTTTTTATGAACCAATATAGACCAAAAATTATAGATAGTCGTTTAGAGAAAATATATGAAGATTTGAGATCACTTGTAGAATCTGAATACGATTGGGAAGGGTATGGGTTAAAAAAACCAAAGCAGTCTACACTCTTAAAAGCCGAATCATTTATATCGACACTTTTAAATTTATTGGATGAGGCAAGTTATGTGTGGGTTGAACCCTTTATATACAGTGACGAAGACGGTTGTATTTGTACAGGATGGTATAATGGAAGCAAATCATTATACATTCACATAGGAAGTAATAGTTTAACATATAGAAAAAAACTTACTTCAGTTGATGATATGCAGTCTGAAGAAGGCAATCTTGATGATGAAAACTGCATATCAATATGGAAATGGTTAATTAATGACGAATAATATTAAACAGGGTGAAATTGAAGAGAATGAAAAACTTTATCGTAGAATTCCAATACATAAAGAAAACACACATCCTAATGAGCGTAGATATTGCTATGATATATCAGGAGAACTAAAAGTAACTCCTCATGCATTTTTGGATAGGGACCGTCAACCGTCTACTGACAGAGCTTGCAACCGGAATTTTGATCCTACAGAGACCCAGCAATATGACACAGACGGAATCATATTGCTTATCGTTGAAGATATACTTAATAAAGTAAATGTAGAAGGTCATGATATATATGTGAAATATAAGCCAGAATATGGAAATATCGCACACTCTCTGATTTTACTAATACCTCATCCAAATACTAAAAATAAGCGCGAGAAGTTTCGTGAAGATCTTGCTGATATTGCAAATATGAGAGGCTGGGAAATGGGACCTTTAGTTCCTCCTACTGATATTGCACATAAAAAGAACCAAAGATTTTAACTTTGTTCGGTTTAGTAGTTATCAATCGTAATAGAAAGATTTTGTGAAACTAAACCCGCTAAAGGAAAATTCCAAAACTACTAATTGCGTTTAATAATAGATAGCAACCAGAGTAATTCTGAAGTACCGACATAGGTGTGAATAGTATAAATATCGTGATTGAATGTGTCAACCTTTTTCATACCTCTTGCCGTGACAAAGATGAGTGGCGGTGAGAAGGTTCTCATCAGTGTCACGGTTTCAAGGCTATCATAGTTAACGGATTCGGGGTGTTTAGGGGATTTCAACTGGCAATTCCTTTCATTGTTGCGGCGTTGCTTATGTGAGTTTAGTGGTTTCTCCAACCGCCTTTGTAGGACCGTATAACCCCATCGCCATCTTCAGTCGCACCGATGCCAGCAACTGTCTTTCCTGCAACGTTGCTGACGACTATCCCCCCGCCATTTTCAGTCGCAACGATGTCGACAACTGGCTTTCCTGCAACGTTGCTAACGGCTATCCCTCCGCCATTTTCAGTCGCAGTGATGCCTACAACTGTCTTTTCTGCTGCGTTGCGGACGACTATACCCCCCTTGCCATTTTCAGTCGCAGTGATGCCTACAACTGTCTTTTCTGCTGCGTTGCGGACTCCTATAGTCCCGCCATTTTCAGTTGCTATGATATGAGCAGAATCCGTTCCTACTGCGTTGCGGACTCCTATAGTCCCGCCATTTTCAATCGCAGTGATGACAGCAACTGGCTTTTCTGCTGCGTTGCTGACAGCTATAAGTCCGCTATCTTCAGTCGCAACGATGACGACACCGTTCTTTCCTGCTGCGTTGACAACTTCTAACCGCTTACAAACGATTTTATCAATCACCTGTTCATCTTTTTGTGCATGTGTGGTAATACCACCCAGTGATGCGAAGATGTATCCTGTGATTGTGAATAGACACCCGATAAACATATATCCTAACTTTTGTTTGAAATTCATGAGTTGATCCTCCGATCTGTTTGTTTGTGTTTTTGGATTTAGCAGTGTTGGGGTATTATGTCAAGATGATACTATGCGATGCCATGTGTCTATTTCCGTATTAACATTTTGCGTGTTGCTGTGAAATCGCCTGCCGTGAGTGTATAGAAATACAAACCACTTGCGACAGGTTCACCGACTACGTTTTTACCATCCCAATGTGCAGCACGACTTCGGTTTTGATACGTTCCTGCTGGCATATTCCCAAGTTTTAGTGTTCGGATAACCTTTCCATCTGCTGCGTAAATAGAGATACTGACATCTGCGGGATTCGCGAGTTGATAGGGTATCCAGGTTTCTGGGTTGAACGGATTCGGGTAGTTTGGGAGTAAGGCAGTTTCTTTTGGGACTAATGCTTGCGCCAAACGTTCGAGTGTTTGCAGTCCGCGCTGAAATATGTCATCTTGTCCATTGATCTGTTTTGCAAGGTGTATCCAATGGTACACATTTTTTGCTGCGATGCGCGTGTGTGTTTGTGCATGTAATGCGGGTGCATTTTCACCTGCTCCGAGTGCTGCTGCGACTTTTACGAGGTCAACGATATTGACAACGCCATCCTTGTTGATGTCCTCTTTATCAATGTCTGTGCTGTGATGAAACCTTGAAGCGACTTGAACTAAATCGGTAATATTCACGATGCCGTCACTGTTGACATCTTCTGGTCTGAGTTGTGGGTCTATGACGATACCTGTATTGAACAAGAGGTGTGGTAAGATATTCCCGTTGCTATCTGTAAGGATAACATCGGTAAGCACTAATGTTGTGGCTTTTATGTCAAGGACTTCAAACGTGATGTCTGCAAGGTTACCATCCCCGTTTGCTGTTCCGTCAACAGAAGTTGCGGCGAGAGTGATTTTATTCTCATCTTCTATGGGAGGTATCGGAAAAGCACCATCAGGCAGATAATCTTGGTTTGCACTGCCGACATAGCGAACGACATTTGCATCATATATAACACTGAATTGGTATCCGCCGACGTTCTGTCCGTTCTCAATGGCGATGTTGATAGTAAAAGTTTGTCCATTTGCGGGTGACACGCTTTTGTAGGGTGTGATACGCACTCGGTTTGTGTTTTGAAGATTCCAAAGATTGATATACCCATCATAATGATAATTCGTTTGATGACCATACGCTGCAAGGGTGTTCCCATCGGGACTGAACAATACGTGATTGCTGTAATTGATCTGACTATTCGGATTCGGATTTTGATACAGAGCAAATGCAGCTTTTGCTCTGGCGGTTTCCACATCCCATAGGTAGACGGTATCGTTTTCTACTGTAGCGAGTATGGAACTATCAGGGGTAAATGAACCGGATATGCCTTTTATGTCGGCTTTGTATGTGCTGGTGTTCACATCCCATAAGCGAGCAGTCTCTTCGGAGTTTATCAAAAGTGTGTTTCCATCGGGGCTGAACGTGACGCGAGTTATTGTGTTTGTATCAGCTGGTGGTTCAATCGTTATTTTGCTTTCACCTGTATTGACATCCCATAAGCGGACTGTTCCGTCTTTACTTCCGCTTGCCAGCGTCTGTCCATCAGGACTGAATGCGGTGCTGTAGACTGCCTCGGTGGGTCCTGTAAGCGTTTTTTTGAATTCGCCTGTATTGACATCCCATAAGTTAACTCTACTCTGTCGATTTGCATATGAAGTTTAAATAATTAAACGGGTAATTTCTTGTTTGCATAATGCAGGCACACCATTCTGCTGGCGAGGTTTCCTAACCTCGCCAAATTACCCAAATATTTTCTTTAACTTCATGTGCAAATAGAGAGCTATCGGGACTGAATGAGAGACTCTGTGCTAAATTTATATGTCCTCCCAAAATAGAAGTTCTGATGTTCCCGCTTTGTGTGTCCCATAAATTGATTGTAGTATCATTGTTCCATGAGCTAATATGCATGCTTGCAAGTGTGTTTCCATCGGGACTGAATAAAACTATTATGGCATCTGTATTGCTGTTAAGCTGTTTAATTTCTTTCCCTGTGGCGACATCCCACAAGTAAAGAGTTCCATGTCCCCTGTCACGTTCCAGTCCAGTTGCTAATGTGTTTCCATCTGGACTGAATGCCAGACTATAGAATTGATTATTCGATTTTTGGAGTGAAAATTTATGTTTTCCTGTTGCGACATCCCATAGCAGAACCTTATTGTTTTCAAGACTTGCAAGCGTTTGACTATCGGGACTGAACGCAATGGTTCTGAGGTGGCTTGTTTGAATAAGCGTGCGGGGTTCTTCTTGTGCAAAAGTATTTGAGATGGGTAGTGTTGAAATGATTGTAAGTATTGCAATAAATGTCAAGAATGGTCTGTTCATTGGAAGTCCTGCTTTTTTTGTTGTCGTCATTTTACTTGCAAGTATTTTACCAGTTTTTGCATTTTTGTAAAATAGGGAATTGGGTTGTTTTGAGGTTGTCTTTTTTTTTAATCAGAATCGTCTTCATCATGGACATCTATTATTGCCCCATCTGTTAGATATACTTCAATATAATTTTCAAGTTGCCCTACGTTTCCTTTTGTTTCTCGGTATCCACCTATTTCTATATGCCATTCTGGTGATAGGGAGTAGCTGTCGTATCCTGTCCCTCTATCAACAGCTCCTCCGTGTGAAATAGAAAAGGTATCTGATGAAATAAGGAATGTGAGGTATCGGACTTCATTGGGTGTGTCAATGCTGAGTCCGAACTCTATGAAAACATCAGGCGTGCTTTTTGGCATTTTCTCAAGTGCATGTAATGCCTTGCCTATAGCGATGATCTGTTTGGGTGTGATGTCATCTACTTTCAAGAGCCTGCGTGCAGCGTTGATAGCAATTTGTATGGCGTATTCGTCAGAGTATTCATCAAATCCTTGTAGTTGGAAGTCCGTTTTTTGGTGTGCCATGTTGCCTCACTTGCTTTCATTTTCAAAATCTATCAGAATGCGTTTTATATATTTTGTGAGTTCAATATCCCCTGCTTGTTCAGTGAGTTTCAATGCTGTGTGGTAATCCTGCTTTGCCTCAAAGGTTCTACCGAGTTTTCGCATGACGATTGCCCGATTGTAGTAAGCTTGTGCATAAGTTGGCTCGAGTTGTATCGCAGTATCCAAGTCTGAAGTAGCCTCATCAAGAAGTCCCTTGTGGATTTTGACAAAGGCACGATTGTTGTAGGGAAGGGCACTGGTAGGGTCTAATCGTATTGAAGTATCATAATCCGATAGTGCTCCCGCAATGTCCCCTTGCTTTCTTTTTACTAACCCTCGACTGTTGTAGGCGAGTGCATAAGTTGGTTCAAGTTGTATAACCTTGTTACAGTCTGAAATTGCACCAGATAGGTCATCGATCATGTATCTCACTAAACTACGATTATAGTAAACTTTTACATAAGATGGATTTAGTGTGATGGCAACATTGTAATCTGAAATTGCCCCCGTTAGATCGTTTATTTTTCTTTTCGCTAACCCACGATTATAGTAAGCAGGTGCATAATCTGGGTTGAGACGGATGACAGTATCAAAGTCCAAAATAGCCTCATTCATTTGACCAATAAGAGCTTTTTCTACGGCACGATTGTAGGTAGTTTCATCTTTATCAGGGGGGACATCAATCGTGCCACCAGAAGGTGCAGGCACATTTTGTATTTGAATACCGACATCATCAGGTGTAGTTTTTGTTTGAATATTGACATCATGAATTGTAGGGTGTGGGTGATAAGTGGGATGAGAGTTTGTACGGAGTAAGAGATTCTGTGTCAGTAGATATAAAACAGGAGCAATGCATAGACCGAATAATATGAGAAAAACAATTATACAAGAACGTCGTGAACTTCTTCTGATCTTGTCGGGTATATCACCGTAATAATTTTTCTCGGTGTCTCCTTTGAATATGCCACAAACGATAACGAGGTACAAAACACCGATGCATGGAACAATACCGATGAGTGCCATTACACCGGATCTGCCAGTATCATGTAGGCGTTTGATAACAACAGCTAAATCCATATAAATCAGAATGAAACCTGCTATTCCCATAGCGTAAGTGAGAGGTGTATTGTTCTCATATTCCATTTCAATACAGATGCCACCGACAGGTATCAATATGATGAATATTCCAATGGTATACGTCCAGAATTGTGTTCGGTTGATTCTCCCTTTGAAAGAGAAAAGACACTGTAGAAACGTCATTGTAATTTATCCTTTACAAGATGCCTATTGATTTTTTCGCCCCGTGTATGCTTGGTCCTTCTGCGAGTCGTTCCCGTAGTATTTTTTGCCGTGAAGTATTTTTGGGTGTGTGTCCGTATTGAAAGTGAGTCATAGTTTACAGATTCTGGGTGTTTTTGGGTTTTCAAGAGAGATGCCTCTTTAATATATTCAAATAGTCCCAGAACGAAAGTATTGGAAGTATGTTGGAAGGAGTTTATCGATCATTGCGTCAATTTGCTTCCACTCCCCCAGGACTACCTCACCCGCCCCTTTTACTTTCCCTGATGATCGTTTCTGTGGTCGGATTTGGAAAATAGGCTTTTTCAACTGATTAGCGATGGTCACCTCTTTTTCAACACCTGGCGCATTATGTGTGTCGTCTCCAAGCATCACAATAACGATGTCTGATTGTCTAATTTGCTTGCGTGCTTTATTTAGCCAGAGATCATCGGGTTGATAAGGTTCATTTAGGGAATAATCTATAATTTCATATTCCGAACATGTTTCCGCCTGTGCATAAAAGTTTCGGTGAAGTTCGTTATCTTTGCCGAACTCAAAGCTGAGAAAAACTCGGACGTGACGATTGTTCATATAAAACCTCCATTATGAGTTACCCAAGCGACCGCGTCTTTAGGATCATTTACCCGCATCATTACTATTCGGCATGATTCTGTCAGACGGGTCCAAATATGGGTCGTTATTTCTTATCGCCTTGATATATGCGTTTATCCTATCCAGATTGCCTAAATCCCAAATGGTAGTCATAGTTCCATCAAATGATAAATGGTAAGGTGCTAACATTACGTCCATGCCATTATCGATCCCAACCTGCCCTTCAGGAATTTTGTAGTTTACATCTTTACCTGGATCGTAACCCATCTTTCTCAAATATGTTTTCGCATAATTGATTTCTTCTAAAGAATGTTTGTGGTATCCGGGTTCATAGTACGGACGAGGCTTTTTCAATTCGAACATAAGTCTCGATATTGCGACTTTCCGCCCCTGTTTCAGTATGGATAAAGCGTTATCATAATCACCTAATATCTGATAGCACTCACTTGAAAGTATATACGACTTAACCAGTGAAGGTTCTATCTCTATTGCTTTATTGGCATACTCAAGCGATTGTTTTGGATATATCTGATAACCGTATTCGGCTAAAGTTGATAAAAGCCTTGTTGAATTTGGATAACGGTCTAAAAGTTTCTGAAACTCTTTGAATAGTCTTTGTCCTCGTTTAGAAGTTGATGCTTTTCCGGATTCAATATATACTTTGTCCATCTCACGATGGAGCGACATGTCAACAGGTGTGGCTTTAAAAAAGTCTTTGTCTGTAAAAAGTTTATCTTCATCTTCATTTATCAACTCTTGCCTTTTTAATATATTCTCTTTTTTTGGAATAAAAGTGTCTACAGGAAGATGAGGAGTGTGTTCAAATTCTTTTTTAGTATCTGAATTAGAACACCCCAATATTAAACTTAAAAATAACAACGGGAAAAGTATGCGTTTCATGATGTTTCTCCTATTTTACCTGTGAAATGTTTGATCTGCTGTCCGATTGGACGCTGTTTGTGTGCGTTTAGTGGATTCGCCAACCCTTTCCTTTGTAGGTTTGTATTTCTCCATCGCCATCTTCATTTGCTGTGAGGAAAACAACTGACTTTTCTGCAGCGTTAAAGACTTCCATAACCCCATTGCCTTCTTCAGTTGCACCGATGGCGACAACTTGCTTTCCTGCAGCGTTGCAAAATACCATAATCGCATTGCCTTCTTCAGCTGCACCAAGACCAGCAACGAACTCTCCTACCGCGTTGAAAACTTCTATAACCCCGGTACCTTCATCAGCACTAATCCTGGCAACGGTTTGTCCTTTCTTGTTGACAACTTTTAACTTCCTACAAACGATTTCGTCAAACACCTGTTCATCTTTTTGAGCGTGTGTGGTAATTCCACCCAGTGATGCGATTATGTATCCTGCGATTGTGAATAGACATCCGATAAACATATATCCTAACTTTTGTTTGAAATTCATGATGTGATACTCCGATATATTTTTTGTGATTTTGAAATTAGTAGTTTTTTGGTTTATGTCAAGACGATACACGGATAGTGGCATTTTACATAGACGCTACCTGTGTGGGGTGTTAAGAGAGTGCTTTATGCGGATTTTTTGAGGATTCTTTCCATTACATCTGTCCATTGCTGAAAGGCGTATACATCTTTTTGCGCAGCTGCGATTTCCTTATCTGACCACCCTAAATAACTTTTGAAAATAGTAGGAACTTTTGTATTCTTATTGACCACAATAGTTGTTAGATACGGTATATCTTTGTCAAATTCTTGCTGAAATTCGTAAAGTGTCTGCCATATACTGCCGAGTGGTTTATTCATTGTCCTTGTTCCATAACCGACTTGTTCAGCGAGTTTCCCATAAGTAGTTTTTGGGCACTCCGCATCCGTTGCCAATTGAATGAGTATTGGAAACGCATCACGCGCGACGATTTGAAACATTTCATATCCATAGAAGTTGGGTGTTCTGGGGGGACGATGCTGCATGTTTTAGTCTCCATTTTAGTAAGTGCGGGGTTTTGCGTCTCCTATAGGACGATTATACATTGATCAAAGGAATTAATCGTTTTGGGATTTGACAAATTGCTATAAACCTATATTTAGACTACATTCACAACAGTGGCAAGATTTTGAATAGCAAACGCTTAAGTTCGCTTTTTCTGCTTTCAGTCATTTTCTTTCTTCAGTTTTTTAAGGCGTAACTGACTTCACACAACGGAAACCCTGTATAGCAGTAGCCATTTTTGGATTTGCCATTCTTCGGTAAGAAACCTGCAGGTTCCGAGGTCCAGACAAGTAAGAACCACCGCGCAATACGCGATACCTACTGTCATTTATGGAAGTATTTATAGCCTCACTAATACTCTTACTGCCTGCGATAGGATTTCTCCTTGGAGAAGATATATAAAAATTAGAATTATACCAATCCAGACACCACTCATGCACATTACCTGTCATATCATGTAAACCATACCCATTCTCAGTATGCTTCCCAACAGGTGTAGTTCCGCCACTGGTAGCGTTGTAATTCGCTTTGCTCTGACTAATTGCAGTATCACCCCAAGTATACAATTTACCTCTCAAACCACCACGTGCCGCCTTTTCCCATTCAGCCTCAGTTGGCAGCCGTTTACCAGCCCATTTTGCATACGCCATTGCTGCATACCAACTCACGTAAACGACAGGATGGTCACCTTTTGTGTTCGGGTAATTGTTACCATTCCAAAGTTGTAAGTAATGACCATCATGATATGAGTCTGGGATGCGATCTTTCTGCCATTGTGGATTCGCATCAACAAACTGCTTATATTGCGCATTCGTCACTTCGTGTTTATCCATATAGAATGCATCAACATGGACAGTATGTACCGGTTTCTCATCAGAGGTACCAATATGGCTACCCATCTGAAAATCGCCTGCTGGAATCAGTACCATGTCAGAATAGGTAGTCCTTGGAGGTGACGGTGTTCTCTGAGTTGTTGTTTCTTCTCTCTTTGGAACTGTGGTGGAATGCACCTGTTTTTTTGGAACCTTTTTAGGCTGCGACGATGTTGACGTGCTATACTTACGCTGGACAGCGTGCCAACTGCCCCCTGTTTGTGCTGCCAACCGTTTGTGTTCAGGGGTATCATTACCGATCACATCCACATAGAGGCCGTTTCTTTGACAGAGTTTGATGATGGTATTTGCGGTGTGTCCTTGTAAGCTTGTGAATGGTTCATCGGTAACAAGGATCAGATGTTTGACAGTATTTGTTCTAAACTGCATCTGTGTGATCGTTTCATCAATAGCATCTAAAGCGTTTTCATCACCTGTCGGGACAATCTCAAAGAGATTCTGTTTATATGTCGTCAAGTTTTGTGTCAGTTGAAATATCTGTATATTATTCTTCTGCCCATCTTTAGTTGCAGTGTTGAAATGCGTAAGCCCCAGTCGATAGTCAATTTCTGAGGCTTTGAATGTGTCTGTCATGTGTCCGAGATGTTGTGTGACAGCGTTGATATTATCCTTCATACTGCCAGAAGCATCTACGACAAAGACAACATCTATGGGACGACTACCACTGCTTGCGATAATACTGTCTGTGAGTTCTGCGAAAATACTGCTAAAGGTATCGTTTCCATTTCCATTTCCACTTCCACTTATACCAGTTCCAATGTTTAAAGTAGATACCACTGTAGCGAATTGTGAAGCCCATGCATCACGTTTCACACTTCCTTTTGGCACACCTAATACCATCAACCCAGCATTTTGAAGAATACTGTTCGCACGAATCTTTTGAAGGAAATCAGCACCTTTTAATCCTACTTCAGCTGCAGCGTGATCAGCATCAAGTGGACTTTCAAATTGCTTGACGAGTTCTTGTATCGGTTCGCTTCCGCCAAAGACTCCTCCCGCTGCTTCAAGTGCCTGCCTGTAACGCGCAATATCCTCACGAATCAAAGAATCCATTGTTGATTTTTCGGCATAGAGGCGCAATGCTTGTGCTTTATCGTAAGTTGGATTCGGAATCTGAACAATAACGGGACGCACCTGATCGTTAAACGTTTTTATCCCTTCTGTGTGGCAACCCATGCACGATATTCCGTTCCGTACGATCGGATCACGTTCCCCCGTAGATACAATGTCAATAGGTGCAGCATCAAGCCGACTTCCCGAGGCAGTGGTGAGATAATATGCTTGCAGTCCGTTAGGAAGGTTGAAGATAATCTCGCCGCCATCGTGCGTGAAATCAAGTGGATTGGTGAATATATTCTGTTTTCCTGAATTTCCTTTAAAGTCATAACTTTTCCAATAAGCACCATGTGGAGATTCGTGGCGTTCAACAACGCGATTGTTCCTTGATACACCGGATTCATTGAAACCTGCTCTCCATACACGCCTTCCCGGGGCATTTTTGATGTTTCCTCCAACATTCACCTCAAGTTGCGCTTCTAACTCTCTGTCCGTTTTGGGTAGGTCAAGGATATCGTAATAGAGGGGAGGTATAGAGGCAGTAGCAATGAACCAATCAGCACGGACAAACGGTACATCGCAATCAGTCTCTTGGCACAATGTTTTGTATGTTGACGCCGTGAAATCTATGCTGTAGGGGTACGCCAGTTGCATCTTGTACCATGGGTCACCTTTGCTATCCAATTCGTAATCCCACTGGTAATCCCGCAGATCGATATAAAAAATGGTAACTTCTGGGTCAATAGGTGTAGGTTTTTTGACGCGCTTTCCCCACGATAGACTGTTAATAAGTTTTGAAAGCGCATTCCGATAAGCACGTAAGTTATTGTCTCTTGCACCTGCATTGTAGAGATGTGTCAGGGTAAAATAACGGGCGTAGGTGCGGTCAAAATCCGACAAAGACATTAAGTGGGTTTGAATTGTTTTGAGCATCGTCTCTGTTGCAATGAAGCGGCGTTTAGGTTTGGGAATTGCCTCCCAGTCTGATGCTCCCGCTTCAATCCATCGTCGGATTGTTGCAATTTCATCGGGATCCAGGGGTTCCTGTCCCAATGGCATTTGGGACCCATTGTCTGTATCTCCAAGCAGACGCATATAGAGTTCGGACGCGTCCGGTTTTCCTGGAATTACGGTTCTCGTCTCAATTAACAACTTATGCTGAATAACAAGATCGTCAGCGTAAGAACCGAATTCACCGTGGCAGTCAATGCACTGCGCTTCAAAGATAGCATACGCCTGTTGAGCAATGTTTTGCTGCGCGTTGGTAATTTGATAACCTGAGATAAAAAACAGTAGGCAAATAATTGTGCTAAGTCTTCTTAAACTTCTCATATCCTCCCCTTGTGTTATGCATCCGATTCAAAAACTGTGTCTTACGTGTGTTTGGAAATAAAGTCCGCCTTTGTGGTATTTAGAGTTCCCTTCTGTTATAATGAAATCATTATTCAAATACAAAAGGATCTGTCTGATATTTATTATATAACGTTCTTGTGAAGTTATTCAAACATTTCCACAGAAAAAATACCCATTATACTAAAACATGCTTGAAAAGTGGAAAATCAGCAGAATGCTTATAAAGTGTTCCTACTTACTCATTCAGAATTCGCAGTGCTTTCTCGACTTTAGTTTTCAGGTTTGTATCCCCTGCTTTTATCGCAAGCCGTAAAGCAGTGCGGAAGTCTTGTTTCGCTGCGAATGTCCGACCTAACTGAGCCTTCGCAATTCCTCGTCTGATGTATGCATCGACATAATCAGGTTTGAGGCGAATAGCAGTGTCACAATCAGAGATTGCTGCAAAGTATTGTCCTAAAGCAATCTTTGCACCTCCCCGACTGTGGTATGCTTTGGCATAATCAGGTTTGAGGCGAATAGCGATGTCATAATCCGCAATAGCTTCAGCGTGTTGTTTTAACCGACTCTTCACAATTCCCCGCCAGAGGTGTGCTTCGGCATAATCAGGTTCAAGCCTGATAGCAGTGTCATAATCAGAAATCGCAGCAAAGTATTGTCCTAAACTATCCTTCACATTTCCCCGCCAGAGGTATGCTTCGGCATCATCAGGTTCAAGCCTGATAGCAGTGTCATAATCAGAAATTGCAGCAAAGTATTGTTCTAACACAGCTTTAGTATTTCCCCGCAAGAGGTATGCATCGGCATCATCAGGATTGAGGCGAATAGCGATGTCATAATCCGCAATCTCATCAAAGTATTGTCCTAAACTACCCTTCGCAATTCCCCGATTGTAGTATGCATAGGCTGCATCAGGTTCAAGTCTGATAACGATGTCATAATCCGCAATTGCAACAAAGTATTGTTCTAACTGATACCTTGCGTTTCCCCGATTGTTGTATGCATCGGCATAATCAGATTTGAGCCGAATAGCTGCTGTATAGTCTTTGATTGCCCCCGCATAATCGTTTAAATTGAACTTTGCATTTCCCCGCAAAAGATGGGTCTCAGCAGATATAGTTTGTTTTTCTTGCGACAAAGGTTTTGCTATTTTTGACTGCTCCAGTAGTATCTTAAGATATTTTGACGGGATCGCAAAATTAAGATTCTGTGCATCCAAAGCTGGATGTCCAGCAACGGACACACCGATAACTTCACCTTTTTTGTTTAGCACGGGTCCCCCACTGCTTCCGGGTGAAATGGGTGCGGTCATCTGCAGCCGTTCTCTTGTAAGTTTATCCCTTCGACTGCTGATAATGCCATTTGAGAACGTGCCTTCCAATCCTTTCGGATTACCAGCAACATAGACAGTCTCTCCAATTCGAACCTTGTCACTATCACCAAGAGAGAGCGGTTTGATACCATAAGCGTTTACTTTCAAGAGAGCGAGGTCATTTATTTTGTCAGTTGCTGTAACGCCTTCAATCTTGTATCTGGTAAACTTGCCGACTAACTTGGCAGTGCCTTTTGCTGCACCTTCAATCACGTGGTAGTTGGTAGCGATTAGGTTGGGTTTGACAAAGAACCCGCTGCCGATACCCAATGTTTTGCCGTTTGTATCTTTCATTTCTAAATATACCGTTGCTGCTAATGCTTTTTCAGCAATATCTTCGGCAGGCATGGTAATTTGGGCAGGTGCGGTGTTTATTGTGCAAAAGAGTAGAAAAACGATAATAGCGATCTTGGGGTATGACTTCCCAAATAATATGTCTCTATTTTTCATTGATACTTCCTTTTGATATTGTGATGTTATATGTATACAAGACTTCCGCATTACCTCTTAAAGTCCACCTGATAAAGGAGATTATGGGGTTAAAAATACCAAAATAACGATTCTTGAAGCAAATGTGTCCGTTATCTGTTCAATTTGCGCTTGTTCCGTTAATTGTCAAACTCACGTTAATATTGGATATGCGTCTACGCGACCTTTATCAAAGTCATATAATGATTCAGAAACCCTTCCGCGTTTTCTGTGTTTTCTGTGCACTCCGCGATTCTGACAGAAAAGAGCAGATTTACCTAACCTTATTACCTGCCTAAAAGCATGTTCAGGATAAAGTAGAAATAACAGATGTTCCTCCGCCACCTTCTTCTCCTCCTAATAGTGGTGTTTGTTCATCACCTATTGTTGTTTCCTACTCTTTAGGTTTTTGTAACTCTTCAATAGTTTGTTCAAGCTCCTGTTCTTTAGTTGCCCCTTGAAATGTTATCCAAATGGTTTATCCTCTTTTGTGGTAAAAGGGGAAAGTATCCCCTCCTTGTTGGGGTGTTATTATTCGGACTTGCGTGCTGCTTTGATGATCCATCGGATAATTGCAGCTATTAGGTAAGCACCAACCCAATAAAAAGCGACAACTATAAGCTGGATAGGCCATGTCTGGGCACCTATAACAATTGTAGCAATGGATCCAATTATGCCAATAGTAATGCAAAATCGTTTAAAAGTATCATTATTCACGGAAAGGGCAATAATGACAAGAGGCCATACAAATAAGTGTATCATTGCGTTCCCCTAGTTAATAATCTTGTTGTAATAAACTTGCACCAAACCGACCAACAGGGATAATACTGACAGATCCCACCAGTGTCCCTAACGGATTTTCGCTTTCTCCTAATCCGCCTGAAAGGATTGTCACACACGAGCGAACAGGCGTAGTGACGGCATTCCACATAATGTTCGCTAGTCCACCAACGAGTCCTTTTTCATTTAAAAATTCCTCAGATGCTTCCGCACCAATATTGGGATTAGCGATTGCGCGTTTTATACCTCCCCATTCACGAGAGAGGTTTGCAAGGAATCCCCCCTTGAATGCCTGTTCAAGAGCATTCTCTCGTTTATCTGATCGCATAAAGCGATCAGCAAGCAACGGTATATCCGCTTCGGTTATGTGTCCGCGTTTAGACAAGTCATCAAGTTGTTTGCGTTCTGCATCTGTAAGAACATCGTAAAAACTTGCACCGCGTTTGATCCTATCTTGCCACCACGCCATGTATACTGACTTTCCTTCTTTGTTGACAACTTGCAATTCTCTACAAACGATTTTATCAAGCACCTTTTCATCTTGCTGTGCGTGTGTAGCACCGCCACCCAGTGATGTGAGGATGTATCCTGCGATTGTGAATAGACACCCGATAAACATATATCCTAACTTTTGTTTGAAATTCATGAGTTGATCCTCCCAATTTGCTTTTTGTGTTTTTCAATTTAGCAGTGTTAGTTTTCTCTGTCAATATACGACACGAGGCAAAAACATGTGTCTATTTCCGTATTAGCAGTTTCCGTGTTGCTGTAAAATCGCCTGCCGTGGTAGTTTAGTAAGAGTGCTGATGGTGCAGCATTACCTGCCCCCTATTGCATCCGCAACAAGCACAAGGTCTTGAATGTTGACTTCACCATCACCATTGACATCCGCGTCGTTTTCTCCGGTATTCCCAAAGTGAGAACTGACCAATACTAAATCTTGAATGTTCACGATACCGTCAGCATTGATGTCCACTCTGATCTTTTTGGGTTCCGGTAAAAAAGGTGTAAGATCCCATAACAGCACTGTTCCCCCTCCTCCTGTTGCCAGCGTAGCACCATCTGGACTAAACGAGATGCTACTGACCGTGCGCGTGTGACCTGTAAGTGTTTGCAGTGTTTTACCTGTGTTTACATCCCACAGAGTCACGGTCCAATCCCATCTCGATCTCGTTCCGAGATCGAGATAATCCTCACTACCTGTTGCGAGAGTATTTCCATCTGGACTAAATGCCATGCTAAAGATTCGTGAGATTGGTGGTGATCCTTCCGCTGTGAATTCTCGCAGTTGCTTTTCTGTATTCACATCCCACAGAAGCACCTGACCGCCTATATCTGGAACAGTTGCAAGTGTGTTTCCATCGGGACTAAATGCTACTTTTATGTCACCGTTTTGCCCTGTGGGTATTTGCCTTTGCGTTTCGGTCTTTATATCCCATAACCGAACTATGCCATCACTACCGCCGCCTGCAAGTGTGTTTCCATCGGGACTAAATGCCACGCTTTCGATCCGACAGGCAATATCTGTAAAGTTGTGTATCGTTTCCCCGGTGTTTGTATTCAATAGGGAGATTATCCAATTTCCACCGATTGCGAGTGTATTTCCATCAGGACTAAATGCCACACTAAAGACATTGGGACTAAATCCCGTGGTGACTCCTGTGTGTGGATCAAAGACCCGACGCGTCCCTGTAAAGGTTCGGAGGCTGCCGGTGTTGATATCCCCCAGCAGCACCTCGTTCCGCCCTCTTATTGCGAGTGTATTACCATCCGGACTAAATGCCACACTATAGATCGTCCCCGTGAAGGTTTGCAGTTTTAAGGTTTGCATTTTTCCGGTGTTGACATCCCGCAGCTGCACATCTTTATCCCCTGATCTTAAATATGCGAGTGTATTACCATCCGGACTAAATGATACGTTGTAGAGCAAATGATGCCCTGTGAGTTCTTGTAGAGTCTCACCGGTGTTGACATCCCAGAGGCGGATCTCGTCCCGACTTCCTGTTGCCAGTGTAGAACCATCTGGACTAAATGAGATGCTACTGACACTCGTATGTCCTGTAAGTGTTTGCAGTGTTTCCCTCGTGTTGACATCCCAGAGGCGGATCTCGTCCCCGCTTCCTGTTGCCAGTGTAGAACCATCTGGTCTAAATGAGATGCTCCTAATCGTGCCCGTTTGTCCTGTAAGTGTTTGCAGTGTTTCCCCCGTGCTGACATCCCAGAAACGGATCTCGTCCCGACTTCCTATTGCCAGGGTAGAACCATCTGGACTAAATGATATGCTACTGACATTCGTATGTCCTATAAGTGTTTGCAGTGTTTCCCCCGTGTTGACATCCCACAGGAATACGTATATTTTCACATCATCTACATCTCCATCTACGTATTCCCCCACTGAGATTGCAAGTATCTTTCCATCTGGACTAAACGCCATAGGTGGCACAATCCTGTTACTATACTTATATCTATATTCTATAAATGAGTGCAAATGCTTACGTGTGTTTGCGTTCCACAAAAACACAGTGTTGTTTGAACTGCTGACTGCAAGAGTGTTTCCATCCGGACTAAACACCACGTTTTTCCTCTCACCAGCGTAACTACCAAGAGGTAGAAATTGGGAGATCGTTTGTAAGAGATCACCAGTCGTCACGTGCCATAGACGCACGTTGCCATCCTCATTTCCAGTTGCCAATATCTGTCCATCCGGACTAAACGACACACTTTCTACCTCAGTATTCGGCGCGAGTAGGTCGAGGACTTCACCCGTCTTGGTGTCATACATCCAGATACCGATACTACTCGCAACAGCCAAACGAGCACCATCTGGGGAATACGCGATTTTGTTTATGGTGCCTTTGCCGAGTCGCGCTTTAGCACCTTCGGGTAGATTCAAGTGTATATGCTCTTGGGCAAACGTATTGGGTAGAAAAAAACTTTGAACAAAAATCAGTGTCAAAATAATCGTAAACAGTGTTCTTTTCATCATAACATTTTCCTTATTTTTGGGTGTACCGTGTAAACCTTTACAAGACGACTGGTATTTCTTGAGCGTGCCGACATTGGTGTGAATGGTATAGGTATCGTGATTGAATGTATCAACCTTTTTCATGCCTTTTGCGGTGACAAAGGTGAGTGGCGGTGAGAAGGTTCTCATCAGTGTCACGGCTTCAAGGCTATCATAGTTAACGGATTCGGGGTGTTTAGGGGATTTCAAGGGGCAATTCCTTTCAGTGTCGTGGCGTTGCTTATGTGAGTTTAGTGGGTTCCCCAACCGCCTTTGTAGGTTTCTATAGTCCCGTTTCCATCTTTATCTACACCGATGACGACAACCCCCTTTCCTGCTGCGTTGTAGACGGCTATACCCCCACCATCTTCAGTTGCAACGATGCCTGCAACTTCCCTTCCTGCTGCGTTGTTGACGGCTATACCCCCACGATCTTCAATTGCACCGATGCTGGCAACTCCCTTTCCTGCTGCGTTGTTGACGACTATAATTCCACCATCTTCAGTTGCACCGATGCTGGCAACTCCCTTTCCTGCTGCGTTGTTGACGGCTATAATTCCACCATCTTCAGTCGCAAGGATGAAGGCAGCTTCCTTTCCTTCTTTGTTGACAACTTGTAATTCCCTACAAACGATTTTATCAATCACTTGTTCATCTTTTTGTGCGTGTGTAGCACCACCCAGTGATGCGAGGATGTATCCTGCGATTGTGAATAGACACCCGATAAACATATATCCTAACTTTTGTTTGAAATTCATGAGTTGATCCTCCGATCTGTTTTTTGAGTTTTTCACTTTAGCAGTGTTGATTTTAACTGTCAAAGTGTTGTTCATTTTGGTTGTTTTGCGTATGTGCGTTTGGCATTTTGACATATATGCCATCTATTTGCACTGCTAATGAGATAGAAGTGTTTTCCTATTTTTTTAGTTGCAACTCTAATAATGGGTAAATTAAGCTGGATATGTGCAGATCCTGATTATCCAATTGTTTTAGTCTTTCAATACAGGTTTTTGCATCGTAGGTTCCTGAGTATATATCCCAGCGTATGTTGAGAAGATTATGTGCCTGATTGTAAATACTATGATATCTAATTCTTCTTTTGTTTATATATTCCCAAACTATATGCCCTATCGGACAAAAAACAAGGTAACTGATGATAATAGGCAATATAACTCCAAAAATCCAAGAGGGAACCCCTTGATTTATCAACAGATCAGTTATTCTTTCACCCTCCAAAGATCCTCTCCAGATGTATGTTAAACCGACACCAATCAAAAATGTCTTGAGTCTTCGTTTTCTGCGTTTAGCTTTTGCTTTGGGTGATAAGTTAGGTGAAACATTATGAATAGGTGCAATGAAGGGCATGTATTCGGAAAATAAACTCTTAATTTCGTTTGCGATATTTGGAGCGAATAAACCAAAATAAAAGTCCTCTTCAAGCATAATAAGGTCTGAATCAATAAGATCCACTAAAAGGAAATTAGTAATTTGGGGTAAATGCCATAAAGGATTTTCTAAATATTTCTGAGCAAGTTCAGGAGTTTCATCATTACGAAACAGATCTTTTCTGAAGTTTTGCCGTGCGAATACGATCTCATGTAAAAATGTTTCAAAGTCGTCTCTAAAATCATAGTCTTTATCCCAATCTTCATACCAGCCCCGCTCACACCAGTGCCACTCACACCTCGCTGCAGCACTTTTTATCGCCGATCTCAAAGTGCGCTCCGCAGAAGAACGTTTTTGCCTATTTAGAGAGTAAAGCTGTTTTTCTTCTTCGGTTTTCGGAAACCCGATATCAAAATATGCTTTAGACGCTTCGTTGTATTTATCTCTTAGCCTTTTGATTTCGTTAGCACTTTCCATCCGATTCATCTCGGCACGTAATTCTTGTGCCCGCTTACTGTCTTCACCATTTTCTTCACATTCTTTTTCAAGCATACTTTCTAATGATTTATTGTTTGCAAGAAAGTCTGCTGCAAGTTGTTCTTCTACGCTCCACTCATAGCTTCGGATTCTATACAAAATAGGATGATTTTCCCGTGCAATCTTTTCTAAAGAGTCAAGCGTATCATCATAGAATTTGTCCGAACGGAATTCAGATTGTTCACCCCATCCGGAACCAGATATTTCACCATACATAAATCACCTAAATGTTTTACTAAAAAACCATAACGAATGTTCAAGTAGTGCGGGGGTTTTGTGTCTCCCCGCAGGACGTTTCAAATGTCCTTGTGGCAGTTATTTAGGATCCGCCACTGCCTGTGGCAAGGTCTTATTGATTTGGGCTATTTATCTTATGTGCGTTTGGCATTTTGACATACACGCCACCTATTGACTGTGCGGCAGATTGTTGAAACTTGTCTGCTGTTCCGATGACACTCACGGTGACAGGGAGTTCCTTTAGCAATCCGATAGTGCCTGTGATCGGTTGATTTGGATTACCCGGTTCATCTGTAATGAAAATGAAATGTGTTTTGACATCGGGACGGAGTTTGAGACGCCGCATGCTTTCAAGTACTGCTTCATGTAAGTTCTCATCCTCTTGACAGGGCAGGCGAAGTATAGAATGTATCTTTTTTTGTGTTTGGGGTGGTTTGAACACATTAACCATATTGACGCTCTGCTTGGCTCGGAAACGGACAACGCCTAATCTATATTTGATATTGGCGTTATCCCAATCCCGTATCCAGAGGTCTATCTGTTCTTTTACATAATCGGTTTTATTTTCCATACTTTTACTGCCATCAATGAACAGGATGATGTCTACAGGCATGTTTGTTGCATCCTTGAGGATAAAGTTACCGATTGTCTGTGGGGTTGCGGGGGGTGTTTGTGTTGTCTGTATTCTCTGCTGCATCGGGTCTTTTGGGACAGCGTGCCAAGTTCCGCCTGTTTCTTCAGCGAGTTGTCTGTGTTCAGGTAGGTTTTCACCGAGCACATTCAAATATGCTTCATTGCTTTTACAGAGTCCTATGATAGTTCGGACAGAATGTCCCAGCATGCTGGTAAAGGGTTCATCTGTGACGACGATCAGATGTTTGACAGTATTTGTTCTGAACCGCATCTGTGTGAAGGTTTCAGCGATAGCATCTAAAGCGTTTTCATCGCCTGTAGGGATAATCTCATAGAGTCTACGTTTGTATATTGACAAGTCCTGCAGCAGCTGAAATACCTGTATATTATTCTGCTGCGGATTTTTAAGTTCAGCGTTGAAATGTGTCAGTCCCAGCCGATAGTCAATCTCCGAAGCCTTGTATGCGTCAGTCATTTGTGCCAGATGTTCGGCGACAGCGTTGATGTTATCCAGCATACTGCCAGAGGCATCTACGACAAAGACGACATCAATAGGGAGTCCACCACTGCTGGCGATAATATCGTCTGTGAGGTCTCCGATGATACTGCTAAAAGTCTCGCTGCCATCCCCATTCCCGTTGCCTTGTCCGTCTCCACTCTCTCCGGTGCCACTTCCGTTTTGCTTTCCTGTTCCTGTTTTGCCGATACCCGCTACTATACCTTCACTGGTGCCTTTTGACGGGTTTCTCACACCTGTATCGCTGCGTTTTGATATGCCTGCTTCGTCAATATCTACGCCACCTGATACATTGGGAGATAGTATTGAGTCTTCAGTCGGTTCTAACTGTGCGTCTGTCGCTAAATCGGGTGTTTCTAAAATAGGCGTATCCACATCTATATTTTGCGATGCGGGTTGTTCAATCTCAACGGCTGCTGCACTGGCAGGCAACTTCGCTATCTCTAAAGATGATTTCTGCTGAACAACATTCACGTCTTTCTGTAAAGTCACCTCTTTGCGTTGGGGTATTATTTCCTCCAGCTCTGGCATTTCAGTTTTCGGGGGTTCAGGTGCAGGTTCGGGAGGTTCTATCTTCGGTACCGGTGTCGGTTTCTTTTTTTCAACCTTCCGTGGCAAATCCGTAATCAGTTCCACTTGTGTTGCCTCTTCTATTTCCTGTATTTGAGTTTTGATAAAAAAGACCGAGAACAGTATCACTGCTATGACATGAACGACTACAGAAATCCGTAGTGCGTATTTTCTGTATTTTGCCCGTAAGGCTTTATGCTGTATCCATCTGTACATGTGGATGTCTCCTTATTTTGACTTGATATGCAGGTGTGTGATAGTTGTTGCAAGCGGTTTTTTGTAGGTATCTTCCACATCTATTTTGAGTGTCGTTTTTTTCGTCTTTACGGTTCTATCTGCTGTGATAGGGATACGTGTTGTTTCTAAGCCATTTTTTGCGATATTGAAGGTTTTCTCGTTTGCTTGATATTGTAAGCCTACGATCTTTTTCGGAACGACATGTAGTTTTAGATTTTTCGCAGCACTGCCTTGATTAGAGATCGTTATGATGAGCGTTACTTTTTCGCCTGCGTCTATGTATCCGTTATTATTAGCGGTATCCTCTAAAGTCGTATGTATTAACAACTTGGGCGGCTTTTTTTCTGGCAATATCCCAGAAAAGAGATTGTATTTGAACGCAATAAAACCGATAATGCCAATAATCACTATCGGCACGATGTAGCGGATCAGTTTTTTCTGTAGTATGCGTTGTTTTTCCCTGTGCGCCAAGAACGCGATACCCTCTTTCAGTTGCATAGCAGGTTCATAAGATGGATTGAGTCTTAACGCCTCATCTGCTTCAATGCTGGCTTCTGTCAACACGCCTGTTTCCATGTAGGTTTGTGCGAGGTTGTAGTGTGCGATTGCATGATTGGGTGACGCTTTTATGACCTTCTTGAATGTTGCTTCTGCCTGTGGATACTGTTTATTTGCTAAAAAGATGATACCGCGTTCGAGGTCTTTGTCAATATCGGTATTATTTGTGGTATCTGTTTCAGGTGGTGCGTTCTCTTTTTCAACTGGGATTGTTGTCGGGGTAGGTGGATCTACGGGTTTCGGTGTGTCTATTTTTTGAACTGGGGTTGTTATTGTGATAGGTGGATCTTCGGGTTGATGTGCGTTCACTTTTTCAACTGGGATTGTTGTCAATGTAGGCGGATCTACGGGGTTCAATGTCTCTATTTTTTCGACTGCCGGTGTCGCTACACTATCGGGCTGCGTTGTCGGAACGGAAGGGACCTGGGGTGTTGGCGATACGCGTGGGTCAATCGCTTGCAAGAAAGCGAGGGTTGGCTGGTAGGTCGCGTCGATCTTCAAAGCTTCCAGTGCAGCGGATTTCGCGTCTTGTAGTCTATGTTGTCCGAAGTAGGCGAGTGCAAGTGCGTGGTAACCCTCAATAAAACCGGTGTCTACAGATACAACCTTTTCAAGTTGTTCTATCGCTTCATCATACTGCTCAGCATTCAGATATGCTATTCCCAGTGTATAATGACCATCTCGTATGTCGTTCATTACATCTATTCCCATTTTGATAAGTATCATTTTCAGTGTCTATCATATGCTTTGTCAACATATTATTGTAGGTCGCGATTCGGAGATCGCTCCTACCGATGGGTTGCTTGTAGTAGGAGGGAACTCCGATTCCCGACCCTTTCAACCCCATCAATTAGCACTTGACTAAGCATGAGTAGAACTCATACCTCCCGAGGGAAGTATGTAATTCTTGAATAGTCTCAATATGAAAATAAAATTATACCCATTAATTCAGCTGCAAATCATAAATCATAAATCAACGCATAACTATAGAGATATACTAATTTTATACGCTATTCTAAACTTTCAACACACATCTCAGAATAGTTTAATTATAGTATTTTTAATAATTTTAAGCAATAATTTTCTTACTATATAATTAATATAGTTTATTATGACCTAACATGAACAGAATTTGCAGAATTGCGGATTACGCGGAGGACGCGGAAGGGGTTTCTTGTGCATTTCAAGTTTAGTTTCACAAGTTGGCGTTGATTTTAGCATAACCCCTTATGCGTCAATTTAGTACAGAGAAGGATAATGAAGGATGAATGTTGTATAAAGAAGCACAATCTAACAGAATGTGCTACAGACCGAATGATTAGGGTGACACAATAAACCGTGATGCAATGTTTGAATATCGTAAAATAGATCATGAAGGAGATGATACATTTGACTATTTATCTCTTACCAAATTGTTGACGTAGTTTTTCTAATTCGGCAGCCTGTTCTCGGATTTTTTCCGCTTGTTCTTCAACTTTTGCCTCAGCATTTTTGCGTAGTTGTTGTTCTTCTTCGCGTAGTTGTCGTTCTTCATCGCGTTGGTGTTGTGCTTCATCGCGTTGGTGTTGTGCTTCATCGCGTTGGTGTTGTGCTTCATCGCGTTGGTGTTGTGCTTCTTCGCGAAGTTGTTTTTCTTCTATGGATGTGGTTATTGGTGTTCCATCTGGCAGGTATGGACGCAGCAGTCGGACATCCAAATCCACGTCTACGTTCCATTTGAACGATAGGTTTAAACTCTCACTAAACAACGTCTTTGGTGTGTCTGCTATCATCTCAATAATTTCACCGGAAGTGTCCCGATACCATCCACGAAACTCCGCAGGTTTTGTTAAATCGGGTTGATGTATAAAGTATTCTTTTGCTCCCATCTCCTCTAAGTATATCTGAACTTTTCTCTCTCTATCATCTTTTTTTGTGCTTTCCGATAGAAACTCAAATATAGTATCGGGTATAGCACCTTCTGCCCATGTATAGAAGCTGCGTCTCAGTGGCGTTTTCTTTGCACCCAACACCACATATAGATCAGGAGCGACGCATTTCTTCCTGTCACCTTCACTATAATAGATAAAGCTGTCAAGTCCTACCAAGTGGTTTACTCGCTAAGTTTTTATGTTTTGAATTCCGCAAATTCACGACCCTTTATCCCTTCACAAGCTAGGGAAGGGACTTTTGAACCTATTTATGTAAGTTTTGTCCATAATAAATGTTTAGCGAGTAAACCACTAAAGATGTGGTGCAGTTATTTATGTTGATTTTTTTTCGTATACATGTTAAAATTTGTATGAGGTGTATTATGCAGAAGTATTTTAACTTGCCAAGTGTTTGTTGCGTATAATATAATAAAGGCACAGACAATATAAAATAAAGCCGTGGGAGTTGCACCGACATATAGCTTGTTGTCGGTTGATTGTTATGACAAAGACAGGAACAGAATTCAGTTCTGCACTAGATGAAGTGGTCATAAGTGTACATTTTAACGAATTAGGTAAACTATCTATATTGCATTTAGCGGAGTTGATAGGTATTTTTGCTCGTAAAGGGTTTTCAAAAGGTGAAGAGCATGCTATAGTTACACCGCCTGTAGAACCTTCTCAAACTCAAGAGTTTATGTTAGATGCGCAAATTAATGTTACGCCACTTGTTACGCCACTATTTCCGAGAATATGGCTTATTCATCAGAGAGGCAATATGATTATACAAATGCAGCGTGACCGATTCACATTTAACTGGCGCAGATATGGCACGTATACAGATATACCTGGTTACTCAGTTATATTCCAAGAGTTCAAAAAACTCTACAATGAATTTACTGAGTTTATTCGTATGAAAAAAATTGGACTGCTAAATCCTCTACAATTTGAATTAAGCTATGTATATGAGGTTTCTCAAGATAGTGGTAAAGATATTTTTACAAGTATTGGAAAAGCATGTAATATATTCAATAACGAAAATATTAATCCGTTCTGGTATCGAGCAAAAAGCTTAAATCTAAGAATATCTTTTCAGATGGATTACCCGAATAGTTGGATATTTCTTGGCGTTAATAATCACATAAAATTACCAGAAGAGAATCAAGTATTGCGTATAGATTTTAGTTCAATCAATTTTAAAGTAAATGAAGATAAAGAAATGAGCGAATGGTTTCAATCAGCATATAACGAAATTATAAAAAAATCTGATAGTTTGACTTTAGATAGTAACCAAACCTGATAATCAAACTATCTATATAAGAGGTGAATTATGACGGGAAGGATGACAACCTTTCATACAAACTATACAGGTGATATACAACCAATAGTTTTTAGACATGATCCAGTCTTTCATAAGAAAACAGGACTTTTACAACCTTTACCAACTAATAATAGTTCTTTTCAAGTCAAGACACATTTTCGTCAATGGCTTTGGGATCAAGAATCTTGGATTCCATCATATGTAGAAATTGGAAAATCTAGATTAGATGAAATTAGGAATGAGTCGGAACAAGCTTGTCAGATAGACGATAATATTTATAAGATACCAGATGAAGCATACAATGATGCTTATGATCTATTAGAAAAAATATGGTCGTATAATATACCTATGCCAGAATTTAGTTGGGCAGAAGATGGTAGTCTAAGTTTTGCTTGGTTTTTTGACAAAGGTCGAGCAACTATAGGATTGTATGGTGATAATATAGTCATATTTTCAATTTTCTTTGAGGATAAGCGCCAAGCAGAAGGAATTTGTGAATTATTAGATATACCGATGCTGTATGGATTTTTTGAGATATTAGCAAATATTTACAGGAGCGAGGGCTTGAATGAGTTTATTGCCGAGCGATATGTTAACGAGGTTTATCCGTCACAATAGTCATTGTAGAAACAATAGGATATCCTCCGATGTTTTTATTCCACCACATAATAGTGTTGATGCATCTGTTTATGTTATAGAGGGATTACCTGAGAATCAAATATGGGATATTGCCAAAAACCTTACAACAACTATAGTAGCGAGAGCGGATATATCAACCGATGGTGTTTACGATAGTGGGCTTGATGTTATCCTAAGTGAACCTCCTCCCAGACATGCTAATATAACGCCCTTCCCTGAACTGCCAGATCCTACTTGTCCGAAAAGCGAGGTCAATCTAACAGCAAGAAAGGCACGCAGAGCACTTGCAGACAGACTTGCAAGTAGAAGTAACTTGGTAAGATCTCCTAATTCTGATGAATCACTCTGAATCCTTATGGTTATACGGGTCGTCTTCTCTTTAGTCCCGTATGAAGATTAAATAAATAATCGGGTAATTCTACTGATATGACTCATCGTAGGAGTAAGGTTTCGTAGGGGCGGGGTTTCCCCGCCCGCGTATTACCCAATTAATAACTTAATCTTCATTAGGGACGATATGTTTATAGAAGAATATGTACCCCATCTCTCTTCAGTCCCTACCAAATCAACGCCAAATGCGCGTTTGGCATTTGGCGGGACTGAAGAGGGTTTCTGGCATCGAAAATCCCTTAACTTTACGCCTATGGGTTAAGTTTGCAAAACCCGACATGGCAGTCGTTATCTAAACCCACGTGTCTTGACTGTCCCAAAACCCCTTCCGCAACCTCCGCGTCTTCCGCGTAATCCGCGATTCAGACAAAATAGAAGCCAATCCTTCCCCTCTTCCCCTCTTCCACCCTTCCCCTCTTCCACCCTTCCCCTCATCCCCTCTTCCCCTCTTCCACTCTTCCCCTCTTCCACCCTTCCCCTCTTCCAACCTTCCATCCTTCCACCCTTCCCTCTTCCATCCTTCCACCCTTCCCTCTTCCCCTCTTCCACCCTTCCCTCTTCCACTCTTCCACCCTTCCACCCTTCCCTTCTTCCACCCTTCCCTTCTTCCACCCTTCCCCTCTTCCACCCTTCCCCTCTTCCACCCTTCCAACCATCCATCCCTTTTCCACTTCCGTGTTCTACGTATCCTCTTTGAAATCTTGACTTTGCATCCCGTATGTCTGCATTCTGTGTTGCAGCTGACGTCGTGAGATGCCTAAGAGTTCTGCAGCTTTGGTTTGCGTTCCATACGTTTTCGTCAATGCTGCATGCACATATTCTCTTATTATATCATCTAATGCAACCCCGCTCTCTGGAATGTCAATCTCAAAATCGGTCGATGGTAAAGAGGTATCCATTATCTCTGGTGGAAGATCCTCAAGATCAATTGTAGCACTCTCTGATAAAACGAAGATACGGTGAAGATAGTTCTCTAATTGACGCACATTGCCAAGCCACTCAAACCGACAAAGCGCAGACATCGCGCGTTCTGTGATCTGCTTGGGTTGGGAATCTGCATACTCACTGTTGAATTTCTGGAGTAAATAGTCTACAAGTAGCGGTATATCTGAAACCCGTTCACGCAAGGGAGGTAAATGGAGCGGAATAACGTTCAATCGGAAATACAGATCCGAGCGAAAAGTACCATCCTTGACAGCTTCCACCAAATTCTTATTCGTTGCAGCGATAACACATACATCTACCTTTATATTCTGAGTGCCACCAATCCGACGTATCTCATGCTTCTCTAACACATGAAGAAGCGTACTTTGCATCTGGATAGAGATGTCCCCAACTTCATCAAGGAATAACGTGCCTGAATCCGCAATCTCAAAAATGCCCTTTTTCTCTTGAACAGCGTCAGTGAATGCCCCTTTTTCGTGTCCAAAGAGTTCACTCTCAATGAGTGTCTCAGCAATCGCACCACAGTTGACAGTGACGAATGGACGGTCTTTACGATTCCCATATTCATGCAAGGCACGTGCAACAAGACTTTTACCGCTACCTGTCTCACCTGTAATGAGAACCTGTTTCACGCCCCGATGGATGACACGGGACATATTTTTAAACAGCTGTTGCATCTTATCACTCTCGCCAACAATGTAATCAATCTGGATTTCGGGGATAGTGTCCTCTGCACTCTTTTCTCCATCCGAAATAGCACCACGTGATTGTAACGCCCTACTGACTTCGCGTTTAAGCACATCCAATTGAATCGGTTTTTCAAGGTAATAAAACGCACCTTCATGCGCGACAAGGTTTACAGCGTCATTTAGATCAGCGAAGGCAGTTATTATCAACACCGGTAAACTGGGATCAATCTTCTTTATTTCACGCAATAGATCGCGTCCTTCAAACCTTGAAGACATCCACATATCGCTGATGACGACATCAAACATCCGGTCCTTTATTTTCTCTATAGCTGAAGTACTATTATCTTCCGTATCAACGTCATATCCTTCACGTTGTAGAATCCGCTGTAGAATCGTAAGTTGCGCATGGTCGTCGTCTACTATCATTATTGATGGCATCAATGAATCTCCATTATTGGATTATAATATCTCATCCTCTTCTGCCTCTTGTTTATACACTTGTTGTGTTCTCTTAATTGGCAATGTGATGCTAAACGCAGTACCCATCCCAATTTTACTTCTTACCTCAACCTTACCTTGATGTGCGGTGATGATCTGGTGCGAAATAGCAAGTCCAAGACCAACCCCGCCATCATCCTCTTTGGTTGTGAAGTAGGCGTCATAAATCCTGTCCAAATGCTCTTCTGGTATCCCAAGACCCGTATCACGAATCTCAAGCATGACGAAAGACGCGCCACGAATTTCCTCTAAAGTGGTTGTGAGATAGATGCTGCCCCCCTTCGGCATCGCTTGTATACTATTCTGAACAAAATTAAAGAGAGCCTGACGAATTAACATCTCATCTAACAGTATGTCTGGCAAATTAAGTTCATAATTCCTGATGATCTGGACCTTTGCTTCGTCTGTTATCAGCACAAATTCTGACAAGACAGAGTCCAGAAGATCGTTCAGATTCTTCTCAGCTAAATTCAGTTTCTGCGGACGATTCAACGTTAAGAACTGTTCCGAAGTCAATTTTAAATCTTGAATCTTTTCGTCAACTATATCCAAAAAGACTTTCGCTTCTTCAATGTCTTCAGGACTGACATTAGACTGTGAAAAGATGTTCTTTAAGTGTTGGGCTGTCATGCCAATTGAATTGAGCGGATTGCGTATCTCATGTGCAACTCCCGCAGCAAACTGACCTAAAGCTGCGATCTTCCTTGAATGCGATGTTTTTAACTGGATAAACATACGAACTAAGTTTCGTGTAGCTCTGCTAATTTCATCAGTAGCATCAGCTCTGCTGAGATATGATGTGAAATTTCCAGTTTCAGCATTCTGAATAATATCAGTCAATCGCGCAAGCGGTCTCAAAATCAGATGATTCGTCATAAGATGTATCAGCACAACAAGCAATAGTCCGACTATAGCAAAGAAAACAGCATGCTTCACAAGCGAGGAATGGATGGAGTTTCCAATAAATGGCACATCATAAAGTACCCGGATATACCCACTATTGGCATAAGCCATTTTGATCCAAAAGTCATTTCCCTCTAACCATAAATCGTACACATGACCGCTATCTGTGTCAGTAATTCGCCATTGATTATTACCACTATCAACTGCCACAGTTGAATCCGGCGATAAATATATCTTATTCGCTATGAACAACCGCCATAATCCTAAATCAAATTTACCCTTATTTAACGTATTTTGATACGTAAGCTCAGGGCGAATTTCTTCAATAATAGTAACAACCTGCGTATCAGGTAATGATGCAAGGTCTTTTGAAACCGCTTTCTTTGATACCAACATTTCCCAGAAATCAAGAGGTATATCTTCTACTTTCAATGCAGTTTCTGACTCTGGCTGTGTCGGTATTAGTTTTTTCGCTGGAACTGAATACTTTATTAGAATAGTTGTTGCGTTCTGATTATCTACTGTATCTATTTTACTGCCATCTGTTTTAATCTGTTCAATATCACTTTCTGATAAGACTATATTCGGTCTATCCTCACCCTTCAGTAGACTTGAACGTACCCTATTATCCCCTAAAGTGACCTGAACGTTTAGAACATCTTTCAAATCCTTATACTGTTGTTTTAAGTTTAGAAGTGTTTGATTTATATCCTCAACATTGAAAGCTTGAGATGTTGTGAGTTCTTCCACAACAGCATTGAGGATAGTATTCTCGGCGATTCTCTTTAGAAAGGCTCCCTGCTCCGCACCTAAAGCGTGAATCTCGTTCATCTCTCTACGGATATGAACACTATTGAAAAAATAGAAAGCAACGAGGACAATGATCACGATTACGTTGATTATCAGGGTATACTTCCACTGCAGACGCATCGCTTTTTCTCCATTGGCATCTCAGTTCAGTCTGCTGATAGCATGTCGCCAATCTTTAAGTTTTATTGCTCGTTGTCTGGCATTCATCTGAGGCATAAACACGTTGTTGATTTTTCTGTGCTTTTCAAGTTCAGCAACATCGCGCCATACACCTGAAGATAATCCTGCGAGATATGCGGCACCGAGACCCGTCGTTTCAATTCTTTCGGGACGTTCAACCTCTATATTTAAAATATCTGCCTGAAACTGCATGAGAAAATCGTTCGCAACCGCCCCACCATCCACACGTAAACGTTCAAGCGAAGTTCCCGTATCAGTCATCATTGCAGTCATTACATCGGCAGATTGTAATGCTATTGATTCTAATGTTGCCCGAACGATATGTTCCTGTTTTGTACCGCGTGTTAATCCAAAAATCGCGCCTCTTGCATCTGCATTCCAATAGGGGGCACCCAATCCTGTAAAGGCTGGCACAACAACCACACCTGCAGTCCCGTCAACCTGTTGTGCCAGTTTCTCTGTTGCATCAGCAGACTCTATTATGCCTAAACCATCTCTAAGCCATTGTACAGCTGCACCAGCGACAAATACACTCCCTTCCAACGCGTAAACAGGTTCGGCATTCATACTGCAAGCGAGAGTCGTCAATAGACCTGACCTTGATTCTATTCTCTCTGAACCTGTATTTAGCATAAGGAAACAACCTGTCCCGTAAGTATTCTTGACCATATCAGGTTGTGTGCATAACTGACCAAATAGAGCAGACTGTTGATCACCAGCAATCCCACATACTTGAATGCCTTCCAAAATAGGAACGCGCACTACACCAAAATGACCTGAAGACGGATATACTTCTGGTAAAATAGACATCGGTACATTAAATATGCGAAGTAGCGATTCATCCCATTTGAGCGTATTTATATCAAACAGTAACGTTCGTGATGCGTTAGTGTAATCGGTTTTATGCTCCGTCCCATCTGTCAATTTCCATAAGAGCCATGTATCAATTGTTCCAAAAGCAAGTTCTCCATTCTCAGCCTTAGCTCGTGCTCCATTGACATTATCTAAAATCCATGCGATTTTCGTAGCAGAAAAATACGGATCAATTACAAGTCCAGTTTTTGCTTTTATATGTGTAGCAACACCGACATCAGTTCTTAACGCATCGCAGATTTCTGCTGTGCGCCGGCACTGCCAAACAATCGCAGGATAGATCGGTTTACCCGTCTCACGTTCCCAGATAACAGTCGTTTCACGTTGGTTCGTAATTCCGACACCCGCAATGTTCCCGTCTATGTCAGCGTTAGCTAACGTCTCCTTTATAGCGTCCCGTGTCGCTTTCCAAATCTCATCAGGATTATGTTCTACCCATCCAGGTTGCGGATAATGTTGTGTGAATTCTTTATAGCCTTGAGAAACAGTGTTGCCCCTTGAATCAACAAGTAATACAGTCGTACCCGTTGTGCCTTGGTCTATTGAGAGGATATATGAAGCGTTTACCATGTTCCGTAATATTTTATGGACGAGTGAGTCCTAAGAACTGATATGGGTCAATGCCCCCTTCTTCGTAAGGGATGAGTTGAATATCTGCGGGGATATCAGCCTCGTAGAGGCTATCATCTTCACCCCTGCTAAACTTAGCTTTTTTGATAGCACTGAGTCTACTTCCAGATTTGACGCACCCTGATATACCTGCAAGGTATTTGCTACCTTCATAGTCCTCCCATTCGGCATAGATAATTCCGGGTATAGTTGGATAGACCTTGCCGTTATCAGGGTCCAGGAAACCGCACCTACCGAACTGGGATTTATAGCGTAAATCTCCCTAAGTTGACACATATATAGGGACGTGCCTATACCCAACCAACGAGCCTCTACATTTTGGGGTAACCTTTATTCAAGAGCGTCCTCAAGCTCCATTAACATCTTTGGAACTTGTAGCATCATTTTATGTTGCTTCTGAAGTGAATTCTGATGAGATGAAACCCAAGAAAGGGCATTAGCAACATCATAGATATTTTCTGCAGGTTGTGCTCCAGGCACATTACCTTCCAAAGATATTCTAATTATATAACTATGTTTATTCTCTTCAGTATTTTTGTCTTTAAATCTTGTGATCTTTGCATCTTGTCCAGTTTCTATAATACTATAGACTCTTTCAGCATTAATACGTCCCCAACTATCAGATACTATAGTGTGAATCCAGTTATATAGTATTTCTGTATCTGTGTCAGCATTTAATTCTTTCAATTTCCATCTTGTATATACTTCTTTCTCTTGCTGAATTTTTGAGATGTTTTTTTTCAAATAATCGATAAATAAACCGGGATTTAAAGACTTAGTATGTCGCTTACTAAATCTACTTTTTGTATCTAAACACAAAAGTCCGTTTTGACAAATATGTCTATACCATGATAACTCAAAAGTCAATGAGGTCTTTCCATCTACAGAGTTCCAAACGTGCAGCTGAGGTATGAGTACATGGCCATCTCCCGGATCAAATTCATATCCTTTCAAGAATTGTATTTTCAACCACATACGTTCACCGTATTCTGTTAGATACAGATTGCACTCGGTTTCATCTATGTTATAGCTCAGTTTTTCAAATGCTTTCGTAATAATCTCAAGTATCTCAGAATGTTGAACTAAAGAATATGACTTAGAAACTGTTGCAATAGGTGTGTCACCATCAGACGTATTTACGACTACATCAAGGTGTTCATTCTCTGATCTACCTACATTGAAAGGCTGCTTCCTAAAACCAGGTATTAAATTCGCAATTTCTACAAGATTTCCTCTATGTTCTTTAACTAATCTATTGTCCCATTTTAAGTTACTTAAATGGTATGTATCATTCAAAATGTTCATGGTAATTATCCTGTTCAGATTTATTCGCTTTTCTGGCTGAGATTATGCGAATTACATTTCCCCTATCCGTATGGATAACGACTATCAATCTGTCATTAACAGAATATCCAACCGTTTTATATCTCGTTTCATCTTGTGAGTGTAATTCATCTTCCTCTGTTAATGATAGAGAAGATGTGAATACTGTCATTGCTTCATTGAATGAAACTTTATGCTTTTTTACATTATTCCAATGCTTGTTCTCGTCCCATTCAAATTTAAAGTCATCATAGAATTCCACGTATCCATCCCGTAGGAATCGCATTATGCATACTTTAGTAATCTATTTTGTGATGTGAATTTTAGGATAACATATTTTTTAGAGATTGTCAAGAAATATCTTTATTAAACTGACAACACCATTGATAATATCACAAAACAGTGCTATAATGGTGTAAATTACGCATTCTACCTAACTGAAGATTCCACTTTACCATGCTTATAGAACCCATCAATTACCCGCTAATCCCCATTCCTGAAGGACCCTTTACAATGGGTACTTATCCAACAGGTTTGCGAAAAACTGATCCGGAAGAACCACAAAGAACTGTTACGCTGGATGCTTACCTGATCGGTAAATATCATGTCACCAATTCTCAGTACGCACTGTTTGTTGAAGAGACAAATTATCGGTATCCCCTATTCTGGAATGATGAACGGTTTAATGGTGAAATGTGTCCAGTCGTCGGTGTGAGCTGGTATGATGCAACCAATTTCTCTGAATGGTTGAGCCATCTCACGGGTCAAGACTATCGCTTGCCAACGGAAGCAGAATGGGAAAAAGCAGCGCGTGGCACTGATGGCAGAGAATATCCATGGGGTAATGCATGGGATGCCAGCAAGGCAAATACGGCTGAATCTCGGCTAAAAAAGTTAACACCTGTTGGGAGTTACCCCGATGGCATAAGTCCTTTCGGTTGTTACGATATGGCAGGAAACGCGTATGATTGGTGTAGCGATTGGTTTCATATTGATACCTATAAGTATTCTGAACCGATAAACCCCATCGGTGCAGCTGAAGGAAGAAGAAAAGTCATACGCGGTGCTTCATGGCTGCCACGAGGAGAGTTTGCTGCAAGGTGTGCAAATCGGGCATCTTATGAACCGACACGGGCAGTACATAACGTCGGGTTTCGGATAGCATTAGACCTATAGTTCTGAAGGCTGGTTATGAACAAAAGACATCTATCAGAATCAAAAAGCGAATTCCAAGAATCGCTACTAAAATGGTTTGAGGAACATCAACGTAAACTGCCTTGGCGAGGTGTACAGGATCCTTACTTGATCTGGGTTTCAGAGGTCATGCTACAGCAAACGCAGGTTATTAAAGTTATTGACTACTATCAGAAATTTATTGAACGGTTCCCAAACGTCCAACAACTTGCTGAAGCACCGCTTCAAGATGTGCTAAAGGTGTGGGAAGGCTTAGGATATTACGCGCGGGCAAGAAATCTACACAACGCTGCCGTTACTGTTATTACGGAGCTTGATGGAGAAATCCCTAAAGAATATGATACTTTCAGGAAACTATCAGGTGTAGGCGATTACAGTGCTGCTGCAGTCCTTAGCATCGCATTCGATCAACCTTACGCAGCAGTTGATGGTAACATAAAGCGAGTATTGTCAAGACTCTACCAACTCGGAGCACCCGTTAACGATGCTTCATCAACCAAAGTTTTTCAACAGCATGCAGACGAATTATTGGATAGACAGCGACCAGGACTGTTTAATCAAGCGATGATGGAATTAGGTGCTACTATCTGCCGTCCAAAATCTCCTACATGTCTTGTATGTTCCGTCAAAATGTATTGTCAAGTGTTCCACAACAGCAGTCAGAGTGAATATCCGAAAAGACGCACAACGAAAGCAATACCGGAGCATCAGATGGTAGCAGCTGTCATTTATAGGGACTCTAAGGTACTGCTTATCCAACGTCCACTTGATGGTCTATTGGGTGGACTCTGGGAATTCCCAAACGGACGTTTAACAGAAAACGAGACGTCAGAGGAAGGCTGTTTCCGCAACATCAATGCAACTGTTAACCTATCAGTCTCAAACCCGAAATTCCTCACCCGTGTTAAACATGCATTTACACACTTTAGAATAGTTGTGGATGTTTTCCAATGTGACTATGTATCGGGTGAAGTTGTGCTTGATGGTCCAATAGATGCAAAATGGGTTGATGTAACGGAAGTATCAGGATATCCGCTACCCCGAGCAACCCACAAATTTTTGGAGCAATCACCCTTGTGATCCGAATTTTTGTTCGTATTTTTCCCAGACTTCATCTGGTAAAGGCGCACTCGCTGCCCGTACATTCATCTCTAACTGTTCAATGTTAAGACTTCCGATATTGTTCCCTTGTATCCGTTTCTCCTTAAGACAGAACTGCAGCGCAAGTTGAAGTAGACTAATACCTTCTTCAACACACCACTGCCAGATTGGGTATGATGCCGCGACATCTCCCTCTTTTCTCCATCTTCCTCGTTCAATCTCAGCATCCAGATCAACACCTGTGAGGATACCCCGTAAGATAGACCACCCATTCATCACACCCACGTCCGCTTCTGCTGCTGCAGGTAATATAGTATCCTTAACAGATTGTCTGATAAGATTGTAATCATTGAAACATAGGAGCAGATCAACATCACCCGTTGCGATAGCTTTTAAATGGAAATCATGCGGATGCATACCGTACCCGACGAAGTTAACAAGTCCACGTTCTTTACACTTCAGTAAACCTGCAAGTGTACCATCTTTTTCAAGTGTTGGGTCGATCTCACCAGGATCATGTATTAATATCCCATCCATATAGTCAACGTTAAGTATTGTCAATTGATCTTCCACATCAGCGATGGCACGGTCTGCAGAATAATCGGGTCTCCCTTGTCCATAAACACCCCATTTCGCTCCTGAATGACAACAGAGTCTTCCGGTAATTATGACATCTTCACGCGGGATCTCTTTCATCGCCAGACCGAGTTTTCGTAAAGAATCTCCGTAACAACGTGCACAATCAAAATGATTTACACCAATTGAGACCGAGTGTTTGATTAAATCTATAGCATCTTCATCTGATACAAAACCGAAGTTATTCCCAAATCCTTGTGTACCGAATGGAACAACAGGAATACTTAATTCTGTTCTACCTAATCGTCTGCGAGGGATTGTGGGTAGTGGTTGATTTGCCATTATGTCTTCTCCTCTTTTGTTAGCGGATACGGATCTTCTGTCGTCAGTTCACCGTTCGGGAGTTCGTAGTAAAGATGTCCGTTAATATCATACACATTCGGGATCCCTTTTTTGCGGTTTTCCTCTTGTGCCCTTTTGACAGCACGATTGCATATTTGCCGAAACTTACGGGCTTGTTTGTAAGTTTCAAGGCTTAATTCATCTTGACGCATTATACACCTCCATTGCGAATGTCTTGCATAAACAGTTCAAATAAATCATTGTCTATTACCGTCAACCTATTCCCTTCACCAGAAGCGATTTCCTGAGGATGTTCACCAGAATTGTAGAACAGATGCCACACATCTACCAAATCCTTGTAAGTATACCAGAAGTTGTACTTACTCCGATAAAACCGACGGATAACATCTTCCGTTGGCACATGGTGTCCCCCTGCCTGCACACGATTCCGTACACGTGCAACACTTGTCTCAGCCGATTTGAGAAATATAAAAACAATGGTAACCGTATAGCCAGCACTTTTTAATTGAGAGATAGTTCTTGCAAATCCTTTACCTGCAAGCGTCACCTCTACAATAAAATTTGTGCTATTTTGGATCAGTTCCTGAATTTCTTTTATAAAAAGTCTGCCAGCTTGAACTTTAACGCTGTCCATATCTTCCGGTCTGGATACCAGTCTTTCCGCGATCGCATCGGCACTAATATATATAGGGGACTCTGAATCGCGGAGATATTCGGACACAAAAGTCGATTTTCCGGACCCGTTTGGACCAGCTATGATTATTACATTTTTCGACAAAGTATTCACCTATTGATGTCTATTGTAGGCGATTTTTGATTCCTCACCTACAATATGACAAGTTGAGAATTGAAAACTCTTAATACTGATCTGAACCTTCAAGCGGTAACGGGACAGCCCAAATATTTCGATACTGAACTAAATTACCGTGGTCTTGCAAACGAAGCGGTCCAGGTTTTGCTAAATCTGAACCAGCACCCCCCGCAGTCGTTCCAGGTAACTGTACATTATTAAGGATTACCAATCCGTTCTGTAGTGCCGTCACTCTCACGTTTTCAGTCATGTCTCCTGCATCGTTGAAACGAGGCGCACGGAAGATGACATCATACGTTTGCCATTCAAGAGGCGGCTTGCAGGCATTGACAAGGGGAGCAAATTGATTGTAAATTGCACCACAATCTCCTTTGCCGGGTGCTTCTATACCGTAAGAATCTAAGACCTGTATCTCATATCTTCCCTGTAGAAATACACCGCTATTCCCTTTCCCTTGTCCACTTGCTTCAGGCATATCAGGACACATAAATTCGACGTGTAGAAAATGATCCGTGAAGGTCTCTTTACTTGAGATGTCACCTGTACGGGGAACAACCGTCATGTAGTCAGCGTGTACTTCCCATTTTGCTTCTCCGCCATCCCGACCTGTCCAATTACTAAGGTCTTTCCCATCAAAGAGAATAACAGCAGATTCTGGTGGTGTTTGTAACATATATACTCCTTATAAATTAATAGATGTTCCAGAATTAGAATATGGAACTATTCTATGAAATAACGAAATTAAAATCAAGTATTAAATTATCCAACTAAGTTCTTCTACAATTTATTTTGTCGGTTCAGTTTGAACTTTGATCTGTTCGTCCTCTACAATTACGGGGTAAGTTCTGATTTTAAGTCGTGGGTCCGTCTGACATTCGCCGGTCTCTGTATTGTAAGCGTATCCGTGAACAGGACAAACGACAATTCCATTTCGTATTCTTCCTCTACCAGTGAACCCATTGCATGCGGACATGTGTTGTCAACAGCACAGAACTTACCGTTTTCGTTCAAAATAGCTACCCGTCTACCATTTACGGTGAATGATTTTCCTCGTCCCTCTTTAATAGATGATGTTTTCGTTACTGGTGTATAATCAGACATATTTGTTACTCCTTTACACTTCCGAGTGTAATTCCTTGTACAAATTCACGCTGCATGGCTAAAAACAGAATAATAATCGGCAACAGCGACAGAAACGTTCCAGCCATCAACATACCGTAATCTTGTCGATAGATACCGATTAGATTTGCTAAACCTATCGGGAGCGTATATTTTGCTTCATCACGTAAGACAATCAGGGGCCACAGATATCCATTCCACGAACTCAGAAAGGAATAGATCGTCAATGCACCAAGTGCTGGTTTGATAATTGGTAAAACTATCCTATAATAAATTCCGAATTCTGAACACCCATCAATCCGTGCAGCGTCAATCAGTTCTGATGGAATCGTAACGATAAATTGACGCATTAAAAATATACCGAATGCACCAACGGAAAACGGGATAATGATGGCTTTGTAACTATTCAGCCAACCAATATCATACATCAAACCAAAAAGCGGCACAAGAAGAACCTGAAACGGTATCATCATAGAAGCAAGTAAAATTCCGAATAGAATTGCTTTCCCCTTAAACTGATATTTAGCGAATGCATAACCACCCAGCGAACAGAAAAAAAGCGTCAACAACGTTGATGCTGTAGCGATAAAAACACTGTTGATAAAATAACGATTGTACGGTACCGCTTCCCACAAATTCTTGTAGTTAGCGGTCAGTTTATGCCAGACAATTGATAGATAAGCTGGACGATGGATAGTTATCTGAAATAGTATGTTATTTTCTGTTTCTGGTGGGGGCACTACACTTTTTAATAAGTCCTGTTTTGAGAAGAATTGTTGCATCGGTATGTGAGATGATTCTAATTCTTCAGGCATACCATCTAATCTCCAATTACTGTCCTTCCACAACGCAGTTTCTAAAACAAAAGGATGCTTGGATCTATATTCAGTACTACCTTTTGAGACGGTTAAGGAGAGTCGATGGTAAGAATCATCACCACGTATGGGTATAATAACGTTTCGTATGTGGTCAAGGGGTACAGGTGACGATACAGTGGCAGACAGACTAAAGCTGTTATTGTCGTGAAATTCGTAAGACAAAGACGTAATCGGTTCACCCATTGTCAAGGCTGCATCAGATTCGGACACCCACTTAACTATTTCAACACTATGCTTTTTGAATGCTTTATCCTCAATTACGATACTACCAATTTTAACCTGTCTATAAACAGATTCAAAAATAGGTTTGATAGTCTCAGGAACTATGCGTGTATCCACTTGATTGATGATTGACTCAGTTGACTCACGCCAAACCTCTTGTGGGAGATTATTGATATGTTGTTGCCATAAACCCTTTACAATTTCATGCTGCAATTCCTGTTCTAATTCAGGAGAGTTAGCAGGTAGATTATCAGATATGGTATCTTGTGCCTGTTGCCAAATTGCGTCTTCTAATGCTGGTCGTAATTGTTCCCACTTTTCTGCAGTCACTACATCGGGTTTTTCAATATTGGGATACGTATTAGATATGATGTAAGGAGAGGCAGAAACACGATGCGGCAGCTTAGGAAACCATTGAATCGGAACAGCGAATACCTCCTCAGCAGATTTGAAGGAGGAGCTCAACAACCATAAAAGTGGTACCATCGTACAGAAAGCAGCTAACACAAGAAGCGGATATCCAATTCCAATGAATAACTTTCTCTGAACCTTTCGGTATTTTTTTTTGCCGTTCATAGTTTTGGGTCAGCTATTTGTAGGTCGGGTAGAGCGAAGCGAACCCGACCTACTTATTTAGTCTGGACTATCCACTGCGTTAATAGCGTTCCTATAGTCTTCAGGAAAATCTAAATCTCGTAAAACAATATCTGTTTCAACAGGCACATAGTGAATATCATTACTGTATACACGATATAGTGATCTGACACCACCGCTATCCGCATCCAATGCTAATATATCGTCAGCATATCGATGATTGAAGATCACCGGATGTCCACGACGATAGCAATAACTTGGTAAGACAATACCTTTATCTGTTTCTGAATAAGCATCAATGACTCTGTTTATCATATCATAAGTGATGAAGGGTTGGTCAACCAGCATCAGTGAAAATGCACATCTATCGTTAAAAGTAGAATCTTCCATTAGTCGACGACGCGTGTTAAAATCAAATGAACGAACACCTTTTTGAACAGAATTTAACATCCCTTCTCTATAATCTTGATTATTAATGATTCTGACATTCTTATCCTGCAATATAAATTGGATCTGTTGAGCACAAAATCCGATGACAACAATAACCTCGCTAAACTTGGAATTTAGCATGTTGTCAACAACTGTTCCTATGATGGTGCTTCCACAAAATGGAAGCAGCTGCTTCGGATAACCCATCCGTGTTGAAAGTCCTGCGGCAAGAAGAATGCCTGTTATTGAAGGCAACGGTTTTTTACGCATAGCTCAATATCGAACGACAAAGGAATCAAACTCACCCTTGAAGTCCTGTTCTTTAATTTTTACAGTATCCACCCTTGAAGCACGGGGTCCCTGCCTTACTGCTTTAATTAGGGCATTTAACTGCAATTTATCCCCCTCTGCGACGACCTCTACATCACCGTTCTCTAAATTCTTAGCATAGCCGCTTAACCCCAGTTCTCTTGCATTTCGGACAGTGAAATTTCGAAATCCTACACCTTGTACCTTTCCACCAAGCAAAACATGTATCTGCCTTTTCCGATTCACCTCAATTGTCAGTTTTATAGGTGTACCAAGTGGTGGTAACAGATCATCATTCTTCTTATAGAGGTTCTCTTGTGTAGACTCAGGTAGTGGATTCTGAAACAGCGCACTCGGATCACCCTGATTCAGCGCAACAATGCTATTATCCATAAATGCATAAGGTATCACTGCATTCTCGTCATCGCTATCAAGGTCAGGAATAAATCGCGAACCAGAAAAAATCCAAGCGACGGGTTGCATCGGTTTTTTAGTTTTTACATTGATGAGTAATTCTTCAGCACTAACCCGTTTCGGTTTCTCACCATCCATCCATTCAACAGAGAATAGGAATGCCGTTCCAGTAGGTGGGGTAGGTGCATCAGTTTCCTCATCGTATCCCGGTGCAGTGCCAGGTTTAACACCTAATTTCTCTATTGCCTCAAATACATTTTTAGCGGATGCCTCAGTGACAATTATGCTTTCGTACTGTTTACCAGTTGGTCCACAGACAAGATATTCAACTGCGCCCTTTAAATGTGATTCATACTCTCCAAGTGCTTTTGATATTGTACCTTTTAGAATGATCTTCTTTCCCTCCTGCGATATTTCAACATGACCATCACTATTTGCAATGTTGCATATCGTCATAAGACAGAACAGAGAACAGAGAAAAACTGTTGTTCTCGTAAGAATAAACTTCATGACAAAACTCCTTATTATATCTCAGTGTTAACTTATTATATCTCAGTGTTAATTAGAAAGTATAACTTAACCCGTTAAAAATTTCCAGATCATGTTTTCTGACACCTGTCGGAGGACTATTGTCAAACCGAAAATTTGCACTTAATGGCATCGTCAACCTCTTAGAAAGACTAAAACTGATACTCCCCTCAAAAAGTATGCGAAAATCTGCGACTTCAACCAAAGAGACCTGATAATAACCTGTCGCACTTGTTGAAATACGATCATCAAGTTCAGCTTTCCAACTGATATAATTGGTTGAACGCGGGATACGCGTTACGATGACACCTTTATCGCTGTCGTTAATGCTCTCATGTTCCCACATTATTCCTGTGCCAAAGTAGGAATTTATCCGTGCTTCCGGCGTACTGAAAGCGAAACGGAAACCACCACCAATCAGATTTCGATCCATTAAGAGAATGGATTCATTGAACTGTTTCTGAACAAAAGACTCAACCAAGATATGATGCGTCAAATTACGGATTAAGCGTGCATGTGCAATACCTTTACTGGTAAACAGATCATCGTCCTTTCTACCGTGTTGAAGGCTACCAAAGAGAAAAGTGTGAAACGACTTTGACAAATAATCTGTACGGAAACGTGTTCGTAAAGTAAGCAAATCTGTGTTCCCCGAACTGTAAGACAGATCAAGTTTGACACTGTTATACCATCCTGCTTTCTGTTCCATCTGCTTCATCGTTTCGCTCGTAAAGACATTAACTTGTGCAACCGATGGAGAACCGGACGTGTTGAATAGTATGATACAGATGAGAGTAACTGTCAATTCAAAAATTGTTATTGAAAAAAATCGGCGATGCACCGTAAAATAGGATAAAGATTTAAACATAAAAAATGGAATTTTATCGTCAGCATGTCGGTCATTTAATACACGCCAATAAGGTGTTTCGGTATGTGCTGTAGGTCTGCATGTGGATCAGGTCTTAGTGAACGTGGTATCTTCAATTCCGGCATTTTAAGTTCATTAAATGCTACCTGTTGGGCTGTCGTAAGTTCAGCATAGATCTCCTTAAGGATGTCTTCTATCTCCTTCAATAGTCTATTCCGTTGCCCCAGGAATCTTCTTGCCTTAGTCCGTATCTGCAACAGACTGCGTTGTCTCTGTGCTAAGCTCAATCCACCATCATTTCGGTATAGATTCCTATCGTTTCTTAATATACGATACTCTCGCATTTCGGAGTCAAATTCTCGTTTCTCAAATTCATAATCCTCAATGATATCGCGAATCAGTTGCAGTTTCGGATGTATTTTCTCTCGTTGTTCACGACTCAACTCAAGTGCGGAACTGCTCTTGTTTACATCAATCAACTTTACAGCACCACCGCAAGCATAAAGAAAACTACAGAGGAATAAGATGTATTGACATTTACGTATTCTCATCCTGTCACCATATTAAAGGTAGTAGGCACACTCCGTGTGCCGTTCTTATAGGTCGTAGAAACACTCCGCTTACCGTTCTTATAGGTCGTATCCCCACTCCGTGTGCCATTCTTAAAGGTAGTAGAAACACTCCGTGTGCCGTTATTATAGGTCGTACAATTCTCCGTATTTTCTACGCAGATAATCTATATAAGGCGTTATTGTCATAGGTTGACCTGTAGCGCGTTCAATGATCTCTGGCGCAGTGAACTTAGAACCGTGTTGATATACATTCTCTTTCAACCAGTTGTGAAGCGTACCAAACTCTCCCTTCTCAATGTCCTCTGGTATCTCAGGATGTACTTTAAGAGCTTTAGAGAAGAACTGTGCACCTAATATATTTCCCAATGTATATCCTTGAAATGACCCACCAATAAGTCCAAAATACCAGTGGACATCCTGCAAAACACCGTCTTTATCATCTGGAGGAACAATGCCAAAATCCGCTTCAAATCGTTCACGCCATGCATTCGGTAAGTCTTTGATCTCCATCTCACCCTCTAAGAGTGCTAATTCAAAGTCGAAACGCAACATAACATGTAGATTATAGGTAACCTCATCAGCTTCCGTACGGATAAGTGACTTTTTAACTTTATTGATTGCACGATGGAATATATCCAGTGACACAGAACCGAGTTGTTCAGGAAAGTACTCTTGAAGTTGTGGATAGAAGCAGTTCCAGAAACCCCTGCTACGTCCTACGATATTTTCCCAGAGACGGGATTGACTCTCATGCACACCCGCTGATGTGCCACGGGCAAGAGGTGTACCTTCATATTCCATGTTTATACCTTGTTCGTATAACGCATGACCCGTTTCATGCATCGTGCAGAACATGGCTTCACCGAGTTTGTTCTCTTTTGCACGCGTAGTAATACGGACATCACCGAGTGAGAATTTCGTCATAAAAGGGTGATGCGTCATATCTTGTCGTCCACGATTTAGGTCATATCCGAATTTATCAGCAACCTTCAGACCAAAAGCCAACTGTTTGTCTTCAGGATATGTTTTATGTAGACAGGAATCGTCTGCTGGTGTTTGAGAAGTAATTGCAGAGGCGATCGGTACAAGTTTTTCCCGTAATTCACCAAAAACCTGCCGTACATCTGCAGCCTTCATACCGTAATCTCTCGGTTCAATTAATGGGTCAGCGATGTGATCATATCCGGGAAAGAAGTTAGCGGATTGTCTGCTATATTCAAGTGTTTTCTCAAGGTATGGACGTACGCTCTCAAAATCGTTTGCTGGTCGTGCTTCTGTCCAAACCTGATACGATTCTGAAGTATGCGTCGTAACCTCCGCCAAGAAATCCGAAGGTATCTTTATCGCGCGTTCATATTGGCGGCGTGTAACCCGCAATAGACCTGCTTCATCAGAATCGTAGTCAAGATTCTCTTGATACGGTTGTAATGAATCAAGTAGTTTACCGATAGTAGGATTTATAAACTTTTCGTGTGCTAAACGTCTTAGGGTTGCACTCTGTCTTGCTCGTGCTGTTGCACCCCCAGGAGGCATATATGTGGATTGATCCCAATAGAGAAGTCCAGCAGCAGATTGTATATCATTTATCTCAATGAGTCTGTTTTTGAGTTCTTGAAATTCGGATTGCAAAGTAATTCTCCTAATGAATGGGTTTTAATCAGATACCCAACATTTTATCATAATCCAGTCAAATAATCAAATCAAATCGGGTGTGTTCGATTAATTACGCATTTGACACGAACATAATAAAATGATATAATGCCATGTATATATTCCTATAGGAGAATTGTATGCTTACACAAAATCAGGTTGACACATTTCTTGAGAAAGGTTTTCTTCTCGGTAATCGTGTGTTGACAGATGAACAAGTTGACGAATTACGGTCAGAATTAGCACGGGTTATTGATGACTATGAAAAAGAAGATGTTGCACAACCTGTCCGAATTGCGAATCTCGGTGGACGGGAAGAAAGTCCTGTCTGGCAGATAGTGAATATCTGGGAGGCGAGTTCGGCTTACCAAGAACTGATTTATAATCCTGTCATCGTAGAAGAGATTGGACAGCTGACATCCGCAACAGAAGTTCGCGTCTGGCACGACCAAATTCAATACAAACCACCCCAAATTGGTGGTGTCAACTCCTGGCATCAGGATTCACCGCTATGGGGTATCCTCATGCCAAAAACGAGTCAGGTAACCGCATGGGTGGCTTTGGATGACGTTGATGAAGGCAACGGTTGTATGAGAATGGTGCCGGGTTCCTATAAATGGGGACCACAGATGCGGTTCTTAGGTTCTGTCGGCGACATCCATAAGATGCATGACTACTTTGAAGATAACAAATTGTCTGTTGAACTTTGTCCTGTTCCGAAAGGACACGTCCATTTCCATCACGCATTAACTTGGCACGGGTCGCACGATAACGCAAGTGATGCAGCACGACGCGCTATCGCAGTACACTATATGACAAGCGAAACAGTCTATTATGAGACTGGAAATCACCTTATGAAACAATTTGTTACCGTAAAGGATGGCGAGAAATTGCAAGGAGACCACTTCCCTGTTGTAATGGAGGAAGGGATACCTACACAGAAATAATGAGTGATGAGACAGTTTGTCACAGTCACAGTTTGTTCCAGGCAATAACGGAGAGAAATTAGCGTGTGATCATTTTCCGCTTGTTATGGACGCTGGAAATCCAACTCGTCCATAGGTTTTTAAATTTGGAGAAATATATGAAAGTAGTTGATGCAGTGGCTAAAGTTCTTAAGACTGAAGGTGTGCAATATCTTTTTGCATATCCTGTCAATCCAATCATTGAAGCTGCTGCAAAAGTAGATATCCGTCCTATCATTGTGCGACAGGAACGTATCGGACTTCACATGGCAGACGCTGTGAGTCGCATGACTTCTGGGGAACAGATCGGTGTGTTCTGTATGCAGAGCGGTCCTGGTGCTGAAAACGCGTTCGGGGGTGTCGCCCAAGCTTATGGTGATTCTGCTCCGATTGTTGTTCTGCCGATGGGGTATGCCAGACCGCTATCTCAGATTCAACCGAACTTCAACTCATCCTTGAATTTTCGGCATGTGACGAAGTCGTGTGAACAACTTACGGTACCTGAAGCATTACCCGAAGTGATGCGACGCGCTTTTACACAGGTGCGCAACGGACGACCAAGACCAGCACTCGTGGAAATACCGGGTGACCTGATGCAACAAGAAGTTCCTGAACCGTTCGAACCCACGCCTGTTCCTATTGTCCGTTACAGTCCTGATCCAGCAGAAATTGAATCCGTTGCAGATGCGTTGATAAGTGCTGAATGTCCCGTTATCTATGCTGGACAAGGCGTTCACTATGCTAAAGCATGGGATGCGTTGAAGGAGCTTGCGGAACTCTTAGCTGCTCCTGTATCAACGAGTTTAGGCGGAAAAAGTGCATTTCCTGAAAATCACGTTTTGGCGTTAGGTTCTGGTGGTCGTTCTGTTCCGAAACCGCTCCATCACTTCCTTCAAAAGACTGACCTACTATTCGGTATTGGTTGCAGTTTTAGTCGGACGAATTTCGGTGTTAAGATTCCGGAGGGTAAACGTGTTATCCATGCAACGTTAGATCCTGCTGACATCAATAAAGACGTTCCTGTTGAAGGTGCACTCGTTGGTGATGCACGTTTGATTTTAGAAGGATTAGTAGAGGCTGTTCGGGATCGTTACGATGGTGCTACCGAAAGCAAAACTGCTGTGGTTGCAGAAGAGATTAGCAATGTGAAAACAGAATGGCTTGAAGAATGGATGCCAAAACTGACTTCTGACCAGGTGCCAATGACCCCGTATCGCGTAATCTGGGATTTACTCCACACTGTGGATGTCAAGAACACGATAATCACACACGATGCAGGAAGTCCGCGTGATCAACTCTCTCCATTTTGGCATTGTGAAACCCCGCTCTCCTACATCGGATGGGGAAAGACGACACAACTCGGTTACGGACTCGGTTTAGCTATGGGGGCGAAACTGGCAAAACCTGACGCACTCTGCATCAATGTCTGGGGTGATGCTGCCATCGGTTTTACGGGGATGGATTTTGAAACTGCAGTTCGCGAACGAATTCCGATACTATCTGTCTTATTCAACAACTTTTCAATGGCAATTGAGATTCCTATTATGCCTGTGTCCACTGAAAAATATCGTTCTACAGATATTTCTGGTAATTACGCTGATATGGCAAAGGCATTCGGAGGATACGGTGAACGCATTGAAACGCCTGACCAGATTATTCCGGCAATTAATCGCGGTATACAGAAAACAAAAGAAGGTATACCTGTCCTATTGGAATTCATAACGGATAAGGAACTTCAAACTTCAAAGTTTTAGATTCAGAAGTATAACCATTACAACATAAAATGAGGTATTAATATGAAACATATTGCTGTTAGTATAATCCTAACTGTCTTATGCATTAATACAAGTGCTTGGGCAATAAACAAGGATGAATCACTGATGTTGTATCTCCCTTTTGATAAAGATGATGGAGACAAATCCATAGACGCAAGTGGAAATGACCTTGAAGCTGTATTTCACGGTGCGACTTGGTCTAAAGATGGTAAAATTGGGGGATGCCTACATTTAGCGGATTCAGAAAAATACGTTGAGATTGCGGCAGTTCCTGAGCTTGATATTACCGATGCAATCACAATCCAAACTTGGTTTTTGCCTGCTCAAGACCAAGGTGATTCTAATCTGATGGGTCGCAGGAACTCAGATAATGTCGGAGGATATTGCCTACAATGGAGCTCAGCTCATACAGGATCACCGCAGATTGAGACATGGATGTATGTTGGTACTTGGCAAGGATCACGGAATAAACAGAATATCAAACCGGAAGTAAATGAATGGCACCACGTTGCATCTACCTACGATGGTGATAAAGTTCGGCAATATATAGATGGAAAGTTAGATGTTGAATACTCAGCACCAGGTAAGCTAAACAGTGTTGATATTGTTTTCCGTATAGGAAAAGCACAAACAGGTCTTGCTGGAAGTGTGGGTTATGTTGATGAGGTAGCCATCTACAACCGCGCTTTATCGGAAGACGAAGTCAATGAAGATATGAACAAAGGTGTGTTCTTTGCGGTTGATCCAAGTGGTAAACTCGCTACAACTTGGGCAAATCTTAAAATGTAACGTGAGTTTGATTAATCATTTCGGTTGCGTTCACTCACACCATTTCGTATCCGAGAGGCGTGAATTGTAGCACAAACTTTCAGTTTGTGGCACATCTTCGCAAACTGGAAAGTTTGCGCTACATTTATCAAACTCACGTTAAAATGTAAGGTGGGACATAGAGTTATAATATGAATAATACATGTGCAATTTTCGACCTTGATGGAACGCTTATCAGTAAGTCCTCCGAAAAGGTTTTTCTAAAACACTTATTGAGTCATGGGGAAATTCCTGTTTCTAATTTGCTTGCGTGGACATCGCATTTTCTGAAGGTCAGGTCATATCCAAAAGCAAAATCAAACAAAGTCCATTTACGCGGTTTAGACGAGAGTCATCTATGTAGCCTTGCCCAGGAGTGTTTTATCAATTCACTTCGGGCAAGTATTACGCCCCGTATATCGGCATTGATACAAACGCATCGTGATGAAGGACGGACAGTCATTCTTATGTCCGGTTCCTTGTCGTTTCTTGTTGAGCTCTTTCATGAACATCTTCAGACAGACATTATGATAGCAGATGAGTTAGAGGTCGTTGATGGAAGATTCACAGGCAAGCGGGTCGGTATTCGTCCTTATGCACAGAACAAGGCTGCCCTTGCGAAGGACCTTGCATCAAGGTATGGGTTTGACTTAGAATCCTCTTATGCTTACGGCAACCATCATTCAGACGTCTACAAGCTTGAATTGTTTGGAAATCCTGTAGCAGTAAATCCTAATCGCTTACTTCGTAGAATAGCGACAGCGCGAAGATGGCAGATTGAATTGTAAAATAGATGTAGTAAAAATAGTGCGACTTGAAAAATATATCGCTACTTCAGGTATCGCCTCCCGTAGAGCTGTGAAACGTGCAATCCGGGAGGGACGTGTTACCGTTAATGGTATTAAGGTTGTTATCCCTGGACACCCTATAGACGTAGAAAGAGATGCTATTGAATTTGACAGGAAACGTGTTGAACCGTTAAATGAACGACTCTATGTCATGTTGAACAAACCATCAGGTTATGTAACAACCCGAAACGATGAACGTGGTCGTCCCACTGTGATGGATCTGTTAGGGGATCTGCCCCGATCTATCTATCCAGTGGGACGTCTGGATTTGGAAACTGAAGGTCTGCTGCTTTTTACCGATGACGGTAATTTTGCCAACAGGATGATGCACCCCAGTCATGAGATTGAAAAGACATACGATGCTTGGGTAAAAGGTGTTCCAACTGAACCTGCAATTAGCCGTTTACGTAAAGGTGTTGCTATTCCCAGTGGAACGACATCTCCAGCCAAAATAAAACGAATAAATACCGAGTATGTTTCTATATCAAGTGGTAAGAAAAAGAAGAAGAGTGTGGAGATTATATCAAAATTCCGGGTGATCATCCACGAAGGGAAGAAACGTCAGGTGCGTTTGATGTTTAAGTCAGTTGGACATAGGGTAATTCGTTTAAAAAGGACACGGGTTGGGAGTTTAGAATTGGGCGATCTCCCGCAGGGGCAGTATCGTTTTCTGACCCCTACGGAAGTAGCCAATTTGATACGTTAATTGTCGTCTTCAGTTGTGTCTGCTTCCGCAGCTAACTGTTTAACTCTTTGTATTGCACTTTGTGCGTTCTGTTTCATCCGTGCATCAGTGGTGTGATTCATCAACTTTTCAAGTAATTCAATTGATTTTTTGTATTCACCTGTTAGTGAATACGTAACCCCCAGATAATATTGTGCGGTTTCAAAGACTTTGCTATCGGGGTATTTTTCAATGACACTTTGGAAGTGCAAGATAGCATTTTTTCCATTTTTTACAGCGTCTTCTTCCGAACTATTTTGAATCATAAGTCCGTAAGTGATTCCAACTTTCAAGTGTAGATCAGGAAGAAGTCCCATCGTATTATCAGGGTCTTTATCAAAGACCTTCTGAGTATATGGAAGTGCCTTCTCAATCTGTCCTTTGTTGAGATGCATCATTGCAAATTCGTTATTTAGTTTCACATCGTCAGGCATCTTTTCATGAATTGGTTCAGCTTTCTCAATTTGGTGCCGTTGGATATAGAGAATTGCGATTTCACGGTTCAGATCCATATCATCAGGCATCTTTTTCAGCTTGGATAGTTTCTCCTGAAATGTCTTCTCTTTTTTCAACGTTTCTTGCATCACAGGTAAGAATTTATCAGGTGGAGCGTAACCGCTATGGTGCGTAATTAAACCACCATCCGGACTTACAAAAAGGATTGCGGGATAGCCTCTAACACCATACTTCTTGCCTGTTTCCGCATTGATGGGTTTTTCTTTGATTTCAGGATTAACTTTTACTGTGATGAATTTTTCAGAAAGGGTGATAACATCTGCATTGGTGAAGGTGTCGGCATCCAGCCGCTTACACCAACCTCACCAATCTGTATAGAAGTCCATCATAACCGGTTTACCGGTTTCAGCAGCTTGTTTCATTGCCTCTTCAATAGATGTGCCCCATTGGACCTGTGTCTTTTCAGTTTCTTGTGCGTCTTGTGCGTCTTGTGCGATTGCAGGAATAGCAACGGCGATCATCAAGAGAATTGCAAGTCCAGTCAGATATGTGCCGTGTCGGTAGAAAACAGAATTAAACATTAATTCTCTCCTTATTTAGGGACGATAAATGAAAGTGTCCTTTAATCACCTTGATAAACGCTTTGAACAGAGACACAATCAGTATCGTTTCTGTAATTATCTACATAATACCATGTTTTACATAGATTGTCCAGAAAAAAAGGTGTGTAAAATAATTGTTACCGTTTTTGTTTGAATCGCGGAGGACGCGGAAGGGGAAAGAGATGGATGGTTGGAAGATTGGAAGATTGGAAGGGTGGAAGATTGGAAGATTGGAAGATTGGAAGATTGGAAGGGTGGAAGATTGGAAGATTGGAAGATTGGAAGATTGGAAGATTGGAAGGGTGGAAGGGTGGAAGGGTGGAAGAGTGGATGGGTGTTTTGGGATTTCAGATCTGGGAATTAGGTTTACTTACCAACACAGAACTGTGAGAAAATCCTATCTAATATATCCTCTGTTGTAGTTTTGCCGACGATGTCGCCAAGAGCATCCAGGCTGATACGTAGGTCAACTGAAACAAGGTCGGGAGGAATATGATTTTCTAAACTGCTCATAACATCATTAAGTGCTTCATGTGATCTTCGTAAAGCGTCATGATGTCGTGTGTTCGTTACAATCGGGGATTCACCCAGTGTAAAGTCTCCACTGAGGAATTCATCACGTATTGCAGTTTTCAACGTGTCAATTCCCTTTCCTTGAGTAATTGCGGTCTGAATAACCCGCGTTTTTGGGGAATGTTCCGTTAAGACATGCGGTTGTAGTATAATAGGTAGGTCTATTTTGTTCAAAATAAGAATTGTGTGATGGGAATTGGCAATTTGCAGTAATTCAATGTCTGCATCGTTCATAGTTTGCGATGCATCAAACATGATCAGAAGAAATTCAGTTTTTCTGAGAACATCACGACTTCTTTCTACACCTTGCTGTTCTACAATATCGTCCGTGTGTCGTATTCCTGCTGTATCAATAAGGTTTATCGGTAGACCCGCAATGTTTATGGTTTCGTGAATCGTGTCTCGCGTCGTGCCAGGTATATCTGTGACAATCGCACGAGAAGTTTCAACGAGTGCGTTAAACAAGCTGGATTTCCCTACATTTGGCTTACCCAAGATAGCAACATTGACACCATCTTTTATCAGACGACCTTCTGAAGCAGTTTTGATTAGATGTTCAATATCTCTCTGAATAGTTTGGACAGTCTGTAGTTGAATATCGGTATGCATAAAATCAAGGTCTTCATCGGGAAAATCGATAGAGGCTTCAACTTCTGCTAACAGAGCGGCAAGTTTGTCGCTGAGTTGGTTCACATGTTCTGAGAGTTTACCTGCCAGTGTATCAATTGCGATTTTTCTACTGAGTTCTGTTTTAGCACTGATCAGTTCTGTTACAGCCTCTGCTTGTGCGAGGTCAAGTCTGCCGTTTAGAAAAGCCCGTTTTGTAAATTCCCCTGGTTCGGCAAGTCTTGCCCCTGCCTTTACGACTAAGTCTAATACGTTTGCTAAAGTGACAATACCTCCATGGCAGTTGAATTCCACGATGTCTTCAGTCGTATAGGATTTTGGTGCATGCATGATACCGAGTAAGACTTCGTCAACGACTTCATCAGATGCAGTTGTATCTATAATATGTCCATGTGTGAGTGTATGTGTTGGAAGTTTGTCTGTTGAGACTGCTCGTGAGGGGCGAAACATCTGAGATGCGATCTGAATTGCCAGTGGACCGCTGACGCGAACTATTCCGATGCCGCCTTCTCCGCGAGGTGTTGCTATGGCAGCGATGGTATCATCAAGATGCATTTCGCTAATCCGTTTTAATACTTTTGTCTTGAAACGACTACTCGGCGCATATCCCCTTCACCTTGACTAAAGGTAGAGACATCTTCGTCGTCTTGCAAAGTAAGATGTATGACGCGACGATCTTTTGCTGACATCGGTGAAAGTGTCGCATCTTGCCGTGTTCTTTTTACTTTTGCAGCAACCTGATGTGCGAGGTCTGTAAGCATCTGTTCTCTCCGTTCTCTGTATCCTTCAGTATTGACGAAGACTTTCTTTTTCGCAAGTGCGTTTTTATTGACGATACAATTGAGGATACGTTCAATAGCATCAAGTGTCTGTCCATGTTTTCCGATAAGTAGTGCTGTTGAATCGGTTTTCATGTTCAGATGCAGACTACCGTCAATAAACTCAGATTCGACGGTCCCTTCTATACCGATACGCGTGAGGATTTCTCTGAGTACGGTATCTGGTGCAGCGGTAATATCTTCCTTGAGTGTTGCGCGAATCTTAGCGGGTTTCGCGCCAAAACTCAAGATGCCTTTTGTGGGTTCATTAATTATGATGATATTAACTTCTTCGCGCGTTGCCTTAAGCTGCAAAAGAGCGAGCTCCATAGCTTCTTCTACAGTATCGGCTTCAGTCTCAATATAGTGTTGCAAGTGAAGAACTCCTTATCTGTGTTGAAGAATCCCGCTCACTGTGTTGTATTCCTACAGACGCCCATTTTTCGGTTCATAACCGTTAAGATTGCTCAGCTGAACGGAATACTTATTTTGGTTTGCGTTTTGGTGTGTTATCTTTTATCTCAGGTTCACCGTCATGGAAGAATTTTGTTTGTATATATTGTTGTCCTACAGTGAAAATGTTATTACATAACCAGTATAAGACGAATCCGGAAGCCCAGTTATAGAAGATGAAGACGAAGATAAGTGGCATAAACTTCATAAGTTTCGCCTGAAAACCTGTTGATGCTGGGGTTGGCGACATACCGCCGACAAACTTTTGCTGTAGCATGGTTGTTACGCCATTTAAGATCGGTAAGAATCTTATTGCATCAATAGTGCCAAACGCTGGGAGTATAATTGGTATTGAAAACGGCAGTTTATAGAGTGTATCTGGTGCTGAGAGATCGTTTATCCATAGCAGAAATGGTGCGCCTCTGAATTCTACTGCACTTCCCAATAGTGCAAAGAGTGCCCAAAAGATTGGCAATTGCGGTAGCCAGGGAATACATCCGCTTAATGGATTTACACCGTTCTCTTTGTAAATCCGCATGGATGCTTTGTTGAATTTCTGCGGGTCATCCCTGTATTTCTCCCTTAATTCAGTCAACTGTGGTTGCAGTTGCTGCATCTTCTTCATAGAAACATGGGCTTTTCGTGTAAGTGGGAAAGATATGACTTTTACCAAGAATGTTAGCAAAATAATCGCTATACCGTAGTTCTGAAAAACATGATATAATCCTTTGACAACCCATAACATTGCCCATGCCACTGGTGCAAAGAAACCGAAATCTATAATTTTAGGCAGTTTGATTTCTGTTTCTGCTGCGTTTGGAGGTGTGATCTGCTTCAATATGGTGTCATCTTTTGGTCCAACATACAAGCGAAATGCGTGTGTCTTTTTTTGCTTGGACGCAAGACTAAATTGCGGTATCCTCAGAACTGCTGTTTCTGTCGGTGCAGTAACAACGTCAGCTTTATCCTTGTTTGCTTCATCATTAACTAACAGATATGTAGACTTAAGTTCTGGATCAGGAATCATTATTGCGCTAAAGTACTGACTACTTAGACCTGCCCAGAGAACTGTTATATTTACTATGTCCTGTTTAAGTTCACGTTTTGGTTTACCTGTGCCAATATAAGTTATTGCGCCTTCAGCTCCTCGTCTTCCGCGTTTCCCAGTCATTTTTTCGTATTCGTTTAAATCGGCATTAATACCTGGTCCCCACTGTAGTTCATATCCATTGATAGGATTGCTGCCGCCGATTCGCACCGGATCGGGTGAATCAGAGACATTTTCAAAGGTCACGTTTAAATCAACAGTATAACTATTGTTATTAAAGACAAACTGTTTGGAAACCTTTAGTTGCTGATCAATCAACTCTTTAGTTGTAAAGGTAAGCGTGTCAGTCTCTTGTGTATCTGAGAGTTCTATATTTTTTTTATCTGCTTCCCAGTTTACGTATTTTAGGTTACTCTGCTCGTTAAAATTTACGATTCCAGAGAGTGCAAGGCAGTTAACCGCTGTTTCGGGAATAAGGTTCAAGGGACTGTCTTTGTCGTTATTGGATCTATCAGGAAAGCGTAACGCTCCGTTCTCTTTTCTTTCTACCAATTCCCAACGTTTAACTTCTGCCCACGTCTCATTAAAGGTGATGTCGTAGGTAGAAGTTGTGACGTGAACCTTCTCAGTCTCCGGAATGTCCTGTATGTTAATTAGTACAGGAATCGTAGGTTCGTTGCTGTTTATTTCTGGTTCTTCACCTTCAGATGTGTCAGTGGGTGGTGTTTCTTCAGATATACCGGGTTCAGTCAGTTCTGGTGCAAAGAACCTTGGATAGACTTGACTCCAAATGATCATGACTGCAATCATTAAGACAAGTGCGAGTATGTAACGTGCTCCCATTTAGATTTAGTTGCTCCTATGATTAGTGAAACCGAAGTTGTCATTGACCCTGTTTCTAATTTCAATACCCGCCTGTCTAAAATGCTACTGTAGAGGATCAAACCCTCCTGGGTGAAAGGGATGGCACTTTACTACTCGTTTTATTGTGAGCTGGATGCCTTTGAAAGTACCATATCGCTCTAAAGCTTGCTGCGCGTAGTGTGAACAGGTCGGGGAAAAACGACACGTTGACGGTAGAAGCGGTGAGATAAAGCGGCGATACCCGCGGATAGCAAAGAGAATTAATCGGTTCATGTTTCTTTTTTTGCAGTCACTCTCTTGTTAGGTGACAAAAAATTTGTTTTATCAGCTTTAATCAGGGATAATTTTGCCCGTTCCTTAGTGGTTCCGAACGGCACAAACAGTCCGCATGCGATCCACTAAGTATTGTTATATGTCAGAATCTTCAGTTATAAGGATCCTTGCTCTATTGAACAGTTTTCTCAAACTAACTTCAACATGCTGTGTTGACAGCTTACATGCAGCTTTTCTGCCGACAACCACAATATCATTTTGCGGTAAAAGTCTCGGTTGCAGTTCACGAAACGCTGCGCGAATGAGTCGCTTCATACGATTTCTCTGGACACTTTTCCCAACTTTTTTGCTTACAGTAATACCTAACCGTGTCTGAAGCAATTGTGTACGGCAAACATAAATAACGAAGTAGTTATCCCAATACTTTCTACCTTTAGTATAGGCTCGTTGAAATTCCCAAGACTTTTTAAGTCTTTTCGGATGTGGTTGGTATTGCATACATCAAGACTTACTCGGGATGCTCACAGCTGCCTTGCGTACCTAACTAACTAAATCGTTTCTCACGAGTTTATCATCAACTGAACCCTATTGACAATCGTCTATCAACATCAGTTGATATATAGGTATTTTTTCCATGAAGGATGGTACCCACGAAAGTGTCGGTTAAGTTGCAAATATGTTAGGATTGATGGGGTTTTCGGTACACGTTTCAACTTAAACTGCGTTTCATGAAGCATTCGGCTGCCTTTTTTGTTATTACACCGTTTGCATGCTGTCACAACATTTTCCCATGTTGTTTTTCCACCTTTGGAGATGGGAATGACATGATCAAGCGTGAGCAGAGATGCAGTCATTTCTCGCTGGCAATACTGACATGTGTTTTGGTCTCGCGCTAATACATTTTTCCGTGAGAATTTGACGACACTGCGCGGCACATGAACGTAATTCACCAAACGAATGACATGCGGTATTTTGACTACTGTTGAGGGTGACTTAATTTCAGATTCAGATACTTCTTCTGTCTGAGCAGTTCCCTTAAAAACCATTTTCAATGCACGTCTGAGATTACAGACATTGATTGCTTCATAACTGGCATTTAGTACCAAAACTGTGACATCCACTTGCCTGTCCTCCTACAAGCAAGACATTAATACTTCGGTCTTATTTCATAATATTAACACATATAAAGCAGAATTGCAACTAAAATGTCAACTTGGTAAAAAATAAGGGACAAGGAATTGGTATATCCCCTGTCCCTGTCCGAAGAGTGCGACACTTAGTGTCACACCCGTAAGGGCGCAACACTAAGTGTCACACCTCCTCTGGTTAGTAAACATACTTATACCTCCTTTTTCCGCAATACAGCGGGAGTGAGATACCATTATCAAAAAAATGATAATGATTCACCTATACACAATTTCGGATGCACATTTGCATCTTATGCATCATAATATAGGGAAGGAGGTATTGAATTTCATACCATTTAGACCGTGCAATTATGCATAAGTCTCAAACTATATGCCAGGATTTCGCCATACAATCCGACCGCGCGTTAAGTCGTAAGGAGATAGTTCTACTGTTACCTGATCACCGGGTAGGACCCAGATACTGTGTTGCATCATTTTACCAGCGAGGTAAGCAACAACTTTGTGGTCATTTTCGGTTAATTCTACGTGAAATAGGTTACCGGGTAAGGATTCTAACACGACTCCCGGCACACGAATTGCTGTATCTTTCATAGACTTCATGTCATCTTTTCTGGTTTCGTTTTGTTTCATTTCTCTGGCTTTCATCTTTTGACCCCTTTCAAATTATTGTATAGTGAATTTTAGTATTAGTTGGACACTTTTGTGGTGGTAATGTTCTTTTTTTACAATCATCTCTTATGTCTGGTGAGATGTATTCTGTTAACGAATTGTTCGTTAAAAAGGTTGACATGTCCTGTATGAGTTGCTAAAATAGTTGTGTTATTCAACTGCATAACTGGTAGTATTTAAAGGAGATAAAAATGAGTGAAGCGTTACCCCTAATTGCTTATCCTGATCTCGAAAACCGAGTTAAAGCGATGGAGGAAGATGGGTATGCCTACCTACCACAGGTCATTGATTCGGAGGAACTTGCTGAACTCCGTGATGCTATGGATAGGTTAACTGCAATTCCCGACAGCTTTGATAGGCATAGTGTTCCAGAAAATGGGAGTGGATTTCTTAACAAACATATCAATAATGCCTTTAATCGCGACCCTGTATTTCTTCATTATCTTGATAAATCCCCTGTCATCGAGTTAGCGGAAGCAGTACACGGTGGGGATTGCCATGTAATTGGCATGACGGCATGGATGACAGGTCCTGGTCGCCCTGATCAAGGACTGCATTCAGATTGGATACCGATATCACTTCCCTCCGATATTCTGGAAGACCCGCGTGTTAAGGTGCCAATTTATATAACAACCGCGCACTATTATCTGGATGATCTGTATGAGGACCTCGGACCGACTAAGTTTGTTCCCGGTAGTCATCTTTCGGGTCGCCGACCGGACGGTGAAACTGAGTGGAAGGGAGCATCGGAACAGAGCATCCTGTGCAATGCTGGGGACGTAGTTATCTTCAGAAGTGAAGTTTGGCACAGAGGTACTGCAAACCGTAGCGATCAAACTCGCTATCTGTTACAGGTGCATTACGCGAATAGGATGATTACGCAGAAATATCCGCCTTACTTGAATCGGTTTCAGTTTAGCGAATCAATATTAGAACAAGCGACAGAACGTCAACAGAGGCTGATGGGGAACCATCGTCCCGGTGCTTATGACTGATGTCACAGGTCAAATTACAGTAATTGCACCACATATCAGGACTTTAGTCTCTTTTGAATAGCAAAGAATCCATCGGAACATCGTCAAGACGTATCGTTATCAGTGAGGACCCTCACGGTAAGATTATTGTTATCAGTTTACTTCTTGCTTTTCTTTGGGGTGGGAATTCGCTGTCAATAAAGGTTGCTCTGGACGACATCGCCCCGATGGCACTGGCATTTATTCGTTTTCTTATCGGTCTTGTCATTGTTGGGGGATGGTCACTTTATCGCAGAATACCCCTTGGCGTAAACCGAGAAGAGTTCTCTCGGTTGTGTTTCCTCACAGTGATCTTCATATTACAGATCATTACCTTAAACGTTGGTACCAAGTATACGTCCGCTTCTCGGTCAACTATTTTTATCAATGCCTACCCGTTTTTTACAGCTCTATTTGCTCATTTTTGGATACCTGGGGATCGGCTCTCTCTCACAAAAACATTAGGCATTATCGTTGCCTTTATCGGTGTTTTCGTTACTGTTGCCCCAGAACTTACAGAAGGTCAAACAAGTGTGTTCGGTGATCTTACTGTTTTGGTCAGTGGGTGTTTTTTAGGCTTAAGGGTAGTTGTTACGAAGTTATTTGTCCAATCGATTCATCCATATAGACTTTTAGTTTGGTATCTGAGTTTGAGTCTACCGTGTTATGCGTTGTTGAGTCTGATTTTTGAACCTGCAGCCTCATTTCAATTGACATTCTCTGGGGGTGTAGCCTTGTTTTATCAAGGCGGTGTGATTGCGGGTTTCTGTTTTTTGGCGTGGACTTCAATACTTGAAAGATATAGTGCAAGCAAGTTAGTCGTCTTATTTTTTGCTACACCTTTATCTGGCGTGCTTTTTAGTCATCTCATTTTGGGGGATGAACTCACCTTTAGTCTGTTAGCGGGTGCTGTTCTTGTTGCCGGAGGTATCTATCTTGTCAATATGCGGCGTTGAAATTTGTTGCACAAAGTTCCTATTGTGCGTTTTTAACACTCCCCGTCAAATCCCCATGCTTTAGCTTGTGGGATGTAGACGGAGACCGTTGATTTTACAGGTGAGATAAACTTGACTTTTGCATGAAAATATAGTATACTAATTAAACTGATTCAGTGCAGATATTGTGAGTATCTGCACACCTCTCACAAAGGGAATCAGATACTATTCAAGAATGAGTGATTATGCGAAAGACTTACAAATATAAGATACAAAATCAATCTAATACTATAAAACTTGGCAATATGATTGACGATATGTGGCATATTCATGTGCATTTCATGAAGTTGCATCGTCGTTATTATCGTAGGTATAAAAAGAATATATCATTTAGTAAGATGTGTTCCCATCTCAAGAAGTTGAAATATACCACAAAACCGCATTGGAAGTTGTTACCGAGTCAAGTTGAACAAGATGTTGTATTGCGTATGGGAAAAGCCTACGATGCTTTTTTTAGAAACATCAAAGAACGTAAAGCAGGTAAAACGACCCGTAAAGTCGGTAGACCAAAAATCAAACCGCAACACAAATACAACTCTATGACATTCACACAAGCAGGATATAAACTTGAAGATAACCGCATCAAAATCAATTGTATAGACACATGGTATACATTTCACAAACACCGTGAAATAACTGGAATAATCAAAACAGTAACAATCAAGCGTGACAAATGTGGCGATTATTGGATCTGCTTTTCCTGTGAAAACGTTGACGATTCCGAAATCTTTCCCGAGACAGGTGAAAGTGCTGGGTTTGACTTTGGATTGAAAGCGTTCCTGACATTGAGCAATGGCGAAAAAATAGAGTGTCCACAGTTTCTGAAACAATCTTTGAATAAGTTGAAAACACTGAACAAAAGTTTGAGTCGTAAGGTTTACAAATCGGGTGGTTGGTATCGTGCTAAACGTGCTTTGGCAAGGCAACACAGAAAGATAGCACAGCAACGTCTTGATTGGCAATGGAAACTTGCAACCCGACTTTGCAGAGAGTTTGATACCTTGTGCTTTGAAAAACTGAATATTGATGGAATGAAAAGGCTTTGGGGACGAAAAATCTCTGATCTTGCTTTTTATCAGTTCATTCAGATTGTAGAACAGAAATGTGCAAAGCACGGTAAAACTTTCAAACCGATTGACAAATGGACTGCTACGACTAAACCTTGCAGTAATTGTGGACACCATAATAAAAATCTTTCTCTTTCAGATAGACAGTGGACATGTCCAAGTTGTGGTATAAATCACGACAGAGACATAAACGCTGCTGTCAATATCAAACGGGCTGGGTTAGCAGCCCAAGGCGGAGGCGACATCAGACAGCTCAGTCTCTTTGAGACAGCTGCAGTTGCCTAAGAAACCGAAGCCCCTGCCTTTAGGTAGTGGGTACTATCACCTCCGCACTTGTTCATTGACATTTGCAGGATAAATCTCAATGTCGGATCGGGAAATCAACATCCCAACATAGAAAGTAAGCCAGTTGCCGCAGAGTTCTATAGACATCAGTTCCTCTTCATCACTGATGTATTCGTGAAGTTCTACATCAAATTCTTCTTTTCCTTGTTGGTTCGTGGCGTCAAGTTTCGCTGCAACAATCTCTTGCCGATTGTATGTTACCTCGAATTCCTCGTCTTCATTGTCGGGGTCAGGATAGTAGAGCGTCATGACATCGGGTAACGGATCACCGAGTTCCTGTTCACCATCAACAATCCAACGCGAGATTTCATACGCATCCTCGGTACCAGAAATATGATCAACACCAATGACAGTTTCGCCTTCAGTGTCTTTGATGTGATACATATATCTGAGGAGACCCGCAGCGGTGTATTTCTTTCGGGTGATGAGCGTATAGGAGCGCGATGTATCCCCTGTCTCCTCAAAAGTAGCAATATCGGATAACTCAATGATGCTATTAATTGGGATGTCAACTAATTCATGCCGCTGCGGTTTCTGACTATCAGTCCCTTTCTTTTTGTCAAATAGAGACTGTCCATCTTTTTTGCCAAATAATGCCATCTGACCACCTAAAAATAACCTTTGTTATACAATATCAACATGATTCCACCTACGATGAGAAGACTACAAAATACAAGCACGAACCAAGTAGCACCAGACGTTTTCTTCTCAATGATAACCGTTTGGGGTTCGGGTGGTGCGCGTTGTGTGTTCGTCGTTACTGATGGTGTGTCGGCAGTCGCGAGGAGTTCCTGTTTAATTGCTGCTTCATCGGGGAGTTCATCAACTGTTACAACATCAGTATTCTCACCGTAGAATTTATCAGGATTCTCTTCTACATAACTTGCGATGTAGTTTTCATCAGGATTTGTTCCCGGATCAACATAATTTGGGTTCGGTTCAACTCCTTGACTCTCGTAGTATTCTTTATAGAACTCATACTCTTCCTGTTTCTCTTTGCTCCAATGTGAGCGGTCATAGTCACGGTGGTGATAGTGCCACAAGTAACTATGTCGGATAGAGTGGTTATAGTAATCGTGGAAATAGATACCGAATAGTAAGTTGTTAAACGCCATAGAAGCATGCATACTATACAGTGAATAACCTGTCATAGGATAGTATCCACCGAAGTTATTCACAGTGATAGTTGAACGTGTTTGTCTACGCGCTTGTGCTGTTTGTCGGTTTGCTGTGGTGACTTTCCGTTTCAGGCTGCGGTTTTCTGCTTTTAGTTGCCTCACCTGTTTCCGATTCTGTGCAGTAGCTTGACGTGAAGTGGTACTGTTTCGTGTTGATGAGGTATTCGTTCTTTTTGCACTGGTTGTTGCGGTCTGTTTCTGGCGTGCTGTTGTGCTGGCACGGGGTGAAGATGTTCTTGTTGAAGTTGAACGATTGCCGCTGTAACTGCTGCGACTTGATGTTGAGGTTCTTGGAGTGGTATAACTCTTTCTTGAAGAACTTTTACTACTATATGTGGTTTTAGGTTTTGAATAACTTCTTGAAGGTGTGCTGCGAGAGTAGCTACGACTTGAACTTCTACTGAAACTTCTGCTAAAACTGCGACCCCCGAAACTCCTACGACTTTCGCTTATATCGGGCATAAAGGCAGTTATAAAGAGTATTATCCCGAGTATGGACAAGGCTCGTTTACATTTACTGCCGATTGAAAAGTTTTGTAATTTGCTGATCATGATCTGATATATCTCCTATATGCTTGAACAATGTCTTGACAAAAATATCTGAATTTGTTACACTATTAAAACAGTGTGCCTGTAGCTCAGTTGGATAGAGCGTCAGCCTCCGGAGCTGAAGGTCGGGCGTTCGAGTCGCCCCAGGCACGTTTTATTTCTATATCGGTTTGGAAACCCTATTAATTTAGTATGTATCACTCAATGAATATTATGTTATCATATAATAGGATTGTGTGTCAAGGTCTGTAAGGATTAAAATGGCAAATTTTGACACTACCTCTAAGAAACAGGTTGAGACAGATCCTGAAGACTTTGTTCATCTCTGCTTCGGATTTGAAGAAACGGACATCACAGTGCTGGAGATTATTACACCAGAACAACCAACCGTTGAAATGCATCAGGCGGATTCGCTCATAAAAACAATATACAAAGGTAATGAAGTACTTGTGCATTTCGAATTTCAGGTTAATGATAGCTATGATCCGGAGATGTCCCTTCGGATGGCTGGTTATATCATGAGGGCGATTGAAGCATATCGTTTACCTGTCTATTCTAATGTGATTTACTTACGACCAGATGCTGGCAGAAACGATCCGGGTAGATATGAACAGAATATTGAACATCATAATGTCTCAATTGAGTATAGGGTTTTCCGACTAATTGATCTTGATGGAGAAAAGATTCTCGATTCAAAGATTACAGGATTGGTCCCTTTTACCCCGCTGATGGGACATCGAACGGATATAGATGCTGACGAATGGCTTCGGCGTTGTGTGCAGGTTGCTAATAGCATTGACGTGCCAAATAAGGCAGCATATCTTGCAAGTCTATCAATAATAGGAAATTTAATTTACGATTCACAGACAATTATGGATATTATATTGGAGGAAACCATGGAACACCCATCAATTGTAGAACACCTGGCACCACAGGCTCACGAATTAGGCAAAGCAGAAGGCAAAGCAGAAGGCAAAGCAGAAGGTATTGAACAAGGAGAAACAAATGCGAAACGAGATAGTGTCATCAAGTTATTGACGCATCAGTTTCCAGATGTTTCAGACGTTGTTGTTGAGGAAATTCACAACATTCAGGAACGTTCACGTCTTGATACGTTGTTCGATCAGATCCTATCTGCAACATGCTTTGATGATATTGATTTGAATGGTGTTGGCGGTCAGTGAAAGTGATAACACCAATAATTTGGTAAACTCTAATTTTACTATAGTTTGGACAGTTTTTTTAATCACTTAACATATCCCGAAAAAGGATCCATTGAATGAAATACTATTTTCTTATACCGGCTTTGCTACTTAGTGCTTTGAGTGGGTGTAGTCGTTGGAGTCAGATAGAGGCACCTACTATACATGCACCTACTGCTATTTTTGTGAATGCCATTAATTTTGTTCCTGTAAACCATCCTCGATTTATAAAGAATTCTTCAAACGGTTATTATGAACACTGTTTGGATAAGCATTTACCAGGTGAACTGCCAAATGATTATACTAAGACAATATACGAAAATAAAGAACACGAAGGTAGGTTAGTCATAACGCCCTACTCACGGCTATCGATTACCCTCAGTGACAACTCAGGTTTAGCGACTTTTTATAAAGATCACGCGTTTGAATTAAGAGACGAAAATAACCAAGTTGTTCCGACGTATAACGATTACAAGAACGGGCAGTTTCATGTAGAAATTAAAGGACTGGACAATATTATCAAAGATAGCATTGTGATTCAGCCGAAAGCGTATTTAGGGGGTGGGTTGGTTGAGAGTATCAATAAACTCTACACTTTGAAAATCATCCATAAATCCAGCAAACGTACGGTTTATGTCAAGGAGTGTATCACTTTATTCGAAGCAAGTCCCTTTTTATTGTTACAGATATGCGTTGTTCCGACTGGGTGGGAAGATGCGGATAACTCAGTAGATATTCACGATGCAATAGATACATTGATAAATGATGCAGATGAAGCAGGAAATAAGAAAACAACCCTTCCGAATTATTATATGTTTCATCCAGAATATTATCATTGGGTGAGACGCGCTTCTGTCGATCTTGACTATTACTATTTGAACAAGATTGTAGGCAAGTCGTATACAAAAGGTTATAGTCAGTTTCCGATAAGAGTTGAAATCGATACCGATGACCCAAACTACGCACAAGGAAGGATGGCTTATGGAGATGGTCTCAAAGCAGAAATTGATAAAATACGAGAGACAATAAACCACAATGGTGTCATCAGAGAGGTATATCATCTTTACCATTCAAAAGACAAAATGGCTCCGCTTTTTGGCTGGAAAAAATGGAGCGGAGATAATAAACCTTATTATACCCAAGTGATGAACGCCGACGCACAAGGTGGGATGCGACAAAGAGTCAGAATCAATCAGTATGTAGATTATCATCATGAGGTAGGACACACATTTGCATTAGGTCATAATGCTGGCTGCATACTTTACTATACCTGGAGAGGGTATAATAGTTTTTGCTTTCAAAATATCTTACCGTATTTTTATGAATTTAGAGGGACAGAAGGAAAAGGGGTTCTTAGGAAAAATGAGCGAGGTGTCTGGGTCGGTGATAGTCAAAATGTACTCATTCTCCCCGGCGGTTTTCATCAACCTCTAACAAAGATCAAAATTGAAGAAGGTAAAATCATTCTTCCCGTGGAAAAGATTAGTCCGATAAAAGAGGGGCTAAAAGGTGAAGAACTGCAAAAACAAAACGAACGCATCGTAGCAGAAAAGGTTAGTCAAAACGACGCACTGTATTTTTTTGAACCTAACACGTCAGGTCAATATAAAATGACATTCTATCACACGCCTGTAAATAGCAGTGTGTATGGAGACATGGTTGTAAAAGTACACGCAGAATCAATTGAAGGTAATGTGAGTACGGACCCAAATGTGAAAGTATCAGAAAGGAGAACCCAAGTTAATAGAACTGTGCTGCTCACCGTAAAAAAACCTCTCTCGAAAAAAGATGATAACTTCTCTTTACAAAACATGACTTTTCAAAAAGGAAAAAGTTATGCGATCTTTATTCACTACGAAGTGCCAGAGGCTGACGATAGAAGTTTTGAAGAGAATGATTTGGTTTTTCAGGGAGTAGAAGTGACAAAACAGTAAACGTAAATTTAAGAGGGTTTTCGGATAAGTAATGATATATACCATTTTTAGGATTTAGAACTTAGTCCGTAAGGGACTCGCATTTTTAAAATGGGGCAAAATCATTATTAAAGCGAAAACCCTCATGCAAAGGGGGGAAATGTCAAATTTAATTGGGATGTATTCTGTGTGTACCAGTTGTTATCTATAATTTGACATTCGGCAGGTTTAAGACTATAATTAAACAACCGATGAACATTTAAATATGGGGATGACGGTTGGTGCCGAGCAGGGGCTTCTCATCCTATGCTTGCGGGTTCGATTCCCGCCATCTCCATGAGGGTGTTCATCGGTTATTTATAATAACGAGTAAATTATACAATAATAATTACTACTTGTCAAGTAAAAATATCATAAAAACAAGTAAAACTTAAGTTTTGATGGCAACGATTACAAGAACTTTTAAACATAAAGGATAAATATGACTCTTGATATACGTGATTCAGGTCTTTTAGACCTAATTGATTCAGATGTAGAAGTTAAACAGTTGGTTACGGGATGTAAATTCACGGAAGGTCCTCTCTGGAACTCCGTTGGCAGATACTTACTTTTTAGCGATATTCCTGCAAATAAAATGCGTCGATGGGATGAAGAATCTGGCATGACAGTTTATAGAGACCCCTCAGGGAAGTCTAACGGTTTGACTTATGATAGAGGTGGTCATCTGATAGCATGTGAGCATGCAAACCGGCGCGTATCTCGCACAACAGCAGATGGAGATGTCCTCACAATTGCATCTCACTACGAAGGGAAAAAATTCAATAGTCCAAACGATATTGTGGTGAAAACTGATGGTAGTATGTATTTTACAGACCCTCCGTACGGGTTGTCCTCCGCATCAGAAAAAGAACTTGATTACCACGGTGTTTATCGTTTGTCCCCTGATGGCAATACAGTAACCCTTCTTGTAGACGATTTTGATAGACCGAACGGAATCTGTTTATCGCCAGATGAGACTATACTATATGTTAATGATACACAACGTATGCATGTACGCGCGTTTGATGTGAAAGAGGATGGAACAATAGCTAACGGTCGTATCTTTGCAGAAGAGAAGGGGGAGAACGGCAAACCTGATGGAATGAAGGTAGATAAGCAGGGCAATCTGTATGTTACTGGACCAAACGGTATTTGGGTATTCGCATCGGATGGAAAACATCTCGGAATTATCCTCGTGCCAGAACGGTGTGCGAATCTTGCTTGGGGTGGTGATGAATGGAAGAGTCTTTTCATCACGGCGAGTACATCCGTTTACCGCATAGAGTGTAAAGCAGAAGGAATAGCGGTTTCATAATGCCAGGTTTATAATGAAAGTCAAAATCAAACGTGTTGATAAATCCCTTCCATTACCTAAATATGAGACAGACGGTTCTGTGGGATTTGATCTGATCTGCCGCGAAACGGCTGTCATAAACCCAAAAGAGATCGTCCTAATTCCAGGGAATGTGATTGTAGAGACTCCCCGAGGATATATGTTATTGGTCTGCTTGCGAAGTAGTACACCACGTAAGACAGGATTGATGATGGCACAAGGTGTCGGTATTGTAGATAACGATTATTGTGGTGAAGAGGATGAGTTAAAAATTCAGGTCTACAATTTCATTGATGAACCTGTGACGATTGAACGGGGTAGCAGGATTGCACAAGGTGTTTTCGTCCGTGTGGATACGTTTGAATGGGATGAAGTTGATCAGATGCACAATGAATCTCGGGGCGGTTTTGGTAGCACTGGTAAGTAACTTTAATGCTCTCATATACGTTTTTAAAGGACATATTCTTTTTCAAGGGAGCATTAGGATCAATTATGAAACAGTATCTTGAAGGACTACAACAGATATTAGATGCAGGTGTTGACCGTGAAGGCAGAAATGGGAAAACCCGTGCTCTATTCGGTATGCAGATGCGATATAATTTGGAAGATGGGTTTCCTGCAGTTACGACGAAGAAACTTGCTTTCAAATCAGTAAAGGCAGAACTCCTCGGTTTTATCCGCGGTTACGATCACGTCAAGCAATTTCAGAAACTTGGGACAAAGATTTGGAATGCTAACGCTGCTGCTTGGGGACGCAACGGTGCTTTAGGCTGTATCTATGGTGTGCAGTGGCGAAGATGGCGAACAGAGACTGGAAGAATTGACCAGTTAGCAGATGTCATTGAGCAAATCAAGGAAGACCCCAATAGTCGTAGACATATTGTCACTGCTTGGAATCCTGGAGAATTGGATCAGATGGCGTTGGCACCTTGCCACATGTTTTTTCAGTTCTTTGTGGCGGATGGGAAATTATCGTTACAGATGTATCAACGCAGTTGTGATATGTTTCTCGGTGTGCCGTTTAATATTGCTTCTTATTCATTGCTGCTTTCTATGGTTGCACAACTAACTGATCTCCAACCGAGTGAATTTATACATGTGTTAGGGGATGCACATATCTATCACGCACATTTTGATCAAGTAAAGGAACAGATCCAACGTCAACCGTATCCATTACCAGAACTTGTCTTGAATACCGATGTTACTGCTATTGACAATTTTAGAATTCAGGATTTACAGTTAAAAGACTATCAGCATCATGATGCAATTCGGGCAAGAATGATTGTATAGAGAGGATTAAAATGAAAAAAGTAAAGGTTCTCATTATACTCTGTGTTAGTCTCTTTTTAGTGTGTATCACTCTCTCTTTAGTGTTTATCAGTAGTGGGATACTGCAGAAAGGTTACAAAATTTATAGAAATAATGAAATGCTATTGGTCTTTTTGCCTATGAAGCATACATCTGAGATTGTTGATGCTACGCTTGACAACAATAAATTGATTGTCAATATTGATAACGGTGAAAAGATTGTGAGAAGTGTGACATCGCTTAAACGCAGATTTGCCTTTCAATTCATTAGATCTGATGAAACGTTAGAAGTTGAAGGTACTGATAGAATAAACCGTTATGGTGTTGTTCATTTGTCAGTTTATTCACCTCGTCCTAAACACGGAAGTATTTCTATGACGTTCTTTCAAGAAGGTTTCTCTATAAATAAATTAGCCGAGAAACCGGGCCCATTTTCAAATTCAGGAGCATACCGAATTGGGGAAAGAATCACCGCGTATTGTTACCTACCTTACCGGATCGGATTATCCTGGGAGCATTCTATTGCTGGCATTGAATTTAAAATTGAAAACAGCACTACATTTGTAGATGAAAACAGTGATGCTAATGGAAATCGTGTTATAGAGATTACAACAGACAAATTAGGTGTCTCAAAAGAGAATGTAAGTTTTCTGCTTAAGGATTTAAAACCCCATGAAACGGTAGAAATTGATGATAAGCAAAAAATCGGTGATGATCTCTATTTTGTAGATTTGAAGGTCGTTCCAAAGAACAAACAAAGGATTAAAACAATTCAATTGAACCCTCCCTCAATGAACCATCCAAATTTGAGAGACCGTTAATGCTTCTCTTCCTGCCAAAAACTCCAGAGAACAATTCAATGATTTTCCGTAAAGTTTTCATCATTAGTCTATTACTGCTGTTTAATAGTTGTGCTTTTGAAGAAAGACCGCACGCTACTTACACAGGTGATATAAGAAGAAGAAGACAGATAGACCCTTCAAAATTACAAAGGGTAATTTCAAGTTAGAATTTGGAGTAAATCACAAGAAGAATCGGATTATACCTATGAATGAGTTGATAGAACAGAGTGAAGAAATTGTTAGTGGTGGCGAATATGGTTCATTTGAGGACAGAGAATTAGTGTGGATTTGTCTATTTGAGTTAGCTTCCAAATAGACAGATTTCTTTCAAATATCTGGGTACGTGTATTGTTGAAGGAGTATATATTGCTGATCTCAATGATTGCTGCGATCGATAAAAACCAACTTATTGGTAACGGACCAGACATTCCATGGCGGTTACCTGCAGACCTTCGTCACTTCAGAGACATGACAATAGGCAAACCTGTTGTCATGGGCCGTAAGACTTTCGAAACACTTCCTAAACCTTTGGCAAAACGGAAGAATATTATCCTGACTCGAAATAGGAATTACACTGCTCCTAAAGAGTGTATCGTTGCTCATTCTGTCAAAGAAGTGATTGAAACCGTTGAGACACTATCTATAAACGAAACAAGGGAACTCATGATATGTGGTGGGGCACCGGTTTATGCTGCTTTTTTACCTTATGCAAGTCGACTCTATCTGACACAGATACATGCAGTGTTTGATGGTGATGTTTATTTTCCTGAATTTGATTGGAATGATTGGGAAGAAGTGAGTCGGACTGACTGTGAAATGGACGAAATGAATCCGTATTCATATAGTTTCTTGATTTTAGAAAGGAAATAGAACTTTAGAAGATATGGGAACACTAACAATTTTAAATGGCGACATATATACACCGTCCCACTTCGGTCATGGAAATATCGTCATAGAAGATGATACAATTTCAACTATAACAAAAGAACATCCTCCTACATCTGACGCGACTATAGACGCTGAAGGTTATTTTGTTATCCCTGGTTTAATTGATGGGTTGATACATGGGGGTGGCGGTTGTGATAGTATGACCGGTAAGGTGGATGACATTAAAACAATCGCTCGGGCACACGCAGCACACGGTGTTACCGCTTTAGTGGTAGGGATCTCTTCCGGTAGTATGGATCAGATTAACGCTTCTTTGACCGCGATTGCGAATGTTGTCGACGAACCTGTGGCGGACGGTGCCAGACTGATTGGATCGTATGTTGAAGGCAAATTTGGCAGTCTTGAGAAGAACGGTGCACAAGATCCGAGATACATTACGTCTCCGAACTTTCAAGAGTTCCATTCAATGTGGGCAGCGTCTGATGGGACGTTAAAGGTAATTTCTCTTGCGCCGGAGAACGACAAAAACTTGCAGTTTGTTAAACATCTGGCAGAATTCAGGTCGGATGCATATAACAACATTGTAATAGCGATGGGACACACCAATGCAACTTATCAACAGGCAATGGATGCAATTGATGCTGGTATTACGCGTGCGACCCATACTTTCAATGGTATGAGCGGAATGCACCATCGAAACTTGGGAGCATTGGAAGCGGTTTTAGATCACCATAAGATCCATGCTGAATTGATTGTTGACGAACATCATGTCCATCCATTTTGGGGTAAACAACTTATAGAAAAGAGAGGGACATCAGGTGTAGGTCTAATCACCGATTGCACTGAACATGCGGGTTTAGCAGCAGAAGAATGGCAGGAAAACGCTGTTTACGATACCCAACTTGATGCCTACCTATTGAACGTATCAAATTCTGAGTCTCCTCCAAAATATATAAAAGATGGTGCGATGTGGCTGGATGTCGGTAAACCCACAGAACGTCTCGCGGGTGCGATCATTACACTGATGGATGGCTTACGTAATGTGATGGATTGGGGATATTCTTTAGAAGAAACTTTAACGATGGCGACATTAACACCTGCCAAGAATTTAGGTGTTGATGATAGTATAGGGTCAATTGCTCCAGGGAAGGGTGCCGATTTGGTAATTGTTGATAGTGAATTGAACGTTCAGTCCGTAATTTTGCGTGGAAAAGTGGTCAAAACACCATAAATTCACATTTTCGCGATAAATTACAGATAATTTACACATTTTCTTGAATTTAACTTGACATAAGCGATGATTGGTATTATAATTAAGGTTTTGAGTGTTAGGGTCTAAGTTTTGTCAGAAAAAACACAGGGGGCATTCAATTTGGAAGCAATCTGACGTCGTTTTTCAGAGCAACGTTGTTGTATGACTTGAAAAATGAGCCCTGTGAGGGCTTTTTCTTTTGTGTAGCAGTTGACCCCGTAACCCGTTTTCAATCTATGAGTGAGGAATTGAGATGCCGACAATAAATCAATTAATCAAAAAACCGCGTAAGAAATATCGTAAAAAGACGAAATCCCCGATTCTTCAGCAGTGTCCACAACGTAGAGGCATCTGTTTACAGGTGAAAACAGTAACCCCGAACAAACCGAATTCGGCACTGCGTAAAGTTGCTCGTGTACGTTTTACCTCATCTGCTGATGAAGCGACCTGTTATATCCCTGGGATTGACCACAACCTGCAGGAACACTCAGTTGTGTTAGTTCGTGGCGGACGGGTCAAGGACTTGTCTAACGTTCGTTACCATATTGTCCGTGGCAAATTAGATACGGCTGGTGTGGAAAATCGTCGTCAAGGTCGGTCTAAATATGGTGCCCGGAAACCTGATTAAATATAAAGTATAGATTATTTTTATTGAAGTAAAGGATACATTTTGTAGACCCTGTAAGAGACGAGTTGGGTTCACGATATCTGGAGGAGTTGGACATGCCGAGGCGTGGAAACGTTGCAAAACGGGATGTGAGTCCTGATGCAATTCACAATAGCAAGTTAGTTGCTAAATTCATAAATCATCTGATGTGGGATGGCAAGAAAGGCACTGCACAACGAATTGTGTATTCAAGTTTCAAGATTATTGAAGAGCGAACTAACGAGGAAGGTTTCACAGTGTTTAACCAAGCGATTAATAATGTGAAACCTGTATTGGAGATTCGTCCACGTCGTGTAGGTAGTCAAACGTATCAAGTGCCAGTTGATGTAAAAGCCGAACGGCGAACAACATTAGCGATTAACTGGATTATTCAGTCTGCCCGGGGCAGAGGTGAAAAAGGTATGGCAGCGCGACTGGCAGGTGAGTTGATGGATGCGTCTCAGAATGAAGGCAATGCAATCGGTAAAAAATCGGAACAACACCGGATGGCAGAAGCAAATAGAGCATTTGCTCATTATAGATGGTAAAACGTATTAATCATATCATATTGTATCATTTGATAAAGGTGTCATAGAGTCTGACGAAATAAGGAGTCATAAGACAGTGTCGGAAAAGAAGCAAAACGTGCTACGAAGTTCAGCCTTATCACATACGCGAAATATCGGTATTATGGCGCATATTGATGCGGGTAAGACAACCGTAACAGAACGAATTCTATTCTATACGGGTAGGGTTTATCGGATCGGTGAAGTTGATGATGGCACAACTACCATGGATTTTATGGTGCAAGAGCAGGAGCGTGGTATTACGATCACTGCTGCTGCAACGACTTGCAACTGGAAGGACCACCATATCAATATCATTGATACGCCTGGACATATTGACTTTACGGTGGAAGTAGAACGTTCATTGCGGGTGTTGGATGGTGCTGTTGCTGTTTTCTGTGCTGTAGGTGGTGTTGAACCCCAATCTGAGACTGTATGGCGTCAGGCAGATAAGTACAAGATCCCTCGTATCGCTTATGTTAATAAGATGGACAGAACTGGGGCAGACTTTTTCCGAACCGTTGAAATGATGGAGGAACGATTAGGTACTACAGCTGTTCCTATTCAGCTACCGATTGGGTCTGCGGAACAATTTAAAGGAATTGTTGATCTTATTTCAATGAAGGGGCAATTGTGGGACGAAGGGAGTCTCGGTGAAGTAATTCACGAAACCGATATCCCCACAGAGATGGAAGAGATGGTGCACGAATATCGGGATAGGTTATTTGCAACCATTGGTGAATGGGACGATGAACTCTGTGAGAAATACATCAACGGTGTGGCGTTCACACCAGAAGAAATTAAAACTGGGTTACGTCAAGCGGTCTTGAGTAGTAAGGTTGTTCCAGTGCTTTGTGGTTCTGCATTAAAGAACAAAGGGGTTCAACCTCTTTTAGATGGCATTGTTACTTACCTTCCTGCCCCCACAGATGTGAAATCGATAGTTGGCTTCAACCCGTTAACAGAGGAAGAAGAAACGCGTGCAGCAGACAGGGATGACCCGTTCTGTGCTCTTGCTTTTAAGATCACTACCGATCCCCATGTTGGCAAACTCACATATCTCCGCGTTTATTCTGGTGTATTGAACAAAGGTGATACTGTTTACAATAGTAATACAGAAAAGTATGAACGTGTCGGCAGGTTGATGCAGATGCATGCCAATAAACGTGAAGAGCACCAATCTGTCAGTGCTGGGGATATTGTAGCATCGATCGGATTAAAGGATCTAAGTACGGGAGACACTATCTGTGATCCCAAGTCTCCGATTGCATTGGAGACGATGGTATTTCCGCTGCCTGTTATGTCTGTAGCCGTTGAACCGCGTTCCCAATCAGATATTGACAAGTTAAATCTGGCACTATTGAAATTGGCTGAGGAAGATCCGACTTTCAAAGTTCATCAAGACCCGGATACAGGTCAAACGCTTCTCTCTGGTATGGGTGAACTTCATTTGGAGATCATAGTTGATCGTTTAGTGAGAGAATTTAACGTATCTGCCAATGTTGGTTCTCCTGAAGTTGCGTATCGTGAAACGCTTCTGAAACCGGTCAAAGTTGAAGGCAGATTTGTACGCCAGTCAGGTGGTAAAGGCTTGTTCGGACATGTTGTGATAGAAGTATCACCACTTGAGAAGGGTGCTGGTTTTGAATTTAGCGATGAGACGAGGGGTGGTGCGATTCCCCAAGAATATATCCCCGCAGTTCGTAAAGGGATTGAAAATGCGATGAATGTTGGAGCATTAGCGGGTTATCCGGTTGTTGATGTTGGTGTTCGTCTGGTAGATGGTTCATTTCATCAAGTAGATTCATCAGAGATGGCGTTTTCGATTGCTGGTTCTATTGCGTTCAAAGAAGCTGCGAAACAGGCGGGTTCAGTATTACTTGAACCCATTATGGCAGTAGAAGTCATTGTTCCGGATGAGTATCTTGGTAAAGTCATTGGGGATCTGAATTCACGACGGGCTCATATTCGTGACACTGAGGTGCATGATAAATCTCGCGTTCAGGTTGTTCGGGTTGATGTGCCGTTATCTGAGATGTTTGGTTATGTAAAATCGCTTCGTTCGTTGACACAGGGACGTGCTAACTATTCTATGGAATTTGCACATTATAGAGAAGTTCCAACAAATGTTGCAGAAGAATTGATATCAAGTGCAGCATCATCTTCATAGAACTGACGATCTACGTTATCCATCTTCCGTGTCAAGACACCGCAGTTTTAGCTCGGTGATGTAGACACGGAGACCAAAAGATTTGACATTAGGCAAAAAATGTGGTATAACATATCAGCATCTTTGGATAGGATTTCTACCTCAACACTAACTTGTGTTGAGTCCTATCCCTAATCGTAGAAAATTGGTGATGCTTGTGCGAAATCACAGAAAACATTAGAATCTCAAAGAGAAAACCAAATATAACGTTGTTTCTACAACGCCCCTTTGAGATTCGCTTAACTCGCGGCGGGGCACGCTGAGAGTATAAACGACTGCGGAGTTCATGTAAGACCTTACAACAGCTCAGGAAGAAGGCAAAGAACGATGAAACAGTAAAAGGTGTTTGGAAGAAATGCTTCCAATATAAAACCTAAGAACCCCCATGCTTTAGCACGGGGAGTATGTCAGTGTTACTTAATCATAATCATATAAGAGTGGGATGCTGACACGAAAAAAAATCGTAAGGCAGCAGGTAAACGTCCGAAATGTTCGGACATAATTGAAACACGTAGTATGCCTACTCTGTAGGCTGATGAGAATTTGAATGAAACTCGGGTTTAGCGATATTTAAAACCCATAATACCTAACCTATAATTTGGAGTTTGGACACAAATGGCAAAGCAAGCTTTTGAAAGGACAAAACCTCACGTTAATATTGGTACTATCGGCCACGTTGATCATGGTAAAACAACGCTTACAGCAGCAATTACGATGGTCTTATCAAAACTCGCTGACAAAGACTATGTCATGACCTATGAGGACATTGACAAAGCACCCGAGGAAAAAGAACGTGGCATTACAATTAACACTGCTCACGTAGAATATGAGACAGAAAACCGTCATTATGCACACGTTGACTGTCCTGGACACGCTGACTACATCAAGAATATGATTACCGGTGCTGCCCAGATGGATGGTGCTATTCTGGTTGTTTCCGCTGCAGATGGTCCTATGCCGCAGACGCGTGAACACGTGCTACTTGCCAGACAGGTGAACGTACCTTCCTTGGTCGTTTTTCTTAATAAGGCAGACATGGTGGATGACGAAGAACTGCTGGAACTTGTTGAATTGGAAGTGCGCGAATTATTGAACGAATATGAATTTCCTGGAGACGATACGCCTCTTATTGCGGGTTCTGCCTTGGAAGCGATGGAATCTGCTGGGGATCCAACAAGTGATGCATGTAAACCGATTCGCGAACTTATGGAAGCAGTTGACGATTTCATTCCAGAACCAGTTCGCGACACTGAAAAACCTTTCTTGATGCCGATTGAAGACATCTTTACGATCAGTGGACGTGGTACAGTTGTTACGGGTCGGGTTGAACGTGGCATCGTTGAAGTTGGTAATACTGTAGAGATTATCGGATTACGTGACACGACAGATACAGTTGTTACCGGTGTTGAAATGTTCAATAAGTTCCTTGACGAAGGTAGAGCGGGTGACAATATCGGTGCACTGCTGCGTGGTATTGACAGAGATGATGTTGAACGCGGACAAGTATTAGCTGTTCCCGGTACCGTTACACCTCACACGAAGTTTGAAGCGGAAGCCTATATCTTGACAAAAGAGGAAGGCGGACGTTGGAATCCGTTCTTTAGTGGATATCGTCCACAGTTCTATTTCCGTACAACTGATGTTACGGGTGAAATGAATCTGGAGGAAGGCGTTGAAATGATTATGCCTGGGGACAACGCACAGATTACTGTCCAACTCTCTAAACCGATTGCATTAGAAGAACAACTGCGTTTCGCTATCCGTGAAGGTGGACACACTATCGGAGCGGGTGTTGTCTCTAAGATTCTTGAGTAACGAGGGAGACTTTTTGTAGGGTTCGTTCCTCGTAGGTCCGACATATAACGTGTTTAGGTATCTTGTCAGGACAGTCAAGGTCAAATGCCTAATAGTTGAAGAACTTGATTGGCTCTGACAAGATACCTTGAAAAAAATGGGGTTACACGGGAACGTATCGTTACTTTTGAAGAGGTAAAGAAGTGATGAACAATCAGAAAATCCGCATTCGGTTAAAGGCTTATGATCACAGACTACTTGACCAGTCGGCAAAGCAAATTGCGGTAACGGCTAAACAGACTCAGGCGAGGGTATCAGGTCCAATTCCGTTACCTACTAAGAAGCATATCTATACGGTTCAAAGATCAACCTTTAAGGACAAGAAGTCAAGAGAACAATTTGAGATGCGTATACATAAACGGTTATTGGATATTCTTGAGACTGCACCTAAGACAGTTGATGCGCTGATGCGTCTCGACCTCCCCGCTGGTGTTGATGTCAAAATTACATTACTATAAGGGCAAGGAAATGATTAACGGTATTATAGGCAGAAAAGTTGGGATGACACAAGTCTTTGAAGACACGGGCAAAGTTATTCCTGTTACTGTTATTGAAGCGGGTCCTTGTCCGGTTGTTCAAATAAAAACGCAAGAACGGGATGGATACCGAGCAGTTCAGTTAGGTTTTGGTAAACGCAAGGAAAACAAGTTCAACAGTCCTGAACGCGGACATTTTGCTAAGGCAGATGTCGCACCGACACGTGTACTTCGTGAGTTCCGGGTGGAGAGTCTTGAAGATGTTAATGTCGGTGAAACTGTTGATGCCAGTCTATTCTCTGAAGGTGAACTTGTTGATGTGACTGGGACATCAAAAGGACACGGGTTTACGGGGGTTGTTAAACGATACGGATTTAAGGGTGGAAGAAAAAGCCATGGCGGTGAACAAGACCTAAGACGCCCTGGATCGATCGGTGCAAGTGCTACACCTTCGCGTGTGTTTAAAGGAAAGAAGATGCCAGGACGATACGGAGCGAAACGACACACCGTTCAGAATTTACAGATTATTCAAGCCGATGCTGAAAGGAATTTGTTAGTTGTTAAAGGTTCAATTCCGGGTCCACCTAATGGTATCCTCCTCATTAAAAAGGCTATAAAAGCGTCTGAAACGGACAATAAAGGAAGTTAGCTTGATATAGAAATAAACCCTCCAACCCCAGCCCCCTCAATAAGAGAGCCGGGGTAATTAATGTCAAGTATCACATATTGGAGAAAGAGAAAAAGAATATGGCAACGTTAAACGTTCATAATCGTTCAGGAGAGGTACTTCGCGAAAAGGAACTATCGGACTCATTCACACATGCTGAAGTCAACACAGCTGTTGTCCATCAATGTGTTGTGGCATATCTTGCTAACCAGCGAACTGGTACTGCTTCAACGAAAAGCAGAAGTGAAGTTCGTGGAAGTGGTAGGAAGTTATACCGCCAGAAGGGTACCGGCAGAGCCCGTGTTGGTGATGCGGGGTCTCCGATACGCGTACACGGGGGTGTTGCATTCGGACCAAAACCGCGCAGTTACCGTCAGCATACGCCTAAGCAGGTGCGCCGTCTTGGATTAAAATGTGCTATTGCTGATCGTTTCCAAAATGAACAGTGTGTGCTTATTGAAGATTTCACGCTTGAACGACCAAGAACAAAGGAGATTGTTTCTCTGTTGGATGCTCTTAACTTAGAGGGAAAAGTGTTGTTCGTTCTTGATGAGCATAACCCAAATATCTTTCTTTCTCTACGGAATATTCCTAAAGTTAATAGCTGCACCTGGAATACGCTCAATATATATCAAGTTTTGTGGCATGATAAACTGGTGATTACGGAACGTGCCTCAGAGAAATTAGAGGCAAAGTTTGCAAATTTAGAAGGGGAACATAATGAAGGATAAGTACCAAGTTATTTTAAGACCCCATATCACAGAAAAGAGCACACTTCTGCGTGAGGATAATAAGTACTCCTTCGTTGTAAGTCGTGATGCAACGAAGATTGATATCCGAAGAGCAGCAGAGGAGATGTTTGATATTAAGGGTGAAATCATAAACGTTCACACGATGCAAATTCGTGGAAAAGTTAAAGGCAGAATGAATCGTTATCAGAAGGGGCGTAGACCTCATTGGAAAAAGGCTATTATTACGGTAACAGAAGATACTCGAATATCGGTTTTTGAGAGTATATAACGTATTAATCAGAGGAAATAAGAGTGGCTAAGACATATAAACCTGTCACACCGAGTCGTCGGTTCATGACTGGATATACCTTTGAAGAGATTACGCGACAGAAACCTGAAAAGTCGCTCGTTAAAGGGTTAAAGAAGAATGCTGGTCGTAATAATAAAGGACGTATCACAGTACGCAGACGAGGCGGTGGGCACAAGCGCAGATATCGCATCATTGATTTCAAACGTGATAAGTTTGATATTCCTGCCAAGGTAGCCTCTATTGAGTATGATCCGAATCGTTCTGCCCATATTGCGTTACTGCATTACGCGGATGGTGAGAAACGCTACATCCTCGCCCCTGTTGGTTTACGGGTTGGTGATACAGTTACCTCTGGTGCTGAATCCGAAATAAGTGTTGGAAATGCCTTACCGCTTGAAAAGATTCCTTTAGGTTCTTCTATACATAATATAGAGATGCAGCCAGGTAAAGGTGGTCAGCTTGTGCGGAGTGCGGGAACATCTGCGCAGTTAGTAGACCGTGAAGGTAAATATGCCCGTATACGACTACCTTCTGGAGAAATACGTCTTGTGCTTGTAAAGTGCATGGCAACCCTCGGACAAGTTGGAAATGTTACAACGATAGTCGTTGGTAAAGCAGGTCGTTCACGTTGGTTAGGTAAACGTCCGAAAGTAAGAGGCGTAGCGATGAATCCTGTTGATCATCCTCATGGGGGTGGAGAAGGAAAAAGTTCAGGTGGTAGACATCCAGTGACGCCGTGGGGCGTACCTACAAAAGGATATCGGACAAGGAATCCTAAGAAGCGATCCAGTCGTCATATCATGAGTAGACGTAAGTAAAATGTCATTTCCGATAATGCATGACGTGTATTAAAAGGAGACTTGAATGCCGCGTTCAATTAAAAAAGGTCCCTACGTTGACGCAAAACTTGCCAAACATATAGCAGAGATGGAACAATCAGGGAGTAAACGCGTCATCCGTACTTGGGCTCGCAGTTCAACTATTACCCCGGAATTTGTTGGACATACCGTAGCGATTCATAACGGTAAAAAGTTTTTTCCGGTTTATATAACAGAAAATATGGTTGGTCATAAACTCGGTGAATTCGCCCCAACCCGGACTTTCCGTTCACACGCTGGTGGTGGTGGTGGAGCATCGAGGAGGCAGTAACGTTCAGGATGCTTGTGTAAATGAAGTAATATCAGGTTATAGTACTTCTCTATTTTGAGGTATTGAATCTATAGATACGTGTTTTGAAAGATATTCTCATTAGGATACTGTGTATAAGTTTTTAGGAGATACTCATGGAGGGAAAGGCAAAGATTCGGAACGTTTCGGTAGCACCGCGTAAAGCGAGACTTGTTGCCGACTTGGTCAAGAATCAGTATGTTGATGATGCTCTAAATCAACTGCTCTTTACACATAAAGCGGCAGCACCTGTGATTTACAAGTTGATTCAATCTGCAGCAGCAAATGTTCAGTATCAAGATCCTGGAGTTGATGCTGCTAATTTGTATGTCAAAGAGATACGGGTTGATGAAGGCGTTACACGAAAATGGATGCGGCACCGTGCCAGAGGTATGGCTGACCGTATATTTAAGCGTCAGAGTCATATCACTGTTGTAGTAGATGAGGAGATCGATGATGATTTTGAGTAGAAACAGTTACTGCACGAGCGTTTTCCCCAAAAAGGATGTGCAAGTGTCTGACAGGAGGTTTGTGTGGGACAAAAAACTCACCCGAGAGGGTTACGCTTAGGAATAATTGAGACTTGGGATTCCAAGTGGTACAGTGACCGAGATTACGCTAAATGGTTGCATGAAGATTTACAGATTCAGCAACATATCAAGACGAAATTGGTCCGTGCAGGTATCTCTAAAATAGAGGTTGAACGAGTTGCTGAAAAGTGTAGTGTATTCATTCATACCGCTCGCCCCGGTATTGTGATCGGACGTCGTGGTGCTGAAACAGAGAAACTACAAGAGGAGCTTCATAAACTCGTTGGACGTCCTGTCAAAGTTGAGGTAGAGGAGATAAAAGTACCAGAACTTGATGCACAACTCCTCGCTGAAGCTGTTGCGACACAGATTGAACGACGTACCAGTTTTAAACAGGCGATGCGACGAAACATCGCTGTTTCAATGCAAGCTGGTGCACAAGGTGTTAAAGTCATGGTAAGTGGTAGATTAGACGGTAAAGAAATCGCACGATCAGAATCCAGCTTGGAAGGACGAGTGCCTTTACATACTCTCAGAGCTAATGTCGATTACGGTTTTACTGAAGCTAATACGACCTACGGGAAAATCGGTGTCAAAACATGGATTTTCAAAGGTGAAATACTGGGTGTTCCTGAAGAATTAAGTGGAGAATTAGATACCAAACGAAAACAGCAGAGCGGTAGACGGAGTAATACAGGGGAACAACGGTCTGGAGGTAGTCAAGGTGGGAACAGACAATCTGGAAACAGACAATCTGGGAACAGACAATCTGGGAACAGACAATCTGGGAACAGACAATCCGGAAACAGGCAATCCGGAAACAGGCAATCCGGGAACCGCAGTACTTCACGTGGACAAAGAAACCAACGAAATAACAGACAAAGACAGCAAAGAACTACTAACCAGCGAGATGAGTAATATCATAATGATGTTTCGTTTACCATTCGCTGTCGCATTGTATATAAAGGAGTCATATTCAGATGTTGATGCCGAAACGCGTAATGCATCGAAAAGTACACCGTGGAAAACGCAGAGGAAAACCGCGACGCGGGTCACAGATTACTTTCGGAGAATACGGTTTACAAGCGATGGAAGCAGGATGGATAACAAGCAACCAGATAGAATCTGGAAGGGTTGCCATTACTCGTGCTGTTCGCCGTGGTGGTAAAATGTGGATAAAGATATTTCCACATAAACCTATCACCAAGAAACCCGCTGAAACACGTATGGGGGGTGGCAAAGGTGCTCCTGAGTTCTGGGTTGCTGTTGTAAAACCCGGTAGGATAATTTATGAATTGAGTGGTGTTCCTCGAGAAGTCGCGAAAGACGCTATGGAACGGGCTGCATATAAGTTTCCAATTAAGACAAAATTTGTTGCTCGTAATGAGGTATAGTAATGAAAGCACATGAATTAAGAGGCAGATCGACTGAAGAATTGGTAACGGAATTGGAAGATTTAAAAGAGCATCTTTTCAATCAGAAAGCAAGGGGTATTTTGGGGCAGTTAGAAGATACAACGCTTCTTGGCAAGCTCAGAAAAGATATTGCCCGTGTAAAGACTATACTACGTGCTCGCGAATTAGAGAGCGAAAGTCAAACGAATACATAGATATATAAGCGTTCTTAAAGGTAGTAGGCACACTCCGTGTGCCGTAAGCGTTCTTAAAGGTAGTAGGCATACTCCGTGTGCCGTAAGCGTTCTTAAAGGTAGTAGGCACACTCCGTGTGCCGTAACCCTAAGGTAGAATATAAAGGACGAATTGGAAGTGGAAAAACGTAGACATCGTAAAATCCGTACAGGAACTGTTGTCAGTAATCGCATGGCGAAAACTGTTAGCGTTGCAATTGTTCGGAGTTATCAACATCCGCTATACAAAAAAGTTGTGCGATCTACGAAAAAGATCTTGGCACATGACGAACAGAATCAATGCAATGTTGGTGATGTAGTTCAAGTGGTTGAAAGTCGGCCGCTTAGTCGTCATAAACGTTGGCGGGTGCAATCTATAATATCAGCAGCACAATCTGCTACTGATTAATTTGGAAGGAAGGTACCGCAATGGTTCAATCTTATACACGATTAACCTGCGCTGATAATTCTGGTGCCAGAAATCTCATGTGTATTAGCGTTCTTGGGGGTACCCGAAGGCGTTATGCCCGTGTTGGTGATGTAATAGTCGCAAGTATTAAAGAAGCAGCTCCGAACACACAGGTCAAAGCGGGTGAGGTTGTCCGTGCTGTAGTTGTTCGAACGGCAAAAGAATATAGACGTCCGGATGGTTCTTATATTAAATTTGATCAGAATGCAGCAGTGCTCGTTAATGCCGAAAATGAGCCGAGAGGCACACGCATTTTCGGACCGGTTGCTCGTGAACTACGCGAAAAATCTTTCACCAAAATCGTTTCTCTTGCGCCAGAGGTGATTTAGGAGGTGCAGATTATGCCGAAAAAAAAGAAGCTGCATATAAAAAAAGATGATTTAGTGTTGGTCTTGAGTGGTAAAGATCGAGGCAGACAAGGTGTTGTGTTGGAAGTATACCCGAAAAAGGAAAGAGCAGTTGTTGAAGGCGTTCATTTTATCAAACGCCATTTGCGTCCTAATCAGATGGGACAAGGCGGGATTGTTGAACGAGAAGGCACTATTCACATCTCAAACTTAAAGAAGATTGACAGATAAATTGTATCGTTACTTTGTGTAGATATTAGATTTGTTTGTATATCTTGTAAACAACATTAAGATAACCGTTAGGTCATAGGATATAGGGTTAATGAGTCAATTTAAAGAGTTTTACCAAACAGAAGTCGTTCCTGCATTACAGAAAGAATTTAGTTACAAGAATGTGATGGAAATACCGAAATTGGAAAAAATCACATTGAATATAGGTGTTGGCGAAGCGTTAGACAATCCGAAGGCACTTGAAGATGCTGTTGAAGAATTGACACGTATCGCTGGACAACGAGCAGTCATAACGCGGGCGAGAAGGTCTATCTCCGCTTTTAAGATTAGGGGTCCGTCAAAGAAGGCTCGGACACCGGGTTCTGCGATTGGATGTAAAGTTACGCTTCGTCAGGTTCGTATGTATGAGTTCCTTAACCGCCTAATTAATGTAGTTCTGCCTCAGATTCGAGATTTTCGTGGTGTTTCACCCGATGCTTTTGATGGTCGCGGGAACTACTCATTAGGACTAACCGAACAACTCATCTTCCCAGAAATAGATTATGACGATGTCAATGATATCCGTGGTATGAACGTAACGATCGGGACAACTTCAAAAACTGATGCAGAAGCGCGGGCATTGCTGCGCGAATTCGGTATGCCGTTTAGACAGTAACCCCCTTCTGTTTGAAGAATCATGAAGTGCGATTAACGATTAAAGGAGTATTAAAGTTGGCGAGTAAATCATGGATTGCCAGAAATAAAAAAACACCTCGATTTCGTACGAGACAATATAGTCGCTGTAAGCATTGTGGTCGAGCGAGAGGGTATCTGCGTAAGTTTGAATTATGTCGGATTTGCTTTCGTCTTTTTGCGCGAGCAGGCAAAATACCTGGTGTCAGAAAGGCGAGTTGGTAAAAAGGAGATTATTCATGTCAATGACTGATCCAATTGCAGATATGTTAACTCGGATACGTAATGCTAATATGGCAGGCCATGAACGTGTTGAGGTGTCTGCGTCAAAGGTTAAATTGGAGATAGCACGTATCTTGTCAGAAGAAGGTTTCATCAGAAACTACCGTCTAATTGATGATGGCAAGCAGGGAATTATCCGTATATATCTGAAATACGGGGCAAGTAACAAAGAAAAAGCTATTACCGATCTCAAACGCATAAGCAAACCTGGGAGACGCGTTTACGCAAAATCGGACAAGTTGCCGAGAGTTTTTGGTGATCTTGGGATAGCTATCCTATCGACATCAGAAGGTGTAAAGACCTCATTGGAATGCCGACGCTCCAAAGTCGGTGGTGAAGTCCTCTGCTATGTCTGGTAATCATACGTATAAGAAAAGAAGCATACCTGAAATCTGAAATTGTAGATTGGAGATTTAGAATGTCACGCATTGGACAGACGCCAATTCCAATTCCAAATTCGGTGAAAGTTGATTTCAACGATAATGGTGTTGAGATAGAAGGACCTAAAGGCAAATTGAATTGGGTGATCCCGGATGGAATTGGTGCAAATATAGAAGACGATGTTATTATATTAACGCGTCAGAGTGATAGGAAACAACAAAAAGCATTACACGGTTTAGCCCGTAGTCTCATTGCGAATATGGTTGAAGGTGTATCTGAAGGTTTTGAGAAGAAACTACGCGTCGTTGGAACAGGTTACCGAGCTGAAGTCAATCGTCAGAATGTACTTACGCTTGATGTAGGGTATTCCCACACTGTGACATACACTCCGCCTGAAGGAATTACGTTGACTGTTGACCAATCGGAGAATATTGATGGTCAGATGCATATTCCAATTGTAGTTAGCGGTATTGATAAACAGGTTGTCGGACAGGTCGCTGCCTCTATACGTCAAATAAAGAAGCCTGAGACATATAAACCTTGCAAAGGAATTCGATACGAAGGTGAACGTGTAAGAGATAAAGTAGGGAAAGTTGCTGGTTAATTTATCTCAAAATAGACAGATTGTTGCGTTGAATATAACGTTGAATGTTAGTTGGGGGAGGTTTTCCGTTGGATAAGGCGAAAAGAAAACAGTTCAGTTATCTACGACGAAAGAAGAGAGTGCGTCGCAAAGTTAATGGGACAATAGAACGTCCCAGGCTTGCTGTAAATAGAAGTTTAAAGCATATCTATGCACAAATAATTGATGATGAGAACGGCGTAACATTGGCTCATGCCTCAAGTTTGTCCCCAGAATTAAAGGATAATACTACAGACAGTGGGACTACTAACAGTGGGAAGATAGAGATTGCCCAGAACGTCGGTCAACTCATCGCTCAGAAGGCAAAGGAACGAAACATTGAGGGCGTTATTTTCGACCGGGCTGGCTATCTTTATCACGGAAGAATCAAAGCTCTCGCAGAAGCTGCAAGAGAAGAGGGGCTTAAGTTTTAAGACTGACCTGAATCTCTTGAGAGGAGATATTTTTGCAAAAAGAAAGAATAAATCCTGGTGATTATGAATTTGAAGAACGACCTATACATGTCAATCGCGTAATGCGTGTCGGTAAAGGTAGAAGGACACCGAGTTTCAATACACTTTCTGTTGTAGGCAATCGTGATGGTATTGTTGGCATTGGATTTGGAAGTGCAAGTGATATCCCTGGTGCATTTCGTAAGAGTATCGCTGATGCGATGAAGAACTTGATACGTGTCCCCTTAACCGATGGCACACTTCCCCATGAAATTATTTGTGAGTTTAAGTCTGCGAAGGTTTTGCTAAAACCTGCCCGTCCTGGTACAGGCATCATTGCTGGTTATGCGACTCGGGCGATATTGGAACATGCGGGTGTCCGTGATGCGCTGACAAAATGCTTGTCTTCAAGAAATGTCAAGAATATAGCTGAGGCAACGATGCTCGGTTTGAAAAGTCTCAAAGATGTTAATGAGGTCGCGCGAATTCGCGGCAAAACGGTAGAAGAACTATTTCATAAACGCAGTAATAACACTAATAGTTAAGTACTGCTCTGTCCATTCCTACAAGATAGAATTGGACAGAACAGTATACGCAATCATACCTTAAGGAACAATAGAATCAATGAAACTTAACGAACTCAAACCTGCTCCAGGGTCAAAACGGAAGCGGAAACGCGTTGGACGAGGACGGGGGTCAGGATATGGTGGTACTTGTGGACGTGGGCATAAAGGACAGAAATCTCGCTCTGGCGGGTCAATACCTGCATGGTTTGAAGGTGGACAGATGCCTTTAGTCAGACGGTTGCCGAAACGGGGACCACGGCGGCTTGGACATAAACGTTTAGTCTACGACGTTGTTAATATAAAGACGTTAAACCTATTTGATGAAGAGGTAGAGGTTACCCCTGACCTGCTTCGCCAAGTTGGAATTATAAAAAAGAAAAATGCTCGTGTTAAAATACTCGGAGATGGCGAGTTGGATAAACAATTAAAGGTGAGCGCACACAAGTTCTCAAAAACCGCAATTGAGAAGATTGAAGCAAAAGGCGGCACAGTTGAGGTGATATAAGTGATTAAGGCTATTCAAAACGCTTTTAAAATACCTGAATTGCGTAAACGGATTATTTTCTCTGTACTACTCCTCATCGTTTATAGACTTGGTGCACACATTACACTACCGGGGATTGATGATAATGCCTTAAAAGTATTCTTTGATCAACTCATGGATCGAACTGGGGATGTCCTTGCTCTGATTAATATCTTTTCGGGTGGTGCCTTTAGTCAGATGACGATCTTCGCTCTGGGTATTCAACCTTATATTAGTGCTGCTATTATTATGCAGCTGCTGCCAATGCTTATCCCTTCACTTGAAAGGCTCTCTAAGGAACCGGATGGCAGAAAAAAGATCACACAATACACCCGTTACGGCACTGTGTTACTTAGTATTGTGCAAGGGATTACAATTACTGTTTTGTTGAGAAATCCGGGACAATTAGGGGTTGAGGGTGTTGCTATCGTCAATAATCCGACTGTCTGGTGGCACATATTGACAGTTATAACACTAACTGCCGGTACTGCCTTTGTGATGTGGCTTGGTGAACAGATTACTGAACGCGGTATTGGTCAAGGCATATCAATTATAATCACTGTCGGTATCATGGCAGGTTTCCCGAGTGGTGTATTTACGGTCGGTAAGAGTCTATTTACTGACACAAATGTTGGACTTTTACACTTCGTGATATTAATTGCACTCATTGTCGTAGCTGTGGGAGGTACTATTTTTATCCACCTGTCAGTACGCAAAATTCCGGTTCAATACGGGAGGCAAATCCGAGGGGGAAAAGTATACGGTGGACGTGCGATGCATCTGCCTTTACGGGTTAACACTGCGGGGATGATTCCTATTATCTTCGCTGTTTACCTCATGACGTTTCCGGGATTCCTGATCGGGATTTTGCCGAGAGATTGGGAATGGGTAGAAGGTTTGGCAGGTCTCATGGATCCGAGAAACCCATCATTAATGTATCTTACCATCTATGCGTTGTTGATTATAGGATTTACCTATTTCTACACGGCTGTACAGATCAATCCGGTTGATATGGCTGAGAACTTACAGAAAAATGGCGGTTTCATACCAGGCCTACGTCCCGGTAAACAGACAGCTGACTATATTAATACGACATTGACACGTATAACACTTCCGGGTGCGCTGTTTCTTGCAGGGATTTCTGTCATCCCAATTTTTATTACCAGCCGACTGGGAAGAGGAGAATTCGGGGGTATGGTGGAAGGCGCGTCTATTCTAATTGTTGTAGGCGTTGTGTTGGATACAGTTTCACAAATTGAATCTTACTTGACAATGCGCCACTATGATGGATTCTTGAAGGATAGACGACTAAAGGGACGTAGAGGAAGATAATCAGAGCTTCTCTATGTATAATACATGGCGTGTGAGTGATTTAAGTCTTAGGAATAAGCGATACCGATAGCAAAGAATTTGGAAGGTTCATTATGAAAGTTAGACCCTCTGTAAAGAGAATGTGTAACCGATGTAAAATCATTAAGAGAAAAGGTGTTGTCCGCGTTATTTGTTCTTCAAATCCGAAGCACAAACAGCGACAAGGATAACCATCTACTACATACAAGGAGATTCGTATGGCACGTATAGCAGGGGTGGATTTACCCCGGACAAAACGGATTGACATTGCCTTGACAGCAATTTACGGAATTGGTCGTTATACTGCATCCAAGATCGTAAATGACCTAAACATTGACCCTGCTACAAAGGTTGATGCTTTAGCTGAAAACGAAGTCAGTCAGCTCAGAGATACGATCAATGAAGATTATAAAGTTGAAGGTGATCTTCGGCGTGAAGTTGACCAAAACATAAAACGTCTTATGGATATAAACAGTTATCGTGGCTTACGTCACCGGCGGCAGTTACCCGTGCGAGGGCAGCGGACAAATACCAATGCTCGTACAAGGAAAGGTAAAGCCCGCACGATTTCTGTCGGCAGAAAAGCAAAAGAAGCAGCACGTAAAGGTGGTTGATACACAGCGTGTCTCACAGAGGTGCTTTTCTCTTATCTATAGGAGACCCCCGTGTGCTTATGAGTACATAAAGGAGATAAAGATTGCGTTCACGAAGACGGGAACGAAAGAATGTGCCTGAAGGTATTGCGCATATCCAGGCGACTTTCAATAATACAATAGTGACGATCACCGACCTTAACGGTAATACAATTGCGTGGGCGAGTGCGGGGATGACGTTCCCCGGTTCTCGGAAGTCAACGCCTTTTGCTGCACAGCAGACAGCCGAAGCATGTGCAAGAAAAGCGATGGAACACGGTATGAAAAGGGTTGAGGTGAGAGTTAAAGGTCCCGGTTCAGGCAGAGAGTCGTCCATTCGTGCACTCGCTGCTGCGGGTTTAGAAATCACTTTAATGAGAGACATGACACCCATTCCACACAACGGATGTCGTCCGCCCAAAAGACGACGGGTGTAAACGAGGAGGAATATGAGTAGGTATTTAGGGTCTGTCTGTAAGTTGTGCCGCAGAGAAGGTGAGAAGTTATTTTTAAAGGGACGTAGGTGTCTTGGACCAAAATGCTCCTTTGAACGGCGAAGTTATCCACCTGGTGACCATGGGCAGAAACCGCCAACACGCGTCCGGAGTGAATTCAGACGTCAATTACGGACTAAACAGAAAGCGAAAAGAACTTACGGTGTTTATGAGAAACAGTTCCGAAACTATTATTTCAAAGCAGCCCGTCAAACTGGTATTACCGGTGAAAATCTAATTGCATTGCTTGAACGCAGGTTAGATAATGTTGTGTATCGTCTCGGTTTTGCAACTTCCCGCAAACAAGCCAGGCAATTGGTGAAACATAATCACTTTACTGTCAATGGAAAACGTGTCAATATCCCTTCGTATCTGGTTGACGTTGGAGATGTTATTACACCCCGGGAAAAGAGTCGGGAAAATGTAACGATTCAGGAAGCTTTAGAATTTTCAAAACAACGCGGTGCACCAGCATGGCTTGAAATTGATGCTGAAAAACCTGAAGGACGCGTGCAAGGTGCCCCTGTCGTTGAGCAGATCGCTGCAGAGTTAGACACACAACTAATTATTGAATTATACTCTAAGTAATTCTGAGCAGACTATGCCTCTTGACTGTAATTTCGTTCTTTTAAGACCGAAACCTTAAGAGGCATTTGAATTGTTCTATTAGTTACTTACTGTCTTGGAAGCGTTACTGGACACAGATAGTTTGACTCTGTAATCAAAAAACAACTTATGCCTATAGGAGGAAATCGATGAATAGGTTGCATTTAACAATGCCCGAACGTCTGGTAGCTGATACAGAAACATTACTGCCTAATTATGCAAAATACACTGCTGAACCCCTTGAACGAGGTTTCGGTACGACTCTTGGTAATTCGCTTCGTCGGGTACTTCTCTCCTCAATAAAGGGAGCAGCTATTACGGCAATTCAGATTGATCAGGTGAAGCATGAATATTCTACTATTCCAGGAATTGTTGAAGATGTAGTGCAAATTATTCTGAACCTAAAGGCAATCCGTTTTCGAGTTCAAGATGAAGATCCGTTGATTCTGGAATTGACTGCAGATGGTTCTGGAGAATTGACAGCAGCAGATATTCGTCCTAATTCACTCGTAGAAATAATTAACCCTGACCAACACGTGGCAACTTTAGATAAGTGTCAAGGGATTGATATGAAAATAGAGGTACAGGCAGGACGCGGATTTTCTTTGGCAGAAGAACATCGTGATCCTAAGCAACCTATCGGATGGATTCCTGTTGATGCCAAGTTCTCCCCTGTTGAAAAAGTTAACTTTGCGGTGCAGGAAACCCGGGTTGGTGATATGACAAATTTTGATCAACTCAACCTTGAAATCTGGACAGATGGAAGTATTACACCGAAACTTGCACTGACACAAGCTGCCGAAATTATTAGAAGTCAGCTTGACATTTTCACAGAATTCGATGAAACTTATGTTGAACCAGAAATTGAATATGATGAAGCGAAAGAGTTGAGAAACAGATACTTGTCTAAACCCGTTGCTGACCTTGAACTCTCTGTCCGTGCAGGAAACTGTCTTGAAACTGCTAATATAAAAACAATCCGTGAACTTGTCGTCAAGACTGAAAAAGAGATGTTGGAATATAAGAATTTTGGTAAGACATCTCTGAATGAAATCAAAGACCAACTCGCTAATATGGGTTTGACTCTCAATATGCGTTTGGAGGACGAACAGAGTGACACAGATGAGGAGGAAACAGAATAATGCGTCACAGAAAACGCGGCAGAAAATTGGGCCGTACCACAAGCCATAGAAAGGCACTTTTCCGTAATCAAGCCACTGCCCTGTTTGAACACGAACAGATCCGGACGACGCTTCACAAATGTAAAGAACTTCGCCGCGTAGCAGAAAAACTTATTACGCTTGCAAAAGAAGATTCTGTACACACCCGTCGTCGCGCAGCACGAATGTTATACGGTACAAAATTGCACGTTAAACCGCCGCGCGGTGAATCTCCTTCTGAGATTCAAAAACATGCTGTGCTTCAGAAACTTTTTGAGGATATTGCGCCTCGCTATCTTGACCGTAATGGTGGTTATACGCGAATCATTCGGGGTGAACTCAGACGCGGTGACGGTGCACAGATGGCTTATATTCAGCTTGTTTAATTCTATAAACATATCGTCCCTAATGAAGATTAAATAAATAATCAGGTAATTCTACTGATATGACTTATCGTAGGAGTAAGGTTTCGTAGGGGCGGGGTTTCCCCGCCCGCGTATTACCCAATTAATAACTTAATCTTCATTAGGGACTGAAGATGGTTAACTAAACGTTTTTCTATAAACATATCGTCCCTACCAAATCAACGCCAAATGCGCTTGGGCGAATACGCGTTTGGTATTCGCCATGATTTGGCGGGACTGAAGAGTGTCCCTCACTCTCAGATAATCCTTAAATTGACGTTTATGGTGCGATTTCCTAATCGCACCTACCGTCCTTAGAACATTCCTAAATTACCTGACTAAAACCGATATGAACCAGATACGAAAAAGCGGTGTGTATTGCGTGTAGTCGTCAATTCGTTCCGATACTGCTGCCAGTTCCCCCACATATATGCGATGTCAAATTTCACAGATTCTTCAAAAATCTTACCGACACCGAATGTAAAGAAATCCCGTTCATTTTCAATTTCTGAAACAGCAAATGGAATTTCGTCCCGAAAATAACCCAGACGTAGATATGTTGCAACCTCTGGAATCAGGAATTCAGCACCTAACCTTGTTTGTAAAGTTGTCGTATAGTATTCCTCAAAGTAATTAACGTTGATGTCATCTGCGGCAGCAGGATCGTATCGTGTTTGCCGCCAATCTATCAACTGCAGATCACCCGCTAAGACTAACCGTTTTTCAAACAGTTTCAGGGCGATACCTGTTCCAATCTCAAAAGGTCTCTCAATGTCATAAGAATAAGCACCATTTTCTGGATCAGATGCCTCCTCGCCATTATCATATAGGACTGTCGTATACTCACGCCAAAATTCATCAACGGTTATTTCTGTCGGTGCGACTAAGGTTATACCGAGGTTGACGATTTCCGCAAAGGTTGCCAGTATTCCAATCCTACCCCCAACACCTGAAAAGTTTCGTTCAATCTCATCGTCATATCTGAACCGTGATAATTGGCTATCAGCATTCAGTGTATCTGTTGCTGTTGCAACCAAGTCATTTTGAATGTCGCCACTCCAGTAGTCTATTGAACCCCCGATTAAGAAGTTTCTACTGACATAAACACTTCCCCCAAAACTCCAGATACCTATGCCGCCTGAATTGATATTGCTTTCATTGACATATAGACCGCTGAAATCATTGCCTCTACTTGGGTCAACACCTTGAATCAGGGTTTGGAAGTCAAAGTTTTGAGGACGATTATACCCGAAAGCAATCGCAAGTCCTCCCTGTTCCGTATAGAAAGGATATACAATCCCCACAGAATTGGGTCGTACTCGGGAACGACTTGTGCCGATTACTGCTTCGTTTGTGAATGAACTGTCTGTAATTGCAATGTTATGTGAAAAACTCGTGAAAAGTTCAAACTTCTGTATTTGTGCTATTCCCGCAGGATTCCAGTATAATGCGGTGAAGTCATCTGCCAGACCGAGAGAGGCACCCCCCATCCCCATAGACCGTGCACCTATTCCAAAAGTATTACCAACCACCAATTCCTCTGACTGTCCTAAACACACACCCGTGATTAGACCGGTGAAAAGGATAGAGAGAAATAAGATAAAAACAGATCGTTGCATTTTGTAGTTCTCCTTTGTTTTACTAAGTTTTCACTTTATCTATTTTCAGTTTTGAGAACGTCGTCTGAGTCGTTCAGAACGGGGATTAGATGATGTTACACTCCGTGAAGCACGGGAACGCCGATACTCAGCTCGACTGCCTTTTGAGACTGCACCTCTATTGTAAGCTCCCCCACGGTAAGCGGGATAATATGTTCTACCGTAATATCCATCAGCGTAACGATAAGGGTAATAACTTCTATAATAACGGTAATATGGTGAATAATACCCATATCCATATCCGTAGTACCAGGGATTCGGGTGATAGTATGTATAGGGATAATGAAAATATGGATACGGGGCATAAGGAATCGTGTAAGACCTGTAGGTGTCTTTTTTGGCATATCCGTAGTTTGATTTTCGGCGTCCATAATAACCGTTAGATTCGCCAGCGTCCTTTTTCACATCTGAATGGGAATCATGTTCTATATTTTCCTCAGTTTCCTTAACCTGTTGGATATGTTTCTTATTGACAGGCATGGGTTCAAAATAACTGAGTTTTGTATAACATCCAACAATCGTTAGTACTGCAAAGAGCAAAGCCAGAATCAATATAGGTTTTAATTTCATTTTTCAATCTCCTTAAAAGCGAAGAATACTGTGGAATATTCTAACACACTCGATTCTTGAATTTCCATGTATTCTGATTCCACTTTTCGTCTTGATTTAACGTCTGTGCAGTCATAATTGTTTACATCTGAGACTATTTCCAAATTGGTAAGGTTGTGTACCGAGTTGTAACAGTTGTTTGTTATAGGATGAATCAAAGGTGTAAACGGGTTTTCCCCATTTCAATAGTTTGTATGCAAATTGTAATGTTTTACTATCTTCTGCGGCATGTGCGATTAATATCTTATTTGCCAATGCGGCGACAAAATGATTACGTTTTCGTGCCCTTGTTACATTCTGCCGAGGTGCATTATGGAATATGGATAGGATGAAGAATCTATCTTGAAATAAGGGTTCTTTCCATTCTGGCTTAATTCGCATAGTTTCAATACTCCGGGCGGGGCAATTAATAATCGGTTGTGAACCGCGTAGAAGGACACGCAAGCACTCCTTTTCAATAGGTGAATGAAATCCGCCAACTGTTGCAACACCATTATTTCTAAAATGGTGTGCTAAGTCGTGCGCGTTCAGGATTATCTCGCCAGGACATTTGCTGGAACAGAAGATTGCCCACAAATCTGCAGTTTCTGTCATGTTATTCGGATTTGGTAATAGTTCTATATTACCACGTGCCCATATTGTTTCTGGTGTATCATACCTCAAGTATTCCTCTATATATATTGGATAATTTTCGTCTGTTTGCGAAATGCGTTGGATTGGTTGTGTCATTTGTAATTCTGATGATATGTTCAGTTTGTACTGAATTAATGTGTTAATCGCTTACCTAATCAACTACTTAATCAGCTACCTAATCAGTTACTTTTTCAATAAATCGGTTTATCTTCTTCGTATTTCAATCAAAAAACGGCTATTCAGCAGACATCTCAAGGAAAATCGCTTACTTAATCAGCTGCCTAATCAGCTGCCTAATCAGCTGCCTAATCAGCTGGTTTTCGGACGTACTTAGTTGCCCTGCCCCTTCCTATCATAACCAAAAACCCTTTATCTGTCATATCCTTGAGTTCCTCGTAGGCAATTCCATGTGAAACACTATTGATTTCCATATATTGTCTCTTCGCGATTTCTCCGTGTTTTTGTGTATAGGAAAAAGCATTCTTTTGGCGTTCGTTCAACTGTTCGGAAATGTCATCAATTTCTACAATAGTCGTTTCCTCGATCGGTGAATCAAAAATGACTGTGGTTTCAAGTGGGTGCAGATCGTAACGCGGCTCTGTGTTTTCCCATTCTTCACACAGTCTTTGCATCATTCTGATTCCAGACCCGTACCTTTCAATAAAACCAACATCATACATCAATTGAGTCAGAATAGGATTTACCGGCTTGTGCATCGGTTTTTCTGGACTAACCCCTTCTGGAAAGGTGCCAGGACTAATAATTTCAACCCGGTTATCAAATATAAATACTCGTACATCGGCAGGTTCTTGATAATTACGGTGGATTAACCCATTGATAATCCCTTCTCGCAAGGCATCAAGCGGATACTCAAACTTATCGTCTCGTTGAAAACTTTTTGAACTCCGAAAACTAAGTAGACGAATATTTCTTCTTATGAATTCCTCAGCATCGTTTACAATTTCCCAGAGTGTTCCTGAACAATCAAGTCGGTCAATGACTGGATGGGTGACAGATGTTCCCTTGAATCTGACAACTCGCAACTGTGCATTTTGAAAGAATCTTTGAGGGTGTTTTCCAAAAAAGAGAATCCCCGCATGGGTGGGTGTTTCTTCTTCACTAATACAGTCAATGTTTCTCAACAAGTCTGGTACAGTCATGTTTTGTGGTTGTGCTACGTTGCGACTCGCTTCTCTACGGGTTAGGTACCATTGGATTTTTTGTTCATCTATATCGTGATTTTTTGCCCTAACGACTGAGAGTTGATCCCACGTTTGTCCAACAGACTTAAGGTGCATCTGTGCAATCTCCTGTGGAGACATGACTCGGTTACTATTTCCGACTCTCTTGTAACATATCCCTTTAACAGAGACAGGTTTTATTTGAGACTCCGTAATTTGTACTAATAGAACTGATTTTCCTTCAATGTTAGCAGATTCAAGTTCCATAACTACCCGTGGATCAATCGCTTGAGATATCCGGTTTGTTACATCAGTTAATGTCTCTTTGCATAAGGTAATTCCTCTAATTTCCTTCTTATCAGAGACACCGATAAAAATAATACCCCCATTGGTATTGGCAAATGCAGCAGCGGTCTCAATAGCTTCTTGATCGCATCTTTCTTTAAATTCGATCGTGCTATTTTCCCCTTGCACAATGCGTTGTTTGAGTTTTTTAGTTTCCATAATTCTATAACCACCTATTACCTATTCTTTCCAAGGGTCCTCAACGGGCATCGGTTTCCTACGTCCTTTGTATATCAACTTAACCCTTATTGTCCCAGATCGGCGCGGTGGTGGTGGCGTTATGACAACGTCCCAGTTAAGAAGGTCATTTTCATCATAGTCCGGAAATGTAAGGCGTTGTTCCGGTTTTTCTTTAGGTGTGTTTGTCGGTTGTGTTTTTTTCATGATATGTTTAGTACTCCTTGGCATACAATTATAACAGAAGTTGACAATAAGAACAAATGATTTACTCTGTTTGGGTGTGTAAAGTTTTTGTCACTTAAAAAAAGATCGCTGAACCTTGCTCCAGCGGAGCAATATGTCTATAGAAAAAGGATTGTCAACGGGATGCACTCCAGCGGAGTGCTATGTACATAAACGGACGCGTAAAGATTTTGCCCCTTAACTGTCGGAATCGTGGATTGACACGGATGACGAGGATTGTTGAGTTTGTGTATCAAGGTCCTATTCACAAGGGATGTCTTCTTCTGAATCGTTTGCTGATTGCCTATCTGTTGTGCAAAAATGCTTATCCTACGCATACATCCTTGCCATACATCCTTGAACATCCAAGCCAATAATCCGCGCAATCCGTGCCCATCTATGTACCTGGCGAGATAATCCGCGATTCTGACAAAAAAGGTGACAATAATTTTACACACCCATTTCCTTCCTCAATTTTTCGCAATTCAGGTGAACTCTATCAGTGGTACTCATAAATATTTTCCTTTATTTACCTCATTTTCCCAAACCCCTGCGATACTTGATGTCGTAGTTGATGATAAAGTCTAATTCCTCGTCCGTGAAACTGTAGTGAGAAAAATATTTGATTTCCGAATATCGGAGATGTCGGATTATTTGAATCGAGGAATATCGGTAGGCAAACCAACCCGCATGAAAAAACGTGCAAAAGCTTGGGAGAGATGTTCTCGATATGGAGGAAGCAATCTGATACGGTTTGGAGTTTTTACCGCAAATTCTCTACAAAAACTTAATGGCAGCGTAAAAACATAGTGAAAGTCAACAATTCTAAACTCTCTTTCTGCATTCAGTAATTTACACTCGTTAAGCACATGAGAAGCTGGTAGTTGCCCTCTCCGAGCATCTTCTAGCCCTCTGTTTGTAGATAAATGCCCCTCTGTAATCTCTGATCGGTTCCATACAGCACAAAGTAATACCTCTCTGATCTTTTCTCTTCCTTTGATTATATCACAACTTTGGGACATGATAATAACATCTCGTTCTTCCCAAATAAAATTTGCTTCTAAGGAATTGAGTGTCAAATTAGAGGGTGGAAAAAATACGGGACAATCCTCCAGAATGTCTCCTTGTTGCAACTCATCACCGTCTACTAAACAATACCAGGGATAGGTCGTTTCTGAAATGTTCATAAAGGATATATCTATGCTTCCCAAGGATCTTCAATAGGAATTGGTTTGCTTCGCCCTTTGTGTATTAGTTTAACTCGTATTATGCCCGATCTACGAGGCGGAGGAGCAACCGTGACAACATCCAACTTAAGTATGTCTTCTTCATTATAGGAAGGAAAAGCAAGACGTTGCACTTGCGTATCTGCCAACTCTTGTGTTGTTCCAGATTCAATTTCTTCGTCATAACTCACTTTGATTGATGCACTTGTGTCTTCCGCTCGAGGCTCTGGAATATTTGGCGTTCCACTTCCACCGAGAAAGAAAATTGCACTCCCAAATATTACTGATAGAGTGGCCCCAATTCCAGACCTTGTTTTCATGTTTTGCTGCAAAGGTTCTGGAATATCCAACTGCTCCGCTTCATTATGGGAAAATGGAGAAACGATATCTTTATTTATTGTTGTCCCTTGTGTGTATTGAGTTGTCACGATTTTCGCCCCCAAAACTTCTCTTGAATTTCATTGCTTACAAGGTTAGAAAAAAACTCGCCAATTGTTTTATGTGCGGTGTTAAACCAGCCACGAATAGGTTTGTATGATCCACTGCTAACTGCCGTAGATTCAATGTAGATAATCTGCTGATTGCCAGGGACCCTCTGGGCATTACGAATGGAAACCATTAGTTGTCCTAAGTTATTTGGTAGGTTTAAGATAATTTGCCAGTTAATGTTTCTTACGGCATTCAAAGGTATACCTTGTTTAGTTAGAGATAACAAATTTGGGAAAATTTTTTCCAAATCGCCGGGGTTTTCCCACCCTTGTCCTTTAGGCATGAGGTCAATATATGTTAATTCGTATTTTTTTGCCAATAGATTCCCTAAGTTTTCCTCTAAAAGAAACTCCTCAAAACGAGATAGATATTTTTCAAAGTTCTCAACAACTTTTTCATAACCTGGATATTGATCATCCGGGCGTCTTTTCCGCCAATTGTGAAGGAAGCGGTTCCGTTGTACTTGGATAAGTTCGTTTTCGTTTTCGTGTATGAACCAGACCCTTGGCAATGGAAACTTGTCCGGACTTCCAAGATCTTTTTGGTCCACAGGACCCACTATGATTTGGTCTTCGGTCATGGGAAAATCTTGCTTGAACTTTTGCCATAGGATACCGAAATGCCCCGATCTTAACTCCTTAATTGGATCAAAACTTATGCCGCAAACAATTTCATCAATAGGTGGGTTTTCATATTTTATGGTTAATTCTGTTGTTGTATTCATAAGGCATTTCAAAACGTACTTTGGGTATTTGCCCCTATAAAAGAAATTTTAATTAATTTTATCTTTTCCATGTATTTTAATCTATAATTATAGCATAAGAATGACAATTCGGACAATGATTTTAATTACATTAGGAAATATTCAACTTGTGTACCATATCCAGCAGCATAATTGTTGGATGTAAATGAATACACCCAATATTTTTACTTTAGTTGCAAACCGTTCGGTTTTTCTTCAAAATTTATTGAATTGTTTTATTTTAACATGTTGACTGTAAATTGTCAAGTTTTCTTCAAAAAATATGTAATTTATCATCTGAATCTCAGATTACACGGAATTACGTCAATTTCTCAGTTATAGATACTGCAACAGAACAGCTAATTTGAAATTAAACACCTTTAGATATTATCTATTCCTTCACCTACCTCAATTCCCCAAACCCATGCGATATTTGATATCGTAGTTGATGATAAAGTCTAATTCTTCGTCCGTAAAGCCGTAATGCTGCGCAAGCACACGGTCAATCTCGTCTATAATGTGCTTGGAAAATTTAGGGTAGATACACTGAATAGATAAAGTAGTGCCTAATTTTTTGTAATTCATCTTGATAATTTTGGAATGGTGTTGAAAATCCTTCATCAATTCTTGCACTAAGACCCTAAGATGACTAACTATTTCCATAACTTTCTGTCCCATATCCTTTAATCGTGTAATCCTTTTTTACCTTCCTATACTCAACATAAGGCGGATTACCAATAATCACATCAAACCCACCCTCTTGAAGTATCCCGTAAAACGCAGTAAACCAGTGGAAAGGTTTATGTGAATTTAACCAGTTCTGATAATCAGGGTGTTTGTCCGGATCTATACCGTAATCTCTTGCAAGGTAATCGTTGAGTTCATCTTCTAATACGCCGAGTCTACTTTGCAAATTCTGTTTGTCTTCTGGTAGCACATCTCCGCCTAATTCTGTTTGCTGTTCACGAAACTTGTCAAACAACACCTTAACGTCCTCTGCTTTTTCTTCAATACGTTCCATTGTGTCGTCAAGTTTAAGTTTACTTTCCACAACCTCCTTTACCTGTCCGTAAGTTGCAAAACCGACGAGGGTATTGCCTGCCTGTATGTTAAAGTCAATGTCGGGTAAGGGTTCAATCTGTTTTACATCTTCAATCTGTGCCACCATTTTAAGGAAGAGGCGCAGCTTGCAAATCTCTATCGCTTCCTCCATAATGTCTACACCGTAGAGGTTGTTGATGATAATAGACTTAAGCACAAAATATTCTCGGTTGGGATGCTTGGCGATTCGGTCAAGGGTTTCGCGGAAGTCTTTGTATTTACGGGGGGCATCTCCTACCTCGTCAAGGAAGACTTGCATTCGGTCAAGGCATGCCTCGTAGAGCGGTTCAAGGATGTTCAGTGCGGCAAAGAGGAATGCACCGGATCCGCATGTCGGGTCAAGCACTGTCACTTGAGTGATGGCTTTCCAGAAGGCACGGAGCAGTTCTGGCCCCTCACAATTTTCAATCACATCCTGCGCGAATTGGCGGATATCCAGGTTATAGGTTATCAGATCGTTGATATTGTCAATCTCTCCGTTTGCAAGTTTGCTGCGGACGGTATCGTGACGTTGTCTGCGTGCAACCACCTCACGCCAAATTTCTGTGGGTAGGGCGTATTCCTCAGGGGCAAGTGTGTTCCATTCAGTGCGTTGGGAAACATCGTCACTTCCGATGGCAATTTCCGCTGGTAAAGGTAATTCAACACCTTTCTTGACTGCATCGTAGATATAGCGGTCTGGGTCTTCTTGCAGCAGATTCCAGACGAATGCATCACCTTCAAATGCGATTTTACATGATTTCTTTGCTGCATCAAAAAGAAATGGAATAATGGTATTTTTACTGATGTACTCCGTTATGTCCTCTTTGGTATAGTATGCTCCCATCTGTTTCTGGTTGATGTATTTCTCAAAGATATAGCCGAGAACATCGGGGTTGATTTCGTTATCGTTTCGGAGTTGTCTATCGTCAAGAATCCACTGGTATTGTTCAAAAAAGGTGAATAGTTTCTCAAAGGCTGCATCAGGTATTACTATGTCCTCACCGTGTAGTGTTTCAAGTTGATGTTTTTGGAAGATGCCGCCGTTAAGATAAGGGACTTTGCCAAGTAGGCGTTTCATTTCTTGACTTCGTTCGTTTTCAGGTTTGGCAAAACCTTCAAAAAAGAGTGGACAGAGAAATTCTTTGTAATACCTATCAGTACCATCACTTGGCATCTCTGTCAATTTGTTTCGGAGGTAGAATATATCGTTATTCAGAAAACCTTTCTTCTGAATGAAATAGATAAACATCAAGCGGTTCAGCATGACTGAGACATACCATTTTTGCATGTCTTCGTCGGGAATTCCTGTGAGGAATTTGAGGAATGCATCGTGTTCCTTTTTGAAATGGTCGTAGAACCTTCTCGTGACTCTTTCAACGTCAAAAGCAGCCAATACTCGTCTTGTTACATCTCCTATGAATATGCTTTCATCATCTTCCTCGTCAAGTGTAAAAACGATGCTTTTTAGTTTCTGTATGAGCGATTCTCCGGATTGCCAGTTTTCGTATCTGTGTTCACGGTAGGCATCCGGTCTGCCCTGTTCGCGTTTGACCCACTGCCATATTTGGGTGGATCTGTCAGTGTTAGTATATATAACAAAGTTCTCGTGTGATGATCTTGCGACCTGCTTTTGCACCTTGCGACGGGTAGTATAGTTGGGAATAGATTGTTCGGTTGCGGGTTGTGGACATTCGTACACAACCATGCCGCGTTTGTGTGCAATTGCAGTGAGGGTATATGTGGTTTCCTCTACAACAACTGTAAGTGTTTGAGAATGATTATCCCAACCGAGAACTTGTGTAAAGAGATCCTCAAATGCAGATTCTTTGAGGTATTGGCGTGTTTCTTGAGGGGTAAATTGCATAGGTATTTATAGTGAGTTGGGACTTTTCAAAACGTACACATTAGGGTACAGTAAGTCATGGTTAATAAATATCGCCACGATTGTCAATTTGTACGATTTCACAGACCAATCTCCTTCTTGACTTGTGCCCAGGGTATGCCACCGCCAGCATCCAATTCTTGTTCTGCCTCAGCCATATCTGCTAAGACATCTGGCTCTGAATTAATCAATGCGGTTTCACGCCATTCGGAGAGAAAAATAGAAAGTGTTTCAGCATCTTTTTTGCCATCTGAAATGTGCGTTAGTAGTTCGAATAGTTCAGTGAAAAACTCAACAAGTTCTTCTGACTCTAACCACTTGACCCAATCAAAGGACTTTGAGGTCCTAACAGATTTGACGAGTAATTGATCGTTCATGAGATGTCCAACAACAAGTTTTGACTTTTTCATATAAGACCTCTGACAAAAGGGATTATATTAATGTGAATTATACCTGATTTAGGCAAGGATTACAAGGTTTAACTATTCGTTTATTTGATATAGTAATTTTTCTTTTATTTTCATAAGTTATGTGGTATACTTTTAGGCATGCTTTTATAATCAATTGCAAAAACCTAACGAGGAAATGACCATGCAAACTACCATTATTGAGAAACTTCAGTATCTTTCACCGAAGGACTACGAAGAAGTGCTAAATTTTATTGATTCCTTGTTAACAAAAAAGGTTTCAGAGGAAAAAAAGAAACCAAAATTGGAGTGGATTGGGGGTTTAATAGAATATCAAGGACAGTACACAGCACTTGAACTTCAGAAGAAGGCATCGGATTGGAGAGATTAAGTGTATCTTGTAGACACCAACATTTTCCTCGAATCTCTGTTAGGGCAAAATAGGACAAACGAAGTTCAATTATTCTTACAATCCATTAGGGGAAGACAGGAACCTGCCGATGTGTTGTAAGGAAACCCCCTCATTAGGAAGAAAGACCTAATGAACACACGATTTTAGGTTCTTGCATTTGGATTTCTTCTTCAACAATGCAGAGTCGTCCATCGTCCCATAAACCAATCACTAATTCAGCAAGTTTTTCGTTGGAAATACCAGAGCGCAGTTGTCGATTAAGAATATCCTTTGCCACTGGACGTAGCGGGTAACGATAGATATTTTCTATGACCTGTTTGAGTTCTGGTGTGGCAAAGAGAGTCCCTTCTACTTCTGATGCATAATCTTTTAAGCGTTCATAGGTGCGGAAACGTGCTCCCGTTGAACGACCAAGTTGTCCACCAATTCTCCTGTCTTCAGATATAACTAATTTTGCAGCAACGTCAACAAGATTATGGTGTTCCTCCAAAGGTTGTAATGCTTCAGCATCAGGTTCACACGCTGCAGCTTGTAGAATAATGAACTGTGATTCTGTTACACTCTCTCCATTTTTGTCAATCCAAGCAAGCGCGTCGTTATCATCTCCGGTTCGGATATAGACCAACGCACCTTCCGGTTGCGTATCAATAGGTGTATGTGGTTTAGTTGAATAAACAACAGAGGGGAGTTTGGTGATGATTTTCTCTAAATCGGGGTTTTCTGTAATAGCGTTCTTCCATATCTGATAAGCGTGAGAGGCAAGGTCTACGTCATTATCCATATCGTCATCAAGTAGTCCAGCGTTTTCATGATACAAGTCAACGATTGCTTGGTTTCCATTTTCACCGTCATCTTCAAAAAATGCTTCATCAGTACCAACCACTTCAGCATTTTGCTGTAGTCTTGCTCTGACGCGTCCACGTAATCTGATAAGACGTTCAACACCATCTGCGGGTAAAAAGGAGTAGCACAGTATATCTTCTGCAGTTTGACCGATTCTGTCAACGCGTCCAGCGCGTTGGACTAACCGTATAATTGCCCACGGGAGATCGTAGTTTACAACGATTGCACAGTCCTGTAGATTCTGACCTTCACTCAAAACATCCGTGCTGATGAGGAGGCGCAATTCATCTTCTGTTCTGAAAGCCCCTTTTTTGTTATTGCTAATAGGACTGAATCGGGTTGCCAACCACGTAGGATTAGCAGAGTCACCGGTAGCTGCTGCTAAGTGAGTCAAACCGCGTTTGTCTAATGCAGCTTTTAGATAATGTACAGTATCCGCAAATTGGGTGAAAACTAAAACCTTTGTATCGGGATGTGTTTGCGTTAATAGTTTCTCAAGAGCGTTAAGTTTCGCATCTTTTGTTTCATCCCAATCACCGTACAGTTGTAGAATCTGGATCAGTGCTTCTGCGTCTTGCGTAAGTTGTTTCTTTAGAATCGGTAAGAATAGATCAGAACGGATCCACTTAAAACGCGTGCTGTATTTTGTCAAATAGATTTTATAAATAATAGCAGCGCGTTCTTTGTACGTTTCAATTGTATACAAATTGGAATGAGAATCGGTTGTATCAATTAATTCGTCATCCTCATCATCTGAAGCAGCTGAAATAAGATTGACATCATCGGTGTCTGCATCGCTAAATCGTGTATCAAGCATAGATGCATCAAGTCCACCGATTGGAAATGGTTCGTCGTTTTCAATTGCATATAAAAAGATATAGTTTCGTAGAATGTGTCGATCAACAGACTGTAAAAATGCTTTTCCACTACTTTCAAGCCGTTTGAATAGATTAGTTCGGCAAAATCCCATCAACCGTTTTCCACCACGTGATAGGTCTTGTAGTCGTTCTTTTTCAGCTTCGGTAGGTGGTTCTGTTGGTGCATCATCAATGTAATTTGCAAGTCCATAACGTGCCAAGTTAAGTCTGTTTATGATACCCACTACTTTTTCTGAATATAATTGTGCATAAGTGTCGTCAGGGTCTTTGTCGTCAATTGTGAACGCAACCGTTTTGGGGGCGCGGGTTGGGAAGTAGGATCGTGTTCCATCTGGAAACAGTAGGTATTTTCTTTTTGAGTCGGTATCTTCTTCAGCATAGTTCTGCATGATGAAGCTGCGTGTTCTTCGGACAAGATATCTCCGCATCAGTTCTCGCCAATCGTCAATTTCTTCGCTTTTTTCAAACGCTGCAAGGGTGTTTGTTCCGCATTGATGATCGCTCAGGAATTTTAGCTCACCAACTTTATTGATGCAATGGTCTGGCCGTATGCCGAGGTCTTCAGCTTCATCAACAAACAGGCGGAGTTGATTTGAAAGATCAAGGAATGATTTGTTATACGGTGTTGCTGTGAGTAAAATCACTTTACTCTCATTTTGTTGAATATAGTCCTGAATAGCACGATAACGTTTACCTTCTCGGTTTCTGAGATTGTGGCTTTCATCAATCATTACTAATCTGTAACGTCTGAGATCGGGGAGTTCGTTTTGCACTCGACTAATTGATAGAACCTTTCCACGTAAACGATATTCTTCACGGTAAAACTCCCACATTTGGACAAGGTTCTTTGGACAGATGATAAGTGTTTCGAGATCATCTTTGTCTTCCATTATCCTTGCAAGTGCTGTTCCCATAAGTGTTTTACCCAGACCGACAACATCACCGATAAGTACACCATCACGTTTGTTTAGATGGTGTGCAGCGATTTTGACAGCAGCTGTCTGAAAGTCAAAAAGTTTGTCCTCAAAATCGCTTGGTATACTAAATTCATCCAAGCCTGCGCGTGCTTCATGTGAAAGGTGATATGCCATTTTTATGTAGATATGGTAAGGAGGTATCAGTTCTTCGCGTGCCCAACTTTCATCAATGATTTCTACTAATGCTTTAGATATATCTATGCACCACCTGGCGTTCCATCTATCCTCAAACCAAGCATCTAATTTCTGACAAGCGTCGGCATCAAGCACATCAATGTTGAGTTCTCCCTGTTTTGAAAGTCCAGCGAGTGTTAGGTTACTACTGCCGAGGTAACCCACAATTGGTGCAGCAAGGTCTTGTCTGTGTAGTAAGTAAAGTTTGGCATGCAATGGATGTTGCAGAAATAGTTTTACCCTAACCTTTTCATTACGAAGTTGGTGTGCTAATTGGCGTAGACCGATTTCGTCTTCACGGGTAGGAATTCCGATGGTTAATTGTTCCCGAAATTCTTCTGCCAATTTCTTTTTGATGCGGTTTGCAGTCTGAATATCTAATCTGTCTGTCTCTTTAATAACACGCATGGCATGTCGTAGTTCTTCATCGGGGTTTTGATGCATTCCGACGAGTAAACGGCAGCATGCTTCATCTCCACCGTGCCAATTTTCGATGTAATTTGCGAGTCTTCTCCAGCCTCTGAGGTTAAAATAACCCACACAAAAATCTGCATGGGTAGAGGCTTCAAGGGTTTGTTGTAGTGCTTGAAGGAGCGGTTGGTCAATATTGTCAAAGATTCTGGGCATAGGTTTGTATTCCTCAGTTTCTCGTCGCAATTCTTGCTGTATTTTAACAGATACGACCAATTTGTGCAAGTGTATATATATGGGGGTGTAACCGATGTCCGATTGAATACAGTTTGACAATCTTCCAGAATGATGTTATTATTGCATATATGTTATTATTGCATATTTAGAGTTGGTCAATCCACTAAACAAAAAACCGCTAAAAATCCATTTGCCAAAGCTGAAAACGTTGCACGGCACGGTTGTTGATACGCAGCACCGTCTCATTAATATAACTTGACAAACTCAGAATACAAACTTTTTGATATATGCCTCGTAAGATTAGAGAACTCGTAAAAGAACTTGAAGCCGCAGGATTTGTAAACCGCGGTGGTAAAGGTAGCCACAAGAAATTTACTCATGCAAGGGTGTCTAAATTCGTAATCCTATCTGGCAAACTCGGATCGGATGCTAAACATTATCAAGAAAAGGCTGTTAAAACAGCTATTGAGGAAGCAAGAAGATGAAAGCAAGTACCCGTTATGTAAAAATAGTCGAATGGTCTGATAAAGACCAATGTTACGTTGGTAGTTGTCCTGGTCTATTTTATGGTGGATGTCACGGTAATGACGAACAAGAAGTTTTTTCAGAATTGTGTGGCATCGTTGAGGAGATAATTGATCAATACAAACACGAGGATAAATCATTACCTCTACCAACAGCTGGACAGGATTACGCAAACAAAATGTTGAATATTGCTTGGGAGACTTTAAAATAATTTATGAATATGAGGTTCAGTGCAAAAGATAAGGCTTGAAACCAGAGTTATACTGAATTCAAGCCCTTATCAAGACAAACTATCTATTGGACAGTTCAAACTAAATATGTAGGTCGCGATTCGGAGATCGCTCCTACCAATACTCTGTTAACGGGATTTGATGTTACCCCATGTCGTGGTGAGTTTTTCTTCTGGTTCTACAGACAGAAATTCGCCATCTTTTATCTGATTGATTTCGCTTTCAGATAGTGCCCGAGCAAAAAGGAAATAATCATCCAACAACCCTTGATACCATCGATCATTTTTGTGGTGTCCAATTCCCGCACTCATGCCCCATTCAGCTGATAGTTTTCCACTTCCCTTAACAGAATGGGTTTCTTCTCCATCAATATAGGTTTTCGCATCTCCACTATCACTATCATAGGTGCCTGCGAAATGAACCCATTTACCTGCATCAATTACGGGTCCCGGATTGATATTAAAGACATCCGTATTTGTCTCGTTCCGATGAAAAAAACGGAATCCGCCAGGACGAATTTCCATGTGATAAAGACCACTTGCATGGGCAGTACCGATTGCATCAAGCAATGTTTGCGGATTGGGGGAACCGTTGTGGTTAACCCAAACTGCTAATGTAAATCCGTCTACTGGACCGTTCTCAAATTCCGGACCATTCATATCAATCCATACATTGGTGTCTAAAGCGATGGCTCTTCCATAGACACCTTTTTCCCATTTAGCATTTCCCTGAACTGCCCCATCGTTACCGCTTTTTGATCCATCAATAACCGTATTACCTTCTTGATCAAAACTATAGTAAACGGACAGTGTCGGGTCATTTAAATTAGCCTGAACTGAAAATACACCCGTCCCCAAAAATATCAATACGGTTAGAAAGATGGGTAGTTTCTTACTAATATTGATATACATTTTCTACTCCTGTATGTGTAATCTTACGGGATTTAATATTTCCCCATGTGGTTGAGAGTTTATCTTGTGGTTCAACTGGGGTTGCAAATGCACCTTCCATAATCTGCTGTATCTCTTCTGTGGACACCGCGCGCGCAAAGATGTAATATTCATCCAGCATCCCGTTAAACCACCGATCATTCTTGTGGTGTCCGATTCCTGCAGAAACTCCCCAATTGGTTGCAAGTTCTCCACCACCAAGAGCACTGTGGGTTTCCTCACCATCAACATAAATCTTTATCTCGCCACTTTCGGTATCATAAGTACCTGCAAAATGAACCCACTTATTTGCCTCTAATACTGGACCAGGATTTATATTAAAAACAGTAGTATTCGTATGGTTTCGATGGAAGAATCGGAATCCACCAGTTCGAATTTCCATGTGGAAAAGACCACTTCCATGGTCAGTACCGATTGCATCAAGGAGTGTCTGAGGTGCAGATGAACCTGTATGATTAACCCAAGTGGCTATTGTGAATCCGGCACTGGGAAGGTTCTTAAATTCGGGACCGTTCATGTCAATCCACGAATCGGTTTCTAAGACAATCGCCTTCCCTATTACACCATCTACTCTATTGACGTTGCCGACTACGGTTCCATCATTACCACTTAGGGAACCGTCAACGACAGTTTCACCCTCTCCATCAAAACTATAGTAGACAGAAATTGTTTCATCACTCAGGTCAGCATTGACAGTGAATGTGAAAACAGATAGCAGGGCAGCTATGACAATCAAGATTTGAAGCGATCTCATAAATTCAAAACGCATTATATTATTCTCCAATTATTTAAGGTTAATAGATGTAGGTTGTGAAGGTTATCCTCCGTGTTGCGTGGATAATGCTGATCATTACCTACATTGATCTTACGACATATAAATAGACATTCATTTTACCGATTTAATTTTGATGCTCTTTTTTCCAACACCCTCCTGACTATCACTTATTATGCCACTTATTATGCAAAGGCGAATGTAACAACAAAAACCCGCAACGATCCAAAATGGACGTTCGGGCAGCAGCAGAATTACCAAAACTATTAAAGTTGTTTTGTCGTAATGTGTTGTTATATTTAACGGTGACGTTTGTAGGGGGGGGGGGGGGTCTAAAAAGCGGTGTTAAAACAGAAGTATTGAGCAGGATATCAAACCAATTTCTGCTCAGACAGTAGACATCTGGTGCGTTTATTTGGATAAAATGATGGTTCCTCTGTCGGTTATTCATTGTTCCTACTCAAAAAGAAAATCCAAGACTATATACTAAAGAGAATAGTAACGTCATTTTACCATCGGAATTTCAACTACAAATAGATTATACTTTGCTTAACGTTTTTCATTTTACAAATTTTTCAGATTTTTGTCAAGAAAAAAAGTTTCATACTTTCAATCTACATATCATTTAATTTTTTAAGAACACTTCTATTTCATGGACATGTGCCGATATTCTGTGTTATCATGTAAAAAACCGATGAAGGAGATAGAACAATGGAACATAGTGTTATAATTCGCTGCATGATTATATGTATCCTCTTTTCCGCGATGATGATCTTACCCGCTTATGCAACAGATGTAACTGTTGGATTCTTGGCAGGAAGCAATCAACTCGGTGAAGTAGAGGAAGCTGCTTATGAATGGGTTGAGGATACATTTCAAACGAAAATGCTCATAGCTGATAAGGGTGGTAACTTTAAAACGAGTGCCGGGTCAGCGATGAAGTTAGACCAATTTGCTGTGTTATGGCTTTTCTATACAGAAACGAACACGTTTCCGGACCCCTTTCTTGAGGATGCAACTCAAAAGAACCTCCTCGATTATTTGGAAGCGGGTGGTAGTGTATTCCTCTCTGCACTCGGGCTTAAGTATGTTGTAGATTTAGGGGTTGATGAAGGAGATGTACGCGTCTTTTCACCACTCGGTAAAGGAGGAACCGAAATAGGTGTTATGGCAACTGATGATCATAAAGACCATCCTGTGTTTGATGGTTTTGATACCGGTGATCCTATTTTTCTTACCAGTATGGCTCAAGCGGGTTTTACCGCAGATTTCATCAATTTTAAAGCAAGTCCTCCTGCGGGTAAGATACTTGGTACGAAAACGCGTGGTGGTGGTGCAGGTGGTGGAGAACGTCCACTTGTTGAATATGATGTGAATGATGGAAAAATCATCACACTTGGACATCACAACGGGGTCTATACCGATACGAGTTCCAAGGAGAGCGATAACCTGAGAAAACTATCTGAGAACGTGCTAAATTACCTCGGCGAAACTTCTGTTTTTTTTGATGTTGAACCCGATGGGAAATTGGCAACTACATGGGGTAATCTAAAGTCTGCATTGAGATAGTATTGTAAGTGTTTGCATTAAAATCGTATTTCTGTAGGAGTGATCTCCAAATCGGAGTTCGCTCCTACATAGTATGTATAGCTTAATTGCAAATTATAACTATAACAGATCATCGTGCGGCTCTACCTGTCTAACGGCAATAGCTGGATTTAGACGAGAATGATGCATTAGCCAATAGGCAATAGTAACTATTATTCCGCCAAGAAGTGTGGCAATTAACCATATCTCAGCCTGAACGAAAATAGCACTTCCTCTCTGCTTTGCATCCCGATATATGCCGATAGCGAAAGAAATATGTACAATTGCTACGACTATAACAAAGAAAAAACTCCAAAATGCGAATATAATTGCCTGAAAGAATCCTATTACCATTATAATTCCTCCGTTTTGTTCTGATATTTGTTTAGATATTTAGTTTATACATTTTACATTACATGTGTGTTCGTGAACTCCACTTCTCCATATAGTTAGATGGCATTTCGTGGATAAACATAGATGTTACCTGTCCTCGGTCATTGAAACGATTTAAGGTAGAAGATAGATAGAGTTGTTTTTGTGCTCGCGTCATGCCAACATAGAACAGGCGACGTTCCTCTTCGAGTTCCTTTAATGTCAGACTACTTCTACCAATTGGAAAATTCCCATCCTCCATTCCTATTATAAAGACGACCGGAAATTCTGTTCCTTTTGCAGCATGTAACGTCATGAGTGTGAGTTGCTCTGTTTTATTATCAAGTTCATCAAAACTGGTCATTAGTTTCTGGTAATCTAAGAAATCGGTCAGCCGATGTCCGTATCCCGCTTTTTCAAAGTTTAGGACAACATTCAGAAATCTTGACTTCTGTTCAATCCAATCACTATCCTCTTTGTAAACAGGGACATCAGACTTCCTAAGCTGATTGAAGAATTCAGTTACTTGTTCTTTGTCTATCTGTTCAAGAGGCAAATCATCAGGAAAGACATCATGATTGACTTTAACATATCTCTTCGCAGCATTTAGATACGTTTTAGCTGCAGGTGCTATCTCCACTTTATCAATATCAGAGGTATGAGCAAGGATACCGAGAGCAACCCATGGTAAGAATTCAGTGAGTGATTTTAGCTCCTGTTTCTGTGTGTCAATCCTGATGAGTTCCTTGAAGATTTTGCGGTTGACTTCTACATCATCCATTGCTCTATGTAGACGTTCGTATCCAATTCCGAATTTTTCAGCGAGTGCCTGTATGCCGCGCCGTTGCCGTGGGAATAGTCTACGTGCAGTAACAAGGGTGTCATAGTGCGGATTCGGTAGTCCTCTCTTTAGATGTTTTTGCAGAACACGTTCAAGTATAGGATTATCATACTTCGCTACATTGTGACCGATGAGGATACGATCTTGGATAAATCCACACAACTCTGGGAGAACCATTTCAATACTTGGACAATCTTTAACCGTATCTTCATCAATTCCGTGCACCCGTGTAGTTTCTTTGGGTATATATCCTCCGGGAGGTTTTACCAATCTATAGTAACGTTCTACTTCGTTGCCAATTACATTGAGACGTTGTGCGGCTATCTCAACGATATTCGCATATCTCGTATCAACGCCAGTAGTTTCTAAATCGTATATGACCATATCCGACATGTTTGGTGTTTCAAAACTACTCAATAGACGTTGACAGAGCCTAAGTGCAGCGATACTGCGGATACCGTCAGATTGAAGTTGAAGTGTATTGAGATGTTCTGCTGTTGTTGTCCCGATGAGTATAATGCGCGAATCTGTTGATGTTTCGTCAAGCTCACCGAAATCTCCAATTAAGAGCGTGAGTCCATTTTCGTTCAGCGTCGGTTTACTTCTGTCCGTATCCTTCGGTAATAGTTGAATCTCTACATTCTTAGCCAGATACGTTTTCAAGGTCTGATGTATGATTCTTGCTGCACAGTATTCATCTATTCCGTAGATTGCAGTAATTTGAATGGGTTCATCCCGATTAAGCGCGCTATAAAGTACATCTTGTATTAGGGAGACATTCTGCATTTCGGGTTGTTTTTCAATTGTTACCAGTTCCTTTTGACGGTATGGTGAGCGAAATATATCTAATGTAGCAAAGAGTTTTTGAGCGATTTTGTCTATTTTATCTTCCGCTATTCCGTCTGATAGATTCTTCAGTTCTTGCCAAAATCGATGGATATTACGTCTCGTTAATGGACCAACATCTTCTGGGTATTCCTCAATGTTCTTCAACAGTTCAACCAAAGTTATGTCATTTCGTAATGCTAACCATTTGAGGCGTACCCACGTAAGATCGTCGATCCTTTTCTCAGGAAAATTGATTGCATTTTCAAGGTCTTGTGGAAGTTGCCATTCAATGAAACGGAGGTAAGAGAGGATTCCTTTGCTTGTTTCTTCATCTAAGGAATTGGTGGGTCGGATGCGTTGAAATTTTATCTTATGTCGGAGCAATTCTTCTGCTAAAACATCCGCAAGTTTGTGTGTTCGGTAGAAGATGGCGATATCACGATAGGAGACACCCCGATGAACAATCAGATTTTTGATGATTCTTATGATATATTGTGCTTCTTCGGTTGCAGTACTGAACGTATAGTGAAATATATTCCGTCCAACATTTCTGTGTGTTTTCAGCGTGTGCTGTTTCTGTCTTTCCGTATTCCTACCGATAACCTCTTCTGCAGCCCGTAGTATTTTCTCACTACACCGGTAATGCTCATCCAATTCAACAATTTCAGGTGAGAAATCATCCATAAATTGCGCAATATATTGCGGATTAGACCCGCGCCAGCTGTAAATTGATTGATCCGCATCTGCAACTACCATCAGATTGTTGTTTGGTGATGCGCAAATTAGTTTAAGTAGCGCGTACTGGACACTATTCACATCGTGGTATTCATCCACAAGGATATGGGAGATTTTTTTGTGGCACTCAATTTGCACTTCTGAAACCTGATTAAACAGCTCAACTGTTTTTGCAAGAAGGTCATCAAAGTCAAGTGCATTGTAATCGGTTAGTTTTCTCTGGTATGCGTTAATTGCATCTTTGATATTGTCTTCAGCATCAGGATCATCCATTTCCGCAATTATGTCAGGATGAATTTCCAAGTCATCGGATATGTTTTTTAGTTTACATTTTGCGTCACTGATGATATTTCGCAATCGCCATGAAGGGTAGGTGCGTGAGTTTAGATTCAGTTCTCGGACAACTTCTTCCAAGATTTCGTCTTGGATTTCTTGATCGAAGATAGCGAAGTTTTCACTGTGTCCGATATGATGTGCATGTTTTCGTAGCACTTTTACACAGAATGCATGAAATGTGCTGACCTTTATATCGGACCCGTGCGGTTCACCGATCTCTTTGTTAACCCGTTCCCGCATCTCTTCTGCTGCTTTATTCGTGAAGGTGATTGCAAGTATGTTATAGGGTTTGATTCTGTATTCTCTAATTAGGTAGGCGATACGGTGTGTGATGACTTTCGTTTTACCTGTTCCTGGTCCCGCGATAACGAGTATCGGTCCATCTTTATGTTTGACTGCTTCAGTCTGTTTTTCATTTAAATTGTGTAAAATGTTCATTTTTTTGTCTTCTGTTTCTTATATTTTAGTGTGATGTTTCCAAAGATTTTTTTGAGCATAATTAGTTGGGTGCAAATTATCTCATGCAACAGTAAGTATATAACAGATATCCTAAAAATACAAGGAATTCATGAGGCGGTGTAAAGATTTGATTAAATATGCGTGAATTTACGTGCGGGGTTTGGGATATTGAGTCAGCAATATCTGAGTTCTTCCAATACAACCGTTGCATAGCTGCCGACTGGTAATGTAAAAGAGAGATAAACGCCTTTGTCAACTGCTTTTACTTGATGCAAATCGATCTGAACACGCAGCGGTCTACGCGTTCCTAATAAGCGAACACCCGTGACCTTACGGAAAGACTCTGGCTTAACTTCCTCCGTCGATAGTAGTTCTCGCTCTATTTCCAAAACTTTACCGGTAGGCTGCCGCATTTTGTACCCAAAGATAGGACCGGAAGGACTAATTTCAAATGCATCTGCACGGGGTTGTTCAATCTCCGCGTTTTCGACGAGAAAAGGTGCAGCATTGCGATGCTTGATAGCTATATCACCATCTAACAACTGTCTTAAATCTGGTAATCTTCTCTCCAAAATACAATTAAACAGATGTGCCTGATATGCTGATAGGTAAAGTCTCCGCATACGGTGTGGAATATAAGCGACTACTTTTTCAAGTGAATCATGCTGTCTCATATCTCTAATCCGCTTTGCTAATTCACTGAACTGTCCCGAATCGGTATCAAGCACATATCCTATTGCGCTCTTCCAGTCCTTATTCAGTAATGCCTTCCCTATCAGGTGTGAATTCTGTTTATTGCCGAACCGCTGTTTCCCAAACCGATTCGGTAAACCTTCGGTAGACAACTGTGCTATTTTTTTCTCAACATTGGGTAAGGTATGCGGCGAAGTCCAGCGCACTGTTATTTCAAAACGATTAGCTTTAAGATGTCCTACACGTAATTTATGTGAATGTCGCTCTGCCCATAAAACTTCAATCCGATGGATATTTAACTTCAGAATCTGTTCAGGTGGAATTCCTTCAACAGATAATACCTGTGTTGTGATTGCATGTTTATCCTTCAGACCGGCATAGCCAATATTTCTATGATTCACGTGGAGTTCACGCGCTATTCTATTTATAGCCTCAAATGTACTGAGACTGCATTTTCGAATAGCGAAGAAGGTATGTGTCCCTGAGCGTGAAGGTTCATAAAGTGGTATTTCTTCAACGATGAAGTCTTCAGGTTCAAATCTCATATAGTTCTCCAACAATGACAATGACATTGACCTTTAAGGGTACCATTTTTTGATACTTCCACTGCCAGCAACAACGTAATTATATCATGCTCGGGTTAAGACATCAAACGAATGTCAACGGGTCAACGGGTCAACGGGCAAGTTGGAAAAGAATTTGACTCTCTGTTCGTTATATGATACAATTATTTTAACATGAATCCCGACAGATTGCAACGATTCAAACACCAATGAGACGGCACTCGGAGAGTGACTACTACTATTAAGATGAGACGGCACTCGGAGAGTGCCTACTACTATTAAGATGAGACGGCACTCGGAGAGTGACTACTACTATTAAGAGCAACTGGACATCAAATTGTAGTATGATTTCTATGGAATATCAATAGGGGACGAAAGCATGACACAACAAGAGTTTCAGAAAATCATACAAGCGACTCTCACACCAGAAAAAGCCTCCATGACATTGGCGGAATTTCTTGAATACGATATAGAGGGTTATGAATACATTAAAGGAGAATTAGTGCCGATGTCACCAGCCACAAGGGCACATAGTAAGATTAGTGTTAACGTTATCCGACATTTAGACCAGCATGTGCGGAAAAATCAGTTAGGAGAGGTACATGTAGAGGCGACTTTTCGGGTCGGTGAACGAGGGCTGAAGCCCGATGTAGCGTTTGTTTCAAGTACCCGATTGGATGGAGATGAAAACAAAGGGTTTCCGATCCCTCCTGATCTGGCGATTGAGGTAATTTCACCGACAGATGTTCAGACCCGCGTTGTTGAAAAAGCGTTTGCCTATCTGAATGCTGGAACACGACTTGTCTGGATTCTTGAACCCCGCTCCCACACTGTAACAGTCTATCGTTCTGAAGATGATATTACACTGCTCCAGTACGAAGACACACTCACAGGGGAAGATGTTGTACCGGGATTTACGTGTCCAGTCTCTCAACTCTTTGAGTAATTATTGTGCTGTATTGGTTGAGAACTGATATGTACCATCTGAATTTAATGAGATTTCTGATAGGTTGCGGTGTTTTTCAAACCACTGATATCCGAAGTCAATACCCGCAGCGCACTAACTAACCTCTGCATATCCGCAGGTTTCGGATCCGAAAATATCAAACGTTCATGTGTAACAGGATGCTCAAATTGAAGTGTCCGTGCATGCAATGCCTGTCGTTTCAAGTGTATGAGTGCATGTTTCACAGGAAGGACGTCAGCATCTTTCAAAGCACGTTGTTCACCCCCATAAACAGGATCACCAGCAACCGGATGTCCAATATGCTGAAGATGCACACGGATCTGATGAAGTCTGCCAGTTTCTAATGTGAGTTGAACAAGCGAAAAACTGTGATAAATCTCCAAAACCTGATAGTGTGTTACAGCACGTCTGCCGTTATTACTCACTGTGGTCATTCGCCTTCTATCTCTACGACTCCGAGCGATCTGCACATCAATCGTCCCTGTAATTTCTGCGGGAACACCACACACAACCGCAACATACTGCCGCGTTATCGTATGCTTTTCAAACTGTAGTGATAAATTGCGATGCACAACATCGGTTTTCGCAACAACGAGAACCCCTGATGTATCCTTGTCTAATCGGTGAACAATACCAGGTCTTTCAATCCCTCCGATACCTGATAGATCATCACAGTGTGCCAACAGTGCATTGACAAGCGTTCCCGTATTCACACCACTTGCAGGATGAACAAGCATCCCCGCAGGTTTATTCAGAACAAGTAAGTGGCTATCTTCGTAAAGGATGTCAAGTGGGATATCCTCAGGTTGCACTGTTTCTAAAGGTTGGGATTCAGGAAACGTAATGCATACTTCGTCTCCAACGCGAAGTGTCCGACTCGGTTGTGTGGAGACTTTATCGTTCACGGTAACCATCCCCTCACGAATCAGTTTCTGTAGATACGTGCGCGACACATCTTCGGTCGCACCGATAAGAAACCTATCCAACCGTTTTCCTTTGTGTTCTGTTTGAATGTGGAAAATGTGTACGTCTTTTTTCATAATTATGTGTAGAGTGGACACTTACATCTTATCCTCACCTTCAAGCTTGATTTTCTCTAATTTACGAATCGCATCTTGTAACGTCTGTAAATCATCAGGAAATTCTCCCCAATGTAAATCCTGTAAAAGCTCAAAGGATTCTTCAATACTGTATGAAGGGGTAGACTTTGATGACTTTTTCTCTCCAGATGTATTTGATGTGTAAAACGCTTCGTGTTCAGAGACGATTTTGTGGACGATTGAATACGCAAATTCTAATTCCTTTAAATACAGTTCATAAAACCTCGGTTTTACACCAGGGGGTAAACGTTCCTCATGCACATCAAGGTAGACCACATGAATACCTTCAGGAATGACGCCAAACATCATCAGTTCATATTTCTCTTTACGACTCAACCGTTTTCCAGCGAATCTTGAGAACGTTTTGCCATCTTCAACTGTGACATATACTGTTTCTGTATTCGCCGCCAATAAAGATTGATAGGATGCAACAATCCAGAACTTAAGATACGCATCTTCATATTCCCTCCACGTATCAACCTCTGAAGGCAATTGAAGACTTTTTAACATTGCATTACGATCCTTCAAATCTACGACACGCCAAAGGTTTTTACGATTAATCATGTAAACTCTTCGCTGCAACACCATCCGATAATCAGAATAGTTGACGAACGGTTGTCCGAGTGAAAGGTTACGTTTAATCCATTTATCAGGAGGATATATCCTATCAAGTTTTTTCCGACGATCTGATGGGATTTCCGTGTTATATTTCGAGGACCACATGTCTTGCATGTCGGCAACAGAATAGGGTTGATATTTCTTTTTCACTGTCGCAATATCTATACGTTCCCAATCAAGTTGAATCGGGTGTTTTTTCGCCCCACTGCTCTTATCGGCAATAGGTTCATATAATCTATCTGAACCAACAGCGGCATCATAAGTATGTATATGCTCAATCAGTTCACCATCGGGTGTAGCGTGCTGATGCAGTTCTGAGGCAGGAATGTTGCCAAGTATGGGTTCAGGGTTTTTGACAGGTAAGAACAGATATCCCGCAACACCTATCCCTATGATAAGAATGAATATGAAGAATACTCCGATTCGTCTGAACATGTTTCTAATGTTTTTCGGGTTTTGGATACTTTATGATATGACGTTTATATAGATTATACTCTTGTTTCAGAATATAATCAACCTATTAGGGGAATAGAAAAATTCAAATTTTACTTGACAACACATATCCAATGTGTTAAAATTGTTAGAATGGGTTTTAGGTAATATCTTTCTCTGGGTCGTGTGAATGCGTTATCGGGTCGCAGGTTCGACTCCTGCCAGCGGGTAGAGTGTAATGCAAAACCTGCTGTAGCTCAGCGGTAGAGCGTCTGTATTCCGATCCTTATCCAGAGATCTAATTGTGCGGGCCGAAGTATTGCGTTAACCATTGTTAAAATCTTCGCAATACACACCTTGCCCGCGCCTTTTATTACTTTTTGACATTTCTTTACGTTACGACATTTCTTTTTGGTTGACATCTCTTTTAGGAACAACATGGGATATCTGAAAAAATACGCACCTTTACACCCAACGCAAAAGCAGCCGTTAGATGAACAACAGATAAAAAACAGTGCTGAAGGATACGTCTATCCTGTGTCCATCTGGACTAACTTAGACCGATTTCTAATATTAGGTACCGAAGGTGGATCCTATTACGCAACAGAACAGGACTTGACAAAAGTCAATGTCGATTCTGTCCTGAAATGTATCGCAGAAGATGGTATACAGGTTGTTGAACGGATACGCGAAGTCTCTGTCTCTGGACGCGCACCGAAAAACGAACCCGCATTATACGCATTAGCTCTGGCATTTGCACACGGGAATGTTGCAACAAAACGCAAAGTAGAAGAGGTATTCAGTGATGTCGCTCGCATCGGAACACACCTATTTAGTTTCGTCTCCTATATCAACGGTATGCGAGGATGGGGTAGGTCGTTACGAAGGTTGATCGGAGGATGGTATCGTTCAAAGGACGAAGACACATTGGCATTCCAAGTGCTGAAATATCAAGCACGCAACAAATGGAGCCATGCAGACGTGCTTTCAAAATGCCATTACGGAGAAAACCACGCTGTCTATAGATGGATTAAAGGAATTGATACCGAAAAACGAATTGTTCATCGTGGTGTAGAAGACGATCAAAAAATCGCGACCGTCTATGAGGCTACCGATGCTCTCCCCGAACTGCTTGCAGGGTATGAAGAAATAAAACAATCTAAAAAACGTGCAGATGTAATTGAACTCATACAAAAGCATCAATTTACACACGAAATGGTGCCTAATGAATGGAAAGATGATACTGATGTTTGGGCATCACTCTTAGCAAACATGCCTGTTATCGCCACCGTTAGAAACCTCGGAAAAATGACGCAGGTCGGGCTGCTAAAACCTTTTGTCTCTGAAATACAGACAGTGCTGGAGAGATTGTCCGAAGAATCCATCCGAAAATCAATGATACACCCAATTCAGATTCTAATGGCGTTGATTACATACCGCTCAGGTAAGGGTGTTCGTGGTAGTTTGATATGGGAACCCGTCCCACAGATTATTGACGGTTTAGACGCAGCTTTCTACACAGCGTTCGATAACGTTGAACCGAGTCATAAGAATACTCTCCTTGCCCTTGATGTTTCAGGATCAATGGCTGCCGGCAGCGTAGCAGGTTGTCAGGGACTAACACCACGAAACGCATCTGCTGCAATGGCATTGGTTACCGCACGCACCGAACCGAATTACCACATCTTCGGATTCTCTGAAAGTTTCGTCCGAGTGCCAATTACTGCAACGGATAGACTCACGAGCGCAGTTGATGCTGTGTCTACTTTTCCGCACGGTAAAACGGATTGCTCGCTCCCTATGCTATATGCAATAGAAAAGAAACTTGATGTTGACCTATTCGTAATCTATACGGATAACGAAACATGGTTCGGCGACATCCATCCAAAAACAGCATTAGATATGTACCGACAAGAAACAGGACGACCCGCAAAGTGTGCCGTTATCGCAATGCTCGCAAACAACTTTTCTATCGCTGATCCGGAAGATGCTGGGATGTTAGATTTCATCGGATTTGATACAGCAACACCAACCCTATTAAGTGATTTTGCAAAATGAACCAACACGATTATAGCCTAACCGATGCTGAAATCAGTTTTTTCAATACGTTTGGATACCTAAGCTTCCCGCAATTGATGGTGGATCGTATAGAAGATATCCAAGACGCATTTGAAACCGTGTGGAAAGAAAAAGGCGGAGGACATAACGGAAAACCTCACGAAGGAACAGCACGTTCTTGTATTGTGCCTTTTATTGACCAGAGCGAAGAATTATCATCACTCTTAGATGACCCAAGAATTCTTACGATTGCAAAAACCTTACTTGGACATGATTTCAACTACATGGGAAGTGACGGGAATTTCTATGTCGGGGATACAGGATGGCATTCCGACGGTGGACATAAACTTGACGACCCAATGCATATAAAGATCGCATTCTATCTTGATCCACTGACACGCAACACCGGCGCACTCAGAGTCATCCCAGGCAGCCACTTGTTCAGCGACATCTATGCAGATAGTTTGAGCCAGCAAGTTGGCAAAAGTCAAGAAGTATGGGAGATTCACGGAAAAGATGTACCCGCAGTGATATTCGAAACAACACCTGGAGACCTTGTCCTGTTTAACCACAATACCAAACATGCAGCATTCGGTGGTGGTACACGCCGACGGATGTTCACGATGAATCTCTGTCAGCGATATCCAGACGAAAAGTTAGATGCATTACGTTCTTATATCGGGGGTTCAGCACGATTTTGGATAGAGCGAAAATATGGAGAGAAAATGGTGAATACTGCAACCCCTGAACGTGAGATACATCTGGAACAGGTGATGGCTAATGATGGACATCTTGCAGAACTGTCCCGTCAGGCACGTGAAAACATGAGTGAACCCTCACGCGGATGATGCTTGTTCCCACGTTTTTCTGACATAGTGCACAGCTGCCTTAAAACCTTGTCGTCCTTGTTTACTCGCTTCCTCAATGCTCAACCAACCGTCGTAACTGTTTTGATGCATAAGTTGAAATACTTGCGGGATCGGTGAAACACCAGTCCCAACACGAACAGGATCAAAAGAACCCGATTCACGCATATCAAAAACATGCAGCACAACCACCCGATCAATGACCTGTTCCAATAGTCCCATCACGTCTTCATTTAGGACAAGAGGGTTTGCAGTGTCAAAGCATACACCTAATGGCGTGTCTGAAAGTTCATCAAGGATTTGCAGGAATACCTCAGTCGGTTGTGAGAAATCCCAATACTGCCACGGTGCCCCCTTCGTATGATTTTCATAAGCGAGTGTAATTCCGTGTTTTTCTGCAGCGTCAAGTGCCCGACGGAATCCTTCTGTAACCCATTTAATTCCCTCCTCGCGATTGATACCAGGATGATTCTGTCCCGCAGTCACCCTTATGAAACTTGCCCCTAAATCCTTTGCTAAGACGATATCAGACTTCAGATCAGTTAATTCTTGTGCCCGCTGTGCTGAATCCGGATGCGTGAAATCGCAATAACATGCAAGCATACATGCTTCTAACCCGCGTTTAGCGAGAATAGTACGTATAGTATTAATCAGTTTATAATCGCGATGCGGAAGGAACTTGATGCTAAAATCAACAGCATCTAATCCTAATTCAGCCCCGAAACGGATCCAGTCTGCTATCGTACTTTTCCCAGAGAATATATCATCATAAAGAGATACAGGGAGGCAACTCAGTTTCATAGTTTAACCTTTCTATTTTGTCTAAAGAGAACTCTTTTGTCTAATGAAATCATTATACCAAATACCAAAAGATAAAGGAGTTCCCTTATCCGTATTTTAGCACTTTTTTGCAGAATTGACGACTTTTTTTAGTTTTGAGGCATTTCTGACATCACGAACATTCGCTCCTTCCATAAGGTTCACTAAGGTTCAACCGCCAATTGACCTTCAAATGATTTCAAGATAATGCTGAGCAGATCTAACCGCGGGACATCCTCGTTAGAGAGACAATTTGAAAGTGTTTCAGCATCAATACCCGTTCTTTTGGATAGTTCAGAAACTGCACCCTGTGCTACTAAAACATCACGAAGTGCCATCCAGATCGACTCTATGTTCCCATCCTCCTTATAGTCCACTAAGGCTGCCTCAATATAATACATCGCGAACTCTATATCTGTTAGGTCATTTAATAGGTCGTCTCTAAAACTGGTAGTCTGCTTAACTATGGTTTCCGGGTTCATTGTTCCGCCTCCTTAATTCGTTCCAATAATCTTTAGCTCTTGCAATATCTCGTCGTTGCGTGCCTTTTTGTCCACCACAAAGCAAAATCACAATGTGGGAAGTAAGAGTGCCAAAATAGATCCGATATCCTGGTCCGTAATCTATTCTCAGTTCATATAAATCACTACTCAACCTTTTACAATTCCCAAAGTTCCCCTCTTGTAGACGTACAATTCGCCTCTGAATATTTGCGCGTGCTCTTTTATCTCTAAGTTGTATCAACCACTGGCGGAATGGGTTACGTCCTTCTGGTGTGATATAGTTCCTGACTTCTCTGGCTATGATCTGCATATTTCTAAGTATATCACAATTGCAACACATTTTCAAATGTGTATCTCGAATACTCGAATAGGGTGTGTAAAGTTTTTGCACAGAAGATTCATTTGTAGCACATTCTGTTAGATTGTGCCTCTGCCTCCCACCACCCTTCCCCTCTTCCACCCTTCCACCCTTCCAATCTTCCCCTCTTCCAACCATCCACCCTTCCCCTCTTCCACCCTTCCACTCTTCCCCTCTTCCATCCTTCCCATCTTCCACCCTTCCACCCTTCCAATCTTCCACCCCTCCCTCTTCCAATCTTCCATAAATAACCCTGGCAAATATTGATTTTACCTTGACAGGTTTTCCGCCTTATATTATACTTTTATCAACCATTGGGGATGCTACGCTAACGGTTAGAGGAACCATGTCCGTATCATCATTTTAGGAAAAACCTTCCCCTTGCTTGCGGGGGATAAAGGGAGATAGAAGTGTTGCCAACACCGATTCCAGGATACAATATAGTTTAACCGAACTCACGTTATTAGGAGGAAACTTTCTCATGAAACCATTTTTTATTCTAACTGTTCTTTTGACGATATTTGCCTTTACATTAAACACCTTCGCTCAAGACTACACACGTTTGGGGTTACCCGAAGGCGCGAAAATGCGGATTGGCAAAGGACATAACCGCGAAATCGTATATTCCCCAGACGGTTCTAAACTGGCAGCGGCGAGTAGCATCGGTGTTTGGATATATGATGCACAAACAGGTGAAGAACTGGACCTTTATATTGGACATACAGAACCTGTCACAAGTGTAGCGTTCAGTCCGGATGGAAACACACTTGCAAGTGGAAGTGAAGACACCACCAGTCGTCTGTGGGATGTTGATACTGGCGAAACAAAGAGAATACTCAGCGAACATGTATCGAAGGTCTTTAGCGTAGTGTTCAGTCCGGATAGGAAGACACTCGCAAGTGGAACCAGCAACCACACCATTACACTGTGGGATGTTACAGGTGAAAGAGAGAATATGCTCACAGGACATGTAGGAGATGTCATAAGCGTAGCGTTCAGTCCGGATGGAAAAACACTCGCAAGTGGAAATGAAGACAACACCATTCGTCTGTGGGATGTTGATACTGGCAAAACAAAGAGAATACTCAAAGGACATACAAAGACTGTCACAAGTGTAGCGTTCAGTCCGGATGGAAACGCACTTGCAAGTGGAAGTTATGACACCACCAGTCGTCTGTAGGATGTTGATACTGGTGAAGAAAAGAGAATACTCAACGAACATATATCGCTGGTCTTTAGCGTAGCGTTCAGTCCGGATGGGAACACACTTGCAAGTGGAGGTGATGACAGTATCATTCGTCTGTTGGAAGTTGATACAGGTGAAGTAAAGAGAATACTCACAGGACATACAGGATATGTCATAAGCGTAGCGTTCAGTCCGGATGGGAACACACTCGCAAGTGCAAGTAGGGACAGCACCATTCGTCTGTTGGAAGTTGATACTGGCGAAGAAAAGAGAATACTCAAAGGACATACAGAATCTTTCACAAGTGTAGCGTTCAGTCCGGATGGGAACACACTCGCAAGTGGAGGTGATGACGACATCATTCGTCTGTGGGATGTTGATACAGGCGAAGAAAAGAGAATACTCAAAGGACATACAAAGTGGGGCATAAGCGTAGCGTTCAGTCCGGATGGAAACACACTCGCAAGTGGTATTTGGGGCGGCATCATTCGTCTGTGGGATGTTGATACTGGCAAAGAAAAGGGAATACTCAAAGGACATATAGAATATGTCCCAAGTGTAGCGTTCAGTCCAGATGAAAACACACTCGCCAGTGGAGGAAAGGGTGGCATCATTCGTCTGTGGGATGTTGATACAGGCGAAGAAAAGGGAATACTCAAAGGACATATAGAATATGTCTATTGTGTAGCGTTTAGTCCGGATGGAAACACACTTGCAAGTGGAAGTGACGACGGCATCATTCGTCTGTGGGATGTTGATACTGGCGAAAAAAAGAGAATACTCAAGGGACGTACAGACGAGGTCTTTAGTGTAGCGTTCAGTCCGGATGGAAACACACTCGCAAGTGCAGGAAGGGGCGGCTTCATTCGTCTGTGGGATGTAGATACTGGCGAAAAAAAGAGAATACTCCATACACCTGCAGAGACTGTCATAAGTGTAGCGTTCAGTCCGGATGGAAAAACACTCGCAAGTGGAAGTGGGGAGCTCACCACTGGTGTGTTGGATAGAGACTACACTATTCGTCTGTGGGATGTTCATACTGGCGAAGAAAAGAGAATACTCAAAGGACATACAGGAAATGTCGTAAGCGTAGCGTTCAGTCCGGATGGAAACACACTCGCAAGTGGAAGTGACGACGGCACCATTCTCTTATGGGATTACAGATCCCGAACTGATGAAGTTGATGATTAGAAAGATGTAAATGAGCTGTTTTCTGTTGAGTCACGCGGCAAGAAATTTGACTCACTCGGTCAGATAAAGCGTACCCAACTGTAATGTCTGACAGAACCGACATAACCAAAAAATTTGTTGATTTTTTTTATTTTATATGGTATAATAAATTACAAATCTTTCGCACTTATCAGAGGTAATATGATGATAGACCGGAAACAAGAACTTGCTGAAAAATACCTTAATGTCGGATTAGAGAATAGCAAGAAAGGCAAAGTAGACCTTGCTATTGAAGATTATACTAAAGCGATAGAGCTTAAACCTGATTATGCTGATGCATATTACTATCGCAGCAAAGCATGGCTTCATTTTGGAGAGGTGGAAAAAGCAAAATCTGACATGGTGAAAGCCAGTGAAATTGGAATAAATGTTAAGACAGCAATAGACGATACAATGCAACAATACGAAAGAGCATGGAAAACATTAGGGAACGTTCAGTGAGATATCTGACAATTCCAGAAATCATGGAAGTTGCCGATAGACATGTCGGCAACTATCATATATTGAATGAAGAACGGTTACACTATTTGATTGATGCAGTTAGCGGAAAGTTCGCTGGAGTAGAAATATTTCCAAGTACATTTCAAAAGGCTGCAGTGTATGCACATCATATCATTAAGGGGCATATATTTTTGGATGGCAACAAACGTATAGGTATGAACTGTGCAATGTTATTTTTAGAGTTAAACGGTTACCTACTTCGTCTCAACATTGACGATTCAATAATTGAACTCGGTCTTAAGATAGCCGATGGTTCCATAACAGATATTGACACTATCGCTGAACACATTCAGCAATGGATTGTGACATAAAACAATACCGAAAACACTAACATTAACATAATCCCACCCTATGAAACCAGTAGATAAACACAATTACCTTCAATTGTGTCAACACCCAGCAATTCAAGCACTAAAACCCACAAAAGAAAATACAAAAAACGTATGGGTACCCACCGCTGACGAAATCCTAAAAATATTAAAACAGAAACTACCATATCCTGACCGTTCACAGCTGTGCAAAACAACTAACGGATGGGAATATGATACATACTTTCGAGAATGGGCTGATGATTACGACACATATATTGATACACACCGACAATTTGTTGGTCAGCATCAAGAAACAGTGCTCCTACAGGTGTTAATCTCTCTGCTCGGAATAGACGGAAAATGGATGGTGTAAACACTTTCTACAATAATGGAGAAATATATGACATTTGGTATAGTTTTCGCGACAATACGAGAATATAAACTCACCGGAATTTCAGACACTAACACCCTAACACGACTTCTCAATGATACATTCGGAGATTGGTTAGCATCACAAAACGTTAGTCATATCGAAATGCTAAATGAAAACAGAATATGCCTGAACGTTACAGGACAACTTAAAGAACACAATCCAACAAAAGGAATTCAACTCTATTCACGATTCCTTGTCGTCAACCTTGATGAGATACAGGATGATCCTGAAACCGTAGGGAACGCACTAAAGGCATACACTTCAGAAGGGGACGGTGCTTATGTCTGGATAATTCCCGACGGCTATATGGCATCACTTTCTCCAACTGAACAGGAATGGGAACAGCATGGAGGCGGTTATTTTTCACACGAATCTATCTGTATCTCCAATACAGCAGATATGGATACGCAATGTCTCTTAGAGGTGCTATATGAAGATAACGAAATAGAAAACGTCTCATGTGAATTCAATGTCCCCGCGCAAAGATCAGTACATTATCGGTTGGATAAACTCAAAGACAGTGGTGGAAACCCACTGATTGCAAAAGATGCACCTGTCAGCTATAAAATCACAAGTAGGCATGCGCGGATTGTTGTGCAAGGTTCACGTATATTAACAAGCGGCGAGGACAGCATGTTCGCAAGTTTTGGAACAGTGATGGCGTGGTGTCCGACGCGGTAAGAGCGATAGTTACGGAAACAAACCAGATTGGATTGGAGATACACAAATTCTGAATAGATAACATCAACGTTTAAGTTCTTTCCATTTATCTTCTTGAACGACTTCTGTTTCTGGTCGCTCCCGAATACTTTCCCACCAATCACGATTTTCAATATACCACTGAATTGTCTGTTCCAGACCTTGTTCAAAAGGAATTATCGGTTTCCATCCCAGTTCACTGTGTATCTTTTCTGAATTCAATAGATAACGACTATCGTGTCCCGGTCTGTCGGGCACATAAGTTTTTAGGCTTTGCGGTTTTCCAAGAATATTTAGGATAAAGTCGGTAATCTCTTCAATACTCTTCTCAACACCACTTCCAATATTATAGGTCTCTCCAATTTTACCGTCCCTTATAACAAGCGCAATCGCGGAGCAGTGATCATCAACATGGAGCCATTCTCTACGGTTATGGCTGCTACGATACAACGTCAAAGGTAAATCTTGGAGAGCGTTTGTCGTAAAGAGTGGAATCAATTTCTCAGGGTGTTGATAGGGACCGTAGTTATTTGAACTGTTTGATATAGTAATCTGTTGTCCATAACTATGATAATAGGAATTGACGAGATGGTCTGCAGCCGCTTTTGAGGCGTTATAAGGTGACTGCGGCCGATACGGAGATGTCTCAGCAAAAGCATCTGGAGAATCTAAAGGGAGTTCACCGTAGACTTCACAGGTGGAGACATGATGAAAACGCGCTATTCCATACTTACGCGCTGCATCCAACAGTACCTGTGTACCGATTACGTTTGTCTCAAAGAATTTACGGGGATGTAAAATCGCACGACTGTTATGCGATTCCGCCGCAAAATTGACAATCACATCTGGTTTATGAGCCTTTAATACCTTGGCAACGAAACTATCGTCAAGAATATCTCCACGCGCAAACACATACCGATCTGAATAGATTGCAGCAATATCAGTTAGACTGATAAGGTTTCCGGCATAAGTTAGCAGGTCAAGGTTAATCACAGAATCTTGTGGAAACGTCTTGAGCCAGTACCGAATGAAGTTTGTGCCGATAAAGCCAGCACCACCAGTGACCAATAATTTCATTTATATCCAAACATCAGAAAACATGTAGAATCAATCCAAAGCGAGCAAGATTAGTATATCATAACAGAACACATGCAATATGTCAATGCAAATGTACATACAGCACAAAAATAACAGTTGACAAAAAGGGATTTTGTTCTATAATAGATTCTCAATCTATAACATAGGAGCAGACGATGCAGCAGAGGAAATTTGGAAAAACAGGAATAACAGTATCCGAAATAGGGATGGGAACATGGGAACTCGGTGGACGCGAATGGGGTGATATCAGTGAAGAAGATGCCATTAAACTCTTAAAATATGCTTATGACAAAGGTGTCACCTTTTATGATACTGCAGACCAATACGGTGGAGGACGCGCAGAACGTCTTCTCGGAGAGGCTTTTTCTACACTCGGAGACAGTGTTACCATCGCAACTAAACTCGGATATGAACTGGATTCTGATGGATGGATAAGCCAAGGCGGAAAAGTTCCGTCATATAACGCTTCCCGTGAATATATCTGTCAAGCTGTTGAAGGAAGCTTGTCGCGATTGAAAAGAGATGTCATAGATGTCTACCAATTCCACGCACCACCTCCTGACGATATTTGGGATGAAGCATTTGGTGCAATGGAAGAACTTAAACAGGAAGGTAAAATCCGATTTTACGGCTTATGTCTCGGAAATGAAACACAAGCACGCAAAGCAATATCCGCGACCGGAATATCTTCACTGATGTTAACCTATAACATCTTGAATCAAGGGATGGCATCCCCTGTAATGGAAACTGCAGCTGAAAACGGCATAGCAGTGGTTGGACGACAACCGCTATCTTCTGGCTTGTTGACTGGACACATCAATGCTGACACGCAATTTGCTGAAAACGATTATCGGAAGACGTGGTCACGTGAGAAAATACTATCAGACTTAGAACGGGTTGAAGAAATCAAATCGGTTATCGGAGATAAAGCGCAAAGTCTACCGCAGGCTGCCTTGAAGTTCATTTTAGCACATCCCGCAATCAGTTGCGTCGTACCGGGAATGATGTCTCCCGAGCAGGTGGACGATGGTGTTGCTACCTCTGTTGCCGAGTCCCTACCTGAGACAGTTTTGAATAAACTTAGGTGCTGAGGTGGGGAAGCCACCATTGTTTGTGTAGTTACCGTCGGGACCATACCATTTGGTGATCCAAGGGGCATCATCACCATGATTTGTATTTGCAGGATTCTACGGCTTTAAACGGATTTGATAAACGGCTTGAACCCAGTTATGACTGAATTCAAGCCGTTTTAGAAAATGTTCGTTATTTGCGCTTATCGGGTGTTTTTGATGCTTCCCCATGTAGTTGTGAGTTTGGCTTTAGGGTCTACAGGTGTAGCACTTGGCTCGCCGAAGTATTCAATTTCACCAAGTTGATAGTATGCTCCATTCGGGTTCAATGCGGTGTTAAAAGTAACAAACCGAAGAAACTGATAGCCTGCGGTTTGCTCGTCGTAATCTACCCCAGCATCAAAACGGATAACTTGCAGACGTTCAGTCCATAAACTATCCCCGTCGTGAGAAAAGATGGTTGTAAAATCCTCGCCATCGTTCGATCCTTGAATTTCCCACACTGTAGGGTCTCTTCCAGGAGCATCGTTCGCTGAAGATACGGTGAAGTGTGTTAATACATACGGTTGATCAAATTCTGCGGTTATGTGTAGACCTTCTTCTGGAATGCCGCCACCACGTCCGCAGCACCATTTAGCATTGCCGCCGCCAAGTTCGTTATCAAAGACGTTAAAGGCATTCTCTCCGCCCGCGAATCCAGGTTCTTCGTTGGCTGAGAAAACGGCGTTGTAACCTTCATCTGCTTCAGGGTTACCATCGTCTTCTGGATCGGTTAGGTCACCACCTATCAGGGACGCCGTTCCTGTTCCCAAGACTTCCTCCGCTTCTGCTATGTCGTTCGTGCTGATAACAAAACAGACTGTCATTAACACAAATCCTGTTAATACTAACATAAGTTTCATTCTGTGAAACCTCCTAAAAAAATGAATCTCACTTTAGGTGAGTTTTGAGTTTTGTGAGTGGATTTAATTAAACGCCACCCATTTTACCATACAGATTTTGAGGGAATTAACAAAATAATGATGCGGATAGCCACTGTCCCTCTAAAATGTGATGCATCAAGCATTTTTCCATTGTAACATATTTTACAGGTGGTGTCAATGTAATTTGGCACTCTGGAACTCTGATTTACCCCCAGTTTTTCAGAACCCATATTTGTATGTCTTATCTTCAGGACTTACGCATTCCTCCTTGAATGAAAACCAAAAATTTAATCTGCATCTGGCGTGAGCATATATAACGGCTCTGTCAAGAAGAAACTCTGCTCCAGCGGAGCAATATGTCTATAAGACATTATTATGATTTAATCAAGTTGGATGTGCTTTGTTGACTACTTGCTGTCAAGAGAAATGACAAGAATCCTGTCAATACTCAAAATTTATCGTATTTTTTGAAAAAGCTTGACATTAATTACGTTTAAAAGTATAATCTAATCGTATTTTTGAAAAAGCTTGACATTAATTACGTTTATAAAGTATAATCTAATCGTATTTTTGAAAAAGCTTGACATTAATTACGTTTAAAAGTATAATCTATTTGTCCTATTTGTCCGTGGGGAATACGAAGGAAATGGATGCTACTATGTTCTTTAGTTTTCAGATTTGGATTTTTTCTTTTTGAGTGGGAACAATGAAACACCAACAAAAGAACCATCATTTTGCCAAAATAAACGCGTCAGATATCTATTGTCTGTGCGGTGCATGGGTTGGTGACCCGCTTGATAGTTCTGTTTTAACATCAGTTGTTAGACCCCCCCCCCCCCTGCCAACGTCACCGTTAAATATAATAACACATTACAGCGAAACAACTTTGAAAGCGTTAATAGTTCTACCGCTGCTGTGCCCACACGTCCATTTTGGATCGTCGTGGGTTTTTGTTGTTACATTCGGTTTTGTGTGATATGTGCCAGTTCTATTCGTAACAGGGTATCAAAATTAAATCGGTATAATGTCTAAAAATAATATAGGAGGTTATATAATGATAAGAGGCTATATAATGATCAAAAAAATATGTGTGATAGGATTAATTTGCCTGATGAGTTCCACGGTGATGACACTTACTGCTAATGCTCAAGAGCAAATCCTCGGTCCATGGCTTTGGATGATCGTAAAACTTGGTGCAGGAGGTGGATCAGCTGCCACCGATATCGATTCTCTTGCCGATGCAAGCGATAATGCAGTTACTGAAGAAATGGTAGCTAAAAATGGCGCAAAAGAGGGGGACCAAGTCGGAGATTATCAGTGGACACTCGCTGAATTGCCTGCAAACGGGGACATCAATGATGTTGTCAATGCGACTGGAATGGATGAAGTAGAGGATATAAACCACATTACTTCATACGCACTTTATACGTACAATTCGGATAAGGCACAAGATGTGTCAATGAAAACCGGTAGCGATGATTCCATCAAAGTCTGGATCAACGGTGAAGAGGTTTTTAAGAATGCCGTTAACCGTGGACGTAGCATGTGGCAAGATGAGTTCGGAATTAGTCTGAAACAAGGTGACAACTTGATAATGGTCAAAATCAGTGAAGCTACTGGTGGTTGGGGCATGCACGTCGGTATTTCTGAAACACCTTTCGTTTCTACCGTAGAGTTCTTCAAAGATTGGCTTTGGATGTGTTCCCGAGCCGAAGACGGACAGGGTGGAGCAGCTGCCACAGACGTAGATTTACTTGCAAGGGCAAGCAATAATAGGGTTACTGAATTAAAGATAGCAAGAAATGGTGCTATTGAAGGTGCCGAAGTCGGAGATTATAAGTGGACATCCCGTGATTTGCCACAAGATGGAAACCTCGATGTTATTGCCACTGCATTAGGTGTAACAGGAGCTTTCGAACACATAGGTGCTTATGGACTCGTCGTACTCTCCTCTGACGAAGCTCAGAAAGTCCAAATGTTAACGGGGAGTGATGATTCCATCAAAGTCTGGCTCAACGGTAAAGAGGTATTTAAGAATGCCAGCAATCGTGGTAGAGCCAGATGGCAAGATGAGTTTACAATTGATCTGAAACAAGGGAACAACTTGTTGATGGTCAAAGTTGTTGACGCTACTGGCGGCTGGGGCATGCACGTCGGAATTCGAGGGACGGTAGAAACTGTTCCAATCGAAAAATACCAAAGTGTTGAAGCAACAGGGAAGCTTATCACTACCTGGAGTAAATTGAAAGGTGCAAAATAATTGGGAGTGTGTAAAATGTTCAGAAAATTGTGTATAATAGGGTTGGTTTGTCTGATGAGTCTTTTGATAATCACGCTGACCGCTGATGCGCAGCAAAAAATTCGTGGTCCATACCTCTGGATAATTGCACACACCGCAGCAGAACAAGGCGGTCAAAATTCTACCAATATTGATTCGCTTGATGACGCCAGCAATGGAAAAGTCACCGAAGAGAAAATCGCCAAACACGGTGCAAGAGAAGGAGATGAAGTTGGTGATTATGAGTGGACCTCTGGCACACTTGCCAATAATGGTGACATTAATGCTCTCGTTAATCAAATAGGTATGGCGGCGGGTGCGTTGAATGACGTCACATCTTATGCACTCATAGTACTCAAGACGAATAGAGCTCAAGCAAACGTGGCGATGGGTGTCAGTAGCGATGATTCTGTCAAGGTCTGGCTTAATGGAGAAGTTGTGCATACCAATGCAAGGAATCGGGGCCGCGGCAATGAAAACTCCTTCCAAGATAATTTAAAGGTTGATCTAAAAAAAGGAAATAATTTGATCATGATAAAGGTCAGCGAACGTACTGGTGGATGGGGTATGCACTTCGGTGTAGGTGGTGACTATGAACTTGCTGAGATTGATGTCATTTTGCCAGTTGAACCCGGTGGCAAATTAACAACGCAATGGGCACAAATTAAGAATAACCGGTAATTCTGACCTGATATCTCACTAATTGTTGTTTTCGGTTTTCTCTTTGTTTAATAAAGAGAATTTTTATAAGGTTATTTTAAGTTTTTTGATTAAACTAATTAAGAAATAGTCGTTTATCTTTATAAAATAATCAGAATTGATGTTCTAAAGATAAATGACGTTAACTGTTTTATTTTGTTAACAGAATAAATGGAGGTTTTTTAGAATGTACAGGAAATTATTTGTAATAGGTTTAGCGTTTCTGATGATTCTTTCAGTTATGCCACGCACTGCTGATGCACAGGAACAAATTCTCGGTCCATGGCTTTGGATGATCGTACAACTTGGTGAAGGTGGTGGGGCAGCTGCTACCGATATCGATTCTCTTGCAGATGCAAGCGATAATGCAGTTACTGAAGCAATGGTAGCTCAGAATGGTGCAAAAGAGGGTGACACTGTCGGAGATTATCAGTGGACACTCGCTGAATTGCCAGCAAACGGTGACATCAATGATGTTGTCAATGCGACGGGAATGGAAGAAGAAGAAGATATAAACCACATTACTTCATACGCACTTTATACATACAACTCCACTAAGGCACAAGAGGCAACAATGAAAACCGGCAGTGATGATGCTGTCAAAGTTTGGGTCAATGGTGAAGAGGTTTTTAAGAATGCCGTTAACCGTGGACGTAGCATGTGGCAAGATGAGTTCGGAATTAGTCTGAAACAAGGTGACAATTTGATATTGGTTAAAATCTGTGAAGCTACTGGTGGTTGGGGCATGCACGTCGGTATCCTTGAAACACCATTCATTCCTGTCGTAGATATTTTGACAAATTGGCTTTGGATGATCGCCCGACCCGAAGAGGGACAGGGTGGAGCAGCTGCTACAGACGTAGATTTACTCGCAATGGCAAGTAAAGATGAAATTACCGAAGAGACGATAGCTAAAATTGGCGCATCTGAAGGGGACAGCATCGGCGATTACGATTGGACACTCGCTGAATTACCACAAGATGGAAACCTTGATGTTATTGCCACTGCATTAAATGTCACCGGAGCTTTCGACCACATATCATCTTATGGACTCGTTACACTTGTCTCTGAAGAAGCTCAGGAAGTCCAATTGTTAGCAGGGAGTGATGATTCTATCAAAATTTGGCTCAACGGTGAAGTCGTTCTCTCTAACGCAGTTAACCGTGGCAGATCCAGATGGCAAGAGGAGGTTACAGTTAATCTGAAACCGGGTGACAATTTGTTGCTGGTCAAAGTCGTTGACGCTACTGGTGGCTGGGGCATGCACTTCGGTATTCGAGGTACCGTAGAAACTGCCTATAAAACGCCTATGGAGTTGGGCACTTCTGTTGAACCTAAGGATAAACTCTTCACGACTTGGGGTAAATTGAAAGGCGTCAAGTAACACTATATCCGTTTAGTAACCCTAAACGTGGTTGCTATCTAATTTATCGATCAAAAGTCAAAAGGGTAATGCATTAGCATTACCCTTCTGTCTTGTAGGCGGTTTTTGGCCAGCCAATTTTATCCATTCCCAATTCGGTAGGTTCGGTTTCCTAACCGAACCTACCAACCTAAAATCTATTCAGAACGAGATCTGTTTTTAGCAGCCAATAAACGTGTCATCGCTTCTGCTGCTGTTTCAGATATGTTATCAGGAGTTGACCGTTCGTTTGAGGGTATAGTTCCCACGGTTGCATAAACACCCCTATCGGCAAGCGAATTAACAATTGCTTTTTTCTCTGTTAGTTGTGTTAACGTTTCAGGTACAACTGCTTCAGATTGCCTGCGCAGCTGCGAACGAAGTTCTGCGAAATATCCGCTTGCTATGCTGAACCGTCGAAGAATCATTTCCAAAACAAACAGTATAGCAGCTACGATCAGTAATGATTGAAACAGCGACACACGGTTTTCAATGCGTTTTCCCCCAGGGTGCGTTATCTGAGCAATTGTCGCCTGATAAAATCCGTCTGTTTCTCGTGACAGTTTCTTTAATACCGCTGTGTTAACATCAAACACCGCATACTCCGCAGGATATGAGAGTGCCAGTGTTACAGTCAGTGGAGTTTCAGACAATGAGTTTTCAGTTCTAACTTGCTTCGCTGTGACAATATAAGTGCCAATCTCACGCATCTGAAATGAACCGATAAATCGGTTAACACCATCCTGTGTAATGTCTACTGTCTGTCCAGTACCATTCGGACCCGCAACTTGTACAACGAAAGATACAGGAGATAGACCTTTAGTATCTATCCTTATCTCACATCTACCATTGCGATGCATATTGTGTTGCATGACACTTAAGTCAAAATCCACAGCTCTGTTTTCAGTCGGTAATGTCCAATTAACGACTTGCCCCCAAAACTTACTGAAGTTAGTCCACGAAATCCAATCCTTACCCCAAGCAGGTTTTACATCCGAAGTCCAGGCAACAGATTTTCCCAATCCGTAACGCCAACCCGCAAGAATCGGCTCATTCTTATGGGAACTTACCAACACTTGTGCAGTTGTTTTCTCTGCTGTTGCAACATACCCATAAAGTCTTGGTAGATTGTTGATACCATCTAATACTCGTGCAGTCGGGTCTAAGATTTTTGGTTGGAATTCTTCTTGCACAATATAATTGTGTGTTTCTCGGACAGCATCCATAAGAACCCTCGGTAAACTCTGTATGTCTTGCACCGCAATAGCCTGTCCTTCCCCCATATCTGCGATTTCCTTTAACAAATCAGTATCCGCATCTCCAATTGCGATTGTCGTAATACCAACTTTTGCATCAGCCGCATCTCTCGCCAACTTTATAATGTCGGAACGTTTCCCAGTAGATTTACCGTCCGATAGCAATATAATGTGTTTTCTTTTCACATCTGCAGACTCATGCATCTGAATTGCGATTTTAATCGCATCCGACATTGCAGCTGTTCCGCCAGTAGGCTTTAGTCTACCAACACGTTTAATCAATCTATTATGATCAGAAGTTAGAGATGAGATCACATGCGTCTTAACGTCAAAACTTATAATAGCCGCCTGATCCGCTTCATCCAAATTGTCAATGCCTGCCCTGATCGCATCCATTGCAAGGGAAATCTTACGTTTAGCACCGACGTAGTTTGCCATGCTACCCGATGTATCAATCACGAAAACAAGTGCTACAGAGTCTTTTCGTTCACGCGGTGTCATGTCAACCGGTAATATCCGCTCAAAGACCGTGTCAGTATATCCACCAGCACCGAAAGCACTGTCTCCTCCAATAACGACTAATCCATGTCCGAGGTCCCGAACAAACGACTCAATCATCTCCTGTTGCGTATCCGTAACCATATCGGCAGATATATTGCTCAAAACCATCACATCAAACTGTTGAAACGAAACTAAATCTGATGGTATATCAGAAGCATGGATGACTTCAACCCCGAAACCGCTCTCTTCAAGAACCTTCTGTATATTATCGGAATGTCTCAAATCGCTATCTGCATATAGGATATGTGGTTTGTCTTGAACTTGAACAACCCCGAATGCCGCATTATTCTCTATGATCTCATCATTGATGTTTAGCTTTAAATGGTATGTATGCACACGTCCCATGTTATAATAGGAGTCCGTCACCTCTTGTGTAGGAAGAGGGATTACATTTCTCCCTTTTTTAAGAGAAAACGCCAAATCAGGGAGTGGAATACCGTTGTGGTAGAGTGTCGCTTTTATGTTCGGGATTGTTCCATCAGACTGGATGACTGTCTGTATCTGAAAACGTTGGCCTTTTCTAACCCTATTTGGTAATTCCAAATCCAACACCTGAATTGCATCTTGTGTTGACTGAAGTGGGATGGTCATTATCTCTATATCATTCGCTGACAAGAATGGTAGAAACTCTGATATTGAAATACTTCCGGCATTATGTTGTCCATCACTAAATAACACAATTCGGCGATGATAGTTGTCAGGCAAATGTTCAATAGACCTTTTGAGGGCAGAAACAATGTCTGTGCTATCCAGTTGACCAGATGAATCTGTCAGCATTGATCTTAGCGGAAGCTGTTTGTCAGTCTTAACCGACGCCTCCCCCATCTCAATTAACACAAACGGCTCCGCTGCGAAACCTATCACAGCGAATTGATCTGTAGTTTTCATTTTAGTGATAGCAGCGTTAATCTGCTCAATCGCTATTTCGCGTTGAGATTCTGCAACACTATCAGACATATCAAGGAGAAACACGATAGCAAGCCGTTTTTCGCTGTGTGCGCGTTGTAGATTTGCTAAGGCAAGAATTGCACATATTATCGCAAGGCATCTCAAGACAAAAGTTGTCACTTTTCGCCATCTTGCCGCAACCACGTATGTGCGTAGCTGAATAAGCACTACCAGGGGAATTATGAGAAGCAGGATCAAGTAAAGTGGAGTCTCAATATCAAACATCTGCTTTTATCAAACATTAGCTTTAAGGCGTTCAACACCATCTGCTTCGTTTCATCTCCAAGGATCAAGAAAGGTACTTGTGTGCTTATTTAGAGTGTATAATTAAAGCAATGCCCATGTCAAGATGGCAGAGGCATTCAATTGTCGCGTTTTCGCAGTTTCTTACAAATATTATCCAATTAACATAACAACTCCTCTTCTGTAGGAGGGAACTCCGATTCCCGACTATCAAAGTGTATAGTCGGGAATCGGAGTTCCCTCCTACAGAAGAAACATATCTGAATACATGCAATTTACCGACAATTGAATGCCTCTGGTCAAGATGGTACCAGAACCTTCAATCCATGCTTAATTATCTCAATGGTTGCCGGAGTCTCACACATCGGTTCACCATCAGCGAACAGCATGACAGCCGGATCAGAGCTAATCTTCAAACTACGAGTCTGACTGATTTCAACAGCCGGATGATTCACGTGACCACCCCAGAATAAAGTAACCATCAATCGTAGTATCGTAAAGGAAGGTAATGGACGAATGACACAGACATCAAATAAACCATCGTCATGAACTGCATCAGGTACAATCTTAAATCCCCCACCATAACTGTTTGTATTTCCTGTCGCTGCAAGTAATATCTCACCTTGATATGTACCAAAATCTCCCTCTATTCGCACAAAAGGACTCTTGTAATGGAACAGTGTAACAACAGCCGCATAGAGATAGGATGCTGTTCCAGAGATTTTTATACCGAGGATCTTTTCCCGTTCAGCACCACGACGACTTACCTCTGTATCATAACCGCAAGTCGCTATCGTTGTGAAATAGTGTTCACTCCCCTTATCAGAACGCACATATCCTAAGTCTATACGTTTTTCAGTACCGTCAAAAATTGTATCCACTGCCTTTTCAATTTTTCGCGGCACTCCGATAGCAGACGCTAAATCATTACCACGACCACACGGAATTATACTCAAGGTAACATCAGAAGCAGGCACAATGCCATTGACGACTTCGTGAAGAGTTCCATCTCCACCGCATACAATCACCCACGCAATGCCATCTGATGCAGCGACTTCCGCAAAATCTTTCGCATCACCACTACCTGTCGTAAACCTAAGCTGACCTTTACGACCTGAACCCATAAGCAAATTCTGAGTGCGTTCAGCAACAGCTTTTGCCTTACCTTTACCAGATATGGGATTAGCAATGAGAATATAATCATCCATAATGCAATATCCAGACGTACAAAATCTGGTCAATCCTTGGTCAATCCTGGTCAATCCTGGTCAATCCTGGTCAATCCTGGTCAATCCTGGTCAATCCTGGTCAATCCTGGTCAATCCTGGTCAATCCTGGTCAATCCTTGTCAATCCTTGTCAATCCTGATCAATCCTTGTCAATCCTTGTCAATCCTTGTCAATCCTTGTCAATCCTGGTCAATCCTGATCAATCCTGAAAATCCTGGTCAATCCTGGTCCTATTTGATCACAGCAATCTTCCCAACTTTTCTTTCTGATTCATACTCAAGCATATAAATATAGATTCCAGTAGCAATGTCCCCTATATCACCATTTGTTAACCACCACATTTTACGATTACCATCACTTTCCGTTACGTTTAGATTCTCAAGCAACTCTCCACGCTGCGTAAAAAGCTTAATACTTGTACCGACTGGTACGTAATCAAAGGTAATCGCTCCCTTGTCAGATAGATTTGGTCGAACTGGATTTGGATAAACACGCAACTTTGTGAAATCCTTGACCCCTTTATTATTAACAGACTCGGTTGGACTATAGTTAATTTCAACAGAACTCACTGCTGAACTAATCCTGTTCTCATCCGTATCTGCTACATCGGAAATCACCACTTCATATACAACTGTATCAACGGCAATCAGTGTTTGCAGACTCGGCGAATCAAATCCCAAGAGCACACGTGTTCCCATCCTATCACGAATTGCCGATTGCGGTTGTAATTGAAAATTTGACTTAGCATTAAGTTGATTCGGTTCCCTTAACAGATAACGTCGTTCGTTACCTATTGATAACCCCATCTGTCTATCATAAGTGATAATAACCCGATTGGGTGGCTGAAATACAGTGCTAAGGATTTTTGGTGTCGGTCGCGGCGTTGCAGAAACCGCTTTACTTCGAACAGTTTCCGCCCCCGTCTCACTCGTAGCAGTAATTGCATACCAATACGTCCTATCTGTCTCAACACTTCTATCAAAATATACCTTAGCGGTAAGACCGTGTGCTGTTGTCTTATACGCACTCTCAATCGGTTCCTCATCTTTTAGACCAATCGCACGATATACCGTAAATACTGAATCGGAATTCATAGGTGTAAGCGCGTCCCAGGTAATCTCAATAGACGTTGATGTGACAGGCGATGCCGAAACGTTCCACGGTCTCAAATTAACGACTGATTCCTTATTGGCAGATTCAATCATACTGAGACCCTCTTCAGAATTAACGAAAAACTCCTGAAAACCGTTGCCATTCATATCTGCACTGAAGAGAGTAGACGTTTCATTGACTTCCTGGTGATAAATCGGTACGAATGCTGTACCATCCCACTCCATTACATATAAATTCGGAAATGCAAGAATAACGAGTTCGTCTAAATCATCACCATCAACATCTACAACCTTAACACTATTTCCACTTATCCGATACGGTGAAATCGTCTGCTCCCATATTGCACGATACCTACCCAAATCATAACGAAAAACTTGAAACTTCCAGAGCGGAGGTGTAGACGGAACATCTGGCAACGATTCAGTTCCACCGACAACAAACTCAGGTTGTCCATCTCCATTCAGATCGCCTGAGGATAAGTGTAGTACCGCATCAACATTAAGTTCCCCCAATGTCATTCCTGTCCCCAATATCGTTGCTGTCAAAGACAGACGGAATTGGTCATCGGCTATTGCAGAATAGACAAATAGTTCACCTTCACTATCACCGACAACTAAATCTAATACCCCATCAGAATTGAAATCATCAATAGCAAAATCCTTACTATAGATGTTTTTCCCCTCCGATACATTGGGTAACTCTGCCGTTCTGCTATACGAGTTATCTCCTATGCTTTCAAAAATAAGGATTCTATTGTTGTTATTATCTGTTCCAACGATTTCGGTAATACCATCACCATCTAAATCGACTATCACGCCACCTGACAGATACGGATTCACCCAAATTACTTTGGAAGGATATCCATCTACTGTCTTACTTTCTATGAGATAGGTATTCTCTCTATCATAAGCCAGAATCTCAAGCAATCCATCATTATCTGTATCTCCAACTGTCTTCGGTATCAATGTATTCAAATCTATGTCATAGTCTACCCAGTTATTAACTTTGGCAGGTATATTCTCATGTGAAAATGTATCTGAAAATGTAAATGCCTTTATATATTCTCCAGTTGGTAATCGCTCATATATCGCTGGAATATCTGACGTAAATTCACTGTCAGCACTATCTGTTAACGACCTGCCGATAATTTCGTACAGTCCATCTTTATCAAAGTCTGTTGAAACATCCGCAATCTGAAGCGGTACAGAAAGGAGATGAGTCTCAACGAATCCGTGCGGGGATATGGACCTGTCAACAACCTCTATCTCATAGTATTGCCCGTTATTATTATCAACTGATTTTAAACCCACACTGTTCTGTACTTCAATATAGAATTGGTATTTACCTGTTCCTAACTCCACAGAGAAGACATGTTCTTTACCAAGTCCACTCTTCTCTACAGAAGAAAAACGATCAACTTCACCCTGAAGCCGGTAGTAGAATGTTCCTTGTGTCCAATCATCTGTTGCCCAACTGATAATCGTTTTAGATTGATTCTTATACAACGTTTCTTTAGCAGTTACAGAATATATCTTTGCTGGAGAACGATCAATCGTTAGCACAACTTGGTCGTGCGTCTGTGAGCCATCTCTTCCTGTAACTTCAAGCCGGACAGTATAGACACCTTCTGCGAGCCCATCTTGAAAGTCTATGGTGTCCCAAACGCATAACGGTTCTGAAAATTTCTGTTGAGATACAGGTTCATTAATTGGGACGAAAGTAGTGGGAGTAGATGAATTACCATATAACAACTGCCAAGATTTAAACTTATATCCACCCGCAGTTCCCAAAAAAACGATAGAAGAAGACACACCGCTATGCGTTTCAGGTGCTAATATCCTTGCCTGCAACCCACTGCTTGCTAACAACGCTCTATAGGCATTTACAGTGCCAGCACCAACAAACTTCGGATCAGACACATCGCTATCATCTTCAGAAACTGTATCAGCAGTATTTATGAGTATCTGTCGTATCTCTTCGTGCGTGAGTGCTGGTCTCTTTGACAACATCAACGCTGCAAGACCTGCGACATGCGGTGCAGCCATCGATGTCCCAGTAAGTATGCGATAACCGTTGTCAATCTGCGTACTGATGATGCCGTTTCCCGGAGCACCTATATCAACCGACGCGCCGTAATTAGAACGGTAGAAACGTTGTTGAAATTGATTAGTAGAAGCAACAGCGATAACTTTTCTGTACGCAGCAGGAAAAATGCTCTCAGATTCATTTGAATTTCCCGATGCACCAATCAGAACAACCCCACGTGCATAAGCGTATTCTAACGCATCTCGAATGACAAACGATTGTTGTTGACTCCCCCAACTCATATTGATGATATCTGCTCCATTCTCTGCCGCATACACAATAGCCGCTGCCGAATCATCGTCCTGCATGCGTGAACCACCACCAAGTGATAACCCCGCCCGTACCGCCATCAGAGAACAATTCCAAGCAACACCTGCAATACCTATACCGTTATCTGCCTCCGCACTAGCGATACCCGCAACATGCGTACCATGACCAGATTCATCAATCGGTTCATTATCACCCTCTTTAAAATCACCTTCCGCTTGAAGGTTAGGCGCATCCGTAAAATCCCACCCATATACATCATCAACATAACCGTTTTCATCATCATCTATTTCGTTATCAGGAATTTCGTCATGATTCACCCATATTTTATTCGCGAGATCATCGTGCCTATAGTCAATTCCAGAATCAACGATAGCGATGATAACGTCTTTATCACCCTTCTCAATTCGCCACGCTTCTGGCAATGCCATTGCCGGTAGACTCCACTGCTCAGCATATTTCGGATCGTTAGGGACAATTACATCAGCTAAAGTAGGACGGAGAAAATTCAACGTTACAGCCTCTATATAATCGCTATTGTCAAATGTCGTTTTTAATACGGGGAGATCCGCAAGCAAGGAAAACCTAAGAAGATAGGCACGGTCTATATTGGAACGGAAAGTGGACAATCTGCCTTTAAGGTGTCTATTATGTGGAATGAGACGTTTGTAAGAGACCACATCCTGTTCTGCAAAAAATAGAGCTACTGCTGAATCTGATTTCAGATTATCCAAATCCGATGACGCTTCCGGTGTAAGACGGACAAGCAGCTCACCTGGCGTAAAATCTGGAGGCGTAGCATTAACCACAATACAGCAAAAATGGATCAAGCAAGCAATCAGAAAAAGGTATATCGTTGTAGTCATAGTTTTAGTAATAAAGGGAGGCTGCTGATTCATATCTTAATAGTAGTAGGCACTCTCCGTGTGCCGTTCTTAATAGTAGTAGGCACTCTCCGTGTGCCGTCTCTTATGAAAAAAGGGGACAAAATACTTACACACCCGGATCGGCTTCTTTTAATTCAAGATGTTCTCCTTTTAATACATCTAACACATCTCCTGTCTTGTCATCAATAATCGCAATAGCCAGATTACCCCACCCATGATTATAGAAACTTACTGTCCAAGCAAATCCTTGAAACCATGCATATTCACGAATTCCTATCTGATCCATCAGTTGTTTCTTCACACGCGGATCAGCTTTAGCAATCTGCAATACTTCATCAGCTTTTTTCTTGGTGAGAACTTGAGAGATGATTTGCTTATGACGTATACTTTTACCGATGTCCCAGTTTATTGCATCGGGTAATTTTGCATGTGTTCGTTTAGCAAGGGTTCTCAGCAAGACAGCATGTTGCAGATATGCATCACGGATTTTCTCATACTTTGTCAACCCATTTTCAACAAGTATCAGATCGTATTGTGCCGCAACCATCTCCGCTGCATCCGCTTCAAGGTTAATTACCTTCTTAAAGTCCCTTTTCTGTTCCGCTTGTTCCTGCTGTTCTCGAATGTAGGTCGCATATATACCAAATTCATAGAACCTATCTGGATAATGTGGTAACCAATTCAGTTTAAACTTGGCAATCTTCTCACGTTCCTTCTTCAGGACAACTGCTTCAGTCTCTGATTTTTCCCACGCAGCTTTAGCAAGGTTTAAGTGAAAAGTCTGTCGTTCCAGTATCTCTTCTCTCTCCTTTTGCGCACGTTTAATCCACCTCTCGTCGCCATGACGTTTATAGTATTTTAGCGAGATGTCATTTAGAGGTATTGAGATTAAAGAATAACATTCCGCAGCAGCTTCGTGCCAAAGCGCAACCCGACCATAATCACCCCGTTGTGTATAAACTCTGATAAAAATATCCGCATTAGCAGAACCTTCAAAAATAGCATAACACGGTTTGTCATCTATTATAAATGACAAGGTGAAAATTAGCATTACAATTACAAGGAACGTGGAAAGTTTCATTATCATCACCCCATATTATACCATTTCTACTTGATAATGTCTCTTTTTAATGCAGAATACCAAACGCGTATTCTGCCACATTCTGTTAGATTGTGCCGTTCCCCGCTTCATTTCTAAACAGTCGGTAATGAGAGAAAAATTAATAGAAATGGTATTACTACTGCGGATTATAGGTAGGCACAAAACGCACAAGCGAAGAAAATGATTCTTTAGGAGATAACACTATCACACCCGCAGGTATACCTTTAGATTCCAAATTGATCGCATCCGTTGGACAGGTATAAGGTTCAAAACATATCGCATCACGTCCAGGGGGTGTATAGACAACCAATTCTCTAAATATTGAATCAGATTCCATCACCATACCGTACCCTGTATCCTGATTTACGATACTGCATCTACTTACACCGTCAACCACCTTAACATCTGTGAAGACATGGTCAAGTTTCAGATCTTTACCATAGATGGCAAAGCGTTGTCCATCGCGCAGATCAAGTGCCCCTTTTACATCAAGAATAGCCCCCGTCGGCACAAGCACATCATCCAATTCCCAATACTTGTTAGCTGGAACAGATATCACTGCTTCTTGTGCGTTCGCTGTCCCCGATATGTTCACATTAAAATAGGGATGGATGCCATATCCCATCGGCATATTCCCATCACCTGTATTGACGATTGTTGTGTGCATTGACAAGACAGCATCATGAAGTGAATACGTTATCTCAATTTTAAACGGAAATGGATACTGTCGTATCACATCAGGAAAATCTTCAGAATTCAGCGAACATTTCAATGTCGCACCCTCTGGTTGTTTAATGTCAGATTCAGCAAAGCTGGCAACATAGCTGGCGTCAACTTTGTATGGACGGTTCAACAGCAAACCGTGTATTGTCGTTGGTGAGTCCGGAGATTTGTCAAACTGATAGGTTTTACCTTCAAATTCCCATTGTCCATCACGGATTCTATTGGGAAATGGAAATAGAATCGGATTACCAAAAGCTGTCGGACGTTGTTTCAGAGTGTATAAATCAGGAGGTGGGTCAATGATGTCATACCAATCGTCATGATATGCAACCTTGTAGACAAAACAGTTGTTTCCTAATGCAGGAACAACTTCTGCAACAGCTTTTCCTTCCTGTTTTAGTGCGTAAATTGTAAAGCCTTCATCCTGTCTTTTGCTTACAGAATACTGTGTATTTGCCATTATATTGCCTCTATCTGAGTCAACTCTTAACACCCGCACACCATACAATCCCACGGCGCAGCACTTCACGGAAATTCGGATTAGAATATGTCACATTGTCATGTCCACTCTGAAGACAGAAAACGCGGGACTTTCCATATTCACGCGACCAACCTAACACATCCATACTGTCAGGATGATCAGTTGTGAGTAAGATTGTACTATCATCACCTGCGGACTTCATTGTATACGTTTCATCACCCATTTCCCAATCCGACAGACCTGCTGTAATCGGATGCGTAGGGTCGCTGACGTGCACAGGAAATGTCTGTTTTGGAAAGTAGTCGAAATCAGCTCGTTCAATAATGCCACACATATCCGAGAAAACATCCCATTCAGGAAAAGCAAGGATAGCGTGATGTAAAATAACAATACCTTGACCACGTTCTGTCAAACCCAAAATCGTCTCGGCTTGTGCCTCGGTAGGATAAGGACGGTGGAAATTGTAAAATACAACAGTCTCATAATCTTTCTGATTTGGATCATCTACAAAGATGTCAAGGTCTTCACGCAGAAAGTCAATTCCTTCCATGCTTTTAAAGACAGCATCAAAATCCTTCTCTCTAAACCCGTGTTCCCCAGTTACAACAGCGATCTTCATAATTGTAGTATCCTCCTAATGCTATGTCAAGCGTTAATTGATGGGTTTTGAAAGTAGTCGGGAATCGGAGTTCCCTCCTACCATAAACAACCCATCGGTAGGAGCGATCTCCGAATCGCGACCTACAATAATATGTTGACAAAGCACCCAACGTGCTTCCCGTTAATCCACAATTGACTGATAAACTAACACTCGAAATTGGGGGTGAAAAGGGTTGTCCCCGATCAATTGTGTCATGAACAGGCCAATCAGGTCTTCAACAGGATCAATCCAAAATGTCGTACTTGCAAGACCTCCCCAACTGTAAGTTCCCATAGAACCGAGTGTATGGGTCTCCGCGACATCAGTAACAACAGCAAACCCTAACCCGAAACCAGAGCCGGTTCGCCACAGCGGTTGCCAATCTTCCTTAATATGATTTAACGTGATAAGTTCTACCGTTTTACGACCCAGCAAACGTTCACCATCCAACTCACCGTCATTCAACATCATCTGGCAAAAACGTAAGTAATCAGCGGCAGTAGACTGTAAACCAGCACCACCTGAATGATGAAAACTTCGTGGACCACTTGAGACAGGTGCATTATCAAGCACTTGAATACCACCCGCTTCAGTCGGTTCATAGAGAGTTGCATACCTATCAGCCTTCTCTTCTGGAACAGAAAAATCTGTATCTACCATACCTAAAGGTTCGAGAATCCGCTCTTTCAAGAACACAGCAAACGGCATACCTGAAACCACTTCCACAAGATAACCGAGGACATCTGTTGACATACCGTAATTCCACGAATCACCAGGTTGATGCAGAAGCGGTATCTTGCCAAGCTCCTCTGCCATGTGTGAAAGATCACCACCATAGAAGTCCGCCTCTCTATATCGGTCATTTATCGGGTGTACCCAATCCCCGCCATAGATTAGACCGGAAGTATGCGTCAGTAAATGCTTGATAGTCATTTCTCTTTCAGCATCTATTATTGCATCACCGTGGTTTGCGTATACCTTCATATCTTTGAAAGCAGGAATAAACTCGGATACAGGTGCATTAAGTTGGAAATGTCCCTCCTCATACAGCATCATCACTGCAACACTGGTAATCGGTTTCGTCATAGAATAGATACGAAATATCGTATCAAATTCGACAGGTTTTGCGGAAGCGACATCCTGCATACCTATTTTCTCAAAATGGACGAGTTTACCTTCACGTGCAATCATAGTCAACGCACACGGGATTCTGCCAGCGTCTACCCACTGTTGCATCGCTGATCCAATGCGCGCTAACCGTTCCGTTGACATACCAACATCCTCGGGGATTGCACGTGGAAGTCCGTAATTCATAGATTATTACTCCTTATCCTCTAATGCTTGATCCTTATCCTCTAATGCTTGATCCTTATCTTCTAATGCTTGATAGGTCAAACTCCTAAATTCTCCGTGAAAATGGTAACGGTTATTGTTATTCAGGAGTTGCGTCATCAAGATACCAACCAAATCTTTATCCGGATCTATCCAAAAAGTAGTCGCTGCAGCTCCACTCCAACTAAAGGCTCCCGATGACCGCTTCGCTTCACCATCATTCTTACGGGTAACGACATGGAAACCGAGACCAAAAGCACCATCTTTACCGTACTGATGGTGTGGATACCGCATCAATTCAACAGTCTCAGACTTCAGAATCCGGACACCATCCAACTCACCACCATTGAGGAGCATCTGACAAAAACGCAGGTAATCCGCAGCCGTAGATACAAGACCTCCGCCACCCAGATGGAAAAAAGCTTAAGTCATCATTTGCAAGAGGTGCTTTGCGAGCAAGTTGAAGTTTCCCCTCTTTCGTCGGTCTATACAGTGCTGCAAAACGATTCACATGTGTCTTTGGCACAGAAAACGCTGTATCACGCATACCGAGAGGTTCAAATAACCGCTTCTGTAAAAACGTTTCAAACGCCATTCCCGAGACCACCTCAACAAGATAACCGAGGACGTCAGTAGAAACACCGTACGTCCACTTTGTTCCAGGTTCATGAACCAGTGGAATATCGCCGAGTTTTTCTGCCATCTCCGCTAAGGTTGCCCCCTTACCAAAAACCTTTACTTCACTGTACAGTTTATCTACAGGTTTATTACCCCATCCATACGTCAGTCCAGAGGTATGTGTCAGGAGATGTTTAATCGTCATTTCTGTTTTAGCATCATGAGTCTCAGTCTGTTCACTGTTAAAGACCTTCATATCCTTGAATGCTGGAATGAACTTCTCAACAGGATCGTCCAATTTGAACTTCCCCTCTTCAAATAGGATCATTACAGCGACACTCGTAATCGGTTTCGACATAGAGTAGATACGGAAGATAGTATCAGCTTCAACAGGTTTTTCATTCTCAACATCCCGCATACCGATTGTTTCAAAATGCGCAATTTGCCCTTTTTTTGCTATCACAGTAAGAAAGCCAGGGAGATTCCCTCTATCAACATATCCCTGGAGGACAGTTCGAATTTCACCCAACTTCTCAGCAGATACACCTACCTTACCAGGTTCAACTACGGGAAGTCCGTATGTTATGTCGTCTGATGCAACTGTTGTCGCGACACTTGAAAGTATGCACAAGCAGATCAGCATCACTAAACTATATTTAAATGTTCTCAAGCTCATATTTTAATTGCCCCCTTTTTATGGAACATGTTTCATATATCCCCATCGAGTCGTTAGTTTCTCACCAGGATTCACACTAAGAATCTGTGCCAACCCCACATCCATCATCTCATTTATCTCTTTTTCTGTTCTTGCAACATTGGAGATACGTATTTCATCTATAGCACCCAATAGACCACCCGGATTGTCTATATTTGGAACACCTATAGTTATAGGGTCATTGCTCTGAAATGTATTCGTATTATCTTTTTCAGATTCCAATACCCCATCAACGTATACTTTACCCGCCTTGCCATCGAAAGTAAAAGCAAGATGATGCCACACATTATCAGTAATCTCGGTTGTTCCGTTCATATTAAATGCACATCCACCATTTGCACCGATTTGAGCGTGTAAGACACTCTGGTTTACATTTACCCAAATCCCATAGTTACGATTGTTACATCCCGCCTTTTGTTTACATACTATTCCCTGCCATTTCCCCGTAGATGATGCGACCTTTACCCATGCTTCAATACTGAGTGTTTCTAATTCCAGTTTCTTTGTAGAATCAACAACAATATACGCATTACCATCTCCCGGAAAATCTAATGCTTTTCCAAACTTTCCCCGTACACTGTTGAGATTGCCGATTATTTCTCCATCATGTCCATTCCCAGAAGCGTCCTTGACGACTTTTCCGTCACCCTCTTCAAACAGCCAGACTGCAACTGTATTACCATCAATAACCGCGTCTGCTAACAATACATTACAGAATAGAGAGACTGACAAAATAAGAAGTAGACATAACGATTTGCTTAGACGTATACAGTAATTATGTCGCACGATTTATCCTCCTAATTCAAATTCAAGTCTTATAATTACATTCTAATACCATTTCTAATTAAAAATGTCGCTTTATTGTAGCACATTCTGCAAGATTTTGCTTGATATATTCTCGTGTTTTTGGTAAACTCATGATAAATATAGGAATTGATTATCAACAAGGATAAAAAAACGATGAAACGCTATTGTCAAATTCTACTTTTAACTCTACTCATTTACAGCGCATTTTCTCTCGTTGCTGTAGCAGAGGATGCAAATACGACCACAGAGAAACCACACCCCTCTACAAAAAGAATAGCAGTGCTATACTTTGAAGATAATAGCAATTTTGATTTATCAACAGGATGTGGGTGTGTTCCCAACTTTATCGGGATAATATTTGGCACAAAGAAAAAATGGAATTTAGAAACAGGTTTCGCCACAATCCTGAACCGCAGACTCGCTGAAACGACTATCTACCAACCGGTTACAAGAGAGGAGTTATTAGAGGCAATGGCACAAATGACTTTGTCGCCACGTAAACTGAAAAAACTCAATAAAGAACAACGCTCACAATTTGCAAAACTCGTGAATGCTGACGTAATTGTCATGGGAGATATAAAAGATTTTGATCAAACTCGCATGAGAGCAAATGCATCAAGAACATTGAGAGAGGGCGGAAAAGAAGCAAAGACCATATCAGCAAGTTATAGAACCGGTTTCTCAGCAATGGGGTACAGTTATAAAGCAATAGTAAAACTCAACGTAAAGTTCTACGATGCTACCGGAAATGAAATAGCCACAATTCCAATAAATGCCAAGCGTTACCACAGACTCGCTGGTACACAGGTCTCAGGTTTTAGAGCTTCTGTTACTGAATCTGGCTCAGACGTGGGGTTCGGACAAATGTCAGAACAACACGGCAAAAACGTACGCCCCATCGTAAAACCAACAGAATTAAACAAAATTAAAAAAATGACAGCACCTGAATTTGAGAGGACCTTATTCGGAAAGGTAACAAACGAAGCATTGATTAAAGTGGTATTGGCACTACGAGATAACTACGGTCCAAACTTCATTACACCTTGGGAAGATAACAGTGAAAATGATACGGAAAACACCGAAGAAAAGATGAAAGTTGACGCAGCCACAATGCAACGTCCCATAAAAGTCACTTATGTTGATAGCGAAAACGCTAATATGATTTACATAAATGCCGGTTCAGCAAGAAACTTAGCAATAGGTCAGCAGTTTGCTGTTTTCACACGAGGAGAACCTATACGCGATATTGACACGGGGGAAATCCTTGATTACGCACCGAAAAGAATCGCTACCGTTTCCATAAATGAAATACGAAACGATAGACTATCAATCGTTAAAATTATTGATCAGAAGGAAGAACTAAAAAGAGGAGATATGTTGAAAACCATTCCTAAAGAGGAAATCGCTAAAGAAAAATAATAAGGGGAATTATAATGAGATGCATTATTGACAAAAAAGTATACAAACACCCCAGAGCCTTTTATAACGCGATGGTCTTTCTCGCCGCACTTCTCATCTGCTGCACTGCGATCCTATTCGGTCATGCAGATTCATCAAAGAAGAAAATCAAAATCGGTCTCTCTATGGATTCACTACGCGTAGAACGATGGAGAAAAGATAGGGATATTTTCATCGCAGAAGCAAAAAAACTCGGCGCAGAAGTCATCGTCCAATCGGCTGATGGGGATGAACGCAGACAAAACCAACAAGCTGAAAACCTAATCACACAAGGCGTAGACATCCTTGTCGTTATCCCAAAAGACAGTGTCGCAGCAGCACAAATCGTAAATTCCGCACACGAAGAAGGCATTAAAGTCATCGCTTATGACCGCTTGATAAAAGAGAGTAAACCAGACCTATATATCTCTTTTGACAATGAGCAGGTAGGCTATTTGCAAGCGGAATACTTACTCCGAAAAAAACCGAAAGGAAATTACTTCCTACTCGGTGGAGCACCAAGCGACAACAACGCACAACTTCTCAGAGAAGGACAACTTCGCGCCCTAAAACCTGCTATCAAGAAAGGTGATATAAAATTAGTCGCAGAAGGAAACCACTGGGCAGTCAATTGGGACCCAAATGACGCACTTAAAAAGACAGAACAGGTACTCACACAAGTCAATAATCAGATTGATGCTGTCGTCGCATCCAACGATGGAACAGCAGGCGGTGTCATTCAAGCATTGGAAGGACAGAACTTAGCAGGAAAAGTACTCGTCTCCGGACAAGATGCTGAACTCGCCGCTTGTCAAAGAATCGTCAAAGGTACACAAACCATGACCGTCTATAAACCTATCCGCCTAATCGCAAAAGAGGCAGCACATGCAGCTGTCGCACTCGCAAAAGGTGAAAAAATTGAAAAGGCAAAACAGAAGGTTAACAACGGCAAAGTAGATGTACCCTCTATTTTACTCACACCTATACAAGTTGACAAAGACAATCTTGATGAAGTCGTCATAAAAGATGGTTTCCACACTCGTGAGAAAGTCTATCAAACTAAGTAATAAAAACTCAAGAAACTCTGGCGACAGAATGGCAGGCATTGGTAGCAGATGAACACGTTTTGACAGATAAATTGATGCTATTTAAAATCTGCCCATTTTGTCAAAAGTCACTTTAAAATTAACATTTTGTGTGTGGCAGAAAAATCACCTGCCGTAAGCCTATAGAAATACATTCCTCCCGCGACTTTCTCCCCGAACGTGTTTTTACCATCCCAATGGGCTGCCTTGCTCCGACTTCTATAGATACCCGCAGGCTGATTGCCTAAAATCAACGTCCGCACAACACGTCCCCGGACATCAAATATCGTTATCGTTACCTCTGAGGGTTTTGCTAACTGATACGGTATCCACGTTTCAGGATTGAAAGGGTTGGGATAGTTCGCGAGCAGTTGCGTTTCGTCTATTTCCCATTTAGCAAACGGTGCTTCTCCTTGGTTATTAGATAATGTAATCGTTACGGTTTTTTGACTTGCAGCGGTGTTTCCATTTCCAGCTAAATCGGTTGCGACATTCTCAGCAACACCGAATGTCACTTGTCCACTCTGTGTCACTGTAATCTCCGCTTCAAAAACCCCATACCCCCCTTGGAAGGAACCGCGAGTGCTTGAGGTGTAACTTCTTTGTTTTTCTGTCCATTCTGTGATTGTTGCTCCTGCAGTGTTATTGGTAAGAGATAGGTCTGATTGTTCAAAACCGAGTGGGCGGTCATCATAATGTGCGCCAAGATCAAACGTGATCTCTATTGTAAAAGTAGGCGCCGTTACATCTGCATCTGGGACAGAAATCTCTACGCGGGGACGGATCTTCTCAACCCGAATCGTTGGTGAGTACGCACGCGTATTCGGGTTTCCTGCGTCATCTGTCGCGACACCTGGCTCAATATGAACACTTACGCGTACCGAATCCTCGTTAGGATCAGGAATAACTTGGACAGTATAAGTATCAGCAAAACTCTTGTCATCAATGGTTTCAGCATCAACCGCTTTGAAATCCGAATATGTAAAGTCATCATCCACTTCAAGATCCGAAACTTCAAAACCGGATACCGGCTCCGAGAACGTAATGGTCATCTCAAATGGACTATTAGTAATATACGATAGAGGTATAGTAAACTGTTCCTCTAAATCGAAAGAGAAACTTATACTCGGCGATGTTGTATCAACATCAGACTTTTCAGGTGGGTCTGAACCGGGAAGTGTAATCGTGACAGTTTTCTGGACAGCAGCCGTGTTTCCATTCCCAGCTAAATCGGTTGCGATATTCTCAGGAACACCGAATGTCACTTGTCCACTCTGTGTCACTGTAATCTCCGCTTCAAAAACCCCATACCCCCCTTGGAAGGAACCGCGAGTGCTTGAGGTGTAACTTCTTTGTTTTTCTGTCCATTCTGTGATTGTTGCTCCCGCAGTGTTATTGGTAAGAGATAGGTCTGATTGTTCAAAACCGAGTGGGCGGTCATCATAATGTGCGCCAAGATCAAACGTGATCTCTATTGTAAAAGTAGTCGCCGTTACATCTGCATCTGGGACAGAAATCTCTACGCGGGGACGGATCTTCTCAACCCGAATCGTTGGTGAGTACGCACGCGTATTCGGGTTTCCTGCGTCATCTGTCGCGACACCTGGCTCAATATGAACACTTACGCGTACCGAATCCTCGTTAGGATCAGGAATAACTTGCACCGTATAAGTATCAGCAAAACTCTTGCCATCAATGGTTTCAGCATCAACCGCTTTGAAATCCGAATATGTATATTCATCATCGACTTCAAGATCCGAAACTTCAAAACCAGATACGGGTTCCGAGAACGTAATGGTCATCTCAAATGGACCATTGGTAATATACGATAGAGGTGTAACATACTGTTCCTCTAAATCGAAAGAGAAACTTATACTCGGCGATGTTGTATCAACATCAGACTCTTCAGGTGGGTCTGAACCGGGAAGAGCAACGGTCACAGTTTTTTGGACTGCAGCGGTATTTCCATTCCTTGCTAAATCGGTTGCGACATTCTCAGGAACACTAAACGTTACATTGCCACTTTGTGTCACAGTAATCTCTACTGCAAAAACACCATACCCCCCTTGGAAGGAACCGCGAGTACTTGAGGTGTAACTTCTTTGTTTTTCTGTCCACTTCGTTATTGTTGCTCCTGCAGTGTTATTGGTAAGAGATAGGTCTGATTGTTCAAAACCGAGTGGGCGGTCATCATAATGTGCGCCAAGATCAAACGTGATCTCTATTGTAAAAGTAGTCGCCGTTACATCTGCATCTGGGACAGAAATCTCTACGCGGGGACGGATCTTCTCAACCCGAATCGTTGGTGAGTACGCACGCGTATTCGGGTTTCCTGCATCATCTGTCGCGACACCTGGCTCAATATGAACACTTACGCGTACCGAATCCTCGTTAGGATCAGGAATAACTTGCACCGTATAAGTATCAGCAAAACTCTTGCCATCAATGGTCTTGGCATCAACCGCTTTGAAATCCGAATATGTAAAGTCATCATCCACTTCAAGATCCGAAACTTCAAAACCGGATACGGGTTCTGTAAATGTAATCGTCATCTCAAATGGACGATTGGTAATATACGATAGAGGTATAGTAAACTGTTCCAATAAATCATTGAAAGAGAAACTTACACTCGGTTTGTCCACATCCGCGGAAACGGCAATAGTCTGAGTTGCTGTAAGCTGACCATCGCTTGCTGTCACTGTAATTGTTGCGCTCCCTGTTCCCACTGACGTTATTGTCACAGAGGAACCGGACACACTTGCAGTTGCCACACTTGTATCATCTGAACTGGCAGTATAGGTGAGCGTGTCATCATCGGGATCCGAAAAGTTGCCGGACACATCTATCTGCACGGAAGGTTTCTCTACTGTCAAGGTGTCAGTTGAAATCGTGCCGACTGTAACAGGCGCACTGTTTTCATCTGCATCTGTGACACTGATTGAAACATCAATTGAATCGCTACCGCTATTGCCATCGGAAACAGAAACAATCACAGAATATGAAGCCTTACTTTCATAATCAAGCGAAGCCTTTGTCCGCAATTGACCTGAAGTGTTATCAATACTAAACGATGCGGCATCAGTGCCACCGAGTGTATAGGTAAGTGTATCGTTATCCGCATCTGTAGCAGAGACAGCAGAACCGATGTCTACACCAGAACCGGTATTTTCAGCGATAGAACGGGTTGTACTGGTACCATCTGTGAACACAGGTGGCGTGTTTGTCGTTGTTTCCTGTTGTGCACTATCTTCTGGTTCATCTTCTTCTATTACAGTAATTTCTACGACATCCGTCACATTGATAGTCACGGTAATACTATCAGTCCCGCCATTGCCATCAGAGACAGAGACGGTGACAGAATAGGAGTTCTTGTTTTCATAATCCAGTGCAGCACTTGTTCGGAGTTGTCCGTTTGTGCTGTTAATACTGAACGCGTTTACATCTGTGCCACCGAGTGTATAGGTTAACGTATCACCACTATCCGCATCTGTAGCAGAGACCGCAGCACCGATGTCTACACCAGAACCAGTATTCTCTGCGATAGAACGGGTTGTACTCGTGCCATCTGTGAACACAGGCGGCGTGTTTGTCGTTGTTTTCTGTTGTGCACTATCTTCTGGTTCATTTTCTTCTATAACGGTAATTTCTACGACATCCGTCACATTGATAGTCACGGTAATACTATCAGTCCCACCCTTCCCATCAGAAACAGAAACGGTGACAGAATAGGAGTTTTTATTTTCATAGTCCAGTGCAGCACTTGTTCGGAGTTGTCCGTTTGTGCTATTGAGACTGAACGCGTTTACATCTGTGCCACCGAGTGTATAGGTGAGTGCATCGTTATCCGCATCTGTGGCAGATACTGCAGAACCGATGTTGACACCAGAGCCAGTATTTTCAGCGACAGAACGTGTTGTACTGGTACCATCTGTGAACACAGGTGGCGTGTTTGTCGTTGTTTCCTGTTGTGCACTATCTTCTGGTTCATCTTCTTCTATAACGGTAATTTCCACGACATCCGTAACATTGATAGTCACGGTAATACTATCAGTCCCGCCATTGCCATCAGAGACAGAAACGGTGATAGAATAGGAGTTTTTGTTTTCATAGTCCAGCGCAGAACTTGTTCGGAGTTGTCCGTTTGTGCTATTGATACTGAACGTGTTTGCATCGGTGCCACCGATCTGATAGGTTAACGTGTCTTCATCCGCATCTGTAGCGGACACAGGAGTACCGATGTTTGTGTGAGAATCGGTATTCTCTGCGACAGTGCGAGTTGTGCTTGTGCCTTCTGTGAACACGGGTGACGAGTTCAATTTTGGGAGAACTTCTAACCGCCGGGTCATAGATTTGACCAGGGCATACCCGTTATGATTTGAGGGGAGCTGCGGCACATTGACTATATCTACGGTAACCGAGGCAATGGTGTTGGGTATCCGGACCATTGTTAGGGGACGACTTTCCACACCGCCTTTCGGTATCTGAATGGTTTTCACGCCGCCGCGAACCGTTCCATATATCTGTTCGAGTGGTAACACGATATTAAACGGCGCACCTATGGGAGCGACTGCTTTAAACTGATTTGTCCCAACCTTCTGTAGTGATACACCTATCTGCAACGGATCCACCACATTCCCACTTAATGAGAGTTGATTCAATGAGGTCAACCCATCGAAAATGCCAGTTGGTAACGTAGACAACTTGTTGTTGGACAGATTGAGGGTTGTCAACCCAGATAAACCACTGAATACTCCGCCTGATAGGCTTGTGATACCGTTGCCACTGAGGTCAACTGTGCTCAGAGACGACAACCTCGTGAACACTCCATCAGGGAGACTTAAGATCCGGTTATTGGCTAAAGTGATGGAACGCAGCGATGGCGCGTCATCAAAGATACCAGCCGGTAGGTTCGTCAGTGCATTGTTTGACAAGTTGAGCGTTGTTAACGATACCATATCCGCAAAATCGCCTGTCTTCAGCGTCGTAAGAGATGTTCCAGAGAGATCAAGACCTGTTATCGTCGCAAGGTCTGTTTCGGTCACAGAACGAATATCGCTAACACCTATCGCAGCAGCAATCGCTGTTATCACTTGTTCCGTGCGGCTGCTGACGGTGGATTGTGCAAGCACATATCCGAAATGATTACGCGGCAGTCCGGGCAACATGCCGATAGACACTTTTGCGGCGGTGCTGTCCACGGTAAAGGCTGCACTGTTACGGCTACCTTGCGGGATCACAACAGACGTTATTCCACCGCTAATACCCCCATCAGTGACGGTAATCGGGAGGCGGATCGGGAAAGGCGCGCCAGCGGGTATTATAGCGCGATATTCGCTATCACGGACCTGTTGTAATGACACGATCAACGGGAGTGGGTCGATGGCGTTCCGTGCTAATCGGAGTGTGGTGAGTGCCCCCAAACCGTCAAAAGTCCCTACGGGTAGACTGGAAAGTTGATTCCCATATAGGTTGAGATCTGTCAGTGCTGCAAGTCCAGAAAAATCACCTGTTTTCAGGGCAGAAATACCTTTGTTACGTAGATTCAGAACTGTTATATTTGCAAGGTGTGTGGCGGTTACTTGGGTTGCATTATGCACAGTGGGGATCGCTTCAAGGATTGCATCACGCACTTGTGGCGTGCGATCAACGACAGGAAAAACACCCGCAGCGAAAACGGTATCACTCACGTCAATCACGCTGATAATTACTGTGATTGTATCGGAGAACTCTTCATCAGCGACAGTGAGGGTAACAGAATAGACGCGTTTGGTTTCATAGTCAAGCGGTGCTTTGGTCTTGAGCTGTCCTGTTGTGCTATCAATGGCAAATGCAGCTGCATCAACGCCACCGAGGGTCCACGTCAGTGTGTCATCCTCTGCATCTGTGGCAGTTATCGGGGCACCAATGTTCGTACCTGCGGGGACGTTTTCAGCAACGGACCGTGTGGTGCTGGTGCCATCAGCGAAAGTGGGTGCCGTGTTAGGTGTCTCCACCGGCACAACTTCTTGGACATCTGTAACTTTGACTACAGGGTCAGTGTTTATGCCAGCAATAACTGTCAGGGGAAGTGTACCGGATTTCGTAAACGTGTATCCGTAATGATTGCGCGGTAAACTTGGTAATGTACCAATATCAACGGTGACTTCATCTGTTGTACCAGGGGTGCGTTTTACCACAAACAGACTACTCTCTGTGTTCCCCTGAGAAATTGTGAGCTCTGTCGCACCACCCGTGATACTGCCATTTGTAACAGTGATCGGTAAAACAACATCAAACGTCGCTCCTGCGGGAACAACCGCCTTGAACTCACCTTCTGCCACCTTTTCTAATGATACAGTCAAAGGGAGTGGATCTACGTTGTTCCTCCCTAATCGGAGCGATGTGAGCGAGGTCAACCCTTCAAAAATACCAGCAGGTAAACTGGAGAGTTGGTTGCCGTATAGGTTTAGAGAAGTCAGTCCTGTTAGTCCAGAAAAATCGCCTGATGCCAACGTCGTTATTTTTAATAAACGCAGGTTAAGACTCCTAATCGTTGACAGATGCTCTGCAGTCACATCGACTGCAGAATCCACATCTGGTACTACAGCAACAATCTTGTCACGCACCTGTGGTGTACGGTCAGCAACAGGCGTGACATCCGCATAACTTATAGCATAGAGGGCAAAAACACACAAAAGTACAATTGAGACATACCATATTCCACATATTCTATGAGACATTCATAATTCCTTCTTTTTTATCTGAGATTTTTTGAGAATTTAACATTTCTGGTTTAATTTCCATTTTTTACTTAGTTGAAATAATACCTGCTCCAATAGACATTATACCGATTTAATCACATATCACGCAAATCTAAATGGAACAATGGAACAACAAAAATCCACAACGATTCACAAATGGAAATGTGTGAACAGCAGTGGTAGAAGTACTAACGCTTTCAAAGTTGTTTTACTGTAATGTATTATTATATTTAACGGTGACGTTGGGGGGGGGGGGGGGGGGGACTCATAATCACTGTTAAAGCCAGAACCTTCAAACGGGGCACCAACCCAGGCTCCGCGCAGACAATAAATATCTGGCGTGTTGATATTGGTAAAATAATGGTTCTTTTGTTGGTGTTTCATTGTTCCAGCTTTAAAAGAAAAAAATCCGAATCTGAAAACGAAAGAACATAGAAGCATCCATTTTCCTTCGTATTCCTCACTGACAAATGGATTATACCTTTAAAACTATACCTTTAAACGTAATTTATGTCAAACTTTTTCTAAAAATAACGTGAGTTTGATAAATAATTCAATAATTTCTTATTTAAAAGAGAACTCTTTTGGTATAATATAGTGGCACCTCTTTTGTAGTCAGTATTCCTATCCAAATAACACTAAAATCACTTATTGGATAACCGGCATCTATGAACTTTTCCATCTTCCCGCAACAGCCAAGCAAACAGAAAGCGTCGAAGGAAGATAGAAGTCCACAATTAGCACCGCGCTGCACAATTTTTACTCATACTCTTTCAGGAATCCTATAAATTCCCTACGATGTGTTTCTTCATCAGCAAGAAGTCTTATGCAAAGGTCTTGCGTTACATAGTCTATTCCATCACATAAACGGATAATTTTGTTGTATTGTTCAATAGCACCATTTTCTGCTTCAATAACACCGTGGATAGTTGCTAAAACATCGGTAGTCTTTTCTGGTGGCTGTAGTGAAGCCTGTTCAGGTTTAAACGCAAACGAACCCGGCACCCGACCACCAAGCTCCTTAATACGACCAGCAAGGTCCTGTGCATGTCCAATTTCTGTCTGTAGATCAGCAGCCAATGATTTCTTAATCTCTTCTGCCCGGATACCATCTAAATCAACTGAAATTGCCAAATAATTTATAGTCGCTTCCACCTCTAACCAATACGCACAAATCAGTTCTTCAATAAGTGTATCTCTTGTCGCTTGATCCATGATTTACTCCTGTTCTTGTAAGTTATGTCTCAAATACGCTGTTTGAAACTGTGAAGAATCATACAATATTTAAAACCCTATAAATTCAAAGAAAATCCACGTTTGGCATCACCCAAGGATAACCATCTGGATGGGTTATAATATTAAACGATATATTGTATGTTTCGGTTAACATATTTTTTGTTAAAACAGATTCTGGACTACCACAAGCAACAGAAATACCATCTTTTAACATCAATAGTTGATCAGCATACATAGAAGCAAGATTGAGATCATGAATCGCTATAATCACTGTCTTACCTTGAAGACAGATCGATTTACATAGGTTAAGTATCTGCACCTGATGTCTTGGATCAAGATGATTCGTAGGTTCATCCAGCAAAAACAATCCTGGTGCTTGCGCAAGTATTCTTGCAACATCAACACGACTTGCTTCACCGCCAGATAATGTAGGATAGAGACGTTCAGCAAACTTTCCAGATTCAACACGGTCAAGAGCCTTTCGGGCAACAGCAATATCACACGCTGACTCCTTAGTGCCGTTGAGATATGGATAACGTCCAAATAGGACAACTTCTAAAGCAGTATAAGGGAAACTTATATCTCGCTTCTGTTGTAAATATGCACGCAAGCGAGCAAGTTCTTTAGGATCATAACTATCAAGCGGTTTGCCAAAAAACCTTATCTCACCCGTTGTCGGTGCCAATTCACCAGAAATCAGTCGCAAGAGTGTGGATTTACCCGCACCATTTGGTCCGACCAAACCCAAAAAAGCACCATTCTTAATGGATAGGTTAATATCTTGTACTAACCATTTTCCATTGATCTGATAACCGACTTGTGAAAGTTCAACCATTAGACTCCCCTAAAATAGTCAAAAGATTGTAAAGTCCCTAAAGAAATATCTCACGTTTGAATCTAATCAGTAACCAGAGAAAAAAGGGACCCCCCAATAATGCAGTAACCACACCGACAGGTAATTCGGCGGGTGCTACTACCGTTCGTGAAAACAGATCGGCTAATATCAGTAGCAAAGCACCCCCTAATGCTGAACCGGGTAAAACATATCTATGATCTGCACCTCCTATCAATCTTAAGAGATGCGGTACGACCAGCCCTACAAATCCTATCCCACCCGCTGCTGAAACGGCTGCACCAACTGTCAATGCAACACCGAAAACTGACCATCGTTTAAGAGATTCAGTCCGTACCCCAAGATGATAGGCTTCAGATTCACCAAGACTTATCGCGTTTAATGACGATGCTTGTTGTAACAACACAATTAAACCGACTACGGCAATAGGTAAAGTCACAAAAACAACCGTCCATGTCGCACCACCAAACCCACCAAGAAGCCAGAAAGTAAGACTTCTTAGCTGCTCATCATCAGCAAGAAACGTCATCAAACCGATGCACGCACCAGCAATGCTATTGAGTGCAATGCCTGCCAGTAATAAGGTCACCGTATGCACCTTACCACCTGACTCTGAAATTTTCCATACACTGAACGTAACTATTGAGCTGCAAGTAAAAGCAGCGACAGGTACTCCCCAGATACCCAATAGTCCGCCACCAAAAACGACAATCCACAGAGATGCGCCTAAACCAGCACCTGCTGTTACACCAATTAAACCTGGATCTGCTAAAGGATTGCGAAATATACCTTGTAAGGTTGCTCCAGAAATCGCTAACATCGACCCAACAATTCCTGCCAATACAATGCGAGGAAAACGAACATACCATAAAACCGGGAAACCTTCTTCTTGAAAGAGAAGCGTTTTCGGAATCCGCCAAGGTAACACCTGATATGCGCCAAGACCTGCAGCAACGCAGATTGATATTGGTAGCAAACTGAGGAGAATAAGCAAAATCTTTGTCCGTTTTTGCATCATTATTTTGCTAATGATTTATCAGGTTCTTCGCCTTCTGCAACAAAGAGTCCTTCCGCCTCATAAATACCTTTAAAAAGATCCAGTGCCGCCTTACCACTACGAGGTCCAAAACCTGCAAAGTATTGACCGGACATCGCGACGACGCGTCTGTTTTTTCCCGCTGGTGTGTGTGCTAAGCCAGGAATCTTCAGCAAACCGTTTACACCACCAACAGATTCCAATCCTGTCGTGAAGATTACATAAACATCCGGCTGAGCAGCTATCACCGATTCAGCAGTCATCGGCTTATTTCCCTTAATCTCTCCCGCTGCATTTTCCGCTTCCACTATATCAAACATCGCACTTGCAACTGTTTCTTTACCTAATACTAAAGTCGTCTGTGTGCCACGCAGATACATAAACAGTGCTTTCAGTTTCGGCTTCCCCTCTCTCTTAGCAAGTTTTACCTCTAATTTCTTGATATCAACTTCCAAGACCTTTATCAGTTCTTCCGCTTTTTTCTTATGACCGACTGCAGTCCCAATAGTTAATAACCGTTCTTTTGCTTCCTTAAAACTACGTGGTTCTTTTAGCAGTAATACGGTCACACCCGCCATCCGGAGCTGTTTTACAACTTGGGGAGGTCTCACATCTTCTCGTCCGATCACCAACGTAGGTTGCAAGGATAGAATCCCTTCAGCATTGAGACCATATTGATACCCCACACTTGGAATCTTTTCCCTAACACCTTTCGGGTAGGTTGACGAAGCATCACAACCTACAACACTCTCACCAACACCTAATGCGAAAAGAATCTCAGTTGTACTCCCATTAAGACTGACAATCCGTTTAGAAGATGTAATCTTTACGACTTTATCATCTGCATCAGTAACCTCAATTGTATCTGCCAAAACACACAAAAGTATCCCAAACAGAATAAAAATCAGTACACTTAAAATCCATGACTTGAAAAAATTTGAACGTATAATATCCATTGTAGACCCTTTTAAAATGAGTAAATGGACGTGAAACCGTATCAAGCTAAGGAGATTTTGATACTCAATTTATGCCCACTGCATAAATTATGTGTAAATAGGTTACACGTCCAACACTCATGAACTCATTGTTCAGTTGTTCTAAGTAGAATCCAAATTAAACTGTTTAAATACCTAATACTACTAGTGGACAGTCCAGACTAAACTTGGGGGTATAAGTAATAGTCGGGAATCGGAGTTCCCTCCTACCATAAGCAACCCATCGGTAGGAGCGATCTCCGAATCGCGACCTTTACCCGAAGAATTAGAATGGACTGTCTACTAGACTATCCACTACGCATTAAAAACTGCGGCTACCATCTGGTTGATGAACATATTCAAAAGTTACGTTCCCACTGTCAACCCTGTTTTCGTTGTCTTTGTAATAACCGATGAAACGAACTTTAGCAAATTTTCCCGTGGCTGTCTTTATGACAAATATCCTACCTTCTAAAGGTAAAACCCAGTGTGTCGGAGGTCCAGTATAGATATACCATCCCATTTCACTTTGCGGGACAATAGCAAGGGTTTCTGCTGAATCTGTGAGATACCCATCTTCAGGTGCCATATCAACATCTTCAAACGAGGTGTCAGTTAGCATAACGACGCTCCCCATTCCAGGACCACTTACGCCACCATTAAGTTTTACCTTCGTTCTCTGGAAACCCATATCCCAATCCTCAGAATTCGCTGCATCTTCAATTGAGACGACCTCACCAGTATCAAATGAGAAGTATGTCCACGCCTCTGTATTCGTAGCATCTACAGTGTACGTCTGGCTCACCAAAGCCACTTCTACATTAATTTGATCTTGTCCTGAAGTGGGTTCTGAAACTGGAGACGGTTCATCAAGTGTATCTGAATCTATCATCATTTGATCAGGTTCTTCATCTTCAGTTGCACCGCAACTGAAAAAGACAAAAACACAGATAAACAACATAAACCAGACTACAATATGCCAACTCATGTGCTCTTTGATTCTATCCACGACAATCCTCCCGTTTAAAAAATAGCGTTATCGGCACAATACATCACATTTCTATACTTTTTGTATCGCACCAATATCTGCTAAACTGATTTCTTCGTTTACTGTGTCTTCCTTCCGTTGCAAAATTCTTAGCGCATCAGTGAAAACCTGAGCAACCTGCAAAAATTCCTCAGGTTCCATAGCTATATCCAATGTGCGATACTTTACATGAATATGTCCATGAAGACATGTGTAAATAGCACATATCTCATCGTGTGATAAACACTTGCTTTTATATCCCATTTTACCCCCTATTAAGTGCATTAATACCTATTTCATAAATATGTTGCCTAATAACCCAATTTTCACGATCTGTAGCATCGACCGTGAGGGTGTTATGGTGAATTTCAGCATGCACAGCAAAAACCGTGATACTGATGTATAAGACGAAAAGGGAGAACATGCTAAAATTTAGTTTGTGTATAAACATGAACTTTTTCATCAGATTGCTCCTTTCAAGTTATAGTGAAATGCATAATTACTTGTACAAAACGGTAGGTTCGGTTTCCTAACCGAACCTAATATACCAATGATACACCACCGTAGAATGAACGACCTATAAACGTATAATAGGTCGGTATTTTGAAATCAAAAATGTTGTTACAGCCAATTGAAGCCTTAAGATACTTGAAGAGAGTCTTTGATGTGCGAATGTTCCAAACCCAATAACTTGGGGCAAGCTCCTCTGGTTCAAGCACTTTATCGCCATCATCAAAAAATCCCCAACTGCTTGCATACCGCCCGCGTAAATCAACCTGAAATCCGCTATTTAGATGAAAATAAGCAAATTTGAGATTACCGTGATGTGTTGAGCGGTTAAGTAATGGTAGTCCAGTCGTTTTATCCGCACCCCGCAGATAAGCATAGCCGAGTGTTGAAGTCAATCCACCAAAACTACCAATAACAACTTCCGCATCAACCCCTTCCGTATATGCTTCACTGATATTCTGATATTCAAACTTACTACCTCCCAACACACTGACACCAATTCGTTCAGCTTCAATAAGATTATACAAGTCATTACGATAACCGTGTATTCGGGCAAGTAGACCATCAAAAAACTGATATTCTAAACCCAGATTCCAGTTATGTGAAGATTCAGGTACAAGTTCCGCATTACCTAATACTTGATAACCAGATGTAACATTTGTGAAGTCAAGATATAGATTCTTAAAATCAGGTGCACGAAATCCTTGTCCATACGAGGCACGAATTCTAAAATCATCTGTCACACGATAGAGTGAACTCAACTTCGGGCTGAAATGAACACCAAATTCCGAATGGTTATCAAATCGTCCCCCAATAACTACAGCGAAGGCAGAGATAGGACGGAATTCATTCTGAATATATAATGAGTTCGTCAGAATATCACGTTCACCACCCTCAATACGTTGAGATTGTAAATTCTCATAAGTAACCTCACCACCAACGCTAATCTGATGCATTACCCACAAACGTGTATCAAACTGGAACTCCCCCCGGACAAGATCTTGAATATTCAGATTGCTGGAAGATATTTCGTCTGTAAACCTATCAATAACAGTCGATTCATCGTCATATCTTGTTGCATAAAGTTTCGCTTTCAGCACGGTAGAAGAAATATTGCGTAAGCGATCAAAGTCGAACTTCATCTCCATACCTAAACTCCCACTAAAATTCTCAATATCTCCAAGTTGGTCATAAACGTTCGAACCAACTTCACTTATACCCTCCTGATCTTGGGTGAAGTATTGTCCCGATAATCTTATATTAGTATGTGGTGTTATCTGATATTCTGTCCGTGCTGTACCTGTAAAATTAGCATATCCATGAATCGTCGTCGTAAGATCAGATTCATCAAAATCAATAGGACTGCGACGATTGGCACTCAAAGTCAATAAACCGTTGAAATCACCCCGATGTAGTTCAAGAGTACCTCTACTATCATAAGTGTCATTTTGTTCAATATTTTGAGAAACTTGAAACGAAAATGGAGTAGATGCTGTGCGAGTAATTATGTTTATTACACCTGCAAGTGCAGCGTTACCGAAAAGAGACGAAGTTGCACCTTTAACAACCTCAATACGATCAACATTTTCAACCGATAACCTCGCCATATCAAGTTTTCCCGCGATACGACCTATCGCGGGTTCACCGTCAACAAGGATAAGAATGTATTCTGAGTCAAGACCTTGAAGTTGTACACCATCACCATGTGCATCCCGATGAATGATGATTCCCGCCGTATGTTCCAGAACTTCACCAATATTCTCTGCACCTATCGCTTCAATTTCAGAACGCGTAATCAGATTAGTAATCACGGGTGTGTCTTCAAGTCCATGAGGAGTCTTGGTAGCAGTTACAACTATTGTATCTAATTGTGTGGATTCTTCTGATGTATCAGAATGGTGGATGTCTTCAGCGTAACATTGCGTAGAAAATGTAAATAATAATAAGAGAAAACACAAGATAAACTTCTTCCATGTCAGTATCATATTAACTTCCTTCCCTTGAAACAGCTATAAGCTATAAATCACTTGACAACTATTAGCAGAATAGCGTATCCTTTTAAAAGCAGAAAAGGTGAGTTTACGTGAATTCGCTGAGATAAACTAAAAGCGGAGACACGTGATCAGTTATAGTCTTATTAGAACATGGGTAAAAGCATACAATTGGCAGTTGGAGCAAACCCTATTCTAAACGCGCTTTTTCTGCTATATTAAATTTAGTGGATATTAAAGGGACCTCCTCGCGGTTCCTCTTTCAAATCTGGATTAGTAGAATCCAGAAATACCTCGTGAAGTTCAAGTTTGTTAGATTGGGTGAACGCTTCTTTGGGTAAAGAACCGGATTGGGCATGTCCTTTACGGAATTCTTCAGAATTAACCCAATTCTCAAAATCCTTTCGCGATTCCCAAAGCGTGAAAACTACATAAGGATCGCCATCATTGACGGGACGCAAAACTCGGTTTGAAATAAAACCGGGCATCCCGTCCACGAGTCTTGCTCTATTGCGAAATCGCTCCTCAAACTGTTCATAATACGCAGGGGCGACATAAATCCTATTTGCTACAGTAATCATCTGTCTCCTTATTGTAAATGAGTCTCATTATTATTATTTTCAGTTTAATCCTCATAAATGTTTTTGTCCTCAAACGATATTTACTGAAAATGAATCTCATTATCATTAGCCAAACGCGATTTAAATTTCATATCTATTAGGTTATTAGAAAACCTAATATCAGGTATTATAACATAGCTGTTATATTAAGTCAAATCTTTTTTCAAATATTTTTCTCTAAGTTATCAGAGGCATTACCTGACAAAATAGATGACATCAAATAGGGCATGATGCAGCAGCTGTACTGCCATAGGAAAATCGGACCACACTCTAAGACAAGATTGTGGTATAATAACGGTATTATGGTGGTAAATCTGATATGCTATCCAACACAAAGATTATAATTCAGATAAAAACGTAATCCTTGAACAGCATCACACCGATTCGATCTTAAGACAACACTGACGATAATGTATTAAAGGAAGGTAAACTATGATAGAGAACCGGTTAAGAAAACTATGGGACAATTTACAAGGCAAAAAACCGCATCTACCGAATTTCCTATCAGAAATCCGCTTAGACGGTATCCGCGGATTTAATAATTTACGTGTAGTATTTGACTATCCGGTGAGCGTCATCGCAGGTGGAAACACTACCGGTAAATCCACAGTGTTGTTTGCTGCAGCGTGTGCCTATAAGGTACCAGGAGCAGGTGTTAGGGATTATATGCCATCCACACTGTTTCCTGATTACCGCCCCAAATTTGGAGAACGGGAAGATGTGCGCCAAGAGGTTACAATAGAGTTCAATTACTTGACACTTGACGGACCACTTTCTATGCGCTGGCGGCGCGGCAAAGGTTGGAATCGCAGTTTCCTGGGTCGTAAAAACGCCAGTCAGCCAAAGCGACAACTCTATCTTAGAACACTAAGCAATCTGAGTAACCCATCTGAGGTGCGTAGTGTTCTCAATATGTCGCGACTGAAATCTCAACCGGAAGAAACACCGCTGACAGCCGCACAGATTGAGTTTGCACATCAGATGCTACCCTTTCGGTATTCGGAGGTGGTTGATCTATCTGACGGTAAAAAGAATCTTCTCTTTGCATCACAAGAAAGCGGCGCGGCTTACTCTGAATTACACATGGCTGCTGGGGAACGAGCAATTCTTCGGTTGTCGCAAGAAATCACGCAACTCAACGGCGCGCTCGTTCTAATTGACGAAGTAGAAGCAGGACTATATCCTTGGGTGCAGCAGCTGCTCATGTTACATTTGCAGCAGCTTGCACTCCGCAACGATTTGCAGATTATTGTAACATCTCACAGTCCAGTCGTTCTCGACTCAGTTCCCCTCAACGGTAAGATATTTTTGGACCGGGATGACATATCCGGTGAGGTTGTGGTCCGTCCTGCATACCGAGACTTAATTCAGAACGCCCTCTATGGACGCTCCAATGAGGCACTCAAACTACTCTGCGAAGATGAAATCGCTGAGGGGATTTTGGAAGGTGTCCTTGATTACCTGCTGCCACAGGAGAGAATCAAATGGGAATCGGTTCAAATCGGTCGGGATACGGGAGCGGACGAGTTCCCGATGCACGCTCGTTCTTTGGCAAAATTCGGTCAGCTTCAAGATACTATCTTTATTCTTGATGGAGACCAACGGGGTGGTGAAATTGAAGGTAAAATACAGGAAGCGGCGGGACCCGCTGTCAACATCTCAATACTGTTCCTTCCAGGTAATGAGACACCAGAAAGCTGGGTATGGAACATGTTAAAAAATATCCGTTCTGACGTAGTAATTGAACGGCTGGGAATTGAACGTTCAGTTCTAACAAACATAATGAGTCAGTTAGATTCAACATATAATTTAGCATCCGAACCACCTTCAGAAATTATGAAAAGTAAATTTCGGAGCTTATCCGAAGAAATTCGCAGGGATACATCGGATATCTGTCGGATCGTAGCCCGTATGGAGGCAGATCAGAGAGATAGCGATATTCAACCTCTCGTGAATGATTTGCGAGGGATTTTAAGACAGTGGCGCGGGTAATCCATCTAAAATCAGGTAATGCAGTATATGATAGAGAAGCAAGGTATTTCCAAAAACATGCTAAACGCATGCAGTATAAAATTATTTATCAAACTCACGTTATAGTATACTAATACCATCACCACACGAAAGGAAGCACACACATGGCAATAAAGAAATCCCAACTTTACGCATCACTCTGGCAAAGCTGCGATGAACTCCGCGGCGGAATGGACGCATCCCAATACAAAGACTACATCCTCACACTCCTTTTCATGAAATATGTCTCCGACAAATTTGATAAAAACCCTTATGCCGGCATTGATGTTCCTGAGGGCGGCAGCTTCTCCGATATGGTAAGCTTGATAGGCAACAAAGAAATCGGTGAAGGAATCGACAAAATTATTGGAAAACTCGCGGATGCAAACGATCTGAAAGGCGTTATTGATCAGGCTTTTTTCAATGATGAGAGCAAACTTGGTACAGGCAAAGAGATGGTGGACCGCCTATCAAAACTCGTCGGTATCTTCAATAACATTGACCTCAGCGCAAACCAAGCGGAAGGTGACGACCTACTCGGTGATGCCTACGAATATTTGATGCGCCACTTCGCTACCGAATCTGGCAAAAGCAAGGGACAATTCTATACACCCGCAGAAGTTTCACGCATTATGGCGAAGGTTATCGGTATCGGTCCAGACACCACCCAAGAACATACAATATATGATCCCACCTGCGGCTCCGGTTCGCTACTGCTCAAAGCTGCAGACGAAGCACCCAACGGAATCACCGTCTACGGACAAGAAAAGGACAACGCAACATACGCCCTTGCACGCATGAACATGATCCTCCATAACAACGCAACCGCAGAGATAAAACCCGGCAACACACTCGCAGACCCAAAATTCACCAATGATTACGGACTTGATACCTTTGACTTCGCTGTCGCCAATCCACCCTTCTCAGACAAAGCATGGACCTCCGGCCTCATCCCTGATCACGATGAATACAAACGATTTGATGGATATGCCATCCTGCCTGCGAAAAATGGTGATTATGCGTTCCTGCTCCACTTCATCGCATCGCTCAAAAGCAGAGGCAAAGGCGCGATCATTCTGCCACACGGGGTGCTCTTCCGCGGCAACAAAGAGGCAGACATCCGTAGAAACCTCATCAAACGCGGATATATCAAAGGCATCATCGGTTTACCTGCCAATCTATTCTACGGTACCGGTATCCCCGCCTGCATCATCGTAATTGACAAGGAGAATGCCGAACATCGCACCGGCATCTTTATGATAGACGCAAGCAAGGGATTCCTCAAAGATGGCAACAAAAATCGACTCCGTGCCATGGACATCCACAAAATCGTGTCCGTTTTCAACAAACAGACTGAAATAGACGGCTTTTCCCGTATGGTACCGACCTCCGAAATTTCCGACACTGCCAACGACTATAACCTCAATATCCCGCGTTATATTGACAACATCGACCCCGAAGACATACACGACCTCAATGCACACCTCAACGGCGGTATCCCCGACATTGATATTGACGCTTTCAAAGACTATTGGCAGGTATTTCCAACGTTACGTAATGCACTGTTCACAGAAAACGGCAGACCCGGTTACAGCGATCCACAGGTGGACACACAGCAGATAAAAACGACTATCCTCTCACATAACGAATTCAACACCTATCAGCACACCTTTCAAAACATCTTTGAACAGTGGCGTGATGTACACAAGTCGTGTCTATACGACATTACTATTGACACATCTCCAAGACTTATCATCAACACTCTGTCCGAAGACCTACTGGCGCGGTTTGACAACCTGCCACTCCTTGATAAATATGATGTTTACCAAAAACTGATGGATTACTGGGATGAGGTGATGCAGGACGATGTATATCTCATCAGTGCAGTCGGGTGGGTTGAAGCGTCAAAACCGCGTGAACCTGATCAGGACAAAAAGATTAAGGAGACACCCGATCTCACTATCGGCAAAAAGAAGTATATGATGGACTTGATTCCGCCAGTGTTGATTGTAGCACGTTATTTTGCCGATGAACAGGCAGAAATTGAGGGTCTCCAAACCGCTCAGGAAACCGCCATCACAACACTGGACGAGTATATAGAGGAGCACACCGGTGAGGACGGATTGCTTGCAGAGGCTACTAACGACAGCGGTAACGTCACCAAAACCAGTGTGAACGCACGACTCAAAGAACTCACACCTGACTTGATGACGTTAAACAATGCAGAAGATGATGACGAAGAACGCGACGCACTTGAATACTGCCTATCCCTAATAGATGCGAAAGCGAAAGCAGACAAGGCAGTGAAGGACGCACAGCTCGCGCTGGATCAACAAGTGTTGGCACGCTACGACACACTCACCGAAACTGAAATCAAGCAATTCGTGATTGACGATAAATGGTTCACCACAATCCAAGCAGCAATCACCGGTGAAGTGCAGCGATTGACGCAGAACCTCACCGAACGCGTGAAAGAATTAGAGGAACGTTACGCACAGTCGTTGCCATCTCTTGCAAGCAATGTGCAAGAGTTTAGCATGAAAGTTGATAAGCATTTGTCAAATATGGGAGTGGATTGGCATGAGTAATCAGCAAAGATTCAGTGGTGAATGGGAGACGAAGCGGTTGGGTGATATATGCAACCCACAGGGAATTGTTCGGGGACCATTTGGAGGAACGCTAAAAAAAGACACTTTCGTTACTTCTGGATTCAAAGTATATCAGCAGCAAAACGCCATTTACAAGAGCACAGAGTTTGGAACATACTTCATTGACCAGTCCAAATATACTGAAATGCAAAGATTCAGCGTCACACCTGGTGATTTCATAGTTAGCTGTTCTGGGACAATAGGTCGAATTTTTCAATTACCATCTGATGCTCCTCAAGGAGTAATAAATCAAGCACTGCTGAAACTTACCACCAATGACACTGTCGTCTATGACCAATACTTCTATATCCTGTTTGAATGGGATGAATTTCAGATTAGAATCATTGACAGTACCCAGGGTGGTGCAATCAGAAACCTTGTTGGAATGGATATCTTTAAGACTATTTCTGTAGTTCTTCCACCACTCTCAGAACAACGCGCTATCGCCGAAGTCCTGTCAGATGTAGACGGGTTAATCAACGCATTGGACGCACTTATCGCCAAGAAGCGTGCCATCAAGCAAGCCACCATGCAGCAACTGCTCACCGGCAAAACGCGCCTACCCGGCTTCAGCGGTGAGTGGGAAACAAAGCGATTAGGGGAAATTGGTGAAATATCTGGCGCGGGGGTTGACAAAAAAGTTAATTCTAACGAAGTTCCTGTCCGGCTTGTAAACTATCTTGATGTATACAACAAAACTTTTCTTTACTCAAAAGATTTGACACATGAAGTAACAGCAAAACTGGAAAAGGTTCGGCACTGTGCAGTTGAAAAAGGGGACGTTTTCTTTACACCTTCTTCCGAGGTTCCCGATGATATTGGCACTTCTGCAGTCGCTATAGAAGATATTTCCGATGGCGTTTACAGTTATCATATTGTGCGTCTGCGGTTGAAAACGGATTGGGATATCTATTTTCGTGCTTACATTTTTAACACAAAGGAATTCCTTGACCAAGCGAGCAGACAATGTGAAGGCAGTGGAACGCGCTACGTTATAAGTCTACCTAAATTCAGAGCAATGACTGTCCGATTTCCTCCAAGCTTAGACGAACAACGCGCCATCGCCGCTGTCCTCACCGATATAGATGCCGAGATCGCCGCATTGGAACAACGTAGAGACAAAACCATCGCCATCAAACAGGGCATGATGCAGCAGCTCCTCACTGGCAAAGTGCGGTTGTTGAAACAAAACCGGTAGGAGGGAACTCCGATTCCCGACTACAAATATGTCGCGATTCGGAAATCGCTCCTACAGAAGATAAGACAAATATGTCGCGATTCGGAGATCGCTCCTACAAAGACAAACGGGTCGCATCCCTGTAGGAGGGAACTCCGATTCCCGACTACAAATATGTCGCGATTCGGAAATCGCTCCTACAGAAGATAAGACAAATATGTCGCGATTCGGAGATCGCTCCTACAAAGACAAACGGGTCGCATCCCTGTAGGAGGGAACTCCGATTCCCGACTATATTATCGCGATTCGGAGATCGCTCCTACAGAAGATTACACAATGGTCGCGATTCGGAGATCGCTCCTACAGAAGATTACACAATGGTCGCGATTCGGAGATCGCGCCTACACGGAAATCAACAAATCATGAATAAAATACCCAATAAAGGCCATCAACAATTGCGAAAAGGCAGAAAATCTATACCCGGTACATATTATTCTATTACACTTGCCACATACAACAGGTCACATCTCCTGACAATCCCTGGCATCCCGAACATTATCTATGATTCTTTTGATTGGCTTGAAACTGACAAACAACTCAAATGGCTCTGTATCATGGTGATGCCAGATCACATTCATGTTGTTTTTCAACTCGGGCATAAGAAAACGTTGTCGCAACTAATTCAATCTTTTAGACGATTCACAGCAAACCAAATTAACGCACATCTCAAGCAGACTGGGACTGTTTGGCAAGCTAACTTCTACGACCACGGTATCCGTCATGATGAATCTTTGAACAAGATTATTCGTTATTGTTACGAAAACCCTGTCAGGAAAACCTTGTGGAACGTGCAGAGGATTATCCGCATTGGCGATGTAAATTTCAGATGTCAGATTGGTAGGAGGGAACTCCGATTCCCGACTACAAATATGTCGCGATTCGGAGATCGCTCCTACAGAAGATAAGACAAATATGTCGCGATTCGGAGATCGCTCCTACAAAGACAAACGGGTCGCATCCCTGTAGGAGGGAACTCCGATTCCCGACTACAAATATGTCGCGATTCGGAGATCGCTCCTACAAAGACAAACGGGTCACATCCCTGTAGGAGGGAACTCCGATTCCCGACTACAAATATGTCGCGATTCGGAGATCGCTCCTACAAAGACAAACGGGTCGCATCCCTGTAGGAGGGAACTCCGATTCCCGACTACAAATATGTCGCGATTCGGAGATCGCTCCTACAAAGACAAACGGGTCGCATCCCTGTAGGAGGGAACTCCGATTCCCGACTTTTTTATTGCGATTCGGATACCACTCCTACAAAGAAAGAGATACACTGTAGTTTTGAAATCAGACCAATTTATGGGTATAATACCATTTAAATTATATATTTTCCCTTTTATATATTTTTGATTTCTGCTATACTTTTTTTAATTCTACAACTTAGAGGTTAGAAATCAATGAACATCAAACCCCCAGAGATTACAGAAAGTGTTTCAGAGTTGAAGCGTTTGATAAGAAAATCACCAAAAGGTTTTCACAAGCAAAGACTTACAATGCTATATCTATATCGGAGCGGCCAGGTAAAAACTCGTAAAGAAGCAGCAGAGATGATAGGTGTCCACCGAAAAACGGTTGGAAAATGGTTATCAACTTATGCCTCCGCAGGACTTAATGGACTTTTGGAACGAGATTATTCCTCTGGGCGTCCTCATCAACTCACTAAAGAACAACAAGAACTTTTGCGTGAGAAACTCCAAGACCCGGAAGGTTTCTCAAGTTACCACCAGATTATAGATTATATTGAAGAGACATTTGGTGTCAAAATGAACTATCATGCTGTTTATGCTTTAGTCCACTATAAATGGAATGCCAAACTCAAGGTGCCCCGCAAAAGTCACGAAAAAAAAAACGAAAAAGCGTGTGATGAGTTCAAGCAAAACTTCGGAGAAACAATCAAGACTGCCATTTCAGAGAAAGTTTCTTCTTTTGAAACGATCCGGATCTTTTGTCAAGATGAGACAAGATTTGGTTTATTGCCTGTTTCATATCGGCGTATTACCTTGCCCGGTATCAAACCGATTACTAAGGTCAGTTATACTTATGAGAACTTTTATCTATATGGTGCTGTAGAACCGATAACAGGACAAAGTTTCTTTCTTGAGATGCCTTTGCTCAATGGTTCTTGTTTCCAAGTATTCCTTGATGAGTTTGCTAAAGTTTATCATTCATCTCTAAATGTCCTTGTTCTTGATAATGGGCGTTTTCATCACGGGAAATCTCTACAAATACCTGATAATGTCATTTTGGTTTTTCTACCACCTTATAGTCCTGAACTGAACCCTATAGAAAGACTTTGGCAAGACACAAAAGCAAAGTTATTTGAAAATGTCTTCACAGCCATAACAGAAATGCAGAACAAACTTACCGAAATATTGAAAAAATATACGGAAACCACTATTGCAAGTATAACAAATACCGATTATATAACAAAAGTGGCAAATGGAATATAATTTAATACAAATGGTATAATATTCACAAACAAGTCTTTTTTAGGAGGTGTAATCAACGACAATGAAATCTATACAACAAGACCTAATTGATAAAGTTTCAGATAAGATAAGGGTGATACCTGATGGCAAAGACCGTTTTCGTGTCTTTACACCCTTCAAGTTTGATGATGGTGACCACATAACCGTTGTTCTAAAAAAAGAGTCAGAAGGTTGGGTGTTTTCAGATGAAGGACATACCTACATGCACCTTACCTACGATATTAAACAGAGCAAGTTGTTCAGTGGTAAACGCTATCAAATTATTTCAAATGCCCTGGATACATTTAACGTTAAAGATCGTTTTGGAGAATTAATTCTCAAAGTTCAAGACGATCGATTTGGCGATGCATTATACTGTTTTGCCCAAGCACTTGTCCGAATGGGGGACGTGTTCTGCTTGTCAACAGAACGAGTCCAATCCACATTCATGGATGATTTCCAATTGCTTCTGAAAGGAATCATCCCAGAAAACCGTAGGAAATTTGATTGGCACGATGAAGACCACGATTCCGACAAAAAATACACAGTAGATTGTCGAATCAATGGATTGCCTGAACCTATTTTTGTATATGCGCTTTTCAATAATGATAGGATCCGAGATGCTACCATAGCATTGCAGCGTTTTAACGTGTGGAATATTCCTCACTGTCCACTGGGTATCTTTGAAAATAAGGAGGATGCCAATAGAAAAGTAAAAACGCGCTTTGATGATGTATGCCAAGTTCAGTTTCCCAACATGCAAGTAGACCGCAACGAAATCATAGACTATATATCAAAACGAATTTAACTTGATGCCCCAGACCGGTAGATGCGACTTCCGCTTGTTCCCTCAAACTTTCTTCTGTCTCTATAAAATGCGATACAACGGCGGAACTCGAATAGCCTTCAGCAAAGATATCTACTGCCTGTTCCAGTTTTAGCCTATGTAATCCATGTCATAACATAAGCAAATAACATTTGTCAAGTTAATATTTACTTCATAGTTGTATTTTTTTGTCATTTATGGTATAATTTAAGTTGTAGGTTAGGTTAAGTTTGTCGAATCTTATGTGTCAATTTAAGAATTTCATCTTGTAGAAGGGAATTTCGATGCCCGACTTCTCGCGTTTCAGAGATCACTCCTACATTATTATAGGATAATTATGAGCACTATCCGTATTTTCATCAGCAGCGTTCAAAGAGAATTAGCACAGGAACGCAAAGCACTACGAGATTTTCTACAGAACGACCCGTTGATGCGGCGGTTCTTTGATGTCTTTCTGTTTGAGGACGTGCCAGCATCAGATCGCCGCCCAGATGAGCTCTATCTAAATGAGGTCGAACAGTCCGACCTTTATGTAGGCTTGTTCGGCAACGACTACGGAAACAAGGACAAAGAAGGTATATCACCAACAGAACGGGAGTTTGATCAAGCAACAGTCTCCGGCATCCACCGGCTCATTTTCGTGAAAGGAACAGATGACAACGTCCGACATCCAAAGATGCAGAGACTCATCGGTAAAGCACAAACCGGACTCATCCGTAAACGTTTCACTACATCAGAAGAGTTAGTAACAGCACTGTATGCAGCATTGGTTGAATACCTTGATAGCAAAGACCTTGTGCGTTCTGAGGCTTTTGACGCAGCACCTTGCTTGAAAGCATCTCTGGATGATCTTGACACGGAACAGATGACTCGGTTTATCCGAATTGCCCGTGGTGCAAGGGCTTTCCCGCTAGCTGAAGATGTATCAATGAAAGAACTGTTGGTACACCTCAATCTCCTAAATGATGGACGACCAACGAACGCGTCTATGTTGGCCTTTGGTAAGTCACCACAGCAGTTTCTGATTTCCTCGTCGGTAAAGTGTGCACACTACCACGGCACCGAAGTAGCAAAACCAATTCCGTCACACCAGATCTATAACGGTACAGCATTTCAACTCGTTGATCAAGCAGTGGATTTTGTACTTAGCAAAATCAATCTATGGGTAGGTACACGCGCTGAAAGCACCCAAGCACCTATCGCCTATGAAATACCAAAGGAAGTTGTAACGGAAGCCATCGTCAACGCCGTAGCACATCGGGACTATACCAGTAATGCCAGCGTCCAGGTGATGCTGTTCTCGGATCGACTTGAGGTTTTGAATCCGGGTAGATTGCCGCCTTCTTTGACTCTGGAACAGCTGCGAGAGACACACCAATCGGATCCCCGCAACCGTTTGCTTGCACGTTCTTTGTATCCCAATCAATATATTGAAGAGATGGGGACAGGGACATTAGACATGATCCGTCGTTGCCGTGATGCTGGTTTACCCGAACCGGAATTCAACGACAGCAGTGGATTCAAGATAACGATTTGGCGTGCTAAATCTTCAGAGAAGATTAATGTGCAGCCAGAGTCACTGCCTGGAGACCTTAGATCAAAAGTGTTAAGCTTGCTTGCTGATGGTTCAATGTCAAAATCCGAATTGTCCAACAAATTAGGACATAAGAGAATCCCAGGTCAGCTTAACAAAGTCTTTCAAGATCTTCTGGATAATCAACTGATTGAATACACGCTGCCAGAGAAACGCAGAAGTCCACGGCAACAGTATCGGTTGACAGACAAAGGTAGAACCGAACTATTGAATCTGAAATTAAGAAAAGTGAATTAAGTCACAACTTATGCTGCAGCTTAAGCCGCGGCTTAAGCTGCAGCATAAGTTGCGGCATAAGCTACAGCAATCGTATTATTGGATAAAGTTTGCGAAACACAAAATTCCAGCACCAGTGGTGGGAAATGTGTATAGGAAGGGGAGAGGGAACATGAACACCGTTGGCGACACAGAAGAACGAATACAGGGACGACTTGTCACGTTTTTCCAAGACGCATTAGGTTACGAATACCTCGGTGATTGGCAATACCGTGAGGATAACAGCAACATTGACAAGACTTTGCTGACCAAATGGCTGCGCACCCAAAGACACAACGACAGAATCATCAAAAAAGTGCTGGATAAACTGAAACGGGCAGCAGATGTCGGTGGCACAAAAACGCTATATGATCCAAATCGTAAGATCTATGAGGAGTGTAAAGTTTTTGTCACTTCGTAAAAAAGGAACGCAAAACCCTTGCTCCAGCGGAGCAATATGTCTATAGAAAAAGGATTGCCAACTGGCAGCACTCCAGCGGAGTGCTATGTACCTAAACAACTTGTTTGACGCACATTAGGCGATGGTACTGCTATCGAAAATTCGGATTACACTCTAAGACAAGATTGTGGTATAATAACAGTATTATGGTGGTATATCTGATATGCTATCCAACACAAAGATTATAATTCAGATTAGAACGTAATCCTTGAACATCATCACACCGATTCGGTCTTAAGACAAACACTAACGTTAATGCAATAGTGATATTGGAGGTAGAAACGTGAACTTGAAAGTCCAGTTAAGAAATCTTGGAATTCTAAAATATGCAGAATTTTCCTTGGGGGATTTGACCATTATATGTGGTAAAAATAACACCGGAAAAACCTATGCGGCTTATGCACTCTACGGTTTCTTAAAATCTTGGCATAACTTCATCTCATTTCCAGTAAGCAATGAACAAATTCAAAGCCTACTTGTAGATGGTACTATCAAACTCGAATTAGAACAGTATTTCAAAGAATCTGCCGATGTACTGACCGAGACTTGCCAGGAATATTCTAATCAATTAGACAAGACTTTTGCAGCAAAAGCAGGCAGATTTCGGAACAGTGAATTTCAAATTCAGACCGAATCGATTGACCCATATAAAACTGAATTAGACGGGGCAATCGTTCCCGGGCAAGAACCCCTTCTTACCTTTTCAAAACGTAAGGGTAGTCAAGAGATTATATTTACTTTATCAAAAAAAGAAGAACGAGAAATTGATCCTATTTTTCTGAAAAATGCTATTCTCCAGATTGTCAGCAGAATTATTTTTGCTGATGCTTTTCCAAATACCTTTATCTCTTCGGCTGAACGGACTGGCGTAGCTATTTTTCGTAGAGAGCTTAATTTTGCTCGGAACAGATTACTTGAAGAAATGGTGCAAACCGACGAAAAAATAGATCCTTTGGAATTGCTATTCAAAGTCTACCAAAGTTACCCGCAGCCAATAGAAGATAATGCAGATTTTACACGTGAACTTGAAGATATTGCCAAAAGAGAGAGTTTTATATCCAAAGAACACCCCGATATATTGGCAGAATTTGCAGATATTATTGGGGGAGATTACATCATAACTGAAAATGACCAACTTGACTTTATTCCTACAGGTTCCCAAATCAAGTTGACTATGCTTGAAAGTTCAAGTGCTGTCCGTTCACTCTTAGACATCGGATTCTATCTCCGTTGTTTGGCAAAAGAGGGAGATTTACTGATAATAGACGAACCAGAATTGAATCTTCATCCAGAGAACCAACGACGTATCGCCAAACTATTTGCACGTCTCATAAACTTGAAAGTAAAAGTCTTTATTACCACTCACAGTGATTACATCGTTAAAGAACTAAATACCCTTATCATGCTGAATAAAGACAAACCACATCTTAAGAGAATTATAAAAGAAAATAACTATCAGAACAGTGAACTTATCAGTGCTAATCAAGTTAAAGTATATGTAGCAGAAAGAGCATTACTGCCATTAGAAGAAGGTCGGAAAAAGCGCAGTAGAGGGTACACGCTTGTACCAGTAGACATTCATCCAGAATATGGTATTAAAGTCAGTAGTTTTGACGAAACCATTGAAGATATGAATAGGATTCAGCAAGATATTGTATGGGGAAGAGAGTAACGTTTGTGAACGATATTGATATATTACACGAAATGCTTAAAGGCACTGTCCGGGTTCCACTACAAACAAAAGGAAACCAGTTTTCTGTTGAACTAAAGGACAAACAGAGTCTAACAACCGTGGAAATCACAGACCTCCCTCAGAACTCAGTTGTGATTAATACCGAGGCATTTGAACCCAAAAAAGTTATCTTTAACGGTTTAAAGGATGAACGGAGACGGGCAGATTTCGCAATTGTGTCAAACGAAAATACGAAAAAATGGATTATCTGTATAGAAATTAAAAGTAGTAATTTAGATAAAGATAAAGTCATTTCACAATTAAGAGGCGCAAAATGCGTAATAGACTACTACAAATCTGTGGGAACAGAATTCTGGGCAGCTAACAACTTTCTTGAAGATTATGAATACCGATTTGTAGGTATAGCAGGGATTACTGAAAAGAAAAGCACAATACCTATAGGCTCTGCTAACCCGATCCATTCCCAATTACACGATAGTCCTGATACTTTCCTGCCAATTTTTGAACAGAAGAGACTGTATTTTAAACAATTGATTTGATAACAGATACATAGATTAGAGACGGTATGAAACAGAAGCAGGAAATTAAGGGGCAGCCAGAGTCATTGCCAGAGTCACTGCCAGAGTTATAGTACTGCTTGCCAAAGGTCCAATGCAAAATCTGAATTGTCCAAGAAATTAGGTCAAAAGAAACCAATAGGTTATCTCTCCAACGTTATTCGAGACCTTCTGGATGACCAAATAATTGAATACACGTTGCCAGATACGCCCAGGAGTCGAAGCCAGCAGTACCGGTTGACTGAAAAAGGTAGAACCAAACTATTGAAACTGAAATCATAAGATGCAGTATATGTGCAGTATAAGATGCAGTATATGTGCAGTATAAGATGCAGTATATGTGCAGTATAAGATGCAGCCCATGTTGCACTAACTGTAGGAGCGATCTCCGAATCGCGACTGTTACATTCGTAGGAAGGGTAGAAAGGAAAAGGGGAACATGAATACCGTAGGCGAAAGAGAAATAAACACACAAGGACGCGCCATATATTTCTTCCAAGATGCTTTAGGATATACATATCTCAGCAATTGGCAAGACCGCGCAGACAACAGCAACATTGAAGAAACACTGCTCACCGATTGGCTAATAGGCAGAGGATACGATAGTAATATCATAAAAAAAGTATTGTTCCAATTGAAAAAAGCAGCAGCAATCGGTGGTAACAGAACGTTGTCCGAAGCAAACCGTGAAGTTTATGGTCTGCTGCGCTACGGCGTCAAGGTTCAACCCGCTTCCGGAGATCCACACATCACCGTGCGACTAATAGATTGGACAAATCCGAGCAACAACAATTTCGGCATCGCAGAAGAAGTAACACTTGAAGGTGAACACACCAAACGTCCCGATCTTGTGCTATACGTCAACGGAATTGCAATCGGTGTGCTGGAACTGAAACGTTCCACGGTTTCTGTTTCCGAAGGTATCCGCCAAAACCTCACGAATCAAAGGGAGGAGTTCATCGGTTGGTTTTTCAGCACTGTGCAGCTCATAATGGCAGGAAACGAAACACAAGGGTTACGTTACGGTGTAATTAAGACACCAGAGAAATACTGGCTACGGTGGAAAGAAGCAAAAGCACACTCAGATGCCGGTGATAATTTATTGCACCGAGAAATTAGCCAGATATGCAATAAAAAACGTATCCTTGAAATCCTGCACGACTTTATCGTTTTTGATTCGGGGACAAAAAAGATATGTCGTCACAATCAGTTCTTCGGTGTGAAAGCAGCACAAGCTCGCGTCAAAAGCAGAGAAGGCGGTATTATCTGGCACACACAAGGCAGCGGTAAAAGTCTGATAATGGTTTGGTTGGCAAAATGGATTCTTGAAAACAGTGCCAAAGCACGAGTGCTTATCATCACTGACCGAATTGAACTTGATGAACAAATTGAGCAGGTTTTTAACGGCGTCAACGAAGATATGAAGCGAACAAAGGACGGTGCACATCTGCTCCAAGTGTTGAGCGATCCAACAGACCGGTTAGCATGTTCACTTGTCCACAAATTTGGCAGGTCCGGCGAAATTACCGACTCCGATGTTGATAAATACGTTACAGAAATTGAAAAGCAGCTGCCCAAAGACTTCCACCCCAAGGGTGAATTTTTCGTATTTGTGGACGAATGCCATCGCACACAGTCCGGTAAACTTCACAAGGCAATGAAGACACTGCTTCCCAATGCAATGTTAATCGGATTTACTGGCACACCGCTACTCAAAAGCGATAAACAACGAAGTATTGAAACCTTCGGTACTTATATCCACACCTATAAATACGATGAGGCTGTCCAAGACGACGTTGTGTTAGACCTACGTTATGAGGCACGCGACATTGACACGAGTATCACATCCCAAGACAAGATAGATCAGTGGTTTGACAGTAAAACCGCAGGGTTAACCGATATGGCAAAGGCGCAACTCAAAGAACGTTGGGGCACAATGCAGAAACTACTGAGTTCAAGGGAACGATTAGAAAAAATCGTCGCCGACATCGTCTTTGATATGGAAACACGGGACCGACTGAAAAACGGACGCGGGAATGCAATGCTCGTTGCTGATAGCATCTATTCTTCCTGCCGGTTTTATGAGATGTTTCAGGACACAGAACTAAAAGGAAAATGCGCTGTCATCACCTCATACAGACCTACCACAGAATCTATCACCGGTGAAGAAACGGGGAAAGGAACTACCGACAGGCAGAAAGAATATAATATTTACCGAGTAATGTTGGCTGCACACTTCAACGAACCCGAAAATACCGCGATGCACAAAGCAGATCAGTTTGAACAAGAGATAAAAAAACGATTCATTGAAGAACCTGCGGAAATGAAACTCCTGATCGTTGTTGACAAACTTCTCACAGGATTTGATGCGCCACCAGCAACTTATCTCTATATTGACAAAAACATGCAGGATCACGGTTTGTTCCAAGCGATTTGCCGTGTCAACCGTCTACACGGAGATGATAAGGAATACGGCTACATTGTAGACTACAAAGACCTGTTCCGTTCACTTGAAATGGCAATTACAGATTACACAGGTGAGGCTTTTGAAAACTATGACACCGAAGACGTGAAAGGCTTGTTAAAGGACAGACTTCAACAAGCAAGAGAACGATTGGAGGAAACACGCGAGAAAGTTAAAGCGTTGTGTGAACCGGTTGAACCCCCAAAAGATACCACCGCCTACATCCGTTATTTCTGTAGTGAAGAAAGTGGAAATCTCGATCAACTCAAGGCAAATGAGCAGAAACGTATACTCCTCTATAAGTTGGTAGCAGCATTCCTACGCGCCTATGCAAACCTCGCAAACGAAATGCACGAAGCAGGATATACAGATACCGAGATACAAGAAATTAAAACTGAGGTGGCACACTACGAGAACATCCGCCAAGAAATCAAGTTGGCAAGCGGTGATTATGTTGACCTGAAAGTCTATGAACCGGACATGCGGCATCTGCTGGATACCTATATTCAGGCGGAGGAGAGCGAGACACTCTCAATCTTTGACAATATACCGCTTGTGCAACTGCTTGTTAAAGAAAGAGATTCAGCGATTGAGACGTTACCGACAGGTATTCGTACCAATGAAGCAGCAATCGCAGCAACAATAGAAAACAACGTTCGGCGGCTTATCGTTGACAAGTCCGACATCAATCCAAAGTACTATGCAAATATGTCGAAACTGCTTGAGGAGTTAATTCATCAACGCACACAGGGTGCAATGGATTATCGTGCCTATCTGTCCGAGATTGAAGCACTGAGCGCACAAGTTAACGATCCAAACACACTTACATACGGAGCACGCATCAATACCAACGCATTACAGGCACTTTATGATAATTTGGAAGATGCAACTGCGGACCGTCAAGAGGAGATAGCACTCACTATTGACGATGCCATCCGCCGCACGAAGAAACACGATTGGCGCGGAACACATGCCAAAAGAATGGAGGTCCGCAACGCCATCGCAAAAGTGATTGATGATCAATTCAGTAATGAGAACCTTGACCTTGACGCCATCTTTGAGCTTGTGATGAACCAGAACGACTATTGATACTCGACCGCTGTAGGCAAGGTTTTTTCTTTGTACCGCAAACTTTCCAGTTTGCGATCTCTTATTGACATTCTACCACGGTAGGCAAGATTTCCTAACCTCGCCGGTAACAACTTCCTATGAATACCAAAACTAACAAATACCAGATTGAGGTGCGCGGACTGTCCATAGAGGTTATACGCAAGGACATCAAGCATCTCTATATTGGTGTCCACCCACCAAACGGACAGATAAGGGTATCCGCACCCTTGCGGTTTGATGATGACGCTATCCGTATGGCAATTATATCGCGCTTGGAATGGATTCGGAAGAAGCAGACGGAGTTTACCAAACAGCAACGTCAATCGTATCGTGAGTTCGTTACAGGCGAAAGCCACTACTTTGCGGGGAGGCGTTACAGGCTTGACGTAACCGAACAGAATTGTCCACCATCCGTCAAGGTACTCAATAACACCAGAATAGGACTCACGGTACGTCCGGGAACAAATCGGGACAAACGGGAAGCGGTGTTTCATGCGTGGTATCGTGAGCAGCTCCGTTCGCAACTGCCACCACTAATCCAAAAGTATGAGTCAAAGATGGAAGTATCCGTCAATGAAACACGCATTAAGAAAATGAAAACGCTATGGGGTTCTTGTAATATTGAAGCGAAACGTATCTGGCTAAATCTTGAACTGGCGAAGAAACCGAATTCGTGTCTGGTGTATGTATTAGTCCACGAAATGACACACCTGTTGGAGCGTCACCATAATGACCGATTTCGTGAGTTGATGGACACTTTCTTACCGCAGTGGCGTGCCTATAGAGATGAACTCAACAAAGCACCGTTAGCACACGAAAATTGGCGATATTGATAAAGGCAACTAACCAAAAAATGAAAAAAATCCATTCATTTTCAATTTTAACTTGACAAGTGTTTTTCTATATGTTAAAATTAGTTTGTGTTATATAATAACTTGCATAAAGTTTATATCAATAGGTGTTGACAATGCTATTTTTCAGAATGATAAAAAATGATAATAAAATCAGAAAAAACCAACTTTTTTCATGCATATTCCAACATGGTGAGAATTTCGTACCATTTGGGAATTTAAAAAAAATGACTCTGTCAAAAAACACGCTACAAAACCTTACTGTAACTAACGCCATAGCCAATGTACCAAATCGTACCACGGTACGAAATTTCGTACCATATGGTACGATTTTGAAAGGAAACACACTACGAAATTACAGGATTTCCCCGCAAAATGCGATTAACTCAGCGTTACCTTTAGGAGGATTTAACAGAAAGTTAATCCTTCAGAAATGAAAACCTATCAATAAATTAGAAGGCAAAATATATGCATAGACAACAAACACAACCCTACACACAGTGGGGACTACCTCCAGGCGCAATCGCACGACTGACCAAAGGGGCAGTTGGACGCATCATGTTCTCTCCAGATGGATCCCAGTTGGCAGTCACGGGGGCTTTAGGACTCTGGTTATACGATGTGAATTCCTGCAAAGAAATTATGCTACTCAGAGCCGCAGATGATAGAACAACACCTCTCCCCTCAGCGTGGAACGGTACAACGCTTGTATCACATAATTGGGATGAGACCATATCTCTCTGGGATACACATACTGGACAACGGCAAGTTCATATCAAACAAAAACTACAAGAGGTGTCAGATGTCGTTCTAACACCTGACGGTACAATGCTTTTCACTGCTGCGTGGGATAGTATCATCCGCTGTTGGGACAGACAATCAGCGCGTTTACTATTTACTCTAACTGGACATACAGGCGATGTTGATGGCATAGCAGTTTCACCTGATGGTAAAATCCTCGCAACTGGAGGTCAGGATAAGACGGTACGACTTTGGGATATTCAGACGCGTTCACTTCTTTCAACCCTAACGGGACATGAAGGTATTATCTGGCAAGTCGCTTTCTCTCCAAACGGTGTTATTTTGGCGAGTAGAAGTCATGATAACAAACTCATTCTGTGGGATGTCCAAAATGGTGAACTGCTGCAGACTATTGACCTTGGTCCAAAACATATTGGGCACATTGCATTCTCATATCAAGGTAGGCTAATCGCCAGTGGTGTTGACAACCATAACATACGGATCTGGAATGCTGATTCAGGAACAGAACATACACTCCTGACAGGACATGAGGGAGCGGTCTGGGGAACTGCTTTCTCTCCTGACGGTAAGACTTTTGCCAGCTCCAGCGTAGATGGTACTATTCGTTTCTGGGATATTAACAGTCGCACTGAAAAGGGAAAAATAACAGGACATGTCCAATGGATCGCAGCATCAGCATTCTCTCCTGATGGGAGTATCTTTGCACACGGCAGTAACACCAAATCACTCTTCTTATGGAACTTGGATACCTTAACAGAACGCACACCTTTAGATGCGCATGATAGCTGCGTTGACCAAGTCGCGTTTTCATCCGACAGTACTACACTTGTAACAGCAGGCAGGGATGAAAAGATTTTTGTTTGGGATGTAAATACCGGAACACAACGCAGAACCTTGTCCGGACATCAGGATATGATACAAGCATTGACGTTCGCACCAAACGGCAGAACAATTGCAAGTGGCGGTGATGATAAAACCATTCGTCTATGGGACATTGATACAGGAGAAGAATTGGCGAAATTAACTGGACATACTGAACGGGTTGATGATATCGCAATTTCACCCGATGGACAAACACTGGCAACTTGCAGCATGGATAATACCGTACGCTTATGGAATGCGAATACAGGACACCCTCTCACGACACTCAATGGACATACCTCAAACGTTGAATCGATCGCTTTCTCACCAGATGGAAGAATCCTTGTGAGTGGTAGTTCTGATAAAACAATACGGTTTTGGGATATGCATGCATGTGAATTTATGCAAACTCTGGAAGTTCAGAGTCACGTTTACGCAGTCGCATTTTCTCCAGACGGGAGTATCCTTGCCGCTGCAGGAGAAGATGAAAAAATAAGGTTATGGGATGCTTACACAAGAAAATTGCGTGTAGTCTTAGGTGGACACATGGCAGATATAGATTCTCTCTCATTTAGTCCGATAGGGAAAACCTTCGCAAGTGGAGGTGCTGATGGAGCGGTATTTCTATGGGATCTTCAATCGTGTTTAATCAATACCTATCCCAAAAATAGTTGAATGAATTGGATTCAGACATGGAATACATCAAAAATGGAGCCCAGAATATGAAAATGGTAAAACGGGTATTAGTCGTTTTAACAGTTATCCTAACATTCAGTCCAATTAAATCAGATGCAGAAATGATGGACCAGTGGACTTTACCGATGGGTGCGAAAGGTAGAATAGGAAAAGGTAGAGCAACGGAGGTCAAGTATTTTCCAGATGGAAACCGAATTGCAATTGCATGTTCAATCGGTGTCTGGATATATGACCTGCCAACAGATGAAATAGTAGACCTATTCATCGGTCATACAGGTCCCATCAATTCAATAGATTTCAGTCCTGATGGTAAAATATTGGTCACAGCAAGTGATGATAACACAGCATTGTCATGGGATACAGAAACAGGACAACACAAAGCAAGTTTCATCGGTCATCGGGACGATGTCAATGATGTTTCCATCAGTTCAGATGGTAGAATGCTGGCAACTGCAAGCGATGATGATACTGTAAGACTATGGGAGTTGGACACTGGCGAGTTTCTTACAGTGCTCGGTGGAGGACACTCCGATAATGTCCATGCTTTGATGTTTTCTCCTGATGGAAAAGTGATTGTTAGCGGTTCATACCGTTATGGTAATACTGTCTGTTTCTGGGATGCAAACGCAGCAAAATTAATAAAATCCATCAATCATGAAGAACACGGTGTGGTAAATGTTGAAACAGTTGCATGTCTTCCCACAGGAAGTATCTTTGCAACAGGTAGCCGTGGAAAAATCTGTATTTGGGATGGACGTACGGGGGAACTCATTCAGAACTGTAAAATTGAAAGTAGTATGGACAGTGTCTACTCACTCGCTTTTGCACCAGATGGAAAAACACTCGCAAGCGGATTAGATAACAATTCAATCTGTATATGGAATGTTACAACTGCAAAATTAATTAAGAAAATCGGAACAGAAGGAACAATAATCTCCGTGACATATTCACCGGACGGAAACACATTAATCAGTGTGAGAGATGATGGAACAATACATCTTTGGGATTTCGCTTCTGGTAAAACAACGAAGACAATAGATGATTTTACTTCTAATGTATATTCTGTCGCATACTCTCCCGATGGTAAAACGCTGGTAAGTGGCAACTTCAATAGTATCAATTTCTGGAATCCAATCACAGGTAAACAACAGAAAAAAATATCTGGTCTCATAGGCACAGTGCAATCAGTCAAGTTTTCTCCAGATGGAAAAACAGTCGCAAGTGGCGATGCACAATATGGTCGACTCTGGGATGTAGAATCTGGAAAGTTTTTGGTTTCATTTGCTAAACATTCCGGGCAGATATTTGATGTATCCATCTCAACTGATGGCAGTCTGTATGCGACAGCAAGTCTGGATCATGCTGTGGGTATATGGGAAACGCGCAAAATTCAACAGAACATAATTGGAGTGCGACGCAATAAACTCTCTGAACATGATAATTATGTGCATGGCGTGGACTTTTCACCTGATGGCAGTATCCTTATAAGCGGTGGCAATGATAACACCGTTCGGGTATGGGATGTCAAAACCGGTCAACTCCTTAACACACTTGAAGCACACAATCGCGGTGTCTACACTGTTGCGTTCTCGCCTGATGGTAAAACTTTTGCAAGTGGCGGCTATAACGGTTCCGTCTATATATGGGACACAAAAAAACAGGAACTCTTGGAGACTATCAAAGGGCATCACATTTGGGTTCAAACTTTAGCTTATTCACCAGATGGTGAAGTCATCGCAATTGGAAATGATGATGTCGTTCATATCTGGGACATATCCACCGGACAGACCATCAAATCATTTATTGGACATACGAATCTGATTACCGGATTATCCTTCTCACCTGATGGAAAGACAATCGCAAGTGCTTGCCGTGATGGCAGCATACTTTTGTGGGATTTAAACACACTGGTAGATAATCCATAATTTCGTGATATGTTTCGTCTCTCAACTGAAAACTAATTAAACATATTGCAAATATCCAACAAAGCTGCTATTATGCATAATATCTATAAAGAAACTTACATAGTGTTACGGTTAATTTGGCATTTCTATAAGGAGCAATCAATGACAGAAAAACAGTTCAAAGTACGGGCAGCACATTGTGATTATCGTGCAACAGAAGAGGAGATATACCAGACACTCAGGCGAATTACCGACCCACTCACGAAATCATGGAAACCGATTGAGAACGCGAAAAAGGTCGTCATCAAGTTTAATATGATGAAACCCCATGAACGGATCATCTATTTTGAAGGCAGACGTAGAGAATTGGTTGATGACGCTGTGTGTCGCGCGTTTCTACGCTTGCTCAAGGAACATACAACAGCACAACTGATCGCTACCGATACAAACCCGTATACACACGGAAATCGAATGCCACCAGGTTTCAATTACGAACATCATCTCAAGGAATTCGGAGTGCAATTTGTCGATTCAAATCTCCCACCCTTTAAGATCTACGATGTACCAGGTGGCGGTTCAATGTTTGATCGGTATACGTTGAGTGCCTGTTTTGAGGATGCTGATGCTGTTATTTCCGTTGCAAAGATGAAAAACCATGCTTTTATGGGAATTACGTTGTGCACGAAGAACCTTTTCGGATTGCCACCGATGCTGCTTCCTGAAGGACGGACGAGGAGTTATTATCATCACCTTATCCGTCTGTCTTATGTATTACCTGACCTTGCGTTGATAACTAAACCGTGTCTCAATATCATTGATGCTCTAACAGGTCAATGGGGACGCGAGTGGGGTGGTGAAGGTAGGATTTGTAATGCGCTTATCGCAGGCGATCATCCGATTGCTACTGACACCGTCGGCATGCACTTGATGGGACATGATCCAGCATCCGATTGGCCCACGCCTCCGTTTAAACGTGACCGAAACCATATACTTATCGCTGCACAGCGCGGATTCGGGACTGTCAACTTAGATGAGATTGATTGGGAGAGTGAGGTAGCGGCACCCTTAGCGGAGTTTGATTCTGTTGAGACCGATACACCTCAGATGGTATCTAACTGGCGTCGCACCACTTGTGAACAAGGATTAGTCTATCTTGATAATCAGAAAAATATGATAGACAAATACCGTGGAGAATTCATCTATCTCCAAGGGGGTGAAGTGGTTTGGAATGGACCAGACCCATCCAATCTTGGAAGTCGTCGTCAATTGAGTGGTAAAAAGAAGGATAGCGCGTTGTGGCTAAAACTCGTTGATGCCGAAGAACATGAGGGTGAACGATTTAAGGTCTATGAGGAATGCCTAAAAACCTTTGCAGCTTAATAGTAGTAGGCACTCTCCGTGTGCCGTTCTTTTGCATAGTAGTAGGCACACTCCGTGTGCCGTTCTTACGTGTGCCGTCCACAAGTTCAATAACACATAAGGAATCGCAATGAACATAACCGAAGAACAGAAGCAGCAATTGGATAAATAGGGGTGTATCGTCATTCCAGATGTGCTTTCTGAAGAAGAAATCGAAATGTATAGAGCCGATATTCTTCGGTTAGCGGAACAAGAGAAACAGAGCGGTTCCGCACTACGGCATACCAACGATTCAGGACAGCACGTCCGTTGGCTGATGAACAAAGGTGAAATCTATGAACATCTCGTTGCGCATCCGAAGGTAATGCCGTTCTTTGAGCATCTACTCGGTACTGACTACACGTTAAGCACGTTGACATCCAATATCATTGATCCTGGCGCACCTGATGGCGGGTATCACGTTGATAGTGTATTAGGTGGCATGCCGGAACCGCTACCGAGTTTTCCTTTAGTTGCGAACAGTCTGTGGTTACTTGATGATTTTACACCGGAAAACGGCGGAACAAGACATGTTCCGGGTATTCATCTGCAACAGATAAAACCGCCGCAAGGAACTACACACCATCCTGATGAAGTACGGCTTTCTGCCCCAAAGGGGTCTGTCTTCCTATTTAATGGAGCAGTATGGCATTCAGCAGGTGCGAATCGCACAGACAGGCAACGTGTTGCACTCATCTGTTTCTGTTGTCGGTCTTTCGTTAAACCGATGTTTGACTTTGTTCATAATCTAAAACCTGAAGTTGAGGAACGTGCAACACCTGTCATGCGTAGAATCTATGGATTTGATTCACAACCAAAACCGCCTGATTAAGTTGAGAACTTTATACATATCGCATCGGAATTGTCCTAACTGAAATGTATGTTGACTTTTAATCGTTTTACATGTAATAATATTGACACGATCAATTAAATCTATACACATTCACGATATAAATTCAAAGCTTGAAATATTTTGCAGATTCTGGTATCCTATTAAAATACACATGAGAATTGAACTGTTCCTAATAGATGTATTGACGTTGTCTAACGCCAGATCAAATGGTCCCAATTAGATACACTATGAGACAGAACAAATTAGAATTCAAACTATTGACCAAGGAGGCAACTTAGCGTGGCAACTAAAAATTCCAATGACCAAGTGCTCCTGACGATACCGATGCGCCCGGATATGGAACTTGCTGCTGCTCAGTTAGCGTCAGTCATCGCTGAATCAATGAGTTTTAGTGAAGTAGAGATTGAGGAAATCCAAGTAGCATTGATTGAATCTTGCATAAACGCTTTTGAGCATAGTCAGAGTCCAGACCGACAGGTAATCATCAAGTATATCATGAGAACTGATGGGTTGGAATTCAAGATCAGTGACCAAGGAGTAGGGTTCTCCCCTGAAAATAGAAAACAACGCAGAAACAGCAAACCAGATTTACATCAGGATATGCGGAAACGGGGATGGGGGTTAGAGATCATCCATGCCCTAATGGACAGCGTTGATATTATGAGTGGAGAAAACGGTACAACGATTAGTATGGTAAAAAGTAAGACTGCGTAGTGTCTTTATTCAGCAGTTGCACTGTTTGTTAAGGAGGTAAAGTTTGGCAAACAAATTAGATATTCAGATCCGTGCTGAACGCCAGTACGCTGTGTTAGAAACAGCAGGTTATTTAAACGATGCACTCGGAGAAAAACTTTCCAAGAAAGCCTTAGAACTCATAGAAAAAGGATATACGCAATTGGTCATTAACTTGGACAAAACTGCACTTATTAACAGTATAGGTATATCTATTCTGATAGAGATTATTGAGGCACTGGAAGAAAAGGAAGGAACGTTAAATTTCTGTGGACTGTCCGCCACGCAAGAACGCACTTTTCGCATGATGGCAATAGCAAAATATGCAGGTATTTTTCCCGATGAAAAGACAGCTATCGCTAACTTCTAACGGCTCTGAGTTTAACACGTTCAAAAACGAATGATGTGCTAACCGCCGTATCCCACCTAAACGGGGCAGCATGATTCAGCATCATAAACGGCATACATTAAGTTCCATAAAGACAAAGGAACAAGCCACATGCGCGTAAGTTCAGCAGAAGAAACAATACAACGTCTTATATTTAGTCTATCAGAACTGGAACAGTTAGGTCAGACGCTCATCTCTGGTCATAGCAATTTTAACGTCTCCAGTAAAACCTATCTTCGCATTACACTTGGCACGCTTCAAGCAAGTAGTGGTGCCATTTACTGTTTTCACCCCTCAGATAATTACCTAACGCTTGCCGCCTCAACACCAGAGTCAGAGATACCGCCTATTGAGATAGAACAGACAGAAGTAGAGACTCTGCTTGAATGTTCTCTAATTACTTTAGATTCACCACCAGAGTCATTACAACAATTTACAGAGCGAAACGCTGAGTTGATGGATGGCGATGTAAAACATCGTTTATGGGTACCTCTAAAGATACACGACGAATTTCTCGGTATCCTGAGTTTAGGAAGATTATTTGGTCGCGCACAATTTGAAAAATGGGAACTGGAGTTACTCCACATTCTTGCACACCAAATTTCAATCGCCATTGCCTATTCGCGTATTGTTGAAGGTATACAGAGTGAAAAGTTCCGACTGTTTATGTTAGCAGAGAGCGCACCTCAGATATGTCAACTGTTACAACCTGAGGATGCCGCTGAGCAGGTCGTTCATCAAGCTGTCGCGCTATTGGATGCAAATGTTGGCGGGTTGATGTTGATACAACAAGCACAACAGAAACTTGAACTCCGATATGTATTCCCGCCGACACTCATTTCTGAAGACCCAAGTGAAGACGATAAAGATGCGTTATCAATTGCGCTGGACAGTGATACCCCTGAAGTAAAAGAACCTGACGCAAGAACCTCGTTAGATATGTTAGCAGGTGTTGTTAAAGAAGGGAAAACAGACCGATGTTTCACACAAACTGATAATCTATTCGGCGGTAGAAATCTGATGGCAGGTCCAATCCAAGGACGCGATGGTGATATATTAGGTGTTCTCGTCGTCGGTGATAAAGAGGAACGGGGTGGAAGAACCGCTGAATTTACGGATGAAGATGAAATCCTCATCGATTCATTTGCAAAACAAGCAGGTGTTGCAATCGAAAATGCACATCTACATCAAGAAGCACTTGAAGCACGGCAGCTACAAACAGAGATGGAAGAAGCACGGAAGATTCAAGAAAACCTTATTCCTGATACACTTCCAGATATACCGGGATATGAGGTCGCAGGACATTATGAACCACGCGGTCCAGTTGGTGGAGACTATTTTGATTGTATAGAGCTGGTAACTGGTGGATGGGGACTCGCTATTGCCGATGTCTCAGGAAAAGGAATGCAGGCTGCACTTCTGATGGCAACCCTACGAGCAGGATTGCTATCTGAATTATCAAGCGCAAGAGGACGTGAAGATGACCATACCATCGATATGAAAAATGAACTCATAGACATGGCGATGACACTGAACTCACTACTCTATGTCAGCGGAACAGAAGAAAAATATGCTACATTCTTCTATAGCCATCTCAACCCCGAAACCGATATGCTCACAACACTCAATGGTGGACATAATCCGCCGATTATTGTGAAAAATGGCGGAAGCATCGTATGGTTGGGAGAAGATGTAGGCGGCTTACCCTTAGGCATGTTTCCGAATGATATGGTACCACTCATCGCTAAATACGAAGCTGAACAAACGAAACTTGAAAGCGGTGACCTTGTCATCTTTTATACTGACGGGGTTACAGAAACTGTCAATATTGATGATGAATTCTATGATGAGGAACGGCTTGAACAGATCGCTAAAAACAGCCACGGTGGAGATGCACCGAGTATCTGCAACTTAATCTATGAGTCAGTCATGGACTTTCAAGGGGACGCAGACCAATTTGACGATCTTACCCTGCTTGTTCTAAGAAAAAAATAACACAAGGATCACACAATGCAACAAACAATAGAAGGACGACGGTTCTTAAATCCTACAATTCTTGCACAAATTGGAAATCTTGAACTCATCGCAAGATATGTCGTTGAAGGTTTTATTTCTGGATTACACAAAAGTCCATACCACGGGTTTAGTGTCGAGTTTTCACAATACAGACAATATATGCCAGGGGATGATACAAAACATATTGACTGGAAAGTTTACGGCAGGACTGACCGATACTACATCAAACAGTTTGAAGAAGAGACAAATCTCAACTGCTATATTCTGTTAGATACGAGTGAATCTATGGCGTATCCCTCCCCGGAGGATTTAGATGAAATAGAAGCTTTACCACAAGACGAATCGACAGGTGCCGGTGAACCTTTGTCTAAACTGCGCTACGCAAGTTTTTTGATCGCTTCTCTTTCATATTTTATGGCAAAACAACGGGATGCGGTGGGGTTCGCTTATTTTGACGATAAAGTACATCAATACTTACCCGCACGGAGTAGTGCCTCACACATGCATTCCATACTGTTGACACTCGAAAACCTTCAGACAGAGAAGCAGACGCGTATAGGTGAACCGCTCCATCAAATTGCGGAACGGCTAACGAAACGGGGATTGGTAATTCTCATTTCAGACCTTTACGATGATAATCCTGATGAGGTGATTGACGGGCTTGAACATCTTCGGTACGATGGGCATGAAGTTATCGTATTTCATGTGTTATCTGAGCAGGAAGTGGCATTTGAATTTGATAAGTTGATCCGTTTTGTTGATTCTGAGACCGACCAAGAGATCATCACCACACCAAAGGTCATTCAGGAAAGTTATCTCAGTAATTTTAACGAATTCATTCACCATTATAGGACGACTTTGAACCAATCGGATATAGATTACAATATAATCAATACCTCAACGCCGATTGATAGATCGCTTTCCTCATATTTAGCGAAGCGGCAAGGATTTATTTAGAAGGACTCATGCAAATCCTTGTGTGTAATTTCTTCTCGCTTGCTGAATAACAAATTTTGTAGTATAATTGAAGATATGTCAAACACTGAACATGATTTTGTGTCGTTAGTCAGAATTCCACGAAAATGGTTCAATTTATTTGTCGGAATCTTCTTAACCCTAATCATCACTAACACTTTGCTTGAATTATTGACTGACTGGAAACTGGAACTACTTGGTGATACAATATTAACACGAATGGCAGTGTTAATGACGCTAATAGTCGGTTGGTTTTTTATTTTCGCACATATATGGGAGGGTACCATGTTAGGTTATGCCAAAATCTTTAGGGATAGAGTCTTTGCAGAAGGTAAAGCAGAAGGAATAGCAGAAACTAAAGCAGAAGCTATAGCAGAAAGTAAAGCAGAATATCACCAAAAAATTCTTGAAATTCTTGAATGGGATCGCCGCAGAATACAAGCGGAAAAAGATGGTAGAGAGTTCACTGAACCTATACCTGCCATTGAAGACAACTTAGAGTCCGATGAATCGTAATAGAATATCATCCCTGGGAAGGTATCATGTTAGGTTATGCCAAAATCTTCAGAGATAGAGTCTTTGCAGAAGCTAAAGCAGAAGTTAAAGCAGAATATCACCAAAAAATTCTTGAAATTCTTGAATGGGATCGCCGCAGAATACAAGCGGAAAAGGATGGTAGAAAGTTCACTGAACCTATACCTGCCCTTGAAGATACCTTAGAGTCCGATGAATCGCAATAGAACATCCGGCATGGGAGGGTATCATGTTAGGCTATGCCAAAAAATACAGAGATAGAATCTTTGCAGAAGGATTTGCAGAAGGATTTGCAGAAGGATTTGCAGAAGGATATGCTATAGGATTAGCAGAAGCTAGAGCAGAAAGATTAGCAGAATATCACCAAAAAATTCTTGAAATTCTTGAATGGGATCGCCGCAGAATACAAGCGAAAAAGGATGGTAGAGAGTTCACTGAACCTATACCAATAACCGAGGAAACTTAAAGAAGGAGATTCACGCGATGGGTTTTTTAGCAGGAGCGTTTGCTATTGCGGGCGCAGTCGGCGCATCTATACCGCTCATAATTCACCTACTAAACCGTGAACGTGCACGCCGTCTGGTATTTAGCACTATCCGATTTATTCAGATGTCACATCAAACGAATGTGCAGCGGCATCGCCTGAAAAGGTTGCTGCTGCTGCTCATGCGTATATTGATGTTGTTACTCCTCGGTTTTGCTTTTGCGCGTCCATTTGTCGCACAAGACCCAGCCACTGCACCGGAATTAGGGGGAGTGCGGAATGCAGTTATCATTCTGGATACATCCTACAGCATGCAGTATGAAGGTGTTTTTGAACGGGCAAAAAAAGAGGCGATCAACCGACTCAACGGCTTGGATAGTGCGGATGCAACTGCACTAATCCTATCGGCAGACAAAGCAAGGCAAGTTCTACCTTTAGAAACTGAACATACACATATCAGGACAGTTATAGAAAATGCAGAAACAACCAATTATACGACTGATTATCTTGATGCTATCCAAACCGCTGATGAAATACTTAAAGGAATTTCAATCGGACAGAAACAGATATACCTCGTTGGAGATTTACAAAAAAGTGGATGGGAAAACTTCCTTGAAACCGATCGCCTTAGTCCGGATGTTGATATAGAATTCGTCAATGTAGGAGAAGAACAACCGAAAAATCGAGCAATTACTGACATCAACGTTCCACCTGTTGTCCTCATTGAACAGAAAGATACTGAACTGGTAGCACGGGTTCACAATTTTACTACAGAACGCATAGAAAACTTACCTGTTAATCTGTATATTGATGGACGAAAAGCTGAAGCAATGCAAGTAGATATTGAACCTAATGACAGCACGGACGCTGCGTTTAACCTACAAGTAGATTTACAATCTGAGGCAGCACATACGGGGTGGGTAGAAATTGAAAATGATGCTTTAGAGCTCGATAACCGATACTATTTTACAGTGCAAAGTATGCAGTCTATAAAAGTTCATTGTGTCAACGGTGAAAGGAAAAGTTCTGAAATTGATGATGAAACTTTCTTTCTGACAAGAGCACTGAAGAATGTTGGCGGCGAAGGGACACCTATTGACTACACGGAATCGGTGACATTTCCATCCGAAGCGGCATTACAAAGATACGATGTCCTTATCCTGGCAAATGTCAAAAAATTCAGCACAGCAGAAGCTGAGAGAATAAAAACTTTTGTAAAGTCTGGGGGTGGACTGATAATCACACTTGGCGACCAGATTGATTCAAGCGTATATCAACAGCACTTTACCGATGCAGATAATCCCCTTCTACCTTGCACATTGATGCAAGCAGTAGGTGACCCTATCGGGAAACCGGAATTTAAGGTAATTGCAAGTGTTGACTATAAACACCCTATTTTCGTTCCGTTTAGCAATCCAAACCACGGGGATTTTGGTAAAGGTAGGTTCTATAGGTTCTATCAATCCGCTCCAACTGCAGATTCAACTGCCATCGCTTCCTATGATGATGGGAATCCAGCACTGCTTGAAAAGGTTTACGGGAACGGACGAGTTCTCTGTTATACATCTTCAATCGACCGTGAATGGAACGATCTGCCTATACACGGTGTTTTTCTGCCTTTCTTGCATGAAACTGTCAAGTATCTTGCCTTGAAACAAGCAGGTAAAGTCCCTGATTATCGTGTAGGGGATGATCTGGAATACATCGGTTCCCGAGACGGTGCTGGAAAAGAGGTAGCAGTTTTCAATCCAGACGGAAAAGAGACGCGATTGCCGTTGAATGAACAGGGGAATCTATACTACCCAGAGACACAAAACCCAGGTATATATTCTGTACACCGTTCAGGTGAAACTACACAGTACTATGTCGTGAATGTTGAGACGGATGAGTCTGACATCACACCCCGTGATCCTGAAGAGTTGACCAGCTTGCTTGTAGGGTCAACAGAAACAGATAGAACGCCAACTGAAATTACACCCGAAGTGAGACAAGAATATCGCGAAGATGTTGAGAAGAACCAAGGTATTTCAATGTATCTGCTCTTAGCGGTTTTTGCTTTAGCAGTAGGTGAAATGTTCCTTGCTAATCGAGTGTAACTGAAAACTAACGCTGAAAACTGATTGCTACGAATAGTAGGAGGCCAGTTAATATAATACTGGAAAAAACAATGACACCTGATATGAATGATAGAATTGATGTTCCAGAAATTGTCTCTGAGGAGGAATGTCAATCTTTTATTGAAAACGGATTCCTTGTCGTGCCAAACTTGCTGTCTGACGATGAGATCAAAGAACTCAGACAAGACACTGTCACACTTGCACGGGGAGAGTATGAATGTGACAACATGAAACCTTTGCCAGAAAGTGTTAGTGATGAAGAGGCAATCGGTAGAATCCTTTGTATACATCAACCCCATTTTGTGAGTGAGACGATAGAAAAGTACGTGAAACACCCAAAAATATGTGGGATCTTGAGCCAGATCACTGCTGCACATCTACCGTTTTGGGACGGTAGTGTAAAGTGTATGCAATCAATGCTGTTCGTTAAACCCCCTAATTTTCAGGGACAAGCATGGCATCAGGATGAAATCTATATTCCTACACGCGACCGCTCACTCATTGGCGCGTGGATTGCAATGGATGATGCTACTATTGAAAACGGATGTTTGTGGGTGCTGCCGGGTTCACATCGGCAAGGGTATCTATATCCGCAGCGCAACCATGAGAATCCTGATGAATTTGATTTTGCACAAGAGAGTTATGGATTTGATGGTTCAGATGAAGTTCCCGTTGAAGTGACAACCGGTACACTCGTCTTTTTCAACGGTTACTTGCTGCATAGGTCTCGGAAAAACAGAGGTGACACATTCAGACGTGTACTGGTGAATCACTATTGTAATTCGTGGTCTCTTCTGCCGTGGTCAATTCGGGAAGGGGAACGACCCGCAAGTGCGGATCGTCGCTGTGTAATTCCTGTTTCGGGTGTTGATCCTTATTCGTGGAAAGGTTATGATGATCCACCAAAAAGCATAGGTCTCAGAACATGTAAAGCAATTGATGAATTACCACCTATTACTACAGAAAGTGAGTAAATCAATGACAACAGAACAATCAGTTGAACTACAAAACACATTGGAAACGATGCTAACCCGTATCACAACGGGAGACGACATCACAGATCAACTCCTCAAAATTCAGCAAATATCCATTGCTATAGAAGCAACTGCTCCAACCATGTTGAAGCATTATCTTCAGAAAAAAAGTTATACGAAGGCACTGGATTTTCTGAAAGAGGTATTGGAAATCGAACTGACAACTAACAATTGATAAATAACAGCGGAAGATGAGGACTACATGGTCAGAGAAGATGGACGCAAGGTTGATGAAATGCGACCGATTACAATTAGTAGGAATTATATTAAACATGCTGAGGGAGCAGTCCTTATTACGACAGGAGATACCAAAGTAATATGTACTGCATCCGTTCAAGAACAGCAACCACGTTTCATGCGTGAGCAGCACATCAAGAATAGAGGATGGGTCACAGCGGAATACGCAATGTTACCACGTTCCACTACAAAACGCATGCAACGTGAAGCAACACAAGGTAGACTTGGAGGGAGAACTCAGGAGATACAACGACTCATAGGGAGAGCTCTTCGTGCTGCTGTTAACCTTGATGCGTTAGGGGAAAGAACAATCTGGATTGACTGTGATGTAATTCAAGCGGATGGTGGTACCCGGACAGCAGCAATTACAGGCGCATTCTTGGCACTTTGGGATGCCTGCAAAACCTTGCAACACCAAGGTCAGCTTGACGATATACCTATCACTGACAATATCGCAGCAACGAGCGTCGGGATTGTTGATGGGACACCTATGCTCGACCTCTGTTATACTGAGGACTCTGCTGCCGATGTTGATATGAACATTGTTATGACAGGCAGCGGGAAGTTCATTGAAATTCAAGGAACCGCAGAACACAATCCATTCTCCCGTGAAGAGTACGATCAATTGCTGGACCTCTCTGTCAACGGCATACAACAACTTGTTCGTCTACAGAAGAAAATGATGCTTGAGGACCTGGATGAAACTTGTTTTGGCAACGCGTAACATCGGGAAAGTTAAAGAACTTACTGCTATGATCAGTGCCGAACGAAGGCACAAGGATGTGCAGATCCTTTCACTACAGGATTTTCCTGATGCCCCAGAAGTGGTTGAAGACGGTGATACCTACCAAGCAAACGCATCAAAAAAGGCAACTGTCATAGCCGATTTCACGGGATTGCGCACACTTGCTGATGATGCTGGATTGGAGGTTAATGCACTGAATGGTGCACCCGGCATTCACTCAAAACGGTGGGTAGGTGATGATGTTACAGATGATGTCCGAATTCAAAAATTGCTTGAAGCGATAGAGGGTGTATCGGATCGAGGGGCACGTTTTGTCGCTGCAATTGCAATTGCTGAACCTATAAATCCTCAGAACCTATCCTCTCTTCAATCAGATAGGGTGCAAGTAGTGATAGGGAAGTGTGAAGGACACATCATCAATGAACCAGTAGGAGATAGCGGGTTCGGGTATGATCCGATTTTTGTCCCAGTCGGTTATGACAAGACTTATGCAGAATTGGGTGAGAAAGTAAAAAACCGAATTAGTCATAGAGGCAAAGCATTACGATCAGCACTCAAACTATTATGAGATCGTACTGTTATAGCATAAACTTCCAGTTTGTGCTAAATAGATTACTTCACGTTTTAGAAAGGGGATTTAATGGCAGCACTGAATGATTTGCGAAATGGATTAGTCATCCGACTTGACGATGTAGTTTACACGGTTGTAGATTGTCAACACGTGAAACCCGGTAAAGGGGGTGCTTTTGCACGGACAAAAATCAAACGGGTTATTGACGGGGCAGTACTCGACCGAACTTTTCGCTCAAGTGAAAATATTGAAACCGTCCGACTCAGAGACCAAGAGATGCAATTCCTTTATAGTGAGGGGGAAATGCTCTGGTTTATGGATAACGAAACTTTTGACCAACATCCACTCCATCAAGACCTGCTTGGAGACGGAATAAAATATCTGAAAGAGGGAGAAAATGTCACAATAAAAATGGATGCTGGAACACCCTTAGCAGCCGAATTGCCGACCTTCGTTCAACTCAAAATTGTTGAAACTGACCCCGGCTTAAGAGGTGATACTGTGAGTGGCGGAACAAAACCGGCAAAATTGGAAACTGGCGCAGTCGTCAACGTTCCACTATTTGTAAAAAATGAAACTGTCATTAAAGTTGATACTCGAACAGGGAAATATGTTGAGAGGGTTTAATGATATGAAACAAAACAAAAAAAGTGAACAGAAGGACTCTTCTGTTGATACAGATACAACATCTGATGCTATCCTAAAACGGCTTGAACGACTTATAATGATTGCGGAACAGTCAGACTTGGCGATGGTTCGGGTGCGAGATGGTGAAGTTGAAATAGAAATAGCACGCGCAACAACGCAACCCATAGCATCCACCTCTGCTAATATAACACCCGTTGAACCTACCGTCGTTACTGGAAATCAAGCGGATGAGGATATGATATATTCACCAATGCCAGCCCGTTTTTACCGATCACCAGCACCTGAAGAGCCACCTTTTGTAGAAGTAGGGGATACTGTTTCTGCCGGCGTATCGCTTGCGACCCTTGAAGTCATGAAAACATACAACGATGTTGAAGCACCCTTTAATTGTGAAATTCTTGAAATTCTTGTTGAGGATGGTCAAGCCGTTGAATACAATCAACCCCTTTTCCGAGTAAGGCAGACATAAGACGATGTTTCAAAAAATACTGATTGCGAATCGTGGCGAAATCGCTATCCGAATTATCCGTGCCTGTAAAGATATGGGAATTAGGACAGTGGCTATCTATTCAACAGCAGACAAGAACGCGCTCCATGTAGAACATGCTGATGAAGCGTACTGTATCGGACCCCCTCCATCTAATGAAAGTTACCTTAAATATGCAAATATAACGACTGTCGCAGGTTTCGCGAACGTTGATGCAATACATCCTGGGGCAGGATTTCTTGCTGAAGACGCACAGTTTGCAGAAATCTGTGAAGCACATCAAATAAAATTCATCGGTCCATCCATTGAACACCTAAATACTATGGGAGACAAGGTGCAAGCACTTGAAACTGTCGCAAAAGCAGGTCTAAAACTGGTTCCCGGCAGCCACAATAGAAAACGGAAAAAAGGAAAAAAAGCAACCGTTGAAACAGCAGAACTCGCAGCAGAACTCGCAGAAAAAATCGGTTATCCTGTCGGTATTAAAGCAACCGCCGGTGGGGGCGGACGGGGAATTCGCATCGCACAGAATCGTCCAAGTCTGTTCAATCTTTTTCACATCGCTAAAGCTGAAAGTGAGGCTGCTTTCGGTAATGGTGATGTCTATATAGAAAAATGGATTGAAGATGCACGCCATATAGAAGTACAGATTTTGGGAGATACACACGGGAATGTGGTGCACCTTGGTGAACGCGAGTGTTCAATTCAACGCAAACAGCAAAAACTGCTTGAGGAAGCACCATCCCCATCCATATCTACTAAAACGCGGAATGAAATCTGTAAAGCCGCAGCAAAAACCGCAAAATCAATAGGCTACGCAAATGCAGGGACAATAGAATTTGTTGTTGATAAAAATGAGAATTTCTACTTTCTTGAAATGAACACACGAATCCAAGTTGAACATACAATCACTGAAAGTATCACCGGCATGGATCTGATAAAAGAACAGATACGCATTGCAATGGGTGAAGAACTCGGTTACTATCAGTCCGACATAGATATCTCCGGACACGCCATAGAATGCAGAATCAACGCGGAAGACCCCGCTAATCAGTTTATGCCTTCGCCTGGGTTAGTTTCAGATTATCAACCTCCGGGCGGTATCGGTATCCGAGTAGATGGGTTTATATATAACGGTTATACGGTTCCACCCCACTACGATTCGCTGATTGCTAAGCTCATAGCAACGGGGAGAAATCGGGAAGAAGCTATTTCAAGAATGAAACGTGCGCTGTCTGAGTTCAAGATAGATGGTATCAAGACCACCATTCCCCTGCATCAAAGAATCCTCAATGATGAAAGGTTTCTCAATCGAACCATTTTTACAAACTTCCTGGAAACCTGAAAATATAATATTGAAAAATTAACGGCACCAATAACAGCGTCCTTCGCAGTGCCACACCCACGCTTACGGGGTTCACCTTCCTCTTTGTCATAGCCTTTCCTACTTTTCCACCGATATAGGTTTCATCTGCTTCCACAATACCTTGTAAAAGTACGTTTTCCTAACCCATTTCAATCCGTATACACTTCATCATACGCCATGCTGCTTTCTGTTTCAATCCTAAATCGCGTGCAAGTTGGCAGCTTGACAAACTTTTCTTTGCGTTTGCCATCAAACTCCCGCAAAAAATGAAATCATCAAAAAAAGCTAAACTTTTTCTGGTGAAACGCATATTAAATAGTAAAGGGTGATTTACATTGTTTTGTGAGTAATGTCTATATCCCTTTAAATGAAATCACCAAAAAAAGCTAAACTTTTTCTGGTGAAACGCATATTAAATAGTAAAGGGTGATTTACATTGTTTTGTGAGTAATGTCTATATCCCTTTAATAATGCGTAAGTCTTGTTTATATTATACCATATAAACCCAGTATATACAAAGGTTTAGGACGCGTTAATTACTGTTTTCAAGTCCAAAACGACTAATTCTGTTTATTTTTGTTGATACGCAAACGGAGACGTGCTAAAATAAAGCATATCTCCTTCTAAAACCTATCATTTTTGAAAAGGAGATTTCAAAATGTTGTTTAATTTGAAGATCAAGACAACCCTGATTGCGGCAATACTCGCTGTATCCTTTTTATTTAATTTTCCAAGTTATGGTAATGGCTTTCATATTGTTGAAATGTATCCGAGTTACGGCGGATATGAAGACAATACTGCTTTCCTCTATCATACGGCTTATGTGAAAACATCAGAACCATATTATGCAGTCAGCTGGTATATAAACGGTATTTACGCAGGAAGTAGCGGTGGTGGCACTGGTCAGACTGAAGCCTATTTCTCCCCTAATACCTCCAATTATCCCGGTAGTTTGGGCGGGACAACTTATAAAATTGAGGCAGTCGCTTGGTCAATTGGAACACCAGATGTACAGAGTGTTTCTGACACTCTGTCCTATGATGTGACGGTGTATACTTTTATTTCCGATGCTTCAACAGGTGCTATAACGGGTGTCTTTGGACATGCATTCATAGAGAAGTTGGGATGGAAAGATGTTTCGCGTCCCCATGGACTAAAGCCGCATAAGGGGAACTTTGGGAGTTTTGGAGCCTCTGTCTATAACGGCACAGATACGATAAAGGGATACGCGTTTAAATATGATTATCGCGTAATCCGTGTCAGTCCCCATGGTAACTGGCTTACAGATGTGTATACTCCACTTTTTGTGTTTGAACGAGGGAGAGTAGAACCTGGCAAATCTGTTCACTCTCCTGGCCACTCCGATTCACACACCTCCGTTCGTAGAGGAGCAGACTGGCGCGAAGGAGACACTTTCAGAGTTGAAGCACGCACGGTGGTTGCCGCGTGGAATATAGCCGAGAACAATCAGGATGAACTGGACAATCAGGATGAATGGGAGATATCGGGACAGGTAGATTTCCGAGTTCCCAAGGATTGGTAATTTACGTCTATTTTCAAATACATTGGCACACGTGTCTTTCATCCAGACACGTGTGCTCCACTAAAGGAGTTTCCTCATGAGATATAAATTTTGTTTTTTAGTAAACGTTCTAATTATATTTTGTGTTTCAACCTGTGATGCTAAAATCGTGTTTACATCCAGACGTGGAGGCGACACGAACTTCCAGGTCTATGTAATGGAAGACAATGGGAGCAATGTCAGACAAATAGAGCACTCTGAGTTTTGGGATTCAGATCCGGTTTGGTTTCCAAACGGAAGACAGATTCTGTTTGAAAGAGATTTCACAAACGGGCAAGCTATTGGACAAAACTCTAAGTTTTATATTCTTGATGTTAATAGTGGTAAGGCGGACACATTTATGGAGAATCACCCGACAGATAAATTTCCAATCGTATCCCCAGATGGGGACGCTATAGCCTTTAATAGCAATCGTTCTGGAATATGGAATATCTATGTGCAGCCCTTAAAAAGCGGTAGACTAAGACAAATTACAGATAACATAAGCAGCGAGTGGACCAAGTTCTTGGACTGGTCTCCCGATGGAACACAAATTGCTTATGAGCATGAGGGTATAGATGGCGACAACATCTGGGTCATGGATTCAGATGATGGTTTTCCCAAAAAACGTCTTACCCAAACTAAACATCCCAGGTTTTTCATCGGTGCCCCCCGATGGTCGCCTTCTGGTAGATACATCTTGTTCGTTGAACAAGAGCGTACCCCTGATATCATCACAGCAGCTGTTGCAATCAGACTTATGATTATTGACACCATTACGGGTCATATTAAAGAACACCGCTTCCCAAAAGAGACACTTATAGCCATGCAACCGAGTTGGATGAGAGATGACCGAACCGTGCTTTTATCCTTAAAAGATGACTATACTGACGAAACTTCCACTTATGACATCTACCGCTACGATCTGGACACACGAAAGTTAACAAACTTAACGAATCATCCACTGTCGGGTGACTATGACCCTCACTGGATAGAGGGATCCCTTACTGTGTTTCCACAACAGAAACTCACCACGCGATGGGCGCAACTCAAGAAAACGGAATAAAAAAGTGACAACATTTGCTCAAGGGCATGTTTTTCTCATAGTCCTACTGACATCAATCACTGCCACCGCATCAACCTTTACTGATGTGACAGACGAGGCGGGTATACATTTTCTACATTCAAACGGTGCTCGGACGAGCCTGCTCCCAGAAGACATGGGGTCGGGTGCTGGGTTCGCTGATATAGACAACGATGGTGATCTTGACCTATATATCGTAAATATACCTGGACCATTCACAGAGCCTCTTTCAAAAACAGTGGCAAAAACAGTGGCAAAAACAGAAAAGTCCAAAAATATGTTGTATCGCAATAATGGAAACGGAACGTTTACGGATATAACTGAATCGGCGAAAGTCGGGGACACAGGATACGGTATGGGATGTGTCTTTGCCGATTACAACGGCGATGGATATGTAGATCTATATGTGACAAACTATGGTGAAAATGTGCTTTATCGGAATAATGGCGACAGCACATTTACAGATGTAACGCATAGCGCAGGAGTCAGATGTCCACTTTGGAGTACAGGTGCTTCCTTTGCCGATTACGATGGTGATAACGATCTGGACCTGTATGTATGTAACTATGTCAACTATGACCTGGATAAGTTTCAACAGCAGAAAGAGGAATCTTTGCAATCGGGAAAATTAGTCCCGAATGCCTTGAATCCTACTGTCTTTGAACCTCAAGATAATGTGTTATACAGAAACAATGGTGACGATACGTTTATTGATGTTACAGAAAACGCAGGAGTCACTGCACACGGTGGCAGAAGTATGCAAGCCATATTCAGCGACTTTGATCAAGACTACGATATGGACCTGTATGTTGCAAATGATACCTCAGAGAATCACATCTATCGGAACGATGGGAATGGGACTTTTACCGATGTGAGTGCTGAATCGTGGGCAGCAGATTTTCGCGGATCAATGGGTTTAGCAGCAGGAGATTATGATGCAGATGGAGATATAGATCTCTTTATTAGCCACTGGATTGATCAAGAATATGTGCTTTATAGAAATCTATTAAATGAGGATGCACCTGCAAACCGAATCCGTTTCGTAGATGAATCCTATTCTGCCATGCTCGCTGAAGTGACCTTGAAAGAAATCGGGTGGGGTACTGCTCTTTTTGATTACGATAACGATGGAGATTTAGATATCTTCGTTGCGAATGGCAGCACTTTTCAAGAATTGGACAAGCCTGAAGTGCTTATTCCACAGCACAATCAATTGTTTCGCAATGAAGGTGATGGAACCTTCATTGATGTCAGTAAGATCACAGGTATTAGGAACATCCCACTTAGTGTCAGTCGGGGTGCGGCATTTGGTGATTATGACAATGATGGAGATGTAGATATTTTCATTGTCAATAACTACGACGAACCAACGTTATTACGAAATAACGCATCCTCTTTGAAGAATAGCAATAATTGGCTACAAGTGGAACTGGTCGGGACAGGTAAAAACAGAAATGCTATCGGGGCAAAGATACTTCTGAATACATCGGATTCAACACTGATACAAGAAATCTATGCGGGTGATAGTTATATGTCATCCAACAGTTTTATCGCTGAATTCGGATTAGAAAAAACTAATCAAGTTCAGATGTTACATGTGATTTGGACTGATGGTAAAAAGCAAACGGTTAAAGATATTGCGGTTAATCAATTGATAAAAATCACACAGGAACATTAACCTATTATGACTATGAAAATCAATCCCGAGACCTCACCACATTCTGTCCTATTGACAGAAGATGAATTATCCCTTTTTGTTGATTACTATCAATTGACCATGGGACAAGCAGATTTCCAAAACAGGAACGATGCTGAAATCACTGCGAATTATTATGTTCGCAAAATACCGCAAGGTGCGTATCTGATTGCTGCTGGTCTTGAACAAGTCATTCATTATATCCTGAATCTCCGATTTACGGATGATGTTCTCAACTGGTTATCACAACGTGGTGAATTGAGCGATGCCTACCTCAATTCTCTAAGAGATTTCCGGTTTGAAGGTTCCGTTTTCGCTGTTCCTGAAGGTACACCCGTATTCGCAAATGAACCAATTATCAATGTAACAGGTCGTTCTCGGGATGTGCAAATGTTTGAAACGTATCTGCTCTCTGTCATGAATTTTCAGACGTTGATTGCCACGAAGGCATCTCGAATTGTCCATGCTGCACGAGGTAAACCCGTTTATGATTTCGGAGCAAGACGTGCACACGGTAGAGATGCAGGTATCCTTACGGCTCGTGCTGCATTCATCGGCGGTGCAAGCGGCACCTCCCTTGTAATTGCGGGTCGTTATTTTGAGATACCCTACGTTGGCACAATGGCACACAAATTCATTTTAGAACGTCCCACGGAGATTGAAGCGTTTCGTGAATATGCAAACGTCTTTCCAAAAAATACCACACTTCTGATTGATACCTATAACACGATTGAGGGAGCGAAAAACGCCTGCATCGTCGCACATGAAATGGAGGCGCGCGGTGCACAATTGAATGCAGTACGATTAGACAGCGGAGACATTTTGTCTCTCAGTAAAGAGGTACGGAATATACTTGATAAAGAGAGACTTGAGTATGTGCAAATCATCGCGAGCAATGAACTTGATGAATACCGTATTGACGCGCTACTCAGTGAAAGTGCACCGATAGATGCGTTTGGGGTTGGAACACGACTTGCTACTGGCAATACGTCGAATTTAGATGAAAGAGGTGTTTCTGCACTGGGAGGTGTTTTCAAATTAGTTGAACGCGAAGGTGTTCCTGTGGGTAAACTGTCGCTTGATGAACCTGAAAAAGCGACGCACCCCGGAAGAAAGCAGGTCTACCGACGAGTTGATGCTGATGGATACTATGAAAAGGACATCACCGTGCTCTGGGATAAAACGATTAATGAAGGAGAACCGCTCTTAGTCCCTATTGTCAGCGGCGGAAAATTGGTATATAATTTTCCAAATATGGCAGACATTCAGGCGAGAACAAAGGTAGAACTTTCAATGCTACGTGAATGTCATAAGAATTTGTATGACGCCGAGGCATATCCGGTTGAGATACATTCTTCTGCATAGTAGTAGGCACACTCCGTGTGCCGTTCTTCTGCATAGTAGTAGTAGGCACATTCCATGTGCCGTTCTTTTGCATAGTAGTAGGCACACTCCGCTGTGCCGTTCTTCTGCATAGTAGTAGGCACACTCCGTGTGCCGTTCTTCTGCATAGTAGTAGTAGACACATTCCATGTGCCGTTCTTCTGCATAGTAGTATGCACACTCCGCTGTGCCGTTCTTTTGCATAGTAGTATGCACACTCCGTGTGCCGTTCTTCTGCATAGTAGTATGCACACTCCGTTGTGCCGTTCTTCTGCATAGTAGTAGGCACCCTCCGCTGTGCCGTTCTTCAATAAAGAGATAAAATGAAATATCTACTTAATCACCTTGCCGAACATTTTAATATCAATCCAAATGAAATTGCATGCGAAAAAGTTCTACACGGCAGACGAGAAAAGCAGAATGTCCACAAGATAAGAATCAGAGATGAAAAATTCTTACTTAAAAGACACGAAGTCTGTAGTGCTGCAACCGATTCTGGATACACACCTTTCAAAATCGAAACTGACGTATTGTCTATGCTAAACAAAGGTGGGTGTTATGTACCGCAAATTGTGTGGCAGTCTGAACAGCAGAATGCGTTCTTGCTGAGTTGGTGTGGAGATGAGACACTTGATACCATTTCCCAAAAGAAATCAGACCCAAACCGTATACCTACGGGTCGGGTTACACAACCCCTACTACAGAGAATTCTAAAAGAACTGTGTAAAATTGAAGCCTTCTTTGCGGAAAACGCCACCCACTTCCAACCATACTTATTTCAACATAATCTGGAACAGAACCTTCGTCGTTTGCTTGAACAAGGCAGAAAAACATTGGGTTATTTGCAGCATTTAAGGAAGACTTCACCTACAAAATCACAGAATGCTCAACTTGATGCAGCATGGAAATCTATCGCAGACCGACTTTTAGATGCAAAACCTACCTTAGGTGCCCTTGACTACCAGACAAACAATATCGTGATTGATAATCAACAATCCTATTTTATTGCCCATTTTATTGACTATGCAAGTATAGGGTGGGATTGGCAGGAACGTAGGTTAGTTCAATATTTTAATAGTATCGGTGCTTACAAGGAAGGAGCTAACTTTATTTCGCTGTTGAATTCTGAATTAGTAGAAACTTATGTAGAATGGGTAACCCAACATCGCGAAAATTGTTCTCCTACAGAAATTGCTGCGCGTGTAGATAGCCACCATTTGCTTTTCTATCTATCTGTTATCCATAGAATTTTGGAAGCAGTAGCAAAACCGAAGAGACTTGATAGCAAGGTTTTGACAGAAGCATGGGGGAATTTGCAGTCAAGATTTAAACACGCTATCTCCTTGATCGTTGAAGTGAAACTCAGCGATGACACGTTCACAAACCAGTTACGCGAAATGATCGCTGAATGTCAAACAGAATAACTGCCTGCAATAATACGTTAGAAGTACGCCAATTCATTACTTGTCATTCACTGAACTCAAGATTGTCCCTTCAAGATTCTGTAAAAACTCTTCTACTTCTGACGTTGATGGTTTGTTTTCTTCTTTTTCTTTTGGCGTTAAACCCGGCTTGTTGAAACTCTCTTGAAACGATTTTAGCAGATCATATAGTGCTTTTAGGTCAATTAATCTATTGTCTATCGCTTCGTAAACTGCCTCAAACTGTTGTTCAACTGTCTCTTTTGCGATCCCATCAGGTCGATTTCCGATGATAAGTTTTTCTGTCCCTACTACAGCCCGTGATGCCATCCAGTATCTCAATCCTTCAGTACCACCCATCATATTGTAGACAATGGCACCGGCACCGATACCTACGATTAAGATAATAATCAGAAATAGCAAAACTCTTCGGTAACAACCGCTGATTTTTTGTGCAATCAATGACATTTATCGTATTTTCCTTTCACCACCACGTCTAACAAAATGGTTATAAGAAAGTCCTAAAGTTCAATGAGTTCAATCTGAACGTTATCTGGTCCCTTGAAAAATGCCATCATCAGACCAGCAGGCTTCAAGTCTTCAAGTTCTGCCCCTTTTTTCTGCAATTCAGCTACAGCAGCGTCAAGGTCTTCTACAGTAAAGGCGAGTTGATAGACACCCCAACGCGGATTACCACTGGTTGACTCGACTTCCATATCACCAAATTTAGGTGAGAGAAAAATGTGTTCACCGCCAACTTCCATCCGAACAATTTTTAATCCTCTAACTTCAACGGTATCAGTAACCACACCGTCAAACATCTTCTCGTAATACGCAACAGCACCGTCAAGGTCCTCACATCTAAGATGTATATGATGAAATGTAAAAGCCATCTAAAACTCCTCTTGAAAAACAACAATGATGAAATGAATATTGATAAATGTCAACGTATCTACAATGGTGTGCGTAACCTTTTTGTAGGAATATGAAGATAAAACTTGTAGGGGCCCGTTTTAATAAACATAGCGGAATCAATGCCTGTCGGGAATCGAGCATGTTTATTAAAGCAGACCTCCTACAAAGTACTTTTAGGGTTAAAAACCAAAACTTAACACACCCTCCGAAATGTCAGGTAGATCACATACCGTTGACACATCATCTAAGTCTCACTATTATAACAAATATAACCATATCAAGTCAAGTAAGAAGACAAATCAGATTAGTGATTCTCCCTAAATTGACGCCTATAAGAGCAATGCAAATTGAAAACCAACCATAGACCCCTATTTCTCAATCTCAATACGATATACGCCTGCACTGGTGCCAGCATAGAGATAACTGCCTGAAATTGCTAAAGACTGTACTGGTCGATTCAGTGAACCTAACTGTTCCCACTTCTCATCTTTATGATGCCATTTGTAAACACCGTGTTGCCATGTACCGATGTAGAAATTAGTAGTATCAATCTCTACAGTTTGAATTGAGACATGTTCTATACCCCTATTTAATTGTATCCATGAATTACCTTCGTCTACTGATCGAATTAATCCTTCTCCAGCAGCCAGGACATACAGTTTATTGTCAATCTGTCTTGATTGCGCGAACAAAACATTTTCCTTTATATCTCTGGTAAGTTCCCATGTATTTCCATCATGCTTGTGACGATAGACTTCACCTGTGTCTGTCCTTGCATAGATATTAGCATCATGTAGCGAAATATCAGTGATAACATGACTCTCTAACCCGATATTAAGCCACGAATCCCAACCTTCATTCCAAAGAAAAACACCATGTCCTTGAGTACCAACATAGAATGTTGTTCCTTCAATATGCATACATTCTATAGCATACATCTCCCTATCTGTTTTAACTTCAATCAATGCATTGTTCTGTTCATCCAATTGGAAAATACCACCAATTGCTCCCCCATGGTTGTTAGGCGCGTATCTAAGGGCACTAACGTATAGTTTTCCATTTAATGCCGCTATCTCTGAATAACTGAATACAATCGGCTTTGGCGGTATTTCTATAGATTCCCATGATTCACCACCGTTTTCACTATAGAGAAGTCTACTGCCTGCTAATGTCAAAGCATAGATTCTGTCTCCCAGTACCTCTAAATCGACCACAGAAGTACTCATTATGCCTGTGTTTACTTCTTTCCATGAATTGCCACCATCTTCTGTTTTGAAAACACCGACTTCCCACGTTCCCGCGAAAACAGTATCGCCATCAACTGCCACTAATGTTGTAACGAATTGATCTGTCATACCTTCTCTAACTGGTATCCAAGAATCCCCCTTGTCATCTGAACGGAAAACGCCTCCACCAGCCGTGCCTGCATACAGTGTTGAGCCAAAAACATCCATAGCGTAAACGAGATGGTTCATCTCGTTTACTGGGACACGCGTCCAAGAATCACCCTCATCATCAGACCGGAATAAACCTCCAGCTTTGTTCGAAAGTGCACCTACATTTTTGTTTGAAAGTGCACCCATATAAAATAGATTATCCATAACAGCAAATGAGTCAAGACGAAATCTTGATGATGAATTCTGATTGTGAATTAGATCTGAATCGGATTTGGAAGTATGGGATTTACCAATCTGTTCTGCCTTATTAGGCTGTGCATTAAATGGTGAATTGATTGGATGCCACGAATTATCTGCTGCTTTTTTTCGATAAGCAACACCCTCTCCAGTTCCAACAACAAGTGTAGTGCCAATATTAGCAAATTTATGTATCCTTCCATCAACCAACCCCTCGTTCATCGGTTTCCAAGACTTGGCATCATCTGAATACCATACACCTCCTACACTATCTTCCCCAGAATCAGTGCTAATGTATATACGGTTACCAATAATTATGATACCGGTGATCATTTCAGTCTGTGGCTCGGTAGAAACATATTGCCAAGTCTTTCCGATATCTGTTGATGCGTATAATCCAGAAGACATACTCACGTAGATCGTATCCTCTTTCTGTGCAAAAGCCAAAACTGCCTCGTCATAACCTTCATTAAATTCAGTTATTTCAACAGTTACTGGTGACCAAGAATTCCCGAGATCTGTTGAACGAAAAATGCCTTGATCTCCTGTTCCTGCTAAGAGTATACCTTCAGGGGTAGCAAATAGTGCATGGATACAACCTCCATACGGACCGTTTGTTTGACCCCATTGTGCTCCTGAAGTAGGACTCTTTACATGATCAGACTGTTCTGCAGCGAATAACTGTGTATCTGTTTTCTGTCCCAGTCCTTCATTCTGACTGAGAACATTGGAATCACCAACTTGATTGTTTATTGCCGGTTTAATTGGAGATTTCAATAAAATTTGTGATTCAACGATTTCAATTGTTCGTTCTGATGTTGACTCTAAACTATACGGCTTTTGAAAACTAAGTAGATTCTGTGCGCCAAAACCTATCAGTAAGACAACTAAAATGGCTGAGGCAGCAGATATTGCTAATGGCACCAAAGGTTTGCTACTGGATGGTGTTACAGGTTTGATACGAGATATCTCACGCATGACATTCTCAGTAAGATATGGTGAAATTTGAAAATTGTCTAATGCTTCTCTTATCATCGTTTCCTCCTTTTGCAGACGTTGTTGTGCGCGACGGAGTCGGCTTTTTATTGTATTGGTAGATACACCCATAAATCTGCCAATCTCTGAACACGACATCTCTCCGAAGTAATGCAATGTCATGACAGTGCGTTCGCTTTCGCCAAGCTTTGCCAGTAGTTTCTTAACGACATCGCGTTGTGCTTCTTCAGCGATCCGTTCGTTTTCTTCAACCACATGCTCAGAATAGGTAGTTTTCTGGGGATGCAGGGTATCTATCCCCTGCATTAACGCTGTCCGTCGATACTTTTTATGCAACCATGAGTTACAGCGACTTGTGGCAATAACGTAGAGCCAACTTGCGAAACTTTGCGACTGTTTCAGTGTAGCGAGTTTGTTATATGCTTTCAGGAATGTATCCTGCGTAATTTCTTCAGCGATATGGAAATCCCCGATTTTTCGCCACACCAATGCATGAACATGCTTCTGATATTTTTCCACAAGCTCCGCAAAGGCACTATCATCACCTTCAAGCGTCAGATGAATTAATTGTGTATCGTTGTTTTTCATGGTTTGCCTCCGATTTTACCCTATAGTGACACTGCGAAAGGGTGAATCGGGTGCATAATTCTGCTTCGCCCCTATAATGTCAAGAAGTTCCCTAACAGATCTTTGCCTGAGGCAGTCAAAATGGATTCTGGGTGAAACTGCACACCCCAAATCGGTAAACTTTTGTGTCGAATTCCCATGATTTCATCCTGATCTGTCCAGGCTGTGATTTCAAGACACTCTGGCAATGTTTCTTTTCTGACGACAAGAGAATGGTAACGCGTGGCTTCAAATGGATTATCCAAATCGGTGAAAAGTTCGTTTTCATTGTGATGTATCATTGATGTTTTTCCGTGCATTAGTCTATCTGCCCGGACAATCTCACCACCAAACACGTCCCCGATACACTGATGTCCAAGACATACGCCTAAAATCGGCACTTTTCCAGCGAAGTGTTTGATCGTATCGTTGGAAATCCCCGCTTCTCGTGGTGTGCAAGGACCTGGTGAAATGACGACTCGTTCTGGTTCCAGTGCGTCTAATTCTGCTATTCCTATCTTTCGGCTGCGATATACCTCTAAATCCGCACCTAACTCACCGAAATACTGCACAAGATTGTATGTAAAAGAGTCGTAGTTGTCAATCATTAAAACCATTTTTTTTCCTCCTATTGGACAGTCCAGACTAAACTTGTGGGTGTAAGTAATAGTCGGCTTGTGGAGTTCCCTCCTACCAATAGCAGTCCATCAATAGTCGGGAATCGGAGTTCCCTCCTACCAATAGCAGTCCATCAATAGTCGGCTTGTGGAGTTCCCTCCTACCAATAGCAGTCCATCAATAGTCGGGAATCGGAGTTCCCTCCTACCAATAGCAGTCCATCGGTAGGAGCGATCTCCGAATCGCGACCTTTACCCGAATAATTAGAATGGACTGTCTACTATAACACCAGACCTTGTTGTGCCATTTCAATAGCAGTCAGTATTGCCCATGCTTTACTGACGGTTTCATAATACTCATTTTCGGGGATAGAATCAGCAACGACACCACCGCCTGCTTGCACATAAGCAGTTCCGTCTTTGATAACCGCTGTTCGTATTGTAATCGCTGTGTCTGCACTCCCCGAGAAACTGAAATACCCGACTGTTCCCCCGTAGGTTCCCCGTCGGGTAGGTTCCAGTTCATCTATAATCTCCATTGCGCGTATCTTCGGTGCACCTGAGAGTGTTCCCGCTGGCAGACAGGCACGCATAACATCAAAAGCAGTTAGATTTTCACGTAGACGTCCAACGACGTGTGAAACGATGTGCATGACATGTGAGAATCGCTCGACTATCATCAGATCGGTTACCTTGACGGTATGATATTCACATACACGACCAAGGTCGTTCCGTCCTAAGTCCACTAACATCACATGTTCTGCCCGTTCCTTCGGATCATTTATAAGTTCCGCTTCTAATGCCTGGTCCTCTTCAGTCGTTTTCCCACGCGGACGCGTGCCAGCAATTGGCACAGTCTGGACAATCCCGTCCTCTACCCGTACCATCATTTCCGGTGAAGCTCCTACAATCTCAAAACTATCAAACTTGAGATAATACATGTAGGGTGATGGATTTACGACTCGCAATGCGCGATAAATATCAAATGAGTCAACAGAAACTGGACGACTAAATCGCTGTGATGGCACGACCTGTATGATGTCGCCTGCTGCGATGTATTCTTTGGCACGACAAACCGCGTCTTCATAGTCAGACTTCGTGAAATTCGATTGTGGATCGGGGATAGGTTCTGGAGGGTTTTCTAAATCTTGCTGTCGATTATCGATTGAAATATGTTCTGAAACAGTTGTGAGTTTTGCGACCAATTCATCTATTTTAGCGATAGCATCGGCATAAGCGGTGTCAACATCTTCATCAATATGTGCATTAGCAACGACTTTGATCTGATGGTTCACGTGATCAAAGATGAGAAGTGTTTCAGCGATCATGAAAAAGCAATCGGGGATTTGCAGTTCATCTTCGTTATCATCAGGTAATTCTTCAACGAAACGCACCATATCATAGCTCATATACCCGACTGCGCCGCCGTGAAATTCCGGTAACCCCTCAATGCTGATAGGTTTGTAGTCTTGCATCAGTTCTTCAAGTGCTGTTAAGGGGTCTTCGTATTCCGCTGACCTCTTTTCACCCTTATCCAGATATTCAATTGTTACTTGATGTCCTTTGCTTTGGAATAGGACTGAAGGTTGGCTACCTAAAAATGAGTATCGTGCAACGGTTTCGCCACCTTCAACACTCTCCAGTAAGAACGCATAATTATCAGGCATTAATTTGTAGAATGCGGATACCGGTGTCTCCATATCCGCTAAAATTGAACGGTATACAGGTATTGTGTTGCCTCGATTATTACCTGCCGCTTTTTCCTGGAATTCTTCCAAGTTTGGATAATACATTTTATGACTCCTTTTCGTATTTTTAGCATCCATGATATTCAGGGAAGTATGCAAGATTGAACAGTCGGTTTCCACTCTTCCACCCATCCATCCACTCTTCCACCCTTCCATCCTTCCACCCTTCCATCCATCCACTCTTCCACCCTTGTATATAAGTTAAATATATCAAGGATCAATAAACTGCATCTGCATCAAAAATCTTCTTCCCTACGACACGAGTTGACTTGCCATCGGGGGAGATTTCCCGATAGAAGCAGGAACGATAACCTACATGACACGCTGCCACTTTTTGCTCAACCTTTATAAGCAAGGCATCACCGTCGCAATCTACAGCAACAGACTCAACGGTCTGTGTATGTCCTGAAGTTTCCCCTTTTATCCAGAGTTTCTGGCGGGAACGACTCCAGAAGCAGACGCGTCCTGTTGATAAGGTCTGTTTTATCGCTTCATCGTTCATATAACCGACCATCAACACTTCATTGTTTGTCTTATCTTGTATAACGGCAGCGACTAAACCGTCGCTATCATACTTTAGTTCAGATAATATTTCCATGTTTTCTCCTTAGTGTTGTTAAACAAAAAACCTTATGCCACTTAGGTTTGTGTGCATAAGGCTTACCAGTAATGTGAAGAATAATATAGACAAATTTTCGTTAGCGCGCACACACCCTTTTGTTGGAATTGGAGTGCCACCAATGCCAATGATGTCCGTTTGTATTCAAATAAGAGTGTGTAGCAAAAATCATTTTAATTTCCTTTTCAAGTACTTCTATTTTAATAATACCTTAATTTTTTGCCTATGTCAAGTTTAATTTTCCGCAGTCCCGTAGGGACGGAATGTTTATAGAAAAAAGCAGATCCCCCTCTTGAGTTCCGTAGGGACGATATAGAAGATAAACATATCGTCCCTAATGTAGATTAAGTAATTACATAGGAGATCTCACATACAATGGAGCTGGACGGCACTCGGAGAGTGCCTGCTACTATTAATGCTTTCTTTGTGTCTACCTGTAAGGATAATCTGATATATTTCCATTCTTATCCTGAGAATTCTATAATCCTGAAAATCCTGCTTCAGACAAAAAAACCAAACCTACCAACGAAAGTAACCCTTATTTCGCTAACAAGTTAATAATCCTGGAAATACCTATACATATTACACCTGGAACGACAAAGAACAGTGCGAATCCCAATGCAAGTACAAATTTAATTGCAGAATCAATTAAAAAACCCCAACCATCAATTTGACTATATAATGGCAGTGACTCTTGAAGGGATCCCAATAATATAAACACTCCGACAATAATTCCGTACAATATGGCAACTATACCGATGGTCTTAAATACGCTACCAGCATTTCCTTTTTCAGCATCGTTAGACATTGATTTGATTCTTTCAATCTCTTGATACTCAATTGGATCACCATCACCGTATTTTAGTTGTACTCCTCCGATATTAGGTGGATTATCTATGTCTTCCGTTGAATCAACATCATTATCATCCTTTACCATTTTTCCACTCCTTTTTCAATTCATTTCATTTTATGATATCAAATATAGTCGTAACAGTATCTTTATCAATGCCTGGTAAATGTTTCATGAGTTTTTTTACAGCAGGATCAGACATAATCTCCTGTATCACCTTTTCACGTTCCTTGTCCCTACGTGTTGGATCGTTGATTCTATCAATTTCTTGCAGTCTTTTATCCCATTTGGCAACTTTAAACTTGAGTTTATTGAAATTGTATCTTGATATTTCAGTATCAAAATCAAGCCTATTCGCAAATATACCGGAGTATTGTATTATATCGTCTCCGATTATCTGTGGAAACGTCAAAGTATCAATAAAGTAATACCAGATACCAAAGGCAACCAGAATAATGACAATACCGATGAGGATTTTTTTAGATTTTTTAGCATGCATAGTATAGACTTTATTTGAACTGTTTTGTATCTATATCGTTTACAAGACGATTGCGTTATAAAGTGCTCCTACTCACGCATTAAGAATTCGCAGTGCTTTCTCGGCATCAGTTTTCAGTTCTGCATCGCCTGCTTTTATCGCAAGCTGTAAAGCAGTTTGGATGTCTTGCTTTGCTTCCAATGTTAGACCTAACTCAGCCTTCGCATTTCCCCGATTGAGGTATGCTTTGGCAAAATCGGGATTGAGTCGGATATAAGTGTCATAATCTGAAATCGCATCAGCATACTGTCCTAACTCAGCCTTTGCATTTCCCCGATTGTAGTATGCACTGGCATCATCAGGTGCAAGTCGAATTGCGAAGTCAAAATCCGCAATCGCATCAGCGTGCTGTCCTAACCGATACTTCATAAATCCCCGATTGAAATATGCTTTGGCATCATCAGGTGCAAGGCGAATAGCGAGGTCAAAATCCGCAGTCGCATCAGCGTATTGTCCTAAATCAGTCTTCGCCATTGCCCGATTGAGGTATGCAACGGCAATATCAGGATTGAGCTGAATAGCGATTTCACAATCCACAAGCGCATCACCAGGCTGTCCTAACTGAATTTTCGCCATTGCCCGGTTGAGGTATGGCATGACACCATCAGGTTCGAGTTGAATAGCGATGTCATAATCCGCAATCGCATCAGCATACTGTCCTAAGTCCTGCTTTGCACATCCCCGGTTGAGGTATGCAACGGCATTATCAGGATTTACCCGAATGGCGAGTTCACAATCCGCAATTGCAGCAGCGTGCTGTCCTAACCTCATCTTTTCAAATGCTCGGTTGAGGTATGCTTTAGCATCATCAGGATAGAGTTTAATAACGATGTCATAATCTGAAATCGCATCAGCGTGCTGTCCTAAGTCAGCCTTCGCATTTCCCCGATTGTAGTATGCCCTGGCAAAATCAGGATTGAGTCGGATAGCGAAGTCAAAATCCGAAATCGCATCAACAAGCTGTCCTAACCGATATTTCATAAGTCCTCGATTGAAATATGCTTTAGCATCATCAGGATTGAGTCGAATAGCATTGTCATAATCCGAAAAAACATACTTCATTGATACTTCCTTTTCATATTGTTGGGATGCGATGTGTATAGTTGTTACGATTTTATACCACTCTTCCGAGCTGTTTATTGTGTTTTTCAATATAGCAGTGTTAGGGTTTTATGTCAAGAGGCATTCTAAACGCGAGTGTGTAAAGCTTTTGTCACAGAAGATTCAGGAGCATATCTACCTCCTCCGCGCTTTCCGCGATCATGCCTGTAGCACATTCATCCTTGATTGTGCTTCTTTATACAATCCCATTCATCCTCAATTTTGTGCCTTTTTGTAGCTCATTCTGTTAGATTGTGCGTTTCTTTGTATCACATTCATCCTTGATTGTGCCTCTTGCTACAACATTCATCCTCTATTCATTACCCTCTCCGCTTAACATTCATCTTTCTTATTGCTGTAGCACATTCTTCCAGATTGTGCTTCTTTGTAGCCAATCAAAGTCATATAATGATCCAGAAACCCCTTACGGAATGATCTATGTAACTGGCGCGTAATCCGAGTAATCCACGATTCAGACAAATAGATACAAACTATTTACACACCCCCGCAACGTGTATGTAAAGTTTGTGTTCCTTAAGAAAAAGGATCACTAAACCCTTGCTCCAGCGGAGCAATATGTCTATAGAAAAAGGATTGTCAATAGGCTGCACTCCAGCGGAGTGCTATGTACATAAACGGATACGTAAAGGTTTTACCACTTAACTGTCAGAATCGCGGATTGACGCGGATTTCACAGATTTCGCAGATTTTAAGTGTCTCTCATGTCACAGACCTATTTTTTCTCATGTCACAGACCTATTTTTTTAGGAATAAACTTAGGGTGAGCGATAACTGAATCCGCGTCCATCCGTGTAATCCGTGATTCAGACAAATAGAGTGACAAAATGTTTACACACCCAGCAATCACCGAAATCCTTGACAAGGAGAGCGGAACGTTGTTAGACTTAATACAGTGTGGTACAACAATACAAAGTTGCAGAAAACTTTTGAAAGAATTGCATCAACAACGGAAGGAAATACGGGACAGGTAATTCTACCTAATGCAGAGATAAGTTTTTGAGAGTTCACTCACTCAACGAATTGGAGACATGAACAATGCAAGAACAAAAAAAGAGATTACTTGGTGAAATGCTATCAGGGAAATATACTGATGAAGAGACCCTATCAAAGAAAATCAATAGCCAAATAGAAGCAGGTACAATTCAAGTTAGTAATGATCCTCTCCTTCCATCCCCCATGGAATGTTTGAATTGGGGTTTAACCTATAAAATCTACGATTGTCTTTATGAAAATCAATCATTAACACCAGCAGAAATAGCTTCGCGCATTGACTAGGCACAACAAATATATGAAAAAGAATTTATAGTAAACCATACTCTTGAGCACATGAGTGAAATAGGCATAACAAGATCATTGAACCATGAAAATCTGACATCAGCTGATATACCTTTCAAAGGATTATCTATTTCCCCGATATTGTATCAGGTAAAGAAATGGGAACTTACAGAATCCATAAAAACCTAAATTGAAACATAAAACATTATTCCTCAAGTAAACATAATGGTGAAGAACTTTGCCCTACCAAAAAAGTCCCTACTTTGACACCCCAGGAGAAACAGCTGAATTATGGAGATACATGCCGATAGATAAATTTATGGCAATACTCAGCAGCAAAAAGCTTCATATTCCTAATGTGTTCTTATTCAACGATAGATACGAGAATGAAGTGCCATCGATTTTTTAGACCAGAATTCAGTGTTATTTAAGACAAGTTTTTTCCTCAAATTCAATAGGTGTAAAATAACCCAATGCCAACAAAGTTGTTCAAGTTGAGTGATCCGCTGTTGAGACGCTTGGTTCTGTTTATCATTAGGTTCCAAGAGGGGTGCCGCATTTTCAAGTAGTTGGCGTTTCCACTTTGAGAGTTGAACATCGCTGATGTTATGTTTACGACAGAGTTCCGCTTGTGAAGTTTGACCACACAGTGCCTCAATTACAACTTCAGCTTTAAATTCTGGGGTGAATGTTCTTCGTTTTGCCATCGGGTTCTCCTTTCAAGTAGATTGTAATTATATCACAATCTTGTCTAAGGTAGTGGTCTAAATTTCCGATGGCAGTACATTTTATTACACATGGAAAGGGTGTGAAACTTGAAGAATTAGATAGCTTAATATGGATAACTGCTGCTAAGAACAAAACATCCACTATAACTTTAGTTGATAAAAATGGCAGCCTCGATTTTACAACTCAAAATACTCCACACAAAAGGTTAGAAAAATGAAATTTTATCACATGACTTTACTTTTTTTTCCCATGCTACTTTTCGTTGTCGGTTGCGGGGATAGTCTCGAAGACAGCGAAACTAACATACTTGACCCAAACAGTGCAGATCCTCATTTTCAAAACTTGCCTCTCGCTGGCGGAAGCCTGATCCCGCTTGATGAAATACCTGTCATTACGATTGAAAAGACGCGCGAAGATGACGAATTTTATTATTGGCAACTCAAGGCAAATCCTGTTCCAATACACGAAGATTTGGTTGTCGGGATTACTTTTCAGCCCGGATCCCCGGTGCATTATCAAGAAGTAAAATTAAAGAACTTGAGAGGAGCAGGCATAGAATGGAAAGACCAAGAGATAACTCTTGGATTTTCTGATATTGACCACCTAACGATACCTAATATAGGTGAACGCTTAAAAAATGAAGGATATTTCCCTAACTTCGAAAACTTCAGAAGAGATATTCAAGACTTTGTTGTTGTAATACCAAAAAGACAAAACACTTCTCAGGAATTCAAACTACCCCGAACTTATGTGTTAGAGGAGAATCAGTTTCTTACACTTCTGATTCTGAAAAAAGAGTTAGAAGAATTCACGGACAACGAAGATGTAAAGGGATATATCAATATTGAATGTGAAGTAGTAGAAGATGTAATCTGGAATATAACATACACGTTAGGCATCAAACGTTTCCTGCTTACAGCAAAACAGATAGTGACCCAACATTTTAAAATTGACCCTAATGATTTGGCTCTATTCCAAACGGTTCCTATATTCCAAACGTTTGAAGGATACATTATTCGTGAAGGTTTTGCGTTATCTTATTATATGTTGGGCGAGTCTTCCTCGTTGGAATTAAAACCACCTACAGATCCAGAATAAGGAGTATCACTAATGTTTAGTCTATCAAAAGATCAAATCGACTTTGAAACGGTAAAAGAATTCTGCCAAACAGAAAATAACGGCATAAAGATTTGCCCAAACGCAGTTTGTTATGAATATATTGAAGGCACCAACATAAAGTTAAAAGTAAGTTCTAAACATCCTGCACGGAGATACCACTACTCATAATTATGGAGTATACCGATGCAACGCGATAATGTAGGTTGTTTTGAGGCGATTTTCTATTCTATTTTACTTCTCTTTGTATGTTTTTTTCTTTCTATAGCATTTTTTCCTGTCGGATTGTTTCTATCTTTCGGTATAATCGCATGGATAATCATAGAAGGAGTAAAACTAATTAAAAGTAAATTAACAAAATAACCAAATCATGGAACACAACTTTGAGCAGTTCAGCACTCAATTACAAATTGCCATGTATTTTTACAATCAGGCGTAGTGACGTTGAAACTGTGCCTTACAAATGTTGGATTATGTTACCGCGACAAGGTAAAATCAATCTATGAAGAACTGGTATTCGGGCTGCTCTGGGCGTTTGATATTGATACAACGAGTAAGGATATTAGAAATCTCATCGGAAATCTCATTGAGGCGAAATTGGAAACATCATGGAGGCGACATTTTGATTGATTTAATTATGGACTCAAAGTAGAATACCAAATTTAATATGACTTTAATATTTTTTACATTCTCATTAATAAGAGTCTATTTTTAAAAGCGAAAGCCTCCGAGGATCTTCACGGATTCTACATCAACAGACAATCACGGAAACACCGTCTGCCCAAAGACAGTGACTGTAATATATTATACTTACTTTGTCAAACATGTCGGATGTGTAAAGTTCTTGCACAGAAGATTCAGGAGCATATCCGTTTCCTCCGCGCTTACCGAGATTCAGACAGATTACGCGTTAGAATCGCGGAAGGCACGGAGAACAGAGAAAAAGAGGGTTTTGCTAAAATCGCCCTATAATCATCAATTTAGCGATTCCCAAGACCATGCCTGTAACACATTCATCCTTGATTGTGCTTCTTTCTCCAAACCCATTCATCCTTCATTATCCTTCACCGCCAAGGAAAAACTTGATACTGCTGTAGCACATTCTGTTAGATTGTGCTCTTTTATACAACATTCATCCTTTATTATCCTTCTCTGTACTAATTGATGCCTATGGGGTTTTGCTAAAATCAAGCCAACTTGTGAAAGTAAACTTGAAATGCACAAGAAACCCCTTCCGCGTCCTCCGCGAAATCCGCGTAATCCGAGATTTGGACAAATAGAGTGGCAAAATATTTACACACCTCCCTTCATCTACAAAGATTGACAAGGATCAATAAAGTTGCTATAATCCGTATGGATTTGCATGAAATTGAACATAGAAGGTCGGCAAAAGAGAAGTGATATACAATTCCATTGTTCTAAACAAAAGATGAGGTAAATAATGAAACCAGAAGAAATTAGCGTTGGCAAGTTGTTTAAGGCGGACGTTGTGTTCAATATCCCTTTATTTCAGCGAAGTTACGTTTGGAAAAAGGAGGATCAGTGGGCACCTCTGTGGGCAGATATTTCCCGTCTGACTTCAGATTCCCAAGCGTTGAAGTCTACTCATTTTACTGGAGTTATCGTAATTCAGGGACAAAATATGCCTGGGAGTGTTCCCCAATATGAAACGATTGATGGACAGCAGCGACTTATCACATTTCAACTTATATTTTGTGCTATCCGAGAGATATGTGCGTCAAATGGCTATAAAAAACTTGAAAATAGTGTAGGCATGTATATCAAGAATCAGGATCCGTTGTTAAAAAGCGGTGAAGAATATAAACTGCAACTGTCCAAACGAGATCGAGATGCTTTCATATCGTTGGTTGATAAGCGTGCTACAGAGTCGTTGGTTGATAAGAGTGCTACAGAGCGTCAGGAACGCATTTATGAAGCCTATGATTATTTTTTTAAGGAGATTAAGGATTATGTCGGCAGCGACGAGTCTAAAATAGAAGCCTTATTTTTTTCTATTCGGGATCGCTTTAAGTTTATTCAGATACTCATTGAAGCACATGATGATGAGAAACCTGAGAGGGTATTTGAATCGCTGAATGCCAGAGGTAAAGAACTTCTTAATTTTGATCTGCTTAAGAATAATCTGTTCCTTCGGGCGAGTGGGCATAAAGAGGATTTGTATGAAAAGTATTGGGAAGATTTTGAGGACCCTTATTGGGGCAGGGAAATCAATATCGGGAACCGTAAACGCATATTTTGTGAAATTTTCCTTGAGCATTTCCTTATAGCGAAATTGAAACAGGCGAATGTTAAACCGGGATATTTTGTCTATGAGCGGAAGTATTTGGAAGACTTACCGGAAGGAACATCGGTGGAAGATGAATTTTCAGAGTTGGCTCGGTATTCTAAAGTGTATCGAGAAATCGTTGACTGCGATGCGTCTACACTGTTTGGTAATCGTATGAGATTTTACGAAACTTTCAATTTGACTGTATTGCGTCCGTTCATATTATTTCTTCGATGTGAAGCGACCCTTGATAGTTCTGAGTTAGATTTTGTTTTGGATATTTTGGAATCTTATACTATTCGCCGCATGCTCTGTTTTGGTGGGACGCGGGGATTGTTGCGATTCAATTTACATTTTGCTGAATGCCTTGATCGTTTTCGTGATAACAACTTTAGTTTAATCCCATTTATAGAATATCTATCTGAAAAAGATAACAGATCCGAGAAGTATCCGACAGATAATGAAATAGAACCTACGATGCACACACATTTTGAACAAGAACTTATAAATTTTTCTGACGATACTCGGTTGTTGTTTCCCGATAATGTGTATGTCAAAGCAGCTTTGGAAAAACTTTGGACGCATACCGGTGGACAGGTGAATCATAAACTCATGCGTTATATTTTGTATCGTATTGAACGGATGAGAAGGGAAACAAACAAAAAGACCGAACCTTTATCTTTTCAAGACAACTTTCAAAAAACATTAACTTTAGAACACATCCTGCCCAAAGCGTGGAAACAGAAATGTTCCTTGCCGTTTGGTGATAAGGTTATAGAATATGATATGGATAATAACAGAGTTTCTGTCGACAGAGCGGTGCAAAGTAAGGCTAAACTTTACGCTGACTTGTTTCCTGCTGTCCCTACCCCTGACGATATTTCTGATGCGTGCTATCGTGATGCTTACAATTTGGCGGTGGCGCGGGATAATGTGTTGGACAGTATAGGTAACCTTACGCTTATCACAAGAAACCTGAATTCCAAACTTCGCAATGAGGCGTTTGTTGAAAAGAAAGAATTGTTAGATGCGAACTCAGACTTGCGACTCAATAATGAAATATGTCAGGAAGATGTGTGGGATGTCAATGAAATTTATGCGCGCTCAGATAAGTTGATAGCGGACTTTCATAAAATATGGCCGTCTTTGGACGCGTTCAAAGACATGTTATCTAAATAATTTGAGGAAATACATGTCAAGTGTAAATTTTTGGAAACTACTGTTTTCGTTCAAAGGACGAATTAGCAGGACAACGTTTTGGATATATACGGTTGCTGTTTTTTATGTATTTTGGTAATGTATGGTAATATTTTAACAATACCACTCTTTCTGCCTTTTTTCTCTGTATTCCGGCCTGGATCAGACGTTTGTATGACCAAAATAAAACGGGGCAGTGGTTGCTTTGTATTGGACTTCCCATTGGATTCTATTATGTCTCATGGTTTGAAGACAGCAAAGTTTTGTATTAGGATCAATTCTGCTTGTAACTTTAGGTTACTTAGTAATTTTCATCGTATGCGGTTTCCTAAAAGGGACAGTAGGTTCAAACGAATATGATAACAATGATAGTTTAAAAGTGAAAATAATTGGTATGACAATTCAATCTTTTCTTATCTTTGTTGTCTCTATATTTTTAAGTTAACCATTGGGGAGTATACTTATGAGAATACTGCACCTTATTTTTACCCCTTCACCTTCAATCTAACAACGAGGGACATCGCCCCCTCTCATAAACGGGATAACTATGTTTATCAGAATGCCTACACAGGTGGACTTTTTGGTATATTCTCAAGTGTGTGTAGTGCTTTGCCTATAGCGATGATCTGTTTTGGTGTGATGTCATCTACTTTCAATAGTCGGCGTGCAGCGTTGATAGCGATTTGTATGGCGTATTCGTCAGAGTATTCATCAAATCCTTGTAGTTGGAAGTCCGTGTTTTGGTGTGCCATGTTGCCTCACTTGCTTTCATTTTCAAAATCTATCAGAATGCGTTTTATATATTTTGTGAGTTCAATATCCCCTGCTTGTTCAGTGAGTTTCAATGCTGTGTGGTAATCCTGCCTTGCCTCAAAAGTTCTACCGAGTTTTCGCATGACGATCGCCCGATTGTAGTAAGCCTGTGCATAAGTTGGCTCAAGTTGTATCGCAGTATCCAAGTCTGAAGTAGCCTCATCAAGCAGTCCCTTGTGGATTTTGACAAAGGCACGATTGTTGTAGGGAAGGGCACTGGTAGGGTCTAATCGTATTGAAGTATCATAATCCGATAGTGCTCCCGCAATGTCTCCTTGCTTTCTTTTTACTAACCCGCGACTGTTGTAGGCGAGTGCATAAGTTGGCTCAAGTTGTATAACCTTGTTACAATCTGAAATTGCACCAGATAGGTCACCGAGCATGTATCTCACTAAACTACGATTATAGTAAACTTTTACATAAGATGGATTTAGTGCGATGGCAACATTGTAATCTGAAATTGCCCCCGTTAGATCGTTTATTTTTCTTTTTGCTAACCCACGATTATAGTAAGCAGGTGCATAATCTGGGTTGAGACGGATGACATTATCAAAGTCCAAAATAGCCTCATTCATCTGACCAATAAGAGCTTTTTCTACGGCACGATTGTAGGTAGTTTCGTCTTTATCAGGGGGGACATCAATCGTGCCACCAGAAGGTGTAGGCACATTTTTTATTTGAATACCGACATCATCAGGTGGAGTTTTTGTTTGAATACCGACATCCTGATTTGTAGGGTGTGGGTGATACGTGGGATGAGAGTTTGGGCGGAGTAAGAGTTTCTGTGTCAGTAGATATAAAACAGGAGCAATGCATAGACCGAATAATATAAGAAGAACAATTATCCAAGATCGTCGTGCATTTCTTTTGATCTTGTCGGGTATATCACCGTAATAATTTTTCTCGGTGTCTCCTTTGAGTATGCCACAAACGATAACGAGGTATAAAACACCGATGCAGGGAAAAATACCGATGAGTGCCGTTACACCGGGTCTGCCAGTATCATGTAAGCGTTTAATAACAACAGCTAAATCCATATAAATCAGAATGAGACCTGCTATTCCCATAGCGTAAGTGAGAGGTGCATTGTTCTCATATTCCATTTCAATACAGATGCCACCGACAGGTATCAATATGATGAGTATTCCAATGGTATACGCCCAGAATTGTGTTCGGTTGATTCTTCCTTTGAAAGAGAAAAGGCACTGTAGGAACGTCATTGTAAGTTTTCCTTTACAAGACGACTATTGATTTTTTGCCCCGTGTATGCTGGGTTCTTTGGCAAGTTGTTCTCGTAGTATTTTTATGCTGTGATGTATTTTTAGGTGTGTGTCTGTATTGAAAGTGAGTCATAGTTTACAGATAGTGAATAATCTATATTCTCATATTTTGAATGTTTTTGCGCTTGTAAGTAAAAGTTTCGGTGAAGGTCATTGTCTGTGTCAAACTCAAAACTGAGAAAAACTCGGACTTTACAATTGTTCATATAAAACCTCCATATTGTAGATTATAGCAAACTCTACGGCTCGTTGTCAACATGCCGTAGATATGTAAAGTTTTTGTCCCTTAAGAAAAAGGATCACTGCACCCTTGCTCCAGCGGAGCAATATGTCTATAGAAAAAGAATCGTCAACGGGCAGCACTCCAGCGGAGTGCCATGTTCATAAATGGACGCGTAAAGGTATTGGTGCTTAACTGTCAGAATCGCAGATTATCACGGATGACGCGGATTGCGCGGATTGTTGAGTTTGTGTATCAATGTGCTATTCACAAACGATGTCATATTCTGAATCGTTTGCTGATTGCCTATCTGTTGTGCAAAACTGCTTATCCTACACATACATCCTTGAATCTCCAAGCCAATAATCCGCGCAATCCGTGCCATCCGCGAAAATCCGCGATTCAGACAAAAAAGGTGTCAATTTTGGGATTTCCTATGCTCTAAATAGTAGTAGGCAATCTCCGAGTGCCGTCTCTGTAATAGTAGTAGGCAATCTCCGGGTGCTGTCTCTTATGAAAAAAGGTGACAATAACTTTACACACCCCTCCGTTATAATAGAGTTGCTTTTTCTGATAGATTCTGGTACAATATCAAATAAGATGTACATCAGAAAAAGCACCGCGCTTTATTGATTCAATTAGGGGGTGATAGCCCCTAATTTCTTATTTATATTCTACCATATAAACCCAGTATATATAAGGGGTTAAGACGCTTTAATTACTTTTTTCAAGTCCAAAACGACTAATTCCGTAATTTTTTGATAATGCGTAAGTCCTGAAACATTAATATGGAGGAAAATAAGAAATTATGCAGCACTGTAATGAAGAACGACAAAGTCAACCGATGATCGTTTCTATTACAAGTAGTGCAGGTTTGGGTACAGGTTTTTTTGTCAGGGATAACCTAATTGCGACAAATATTCACTGTATTGCAGGTGCAAGTTCAGTTAAGGCAAAACTGTTAGACCCGAATATTGAGTACATTGTTGAAGGTGTAGTTGCGTTTGATGACAGAAACGATCTTGTCATTTTGAAAGTATCAGATGTAGGCACGCCTTTTTCAATCGGTAACAGTGATATGATCAAAAAAGGAGAACCCGTAAAAGCAATGGGTTGTATTGATGGAAATTACGTGGAGACAAAAGGAGAATATCACAGTTCCGTGAACAACGGACAATGGTTGCAGACAACAGCTAAGACTATAGATGGATATAGTGGAGGTCCCTTGCTAAACAGTAAGGGATTGGTCATCGGAGTAAACTTTGTACATGTAGATTATTATAGTGGTGCTATTTCCTCACGAATTCTAAAGAAATTGCTTTCCCAGATAAATGAAACAGAATCTTTGGATCATTGGCAAAATAGAGAAACCATTTCTGCTTATCGCTATTTAGTTAAAAGTAAGACAAAAGATTATGCTAATGCTATAGATAATTTAGATAAAGTAATACAACTAAACCCTGAGTTTATCCTGGCTCATTTCTCTCGTGGATTCCTGAAAGTAAATCTTGCTCAATGTGATTCTGAAGAAGATAATTTAGTGGATAGGCAACAACTTTTTCGGAGTTCTGTTGATGATTTTACTCAAACAATAAACCTATGTCCAGATTTTGCTCCAGCATACAACAATCGGGGAGTGTCCAAATTACACATAGGTAAATCTAAGACTGGTAAAGATTTTTTATTGGATAGGCAACAACTTATTCGGAGTTCTGTTGATGATTTTACTCAAACAATTAACCTGTGTCCAGATTTTGCTCCAGCATACAACAATCGCGCAGATGCAAAGCTACATTTAGCACAATTTGAAAATATGGAGGCATCCCAAGTTTTATATCAAGATGCTATGAATGACATTAATAGTGCCATTGAAAAACATGCAAACAATTCAATAGAAGAGGATAAAGACACTGCAATTTTCCATCACACGCGGGGTGAGATAAAGGAAGCAATGGGATACCTTTTTGGAGCAAAAAACGATTTCGAGAAAGCTATAACGAATTCCGAGTATACCAACGACTCAACACTATCCGATGACCTAAAACGCGTGAAAGACAAACTTAAACAACATGAGTGAACTGTTACAACTCTTATAGGAAAATCAGAGATGAAGGTATTAATGCCAATTAGTGACTATACTATTGAAATAGCAAAAGTACAGCGTATCTCATAAATAGTCAGAAACTTGAGAAGACTTTTAATAAGTAAGCATTTCTGTTATATTTTGTAGACCTATCAGAAATTGAAAAGGGAAATGAAACGGTTGAAGAATGTCAAAAACCGATCAAAGGCAGGAGGTGCCATCATGGCAGAACGTCGATCAAATAGATTTAGAATTCGTATTAATCCCAAACCTGTAAAAACAGAAGATGTTTTTGCAAACCTATCAGACCAGGATTGTGACTTTGTTGACATAGTTATACAGACAATCAAGCTGATATGCGAATCGACAAACGTCGCATCTTTGGAAAATATAGAACTTAAAACATCTGATTCTACAAGTTATTTTGTGCCAAACATACAATATATACTTGGCAGGTTATGCGAATTAGATTTCCTTATTCTTAAATAGAGAAAGCAATTACAACTTAAAAAAAGATAGTGATTTATACAAATTTTTAGAGGATAATGAAACTGTTTTAAAGAATGGCGAAAAAGCGAAATTTAAATAGAAAGGACAAACAATGAATTATAGGACATATATGCAATCTTCAAAATGGAAAGAAAAACGTAAAACGAAATTAGAGGATTGCCAATTTAAATGTGAGTGTGAAGGCGGATGTGTTAGAGAGGCTACCCAAGTCCATCATTTACATTACGATACATTAGGAAATGAAAGTATGAAGGATTTACAGGCACTCTGTTCAAAGTGTCACATGGCTAAATCTCCTAAAGTTCGCAATTTTTATGGCAATCCTGTTCGGAATTGTTGTCTTGTTGAGGGACAACAAAAAGTTGAAAAAACGCTGCCTTATCATGTTTGGAATGAGGCAAACTTTCACTTGCAGTGCGAGAAAGCAAAATATGAAAGAATTAGCAGAATCATAGGGGCAGAACCAATTATCGCTGCACTTCTTGATAATATGTATATCATGTTTGCCTGTGACGATATAGTTGTAGAGGATAAAGTTACAGAGGCAATCAAAAACTACGTAGATATCGTTCCAGCAAAAGAAGTGGGTTTTGAAGGCTATTGTGATATTATATATAAGATAAAACCGGAATTTGAAAAGTTATTTGAAAAATCAGAGGAAAAATAAGGTATTATTATCTATGGTATCATGTTTGAACAAGGATTCGCAGGATTATAGGATTTTCAGGAATATAACGTTCTCGAGAACAATAGGCTCTGCTGAGATGGATTCCTCACCTATTTTTTTAGATTTATGACAAATCAAATGTGCGATAAATCGCTTGGTTATAGGTTTTAGGACACCAAATAATTATGCACACCCTCAATTAGATTAACCAATTAGACTGTTTTGTCAAGTTCGTGATTCGTGAGGAATATACCCCCTCACGTTACAAAGGAGATCACCCATGAAAAAGTTTGTCGGAATACTGATAATTCTGTTTATCATCATGACTTTTACAGGATATACACAACAGGCAGTGTCTGCTAATGCAAAGTTTAATGTTGTTGTTTCTATAGTATGTAACAATGAACATACGAAAACAATGATTGAAAGTTATATCAATAGAGAATTGCGAAATTTAGGGGACGTTCTCATAGATTCCAGTAATTTACTTCAATACCTTCGCCAAAAATAGTTGAATAAAATGGGTTTTTGTCTTATAGTTTTACACTATAAAAACAAAATAAAAGGACAAAAACCCATGTTAGAAATTATAGCACTTTTTTCAGTTCTTAATCCATGTATTTCACAAACGACGATCCGTCAGTTATGTCAAATTGTATTTGCACAACTTGCGATGACAGGACGAGTGACAATGTTGAATATCTCTCGTTGGACATCTAAAGGAGGTAGCTACCGCACAATACAACGCTTTTTCAACACTGTTCTTCCTTGGACAACATTGTGCTGGACGTTTTTTCGTACACACTTACTTGATCGTGAAAGTGCTTATATCTTAGCAAGCGACGAAGTCGTCATAAGCAAAAGCGGAAAATGCACTCATGGTTTATCGCGCTTTTTTTCCTCATTGTATGGGAAAAGCATTCCCGGGTTATCGTTTTTAGCCATATCCTTAATCGATATCTCTAAACGGCATTCCTATCCGATGGCTATTGGGCAAATCGTTCGAAATGAAAAAACCTCAGAACCTGTTAGTTCTCCGAATGAACCCTTAGACGACACGAAGAAAACAAAACCTAAACCCGGGCGTCCTAAAGGAAGCCGAAATAAGAACAAAAAAGAGGTCGTTCTCAGTGATACTTTGAAACAACTTCAAACGATACTCATACAGGTTTTACAAGTAATCAATAACTTGATACCTGTCCGTTATTTGGTCCTGGATGGATATTTTGGGAACAATAACGCTCTACAAATGGTAGAACAATGTGGACTCCATCTTATTTCAAAACTACGCACAGATGCTGCGTTGCATTTACCACCGACGACACAGAATGAGGGACAACGCGGACGCCCCGCAATCTATGGAGAACGCTTCAATCCACGACAGATTGACGCAGAGTATTGTGTTTCTACACAGATAGATGGTAATCTAAAAACCGAAATATATCAAATGGAACTACGCCACAAAAAGTTCCCAGACCCATTGAACGTCGTTTGTGTCCTAAAGACGAACTTGACTACGGAAAAGCAAGTACACGTCTTATTGTTCAGTTCTGATTTAGAACTTGACGCAGAAAAACTGATAGATTATTATTCGCTTCGTTTTCAAATTGAGTTCAACTTCCGAGACGCAAAACAACATTGGGGTATGGAAGATTTCATGAATGTAAAAGAGACCCCTATAAACAATGCCGTGAACTTGTCAATGTTTATGACAAATGTATCTGCTAAACTCATGGAAGACTATAGGTGTCAGATACCCGATTATAGTGTCATAGATCTTAAATCGCACTACCGGGGTTTGAAGTATATGAACGAAACATTAAAAATACTTCCGCAAAAACCTGAAGATATTGTTATTGAACAAATTATTGGACACCTAAGTTCTATCGGTGCTATTCACAACACACAAGTCAATCTAAATCCAGGATAATTGGCGAAGGTATTGTTACTTCAAACCCATTATATTTCTTTGATTGCTGTTGAACACGAAAAAAAAGGTCTTGGTAAAACTGGAGGAGTATCAATCGCTGCTACTTATGTAGAAATTCTTTACATGCCTCCCGAATATGGACCTACTTGGGGAACTCTTTTTAATCCTAATGCAAACCAAAACATCGCAAAGGACTACGCAAACAAAAAAAGACTTGTACCTGTTTTTATACATCGGAATAATTTCTTAACCATCGCAAACCGTAATGGCAATATAAACACTCTATCAGACGGTTGTAAATCTATTGTTGCAAATTTTGATGTATCAACTCTGCAATTAGCACGCAAAAGGAAATAACTATGGATATTTTCGACAATAGATATGCTGCGCGGAGAGATCCTTAACGCCACAACAGATACGAGACTGGGAATTGCCGGAGAGACCGACAAAGAAAACGGACTCTCGCACGAAAGACTTCGGAGACATGTCGGTTGAACTGGACACAATAGACCTGACACACTCAGAGAGATGATAGATGATTGTATCTATGAAGTCATGGATACAGAGATTTTACAGCAGACACTTGATGCACAAAAACTTGAAAAAGAATGGATCAAAAACTTCGTGAGAAATACAGATTTCGAAGCACTTGAATAAAATAAAAACCGTGAAAAAGGAAGTTTCGAAACAGTCTATCCAAAGATGACAGAACGGCACAAAAGCAGCCGATAGTTTTCACTGTCGACTTCTTTTGCTTTTACCTTTTCCGTGCTAATTGAAATGTTTGTTTATTAAAGTCTGTAACAATTTTTTTACAAATACTTTGTAAATCTCTCTTATGACCTAATCTTAGATAATGATAACGATACACTTCAATGGGTAGCAACCACTTTTTGCCAACAAGGTCGTTTGCTACAGCATTGTATGTTTGAGGCAACAAACGATCCTTTAGAATAGATGTAAGTTCAGGGGCAGGATCAATATATTCTATATGAACAACAGATATTGCGATTTCTCCAGTTTTGCCTAGTCCCAATCTTTCAGTCTCACTTACGAGTAACTGTATACAATGACTGACTGGCATGTTTTCAGATGCTATAAGAATCTCGCTTAAACTTGTAAGAACCATACGGACACCTTTTACACTTCGCAATTCTTGATCTATATGTTTTTCAATCAACTTTTTCAAGTTTTCGTTAGAACACTTAACGTGAAGGAAAATTCCAACATCCGTAATATCAGATTTATTGGGTTCAATTTTACCTTCTTTATGTTGCGTTTCAACTATTTCCCCAGATACTATTTTATCTATTAGATTGGTAAACTCTGTTTGCGTAAGTTGTTTACTTTTGTTTGGTTTAGGCGGTAATCCTTTCAAGGCATTGTCGTAACTTTCACCTGAATGTAATTTAGATATAATATGCTGCTTCTGATTCTCATCTATTTCCCCAGATACTATTTTATCTATTAGATTGGTAAACTCTGCTTGTGTAAGTTGTTTACTCGTTAGTTTCTGACTTTTTGTCGGTTGTTCAGTAAAATAAGAAATCAAGATAACGCTAATTATTAGAGTAAACACGAAGTATCTTTTCATAATACCTTCCTCCACACGATGTTAAAGGGTATCAGTAACACCTCGCCACAGGCAACGGGTGTACCATAACGTGAGTTTGATAAATAATTCAATATTTTATGTCTAAAGAGAACTCTTTTGGTATAATGAAGTCATTAATACCAAACCAAAAGGAATTCTCTAATGTGTATTTTAGCACTTTTCTGTAAAATAGACAATGAAAAATCGATGGCACTTCACCCTTTCTTTGACATTCTCATTTCGTTATGCCCTATCCTCTATGTATTACCTATGTTCTCTCAAGCATGGTGACGTGTGTTGGTACATCTGTAGGTACGTGCTTTACACGCAGCACAATGATGTCACATCCTGAAACCTCTGATTAAAATGATGACCTGGATGGTGTTATTTCATAACTCACACCTTTGTAACAAATAATCATTGAACGGGAAAGTTTTAGGCATTTTGCTAATTCGGATGATTGACTTACAAGTTCAAAGTACTCATCACTAGCAAACTTGATTATTTTGCGCTCCGACTGTCCATCATATTTTGTATCTACCCATATTCCATCCTTTTGATAAAATGCCTTACGTCCGATATATTTTGTATCAGTTTCTTGCGTCTTGAATAGATCGGACTTGCGTTTTTCTATTATCTTACTACGTTTGACCAAGTCATCTATAGAACGGTTCATGTTGTAGACCTGGTGAATATCAGAGCTGTAGTGTCTCCTATATGAATCATCGTCTGCCAAGACAAATGACGTGTCTTGTGTTAGTACGTCGAATTCTAAGCAAAGACGTTCAATTTCCTTACGAAGTTTTTCACTATCTCTATTGTCCATCAAAGCAGCTTGATCCCCTAATTCGTTTACTCTAAGTTGTGCCCAGAGATGTGGCAAGTGATCATTATCCATTTCAATATCAGAGAATTTCACATTTTTTTGGAATGTTTGTTGTTCGTCACCAATGGTACCGAGAAGTTTTATGACCGTATCACCGTGTCCTTTATAGCGACCAAGAAGCATCAGTTGTTCTTCACGGTACAGATTGGGAAGATTTATTGGGGTTAGTTCTTTCGTAATAATCTGCCCAAAATCAACTTCAACATTCACAAGAACCGGTTCGTTCATTTTTCTGGATAGCGAGGATACAGCTTCCTCAATATTTTCATGCGGTTCAACATAGTTTCGAGAACCACCGTTATCCGCAGCCAATTCATCAAGAAAACGCACATTCAAATCATACCCAACTCCGAATACAAATATGTGTGATTGATTGTTATTCGCTTGTGCTACATTGTTAAGGATTTGTGTTGGGTTTGTCACGCCTGCAGTAGGACATCCATCTGTCAGGAAAACAATGATACGTGGACGGTTCGGATCAGGTTTTTCCGACAACGCCTTTAGGAGTGCCTCATTGATGTTTGTTCCGCCACCTGCTTCAATACCTTCAATAAAAGCAATAGCCTCTTCCTGTCCATCTCTAATGTCTATGAGGTGGTCAGACAACACTCCAGAAGGATGTGATCGTTCAATAGAGAACAAATCTTGTCTGTACAATCTGTCAGCAAACGAAGTAATATCTGTGTTGAACAGGATTAAGTTGAATCGATCCCCCTCGTTTAGGTTATTGACACAGAAACGGAGTGCTCCCTTAGCCTGTTCAATTTTACGCCTCATCATGCTTCCAGAATGGTCTAACACAAAGATGAAGTCCTTTTCAATAGCTTCTGTCTTTTTCACTTCATACTTAGGTGATATGAGCAGCATGAAATATCCATCTTCAATCTCATCGTAACGGTGTGTGAGTAGCGTTATCCCAAAATCGTTGTTTGATACCGAGTAATAGCACTGAAAATCATCGTCAGGATCTACATCTGTTCCTTTGTAACTGATCTGTACGTGGTTGTCGTTTTTGCGGTCAATTGTCACCTCATGTGCAGCTGAATTGATTGTTCCAAGTTCATGCTGACTTTCAATCTCCATATTGACCACAAGGTCTGCTACCGGACAATTTTCGGACTTAGCCAGCGATAACGGGTGTGTGTATTTCACAAGTGCATTTTCTTCTGGAAGAATCTGCGAATACTCAAATTCAACGTGTCTACTGTTGTTAGCTGGAATTCTTCGTACATCTGCAACAAATGCTTGTGTCCCGATATGTTCAATGATACCCAAATTATGACCTTCACGGATACTTCTTCTATAAGTCCTGTATGATCGCTCAGATGATAGTAAGTGTCCTTCTACCGGATCCCCATCAATAGAGAGTGCTAAGTTTGAAACTACCGCTCCATCTGGAACAGGGAAGATGTATCTACCATCAACCTCAAACTCGTTTGGATTGGTGAAAGTTTGATCTATTCTCGTTATTGCAAGTTGATCTTTAATTCTGATATTGATGTGATAACGATCAACTTTAAAAGGGACAAAGTAATCGTGTCTCTGATTGCGCTGAGTTATTGTTAACATGGTATCTCCTTTTATTTGTGATGTTGAGGGTCTCAGTTTATTTATTGTGATATTATGTGAGACCTACGATATATTCTTCTCAAAAGAAGCATTGATAAATGCCTTAAACAATTGTCTGGCATGTCCAAGAAATTCTCCATCAGGATACGGCAGGTTATGATTTATTACATACGCTTCGGATGGTATTGAACAGCAAGATCAAACGACTTTGCTGGACAATCCATCGTTTCAATGATACCATAGTCTGATTGAGCAGTTACAATAAGACCTTGACCGATAGTTTTTTCAAGTCTAACATGTTTCTCCTCCTATCTTGCGTGTGTGGACAGCCATTAAGCAAAACCGCTATTACACTTATCCACACGACGACAAGAGTCTTTATGGATGCTCTCATAAATGTTTAGATCCACAAGAATGCTTTTAGGTTAAATGCTTACTGTTTTTCATTACGTCGACGCGAGTAAAGTTTTTCAAATAGAGGGTTTAGTTCCGTTAACGTTGTCCCACGTTGAAATACCAGTTGTTTATACTGTGGAAATTGGGTTAGGTCATTATTGGGTACAAACTTTTCTATTTCTTCTGTGGTTATATCACCGTCTTCAGAAATATAAAAAACTGCTAACCTCGGAAAGCTTGAAAAAAGGTTAATACCGAATAATCTGTTAGATCCAGATGACCAAAAAATATGCTTTACCATCGGAATACACGTTAAATTCCAATCTTGAGTGAAATTCATTATTTCAGCACCTAGTTTGTACAAATCTTCTATGTAAACTCCATGATTAGCATTATATAAAGATCGTAGTTCTTCATTCAGTTTCTCATTTGCAAACTTTTGAGGTGTCCAATTAACCTCTACGCCCGGTTCTTCCGCTTTTTGGGCAACCATCAATAGTTCTTCAATAAGTTGATCTAGTATTGCATTGTGCCGTTCTTTTTCACGTTCTATCTGAACTGCAAGGTTAAGTATCTCGGTGAAATTATCATTTGGTATAAGCATTGTATTTCTCCTTTTAAAATTAGGTTGCTTAGTTATCGTTCTGTCAGTTACTTCATTACAAACTGGGTTGAGTGACGCTATAAGGTCACTTACAATTTTACGACGCAAATACTCATCTTTCTCTCTGTGTATGCAAATAAAATTTCCACCTTGTTGTTGAACACATTTGAATTTAAATTTGTTACTAAACTTTCCTTTCAATGTATCCTTTTCATCAATATATAATGGTACATGGATGAATTCCGTATCCGATTGACTACGTCTTGTGAACATATAGACCGCACCAGTACCTGGAAACTCCATCCCTAAGATGTGAGCCTCAAACGGGTATATCGTCTTTGAAATACCTGTGAATTCTACAATTTCTTTGTCTGTTGCCTTGCTTTCTTCAAAATAGGCTTTCCAATTGTATCGGTTAGCCCACCTACGAATCGTTGATGGTGGTAGCCTTGTTGCTTTGCCAGTGATTGTGGCAAGCTTATGAAGAGGTTTACCTGAATTAAACGCCTTAATGTAAATTGCTTTCGCTTGGTCAAAGCGTTCTCTGGATTCAAATGCTATGTCTCGTCGAGGTGCTCGTGTGAAGAATCGATCACCAGTATAGCCCCATGCATTCAATGCCTCTTCCCATTCTATTGATTTTGACCAGCGATCTATAGTACGCTCTGATACATTGAAGTGCTGAGCAATTCTTTTCTTCTCTTGTGAAATATATGCAAAGTAAAATGCTGCACCGTGTATCATTGCGATGTCTGTTGTATTTGCCATTGATATCCACCTTGCCTGTTTATTTTTTTTGACAAAAATAAGTTCATTTGGTATAATTACAGAAAGCCTTAAAGGCAAAAACCCTAATTCACGAGATTTCGGTTTTGTAAAAAGGTTTCGGAGAGGTGGCAGCCTCTCCTTTTCTATTATAGAATATTATACACTCAATATTGCATTTTGTCAAGTTTTATTTTCATATTATGCCAATATGTAGGTGTATTTAGCAAAATAACAGATAAAATTGACACTATATATTGACATAATAAACTTCATATTAATATTATTGCTCTGTCAGCAATAATAAAAAAGACATCAGTATTAGCAAAAGACCAACCATCCGATTCGGTTTGCTCTGCTTTCCTATTTTTAATCTATTTTTCTAACTTGTGTACTGCCATCAGAAATTTAGACCTCTACCTTAGACAAGATTTTGATATAATTACAATCTAATTGAAAGGAAAAACCCGATGGCAGTACACTCACAGAGATATGAGTGATAGTGAAGTGTCATTGATGTCTTTCCTTCATTTTACCGTATCCTCATCAAATATCAACTTAATTGTATATCCTCTTGACGATCTCACAATCTTTACCGATAATGTGATTTATTTACTTCCTTGACGACACACACCTCCTATGATATAATCTATTTATCCATGAGAAATAAACAAAAAGAGGAGAGATATGTCACAAGCAACACAATTGCCTTTACTTATCGGAAACGGAAGCGAACAAACAGATAACGGATTCTACGACGCACTCAATTTCATCCGACAAAACGCCAATACACAATTCGGAAAAGGCAGACTCTTTGAACGGCTAATAAGAGCATATCTCCTTGAAGACCCGTTCTACAACAAACGATTTTCAGAGGTATACCTCTGGTCAGAATGGGCAGAACTCCGACCAGAATTTGACGGTGTAGATTTAGGCATTGACCTCGTCGCCAAAGAAAGCGATGGCGGATACTGTGCAATCCAGTGCAAGTGTTATGCTGAAGACAAACGGGTTTCAAAAAGCGATATCGATTCATTTATCTCCGAATCTAATCGCGAACCTTACACCGCACGTATATTTGTGGATACAGGGAAAAGTTGGAGTAAAAACCTACTCAAAGCCATTGATGGATTAGAACCGCCATGTCAAAGGATTAGCGCAGCAGACCTCGCAAGTCGACCCGTTGCGTGGCCCGATCTCAGCATCCAAGAACCAGACCAACTTAACTATCAACTGGAGTCGTTTAGTCTACGCGAACATCAACAAAAGGCGTTTGACGATGTTATCAACGGCTTCAAAGAATCCGACCGTGGTAAAATGATTATGGCGTGCGGCACAGGAAAAACCTTCACTGCACTCCGAATCGCTGAAGAAATTGCAGGCATCGGAGGTCGGGTGTTATATCTCGTGCCATCCATCGGACTCTTTGCACAAGCAATGCGGGAATGGGCAGAACAACAAGATGTTCCGCATCGCTATATCGGAATATGCTCCGATACAAAAGCAGGAAAAGCAAATGAAGATGCTACCCTCATGGAATTGGAATTCCCTGTTACCACCGATGAAACCGTTATCTCCGAGGCACTACAAAGAACAGATGAAGAGAACATGCGCGTCGTATTCTGTACCTATCAATCACTCCCGAAAGTTGCCGAAGCACAAGACACTGGGGCACCCGATTTTGATATTATCTTCTGCGATGAAGGACACAGAACAACAGGTATTGACAGACCCGACGACAAGACCTCGCCCTTCGTTCTCGTCCACAATACCGAACGTATACGCGCAAAAAAACGCCTCTATATGACAGCGACACCCCGTCTTTATACGCAAAGCGCGAAGACAAAAGCAGCAAAGCATGATATTGACGTGTTCTCAATGGACGATCCAAATATGTATGGTCCCGAATTTCACCGACTCCCTTTCTCAAAAGCAGTGGCACAAGACCTACTCTCTGATTACAAGGTTGTCGTACTCGCAATGTCCGAACAAGGTGTGCAGGATACGCTACACAACTATCTCAGCAATGGTGGCAGTGAAGTTAACATCAGCGATGCTGCAAAGATTGTCGGTTGCTGGCGCGCCCTACAGAACCCAGAAAGAAAATCACCAGACGACGATACTATTAAACCCCTCACACGTGCAATCGCATTCACTAATACCATCAGATCATCACAAAACCTTGTGGAACATTGGAACGGCATCATTGAAAGTGCCGTCGAAAATATGTCGGAAGACCAACGTCCCAACAACTTCAAATGCGAAACAGAACACGTTGATGGAACAAAGAATGCACTTGATAGAAAAAGACTCATTGAATGGTTAAAAGGTGATGGAGATAATGCTTGTCGTATTCTCTCCAATGCCCGATGTCTCTCTGAAGGTATTGATGTTCCTGCGCTTGATGCTGTGTTGTTCATGTCACCGCGCAACTCACACGTTGACATCGTGCAAGCGGTTGGTCGTGTGATGCGAAAAGCACCCGGTAAACAGTACGGCTATATCGTGTTACCCGTCGCAATTCCGCCAGATGTAGACCCTGTTGAAGCACTCAACGATAATGAAAGATTCGCTACGGTGTGGGGTGTCCTCCGTGCACTCCGTTCACACGATGACAGACTCAATGCTGAAATCAACAAGATTGACCTTAACGACAATCCAGGTGATATTATTATCATAGAGGAAGGAGGAGGCGATGGGGGTTATTCAGATAATGGAGAACGAACGATAGATCCTGATCAGTTACTGCTGCCCTTCGGTCTCCCTGCCGATGCAATATATGCCAAAATTGTAGAGAAATGTGGTGATAGAAAATACTGGGAGAGCTGGGCAAAAGATGTCGCAGATATTTTCAAGCGACTCGTTGGACGCATTGAAAACCTGTTAGACAATCCTGATAACGAAGCACTGCGAGAGTGGTTCGACGATTTCCACACGGAATTGCAGGAAACAATAAACGACTCAATCACGCGTGAAAGTGCTATTGATATGATGGCACAACACATTATCACACGTCCCGTCTTTGAAGCACTTTTTGAAAACTACGACTTCGCTTCTGGCAACCCTGTAGCGAATGCACTCAATAAACTACAAAACGATTTTGGCGAATTCGGACTTGAGAACGAAACGCGCGATCTGGAAGGATTTTATGAAAGCGTTCGGATGCGTGCCCGCGGGCTTGACAACAGCGGAGCACGTCAACGGGTGCTATTAGAACTCTACGAAAAGTTTTTTGTTACCGCTTTGAAAAAGGAGGTTGAACGGCTCGGAATCGTCTACACACCGATTGAGGTTGTGGATTTCATATTGCATAGTGCAAATGAGGTGTTGCAAGATGAATTCGGACGAAGCTTGAGCGATGAAGGCGTGCATGTGCTGGATCCATTCACTGGCACCGGTATATTTCTCACACGTCTACTCCAGTCAGATATTATCCAAGATAAGGACCTTGAACGCAAATATCGCGAAGAACTCCACGCAAACGAGATCGTCCTGCTGGCATATTATATCGCCACCGTCAACATTGAGGAGACGTTCCGAGGACGGCGTGGAGAAAACAGTACCTATGAACCGTTCAACGGCATTGTCCTGACAGACACCTTTAATCTCAACAAAAAAGATGATCCTACGCTTTTTCCCAAAGAGTGGTTACCAGACAACAATGAGCGGGCTGAACGTCAACAGAAACTTCCGATTCAGGTTATTGTAGGTAATCCACCGTGGTCAATGGGACAGAGGAGTGCCGCAGACAACAATCAAAACGTGTCATACCCCGATCTTGAAGAACAGATAAAACAAACCTACGTAAAATATTCAATAGGAAGTAATAAGAATAGTCTATATGACACATACAAAATGGCGATTCGCTGGGCATCCGATAGACTTGTTGAAAAGGGGATCATTGCCTTTGTTACCAGCGGTTCATGGATTGATGGAAACACCGATTCAGGAGTCCGCGCATGTTTAGCACAAGAGTTTAGTTCAATTCATGTTCTGCATCTACGTGGAAATCAACGCACACAAGGAGATCGATCACGCCAAGAAGGAGGAAAAATATTTGGTAGTGGTTCACGTGCACCTGTCGCTATTTCAATCCTTGTCAAAAATCCAAACGCTACACACGAAGGCTGCAAAATCTACTATCGTGACATTGGAGATTATCTTACACGCGAGGAGAAACTGGAAATACTATACGAAAAGGAGTCAATTTCAGGCTTTAGTGATTGGGGAACTATCACACCTGATAAACACCACGATTGGATTGAACAACGCAGCGATGCATTTAGTCAATTTTATCCACTTGGCACGAAGAATTCAAAATCAAGAAAGAAAGATGATGCAATATTTGGGTTGTATTCACGAGGATACGGAACAGGTCGAGATGTTTACATCTACAATTTCTCACACGATGTCTGTGCCGAAAACGCGGAACGGATGGTACAAGACTACCTTACTGCAATTGCTGAACTTGATGAAAACTCTGAACTTACTGTGGATGAAGTAACTTTACTGCACAACTCACACATTAAGTGGGGAGCAGACCTTAAGAAAAAACTGGAACGAAAGATAATGGTTAAATTTAAAGAGAATTACATCCGAAAAGTTATGTATCGTCCATTTATTGCTACTAATTGTTACGCTGATTACACCTTGGCACAAGAAAATATGGGACAAATCTTCTCAGACATTTCTAATGAAAACCTTGTTATCTGTGTTCCCGGCAAAAGTTGGAAAAATCAGTATTCGGTTCTAATGACTGATACAATGCCAGATCTCAATTTCAATGAAGCAGGGGCTCAATGCTTCCCACGGTGGCAATATCCAAAGCCTACGGATGATTCAAACGCATTAGAAACACTTCTTGATGTTGACAACTCACCAGATCGTATTGACAATATAACAGATAAAGCACAATCTGAATTTTGTAGACATTATAGAACTGATAAAATTACCAAAGACGAAATCTTTTACTATGTCTACGGAATCCTCCACGCTCCCAGTTACCGAGAACAGTTTGCCAACGACTTGTCCAAAATGTTACCGCATATCCCGTATGCCCCAGACTTCACTGCCTTTGCTGAAGCAGGATATAAATTGGCAGAGCTCCATCTTAACTACGAGACGTGTGAACAGTATCCTCTCACAGTTGAGTTTCCGAACATGTCCTCACAACCAGCAAATCTTGAAGATGCAGACGCTAATCTTTTTCTGCTAACTGAGAAAGCAATGCGTTATGGGGATATTGAGAGAAAAACCCTTAACATCAATGATCATGTCCGTTTAACTGGTATTCCTGAAGATGCGCATCGTTATATCGTCAACGGGAGATCACCGCTGGAGTGGTTTATTGACCGGTACAAGATCAAAACAGACAAAGACAGCGGCATTGTCAATGACCCGAACGGTTGGTTTGCTGACCCGCGTGATTTGATTACGGCAATTAAGCGTATTGTTTATGTGAGCGTGGAATCTGCACGGATTATTGATGGGCTGCCTGAGGAGATAACATCAAAGTGATGTGTCTTGTTTAGTGAGTGTAGTAATCCCATCATCCCATCATTTTTCCTTGACAAGACGTAAGAGAATATGTTAAATTAGTATTATACAATAGCTAATCTTCTTACAAGACAACTGAAAAAGATTTAATATATTTTTCGGATATAATATATTATAAAATACACTTGTAAACCAGCATTAATGAGTGTTAAGAACCCGGCGATTTTCTGCAACGATAATTTATACATTACTTGTATTCATCTGGAGTAGACAAATACGACATCTAAACGAACAAGATTTGCAAACGCTTTTACAGTCTGATGAGAATTATTACAACTCTAAGCGGTCAAATAACCAATCCTTTCAAAATTTTATACGTATTTTAATTGTTGCTTTTTTAGGTGCTTTTATTGCGAAAACCCCTTGGAATTCTTTACAGGTCCCTGTCTTAGCCTATGCTGGAGCTGTTTTGCTGATAGTATCTATGCTTCTAACCATATATACATATCCAATAGCACAAAAAGCATTAGAAGAATATCGAGAAGCTACACATAAAACATTCAATGAGAACAATATTAAATACATAGATGAAATGCCAAGGACATATAAAAAACTAAATAAACTACAGCGTTTATTAGAGATATGTCTTGCCCTAAGTATTGTTATCTGTCCTGTTTCTTATATTACCGAAAAAACCCTTGAACCAAAGGAGGTGACACAAATGGCTAAAAAGCAACAGTCAACCCAACAGCCCAGTAAAAAAGTTGGCAGTAGAGAAGATCGATCATGGGACACCCCTTCTCGTCCTATAACCCCAACACCTGCTGGTACACCGATACAACCAACACAGCCGACGCAACCACAACCAACACAGCCGACGCAACCACAACCAACACAGCCACAACCAACACAGCCAGAGGCAAAACCTCAACCAAGTCCGAAAAAAGATTAGAGAACTTGATTAAAAGGCATTAGGCACGTTTCGTTGCAAGCGTGCCTTCTCTAATACGTCCAGAACCCGACAACCGCAGAAAATCGCCAAGGTAGTCTGCTGTGTAAAAATACATTGATACACCCAATTCTTGTGCCGGATTCAATCACACTAACTGTACTGCCATGCGCGTCTACATCTTTGTGTCACAAGATGTAGACAGGCACTCTCAATCACACCGCTTCCAATCATACAAAGATTATCAAGTGCCAAAAACTTTACACACCCCTTCCAACTTTCCAACGAACACAATTGATAATCAACACAAGTTGTGATAGACTCTTATCAACTGTTTTACGAACAGGTGTATACCATGAACGACTATAGAAACATTATTACCATTGAACCAGGTAAACGCAGCGGACAACCGTGTATTCGGGGAATACGGATCACCGTGGACGATGTCTTTGAATATCTGGCATCGGGTATGACAGTAGAGGAAGTCCTTCACGATTTCACAAGCTAACAGAGACAGATATTCGTGCGTTTTTGTTACGCAGCTGACAAGGAAAAACCATAGACGGAGATTAACTATGTTCCACAGTCAAACCGAACTCTTTGAAGACATCATACTTGGTGAAGACGCAACGATGGAATTCAAAAGAGAAATGCCTCACAGAGACAGCATGGCAGATGAGATCGCTGCATTTGCGAACTCTGATGGAGGGACGATACTTATCGGTATTGATGACAACAGGGAAATCGTTGGAATTGACCTACAGAAATTGGATCAGATAGAAAAAACTGTTGTAGAGATATGCGATGACAACATTGAACCCACCGTTCTCATTTTCACTGAGAAGTTTCGACTTGATGATAAAAACCTATTGAGAATTAAGATCCCCAGCAGCTTTTTTGTTCACAAGACTGTTAACGGGTATTTTACGCGTCAAGAAAAGACTAAAAGAGAGATGTCCACAGCACAGTTAGTAAGGCTGTTTCATGCACGTTCACAACCGCGCATAACGCATTTTGACGCACTACCCGTCCCAAATACTTATAGAAGAACATTAAGGGAATCGCTATATCAACGATTCATCACGGAAGATGTCTCTGAAGATATGATAGAAGACCTACTCTTGAAAAGAACTTTACTCGTTAAAGAAGGTCGTCAGATTCGTGCTTCTGTAGCGGGTGTTTTGATGTGTCACGATACACCTGATGAATTCATCTATAACAGTTTTATTCAGGCTGTTTATTATAGCGGTAAACAGAAAGATGCTAACTACCAAATTGATGCAAAAGATTTTAGAGGTCCACTTGACCAACAGATTATAGATGCTTTTAAGTTTGTTGAGAAACACAACAAGGTATCAGCGCGTAAAGAAGTTGGAAGAGTAGACCGACCACAGTACAGCATGCGCGCCGTTTTTGAGGCAATCGTTAACGCAGTCGTCCACAGAGATTATTCTAAAGGTGAGTCAAAAATACGTCTGTTCATGTTTGCGGATCGACTTGAACTATACTCACCAGGAGCATTAGTAAATACTGTAACAATTGAAAAATTACCTTATAGTCAAGCCACCCGTAATGAACTCTTAGCGCGTTTACTTTCAGAAATTAATTTAGATGATGATGTAGGAGGTCAAGTGAAGCGGAGACACTTTTTAGAGGGGCGAGGCGAAGGTGTCGGTATTATCCTGAACGAAAGCGAAGAATTGAGTGGAAAGATACCTGAATACGAACTACATAACGATGAATTGTGCCTGACAATTTTTGCGGCAAAATCTCTCCAAGAGGACTCCGAATAGCATCAAATCATCTAATATCCATCCTTCCACCCTTTCCATCATCAACTACTCATGCATAGAATCTTAAATAAATACAGAATTGTGGTTTTTTACTTGACACCCGTCTAATGTAAGTGAAAATGAGAAGCACCTGAAAACATCTGATTGTATACTTCAACTTTTGACGCTTTACTATCAAGTGTTCCTACTTACTTATTTAAAATTACGCAGTACGTTCTCGGCGTTAGTTTTAGTATTTGCATCTCCTGCTTTTATCGCAAGTCGTAAAGCAGTGTGGAAGTCTTGCTTCGCTGCCAATGTGCGACCTAACTGATACTTCGCAACTCCCCGATTGAAGTATGCCCCTGCATCATCAGGATTAATCCGAATAGCAGTGTCAAAATCAGAAATTGCTGCAGCGTGTTGTCCTAACCTACCCTTTGCATTTCCCCGATTGACGTATGCGTTGGCATAATCAGGATTGAGCCGGATAGCCATGTCATAATCAGAAATCGCTGCAAAGTGTTGTCCTAACCTACCCTTTGCATTTCCCCGATTGACGTATGCGTTGGCATAATCAGGTTCAAGCCTGATAGCAGTGTTATAATCAGAAATCGCTGCAAAGTGTTGTCCTAACTTAGTCTTCGCAAGTCCCCGATTGTTGTATCTTGCGGCATAATCAGGTTCAAGCCTGATAGCAGTGTTATAATCCGCAATTGCAGCAAAGTGTTGTCCTAACTCTGCCTTCGCAACTCCCCGATTGTTGTATGCGTCGGCATAATCAGTTTTGAGTCTGATAGCGATGTCAAAATCAGAAATCGCTGCAGTGTATTGTCCTAAATCAGCCTTCGCATTTCCCCGATTGTAGTATGTCATGGCATCATCAGGATTGAGTCGAATAGCAGTATCATAATCAGAAATCGCTGCAGTGTGTTGTCCTAAATCAGCCTTCGCAACGCCCCGATGGTGGTATGCTTTGGCATAATCAGTTTTGAGTCTGATAGCAATGTCATAATCAGAAATCGCTGCAGCGTGTTGTCCTAAATTAGTCTTCGCAAGTCCCCGATTGCTGTATGCTTCGGCAAAATCAGGATTGAGCTGGATAGCTGCTGTATAGTCTTTGATGGCACCCGCATAATCATCTAAATCAAACTTCACATTACCCCACAAGAGATAGGTCTCAGCAGATATAGATTGTTTTCCTTGTGACAAAGGTCTTGTTAACTTTGACTGATCCAATAATTTCTTAAGATATTTTGATGGAATCGCAAAATTGAGATTCTGGGCATCCAAATCACGATGAACCGCAACGGACACGCCGATCACTTCACCTTTTTTGCTTAGTACAGGTCCACCACTGCTTCCCGGAGAAATCGGTGCGGTCATCTGCAGCCGTTCTTTTGTGGAGGGTTTTCGGTAAAATAATGAGACAGAGTTCCCTCGTACCGCTCTTGCCTCATTGCCTATTCAGTATTTAAGTAGTATAACGTGAGTTTGATAATTAAATCAAGAATGTATCCGTAGGTTGGGTTGAGGCACGAAACCCAACATTTAGGTGCCTATAATGCGTAAAGATGTTGGGTTTCGTACCTCAACCCAACCTACGTAGTTATTTGTTCTGATTTATCAAACTCACGTTAGTATAACAACTGTCTAAAAAAGTGTCAAGCAAATTACAATATTTTTCTTGACACATATAAAAAAGCAGACTATGCTAAAAGTAAACCTATACACCCATCAGGAGGAAACTCACATGAATTGCCCAAGATGTCAACACCCACACTTCGTCAAAAATGGACGCGTCAACGATAAACAAAGGTATAAATGTAAAGATTGCAACTATCAGTGGACAGAAAACCACACATACCGGGGAAGACCCCTTGCTGAGAAAGCACTTGCAGTTTTTCTCTATTGCCATGGACTTTCTATGAACGCCATCGCAAAAATGCTTCAAGCCTCCCCTTCCACTATCCTTGAATGGATAAGAAAATTCGGTGCTGAACATGCGAAACCCCCTGAACCCCAGGAAACCGATACTGTCGTGCTTGAACTTGATGAGATGTGGCACTATTTGAAAAAAAAAAGCAGAAACTCTGGATATGGAAAGCTTTGTGTCGTGATACTGGAGAACTTATTGCCTGGGAGTGTGGTGATCGGGATAAAGCGACATTGAAGAAACTAATGACTCGTTTGGAAAAATGGGATGTGAAGGTTTATTATACGGATAACTATCAGGTTTATGAATCGGTTCTGCCCAAAGATAAGTTAGTTCAGGACAAAGCAGAAACGCACGGTATTGAACGCAACAATTGTTTGATGCGGCATTGGTTTGGGCGTTTTAAGCGCAAGTCTATTATCGTTTCGAAGAGTGTGGAAATGGTAAATCTAACGATCGCCTTATTTGCGAGATTTCGCATCAATGGGTACGTTTATGACATCTTAAAAATCGGGAAAACCGAACTTGGTATCATTATTTAAGAGAAAACCCTCCTATATTATCATAAAACTGTCATTCTATCAAATTATAGGGGTTATTTTTTTTTAAATCTTGACGTTTTATGTTAAGTATGATATAATTCCTAAAATTGGATGTTTAGAAAAACCTTGGTAGAACTGTTTAATTGTTGAAGGTAGAATGTTAATATTATGGAGGATTATATTATGGCAACTAAAAAACCCTATTCCCGACACACCAATTCTGCTGATCGCAGGAAATATGAAGGTACACCGGTACCGAGTATACAACCGATAGTTAAGCCTGATCATAATAAAGGAACTACTGTTACGGTTATACAACCTGTTTCTCAACCTCCTACCAGCGATAAACGTCCTGCTGGCACACAATCGTCGCCACACTCCCAGCATCCTTCAAGTAATCAACCTTCTACTGACAAACCTAAACCGGAAACTTCAGGGCAAGTGTCATCTAAATAACGTCCAGTCTGAATAACAGAAGACACAGTTTTCACGGATTTTTGAGTTCGCCTCCTCTGTGATAATCTGAGATTCAGAAAATAGTCTGGTTCATGTCAAGAAATTGTTCCTATAGACACAAATCAAATGTCAAACCGATCCAATACACCAAATGATAAGTCACGGACAGTTCAGGACATCATTAGTGAGATAGAGCAGAAATCACAAGGTGGCGGTTATATCTATCGTGGCGAAGCGTGGTTACACCTACAAGAATGGGAAAAAGCGAAATCAGACCTCATCACGACTAAAGACATGGGGATGGATATAATCGCTTCATTTAACAACGAATATGCAAGCATTGAAGACTTTGAGCAGAAAACTGGCATTCAATTACCAGAAGATATTGCCGCAATGCTAACGCCTCCACAGTCATAGCAGCAAAACACTCACCTTAGCGGATATTTTTATGTTAAAGATTTACAATCCGCGTCCTCCGTGACAATCCGCGATTCTGACAGTTAAGGGGCAATATCTCTACGCGTCTGTTTATGTACATAACACTTCGCTGGAGTGCAACCGGTTGACAATCCTTTTTCTATAGACATATTGCTCCGCTGGAGCAAAGAGCCAATCTATTGACAGTTCGGTGACTCCTTGCGACAGAGATATGGTATGTCAATAGAATTTGGAATGCCTAAGACTTTGCACTCAAGTCGAGTAGTATGTCTCTCGACAAATGTTATAGAACAGAATTTACGCCAACATTTCGCTGATATTAAAGAATTTGCGAAAGATATGAATGTGGGATTATTTGTCCTGCGGTAATCGGCTTAAACTCCAATTAATGTCCTGTTGTATGAAGAAGCACAATCAAGGATGAATGTGCTACAGCAATATCAAAATGGTTGATGTAGGTTGAAGGCTAATGAAGGATGAATGGGATGGAAGGAAGGTTGGAAGAAAGAAGAAGGAAGGGTGGAAGGATGGAAGGGTGGAAGGGTGGAAGGTTAGAGGGTTGTATGGGTGGAAGAAAGAAGCACAATCAAGGATGAATGTGCTACGGCAGTATCAAAATGGTTGATGTAGGTTGAAGGCTAATGAAGGATGGATGGGATGGAAGGAAGGTTGGAAGAAAAGAAGAAGGAAGGGTGGAAGGATGGAAGGGTGGAAGGTTAGAGGGTTGTATGGGTGGAAGAAAGAAGCACAATCAAGGATGAATGTGCTACGGCAGTATCAAGATGGATGGGGTAGGTTGAAGGGTAATGAGGGATGAATGGGATGGAAGGAAGGTTGGAAGAAAAGAAGAAGGAAGGGTGGAAGGATGGAAGGTTAGAGGGTTGTATGGGTGGAAGAAAGAAGCACAATCAAGGATGAATGTGCTACGGCAGTATCAAGATGGATGGGGTAGGTTGAAGGGTAATGAGGGATGAATGGGATGGAAGGAAGGTTGGAAGAAAAGAAGAGGGAAGGATGGAAGGGTGGAAGGGTGGAAGGTTAGAGGGTTGTATGGGTGGAAGAAAGAAGCACAATCAAGGATGAATGTGCTACGGCAGTATCAAGATGGATGGGGTAGGTTGAAGGGTAATGAGGGATGAATGGGATGGAAGGAAGGTTGGAAGAAAAGAAGAAGGAAGGGTGGAAGGATGGAAGGGTGGAAGGTTAGAGGGTTGTATGGGTGGAAGAAAGAAGCACAATCAAGGATGAATGTGCTACAGGCATGATCGCGGAAAGCGCGGAGGAGGTGGATATGCTCCTGAATCTTCTGTGCAAAAACTTTACACACCCGATCATCCGGTGATGTGAATGTCTTATCCTGGAAATCCTGATAATCCTGGAAATCCTGGTTCAGACAAAAAAAGGTGACAAAATATATACACACTCAACAGCCTAAATAATTTGCTTAAAATAAGACTGTATAGTATAATTTAAACATCATAATTGAATAAACGAACGGTTCAGGTGCCGAAGTACGGAGAATAGGGAAGTGCGGTGAGAATCCGCCACGGCCCCGCCACTGTGAACGATTACTACCTGTCAAAAAAGGTAATTTCGCTGAAAAACCACTGTCAATGGTTGATGGGAAGGATAGCGAAGTATTGTAGGAGTGTAAGGTTTGCTTGCACGCTACGTCAAAAATCGCAAGTCAGGAGACCTGCCTGAGTCGTGTTTCACGTTTCTGCTTTCGCGGGAAAGCGGTGGAACAAAGCACTGCAGGATCCTGTAAAACAACATTAGATTAATAACTTAAGGTAAGCAACCTTATTGACATTTTATAGGATTTCAGCCCACTTTTCAATAGTGTGAAGTGTCGCCTTTGTCCCCTGCCCCATTTAGTAAGCAGTAAAGCAGTTAATGGAAGCAGGGGTTTCTTGTTTCATTACGGAGGTATTAATGAAAACAAATTTTTCATTCTGGCGACGTTTCTCACGCATTTCAAACCTTAAACTGCATCTGTTGCTATGTATTAGCGCGATGCTGTTCACCTGCATTGTTAGTCCTGTCTTTTCCCAAACGGAAGTTGACAACCTTGCTGTTGTTGTTAATGCTTTAGATAAAGACGATTGGGAAATCACATCATCACTCTCAATTATTGACTTAGATGAACCGAATCTGAAACGGGCTATAGACGATGAAGTCGTAGTTATCGGGGATGTACCCAGCGATATTCTTATCCATGGTCATCTCGCCTATATCACGCGTTTCGATTGGCTGTCTGATGCCTTGAATGATGGTATTCTAATTGTCAATCTTGAACAGCGAGAGATTATTGATTTTATCCCTTTTGAACTCGGTGCTTATCCACAGCAGATGGCACTTGTTAATCCAAGTAAAATGTATGTTACATGTGATAACGTTCATCAAGTTCATGTCGTTAATCTTGAGAACCGCAAGGTGACGAAAGTAATTACAGACCTCTCATTTTACAAAACTTCAGGTATCACAATTCTCAATGGAAAAGCTTATGTAACAAATCCTGCATGGGAGTGGGATGCAGCAGCGGGAAGATACATCTATTATCAGAGCAGTGTAACTGTAATAGATACGCAAACAGATACGGTTCTGAAATCTATCCCTACACCTATCAACACTACTGGCATTGTGAACGATGGTGATTCCACTGTCATTGTCAAAACAACAGGTGATTACAATACGATTTCTGGAAGTCTTGTATTGATAGACACGACAACCGATGAAATTATAACCACGGTTAATACCCGGACGACTCCTGGGGCAATGGCAATTAACTCACAGAAACATCTGTTTATCCAAGGTGGGTGGCAGCATCAAGGGTTACTTATCTATGATGTTCCAAATCAAGAATGGATACGGGACAGAAATGACACACTCACAGAATTTGCAGGGGGTTCAGGAATGGTTTTTGGTCCAGATGACAACCTCTATATTGCTAAACCGGATTGGACACCGAGCGGATTGTCTACGCTTCTCGTTATGGGACCTGATGAAACACTCTTGAAAACCTACGATCTGGGTTATGGCACTGATAAGGTTGCACTTGTACAACTTATGCCGAGAAACGAAGATACCAACAATGATGGCTTTGTTGATATAAAAGACCTTGTCATAGTGAGTAGAGATTTTGGACAAAGAGGTCCTGGCATAACAGGTGATGTGAATAGGGATGGTGTGGTTAACATCCTCGATCTGATTCTTGTGTCACGGCATTTCTAAATTTTAGGTTTCTGTATGCGTAAATTGGGATTTTTGCCTATTCTTTGCATACTGTGTATCGGTTGCGCTCCAAAATCTGAAGATGCATCTCTATCTTGGCAGATTACCTTTGCTCCTCTCGGTGCTGAATTACATTTTACAGACGAGGCACCGATTAAGCAGGTATCTATCTTCACTTCTGATGGTGTGTTGTTGGCTCAACTTGAGTTTCCAACAGCACCACGACAGATAGAAACGGTGTATTTTGTGTGGCAAGAGGGGGAAACCTATAGATTTGAAGCGATCTCACACGCTGAACAGATAAGTGAGAAAACTGTAACTGCACCACGCACCTATCCACAGGGTAGTTTGGAAATTGCTATCCCTTATGGAACAACTGGCGGGGACGTTGTAAAGAGAGATCAGAAGGTGCTTGTGCTACGCGATAGTGAGATGACTGCCACTGTGATTGTAAAAAACGGAAAAATCCCAACAAATTTTGATCTGGAACTGTATATACCCGCAACTTATGCTATTACCCGAATACCTGCAGACTGGAAAATAGAGACAGTTGATGATCAGAAATCCCAGTTAACATATCTGACAACTTCAGATACGTTTCACGTTGCGTCTGAGGTCTGGTTCCAGGAATTAGGTTTGAAGACTTCTGATACTGCTTTAGATACACAAGAAATAAAGGGCACGGTCCGTTTCACGACATTAGATGGGGAAACCTGGGAGCAAAAGACTACAGTACAAATACGAATAGCCGATGTATCAGAGATTGCAGAAAAAATCTCCGTTGTGTCAATAGATATGCCCACCGACGCGTCAGGGATAGCGGATCTCAGGCAACGTTCTGATACGATTTATCATCCTCGTCCGCTGTTCAGTTGGCTTGGAACGGAACAGACTGACCCTTATATGCCAATATCATACCAGACTATTCGTCTGCAGAATCGAGGAGAAGAGACTATCCATGTCGTTGTCTCATCAATCAATCGTGATATGAAGAGTGGTGAGGTGGTATCGTTCTTAGCTCCGCCTGATGCGATAAATGCTGGCACTGATAGAAGCATCAGTTTAACGAGTTTACCAGCAGGTGAAGTTACCTCTATCTCTTTACCTATCTATTTTCATCCACAATCTGCTGAAACGGGTACGTATGAACGTAACATTGCAGTGAAGGTTTGGGGCAGTGATAGCACAGTTCTGAATGAGAAAAGACCGCTACATATCGTAGTTCCTAATAGACAGGCACTGTATGTAAGTGGATTGGCAGTGCTTGCCAGTTGTGTTGGACTTGTCGTGATGCTACGGTTTCACCGTCAATTCTTTGTCCGTTTCACAACGAAACAGTTGATTGTTATTGCACTCTTCGGGACAACAGTCTTTGTTACGGTTGTTGTGCCATCAACACTGTTCCTAAACCTCATCCGAGCAGTGTTAGGTCCCTTATCTGTGTTGGTGACAGGATTGGTTAATGAGACTCTCTACTATGCCTTACTCACAGCATTGTTAATCTACATTGGCGGTGAACCGAATAAGAAAACAGGAGCACAAGACACATCGCAAATCTACAGTCAGGGTGGCGTTATCTTTCTCGTCTCTGCAGTCCGTTTGTTACTCGGAGGTGTTACGTTTGGACTCTTCACGCCGATGACGATTATCTTTACCGGTACAAGTGTGTTTTTGTTAGAGGGAGGTTTTTTCCTTGTCCATAGACGGGGGTTACTGATGTGGGGTGTTGTTTTGGGGATCTGTGATGCGATTGCTGTTTATGTTGATTTTCAACTTTCAATTCTGTTTTACCGGCTGTTTTATGCGGATTGGTATATTTGGCTTCGCATTGTTGTTGAGGGTTTTGCGTATACGTTTATCGGTGTGCTGCTGGGTGCTAAGTTAGGTCGTGGATTATGGAGAGTCGCGGATTAAGTGCGTGAATATTTGGGAATAACAGGACATATTTTGTATCTAATATGAGGGCATATCTATGAAACGAATTCGATTTTTCTGTCTGTTTTTGTTACTGACTGCACTCCCCATCACTGTGGTGATGGCTGAATTAAATGTCGCATGGGTTCGCACAGGTGTTGTGCTTGAATCTGCCAGTCAAATACATTTTGGGGCGGTTGAACTGGGGTCAGAGGATGAAGTTGCTGTAGGACTGTTAGGAGCAGTATTAAAGAATATTCCGTCTACACAACTTGATGAGAAACGTGTGCATTTACAGATTGCATGGCATCCTAACAAGCGTTATCAGTTTCATTATGGAAAGCTTATGCATGCCGAAACTTCCCCGCTGAAACCTGTACCGTATCTCATTCAAACGATTGAATTAGATAACCTACTGTCATTGATGGAAAACCTACGTCAACCTGCCAAACCCACAGCATTAGCATTTAGTAACGGTTCTGATTCACATAAGATCGCTGTTGCAACGGATAGAGGACATCTTGCAATTGTTAACGCGATTTCAGGTAAAGTAGATTGGAAGACTCGTCTCTCAGAGGGACATGTTAAGCACATCGCATTTAGTCCAGATAACAAGCTGCTCTACATTGGTGAACAGGCTGCGGATGGCTATATCTACTGCTATGAAATGATGGGGGACACACCGGAACTCCGTTGGAAATACCGCACTGCTGATGACATTGAGACTTCAATACCGAGTAATCCTGAGAGTGTCTATGCATGGGTGAGTTATCCCGGTCAATCGTGTATGCGGTCACTGCCGAATGGAGATCTATTAGTTGCTGGTGTACATTCTTGGACTCAGGAGGATATTCCGCAGAAGCGATCAGTGCTGTATCGGTTTGATGCGAAAACAGGAGCTGCAAAATGGAAGTTTCCAAAAGATGGTGCGATGCAGAAAGTATTCCGATGGTTTGATGTTAGTGCTGATGGAAACGTACTTGCACTTATTATAGATGAAAGTGGTAAGGGTTCCGAATTATTACAACGGGGGTTGCTGTCTGTAATTGAAACGAACACAGGTAAGGAGAGATGGCATTCAACTATTGAACCCCTCGCGCCATACTTCAAAGGTGTTACCTTTTGGCGAGGAGTAAGTATATCCCCGGACGGGAAGTTCGTAAACGTAACAACAGATGATGGTCGTGCTTTCATTTTTGATATAAATCAACCTGAACCGATATGGAAAACGAGTTTAGCAACGCCTCTTGAGGTCAGCGGTGTGCCGATTATCGCAACAACTGGAACGATTGGTGCGACTAACGACACTGCGCTGTTTGTGACAGGTGATACCTATATCCCTTATCATCTTCAGAAAGGTGCGCAACGTCCATCTGCTCTTCATCCTAACGGCATGACACTCTTTGCCTATTCGTGGCGTGGAGAGAAGGTTTGGCAGTGGAAACTTGAGAATATGCCGCAAGGTTTACGTATTGATGCTGGTGGTCGTTATGCTGCTTTAACCGTTTCTAAGCGGAGTCAGAATCCGAATGAGAGTCTACACGGTGTTTCGGTATTTGACTTGATGGAAAGTGGTAGTGGTCTGTCAAAATATCTGTATACGTATCGGACTGAGGGGCAATTGCCTTATGATACGTTTGCGATTAGTGCTGATGGGTCTATGATTGCTATCGTTGAGATGCCGATTGTGCTGCCCGATGAGACCTTGCGTGGTAAGAATCGTGTGCATATATTGTATTGATCCTGATGTTTAGATTGTCCTTGACAATTCCCTTCATGTTATCTTATACTTATTATGCTCAAGATAGTTATATGTTGTAAGAATTGATGCCAATACACACCCAATCAATAGGAATTGAAATGCGTGATTTTACGGATAGAGAGTTCTTGCAAATTATAGAGGATGATGAGTCTGATCGTGTAGAATTTAAAGAGTCATTATCTGGCGATTCTCCTGTAAAAATCAGAGAAGCAATCTGTGCCTTTGCTAATGATTTACCTAATCATGAAGAACCGGGATTCGTTTTTGTAGGTGTTAAGAAGGACAGAACTATCGTTGGTCTTAGGGTAACAGATGAATTACTCCAGCAGTTAGCAAATATGAAAACTGATGGGAATATTGTACCTCCACCTTCGTTAACTGTTGAAAAGCGTGTGTTAGAGGAGAAAGAAGTTGCAGTCCTCAAGGTTGAACCTTCTGATTCTCCTCCAGTTCGATACAAAGGCGTGATTCATGTGCGGACAGGTCCACGAAGAGGAATTGCCACGGCACAAGATGAAAGGATACTCAATGAAAAACGGCGATATGGAGACCGTCCGTTTGACCTATATCCTGTTAAGTCAGCAACTATTTCAGACTTAAACCTCCCCTTGTTTAATTATGAATACCTTCCTCAAGCTATTTCTGAAGAAGTATTAGCACAGAATGAAAGGACATTGAATGAACAGTTGGCAGCAACAAAGATGATTTCTGCTGTTGAGCAACCGATACCAACCGTGTTTGGAATTCTGACACTCGGAAAGAATCCGCAAGATTTTATTCACGGAGCTTATATACAGTTTCTCAGAATTGATGGAAATGATCTATCAGACCCTATTATTGACAGTCTTCAGATATGTGGTGCGATTTCTGATCAGATTCTACGATTAGATGACAAACTCATCGCGCATAACCGGGTTGCGGTAGATATACTGTCAGGTCCTGTTGAAAAGCGAACGTCCCTTTATCCACTTGAAGCACTGCAACAACTTACCCGCAATGCTATAATGCACAGGTCTTATGAAGGCACAAATGCTCCCGTGCGTGTTTACTGGTATAATGACAGAATAGAGGTGGTAAGTCCTGGAGGTACTTACGGTGATGTTACTGCCGATAATTTTGGGAGTTTGGGACTTACGGACTGTCGGAACCCCAATTTGGCAGAAGCGATGAGAACATTAGGATTCGTTCAACATTTTGGCATGGGTATTCCGATTGCTAAGAAATTATTGGCTGAGAATGGAAATCCGCCACCTGAATTCCAGATTCTTGATACTTTTATCATTGCTAAGATTCATGTTAGAAGCGGTAAGTGATCTCCTCCTTTCCATTATCGCCACTCCGCATCATTTTCAGTGATCAGTTTTTCAGATGATTGCTAATCAACAGAAATGTATATAGTCTGTTGTTTTTGCTTGCTCATATCCCGAATAAATAGTAATATGGATGTTATATACCGTAATAACAGTGTTGGAAACGCATTATATGCGCGGCAAATAAGGAGAACAAAAATGAAATATATCGGTATTCTTGTGATTTTTGCGTTCTGTATTCTGACTTTCAATGCTACGGCTAAACTTACGGATGGTTTACACATTTACATGCCGTTTGACGATGATGAAGGTGGTATTGCAAAGGATGTTGGTCCAAAGGGTTTTGAAGCTACACTGCACGCCACAGCGAAATTTGTAGAGGATGGCAAGTTTGGTGGTGCAATAGAATTCTCTGCGGGTTCCGCTAAAATTGTTGAACCGGGTGGGAAAAGTGAACTCTATACAGAACATCTGACAGTGGCAGTTTGGATATTTCCTTATGAAATATCGGATATTGTTCTCGGTACTGGACACGTCTATGGGAACATCTTCTTCCACAAGTCTGGTGCGAGTGATGATAACGTAGAATTCGGTCTCGGTAGCGGACAAGGATTATATTGGTATATCAACTCTGGACAAGCGGATATGGGACCTTTCAACGCTGCTGATGTTAATACGACGCTTCCATTGCCGAACTTAGGTCTTATGGTGGATAACTGGTATCACGTGGTGGGGACATTTGATGGTGAAGAACTGCGAATTTATCTTGATGGTGAACTTGTAGGGGACAAACCTGTACCTGCTAACGGTCCAGTGATGATCTGGAATGATAATCCGCTTGAATTTGGTGGACGCGGAACAACTACGAATGCATACAAAGGTTTGCTTGACGAGTTGCTTGTCTATGATCGTGCACTGACAGAGGACGAGGTCGTGAGGGTTATGAACGCTGAAGATATTTTTGCTGTAGATGCTGCGGGGAAATTGGCGACGACATGGGGTAATTTGAAACTGCTATCAAACCAGAATAAGTAAGCGTTAACATTCTTTATGAAGGAGGAATCAGATGCACAATTCGCAAACGTACCCCGATGCTGTTCAAGACATTTCTATGAAAAAAGGGGCACCACAAGTTGCAATGACTATGGAGGAATTTCTGGAAAATGATTTGGAGGGTTATGAGTATGTAAAGGGAGTATTAGTACCGATGGCAGCTGCAGCAATTATTCACGGCAATGTTGGTATGAACATAATTATACCTTTAGGGACGTATGTTCGGAACAATAATTTAGGACGTTTATTCACTAATGAAACAGCATTTCTATTGGGAGACCGGGTGGTAAAACCGGATGTTGCATTTGTATCAACAGAACGGTTGTCAGGAGATCAATTCAAAGGTTTCTCTATTGCCCCTGACCTTGCTATTGAGATAGTTTCACCTTCAGATAAGCATTATGATGTTAACGAAAAGGCGTTAGCCTATTTGAAAGCAGGAACACGACTGGTCTGGGTGATTGAACCGGTATTAAAGTCAGTCACGGTCTTTCGTTCTGAAGTGGACTTTACAATTTTAAACTATGAAGATACGTTGACAGGTGAGGACGTTGTTGAAGGGTTTTCGTGTCCAGTTGCAGAACTGTTTGAATAGATTTTTTATTGAGTTAAATGTGAAAAAATGATATCCATTACAGTATAAAATAAGGAGAGAAGGATGGTACACCGTTATATTTTGATATTATTGTGTTTGAATATGATTGCTTGTTTAGGGACTGCTGTCTATAGTAGCCACGCTAAAGAGTTAACATTGGATGATATTTTTCCAACGGATAGAGTCTTGGATATACAGATTACTGTATCAGCACAGGATTGGAATAAAATTCGGCATCAGTCCCGGAATTTTGCTGAGGCATTGAATGAATCCCGTCAGTTTAAGCCGATAGACCCTCCGTATACTTACGTTGAAGGGAGTGTTAGTATTGATGGTGTGGTGTTCCCGAAGGTGGGTATCCGTAAGAAGGGGTTTATCGGTTCGCAGAATCATGTAAGACCTTCGCTCAAAATCAAATTGAACCATGTTGACAAAGATGGTGAGATTGAGGGGTTGACAAATCTAACACTTAATAACAATCAGCAGGATACGAGTCAGGTGAGTCAGTTTATGGGGTATGCGCTTTTCAACGCGATCGGTTCTCCAGCACCCCGTTGTGCTTATGCAAAGGTAACAGTGAACGGTAGAGAATTAGGGTTATATTCCCACGTTGAAAGTATGCGTAAACAGTTACTCAAACGTGCTTTTGGTAATAGTAAAGGTGTGCTTTATGAGGGGACAGTTGTTGATTTTCATAAGGAGTGGGAAAACAGTTTTGAACATAAAAGGGGAGATGATGAAAAAGGCAGAGAAAAGATAAAGACGTTGATTGATCTTCTCGCTGAAGATGACGTTACTGAAGAAGCGATCGCTGAACATGTTGATTTGGATAGTTTCTATCGTTTCTGGGTTACTGAAGGGTTACTCGGTTTCTGGGATGGATACTCTGGAAACAATAACAACTTCTTTTTCTATCTTAATCCTGAAACAGATAAATTCCATTTTTTACCGTGGGGAGCAGATTCTCTTTTTGTCAAGCATAGCATGATTGATTTTCAAAGAGATGCTCGCAAACCTACTTCAGTCAAGACACAAGGTCTAATAGCACATAAACTCTATCAACTTAAGGAGGGGAGAGAACGGTATGCCAAAACAATGATGGACATTCTCGAAAATCATTGGAACGAGGTGGCACTTCTTGCAGAAACGGATAGAATCGCTACGATGGTTGAACCCCACATGTTACCACAGCAACGTTCTATACGAGAAGAAAGAGGATGGGGACAAGGTAGAACGGTCTCCTTCAGTGATAAGTTAGATGAGACTCGTGAGTTTATTCGCGTGCGTAAGAGTGAGGTTTTAGCTGAGATTTCTGATGGGATGCCAATTTGGCGTAAGAGACCGAATCCTCCATTTGTTATAGGACCTGAGGGGTTTGATGGGAAGGCTATGAGACAATTTATTGAATTACCTGAAGACAATCTGTGGGGTGCAGCGCGAACAGGTGATCTTGATGGCATCAAACGTTATCTTGAGGAAGGTGCTGATATTGATGAACTTTCTGAACAGACACAACTATCTCCCTTGGCATGGGCAACGATGACAGGTAAAACAAAGGCTGTAGCATTGCTTCTTGAACTGGGTGCTGATGTTAATGTGAGACAAGAAGATGGTGGGACACCATTACATATCGCTTTCTTTCTGGGACGTGCCGAAATCTCTGAACTCCTTCTCAAAAAAGGCGCGGATGTGAACGCAAAGAACAATAAAGATGAAATACCCGCTCATGGATTGATGGTGCCTTGGGTTTTCACGCGATTTCTGACGGACATGTTTGATTTTGAGTTGGAACAGAAAGAGGTTGAAGAAGGCAGGACTAAAATAAGAGCGATGATCAAAGGTATGAAGGTTTCACAACCCCAGCAAGCTGCAAATGATATATGGGAGGCAGTGTTTATCGGGGATCTAAAGTTTGTTCAGAAAGCAATTACCGAAGGAATGGATGTAAATGCTATGCATCCAGTTACTGGAGATCCGCTGTTATTTACGGCTGCGTTGATGGGACACACAGAGGTTATGACCTTCTTGCTGGAGAAAGGGGCAAATATTAATGCACAGAAGGGAGATGGAAACACAGCGTTGCACGCTGCAGCGTTCCTGGGTCGTGCTGATGCAGTGGAATTGCTCTTAAAACGCGGTGCAGATATCAATATCCGAAATAATCAGGGTGGTTCTGCCATGGATAATGCAACACTTGACTGGGGAGTCACACAAGGAATATTGAACGTTCTCCCGTTTGAAGTAGATGAAGCAAAAGTTAAAGCAGGTAGAGCTAAGGTTGTTCGCCTCCTGACTGTTCATGGGAAAAATGCCCCAGTATCAGTAAATATTTGGAAAGCAGCGGCAATTGGTGATCTTTCAGCACTTAAAAAGACGTTAGTTGAAGGTGTTGATTTGAACGCTTTAGATCCGCAATTCGGGATACCTCCTTTAGGCTGGGCAGCACTTCATGGAAAAACAGAAGCGGTGAAATTGCTTATTGACAAGGGAGCCAATATCAATAGTAAACATCGAGATGGATCAACTCCGTTGCATGCAGCAGCTTTTCTCGGACGTTTTGATACGGTAAAACTGCTTATTGACAAGGGAGCGAATATCAATATCAAAAGTACCGACGGTTCTTTACCTGTGAATTCAGCACAACTTGATTGGGGGTTGACACAGTTGGTCGTTGGAATATTACAGATGCAAGTGGACGAAGCAGAAGTCAAAGCGGGAAGGGTTAAGGTTGTGGAACTGCTATCAAGTCAGAATGAGTAAAGCGTTAACATCTTCATTGGCATTCTATATGAAGGAGGTATCAGATTCACAATTCACAGACGCATCCTGAATCTGTTCAAGAAATAACACCGAAAGTTACGATGACAATGGAAGAATTTCTTGAGACCGTCCCTGTCTATCGTTCTGAAGCGGACTTTACACTGCTAAACTATGAAGAAATGTTGACAGGTGAGGATGTCCTTGAAGGGCTTTCATGTCCAGTTGCGGAGTTGTTTGAATAGATTTTCCTGAGAAAGACTGTTATATAAAAATGTGATCATTTGAGGTATTAAACTATGAACTCTAAAGAAATTGAAAGATCTGTATATAAATACAATTTCTACAAGGAAATTATTCCTGATGCAGAACGACGCAAAATCTCGGAACGATTTAAGGTATTAGCACATCGGGAAAACAACTGGGATGGGTACGATTCAAAAAAACCTACCAAGTTAATCCTAAAACGAGCGCAGAATCTCTTGGAAGAAATGTTAGATATTATTTCTTCGGAACATCCGTGGCTAACTCCATTTGTTTCCAGCGATGAAGACGGTTTTATAACTGCTGCTTGGTACGAAGAGGAACGAGAATTACATATCCTAATCGGAGAAGATGAAGCAGAATACCTCCGAGTTTGGGGGACAAATATTGACACAGAGATGCAGGAAGATTATCTTAACCGTGACGATTATCTAACGCTTTGGAAGTGGTTGCTTTATGGAGAATAACGACTTGGTACGGGACGATGAGGAGTTATACCGAAGGGTCCGAAGCAAATCAAAGTTTGATGAGTATTTTTTCGATAGAGGAAGACTCATAATTAATCCTGACTTGCTACAAAAAACGGATGGACAATAGAACCAAGTGTCTAACAAATTCATACTCTCATAATTATGGTACACATTGCAAAATACGAGAAGTGGATTGAATCTGTTCCGGAAGGGAATTGTAACAAATTATTATCATTGTCTATAAAGGAAACGTCTAATGTCAAAACCAATCAACTACACTGACATTTTAGATACAGGTGATAGCGAAATTTACGACATCCAAACACATGCTGCTGGTCCGGAAGGTAGTCTGCCACTGACTGAGGAGATGCTGCTAAACCGACCAAGTGGGGACATTTTTGGATTGAGCCACAACACTGCAATGGGATGGGCACCGACAGAACTGCGTAGGGAAGAGTTTCTAATTCTCAGCACACAAGGGGGTATCCGCGCACCTGATGGTAGTCCGATCGCACTGGGTTATCACACTGGTCATTGGGAGGTCGGATTACTGATGCAGGCTGTAGCCTATGAACTAAAGGAACTCGCAGCAATTCCGTTTGCTGGTTTCTGCTCTGATCCGTGTGATGGACGAACACAAGGCACCGTCGGCATGATGGACAGTCTTGCATATCGTAATGATGCAGCACAGATTTTCCGTAGACTCATCCGTTCACTGCCGACACGAAAAGGTGTTGTCGGTGTTGCTACTTGCGATAAAGGTTTACCTGCAATGATGATGGCACTTGCATCAATGCGTGAATTGCCTGCTGTGCTTGTGCCGGGAGGTGTGACGCTGCCACCGACTACGGGTGAGGATGCTGGGAAGATTCAGACGATCGGGGCACGTTTTGCACACGGGGAGATTAGCCTTCAAGATGCTGCAGATATGGGTTGTCGTGCCTGTGCTACTCCCGGTGGCGGATGTCAATTCTTGGGTACAGCAGCGACTTCTCAGGTTGTCGGTGAAGCGTTAGGTATGAGTCTGACACATACAGCATTAGCACCGTCTGGACAGCATATCTGGTCAGATATGGGGTTACGTTCGGCGCGGGCTGTGGTGAATTTAGCGGCGAAGGGTTTGACAATGAACGATATTGTTACACAAGATGCTATTCGAAATGCGATGGTGGTGCATGCTGCGTTTGGTGGTTCGACTAATCTGCTGTTACATATACCAGCTATTGCGCACGCTGCTGGACTGGAACGCCCCACGGTAGAGGATTGGACTGAGATAAATCAACAGGTTCCACGTCTTGTTGACGTGCTTCCGAATGGTCCTACAGGACATACAACAGTCCGGGTATTTCTTGCGGGGGGTGTGCCTGAGGTGATGTTACACTTACGAAAATTGTCAGCTAACGGAGATAGCAGTAATCATAGACTTCTCAACGAAGACGTACTGACAGCAACGGGTGAAACACTTGGTCATAATCTTGATTGGTGGGAAACTTCAGAGCGGCGGCATCGTGTACGAGAGTTGCTTGAAGAACACGATAACGTTGCTCCCGACAAAGTGATTTTAAGTCCGGATGACGCAAAGGCAGCGGGATTGACAAGTACTGTCACATTTCCGCGCGGTAACCTTGCTCCAGAAGGGTCTGTCATCAAGAGTACTGCAATTGATCCGAGTGTCGTTGATCCTGACGGTGTGTATCGGATGACAGGACCTGCTCGTGTGTTTGTTCGCGAAATTGACGCAATACAAACGCTTAAGGGACAAGGAGAAAGGGATATGAAACCGGGTGATGTCATGGTGTTGTGTTGTCGGGGTCCACAAGGTACCGGTATGGAAGAGGTATATCAAGTTACATCTGCCCTAAAACACCTGTCGTTCGGGAAACATATTGCCTTGATTACGGATGCGCGGTTTTCTGGTGTATCAACGGGTGCGTGTATCGGACATGTTGGACCGGAGGCATTGGCAGACGGTCCGATAGGAAAAGTGCTTGATGGGGATATGATACAGATTGAGATTGATACTCGACAGTTGGTTGGAAGTATTGATCTGGTAGGACACGGTAGCACGACATTCGGTGCAGTGGAAGGTGAACGCGTTTTAAGCGAAAGACAACCCCGACCAGACTTATCACCAGATGCGGCAATACCAGACGATACGCGGCTTTGGGCAGCACTACAATCTGTTAGCGGCGGCACCTGGGGAGGATGTGTCTACGATGTAGATGCGATTTTGAACGCTTTGCCCAAAAAATATTAATTGGGAATTGCAATGAACAAATGGATATATTGGATACTCCCCTTACTCTACATGACACTGATCTTTATTGTATCGTCTCTGGAGCAGCCATTCATCCCACCACCAAAGTTTGAATGGATAGGCATTGACAAACTTCTCCATTTCATAGAATACGGTGTCCTGAGTGTATTGTTGACTATCGCATTTGTTAACGCTTCACCGCCTCAGTTTCCGGCAAGATGGGTTTGGGTTACAGCTGCACTTATCTCTATTCTGTACGGTGCCAGTGATGAAATCCATCAGATGTATGTCCCCGGCAGGTTTGCTACAATCCAGGATTGGATTTCGGATGTCATAGGTTCGATTGCTGGTGTGTTAGGAGTCTATTTTTATTATAGAAGTCATAGCGAGTAACATCTAAGAGTTGTTAAAAGTCACACGAAAATTTATCATTGAATATGCTAAATTACGAAAACCTAAACGGGTTTCTTTGAGTTTGTCGTAGCTAAGTGCGAGTCTCCGATAGGTATCTTGCCACCCGAAAGTTCGCTCTACTTTATATCGTTCTTTGTATAAATCTTTTCTAAACCACCGAAACTTGCGAGCGATAGCGATAGGTTCTTTAGTATTCCGTTTGTTCGGATAGATCACTGGGATCAGACCTTGTTCTTTGATAATCTTATGGTTCAACTTGGAATCAAAACCGGAATCCAGCGTTAGAGCGGAACTCTCAAGTTCCATTCCAATGCGATCACTGAAGGAGATGAATTCGGACAATGCTTCAGGCAAAAGTGTTGTATCATGTTTGTTCACCGGACTGACAGTTATCGGACCAATGACGAACCCTTTATTGTCGGTGATAGTCAACTCTTTTTCACCTTTTTGATGTTTGTGTCCTGAGTAACCGGTGCCATTCCCCCTTTTTTTACGACGGTGTTTGAACCATCGCCATGTAAACAAGATGTGTCAAGTTGATCAGTATCAAGAAGATGTTCAACAGATGCTTCAAATAACTTCTCATAAGAACCATCTTTTGACCACCGATTATGCCATTTGTAGACATTAGACCAATGGATTTCGTTACGCCGTGGCCGGAGTTGATTCCATTGTATACCTGTATGTAAAACATAGAGGATGTAATTAAATGTCTTATATGAAGATACTTTAGGTTTTGGACCTTTCTTCCTTGTTGACAAATGAGGTTTAATATACCGGTTAAAAAACTTAAGGGAAACTTGTTTCGGAAGACTACTAAAATTCAGTTGTTTTTCATTTGTGTCAGTCATAAGAGAACCTCTCATAAAAAATAGGACATACATTTAAACTTATATATCTTTATTGGCTCAGGTATGGAATAAGTGTCAATAGAATACTTAAACCCCCATGTCCATTGACTTCAATGAAAATGTTTGCACTCAAATTATGCATCAACGATCTTTATTTTACCATATTTATAGGTTTTACTCAATATGACTTCATAGGAAAAAGAAAGAAAGGAATTAAGATGCATCCACTTGTTGACTTGAATGTTTCAAAAGGTACTATTGCAGTTCATTGGTTTGAGCAGAGTAGTTTTGCGCTGAAAGTTTCTGATGGGACAATTGTTCAAATTGATCCCTATTTCCCACGGAACCGGCCATCAAACCGTTTTATTCATACTGAACCGCCTCTTGATGAGTCGGAACTGCCGACCGATTTTGTGTTATTAACACACGCGCACGGAGACCATACATGTCCAGAATCTATACGCAGAATTTGGGAAACGTCTACTGCAACACGATTTATTGGACCGGAAGAGAGTGTTCGTCAAATTTCATCAGAGACGGATGTCGCTGATGACAATGTTTCAGAGATATCCGCAGGGGAATCTGTGACACTCAACAGTATCACTGTGCATGCCGTTTATGCTAAGCCCCCAGAAGGTGATCCTTCTGCCGATATCGGTCCTCCCGATGTTACGCATTTAGGGTATGTTATCTCTGGTGATGGTGTGAACCTTTACTTCAGTGGTGATCCGATCAATAATTTCGCGGAGCATGATGATCTGATTTCAGCAGTCGCAGCACATAGACCTGATGTCGGTTTCCTGACGAACCATCCGACAGAAGGGGAGTTTCCATTTTTTGATGGATGTGTTAAAATGGCTATGCGTATTGGGTTGAAGCATGTAGTGCCAGCACATCGGTCATGTTTTGTTACCCGTGATTATGATCCGGAGGAATGGGCATCAAACTTCCCACCAGATGGTCCAGAACCGTTGATTATTGAGAGAAATTCGCATATTATTTATCCATAGATACATTCAACGATTTTTAATTACTTTTGAGGTAAAATACTAATATGTCTCTACAACAACAGAAGACACCCCTTGTCGGCATCGTGATGGGGAGTGATTCAGATTTAGAAAAGATGTCTGAAGCTGCAAAGGTTTTAGAGGATTTTGAAGTGCCTTATGAAATAACAATTTCTTCGGCACACCGTTCACCTGAACGCACATTGACGTGGACAGAAAAGTTTAAGGAAGATGGTGGCAAAGTGATCATTGCAGGAGCCGGACGTGCAGCCCATCTTGCAGGTGTTGTCGCTGCACATACGACGCTGCCTGTTATCGGTGTGCCGATAGATGGGGGACCACTGAATGGCGTTGATGCGCTGTATGCGACGGTGCAGATGCCTCCCGGTATCCCTGTCGGAACGATGGCAATCGGATCAGGTGGGGCACGGAATGCCGGGATATTTGCTGCGCAGATTCTTGCCCTTGAATATCCTGAATTAGAGGAGAAACTACAAGCGTATAAAAAGAAAATGAGTGATGGTGTTGCTGAAAAGGCTGCACGTCTGAAAGAAGTGGGTTATGAGAATTATTAGCCCAAGAATATTAACTGGATTGAAATAGGATAGACCCGCATGGAAAACGAAGAAAAAAGAGAATGGGATAACGATACAGAACTCTTTGATATGATGGAAGAGCATCTGTATGCTGCTGTGATTTCCGATGCGTTAGATGCAGCCGGTTTCCGTCAGCAAGCGATGCGACACACTATACGTCCGTTACTACCTGAGACAGTCGTTGTTGGTCGGGCAATGCCAGTTCTGTGTCTTGATGTCTATGAAATACCTGATGAACCTTATCAACAGGAGATAGCAGCGGTTGATAGTCTGAAACAGGACGATGTCCTTGTCTGCTCTACGGATGGTAGCACCCGGATCTGTTTCTGGGGAGAACTTCTGTCAACTGCTGCACGTGCACGTGGTGCGCGCGGTGCTGTGATTGAAGGATTCATCAGAGATGTTCGTAAGATCATGCAGATGCAATTTCCTATATTTACAACCGGCCTAACACCTGTGGACTCCAACGGACGTGGTGAAGTCGTGGCATATAACGTCCCGATCGAATGTGGCGGTGTCACGGTGAATCCTGGTGATATTGTGTTCGGGGATGCTGATGGTGTTGTGGTTATTCCGCAGACAGTGAAAACACTGGTGATTGAAGCTGCTTTGGAAAAAGCAAGCGGCGAGAACCGAACGCGTGATGCCCTTCAAGAGGGTGTTACGCTGCGGGAAGTTTATGATACGTTTGGGATTTTGTGATAATTCAAGACCTCATCAACGTAAGATAGCCAATTTTCCTATTTTTTCGACTCTGCTATCCCCAGTGTGTGCAATCACACGATAGAGATATACGCCGTTTGCACATCTGGTGCCAGTCTCATCTTTTAAGTCCCAGAAGGTTTCATTGTTCCCCCGTTTTGCGCTATCATCAACTATCGTACGGATGAGTCTGCCGCTCACCGTGTATATTTTGATCGTCACTTTGTCTGGGGGTTGCGTTAGTTGATAGATGAAATCGGTTTTGCCATTTGTAACAGGATTCGGCACGTTAAAGATTTTGTCTTGGAATCCGACTGTTTCATCAAGCGTGAAATCTGCTTCAATCTGGGTCGTGTTTTCGCTTGTGTCTGCTGCGGTTACCTGCAGACGATAGGTGCCGTTAGGTAGATCTGGATCAAAACTGAAACTTGCTTCTCTGGGGTTCGTATTATCATATTTCCATTCAGCCCCTTTAAATATGGTACTGGCAAATTCGCGATAACGTTGTGTGAGATCCGTACTGTGTTCACTGACGGCACCATCTGTCATAACCTTGTTGAAGGTGATGTTGAGTAGTGAAATATCCAATGCGTTTTCATCAGTAACCCGGATTTCGCATTGCGGTTGCTGCGTGATACGATTCTTGCCTATGCCAATCCTATCAACTGGCAACTCACCGAGGGAATCGGCCCCAGTATCAACAAAATTCCATTCCGTACCGATAAGTATTTCATCATTTACCATTATCTCAATAACAGGTGGCATAATATCGGGCATTTCGGTCACAAGGAATTGGGTCTGTATTTTCATAGCTTTTCCCCCGATAGCATTTCCGTTATAATCGCGCGCTTCTATTTCAAAAGCATATTCTCCAGGAAATAGGATCGGTTTATAGTCAATTGGTACCGTATTGACATCTTTAGGATTTCTCAAGATATATTCAGAGATAGGTTCAAGCGGTTTGCCGTTATCTCCTCTTCGGATAACAAGACTCGCAAGGTCAACACCATTTTCATCTTCAAGCAGAATTGAGATGTGAGGTCTCGGCGCGATAACGCTCCCTTTCTGTGGTTTGATACCGTCGATCCATAGTTCGAAATTTGGTGGTGTGTCGTCCTCGTTGCTAATGAGCGTAAAAGGTGTGAGTTCGGTGGTTTCTGCTGTAATTGTTCCGACTTGCGCTGTGCTGTATTTAATTTTATCACCATATTTAAATGGTTCTGAGCCTGCTTTAACAAGGACCTCTATGCCGAGGTGGTTTAGAAACTGTATTTCGTTGACTCTCCCGTCAATGAGAACGTCATTTGGTAGATAGAGGGGTTCGCCTGTTTTATCTCTGAGTTCAAATTGGTTTTCGGATGTAAAAAAGATGAACCAATCCCCTACTGCAAACTGCTCTCTGGTCCCGAGTTTTGCTTTTATAGTAGCTGTACCGTTACCTGCATTTCTGTTTCGTGTTCCTTTCAATATAGCTGCACCTTCTGAATAATCGGTTTCAATTATGAGTATATCGGCGAATTCATAAGGAACGATAGGAGAACCATCATTTAGTTCCGGTGGAACCACCCAATTTTCTGTTATCTTGAATTCCATTCCGTAGTTTTCAATACGATATGGAATGTCAAGTTGTCCTGCTGTGTCAAATTTTTCATATAGGATATGTTCTTTCTTTTTCAGGTACACTTCGAAATGCGTAGGGTCTAAGAAAAGTATAACCCATGTGCCTGCGGGTGTTAGTTCCGGACTAATTGTTACATTTTCAATTGGCAAGGGTTGTTTATTCCCATTTTCGATCTGTATAGGTGTGACATAGTTTTCCAGTTCAAATATGGGTCCTTCTGTATCAAGTGTTGGTTTTTCATTTTCGGTGGTATAAGCTACATCGGAGGGTAGTCTTCTCCATTTTTCGTATTTTTCATTCCATGCGTAAATGCCAAGTTTTTCTGCTTCATCAATTAGTGCGCCTTGAAAATCCCTACTGCCATCGTGCCATGGCGTATTTTCACGGACGATGTCTTCTAAGCTGCTGATATCAAATCGTAGTTTGAGGGTTACCGGTTTCTGAAGCACAAAATTCGATTTTTGTATAGAGACATCGTATTGTTGTAATCGTTCTTCACCTGTCCGGATGATTCCTCGTCGGAGCGCGGCGACCTGGGGAATTGTAGCGAAACTTAAGGAGGGTTGTGTTATGGGATATGGCGCGCTTGAAGATACGTTCAATGGAATTAGTTCACCTTCTGTTGTAGCAGCTGCAAGGGGGAAATCGATACTGAATACTCTATCAAGGCTATGCGCTGTCAAAGGTTGTGATGCATTGTAGAAGTATTCATTGACAACGAACGTAATGCGGCGTTTGTTATCCCGCTCGTTGTATTCAATAACACTCCCGATGATGTCTCTTGTGCTTGTGTCAACCTCAGGGTCAAGCATAACAAATATCTCGTGAACCCCTGTGGTAAGGTTTTCGGGTAATGTAAGTTTTGCCACTGTTTTCTGTAAAACTGTCTCACCCTCCTCCCAATCGTCTGGTTTGAGTGTGATGGTACCTATGATTTTAGCATCATCGTTGACTATGAAGTCGCTGTCTACGTCAGGGTTTCCTTCAGCAAAAATTACATCAAAGTCAGTCTTTACTGTTCTTCCTCCATCGTTGACGAGTTCAGCTATTATAGAATATTCCTTTGTTTTATCATTGTAGATATATTGAATTGGGTAACGGGTGCTTCCATCTGCAGCAATATTTAGATTAGGACCTTGAGGTGCTCTAACTTCAATTCGTTTGTTTGGACCTGGGTATTCGGATTTAAATCCGTTGATATCGGTAACTTCGATTCTGTATCGTATTTTATAGCCGCCTCGTGGTAGTGGAATAGGGTCTTTAAGTTGGTACCACTGTCCTCCTGGTCTAAACTGGTTTGTGTCTGTAGGTTGGTTAATTTTGATCATAGTATTTCGTGTATCTTTATAATTAAATGTATCATCCCATTCAACCTCAACGGAACGGATACCGTTGGCTCCTAAGTCATCATAAATAAGCGTTTGGAGGCTGAGCGTGTGTGTATCTAAAGAATCTATGGTTTCCCGTACAGACTCTATAATTGGTGTATCTATCCAGAATATTGCGCCCCCGATTGCTGCACGATTTCCATCATCAGCGAACACGTTTACGACGCCTCTACCGGGCAAGGCTTTGGATGGAATATTCATGCGAATTGTCCCAAATTCACCTTTCCAAATTTTACCTGGAGTTTTTGCTATAAAGTCATTCTCTATATCTTCATCAAAATCATTATAGAAAATAGCGGAAGCGATAAGGTTTTCTGTGCTAAATTCTTCTGCTTTCCACCATGTGCCGTTTATATCGTGAATTCCAGCTTCATTGTTCTGAATAACGATCTGTTTGGTTGGATTGAGTGCGACATCTTCCAATTTGACTTGTATGTCAAGTGTAGGCAGTGCAAGTCGGGTTGCTGGGTCTCCGAAGAGCGTATACTGTTCTGCTCCGGGTATCCATAGTCGATTACTGCTCCGAGTGAGAAATCTAATTTTGGCTTCAGTGACGATTTTACCGAGTGTTGCCGGTATCGCAGCCCCACTATATTGATTGGCGGCGACTCCCTGTTTCTGTTCAAACGGTTCATGCTCAAACATCGTGGTAAAGAGGTCGGTATCAAATTCTGCGTTTGCTGGCGCGTAGGTTAGTCGTGTAGCGGAGAGTGATGCGATTGCCCCGTATCTACCGTGTAAGAATTGTTCACTGAGTGAGTGTTTACCGTATTGCTGCGGTTTATCAAATTCCCCATTTAAGCATGTTGTTGAGATAACAAATGGTAGACGTTTGTTGCGTAGCTTGTTTATATCGTTGATATGAAAGATACCTTCATCTGCCCAGGTTTGGTTTCCACCGTGTCCAGCATATTCCATAACGATTGTGCCATCTTTAAAAGCATTAAGGATATGGCCTCTTGTCGTGTCAGGTTGTTTGATCTTTCGCAGATATATCTGTTTCGTTCTATATCCCAAAGGGATGATGTCTTTAATGAGTTCATCCCGAGACAACTCAAAGCCGATGTCTGAAGGATTGTCTACCTCGTTATCTGCGATTTGTGTTAACGTTGCCTGCCATGGACCGATTATCGGTTTCTGTTCATAGTTAATAATCTTTTGTACTATTATATCAAGTTCTTGGGGTGTCTGAACTGATAGTCTTCCGATAAACATATCAGGTAGCGGGTCTTCTCCTACGATGTTGACGAATCTTTGATCCATTGCGGTTTCACCACTTTCGGGTGCCCATCCGTGGTATGTTGGGACAAAGTTCTGATAGAGGTCGTAGACTCTATTAAAGTTCGGGTCTCTTTTGTACCGTTCTACGATAACTCTCTTATAGTCGTGATGTGCATCGCCTACAAGCACAACGTAGGTCGGTGCTGGGGGTTGCCACGAATGATATGCGTTCCTAAGGAACGTCCGGATTGCGAATGGACTAAAGAGCCCGTGGCTATATTCGTTGTAAATGTCGTCTATATCCACGACTCTGACCGTCAGTCCCTGTGAACGTCGAAAATCTACTAAAGGTTGAATTTGTTCCATAAAGGTATTATGTGTTATGACGATATAATCGGTTTGTGTGGCATCATTTCGCAAGGAACTTTGCGGTATTTCAGTTAGATTACTTACGGGTTTATAGGCATTATTCGCAATAGCAAAGTAGTAGTTCGTATAGCTTTTTACTTCATCTTCAAACTTTATCTGGTAGTTCTTAGTTGAACCTGATACTAAGCCATCCACCAATTTCTGTTTTATTCCAGTTTGCAGACTGATCGCGTAAACATCTATATTGTCATTAGAGAAACCACTAACATTAAACTGAGTTGTCCCTATCGTATCAGGATCGGTTTTTGAGTTAAATTCGAGTCTGTCGTCTATTGCGCGAAAAGTGCGCCAATACTCAAACTCATACCAATCAAGGTAAAAATCGTAAGAACCTTCTGGTGTATTATTCGTATCATTTGCTACTATCAACAGATAATTGACGTTAGTATGGTCGATCTTTGCCTGTGGGATATCCCGTATCACCAGAGGGTTCGCTTGTCGTCTCCATGTCTCCTCATCCCCAAGTTGGTCATTATTAAATACAATTACTGCTTGGTGTAGTACATTACTCTTACGAGAAGCACCTTGAAGTCTGACCCGTAAGGTTGCATCTCTGTCTGTCTCATAACGGTTTATAGCACCTAAGAGTTGAACTGGAAACTGTTTTCTTTTTAGATTAGAATCAGCTCCGCCTCTGAAAGCGGTCCAGAAATAGTGGTCTGCTACTTCTGATCTTACATCTCTTCCGTCAAGTGGATCATAAAAGTTTTCTTCCTCAAATCGCTTTTTTGTCAGGAATGCTTTCGGTGGTATAACATTACCGGAAACTGGTGATGTTGACCTGGTACCGATGCGGTATGTACTTTCATTAACATCTTCATCTACTACCTCTACTGCACCTTTTGGAACATAACTAAACCAGTAGTAGTTTGTATTCGTGAATTTATTACCTACCACACCGCGAGCATAAAAGACAATCTTATCTTCAGGATCAAATGTTTCATCATTGTCAATATCGAAAATATAGAACCCTTGTTTCAAGCCACCCGTTTCAATCCTAATGCTGTCAAAGTCAATGCTTGCAGGTTCAATTCCAGAAGCTATGAGCCTGGCGTGATTGATACGGTACATATTGTTTTCTGTGATGGGAATTTTGAACCGTCTACGCGGTGTGCTAATAGGTGCAGCGGGTGCCATCGGACCGATATTGGGAGCATGTCCTGATCGCATCTGTTGTTGCCAGTGGTTGTGTCGCCACTGTGCTGCTTGTGTGTGGTTAATCAAAATTGATTGATACATGTTTTCATAAGCAGAACTCTCAAGAGAATGCAGGGGTAAAGATGTAGACACCTCAGTGCCATTATATTGAACTGAGCCGAAAAAATCGATACGGAACGTAATGTCGTCCGTAACTTTTATCTGTCGGGTTGTGCTATTATATTGAACTGGGTTGATGTGTAGGATACCGATCTGTTGTGAACGCACAAAACCGATGGGTCTTACCTCTACTAATTTAGAAGGATACATGATTGAACTGGGAGGGGATGTACCAGTTCCCCCCACACTTGTTTCAAAGATAAATGGGTCTTGCACATCTGTGTCATTATTGTCATTATTATATCCTGGCGGAGCGTGTAGTTCTGGGTTTGTGAGTGGTGGTGTTTCGAGTGGTATAAAGGAACTCTGTTTGTCAATTATTGTCGTCGTCACGCTGCTGGAGGCAGGTAATCCAATTTGCACGGAATAGATGGGTAATTTCGGTTTGCCGGATTCGGTTGTCCATGATGAGCCATCAAATTGGATTCTTGTTGCATATTGACCGTTGGGTTGATGTGTTTGCGCCAGTTCATTATTTACCAGTTCCATATTTAAATGGGTGAGTCGGAAGCGCATCAGAAGAAAATGCGGTTCAGTTTTTATGATCTCTATTGGCGAATTGCTTTTAAGGTAGGGATTGCGCCGAAAAAATCTCTGATCTTGTAGTTGCTTTTGTTGCCCCTGCTGTTCAATACGGGCAAACGCATCATTTGCGTTATAGATACCTACGATATCTATCTCAACTTGTAGTATCCCTATCAACACAGAGAACAGGAACATCTGATATATCAGACCCTTTATCTTACTCAGTATCATACTCAGTTTCTCGCTAATCGTGCTGCGGCAGCTAAGGCTGCTATTAGACTGGTTTCACTTGCAGTACCTTTTCCTGCGATATCAAAGGCTGTGCCGTGGTCAACGCTTGTGCGTACAATGGGTAGACCTAATGTGATATTTACAATGTGTTCCCAACCTGGTAAGCTGGCGAGCAGTTTTATCGGTATATTTCCTTGGTCATGATACATTGCGATCACCGCATCCCATTCGCCTCGGATTGCCTTCTTGAATAACGTATCAGCGGGTAGAGGTCCATCAACCTGAAGACCTGACATTTGTGCCTGCTGAACAGCTGGGAGGATGTAAACTTCTTCCTCTGTTCCGAACATACCTTCTTCACCTGCATGTGGGTTCAGTCCTGCTACAACTAAACGCGGACTTTCATTACCGAATCGGATGAGAGCATCATGCGTTATTTGCACGACATCACCGATTCTTTCTACAGATAATTGCTTTGCGATCTCAGCAATTGGCAGGTGGTTTGTAACAAAAGATACTGTAAGGTTTCCTTTAGTATTTGTTGCCATGTTAGATAACTTTGCGGATTTTTTCTTCGTTTTTTCTGAACCTATATTCCTGGAAATCCTATAATCCTGGAAATCTTGGTCTAATGTTGAAGGCATGTCCCATGTTTTGAGCATCATAACAGACTTTTCTGATTGTGTCAGGCTTGTGAGCATTTCGGTATGACCTGGGAAGGGTGAACCTGCTTTTTTTATGGCAGCTTTACAGATGGGTGCGGTTGTTATCGCATCAAGCATACCATCAAGTGTAAGTTCAACTGCTGTCTCAATTGCTTTAACTGCTGCAGAACCACATTGCGGATTAATTTTACCGTAAGAGACATCCTCAGGTTTTAAACTGCTTACATCAAGCACATCAATTGTGCCGAATTCTGCTGTAAAGTGCTTTGTGGATTGAATCGGTGAGACTTGTGGAAAGTTCTTATGACGATCTATCTGTTCGTTCTTTACGGATACAAGTTTCAGTGCGTCTTGAATAATCGACAGACTTCCTATGACAATCGGTTGACATATCTGATAAATGTATCTATTTGTAAGGACTTTTACGATTATTTCGGGGCCGATGCCAGCAGCATCTCCCATGGTTATTCCGATACGTGGTAACATGTTGCCTTTAGTGTGTTGTTTTTAGTTGCCATTGGATAGTCCAGACTAAATATGTAGGTCGCGATTCGGAGATCGCTCCTACCAATATTCAGTCGCGATTCGGAGATCGCTCCTACCAATATTCAGTTCTGTAGGAGGGAACTCCGATTCCCGACTTTTAAGATACACACAATATTAGAATAGACAATCCACATGTATGTTCATTGGCAAAGGTTAGTTTTATGACAACCTACTCAATGCGTCGGTATAGTGTTTCTGCCCGTGTTTTTGATACATTACCAGTTGGTAATTCAAGTATCTGATATGTCAATTCTTGTATGGGTTCAGTTGGCAAATCAAGTGAAATGATGGTAATCGTATCACCGATTTTGAGTGTTTTGCCAGCTTTAGCGGTTTTTGTGTTGACTAAAACTTTACCTCGGTTGCACAAAGTATTGGCAACGGTTCTCCGTTTGACGAGACGTGAAATCTGCAGAAACTTGTCTAAACGCATTTTATATCTTCTTGTAGATTAGTTTCTAGTAGATAGTCCATTCTAATTGTTCGGGTAAAGGTCGCGATTCGGAGATCGCTCCTACCGATGAACTGCTATTGGTAGGAGGGAACTCCGATTCCCGACTATTACTTATACCCACAAGTTTAGCTTGGACTGTCTACTAGTTTGTTTCCAGTTTGTTAAATGGTATCAGAGGTCTGTATTGATTCATCATTTGTAGTAGGTGTGATTGCTCCCCTACTGTTATTGTGTTCGCTTTCAGGATCATCTTCGGTGCCACTGTTTAATGGCTTGAGTGCTAATTCCAGGACTTGTGTAAAATCATTCACCTGATGCCATCGGACTTTCTCTCTAATTTCATTTGGAATATCCGCGAGGTCTTTCTGATTTTCCTCAGGCATGATGATATCGACGATGCCGTTGCGATAAGCTGCGAGTGATTTCTCTTTGAGTCCACCGATGGGGAGTACATGTCCACGGAGCGTTATTTCTCCTGTCATTGCGACATCTTTTCGAACTTTTTTCCCTGTTATTGCGCTGAGAATAGCGACTGCAACGGTTATACCTGCGGAGGGACCGTCTTTTGGTACTGCTCCTTCAGGTATATGGATATGAATATCCTGTTTTTCGAAAGTTTCTTTAGGGATTTCAAAGTGTTCTGCGCGTGAACGCAGATATGCCACCCCTGTTTGCACAGATTCCCGCATGACATCCTGAAGTTGTCCTGTCATATTGAGTTTACCTTCACCTGGCATAAGAGTTGCTTCAACGGAGACGATATCCCCACCGACTTGTGTCCAGACCATTCCTGTAGAGACTCCGACCTCGTCGTGTTCTTGTGCTTTTGTGCGTGTATGCTTGGGGGGACCGAGGTAATCGTTTAGGTTAAGGGCAGTGACTTTTACCTCAACGTCTGGTGTATCATCAGTAACGATCTGCTTTGCGATTTTCCTGCAGATGCTGGTAATGTTCCGTTCGAGACTTCGTACACCTGCTTCCCGTGTGTATTTGTGTATGATGTCAAAAATAGCACTTGAAGCAATTGTAACGTTTTCCTCTTTCAACCCGTGGCTTTTCAATTGCTTGGGAATTAATCCGTTTGGATGGAAGGTTGCGATCTTATGTTTTTCAAAATCGGTGTAGCTGGAGAGTTCAATTACTTCCATTCGGTCTTCAAGTGCAGCGGGTATGGTTAGACGGGTATTAGCTGTTGTAACAAACATAACATCCGAGAGGTCAAATTCAACGTCAAGGTAATGGTCTCTGAATGTTTCATTCTGTTCTGGGTCAAGCACTTCAAGCAGTGCGGAAGCGGGATCACCCCGCCAACCGGTACTTAATTTGTCAATTTCATCAAGCAGGAAGAGCGGATTTTTTGTTTTGACATCTCTTAATCCTTGAATGATTCGTCCGGGGATCGCGCCGATATATGTTCGTCTATGTCCTCGAATTTCGGCTTCATCCCGTACGCCACCGAGCGACATCCGAACGAATTTTCTACCTGTCGCGCGTGCTATAGATTTCCCCATAGATGTTTTTCCAACTCCCGGTGGACCTACTAAACAGAGAATAGGACCTTTTACCTGCTCCACCAATTTTAGCACAGCGAGGTATTCCAACACATTGTCTTTTGGTTTTTTTAATCCGTAATGGTCTTCGTTTAGTATCTTTTCCGCTTCTTCAAGATCAATGGTATTTTCAGTCCGTTCTTTCCATGGGACAGCGAGAAGCCAATCCACATAGTTGCGAATAACGCCTGACTCTGCCGACATGGGTGGAATTTGTGCAAGTCGGTCGAGTTCCTTTAATGCTTTCTCCTGTGCTTCTTCTGTCATCCCGGCACTCTTGACTTGTTCGCGTAGTTCATCAATTTCGTCTATTTCATCACCACGTCCGAGTTTTCGCTGAATTGCTTTTAGTTCTTCCTGCAGATAGAATTCACGATTTGTTTTCTTAACGGAGTCCTTAACTTCATTGAGAATTTCTTCCTTTAAATCTATCAGGTCAAGGTCAGCTTCGAGCAGATCAATGACGAAATTGAGTCGTTTTAACGGATTGAGTTCTTCCAGTATTTCTCTTTTTTCAACATAATGTAAATTAACAAATCGTGCGATATTATCGGCAAGGATACCGGGCTCATTTAAATTGCGAATATGTCTTTCGGCATCGGGTAGTATCTCTTTCGGATTCGCTTTAGCATAACTTAAGAATGCTCCACGAGCTTTTCTAATGAGTGCTTTAGATGCGCTAGCTACGCCGGTGAGTTCTGATACGATTTTGACTTCAGCAGTTAGGTAACCATCCACCTGTGAGCATTTCACGACTATTGCTCTTGCGGTTGTATCTATTGCGATTTTGAGAGAACCGTCCTTTGGGTCATAAGGTTCAACGATAGTTGCAACGACTCCAACATCACACATGTCTTCAGGGGTAGGTTCAGCATCATCCTCAGTTTCGTGTTCTTGATGTAGGAGCAATACCCTCATATTGGAGTCAAGAGCTGCGTGTGCAGCACGTAGACTCATATCGCGTTCAATCTTTAGTGCTGTCCAATCATACAATCTTTTGTTAATAACCGCTTTGGTTTTTGGATAAAAAGTCTCAAAATAGGGTGGCAAGGTTATAACTGGCAGATTAACTACGGAATTGTCCTGCGTACTTCCAGTTTCTTGGTTCATGGTTTGCTCCTTTACGCGGTTTTGAGTGCTTCAGGGGTATTGTTAATTAGTTCAGGTGGACTGTTGCCTAACACTGTATCTTCAGTGATTTGACATGTGTTAATTTCGGAGAGTGATGGTAAGGTATACATGGTTTCCAGCATAATTTTTTCCATCACAGCTCGCAAGCCACGTGCGCCTGTTTCGCGTTCTATAACTTGATTTGCGATAGCAGAAAGTGCGTCATCGGTAATATCAAATTGCACACCTTCATACGCTAAAAGTTTCCTATATTGTTTGATGAGAGCGTTCTTCGGTTCTGTTAGGATTCTAATAAGAGCGGATTCATCCAATTCTCTCAGGATAGCTACGACAGGTAATCTACCGATCAATTCAGGGATAAACCCATATTTAGCGAGGTCTTTAGCTGTGGCGTGTTCAAGGATTTCGTGTATCTTCTTGTCGTCTTTAGATTTTAGAGTTGAACCGAAACCGATGCTCTGTTTACCAAGGCGGTCTTTTATTAGGTTTTCTAATCCGATGAATGTGCCGCCACAGATAAAGAGTACGTTTTTAGTGTCAACTTCTAACATTTCTTGATGTGGATGTTTTCGTCCACCGCGAGGGGGAACGTTAGCCACTGTTCCTTCTAAAATTTTGAGGAGTGCTTGCTGTACACCTTCCCCAGACACATCTCGTGTGATAGATGGACTTTCTGATTTTCGTGTAATTTTGTCAATCTCGTCTAAATATATGATACCGTGCTGTGCGCGTTTGATATTACCGTCTGCTGCCTGAACAAGTTTCAGGATTATATTTTCTACATCTTCGCCAACATACCCCGCTTCAGTGACGGTAGTTGCATCTGCAATAGCGAAAGGAACATTTAGTACTCTTGCCAGTGTCTGTGCCAGGAGTGTCTTTCCTGTGCCTGTGGGACCTATGAGTAGTATGTTGCTTTTATCCAGTTCAACATCATCTGTGTCCTCGTGTTGCAGTCGTTTATAGTGATTATAGACAGCAACGGATAGGATTTTTTTTGCATGTTCTTGACCGATTACATACTCATCAAGTTTTGCTTTTATTTCTGCGGGTTCAAGTAGAAAAACGGGCGGTGCGACATCTTCATCTTTCGGTGTCTCAGCCTCAGTCGTTTTTTCAGTCAATTCTGATGATTTAACTTGAGCGAGTTTTTGATTGCAGTAATCGATACATGCGTCACAAATATTTGCTTCTGATCCTTGAAAGAGTCTTTTTACTTGACTACTTTCTCTATTACAGAACGAGCAATAAACTCTGCCATCAACGGATTCTGACATGTTTTCCTCCAATCTGCCATTGTTTCATTTTACTGGACACGTTTTACTTTAATATACTGTCTGGCATTACCAAATCTCATGTTACTGACGATGTGCTACGACTGTATCAACGATGCCGTAGTTGAGAGCTTCTTCAGCAGTCATATAAAAATCTCTATCGGCATCGGTTTCAATTTTTTCTAAACTTTGTCCGGTATGTTTGGACAAAATGGAGTATAGCCTTTCGCGTTCCCGCAAGATCTCGTTTGCATGGATGCTAATGTCCGCTGCTTGTCCCCCAATACCGCCTGCCATAGGTTGATGTATCAATGCTTTGGCGTGTGGTAATGCATACCGTTTACCTGGTGTTCCTGCTGCTAATAAGACAGCTCCCATGCTGTATGCCCGTCCTAAACACCATGTTTGGACGTCTGCTTTAATATACTGCATGGTATCGTAGATAGCTAGACCTGCTGAAACTGAGCCTCCGGGTGTGTTTAGATAAAGGATTATATCGGCATCTGGGTCTTTCCCTTCAAGGAAGAGCATCTGTGCAGTAACCAGATTTGCGATTGTATCATCCTCAATTGTTGTCCCAATCATGATAATTCGGTCTTCAAGCAATCGTGAATAGATATCATAGGACCGTTCTCCACGGTTTGTCTGTTCAACAACAATGGGTACAAGATTCATTTTGTGTCCGTAGTGCTTGTTAGGTGCTATATTGTTTGTTAGGTGCTATATTGTAGGTCGGGTAGAGCGGAGCGAAACCCGACATGATAGACATAATCAATACGTGTCGGGTTTCGCTCCGCTTTACCCGACCTACATAAGAAAACTATACCTTACACTAACCGGTAATGATTAGTGATTTTTTTTCAGATGCTTCTTGGATTAGAAACTGATAAATTTTTTCGTGTTCAATTTGTGTCCTGAAATCTTCTAATCGATTGTTCACTTTTAGGGCTATGGATAGTTTGTTAGGGTTGCTACCTTGTATATCTGCAGCACGACGAATTCCGCTTTCCAATTCATCGTCGCTTACAAAAATATCTTCATAATGTGCAATTTCTTCAAAAATCCAATTCTGTTTTGTTTGCTGTATTACATCTTTGCGCATTTCTGTTGGCAATGTTTCAAAATCAACGCCAGCCTGTTCAGGTGTCTGATTACTCTCTTTTAGTTGTTTGCGTACATTGTCTATTGCATTCTGCACATATTGATCGACTACATCATCAGGGATGGTAATATTTGTTTTTTCAATTAATTGTTCGAGTATTTCAATTTTTTGTTCTTGGGTCTGTTGTATTCGTGCCTCTTCGACCATATTGTTCCAAATGACACCGTGCAATTGGTTATAGGTTTCGTAACCGAGGTCTTTTGCAAATTCATCATCAAGTTCGGGTAAATGTTTTTTAGTGATAGCGTGTAGTATGATCCTGAATATCACCTGTTTATTTCTCAGTTCTGGAGTGTGATATGTTTCATTAAAATTGACTGCAATTGACTTTGTTTCACCGATGTGCATGCCTATTATCCCGTTGATCAGTTCAGGATGATATACTTCATCTTTGAGGTCAATATCCACATCTTGTCCAGTCTCACTTTCAATTTCATTTCCATCTAAAGTGCCGGCATAATCTAATCTAACAAAGTCCGATGCGTTTACGGGTCGGTCTTCTTGTATTGGGTCAAAAGTTGCGGACTGATCCTGTAGTTCTGCTATGAATGCATCTACGTCCCCTCGTGGTACATTGACAGGTGTTTTGTCTATCTGTATATCTTCGTAATTTGGCAGTTCGATGTTGGGTTTTACACTGACGGTAGCAGTAAATACGAGGGGTTGATTTTCGTTCACTTGCATTTTCTCCAGAGGTGGATCAAATGTTGGTTGTGCAAGCGGTATGATCTGTCTATTATAGAGTGCATCTTCATAGGCGGGAAAGACGACGAGTCTAACGACTTCATTGTTGATATATTCAGGGAATCTGGATTTGAGCAGCGTTAAAGGCACGCGTCCTTTTCTAAAACCCGGCAAGGATACATAACCGCGTAGTGTTTTATATGCTTCTTCTAATGCTTCGTTTATATCTTGTGCGGGAACTTCGATTTCTAATTTAACTTGCGTGTTTTCTAACGTTTCAACTTCAACTCTCAAGTTAAGCTCTCCCTTTGGTACGATGTGCTAACGGTGCTTCGGTTCACTGTGAGATGGGCGAGGAGGGACTTGAACCCTCACGAGGCGTAGCCCCAATAGATCCTAAGTCTATCCTGTCTACCAAATTCCAGCACCCGCCCGTTTTGCGGAACCGATGCGCCGTGAAGGAATCGAACCTTCAACCCTCTGATTAAGAGTCAGATGCTCTGCCGATTGAGCTAACAGCGCACGCGTCCGGAGGGATTCGAACCCCCAACTTATGGTTCCGAAGACCATTGCTCTATCCATTGAACTACGGACGCATAGTATTTAAGGTGGATGATGGGGATTGAACCCACGTCCTCCTGATCCACAGTCAGGCGCTCTACCCCTGAGCTACATCCACCGCGATGCGATACACGCCTAGCAGGAGTCGAACCTGCAACCTACGGATTAGAAGTCCGTTGCTCTATCCAATTGAGCTATAGGCGCATGTGGTATCGGGGCGAGAGGATTCGAACCTCCGACCTTCTGCTCCCAAAGCAGACGCGCTAGCCGGGCTGCGCTACGCCCCGATAATCTGTAGTTTCCTGACAAATTAGGTGTCTATATTATAATATATTTTTGCGTTGTTTGCAAATTAAACCGTTTAAAGTAAAGATGAGACGGCACTCGGAGTGTGCCTACTACTCTTAAGAGACGGCACTCGGAGTGTGCCTGCTACTATTAAGAGACGGCACTCGGAGCGTGCCTACTACTATTAAGAGACGGCACTCGGAGCGTGCCTACTACTATTAAAGAGACGGCACTCGGAGTGTGCCTACTACTATTAAGAGCTTATGAAATCCCAAAACTTCATAGTAAATCTCCTTCTTAAAAAATGTTACGAATTTCGTACAATTCGTAACATTGGTAAATTGGCGTTGCGAGCAGTGACTGTATGGTTGCATAAGGGTTAAAATCGGATCCTCAAAAATTTTTTCTTCTGAAGCGTGTTTCCTTTCAAAAGTGTACCATACGGTACAAAATTGTGTACCGTGGTACACTTTGGTACATTGGCTGTGGCGTTAGGTACAGTAAGGTTTTGTAGCGTGTTTTTTGACAGATTCAAAATTTTAAAATTCCTTTTTGGTACAAAAATCTCTGCATGTTGAAATATGGATGAAAATATTGGCTTTTTTCTGATATTATGATCATTTCTGGACATTTTGTAGAATAGCATTGTAAGCACCTTTTTGTATAAACTTTTGGTATCCATTATTATAACTTTTATGTATTGTAACATATAAATAATTTAGTTGTCAAGTTAAAATTTAGGAAAAATAAATTTATTTTAGTATTTGGTTAAGGGTTTATTATCTGAGGTGTATGCTTATCTGTATGTCGGACAAATAACACTGTGAACACCTTTTTGTATAAACATTGGTATCTATTATTATAACTTTTATGTATTGTAATATATAATAGATGCATTTGTCAAGTTAAAATTGAAAAAAATGAAATATTTTGTAATTAGATGAGGACAGTGAAGACTTCAGGCAAAAACGTTGTGTCGTGTGCGTTGACAGGATTGAAAGTTATCGGACCAATCCTGCTTAGGATACCATTGGATTGCCAGGACTTTTGAGTTTTGTCTGTCCTCATTACACCTTATCATCTTGAGAAGTATCAGTTAATTAAACTTGACATTTTTTTGTGTGTATGCTACATTAACGCCATTCAGCATTATTTTGTAAATTTTACTATGTCACTAAAAGAACTTTCTCTCAAACACGAATACCGTTCCGATAAGACAGACCTTATCAAGGATTTTTATACTCCGTGTCTGAATAATGCCACGCGTTATCTCCGCGCGGTTGCCTATTTTACGAGCAACGGACTCCAACAAAATGTTAGAGGATTACCTGCCTTTATCCAGAATGGAGGACTGATAAATTTAGTGACAGGTCCTAAGTTAATGACAAATGATATTGAAGCTATTAAAAACGGTTATGAAGCAAGAACAGATAAGTTAAACTCCTCTCTTGATTGTGATTTTGATGTTGTCTCTACCGATAGATTGTTGTTAATTACTTGGTTAATATCAAATGAATATTTAGATATCAAAATTGCATTACCTTCCGAGTTAGACACAACTTATCCCCGTGGAGTATATCACGAAAAGATCGGTGTATTCATAGATGATGATAACTACGCCATAGCATTTTCGGGTTCTTCAAATGAAACAGTTGGTGGCTTATTGAATAATTTTGAATCTATTGATGTGCACTGGTCATGGGATGATGAAAAAGGGCGCGTTCAACAAAAGATTGACAATTTTCAAAGATTGTGGGATAACAAGACCGACAGGTTGGAAATAATGGACTTTCTGAGTGCTTTTTCAGATGAACATTTAATCCATCAACCTGAATACGAAACAGAAGAAGACACAACAGAAACTCCTAAAGTTATTGAAAACACTACTTCATATCTACCAAATGATATTGAATTAAGAGATTATCAAGTTGAAGCAATTGATGCATGGTTTGAAAATGGATGCCGTGGTATATGGGAAATGGCAACTGGAACTGGTAAAACAATAACAGCTCTTTCCGCGCTGTCAAAACTTAGAGAAGAAAAGAAGCGGTTGTTTGTTTTAATTGTGTGTCCATATCAGCACTTGGTTGATCAATGGAATGATGTTACTTTGAAATTTGGATTTGAACCAATTCTTGCATACAAAAATTCTTCAACTTGGGTCAAGCTATTTAACAAAGCCTTGGTAAGATATAATTGGGAAGTAAGTAATGTAGTATGTGCAATTACGACGCAGACTACTTTTATTGCTGAAATTATGCAAAAACTACTCTCAAAATTAAAACATAGAGCTATTATAGTAGCTGATGAAGTACACCACCTCGGTTCCAAACGAAGTCTGAAAGTATTAACTGACGTTTTTAATTGCCGTCTTGGTCTGTCTGCTACACCCAACAGATGGTTTGACGAATCAGGAACGACTGAACTTAGGAGATATTTTGGAGATACAGTTTACGAATATTCTCTTGACAAAGCAATAAAAAACGGTTATCTTTGTTCATATTATTATCATCCTCATCTCGTTGAGTTGACTGATGAAGAATTTGAGGCGTACGAACGTCTCACGGAAAGAATTTCAAAACTTTATTATCAAGTAGAACATAGTGAAGCAAGTGAAGCACTTGAACGGTTACTAATAAAACGAGCGACACTACTTAACCGAGCGGAAAATAAATTTACAAAGTTGGCGGAATTAGTGGCTGACAAAACAGACTCACTTCATCATACACTGTTTTATTGTGCCCCTGGGCGAATTGCTCCAGTCCTCGAATTATTAACTTCTTTAGGGTTAAGAGTTGCAAAATTCACAGCGGAGGAATCATCTGCTGCAAGACAAGAACTGTTAAAAATGTTTGCATCTGGACATCTTCAAGCCCTTGTCGCAATGAAGTGTTTGGATGAAGGCGTTGATGTACCGAGTACTCGAACGGCTTACATCCTTGCAAGCAGTAGTAATCCGAAAGAATTCATTCAGCGACGTGGGCGAATTCTCCGGCAGTCTCCTGGCAAAGAACAGGCTGAGATTCACGATCTAATTGCTGTGCCACCTGTAGATTACGAACACTATCCTACCTCAACATTCCGCACAGAGCGGAAAATTGTTGGGAGAGAATTAGAGAGATTTAACGAATTCGCTGGACAGTCCTTAAACAAATTTGAAGCACGCGATAAAATATGGGAACTTGCTAAGAATTACGACCTGGTAGGGGCATTCGGAGTATCTTGATGGAAAACATGGAAAATAAAGTAGAAAAATTTAGACAAACCTTACCTTCTGCTGTAAATAAAGTTATTGATAGAGTTCTTAAGGTTGAACTTGAAAAATTGGATATGAAACGACCTCAAGGAATCAAACGCGAAATCCGTCGAATTATTCAAGAAGAGGTTAGGGATTAGTGAAGATTAACAGGATAGAATTAAAAAATTTTAGACCGTATTATGGAACGCATACTATAAATTTCGCTACCGACGACGAACGTCACGTAACTGTAATTCAAGGTGTCAACGGTGCCGGAAAAACTTCCTTGTTCACAGCTCTCAACTGGTGTTTATATGGTGATGATTTTGTTAAGAGGAACATCGGTCATATTGGTGAATTAGTGAATAGACGTGCTTTAGCGGATGGAGAAACAGTCGAAACCTCAGTGGAACTTCGCTTTACTTATCAGGGAATTTTTCCCGATAGAGAGGTAGAATTCTGTGCTAAACGGCAGATAAAAAGGGATTTTCGCTCGGATGGCACAGCCCGTACTGTGCAGCGACTATTCTTAGAAATTACCAATTTTAGAGAATTTCACGATACTGAGGCATCAAACTGGATTCAGGCGATCATTCCTGAAAATGTGAGTGTACATTTCTTTTTTGATGGAGAAAAAATTGACAACTTTACTAGGCCAAATAGCAAAACGGAGGTCGAAAGTGCTGTTCGCAATGTCTTAAAAGTTGAAGAAATTGAGCGAGGTATGCGACATTTAGAAGATGTTGCCAGTGAATACCAACGACAAGTAAGCAAACATGCCTCAGATAAGTTAAAACCATTGCTTGAAGTGAGAAAAGAAAAAAAAGCCATCCGCAGCAAATTATCTAAAGATATAGAACTACTACAAACAGAAGTCAAACTTGCAAAAAAACAAAAACAGGATATTGACACTCGGTTGGAAGATATTAAGGGTTTACGTAAACTCATTGATGAGCGAAAAGCAATTGAAGCGGTACTGAAGCAGTTTAAAGACAAAGAAGTAGAGTACCAAGAGCAAACCCGTAGTTTGACTAATCAGGGCTTTATTCCTTTAGCAAAACCAGTGCTTGATAAAGGATTGGAAATACTTCAAGAAATCCCAACTGGACTTCCAGATACACTGTTGAATGAATTGCTTGATAAAAGGCAATGTCTATGTGGTAGACCTATTCACGACCAGAGTCCAGAAATTGAAACTATCAAGAACTTGCTTAATCAATCGATTTCAACAAACTTGGGCCATATCGTCCAGGAAACCCATGGGGACTTGAAACATTTAGTGCGAACTCATGTTGAAGACATTCCGAACGATCTAAAATCAGTTCTAAGTGAAGAGGAAAAATTGGAACAGGACATTAAGACGAAAAAAAATCGTTTGGAAGAAATTAAACAAGCATTAGAAGATTTTGATCATGATGAAATCAATAACTTGGAAAAAAGACGTAAAGAGTATGAACAGATTATCCCGAAATTAGAAGGTAAGATAAATCAGATTAGGGGCAGAATTCAAGAAATTGATATGGAAATAACCAAACTAGATCAGAAAATTAATACTGAAAAGGATTCAAATGTTAAAGCAGAAGAATTAAAACGTTATTGGAAACTTGCCGACGATTCTTCAAAAGCAATGGGTAAAATATATGAATTATTTGCAGAAAATATGAGAGGACATGTGCAATCAGAAACCGAGGAGATTTTCAAAGAGTTGGTGTGGCATGGTGATCATTTTCGAGAGGTATTGCTCAATAAAGATTATGAACTTCAGGTAATTGACGAGTCTGGAGAAAATGTACTTCCTGAACTTTCCGCTGGGCAGCGTCAAATTCTCAGCCTTTCTTTTATTGCTGCGATGGCTAAAGTAGCAGTAAAGGAAACGATCCCTCAACTTACGGAAGAACCTTTTCCAATTGTAATGGATACGGCTTTCGGTAGACTTTCTAGAAAGCACAGGGAAAATATAACGAGAATAATACCTGACATTGCCAACCAGTTGGTGTTGTTTGTAACTGATGAGGAGTTGCAAGGACAAGCGAAAGAGAATTTGGCATCCCGAATTGGTGCAGAGTATGAGTTAGAATTTGACCGGGTAGCGAAAACTACCAAGATTAAAGAAATTTGGTAGGAGAAAATATAATGTTTTCAAACACGGAAGGAGATAGCAATCAGCAAACCAGAAGACCACGGGATCGTATCCGTATTGATAAGATTCATCATCCTACCTACATAGCATTAACGAAACCAAGAGAGAACGAAAATCATCAAGAGTTATCGCCTTTCGAGTCCATGAAAAATATTTTCATGCTATCCATTTTTATAGGTTACAACGAGGAAAAACGAATTCCGCTAGGAAAAGATAAGGAGATGATTTTTGCATGGGCTCAATTCTCTCATGAAGATGATGTTCCATTACTTCGCGCTTTAGCACTTGCAGAAACAGAGGATATTGAAGTTCTAACAGATCAAGACCGAATTCTAACGATTGCTGAAGAATATGCCAACGGTGGGATTATAGAAATTCGGAAACAGGTTGAAGATATGCCCGGTGATAGAATTACCAACTTAGTGGATTTACTTAGGAATTGGTATCCGTTTAACAGATTAACATCCACAGTTTTGTAGGGCAATCTATTTGAACACGGTTTGATTAACTCAGGGCTAATGTTAGTGTGGATCTGTTGTGAACAGAGGCCAACTAAAGTCTATCAACGCACATTATGGTATATTACGACATAATAGATCAGCTAAAAACTGTAGGTATCTATCAAAAGAAGTTTCTGCTTTGGAGAACACAATGGGATGCTTACACTGATCCGCAGACTCCATTGAATTGGAAGTGCGTAAAATTTGAACAAGATAATAAAAGTAAGATTCCTACTAAGAAAGGTGTTTATGCTTTTTTTATTGAACCGGGAATCGCTAAATTTCCATCACATGCCTATTTAGCATATATTGGACAGGCCGGACATGAAAGCGATGGAAACTTGCAAAAGAGATTTGAGGGTTATCTTCAAGAGAAAAAGAGGCCTAAAAGAATACACATTTATCGTATGTTGAATCTATGGGAAGACTACTTGTATTTTTATTATGCTGAAATAGATCCAACTCAGATAGATTTAGAACAACTGGAGCAAAAACTGTTGGATACTTTTATCCCACCTTTTTCAAAAGTGGGATATTCTGCAGAAATTAGTGAAATAATTAGAGGATTAGAATGATGACAAAACTATATCTCCCTTCATTAAGGGGTTTAATTGGTGATTGGGTCTATTACCCCACATTAATGAAACTCAGGGATATTGCTGAGAGGGTCAAAATTGCCGATGAGATTTATCAGAGCAAAATTCTGAGCGAAATGGTCCAGAGAGTGATAAAAAGAAAGCGTGGTAAAGAAATAAAAGACTATCTTATAAAACAAGAACAGCGTTTTTTCAATTCATTAATTGTGGCTGTCTATGAGGGGAACCCAAACTGGTATGATATTACCCAGGTTGAGATCGGTGACCAGATCAGTGCCGAACTGGATGTTGAGGATATCTCTGGAGATATCCCTGAAGATGTAATTGCTGGAATTGGAATTTTAAGTTTGAACGGTAGGGAAAAATTGTTTACACTTGATGGACAGCATCGCCTAATAGGAATTAAGGAAGCTGTAACAGCAGACCCCCAGTTGGGTGAAGAAGAATTATCAATAATTCTCATTGCTCATAGAACAGACTCAGAAGGGATGGAAAGGAGTCGGAGACTTTTCACAACTTTAAACAAAAATGCAGTAAAGGTTTCAAAAGGAGAAACAATTGTACTTGATGAAGATGATACCATGGCCATTACTGTGAGACGCTTAGTTACGGAAAACAGTATGTTTATTGAACCTCGTATATTGAACAATGCGACCGATAATATACCAAAGAGCAATCAAACTTGCTTGACGACAATCGGAAATTTATATGATCTACTCGAAATATTATTTACAAAAGTATACGTCACGTCTCAAAAAAGAACACTCAAAGATAGAAAAAATGAACTAACTCTAATCCGTCAATCGGATGAGGTACTTGACATACATTATAAGAATGCTTGTGAGTTTTTTAAACAACTTACAGATTGTTTTAGACCGCTGCAGGAATTTGCTCACGTTAATACAGATGACGTTTCATTGATCATCAAGAAATATAGACATTCGGAGGGAGGTAGCATTCTTTTCAGACCTGTAGGGTTGAAAGTTTTAGTTGAAATCATGGCAGTACTGGTTGAGAAACACTCACTGTCTGAGTGTTTCAAGTTGATTTCAAAATTACCTACAGATTTATCTCAAGTTCCTTACAATCAGGTGATATGGGATCCAAGTCAAAAAAAGATTAAAGGTGGTAGGCCACTCGTCAAAAACTTATTGCTATATATGCTTAATCAGCCAGTAAAGGATGTTGAAAAATTAAGAGAAGATTACACTAAAGTATTAGGGAAAGAAATAGATCAGGTTGAGCTGCCTAATATGGTCTTATAAACTATGGCACTTTCGTGATAATATACGTACCCACTAAGGAATTTGTTTTGCATATTCATAATTGAAATTAGTCTAATATTCTAACAAGCTTACCAAATCCTTTAAGCTTTTCACTCGACCGTAAAGCAGGCGTACCCCTTGATTCAGATGAGCCTTGAAGTATTTGACAAGTGTGTCGTTATCTGTGCTTATTCCGTTGGTAATGCACCATTCCTCTAGTAATGCGACAATCAACGGATCCCATTCTCCCATTAGTGTATCGCGATGAAGTTCTGATCCGTCACTTGCATCTATGTCAACTTCCGGTTGGTTAGGTTCAGCAAGCGATAGCATCAATCCGATTCTACAAAGAATATTGGGTAATAATCCTGTACGTGATTTTAAGATACTTAGTTTATTACGGGAATCTTCAGAAGTGTGAATTCGATTTAGACGCATGGGAAACTACCGAAAATAGTCTTCTTCTATTGTCGTATACCCCTCAGTTTGTTGATACGCCAAATGGAATGTATGCGATATATGAGGTTTCAGCAGAGATAAGAGATGACCTACAATTTCAGTATCAGTTGAAAGCAAAACGACTTGATGGCTAACATAAGGAAAATAGTGTTCAATAAGGAGTTGGCGGTGAATGGTATCTAAACGTCCCAATGGTGTGTCAAGAATCATTGGTAGTGGTTTACCGGAGGTTCTCGCCAATCCCCATAAGAGAGCAGTCGTGTAAATTTGTTGTTCCCCTGCAGATAATTCGTCCTTTGAAATAGAACGATTGCTAGTATCATATAATGTCGCAGCAAAGGTTTGCGGATCAAGCTCAACGCGTTTCATTCGATCTGGTTTGTGTGATAGTTGATTGAAACCTTCAACAATAGCACTGCTTAGTGTAACTGTCTTTGCTTGCGCGAGTTGTAGTGTATATTCAGCAAGCACTGCTTGCACATTCTCTACCTGTTTTGGACGCTTGATATGCGCTTGTCTTAGCTGCTGGGTGCGATATAACATATCCAGTCTCTGTTCAGCCTTTTCTATTTGATCTTTTAACGACCAAATTGTTTCTTCGGTATTCTGTTCTTGTATTTGAAGTTGTCCCAATTTTTTATTTACCTCTGATAAATCCTCAATAATTGGTTTTAACACATCCTCGGGAGGTACTTTTTGAAGAGTGCTTTCTACTTTTTTCAGTTCTGATTGAGCAATCTCCAAGGCCCTTTCCATTTCCCCAAATTCTTGCGGTATCTTATTTAGACAAGTATCGATCCACTCCAATATACAATCATACTCATCAGATGAACGGATCCGAAATTTTTTGAAGCCCCGCAATTCTTCGGGAAATTCAAGTTGTTTTGTTAACAACGAAGCAACCTTGTTTTGGATTTCTAAAATTTGTTCAGATTCCAAACGGATGCCTGCCCAAAATTCTTCAGATGGAAGATGATCAAGTAACAGGTCCTTGTGTGCCTTTAAAGCGCGATTTTTTGCTTCCCATTCATTTAATTGTAGTTCTTTAAGAATACGTAATTTCAACCGCTCAAGGTTTTCTGGAGCTAAAGCAAACGGAAACAGATCTTCACACCGAGTACGAATTTTGTTCTCCAAGTCTATAATCTCAGTTTGAATTTGTTCCAGTTGATAATTCAAATTTCCGCGTTGTCGGGCATAATTTCCACCTTCGATTGCAAGTTGGTGTTCTTGTTGTTCAATTTCAATCTCTAACTGTTCAATTTGTGTTGTGGTGTCTTGAGATTCAACTTCAACATCTGCAAGTCTGCTTTGGAGACTTTCGATTTCCGATTCCACCTCATTAATTTCCTCTTGGATCGATTCCGGACTGTCACGCTTAATCAAACGATTTGCGTAGATATGCAGATCGGATTGCAATCGTTCTACTAAATTTAGCCCAAACAACGCTTTAATCGACTCTGTAAGAAAAACATCATGTCCAGAATCATCTACTAACTTCCGAACGTTCTCACCATCAAAAAAGAAAAACTGGGAAACGCCAATAGGGATCAATTCGTCTATGTAGTCTTGCCAATGCTCTCTTTCAATCGCAGCATTTAACCGATTATTCTCATAGATAATCAGGGTTTCTTTGATAGTTTTGCCAACCCTTTGGCGTTTCCATGAGCGTTCAACTGTGTGTCTTCTTTTTTGACCGTCACGGACATATTCAAAATCAAGAGACACAGAAGCACTGTCAATAGGTGAATTCACAGTGGGGCTTCGATGAATAATTTCAGAGAGATAATCCTGATATTCACTAAAACTGACTCGACTGCCAAGTGCTCGCTTACCGTATATGCAAAGACGAACAGCGTCCAGCAGCGTAGTTTTACCTGAACCATTCATTCCACCAATGAGGATTATCGGTCCCGTACCGTTGGGAGTCAACTTAATAGTCTGTGATCCGCGGAACAAACCGAAGTTGTTGAGGGTAAGTTTGTGGAGAATCATTGTAACCCACTGCTGTCTATGCTGTTGCGTACTTCTTCTTCCGAACGCCAATCTTCGTGGAAAATGGCATCAATTCGGGATTGGATTCCAGCACGTCTGCTCATTCCATCCATCTGACGTTCGGTATCTAATAATTTTGCTACAAGCGTAACAGGAACACCTTTCTCATCACAGATCTTAGATAATAGTCTCTTATCTGATGCCGTGAAAGCAGTTGTATCGTCAACTATCCATTCACGTTTACCAACGACTTCATTATAAATCTTGGGTACTGCATCATCCCAGTCTTGGCGTTGTGTTCTCCAAATATTACGAATTTCATCAAGTTCATCATCAGTAATAAGTTTAATCTCTGGGTCAGGACCTTCCTGGCGGACCTTTTCTTGTGTTTCAAGAAGCATTTTTAGAAGTTTCTTGCAAAAATCGAGTGTGAAGGGACCGTGGATGAGTTTGTTGTTGATAATAGTCACTTGTCCGTTACTTCGCCGATGTTCACGGATGTCAGGTTTCTTTTCAGGATCATGCGTATCAGCAAGGTAATCGCGGAATTCAAGAAGTGGCAGCATCCAATCTTCACCGCTATCAATAAATCCTTCCATAGATTTGTCTTTTGTAACAACGGTACAGGTCCAGCAACCAAAGCGGCTATTTCCACAAGAAGGGGTAGTCTCGTCTACAACAAGCGGACATTCACCTTGAGCATTTGAGTTTCGGTAGAGCGTAACAAGTTCTTTATTATTGTTATTCCAGGGTGAAGGAACGTTCAATAAATAAAACCAAACATCATTCAAACTGAAATCAACGATGGGTGCGTAGACAAAAGCATTCGGTAACGTGGTGTGTCGCATTAGTGAAGAATTATCTATGCTGTGCAAACTTAAAACTTGATCACGCGTAGTACTCTCTCCTCTACGGACCCCAAGCACCATTATAACCTCGCCATATACAGCGACTTTGTCTAATATGAACTCATTTGCAGGTTTGATTTTCATGCGATCCGTACACCATCTAAATTTGCTGTAAGGGGCAGGATATCCTTTGCCTATTAGGTTTACCCAGAACGTTTCTGTGGTTTTAGGACGGACTATATCAGTTTGAAAAGGCATATTTTCTTTTTGAGCAACCTTTTCAAGTCGATCCAATGTATTTGTAATGTAACTAACGATTACTGGTGTTTCAACGAGTGTGTCGGAGGAGATTACATAGACAGGGTACTTACGTTCTTCTGGTGGTAATTCTGAGAGGGCATACCATACGAGTTGCAGGGCAGTTGTGGAATCTTTTCCACCACTGTATCCGATTACCCAAGGACGTGCGTTTTCAAGATACACTTGCTGTATTTCTTGGTGTATGTCTTCAAGCGTGCGTGAATCAAAGATACTGTAAGAGGATTCTGCCATAATTTCGATCCTTCCTTCAATAAAAACGAATCGGAATAGATAGACGTTTCATTTGATTAGAAACAGATACAAATAATATCACACAATAGTAGACGTTTTGGTTTTTTAAAAATTAACCCTATTATAATTATTATTTTTCAATAGAATAACACAATTTGACAAGGAAAACAAGTAAAAAATGACCTGACATCTCTCCTGATATTCTAATCTCAATTCTTATCACAGATCTGTTATAGTTTACCAACATCACAGGTCTCACCTAAGTGCGTTTGATACACCTTTCGCCCCTCTGGGGCTTGCTATTGGTTGGATCAATGCAGGCTATATACCTTTCGCCTCTCTGAGGCTTTGGATAATCACATATCAGCACCAGCGGTGCGGAAGGTGTATAGAATACGTATTACCCCGAAAACCCAAGCACCAGCGGTGCGAAAGGTATGGGACTAAAATTAGACTAATTATAGCCTGGCAACGAGAGGGAATAGCCTTAAATTGACGCATAAGGTGGTTGTAGAATAAGCACAATCAAGGATGAATGTGCTACAGCAATGGTCTTGGCAATCGCTAAATTGACGCATAAGGCAGAATACGCGTTTGGTATCTGCATTGGTTAGGAAACCGCAACTACCGGGTCTATGCAAGTAATATTTTGGACAAAATGAAGTTCATATATCTATTATTAAACTCACGTTTTACCACGTTTTGTTTTTTCTGACTTCTTTTTTTTCTTGGTCTTGTTATCATACCGTGTCACAGTGGAATAGCTTAGACCGAGTTCTGCTGCGACAGTGGCTCTATCTTTTTCAGTAAGGAGTGTGTTGATCTTATCAACGAGTTCGGCAGAAATTGCTACTCCTTTTTCACCGGCGCGTGCGTTTACCCGCATCTCCTTCGCCTCTTGATATTCAAGTTTAAGCGTTTGTGCAGCAACTTTTATGAGAACGCGATTGATATATCCTTTGCTAATACCAGTTGCTTCAGCAATCTGTTCATAGGTCATGGTTTGCCAAGCGTCTTTGGGTGTTTTCGTGTCTATAATCCATTCAGAAATAAGCTGTTCAGCCGATTTTTTGCTCATAGTTTATCCCCAGTGTATTCATCTGTAAATTGTGAACTTTATGTAATTAGTAAACTGACATATATCAGAATAACGGAGAATCTACAATTCAGATATATGTCAGTCTTATCGTTTCATTTGCAATTGTAACACTTCCTGAAAGATGAGGTAGGTAGTTGATAATACTACCTGTCCGTTGTCTACCAAGACATTCCCCATCTTGGACAGCTGAGTTCTATGTAAGCCTGATCACAGATCGCCTCGTTATCAGACATTCCCTTATGTGTTTCGTCTCGGATTTTCTCGACGAATTCGGTTCTGCCTTGAATATCTCGGATTGTGTCATTATCCTTGTTATCACGGACTTCAACAACTGCGTAGCAGTTCTCAGAGAAATACATTCCAACAAGACTTTCTCTTACCGTCACTGTATAGGTAGCGTTTCCATCAGCGTCTAAGACCTGTTCGTATGGTACTCCGTCCTTGACTCCTCTGGCTAATTTACCATCAGGATGTGTTTCGTGATAGTCTGTACCATCGTGCTTGCTGAGAGTCGTTTCAGTGAACGCGTTGAGATACTTAGCAAGTATTGCTTCGGTTTCCTCTTTTGTCTGATAGCACTCAACGATACAAAGAACTTCAAGTGAAGTGTGCATACGAGAGTTTGTTCCGCTTCTCAATACACATTTTAATGTATTCACTCCGTCTTGGTCAAGTATTATTGATGCTACTGGTAATTTATTCTTACGCAATTGGTCTAACTTGACTTTGTTCTGGTCGTTGATGGAATTGATTTTGTAATAGTCATTATCAATATTGAAGCAGGTAAGACCTTCAGCGTCTTTCCAGAACTCTGTGGTACGATTGTTCAGGATTTCTTGTATTTCTGGACTTAACTTCGTTTTCATAAGGGGTATCCTCCCATTACAATCGCTCATCTGTGTCGAATGGATGATTGATTGTGCGTTTATGTTTCTCAGATTTCCTTTCCTGTTGTTCGGATTTCGCTCTGAGACATATCTGGATAAGGTAACTCCACGCTTGATTGGATAGGAGAGAGAAACCATTTAGTTTTTGTTGAACACTTGAATTACGAATCTATTATACCATATATTCATAGAAATGTCAAGTATATATTTATATATATATTCAATATTTTACTTTGAGGTGTACAAAAGGGGCAAAACTTAAACTTCAAAGACAATAAACTGAAGTGCCATCGTTTTTTCAGTCCATAAATTCGTAGAGTTAAGACAATCTTTTACGTTGAAATTCCCAGATGTCAAATAGTCTAACGTCGAATGCGGACTTTTCTGACTATACATTTGTGTGACAAATGCCCAATGCGGGTTCTTGCTTCGTGGATGTCCTCATAGTCATTGAGGTAAACTTCTTCTTCCTTGATATTACGGATAAAGGTATAGGACAGTACTGCTTTTTTCTTGATATTTTTACCATCTTAGGATAAAATATCAACCTATGTCTTTGTAGCAAGATTAGATTGCTTGCGAATTCACTGTTTTGGTTACGTGTTGACCATACTTAGGAAACTTGGTTAGTTAGGAACTTTAGTGTGAAATATATAAACGCTTGATTTGCAGTTTACAAGAAACATTTCTAACAGTTATGCGGATATCTTATAGAGCTATTCATCATCTTAGTGCACACGTGCGAAGGCTTAGATATATTTCGCAATTACTACGTTTTGTCGCACAAGCACCACAAAATAAAGATGTTTTAGTTAAAAAGTTAAGAGAATGGAGCATTTCTCACAACAAAGATTTCACTAACTATGCATATAATACTGGTGCTGCGCATTCCAGGGAAAACAGAGGTAAGAACTATTTAGCAGAAGGGTATCTCACATTGTCTGTTAAGTTTGGGTTACTTTCTGAAATTTCAAATGTTTTTCATTTAACAAGAATGGGACGTGTTCTTTATTGTCTTCTATATGATAGTTCCGAGGAAAGTGATAACTTATTCTTTCTGAATGAAAATGAAAGATTGTTTTACACATATCAATTAATACAGCAAGATGCTGATAATCTTCTAACAGTCCTAAATTTGGTCCAGTTATATGGGAATGCAGACCTAAAGGTTCTTAAAGAAAATTTCCATGATTCTTTCGTAAATCGCCTTAAAATGAAAATTGCGACCTGTTCAAAGGAACACACTATCAACCAATTACGTGACAGGTATATCAAAGTCACGGAGGAATGGAAAAAGCCTGAAGCGTATGCGTCATATTTTCTGCCACCACGTATAAACTGGCTTTTAGACCTTGGCTTATTGCATTTGAATAAAGAAACAAATAGTAATACTTTCCCACTTACAGAAACTGGAGAGAAAGTGTTAAAGGTTTTGCCAATATTAAGCAATTCCCAAATACCTGATGTCACAGATAGCTGGTTTGATGTTCAATACTTTACAGAAATAACTCCATTAATTTTTCCTTCAACAGGTTTTAAGTATTGGCAAGAAGTTGATGACAATGTCCGTGTAGCAATCTGTACAGAGTATCTTCCAAAAGCGTTTGAATTATTTCGGCAATCTACTGTTCCGAAGGTATCTCTTAAGCAAACAGTAATGTATCTTTGTTTTCGTTTTGGGAGAAAATTGAACTTAATCGCGAATATTAGTGATCTTATACAATGGCTTCAAACACCACGAATTTTGGATAACTATATCTATGAAGTTAGAATTTCTGCTCGAGAAAACGAGTCTTACATTGTGAGGAGAAATGTCTAATAAACAATATTCAACTTTATTATGTATTCCTGATACAAACTCATTGATTCACATGCGTGATATTGATGTATCAAACAAAAAATTATGGTTATGGCTATGGGAAGAATTTGATGTTGGATTGAGTGAAACGATTTGTGATGAACTACATGATCATCCTGATTTAACTGATACAGGAATGGAAAACAAATGTAAAAAATCAATTTGGAGTTTCAGAGAGAACAAGAGCAGATTAACAAAGTTAGAACAAGCTTTTGTGAATCAATATAATATAAAGTTGGATGGCAGAAATAACCGAGGTGAATGTCATAATTGTTGTGTGGCATTAGACGCTATCTTGAGTGGAAAATATAGTCAAGTAATCTTCTTAACTAATGAACTAAAAACAACCGATCCAAAACGTGATGGGTCGTTATTCCGTGTATTTAATAGTTTACCGATAGGAAAGATTTGGTCATCTTTAGATTTTGTTCTGTACCTTTTTACAAGACATCGAAATCGCTTCTTTTTTGAGAAAGCAGAAGGAGCCTTAAGCGATATTAACACGCGTATAGGAGGAAAATCTAATAGTAGAATTAATGTCCCAGCAGAGAGGTTAAAATTCTACAACAACAAATTGAAGAAAATTAACGAGACCCTCTCGCAAATACCATCTTATTCAAGAATTAGGAGTACATAATGAATGGTAACTTTGATTTAGCTCTTATTTATTTGAAAAAGAATCCTTTTGATCTGTCACCACCAATAGATCCAGAACAGATTGTTTGGGCCGGAATGGAGCAAGTCAAGCAGAGCTTTGACGAGATTTATGAGGTGGCTTTATCGGATTCTAGCACTCAAGTCGTGCTAAACCGAGGTCCTTGGGGAGGCGGAAAAACCCATTCATCACTTTACTATGGAAACAAGAAGAACTTACCCAAGATATCAACAAACGATATGCAAATACATCATATCTCAATTTGTATACCTAAAGAGCCTACCAAGCCAACAGAGGATCTTTATGCTGATATTATCGACAGCCTTGGACTGAGGTATCTCCAGAAAGTTGTCAGAGATGCAATTGGTGATCTGTCAGAAGATGATACATTAGACATTCTTCATAAAGTTCTTGGTAGTGAAGAACTTTCGCGTGCTATATGGTTACTTGGTACAGATAAAATTCCAGAAAACCAATCCTTGTTACGTGCTTACTTTTTGGAGGATGTAACACGGACTGAACTTAGAAAATTGGGCATAGCGCGGAATATTACCAAGTCACAAGATCGATTTCGGATAATTGCAGGTATTTTTCAATGTTTAATCGGTTTAGACTCAGGTAGTGGGGCATTTCATCCATCCCGCGTTTGTCTCTGGATTGATGAAATGGAGGATCTACTTTATCTAACCTCAGCACAGTTTCGTATTGTGTCACAGGGACTTCGTGATTTGATTGATCGGCTACCTAATTACCTCACACTATTCCTAAACATGACCCTTACAGACCCTGAAGATTATGAAAATCTTGAAACAATATTAGGAGGGGCATTGTTAAATCGCATCACTGATTTCGTATTCTTTGAAGAGTTAGAATTGAATGAGGCTATAGTATATGTAAAAGAACTCATCAATCATCCTCATCACCGTAGTAAGAATCTACCAATAAAACTACCTCAAACCTATCCATTTGAGGAAAAAGCGTTAGAAATGTTGATAATGGGCTTAGAGAGAAACACTCCACGTGACATCAATAAACGATGTCGCAATGCAATTAACTTTGCATTTCGTGACAATCTATTTCCCCGAAAGGGAGAAGGCATTATTGATACAGAATATGTGAAGACTATTGAGAATCGTGAACTTGATCGAGAAGTTGCTTGAATTAGTGTACTGAATAGAATCACTCAGTAGTAAGATTGAAATTTCCCTTGCATTGCAATGGAAAATAATCTAAATTATGGCATCTTATCAATTATATTTCTGAACAAGGAGATAACTATATGGCAGTACGAGTAGGTATTATTGGTACTGGTGGCATTTCACGTGCACACCGGAATACTTATGAGAAAGTTGGCGGTTTTGAGATTGTTGCTGTGTGCGACATTATAAAGAGTAAAGCAAACCGAGCCGCAGAAGAATGGGGTGTCCCGATAAAAAACGCTTTCTCAAGTTACAATAAGATGCTTGAGATGGATGAGCTTGATGCTGTGAGTGTCACTACTTACAATCAGGGACATCGGCGACCGACGGTTGCTGCGTTGAACGCTGGTAAACATGTCCTCTGTGAAAAACCGATGGCAGCGACGCTTCCAGATGCAACTGCAATGGTACGTGCCGCAAAGACGACAGGTAAAATCTTACAAATCGGTCTTAATCCCACTTTTAGTCCGAGACTTCAATTTGCCAGAAAGTTATATGACGAAGGATTACTCGGTGATATCTATTACTCTGAATCTGCGGGGTGTAGACGGCGCGGTAATCCGGGACATACATTCATCTATAAAAAGACAGCTGGTGCAGGGGCAACTGTTGATATCGGTGTCTACAACATGCATAGATCGCTGTTTGCGATGGGTTATCCGAAACCGGTTCGTGTCTCTGCTATAACTGAAGACTACATATCTATGCAGGACCCGAAGTTCCAGGACAAGATGGATGTTGAAGAGTTCAGTGCGGCATGGGTACGATTTGACAATGGTGGTGTCATGGTATTTAAGATCTCTTGGGCAGTGCATGCGGACTCACTTGGTGGCAATTTTCATCTCGGCACAAAAGCTGGTATTTCATTGGACGGACCGGTTGTTTTTGCTGATGCTTATGCAGGTGATCTGCAGAAATTTGTTGAATCAGAGGGATTAACAGCGGAACCGAACCCACCTGAGGGTATGACGACTATACATTTCTCTGGTTTTCCAAATGAGGACAACTGGGCAGCACAGATGATTGCATTCCGTGAAGCCATCAAAGCAGATGCACCGTCACCGATACCACCGGAGGGTGTACTTCTTACAAATGTGATAATGGATGGTATCTTTCGTTCCCACAAAACTAAGAAAGAGGTAGCAGTTAAAGTACCTGAAATTTAGAAGACAACCCGTATGACCATAAGGATTCGGAGTGATTCATGCTTTTTTGTGAGTGATGATGTGTTGGGTAGCACAATCAAGGATGAATGTGCTACAGACTGATAAAATCGTTTTCTGAGATTGTTACTTTTTTTGGAATGATGGCGTGTTGCGTAGAGCCAATAAAGATTCACTCAATTCAGCTGGATAGTCATAAGGAATAGATACAGATTTTACTATAAAAACAGGTGGTGTACTGTATTAAGTACACCACCTGTTTTATGTTGCTTGATTACACCTTGATAATGCGGTGTGCTATTCAAAATATGCGGCGTTTATCTCTATGAAATGCTCCCATTCTTCTGGGACATCTTCCTCCATAAAGATTGCTTCAACGGGACATTCAGGTTCACATACGCCACAATCGATGCATTCTTCGGGATCAATGTAGAGCATTTCAACCTCTTCAAATTCCTCTTCTGCATCTGTTGGATGGGGATGAATGCAATCGACAGGACAGACATCAACACAAGAGCTGTCTTTTTCGTCGATGCAAGGTTCGCAAATTACATACGTCATAATAGAATCTCCTTTCAATTAATTTCTATTAAACTATATCAAACAATTTATCAACTTATACGCCGTTTTTCTGTTTTTTGTAATAATCAGCGTTTATTTCAATGTAATGTTCCCATTCTTCAGGGACATCGTCTTTAAAAAAGATTGCTTCAACGGGACATTCAGGTTCACATACGCCACATTCAATGCATGTATCTGGATCGATGTAGAGTTGATCTACTTCGTTGTATTCATCAGATTCATCCAGTGGATTTGGACGAATGGCTTCACATGGACATATATCAACACACACACTATCTTTTACATCCACACACGGTTCACAGATGACGTAAGTCATTTTCTTCTCCTATTATTATATCCTATTTCCATAAAATGTCAAATATTGTTTTATTCCTGAAAATAGTCAGCGTTTATTTGTATGTAATGTTCCCACTCTTCAGGGACTTCTTCTTCAACGAAAATAGCCTCAACGGGACATGCTGGCTCACATATAGCACAATCAATACATTCCTCGGGATTAATGTAAAGTTGTTGTTCTTCTTCAAATTTATTAGGGTTTTCGGGGTCATCACGCATTGGATGTATACATTCCACAGGACAGATCTCAGCGCATGCGTGGTCTTTAACATCAATGCAAGGTTCGCAAATTACATAGGTCATTCTGTTTTCTCCTCTCCAATTGTCTTTTGTTGTTTAGGTATAAGGGTATGCTCGGTCATTTAATAGACTTGCTTTTTGCCAGTTTATTTCGTTTGTCCATTCAGGTTTTCTACCTTCAGCTGCTCCCATACCGTAACTAAGCACGCGATAGTTGATTCCTGTCATCATCGTGAGACGGAATGCCAATTCTACAGCTTCAGAAATGTGAACTTCTATTTCACGTTCCTTTACTAACTCAAATCCTGTATGGAGTAGTCTTACATTCAATCCGTGCTTTTCTATTTCTGCCTGTAATCGTTGTGCTGCTTGTTGAACCAGCGAGAAATCTACATCAATGTAACCTTCCTCTTGATAGAGTTTAAACCCGGCGTGCCGAATGTATGCTTTTATTTCATATTCTTCAGGTAAAGGATCTTGTTGCATTTCTTTTATTACGGTTTCTAATTCTTTCATATCGTCAGTTTGATAGTCTGATGGATCGTCTGGAAGAATTGCGATCTTTATACCTGCGTAATAGACTTCAAATGGTAGTTCTTGTTCCGTAATTAGAGATTGTAATACCTCTTTAACTTCTACCACTCGGTTTGAGGCTATCGCGAGTTTTTCAATCTTATTGTGTATTTCAGATAACGTGCTTCTGTGAGTAATCGTCCAGTTTTGACCACTCTCGTTTTTATTCAGATAGGCATCCAATGCAGCTTCTCCTTGCCAGTGCTTTAATATTGTTTCTTTATACTGCTTTGCTCTCTGTTCAGGTCCATTCACAAACTGGCTATATTGCTTTGCTGTTAGTTCAGTACCTTCCGCTAACTGCTTTAACTGCTTTTCTGTTGGTTTAGTACTTTCCACTATCAAGAGTGTGTTACCGTCAACCACGTCGACCGGTATTGCAAGTTCCTGAATTATGGATCTTAGTATTTCATTTACTTCGATAGGTTTCACGGATTTTTCCTCCTTTACTGTTTGTGTTGCGGAGTGTTCTACATGTTTATTCTGAAAACTTACCAGTGTCGGTGTCTATATACCAGTGTCGGTGTCTATAACGCCAACACGAAATGCGGATATTTGCGCTGTGGCATTCGGTCATATTTGGTTTACCTATTTCTGAACCTGCTTTAAGATGGTAGGAATCCATCACATAGTTGATGTTAAGGGTTTCATCTATCAATTTCGTGATCTGTTTGACCTGTGCAAGCGGTAAGGTCTGTTCAGTCTCTTTTTCTAATTTGAAGCCTCTATGTAGCAGTTTCGCCTTTGTCTGCTTTTCCTTTAGTACCATTTCAAAACGATCTGCTATAGTTTTAAGCTGAGATGTGCTAATTTCTCCGTCTGTCGTTTTCTCTATACGGAATCCTCCGTGCAGAATTTTTATTGGATAACGTGATGTGTCTCCTTCATGCAATGTGACCAGTCTGAAACCGTAATCTGTGTACTTGATAGCCATTTCCTTATCAATAATAACAGATTCAAGGAGAGGCACAATTTTGAAATAATCCAAAAACTCATCTAACGGGGTGTTTGCATCGGTTTTCGTATAGAATTCCATAATGGAACCTTCTCCGGGGGGTTGTGTATGGATTTTACCGTCTGAGTTCCATTGATGTATTACGTCTTTTATACGTGTCTCAGTTGTATAGTCTTTTACTTCTGGTTTCACGTTTGGTAAAAAGTCAACGATGTTAATGGGTAGTTTCTGTTCTGCGATTACGGTTATTAGTAATTCTTTGACCTCTTGCGGTGTCATTTGTGTTCTCCTTTTAGAGTAAGAATGCAAAACGGTTGAATAGGTTACATCTATCTGTGATATTCTTGGTTAGTCTGTCTGTATATTTTCTTCTTTACGAAATATGTTATCAAATTCTCCGGGATATTCTGCTTTCATCCAGTTGCGAATTCTCTTTTTTGCTCGATGTAACCGCACCTTCGTTGCTGACAGTGCAATGTTCAGTGCATCAGCGATTTCATCCAGAGGCATCTTCGGGTTTGTCAGTTTCAGATCAAATACCTCTTGTTCAGACTTCGGTAGCCGTTGTGCTAATGCATGGACAATCTCCATCTGTTCTTTTGCGATTATACGGTAAATGGGAGAGCGATGTTCAAGGTCTACAAGATAGGCTTCAGGATTTCCTTCAATTGAGGTGATTTCAAGCTTCGTTTCGATGTGCCGGAAGTGTGCTGCTACAAGTTGATGAGCAATACTAAACAGCCAACTTGAAAAACTCTTAGGATTACGTAGTGTACTGAGATTCTGATGGACTTTAATAAATGTCTCTTGTACTAAGTCTTGTGCGGTTTCCCAGTTGTCAACACGTCTGTAGAAGAAACTGAGGAGGGGACCTTCGTATCGGTGATAGAGGATTTCGAATGTACCATCGTCGGTATTGTCTATATTGTTAGTTATGTAATCTTCGTCATGGTGTTTATCCATTGCTATCACCGTTTTTATGGGTTGCTCAATAAGATTATACGACCTTTTGTATGTAAGAATGTAATTTCGTTGAAAAGGTTACATAATTGAGTGGTGTGCATAAATATTTGAAACATCAATACAGACAGCAAAAGGTCTCAGGTGACGCTTGATTTATAGAAATGGCGTTTGCAGTAGCACGATTCGTTGTGAGGATTGAACTTGTGAACGGCACTCGGAGAGTGCCTACTACTATTAAAGAGACGGCATTCGGAGTGTGCCTGCTACTATTAAAGAGACGGCACTCGGAGTGTGCCTGCTACTATTAAAGAGACGGCACTCGGAGTGTGCCTACTACCTTTAAGAGAGTTGCACGGTAGGTAAATGTTTGGACAATAACAGATTTATTTTACGACTTATTCAGTTGGTTTACGTGGTGGCCATTCATCAACGGGTGCTTCTTCTTTACTTATGACTTCAACAAGACGATACGCATACCTTCCTACGTCCTGAATTCCTTCTGGTCGTTCATGAAGACTGACCTTTAGGGTGTAGATGTATCCTTCCTCATATTCAAGACCTTGTATAGCCTCATAGAAGAAATGCCACGCTTCTGCTTCCTCGTTGTATTCAAGGTAGCATTCCTGTGGATGCGCTCCAATACATTCTGTTCTGTAGGGACCTATAATGAGAATTTCAGTATGGTCTGCCTCGTCTCGGTCACATCCAAGGGTGAGGGATAGGAGGATGAGTGTGATTATAAGGATTTTTTTAATTGCATTTTGCATTGTGATTCTCCACAATAGCAAATTGACAACTTCCGGGCATAGATAGACTGATATTACCCTTTGGGATCATTACCAAGTTTCAGTTTTGCGTCGATAGTCCATCTTATATATAACGCCGTCACTGTTTACATAAACATAGATATGGTAGTAATCGTCGTGCCCCGTATCTGTGTCTCCCAGTGCAGCTAATAGATTGATACCGATTTCAGTTTGTGATTCAATATCGTAAACGTAAGTATGCCTATAGTTACCTTGACCTATAGGGATTGACTGTTTTGGATCAGGGTGCTTCTCCAAAAATTCTTCAAAGGACTGGTTCAGCCAAGGACTATAAAAATCTTCAACATCTTGGTCATGTTGGATGGTGTGTGTTGCGCATCCAATTACTGCAAGTGTTAGTACGCAGATGACAAACAGTGGTATGTATTCAAATCCACGGTTCATAGGTTCTCCTTATGAACGAGGTCGGAAACCCCTTGGGTAGCTGTGTAAAACTAATGGATTGCCTCTACACATGAGAAAGATTATTTCAAAATCATCATTTTCCACAGTAGTAACGTCAGTTGCGTTTTCTTCGTTTACATCTCTATTAAAACTATGCAGACAAGAAATTGCGAATGACATAATCCAGAATCCCGCCGTGCTTATAGTATTCTACTTCTACGGGTGAATCGATACGGATAAGTAATTCAGTTGTGTGTGTGTCCCCGTTCCCTCTGACGATTTTCATGTTTGCGATTTGTCCGGATTTCAGATCGTTGGCAAATCCTGTGATGCTGATAATCTCGCTACCGTCAAGGTTTAACGATTGTGCATTTTCTCCATCCATAAACTGAAGCGGTAAAATCCCCATCCCGATTAGATTACTGCGGTGTATCCGTTCATAACTTTCTACAACGACTGCTTTCACACCGAGGAGTTTTGGTCCCTTTGCAGCCCAATCTCGTGAACTTCCCATACCGTAATCTTGACCTGCAAAGAGGACTGTCGGAATACCGTTTTTTTGGTAGTGGTTTGCTGCTTCATAGATTGTCGTCTGTGTTTCCTCTGGATAGAGCATAGTGTATCCGCCTTCAACATCAGGTGTCATCAGGTTACGGACACGACGGTTTGCAAAAGTGCCCCGGCTCATCACTCGGTCATTGCCACGTCTTGCCCCGTAGGTATTGAAATCACGGGTCTCAACTCCGCGTTCCTGTAGATAGCTGCCAGCAGGACTCAAGGCGGCAATTGCGCCTGCAGGTGAGATATGGTCTGTCGTGACAGAATCTCCAAAAATCCCGAGTATGCGTGCATCATTAATATCTGAAATTGGTGCTGGTTCACGTGAAAAACCTTCAAAAAAGGGAGGATGCTGTATATAGGTGCTTCTTTCGTTCCAAGGATAAAGGATACCTGTTGCCCCTGTGAGTTCTTCCCATTCGGGTGCTTGATTGCCGATGGATTCATACATCTCTTTGAACGTGCTTCGGTTTACAGCAGTGGTGATCATTTCAGAGATCTCTTGACGTGTGGGCCATATATCCTTGAGGAAAACACCCTCTCCTGCATCACTGTATCCGATAGGTTCTGTAGCCAGATCAATATCGATTCGTCCTGCAAGACCGAACGCTACAACGAGTGGGGGGGACATCAGAAAGTTGGCTTTGATCTCTGGATGCACACGCGCTTCAAAGTTTCTGTTTCCACTCAAGACGCTTGCGGTTACAAGGTTTTCAGCATCAATCGCATCCTGAACGACTTCATTGAGGGGACCACTATTACCAATACAGGTCGTGCAGCCATACCCTACGACGTTATATCCGATTTTATCTAAATAAGGTAGTAAACCGGTGTTCCGTAGATATTCAGTTACAACGCGCGAACCGGGTGCTAAGCTCGTTTTTACATAGTCAGGAACACGTAAACCTTTTTCTACTGCTTTTTTTGCAAGCAGTCCTGCCCCAATCATGACTGATGGATTGCTTGTATTGGTGCAACTGGTAATTGCAGAGATGACGACAGAACCGTGTTTAACTGTACTTTTACTTTCTATTTCTGTTACACCAAATCCATCTTCAGTAATTGGTCGTGTCAGAAGGTCATTAAAGGTTTCTTTAACATCTGATAACGGAATTCGGTCTTGTGGACGTTTTGGTCCTGCTATACTCGGTTCAATTTCACTCAGATCAATTTCTAACACATCAGAGTATTCTACATCTCCGAGGTGCGGTATCCCGAATAGGCCTTGTGCTTTAAGATAAATCTCTACGAAATCGACATGTGTTTCATCACGACCTGTGAGTCTGAGATAGTTCATCGTCTCAGCGTCTGGTGGGAAGAATCCTATTGTTGCACCGTATTCAGGACACATGTTGGATATTGTTGCCCGGTCTGGCAATGCGAGTGCTTCAACACCTTCACCGAAGAACTCAACAAATTTTCCGACGACCGATGCTTCTCTAAGTTGCTGTGTTACTGTCAAGACGAGGTCTGTCGCTGTTACACCGTCTTGTAGTTTCCCTTTCATGTGAACCCCGAGCACTTCAGGTGTTAATATGTATACCGGTTGTCCCAGCATTGCTGCTTCAGCTTCAATCCCACCAACCCCCCATCCGACGATACCTAAGCCGTTGATCATCGTGGTATGAGAATCTGTTCCGACGAGTGTGTCAGGATATGCTACTGCTTCTTCTACCATGACGACCTTAGCAAGATATTCAAGATTCACCTGATGCACAATTCCTATTGATGGTGGTATGATATTGAACTTTTCAAATGCTTGTTGTCCCCACTTTAGAAATTCATATCTTTCTTTGTTGCGTTCAAATTCTTTCTGTGTGTTGAACTGAAAAGCATTTTCTGTTCCGTAAGCATCTACTTGAATTGAGTGGTCTATGACTAAATCAACGGGGACAAGGGGTTCGATCATGCTGGGATCGCCCCCGAGTGTGTCTACAGCAGCACGCATTGCAGCAATATCAACGACAAGTGGAACTCCTGTGAAATCTTGTGCGACTACACGAGCGGGTTTGAAAGGTATTTCGGCAGATTTTGGATTCTTCGGATCCCAATTTGCCAAGTTGATGATGTCCTTTTCAGTGATCTGATGTTCATCATAATTCCGTAGTAATGATTCAAGCAGTATACGGATACTTACAGGTAAGGTCTCTATTGAAACGTTGCATGCTTCACTTAATGTCGGTAGTGAATAGTAGACGCAATGGTAATTGTCGTTTGATAAGTTCTTACGTGTATTGAATAGATTGTGAGAGGGATGGGGCATTTATAAACTCCTTTAATGATGTGCTTTAATGTCATTTTATCACATGAACTGTTTAAATTCAATTCATTTGAAGGTTGACCAGGATTTTCAGGATTTTCAGGATTTGACCAGGATAAGAGGGAAGAGGGGAGAATGGAAGGGTGGAAGGGTGGAAGAGGGGAAGGTTGACCAGGATTTTCAGGATTTTCAGGATTTGATCAGGATAAGAGGGAAGAGGGGAGAATGGAAGGGTGGAAGGGTGACCAGGATTATCCGGATTATCAGGATTTGACCAGGATAAGAGGGAAGAGGGGAGAATGGAAGGGTGGAAGGGTGGAAGGGTGACCAGGATTATCCGGATTATCAGGATTTGACCAGGATAAGAGGGAAGAGGGGAGAATGGAAGGGTGGAAGGGGGGAGGAGTGGAAGAGTGGAAGGATGGAAGGGGTTCTTGGTGGATTGAGTGTTTGTGATTAGGGTTACTGTTTTTATTTTTTGTCAGAATCGCGGAAGGCGCGGAGAACACGCCAGTTAATATAGCTGGCGCGGAAGTGTGTTTTGGGGATTTCAAGGTGTTTTCATGACCATCAGGTGCTCTGTAAGCTACGGAGAGGGGTATAATGGAGGATGTATGTTGTAGAAGAAGCACAATCAGGGATGAATGTGCTACAAAGAAGATGCACAATCTAACAGAATGTGCTACAAAGAAAGCACAATCTAACAGAATGTGCTACAAAAGATAGGCACAATCTAACAGAATGTGCTACAAAGAAGAGGCACAATCAGGGATGAATGTGCTACGAAGACATGCACAATCTAACAGAATGTGCTACAAAGAAAGCACAATCTAACAGAATGTGCTACGAAGAAGAAGCACAATCTAACAGAATGTGCTACGAAGAAGAAGCACAATCAGGGATGAATGTGCTACGAAGACATGCACAATCAAGGATGAATGTGCTACGAAGACATGCACAATCTAACAGAATGTGCTACAAAGAATGCACAATCAAGGATGAATGTGCTACAAAGAGGCATAATCTAACAGAATGTGCTACAAAGAATGCACAATCAAGGATGAATGTGCTACAAAGAAGCATAATCTAACAGAATGTGCTACGAAGAAACGCACATTCTGTTAGATTGCTGACAAATATAAGACATAAGAATCTTTTAATAGCGTGACTTTAGATGTCCCCAAATAGTTGGGAGTTTATTTGCGGGTTCAACGGCGGTTGCTTCTGAGGTTAGGAGTTTTGCATCTCCTAAACATGAGTGGTCGCAACCTAAACCGTCGCCGCCATCTCCCATTACGATTGTGAGTTCTTGTGCGTTTGCAGGAATTTCAAATTCAACTTTTAAGGGGTCAACGTTTTCCCCATCCAAGCTTCCTGTTAAGGTATCCGTTTCAACTATCATATTGCCATCAACAGAAAATGTGAAATGACTGCTGCCGCCGTGTCCACAACCGCCTGGGTCTTTTTCATCTGACATGCCAGCATAGGCTTCAAAGTGTGTATAATCGGCACCTGTTAGATCGTAGACAAAAGTTCCAACTGAATGTGCGCCGATCCCGCGTTCAAAGTAAGTTCCACCGATGACGATATGGTTTCGTGTGGTTGAACCTTCACCGATTGTAACGTTGTCAAAGTTCAACGGACCACCCCAACCTGTCCATTGACCGGCATCATTCTTTGGTATTAATCCACATCCATTTGGGTTGGGTTGAGTTCCTCCGACTACAGCGAGGTAGACAACACCGGCACGGGTATCCTCTTCAACGACCATATCGTAATCGTTTGGCGTTGCGATATCTTCGGAAGACACCTCTGAGATTGCCACAGCACCAGGACCTTCCAAGTTTGTGCAATCACTTTTGTCAGCATTAACACTAAAGACTAAACCTGCTATTAGCAATATGCCTAAAGTCAAGACATAATTAAGTTTCATCGTTATAAACCTCCATTTGAGATGAAAAAACATTTAAATTAACGTAACATATACATACAATAATTTACTCTTCATAAGAATTAATAACTTTCTTTCAGATGTCCCCATATTGTAGGGAGTTTGTTTGCGGGTTCCACTGCAAGTGCTTGTGCGGTAAGGAGTTTAGCATCCCCAATTGTTGAATGGTCACAACCATTGCCATCGCCGCCGTCCCCCATGACAATCGTGAGTTCTTTAGCACCTGTAGGGATATCAAATTCCACCTTGACTGCGTCAACATTCTCTCCACCTTCAGAACCTGTAAGTCTTTCAGATTTAAATGCCTCTTTTCCATCAATTGAGAAAGTAAAATCACTACTTCCTCCATGACCGCATCCACCAGGATCTTTTTCATCTGACATACCGACATAAGCTTCAAATCTTCGGTAATTACCCCCAGATAAATCGTAAACCAGTGTTGCTGTAGAATGTGAACCGATTCCACGTTCAAAATAGGTTCCGCCGATTACGATATGGTTTCGTGTAGTGGAACCTTCACCGATGGTGACGTTATCAAAGTTAAGGGGACCTCCCCATCCTGTCCATTGGCCGGCATCATTCTTGGGAATAAGTCCACAACCGTTTGGGGTCGGTTGACTACCGCCGATCAAGGCGAGATAGACAACACCTTTACGGTCGTCTTCTTCAACGACTTCATCGTAATCATTCGCTGTGCCGACACTTTCATCATTTACTTCCGATATTGGTACTGCCCCATCACCGTCTATGTTTGTACAGTCGTCTTTACCAGCATATACGTTGAAAGCGACTCCGATGATAAGCACAATCAGGAATGTGAATGGTATTGGATGTATCCATCCATTGTGTGTTCTCTGTCTACTAACTCTGTTCACTGCTTTTCCTCCTTAGCTATAGATTAGTGTTAGGTTGAATAAATCAACTTTAATTCTGATACTCTATTTTTGAACGTCCTGCTTATCACGTATAACGCGATCGGAACGTAACAAGAGAAACCCACAACGATCCAAAATGGACGTGTGGGTACAGCAACGGTAGAACTACCGTTACATTCAAAGTTGTTTTGTCGTAATGTGTTGTTATATTTAACGGTGACGTTTGCAGGGGGGGGGGGGGTCTAAAAACCGATGTTAAAACAGTAGTATTGAGCAGTGCACCAACCCAATTACCGCGCAGGTAATAGAGATATGATGCGTTTTCTTCAACAAAATGGACAAAATGATGGTTACTGTTTCGGTTTTTCATTGTTCCCGCTTAAAAAGAGTATCTAAATTTGTCGGGTTTCGTTCCTCTACCCGACCTACATATTTAGTCTGGACTATCTAATAGAATAGTCCTTTTTCCTTCGGAATTCTAACTGACAAATAGATTATACTATCTGAATGCAATTTATGTCAAGATTTTTTTTTGAGGATGCAAACTAAGACGTTAGTTGTAAGAACAGAGTTCTTCTGGAGGAAACAGGATTGCCAATTCAGCCTCAGCATTTTCTTTGCAATCCGATGCATGCACAAGGTTATATGTGATGTGGGTGGAAAAATCACCACGGATGCTTCCTGGTACCGACTTTAGAGGATCGGTTTCTCCATTGATTTGACGGACTAAATCAATTGCCTGGTTTCCTTCGATTGCAATTGCGACGATAGGTTTTGAGGTCATAAATTCTATGAGTTTCTCATAGTATGGTCGTTCTTTATGGATAGCGTAAAGTTTTTCCGCTTTGACGCGAGAGAAATTTATTAACTTTAGTCCAATAAGTTTTAGTCCCTTTCTTTCGTAGCGTGAAATTATCTCACCGACGAGTCTGCGTTCAACGCCATCTGGTTTCACCAAAACAAGTGTCCGTTCTAATACCATTTTTTCTCCGATTTTCTCTGAACATATTCATGTATGAATGATAATCTAATAGGTGTCTTGACACCTTACTATTTTAAGTATATGATATTCAGAAAAAAATGTCAATAATTTTATGAATTTAATTATGGGGAGGGGTAGAAATGTATAAAATATTAGGCGATAGTGTTCTTAAGACAGGTCAACAGATGGAAGTGGGTGTGATATATGCTCCTGATGATTCACACGCTGATGAGATAATGAAGTTTCTCGGACATAAACCGAGTATTTTCAAATGGCATATTGATAAGTGTGTGACAGAATCAATGGACGCATTAGAGACGCGGTTCTATGTTGGAAAGGTTGAGGATGCAATAATCACCAACATCATGACCGTTGAACATGAGGGGATCGGCATATTAGGTCATGTTTTTACACTTCCCGATGAGAGAAGGAAAGGGGCATGTAAGGGGACAATGGCTTTTCAGATGGAGGATTTCCGGCAACGGAAGGGACGTGCACTCTACCTTGGGACAGGATATAATGGACACCCGTACCATATATATAAAGGTTTTGGGTTTGAGAGTGTTATACCCGAATCTGGTTTTATGAAGTATTATGTGAACTCAGATTTTGAGGAAACGTATTTCTCACCTTCTCCCGTTAAGACGAAATCTGTTGAATGGTGTGACTGGTCAAAAATCACAGCAGTTGCCAGTATTACGTGTGGTGCTGTACTGCGAAATCTTAAATGGAGGTCTTACGGTCCAACCAATTTTGAGGCAGGATTCCTCATTTTTAAACAGGATTTGGAAGCGAATGATGTCTACCACGACGCGAAACTGTTAATCTCGTCAGATGGTGCGATTGTTGGTTGGGGAACTCTAAGTCGTGATACACGTTGGCATCCAGAGATTGCTGTTTTGGATATCTTTTTCCATCCAAATTTTGCAGATGATGCTTCTCTATTACTTTCTTCACTGTCTTTTCCTGATTCTAAGGTTCAGTGCTATGTTGATCACACTGCTGAAGATAAGGTGGCGGTATTAGAAGATGCAGGATTTACTTGTGAAGGTAGACTTTTGAAGCAGTTTACATATTTGGATGTGCCTTACGATGTATTGGTATTTGCGCGTGAAGGATAGATGAGTGTTAATTAAACCAATATTCATGCCGTTTTTTTAATCCGTTGGTGGCGGTTCTTCTTCCTTCGGAGGTATGGATAATATCCGTTCTATCTGTGCTGCAGCCTCTGGGTCAACTTCCTTAATCATACGGATACCTCTTTCCGGTCCATGCAGGTCAAGAATATTGAAAGCACGATTAAGACGTTTCGGTGAAATACGTCTTGTTTCAAACTGTTCACGGATGGCAGAATCAATATTTTTCTTAGGTGGCAATTCTGGAAATGTATCCCGTAAAAGTTTTTCAAATTCTGCTTCCATCTCATCGTCGCTCATGCCAGCAAATCTATCAATTTCGCGTTGTGCATTCTCAAATTGTTCTCTGGCATCTTGTGCTGCTCTTTCATTCTGTTCCGCGAAGTTATTATCAGGGACACTTGGCTTACCAGTCGGTCCTACTTCTTGCGGTGCAAAGGAACCTCTCCAACCATTCGCTTTGAGTGCTTCCTCTAAACCGGGTGGTGGTGTGCTTCCTCTTGGGGGTGTCCAGTCATCCGGTGGGAGTTCAACATACTTGAGCATCTCAGGTGTAATGAAGGATGGCACCTCTTCTTGCATCATATCAGGTGTAATCAGCGGAGGTCTCTCATCCAAAACGTTGTAATCATCATCAATGTAGATGACCTCTACACCTTCAGGATGAACACCGTAATGTGTTAGATCCCTTGTTTGTTCGTCTGTGAGATCCCTTCCATAATAATTGGTTGCAAGCCCGTCTCTCTTGACATAGACGCGCCTGCCGTTATAGCGTAGAAAAACGTCGGGATGACTATGCGGGATAAATCCACCTGTATAGTCCGGGTCTTCACGCGCAGCAGTGTGAAAACGTTGGTTTATTGAAACATTTATAGCAATGTATGCTTCTTTATAGGTTTCCCAATCATCCGTAGGTGGAATGTCCAATAAACCTGATCGCCACTGTTCTGGATCATTTTTAACTCTCTCAACATCGAACCGTAGTCCTAATGCTGATCTATAATCGTTTTGATCTAATATGTCATAACCGTTGTCAACAAACATCTGAAGCCATTCTTCACGCGGATATTTTTCATCTATCTCTTGTACTCGTCCATTAGATTGATACTTTTCATCAAAAGTATCCATGAGTGCTTTGACATTCTGTGGTCCCTCATAGACATAAGGGGGGATCCGGGGGAACTCAAATTCAATATTTATCGTATACTCCATACCTTTAGATGGCTCACCATATTCGCTTTTGAGCTCGTGGGCTTTTGCTACAAGTTGCGCGCGCGTCACCTCGCGTCTTTTTGCAAACACTTTTGCTAACCATTCCTCATCTGTAATCACGCGGTTCTCCCAAGTCTCCCTATCTTCAGGCGGTAGATTTTCAGGGTTCATGATCCACTTTTTGAATTCGACTATACGCCATTTTATCTCTTTGTCTACCCATTTTTCCCATTCAGGTCCTAATGCAGGTGCCAATTCCGTTTCTTTTTCAGGTGCCAATTCCGTTTCTTTTTCATGTGTGATGCCCTTATCTGCAACAGTGGGGTTATTCACCTGGATAGCAGGCGGGGGAACATTCTGTTGAACCCATTCATCCCAAGGGGTAGACCGACGGTTAGATACAATTAGAATAAAGGCAACAGTCAAAACAGCCAGAATACTAAAAAATATTAAAAACTTTTTCACAGTGAACCTCCTTTGAAAGTATTATTTATGATATAAAAACTTCTTTTGAAATGAAAATACCTCAAATATGATGTAGAGATAACTACTATGATGTAGAGATAACTACTTTTGTTCTACAAAGAGGTGTTTTCAATGATTACATTATCACAGGTTCCTAAAGAAATGCAAGATCTTTTTCACAACTATAGTCAATGTTGCAGTTCTTGAAACAGGTTTTGTTCAAAAGCAATTTGAGTAAAAATACGTGATGGATAAGGTTGTCGGGAAGCACATATAGATAACGTGAATGCTTCCCGACAGAAGTGTTAAAGCCAGAATTGCCATAATTCAAAGATAGAAGGTCGATAAGTTTGACAGTCAGTGGCATCGGGCTCGCCAGGAAACTTTGCCGTTGCGGAACAACGTTTGAAATTGTTCTTTTTACCTCCTACTTCAGCCATCACGTTATTGTGAGTTGGCGTTACCACTTTTTCAAACCCACGTGTAGTAGTCTTGGTTTCTACGTCTTCAGTTTCTTCTGTTGCCTCAGTCTCAACCTCTACATCAACTCCAGCTTTTATTGGGATTTTCCCCACCAACTTTGCGCCAACATCCACATCAACATCATGATCGCTTGTTAAAGGAAAGGGTAATGATGGATGAAAGGGGTTGGAGGAAGAAGCACAATCTAACAGAATGTGCTACGGCAGTATCAAGATGGATGGGGTAGGGAGAAGGGTAATGATGGATGAAAGGGGTTGGAGGAAGAAGCACAATCTAACAGAATGTGCTACAGCAATATCAAAAGGGGTGGTGTAGGGAAAAGGGGGTAGGTGGAAGGTTGGAAGAGGGGAAGAGGGAAGGATGGAAGGTTGGAAGGTTGGAAGAGGGGGAAGAGGGAAGGATGGAAGGGTGGAAGGGTGGAAGGGTGGAGGGTTGTATGGGTTGGAGGAAGAAGCACAATCAAGGATGAATGTGCTACGGCAGTATCAAGAGGGATGGGGTAGGGAGAAGGGGGTAGGTGGAAGGTTGGAAGAGGGGAAGAGGGAAGAATGGAAGGTTGGAGGGTTGTATGGGTTGGAGGAAGAAGCACAATCTAACAGAATGTGCTACGGCAGTATCAAGATGGATGAGGTAGGGAAAAGGGGGTAGGTGGAAGGTTGGAAGAGGGGAAGAGGGGAAGGGTGGAAGGGTGGAAGAGGGGGAAGAGGGAAGGATGGAAGGGTGGAAGGGTGGAGGGTTGTATGGGTGGAAGGAAGAAGCACAATCAAGGATGAATGTGCTACAGATATATCAAGATGGATGGGGTAGGGAGAAGGGTAATGATGGATGAAAGGGGTTGGAGGAAGAAGCACAATCAAGGATGAATGTGCTACAGATATATCAAAAAACGGCTCTGTCAATATAATTCGGATATTCCACTAAATGAAGTTCTAAACATGTATCATTAATTCTGGTCTTCACTATAAAAGAATGTAAAGTCGCTATAGCGAGTCGAGTCGAGTAAGGTCAGTTATGTTCAAATAAAATTTCAGAAAAGATGTGTAAAGTTTTTTCACCAGAAATCAATAGACATTATTCGGAAGTCGCGTAAACCACAACAAGTTTCCATAACTAAATCGCAGACACTTTTTTTCAATTTCTGAGTTTATCTTGGACGATGCGGTATCTCTTGACAACCACTAATTGCATGTTCAACACGAAAACATATTTTTTTGGGAAGCAAAACGACTATTTTTATAGGGTTTATATCTCCGAAAAGCGGCATTTTCAATTAGAAATGGTATTACTTAATGACGACGATTTTCCCAACCTTTTGAACGCGTTCGTCGTTCTTTATCGCTGTGAATTTGTAGATATAGACGCCATTTGCAAGCGGATCACCGTCCGCATCTAAGCCATCAAAGTGGTACTCGTTGTAAGAGGTAGATGCATCAAGTGTGTCTACCGATGTGATGAGTTTACCTGTCAGTGTATATATTTTAAGACTGACTTTGTCGGCACTTCGGGTGAGATAGTATGCAAAATCTGTGCCTTTCCCTTGTCCTTGTCCCGGTTTGAATGGGTTTGGGAAGTTTGCAATGTTCTTTATCTGAAATCCCCCTGAGACTTTTGCATTGAGTTCAGCATTGTCTACATTTCCGTTTGCATCATGTGCTTGCAAGCGAATTCTTAGATTTCCACTCGGTAATGCAGTTGCGGGTGAGTAGGTTAACAGAAGTAGATTGGTGTTGGTTGCAGATGTAGATAGGGTGTATTCATCTTGTGGGACTCGTTTTCCGTTTTGTGTGAGGATTATTTTATCTGGATGTGGGTCAATTCCGTTGGCATCTTCAATCCTTGCTGTGAATGTAGGTGAATCGGGGATGTAATCCCCATCAATAAATCCTTGATTTTCGACAGTTAGAGAGAGTGTTGGTGGTGTACTATCTGTATGTGAGAGCAGTGCGAAAGTGCCGGGAAGCGTGACCTCTGCAGAGATAGAGTCTTCGTTTTCTATCTGTTGTCCGATGTGAATCCAATTTCCTGTTTCATCGTCTCTTTTATAAATGTAATTTTTATAGGTGTTTGGGTCACCAGGTGTTGTTTCTACAAAAGTAACTTTACCTTTCACATCAGTTTCATCAGTGCCTTCAACAGTAACGGCAAGACGGTATGCAAGAGCGGTGGTCGGATCAGCTACATTAGATGTATGAATTATATCTGGTTGATTAGGTATTGTCAATGTTTCGGTTTCAAAAGTAATTACTGACAAGGTATTGGAATTCCCATCTGATATGGAGAAATGGAATTTGCCATCAGGACTCTGGATTGGGGTTTTGATGTTATCGGGTGTAAGAAACAATTGGTTGTTGTTAAACTCAATTGAAGCGAAGTTATTGAGTTCATTCGATTCCTGTAGAACCCCGTACGGATTTTCGTCTGACGTCATGTCAACCAGAATTGCGACAAGGTGTTTACCGGGAGGTGGTTTCCATGGAACGCCTATTACTTTGACTTCATTTGGACTGACTTCCGATAGTATCTGTTGTTTTCCACCGATTAGTGTTGCGTTCTCCAGCGTTTCCCGTGTGATATCTCGTGTTTCAACGTCGTCTTCAGCAGCTATTTGAAAAAAGTGTACGGGTATATTCTTTGCAGGGATATTTCCGTCGTTTAGTATCTGAACTGAGAGGGGATATGGAGCATCACTACTCCACTTGATAGTATCTTGTAAGACAGTGAGGTCCGCTTCTGCTTCACCGACATCAAAGGTAACGAGCTCAGTGTGAAGTAAATGTCCATCTGTAGGTTTTATCTGGATGATATAATCAATCTGTCTACCCGCGTAACGAAAGGAGATGGGTTCTTCGGTTTTAAAGGTATTTCCTTCAATATGAACCATTGGAATTGTCTCAGTATCTTCATGTATAGATCTGATGACAAAATCGCTCCAGAACAGTGTCATTTTTTCAATTAACTTAGGATTGGTGACATTAGCGACTACGTGTATGGGTTGTTCAGGGATGGCGGGATACGGTTCCGTTTGATGGTTTTTAATATACCTATCAATAGGTGTAAAAGCTGCGTATCCGATAGCATCTTCATCACTGTTCCATGCATAAACTCTTAGATTAAAAGCCTCAAATTCGCTGTTGTAAGGGAGTTGTATTTGTGTTTCGAATTTTCCATCAACGACTTGAACCGTATTGACACGTGGTGTATTATCCAGTGCGTGTCGTGTATCACTATCGGTAGATCGGTATGATGTTCGTTTTTTCTTGGTTTGTCGGATTATAGGTTTGGGAAGCACGGTGATTTCGGCATCTCCAATGAAGTCAAGATTGGGTAACCTCCCTGATACCGTTACTTCTGTACCGGTCACGAAGTCGTGCTTGTTAGTAATCTGTTTTAGATTGGATGTGACTTGTAATTCTGTATGTGGCAAGTTCAGTTTTGTTGCTGGATCCCCGAAGAGTGTAAAGATATTGGCTAAATCTGGATATCCGGGTAAGAGAATAAGGAAGTTAGTTTTTGCTTCAGCGACAATTGCCCCTAAGTGCTGTGTTTTGTCATTAAAAAGAACTTTGAATATTTCTGTGTTAAGTATATGGTCTTGTAGTAGTAATCCTATGCTTGTGCCTCCGATGACTCCGATTGCTCCGCCAGTTTCTGATCTCAGAAATTCTTCTGCCAGACATCCACCTGGGATATCAAATGCGCCTGTAAAACAGGTCATACTGATGACAAAAGGCAATTGTGATATATTTGTTAAGTTTATATGTGGGTCCTCCAAATCCATCATACGACTGGATGCCCATCTTCCGCCTCCACCGTGCCCGACATAATTGACGATGCTTGCTCCTGCATTGAATCCATCGATTACTTGTCTTCCAACAGGCGTGATGCCTTCTCCGAGTGTTAGTTCATCTTCTGCGGTTGGGGGTGCATAGATGACCTTAGTCTCATATTTTTTTGTTAATTCACTATCCTCAACGAGTGAATCGGTTTGGTAGTGAAAATCGGCATCAGAACCTGCCAGCATGAGTATGCGTTTGTACCAGGGTCCTCTATTTCTATTGCTTTCATAGTTGATTGCGCGTTCTACAAAAATCCGTGCCTCAACACTATTTGCCACTGGTACTCTTCCTATTAACAGGTCAGGAAATTGGTCATCTCCCCGGATTGTTGTAAATTGGTGATCGCTTGCAGAGGACCCGTACCCTGGTACTTGTATCTGTATCGTAGGTACAGTGCTAATTTTATCTCTTAGATTTGTGTCGCCAAATAGTAAGACATAAGTCGGTGCTGGTGGTTGCCAGTTTTGATAGGCGTACTTTAGGAAGGCTCGGAGTGCATAAGGATTTGGAATTCCGTGATTGAATTCATCATATATATTTTGAACTTGCACTATTTTCGTTCGCAGACCTTGTTTGCTTCTGAAGTTAGCGAGTGGCAGTGCGTCCCGTACGAATTCGGCATCCGTAATAATTATGTAATCTGCCCCGTTCTGTCTGTTCATTAAATCGGATGGTGCATCTTTTATGATTTCTATAGGTTTCTGGTATTTATCCCTTGTTAGAGCGATATATTGTATGGCTGTATTGATTTCGTTTTGTCCACTGTTTTGATACTGTCGTCCGTTACCGATCTGCACAGATTGGAAATCTACATGAAAGATACCTGGATTATCCTCATCTTCGGTTGGTGAGATTCCAACGAAACGTGTTCCATCAACGCCATAGATTTCAATGTTGGGGTTAGTGAAGTCTTTTAATTTAACCTTAAAGGAGATATTTTCATCACCGTTTGTTTCTTCTGGTAGAATTGTAATAGAGAAAGGTAGTATATTATCTGTTGCTTGATATGTCCGCCAGTAATCAACTTCGAACCAGTTCATCATGATAAGATCTATTCCGTGTCCGCCTCGGCTTATCATGTTTATTGTATTCCTTCCACTGATGAGATTTGATTGGGATATCTGTCTGTTTTCAAATCGATATTCTGTATCACCGATCCATTCAGCTGATCCGAGTATGCTCTTATCGTTCAACCATAGGTCAACCAAGTGTGCTCCCACAGACCTTCCGTGTAGCCTGATCCTAATAGTGGCTTTTTCGCCGGTGCCGGCGACTCCGTGCAGTGTAAAAGGAAAAGCTCTTCTTTGTGGTGCACTAACCTGTGCCCAGAACCAGCTATCCTTAGGCAGTTCTGGCAAAGTATTAAGATTGAAATTCCGTAATAGAATCCCCTCACCGAACTCGTCTATTTCAATATCGTCTGGCAGTCCATAAGTTTTAAATCTCCGAAACTGTCTGTCCCTTTCGAGATGAACCCGTGTTAGAAAACTGTTAGGTTGATGTAGTATAGGTGTGTCGGTTGAAGCTTGTACGGTTTCAGTAGAAAGCAGAGTAGTTTCCATTCTAAGTCCTGGTCCGTTATTCCATGAGAGCCAATAGACATTGACATCAGAATTAGGATCAAGGTAAGTTTCTGCTCCACTGTGTCGTTGCCCGTAAAATATGATCTCGCTGTCGGTATCTAAACCAGTCGCATTATTTAGGTTCTGACCGTTGCGATAATTTCGTATGTAGATAGGAATCTGCTTACCTTTATTTGACAGGGATACTGTATTCGGTTTGATTGATGAAATGTCAACACCTGCTGCGGTTAAGTCGCTTCCTGTGATGTGATACATCCCTGATTCTGAGATGATAATCCTATATCGTGGTGATGTAATTGTGGGTGCGCTTTGTATTGAAAGACGTGAATGTGCATTTGTAATATCTGTAGATAGTGAGATGTCCCCTCTTGGCGTTGTTTGGCTCATCGGAGATCTCCACTGCTTTGCAGTATTGGGATTGATAAGCATTTTGCGATATATTTCCTCGTATACAGCAGATTCGGGACGAGGGAAACTACTAATGGCTGAAGGTGCTTTTGTAAAACCATTGAACTGAACCTGAATGACGAGACGATGATATAGTTTAACGACACGACTTGCAGGATTATATTGTACCGGATATATTGTTAGAGGCAGCACCCGATTTTCTCTTATCCATCCTGCTTTTCCGATTTGTGCAAACGTGTTAGGTAGGAAACGGTCCATAATTGCGGTATTTGGTGAATCGTCATTTCGACTTATCTTATCGGCGTTAATGTGAAATTTTGTAGTTTTCAACTTATGTTTTAGCTGAACGGTAGTATATTCTGTGCTATCGATTATCTTCACTGTAAAACTTGCATCGGAGGGCACACCTATCAGAGCGGTTTGCATTGGGAGTTTAAAAGATTCGTGTTCAGTTGTGTAACTGCAGTCTGGAAAAGATAAGCTATGAAATTGTTCTCCATTCTTTTCCAGTGTATCAATGTCAAAATCGGATCTCTCAATAGAGAGTTGAATTGTAACCCCTTGTGTGGACGCATCTAACAATTCGACTTTTCCCCTAACATGTTTAATATCAGTTTTATTTTTACTTGCGGAAAACTGACTGTCGCTGTGGTTCAGAGCAGTTTCAATTGGTAAGACATGACTATAGGAGATAAACAGTAGGATGAGTAAAAGAGCTGCGATGAATGAAGTGTGTTTCATAAGTATTGTATTATAGAATTTGTAAGATGTGAGAGAGGATCATTTCACTTTTTTTGTGCAAGGTGGTATATCTCTATTTCACGAACTTGCGCTATAGAGGGTCGTACAACGCGAAAATGCGGTAAATATTGACCGGCGAGTACTTTACGTTGATTGACAATCTTGTCTCCAGGGTCTCGTGTAAATTTGTTTACGATAATATCGTCCACAGTCCGTGAGACGTTTATTCTTATCATCTGTGTTTTAAAGTTTAATTTATCAATTTCAAAGGTAGATTGTGCTCGTTTTCCTTCTAAGTTCCGTCTTTGTATCACATTGTGAAACTCCTGCCATTTACCCGTATCAGGGTTTAGATATTCCATCTCAAACCTGAATAGGTTTTCATTGTGAATGACGATTTTACGGACAGGATGCACATCTGCAAATCGTATGATGAAGTTTCGTACATTTGCTGCAGGAAGTGTCGCTACGGTTTCAGTATTACCATCATTCAAGCCAGGATGGTTTGCTTCAGAGCCGTAACTTGCCCGTGCAATGTTCTCACTGTATTGCGTGGACAAGACGTGAGCAAGTCGGCATGAATGCAGAGAGAGACAGATACAGCATAAACTAATTATGCTGACAGTATTTATCCAGACAGACATGGTTGTTGGTGTCTGCTTGGTGTGTTTGTGTTGAAGATGCTTTCCGATTTCAGTACTACCTATTCTTCCTCTTCCCATCTTGTTTCCTCCAGAAATGACACATCAAAATGGTCAACGATTCCCATGATGAGTTCTCTTATTGGTGCGTTCTCAATACCGAATACTTCTTGTGCAACACCGGGTCCAGCACCGACGATGACGGTATCTCCTTCACCTGCGCCGACATAGTCGACTGCAATTGTCGGTGTTCGTACAAGTTCTGACCTAAGACTTATGGGTTGAACAAGCAACAAAGTGCGATTCTCATACGCAGGATGCTTTATTACAGAGACAACTTTGCCGATGACTTTTGCGAGGTACATATTTCTGATTCCTCCCTTCCTCCCTCAGAGGCATTCAATAGTCGGTAAACTACATGTACTGAGACATGTTTCTTCTGTAGGAGGGAACTCCGATTCCCGACTATCAAAGCGTTTAGTCGGGAATCGGAGTTCCCTCCTACAGAAGAGGTGTTGTTATGTTAATTGGATAATATCTGTAAGAAACTGCCAAAACTCGACAATTGAATGCCTCTGATTCCTCCCTTCCACTCTTCCCCTCTTTCACTCTTCCACCCTTCCCCTCTTCCACCCTTCCAACCTTCTTTCGACTCTTAGGATGATGATTCTTCAATAGTCTTTTTGTCAAGTGTGACGGTATCAACGATACCGACGATTGCGACGTCTACTGGCATTCGTCTGCCGGGTAGTACGCCAACAGCATCCCCACCCGTAACGTAATAGACGAATTCATCTATTCCAGCGTCTTGTAGCGTATCCACAGCGACAATTGGATCTGAAATAGGTGTGTAGTTCTCATCTAACGGTTGTAAGAGGAGAAGACGTGTGCCTCCTAAACTTGGATCTTTTCTTGTCGCGACGACTGTCCCGATTACTTTTCCTATATCCATTAGTATAACCTCAATCTACATTTATTCAATAAAAGACACCATAGCACTATTTGATTCCGTATTCATTTAACTTTGTATGAAGTGTGTTTCTGTTAATTCCGAGGATTTCTGATGCCTTACTGCGATTACCTTCAGTATGTTGAAGGACAATCTCAAAGAGGGGTTTTTCAAAAATCTCTCTGATTTCTGCATGGAGTTCACCTACATCTGTTTCAGATTCCAGATAATGGGAGATATGTTGTTGCAGCAATGCGTATATCTGTTGATCGATATTCTGCGTATCTATTTGGTTTTCAGGTTCTTTTTCAAAGAGTTGTGGAAAGTGTTCTGTGAGAAGCATCTGTCCTGAGCACATTACAAGTGCCCGTTTGATAGCATTCTCCAGTTCTCGTACATTGCCGGGCCAATGATATGCAATGAGTTTATCAATTGTATCAGAGGAGATGCTTATCTTGGGAATTTGATATTCTTGTGCGAATTGGCTGGTAAATAGGTCAATTAGTTCAGGAATATCCTCTTTCCGTTCTCTGAGGGGTGGTAGAGAAATTGGCACAACATTCAAGCGATAATATAGGTCGTCTCGAAAGGTTTTTTGTGCTATTGCGTTGTTTAGTTTCTGATTTGTAGCGGCGATTATTCTGACGTCAACTTGTCGTGTTTCGTTACATCCGACGGGTTCAATTTCTCGTTCTTGTAAGACGCGTAATAGTTTCATTTGTGTATCAATAGGGAGTTCTCCCACTTCATCAAGGAAGATTGTGCCGCTATCGGCTTGTTCGAACTTTCCTTTTCTGTCAGCGTGAGCGTCTGTAAATGCGCCTTTGATATGTCCAAAGAGTGTGCTTTCAATCAAGCTTGGTGGGATAGCACTGCAATCGACCACGATAAATGGGTTTTCACTGCGTGGACTATTTTCATGAATGAGTTCCGATACGAGTTCTTTCCCCGTTCCGCTTTCCCCCATAATCAGTACGGTTTCGTCACTCACAGCGGCACGACCAATTATCTGATATACAGTTTGCATAGCGGGGCTTTGTCCTACCATTCTGCCTTGTGCGTCAATGGTCTGTGAATTGACCAGCGTTGGGTGTGCATCTTTGGTTTCACGTTCCTCTTTTGTAATAGTTGCTGCAGTTGCTGCGCGTGCGACGATGTTGAGCAGTTCCTCTTTATCAACAGGTTTTGTAAGGTAGCTATATGCGCGGCGTTTGGCGGCTTCAATAGCTGTCTGTGTTGTACCGTGTCCAGTGATGACAATAATTGCAGCTGATGGATTGAGTTTCTGAATAGATTTAATTAGTTCCAATCCATCTACATCCCCTAAGAATATATCCAGCAGTATGACATCAAACTCATCTTGTTGCAGACAGTTGATTGCAGCTTTCCCGTTTTCTGCTTTGACAGTCTGGTATCCTGCTTTCTCAAGTACTGCACTTAGGACTAAACGTAAACTGTGATCGTCATCTGCGATGAGTATTGAATAGGACATATTTATTGCTCGGATTATAGATCGGATTATAGAAATTAATCGGTTGTACTTGGCATTGATATGATGAACGCAGTACCCGTTGATAGCTCAGCATCAACTTGAATACTACCCCCGTGTTCTGCTAATATTTTCTGGCTGATATACAATCCAAGACCTGTTCCTTTCTGTTTTGTTGTATAGAATGCATCAAAGAGATTTTGCACATCACTTGCTGATATACCGGGACCGGTGTCTTGTATTCGGATATGTGTTGTTTCTGTTTCGTCAGAAAAGTTAGTATTAATTGTTAGGGTTCCACCTGTTTCCATTGCTTCAATAGCGTTGGAAAACAGATTAAATATTACTTGTGTCATTCCATCTTGATTGGCGTTGATAGATGGACATTTTTCATATTTTCGGATAACATCAATTTCATATCGGTCAAATTCTGGCTGATAAGTAGCGATGCAGTCATCAAGCAGTTCGTGAATATTACACGGTTCTGCATCTGCTGTTGCAGGTTTTCCGAAAGCGAGTAGTTGTTCAATTGAACGGTTAAGCCGGTCTACCTCTTTGATAATAATAGAGGTGTATTCATCAATTTCTGCTTGTTCTTTATCCGATAGTGGCATATTTCTAATACCATGCCTATCGTCAGTTTCACTGAGAAGTTGTGTTGCTAAGCGTATACTCCCTAACGGATTTCGTACTTCATGTGCTATTGTCGTAACGAGTTTTCCCAGAGCTGCGAGTCGTTCAGATTGAACCAATGCGTCAATTGTTTGTTTGATTTTTACTCTCTGTGCGATGATTGCGGCGATGATCTCTAATACGTGTAAGTCTTCTGCAGCTGTCAGTTCATCTTTCGCTTTGTCAATCCGGAGTGTGCCAATAATTTGGTCTTCAACGATTACTGGCAGACACCAAAAGTCTATATTGTCTTTAGATTCTACCTCTTCTGGCGGTAGTACTATAACAGAAGGTTTAGGAATACGTTGATGTGGTATCCCTCTTGCTTTCCCATCAGCTAAGACTTTTCTTTCTATTTCTTCAATTTGGTGGTCTGTTCCTCGCTTTAGTTCAGCTTCAGTTAGTCCTAAATTCACCTCAATGGGTTGAACGATCTGTCCATTTTCATATAGGTTCAAAGTGCCGCGATAGATTCCGAGATGTTGTGACAGGATTTCGATTGTTCGATGAAATAGTTCTTCAAGTTCAAGTGCAGCATTTGCAGTTTGACTAACATCGGAAACAACGGATAGATTGCGAACCCTTTTCTCCAGTGTTGTCTTTGCTGTGCTAATCCTATCCATCTCTTCTGCGCGATTGAGTCTTTGAAACTGTAATTGACGAATAGTGCTGACAAGATTAAAAGCAATAACAGGATATAGAAACGCTATTGCTATGCTTCCAATTTTTATTGGGTCTGTAAAGACATAGACCCAATTAGCAGCAGTTGTCAGACCGAGTAGTATGTTCTGGTCTCTTGCATTCTGATAACTTGCAGCAATAAGCATGACTCCATAATATAAGTGTGATATGATTGGATAATATGGGTGTATTCCTGATACAACATAAACGAGAATGTTGACGGATAACACACCGAGAGATAATAGCAGCGTTCTCATCCGACTTAGCCTCTACCCCTCATCTACTTGCCATTTCAGGAAGTTATCCAACATTTTTAATCCGACGCGACCACTTTTCTCCAGATGAAATTGTGTGGCAACAATGTTTCTATAAGCGATGACACTGCAGAATTCAATACCGTAAGATGTTCTTCCAATGACAGCATCCTTCATCGTTGGAACAGGATAATAGGAGTTGACGAAGTAAAAATGTGCGGGATTTGGAACATCTTCAAATACCTTGTGTGGACTGACTTGTGATACTTCGTTCCATCCGATCTGTGGTACTTTGAGTCCACTGTTTATTGGGTACTTCTTTACGGAACCGTGTAGAATTCCGAGACATTCGGTGTCTTCTTCTTGACTATACTCAAACAGTATCTGAATACCGATACAGATGCCTAACATGGGTCTACCAGATTCGTAGAATTTGCAGAGGACATCGTCAAGGGATCGCTTTTGTAGGTTTTCCATCGTTGCTTTTGCGGCACCAACGCCGGGGAAAATCATGCGTTCTGCGGAAAGTATTGTGTCTGGATCGTCGGTTATTTTGTTTTCATAACCGAGTTGGTCCAATGCGCGTGCCACACTTGTAAGGTTACCGGCTTTGTAGTCTATAATTGCAATCATCTGTTATATTTTCGCTATCTATCAAGTGCTTGGAGTTGTCTGTTTAGGTTTGCCATTTCAATAGCGGTTACAGCTGCTTCAGCCCCTTTGTTTCCAGCTTTTGTTCCTGCTCTTTCAATTGCTTGTTCGATTGTGTCTGTCGTAATAATTCCGTAGATAATAGGGACACCCGTGTTTAGTGCTACTTGTGCGATACCTTTTGCGCTTTCACCTGCGACATAATCAAAATGCGGTGTAGCACCCCGTATAACTGCCCCGATACAAATTAGTGCATCGTATCTACCGCTATCTGCGAGTTTTTTTGCTATGCTTGGTGTTTCAAAAGCACCTGGAATCCAAACGACATCTACGTCATCTAAGTTGCCGCCATGACGTTTTATTGCATCAAGTGCGCCATCTAAGAGTTTTGTGGTAATAAAGCTGTTAAACCTACTGACAACGACTCCGAATTTCAATCCATTACTATTCAGGTCACCTTCATATATATTTGGCATATTGTATCAATTTCCTGCAATTTATGGTGGAATATTGTTTATAGGAGATGTCCGAGTTTCGTTCGTTTTGTCTGCAAGTAATTTAGATTATAGCAGTTAGGTGTTGTTTGCAGCGGTATCTGTTCAATGATTTCCAATCCGTATCCTGATAGTCCTTTGACTTTATGCGGGTTGTTCGTCATGAGTTGCATCTTTCTTACACCTAAATCAACGAGTATCTGTGCGCCGATTCCGTAATCACGTAAATCTGGTGGAAATCCGAGTCTTTCGTTTGCTTCAACTGTGTCTAATCCTTCATTATCCTGCAGGTGATATGCTCGGATTTTGTCTTTGAGTCCCATGCCTCTGCCTTCTTGCCGCATATAAAGTAGAACACCTCTTTCCTCTTTTTCAATGTTTCCGAGTGCGATTTGTAGCTGTTCACCACAGTCGCATCGCATTGAGCCGAAGACATCACCTGTCAGACATTGTGAGTGAACCCTGACTAAGATGGGATCCCCACCAGAAATTTCTCCCTTGGTTAAAGCGACGTGGGTATCTGTTGAATCACCCGGTGCTGGTGTGCCATCAAAGTTGCTTTCGTAAGCGTGGAGTTCGAATTCACCGTGTACAGTGGGAATCGTTGCGGTTGAGACTTTTTTAATAAGGGTTTCGGTGCGTCTGCGATATGCAATTAGGTCAGAGATGGTAATGATTTTTAGATCGTGTTCTTGTGCAAAATTGAATAGTTCGGGGACACGTGCCATGCTGCCATCATCGTTTAATACTTCACAGAGGACGCCTGCGGGATATAATCCTGCGAGTCTTGCTAAGTCTACTGTTGCTTCCGTATGTCCTGCGCGTCGGAGGACGCCGCCGGGTTTAGCTTCTAATGGAAAGATGTGTCCTGGGCGTACAAAATCGGTTGGTATAGCGTTTTCATCAACGAATTTTTTAATAGTATATGCTCGTTCTTGTGCTGAAATCCCCGTAGTAACTTCCTTTGCATCTATTGTGACAGTAAATGCAGTTTGCATCTGTGCGGTGTTATCCATCACCATTGGGTTAAGTTGCAGTTCTGTTAGTCGTTTAGAACAGGTTGGTAGACAGATTAACCCGCGTCCGTATTTTGCCATAAAGTTGATGGATTCAGGTGTTACCTTTTCCGCTGCCATGATCAGGTCACCTTCATTTTCGCGGTCGGGTTCATCAACAACGATAATCATCTCACCGTCTTTAATAGCTGAGATTGCATCGGGGATGGTACTAAATTCCATATTACTGTCCCACCTTGCGTATTTTATGCATACCCATGTTTTTGTAGGTACTCCAAATCTATTGTCTTGACAGGATTTTTCTGATTTTGTATTAACGTTTCTATGTACCGTGCCATAACATCTACTTCAATATTCACGGGGTCCCCGATTTTTTTATCACCCAATGTCGTAACATTTAATGTATGTGGAATGAGTGTCACCTCAAATCTATCTTCTGTTACATTAGAAATTGTTAGACTGACACCGTTGATGGCAATCGATCCTTTATAGGCGATGTAAGGTTTAACATCCTGACTGACTGTGATCTGCATAATGGATGAAGACCCTTCCGTTTTCCATCCAGTGATAGTAGCGATGTCGTCAACATGTCCTAAGACGAGATGTCCTCCGAGTCGGTCTCCTAATTTAAGTGCCCGTTCCAGATTGACACGTGTGCTGACTTTACATGAACGTAACGTAGTTCTGCGTCGTGTTTCTTCGCTGATGTCAGTGATAAATCCATTTTCATTGCGTTCGCGTACTGTTAGACAGGGACCGTCAACGGCTATACTATCACCTATCTGTGTATCTTCCATCACAGTATCGGCATTGATTCTGATAGTAAGACCGCTTGATTTTGTATGTATTTCGGTGATCGTTCCGATTTCTTCAATGATTCCGGTAAACATTATGTGTCAAATACCCTTCAATTAACAGATCGCGTTCGAGTTGGGTGACTGTAAGTTGTTCTAATTCGGGTGCTTCTGTCAGATGCTTTATACCTTCACCGTCAAATACGCCGCGTGCCTCTTTTCCGCCGATAAGTTTCGGAGCCATAAAACACATGAGCTTATCTACAACCCCTGAAGCCAGTGCGCTTGCGTTGACTTTTCCACCTCCCTCAACCAAAACACTTGTTATACTGCGTTCCCCTAATAACGCCATCAATGATTTGAAACAGACCTGTCCATCTTTTTCGGGTGTAACGAAGACTTCTGCTCCTGCTTCTTTTAGAGCCGCGATGTTTTTGTTAGAAGCATTAGGTGTAACAGCAATAATGACATCTGTCTCACTCTCAGAATTAATGACTCTTGCATCAGTAGGTGTGCGTCCGTGTGAATCTAATATAATACGTGTTGCGTCTTTTCCTTGTTTGTCTGTTAATCTTGTCGTTAATGATGGATTATCACTGATAACGGTTCCGATTCCGACTAATATTGCGTCTACTTCATCCCGAATTTTATGAACAAAGTGTCTTGATTCGGGTGATGTTATCCATTGCGATTCACCTGTTGCAGTTGCGATTTTTCCATCAAGGCTCATTGCAGTTTTGAGTATGACGAAAGGGTATCCCGTTCTGATGTATTTTATGTAGATTTCGTTTAGTTTTTCTGCTGTCTTTTTTAGTTTGTCGCAATAGCCGACTTTGGTCTCTACTCCTGATTTTTCTAATATTTTGATACCTTTTCCTGCGATTTTAGGGTTCGGGTCTTCGTGTGCAATATATACAGTTGCGATTTTGGCATTCAGGATAGCGTCCGTACAGGGTGGTGTTCGTCCTGAATGGCAACACGGTTCAAGGTTGACATATAGTGTAGCACCTTTTGCCTTTTCTTGTGCTGCGCGTAGTGCATGTATCTCTGCGTGCGGTTCACCTGCTTTTTGATGAAATCCTTCGCCTACGATTTTTCCATCATTGACTATCACCGCGCCGACATAGGGATTTGGACTTGTTCGTCCTCTTCCGTATTCCGCTAAGGTTATGGCGCGTTTCATAAATGCTATGTGTGCGTTATCCATAGGATTATAACACCTACAACACTAATCCTTTAATAAGTATACCACATTTTCAGTATAATTGAAAATCATTTTAGTGACTTCAGACATTCGATGAGTTCTGTCTGGTCAACCTTATCAAACTGATGTGATCCGATATACATATACCGGACAATACCGAGCATGTCAATGATGAAGGTTGCAGGTCGTGCAATGTTGTATGCTTCAAAGCTGAGCCAGTGATATACGCCATAACTTTTGATAACGCTCCGATCTTTGTCAACTAATAGGGGGTAGGTAATACCGTTGCGTTCAGCGAAACCGCGTAATTCCCGGGGCCACTGTCCTGCGATAGCTAACGGTGTTGCGTTATGTGCTGCATACTGCTCTGCGTGTTCTTGTACAGCAGCCAACTGGCGGCGGCTATTGGGTCACCATGTTCCTCTGAAGAAGCTTAGAATTACGTGCTGTTCTTCCTTAAAGGATTCAAGTGACACTATTTGTCGTCGATGTGATGGAAGTGAGAATAGTGGTGCAGTATCACCAATGTTTAGTATTTTGTTTTGTCTTGGCATGGTGGTATTTTCGCATAAATATGGAATTGTGTCAAGTGTGAACCAGGATTTTCAGGATTTTGAGATTTGACCAGGATAAGACTCCCTCGATTAGATGAAACGGGAGTGTAAATATTTTATTGCCTTTTTTCATAAGAGACGGCTCTCGGAGAGTGCCTACTACTATTAAGAGTATAGGAAATCCCAAAATTGACACTTATGGTGACAATAACTTAACGCACCCAGATGAAACAATCACGAGCTCAAAATAGAGTTTCAAGATAGTCTTTGGTTTTTTCTTCTGTAGCACAATCTATGATGAATGTTGTTCAGAAAGGCACAATCTAACAGAATGTGCTACAGCGCATTTGACGGTAAAATCTCTAACATATAAAAATACATTTGTCAAGTTAAATATGAACTGATTTACCCCCAGTTTTTCAGTCCCCATATTTGTATGTCTTATCATAATTGTTGGGCAAGAGTGTTTTGTATGAAAGAAAACTTAGAAGAAAATAAAAATAGGTAGGAAATAAAAAAAGCAGATACCTAAAACGGATACCTGCCTTTAACTGAGGTTGTGAAGTCGCTTGCTACTCACGGGTGACCGTGCAGCTGACGCTAAAAACCGCACCTGTTGTCGGTGTGATCTCTGCTCTGATATTATAATCTCCCGCATAATTATCTATATAGGGAGTGTATGTTGTTTCAGAAACAGCCGGTGAAAAGTTTTGTGTGCCAACCCAACTCTCATCGGCATTTCCTGGACTAAAGGTATACCACTTGACAGAACTAAAAGGCACTGTGCTGGTGAGACTTAAAAGAAAAACCCAGTTAGCCGGCAAAGACGAAGTATCCGCCACCAAAGTGCCCGAGGCAGTTGTAGCCGTTGTGGTGCTGCTTGTAGCCGTTGCGGTGCTACTGCTCGGTAAAGAAACAGAGACCGTATAACTCTCTTCATAGACTGTAGTGTTATCGCCATCATAGACATACGCAGTAAAAACATAATCTCCAGAAACACTACTGGGGAAAGTATAGGTGAAGTCCGCAGTCGTCAAACTCCCATCACCCTGATCTATCTCCTGTGATGTAGCTGTCGTGTCTGAAGGCGTCTTCACATACCAATACACAGAACTATATGCAGAACTCGTGCTGAAGTTTGCCGTGTGGCTGTCACCCGCTTCGGCTGTGTAGTTTCCTCCAGATGGTGTCAATGTTCGCGTGGGAGAAGATGTTTGAGGTTTTCCTGCCTTTTTAGGTGTCTTAATCTTTCCTGGTGTTTGTGGGGATTTGACAGGATCTGCAAGGTCATAATCTATGTAATGATGACTGCTTGGACCGGAGTCAATGTTTGCAACCAAGTTTCCTTTTTTATCTCGTCGTGTTGCACTTGGGAACATTAGACACTTACCTTTTATATTGTCTAAACACCCTTGCGGACAATGTCTTAGGTTTATCATGTGTCCAATTTCATGTGCAATAACGGCTTTGGTAATGTCACTGATACTTTTTCCTGGCAATTGTTCTCTCTGAAAAGTCTTAATTGTATCGATATAGATATTGCCGACTGACAGGTAAAAGGGTCTACTGATAGGTGCGAATCCAAGTGATGACGTTTTTGTTGGATGTTTTTTACCATCTTTAACCCGAACTGCATATACATAACTTCTGTCAGCGATGCCTGTTGAATTGCTGTTCAACCATCCATAAGTTGTGGAAGCACTGCTGTCAAAGTTGTGTTCTGCATCCTGAACATTTCCAAAGGGTGTGCTAACGCATATAGAATGAAGTTCTGTGAAGGAGTGTGAGGAGTGTCTACTTACATCCCCCATTCCATAGGAACTCAGGGTTGGATGGACGACACAAAATACATCTTTTGTTTCAGGGTCTGTGCGTGTATGTCCTGTAGCCCCGCCACCATAGCCACCATATTGTTCAGTCATAAAACCTCTATATTCTTCAAAGACAGTGAGCCCATCACCATTTTCACTGTTTTTATTGGGTCCTGTCTCTTTATCAACGGTTTGTTGTCTGTCCGCCCCTTTAGGAACGCTGTAAGGATAATCCTTGATACCATCTTGTCCTCTTGTTGCACTGACATTCACTTGCTTGTTCGTTTCATCTGACCAGATGTATGGGGTAAAATCGTTTTTCCATCCATCAGCGATATGATTGTTATTTTCGTCTCGCGGGACAGTTCCTGTATTGCTAACCAATTTTTGGTCTTTCAAAAGTTTATCTTTATAGACAACAGCCTTGAGTGTTCCCCAAGCCCCGTAGTCGTAGCATCGGACATAGACATCAAATTCATGCGTATTTTTGTAGCTGTAAGGTAACTTAACGTGAGTTTGATAAATATTCAATAAATGTTTTTAAAAAAGAGAACTCTTTTGGTATAATGAAGTCATTATACCAAAATACTATATATTAGAAGGAGTTCTCTTATGAGTATTTTAACACTTTTTTGCAGAATTGACGACTTTTATTTAGCTTTTGAGGCATTTCTGACTTCACGATCACTTCAGGATGATAAACCGATTGAAACACGCGGGCGTCCCCGTAGTCTACACGACAGTGAGGTAATGACTATCATCATTGCCTTCCATCAAAGTGGATTTCGGACGTTCAAGCATTTTTATGAAAAACATGTCTGCGTCTATTGGTGTGCTGAGTTTCCAAATCTTGTCAGTTATTCTCGGTTCGTGCAGCTCAAAAATGAGGTGCTGGAACTCTTAATGATTTATCTATATTTGCAACGCGGAGAATGTAGTGGCATCTCTTTTGTAGATTCCACACGCCTGCGCGTGTGTGACAATAAACGGATTTCAGCCCATCGCGTATTCGCTGAATATGCTGGGCGTTCAAAAACCTCTATGGGGTGGTTCTATGGCTTTAAACTTCACCTGATCATCAATGAGAAAGGCGAACTTTTAGGTTTTCAACTGACACCGGGCAACACAGATGACCGAACCCCTTTACCCGATTTAGTGGTAGGGCTGCATGGTTCTCTCTACGGAGATAAGGGATATATCTCTAAAGACCTGCGGGAGACGCTTCGCAAGCAAGATATCAACTTGATCTACAAAGTCCGCAAGAACATGAAACCCGAACCGCTATCTGCTTCCGATGAGGAGTTGCTGAGAAAACGTGTCATCATTGAATCCGTAATCAAGGAACTAAAAACACAGACGCAGTTGGAACACAGTCGACATAGAAGTATCGTCAACTTTCAAGTGAATGTGTATTCCGCTTTGATTGCTTACCAGCTTTTGGAGAAGAAACCCTCGGTGAAGGTGAACCTGCAAAAACTTGAAGAAATCAACGATTTACCTATGCTTTTTAACTTCTAATCTTTTTTCAAACTCACGTTAACTTATACTTGAGGACACCAGTGCCGAGATCGCTCCACTCGTCTCCTGTGTTATCAGATTTCAATAACTGTAAGTCCGCGGTTGCATCCTGGCTCCAAATCGGGTAGTTTGTGCAACGTCCAAACATTGCCGAAGTTGTGTTTAAATTTACCAGAACATAACCTTTACTGGGTCTGTTGACAACTCTGATTTTCACCTTTAGCTTTTTGTCATATTCAGGCAAGTCCTCTGGACTTCCGATAACATAAACGCTTGTTGCATCTGCTCCGTTAAACATGCCGATGAGAATAAAAAGAATAAATGTGACAACACTCAGGAGTTTATACACGGTTTTTCTCCTCTATGGGGAAGTATAACGGTGTGCTGTATTCACACCGCTATTTTTATTGATCTCGCTTCTTTCTCGGTCGCATTTGCCTTTTATTGAGCAACTGTTTCACCCGTTCTGCGAGTTTTGGATCATTCTTCTCTAACCTTTTGATTCCCTCTGTTTGTCCATATTTCTGTATCATCTCAAATCCACGCGTGATACGGTCGGGATCAAAAGTCGTTTTCTGATTAGATAAATGACGTTCTAACTCTTTCTCCAAAAAGTTATTGGGGTCAATCGGTGTGTCGTTGATAACAGACTCCGCCCAATTGATAAACGCCTCTAACTCCTTTAAATATGACTCTTCTGCCAACCGTTGTTGTTCCCGCAGACTTTCAAAAAATGTCCGTTCCGCTTCTTGCCGTGCTATATCTTCTGGCGATGGATTTTTGGAATCAGAAACTGGTGAGGGGGGATCATCTCGCTCTGGTAAATCTGGTAAATCTACAAACACATCAGAACTATCAGAAGATGTCCGCTCAGGCATCTCTTGCGCTTCTGTTGAACCTTTGAGAAATGTATTCTCATCAGGGGTCAACTTTATCGGAGATAAAACAGGTTCCCCTTTTTCTATCGCTTCTAAATTAATAATACAATAGGCTTCCGGATTGTGATGAAGTGCCTTTTTATAGTGAATCCATGCTGTCTTGTAGTCTCCAAGACGCTCATAGGCAACCCCTAACTTTGCATTGACAGCCGCAGGATTATAGAGTTCCCCCTTTTTTAAGTGCATAACGGCTTCACCCGGTTTATCAAAACTCAGTAAGCTTCCTAGCTCATATAAGGCTTTTCCTGAATTCGGGTGATATTTGATTGCACCGCGTAGGTAGGTCTCTTTTTCGTGCGGGTCATCTGTCATATACACCGCAATATGAAGCATCGCCTCAAGGGATTCTGCACTTTGAGGATTTTGACTGATCAGACGGTTGCCATACTTCTTCGCCGGTCCCTGCTGATCCGTTGGTGCATATTCCTGAACATATTTAAAGGCTTCGTAGGTATCCATGTGTTCAAGAACCACATCGGTATAGATACGATATTCTTTTAGAAGCTTAATTGTGGTATCCATATCCTGTCCATTGCTGACTGCATCATACACCTCTCGAAAAAAGTTAGGATTATTGTCGATTGAGTTGCCATCAGCATATACATTTCGCAAACGTTTTCTAAGGTCAGCGGGCAGGTTCGAAAAAGGTTCTCTAAATTCTACTTGTATCGGCACTGCTCCACACCAATTTTGAAGACCTTCTATAGATGGAGTAGTATTACCAGATGCACCACGCACATAACGAATCGCAGGGGGCAGCGGATTGTTAGCAGATTGTTGGACAACGCCAACGTCACCATGCACGCTTTGGTTTTTTAGTTCAAGTTGTCGTTTTAGATCATTTTTCTGATATTTGCTATAAACGAGCCCCCCGATTCCCGCACACACAACGATCGCGAGTGCACCGATGAGGATATATTTTGTCGTATATTTCACGATAGACATCTGATTTCTCCTTTCTTATTCGGATTGACACGTCAAAAGAGATGTGTCAGATTAGACCTGCTGCGCGTAAGTATCCGACAAGCAAGTAAGGTTAAGAGATAAAATAGAGGTGAGAAATACTTTGTAGCCATATCGTCTCTCCTATATAGCGAGTGACATCTAAGCAATTGTACTGCGTATGTGACAAATTAGGTTGCAGTAAGATAATTAGTATTGATAACTAATTTAAGCGTAAAAGCCTATAAGTAACTATAGATTTTACTACATATTTCGGTAAAAAGCAAATTAAATTCAAAATCATGCTAAAATTAAGGTTTATCAGGATGTTTCTATTTATATTTTAGTACAGCAGAACCACTGCTATCCATACCAATACGATGAGTAAAGGTTATGAAATCAGTGAAAGTTTCGGGCAAAATCATTGTATCATGTTCGTTGACCGGCTTGAGGTTCAAAGGTCCGATATGGATTGAAAGGGATATATTTTATATCCTTTTCTATCCTTATTATACTACATCTTTAGGTTTTACTCAATATGAGTTCTTTCATAATGTTTCTCCTTATATAAGAGATAGTCCTTACGCTCCGTATAGCGAAAAGGCTTGTTAATTAACATGTTAAAATTTGAGATAGACTTTGTAACCTTGTCTCCTGTTATGCTTCCTAAATTATAATTTCATTTCGGTGATCCAGGTGGCTTCCGTTGTTTCGGACGCTCACGTAACATTTTGCGTGCAAGATCAGCATCCAGTTTTTCCAACGCACGAAGCCCCGCAGCTTCACCATGCTGCTCCATTGTTTCAAACGCACGAATCAGTCTATCTGGTGTGAACTCGGAGGAACCCCCCCGCAGCTGCGTTGCCATCTCACGCATCAAAAAATCCTCTAAATCCGCAGGAGACTTCGCAGTCTCTATCGTATCCATCCAACGAAGAAAACTTGCAAACTCTTTACGCTGCTGTTCACGCACAGAAGCTAAACGCTCAGATTCTACCGCTTCACGAGCACGCATCACGGCTGCATCACGCAACGATGGAACAGCTGAATCAACAACACGCTCATCCACAGGCGGCAACTCAGGAAGATCAGACGGATCAAACATAGAATCCAGATCAGGGGACGATGCAGGCACAGAGGATGGAACCGATATGCCAACATCCATAGAAAAAGCACCAGAAGGTTCAGGATCCGGACCAAAACGGGGGGTACCCGCTTCTATCATGGATATTTCATACGCAATACGCTCATACTTATTATTAAGGGTTTTACCATCTATAGTGAAGCCGATAATACTAACTTCCTCTGGATCACTAAACTTTTGAGCCGATTTGAGGTGAACTAAAGCCGTTTTGTAATCGCCCAAACGCTGATACGCTCTCCCTAAAGCCAGATGAGCAAAATCATCTGATGGGTCAATACGCAGCGACTTTTTACCAAAAGCAATCGCCTCTTCTGGAGAAACAATATCCAGATTCGTTGCTAAATCTGTTAATAAACGTGCCGAATTCGGATGGTATTTTAGCATGCCCTTGAGATACGAACTCTCCTCCTCTGTCCCTAAAACCGGCATGAGGTGATACCTTGCTTCAAGTGCAGCATCGGAATACGGATAGTCACAGATGATGCGGCGAGCTAACTCCTTACTTTCTGAATAACGACCATGCTTCATTTGGTATGCGAGTTTATCTGGATCCTCTGACCAGAAACCTCTTTTCTTCGCTTTGGGGGCAGTTTTTTGATGCCACGTGTTGCCTTCCCAATACCCGGTATCCTCCGTTTCACCCACCGGGGGCGGTTGGTAGGTAGCGGTCGTATCCGAAACACGCGCCGGCGTCTTTTCCACAGAACGATTGTGATCTTGTATCAGGTTTTCTGCATCGGCTGCATCCTGTTCAAATTGGGATATTTGGGACAGATTATGCCCAATGAACAGAACACCTCCGACACCGATTAAGACGATGAGGATTAAAAATCCCCAATAAAGTCTACTTCTCATAATAAATTCCGCCTATAGACTTGGTGGTATCGGTATTTCTATACCAATATAGGATGCCTCCATCAATTTATCGAATGCCCATCCCTTCTTGCCCCGCCTGAAAATGTATACAGCACCACCCCCACACCTACTTGCGCTACCCGGAACGTCATATCCCCCAGAGATTACAGCATGATCCCACCCATAACCGATCCACCGCCAACGCTCAATTCTGAAGAAGTGCCACATATTATTATCAAAGTCATCCGCTACAAACTCCGATCCCTTCTTTACAAGGGGGGAATGTTTGGCAAACCTCACCATAAATTCTGAAGGTGGGTCTCTCCCTTCGATTTCAAGGAAATACGTTTCGGCATCTTGGACAGAAGGAGAGTCATTATTCCCTGACATAGAGAATCGGAAAAACGCTTCAAACAAATTAAAGGTTTCTTGTGGAACGTACTTATCAAGAAGAAACAAAATACAGGCAGTATCTAACAATAGAATGATCAGGATGGCTAATACCAAATACCACTTCTTATGCATGAGACGTTTCTCCTTTATCGCTCGCGTCCTGTGAGCAGGACGGTTGTGGATAACCTCGCATGCAATCCGTTCAGGATAAGAGGCATCTTCTCGTGAATTTCTAACGTCTTCTTCATTATAGTAAAATGTGTAAATTCTGTCAAGAGTAGTTCTTAATCTCTTGACATATCCGTGATTTTGTGATAAAACTATGATGTCAAGCCACCCACAGCCTAAAGGCTGGAGCTTGTGCTTCATAGCAGTTAGCGTTTTTTGATAAACGTCTTACATCTGCTCCACAACGGGATAACAAGCAGCCCGTAAAATGTTTATAGCAGCGTTTATGTCTCTATCGTGGTGTGAACCGCATTCAGGACATATCCACTGTCTATCAGAGAGAGAAAGGTTTTTGTTAGAGTGTCCACAATCTGAACAAGGTTTAGTTGTGGCAGTCCATTGTCCGATTTTGTGAAAAGTGCGATTATGTTTGAAACACTTATATTCAAGTATATTGACAAATTGCGAAAAAGAAAGGTCAGATATTTTCCTGCCCCACAATCGTTTCATACCTTCAATGTTAAGTGTTTCAGTGACAAGGGTATCAAATTCCCTACAAAGTTTTGTAACAGTTTTCCAGTGCCAATCAAGACGCTGCAAGGCAACTTTACGATAGAGTCGGACAAGATCAAGCACAGCCCTATACCAGTTGTTAGAACCTTTCTGCTTACGGCTTACGGACTTGTTAGCAGACCGCAACTTGTTCAAGGATTGTTTCAGGAACTCTGGACTATCTATCTTTTCACCATTACTGAGTGTCAAAAATGTTTTCACTCCGAAGTCTATACCCACGCTCTCACCTGTGGCAGCAAAGGGTTCGGTAGAAGTGTCGTCAGTAATGATGTAAAGCCAGTATTCACCAACACTATCGCGAAGGATTTGGATATAACGAATATTACCAGACCAGTCACGGTGTTGATGAAAAGAAAACCATTGTTTGTCAAATTTGAGTTTCTGTTCAGTTTCGTTCCAAGACTTGAAGGAAATACGAACACGCCCATTTTCAACCTTATATCCAGATTGAAACTTGGCAGAACGGTATTTACCTTTACGCTTTTTCTTAGGTCTACCACCAAGCCCGTCAAACATGCTTTGATAAGCGGTATCAATACGGATAATAACTTCGTCAAGGGTGTCTCTGGGTATCCACGCCCAATGTTTGTGTGTGGTATGCAACAACTTGGTAAGGTGGGGTTGAAGTTTGTATCTGCCAGCATATTTGCCGTAGATACGATAATAGCGTTGTTCAAGACGAACAAAATGGTTATGGACATCAACAAGATCATCCATCATATTACCAAGTCGTTTGTTCTTGGGATGGTTGCGTATCTTGTATTTGTACGTTCTACGCGTATGTTTTTTGATGTTTTGCATAGTTTACTCCCACATAGTTACCGATACGATTGGGTTTCGGTAGAGACTGCACCAAGTGGTGCAGATCGTATTCTCTACCAACTATGCTGGATATATTATAAAACATTTGGCATATATTGTCAAGGGAAATAAGGAGCGGGCATTCCTCCCCAAGCTAAAGCAAGGGTCTCTTGCCCGAAGATTATGATGAAAAATATACGAAATATTATACGACATAAGGGTGTTTACATCATCAGTATCATAAGTTTCTATCTTGTATGTCAGGGTTGTGCATTAAATCCTAATACAGGTGGTTCAACGTCTGGTATTATAGAAAAGACTGGAACACTCACAGAAAATGAGGTGTGGGATGGTCGGATCTATATCACTGGTACTGTAATTGTACCTGAAGGGATTAATCTGACAATTCGGGCAGGAACAATCGTTGGATTTGAAGCTTATGATGAACCGAGTAGTCTGATTGTTCAAGGTGAACTCTATGCTGAGGGGGCACCAAACAGAATGATAGTATTCGGGTCATTAGGTAAACAGCAACAATTAACTGAAAAAGAGACTGATACCGCTCCGACACAACAGAGCATCAAAGAAATCTTTGGACAGAAACGCAATGCGACAATCGGTACTTCTACACCATCAATGAATGCACTACCACCAAAGGCGGGAGATTGGGATAGTATCATAATTGAATCACAAAGTTCAAACAGTCGTTTCACGTATTGCCGTATTCAACATGCGACTAACGGGATCATAACTAAGACCGATAATGTCCAGATAGAAAATTGTCTTTTCAGCGACAACAACGTTGGTGTGCTGTGTGAAGATGCAAATCCAACTATTTCAGCAAACGAGTTCAATAGGAACGGTACTGGTGCACAGTTTGGAGGTGCTGCAGCACCAGAGGTAGAGTTTAATGCGTTTACTGCTAATCGCTACGGCATTGTTTGTGAAGATGATTCACGCCCGAGGATAAGTAAGAATAACATTAGGTCTAACTATGAAAATGCAATTACGTGTTATTCTACGTCCTCTCCAGAGGTAATATCTAATAATATCACACAGAATATGGGATGGGCAGTATACGATGGTGGAAGACTTAGAGACAATTATATAAGCGGGAACAAACAGGTAGGACCTAACGTTACAGAACAGAGCATAAGCACACAGAGCGAGCAGTTCTATAGTGTAGATGAGGTATTTGATCCGAGAACAACACCGGTTGCCGAAGCGGGAGTCCCGCAGGATAACTTTTAGTCTTATGCGTCGTATCAAAGCTTATCTTGAACTCATTCGTTATCCTCTTTTTGCTATTCCTATTGTTGCGACGCTTCCGGGTGCGCTTATAGCCAGTAATGGACAATTGACGTGGCGTGTCCTTGCAGCACTTCTTATTGCACTATTCGGTTACTTCGCGGGTATGATAAAAAATGACTACTTTCATCGTGAAACAGATGCGTATACCAATCCTAATCGTCCGTTACCATCGCATCGGTTAACCCCTCGTCAAGCATTAGTGCCTGCAAGTGTAATTTATGCTACCTGTGTTATCTGCGGTTTCTTGCTCAGTATCAAAGCGGGTTTGTTGGTGATGGCATTAGTTGCCATTTCACACCTTTACAATGCTTTTTTCAAGGCGAAAGGTGTCTTAGGCAGTCTAACGTTACCGTTAGGTATTGGACTATTAAACATTTTCGGTGCTTTGGTGGTCATTGGCAACAACCCGGGCAACATCCCGCGCTTAGTATGGTATGCTTTTGGTGCTACTACGTTATATGATCTGGGTACGCATATCACAACTACGTTTAAGGACATCTCACGCGACGAGAAGCACGGTATAATGACGACACCGATCCAATTGGGTATACGTCCGGCACTTCTGTTGTCCGCTTTTGCGACGGTTCTTGCATTTGCAGTCGCCCTTCTACCGTATTGGTTAGAACCACTTGAGCAGAAGACTTATGCCGTTTGGGTTATTCTTGGATTGCTTGCAGTCGTAATTACCCGAGTTCCACTCTATTTACGACCGACTGAGAAGAACGGATATTTTGCGTTGAAGGGTTCAATGATCGGTTCTATTCTCTTTTTTCCGTGTCTGATAGGTGCAAAGTTGTCTGTCGTTGTCTGTGGTGCTGTGATCTTACCGTTGCTTTTTGTTACAATGCTATTGCTGAGAACATCAAGTCAAGAGGTATAAATAATAGATTACTTTTAATTGTGATTTATGGGGATATTTTATGAAGAACATCGTTTTACTTATTACGGATACTTTTCGTTATGACAATCTTGGTGATAGGGCAGATAAACCTATTCGGACACCAATGTTAGACAAATTTGAGGCGGAACGTGCCACTGCGATTGACAAGTTCTATATGAGCAGTTTTCCAACAATACCGCATCGTACGGATGTAGCGACTGGCACTCTGGGATGGCCTCACTATGGATGGCAAGCAATTGACCTAAGCGGACCTAATCATATCGGTAGACTCTTAGCTGGTCAGGGATATGCGACTCAACTTATCTGCGATTGTCCGCATCTGTTCAATGCTCGTTTCCAACAAGGATTTCATGCTGCGTTCCAACATCGTGGTCAAGAGGGAGACAAACCGTTACTTCACCTGAACGATGAGATTAAGACCGTCATGCCAGATGATAAGACCCGTCCAAATCCCTCGTTCAGAGGTCATACATTACCGAATACACACCGTTGGACAAACAGATACTATGAATATGAAGCCGAGACGTTTTCTGGTAGAACATCGGAGTCTGCGATACGGTTCTTGGAGGAGAACTATCGGTCGGGTCCATTTCTTTTATGGGTGGATTTTTTTGATCCGCACGAACCGTGGGATCCACCTGAATATATTGTCAAAAGGTATGATCCGACCTACTCAGGACCTCCGATGTTACATCCGAACTATGGTCGTTCCTCTATCTATACTGACGCCGAGTTACATAACCTTTGGGCGCACTATGCGGGTGAATCCGAGTTGGTTGATAGACATATTGGTCGTATACTTGAAAAGGTTGAGGATCTTGAGCTTTGGGATGATACGCTTGTTGTGGTGATGTCTGATCACGGTATGTCTATTGGTGAACACGAGAGAACCGGGAAATCAAACATCGACTCAGAAGATCCGAGATATTGGCCAACCTATCCTGAAATAAACCATGAGATGTTTTTAATTGCTGGTGGAGATGTGCCACAAGGAAAGGGTCTTGATTTAATTGCACAACCGATGGATATTTTACCGACATTGTGTGATTTGGCTGGCGTTTCTCTTGATCCACCTAAACCGTTTGAGGGACGTTCATTCGCTGACGCACTCCTGAGTGGCGATACACAGCATAGAGAGTATGCGGTAACCGGTACCCACATCGGCGCGCGAAATGGAAATGTGCCACGACGAGCGACAACTCCGTTCCTTGTGACAGAACGATGGGGATATGCACCTGTCGGGGCAGATGGTTCACCCGAACTGTTTGATCTAACGGCTGACCGGCTGGCAATGCATAATCTTGCGCAGGACAATGAAGACCTTGTATCTGAATTGCATCAACTCTTTATCGCACATCTCTTAGAGCATAATGCGCCTGAAGGATTTCTCGCTTTGTGGAAGGAGTCGCCTACAGGTGATGGTAAAGGGAAGTGGGCGATTGACTATCCTGAAGATGATAAGTAGTGGAATCGGGTGATCTGTCTCTTGGAAGACACGGGCACAATCAAGTGTGATTGGAAAGAAAATGGCGACTTTTGATAATTTGGCAGGTAACTTGCATGATGCATTAAGCAGTATTGTTGGTGAGTCAGGTATACTGCCTGATGATCAGGTTTCTGGATATACAGTTGATGGCATACTCCCTACAGTTGTGGTAGTGCCTGGAAACATATCAGAGATGCAGGATGTCCTTCGTATTGCTTATGAAATGAATGTATCTGTAATTCCAGCTGGGTCAGGTACGAAGCTTAGTATTGGAAATGTTGTTAGTGAAGTCGGCATTGTCGTGTCAACAAACCGTCTGAATAAGGTGATTGAGTATGAACCTGCCGACCTGACAGTGACAGTGGCATCAGGTATTAGGATGTTGGATTTACAGAAGGAATTAGCAGTTCATCAACAGTATTTTCCACTCAATCCACCTTACGCTGACAGGTGTACTATAGGCGGGATTGTCGCTACAAATTCCAGCGGTCCACTTCGGTTGCGGCATGGCACGGCGAGAAACTTGGTTTTGGGTTTGCATGTGATGCTTGCAAATGGCACTGTCGTCAAGAGTGGTGGTAAAGTTGTGAAGAACGTTGCTGGATACGACCTAAATAAACTCTATATCGGTTCTTATGGGACACTTGGCATTATTACTGAGGTATCACTAAAATTATGCCCTTTACCATCACACGAATCAATACTCGCTGCCCAGTATGACACTATAGAGAAGGCAATTCATGCTGGCTTAAGTATTGTAAGTTCTCAGGTTTTACCTTCTTATGTGATTCTAAAGACTGAAGTTGCTGTTAACGGGTTATCAGAGCAGTACCCGACACTCATGGTCGGGTTTGGTGGAGAAGCAGAGACGGTTTCTTGGCAGATCGGTACTACGCAATCACAAATGGAACAAAATGGAGCTAAAAGTGTGCATGTAATTGAAGGGGAATCTCAAGATAGAATGCGTCATGAGATACAGGAGTATTCAGCAGCAGATAAAGTCTGTAATCGGATTATCGTCAAGGTTAACTTAAAACGCACCGACATGTCCAAATTTGCTGAGGTAGCGCATGAATTGACATCAGACATGATGTTCTATTTAGGTAATGGTGTGGTATATCTGAGGTTACCTGTAAAGCATGATGATGATTCTGAAACGACAGCAGGTATAATAACTGAACTACGGCAGCAGGTCATGGGTATGAAAGGTAATCTTACAATAGAATCTGCCCCACCCGAATTGAAGCAACACTTAGATGTATGGGGTCCTATAGGTAATACACTCGACTTGATGAAACATATTAAAGCAAAGTTTGACAGTAAGGGTATCTTGAACGCAGGACGTTTTGTTTCTTAATAGTAGTAGGCACACTCCGTGTGCCGTCAAAATTGTATACCGTCAAAAACATATTCGCTGAATAAAGGATTAGTTGACTCCTGAACATCATGCAAACTGGCATTGAAAGAAAAGGGGGATGACATGGAAAATACAAATAGGAGGATTATTTGGATAAATACTGAACTGAGCGAACCTTTTATGAGTACTGAGTTGAAACCGTATGTCCGACTGTTAGAGTTTAACGGGTATAATGTAACACTCAGTGACAGCAGTGATGATGCTATTGTTCTGCTCAAAGATAAAAGATTTGATGCGGTTTTGGTTAATTATTTAGATTTATCAACGAGAGCTTATGGAACTGTGGCGCGTATTCGCAGAGAAGACCCGCATATTCCAATCGTTTTACTTGCTGACACAGATGACGATGAGATACAGGAAGAGGTTAGTCTATATAATGTAAGCGATGTTCTGATTATGCCAACAAATCCCAGACAGTTGGTTTCATCAATTGGGTTCTTGCTAAATAAGCAGCAGATGCGTGATAAGTATACACCGCAGGCTTATGTCAAGAATTTTAATAAGCAATACAGCAAACATGAGAATCGGGAACTGAATTTGGAGGGTGTTAACGATGAGAAAGATTGGCAGATATGGATAGATACATACCTTAGATTCGTTGAATGGGATTTCAGGTTTGATACCTTATCTGTTGTTGATGAACTTAAGACTATTCATGAATCTGAAAAACGTGAGGCGAATGCTGCGTTTGCAGACTATATACAGCATACGTATAGTTCATGGTTAGAGAGTCAAGATTCACCTCCACTATCTGTGGATGTATTTCACAAGTTTGTGATTCCTGAGATTCAGGTTGGTAAGTCAGTATTGTTTGTCGTGATGGATTGTATGCGGTTGGATCATTGGTTCAAGATTGAACATTTGCTGTATCCTGATTTTCACATGACGAAACACTATTATTTCTCAATTCTGCCGACGACGACCCGTTATGCGCGTAACGCTATTTTTAGCGGTTTGTTTCCACTTGAACTTGCAGACAGATATCCGCACTTATATGCTGAACCAGAAGAGGGGACCACAAGTGTAAACAGATTTGAGAAGGATCTCATGCGGTTACAGCTTGAACGCAATGGTCTCACTCTCAAACCGCACCCGTACTATTTCAAGATTTTTGATGAGCAGGGAGAAATCCAGTATCTGGATTGGTTGAAAGATGTGAATCAAATTAGTTTTACTGCGATAGTTGTAGACTTTTTGGATATGCTGACACATCAACGTAGTGAGTTATCACTGTTCAAGCAACTCATACCGAATGAGGAAGCGTTTAGGATGGTCATTGAAACGTGGTTCAAGAATTCGAGGCTCTATAAGATTTTTAAACTCGCTGCTGAGCGTGGACTTACCATCATCGTAACTTCAGATCACGGTTCTGTGCTTTGTAAGAACGGTGTAAAAGTATCGAGTCCTCATGACCTATCAAGCGGTCTTCGTGTAAAAGAAGGAGTGGAGATTAGTTGTTCTTCAGAAGCAGGTTTGCTGGTTGACAATCCAGCAGCATACGGTTTACCGACTACTGAAAGAGGAACGAACTATATCTTTGCTAAAGAGGATTATTATTTGCTCTTTGAAAATCAGTATAGCTCGTTTAAAAATGTTTTTGATGGAAGTTTTCAACACGGTGGCATCACCTTTGAGGAGATGATTCTGCCATGCGTTATACTTGAACCGAAATAGAATAAGATTGCATTGTTTCAAACAACCTCTTCTCATGGAGAATCATAAATGTTGACATACAACAAGGCTACATGTTTATTTACATTGTCGTTAACCCTAATTCTAATAGTCACACCGATAGGTTTGTATGCCCAGTTTGGTGACTTTGACTTAACTGAAAACCTTAATGCCGAAAAGGTGAGTGCTAAGGGATATATTAATCTTGACAAGGTTCAACCCGGGAGCCAATTCCAGATTGCCATTGTGGTTGACATTGCTAAAGGATGGCATATTAATGCGTATCCTGCGGGGGATTTACTTTCTCCAACTGAGATAGTATTGCCTCAAGCATCTAACATCAGTTTCGGTGAGGTGTCGTATCCCACGGGGGACAGTCTTGAGATTGCATCAGTTGGTGAAGTTTCAGTCTACCACGATACAATTGCAATCGGTATTCCAGCAACTTTATCACAAGATGCACCGATTGAACAGATGACATTGGATTTCGTGTTAAACTATCAAGCATGTAGTGATGAACAGTGTCTATTGCCAGAAACACTTGATATATCTGTACCCATTAATGTCGTAAGTATTGAAGAAACAGTACAACTGATTAACGATGATATATTCTCCGGTATTACTTTTGCGATGACGTCAGATGTTGCTGATAATGATAATAGTCAAGGTGGCATTGCTGGTGCACTTTCAGGTGGCAAATTGTGGTTAGCATTTCTATTGATTTTTGTCGGAGGAGTTGTAACAAGTTTAACGCCGTGTGTTTATCCATTAATTCCGATAACAGTATCGGTTTTTGGCGCGGGTGAATCTACGGGTATCTTTAGGTCATTTCTATTATCGCTTGTCTATGTGTTTGGGATCGTAGTTACCTATTCCATATTAGGTGTTGTAGTGGCATCAACGGGTGCGTTATTTGGTGGGGTGATGTCGAATCCCTACGTGATTGGTTTTATTAGTGTGATTCTTGTCACGTTGGGTCTATCCATGTTTGGTGTTTTTGAAATTCAACTCCCCTCTTCCGTTCAGAATAGGTTAAATACAGTGGGGGGTGCTGGATTTTTTGGTGCGTTTGGTATGGGAACGGTTGCAGGCGTGATTGCAGCTCCTTGTACGGGACCCGCATTGGCAGCTGTGTTGACATATATTGCTAAGGAAGATATTAGTGTTTTTCTCAGTTTCTGGTTGATGTTTACATACGCGTTTGGTATGGGATTACTGTTTATCTGCATCGGTACGTTCTCCGGATTCCTTTCAGCACTGCCGCGTTCAGGGGGATGGATGTATGTTTTAGAAAATATCTTTGGAATAGTAATTATAACGATGGCACTGTATTTTCTTAAGGATCTTGCAGTCTTTGAACCTATTAAGAATCTCCTTCAGAAATCGATACCATTCTTGCTAATCCTAACAGGTCTCTGGATGTGTAAGTTAACGGAAGGATTTAAGGGAATCTCTTCAAAGATGCAAGTGCGTAAAGCGTGCGGTTTGCTGCTTGCTATCGTCGGTGCCTTCATGATTATTGGTGGACCTCAGCAACCTGTCGCTGGTCCTCCTGTCGCTGGTTCTCATCTTAATTGGGTTTACGATGAACCGACGGCATTAGAAACTGCAGTAAACGAAGACAAGTTAGTCATGCTTGATTTTTATGCGACTTGGTGCGGGGCATGTAATGAATTGGACCATAAAACCTTTTCAGATCAAAGGGTCGTAGATAGGTTAGAAGGCTATGTTACTGTCAAAATTGACTTTAGTGCTAAAGTTGACAAAACACTGAAAGAGAAATACAATGTCCCCGGATTGCCGGTTGTTATTTTTATGGATGGACAGGGGAATATTTATGAACGTATTGAAAAATTCGTAAAACCGGAAAAGATGCTTGAGATCATTGATAGTGTTGAACGGAAAGCATATACTGACAAGGACTAACAAGGATGGATCATTGTAGGTGAACAACATGAAGACTGAGAATAGTAGGTTTTCTATATCAAAAAGATGGTTACTATATGCCGAAATCGTTGCAATAATTGGATTTCTGGTATTGGCGTTTATTCACACGCGTCGTGGTGGTGCTATTCCAGATGCTCCTCCTGTAGCAGAGGCATCAGAACTGATTGAGGAAGCTGATGTAGCTTATGAAAAGGAGAACCTTGGTAGAGCGATTTATCTCTATTGGCAAGCATTGCACGCTTTAGAGTCGGATAAGTCAGAAACGAATAAGAGCGAACGGCTGCATGTTAACTTGCGTATAGCGGATATCTATTCACAGAGTAATTGGTTAAAGGATGCCAAGTCGCGTTTGCAGCATGCATCCTATATTCAACCTGATCATGAAGATGTTCTTCTTTGGAGTGGTAAATTCTATCGTGATGAAGGGGAATTAGGAGATGCGACCGAACAGTTCTTAAAAGTGTTAGAGCAGAATCCGAATCATCCTGAAGCACTCTATCTGTTGGGGGTTCTCTATCAAGGTAATAAGCAGTATGAGGCGGCATCAGATCATTATTTAAGAGCGATTGAAAACGATCCAGATTTTATCAAGATTCCAACAGAAAAAGCACCTATCGGTATACTTGCACGTCTACAGTTATCGCGTACCTACAATAAGATGTTTCAGGGGTATCGCATGCTTGATAGAGAGCTTACCAGTGAAGATATGAAAGAGATTTCCCGTCTTGAAAATCAATCAATTCTGATCTTAGAGGAAGCACTCCAACACACACCAGATAATCCTGAGATTATTGATGGTTTAATTGGTTTACTCTATAGACGTGCCCAGGCATTGAAACGCGAGGCTGCCACGCGACCCTACGCTGACGCCATTGAAGTGTATCAACGCATCGTTGAATTAGACCCTAACGAAGTTAAAGCATGGCAAGATATGGCTGAGATATACGAGAGTTTTCTATTTGATAAACAGAAAGCACTTGAGATGTATCAAAAAGTGTATGCGCTTGAACCGCATGCAACTTTTCTTGCTATTATCCGATCACTTGAAGGAGATATAGCAGCAGAGAATGCTGATATAGAGTGATGGGTTCTGTCTGGCACTTGTACTGCTAAAAGGCGAGAAGCCGATGAGAGGATTTGAACCTCCGACCTACTGATTACGAATCAGTTGCTCTTCCCCTGAGCTACACCGGCTTGAAATGCATTAAGAATGAAATGCCGAGAGGCAGAATCGAACTGCCGACACATAGATTTTCAGTCTACTGCTCTACCGACTGAGCTATCTCGGCATCAGGTAAATTATAATACCATTAACAGAAACTGTTGTCAAATAAATTTGATTGAAGTGAAACGATTACTGAACTTACCTTTTCTCTGCGTATACTCTCAATGTTAATCGTATCATCGACTCCTTACACTGATCTGTTCGAATGTATCTTTTGACAGATATTTCGTTAACGCGTTCCGTATATCCCTTTCCGTGAGTTGTTGAGGTGTAATTATAACACATTTGTTTTTGGATCCCTTGCTCCAATATGTTTCAAAATCCTTGTAGCTAAATCTGCGTTTGGATAGATTAACAGGATTTTGAAGGGATACTTGACTTAAGTGATCATTGTAATCGGACACCGATATAATTTCATTGGTTTGTGTCTGAAGTTTTATCATTACAATTGGGGTCCATCCTTTTGCTAAAAAAGCTTTCAGAATATCAAATGAACAGTTGTTGATGACTGCACTATGCTTCGTTGTTTTTTGGATTGTTGCATAAAAATCATCAATCCCGCCTAAACTGTTAGCGCGCGGTGGTTGCTTGAAAGCATTTCTAACATAAGGCATTTTTTCCAAATGAAGGGAGACTGCATTCGGTAATTTCACTTCGTTTCGTAAGTCCGTTTTCTTGTCAACGGTAGTCTCCGTTTTTGGGATGTCATATTCCCCCTTAGTTGCTGGACCACAATTAATTGTCAGAAACACAAAGACAACTATAGATGAATATGAAGAACATTTTAGTAGTGTTTTTAGAACTTTCTCAAAAAAGAAAATACCTCGTTTCATGATATTCCTCCAAATTTTAGCAAGAGCGTATTGATATTATTTTCTTTACTTTGCGTGAGTTAATAATTGCGATCAAAAGGTCGATCCTACAGCATATACCCATTGCGGGATTTAATCTAAATGAAGATTGCGTTTTTAATTGGAGTCCAGTAGGTGACAAAATGTTACTACATTTTAGGATTAATGTCAAGTTGCTTGATACCATCCAAAAGGTGTGTAAGTATTTTGTCACCTTTTTTCAGATGAGACGGCACTCAGAGAGTGCCTGCTACTATTAAGAGCATAGGAAATTCCAATATTGACACTTATAGTGACAATAACTTTACGCACTCGATACCATCCAAATATTCCTTTGACACAAAACATTTCTGATGCTATACTCTCAACCCAATCAGAGTATCAAACGAGGATACTATCTGATGATTTAGTGCATAGTCCAAGTTATAGTAAGGACAGACCAATAGTTTGCGTATTCTGTCTTAATGCATCAAAAGGAGTATATCATGAAAAAAGGTATATTGATTCTGGGCATTCTCCTTACAATTATGATAATTGGTTGTGGCGGAGATGATGAAACTACCACTGAACCAGATGACCAAATGGTCACCAGCACAGGTGGTATGAAGACTGATGACATGGATAACCAACTCACAGTTGACGATACAGATGAGGACGTTGATGACGGAACAGAAGAGGTCGTTGAAGAACCTGAGGAGATAGTTCCACCTGAAAGAGAGTATTTTACAGGTGAACTTATAGGACATTCAGCCAACATCTATAGTGTTGCATTCAGTCCGGAGGGTGATCTACTCGCCAGTGCTAGCTACGACCACACTGCCCGTATTTGGGACACGAGCGATGGTAGCGAGATACACGCACTCACAGGACATACACACCATGTCAACTGCGTTGTATTCAGTCCGGATGGCAACACCCTCGCAAGTGCGAGTTCTGACACCACTATCCGCTTGTGGAACGCAAACGATGGGAATGAGATACGAACACTCTCAGGCCATACAGCTCAAGTCATCACCGTTGCGTTCAGTCCGGATGGCAACACCCTCGCAAGTGCAAGTTGGGATTCTACCGTCCGTCTATGGGATCCGAATGACGGTTCAGAGATACGCGCCTATACTGATCATACGAACAACGCAAACGCTGTCGCATTCAGTCCGGATAATAGGATCGTCGCCAGTGCCAGTGCTGACCAAAAAATCCACATGTGGACTGCAAGTGAGTAAAATTCACAATTACAAGAAAAATGTCTGAACCGGGGTTTGCATATCTTGGTTCAGACATTCTACTATGTCGGGTCCTACTTCAGTATTAACATTTTGCGGGTAGCGGTAAACTGTCCGGCGGTGAGGGTGTAGAAGTATATGCCACTCGCGACCTGTTCTCCGATATTGTTCTTGCCATCCCAATAGTAAGCACGACCCGGATGATAATATAAACCCGCTGGTTGATGACCAATATCTATCTGTCGGATTAATTTACCATCCCAAGTATAGATTTCTATCCGAACGTGCTCAGGAGACGAAAGTTGATAGGGTATCCACGTCTCAGGATTGAACGGATTGGGATAGTTTTGAAAAATCCGAGTCTTCTTAATAGTTCCCCATTTCGTGAACTGTTTACCATTAGGTTCAACGGCAGTCGGTTGATCTATAGATGTTTCCCACAATAAGATCGTACCATCATTACTGGCACTGGCGAGTGTGCTGCCATCTGAACTGAAGGTTAACGTTGTGGTATATCTGTTACTATACTTTCTGTCATTAAATTCTAAGAATGTATGTAGAAGTTTGCCAGTATTGACATCCCATAGACGGACGGTGTTGTTTTTTGAACCGCTTGCAAGCACTTTACCATCCGGACTGAACGCAATACATGTAAAATCAGCGTGTTCATGAACGTTCGCGATTGTGCTGAGTAGTTTTCCACTATGGACATTCCAGAAGGTGATATTATCTATACTGATACCTGCAAGTATCTTACCATCCGGACTGAAAGTCAGATTATCGGAATATCCTGCTTCTTTTGTCAATACCCGTTGATGTGTTCCTGTTTCCACATTCCAAAGTCTGATTGTGTTGTCCCGGCTGCAAGTTGCAATCAGTTTATCAACTGGACTCATAGCGATACTGTCTATGTTTGATGTGTGTTCTGTTGGATGGAAAACTGGGTCATCTCTAAAGATAGAGGGTGGTGGAGCGTTGTAGGCGTTGATTCTGTGGCGTTCTGTACCTGTTTCAAGATCAAAAATAGCAATGACAGAACTTCTACTATCTGGTCTAGTATTAAATTTACCAAGGGTGATTAAGCAGGCTGCGGTGTTACCATCACGACTGAATAATACAGAGTCTATATCACCTATTAGATTAATAAACGTGTGTAGTTCCGAACCTGTATCTGCGTCCCATAGTCGCATCGTTCCATCAGCACTACCGCTTAAGATTGTATTATTATTCGGGTTGAAATCAAGGCTCAGGATGCAATCTGTATGTCCGCTGATGCTGCCTAATTGGGTTCCGGTCTTGGCGTTCCATATCTGGATCCTATTCTTATAGTTATCGTTGAAAACTCTGTCCCCATCAGGACTCATTGCCATGGTATAAACGCCACCATAAGAATGTCCAGTGATTGTATTACGTATCGTGATGTTATCGGCATCCCGTATATCCCAGTGTCGAATTGTACCTTCTCTGCTTCTGCTTGCTAATGTCTTTCCGTCGGGACTGAAAGCAATTTCCCGAACAGCACCTGTAGGCTCAGTCAGCTTATTTAATGGTTGTAGGTTGATTGCGTTCCAGAACTGAATAGTTCCATCTTGACTACAACTTGCTAATGTTTTGCCATCAGGACTGAGTGTGACAGCGAAAACCGTGTCTGTGTGCCTTGCGTTGAAATTCCGTTGTTTCCATGTGTTGATATTCCAGCGACGGATGGTATTGTCTATACCTGCGCTGGCAATATGTCTTCCATCTGGATAGAGTGCAACGTCAATGTACCCATCGTTATGTCCGGTGATATGTTCAATGAAACTACGTATGCTCTCACCTGTCTCTACTTCCAAAATAGAGATTGTCTTATCAGAACTCGCCGTGGCAAGCAGATTGCTATCTGGAGCAAACGAAATTCTGTTGACAGAGCTGTGATGTCCTGTGAAACGGTGGATGTATTCTCCGGTTTCTGCGTTCCAAAACTTGACATCTCCGCCTGAGCCGCCACTTGCGATGGTCTTTCCATCTGGACTAAACGCAATGGCACTGATGACAAAGTGACTATGTCCAAAGAATGTGCGGATCTGTCTACCTGTATTGACATCCCACATACATAGATAATTGCCGTCGATATCACTGACAAGTGTGTTTCCATCAGGACTGAAGGCGACACTTTCAAAAACACCTGTTCCCCCGGTGAATAGGTCGAGTTCTTTCCCTGTCTGTGCGTCGTATATCCAGATACCGATATCTGTTGCGACTGCCAGTTTTTTACTGTCTGGTGCATAAGCGATATCATTAGCTCTGCCTTTGCCAAGGCGCATTTTCGCACCATCCGGTAGATGGAATTGACCTGAGTCTTGTGATAGGCAAAAGGGTGTATTGATGCATGCGATTATAAATGTAAGTATAATTGTGGATATATATTTCATCTACGGTTTCCAATTAGGTGTTTTACACAGTTGTGCAATTTCAGTTGTGCAATTTTTGTGCCTGCACTGGATGGGTTTTTACTTACGCATTGCTGCACATATCTGTGCATTCAACTGTTGCTTATTCATTTGCTGCACATATCTGTGCATTTGCGTCTCTGCTCACACCAAAAACAACTTGCATACATTTTTTCACTCTGATAAACTATTGTCCGAATGGGAATACTACCGCAAGAGAGACACTGGGTCTTGATGCTTTCCAACAATTTCTATAGACATAGCACTCCGCTGGAGTGCCAGAAAACCCGCAACCTACTTCTATAGATATATCACGCCTCTGGCGTGAGGATATCTGTTACTATCAAGAGGTTATTTTGCTCCAGATGAAAATTAGAAAATAAATTAGGTGATTCCATAACTATGCTCGGCAGAATACGCGTGTGGTATTCTGCCTTGGTTAGGAAACCGCACCTTATGTGTCAATTTAGTGATGTTCTCAGGTGGTATATACGTATTGCGTTATTCTCCGTGACAAAGGTTTTAAGATAGTCTTTGGTTTTGTTCTTCTGTGGTACAATCTAACAGAATGTGCTACGAAGAAGCACAATATAAAACTGGTACAACATTAAGAGGAATGCCTCATGACAACAAAACATAAAACCATCATCATTCTTCTGTGGCTCGTTTCGTTCTTGGGTATTTCACATCTCGGCATTGCACAAGATCACAGAACATTACGGTTACCAGATGGTGCCAAAACCCGTATCGGTAAAGGCTATGTCAGCGAAGTTGCTCACTCTCCAGATGGGAGGCTTCTTGCTGTCGGTAGTAGTATCGGTATCTGGATTTATGATGCAGCAACAGGGGAGGAACTGGATTTACTCAGAGGACATACGGATAGAGTCACCAGTATCTCATTCAGTGGTGATAGTAAGAAATTGGTCAGTGGTAGTCTTGATAGGACATTACGAATCTGGGATGTTAGAAGTGGTCGGACTCTTCACACCCTCACTGGTCATAAGTATCGTATCGTGAGTGTTGCGTTCAGTCCTGATGGCAGAGGGGTTGCTTCCAGTTGTGTTGACAGCTCGGTTTGGATCTGGGATGCCCGCTCGGGTCGTGAAGTTCATAAGTTGTCAGCACCTTGGACCGCAGATTACAAAATCCCCTGTGTTGCATTCAGTTATAACAGCAGGATACTTGCTTCAGGGGGCTGGCGTCATACGGTGCAGCTTTGGGATGTTGATACGGGTCTTGAAATTCGCAGACTATCGGGACATACAGATTATGTCATAGCTGTCGCCTTCAGTCCAAGTGGTGACAGAATTGCTTCAGCGAGTATTGATAAAACTGTCCGTATCTGGAACACCAACACGGGTAAACTGCTACATACACTCACAGGTCATACAGCTTCTATCAGCAGTATCTCTTTCAGTCAGGATAGAAAAATGCTCGCCTCCGCCAGTTGGGATAACACAGTCCGGATTTGGGACGTCGGCACAGGTGAACATCTACGTACATTGACTGGGCACACAGATAAGGTCTTGTCCGTATCCTTCCATCCTGACAATGATACACTTACGTCAGCAAGCGTTGACAGAACGATTCGTGTTTGGGATGCCAACAGCGGTATACAGATCCGAAATCTGACTGGACACACCTATTGGGTCAGAGACCTCAGTTTCAGTCCAGACGGTGAAATGCTTGCCACTGGAACAGCAGATAACACAGCGCACTTGTGGGACGTTAGTACAGGTCGTCCGATTCGCACGTTCACTGGACATACAAATCGGGTCTTGAGTGTCGCAATCAGTCCAGATGGTGACACACTCGCAACTGGAAGTAGCGATAAATCAGTTAGACTTTGGGACGTCAATAGCGGACATCATCTCAGAACGATACCAGTGGCAATAGGTGTTGTCTATAGTCTCTCTTTTAGTCCCAATAGTAAGATACTTGCTGGGGGAACGAGTGGATGGACTGTTCCCTTATGGGACATCAGCACGGGTAGACTACATAAAACGTTATCCGCAGGTAGGCCTTATGTCAGGGGTGTCTCATTTAGTCCTGATGGTAAAATGTTGGCATCGGCTGCACTAAGCGATATTCGTCTATGGGATGTAAGTACGGGTGATAATCTACACACCATAACTGATCACGGAACTGTTGTTCCAGCAGTCACCTTCAGTCCCGATAGTCAGATACTTGCATCGGGGAGTTGGGATGACACAGTGCGGCTTTGGGATATTAGCAGGGGTGAACTTCTTCACACAATGATTGGACATACGGATAATGTGTTTAGTCTATCTTTCAGGGGTGATGGTAAGATCATCGCTTCGGGTAGTAAAGACAAAACCGTTTGGATTTGGGATGTAGACACGGGCAACCATCTCAGTACACTGACGGGACATACGGACAGTGTTGAGAGTGTCGCTTTCAGTCCCACAGGGTTACTTCTCGCTTCCGGGAGTCTTGATGGCACAGTGCTTCTGTGGGACGTTCAATCAGACGGGTCTATTCCCATTCAACCACCAATGATACCCTTCCCAGTTGAGGCTAATATCAAGCAACACACAACCTGGGGCAAGATAAAGACAGCTAAGTGATGTTAATCGTTTAACCGCTGATGTGGCGTGTTTCGCTACTTCTGAAGTTCAGAACAGAGAACGTAAGGTGGCAAAAAAACAGTGAAAAAGTATACACTCATACCTATTCTTCTCATCATCATTTTCACAGCAACATCCAGCATTGCACAAGATCCCCTTATCCAACTCGGCAAAGGGGGGATCACCGACATTGCTTATGTAGCAGATGGTACAAAACTCGTTGTCGCAACAACAATGGGTGTCAAGATATACGATGCCATCAATTGGATTATAACGGGTTTGAGTCTGACGAATGATGGGAACACGCTCATCAGCAACAGTGTGAACGGTGCCATATCCATAAGGGACATCAGTAAGTTGTAGCGTCTGAGACGGCACTCGGAGAGTGCCTACTACTATTCAGAAGAGACGGCACTCGGAGAGTGTCTACTACTATTCAGAAGAGACGGCATTCGGAGAGTGTCTACTACTATTCAGAAGAGACGGCATTCGGAGAGTGCCTACTACTATTAAGAGCATTAGCAAAGCAACTTGCAATTTAAAAAAATGAAGTATATAATATTGATAGGAAACTAAACAGAGAAATGTATTAATGCATTCCATCACCGATCAGAAGAAAAAAGGAAAAAGTTATGAATAAACGTTTTGTCAGCAGTAAACAGGGCATGTCCATTCTCACACTATTCTGTCTAACCTTAATAGCATTTTCATCACCCACAGTATATGCAACCGACTTTGAGATCGGAACACTTTTCGGTATATCTCGTATGTTATCCACGGATTCTGATGAGGAAACAACCGTGACTTATACGCGGTTCCCATCAAGTTCATATCTTGATATTGGTGCTTCACCAACTGCCTTCTATGCCCTGTTTTATCCCATGAAGCAGATCGGTATCGGTCCTGAATTCAGTTACGGTTCTACATCGGTATCCATGGAATACGGGGATGAACATGATACAGAGGAATACGGGGATGAAAATGATACAGAGACGGTCTCCACCCTCCATCTCGGCGGACGTGCAAGCATTTTCCTCACCGATCATGCGCTTTCATCACCTTACTTGATGGGACGCGCTTCATTAACGCAGTTCAGTTTAGATTCAGAAAGCTTCTTCTTCTCTGGTGATACTGAAGGTATTACGAGTGTTGGAATTGGAGTAGGATATCAGTTTGTTATAAATCCGGGATTTGTCTTGCGGTTTGAAGGACAATACAACATATTGAGGTTTACTGACGCAGATGATCCTCTCAATGAATTTTCACTGAGAATCGGTATCGGCACACAGTTTGGTAACTAAGCATTCACTCGAAATCCATTTCTACATTTAATTTGTATCTTAAGTGTAGTTATGCTATACTAATTTATTAAAGTGATTGTTTAGAAATTATACTTAGATACGCCATTTCTGTACGGTAGAAGTTTAGAACATTGAAAGGATAATCATTATGTCAGGACACTCAAAATGGTCTACAATAAAACATAAGAAGGCTGCTAACGACTCAAGACGTGGAAAACTATTCTCTAAATTAGTGAAAGAGATTACTGCAGCTGCAAGATTGGGGGGTGGCGATGCCGACATGAATCCCCGTCTGCGAACTGCTATCGCTACGGCAAAATCAAGCAATGTGCCAAGTGACAATATTGAGAAAGCGATTCTCAGAGGAACAGGTGAACTTGAAGGTGCTACTTTAGAAGAGGTAGTTTATGAAGGCTATGGACCTGGTGGGGTGGCACTGATGATTGAAGTTATCACCGATAACCGAAATAGAGCTATCGCAGCAATACGACATGCACTCGGTAAATTCGATGGGAGAATAGGAGAACGCGGATGTGTTGCATGGGGTTTTGATAAGTGTGGACTCATCGTCGTTGACGCAGAGAGTGTTGATGAAGAAGAACTTTTCCTCGTTGCTGCAGATGCAGGGGCTGAAGACCTAAACACTTCTGAAAACGTCATTGAGGTAATTACCCCTTATGAACAGTTTGACAAGGTCGTCACGGCAATACAAGCAACAGAAGCAGATATCCAATTGGCGGAAATCAGCATGATACCTAAGAACAGTGTTAAACTTGAAGGGAAAGAAGCTGAACGCATGATACGGCTTATGGCAACACTTGATGACCTTGATGACGTCCAAAAGGTATACGCTAACTTTGATATCCCCGACGACATCCTTGAAGCAGCGGCATAATAGATAGGATAGACTTTAATGATAATTCTTGGGATTGACCCTGGTATAGCAAATACAGGTTATGGAATTGTAGAATCTAATGGATCACACGTCAAGCCGTTAAAGCTTGGTCATATTCAAACGAATTCCAAAACCCCATCAGAGATGCGACTGAAACATATTTATGATACGCTTATAGAGTTGATACATCAATATAACGTAGACACAGTCGTTCTGGAAGATATTTTCTTTAGCAAGAATGTCAGCAATGCTTATGTCGTGGGGGAAGTTAAAGGCATTGTAAAATTGGCAGCTGCACACAATGATGCACCCGTTACAACCTACACGCCGTTACAAGTTAAACAAGCTGTTGTCGGATATGGAAAAGCGACGAAAAAACAGGTCCAGAAGATGGTACAAATGCTGCTCAAACTAAAAGAACTTCCAAAACCTGATCATGCTGCAGATGCCTTGGCTATAACAATCTGCCACGCCCGATCACACAAAGTACGCAATATTCAGGAAAAACTCATGCAGAGTCGTTCATAAATTTCACGATGGCATAAATTTCACGATGGCTGTTGAGAGGAAGAATATGTTATGATTGCACATATAAAAGGCATTTTATCAGATAAAGATACCAAACGCGTAGTCGTTGACGTGAATGGTATAGGATATGCTGTGGATGTAGCTGAAAGAACATTAACGCGTTTACCTGCTATTGGTGAAGAGGTGACATTCTATACATACTACACACAGAACAGAGATCATGAAATAAAGTTATACGGATTTACATCAAGAGATGCCCTTAAGATGTTTGAAATGGCACTTACTGTAACTCGCGTTGGTCCCTCACTTGCACAAAATATCCTTACAGTTTTATCCCCATCACAATTCCAGCAAGCTGTTTTAAAAGAAGATATCCGTGTTCTGATGCGTGTCCCTCGCTTAGGAAAAGAACTTGCACAATTAATCATCCTAAAACTGAAGAAGAACATTGCGAAAATCAAATTGGATGAGAAAGTAGAATTAGTCGGCACTGCTGCAAGGCACCAAGCGGTTATAAATCTTCTGTTGAATCTTCAAGCATCAGAACTTGAGGCTGAAGAAGCCTTGAAAAAAGCCATTGAATCTATCGGTGAAGATGCAGACAGGGATGCTCTGGTAAAGGAAGCACTCAGATATATACGCAATTGATCAAGGGAATCTATCAAAGATTATGCAGAAACGACTGAACGGCACACGGAGAGTGCCTACTACCTTTAAGGGAACGGCACACGGAGAGTGCCTACTACCTTTAAGAGAACGGCACACGGAGAGTGCCTACTACCTTTAAGAGGACGGCACACGGAGAGTGCCTACTACCTTTAAGAGGACGGCACACGGAGAGTGCCTACTACCTTTAAGAGAACGGCACACGAAGGGAACGGCACACGGAGAGTGCCTACTACCTTTAAGAGGACGGCACACGGAGAGTTGCCTACTACCTTTAAGAGGACGGCACACGGAGAGTTGCCTACTACCTTTAAGAGGACGGCACACGGAGAGTGCCTACTACCTTTAAGAGGACGGCACACGGAGAGTGCCTACTACCTTTAAGAGGACGGCACACGGAGAGTGCCTACTACCTTTAAGGGAACGGCACTCGGAGAGTGCCTACTACTTTTAATGCACACCCCTCACATATTTAACATCCTTGTGTTAGGAAAACATGATGGATAACTATGATATTCAGGACATTGATGATGAATTTTCCTATAGTCTACGTCCAAAATACCTGAGCGAATTTATTGGACAGGATAAAGCTAAGGAGCAACTCCGAATCCATATTGATGCTGTAAAGAGTCGTAGAAAACAGAAAAATAAGGAAGGAATTAAAACTAAGGATAATGTTTTGGAACATGTACTGCTTGTCGGTCCACCCGGATTAGGGAAAACGACACTTGCCAAAATCATTGCAAATGAATTTGGTACTAATTTCATACAGATGATCGGTACTGTAATGGACAGACTTGATGTCGCTTCTAAATTGACCCACATTGAAGAAGGAGATATACTCTTCATTGATGAAATTCATAGGATGAAAGCACCTATACAGGAGTCACTCTATCCTGTTCTTGAAGATTTTGTGTTAGATCTACCCATCGGACAAGGACCAGGATCAGATGTAGTCCAAGTTTCAATACATCCGTTTACACTTGTTGGCGCAACAACACGTGAAGGATTGCTTACCGGTCCCTTTCGCTCAAGACTTGGTATCAACATACACCTTGATTACTATACGCCAGAAGATTTACAGCAAGCTATCCGGATAAATAGTGCAAAGTTGAATATAAAAACTGATGAAGATGCGGAATATGCTTTAGCCTTACGGGCGCGGGGTACGATGCGAATTGCGAATAAGCTGCTTCAAAATGTAAGAGATTATGCACAAGTGAAAAGTGGTGGTATCCTTACACTTGAGGTTGTTGAGGAAGCATTGGAATTCTTCGGTATTGATGAGAAAGGTCTAACCAAACAAGATTATGCATACTTTCGGGCACTCATAGAAAATTTTAGTGGACGTGCTGGACAAAAAGCATTGGCTGTTGCATTAAGTGAAGATGAGAGAACCATCTCAGAAGTCTATGAACCTCATTATATTAAATTGGGTTTTTTGTCGCTAACATCGAGTGGACGTGTAGCAACTGAAGCAGCATACGAATACTTCGGATATCCAACACACACACATCCAACACTTTTTGATATTTAGTTCTTGTATTTCAATTCTGATCTATATTTTTGCCTCTACCCCCATAAGAGACGGCACTCGGAGAGTGCCTACTACTATAAGAGACGGCACTCGGAGAGTGCCTACTACTATCAATATATGAAACTATCAGATTTTGACTATGAACTCCCACCTGATCGCATCGCACAAGTTCCACTAAAACAGCGAGATGAATCTAAACTTATGGTTGTTGATAGACACTCGGGAACGTTGCAGCATACGCAATTCGCAAAAATTGGGGACTATTTAGCAGATTCAGCTTTGTTAGTTTTAAACGATACGAAGGTTATACCAGCAAGATTAATTGGAAACAAAAAGGAAACAGGTGGTAAAATTGAACTGCTGCTTGTACACGAAACAGAAAAAGATGTGTGGGAAGTTCTCGCAAAACCGATGCGAAGTCTAAGAGTTGGGACACAGTTGGTTTTTGCAGAAGGTGTTCTATCGGGTGAGATAATAGAAAAGACAAAAAACGGCAAATGTCTGATTGCGTTTAGTTATGTAGGAGAGTTTTACAATCTGCTATCAGAAATTGGATTGATGCCTTTGCCGCCATACATCCGCCGTACACCAGATGAAGATGATAAGCTGCGTTATCAGTCTGTCTATGCCTCACAAGAAGGCGCAATCGCAGCACCGACAGCTGGATTGCACTTTACACAGGAGCTATTGGAGAAACTGAATAGTAATGGCATACGGCATACAAAACTAACGCTTCACGTGGGAATCGGTACATTTCAACCCGTGAAAGTAGATAATATCAAAACACATAAAATGCATGCAGAGTATATTAATCTGAAAGATACAGTAGCGCAGAAAATAAATGACGCAAAAGGTACTGGAACAAAAGTTATAGCAATTGGCACAACTGTTGTTAGAGCATTGGAAACAGCAGGTGCATCGGGTACCGTTGAAGAGTATAACGGTCAGAGCGAGTTGTTTATCTATCCAGGTTTTCAATTCAAAATAGTAGATGCTTTGGTTACAAATTTCCATTTGCCAAAATCTACACTATTGATGCTTGTAAGTGCTTTTGCTGATTCACAGTTGATAAAAAATGCATATCAAGAAGCATTACGTCACAACTACCGCTTTTATAGTTATGGTGATGCAATGTTAATACGTTAAATTCGAGGAGATACTTATTATGGACATGTTAGGTATGTTAATTCCCTTTGCAGTGTTAGGGGCTATATTCTATTTTCTTCTTCTTCGTCCAGAACAAGCAAAAAGAAAACAACACCAAAATATGCTGGAAAACTTGACGAAGGGAGATGAAATAGTCACAAATGGAGGGCTGCACGGAAAAATACTCGGTATAACCAATGACAAAAAAATCGTTCTGCTGTCTGTCGGTGAAGTTAACAATAACGAGGTCAAGATTCAGATATCGCTTAGTGCGATTGCTTTCTTGAAGAAGGGCGGAGAACTTATTGGAGGGGATCAACCAAAAAAAGATGCTGGGACTCCTTTCATTCCTCCTCCTGGTTAACACGCTCACTTATTGAGGGAGAGTAATACGACTTATCATCAGTTGATATAAAACCCCTTGACAGTCGACCATACGCGCGTGCGTCTTCTCTGGAATAACAAGTAGGTCGTTATGATGGAGATATGTTCGCATCTGTTTTTCTTTTGTCTGATCAGCGAGTATTGTCGCAGAACCGAATTCATCTTGGAATCTATGAAAACCAACCGCTTCGCCTATCCATTCAGAAGCAGTTCCATTTTCAACGATATGTAGTTGATAATTTGGCGGAGTCTCTATAGTTCCTGATGGATTGATCACGGCTGCGGCATCATGATGAGATGGGGTCTTGCAAACAGCAATTTCAACGTTCTGAGATTGTGGTAGTATTTCATAAGTGGTGTGATGTGGAATAAAGGCTGCGCAACCTTCACTTTCAAAAACGGTCTCGCGTGCCCCTAAAACCCCGTTTGCCTTATTGCCACTATGACCAACAAGGAGTGTACAACGACCTGTCAATGGAATGAGTACAAGTTCACACGCCTCAGTATGATCGAAATAGGTAGATTCTGCGTGAAGTTTGAGAATACCGAAATGTAGGTTCTGACTACCAGATTCGTCAGGTTCTAATAGGTAGGCATATCCTTCAGTAGATGTGTAGTGTTTTACCGATAGCATTATGCTGAATTATGTGTCAGTTTCTCAACAAACGATGCCAAAGGTAATCCAACGACGTTGAAATAACATCCATCAATACGTTTTACAAATGCTGCCCCGCGACCTTGTATACCGTACGCGCCTGCTTTATCTTTGGCTTCACCGCTCTGTATGTAATTATCAATCTCATCCGCACAAAGTTCACGAAAACAGACTTTAGTCACTTCAGCCCAAGTTGTCTCTGTTTTTTTCTTAACGTCGATTAATGCGACTCCCGTAACAACTCTATGCGTTTTGCCGCTTAACCGAGAGAGCATGGATTTTGCATCTTCTCTGTTTTTGGGTTTACCGAGCAGTTGTTTCTTGAACAATACTAACGTATCAGCACCGATAACGACACCTTCGGTGTAACGTTCTGCAACAGCTCTGGCTTTTAGCTTAGCCAATTTCTGTGTTACTTTCTCTGGAGATAGATTCTTAGCCGGTATCGGTTCTTCAATCTCACTGGGAAAGATCTCAAATGTTAACCCAATTTGAGATAACAGTGCTGACCGACGAGGTGATGCTGAAGCTAAGATGAGGCGTGGGTGATTTACGAATGGCATGGTACTGTTTTATTTTAGGCAATACCATTGATCACTGTTTCTCATCTGTATTTGGAGCAATTCAGCATTTATCAGTTCTGAGATACCAGTGTCTATATCTGTTTTAGAAAAACCGACTTTTGCAAGAACTTGATCACGATCTGGCGTGCGAAACCAGTGAGGTTCGTCTAAGGATTCCAACTTACCTCTAAAGACCTCTAATGCCAAATATAAGCGCATCGTCTGAGCAGAAAGTCCTACGAGTGGATTTATATTTGAATAATATTCAAGACTATGAGTTTGCATTTTCTTATTATCCTAAAGTTTGATATGAGTAATGTGCCTACACTATAGATAACGATTAAATAGAAAAAGCGGTTACGAAGTCCATAAGTCTATGTATCCAGTTGGCTATGTCAATATTTCCTGCAAACGTTTAGAGCGGTATTCAAAAATCTGATGTAAATCTGGTCGAACAAAGAGTTTGTCAACAATTTGCCCTCCGAGCACAGCATATTCTACACGATCCATTACCATTGTCCCTTGTTCAGTTTCATCGAAAATGTGCGTATGAATCCAAGCACGATAGGGTCCCTTTCGTTGTTCATCTACGAATTTATGTGGAGGGTTCCATTCTGTAATTTCGCTCTGCCATCTTAACGGTATACCGCGTAGTTTCACGCGATAGTCTATTAGCGTTCCGACCTGCATCTCAATTGGGTGTGGCGTAAGCACGACTAATTTCATCCTGGGTGGTGTGATTTCTACGAGATTATGTGCATCAGAGAAATAGGAAAATACTTCATCTATCGGTTTCTCAATCAGCAGTTCAGTTGAAAGTGTAAAGGTGTTCATATTTGTCTCCATGAAGTTTCCTTATGTTTTGGTTAACGTGAGTTTGATAAATCATCTTTTTGTATTCGGTACGGTTAGGAAACCGCACCTACCGGCCTGGTAAATTAGAATATTTTAGGCGATCACTCTACCAAAATGTTTTCATTGATATAGCGCGCTATCAGTTCAAACTCTTTCTCTTCCAGATAAAGACCAATATCAATCATACGATTAATTACCTCAGTCGTTTCCTCTTTTGAAGTTGGGGGATATTCCATTACATCTTGATATGGGTGACATTGTGAACATTTTTCCTCAAAGAGTGCTTTCGCCTTCACTGCGTTGTATGTATCTGCTGTTACAATATCTGTTTCGTCTGTCATTACAGAAGCGGCGATTTCCGCAGCGGCTTTTGATTCATCAGTTCTCATCTGTTCTACTCTTTGTTGTTTGACAGCATTCTTTATATCGGGTGTAATAGCGATGAGATATGTTGATACACGCCATTCCTCATCAGTTGTTATCGGTTCACCTATAACGGGTTTTATAGCCATACGGTTTACAAGTTTCACCCAATCGGGTGGTGTTCTCGGTTTTGCGAGGATTGTTCGCAAGTCGTGGCAGATAACACATTTTCGTTGCAAGACGTGCTGTCCTGCACGCAGCATCCGCTTTGATGCTAACAGGTCAAGTGGTGCTTCGGGTGGTAATCCTGCAGTCTCTATGAGTTGCCGTGTTCTGGCAATTCCCTCCTCACTAAATGCCCGAGTTTGTGTTCGCAAAACAGTTTCCCTTAATGTAAATGGTACTGACAGTCCGATTAGAAGATAAGTGCAGATGAGCAAAGCAACACCAATATATGGCATTGATTCTTCAAAGTGTCTAAAAAACCGAAGGATTGAGATTTTTACCAGTATGAGCACACCTATGGTAATCCCGAGCATTAAGTGCGCCACAGTCCTCGGAGGTAACTCAACCTGATAGTTCCACAGTCGTGGTACCATGTGCCACATCATAAAGATATAGAGCAGTGCAAAAGCATAGCCAAGACAACGATGCAACAGCATCAAGGAACGTGGTGCTGCACTTGTTTTTGTTTCCTTATCGAACGGGTATCCCCACAGTTTAAACATTAAAAAGACAGATGCATTTGCTAAGCCTAAGAATACGAGACCGAATATTGCACTCAATGAAGAAGACATAGTCGTAATTCCTTTCTTTTTGGTTCAGAGTTAAGATGTACGCATTTAAAGTATATCAATTCCACCTTGCATGATAGGGTGTATCCATAACCATACGGTGTCTTTCATCCTAAGAGACGGCACTCGGAGAGTGCCTACTACTTTGCAGTATCCATAACAGCCCGGTGTCTTTCATCCTAAGAGACGGCACTCGGAGAGTGCCTACTACTTTGCAGTATCCATAACAGCCCGGTGTCTTTTATACGCTTATTATAGCACTTTTATAACTACAATTGTCATATCATCGTTCTGCTGAGTATCCCCTGAGAAATGGCGGACATCATCAATAATAGCATCAATTATCGCTTCTGCGCTAATTGTTTTATCCAGTTCTTTGATAAGACCTGTCAAGCGGTCAGTTTCCATGTAGAGTTGGTCAGGGTTGTCCTTTTGAGATGCTTCGGTAATTCCATCACTGAAAAGGATGATTGTATTACCAGATTTCAGTTCAATTGGTTGTGTTTCTTCATAGTCAGAGGATTGAAACGCACCCAATGGGAGTCCATCTATTGAGATCTCTTCAACATCACTTTCGCTGCGCTTGATGATAGGATAAGGGATTCCGGCGTTTGCATATTTAAACGTTTTATGCGTTGGATCAATGGTCAATATCGCCATTGCACAATTAGTATATCGTTGAAATCGAGGATAAAGGTTCTGGTTCAATGCCCATAACATTTCAGATGGTGACATCTCCAACTTAACCACAGAATGAAGTGCCCCAGAAGATAAAGCTGCGTTCATTGCCCCCTTCATACCTTTACCGGTAACATCTGCCAATACAATGGCAAGCTCGCCGTTGTTGAGAGGGATATAGTCGAAGAAATCCCCACTGACTGTGCGTGCAGAGATACAGACTCCAGAGATATCAAATCCCGGTACTTCAGGTGCATTTTGCGGTATTAATCCGATCTGCATCTCTTGAGCATCGGCAAGTTCAGTTACCGCCTCTTGCTGATAGACTAAAACCTGTTGACGTTGGTGGTAGTATCGGTAGGCTAAAACGCCACAAAATAGCACTAAAGCCACAATCGCGCCACCTGAAGGATAAAGAATCCAACCATTTTGGAACCACGGTAACACAACGGTCAACGTTAGACTTGCAGGAGCAGAATAGTTTAGGTCACGGTCAATGGCAACGACCTCAAAGGTATATGTCCCGGGTTTGTCAAAACTGATACTGAACGTATCTGAGCGGGTCGGTCTGCGCCAATCGGGGTCAATCTCTTTAATACGGACCTGATACTGTCGTTTCCCTTTTGTGGTTTTGAAGTCAATGCTGCTGTATTTGATAGTTACAAGCGTATCGGTGGCAATATCTTTAATAGTTTCGGGGGACCCCATTTGTGTAGATATTTTGTGGTTCTGAACTGAAACAATACGCGCACGCGGTGGAACTCGATTTGGATTGTATTGGGTCACCCCTTCAAGTGTTCCAAACCAGAGTCGTCCATCCGAATCTTGAATAATTTCAATAACTTCATTATTGATGAGTCCATCTCTCGTATCTAAAGATGTCCATGATGTCCCATCATATCGAGAAACACCACCCCGTGTGGCAAACCAGATGGAACCGTCTCGGTCTTGGTAAATTGAGGACACTTCATTTTGTGCGAGTCCATCTTTGGTTGTGAAATTTACAAATTTTTCACCGTCATAATGAGATACACCTAAATCGGTGCCGAACCAGAAGAATCCATCTCGGTCTTGATGAATCACCCATACAGAATTAGATGTGAGTCCATCAGTGGTCGTAAAGTTGACATACGCATTACCGTCATACCGAAAAACGCCGCCCCCATGGGTTCCAAACCAGTGGTAACCGTCCTTGTCCTGATGAATTGAGAACACACCGTATTGCAACAATCTCTCATCTCTCGTAAAGTTGACGAACCGATTACCATCGTATTTATAAACGCCACTATAACCAGTGCCGAACCAGAAGAATCCATCTCGGTCCTGATAGAATGTCCATACTTCGTTAATCGAGAATCCGCTGTTGGTCATGGCATCTATAAACCTATCGTTGAAGTTAGCAAATTGATCGCGATCGTACTGAGACATGCCGCCGTCTGTCGCGAACCAGAGGAGACCCTCTCGATCTTGAAAAATCGAACGCACGATGTTATGTACGAGTCCATCATCAGTTGTAAAGTTGATAAACTTCTTTCCATCATATCTGCTAATGCCGTTGTCTGTTCCGAGCCATAAGAATCCATCTCTGTCTTGAAGAATGGCGGTGACAGTGTTGCTCGCGAGTCCATCGGCAGTTGTGAAGTTAATAAATCCGCTGGTATCGTATCGGTTGAATCCTTGACTGGGACTTGAAATCCAAAAAAACCCTTCTCTGTCTTGAAGAATGTCCCCTACGGTGTTAGTTGCGAGTCCATCGTTGGTTGTGAAGTTGACAAACTTTTCGCCATCGTAGCGAGATATCCCATTGTTTCGAGTCCCGATCCAAAGGAATCCATCTCTGTCTTGATGAATCGTCTCAACAGTGTTGCTAACAAGTCCGTCCTTAGTTGTGATGTTAACAAACTGATTACCATCGTAGCGAGAAACGCCGCCGCTTGTCCCGAACCAAAGAATGCCATTTTGATCTTGATGGATTGTCCATACAGAATTGTGTGGGAGTCCATCACTGTTTCTGAAGTCTACAAACTGATCACCATCGTAGCGAGTTACTCCGTCAAGCGTGCCGAACCATAAGAAACCATCTTGGTCTTGATAGATTGACAGGACAGAGTCATTTATGAATCCATCATCGGTAGTAAAGTTGACAAAAACTTCTCCATCATATTGAAAAACACCATTATTCATCGTGCCAAACCAGAGGAAATCCTCTCGGTCTTGATAGATTGACAAAACAGTGTCATTAATGAATTCATGATCATCTGTAAAGTTGATAAACGTCTTCCCATCATATTGACTAATTCCGTTTTCTGTTCCGAAGTAGAGGAATCCTTCTCGGTCTTGAAAAATCGTCCATACGGAGTTGTGTGCGAGTCCATCATCAGTTGTAAGGTTGACGAAATTTTCTCCATCGTACCGAGAAACCCCACCGTTGTGGGTGCCAAACCAGAGGAAACCCTCTCGGTCTTGATAGATTGGCCTGACAGGATTATTTCCTAACCCGTCGAAGTAAGTATAGTGCTTCCACGTCCCATGTTTGAAAGGTGGAAAACGGAAGTCAACATTGTTAAGCGCATCTGGTCTGTCAACAGAGATGATTTTGTTCGGATCTTCGTCCTGCGTCTTTAGGGTGTGACAACGTATCTGATACCGTCCAGCACGAAGATTGATGAATTCATATTGACCTCTATTATCCGAGAGGGTCGTTGTACTCCTTTGGCTGGAACTTTTCTTACCGAGTAACACTGCTTCCACAATAACACCGACATGCGGTGTATTATCATACTTCAACAAGGACCCAGAGATGCTAATTGCCTTCTGTAACGTTAGGTTTATTTTGGTACGATCACCTGCAGAAAGTTGGACACCCGTTTCCCATTTACCTTTGTCCCCGTGTGTGGCTTGGATATCGTATTGTCCACTTGCAGGATAGACTGAAAACTGGTAGAAACCTTCGGTATCGGTTTCTGTTTTTGCGATGAGTGTACTGTTCTGCCAGAGGTGCACTGGGACATTTGATAAGGTATTTTTCGTCTCATCGGTTATAACACCTGCTACCACCGCACGTGTAGGTGGAAGAACACGCGCTGCAAACTCCCACTTCCCGAATCCGTTTGAAATTTTCACCAGACAGCGGTTTTTACCCTGACGCAAAGAAACGGGAACCTTGTCTTCATCTACAACGATTGTTCTCCTAACTTGCTGTGTGTGTACCCTCTGACCATTGAGAAAAACAGCAACGCCGTCATCACTACCGACAAGGAATTCCCCATCACCACCATGATCGCTTTCCAGCAGGCAGAACGCATAGCAGACAGCTTCTTGATGTTTTCCAATGACACGTTGTAGCTCAATGATGTTTTCTTCGGTACGGTATACCGTCCAGGTCAACATTTCACCTTCAGCAGTGGTCACTGTATCCCCGGGTTTGGGATTAGCAAGTGCCTCTCCGTTAACGGACACAAGTAAATCAGTCTTCAAATCATCTGGAAAGAAGGGTCCCAAAACCAGCCACTCTTTAATGAAGGTGGCGTCGACTGAGTGAATTGGCACAGTATTTTGAGGGTGTGCAACAGCGAGGTAGAAGGTAAAGAAAATCAAAACACTACATCGTGCAGGAGAAAGTTTTCGCATTTGTTCTTTGGGTAAAACTGTTGTGATTAGTAATAATAAAAGAAACCGCCAATAGGATTCTGGGTGGAAAACTTAAAAACTACGTGAGTGCGTCACAAGCGATAGTATTGCAGGATACAAGAACAAGTTCTGAAATATGCATCACTGCCATCATTAAAATAATAACATACTTTGCGACGAGAGTCAAAGGGTGTGTATCTGTGGGTGTGTAAAGTTCTTGAACATTTGTCCATCATTTTGTGCCTCTTTGTACCGCATTCTGTTAGATTATGTAATTATCCAAAGCCTCAGAGAGGCGAAAGGTGTATAGTCCGCATTGATCCAACCAATAGCAAGCCCCAGAGGGGCGAAAGGTGTATCAAACGGACCAACGTTTTTCACTAAATTGACGCCAATTGGGACAAAAACTTTACACACCCATAGGAAATTCTTTCTTGACAGTTAGCAATAATCTATTGTATAATACCAATATGTCACAAGAATACGATACGACCGGAAAAGATATCCTGAATGAGCAAATCCACGAAATCGCACGGTATGTTCTGAATGTCGCGGAGGTTGAAGTGCTTGCAGACCTTGACACCGAGCAACAACTGGTCCGTGCATTTCGTACAGATATCACAAAGCGCGTCCGATTGGACACCCACGAAGCTGTCCTACACATTGAATTGCAACTCCACGACAGCACGGAAAAACCGATGTGGGCTCGAAATGCACATTATCACGGATATCTCGTCGGTGAATACCAAATACCTGTCTATTCCAACGTGATTTATTTTCACCCAAACGCCGGTAAAAACGATCCAGGGCACTATGCGTATAGTTGGAATGGTTACGATTACCGGCTAAACTATAAGGTGATACGGCTCATTGAGATTGAAGGACAATCAATTTTAGAGGCACAGATGCCAGGACTGTTGCCGTTTACACCACTCATGAAACCCCCTGAGGATGTGCCTCTTAATCAGTGGATACAGCAGTGTATTGATGCGACAATAGCGTCCCCTGTTGACCCACCGATGAAAGGCACATTGCTTTATGGACTCTCCCTCTTCGGGAGTCTCGTCCATGACACAAGTTTATTTGAACAAATACCGGAGGCACTTATGCAAGAATCTCCTTTTGAACAACGCCGACGCGAAAAGTTTATTGGGCAAGGTATTGAGCAAGGTATTACACAAGGGGCAAAAGAGGCTACCCTCAAAAACCTTTTGACAGTACTCAATGCAAAATTCCACGTAGATGCGGTGCGAGCCATAAACCCCGCACTGCAAGATATAGACGATTTGCAACGACTTGAGCAGCTACATCTCACTGCGGTGAACGCAAAAACCCTTGATGCCTTCACCGAAGTACTCTTTAAATAGAGACACATGACATGAGAGGTGTATCCGTTTTTCTGCCTTCAACGAAGGGAAGTAGACTTTATGGGATCTCCCTCTTCGGGAGTCTCGTTCATGACACAAGTTTATTTGAACAAATACCGGAGGCACTTATGCAAGAATCTCCTTTTGAACAGCGCAGACGCGAAAAGTTTATTGAGCAAGGTATTACACAAGGTATTGAGCAAGGTATTGAGCAAGGTATTGAGCAAGGGGCAAAAGAGGCTACCCTCAAAAACCTTTTGACAGTACTCAATGCAAAATTCCACGTAGAGGCTGTTCGCGCTCTGACTCCTGCACTTGAAAATATAGACGACTTGGAACGTCTTGAAGATCTGCTTCTTACAGCCGTGAAGGCGAAAACCGTTGATGTCTTTACCGAGGCACTCTTTGAATAGAGACACATGAGATGTGTATCCGTTTTCTGCCTTCACCGAAAGGAAGTAGACTTTATGGGTTCTCACTCTTTTGGAGTCTCGTCCAGGACCAACGTTTATTTGAACGAATACTGGAGGCACTTATGAAAGAATTTCCTTTTGAACAACGCAGACGCGAAAAGTTTATTGAGCAAGGTGCAAAAGAGGCTACCCTCAAAAACCTTTTGACAGTACTCAATGCAAAATTCCACGTAGAGGCGGTGCGAGCCATAAACCCAGCACTGCAAGATATAGACGATTTGCAACGGCTTGAGCAGCTATATCTCACTTCGGTGAACGCAAAAACCCTTGATGCCTTCACCGAAGCCCTCTTTGAATAGAAGTACACCGTCACACTGTCTTTACAGATAGACATTCTATTTTCTTTGATAATAACATAAAAGATGATAAAAGCAGTTTTCTTTGATTTTTATTACACTTTGGCGGTTTAGTGGTTGACTCGCCAAGATTTTATGATATAATTCTTCTATCTATTGGATCAAAAATTATTAGGTAAATATAGAGAGGAGAATTGAGATGGGCAAACGAGTACATCACCTACGCGAGGTTAATGAAGAAGAAGCACAACAGCTGAGGACACTTTCTGGTTCACGCACGGAACCCTATCGGATGGTACAGCGTGCGAAATTGATTGTTAGCATGCTTGATGACAAGAAACTCACAGCTACCCAAGCATCACAACAGGTAGGTTTCAAATCAGGCAACTCAGGTGCGTGTTGGGTCAAAAGGTTCAATGAGGATGGTATTCAAGGACTTTCTGATAAACCGAAAAGTGGTAAACCCCGCATCCATACAGATGAGGTAAGGGGGCAACTGATTGATTTAGCGTTGCAAAAACCGCGTAGTCTTGGTTATCCATTTGAGTTGTGGACCCTAAAACGCTTGCAAACTGCGTTTAGAGAGAGGATAGGTATTCATCTTTCTGATTCAACGATCTGGGAGTGGTTGAAAGAGGAGGGTTTGCATTGGAAGCGTCAACAAAGTTGGTTTCGTGAAGCAGAGAAACAAGATGAGGCGTTTGTAGAAAAAAGGGGACCATCATAGCAGCCTATAGTGATCCACCTGCGAAGACGCGTGTTATCTGTATTGATGAGATGGGGCCAGTAGCAGTCAAGACGTATCCGGGTGCTGTTTGGCAACCCGGTTCGTGTCGTGCGACCTTTGAACCGGACTATGATCGTCGTGGTAAAGTATGGGTTCATGGTGCGTTTGAACCTGCGACGGGTCAAGCAGAAATAGTGATTTCAGACCGGAGGGATAGTGTGAGTCACCTTGCGCTAATAGAGAAAGTGATAGAGAAGTTTCCATCAGAAAAGTGGCTTCTGATTGAAGACAATCTTTCTACTCACCATGGTCGTGATGTGCAAACGGCATTATTGGCGTGGCCTGAGATTGGTGTGCAGTTTATACCGAAATATGCCTGTTGGTTGAACTTGATAGAACCGTGGTGGAAACAGTTGAAATCATTGGCATTGAAGGGGAGAAGATTTGAGACACAAGAAGAACTGACCGATGCTCTGAATCATGCGGTGTGTTGGTGGAACGCACATAAACACCCTTACCATTGGAAGAAACAACCGCAAAAACAACCTTTATACACATTAGGACCTTACGGGTCTGTAATTGAAAATATGTCTAAAACTTAGCGAGTAAACCATTTAGGGACAACCACTTGAAGATAGTCTCACAAAAATTGCAGACAGATACCAATTTGAAATTGACTGAAGACGTTATGCAGTGGCAGCCCAAGATCTGTTTGCTGATATATCAGGCACAGATCCTGTCACACACTCAATACTTGAAACGATGGATATTACAAAAGAGAGTTATTGTGAATTTATCAGAGAACTCGGTATTGAGGAACATGCAGAACAGATGGCATGGGAATTATTGCAAGCTGGACATTCACTTTTTGCTGCAAATGTTGCTACGTTCTACGACGACGTTATCCCAACGCTTCATAAATTGCGTGGTGATGGATACAAGTTAGCGATTGTCTCAACTTGGGCCACCCCGCTGGACCCGCTTGCAGAACGGCTCGGTATTGCTCTCTATTTCAACATAATTGCCACCTCACATGATGAACGCGTTCGGTCAGCAAAACCAGACCCACATATATTTGAGTATACGTTAGAAGCAGTCTGAGTTTCCGCTGAAGAAACGGTACATGTTGGGGATACGTATGAAGTTGACATCATTGGGGCACAAGGGGTAGGTATTCGTCCGATACTGATTGATCAAGACGAGCCGTACGTTGATAGGTGGGATGAGACGATTCGGAGTCTTGCTGAGTTGTCGGAATTGCTGAATGGATAGAAATATTGAAAATGAATTGACCTTTTTTCTCAAATTTGTAATAATAAGTTTGAATTCAATGTGAATGTGTGTCTTGATGTGTTAAATTTCTTGTTTAAGCAGAATTATGAAAATATAACAGTTTGAAGTACCAACGTTAATTTAGTAAAACACAGGAGACTACTACATGAATGACCAAACTAACAAGGATTTAGACGAAACTATCTACTCCAACTCTGAAATTACAGATGCAGACACCTTCTTCAAGAGCAGACAAGAACACTCGTCCAGACGGGAATACAATAACACAATTGCCGATTTTAACAAAGTTATCAAGCTTAATCCTGAAAGGGAAATAGTCTACAATGAGAGAGGATACGTTCACCGTTGCCAAGGAAAATACGACGAAGCAATTGACGACTTCACCAAAGCTATTAAGCTTAAACCTGAATGGAAAAATCCGTACATCAATAGAGGACAGACCTATTTAAAAATAAAAAAATATAATGAAGCTGTCAACGACTTTACTAAACTCATAGAATTTGACCCTAATGATGAACTGGCATACATCAATAGAGGACAGACCTATTTAAAAATAAAAAAATACAATGAAGCTATCAACGACTTTACTAAACTCATAGAATTTGACCCTAATGATATAACGGCATACAAAAATAGGGGACTTGCTTACTCTAATATATACGAATACGGTAATGCTATTGATGACTTCACTAAAATCATCGAACTTAACCCTGATAATTCCAATGCTTACGTCAACAGAGGATACGCCTACTCTTGCCAGAACGAGTATGATTTAGCTATTCATGACTACAACAAAGCGATTGCCCTTAACCCTGATAATCCCACAGTTTACGTCAACAGAGGACACACTCACTTTCGCCAGAACGAGTATAGTGATGCCATTGATGATCTCAATAAGGCCATTGAACTTAATCCTAAATATGCCGAAACCTATAACGACAGGATAATAAGATATTTCATTGCGAGAGGATATGCTTACTCTTGCCAGAACGAGTATGATTTAGCTATTCATGACTACAACAAAGCGATTGCCCTTAACCCTGATAATCCCGGAGTCTACCTCAACAGAGGATATGCCTACTTTTGCCAGAAAGAGTATGATAATGCCATTGATGATCTCAATAAGGCCATTGAACTTAATCCTAAATATGCCGAAACCTATAACGACAGGATAATAAGTTATTTCATTGCGAGAGGATATGCTTACTCTTGCCAGAAGGAGTATAATTTAGCTATTCATGACTACAACAAAGCCATAAAACTTAACCCTGATAATCCCACAGCCTACCTCAACAGAGGATATGCTTACTCTTGCCAGAAAGAGTATGATTTAGCTATTCATGACTACAACAAAGCGATTGCCCTTAACCCTGATAATCCCACAGCCTACCTCAACAGAGGATACGTCTATTCTAAAAAGGGATCTCGCTACCATTACAAAGGATGTGGAAACTTTAAAAAGGGAATTAAAAACCGCAGAAACCGTAGTCTAGCTATTCAAGATTTCAATTTAGCTATTCAAGATTTCAATTTAGCTATTCAAGATTTCAATTTAGCTATTCAAGATTTCAATTTAGCTATTCAAGATTCCAAAAAAATTGCTGTCATCAAAAAGAAAGTTGCTGAAACCTACAGTTTTAGGGGATCTTCTTACTCTCATAAGCGCAGCTATGACCGGGCTATTCAGGACCTTAACAAAGGCATTGAACTTTGTAAAGAAGAATGTGATCGTGTCTACATTGATACTGTAATTTGGCAAAGGTTGTATATCAATAGGGGATATATTTATTCCCGCAAGGGTAACTATGAAGAGGCTATTAAGGACTTTAACAAAGTCACTGAATTTCAATCGGAGCATTCTAAAGGCTACACACATAGAGGAATTGCCTTCTTTCGTCAACAAAACTATGAAGAGGCTATTAAGGACTTCAACGAAGCCATTAGATTGAAAGAAGATTATAGTACAGCCTACAACTTCAGGGGACTTACCCATGCCGCTCAACAAAACTATGAAGAGGCTATTGAGGACTTCAACGAAGCCATTAGATTGAAAGAAGATTATAGTACAGCCTACAACTTCAGGGGACTTACCCATGCCGCTCAACAAAACTATGAAGAGGCTATTGAGGACTTCAACGAAGCCATTTGGTGTAGAAAAAACAAAAAACACCCGGAGCATGCTTGGTTATATCTTAACAGAGGCAGAATATACCATAAAATGGGTGAGATTGAAAAAGCGATCGCTGACTACGACAGAGCAGTTAGGATATGCCCGAATTACAGCCAAGACCTTGACGAAGATCCACTTTTCACCTATTTGGCACAAGAAACAATTGACAATGCAATTAAGTTATTGGAAAATGATATCTGCTCCAAAGAAGGACTAAGCATACAAAACACTTGTCAAAGTTCTGATATTAGCACAAATAGTTGTCAGGAGAAACGAAGCACATTTGCTGTTTTTGTACGCTGGATAAAAAAAGGGATTGAAATAATTATTGGAAGTGTGATCCGCTCCAAACAGATGCAAACTATACAAAACACATCTGAAAGTACTGACACTAACATGGTTAGTTCTCAAGAATTGGAATCATATTGGTTTCAAGATAGAGAAATGTACTTTCAAAATGCTGAATCCTTCTACTACTATGGCATATTATGCCTCTTAAAAAAATTACCTGGAGCCTGGAAGGCTTTCAATGACGCACTAAAGTTTGGATACAAACCTCAGCATCACGTAATTGAGCATCTTGAAAAACTGAGAGAAGCAGAACCGTCACGTAAAACACTTAAGGACTACTACAATGTAGACTTCAAACGTATAGGGTAAACTTTTATTTTTTTTCTGCCTCCCAGCCATAATCTGGCCAACCTGTTTTAAAAAATTCACTGTAACTCTCTTCAGCAAGGATAACGAGCTTTGTGTGAGCTCTACTCATACCTGTATAAAATACCCGCGTTAGATGTGCTTCCCGGGTAATAATGGTACCTCCTTCTGGTAGTTCCACCTGATTCTTGTTTTTTGGTTTTGGCATGACCAAGATGACCAAATTGCTTTCCAAACCTTGATAATCGTAGACATCACTGTACCTCAGTATGGGACTTTCAGAAGGATTGTCTTCTGGATCTCCAGGTAAAGGTAAAGGGCGAAGTTCCCATCTATTGTATTTGTTCCCATCCTCACGCTCCGCAAAAATTTCCTCAAATATATTATCGGAATCGCTGGAAAGCAATATACATTCTTTCAACTTAGGATATTCACTTTTACTCTGAGGAGTGGGTATGAATTCCAGTAACATTTCATTCAATTTTTTTAGTGAGTCAAAAAACTCAATTTGGACGTATGGCCCATGCACACCAGATTTTGGCAAGGTTTCAACTGGAACGAATTTGTCCACTGCCACGGATATCTCTTGTGTATTCCGGCAATTGATTCTTAATGTCTCATCTTCCCAAACGCGACCGTTACAAAATGTTTGCAATACATCTAATACATCTGTATCGCCGCGCTCAAAGGTGACAATATCTTGATAAACGAAATCTCCGAACATGGACCAACTTCCGTTGACCAGCCCTTGTTTTAACAATATATCCATCAATTCCAAAAATACTCTGTCACACAAATTCTGTGCTTCATCAACAATTAGATAGTCAAGGATTCCTCTCTTGTTGGGATCAGAATCTGTATGGATAATAATCTGTTGCAGATCCTCAATTGTTTCTTCTATAAAACTGTTCCACCCATAATTAAGGTAACCATACCTTAATGTTGTTTCAAGTTCAGAAAAATTATCACATCTCTGATTATGTCTGTCTCCAAAGGAGGTGTTTTCTCCAGTGACAGGGTTGTAACAGACGGTGCTGTTCTCTTCAAAAATTTTTCCAGGTAATGTAGCCGGTGTTCCTACTATAATACTGCCTTCACTGTTATCAGAAACTTCTGCCGCCCATTTTTCAAAATCATGGCTCAGATAAAGGTTGCTACACATCAGTCCCACGGTTTTTCCCTGTTTGCATCGCTTTTCTGCGAATTCCTTCGCTAAAACAGTCTTCCCTGTTCCAGCCGCACCATTAATCACACAACGGGGTTTTTCTAAAAGTTGGTTATAACTGCTAACTTGATCCTCTGTCAGACTTAGCAACTCTCTCAGTGAAGTTTCCGAATCAACACGGGATATGAATTTCTTAGGGGCAGGGTGCAGTTTGACCAAATTGGGGTAGTGCTTTTTAACCAAATCAAATTTCAGTTCATCTAATTCCTTTTCCGCCTTGGCGAAGTCGTTCCAGAATTGTTTAAAGTCTGCTGGAGTCCAGTCCTTCCCGACTTCTTCGCCTTTTTTAGGAGGAAAATAACCCACATTTTCCCAAATTGGGTTTAGGTTGGCTGCATAATCCTGCAAAGTAGTTTCCAAATCAGAAAGAGGCTTGGATACAAAGGCACCCATAGAATCTGGAATTCTTATTTTTAATTCATTAGTATCAAGATCAGGTGATACTACAGCGTACCCAAGTGAGGGGTGTGCATAATTGAATTTTGTCAGGATATAGGTTATACTCTTATAAAAATAATAATACAAAGGAGTATTAACCATGTGTTATCCTGACTTAAAGTATTATATCACATTTTTCTTTCAACGTTACAAAGATTTTGAGAAGTCTATCAGCACTAATCAAACTAAATGTCCAGGTCGACCTAAAGTGCATGCTGATAGTTCATTTATTGTCTTTTTCGCCTTTATGGAACTTAGAGGTATAAACAGGTTCAAAGCACAACATTCGTTTCTTCTTGCACATCCAAACTGGTTGAAGCAGTTCAAGTTCAAAAGTGTCCCGGATCGAACGACCTTATCCCGTCGCTATAAACAACTTGCGCCGCGTAGTGAGCAGTTTATCGCATATCTCGGTGATTTAGGTGTCTCGTTAGACACGCAGACCCCGCGAGATGTTGTCTATGAAGACAAAAGCCTCTATAAAGCACAAGGCAGTGTGTGGCATCAAAAGGACCGAAAAGCAAACCACATTCCTGAAGGGCTGCGTGCCCTTGATACAGATGCAAGTTGGTCAACAAGCAAGTATTGCGGATGGGTTTATGGCTATGGACTTCATCTCACAACCACTGCGAACGGGTTTCCACGGTTCGCCAATGTTTGGACAGCTTCTGTAAGTGAAAAAACAGGACTTGACCATAAGATTGAGGCACTATCGGATCGGAATATTAGATATATCGTAGCAGATGCTGGCTATACCAACTTTGCGCGTGTCCAAACACATGCAGAAAACGGTTTATTCCTTTTGACACCGATAACGGGTGCTAAAAACGATAAAAAGTTAGCTTATCTTGAGGCGATTGAAACATCACCCTATCTACAAGCATATCAGCAAAAACGCAAAACAGCCATTGAGCCGATCTTTAGTCTGCTATGTGAACTGACAGGAACAGATAATAATCAGAAACAACTTCCAGTGAGCCGCATTGAAAATGTCAAAACCTATTTGTTATTGTCAATCGTTCTATTACAAATAGCAATGTTAGTCAACCTAATTTGGAACTTACCCAGTAGAGAAATTTCACGGATGAAGGCATTATTTCAATAGAAAATAATAGGTGGATATTACTATTTTGTTATACGCATTTATGCACACCCCTCACCCAAGTGAGAGCTGAGAATCAGCAGGAAAATAAGTGTGGCTATATGAAATTCTCATGTTTTCCATGTTCTTTTTCGCTGAATTGAGATGACTAATAGTTCTATCTCTCCAAGGCAACGGAATTGCAGGAGGTCCGTATACATCAATACAAATGACACACAATTGATGTCGGATAAGGATGACAAAATCAAACTTTTCTGTTGATTGGAATATTACCCACTTCCTATCTTGGGCAAACTCACCATGTTTGAGGATTTCAAATATTTCTGTTTTCGCAGAACCAACATTACTGGGAATTTTGTTAGGGATCATTTCAGCCATATTAATTCTCCTTAATAGATGTATTATAGTAAGGCACAATGATTATAATCATAACATATCCACCACATTTTTACAAATAAAATTTGTGCTTTCCACTGTGGCAGAAGCGGAACTACTCTTGAGAATTTGTCTGAGATGATGTCGTTAGTGTTTTCAACCGCTCAATTTCCTCTTTAAGTTGTGTCAATTCCGCCTCAGTTTGTTCAGTTGGGATTGTTGCGGCTTCAGCAGGTGTTTCTAATACTCACTTCAGTTCCGAAAACATCCAAGGTGGGTTCCTCAGTTTCAAGTTCTTCCTTTCCAAAAGTCTCAATATAAAACCGAATTGCAAATGTTATATCCGCAACGCTTTCTTCATATGTATCGTCTTATCCTATGAAGACTCCTTTCAATCCAAGCGGATAGGCGACATAGCCATCAGTGTGTCTTTCAACGATAATCTTGAAGGTTGTTTTTTTCTTTCTATATGCGGGAATTCATCTACTGACTGGACTCCGCGTTGCGATGAAGAAAAATGTGCGCTTGCAAGAGACTACGAGCGAGTTAGCCGATACGGTAGAACGCATCCCCTTGGAGATATAGAAGACTACTCGCTCTGCTCCGCGGGAGGTGGAGGCGGATTTTTATATATCTTACCTTGAACTCTGCGTTTTTTTCACTGCCTTCAAGTAATCGTAGAGTTACTCTATAGAATTGAATTGGACACAGATAGGCAATCTGCAAACGATTCAGAAGAAGACATCCCTTGTGAATAGCACCTTGATACACAAACTCAACAATCCGCGCCCATCTATGTCATCTATGTTAACTGGGGTGCGTCATCCGTGATAATCCGGGATTCCGACAGTGCGATTCTGACAGTTAAGGGCCAAAATCTTACGCGTCCGTTCATGTACATAGCACTCCGCTGGAGTGCAGTCCGTTGACAATCCTTTTTCTATAGACATATTGCTCCGCTGGAACAAGGTTTCAGCGGTCCTTTTTCTTAAGTGATAAAAACTTTACACACCCAACAAAAGAAAAACTACATTGGTGTTCAAACATTGTGCAATGTAACAAAAATAACCCACGTCGAAAATTTCGTGTGAGCAAAAAAAAATAAAAAATCACAGATTTCCATTCCTGTGATGAAATTTTGAAATACGGATTCGGATCTTTTCTTTCTTGACAGTTAGCAATAACCTATTGTATAATACCAATATGCCACAAGAATACGATACGACCGGAAAAGACATCCTGAATGAGCAAATCAACGAAATCGCAAGGTTTGTTCTGAATGTCGTGGAGATTGAAGTACTTGCAGACCTTGACACAGACGAAAGGCACATTGCTTTATGGCCTCTCCCTCTTCGGGAGTCTCGTCCATGACACAAGTTTATTTGAACAATTACCGGAGGAACTTATGCAAAAATCTCCTTTTGGACAACGCCGACGGGAAAAATTTATTGAGCAAAGTATTGCACAAGTATCCAAGGAAGCCACCGTTAAAAGTCTCATGACAGTACTCAACGCGAAATTCCACGTAGAGGCGGTGCGCGCCCTGACTCCTGCTCTTGAAAATATAGACGACTTGGAACGACTTGAAGTGCTGCTTCTTACAGCGGTTAATGTGGGAAGCCTTGGTGCTTTTACTGAAAAGCTCTCTGAATGAAGAGACGCAAGAAGACCAACCGCACTTAAAAACCCATTTAGGGGCCGAACCTCGTATTGAGAAACTATTGATAGGTAGTGGCTTTTGAATGCTTTTGAGAAATACCAGGTAGACTTATTTATTCTGGCAAGAAATTAAGACAAGTGTAAGATTATGGCGAAGAAACGACGTAACAAAGGACGAAAGAAACGTTCTAATCAGGCAAATAATAAGAAGCGAAAAAACATTAGAAGAGACAGCAGCCTAAACCGCAGAGACAACACCCAGAATTCTCAAACCTACAATCGGAAGGGCACCGATTATTTTAAAAATGGTGAATATAACAAGGCTATTGAGAATTTCAATTACGCCATCCAATATGACGATCAAAATGAATTAGCTTATACCAATAGAGGGATATCCTACTTAAAAAAAGGGGACTATGACAATGCCATTGATGATTTAGATGAAGTTATCAGAAGAAACCCTCGGAATACTACTGCCTATGTGAACAGAGGTATTGCTTATTTCTACAAAGGGAACTATAGCCAAGCAATGCCAGACGTAAACAAAGTCATCGAACTTAATCCTGAATTTATCCTTGCCCATATTATTAAAAGCAATATCTATTGTGAACAACGTGAGTATTTACTAGCTATCACAAATGCAAATAATGCTATTAAACTCAATCGTAGAGAGGTACAAGCCTATATCAGTAGAGGTTGCGCCAACTACGAAAACGGAGACCATGACGATGCTATCAGAGATTTTAATCAGGCTATTCAGATTGACCCTGAAAATGCCGAAGCATACAATGGCAGAGCATTAACTTATGATTTTAAACGTAATTATAAGAGCGCGATCACAGATCTGAATAAAGCCATTGAACTTGATCCAAATCCTGCATGCTACAATAACAGAGGTGCTGCTTACCGTGAAATCGGAGATTATAACAATGCTATTGAGGACCTTAACACAGCCATTAGCATAAAACCTGATCATGCTATGATCTACCTTAATAGAGGTCTCACATTCCATAGTAATGATAACACTATTGAGGCTATTAAAGACTATGATAAGGCTGTCAGACTCTGCCCTAACTATGCAAATGATTTAGTTAATCGTAACTTCGCGTGTATGTATGCCAAGAAGGCTGCTGAAAAAGCTGTTGAATTATTAGAATTCGTAATTAAACAAAACATACAAAACGATGATGAAGGAGACTACTTTTTTCAGGGTGAATTCGTCTGCCTTCAAAATTCTAAAGCCCTTTATTACTACGGAGTACTATGGCTTTTCAAGAACGATCTAAATCCAGCATGGAGAGCTTTTAATGATGCCTTAAAACTTGGTTACAAACCCAAAATCCACGTAATACGCCATCTGGAGAATTTGATTAAAGCAGACGCGATATTCCAAAATGATTTTGATGCCTATTACTATAAGTATAAGGATCGCTGCAAATAGGATGAACCGTTATCTTGCATTAGGAATAAAGTTGTGAATTGTCCCAGTTCAATAACTTACCACTCATACTTGGGCCATCTTGTTTTAAGAATTTCCTCGTAACTACTCTTTGCAGCCAGAATAACAAGCATTGTGTGGGCTCTACTCATGCCTGTATAGAGTACCCTATTTAGATGCTGTGGTCGAGTAAGAACGTTACCTCCTGCTAATGGCACATTCTCTCCAGTTTCTGGCATAACAAGAATGACAAAATTGCTTTCTAATCCTTGGTAATCATAGACATCACTGTACCTCAGTATATTACCTTCAGCAGAACTGTCTTCTGTGCCTTCACCTATGGGACGAAGTTGCCATTCATTATATTGGTCATCATACTTCTTGACGATTTCATTAAACACATTAGCCTCACCACTAGACAACAGTATGCTCTCAGTCGACTTAATACCTTCATTACTATAAGTAGATATCAAATCTTGTAATCTTTTATTCAATTCATCGAATGAGTCAAAAAGCTGGATTTCTACGTGTGGACCGTGTATACCAGATCTTGGGAGCGATTTAATTTGAACTAAATTTTCCACTGCACCGGATATCTCTTGTGTATTCCGACAATTAGTTCTTAACGTATCTTCTTCCCAATCGATCGCCTCATCAAATTTTTTCAATACATCCGTCCCTTCGTCACGATCAAGGGTGACGATATTTTGATAAACGAAATCTCCGAACATGGACCATTTTCCTTTGGTCAATCCATCTTTTAACAAGACATCCATCAACTTCAGGAACACCTCGTCACATAAATTCTGCGCTTCGTCAACGATTAGATAGTCAAAGATACCACTTTCTTTCCCGTTATCTGCATTATCAATAACTTGTGTCAGATCGTTAACTGTTTCGTTTATGAAACTACTCCATTCGTGGTTGAAGAAACCAAACCTCAATGTTTGTTCAAGGTCATCATTCACTCTCTGTTCGTGTCTTTCGGATAAGGTGTTATTCTCTTTAAAAATCTTGCTCGGTAGTGTTGAAGGTGTTCCAACTATAATTTTGCCCTTACTGTTATTTGAAACTGATTCCGCCCATCTTTCAAAATCATCTATTAGATAACGGTTGCTACACAGCAGCCCCACGGTTTCACCCTTTTCGCATCGTTGTTCTGCAAGATACTTCGCTAGAACAGTCTTCCCTGTTCCAGCCGCACCATCAATCACGCAACGGGGTTCTTGTAAAAACTCTTTATAGCTCTTAACTTGCTCCTCTGTTAGAACCAGCAATTTGCTGCGTAAAGTTTTTGGATCGTAATCGTGTATTATAGTTGGATCTGTTATTTCGTTCCCTTCCAAAACAGGTTGCAGTTGTTCTAAATCAAATCGCAGTTTAACCAATAATTCCTCTTGTGCCTCTGCCCAGAATTTGTTCCATTCGTCCCAGTCTATTGCAGGATAACGTTTGTCCAAGTCTACCCATAATTCTGGATTTAGGGTGTCTGCATAATCCTCCAACACAGTCCCCAAAATATTAGGAGATCCGGATTCAATGGTGCTATGAGGATCTGAAGTTATTATTGTTAATTGCTCAGAATCAAGATCAGATGATACTACAGCAGCCCCAAGTGAAAGCGGAGAATCATCACGAAAATGAGAAGCTTGATATAAACTTCTCAGTTCTTCCGTGATATCCTTAATATTCAGTTTTATCGTGTTATCCTCGATATCCTCGACTATATTAGTATCAGTAATAAGTTCCCTATTGGTTTCATCCCAATAACTTTGAGTTTCAGGGGGAGTTACAGCGATACAAATGACACACAATTGATTTGGGATAAGGATGACGAAATCAATTACTTGCGAATTTGGTGGAACTGTTATTGAATGGAATATTCTCCAATTTCTATCTTGTGCAAGCCTACCAGACTTGAGGATTTCAAATATTTCTGCCTTCTCAGGACTAGTAGTCAATCCACTTTGAGTTTGTGATAAAGTTTTTTGACTTTTCCAGGATTTTATGGTAGACTCTAAGTCCTGTCTATATCTCATTTCAGAGAGGCCGCGAATGAAAAAAAATAAGAAACATGAAGTTGAACTGACTGCTCAAGAGCGTCAGACGTTTGAAAACTTAGTCCGTTGCGGGACACATAACGCCCTCGAAATCCGACGGGCACATATCTTGCTGAAGGCAGATGTCAAAGGCCCCGCTTGGACAGATGCTCAGATTGCCACCGCTTTCGACTGCCATAAGAACACGGTCTCAAATGTGCGGAAGCGTTGGACAGCGTGTCGGGGGCTGTCTGCGGTGAAACGCCAACCGCAAAGTCAACCGTCTCGGTCTCCGAAACTTGATGGGGCCGGTGAGGCACGCTTGATTGCGTTAGCTTGTAGCGATCCACCCGAGGGGTTTGTCCGCTGGACGTTACAACACCTTGCTGATAAACTCGTTGAACTCGAGATCGTTGAGAGCATCTGCCCTGAGACGGTCCGGCAAACATTAAAAAAAACGCCTTACGCCCGCATCGGAAGTCCTATTGGGTGATCCCCCCGGATGAAGATGCGGACTTTGTTACGGCGATGGAAGCAGTGTTAGACGTTTACCAGCGTCCCAAAGACGCGAGATTTCCTGTTGTCGCTATGGACGAACGTCCCGTGCAGTTGCTTGAGCATCTCCGACCTCCTATCCCGATGAAACCTGGTCGCATTGCACGGATAGATTATGAATATAGGCGTCCGGGTTCGGTGCCTGCTTTCCTGTTTACCGCCCCGTTTCAAGGCTGGCGGCGGGTCTCCATCCGTGAACGCCGCACCGCCGTAGATTGGGCAGAAGAAGTCAAGCATCTTTTAGACGAAGTTTACCCCAATGCCGAGCGAGTGACGTTGGTCTGTGATAATCTCAATACCCATAGTCTCAAGTCTCTGTCCAAAGCATTTCCTGCTGAGCTCGCAGACCGGTTGGCTTCACGATTAGAGATCGTCTACACCCCGAAACATGGCAGTTGGTTGAACATTGCTGAAATCGAGTTGAGTGTCTTTTCAAGACAATGTCTGAACCGACGGATCCCAGATATAGAGACGCTACGGTCAGAAGCAGAAGCTTGGCAGACACATCGCAATCAGACTGCCAACACGGTGGATTGGCGATTTACAACACAAGACGCACGCATCAAACTAAAAAGACTATACCCACAAACTCAAGGCGGATAGACTACTAGTAGGTCTGGAGTCAGGAATCATTTCAGCCATATTATCAATGTCTCCTTAATTAGGTATATTGTAGTAAGGCACAACGATTATAATCATAACATATCCACCACATTTTTACAAATTAAATTTGTGCTTTGGGTGTGTAACGTTATGGCACTCTATTGTTGCATCTCGGATTACGCGGAGGACGTTGAGGACGCGGAAGGGGGTTTTGGGAATTTCAGGTTTTTTTCACAACCATCAGGTGTTCTGGCAGCAATGGACAGAGGAGATTGCTAAATTAACATATCTATTGGCACACCTCTATTGGCCGAGAACTTTATGCAACTGAATCTTCTGTGCAAAAACTTTACACACCCTACCCGATGTAGAATCTTTATCTGCATTCATGACGTAAAATCTGATATAATATAACAGAGGATGGTAATGTCCTCGGTTTTTTCAAACATATCTTGGTGCCGTTTGTCTATTTAGAATTTAAACATTAGTCATTTTTCATCGTCTTAAAAAAACAGACAATTAAGCGTATAGGAGGAAGTAGTTTGCACTATTTTAAACCGATTATTAATCGGATATTTATCTTTTTACTGCTGGTTTTCACCCCGATGATTGCATACGCAGATGATTGGTCAAGTTGGCGAGGTCCGAACCAGAACGGAACATCTCCTGAAACAGGTTTAATCTCAACGTGGTCATTAGAAGGGGAAAACATACTTTGGCAGGAAGATTTTATAGGTCGCTCCACACCTGTAGTTCTCAACGACAGAGTCTACGTGGTCGGTCGAATCGGTAAAGATATCACGGAACAGGAACGGATCGCATGCTTTGATACAAAAACCGGTGATATGTTGTGGGATCATAAGTTCAACGTTTTTCATACGACGATTACATTCAATCGCGTGGGGTGGACAAATCCAACCGGAGATCCAGAAACAGGTCATATCTATGTGCACGGTGTTCAAGGTCTCTTTTTCTGTTTCAGCAAAGATGGTGATATTCTTTGGTCCCGCTCTCTTACAGAGGAATACGGACGCATATCGGGATACGGTGGACGCGTGCATACACCTATAATTGCGGGTAATCTGGTCGTTATTAGTTACCTGAATGTGAGTTGGGGTGCGCAAGCAATACCGAGACATCGGTATTATGCATTTGATAAACGCAATGGCGATCTTGTCTGGGTTTCAACTCCTGGCGGGAGGCCACTTGATACAACCTATTCTACACCCGTTGTTGCAGCCATCAATGGACAGAAACTTATTATCGGTGGCAACGCTGATGGGAGTATCTACGCAATGAAACAGACAACAGGTGAGATGGTCTGGGGTTTCAAACTCAGTAAACGCGGCATCAATACATCTGTGATTGTTGAGGGGACAAAGGTCTATGCAACACATAGTGAAGAGAATATAGATACGACTAAAATGGGACGGGTCGTCTGTATAGATGCAACTGGGAACGGAGATGTCACTAATACACATGAACTCTGGCGTAAAGATGCTGTTGGTATCGGATATTCATCACCTACACTAAAGGATGGACGACTCTACGTGGTGGATAACTCGGCGAACCTTCACTGCTTCAATGCTGATACCGGTGCGTTATTTTGGCAACATAGCATCGGTACCGTCGGAAGGGGATCCCCTGTATGGGCTGATGGAATGCTATTCGTAACCGAAGTCAACGGAAAGTTTCATATCCTTAAACCCGGTGAGGATACATGTGAATCCCTAAATGTTCAAGAAATTACTCGCGACGAAGATGACCACTACGTTGAGATTTTCGGTTCACCCGCTATTGCTGACGGTAGAATCTTTTTTACGACAGAAGAACGTATTTACTGCATCGGGAGGAAGTAGATGAAACAACTATGTAATTTTCAGAGAATCTTGCACATTGAATCCATACACTGTATACTTTTCGCTGGTGTTCTGTTAAGTCTGGTTCTGATTGGATGTGCCACGAAAGAAATTGAGACATCAAATATGAGTTCAGAACCTGCTGTGGAAATCCTACTCACACCAGCAGAAACGATCACATCAGGAGAACCGGTTGAACTTCAAATTATTGGATTTGATGCGGATGGTATACAGACAAATGTATACGCAACACCAGAATTTACCCTTACGGGTCTAATGGGTAGAATTGACAGTCATAAATTTAAACCTGATCCGGTAGCAGGTGCACATGCTGGTACAGTGACTGCAAAGTCTGGGGAACTGAACGCAACTTCACGGATACGTGTTATACCGTCTCTACCTTGGACAGAGGATTTTGAGAATGTTACGCTTGAGAAGATCCCTACACACTGGATCGGTGCCACAAACAAGTTCTTCGTAAGAGAAAGCGACAAAGCAAGAGATGGCACTAACGTATTGGTCAAAACACCTGTAACTCGTGGGTTGAACCGCTCAAATGTTTACATCGGTCCTTCTAATATGAAAGACTATCAGATTCAGATTGACCTGATGGGAACCAAAGACAGACGACGGTTGCCAGATATGGGATTGATTGCGAATCGTTACACTTTGGATATGCAAGGAAGACATCAGAGATTACAGATCCGGTCCTGGGCATCCGATTTACGGATGGCAGAGACAATTGATTTCGCATGGGAAACTGATGTGTGGTATACAATGCGGATGAAAGTAGAAACAGTGGAGGATAAGGCACTCATCTACGGTAAAGTCTGGAAAACCGCTGATACAGAACCGGATGAATGGACTATTACTGCCGAAGATCCATTGCCAAACAGAGAAGGAAGTCCAGGAATTTACGGTTATTCTCCCACAATAATTTATTATGACAATTTAAAGGTATGGTGATTTATGCCAAGTATACGAATTTTTGAACGCATAAGCGATGCTATTGGCATCGCGGATTTTAAATGTGAAACCTATCAGAATTATAGCAAGATTCATGATGGAAAGCATAAGAATAACAATTTGCCCAGAACGTCTATGAAAAGCAAAACAGATTCCAGCAATTATAAAGGGTTGTTGCGATCTGCTGTTAGTCTATTCATTTTCTTATTAGGTCTTTTTACGAGTCTCGGAGTAACTGATGTTGCGGCTGAAAAAGAAATATCACTTTGGGGTGGTAGTTTAAGCAGAAACATGGTCTCAGATGAGAAAAACATTCCAGCAAATTGGAATATTGCGACAGGTGAAAATATAAAATGGACAGCTGAGCTCGGCTCACAAAGTTATGCTGGACCTTTAATTCATGGTGGGAAGATTTTCGTTGGAACAAATAACGAAGCACTAAAAAACCCGAAACTGACAGGCGACCGCGGGAACATTATGGCATTCCGAGAATCTGATGGTGAATTCCTATGGCAAATCACACATACAAAATTGACTTCAGGACGCGTAAACGACTGGCCTCTTCAGGGAATCTGTTCTACACCTTATATTGAAGGAGACCGTTTATACTACATATCAAACCGATGTGAAGTCGTATGCATAGATACAGAAGGATTCCTTGATGGTGAAAATGATGGTCCCTATACAGACGAAACAGAAACCAGCATAATTGATGGAGACATCATCTGGATTTACGATATGATGGATGAATTAGATGTGTTTCCACATAATCTTGCAACTTGTTCACCACTTGCAGTGGGTGACCTGCTATTTTTAGAAACAAGTAACGGCGTTGATGAGGGACACATCCATATCCCATCCCCAGATGCACCAAGTTTTATTGCGCTAAATAAGCACACTGGAGAACTTGTTTGGGAAGATGCATCGCCAGGGGAAAATATACTTCACGGACAGTGGTCTAATCCTGCTTATGGCGTCATAAATGGCATACCGCAAGTAATTATCCCAGGGGGTGACGGTTGGGTATATTCATTTGAACCTGAGACAGGTGATATAGTATGGATGTTTGACTGTAACCCAAAAGACTCTGAATGGGAACTTGGGGGTCGTGGAACACGGAACAACATCATCTCAACACCCGTCATTTATGACGATAAGGTGTTTATCGCTGTTGGACAGGACCCTGAACACGGAGAAGGCGTTGGACATCTCTGGTGTATAGACGCAACGATTACAGGAGGCGAAACTACGTCAAGTGCAGGAGTCTGGCACTTCGGTGATGAACAGTTTAATCGCACGATGTCTACGGCTGCTATTCATGATGGTCTTCTTTACATCTCTGACCTCAGCGGTTTTCTTTACTGTTTAGATGTAAAAACAGGGGACTTATATTGGACGCATGACACTTTTGCAGCAATATGGGGTTCTCCTTATGTCGTTGATGGAAAGGTTTACCTCGGTGATGAAGATGGTGATGTCGTGATTCTGAAGACGGGTAAGACCAAAGAAGTGCTGTTTGAAACGAATATGGAGAGTGCTGTCTATACCACACCTGTGGCAAAAGATGGTGTGCTTTATATCGTAACCCGGAACAGATTAATTGCTATTTCAGAATAAGAGTCCATTTAATACCTATCGGCATCTTTACAAGCATGGTGGAAGAGTGGAAGAGTGGAAGAGTGGAAGAGTGGAAGAGTGGAAGAGTGGAAGAGTGGAAGAGTGGAAGAGTGGAAGAGTGGAAGAGTGGAAGAGTGGAAGGCATCTTTACAAGCATGGTGGAACAGAAGGTATAAGTTGAAGGTAAACTCTGCACAGCAAAGGTTATTTCAGATGGCTTATCGCAACTTTACTTTAGACACAGCGCGAGAGATGTTTAATCTGGAAGAGATTGGGACAGCGGGTATTTTTGCTGGTTGTGAACCGATGGTGCCGAGTGATGTGCTCACTACCATTTTGAAGCGAAACTTATCTTTGGCTACGGCTATCGGGACAGAGAAAGCGAAGCCTGAGCTGATTGTCGCTCATGTGCTTGTTGAACTCCGTGAACAATTAGACTGTAAAATCAGTCTTTTTTCAGGTATTGATTTCAACGTTGATGTCGATGCCGAATTGACAGGTGTGTGTGATTTCTTGATCAGTCTTTCACCTTGGCAATTTTATTTGAAGGCACCCGTTATTATGCTGGTTGAGGCAAAGAACGATAATCTTGAAGTCGGACTTGGACAGTGTGTTGCCGAGATGGTTGCCGCACAACGTTTTAATGCCGAGAAAGGAAATGACATCCCGCGCATCTACGGCGCGACTACGACTGGCGTGCTTTGGCGTTTTCTCAAGTTGGAGGGACATACACTTTCCATTGACATTGATCTCTACCAAATCGAACGGTGCGCCAAAGTCCTCGGCATTCTTGCAAGCATGGCAAAACAGGAAGCGTGAAAAATTCATCCGCAACGAACGGACGACGCAAATAGAGTATAGGATAAAAATGCACATCTCCCATCAAGACCTCTCTCAAAAAACCACAGATGCCCGAACTGCCCTTGATTCACACGTACGGGACATCGTCAATTGGCACTTCAGTCCAGAAACCGGCTGTTCCTTCTGGTTAAAGTATGCTGAAGACTTGGACTTTGATCCAAGAGAAGAGATTCACGGATACGCGGATCTGAAACTGCTCGGACACTTTGAAGACGAATGGTTACGTGGGGGACCTGTCCGTAAATGGGTACCGAAAGCATACTCAGACGAACCTGTATATGTTTTTGAAACAGGTGGTTCAACAGGGATTCCAAAAACACGTATCAGTGTCCGTGATTTCCAGATTGACTATGAGGTGTTCAGCAAAACCCTTTCTGATGAAGGTTTCCCACCGGGTAGTGATTGGTTAATGTTAGGACCAACCGGACCTCGCAGATTACGACTTGCTGTAGAACATCTTGCACAACATCGTGGGGGTATCTGTTTTCTTGTCGATCTGGATCCGCGTTGGGTCAATCAACTTGTCAAATACGGTAAGCATCGAGAATTGGACGAATACAAGTCCCATGTCATCTCCCAAGCCCTCAATGTTCTTAAAGCACACGACAACGTGCGGTGTCTATTCACGACACCGAAACTGCTTGAGGCACTGTGTGCCAAGATTTCTCTTCAGAAAGTCGGTATCAAAGGTATCTTCTGTGGAGGAACAGAGATGGATGCACAATTCCACCGTTTTGCCCGTGAGGAGTTAGTACCCGGTATAGATTTTGTGCCGACCTACGGTAATACACTTATGGGTTTAGCTACCTGCAAACCTTTCAATCCTGCTGATAACTACACTATAGTGTACTATCCACCACAACCGCGTGCTGTGATTGAGTTAGTTAATCCGCAAAATCCTGATGAACTGGTAGATTATGGAGAAACTGGCCGTGTGATGCTGACGACATTGACAAAAGAGTTTTTTGTTCCGCGTTTCCTTGAACGAGACGAGGCAGAACGTGCCAGACCGATTCCAGAGTATCCGTGGGACGGTGTTGAAAACCTTCGTCTGCTATCAGAACTTCAAGAGAGTGTTGTTGTCGGAGTTTATTAAAGGGACGTGTAAAAAGTGGTGGATGGGGAAAGGTATGGATGGGTGGAAGGTTGGAAGGTTGGAAGAGAGGAAGAGTGGAAGAGAGGAAGAGTGGAAGAGAGGAAGAGGCGAAGAGAGGAAGGTTGGAAGGTTGGAAGAGTGGAAGAGAGGAAGAGTGGAAGGTTGGAAGAGAGGAAGAGAGGAAGAGTGGAAGGTTGGAAGAGTGGAAGAGAGGAAGGATTGTCTCCTATTTTGTCAGAATCGCGGATTATCGCGGATGACACGGATTACGCGGATTATTGGTTTGGAAATTCAAGGATGTATACATAGGATAAGCATTTTTGCACAACGGATAGGCAATCAGCAAACGATTCAGAAGAATATATCCCTTGTGAATAACACCTTGATACACAAACTCAACAATCCGCGCCCATCTATGTCATCTATGTTAACTGGGGGGTGTCATCCGTGATAATCCGAGATTCCGACATTTTATGGTGATCGTGTTGACTACCGCTCATTAGATATGCAAAGCGTCCTTGAAGTCAGCAGCACAGAAACAGCATCTGAACTCAGACGACGACATAGAGAAAAGATGGTACAAGCATTAGAAAACCCATACGGATTAGATGCTTATGTTGTCATCTGTGCTTTTTCTAAGTCTGGTCACCTGATACGATTTTCTTATCGCCGTTGGGAGGAATGAACACGTGTCAATCCCAAAACCTTATCCAAAAAAGCTTAAAGAAACTATGAACCAAAAGTCAGAAATTCTTTTCAAAGCGCAGGCGTTATGGGAAGTTGGCATGACAGAAACAGCACAACCGCTTTGGTTATCTGCTGCAAACTATGAAGAGCATATTGCACCAATTCTTGATGCATTAGGTCGCGAATTAGAGGGAGCAGTTCATAGAATTAGTGCGGCTTCGTGTTATGAAAAGGCTGGCGAACCGAGTAGAGCCGTGAACCTTTACCGTGCCGCGCTCGCGGGCCCATTGCATGACGGGACGCGTCGAGATGTGGAAAACATGTTAAGTGCTTGTCTTGTTACACTGAATCCTTAGTCAACACAAATATTAATCATAGTAAACGCGCTAACCGGTTTGTGGGTTTTGACTGGCTGTTTTTTGTCTATTGAGTGAAAAACGTTAGTGCGTCTGATACACCTTTCGCCCCTCTGGGGCTTGCTATTGGTTGGATCAATGGGGTCTATACACCTTTCACCTCTCTGAGGCTTTGGAAAATCGCATATCAGCACCAGCGGTACTGAAGGGTATATAGACACTAATCCCCGAAAACTCAAGCACGAGCTGTGCGAAAGGTATGGGGTAAAATCGGACTAATATAGCCTGCCAACAAGAGGGAATATCCTTAGATTGATGTTTATGGCGGTTTTAGAAGGAGCACAATTAATACCATTTAAATTATATATTTTCCCTTTTATATATTTTTGATTTCTGCTATACTTTTTTTAATTCTACAACTTAGAGGTTAGAAATCAATGAACATCAAACCCCCAGAGATTACAGAAAGTGTTTCAGAGTTGAAGCGTTTGATAAGAAAATCACCAAAAGGTTTTCACAAGCAAAGACTTACAATGCTATATCTATATCGGAGCGGCCAGGTAAAAACTCGTAAAGAAGCAGCAGAGATGATAGGTGTCCACCGAAAAACGGTTGGAAAATGGTTATCAACTTATGCCTCCGCAGGACTTAATGGACTTTTGGAACGAGATTATTCCTCTGGGCGTCCTCATCAACTCACTAAAGAACAACAAGAACTTTTGCGTGAGAAACTCCAAGACCCGGAAGGTTTCTCAAGTTACCACCAGATTATAGATTATATTGAAGAGACATTTGGTGTCAAAATGAACTATCATGCTGTTTATGCTTTAGTCCACTATAAATGGAATGCCAAACTCAAGGTGCCCCGCAAAAGTCACGAAAAAAAAAACGAAAAAGCGTGTGATGAGTTCAAGCTAAACTTCGGAGAAACAATCAAGACTGCCATTTCAGAGAAAGTTTCTTCTTTTGAAACGATCCGGATCTTTTGCCAAGATGAGACAAGATTTGGTCTATTGCCTGTTTCATATCGGCGTATTACCTTGCCCGGTATCAAACCGATTACTAAGGTCAGTTATACTTATGAGAACTTTTATCTATATGGTGCTGTAGAACCGATAACAGGACAAAGTTTCTTTCTTGAGATGCCTTTGCTCAATGGTTCTTGTTTCCAAGTATTCCTTGATGAGTTTGCTAAAGTTTATCATTCATCTCTAAATGTCCTTGTTCTTGATAATGGGCGTTTTCATCACGGGAAATCTCTACAAATACCTGATAATGTCATTTTGGTTTTTCTACCACCTTATAGTCCTGAACTGAACCCTATAGAAAGACTTTGGCAAGACACAAAAGCAAAGTTATTTGAAAATGTCTTCACAGCCATAACAGAAATGCAGAACAAACTTACCGAAATATTGAAAAAATATACGGAAACCACTATTGCAAGTATAACAAATACCGATTATATAACAAAAGTGGCAAATGGAATATAATTTAATACAAATGGTATAAGGATGAATGTGCTACAGCCCTATCAAGATGGATCTTGTGCGGAGAGGGGTAAAATGTAGGATGAATGTTGTAGAAAGGATCACAGTCAAGGATGAATGTTCTACAAGAAGAGACATTTTCCATTTGTCTGAATCACGGATTACGCGGAGGACACGGATTACGCGGAACGGTGTTTTGTGAATTTCAGGTTTTTTTGACAACTATAAGGCTCTCTGGCATCTAATATGATTTCTATTAGGTTTTCTCTCATTTCAAGGTGTTCAGTATCTGTCAAAAGTCTACGTTTCAATGTTAAAGCAACATAAGGTTGAGGTATTGGTCGCCCGTAGAGGGTGTCCTTGGGAGAACGAATATGCTGAAAGACTTATCCACACTCTCAAGGAAGAAGAAGTTCACCTCAACGACTATGAGGACATCCACGAAGCGAGAGCTTACATTGGGCATTTTATCACACAAGTGTATAATCGGAAACGCCCACATTCGGCGTTAGGGTATTTGACACCTGTAGAATTTCAACGTAAAAACTTGTCTTAACTTTACGAAATTATGGTCTGAAAAATCGCTGGCACTTCATACAGATGATACCAATTACAGAAAATATAAAAGTGTGTAAGCCAGGCACCTCATGTTTTATTTGTTTTTCTCATGCAATGGTGTTTCGTCATCTTCAGATCCTATGTTTACCTCTCCCTGTGTTTTCAGTTTCCGCTTGACTGTGTGTTTTATTGTTTGTGAGAAACGGATTTTTTTGATAGTGGATTTTGTTATATAAAAATCTGTGGTTGCTTCAATTTCAAATTCAAGCTTAGCATCTTTAAAATCGTTGTTCGTCAAATATATTAGTGTATACTTCAGTTTACTATTCTTACCTATATTTTCCTCTTTAAAAACTGCGGTATCCCATTCCTTTATTTGATTATTTACTAATAGTAGCACTCCAGCTTGCACGTTTGTAACATAAACTTTAGTATTTTCTGCTGCTACATTACTATTATTGAGCACATCAAACTTTAATGTTATCTTGTCAAACAAACGTATATCAGATTTACCGGTTTCTGCGTTTGTAAAGCTATATTCTCCCAGTTCCAATTTAGGTATTACAACAGGTCGCGTCTTAAATTTAACAGGTTCGATGGCAATTACTTTTTTATAATTTGAATCAACGAGGTAACTTTCTATTTTTGCTGTGCCATTGGAAAGTGTAGCAGATCCCGTAATATCAATGAGAATTGTTTTTTCACTTCCTTTTGGTATAGTTGGGACTTCTGTAATCTCAGAGAGCAGCACGTCTTCCTTTAGATCTTTCGGATCAGTGGAAATCCTAATTTGAATAGTAAGGTTTCTCGCATCGTTGTTGCCATCGTTGCTAATGGGGATGGAAAGCGTGTTGGTATCTCCACCATCAAGGTACTTTTCTGAGAATAGGATCTTTCCAATTTTTAGTATGGGTGGCGACGTGCGCGCGAAACCTTCTTCTTCTTTATACTCGGTTAGATCATCTGGTATCTCACTTTGTCCACTGCATCCTTGGATAACAGGAAGGATTGTAAGGAATACTGCGACAAAAACCAGTGGGACTACCAGTCCAAAATATTCACATTTCATGCTTTTATCTTTTTACAATACCTTCGCCAAAAATAGTGAGGGTTTTCGGTAAAATAATGAGACAGAGTTCCCTCGTACCGCTCTTGCCTCATTGCCTATTCAGTATTTAAGTAGTATAACAACTGTCTAAAAAAGTGTCAAGCAAATTACAATATTTTTCTTGACACATATAAAAAAGCAGACTATGCTAAAAGTAAACCTATACACCCATCAGGAGGAAACTCACATGAATTGCCCAAGATGTCAACACCCACACTTCGTCAAAAATGGACGCGTCAACGATAAACAAAGGTATAAATGTAAAGATTGCAACTATCAGTGGACAGAAAACCACACATACCGGGGAAGACCCCTTGCTGAGAAAGCACTTGCAGTTTTTCTCTATTGCCATGGACTTTCTATGAACGCCATCGCAAAAATGCTTCAAGCCTCCCCTTCCACTATCCTTGAATGGATAAGAAAATTCGGTGCTGAACATGCGAAACCCCCTGAACCCCAGGAAACCGATACTGTCGTGCTTGAACTTGATGAGATGTGGCACTATTTGAAAAAAAAAAGCAGAAACTCTGGATATGGAAAGCTTTGTGTCGTGATACTGGAGAACTTATTGCCTGGGAGTGTGGTGATCGGGATAAAGCGACATTGAAGAAACTAATGACTCGTTTGGAAAAATGGGATGTGAAGGTTTATTATACGGATAACTATCAGGTTTATGAATCGGTTCTGCCCAAAGATAAGTTAGTTCAGGACAAAGCAGAAACGCACGGTATTGAACGCAACAATTGTTTGATGCGGCATTGGTTTGGGCGTTTTAAGCGCAAGTCTATTATCGTTTCGAAGAGTGTGGAAATGGTAAATCTAACGATCGCCTTATTTGCGAGATTTCGCATCAATGGGTACGTTTATGACATCTTAAAAATCGGGAAAACCGAACTTGGTATCATTATTTAAGAGAAAACCCTCAAAATAGTTGAATAAAATGGGTTTTTATCTTATAGTTTTGCACTATAATAATAATAATAAAACAAAGGACAAAAAACCATGTTAGAAATTATAGCACTTTTTTCAGTTATTCACAACACCCAAACCAGAAGCATTCAATTGTCGAGTTTTCGCAGTTTTTTACAAATATTATCCAATGAACATAACAACTCCTCTTCTGTAGGAGGGAACTCCGATTCCCGACTATCAAAGCGTTTAGTCGCGATTCGGAGATCGCTCCTACAGAGGAAACATTTCTCAGTACATGCAATTTATTGACAATTGAATGCCTCTGACACCCAAACCAATCTAAATCCAGGATAATTGGTGAAGGTATTGATACTATGCACAGAATAGTTTACCATATATCATACCTTACCTATCCCAAAATCTCAAGATGAATCTTCTAATCGGGTGTGTAAATTTCTTGTCACACTATTTGTCTGAATCTCGGCTCGTGAAGGGAGTCTTATCCAGGTTCAGACAAGTAATCAGAACTTTATACACCCTTCTTATATTTCAATTGAAAACAGAGAACAAATCTGTTATACTGTTCATTTAACAGGGAATTAACCCATCCCTACCCCCTACCAAAAGGATTTTAGTATGTTAGGTGAACGACTGAAAAGATTTAGAATCGCTCGTGGGATGTCTCTTGCTGACCTTGAAACTGCTATTGATCGTTTTGTTAGCAGCTCAACTTTGTCAAAATATGAAAAGGGAACTGGACAACCATCAGCAAAGACACTCAATCGAATTGCTGTCGCACTTGGCATTAAGTCTGCACAATTGTGGGGTGAACCGCCTTGTGATGTTGAACTGATTGCTTTCCGAAAACGCACTAAATTGGGTAAAAAGGAACAAGAACGGATAAAAGCTTTTGTTGCGGAAGAGATCGAAAAACGGATATGGCTGCAGGAACAAATATCTGAACAGAACACACTATGAGCATTCAAGCCATACTCTACCGCCTCAGAGATTTGGAGATTATTACGGATGCCTACTATAAGAAATGGTGTGTTGACATCAACAAATTGGGTTGGAAAAAGAGTGAACCGATAGACATACCTCCTGAAAAGCCAGAGCGATTTTGCCAACAGGTACATCAGGCACTTTCCGATGAATTGATAACCGAAAAGGATGTAGAACGCCTCCTTAATCAAACGGGACAGACAACTCCTGATATGTCACTTAGTGAACGTCGTCAATTCTTAGCATTGCCAAAGAAAGAGAGACACCTTATCCTGAGCGAACAAGCAAAGGAGATGGCAGATTTCTACGAAAATAATGCAATTGCAGCAATTATCGACTATCAATAATTACGACTCGTGTTATGAATGATGAATGTGGTTGTAGAAAGACGCACCATAGACGACAATTGCGTGAAAAACGTGAGTGCGTTTGATACACCTTTCGCCCCTCTGGGACTTGCTATGGACTGGATCCATGCGGACTATACACCTTTCACCTCTCTGAGGCTTTGGAAAATCGCATATCAGCAACAGCGGAGCGGAAGGTGTATATAGAACGCGATTCCCCCGAAAACGCAAGCACGAGCGGTGCGAAATGTATGGGCTAAAATCGGACTAATATAGCCTGCCAACAAGAGGGAATATCCTTAAATTGATGCTTATGGAGGTTGTAGAAGAAGCACAATCAAGGATGAATGTGGCAGAATACGCGTTTGGTATTCTGCATTAGATATATCAAAATGGATGGGGTAGGGAGAAGGGGAATGATGGATGAATGGGATGGGAGGAAGGTTGGAAGAAAAGAAGAAGGAAGGGTGGAAGGGTGGAAGGATGGAAGGATGGAAGGATGGAAGGTTAGAGGGTTGTATGGGTGGAAGAAAGAAGCACAATCTAACAGAATGTGCTACAGATATATCAAGATGGCTGGGGTAGGGAGAAGGATAACGAGGGAAGAATGGGGTTGGAGGAAGAAGCACAATCAAGGATGAATGTGCTACAGGCATGGTCTTGGGAATCGCTAAATTGATGATTATTGGACGATTTTAGCAAAACCCTCTTTTTCTGTGTTTTCTGTGTTCTCCGTGCCTTCCTCGATTCTGACGTGTAATCTGTCTGAATCGCGGAAAGTGCTGAGGAGGTGGATATGCTCCTGAATCTTCTGTGCAAAAACTTTACACACCCTATTCTGGGATGTGTACAGTTTTTGCACAAGTCTCGATTAGGTAGTGCTTGCGATACACCTGAGGAATACCTCTCAGCGGAACGCAGAGCAAGATCAAAGCGAATACATCTACGGTGAAATATTCGCAATGTCCGGAGCGAGTAACGCACATAATCTTATCACCTTAGATATTACGACTGAACTTAATCTCCAATTAAGAGGGAGTGGTTGTTTAGTTTACAGTAGCGATATGTGTGTTAAAACGAAACCGACAGGTTCTTATTTCTATCCAGATGTCGTTGTTGTGTACGATAAACCCAGTTTTGAAGATAATGTTTTTGAACACCATTCTTATCGTAGAGGTGCTTTCGCCATTGGGCGAGGTGTCTGACAAAGCCAAAAAGTTTGCACATTATCAGGAACTTGCAACTTTGTGAGAATATATCCTTGTATCACAAGATAGTAGGTGTGTTGAACACCTACGTCTGATTGAGACTCAGTGGGTAGGAAAGCCGTTTGAAGCACCAGAAAATGTCCTAAAGTTCAATTCCATTGAATGTGAATATACCTCTCAAGGATGTCTATACCCGCGTCTTATCCCCGGATTGACAATAGGCATGCGGTACCTGCATGAGCAGCACCTGAGGTCCCGTAGGAATGCCTTGTTTATAGAAAATGGTTATCCACAAGTCTTTTAGTCCCGTATGAAGATTAAAATACATCCGGAGATGAACAATTTCAAGAATGGTTTGTAGGATGAAGGAATAGACGCACTCGCTTGCATACAGAAATGTGTCTGGAAGGTGATGAAGGAAAACCTTAGGGAGAATAAGAATAGGAAAAAATGATACTCTTAATTTTGATATAAGTAAATGCCTTGGAATCAATGTTACATGAAATTTCAGGTGTAGTACTTTCAAAAAACTGTGAAGTAACGGCATGGTCCCCGAAACTTAATGTCCAGAGGTCTTTGTGTGCTCTGATACTCTTTAAAGTCCCTAAGGTAACTATAAAACAAAAAATTATAATAAGAATAGAAATTGTCCATTTAATCGTTTTCATGCTAAACTCCTCAAAGTAATAAGATTATCTACTCAACGTATATTAAGTGTTCTAAATCATAAGATCTAAGTAATTCATTTAACTGTTGATGTGCAATTTTCCGGGTACGCTCCCTATCATATGTACCAGGTTCACCTATCCACATAGTGGTTTTTAGAACAGGACGTTCGCGTTGTACTAATGCTTCAAGTGTTTCTATCTTTTGCGTTAGAGATGCAGCCCGATCAACCTCGCCTCTAAACTCAGCTAGACCTAAGTCTTCTTTGAGTTGGTTGAGTTCTTCAAATTCCTCTTTCGTGGGAGCAAATCCTATTTCTATAGCAATATCTACATACGGATCCCCTATTTTATGTAAAACAGGGTTACCATTTTCATCTAAAAGTGGAACATCAATATCCGCCCATTTATATTCATAGCCAGGTGGCGGGGGCTTTAAGCCGAGTCTTGTATAAAATGAATCATAGATTTGCTTTAGTTGCTCTTTAGAAAGTCCCTTCAAATATGATTCCATATCTTGTTCATAAGTTGGATCTGGCTCTGTCTCTGCTACTGTCCCTGTCCCTGTTTCTGTCTGTTCAAGTGTTTCAGCAGCAGGGGCATGATCCTTTAACATCTGTTTTTGCTTGATCTGATTTACCAATTCTTCTGCTTCTTTTAACTGGTCCTCCAGCTTGTTATCTTCTGCCAACTCGTTCATGATAATAAACAAGGCTGCAGTACCGAGTAAGAGAATGAGGATAGCGATCCTCCATTTCATTTTATTTCTCATAAGAAATTTCTCCTTATATGTAAAAACACAAGTGTAGGTAAATAAAGTGTACTGCCATAGGAAATTTAGACCATTACCTTCAGGCTCTTATTTCTACCGAGCTTACGCAAAATGCGGCAAACGGATTTTTCCAAATTGCTGCATAAAACACCTTTCATAATATATAGACAATATATAGACACAGAACTCATAGGTAGTAACATCTAAGGAATTGCTAACAGTTATCCGAAGTCATCCATAACTTTATCAAAAGAAATTATTTATAAGTAGTCATATTGTCACTGAACTATTAGCGAGTAAGGGCTGAGAATGTAAATTAAATGGGAATCTAAGGCGGAAAGAAAAGGACACAAAATATCTCCCGTTCTTCCCCTATTTTACCACATCCGCATGTTATACTCAATATGAGTTCACTATTATAACCAAAATTCCTACGAATGTCAAACTTTTCTGAAAGTATTGTCTATATGTGCTTGAAAAAACTGCAAAAAAGTGCTATAATCCCTTATATGAGTTCCTGTCTTTCAAAGTCATTGATTTTTGTTTATGGTGATATATAGAAATGAAGGAAAAGGTAGTTTTCTTATGCCACTCTTCCTAAACGCATTTTTGAGTATATTGTAATTAAACTTCATGTATTTGAATCGCTCAGAATTATCTATCCTTTTGCTCGTCATTCTACTTTTCTGCAATGATTCCGCTATAGCAGAAGAAAATCCTCTCACACCTCTCACACTTGGCGACCATTTTGCAAAGATCGGAAATTATGAAGCTGCGATAACAGAATATAAACGATTTCTCTTTTTTCATCCAGACCATATCCAAACCGCAACAGTTTATTACAAAATCGGACATGCATATAGAGAACAAGGATTTTGGCAAGAGTCAATCTTAGCGATGCGGAACGCGGTTTTACATGCCTTTGAAGAAGATACAAAGTCGGAATATCAACTGAATCTTGCTGTTATACTTCTGGCATCACAGAACTATGATCTTGCACGTCTTGAGTTGATAAAAGTGTCTCTCCGCCATCCTACTGGAACGTTGTATCAGCGCGCACTGTTCCTACAAGTTGTTGCATTTATTTACCAGTTTCGATGGGAGGAAGCACAGAAGTTATTAAAGGATTATACTGAAGATGAAACGCTTGACAATTTACTCAACATAGCGATCAATCAACCCAGAAAATCTGCACGAGTCGCAAGGATGTTATCCGCAATCCTTCCGGGGACAGGACAGATATACGCAGGAAATTGGCGAGGAGGACTAAACGCATTCCTACTCAATGGTGCTCTCGGTTTCGTCGCGGTTGATGGCATGCTTGACCAAAATTATCTTGACGCATTCATGTGGACATACTATATCTTCTTAAGATACTATCGTGGGAATGTATTTCGGGCAGGAAACGCTGTGGATGAATTCAATGACAATGCTTCACGTCGTGCTGCAGATAATATACTCAAGCGACTACAAACGATCACCGACACACACAGACAGTAAAACTACTCTGTCCGCTTCTGAAGTACGGAAACAGTCGCAACAAGTGCTAATGCTGTGATGAATGTCCAGATATTATAGGCATACGCAAGAAACGCTGCAACAGCAAGTAGTATAGACTCATACCAATGCGTTTTCCGATTAAAATAACCCATAGTCAAAATGGAGAATATCACAGTACCAACCAATGCTGTACCGATAGATAATACATTCTGCAATACTGTTCCATTAAATAGGATATGTGTATACGCAAACAGTAACGGCATGATATAGAGCAGTTTTGCAAATTTAAAGCATGCCCATCCTGTTTTCCACGGATCCGCACGGGCTATCGCAGCACCCGCATAAGCCCCCAATGCAACAGGTGGCGTAATATTGGAATCTTGACTCAACCAAAAGATGATCAGGTGTGCGGCGATGATTGAAATACCCATTTCAGGCGTTGTCAAGATTGGCACAGCAAGTTCTGATGTGATTAAGTATGCTGCAGTGACGGGAATTCCCATACCAAGAACCAATGACGCTAAAGCGAGCAACACTACTGCAATTGCACGGTTATCTCCAGCTACCGCTAACACCAAATCCGGAAATATCCTACCTAAACTCGTCAAGTCAATGACACCTACGATGATACCGATTGTACCAACTGCGCCACCAATAGCGAGTGAGTTCTTAGCACCCGTAACCATCGCTTCCAAGATTCGCCGCGGGGTCAACCGTGTCTCTGGACGAAAATAACTCACGACTATCGTTACAAGGATCGAATAGAAAGCCGCCTTATATGCGGAATAACCCAACATAAGAGAGCCGATCAACGTTACCAACGGTAATACGTAAAACCATCCCGTCTTTAAGAGCGTCAATAGCTTCGGTATTTCGTCCGCAGGAATTGGTTCAAGTCCCTGTTTCTTTGCCTCATAATGGATCATGACCCAAACAGACAAAAAATAAAGAACTGCTGGTACAACTGAAAGCAGTGCAATTCTGCTATACGGAATGCCTGTCCGTTCTGCTATCAAGAAAGCACCAGCCCCCATCACAGGCGGAAGGAATTGACCACCGACAGATGCTGATGCTTCAACTGCACCAGCAATGTGTGGACGAAAACCTGTCCGTTTCATCAACGGAATCGTAAATGCCCCTGTTGTAACCGTGTTGGCAATCGCACTACCCGCAACAGAACCGAAAAAACCGGAGGTGACAACCGACACTTTGGCAGCACCCCCTACAGAACGTCCCGTAAGTGACATCGGTAAATCAATAAAGAACTGTCCTACACCAGACTTTTCTAAAAACGCACCGAAAAAGATAAATAGAATGACATAGGTCGCCATCACATTCGCCATGATGCCGAATACACCCGCTTGACTAAAATAGCAATGTTCAATAATTCTACGAACTGAGAATCCTGGATGTGAAATAGCATCCGGCATATAACGACCAAACAGACCGTATAAAACACCTACCACTGCGATAATAGGTAATCCCCACCCAACAGTGCGTCGACTCACTTCAAAACTAATCAGCAATCCAATTCCCCCCATCACAATGTCTACACCTGTATATGCACCAGCACGATTCGCAAGATCGGGATATTCAATAATCCAATAACCGATCGAAACTATGCTCAATACAACAAGTATAATATCAAAAATGGAAGGACGAAAGGCAGGTGAATTTTGACGGAATTTGTATATAATACCGATCAGAGAAAATGTGAAGAGAAGATATAAACCGAGATGATACTGTTCCGCAGCAGAACCGAAACCAGCACTATAGATATAAACAGCAACAAAGAAGACTGCAGAAATCTCAAAAATCCACTGCGAAACACCTTTTAACGCACTACGTTGCTTAGAAAAATTAATACTGTTTTTGCCCGAAACATCATTTGTGTCTGTCAGTTCCATTAAATGCAACTTTCATTGTCTACTATATAGTCAATTCTAATTCTTCGGGTAAAGGTCGCGATTTGGAGATCGCTCCTACCAATGGAGTGCTTATGGTAGGAGGGAACTCCACAAGCCGACTCTTACTTATACCCACAAGTTTAGTCTGGACTATCTACTACGTTAGAAATTATGGTTATAGCCTACTGCAACAGAGGTAGTGCGATAGGGTTCAAACTGTGAACGACCATCCTCAGTTTCTACACGCCGGAACCGATACTCGTATACCAATATCATTTGAATAGGTGGAACTACAGCATACCTGATTTCTATGTTAAAAGCGGACTTATCATCTAAATCTACAAGATCTGTGAAGAAACCTGTCTCACCATCTTCTCCAATATTACGTTTGGTGTAGAACGCGCGAAACTGAAAACGTGGTATTAAACCCGATTCCTTTGCACCGATATAGAGCTTAGATGTGTTATTATTGTATCTTTCAAGAGCACCTAACAGATGTAACTGAGGTATCGGTTTCAAAATAATCTGTGAGAAATAACCCCGTCTGGCTTCATCACCTTTTTCATAACCCCAAAATACTGGTGTTCCGAGTTCATAAGTATAATCAAATACTGAAGGTATGTAGCCATCACTAAATATGCGATATTCAAATTTGAATAAAATACTGTTCGCAGCAAAACCGATACCTGTAGCGTTGCCCCACGTTATTTCTGTTTCTGATGTTTCCTCTTTATCCGTCATCGTTTCTATTGACATCGTTGAATCAAGACCTATGTTGGACTGGTCAGATTGTAACGTATCATCTACAGGCGTCGAATCCTGCATCACTGTATGCTCAGGAGCTAAAGGTGCTGTTTGCACCGCAATATCATTGTATAGATCAAGTCGGAATGAACTTCTCTCAATAATTGGAAACCCTATATCGGCACCAAGAGCATGAAAGGGTTCTTCATCTTCAACCATGCTATCTGGATCAATATCTGTGATATACGTTGCGCCGACCTCAAATCTTGTAAATAGATTATTATTCTCAGGACGTAGAAAGGGACGAACAAAACCGCGTCCCCCGAAGATTCTCGGGTTCCCGAGGTCATTCAACATCGTCTCAATGCCGTAACTACGGTCAGTTTTACTAACATTCAGGTGGAGTCCGCGCCGGTCATGATTAGAATACCCAGACATAATAGACCCATGACCAATTGTCAAATAATCAAATTCACCGAGACGAAAGTAAAATGGATCGTACGGTTGAGCATAGCGGATATAACGTATCAACCTTAACCATGTGCTCGCGTTGTCCCAAGCTTCACCATTTTCAGCAAGAAATCTCGGTTCGTCCCCCTCCGCATAAGGATTGAAGAGGAAGACAAGGTCTAAGCCTAAACCGAATTTACCGAGTGGTATATCGGGTTGAATCTGAACTCGTGCATACGCGGATCCGTCTATAAAAGTCAAACCCCCTCCATAGAAGCCACTGGTAAGGAAATTGTCCTCTTCAACAGAAAATTGAGCAGCAAGCGGGGCAACAGTCAGAAACGTAAATAATACTGAAACAAAAAGGAGACTATAAAAACGTATAAGACCGATATTTTTTTTCATGATGTAATTACCTTCCCATCCTTCATGTATACTATCCGATCAGCATTTTCCTTCAAACCTTCATGGTGGGTTACGATGACGACAGTTGTTTGGTGTTCTTGCCGCAATTCCTGAATTAAATTCATAAGGTTATCACTTTGACGACTGTCTAAATTAGCAGTCGGTTCGTCAGCGAAGATGACTTTGGGACGATTGGCAAGTGCTCTTGCAAAAGAGACACGCTGCTTCTCACCACCAGACATCTGCGCGGGTCTATGGTGGAGACGATCACTCAGTCCAACTCTCGTCAGCAGTTCAATTGATCTATTCTCTGCTTCAGATTTATCTGTTTTAGCGATATCCATCGCAACCCTTACGTTTTCAAGTGCTGTCAGATAGGGAAGTAAATGAAACAGCTGGAACACAAAACCGATCTTCTGTCTGCGGATTAAGCTCAGATCTTGTCCAGTTAGACCTATCTCTTCACCATCTATACGCAGTTCACCCGCATCCGGTGTTAAGATACATCCAAGGAGACTAATCAAAGTCGTTTTGCCGCATCCACTATCTCCCATAATCATCACTAATTCCCGTTCGTTAATGTGGATATCTACCGAATCAATTGCAACAACAGCAGCATCTCCGTAACCGAATCTTTTGGTCAAACCAATTCCTTCTATAATGGCAGTCATAATCAATATCCTTATTGAAAACCGTGTGATCCTATTTTTCAAGCATCCGTATAGGCAACAGATGGAGGTCGTCGGAACATACCCCCATCAATCTCACCACGAAATGCTATCAACGGATCAACCATTATCACTTTACGCGCAGCGAGGTAACCGCTTCCACAACACACGATAAAACTAATTCCTGCAACGATGATGGATTCAACGAGATTAATCGCTACAAAAATTGGGGCAGCAGCAGCAAAGACATAAGCAAGACAAAAACCTATCGTAACACCTGCAACCGAAATAAGAGCGACCTGTTTCAATAGATGTGTCATGACATAGGTGTTAGATGCACCTATCGCTTTCAGCACGCCAATTTCCTGTGTCTTTTCCAGCATCGTAACATACGTAATCATCCCTACGAGTAGACCGGCAACTATCCACAACATGACCCGTAAAAACTGCACTGCCTTCATTGGTTCATCAACATAATATGCAATGATGTCATTGAGGGTTTGATTCATTGTCCGTGCTTCAATATCCTCTAAAGCATCAAATAAAGCAGCAACCTTTTCCGGTTCCATGTTCTCATTCGCTTTTGCAATCATCATGTTCACGCGCGGATAGTTCCCAAGAAGCACTTTTTGGGCAACACGAACATCCATAAAGATCAAAGGCGTATCCAATACAAACATCAAGCTGCTTGTTTTTCCAACCACCTTTACTGCGTCAGTGCCAATGGTAATTTGTTCCCCGATCTCAAGTCCCATCTTTTCGTCAACAATAATCTCAAGTGGAATTGGGTCTTCTGGTCGGTAGTCCTGAAATTCACTGGATTTGAACATCCTACCCTCTCCATCTAAAACCTGTTTAGGACCTCCATATTTGTCTGTCATATACCCGACCACGATTGCCTTTGTAGACTTTCCCCGGACTATTGGACGTGCCTGGGCAAAAATCAACGGAGAAAGTGACCCTTCTTTAAGTTCACGCGCGGCATTATGGCGTGCCATATACTCCTCAATCAGCAGAGAAAAACCGATAAACGCACCTCCCGAACCTTCAGCAGAAATCCAGATGTCTGCACCTGTAGATTTCACATATTGCTGCGCTTGGATACGCATGCCATTCATTATCCCGCCTAATAGCAGAATCAGTGAGATCAGCACGGTGATACCGAGGGATGTTAAAACAACCCTTGCACGACGATACTGCATGTCCTTGAGGAAAAACGATTTCATCAGTATTTACCCCTTAAAGTGAATCCAGACGTTCATGCATCGTTAACCTTTTACGTCTATGAAGTTGAACATGATCCAAATACTTCTCTGCGTCACTATCAACACCAGATGCACGTTCTAAAAAAAGCGGAAATTCAGATGCTGGTGGTTTGGCATTGTGATACGCGTGACTATAACTACGCATAATAATCCGCTGTTCACGGTTAAGTGTTTGTAACCATTCCGAAGTAGAATGAAACCTATCAGCAGGTGTCAACCACGATGGACAATACGCAACGAAGATGTTATAACGCACAACATCGCTTTCGTTTGCTTCAACACGATGCCAGATGCTGGAGTGCATCACCGTCATCGTGCCTTTGCGTGGACAAACAACCAATTCTCCAGGAATACGTTTATGTGTATCGTATCCATCCATATACTGATGCCGATGACTTCCTGGTAACACCACAAGGTTACCCATCTTCTTGCGCGGTAGGTCCGTTAACCAGTATCCGATCTTGATCTGTAATGGTAGGTTTGGAGAGAATACACCGTAAGGCAGTGCACGTGCCCCATCGGGATGCCACTGATTATACTGTTTTCCACCGGGAGGTCGTAAGAAGAACTGACTCTGATGAAGTTTCAGAAGTTCACCAAAAATATCGTAAGCAAAACCGATGTGTCGTTCATTATCAATTAAGTCAGCAAAAACAGGATCGCGTTCAACAATGTTCTCCATGTGAAGAAATCCACCAGGTTTATATTTCGGATGTGAAGCTGCAACACGATCTATTGCATCAATATACGTCTGGGTAGCATCTTCTGAAATAGCATCCTCTATAAAGATAATACCTTCTTCGTTGAATGTATCCCACTGTTCTTTTGTGAAACCTGTCGGTGCAATACGATATTTCTGTTTGCTTTCCATCATTGTCCTTGCCATTGCTTCTACCTCCATAATTATCTGCCACTGACAACTGAAACTGAAGTGGCTTAATCGTGACGCAAAGCCTCTGTCGGTGTGAGACCTGCAGCTTTGTTTGCTGGATAGATCCCGAAGAATATACCAATGAAAGCTGAGACACAGAATGCGATTATCGCTGCTTGGATAGATACAACTGCAGGCCAATTCGCATCCTTAATCAAAAATTTTGAGATGACCCATCCTGAACCGGTCGCAAGTCCGCTTCCTATAAAAATACCGATGAGACCGCCACAGATGCTCAAAACAATCGCTTCAATCAAGAATTGTGTGAGGATGTCAGCACGTCTTGCACCTATCGATTTCCGTAATCCAATTTCTCGTGTTCTTTCTGTCACGGAAACCAACATAATATTCATAATACCGATCCCACCGACAAATAGAGCGATACTTGCCACTGCCCCCAGAAGTATTTGTACAATTCGGCTGACTTGTCCGACCTGTTTGATCATCTCTTTAGCGGTGAAAAAATCGAAGTATTTCTCATCTTCATGCAATTGTCTAAAGGCGACTTTGATTTCTGCAACTGCTTGTTCAACTTTTTCATAATTCTCTGCTTGCGCGAACAGCATGATCCAATTCAAACCTCTCATCTTGCCGATAAAACGGTTACCCAAAGTCGTGAGCGGCATAATCACACGATTATCCCACCCCTCGGTTGCCATCTGATTGCCTTTCTCCTCCATAACACCGATGACGGTAAACCGCCTTCTGTCAATTTTCAATTCTTTGCCAATTGGGTTGTCCATGTGAAATAGGTCTTTATGCACTTCAGAACCGATTAAACAGATAGGGTCAGCCCGTTGCATATCCTCTTCGGTAAAAAAACGACCCATTTTAACATACCAGTTATTGACATCTTGAAACAGGGGCGTAACCCCATGAATCTGAAGCATTTGATTGACGTGTTTGTGCGATACACGCCGCTGCATACCCGACTGGGCAGCAGCAACCTTTACTGAAGGACAATTGTCAAGAATAAACGAAAGGTCTCCATATTCAATATATTCTGGATGTGTATTCCTAATATACCTACCATCATCCCTACGGATATATTCTTTTCGGAAACAGACGATCATACCTGCGCCACCGGCACGCTCCATTTCAATCAGTATCAGGTGTTCGGCACCACCCCCTACAGATACGACCGCGACAACAGCTGCAATGCCGATAATAATCCCAAGCGTGGTTAATACGGAACGCAACTTATTCCGTCTGAGTGCTGCTAAACCTACACTAACACCTTGCGTAATCTTCATGGTTTCTAAGTCCTGAAAAAGTAATACTATTCAGGTTTCATCGCTTCGCCGCGCAATAAGAATGCCCGGATGTCGTATCTTCCGGGTCGTTCTACTGGTAAGTCACCGTTCTCTATCATGAGATCAAGTGGATTGGCATGGGTGCGTAAAGGCAGTTGCACCACTTCATGCATCCGGGCGGATTCGTAAATCGCCATGATGATCTCAATCGCTGCGCGACCGTGTTTCGCTTCCCCGCGGTGTTCTTCCCCGCCATCAAGCCATTCTACTAATTCTTGTGCCTGGGCGACGTGCTGATTTATGCCATCTGATGGACGTTCCTCCCAATCTGTTGACGTGTTGTTGAGAAGTCTGACGCGTCCCTCCGTTACATCTGCAATTCCATCTGTTCCGTAGACAATGCCACCTTGGTAGTTGGGTCTGCCGATTTCCTGTAAAAGCATGCCGATGCATCCATCTGAAAATCCGACTATCCCAGCACTTCTGTCCTCAATCTGTATATCTCGTTCGTATCGTTCTGTCTTACGTTCAACGTTTCCGATGACCCATTGTGGTGCTGGGTCACTGAGAACATATCGCATCATATCAAAAAGGTGTGAACAGTCATTCAACAATCCTTGACCACCGTGACATACAATCTGTCTCGGTTCGCCAATTGCACCATCAGCAATCAGGTTACGTGCATCTGTCCAAGCAGAATTAAACCGACGTTGATGACCAATGACGAGTTTGACACTGTTTCTGTTCGCAGCGATTACCATCTCATCACATTCCCCTAAACTTACACCCATCGGTTTTTCACAGAGAACTGCCTTCGGGGCGCGAGCACATGCTGCTATCGTCATAGGTGCGTGGAGTTTGTGCCACGTAGCCACACTCACGATATCAAGATCTTCATTGTCTAACATCTCACGCGCATCCAGATAACAACTTTCCGCAGGGACATCATAAGTAGTGGCGAACTTGTCAAGAGCAGATTGTACCGGATCCGCAAGCGCAACTATTTCTGTTTGCTCAACACCTTGATACCCACGTGCATGCGCGTTTGCAATCCCACCACACCCGATTATCCCTACACGATATTTTCCTACATGATCTTTTGATGGCATATTCTTCTCAATCTCCCTCAAAAACGTTTTGGTTTACATTTACGGATCTATCAGATCAAAATAACCGAGTAAAACTACTGTAAATCTTGGACTATTTCTCCATGGGTTTTACCAATATAGGATGCAACTTGCACAAGGTCAAGTATGTTCACCTGACCATCTATGTTCACATCACCCGGAAGTCCTTCTCCTGATTCACCGAACTGGTTGGCAACCTGAACCAGATCTAATATATTTACAGTACCATCCGCATTGACATCCCAAGGCACAGGCGATATGGTAGTTATAGTTGTGAGTTCAGCGGTCTCCGTTTCATCGGATTTTGACGTTGCAGACACCACGATTTCATAATCATCCGGTTTTGTGAAGAAATCACCGGCAGCAGTAAACGTAACTTCTGTAGAAGTGCCGGGAGAAAGCATGACCTCTATCTGACTCAAAGGCGTTTCTTGATCACTTGATGTCGTAAAGGAACCGAGAACATTACCCTCAATACCAACTTCTGCTGATGAATTAAGCACAAACGTATCATCAGTGTTACCATCGTTCGTAACAATCAGCACATAACTGACACCTTTGATGGCATCAATTGTATCACCTGTCAGTGCATCCTTCCCTTCCAACTTTACACTATAAACAGGTGTAATTGTGGTGGTCGTTGATAATGCTGCGGTCTTCGTGTTATCTCCCTGTGAAGTCGCAGTAACCGTGATTTCATATTCTCCGGATTTTGTAAGGAAATCACCGGCAGCAGTAAACGTAACTTCTGTAGAAGTGCCGGGAGAAAGCATGACCTCTATTTCACTCAAAGGCGTTTCTTGATCACTTGACGCAATGAAGGAACCCAGAACACTTCCCACAGTACCGTCTTTTGCTGATGAACTAAGCAGGAACGTATCATCTGTGTTACCATCGTTTGAAACAGTCAACACATAACTGACACCTTTGATGGCATCAGTTGTATCACCTGTCAGTGCATCCTTACCTTCCAACTTTACACTATAGAAAGGTGTAATTGTTGTAGTCGTCGTTAATTCTGCGATTTTCGTGTTATCTCCTTGTGAAGTCGCAGTAACCGTGATTTCATAGTCTCCCGATTTTGTGAAGGCATCACCTGAGACTGTAAATAGCACTGTCTCAGATGCTTCTGCGGGGACTATGATCTCTAACTGTAAAGTTGGAGATTCTTGTGTGTCGGACAAACTAAAACTTCCCAGAACACTACCCTCAATATAAACCATTGCTGAAGAACCGATAAGTATCGTATCTTCAGTATTCCCGGTGTTTGTCAATACAAGAGTAAAAGTTACACCGGTGAGGATATCCGCCGTTGTTTCTGACAACTCACCTTCCCCAGCCAACGTAACACCGTAGGCAGGAGGTATAGCGGCAATTGTCGTTGACGTTGTGATAGCAGCAGATTTTGTGCTGTCCCCTTTTGAAGTCGCAGAAACTTCTATTTCATATCCACCCGGTTGTGTGAGTAGATCACCTGATGCTATGAACATCACGTCCTCGGTCACCCCTGGAGCAAGTGTGATTTCTAACTGGCTTGTTGGTGGTCCTTCATCATCCATTTTTCTGAATGAACCGAGAACCGCACCACCAATACCTACCTCTGCTGAAGAACCGATAAGTATCGTATCTTCAATATTACCACTGTTTGTAACTTTAAGCGGATAGGTAACGCCTTCCACAGCATCTGTCGTTGTACCTGTGCGAGTTCCTACAATTTCCAACTTCACATCATATACGGGTAGGATGGTCGTTGCAGTCGAGACCTCGTGGGAGATGGTATTGTCCTCTTGCGAAATCCCTGTAACTATTACTTCATACATCCCCGCAAGCGTTAGACCATCAGCAGAGATTGTCAAAGTCACCTCCTCTGAAGCACCAGAGGCAAGGGAAACAGATTCGGTACTCAGTGTCGCATCAGCATCACCCGATGTTGATAGATCGATTACATCATTCGTATTTCCATCATTCGTGATACGCAGTTTATAGACGATACCATCACTGGCATCAAGGGTTTCAGTCTCTAAATCAGCGACACCTTCTATTGAGAAACCGTAGACAGGTAGGATGGTTGTAGTCGTATTTTTTTCTGCAGTCTTTGTGTTATCACTTTGCGAAATCCCTGTAACTATTACTTCATACATCCCCGCAAGCATAAGATCACCAGCAGAGATTGTCAAAGTCACCTCCTCTGAAGCACCGGATGCCAGGGATACAGATTCGGTACTCAGTGTCGCATCAGCATCACCCGATGTAGATAGATCAATGATGTCCTCTGTATTTCCATCATTCGTGATACGCAGTTTATAGATAACACCATCACTGGCATCAGGGGTTTCAGTCTCTAAATCACCGACACCTTCTATTGAGAAATCGTAGACAGGTAGGATAGTCGTGGTCGTATTTTTTTGAGCAGTCTTTGTGTTATCACTTTGCGAAATCCCTGTAACTATTACTTCATACATACCCGCAAGCATTAGACCACCAGCAGAGATTGTCAGCGTCACTTCCGCTGAAGCACCAGAGGTAAGGGATACAGATTCCGCACTCAGTGTCGCATCAGCATCACCCGATGTTGATAGGTTAATCACATCATTCGTATTTCCATCATTCGTGATACGGAGTTTATAGACGACACCATCACTGGCATCAGGGGTTTCAGTCTCTAAATCACCGACACCTTCTATTGAGAAACCGTAGACAGGTAGGATAGTCGTGGTCGTATTTTTTTGAGCAGTCTTTGTGTTATCACTTTGCGAAATCCCTGTAACTATTACTTCATACATACCCGCAAGCATTAGACCATCAGCAGAGATTGTCAGCGTCACTTCCTCTGAAGCACCGGATGCCAGGGATACAGACTCGGTACTCAGTGTCGCATCAGCATCACCCGATGTAGATAGATCAATGATGTCCTCTGTATTTCCATCATTCGTGATACGGAGTTTATAGACGACACCATCACTGGCATCAGGGGTTTCAGTCTCTAAATCACCGACACCCTCTATTGAGAGCCCGTAGACAGGTAGGATGGTTGTAGTCGTATTTTTTTGAGCAGTTTTTGTGTTATCATTTCGCGAAATCCCTGTAACTATTACTTCATACATACCCGCAAGCATTAGACCATCAGCAGAGATTGTCAGCGTCACTTCCTCTGAAGCACCGGATGCCAGGGATACAGATTGCGTACTCAGTGTCGCATCAGCATCACCCGATGTAGATAGATCAATGATGTCCTCTGTATTTCCATCATTCGTGATACGGAGTTTATAGACGACACCATCACTGGCATCAGGGGTTTCAGTCTCTAAATCAGCGACACCTTCTATTGAGAAACCGTAGACAGGTAGGATGGTTGTAGTCGTATTTTTTTGAGCAGTCTTTGTGTTATCACTTTGCGAAATCCCTGTAACTATTACTTCATATATACCCGCAAGCATTAGACCATCAGCAGAGATTGTCAGCGTCACCTCCTCTGAAGCACCGGATGCCAGGGATACAGATTCCGCACTCAGTGTCGCATCAGCATCACCCGATGTTGATAGGTCAATGATGTCCTCTGTATTTCCATCATTCGTGATACGCAGTTTATAGATGACACCATCACTGGCATCAAGGGTTTCAGTCTCTAAATCAGCGACACCTTCTATTGAGAAACCGTAGACAGGTAGGATGGTTGTAGTCGTATTTTTTTCTGCAGTTTTTGTGTTATCACTTTGCGAAATCCCTGTAACTATTACTTCATACATACCCGCAAGCATTAGACCACCAGCAGAGATTGTCAGCGTCACTTCCTCTGAAGCACCAGAGGCCAGGGAAACAGATTGCGTACTCAGTGTCGCATCAGCATCACCCGATGTTGATAGGTCAATGATGTCCTCTGTATTTCCATCATTCGTGATACGCAGTTTATAGATGACACCATCACTGGCATCAAGGGTTTCAGTCTCCAGATCACCGACACCTTCTATTGAGAAACCGTAGACAGGTAGGATGGTCGTGGTCGTATTTTTTTGAGCAGTCTTTGTGTTATCATTTCTCGAAATCCCTGTAACTTTTACTGAATATGCACCGGCAAGCATTAGACCATCAGCAGAGATTGTCAGCGTCACTTCCTCTGAAGCACCGGATGCCAGGGATACAGATTCGGTACTCAGTGTCGCATCAGCATCACCCGATGTTGATAGATCAATGATGTCCTCTGTATTTCCATCATTCGTGATACGCAGTTTATAGACGGCACCATCACTGCCATCAGGGGTCTCACTCTCCAGATCACCGACACCCTCTATTGAGAGACCGTAGACGGGTAGGATAGTCGTAGTCGTTGTTTTTTCTGCAGTTTTTGTGTTATCACCTTGTGAAGAAGCCTTGACTGTTACCTTGTACTCACCCGCTTCAGTAAGAGCAGTTCCCGATATCCTCACGGTTACTGTTTGAGAAGAGCCTTGATTTAAGGTTATAGTTCCTGAACTTACAGTAGCATTAACATCACCAGATGTTGTCAAACGTATTGTATCGCGCGTGTTGCCATTGTTAGTGATGCGCACCTGATAACTGACACCCGCACTTGCATCAACTGTTTCCGTAGTTAAATCTCCGACACCTACTAATGAAATGCTATACACAGGAAGGATTGTTGTAGTTGTTGATATCTCAGCAGTTTTCGTGGAATCCCCTTGTGAAGTTGCCTTGGCTTTTACTTCGTATTCACCAGCTGCAGTAAGGGCAGTACCCGATATCCTCACGGTTACTGTTTGAGAAGAGCCTTGATTTAAGGTTATAGTTCCTGAACTTACAGTAGCATTAACATCACCAGATGTTGTCAAACGTATTGTATCGCGCGTGTTGCCATTGTTAGTGATGTGCACCCGATAACTGACACCCGCACTTGCATCAGCTGTTTCCGTAGTTAAATCTCCGACACCTATTAATGAAACCCTATACACAGGAAGGATTGTTGTGGTTGCTGTTATCGCAGCGGTTTTTGTGGAATCCCCTTGTGAAGTTGCTTTTACATTAACATCGTATTTACCTGCTGCCGTAAGTGCTGAACCTGGAATAGAAACTGTCACATTTGTGCTTGAACCCGCAGCAAGAGATACTCTGTTTCGGCTTAATGTAGCACTGACATCGCCTGATGTCGTTAGAGCAATCGTATCGGCTATGTTCCCTGTGTTCCTTACCTGAACTGTATAACGTATTCCACTACTTGCATTAGTTGTCTGTCTTGTCAAATTACCGACACCTCGTAGCGAAACGTCGTGATAAGGAACTTCGGATGTCGCTGATTGGGTATAGATATAATCACCACTTGTTCCAAAATTATTATTTGCAGCGTTCCCTGCAGCATAAAAGGTAATAGCACCTACATCGTTAGCTGGTGCAGTCCATTTAAACATCCAACTGTGCATGTTAGGTGTTCCTTGAGCAGTTCCCGTAGCAGTATGTTCAATGTATTTGTTGTCAGAACGGTTCAATTGCGTATTTGTATCTATAGTGCTAAAAGAACCTGCGCTCACGTTATTGCCATTTAGAGCTGTCATCTGAAATCCCCATCGTCTTTGACCGTTTCGGGATAACTTAACGACTATATCGTATACTTCTCCGGGTTCATACGTTTTAGGCACTGTCAACACAAGAGAACCACCTGCAGCGTTCAAACTGTTACCGGTGTGACAACCAGCCGTTGCACAAGTCATTTCATTAGGAGCCCCTGTCCGTTCCTTCGGTGGGCCAAATGAATAAGCAAAAACAGTGCTACTACTGACAATGAAAAGGAATAACACAAAACAGATAGGTGTGATGTATTTGAGTTTGTTCAAAATGTCTCCTTACCATATACGTAAAAAAACGCCCCACCGCCGATGCCAATCGGTGTTGATTCGCAGTCGGATAAACCGGCAGTCGGGGCGTTTTTTGTTATAGTGCGATTATGACTAACCTACTTCAAGATGACCATCCGACGTGTTGCAGTGAAGTTCGCTGTTTTCAGTGAATAGAAATAGATACCACTTGATACAGCTTCACCTGCGTCGTTTTTACCATCCCAATAAGCCGCTGTTGCGTTCGTCGTGTAAGAACCTGTTGACTGATGTCCCAAGTTCAACGTCCGAACCGTATGACCGGAAACATTATAAATCTGAATCATTACATTTGCGTCTTGATTCAACTGATAAGGAATCCAGGTTTCTGGGTTGAACGGATTTGGGAAGTTCTGTCCGAGTACAGTTTCTTTAGGACGCACATCACCGACTTTCATTTCAACGCTCATATAAGCGTTGTGGATATCGCTTGTTTGGACTGTACGTTCAAATGGACCTGAAACGACTGTGCCTTGATCATCAACAAGCGCGATCTCAACTTTGTCCCCTGCTTGTATGACACTCTTATAGCTCAGGTCTGCCCAAACAGCAGTATGCTGTCCATCTGCGTTGGTTATCTTCTGGGTTGTAACTGCACCTGTGCGTAGGTTTTTAGCTGCGAGCGTATAGGAAGCACCACTTACTTGATCCTGAAAACGACTTGCAACTACAAATGCCCAAGCATTCTTAATATTTGCAAGTGCGGGGGCTGCAGCTGCTTCTTCTTCAGCAGGCGCATTTGACCAGGCAGTACCGGTAAATGTTACCATCCCACCATCAGGTGTGTTGACAATATAACCTTTTCCACCCTCAATATCGAAGCCATCACCACCATTACTCACAACATGACCGACATACTTCTGTGAATATGCATCTAATTTAATGACGACTGTCGCACCTAACATCTCTCCAAATGATTTTGCGCTGATAGAATCAACAGGCATTAAGGTTTCAGGATCAAGAGGCATTAAGGGAAGTGAAATCATATTCAAACCAGAAGCAAGAGTTACATCATACGTTGGGAAAACGGGTTCTGGTGGTGGCTCTGGTGCTGGCACATAAGGTTCAATTGTAAGTGTCGCTGTGGGTTCAGTCCAATTAAATGATGCGGCGACTTGACCGACGCCGAGGATACCCGTGTGCGGTGTAATGACTCCACCTTCTGTGGGAACACGCAGGTTAGAATGTTCAGGATCCTCTTCAGCAGATAGACCGATAGGTCCTGGAATATCGGATCCGCGTTCGGTGTTCTGTTCACTACCAGCATCGTAAGCTTGTAACGGAATTGTAACGGATATTGGCATTCCTGCCTCATCATATAGGGGAACATCAGTTCTACCAATAAACGCATCGTTTGTAGACACTAACATAGTCGCAAAAGAGAGCGAGGAATTGATCGCGTTTCCTGCCACCATTACCGTAACAGATGCCCCTGGAATAACTAAACCATCATGTTGAACCGCGCTTGCATTCACTGCTGCAGCGAGGGCTGCGAGGCCTGATGTATCACCATTCTCAGCAAGTAACACCATTGCTTCATTTGCTGGCATACCCAGTTGAAATAACTTAGCACCAGCAGGATGTGCAGCAAAGATCGGAGGTGAGAATATTTGTCCACCCATACCCGGTTCACCAGTAGTCAGGTTCGTGAGTGTAACTGAAAATATCTGGGGATCAGGAACAACGGGTTCCGGTTCAGGATCGGGATCAGGCTCTGGATCGGGACCAGGTTCTGGATCAGGATCAGGTTCTGGATCGGGATCAGGTTCTGGATCGGGATCAGGTTCTGGATCGGGATCAGGTTCTGGATCAGGATCGGGGTCTGGATCGGGATCAGGATCAGGATCGGGTTCTGGATCAGGATCGGGATCGGGGTCTGGATCGGGATCAGGCTCTGGTGCGGGGACAGTGATCGCTCCGTCTGCAGTCGTGACATCTAACGCTGTCGCAGCTTGATCAGAAATGATAACACCTGAAAGTCCAATAGATGATGCTTTAACCTCTACCACTTCAAATGTTACTGTTGCAAGCGTTCCATCTCCATCTGAGGTACCACTAAGAGAAGTGGCTGCAAGTTGCACGCTACCTTCAGAAGCTTTAGCTGGAACTGCAAAAGCACCTGCAGGTAAGTAGTCCGAATTTGCACTTGAAATATATTTGAGCGCAGACGAATCAAAACCCACATCAAATTGGTATCCAGCAACACCTGCACCACCAGCAATATTAATATTTACTGTGAATTGTTCACCAACAGCGGGAGAATCCATTGTAGCAGGGTCTACAGAAACGGTAGCTGCACCATAACTCAATCCTGTCAGTCCAAAACACATTGCAACAGCCAATAGGGAAAATAACACTCTCCTATTAAAAAGCTGAGTTTTCATATAACACTCCTTAATAAATTCATTAACTTTGTGACGTTTTTCTACCTTTCGGTATAAATTTAATCCTACGTTTGAGTTTAAGTTTCATCAGAAAAACTTGGGATACTATCCACATCAATGTGCTGTCACTAAAAACACATAACGGAATCGTTCAAACGTGACTTCGCGCTTAAGACGTTACTTTATCCTAATTGTAAATACGTTGTCAAGTAAAATTAGATTTCAAAATGGAATAATATAATGTTAGTCAAAATAACCCTCTGTTTAATTATACACAAATATTAGAAACAACGCAAATTAAAACGGTAAACCGAGTGTGTAAGTATTTTGTCACCTTTTTCATAAGAGACGGCACTCGGAGAGTGCCTACTACTATTAAGAGCTTATGAAATTCCAAAATTGACACTTATAGTGACAATAACTTTACGCACCACGGTTAACCTATTCTGTCATGCGGGGAGCAAGTTCATTCCAAACTTCTCCTAATTCTGAAACAACTCTGAAAACAGGATAGAGTGCTTCCCACATCGCTTTTCGTGCCGAGATTAAGGTTTCTTCATCTGCACTATCAACAGCATCTTGAAACTGATGTCCAATTTCCTCTTGAATGGTGACACACGTCTGTGTGAGTTCTGCAAGACAGCGGGTTACTTCTATCTGACGCGAAACCAGATCCGATATAGACACATCCAAATCAGGTTCCACATTATAAGCACGGGGTGGCATAAAGTTATGGGGTAAACGGTTACCATCTTCTGCGCGTGGCGTATGTGTCGGATGAATATGCGGTGTTACAGATAGATACATCGTCATCGGTTCATCCCCAAGCACTCTTACACGATGCGGTTGGTCCGCCAATGCGACACACATCTGTCCAGGTCCCAACTCCTGCCTCTCCCCATCAATTTCAAACTCCACGCGACCCTCTAAAATCAGGAATATCTCATGACCCAGATCATGACTATGGAGTTCTGCACGCTGACCAGGTTCCATCTTCAGAAAACGTGAGCGTATCTGCGGTGTAACCAGAACATTACGCACATCTTTACGGTAATCGTATACAGTAAAACCCATTGCGTTTCTCCCCATTCCGTTTCTCTAATTCGTGTTTCCTCTATTAGCATAGCAATTTTTGCGTATATTGTCAAGTTTTAAATGCATATATTTAAGGGCATATACTTGACATCCTCTCATAATTTCTATAATATAGCAGGTGCGTATAGTTTTTGTCACTATAATGGACATTATGCTGAATTCTGATAGATGAATATAAACAAACATTTTAGACGATATATTCAAACTCTCTGTATGGGGGTTTTCGCTTTCTGTTCAATTACTGCGGTTGCACAGACAGAATATCCATTTGAAATTGCACGTCCCTATTATGTCGGGGCACGGGCATTGGCTATGGGAAATGCCTTTACTGCTGTCGCTGACGATGCGACCGGAGGCTTCTGGAATCCTGCTGGACTGATACAGTGGCAAGGTGTGAAACTTTTCGGCGTTACTAAGTTTCATGATAGACAAACCTATAGATTTGATCCGAAAGGTATCGGTTTTAGTTGGCGGGGTTATGGTCTTTACTGGGGAAATAAGATAGCACTTGATGTCGTAAGTGGTACACCCGATTTCAACTACTATTGCATAGCACGACAACTCGGTGCTTATTTTTCTGCGGGTCTCAGTCTTAAGTTCAAACGTGAACATCCCTCCGATTACTACCAATTCTTCGGTTATCATACCTCGTATGATATCGGTCTGCTTTTCAAACCCCGACCTAATCTCAAATTCGGGTGTCTGTTACAGAACATTGAGGGTAATAGTATTCAATGGATCACTTTTGGCACAGCCTACCGTTATGTATCTTACGAACTCTCTGTGGATTTAGCGATATCCACTGAAGATGAAACTTATGAATACTATCTCGGTGTCGAGTGGATACCCACTTCGTTTTTTTCTGTTCGGGTTGGCAGTTCAAACGGATCCATCACGGGTGGCTTCGGATTGCGAATCATTGATGTCTATCTGTACTATGCACGCATATACGAGCCACAATCCAGATCAGATTTTATTTCTGCCGAAATTCAGTTTTAATGCCAAAAATCTAATAGAAATGGTATTACCTATTCATGTTTAATTCTGACATAGACCGAAGGTTCAACAACGGGGTCATTACGCCACCAGAAGCGGGTAAAACAACACCTGTATCATATAGACGCATTGCTGCAACGGTGGCATGTGCAACGTCTTCTGGTGTACCGGGACGCACCATGAAGATATATCCTTTCTCCGCAGCTTCTTCGTAATCTGGGATGCGGACACGCGACAGGTCAGTATTGATGACACCAGCAGCGATGCCATTTACCTTAATGCCATGCATCGCTAACCTACCTGCGTAGGAACGCATACTCATCTCTAAACCTGCTTTTGATATACAGTATGCGGTTCGGTTGTCGGAAGCCATCGTATCAGAAATGGATAGCGTATATATGATGCACCCGGGAATCTTGTTCTTAATCATGTAATTGGCAACGCGCTGTGTCAAAAAATGTGGAGCCTTTAGGTTCGTATTAAGCAACAGATCAAACTGTTCGGGGGTTTCATCAAGGATATCAGCTATTCTCGTAATACCCGCATTGTTAATCAGGATATTAACTTTACCGAAAGTCTCGTGTGCGGTGTCAAGTAACTTCTGATGCGATTCCAAATCACTTATATCCGCTTGTATAATTGCTGCATTTCTACCGATGTCTTCAATTTCATGTTTGACTGCTTCTGCAGCATCACGGTTCTGATTGTAATTGATGAGGATGTCGGCACCTTGGCGTGCTAATTCAATAGCGATAGCCCGTCCGATCCCACGACTTGAACCTGTTACAATTGCTGCACTATCTTTGAATGAAACGTCAGTTGCAAAAAAGCCTTGATCAATGTTTGTTGTCATGTTGTTATTTTCCTTTAATGGACAGTCCAGTTAAAGTTGTGGGTATAAGTAAAAGTCGGGAATCGGAGTTCCCTCCTACAGAACTGAATAGTCGGGAATCGGAGTTCCCTCCTACAGAACTGACTATTGGTAGGAGCGATCTCCGAATCGCGACCTGCATATTTAGTCTGGACTATCCACTATACTCCTTGTAATTCCAAAGTGTCACTCAGATGACAAGCGACTCTGACACCCGGTACTGTTTCACGTAGTTCAGGGGTTTCCTCTTTACAAATATCTGTTGCATATCGACATCGTGGATGAAAATGACAACCTGAAGGCGGTTTTGATGGATCCGGAACGTCTCCCTCAAGGTGTATGAGTTCCCGTTTACGTTGCATCTTTGGATCCGGCAACGGCACAGCTGATATTAGAGCTTCTGTGTAGGGATGCTGCGGGGAGTGATACAGTGTATTAGCATCACTAATTTCAACAATCTTACCCAGATACATCACCGCTACACGATCACTGATATGTCTAACAACACTTAGATCGTGAGCGATAAAGATATAAGATAGGTCGTATTTTTCACGAAGTTCAGTTAAGAGATTTAGAATTTGTGCTTGTACCGATACATCAAGTGCAGAAACCGGTTCATCCGCAACGATGAGTTCAGGGTTCAATGCTAAAGCACGTGCAATTCCGATACGTTGCCGCTGCCCTCCACTGAACGCATGGGGATACCTTTCCATATCTTGTGGTGTCAAACCCACGGATTGTAAGAGTTCAACAATCTTGTCTTTGATATCCACTTTCTTGACCGTACGGTTGATATGTATCGGTTCACCAACAATATCTCCAACAGTTTTTCTCGGATTCAGCGAAGATTGTGGGTCTTGGAAAATCATCTGAATCCTTCTTCGGTAAGGACGCATCTGTTTCGGTGTTAATGTGGCAAGGTCTATCTGTTCATCTCCAAAAATGAAGCTGCCTTTAGTTGGGGTAATCAATCTTAATAGGCATCTGCTTGCTGTTGTTTTTCCACAACCACTCTCACCAACAAGTCCAAGCGTCTCACCACGTTGGACATCAAAACTAATTCCATCCACAGCCTTTACGTGACCGACGGTTTTGCGAAATATGCCTTTTCTTATCGGAAAGTGTTTACGCAAATCATTCACTTCAAGCAGTTTCTGCATTAACATCATCCTCACATAACCAACACCTGACGACATGCTTTCCATTTCTGATGTTCGTGTCCATTGTCGTATCAATAACGTTGAGTTCAGGCATCTGTTCACAAATCTGCATCCGTTCAGTACATCTCGGTTGAAAGGAACATCCGACAGGGAGATTCAATGGATGGGGCACTGTGCCGGGAATTGGTACTAAGGTGTCTTGTTGGTTTCCTCCGAGTGATGGAATAGAGTTTAGCAATCCACGCGTGTAAGGATGTAGAGGATTGTAGAATATATGCTCAACAGTTCCTTTCTCAACGACACGTCCAGCATACATCACGACGACTTCATCCGCCATATCCGCAATCACCCCTAAATCATGCGTAATTAACATAATAGCCATACCGAACTCTGTTTGCAATTCACGCATCAGTGCCAGAACTTGTGCTTGTATCGTTACATCCAGTGCAGTCGTTGGTTCATCTGCAATAAGTAAAGCGGGTGCACAACAGAGTGCCATTGCAATCATGACACGTTGTCGCATACCCCCAGAAAGTTGGTGCGGATATTCATTGTATCGTTGCTCAGGTGCTGGGATACTGACACGCACAAGCATCTCAATAGCACGTTCACGCGCCCATTTCGGTGTTGACTGTAAACCGATTTTATCCAGAGATGAACGGTTATGTTCCTGATGTAATAGAATCGCCTCAGCAATTTGGTCACCTACCGTATAAACAGGATTTAGCGATGTCATCGGTTCTTGAAAGATAATCGCAATTTCGTTCCCTCGGATCTCACGCATCAACTTATGCCGCGAAGAAAGGCTTGCTATATTTAATGGTGCGTCTGTTTGATTACGATAGAACAGAATTTCACCATCTACAATCCTTCCAGGGTGAGGCACCAGTTGTAATAGTGATAGACCTGTTATGCTCTTGCCGCAACCACTTTCTCCAACGATGCCAACAGTTTTACCGCGTTCAATAGAGAAACTGACATCGTTCACAGCATTAACGACACCATTTTCCGTAGGAAATACAGTTTTTAGGTTGGATACTTCAAGCAGTGGTCGTGCCAAATATTGTCTCCATGTTTATGACCAATTTGAGCTATAAATCTCTTTATTCGCCTCCTTACAGATTTGTCTTGATGTCGTTCCAAAATAGAGTCAGTTTAACACTTGCATCGTTAATAAAACGCCCATCACCTGCGTCTGTCCCTTCAATTACTGTATGAGAGTGCCAGTTGTCTTCCAACTTGATACCAACAAATTGATCAGAAGAGTTGAGAGGATTCTCTGTCGGCATAGTTATCGTCTGGGACTTTTCCTTTTTCATGTTTTGGTGTTTCAACGATCCCCACGGCGTAAGGTGAGGAACTTCCGCAGCAGTCAAATCGGGAACATCCTCCTTCACCTCTGTAAAAAACGCAAATTTCAACAAGAATGCTGAGATGAGTACATAGCAGACCAGTGCAGTAAAATTAACGATCTGCGGAGATATTTCTAACTTAAACTTGCCGAACATCCATGAGAATGGACTGGCAAGCATTGCGGTCCGACTCCGCTTATCCACTTGGCGTATTTGAGCCTGAATATTAGTCAGTAATTCGGGTGGTGGTTCCGGTGTTTCAAGGTTTCCAATGACTTCAGCGGTATGCAATAAACCTTCATATTCTATTTGGCAACTATGGCACACCCGCAAGTGTTTAAAGAATTCGCTCCGTTTCGTCCCTTTCAACTCAGAGTCGGGTTGGTGTAGGACCAAATATTCACGAGCTTGTTCACAATTCATCATAACGATCCTCGCTATAATAGTTGCATTACGTCCACGATAGTGCGGTAAATCTTCAATAGTAGTGTTTTTCTAATTTCACTTTGAGATTCTGCATCGCTTTATTTAATCGTGAGGCAACAGTACCGATAGAGCAGTCAAGTATTTCAGCGATCTCCTTATATTTAAGGTGTTGCATATAAAATAGTGTTACAACTTCTTTCTGCTTCGGTGGTAGTCGGTCTATAGCGTCTTGCACCAATTCCCGTTGTTCAGCTTTAATCGCCAACCGTTCAGGAATCTCGCGTGTCTCAGTCATACCGCGTACAGACTTCTCTTCGGTATAGGCGTCCATCATTCGGTTGCGTGATTTCGCTTTCCTAAGAATCTGATTGCAAGTGTTCAGACCAACTTTATATAACCACGTGCCGAACTGTGATTGAAAGCGAAACGACTTAATTGACTTGTAAGCTTCCAAAAACGTCTCCTGTGTGGCATCTTGAGCGTCTTCGGAATTCCCAAGCATGCGATAGGCAAGTCCGTATATTTTGCTATGGTGACGATTGACCAACTCATTAAATGCCTCAACATCACCCTCTACAGTTTTATGCACATAGACATCATCTGGTATCATATAGTTCCACCTGGTGCAGATGTTATACCATTTCAATTAATTTTTCTCTCATTACCGACTGTTTAGAAATGAAGCGGTGAACGGCACAATCTAACAGAATGTGCTACAGTAAAGAGGCATTTTCATTTAGAAATGGTATTACATATTCTGTTGCATGAGAATTATGAATTCTTCACTGTTTTTTCTTCATGAGTGCCTCAATAGCATCAATTTCTTTTGGCACAGCATCGGTTAACACTTCATAACCGGATTCAGTTACGAGGATATCGTCTTCAATACGGACCCCGATTCCGAGGTATTTTTTTGGAACTTTTTTCGTGCCTTCTGCGATATATAATCCCGGTTCAATTGTCATTACCATCCCCGGTTCAAACGTCTTGTACTCCTCCTCTGACTTCCTAACACAATTTACATCGTGGACGTCCAATCCAAGCATGTGCCCTACACGATACATATAGAACTGTTTGAATCTCTCTTTTTTTATAATCTTTTCCGCTTTACCTTTTAACAGTCCCAAACTGAGCATCCCTTCAGTTAACAACTCAATAGATTTCTGATGGGGTTCATCAATAGATACACCCGGACGAATTGTATTGATAATCTCATAATGCGCATCAAGCACAAGTTGATATATCTCTTTCTGTGCTTCAGTGAATACGCCGTTGACAGGAAAAGTCCGTGTGACGTCTCCGCAGTAACGTTTATATTCTGCCCCTGCATCAATAAGAACAAGCATTTCATCCTTTATCTGACAGTCGTTAGTTCGATAATGGAGCGTAGTCGCATTGCCACCGCTTGCGACAATAGTTGGAAAAGCTGTACCGTTTGCACCACTACTACGGAAAGTCGCATCAATGTATGCCTCTAACTCATATTCATACATGCCAGGTTTTGCTGCTGCCATTGCAGCGATATGACCATCTACTGTAATATCACACGCTTTCCTAATCCTCTGTAATTCCGCTTCATTCTTAATTAAACGCATTTCACTGAGGATCGGACTCGGATCAATGAGTGTATGAATTCCCTGTCCGGTTCGAACGCGCGATCTGACCGCTTGTTTAAAACGTGCCAGGATTTCAGCATCAATATGAGGATTTGAACCGAGGGTGTAATACAACTTTTCAGCATCTTTGAGGAATTTCCCGATATGTTTTTTGAATTTGTCAATTGGATATGCTTTATCCACACCATATATCTTGCGTGCATCTTTAACACCGACCCTTTTACCATCCCAAATCTCCGCTTTTTTGTCTTTCGGCAGTACAAACAGAACGTACTTATGTTTCGGGTGGTTCGGTGCGATCACACAAATTGATTCCTGTTCCTCAAAACCTGTTAGATAGAAAAAATTTGGATCGGGATTATATATGTGTTCCGTGTCATGATTCCGCATAGCAGCAGGTGCGTTAGTAAAGATCGCAACGCTGCCAGATTCCATCTGTTCAATAAACTTCTCTCGTATCTCTTTATGCATGTTTTATCCTAACCATAAATCCTTCATCAGATAAAGTTAATAGGTGTACCGATCTTACCGATAATTCCGCCACTTGCGACCATCGGATAAACTGGGTGAGACCAGAAAATTCCTTCTTCAGGACAATTCACCACTTCACACACATTACCGTACACATCGCGTATTTCGGCAATCGGATCGCCAGTCTTAAGATGATCATTTAATTTTACTTTGTAGTATACAAATCCACCTTTGTCGCTAAGCACAGTAACGAAGCGGTTTACGACAGTTTGTTGTGCAGGAATATCAGGTTTTCCTTCAATAAAACCGTAATGTTTTAGCACATTAAGTACACCGTGAATACCTTTCTTGATACTTCTTTCGTCCCACCCATGTGTGCCGCCGAGTTCGGGGTCAATTGTTGGAATTCCGATATCAGGAGCAGCTTGAGCAAGCTGTCCTTTCGGTCCTTTTTGGTCCAAAATAAAGCCGATACCGAATACACGTGCTAATTCAAGGCAGGCACTATGAAGTTGATGTTTCTCTCCGACACGCACACGCACTTCATCTATCATCGGTTGCACACCGCCTTGATGGAGATCAATACAGTAGTCTGCATGTTGGATAGCTTTCTGGAACATATAATACGCAATTCTTTGACTTGAAGTCCCCTCAGCGCGTCCCGGAAAACAACGGTTCATTTTAACATTATCAACAGGACTATACGCCTGTTTTGCATGAAATGCAAGGACGTTAACAATTGGTACTACAATTAGACTACCCTTTAATTCTGATGGTGTAATCGTCCGTAGTATTTCGTGTACAACTGCAATACCGTTGAGTTCGTTTCCATCGCTAATTGCTTGGAGATAAAGCGTTTTTCCAGGTTGTTTTCCGTTGATAAGGACAATTGGTACACGAATAGGGGTTCCATCAGGCATGTTGCCTACTGATAAATAACCTTCAACTCGTGTACCGGGTTCACATACAAGTGAGTCTACGATAAGGTCTCTTGTTTTCGTTTTGTGCATCAGGTTGAATATAAACTTCCTTCGTCTTGCAAGAGTTGTCATTATAATATAGCAGAATTTAATATACAACGTCAACCTATTTAGAAACGTTTATCAAAGGGAAAAGTAAACCCATGATAGTGCTGTAGCACATTCATCCTTCATTACCCCTCTCCAAACAGCAAAATCTTGATAGGGTTGTAGCACATTCATCCTTGATTGTGCTTCTTTATACATACACATCCAACCTTCCACCCTTCCAAGCATCCATCCTGCCTCTCTTATCCTGAAAATCCTAAAATCCTGGTCAAATTTAACTTGACAGATATAATTCTAATATGCTAAAATTGATGTATGTTAAATGATGTTATACCAAAAGTTGATGTAAAAAGGTGTTTACCATGCTATTTTACAGAATGTCCAGAACTGATCATAATCTCAAAAAAAAACCAACTTTTTCATGCATATTTCAACATACAGAGAATTGTGTACCATTGAGAGATTTAAAAAATTTGAACCTGTCAGAAAAACCGCTACAAAACCTTACTGTAACTAACGCCACAACCAATGTACCAAAGTGTACCACGGTACACTATTTTGTACCATATGGTACACTTTTGAAATGAGAAACGCTATGATATTACAGGATCATCAGAAAGAATTCGCAGTCAAATGCTTTGCAGAGTATATATATAGCATAATATTAAAAATTCATGTGAAAAAATTCATGTGACATTATCATCTTAACGCTCTTCCGTCAAATCCCATGCTTTAGCTTGTGGGATGTAGATGGTTGTTGATTTTATAGGTAAAATAAACTTGATTTTTGTGTGAAAATATAGTATAATTATTAGATTGATTCAGTGTAGGTATTGTATGTACCTGCACACCGCATATAAAGGGAATCAGAAACCATTCAGGAATCAGTGATTATGCGAAAGACCTATAAATATAAGATTCAGAATCAATCTAATACGATCAAGATTGGGAATATGCTTGATGATATGCATCAAGTGCATATTCATATCATGCGATTGCAGCGTAGATACTATCGCAGATATAAGAAAAACATATCTGCTTATACCATGAATGCCCATGTCAAAAAACTGAAGGATAGGACTAAGCCTCATTGGAAATCCTTGCCGAGTCAAGTTATTCAAGATGTTGTATTGCGTATGGGAAAAGCCTACGATGCTTTTTTCAGAAACATCAAAGAACGTAAAGCAGGCAAAACGACTCGTAAAGTCGGTAGACCGAAGATCAAACCGCAACACAAATACAACTCTATGACATTCACACAAGCAGGATATAAACTTGAAGATAATCGTATCAAGATCAATTGTATTGATACGTGGTATTCTTTTCATAAACACCGTGAAATAACTGGAATAATCAAAACAGTAACAATCAAGCGTGACAGATGTGGCGATTATTGGATATGCTTTTCTTGTCAAGGTGCTGACCATTCCGATCCCTTTCCCAAGACGGGTGAAAGTGCTGGGTTTGACTTTGGATTGAAAACGTTCTTGACATTGAGCAATGGCGAAAAGATAGAGTGTCCACAGTTTCTTAAGAAGTCCTTGAATAAGTTGAAATCCTTGAATAAGAGTTTGAGTCGTAAGGTTTACAAATCGGGTGGTTGGTATCGTGCCAAACGTGCTGTTTCTCGACAATACAGAAAAATCACACGGCGACGTCTTGATTGGCAGTGGAAACTTGCAACTCGACTTTGCAGAGAGTTTGATACCTTATGCTTTGAAACACTGAATATTGATGGCATGAAAAGACTTTGGGGACGAAAAGTCTCTGACTTGTCTTTCAGTCAGTTTATTCAGATACTCGAATTCAAGTGTGCAAAGCATGGTAAAACTTTCAAACCGATAGATAAATGGACTTCAAGCACTAAACCTTGCAGTAATTGTGGCAAGCATAATAAGAATCTTTCTCTTTCAGATAGACAGTGGACATGTCCAAGTTGTGGTGTAAATCACGACAGAGACATAAACGCTGCTATCAATATCAAACGGGCTGGGTTAGCAGCCCAAGGTGGAGATGATGTCAGACAGCTTAGTCTCTTTGGGACAGCTGCAGTTGCCTAAGAAACCGAAGCCCCTGCCTTTAGGCAGTAGGTACTATCACTGTGGTATTATAATGTTTCAAGTTCACCGTGTATCCGTTTATAATATAAATCATGAATACAATTGGAGGTAGAAAGATGGGACCACCAGGCGCAACAGAATTACTGATTCTATTAGTGATTGTATTAGTCCTATTTGGAGCAAAAAAGTTGCCTGAATTAGCACGCGGGATTGGCAAAAGTGTTACAAGTTTCAAGTCCGGACTCAGTGAAGAAGTAGATGAGGAACCGGAAGTTACCGCGCAACAGGAAAAAGAAACGCCACAGAAAGAGGAGACAGGTTGATCTTAACTCACAATGAAAGAGAAATTACCAGATTTCCTTCAAGACGTTATAGAAGAATATCCTGACGTTTGGAAGGCATATCAGTCTTTAGGAGAAACCTGTAGTAACGCAGGACCACTTGACTCTAAAACGGTTCGACTTGTAAAACTGGCATTGGCTATCGGTGCGAAGTCTGAAGGTGCAGTGCATTCCCACACTCGACGGGCACTACAAGAAGGTATTTCGCAAGAGGAAATACAACAGATTTCATTGCTTGCGATCACTTCAATCGGGTGGTCATCAAGTATGGCTGCACTGTCGTGGATTAAGGATGAGGTAGATAAACAAGCAAAAACGGATTGAGAAGTTAAACACTAAAAATAGGTTAGTAAGACGTGAGTTTGATTAATCATTTCGGTTGCGTTCACTCACACCATTTCGTATCCAAGAGGCGTGAATTGTAGCACAAACTTTCAGTTTGTGGCACATCTTCGCAAACTGGAAAGTTTGCGCTACATTTATCAAACTCACGTTAGTAAGGTGAAAAATATGAAACACTTTTCAATGATCTGTGCTATTCTCATGTTTGCATTAACTCAAGTATGTGCAGCAAATGAACCGGAGGATTCACTCATCCTCTACATGTCTTTTGATACGGTTGATGGAGAACAGATGATTGATCATTCAATTTATGAAAATCACGGTGAATTGAAGGGAGACCCAGAGCTCGTTGATGGTAAATTCAGAAAAGCACTTAAATTCAACGGACAGGATACTTATGTGGAAATACCGCACCATGAATCCCTAACAGTGGATCAGGATTTCACCATTATGGCTTGGATTCATACAGTCAGGCATGAAGGACCTGATAATGCCAGATGGCAAGGTATTATGGCAAAGGGAAACAGTCCACGTTCCTATAGTCTCTGGACCGAGTCAAACAGTAAGTGTTTGCACCTAAGCGTAGGTCCACCAAATGGTGGCGGTAGTGTCTGCAATGGTGAAGTTGCGCTAAACACATGGCAACATGTGGCTGCACAATTTAATAATGGAACGCACCGTTATTGGATAAACGGGCAGAAGGTTGGGGAAATCGGCAACAAGCCTAACCCACCCGGTTTAGAGGATACCAACCCAGTCGTCATAGGCACGGCAGGCGGAGGGAATATCCGATGGTTCCTTGGAATGATAGATGAAGTCCGTATTTGGAACCGAGCACTCTCGGAAGAAGAGGTCAATCAACAGATGAATAAAGGACATTTTGAGATTTTCGCTGTTGATCCAGACCAGAAATTATCTACCACATGGGGTACTCTAAAGTTCAAATTCAGATAATACTGACGAAAAAATGCATTCGTCAGTACATAGATATCTGCATTTTAACAATGCTATTTGTAAAATTATGCAGAGAAATTAATGGGAGAAGAATATGAAACAACACCTATTATTAGTAACGATACTCTTAACGCTTGTAGCATGTTTTGCTCATGCGGTAACTGAACCGGAGGAATCAATGATCCTTTATGTTTCTTTTGATTCGCTTGATGGAAATCAGGCGATTGACCATTCAAAATATGGAAACAACGGTGATTTGATGGGTGCCCCGGAACATGTTGATGGTAAACACGGCAAAGCATTGCAATTTGATGGAGAATCCGATTGGGTTGAAATCCCACATGACGAATCACTAACAGTTGCCGAAAATGTCACCGTCATGGCTTGGATAAATGTTGAAAGACATTCTGGTCCTGATGGTGTAAATTGGCAAGGAATCGTTGCCAAAGGGAATAGTCCGCGTTCCTACAGTTTTTATACACATTTACCAACGAAATGTTTACACTTCACCGTGGGTCCCGCCGGAGGGTTTACTGGGAGTACTTGTAACACGCCAATCCCTCTAAATGAATGGGTTCATGTTGCTGTGCACCAAGAGGATGGAGTACAACGATATTTTATCAATGGCGTAAATGTGAGTGAGAGTGGGAACAAAACTCAACTTCCCGGTCTATCTGATACATCAAACGTATTCATAGGAACGACAGCAGAAGGAGCAAAAGCAACTCGGAGGCTGCTTGGGATAATTGACGAAGTTCGCATCTGGAACCGTGCTCTCTCTGAAGATGAAATTGCTCAACAGATGAACAGAGGGTATGATGAACTCTCTCCTGTTGACCCACGGAAAAAACTAACAACTGCCTGGGGTACCCTAAAAACTTTCAAACTTTAATGATAAGGAGTGTATATAGCAACGTGAAAGGAAAATTCATACAATCTCAGGAAGTAGAACGAGACCATCTGGACTGGGGTGTTATCGGTTGGCTGAGTCGTCCAGAAACGACAGGTGGGAAAGATATAGTCGCAATGGAAGTGAGTCTTTCACCCGGATACGGACACGATTTTCATAAACACCCTGAACAGGAAGAGGTCATCTACGTCATTGAAGGGAGCGTAGAACAGTGGCTTGAAGACAAAAAGCAGACACTCAATGCTGGAGACTCTGTCTTCATCGCAGCAGATGTTGTGCATGCATCCTTTAACGTCTCCTCAGAACCCGCAAAACTGTTCGTGACACTCAGCCCCAGCAAAGGAGATGAAGGGTATCAACTCGTTGATGTCTTTGAAGAAGCTCCCTGGAACACGCTGCGAACATAGCCTTAACAAAGAAATAGTCCAATTGATTTATACTTTTGCTTGTAATACTACAAGCAAACAGATATAATTAACTACAGTCTTTTGAGAGTTGGATAAAATGCTCGGAACGTCGGCACCTGAAACTTCGCTACAGCTACGGCAGCGCATGCGAAAGTTCTACGAAACATCACAGACATATAAGCATCTATTAGATGCACATGATGAGAATTATCTCCGACATTATGTGGATTTCGTAATCCGTTTTACACCAAAACATTCTAAAATCTTGGACCTCGGCTGTGGAAACGGCATATCTTCTCGACTATTAAACCAAGCAAACTTTGATGTTGTCGGGACTGATATTTCACCGCTATTTCTTCAAGATGCACGGAATTGGGAAAGTTTACACGACGGACCAAAACTACGATATCAAGTCTGTGATGTTTTAGAACTGCCTTTTGAGGACGAATCATTTGATGTTATCTGTTCAAATGAATTGATAGAACACTTGCCAGACGTAGAAACAGCATTGAAGGAGATGGTCCGTGTAGTGCGACAGGATGGTAGGGTCCTGCTATCGGGACCGAACCTCTGTTCACCATTGACATCACTATGGGATTGGACACGTCTTATGTATGGTAAATCTGGACGTCCTGTTTGGGGGGAAACAAAACAGCAAGCATGGCAACAGTTTAAACAGAACTGCAGACGATACTTCAGAAAAAGATTCTTCTCTAAAGAACCGTGCTTTATCTATCGCAATCCAGATTTACAGGAAAACGCTATCGGTGGGGATGCGGACAGTGCATATTTGGCTAATCCGATTGATCTGGTTCAGTTCTTCAAACAGAATGGATTCCGTATCGTCAAAAAGGCATTCGGTTTTGGTATAAAAGGTAGAATCGTAGCAAACGTGTTCCCCTATCTGAGTCCTTACATCACGATGGTTGTACAGAAATGAACATTCGTCCAAACGACTTTGTTTTAGAGATCGGGAGCGGTCACAACCCAAAAACAAGATCGGATGTATTATGTGATAAGTTCATTGATGATGACGAACAACGTGGTGGGAGATTAGTCGTAGACCGTCCTATGGTAGAAGCTGATGGACAATATCTGCCTTTTGCTGAAAAAGCATTTGACTATGTTATCTGTTCACATGTATTAGAACACGTTGAAGACCCGGAGATGCTTATCTCTGAATTGATGCGTGTAGCACATCGCGGGTATATTGAAACACCTTCAGAAATCGGTGAACGGATTTACGGTTGGCAATATCACAACTGGATCGTCAATTTAATTGATGGACGTTTGGTACTAAAGAAGAACGATAAGCGTGCAGAATTTGGAATGCTATTCCATACATTAGCAGAGACAAATACACACTGGCGACGTTTTCATATCTTACACCATAATCTCTTCCTCGTTCAATATGAATGGGATGGGAAAATTGAGTACCAGATAGTAGACGGGGATAAATCACAGTTACCAGGAACTTTTTTAGACCTGAATTGTCCAGAGACTATTGTAGAACTGCTAACATCAAAAAGCGCAAAGCAGAATCGGAACAGATTACTGCTCACGTTGAAAAGTATCATACCGCGCAGTGTCGTTTCTTATACCAAGTCCTTTATAGCAAAGAAGAGAAGACCACATATCAAATCATTGGATGCCAAATCATTCTATGAAATTCTCGTATGTCCTAAATGTAAAGGTGAAGTAACCTTTAATGAACAAAATATACACTGCATAGCATGTAAACAACGGTATCCAATTGTTGATGGAATACCGAGATTCACTTAGAAGTAGAATACGAAATTATGAATACAAACAACACTGAAGAACGAAACATCGTTATAATTGGAGGTGGCACTGCTGGCTTTGCTGCTGGAGTCTATACATCGCGTGCAATGCTTGAACCTGTACTTATTACAGGGGACGCACTCGGTGGTCAACTCTCCTTAACCCTTGACCTTGAGAATTATCCAGGTTTTTTTGGACATGAGGCATCAGTCTTTATTCAAGGCATGCAGGAACAAGCCGAAAAGTTTGGCACTGAGGTAAAATTTGACACAGTAACTGAAATTGATTTTGCAACACATCCCTTCGTCGTGAAAACTTATGGTAAGGCATATCAAGCAAAATCTGTGATAATCTGTACAGGTGCTTCACCGCGAACACTCAACATACCGGGTGAAGAGGGTTATGGAGGACGTGGTGTCTCTTACTGTGCTACCTGTGATGGTTTTTTCTTTCAAGACCAGCGACTTATCGTCGTTGGTGGTGGTGATGCCGCGCTTGAAGAGGGAATCTTCCTAACGAAATATGCGTCTGAGGTATACATCGTTCACCGACGAGATCAACTCCGAGCAAGTCAGATAATGCAGGAACGCGCTTTCAAAAACGATAAGATCAAGTTTATATGGGATACAATCGTTGAAGAAATCTCTGGAGATGCGGATAAGGTAACAGGTGCAAAACTCAAAAATGTTAAGACAGGTAACATTGAACTATTCCCAATTGACGGTGTGTTTATCTTTATAGGACATATTCCAAATACTGAGCTCTTTACCGATGTGATTGACATGGATGATCAAGGATATATCGTCGTTGACGATATGCAACGGACAAACATTGATGGGGTTTTCGCAGCGGGTGATGTGCATGACCACGTTTTCCGTCAAGCGATTACAGCTGCAGGCGCAGGTGCAGCAGCAGCAATTGCATCAGAGAAGTTCATCGCTGAAATGGAGAACCGAGCATATCCAGGGAATTGATCAGTTGAATGGGTAAGCAGTGGGTTATGAGCGGTTTAATTCATTCTCACCAAGCAATTGCTGGTTTTTTACAGGGGGGTATTGTGCAAGAATCATCAGTTTATCAACACCTTTTAGAGACAGCAGGAAAAGAACATTACGAACGCGGGGTACAACACGGAACTGAACTGGGCGCACGAAAAACAGCGAGAGAATCCCTTTTTAGCATTCTTGATTTTAAGTTTGATGCCTTCACAGTTCGTTTACTACAACCTGCATTGGAAAAAATAAACGACGTCAATGTCCTTAAACAGTTACATGATGTAGCATTAAAGGCAGAAAGTTTAGAATCGTTTGTTAGGGATTTAGATATAAGCGTGAATGGATCCTAATTGTTTTAGGAAGGTTTTCATAAGGAAATTTTTACAGTGACGAAAAACGACAAACAACGTCTTGCCCTCGGCTTAGACTCAAGCACACAGAGCCTATCAGCAATCGTCATAGATATTGATACGGCAGAAAAATGCTTTGAACACACAATTGATTATCGTGCAGATGAACGAACGAACGGATTCGGGATCGGAGAGGATTATATCTTACCTTCCCGTAACGCAATGTCTGAAGGTGAAGCTGAACAACCACCGTTGATGTATCTTGCATCGCTTGATGCAATGTTTGCTGATATGAGAAACGCAGACGTTGCGTTAGAGAACATAGTTGCAATTAATACATCTGGACAGCAACACGGTCATGTGTATCTGAACAAGAATCTCTCGATCATTTTCTCTAACCTGCTTAGAGCAGAAAGTAGTACATTAGAATTAAAAACGCTATTAGCCGGTGTCTTCTCCTATTTCACTGCACCGATCTGGATGACAGCGAATACTTTAACACAGACTGTTCATGTGCGAGAAGCAGTCGGTGGAAAAACGGATATGATTGAACTGTCCGGTTCGGATGCGCCACTGCGCTTTACGGGTGCGGTTATCCGACGCGTCGCTGAACAATCTCCTGACGCGTATGCAGCAACAGAAAAAATACAACTTATCAGTAGTTTTATACCAGCAGTCCTAACAGCAAATCCATTAGTACCGATTGACACGGGAAATGCGTGCGGTATGTCACTCATGAACTATCGGAAAAAGGAATGGGACAGCACGTTGATTGCTGCCACTGCTGCTGGCATACAAGGCGGTTCCGAAGAATTACAGCGAAAACTACCAGAACTTGTGCCACCGGATACCGTTGTAGGTAAAATTGCACAGTATTTCGTGGAAAAATACGGGTTTTCAGAGGATTGCACAATCATTGCTGGATCAGGTGACAATCCGCAGGCGAAAGTGCCAGTTGCGGGAGACTTACTCAGTCTCGGAACAAGTTTCGTCAATATGGTATCTACAGATGGTAATACACTTGACCCAGAAGGTTATGCAAATGCTATGTACGATGGAATTGGACGTCCATTTATGTTTGGATGCCGTACCAACGGTGCTATGGTCTGGGATTCTGTCAGAAGTAACTACGGATTAACCAAAGAGGAATACGAACCAGCAGAGAAAGCATTACAAAATGTTACACCAGGAAAACACATGACATTCTGGCAACCCAAAACTGAATCTTTTCCGGTTTCTGATGCCTTTGACTTTGTCCGCTTAGCAGAATCAGGAACGCCAAATTTAGCGAAGGATTATACCGGTATAATTGAGACAAGTCTTGCTGCAGTTTATGTCTATTCCGAGGTGTTTACAAAACCTTCCCAAGACCCGCTATATGTTACAGGAGGGGCAACAGGAAGTCCGCAAATTATGCGGCGCGTTGCAGGAATTTGGAATAGACCTGTCGTATCTGTCCAAAAAGGAGGAGCTGCACTCGGTGCTGCTGTCGCAGGTGTAAAAGCGTATTGTGATCATACAGATGAACAGTTTGACGTTGAGTCGTTTAGTGCTGCTATCCTAAAACGCGGTGAACTTATTCTACCTAATCCGACTGATGTTGAGGCGTATCACGGGGGAGGAAACTATCTCCAACGATTCCGACAAACCTACGAAGAAATCATGATGGAAATGAAGGAAATTATGAAGAACCCGTTATAGCAGCAAGCAGAAAATTGAACGATGAACAAACTAACACACATTGACACAAAGGGCAATACACAGATGGTTGATGTCGGAAGTAAACCACAGTCTTTGCGCACAGCTATTGCTAAAGGACATGTAACGGCTCAACCAGAAACGCTCAAACTTATTTCAGAACAACAGATGAAAAAAGGTAATGTCTTAGAAGTTGCCCGACTTGCTGGATATATGGCAGCAAAACGCACAAGTGATCTCATACCGTTGTGCCACCCTCTAAATCTGACCTCAATCCGAGTGGATGTGACGATTGTTGATAAAAGAATAGAAATAGAAGCAGAAGTGCAAACTGTTGGACGCACAGGTGTGGAGATGGAAGCACTTACTGCTGTATCGGTAGCAGCTCTGACTGTATATGACATGTGCAAAGCAGTTGACAGAGAAATGTGCATTTCAGACATTAGACTGATCAAAAAAACTGGCGGTACAAGTGGTACAGAAACACAATCTGGCAAAATACCCGGAGAGAAGTGATCAAAAAATGAAATTTAAAGCCAGCACACATATTCTGCTGGAATAGGAGAACGATGATGCGAAGGTTTACTTTAATAGTACTGACTATCTTCTTAATGACTATCACCATAGCCTATGCCACTGACTATGTACTCATAATTGGAGGCGTTGGTGGTGAAAAATCATACTATGACAAGTTTTGGAGTGCCACCTCAAGATTCCATCAATTACTCACTAAACAATACGGTTATTCGCCAGAACAGATAACATTCCTTTTTGAAGACGAAGGAAATCTACCAGGACTGGTAACAGGTGAATCTAAACGGCAACCTATCTTAGATGTTTTCACACAACTCGCTGAGAGGGTCAAACCAACAGATAGATTTATTCTTTTCATGATTGGACATGCTTCACGTGCCTCGGACGGTGTGAAATTCAATTTGCTCGGTCGCGACATCTCACAGCAGGAATACACAGACAGTATCAACAAAATCAATGCCGAACAGCAACTCCTCATTTTTGGATTTCAATACAGTGCAAGAGTTGTTAGAGACATTAGCAAGACTGGACGGATTATCCTTACATCCAGTTCTGCAAGAGAGGGATATTCCTCTCAAGTCAGTTTCGGAGACCTATTCGTTGATGCCTTTTCTGAGTCCTCTGCAGATAATAACAGCGATGGAGCTATATCCATTTTTGAGGCATTTCTCTGGATGCAAAAACGTACAGACGAATGGTATGAACAAGAGGGTATAATTCAAGCAGAACATCCACATTTAGACGATAACGGTGATGGTAAGGCAGTTCGAAAGGATCTGGAAACGAGTGGTGAAGGAACATTGGCGGATAAAGCCTTTTTAGGTAAACGCCTGACACCGCTACCACCGCCAGAGGAGAGCACGACACAGAATGTCGTTGAAGAACAAGACGATCCAACCCATTTAGATGAACAGACACCTGTGCACGAAGAAGGTGAGGAACATAGTGAAGAAAACGCACAGGTCAGAATGCAAGGAAAATCATCGCTGCCGTATAACTTTATTAGCGAGGAAGACGAACAAGCAATTCAAGCCAGCATCACAAATGCACCTAATGAACCGTCTCATTTAGATGATGGTGCTATCGTGCTATGGGAATCAGAGGATTATGACGTAGACGAGAATAGCAGTCATGTTTACTCAACACGACGAGTGGTAAAAATCTTCAATAAAGATGGGTTCCATCTCGGTGAAATAAAGATACCGTATCCATCTGGGGCAGATGATGTTACCATACACCATGCAAGAACGTTACTACCAGATGGTTCTCAAGTAGAATTGGATCAGGACAAGATTGTCCGTGGTATTACGCCTGCATCGGCAACTGAAGCAGGTTTGCACGTTACCACGCGGATCATGTATTTTGAGTTGCCAAAAATGGCGGATGGTTGTATCATTGACTACGCCTATTCCGCCAAAAATCCTCCCAGTGTTATGAAGGGTGAATTTTGGAGACATGTACATTTTCAGATAGATACCCCTGTTCAATACTACAGACTTGCTACACATTTACCGAAAAAACGTAATCTTCTTTTCAGAGTTGATGGTCCGACGATGACACCGACCATTACTGAAAATAATTATACGCGCACGTATACTTTTGAGGCAACTGATGTCCCCGCTTTACGACGAGAACCCTTGATGCCGGCTGTTTCAGATTTCGCATATAGTATTAGTTTATCTACCATCGATTCATGGAATAGATTAATCACTTGGTACGCAACACTAATTCGTGAGCAAGACAGAAGTACTGAGGAGATTGTACAGAAGACAAATGCGTTGCTAAAAGGCGCATTAACGCGCAATGAAAAGATCAGAAGACTATATGAATTTGTCGCAACAAAAATACAATATGCTGGAGATGAAAGAGGAATATGGGCGATCAAACCTTATCCCGCTGCTGAAGTTTTAAAGAAAGAATGGGGAGACTGTAAGGGTAAATCAACTTTACTCTCTACGATGCTTCGCATTGCAGGTATTGATTCTTATCCAGTACTGATTTCAGCAGGTAAAGAAAGCAGAGTCATACAGGAAGTGCCTTCGCTCTCATACTTCAATCACATGATACTCGCTGTAGATGGTGGAAAAGATAAGGACATCATCTGGCTTGATCCCACCGCTCACACAACGCCTTTTGGGGACTTTCCTGTAGGTGACCAAAATCGTTGGACAGTGATTATCAACACAGATGCACCGAAGTCAGATACCACCGAAACGCATTTAGCGGACATTGAAAAACTTGATGGTGAGAAAGTAAAAGAACGACTCTTTACGTTTCAGAAAAGTCCAGCACTCCCCGCAAATTCAAACAAAAAACGCACATCTACGCATGTCAGAGTCAAGAAGGATCTGAGTGTAGAAGTGACACAGGAACTGTGGGTCTCTGGTGATTTCAATGCCAGATTACGGGCACGTATCCTGAATACAAGTAATCGGGATGAACGTGTTCAATTGCTACGTGAAGCATTGGAATTGGATGAACGCGCAGTAGTTGATGATCTGAAAATATCAGAAATTGAAAAACTGAATAAAGATCTTAAGGTTGAACTCACTTGGTTATGTCAGGAATATGTCTACGAAATTGGCGGTAAATATATTCTGGAACTCCCTGTAGTCAAACACCCTTATGCCATACTCCTGTCGGAGGAGGAGCGTGAACATCCCGTTGTCATCGGAAAAACACTCACGTTAGAAGACGATATCACTGTTGATGTGGATGCACCCTTTACAATAGAGGCGGTGCCAGAGTCTAAAAAACAGAAGACAGATGTCGCGGCCATAGATATAAATTGGCAATTGAACTTTAATAAGTCAAAACGAAAAGCAGAAATGAAACAGACCATACGTTATCACGCACCATCGGTAAAGGCAGAACACGTCACACAACTTACAGATATTGTTAGAATCGCTGCCAGCCGAAGCACGAAACGAATTATATTAACCCAGAATCCTGAATAAGCACACATCGTGTGCAGTCATAAAAAAGGAGTTAGTAGATGCCAGCAACTGAAGAAGTTAAAGCTATTGAAGAGTTGATGGAAAGTCAAGATTTAATCGTGACGCAACTCAAAAAAGTTATCATCGGGCAGGAAGAGGTTATCAATCAGATGTTGATGGCACTCTTTGCAGGTGGACACTGTTTGGTAGAAGGTGTACCAGGATTAGCCAAAACCTTGATGATTAAGACCCTCTCAGATATCCTCAATCTCAAATTCAAAAGAATTCAGTTCACACCAGATTTAATGCCTGCCGATATTATCGGGACAGATGTACTTGAGGAGGACAGGACGACAGGTCATCGGACGCTTCGGTTTATTCAGGGACCGATCTTTGCAAATATCCTACTCGCTGATGAAATTAACCGTACACCACCGAAAACACAGGCTGCTCTTCTTGAGGCGATGCAAGAGCATCATGTCACCGCTGGTGGAACAGAATATAATCTGACGGAGCCCTTCTTTGTACTCGCAACGCAGAACCCTATTGAACAGGAAGGGACATATCCATTACCAGAAGCGCAACTTGATAGGTTTATGTTCAAAATCGTTATTGATTACCCATCAGAAGACGAGGAAGTTGACATCATCGCAGCAACAACAGGGGCTGATGAACCTGAATTAGAAACGGCTCTCTCAGGTGAAGCTATTGTATCCCTGCATCAAATAGTCCGAAGAGTTCCTGCAGCAGATAACGTTGTACAATATGCAGTAAAGCTTGCACGAGCAACACGACCAAAAGAGAAAGATGCACCAGAGTTCGTCCAACAGTGGGTCAGATGGGGAGCAGGACCAAGAGCTGGACAATACCTAATATTAGGCGCGAAAGCAAGAGCAATTCTTAAAGGACGGTACAACGCATCCTGTGAAGACGTCAAAACAGTTGCACCCGCAGTATTAAGACACCGCATCTTGACAAACTTCCACGCTGAAGCTGAAGGTATTGATACCGACGCTGTTATAGAACAACTCTTAGAAACAGTACAAGAACCCGCTGTCAAAATGTAACAGGAACAGTGCAGATTGAATACAACAGATACATTTCAATCCATCAATGCTATTGACACGACACACTGGAGACAGTCGTGAATGTTTCGGTTATCATACCCGTCTTGAACGAAGAGGGTGCAATTGCAAATGTCATCAACGATATTCCAAAAAAACTTGTGCAAGAAATCATCGTTGTAGACAACGGCTGTACTGACCGAACAGCAGAAATTGCACGAAAACATGGCGCAAGAGTCGTAACAGAACCGAGAAAGGGATACGGTCGCGCCTGTCTCACAGGAATCGCAAACGTTAATAAAGCAGACATCATTGTGTTTTTGGATGGAGATTATAGTGATGATCCGAAAGAGATGTCTTCACTCGTGAAGCCAATACAAGACGGACTTGCAGAGTTTGTCATCGGTACGCGTATCCCCACTGAAAAAGGAGCATTGCTACCACAGGCAAAATTTGGAAACAAACTTGCAACCCTTCTCATGCGTTTCCTGATCGGTGTAAAATATACAGATTTAGGTCCGTTTCGCGCCATCCTTTACACGAAACTATTAGCACTGGAAATGCAGGATAAGAACTTTGGATGGACAATTGAGATGCAACTCAAAGCGGCAAAAGCAGGGATGAACGTCAAAGAAGTACCGGTCACATATCGTAAACGGATCGGCACATCAAAAATAAGTGGGACATTCATAGGTAGCATTAAAGCGGGTGTTAAGATAATAGCGACACTCATTAAACATACAATTCTACGCTGAATTACAAACTAAAAGGTACAACTATCATGTTCAATGATTTCACCGTTGAAGTGGCGGATTATCAAGATTTTATGGATGCGTTACCTGCTGGTTCAGTGGATCTCATCTTAACAGACCCACCCTACTGTATTAGTAAAAAAACTGGATTTTCAGATGTCGTGAATGGTGTAAAGCGATTCGCAGTTAGCATGGACTTCGGTGCCTGGGATCATGTTGAGATAAATCTGGACGATATGACAAAACTGTTTTACAAATCCTTACGGCGCGGTGGCACTGCTATTGTATGGTATGACCTTTGGAAAATAGGTAAAGTGAAGACTTCAATGGAATCAGCCGGTTTCAAAATGATCCGTCAAATAATATGGCAGAAAACCAATCCTGTGCCATTGAATATGCGTGCAACTTATCTCTCTAATAGTAGAGAAATGGCTGTTGTGGGAGTCAAAATTGGCAAACCTACTTTCAACAGTGAGTATGACTCAGGTATCTATGAGTATCCTATCCCACGACACAAAGGTAAAAGACAACACCCTAACCAAAAACCGTTACACTTATTTGAGGAATTAGTCCGTAAACATAGCAACCAAGGCGACCTTGTTGTAGACCCATTCCTCGGAGCTGGAACGACTGGGGTCGCTGCCTTGAGAAATTTTAGAAACTTTACGGGATGTGATATAGATGAAAATTATGTAAGGATTTCAGAAAGAAGATTGGAAAATGTGCATAAATTGTGAATCGGTGTAACGCAAACATAAGAAATCACGCTCGGATGCAAGAATCTATGAGAAATCTTACTAAAGAATGCTTTTGGTGTATAAAACACGTTAATATTTTTAGAGACCTTGACGAACAAGATATACGCACATTAGCACAAATCACGACATTCAAGAATCTAACACACGGGGAACGCATCTCAACAGAAGGTGTTTATCTGATTAAAGAGGGACGGGTAAAGATTGCTGAAAACACATCAGAACCTGAATTAGAAACCCCCAAGAATATTGCTAAGAACACTGACTCTGACGAAAAACTGGAGACAAAAGCGGTATTGGAACAGGGAGAGATTTTCGGTGTCATTCCAACTGATGATAACGTTTTGGATGAAAATGTCCAGACCTATTCAGAGACTCTATCAGATGTATGTCTCGGTGTTGTGACGATTCGCGACTTCTCTTTCTTCCTGAAACGAAAACCGCATTTGGGGTTACCTCTACTGTGCTTAAAACGGGCCAAAATGCCTAATGTACTCAATAGAGTTCACAACACTTTTTCTTATGCAAGTAAAAACAGTGAAAAATGGAATCCCCATTCATATAAACTGGCAACTAACATATTAATAAAAAACAAAACACCAGACAACCTACAGTTTAACCGTCTTACGAATATAGCCTTTAGATGTGCGTCATCTCGTTTCGCTCTACTCTTACATAATCTTGCTGATACACCCGAAAGTAATGGCGATGTATTAGTTCCGCGTCTATCAAAAAAACGTATCTCAAGATTAATCGGCAGCTCAATCGAGACAATTGAAACACTGCTAAGAACATTCAAACAGCACAACGTGATTAAGAAGAAAAGAGGTAGGATACAGGTATTGAACCCGTGGCACCTAAAGAAAATTGCAGACGCAAAGATGAAAACGTTGACAGCACCTACAGTACCTGACACCGCTTCTGATGATGATTTTGGTCTGGAATTGCTGACAAATCTATCGAACGCTAACAACATTCAGACTGACTCAACAGTATCTAAAACGCAAACTTAAGTTCTTCAACTTTCTCTTGACTAAAGGAGTCTATGAATAACAAAAATCCATACCTACATTTAGATCAGCAAATGGTCGGCGATATTTATACAAGTCGTGAGTCTATGGAAAACCTCACGGTGCTATGTGATGACTTCGGTTCACGTTTTGCAGGAACGCCTGAAGAGTACAAGGCAGCCACTTTTATCTCTGAGACATTCACACGATACGGACTTAAGAATGTTAGACTCGAGGAATATCCGTATGCCGGATGGACACGCGGTCCAGCAACCTTGACAATCACCGAACCTATGGAAAGAACTTTACACTGCATTTCGCTACCTTACTGTCCTGCAAATGATATTACTGCTGAGCTTGTTTCTGTTGGACATGGAAGTCCAAACGAATACAGTAAACTTGAGGACACCGCAAAAACAAAGATTGTGATGGCGAAAAGTTCATCTCCAAGAAACCTTGGACGATGGGTGCACCGAAAGGAGAAGTATGACCGAGCAGTTCTCTGTGGAGCAAGTGCATTCATCTTTGTAAGTGAACATCCTGGTGTCGGGCCCGAAACTGGCAGTCTTCAGAATGATAGTCCTGCACCAATTCCTGGTATCTCAGTTTGTAAGGAGGACGGTGATTTTCTCACGCGATGTATAGACCGATACGGAAAAGTCAAAATGCGACTACAAACCACTGACATTAACGAACCACGTACATCCTGGAATGTCGTCGCTGACCTCCCAGGAAAAGAAAAACCGGAGCAGATGATCATATTAGGATGTCATTATGATGGACACGACATAGCACAAGGGGCTTACGATCCTGCATCAGGGATGGTTGCTGTTATTGAGGCTGCACGGGTCTTGGCAACCTATACAGCGGATACATTAAAACGCACTGTCAGGTTTATTGCGTTTGGAACAGAGGAGATCGGTCTTACGGGAGCATATCGGTATACAGATGCACATGATGACGAGTTAGATAACATTAGATTCTTGCTGAATATGGATGCTGCGGGTGGAACAGGTAGAAAAGGAATCGTCCTGCATCATTGGGAAAAATTACAGCAGTTGTTTGAGCTTTTTCAATCGCATATACATGATGATATGCCTATAGGACAGAAAGTGCATTCCTATTCCGACCACTTCCCCTTTTTCCTAAAGGGTGTGCCGACAAGCCACATAGGGGACCCTACATCAGCACCGTCAGGACGCGGATTTGGACATACCGCCTACGATACTCTTGAAAAGGTGGAATTAGACAACCTGCGACGAGCAAGTGCAATCGGGGCAAGGATAGCACTACGATGTGCCAACATTAATATCCCAGCAAAACGACGTTCTTTAGATGAAGTTCAGAAAATTGTAGATACAGAACCCAGTTTAGAAGGCTATCGCATATCACTGAAATTGAAAAACAGATAACCAAATTGTAGAACGACATAAAAAAGCACACTCGTCTGGTAAAACACAGATAGAATGTGCTTTTTCTTGTTATAGGATTGAGGGATATTCTACTTAATAATTAACTTTAATGTTCCCCCATTTTGTAGTCATCTTGTCCTTAGCTTCTACATCAGCGACTGTATTGCCAAGGCCTTTCGTCATTAGGGTTTCAATCTCTGACTGGTCTAATGCCACACTAAATATAGCGACTTCATCTATAACTGCGTTGCCGAATCTCCCTGCACAACATGAATCCCTTCCTATAAAAACTGCCCCCGCATCTGCATCAAGCGGAGTTTTGTCAAGATTCATTGCACTTTCTTCTTTAGCATCGATGTAGATAAACCATTCACCGGTTGCACTGTCCCAGGTCGCAGTATACATGTGCCATTCAGTAACATCTGCGGGACCAATTGCATTATCGCTCCATGCACGCGGTTTGTTCCAACACCCGCCATTACAGATCGCCCAAGCGACATTCTTCGAGCCTGTGTTAGGATGCAGAACATAAGCATTACGTTTTTCTATCATCCAACCGTGCTGATTCCAATTCTCTGTCAAACTTTTTACCCAAAGCGACACAGTTATGGCTTCACGCGGGTTTTCGTGTTCTGGCACTTCAACATGGGCAGCACTGCCATCTAATTCTAAGGCTTTACCAAATTTACCATCAACCCATTTTGGATTGCCATGTATAATCCCATCTAACCCATTTTCTGAAGCGTCAGTAGCAACTTCGCCGCTTCCCTCATCAAACAACCAAACACCAACGACATTATCAGGATCAATCGCTGCATCGGATGTCGCTAACATAAGACCGAAACATACACTTATGGAAAACACAACTAAAATACCGAATTTCATTGAAGTTCCCTCCATTCTTGAATAACATGTTGAAATACATTCAGTAAAGATACATTATATAAACTATACTATTTCCTATAATAGACATTATACCGATTTAATTTTGATACCCTGTTACGAATAGAACTGACACATATCACGCAAAACCGAATGTAACAACAAAAACCCACGACGATCCAAAATGGACGTGTGGGCACAGCAGTGGTAGAACTACTAACGCTTTCAAAATTGTTTCGCTGTAATGTGTTATTATATTTAACGGTGACGTTGGCAGGGGGGGGGGGGGGGGGGGTCTAAAAACCGGTGTTAAAACAGAACTATCAAGCGGGTCACCAACCCATGCACCGCGCAGACAATAGATATCTGACGCGTTTATTTTGGCAAAATGATGGTTCTTTTGTTGGTGTTTCATTGTTCCCACTCAAAAATAAAAATTCAAATCTGAAAACTAAAGAACATAGTAGCATCCATTTCCTTCGTATTCCCCACGGACAAATAGATTATACTTTTAAACGTAATTAATGTCAAGCTTTTTCAAAAAATAACGATAAATTTTGAGTATTGACAGGATTTTTGTCATTTCTCTTGACAGCAAGTAAGTCAACCAAGCACATCCAACTTGATTAAATCATAATAATGTCTAATCCCAATTTATGTCATATTAAGTCAATTTAAAACTGGAGAATAGGTAATACTTAAACTTTACATACCTAATGTATTAATGCTATAATTGAGAGAGCATATTTCAATTCTTAACATGTGAGAGGGATAATACAGAATATAGATGACAAATAAAGTCTTATCATATAGCAGATTACTTAGAATAGGACAGCAGTTTTCAAATTTCTGTAAGATCTGTAAAAGAACAATTCTAATCTTGGTCGTGATGGCTTGCTACTTTGGCTCTATCAATACTGTAGATGCCAGCGATAAAAATAGGACAGAACAGGACTTACAACGCGCTGTTACACAATCTCGGAGAACTGCTATCGTCAACGCAGTTGAACGGGCAAGTCCCGCAGTTGTGAATATAAGTGCAATTCGCAGTGTACCCCAGCTAACGTCCTTTGAAGAATGGTTTTGGGGTGACCTTCCTCAAGTCCAGAGACGATCCTTGCGTGAAGTCGGGTCAGGTGTCATCATCAGTAAAGAGGGCCATATCCTCACAAACCATCACGTCATTGAACAGGCTGAAAAGATTACTGTTGCAATCGCTGATGGACGACAGTTTAAAGCAGAAATAATCGGATACGATTTCCTATCCGACCTTGCATTATTAAAGGTTAATACGAAAGAGGATTTACCCAAAATTGAATGGGGAAATTCAGATGACCTCCTTATCGGTGAATGGGCACTTGCAATAGGAAATCCTTTCGGATTATCAATAGGCACAGCACAACCCACAGTGACAATTGGGATTGTTAGTGCTACACAACGTTCTATGACTGTTGACAACCGATTCTATGAAGCACTTATACAAACAGATGCATCCGTGAACCCAGGGAACAGTGGAGGCGCATTAGTAAACGTGTTTGGACAGCTCATCGGTATCAATACTGTCATTCGTTCAACAAGTGGAGGTTCGCAAGGTGTCGGTTTTGCTATTCCAACAAACAAAGCAAGAAGAGTTATCAGAAAAATCATTGAACACGGTACCGTAGTACCTCCTTATCTCGGTATAGAAACACAGTCTGTAACTGAGGATATGGCGGAAAAACTGCTCGGTAAAGATGTCGCACAAAATGCCATCTACTCCCGCGGCGTTTTAGTAGCAGAACTTCAAAAAGATAGTCCAATTGCCAAAGCAGGTATAAAACGCGGTGACATCATAAAATCAATGGCAGGACTAAAAATAAAAGATGAAAATGAATTCAAGGCTGTTGGACGTTTGCTACCGCTAAATCAGGAAATACCGTGTGAATTTGTGAGAAGAGGAAATCAAAAGAATACATCCATAAGACTACAAAAACTGGAATGGAATTATATACCTGATGGATGGGGACTCACACTCAAACAACCGAATAGGAATCATGCCAAAAAATCAGACCGGCAGGGGGTCCTCATCTCACACGTGGAAAAAGATAGTGGTTTAGCAAATAGTCTAAAAAAGGGAGACATCATCTATCAAATAAACGACATCGCAATTCATTCACTGGAGATATTCAAAATTGTGGATCAACGCATCAGAGGAAGGTATAGAATACGACTTTACTTTGAAAGAGCTGGCGAGGAAAAGTCTATCTCTATCACTTTTAATAGGAACAATCGTTATAGATAAGTGTTTTAAGGATAAATTAAAAACAGAAACAATTCCTTGTTTAAACAACAATATGGATGGAGAGAGCGTATTTTATAGATAGAATGCACGATCTATGCCATCCAGAACAGTGGAGATATTAAAATGAAATCGTATATGCTTATACTTATTATCGTTTGCGTGTCGGTTGTTCTTATTGGAACTATACATTACTTGGGTGGCAAGAACTCACAATCTTCAGAGGAAGTAAATGTTGAAAGCGAAGAGTTTAAGTCTATCAAGATTGATGCTGAAAACGCATATATTGCACAGGATTATACACACGCAATTGAACTTTACGAGAAAGCATTAGACTTACGTCCTGAAAACGCTGAGATATATAATGACCTCGGTTCATCACACTATGATCTTGGGGTGAAATACGCAGGTCCAGATTGGCCCTCCTGGAAGAAAGACCTATCAGGGGCATCACTGAAAGAGGCGCATGCTGAACTTGACTTCGCAATAGAGAAAACCGAATCCGGTTATATCGTTTTGCTAACTGACTCAACTAAGATAGCAAAGGCAATTCAACTCTATGCAGAAGAAAAAGGGGGAAAGGTATTTCCACACTACGGCAATACTGTGACAACGCTCAATATCCTTATCGGTTCAACAAAAGATCATCTGATGCATGCACGATGGTTATATCTTAAGTCTATAGAATATAAATCTACTTATGATGCACCCTATCGCAATCTCGGATCGTTTTATATGAAAATCGGTTTAAGAGATAAAGCCATTAATTTCTTGCTTGAAGCCAAAAAACGTGCCCCTGGAGATGAAGAACTTGTTGAATACCTGGACCAATTTGGGAGAGATTTTTAGCAGTTAAGTTAAAAGGAGTATGTATTATAGTTATACCTATATGAATTATGCAAAGTCTAATCCAAAAACGTTGCACAAATTGTGGGTTTCTCAATCCATCTGTCAAGTTCTGTGGGGACTGCGGAAGTGAACTTGATAACAGGGAACCACCTATCAGTGCGGCACCGATCAGCAAAGCAGTCAGCAAAGCAGAGAGGCGTCAACTGACAGTTCTATTTTGCGATGTAATTGACTCAACAGCATTGACAGAACAATTGGATCCTGAAGATTTAAGACAGGTGTTAGATGCATATCGAGCATCTGTCGCAGAGGTTGTTTTGGAATATGATGGACATATCGCGCAATACTTCGGGGATGGTATCCTCGTCTACTTCGGATATCCTATTGCCCATGAAGACGCGACACGACGGGCTGTTCAAGCAGGTTTGGGGATCGTCGCTGGTTTAGAAACACTGAATTCACAATTGTTAGAGTTGTTCGGTATCCAGATACAGGTCCGTCTAAGTATTGACACCGGTTTGGTTGTTGTGTGGGAAATCGGGACACCTAAGAATAGAACTGAGCAACTCTTCACTTCAGAACGTTATCACGGTGATGCAATAGATATCGTGGGAAAAACACCCAACATTGCTGCACGCATGCAACAGATCGCGCCACCGAACGGTATCGTGATTGGTGATACGACGCTCCGATTAATTGAGGGGCTCTTCACATATCAGGACTTAGGTACGATAACATTGAAAGGTATCTCTCAACCTGTACCGATATACCAGATACTTGAGGAACACCCCGACAGTACACTTCCAGCATTCAGACGTGAACAGACAAAACTACCATCACACGATGGAATGACGCCAATAATTGGTAGAGACCACCATGTTTCTACCCTTAAAGATAGATGGGAACTTGCTCTAAAATCATCTGGACAGGTTGTCCTGATTGAAGGTGAAGCGGGAATCGGGAAATCGCGTATCGTCGCTGTTATTGCTGATACTGTTACATGTTACAACGGTGCTGAAGCAGATGCGCAAATATTAGAATGTCGTGGATCACCAGATTCACAAAACAGTCCTTTATATCCAATCCTCACACTATTAAAACAGCAACTCTTAAAGTTCGGAGAGATGGACACGGGTGAAAAACGACTCGTAAAACTGGAAGCGTTCCTAAACAGGAACGATATCAGGGCAAATAAACTCCCTATTTTGGCTGAACTTTTAGAGATTGATGCAAACTATAAACCCGTTGCGTTGAAACCGGAACAACTCCGAAGACGCATTTTACAAACACTCGTTAGAATCTTCTTAAAAACTGCACAACGCAAACCGCTTCTCCTCATCGCTGAAGATTTACATTGGGCTGATCCTTCTACAATTGATTTCTTGCATCTGTTAATCTCCCGCATGGAAAATAATCCAATACTTGCTATCCTTACATTACGAGGAGAGGTTGAGGTTAATCAAGATAAGACGCAAGCCGCAAGTAGAGAAAAACTCAATTCACTGACAGCGTTTGAATGTGTAACCGATATCTCCTTAAAACGTCTGAGTAGAGAACATGTGTTTCAGATGATCTCGGAAGTTGCAGGAGATCACACTATACCCTCAGATGTGTCCAAACAGATAGCTGAAAAAACCGAAGGCGTTCCTTTTTTTGTTGAAGAGATAACACGTATGGTGATTGAATCTGACCTGCAAGATATTGACGTTACAACTGATATACCCGCTACCTTACAAGCATCATTGACCGCACGGCTTGACCGGCTCGGTGATCGAAAAGAAATAGTGCAACTTGGGGCAACACTCGGTAGAGAATGGACTGCAGAATTACTGCATAAAGTCATGGTTAGCATCACTAAAGAACCGACGACAAATCCGCCTCTGACACATGCTGAGAATATGACAGTTGCGCACCACATAGCAAATCAGATGCACAATCTTCAATGGCTTGAAAACGAGTTACAGTACCTTATTGAAGCAGATATATTAAGGTCAAGAAAGACACATGAAAACAAACTGATCTACACTTTTAGACATCCATTAGTACAAGAGACAGCTTATCAAGGTCTACTAAAAAGTACACGTATTGCTTACCATAGACGGATCGCTACTGTGTTGCGACGAGCATTCGGGGATGTTGTCAGAACACAACCTGAACTGGTCGCATACCACTATACGGAAGGAGAACTACCTGAACGCGGTATTGAGTATTGGCAACTGGCTGGACAACGTGCAGTCGTTCGGTCTGCTAATGTTGAAGGAATTCGGCACCTTATGCAAGGTTTAACGTTGTTAGAAACATTACCAGATTCTCCGGCACGGGCAGCACGGGAACTGGTGATACAAACAACCTTAGGACCAGCTCTGATAGCAACGATGGGTTATGCAGCACTTGAAGTAGAAAGGACTTATGTGCGCGCAAAAGAACTTCTGGAAGCAATGCCAAACAGTGAAAGGATGCCACTACGATTTCCTATCCTTTTCGGTCTCTGGCTGTCCTACCTCGTTAGAGCAAAACTACAAACTGCGCGGGAACTGGGGGAACAGTGTTTGGTCATGGCTGAACAACAAGATGACGAAGTATTACAGGTGGAAGCACATCGCGCATTAGGTGCTACACTCTTCTATCTCGGAGAGCTAAAGATGGCACGCACACACATTGAAGCAGGCATTTCACGATATGACCCACACCAACACCCTGTCCATGCATTTTTTCACTATCTTGCTGACCCTGGAATGACTTTACACGCTTATGCCGCACCCATCATGTGGTGTTTAGGGTATCCAGAACAAGCTATAGATAAATTCCAAGAATCACAGCTGATGGGTGAGGAACGACCACACCCGTTTAGCAAAGTAATCTCATTACATTTTGGTGCCCTGATGTATCAACAGCGCAGAGATGTAGAAAAAGTCAACGAATATGCGACAGAACTCATAGCAATATGCAAAGAACACGGGATCACCGTATGGGAGCCTACTGGTAGAATCATGAAAGGGTGGGCATTACTACAGGAATCGCCCGATACAAACGAAGAAGCAATTACCCTCATCCGAGAGGGGATCCTCGGATGGGAATCTAATCGGTCACGGGTATTGCGTCCCTTTTATTTAGGTATTTTAGCACAAGCATACATGCAGACAGGAAGAATCCAAGATGGACTTCAGACTATTAATGTCGCATTAGAGGCAGTTGCTGAAAGTGGTGAACGCGCAAATGAGGCTGAACTCTATCGCCTAAAAGGGGAACTTCTACTAAAGGCTGATGCGCTTCTCATAAAGGTAGATATGGATACCTGTAAACAAGAGAATAAAAACAATCATTCACTATATGAACGTGAAGCAGAAGTTTGCTTTGAAAGAGCAATAGATATAGCACAACGTCAAGCAGCAAAATCATGGGAAATACGCACAGTAGTCAGTTTTAGCAAACTATTGATTGCACAGAATCGCCATGACATTGCATACCAGAAACTTAAATCGATTTGCGACTGGTTCACGGAAGGTTTCAATAATGTTGACCAGAAAGAAGCGCGCGCTTTATTAAACACATTAAGTCAGAAACTTTGTAACAAATAAATTAGTAACAAATCTCTCAAATTCGGAAGGATTAAATATAATGAGACTCGGGGTAGTCGGTATCTGCGGTGATTTTAGAAAACTAAATCAAGAAGAGATCTCCGCAGTTCAAGAGTTGCAGTTCACGGGTGTAAGTTTCCATTTTTCAAGCGATGTTATTCCGCTTGTTTCACCAGAAGAGTGTTCAAGATGTAGATTTCTCCTTGAAAATGCTAATCTCGATCTGGTACAATTTGGTATAACCTATAATGAATGTTTATTTGATCCACGATCTACAATACGAGAAGCAGCAATTGCATCGGTTAATTCTGGGATGCAAGTCGCACGAAAACTCAATGCTTTTTACTATCTATTCCGTCCGGGTAGTCTAAACCCAGATGGCGCATGGACATCACATAAGGACAACCATCTGCCTGAGTCTATGGATAGGCTAATTGAAACTTTAAAACCGATCGCCGAAAATGCTGAACGCGAAGAATTGACACTCGTTATGGAGACACATGCAATTTCCATTATGGATTCACCTGAAACTTGCAGAGAGGTCGTTGAAATGGTAGGTTCCGATAGACTCCGCATCGTTATGGATTTTGTTAACCATTTCCAAACACTCCGACAGGTCTATGAAAGCGAAGCAAGACTGAATCACATCTTTGATGTTATGGGACAGGTCGCACCGATGGCACATGTTAAAGACATACGCGTTGAAAACGGATTAGTCTTACATCTTAACGAAGAGGTACCAGGTGAAGGTGAGTTGGCGTTGGGAACTGCATTAAAAAGATTTGATGCACTTTATCCTAACGGGTATGGACTGATAGAACATCTACCGAAAGAGAAGATACCGCTTGCTAATAAAAATGTCCGCAGAATCGCAGCGGATAATGGGGTTAATATATATTAATCGGAGGATTACATCATGGTAAAGAAACAACATGTACTTCTAATCATAATTATCATCGGGGTAGTCTTTGCATCCCTTATGGCTGTAGCTCAGGAAGAAAAGGCCGCTGACAGTATAGAGGATGGGGCAAAAAGTTTCTGGGATAAAATAAAACTACCTGTTATCGCCGCACTTCTTATGTTCCTTTTCCAGGGCATCTTTTATATCATCCGTTTGTTTAAGAAAGACAGAATACTCAAGACAATCATGAACAAGTATGTAGTCTTTGACATCAAAGATGGTCCCCGATACCAAGGAACGATGCGATTCGGTAATAACGGTATGGAAATTGTTTCAGAAGAATCACGACAACGCGGACAAGCACCGAGTTATATTTTCCAAAAAGGTGAATTGCAGGGGAAAATTAGAGGTTACGTGCGGTATATTGACACCATGAATGAACGGGAATTGCGCGAACGCTCGTGGGAACTCGAACGTCTCCAACATCCACCTTTATCTCAAAGATTTGCCCGAAAGGTACGCAACATCTTCAATGCTTTGAATGAGGCAGTTACAAACGCAATTAATATGGTGTGGGGCGGAATCCGACAAGCAGCAAACCCGTTGCAACAACGACTAAAAACCATTGATACTGCTACCAAAGAAATCCAAGGACAAGGCACAGAAGCCCAGATGACAACGGCAATGAAGGAATTACAAAATGAATCTAAAGCAATCTTTGTGGAAGAAAGTTATGATTCTATAATTGAACGACTCGTAGGGACACGGGTCAAAATTAGCGTGACTGGTTCGGGAGAATATATGGCTCTACTCAAAGATTACAATAAAGACCATATCTCTTTCATGAATGTAAAAGATAAAGATAACAAAGGTTACAAAGACCATTGGAATTATGATCACGAATATAAACACAATATCAACAATTTCAACAGACGGGATGACCGAGGACTACGCTGTCGCATGGTAGAAGACAAACAAGGAAGATACTTCTTAGTCTTAGAAAACAATACCGCTTATGCAATACAGGTTGGAAAGATTATTCTCCATGATGGATCACCTAATTGGGAAAGAAACATGGAATTTAAGTGGAGTGTTGAACCCCTCACTGTCAAGAGAATTCGTCTGAACCCAGTTTCCCAACACCGTGTCGGTCCATTCGAACGCGTTACAATACCTGAAATGCGGACACCGAGAAACTTTAAAAAAATAAGACTTCATTTTCAATCTTTCAGAGATGCAGATGTTATCTTTCCACGAGGCATGTGCAAAATTATAGAAAGTGCTGAAAAGCATCAACAGGAATTGTTCAGTATATCCGCATTGACCGAAGCACTCATGGACCGCAGTGAAACTGAAGAAATCGCTATACAGGATGCTCAAGGAAGACCTATTCACGGCATGAACCTTGTTCACGGATATGTCACCAATGTTAATGAAGAAAGACTTGATATAAAGTCAGTTGATTCAAGCTACAGCAGACGGTGGGAAGTTGAGAGTGCATATACACATTTTGACAATACGCTACGGCACCGAGTGCCAATCCGAAAGAGAATTATGCCATTCTACGCGAAACGACTTGTTACACAGAACGCACTTGTAGAACAAATAAGGGAGAACCAACTTCAGAAAGAAGCCGTGTCACATTTAGCGTATCCCAAAATATTTAAGAAACGGTTGCGAGTACCGTTGCTTAAGTTGGTTACAAATGGTGAAATCCGTCTACCCCTTAAGGTCATGGTATTTACGAGTAACGGCACAAATGAAGAGTATCCGGTGATTGAACAATTTGAATACATTCAGGAACATCACATGCTCTATGAACCTGTTGATACTTTACGCAATGAACGACTCGCTAAAATGGACATCCTATGGATAGGAAACGGAGAGATATATAAAGAAGGGTATCGCCTCAATATTGATGCAGAACATAGGATTAAAAACTTTGTCAGTCAAGGCGGCATTGTTATCGTATCGGGACAGGATGTCAAAACAAACGTAAGACAGAGACGGGGAGGTGGATGGATTCCAGAACCCTTGACAGGTATTGAGTATGACGAAACCGATGAACTTTTGCCAACTACGCAAGGCAGAAGGAGTAGGGTTTTTCATAAGCCGAATATGCTCAATACCACACCTGAAACAAAAGAGATTCCTTTAGTCAAACTCGACGATATGTGGGTTGACCCACTCGGTAAATGGAATTCACTTGCGAAATCTACAGCACAAGACGCCTCTGCACTGCTTACACTTCCATTTCAACAAGGATTGTACATTGTCACAAGCTTGAAGAATGATAACGAGAGAGATGTAGAAATAAACAGGAAGTTGATGGAAAACTTGTTACACTATTCAGTCAAGTGGCTTGATAACCAGAAGTGGAAAGAACGTATCTTAATGCGTTAGTCTAATTGATAATAACCGTCTAATGAGACAATGATTTATAGACTGGACTTACGCCTGCAAAGTAGTAGGCACACTCCGTGTGCTGTCCACCCAAAGCAAGCAAGGCGGACGGCACACGGAGTGTGCCTACTACCTTTAAATCAACGCTAAATTGACATTTACCGCGTGATAATAGGTGCAATTTCGTGATTTTACGTAAGTCCTAATAGAGATGGTATTATTTATTCTTCTTATTGTTTTTCTTGTTCCCAGCTGCCTTAGCGTTACCAGCAGCTTTTGCGGGTTTCTTTGGTAGGTTTCCGTTTTCTGCCGCTTTTAGGGCTTTACCAAAGTCCTCTACGGATTTCAATAGTATCGCAAATTGTTCTGACAATGTCAATGTCTCTTCGTCGTCTGTTTCAGTTGTTGTACCAGAAGGTTGTCCTAAAAAGATCTTTCGCAACGCTTGATCAAAAGACTCATCCGCAGCCAGTACAAAGGAGGACTTATCCGCATCCGCAGTCTGTGTTTCTTCTGCCGCTACTACGATACGCTTCAAAGTCGGTGGATCCCGTATAGGATCTTCAGTAATATTAACATCAGAATCATTCTTCCCCTTAATCTCTTTCGGTTGAACGAAGAAAGGTTTAGTATAGAAGATACCGTCCTCAATTGGAATGACATGTAGATTCCCTCCTATAATATCGTTCTGTTCACCAAAATCACGAACGAGTTTCTGCATATCATTGTTTGCTTTGATGTCAGCTTCTACGTGTTTTGGACCTTTAACATCCTGTTCTGAAAGCCAATAGACTATCCGTTGTCCATAATGTGGAGGGTCGCAACGGGCGATCATCCAACCTTTCAGGAATTTGTCTTTCTTCGGCGGCGTAAATGGAATCATATTAACAAATTCAGCTTTTTTTTCACCTGGCAGCTTCAACATGACGTAATAAGGCATCATCTCGTGCTTTGCCTCTTCTGGATAATATGCCTCCTTTGAAATCTTCCATTGATGGTTCTTGTCAAAAAACTGTTCTGCATCTTCCACACGATAGTCTCCGTATTTTTGTGCTTGAATCCTTGTTAAGTAATCAGGAAAACGCCGATGAGACCTCAAACCTTCTGGCATATCTTCAATGTCCTTAAATAGTTTCGGATAAGCTTTTCTGTAGATTTCCGTAATTGCTTCATTTTCAATGTCCGTATAGAAATCGACCTTTCCAGAATAGGCATTGACTACAGCGACACCAGGATTACGAATGTAATTGAACTTTTTGAACCCTTTGAAACGAGGTTCTACGTAGTACAGATCAAATTTATCGTGTTCAATTGGTGCAGTGTCATCTGCATAAGGTTGTGCATTCGGGAACCAATCGCTTGTAACATAGAAGTCTACGATCCACCACAGTTCTCCATCGTAAATCACAATGTACGGATCAGGGTCGTAATCAAGGAAAGGCGCGATTTGTGACAAACGGTCCGTTACAAGTTTATCATTCTTCCGCGTCCCTATTCTACGCCAAAACATGACGCGACTATCTGACTTTAGGTTTGAGTTCCGCAAGATAAAGACAGATGTGAACCGCACAGCAAAGCAGAACCTTCTAAACAATCCACCTAATTCAACCCCGCCATCTCCATCATAATGGTAACCTTTATTGGTATCTTCCACTTCAGGGGCGGAAGTATTTTTGTCAGATGTGCCTTCCGCTTCCTCAATATTGTTCTCCGGTTGTCTATTGGTATCTTCCACTTCAGATGCAGCAGTATTTTTGTCAGATGTGGCTTCCCCATCCTCAATATTGTGTTCCTTTTGTTTTGTCTTGACGATCACATAATCGTTAGTCATTTCACCATAATAGATCCTCGGTTGACTTACCTCTAATTCCGGGTAGTCCATTTCCTTTTTCTGCTTGATGGGAACACCTTTAACCCACAGATCTGGTTTATTATCGCTTGTAACTGCATTGACAGGTGCTACACATACACCGTAACCGTGTGTAAACTTCAGCTTGAGTTCTCCCCATTCTCGGGGACCTCTGGGGCTTCGATCCGGATCAATCTCGCGAGCAGAGATAAGCACCTGTCTATACTTTTCTGCAACTTTATCTGGATCTGTTTCGCTTTCAGATCGACTACTTAAACGGTATCTATCAACATCAGCATAAGGGTGAAAATTATGATTAAGTTTGATCTCTGTATTTTGAAGAATATTGTAGAATACACGTCGATCCCAAAATTGGATATTATTCTTGACTTCTTCATTTCGCTCAATCGTATCAAGTGTGGTAAGACCTTTTTTATAATTCACTTTCTTAATTTGATTTAAATCATAAGCTGTCCGTGTGTCCCGAATATGTTTCTTTAGGAAGTCTTTTTCTACACTTATCGATTCTCCTGCTGTCCTGACAGTCCAGTTTATCACCATAGGATAAACATGAAGTAAGCCTACATGACCTACTAATAATATTGCTATTGAAGCATACCAGATTATACGTCTTCTCCAGAATAAGTTAAATATGAGAACAACACCAATAGCAAGGAGAATGACAAAGTATATCTGTGTTGCCCCCGCAAGCATACTGTCAGCATAGAACATTCCATGATATTCTGATAATCGTCTTGATAATGACGGTTTGTATAGTTTACTCCACAAATGAACCTGTCCAGTCCAGATTCCCGCCGCCAGCAACATCAGCCACAAGACAGTACCATGCAATACAATATTTCTTTTTACATACCCTTTTGAACGCGCATCACGCCGATAATAGTAGTTATAGAGAAAACCCACAAAAATGCAGGTTGTCCAAAGCAGGATATTAACCCACAAACTCACAGATTGATGCATAGGAAAAGAGAAAAGAAAGAAATTCCGGTCTTTACCCAATAGATAAGGTTCTATCTTTTCTACGGGACGGTATAAATAACGTATAAATGCATCGTCGAGCGACATCATCGGAACAGCAAGAATTAAGGCAACAAGTACTGTTCCACAGAAGAATACGCGATGAAAAGCTACAGTCTGATCACGTGTCCAACGCGCAAATTCACGCGGTTCAGGACAGAGACGTTTTGCTATAATACCGTTTAAATTCAGGAAGAGTAAGGCAATGAAAAAGAATCCAGCAAACAGTCCCCATTTCACTTGCCGGATTTTCCAAAAAACTTCTGAGTAACCGACGTTTTCAAACCAGATCCAAAAAACTTTTGAGTAACCGACGTTTTCAAACCAGAGATGTTCAGTATAGAGGTATGAAAAAGGAAAAATACTGCTTAGCAGCGCAATACCCCCGATACCCCAAAGAAGATATGCTTGAAATTTAAAGGCCAACTTCCGATACCAACTACCTTTTCGGAACCGAAAGATACCCCAAATCAGCGTTAAAACGATAAGAAAAAAGTTGAAAAGTAACCAAGCAATCGCTATATCTGGTGTCATATCAGGCATCTCCTTAATACAGTGTTCGGTGCATATCTATATTATAAAGAATAACATGCTTTTTTCTCTACTGTCAAGGTGAACCACAGTTGCACAATGAACTCGTTCGGGTGTGTAAAGTTTTTATCACTTAAGAAAAGGATCGCTGACCCTTTGCTCCAGCGGAGCAATATGTCTATAGAAAAAGGATTGTCAACAGGCTGCACTCCAGCGGAGTGCTATGTACATAAACGTACGCGTAAAGATTTTGCCCCTTAACCGTCAGAATCGCACTGTCTGAATCGCGGATTATCACGGATGATGTCCCCCAGTTAACATAGATGACACAGATGGGCGCGGATAGTTGAGTTTGTGTATCTCAGGTACTATCCACAAGGGATGTCTTCTTTGTTACGGCTTTTATCTGATTCTATTGACATAGCACTCCGCTGGAGTGCAAGAAGTTACGCAACCTATTTCTATAGACATAGCACTCCGCTGGAGTGCTGGGCTTTGGACGTTGTGATTTCTATAGACATACCACGCCTCTGGCGTGAGGATATCCGTTTCTATCGAAGAAGGCACTTTGCTCCAGATGAAGATAAAAAAGCACACCATGATATAAACATATCGTCCCTAATGAAGATTAAATAAATAATCAGGTAATTCTACTGATATGACTCATCGTAGGAGTAAGGTTTCGTAGGGGCGGGGTTTCCCCGCCCGCGTATTACCCAATTAATAACTTAATCTTCATACGGGACTGAAGAGAGGTGGGGTACACATTTTTCTATAAACATATCGTCCCTACGGGACTGAAGAGAAGACAACTCCTATAACCATAAGGGTTCGGAGTGATTCATCAGATCTTCTAAGTTTTCTTAAGTTTACACCAATGGGTAGAGCGAAGCGAAACCCGACATGATAGACACAAACCTTACGTGTCGGGTTTCGTTCCTCTACCCGACCTACTCATTTAGTCTGGACTATACACTAGTAGACAGTCCAAGCTAAACTTGTGGGTATAAGTAATAGTCGGCTTGTGGAGTTCCCTCCTACCATAAGCACTCCATTGATAGGAGCGATCTCCGAATCGCGACCTTTACCCGAACAATTAGAGTAGACTATCTACTAGTGACAAAAACTTTACGCACTCACTCGTTCAGTTTTGCTTGAGATAATTAACTTAACATGATACACTTAACATATACCTTAATGTAATACCATTTCTAAATGATTATGTAACATTATTTCGTAGGTCGGGTAGAGGAACGAAACCCATAGGTGTCAACTTAAGGATTTTCTACTCCTTGTAGAAGTACTAAAGTTGTGTTTTTCCCTTGATTTTGTATCCTCTTCTGACTTTTTTGTAAGGTTTGTTTTATTTCTTCAAGAGTTTTTCGTAGTGCGGTTTTGGATTTACCCAAACTGATTGTAATTTTGCGTGCGTATAGATTAATGAGTTCTGCTGTTTTGATGATATTGTGGTGTATACATCGCCAACCGCTTGCTATCATAACCCAGTGTCTTAGGAGTTGTGTTATAAGTTTGGCATATACCTCACATAAAATAGCATATGGTTTTTCTCTGCGTGATTTGTTTACTTCTCCGACACTTTTGAAACATTTAAACATGAGTTCAACTTGCCATCGAACGCGAGTGGTTGCTGCAATCTGTTCTACTGATAGTTGTGTCGCATCAACATTTGTAATAAAAACATACCACTCAGCGCGTTTTAGGCGTTCTTTTGATGGAGTGTCCCCTCTTCGCGCCGCTTCGCGTCTGATGGCACGGCGATGGCTGTTTGCTTGTTCTTCAGAAAGTCGTAATGCGACAAGCCGTATAGGCAGTTTCTTAGTAGCACCGATGAAGCAGTTAAAATCAATAACGTCTAAGGTTTCTGAGGTAAGACGCTCTGTCAAACAAAGATGTTCTTCAAGTTCGTCAAATAGCTTACATCTGGCTTTGAGTTTTGATATCCAAGAGACACCCTTTTGTGTCATTTTTTCAAACGCATCCAATGAAAAGTATCCGAGGTCTGCTAAACACAAACTTCCCTCAGGCAATGGTGAAAAATGTTCTGCAGCCTTACTATCAGGTATGACCCCATCAGTTAGATCAAAGTGATGAAAAGTGCCTGTCAAAACATCAAAGCAAAGTTGGAGTTTCAAGGCAGATTTGGGTTGTTTGCCCTTATTGCGTGGTGCTTCATGTATTGTGTGAAGTTCATCTGGCAGGGCAATCCAAGTGCTGTCTTGTACATATACACCAGTGAACTGATCCAACATCGGAAGATATTGCTTCCTCGCAGTCAGGACTTGAGTTGCTGCTACTTCAAGTGTTGCCTTGAGTATTTTAGCTGTCTCAGGGGTCATCCGTTTTGCAATCGCTTGTCGAGAAATATCAATACCCAAATCTTGTGCTGTATTAGCAAGATCAGCATAACTCGCATCTGGTTTTTCGAACCACCCACATACAAGTGTCTGAATGAAGCGGGCAAACGGGAGTTTTCGGATTCTTTGGATAATCCCTAACTCCCGAACTATTTGATCGACTGAAGGGTTGAAAAGTTCTTGCATGATGTTAGAAACTTGTGTTATTATGAACATTGGAACACCTCTTGATAAGTTTATAAGATAAAAATAACTTTACTCTATATTATGCAAGAGGTGTTTAATTTTTGCAACACTTTTAATCGTATAAAAACAACGTTAATCTTTCTTAAGTTGACACCTATGGGTAGAGGAACGAAACCCGACATGATATGCCTAATCAATACGTGTCGGGTTTCGTTCCTCTACCCGACCTACAGAAGAATGATGTGTTGTCAATTAGAAATGGTATAACTTTATGAGTGTTGGAAGTAAATGAAAAAATTGACGTGATAAAGAGAGACTGCAGTCATGGCTTATAGCGATTTTACATTGGAAACCGTGCGGAAAACATTTAAGTTGGAAGCTGAGGAAGTCGCAGACATTTCTTCAGGCATAGACCCAGTGATACCCAGTGAACAGCTCACCACAATATTGTCACGGAACGTGCCGTTAGCTGTTGCTATAGGTACAGAGAAGGCAAAGTCAGAAATGATTGTCACCAATGTACTCGTTGAACTCCGAGAACACTTCACGCGGCGTATTAGTCTGTTTTCAGGTATTGATTTCAACGTTGATGCAGAAGATGGCTTAACTGGTGTATGCGATTTCTTGATAAGCCACTCGCCTACGCAGTTTTATTTAGAGGCACCCATTATCGTCATCGTTGAGGCTAAGAAAGATGAACCGACAACAGGATTCGGACAGTGTGTCGCGGAAATGCTCGCCGCACAACGTTTTAATGCCGAAAGACAAAATGAAATCCCTTACATTTATGGAGCTGCTACTACAGGCACGATGTGGCAATTTCTTAAACTCAAGGCACAGATGCTCTATATTGACGGAGCGGTCTATTCAATTCAGCAATGTGACAAAATCTTCGGCATCCTCGTCAAAATGGTTGAACAACAGGTGTAAAGTATGTCAAGCGAAATAGATAGAATATAGAGACTATTAACAAAAATGTCAAATTACACTAATTCAGAAGAAAGAAAACATCGAGAATATCTGTTTGCACTTAATTCGGTTGAGGGAATTGGACCAGTTGGAATCAACAACCTAATAAAACATTTCGGGTCTTTAGAACGTATCTTTGAAGCAGAACTCTATGAAATAGCACATTTGCCGAAATTTAATCCGATTTTAGCAACGCGCATACTCACAGCCCGTAAGCATTTAGATCAGTATCGGCAAAAAATTGACGAACTTACAGACCGAGGAATTGAGATACTCTTTAAAGAAGACAATGGATATCCGATTCTCCTAAAATCATTAACTGATGCACCTATATTGCTCTGTAAAATCGGTGAACTGTCTGAGGTGACAAATAAGTGCGTAGCAATTGTCGGAAGTTCAAGACCGTCATCTGAAGCGATTGATCTAACACTAAATCTCTCAATACAATTGGTGAATGCAGGTTTTACGATAGTAAGTGGACTGGCATACGGTATTGACGCAAACGCACATTACGGAACATTATCTGTAGGTGGAACAACTATTGGTGTCATCGCAACAGATTTGTCATATATCTATCCACCTCAGAATAAAGAGCTTGCAAAACAGATTTGTGAAACAGGCTGCATTTTTTCTGAACACCCGTATCCAACAAAACCAACGCCAGTCTATTTGGTTATGCGAAACAGGATCATCACAGGTATCTCTATGGCAACCATCGTCGTTGAAACAACTATAGATGGGGGAGCCATGCACACAGCACGCTACGCAGAAAAACAAGATAGACCGGTTTTTGCGTGTCAATGGAATTCACAAAATAAACAGAGTGCAGGTACACAGCAACTCATCGCAAAAGGAGCTATACCGTTTCAACCCGATGGAACTAACATCGTTTTGGATTTATTGAATCATCCTGAAAAACTAAAATCACATATTATAGGTACATCTGCAGAACAGACCGAATTATTCTAATTTAAATAAAGTGTACTCTCCAACATGTGACAATTTTTACTTGAAAAAATTTTGAATATATGTTATTTTTTATCCAACTATAGAAAATAAGTTACATTTTCACTTTACAAAAATGTAAATATCTTGTATAATTATATTTGAAAATTATAATTTTTTACCTTTACAGATTTTGCATTATTTGCTAAACTTAAAGGTATTGAGTTTGGGCGTTGACTTTTGGAACTAAAAAAATGCCTTTCCAATGGTATAAAAAGGTATCAGTTCCAAAGAAGTTTTATTCTCAAAGCATATTACCATTCCTCTTAAACTAATGGGGAAGGAATACGAAATAGTCTGAAATTGTTTGACTAAACTTTAGATATGATGACATGTTTCATTAAAATCGTTGAAAAAGTAGAACGACACTATGAAACTTCATCAATATAGGAACTACTAATTTGTACCTATATTTAACAGGTACTTTATATTCTGATAAACCTTAATTAAGGAGTTACCTACTCATGAAACTATTTTTTACAACCATGGCAATAGTCATGACGGCATTACTTGCCGTATCTATAATTGGTTGCGGTGGAGACGATGACGACGATAATGGCACTGCTGATGTAGTTGCTGCATTTGCAAGTGCTGATCCTGCTGATGGCGGATCTGTCCCATCAAACGGAAGCATCAAAGTCACATTTGATAAGAATCCAGGCGAAGTAATGGCAGGTGATTTCACCGTGTCAGGTGCCGGAACATCACGCACCATTTCAGGTCCTTTTGATGTCGGTGATTTGACACTCACAGTTACCTGGACAAACGGTGATGGCAGCCAAGAGTTGCACTATACCATCACTGAAGCAGATGAAACGCCACCCGAAGTCGTAAGCAGTAACCTGGGCGACAATCTTGATGACCTTAAGAATCTTGATCCTGCAAAAGTGTTTGAAGATGGCATTACGGTCACATTTTCTGAATCCGTCACAGGCGACCTAAAACTGATGGATGGCGATAATGATGAAGGATGGACATCATCTGCTGAAGGTGATACAATTACCCTTATCGGTAATGCCGGTCAAGAACTCAGTAACGAAACCGATTATACGGTTATGGGAACGGTTGAAGATGGCTCTGGCAACTCAACTGATGTCTCGATCAGTTTTACCACGAAAGCAAAAGAGTAAATTTCTGACTATTTCGCTAAAAAAGACAGCGTATCTTGATACGCTGTCTTTTTTTATGATTCCCTAAATACCAACTTTTTTAACGATCTTCTCTACGGAAGAAATTAAACCCAATTAATTCCTATCAGATGACAACAAAACTATTGACAAAAAATTAACACACTTTTTTCAACACAATTTCTCAATATGTGCTATAATAGTATTTTAAGAAAATTTGAACGGTTTTTTAAATAGCGTTGTCTTAAATAGTAGAGACCGAAGGAGAAATTTTCCGTGGAAAGAACTGAAGCATTACTCATTGATAATCTTCGTGAAGGAGATGAAACAGCACTTGCCCCGTTAGTTGAGAAATATAAACGGATGGTGCATCGTCTTGCAATGCAAATTACGAAAAACCACGAGGACGCTAACGATGTGATGCAAGAAACCTTTATAAAGGTATACCAGTCAATTCACACCTTTCGGCAGGAGGCAGCTTTTGAAACATGGGTATATCGTATCGCTGTAAATGAAGCACTCAATTTCGTCAAACGACGCGAACGAAGACGGGAATCATCGCTTGAAACGACAGATGAATCAGAGTTTAGCACAGAAATACTGAGAAAAGCCGAGATAAACAATGACCCAGAAATACAAGCTGAGAAAGCTGAACTACGCCACTGGGTTACAAAAGCAGTCAATAGTCTTTCACTCAAACATCGGATCGTTGTTATCCTACATGAATTGGAAGGGTTAACACATGCTGAAATAGCATCAATCTTAAACTGTTCTGAAGGAACAGTCCGATCAAGACTGCACTATGCACGTAAACAACTCAGGTCTTTGCTAAAACCTTATGTTGATGCTACCTCAGATTTATAGTAAGCCGTTTTATAGTAAGCTGTCCACTATAGTCTACTATTGGTAAGATTCAGATAATGAACAGATAATCCTTGGGGAGCGGTTTCCAACATGTTGAAATATGGAACCGACATCAACCATGAAACTTAAATGTAATGCTATACATAGTCTAATATCAGATTATATAGATGATACGCTCTATAAAGATGATGTAGCAAAGATAGAATCCCATATCAAATATTGTACAGAGTGTCGACGGGAAATTGCTGCCATCAGAAAGACGCGTGATCTTGTTATTGATTATTATGTAGAACCTGTAGCAACAGAAGATTATTTCCATCAATTTGAGGTGGAATTACACCGTTGTATTCAAAAAAAGGGACCCACATCACTATACCAACGTTTAAGGGCATCCGCTACGCAGTTCTTATGGTGTCTGCTAACACAACTCAGGCAGAGTGTCAGTAGGTATAATGACACACGGATGTACACTCTGACTGTGGGTGCGCTCTTACTTTTAATTGTATCTGGATTTGTCGCAACACATTTTCTCAATCAGGAAATTCCGCATTCACCTAAGATGTACCTAAATGGTGCGTCTGGTGTGCAAATAGCCGATGGAGAAACAGATATAGATGAACAAGATATGAAGGCACTTCATAAACATAGAACAAACTGGAAGGATTCGAGCGAAGTCAGTTCACCTGCACTCACAGCAAATGTTGAGAAAATAGGTTATTGGAGACTCTCCCAGCCTTTAGCAAACGATACGGAAGCGTATATCATTGTCACACATATCAGCAATGATCGTTCTGCACCAGGCGATACTGATTCTGAGGAAGTTGTTTATGAACAACCGGCGATATTAGAGAGAGAATCTCCTCTTCAAGAGGATTATGTCGCACTCCCGTTAGACCTTCATGTAAATCCTTTTTCTGAAAAACATCCGAGAAAACAACGAAAACTGTCAGGTTTTGTCGTGAAATTAATACATCTGCCTACAGAAATGTTAACTATTCCAGAGTTCTACGACTTGATTAAACTGTAACTATGAGGAGTGGCGTTAATCCACATTTCCCGTAGTTTCTTAAATACATATTTCAAAGGAGAATGTAATGAATCCAAGAATTTTAGGTGTAATTGGTGGTCTTGCACTTATAGTCGCAATCCTATCGCCATTCTTAATGGGGAGTTCCAAAAAGGTAGAGGAACTCTACACAGACGCTGAAACCTTATACGGTCAAGCGGATTATGAAGGCGCGATCGACAAATACATTGAAGCACTTGAAGAATCAACAAAACGCGGTGTGAAGACGGAAGTAATTGACAAAGATTTCACAACACTTGCGAACTTTCAGATCGCAGTCTGTTATTCTCGGTTAGCTGAACAGTCTTTAGACCACAATCACTACGAGACTGCATTAGACTATATTCAAAAAGTTGCGCTCAATGCAACTGTTCCTAAACATCAGGAAGGTTTAACATATCTATGGGGACATATTCTGTTTCGGACTGAAGAGTACGAACTGGCAGAAGCAAAGTTTGAACAACTGATTGAGAACTTTCCCAACAGTCTCAACGTGGAAAATTCATGGTATGCTATCGGACAATTGAACTATAAGTTGGGTAACTATGAAGATTGTCGCACGGCTTTCAATAACATCCTTTCAGGTTTCCCTAATTCTGAATTTAAGGATGATGCCCAACTTCTTATCGCCCAATCTTTTCTTGATGAAAGGAACTGGGAGCAAGCTTATCCAGAATTTGATAAATTTGCTACTGAAGAATTCAAGAATTACACCGAACTTCATGCTGAGGCGATGTATAAAGCCGCTATGTGCTTAAACCAACTCAACAGACACGACGAAGCTATTAGTCGTTACACGAATTTTATCACACAATATCCTGAGAATAAGCTCGTAACAGCAGCATACTTTGACCAAGGTGCCATATATTCTAAGCAGAAAGACTATGACAACGCGCGTGTAAACTACGAGTTAGCACTGCAAAACACGGCAGATCGCGGTGTACAATCCGAAATTCAGACAGCAATAGGACAAACATATTTCGATCAGGAAGATTTTGAAAACGCGATCGTAGCCTATACAGTACTTCTGGACGAATATCCAGATAGTGACTATAGAGATGAAGCAAAACTCGGAATAGCAGACAGTCAGTTCAAATTGGCACGTTGGCGTGAGGCAGTTACCGCTTATCAAGCCGTAATTGATCACAAGAAAAGTGAAGCAACAAGTGATGACTCCGATGGTATGAGTTTTATCCCCTATTGTGCTATCCAGATCGCAGAGGCATATTACAAACTCGGAACCGATCAACGTGATGCAGGACAGATGGAAGAAGGAGACGCAAACCTCATACTCGCTTTAGAATGGTATCAGAAAACTGTTGACGATTTTCCAGAAGACCCTGTCGTACCCCACGCGCTATACGGTGCTATCTGGACGTTGAATGACCTGGGACGAAAGGAAGAACTGGAAAAAGTTGCTAACGATTTTATTGAAAAAAATAAAAACGATAACGAGTTTGACATACTTGCAGCTGAAGTCCAACTACGGTTTGCAGATATGAAACGTTCCGAATTTAAACAATACGCCGAAGCCGCAGAAGAATACGCTAAACTGTGGGATTACAGACCCCTACCGAAATTCCATCGACTAAAACTTATGGGGAAATTCTTTGAAGGTAAATCCTACTATGAAGCAGCAAAACCTGAAGGATTCCAAGAAGGAGATACTACCGAAAACTTCAATACTGAATACCTTCAAAAATCTGTTGCCGCATATCAACTTGCTATCACAACCTTTTCAGATGAGGCTTTCCAACCCGGCATTACCGAAGGACGTTACAGTGACTTTCCTGATCGTATTACACAAGTTGAAGCCTGTATCATGAACGAAGCACTCTCACACGAAATGCTTAGTGATTGGGAAACTGCACGAGAACGATATGCAATGATACCTGAAGGCAGTGATTACTATGAACGGTCACTTCTTTTTACAGCAAACAGTTATGTCAGCGAGGGAAATAAAACCCAAGCTATTGACTATTACAATACGATCCTGTCAGAACTTGAAGATAAAGATAACCGATCCCTTGCGGATATTAAGTTAGCTGACCTACTACGGGCAGAAGAACAATTTGAAGAAGCCGCTGCACAATATCAAACAGTCGTTGACAATAATCCAACAGGCGATTATGCAGATGACGCTCTTTATCTAATTGGCCTCTGTTATTACCACGCTTCAGTAGACAAACCAGAACTTGCCGAAAAGGCAATTGCAGCTTTCAATAGAGTCATTGATGAACACGGGGATAGTTCAAACGCCATTGAAGCGTATTACGGATTAGTACTTGTGTATAGCGATGCAGCAAAAAAACGGGGGGATACATCCAAGTGGCCCTTGATAATCCAAACTGCTGATGCTGCCAATCAGATGTTCGCGGATAGTAATGATGAACTGGTTCTCCGAACACTCGGACAGATAGACCTCATAAAAGCATCCGCTATTGAAAATACAGATGGGGATGACGTTGAAGCACTTGTGGCAAGCTATAATCGCATTATTGATAACGCTGGTGCACAAGAAACTGCTCGCATAAGCGCACAATTGAAAATCGGACATACTTACTACAAGAATGAACGTTTTCAAGAGGCACTTGCTGCATATAAACTGTTCGTTGAGACCTATCCGGATAATGACATCGCTCCAAACGCACAATATCAAGCAGCTGTCTGCTACTATCAAATGGCTGTGAAAGCACAGGAAGCAAATGACACTGATTCTGCTCAACTCGCTTATACCAATGCAGTGAGTGAAGCAGGAAAAGTCGCAGATATGACCGAAAATGTGGATAACCTAATTAGTGCCTACTATACACTCGGTTTAGCACAGTTAGGGTTAAAAAATAACGCTGCTGCAATTGATGCTTTCAAGCAGGTTACTGCCAGGGAAGGACAAACCGAAGATGACGACCGTAAGAATCTCATCTCTCAAGCACACTCAAGACTTGCAGAATTGCTGAGTGGTGTAGGGGACTATGCTGGTGCTGTCAAAGAGTATCAGTATATTATCGCTAACACGGATGATGATGATCTACGCGGACGGTCATACTTCGCAATGGCATACGCTCAAGATGAGCATCTTAAGATGTATGATGATGCATTGATGAATTATCAGAAAGCAACTGACTTGGCTGGAGATCAAATTAAAGCCCAAGCATATTATCGCATGGGATTGATCTTTCAAGAAAAAGTCAAGCAGCTTGAGAACGCATTAGATGTATTCAAAACTTTGATTGAAAACTACAGTACAGATGAGAACGCAAGTATCGCTTCTATGGTCGCTGATTCTCGACTACGCAGTTCTGAAATCTTAGTCAGTTTAGATCGTTCAGATGAAGCCATCGCTACCACACTTGCCGCAGTAGAAGGATACAAAACAGATGCGAACGCAACAGTTTCACTGAAGGTAGCTGCCCAATACAACCTCGGTTTTCTCTATTCTGGTAAAGCGCGAAAACTATATCCTGAGGGAGAAATTCCTGCTGGGTTTGATCTGAAGCCATACATAGAAACAAGTGGATTAGCTGCTGCATCTTTCTTTGAAGTCGGGAAAATCGCAGCCCCCATAGAACAAGCTGATAAGAAAACAGTCATCCCTTATGTGGAACGATCACTCTTCCAAGCAGGACAGATATATTATTCTCTTGGTGTTGGCTACAAACGATATGAAGAGCTGGTTAGTTCGCTTGAACCTCTTTCACAATTTGTGAAGTATGCAGACGCGGGCGTGTTCCCCGCTTCAGATGATCTTGCAGAAAACGTGGTGACGGCACTAAACTATTTAGCCTCTGCTAATTTTGATCTTGGACGCATGCAAGTAGGTTTAGATGAAGAAATGTCTATACAAGCTGTAGCATACTTTACTGCCTCCGCAAAGTTGTTTAACGATCTGGTCAAACGCTACCGAAGCTCTCCAGATGCTGCACTATGGCAATACCAAGCTGGAGAAGCATTTTACACAACTGAGCAGTTTAACAAGGCGATTGTTGAATACGATAAAGTCAGGAAGATAAACAAATCCCATGAAAAAGCACCTGAATCTTTATATGCTATCGCTACATGCTATCAATACCTGTCAGAGGAAGCAAAAGATGCTGGCAATGCAGAAGAAGAGAAAGCATATCTTGACAAGTTGTTTGAGACAAATGAAATCCTTGTAGAAGAATTTCAAGATAGCAAATTCGCTGGTGAAGCTTTTATCAATATCGGAAATAAACACTATAATTCCGCGTTAGACAAAGAGCTTGAACAAACTGAGCGAATTCGTCTGTTCCGCCTTGCAATCGATAACTATGAACGTGCAATAGCATCTCCCGGACTCAGTGAGGCATCAAAAGGCATTGCACGGGGATTCCGAGATGATACTGCCAGCGTCCTTGCACATGACGAATATCAGAATGCTGTCAAAGCACTCCAGAAGGCTGGAAAAGCAGGTAAAAAGTCTGATATCGAAGCAGCAATTGAGATGTTCAAGTCAATCGCAAAAGTATATCATACTACCAAGTATGGAGACATGGCATACGGTAAATTAGGTGATGCATATACAATGTTGGCGGAGAAAGAGGAACACTATTTTGCTGATGCATTATATTATTACAGGTTCTTACCTAAAAAATATAATGTTGAGAGCCCGGGTGATGCTCAGGTCAAAGATGCAATTGATTACTGCAGTCGTGAGGCAGCAGAAGTTTTTGCATACATGAAAGCGAAGAATATTCCTCAACGTCAAGAACCAACAGGTGACAATTAATTGTTTAGGACAAACAACAACCTACTTCATAGGGACAGGTGTAGCACCTGTCCCTATGTTACTTTACACACTGTTTTAAAAGTAATCTGCAAAAGGAGTTAATCAATAGTGCAAAGCGAATTAAGAATCCCATCAAGGATCCTACTTGGACCGGGACCCAGCATAGCTAACCCTCGTGTACTCAAAGCAATGACAACACCACTGCTCGGTTATTTGGATAATGACTTTATAAAGGTGATGGATGAAACCGTAGAAATGTTACAGCAAGTCTACGGCACAAAGAATACCCTCACTTTCCCTATATCTGGCACAGGTACAGCAGGAATGGAAGCAGCTCTGACAAACATAATTGAACCTGATGATGCTGTTATTGTGGGTATAAACGGTTATTTTGGAGGAAGAATAGCGGATATTGCCGAACGATGTGGAGCAGTTGTCACGCCCGTTAACGCTGAATGGGGACAGATTATTCAACCGGAACAGATCGCTGATGCATGCGAAAACGTTACGCCGAAACTTGTTGCTGTAGTACACGGTGAGACATCTACCGGAATTCTGCAACCCTTAGAGGATATTATTGAAATCGCACACGCTAACGGTGCACTGTTCTTGGCAGACTGTGTTACATCCCTTGGTGGACAACCGGTGGAATTAGATAAACGTGGTATTGATATCGCTTACAGTTGTACACAGAAATGTCTTGCAGGACCTCCAGGTCTTTCTCCAATCAGTTTTAGCGATCAAGCAGTTGAAGTCATTCAGAACAGAAAGTCAAAGATTCAGAGTTTCTATCTAAATGCGACATTGCTGGCAGAATATTGGATGGGGGACACCCGAAAATACCATCATACACTTTCAATGACTCTGGTTTATGCGCTACACGAAGCACTTAGTATAATAATTGAGGAGGGAGAAAGTGCTCGTTACCAACGGCATGAACGCAACGCTCAAGCTTTGATCGCTGGTGCTAAGGCAATCGGTTTACAGCCTGCTGCAGCAGAAAATTATCGCGCCCCAATGCTAACAACACTCCGAATTCCAGAAGGGATTGACGATGTTACCGTCCGTAAACGACTTATTCAAGACTACAACATTGAAATAGGCGGCGGCTTAGGTATATTTGCTGGAAAAGCATGGCGGATCGGACTTATGGGGGATGCTGCAAACGAACAGAATGTCCTGCTCGTATTAAACGCGATCGAGAAACTGCTAATAGAACTCGGATATAACGTTGATACTGGTACCGCAGTAAGCGCAGCTGCCACAGTTTATCAGAAATAACCTCAGACTGCTGTCCGCAACCTCAACCGGAACATCCGACTTTTGTCCAAATTACTCCCATTCAATTGTGCTCGGGGGTTTTGAACTGATGTCGTAGACAACGCGGTTAATACCCTGTACTTCATTGATAATGCGGGTGGAAACTCTTGCCAATACATCATCAGGTATCCTTGCCCAATCCGCTGTCATTGCATCACTGCTGGTGACAGCACGCAACGCAACCACGTTTTCATAGGTACGTTCATCTCCCATCACACCCACACTCTTGACAGGTAATAATACTGCTAATGCTTGCCAGATATCATCATACGTACCCGCTTCTTTAATTTCATTGATGAAAATATCATCCGCAAAACGTAGAACTGCTAAACGTTCTTCAGTCACCTCCCCGATAATCCTTACTGCAAGTCCTGGACCTGGAAACGGATGTCTGCCAAGAACATGTGCGGGGACGTTTAACGCTGCTCCAACAGCCCGGACCTCGTCTTTAAATAGTTCTCGGAAGGGTTCAATCAGATCAAACGGCATATCAGGTGGGAGTCCGCCGACATTATGGTGTGTTTTTATCGTGACAGAGGGACCTTTGGTAGAGACACTCTCAATAACATCTGGATATAAGGTACCTTGTGCCAGGAATCGGCACGGACCTAACTCTTTCACAGCCGATCTAAAGGTCTCTATGAACTGTGCACCGATAACCTTGCGTTTCTGCTCCGGATTTACAACACCCGATAAGACATTGAGAAATGCCTCCCCTGCTTCTACGAATGTTATGTTTATACCTAATGCTTTGCATGTTGCTAACACTTGCTCCGCTTCATTCTGCCGCAGCAAACCATTGTCTACAAAAACAGATATTAGAGCGTCACCGATTGCCTGATGAAGCAGTGTCGCCAGTACCATAGAATCTATGCCACCACTAACCGCACACAGTACCTTTTCATCTTTGACCTTTTCTTGGATGTTTGTTATGGCTTCTGCGATAAAGCTGCCCATCGTCCATCTCGCAGCACAACCACATATCTTCCGAACAAAGTTAAACAATATCTTATTCGAATCACGTGTATGTTCAACTTCAGGATGGAATTGTATACCGTATAAGGTTCCTTCCGTGTTGACCATAGCAGCTATTGGGGAGTTAGAGGTTTTGGCAATTGTCCGGAATCCGTTTGGCAGTCTGTCTATCTTATCCCCATGACTCATCCATGCGGTTACTTCGGAAGACAATCCGGTGAATAGTGGTTCTGATGTGTCTGTGATTTCTAACTGTGCGTTACCGTACTCTCGTTCTGTAGCAGGATAGACTTTACCGCCTTCTAATAGATGTGCAATCAGTTGCATACCGTAACAGATACCTAAAACAGGGATATCGAGCGAAAACAGTTCAGCATCAATTTTTGGTGCATCTTTATCATAGACACTGGCGGGACCACCAGATAGAATAATACCTTTTGGATCCAACTTCTTAATGGAACTCAGCGGCAAGGTATAAGGATGAATTTCGCAGTAGACCTGTTGTTCCCGTATCCGTCTGGCAATTAACTGCGTATATTGCGAGCCAAAGTCTAATACGACAATAGTGTCTCGCTTCATGTCACTTCTCCGTTTGTCAATAGCGGGTTCTCAGGTTAGATTTTAACTTGTATATAGGATAGATTTCCGAACAACACTTCTGGTCTATTTGTGTTATAGCAAGTTGAGTTTGTCACGGTTCACAATCAATAATGTCCCCTGTTTCTGGTTCAAAAATTGCGCCATAATACCCAAGAGGCGCGAATTCCACATCGTCCCACATGGCTAAGTCAGTATTTGCATCTTGCAAATAGAAGTAACCCTTATAAGGGTGTTCTTCAGAGTCTATTGTCCGAACATGGTAACAATGATTGTGGAACTGTATCGTATTTCCATAGATAATAATGTATCTATCACCGAACAGACTTTGGGCAATCTGATTGACAATATAGGGTGCAATTTGTAAACGGGTCAATATTCTGGATTACCTTTGGGTTTAAGTTTCAACTTGATTCACGACAATGCATCAATCTGGTTTATATATAATGATATCAATCCTACGATTATTTTCTTGCGAATCTTCATCAATGAGTTGAGATTCCCCATAACCGACTGCAGTCAGACGACTTTCAGAAACACTACCTCTGTTAATCAAGTAAGTTTTTACAGAATTCGCTCTTTTCTCAGTTAGTACTTTATTAGCACCCGCTGCGCCGAGTGAATCAGTATGTCCTTCAATTTCTGCAGCATAGTCTTTAAACTCCTCCTGTTGCAGTATTTCAGCGAGTTTCGTAAACGTAGGAAAATAATCTTCTCTGAGACGGGTGCTTGTGGTAGCGAATAGATTACCTCCTATCCTAATCAGCACGCCTTCCTCACGTTCAATGATAGCTGCTTTTGGTATCTTTTTCGTTGCTTCAACTAAAGCTGCCTGTTCTGTGTCATGCTTTTCAGTTTTCTGAATAGCACGTTGGATGTAATCGTTACCCCGCAGTGCAGCTTCTTCGGCGGTAGTGTATTCCTTATTGGCAAGTGCCGTTTCAGCATTTACGAGGTCTGTCGCAGCCAATTCGTACAACTGCGGTGCTAACTTGGGAACCCTTGTGTTTGTGTTTTGTGTAATAGCTTCTTTTAGACTTGACACTGCGTTTTTCGCGCGTGTTACCTTCTCTTCAAGTTCCTTTTTTGCACGAATCCGGAATTCAGCGATTTCTGAAGTAGAGATTACAGTGTTCGCTGTCTGTTCAGATTCTTCAGCCTTTTGACGGGCAACCTTAAATTCGTTATCTTTATAGGCATTTCTCGCGTCTACTAATTGCATGCGTGTCTTTTTATAAAGGTCAGGTGCGTGGATGTTCGCATTGAGCGATTCTGCATGCTTGATTTTTACATCCGCACGTTCAATAGCAATTAGCGAAAAGGTTTCAGCAGTAAAACGCAGTTTCTGTTTCTGAAGTGCTTGTTCAAAAAGGTTATCTGCTTGGGTCTTTGATTCTAATGCTGCTTTCTCTGCTTCAGCAAACTCTTTTCGTTGTAAGTGAGATGTAGCACGAGCAATTGTAGATTGCACGCGTTCATAATCGGCAGTTTCTTCAATACCAGGATATACCTGTTTTGCCAAGGTGACAAGCAATTCAGAACTTGTGAGAGGAATACGGATTTCTGTTCTACGTAGCACATCTTGTGTGTTTGTAAGATCCGTTGAGAGTGAACCTGCACGTTGTTTTTCTTCCTGAATTTCTTTCAATGCTTGTTCATATTCTTCAGTTTTTATCTCATTAAGTAACTTCTGCAGATCATATTCATACTCACTTTCTGAGATGAGTTCTTGATACATCTGTTCCCGAATTGTAGCTATCTGTTGTCGTATCTGTTGCTGCTTTGCCTGATACAATGCAATCCGTGCGACAAGTTCAGCCTGATTCGCAAATTCCATGCTTTTTGCAATGTCTCCGTTCTCTTGAGCCTGCTTAGCATACCTCAAGAGTTTCATTGCGCGACCGTATTCGTCGGTTGCAAGCTGCTCAGCATTTAATTCTTCTGCATCAGAAACGGCTTTCTGTCCATTTTGCAGCTGTGTCTCAAGAAGAACAATATCCATCTTTTCTGACACACATCCGAAACTGATCAGACAAAATAGTATCATCAACACAATAAGAATCCGCATTACAAGAATCCTCTAATCTTTTGGTGTCGCGCGTTCAGCTTTTAGTCTTTCCAGTCTGTTTTTTGCTTCTTCAGTAGCCTTTTCCCGCAGCTCTAATTCCGCTTGTGCTTCCAGTAATTGTGATTCCAAACGAACTGCCAGAGATTTCTCTGTTGCAATGCGCGCATGGAGATAGGCGCGTAATCCAAGCCGATATGCTCGTTCTACATCCCCAAAGTGTAGTGCATTTTCGGAATTGACAAGCATCTCTTCTGCAGAGTTTATATCGGCAACAGCGACATCACGTGCGCCAACGTTTTCAGCAGCAGTAATACTCAAACGTGCATTTTCCATGGTTTCAATCGCCAGGTCCTCAATTTTCTTGTTTCCACATCCAACTATAAAAAGCAGAATTAGAACCAGATATATCCATTTCATGTTAGCACCTAAATAGCAGTAAGTTATATAGAAAAACGTCTGTTAATAGGTTATGTCAAAATATACAAACTTGCAACACAATGAAAAATAAGCAAAAAACCCCACGCAAAGGTGAGGTCTCTTTCATATAGTAAAACCTAAAAATATCCTGACACTTCTTGGAACAAGGAAAACCCTAAATTGCCCTACTACAAACAGGTATCTGTTAGCGATAAGTGTATATTTAATTCTAAGTTTTACTATTATAACGTTCTAATAGGCAGGACGTTCTGTGTAAACACTCACCTTGCGGCGATATTTATCTTTTCGCTCAAACCACACATACCCATCAATTTTTGAAAAGAGCGTATAGTCCCTGCCAACACCGACATTATTCCCAGCATGCAAATGCGTTCCACGCTGCCGAACGAGAATACTACCAGCAGTAACATAGTTACCTGAAAACCTTTTGACACCTAACCGTTTGCCTATACTATCACGACCGTTACGTGTGCTTCCGCCACCCTTCTTATGTGCCATCAGATTCAACCTCCTCTGTACCAATTGCGGTAATTTTAATTCTTGTATATGATTGACGGTGCCCTAACTTACGTTTGTAACCTTTTCTCCGTTTTGACTTAAAAACGATGAGCTTCTTTCCACGTCCTTGCTCAATCACTTCACCGGTAACAAACATGTTCTCAAGATATGGTGTACCTGTTTGCAGTTGACCATCTTCACCGGCAATCGCTAAAACGGAAGGAAAGGTAACCGTTTCACCAACAGCATTGTCCAATTTTTCTACATCAATAAGGTTTCCTACCTCAACACGATGCTGTTTCCCTCCACTTGCAAATACTGCATACATTTTGCTTCGACTCCTTTTAGGTGTAGAACTCCTTATCTAACATCAGGAATGTTCTTTTTCAATACCTTTTTTACAAATCGTAGTAGATTGTAACAAAAAAGGTTCGGACGCACCTATCCGTCCATAAAATGTCATTCGGACAATTACATTATGCCATATTTCCCTTCAAATGTCAAATGTTTTTAAGGGTGTCTTATTATCCTTACATTTGCTAATCTAAGTATAGTTCCTCACCGTTAGCGGCGAAAATGCGATAATCCTCAAGGTGCAGGTCAGCATCAGGTTCAAGGGTCAATTCCAGTTTTAAATTCCGTTTAAGTTCTCGCAATTTAGCATACATCTGCGCGTTGATATGTGAGATGATGTGATCATTAGCGAGAATACGGAGCTTAGATTGCTGCGTCTGTTGATATGCGGTTTTAATCGCACGAAATAACCTTATAGCCACAGTTTCTATAGAGAGAATTGTACCATGACCTTCACAGTATGGACACTGTTCTGTGAGCAAAGTAGACAGACTCGGACGGGTGCGCTGCCGCGTCATTTCAACCAAACCTAAATCAGAAAAATGGAGGATGTTTGTCCGTGCTTTGTCCTTTCGCAGTGCTTCTCGAAGGATTTTGAACACCTGCTTCCGATGTGCATGTGCCTCCATGTCAATAAAGTCAACAACGATAATACCTCCCAAGTCGCGCAACTGAATTTGACGTACAACTTCATCAACCGCTTCAAGATTGGCACTTAAGATCGTATTATCGGGATCAGATTGTCCAACGAAACGTCCAGTGTTTACATCGATAGACACCATTGCTTCCGTTTGTTGAATGATTATATGTCCACCACACTTGAGCCAGATTTTCTCGCTAAGTGCTTTCTGTAGTTCCTCCTCAACGCCGTACGCCTCAAAAAGTGCAGTGTCGTTCTTATACAGAGAAATCCGATCCAGCATATTCGGCATTATTGAGGTGACATAATCAACTGTCTCCTTATAGCCAGATTGTGAATCAATCAGAAGTTGTTTTACATCCTTTGTCAGCATGTCGCGAACAATACGATTCGCGAAACTCACATCTTTAAGAATGAGACTCGGTGCAGATTTCCGTTTTGCACGTTCACCCACCTGCTTCCACTGATTGAATAGTGAACGGATTTCTGCACCAAATTCCTCTTCACTCAACCCCTCAGCAGCGGTTCGAATAATAAAACCTCCATCAACATCTGCCTTCAAGTTCTGTGCTAAGTCTCGCAATCGGTCACGTTCACTTTCCGATTCTAACCTGCGGGAAACACCAATAGTAGATGAATTCGGCAGATAAACAACATAACGTCCTGGCAGTGTGATATTACTCGTAACACGTGCGCCTTTACTACCTATAGGTTCTTTACAGACTTGAACGAGTATCTCTTCTCTCTTTGAAATAAGGTCAGTAATTAGGTAAGGAAAACCTCTCCCACCCCGTGACTTGTTCGGTGGTGTTGCCTGCAGGTCTAACGTTGGTAATCCATCATCCCCACTTCCGTTAATTGAGTTGTTATATTTCAAATCAGATATGTGTAGGAAAGCATGTCGTTCTAAACCTATATCGACAAAAGCGACCTGCATTCCCGGTAGAACATTTTCAACACGTCCCTTATATAGATTCCCTAAAACAGGTTTTACCGCTTTTCGCTCAATCTGAATTTCATTTAATACACCTTCCTCCAATACAGCACATCGCGTTTCATACTCATCGTCAGAAATTAGTATCTCCTTTTCCATTGTCAGTTTTACCTCCTATCAAGTCTTTCCGAAAAAAGACATCTCGGTTAGTCAATTCGTTCAGATGCATAAGCGGCAGCACTGAGAAAGAAGAGTTCATTAGGTTCAATTGCCATACAGCGATAGATTTACTGTACATAGAATTCTCAAGGTTCTGATGATAAACTTTCAAATAAAAAACCATTATCTCCCTCCGCGTAATTATTTTAAGACGATTCACCCCTACTCTTTCCGTGGTGTCAACGTAACCACGGGGGTTATCAGTTCTCCCATTGAGATGCCACCATGTTGGAACCCTCCCTGAAACTGTCGCTTATACTTATAAAATTCGTTTGGATAGACGAAATAATAATCGTCTTTTGCGAGAATATAATCCTTGCTCGCGTTTTCGGCTGGTAACCGATATTCCTCTGGCTTAGAAATATACACGGCTTGGTTCTCATCACATCCTAAATTATTCCCGATTTTGAAGCGCAGGCTTGTGCTCGTATCACGATTGCCATACGCGCGAGTGGCACGATTGCAGAACTCTGAACCGTGGTCTGTCGTAAGCACAACATGAACCCCTTGACCAGCAATCATCCGTAAAATATCGTAAAGGGATGAATGTGCAAACCAAGATCGCGCTAAAGCCCGAAAAGCAGGTTCATCAGGAGCAAGTTGTTGCAGTACTTCTGACTGTGAACGTTGATGCGTTAAGATATCTATAAAGTTCACAACCAACGCAGATAAACTGACTTGTGCTGCTGCAGCAACCCGTTTCTTATATTCACTGCCCCCGCGTAAATCAAAAATCTTAAAATACTTAACACCAGGTTTTATACTGATGCCGTTTCTCTTTAAATATGCCTCAAGTAACTGTCGTTCATACTGGTTTGTGCTTGTGCCATTGTCCGATTTCTCCTGCCAGTATTCTGGGTAATTTCTTGCTAAATCGGCAGGAAATAACCCGCTAAATAGACCATTCCGAGAATACATTGTTGCACTCGGTAGAATAGAAAAACTGTAGTCTAAATCAATGGAAAAATATGGATACAATAGCGATTCTATCGCCATCCAATGGTCAAGACGAAAACAATCTACGACGATAAAATAGATCGGAACATTCTCTTTAAGTAATGGCAACACATGGCGATCCAAAACATCTACAGATAACGGTGGTCTATCGTCACTACCGTTAACCCATTCTGGATAATTCAATGCTACAAAATCAGAGAATTCGGTGTTGCACTCTTTTTTCTGCTCCAAGTGTGTCTCTTGTAATCCTTGTTCGGCTAACCGATCAGATTGTAGATCCCATTTGAGTAATTTGACATAGATATCAATCCAATCTTGCCAACTCGGTTGTGATGCCTTTAGTGTGCTAATCATATTAAAATCATTGGTGTAACGGCCCGGTATTTGCGTTTCCACTATGTGTTGCTGTTCAAGTACCCGTTTGAGTGTAGAAGCAATCTGAGCAACCCCAATCGGTTTTACCAAAAAATCTGTCACCTGTTTACCAAGGGCGACGTCAATAAATTTATCATCACTGGACTGTGTTACGAGGATTACAGGAACTTGTGTATTAATTGTACGGATAACATCCAAGGTCGCCATTCCGTCTTTCCCAGGCATCACTTGGTCGAGTAGAATTGCATCGTAACCCGTTTTTTGCTGCTTCAGCAATTCGATCCCATCTTCGCCATTACTTGCAGCCGTAACGACATACCCGCGCGTTTCAAGAAAACGTCTATGCGGTAGTAATGCCTCAATTTCATCGTCTATCCAAAGTATTTGGTGTGATTTCTGTTGCATTCTCTTTCCTCATTACACGCTAAGATACACTACACGGAAGACGAATTTCAAATGTAGTTCCATCAGAACTACTTTCTACTAACCTTATACTACCGTGATGATAGTCTCTAATAATACGCTGAACGATAGTCAACCCAAGCCCCCAACCGTGCGTTTTTGTTGTCATACCGGGTTCAAATATTGCACGTTGGTTTTCTGCTGCAATTCCACTTCCGTTATCTGAATAACGTATGAGTACTTGCTTGTGCCGATTGTCATATTCAGGTTCTATTTCAATCTGTCCAACCTCTTTTTGCATCGCATCCAATGAGTTCCGAATTAAGTTTTCAAAAACCCACTGCAGCAATTGAGCATTACCCGTGATGACAGGAACATCATAAGGTGTAATACTGATATCAACATTACGACTAATCTGAGGTAGTCGCTTCTCAAAGTATGTTAGTACTTCGGCGAGTACCTCTGCAAGGTCCACCTTAGTCATAGTTGGTTCAGTGCCGATCAATCCGAATCTTGTAGTTGTTTTTTGCAGTCGTTCAAGGTCGCTCTGCATGTTCGCAGATAGTTCTCCAAGGACTCTGTCCCCTATTTCCTCACTGTGCTCATCTAATAGTTCTGTCCATGCTAACAAAGCCGAGATAGGTGTACCGAGTTGATGTGCGGTCTCTTTGGCTAATCCTCCCCATATTGCTGCATGTTCATAGGATTTTATCCGCACATAGATCAGAAAGGATCCAAAACCAAAAAGCAAGAAAACAACTGCCAATACAATGGGTGTTATCAATAAACCGTAAAATGATCTAATCTCATAGTAGAAATACCCTTCTTGCCATTCTGGTATAGTCTGAATTGCTGCGAAAGAGGGTGTGTTTTGAACAAATGTATTTGCGCGTTCTTTCTGCTCAAAGGTCGCCTTGTCGGCAGTGAGTACATCGTTCCACATCTGCCATTTCTTCGGTGTTTTATCAGTATCTGTTATTGCGAATGGAAGCTTTGCCATCTCACTTGGAGCAACATCCCCATAGTAGAAATATCCTGCAATTTTTCTATCTTCTTGAAGGAACGGTATTTTCCTCGGTTCATTCTTACTCCTCATCCGATCCAAAGATGAGCGTAGCAGGTCATGCTCTGTATCTGTTAACGAAATAGTTCCATCTTCGTTGACTTTTTCATCCAATTTTCTATCAACACCTTGAGAAATCTCAACATTCCCATCAGAGTCGGTTATAATAAAAGAGAACCGACGCACTCTATTCTCAGCATAAAGTTCCTGACGCATGACTGAAAGTAAACGCCCCTGTAATTCCCGATCTTCAATACTTGGTAATTCAATCGCAAGATTCACAAAAATTTCTATCTGTGATTCTATTTCAGCATTTAAATCCGATATTTGACGTGTATAATACGTAAATACAAAAACCAGTATGACGACGCCAACACTGAAATAGATGAACATTAACCGACCAGTCGGGTAAGTAGAAGTAATGTTACGATACCATCTCAAGATAACGACCTCTAAGCAAATTTACTCCCTTCAAACATATCGGTACAGTAATATTATATCCTAAATGATGTGTGATTTCAAGTAAGTTCTTGACACTGACTGCAGAATGCGATAAGATACTACCTGAAAATATAACCAGAAATCCACAACGTGACCAAAACACGATCCAGTGCAACTGCTGTCCCCCAGTGCAACTGCTGTCCAGAAAACAAACGGGTTTCAAAAAGCGATCTCGATGCATTTATCTCCGAAAAATAGAGGTTCCTACATGTCAGATGAAAAACCATTCATGAAATCCGGTATCCGAGACAATCTCCGACGTGGAACTGTTCACGATTTCTTACAAAATGCAATTCAAAACGGATCTACCCTCTCTGTTGTTTCTGCATATTTTACCATCTACGCTTATGAAAAACTGCAACATTCACTTGATCATAATACGGTGTTTATCCGTAACAACCATGATATCCGTTATGGATGTATGAATGTAAAACAAATTTTGGATCTGTTTGAAGTAACAACAGAAGGAAAAACAGAGGTAATTGACAAACTGTGTCTATGGTTTGACAAGGCGACTGAACACGGTCAAAACATGGAACATTACAATGAACTTCTCAATACAGTCGTGAAGCATATCACAAGCTCCCATACGAAGACACAAAAGAAAGGTCTAAAAAGAGGCGGGGATCGCAACTTCAAACTCACCAACTCATCTAAAACACCAAAAAGCACAAGTGATTTTGAATTGGTGACATGGTTGGTGATTAACTAAATCAGAATCGTTGATTTTCTGAAGTTATAGCCCCAGCAGGGCAAAAGGTGTATAGCATCATCAGAGCAATACATATAAAGCCCCAGCGGGGCGAAAGGTATATAGAAATGAGTATCATCCAAAGGCATAGCCCCAGCGGGGCGAAAGGTACATTGGAAACACATAATGAACAAAGAAGCAATCAAATCCGCATTAGCTGCAATCACAACTGATAATTTCTTAGACAACACAAAAACACTCTTAGCAACATTAGGATACAAAAGCGACAAAACCGCAGACCTATTCGGTTCAGTCACCGAATTCATCAATGAATATGACGCACCAAATCCAAACACAAAAACAGAAAAGGAATTTCGTCAACATGTCAAATCGTTGCAATTTGTTTTCCAATATACAACCGACGAAATTGTGGACGATCCACAGCTACAACTATTTGAGTCGGCATCCTTTGATAAAGGAAATTACCAGAGTTTTATCTTTTGCTCAGTTGAGCTAAAAGACAACGACTATTCTCGGACAAAATACGCCGAGTTCACACGAGAGATTAACAAACGTCTATTTGCACCGACGGTGATTATATTCCGCGCAGGTGAACGTTTAACAATTGCATTCACAGATCGCCGTCCAAGCAAAACACAGCAGGAATATGACGTATTGGAACAGGTCACACTCATTAAAGACATCCGCCTGAACAACCCACATCGCGCACATCTGGACATCCTCTCCGAACTCTCACTTGAAGCATGCGTCAAATGGATAGATGATAACAAAAAACAGAAAAAACTTTGATGGATTGCTGGCAGCATGGATCGCTAAATTAGATACCGAAGAACTCAACAAACAATTCTATCGAAAACTGTTTACCTGGTATGAATGGGCAGTTGAAATAGCAAAATTCCCAACAGATGAGAACCGTGTTATAAAACCGGAGGAGCATGTGATACGACTCATCACACGTCTTCTCTTTATCTGGTTTATTAAGGAGAAAGGATTGATCGCAGATGAACTGTTTAGCAAAGCACAAATCCGAGACCTATTGACAGAGGGTGATTTTGATAACGGCGATTCATACTATCGCGCCGTGCTACAAAACCTCTTTTTTGACGAAAACAGAGGACTCCTCCCGCTACTTGAACACTATAAATTCACTGTTGAGGAGAACACACCGATAGACCAAGAAGTCGCACTTGACCCCGAACTGCTCGGCAGAGTGTTCGAAAACCTACTCGCCGCTATCAACCCAGAAACGGGAGAAACGGCGCGCAAGATGACCGGTTCCTACTACACCCCACGCGCTATCGTGGACTATATGGTGGAGGAGGCATTAGTCGCCTCCCTCTCCGAAAAGTGCAAACCCACCGAAGGTAACGAGATTGCTTTGGAGGAACGACTCCACTATCTATTTGACTATGCCAAGGTGTGTGATGATGCAAGCGAATGGTTTGACGATCAAGAAATAGACGCAATTGTCAAAACAATTTCTGAACTCAAGATATTGGACCCTGCAGTCGGTTCGGGAGCATTTCCGATGGGCGTGCTGCACAAACTCACACTTGCACTCAGACGGCTTGACCCAGATAATACTCGTTGGGAAGCATTGCAAAGGAGCATTGCTGTCCAACGTTCAGAGGCAGCGTACAACACGCAAGATCAACAGGAACGCAACGATGAACTCACAGAAATCAGCGACACCTTTGAACGTTACCGAGATTCTGACTTTGGACGAAAATTATACTTAATTCAAAACAGCATCTTCGGTGTGGACATCCAACCGATTGCATGTCAAATTGCCAAACTCCGATTTTTCATATCGCTTGCGATTGAACAAGAAGCGGACAGAAACGCTAATAACTTCGGCATCAAACCCTTGCCGAATTTGGAAACGCGGTTTGTTGCTGCGAACACACTGATAGGACTAAAGCAGCAGATGACGTTGAAAAATCAAAAGGCGAGCCGTTTGGAGCAGGCACTCCGCAACAACCGTGAAAAGCATTTCCACGCAACTACACGCAAACAGAAACGCACATGCAAAGATAGAGACGAAGAATTACGCGCTGAATTGGCTATAGAATTAAAGGGACTCGGTGCGTTTGCAGATGATGCAGATAACATTGCACAGTGGGATCCGTATGACCAGAATGATAAAGCAGATTGGTTTGACTCCGAATTGATGTTTGGCGTTACAGATGGGTTTGATGTCGTCATTGGCAACCCTCCCTACATCAGTCATGATAAAATTCAAAAACAACTTAAAACCGAAATTAAGAACCGTTACGAGTCATATCAGGCATTTGCAGATTTATATTGTTATTTTATTGAAAAAGCATTGGAACTACAAGGTCAGAGTGGTGTCCTTAGTTTAATCACCTCAAATTCATACTTGAGAGCCGAATATGGTGCACCAATCCGAAGATTGCTGTTAAGGAAAAATATACTGCTCCGAATGTTAAATGTTGAAGATTCACAAGTTTTCGAAAGTGCAATTGTTAACGTTGCTATAATCATGGCTCGTAAACGGACAAATACTACTGATGATTTTTGCACTATTGTTAATTCACCTTTTTCAGGGGCCAGTTTTGCTGACTTCGTGAAAATCAACGGTTTTAATTGCCCTCAAACTTACTTCAATTCAAAGCCGTGGAATCTCGCTCAACCAGAACTGGTTGAACTTCAAAAGAAACTTGAATCATCAGGAAAAACATTAGATCAGTTAGGCACAAAAATTAGATTAGGCATTGCTACAGGGAGCAATGATGCTTTTCTTATAGATAGACTCAAAATTTCTTCTTGGTATTCTAAATTCAAAAACAATTCATTTTTACTTAAGTCTTGTTGCTGAAACAAGTGGAATGGGAACAAGTCGTTGGATTAACAATTATGTGAAAGAATTTCCAATACCAGCAGCACACCAGAAACAACAAACTGAAATCATTACAATTGTCAACCAAATCCTTACAGCGAAAGCCTCCAACCCTGATACCGACACTTCCTCGCTTGAAAATGAGATTGATAAGTTGGTGTATGCGTTGTATAATTTAACGGAAAAAGAGATTGCGATTGTGGAGGGTGCTGTCTGAATCGCGGATTTATCGGACTTCACGGATTAACGCGGATTATTGAGTCTTCATATCCATGCCGCCGTGCCTGTGCAGTGCCGATCTTGTGGGTTATGCAATTAACACTGTTTTTTAGAAGCAGATTTAGGAGCTGCGGAGGCATAATCCGCGTTAATCTGCGTCATCCGCGAAAATCCGTGATTCAGACAAAATAAATTGTGACCGTGGAGAAAAGCCAATGAATAAACCGTTAAAAGTTTTCATTACCTATGCTCGCACAGATAAGGAAGCGAAGGACAAATTGATAAAATCTCTCGCTGTGATGAAACGTAATGGGTTAATAGACATCTGGCACGACACTGAGATGCTCGGTGGCGACAGGTGGCAGCGAGAAATATTCTCTAAACATCTGCCTACTTCAGACCTGCTGCTATATCTCGTATCCATTGATAGTCTTGCCTCTGAAAACTGTTACGAAGAATTTGAAGTTGCGTTAGAGAAAAAAATAAGGGTCATACCGATTATCTTTTCGGACTGTGATTGGAAGAGCGATCAGCAACTCAGCGACTTCCAAGTTTTTCCTGAAGATATCACACCGATTAACGAATGGGATCCGGAAGACAAGGGATGGAAAAAGTCGGTAGAAGGCATCCGAAAGACCGTTGACCAAATGCTGTTTCAATCGGAGCATGCCTCTGATGCTTCTGTGAGAAAACAAGAGGCTGAAGTAGTATTCCAGCATGGAAATTTCCTCTTGAAACTGAAAGAAATAAACATGGCGATAGAGGCTTATTCACGTGCAATTGAGCTTAATCCGAACTATGCTGCATCTTATAGCAACCGAGGTATTGCTTACAGCACTAAAGGCGATTTCAACAACGCTATCAAGGACTTCAATAAGGCGATACAACTCAAACCGGATTACGCCGAGGTATATAACAACAGAGGCACTGCTTACGCTAACAAAAACGATTTTGATAATGCTATAAAAGACTTTAATAAAGTAATACAACTACAACCCAATTATGTCAACGCCTATCATAATCGGGGCACTTCTTACCTCAACCAAGACGAGTTCAACCAAGCCATTAAAGACTTCAGTAAGGCTATTGATCTGAATTTGGAGCATGTTGCCCTTGCTTATAGAGGGCGCGGCTTGGCTTACTATGCAGAAGGCAAGTTTTACCGCGCAGTTGATGACTTAAGCAAAGTCATAAGCCTCACACCTGACGATGCATTTGCTTATTTGGCGCGCGGGATGGCTTACCGCAATCTGCTGGTTTTTGAGAAAACCATCCAAGACTTTAGCACAGCGATACGTCTCAAACCTGATGCGGCTGCTGATGCCTATACCGAGCGCGGTGTAACCTACCATTACAAAGGGGACGTAGACAAGGCGATTGAAGACTATAACGCTTCGATAGCACTGGATCCAGCGTTTGCACAGGCTTATACGGAGCGCGGTCAAGCTTACTGTGATAAAGGCGACATAGACAAGGCGATTGAAGACTATAACAAAGCCATAGAACTCAATCCAGAACTTGCCGAACCCTATACCTACCGCGGTCTCATCTACAACGAACAAGGCGAGATAGACAAAGCGATTGAGGATCATAGGAAAGCAATAGAATTGAATCCAGAATTTGCCGAAGCGTATCTCAATCGGGGGCAGGCTTATTACGGGAAAAACGAATTTGACAAGGCGATCGCAGATTATGACAAAGCCATAGAGATCAATTCAGAACTTGTAGAGGCATACACGCATCGGGGCAACGCGTATCGCGCCAAAGCCGAGTTAGACAGCGCAATTGTGGATTATACCGAGGCACTAAAACTCAGACCAAAGGTTCCCGAATCCTATTATATACGGGGTGAGGCGTGGTTGCTTGCGAAAGGTTGGGAGGAAGCGGAGACCGACCTGACAGCTGCACTCCTACAAGAAATAGATGTCGCCGCTGCGTTTCACAATACCCACGGGAGTATTGCTGCCTTTGAGGAGAAGATAGGGAGTCGTTTGCCGAAAGAGATTGTAACGTTGTTGACACCGCGGAGCGAACCGTTTGAAATTGATAAAGATGTGCGGATCGCTTTGGGAATGAAGTATTATGGAAACGACGAACTCAGCAGCGGCTTGGCATCAAAACTTGCAGGTATCCCACGCGAAGAATTCTGGTATCTGATGGGAGATTACGGACTCTCTCTCTTAACTCTTGATGAAGAAGAACTTGTCAATAGCGGACCTTAAGAATGCCAACACAGCCAGTTATTAGCAATAACAGTCCGCTTGTTGGACTCTTAGGACTCAACCTACTTTCTCTGTTGCGGGATCTTTATACAGAGGTATGGATGCCACGAAAAGTTGAAAAGGAGTTTCTCAAAAAGGATCCGATAGTCCGCCGGGAGGCACTCAAAAATGCCCCCTGGATTAAGACTGTTGATTTAACGGATCCGAGAACCGCTGCGATTCATACGGAACTTGATGATGGTGAAGCCGAGGCATTGGCTCTTGCTAATGAACATGACGCACGTCTCGTTCTTCTTGATGAAAAAAGGGGAAGACAAAAGGCGAAAAAAATCGGATTAATGACTAAAGGCACAGTAGGCGTTTTGCTTGAGGCGAAGGAAAAAGGCTTAATTGATGTCATCAAGCCGTTTTTAATTCAGTTGCAGGATAACGGAATGCACCTGAGCGAATTGCTCATCAAGGATGCCCTACAAGACGCAGGTGAGGCAGATTAGCGGACGGGTTTGCAAAGCACACTCACATTGTATGGAAGTGAGAGACTGACATACTCCCCGTGCTAAAGCACTGGGGGTTCTTAGGTTTTATATCGGGATCATTTTTTGATTCCAAACACCTTTTACTGTTTCAACGTTCTTTGCCTCTTGTCCTGAACTTTTGCGAGGTCTTACTTGAACTCCGCAGTCGTTTTTTGTCTCGGTATGCCCTACCGCGACATTTCTCAAGTTGATTGCAGCATTGACATCTCTATCTATTGAAATACCGCAACAGCCGCATTGATATGTTCTTTCGGATAGGTCTAAGTCTTGCTTTTGGTGCCCACAACTACTGCAGGTTTTTGACGACGCAAAAAATTGGTCTACTTCTTTGGGAATTATACCGTTTGCTTCTGCTTTAGTTTTTAACATAGAAAGAAATCCGCCTAATGCACTATCGGACAATGCCTTCGCTAACTTCCTATTTTTGAGCATATTGGACACTTTCAAAGTTTCAATACTTATGCCAGATGCACGGCTAACTATATCTGTTGTTGCTTTATGATGCGCATCGTTTCTGATACAGGTAATCTTATAGTGTAGCCTTGCAACCTTATCATTTTGCTTATACCAGTTTTTAGACCCTTTGACGCGTTTGCTTAACCTACGTTGAAACCTTGCTAACTTCTTTTCGTATCGTTTCAAAGGTCTTGGATTCTCGTATTTACTACCATCTGAACAGGTTGCCAATGTATTTATACCTACATCAATGCCGATAACAGGGTGCGTTGAATTTTTATCAACTGCTATAGTGTCCTCTGTCTCAACAGTGATAGAGGCAAACCAGCGGTGGGCTGTCCTTGATATAGTAACACTGCTAATCTTACCTTCAAAACGAAGTCCTTCAAACATCTTTATCCAGCCAATTTTCGGTAATCTGATACGCTTGCCTTTTATTTCTGTCGATTGATTAGTAGATGAAAAGGAATCTCTGATACCCTTCTTCTTAAATCTTGGAAACCTTGCTAACTTCTTGACCCAGTTCGTTATGGCTGCACCTAAGTTCTTATAGATACTTTGCTGTGAAACAACCTGATCCATATCAGCAGTCCAAGCATATGCTTTCTTGTAGACATTGAACCTTGCGTCTAACTCGCCAGCAGATAGATATTCACCTGTTTCCACATGGTGTTTTTTGAAATCTGCTAACGCTTGATTATACGCAAACCTGGCATATCCACATTGCTGTGCAAACCATTTACGCTGTTTATTGTTAGGATCTAATGCGATTTTATGGGTCCTTTTAGGCATATCTGACTCCTATAGGTGACTGACTCCCATTAGTGTGGGGTGGTAGTCGCACTAACAACTACCACCGAGTCAGTTTCATTAGTATACCACACTGTATTCCTTATGTCAAACTGTTTGATCTCCGTGTCTACATCACCGAGCTAAAGCTTCGGTGTCTTGACACGGGGGAGTGATAAATTGATTGCTACCAGATATTGCCGAGAGGTTGAAGACGTTGTTCACTAATCGGCTTAAACTACCAGCAGACATCACCGCACTGCTAACGTCTCCACAGCTATAGCAGCGGATTATGCGATTAACGCTGTTTTTTGGAAGAAGATTTAGAAAGCGCGGAGGTATAATCCGTGTTAATCTGCGTCATCCGCGAAAATCCGTGATTCAGACAAAAGCAAATTCAAGAACCTCACCCAAAACATCTAATATCCACCCTTCCCATCTTCCACCCTTCCCTCTTGCACCCTTCCCTCTTCCACTAACGTCAACAAACCAATAGACAGGGACACCCAAATTTGCGTAAAACATGAAAAATATATCTGTTTTACGCAATTTTAACTTGACACCTATATTTATAATGTGTTGGAATATAAGTTATTAAATACGTTACCGCAAGTTGATATAAAAAGGTGTTTAAAATGCTATTCTACAAAATATCCAGAAATAATCACAATATCAGAAAAAACCAACTTTTTTCATGCATATTTCATCAAGGAGAGAATTTTGACTTTTTTAGAAAACCAAATGTCAAGTAAAATCAACGAAAACGCTGAATCGTTGGCTGATTACCTTTCTGTCGTGCCAAAACACTCATCCTACGCATACATCGTTGCCATAAATCCTTGCATGACCAAGCCAGTAATCCGCGCAATCCGTGCCAAACTATGTACCTGGCGCGATAATCCGAGATTCTGACAAAAAAGGTGACAATATCGGGATTTCATAAACTCTTAATAGTAGTAGGCACTCTCCGAGTGCTGTCTTATGAAAATCCGAGTGCCATCTCTTATGAAAAAAGGTGACAAAAAGTTTACACACCCCTTGACATCTTACATTATATAAGATAAAATAAAGGATGGATAAGATAGTAAAAAATACCTAACAATAGGAGAATTAATGCTCAAAGCAATTACATTTGATTTTTGGCAAACGCTTTATGCAGATACACTTGAAAATTGGAAAAGACGACAAATAATACGTGTGGAGAAATGTCATAATTATCTGAACAGTCAAGGACATTCTTGTGAAATAAGTCAAGTAGAAACAGGAATGGATGACGCATATAATGTCGCTATGTCCCGATGGTACCAACACATAGGCGTTTCTGTAGAAACATGTATGATGACCTTCGCTGAAACGCTTGAAATTATGCTTGATGAAACAGAAATCGCAGCTATTATCGAGTGTCTTGGAAGTGCTTTCTTGGCATCTCCACCTATTCTCATTCAACATATAAAACCTGTGTTAGCAAATCTTAGCAAACTATATCCAATGGGGATTATTTCAGATTCCGCATTGACACCAGGACGTTACGTGCGACAACTCATGGAACGTGACGATATACTGCAATACTTTTCTGTCTTTACTTTCTCTGATGAAACAACACATACAAAGCCGGAAGTTATCCAATTTCATTCTACTTTGAAGAAATTAGACGCAAAACCTACAGAAGCTGTGCACATCGGAGACATCGTTAGAACGGACATTGTAGGGGCAAAGAACGCTGGGATGAAAGCAATACGGTTCACGGGCTTTAATAAGTCTGAAAGCAACGACACACTTAGTGATGCTGTCATAGATGATTATCAACACCTGGAAAACACTATCGCCGAACTTTCAAAATAAGGTAGACCAAACAAAAAAGTTGGCGACGCGAGTTAAAGGTCTTCTATTGATAGAACGTTATGAAGAAAACGGAGGAAAAAATGAAAAAAATACTTGTCACAGGGGGAACTGGTTTCATCGGAAGAAAAGTCTGTGATACCCTCCACGATAAAGATTATGATGTAAATGTAGTGTCACGTAATCCTGAAAAAGCAAAATCTAAATTAGGACAATTAGGAGAAATATACGGTTGGAATCCAGAAACAGAACAACTCCCTACTGAAGCTATATCGGAGGCAAAAGCCGTAATTCATCTTGCAGGAGAAACGATCTCTGGTAGGTGGAATAGTGAGAAGAAACGAAGAATCCGGGACAGTCGGGTCTTGTCTACCCGAAATCTTGTTGAATCTTGTGCCAATGTTGAATCCAAACCCAATGTATTGATATGTGCATCAGCAATCGGTTTATATGGAGACAGCGGAGACAATAGTTTTACTGAGGAAACACCACCGGGTACAGATTACCTCGCTAAGGTTTGTAAAGAATGGGAGACTGAAGCATACAAGGCAAGTGAACTTGGAATACGGGTTGTAACTGTTCGCATTGGACTTGTCCTCGGTTTAGGTGGGGGCATGTTGCAACAAGTTCTAACGCCATTCAGAATAGGAATTGGGGGAAAACTTGGAAGTGGTCAACAGTGGATGTCGTGGATTCATGTAGATGATGTGGTTGGGATCATATTGTACGCATTGGAAAATGATAGTATCAATGGTGCATTGAATGCGACAGCCCCTGTACCGGTCAGAAACATTGAGTTCACAAAAGCTCTCGGCTCAGTTCTTCGTAAACCAACTCTGCTTCCAGTGCCTAACTTTGGGCTAAAGCTAATGATGGGTGAGTTTGCAGATTTTGTTCTGTTGAGCCAAAAAGTCCTTCCGAAGAAAACTGAAGCAACCGGTTATGAATTTCAGTTTAAAACTATTGATTCTGCTCTCTCTGACCTTCTGTAAAGTAACATAAGATAACAGATGATGGAAAATTGATTGCATAGTAGTAGGCACTCTCCGAGTGCCGTCTCTTATCAATTTAAAGAGAAAAACATGAGGAATTCACAGATGCGATTAAAAGATAAAGTTGTATTGATAGGCGGAGCAGGCTCAAATATGAGCCGGGCATCAGCACTGCTTTTTGCTCAAGAAGGGGCAAAAGTAGCTCTCGCCGCGCGGACAAACGAAAAGATGCATGAAACTGCCCAACGTATACGCACAAACGGTGGAGATGTACTAACACATCAGACAGATTTGACTGATACATCACAAGTAGATTCTTTGATTGATGCTACAATCACCGAATTTGGTGGAATCGATTGCTTCATACATGCTGCAGGAGGGTTCTTCTCAACCGAACATGATATTACTGCAATGGATCCTGAATTCTGGGACGGTGCGTTAGAGAACAACCTGAGAACACTCTTCAACCCTGTTCGGAAACTTGTTCCAATTCTACAGAAACGTGGAGGCGGATGCATCATCACCATTTCGGCGGGGGCACGAGTACGTCAAGATGCAAACGCTGCTTATGCTGCAGCAAAAGCGGGTATGGTTGCTACTGCAAAGAACCTTGCAAAAGAACTGTATGAAAAGAACATCCGGGTCCATGCATTATGTCCAGGGATAATCTGGGATCCGCTACCAGATGGAGAGATCGCTCCAGTTGCAGCACAATTAGAGAGATTGGGTAATCCAATAGACGTAGCATACGCGGCATTATGGTTGTGTTCAGACGAGGCTGCGTGGGTTACAGGTCTGGAATTGACGGTTGACGGTGGTGACGCGTTGTTCATTGACTCGCCAAGTCGGCGCGAAGTTTTAATGTAATTTCTATCGGTCAGCGCACCCTGATGATTCTGCGTCCTGTGAAAGTTTGACCAAACATATCAGTTGTCCTGACATATATAACATGTGTGCCTTTAGGGGTGTTCTCTGGAAGTTTTGCTTGCCAGATATGTGTTGATTTCGGCACGCCGTAAAGTAGTCGTTTCCCTCTATCTGGTAGTTCGGTTTCTTCCTTCAACAGCGACTGCATTGAATCGCGTACGGCAGAATGTATTTTCCGCTCAATATGGTTATTCTCGTCTCTCTTTTTGAGGTCTTGAAAGTAAGGGTCCTTCTGTGGCATATAGGTCATCGTTTGCCATTTCCCATCTGCACCAAGTCGGATTTCAACTTTTGACCTTTTTGTTCCGCCGAAGATATTAACGAGAACATCAGTTTTGGCAGTTTCTGTTAGGGGAACTTCCCAAGGTGCCCAAATATTCATCTGATAATCTGCGGGACGCCGTGCAGCTTTAAACCGAATTGAATATTGATTCCCACTAAATGTGAATATTCCATATCCGTTTGGGGCACCATCCCGCATCGTTGTGTGTGGGATACCAATCTCATCGAGCGTTCCTTGCCACCAACTTCCTGAAGTGGTTGCATGGTTATGGTGGTGATGTAGATCATCTCCATGCCAACCGTGCTCCGCTCCAAGGAAGTCATCCCTTTGTATGTGGGTATGTGCAGATAACGTTAATGTGTTAGGTCGATCATCAAGTAGTTTCATCAATTCCTTCACATCACGCATCTCAGTCAATGGAATGTGCATGGATATAACAACGAGCTGATCTTTCGGAACCAGAGCGAGATCGTTACGAATAAAAGTCAACTGTCTATCTCCCAACTCACATAAGTATGGGGGGTTATCCTCTTTTTCAGGTTGAAAAATCACATTGTCAATATTAATGAAATGAATAGGTCCCCAATCAAAGGAGTAGCATGTGGGTCCGTAAACCCGTTCATAAGTTTCGTCGGCGTAACGGTCATCAGAAGCGAGACGGTTCATATCATGATTACCATATACGTTGAACCACGGGATACCGACAGTAGCGATCACTTCATTAAGAGGTTGGAATAAGTCCAAATTATCCCCCACCAGATCGCCAAGACTGAGCCCGAAAACTGCATCTGTCCCGATAACCTCTTCAATAACATCGTGTGCTAACCACCCAATTTCACGCATATTACGGGGTTGTGTGTCCCCGAATACGAGTACCTTGAAAGTATCAGATTCGTCCTGCTCAGTAAGTGGAAAATCAATAGACTCAGGCAACGGGCCGGTAGGTGCGACCCCTGTATACTTTAATCCTGCCGGTGAACCTTGTGGTTTGTGAATGTAATAGAATTTTGGAAGTCGATTCTTATCAACAGGTGTCATAAATCCACGAGGTTTAATAACAAAAACAGTAGTGTCTTCACTGACTGCCAGCGAGTATTTTCCAGTAGCATCTGTCTGCACTACATCTTGACCATTAGAGACACGAACTCCTGCCAATCCTTTCTCATTGTCATCCTTGATCTGATTACGATTAGAATCCAAAAAAACAGTGCCAGATGCTGTTGAATTGTCTGCGAGACTGTCTACAATCCAGCAAAACATTAGGATACCGACAAAAAATGAGATCTTCCATTGTTTGTAAATCATACGATTCTCCTTAGTAAGAACTTTATTCCAAACCCCACTCCTGACGGAGTTCAACCATCGGTTTATAAGTTGCCCCTTTGTTGTAAAAATTACCGAGCCAACTACCATCTTCACGGAAAAAGAAGCGGTCATCCTTCTCATCACAAGCAAGTTGGTAACGTGTATCAATACTGATACGATAACGGTGAATAAACAGATATCCATCCTCACACATCTTTCTATGCAACGCATCAAAATCATCAAGCAGTGAGGAAGAATCTGTTAACTCCATGATCCCCTGACCAAAATGAAAACGGTGCACACCAAAGTCAAAAGGTGTTCCAGCTGAGATTTCTTTAGGTCTGTCCAATGTCTTTACACTCTCCTATTTTAACTGAGGGGTGTGCATAAATAATTCAATGTCATAATATGCGCTTAAAGGTAGTAGGCACACTCCGTGTGCCGTTCACAACGTTCTGAGCCATTTTGATAAATGAGACGTTAACAATATGACTTAGGTTGAAACAAGATGTAGTGTCACTGGATGTTATGACATGATTTGAAAAATATAAATTGTATCTCTCTGGGTCCATACCAAAAAAGATTGCATACACCTAAGAAACGTGTTATAATTACTATGATTTTATGAAAGAAACACACCTCCAGATGTGCACGGCGGGTTCTCTCAAAATGTAAGGCTGTTGCAGATGTGAAGGGGGTGGATGCCTAAAACCCAATAATGAGCATTAAGTCTCATACAGACCCAGGAGGTAATTTTTGCCAGTTACAATGAAAGAACTCCTTGAATGTGGCGTTCATTTTGGACACCAAACCCGACGCTGGAACCCAAAGATGGCAGAATACATCTTTGCGGAGCGAAACGGTATATACATTATTGATTTACAAAAGACCCTGAGAATGCTTGAAACAGCAGTAGAGTTCGTGCAAACCGTTGCTGCACAAGGGGGTTCAGTGCTTTTTGTGGGAACAAAACGACAGTCACAGGAAGCAGTGTTAGAGGAAGCGATGCGTTGTAGTATGTTCTATGTCAATCACCGATGGTTAGGTGGCATGCTAACTAACTTTCAAACGATTACACAGAGCATCAGTAAATTAGAGAAACTTGAGGCTGAAGAAGAGAGCGGTGAACTGGAAAAACGACCGAAAAAAGAGATTATACGTTTGATGCGAGAGAAAGGGAAGTTGGCAAATAACCTGACCGGTATCAAGGAAATGTCAAACCTCCCCGCAGTCGTCATAGTTACAGACACTCGGAAAGAACACACGGCTATTGCAGAAGCAAACAAACTCGGCATTCCAATCATCGCTATAGTAGATACGAACTGTGATCCCGACCCAATTGATCTACCCATCCCGGGGAACGATGACGCTATCCGGTCCATTCGCCTTATATGTTCTGTTCTCGCTGAAGCTGTTATTGAAGGACGTGGTGATGCAGTTGAAGGTGCAGAAGTTGAAGCAGTAGATGGAAAGTCTGCAGAGAGTCAGTTAGATAAGGTTGCTGAAGAGGAACGTCATGAACAGCAGACTGCACAGATTCTGGATGTTGAACAACTTTCTGCTGAACCCGAGACGATCGGTGATGGAGAACAACGACAGACTCGTCAACAACGTCCCAAGAAAAGACCTGGACGACCACGCCGTTCCACACAGTAAATCAATAATCCGTTTTATATCCTGCGGAAGCATTCTGTAGGGTTCTAACTTTAGAATTCAAAAAGTTGAGATTATGTTAGCAATGTAAAGCACCTAAATTGGAGGAAAAATGGCAATTACAGCAAAAATGGTCAGTGAACTGCGTTCGCGCACAGGAGCAGGGATAATGGATTGCAAAAAGGCATTGACTGAAACAGAAGGAGATGTTGAGGCTGCAATTAAGAAACTGCGTGAGCAAGGATTAAAAGCTTCTGAAGTAAGAGGCGGACGTGCAACTGAAGAGGGACTGATTATCTCATATATACATCCAGGGAACCGAGTCGGTACAATGGTGGAATTAAACTGCGAAACTGACTTCGTCGCCAGAACAGAACAGTTCCAAAAATTAGCAACAGAGATTGCTATGCAAGTCGCTGCTGCAAAACCGAGATACGTCAACGAGGATAATGTCCCCCCAGAAGAACTTGAAGCAGAAAAAACAATATTGAAAAAACAAGCTCTACAGGAAGGAAAACCTGACCATATTGCTGATAAAATTGTTGAAGGACGGCTTTCTAAATTCTATTCGGAAGCATGTCTGCTAAAACAACCTTACATTCGCGATGCCGATAAAACTATTGAAGACCTCGTCAAGGATGCAATTGCACAGCTTGGTGAGAATATTGTAGTTAAGCGGTTTGTACTTTATGTCCTCGGACAGTAAAGTCTAATCTGGACACAATACCTTACATCGGAATCAGCGAAAACAGAAAAAAGGAAAGGGAATTCAGATGCAAGAAGTACTGAAAGATGCTGAATCACGAATGAAGAAATCGGTCGAATCAACAGCAAATAAACTCTCACATGTACAGACAGGGCGCGCGACAACTGCGTTGTTAGACCAAGTGACAGTAAACTATTACGGCAGTAAAACACCTTTGAACCAAGTCGGAACGATTACCACTCCCGAACCGCATCAACTCGTCATCCAACCTTGGGACAAGACTTTGATCACTGAAATTGAAAAGGCAATTGCTCAATCTGATTTAGGACTTGCGACAAGTAATGATGGTAGTATTATTCGCATCCAAGTACCAGAGTTGACAACTGAACGGAGAGTTGAACTCACAAAACTCGTTAAAAAATTAGCCGAAGAAGGACGAGTTGCAATAAGGAACATACGCAGGGACGCTAATGATGCTATTAAGAAACTTGAAGGTGGAGATGTAAGCTCAGGTAGTAGAAGAAGCAAAGGTAGAGGTGGCGATAAGAAAACTGGACGTACCGATGCTGATCCTGTACAGAACTTAACTGATACTTATGTTGACAAAATTAATGATTTAGCCGACACCAAAGAAGCTGAACTTTTAGAGAAATAACCATGTTTTGGCGGCGAGCTCTGAGTGCTGTTGTTCTGGCTCCCTTAGTCCTGTTGATCATCTATTATGGCAAACTGATTTTCTTGCTTCTAATCTCTGTTGCTGTCATAATGATGCAAGTTGAATACTGCCGATTGACACAACACCTTAGTCAAAAACTAAATGCGGTAAGTCCATCAATATTAACAGTAGCATTCTGCTTGTTAGCGTATTTCCTTCCAACACCTTCACACGGAGAAAACGCTTATCCCGAAACAGTTCTGTTGAGTTTCTTTGTTTTTATACCTATCTATGCATTCTGTACAAGTATATTTCGAGGAGAGGTAGCTGACGAACTACTCACTGTTGCACTAAAACTCACAGGAATACTTACAATCGGGTGGTTGTTTGGGTATTACTGTATACTACTAAGAAATACTGATGAAGTAGGCATGCAACTGATTTTCTTACTTATTGGAACTGTTTGGATCGGTGATACGGGTGCTTACCTCATCGGACGCGCTGTAGGAAAACACAAACTGAGTACACCCATTAGTCCACGAAAGACGATTGAAGGAACTATTGCTGGATTGGTTGTCGGAACTTTGACCAGTATTGTCATTAGTTTGGTATTTCTACAAGGTACATTTACTGTTGCACATGCAGCAGTTATCGGGTTTCTATTGAGTATCGTTGGACAGATTGGAGATCTGAGCATATCTCTTATGAAACGGACAGCAGGTGTCAAAGACTCTGGGGATACTATTCCTGGACATGGAGGTTTTCTGGATAGATGTGATAGTCTCATCTTCAGTGCACCTGTACTCTATTATTACTTTCTTGTTGTCACCAAGTATCTGCAATAAGATCCGTGACAAATTACCGATTAATTGCGTCTAATATAGTAGTAGGCACACACTGTGTGCCGTCAAAAATGTCAAAAACGCACAATGAATTGTATCACTACAACAAACACACATGAAGCACATCGCCATATTAGGTAGTACCGGTTCAATTGGGAAGAATGCACTTAATGTTGTAGAAACACATCGTGAGGCGTTTAATGTAGTCGCACTCGCAGCAAACAGCGACGTTGACACACTTGAACATCAGATCCGTAAATTTTGTCCAAGATTAGCTGCACTCAACAACCCTATTGCAGCAGAGCAACTGAGAAAACGACTATACAATTATAAAGGCACTGAAATCCTATCTGGTTCGGATGGAATTCAAGCTGTAGCAACTATTCCTGAAGCAGAACAGGTATTGGACGGAATGGGTGGAAGCGCGGGATTATTACCGACACTATCAGCGATCAACGCAGGAAAAGACATCGCCTTCGTCAATAAGGAGGTGATGGTGATGTGCGGTGCCATTGTAATGAACGCTGTTAAAGAAAATGGCATTAATCTAATACCTATTGATGGTGAAATGAGTGCAATCTTTCAATGCTTAGAGGGGACAAGAGACCGACAAAATGACATCCATCGGTTAATACTGACAGCATCCGGTGGTCCGTTTCGGGATACACCAAAAGAGGACCTCTATAAGGTAACAGCACAGCAAGCACTTAAACATCCCAATTGGGATATGGGAGCAAAAATTACGGTTGATTCCGCTACCATGATGAATAAAGGTTTGGAGGTTATTGAAGCAAAGTGGTTGTTTGACATAGAACTTGAAAAGATTGATATTGTTATTCACAGAGAGAGCATTATACATTCAATGGTTGAATGGATGGATAGTTCAACCCTTGCACAGTTGGGACCAACGGATATGCGGATAATGATTCAATATGCGTTGTCATATCCTAATAGGTTACCCACGCCTGTTCCACGGTTAGACCTCTGTGAATTACGCACTTTGCATTTTGAACCTGTAGATAGAGATAAATTTCCATGTATTTCACTTGCATACACAGCAGCGGAAGTCGGGGGAACACTGCCTGTTGTCCTTAGCAGTGCAGATGAAGTCGTCGTAGAGGCTTTTCTGAATGAAAGGCTCGGGTTTATGGATATCCCCGCAATATTGGATCAAGTGATGAACAAACATGTTGTGATAGACAATCCGACACTTGAGGATGTTCTTGAGGTAGACAGATGGACAAAGTCAACTACCCGTTCAATCATCAATGCTAAAGGATAGTTGGAAATCCACTTTAACAACCGTAGACATATCAAAATCATGCAATCATAATTAGGAGACACTAATGGCTATTCTTGAATTAATTCTCGGCATTTTTCCTGTCATCAAAGCAATTCTTATTGCCATAATTCCACTCGGATTTCTTATTTTCATACATGAGCTTGGTCACTTCCTCGCAGCAAAAAAAGCAGGTATTAAGGTCAACACCTTCTCAATCGGATTCGGACCAAAAATCGTAGGGTATGTGTATAAAGATACAGAATACAGACTTTCTTGGTTACCCTTTGGTGGCTATGTACAGATGGAAGGTGAAAATCCAAATGAACAGACCGGAGCAGAAGGTGAATTTGCCAGTGCTTCCTTGGGTAAACGTGCATTCGTTGTTATTGCTGGACCCGCTGTCAATCTACTGTTTGGTGTATTAGCCTTTTGGATCGTCTTCAGTGTCAGTATCAACTCGGGGACAATAGAGTTAATCAACGCTTTGACAGGACAAGCTATCGGTTTGGAACAGAAGAGTGTTAAAATCGGTATGATAGCTGACCACAGTCCTGCCCTTGCAGCAGGTGTGAAGTCTGATGACACGATTATTTCACTAAACGGAGAAACAATTCCAAACTCAGCCAGATTCCGAGAGGTGATAAGTCTTAATCCTGATACAGAATTGGAACTCGTTGTGGAACGAGAGGGTAACTTGAAAATTTTCACTGTAATACCTGATGCCAAACCCGTACCTGGAGGAGAGGAGGGAATACTTCATGTAATTTTTAAAAACGAGACGATTGTAAGTCAAATTACCCCTGGCAGTTTAGCAGAAAAGGCAGGATTAAAGATCGGTGACCAGATTGAATCTATTAACGGACACAGAATATACAATACGCCATATTTTGGTCCGAATATTTGGAGCGAAGACCCCGAAATGTGGATGGCTGCAAAATATCAGCCTATCTATGATGATATTAAACAGAATAATGATGTTGTCACACTGGAAGTTCTACGCGACAATGAGAAACTTACGGACAATGAGAAACTTACGGACAATGAGAAACTTACGGACAATGAGAAACTTACGGACAATGAGAAACTTACGGACAATGAGAAACTTACGTTTACACTTCATGCAGAATGGGAAATGATAGCAATAGTTGATAAAAAAAGCACCGCACATAAGGCTGGTATAAGGACAGGCGATTTCCTCGCTACATTTAATGGAAAGACGGTTGACAGTAAATCACTCTACGCACAAATAAAAACATCAACAGATATGCCAGTAACGCTCGCATTCGTACGGGATGGAACAGAAACAACATATACATTATCTCCCGATGATAAAACAAAATCGGATGAAGATGGTACTTTTTATGGGATAAGATGGAGCAGTGTTCTGAGCGGCATGTTCTTAACAAGGGAGCCAATACCTACACAATACTATAGTCTTATAGGTGCTTTTGCCAACGGTGTGAAAACCAGTTGGCTTACCTGTACAGCAATTGTGCGCATCTTAAAAAAGTTGTTTGCTGGGGAAGTAAAACCTAAGCAACTTGCAGGTGCAGTAGGTATTGGAGATATAACAAATAGGATGTTTGAAAGCGTTGGTTTAAACAGTCTGCTCTTTTTCATCGGTTTCATCAGCATCAACCTTGCCATCGTCAATCTATTACCGATCCCAATTGCTGATGGGGGACATCTACTGTTCTTTGCTTTGGAGAAAATTCGCGGACGTCCCATACCAATAAAAGCACAAGCAATAATACAGCAGGTATCCGTTCTCCTTCTCATTGCATTCTTCATATATATCACTTTCTATGATGGATTAAGACTATTCCATAACATACGCAATTGATAAAACAGAACAGGAATCTCCATGACAAAAGACACCATCAAAGAGGAATACTTACAACTCGCAGCGACAGTGAGGGAATACGTGGAAGAACAACTTCAACTCGGACTGTTTGAAGCAGAAGTGCCCGAATCTGAACAGAAATCTCAATATGCTGACTTAGATTTAGTGGCATTGGATGCAGATGCACAAAGTTGTATCAAATGTGGTTTGCATCAAGGGAGAAATACAGTAGTATTTGGTGTTGGTAATCCAAATGCTGATCTAATGTTTGTCGGTGAAGCACCGGGGGCAGACGAGGATAAACAAGGCGAACCATTTGTCGGAAGAGCGGGACAATTGCTCACAAAAATAATAGAAGCAATGAAATTGACGCGCGACGACGTGTATATTGCCAATGTCCTTAAATGTCGTCCACCAGGTAACAGAAATCCTGCACCCGATGAAGTAGAAACATGCAGCCCCTATCTACTACGACAGATTGAATTAATCCAACCGAAAGTAATTGTCACACTCGGTAATTTTTCTGCAAAGATGTTGCTTGATACGAAAACAGGGATTACAGCACTTCGCGGAAAATTCCATGAGTATGCATTCGCTGAACAAGATAGTCATGCACCCGTTGTAATGCCAACCTATCACCCAGCATATCTACTTCGTAACCCAAACGCAAAAAGAGATGTATGGGAAGATATGAAACAGGTTATGACGTATTTAGAGCAAAACTGACAAACACACACTGTATAGAATTAGAAAAACAGTTGTCTAATCGGAAAAACAGCAGCATGACTTATGCAAACGTTGCCTTCCCAATTGCAGTCAATCGGTTGTTTACATACACAATCCCAGAAAACTTATTGAATGTTGTGAAACCGGGAGTACGCGTCTTAGCCTCTTTTCACGGTAGTAAGCAGGAAGGAGTCGTTGTAGAAAGGATAGAAGAGACCGACCTATCTGCTGATATAATAAAACCGATTGCTGATTGTCTTGACGAGACACCCACATATTCACATGAGCTGCTTATACTTACTAAGTGGATGGCAGATTACTATCTATCATCATGGGGAAACGCGCTTTTCTGTGCAGTTCCCGCAGCTGTCCGGAATCAGAAACTACAATTGGTTCAACTCTGTTCTGATTATAAACCTCCTATAGGAAAAAATCAGAAAAGGATTGTCACTGCATTGGAAGCAGGAGGACCACTTTCCGTAAATCAACTTGCACAAAAAACTGACTTGAGCCTTCAACGTCTACAGACGACAATTAGAACACTACGAGATAGAGAGATTATTGAACTGACCGTTACACATAAACCCAAAGCGAATGCTAAAACTACCAATGTTGCCGAATTAGCTTTACCCACAGAAGATATTGAAGCAGAGATTGAAAAGCTCACATCGGGGGAAGATGGGTATGGGAGTACAACAGATGATGAAGCGAAAATCACACCGCACGCAGCAGATATTAAACATGCTGAAATCCTACAAATCCTGCTTAATGAAGGTGTTCCTGTCGCGACATCTGACCTTACGAAACGCACGAAAACAAACCTATCTCTCCTTCGTACGCTTGAGAGGCGCGGGTTTGTCAAAATCACACGTGCTGCAGTAGTACGGAATCCACTCAGTTCGCAATCTGTTGTACCGACGCATCCGCACGAACTAAATCCTGCACAGTTAGAAGCATTCACTGAAATTAGCAACGCATTGGAAACAGAAGATAATTCCATACAGGCCTTTCTACTTCACGGGGTCACTGGAAGCGGAAAAACTGAGATTTATATGCGGGTTATGGCACAGATACTTGAAACAGGGAAATCGGTCATCGTGCTTGTGCCGGAAATATCGCTTACACCGCAAACTGCCTCAAGGTTTATTGGTCGTTTCGGGGAACGGGTCGCTGTTCTTCATAGCCGTCTCAGTGTCGGCGAACGTTTCGATCAGTGGTATCGTATACAAAACAGGGATGCTGACATCGTTATAGGACCACGGTCCGCAGTCTTTGCACCGGTAAAAGATCTCGGTTTACTGATAATCGACGAAGAGCATTCAGACTCATATAAATCCGATACGACACCCCGTTATCACGCAAGGGAAGTCGCAAAGAAACGCGCAGAAATCGCAAAATGTCCACTCATTCTTGGCAGTGCTACTCCCTCACTTGAGAGCTATTACCAAACAAAGCAAGGCAGCTACAAACTTCTAAGTCTGCCAACCCGTGTGATGGATAGGAGAATGCCGGATGTTCATATCGTAGATATGCGGGATGAACTCAAGAATGGAAACAGGTCTATCCTATCCGAATCCCTGAAATTCGCTATTGCGAAACGACTTCTAATTCAGGAACAGGTGATACTCTTTCTTAACCGACGTGGACATTCCAGCTATGTTTTCTGTCGCAGTTGTGGTTATGCAGAAAAATGTGAAAACTGCTCAATCTCACTCACTTTTCATTTTGAATCTAAAATGTTAGTCTGTCATCATTGTGGTCATAGGCGCGAAACGCATCCATCTTGCCCCCAATGTGATAGTCCAGCCATAGATTATTTCGGTCGTAGAGGATTCGGCACTGAAACTGTGGAAAGGGAGATACAGAAGTTGTTTCCGGTCGCAAATGTCAAAAGGTTTGATGCGGATTCTACTGCGAAAAAAAACGCACATGAACAGATTCTGACTGCCTTTGAAAAGCAGGAAATTGACATCCTTATTGGAACACAGATGATTGCAAAAGGATTAGACTTCCCAAATGTGACGCTTGTTGGGGTTGTCGTTGCGGATACAGCACTCAATCTACCGGACTTCCGAGCGAGTGAACACACGTTCAGTTTGCTCACGCAAGTAGCAGGACGTTCGGGACGTGCAGACACTGCGGGTGAAGTCATCATTCAGACCTATATGCCTGATCATTATTGCATTTCAGCCGTAAAGAAACACGATTACATTGACTTCTATGAAAAAGAGGTTGAAGCCAGAAATCCGCTACAATATCCGCCATTTTCTAATATGGCAACCTTGCTGATTCGCGGAGAGAATGAAAATGAAGTCATTGATGCGGCAAACCTTATCAGCAATCACCTTGACATATTACAAACAGAAAAGTTTCCGGATATAACAGTATTGGGACCAGCACCTGCACCCCTATCAAGAATTGATGGAAAGTTCCGATGGCACTTCCTGTTCCGTTGTAGACAGGTGGCAAAATTATCTCAACTCCTACAGTCTGTGAACGATGATGTACTACCTGAAATAAAACCAAAGACAATTGAATGCATTATGGATATTGACCCAACCAATACCTTGTGATACAATATAAGATAACAATACATTACACATAACAATTTTAACACACTAAAACAGAGGAATTTTTTTCTTATGGGAAATCGGATATTTGAAAAACTTGAGAACACCGACCTTCTTGCGAAGAGTCCTATACTTGTCTTTGCTGCGGATCCACTTGCATCAGCAGGGATTAAAGGACTCGGTCAAGTCCAACATCCAAAACCGCACTATCGCACACATGCAGAGTTTTTGCAGTTGCAGCGCGATCTAACGGGTGATGGTCAACTTGATGGACTTCTCATGACCCCCGCAGATGCTGAGATATTGGCACTTGATGAAAACCTCTTTGAGGATACACCCATCACACCAATTGTTAGAATGAACTCTGAAACAGCAATTTGGAACCCTCGTTTTGGTGTTTATACATCACGACCCTCGATGCCATTTCAGACGGTTTTTCCCGAAGACATGCAACGTTACTGTGAGAATCTTATCGGTCCAGCATTGGATTGTCGAGTCAGTTTAGGTTTATATTCAATAACCTTAAATAATGATCCAATTGTTGACGAGAAAATGTTGCAATCATACATTCAATTTGCTCATGTTGTCGGTGAAATAGATGGATTTGACCATCTATTAGAAGTGTTTTTGCCGAATGTAAAAATGCCGGGAATGGATGAAGAGAAACGTGGCATGTATGTGGCAGATTCAATTGTCCGAACGATGAGTTATCTACGAAGACACCAACGACCACGTTTTATCAAAACGGCTTACACGACAGCGCAAGTCTGGACAGAATTGTGTCAATTTGATACGACACTCGTCATAGGTGCTTTAGGTGGTCCGCGTCAAAACGCGCGAAGTACCTTTGCTTTGGCACATAATGTAGTTCAGAATGGTGGACGTGCCATCCTGTTCGGACGCACAATTTTCGGTGAAGATAATCCGATTAGTTTCGTGCAATGTCTACGTCGTGTATTGGATGGTGAATTTGATCCACAGACTGCACATGCGGAGTATCAGAAGCAATTACGCACACAGAATTAAATTACACAATTTTTGAACATTCGGTGATATTCATCTTGTAGGCGCAGTTTGAAACAGTGCCTAAGATGGACAAGCGATTTTAGAGATGCAGGCACCAGGACTTTTACCCTTCACACCGCTTTTGAAACCGCCAGCAGGGATGAACATTGAACGCTGGTTACAACAATGCGTTGACGCAACGCGTTCCGTCCCTGTAGATCAGTGGACGCAGGGCAGATTTACTTTTGGGATGAGAAAAATGAAAGCTGTGAGTCTATAGCGAGTGGAATCTATTTTATATGCTAAAAGCAGGTGATTTTTCTGCTACGCGGAAGATGTTGATTTTGAAGTAGAATGGTTCATACAAACCTTTGATAAACATTTAGGAGGAAATTCAATGCGAACCTTACCCGTTTATAGAGAAATTATTGATTTTATCGCCGCTGGAACAACTCCGCAAAATCTGATAGACTTTAATCCTTCTGAAGAGGCAAAGGAACGTATAGCGGATCTGATTCATCGCGAAAAGACAACAGAGTTAACCGCAGAAGAAACAGCAGAACTCAATCACTGTTTGCAGATTGAGCACCTAATGCGTCTTGCCAAATCACGCGCAAGACACTATTTGAAAGAATGAGTAAAACCTACGTTTCCACTGCGCTCAGACAGTTGGTCAGGATACGTGCAAATAGAGTATGTGAATATTGTCTTATCCACGAAGAAGATACCTACTTCGGTTGTCAAGTAGACCATATCATTAGTGAGAAGCATGGCGGTGCTACTGAGGAACATAACCTTGCTTATGCATGTTCATATTGTAATCGCAACAAAGGCAGTGATATTGGTTCAATTGGGTGGCAAACTGAACGATTTTGCCGCTTCTTCAATCCGAGAATTGATTTGTGGACAAACCATTTTAGGTTAGATGGGGTAAGGATAACTACTTTAACAACTATCGGTGAGGTGACAGCACGGATATTGGATTTTAATCATCCTGATCGATTGATTGAACGTCAGGAATTAACCGTTCTTAACCGCTACCCTCCGTTAATGCTCTTAGGTTGATTTTAAGGCAACTATAGTAAATTATAAAAATATGTTGACACTTCTTCTGTTCAAAAGAGCAGCATCAAAACACAGTCCCCAAGGAAGGAAACTATTACATGAAAAAACGCTATTATTCAATTCTTTTAACGCTATTTCTCGGATTACACCTATCTACTTTAGATATTTTAACGCAAACTTGCACACAATTAAGCTTGCCTAAAAATGTTATAACCAGGTTGTGTATGCCCGATATTAGACAGGTTGCTGATTTAGATTTTTCTCCCGACAGTAAAACGTTAGCAATTCTAATTCAAACCGAACTATGGACCTGGCAAATAGTTTTATGGAATATTGAAAATAAGACAATAAAATTAACTATTAAGGACGTTAATGGGCAGCAATATGTTAGATATTCCCCCGACGGTAAGACACTTGTTTGTGGTGATGTTGTATATGACGCAATAATAGGAGAACCAAAATTATTACTCCTTGATGGGGATGGCTATAGAGATTATATGATCTTTTCTCCAGACGGTGAAACTTTAGTTGGGGCAGGTCCAAAAGGAATTCGATTTTGGAATGCAACTATAGAAGAACCACCAGAAGATGCGTTGCCTGTAGGTAATACACCTATTAATGTCTTGCCTACTGATACATCAACTGTAGAGACACCTGAAGCGGGTCCTACATCAGTTCCCATTGCCACCTCATCTACAACAGTGCCTGGGATTAGTGGATTAAGCTATTCGCCAGATGGGAAAGAATTAGCCATAGCTTGTGATCTTGGGATTTGGATTTACAATCCTGAGTTAAATGAGGAAATAACATTACTTAATGAAGTTAAAGGCGGTCATAGTTCTCCAGTAATATCTGCAGTATATTCGCCTGATGGAACAACTTTAGTGAGTACGGGGGCGGATATCCGTTTATGGGATGCCAAGACAAAAGAACATAAGATTACTCTTTCAAATCCTAAAATTCCTTATGCAACTTTATATGCACATGAACTAAGCAGGCCTATTACATTTTTTTTAGAAAGTAATATATTTTTCATTAAATCCCATAGTGGAATACATTTTTATGATAGTTTGAATGGTGAATATAAATGGACATTACTTGGACTCGGAACAAGTGGGTTACTTTCTGCCAAAATTTCACCAGTTGACAATGTGGTAGCAACTGGAAGTACTAATAAGACCATTTTATTATGGGATTTTACATCCTATCCAATTGTTAGCATTTCACCAGATTCGGTTACAGTTTTAACTATCGGAGAAGAATTAGCAATCGATGTTAAAATTACAAACGGTAAAAACCTATCTGGCTATCAAGCAACAATAGAATTTGATCCTGAATCACTTGAATATATTGAGACTAAATACAGTGATTATTTATCTGGTGGCGTTCCCGTTCAACCTATTGCAAATGAACATTCAGGCACAGTTCAACTTGCATCGCTTTCCTTATCCGGTGATGTTAGTAATGGTGATGGGGTACTCGCCACTATCAAATTCAGAGTCAAAGCAATTAGAACTTCAAAAATAGGTTTACGAGATGTTATCCTATCTGACCCTGAAGGAAAAACATCTTACGCATGGATTGACAACGCAGAAGTCCTAAAAAGTGTTGTTACAGAGGATGGTGAAACTATCACGTGCTCAACAGATATCAGTGAAGATGTGAATAAGGATTGCGTTGTCAATATTCAAGATTTAGTGCTTGTTGCTACTAATTTTGGAAAAGGTGGCGGAAATGCATCCGATGTAAATAGTGATGGAAGTGTTAATATCGTTGACCTTGTGTTAGTCGCTGGAGCTATAGGTGGTACTGCTGGTGCGCCTGCTGTCTATGTAGATGCACAAAATATGCTTTCTGTAAATAATGTCCAACAGTGGTTAAGTGAAGCACGGAAAGTAAAAATATCAGATCCTACATTCCAACGCGGTATTGTCAACCTTCAATACATCTTAGCATCATTGATACCCGAAAAGACTGTGTTGCTTGCAAACTATCCAAACCCATTCAACCCGGAGACGTGGATACCGTATCAGTTAGCGGACCCTGCGTCTGTTACTGTATCCATCTATGCTGCGGATGGGAAATTGACACGCACACTTGAAATAGGGCATCAGACTGCAGGACTATATCAAGACAGAAACCGTGCAGCATATTGGGATGGGAAAAACGAAAGCGGTGAGACTGTGGCGAGTGGAATCTATTTTTATATGTTAAAAGCAGGTGAGTTTTCTGCAACGCGAAAAATGTTGATTTTGAAGTAGAATCGTTTATACAAACTTTTAAAATAAAAAGGTGTAGTTTGAATAAACTCAAGAAATTGCTTAAGTTAATAGTCAGTTCATCCGATATGATATTACATACCATAGTGTTTATCTGCGGCATTTGGATTGCGATGATCCCTCTTGTATTGATGGTATTCGTCCATGTCCGGGCATGGCATCAAACAGATCCTACTCTCTCAAACTTTGAGCGATTCAATGAGACAATTCATTATGCGTTCTGGGAAACGGTTCTTTTGTGTGTGTTACTATTTGTTCTGCGGAAAATTGTGATTTGGGCAATTAATGACTATGAGAAAAAAGAAAGAGAAAAAGAATAACGCATATCAATGATTAAGTTTGAAATATATAATAAGTGCTAATGAATAGTTTAACTCGTCTCGTAATTGTCAATGATGACGGTGAAGAAAAAACTAAAAAGACGTTGCATGGGTGTGTAAAGTTTTTGTCACTAAACTTTCAATACCTTCACCAATAAGAGACATTCTCTTAGTTCGTGCGAGTTGTAGCACATTCATCCTTGATTGTGCTATCTTTCTCCAACCCGATTTATCCTTCATGTACCTTCTCTGTACCCAACCACTTTTATATTGCTGTAGCACATTCATCCTTGATTGTGCTTCTTCATTCAAATGATTAGACACATTCCACCCTATCCATCTAATAACACCAAAAACCTCTTATCCTGTAAATCCTGGTCAAATCCTGGTCAAATTTGCGTAAAACATGAAAAAAATATCTGTTTGACTCAATTTTAACTTGACATCTATATGTATATATGTTACAATAAAATATAAGTTAGTAAACACATTACTATTGGTTTATGTGAAAAGGTGTTGACGATGTTAATCTACAAAATGTCCAGAAACAATCATAATATCAGAAAAAACCGATTTTTTCATGCATATTTCAACATGGGGTGTGTAAACTTTTTGTCACCTTTTTTGTCTGAATCGCGGAAGACACGGAGGGCGCAGAGGACGCGGAAGGGGTTTTGGTTCATTATATGGCATTGATCGGCTACAAAGATGCACAATCTAACAGAATGTGATACAAAAGATGCACAATCTAACAGAATGTGATACAAAAGATGCACAATCTAACAGAATGTGCTACAAAAGATGCACAATCTAACAGAATGTCTATTATTGGTGAAGGTTAAGTGACAATAACTTTACGCACCCTCAACATGACGAGAATTTCGTACCAAAGAGGAATATTAAAATTTTGAATCTGTCAAAAAACACACTACAAAACCTTACTGTGACTAACGCTATAACCAATGTACCAAAGTGTACCACGGTACAAAAAAGTGTACCATTTGGTACACTTTTGAAAGGAGACACACTACGAAATTACAGGATTTTCCTGCTAAATACGATAAACTCAGCGTTACCTTTAGGAGGAGATGCACAGAAAGTTAAACCTTCAGAAATGAAAAACATTCAATGTCAGCAGAAAAAAATTTTTGAGGATCCAATTTTAACCCCTTTGCAACCATACAGCCACTGCTCGCAACGCCAATTTACCAATGTTACGAATTGTACGAAAATCGTAACATTTTTAAGAAGAAGATTTACGATGAAGTTACAAGTAAACTTCATACGGGACTGAAGAGAAGGCAACCTGTATAACCATAAGGATTCAGAGAGATTCATCAGATCTTCTGAGTTTTCCTAAGATTACACCTATGGGTAATCAGCAAACGATTCAGAAGAAGAAGACATCCCTTGTGAATAGCACCTTGATAACCAAGCTCAACAATCCGCGCCCATCTATGTCATTTATGTTAACTGGGCGTCATCCGTGATAATCCGAGATTCCGACAGTTAAGGCAAAATCTCTACGCGTCCGTTTATGTACATAGCACTCCGCTGGAGTGCGACCCGTTGACAATCCTTTTTCTATAGACATATTGCTCCGCTGGAGCAAGGGTTCAGCGATCCTTTTTCTTAGGTGACAAAAACTTTACATACCCACGTTGCATATTCACATTGACATTTTCTCTATCTCAATATATAATATCTCTATGCCACAATATTACGATAATATGGGGAAGAATTTATGGACAGATCACGCCGGCGACCTTTCGAAATTTGTGATCGGCGTTGACGATGTTGAAGTGCTTGAGCATCTTGACACGGAACAACAGATTATCACAGCGAGACACACCGACATCACAAAGCGCATCCGAATCAACGAACAGGAAGCGATTTTACACGTCGAATTGCAACTCGGTGAGAGTACAGATAAACCGATGTGGGCAAGAAACGCACAATATCAGGGATATCTCGTCGGTAAATACCAGATGCCTGTCTATTCTAACGTCATCTATTTCCATCCTAATGCTGGCAGGATGGACCCAGGTGGATACGCCTACAAGCAGAACGGATACGAACACGTCAATCGGTATAAAGTCATCCGGCTTAGTGAAATAGATGGACAACCGTTTTTGGACATGCAGGCACCAGGAATTCTACCCTTCACAACACTTATGAAACCGCCAGCGGGGATGGACATTGAACGCTGGTTACAACAATGTGTTGACGCAACCCGTTCAGCCGCTGTAGATCAGCGGACACAGGGAGATTTACTCTGTGCAATCTCCCTTTTTGGCTCGATTGTGCATAACCCACAATTTTTTCAACAACACATACCGGAGGGACTCATGCAAGAATCTAAATACTATCAACTTCTAAGTGAAAAATTTACCATAGAGACCACTATAGAAAACACGCTGGCTCTGCTTGCCGATCAATTTCAAGCAGAAGCAGTGAATGCCTTAACACCCGCACTTCGCAGTGTAGACGATTTGCAAAAACTCAAGCAGCTGCTTCTTGAAGCTGCGAAAGTAAAAAACATTGAAACATTCGTGCAAATGCTAAATGAATAGAAACACCCACTAACGACAATTCTTTGAAGTAAGAATACACAATACTGCTTATCTTGCCCCCGTTACACCAACGGCTTTTCGCACCTTTGCTAAGATCGGTACAGCGATGTCTCGCGCTTTTTCTGCACCATCCTGAAGCACTTTTTCCAACTCAACACGATTCTCCATCAACGCATTATACCGTTCCCGTTGTTCCGAGAAAGTTGCCTCTAACAATTCATAAAGTTCGTTTTTCATGTCTCCATACGCGAGTCCACCGTCAAGATATTGTTGACGTTTTGCTTTAATGGCATCAGCATCAGAAAAATGTCTGTAGATAGCGAAGACATTACATTCATCCGGGTTCTTCGGTTCTTCAGGTCGTTTAGAATCTGTTACGATACGCATCACCTGTTTTCGTACTTGGTTTGAGGGTGCAAAAAGGGGTATGACGTTGTTATAACTTTTGCTCATTTTCCTACCGTCTAATCCGGTGATTGTCATAACCTCTTTACGAATTACGGCTTCTGGTACAACCAGTACTTCACGATAATTATTGTTAAAAGCGAGTGCGACATCTCGTGTAATTTCAAGGTGTTGTTTCTGGTCAAATCCTACAGGGACAATGTGTGTTCCGAATAACAAGATATCTGCAGCCATTAAGACAGGATATGTATATAGTCCTGCGTTGATATTCTTATCTTCTTCCCTACCCGCATCAATATTGTCATCAACTAACGTCTTATATGCGTGTGCTCGATTGAGCAAACCTTTTGATGTAAAACACGCCAGGACCCAAGATAACTCAAACACTTCTGGGATATCAGATTGTCGGTAGAATATTACTCTCTCTGGGTTTAAACCGAGGGCTAACCACGTTGCTGCTACCTGATATGTCAAGTCGGTTAATTCCTTCTTGTTTTTTACTGTGGTTAGTGCATGGTAATCTGCGATAAAGTAGAGTGCCTGATAATCTTCTGCAAGTTCTAATGCGGGTTTGATCATACCGAGATAGTTCCCTATATGCGGTTGACCTGTCGGTTTGATTCCTGTTAAAGCGATCTGTTTCAAATCTGTTCTCCTTTGTTTATTCTGCTTAAATTATAACTTTTAGAAATCGAGATGTCAATCAAACCTACGGACAACAATTCTATCATCCCTTTTCATTCCTAACACGGTTTCAGCATTTCCCAAATTAATTGCGATTTCTAACAGACCAAAACTTCCAATAATAGCAAGCGGCTTACCATGATCGGATTCTGCGTAAAAACTGTTTAGTTTTGTAAGCGTTGTATCTCCTACTCTAATTTCAAAATCAACGGAATCCGCATCAGTACCAGATAATAACAGGAAAGCGGTAAGCATATCTTCAGAGATGTTCGTTATTAAATTTCCAAAACTGTCTATTTTGATAATCTGTCCTGTCAATGTATTATCAATAGTCTGAAGTGTTGGCACTGTGAACCGGACAAGGTCCTGAATTGGTGTCCCGAACTCTGACAACGCAACACCAAGCGATAGATGTGCAGCGACAGGGGAGAAGATATCTCTACCGTGGAAAGTATTACTCACTTGGGGTAATATGTAGGATGGGTTCTCTATGACGACCGATTTAGGTGTGTTTGTGTCGTCTGTTTCAATATCCTGCAATACACGACTTAATACTCCGTTGTTAGCACAGACAAAGTAGGCAATATCTGTTTGACATACTATTGGCTGCCGTTCGCTGCCTACACCTGGATCAACGACGACAACATGAATTGTGTCTTTTGGAAAATAGCGATATGCTGCTCTAATTGTGAAAGCTGCCTCGTAGATATCCTGAGGTGAGACAGAATGCGTGATATCTATAATCTCAGCATCCGGATTGATACTTAAGATGACACCTTTCATTACACCGACATACACATCGCTCGTTCCAAAGTCTGTTGTTAAGGTGATAATATGTGAAGATCTGTTCATTTATACACATCAAGTAACATTACAAGTTTTCCTGCATCCAAGCGAAACTTTTCCGTTGACCTGTACCATCGTTTTCGCGACCTTCGTATTCACAACACCAAACGCCATTATATTCTGCATCGCGCAAACATTTTATGGCTTTCACAAGATCAATTTCACCCTCACCGAGTGCTTCGCCACGGTAATTACCACGGGAACCTGTTCCATCCTTTAGATGTGTGTGGAGTGTAAAAGGTGCAATGATTTCATAATATCTACCGACTGTTTCCAAATCATGTCCTGCCCAACGATAATTCATAGTATCCATATTTGCACCGACATGCTTTGAACCGACCCTTTCAAACAACTCTACTTGTAAGTCGCCATCGTTGGTAACAAGTCCGTGGTTGTCAACTGCTAAGTAGACATCATCTCTTTCAGCGAATTCCAGACAACGCGTCAGACAACCCGCCATCGCTTCAACCCATCGGTCTTGTGGAACAGCATCTTTCATTGATCCTCCCTCCGTGCGAAGGATTGATGTTCCAACACGTTTTGCCAATCCCGCAATACGTTCCATCCGATCAACTTGTTGCTGTATGGCTTCTTCTTCTAACACAACAAAGTCGTTACCTGCACCGAGTGCAGAAACTTCTAAACCGTAAGATTCAACGAGTTCGCGCACATTCTCAGCATTTTTTTCAGGATCGTCAGTATCTGCGTTCCAAACAGTACCCACCGCTAATTCTACATAACCGAAACCTGTTTCACTTGTAAACTTAAGGAAATCCTCAAGTGTGTTGCCCGCGTAATTGTAATGAATAAGTCCAAGTTTTGACATGAGTATAATTTGTTCCTTTCCAAAGAATCTCTTGCATTCTTGTTGGTTGTTATGCTATAATACCTTTATTATTAGACAACTGTCAAGCAGTTTTTTTTACATTAATATGCACACAAGGTGTTGACAACGATGGAGAACTATAACCTATTTACAGACCCGCAATTACATTCAATCTTTGAAAAAGTAAAGGCAGAAGAGCGCATCTCCTTTGAAGAGGGTGTTGCACTTTACGAAAGTCCAGATATAACGGGTGTTGGACATATAGCAAACCACATCCGAGAACGCTTAAACGGAAACTTAGCCTACTACAATATCAATCAACATATAGATTATTCGAACGTATGTATTCTGCATGCCCGCTGTCATTTTTGTGCTTTTGCCCGAAAAAATATGCAGACAGAAGGTGCATGGGAGATGAGCGTAGACGAATTTTTAGATAAAGCAATGTATTCTATTGAACACGGATGCACCGAAATTCATAGCGTTGGCGGTTTGCACCCTAAACTACCCTTTGACTATTATCTTCAGATGATACGGGGTCTAAAAGAACGCATGCCAGATGTACACCTAAAGTTCTTCACTGCCGTTGAAATCCATCACTTTTCACGCATATTCAAAATGTCTGTAGAAGAAGTACTCATACAACTCAGAGAAGCAGGATTAGACTCTTTACCAGGGGGTGGTGCTGAAATCTTTGCTGAAGAGACACGTGAGAAAATCTGTCCCGGTAAGCTGAGTGCCGAAGGATGGCTTGAAATACATCACATCGCACATAAATTGGGAATTCCGACAAACGCAACGATGCTTTATGGACACCTTGAAACCAATGAGGATAGGGTTGACCATCTCATTAGATTGCGCAAGCAACAGGATATATCAGGTGGGTTTGTTACGTTCATACCGCTCGCCTTCCATCCAGCTAACACCCGAATGGCATATCTCCCTTCTACCTCAGGTTTAACGGATTTACGCAACATCGCTGTTTCAAGAATAATGCTGGATAACCTACCCCATATCAAGGTCTATTGGATTATGACTGGCTTAAAGACAGCACAGGTTGCACTCCGATTTGGTTCTGATGACATTGATGGAACGGTGACAGAAGAAAAAATCACACACATGGCAGGTGCAGATACACCTGAATCAGTTTCAGTTGACACACTCACAAGACTTATAGATGAAGCAGGTTATATTCCGGTAGAACGCGATACGTTGTACAATGAAATCATTCGAGAGGGTAATCGGTGGTGCAGAAAAGCCGCATAAGAGTCGGTGCCGTTTCATTTTTGAACACAAAACCACTCATATATCCTCTATTAAACGGTGAACTGCCAACAGAAGACATCACACTAAGTGTTCACGTACCGAGCGAACTTGCTACGCAATTGCGAAACGATGAATTAGATATCGGTTTAATTCCCACTGTGGAATACTTTCGGGCTAACGCAACAGGAGCAGGTTATCGTATTCTGCCTGAAATAGCAATTGCATCCCGTGGGAGTGTCCTAAGCATACAGTTGTTCAGTCGTGTCCCTATTCACAAAATCCGGCAGATCGCCTTAGATAGAAGTTCACGTTCATCTATTGCACTGCTAAAAATCCTGCTGGCAGAGAAATACCATATTGAGCCAAACTTCATAAGGTGTGAACCTCGGTGTTATTAATTGGTGATGCAGCTCTAAAAAATCTTGGATCAACAAAATACCTGTAACTGCAGAAACGGAATCGGTGTTATTAATTGGTGATGCAGCTCTAAAAAATCTTGGATCAACAAAATACAGTATTGATTGGAACTGCATGGCAGGAATTAACAGGTCTTCCTTTTGTTTACGCATGTTGGGTGGCAAGAAGAGAGGTAGACATTGGAGATACAGCAAAGTTACTTTTGAAATCAAAAGAACGTGGAATCACAAGGATACCTGAGATTGCACAGGTTGAAGCAAAGAAACTCGGTTTACCAGAAAAACTCTGTAGAGATTATATTCAGAAACACATCCATTATGATTTGGATGTATCGGCTATTGCAGGTCTTGAAAGGTTTTACAAATTAGCTGAAAAGAACGCACTTGTTGAACCTGGACAAACCTTGTCCTTTATAGATTAAACGAGAAGAAAATATCCAGAACAGGTTGAAGATGAATCACACAGAAGAAAACAGTAACGTTGAAGAAGTATCAGCACAGTTTGAGGATTTCCTCAGAAGCTCGGGCCTCCGTTTAACCCAAAGTCGAATGGATGTCTTGAATCAAGTTTTTGCGTATCCTGGTCATTTTCAGATTGAGGATCTCTTGGTTCAGATGCGTCAAAATGGTTACAAAGTTTCGCGCCCGACAATCTATCGCACACTCCCACTCCTTGTCAAAAGTGGATTGCTTACTGAATTTATTGATGCACATAAGAACACCCGTTATGAAAGAATCCATTCACTTCAAGAACATGCCCACCTCATCTGTCTGCGTTGTGGACAAATTGTTGAGTTTATTGAACCAGAGATAGAATCCTTGCAAAAGGCTGTCTGTGAAGCACACAGATTTAAACCTGTTCGTTATAGAAATGAGATTATCGGTTACTGTTCTGAATGTCAAGCAGAATTAGAGCCGACCTCCGACACTGAAGATCAGTGATTCTTTTCACTATACATTTTCTGCAAGTGTAGTTACCATCAGAGGCATTCAATTGTCGAGTTTTCGCAGTTTCTTACAGATATTATCCAATTAACATAACAAATCCTCTTCTGTAGGAGGGAACTCCGATTCCCGACTATACACTTTGATAGTCGGGAATCGGAGTTCCCTCCTACAGAAGAGATATTTCTCAGTAAATGCAATTTACCGACAATTGAATGCCTTTGAAGTTGCTATAACTTTTTTGTTGCAAAACACACAGTTTCTGTGTATAATTATTATGTTGTATATTTACCAATTAATTCACTGATACCACCAGGGTATTTAAAGCAAAACTCCAACCATAACTCATATATAAGGAGGTACCGACTAATGTTATATTATGTCCACACCACACACAATTTGAACGTATTGCGTCCAAGGCGATGGTGCCTCTGTCCATTCTCAATACATTAGGTTTGGAATGGCATAGGTACTCACGTCTCTCTTTGAGGAGTCGTTATCTATGTCCAAGTATAACCCGGACTTTTGGGAAATTCCGGTTCCACCAGAATATTTTGACCAACTGACTACTGAAGACCACCTCTGGCATCAACCCCCATCTAACGGATATACTGAGGCGCGCACAGCAAAAAAGCAGCAAGTCTTAAAACAGATCCGTCTGATAATTGCCAAAGAACTTACTGACCGACAATACGATTGTGTTCAACTTTACTTCTATGAAGGTAAAACACAAGATGAAATAGGAAAAATACTTGGTATTTCTCGACGTGTTGTAAGTCAACATCTCTTTGGTGTTACACGCAATGGTAGGAAAGTCGGCGGGGCAATAAACAAAATCAGAAAATTGTGCCGAAAATTAGGTGTGCAGTTTCCGTAGTCTTGAAGAATTAACAAACATTTAACTGTTTAATATCATCATATATGAGAGACAATCACCATGATTGTCTCTCCTTATGTTTGCACTTAATCTCCTTGACATATAAGACAAAAACAGGTATTATTTAAAACAAAAAAGCAAAGGAACATAATGATAACAAAACCTCAAATAAAGTGCAGATATCTACAACTGACACTTCCTGCTACCGTCTTTACAATTCTGCTATGTATCTTTAGTTCTACTGCTTCGGCAGTAGAATTCATCCAATTAGAGCGAGAATTTTCTGGGAAAGGTTCATCTGAAGGTGCTTTTAGCAAAGATATTCATCTTGCATTTAAGACGAATATATATGTCAGTGATACTGAAAACAAACTAATCCAGAAACTATCTCCAACAGGAGCCTTTCTACTTCAAATTCCAACTCATCCAGAATCTCCCGAAAATATCCTGCGAAAACCGGGACACCTTACAGTTGATGACCTTGGGAATATCTATGTTGCAGATGTCACCGCTCATCACATAGCTGCAAGTTCAGATCCGAGAATCTATGTTTTCGCACCATGTGTGCATAAACTAAGTCCAATAGGTGAACTATTACACACATATTTTGTGGATCCTGTTGATGAACGTCCGGGTGTCGTATTACCTGCCAAACTCATAATTGATGAAAATGGTAAACCAGCATTTGCAATACAACCTACTGGACACGACCGGGCATTACGGGTCGCAGTTAACGCAGAGAACCATCTCTATGTCTTAGATGCTAAACGCGGACGTATTCACAAATTCGACACAGAAGGTAAAAAGACACTAACTTTTGGCAGATATGGTGCAGGTGATGGTGAATTTGATAAGGATGCAGCCGATATTGCTATAGATGCACGCGGTAATGTTTTCGTAGCAGATACAGGTAACCACCGCATTGTGAAATTTAGTGGTGATGGGCAATTTGTGCTGAGTTTCGGTAAGAGAGGACGAAACAAGAATGAATTTGTAAAACCGATGACACTTGTCACGTTACCTACAGGTGAGATTTTAGTCAAGGATGCAAGTCGTTTCCGTAGAAAAATCGGTGGCTTACCAGAAGTCATAGCACTTTCACCGACTTTGACACAACTGACCGAAAGTACTCCCACGCAAGCTAACCTTGCAGATACTATCACAAATGCAACACGTCCCCAATATGGACCTTTCACACAGAATCCTTTAGAAGCGGTTGACACTGCTTCTCTCAACCGTCGTCTGCGTCTGCTTGAAGAAGCAGAATATCTTAGATATTATGACTATGATGAAAAAACCGAAGAAGATGAAGAACTTGCCGAAGAACTTAAACGTGCTGACATACGACTAACACTCTTACACAACATCATCTCACGCATTCAGAAATTTGATAACAACGGTAATTATATTGACAGGATCATCTACGAAACTGATCAGTTGAGTGAAGAGAAGCACGATCTAACCTTTCTTGATTTTGACGCCTCAGGATATCTTTATCTGAGAGATACAAGCGACTTCACCATTGTGCAGTATTCTATAACTGGATTCACAATAAAGCCTTCACACATGAACGGTTTTTATAGTGCACGTGTTGCGAATTTCTCAAATAACTACTTGGAGGACTATGAAGACATAGACTTCTCAACAGATGTGCAAGATGAACTCAACCAATTAGAACTTAAGAATCTTGTCGGATGGACGTATAGTCTATCTGAACGATGGCACTTTACTTTTCTTGATGAATTAACCTACAGTGAACAGGATGAACGATACGTCACCCCACCGAAATTGGAGGATAGTTTTAATTTTGACACACAAGCCTTAGAAAACGCCTTTGTTGCAAATCTGAAGTATATAACTGACACGAATCCCTATCGGTATAAGGAGTTTAACATATCAATTGGACGTATAGATGGCACTTCTGACTTGTCCCAGAACGCCTTATTTCCTGAACAGAATAGACAGCGAAGGGTTGATACGGGGGATGCAGACGCTACGGTATTTGAGATTAATTGGGACTTGTGGTCACGCACCAATTTCTGGTTCCGTTATGCTGACCTTAATCCTGCTGAAACCAGTCGGAACTATGTCCGTAGGTTTTACGATGTCGGTGGTGATCTCTATGAAGTCTTTGGGAGTCGTAATCAAGCGCGTCAGTTTCTCAGTGAGTTGACAATTAAGTTTTAATCGTTTTAATTTCACAAAAAACTTGACATATACTACGCTACAGCTTACAATCTTTTCAAGCCAACTGGCAGGAGATTTCAAAATAGAGGAGAATAGAAACATGGCAAAACTACGTGTAGGCGTTATAGGTTGTAGCGGCATCGGGACAACCCACGCATCCGGGTTAGTCGGATTGCCGAATGTGGAATTAGCCGCTGGATGTGATTTTGTGCAAAGCACGCTGGATGCCTTCAAGACAAAATACAAAGATAATTGGGGGAACATCTCTCTATACACGAATCACGAAGAGATGCTTGCAAACGAGGATTTGGATATCATCACAGTTGCGACTTCTGACCATCGCCATGCCGACCTTGTTGTGGACGCAGCAAACGCGGGTGTCAAAGGGATTTTCTGTGAAAAACCGATGGCTACAAGTGTAGAAGACGCTGACAGGATGCTGGAAGCGACAGAAAAAAACAATACTATACTCTCCGTTGACCACACCCGCAGATGGCAACCTTTGTGGCGACACACCAGAGAAGAAATCGTCGATAGTGGACAGATCGGGAATGTGAGATATGTCATCGGCACATTGAGTGGTGGACGCGCGATGCTATTCCGTAATGGAACACATTGCGTTGACGCTATCTGCTATTATGCTGACTCAGAACCCGTATGGGTTTCCGCTGAATTAGAGGAGGGATATGAAGACTATAATGAATATAAGGGTGATGGAGGACACGACCCGTCAACGGAACCCTCAGCACACGGTTATATCCACTTTGCTAATGGCGTAAGAGGTTATTATGCAGGAGGACCAAAGACAACACAATCAGGATTCCGGGTAGAGATAGTAGGCACAGATGGATATGTGCTTATTAACGATAGAGGTGCGACCATCCATCAGGGAGATTCAGTGGAGTCTGTTGAAGCACCATCATGGGATGTTGTCGGTATACCTGCAGGTGTTCAAGAGTTGGTGAAACTCGTTGCTGAAAGCGGAGAACCGGTCTCGCCTGGCACTGAAGGATATAAGGTAGTTCAGATAATCATCGGCTTCTTGAAATCGCAGCAGGAAAACAATGGGAAAGTTATGCTGTGATAAAGTTTGCATGTCGTCAAGCGCGATCATTTCTCAAGACAATTGCATTCTCAGCTGCCCATTGAACATACACGGTATCGCCGCGTGTGAATTTAGAAGGATCTTTCCCTTCCGTTCCGCCATTTTCATCATTTGTCGGTCTACCTTCATTTCCTCTCCATTGCTGATTTACGATAATAGGTGTTGGGTAATCGGTCTGTACCGTATATTGCACACTTGTTCCCAGATAGCTTTCGTCTTGAATCACTCCGCACAGGGTATTGGGTAAATCAACATTCTGTTCTGTTGCTATATCAATTCTCTCAGGTCGGACAGCTAATGTAACACGTGTATCTATTGAAATGTCTTCATCATATAAACAAACAAACGTAAATGCAGGTTCAGAATCTGTAACAACTTCTGCTGTGTCATTACCAAGTTTTGTGATTGTGCCTTCAAAAAAGTTTGATGTTCCTATGAAATCAGCGACAAAACTGTTCTGTGGTGCATCGTATATTTCAGATGGCGATCCGACCTGCAAAATCTTTCCTTGATTCATTACAGCAATCCTATCGGACAGTGCCAATGCCTCACCCTGATCATGTGTGACATAAACAAACGTTATACCAACCTTTCGTTGTAATACCTTGAGTTCCACTTGCATCTGTTTTCTAAGTTTTTGATCGAGTGCAGAGAGCGGTTCATCTAACAGCAGAATAGAGGGTTCATTAACCAGTGCGCGTGCAAGAGCGACTCGCTGTCGTTCACCTCCTGAGAGTTCGTTAGGTTTGCGTTGACCGTAATTGGGTAACTGAATTAAATCAAGGGAACGGTCGATCGCGTCTGTTATTTCAGGTTTTGAAAGTTTCTTCATCTGGAGTCCGAATGCAATGTTCTGTGCTACTGTCTTGTGAGGAAAGAGTGCGTAGTTCTGAAAAACGGTATTGACAGGACGACGATAGGGAGGTGTTTCACGCATCAGTATGTCATTGATATAGACATCACCGGTAGTTGGGAAATCAAAACCACCGATCATACGAAGGGTTGTTGTTTTCCCGCAACCGCTCGGTCCGAGTAAAGAGAAGAACTCACCATCCTCAATCTGCAGCGAGATGTCATCAACTGCGACTGTATCTCCGAACTTCTTTGTAACAGATGAAAGTTCAATCTGACCTAAGGACATGTCTGTGTTGTCCTTTGACAAATTACAATGTATTCTTCATGCATCGTTGTGGCGGTTTGACCAGCAATGTTAGAAGGACTGTTCTTTTTCGGCATCCGTTTATTTGGTATGTTTCTGATGATAGTTTCCTTATGTGAAAACCCGTGTTTACCAAAGGCATGGACAACAAACTCATCAGTCGGCAGTATTATGTCTTTTACCCGGCGATTCCCTACAACATAGCAAATTGTGGAACGCGGTGCCAGGGTCTTGACTACCGAATTGATGCTACTTTCCAGATCAACGTAAAACGCAGTAACTTCATAAGCCCGTTTTTCATCAACTGAGCGGATATTTTCTATGGCAGACGACATAGGTGACTCCGCTGGTATTTTTCCTGAGCGGTGTCCACCCATTGCGAGCTTGTCAACTTTACGGGCATTTGGTAATCCGAGCCATTCTGCAGATAAACGAGAAAACTGTCCATACGCGACTGTTGTATGTGAATCTCCATAAGGTGGCGATGTTATTACTAAATTATAGCCTCCGATTCGACGAGGCATCGGTAGTTCTCCATTCACAGTATTGGTACTACAAATTGACGTTTCCACATCCCTACGTTTTTCAAGATATGCTGCCAATCCTTGTCTGTTCCTATTCAGTTTTTTCTGAAAAACACCAAAGACATCGGGATCGAAATTCTCAAGTTTTTCTGCTGGCATTCTATGCAACTTAAACCCACTTGTTCGTGTAAATGAAACCTCGCGTACCGTTTCTGAAAAAGCAACCATTATAAATCTCTGAACCGCTTGCTCCTCAACTGTGTTAATCTGTGTTAATAAATAAGCAAGATATTTTATTACCTCAGCTGAAAACCAATACTCCAAATTCGGAATTTTCGGTATAGGCGCGTCGGGCAACTTATCAACCCCGAATTCAATTCGGAAAAGTGTATCGTTTAACTTTTTTAGTTCACTGTCAATTGTGCCCAACGGAATAGGTGTCAATTTGGCTGTTGCTATGAGACGCACAAGCGGATTGATGTCACAACCCACGCTATGCATGCCAAAAAGAGATGCCTCAACCAATGATGTCCCAGTGCCACAATAAGGATCCAGGAGCCATTCACCTTCCACACCATAACTATTCAAAAGTCTCCTTGCGATCTGTGGAATCATCATCGCTGGATAGGTATGGAAACAGTGGGTATATTCCTTTGTATCTGCCGTTCGGTAGTCCCACGATTCATCTTTGTATTTTAATACTTCTGCACTCATATTATACCATTTCTAATTGAAAATGTCGATTAATTAATGCAGAATACCAAACGCGTATTCTGCCACATTCTGTTAGATTGTGCCGTTCTCTGTTTGATTTCTAATAGATGGTCATGACAGAAAATTTAATCGAAATGGTATTAGTCTTACCCCGTTTACTGAAACATAGATTGAGGAACTTCTCATCAATCCTATTGTTCTGTTTACACTCAAATGATGAGTAGATCCGGTCATAGGGGCGGGGTTTCCCCGCCCGATATACATATCATTTATGACTTGACAAAGCACTAAAAACGTTTTGCAATGTTGATTGGGTTTGTTCATCAACTCTCTTACACATCTGATCAATTTTTACCTCCTATAGATTCCAATTCCCTAACCAAACGTTGCGGATCATCACACACATGGAATACCCATCGTCCCTGCTGCTCAGCGTCCCCAAGTCGTTCACGATTCCAGTTATTCACTGCGGCAACCCAACGTCTTGCCGCCTCACTCTTCAGAGACTCTAGCTGTCGTTTATAACCCTTCGTCTCCAATAGTACGTTCGTGTTGTCTTTAAGCCTGACGATAAAATCAGGTTCGTAATTATGTTGGACACCTTGATGCTGATATGGAATACTCAGACCGAGATGGTCATTACGGACATAGTATTTTACTACATCGGATGCTTCTAAGTAAAAACAGGTAGACCGCTCCCATGTGGTCGTATCCAATACAACAAGATTTACATGGCTGTGGTGTGTGCCGTGACAAGGTCGTTTCGTAAAAAAATTCACATCTGCTGATGAACCGATGGGTTTATAACGGTTAAGGATAGGAGATAACGGTGCTTCGCCTTGTGTCTTATCAGGACGAATCGCTGTCATCAGTCTATCAACAATGGACATCACATATCGCTCGTGTCCAAGTTCACACGGATTACAGTTTCGGAAATCTACCTTTGTCTCAACATAAGCGTTGACGCACCTGAAGACTTGGGGGAATAACCTGTGCCGAGAGATTAGACGGAGTTCAGGATTGCTTTTAGGATCCGGGTCACTTCTTCTGTCTCCAACTAATTTGAAGACGATCTGTTTTGCGATTTCAAACTTGATAGTTTGCAGATGCGTTTGTTGATAGTATTGTTCTCGCGTCTGTCTGACAAATTTCCCTGGACGCAACATTGATATATTACCTACCTGATAACCTGCAGTAACTTCAAGAAAGACTGCGGTTGGTGTGAATTCAGGTTCAAGACGAAGAACATCCATTGCTTCAATGTCTGCGGTGATGTCTTTTTTTCTTAATACGAAGGAATATCTTTCCACAATGGGAAATCGTATTTCAAAGTGCTTGCGTTCGTCCATCGATCTGACGTGATTTACGGGTTTGTCGCCTTCTTCTCGTTTCTTGGTTTTCCTGCCTTTGAAGGGGATAACAGAAAACGGGATACCGTAGACATCTGCATATTCTGGGGTGAGGTGTCCTGTTTCGGGGTCGGGTGTGTAGTTCATTCTACGTAGCCCACGTCCGACGACCTGTTCACAGAGCAGCTGACTGCCGAAAGCGCGTATACCCAGGATATGTGTGACGTTGTTTGCATCCCATCCCTCGTTGAGCATTGCTACAGAGACAACGCATCGGATGTGCGCGCCCGGTTTTCCTTTTTTTCCAATCGTAGCCACTACTTCACGTAGTTCATCCGCTGCCTGATTACGACTCTTTGTTGGATCATCGCTATCAACTGCATCTAATACTTTACTATCAAACTGAATTGTGTGTGTAACACCAGGGCTGTTTCCGAGTAGATTTGGGAATACCTTGCCCCGTTCATATCTAATCTCTTTCTTGAGTTTTCCTTTTTCATCGGGTACTTCTACCTCTCGTTCACCAGAAATCATTCGGTGGATATGTTCTGCGATGTTCGTGTTATCACATACAATAATAAGCACTGGTGGAGTTTTATCTTGATCATCGGATGCTTCCTGAATATATTCAAAACGTTCTTTCCATTGACTTGCAATCGTATTTAGAGCATCCTCCGCTTCTCGGTAAACAGCCTCAGGTTTAGGTTTCTTATTTGACAATCGTTCTGCTGGTACAATCTCATCGTTGATGGCTTTCCAGAGGCGAAAATACTTCGGTTCGGGTCTACCAGTGGTATCGCTGACAGGCAGACGAGGGATCTTCGTGATTCCGCTTTCAATAGCATCTACCAACCCGAAATCACTCACAAGCCACGGAAAAGGTGTCCCTTCATCATGACCACTCCCTTGAATGTAAAATGGTGTAGCTGAGAGATCCACACAGAACTTAACACCACACGACTGGTTGAATTTATCTAATCCACTCACCCAGACGGTAGCCTCTTTACGTTCTTTCTTTTCATCTGCGGATAGTTCTTTTTCATCAGTAGGGGCAGGACGATACGCATGATGTCCCTCATCGTTCAACACCATAATCGGTGCCCGGTCATAGAGTTCGCCTAAGACGCGCTGGGCAAAAGTATCCGGCGTTTCTTCACCTTTGTTCACAACAGCGTAGGTTTGTCCACCTTCACTATGTTCAGATTCAGGTGCGAATTGATGCCAATTGGTTATCAATACTTTTCCACTATTAAGCAACGGACGGAGTTTCGTTGGAATAAGTTCAAATTCGTCATAGTAGTTGTCCGTTTCATCCGGACGCAACACCTGCAGCCGTTTTTTTATTGTCAAGTTCGGACAGACGACAAGCGCAGCGTGAGGAAACCTTTCATCAGAAGGTACTTTACCGCGGTTGCAAAATGCCCAAGCGATCAGCATCGCCATGACGACAGTTTTGCCGCTACCTGTTGCCATCTTACATCCAAATCGAATGAGGTCTGGCAGATCGGGTTCATTCGGTGTATCTACTAACTTTGCCAAGTCTTCATCAGTGAAAGTTGGATTAAAGCCGAGTCGTTTACCACCTTGCCGTATCTCAACAAGGTATATGATTGTTTCGACTGCTTCGCGTTGGCAGAAAAAGAGTCGTCGTAATAGGTCGTCGCGTACCCAGTGCCGGAGGAGTTCACGGGTTACGACTGTGGCGTTCCGATAGTTTGTTTCACGCCATCGCTTCACATCGGCGCGTAGTTTGTTGACTAACGGCAGATCGTCTCTTTCCTCTTCCTGAAAGAGCGTCATTTGAGCAGTACCTGTAGCTTTCGTTTTATACCAATATCCTGCATCTCGCCGTCCAAGAGTCTCTAATGCCTCACCTATGCTGGTATCATAAGTCCAGTGTTTATCGGGTTCGTCATAAGGGTTGCATAGGATTGGATTTTCTACAGGTTGTATTGGGATTTCTTGATGGTTTTGGTTCATTCGGGGTTCTCGCTTTCTGAGTTGGTGGATTCTCTCTTTTTCTCCCATTCTTTTACAAAGTTTAAATGCTGAATTGGTAGTAATTCCAGGCATTTTGTGTCTGCATTTGGTATTCCCTTTGTTAAACCATTCGTCAATATTTCTTTAATTGCTTCATATTCTTGGAATTTGTCAAAATACTTTGCTAATGCAATTACTTCTATTTCACTTTGTTCTAAATCCTTCATGTCAGGGATAACTTCTCTCAGCAATTCAATAGAATCATTTGTATCTAATTTAAGACTAATCTGAGCAAGCAAAAATACAGTCCATCTCAAAAATAAATCCTTGTTCTCTGACTCTTCTTTTGTTAAGATGTTATGAAATTCTCTGACTCCTTGATATGTTTCCTCATTGCAAAATCCGCTAATCAAATCCCAATAAGGGATCGGATCACAGAATCGTGCTTGATATATATCAGGATCAACTTTTGAAATTACAATAGAATTCAGAAAAGTTAGCATTGGTTTAACCAATCGCTCGGATTTCCTTATGACCAAGACATCTGCGGCAGCCCATCTAATTCCTAAATCCCGTGTCGGATCGTTAAATATATTCAGGAGCATTTCTTCTGAAAGTGCTTTAATACTCTCAGTATGCCATTCTAACTCAACTGGATAACCTATATCAGAATTATCTAAAACGGTCACGGCATGCTCTTTTTCCAATACCGCTAATTCATCTTTCACTTTTGATACTTGATCAAAGGCTTCCTGAAACCTGTTAATTCTTTTTTCAACTTCAGTCGCAATCAATTTATCTGTTCTCGTCCGTAGCCAATACCAAAACACGTAACTAACACCGAGAAGAATCGCTGCAAAAATGCCGATTATTGTTAGAAACCATCCACTCCAACTTTTCAGCCAGTCATTATTTGACTCTCTCAATTCACCTTTTAACCTGTCAATATCTGCATTGATAAGTTTGGTATTCGCCTCAGCAAGTTTCGTTTCTATCGCCATCTTCTCATTTTCCACAGTCTGAAGTTGGATTCTGAGTTTCTCAACTTCCGCATCCGAATTCGGAACGTTCTGATTTTGTTGGGCATAGGATACGGATATAGTGAGACCTAATAAGGCCATGAATAGTAGAGAGATTATATTTATTTTCATATTCTTTCTATTTTTGTAAATCTCTTTTTGTCTGAACCAGGATTTACAGGATTATCAGGATTTACAGGATAAGAAACTTGTAAGATTAGATTAATTAAAAAAGTAGACAGACTTAGAGTATTCATAAGGTACATAAGAATAATCCTGGTAATCTTGGTAATCCTAGCTCAGACAAATGAATCGCTCCTCTGTAACTTGCGGCATTTTTTATGAAGAAACAACGTGTGATGAGAACCCGTCCTTACTATAAAATTGCAATATATGCCTTTTACCCTCTAATGCTTGTTTCTTTTCTTAATCTTTGTTTTCTATACACCTTTCGTCTCTCCGAGACTGTGATAACGCATATCTTCAGCACCAGAGATGTGAAAGGTCTATAGAGCATCATACACAGAAAGAAAACAAACCCAGCTGGTCGAAAGGTATATTTTATATGATACTCATAATTCGTTCTGTTCAAATCACTATATGCAAGTTATTTGAAACATACCTTGAAAAATACGTATATGTAAAATTAGGATAGGTGTCAATATATTTGGGTAGATGTCTTTTTACCAAACCGTAATATTTAATCGCTTTTTCAACATTGACACTACCGCGATTGAATTAATTTAGTGATAAATCAGTATTTACTTCAATTACCTTAGCATAGTCTCTAATTGCAAAATTGAACTTACTTTTTTTACTGAATATTTCTCCCCGGTTAATATAAACTTGGAAGTATTTAGGCTTGAATTGTACCCTATTAGTATAATCATCAATTGCAAGGTCTAACTCACCCTTCATTTTTACAATGTTATCTAATAATCTTTCATGCATTCGAGAAAATTACAATGACAATAATAAGCGTTAATACAAAGAGTGCCCATCCCCAAAAAGAACTACTACGTCTAGTCTCCAAATCCATTTTTGTTTTAGTTAATTGACTTTCTAAATTGGAATATTTAGTCTGTAGTTGGTTGTAAGCATATTGATTAATAGCGTTTTCGGACACTCTTTTTTTAGCTTCTTGTTCTACCAGTTTTTGAGTCCGCTCATTTATAGTTTTTTCACTATTTCGCAGGTTAGCCTCAATTGCCAGTTGTATACGGCTATTAACTTTTTCATTCACACGAGTTTCAATTTCTTTTTCTCCTCTAACAAACTCATTTACAAGATGACGAAAACGTTCCCCATCTATTACTTCAAATCTGTTACGACCAAGATTCCTGAAATAAGACCAACCAGAATGACTGACCTTATTTGCAAATATTCCCACTGGTGTATCTGTTGCACATAGATAGGACTTCAACTGTGCAATACCCTCTTTCTGAGAACAACCTTCTGCTTTACATTCTACAATTACTAATATATCGTCTTCTAATTTACCAAAGGCATGACTACCTTTATATAGAACAAGATCTGCCCTACAATTGTAACTACCAATTTTGATAGGATATTCTCTTTTAATCCTATATAACTGTGAAGGAAACCTGAAAGACCTCTTAAAATATGCAGCCACCCTTTCTATTATTTGAGATTCAGTAAGTTTATTCATAATATTCTTTTTCCTTCTCATAAACAACTATCGAGTTCACGTTTATTCCTTCACATAATTATAGTCATCAATCAGTTGACAAATAACTTGACATATATCCGGAACACTCGAGTAAGTTTTGCTTTCACTTGTAGGCTCCGTGATTGCCATGATCGCTTTGGTTCATTCAGTATCCTCGCTTTCTGTGTTAGTGGTCATTTCCGCTGCTCGTTGTTCTTCTACAAAGACGGGGTCATGCTTTTGTAATAAAGTCAAACAAGTCTCTTTTATATCTGATGTCATAAGACCAAAATTACTCAGTATTTCTTTAATACCATCTGGTTCATTGAATTTATCAAAGTATCCGGCAAGGTTTTGATACGCTTGTTCAGCATCAAAATGTGCCTGCATAGATGGTATAGCTTCCTTCATTATTGATACTGAACTTCCAGTATTTATTGCCGAACCAATATAGGCAAGAGAAAACACTGTCCAAGTTATATAGAAATCCGTCATTTCAGTATCATCTTGTAACAACCGGTCTAGAAAAATTGTCAACCCGTCATAGGACTCTTGTGTGTGTGTCATTCCAAGATAATCTACAAGTCTCTTCAGTTCAAGCTGTGTGTCAAATCCTGCATCCTTATAGGTATCAGAATCCAAGGTTGAATTTAAGAATTCCAGCACTGGAGAAATGGACTTTGTAGATTTTTTATCTGCCAAGGCTTTGATTGCCCTGCTCCTGACTCGAATATGACGTGTACTATCGTTGAATAGATCTAATAGTGCTTCTTCAGTGACGTTTTTGATTATTTCAAGATAATAAGCTTCGTCGTATTGGTGCAAGATAGATTTCTCTATTATATCAGCCGCATGTTCCTTGTTCAATATCGTTATTTGGGTTTCCAGTAAATCTACCTTCCCTACTGCTCCCTTAAGTTCATTCGTCAGTGTGTCTACTTGTTCTATAGAATCTTGAAATATGTCAAGCCTTTTTTCAACTTCAGTCGCAATCAATTGATCTGCTTTAGACCTAAGCCAATACCAAAAACCACCTCCCAAAATTAATACTAAAAAACCAATTATCCCAACAATCCAAAGACTCCAAGTTCTCAACCATTCATCATTTTCATCCTTTAATTCTCTCCTATATTTGTCAATGTCAGCATTAGTAAGTTTCGCTTGTGCTTCAGCGAGTTTTGCAGCCAGTTCCATCTTCTCAACGTTTTCCACAGTCTGGAGTTTGCCTTCAAGTTCAGATATACGCTTTTGGAGTGCCTCAAAGTCTTTGTCGGTTTTCGGTGCGTTTTGATTTTGTTGGGCAACAGATGCGGATACAGCGATACCTAATAATGCTATGAATAGTAGAGAGATTATATTTATTTTCATTTTCTATATATTTGCGTAAACCTCTTTTGTCTGAACCAGGATTATCAGGATTATAGGATTTTCAGGATAAGAAATTGGTAAGATTAGACTAATTGAGAAAGTTGACAACCTTAGAGCCTTCATAAGGTACATAAGAATAATCTTGGTAATCTTGGTAATCCTGTCACCAATTTGGCGACTGGATAATTTCGTTCATCACCTTATCCCAATCTGGATAATCAAAAACAGGTTGAATACAAATCTGGTGGTAATTCTCCCACGTAGGTTCCATATTCAACTGTTCACGCATCTGATTTGCCATCCAACCACTCGGCTCCATTTTCCCATCATTGTTAATTTTGACAACAATTGTTGAAAGTGTTGGAAGATCTGGGTTCATCCTATGAAGTTCTGTGTTGATACAGTCAAGGATACCACCAAAGAGATCGTAACGTCGGAATCCGATAGCATTTCCTAATTCTCTGAAAGTGATTGTATTGGGTTCTTGTGCGCGGAGCACAAGAATTGGCAAGACTGCACGCGCTCTCCCATGTTGCTTTAGATCTCCGAATATACCACTTTTGCCTGTTGGCACTATAATGCCCATTTTTTACCTCAGTTCTTATTTATTAGATAATTCAGTTTTTGTATTTATCTAATTTTTCAGTTTAAAATTACTTTCTCACAATACATACCATTACGTTGTAGAAAGAACTCCGATTCCCGACGAGGCAAGGTCGCGATTCGGAGATCGCTCCTACAAGTCCATGTTATATATGATCGTGTTATGACACACCTTCCGCTCTTCTGGAACTGCCGTTTTGAGAAAAGTTCGTATCCTGGTAATCTTGGTAATCCTGAAAATCCTGGTTCAGACGTTCCTTACGGCACACGGAGTGGGCCTACTACTTTAAATCATGCACGTGCATTACTTCGTTACCACGCGGGTCAATTACTTTGACGGCAGCACATTTATGCTTACCTACAGGGAAGGGGAGCGAGACGGTGCCGCTGAAGATTTCAAAGCTTTCTGGATCAATCACACCTTTGAGGTCGCGGGCGATTTTGTCCCACGCCTTTCTGTCAGGAAAAAACGCTTGGGTGATGCAGAAAGTCCGACCGTCATAATCTGAATCCAGGAACCACGCCGCAACCTTATCCGCACCCGCCGAACTCACCGTATTGTCCACAGGATTATACACATCTACACCCTCCATTGTGACAACATATTCCTCGTTGTCTGTCTGGTCAAGTGTCGTGCGAGGTAAGCCGAACACCGTAAACAGATCACTGGTAGCCGTGTTCTTGAGGAGGTCATCCATCTCAACATCGGGATTGATGTTTGCCATGTGGATATTCACTCTTGGATTCGGATTGTTTTGGATGATCGTTTGTGCTGCACCATCAAAACTGAACCCCGCAAAAACCAACTCATCATAACCGAGGCGGGACGCAATCGGCAAGCAATCCTCCACTTGCATGACGGTTACAGGACCGTGTTGTGGACCGAACGCAACCACCACGCGACGTTCTGAATCACCATTTTCCCAAGTGCCTTCAGCGTGTAGCACATCCGCCTCAATCGAGTCAAGCGTCGCGAACTTCTGCTTTTGGTCATCTGGAAACTTCACACCATCCTCACGCAACAAACGAATCATCTTGTCAAGATACGCCTCCGCATTGACAGCCTCGTGTTCCTCAGAATCAGAATTAAATGTATCCTCCATCTCCTCAGGTTCGCCACCGATAGGAGACTCAACGTCAAGAAATTCCTCCGGAGGTTGCACCGCTTCTACGGTAAACGGACCGCTTACACGTATCCGTTTTCTATCCACTTCTGGTTGGTCGACTAATTCTTCACCATCGGATGCAGCTGCGATACATTCATTGACTTCGTCCATCTTTGCACGCCATGCGTCACGATAATCGGTCAATGCATCTTTTAATGCCTCCGTCCAATCTTCATCAGTATCAAAAGGCACTTCCCACTTCTGCCATGCGTCTTTTGGTAGCTGCCAACGTCTTCTATCTGCCTCGGTGATGGATCTTTTCCCATTGCTTTTTTCCTTCTTTGTCAATTTAGCAAGGAGTTTTGCTCGGACTTCTGTTGTAATTTCTGCCAAAGCACTGTTTAAGGTTTCCAACTTTTCTGTAAGAATCGGCTCATGCTTTTCGAAGATTGGATCAAGCGCGGTGTTATTTGCAATATCTTTAAGCATTATGTGTGGAACGGATTTATTGATAAACCCTCCTGAGACCCCTTCCACTTCGTTCTCGAGTTTGTAATACTCAAAGGACGCAGTTAAGAGACGTTGCCGTGCTAATGCTGTTGAGACACGACTCGTATCAATTGTAATCCATCTTCTTCCCCACCTTTCAGCTACATAGGCAGTTGTACCACTTCCACACGTTGGGTCAAGGACAAGATCGCCTGGATCTGTTGTCATTAGGAGACACCTTTGGATAACTTTGACCGAAGTCTGGACAGTGTACTTCATATCTGTTGCACCATGAGTATCATTCCACAAATTATGTAAACGTTGAACAGGAAAATCATCATGATATTGAATAAAATTTGGTAATTTGCCACTTGCCATTATTCTATCAGCAGAAATCACTCGTTGCATTCCCTCTTTATGTGTTCTCCAACTCTTACGCCCACATTCAAAAGCGCGGTTTTCAAACTCAAAATTGTACATACAAGTAGCAGTATAACCTGACGAGGCAAGTGCACTTGTGAAAAAAACGTGGGCATTCGAAGGTAATAAACGAGGATTTCTACGTTCATCGGATGTCATTTTTCTCCGCATTCCGTCGGGAAACTTTATCCAAGTATAACCAGTATTTTCACCAATCGGTTTATCTTCAAACAGTGCTCTGTATTTTATGTTTTCTTTATCTTTAGCATACCAAATTATATAATCCGAAATACTCGCTAAGCCAGAACTTCCAAGAGGTAATGTCTTCTTGAAAGTAATCAAGTTATAAAAATTATCTGCCCCAAATACCTCATCCATAATATTTCTTACTCTATGCACATTTTCATCACTAATCTGCACAAAGATACTCCCACTGTCTGTCAGCAAATCTTTTGCCACAATCAGACGGTCACGAAGGTATGCAAGGTAGGAATGGATGCCGAGAGTCCACGTATCCCGGTATGCCTTTATCTGTTCTGCTTCACGCGTCAAGTCTTGGTCTCTATCCTTTACATCCCGCTGAAAGACGGTCGGTTGGAAGTTGGAGGAGAACTTGATACCGTAGGGTGGATCGATGTATATCATCTGCACCTTACCAGCAAGGTCTTCTCGTTTTGCGAGGGAACTCATCACCATCAGACTATCTCCAAGAATAAGACGATTTGTCCAATCAACGTCGTGTTTGTAAAACTCAACTGCTTCGTTGTATTCTTGCTGTGGGTCCCCAAAGAGCTGTCTTTGGACGTTCTCGCGTTCTGCTACTTTCAGTATGGCTTTTGCACTGACGCGTTCATGCACGTGCAATGCAACAGGATCTACAGTGAATGATTTCGTTTCCTGTTTACCTGTCCATTCCAACCAAGGTTCGTGGTGTTTGAGGGCATTTGTGATTTTTTCTGCTTCTTCTGGTGTGAGCGGTTCATGCTGAGCCTTCTGGATGAGTTCGTGGAGTTTGTCAACATCTCCGTGTGGGTCGGAACGTAGTATCGGTGGTAGATGCGGATTATATGCATATTCCTGTTTGGGAGTTTTGGGTGTTCTGCCTTGTCCTGCGATTCCCGCGGGTGGGTTGTTTTTCCGTTTTGATGAATCGTGTCGGTAATCTTTGACTTCTTTATCACGCTTACGTGCCATAAATCCTCTCCTTTGTCATTATATCTGCTCTATTTTAGCATATAACACGTTTTATTGGATAGTCCATGTTAAACTTCCATGTTAAACTTGTAGGTTGGATAGAGGAACGAATCCTACGAAATGCCAAACGCGTATTCGGAGTTGATTTGGCATTTGGCGGGACTGAAGAGAGATGGGTTACACATTATTCTATAAACATATCGTCCCTAATGAAGTTTAAGAAAATAAAGATGCTCCATTAGTCTTAGGTATAGTCTTCATTTGACTACTACCTTATTGTCATACCCCTCCAAATCACACCCAATAAAATTTCGTCCTTTTGAGAGTGCTGCTTCCATCACAGAAAACGAACCTGCAGCAGGATCAATCACATAATCGCCTTCATTACTAACAGCAGCAATAAGCTCAGCCTGTAAACCGATAGGTTTCTGATGGGGATGTTCTTTTGTTTTTGTGCGTTCAAGCCAGACATCACGAATGTTGTGAATCTTCCAGACACCTTTTGCACGTCTCGGATGCTTCTGTAGCACAACACAATATTCACTCACGCGTCTGGAACGGTACCCCATTCCAAACCTGTCTTTATTCCACACGATCAAGTCAACAATGTCTAACTGTGTGTCATCAAACCATGTTTTGAATCCTTGACATAGATGAAACTTATCCATCCACAGAAAAAGATGTCCTGAAGGGATAAGCACATTGTCAATACCTTGAATGAACTCACTAATCAGTTTTTCGGACATTTGCATCAATGCAGACCTGCGCTTCTCTCGGCTTTTTCCCTCATTACCGTAGTTCATTTTATCAAGCACACCTCTATACTGTGGGTCAAGAAATGCTATAGGTATAGATTCTGATGGAAGAAGAGATAGAAAATTCAGTCCGTCCATCTTTAATCTTGTATTGGGTTTCAGATAATCGGGTAAATCTATATGTGGACTCTCGACATCACGCTCAGTGGAGAATACATTGTCACTCATATCTGTTTCAGAAAAGAGTGTGAGATTATCGTCAGTGTAGGTTGCTTTATTCATATACTCTCCTATTTCATATCTTTGCTGAAATAAACACTGTCTTTTTTAGCAGCAACTTATAATTCCAGTTCAATTATTTCTTCACTTGTTAACTGTACACTAAATTTTGCCTGTGATGGTTCAATTTCTATTTCTGACCGTTTGACTTCTACGCCAATACCAAATTCGTGATTTAAGACTTCAATTTCTTCCACGTCAGAATCTGTACTATTTGGACTTATAACCACTTCCTTAATTAATGTATCAACTTCTAAAGGACAACGCACTCTCGGTTCAACCAAGATTCTTTCCAATATTGAGGCATGTTGTTCATAGGATGATTTAGCATTTCTCCAAAAGCTTAGTATTCTATTCTCCATGTCGGTGATTCTTTTAGGTGGAAAATTCTGATCATTAAACATTACTGGAATGTCTAATCTTTGTTCTGCATCTAAATGGAATTGAAAATTAGATTGAATAATGATTTTTTCGCCGCTTGCGCTATCTTGGAAAGTAGAATCAGTATTATCAAACATATACGGAAAGTTAAACCTTTGTTCTGGTCCTAAATGAAATTGAAGGATAACTCGCAATTCTCTCTCATCTGCATACTCCAACTGTTTCCTAAAATAACGATCTGAACCTATAGGTTCAATATACTCTCCTCGTGGAATATAGTTAACATTCCCAGATTCAATGGAAATATCATAACCTATAGAGGAATCAATTCCATGATTTTCTTGAAATACATCAGAGTGTTTATATCCTTCAGCATTTATACCCAAACTGCTGCATAATGACGATAAATCAGTTTTAATCATTATTCCTCTTTCTGCATACATTTTCCACATAGGCATTGATTCTATATCACTTTGATGCCAACAGCTTACAAATGTAAATTTACGTAAGAAATCGTGGTAAAGTATAGGTTCAAAAGTTTCTAAAAACTCTCTTGCCAGAGTGTCAGACTCAAGAGGCATAGCAGTTATTCTGGAAAATCTATTGGTTTGCTTCTCAATTAATTTATCTATGGGAATATGACCTAAACACCCTTCATACGGATCTCCTAAAATATCATAACGGGGAAGAAATAGAGTCTTTGTAGAGAGCAAGTCTTTATATTTGTTTATATCCATATACCTTGTTAGTTTCATCTACAAATTCCATTTTTCAGATATTGCTAAAAAAGCCTGATTCTCCATCTTATATTCACATTGAACTGGATTCTGAGAGAAGGTTAACATCTTGAAACTCTTTATCGTCTCGGGTAACCTGTGTGACATGACTCCGCAAATACTTATGATAATTAGGTTGAGCAAAAATGTTAAATTGTATTGTTAATTCATTTCCTTCAGCAAAATACCATATATCCTCATCGTTCATATTAAGTTCCATTTCCAGGCCTTCCATAATATCAATTTCTAATTTGTCCCCTTTACGCTCAGGATAGGTAATCCGCACATTCTTATTCGGTATAAACAAAAATAAACCAAACCCTCTGATATTTTCAAAAGTAAATCTCTCTGAACCGGCACGCGGTTGAACTTTGAATTGATCACCAGTAGATTCACTTAATTTCTGGGCAATAACGCCTGCTGTGCTAATATCGCATTTAGCATCAGTTGATACTTTTACCATCAACATTTTTTTTATTCGTGCAGAAGTTAGTTGATCATACTCAAGTCCTGGAAAATCCTGTAGTATTAGACTAAGTTTCTGTACAAGTTCTTGATTTTCTGATAAATTCATACTAAACTCCTCCCAATTATCCTATATAGTCTCAACTATTAACAGACATCTTCAATCGGTTGACAAGACCCGCGTCAGAATCTGATTTACGAGTTGCGGATTTGCTTTCCCTCGTGTTGCTTTCATGACCTGTCCGACAAGAAACCCGATTGCTTTTTTTGTGCCATCACGTACATCTTGAGCAGGACCAGGGTTTTCTTCTATGACCTGTAAAACGATTGCCTCAATTTCAGAAGTATCGGTTATCTGTGACAATCCTTTTTCTTCAACGATCTGCTTCGGCATTTTACCTGTTTCAAACGCATCGTCTAACACAGATTTGGCGATCTTTCCGCTGATGGTATTGTTGTTTATTAACCCGACGAGTTCACTGAGATGTGATGGTGTGACTTTAGAATTCATCAGTTCTATCTCTGCCGTATTGAGTAAACGTGATAGGTCTCCCATAATCCAATTAGCACAGATCGTAGGTTCATCGCTGAGTTTGGCTGCTTCTTCAAAGAAGTCTGCTATCTGTCTGGTGGCGGTTAAAAAATCTGCATTTTCTGATGAGATTCCGTAGTCCTCAATAAAACGTGTGCGACGTGATGCTGGAAGCTCAGGGAGTGACGGTTTTATTTCTCCAATCCATTCATCGTCTATCTGTACGTGGACGAGGTCCGGTTCTGGAAAATAGCGATAGTCATCCGCTTCTTCTTTACCACGCATTGCCACTGTCTTTCCTGTATTGGCATCAAACAGAAGTGTTTCCTGTACGACTTCCCCGCCTGAATCAAGGATACGCGCTTGTCGTTTTACTTCGTACTCCATAGCAACGAGTAGTTCCTGAAAAGAGTTCTTATTCTTTATCTCTGTACGAGTTCCTAATTCCTCACTTCCACGAGGACGCAGCGAGATATTCGGTTCACACCGAAGACTACCCTCTTCCATGTTACAATCACTCACCTCAATGTATTCTAATATCTCTTTGACGGCGCGACAGTAGGCGATCGCTTCTTCAGGTGAATGTATTTCAGGTTCACTTACGATTTCCATAAGTGGAACACCTGCCCGATTAAAATCCATAAAACTACGGGTTGGGTCGCCTGTGACTTCAGCATGGATAGACTTACCAGCATCTTCTTCCAGATGTATCCTTCGGAGTGCGACTGTTTTTGTTTCTCCATCTATATTATAAGTAACTGCACCATTTCTGCACAAGGGCAGGTCGTATTGTGAGATCTGATAATTCTTTGGAAGATCCGGATAGAAATAGTTTTTCCTATCAAATTTGCTATAAGTAGTGATTTCACAGTTCATCGCTAAACCGGCGCGAACAGCAAACTCTAACGCGCGTTGATTGATAACAGGTAGTGTTCCGGGCATTCCCAGACAGATGGGACACGTACAGTCGTTGGCAGACGCACCGAATGTATAGGCACAGTTACAAAACAACTTGCTTTCTGTACATAATTCAACGTGTATTTCTAAACCGATTACTATTTCGTATTTTTCCATGTATTCACTCTTACTTGATTTGATAACAAATAGCGCGAGTATCTGCCATGCTAACATTATTAAAATGTCAAGCAAACATCTCGCGCTACAATTGGTCTGTTTTTCTTATACACCATTCTCCGAAAATTCATTAACAACTGCTACGTTTGCGAGTATTTCTTCACGAGAAGTCATACCTATTGTCATAGCATGGACGCACGGTAATCCCATGACAAATTCAATGGCTTCACGTTGTCTTTCAGCATCTTTTGCCAATTTACCCATGCCTAAGACTTTCATACCGTAGATGCCTTTGCCAGCATAAGCCATCTGTTCCATTGTACGGATAACGTCTGCGGGGGACGCGTCCATTGAAATACCGGCGTGGTTTATACGTGCCAATACGACCTCAACCCAATCTGTCATTGCAGAAGTTTGGAATGCACCGAAATCGTGGCAGGATACACCGTGAGCTCGTATTAATCCTTGTTCTTTACATCGTGTCAGTGCTTCCATCGCATCTGGATACCGTCTTGGCCAATCGACCTGCGTAAGACAATGGAGCAGCACAATATCTACATAATCAGAACCGATCTCTGTGAGAAAACGCTTAATATCTTCTTCAACTGATTCACGCGTCCGTGAAACTGTCTTTGTTGTAATCGTAACAGATTCACGAGGCAGTTCTTTTAAAGTCTCCTTTATATGGGGATGACTACCGTATTGATCAGCGGAATCCCAGAAAGTAACACCTTGTTCGTGAGCAAACAACAACAGGTCACGCAACGCTTCAAATCCTAAGTCCGTTTGATTGGAACGACCGTTCCATCCATTTGAACCAGTACCAATTGAGAGGCGTGAAACTTCTAACCCTGTCTTACCAAGAGAAACAACTTCCATCACAATTCTCCTTATAGTTTGTAATATGTAAGGTAAGTATAACACAGTATGAATAATCTGACAACACAATCTTAAAACTATATCACCGTGCTAAACGAATATCGCGGTCTAAACGTCAATGGTACATGGACAGATACTGACCCTAATGGCTGGGATCTCTTTATCCAATCCAACGTTGGTCTTGGTGATGCAAGTGCTTTACCTATGACTATCCATGATATGTCGTCTACGGAAGTATCGTGGAATAGTGGACGTGTTTATCCATTTGAAATTGGAGGCTCTAACGTCTATGCAGTTAGACTTACAAATGATTCAGAGATATTAGCTAACTGTTACTATTCCAATGGCACAGCATTGGGAGAAATGTATATTGGTCCTCCCTCTTCTATCACAAAAGGGTGTATTTATACAGAAAGAATAAATAATCATGATTTGCACTTAGGTTGAGTAGAGAAATGAAACGTAACAACACGAACTAATAAGGAGCGATTTGAAATGAAGACTAAATTCTTTTTGATGTTAATTATTCCCATTCACATATTTGCATCTGTCCTCATTGTCTTTGCCGATGAAACTCCACAATGGCATTTACCTGAAGGCGCAAAAGCACGACTCGGTAAGGGCAAGATAAATGAAATTGCATATTCGCCGGATGGCACACGCCTTGCGGTAGCAAGTAGTATTGGTATTTGGCTTTACGATGCCAAGACTGATGAAGAACTTGACCTGATCACCGAACATACGCTGTCGGTCTCAAGCGTAGCGTTTAGTCCGGATGGAAACATACTCGCAAGTGGAAGTTCGGATAATACCATCCGTTTGTGGAACGCCAATATAGGAACACACATACGGACACTATCAAGGCATACGGATAGTGTCTTAAGCGTAGTGTTTAGTCCGGATGGAAACATACTCGCAAGTGGAAGTTCGGACAATACCATCCGTTTATGGAACCCACACACCGGAACACACATACGGACACTATCAAGGCATACGGATAGTGTCTTAAGCGTAGCGTTTAGTCCGAATGGAAACATACTTGCAGGAGGGTGTTGGGACGGCACCATCCGTTTGTGGAACGCAAAAACAGGAACACACATACGAACACTATCAGGATATACGGGTTCGGTCTATACCTTATCGTTTAGTCCGGATAGAAACACACTCGTAAGTGGAAGCTGGAAGGAAATTCGTTTGTGGGATGCTACCACAGGTGCACACATACGAACACTATCAGGGCATACGGATTGGGTGCGTAGCATATCGTTTAGTCCGGATGGAAACACTTTGGCGAGTGGCGGTCATGACGGCACTATCCGTTTGTGGGATGCTACCACAGGCGCACACATACGAACACTATCAGGACATACGAGTTCGGTCTCAAGCATATCGTTTAGTCCGGATGGAAACACTTTGGCGAGTGGCGGTCATGACGGCACTATCCGTTTGTGGGATGCTACCACAGGCGCACACATACGAACATTATCAGGGCATACATGGTTTGTCTCAAGTGTATCGTTTAGTCCGGATGGAAACATACTGGCGAGTGGGTGTTTGGAAGACCCCATCCATCTGTGGAACGCAAAAACAGGAACACACATACGATCCTTATCAAAGCATACGGATGGATTAACATTATTAGGGTTTACGGATGGGGTATGGAGCGTCTCGTTTAGTCCGGATGGGAACACACTCGCAAGTGGAAGTTCGGACAAAACCGTGCGCCTGTGGAACGCAAAGACAGGTGCACGCATACGAACACTATCAGGGCATACGGATAGTGTCTATAGCGTCTCGTTTAGTCCGGATGGAAACACAATCGCAAGTGGGAGTAGGGACGGCACCATCCGTTTGTGGAACGCCAATACAGGAACACACATTCAAACGCTATCAGGACATACGGATGATGTCCGTAGTGTATCGTTTAGTCCGGATGGAAACACAATCGCAAGTGGCGGGGGATACGAGGACAACACCATCCGTTTGTGGAACGCCCACACAGGAACACAGATACGGACACTATCAGGACATACGCGGTATGTTTTAAACGTCTCATTCAGTCCGGATGGAAACACAATCGCAAGTGGGAGTAGGGACAGCACAATCCGTTTGTGGGATGCTACCACAGATGCACACATACGAACACTATTAGGGCATATGAGTTCGGTCTATACCTTATCGTTTAGTCCGAATGGGAGATCACTTGCAAGTGGCAGCGAGGACGGTACGGTGCTGCTGTGGGATTTGATGTCTCCACAACTCCCAGAAGATGTAAATAACGATGGTGTTGTGAATATTCAGGATTTGGTGGTTGTGTCGAATGCTTTTAGTGAAGCAGAACCGGACCTAAATGGTGATGGTGTTGTGAATATCCAGGATCTGGTACTTGTCGCAGCTGCTTTTGGGAATACAGTTTCTGACTCTGAATGAACTTCTAATCGCCCCATTTTGAAATAGGACATCCAATCGAACAGATATGGAATTCTGATGCTTGTCTCCGATTGTGATATCATCCGTGCGCGAAAACAACGCCGCATGCACTACTGCTTACAAAACAATCCTGTACTCTCCGACCTTATTTGTCAAAAATTGCTCGGTAAACATCGAATGGGGATACCTCGTCCCTACGATAGTATCACTATAACTATCATGAAAAATATAGCAATTAAACCTAAAACTAAATAGCCCTAAATCTCTACACAACATTTTACTTGACATATACCCGCAAAGAGATATAGTGATAGCACCCACAGCCTGAAGGCTGGGGCTTCGGTTTCTTAGGCAATTGCAGCTGTCCCAAAGAGACTGAGCTGTCTGATGTCGCCTCCGCCTTGGGCTGCTAACCCAGCCCGTTTGATATTGATAGCAGCGTTTATGTCCCTGTCGTGGTCTACACTACAACTTGGACATGTCCACTGTCTATCTGAAAGAGAAAGAGTTTTGTTATGCTTGCCACAATTACTGCAAGGTTTGGTGCTTGAAGTCCATTTATCAATCGGCTTGAAAGTTTTACCATGCTTTGCACACTTTTGTTCTACGATCTGGATGAATTGATAAAATGCAAGGTCATCAAGTTTTCTGCCCCACAATCTTTTCATTCCATCAATATTCAGTGTTTCAAAACAAAGTGTATCAAACTCATTGCAAAGTCGAGTGGCAAGTTTCCACTGCCAATCAAGCCGTTGCCGTGTTATCTTTCTATGTTGCCGAGAGACTGCACGCTTGGCACGATGCCAGCCACCCGACTTGAACACCTTACGACTCAAACTTTTGTTCAGTGTTTTCAACTTATTCAAGGATTGTTTCAGAAACTGTGGCGATTCTATCTTACTGCCATCAGAACCTGTGAGAAATGTTTTCAATCCAAAATCGAACCCTGCACTTTCACCCGTCTTGGGAAAGAAGTCGGAATCGTCAACATTTTCACAGGAAAAACAGATCCAGTAGTCACCACATTTGTCTCGCTTGATCGTTACGGTTTTGATCGTTCCTCTGATTTCGCGATGTTTTTGGAATGTATACCACGTGTCTATACAATTGATTTTGATGCGGTTATCTTCAAGCGTGTAACCTGCTTGCGTGAACGTCATAGAGTTATATTTATGTTGCGGTTTTATTTTGGGTCTGCCGACTTTTTTTGTAGTCAATCCTGCCTTACGTTCCTTGATGTTTCTGAAAAACGCATCGTAGGCAAGGGCAATGCGTTTGACAACATTTTGGGCAACTTGGCTTGGCAGTTGTTTCCAATGCGGTTTGGTGGTGTCCTTGAGTTTGGTGAGATGGGCAGACATCTTGTTATACGATATGTTTTTCTTGTATCTGCGATAGTATCGACGCTGCAACAACATGAAGTGAATATGAACTTGATGCATATCGTCAAGCATATTACCCAGTTTTATGGTGTTAGATTGATTCCGTATTTTGTATTTATATGTTTTTTTCATAGATACTGTTCCCTTGAAGATCCTATTTCACTTTGTAGAGGTATAGCAGTCGCTACAACAACTACCACTGAAACAGTATGAATAGTAAAACACATTTTATTGCAAAAGTCAAATGTTTTTGATACAATTAAACCAATGCTGTCTACATCCCCAAGCTAAAGCATGGGGTTTTGACGGGGGATAGATAAACATGCACATACCCTTGTTAGAAGTATAGAAGTCTTGACAACATCGGATATTAGGAGAATAAATGGTAAAATACGCAAAAGGTTCAATTTATCCATCAGAATTGAGAGAATTTAAAGATCAAGAAACAGGTGCACACATCTATCAACTTACGAATGATGAAACGATAAACCATAACCTATATTTCCTTACCTCGTCCTTTACACCTGATCAGAATTATCTTATCTTTACGTCCTACCGTTCAGGTAAGGCGAACTTCTATAAACTCAGTTTTCCTGACGGTGATATTCTACAATTGACTGATGGTGACGAAATTCACGGATATTCTGGGGTCATATCAAAGAGTGGCACTAAACTCTTCTATACTGAAGGTGATGCTATTAAGGAGGTACATTTTGATACTTTTGCGGAACGCGTATTAGCAGAATTTCCTGAAGGTAGTCTCGGAGAGTGTAGCGTTAGTGCTGATGAACTATACATCGTAACCGCAATGAAACAGGACGGAAAATCTCACATCACCGTAACTGCTACAGATGGAAGTGGGGGTGAGATAATCTATACTTCACCCGATCAAACGATTATCCATCCTCAATTTCATCCAAGAGATGCTAATCTGATCGCATATTCTGGTGATCCCGCACCACGCATGTGGACGATAAGACGTGATGGAACAGGAAACCGCATGTTATACGAACACGACAATAACGAGTTCCTCGTTCATGAGACATTTCTCGGTTCACAAGACGACCTGATCGTCACACATTGGCCCTATTCTCTACGACGTATAGCATTGGATACACTTGAGATGGAGACAATTTCAGATTTCAATGCTTGGCACATCGCGAGTAACCGTGATGGGACAAAGGTGTTGTGTGATACTGTTCATCCAGATATCGGTTTACGGTTGGTTGATGTAGAAACAGGTGCACACGTTCCAATCTGCTATCCAAGGAGTTCATCAAGTGGGAGTCAATGGAAAAAGGATCGGTATGCAGTTGCTGAAGATTGGGCAGCAGCACAGCAAGCTGGGGAAAGGGAAAAGTCATTAAGTTGGATGGAGATGAAGGTGGACACCGTTTATGGTCCCCAGTGGACGCATCCGCATCCGTCATTTAGTCCTGATGAAACGGCAGTCGTGTATACATCTGATGTTACTGGACATTCACAGGTTTATGTTGCAGAGATTCCATAAAGGCATATTACAAGGAACTGAGAAACCGTAGAGGGTATCATGGAAGTTTCGGAACAATATGTAATAAAGCGTCTTCGTTTTGTGCGAATTCTCTCCATACTGGGTCAAGGTCAATTGCTTGTTTTAGTGAATTTAATGCTTCTTGCGGATTGTCAGTCAGAGCATAAGCGCAAGCAAGGTTATAGTGCAGGTGGGCATACTTGGGAAACTCTTGAAGCGCGTCAATGCAAATGGCATGGGCACTCTTCGGATCATTCTTTCTGAGAAAAGCAGTTGCTAAATTAACATATCCATCTGGTTGATTCGGTGCCATCTGTATTACACTTCTAAAGGTTTCAATGGCTTTGGCATACTGTTCTGCATGCATATACGCATCTCCAAGATTATTGTATGCGGTTGGTGCATTCTTGAAGAATAGGGTTCGGTTTTTGTTTTTTATGGCTTTCTGGTAGGCTTCAATGGCTTTGGTCGGTTCACCGTTCCGTAAATGGAATGATGCTTGTCTATAGTTATCATTGAACTGTGATTGATGATGCCAGACCCATAGAAACAACACTGTCACAGCAAGACAGAAAGTCATGCAACCGATTCTGAGACCTCTGTTTGTGGGTGCTTCTTCAGTGTCAGTATCTACGGTTGTTTCTTGCTCCTGTATGTCGTTGTATTCTTCATCAGAAACTTCGTTGGTTTCTTCAATTTGAGATCGGTTTTCTTCAGTCGTCATAATTTATATTGTAAACCATTTCTAAGGAATAAAGTTGCATTACCGGTTTTTGTGAGTTGTAATCTAATTCGGCACTAACTAAAAGTTTATGCTACAAAAAAAGAAACTATCTTATAGAAATGGTATTATATAACATAAGTTGAAATAAGGAAAGTAAAATATATGAAAACTTACGGTTTTGGTATCATCGGTTGCGGCATGATCTCCGATTTTCACGCCGCCGCAATATCGGAATTAGAACACGGTCAGTTAGTTGGTGTGAGTTCACGCAATCCTGACAATGCTAAAAGACTCACAGATAAATATAATGTTGAGGGTTATTCTGACTACAACGAATTGCTCAAAAGGAGTGACCTTGATATAGTCTGTATATGCACCCCAAGTGGTGCCCATCTTGAACCTGCTATCGCTACAGCAGAAGCAGGAAAACATGTAGTCGTTGAAAAACCTCTTGAAATTACGCTGCAAAGGTGTGATGAGATCATTCAAGCCTGTGATGAAACCGGTGTCCAATTGTGTGCTATTTTTAATTCCCGTTTTACCGAAGGTGCTGAACTCGTAAAATCGACGATTGAAAGTGGACGATTCGGCAAGTTGACCTTAGGGGATGCCTACATAAAATGGTTTCGTTCCCAAGAATACTATGATAGTGGTGGATGGCGTGGCACATGGAACCTTGATGGAGGCGGTGCGTTGATGAATCAATCTATCCATGCAATCGACCTACTTCAGTATTTTATGGGACCTGTAAAGTCTGTTCAAGCATTTACGGATACATTAGCACACGAACGTATTGAAGTTGAAGATGTTGCGGTAGCAGTACTTCGCTTTGAAAATGGCGCGTTAGGTGTCATTGAAGGCACAACCGCAGCCTATCCCGGTATGTTCAAAAAAACCGAGATTTGTGGCACAAAAGGTACAACTATCTTAGAGGAAGAAGACATCGTAAAATGGGAATTTGACCCTGAACTTCCTGAAGACAACGAGATACGAGAGAAATTTGCACAACAGACAGATACGGGTGGCGGTGCTTCTGATCCACGAGCTATCAATCATGCCAATCACAGACGCCAATTGGAAAACTTAATTAACGGACTTGAAAATGATGCCTCCATTCTGGTTGACGGTCGTGAAGGACGTAAAGCAGTTGAGATAATCCTTGCCATTTATCAGTCAAGTCGTGAAGGACGTATCGTTGAATTACCGCTTTAATAGTCCAATACTATCTTAATTGCCTCATTTTTCTTGTGCAATGCCATTTCAAAACCTTTCTGAACTTCTGTGAACGGTAGATGATGCGTAATAATCGGGGAAACATCAATCCGACCCTGAGCAATCATATCCATTGCTAACGGGAAATCGTTTTGCACATCGGGACCGACAGAACATAAGAATTTAATATTCTTTCTAAATAATTCTGCGAAGTGGACATCATATACTTCGTCATCTGGCACGCCGAATGCAAGCAGTGTCCCTTCGCGTTTCAGTAGTTTTAGACAGGTATTTATAGTCTCTGTTTGATGTCCGACTACCTCAACAACAAGGTCTGCCATTCTGCCTTCGGTAATATCTTTAACTGCCCCGACAAGGTCTTCAGTGGCAGAATTTATTGTGTGTGTTGCACGCATCTGTTTTGATACTTCAAGTCGGAAGTCAAACAGGTCGGTAGTAATCACAGTTTTTGCGCCGAGATTGCTTAGCATAAAGGTGATGAGTAATCCCATAGGACCTTGTCCAATAACCACTGTATCTAAGTTTATCAAATTACCTAATTTACGGCATGCCCATACTACAGTGCCTAAGGGTTGTGACATTAAGATACAATCTTTTCGTTCATAGTCTACTAAAGGGATTGTAACATCTTCGTTTGACAGGAAGTATTCTGCACATGCACCTATATGTCTTGGAAGTGCCAGAACTTCATCACCCTCTTTGAATCTTTGAGACTTACTTTCTGTAATAACACCGATTGCTTCGTGGATCGAGAGTCCGTGTCCAAGCGGATATCGTTCAGGCAAGTTTTCAAGCACGAAATGCGGCATATCACTGCCACAGATTGCACTGTGAAGAGTTTTAATCATCACGGTACCGTCAGGATAGTCTGACAAACTCGGTTTATTAATGTCTATTATTTCAATATGATGTGGTGCAACAATTTGCCCCGCTTTCATAATTACTCCTTTATTGCTCAATTCATAGAACTCCCTATATATAGTAAAATTTAAAAACCCCTTTAGTCCTTTTGGGATGTTATGCCTTTTTGTTAAAAACGATGTATAAATGATAAACCATCATTATAGAAATAAGGATTCATAAGCTATTGTTGATATTCTGAGTCTACATTGGTTAATTAGATCATCAATCTCTCTAACTAATCCAATATGACCAGATAATACGCAAGCCTGTCTCGCTTTTTCAAGTTTGTTAATCTGGACAATCAAGGCATTCTGTTTGTCCAGTGCACGAACTCACACTATCACGAACTCCAGGTTTCAGACTGTTATTGGTAGAGACCGCGCCATGCGACGCGGCTGAAACTCTCTACCAAGTTCGTGATTTAAGTATTATAACCTAAGTTGCTACTTATGTAGCATAATCTGTTAGATTGTGCATATTAGTCCGCAAACGGACAGTTTGCTCTACAATATTTCACCTATAACGACTGTTCTCTATAAAAATGACGTTTATGTGTCTAAAATTTATAGGTAGCAACTTGGGTTATTATAGGATATTTTAGGATTGTTTGTCAAATAGAATACGCATCTAAAGTTGCATATCACTGCTAATATATGGTATAATATACCCTATACTCTATTATAGTAAAGGAGAATATTATGAATAACAAACAGCTTGAGATGCTATTAGAAAGATTTGACAATGTTGAAAATAGATTTGATAAACTTGAGGCAAAGGTTGATAAACTTGAGGCAAAGGTTGATAAGAACCATGCTGAAACTATGCAGAGGTTCAAAAATGTGGATATGACACTAATCAATATTCAGACAGATGTTGAGGTTATTAGAGATCGTGTCGGATTAGAGCGTTCAAAAGAAACAGGACGCATTAGTCAACCGAATGTATAAGATATAAGGCGGACGTTAGAAAATAGAAAGGGACAATACCCAAAAATCCCAAAAGGACTAAAGGCGTTTAAAATATGTGAACACCCTCGGCAGGTGCGGTTTCCTAACCGCACAGAAGAGGCATCCAGATGTAGAGTTCAGTTTGTAACGGCACACGGAGTGTGCCTACTACTTTTAATCATGCACCTCTTTAACTACTGATAATACCTCTGGATGTAAAGTTCCGTTTGTAGCAACTACGCCGCGATTATTCGTCATACGTCTTCCACTGATGAAACTCAATGGTAAACCATTGGCATCGGTAACTTTTCCCCCTGCCTCTTCTACGACAATCATACCTGCGGCGTGGTCCCAGATACATTCTCTATAGTCAGGATATTTCGGATTCGGCAGACGAATGTAAAGCGACGCTTCTCCTCTTGCAACAATGCCATATTTTGCTTGACTGTCAATCTTTAGTGGTTCCTGATGAAGTCCGATCTTCTTTGCTATTCTGGCATGCGTAATGCTGTCACCGTGTGCAGATTCATAACTCTCTGCTATTCGTGATGCACTATCTGAGACTTTAGCTACACCCAACTTTTGTCCACTTAAATCATAGATAACGGTTCCTTGCCCGCGAACTGCGACAAAGAGACAGCCACGATTAGAAACGGTTTCATCTAACTGATGTGGTAAATTTGGACAAGCTAAGATACCGAGTTGAACTTCACCATTTTCGATCCAGGCTAATGCGATTGCGTATTGATTTTTTCGAAGGAATCCTTTCGTTCCATCAATTGGGTCAAGCGTCCAAAAACGATCCTCAATCTCACCTTTTCCTTGATCAATCCATTCACAAACTTTGCCTGATGAACTGTGTGCTTGGGGATTTGAGTTTGCGAATTGATTAACATAATCGGTGACGCGTTCCGCAAGTGCGGGATTCTGCCTGAGTGAATCTGCATCTTCTTCAGCAACGATAACGTCATCAGCATAAGTGTCTTTGATCACTTGACAGATCAACGCTTGTGATCCGTAGTCGGCTATCGTCACTGGACTGCGATCGTTCTTCTCAACAGTATCTGAAGATACCATTTCTTGCTGAACTTGTTGACATAGTTTTGAAGCACTTAACACAGCATCAACCGCAACCTGTTCTCTCGTTTTCATGTCATTTAGATTTTCTTTCATTTACCGTGCGTTCCACCTGAAGTCTGTGTAAATTTTATGCTTGCATGCACCAATGAATCTGTTGCCCCAATAGTTATTTGATAAATAGGTTTGTCCCAAGTATATTTGTATTCGCTTCCATAAGCAGATAGACTGACAGGCAGAAAATTCTCTGGCACATGTATGAATATATTACCTTCTGCTTCATGGGGGGGTTGACATATAAGTAGATAGCTTTGACTATGTTCATCCCAACCAGCAGATAAAATTTCAATACTACCTTGTGTATAGTGCATGTCTGTGGAAAGCAGCTGAGGGACGGCTTGTTCTTCTCGTAGACATAGGAGCTTTGCAGAACGCGGTATAATATTTAGCAGTGTCACATTCTTTGAGACTACTCCTAAGTATTGTCGCATCCAAAAGTCATGAACAAGATAATCTTTATTTGCGCTAAGACCGACTTTATCTAAGTTGAGATGAATATCGTCCTGTTGGTCTTTCCAATTAAACACACCTAACAGGTGCCATGTTTCACCTTCTGTTTTTACAGGCAGATGCCAAATTTGTGGTAGCGTTTCATCGTACATATCAATAACTGTTGCTTCGTTTGCTGTAAGTGGGAATAGTTTCCCTATTAATTCAGCCCGTATTTTAGATAAAGTTGTGGGTGTATTAGCACAGAATACAGGTGAACCACTTAATGCAGCAGCCGTCAATTCAACAATTGCTTCATTTATTGGACGCGGTTCATCAACGGATAGATCACCATACACGGTCTGCCACATCCCGTTGTGTGTGTTGAGATATCCCGCATATCTACTCAGTCTATGTTTTGTGCCGTTCTGCTGATGCCACGATTCACTACTGTCAACATGCTTCTGACGCAACAGTGGAAAAATGACGTTGAAGCACCCGATACTAACACTTTCTATGATGTTGTAACCTGCAAGTATAGCATCTTTCTCAGTATGTGAAGCAGATTCAGTAAGTAATCGGACAGCTTGCCTGTAGAGTTCAGTTGATGTGAGTGAGTTGTCATGCCATTTTATATTATGGCTAACAGACATCATCCCGCTTGTGTAACTGGATAGATCGATCTTGATCAAGTCAAATCCCCATTCATCTATCAACTGGTTCATGAGTTTACGGATGTGTTTCTGTGTCTGTGGGTGTGAAGCATCTAAGATGGCATAAGCTTTCTGTCTTCCTGGCAGATGGACTTCAATAGGCGATCCTCTCTTCGCAGTTTTCTGTCCATTTTTTTCCTTATCTTTGGTTATTAGACTGATATCGGGATGCTTTTGTAGTAATTCCGATTTTCGCTCAATGCAAAAAGGGTCTATCTTAATTCCTGCTTTGAAACCTAAATCGTGTATCTGATTAACAACAGATGCCATGCCTTCAGGAAAGCAATCTGGGTTGACTGAAAGATATCCGGGTGTTTTTTGCCATCCAGATTCTAAATTGATATAGTCTGATCTTTCAACGTGAAGAGAGGTTAAGAGGGGATTCTTGACGATAGATTTCATCTGTTCAGCAATAGTGTTAGCTGTTAGTTTTCCGAGTGTACTGTCTGATGTAAAATTCCAACCAGCCATGCTCTTTTTCTTATCTGTTTGCGCTGTGAATACACCTTTAGGATCATGAGTTAACTTTTGCAGTCCCCCGTTCTGCGTAGCGAGACGTTCAGTATACCTATCATAAGATGTTGATATGTCATCTGAAAAGTCAAGATAACCGATCTCAGAAAACACCTCTTCATCTGATTGACATGTTTTGTTCTCACAATCATGAAACAGTGCCCACGTCGTTAAACCTTGTTGCGTTTTGCGTTTTGATGCCTGATATCCGATCTGCATCCGTGCCCACCACTTATCCGCAGTAATAAATCCGAATAAGAATGAGTTCTTGTTTTCTACATCATACAGGATACCATCTTGACAGGGTTGTGTGGTATTATCTTGGTTTAGCTGAAACCCGTCATAGATTTTTCTGTGTGTGCTGGCGCAAGGCGATATGGGAGGTATCTTTAGATAGAGATGGTATTGTGAAGGGTGGCTACCTAATTGCACCGATCCTTGTTTGGTTGAAATATCAATAAGTGTTATATTTGATAAACTGATAGGATCGGCATTACAGTTCTCTACGCTAACTTTCAATAGGATATAAGGGTGCTCAATGTAACACGTAAGATATGTGTGTATACGAACGCCGTCCTTAATAGAACCGGTTGCCTTTGACACTTTACTTGAGTCAGACGCATTATCTGCAGCGGTTTTCTTCGTATCCGCTTTTTGATACGAGAACTTTAACGTCTGATAGTTTCCGAACGCATCCTTTTGGATAGAATCTATACTGAATTCGCGAAATCCCGCATCACTGGTCTTTAATATGGTCTCGTCATCCAAACTTATCTGTGTGATTGCGTTCTTCAGAACTGTTTTTCCCTTATTATTGCTATAGTTCCATGTTCCTTTTGATAGGTTATATTCAATGTTGTAATGTTCATGTTCAATGACGACAAGTTTTCCCCGTCGTGATATGGATAGATCCTCATTCTTCATGCACGTTTTCCTTGGACTACTTTTCGAAACCCTTATGTCGGTAGAAAGATATTCTTGTCTCACCGTATCTGTTCTGTCTATCACATCTTAACGTACCGATATCAAGGGGTAGCTGAGTATTGAGATGATGTTCAATCAGAAGCAATCCCTTAGTTTCAAGTATTTTTGCGTCCGATATCTGCGTGATGCACCGTTTGTAAATCTCTATGTGGTACGGAGGATCAAAATAGATTAACGCATAAGTCTTTCTCTGTTTTGATAGGATGTTAATTCCTCTTGCTGCATCACTCCGCAGTATATGAATCTGTGGATTTTGTCTATTCAGTCCGCATCTCTCAAGGTTCTGTTCAATTAATCGGATACTCTGCAGGTCTTCGTCTAAAAAAGTTACCTGTTTTGCGCCTTGACTGAGTGCCTCAATACCGATGTTCCCGCTTCCGGCACACAAATCAAGAAAGTTGGCATCTGTAACTTTATTTCGAATGATACTAAAAATTGACTCTTTGACTCTGTCAGAAGTAGGCCGCACTTTAAGGCTTTTAAGGCTTGCTAATCTTCTGCCCTTATATTTTCCTGCGATCACTCGCATGTGTCTGTTAGCGTAAAGTGTCTATCAATTGGTCGTTACAATGTTCAACAACACCGATAGACACTCTACGGTAATTCCTTCTATACCTTACTATACAAAGAGTTCCTCTATGACACTACCTTCGTTGACAACGCGTATTGGACGTCCGGATCGGGACATATTCTCTTCCTGATAATCAATTCCGAGTGCAAAGCAGAGCGAAGCGAAAAGGTCTGGTACCCCGACAGCACCACTGGCGACTTTTGTTCCATCTTCGTTAGTGCTTCCGATGACTTGTCCACCGCGAGTTCCGCCACCAGCGATAACAGCTGACCAGCCGTTCGGGTGGTGGTCTCGACCGTCATTGTTGTTAATTCTTGGTGTACGTCCAAATTCTCCAAGCCATAGAACAACAGTTTCATCAAGTAGGTCTCTGTCGCTGAGGTCTTTGATCAACATTGCGTAGGCGGGATCAACGATTTCAAGGAGTTCTTTTGTCCGTTCAAAGTTGTTTTCGTGTGTGTCCCACCCATCCAGTGTTATCTCCACAAATTTTACACCGGATTCAATGAGTCGTCTCGCCATCAAACAGCCTTGTCCGAAACGGTTCATACCGTAAGCCTGTCGGATCTCAGTCGGTTCTTCTTTCAGTTCAAAGGCTTTTATATTTGGCGAGTTGATGAGTTCATCAGCTTTCTTATAGATCGCTTCATGTGCTTCTGTTCCGCGACTTGAACGTTTTGAGATGAAATCTTCTTGAAGGTTTCTGAGCATCTTCAATCTCTCACGGAATCTGTGTGTATCCATCTGTTCTGGATATTCTATGTCTTCAACTTTTTTCAATGGATTATTCACTACAAATGGGTCGTGTGTAGCACCGAGGAATCCACCAGAATATGTTGGTGAATTTATATTCACACTACTCGGCAAATGCGATTCGTCGTCATCAAGATAGTAGGAGGTCAGCGAACCTAAAGTTGGGTGTCTGACTGCACCACCTGGCGCGTATCCTGTATGAAGGAGATAACGCGCACGTTCATGATTACCTTCTCGGGAAACCATTGAGCGAACAACTGAAAGATGGTGTGCTTGTTCAGCAACCATTGGCAGATGTTCTGAGAATTCAATACCTTTTACGCTTGTCTGAATAGCTTTGAATGGACCGCTGGTTTCTACATCCGGTTTTTTTGGGTCAAAAGTATCTAATTGACTTGGACCGCCACTCATAAACATTACGATGCACTGTTTAGCACGCGGGATAACCTCAGAGAGCTGTGATGCGTCAGAGGTGCCGAAATGTTGCATTGCTACAAGTCCAAGAAAACTACTTACACCAAATTTGAAGAAGCTGCGTCTTGAAATATCATGATGCCAAAGTTCTGGCGTATCATACTCGGGAATCCATAATCCTGATCTCATCGTTTATTCTGCATTCATTGTTCAAGCAGACCGCTTGTGAATACATCTCCTATTTTTTACCCGCGACATGCACCTGTCGTAATATCTACACCTGCGGGTAAAGTGCTTTATATTACGTTAGTTATGGATAAAGTCTATCTGAATTTCCGTTAACTATTTAGGTCTTAAGAGTCGTTATCTGTAAATATAATATCATATCTAACATATATATGCAAGGGAAAACCTGTATTTTTGGAACAGGTGTAAAGTTTCAGTCACCTAAATTTAATCGTGAGCTGACATATTCCTGCGGAATGGATTGAATCAACGCATCAAACATCTGTTTGTAACGTTTCTTGTCTTTCGCGTGCTTGCTTGCATCTGCGACTTGTATCCAGAAGTATTCTAATGAAGAATCTATAGGTAAGATGCTCAAAGCATACCTATAATACCGTAATGCCTCATTATATAGGTCATTGGCGACATACGCATGTCCAAGTGTCAATGGATAGTAAAAGCTTGATACTGTGCCATTATACCATGCCTGTTTTGCATGTTTCAATGCTATTTCTGGAAAGACACCTTTTTCAAGAAGTGCTTCAGCTACCTTGCGTTGATTATGTGTATTCCATAGATTATCTTCATACAGTCTTATTTTCAACCACTCAGCATAAGCAAGTGCAGCACTCTCTGAATCACCTATTTTCTTATAGAGGTCACCCAAAATTTCGTGCAAAACAGCACTCTTTTGTATTTTGGGTTTTACTTCTTCAAAAATAGCAATGCGTTTGTCATCTTGTGCTTCACCAGAGTAAAGTTCAAAAAGTGTCCGTATAATTGCATCAGAATTCACTCGTTCCGATGGTAAGTCTAATGCTCGTAGGTATACGGATACAGCATCTGAAGTCTGGTTCCGTTCCAAAAACAGTTTCGCCAATAGATCGTAATTTCGGTAGACAGCGGGATTAAGTTCAATTGCTTTTTCATAGCAGGACACAGCCTTTGTGAAGTTGTCTTCCTTTGAAGTTACCGATATTGGACGTTTATACTTCTCAAGTTTAGCATTTCCAATGAGTTGACCGTCGTTCTGATGGGATGAACTATCGATTATCCGCCCGTCCGTTTCAGTGTCAAATGTCCAATATCCGATCAGACCGGTTTCATTTCCTTTCAACTGTCTATTCATATCAGAACGTATCTGATATTCTGTGCGTGCGATGTTCCAGATGCGAACTTCATCAATTAGTCCTGCAAAAGATGCGTGTTCCGATCTTTCTTCTTCATGTGAACAACCGATTCGCAATGGGAGTGTGGTTCTGTGTATATTGTTCTGATCACTAAAGTTATTCCTATCGACTTCGAAACCGTTGAGGTACAACTTCATGATATTTCTTTCTGCATCAATCGTTGCTGCAATATGGTACCAGTTATTTAGTTGGATAGATTCGCTTTCAGATACTGTATATTTTAGTGGGAGTCCTCCTGGTGATGTGTCAAAGAATACACTGCCTTCATCAAACATCCAGATCGTAAATTGGCGATGCGTAATATTCGGTTGGCGTTTGTTCCCTTTGAAAAGTATCGTCGTACAAGTATTGGGGAAGTCTGTTGGTTTTATCCAAGCAGAAATCGTGAAGTGTTCTGATATATTGTTGATGATTTCACTGTCGTCAATTTCGACATAGCTTCCATTACCATCTAAGCTGAGAGCATTGCTTTCAATTACATCAACTATCTTACGGTCTGCTCTCTGATACAGATCTCCCAACTTCCTGTACCAATCGGCATTTTCAGGGTCCAGTTTTGTGAGTTTTTCATACTGCTGAATTGCTTCTTTAATCTTACCGGTAGCTTCAAAACTATAAGCGAGTGTGGCATTTAGATAATGATCGTTAGGTGTCTTCTCCAGATTCTTTAGTTGTATGGGAATCCATTCCTCATATAGGTTTCCTTCCTTTGCACATTCACGGATTGCATTTTCTACCATTTTTTGTGTGCTGTGTCGTCTGGTATTGTCTGCTACTTGCTGATATGCTTCAATAGCTTCTATGTAACGTCCTGTTCTACGGTAACTTTTCGCAAGGATAATGTGTAAAGTATCCAGAATAGATTGATCATCTTCCCTGACACTTAAACTGATCGCAGTTTTTGAGAGTTCAATCGCGGCATCATACATTCTGTTTTCAATACAGATTGTTGCAAGCGTACCAAGAAATCGTCCATCATATTTCTCTGGGTTGTCCGCGAGTGCCATTTTTGCTTGGTTTAGCATCTCTTTAGCTAATTCTGGTTGATGACTTTTCTGCAATGCAGCCGCAGCATGATATAGATAACGGACATTGTTAGAATCTGCTTTCCCGAGTGCTTCATACATTTCAGCAGAATTCTGATAATCCTTTTTTTCCCAATATATCCTTGCCATTATTGTGAGCAGTAGAGGGTTATCTCTGTTTTCTGCAAGTTTGCTTTCATAATGTGTTCTCAACACATCAAGTTTATTTTGTGTTTTGAACGCATCAATCAACGAGTCCCGGGCTGTTTCCAAAACATATAGTGCTGTAAATACGGGAGTGATTAATTCACCAGTGTAGGTATTAGTCTTACTGTCTACATCTAAATCCGCCTGGCGTTCATAGGGTTCCAATACTGAGTCAATTTCACCGAGTTCCACATATAGTTTGAGTAATTCACCAGAGATTTTTGATTTCTCATTAGCGTTAGCTGTCATGTCGTGTGCAATTTTATACGCCTCAACAGCCTTTTCTAATTCCCCGTTCTTATGTAAGTTCTCAGCGATTAATTTCTGCATCGCGAAATTCATTGTACCAACTTCTTTCGCTTCTTGCATCTTCAGTTCTAAATTACCATTAAAACGATACAGATAGATCAATTGTCGTTCAAGTTTTTCCCGCATGGAAGCTGATGTAGTATATAGAATGGCATTCTTCAATGCACTTGCAGCAGCATGCATATCCATATTGAGAAGACTAAGTTTTGCGAGTCTTAGATATGTCTGTAGGTTTTCGTATCCTAACTCGGTTGCTTTGTTATAGTTAGCGATAGCTGCGGCTTCATTGCCATCCATTTCATAGAGGTGAGCAATTCGTGCATAATGTACACCTTTATCTGGTTCTGTCTTGATGTATTCCAGGGCAAGGTCAAATGCTTCTTCGCTTTTTCCTGCAGCTCGTAAATTACTAAGAAGGGCATCCTGATAGGTTGAGTTTTCCGGGTCGGTTTCAAGAAGTTTACTATAGGTTTCTATAGCCTTTTCATGCTGATTCGTGCGGGAATAAAGTGTTGCAAGCTGCAGTTGAGATTCGGTGTCATCGGGTGCAGCTTTCACAATGCGTTCATAGATTTCTATAGCTTGTAATAATTGGTTGTTTTCCACATGTTGTTCTGCTCTCCTGATGAACTCGTCTATAGGGGATCGGTCTTCTTCGATTTCCTGGGCTGCAATTCTGGTCATGAACGGATTTAGAGTGATTAATACGAAAAAAACAGTGTAAAAGGATTTCAATCGTGACAAAGATATGCCTCCTTATGAAATATGTACATTCAAATTCAATCTTGGTAAACTTAATCTTGTTGATTGTAGGTTTGTCAGTTTTTTAGATATTTGAACGGGACTGACATTGGCATAACTACTGATGTTGCTTAAGGTGTCCCCAGGTTGTTGTTAACTTTGCTTGTGGAGCAACGGATAATCCTGGTCCCTTTATCTTGAATGAATCGACCCATCCATGCCCAACATGCAATCCATTGCTTTCAATGAAAAACCCAAACATCTCAACCGAAGGGAATTCAGGGTCTTCAAATTCCTCGCGTTTTTCACCATCCGCAAACCACTGAAAATGTCCACGATTAAAACGAACTTCCAGAGATGCTAATTCCGATGTTTTCCATCGGTTTATAACCTCCAGAATAAACCCCTGTTTTAGCGGCTCCAAAGCTTTAGTATTAAACGGTGCTCCACCACCGTACCGCGGACTGACACTCGCGGCGTAAATATCTTTTGTATCAAACAGATAGAAAAATGACCGGCTCCGCTCGGGAGAATGCCTCCCGAGGGCAATCCCAAAACGCTGCTGCTTTTGAGCTATATTTTTTACTGTCATAGTGATGTTATTATATCCCGGTATTTTTACCCGTCTCTGAATAATTTCTCGATCGTTGATTTTAAAATCTACAATAGAACCACTGGGATCATTAAATTGGAGCAGGTCTAATGTGGGATGGATATCCCCGCCAGCGGTTGGTGACTGTAACCATCCCTTTAAAAATCCATCTTCAACTCTCCATATAGCATATTTGCCCCAATGTACCCAGTTTTTTTCTTTCAAAACATCAAAATCGTCTTGATAACTTTGTGTGAAGGTGGATATAGAAAAAATACCACACAAAGAAAACAGTGTTATCCAGACGAAGGTATTTCGGACCTGTTTCATACTTTAACTCCTTACTGTCAGGAAACGGAATTTTACTCAATTTGCCTTAATTCTCCCCAAGTTGTCGTGAGTTGCGTACCTCGTAATTGTACAGCAAGATTAGGTTTGATTATTGCTCTATCAGTAATTGAGATACTTGAGATCCTACTACCAAACCAATGACTTCCAAAGTGACTCGTGATGAGTAACCCCACAATATCAATAGTTTTTAAGTTCTCATCAAGGAATTCAGTTATCAGATGCCGGTTTGTCCATACTTGAAAATGTCCAGAATCAAAAACAGTTGTCAGATTACGTGTTGTGGCTTTGAATATGTTCCCGTACCACGCTTTCGTCTTTCCTCTACTAAATCCATCCTTCTTTGAAAAAGTGACTTTGCTTATTTCTTCGGGACTAACGATATAACCTTCTGCGGCTAATTCAGGTTCATCTTGACGTTTTCCAAGAAACAAGCAGAGTTCCCCCATACCATCTTCTCCTTCTTGGGGATACGATATCTCTTCACCTATCATTGTTAACTGTTCAAAGTTAAATTCGACGATTTTCCAGTGCAAAAAACCCACTGTGTTCTCATTACAGAATGGAGGTTCAAAACAATCCTCTGTATTGGCAAAGAGAATTCCTCCGACAGATTCCCATTTGGTTCCCCTTTGATTTCCCAAACTAATTCGTTCCCATCCTATGAGTTCCTCATCATCAAATGAGTTGTTCCAGACCTCAGCATAACTGTGTCCACTCAAGAAAACACTCAAAAGGACTAAAGGTAAAAAGGGTTTTACTATTTTCAAAATCGTTTTCATCTATCCAGACTCCGGCAAAACCGCTACCAATTGTCAGAGCACTTAACAAGGCAACTCCAAAAACAACTTTTATAAGACGCTTTTTCAGGTCTATAGCAGAATTGGAGATGTCCAGAAACCAACATAGAGCATTTATAGTTTTAACCCACATAAAGATTACCTCCATGTTAGAGACCTTCTTTCTAACATTCTAAAATAACGTGAGTTTGATAAATGTAGCGTAAACTTTCCAGTTTGCGCCAGATGTGCCACAAACTGAAAGTTTGTGCTACAATTCGTGCCTCTCGGATACGAAAATGGCGAGAGTGAACACATCCGAAATGATTAAATCAAACTGACGTTATTTTAGCTTTTTGCAATTGTAGGTTTGACAGATTTTTAAATATTTGAACGGGACTGACATCCATCTACATTTATACATGCACCTGTAACCAAACTTGCACAATCGGATGCAAGGAAGACCACAACATTCGCGATCTCTTCAGGTTTACCGAATCGTCCAAGTGGCATTTCACTTTCAACAAATGCTTTCATCCCTTCAGGGTCATTCTTCATCCGACGATCCCAACCGCCGCCAGGAAACAGGATGGAGCCCGGGGCAATACTATTGACGCGAATATTATCAGGTGCGAGTTCTTTTGCTAACGATTTCGTCATACTGATTGCAGCAGCTTTTGAAGCATTATAGGTGATATGTCCACCCCCCTCTCTGCCGTAGATGGAGGTGATCATAAGTATCACACCACTACCTTGCTTTTTCATGACTGGAATAGCAAATTGGTTTATGCGTGTAGCTGAGACGAGGTTTAAATCTATGATTTCATGCCATTCTTCATCTGTTATGTCCTCTAACTGAGTCCATCGACTTCCACCGACATTGTTAACGACGACATCAATTCGTCCGAAATGCTCAAGTGTCTCAGACATGAATGTTTGAACTTGTTGACTATCTGTTACATCTGTAGGTTTTGAAAATACACCTCTTTTATACGGTTTTAATTCATCAGTTATCACCTGAAGCGTATCGGGATCACGTCCACAGATACTGAGTTTTGCTTCCTCCATTGCAAATGCGTGTGCAATAGATCTGCCAATTCCTCTGCTTGCGCCGGTAATTACAACAACTTTATCGGTTAGTCCTAAGATCATAGTTGACTCCGTTATTTTTTGATTTGTAGATTCAATACCCGGTAGGCGAGGCTGGGAATGCCTAAATGAAGTTGAAATAAATAAACGGGTAATTTCTTGTTTGCATAATGCAGGTACACCACTCTGCTGGCGAGGCGGGGAATGCCTAAATGGCATTCATACCGTTGATTTCTTCCTAACCTCGCCAAATTACCCAAATATTTTCTTTAACTTCATAATGGTATTCATACCCGGGGAATGACTAAATGTCATTCATACCGTTGATTTCTTGATTTCTTCCTAACCTCGCCGATGTAGCGGGTTTTACTTTTTTTCCTTCAACCTATATCCTACACCGTATACAGTTTCAATATGTTTACCGAATTCACCCAATTTACGTCTGAGTCTGCTGACGTGTGTATCAACTGTCCTATCAATACCGTAGTATTCTTGTCCCCAGATCACATCCATGAGAATATCTCGGTTGAAGACGCGCCCCGGCGACCTTGCGAATAGCGTTATAAGTTTGAATTCTGTTGCAGTGAGATCAATTGCCCCATCTTCTGTCATGACTTGATGCCTATCAAGGTCAATAACAACACCGTGTGTTTCAATCTGATTTTCTTCATCCGGTTCTTTACTGGCATTGAGTCTACGTAGGACAGCATTGACCCGTAAGACCACTTCGCGTGGACTAAAGGGTTTTGTAATATAATCATCTGCGCCAAGTTCAAGTCCCGTCACGCGGTCACTTTCATCGGTTTTAGCCGTTAGCATAATGATGGGAATCTTCTTTGTGCGGGGGTCATTTTTCAGCAGACGACAGACGATCAGACCGTCTACTTCAGGTAGCATCAGGTCTAACAAGATAAGGTCGGGTGGATTATCAACAGCGCGTTGTAATGCATCAGCACCGTTTCGTACAGTATCAACTTCAAAATCTTCCTGTTGAAGATTGTATTTGAGCAACTCTACAATATCGCGTTCATCCTCTACAACCAGTATTTTTGCTTCCATTAGAAATCCTTATTGTGCGTAAATAATATACTATTGTCCGCTTCTTCTTTAAAATTCTGGTTCTATAACCCATCCCACTTGATTTGCAATTAGAGCAAGGTTTTCTCGAAACTTCTGGCGTAAAACCTTCTATAGAGTAACTCGTTATTACCTATATCATTGTTGTTCATCAATTAACCATTTCCATAGCAATAAACAATTTTTCGGATTAAGATATCCTTCTTCTGATCCTGATTTAACCCTGTTTGCCGAACGCCAAATTTTCCTATAGTCCATATTCTCGTTTTTTATATGAAAATGCAATGCCTGGTTCTGATTCTGCCATCCGATACATACATACCCATCTTCGTTGCTATAAGCAAAAGGACTAAACCACAGGCAATCCTCAGAATCGACCTGTTTCAGAAGTTCCTTGACAATTCTTATTGCATTCGTCAATGTTAACTCGGTTGGCTTTTCAAATCCTCTTCCTTCCCAGTCAAACTCAATGTCTACAATATCATTGAAGTCATAGCGAGTAACATCTAAGAGTTGTTAAAAGTCACACGAAAATTTATCATTGAATATGCTAAATTACGAAAACCTAAACGGGTTTCTTTGAGTTTGTCGTAGCTAAGTGCGAGTCTCCGATAGGTATCTTGCCACCCGAAAGTTCGCTCTACTTTATATCGTTCTTTGTATAAATCTTTTCTAAACCACCGAAACTTGCGAGCGATAGCGATAGGTTCTTTAGTATTCCGTTTGTTCGGATAGATCACTGGGATCAGACCTTGTTCTTTGATAATCTTATGGTTCAACTTGGAATCAAAACCGGAATCCAGCGTTAGAGCGGAACTCTCAAGTTCCATTCCAATGCGATCACTGAAGGAGATGAATTCGGACAATGCTTCAGGCAAAAGTGTTGTATCATGTTTGTTCACCGGACTGACAGTTATCGGACCAATGACGAACCCTTTATTGTCGGTGATAGTCAACTCTTTTTCACCTTTTTGATGTTTGTGTCCTGAGTAACCGGTGCCATTCCCCCTTTTTTTACGACGGTGTTTGAACCATCGCCATGTAAACAAGATGTGTCAAGTTGATCAGTATCAAGAAGATGTTCAACAGATGCTTCAAATAACTTCTCATAAGAACCATCTTTTGACCACCGATTATGCCATTTGTAGACATTAGACCAATGGATTTCGTTACGCCGTGGCCGGAGTTGATTCCATTGTATACCTGTATGTAAAACATAGAGGATGTAATTAAATGTCTTATATGAAGATACTTTAGGTTTTGGACCTTTCTTCCTTGTTGACAAATGAGGTTTAATATACCGGTTAAAAAACTTAAGGGAAACTTGTTTCGGAAGACTACTAAAATTCAGTTGTTTTTCATTTGTGTCAGTCATAAGAGAACCTCTCATAAAAAATAGGACATACATTTAAACTTATATATCTTTATTGGCTCAGGTATGGAATAAGTGTCAATAGAATACTTAAACCCCCATGTCCATTGACTTCAATGAAAATGTTTGCACTCAAATTATGCATCAACGATCTTTATTTTACCATATTTATAGGTTTTACTCAATATGACTTCATTAATAGATTTTTCTATTTCTTGCAGTGTATTATCTAATTTCATAAGGACATACCTTTACTTGCCATAGCAAGAATTTTAGACTTCTTGTTACTCTCAATCGTTATTGAAACCGTCTTCTGCTGTTCAGTGTTGCTGTTTTAAGGGGATGCTTATGCAGATTAAGTTTCTAATTGCAATATGCAAGGCGGAAACGATATTTACCAAACTAATAGAAGTATAACATTTACATTCAAAAAAAGCAAATAATTTACGATGAACGTGTGTAAAGTTATGGTTACTTGTCTGAACCAGGATTTTCAAGATAAGAGGTATTTGGTGAGTATCAAACGGGTCTTAGTAGGATAGGTTTTCTATCTACCTTTTGCAAGTATAACATCTGCTTCAGTTAGTTTTAAGGATACTTCATCACCTACACGGTAATGCTGTTTATAGTCAGTTTGAACGAAGTAATGTTTGTCTTTTACCTGAACGGTATAGGTCAAATCGTGTCCTTTGAATTCTCTTGCTATTATACGTCCTGAAACTGATTCATTTTTATCCGAAGGGTGCGGTGCCAGGTTAATGTATTCAGGTCGTATTGAGAGTAGAACGTTAGTCTTGTCAGGAGATTCAATCTCTATTGCGCCAAATGGTGTGTTTGCATTCCCATCGTTTATAGATGTTTCAATGATGTTAGTTTTGCCCAGGAAACTTGCGACGTATTCTGTTTTTGGTTTTCTGTAGACATCTTCAGGTGTTCCGATCTGTTCAATGCTGCCGTTATTCATCACGGCGACTCGGTCCGCAAAACTAAGTGCTTCTTCTTGGTCGTGCGTCACCAATACGACACTGATGCCAAATTCTTTTAACAGTTCTCGGACTTCTTCACGAGTCACTTGACGCAAGTCCGTATCAAGACTGGAAAAGGGTTCATCAAGGAGTAACAATTTCGGTTGTGTGACAAGTGAACGTGCTAAAGCGACCCGTTGTTGTTCACCACCAGAGATATGATGTGGCATCCGTTCTTGTAGGTGTGCGATACCTACGCGTTTAAGGTTTTCCAGTGCGATGGCGTTCCGTTCTTTCTTAGGTATCTTTCGACGCAATCCGAATGCTGCATTTTTGAGGACATTCTTATCGGGGAAGAGTGCATAATCTTGAAATACTAATCCGATTTCTCGTGCTTCAGGTGGAATAAAAGTAACTTTATCGACGAGAACACGATCACCCATTATTATGGTACCGGTTTCAGGCTTTTCAAATCCTGCTATTAGGCGTAACGTAGTTGTCTTACCGCATCCGCTTGCCCCTAAAAGCGCGAATATCTCACTGGGATATACTTGAAAACTGACATCTTTGACAACTGGTGCTTCTGTAAAACGTTTTGTGATGGATTTGACAGTGAGTAGTGGTTTCATATCAATACACACCTTCTATAAATTCAGAGTTTCGGTATATATACTCTTTCCTTCTCCGTAGTAGGAGTCATAGACATGTAGATATACCGCTTCCGATTTCTGACCGAACAGTTCTTCTGTATAACAATCAGGAAGACCTTCATCTAATACGGTCTGAACAGTATGTTTAGCTTGTGCGCACAACTGCTGTTGTTTACGCCAATCTAAGACCAGATTGTCCCTTTTAAGTTTATCAAGCAATCTTTGAGCAGAAGTTTTTACTTCTTCACGTTCAATAAGTGTCAAGGAAGGATTAGGTTTGGTGAGTATATCAACGATTGCCAATTCCTCTTCCGACAGCCCCTCTGCATCAGCCCGTTGTGACTCTTCTTGTATTTCTTCCGTGAATCCAAAAAGTTGTTCAAGGAAATCGTCATCGTTACCGGTGTTATTGTATTCCTCAATCATCTGTTCAAATTTCTCTCGAAAATCCATTCTGCTTTTATTTAGTCGGATCAGGTCTATCAGTTTTCTATTTAGCGCACCTCTGAGCTTTTCTGCTTCTGTACGCTTATGTTCTGTACTTAATCTATCTCGCAATTGTTCAAAATCAATTTGGCTTAAGTCAATTCGTTCTGAGTCATAGATGTTTTGATCTATGTTGATGATGTAACCATCAGGGGCAATTGAGCGGTCCAGTAAATCTTCTACTGCATCTTCAACATCGGAGATGTCTATAGGTTCTCTGAGTTTCTTTATCTTGAGAGCAATAATGTTTATCAGTGAACACATTCCACTAAAAGCATTTGCTTCGGTGTCAGGTAAAATTGCTTTGAAAAGTTTATAGATATTACGCGCCTGTTCAAGAAAATTCCGTTTAGTCTCATCGTTCACAAGGATTTGGTCTATTGCATTGTCAATCAATTGAATCCGCTGTGAACTATCCGCTGCTTCAATTGCTGCCAAGTCTATTCTGATGTTATTACAAAACTCAGATATTACCATGACCGCTTCTTTGAGTTCCGCAATAAGTTTTGACTTATCCGCAATCGGGTTGATTCCATCTTCATTAGAACCCGTAGCATAGATCGCGAGTGCCTTTTCAAGGTTACGAAAAATCCCTATGTAATCAACAATCAATCCGTTGACTTTTTCTTTATACACCCGATTGGCTCTTGCTATGGTTTGCATGAGTGTATGGTTGCGTTGCGGTTTGTCAAGATAGATCGTTGAACATGAAGGGACATCAAAACCTGTTGTCCACATCGCACAGAGGAAAACAATACGGAAAGGGTCATCTGGGTTTTTGAATTTGGTGTCCAAATCCTCACTGTGCATGCGTTTTCTATGTGGTCTGATGTCAACGTCTCTCTTTTTAAGGTCGTCAATTTCGTTTTGTGATTGTGACACTACCACTGCCATATCAGTTTCTTCCATAAACTGAATTAGAGCCTCAAGCGGTTCCTCTCTGTCTCTTGCAACACCGTTGTCCAATTCTGATTTTAACGATTGGATTTTCTGTTGCCAGTACTTTTGCACTTTATCGTACATCTTAACTGCCGTGGGTTTGTCAATAGAGATAACCATTGCTTTACCCCGATAGCCTCTCCCGATAAAGTGTGAAACGATGTCTTCTGCAACTGTTTCTAAACGTTCTTCTCTGGTAATAAGATGATATTCTCGTGCAAACTCGCGTTCCAGTCTTGCTTCTTGTGCCTCATCCAATTCCGCTTCCTCAAGAATCCGTTCAAGATCGGTATTTAAATCCTCATTTGTCAATTGGAGTTTGGGAACGCGGTTTTCATAGTAGAGCGGAACCGTTGCCTTATCTTCTATAGATTGCTTAAAATCGTATACTGACACTTCGTCTCCGAACACTTCACGTGTCTTTTCTTCGCCTGCCATTAGCGGTGTGCCTGTAAACGCAATATATGCAGCATTCGGGAGCGCGGTACGCATATTTAACGCCAATGTGTCGTATTGGCTGCGATGTGCTTCATCGGTAATCACAATAATGTCTGAACGATCAGAGAGGACAGGATGCGGTTCGTGATCTTTCGTCTGAAATTTTTGAATAAGTGTGAAAATATAGCGGTGGTCTTGCCTGAGTAGCTGACGGAGATGTTCAATGTTTTCAGCATGCCCCTCCTGATGTGTTAAGACACCACTGGCACTCGCGAAGGTTTTGTAAATCTGGTTGTCCAATTCTTTGCGGTCTGTTACGACAACATAAGTCCAGTGTCCTTGCATTTTTCTGTGGACTTTCTGTGCAAAAAAGATCATTGAGACACTTTTACCGCTCCCTTGTGTATGCCAAAACACACCGAGTTTTCCAAGATTGGATTCGTTTTCCTGAAGTGCCTTAATTGCGTTGTTTACGCCTAAGTATTGGTGGTTCTTTGAGATCAGTTTAATTGTGCCACCTTGAACTTCCATAAAAAGTGTGAAATTCTCAATGATGTCCAGCAATTTACCAGGTTGACAGACACCTCGTAACAGGACTTCCAGTGAGGTATTCTGCTGTTCATCTTCACTTTCAATCCGTTTCCATTCGGAGAAGTGTTCCCATTCTGCAGTGAAACTCCCGACGCGACTCTCTGAACCGTTGGATACGATAATCAATGCATTGTACCAGAAAAGATGCGGGATAGTATCTTTGTAGTCTCGGAGATTGTCGTTGTAAGCTGAGAAGAGATTCTCGTCAATCCGTTTGAATTCCATTAAGACTAAGGGAATACCGTTGACAAAGCCGATAAGGTCTGGACGTCTTGTATACATTTCGCCAGTAATCCAGAATTGTGATGCGACGAAGAAGTCGTTATTTTCTGGATTTTCCCAATCAATGACTTTAATTATTGAAACGGTATCTTCTTGCGTTATCGGGTCGGTGACTGTTACCTTCACACCATCTTTTAGGAGATTGTAGATTTCCCGATTCGCTTCAACACGGTTCATGACAGCCCGGGATTGAGTCAATTCTTCAATTGCGGCATTGAGTGCGTCACTTGGGATATTAGGGTTGAACCGTTCTAATGCCTCACGGAGTCGATCAGTTAGCACGACTTCAGATTTTGTTTCCCTGCCAGTCCGAGTTTGGCTGTCGTATTCAAATTCGTTTGAACAATCCTGGGTTTGCCACCCTATCTCTTTGAGCAGTGCGATTGCGGGTTGTTCGACGAGTTGGTTTTCACTGTAGGGGTTTTGCATGATGAATAGTTTTTTGCATGATGAATAGTTTTATATCTAACGATAGGCATTTAGACGATGTATGTTTCAATAGGGGATGACGTGTTCAAAGCATTCCTTCTTTTATCAAGTCAGCTCGAATGTCTTGATAATCACGAAACTCAGTATCAGTTTTGACCGCAGCGTCCATCTCTAAAGTATCTTCTAAATCTTCAAGCCGCTGCATGAGAAGTCGGAATTCTTTGATTGTGAGAAGTGCAGCGGTTTTTTTGCCTTTATCATCAACAAGATATTGTGGGTTGATTTTAAGCATAAGTGTCCTCTATCGGTTACATTGATATATTATCGTGAAAACTGAGCATAGAAATCTGCGGCAGTTACAATTTGGATGTTCTGATAGCTTCCAATTGGTAAAAGATGACGACGATCTCCAGTTACAATGTGTGTCGCCGAACCTACAACAGCGCATTCTATGATTTTGTCGTCATCCGGATCAGCATTAACACCCCTGAGTTTGTTGTTGATCTTGATCAGTCTCAGAAAACTGCGGAGATCTTTGAGCTCACTTTCTATTTTGTGCAGCGAAAAATGTAGTTTGATTGGAAGTTTCTCGGCTAATTCATCCAATATTTCTGCACAGGTCAAACCTTCAACTTTACCTTGTCGTGCCAATTCAAGACAACGGGCAGGATTCCCTCCCCATCCGATACCGGACAACAAAATATTTGTATCATAAACAACTACCGGACGCATTCACGATCCTCGTGGATGATATCATCAACAAACCTTTCACGATCAGTTTCAGTCATCGCGTCCCAATCAAAGCCGCGCGAGGCACATAGCTCCCGAAATCGCGCTTCAGCATAATCCATACGTGCTGCCCGGTCCGGGTCTTCAATTCCCAGGTGTGCCCGCCACAGGCGAGACTCAAGCTCCTGAACCCCCGGTGCAAAAAACACTTTGCCAGCAAACCCTGGGTCCGTAACTATCTGTTTAATCTGATTGACGAGTGCCTCTAATTCTTGTGGTTGCTGGCGCGTTAACATTGGACCATCGCTATCAAGAAAGAAAATAACGTAGTCATCCTGTCTCAGGTAATCCCGAACTGCTTTTTTAAGTTTGCCATTCAAAGAGACTTTATCACTCCAATTGGACATTAAGAACGCTTTGCTACCAACTGTATGGACAGATAGATCCTTGAATTTCAAGTTTGTCGTTAACTTCTTTACCAAAGATTTGAGTGCTTCAGCATCATAATCGGATTCCACAGTCCATATTCTCACGTTTGCCATGTCGGTTCCTCCAGTGCATCTTTTGATGTGAAAACAGCAATATCAATACTATGGTGAATTTTGAAAATAATTACACACTTTCGGGTCACGGTAGGTGCGGTTTCCCAACCGCACTGTTACAGACTGTATATTTAACTAAAAAATTTACCATAAAATCTATAATTGAACCGTACGTTCTTGTTGTAATTATACATCTTCACGGTGGTACTTGTCAATTGCTTTCAGCGTGGCGAGCTAAATCGTGCTGTCTTTGTCAATATCAAGATCGGATACGTCTATTTCACCAGAGATGAGTTTGGGGAGAAGGAGATCGCGGGTTTGGCGGAGAGTGGCGTTTTTATCCGAAAGGTGCTGGACTTTCCTAAAAAGAGGAGTAATTGTAATCTCAAATTGACAAAGTATATCCCGATGAGGATTGGGCAAAAAGTAATCATCAAAACATTCATTGAGAACACGTTGTCTACCTGTTGCTCCTGTCATACTCTTGATAGCATTTTCCCTAAAATCACGTGTCTGTGCCAGAAGATATACAAAATATGGATTTAATGTTCTGGATCTAAGTACAATAAATTCGGTAGATCCAAAAGCAACCTCATCGTCATTAGGAAGAAATTGGACGAAACCTGTCCTCCCGTTTTCAAGACATGGGGTAATGCGCGCAAAAAGAGTGTCACCATTTTTGAATTTTGCCCCACTATTTCCTGTTCTTTCTTCTATTTCTGAAATTGTCATTGATTTCTCTGTAGCTGACTTCATTGGGATGAAAGGTTTTTTGGTATTGCGTGGAATAGAAGTTTTCGGGTTTATGAATATAGCTTTACTTGCAGGTATTACTTCCCATCCCTGCGGTATCTGCCCCAACTCCGATTGGGCCATCGGGACGTTCTCATGTCCCGGAAATCGGTAGTGGACGAACCATTCTCGGTAGAGGGTTTGTGCCATGTCTTCAAGGATTTTGATGCGGCGGGTGTTGTTTTCTATGAGGTCGTCGTAGGTGCTGAGGATGGCGGCGATTTTGTGTTGGGTTGGGAGAGGTGGAACACACACCTCAAGATTTGCAAAAGTAGATTTATTGACTATAGGAGTTGCAACCCCGCCAGCAACATTATGAAGAATATCTGACATAGTTTTGAGAAGATAATAAACAAAATATGGATTGTGCTCTCGCTGATTTACCACAACGCTGTTAATTTGCTGGTTTGTTACGCTGGGAGCGGTTGTCATGCAAATCTTACCGATGCTTGCAATGCACACCACACAGACAGCATTTCGAGGAAGCAAGCGATTCTTATTATACTCATATCCTTCTTGCGATAAAAATCGTTCGGTCCGAACAATGCGAGAATCTACTTCAATATCTGTCGGGGTGATAAAGGGATATTTATTGCCGTAATACTCTGTTTTTTTAGTAGGTGGGGTAGAACCTGTGATTATCTGCCCCAAGTCATTGATGGTTACGTTACGCCACGATTTCATAAAATGTCTCCAAAGTTATCTTTATGTCTTTGTTGTGTAACTTATAAATGATTTTTAAATTGTTTAACAATTCACATCAAATTCCAAAATTAGTTTTACTTTTAGGTTGACAAAAGTTGTAACATGTGTTATTATTTGAATTATAAATTCGGATACATTGGAGGTGAAATAAAATGGCAACACAGAAACAAAAAGAAATTGCTTGGGATCAAGCCCAGACAATAAGAGGGAAAAATCCGAATCTCTATCGGCGCGACCAATATGGCAACCAAATGTACAAACCAGCATACGGTAAGGCGGGTGAACAAGGTTGGCAAGTAGACCATAAACACCCTGTATCAAAGGGTGGAACCGATAACCCACGTAACCTCCAAGCAATCCAAACAGAGGAAAACCGTCAAAAAGGGGCGAAGTACCCTTATAATCCCGATAAAAAGTAATTGGATTGTTTATAAGGGCGATGAGAGTAAACTCATCGCCTTTTTATTTACTTTGAACAAGAGTGTTTAAAGTCGTATTCTGTCTTGATTTGAGATTAACCTCAAATCCTACTTCGTGGGTTTCGTCCCAATAGTCTACGAGACTGTGTGTATCCCAAAATTCGCCAATTTCCTCTGGTGTTGCATCGGGAGGTGGCATTGGATCTCGCTTTTTATCTTCAGGCATATATTCTTTGATAATCCTTTCTCAAGAAAGGGACATCACTACGCAACAAAAACTCGTCGGTGTCTGACTGTTTGGTCCGAAGGCTTAATATGAATTTCAATACTGTGGTTCAATTTCTTCAGAATCATAAACAGACGTTCTACGGTGAAATCCTCAAAATCCATCTTCTTCAGACGTTTTACATCATTCAACTCAAGTCCGAAACGTTTTGACGCTTTTGCTGGTGTCAGTTTCAGTTCTTTAAGTAGGCAGTGGATTGCATAAGCGAGTTCTACCGTTAACAACTCACGTTCAGCTTCCTCCTCAGAGAAACCCATGTCTAAAAACACATTGCCGGAACTCTTTGTAAACTTGACTTCTTCACTCATTTTTAGCCTCCATTTCATGTGCCATTTTCAGTCGTTGTTTAATCAAATCAATATCCTTTTTAGATGTGCGAATACCACGCGTAGACTTCTTCTGGAATGCGTGAAGTACATAAATATTCTCACCCAATTTGACAGTATAAACAGCGCGATAAGTATTCGTATCGTAACGAGCAGTGATCTCAAATACACCTGAACCCACTCCCCGTAGCGGTTTTGCGTTATCGTCTTTACCTCCCATTTGAGCGATATGTAATGCTCCCCCTACTTTTTTTCTCGCGCCTTTGGGAAACCTGCGGACTCGCGCATGCGAATCACCAACCCATATTACATCTTTTATGTCTTCATTCATAATATAACGCTTTTAATATTATACCCTATTTTTTTAAATCTTTGCAACATTCTCAGCAATAGGGCGATAGGGTGTGTAAAGTTTTGTCACTCAACCTTCAATATCTTCACCAATAATAGACATTCTGTTAGATTGTGCTTTCTTTGTAGCACATTCTGTTAGATTGTGCCTCTTTGTAGCTGATCAAAGTCATATAATGATCCAGAAACCCCTTCCGTGTCCTCCGCGTAATCCGAGATTCAGACAGATAGAGGGACAAAAACTTTACACACCCGCTCCATCTAATAGAGGGAGTCTTATCCTGGTAATCTGGAAATCCTGAAAATCCCGATTCAGATTTAACTTCGGTTTGCGGATATATCAAAAAAATGCCAAGAGAAAATAAGAAATCACATTGCACATTATGGGTATTTAAAGATATAAAAATATGGGATATATTTAAGACATTTTAACGCAACAAGGAGAATCTTATATAATATTCTTAATAATCCGCAATTAGGTGAGCTTGAAGTTATAGAAGTGTATGAATACTTCAATATACCAATACTCTTTTCATGCAAAAATTTAGTAGACTCTTTTTATGTAGCTTTATGTGCAGATGACTTACCTGAACATGACATGTGGCTTTATACAGAGATTTCACTAAAACGTCTTAATCTTTTACGCTTCGGGTTAATTAACGTTCACGATGTTTTTGCGAAACCTGAAATGGGACGTTTACTTAAAGCAACAATTCCACATATTAGCTCTGCAGAGTTTAATTCTAAGTATGTTGCCCCAGAAGAACTTAACGAAAATGTGTTTCCATCTGTTAATAAATACCTTGTTCCTAAAAATACTCCTCTTATGCCTCAAACAAATTCAGTTGAAATAATTGAGGAAAAACAAGAAAGACCTTTTACTATTATTGGAAACTTAATAGGTTTGTCTCTTGCCTCTAACAGATTTGAAATACATACAGCAGAAAAACCTATCAAAGGATATATTCAGGAAGATGCTAACTACAGCATAAAAAATGCAACTATCAGTCGTCAATACAAAGCAACAATTAAAGAAGTATTAAAGAAAAATGAAGTGACAGATAGCATTGTTAAAATAGATCACTTATTGCTCAATCTTGAGGAAGTATAACATAAAGTAAGTCAAAACATACATTACCAGTGCAAACAGAGGCAAGCATAACAATAAATCTGTTGCGTTTGCCTCTGTTATTGCAATTATAAAACTACTTGTTACGATGAATTAAGGTGACGCATAAATTGGCAACTTGATGAAACTGTGGTATTGCTAAAGTTAAGGCGCAACAACTCGCAGGTGTCCGCCTTTTTCGTTTGAAGGCTTAATATGAATTTCAACGTTGCGGTTCAACTGATTCAGGATTGTAAACAGTCTGTCAATTTTAAAATCGAAATCCCCATTTTGTATACGTTCCACAACAGATGTATTGAGTCCAAAACGTTCCTCTGCTTTTGCTGGCGTGAGTTTTAATTCTTCAAGTATGCGTTGAATTCTTACCACGAGATCCACCCTTAACTTTTCACGTTCTGCTTCTTCTTTAGAGAAACCGATGTCTAAGAACACATTGCCGGAACTTTCTTCAATTCTAATTTCTTCACTCATTTTTTGACCTCATTTCCGTATTCTACCTCAATAACATTATACCCTATTCTCTAAAATCTTTGCAACATTCTCTGCAATACGTTCTTCCAATTGGTGAGCTTCTGCGTTTAGGATTTCTAACGCCTCATTGAGTTCTGTGAACCGTTGTGTGAAGTCAAAATCCTCAGTTTCCTGTGTTGCTACACCGACATAACGTCCAGGATTCAAACTCCATCCTTGTGCCTCAATTTCTTCAATAGTGGCAACTTTGCAGAGACCAGGGACATCAACGTATTCTCCATCAGGAAATTTCGTTTTGAGGAGGTCTGTGCTGTCGTGCCTATTCTCTGGCGTTTCACCTCGGTAAAGGCGCGCGATGTTTGCCAAAAATACCAGTTGCTGTGGTGTAAACTCCCGATGCGCGCGGCTGACTTGCTGATAGAGATGACGAGCATCAATGAAGAGGACTTTATCGTGTCTATCCGTATCCTGTTTGGATTTGTCAAAAAACCAGAGGGTACACGGCAATGTTACGGTATAGAAGAAATTTGATGCAATGCTTATCATCACATCAACAACACGAGATTCAATAATCTGTTTGCGAATTTCTAATTCGGAGGCGCGTGCGTCTGCAGCGGAGTTTGCCATCACAAAGCCTGCTTTTCCGTTGTCGTTCAGGGAGCTCAAGAAAAACTGAATCCAGATATAGTTGGCATTGTCTACGCGAGGCATACCGTAAGGGAATCGCGGATCGTCTTTTATCCGTTCCATGTCTACCTTGTCAACATTAAAGGGTGGATTCGCCATGACGAAATCAAACTTACCTAATGCTTTATGTGGGTCTTCATAGTAGCTATTGGCTTGCTTTATGTCACCTTCATGTCCATGCACTGCGAGATTCATCTTGCAGAGCCTGATAGTTTCTGATACCCGTTCAACGCCGTAGATGCTGATGTGACTTCTGTTTCCATTCTGTTGATGGTTTCGAATGAAAGCCTCGCTTTGAACGAACATACCGCCAGAGCCGCACGCTGGATCAAAGATACGTCCGTGAAAGGGTTGGATTATTTCTACGATTAGTTTAACAAGTGAGGTCGGAGTGAAAAATTCGCCACCTCGCTGTCCCTCACTCATAGCAAAGTTACCGAGAAAGTATTCATACACTTTTCCAAATGCATCCCCTTCAATATCCATCGGGATCTGTTCCATGACACGGAGGAGTTCTATGAGCGTGCTTTTTTCAAGTCGATTATAGTTTTTAGGTAAGACTCCTTCGACCTGTCTGTTCTCCGCTTCAATTGCTTTCATTGCAGTGGTGATAGCTTGTCCGATGTTTTCGCTTTCTGGTAAATTCAGTAGATAGTTGAAACGCGCTACATCTGGCAGATAAAATGCCCCGTGTGCTTGGAATAGTGTTCTCTCATCAATTTGGAACCGTGAATCAGATGGAGTTTCTGATTTGAGTTCTTGTTGCACTTGTGTGAATTTGTAGTCTGCGTATTTAAGGAAGATAAGTCCTAAGACAGGTGTGGAGTATTCAGATCCTTTGAGGTTTGAATTGGCTCTTAATTCATCTGCAGCATGCCACAGTGTTCTTTCTATTTGAGATAAATTCGTATTCATAGTGTTTACAGTATTCCTGGATTTTTTTTGTGCTTTCAGTGATAGTGGGGAAGAGGTAATTGTCTTGTTGTAATTATACATCTTCACGGTTGTACTTGTCAATTGCTTTTGTAGGGCGAACTAAATTGTGCTGTCTTTGTTCAATATCAAGTTCCGATACGTCTATTTCACCAGAGATGAGTTTGGGAAGGGGAGATCGCGGGTTTGGCGAAGGGTGGCGTTTTTCATAGTCAGATTTGCCAATTCTAAAGAAATTGGATCAGTAACTTCTTCAAACTTTACAATAATTTCCTTTGCGGATTCTGTAAGTTGAATTCCCAATAGATCTGTTTTCGTGATTGCATTAAAAATTGTGCCACTTCCCATTGTATCTTCTTCTTGAAATTTGTCTTTCAATTGTTGAAGTATAAACGCTTGATTACTATTTTTGCTACGGATTGCAGAAAGACCACGACCAATTACAATCTTTTTGTTTGCAATGTTAAGGCGTCCAATAGGCGCGCGGACACTAAAGAGTATATCCCCGACCTCAGCAAACTTGTGCAAATTTTGTTTTTATGTTACAATATATTATAGCACAAAGGCTTAACTTAAACAAGACGTGATTAACCTAAGTTGACACCCAGAAAAGTCCTGTAGGAACGATATGTTTATATGAAGAGTGAAGTGCCTTTACATGATTTTATGCCTTATAATTGCATGTATTAGAATTATATTGATTTTATGCCTTACAATGTCGTATAATTATTATTATGATATTTTATCAGAAAAAGCAACTCCGCTTTTTTGACTGGTAATGAGATAAATATGTGGAACCTTATAAAGATTTTGAATATGATCCCAATAAGGCTAAAAATAACAGGAAAACACATAAAGTTTCCTTTCAAGAAGCAACAACAGTCTTTTCATCTTCTGACATAATCGAAAGTGATGATTCACATTCACAAAATGAAGAAAGATATAGAATTACTGGATATTCTAATAAAGGCAGATTGTTAGTTGTTACTTTTACACACAGAAAAGATAAAATCCGTATAATATCAGCCAGAAAAGCTAATAAATCTGACGAGAAAAATTACTATGAATACTTTAAATAACACAAACCATCAAAACAACCTAAAATGGGGAAGCAGACCAGTCAACGAATATAATGGAAATCTTACAGAAATTTCAAATATTATATCCGTTTTCAAACGAGAACCTTTTAAAAGAGGTCAAGTAGAAAATAAACGTTTTGATACAATTATCAATCATTCAAAAGATGATATGCCCATTGCAACAGTATCAAAATCCTATTCTCTAATCCAACATTCCGAGATACTTGATTTCATTAGTATAGCATTTGAAAAATTGAGATATGATATAGATAAAACCACATGCGACTTGTATTTAACAGAATATGACGAATGTATGTGGTTAAAAATACAATTCTTTACAGATTCCACATTTTTACCAACAGATGGCTATGTATTAATACCCCAATTACATATCAGAAATTCTGTAGATGGAACTACCCCTTTAAATTTTGATTTGTCTTGGTATAGACTTGTTTGCGAAAATGGCTTTATGCTTTTAGACACAAAAAGTAGACTTAAAAAACACCATACCAAATTCTTAAAACCCGATATACTTATTGAATACTTAGACCAAAACATCACAAAGATTGAGAAAGAAAAAGAAGTATATGAAAAATGGGAAAAAAAAGAACTAAATCCTCACACAGATTTAGAAATACTACAAAATTGGATTGACACTGTAGTATCCAATAAATGGGGATTCAATAAAGCTGAAAGAGTAAATTGCATTATAGAAACAGGACAAGATGCAAAAATTAGAAGATTTAATGATTGGAATAATGAAGAAAATAAAAAAAATTCTATGGTCAGTCTTTCTTTAGAAGAAACTGTACCTGGAGCAAGACCTGCAGAAAATATTTATGATGTCGCTAATGCCCTCTCTTGGGTTGCATCTCATCATAATTCACTTCCAAAACAATATAAAATGATGTTGGAAGTGCCAGAAATGTTAAAGAAACTTGAAAAGTCTCTCAAATAATACCTATGTGGCGCGTAAATTGGCAACTTGATGAAACTGTGGTATTGCTAAAGTTAAGTCGTAACGACTCGCAGGTGTCCACCTTTTTCGTTTGAAGGCTTAATATGAATTTCAACGTTGCGGTTCAACTGATTCAGGATTGTAAACAGTTTGTCAATTTTAAAATCGAAATCCCCGTTTTGTATAAGTTCCACAACAGATGGATTGAGTCCAAAACGTTCCTCTGCTTTTGCTGGCGTGAGTTTTAATTCTTCAAGTATGCGTTGAATTCTTACCACGAGATCCACCCTTAACTTTTCACGTTCTGCTTCTTCTTTAGAGAAACCGATGTCTAAAAACACATTTCTGGAACTCTTTGTAAATTTGACTTCTTCACTCATTTTTTATTTCCATTTCCGTATTCTATTGCAACAACATTATACTATATTATTCAAAATGCTTATTATACCAAACTAACAGGATTAATCTTGTTTTTTGGTACAGGCAGAATACACCAAATCAACGGTATGAATCATGGAGCATGTCATACGCGCATGCTTCTTTAGACAATCCTCGTATGGCATTCTGCATTGGTTAGGAAACCTCGCCACCGAGACGGATCGCGTTAATTTGGTATTACGTTTACAGCAAGGTGTCAGTAATTTTCTTACACAGGACTTTGTATTACTTCAATCTCAAGCCATGAATCCCACTTATTAATTGCGGCAAGCTCTTTGATATGTTCCTTCATGTGCTCTATGTGTTCCTCTACTATTTTTGAGTCTAAGTCTTTAGGATACCTAACCATTAATACAATAGTTTTTCCATCATCCTTTGGAACATACACCTTATTAATTTCTTCATCTGTATATATATACGGCAACAATGAATTTAACAAGACCGCTAACCATTCTAAACGAGATGGAGTATAATTTTCGAAACCGGGTGCTCTTTCTGCCATGCTGATCTCCTTTGTTCACTATAAGTGCTTGATAATTAAAGGCACTATAAATGCCGCAATTGCTACGGTTATACCTATAAACCATCTCAGCCCTGAGATTCTTTCCTTGATGTCATCTCTAATGACTTGAATATCATTCTCTAAATCTGTTTTGACCCCTTTTATATCATTCTCCAAGTCTGTTTTGACTTGCATAATGTCACCCTTAAGATCTGCTTTGACGTCTTTAATCCGATCTTCAAGGCGAGACTCAATTCTAATGAACTCTATATCAGTCTCTTCTTTGCGATCCTTATAGCCTTTTAGGTATTCAAATATGTTGTCTTTGGAATCTGCCATGCCCCACTCCTTATTGGGAAGTTGCTTCTTGTATTAACGCGTTGTATTAGTTAACATTTAGAGGTTGAAGGTCGCGATTCGGAGATCGCTACTAAAATACTTGGAGGACAAAACGCCCAACTTTTACCATTATACCCTATTCTCTAAAATCTTCGCAACATTCTCTGCGATACGTTCTTCCAGTTGGTGTGCTTCTGCGTTTAGGATTTCTAACGCCTCATTGAGTTCTGTGAACCGTTGTGTGAAGTCAAAATCCTCAGTTTCTTGTGCTGCAACACCGACATAACGTCCAGGATTCAAACTCCATCCTTGTACTTCAATTTCTTCAATAGGGGCAACTTTGCAGAGGCGAGGGACATCAACGTATTCTCCATCAGGGAATTTCGTTTTGAGGAGTTCCGCGCTATCAATGCAGAATTGATAAAGAATCAAACCCAATCTTCAACCAGTTGCACTAACAGCCGCACACCGTACCCAGTTGCGCCTTCAGGGATATAGGTAGAACCTTTCATACCCCAGGCAGTCCCAGCGATGTCAAGATGAACCCATGGGTAACCTTCAGCAAACTTCTTCAGAAACGCTGCACCTGCAAGAGTACCTGCAGTACCATCCCCGATATTCTGAACATCGGCAACTTTGCTCTTGACCCCTTCATCATAATCATCCCATAAAGGTAATTCCCAGACGCGCTCGTGCGTTTTTTCGGCTGCTTTCTTGATTTTTTCCATAAGCGCATCATCAGTACCCATGGCACCCGCTGCGATATGTCCAAGGCAGGTAATCACTGCCCCTGTCAATGTTGCTAAATCAACTACACCATTCGGTTCATACTGTGCAGTCCACCCGAGTGCATCAGCCAAAATTAGCCTACCTTCTGCGTCTGTATTCATAATCTCAATCGTTTTTCCGCCATAAGAGGTGACGACATCTCCCGGTTTGATAGCGGTGGACCCAGGCATATTCTCTGATGCAGCTATAATGCCGAGTACCCGTACATCAGGCTTGAGGTTACCGATGACTTGCATCGCACCCAATACTGCTGCAGCACCCGACATGTCGTGTTTCATCTCGTCCATACCCTTACCTGATTTGAGTGAAATCCCACCTGTGTCAAAGGTAATCCCTTTTCCGACAAGTGCAACGGTATCCTGTGCATCACCTTCAGGGGTGTATTCTAATATGATAAACCGTGGTTCCTCAGCACTACCTTGAGAAACTGCTAAGAGGGTGCGAAATCCTTTCTCCTCAAGTGTTGCCTTATCAAAAATTGTACAACTAAGTCCTGCAGTTTCTGCCACCTCTTCTGCTTTCTCAGCAAGCAGCGTCGGGGTAAGATGATTGCTGGGTTGGTTGCTAAGATTCCGAGCAAGGATGGTTCCGTTCGCTATCGTTTCTCCACGAGTAACAAGGCGTTCAATGCTGTTTTTCTCTATATCACTCCCGACAAGAATCGTCAAAGAATCAAGAGATTTATTCTCATCGTCATCTTCTTTTTCGGTCTTGTGCTGTTTGAATTCGTAGAGTGAGAGTAGGCTGGCTTCAACTGCTGCTTGTGTCCAATCGTCTTGTGTTTCAGGTGGTAGCGGAATCGCGATAGATTTGAGTCCCATGTCGCGTGCTATCCGAGCGGTGTGTCCTGCTACTTGACGCACCTTTTCAGCGTTGAGTTCCGTATACACCCCAAGTCCTACCAAAATGACACGAGGTGCCGTTATGCCACCGTCTGTATAAAGAACACTCGTCGTTTTCGGTTTACCTTTGAAGTCTCCGAGGTTCAAAAACGACTGCAACTTTCCTTCCAAAGCAGCGTCCGCGGCAAGTAGTAACTCGTTATGAAGGTCATCTTCAAGCATCGGGATAAGAATCGCATCCGTCTCAAATTGACGAAAATCTCCAGTTTCAACAGTAATGTTCATATCTATTCCTTTCTATTCTGATTTACGCATTCCCGTCAATACGACGAGGGGTTCTGTGCTTGTAACAGTCAGTGAATGGTATGTGTTCGCTGGGACATCAACGCGGTCACCACGTTTGAGCGTGTCCGTTTCATCTGCAACTTTTACATCTGCTGTACCCGACAATACACAAACAACTTCATCATCACTGTGAATGTAATCAAGGTAGGCACCACCGGGTCGACCTGACCACTGATATGGGGCATACCCTTCGGATTGCAGCTGCTTTGTGAGTTCTTCAACACTGTCATTCTGTTCTAACCAACATGATTTCCATTCCATCATTATGCTCCTTATATAGGTTCTAATTTTACCGGACACACTTTCAACTCGGCAGTGTAGGTAACAGGGTCGTATCCTGAACCCGTTAGAAGGTTCACTGGTACATCCCCGAAACTAAAACTGGCAAATACCGTGCCACTCGGTGATCGTTTTGTCGCCTTTACTTTTATATTGATGCTGCCTCGTGCACTACTCATTTTGCACCATTCACCATCAGTCAGTTTCCATTTTTCAAGGTCTGCGGGGTTAACTTCAAGCGATTCTTCTGGCAAGAAATAATCTATGCCTTGTGCTCTCCCCGTTTGTGTACGTGTATGATACGATTGTAGACGTCTTCCTGTCGTTAGCCAAACTGGAAATTCTTCATTTACAGTCTCAGCGGGGTCCCGATAGTGAACATTAGAAAAGATACCTTTTCCGTTGACAAATGTCCCCTCGTGCAAACGAGGTGTTCCGGGATGTTCTCTGTTCGGAACAGGCCACTGATTGTTAAATTCATCTGTCACACCTGTCTCAATCCGATCCCAATCTAATCCCGCGTAAATAGGGGATAGGTTACACAGTTCGTTGAAAATCGGTTTCGGTGAGTCATAGTCAAATCCGTTGAAGTCAAGTCGTTTGGCAATTTCGCTGATAATCCACCAATCCGGTTTCGCTTGCCCGGCAGGGGGAACAGCAGCACGCATGCGTTGCACGCGTCTTTCTGTATTTGTACATACGCCATCAGTTTCTCCCCATGCTGCTGCGGGTAAGACGACATCCGCCAGTTCAGCAGTTTCAGTCAAAAAGATGTCGATCACAACGAGATGTTCTAAAGAACGTAAGGCATGCTCGCAATGTTCACGATCTGGATCAGATATCAACGTGTTTTCGCCATCAATCAGCATCGCATGAATACTATCACCACAAAGTTCCAGCGCGGTAACTTTTGTTATGCCTTTTTCAAGGTCAATTTCCTTACCATAAGCTGTTTTGAATTTCTGCTGATTCTTAGGATCGGTAACGGATTGAAAACCGGGATAGTTATTCGGTAAAGCACCGCTATCACCTGCCCCCTGAATGTTGTTCTGTCCACGCATAGGGTTAATCCCAGTCCCCTCGCGCCCCACATGTCCTGTCAACAGTGCAAGGTTGCACAGGCTCTGAACATTTTCCACACCGCAGATGTGTTCTGTGATACCGAGTGTATAGTAGATCGCGCCCTTGTCCGCAGTGCCATACCAGATAGCAGCAGTTTCAATATCTTTTGCGGGTACACCTGTAATCGTTTCTGCCCATTCAGGTGTCCACCTGTTGATATGTTCAATGAAATCCTCAAATCCTGTTGTTCTATTTTTGATGAATTCTTCATCAGCCAAACCTTCACGAACAATCACATGCGCCATGCCGAGCAGTAAAGCAGTATCTGACCCGACACGAAGCGGTAGGTAGAGATGAGACAGATCCGCTAATCCGATCCGTCTTGGATCAGCAACGATCAGTTTTGCCCCGCGTGCAATCGCTTTCTTCAAACCTGTCGCTGCAACGGGATGACATTCAGTCATGTTTGTGCCGATGCAGAAAATGACATCAGGTTTCTGCATGTCAACAAGGGGATTAGACATTGCCCCGCGTCCGATTGTCGCTGCCAGACCGGCAACGGTAGGTGCATGTCAGGCACGGCTGCAATTGTCAATATAGTTTGTGCCAAATCCTGCGCGAATAAACTTTTGCATGAGATATGCTGCTTCACTCGGTGCACGACCAGATGCAATGCCATAAACGCTGTATTTTCCATGCTTCGCGTACACGTTTTGAAAACCTGCAGCGGCTTTATCAAGCGCATAATCCCATGACGTTTCGTGAAGTTCACCATCATCACCACGGACAAGTGGTGCCTTTAAACGATCAGGATGTTGAACAAAGTCATAAGCAAACTGTCCCTTCACACAGAGTGCACCTTGGTTAGCAGGTCCATCCATCGCAGGGTGAATACCGATAATTTTCTCATCATGTGTGAGGATGTCTACGGAGCAACCAACACCACAATAGGGGCAGATAGTCCGTGTCTTATCAATCTGTGCTTCAGGTACCGTATCGACTTTCCGAAGTGCCTTCTTGTCTGCCAAAGCACCAGTAGGGCAGGTTTGGATACATTGTCCACAGAATGTACAGGCAGAGTCCTTAAGGAGTCCATCAAATTCAGTCGTTATCTGTGTATGAAACCCGCGATTCATCACGTTAATCGCATGATCCCCCTCCTGTTCAGCACAGACCCGGACACAGCGATAGCAAGAGATACAGAGGTCGTAATCTCTCAGGATAAATGGATTATCATCCGCTTTGCTTCTACCCGACTTTGCGCCATTAATGTTTGATGAATATATTTCGTACCTGTCTCGGAGGGATGCAAGTTCGTGTGAGGCATATCCTCTTAACAGATGAACATCTACTTCACGATTCTCACTAATCACCATCTCAAGCAAGGTTTTTCGGAACGCTTCTATTGAGTCTGTAGAAGTACGGATTACCATGTCTGAAGTCGCTTTTGTAGTACAGGATGCTACAAGATTCCGTGCCCCCTCTAAATCAACAATGCATAAACGACATCCCCCAAAGGGTTCCAGTCGTGGATCATAACAGAGCGTTGGTATGTCTTTCTGATGTCGTTGTGCCACTTCAAGGATAGTTTCACCTTCGGAAAAAGTGACTTCAAGACCATCAATCTGCATTTTATGACCGTCCTGCATTTTATGAACCCCCTGCATTTTTATGAACGCCTGTCACTTATGTCCTAGCTATTCATTTACGAAATCATCCTGTGGCACCTCAAACTCCGCTGCCAAGATTTTTGCTTTTACCTCTTCTACTTTCTCCAAAACCTCTGTTGGTATCTTATCCTTCATTATCGGATTGTAGTTAAAAGTTATTGCATTTTCAGTCAGCATATTGTAGGTATATCTCTGTTTTTCGAACTTGCCATCTTTGACTATCTTTGCTATCTGAACAAAAGCATCTGGTGTGATAACAGCATTCGCTAAGACAGTGTCCGAAATATCACTCTTATCTCTATTGACACCGAACGTGTAAACAGTTTTACCATCTTTTCTGGCTTCATCTGCTGCTTTATAAGCACCGAGTCCTGCTGCATCAGCATTCGGGAACAAAAAGTCAGCACCCGTATTGATAAGTGCTTTTGACAGTGTTTTTCCAGTACTTGAATCATCCCAATTTCCAGTATAGGCATCTAATACTACTATATCTGGATTGACACTCTTTGCCCCTTTTTCAAATGCCAAAAAGGTGCTTCGGATAGATGGTATTCTATCCCCACCGAGTACACCAATTTTATTGGTCTTAGTCATCATACCAGCAATTATCCCCATCAGATAAGCGGGTTGTTCAACTCGAAAATTTATCGGTGCTAAATTCTCTGCTATCTCTCCACCTGAAGAGTTTATAAATATAGTTTCAGGAAAATCGGGGGCAACCTGTTTAGCAGGTTCTTGAAATTCATAACCGTGTCCAAAGATTAGGTCATATCCCTTACTTGCATAAAAACGGAAGTGCTCCTCTTGATCTGTCGGCGTTTTACTGACGACCTTATTTATTTTAGCACCGAGCTCCTTCTCAATCGCCATTAGACCTTCATACGCTAACTGATTCCAACCTGAATCTGAAACCTCACCCGGTAGGAGCATAGCGACCTTAAATTCATCTTCCGTACTTTTATCTGCACATCCTGCAAGTATGATTCCACCAAGACATACCGTACACAACAAAGTTATCATAATATAACGATTTGACCAAAAATTCTGAGTAATCATAATGTTCTCCTCTTTAATGTTTGACGATGAGAATATTATAGCATACATAATCTATCTTGTAAAATGTAAAATGGATTATCACTGATACGGTGAAGTACCCCTTCTAAAACTCCCACTTCAACAATGTCACGCGGTTGTGCCAAACCAATACTCCCATTGTTGTTCCAATTGCTGCTCCTGCTAATACATCTGACGTATAATGCCGTCCAAGATAGATTCGCGAGAAACCGACCAATCCTGCCCCAATATACAGTGGGATTCGCCACTTCGGATAACGAGAACCTAAAATTGTCGCCGCACTAAACGCAATCGTCGCGTGTCCTGATGGGAGTGACGGATTCCCAAGCGTTTCATCAAGTGGACGTTTCCTGCGAATCAGGTGCTTTAACCCATAAGTCATAACGCCCGCGCCGATGTACGCAGAGGACAACAACTTTCCCGTGTTTCGATGATCCTCATCTCCATAAGCCATCAGCAGGATAGAAAGTCCCATTATTGATCGGTAATGTCCCGCTTCTGATATGCCATCCATGATCGTCCACATCGGTTCATTAGGCGGCGGCGTATCGTAAAAGCGGTCAAAGAGTTGCTGATCCCATTGTGTTATGATACTGTCGGCGTTTGCCCCTATGTTTATTGTCAACAAGGCAAAAAACAGTGTGTAGAATAGTGCCATCTGTTTTAAACGAGATGAGGTATATGCGCTCAATTTGATTGTCCCTGTTTTATTTCTTGAGATTACCACGGTGCTTGGCGTTCAGGTAAAGGATCCACCGTCCATGCCATACGATGGATAAGCCGTTCTTGCATTTCCAGTTTAACATCCTTGAAATCCGAATGATTCCAAAGGTTTTGTGTTTCTTGTGGGTCTTTAACCAGATCGTAGAGTTCCCCACCATCTGTTCCGTGTGCTACGACTAACTTATACTGTTGACTCCTCACCATCGTAGCGTTTGCTGCCGGTTCGCGGTGCCATCCCATCGCGTTATAATATTCACAGTAAATATCATCACGATGCGCATCCAAACGCTCTTCGCCTGTCAGCAATGGCAGAAGACTTTGACCCTGCATACCAGCGTAACGTTCTGAACCACTTGCCTCTAAAAGTGTCGGAGCTAAATCAACTAATTCCACGAGTGCGCTTGAACGTTCTCCGCTATTTAGCATGCCCGGTCCAGAGATAATCAGCGGCACACGGATAGCAGGTTCATAGAAATAGGGACCCTTCAGATAGATGCCGTGATCCCCAAGCATCTCCCCGTGATCAGATGTAAAGATAACGATTGTGTTTTCTCGCTGTCCTATTTCATCTAAAAAATCAAATAATCTTCCAATCTGTCTGTCAATAACATCAATCATAGCCCAATATGCAGCGGTTACCCACCGATGGTCTGATTCGCTCATCTTTTGGTATGGAAATCCAGATTTTCCACCGTAAGCACCACCGTGGTCAATCTGTTGCCAAATCGGTTTATCTTCAAGTTCACCTTCAACATAGTTTGGCAATGGGATGTTGTCTAACATATCTCGGTATCGCTCTAACGCTTCAACGGGTGGATCAAAGGCATGGTGTGGGTCGAACATATTCACTGAAAAAAGCCACGGTTGTTTAAACCTTGATGCGTTGCCAATAAAAGACATGGCGCGTTCAACACTCCATGTGGTTTGACTATGTTCTTCTGATGGAATCACGCGAACATATTTTGAGTCGGGAAATGCCGTGCCATCTCTTCGTATGCCTTTCTCTGTGAGCCACTGAATATAATCGTGTGTTTGCCAAGCATCCGCCGGATCGTGTGACCAGAAGAATTGGTCATAGCCATCATCAATCCGTTGTTCAGTACCTTTGCAGACTCGCGGGTTGCACGGTGCAAGATGGAGTTTTCCTGCTAAACCGCAAACATAACCAGCATCTTGGAGAAGTTTAGTTACAAGCACTTCATCTGGTGGGATTGCTTGTCCATTTTGTCTGCATCTTGTTGTACGCGGATATCGTCCTGTCAGAAAACTCGCTCTACTCGGTGTGCAGACAGGACTTTGGCAGTAAGCGTGATTGAAAAGTATACTCTCTTGTGCAAGTTTATCCAAATTCGGAGTTTGCACAAAAGTATTCCCATAGCAACCGAGGGTGTCAAATCTCTGTTGATCGGTACATATCCATAAAATATTGGGAGGGTTTTCATTCATGGTAATACATTCTCTCGTTTTTCTCCATTATAGACGTTTCTGGGAAAGATGTCAACATAAGAAAATTTCTATTTTCAGAACAAAGTATGACATGTGTAGGAATTTTGTGTTATAATTTGATGGGTGCAGACTATCGGCACAAGTTATTGATGAAGATATTGGTGCAGTTCTGATAGAAAATACAAAAAATCATTTCAAGTGGCAGTTGACATGTCAAGGTTGGGAATGGGTATTAGCGTTATTAGGTCGTTTTACCGAACCAGATTGCTTTGGTTATCAATACCTTTACCCGGATGATGTAACAGGTGATATCTTCGTTATATTTTCATCATATTATAGGAGATGGTGATGTAAGATTTGAATTGGTTTCAGTTAATTTGTCAATGTAAACCCTTACTTGCGCTTTGAAATGAAGCGTGAAATTAATCTATTACAATGCCCATGCGGCATAAAATAAAGGGAGAATATAATGTTTTTAAAAAAGTTTTGAACCAACCGAATCTCGTAGGCACTGTGCTGATAGCCCTGATGGTTTGTACGGGTTTCATTTATGCGTTCGCTTTTGATGGTTTTAATGTGTAAACTGCCACAGGTAGCGAAGTGGAGACATGGCTCGCAGTGGCAGGTGGGGATAGTTATGATGATGATGATGATGTAGTGTGTCCTTGTTTACGGTTGCCAGGACAAGAATCAGATCGGGAATGTGGTGAATGCAAGTTCGCATTTGAGTGTGATAGTCCCCAGGCTGAATGTGCCACAAATTGCATCCGAAATATAGACGAAAAGAAAAAGCATCTATGTAGTTGTATTTTTGGAACACAATGTAAAGGGAGTCTGTGTGATGAGGATAGTAGTTGTTTTGTTAGTGAGAAAAGCCAGCCTGGAGAGTCGGATTAGGACAATCAGAACCTCTTAACCTTATATGGAAGTTTAGAATGGAAGATCATATATTGCAAATCCCAACACAAGGTGTGGACATAAAGACTGATACCGCTACATGGGCTCTTCCAGAGGGAGCAATTGCCCGTTTCGGAGAGGGGACAGTATCCGCAATGGCGTTTTCTCCGGATAGAAAGTGCCTCGTTGTTGGCACCTACATCGGTTTGTGGTGGTATGAAGTTGCAACAATGACACCTATTGCCTTGTGGGAGACAGAACGGGGGATGATTTCAACTCTTGATTTCTCTTCCAACGGCAAGTGGCTTGCTACTGGCAACGCGGATGGTACCATCAAGATATGGGACATTCAGTGTGGAACATGTGTTACAAGAATCCAACGTCCTATACAGCGATATGAGAGCGGTTGGGTTGAATACGGTATTAGGAAGATCATGTTTTCCGCAGACAATCAACACATAGCTGCGTCTTGTCAAGGAAATGGTGACATTTATCTTTGGGATGTTGAAACCGGGGAACTGAGTGATAAGTTAACTCCTGATCCTGAAATAATTGAAGGACGTGGTAGGACGCATCTTCCACGTCCACTCTGTTTTTCGCTTGATGGACATCTGCTCGCAAGTGCAAGTCCGGCTGACCCAGAGGGTACCGCCGATTTTATCTCAGTGTGGAACCTGAAAAATGGCAAACAGATTGCCGCCCTCAAAGGACATACAGCGTTAGTACGTGCCCTTGACTTTTCGCCTTGTGGAAGGTTCCTTGTTTCCGGCGATGTGTACGGTATTTTAAAAGAGTGGGATATCACAACCGGAAATCAAGTTCAGGTATCATCAGCATATTCTGAAGCATCTCAAGTAACACTGGCATCCTCACCACCAGTAATTCCTATCTATTCACCGTCAGGTGTGCTGCATGCTATTGAAGTAAGTTACACTTCAATTACTGTGTGGAATGTGGAATGTAAAGAAAAGTTAAACACGTTTGAACATCAAGAGAACATCTCACACATCTACTTTTCAAAGAGTGTCCAGCGTGATAATAAGGATTTTAATTTGGTTCTTGCTTCTAAAGGTATATCAAAGATCAATCTGTGGACGTTGGGTAATCCAGAGTCAGTGAATACTATTTCTATGAATTCTTGCGAGTCAGAAACTGTGACATTTTCTCTTTATGGACAAACACTTATTTCTGGTGGGCTCGGTTTTACTACGTGTTGGGATGTTGCCAAAAAACGACTCCAGCGACAGATGCACCGCAGAGGTACGATGATCCATTCCATTAATATTTCTCCTACTGGAAATATCCGCGCGTTAGGGAACAACAGAAACGTTCTTAGTGTATGGGATGTTGAAACTAACGAAACAATTACTACCTTCACTAAACATCAAGCTATTGTGACTGCTGCAAGTTTTTCACCTACTGGTGAACATTGGGCGAGTGGAGACGCAGAAGGAACATTATATGTATGGGATGGTAACAGAGAACCGATCCCATTGTGTACACATACGGATTCAATTAAATCTCTTGCTTTCTCTCCAGGTGGTAACCAATTGGTGAGTGCCTCAAGAGACAAAACGGCATGGGTATGGGACGTTGCGTCTGGTCAAAAAATTGCCTCTCTACCCTTAACACAATTAGATGCGGAACTTTACCTTGGCGATTTGCCTCAGAAAAAACGTCTAATGAAAATACAGCGTATTCGGAATGAGAGGGGGGTCGCTACACGGACTCCCTTTAATATTACAAGCATTGCCATCACTTTTTCACCTTGTGGTAACATAATCGCCGGTGGTTTGCCTTGTGAGATTCGGTTATGGGATGCCAGAACGTATGACATTTGCTTCGCGAGACTGTTGCCGAAGGAATGTGAGCGTCAATCTACCTTGGCATTTACACCTTGTGGTCAGTATTTTGCCTCAGATTCCTGGTGGGCAGGAACGGACAAAGTCTCTATACGTTTATGGGACGTTGCAAATGGTGAAAATATAGCAACTTTTCTGGGACATCCAACAGATGTTGAATGTCTTGCGTTTTCACCAGATGGCACAATCTTAGCAAGCGGCAGTTTTGATGGAACTATTCTGCTTTGGGATATGAAACCGTACCTAAAAAACACATAAGGAGTTTTTTTGAAACGTAGCACACTTAGCACTACTATTTTTCTATTAGCATTGTCTGTTGTTATTGCGGATACACCGAAGGAACATCATGAATGCCCTGCGCCGATAGGTGTAATGGGTGAACATCAGCATAAAGCGGGTGAAATGATGCTCGGTTATCGATTCATGACGATGAATATGCAAGGACTACAATCTGGTACGGATGCCGTTCTTGGCAATGTAGGTATATCGTTTCCTAAAGGAAGCATAACGGGAAACCATCCAAATTTGGATATAAAACCAAAACATACATTATGGGAAAGACATAACAATTCACAAATACCTTGAAGCAAACAGTATAGAAAAAGCTCTCGTCTTTGTGAAAGACAAACCGACCTATCGGGTTCATTACCCTTTTAACGCACCTTTTGCCAAACCGCACATCTATGCGAAATATAGAGGCAGACAGAACAGAAAACTCGCTGAAAAGTTTCCGGACTATAGATACTTTATTGCAGATGAAGAAGATATTGTAGAAGTCTCTATGGATGAGCTAAAACGCGATGAAATGTAAAGTTCTGGGTTATATCGGTCACCTTTAGGATCGAAAACAAGACATAAGCAATAGGTGTTTTACTTTTGTTTCTGATTGTGCTAATCCTTTTACCAAGAATGACCTATTTTGTTTGCGTTTAACATCTCTATTCTGATATACTGATATACGATGCCTTTCTCTATTCAGATTTAACCAATCTATATCCTTTTTCTAAACGAGGTATTTGCCAACAATGATTCGTATTAGAAAGGTCATGCCACTGCTTCTGTGTGGTCTTTTTCTATCTACACTTGTCAGCTGCTTTCCTGACAAACCACCTCCACCACAGAAAACAGAAAGATTTGAGAACCGACGTCCTATTGGTACCAGACAAGGAACTTATAGTCGTCCAATTGCAAGGACCTCACTGAGAGGACCTTGGAAACATAAATCAAATCTACCACTTGTCATTATTGATACAAATGGCAGATGGATCCCTGATGATCCTAAAGTCCCCGCACAATTGAAAATCATTTACGATGAATCTGGCGGAAAAAACGATTTACGCAGTTCTCACATCCATTTTGAAGGTAAAATCGGCATAGAACTTAGAGGAAAAACATCACAAGGATTTCCGAAAAGACAGTACGGTTTTGAGTTTCAGGACAAACAGGGTAACGATAAAGATGTATCTATCTTCGGTTTACCCGCAGAATCGGATTGGATCTTCCACGGTCCATATTCCGACAAAACTTTGATGCGGAACTACCTTGCATTCGAATTTAGCAACCGAATTGGTAGATATGCAAGCAGAACTAAATTTGTTGAGGTGTTCCTTAACGATAGAAGAGATAAGGAAATTCAAGCCAATCATTATGTAGGTGTCTATCTGCTCTTAGAGAAAATTAAACGCGGGACACACCGCGTCGATATTAAATCGCTGAAACCTACCCACAATGAACCGCCTGAAATCACCGGTGGTTACATCATCAAAATTGACAAAATAGATCATTACGATTCCTACTTCTTTACGCAACGCGGAACACAACTGACCCTTGTTTATCCGAAAAGGAATGAAATTACGTTTGCTCAGAAGACCTGGATTCGCAACTATATGAACAATTTTGAAAATGTGTTAGCAGGAGCAAACTTTAAAGACCCAGAGAATGGATATGAAAAGTATATTGACGTAGATTCGCATATAGACCATTTTATTATCAATGAACTTTTCAAGAATACGGATGGATTTCGGTTCAGTGCGTATATGTATATAGATAGAGATGGCAAATTACAGGCTGGACCTGTCTGGGATTTTAATTTATCAATGGGAAATACAGTTTTCCACAACTCTTGGACGACTTATGATTGGCTGATCTATACGAACCCTGTACCATTCTGGTGGCATCGCTTAGTCTCTGATGAAAAATTCAAGCAGAAACTTGTCAATCGGTGGAAAGAACTCAGGAAAAACGAGCTCGCCACATCAGAAATCATCGGTGAAGTCGATCGGACTGCTCGCCTCCTTGCTGAAGCACAAAAACGCAACTTTAATAGATGGCGAGTATTAGGTCGAACAACATTTGGCAACCCTGGACCAGAATATCCAACATATCAACAAGAGGTAGAAAAAATGAAAATATGGTTGAAATCCCGAATCAAATGGATGGATAAGAACATAGAACGCCTTCCAGAAAAGTATAGTTACAGAAGAAGATATCGTTACTAAAGTTCTTGTGATTTTTTTTTTTTACTATCATAATTTGACTAAATAAGTCAGGTATGTTATAATTGGACGTTGGAATAATAGTTGACTATAGAAAATATAGTTCCTGTTTACTGTTCTATCTCAAATCTAATGTAAAGGAATAAAGATGCAAACACCACAACACATTGACCAAATGGATGCAGACGACGTAGCAGCGATCGACGAATTGGGTGATGTCTATAAACAATTAAAAACTGCACTTGCAAAGATTATTATCGGTCAAGAGCAAGTGATTGAACACTTATCGATTTGCCTTTTCTCACAAGGACACGCCTTATTGATGGGGGTTCCAGGTTTGGCAAAAACACTCTTGGTAAGAAAATTTTCAGAAACCATGGCACTGGATTTCAGCCGAATTCAATTTACACCTGACCTGATGCCGATGGACATCACCGGCACGGACATCCTCCAGGAAATACCAGGGGGTAAACGGGAGTTTGAGTTCGTCCGAGGTCCGCTATTTGCCAACCTCATCCTCGCTGACGAGATAAATCGCGCACCTTCAAAAACACAAGCTGCAATGCTTGAAGCAATGCAGGAACATAAGATCACTGTCATCGGCAGAACCTACCAATTAGACCCTCCATTCTTCGTTTTAGCAACACAGAACCCTATTGAACAGGAAGGAACATACCCGTTACCAGAAGCACAATTAGACCGGTTTATGTTCAGAATTGAAGTGGATTATCCCAATCGTTCTGAAGAGATTGAAATTGCACGCACAACCACAGGGATGTCGCTTCCGACATTGGAGCATGTGTTGACAGGTGAACGGGTCATAGCGTTTCAAAATCTTGTTCGCCGCGTACCAGTACCTGAACATATCTACGAATTTGCCGTTGATTTAGTCCGAAGTACACGTCCAAAGGATGAATCAACACCTGAGTGGTTGAAACCTCTCGTTGCCTGGGGTGCTGGACCGCGTGCTGTTCAATACTTAATATTGGGTGCTAAAGCCCGTGCTGCGCTCAGTGGTAGTTATATGGCGCGTCTTGAAGATTTGGTTGCTGTCGCGAGCCCAGTATTGTCACATCGTGTCATTACCTCCTTCGCTGCTGAATCCGAAAACATCACCAGTCAAGACATCGTAGAACGACTCGTTGAAGAATTATCAGAGCAGGGGTAAGCTATGGCACTGCAACTCAAACGCGATTACCTGGATCAGAAGGTATTGGAACGACTTTCAACACTTGAACTGCATGCCCGTTTACCTATGATAGGCAGCGTATCCGGTAAACATCGCAGTCCAATACGCGGTTCAAGCCTTGAATTCGCTGAGTATAGGAAATATGTTCCGGGGGATGACACACGCCGTCTCGATTGGCGTGCTTATGCACGGAATGACAGATACTATATTAAGGAATTTGAGGCGGATACAAATCTCAGACTGTGTCTAATCGTTGACACCAGCGGATCCATGGGGTTTGCACAGAACGGCATGCGTAAACTTGACTATGCCCGAAGAATCGGCGGAACATTAGCCTATATTGCAGCACTACAAGGGGATGCAGTTGGCTTATACTGCGCCGGAACAGAATTCCACAGAGAAATACCGCCAAAGCGCAGCGCAACACATCTCAGTACTGTACTTGATGAACTCGGTACCGTAGAACCTTCCGGTGAAACAGGTTTAGCAGAATCCCTACATGAGATAGCTGAACGTGTACCGCAACGCGCAATGGTTGTCATCATATCCGATCTCTTCATTGATCCTGAAGTTGTCCGAAACTGTTTTGAGCACCTGCGATTTCGTAAACACGATGTGGCGGTGTTTCATCTTATAGAACAAAACGAACTGGATTTTGAATTCGACCGTCCGATACGGTTTGTAGATATGGAAGGAGGAGAACCTGTATTAGCAGACCCAACTATCATCGGCGTTCAGTATCGCCGAGCACTTGAAACCTATCTGGAAAGTATGAACGAAGTCATTCGTAGCACCGAAATTGATTACCATCGTGTATGTATTCATGAAGATTTCGGTGATGTACTGGCAAAATTCCTATTAGGTCGCACACCCAAAAAAGTATAAGCAGCAAACGTTGTTAGTTTTTAAGTTATGAAATTACGGAATTAAAAGGAAATACATGAGTCCTGAACAATCTATAAAGAGGAGAAAACTGATGAAAAAGCACACACTTTCGTTTATCGGACTTTTCTTGTCTGTTGTGATTATAATATCGTGCTCAACAACAACAGCGCATCAACCCAGTGATTATGAGATATTAAGTGCTTTTGAAAACGCTATAATAAATGTCGTAGAAGAGAGTATGCCTGCTATCGTTAGCATATCAACTCAAAGAACACTCATGAAAGATGGTAAACCTACAACACATCCGTCAGGGGCATCAGGTTTTCTCTTTCGTGAAGATGGATACATCTTAACAAATGAACATGTAGTGGAAGACGCACAGAACATCAAGGTGAGACTCCATAATGGCACTTCTTATGATGCAAAAATAATCGGTGCCGATAAGAATACAGATGTAGCTGTCATAAAAATTGATACCCATGATGTATGTCCGGTACTTACAATGGCAGACCCAAGGAACATTCGCGTTGGACAACTCGCTATTGCTATCGGTGACCCACTACAATATAGGTATACTGTGACATCTGGAATCGTTAGTGGAAAGAACCGTTGTTTCCATCCGCATGAAGATAGAGACCTATTTCAATACCATTACAATTACATCCAAACAGATGCATGGATCCATCCAGGAAGTAGCGGTGGACCATTACTAAATATACACGGTGAAGTCATCGGTATCAACACCCTTAAACAGGGGGAAGGATCAACTTTTGCTGTCAACTGTGACATCGCTGAAACAATAGGACAGAAACTGATCACACACGGAGGCGTGATCCGCGGGTATATTGATGCTGATATGAGAAACGATGCAAAAGGTATCAGAATTAGGAGCGTGAAGTTAAACTCAGTCGCAGACAATAGCGGATTAAGACGAAATGACATCATTCTTCAATACGATGGTAAAAAAGTGACTAACATTTCTGAATTTGAGAAGATCATCATGGAATATCCCATCGGTAAAGCATGTGTCTTAAAAGTCTTACGTGACTCAAAAGAGATCACACTCAATGTCCTTATTGAAGAGATGCCTCTTAAGTTAGTAGGACGTAGCGTGGATACCGAGTCTGCTTCTTGGAAAAGACTGGGATTAGCAGCGCGTAAATTGGAAAATGGCAGCCATCTGCGGTATGATTACCTAACCGAACAAGATCGCGGTATGATCGTGGAAAAAGTAAAATGGCACTCATCCGGATTTAAGGCGAAAATCGTGAAAGGGATGCTTATCATCGCTGTTGACGGTCAAGAAGTCGTTGATCTTAGATCACTTGAGAATATACTGAAACTGAAGCAGAACGAATCAGATGTTATCCTTGATGTTAAAGGTATCAACGGTTTAGAAAAAATCACAATTAAACTCTGAGTGTATAGACGATGAATTTCCTTCAACCCCTGACCCTAATAGCACTTCCATTAGTCCTGCTGCCGGTTATTATCCACTTAATCAATCAGCAGCGACACCGGACCGTTCCTTGGGCTGCGATGATGTTTCTCATGACAGCAAAACGCATGAGCAAAGGCATGGCACGCATACGTCATATTCTGATATTGCTGACGCGAGTTCTCGCTATTGCCGCGCTGATATTTGCAATCAGTCGTCCACTCTCTGGCGGTTGGTTAGGCAGTATTGGGTTTGCAAAACCTGATGTTACGATGGTATTACTTGACCGATCCGCCAGTATGGAAGCACAAGACCTGCAAGCAGGTGAATCAAAGAGGTCTACCGCACTCAAGAGATTAACACATCTATTAGAACAGGGAGATTACGGGACACATCTGCTCTTAATTGATAGCGCAACTGGACGCATGCAGAATGTAGATACACCGAAGGCATTATTAAGCTTGCCGATGACTGAGGCAAGTGCTACAAGCGCAAATATTCCCAGCATGCTTGAAACTGCATTAACATATTTGAAAACGAACAACACGGGACGGGCAGATATATGGATCTGCTCAGACCTGCGCGAAAACGATTGGACAGTTGACAGCGGACGTTGGGATGCGATAACCGAGGAATTTGCACAATTAGAAGGTGTAAATCATTTCTTACTGGCATATTCAGAACCATCCTCAAGCAACTTATCTGTCAGGGTAGAAAATGTACAGCGTTGGCAGCAAGGTAACGCTGCAGAACTCGTACTTGATGTGATTGTCCGTGCCGAAGGTAATAATACTGCAATACAGAGAGTCCCAATTGCGTTCGAGGTTAATAAGGTCAGTTCCGTTGTTGAAGTTGATCTTGATATGTTAGGTGCTTCTATTAAAGGACATCGCATCCCAATTGATGGAACACTCACTTCAGGATGGGGATCAGTCGGTTTACCCGGTGACGCGAACCCTTTGGACAATAGATTCTTCTTTGTATTTTCTGAACCACCGATACGTAGATCGGTCATCGTAAGTGATGAGGCAAAGATTGGAGAAGCATTTCGTCGGGCACTTGCTATTCCAACCGATAATCGTCTTCAACATCAGACAGATGTGATTTCTGTCAACAAAACCGGAGAAATTGATTGGGAAAACACAGGACTCTTGATCTGGCAAGCAGCTTTACCTAAAGGATTAGTTGCTGAACAGATACAGAACTTTGTCAATAGTGGACGGGTCGTTATGTTCTTCCCACCTAATCAGCATGGGGGTGATAGATTCTTTGACACACAATGGAACGACTGGAAAACCGCTGAGGATCAACCCTACAAAAGTTCATGGTGGCGTGGGGATGCAGATCTGTTTGCACATGTTGAAAGTGGTAATGCCTTGCCATTGAACGATCTACGGTTTTTCAAGTATCGCGCGTTTGAGAGTACGGGAACTCCCTTAGCAAGGTTCAACGACGATGCACCGTTATTAGCTCGTGTAAATTCTGATCGTGGTGCCGTTTATTTCTGTAGCACTTTACCTACAGCACAATATTCTTCTCTTGAACGTGACGGCGTAGTGTTTTATGTTGCATTGCAAAGGGCATTAGCGGAAGGCACTTATGTTCTCATGGATGCGTCCCAACGGTTTGCAGCTCCCAATGCACTCGCTGATCGTGAACAGTGGAAGACAGTTGCCCCTGAAGAAAACGCATCCTCTCTTTCTGAACGCGGATTGCACGCTGGCGTCTATCAAGATGAAACGTATTGGGCAGCCGTGAACCGCAGTACTGTTGAAGATACTGCTAAAGCAGCACCTGTTGAGACAGTAGACGCGTTATTTGAAGGGTTATCGTATCGGAGAATTGATGTTGAAGTAGGAGATACATCAGCGTTAGCCAATGAACTTTGGCGTATTTTTCTGATAGGTATGGTAATTGCGCTTATCGTAGAAGCCGTACTAAGTTTACCCGATAAGAAGGTTGATAGCGGTTCGTTGACAGACTTTGCATCATCGGAAGGGACAGCGGGATAATCAAAGGAGGACAAAATGAATAATGAAACAATCTTTACTGTAAAGAATGAACATCTTGAGCGACTTGATCAGAATACATCGGTTGAGTTTTTTCAAAAGTTGCTTTGGGCAGAAGCTCGAAGACTCGGAATAGAAATCAGTGATATTACTGTGTCGAGTTGGAATAACATTCCAGATGGTGGAGTTGATGCTTCCGTAAATACTGATGTTCAAATTATCAGAGGATCCGGAGTCATTAAGCAAAGAAAAACCTGTTACCAGATTAAATCAGGATCTGAATTTAAACCGTGGCGGAATTCAGAGATTAAGAGAGAATTTTTCGGTACAAAAACTCCCAATAAGCAGAATCTTGGAGAGAGTATACGAAAATGCCTTGATGTTGATGGTACTTACATTTTAGTTTGCACTGGAATTGATCCTGTTGAACCTCAACGATCAAAAATTCGTTCTCATATTGAAGATTACTTAAAGCAGTGTGGTTATTTGCAACCCAAAGTTGATATATTTATGCAGGACACCTTAAGAGGTTTTCTTGAGCGGTTCCCCTCTTTAGCGTTGTGGGTAAATAGAAAAGATAGGGTTATTTTTCAAAGTCATCAAAGTTGGTCTGAAGATGATACTATGCTAACTCAATTTTTCCCAAGTCAATCACAAAAGGAACTGATACCGAAAATCCAGAATGAATTGCGAAGCAATACAAGTGCAATCCACGTGCGGGTGTTAGGGGAACCTGGCATTGGAAAAACAAAACTTGTTCTTGAAGCAACAAAGGTTGATGACTTATCTCCCCTTGTTATTTACTGCACTGCCTCCCAGTTTCGCGACCGTGATTTAATGAATGAAATTCTCCGTGATGATAATCATTTTTCTGCAATTTTAATAATTGATGAGTGCGATCCGGAAAATAGATTTTATATTTGGGATAAACTGCATAACCGTGGACCTCGAATTAAATTAATTAGTATTTATAACAACTTCGACCCAATTGCTGGTAGTGGTATTACCGAATTTGAAATAGAGCACTTGGAAGATGAACAGATTCTCACTATCATTCAAGAACATGGAGTTCGCAAAGGAACGGCAAATCAATATCTGCAATTTTGTAGTGGTTCTCCGCGAATGGCGCAGCACACAGGTAGGATTCTTGCCAATCACCCTGGAGAACCCTCCCAATTGTTGACTGATGATTATCTTTATAAGAATTTCTATATTGACTTTGGACAGGAGAATCCTAATAGCTCAGAAGTTCAACAAAGAGAATTGGTACTTCGACATTTAGCACTCTTTAAGCAATTTGGGTTTGGAGGGTCTCTCGTGATTGAAGCACAAGCAATTGCTAAAAAAGTTGAGGCAGCTAATCCACAGGTTACTTGGCACAGATTTCAAGAAATCATTGGTGACCTCAGGAAACGTAAAATTCTTCAAGGAGGAAGTACGTACTACATTACACCGATAGCTCTTCAGCTCAAGTTATGGGTGGAATGGTGGCAAATTTATGGAAATCCGTTTGACTATGACACTTTCATTGAGGACTTTCCCCCTAAGTTGATTGAAGGGTTTAATGACATGTTTCGTTATACTTCCAAATCAGAACCCGCATTAAAAATAGTTAAAGGACATCTTGGACCAAACGGTCCTTTTCAGAATAATGAATATCTGAACACGAGGTTGGGTAGTAGTTTTTTTCTCACACTGACTGAAGCAGCTCCCAAATCTGCATTAAAATGTCTGATGCAAACAATAGGTAGTTGGGATAAGGAATCTCTATTAGATTTTACAGAAGGACGAAGGAATGTGGTGTTTGCACTTAAAAAAATAGCTATGCATCGGGAACTGTTTGTTGATGCTGCAAGGTTACTTCTTGCCCTTGGTGAAGCAGAAAATGAAGGTTATTCGAATAACGCAAGCGGGGTTTTTGCTGAACTTTTCTCATTAGGACCAGGCGTGGTAGCCCCCACAGAAGCACCGCCTATAGAACGTTTACCTGTCTTAAAAGAAGCATTTGAATCGGGATCAAAAGAACGACACAAGCTTGCATTGAACGCATGCAGTAAAAGCCTGAAGTCGGTTTATTTAACACGGATCTCTGGAGCAAGAAATCAGCGACTACGTGGGACCCCTAAACTTTGGGAGCCCGAAACTTACGGTGAATGGTGGGATGCCTACCGTCAAATATGGCAACTTCTATTTGAACAATTAGAGTATTTGCCTAAAGATGGACGTGAAAAAGTTGTAGAAATCCTGCTGGGACAGGCAGAATCGATTGCAAGGATTCGCAAATTAAGCGATATGGTTGCGGACACAGTCAGAAAAATTACCGAAAACAGATATGCAAGCAAAAAACAGATCATTGAGACGATTAGTCGAATTTTATTTCATGATGATTCTTATGTGGATAACAAAGGTCTATCACCCGAAATTAGGCAGAGCTTTGAAAAAATTCGTGATGAATTGATTGGATCCGATTTTCACTCGCTCATGCAACGGTATGTTGGGATGGATATTCTTGAAGACCATTCACTCAAAGATGGAGTGGATAAAATTAAACCTCACCTTGAAAAACTCGCTAAACAATCTATAGAAAATCCTATACTATTGGAATCTGAATTATCTTGGCTCGTTACTGATGAAGCAAAGAATGGTACTAAGTTTGGGTATGAATTAGGAAGGATAGATGAGCATCTTTCACTTCTATCAATGCTTCATGAGGCACAACGAAATGCAGGTGAAAATGCAAGTCCCTATTTTCTTGGTGGTTATTATCATGCAATCTTTGATAGAGATGTAAAACTATGGGAGAAACAACTTGACTTACTCTGTGAGGATTCCGCCCTTAACAAAATAGTACCGTCGCTTGCACACTATTCGGGCCTGACAGATCATGTTGGACTTCAGATTCTTAACCTTGCTGAAAGCGGTATTATTGAAATTTCCGATTTTGGATTATTCAAGTACAAAAATACAATTGTCAATCTACCAGAAAATGTCTTTAAGACTTGGATGGAATTTCTATTAAATTTTACGGACATGTCAGCTGTCCATATTGCATTGAATTTGTTCCACAGTTACTATATTTTTCAAGAATCAGAACTCACATTACCAGATGAACTCACATTCCGTCTGCTTTCACACCCAGCATTATTCAAAGAATCCGATAATTATCAGTACAATACAATGACAGATTTCTATTGGACAAAAATAGCAAATGCACTTCTAAACCATTATCCACAGAAAGCATTAGCGTTAGTACAACTCATGCTGGTTCCCTTCGGTAGTAGGAGAACAATCTTTGATCCTTTTTCAAAGAGTTGCTCTTTCCTTACTGAAACAACTAAAAAATATCCTACCAAGGTATGGAAGTACGTTAGTAAATACTTGGCAAGTAAAGATAATTTTTCAAGAACTATAGCTTTAGCAAGATGGCTTAGAGAAGCAGACCTATCGGATACAGAAAAAGAAAAAGGAGCACTTACTCTAATCCCACGCAAAATTATCTGGGAATGGGTTGAAGGGGACGTAGATAATCGCGCGTGGTTTATTGCCAGTGAATTTGTTCCAAAAACTCTACGGATTGAAGAATGGAAAGACTCTTTAGCCCGAGATATTCTAATTAGATATGGAGATCATGGAGACGTTAGAAATACACTGATTTCAAATTATTCAACAGAAGTATTCTGGGGACCTGCCAGTTTACACTATGAAGAAAAAATAAAGAAATTGGTTAACATCCAGAACATTGACAATGAGGAAAAAGTTAACCGCTGGATTAACGATTTTATACCCTTTCTTGAAGAGCAAATTGAACACGCAAAGATTGACGAGGAAAGAAGGTTTTAGAAAATTCGGAGAACAAATAAAATATGCAAGACCAACAAGGACACTTAGAATTCTTCTCAAACAGTTCCGTCATAGTGCTGGGACTGATCGTCATCATCGTTACCGGTGCGTTATGCTGGTTTGCGTGGCACCGTAGCAATTACCGAAAACGTATCGGTTTACTTGAGCTACTCCGCTTTGTACTTGTTTGTCTTGTTGTCGTCACGCTAAATCAACCCGAATGGTTAGAATCGGAACCCCCAGAAGTCCGTTCTACACTTGCAGTACTATGGGATACATCTAACAGTATGCTAACACGGGATGTCATAGATGAACAGGACACCACTGAAACACGTAAAAGTCGCGCAGAGACGATTGAACCCTTGTTGTCCGAAGACACATGGAAATCAGCGGACGATTCTGAACTCAATGTAGTTTTTGAGTCGTTTTCTTCGCTGTTAGAACCCGCAGAAGAGGCAACAGATATAAACGCAGGTCTATCCCATGTCTTTGAGAATCATACAAATCTGCGCGGTGTAGTCTTAGTGTCTGATGGTGATTGGAATGTCGGAAACTCACCGGTTGAAACAGCAACTCGGTTTCACATGAAGGGTATCCCTGTATTTACGGTTGGCGTTGGCAGTGAAATACCATTACCCGACCTTGAATTAGTTAGTATGGATGCACCGACTTACGGTGTAACAAAGAAGCAACTACGCATTCCATATCTGGTGCAAAACACAATTGGACAGGACAAAATTGTAAACCTCACTATGAGCGTTGATGATAAAGCTACCATTTCAAAGACTATCACTGTCCCAGCAATGGGAAAAGCACAGGACAGTATCGCCTGGACTCCGATGGAGACAGGTGATTTCGAACTCAGTTTGCGTATTGAAAAGGATATGGAGGAGTTAATTCCTGAAAACAATCAACTTTCCGCTCCAATATCTATACGGAAAGAACAGTTGAAAGTCCTCGTGATTGAATCTTATCCGCGTTGGGAATACCGATACCTTCGTAATGCTTTAGAACGGGACCCTGGTGTTGATGTGACATGCCTACTCTTTCATCCTGAGTTGCCGGAGATGGGTGGTGGTAGAACCTATATTAAAACGATGCCGGATGAAAGAGAACTTACAAAATTTGATGTCGTGTTTCTTGGAGATGTCGGAATTGCATCAGGACAGTTAACAGTTGAACAAGCAACAGACCTACGTAAACTGGTCAGCGCACAAGCTGCTGGAATCGTATTTATACCGGGACGTAAAGGAGCACAGGAGTCGTTAACTACAGGTCCACTTGCTGACTTATATCCGGTGGTGTTAGACGCAACGATGCCGAAAGGAGTCGGGACAAGTAATCAAGGTTATTTTGCACTCACCGAACCCGGGCAACGGAGTCTGTTAACCCGGCTTGGTGATTCTGACCTTGATAACAGCGATGTATGGCGGGGATTGCCAGGATTCTTCTGGTATGCAGGTGTCCAACGTGCTAAGGTAGGAACGGAAATTCTGGCAGTACACGATCAGATTGCTACTGTATCCGGACGCGTACCCCTCATCGTTACAAAGACTTACGGTACAGGAAAAGTGCTATTTATGGGAACTGACAGCGCATGGCGTTGGCGACATGGCGTTGAAGATAAGTACCACTATCGTTTCTGGAGTCAAGTAGCACGTTGGATGGCGTATCGACGACAGATGGCACAAGGTGAAGCTATACGACTGTTCTACTCACCTGACAGACCGCATGTTGATGATGTTTTGACCCTAAACGCGAATGTAATTGACAATGTAGGCGGTCCATTGAATAGGGGTACAGTTACTGTGCAAGCGATTTCACCATCAGGTAAAACGGATACGATACGTCTTCAACCTGGAGTAGAAGACGCAATAGGGTTGTTTGTTGGGACGTTTGTGCCGAAAGAATCTGGCAACTACCGTCTTGTTGCGACCAGTAGTGAGACAGGAGCATCTGTTCAGACAGATTTATCCGTGCAAGGTTTGAACAGAGAGCAGCAAGGACGTTTGGCACGTTTTGATGTGCTGGAAGAAATCGCTAAGATTACGGATGGTAAGTTAGTCTCTATCGCTGACGTTGGAACGTTGTTGGATCATCTATCAGCATTACCAGAACCAGAACCTATCGTCAAGAGAACCCGAATTTGGGCGCACCCGTTTTGGGGTGGATTGATAATTTTATTATTAGGATTGTTCTGGGTTGCACGTAAAATGGCAGGTACGATATAAATTTGTGTACGCTGATTGTCGCTATTGAAGGGTATTTAAAATCTTTGTCACTTAAGAAAAAGGATCGCTGATCCCTTGCTCCAGCGGAGCAATATGTCTATAGAAAAAGGATTGTCAACGGGCTGCACTCCAACGGAGTGCTATTTACATAAACGGACGCGCAAAGATTTTGCCACTTAATTGTCAGAATCGCGGATTATCACGGATGACGCGGATTGCGCGGATTGTTGAGTTTGTGAATCAAGCTGCTATTCACAAAGGAGTTCCTGTAGTTATGCCATTACACACTGATTTCCCCGAATCACCGTATGTAATCATTGATCCTTCAATTAGATGGACGCCAGATGCAACGCAATTGTCCTTAATGGGTAGCGGCATGTTACTTCCTCCGCTTGTTCAAAAAATCCGTGATGCGGTAAAGATATGGCGTGACGACAACTACAAAGGTGCATCAGAAACAAGCAAAGCACTCCTCAATTGGTGGTTCAAAACACCTCACCTGCAAGAAGAGTCTGATGGCACAATGGAGCAGTTTCAATATTACTTTGCCCAACGCGAAGCACTCGAAACTATCATCTATCTCTATGATGTCGTCAAGGTCAAAGATGAATTCGACCTGATGCGGTTTGACAGTTCCGGTTTTGTTTCAGCAGGATTGTTTGATGAAAACTGGCGACGGTTTGTCATAAAAATGGCAACAGGCACTGGCAAAACAAAGGTAATGAGTCTCGCTATAGCGTGGAGTTTCTTTCACAAGTTGTATGAAACCGATAACGAACTTACAGTCCAGGACAAAGGAAATGCAGAGTTAAACGAAACAACTAAAATTAGCAGTACAAGACCTTTTATGGTCAAAGATAGAGAACATTTGGTGCCGACAAAGTCTGTATTTAACATTATCACAGGTGATAGTCATTTGGAGTTGGAATTTGCCAAGTTTCTGGAAGAATGTCCAGATGTTGTCTCCTACGCCAAAAACTACTACGGGGTGCATTTCAAACTTGATTATGTCAATGCCGATGGCGATATTGCTAACTATTATCCCGATTTTATTGTCAAGTTGACAGATGTCAGTGTCGTTGTCGTAGAAACGAAGGGATTAGCGGATTTAGATGTGCCGCTCAAGATGCAACGCTTGGCACAATGGTGTGAGGATGTTAACAATGTCTCAGCAGATGTAAGTTATGACTTTGTATTTGTTGATGAGGAGAGTTGTCGGATATATCAACCGACAACATTTCAGCAGCTGCCTGATGGGTTTACAGAATACAAATCTTAATGCTATAATTGTATAAAATTTCTAAACTTGACAAGAGGCTATAATTTGGAAAAAGATAATTCCGATAAGCAGAAAAATTCCCAATGGATTTGGCAAGGTTTAATTGCCTTAGCTGTCTTAGTATTGATAGGTGTTATTGTGTACTTTGCAGCAAGACGTGATCTTCCAGTTTGGAAAGTGTCTTATTGCAATTCATTGCCTTAGCAATAGGATGTGGTGTTTCGTATTGGGTCGGGCAGAAGTCAGTAAGAAAGGCAGCAGGAGAAATAATAAAACCGCACGCAAAGTCTGCTTTTCGTAGACTCATTTTCCTCTACTTGACTCTCCGAAAAGCAGCAAACATAATTAAATCATCAAATAGTTCCGAATCTCAAGAAGAATACGAAATGCTATTTGCTCGAATTGAAGAAATTATTGCCGCACAACTAATCACGGCAGATCATGCGTTAGAAGATTGGAACGACATTGTTCCAGAAGAAGTGCAAGCGTTAAAGCAAGAACTACAATCTGATAGCAGGGAGGATGATGGCTAATGACTGAACTAATTAGAGGAAAAGTAGCACGAATACTTGACGAAAGAAGAATTGCATTAAACTTGGGACATGTAAACGGTGTATCTGTTGGAATGTATTTTGATATTATTGATCCCAACGGACAAGATATAGAAGATCCTGATACCGGTGATTCTTTAGGTTCTATTGAATTCCCGAAAGTTAGGGTCCGCGTGACACATGTGCAAGAAAAACTGGCAGTCGCAAGTACATACCGAGAAAAGAAGGTGAACGTTGGAGGTTCAGGGGGATACATATCTCTTGGTCCATTTGCCCGCGCCCTCATGCCACCCGAATGGGTGACGAAGTACGAAACTCTACACATAACAGGTGGAACTACTGATGATCTTGAGGAGTCAGATAGTGCTGTCAAAATCGGGGATCCTGTCGTGCAAGTACTTGAAGTAGACGAACCAGAACCTGTTTACGCGAGTCACTTTGACGAACACCGACCACTACCCCCTGTCGCACAAGTCCTTGAAGTAGACGAACCAAAACAGGAAAACACTAACGAGAAATAACGTAGGACAGACGTATTTTTCTTAAAGTCCCTCTGATAAGGGTATTTAGAGGGTTTAAAATATTGGAATATAACGGCTTTTACCGTCTAAAATCCGATATTCGTTCAATTTGCGTAAGTCCCATTGAAAATATTCCCGATACAGCAAAGCTTGTTATTTTAGTTGGTCCTAGTGGAAGTGGAAAATCATCCCTGTTTGAAGTTATTAACGTTTGGGGAAAAGATCAGCGTAATAGCATCTATGATCCAGAGTATTTATTGAGAGATGGGGAACCAGTAGGTTCTCGTTCACGTTTAGATTTTAGTGCTTTAGGCATAACTATTAATGCTGATGATCCCCTTCAAATTTGGGAGAAGCCTGTTATATGCGTTCAGCGTATCGGCACACTCCAAAGTTTAGTGTTTCCACAATGTCTAAAATTGATGAGAGTGAATATTTGTAACTAGATGGTCAGTGAAATTTTTCCACTCCTGATACTGAAGTCCAAAAAAATTATCAGAGAATATATTGGCAAATTATGAGGGAAGTCTTTAACCCAGAAGAACGGAGCAATACGGATATTAGAGAGCAAGTTATAGGGCAAGTTCGAGATTCTTTACTGTCTATTTTTCCTGACTTACGTCTACATTCTCTTCAAGACCCTGAAGGTAGAGGAACTTTCTACTTTGAGAAAGGGGCTGCTAAAAAGTACAACTTCGTCAATCTATCAGGCGGTGAAAAAGCAGCATTTGATTTACTTCTTGATTTTATTATCAGAAAAGAATTTTACTCAAATGCAGCGATGTGTATTGATGAACCTGAAGCACATATGGGGTTGAGGGCACAGAGCAAATTACTTGAGCGTATCTCATAAATAATCAGAAGATTGAAAATATGACTTTTAAAAAATCCGCATTTCTGTTATATTTGTAGTAAGACTATAAATATGGAGATGTTTACATGGAACTGAGCGATAAAGAATGGGAAATTATTGAACCTCTGTTGCCTGAATTGCCATCAGGTGATCGGGGGAGGCCTTGGCGTAGTAATAGAGAAGTGTTAGATGGTATACTCTGGGTGTTGAAAACAGGATCCCCTTGGCGGTTTTTACCAGAAAAGTATCCCTCCTATCAAACTTGTCATCGTCGTTTTCAGCAATGGTCATCGGATGGAACGCTTGAAAAAGTTCAAATGACACTCACAGAAATGCTTGAAAAGCGAAAAAAAAATAAATATGAGTGAGTGTAGTATTGATGCGAAATTCGTTGCTGCCAAGAAAGGAGGCACTTGTGTTGGTCCGACGAAGTGTGGCAAAGGGACAAAAGTGGTAGCGATTACAGAAAAGTCTGGTAGTCCTGTGAGTATTCTGATTACCGATGCTTCTTGCCATGAAGTGCGCTTGGTTGAACCTGCATTGGATGCCTGTTGGACATCCGAACTCCCCGCAGTGTTGATTGGGGACAAAGCTTATGACTCTGATCCATTAGATGCGTCTTTACGGGGGCGTGGTATTGAAATGGTAGCACCTCATAAAAAGAATCGTAAAAAACCGGCTACACAGGATGGTCGGCGTTTACGACGGTATAAGCGTCGTTTCAAAGTAGAAAGATTTTTCAGTTGGTTGGAGGATTTTCGGCGTTTAGTTGTTCGGTGGGAATATTATGCTGAAAACTTTTTAGGTTTTGTACTTCTTGCTTGCATACGTATGTCACTAAAACATTTATGAGATACGCTGTAGTAATGATCTAAATCCTCAAAGGCTTTTTGAGCTTCAACTAATGTTTTAGGTTGCATCATTTTTGCTATCTCTGCTCTCGATGACAAATCAGGTTCATCTTCTTCTTCTTCTGCTATCAATGGCAAACAAAAACCGAAAACGAGTAAGCAATGTAATGCAAGCGTAAAATATTTTCTAAGTTTCATCGTTAGTACCCCCTCCTATGCTGTCGAACACGACTCTTTTCTTTACGCAGCCGTTCTCTTTGTTCATTTAGAAGCTTCCCAATTTCAATGAACTGGGTTTCTTGATTAAGCCATTGATCTACAGCTCCATTATCGCCACTCTTAAAAACTGTAGACATTGCATCTGAACTTGCACTCATCTGTTTAAAATATTTATCGTATATCCCATTCAGCTTTATATCTAATTCAAGAAATTTACCATTAAGTTCCAGGATGTCTCCATTGCTGTAACTTGCCAGTTCCTCATCTGTTGGAATCACAACAGACTCAAAAATGTCAATATCGGTTAAACCCTCTAAATAATTCTCAACATGGACAGTTTCAACACTATCGTTCTGCTGTGAATTTTCAATTGGAACATCCGTTATTTGCACATCGTCATTTGCCATCGGTTGCACCTGTTTAGATATTGGTTCTTCAGATGGTGGGTCATTCTCCGCAATCTTTCGTTGCTTGATCTCATCTGCCAGTTTTTGTGCGTCATTTAACTGGACTTCCAGTTTACTATTTTCTGCTTGCTCGTGCTGAATAATAAACACGGCAGCAGTTCCGATTAAAAGAATGAGGATAGCGACTCCCCAATACATTTTACGGTTCATAATGTTCTCCTTATATAAGAGATAGTCCTTCCGCTCTATATAGCGAAAAGGTTGTCATTAACATGTTAAAAATATGAGATGGACTTTAACTACCTATGTTAAAAATCTTTTTAAGGGTTTCTATGGTTCCATTTTTACCTCGTATAGATACAGAACCGTTATTAACATCAGCTTCAAAGCTTATTTTATTTTCATCTTTATGGATTTCAATAAACCCTATATTATAAAATCCGAAAATACCCTGATACTGCTCATTTGCAGATATATCTATTTTGCATGAGCTATCGTTGTCAGAATGGAAAACCCTTATTACACCACCATTATAACCAGTATATATATGAACTGAACCATTAGAACCTAAAACAGAAAATCTGCCACCGTCTTCATCTTTACCGATTTTAACTATAGCCGAATTATCTGAATCATATACGGTTATAACGTTTACTGATTTAGTCTTATCATTTTTGTTATACGCACCATCTTTAGCGCCAACACGAGCAATAACATTATCTTCATTATCTAATATTTCAATTTCACGAACTCGTAATCTTATCTTTAATTTCAGGTTCCATGTGTATCTCCAATCTCTGTATTTGACGAAGTTTTAACATAAATAATTATCCTACATAGTGATTGATTATATATGTATAATAATCTTAAAATTTTCTGGATTTTAAGATTGACCATTGCGTTGTTAATTTTCGTTTTGGATCAACAGATCTTTGATTAGAATCGCTATCAATACAATCTTCACAAATGATTTCATCAGGTGCTTTATTCTCATCTTCATTTTCATCTCGATTAATATTATCTTCCTCTACTATTTTTACTACAGCTTCACCAAAAACAAAATGATCACAAGTGATACCGTCATTTGCATCCGTAATTTCAATAGTAAGCCTTTTAGTGTCTTTCGGAAAGTCGATTTGGAAATGTTTATTTTGTGCATTAGACCCTCGCAATACTTCAGATTCATATATTTGTATATTATCAGCAAAACATATAACCTTAACAGACCCTTTCTCATTGCATGGGTTTGGCATATAAAAATAAGATTCAAATCTATTGTATTCCCCGTGACTAACATCGTAGACAAAACGACTTTTTGCGTGTGAGTAAAACCAATGAGTCCAATCATTCATTTTTGGAAAATCTAAATACCAGTTTGGCAGGTTCGGAGTAGGTTCGCCATGTATTTTTTCGGAAATACCTGCATTTGCCCAGCCACACCATTCATTTTCACTATTTAAAGGTATGAATGAATTAATATCATCTTTATTCCTAATTGTTAAGTGTTTTTTACCATCTTCAAGTTCTTCTTGATTTGGTAATTCATAGTGTTTTTTATTTAAAAAGTTAGCATAACATTATGGACTCTGGCTCAAAGTATAGAACTCAAAAACTCCATTATTGTTTACGAATCCTTGTGTGATGCGGGTTTAAACTGAAATTATAAAAATGAATAAAAACAAGTGCGGAGTGTAGGCTATATCTAAGTGTAATTATTATAACATGTATTTAAGATGTTTGCAAACTGGGTATTTTTTAGAATAAGGATCGGTCGTTGGGAATATTAGGTCTTATGTGTATGTCATAGGTTGTTTACTATGATAATTAATATACTTCCAGATTGTGCGTTGCTTTGTAGCACATTCATCCTTGATTGTGCTTCTTTCTACAACATTCATCTTTGACTCTGTTTCTCAGAATAGTTTCAATTGCATAAATAATCAAACCGAAGACTCTGGAAAGTGCTATTGAACAATTCAGTGTTCCTTTCACACAATGCGCGAATGTCAGCAAAAACCTATTTCCGCGTAATCCGCGTAATCCGCGATTCAGACAACACACATGCCAAACACTTTACATACCCTTTCCCTCTTCCAACTCTCCACCCCACTTCTCTTCCACCCCTCCTCTCTTCCACCCTTCCATCCCTCTTCCATTCTTTAACCCTTCTTCCATCCTTCTCCTCTTTCACTCTTCCACCCTTCCTCCCCTTCCCCTCTTATCCTGGACCAATCCTGATAATCCTGGTCCCCCTTCCATCCTTCCACTCTTCCATCCTTCCACTCTTCCGACCTTCTAATTTTAACTTGACATCTGCTTTTTATATATGTTACAATAAAATAAAAGTTATTAAATAGATAACCAAAAGTTTATGCAAAAAGGTGTTGACAATGCTATTCTACAAAATGTACAGAAATGATCACAATATCAGAAAAAAGCCAATATTTTCATGCATATTCCAACATGACGAGAATTTCGTACCAATGAGGAATTTTAAAATTTTGAACCTGTCAAAAAACACGCTACAAAACCTTACTGTAACTAACGCCACAGCCAATGTACCAAAGTGTACCACGGTACAGTATTTTGTACCATATGGTACACTTTTGAAAGGAGACACCCTACGAAATTACAGGATTTCCCCGCTAAATGCGATTAACTCAGCGTTACCTTTAGAAGGCGTTTCACAGAAAGATAAACCTTCAGAAATGAAAACCTTTCAATGTCAGCAGAAAATATTTTTTTGAAGATCCGATTTTAACCCCTATGCAACCATACAGGCACTGCTCGCAACGCCAATTTACCAATGTTACGAATTGTACGAAATTCGTAACATTTTTTAAGAAGGAGATTTACTATGAAGTTTTGAGATTTCATATCCTCTTAATAGTAGTAGGCAATCTCCGAGTGCCGTCTCTTCTTAATAGTAGTAGGCAATCTCCGAGTGCTGTCTCTTCTTAATAGTAGTAGGCAATCTCCGAGTGCCGTCTCTTATGAAAAAGTGCCGTCTCTTATGAAAAAAGGTGACAGAATACTTACAAACCCTTTCTTATAGAAAGTTTTCTCAAAATGTGCTATCATAATTACAATTGTATGTGAGTTGCGTGGTATTGATAGACCACCTTCGAAAGATAAAGATTCGTTCAGTCGTCGTCTTCGCGTTACTATGCCGAATGGAGAAGTAATTGATTGTTTAGATCCAAAAGACACCTTCAAACAGTCTACTTACAAAGTTTGCTTACCGATTCGAAATAATTATGCAAAAATTAGACATACAAGAACTCTACTACATCACGCACATAGACAACTTACCTTCTATCCTTTCGCGAGGGGTTTACTCCCACGAAAAAATTGAAGCAGAAGGGGTGCATTCTACCCATATCTATGACGCAGATATCGTCAATAGACCAAACCAAATAAATGCACCAGATAAAAGAAGTCTCTGGTCTTATGCGAACCTCTACTTCCAACCCCGTAACGCTATGATGTATCGCGTTGTCCATGAAAAAGATGCAAAGAATCTGGCTGTTGTTGGCGTTAACAAGAGAGTGTTGAATGAACAAGGGGCATATATTACGGATGGAAACGCAGCGCATGAAACAACGCAATTTCACTACCCTTCCAAAGGTCTGGAAGTGCTTAGGCAGCAGTGGTCAATAATCAAAAACGATTGGTGGAACAGAGATGACGGATCCAAACGCAAAATTATGGCTGAATGTTTAATTCCTGATCACGTCAAAGCTGAATATATTCAAACAATTTATGTAGCCAACAATTCAGTACGAGATGCTGTCAAGGATAAAATAGGCAATTCCCATGTTCCCGTTAGTTCCGAACCAGATATGTTCTTCCAACCTTATAGTCGGACAAGAATCGGTGAGAACATTTCACTAATTGATGGAGATATGTTCTTTTCAAACCTACAGACACTAACAATTAGCGTTAATCTACAAGGCGTGATGGGAAAAGGATTAGCTTCACGCACTAAATACCAATTTCCCGATGTCTATGTGGCATATCAGGATGTTTGCCGAGCAAAGCGAATTACTGCAACAAAACCCTATCTCTACAAACGTGAAAGTTCATTAGATGAGGAGTTAGCTGATCTTGGGACACCACTTGTTACGCCTAATGCTGTGAAGTGGTTCCTGCTTTTCGCGACGAAACGGCATTGGAAAGACAACTCCCGTTTAGATGATGTTGAAGGCGGTCTTGCATGGGTTCGCGACAATTTTCAAAAGGAAGGAATTCAATCACTTGCCATGCCAGCACTCGGTTGTGGATTGGGAGGTTTGGACTGGAGAGAGGTTGGTCCCTTGATGTGTCAATATCTACACGGTATTGACATCTCGGTTGCAATCTATCTGCCCAGGGAACATCAAATAGAAACGACATATAAAACAGAAGCACATCTCCTATCACGGTAGCGCAAACGTAAGAAAGGAAACGACTTTATGCAAAAAATCACGAACAATGAGATTCAATTCTTCAATGATAACGGTTACCTTATCCTCAAAAAGGTGATACAACCTGATGAACTCGCAGTAATTCAGCGGGAAAGTCAACGACTCATAGATGAAATCTTGGATGGGGGACCTGCAGATGAATGGTGTATGCGGGGTCCTGAAGGAATTCCTTACTATCTCACCTATCTTCACTCACATCCCAATGAATTTTCACTCCGATTACTTGGTCACCCCTTTATAGGTGATCTATTGAATAGAATCATCGGACCAGATTTTGTTCCATGTTATGAATCACTCGTTTTCAAACTACCTAAACACGGGTCTTCTGTTCGATGGCACCGTGATGGTAATGCAATTCGTGAGAACCACCCGATTTTTAACGTTGATATCTATATTGATAAATCCACCGTTGATAACGGTTGTGTCTGGGTTATTCCGAAAAGTCATCTGTGGAGTATTGAAAAGGCACAAGAGGAAATAGATAAAGGTGAAGAGAATTTTAATCGTTCCGATGCTGTTCCTGCTGAAGTTGACCCAGGTGATATTCTACTGCATCATACCAAAGTTCTGCATGGGAGTAAGATCAATACAAGTGATACGTTGCGAAGAGTTATCTATTTTGACCAGCGGACACCGCAATGGAATGAACGGTACAAATGGTGGCAAAACGATTTCTTTACACAACGTTGTAAAATGTATCAGCGCGCCCTCCATGAACGCAATACGCATCAATATGAATCTGATACTGAGCAATTCGCTTATGAAGTGCCATCAGATATGCCAACATGGGATCCAGAGGATGCATTTGATCTACGTATAAAACATGGGGATTATAGATATATTGAATAGGTGATTTATGAATGTTTTACTCGTTGGAGGATCGGGACATGTTGGGACGATGACTATACCTTACATGAAGGAACATCACAATTTCCGTATTCTTGATGTAAACCCACCCAAAGATGATTCTGTAGCCAAAAATGATTCTGTAGAATACATTCAAGGTTCTGTAACAGACCCAAGCATTGTTCAGGAAGCCTTAAAAGGAATGGATACATTTGTCTATATGGTCATGCTACGTCCGACGAGTGATCGCTCATCTGTCGCTGATTTTCCAGATATTGTTGCTAACTATGATGTCAATGCAAAAGGATTACATATACTACTCCATGCTGCCAAGGAATCAGGGATCAAGCACGGCGTATATACAAGCACATTCACCGTTCATGAACGCACAAGAAATAGTTTCCCGTATGAAGATGTTGTTCCGAGAGATAATCCGGGTGTATACGGATTGACCAAAAGTTTCGGTGAGCAGGTCTGTGAATACTTTGCTCGTGAACACGATATGTCCTTAATTGCTTTACGAATCACGGGACCTTCAACGCGGGAACAGTGGTTAGAAAGACGAAATCTGCCGAAAGATGCATCCGTTCATATATGGTGGACAGATGAAGAGGATTTAGCACGCGCATATCTTGCAGCAATTTCGGTAGATCATGAAGGTTTTGACGCCGTCTTTATAGCAGGAGACCATGAACAGAAAGAAATTAATCTCTCAAAAGCAAAAAGGTTGCTCGGTTGGGAACCACTGACACATACGTTGAAGTTGTAACCAAGCACTTAAATTTTAGTTCCAGAGGCATTCAATTGTCGAGTTTTTGCAGTTTCTTACAGATATTATCCAATTAACATAACAACACCTCTTCTGTAGGAGGGAACTCCGCAAGCCGACTATCAAAGCGTTTAGTCGGGAATCGGAGTTCCCTCCTACAGAAGAAACATGTCTCAGTACATGTAGTTTACCGACTATTGAATGCCTCTGATTTTAGTTCTCGTTGATTTGACAAAGATGTTACTTCATGTTACAATATTCAGAAGTTAAGCCAAGAGTTTATGTAGAAACAACTGTTGTCAGTTATAAGCACATTGTAAACGAAACCAAACGTAATCTGATAAACGAAGTTTGTCAGGCCGCTGGGTTCAAACCTACAAACCTCTGCACACCAACAGAATTAATGGAGGAGATGCACGTGAAAGAGAAACCTGATACACGCACAGATCCTATCCTTGAAGAATGCTACCGAATAAAAGAGGAATTGTCTGCTCAATTCAATTCTACACAAGAACTCTACGATTACTTGAAAGCGAACCAAAAGAAATGGAAAGCACTCGGTTTCAAATATCTGCCCCCGCCATCACCAAAAACTAAAGAAGAGGTAAATGAAAGAAAAACCTGATATACGCACGACTCTTAACATCCTTGCACTTATTGCTCAAATGTGGTAATCTTTTAAATATTGAAGGAAAAATCGCCTATGTCGCACCCAGAATTAACATTAACTGATCACCGTCCTTTCCAAACCCAACGAAAAGATACTTGGTGGGTTCAACCCTTAGTCGTATTTCTTGGATTAGGAACGTTTATAATATATGCAACCTTTCGTGTATTTGAAGGTACACATTTTCTGCCTGAACATGCACCTTATCTGACACCTTTCTATTCACCGCTTCTGTTCGGTATTGATGATCATACTATAGCACACAGTTGGTTTGGTGCAATGCCTGATTGGATGCCAGCACTGATCACACCAGCAGTTCTTATCCTTTGGGCTCCACTCGGTTTTCGTTTTACCTGTTATTATTATCGGGGAGCATATTACAAAGCATTCTGGGCTGATCCGCCATCATGCACTGTATCGGAACCGCGTAAAGGCTATCGGGGGGAACAATCTTTCCCTTTAATTGTTCAAAATATACACCGCTATTTTCTATATATAGCGATAGTGATAGTTGGTCTCCTTGCTTATGATGTCTGGGAAGCGTTGTGGTTTAGTGATGGTAATGGTGGTAAAACATTTGGAATCGGTATCGGCACAATTGTTTTAGCGATTAATGTGGTTTTATTGGGTGGATATACTTTCGGGTGTCATTCATTACGGCATTTGGTTGGCGGTATAGTTGATTTACTATCAAAAGCACCGATTCGAAGAAATATGTATAACTGTATCAGTTGCCTTAATCGTCGGCACATGCTGTGGGCATGGATGAGTTTGTGTTGGGTTGGATTCTCCGATCTTTATGTTCGCATAATTGCAACAACGGGTTGGAAAGATTATATTACATTTTAAGTGATGTACATTTTACATTGCTGAGAGAGGAAATTTTAACTTGGCATCTTATGAGACTTTTGATTATGATGTATTAATAGTTGGAGCTGGAGGAGCTGGATTACGCGCTGCGATTGAAGCATCTACAGGCGATCTGAAGGTCGGTTTGGTATGCAAATCCTTACTCGGCAAAGCACATACTGTCATGGCGGAAGGCGGAGTCGCTGCAGCTTTAGCAAATGTAGACGAGAGAGATAGTTGGAGAGCGCATTTTGCCGATACTATGCGGGGAGGTCAGTATCTATCTGATGCACGTATGGCAGAATTACATGCGAAAGAATCACCAGAACGCGTGCGTGAACTTGAAAAATGGGGAGCACTCTTTGACCGCACAGAAGATGGAAGTATTCTGCAACGCAACTTCGGAGGACATCAGTACCCACGACTCGCTCACGTCGGTGACCGAACCGGTTTAGAGATGATCCGCGCATTACAAGACCACGGAATTCACCAAGGTATTGATGTCTATATGGAGAATACCATCATTTCCCTCCTGAAGACAGGTGATAGAGTTTCAGGTGCTATCGGTTATGAACGAGAAAAGGGTAGATTCAAGGTTTTTTCTGCGAAAGCAGTTGTCTTAGCCACAGGGGGTGTCGGGAAAGCATATCAGGTTACGAGTAACAGTTGGGAATATACAGGTGACGGTCACTCTCTTGCATATCACGCAGGTGCTGAACTGATTGATATGGAGTTCGTCCAATTTCATCCCACAGGAATGGTTTGGCCCCCAAGTGTTAAGGGGATTTTAGTTACTGAAGGTGTTAGAGGTGAAGGCGGTATCCTGACAAATAGCGAAGGACAGCGGTTTTTGTTCAACGATATACCGGAACTATATGCAAATCAAACAGCTGATAGTCCAGAAGAGGGGTGGTTATACACACAAGGAGACCGAGAGGCACGTAGACCCCCAGAACTTTTGACGCGAGACCATGTTGCGCGATGTATTGTGCGGGAAGTACAGGAAGGAAGAGGTAGTCCACACGGCGGGGTTTTCTTGGATATCGCTTGGATTAAAGAAAAACTGCCTAATGCTGAAGAACATATCCGTAGAAAACTACCCAGTATGTACCACCAATTCAAAGAACTTGCAGATATTGACATTACACAAGAACCGATGGAGGTGGGTCCAACAACACATTATATAATGGGGGGTATTCGGGTTGATGCAGATTCTCAGATGACATGTGTTCCCGGTCTATTCGCAGCAGGTGAATGTGCAGCAGGATTACACGGGGCAAATAGACTCGGTGGGAATTCACTGTCTGATCTGCTTGTGTTTGGTAAACGCGCCGGAGAGTACGCTGCACAATTTGCAGTGGAAAACGATGTTGTTCCAATTGAGGAAAGCCATATTGAGGAGATTGCACAACACGTCTTGAAACCTTTTGATAATCCTCCAGAAGGTGATAATCCTTATGAAATCCAATCACAATTACAGGAAAAGATGCAACAATTAGTTGGCATTGCTCGAAGTCAAGAAAGTCTGAATCAAGCACTTGAAGAAATAAAAATGTTATGTGAAAAAGCTGAGAACACTCACGTAGTCGGCAATCGGGAATACAATTCAGGATGGCATACTGCCCTCGATCTTGACTGTCTCCTTACTGTGTCAGAGGCAATTGCGCTTGCTGCGCTCGAACGAAAAGCAAGCATCGGCGCACATTCACGCGATGACTTTCCTGAGAAGGAGGAACCCGGTGCTGGAAAATACAATACCATTATCCATAAAGCTGATGACAATACAATGTCTATTCGACGCGAGAAGGTTCCTGAATTGACAGATGAACAACGACAAATTATTGAGGAAATGGGATAAACATAACAGAAGGCATATACTGGAAGGAATAAAGGATGGATAAAGCAACATTTAAAATCTGGCGTGGCGATGCGGATGCAGCAGAATTTGTGGATTACGAAACAGAAGTATCTGAAGGGATGGTGGTTTTAGACGCAGTCCACAGAATCCAAGCAGAACAAGCAAATGACCTTGCTGTCAGATGGAATTGTAAAGCAGGTAAATGTGGATCCTGTTCGGCAGAAGTTAACGGAAACCCTAAATTACTGTGTATGACACGTCTTAGCGATTTACCGCTTGACGAACCCGTCACCGTTGAACCGATGCGTGCATTTCCTCTCATCAAAGACCTTGTTACGGATGTTTCGTGGAATTACAAAGTCAAAGAAAAGATGAAACCTTTCACACCACGACCCCCAGATGCTGAAGATGGTACCTGGCGAATGGAACAGGTCGATATAGATCATATCCAAGAGTTTAAAAAATGTATTGAGTGCTTTTTGTGCCAAGATGTTTGCCATGTTCTACGGGAACATGAGCTTCATGATGCGTTTATAGGTCCTCGCTACTTAGTCTATGCTGCCGCATTAGAAATGCACCCCATAGATACAGAAAATCGGTTGGAAGAATTGAAAAATGAGGACGGCATCGGCTATTGTAACATCACCAAATGCTGTACGAAAGTTTGTCCTGAACATATCACCATTACTGACAATGCGATCATCCCACTTAAAGAACGGGTTGTTGATGAGTTTTATGATCCTCTCAGAAAATTATTTAAAGTATTTAGTGGATAAGTATGCTGTTTGATATACTAATGGATTACTTATAAATAAATTGACGCACTTCAAAATTTGTGATATTCTATTATACAATCACAGTATAATTGGACTTGGTTGAAAAATTGTTTTTAAAATAAGGAAAAAATGAAAGACAAAGTAGTCTGGGATGAAACCCTAATTGATCAGAAGGTTACTTACATACTTGAAATAGATGGCAAGTTGATCATTATTAAAAATACACCTGCCCGAGTCAACCTTGAAACAGGTGAACAATTTTTCTCACCCGAAACTGTTGATCGTTTACAACAAATTGTGTGGAAGGAACAGAAACCTATACAAACTATAACATTGCCTGTATACGAGTATACAAATTGAACCTACGACTGTCAATAATTTGACATACCTTGGAGAACTAAGTAGAATGGCAAGCAAGAATGACATATTAAGAGTTGGGGTGATTGGACCAGGTGGTGCTGGTCGTGGAAACACAATGGGATTTGCAACGCGTCCGGACGCCGAAGTCGTCGCTGCTGCTGACGCACATGAGGGTAGTTTAGACGCATTAGAAAATGCACTACAACAACGCGTCGAAGATTACAAACCCAACAACCTCAAACGCTATCTGGGGGAGCATGAATTTATTGAGATGCTCAATCACGAAGACTTAGATATTGTTGGAGTCTTCTCACCCCATTCTTTACACGATATTCATGTAAAGTACGCACTCCGGGCAGGGTGTCATGTCATCGTTGAAAAACCGATGGCAAACATCGTCGGTGATGCAATCACAATAACGAAAATCGCTATCGGTAGCGATTTACACCTCGTCGGTGGATACCAACGCCACTACGATAATACCTATATCACGGGAAGACAGGCAATCGCTGAAGGGAAAATCGGAAACCTTAAGAAGTTTGAAGTCTACATGGCGCAACGTTGGGGTGCCGGTGGATGGCGTGGGGATCCCCGTTTTTCTGGTGGCGGACAGCCAAACGACTCGGGTAGTCACTTACAGGACATTTTCCTCTGGATGACAAATGCATTACCTGCTGAAGTCTACGGCACAACGGATATGAAGTTTGAGGATAACGACGGCAATCTCGTACCAAAGTTCGTTGAAATCAACTCCTATTCTGATGTCAAACTTGATAACGGTGCTGAAGGAACTATTACAATCATGGGTAATACACAGACTGGATTTGAAGAATGGGTCATACTCGAGGGGGACGAAGGGACTATTGAGATTAAAAAAGGGATAAACTTCATACCAAAAGATGGAGAACCAGAGCCAATTTCATATCCACGTCCTGAAGGATATCCAAAAAGTAAAGTAGACCAACTATGCGGACTTGTCAAGGGTGAATATGATGCCAACTATACTTCAGGTGTCAACGGAGTTCGTACCAGTTGGCTTACAAACGCTATACTTGCAGCGGGTAAAGGACCAGATGAGAAAAACAGAATAGACTGCAATGAATTGATTGAGAAGGAAGGTTATACATATCAAGATATTCTTGGGTTAGTAGATTTATGTTCATCCAGACAGATGTATTAGCGTATAAATAAGGAGAAGTACAATGAAATATGTCAACTGTATATTAATCGCAGCATTCGTTTTAGTATCATTGGGACAGGTGGGGTGTTTGTCTGGCAGCGCATTGAACAGTGCTGATCAATTGGTTGAAGCAAAAGATTACCGTGGAGCCTTAGAGGCATACCAAAGCATCGTTGATACCAATCCAGGCACAGAGGATGCTCGGAAAGCACAACTTGCTATTGGGAAACTAAATATCGAACGCATGAATCAACCAGCAAAAGGGGTTCAATCATATCAAGCAATTATCGCAGATGCCCCAGAGAGTGATGAAGCAGCAGAAGCACACTACCGACTCGGGATGCACTATTATAGAGGGGAAAAATACGATGAAGCAGCAACACATTTTGACATGATCGTTAACCAATATCCTCATCTTGAAACAAGTCATGACGCACAATTAATGTTAGCGAAAAGTTATGAAGAAGGACAGAAATTTGAACAAGCTGTAGAGGTATTTGACAATTTTGCCAATAGAAATCCACAGAGTAAACGGGCTGCACAGGCACTTGAGAATAAAGCACGCATACAAAGACAGCATCTAAAGGATGAAACTGAAGCGAAGCGAACTCTTCAATTCATGGTAAAAAAATACGGTAGACTTGATGATGCACAATCACAAATTGAGAAAGCAAAGACGGAACTCGCTGAACTCAATGCTGAAATTCCCAAACCAGAAAACCCTGAAGATACACAGCTCGGACGCGCAATGAAAAGACAACAAGAAAGAAGAGAAAGAGACCGTCCTCGCAACGTTGAAAGAAGTCCAGTTGTGAAAAGCAAAGCTGTTATGGCAGATTCGGGATTCGGTATATCTGCCGAAGAAGTGATGAGTAGTTTCGGTGGTGGAACTACTATTGCAACAGATGACCAAGGCACATATTACGACGCTGAACTCATGATCGCAAAATTCTTCTACGACGCTGAGAATTACCGTGATGCAGGGGCACTCTATTTTGACGCAATCGCCAGAGCTGAAGCTGAAAAAGCAAAACTAAATCCTTATGCATATCTACGCCTCTCAATCTGCTACCGAAAACTCGGAATGCATCAGAAAGCAGCTGCTGTCCTTAAAAAAGCAGCCAGTAAGGATAGCAAAGTTATTGACGCAGTCATCAGCTCAGGACAGAATCAATACTCAAATGAGGAATACGAGAAAGCGTTGGAGACATTTAACTCAGTCGTCGGTTTAAATCGGAACAAAGATGCAGAAGTTTATTGGTTTATTGGTAAAACATATCAGATGCTCGGTGAACCTGAAAAAGAACGAGACGCTTTTGAACGATCAGTCGCTATGAACCCAGAAGACACTGACGCTTTACAAAGTCTGGCTGAAGTATTGCATTATCGTCTACACGATAGAAAAACAGCTATAATTTTTCAAGACCTTGTAGAACAGAAAAGAGATTCATTCATCACTATGAAAACACTTGGCGATATCTGCTACAAGTATGATCAGTTTAATAAAGCGCAGATAAAATATAAATCAGCTGCGAGAATAGCAGAACGACTTCTCAATAGTGCTGACAGTGCTGCAGAAAAGCGAACGTTGACCTACCAATACGGTTTGGGAACTGTACTGGCAGTTGTTGCGTTGCATAAATATGGTAAAGAAGATGATGCACAAACACTATTGGAAACTTTATCAACCAAATATCCAGATCACACGTTACTTCATTATGCGAAAGGTGAAATAGCTCTACTCAAAGGTGAAGAAGACGCCGCTGTGGCAGCATATAAAGAAGCGATAAAGATGAATCCGAAATCAGATATACCTGTATTGGCACTGGGGGATTACTATGTTTCAAAAGGCTACAACGATGAAGCAGCATCACTCTGGGAAAAATTCTTAGAGCAGAATAGTAATAATGCAGATGTACTACGTCGTCTCAAGTCAATTAAAGAAAGCACTGCGGAGTAATTCTTGCAGATTTACAATGTTCGTCTAATGTACTTTTTCTCAAGATTTTCCAATTCGGTGTAAAAAAAGACTTGACGTTTATTCTAATTTCATGTATAATATAATGTGATATGATTCAAATATCGGATCAAATTCTCTGTCATAAAACACACAAAGGATGTTAAATTCCTGCCAATACTTTCACTCGGACCCCAGAATATACCCAATACCGCTTTTGTCAGACTGATGTCATCCAAGACATATCGGCAATGAATACTGGTTGTTGTTTGCCCATCGGGCACGATGTGTATACGCTTTAGAATGTGTATAACGATCCAAAAAAGCAGCATAATCTTACTTGACCGGTCACATCGTCCGGGAAATTAATTGTCATAATATATAAACAGATCGCATAATTCTGTGCTTCTGTTCGATTCAAGATAATTAACCTGCTTCTGTTTCAATGAGTTTCAATCAAATCACTCACTAAATAGAGTGTTTATAGAAAATAAATGAAAATAGATACAGGTAATACTTAGGAGTTAAATTACTATGGAGAGCTTGGACATAGGCAAGCTCCAGGAAATGGAGATTTCTGGATTAAATACTATCGCACAATCCTATGGTATCGAAGATACTAATGGGTTAAGTAAAGATGAACTCATTACGCGAATACTTCAAATGGCTTCGGAGAAAAGCATACCCTTATACGGTAAAGGTGTGCTTCAGATATTAGACGAAAAGGACCAGAACTACGGTTTTCTCCGATCACCCCGATCAAATTATCTGCAGAGTGATGAGGATATATACGTCTCATCATCACAGATCCGTTTATTCGGTTTACAGACAGGACATGTTGTAGAAGGTGTGATTCGTCCTCCAAAAAAATCGGAAAACAAAACTGAACGTTACTTTGCACTTTTGCAGATCGAAAAGGTAAACGGACAACCCCCCGAAACTGTCAAGACCAGAACACCATTTGACACCCCCAGACCGGTATTTCCGTATGAGAAATTCAAACTGGAACATACACCTTCAGAACATGGAACACGAATTATTGACCTCATAGCACCTATCGGTAAAGGACAACGAGGATTGATCGTCGCACCGCCATTCAGTGGAAAGACTACGCTTCTGAAAAACATCGCATGTGGAATTGAGGCTAATCATCCAGAAGTATCACTCATATTTCTACTGATAGATGAACGACCTGAAGAGGTCACAGATGTCATCAGGACTGTAAATGGAGAAGTCATAAGTTCTACTTTTGATGAACAACCTGAACGGCACATCCAAGTTTCAGAAATGGCAATTGAAAAAGCAAAACGGATGGTGGAGTGTGGAGAAGATGTCGTAATCCTACTTGACAGCATGACACGACTGGCAAGAGCATACAATATGACAGCACCACATAGTGGACGAACACTCTCAGGTGGATTGGATGCAATGGCAATCGTAGAACCACGCAAATTCTGTGGTGCCGCACGAAAATTTGAGGAGGGGGGCAGTCTAACAATCATCGCTTCTGTACTTGTTGATACAGAGAGCCGTTCCGATACATACATATATGAAGAATTCAAGGGAACTGCTAACATGGAAATTCACATGGACCGCACACTATTAGAACTGAGGATTTTTCCCGCTATCAACATAGAAAAATCAAAAACACGACGTGAAGAACTATTGTTAGAACCTGATGTACTCAACAAAGTATGGGTATTGCGAAAACTTACAAGTCAGATGAGTATGGCTGAATCTATGGAATTACTTATACAACAATTCGAAAAAACAAAAACAAACGAGGAATTCCTTGATAATATGCTTGAAGGTGCAACACGACCCGGCAAGAAGCGAGTACAATCTATTAGAAACAGCAAGTAGACTATATATCTAATATATGATATATCTTTGTAGCACAAACTTTCCAGTTTGTGATCTTTTGTAGCACAAACTTTCCAGTTTGCGATCTTTTGTAGCACAAACTTTCCAGTTTGTGATCTTTTGTAGCACAAACTTTCCAGTTTGCGATCTTTTGTAGCACAAACTTTCCAGTTTGTGATCTTTTGTAGCACAAACTTTCCAGTTTGCGATCTTTTGTAGCACAAACTTTCCAGTTTGTGCCTCAAAGAAGGAAAACTATAAGAAAATTAGGAGATAAACAATGAAACCCGAAATTCACCCCGAGACAACTGAATGCACTATTCATTGCGTTTGTGGCGCAACTTATAAAACCGTCACGACCCAATCAGAGATGCGTGTAGATGTCTGTGCAAAATGCCATCCATTTTATACGGGACAACAGACACGTTTTATTGACACAGCAGGTCGTGTAGAAAGTTTCCGCCGTCGTTACGGGCTCACTGAACAATCAGAAGACTAATACAACTGTGAATATGCAATGTATTCATCAGGAAAAGACGCATAGATCGTAAGAGATTAAGAGCGAACAGTTGATATGTTTGATAAACTAAAAGACATCCAGAATAGATTCATAGATGTCGAAAAATCGTTAAGTGATCCAGCGCAAATTTCAAATCCACAACGTCTGCAGGAACTGTCAAAGACACACGCTGAACTTTCCCCAATTGTAACAGCCTATAAGGACTACCAACAACTGGAAACAGCAATTCACGAGACAGAATCTCTATTAGCAGAAGAAAACGATCCTGAAATGGAAGAACTTGCACAAACAGAACTGGTAGACCTGAAACAGCAAAGTGATGCACTAACAGAATCTATTAAATTGCTTCTTATTCCAAAAGACCCAAATGATGAGAAAAACGTCATCATAGAAATCCGTGCTGGCACCGGCGGAGAAGAAGCAAGTCTATTTGCCGCAGAAGTCTTTCGAATGTATACACGTTATGCTGAGAGAAAAGGGTGGAAAGTAGACATGCTCAGTGCCAATGCTACAGGACTCAAAGGATTCAAAGAGGTCGTTTTTTCAGTCGAAGGGAAATCTGCATATAGACTGCTAAAGTATGAGGGTGGTATACATCGTGTCCAACGAATTCCAACAACAGAAACCAGTGGACGCATACATACTTCTGCAGTTACTGTCGCAGTTCTCCCTGAAGCAGAAGAGGTAGACATACAGATTGACGAGGCAACAGAATTACGCATTGATACATATCGCTCTTCTGGACCAGGTGGACAGAGTGTAAATACGACAGATTCTGCTATTCGTATAACACACATTCCTACCGGACTCGTCGTAACGCAACAGGATGAGAAATCACAACACAAAAACCGCTCAAAGGCAATGAAAATCTTACGGGCACGACTTCAAGAAAAAAAGCAAGCTGAATTGGATAGCCAACGTGCTGAAACGCGTAGGTCAATGGTAGGCAGTGGTGATAGAAGTGAAAAGATCCGTACATATAATTATCCGCAATCTCGAGTAACTGATCACCGTATTCAGTTTAGCAGCTATCAGTTAGATGGCACTTTAGATGGAGAATTAGACCCTTTCATCGAACGATTGACAACTGCCGACCAAGTTGAAATGTTAAAAAACGTGGAAAGTTAAACCTATTGATTTACATTTCATTAATGCTGAGATAGCCAGTGATATATACATACCTATCAAATTATTCCAGCTAAACTTTCACAACGGAGTTCCGCAAAAGCAGATAAGAATATATGGCTTCCAAAATCTGGCACGTGCTTGAGCTCCTTGAGTGGACTACAAGTTATTTTGAAAAACATAATATACCGAACCCCCGATTAGATGCAGAGGTGTTACTCGGTCACGTACTTAAAAAGAGTAGACTGCAACTCTACCTACATTTTGACATGCCCGTTTTTCAAGAAGACTTAACAGTTCTGCGTGAATTGATAAAGAAACGTATTGCACGAACCCCTGTAAGTTATCTAACCCGTCATAAAGAATTCATGTCTTTAGATTTCTACGTTGACGAAAACGTGTTGATACCCCGTCCTGAAACAGAATTCATCGTAGAAACAGTATTGAAATCCAATGATAGTAAGCCAGAAAATATATTAGAAATAGGAACAGGGAGCGGTGCGATTGCTATTTCAATCGCAGTTAATATGCCAGAATGTCATATTATTGCAACTGACATCTGTGAGAATGCCTTGGCTGTTGCAGAAAAAAACAGAGATAGACATGAATGTACAGACCGTATAGAACTCATGCAAGGTGACCTTTTTGAACCCATAAAGCAAGTGAAACCTAAGAAATTCAACTGGATCGTCTCCAATCCTCCCTACATATCAATTGAAGAAAGCAAGAAATTAAGCAAAGATATATACGACCATGAACCGCATATTGCATTAATAGCAGGAGATGACGGCCTGTCTGTTATTCGGAGACTTATCTTACAAGCACCTAATTTCCTACTACCTAAAGGTAAGTTGATATTAGAAATCGGGGAAGAGCAAGCAGCATCTGTAAAAGCAATTCTTGATAAACACCCAATGTACATCAACTCTCAATTTATAAACGACTATGCAGGAATTGAACGGGTCGTAGTAGCAAGCGTGGATAGAATGTAGTATGGCGTGGAATTGAAAGGATATAACTATTTCCTTTTCAATCCAAATCAGAAATCCAATCACTTTATGAAGGGTGTTATTATGGCAACTGAAACCAAAAGCAACCGAGATATAATAGGATACCTAAGCAGGTTTCCCTTAAGGATTGTAATCGTTATATCAAACCCCATTTGTCAAAACGAATAAAACCGTATAGCGTAACTCGTAAGGAGTATTCCTAATGAAAAAGCACCTGATCATGTTTGTATTAGCAGTGGCTCTGGCTGCGGGTATCACTTACCTAATATTTGTTTTTCAAAAACGGAGTGAGTTTGCACGTCTTGCGCGTCTGACGCATATTCCACATTCTGAACAGCATCAACACGTTTCTCTGGATGGCAAAGTTGTTTCGCATACCCATACATACAACTCTCAGGAGTTGCTTCCATCTCCTGAAGTATCAGAGGCAGAGAACAATATGAGTATTGATACCGATCCGAAAAACTATATGAAGACGAATAGCATTCAACGTATTTGGGCAGCTCTGGATCTGGATGAGATAAGAGCAGAGTTCCAACCTTACACGCTTGAAGAGATCCACGAGAAGTGGAGCAATTGGTACTCTGGAAGACACCACTGGAGTGCCATTGAAATGGATAAACTTCGTCCTCGTGAGGAATTAATTGCCCGTCTTTACGATTACGGTTTCCCGTTTTTACGTGCTAACAATTATAAGAGTGCCCTCAGCACGCGTTTTGGTATAAAACACTACTTAGATCATGCGGACACAATCCTGCCCCATGAGCGAGTGGCTCTTCCAGCGGAGGCGACGTGGGAAGAGATTGAAGAGACCTTTTTGAAGCGAAAAGTGCTTGCTGCGCTTGCTTTTGAACGTGCTTACCAAGCCGATCCTGAAAACTTTTTAGGTGGTGTGTATACCATAAGCGATGTGGGTAAAGGTGTTCTCACGCCTTTTAGCGAGAATACGGTATATGTGCATGTTTCTGAGGATAAACCGTTCTCACAGTTTACGGGTGCGAAACTTACCGCTGCGGAAGAAGCTGCGCTAACGATGTTCGGTGTTGCGCCTAAAGGTATGCAAGTTATCTACACAGATAAAAATGGAATTCCGTTGCCTGCTGATCAGAAACCCCGTTATTACGAGCGTGCGATGGCAGGATTGGACGCTGCAGAAACTCACGTTGCGAAGTTGATAGCAGACCACGAGGCTCTTTTTCAGGAAGGGAATGGTGTAGCAGTCCCAGAACCCGATGGTGCCGCTGCGGTGCCACCACAAGATACTCCACACTTCCATCCGCATCCAGAAGAGTCTTCCAGACAGAGACCTCAGAAACCTGAGATACCATCTTTGCCACCGCAAGTTTTGGAAAACAGGCTACCCCCTGACATGCCAGTAGATCCGCGGGATCCGGCTCAAATGCAAAAGTGGTTTTCGGAACTCTTGCTTTTGCACGGTGGGGATTTACCGAAGGATGTCAAAGGGTTGCAAGAAGCCATCAAAGTGCTCCGTGAGATCCGTGACCGAGGCGGTTCTGAACTGCCAAAACCACCAGAACGTTCCGTTCCACAACCGCCATCAAAGAAATGAAGCTTATTCTGCTATCTATCGCTATCGGTGTTGTTGTCGGTGTGTTCGGTGGGGGTACTGCTTGCAACTTTCCCCGGCAACATCATACGGAGTTCAGCAGGATTTGCGGTCAGAGACGCTTAAAAGTGTCCTGTAAGCATATCATTGCAAAAAGTTGAACAAGAGCTGGGAAGATTGTGCAAAGAAAATCGGTATTGATAACCATAAAATTCAACGACTGTTTGATACATCTGGAGCAGAACAGGTTTTCAGAGAAAACATCAAACGATCAGCAGAATTAGGAATTAAGGATTCTCCAACAATCTTAATAGATAACCATCAATTCCCAACAAATCAACTGCTACGCGCCAGCGGAACTCCATGTCAATGATTTTCAAAGAATTTATCGTATTTTACCTGTTTTGTCTAAAATTTTAGAAATGAACTATTTTCTTTACTTGCACCGTTTAGAATGAAACCTGTGTCATTAATTATAGAGGGTATGTGAGTGATTTTCACGGTTTTTAGGAGTTCAATTTGAGTAATTTTCACGGAATCTATCGTTTTTTGCCCGTTTCGACTGAAATTTTAGAAAAAACTTCATTTTTTTCGTTTTATACAGCATTTTATGCACCCATTGGGGCTTAAAACTGTGTCTTAAGTTATGAAGGGGAAAATGTGATCGAATTCCATACTTGTTGAAAATCTAATTGATGATTTATTAGAGTAGCTCAATTTGAGTGATTTTCAGGAATTTTATCTGTCTATTACCTATTTTTAGTAAAAGTGTTAGAAAAAGTTCATTTTTTTCCTTTACTTGCACCCTTTAGGTCGAAACCTGTGTCATTAATTATAAAGGGTATGCAAATACCTTTGTTTGGAAAATCCTGACCAAGTATTTTATGTTACATATAACCAACTATTTTTAACCAACTATTTTTAACCAACTATTTTATATTTTCTTATGAAGGAGAAAACTCATGAAACTGAGATTGATACAACTTACCGGTTTATTTGCCTTTGTCGTGGTTATTCTTATGCTGACACCTCCTGACAAGGGATTTGGTGGTGCACCATTGAGCCACTTGCCATCAAAATGGATCAATACGAGTGGTTATTTATCAACCCCAGACAATCCAGGGATCCACTTAATAGGTAAAGCTGAAGATCCGCGCGGTAAAAGTTTCTACGAAATCTGTGGCACGAATGGTGATGAGTCCGTAAGTGGTTTTGCGTGGTATTACAGAGGTGGGAAAGTAAGTGATTCCTCCGGACACGACGATGAACACGACCCCAAGTATAAGAATGACCCAAATGTGGATACGAACAGTGACAGGCACCTCACGACCTATCAACAGAATATTTATGTAGTCCAATTGAGTGGTTCTGCCTCAACATCGGCAAAAAAGGCATCGGGTAGTTTGAATCCTAGCATTTCTAATCCGAGCGTAATAAAGTTGTCCACTGCACATCAGCAAGAAGATTTTGATGGCCAAGGAAAAATAACGTTGGATATTCCGGCACTATACTATCATGTGCCTCGGTATGACTGGCATAATAGATATTTAGGATGTGACACTGAATTTTCTGAAACATACTACTTTAAACCGACACCTGAATCAGACCTTAAGGCTGTCGTTCATATAGAAGAAGTGACAGAGACGCGAACTGGTTCCATCGATGTGGCGGGTGAGTTCAAAGGTGCAAGTAGCAGCTTCACCTACACGTGGGAATGGAAAAAACTTTTTCGGAAAAGAAAAGGTCGTGGTTTTGGCATGAAGGCATCTGTTGGTGGCTGGTGGGCTGCGCACTTGAATGAGGAGCTCAAGTTGCAAGGGAAAACAGCGGAAGTCTATGGGAATGTAGAAGAAGCCCGACTGCCAATAATCAATGCCGAATTTGATACGATTAACAGTTGGTGTCCTCCCGATAACGGGTATTCTAGGACACAGCGCAAATATATTCCACATGTGTCAGCGGAGCATGCAACCAGGGTGAAGTAAGTCTCTGTATTTATTATTGTTATACGAGGGGTTAAGTACTCAGGAGTCTTTTGGGTATATGCTTTGATTCTGTTTTGTTGTGTCCCCTGCTTTTAGTAGATTCCATAAAAAAGCGTATTAACCCCTCCGTATAGCGTAACTCGTAAGGAGTATTCCTAATGAAAAAGCACCTGATCGTGTTTGTATTAACTGTGGCTCTGGCTGCAGGTATTACCTACCTAATATTTGTCTTTCAAAAACGAAGTGAGTTTGCGCGTCTTGCGCGTCTGACGCATATTCCACATTCTGAACAGCATCAACACGTTTCTCCGGATGGAAAAGTTGTTTCACATACCCATACATACAACTCTCAGGAGTTGCTTCAGTCTCCCGAAGTATCAGAGGAAGAGAACGATATAAGTATTGATACCGATACGAAAGACTATATGAAGACGAATAGTATTCAACGTATTTGGGCAGCTCTGGATATGGATGAGATAAGAGCAGAGTTCCAACCTTACACACTTGAAGAGATCCACGAGATGTGGAGCAATTGGCACTCCGTACCTCCGTTCACAGGACGCACCGTTGGCACCGAAAGAAGCCCCTTGACTGCCACTGAAAAAACGGATATATTTCGTCCTCGTGAGGACTGGATTGACCGTCTTTATGAATACGGATATCCGTTTTTACGTGCTAACAATTATAAGAGTGCCCTCAGCAAGCGCGCTGCTCTAAGACGTATTTACGAACAGAGTCCAGAAATTGAAGACTATCCCCATGGGAGTGTGGCTCTCCCTGCGGAGGCGACGTGGGAAGAGGTTGAAGAGACCTTTTTGAAGCAGAAAGTGATTGCTGAGCTTGCTTTTGAACGTGCTTACCAATCCGATCCTGATAACTTTTCTGGTGGTGTGTATTCCATAAACGCTGTGGGCCAAGGCGTTCTTACGCCTTTTAAAGAAAATACGGTGTATGTGCATGTTTCTGAGGATAAACCGTTCTCACAGTTTACGGGTGCGAAACTCAGTGCTGCGGAAGAAGCTGCGCTAACGATGTTCGGTATTGCGCCTGAAGGTATGCAAGTTATCTATACGGATAAAAATGGAATTCCGTTGCCTGCTGATCAGAAACCCCGTTATTACGAGCGTGCAATGGCAGGATTGGACGCTGCAGAAACTCACGTTGCGAAGTTGATAGCAGACCACGATGCTCTTTTTCAGGAAGCGAATGGTGTAGCAGTCCCGGAACCCGCGGGTGCCACTGCGGTGCCACCACAAGATACTCCACACTTCCATCCGCATCCAGAAGAGTCTACTGTACATAGACATCAGAGACCGGATATGCCATCTATCCCACCGCAAGTTTTGAAAAACAGGCTACCTCCCGACATACCGGGACATCCGCGGGATCCAGCTCAAATGCAAAAGTGGTTTTCTGAACTCTTGCTTTTACACGGTGGGGATTTACCGAAAGATGTCAAAGCGTTGCAAGAAGCCATCAAAGTGCTCAGTGAGATCCGTGACCGAGGCGGTTCTGAACTGCCGAAACCACCAGAACGTTCCGTTCCACAACCGCCATCAAAGAAATGAAGCTTATTCTGCTATCTATCGCTATCGGTGTTGTTGTCGGTGTATTCGGTGGGGTACTTTTATTTAGGTCGCCAGCAGACGATCCCTCTCTCTCTGTGTCTTCCCCCAGTGTGCCCCCTGTTGCGCCTGTGGATCAGGAGGCAAAAAGGGGTGAGTCTGCTGTGCGTCTTGAGCCTACGATGGATATTGATGCGTATTATCAAACGATTATTGACAACAACATCTTCAGACCGCTGAATTGGAAACCGCCGCAACGCGTCTCTCGGTATACACTACTTGGTACTACCATATCAACAGACGGTAGCAGTGCTGAGGCATATATCCAAGAACGCGAATCGCATCAGTTTTATACTGTTTCTGTCGGACAGCAAGTTGGCAATATGACTGTTAGAACCATTGCGCCTAAACGTGTTACCCTCGCTGGCAGTGGTGAGTTTTTGACGTTTACTCTGGGTCGGGTTCGGTTTTTGAATCCTCGACCGAGTCGAGTTTCCCCTATGCGAGAAAACCTCCCACCGCCTGTGGCAAAGAAAAAGGAAACACCTCTCACTGTCACAGCCAAGGATCCCCTTGACCCTGCCCGCGAATGGCGGAATGCCCTTGAAGAAAGAGTTGCGAATATCCGTGCAGAACGCAAACGGATGCAAGACTTACTACAGGCGTACGAAAAACGGTAAAGCGAATTGTATGGAAAACGATAACAAATGGATACCCCACATTTGGGGACACCGGCTTTGGAAAAAGATAAACAGCAATCCCACAGTTTCCCGTAGGCTTTGCGTCAGTCTGCTCTTACTGAGTATCCTTACGTTGTCCTTTGGGATACGGACGCAGGACCTGGAACGTATTCCAGCAGAACAGTTTGTGTCAAATGATGCTTATCTCTACTATTGGCAAGCACAAACCATCAGCGAACACGGTTCTCTTTTGTCTCGCGATATGCACCGCTGGCGTCCGTTGGGGAGAGACAACGGGCAACTACTGCCTTTTTATTCTTACACACTTGCTTATACACATATAGTCATTAGTCTCTTTTATCCAGAAGTGACACTTTATCATGTTCAACTGTATGCGCCTGTTGTCTGTTGGACGATAGGATTGGCTGCGTTGCTGCTTTTTCTTATCCACTACTATGGTGCACTAATAACTGTAGTCGTGGGGGTGCTGCTTGCGACTTTCCCCGGTAACATTATACGGAGCGCAGCCGGATTTTCGGACAGAGACGCTTTCGTATGGATGTTAGCTCTTCTTGCACTCCTCATATACCTATATAAAGAAAGGATGCCGTCCGGGTACCAAAGAACAATTGCGACTGTCCTTTGTGGATTCACTGTTTTCCTCGGTGGACTCAGTTGGGAAGCGTTCGGTATATTCGTTCTGATTATACTCATTGTAGAAATGTGGAAGTTCTGTACAAGCGATGCTGAATATCACCTGAAGGAATACTGCATCTGGGTGTTCATGTTCGTACCGTGGCTCTACACTCTTAGTGCTGCCTATCGCAGTGGGTACGGGTTTTCAACACACATTGCAGCACTTATGTTAGTCTCAACACTTGGAGTGCTTGCACTGCGATGGATGCGATGGATGCTACTGCAGTTTGTTCCACAATTCCGTTCATACGCGAAGCAAATTGCTTGGACACTTACATTGATCAGTATCGCAGCAGCGGGGTGTTATGTGTTGCTACAATACAACACCTTTTCTGACACAGCCTACGCTTTTATGGAAAGCCCACTCATGAAAACAGTGACTGAACTCGAAGACCCCATTATCAGAGATTGGATATACAGATACGGTGGCATGTTTATTCTCGGCAGTATCGGAATCAGTGCTATCACGCTATTTCTGTGGACAAGGAACTCAGTTCCTTTCGTTACCGGACTTGCACTTCTCTGCACAACAGTCTTCCTACGCGAACCTATAGAGACCTGGACAGGAGGCACCGTAGGAAACTATCTCTTTATTGGGACGGTTGTGCTGTCTGGTATCGGAATGGCTATCGTGGTAATACACCAACAGCAGAAAAAACAGTATGAGCTTGAAGTCATCGCTTTACTTGCCTGGCTCCTGATCTGGATAAGTTTCGCCCGAAGTGGACTCAGATACACTTTCTTCCTTGGAATGCCGCTGGCAATCGGCACCGCTGCCATACTCAAACATATTACGACTATCCCTACATTCAATAGCACACATCTCAAATGTTTCGGTAGAACACTCCACCCGAAGCTTATAACAGGTGGACTTGTCGTCACTCTATTAGCACTACTCCTGTTTTGGAAACCCTTAGGCGGATACGCAATCGGAACTCTCCAAGCCGCCGCAAAACGAGAAGCAACCCCAGGACAAGGGACACGCCTACATGCTTTTAAGTGGATAAAAAACGAACTCCCATCCCTAAAAATGAAAACGGACGGAACAGATACGCCTGTCATCGCTGCCCACTGGACATACGGAAGTCAACTCAACGTACTCGCACGCATACGAACTATCATAGACCAAGACCATTTTATACCACACAAGGTACATCTCTACTTCCGACATCTGTTCTGTGCACAATCCGAAATAGAAGCATTACATTTTTTAAAAGCACATCAGGCAACGCATCTCATGATAACTAGTAGTCAATCCACTTTGAGTTTGTGATAAAGTTTTTTGACTTTTCCAGGATTTTATGGTAGACTCTAAGTCCTGTCTATATCTCATTTCAGAGAGGCCGCGAATGAAAAAAAATAAGAAACATGAAGTTGAACTGACTGCTCAAGAGCGTCAGACGTTTGAAAACTTAGTCCGTTGCGGGACACATAACGCCCTCGAAATCCGACGGGCACATATCTTGCTGAAGGCAGATGTCAAAGGCCCCGCTTGGACAGATGCTCAGATTGCCACCGCTTTCGACTGCCATAAGAACACGGTCTCAAATGTGCGGAAGCGTTGGACAGCGTGTCGGGGGCTGTCTGCGGTGAAACGCCAACCGCAAAGTCAACCGTCTCGGTCTCCGAAACTTGATGGGGCCGGTGAGGCACGCTTGATTGCGTTAGCTTGTAGCGATCCACCCGAGGGGTTTGTCCGCTGGACGTTACAACACCTTGCTGATAAACTCGTTGAACTCGAGATCGTTGAGAGCATCTGCCCTGAGACGGTCCGGCAAACATTAAAAAAAACGCCTTACGCCCGCATCGGAAGTCCTATTGGGTGATCCCCCCGGATGAAGATGCGGACTTTGTTACGGCGATGGAAGCAGTGTTAGACGTTTACCAGCGTCCCAAAGACGCGAGATTTCCTGTTGTCGCTATGGACGAACGTCCCGTGCAGTTGCTTGAGCATCTCCGACCTCCTATCCCGATGAAACCTGGTCGCATTGCACGGATAGATTATGAATATAGGCGTCCGGGTTCGGTGCCTGCTTTCCTGTTTACCGCCCCGTTTCAAGGCTGGCGGCGGGTCTCCATCCGTGAACGCCGCACCGCCGTAGATTGGGCAGAAGAAGTCAAGCATCTTTTAGACGAAGTTTACCCCAATGCCGAGCGAGTGACGTTGGTCTGTGATAATCTCAATACCCATAGTCTCAAGTCTCTGTCCAAAGCATTTCCTGCTGAGCTCGCAGACCGGTTGGCTTCACGATTAGAGATCGTCTACACCCCGAAACATGGCAGTTGGTTGAACATTGCTGAAATCGAGTTGAGTGTCTTTTCAAGACAATGTCTGAACCGACGGATCCCAGATATAGAGACGCTACGGTCAGAAGCAGAAGCTTGGCAGACACATCGCAATCAGACTGCCAACACGGTGGATTGGCGATTTACAACACAAGACGCACGCATCAAACTAAAAAGACTATACCCACAAACTCAAGGCGGATAGACTACTAGTATAGAAATCGCACCCAATGCAGATGAAAATTCCAAGGTCGGCAGTGATGAAAACCTTGATAGATATTTCACACTACTGCAACTCAATTTATTACCCACTATCCCAGGCATACAGTACTCACTTGAACCCAAAACTGTGAAAACACCACACTTGATACAGGGGGACCTCACGCAAATTGATGTGATTGGAAATGACATAGAAAACTTGTCAATAAATGCCGTTTTTGGAAAAGAACCATCAGTCAAAATTCCTTACGTTGCATTTTCTGGAGATAAACGGATATTCCCTACTGACACTGTAAAGACTGAAAGGGGAGGACTCCTCCTACTATTTGATACAGATGAAGTGCTTCGGAACAGTTTTTACATCCCTGAAATCGGGTGGAACAGCATCGCTGTCAAACTTTTCATACGAGGAGAACACTCAAACGCTTTTCAAAATGTACTCACTGTGCCAAAAAACGAAAACTTATACCCTGATGTACAGATATGGAAAATCAACTATCCTGAGAATATCACAATACACCCAAAATATCTTGAGATAGAATCGTCAGGCAGGTTATCCAATGAACACCCAAAACATTGAGGTTTCTGTTGTGATGCCGTGTCTCAACGAAGCAGAAACGCTTGGAATTTGTATTGAGAAAGCACAATCTACCCTCAAATCTTTAGGAATTGTGGGAGAGGTAATTATTGCGGATAATGGGTCGACTGATGATTCTGTTGCAATCGCGCAAAACCTTGGTACCCACGTCGTTCATCAACAGACGCGCGGCTATGGTGCTGCCTACCTTACAGGTTTCGCTGCCGCACAAGGACAATACATTGTGATGGGAGATTCCGATGATACCTATGACTTCACAGACATTGAGCGGTTCATAACACCGCTGCAGCAGGGGTTTGATTTCGTGATAGGCAATCGGTTCAAAGGAGAGATACTGCAAGGGGCAATGCCATGGGCGAACCGGTACATAGGCAACCCGATATTATCGGGGATGCTGCGATTACTTTTCGGGACAAGTATTAGCGATTCGCACTGCGGGATGCGTTCATTTACAGCGGCAGCTTACAAACAGATGGATTTAAAAACAACTGGCATGGAGTTTGCCTCTGAAATGGTCATCAAAGCAGTGGAGGAAAACTTGAAGGTCCAGGAGATACCGATTACCTATCATCCGCGAGGTGGAGACTCTAAACTGAACGTCATCAGAGACGCGGCACGACATATACACTTTATGCTCAAACATAAAGTGACCCCGCACAGAGAGTGAATATGACATCTGACCCTTTATCCGTACCCACACCGAAAACCGTAGACCGGTGGTTAGCACAAATGCGTTTTGCGAAAGTCCAACCTTATATCCCGCAGTGAGCTCGGTTTTAGTGAGACGAGTTGTAACCGTCAGAATACCATATTCTCCGATACAAATTACACACACAAGTCATGCTCGCGGAACACAGAACGTTTTTACTTGCAATAGCCCCAGAAAATATGGTATATTTTAATATAGAATATATGAAAGAATACATGAAATAGGAAAAATATACCAAAGGTACAAGTGGAATTTACATTAGTCAATCCATACTTGACGCATCAGCAGATACCACCACCGCACAGTTACCGCTATCGGCAGTGGGTTACAAGGGGATTTCAACCAAATCTGAACCCTATTTCACCAGACACTGAATTAGGTACCTGTATCGGACAGATGGGTTGGGTTGGTACGCATGCACATGCTCACGATTACCTATGGGCATCCGCAGGAAATATGGGGGTGATATTATCAGAACCAGTAGATACGAACTGTCTCATCAACTATGACGATGCACCACGATACGCGCTACCTGAAGCAATTGTTGTCAAAGGATTAGCAGGTAGACATGTGCTTCTGACAAAATCTGGTTCTCGGTTGGACATGATCGCAATAGAGCATCCGGCACTTAATGTGACTGTTATAGAGGTAGAACCAGATGGCACACACTATCGTATGCGCTTTGGCACACAGACACAGCACGAGCAAAACAGTGAGACAAAACCTTGTGTACCGACAAGTGAGATGTTCCACTATCTACTCATTTTTGAACAACTCGAAAAAAATGGATTCAATGCATTAGTCCATTTACAGCCAAAATTCTTGAACCTAATATCACGGACAGAACACGGACAACCAGACCGTTTCTATCAATTCCTTAAAGGGTATGAACCGGAAACACCAATCATATATGATGCTTCTGGCGGAATCGGGTTTGTTCAGGAAAGAGTTCCAGGAATTCCTGAGTTATCTTATGAAAGTTTACAACTCTTTGAAAACGGAACTGGACCCATGCGTCATATACTTTACTGGATCGGACACGGTACATTTTCAAGAGGCAGCGACCTATTAGAGGCATATAAACATGCAGAATACTTTGAAGCGGTCGCAAGAATGGCGTGGGAAGCAAATCAGAAACAGGTTTCAGCTGAAGCATACAGCGAAGAAATCGTAAACTGCATCCTGCAAGAATTCAACGCAAGTCGCACACAGACAAACAACGAATCCGAACAGGAAGATAAACTTTCAATACAATTAGACGTTGAACGGGAAGACCAGAAACCTGATAATCTATATAATTATCCGTGATATATACAGATTACGTAGGAGATAATTGATGAAAGAAACACAGCATCCACCTCTGATAGATGATACACAAGAGACACAACAAACAGGACCCCACAACTTAGAATCCTATCTCAGAGACACTATATTCGGAGCAGACTTTCGTAAATACAACGATCAACTTGAAAAATTGACAATAGAACTTGGAAATGTGCAACACAGTGTCACCGAAGTCGAAGCAAGATTACTAAAAGAAATATCGGACATCAAAGCACAATACGGAAATACACCGGACAACATAATGCTTCACGTAGATAACCGTATTGATGACCATATTAGTCGTACTGAAAATGACCTTGAAAAACTATCCATGCTTGTCAATGAGTTTGCAACTGACTTCCAGGCACAAATTGAGGGTCTTCAGACAGAGACACAAAAACTACAAGACTCCGGTCAGTCCGAAAAACAGACACTTGCAGATGCTCTGATAGCAATCGGCAATCAACTGAAAAAAGAAAAATGAAAAGTGTAATAATTATAATCTTATCTATCGTCCTCATTTGGCACAGCGGTATCCCACTGTGCGCCTCGGAAATAGAACCCGATGAAATAACCGTCCTTGCTGTCGGAGATATCACGATCGGAAGTAGTCTAACACCGATAATAGAACGTCAAGGAGCAGGTGTGTTTTTTGAAGGCACAGCACCTGTCATTCAATCAGCAGATGTGGCGACTGTGTCACTAAACGCCAGTATTTCTGACAGAGGCGAACCAAGCATAATACAACAACATCATTTTCGCGCAGCACCAGGACTGGCACGCGCTATTGCTAACGCAGGTTTTGACGCAGTTTCTTTAGCATCTCCAAATATTTTGGACTTTGGAATCGTCGCCCTTGAAGATACAGTAACCAATTTAGAGTGGTATAACGTCAAATCTATGGGAGCAGGTGTTTCACCTGCAGCAGCAACTTTACCCGCATGGCTCAATGTCAAAGGTCATAAGGTAGCACTCTTTGCCTATTTGAGAGGAAATGAATTCAATATGGCTTCTCTGAATGTAGTCGCTTCCGCAGCATATAGTCAGATGATGCATGCAGTTAAACAGGTAAAAAACGAAGCAGAACTTATCATCGTTTGGCTGCATTGGGGAAAAAGAGAAGCGAAAAAGGAAACACGAAAAGCAAGTATCGGTAGACAACGTATCTTCGCTAAAGCACTCATTGATGCCGGCGCAGATATGGTACTGTGTCAACAACTCCATACCTTAGGAGGTATTGAAATATACGAAGGAAAACCTATAATATACAGCTTAGCTGACTTCATCTACGACACCTATGAAGTACAGCACGCCAGAACTATTATACCCAAAGCAACTTTTAAAGAAGGTGTGCTCAAATCTATTGAAATAATACCTATTCTAACTGATAAGAAAGGTGTCTCAATACCGCAACCAAGACTTCTCAAAACCGAACACCCTAACGTATCAAATTTCGATAAGGTTTTGGCCGATAAGGTTTTGGAAGAAACAGCTGTCAAAACACTGCAGAAATACCAAAACCTATGCGCTGCACTTGATACAGAACTCATCATTGAAGGTGAACGCGGATGGATTCACAGTGTCAATAATCCTAACATAACGGTTGTGAACGAAAAATAATACGTATTGATGCACCTGAAATAACTGGAAGGAGAAATAGCAGTGGAAAAAGACTATGAAAACAACACAGAAACAGAGAATAGCAAAGAAAATAAAAATGCTGAAGAACAAGTAGAAACGTTAGAACTACCGATTCTACCCGTAGATGACCTCGTGATCTTTCCGTATATGCCGCCACCACCATTCTACCCGAATCACGTCGCTTTATCTGGAAAGGTAGCTATGGATTCTGTTGAAGATGCAATATTGAATAACGAAAGAGAACTCTGTATATTCCAAACTAATTCAGGACGTAGCTTAGACACAGACCCGCGCGCCGTAAGAGACATGACAATAGATGAATTAAGTCCTATCGGAAGCCTAATTCACATCATAAAAACAAAAAAAGACGATGAAGATATCATTTTCATCGCAAAAGGACTTGCACGCGTTAAGGTTGAGGAAATACTCTATACAGAACCCTTCATGAAAGCACGCGTCAGGCTCATAGAAGATGATGAAGGTAGGGAAGATGACGACGAAGAAAATATGGAAATAGAAGCTCTCGTCCGCAGTACTGACGAAATGCTACAACGCATATTACATCTCTCCTCACGATACCAAGAGGAATATGGACTCATGGCAAAAAATATTGACGAACCTGGACGCTTAGCAGACTATATTGCCGCAATGTTAGACCTAAAACCACAAGAAAAACAGCAAATCCTTGAAGCTGTCCCAATACCTGAACGACTCAATAAACTCGCAGTTATACTCGCAAAAGAACTTGACCTACACGAGTTAGAAAGCAAAATTCAGTCTAATGCACAATCTGTTATAAATAAAGGACAACGCGAATACTATCTACGAGAACAACTCAGGGCAATTCAAACAGAACTCGGTGAAGCAGATGACCTAACGTCTGATGTTGAAGAAATGCGTAAACAATTAAAAAAAGCAAAACTACCTGAAAAAGCACATAAAGCAGCTCTAAAAGAGATAAATAGACTTACAAAAATGCAATCCTTTTCTCCAGAATCTACAGTCTCACGAAACTATTTGGATTGGCTACTAAATCTACCCTGGTCAGTAAACATGGAAGACGCAATTGACCTAACAAAAGCATTAGAAATACTTGACGAAGACCACTACAACCTGGTAAAAGTAAAAGAACGAATCGTAGAATATCTCGCTGTCCGACTCCTAAAAGACGATATGAAGGGACCCATCTTCTGCTTCGTCGGACCACCAGGCGTAGGAAAAACATCGCTCGGTAGATCCATAGCACGGGCAACAGGTAGAAAATTTGTGCGAATCTCTTTAGGCGGTATGCACGACGAAGCTGAAATACGAGGACATAGACGCACATACATAGGATCCATGCCAGGACGAATCGTTAAAGGACTAAGACAAGCTGAATCAAATAATCCTGTCTTCATGCTTGACGAAATCGATAAACTCGGCTCCGATTTCAGAGGAGACCCCGCAGCCGCATTGCTCGAAGTGCTTGACCCAGAACAGAACCACGCATTTACTGATAACTACTTGGATGTACCATTTGACCTATCAAACATCATGTTTATTACAACCGCAAACCAAATTCATACCATACCACCACCACTACGAGATAGAATGGAGACAATTGACTTACCAGGATACACCTCAAATGAGAAAAAGCAAATTGCAAAACAGTACCTCATTCCGAGACAACTGACCGCAAACGGAATTACAGACCAGCAATTGGGTATTTCAGATGACGCTATACATGATGTGATTACAAGATATACACGAGAGGCAGGGGTGCGAAACTTAGAACGGGAACTCGGAACGCTCTGTCGTAAATCCGCCCGTAAAGTCGCAGAAGGTGAAACCGAACATACTATTATAGGTAATAAAGAAATACCAAATTACCTCGGACCACCAAAATTTGAATCTGAAATCGCAGGACGAACACCAGATGTAGGAGTCGCAACCGGACTTTCAGTTACTCCCGCAGGAGGTGAAATCCTATTTGTAGAAGCAACCGCAACACAAAAACAGAATGGACAAGGCAGCCTACGCATTACAGGACAGGTCGGAGATGTCATGCAAGAATCAGCACAAACTGCACTCACATACATCAAATCACAAACAGGATCCCTCAAAGGTGATGCAAACATATTACAGGACGATATACATATACACGTCCCCGCAGGTGCTATTCCAAAGGACGGACCCTCCGCAGGTATTACTATGGCAACAGCAATCGCATCCATCCTTACAAACCAAGGCGTTAACCCTGAAGTAGCAATGACAGGTGAATTGACTCTAAGAGGAAGAGTGTTACCCATAGGCGGTATTAAAGAAAAAATCCTTGCCGCAAAACAAGCCGGTATAAAGACAGTCATTATTCCACAAGGAAATGAAAAAGATTTTGTTGAAATCCCAGAGGACATCCAAGATGGACTCGCATTCCTGTTCGTCGAACATATGTCAGAAGTTTTTCCAAAAGTCTTTGTATAACTAATACTATATAAAGTGTCATTCTGTCGTTTGGGTAGAGCGAAGCGAAACCCAACATAATGTCTAATGGATAGTCCAGACTAAATATACAGGTCGCGATTCGGAGATCGCTCCTACCAATAGTCTGTTCTGTAGGAGGGAACTCCGATTCCCGATTATTACTTATACCCACAAGTTTAGTCTGGACTGTCTACTAATAGTAAAGAAGTTCTCAAAACCTAAATTGAAAACATAGCAACAGCAGTATCAAATTCAATCGTTGAACACGAAACAAAACGTATGACTCACTAAATTGGTAAGACAATCACCAAGAATTCCTTACTTAGCAAGGAGAAATGAAATGAAGAACGGTAGATGGAACATTTCAGTTCCTATCCTGATAGTATGTGCTATTATAGCATATACATGCACCCTTATTCCCTCAACGTGTTGGGGAAATATAGATAGTGAAACAGAAACGGATAATAAAGCAGAAACTACCACACCTCTATTTCTAAAAAATATCGCACCAATTCTGGACAAGATGGGGTGTTCCGCAGGACTTTGCCACGGCAAATTCGGTGGACAAGGAGGTTTAAACCTTTCCCTCCTCACACTCAATCCAGAAAGCGATTATGAACCAATCGTACACCACAACCGTGGAAGACGGATTAACTTGATTGAACCTGAACAGAGCCTGCTATATCTAAAACCTACAGGACAGATACCACACGCCGGCGGCGTCCGATTCGAAGTCGGATCTGATGAAGCAGAAACTATACTTCGATGGATTGAAGCAGGCGCACATTTCTCACCTGAAGAACCACGGCTCGAAAAACTTGAAATAGAACCTAAAGAAGTCGCTTTCACTACCGTTGGTGAAAACCAACAGGTGAAAGTTCTTGCCCATTTTACTGATGGGTCTACCGAAGATGTAACACATCAAGCCGTATACGAATCTAAAGATGAACCGGTCGCAACTGTCACAGAAGATGGATTAGTCACAAGCACACGTTGGGGCGGCACGGCTATCTTAGCAAGATTCTTAGGCGAGGTTACCTCTACTTTCATCACTGTACCAAGAGCAGCTGACGGGAAACCGTTCCCAGAAATTCTCACAAACAATTTCATTGATGAATTCGTCGCTGCAAAACTCAGAAAACTAAATGTACGACCTTCTGAACTCTCATCAGACCCCGAATTCATTCGGAGAGTATATCTGGATACTATCGGGAAATTACCTACCTCAGACGAAGTAAGACATTTTCTCTCGGATAAGAACCCAGATAAACGGACTATCCTAATTGATAAACTTATGAACACACCGGAATGGGTGAACCTGCGCACATTAAAAATGGCGGACATGCTCCGTGTTCATCCACGAAGGTTAGGAAACGGGGAATTTGGAGAACGAGGCGCGACACTCTTCCATCAATTCATAAAGGATGCTATCGCAGATAACACACCTTATGATGAATTCGTCAGAGATATCTTGCAATCCACAGGCAGCACATATCAGAGCGGACCCACAAACTACTATCGGATTGAACGGCAACCTTCTGGTAGAGCTGAAACTACCGCACAAGTGTTCCTCGGTATACGCCTGAGTTGTGCAAGATGTCATAAACACCCGTTTGACGAATGGACGACAGATGATTATTGGAACTTCGCCGCATTCACGGGGAAAGTCAACACACGCGGGGGAGAACTTTATCAAGAATTGGTCGTCTACCACAATCCCAGCGGACGCGTAATTAATCAATCTGTTCAAGGAAATCGCGGACAGGTAGCACAACCGACATTCCTCGGCGGGGAAACACTCCCAGAAGCGTACAGAGCGGAAGCCATAGACCATCTTGCAAATTGGATTACTGCTGATTCAAATCCATACTTCGCAAAAGCTACTGTAAACCGACTGTGGAGTCACTATTTTGGACGAGGAATCGTTGACCCAGTTGATGATATGCGAGCAACTACACCGCCAAGTGTTGAGGGACTCTTAGAAGCATTAGCTGAGGAGTTGATACGCAGCGGATATGATACCAAACATATTATCAAACTCATTATGAACTCACGCACCTATCAGCTCTCTGCTGAACCGAATGAAACGAATGAATTAGACGATAGGTTCTTCTCTCGATTCATGCCGCGTCCACTAATGGCACAAGTGTTGCTTGATGTTCTTAACGACGTTACAGGCGCATCAGAGAAATATGGTAGGTATCCACAAGGCATGCGTGCTGTTGAGTTACCGTTACCGGTCAGTTCCCGTTTTCTCAGTCTTTTCGGGCGTTCTGACAGAGAGTTCTTGGGGAACTTAGACCCATTACTTGAACCGACTCTCACCCAGGCACTTCACATCATCAACTCCTCTTATGTGAACGGGAAGCTAAAAAATCGCAACGGTACAATTACACAGCTTCTTGAACCCAAAACAGGGGAAAAGATGCAACCTGAAGAATTGGCAACAGAGTTATACTTAATGACGTTAAGCCGTTTACCAAGTAAGACAGAGCTCGAAACTGCTAAGACCCATCTTACTGATAAAACTACAAGACGGGAAGACACGGAAGACCTACTATGGGCTCTTATATCGTCCCGATCATTCCTCTTCAATCGGTAGATGCATTTGGCAACAAAACATTGGGCGGATATTCAGATCCGCCCAACCTACAAAATCTTAAAGGTAGTAGGCACACTCCGTGTGCCGTCTCTTTAATAGTAGTAGGCACACTCATGAAGATTAAGTTATTAATTGGGTAATACGCGGGCGGGGAAACCCCGCCCCTACGAAACCTTACTCCTACGATGAGTCATATCAGTAGAATTACCTGATTATTTATTTAATCTTCATCCGTGTGCCGTCTCTTTACCTCAAAAAATTAACTAATTGACTATTTTTTTCATTCTTGTTATAATATACTCTAAGGATTATTAGACCAAATTATAGTTACACCAAAGATCATATAGATTTTTGATATTGGAGGAAATTGAAGATGAAATTTAGAAATAACAGTGGTTACCTTGTTGCCTTGTTTAGTATCATTCTGTTTACTATCTCAATCACAGGTATCATCCAGGCAAGCATTGTTGATGAGGAATCTGTTGAAGTACTTTATCTCTTTGACGAAGGAGAAGGTGATGTCGCCACAGATTCCTCACCAAATGAACGGGATGGCACAATAATGGGTGCACAATACGCTGAAGGTGTCTTTGGAACAGCCTTAATGTATGATGGTGTTGACGATAACCTACTCATTTCCGGTTATATGGGTGTCGGCGGAAAAGAACCCAGAACTACGGTATTCTGGTTTAAAGCCAGTAGTACAAGAGACCATTCATGGGTTAAATGGGGACCAAATACCGGTGGAGCGAAATACTACATCCGAGGACATGTGTCAGGTGAACAGTGCTTCCTCAGAATCGAGGTTAACGGTGGACAAAACTACGGACAAGCGGATGTATGTGATGGCGATTGGCATCATTGTGCTCTTGTTTTTCCCGACGGTGCTGATTCCGTACAAGACCACGACCTCTATGTAGACGGTGTGCTTCAAGAAAACACCGGAGGAGATAGAGAAATGGACACTGGTGTAAATGTAGAAGTAAATGCTGGTGCACGTCTAACAGGACATACCTTTCTCCACGGACTGTTAGATGAACTCGCTATCTTCAGTGCTGCATTAGATGCTGAACAGATCAATGCTATTATTGATACCGGTCTATACGGAACCGTAAGCGTTGACCCACAAGACAAGCTAACAACAAGCTGGGGAAGAATTAAGAGATACTAACATCTGTTTACTTATCTACATATCTCTTTACAATGGTAGGACGGGTCCTTGTACCTGTCCTTTCCGTTACTAACAAGGAGAAAAAAATGAAAAGTCCAAACACAATCATGCTCTCTGTTTTAGGTGCTATCTTTTTTACAATGTCAATTACAAGCATCGTCTATTCCGCTATAATTGATCAGGATACTATTGAGTTAGCTTATCTCTTTGATGAAGGAAGTGGAACCGTTGCTCAAGATTCTTCGGGGAATAATCGTGATGCAAACATAACTGGGGCAGAATACACAAATGGTCGTTTCGGTAAAGCTCTGCAATTTGATGGTGTGAATAATCATTTAATTGTTCCCGATTATGCAGGTGTTGGGGCACTCGAGCCAAGAACTACGGTCTTCTGGTTCAAAGCCGGTGGAACAAGAGATCACTCATGGATAAAATGGGGGCGGAACGCTGGTGGTGCAAAATACTATATCCGCGCACACGTTTCAGGACAGCAATGCTTCTTAAGAGTTGAAGTCAACGGGGGACAAAACTACGGCGCAGACGATGTATGCAATGGCGAATGGCGTCATTGTGCCGTCGTCTTTCCCGAAGGTGGCGAGTCCGTGCAAGACCATGACCTATATGTTGATGGAAAAAAACAGACTAAGGAAGGCGGAGATAAAAACATGAATACCGATGGTACGACAGTTCCTATTAACATCGGATCAAGAATAACCGGGCATTCATTCCTGTTGGGATTGTTGGATGAAGTTGCTATCTTTAATGTCGATCTAACGCAGAGCCAAATCAATACACTCCGCAACAGTGGATTGAAAGGTGCACTCAGCGTAGACCCAGAAGGCAAGTTAGCAACAAGTTGGGCGAACATTAAAACCTATTAACCTATCTATTCCTACTATTTTAACCAAAATCTCCCAAACAATCACCGTAGTGGCGGGCACATTATACAATGTCCCGCCCACAAATTTTTTAATCTATAAATGGGTGTCTTTACCCACCTGTCTACAATTAAATCCAGATCTCAATTCCCAGCAGTTTTCTCCCCACTCATATTCCTCTTGTATCCGTGAGTTATGATTTTGCAAGGGTATCAGGGGCGAGATTCAGTGTGGAAAACCGCGTCCTGTACGATACAACAACTCGGTAGCCTCAATCTCATAAAGACGCACCGCTTCCGATTGATGCTGAAAACCGCTACATATTTTGGGTATATCCAATTCCGGACAACCATCGCAGGCATGCAGCTTGCGTATTTTACGTTGATGAAAGTAAATCCGCCAGAATACCCCCATAACGAAAACACAAATAATACCAGATATGAAGTTTCTGTGTATCAGGAGAAATGGTATAATACCTATAATACCACCCATTACAAAACGCAAAATATCCTGACTGAATCTTGGTAGTTTTTTATACAAACGTGGATAAGAAGAAACAACCACTGGAACCAGAACGAATAAGAGCCGAGTCAGTTTCAAATCAGCTATATGCGTTGGATAAACTAAAGCTGCAATGACACCAATAAGGATACCGCTGTAAGCAAAAAGGCAGCTACGACAGACATAAAGTCTACCGATTCGTAATACACCGGACCTGTACCTTTCACACAACGGTTTGTGTGCCCAATTGAAGGTATGGGTGTGACGCAGCCACATCCATTTCAGGTGAATATTGAAGATGAGATTAGAGAACAAGTTACGCATTATCTGGTTTTTTCAAAAGTGTCCTGCATATCTGCCAAGATATTACCAACGGCACCAACAGGAACATAATTCACAATTGGTTTAATAACAACAGCTGTGCCATGCACGACGACTTGAGAGGCACCCTGAGACGCACCTGTCAGCTCAAAATCTATGTTAATAATTCCGTTTGCGTTCTGTCTTCCAGCCATCTGCAGCATTAAATCAATAGCACGTTGCCGAGATTCATCTGCCAACGCCGTATAAGATTGCAACTCACCACCGGTGACATTTTTACAACCCATGGCACAATCTTGTCCGACATCTTTGGCTCGAACAGAAATTCCCCATACCAATCCCTTATAATCCAGGATTTCATAACCGTCAAAACCGTCGCTACCGGTCATAATAATCTGACCCTCAGTAATTTCAGGACGCGTACCTGCTAATAGGTCTTCTCTTCTCATTGAGTCTCCTCCCGTTTCAAATGTGCACCACACATGCCACAGCGGCTTGTATCCATATATTCAACTCGGACTTTTTCACCACATTTCGGACATCTGTAGGATTTTCGTGATTGTGCAGCTGAAATATATAACAATACAACCGCTAAGATTATGATTGGCAATATTAGAAGCAACCACATGAGTACACCTTAGTTTGTGATATTATAGAACTTATGAAAAACGTTTCAATGTCAAAATAATAACACATCCCAGTGAAATATACAAGCAGAATTGGCAGGAGGATTAACGCCAATTTAAGACATATCTATTGTGCTTCTTTGTAGCACATCCATCCTTGATTGTGCTACAGAAGTACAGAAATCAGAACGGAAGAGGAACACCAACTCGCTCAGCGAGTGCTTTCAACTGTTCGTGGTGTGTTTCACCAATAGGGATACCCATTTCAGACCATTCCTGCTCGCGTTCCCATTCTAACCCACCGGGTAGATCGGATCGATCATAACCTGGGGCAGGTTGCATCTGTCGGGCGTCGTGGATGTGTTGGTCTACTTCAGCTTTAAACTCGTCAATAGGGCGGAATTTTGAAATATCAAACGCCATAATGAAAGCACCTTGATTAGCACCTTCCCATATCCTCGGAGGATCCGGCGGCTTATCATACAGCCAGATACCTGCCATAAAACCACCAAGCGCATGACTCACATGACTCAAACCCAACATCTTGAAATAGGCAGCAGGACTCTGTTTAAAAGCCTCTTCCAATGGGATTCTCGCATCAATACCGATCGCCATATCAACGACTATCGGGGGTTGTTTACCAGCAGGAATAGCAAAACTCATCGGTGACGCACCTGTCGCGTTAACAATCATACCGTTTGGACTGTGACGGAAACGGTGACATGAGACAGCAAATCCAACACAATCTACTTCAAGAGCAAGACGAGAATACTTACCCGCACTACCAAAATGAAAATGATTCCGACTGCTCGCAGCACCTAAACCCATCTCTTTTGCTTTCATAACTGCTGCCTTCGCCGCACAATAGGAAGCAAAATGCCCCATACCTCCATCCCCATCATACACAGCAGTTGTAGGAGATTCATCAATGCATTGAACATTTGGTCTCGGATTGACTTTGCCATCAAGCATCATCCCCACATATCCTGGGGTCTGACGTGTACCATGACTGAATACACCGCGTAGATCAGTCTGAACTAATAGGTTAGCAATGTGCAATGCGTCCTCCTTAGATGCACCTGCTTCCTGGAAAACTTCAGTGATGAAACTTCTAAGCACTTCAGGCATGACGCGGATATAATCTTTTGGAACAACATTCATATCTTAATTATCCTTATCTTGAAAGTGAATTATCTAAAAATTCCAACTTTAATGGAATATATGCATTCTTTTAACTTGTAATTCAGAACCTATTGTTGTAACATGAATACATTATTACACGTATTTTGAATTGAGTCAATATGCCGTAAAAATGATGGACTATGGAGATTTTACTTTGAAAAAAAATAAAACAATTTGGAATCTGCTAAAGTTTATATTGGTAATAAGCATCGTGGGAAGTTTTGCTTCTACGATATCAGCACAGAACTATTATCCCGCAAATATTGGCAATGAGTGGGTCTTAGAAGAAACTAATGGTGAGCGCAGACGTATCTACACACTTGAAATACCTGAAGACCCTATTGATCAAAACTTGATCCTATTGAAAATCGTGACTGAGATAATAAATACTGGTAAGATCAGTGGTACAGATGAGTACTTTGTAACGACAGACGATCAAGGGATTAAACTACATAAAACTGCATTACAAACCACTATTAGTAGGCAAAAAGTTGATGTGGTGGCATTTCTATCAACACCTGCAATCTTTTTTCCTATAGAATTAGAATCAGGAAATATGTGGGACTTTGAAGGAGATACGGATATTGTTTTGGGAAACGTTAAGTTTTCTGGAAAAAGCACGACACGTCTAAAAATTGTTGGCTTTGAACCTGTTCAAACCGCAGTTGCCACCTTCAACACTTGTGCTAAAATAGAGCTCACTGTGGCATTTACAAGTCCTTTTGTGAACATCGACCCAACAACATCTTATCAATGGTTAGCCCCAAATATTGGTCCTGTCAAATATGAAACAACGGACGGGGATATCTTTGAGATAGTTAGTTTCAAAAGATCCCTTTATCCAATTGCACAGAACCCACCAGTGTGGAACTTGCCATCAAATACATTTCAAGCAACCAGTTCGCGTCTCGGCGCGATACGAAATGCAAAGATACTGGCAAATGTTGAAGATTATGTATCGGAAGTAGCAAATATAGGTATTATTTCGGTGTCGGGAGAAATCCTCGCCCCAGGAAATGGAACAGGATTCGCAAAAAATGCACAAGGAAAACATGACCTATGGGTCGCTGGAAGACTTACGAATGCACCTATCACCGGAACAATAACGCTATTTGCAGAAAACATTAAGGGACGGATTAGAAAAACCATCGCTGTAACGCTCAATGCTAACTGACAGCGTCATTAGTTTACCACTCAACTTGAGGAGTCTTATACCACATTAACGCCATGCATCACGGTAGGTGTGATTTCCTAATCAATGCAGAATACCAAACGCGTATTCTGCCTTATGCGTCATTTTAGTGATTTCCCAGGCCGGTAGGTGTGCCACTCTTCTTGTAATGTCTAATCGCACTTGTCTGCAATAATACATGATAAAGGATTGGACAAAATGTCCACTGCCTCGCAGCTTCTGTATATTTAAAATGGAATTTTGGAAACTGGTCCTAATCGTCATAGCAATCGGTATTCTCCTTATGGCACTCGGGGCTTGGTTCGGATATCGATATATTTCGGAACAGGATGAAATTCGTCCAACGGTAGACCACGAATCTTATAATACAGGATACGCGTCAATAACTTCGTCTGAAACATACAGCATGACTGCTGAAGAATACAACTATTTCTAAACGTCGATCATCACGCTTTGAAAAGGAGACATTAATTATGAAAATAACAGAACAAGCAACCTGGCTCAAACTTTTATTTGTATCTGTTCTTGTTTGTAGTTTCACACTTACGGCTACAGCACAAGACTATTATCCAACAACAATCGGAAACACATGGGTCTTACTGAGTACCGATGGAGCTGAAAGACGCACATATTCTATTCAAGAAGTCGAAGATGAAGACCTGATCGGTCTCAGTATTGTAACTGAAACTCTTGGTACCGACTTTGTTGATAACGATCTTTACTATATTTCTGATGTCGATGGAGACCTACTACTTCACCGCACACATTTAGAGGAAGGAACATTCGGTATCGCAGCGGCAATCCTTGATCCGCCTTCACTTTTCTTTCCTGCAGACTTACCGCTTGGACGAACTTGGGATTTAGTCACAGTAACAGAGCTTGACATAATCGGTACCGCCACAACCACAAGCACTATAACAGTTGCTGACGTGGAAACCGTTGAAACCCCAGGTGGAACGTTCGAAAACTGCGTCAAACTTCATATACAGCGAAAGATAGTAACAGCACTCATAACACTCGTTCCCGAATATTACCAATGGTTAGCACCAGATGTAGGTCCTGTCAAATTTGAGAATGACCAAGGTATTGTCTATGAACTGCAAAGTTATAGCATAGTTCCAGATGTGGAAACACCTGCAGAAACTGATACACCTGCAGAAACTGATACACCTGCAGAAACTGATACACCTGCAGAAACTGATACACCTGCAGAAACTGATACACCTGCAGAAACTGATACACCTGCAGAAACTGATACACCTGCAGAAACTGATACACCTGCTGAAACTGATACACCTGCTGAAACTGATACGCCTGAAGAACCAACAGTACCCATCGTACCGAGTCATTTTGATATTAATCTCGGGTTGGGATTGAACCTTATTTCTGTTCCACTGATGCCAGCAGAACCTCACACCGCAAAATCTCTTGCAGACTTTCTTGTTGCTACAATCGTTATCAAGTTAGATGCAGAAAAACAAGAATACGTAGGGTATTCTGTCGTCCACGAAGGTGACGGGTTTGAAATTGATGGTAGTAGCGGTTATATTGTCAATACACCAGCAGGAGGTAATTTCACATTTACTGGGACAGCTTGGCAAAACAATTCGGAGGATGCGGCTGCTGCACCTAAAATCTCTATGACTAAGAGCGCATGGGGGTTTGTCGTTACAAGCAAATTTCAGGATTTAGCAGACGGGACCTCCTATACTTTGACTGCAAAAAACCTACGGACAAATGCTATTAAAACGAAAATGGTTAATACTGAAGACAAAACCGTTTCTATCGCTTGGGCAGACACAAGTCGCAAAAGTGTTGTCCAAATTGGTGATGCCATTGAGGTCGCTCTGCTTGATGAAAATGGAAATGTAGTATCCGGTCCGTTCCAACGCAAAGTAGTCTCTACAGATATCCATAATGCTTTTCTGAGTGTACAGATGCGGGTTGGTGATGTACGTCCAAAGAAGACAATGCTTGCACAGAACTTCCCAAATCCGTTCAACCCAGAAACCTGGATACCTTATCAACTAAGTCAAGATGCTAACATCACGATTCAGATTTATAATATTTCCGGTAAAAATGTTCGGACTCTCAACTTAGGACATAAGTCAATCGGTTCATATATGACTACATCAACAGCAGCGTATTGGGATGGCAAAAACAACACAGGTGAAACCGTTTCAAGCGGTATTTATTTCTATACCCTTAAAACTAAGGATTTCTCCGCTACGCGCAGAATGATCATCCTAAAGTAGTCTAAAGTAGAATGAGTTGAAATCTATTTCTGGAAAACGTCTTGATGCACTAAGCAATCCCGTTACTTGATTGTCCTGCAGTCCCTGAATCAAGACGTTTTCCTTTTGATTCTGCATACACCTTATGTACGGAAGGAACAGAAAATGTTAAAGAACGTCACATTCGTGCTTCTTTTTCCTGTCATGCTTATCTTTAGCCTCAACGGCACGACGATAGCACAAAACTATTTCCCAACAGAGATTGGCAACACATGGGTACTGGACAGTCAGGACAAAGCTGAACGAATCACTTACACTATTGAAACATCAGATGAAACCATCAACAATATTGAACTTCTGATAATAAAAACTGTGACAGAGACCTTGGGAACTGATGTAGCAATGGCACAAGAAGTATTTGTTGATATCAAAGAAGAAGGAATTTATGTATATAAATATGTTGTAGAAGTTGATGATACCTTTGGTGTAGCAACCGCATTGTTATATCCTCCACAACTGTTTTATCCAACGTCATTAACGCTCGGAGACACATGGCAAATTTCCGCTGAATCAGAACTCAATATCATCGGTCCTTTCACATTTACTAGCACTAATGAAGTCATCGCTGTAGAAGACGTAGTGACACCCATAGGCACATTTGAAGACTGCCTCAAAATTAGACTACGCACACGAAATATCTCAGCTGCTGGTATAACCCTGGCTACCGCATACCAATGGCTTGCACCTGATTTCGGTCCTGTTAAATTTGAGAATAGCCAAGATATTGTTTATGAATTGATAAGTTCAAACCTACTATATGATGTTAATAGAGATGGTAAAATCAATATTTTAGATCTTGTATTCGTCGGTTCCCACTTCGGTGAAGAAAATACGTTGGCAGATGTCAACAGAGATGGAGAGGTAAATATACTGGATCTGGTTCTTGTCGCTCAGAATTTTGATGAATAATCAGTTTTCACTTAACCAAACCTTTACAGAATCCGCTTTCGGATTTCTTGCGCCACGAGTGTTTCCTCATACCATATAGGTTCTTTACTCTTTTTCTCTAATACATCAACATCACTATGTAACTTCCAAGCAAATTTGATGGGTGAATCTCCGCTATTATAAAAGGTAACCTCAGCGGTGACATCTGTGGCAATAAGGGGTCTAACCAAAGATAGCAACGCAGAAGGTATTGGTCCTGTTCCCGCTTCTTTTCTGAACGCTATAAGCGGCGTGACTTTACCCAAGATTTCACAAGTACCAAGAAGAAGTGGTCCGTAACAAGCAGTTACTGCACCTTGACCCCAGTTTCGTCCGTGACCTGCAGCGACAGAGCATACCGCCCCACCCATATCCGCGTGTTCTCTGCCACCGCGTAAGACACGCCTCGCCATGTTCAAGCGAATGAATGCATTCCGTAATGCTCTGACCGCATAACTGATGTCCCCTGTCACCTGATATGCCAGGGTTAATGTTGCCGTTGAAGGTTCTCGTATCGGCTTCACCGAACCGTTATCTGACCATTCACCCCAATATGCCATATCTGCCCTTTTCCCTACACCCGGTTCCCTACGACGCGTTTCCTGAGGAAAAACAAGTGCCAACAAATCGGGTGAAGTAGATGGTAGTTCCTGCAAAATATCAGTTATTTCATCGTCATAACCTATATCGTTAAAAGCCCAACGATAATAACTGATTGCTGCAGCAGCAGGATCGTTGTACGGATCGTTCAGCGATGTAAGGAGCGGTTCAACGATACGTTTTGCAGCAGATTGATAGATTTCTTCTCCTGATAGATGATATAGATCACCCAGCGCATAGATAGCACCAGAAGCGAGTAGGTTTTCAATACCCGAGAGCGGATCACCTCGTATATGATGTGAACTAGCAACCAGACGATGGAGGTTTTTAGCATCAACGTCTGCTTCGCTAAGTCCATCTCCGTTCAAATCCCACAGCAGCGGCATTGGATCTGGTGCAGCTATAAGCCGTTCAGCCCGTTTTCGTCCGTATCGCAATCCCCATTCAACATATCTCTGTTCACCCGTAACCCGATATGCAGCAAGGGCAATATGGATAAAACGGAAATGCTCTGCAAGCTCATAAGCATTACTTTCATCGTTCTCAACATATTTCGTACCTATATTATATCCAACAAAAGTATCCCGCGCGTAGTCATACCAAGCTGGAATTTCCTCTACCCAATTACCGATATGTTCCGCAGCATCAGTTAGCAGAGAAATCGCCTCAGCATCGTCAGGCTGTAATCCGATGTAACGTGGCAGAAAAAGTAGAAACGGTTCCGTCCCGTGGTGTGCTTCCGCTTCCGCTTCATAGCCATGCAGGCAATCACGTTTTACCCAACCGATAAGTGCAGCTTTGAGCGCGTCAAAATGTTTTAGGACATTTGGATCACCTGTGATAAGAAAATGTGGAAACCATGCAAGAGCATAATTTGCCTCATCTTCGCCCCCTCGGTTAGGTCCTGGTGGATCAAGCATCATACTCTGATTGAGCCAACGACCCATTTCTGATCTAAGTTTATTATATGCGCTATAGCACGATTGCAATTCAGGTTTCATACTCATAATAAGGAACTTAAAAAATCGATACTCTGTTTGGCGATAGTCTTGGGATCAGGTTTGAAATCGAATACTTCCGTTGAGAGATAGCCTTCATAACTAATCTCTTGTAATGCCGCAATGATTGGCGGGTAATCTACGTTACCAGAACCGGGGAGGTAACCGTTGTCATCATTAGAGTGGAAATGTGCAACGTGTTTAGCACAGTTGCGAATTTGAGTCGGCATATCCAACCCTTCTTTTGCCGTACTACAGACATCCAATATCATTTGGAAGTTAGGATGGTTCACAGCATTCACCATTTCTACTGCCTTATCTGGATGTGTAATGAAGTTCGTCTGATCGCTGGACAACGGTTCCATACAAAGCGTTACACCTCTTTCACCCGCACGTTCCGCCCCTGCAGTGAAGGTCTCTTCTGCATAATTCCATGCTTCTTCAAAGGAGAGCGGGTCCATAACGTTACGCTGCTGCGGGGAACCGAATACCAGTATTTTACCATCCAAGTCACCACATAGATCAATTAATGCCAGCAAGTAGTCTCGTGTTTCATCACGAATTTCTGCATCTGGATGGTTGATATAGAGCCCCGGTGGTGAGACGAGTAGCCAGTGGAGTCCTGCGATTTCAATCTTTGCATCTATCGCAGCATTTCGGATTCGTGTCCGCTCTGATTCACCAATATCTAAAACCGAGTCTGCCAAAGTGAACGGTGCGATTTCAACCGCATCATATCCGAGTTCTCCAGCAAAAGTGAACACATCTTCTATCTTCCAATCTTCAAACATTTCATTACATATTGCAAGTTTCATTCTTATCTCCATAACCATTTTTTGATGATTCTAAGAAGTTTTGGCGTTTTTGTCAAGTCATTTCTGTTTCTTGAGAATATTCAGAATTGAATTCTTTATACTATTCTGCTATACTATCTACAGCTTAAGTATCCTACAGTTTTTCAGAAGCGTTGTTAACTTCAAGGTATCCCCAATCCTCATATTGAGCAGTATTCATGAACAAAGACCTATTACAACTCATCGAAGATTATACGACAAGAAAGCACACCGACATTAATACTAATCTTCTTGGTAAGTCTAAAAACAATCTAATAGCAATGCTTTTAGACCTACTCACGATGTATTACAACGATTTGAATTCTTCTACGATGCGCGAGTTAGTTGTAGCAGTGGTAGCTGGATACGAACCTATCTCAGAAAAGTTAGGTTATAACGGCTTTAGACATAATACGCTTACAGGAAAGACTGAACACTGCGAAATCAAACCACGTAATTTCCGTACAGATTCCACAGCAAAGAATCCCAAAAAAATTAAATGGCGGTGGTAATTTTACTGATTATACTTGGGCACGGTTTCAAACACATAAACGGGAAAATCCGAACATGTTGGTTGCTGGTTTTGTTAATGGACGCCTAATTTACATATTTGGGTTCAGTTTTAACGAACAAAGTTTCACATCCCGATTGCAGGAACAACTTAAACTTCACTTTTCCGCTGGCGATTCTAAAGGTGTATACCAACGAAGTGCAGATTTTTCATTTAAACATTACAAAGACGCAGAGAGTCTGGAGATAATTTATTCTGTCCCTAAATGGGAACTCACCGAAGCAAGACCTTATATAACAGGACCTGTGTTTAAATACTTGGAGAATAACATAGAATGAATATCGCTGAACAGTGTTTTCTTAAAGACAACTTATTTGAGAATAGACAAATCACTACCGACACACTTGGAGACGGGAAACTCGTTGAAGGTGACACCCTTAAAGTGTTGAGCAAAATAGATGATGATGTTGTCAATGTCGGCATCACTTCGCCACCCTATAACAAACAAGAAAAACATAAAGGGTGGCTTGTAAAAAATGTAGTGTATGATGTCTATAAAGATGCAATGCCTGAACCTGACTACCAACAAAATCAAGTAGATGTACTAAATGAAATTTACCGAATAACCGCACCAGGAGGTTCGTTCTTCTATAATCACAAAATACGATGGGAAAAAGGCAACATGTATCATCCTATGGATTGGTTGCGCAAGACAGTATGGACGGTAAAGCAGGAAATCATTTGGGACAGGATGATAGCTGGAAACATACGAGGATGGCGGTTTTGGCAGGTAGAGGAACGAATTTATTGGTTGTATAAACCTATTGGCGATCATCTAATCGGAAAAGAATTGCAATCTTGTGATGCTAAGTTGACATCTATATGGCGCGGCGTACCTGAAGATGGCAGAAAGAATCCACATCCTGCACCGTTTCCCTTATGGTTACCTGCGCGTGTGATTATTTCAATTTTGGGAACAGAGACACAAGGTATTGTGTTAGACCCTTACCTCGGCAGCGGTACAACTGCTGTTGCTGCAAAACTATTAGGACATAAATATATCGGTATTGATAGAAGCGAAGCATATATGGAAATGACATGTGACAGACTGGAAAAAGCACGAAATGAAATGACTAAAATTCATGAAGAACTCGCATTGCGTGATGTGCAGACAACATTTAATGAACGCAAATCAAAAGGTAAGAATGTTGGCAAATACCGCAACACTGATGACAGTAGACAGACAAAACTTTTTGAACGATAATTATTCGGATAGTTCCATTCCATTAGTGATTCCCACCTAATCCATCACTAATCCCCCAGATACCGTAATAGATAGTCCTGTCAAATAGGAAGCTTGGTCTGAGGCAAGGAATGCTACCATATTCGCTATGTCGCTACCTTCAGCGAGTCGTCCTAAAGGGACAGATTCTTCAGCGCGACGCGTGAATTCTGCACGCTGCTCGCCAAACGTTAGGTCTTCAGACATCGTAGCAACAGCGAGATGTCCAACACGTTCAGTATTCACAAGACTGGGACAAATTGCATTGACATTCACCTTATACGGTGCAAGTTCGTGTGCCAAGGATTGTGTGAAACCGATTACCGCAAATTTGGACGCACAATAAGCTGCATAACGTGCGGATCCACGTTTACCTGTTATGGAGGATATATTAATGATTTTTCCACCTGTTCCTTGTTCAATAAGATGCCGCGCTACTGCTTGACAGCATAAAAACACACCCTTTACATTTACACGCTGCACTCTATCCCACTCCTCTACAGCAAGGTCAACGACATGCACACGGTCTTTTCCTGCTTTCGTTCCTGCATTGTTAACGAGGATGTCAATTTTACCGAAATGCGCGACAACCTTCTCAACCATTTCACTGACCTGTTTTGCATCCGATACGTCTGCAATAACGCTGATAGCGCGTTGACCAATCACTTCAATTTCGTGAACGACATCAGGCAATCCGCGCCAATCTGTGTTTTCTGCAGTGTACGGACGTTCTGAAATGTCGTTAACAGCAACATCCGCACCTTCTCTCGCCAAACGTATCGCGATGGCACGTCCGATTCCGTTTCTGCCACCAGCACCCGTCACTAATGCAACTTTTCCATTCAGATTATACATTTTGGTTGGAAACCGTGTGGGTAGATAATCAAACAACTAACTTTATGACTCTTGAGCATACAACTGAAGAATGGAATGAAAAATGTACCGATTAACAGCAAGAATGGAACAGACATTACGGCAATACTTATACGGACTTAATTTCTAATGCACACAAATCAGTTTTTCAGCAATTCCAAGGCATTTTCTTGAGATTCGGTTTTCTGTCCAGTTTCTATCTGTGGTGAAACGCTTTTTCCCGTGCCTTGGGTGAGAAGTCCATTAGATATAGTAGGGTATGATTGTATAGTATCAATAACTTCAAATGTTATAGTTGCAAGCGTGCCATCTCCATCCTTTTCTCCGGACAACGTTGTCGCAGCCAGTGTTACACCTTTGTTAGAGACAATGGGAGGAATTCCAAAAACACCATCGGTTTGATGTCCAGTGAGATAACCACCGTTAGAACTTTCAATGTAACGGAGTGCAGTATTATCATATATTACAGTTACTTGATAACCCGCAACGGATTCGCCATTTGCAATATTGATTGAAAAAGTAAGCCTCTCTCCAACAGCATCAGGCTCTACTGGTACTGGTACAAGACTCAATGTGGTAGTGGCAGGCGCAGTGTTCCACAGTATAATTGTTCCATCTAAACTTACGCTTGCGAGCGTATCACCATCTGGTGAATAGGCAATTGATTTGACATCATTTCTGTGTCCGACAAGTCTACCCTTAATTTGCCCTAAGTCGACATCCCACAAATGCACCGTGTCATATCCGCTTGCAGTAGCGAGGGTATTACCATCAGGAGAATATGCTATTGCAAAAATATTGTCGGTACCTCCATCCAATGTGGCTTTGAGTTTCCCTGTAGCGATATCCCATAAATGAATGGTTTCCCATCCATTTCCGCATGCCAGGGTAGTACCATTCGGAGAAAAAACCAAACAATCAACATACCATCTCATTTCTGTTCTAAACGTAGTTCTATGCTGTCCCGTGATAGCATCCCACAGTTGAACGGTTTTGTCCTTTCCGCCAGTTGCAATGGTGTTACCGTCGAGTGAATATATAACCGCATTGACTTCATCAGTATGTCCTGTGAGTGTGATTTTGTGTTGACCCGTAGCAGCATCCCAAAACTGTACAGTCTTGTCCGAACTACCCGTTGTAATGGTCGTGCCATCTGGAGAATACGCTATAGCATTGACCGAGTCCGTATGTCCATCAATTACAAACTTCATTTGCTGTGTGTTCATATCCCACACACGCACTGTCTTGTCAACACTTCCGCTGACCAGTGTTTTTCCATCAGGTGAATACGCTAAAGCGACCACAAATCCTCTATGCCCTGGCAAAGTAGTTTTTTGTTCGTATGTATTGGCATCCCACAATCGCACAGTATTGTTATAGTCACCAGTTGCGATCGTGTTTCCATCAGGGGAAAACACCACTGAATAAAAAGCGTTCATGTGTCCTGTAAGCGTGAAAGCAGCTCTACGTTGACCTGTAACTGCATCCCACGCAAGGACTGTACCATTCCAGAATGCACTCGCAGCAATAGTTGTACCATCAGGAGAATACGTTAAGGCTGTAATCAATCCGCTATGACCTTTCAGTGTCGCTTTGAGTTGTCTTGTTTCTGCATCCCATAAGCGAACGTGCCCATTACCACCTGCACTAACGATTGTTGTTCCATCTGGTGAATATTTGATCCTGGAAATTCCGCTTGGGTCCCTAATCTGCGCCATCTCCTGTCCTGTGGTGCCATCATACAAATACAGTACCCGGCTATTACCCCCAAATGCAAATGTCTTTCCATCAGGTGAAAATGCTACGGACTCAACTCTTCGGACTTTGCCTTTGATCATATTTATCTGTGTACCGGTGGCGACATCCCAAAAGCGCACTGTCCCATCAGCACTCCCGCTTGCAACAATCGTTCCATCTGGAGAAAAGGCAACGGATTTTACCCTATCGGTATGTCCTCTAAGTGTTGCTTTAGATTGTCCTGTCTTAGCATCCCACAGCATTACCGTTTGATCTCTACTTGCGCTTGCGATCATAGATCCGTTCTGAGAATACACAACAGAAAAAACTCTTTCTGCATGTCCAGTTAGTTTTGCTTTAGGTTTGCCAGTAGCGACATCCCATAAATCTACTCCTCTGAACCCACCGATGGCAATTGTAGTACTATCAGGAGAATACGATAGTGAGAAGATGTGATCTGGCACCGAAATCAATGCTAATTCTTTACCACTTTTGGCATCATATAACCATATTCCTATGTCAGTTCCAACTGCCAGATGACTCCCGTCTGGTGAATAGTCGATTGCCCTAATAGAACCTTTACCGATTCGTGCTATTGCTTTTTCAGGCAAACTGAACTGAGTGTAGTCATTTGCAGTTGTCTGTAGGGGAAAGGTTAATGTCAGCAAGACAACAAATGTTAGTATAAAGAAAAATGCAGTTTTCATATCTTCCCCTTCAAGAATCTACTTTCAATGTAACGTCTTTCTTATAGAATTGCCTATGTATAATTGCTACTCTGAAGTTTCTTGTGTTGCCATTGCCCGGGTAACAAGTGTTAAATCAACGATATTGACAATCCTATCTCCGTTTACATCCGCTGTACTCCGTTTCCCCTGTCCGAAGTTTGATGCTACCTTTCTCAAATCTTTCAAATTAACAACACCATCTAAATTCACATCTTCTTTAGAACTGGCTTGTGTCATAATTTCACTATCAGTTAACCACGGATGTACGGTTGCATCAGTCTTATCGGTTAAGTGCACTTTAGAAAATGTAAAGGTTGATGGTTTCCTCAAAATCACTTGAAACTTTAGTTCAGCAAGGGTGCTTATCCCACCGTTTGCTTCGGTGGTTCTTCTTCCACTTAATATTATAGTATTCCCTTCCAAAATCGGTGTCTCTCCTGAAAAAAGGTCGTCTTCAATACTACTATCAACATAACGGAGTGTATTGTCATCAAATTGCACAGCTACCTGATATTCTGCTATATCTTGACTCTTTTTAATGTTGAAGGATAATGTAAGTTCCTCTCCTATTACAGGAGACACCAAAATTGAGGGAGAAAGGCTTAGTACGGGGGCGTTTTTGTGTGGTATATGCCATTGCAAGATCGTTCCATCATAACTACCACTGGCGAGTATTGTTCCATCCGGAGAATAGGTTACTGACGCAACGCTGTCTGCATGGCCCTTCAGTATAGCTTTCGTTTCACCGGTAACGGCATCCCACACCCGTACCGTTTTGTCCTGGTTTGCACTCGCAAGGGTGCTTCCATCCGGTGAAAAAACTATAGACCGCGTAAAATCTGTATGTCCTCTCAGCACTGCTTTAGGTTGTCCTGAAGCGATATCCCAGAGATGTATAGTTCCACCACCCGCAGCAAGCGTAGTGCCGTCCGGAGAATAACAGAGCTCCGAGGAACTTCGTGCCGCATCTCCTTTGAGTGTACCTTTAAGTTCTCCAGTCATAACATCCCAAAAGTGAACACTCTCGTTGAGTGCTCCACTTGCAATTGTCTTGCCATCCGGGGAAAATGCTATTGAAGATATAACGTCTTTATGTCCCTCAAGTGTGGTTATTTGTTCTCCTGTTATTGTGTTCCATAGTCGTATAGTATGTTCTCTACCACCACTGGCTATCATCTTTCCATCTGGAGAAAACGCAACACAATAAATATCATCCGTATGTCCTTCCAGTATGACTTTGGGTTGACCCGTGGTCGTCCACAACCGTACCGTTTTATCCGGACTTGCGGTTGCGATTGTATTACCATCTGGAGAAAATACTATGGAATTAGCTGAGTACGTATGTCCATGAAACGATGACTTCGGTTTTCCAGTCACAGCATCCCATAACTGAACACCACCTCTTGCTTCACTCGCGATTGTTTTGCCATCCGGTGAATAGGCAATGTATCGATTAATTCCACCATGTCCTGTGATTATGGATTTAAATTGTCCCGTGTTAGCATCCCAGAATCGGATCCATCCACCTATTCCAGCTGCGATAGTGGTCCCATCTGGAGAATAGATAATTGGTTCAAAAACTAACGACGGTGTTCCATCTTCCTTGGTGAGCAGGACTTTGTATTTACCAGTGTTTGTATCCCAAAAGCGCGGTTCATCATTTCTGGCAGTACTAACGACTGTCGTTCCATCAGGAGAATAAACCACTGAAGACACAATATTCTGATGTCCTGTGAACGTGGTCTTAGGTTGTCCAGTTTTGGCATCCCATAGACGCACTGTTTTGTCATAACTACCTGTAGCAACAGTGTTACTATCAGGTGAAAATGCTACTGATACAATGGGTTCTGTATGACCAGCAAGTGTTGCTTTATATTTACCCGTTCTTGCATCCCATAGACGCGCTGTCTTATCATAACTCCCAGATGCAATTGTTAACCCATCTGGAGAATAGTTCACAGTTAAAACAGTATCGGAATGACCAGCAAGTGTTGCTCTGTTTACCCCTGTTTTTACGTCCCATAATCGCACTGTTTTATCTTCACCTACAGATACGATTGTCAATCCGTCTGGTGAATATGCCATAGCGTAAATGAAATTTGTGTGTTCCGCGAGAATCGCTTTTGGTTTTCCTGTACCTGTATCCCACAAATGGATCGCACTACCGGACATTCTACTCAATTTATCCTCACTTCTACTGACAGTTGCCACCGTGTTTCCATCTGGTGAATATGTAATGTAGCGAACGTTGGACTGATGTGTTCCGATGAATTTGACAGCTTTTCCACTCTGAGTATCGTAGATCCATGTACCGATAGAGGTAGCAGCAGCAATCCTACTACCATTGGGTGAATAGGCAACCATTCTAATCTGCCCTTTACCAAGACGCGCTTTAGCACCTGCAATTAAACTTAACTGTTTGCGATCCTCAATTTGACCAAATGTATCTGTTGCTTTTATGGATACTACAATAATCAGGAATAATACAAAGAATGAAATAGTTTTCATGATTGGAGTTATCTAAATTTGGTCCTTGAGATTGTGGCGTGGGTAAATCTGAATTCTACCATAATACAAACTGGAGATAGTAGAATAATCACTGTTTTAATGCAGCCCAAGTCAATGCGATTTTTCCTGAAGGTTCTATAGCTAAGAACTCTTTGTCAAAAGTAAGGTCACCAAAAGAAAGCGGATCCCAAGCGGTTCCAGCTATCCACCCAATCTGGTGTTCGCGACCACCGTTCTCACAATCATTCATGTGGAAACTGAACCCGACGGTTAACCCATCTTTTGCCCTAAAATCTTTCCCTTTACTATCATTACCCGGTCTTGGTCCACGCTGTTTTGTAGGGTCAAGTGCAACCTCGTAGATGTAATCGTTACCATCTTTTACCACTATCCATTCCGTATTGCTTGAAGAACCTGCTGCAGAAAGGTCTTTTCCGTTAGCACCCAATGTCCATTGAACGAGCGCAGCTCTTGTAACATCGTTGTCAAAGTCGAACATAAATTCAACGCTATCATCAACCCACCACATACTGTCTGCTGGATGGATGTCTTGGAGTGTATCATCGGTGATTTCAACGAGAAAGTAAATACGGGTAGGGTCATTTGCATTCCATGCCACGCGACCGCTGCCAGTAAAGTCATCAGGATCAGGGAGTTCATTTCCCGCATCTTTTAATTGATCAAAAGGCACAACCTCTGCGCGATCCCATTCACGGATGTTCCCATCAACTTTGAAGTTCGTAATCTGTTTAGCAACATACTCCTTATCACGGTCTGCAGCTGAAGAAGTATCCCAAATACATGTTATCAGAATAAGAATGGATAAGATCGTAAATAAGACTGTAGTTCTTCTAAAGTATTTGAAAAATTTGTTCATAAGTAATTTCCTATTGTATTATCTGAAGAGGCTTTATCACAACGAACTGCTCCTATCCTCTTAAGATCTTTCTGAGGATGAGGAACGCACCACCAACGACAATAATGAAAAATGATACGAAAAGCACTATCCAGATCAGTGCTTTCACAAGCTCAACAATAAGCGCAATAGCAAATAGAACAACTATTGCACCAAATATTATGATTAATAATTTGCCCATTCTCTTTTGTCAATTCCTACAGATGACGACAGAATTAATAGATAGGTGATTTTGATTTCACCAGACAAGTAAGGTGCGATAAGGATATCGCACCTTCAGAAGGGACGACAATCATTGCTATCTCTTGAGACTACCCCAAGTTACAGCTATCTTCTCCTTCGGATCAACAGCAAGGGATGTCCCATAACCATCGTTCATGAGAGATTTTATATCCCCTTCACTTGCCACGGTGTTTAGAATGATGAATTCATCAATCATACCTTGCCAGAAACGGGAGTGTGCTCCACCAGCATTTGTCCACGCACCAATTTTCCCAGGATCAAGAACGCCAGGATTATTACCCCAATCGCTCTCTGCGTCAAGTTCACCGTTGATGTAAAAACGCATCTTACCTTCTTTAGCACTGTAAGCGGTTGCGATATGTATCCATTTGTCCAATTCGGCATCTGTTATAGCAAAGTTAGCGAATTTATCATTGCCACCAGGGTTATCTCTGATAGAAAACTCTACTTTGTTATTCGTATGTAGTTGATAATGGATATCCCCCGGTTTCCATCCATTGACGTTGAAGAAAACACGCCATCCGTTAACTCTACCAGTACATTTGACCCAATGGGAGAATGTGATTTCCTCAAAGGAACCCATTCTTTCGGTAATCTCAATCCATTCGCTCGATCCGTTCAACTCTATTGCTTGACCTATCTGACCTTCAACATATTTTCCACCTTGTTGTTTACCATCAAAATTGCCGGTAACGTCTTTAGCATCACCATCAAAAAGCCATGCTGCAACAATCATGTCTTCGCTGATTTCTGCCGAAACACTCATGTTGATTCCCAAGATGAATATAATACTCGCGACAAATATAACAATTCTAAACATCTTCAGCCTCCTGTGTATAGTTATGTAACCTTATTCTATCACGGTTCACGCATTTAATGTAACAAAATCGTCTCAAGAAATGTCAGTCGGTATTTTAAAATTATATGGAGCGATGTCCAGCGAAACCGCGCGGGTTTTCAAATGCATCTACCCATAGATGACACCATTCTTCATGGTCTGTTAGCACATCTTCAGGATTCTTACGACTACGCACGATAAAATCTGGATGTGCAGTTCTACCTGTGTGATGTCCTGTCGTCTGGAAACGCAGGTCCAACGACCAACGGCATCTGTCTGACCTATTCGGTTGTGAACGATGGGGTGTAAAACGGCTCAGTAAAATGATGTCACCAAGATAGCATTCAAGCATCATCGGTTCGACGTCTGGCATTAGCTCCGGTATGATCATAGTACCACCTGCTTTCTGGTGTGTCAGGTAACCGATATCTTCCGTTATTCCCGGTAGTGCCTCAAGGCATCCCATTTCAATCGTGCTATCACCCAAAGGTAGCCAACAGGTAACGATGTTTGATCCTTCTGCCTCCTCCATCATGACGCCTGCGTCTTGGTGCCACGGCACCCCACCTGCCCAACTTGCGTTTCCATCAACAACAGGCGGTTTTGCACGCACATGCTGAATCGGATTGCATGTTATTTCAGGACCGACAATCCCTTCAATCACATCAAGAAGATTGTCGTTCCGCATGAAATCGAAGATGGCTTTGCCACGATAGTGCATGATGTCCATCCCGCTGCTAACTTCACCTGACTGTGCAAGCAGTTTGGCAAAACGTTTGTCAAACGGTTCATCTTCATGAAGGTGTTCAATTTTCCCGTGCTGATGTAAGGAGATAGCTCGTTCAGATATCCAGTCCTCAATCTCATCAATAACCGGTTGAAGGTCTTCATCTGTCAAAGCATTCTTGACGATCAGCACCCCCTTTTCTTGATAGGTATCTTTCTGTCCTTGCGTTAATCTCATAGACGTACTCCTAAAAAATCGTATTCGCGATTTATAATAGCATTAACGGGATTGAGATACAAGCAGAATTAGGTGAAAATAGGTAGTTTTGTTACAGCAGCAGAGGAGACAACGTATAACAGGAACTTAACAGTCACACTATTCACGCAAGTATTCTGCTTTTAGTGTTTGCACATAAATCTCAGTGATTTGCCGTGAAGGGTGATCTGCTCTTTGATGTGGGTCGGGGAAATCTTTGAGTAACTTTTCGTACGCTTCTATAACCTGCTCCATATCCCCCATTTCCTTGTATATCTCCGCCACTTCGTATTGTGCTGATAGTCGGTGATCGTATACATGCATCGGATCACCTGCAAAAGCCTCAAATGCCGCAATTGCTCGGTCTGTATCCTTGTTGAGCTGAAATATCTGTGCTAAATAATACTTCGCAGCAACTATACTACCGTTATCCGGAAATGTTGCAATTGCATCCTCAAGATGTGTGATCGCTTCGTCATATTTTTCAAGTTTTTCAAAAGGACGGGCAATATAGAAGTGTGCATCCTCAGCAAACTGTGTATCTGGATAGAGTTCTATAACTTTTTGACACGCCTGAATAGCGTCCTCATATTTTCTCTCAGCGAAATAAGTTTGTGCGATATAGTAACTGGCAAATGGTGCGTAATTAGGGTCACCAAAGTCAACCACATTCGTGAATTCTATCCGTGCGTTCTCATAATCCTGCTTTTCATAGTAAACTTCACCGGTAGCAAATATAATCCTCTGTAGAATCTCATTATCACGGTATTCTAACCGTATATTATCAAGTTGTGTTAATGCCGCATTTAAATTTCCTTTTCCTTTATAGCACATGGCTATGTTATACTGTGCTTCAGCTTCCAATACACTACCCGGATAGATAGTGATCAGCTCTGTAAAGAGAGAAATGGCACGATCATAAAATGCATCCACAGATTCAAGTGTACCTTTCTTGCGCAGTTCATCCCCGATCCTAAACGACGCAAATGCAATTGCATATAGCGAATCATCTGCATACTCACTATCAGGATAGTCTCGGATCAACCTGCGATAAAGTGTGAAGGCTTCCTCATCTGTACGCGCAAATACGGCGAGTCGATACAGCGCGTCATCTGCCCAATATGAATCGGGATAATTGTCAAACACAGCACGGTAAGCAGCACGGAGCCTGTTTAATCGTTTTTGGTCTGGGTCATCTATTGTAACGGGTGGATTATTTATCTCTTGCACCTTAATCCAGGCATTATCCGCGTTCTTGTAGTAATGCGTATAGTCATTAAATGGACTTGTAAGACGGCCTATCCAGAAACCGATAACAAGTGCTACTACAACGCAGATTTCTATGATTATGAATTTTTTCACTCTATTTCTCCTTTTGATCTACTATAACAGAATACTCCACGACGAATTCTAACGTAGAACGGAAAACTTGTCAAGTAAGTAGTTTAAAAAAATAGCAATAAATATGCCAACTCAATTAAAAGAGATATAGAGAGAATCTCAATTGTCAATCACCTCAACTGCACAAAAAAGTGCAACGTCTGAATATAGTTGCACAATTTCGGGCATCGTATGCTGCAGACAAAAAAGTTGTCAAATACTTTACACACCCTTCAGAAAAAATACCGTGACAAATTTGACGTTTAGTGTTATACTTAATTTGCGCGTCATTGAATTAGTTGTCATAATATATGAAAAACCGAGAGGATTGGAAACTTTACATGAGTCTGTCATCAGTATTATTGTGTGTGAATACTATATCGCCAGCTTTTCCAACCGGTAATGATACCGTTGAAATGCCAACGAAACCGTCACCTGCTATCAAAGAAAAATTTGAACTCCCTGATTTTTATCAACAGTGGATTGATGTCCGGGGATTCCCCATCGTATCATCGGAGACTGTGAACCCTTACGCAATACGTGAGGCTGCATGGTTGATTGAGAAAATGATAGGACACCGGCCAGACCTTCTACAAGCATTGGCAGAAAACAGAGTCCGATTCTCAATCATGGCTTATAATGAAATGACGACGAAGATTCCCGAGCATAGTGACTTGAAACCCGATTTTTATTGGGACCGCCGTGCGCGTGGTCTTGGCGCAACCTCATCACGACCATCTGTCAGTTGCGGTGAAGAAAACCTCCTTAATTATCCAGGTGATCCTTACGGCACCGAAAACATCCTTATACACGAGTTTGCACATGCAATACACCAGATGGGATTGAGCACCGTTGACCCAGATTTTGATAAACGGCTTCAAACTCTGTATGAAGCAGCGATGGATAAAGAGTTGTGGAAAAGCACTTATGCCTCTACAAACAAAGAAGAGTATTGGGCTGAAGGTACACAATCATGGTTCAACACCAACAGAGAAAACGACGCACAGCATAACCATGTCAGTAAACGTGGAATCTTGAAAGAATATGATCCTGACTTGGCAGAACTGCTCACCGAAATTTATGAAGATGCTGACTGGCGATACACAAACGCAATAGAGCGGCTAAATCTACCACACTTGGAAGGATATAATCCTGATAAAGCACCAAGATTTGAGTGGCCCCCTGAACTCGCTGCTACTTATGAAATGTTGTTCTCCAAGCGTAAAAACGATGAAAAATGGATAGACCTGAAGCGATATGAACCGAACCAACTCTCAACTTTAGAGTCTAACGACGGTGAACGGACTACAATCCTTTTTGTCAACAAAATGGATACTGATATTACCTACTATTGGATTGATTCTGAAGGGAATGAGTCTTATCGTGGACGAGCCGCTGCGAATGCATTTAGTATTCATCATAGCCATGCAGGACATATCTGGCTTGTCAAAAATGCAAATGGAGACAAGATAGCACTCTTTCAAACGGAAGAAAAAACTGGACGTGCATTAATTGAAAAGTAATCTACTGTTTTGTCCAGTTTTATTTTGTAGGTCGGGTAGAGCGAAGCGAAACCTGACAAATCATGCACGAATACCAAACGCGTATACGTCCAAGCGCATTTGGCGTTGATTAGGACACGTATAGATTGTGTTTAACCGTTTCTATAAGTTTAATGAATTAACCTAATTAATGGATTCTTCTGAACCATCTATTCATATAATAATGAAAGGAAAAGAAAAATGAAAAAATTTGGTTTTCACACTTTAATCATTCTATTAACACTCTTAATGGCTGCCCCACTGCTTGCCGATAGTCACGAGAGTATCTTAGACAAAGTCAAAAAACGTGATAAATTGGTCTGTGGTGTTCATAGCGGCTTACCCGGTTTTGGATACCTCGCTGAAGATGGCAAATGGAGCGGATTTGACACTGATTTCGGTCGCGCAATTGCTGCCGCAGTCCTCGGCGACCCCGATAAAATTGAATTTGTCCCATTAGATGCTGCCGAACGTTTCACCGCACTTCAAACAGGTGAAATAGATGTCCTCATCAGAAACACCACCTGGACACTTAGCCGTGATGCAGAGTTGAGCACCGACTTCGCACCACCCACATTTTATGATGGACAAGGATTTATGGTACCTAAATCTCTTAATATCAAATCTATCAAAGACTTAGCTGGAGCAACCATCGGTGTCACAGCGGGCAGCACCACCGAATTAAACCTGGCTGATACCATGCGTTCTTTAGGACTTGACTTCAAACCGCTTACTTACGCGAACATTGATACCCTTTACAACAGTTATGATGTCGGACGAGTGGATGCAGTCACAAGCGACAAATCCCAACTTGTGGCACGCCGGAAAAGTCTAAAAAACCCAGACGATCATGTTATTCTGGAGGCAACTATCTCAAAAGAGCCGTTGGGCCCCCTTACTATTCACGGGGACAACAGATGGAATGATGCTGTGAGCTGGGTCGTTTACGCGACGTTCTTCGCTGAAGAGCACAAGATTACGCAGAAAAATGTCAAAAACTTCAAAACCGATAATCCAGAAATCAAGCGATTTTTGGGTGAATCAGGTGAAATGGGGAAAAAACTCGGACTGCCTAAAGATTGGGCGAAACAGATTATTATCGCTGTAGGGAACTACGGCGAGATCTTTGAACGTAACCTCACACCTATAGGGTTACCACGCGGCATTAATAAACCGTGGACACAAGGCGGGTTGCTCTACTCTATGCCGTTCCGTTAGAACTACACTATACATAGGAAAGACAAAGATGCATGGTGCATTTCTATGCACCATGCACCAAATACTATGGCACAAGATTCAGCAAACATCCCATTCTGGCGAGATATTCGGGTCCTGAAAATACTCTTCCAAGTACTTTTCAGTATCGGCATCATTCTGTTAATACTGTTTTTCTACACGAATATGCTGAATGGACTTAAAAAACAAGGTATAAAACTGAGTTGGGATTTCCTATTTAGTGAAGCAGAATTTGGAATATCTGAGGGAATTGATTATGATCCTTCAGATACAAATCTCAAAGCATTTTGGGTCGGTGTCGTCAACACCCTAAGAGTAAGTATTATTGGGATATTTTGTGCAACGATTGTCGGCTTTCTTTTCGGAATTGCGCGCCTTTCCAGCAACTGGCTCATCAGCAAAATAGCAGCAGTCTATGTTGAAATTTTTCGGAACACACCACTTCTACTACAGCTACTGTTTTGGTACGCATTAAAGAATGTCCTACCTTTAGTCAGAGAGAGTATTAACTTTTCTGATAGTATATTCATTAACATTCGGGGTGTCTATCTTCCCGCTATTAAACCCGCTGACGGATTTAACACGTGGTTGTGGTATCCTATTTCAGGTATAATCTTAGCGATTCTTGTCGCTCTCGGTTTTGCAGCATTTCGTCATTTCTATCGGTTTCGCGACATTCAACAGACGGACCGACCATCCTTGGTTTCTAATTTAATCTTTAGCGCGAAGTGGACTGTTGCACCGATAATGCTAATAGTCACTATCGCAGGATGGTTTCTAACACCAGATGCACCATTTAAACTATCACGACCTGAATTACAAGGATTTAACTTCGTCGGTGGAATAAATCTTACACCAGAATTCACTGCGCTGCTCATCGGTCTCACTGCCTATACAAGCGCATTTATTGCAGAAGTGGTCAGAGCCGGTATACAATCAGTCGTAAAGGGACAACGGGAGGCTGCCAGATCGGTCGGTTTGAAAGAATCACAAGTCCTGCGTTTAGTTGTCATACCCCAAGCTGTTCGGGTAATTGTGCCACCGCTCACCAGTCAATATCTGAACCTTGCCAAAAACTCAAGCCTCGGAATTTTCATCGCATTCTCCGATCTGTTTGCGATTGGAAAAATAATGATAGGTCATACAGATCAATCTGTACCCATCTTTGCTATGATTATGACAAGTTATCTGATAATGAGTTTAACAACATCCGCTTTCATGAATTGGTATAACCGTAGAATAACCCGATTTAGTAGTTCAAGTTAGAACATAAAAAAGGATAGAAGAGTGGAAAATAACACATCAATACAAGAAGTTAAACCACCAGATACTTCAAAAGGGTTCGTCAGATGGTTACGAGATAACCTCTTTAGTACTTGGTATAACACAATTTTAACCTGCTTAAGTCTTGTGTTTCTTTTCTTCTCTTTCAGAGGTCTTTTTATATGGGTGTTTACACAAGCAAATTGGGCAGTTATCCCCGCTAACTTACAAATCCTGATGATCGGTCCTTTTCCGATAGAACAGGTAGGGCGGATAGGGGTAGTCTTTTGTACTTTGCTTGCATTATTAGGACTAAGTGCAGGGATATGGAAAGGGAGAGTACTCCAAATTGCAATAGCAGTAGCAGGTGTTTGCCTTCTTTTACTCCTTATCCCTTTGGATGTTGTCAAAGAAGGTGAGGACACCTCGGCGACACTTGAATTTAATCTCAATATCTTCTATCTCATTTTTTTCAAGCGAATATGGTTATTAGGTGGGTTAGGACTACTTGCCGCAACATACTTACTCGGACGCGATAAACCTGAATTTAAACGATCGGTTATCATTGGATGGCTTCTCTCCTTTCCATGGACAATGATAGTTCTACGCGGATTCGGGCAAATTACCGACTTACAGATGCTGATGATCGAGTCTTATCCGACAGAACAGGTATGGCGGATAGGGATAGTCCTTTGTACGACCTCTGTACTGTTAGGATGCAGTGCGGGGATATGGAGAGGTATAGTACGCCAAATTGCAATTGCTATAGCAGGTGTTGGAATTCTATTTCTACTTATACCTTTGGATATTGTTACAGAGGTGGACAACACCCCTGCGACACTTGAATTTAATCTCAATATCTTCTATCTCATTTTTTTCAAGCGAACATGGTTATTAGGGGGATTAGTACTATTTGTAGCCACCTTCTTACTCGGACGTGAAAAGAACACATACAAGCAATGGGTTATCACTGGATGGATTCTATCCTTCCCAGTGGCAATGATAATACTACACGGATTTAGTGATACCGACTTACAAATACTCATGATCGAATCTTATCCGACAGAACAGGTAGGGCGGATAGGGATAATCCTTTGTACGCTGTCTGTATTATTAGGACTCAGTGCAACGGTATGGAGAGGCATAGTACTCAAAATCGCAATAGCAACCGCAGCAGTTGGACTTCTTTTACTACTTTTGCCTTTGAATATTGTTCAAGAGGGGGACAACGCCTCTACTGCACTCAAATTTAACCTAAATATCATCAATTTCATCAATCTCATTTTTGTCAAGCGAATATGGTTATTAGTCGGATTAGTACTATTTGTGGGCACCTTCCTACTCAGACGCGATAAGAACACAATCGAGCGATGGGTTATCACTGGATGGATTCTGTCCTTTCCCTGGACAATGATAGTTCTACTCGAATTTGGTAAGAGTACCATTTCCACAACAGATTGGGGAGGACTGCTCCTAACACTCATTCTGGCTTCTGTCGGAATTGTCGCCTGCTTTCCATTAGGTGTGCTATTGGCACTTGGACGCAGAAGTCAACTGCCAGCCATAAGATGGGTCTCCACAATTTATATCGAAACGATTCGAGGTATACCCTTGATAACCATACTGCTTATGGTTAACGTATTGTTACCAATTTTTATGCATGGTGATTTTCAACTTGATAAAGTTATACGCGCTATGGTTGCATTAACGCTTTTCTCCGCTGCCTATATGGCAGAGAACATACGGGGTGGACTACAAGCAATTCCGAGTGGACAAGTTGAGGCTGCACAAGCAGTCGGGCTTTCTTATTCCAAAACCATGCTATTCATCGTTTTACCACAGGCAATACGAGCAGTTATTCCCGCAATTGTCGGACAATCCATCGCACTGTTTAAGGATACTTCTTTAGTATTTATTATTGGACTAACTGATCTAATAGGCGTAGGTAAAAGCATAATCAATAATTGGATAGGAACGGATTCTGAAGTATGGGTCTTCATCGGAATCATCTATTTCGTCTTTGCATACTCAATGTCCATCGTTAGTCAGAAAATTGAGGAAGATTTAGGAGTCGGAAAACATTAGAGCGTATCTCATAAATCACTTGTAGGGGCGGGGTCTCCCCGCCCGCTTAGAAGAAGCCTTTCTATATAGGAACGAGGTAACCTCGTCCAGACGATGAAGGTGTCCTATTATGATTTATGAGATATACTGTAGAAGCTTCTTAGCATATCTGCACATCAAAGTGAGAATCACAAAGGAAGGAATATAGCAATGACAGAAAACACAACCAATGATCCAATTATTATATGTGAAGACGTACACAAATGGTTTGATGATTTCCATGTCCTTAAAGGTATAACTACTACTTTTAAAAAAGGAGAAAGGGCAGTTATTTGTGGTCCCTCCGGCTCAGGAAAATCAACATTTATCCGGACAATTAATCGTCTTGAGGAACATCAACGCGGTACAATCATTGTTGATGGCATTGAGTTAAGTAACGATCTGCGCAATATCAATCTCATCCGACAAGAAGTCGGCATGGTATTCCAACAGTTCAATCTATTTCCGCATCTGACAAATATCAAGAATATAACCTTAGGTCCAATCCAAGTTCGGAAGATGTCAAAAAGTGAAGCGGAAGAGGCAGCATTAGCTTTATTAGAACGGATGGACATTGCCGATCAGGCGTATAAATATCCATCAGAAGTTTCTGGCGGACAGCAGCAGCGTGTTGCAATTGCAAGAGCATTAGCGATGGAACCAAAAATCATGTTATTTGATGAACCCACAAGCGCACTTGACCCAGAGATGATCTCTGAAGTATTAGACGTGATGCGTGAACTGGCACATTCAGGGATGACAATGTTGGTTGTTACACACGAGATGGGATTCGCACGGGAAGTCGCGGATAGAGTCATGTTTTTTGATGAAGGAGTCGTCGTAGAAGAAGCAGCACCTGCCGATTTCTTTGATAACCCCCAGCATGACCGCACAAAACTTTTCATATCACAAACGTTGCAGCATTAGGATTTTTAACGGAATATATAAACTATGAAAGCAGAATACGACTTTTCAAAAGGTGAACGCGGCAAATTTTACAATGCTGCTGCTGTTTTCAAAACTCCTATCTATCTTGAAAAAGACGTTGATGACTTTTTGCAACATCTCGCTGGTGTTACGAGAAAAGATGTTGACGAATTGGTCAATGAATTACTACGGCACAACATTCAGTTGATCCAGAGTATCCGATTAGAATAAGTATATTCTGCCTTGTGGTTTTACCATGCAGTTTGCAATAACATAATCGGAATCGTCTCTGTAATTGATGGTGTGTAAGATGAAAGCAATAGCACATCACTAACCGGTGGACGTTGAAGTACATCTACAACTATATCTCGTAGACCATCAGACAATTCGCTTAAACCTGTGAGTGGAAAACTACGAGGTCCCATATCGGTTTTTTGGGCAAGTACAGAGTATTCCAGAAAGGTCATCCCAATAGCCTTGCGTTCTTGTTTATTTAATCTGAGCAAAATATGAGGAGTTAATTCAATACCCGTCGCTTGTTCTCCAGAGGAAAACGAAATATATAGTGTATCACTTACTTCATCGTAGTTAAAGATTGGTGGTGTCATATCAATTTAAGCTTTGACTCGTTCAATTTGCCTTCTATTATATCATATAGAGGAGAAATAAGGATACATAAATTACATCATGCGTTTAAATAATAAAATAGCCATCATCACAGGAGCAGGACGCGGTATCGGCAAAGCAATCGCCATACGGTTTGCAAAAGAAGGTGCTAAAGTCGTCGTTGATGATGTAAACGATACCCTCGGAACTGATACAGTTTCCATCATCCGTGATGCCGGTGGAGAAGCGATATTCCTCAACGCTGATGTCTCTAATCCTACGGCAGCAGAGGCACTCATATCCAAAACCGTCCATACCTACAGAACAGTTGACATACTTGTAAACAACGCAATCTGCTCTACAGAAGATGTCCTAAACAACAACTGGGAAGCAAACCTATCCGTAGCACTTCAAGGCACGAGTCATTGTAGCAACGCTGCAATACCGATTATGCAACAGAACGGTGGTGGTAGTATCGTTAACATTGCCTCTGTAAACGGACTCATCGGATTGCAGGGGATACACGCCTATTCTGCAGCGAAAGGAGGTGTCATCGCATTGACGCGTTCAATGGCAGTCGCGCACGGAAAAGACAATATCCGTATCAACTGCATCTGTCCAGGCACCGTCCAGACAGAAGTATGGGAACCCATGATAGAACGTAATCCACGTATCTTAGACGAAATCATCCCGTGGTACCCGCTCGGACGTATCGGCAAACCAGCAGACATAGCCAACGCCGCCCTTTTCCTCGCATCCGATGAAGCAAGTTTTGCAACAGGCGCAGTTTTCGTCATTGATGGCGGGTTAACCGCAGGCAACCACCAGTTTCCGATCTGAAGCAATAAAAATATCTTGAGGAAGGATTACCCCATGATCAAAAAAACAGTAGAGAATTTCAAAATCTCACCCCATCTCACTACAAATAGTAAGCGTGAGACCACCAAAACAGAACCTATAATGCCATCGGCAAGCAAACCGTTTCTCCCATGGCTAACCTCCGCCGCAACCTGTGTTATAGTGCTAATGATGTCAGGTCTTGGGTTTAGTAATACAGAGAATTATCCACAATGGCATCTGCCAAAAGAAGCAAAAATGCGTTTAGGCAAGGGATGGATGAGAAATATTCAGTTTTCTCCAGATGGAACACAATTGGCAGTAGGCAGTAGTATGGGTGTCTGGATTTACGATGTCCAAACGGGTAACGAGATTTCACTATTACCAAGCATGTACGGAGAGGTTACATATTCACCAGACGGTCGCTTCATCGCATCCGGCGGAGAAGACCCACTTTCCAGTCTCGGAGGTACTTCACTTGAAAACGGCGTTGCATTATGGAATATAGCCAAAAAGAGTGAAATTCCAGTTAATGAAACTTTACCTGCGGCATCTATCCTGCGGTTCTCAATTGATAGCAAAACACTCGTCTTTTTGAGCATGTCAAGAGATACTATTTATAGAGTAGATGTTGAAACTGGAAAGACCACAACAACAAAAATGGATGAGAGACCTGGGCGCATACATCTCGAAAACTACGCGCTTACAGAGGATAAAATCGCCATCGGTAGTAATGATGGAAAAATTCAATTATGGGATACGAACACTGGAAACCCGTTAGCCACACTCAGGAAAATCGGGAAAGAATTTCGTTTGCGCGATTTTTACATGGAGTATTTTGATACAACAAACCGTGCCTTGACACTGAAATTTTCTCCTAATGGAACGCACCTCGCTACTGGAAACTTGGATACAACAGTTCAAATATGGGATACGACCACTTCAGAAGAATCTCTCCTCTTACAAAAGCCTATAGAAGGAAACTTATGGAGTGTAACAAACGAAAATGGAAAAGAGGTAATTAAAAACCCTTTGAAAAACGAGAGAAATGGTAGACCCATTGCATTGACATTCTCTCCAGATGGAACACAGCTTGCCTGTGGAAGTGAAGATAGCACTATCAAATTATGGTCTGCTCTTATAGGTGAATTGATCGCTACTTTCACGGGACATCACGGTTTTGTTGATACATTAGCTTTTTCGCCAGACGGTAATACGCTTGCAAGTGGTGGAACCGATGGAACGATCCAGTTTTGGGACATTAAAAATAGAAAACCGATGCAAAACCGGATCGCTGGACACCTGTGGATGAGGACTGCCTCAATGTCAAATGATGGTTCTAAACTGGTGAGTGTATCAGACAACGGTATAGTCTCTGTTTGGAATCTAAAGGAATTCCAAAAAACGACTTCAGTCACAAAAGCAACACTTGAGGAACGCTTATACTGGAGGACATGGAGAAATCTTGTGTTATCCCCCGATGGAACAATACTTGCTGATGAAGGTCTACAAACCAATCCATTAAAACCAAACTATAAAGCAGATGTCCTTCGTCTGACTGATGTTAATACTGGACAGGAGTTAAAGACTTTTACAGGCGGTTCTGGAGAGGTATTCTCACCTGATGGCATAACCTTAGCAGAAGGAGGTTTTCATATCCATCTGCTAAATATAGAAACGGGAGAACAACGAAAAATTATTACCTCAGAACACGATGAAGATTCCGATAATAGACCTTTTATCAATACTGTGGGATTTTCGCCAGATGGAAAGATGATGGTCAGTGGAACATCGGGTGGACATGTTCAACTGTGGGAAACGGAAACTGGAACAGAGTTGAGTTCCTTCTTTGATGAGTTATTGCCTGACGATGAAAATCGAGAACATATACAACACTTTGCATTCTCTTCAGACGGTTCACTCATCGCTGTCAGCAGCTTTGAACGGATACGTATAATAGGAAGAGCGAAGCAACCCCACTTTAAGGAAATACGGTTTACTGAAGAAGAAGATGGCGAGACATTCATCTTTTCACCAGATAACACAATTCTGATCATTGGCTGCTGGGGTGGGAAAATTGGGGTATGGGATGTAGCGACAGGGAATAAACTCACCACGTTGGATGGACATACGGTTGCAGTCGAAAAATTACTATTCTCAAAGGATAACAAAACACTGATTAGTGTTGGGGGCGGTTTCATCCTATTTTGGGATTGGGATAAAATACAGAAGCGTGCACGAGGAGAAGATCAAGAACAGGTATCTGATATGGACATCTCTTCCAAAGAACAGACCAAAGAGAATGTGATACAATTTCTCGAACATTCACCAAATAAACCAAAAATCTCAGATCACATCTTGACGAAAGGTGAGGTATACCTCGTCCTCGAATGGTATGGTGAAGCACTTGAACAATTCACCAAAAACCTATCTGCTGCAGATTACAATCCAGAGAAAACCGTTACAACACTACCAAGTTTTCACCGACAATTGTTTGCAAAAATTGGTAAGATTGGTAAGAATGTTCAGGATAAAGATGGTTTCACTGAAATGATGAGTAAAATAATAGAATCTTTCCCAAATAACCGCAGCATCCAACTGAATGCACATCTCCTCTTAGCCATGTTCTATCACGATAATAACATGAATCAGAAAGCAGATGAGCATATTCAGAGAATTGACACACTCACCAGAAACCTTACGACAGAAAAACTAAATCTTCAGTTAAATGCCTATCTCAGTCTCGCGACATATCATCGTGATACAGGTAGGCATGACAATGCAGACACATACATCAAAAGAATTGATGATTTGATTGTTGAACTTGACCCTAATAATACAAGTAGTCTAAAACTTCAAATTGATACCAACTTCAGTTTAGCGGAATATTATCGTGAAAGTGGTAGACATGAAAAGGCGGATGCACATATCCAAAACACCGGCTTTGTGACTGAAGACGCGTGGATGGTACTTGGACCATTTGACAATGCAGGAGGAATCGGTTTTGATACTGCATACATACCTGAAGACATTACGGAAATTGACTTAACGACAACACATGATGGACAAGTTGGACCTGTGAGATGGAAAAAGTTCAGTGACAGGAAAATAAACGGTTATATCCATCTCGGAGAGAGGAATGTTAACTGGCAGGTCTTCTATGCCTTCGCCACCGTCACATCCCCTGAAGAACGTGAAGTCCAATTACGTTTTGACAGTGATGACCAAGGCAAATTATGGTTAAACGGCAAAGAGGAACTCGTACATACAAAAACTTATGCTGTTAGGCTTGATACTTATGTAATTCCAGTCTCACTTAAACAAGGCAAAAACAGTATCCTCGTAAAGGTATGTAATGAGGAAGGGGCATGTACCTTTATCCTGCGTATTACTGACACAGATGGAAACCCTATCTCAGATTAACACCCTACAAAAAACCCGATAAATATGCTATACTTATGGTAGCAGAAATGCACAGCAATATTCAAATCAAGATGACACATAAGATCATTCATACAGGAGAGAACCGAATGGTAACACAAGAACAAGTCGACTTTTTTCAAGAAAACGGATACCTCAAATTCGGCAAAGTATTAGACAGTGATGGCGTGGAAGCTATGCGCGATGGATTAGACACCATCATAGAATTAGAACTCAACGAAGGCGACGACTCATCGCCAGAGTTTAAATTCGGACATGACCGTCAAGGACAGCAACTCAATAGAGGCAGAGGCCATCCGCGTGCAATCCATCAATTCGTCAACATGTGGAAACGAGAAGAAAGTTACGAGGCAGCCATCCACAATCCGTTAATAGCAGGAACAGCACGCGCACTATTGGAAACCCCCGAAGTCCGACTCTGGCATGACCAAGTCATATCAAAACCGCCTAAAGATAACGGACATTTCGGATTTCATCACGATTTCTTCTTCTGGCCCCTAAGCCCGCCCAACATAGTCAGTTGTTGGTTAGCATTAGATGAAGCAACGGTTGACAGTGGATGCATGCACGTCATACCGAAAAGCCACAAGGATGAACGATTCTCAGTTGAAGCAAAAGCAGCATTCAATGCCGAAACAGCAAAAGCACAAAAAGAAGATCGCGAACCGCCTCCAAACCCCTGGAATGAAAGACGGAGTTTGGACATCAGTCACGGAATTCCTGTAGAACTAAAAGCAGGCGAGTGTATGTTCCACCACTGCCTCAACTGGCACGGAACACCACCGAATGTTACTGACAATCAACGACGAGCATTTGTCATGATCTTTATGGCGCAGGGTGTACGCTATAACAACGCCCAATCTCCCGGACATGTTCTCGTCCCAACAATCGAAGTGGAAGACGGTGAACCACTTGTTGGTAACGGATTTCCAGTAGCGTAACCCCGTTCGGATACTAACATGAAAAAATCTAACTCAGCGTGACAGGAAAACGATCTTAGTGTCTACAGAATCTTTTTCTGGCAATTGTGAATTCTCTTCAATAATTGCTAATAATTCTTCTTCTTTATCTATATCTTGTCCTTGCGTTCAGTCTTTGCTGTGCTTTTGTGTATTTATAAGTCTCACCTTCTTGTAGAGTCTAATCCTCTATTAATGAGACAGATTTTGTTCTCTCTGTCATGATGATATCAAGGATTTCATCCGCTCTAAATATACGATTGCGCTGTTGACCTGTTATTTCCGTAAGTTTTTCCCTTTCAACGAGATAATCCACTCCGCGTTGAACGGTAGGAAATGATGATTTCCATAATTTCACCAATTCTGAAATTGAAATAATGGGACTACCGAACAGATGCTCAATTAGCAGATTTACTGCTCGCGGCACCCGTGAACCGGTTGCTATTTCCTTATATTCTTCTTTTAATGCAAGTAGTTTTTGAATCGTCAGTAAAGCATCTTCTGACTGTTGGCAAATACCACGTAAGAAAAATGTGAGCCAAGAGTTCCAATCACCTTGTTGACTTACATTCAATAGAAGTTCATAGTAGGAATCTCTATACCGCTCGAAAAAATCAGAAAGGTAGAGTAGTGGTTGTGATAGTGCGCCTTTTTCAATTAACTGGAGGATAATAAGGATCCTGCCGATTCTTCCATTTCCATCAAGGAATGGGTGGATTGCCTCAAATTGATAATGAATCAAAGCACTCTGAATTAAAGGAGGTTCTATCGCGTTGGAATGGACATACCTCTCAAGTTCTGAAAAACACTCCTTCATCTCTTGTACAGGTGGAGGTATATAGGTTGCGTCCATCAGAGTACATCCGGGTTTTCCGATCCAATTTTGCTTTGTACGCATCAGTCCTGGTGTTGCATGTTCTCCACGGACTCCTCTCATTAGAACCTCGTGGATTTCACAGAGTAGTCTTGAACTTAGAGGTAAATGTTGAATTCTTTCGATTCCATATTCCATGGCGTTAACATAGTTGACAACTTCTTGAACATCAGGGATTTGTGGTGCTTCGGTTTTATCTGCTTCAAATAGAAAGAGTTGGTCCAAACCGGATTGAGTGTTCTCAATTCTGGAACTCATCACCGCCTCTCGTCGAATAAATGGACCGATTAATAAGTGTGGATTTGGCAATAGTTGACCTGCTCCAGACAATTCTCCAAGTTTGATGTTTGCTTCTGAGAGAAGATTAGCCAATTCCCAATTTAATTCGATTTTTGGAGGGAGTGGATTGGGCACATAAACCCAATATGGATGACTCCCTATGCTACGGATACATCTACCCGCACTTGAATTTTTGAAGTTTTCTGGGTTCATTTTAGTTTATTAAGACGTTAATTAAGGGACAATCTTATTAACGTTTACGCCTCTAAACGTTAATAAGGGACAATCTTATTAACGTTTACGCCTCTTAACGTTAATAAGACAACGTTAATAAGAAAAACAACTTATGTCGAATGCAGATTTCACTTAAGAGTTGGCACAAAATCTGATTCGTGTTATAATCTCACTATATTATAACCTATATACCGAAGGAAATACAACTATGAATGATACCTCAATAGAATTGTTAGAATCATTAACCCAAGCAGATGGAATACCCGGTTATGAGGGAGAAGTACGAGAAGTTTTTCGTGAGGCTGTGTCTGATATTGGTCCAACTGATATTTCTCAATATGATGCTGAAGCTAATATCCATCAGCATTTAGAATGGATATCGTTATGAAAATGCGATCTGTTATCTTAGATTCTGCTTGACTTTTTATGCATGAGAAGCCATGCTAAATAATAAAATACTATTTTTGTTTATTTGGAGGCAATCTCATGCCAGAATATGTTACCAAATCTCTTATGTTTTTTCAAACTCTTCTTTATTCAAACTTCCGTAGAATGACGTCTCAACTGTTGGAGGTCCTGCTTTTACTATCAACCAGTCATCTGTTTGGACTTTACAATCCGAATCAAGTATCGGATGCTTTAGCAATACCTAAAGCGAAACTATATCGTGTTCTAAAAGGATTCAGTCTTTATCAGTGGAGATGTCTATTGGTGCGTATCGGGTGTTCTATCGCACTACAGGAAATTGCAGATGTGGAATCAAAAAGTGATTCCACAAAATCTCGTAAACGCATCACTCTGAGTGTGGACGATACAAATGACCCTCGCTTCGGTAAATCGTTGTCCTTATGCTTCAACTGGTGGTCTAAAAAACAGAATAATGCCATAAAATGCCGAAATATCTTAGGTATCACTATCAAGATTGGTAAAATCGTTATTCCTCTCAACCTTCGTATTGTCAGTAAACAAGGGAGAAGCAATACAGATAAACCTTCCTGTTTTGTCGATATGCTCAAAGAGGTGTTAGATTTCTTTGATGCCGTAGGAATAGACCTTCGTAAGTATCCCATTACCTTTGATTCGTGGTATGGTAGTTCTAATCTCGTTGACATCTTGACTGAATTTGGGTTTACAAGTGTTGTCATTCACGGAAAAAGCAACTATAAGATGGATATTGATGGCAAATCGGAAAAACTATCAAAACATAAAAAACAGATAGAACTCAAAGAGAATAAATGGGGATGCTCTAAACCTCATTTTCGCACATCCGCTATAAGTCCGACATTTGGTGTACTGGTGCTTCTCTTCTTTTTGGATATGGGTAAAATCCGAACAATGATGGTGTTTGGAAAACCCTTACGATCTGCCGAAATACTCAATATATGGTCTCAACATCACGGTATTGAACAGTTCTGGCGATATCTGAAAACAGACCTAAAATTATCATCAATGAGCTTAAAAGGCTCACAAGGTGCTTATGCAAGTTTAGGCATAAAAGTATTGAGTTATCTCTTGATGCAGAATGTCAGTTGTTCTACGCGTAAGACATTTCATCAAATAAAACTTGAACTATCGGGAAAAAGAGACATGCTGTCTGAACTGAGATCGCATTTTCATGACGAAAAGACGAACAAACACTGATAAACATTGAGTTCGGAACAATATTGATAAATATCAGTCCAATAGAAACCGATAAACTGGGAAGTGTTTTCTGCACACGCATTGGCTCATCAGAAAAACCGAGAATAGTACTTGATTCCCATTTAGACGAAATCGGTTTCGTTGTGACAAACGTCACAGACAAGGGGTTTGTCAAGTTTCTGCCCCTCGGTGGATGGTGGGGACATACACTATTAGCACAACGTGTAAATATCACAACGAAATCAGGTAAAGTACCAGGGGTGATCGGTTCCACACCACCACACCTATTATCAGGATCGCGTGATAAAGTCTTAGAGATTAAAGACCTTTTTATTGATGTCGGTGCTGAGAGTGAAGAACAGGCAATGGAGGAATATGGAATCTTACCCGGTTGTCCAATTGCACCTTACGGACCCTTTATGCGTCTGAAAAATGAAAAACTACTCACTGCGAAAGCGTTTGATAATCGCGTCGGTGTTGCACTTGTCATAGAGGCACTACAACGACTTGAAGAACATCCGAACACTGTTATCGGTGCGGGGAGTGTGCAGGAAGAGATTGGGTTGCGAGGCGCGAAGACAATGGCAGCCAGCGTAGAACCTGATCTGGCTATAGTGCTTGAAGGTCCACCCGGTGACGATACACCCGGTTTGAGCGTCGGAAATACGCAAGGACAGCTGGGGGGAGGCGTGCAAATTCGCATCATCGATTCATCAATGGTTGTCAATCCAAAACTCGCTGATTATGTGGTTGAAACGGCGAAACAACATGAGATACCTTATCAACTCGGTGTCCGTCAATCTGGAGGGACAGATGGAGGTGCTATTCATGTATTCGGTAGAGGTGTACCTTCTGTTGTTCTCGGTGTGCCATCACGGTACATCCATAGCCATGTCTCGATCATCAACATTGACGACTACAACGCAGCACTGGATTTAACGATGCATCTTGTACGTCAAATTGACTCCTCCGTTTTGGAAGGATTTTACTACGGTTAGACATATTTTAAGCAACTATTCGTTTGGAGGAAACACATTGGAAACGAGCTTACCGAAAGTCTCATTTTGTAATCATCAAATCAGTAAATTGTTGATTGGAGATAATCCGATTTACGGATATTCCCACTTTAATCATCTGCTTTCACAGCATCAGATAGCGTATCACACACCGGAAAGGGTGGTTGCGACACTCAAAAGAGCGGAGGAAGTTGGGATTAATGGTTGGCAGAATAGCGTAACTAAACGATCAATGTCAGACCTACAACTATACCGTGATGCTGGTGGTACGATGCACTGGTTTTGCCTGAGTTGGAGTAATGTGTGGTACGAAAATCCTGACCAGGTTTTTGAAGATGTAAAACACAATCCTATCGGTATGGCACCCCATGGTGGCGGTGTTGGACAACGTTGTCTACGAGAAGGCAAGTTTGATCTGTTGCAGGATATACTCAAACGGATACGCGATACAGGTAAACTTGTCGGATTATCGGTGCATGACCCAAAACTGTTGCATATCGCTGAAGATGAAGACTGGGATATAGACTATTATATGACAGCACTCTATAATCTAAGCGGTGGGAGTCAAAAGTTCATTGAGAAATTCGGCTATGCACCTTTAGGTGAAATCTATGCGCGTGAAGATCGTGATGAGATGTCAAAGGCGATACAACGGACAGAAAAACCGTGTCTCATCTTCAAAGTACTGGCAGCGGGTAGAACAATCGGGAGTCCACAGCAGATTCGCGACGAAGTCAAATATGCTATAGAGAATTCTAAACCGAATGATGTACTGTTACTCGGTATGTATCAGCAATTTGGCGATCAGATTGGTGAAAACGCTGCATTGATAGCTGAACTATGTGCTGAAAAAAGCTAAATCGTCGTTACTGTTACGAAGAGATATAAACCTTATCACCACTCTTCGCGCTGTCATATAAGCCATCAAGTATCTTCATAAAGACGTAAGCATTTTCTGACGAGACATCTGGTTCCACTTCGTCTGCAATAGCCATAGCAAAATGGTTAAGTTCGTAGTAGAAAATTGGTACTTCTTCAGGTAGTTCTCCATGATCTATTTCAATAGGTTCATCAATCGGTTCTCGGATAAATGCGCCATCTTTGAATCTTGATATACCGCCGTTTGTAATTGCCCCTGTGGTACCGTAAAGTTCCACGGCACTTGCGGAGTCTGAGTGGCTCATACGGGAACAATCAATCTGGATAGTTTTCCCACCCTCACATCCGAGGATACTGGTGAAGTAGTCCTCAGCTGCGCCTTCTGGTCCGTCATATTGCGGGTAAAGTACATGCTTCGCAGCAAACGCCCATTCCGGCTTGGGACATCCCATCCACCACCACGTAAGGTTGAGTTCGTGTGAGTAGTGTTGTCCTAATGACCCGCCTTTCATTCCATATACGTGCAGCCAGCGACTGTTAGCATTAAAGTCGGGTATGGCGTTGAATTTACCGAAAATGCGTGCGTGATATAGGTCTCCGATTGCGCCGTTGAGGACAGCACGCCTAATCTTTCGGTTGTTTGGAAAGTGGCGCATAAAGTAGCAGAATTGGAGCGTTTTCCCGGTTTTTTGTGCCGCCGCCTCCATCTCTAAAATTTCTGGGGCGCGGATCGCATGCGGCTTTTGCACCAAGACATGTTTCCCCGCATTGAGCGTATCCAAGACTTGCTGTAGCCTACCGTCTGGAGAAGTCCCGAGATATACAGCTTCCACATCAGGGTTTTCAAGCAGTTCTTGATAATCAGCATAATGGTGCGGGACTGTACACTCATTAGCTGCTTCCGCGAGCCGAGTAGGATCGCGCTCCGCAATCGCAATGACGTTTAGGTGAGAGGTGGCGTTGGCTGCTTGGATAGCTTGACGACCTGCCCATCCACACCCAACAACTCCGAGTGAAATTAATTGATTTGCCATAAAAGATTACCTCTACTTCTTCTGTGGAAGTGTTTTTAATAGGAAATATCTACTGCCTCAGACATGTGGAAATCTATATTAAAGGGGAGTGAGATGTCTGATTCTTTGTTGGCAAAGTGCCGCGAAAAATCAATGAGTGTGAATCCTACTAATTGCTTTGTTTCTGGATGGAAACGTAGCAAAATATCCTCTGCGTATTCAACGTAGTCTGTATATTCAGGGTTTCCCCGTGTTACATAAAGGACATCAGCCTCTCGGTCATAGAAGATCTTTATTCTGCTTTGGTTGTTACTCATCTTATCTCCTTTTCCTTATTGGATATGCCGTAATTATGAAATTGTTCCGTATCAATTTAACAATGTCTGTTTATCAACAGGAACATTGAAAGGTTCCTTGTCCTCATTAAGAGAAGCTGCTTTCGGAATAGGTTCATGATGTTTTTGATAACTCTCTTTAACACCTTTCCATGCCACTGCCAGTTCTGTCAACGCTTTCTCAGGTGTATCTGAAAACGCAGAGATATTCGGCTTTTCAACAAAATACGCTAAATAATCACCATCTTCGTCAAAAAATACTTTTACGGTGAAACCGTCAAATACATCCTTATTCATTCTCTGTCTCCTTCATCATATCGTTTAAGAAATTCTCTCACTTGATAACCCTTTGCCTGTCCTCTTTTAGATTGAATTGGTAGACGATAACCTTGGGGTGAGTACCAGATTCGATGACTACCAGTCTGATGATCAAATACCCATCGGCTTTGGTGCAGCAAAGTTTCAAACTCTCGAAAGTTCAAACTGTGCGGATTATTTCTCGCTTTTGCTAACAGTCTCTCTATTCGCCGCATTATGACTCCTTCACAAAAGACGCACTTGCTATGTGCATTATACCTGCTTTTTTGGCGGTTTAGATGGCTTGGGAGGTTGAGCAGGCTTATTAGAAGTCTGTTTAGATGAAGGTTGTGGTTTCCTTGGTGGTTTGCGCGGTGGTCTTCTCGGTCCAACAACTTCTAAAAATTCATTGTGCCCCGTTTCGGAAAAATTATTCGCGTTATTTTTCATAATGATACCCTATAATTTTATAGTGGACGCTCCTTGTAACATCATCCTTGCCGCTGCTTATACGTTGATATAGATATATTCAGTATAACACAGTTTAACAAAACATGCAAAATATTTATCTGTTGTGAGGTGTAAGTATTTTTCAGTTTCTGAATCGCGGATTTTCGCTGATGACACAGATTTCGCGGATTATCCTCTGCTCAGCCCACAATCATTTTCCCAAAGGTGAGACTGTAACAAAAGACCTCTTAAAATCCGCGTCAATCCGCGTCATCCGTGATAATCCGTGATTCAGACAATGTCGACGGCACACGGAGTGTGCCTACTACTTTTAATATCCCCGCTCACCTAAAGCAGGCACCCGCATCACCTCATTCCCACGCGGATCAATTACCTTTTCGTTCTAAATCTGAATGTGTCATGCCATCAGGTATATAGATTGGATTGATTGGGATGTCACCGTTTAGATAATCACAGGTACGTTTGTTAATCTCATCTGGGACGACACCTTTAATTTGGAGGAAACCATCGTGGCAGTACTGCAGTACTTGAGAATCTGTGAGTGTCGGTTCACAGTCAAATGTTCGGTTAGTCTTGTCGTATTTCATGATGATACCTTCTTTGGCGTTTTAGAATTCCCAGTCTTCTCTTTCCATATAATAACTGTCAAGTTCTCGAAAACTATTTGTATCAAATGCATATATCATCTATTGATTGCAGAAAATCTCCAATTCAGCCGATTCTGTTTTTGATGTTGGGTTTCGTCCCTCAACACAACCTACGGATGCTTATGGGACGATTTATCAAACTTACGTTATAGTTACAAAAACTTTGGTTAAAATAGTTGTGTTAACTCCGAAACACTATCAAGCACCCATGTCGGTTTCGCGACGGGGTTTTCCAATTGGCAGTCGTATTCGTCAAAAACCGGAGTTGATACTTTTCTTGACGCAAGTAGTTAACAGTTTCTATCGCCCCAGAGCAAGGTTTACCCTTAAAATAGAGCGTCCCGTCTAAATCAATCAAAAAAGCCTTCGGGAGCGTGGGTGATTTTTTCTGCATTGTCCTCTTGTGTGCTACGGTTCCACAACTTTGTAGTGTTCCACCTGTCCGTTCTGAATGACCTGAATTGTAAGACTTTTGACAGGGTGCCTGTTCTCATCGTAATGCGAAATTGTTGTTGCTCCCTTATATCCATTGACTGCAGCGAACGCATCGCGAACTGCGACACGGTCAAGTGAACCCGCCGTCTCTATTGCACGTGCTAAGAGACGCATCGCATCGTATCCCGACGCAGCGATACCATCCGGTGGACTTCCGAAAAGTGCCGTATATCCACTCACAAACTCCTGTACATCCGTGTCCTGTGTCGCAACTGAGAAATTAGTCGGATAATAACTGCCATCCAACACAGTGCTATCGTCTAAGACTCCAAGGAACCGTTCTCTGTCATCCCATGCGCTACCACCGAGAAAGGGTGCTGTGATACCAGCTTGACGCGCTTCACTTATCAATAGCGGCACTTGTGGCTGATGTCCCGGACAGAAGATTACGTTAGGGGAAACAGCTTGAATTGCGTTGAGAAGATCAGCAAATGTGGTTTGTCCAGCAGCATAAGAGCCACTGTGGACAATTTGACCACCGTTATCCTTAAAAGTTGCTTCAAATGCGTGAACGAGATCGGTGGAGTAATTGTCTCCCTCCTCAAAGATTGTGACCGCAGTTTTAGCATCAAGTTCGTCAGGATTCATAGCGAAACTTGCCATCACCTTTCCTTGGAAAGGATTCGGAACGGTGATGAGAAAGACATAATCACCGACAGACGGCACATTTGATCCACTGGAACCTGGCAGCATCAGCCGTTGTGCTTGTTGTGCAATGGGACCGACTTCAACTGCCATGGTAGAACGTACAGGACCCAGTAGTGCAAATACGTTTTCTATATCAATTAGTCCATTTGCAGCATTTCTACTCGCTTCTACAGTTGGGTTTTCATTCTCTGTAGGTTGGTTATTTCTGCTGATAAACGCAACTTGCATACCAAGTACACCGCCATTTTCATTTATTTGCACACGAGCAGCTTCTGCGCCTTGGCTAAATGTTGTGTAACTATATGCTGGTTGAATAACCCCGATCTTTAACACAGTATCTTTCTCAGGTGTAGAGTCGGTTGGGATCATTGGATCAATACGTTCACAACCAAATAAACAGAAACTCAGAACTGCAAGCAATACAGCTGAGGTGAAAACAGAACAACATTTGTACATTATGATTTCCTTCCTAATCTTTAATACTTGAACAGTGTCAAGAAATGTGATAACATTATGTAAATAAAGGACCTGTGAAAACAATAACAGAATCGCTTAATCATGTCAAGGAGTAACTATGGAACTTGGATTCTTTACAATGCCTTTACATCCACCAGGTAGCGACACGACCAAAACACTTGATGACGACCTTGAACAGATGGTGATATTGGATAGATTGGGTTTCAAGGAAGCTTATGTCGGTGAGCATTTTACGTTTACATGGGAGAATATTCCTTCACCAGACCTATTTATTGCAAAAGCTCTGGCGATGACAGAGAACATTATCTTCGGAACGGGTATAACATGCATGCCGATACATAATCCAGCAGTTGTAGCACACCGTATCGCGCAATTAGACCACCTGGCGCACGGACGTTTTCATTGGGGTGTTGGCTCAAGTTCTACACCGAGCGATGCAGAAATGTTTATGGCTGCATCAGATAGACGGAAGGCAACACGCGAAGGAATAGATGCAGTTCTCAAGATTTGGACGGATCCTAAGCCGGGTCACTATAAAGGTGATTCTTGGGAGTTTAAGATCCCAGAAGGACATCCAGATATCGTGAGTATCCACATGAAACCGTATCAGAAACCGCATCCCCCGATTGCATTAGCAGGTTCGTCTACGAAATCCGATACCCTCATTTTTGCTGGGGAACGGGGTTGGATTCCGATGAGTATCAATCTTGCTCCTGTTCACGTTATAAAAACCCATTGGGATGCTGTTGAGGAGGGTGCTGAGAAAACCGGACTCTCTCCATCGCGATCTACATGGCGTATTGCAAGAGAGGTCTATGTCGCAGATACCGACGAACAAGCACGTAAAGAGGCAGTTGAAGGTACACTCGGACGCGATTTTCGTGAATATTGGTTTCGTCTATTCGGATGGGAAAAATTCAGAATGAAGCCAGACATACCTGACGTTGAAAAGTGTTTAGAAGTCCTGTTGGATACATTATGGATCGTTGGGAGTCCTGATCATGTCGCACATCGTTTACGTCAACTCTATGAAGATGTCGGAGGGTTCGGTGTGCTGCTTGCAATGGGACACGAATGGGATCCTAAAGAGCAGTGGGTCAATTCAATGGAACTTTTAAAGAATGAGGTGATGCCCCAACTGGCTGATTTAACATAAGGATGTTGGGTTTCACAATGCACAGCAGTGTCCTATTTTCTTTCGTGAATTCCCTCAAATTACACTATTTCGCTGCTTGTGGCGTGAGTAGTAACGTCATCCGACGCTCTTCATCAAGGTAACGGTTAGCAACGCTGGCAACATCAGCAGCGGAGACGTCTGCAAGTGCGCTTGCAAACTTGGGTAAGGTGTCACCGTGCTGGTATTCCCGCATACCCCACTGTACACCAATGTTACCAAGTACCGTAGTTTCTGACACACCCACAGGCATCTGTTGCATTGCCATCTTTACATCCAAGGGCTCACTGAATTGCATGGAGATGAATGGCGCATACATGGCGACTTGCGCGTTGTTTTCTGGTTGCTTTAACCGGTTTATTATCAGTCTGATCCGCTGTTTGACTTTTTCTATATCCGCATCCGGTTTGAGCGAAGCATTGATCTGTAAATAGGTCTGTTCAGGGGTGATCAAGTCAAGGTTACAGAAAATATGACCTATCATTTCTTTCAATTGTGTATCTTGCATGAATACTAAACTTAGAAGCGCACTTGCCATATACAATGCCGGATAGTCTTCGTCGTCAGAGTATGGTATCTCGTAGGTTTCCATATAGTGGGTTACGTTGATATCCCAAGTAGCATTTTGATCTTTCGCAATCTCTGGAGGGACTGTTGGACGTGGGAGCGTTTTCTCGGTTAGGTTGATAACGCCGAGTTGTTTCTCCATAGTATCTTTCAGTGTGTCGGGGTTAATACTACCAATGACGCACAAAAGGATACGATCTGATTGGACTAAATGCTGATCGCGATACGCTTGGAGCTCACTGAGTTGCGCCGATTGTATGCCAGCTCGCATCGCTATATCGGTTTCACCATGCCGAAAGACCTGGTTCCACGCAGCGTAAGCCAATTTATGTGTTACCAAGTTCTTTTCAATATAGTCAAACTGACGCAAAGCATTAGAACGTGCTTCAGCGAGACTTTCTGCTGAAAAAGGTAATTCAGAAAACCATTTAGCATGACGTTCCAAACCTTGGGTCCAGTTGTCAACGTTGCTGATAGAATCTAAGCGTATATTGTCAGCCAATGTTTCGGCACCAATTGTCTTACCAATTGTCTTATAGTCAATCGTTTCCATCGTTCGGACTGTTAGATGATTAATGAGATGGCTCCAAAATGTCCTTGCTTTTCCGTCATTAGCGAGTCCAAGGGGTAGATAACTGAAGATACCGACATCCGTGGAATTATTGACGTGGAGGTTGACAACCCTGATACCGTTGCTTAATGTAAAGCGTGTTACTTTAGGATCGGTATTAGAAGTAACCAGATGAGTGAAGTTCTCTGACGCATTAGGTGCTAAGATTTCCTCAGAGACTTGTTGTCCAGTGCTTCTGTTTTCACCTGGGTTGGCAGCTTGTCCGATCTGATTTCGCTCAGCCGGTTTTGCGTTGGTTTCAAGGACGACAGCAGCATCAATAATTTCAATAGTAGTCTCGGTTGTTGTTTCAAAATTATACGGTCGCTGGAATCTGACGAGGTATTGATGACCTACACCGAGTAGCAATATAATCAGAACCGTAGCTGCACCCAAAGACATCCATGGCAGGAACGGCTTTCCGGTCGGAGAAACTCGCGGTTCTATGTCAGCAATTTCCCGCATGATGTTTTCAAGTGTGTTACCAGGCAATTGCAAGCCACCAAGTGTTTCGTTAATCAAGAGTTCTTCCGACGCTTGTAAACGTTCTCGCGCACGCTGGAGCCGACTTGTGATCGTATTCACTGATACGCCAATGAACTTGCTAATTTCTTTTGTGGACATTTCACCAAGATAATAAAGTGTCACCACAGTCCGTTCGCTCTCTGGTAATTTTTTCAGAAGTTGCTTGACAATTTCATGCCGATTCTCTGATGCTTCTGTCTCGCGTTGTTCTAATATATAACGTTCATAGGTCATTTGATCTACTGCTTTCACAGTAGCGTTCTCCAGCAGCTGCATCGCAGGTTTCTTCTTTCGGAGCCAATCGTTGCATAGATTATTTGTAATTACATAGAGCCATCCGCCAAATTGATTGGGATTCTTGAGTGTTGAGAGTTTCTCATATACTTGAAGGAAGGTGTCTTGTGTAATTTCCTCAGCATAGTGAAAATCACCGATCTTCCGCCAGGCGAGGGCGTGAACACTCTTTTGGTATTTTTGAACCAAGGTGCTGAACGCCTCATCATTACCAGACAAGATGCTGTGAATCAACTGAACGTCATTCTTCTCCATCAGAACCCTCTATAATGCATTGACACAACAACCGAATTTCTACTCATACTGCATATCACTTCAACGCAGGAGACTTGAGAAGCAATGTCATCTGCTTATCTTCCGTCAGATACCGATTAACAACATCGGCAACATCATCCGCGGAGACTTTTGCCAGGTCTTTTGCAAGCTTGGGTAAGGCATCACCATATTGATATTCAAGCATACCCCACTGTAAACCGATATTCCCAAGCATCATATCTTCAGTAATGCCTATCGGTTTCTGTTGCATTAGCATTGCTATATCTGGAGGCGAACCGAGTTGCATTGAAAGATTCATTGCGTACATCGGCACCATCGCGTTGTACTCAGGTTGCTTGAGTTGGTTAATCAACGCGCTAATCCGCTCCTTAACCTTGGCTATATCTGTATCCGGTTTGAGCGAAGCACTGATGTATAAGTATCTCTGCTCAGGTGTGATAAGTTCAACCCCACTGATAATGAAACCGGTCAATTCCTTAAATTGTGTATCTTGCATGCAAGCTATCCGCAAAAGCAGACTCGCCATATAAAGGGCGGGGTAGTCTTTATGCTCAACGTTGGGTATCGCGTAAGATTCTATGTAGTGTGTTACGTTGATATCCCAAGGGACAACTTGGTCTTTTGCTGTATCCGCTGTTGCTGGTGGAAGTGTTTTTTCGTTTAGTTTGATGGATCCGAGTTGTTTTTCCATTGCTGACTGTACTGTTTCCGCCTTAACACCACCGGTGACACACATAAGCACCCGATCTGCCTGAATTAAGTGTAGATCTCGGTATTCTTGTAATTCATGTAACTGTGCTGATTGAACATCACTGCGCATTGATATGGTGGTTTCACCATGTCTAAAAACTTGATTCCATGCAGCGAATGCCCATTTGTGCGTCGCTAATCTCTTTTCAGTAATGTTAATCTCGGACAATGCCTTCGGTAATTCCTCGGCTAAGCTTTCTGCTGAAAACGGTAATCCAGAAAGCCATTGGGCATGTAGTTTTAAGCCATCTGTCCAGTTCTCGGTGTTACCGCTAAAATCCAGCCGCATATTATCAGCCATTGTTTCCGCGTTACTTGTTTTGAAATCAATGGTGCCTGTGGTTCGGATTGTCAAGTGTTCAATTAGATGGCTCCACTGTGTTTTTGCTTTTCCATCTGCAGCAAGTCCAAGAGGTAAGTAACTGCAAATCCCGACAAATGTGGAATTCTCAACGTAGAGATTGACAACCTTAATACCGTTGCTTAATGTAAAACGTGTAACTTCAGGTGGTGCAGCGAAAGCGTGAGAGAAATTGCCAAGAAGGAATAGAACTACGATAGCGCGTTTAATTCTGCTTATCATTTTTTTCTCCATTAGGTTTTCAGATATTGAACGAAATCGTTATACAAAACGATTGTTAACGAAAGTTTTAGGCACTTGACCTTTAAAGACGTAATTTGAATGCTGAAAACGTGCATAATCTGAAAAAAAAATGAAAATTCTCTAAATGGTTTAGATATGCTTCATTAGCTGATCTTTTTATTTATCCATCGCTTTTAGTGCTTTCAGACAACGTTCGACCGCTTCCAATGGTGGAAAAGCATCGCTTTCGTATTCTACGATATACCATTGTGTGCCACCTGTTGTTTCACAGATATTAAAAATTTCTTCCCACGGTACGCTATCTTCTCCGATAATTGGACGAAAACCTTTATGCCGATCTGCTTCACCTTCAGATAAGGTATAAGGTTTTAGATGCACCGTGCCTGCGCGACCTGGATATTTCTTCAGAATTGCAACAAGGTCCGCACCACCACTGAGGGCGTTACCCATATCCAATTGCATCACTACGCCTTTGTTCGTATTTCCGAAGAAGGTATCCCACTGAATTTCACCGTCAAGTGGAGAGAATTCTGCATGATGGTTATGATAACCGGTTACCATACCGTGCGGTTCAAGTTTATCGGCGAGTTCATTGAAAAAATCGGCTAACTTTAGCCAATCCGCGCGCGATTGGCGTAAATCACCTGGAATTCCTGGAACGATGATATAACGATTCTCAAGTATTTTGTTAAATTCTATGGTATCCGCGAGCGTGTCTTCTTGAACGAGGTTGAATGGCGTGTGCCAACCACAGCAGACTAAACCGAATTCGTCCAGATAACCTTTCAATTCTTCGGCGGGATGCTGTGGTGGACCAGCAAATTCTACACCTTCATATCCCATTTCTGCGACAGCTTTTATTGTATCGCGTGCATTCGCTGCTAATTCATTACGAACAGAAAATAACTCTAAACCAATTGGTACTCTTGCCATAATACTCCCTTTCCTTTTGTATTAAATGATACTTAATTACGAGTAGGTAAATTCAACTTTATCAACGGACAATATGCTATCACTGTGATGATATATTGTCAAGGAGATATGTCCTACAGTCTCTTTGATAATAGTAGGCACTCTCCGAGTGCCGTCTCTTATGAAAAAAGGTGACAAAATATTTACACACCCTTACATAGAAATAACTTTGAAATCTACACAAGAATATGGTATAATACATTCTAACGCATTATCAGTAAGAAGAGGAACAGACACGTGAATTGTGAAATGAGCGAAACCCGTATGCGAATCCTGCAACTACTCAAGATGCGTTGCAGTATGACTGTTAGTGAACTTACAGAAGCCTTGCATATCAGTGCTATGGGAGTTAGACAACATCTTGCTATCCTTGAGGAGGAAGGTCTGGTTTCATATCAGAGTGAAAAGCGGGAACGTGGACGTCCACATCACCTCTATTCGCTAACAGATGAAGCGAACAGTCTCTTCCCTACAACTTATGCAAACTTTGCAGTTGACCTGATGCAAGAGGTCGCAAAATTCAACGGTCCTGGATTCATCAATAAGGTTTTCCGAAGTCGCATGAAATCCCAACTGCAAACATATCAACAGAGACTCGCAGGAAAGAACCTATTAGAACGCATTAAAGAACTGACGCAGATACGCGATGAAGAAGGTTATATGGCACGATTTCATGAAGAGGGCACGGATTTTGTCTTGGTCGAGCACAATTGCCCCATCGCGGCAATTGCGCGCGAGTATCCACACGTATGTGAAATTGAGTTAGCCTTATTCAGACAATCTTTAGGAACCAAGGTTTATCGTGAAGAACACCTGATGCAGGGCAGTCATAGATGTTGCTATCGTATTCCAAAAGATAATTCTGCTCATCAGACGTCAACATCTTCAAAAGACGACAATAAGACGAAGAATTAAGTCTTATTCACATTACATCTCTATAAACTAACCGAAAAAGAAGATTAAAAATGTCTGACGAAACAGGAAGGCGGGACTTTTTTAAGGAAGCACTGAATCAGATCATAAAACCTGTTGCCGAGTTTATTGATGACAGGATCGGAGATAATCCTTTAATAAATAATCTGCCAGATGAAATACTGCGTCCCCCTGGTGCTTTGTCTGAATCTGAGTTTTTGGAGAAATGTCTACGTTGTGGTAACTGTGTCAAGAACTGTCCTGCAGATGCTATACAACCAATACAGAGTCGAGACTCCCACCTTGCACGCACACCATACATTGATCCTGATAATCAACCTTGTGTGATCTGCGATTCGTTAGCTTGCATGAATGTATGTCCAAGTGGTGCATTGCAACCTGTCTTTGCTGAAGATATTCGCATGGGTATCGCGATCTTTCATGCTGAAACATGTTTACGCGCCAATGCTGTTGACTGCACCTATTGTGTAGACAGTTGTCCAATTGGTGAAGATGCGATTACACTTTCTACGGATGGGTTAATAGAGGTCTTTGACACAGGATGTACAGGATGTGGAGTCTGTCAATATGCTTGCCCTACCTCTCCGAAATCGGTAGTCATCAAATCCTTGACGTATCCATCGTAGTAACATGTGTTTATATCTACATTTCCATTTTCAGACACCATTGACTTCACAAAGCCTCCGTGACATCAAACCCCCTGTAGATGTTTCAGAAAATCCGTTGCCTTTCATACTGATCGGCTTGACGATACTTCTCGCTGTAATTGGCGCGATTTGGGTGTATCTGCACAAACGACGACAACAGGAAGAAATACCGACAACCGAAGAAATTGTTGTTAACCCTCCCCATGAAATTGCATTTGAACAGTTAAATAGACTTAAGGATGCACAATGTGATATGGAAACTTATCATACACGTATATCCTATATTCTGCGTGAATATATAGGGTTACGTTATCGTATTCCCGCATTAGCGTTGACAACTACGCATCTGTTGCAGCAGTTGCCGTTTAAACAGATTGGAGAGTCGGAGGTTAAGCGTATTCAGCAGTTTTTTTCAAGCTGTGATACGGTTAAGTTTGCAAGTCGGGAACCTGAACCGTCAGAAGCGGAGGAGAGAATGGAAGATGCGTTGTGGTTTGTAGAGGAAACAAGTTCATCAAGTAGAACCCGCATGTCACTTTGATAAAGATAATACTAATCTATCAAAAAGTCAAGCAAAATGCATCAATGATAATTATTGCAAATATACCCGTAAATGGTGTATAATAGTCATAAATTGATGTAGGGCAGAACAACCAAGTGAGGAATCCATTATGAGATCAATACATTCCACCCGTGTATTCTGTGCAATACTCATGTTGTTATTGGTGGTTGGATTTAGCACGGTGAGTATGGCAGAATTGAAGACATTAAGAATAGAAGTATCAGACGTCATTAGCGGATCCGATGCCATTAAGTTGAAGAGACTGTTGTCTCCATGGGTTGATGCTAAAGATATTAATTTCAGTACGCCTGTGGACAAAAATGGTAAAAAAAGACTTTTCACCACTGTCGTTGAATTAAAACCGAGGAGCGGTGATTCAAAGTGGACTGAATCTCACGCCTTTGATGTGTATGATATTATGCGGCAGTTGAAGGATTCTCGTTATCGGGGACGGCACGGGATCAGTCAAGTCCGCTTACTAAAAACTGAGGCGACAGTCCGAGGAACACTGTTTGCACATCCCGCTTACGGACGAAGCAATATACGTGATGTACCCGCATGGGCACGTTGGAGACCCCAAACCTCAGAGATTCAGCATGCATTCAGAGCAACAAAGGATGGTCAGAAGTTCGTTTTCATGCACTCTCCAGAATTTGATCAGCTACGGACTGATCTTGCAAATAGCAATAGAGAAATCGAAATGAAAGGTAAGGTTGTAGGGTTTGATGGTCCCTATCCAATTATGCGTGTGCAATCCTATAAATTATTGCCCCGCGTCAATCGGAACAAAACGCCTGAACGCAGTATACCGAAGGAAGGTGAAAAGCCTGCTGAGAAAGGGGAAGGTGAAAAGCCTGCTGAGAAAGGGGAAGGTGAAAAGCCTGCTGAGAAAGGTCAACCGAAGTACGATTATTTCGAATACGATAGGTAAACGACAATTTACCGTGGGAATACTGTCGTAGTGTCCCCACGGTTTTTCATTATGACTGGTAACCTCCCGTGTTGAACAGAACAATTTGATCGGAAGTTTTTATTGTCTTGTCTGTTATAAGTTTCCTTATAGCAGCTACTGTCGCAGCCCCTTCAGGACACGTCAAAATACCTTCGGTTGTTGGTAAAAGATGCATCGCTTCATTGATTTCCTCATCTGTTACAGCAATTGCTGCACCCTCACTCTTGCGAATAGCTTCTAAAATGAGAAAGTCTCCGATGGCTTGTGGTACACGCAGACCGCTGGCGATTGTTTTCGCATCTTGCCACGGTTCCGCAGATGATAGACCATTTTTCCACGCCTTCACAATGGGTGCACACCCCTCAGCTTGAACGGAAATAAAACGGGGTCTTTTCTTACTTATCCATCCTAATGCCTCCAATTCAGCAAAACCTTTCCACATCCCTACGATACCTGTTCCGCCGCCTGTGGGGTAGACTATCACATCTGGCAATGTCCAACCTAACTGTTCTGCCAGTTCAAACCCCATTGTCTTCTTTCCCTCTACACGATAGGGTTCTTTTAGTGTCGAAACATCAAACCAACCTTCATCTGTCTTCTGATCTGCTACAATTCGACCAGCATCTGTAATCAACCCATCAATCAACGTTAAGTTCGCGCCTGCCAGTTGACACGTTTCAATATTGAAGGAAGGTGTGTCATTTGGCATGAAGATATAAGCAGGAATCCCTGCTCTGGCAGCATATACAGACAAAGCGGTCGCAGCATTCCCTGCAGAGGGTATGGCTAAGTTCTTTATCTTTAGTTCTTTCGCTTTGGAAACTGCCATTGTCAAACCCCGTGCCTTAAAACTACCAGTCGGCAAACGGGATTCGTCCTTTATCCAGAGTTCGGGTAATCCGAGATGTTCGCCAAGATGCTTAGCATGGATCAGCGGTGTCACCGTTTCTCCGAGTGAGACGATATTCGCTTCGTCACAGATGGGGAGAAGTTCTTTATATCTCCACATGGTGTAAGGTCTTGACTGTAGCTGGATCGGCTTCCATCTATCTGCCAATTGCTCAAGTGCGTATCGTGCAAATAAGGGTTTTCCACACCTAAGGCATACGTTGTGTGCTACTTTGTGTGGATAAGTTTCTTTACAATTGCTGCATTCAAGGTGTTTTAGAAAACTTGGCATATCAAGTTACCGAATTAGTAATACGCGGGCGGGGAAACCCCGCCCCTACGAAACCTTACTCCTACGATGAGTCATATCAGTAGAATTACCTGATTATTTATTTAATCTTCATTAGGGACGATATGTTTAGTTTAAATCTCAAGCAATCTCAGCAAGATCGCTTTCATGCTGTGTAGTCGGTTTTCGGATTGATCAAAGATGACAGAACGTGGATCATCAAGAATCTCACCTGAGATTTCATAACCGCGATGTGCTGGTAAGCAGTGCATAACTTTACAATCAATCCCGTCCAGAAGTGTTGGATTTAATTGATACGGCATCATCATTTTGATGCGTCGGTCCCGTTCTTCAGCGAAATCAGGATCCGTAAAGAACTCCATATCTATCCACGTATCCGTATAGACAACATCGTGCTGCGCGATCACTTGCTGTAATTCTAAAGTGTCGTCAATTCTATCAGTTGAAACAGCTTTGTAACAACCTTTCTGTTCAGCTTCATTCCACAGTTCTTCATCTACTGCAGCAGGATTTGTTTCTGGTGCGATGACAGTAACTTCTAATCCAACCTTCATTCCAGCAGAAATCAAGGAATTGCACACATTGTTATGTATTCCGATAAAACAGACTTTGACACCTGCGAGCCTTCCGAAATGTTCCTGTATTGTCATCAGATCACCCAGAGCTTGTGTCGGATGGTATCTATCACAACAACCGTTTATGATGGGAACGGTTGCTGCTTCTCCTGAGATACACATATCTTGATGTTTCAAGAAACGTGCTAAGATTACATCAGCATAAGCAGATAGGACTCGTATCTCATCACTGAGGTCAGCTAAACCGAAGTTCGTCGTCCGCCAGTCCAGATAGTGTGCATGTCCACCCAATTGGACGATTCCGATTTCTCCTGCACATCGTGTTCGTGTAGAGGTTTTTTGGAATAGTAATGCAAGGCTGAGTCCAGTTGCAGCGTGCCTGTATTTTTCAGGATGGTTTTTGATCTTAATGCAATTTTCTACAGTTTCAATTATCTCTGTTTCTGACCAATCTTTTAGTGTAATTAAGTGCATAAATGCCTCCTCTTCGGTTACTATTGCTGAATAGACCAAGGTTTGTAAAAGAAATGGTAATTATAACAGGGAATTTACGACTTGTCAAATTTTTCAGTAAATCAGGATCGTTGCAATTACGCTTCTTACAACAGAAACTGCATCGTTAAGAACAGGTAGCGACTACAAAACTCTCCCATAAATACGGTTATGATTGCTATGAAGAGGAAACCTGTTGCTGCTCGGGTTGCGCCAACTTCATCCAGGGCAACAGATTTTGGACGTAAACAATCCCAAGTGATGAGATAAAGAATTAATGTTCCAACAAATCCAAGACCAGCACGGATAAAAAAGATGAGCTTCTTATGGAAGGTAAAAGGGTCTGCACCTTCTATTTGGGATCTAAAGAACAGGTTTAGACAGAACAATCCAATCAATACTATCAGGGCACCAAGCAGAACGGTGTTAAACCGTCTTAGATAATGGACAGGTAATTCAGGTGTTACCAGATACCAATGTCCAAACCACATGCCAGTGTGCACAGTGCCGAGTAGGACAGCTGCAAGTATAAATTGTGCTGGTAAAAGGAATGTCGCACCGGGAATTTCTACTGTTTTAATGTATGCAATAGCACTATAGATAAGCCAAAATATTCCACAGAGAATGCAAGCATAGAAGAGTATAAGTGTGACCAAAGATGATTTGAACCACCAACTGAGTGTATAGAGTAGTAGTATACAGACAAAACTGATGACCAATATGGATTCTGTGTCTTGCCAGTATCTGAAAAAATTGATAAAGGTAATATCTTGGTCACGCAAATATAGATTTGCACAACGTGCTAACCCGCCGACCAATAGGTATATACCTCCCATCAGTCGATAAAAGTTAGCACCAACTAAACCTTTTGGTATGAGTAGCATTACAGCCATGCCGCCGACAGCAAGTTGACTGAATACCAGATAGAATATTTTCACGATACAGAAACCGAATTAACGCTATAATTTATGTTAGGTGCGATAAGGATATCGCACCTAACAGTATGGACAAAACCGTTTTACCAATTTCTTGACTTAATCTTCTTCATGACCTGATGGACATGATACATGCTATACAATTTCGACGACAGCACCGATGGCTTCAAGTTGTTCTTTTGTCTTTTCGGCATCTTCTTTGCTGACACCCTCTTGAATGTTAACAGGTGCTGATTCAACTTTCTCTTTGGCTTCCTTCAAACCGAGACCTGTAATAGCGCGTACTTCCTTAATAACAGGAATTTTCTGTCCACCGATCTCTTTGAGTTGGACATCGAATTCGGTTTTCTCAACTTCTTCGGCTTCTTCAGCTTCTGCACCACCAGCAGCGGGAACTGCCCCTGCAATTGCCATCGCTGGCATTGCGGATGCACTGACACCGAATTTATCTTCAAGTGCAGTTACTAATTCAGATAATTCCAGTACTGTCATTTCGCTGATTTCATCAATCATTTTTGCTATATCTGCCATTGTTCATTCCTCTCTTATATTAAATTTGTTATGCCTGTTCGGCATTTTTCTTCTGTTCGGATATCTGTGTTAACACAGATGTAACTTGACCGATTGTATTACTCAATACGTTAACGAATCGCGTCATTGGTGATCCGTTATTCAATACACTGACGAGTCCATAGAGTGGTGCACCTATACCACCGATAGCTTGTGCGATCAGAACCTCTCTTGATGGCATATCTTGAAGTGCTTTAACCCCGCTCTCATCAACGACTTTATTTCCAAGGACTCCACCTTTAATCTTTAAACTTTCATGTTCTGCACTGAATTCAAAAAGGATTTTACTTGACGCTGCAGGATCATCGCTTGCTGCAAGCGCAGTATTGCCCTTAAGATAGGGTGTAAGACCTTCTATCTCTCTCTCTTGTGCAACGACGTTTATCAATGTATTCTTGTAGACTTTATACTTTATGTTGGCATCCCTTAATTGCTGACGCAAAATATTCACTTCAGCAACGGTGAGTCCCTGAAAGTCTGCCAATAGAATAACATCTGAATTATTGAATAGTTCACGAATTTCTTCAGCTTGCTGAAGGTTAGCTTCATTCGCCATATATAAACTCCTTTCACATATTGAGTCCGCAACCCCATAAATAGAAAAACCCCCAGAGACCTGGAGGCTTACCCACTTCGGTAGTCAAAAGAATGACTTCATTTTGAGAATGAATAAATTTTCTGACGATATCCGAGTCTCGGTAGGTCATTAAGCCTGCGGCTCCTACTTTCTACAACCCAATTCTGTTTTGTGCTATTTTTGTACTGTTCCTTTTAGTTTTACGGCACACGGAGTGTGCCTACTACCTTTAAGAACGGCACTCGGAGTGTGCCTACTACCATTAAGAACGGCACTCGGAGTGTGCTTACTACCATTAAGAACGGCACTCGGAGTGTGCTTACTACCATTAAGAACGGCACTCGGAGTGTGCTTACTACCATTAAGAACGGCACTCGGAGTGTGCCTACTACCATTAAGAACGGCACTCGGAGTGTGCCTACTACTTTTAAGAACGGCACACGGCGTGTGCCTACTACCTTTAAAGAGATTATAGGAATTCTTGTGGGTCAATTCGGATTCCGACACCCATTGTTGAAGAGATGGCAACACTCCGGATATATCTTCCTTTTGTTGATGCTGGTCGCGCTTTTACAAGTGCGTCCATGACAGTATTAAGATTTTCCTTGATTTGGTTTTCTTCAAACGATGTTTTTCCTATCGGTACATGCACGATTCCTGATGTTCTTTCTACTCGGTATTCTATCTGTCCGGCTTTGATGTTCTGCAGTGTATCTGCGATATCCATCGTTACTGTTCCTGCTTTTGGATTTGGCATTAATCCGCGTGGTCCCAGGATGCGTCCTAACTTCGGCATAATACCTCGCATGAGGTCTGGTGTTGCGATTGTCGCATCAAATTCAAGCCATCCATCAACAATCTTGTCAACTAAATCATCTGAGCCGACGATGTCTGCACCTGCTTCTTCTGCTTCGGTTGCTTTGTCACCTTCGGCAAATACAGCAACACGGACAGATTTTCCCGTGCCGTGAGGGAGTGAAACTGTGCCTCGGATATTCTGTTCAGCAATACGTGCATCTATACCGAGACGAGAAGCTAAATCAATAGTCTCGTCAAACTTTGCAGTAGAAGTCTGTTTTAAGAGTGAGACAGCTTCGTCCACAGTGTAAAAACTCATCCTGTCCACGTGCTGTTGAATTTCGTTATAACGTTTACCTTTCTTCGCCATTTTCTTCTCCAAATAATATCATAATTGCAACAGAGATAATACCTTGACAGTATTAGTCAATTGTTAATCCCATACTCCGTGCGGTACCTTCAATCATCCGGACAGCTGCTTCTATATCATTCGTATTGAGGTCGGGTAATTTCGTTTCAGCAATCTCACGGATTTGATCAGATGTTACAGCTGCGACCTTATTGCGATTAGGTTCTCCAGACCCCTTTGCGATTTTCGCTGCAGATTTGAGCAAAACAGCCGCTGGGGGAGACTTGACTGTGAAGGCAAAAGACCTATCACTATAACAGGTGATGATTGTGGTAACAACCATTCCGCTCTGTTGTTGCGTTTGTGCATTGAACGATTTGATAAATTCCTGCAGGTTAATCATGTAAGGTGCAAGACTTGGACCCACCGGTGGTTGGGGTGTTGCTTGTCCAGAGACTAACTGTAACTTAACTTCACCTGCGACCTGTTTAGCCATTTTTTTCTCCGTATCATTCAAGATGTTAGAGCCTCTCAACACCCATGAAACCTAATTCAAGAGGTGTTGAACGTCCAAAGATTGTAATAGACAGACTTAATCGTTGCCGTTGTGTATCTATGCCGAGGATTTCAGCGGTAAATGAACTGAATGGACCTTCAATAACCCGTACTTTGTCGCCGATAGAAAAAGTGATTTCTGGTACAGGTGCTTCCTCTTCAACGGTTGATGTAGCCAACATGCGTTCGACATCTTCACTGTTTAAAGGTGTAGGATTCGCGTTTCCCAAGAAATTCATGACTCCTGGCGTTTCTTGAACGAATGCCCAACTTTTCCTTCCTATCTCATTATCTGCATGCGGACCTATCGGATGCTGAGCGTTAATAAGAACATATCCTGGATATGTAGGAGCAGTTCTGACCTTCCGTTTTCCATCTTCATTTTTTACGGTAGTAGACATAGGTACGTTTACGCCTAAGATTTCATCACGGATCTCTCTCTCACTATCTGAATTAGACGCAAGTCGTCTCTCAAGATTAGTCTGTATTTTCTTTTCATGTCCAGTATACACCTGAACAATATACCAATAACCTGTCATGACCAATTCCCATTACATTCAAACCAACTTAAACCGAAGTTGGATTAGTTCTGTATCAAGTAACCTTTTCGGTAAATACATGACTTGTATGCGCGAAATTACGTTGTGTATTTACTTCGGACCTCACACAAAATAGATTACCAGTTTAAGATTATCGTAGGAAGATGTTTCTCAGAAATGACATCCCAAACCCTTTAAGTCCTGCTTGATTGAGTAGATAGTTGTTAACAAGGACAACAACAAGGGGGAGAAGAGCAATTCCAGTTGCAAGCAAACGTCTATTCTCTAATCCTTTACCGAGAATAAAGACACCGATAGGGATTAAAACCAGAAACAATTCCCTGGGCCAATTCCATATAGGACTTGCAGTATTTCCATCAACTAACCAGATGAAGACGCCTAACATGGCACTTGCGATGAGGACGACGATTGTACTACCGCGCACCTGTTCCCAATCTGGTTTTGAAACTTTTTGCCATTCTAATATAATATTCTGAATATAAGTTTTTATTTTTGTTATCATATTTCAAGGCAGGCCAGGAGGGATTCGAACCCCCAACATCCGGTTTTGGAGACCGGCGCTCTACCAGTTCGAGCTACTGGCCTGTGTACATATATAGTTACGTATATAAATAATTATATAGGCATCTACTATAATTTAACGAATCTCCTTATGGAGTGTGTGTTTACGACAGAAGCGACAGTATTTTTTTCGTTCATACCTATCCTGTTGTGTCCGTCGGTTACGTGTCGTTACATAATTACGTTGTTTGCAGTCATCACATGCTAATGTTACAATATCTCTTGGCATAACTTTTTACCTTCGTATATATTTTGTGGAGCCGACGACCGGAATTGAACCGGTGACCTCGTCCTTACCAAGGACGCGCTCTACCGACTGAGCTACGCCGGCAAATGTTAACTTTACACAAGCGGGAGACGGGATTCGAACCCGCGACGCATGGCTTGGAAGGCCAATGCTCTACCAGCTGAGCTACTCCCGCATAAAAACGGATGGGGGCGGACGGATTCGAACCGCCGTAGGCGTAGCCAACAGATTTACAGTCTGCCCTTTTTGACCGCTCAAGCACACCCCCAGCATGGAAGCTGACGAGAGGAATCGAACCTCCAACCCAGTGATTACAAATCACTTGCTCTACCATTGAGCCACGTCAGCATTGAACAGCTCCTCCCTACTCCGAAACTTCATCTGTGTCATCATCCGAATCTTCGGTACCAGTTTCAACGGTTTCAACTTCTGTCTCACTATCTTCTTCAGCAGGTCGTTCTCCGAAGATTTCAGCGATCTGTTCATCCCCTTCTAATACCTCATATCCTTCAGATTCAGAAACAAAGTCAGCTTCAGTCTCAAATTCCGGAGCGTTAGGATCAAGTATTTTATATGACAATTCACCCGCTTCTAATTCTTCGGTAGCGACAGAAACAGGTTTCGGCTTCTTTGATAAACCAGCACCCAAAAGTTCATCATTTAATGAACGCGCACGTTTTGCAATGACGTTAACTGCTAAATACTTATTCGGGACATGTTTAACTAAGTCCTCAAGGTAAACTATTGCCATAATAATCACTCCATTTTTACAAGACTAACGCTATATATTATACTGAAAACCTGCCGAGAAGTCAAATTAAATTTTGACATGTCCCTGCTAAAATGGTAAAATATCATGTAGAGAATTAGAAATATAGAAGGTAATACATTCCTATGGCCAGTACCATTCATCCTATTTTGGAAAAAGCACTCTCAGAGGAGCGTCTCAACTTTGATGACGCACTGACACTATTTAAATCACACGATCTGCTTGCACTCGGTCAAGCTGCAGATATCATCCGACAGAGAAAGCATCCCGATGACTACATTACATACATCGTGGATAGAAATATTAATTATACGAATTGGTGTTACGTCGACTGTGAGTTCTGTGCCTTCTATCGACACCGCAAAGACCCTGATGCTTATGTGATGGAACGTGATGAACTGGGTCAGAAAATACAGGAAACCCTGGATTTAGGCGGTGAACTCATTCTCATGCAAGGTGGATTACATCCTAAACTCAAATTGGAATGGTACGAGGATCTGCTCCGTTGGATCAAAACGAATTATCCTATACACATACACGGATTCTCGCCTCCGGAACTGGACTGGTTTGCCAAGATTAACAGGATGTCGTTGCGGGATATGCTTATCCGTCTCCGTGATGCTGGACTTGACTCTATTCCAGGCGGTGGTGCTGAAATACTGACTGATCACGCTCGTAATATAATCAGCCCTAAAAAGTGTTCTGCCGATGAATGGCTTGAAGTGATGCGACAGGGACATTTAGTGGGACTCAAGTCCAGTGCTACGATGATGTATGGACACGTGGAGAGTTACGCGGAACGGGTGGAACACTTGATGCGTTTGCGTGACTTACAAGATGAAACTGGCGGATTCACAGCATTTATCTGTTGGTCGTTTCAACCCAATAACACCGAACTTGCGCATATCCCGCCCGCTGGCAGCTTTGAGTATCTCAAAACCTTAGCAATTTCCCGTCTGTTCTTGGATAATATTGACAACTTCCAATCATCGTGGGTTACGCAGGGACCAAAAATTGGACAGATGTCGCTAAAGTTTGGTGCAAATGATATGGGTGGAACGATGATAGAGGAAAACGTTGTGAGTAAAGCGGGGACAGTCTATTGCATGCCGATAGATGAAATTGAACGTACCATCTCCGAACTCGGATTTGTGCCTAAACGTAGAAACTTCTATTACGATATCCTCAATTAGCGATAGTCTTCGTGTATCCAGATTTCAATTCCATTTTCACGCGCTGCTAACCAGTTATCGTAAGCTTTCGTTTTTTTGTCATTAAGAATCGTCTGATGCCGTTCTAACTTATCCGTCTCAACTAATTCCGCTTCTTCCTTTTCTGTCAACTCAATGATGTAAGCTGCAGTACTTCCTTGATACGGTCCCTGTACATCACCGACAGACATATCAAATGCATCGAACATAACACCTTTTGAGACCCCCATTCCAGATACATTGTAACTATTGCTGGATAGGCTAAACTCATTGCTTTCCTGAACGGTTTTCTCTTGTATGTTTGTATCATCAGGTGCCTTATACTTCTTGATTAAATCGTCTAACACCTCATCGGCTGTATGTTGATTAATCAGGTCTTGTGCTGCGGTTAAAGCCAGTTCCTTAGACTTCTCTTTTTTTAGATGATCTATGACCTTATCTTTTATACTCTCAAAATCTGGTATTGTAGGTGGTTTTTTCCCGAGAATAGTTACAACGAAATATGCAGAAACGTCGCCGCTGAAATTTTTGGTTTCAACTGTTTTTGTTACGCCTACTGCTGTGTCAAACAGTTCTTCAGCCAGACCTTTATAGTTAAATGAAGGACCGACCTCGGGGATGCTACCTTGACCTTTACTGAAAAAGTCAGTTTCCAATGGTTCAAGCTTTAGTTCCTTATACATCTCTTTTGTGACTGCAGTATCATAGTCTTCTAATTCAATTTCAATAACGAGGTCTTTTGCAGTAGTTTCTGCGCTGTCTACACCGTTTATCTGAATCAGTTTGTTACGAATTTCGTTCTCTACCTCTGAAAATGTCTGAAGAGTCGCTTCTATTGTCTTTCGCTCTTCCAGTTTTATGATATGATATCCGAAATCGGTCTCAATTAGATCACTGACATCACCGGGGTTTAATGTGTCAAAACATGCTTCTTCAAAAGGTTTTGCCATTTCCCCGCGAGTGAAATAGTCTCCGGGTGGCAGTTCAGGATTTTGTCCTCTCAAAGCACCTCCATCTACGCTGGAAGGACCTTCTGAATGCTCTTTAGCTAAATCAGCAAACGATTTCCCTGCAGCCAACCCCTCTTTTACGGTTTTTAGCAGTTCTTCTGCTGCTGTCTTCGTTTCTGTCTTCTGTTCGTCAGTTGGTTTATCAGGAAACTTCTTCAGGATATGTCTTGCCTTAACTATAGGAAGTTCAGGGTCTAAGAATTCATTTTGATTATCGTTATAGTACTTTTCAATATCATGCTCTGTGACAAAGTCTTCAGGTTTCACCTGAATAAATTTAACGTTGACCTGTTCTTCAGTCTTATATTTGTCCTTATTCTCTTGATAGTACAATTCAGCTTCTTTAGGATCTATATCATCATCATCCACTTTATAGTCACTGTGGGGAAATTCTATGAATTTTATTTTTACCTTTTCACCGTCAAGTCGCAGTTCTTGTTCTACTTCAGTGTCAGTAACCAATTCGAGTTCTTGTATACTATCGCGCAGGGATGTAGCACTTAGGTTAAAACGGACAAGATCCTTTATTTCTTGAGCAGCTTCAGGGTCTGAACGATTATAGTAATTGACTAAGCTTTCATTGCTTCGTATATGATGCTCAATTTCGGCATTCGTAATCTTGGCACTTCCTTCAATTACACGTTTGATATAATAATCAATTATATTTTTTTGTATAAGCTTGGGGTCCAGATTTTGATTGAACCTTTGGTTCTGCTGCTGAGCCTGCAACTGATCTGAGACCAATCTTTCAAAGGCACCTCTTGTAACTTCAAACGCGCCGATTTTTATGACAACTTCTCCTTCAGCACCTGTCTGTTGTGGACCGCTTGAACCGCTGTAAAGTAGAAACGTTGCGATGACAAAGACAACAGCGATGACCCACATGAATATTTGTGCAATAAATTTTTCGCGTAGAAAGATAATCATGTCTAATATTTCTCCTGAATTTTGATTTATATTCTTATTAATGATACTCTATAGAGATCAATTTTTCAATATATTTTTCATCTTAACACTTGCAATTTGATGTGATTTAACATATAATTTCTCTAAAAGTGACAATGATAATAGAAAACGTCCACGTCTTTAATCTAAAATATACCTTAGAATCTGGACAGTCATTTCGCTGGAACAGGGTTGACGATTCATATTTCGGTGTGGTTGAGGGATGCATTCTCAAAATACGACAGAGAGAGGGTACCTTATTCATAGAGAGTTCCGAAAGGACGGAACATTCACCACCTTATTCAGAATGGGTACACTATTTTGACCTTTCCCGTGATTTGTCTGCAATTTTAGCCGAAGTAAACGTTGATGCTTACATTGATCGTGCAATTAACAGGTTTTGGGGCATGCGTCTTTTAAATCAGGAACTGTGGGAAACTATCGCCTCTTTTATCTTGTCACAAAACAATAACATGTCCCGAATTCGGGGACTGATTCGCTCGTTATCAGAGAAATTTGGACAAAGGTTAACGTTTGAAGGGTATGTTGATTATTCTTTTCCGACACCTGAAGTCCTAAATGATGCGGGGGTAGATGAAATTTTTGCTTGTGGTACCGGTTACCGAGCCAGTTATCTCTGGCATGCAGCCCAGAACGTTGTTGACGGTGATCTTGATCTATCCGCTTTAAAACGGATGTCTTACGCAGAAGCAAAAATGGAACTCATGCAACTGAAGGGAATAGGGGAAAAGGTCGCAGATTGTATCTGTCTTTTTTCGCTTGGACATCTTGAGGCACTGCCCGTTGATGTCTGGATAAAACGGATTTTTGAACAGATATATCTACGTAAACGTGCCACACCGCGCGAAATTCGTGAATTTGCCAGAGACTATTTTGGGGAATTCGTTGGATATGCACAACAGTATTTATTCCATTACGCTCAGAACGAACCATCCTGGGCTGATGCTGAACATCTTGCATTACGTTACAAACGCATACGCAGAAGGAAAAATTAGGAGGATTTCAATGTCTGAAATAACCGGTAAAAATGTGGTTACTCTTTTAGAGGAACATGTTGACCATGCTATCTCCACAGTGAATAAACTAAGAGAAGAGAAGCTGGCACTTGAAGCAGAAATAGCACAACTCAATAGTGACCTAAACCAACGGAATGCCAGAATAGAGGAATTGGAAAATCTCAACAGTGAGATGCGTGAAGCATCTGAACTTGCTCGGTTAGCAGCTGAAAAAGAACGTGAAGATATTCGCAAGCAGCTAACAGGATTGATGGCAGGACTCGCTGAACCTGAGGGGATTGGAGAAAGTGCTGATAAAGCTTCAGACAGCAGTGAGTCTGAAATTCTGTTCAAGGCAAATAATTAGAAAGGTAAACTAAAGTTGACACGGTGCGCGTCTTAGTACTTTCTCACTCATACATCATGAAACCGTATCGGAGAAAGTTCAATCTCATCGCAGCGAAACCGGATGTTACAATGCGTGTTTTAACGCCTGACCGTTGGTACGAGAGTATTCAGGAGATACATTTTGTGCCAGAGGCAGACATCCACTGTGAAGAGATTCCTTGTCCTATACGGTTTTCTGGTTACGGTAGTCGTTTCTTCTATCAACGGGGTATTGCTCAACATTTCAAGGATTTCCAACCCGATATTATACATCTTGAAGAGGAGGCGTGGAGTCTAAATGCTTTACAGACAGTTCGGTTGAAACGTAAGTATTGTCCGAATAGTCGCTTTATTTTTCGCACCTCGCTGAGTATCCCTGCTAAACAACGTTTTGGTCCCTTACCCGTTTGGATAGAGCGACGTGTCTTCCGTGAGACAGACATGGCTTTCCCTCTCAGTGAAAATGCTGGTGAAATATTGAAACAGAGGGGATATGATGGTGCACAAATTCCGTTTCCAAATGGCGTCGATGTATCACTATTTCAGAAACACGACATGTGCGAACTGAAGGAATCTCTTGGACTCAAGGATAGTTTTGTCATCGGTTATGTTGGTCGACTGCTACAGATGAAGGGTGTTGATACGCTCATTGAAGCCGCATCTATGCTTGCCAAGATGGATCTTAATTCCCCATTTATGTTGTTGATTGTGGGACAGGGTGAGGACAGAGATAGATTTCAAGAAGCAGCAGCTGCACACCAGATCTCCGATAGAATAGTCTGGATAGATGTTGTACCGCCGGAAGAAGTTCCCAATTATCTCAACTGTATGGATACCTTAGTTTTGCCTTCACGCACCACTGCAGACTGGGTAGAATTTTTCGGTAGAGTGCTGATAGAAGGTATGGCATGTGAAGTGCCTGTCATCGGCTCAGATTCAGGAGAGATTCCGCACGTAATTGGGGATGCAGGTATAGTTTTCCCAGAAGGAGATGCAGAGACATTAGCAGCAAAAATCGATCAGCTCCATAACGACCAGAAGTTATACCATGATCTCCAAAGGAGAGGACTTCAAAGAGTTCAAGACTTTACATGGGAGACGATAGCGGAACGGACATACAAGGTCTATCAACACCTATTGGCAGAATGAGATATGTCTCTTTGTAGCACATTCTGTTAGATTGTGCCTCTTTGTATTCCAAAAAGTAATACTTCCCCGTAGCACATTCATCCTTGATTGTGCTATCTTTCTCCATCCCCATTCATCCGATACTTTATGCCTCTTTGTAGCACATTCTGTTAGATTGTGCCTGCGAGGGTGCAAACTGACAGTTGACGCTATGCGATGAGTGTACCACCTGCTGGCGAGGCGGGGAATGCCTAAAGACGAATGCGCGTATGGCATTCGCCATGATTCATACCGTTGATTTCTTCCTAACCTCGCTATATTACGGTGGCTGCCAGTCTACAATCTTATGGGTGTCAACTTAGGTTATTATAAGAACGGCACTCGGAGAGTGCCTGCTACTATTAAAGAGACGGCACTCGGAGAGTGTCTACTACTAATATAAGAGACGGCACTCGGAGAGTGTCTACTACTAATATAAGAGACGGCACTCGGAGAGTGCCTACTACTATTAAGAGCTTATTTGCTTGTGTCTTTCCGCTCTAACTTGTTGTATGACGAGATAGTTTTGAGTATGGCATGTGCCGCGTTTACGTGTTTTAGCACCTCCTTCGGTTCTTTCTCTGAAAACACAAGGTTTTTGACATGAGCATAAATAGTTTCTAACTCTTGTTGAATGTTATCGTCCTGCGTTAAACCAACGTCAGTAATGTTATTATCTCTTTTGCTTTTGAGAAACGCATCGCGTGATTCGTTGAATAGATTACGATATACTCTTCGGGGAATTTTTTATGCGGGATGTTCAGTTGACGGTGAATTCATTGTGATGATCCTGTAATTTCATAGCGTTTCCCCTTTCAAAAAGTTACCATACGGTAATAAATATGTTACCGTGGTAATATTTGGTACATTGGTTTTGGCGTTAGTTACAGTAAGGTTTTGTAGCGTGTTTTTTGACAGAGTCAAAATTTTAAAATTTCTCATTGGTACGAAATTCTCGCCATGTTGAAATTTGCATGAAAAAAGCTGGTTTTTTCTGAAATTATGAACATTTCTGGACATTTTGTAAAATAGCATTTTAAACACCTTTTACATAAACTAACGGTATGTGTATGTTTAACATATACCTATTGTATCATGTATAAATGTATTTGTCAAGTTAAAATTGGACCAGGATTTTCAGGATTTTCAGGATTTGACCAGGATAAGAGGGAAGTATGGAAGGGTGGAAGGGTGACCAGGATTTTCAGGATTTTCAGGATTTGACCAGGATAAGAGGGACCAGGATTTTCAGGATTTTCAGGATTTGACTAGGATAAGAACGTGTAAACAACAGAAAACTAAGCACCAGCGGTGCGAAAGGTGTATAGAACCTGTCAACAAGAAAATACGGTTATCCTGACGCCAAATGAGGATTAAATAACTACTTCGGTAATTTTCTGTTCGCATGATGTAGGTTACACCACTGCTGGTGAGGTTTCCTAACCTCGCCAAATTACCTTAAGTATTGTTTTAACTTCCTGCGGAGTGCTATGCACCTAAACGGATGCGTAAAGATTTTACCTTCACCAATAAGAGACAATCTCTTAGATTGTGCCAGTTGTAACACATTCTTCCAGATTGTGCTTCTTTGTAGCAGTTCAAAGTCATATAATGATCCAGAAACCCCTTCCGCGTCTTCCGCGTAATCCGCGATTCAGACAAATAGAGTGACAAAAACTTTACACACCCACGATAGTTTTTCGGTAACTTGCATTGCTATTTTATTCGTTTTCATGGTATAATGGTAGTTATGGAAAGTCTTTTACTTGCTGAAAATGCGGTTTATCAATGGAGGTATAATGGCAAACGTTCCGTTATCTGAACTTTTTGAAGTTAAGGGTCGTTTTCGTCGTTCTGTCCATCTTGAACGCGACTTTTATAAAGAAAATGCCCTTGATGGATATGTTTTGACAGCAACTGCGCGTGAGATGTTGTCGCGTGTGATTGGTTCAATTGAAAATGAAGCTACATCTAAAGCGTGGGCACTTACAGGTCCTTACGGGTCAGGTAAATCAGCGTTTGCACTTTATACTGCCAAACTGTTAGGTAATGCCAATTCTCCTACAGCACAACAGGCATTAGAACTGTTAGAACGAGGAGATGCTGATCTATATGAGCGGTTCAAAAACAATAGCGGTAATGGAAAACTGACTCAACCAGGATTCTGTTCCGTTCTTATCTCAGGTGAACGTGCCCCTCTTTCACTTGCACTGTTACGTGGTTTAGAACGTGGACTTTCTTATTCTAATGAAACTTATATATCTATATCACTTCGTCAGAAAATCAATGATCTGTTAAAATCAACTGACAGAGATTCCCTTCCATCTGCTAAAGAAGTCACAAACCTATATGAATTAGCGACACATCAGATATGTGAATCTGGTGGATCAGGTTTGTTGCTTGTAATTGACGAATTGGGTAAGTTTCTTGAGTTCGCCGCGCAACATCCATCCCAAGGGGATATGTTTATCCTGCAAACACTTGCTGAATTAGCAGACCGTAGTCAACAAACACCTCTGTTTTTAATGACTATTCTGCATCAGGCTTTTGAGGCTTATGCCCAACGGACAGATCAATCCCAAAGAGAAGAGTGGTCGAAAGTTCAAGGAAGATTTGAAGATGTAGTATTTACAGAACCTACCGAACAGGTGCTTCGTTTAGTCGGTGCTTCGCTTGGTAAAACATCAGAAATAAACTGTAAAGAGAACATTCAGACTGCAGTGAAAATAGGTTTAATTCCGCAACACCTCAATGACAACGAAATAACCACTTTATTGCAGGATTGTCTCCCACTTCATCCTACAGTAGCACTACTGATTGGACCACTTTTCAGACGTTTTGCTCAAAACGAACGGTCGCTGTTTGCTTTTCTAAATTCCAGTGAACCTTACGGATTACAAGATTACCTAATAAACCGCTATTATGATGGAATTACACTCCCGATGTACTCGCTTCCTGACCTATATGACTACCTTGATGCGACGCAAGGAAACGAACTCTTTACTTCAACTCATGGCAAAAAATGGGCAGAAATTGAATCCGCAATAATGCAATTTCAGAATCCTTCCGATATTACACTGAAACTAATTAAATCCATCGGTTTACTCGGCATAGTAAAAGATGCAATTCCTAAGCTGAAGGCATCACAAGAGTTACTCCATTATGCATTAGACGATGGGACAGCAGGATTTGACACAGAATTTTCTAAGGCACTTTTAACATTACAGAAACGCTCAATTATAACCTATCGTAGACATAACGATATATATGTAATATGGCAAGGAAGCGATATTGACATTGAGGAAAAACTTCGGGAAGCAGAAGCACATGTTGACACAAAAGCAGCACTTGCAAACGATCTTTCACAATACATGCCGACACGACCACTGGTTGCCAGACGACATCTACACCAGACCGGGACGCTCCGCTATTTCATAGTTCGCTATACAGATTTAGAAAAATTTGATTCTGATCTAAATGAACCACTTGAGGATGCAGACGGTCTTATCCTATATGCTTTGCCTTCAAACGAATATGAGGTAAAACAACTCACCGAAAAAGCAACTCATACTGACTTAAATGAACGCAAAGAGGTGTTAATTGCCATTCCGCGTACTATTGAAAATCTGAGCAACGCAGTGACACAACTTTCAAGCTTACATTGGGTAGATGAAAACACACCTGAGCTTGAAGGGGACGTTGTCGCAAGGCGGGAACTTGAAAAACGACTGGCAGATGTAGAACGGGAAGTATTTGAAAGATTAGCAGCTATGTATGGTGGTGACAACAAAGATGCCTGTATTTGGTATCATCAAGGAAAACAGACAGATATTGATTCTGAACGTGCAAGAAACGAATACTTGTCAAAAATCTGTGATGATGTCTACCACAATACCCCTCTCATTCGAAATGAACTTATCAATCGCAGAAAAATATCTGGTGCTGCGACTTCTGCACGCAAGAAATTAATCCAAGCAATGCTTGAAAACGGGAACAAGGAAAGCCTCGGTATTCAAGGTTACCCACCTGAAATGAGTATCTACCGTTCACTACTATGGGACACAGGAATACACCGTCAAGTCTCAGGTATTTGGGGATTCCATCCACAAAAAGTCGATGATGAAAACAGATTAGAACACACTTGGAATGCAATTGAAAAGTTTCTTGAAAAATGTGAGGTAACAAGGCAACCTATTGAAGACCTATTTTCTCATCTCATGCAACCACCACTCGGTGTCCGAAGTGGTCCGCTTCCACTTCTATTATGTGCAGTAATTCTTCACTACAGAACAGAAATCGCACTCTATGAGAACGGTTCCTTTGTCGCTGATCTTTCCATGCCTGTCTTTGAACGATTGCTAAAAGCACCGCAACAATTTGAAATTAAACGATTTCAATTAGCAGGTATCCGCACAGAAGTGTTTTCAAAATTTCTGGAAATGCTCAACCAACCTATAGAGAACGAAAATCTTGATCTGTTGACAATTGTTGCACCACTTATGCGATTTATCGCACAACTCCCTAACTATACACAAAAAACACAAGAACTAAGTGACGCAGCCAAGAGCCTACGTAAGGTAGTTAACAAAGCAAGTGAACCAGACGAACTCCTCTTTAGACAGTTACCAGAGTCACTCGGTTTTTTTCCTTTTACTACTGACTTTAAAGATTCAGTAGCACTTGCTGATTTTTTCAACACACTACAAGACGTTTTATCGGAACTTGGTACTGCTTATGATAAACTTCTTAACTCACTTGAAGAGATGCTTGCAGAGGCGTTTAGTTTAGATGAAACTGGTGAGGACCTCCGCACAGAATTAGCCACCAGAGCGGAACCTTTGTTGGAAGTCGTAATTGAGACGCAACTAAAGGGGTTTTTAATCCATCTTTATAGTGAAGGGCATGACTTCAAAGGTTGGATTGAGTCAATAGGAACTTTCCTTGCGAAAAAGCCGCCAGCATCTTGGGTAGACACTGATAAAGCACAATTTGAAGTAAATCTTTCTCAACTCGTCCGGAAATTCCGACATTTTGAAGCTGTGTCCTACGATAAACTACAACACGATGGTTCGGCTGCTGAGACAATCCGTATAGGTATCACGACTCCGAATGAACACGAGCAGGAACGGGTTGTTACCCTGCCCACAACTGCTGAAGAAAATGCTGATGAATTAGAACAAGCAATTGAGAAGCTTTTTGAGAAATATGATATAGATGAAAACTCCGAGTTGTGTCTTGCAATTTTAGCACGAATCTCGAAAAAATTGATGCAGGAATCTGAAGAATAGAGATGTGACGGTATGGTCAATTGTCTGAATCGCGGATTTTCACAGATTACACAGATTGCGCGGATTTTAAACAACGCTCATCCAGTCTAATCTGAATGTGGTGATGTTTCTTGTGTGATTAGAGATATTAGAAGGTGCAGGCACACTACAACTAACAAAACGCTGTCACACAGGAACCCAAAAATCCGCGTCATCCGTGAAATCCGCGCCAATCTGTGATTCAGACAACCCAAGAAAACTTATGCAAGAGTTTTAAATGAATATTTTATTGACTTTTTATGGTATTTATACTATAATAACTTGTATGGAAGAGAAGAATGTTAAAAAAGATAAAACAGCAGCGCAAGACGACCTTTTACCCGAATATGATTTAGAAAAGTTACGGGTGCGAGGGGTAGGTCCCGGACGTAAATACTTTGCAGGTAAACTTGTCGTTCAAAGAAAACAACGCAGCAGTTCAAATAACATATCTTAGGGAGCAGCATGGCAGAAAATTATCGGCATCTTCTCGGACTTTCCGGTGGAAAAGACAGCTCAGCACTTGCCGTTTATATGCGCGACAGAGTGCCAGAGATGGAGTATTTCTTTACGGATACTGGGAAGGAATTGCCAGAGACATACGACTTTTTAGACAGGTTAGAGGCATTCCTCGGCAAACCGATTGCACGCCTCAACGTGGAACGCGATTTTGACCACTGGTTGACACTTCACGGCGGTTTACTGCCTTCGTCTCAAGTCCGTTGGTGTACTGTAAAACTCAAAATAAGACCTTTTGAAGAATACGTTGGCGAAGATAATGCATATAATTATGTTGCTATCCGTGCTGACGAAGATCGTGTCGGCTACAAACCGTTGAAAACGACAGCACTCCAAAACATTCTCCCCAAATATCCGTTCAAAGAGGATGGCATTACGAAAGACGACGTTTACCGAATCCTTGAAGAGAGCGGACTCGGTCTGCCGGACTATTACAAGTGGCGTACACGTTCCGGGTGCTATTTCTGCTTCTTCCAACGCAAATCCGAATGGGTGGGACTTTTAGAGCAACACCCCGATCTCTTTGAACTCGCTAAAGAGTACGAGAAGTTTAATTCGGAGACTGGAGAGCGATTCACGTGGAGTCAGGGTGAAAGTCTTGAGGAACTGGCGAATCCTGAACGGATAGCACAAATCAAGGCTAACACAGAAAAGGCGAAGGCATCCAAGAAAAAGGAAAAACCGAATCGTCGACTCATAGAGATTCTTACCGATGTTCACGATGACGAGAATGACGAGGAACCTTGTTTGATTTGCCATAAGTGATAGTTTGGAGATAACCTTGAAGAATAGAGAAATACTTAAGAGATTTCACGAACTAAATATATGGCAAAGTGGGGATCAAAGAGCACCTCATAAACCTCTCCTTGTCTTGTACGCAATTGGAAAATTAATAGGTGGTGACAAGCAATTAGCCTATATTGACATAAAAGAGGATCTAAGACATTTACTAAAGGAATTTGGACCTCCAAGACCAAATTATCGTCCTCAAGATCCATTTTGGCGGTTACGAAATGAAAAAGAAAGTGTTTGGCATATTCCTAATGAATACATGATTGGTGAAACTTTAAGAAGCAATAGGAAACCTACTGGAGATGCAATCATTAAGGACCTTGAGTTGTACGGTGTAGGTGGTTTTATTGAACCTATTGCCAGGAAATTTGAGAAAAATCAAAGATTGGCTTATGAAGTTGCTATGAACCTATTAGATGCCCATTTCCCTCCATCTTTCCATGAAGACATTTTGCAGGCTGTTGATATTCAACTCACAATCCAAGCATTTGACACAAGAACGCGCCCATCCAATTTCCGTATAAACATTCTCAGGGCTTATGAATACAAATGTGCTGTTTGCGGTTTTGATGTGAAGTTAGGTGCCTCCCCTGTCGCATTGGAGGCATCACATATCAAATGGCAAAAGGCAGGTGGACCTGATGAAGCGGTGAATGGATTGGCTTTGTGTTCACTTCACCATAGATTGTTTGATCGGGGTGCGTTTACATTGTCCAAACAAAGAGAAATCTTGGTATCAAAAGATGCACACGGCACAACAGGATTTGAGGAGTGGCTTATGGATTTTCATGGGCAAAAAATCAATTTTCCGCAAAGCCGATCTTACTATCCAGCCATGGAGTTTATCGGTTGGCATGTCAGAGAGGTTTTTAAAGGGGAATATAGGGAATAGTAAGGTAGAAACAGAATTATTATACAACATCAAGGAGATATGTATGAAAACCGATGGTAATACTTTTCATGTGAACTTGTTCTATAGTTATTCACATAAAGATGAGAAGTATAGAAGCAATATGGAAACAGCACTTTCGCAGCTTAGGATCGACAAAATGCTTAAGGAGTGGTCTGACCATAGGATACTTTCCGGACAAAAGATTTCAAAAGAAATTAAAGAAAAGATGAACGAGGCAGATGTCTTTCTGTTCCTTTTTAGTCCAGATTTTATTGCCTCTGATGCATGCATAGCAGAATGGGAATATGCAAAACAACTTGCTGAGAAAGGAAAGCTGATCTTCCGCATTCCAATCATTCTGAAGGACTGTTCATGGATAGATTTTCTTGGTGATGATGACGTTAAAGCTTTACCAGATGATGGCCGACCTGTTACCAAATTCAACCCACAAAATACCGCGTGGCAGCAAGTTTACAACGGCATAAAAGATGTTATTAATGAATTGAGAAATACATTCAACCCCAAATTGGAATGTATTGCAGAAATGGAAGAAACAGGATTTGTGTCACTAGAACATGTTAAGCTTCAGGATATTTTTGTCTTTCCAACACTCTCATACTACCCACCACAAGCACAAGATGGTCCATTACAAGAAAAAACGATTGATAATCAAACTGAACTCTTAACACAGAAGTACGTACTTATTCATGGACAAGCAATGAGTGGTAAAACTGCTCTTGGACGGTATTTGTTTCTTTCTTTGGCTAAAGAATCGCCAACTCCAATTCTACATATAGATCTTGAAGAAATACCTAATAAGTATAGCAGAAAAATTTTTGAAGATGCATATTACCGAGAATTTAGTGGTGATTATACTATATGGAAGCAACAAAAGGGAAAAATTCTTATACTTGACAATCTAACAAGATCTCCAAGTTCAATTGACTTGATTGAAGCTGCCAAAGGCTATTTTGACAAGATATTTATTTCATTATCTTCCAACGTATTTTATTCATATTTCAGAGACGAAACACGCCTGGCCGATTTTCAAGAAGTGAAAATTAAACATTTGAGCCATCAACAACAAGAGAAATTAATCAGAAAAAGATTGATTTTATCTGATAGAAGTCAACCAGTCACAGATGGTTTTGTGGATCAATTAGAGAACCATGTTAATTCTATAATCACTTCTCAAAAAATTGTGCCAAGATATCCATTTTTTGTGTTGTCAATTTTGCAAACATACGAGGGTTTTATGCCTGATGATTTGTCAATAACTTCATACGGACATTGTTACCATGTCTTGATCGTTGCAAATCTTATAAAGGCAGGAATATCTGCTAAAGATGATAATACTAGGGATAACAAGATTGAGGCTAGTTTAAACTTTGCAGAGGAGCTAGCGTTCAAAATTTATCAGAAAACCAAATTAAAGACATGGGACAAGTCAGATTTTGAAGAATTTCTAAAGGAATATGACGAGAATTATGTCAGTTTGAAATCAAATCTAAATAGATTGATAGAACCTGATTATGGTATTATCAATAGTGAAGGTTTTTTTAAGACAACTTATATGTACTATTTTTTCTTAGGTAGGTTTCTATCAAAAGAAAAGGTAGGAAATAGAAATATTATTGAGCAAATGTGTGAACAGAGCCATGTGTCTTCAAATTACTTGACGCTACTGTTCATAATTCATCACACTTCCAACAATCAAATAATAGATGATATTCTACTTAGAACTATGTGTACGCTGGACGATCTCAAGCCAGCGAGTCTTAATCGAGACGAAACAGACAATTTTAATAAAGTTGTTATGACACTTCCGGAAAACGTACTGTCTCCACGTAAAAGTGTAGAAGAAAAAAGGAAAAAGGTGAGAGAAATGCGTGATCTTAACGACGATTTAGTTGAAACAGAAGATGTTTCAAAAGAAACAATAGATGAAAATCCGGTCAATGATATCTATAGAATCTTGAAAAACAATGAAATTATGGGGCAAATTTTGAAAAATAAGTACGGTAGTTTGAAAAAGAAGAAAATTAGAGAGATTATTGAGACCGTAGGTGACAGTGGTTTACGTCTTGTTAAGCTTCTTCTTTTTGACGAAGATTGGATTAATGATGAAGCGAATTTTCTTCGGGAGAAGTTTTCCGATCACGACATTGAAGAAATCAAGATGTTTCTTCAGTTTTTTTCTTTTTTGTGGACAATTGGGAATATAGGGCATATAGTTAGTTGTATAAACGTACCGGAGATTCAAGATATTGTCAATCAAGTGGTGTTACAAAAATCAACACCAGCCTACGATTTGATAGGATATTTTAACCACTTAGACAGTGTAGAAGAACTCACAGATGGAGTGAAGCAAGAATTAGGAACTTTATTGAAGAAACACGATGAACATTTTCTCCAAAGAGTGTTGTCATTAGAGACTCAACATTACATGAACACACATCGTAGTAAAGCTCAGATTGAACAATCAGTGTGTTCTTTACTAAACCTTAAATATAACTATAGATTATCAGACAATAAAACCTAATGCTCCTAGGATGCAAATTCGCTCCACCTTTTTATCGTTAAGTAGTATTACATTGTTTTATTTATAGTTTAAGAACCGTTAGTGATAACAAAGGATCTAACACACCGAGGTAGCAGCCCAGAGCCACCGTAGTTGGTAGGGCATACTTTGCCTTTGTCATTTTTCTAAAAAAGAAAGCATAACATATAGTATGGCACAATATGATGAAATCGTAAAGCATCTGATTGATAGGTATGCTGATGACTTTGCCATGCTATCCTATTATCCCGAAGAGGAGTTTATCAGTTGGCACGTCAGAGAGGTGTTTCAAGGCGTTTTTCGGTAATTGTAATCATCTAATAAGAGTGGTTCAGATAAATTGGTAATAAGACATGAAACTTACAAAAGTACGTATCTAAATTGGTAATAAGACAGGAAACTTACAAAAGTACGTATCACAAATTTTCAAAGTATTCAAGACTCAACAGAATTTGATATTGGTGATGTTACTTGTTTGGTGGGAAAAAATGAGGCAGGTAAAACTGCTTTATTAAAAGCACTTTACCGGTTGAATCCAATCAACTTAAGTGATGCAGAATTTGATGCAACAGAAGACTATCCACGACAGACAGTAGCTGAGTATCAATCAAGTGTTAGGACAGGAAATGAACAACCAGCTAAAGTAATAGAAGCAACATTCAGCATTGATCCTGAAGACGTAGTTGATAATAATGTACTATCAGGATTAGAATTTCCCAAAGATGACCCATTGTATATTACCGTTAATAAAGGATACTCAAACAAACTTACATACGATGACACTAATTTAAAATTTACACGATCTATTGTAAATCAGAATATGAACGATACCGTTAAGGAGGTAGAAAAGAAGAAAGCTGATAAAACGTTTGAAAAGAATCTACTAAATCTTTTACCTAAGTTCCTTTATTTTGATGAGTTCTACCAAATGGAAGGACAAGAAAACGTAAATCAATTATTGAAACGTTTCAACGAAGACAAACTAAAAGACTCAGACTATCCATTACTCGGATTAATACAACTTGCTGGCCTTGATCTTCAACAGATCAAAGAGACAGAACATACAGAAACCTTGATCAACAGGTTAGAAGGTGCAGGAAACGCTCTTACAAGCAAAGTATTACCTTATTGGTCCCAGAACCAACACCTACGTATGAAATTTGACCTGCGTCCTGGAAAAAGAAACGATCCAAGAGGTATGACATCAGGGTTAAACATTTGGAGTCGAATAGAAGACACCAAACATTTTGTCACCACATCACTTGGTACTCGTTCTCGTGGATTTGTCTGGTTTTTCTCATTTTTGGCTTGGTATCACGACTTACTTGAGCAGCACGAAAATCTTATTCTACTACTTGACGAACCAGGTTTATTTCTACATGCAAAAGCTCAAGGAGATCTGCTCCGTTTCTTTGAAAAAGAACTCATTCCACACCATCAGTTAATCTATACAACTCACTCACCATTTATGGTTGATCCTGTTCATTTTGATCGTGTGCGAATTGTCCAAGATCTGAGCATTGAAGCAGATTCTGATGACTTATCTGAAGATGAGCAAGGGACGAAGGTTATCACAGATGTGCTTAAGGCAATACCTGACAGTCTTTTTCCACTACAAGGTGCACTCGGTTACGAAATTTCTCAGACACTTTTCATTGGACCAAATTGTCTCGTAGTTGAAGGGGTTTCAGACCTACTGTATATCCAAACCATTTCAGAGCTTCTTCAGAGAAGAGGAAAAAGGGGTTTAAGTCCTGATTGGACTATTACTCCTGTAGGAGGTTCTGGCAATGTTTCTAAATTCGTTTCGCTGCTTGGTGCACAAACAAATTTGAATATCGCTGTCCTAATTGACTTTCAGAAGAAAGATGAACAGGAAATTCAAAATCTTTACAAAACAAAACTACTTAAACAGAATAAAGTCCTTACCTACGCTGACTTTGTGCAAGGTAATGAAGCAGATATTGAGGATATGTTTGATCCTGACTTTTATTTAAAGTTAGTAAATAGCGGATTTGAGACATCTTTAACTATAAGTGATTTGCCGAAAAGGACGCGTATCATTCGGCGTCTTGAAAACTACTTTGAGAATAATCCTCTTTCTAACGACGTAAAGTTCAACCATTACAGACCTGCATTTTATTTAAGCAAGAACATTCAATCACTTGAGAACGATTTAACTGATCCACAGCTTGATCGTTTCCAAAAAGTCTTTGATGTTCTGAATAAATTGCTTGTTCCCCAGTCTACATAAGAACTTAGAGACCCAGCATAGCAAAACCAGATAACACCCTCATAATATCTACACAAAACACTTCTCTTGACAATCCATCCTCCATCAAGTATAATCTATCAAAGTACCTTTAAGTCTGAAAAAGACTCGGCAAAAACTAAATCGGCGACTCGTAGGGACCTGACCGATGTTCACGATAACGACAATCCTTTTTTGATTTGCCATAGGGGATAACGCACTCTTGAATTAGGAGTATTATGCGGAACGGTTGGACACTTGAAAAGCAGAATTGGGAAGACTTACTAAAAGTTATAAGCGATACCCATTGGTCACAGACAAAATTAGACACACTTTATCAAGATAAAGTTCCAGAGAGGCCTGGTGTATATGCCATCTGTCTTAAACTTAAAACGATGGATTTCAATCAACGTCCGTTTCAAGATTTGTATGAAGTCATTTATGTCGGTAGATCGGAGGTTTCTGTCCGGGCCCGATTTGTTAGGCACTGCAACAGACCTATGAGAGGTGTTAGGGATGCAAAAGAGTGTTTTGGTGATAACCTTGAATATTGGTATACTGAAGTAAATCTTGATCAAGTGCGCGAACTTGAGGCGCGTCTCATACAATGTTTCGGTCCACCAGCAAATCTCAGAGAGGAAAGTATTCCAGCAAGGATAACAGCACCGAGACCCGCTTGATGTTTACTTACTTTCATATCTAATGGAGGATTGTATTAATGCATCTCTATCCAGCTTTACGTTCGCAAATGGGTGAATGGAATTATTATGTCGTAAAGATGAATGCACGCGAATTGGCTGATAATGTGCAGCTTGCATCGGCAATATATGACGAAAACATTCTTGACAAATCGATTCAACGCACTTTAAACGAAGAAATGCAAAACACATTGATAGAAACCAGAGTTTACAAAGAAATCGTAGAATATTTAAAACGGCAACCCTATCGTTTCTTTTCTTCAATTGTTGTCGCAGCTTTTGAAGGAAATCCGATGTTTTATCCTATTGAAATCACAGAAGATCCGCAATTTGTGATTTTTCGTGAGGATCAACGGATTAATGATGCATTTGGTCTATTGAAGTTTGATGGAACACAGAAGTATTATGCTTTAGACGGTCAACATCGATTGTCAGCGATCAAGACCCTATTAGATCGGACTAATCCGTTGTCCGATGGATCCCCTGAAGATTTTGAGAGTGATGAGTTTTCGGTTATCGTTGTTGTTCCAAGTCAATCAGATTCTAATGCAGAATTCATGCAAAAGTACCGGAGACTATTTACAAACCTCAACCGCTATACTAAAAAAACGGATAATGCTACGAACATCATGATGGACGAGGACGATACATTTGCTATTCTCACAAGAAAACTGATTAATAACAACACATTCTTTAAATCGTCTGAGTTGCACCAGAGGAAATCAACGCGAATTAAAACAAAGAGTAAAAACCTATCAGTTAACGATCCGCACTTTACCAGTCTTGAAACCTTGTACGAGATGAACATCACATTGCTGAGATCGCAACAGAGAGAAACTATTGGGTGGGGGCCCAATACTGCAGAAGGTGAGGATGAAAAGATTTTTAAACGGTTCCGTCCTCCTGAGAAATACATCAAAGATCTCTATGGTGAATTGGAAATGTATTGGAATGTTTTACTGGCTGAAATACCCGATCTTCACAAGGTCCCTACACAGATGCGGGTGCATGACCTTGTAGATGTTGAAGATAGTAGAGAAGAAACAGATCATTTGCTGTTTTGGCCTATTGGACAACAGATGCTGGCAGAAATCGTGAGGACATCACTTGACAAACGTCTTCCTGATCCAGAAAATCCCACGCCTGATGCTGTAAGTAAGGCATTAAGCGGACTTAGCCAGTTAGAATGGAGACTTCATCAAGTGCCATGGAAACATTTCCTATTAGTACGCAACGTAAAAGGAAACTGGACTATGCGAAGCGAGCAAAGAACACAAGCGGTTCGTTGTGGACAGATAATTCAACAGTGGATTCTTGGGATAGAGAATTTTGATGACGATGATGTTATTTATCTAAAAAATGAGTGGGCAAATTTCCTTGTTCCTGCACAAACTGAAGAAAGAGTCAACGAGATGTGGCAACAAGTTGAAGAAATGAAAACTGCCATATCTGGATAGTTTACACATAATCACGAAACACTATTTTGAGCGGCGGCAATCCTTATATTTTGACAACATCCATCGCTCTCAGCATAGTAAATAGGTTATCCCCAAGACCCTCCCACCAAAAGGGTGTGTAAAGTTATTGCACTCTATTTGCAGAACTGCGGATTACGCGGAGGACGCGGAAGGGGTTTCTTGTGCATTTGAAGTTTACTTTCACAAGTTGGCGTTGATTTTGGCAAAACCCCATAGACGTCAATTTAGTACAGAGAAGGTTAATGAAGGATGAATGGGATGGGAGGAAGGTTGGAAGAAAAGAAGAGGGAAGGATGGAAGGATGGAAGGTTAGAGGGTTGTATGGGTGGAAGAAAGAAGCACAATCAAGGATGAATGTGCTACAGGCATGATCGCGGAAAGCGCGGAGGAGGCGGATATGCTCCTGAATCTTCTGTGCAAAAACTTTACACACCCCATCAAAAAACCTCTCTTGACAATCCACGTCCCCATCAAGTATAATCAATAAATGTATTTGTCCGAAAGGCGTAAAACATAGCATGGCACAATATGATCAAATCGTGAAGCATCTGATGGATCGGTTCGCCTATGACTTCACCATGCTATTCTATTGTTCAGAAGAAGAGTTTATCGGTTGGCACGTTAGAGAAATGTTTAAATGAGATTATCGGGAATTCTCATCAGTTAAGCTAATCCAATCCCTTCTTTCTATCATTTTGCTTTTTAGACATATTTTCTACTTGAAAAAATAATGTGCATAGTTTACAATATATGCACTTTCGGTATATATATACCGGACATGATTCTGTATTTGCCATAGAGATATTATGAAATGTCAACGTTTGCTGATTTTATCGTGTTCAGAACGCAAAAACACTTCACAAGAACAGTTACCGGCGATTGAGAGGTATAACGGTCCGCTGTTTTTTGTTTTACGTCGTTTTCTCCGTGAATGTCCACAGAAGGCAAAACATTTGGACGTTTACATCTTATCTGCTGCCTATGGACTAATTCCTGCAGATTTCCAAACCAAGTTTTATGACCAAAAGATGAACATGTCAAGGGTAGTTGAGCTGCAACCTAAAATCAGGACAACTTTTTCAGACATTCTACAAGAAAAATATGTTTCAATATGTTTTGTGCTTGGAAAGACTTACCTGAAGGTATTTGAGGGTTTACAAGACTTGATTCCAACCTTTACAAAAACAGTTATAACAAACGGTCCGATAGGTAAAAAACAAACAAAATTGAAAAAATGGCTATGGGAATGAAAAACATATATTTTTTCAAATAGTAACTTTGATGAAAATAGAAATCATTAATCCTTCAACAAATGAATTAATCGAAACATATTCAGTTCCATACCTTAACATGTTAGACTTTCAGGAATGGAAAGGGAATGAGGAAATTATACTTCATTTGAAGTGCCTTAAACATGTTGTGAAGAATTTAGACTCAAAAGACCCTGAAACTAATGAACCTATATCAGATCCACATTTGGTTGATTTCTATTTACCTGATCCAACAAAAAACCAAGTCATATCCCGATTTGCAAAGTCAAGAACGGGCATAATAGAATTCCCAGATCAAAATCTTGACGAAGTGGCTGAGAAAGTTTCCATGCCAAAGTTAAAATCAAGTACTGTTTTATTTGCTGTTGTAACAGAAATCTTACAAAACCATTCTCATCCTGACTTTAAAGTAAGGATTATTGATGAATAGGCGATCAATTAAATTAAATGAATTTATTATAGATTATCCAATTTGGGGAGAATGGAAAGTTTCTTATACGGATGCTACTCATCTGAATACAAGTGAATATGTGAAACTTGGTAAAATCACGATTGATGAGGATGAGAAAACGGCACGAGACTATCCAATATTGCCTTTTACTTTCAAACCTGTGAAAGAAAAAGAAATTGAAAGTTGCTTTTCTAAGTTGCCCAATGGTTCTAAGCAAGCAGGTCGCGCAAAAAGTATTATACGCGATCAACTTGCAGACAGTATATTACGAACAGGCCTTTTGCGTCCTGAATTTTGCCTGATGAAGAACCAGAATATTGAGAAGGGTTTTAAAAAAATAATGTCAATACTGTCAGATAACGGATACCTAATATTAGTTGCTGACACAAGCGCATTACGACGAGCTGTTATTTCATTCTTACATAATACCCTATCTGAAGTGCTGATTTGGACAGTCGTTCCTGTTTTTGTCATGACCGAGGTGCAACGACTGGCAAAAGTATTAAGTGACAAATGGGAAAAAACCAACAGAGGGACACAACCGCATCCAGGAAAATGTGATATCTTGAAGGAACGACCGCAAGTTTCTTGTATTAGCCGAGAATTAAACCATATTCGTCAGTGGAGACCTTTAGAAATATTAACTACACTCCCTGAACATTTAGGTCAATCCAACGGCAACTCAAATATTGACCGACTTATTATAGAAAGTATGAAAAACCTTAAGCGGGACCGAGGACTACAGCATAGTGTTTTTCTTCTCACAGGAGACAAAGATATGTTTTCGCTTGCTACCTTAGAGGACCAAAACAGTCTCCATATAGGTGTCCCGCCACTTCCCACAGAAATTAGTTCCGTTAGGCACGACTCTCACAATGAAAGAATGGTATTAACACCTGTTCATTACCTATTATGGGATTTGACCCAAGTCTTCAGCACAATACGATTTGAAAGCAATAACTATTCAAAAAAATATGAACTTGTTTACTATTCACAGGCTAAACAAGGATTCTTTGCTCACGACGTGATGGAAATCCGGGAGGTGTAAAAAATGGATCCAATAACCATGAATAAATTGCTTTCCGTTGCTGATGCTATTGAAACACACCGTGTTAAGAATAAGCTCCCTTTGGATATCCTTTATGAAATTGTGGACAATCAAGGAGAAATAAAACGACTTGACCGCAGGGTAAAGGATATTCTGAGAATCTTTAAAGATGCTCAATGGATAACTATGAATGAAGTAGATCAGAAAATACTATACCTGACCGAGAATTACAATAAATTTATTAGTGCTTGGAATTCTGGAAATCATTTGTTACCGATGAACCGAGGATTGAGGAATTACCCTCCTTATTCAGATTTCCTTGAATGTCTAAAACAGGAACAGGAAATCATAATTCCACAACGCAAGGATAAGGACTCTCGAAGAGATTTGGGTCTTAAGTTAAAAGAAAAATATAACATTACGTTTGTTGCTTTTGATACATTTCTGCCCTGGGCTATATCAGTTGGACAGGCATACCGTTCACCTTTTGAAGGGGTTCTCTATTGGGGAGGGGAATGGGATAAAGATCAACCGTTGTTAGAATACTTCAAAGATGTTTGTTGGGAAAGTTATGGTCTATCTGATAAAACATCTGGTTATGCAAACTTAGGAAGGCTGGCACATCTTGTCTGTCAGAAACTGCGTATCTCCTTCCAAGCATTTGAAATGAAAATCAACGAATTTGTAGAAACTTTTCCAGGCGAAATCACACTTGTCCCCGCAACAATCCGTAGTGATATTTCAAGAAATTACCAAATTATTTCAGTTCGCCCAAGAAAAGAGATCTTAAGCGAAAGGCTCTCAGCCCGACTTCGGAGCGATAAGCGATGGAAGCCTCGTTGGATAGAACGCCGATATCTTGAAGATGGAATGCGAGTGAACGGTAAATTGGTCAAATTGGTTCGATGGGAGGCATCATAGTGACACTGACAAGCGATCTCTCGTTATTTGGAGCGAGACACGAAGAACTCAACCCTTATGAAAGACATTTTTTACTTGAAAACCCATTTCCAGGATCCGGTGAAACTGGTTTTGATGTTTGTACTGACCAAGACGACATAAAAAAAAGTTTTGTTCATACACTACAGAATTTTTCTCCCGATGCCAAGCGGTTGCGTATTCACGGAGAAAATGGTGCTGGTAAAACTAATATCTTGCGGTACTTTGAAATATTAACTGACGATGCGCGACGAAATAAACTTATAAATAACCTTCAACCGATATACATCTCTAACCCTGGAGAAAGTTATTTTGATATTCACGAACAAATTGTTGACAAACTTGCTGGATCCTTTTTGAGCGATTTGGTTTTGAAACTGAAGTTGGAGCAAGAGTTATTCAGGACACTCCCATCAAAAGTTAAACCGGCTAGAGAGTTTTTGAAAATAATTAAAGCTATTACCCCGTTAACCCAAATATCTCTTTCCCTTTTTGAAGAACGACAGAAAGACACCTTTGTTCGTTGGTTGAAAGGACAAAAGCTCGCTGCAGCAGAAAAGAAACTCTTAACTGATGATGATGGAGTACCGCCTATTGACATTACGAGTACTTCACTTGCAATAAGGTTCTTGTATGGAATGCTTAATGTGCTAAAGGAACTTAATTTGTGTGATGGAATTGTCTTGTTATTTGATGAATTTGAAGAGATTTTTGAAGGATTAACTCGTTCTCGCCAATCAAAATATGCTCAAGATCTTAGACATCTGTTTGATACTTTAAAGGAATCTGTTTTTTTTGTAATTGCCACTGTTCCAGAACCGAAAGACCTTGGGCAGTATCCAGCAATTGAGAGGCGTTTAGGGGATCCTGTCACACTTGAACCTATAAACAGTCCTGAACTCGCAATTACCTATGTGTCAGACTATCTAAACAGTGGTCACGATAAGTATGAAATCTATCTCAAACAAAAAAAAACAGCATCTCAATACCATCGTCCTGGCGTGTTAGAACCATTGACAAAAGAAATTGTTGAAGGTGAGTATCTTTCGTTAAAAGAGACAGTAGAAAAGGCAGAACTAAATGTCTTACCTGGGTATTTTTTGCCAAAAATGCGAGAACGTATGAAAGAAATAGTGGAAAATGGTAATTAATGGATCAAGATTTGGAATTGAGTTTGGAGTAGATATATCAGTAGTGCTTGACCATCCCTTCCTACCTAAATCTGAAAGGAGAGAGAAGTAAGCGTTGGCAAAATACGCTGAAAAATACTCGTAAAGTGTTTGATAAATTAGATTCGCTAAACGTGCCTATTCCTAATGATTTTCAACTAATGCCAGTAATTCACGGGCACAACCCAAGCACACTAAAACGTCGTCTTGATAATATTGTAAAGATATGTGGCTCAGATCTTCCTATTGTAGGTATTGGCAGTTTGGCACCTCTTGCTCTTAATGGAAATAAACGGACAGCAATTGATATTATTTGCAAAGTTCGAGATCTCCTTCCCAATTCTCACATACATTGTTTTTCAATGGGATCAGCGTTGTTAATGTTGTTTGCATTTTACTGTGGTGCTGATACGGTTGATTCACAGAGTTGGATGCTTAGTGCCGCATTCAAAAATGTTCAATTACCTGGATTTCACTGGACCCGATTTTCTAAACGTGAAAAAGAGAAAGATCCCACTAAATTTGAACAAAACCGTCAAGTTTTTGCTAAACATTTGCTACAACTGATAAAGGACGAAGAATTCTCAGTCAAAGAGTGGGATAAGAAAGATGGTAAAACTTGGTCAATTGGCAATAAGTGTGATGCGCTTTCTTACATAGACTTTCTTGAAGATCAAGATGGAAAAAACCACATTCATCGTAGAGCATGCCATAATCTATATGCATTCAACTTTGAAGCAAGTCGAGTGCGCGAAGAAATGAAAAAAGGTATAAGTTCACTTGAAACCTTCATACGAAGTAGAATGAAAAGTACAGTCTATAAGAATACTTTTGAGCATGCCGTTGAAAAAGTTAACACTAAAGCTTAATGCATCCTTGTTTGACCAAAGTTTCCAAAAGATCCCACCAAATGGGTGTGTAAAGTTTTGGCACGCTATTTGCAGAATTGCGGATTACGCGGAGGACGCGGAAGGGGTTTCTTGTGCATTTCAAGTTTACTTTCACAAGTTGGCGTTGATTTTAGCATAATCCCTTATGCGTCAATTTAGTACAGAGAAGGATAATGAAGGATGAATGGGATGGGAGGAAGGTTGGAAGAAAAGAAGAGGGAAGGATGGAAGGGTGGAAGGGTGGAAGGTTAAAGGGTTGTATGGGTGGAAGAAAGAAGCACAATCAAGGATGAATGTGCTACGGCAGTATCAAGATGGATGGGGTGGGGAGAAGGGGAGTGAGGGATGAAGGTGTATGGAGGAAGAAGCACAATCAAGGATGAATGTGCTACGGCAGTATCAAGATGGATGGTGTAGGGAGAAGGGGAATGAGGGATGAAAGGGGTTGGAGGAAGAAGCACAATCTAACAGAATGTGCTACAGCAGTATCAAAAGGGGTGGTGTAGGGAGAAGGGAAATGAGGGATGAAAGGGGTGCGAGGAAGGTTGGAAGAAAAGAAGAGGGAAGGATGAAAGGATGGAAGGGTGGAAGGGTGGAAGGTTAGAGAGTTGTATGGGTGGAAGAAAGAAGCACAATCAAGGATGAATGTGCTACAGCAGTATCAAGATGGATGGGGTAGGGAAAAGGATAATGATGGATGAAGGTGTATGGAGGAAGAAGCACAATCAAGGATGAATGTGCTACGGCAGTATCAAGATGGATGGGGTAGGGAGAAGGGGAGTGAGGGATGAAAGGGTTGGAGGAAGAAGCACAATCAAGGATGAATGTGCTACAGCAGTATCAAAAGGGGTGGTGTAGGGAGAAGGGAAATGGGGGATGAAGGTGTATGGAGGAAGAAGCACAATCAAGGATGAATGTGCTACAGGCATGGATCGCGGAAAGCGCGGAGGAGGCGGATATGCTCCTGAATCTTCTGTGCCAAAACTTTACACACCCCATCAAAAACCTCTCTTGACAATCCACGTCCTCATCAAGTATAATCAACAAAAGAATTTATTCGAAAAGGTATATCACTGAGCCTGGCACAATATGATGAAATCGTGAAGTATCTGAATGACCGCTACATAGAACAAGAAACCGTGTCGGATCCTATTGATGTTGCTGTCATTTCTAAAGGGGATGGTTTCGTTTGGATAAAACGGAAACATTATTTTGAACGTGAATTGAATCAACATTTTTTTGCCAACTATTACAACAACTATTATAAGGAGGTAGATACAGATGAAACAGAAGCAACAGAAGAAGCAGACTGAAAAAGTGTACCGGTCAATGGATGATTTCATGGAACATGTTTTTCCGAATTTCTACCCAAAAGAGTTGATGCACGAAAGGGTCCAAGATGCTGAAACTTTCGGCACCGGATTGGTCGAAGAACTTTTAAAGAATGTAGGGCGGGAATTTCGCAAACGGAATCCGGCAAAATGACGCGAACTACTTGCTTTAGTCATAGTTATCTAAGTTCTTACACAAGCTTGGAGGTGTTTGGTTCCGATACTAAATAATGTACTATTTACTAAGTATTCGGAATTACACTTAGAAAATAAAAAAGTACTTGAAATTTAAATCTGTAACAATCAGGCAAAGATTGCCGCTGTTGTCAAAATTGCCAATGGTGGCAATCTCATTTTTTAGGAATTTTATCTTTTAAGCATACTGGCATCATTGACATCTCCACCTGAAATCCATCCAAAAAACTCCCCTTGACAACCCACCCTCCCATCAAGTATAATCAACAAAAGAATTTATCCGAAAAGGCATAACACTGTGCATGGCACAATATAATGAAATCGTGAAGTATCTGATGGATCGGTACGCCGATGACTTCGCTATGCTATCCTATTATCCAGAAGAAGAGTTTATCGGTTGGCATGTCAGAGAGGTGTTTAAATGAATGAACAAGAAGGTGTTGATTTCTTATTAGTAGAACATGGGAAAACTATTGATTTAATTCAGCACTATGAAAACCTTAGAGTCTCACACCTAAGGTTTGCCTTCTCTTTTCATACTGTGGTTGCGATTGTAGCGTTTGCAATTATATTCCTCGCTCATACGCAGTCCAACGACTTAGGACTCACGGTACCAATTTTTCTTGGATGCTTACTCACTCTGGCATTTGTAGTTGGTGTCGTCACTGTTTGCCTGCTTGTTCAGAATAGAAGTGATTTTGTAAATGCTGTAAGGCACGCAAACAATCTCAGAAAAGTTTTGTTTGCACGCGGCACCCTTGCTTCAAGAACTAAGAGTATTCTGCCAACGGATCCTGATGAGCCTAAAATGTATAATCCTAAGAGTCCACACTTAGTCGCGCTTTTTTTGTTAGAAGTTCTTAACAGCATTTCGTTTGGTTTTGGTATTTTATTTTTCAGTATGGCTGTTAGCACAAGTTTATGGTGGCATTTTTACTTACCTATCACTTGTGGATTTTTGCTTCTTATAGGACAGTTTCGGTTGGTAAAATATGTCCTTTCAAAGGAAGAATCATCATGAATTCTAACCTTACTTTTTACCACAGACGATGAGCGAAACGAAACCCAAACTACTTATTTAGTCTGGGCTATCCACAAGTGACAAAGTATTTACACACCCTAATCAACTTTATCGGGTCATCTGATGATGCGAAATCTTATCCTGAAAATCCTATAATCCTGCAAATCCTGGTTCAGACAAATAGAGTGAAAAAAACTTCACACCTTCCCAAAAAACACCCCTTGACAATCCACCACCCCATCAAGTATAATTAATAATAGAATTTGCCCGAAAAGCATTACACTGAGCATGGCACATTATGATGAATTCGTGAAACATCTGATGAATAGGTACGTCATGCTATACATTGGGACACCCGTTGAATGCCGGACGCTCAGGAGGCGTTGATTTACAGAATATGAACAGTTGTCAAGAACATCAAAACTTCTACGAAACTATCATACGTCGTATAACTAAGAAAAGGAAAAAGTATTTGAATGTCACTTAACGATCTACTTCCCGATCCTGATAGACCGAGTGGTCATACGTGGTCTTTTGTTCTTTGGCCTCGGCAATGGACAGCAAATAATCTCTTAGATTCATTGAATTTAGATTCATTGAATTGGGAAATACACCCTTTTCAAAGTGAAAAGATTAATGAGATTCCAAGGGATCCAGGGATTTACAGTTTTGTTGTTCAACCTGGAATTGCCAACTATCCCTACTGTTCCTATTTGATGTACGTAGGTATGACAAAACGACCTCTGAATGTCCGTTTCAAGGAATACTTTAGAGAAAAAAGAAACGCTACAACTGGTAGACCAAAACTTCTGAAGATGCTTAACGTATATGAAGACTATCTACATTTCTGTTGTTCAGCAATTGAAGAAATTGGACGTATTGAAGCGATTGAGAAAGCTTTACTCAACGCATTTATACCACCTTGTAATGATCAATATCCCGCGGAAATTAGTCGTGTTATGAGAGCTTTCCCATGAAAAATTCAGATGAACTGATTATTCCAGCACTTAGAGCACACATGGGCGATTGGATATATTATGTGACATTCTTGCGTATGGACCAAATCGCAGACAAGATTCACATCGCTGAGAACATCCACTCAAGTAATGTTCTTAAAGATATGATTCAGCGTCAGATTACTAACAGATCAGGACAAATCTCCGACTATCTGTTAAAACAGCCGCAGCGGTTTTTCAATAGTCTCATTGTAGGGGTTCATGGAGATTCTCCAGATTGGTATGAACTGAAGATAGGCGCAAACCGACTCCCTGATGCCCCTGATCTTCCATCGGAATTGGAAGGAGTACTCGGAATTCTCTGTCTTGATGGGACGCAAAAGTTCTTTGCAATTGATGGACAACATCGCGTGGAAGGAATTAAGCATGCACTAAAAAAGAACAGTGAATTGGAAAGGGAAGAGGTTAGCGTTATCTTCGTGGCTCATCAAAATGATCAGGCAGGATTGGAGCGTACACATAGGCTATTTACAACACTGAATCGATATCCAAAACCTGTCAGTAAAAGCGATATCGTAGCACTTGACGAGGACGACATCATTGCAATTACAACACGAGAATTGGTCGAAAAATATCCGCTATTTCAAGAGAAAATTTCACTATCAAAGACGAAAACAATTGCCGTGAAAGATAATCGGAGTTTTACAACAATTATAACTTTGTACGATGTTTTGGATATCTTATTTAAAAAAACAAGAGGATGGACAGAATTCAAAAGGCATCGTCCAGAGGACAATACTATCGCTGAGTACTATGCCAAAAGTGTAGAATTCTGGAACACGTTGACAATATATTTTCCACCTTTAGAAAAGATTTTTACAAGTAAACCGGAAGAAAATATTGCTGGTTATTTTAGAAACAGAGAGGGTGGACATTTATTATTTAGACCAGTTGGACTCCTGATTATTGCGCAAGTTGTTAGATTAGCAAAAGATTCAGGCTTGTCAAAAGAAGAAGCCATTAAAAGGATTTCTGGAGTTTCAATGGAATTAACAGACGATCCTTGGGTAGGCTTGCTTTGGGATAAGACGAATAAACGGATGATTAGTGGTACTGCTCCACAAAAGGTTGCAAAACAACTACTTTTTTATATAATCGGAGGCAATCTGTCAGATATAGAAACAAGTGTTGAAGCAGTTCAACGTGAGTATACCGGTTTACTCAACAAGGAAGAATCCGAAGTAAAATTACAACGGCATTATGCATAATTCCCTCCAAAAAACTTCTCTTGACAATCCACCATCCTATCAAGTATAATCAATAAAAGTCTTTGTCCGAAAGGCGTAACACATAACATGACACAATTTGATGAAATTGTGAAGCACATACTGGACCGGTTTGCCGATGAGTTTGCCAAGTTATCCTTTGGCACACCCGATGTCAAAGTTTTAGAGACACTTGACACCGAGCAACAAACGGTTAAGGTGCATCGCAATGATGTGACATTTAAGGTGCAGAGGAAATGATGCAAGAATCACCTTTTCCCTATATTGAACATTTAAGGAAACAAGGTTTTGAACAAGGTGCACGTGAAAATTCCATCAATTTTATTCTGTCTGTGCTTACTGAGCGTTTTCCGTTGAGCGATGTGCAACCTGTAGAACAGGCACTGGAGTCTATTGAGGATCTTGAGCGATTGGCAGAACTGCTGCGCACGGCAGTCCGGACATCCAGCGTTGAGGCATTCTTACAAGAATTGAACACATCGGAAGTATAAAACCTCTTCTGTTTGAGCGATCTCCGAATCGCGACTGTATTCTGTAGGAGAGATAAAACTTGGAAGGAATGCCCCCGACTGGACTCGAACCAGCATGCCAATTAAGGCACAGGCCCTCAACCTGCCGTGTATACCAATTCCACCACAGGGGCAATTAGAGGTCTAATAATTATACTTTTCAAGTATCAGATTGTCAAGTTTATTTAGGATATGAAAACGGATGCCAAATTCTGAATCGTCACTTGAGCAACTTCTCACGAATGCAATACAAGGAGAAGTGCGATTTGACCCATACTCAAAAGCACTCTACAGCACTGATGCAAGTCTTTACCAGATAGAACCGATCGGTGTTGTTGTTCCGAAACATAAACAGGATGTGATCCGAACGATACAGATAGCAGCTGAACAACAGATCCCTATTCTGCCTCGTGGTGGTGGAACCAGTCTGGCAGGACAAAGTGTCGGTAAAGCAATCGTGTTGGATATGTCCAAGTATATGAACAAACTGATCGCGTATGATGTTGATGAACATTGGGCGCGGGTTGAACCAGGAATCGTGCTTGATGAACTGAACCAACAACTCAAACCGCACGGATTGATGTATGCGCCTGATGTGGCTACAAGCAGCCGTGCCAATGTCGGTGGCACCATCGGTAATAACTCCGCAGGTTCACATTCCCTCATCTACGGAAAGACAATTGATCATGTCATGTCTTTAGACCTTGTGCTTGCTAATGCTGAAGAAATAACAGTCTCCCCGCTATCCTTTCCTGAAGTCGCTACCAAGAAACAGGGCAAATCCTTAGAAGCAAATATCTATAGAGAAGTTTGCAGAGTATGTGACGAGAATGCTGATGAGATTCGTAAACGTTATCCACGTATTCTACGTCGGGTTGCTGGATACAATCTTGATGAGTATGTATCTGACGCAGGATCAAAAGAGGTAACCCCTTACCGTAGAGATGGCTGCGATGACCATCGTCCGTTCAGTTTAACAAAGATTGTTGTCGGTTCAGAAGGTACGCTTGCGACAACAGTTGAAGCGACTGTCAACCTTGTTCCTGTCCCTAAGATGACGTGCCTCTGTGTCGTACACTTCAGGTCTCTAATTGCTGCTATGGAGGCGATGCAACCTATCTTAGCGTGTCATCCCACAGCAGTTGAATTGATTGATAAAACTATACTCGGTATGGCACAAGGTTCTATAGAGTTTTCACGTCTCACCAGTTTTATTCAAGGTGAACCGGAAGCACTCCTTGCTGTTGAATTTTACGGTCAGACAGAAACAGAATTGCATGAACAGATGGCACATCTTGAAAAGACATTGAAGTGCGATGGTTTCGGCTACGCTTTTGTGCAGTGCTACACACCCGAAGAAAAGGCACGTGTGTGGGAAACACGAAAGGCAGGACTCGGTCTGTTAATGGGAATGAAAGGGGACGCAAAACCGATAGGATTTGTGGAGGATGCTGCTGTTCCCATCAAAAACCTACCCGAATATGTGCAACGATTTGATGAAATCGTCACGAGACACGATACAACAGCTTCATACTATGCACATGCCAGTGTCGGACTCCTACATAACCGTCCTGTCATCAATCTGAAATCTGAGTCTGATATTCACAAGATGCATAGTATTGCCAGAGAGGTACGAGACCTACTGATGGACCTTGACGGTGCGATGAGTGGAGAACACGGTGATGGACTTGTGCGGAGTGAATGGATTGAGAGTATGTTCGGTCCACAGGTCTATCAGGCACTGCGAGAGGTAAAAAATGCCTTTGATCCTGATGGCATTATGAACCCAGGCAAAATCATTGACCCTCCTCCTATGACTGACAATCTTCGCTTCGGACCAAAATACAACACCATTAAAATCGATACATACTTCGATTTTTCTGCACAGGATGGATTCGAGAGGTCTATTGAAATGTGTAACGGTGTTGGCGCATGCCGAAAGACGCTTACAGGTACTATGTGTCCATCATTTATTGCAACACGTGAAGAGGAACATTCTACACGGGGACGTGCAAATGCACTCCGATCAATTATCTCTGGAGCCATACCACACAAAGATTTCACCAGCGAACGACTCTATGATGTCCTTGATCTGTGCCTCGGTTGTAAGGCGTGTAAGGCAGAATGTCCCTCTAACGTTGACATGGCGAAGATTAAATATGAGGTATTAGCACATTACAGAAATGCAAATGGACTGCCATTACGTAATCGTCTATTTGGTGAAATAGGGTCGCTTGCTGTATTCGGTTCTATGTTTGCTCCCTTTTCAAATTGGGCAACGAACAATCCACTTTCTAAATGGATGGCTGAGAAAATACTCGGTGTTGACCGACGTCGCGATATGCCGACTTTCGTACATCAGACTTTTGAAAAGTGGTTTAGAAAACGGAAATCTCAGGACACTCATAATAAGAAGGTTGTACTCTTTCACGATACTTTCATGAACTATAGCGAACCCAATATCGGAAAGGCAGCAGTACACGTGTTGGAAGCTGCAGGATTTCAGGTGATTATACCGGAGAAACGTTGTTGCGGAAGACCGCTTATCTCGGAAGGGATGCTTGATAGAGCTATTGATAACGCAAATTACAATATTGAACAACTACACGCTTATGTTGAGGAAGGCATACCGATTGTCTGTTGTGAACCGAGTTGTACTTCCGCTTTGAATGATGACTATGTTGATCTCATAAACACGAAAAAAGCAAAACAGGTTGCTGATTCAACCTACGCTTATGAAGATTTTATTCTTCAATTACATCATGAGGGTGAACTGCCACTCACATTTCAGGACAATCATCGAAAAATACTACTGCACGGACATTGTCACCAGAGGGCACTTGATGGCATCCAACCCGTTTTGCAGATGCTGGAATTACCTAAGTCGCATAGCGTCACTGTGATTGATTCAAGTTGCTGCGGCATGGCAGGTTCATTCGGTTATGATAAAACGCATTACGATATATCTATGAACATTGGTGAGCTGCGTCTATTTCCGAGCATCCGTCAACAATCTGAGAACTCTACGGTCGCAGCGTCCGGTTTTTCGTGTAGACATCAGTTACAACACGGCACCGGAATTCTACCTAAACATCCGATTGAGGTGTTAAGTGATGCCATAGTGTCGGATCCCGATGTATAAATATGTTTCTGAGGATAAGAGAGATAAAAGTATGGCTAAATTCACAATATCAAACATTTTTGAAAAGCTTGATAGTTTTAAGACAATTGATCTTCCTGAAAAACAACTACCGTTTTGGAAAATAGCAGGACCCGGGGCAATCTTAGTCGGTCTGTCTATTGGCGCGGGAGAAATTGTGATATGGCCCCGAATCGCTGCGGAATACGGCGGCAGTATGGTATGGGCAGCAGTTTTAGGTGTCTTTCTCCAACTCTGGATCAACTTTGAAGTCGGTAGATGGACGATAACGACAGGTGAAACTGTTTATACAGGTTATAGTCGTATTTGGAGAGGTTTTGCGCCGCTGTTCATTCTGCTTACCGTCGTAAGTTGGATTGCCCCGGGTTGGGCACGCGCATCAGGAGATGCGCTGAAGGCACTTCTGATAGAACCCAACGGGTGGGGTTCAGGTACTTTCTGGACCGTCGTTACTTTCGCGGCTGTCGCACTGATCCTCTTCGGTCCTAAGATGGTATATCAATCCGTTGAGAAAACAGTAGAACTACTCGTTGCGATTGTAACCATTGGACTGATTCTTGTCGTTATTGCTGTAGGTAATCTCGATACTTGGAAAGAGTTGGGGTCTGGACTAATAAACGTTGGACACATCGCGGATGGTATGAACGTCAAGAAACTATTTATTGCTGTGGTTTTCGCTGGAGCAGGTGGCACTGCAAACCTATTCTACACGTTCTATCTCCGCGACAAGAACATTGGTATGGGAGCACGGTTGCCAGCACTGCGAAACCCTCTCCGTGGAAGAGACGAAACAGTGCCATCTACCGGATTCTTATGTGAGGAAACGGATGAGAATCGACAACGGTTCGCTGCATGGTGGCGATATATTAAGCAGGACCAAATGATCTTCTTTTGGGCACTTAACACCGTCACTATGCTCCTATTTATCTTTGGTGCTCTTGCGGTTCTACACCCAAAAGGAATTGTCCCAGCAGAGGGAACACTCATATATGATGAAGCTAATATTCTAAAAGACATTTGGGGATTGCCGGGACAATATATCTTTCTACTCGTCGGCACCGCAACACTCTTCGGTACACAACTTGCCTTGGTAGATGGTGTAAGCCGTTCCATATCTGATATTATCTACACAAATTTCAAAGGTGGAAAAAAACGGCCATTGAGCTGGTGGTATCTACTTATAGCAGGTATCTGGATCGTCGCAGGATGTGTGATTACGTATGTTATGGAGCAATTGAATGTCACCGAACTCGGATTCTTGTTCAGTGCAGCTTATATGGGGGGATTCGCAATGGCAATTTATGTCCCACTAACCCTTTACATGAACAGAAAGTTTTTACCGAGTTTTGCAAAACCAAAAGCAATTTCAACAATAATGATGCTGATCGCTTCTGCTGTCTATATCGGGTTTGCGATTTCAAGCATTATATGGGAAATAACAAAACTCACCGGAGGACAAAATGGATAAGACTGCTCAGAAGGATTTTTTTGAGAAAGAAGGCTACCTCGTTGTTAAAGACCTATTATCACCTGAAGAGGTGAAAAAGTGTCAACATGAGATACACCTACTACATCAGTTTGCAGCTGGACAGGCATCTGATACAGAAAAGGAACGTGCTGATATCGCACGCAGACATGTCCAACAGGAACCTTTCGCTAAAGATAAGACGCAGGGTGATGAATTGCCTGTATTACGGAAAGCTGAAAATACGCGTCAATACTCAGAGGTGTTTAAGGATTTAGCACAACATCCAAACCTAATTGCTGTGCTGCAAAACTTAATCGGAGATGACCTGCTCCTATTTAGAAGTACCTTAATGTTCAAACCTGCCTTCCACGGTTCATCCCATGGATTACATCAAGATTCAGCCTATTGGCCTATGGAACCACCGAGACTGGTCACGGTCAGTATCTCTCTAAACGATGCGACTGTAGAGAACGGTTGTTTTAAAGTCGTTCCACGTAGCCATCTATGGGGTGTGCAAGAGTGGGGTGGGATTGCCCGACAACAGGATGCAGAACTTACCGATAGAGAGGATGTGGCAAAGCAGCAGATGGATGTACCACTTTCTGCTGGGAGTGCGCTGTTTTTCCACAGTTTGATGGTACACGGGTCTGGTCCAAATGCATCACCACATCCCAGAAACACCGCACTCTATGCATATTTCTCGCCAGAAGTTCGGTATGTTACAAAGGATGGACAAGGTGAGCGTACTTTTCCAGTTGTCGCAGGATTAGATGGCAAGACAGAAGTAACCTTCGTTGCCCAGAAAGCATCATAAAGCCAGGCTCATAAAGCCAGGCTCTTAAGTTATGCAACAACACTATTTCGCAGTACACCGATTCCTTCAATCTCAACGTCAACGATATCACCTGCTTTCAGAGCAGTTGTCGTTCCAGGGGTACCTGTATAGATAGCATCCCCAGGTTCTAAGGTCATAGATTGAGAGACGAAGCTTACGATCACAGGCACAGGAAAGATCAGGTCAGCAGTTGTTTGGGACTGAACCACATCGCCGTTGATACGTGTTTCCAATTGTAGGTCGTTGTAGTCAACCTCAGTTGCGATAGCAGGTCCCATCGGTCCAAAAGTGTCGGATGCTTTTGCGCGCCACCATTGCAGGTCGTTCTGCTGCCAAGTCCGTGCGCTTACATCGTTCCCACAGGTTACACCGAGGATATTCTCAGCAGCTTCCTCAGGAGTAGCTTTCTGTGTTCTTGCTTTCATAATCACCACCAATTCACCTTCCGCATGCACATCGTCATCGCCTTCAGGCAGCACAATCTCCCCTCCGGGATCATTTATACATGATGGTGTTTTGATGAAAATCTCAGGGTTATTAGGTTCTGCTGCATCCCCTAAGTGGCTACGATAATTCAAACCAACAGCAAGTACTTTTGAAGGTTTTGTTGGGGCAAGCAGTCTAACATCCTCTAAACGGACGGTATTCCCCGTTTCGTTGAAATCTGTAAACGGACTTGCGTCTAAAGTTCGTAAAGAATTTCCGTCAACAATTCCGTATCCAATCGTTCCATTCATTTCATATCGTGCTAATCTCATAGATAATTCCTCCATTATCATTATCGCAAAGAGTCACCATTTTGTCAAGGATTTCACGATATAAAGACATTCAGCCCGTTATCCAATATATCAGTGTTGGTTTCGTCTTTGCAGTGATCTTGACGTTACTCAAACGGCAGTTATTGTGGTTGTCCTTCTATCCAGTCGATTATGCCGTTGGTAATGGTTGGACAATCGGTTGGATCTGGGTTTCAATAATCTTGGGTCGGCTTTTCAAGAGAATACTATTCACAGGTAGCGGTGTTCGTGCTTATTGTCATGCGCTTCCACTGTTATTAGGCATAATCTTTGGACAATTTCTTGCGGGTAGTCTCTGGAGTCTCTTAGGAGTATTGTTTTACACAAACATGTACACGTTTTTCCCTTAAAAGTCTTCTAACGCCTCTTCTTCTGACGCGAACACACCGATGCTCTGTGTCAATCCGATAGTATTAAAGATGGTTCTTACTTGTGTAGCGGGATGTGCTATACGCATGGATTGACCTTTATCTCGTGTTTTCCAAAGCAGTTTGATGATTGTCCCAAATCCGCTGCTTGTAATAAAACTCTGACGATCGAAATTGAGTAGTAGTTTTGTTGATGCCTGAACATCACTATGAGCATAAGCATCATTCATAGCGTCTTCAGATTCGTTTGTTAGATATCCTGTAATGTCAAAAACTGCGACATCTTCTTCAAAGCGGATAGAGACTTGTGGTTGTGCTCTCACATTTACCTCCTCAAGGATAGTACCTTGTTTTCTTCTGTAGGTCGGGTAGAGCGAAGTGCCATTAAAAATATTAACTGGCGACACGTATTGATTGGAACTATCATGTCCAAATCAACGCTAATGCACTTGGACGCATACGCGTTTGGTATGCGTCATGATTTGTCGGGTTTCGCTTCGCTCTACCTGACCTACAAAATAGCTTTACAATATTTCTTAACCATTAGTGAACGTGCGTTGTAGTGGCGTATGCTGTGGTTGTTCATGCATGATGGTTCCGTTGTCAAGATGAAGCCAAGTTTCAAATTGCCGTTCACCCTCTTTTAATTCTATTATGCGTGCGCCACGTGGGAATCCCTCTTTACCGTAGGTATTATATCCGGTTGCCCTCCCGTAGCAGAGTCGTATCCCGTGCAAATCACCCCAGAAATCGTTGATATGATCATGTCCTACAAAAACACCGAATATATCACCCGCTTCGTGAAATGCAGCAAACATACCCGTATTTATTCTTGGCGCGCATATATCTTCATATTTTACACCGTAGCAAGTGTGGAAGTCCCATACTTCATGAAATTCGGGTATCGGGATGTGAAAAAAAGCGAGTGCGGGAAGTTGATGTCCGGCATCTTTCGTAAATCTTGCGGATTCATCAAGAAACCATTCAATCTGGTCTCTTCTAATCCAATCGTAACCCCCTATATCTGTCGGTGCATAGCTACCGGAATCTATAAAATACAGCAGCGCAGCAGGTTTATCCGTTTGTGAGTTTTGAATTCTCAGTACATAATTCCCCGTACCAGATATATCCTCTGGACCCGGTTCAACGAGTGACAGATCACTCTCCTGCATGACTACCATCAACTCATGACGGTTTGCAGTTCCTTCATCGTCATGATTCCCAAAAACCGCAGTCCAATAGGTTTTACAGTTCTCCATTATCTTGACGACTTGACGCATAGATGCGCTTGCATCATCACATCCTCCACCAGACAACATATCTCCTGTTAACACGATGAGATCAGGTTTTTCTGATCGTGCTATACTTTCCATCAGTTCAGCGGATTTCTTGTCAGCAGATTCACCGTTATGCCAGTGTATATCAGTAAACTGAACAATCTTAAAAAGACCGTTCTGGTTAAACTTTAATGTGTTGTTCACCGTTGACGATTCACCTCCCGTATAAATATAAACATTATACAGAAATTTTGCAAGCAAAATTAAACTATATTTATTCTTTAATCTTCATTTGGAGCAAAGCACCCTCTTGATATAGTAAAACATACAATTAAATGAGGCACTTTTGTAGTACACCCTGGTAGGTTCGGTTTCCTAACCAATGCAGAATACCAAACGCGTATTCGGCATTGATTTATAGGTAGAGTGAAGCGAAACCCGACCTACAAAATAGCACTTGACAAAGGTATTGAAATATAGTAAAGTTAATTATTAGAGATAACCGCATTGCTGAGGCAAAAGTTGATGAACAAGCAGAAAAGATCCGAGAACAGGCTGCCGAATTAGGAAAACTACGTCAACAACTTGGTAAGTGATTACAAAATTTTCAAGTAAAATGGTATAATATCAAGATAGGACTTAAAAATATCGTGAAAAAAACACATCAGATTCATTTCTTCTTATTGTTTATCGTATTATTCGTACTGCAAGCGGTAATATCGCATAGTGAACAGATCGTCATCGTTGATAGAGAAAACGGTGATAGACTCACAGGAAAGTGGCTCCGTGCTACAGATACACATTTTGAAATTGTGTATAACCGACAGACATTAAGGTTACCCTTAAAAGGTAATCGGATCAGTTTCACAACCGATTTAGCAAATGTGCCTGACAGAATCGCCTCTGATCACTATGACAAAGCACAACAGTTGCTTCAATTAGAACTACCAGAACTGGCGAAACGGAAATTCGAAGCAGCACTTGAAGAATTCCCACTCTATGCAGATGCACATTATCAACTCGGATTACTACACAAGAAAGATGGAGAAATAGCAGATGCATTAGTCAGATTTCGATCTGTGCTGCTAATAGATAATCAGAAATTTGACCTTGTGCCTATACTAACAGAAATCGGAGAAGCATCTGCAACAACTGAACACTATGAGCAAACCTTAAAGGCATTCCAACTCATTCTCAAGCACTATCCAGAACACGAATCCACTGCCTCAATTGCATATCGCACCGGTTTTCTGCTGATGAAAGAGCTAAACGATCCTAATGCCGGTTATGAAGTTTTATATGATGCTGTACAACGTTTTCACCAATCACCTGAACACGAAGAAGCGGTATACCTGATCGCACTGGCACAAGCAGAGAAAGGGGAATACCAAGATGCTTTATCCACACTAAAGAGATTTGCCAACAACTATCCAGAAAGTGATTGGGTAGACGATGCACTGCTAAAACGCGCTGTTATATACCTACAAATTGGCGACCCCGATGCAGCAGTTAACGAAGCAAAACGCGCACGAGAGAAAAGCAGTGACCCTGAACTCATCGCGAAAGTTGATGAAGTCATACAAGCAACTGCTTGGAACATCTACACACATAATCTGCCTGATCCAAACATTCAGTCTGTCGTCGTAGATGGAACTTCTCTCTGGATAGGTACACCGAAAGGAATCGCACAGATAGTCACGGATCATACAGGTAAATGGAGTGCCAGTGAAGCTGTCCCACTCTTGATAAATGAACATCTGTCAACTGTTCCAGATGTACGCTCAATTGCTGTAGACGATAGAAGTGTCTGGGTAGGCACACGAAATCAAGGTATCCTACATTATGATCGACGAAACAATCAGGTGAGAAATTACACTTTAGCAGACGGGTTTCCAAGCAACTGGGTTCGTGATATAGAGATGGACGATGAAGAGATTTGGTTCGCAACAGATGCGGGTGTAGTCAGATGGGAACTCGCTTCTCGCAGTCAGACCCATTATAAGGGAAACAGTTATGTGGCGGATGATATCTATTCGATTGCACTCACACCAGAATCAGTATGGGCTGGTACAGCAGATGCCAATATCGCTTTTTTCGACCGTACATCAGGAAACTGGCAACAGAGGAGTTTTGTTGATATTGATCGAAATACACAGATCGTCAGATTTGAAGTCATCAACGAAAAGATGCTGTTCTCATGGTATAATGCAGACGAAAGTGAAAACGGATTCTTCCTCGCAAATTGGGATGGCAGCAATGGCGCATCCTATCCAATCATTACTGGCTTTACTGAAGAAGAAATTTTGTCCAATATATATGTCACAGGACAGACTGGAAAAACAGGAAAAAGAGATACCGACAATGCGGAGAATACACAACCCTTACATCTTCAAGTCTGGGCTGCAATGAATGATTCCGTAACAATCTATGACAGTCGTATCAGCGATTTTATCGGAATTGTAAAATACCCAGAAATTGTCCTATCAGATGCAGTTGTTCAATGCATCGCAGTAGACAAAAATCGAGCATGGATAGGAACATCAAAAGGTATGCTCACGATTGAAAAAGAAAAACTAAGTCGAACAGTTGAAGAGTAAAATTAAATGTCTACAGACCTAAATAATACTACTCAACAGACTTCTACTAAACAGATTCTACGCTGGAATCAGTCAAGGTCAAAACGGGTTGAAGACGAGTTAGTCATTGAAGAACCGCTGGAAATTCGTGTTGCACAACAGAGCTTGATCGTAGTGATGCGGACACCCGGACACGATTTTGAACTTGCCGCTGGATTTCTATATACTGAAAGTCTAATAGAATCAGTTGATGACATTGAGATCATCGCTTACTGTGAAGAAACAGATTCTGACAGCAAACACTTCTCTGAATTCCAGAATATAGTGAATGTCCGTTTAGAAAATGGTTTTGACCTTGAAGAACATAGCGGATGGCAAAGGAACTTCCACGCCAATGCCAGTTGTGGTCTCTGCGGAAAGATGACAATTGAATCTGTCAAACACCAAGTTGATCCTTTAACGAATGATATGAGGCTAAAGCAATCACTATTTTATAGGCTCAATGATAAACTAAGAGAAGCACAATCGGTCTTTGAGAAAACGGGTGGCCTCCACGCTGCTGGATTATTCAGCGAAAACGGTCAACTGCTGATTGTCAGAGAGGATATCGGTAGACACAATGCAGTGGATAAAGTCATCGGGCAAGCACTTTTGTCCGACATGTTACCGCTTGATAAACACATCTTGATGGTAAGTGGACGCGCAAGCTTTGAAATTGTACAGAAAGCACTTTTTGCAAGAATCCCTTTTATTGTTGCTGTCTCAGCTGCTTCCACGCTTGCAGTAGACTTAGCAGAAGAAGGAAACATAACTTTGATCGGTTTCATGCGAGGACAACACATGGCAGTATATAGTCATCCGGAACGTATACAAGTTGAAAAAACTGGAAAGCTTGTAGGAGCGATTTCATAAGCACTGCAGAAGACCAAACGCGTATTCTGCCTTATGAATCAATTGATACATACTATCCTTTTCCTTTATGGGGACTCTATTATGTTAAACGCACATAAAGGGAGTGAATTAAAATGCAATTTTTACTGACCAATATTCAAATACTTGTTAATCTACTGCTTATCGTCGTTATAGCAGGAACGCTGATAATCTCTTGGGTCTTTGCCGATAGACTGAAGAAACGACATAGTGCTGATTTTCCTTGGGGAAAAGCACTGTCAATCGTCGGCATAGAAGTGCTTGTTTTTATCGGATTCAATATCTTTTTTGAGATCTTCAAGGCGAATTGGCTCTGGATTACGATTGGCACAATAGTCGTGCTGATTATAATATCATCAAGAAAAAGTAAGAAATATCGTTGATGAATACTTGTTGGGTGTAGCAGATTACGCAATCGATATTCTATATCAATATGGAAACCACACCTGCAAGGATTTACATAAACAGAATTGAGGAGATAACTATGCCTCGAACAGGTAGAGCAGTAGTTGCTCACGGACAAGATTTTGAGATACGCGAATATCCCATACCGGATCCTGAACCGAATACAATACTACTCAGACAGGAACTGGCGGGAATTTGTGGAACTGACCTTCATAACTGGCAAAATGGATTCCAAACTGAAATACTCTTAGGACATGAAAATGTCGGTATCGTCGAAGCAATAGGGGACGGTGTTGAAACAGACTACGTCGGAAATCCGATCAAAGAAGGTGATAGACTCATTTTTGCCCCAGGAACAGACTATGGCGGCTACGGTTTCCAGTGGAACCCAGATGAAGCACCACATTTCCGCGGCGGCTTTGCCGATTATATGTACCTTACATATCCCAATACCTGTTACATGAAGACAAATGCTACACCAGAGATCGCAGTCCTAACCGAGCCATTCACCGTCGGTGTGCATGCAGTCATGCGGGGTGAGATAAAGTTGGGTGATACCGTAGTCGTTCAAGGATCAGGGGCAATCGGTTTGGTGACAGTCGCATGTGCTAAACTGAGTGGTGCTGGTAAAATAATCAATGTCGGAGGTCCCGCAGGAAGGTTAGAACTTGCCAAAAGACTCGGCGCAGATGTAACACTCGATATTGAAGAGATCACCACTGTTGAGGAAAGAACTGAGCGCGTTAAAGCTGAAACACCACGAAAAGAGGGGGCTGATGTCGTCTTTGAATGTGCAGGATTCCTACCAGCAACGCCTGAAGGATTAGGATATACGCGACGCAACGGCACTTTTGTTGAAGTCGGTCACTTTGTTGATATGGGTTCAATCGACTTTAATATCAATCAGTTGTTGATGCGGAAGAATCTACGCGTTGAAGCAATCTGGGGAAGCCGATATGAACACTTCGTTCGAGGACTACCACTCCTCGAGAAAAGCGACCTACCTTTCGCGGATATGGTAAGTCATCAGTTGCCGCTCTCAAAGGTGGAAGATGGATTTAAGGCACTTGATGGTGGATACCGCCTGGACGGTGAAACGGCAATAAAAATCGTCGTTCGTGCAGAAGAATAAAACCGAATAATACGCAGGAGAAACATTTTATGTCAAAAACTTATCGCGTTGGCTTTGCCTCGCTTGTTCATGACCACGTCTGGGGTGAACTGAATCGATGGAAAGCTCACCCGAATGTTGAGATCGTCGCTGCAGGAGACATCAACGCAGAATTGCGAGACCAATTCAAAAACGAAAGCGGTGTTGATAACGTCTATGACTCTTGGCAGGAGATGATCGAAAAAGAGCAATTAGATATCGTTCAAGCGTGTGCTGAGAACAGTGCCGGACCAGAAATCGTTGAAGCTGCAGCCGCAAAAGGTATGCATGTCGTATCAGAAAAGCCGATGGCTGCCCGTCTGGCTCAAGCAGATCGAATGCTGAAAGCATCAGATGAAGCAGGTACTAAACTCATGATCAATTGGCCAACCGCTTGGAGTCCAGCATTGAATACTGCAATGAAACTTATCAAGGATGGTGCAATTGGCGATGTCTTTTATTTCAAATGGCGTTCTGCACACAACGGACCAAAAGAGATCGGCTGTTCACGATATTTCTATGAATGGTTATACGATGAAGAGAAAAACGGTGCTGGTGCTCTGATGGATTACTGCTGCTACTGTGCCGATATGTGTGCATATCTGCTCGGACTACCTGAACAGGTGACAGCTTTCAGAGGAACCTTCGTCAAAGACTATCCCTTACCCGATGACAATGCCATTATTCTTATGAAATACGGAAACGCATTCGGGTTAACAGAAGCATCTTGGACACAGAAAACAGGTTATGTTACACCAAATCCCGTTGTTTATGGAACAGAAGGCGCATTGACAGTAACGGGAAACAGCATTAACCTGACCCCCGCAGGTCAAGAAGGTAAGTCTATTGAACCTGAACCGTTGCCTGAAGGGAAGAGAAATGCGGCAGAATACTTAATTCATTGTCTGGAAACAGATGAACCGGTTGATGGACTGTGTTGTCCCTACATTAGTCGGGATGCTCAGGAGATATTAGAGGCTGGATTGGTCTCATCGGATACGGGTAAAGCAATAACTTTACCGATGGAATAAATCTATTGAAGTCCCGTAGTGCTTTGTCAACATATTATTGTAGGTCGCGATTCGGAGATCGCTCCTACCGTTGGGTTGCTTATGGTAGGAGGGAACTCCGATTCCCGACCCTATCAAGTCCATCAATTAGCACTTGACGAAGCAGTAAGGATGATACGTAATAAGGAGAACATAATTGAGCGATAGAATACCAATAGCTTTACAGTTATATTCAGTTAGAGATGATTGTGCCAAAGACCTATCCCTTACACTGCAAGCAGTCGCACAGATGGGATATGAAGGCGTCGAGTTCGCAGGATACTACGACCGTTCCGCCGAAGAATTACGAGGAATGTGTGACGACCTCGAACTAAAGATCATCGGTACACATACCGGTATGAATACACTACTCGGCGATAATCTCGCTGAAACAGTGCAGTTCAATAAGATACTTGGCAACCCATATCTGATTGTACCAGGATTAGGTGGTGAGTATACCGGTTCCACTGAAGCATGGAAAAACACAGCAGGTATATTTAACGACATCACTGATAAAATTAAAGACCAAGGTATGTTCACAGGCTATCACAATCACACGGGTGAGTTCAAGCCAATTGATGGTGAAATACCGTGGGATACGTTCGCAAGTAACACAAACGCAGATGTCGTCCTCCAAATTGACACGGGTCATGTGCTTCGGGCAGGGGCAGACAATGTGTCGTTCATTGAGAAATATCCCGGTAGGTATAAGCTGGTACATATCAAAGAATTCTCCGCTACAAATGATAAAGCTGTGATCGGAGAGGGAGATATTCCTTGGGAGGATATATTCAACGCTTGCGAAACCGTCGGCGGCACTGAATGGTATATCGTTGAACAGGAAAGTTATGCCTTTCCACCATTGGAATGTGCTGAAAAATGCATTGAGAATCTCAGAAAAATGGGGAAAATATAGGTTTGAGTGAACCTGATGCTTCGCAACCGAAAAATGACGACACTTCTGTGGAAGTCGACCTCCTGCTATGGTGGGAAGATTACTATCTACCCATCTTTGAATACATACTGCCTCAGATGGGGGATTTAGATGGAAAGAAGGTCCTGGAATTAGGCACTGGCACAGGTGGAACGGCAACGATGTTAGCAAAACGCGGTGCTTCTGTCATCGGTATTGACTTGTTGCCTTTCCGTCTCGTAGAAGCAAGGCAGAGAACTATACAACACGATGTAGTCAATGCAGTTGATTTCTCACTGATGGATGCCACCGCACTTGCCTTTCCAGATAACACTTTTGATATTATCATTTCTAAATCTGTTTTAGTTTTTACTGATCACGCAGAAGTATCAAGAGAGTGTAATCGGGTTCTTAAACCGGGTGGTAAAGCCATATTCATTGAGAATATGCGATATCATCCGGTGGTATGGTTGTATCGCAAACTCTTCCTGAAATACTCTCGGGAACTACGTTATTTTTCACTGGCAGACATACATGCAATCGGTCAGAACTTCAGACAGATGGAACACCGTGAATTCCATCTATTTTCACTTGCCGCACTCTTCTGGAAAAGATGTATCCCTATACCTGCTTTTTATAGCTGGACGTTGAAGTTCTTAAGAAAAGTTGATAATCTTATCATCCGTTTTTTACCCAGATTAAATTATTTCTGTTGGATTTCTGCAATGATCTGTCGGAAATAGTCAGTTATATCCTAACGAACGTCAGATTCTGTCAGTGCTACTTTTGTCAAAAACCACTTCTCCTGATAGGATTGTCATCTTTAGATCCATTTTACACGTATGTGGGTCCCACTCAAAGATTATCAGGTCCATCTCAATGTCTTGGTCTGGACGGTCAATCTCTAAATCAATATCTAACAGTCGCATCGGATTTACTGTTGCAAGTGAAACTGCCTGACCAAGCGAGATGTTTGAAAATTTAACACTGTTTTCAACACATCCTAACAACACAACTGCCGAACCAGCGAGATACTCTGTTCCGACTAATCGGATACTTTGATCATCCCTCAATTCCACAGGTTGTCCAGCGAATTCATAATTACCTGTCGGCATCCCTGCTAATGCAGTAGCATCACTTATTAGAATACACTTATCTAATGTCTTTGCGCGCAGCATTGACTTCACAACGGATGGTGGCAGATGATGACCATCAACGATTAAACTGGCATAGAGTTCATCTGCTGCGAGTTGTTCCCAGATATAATTGGGATGTCGCTGAATCATTGCATGTGCACCATTACCAAGATGTGTGGAAAGTGTCGCACCTGCACTAACTGCATCATGTATTTCTTTTGCAGTCGCATCGGTATGTCCAATTGATACAACCACACCAGTTGACACTAATTTTTCAATGAACGGTATCGCTCCCTCTTTCTCAGGCGCAAGTGTAACAAGTCGGATCATGCCATCCGCTATATCCTGCAATCGTCTGAACTCATCCCAGTCAGGATCCCTTACATACGCCAGTGGATGAGCACCGCGGGGACCATCTTCACTCGAAATATAGGGTCCCTCAAGATGAATACCCAGAATTGAATGTGCGATCAACGGGTCCGATTGATATGCTTTGACAACAGCTGTCAATGAATTACGGATACTCTCAAAGGATGCTGTTACAATCGTGGGACACAGGAAACCTGTCCCCACACCCCAGAGCTTTTGAACCATCTCACATACATCTTCAGCTGTTACAGTGTCAACATTCAGATCATATCCACAATAGCCGTTCACCTGAATGTCAACAAGTGCAGGCGAGATAAAAATATTTGCACTTGCTCCATCAATTTCCCGAATCGCAGTAACGCGTCTATCCACTACTGTGATCTCAAGCGGACTTTGATTATGAAGAGAATAGCCAGTAATATTCATTTCTAATTGTGATGTAGCGTTGTAGCACATTCCTCCTTAATTGCGCTTCTCTGACAGATAATAGACGAAAAAGCACTTAAATGCAAGAAAAAGGTTGAAATAATCACCTAATTAGGTTAATGTATGTTAGCGTGAGTTCTGAATTGATTGCGTAAAATGTTTGTTTGCGTTTTATGTGGCACAATCTAACAGAATGTGCTACAAAAACCAGCGTCCTTTGTAAAACAGACGCTATGACTCTCGGACGACTTTATTTATGGAGCTCACGTTATGTTAACAACTGTATAATGTAGGCAAGACCTAAATTGAGTACTCACATCATTACGTATTTTTGGAGGAACAAATGGAATATCTATCCTACGGAAAAACCGGTCTGGAAATCTCACGTCTCTGCTACGGTGCGGGTCGTCTAACAGATACATGTAAAACTTTACAAGCTGGCGCGAAGCTCATGCTAAAAGCTTATGATGAGGGTGTCACCTTTTGGGATACTGCAGAGGGATACGGCACGCAACCACATCTTGGCGTAGCATTACAACAGATTGATCGGAATAACGTCGTGATTCAAACAAAAACATCCGTCAAAGATCACCAAAAGGCAACAGAAAGCATTGAGAAAGCATTACGTGAACTTCAGACCGACTACATCGATGTCCTGTTATTACATGCAGTCTCTTCCCCTGATGACCTGGAAACACGGGAACGGGAAGGCACATTTGACGCATTCCGTGAAGCCAAAGCTGCTGGTAAAGTCCGTGTGATCGGTTGTTCTACACATCTCTATACCGGTGACGTCATGGAGGCAGTAATTCAGCATCCAGAAATTGAAGTCATCCTTACAACAGCAAACAAAGAAGGGAGAATGTTAGAAGGTGGACCTTTTGACAAACATCTGGAATATATAGAACAAGCTTATGATATCGGGAAAGGTATCAGCATTATGAAGGTTGTCGTTGCGGGGGATATACCTGAATCCGATATGCCAGAATGGATTGAGTGGGGTTTCAATCTGGAAACTGCACACGCCATAAATCTCGGTATGACAACAGACCGACATATCAGGATAGATGTAGACATGGCACGTGCAAGTGCACGACAGAGACTCATCAAACGAGAAGCTGCATAATTATCAGTGTAGCATCACGATGACAAATGTGGTATAATATCCTAATAGTAGCAGTCCTTATATTCTGCAACGTTTGTAGCACATTCTGTTAGATTGTGCGCGCATCCTAAAGATATGCTTTTAGATATCAAAAAAACGAAAACGACAAGATTATCATTACTTGAAAGTAATTCATCCGAGACGTTCCAACTGTTGCTCAAAGATTTCTGGACTTGGCACTACGAGGATTCACTAAATGATGCAGCTAAATTACTATTGGGAACAGAATTAGGGTGGGAACAGACGTCACAGATCATTACACCACCCGTAGGAGAAGTAATTTCACCACTTGGACGTGCACTTGCACACACAGATGAAAACGTACGTAAAGCTGCACTTCAAGTATTAGATACAACCGTCAATATACCATCAGGAACTGTTCTTATCGGTGAAGAATGTACACCACTTGAGATGGAGGCGTATAAAATCGGTATATATCCTGTAACAAACGCACAATATCTAAACTTTCTACTGGAGACAGGACATCAACCACCGAATGACTGGACTAAAAACGGTGAATTGAATTATGAGATTTACGGACTAAAGGGTGACCATCCTATAGTCTGGGTCAGCTGCAAAGATGCTGCAAGTTTTGCAGAATATGTTGGTGGAAGATTGCCGACATTTCAAGAATGGCAATATGCTGCACGCGGATGTGATGATAGAACGTTTCCTTGGGGACACGAAATAGATAAACCCAGATGCAACACCGCAGAACTTGGCGCAGAAGGAACAACGCCAGTTGGAACATTTGTCAACGGAAAAAGTCCTTTCGGGTGTTATGACATGATGGGTAACGTCTGGGAATGGACATCCACCCACTATGATGAAGATGAGAATTTCAACGTCGCATGTGGTGGTGCCTGGTACTATAACCACGATTACAGCACTTGTATAAGTTACGATTTTTTTAGCAGAGATTATGCAGAGTTCGTGATAGGATTTCGTATTGCTGTCTAAAACAAAAGAGACGGCACTCGGAGAGTGCCTACTACTATTATTAAGAGTATAGACGATTTAATTGACACTTTTTCTCTTTTTAGGTGTTAAAACTATAACAGCACTTGTTGTCCATTTGTTTAATGAAGGGTGGGGTATGAATGAAAGATGCTGATATACATAAAAAACAAGAATCTGATGGAGAAGTATCCGATAATTCACCCATAAAACAGGAAGGGGCAGTTATATCATCAGAACGGCTGCAGAATCAGTTTGTTCAACGGGGACGCATAGATATCCATTTACACGAAGCTGCATCCAAACATCTTAAACAGGGTGCAGAAGCATTGAATGATCGGGACTACAAAAAGGCAATACAAGAATTTCTACAAGTCATACAACATAATAACGGTTCTGCAGAAGCGCATTTTCATCTCGGCTTAGCTTATTTTATGCTGGAGGACTATGAAAAAGCAATTAATGCCTATAAGAATGCTATCATCTGTGAACCGAGTGAACTCACTGTATATACCAATCTCGCTGACACATACCGTCTGCTTAAACGTTATGATGATGCAATTAGAGTTTATGAAACAGCAATACAGAATGCACCAAATAACCCTGAACTACATTCTGAACTTGGGAAAATGTATTCTCTCAAAGGGAAACGACAAGAAGCAGTCGATGCATATAAAAGAGCAATGATACTTAAGTTAAAGGATTCCTTAGCATTAGACAACACAGAAGGAGAAACTTCATACGACGAATAGAATCCAGATAACTTACATAACTCAGGGCCAACATAACTAAAGACCAAACAAATTCGTGATGTGCCATTCTTCCATTTCTTATGACCCACGAAAAGGAGTAAATCGTGTTTGTTTCAGATGAAGACTTGATGCTGGACTGCAAAAAAGGTGATCTGAGTGCATTTGAGCTTTTGGTGAGAAGATATCAGGATGCCATCATCAATTATATCCATTTCACCATCAACGACTATCATCGCGCAGAGGACTTAGCACAGGAAACATTCCTGCGAGTTTTCAAGAATGCAAGTCGTTATGAAGTAAAAGCATCCTTCAAAAGTTGGTTGTATACTATTGCTACAAACTTAACTCGAAACGAAATTAGAAACCGAGCAAGACGGAGCACATATTTTTTAGAAGATTTAGTCGATGAGAATGAAGATGTCTATCACTCCGTATACATGATAGACGAAACTTTACAACCAGATTTACTATTAGAGAGAAAGGAACGACAACAGATAGTAAAAAAGGCAATGAAGATGCTACCAGAAAATCAGTGCACAGCATTAACACTCGTCACATATCAAGAATTAAGTTACGAAGAAATTGCTGAAATACTAAACTGTTCATTGGGAGCAGTGAAATCACTTATTCACAGAGCACGGCAAAACATCAAAGATATACTCATCAAACTTGGAATAGGAGACAACAACAATGAAGAAATCCATTAATACTGAATGTGATAACATAGCTCCGCAACTTTCTGCATATTCCGATAGGCAGATGCCAGTATGGAAACGGCATATAATGAAAAGACACCTAAACCAATGTTCCGTGTGTAAATCACGATTACAGTCAATTCAACAGACAGATAGACTCCTGCTATCCGTGGAATCTGTAAAGACATCCGACACTTTTCTATCTGATGTCTTACATCAAGCTGCAGACTTAAAAAAGGCTAAAAGAATCAAGGAATCAAATTTAAATCGTATCGGTTCACGTATTGAAAATATACAATTATGGATCCGTGGTAAAGTCCGTGCATATAATCCCATATTTATGTTTGGTTTCATATTCGCCGTATTTGTCATGATTGGCGCAACACTCTACTCTGCCAGCATAGAAGATTTTAATCCTTTCCCACAATTTGTTACGAAATCAGCAGAAACACAACACCCTGAATTAATTAGCTTTGAGGTAATTCAGCAACAGGAACCGAAACGTATTTTAAAAAGCCCTTAATGTTTATGGAGAGAATATCATGAAAGCATTTACAAAAAGAACTGTGAAGTCTATCACACGCAATGCACTCTTACTCTCAATGTTACTTCATGTCATCCTGCTTATCACACTATTTTACTTTACCGTCCGCAATGAAAACCTATATTCAGTTCAAGATAAACTTGAAGCAACAATTACGACAATTCCCAAGGAAATTAAGACGAAACCGCCCATCAAGACACCGATCCGTCAACTCTTCAAAACAACATCATATCAAACAGCAACAGTTAAGGAGATCAAAGTAAAGTCAATTACACCTGAAGTTACGCTTCAACCCCAATTATCTCCTACTGAACCCGTTATGGCTGAACAACCACGTCTAAAAAGTACAGAGATAAAACCGGATGTAAATGTAAATATTAGCACAGCACTTCGTGAACTACGGGAAGTAGAAGAAGGTTTATCAAAAACAGAAGCTACCGGAACCACTTTAGGTGGAGCCTTCGGCACAAAGAAATCTGGGGCACCGGGTATTCAAAGACAAAGCAGACCCTCTACACTCAACATCCCAACAAAGATTGATGGCGATGATATAGATACACCCACAAAAATAGAGGACCTCGGTGGTGAGAAACCAAAACTACCCTATATCCCATTTGAGAATGTGATGGAAAGTCTTGCAGATGAAATCGTTGAAACAAGCGGAGGTGGACCGATAGATGTCGTTTTCCTCGTTGATGGAAGCGGTAGTATGGGGGATAACATAAGGGCTGTTGCTGAACACTTAGTAAATATGATTGATGTCTATGAATCTTCAGACATAGATTACGAACTCGGTCTAACAGAATTTGCCACACGCCAAGGTAAGAATGTAATTAAAGTTCACCAATTAACAGATAGTATGAAGGATTACAAACTGAACCTATTATCCATCATACCCGGCGGTGATGAAAAAGCATTGGATGCTATTGCTCAGACTGTTCAAGAGCTTAGATTTCGTGCAACATCCAAAAAACACTTCATTATCGTTACTGATGAACCTTTAGAAAGTCTAAAGAACAGGAAAATTGAAGATGCTATCGCGCTTTGTCGTGAGTTCGGCATATATGTGAATGTACTCGGTATTCCGAACAAAGGACACCTATTGATTGCACAAAAAACTGATGGAAAATGGCACGCAATACCCCAAAATCCCGATGGACAAAGATCCGCTGCTAAACAACATAAAATGTTTACTGCTGAGGCAAAAGCGATATTGCTCAGATCCGCAAAATGGCAACATGCACATAGTATTGGCAAACAACTCCTAAAGTATACAAAAAATGCGCCTGTTGATGTTGTATTGTTCATTGATGGTAGTAAAAGTATGGAAGAGAAAATTCCTGAGTTTTTAAAACAATTAGAAATATGGGTGCGCGATTGGGATAACGCACTCATCGACTATCAGATAGGCGTTGTCCGGTTCAGAAAAAGTGTGAATCTCAATATAGTCAATGTGTTCAATCCACCACAGACGCTTCAACAGATTAGGAAAATCGTTGAATTGCCCTGCCAAGAAGATGAAAACCTGCTATTTGCAATTACTGATGGATTGAGACGTCTAAAACTCCGTCCAAAAGCACAGTTGTACATAATTCTAATTACCGATGAACCCATCAGTGAAAAACAATCAGCCGGTACGATACAACTATTGCGAGAAAAACACGCAGTGGTCAGTGTTCTCGGAACTTTTGATGACTTCCAGCATGAAGTGACATCTGAAACAGGTGGTGTGTGGGTACCGATACCAAAGGGACATATAAAGAATAACTCATATTGGTAAAGAAAACTAATTGGAAATAGACAAAAGTGAAAATCGCTGTTCTGGCATCCGGGAGTGGAACTAATCTTCAGAACTTAATTGTCCAACTACATCGTGACAAAAAATGTCATATAGAAATCGCCGTTGTGATCAGTGACCGCAAAAATGCTTATGCATTACAAAGAGCAAAACGCGCTGGAATTCCACAGGAAATCATCAGAAGTCAAGATTTTAAGAATAGAACTGAATTTGACGCAGCAATAGCTCAGAAAATTCAGGACTATGATATTGATCTGATCGTACTTGCTGGGTATATGAAACTGTTTCAACCGCCTTTCGTCCGACAATTCCAGAATAAAATCATAAACATACATCCCAGTCTATTACCCGCTTTCCCAGGCGCGCATGCCATTGCTGATACTTTAGCTTATGGTGTAAAAGTATCAGGGGTTACCGTCCATTTTGTTGATGAAGGTGTGGACACAGGACCCATCATAGCACAAGCAGCTGTCCCTGTCTATGAGGATGACGATGAAGAGACTTTACATCATCGCATTCAAATTGAAGAACACAAACTCTATCCTCAAGTCATCAAGAATTACGCACAAGGAAAAATAATAGTTCAAGATCATAGTGTTGTCACAAAAGAAGAGTACAAATTATCGGAATAATGAATGTTAGCAATATCAACAATGTGGAACGCATTAGAGCAGCCAGATGGCGCAGCAATGTTTGAAGTGTTGAAACATTTAGGCTTTGAAAACATCGCACTCAGTCGACACCTTACCTTTGAGCAGTTGGAACAACTCAAACCGATATTTCGTGAGATTGGACAAGCACATCCTCCTGTTATACAAAATTATTGTCCTATACTACCAGGCACAGCGCAATCCGATGTAGCCAGATCCGTTGTAGACAGCGACAAAGTCCAACTTTCCAGCCTTGACAATGATGAACGAAAAGAAGCCATCCGCAAGACTATACAGACCATGCAACTCGCAATAGAAATGGAAATTCCCACAGTTATACTGCGACTGGGACAAGTAGATACTTACGACCGTTCCTATCTAATGACTGATCTCTATAACTATGGAGAAAGAGAGTTTGAAGCCTTCAATAAAAAGGTAACTGAAGCAACAGAATGGAGAAAACGCAAAGAAGCAAAACACCATAATGCCGTACTCAGAAGTCTTGATGAACTAAATGAAGCTGCTTTACGTTTGGAACTGAATATCGCTATAGAAAACAGACCACAATACTTCCAGATACCAAATTTCGACGAAGTAGGACTGTTTTTTGAAGAATTCTACGGCAGTCCAATGCGCTATTGGCACGATGTAGGACACGCCGCACTGCAGGAAAAACTCGGACTCTGTTGGTCAAAAGAATGGATTAAGACTTATGCGCAGCATCTCATCGGCGTTACACTACATGATCTGCAAGAACTTGATCCGTATCATCCACCCGGAACCGGTGATTTAGAGTGGGATGAAACCTTCGCACAGATACCTGATGAAGTGGTAAAAGTGATTGAAATAAAGCAAGGTGACAGTGAAGAAATAATCCAAGCACGTGAATTATGTGAGTCGTTTACATCCAAAGAATAGGTTGAGGTCATGAAGCATTTTAAATATATTGCAACGATTTCATTTATAAAGTCTTCGTTCTGTATCTTTTACTATCCTCTTATAATCCTTCTCAACTCCGGTCTTTTCGTGAGGATTTGCCAAGCACAAGATTTTTCAGTCCCTCATGCATGCACTATCTACGGACACGTTACAGATAAACAGGACAATCCTCTCACAGGATATATTGTCTCAACAGTAATTCCAAAGGATAGGGTAACTCACGCTGACAAGACAGATTCAACGGGTCAGTTTATGCTTAGACACCTTCCTGTTGGTACTTGGCATGTAGAAGTTAGACATCTCGGCGCACGGATTTTGCAACGTGAAGTTACCGTTGTTGACAAAACTGAAGTGACTTTCGTTATTGAAGGAACGGGTGTAATCTCCGGGTTCTTACTTGACCCCACCAACAAATTACCTTTGCCAATTATTGACGAAATCAAAGTCGAGCATATAGCAAACGAGGATGAAATCTACCAAGGGATATACACAGGAAAGGTAACCGATGGATATTTTGAAGTAAGAAGTTTGTTACCCGGCAGCTATCGTATCATAGATTCCTTTGATGGGTATGTCTTGGCTAAAACCGATTTACCTAAGTTTACGGTATACCCGAAAAGTCGGATCGACGGTGTGGAAATACATATCAAAAAAGGAGCAACTGTCAGTGGACGCTTAATTGGAGAAGAGGACGGAAAACCGCTACCAAGGGCTATTGTCAGTGTCGTATCGGAACATAGTAGAAGTTTTTATTCAGATGCAACGGATACGCATGAAACGGAAACAGATACAAACGGAGAATTTCGCCTAACAGTCCCAAATGATTCAGATACCTATTACGCATTCACGGTGATTGCTTCGCATCCGCGCTATCAAACGCATCGTTGGCGTTGGGAGATGATACCGGACAAAACGGATTATACGTTGGGTGAGCTCAAATTGAAGCCATTTCTATCTTTAACAGGGGAGGTAGGCAACGACAAGTCTAACCGTTCACGCTATGGTCTTACTGTGCGTTTAAAGATGCACAATAAACCTGCTGATTTCTTCCGTGCAGCAGCACAACCTGAACATGCTGTTACAACCGATGATAAAGGGAGATTTATTTTTGCGGAACTACATCCAATAGATTATAGTTTGACAGTCGCGCAGAAAGATGGTATCATTGCAAATCTTGAATCTGTCAATCCACAAACCGATAACCCGTTATACATCCAATTGCCAAAATTGAAAGCGTTACACGGTTTAGTAGTTGATACACAGCAGCAACCATTATCAGATGTGCAAGTATGGACAACCCTTCATGCAAAAGAACCTGGTGGACACGGTACACACTTAACTATGACAGAGACTGACGAAAAAGGTGTCTTCAATCTGCAAGTCATGGAAACTGCATCACAACTTCTGTCCGTTGAAGTGTCAAAAAAAGGGTATCTCTCAAGGGTTTATCCAAATGTCAAAATTAGCAGAGACCCGTTGCGTGTTACACTTGAAAAAGGGCATACAATTAGGGGGAACGTCATTGTTCCGGCAAATACTACAGCTGCATATTATGATATTAAGGTTTTTCCGAAAGATATTGAGATGACACCAGAGTTGGATCCACTTGCATTAATCAAACCTATAATGTCCAAACGATTTGATGTGTCAGCACAAGAGTTTGTTTTGGAAGGTCTTTTTGAAGGGGAATATACCCTATTTATCATAGGCAGCGACTTTACATCACTCGGCATGAACGTAGCAGCAGGTGAAAATGGTGATGGTATATTAGTCGTTGCGGATAGACCCACGATTGCGTTAATGGGACAAGTAGTGTGGTCGGATACGGGTGAACCCGTGAAAAACGCAGTTGTCATACGTTCCTGGTATCCTTGGGATCTGAACAGATATGATATGTCATTGACACTGGACCGCTTTGAAACTGAGACCGATGCTGAAGGTAAGTTTGCGTTTTCAGGTTTAACGCAAGGACGGTACTCCTTACTTATCCGTGCTGTTGATACGGTCTGGATAAATGAGGCAAGGAAATATAAACGCATGTATACGCAGAAGCGCGTTGAAATACCAATTTGTAGTGATAACACACATCACATCTATCTGGGTAGACTGGATGGGAGTACTTTCTAATACTTCGGGATCAATAAAATGAAAGAAACTGTCTACATCCTCCGACTGTCAATCATCTTATGTCTCACCTTCGTTCTACCCTTCGTTCTACAAGGTGTCGTAGGTGCCGTAACGTGGCAGGATGAATTCGAGCTTGAGACGCAAGAGAATTGGAAATTACGAGGAGATGATTCTACCTGGCGAATTGAGCACGGATTCTTGCGCGCAAGAATTAATACACAGAAACAGTGGACTTCTCTGTTTGAAGTCTTTCAATATATTAACCATGTAGGAGATTTCAGTAACATTACCATAAAAGCGGAAAACATCGGCGCATCTGGAGATGTAAAGTTTGGTATAGTGATTGGTAAACATTTCCTAAATGACAATGGGGATTTAGAGGAGATAGGTTATTATCTATTTTTCACAAACGATATGCAGACTTCAAGGGATGGAAAAGTGTATCCCGGTCCAGGCAGACGTTGGAATACTGATGTGCTTAACCAGATGACACTGCGATTCAATGAAGGTAGATTTCAGTTTTTTGGTAATGGCGAATCACGCGTGGATTTTATAGATGCAAATCTAAAGACGATTGATTTCTTCGGTTTTGTCCTCGTCGGATATGTTACAGATATGCCGAATACGGGTGAAGGATACGTGGAACGGGTTACAATTTCAGGACTGCCTGTAACAGCAAAAGATAAAATCGCAACAACTTGGGGACAGTTGAAGCAAAATTAAACGAAAACTTGTAGATACTAAACGCTTATGGTTCAGAAGAATTTAGACCTAATTTTTAATCTATTCTTATTGATAGTCATAATCTCTGTTGTGCTATGGGGGAGATTTGCTGGGGCAAGGTTAAACCCGCAGGAACGTGCAGATCCACCTGCCTCGGGGGCATATTATCGGACACCCGGAAAAAACGGGAAATGGTTTGGTTCTGAAATTAACTCACTCACACTTTGTAAGAACACACATAACGCCTTTAACAATAGAGGCTTTTTTGACATAGTAGAAACGATTGAGAACGCAGTGGTATCTAAGTCCAATATAAGGGGTGCGCTGCACTGGTATAGACGACAGAAATGGACATTTGCTGATGACAATACCCCATGGGGTACAAATGTGTCGATTATCACATTACATGACGATCTTGGGTGGAGTGAGATCAGTACTGGGGGCGGAACAACCGGCTATCCGTGGAGTGGAATAGAACGGCATTGGCGCGATGGAAATATCATAAAACAACAAACAACAGTGATGGGATGGCGACAGTTTGCACGCGGGAGAGAACGTTGGGTCTGTCCAATGTACTTTAAAATCGGAGGCTGGCAAGGAGAACACATTGAAGTGAACTGTCGAACCTATAGAACTTGGTTCCCACCTGATTGGCAAGAACTGAAACAACGTGATGGTAACTTCGGATTTCCTGTCGAACGTAAACATGGAATCATTAGCCGCAGAGGAAAACTAACACATAGATGGTATGATTGTATTAAAATTAACTGAACTTCGTTTAGGTATAAATATGCGAACTATTCTGTTCTTATTGATCTTCATGTTTTTGTCAGTTACCAGCTTCATCTCCACATCAGCAGAGATTTGGCACGATGACTTTGATATGGAGAATACTGACGCATGGAAAAACATCGGTGATAGAAGAGTGTGGAAAGTGGTTGATGGCATGTTACGCACTGAAGTGAATAGAGATTGGGGAATTGGATATGAACTCTATGAATTAATTGCATTTCCTGGTCCTCATAGGGATTTTGTCGTTACAATCAAGAATTTTGGTGGTGATAAACTCCGTTTCGGGTTCTGCGTAGGACGTCGTTTTCCTGAAACCGCTGATGAAGACCCATTCTATTATGTGTTTTTTCCGAATGAAATTAGAGCACGTCGTTTCAATGGCAGAGGTACCAGCCATCCTTTTCGGTATAGGTTGTCTCGTGAACCACGTCAACGTTGGGACACAGACGTTATAAATGAGATGGAGTTGCATTTTAACTCAGGTTTCTTCCTGCTGTTTGTTGATGGGGAATTCCGGGCAAAATTCAGAGATTCAAACTTCAATCGGATTGAGATACTCGGTTTTGTTTTGGAAGGAATTAACATCGCTAACGTATGGGAGGCTGAAGGTTGGGTTGATTCGTTTACGATTTCCGGTCTGAACGTCTCAGCAGAAGTTAAGGCAACAGAGACTTGGGCAGAAATAAAAGGGAACTGACAAATTTTTCTATAAACATAGCGTCCCTACGGGACTGAAGAGGGTTTCTGCCATAGAAATTTCCTTAACTTTACACTTATAGGTAGAGCGAAGCAAAACCTGACCTACAAGTTTAACTGCAAATAGCATCCGCACGTAGCATCTCATAATAAGGTAAACACTCAGATAATACACCTTCCAATTTCTTATGAAAAGGTTCACTTTTCGGTTTATACGGTACGAACCCTACACTCCGATGCACGTTCTGATACCAATGCGGAGCCCACACACCATCGGAAGGATGTCCACCACTCGTCCAAGACAGCATCTCCTCCTCAAACGGTATATCCAATTGAGAACAGAGGATTGACAAAACATGCTTCGGATCAAGCAACAGTTCTTTGGCGTCTAAGATAGGTGGAGACTGTCCAATCTGCCGTAGTTCAGTCAACAGTTCAGCCTGTATCTTCAACCCCGTATCCTTCAAGGTAGGCACACCAATCACCTTAGTCAATGAAGGGAGCATCTCCTTCGGATCACGGATAAGTAAGATATTCACTGTCTCCTGCATGAATGATCTGTCAATATTGATAAGGTGATGTGCCATCTGTTTCATGAAAAGCACAGGTTTAGCACACGCACCTAAAACAACATCACGAATGACTGCATCCACATCCGTTTCCATTGATGAAATAACTGCATCTCGACCTGGATGCATTGCACCTGTCGTGTGTAGATAGTGTGCATATAACGGTTCATCAACAACTTCTGTATCACTCCGTTGTGCAAAAGCATACATCAGAGCGGTTGATATATTCCGTGGTCCTGACCAAAGACACACTCTTTTCGTTTGCATCTGAATCCTCTATATTTCTTATGATTACCAACGCATTGCTGCTTCTCGGTAGAGTTGTATCTGCTCCATGTTGCGCGGTACTGTTGCTTGTATAGACTTTCGTTTACGATTAAGATCCTTCAACACTATCGGTGCGCGAAGCATATTCCTAAGTGTAACAATCCCAGACTCATAATGCACCCACATCCGTTGTTCTGTATAAGGGTTGAGCACATACACGGAATTTAGATTCTCCGATTTACCCACGATTTCTGAGAATGAATCGTAATTGGGATAGCTGAGTTCAATTGTCTTGTCGTATCCCTCAAGAAACATCTGCTCTGGAGGAGGTTTAGGGGTATAACCACTTAATTTACACCTGCAAAACTGTATCGGGGCAGCTGATTTGTTGATCAGATGGAGAGAAACCACAATGGATAAACGATTATTGTCATCACGATTGATAAACCAAGTATCGTCCTGAATCAGGTTGACCGTCAAACCCGGAATTTGTCGCCATCTGTGATATACAACTGCCAATACAATCACGCATCCTAATATGAGTATCACCCACTGTCCTGTTGAAGATGCTATGAACTTTAGGAGATCTTTAAATGTCTGTTGTAACAAATCAACTCCTTCTCAAGTGTTTCATCAGGAATTACACCGTGCCGACGAACAACGGGGGGTGATATAGAAATATCGTAAACTGTTGATGGTATAGAACCTCTTGTCTTTCCATCATCAACAATGTAATCTAACCGAGCACTGAGTCCTTCTCCAAATTCCGATGGTGAGGTGGCTGCTGGTGTTCCTGAAAGGTTCGCACTCGTTATTGCAAGGGGACCTCCGAATTCTTGAAGTATACGCAATAATAAGGGTTGATCGGGTATGCGTAATCCCACAGTTTTACCGCCTGCTGTCAGTTGAGGCAGCAACCCTTTTGCCTCTACAATGATTGTTAATCCACCTGGCCAAAACCTATCTATCAGGTAATAAAAGAATCCAGGCAAGTTCTGTGCTACCCTTTCTACATCCTCAGTTGAGCCTAAGACTAAGGGGATCGGTTTCTCTTCTGGTCGTCCCTTTAACGTATATAGTTTCTGCACTGCCTCTATATTAAACGGATCAGCACCTATACCGTACACTGTATCAGTTGGCACAGCAATAATTCCCCCAGCCTTTATACAGTTCACTGCTGCTTTAATCCGACGTTGGTCAGAACGTAGGGCAGATTCCACGACTACTACTCCAGTTAGACATCAACTATTGAACCGTTTGCTGCAGCATTGAGATCGAGCGCATCACGCTGCCCTTGCTGATATTTTTCATAAGCGATCCCTGCAATCATTGCGCCATTATCCGTACATAAACTAAATGGAGGATAATATACGTCCGTACCAATTTCTTGTGCACGTTCCTTTAGAGATGACCTGAGTTTACTGTTAGCAGCAACCCCACCTGTCAAGGTAATCGTATTTGAACCTGTTGCTTTTGCTGCATGAACGGTTTTTGTTACAAGGACTTCAACAACTGCAGCTTGGAAACTTGCAGCAATATCTTCAATGGTAACTTGCCCGCTTTCTATTGTTCCCACGCGTTCTGCCTTTTCCACAAAGTATCGGACCGAGGTCTTTACACCGCTAAAACTGAATTGATAGTCACCACTACGGAGCATTGGACGTGGAAAGTCAATAGCTGTCGGATCACCTTTTTGGGCAAGTTCATCTATGATTTTTCCTCCTGGAAAACCGAGTCCCAGATACTTGGCAACTTTATCATAGACTTCACCTGCCGCATCATCTTGTGTTGTTCCGAGAACCTTATAATTCCAACCTTCATGAACTTCTACCAGCAAGGTGTGTCCACCAGATACAGTCAAACAGATATGCGGAAAGGTTAAGTTATCGTGCACCATGTAGTTGGCGTAGATGTGTCCTTCAATGTGATTGATGCCGAGCAGCGGAAGATTGTGGCAGTATGCAAGACTTTTAGCGGCAGCCACACCGATCAGTAAAGCACCAATCAGCCCTGGTCGGTTTGTCACAGCAACCGCATCTATATCATCAAAAGTAGTGTCTGCTTCAACGAGTGCTCTGTTTACGATATAGTTGATTGCCTCTATGTGCTTTCGGGATGCCAATTCTGGCACAACACCCCCATATTCCTCATGTGTTTTTATCTGTGATGCAACGATGTTTGATTGCACATCACGACCATCAACTACTATAGCAGCAGCTGTTTCATCACAAGAGGTATCTATTCCGAGTATCTTCACAATGTTATCCTTCAGCACCCCTATTTGAACCTCAAAGCGAGTTGCTTTTCTCGGTTCTAAATCTCACAGATATTATATCAGAATCCATCAGAAAAAGCAACCTTCATTGCCATTGTGGGTGTGTAAGTATTTTGTCACCTTTTTCATAAGAGACGGCACTCGGAGAGTGCCTACTACTATAAGAGACGGCACTCGGAGAGTGCCTACTACTATTAAGAGCTTATGATATTCCAAAATTGACACTTATAGTGACAATAACTTGACGCACCCGTCATTGTCCATTCAATATTAATCCTTGTTTGTGCATCTTTGTAGCACATTCTGTTAGATTGTGCTGTTTTTTTGTAGCACATTCTGTTAGATTGTGCGTCTTTGAGCATCATTCTGTTAGATTGTGCTGTTTTTTTGTAGCACATTCTGTTAGATTGTGCATCTTTGAGCATCATTGACCTTATCAATATCTTCTGCCTGGGAATGACTTGCCAGCAGTCAATGTATAGCAATACACGTCATTTGGTATAGGTTTCCATCTCAGTTTTCAAGGTTCAAGAGGGCCTGTGTAAACGCCTCTATATCTGTTGCTTGGATAGCGACTCGGAGTAAATGATCCAGACGTTGCAGATCATCAATGGCACTGAGAAAAGCCTCTAATTTCTCTGCGACATCGGACTGAAATCTTTCCTCTAACACCGTGAGAATTGCTTCAACAGAGTTTTCTTTTTTACCTTGTTCGATCCCTTGTTCGATCCCTTCTTCGATTCCTTGCTGTCTGCCGCGTTGTATCACGGTTTCGTAAATAGGTGATTCTCCCATAACTGCCTCCAATTTACCATCTTGAAAAAGTTCAGGTGGATGAATTAAACCCCCAAATACAGAGGAACTTCGCCGTGGATTGCTCAGTGTTCAGAGAGTCACGCACTCTAACTTGTTCTGTATGCAGAGCCATTGATGCAAGTTGTTCGGGTGAGTACTCTCCTATATGTTTGAACAGTTCATCATAATGTGCCATAATGAGTATTATACACGCCATTAAGGAAAAAATCAAGGAGATGCTTTGCGAATGCAGAGGTATTAATCTGTCACAAAGCATTATTGTAGAAGTAAGTCTCAATAATTGAATGTCTCTGATTGTAGGGTGCGTAAGTATATTGTCTCTCTATTTGCCTGAATCTCGGATCATGAAGTGAGTCTTATCCTGGTGCTTGTCTGAACCAAGATTTACAGAATTAAAGGATTTTCAGGATAAGAAACTTCTAATGAACGTGAGTTTGATAAATCAGAACAAATAACTTACGTAGGTTGGGTTGAGGCACGAAACCCAACATTTTGACCCATTATAGAGCAATACATGTTGGGTTTCGTGCCTCAACCCAACCTACAACGGATATTGCATTTAATTATCAAACTCACGTTATGGAAGGTGAATATAAGGACTATCACAGCCAGAAGTACCACGATGGACTTTTGAGAAATCAATAAACTTTTCATTGTAAATTCCTTTCCTTTTATCGGTTTTGATGTTGTTGATGTTGTTGTTGTTGTTGTAACATCATTTCTAATAGTTTGTAGTTGTGTTTCACTTATACAAGTTTGATACCCTGTTACGAATAGAACTGGCACATATCACGCAAAGCCGAATGTAACAACAAAAACCCACGACGATCCAAAATGGACGTGTGGGCACAGCAGTTGTAGAACTACTAACGTTTCAAAGTTGTTTTGCTGTAATGTGCTATTATATTTAACGGTGACGTGGGGGGCTCAAAACCGGTGTTAAAAACAGAACTATCAAGCGGTGCACCTACCCATGCACCGTGCAGACAATAGATATCTGGCGCGTTTATTTTGGCAGATAGATAGTTCTTTTGTTGGTCATTCATTATTTCCACTCAAAAAGAAAAAATCAAATCTGAAAACTAAAGAACATAGTAGTATCCTTTTTTCTGCGTATTCCCCACGGACAAATGGATTATACATTTAAACGGAATTTAATGTCAAGTTTTTTTAAAAATGAGTGTGTAATGTTTTTGTCCCTTAAGAAAGAGGATCGCTGAACCTTTGCTCCAGATGAAGATTAAATAAATAATCAGGTAATTCTACTGATATGACACATCGTAGGAGTAAGGTTTCGTAGGGGCGGGGTTTCCCCGCCCGCGTTTTACCCAATTAATAACTTAATCTTCATGCGGAGCAATATGTCTATAGTTAAACTTGTAGGTCGGGTAGAGCGAAGCGAAACCCGACATGATAGGCACAAACCTTACGTGTCGGGTTTCGTTCCTCTACCCGACCTACATATTTAGTCTGGACTATCCACTAGGGAAGTCCCAGTCCTCAATTTCGTATTCCTGGAGATGTTTTATTATTGCTTTGCCTCCTTACTCAGACTGATCCAGACACAAGCTGCCATTCCGAATAGCACAACCGCGAACGGGAATCCTGTCACCAGGGAGGCTGCCTTCAACGAATTCAGACCTCCGCCAAGTAACAGCACAATTGCAACTGCACCCTCAGCTGTGCACCAGAAGATTCGGTGAGAGACAGGCGCGTCCAGCTTGCCGCCTGCTGCGATGGTATCAATGACCAATGACCCCGAGTCAGATGAGGTGACGAAAAAGATGATAGTCAGCAACATAGCAATTGTGGATATCAATGTTGTCAACGGCAATTCGTCAAGCATTTTGAACAGCGAGAGTTCTGGTGTATACGCTTCAACAGTTTCCGCGACACCTGTGTAACCGTTAGCGATCTGATCAAGGGCAGTGCCACCAAAGGCAGAAAACCATATTAGACACAACAAGGTCGGTAGCAGCAATACCCCAATAAAAAACTCGCGAACCGTGCGTCCTTTTGAAATACGGGCGATGAACGTTCCTACGAAGGGTGCCCAAGCAATCCACCACGCCCAATAGAACGTGGTCCATCCGTGCAGAAATCCGGTGTCTTCGCGGCCGACCCAGTTGCTGAGGGGTCTGATATTTGAGATATAGGCACCCAATCCCGTGAACATGCTTTTGACGATCTCGATTTTCGGACCCACGATGATGACAAAGAGTAAGAGAAAAAACGCGAGCATCACGTTAAATTGACTGAGGCGTTTGATACCCACATTTAATCCTGTCAACACAGAGACGAGTGCGACTAAGGTTATGACGGATATCAGTATCACCATGGTGGTGTCGGATGCGGGAATCTTAAAAAGATAATTGAGTCCAGCGGTCACTTGCTGGGCACCAAGACCGAGTGAGGTTGCGAGCCCGAACAAACTGGCGAAAACCGCCAACGTATCAATTACATGACCCGGCCAACCCCATATACGTTCACCGAGAATTGGATAGAATGCAGAGCGGATCGTCAGCGGCAGGCCTCGGTTGTATGCAAAGAATGCCAAGGCAACTCCGACAATCCCGTAGACAGCCCAACCATGTATGCCCCAGTGAAAGGTCGTTGCTGCGATACCGAGGGCTGCATCGGTTTTCGCTTCACCACCGAGGGGCGGACTCATATAGTGTTGGACAGGTTCTAAGACCCCGAAAAAGAGTAACCCGATACCGATGCCAGCGGCAAAAAGCATGGAGAACCAAGTAAGATTGGAGTATTCAGGCACGGCATCCTGTCCGCCGAGGCGGATTTTGCCCAACGGGGAAACAATGAGGAATAGGCAGAACACGACAAGAAGGTTAACGATGTCCATAAACCACCAGTCAAAGTTCGTCGTGAGCCATTTTTGGGTATTCTCAAACAGGCTTGTTGCCCCCTCCCGGAACACGAGGGATGCAAGAACAAAAATGACGATGACTATTGAGGAAATGAGGAATACCGGAGTCAACCCAAATATCTTAGTGTCGTTATGCCCAAATACCTTAGTGTCGTTCTGTAAATCTTTTACTTCTTCGTTCATTTCAAACTTCTCCTTTTTAAAAGGATAGGTGTGCTAATGAAACGCACCCACCTTAGGATGGCATACGCCGATTAGAAATAGTAACCGAAGTTAAGGTTAAATCTCCAATTCTGCTTTTTCTCATCAAAATCTTCATTTGCAGCGAGATTTCCAGCTCCATCGTTCCCAACAAAGGGGTTGGCATCGGAAAGCGCAAAATCACTATAGACATAGAGTGCACCGTAGAACGTCCAACTTGCACCGATTGTTAAAAGAGTACTTGGGTTATATCCCTCAGCTGTTTTAATGATTGAACTCCATTCCACATAAGGAGTGACACTGTCAAGCCATGAGATACCTGAAGTATCAATACCGTTATACCGCAGCGATATAGCCGGTATCATTCCGTTTGATGCAACGGGGGATGCGTAATCGTACGCTCCCATGAGAATCGAATCTCCGGTACCCCAGGGTGTTTCATCAGCTATAACATGATCATAATAGGAGAACTGCGAAAAGAGCGTAAAGTTAGCATAAGAGTTTTTCATGTGTGCGGAAAGCGCGTAGTGACTTCCGCTCTCACCATCCCCGACATTCGTTGCTTTCAGTAACCCGTATTGCAGCGACACACCTACGTCAGCAATATTCTCAACAGCGTAGATTGCACGGAGGTTTAAATGATGTTGCTCATCATATCCCTCTTCAACCTCCTCACCTTTCCGACTTACAACATCATAAGCATATCGAGAGCTGTTGAGGCTAGACCCATCTGTTTGAAATTCACTCTGTAAATAGTACGCGACATCATACGTCAACTTATCAAGGGAACCAGTCCATCTGATACCTAAATCCATATCATCTGCGAGTCCGACATAAAAATGCTGGTCAAAAAACCAGCTTGAAGAGACACCGTAAGGTCCTGGACCAAAAGGTACACGTACAATACCTGCTTTAAGTGTGCCTAAATCTTCAAAATTATATCCTAACCATGCAGTGTGTATCATACTGTAGCCGCTATCATAACCGAACCACCTTGGATACCAACGGTATTCCAGTCTACCGATGATGTTTTGAAAGTCAAGGTCGGCATTGACACGAAGAAGCTCAAGATCTACATCGCCATTATCATCGCCTCGTCCATCTGTGTATGTTCCGTAGATGTAGTTAGCACGCATTGCCCCGCCGATCTTTATAGGACTTTTCTTTGGTTCGATTTCTGCACTGTTTTCTGCAGTCGTATCTGCCATCGCGAAAGGTAAAGTTAACAAGAAAAAGACAATACAGAAAGTTAGCAAAGGTTGGAACTTTCTGTTCTTTATACAAAACCATCGCATCATACTGTTATTCTGTGGCACAATTATCCTCCTTAGTGGATAGTGCAAGTTAAACTTGTAGGTCGAGTAGAGCAAAGCACCAATAAATATTAACTGGCGACATGATAGACATAATCAATACGTGTCCAAATCAACGCCAAATGTGCATGGACGAATAAACGTTTGGTATTCGTCATGATATCGGTTATAATACCACATCCTTTAAATAATGTTAAATAAAAAACTCGTCTACAATTTCTTGTAGACGAGTTTTTGATGCCTATTGCATCGCTCCCATCTCATTCATCATATAAAATGTTTGCAACAGTTGTTTGTAATCCCCCAGTGCAATGAGTAGTTTTGCACCGATACCGCCATCCCGTACTTTTGCTGAGACACCGATATTATAGTTTTCAGGAATTCCCATTAACATACCTGCCATCATCTGTATTTCCAGAGCAGCGTTTGGATCAGCCTTTGATGCCAGAGCAACGCCACTCTTAACAGCTGCCATAGGAGAAATACCGAATAATAGGTTGCTATCTTTTCCTAACTTTTCAACAAGATTCTGATAGCCTACATTTTCAGATATACCCTCAACGACTTTTGCTCTACTATTAAGTGCTGACTGTATTATTTCTGCCCCGCCTAACGCGAAATAGAGACGTCCATCTGAAAAGGCATAGGACCAAACCCATTCCTGTGGAAACAGAACTGCCATCTCTACCGGCACATCCTGAAAAGCATCACTGAAATTGGGAAAGACAAAAGTCTTGATCTCAACACCGTTATGCATAATTGGGTTTCCAACATACCCGCCATCGTAAATGGTCAACTGTGGCATGTCCCCCATTGTCTCTTTCATTATCTGCATCATTTTGTTCAAGTTGTGAAAGAAACGTTCATCATAATAGGTTTTGACTTTTTCTTCATCCTTTAAATCATATATGAACAAAACATCTGGGATGAGAGTATCTCTAAAATTCATTGAGAAACCTTGTTCATTACCCATTGACTTATACACTTCCTGCACCTCTTGCATGATCGCTTTTAGTTGCTGATTCTGTTCTTCATCTCCTGTAGGAAGAACTCCCAACCAAGACATACTCCATTCATACAATTTTAATGCATTTCCTTCTAATCCGCCGAATAAGAAAGCACCATTAGGCAGATCGTTCATGAGTACTAATTCATCAGGTATCAGTTCATTTAAGGTGTCTTGTATTTTTCCATCGTCTTTAAACTTCAGAAAAGGAGCAAGTTGTACATCAGTACCTTCTATTTGAAGGGTTGCACTTACGGATTCTAAATCCCTAATCAGTTCAGCAAATGTCCCAAACATACTTTCTATCATGGCAACTGCAGACTGGGAAGCGGGATCACTTTCCACAGCATCAACTGCGGAATTCATGTCTTCCATAATCGTTTCAATATGTGGAGCAATAATTGTCTCAAGGTTAAAATACGCAGCGAGTTGATCGGTACCCTTCGCTATCTGATCTAAAAATAGGGTGTAATTATTGTTAGCAGCGATTGCGTTTTGCTCTCCCTTACTCACATCAATGACGTTTACACAATCTTTAGCATGTTGTGTGAAGACAAGTGTATTTCCCAAGACAGCAAAACTCCCCTCACCATCCTCAGATTTGTAATAGGTTGCACCCTTATATTCGGTAGGTTCGCTGCCTTCGGCTTCTGTCTGAATAACCTGCATTATCGCATCCGGATCTGTCAAATGTACGGTTGCTGCAACAGCGACAGGTTCGAGACTCGAAAAGAAAATTGCGAAATCGTTGTCTAAATCCAATCCAATCTGTTCTAATTCAGCCAAACTCTCAAAACCTGCACCGAAGGACTCTGCTAATATGGAAGCAAGGAGTTCAGGTTGTTGACCAACTTGAGGCATCATTTCTGCCGCACCCTCGTTGATCCTTTTATTCAGCTCAGCAAGACTCGGACAGTAGATTACACCTATTGCGTTTTCAGGAATTAGATTTAACACGCTATCTTCAGGTATTCCCGTAGACTCTTCTTCGGTCTCTTCTGTCTTTTGTGAATGGGCATCTGTAAGAATGTAGTCAGATTGACCGATAGGATTAGGTTGATCTGCATAGACGGTCGTTAATAAAACACAGGCAAAGATCACGAACATTAGCCTGAGTAGTGAAATCCGATTATTCATTAGTAATTCTCCTTAGAAATGGGACAGTTTTTATATCCTTTGTGAATATGGTATTATTTCCAATTATTTAAGCCTAATTATTTGATATTTTCTCTTCAAGTGTCTTAATCTCATCATTTGAGGTTAACACACTTATTTCGACTTCGTAGTGGCGTCTTCCGCCTGGTTCAATATGTTGTAACAAACCTTGTTCACGTTCTGATGCTCGTCCATCAACTCTACAATTTGAGGGTTCTAAACCCATTACATAGTTTCTTTGGCTACACAGTTTCCATTGTACAAAGTGAGGAAACTGCGTTTTATGGTATCGGACTGCTATGCCAATACCCTGACTATCATTAAAACTTCGGTTCACGAGTGCCACACGAATATGGTTGTCAACATCAGGCTCCATTTGATGATAGTATACCTGTTCTTTGAAATCAACAGTGGGAGGTTCGCCGCAGTTATAGTTTGATAGGTTATTCTTGGCATGTTCATCGCGTGGTGTGACTTGCGATGATGGTGCTAATAGTTCGCTGCTATCTGCAAGTATTGGGAAACCGACATTTATATGGAATAGATACATGAGTGGTGAGTCTTTGTAACCAAGATTTTCAATAATATCTTCAATATGTATTTTATTAGATCCTAATTCAGTCCAGATTCGGCGTGTTCTGCATAGGTGTTCACCTAACGCTCTTGTTTCAGTGATTTTACCTTGTGCCCATAATATGTATCGGTCACCTTCCCATCGACTATCAACCCATACATTTTTTGCGGGGATATATGAAGCTCTACCGTGTAAACCGAGTTCTTCATCCTCATCAACGTTTGTTGCACCTGCTTGTGTCATACCACATGTTGTGAGTAATCCCCCATAAAATCCGCGTAACCATCCATCTCCATGGGGTTCGTAATGTGCTGCTGCCACATCACCAGTTCCAGATCGCCAACATAGCGGTATACCTTTATAATCTGCATAAGAGATATCAAGACCACGGTTTGTCAGGACAGTGAAGTTTAACCCTGATCCTGTCCGAAAACCGATTGCGTCTGTTCCCTTCTCATTGCCATCATTGAGTTGGAAAATTTTAGCTTCCGCAACCTGAGAGATGTCTCCAATGTGCCGTAAGAGTTGCATTCTCTCATAGTTTTCTCCATATAGATGTATCAAAACGATGCTCTCCTTTCACTTATAGTTCATTGATTCAGATACCTATCTCATTCTGCTGAGATTGTAGCATAAAATGACGGATTACACAAGCGCGGATTCCAATTTAATAGCAGTCGTCACGCTCCGAGTACCGTCTCTTAATAGTAGTAGGCACGCTCCGAGTGCCGTCTCTTAATAGTAGTAGGCACGCTCCGAGTACCGTCTCTTAATAGTAGTAGGCACGCTCCGAGTGCCGTCTCTTAATAGTAGTAGGCACGCTCCGAGTGCCGTCTCTTAATATATGCGTCTCTTCCGAAAAACGCTACACACCCTTCTATTTGTTCCTACTTAACTGATAGTCTACAGCAAGAAAAGATAGTAAAATCTTAACATCCTTAAATTTCGGACCGTAGGATTTCCGCTGCTTCATGTATCACTTGTAGTTTTTTAGAGGCAATCTCAGCAGAATTTACAGGTCGGTCAGCAAATGTGCCGAACCCGCAATCTGGATTTAGATATATCTGTTCAGGTTCGCGATGTTTTAGTAAGTTGCGAACTTTCTTTAAGACAAAGTCAACAGGTTCAACCTCAGTCGTACGTGGATCAACCACACCCAATCCGATCTCTTTATCTGGTGGAAGTTCTCCAAGAACATCAATACTCCCAGCACGTTCAGTCGCATATTCTAATACCAACTGTTTGACATGCATCTGACTGAAATACGGAATAAGTAGGTCGTAGGAACCGCGCAGGAGGACATCCTCTTCTTGACTCCAGTTGCCACGACAGACATGAAGTGCTGTTTTCATTTTACCATCAACACCATTGACAACACGATTGATCAGTTCTACAGCAAAATTGAGTTCATCTTCCGGAGTGCTCTTCTCTGAAAGCGCAGCACACATGAACGAATGTGTTTCGTGGGGACCTGTAAACGCAACCTCTGTAAGCACAGGTTCATCGAACTGTACAAATTCACAACCCGCATCCTGTAAATCCAACAACTCTTGCCTCAGAACTGAAACGACATCATCTCCTAATGATTCTTTATCGGGATAGAAGTCATAAGACAACTTCTTTACCCACATAGAACGGGTTAACAGATAGGGACCGGGTAGCGTGACTTTTATAGGTTTCGTTGTATGCTCTTTTAAAAATAGGTAGTCTTGCAATACGAGTGTTGAGGAACGACTTATTTTGCCATCAACGACAGGATTCTTTAGAGCGAAAGCGGGAACATCTAATGCGTTGAGGAGTTGTTCAAAAGCAGCTTTATCTTCTACGTAGTCTAACATCTCAGCAAGCGTCATCAACCGGATACCGTCCATACATCCAGTAATGAAGGAATAGAAGTTATCTCGTCGTTGTTCTCCATCGCTCACGATGTCAACACCGTCTGCTTCTTGTGATTTGAGACTTTCAATCACAGCCTCGTCAGCAATAGCGTTGAATTCAGCATCTGTGACGCGTCCCTTCTGTTTAGCTCTTAATGCCCGTGAAACTGCTTTCGAACGCGGCATGCTTCCGACTACGGTCACGGGAAATGTGGGTAAATTATTCATTGTTCAGTTCTCCTTTTTCATCCAGAATATAGACAAAAAATTATAGGTTGTCGTCCCTTATAATACTAACAAAAAGTAAATTACTTTATTGTTGGTCAAGTCTTATCTGATATTGTATCAGAAACTTGTCAAAAAAACAACTCTGAATACAACATTCATCCTACATTACCATTCTCCCTACACCCTACACCTTGATATTGCTGTAGCACATTCATCTTTGATTGTGCTTCTTCCTACAAACACATATATCCTTCATTACCATTCTCCCTACACCCTACACCTTGATATTGCTGTAGCACATTCATCCTTGATTGTGCTTCTTACTACAAACACCTTATGCGTCAATTTAAGGATATTCCCTCTGGTTGGGTAGGCTATATAAGACCGATTTTAGTCCCATACCTTTTGCATCGCTGGTGCTTGGGTTACCGGGATTCGTGTTCTATATACACCTTCCGCACCGATGATGCTGATATGTGATTTTCCAAAGCCTCAGAGAGGCGAAAGGTGTATAGTCCGTATTGATTCCAACCAATAGCAAGCCCCAGAGGGGCGAAAGGTGTATCAACGCACTAACGTTTTTTCACTAAATTGACGCCTAAAGTTTATGTCAGAAATTATGTAATGAAACCATTGCGATTTTTCTCTTTATATGGTATTATTTAAATTAAAACAAGCAAAAAAATCAAAAAAAAATGTTAAGTGAAGTGAATGCACAAACCCCGAACAGTTGATGGCATACTCAGAAAATTAAAAGAAAAAGCGGCTATTGGTGGATATTTCTATCGTGGTGAGCCTGAACACTATCAGGAAGAACCTTACTCTGGAAAAGTCTCCTCAAACTTGTATCGTGTGTTTTTAGAAGATGAAGAAATTGATGTTGAAGATGATCAATTTGATATAGAGGCAATCCAAACAGAAATGTTGGATATCGCAAAACACTTTATCCGCAAAACATATAGTGAGATTGAATGCCTTGCAGAAATCCAACATTACGGAGGCAAAACCAATCTGATTGATTTCTCAGAAGACTATCTCATTGCACTTTACATGGTATGTAGTAGTTCCTTTAAAGAAAATGGTAGAGTTATTACACAAAGAAAAGACTCAATAGATACATTCATAAAAGACCCTTTTGAACCAATGAATCGTGTCATTGCACAAAAAAGCGTACTTGTTAGACATCCTAAGGGTTTTATTGAACCAAACGACGACGATGTAATCAATATACCAGCAGGTCTCAAATTGCAGATGCAGACATATCTTAAAGATGCACACGGAATCTATACCGAATCCGTTTACAATGATATTCATGGCTTTATCAGACATCAAAAACTTAAACTGGAAACCTATAAAATGACTTACAAAGGTCTATCACAGATGTAAGTAGGAGATTTAGAGAGTGGCTAACGAAGCGAAAATTAATAACTACGAAAACGCTGTAAAGCACTTTAGTAGAGCTATTGAATTGAGTCCAGGTTTTGCTATACCCTATATCTATCGTGGTGAGGTATACCATAAGATGGGTAAATATGACCTTGCTATTAAAGATTTTACCGATGCAATTTTTTGGACACGCAAACCTGCAAGAGCATATCATGGTCGTGGTATGGCACATGGTGCTAAAGGTGATACTGACAAAGCGATTGAAGACTTCACGAAAGCAATCCAGCATGAATCTGACTACGCTGAGGCATACTATCATCGTGGTCACGCGTATGTCAATAAAAACGAGTTTGACATCGCTATTGAGGACTGTGATAAGGCCATAACACTTAACCCTAATGTTGTGGATGCTTATGTCATTCGCGGTAATGCCTATAGTCGTAAAGGCGAGTTTGACCTTGCAATTATGGACTATAGCAAGGCGATACGACTTAAGCCAGATTATGTTAATGCTTACGCTGTTCGTGGCAACGCTTATTTTTATAAACACGAGTTTGCTTCCGCAATGGAAGATTATACAAAGACATTAGAACTACAACCACAGTACGCTAATGCCTATGTTATGCGAAGCAATATCAGTATACTTAGGGGAGATTATGATTCGGCAATTGCAGATTGTGAGAAAATGATGAGACTCAACCCTGATGATGCCGGACCTTACGTCACTCGTGCAACTGCCTATAGTCTTAAAGAAGATATTGACAAAGCAATAGAAGACTGTAATAGTGCAATAGAACGTAATCCAAAAGTTGCCGATGCATACTTAATTCGTGGTATTGCTTACAGTAATAGAGGAAATTTTGACTTCACTATTGCAGACTGTTCAAAAGCAATAGAATTACAACCTAATTACTTCAATGCATATTATGAACGCGGCAACGCCTTTAACAGTAAAAGTGAATTTGATAAAGCCATCAAGGACTATACAATAGCGATAAATATAGAACCCAATCGGTCTGAGTTTTATAGTGATCGTGGTGTTGCTTACGCGAGAAAAGATGAGTTTGATCTGGCAATCAATGATTTTTCTGTAGTAATACAACTCAACCCCAATAATGTCTATGCCTATATTAATCGCGGTATTGCTTTTGGTCTTAAAGGCGAATTTGATAGAGCCATAGCGGATTATACAATAGCGATTGAACACAACCCAACGTTTGCTGTTCCGTATTGTAACCGTGGCAATGCTTATCTTAACGCTGGCAAGTTTGACTTGGCAATTGCTGATTGTACGATTGCTATTCAACTTAAACCCGATTTTGCAAAAGCATTTTGCGACCGCGGTATTGCTTACGGCTTCAAAGGCGATACGGATCTTGCCATTGAGAACTTAAATCGGTCAATAGAACTCAGCCCAAATAATGCCGAAGCATACGGCAATCGAGGTTTTGCTTACTCACTCAAAAACAATTTTGATGAAGCCATCAAAGATTATACGAAAGCAATAGAATTGAATCCTATTTATTATTATGCATATTACAATCGAGCTATTACTTATTTACATCAGAAAGAATGGGTGAGAGCAAAGTCAGACCTAAATGATCTTGTTAAAAGAGGTGAGGATATTGCCGCTTTATTTCATAACGATTACCAGAGCATCCAAGATTTTGAGCAGAGAATAGGTGCTAAATTGCCAAAAGACATCTCCGCCATGTTGGTAAAACAAGATCAGAAACCCCAAACTCAACCTAAGGTGAAAACCTTGTTACAACACCCAATTGGGATTGGAAATTGCGAAGATATTGCCACAATGTTTACGGAATCTAAAATGTTTACGGAATCTAATGAACGCACGTTGTCTACTTTGAAAAGCCAATTTGCTGGTCAGGACAATACCAATTTACTTGCATCCTAAGGAGAAACCATAATGACGCAGGAACGTGCCTATGAAATTCTTGGGTTAGATTCGGCTGCTTCCTTAGACGATGCTAAAAAAGCGTATCGTGAGTTGGTGAAAGTTTACCATCCAGACAAAAATCTTGCCCCCAACGCATCGGTGATGTTTCGATTAATTCAGGATGCATGGGAATGTATTCAAAATACCACTGAATACAAGAGTTCTGGAAATTATAGTAAACGTAATACGGAAGACACACAACAGAAACATACTAAGGTTTACAATCATCAGGAGGCAGAAAAAGAAGCACAAAAATTTAGAATGTCTTCTGGTCCATATTGGAGTGATGAACAATTTGAACGTGCCTACGCCGAAGCAGAATGCAATAAGGAACAATTTTGGCGTAAGCAGGCTAAAGATGCTAATCTACCATACATTGTCCTCCGCGGTGCATCTCTTCCTCACGTTCCAGAATTCCGTGGATGTGGAGATTATGATAATAGTCATTACGTATCCCCCTCACTCCGTTTCCTCTGGTCACAACGGGAAATTAAGGGTTTTACTTATACTGTTTATACGTGTACAACAGATGATACCTATGAACTGATTCATGGCATGAATTGTATCATTAAGAACACACGTGATTTTCCAACGGTTACTCTCTTTCCTTCTGAGGAAGACGGTAGCATCTGGATTAACCAGGACAACTTTATGCCTTACATAAAAACAGTCCGCGTGATAAACAACACCTTACGCGCCGTTTTTATGCATCAGTTTCAAAATGCGCGTAGAATCTTCCCAGATTTGATTGATGGAAAAAACTGTACAATTCTTGCAGATGAAAAACGCGAGTGTGTATCCGATGGTCTTGACGATTATAGACTGTATCTTGTGGGTAAAAGCTGGGTTCAAGAAGGTTATACAAAACAAATTCCACGTGTAGCTTTTAGAGAACCGCGTTCGGATGACACTTCATGGGATGGACATCCTCGTTATCACACTCATCCTCAAGGAAAATTGTATTTCATCAGTGGTTGTGGCCACTGTTATTACAAAACGCACGAGGAAATTCAAGGAAAAACTTATAGCGTATATTGGTGGGAAGGACATCCAAGACTTTGGACAGGAAATAGTCCAGAAAAAGAAAAAGCATTATACCCGGACTTAGTTCATGGGTTAAACTGCACGATCCAAATTTATCGAAATGAGGGTTTATGTTCTCAAGAAGAATCTGAGAGGAGAGAACGGCTGAAAGAGGTGGAAGACCGCAGAAGAGAGGATGATCAGCGCGCTCGCGAAAAATTCTGCGGAAAACGCACTGCAGAAAAAAGCACATCAACAAACTAAAGTATTACATCAACAATTTAGAATCCCAAGTCCACAGACCAATTCCCCAATATCCTCCTCATCATGTCTGTCGAACATACACCGATGTACAGCGGACCGTATGGACATCCACTCATACAAACATCGCACATAAACAACTCAGTTCGTCCAATCTTCCAGTTTTAACCCAAACTCAATAATCCTTTGATAGTCTGAATCCGCAGTGACAAGGATAGCATTGAGTGCAATAGCAGTCGCAGCTATCCAAAGGTCATTATCGGATAAAGGCGTTCCCTGTTGTTCAGCGTGACTTTTCAACATTGCATAGTAATCAGCAGCTTCCTTTGGAACTGCAAGGCACGGCAATCCCTCAAAAAGATTTATAGCTTGGTTTTCTAAAACTTGTCGCCTGTGTCCTATTGGCAGTTTTTGAATCCCAAAAAGGATTTCACCCCTAACAATTGTACATGTAAAAACATAATCATTTAAATCGGATAGGCTATTAAGATGGTCAGTAACATGTGGGGCGTGTGCCATTAAAAAACTGCACGTTGTTGTTTCTAAAAGGTATTCCATTTATTTTGTCTGTAGACTATTCAAAAGCAGAATCAAAGCGAATTGGGATTTCCCCTTCTTCAATTGCTTGAAGTAACGCTTCTGCATCTTCTATTGTCACCTGGTGCGATTTATTTATAGTTTCCAAGATTTGTTTAGGTTGTCCCTTCGGTTCTAAGTTCGGTAAGTCATGCGGTTCGTCTAAACCTTCTATTGAGTGTTGCGATTTACAGATGAGATGTTCCAAGTAACGCTTTAGTTTTTCAATTTCAGGTTGAGGTAACTTCTCAACAGCATCATGCACCCATTCTTTTGGTGTAACTGGCATAGTTTTCCTCCTTTTCCGCAATTTACCAATGTTCACAAACAGAATCGCTGCTTCCATTTATATCGGTAAGTCTTATATAAGTCTATCAGAATTCGTTGTGGATATCAAGTGTTTTACTTTTTAATTCTAACCTCAGAAACGTTCACTATTACATCAAAGATGCATGTGCTACAAAGATATGCACAATCTAACAGAATGTGCTACAAAGATATGCACAATCTAACAGAATGTGCTACAAAGAGACATAATCCAGGATGAATGGGGCTGGTGAAAGAAGCACAATCAAGGATGAATGTGCTACGGCAATGTCAAGATGAATAAGGTTAGGATTAATCGTTTACACCACTCGCAGCTCAACATCAATATCAACATCGCGAGTCAAAGTATTCGTCACTGGGGAAGCAGCAAGGGTTTCCTCCCACAACGCCTCCAAAATCTCATCGTCCGCATCAGATGCGACATAGATCGTGCCACGCACAGCTTTAAAACCGCTATGTCCGTCCTGTTCCGTACCGAGAAAAACGAAGATGTTATCAATCTGTCCACTCAAGGAGATCTCCAACTCGTCTATTTCAATCTTCTGCTGAGATGCGCGAATCTGGAAACCCATCGCTAAACATGCACCGAGTGCACCTAAGACATACTCAACAGCACTCGGCGCAGCATCACGTACATCAAAACTCGCAGGTTGACCTATCGACCATGAATGATTTCTACAGAAAACCTTCGCTTGTAGACCACCATCCCAATGGATACGAGTCTGCCATTTATAATCTCGCGCTTGAGCATAAGCAGCATCAGCATCCTGTTCTGCTTCACCGCGTCGAACGAAATACTTGTTGTGTGATGGTGCAGGTCTCCAGCCAAGATAGGGATTCTCTGTCATACGACACCACGCAGGGAGATCCTCCTTGACGCTAATCTCTGTACTGCGAATCTCCAACACATTTCCATCTGGCACTTTTTCCATCGATTTCCGAATCAGGAGCAGTAAACCGGAACCACAATCAAGATTTCCACCTTCACAGATATGCGGTGTCTGTAGACTTTCGGGAGCTTGTAAATCTTCTTCTCGCATTGCTATTGATACCGTAGGATTGTATTTAAGTTGTAAAATGTGAATCTTGTTGAGCGTTGATATATATATTAAAATGGGCTGTAGGAGGTGTCTTGGTAGGACTGATGAATTATATCTTTTTCAAAGTGTATCTTTTAAGAAAATGAGTGAGCATCCCTCCGCTGGAAAAAGTTTACGGTGTATTAAACATACACAATTTACTTCTGTAAGAAAACTTTGTCCATAATGGGAGGGAAACGCTCTGTTCTGCTTTGGGATTCAGCCGAACCCTTATGAAGATTTCTGCAATGCATTGCAGAAACTCCTTCTTCATAGTTCAATAGGTTATGCTTGATCCGCCAGTAATTAAAAACTCAACAGCCTTTGCCCCCCCAACAATGACCGCACTCTCTACAAGGTTTTCTTCATCAAGGTTCCGCTTTTTGAAACATGGTGAACAGACCCAAATTATTCCGCCTACCTCAACAAAGTCTGTCATGAGTTGTTTCAACGGTGCAAAACCTTCTTCGTGTATATCATCTGCGTACCCATCTTGTGATAGATGTACACCTTCTGTGCTAAGAAAAACAACGGTTTCAACACCAGAGGCTACAGAAGCATTTGCAACAACAAAACCGACAGTTGCTTTGTCGGTGTTATCTTTAGCGTGCGTAATGCTTATCATCAGTTTAGACATTATGATCTATCTCCTTTTTTAATATAAAAATAGGCACTGTCTTCACCGCAACAGTCTGCGAGAAGGTCATTGCCTATCATGTTACACCATGCTGCTATATCCACAGGGGCACCAGGGTCAACAGCATGGACTTGTGCAATCTGTCCTGTTTCAAGTGTCCTCATCGCTTTCAATAATGCCACGATAAGGTCACCACATCCGAGTTCTCCTAAATCAAAAACAGCATCTGGCTCAATATTCGGTAGTTGGTTCATTACTTTCATGATATAAAGAATACCATGTAAGTCTTCAGACGTCAAGACATTTTCTTAAAACTTAAGCTCCAATAAGACACAGATTAACGTTCAAGCCAACTCGGAAGATTGATCTCACCAGATAACTGCCATGCTGTAAGGTAGAGTGAAGCTGTCCACTGAACTGCTTCACGTGAGAGACTATTCGTAAATTCAAACAGTTCTTCAGATGGGTTTTTCAGGTCTTGATAATCCTTAACAAGCTGATAGACGCGCTCTACTAAGTTATTCCCAATTTTCATCTGTTCAACAATAGCTGGCATTAATTCCTTGACAGGTTTAACCTCTTGTCCTTCGGAAAGTTTGTTCGGATCAAGTTTCAAAACTTCAATAGACGCATCAACCTTTTCATGTATACCGCCGTGCAATTTTGATCCATCCTCTTGAACGATTCCGTCAAAGTGCACTGTTAAGTGCAAAGGTTGACACATATCCTGTGCATAATGTGCTAAGAACCCTGCGTAAACATAACACTTGTATTGAATAATTGGATTATCTGGCCATTTTCGGTATTCTGCAAAGGCAACAGCGAGCCGTTCTGTATATTCAGCTACTGCATAAGGTAAAAGTCCGATCTTTCTTGGCTCAAGTTCCAGTTTTGTACAGAGTTTAAGAAAAGCATCTCGATCCTCAGGTACCGGATTATCTTTAATGAGTTCAAGATCGAAGTAGTGTTCCCCGTATTCAGCTGCGCGCGCATGTGGTGCACCTCTATTTTTTGACAAATCGGGGTCATAAGAACAGTGTGCTATCATTTTCTTTGCGGTCTCAGAACGGAAGAATTCTGGCAATTCATCTGGGAGCGTTTTGATAACAGCTTGTGTAAGTATGTCATGTCCACCTCCCCACCATGCCCAAGTCGGTGTGGTAAGGATAAGTAAGATTAGAACTAAAGTATATTGAAGACGTTTCATAATTCTCCTTACGGATTCATAAGTTATGGTAAACGATTAGTCTGCAGCAAGATATTCACTGGATTCGTCATCGTGCCATTGCAGCTGAAGCTCTGCGGTTTCATGAGGTTTAAAAGGTATGGCTATGGCGTCAACATCAGGTCCGATAATCTCAATCCTATTAAGGTCAGCAGTACCGTATCCCAATTCGTTAGCATAATTGAGAAGTCCAATATCCATCGGTTCAAATCCCATAGCTTTTGATGTTACCGCATCAGCTGCGAATACATCACCACTTGCGACAGCAATACCGAGTGGTACGGAATTGGTGCCACCTGGTCCGTTTCCTTGTAGACCCACTGTCCCATCAACGATCGCGATATCCGGTCTCAAGAAGCGCGAGAGACGTAATAGGTTGATATTTATAGTCTGTGCTTCACGCGGCAACACCCGGTCACCATGACTGAGATAACCATGCACTTTAATACGGTCAGCCTTGTGAATAGTACCCATAATCATGTTCTTCATTGCAAGTGTAACAACGCATGCATCATGTGTCTTTGCGATTGCAACAGAAATCGTGCATGGACAGTCGAGAACTGTCTTCGGCATGCGTACTGTTTCCGATTCCCTCCCGGAGAGAAATACCTTTGTTTCCACCCATTCAGTCTCTTCATGTAGGTCAAGGAGTCTTATCGGTATATCGTATTCCGTTTGTAGAGCATCGTAACCGAATATCTGAAATGCTTCTCCAGAAAAGGATTCATTTGCCCCTTCTGCGATAATTACCTCTTTAGGTGGTTGTGGTGTGCTCATCAAGAAGTCCAATGCCCCACGCATTGCATCTACATGAGAAGAAGCGAGTTGATTAGTGCTGGAAAGAAAGTTCGGTTTTAACAGCACCTGTTCACGGACTTTTGGTGTGACCTCTTCTCGTATAGTGTTCAATGCCTCATAGACATTAGAACGACGTCTCCCAGTTTTGGCAAGACCGACTTTTGTAGCTTTATTAGACATTTAGTTCCCCCCTATCTTATGGATGTATGTGGTACGGTTTTAGATTATTCCTTACCTTCATTTTCAGTTAATATCGGACGTAAGAACCCATGATGTTTCTCTAAAAGATCTATAGCCGCATTCTTATCGATCCCTCTCGTCAACATAACAATAGCTACTTTAGCACTTCCATCAGATTTTTTCAACGTATCTTGTGCGGTGGTATTATCAACATGCGTAACGGATTGTATAATTCGGATACTGCGTTCAACTAATTTTGTATTCGACGCGTTCACATCTACCATCAGATTATCATAGACTTTACCCATCTTTATCATTGAAATTGTCGTAAGCATGTTGAGTATTAATTTTGTTACTGTACCCGCTTTTAATCGTGTTGAACCTGTAATTATCTCTGGTCCCACAATGGGTGTAATGAAATGGTCAATGTATGCGTTTAGTTCTGCTTTCGGTGGAACACAACAGAGGAAAATCGTCTTTGAACCAATGCTGTGTGCTTCCCTAAGTGCCCCTAAGACGTACGGTGTTCTTCCGCTGCTTGCTATACCAACGATTACGTCTTCTGGAGTCAGAGCATATTCCCTTATCGTCTGTGCCCCACTTTCAGGTTTATCCTCTTCTCCCTCAACCGATTTTCGCAAAGCTATATCACCACCTGCTATAATACCTTGCACCAATTCTGGTGCTGTACTAAAAGTCGGTGGACATTCAGAGGCGTCCAATACGCCGAGTCTACCACTTGTCCCAGCTCCGATGTAAAAGAGTCTTCCTCCATGAGAAAACGCATCAACGATCATTTCTATCGCAAACGAGATTGCATCTGATTGACTGGCAACAGCTTCTACAGCCTTTCTGTCTTCCTCATGGAATATGTCTACTATTTCTGCTATCGACTTTAAATCAATGTCTATTGAGTTAGGGTTTCGTTGTTCTGTAATCACTGTTTGATATATATATAGAAAATGAGCTATTGGAGTGTCCTTGCCAACAACACTGCCCCGTAAACAGGTTCGTGTTTGGAAAACGTTGTAGTCGCGCCTATTATGTTTCTCTCAATCCATTTACTCAGTTTATCTGCCAATATAGGTTGATGTATCAGATTTCCACCACACAATAGTACATCAAAAGTATCAGTGAAGTTCAGCATCCTGACAACTGTTTCTATCGCAAGGATGAGTTCATCTGCAGCGGAATCTATTATTGTTTCTGCTTTTTTATCACCTATTTCAACTGCCTTAAACACGATTTTAGATAGTTCTGCAATTTCGTCTCTGCTGGCTGAATGTATCCATGGAATTATATCACTTGACTTGTTCAACGCAAGCTTATTTAGCATCATACCTGTTAATTCAGTCGGTGGTTCACGTTTGTCTGCTGAGCGTGCAACTGCTTGAAGTCCCATAATACCGATTTGATATCCACTGCCTTCATCTCCAAGCATATACCCCCAACCCCCTGCACGTGCCTCTTGACCGAATTGATCAATTCCGTAGACAATAGAACCTGTTCCGGAAATTGCGATTACACCTTGTTGTTTACCAGTGCCACCAACGAAAGCGATATGTGCATCGTGCGTTAGAATCCGCTTTTTACCTATTCCAATTTCATCACACAGTTGTCCGATAATTCTTCTATCATCTTCACGTCCTAAACCCGCCATGCCTAAACAGAATCTGATTGAATCTAATTCTGTCTTGTCAACGCTTTCTGTTAGTTTACGGATAATCTCAACTAATACGTTCTTAGTCTGTTCTGTTCCAACAACGTGATAATTTGATGGACCGGTTTGCGTTTTAGCTACCTCTTCACCTTTGTCTGTAGTTAACATGCCAACGGTCTTTGTTCCGCCGCCATCTATTCCAATAATGTAATCCATTTTAGTTCCGGCACACGGAGTGTGCCTACTACTTTTAAGAACGGCACACAGAGTGCGCCTACTACTTTTAAAGACAGTGAAATTTCATCATAATCTTCGGGCAAGAGACCCCATGCTTTAGTTTGGGGAGGAATGCCCGTTCCTTATTTCCCTTGACAACATGTGTCAAATGTTTTAGAATATATCCAACATAATTCTCAATACGATTCGGTAACTATGCTGAAGTAAACTATGCAAACCGATAAAAAACATACGCGCAGAACATACAAATATAAGATACGCAACCACGCCAAGAATAAACGACTTGGCAATATGATGGATGATCTTGCTGATGTCCACAACCATTTTGTGAGTCTTGAACAACGCTATTATCGCATCTATGGCAAATACGCTGGCAGATACAAACTTCAACCCCACCTTACCAAGTTGTTGCATACCACACACAAACATTGGGCGTGGATACCAAGAGACACTCTTGACGAAGTTATTATCCGAATTGATACCGCTTATCAAAACATGTTCGACGGGCTTGGTGGTAGACCTAAGAAAAAGCGTAAAGGTAAATACCGTTCTGCCAAGTTTCAATCTGGATATAAGGTTGAAAATGGGCGTGTTCGTATTTCCTTCAAGTCTTGGAACGAAACTGAACAGAAACTCAAATTTGACAAACGATGGTTTTCTTTCCATCAACATCGTGACAGGTCTGGTAATATTTGTTATATCCAAATCCTTCGCGATAGTGTTGGTGAATACTGGCTTTACATCATTACTGACGATACTTCTACCGAACCCTTTGCTGCCACAGGTGAGAGCGTGGGTATAGACTTCGGATTGAAAACATTTTTGACACTCAGTAATGGTGGAAAGATAGAGTGTCCAGAGTTCCTGAAACAATCCTTGAACAAGTTGCGGTCTGCTAACAAGTCCGTAAGCCGTAAGCAGAAAGGTTCTAACAACTGGTATAGAGCTGTGCTTGATCTTGTCCGGATCTATCGTAAAGTTGCCTTGCAGCGTCTTGATTGGCACTGGAAAACTGCTACAAAACTTTGTAGGAAATTTGATACCCTTGTCACTGAAACACTTAACATTGAAGGTATGAAACGATTGTGGGGCAGGAAAATATCTGACCTTTCTTTTTCGCAATTTGTCACTATACTTGAATATAAGTGTTTCAAACATAATCGCACCTTTCACAAAATCGGACAATGGACTGCCACAACTAAACCTTGTTCAGATTGTGGACACTCTAACAAAAACCTTTCTCTCTCTGATAGACAGTGGATATGTCCTGAATGCGGTTCACACCACGATAGAGACATAAACGCTGCTATAAACATTTTACGGGCTGCTTGTTATCCCGTTGTGGAGCAGATGTAAGACGTTTATCAAAAAACGCTAACTGCTATGAAGCACAAGCCCCAGCCTTTAGGTTGTGGGTGGCTTGACTGACAACCGATACATAATCCATTATAGTTAATGTATCACGATCCAACCGAAAATGCAATAGATTTAACAGGTAAAAAAATCCATGATTGAATTAAGACATTACGTTCTCACACTTATACTTATGAGTTTTCTGTTCATCGGTTGCACACAAGACACAAAAAAAATTACATGGGAACAAGTTACCAGCGGATCTAGCGCGCACCTTTACGGCGTGAGTTTCTTGGATGGAAAAAACGGCTGGGCTGTCGGAAGTGGAGGAACAGTTTTATCATCAAAGGACGGTGGCAAGAGCTGGCGTGGCAACGATGAAAAGTCGATTGCTCCGTATACGTTGACACAAGTCAATTTTACAACCCCCATAAATGGTTGGATTGTGGGCAGAGGAAATATACATTATACAGGTAGTGCGGGTAATTCGTGGCGTATTCAACATCAGATACGATCCACAAGTAATATAACACCCGGTATCTTAGACCTATATTTTATCAATACAACAGAAGCTTGGGCAGTCGGAGGGGTTGACGGAATCGGTATGTCAACGATACTCTATACGCAAAATGGTGGTGGAGCATGGAAAAAAGTCAAAAACCCTTCAGATAAACATCTCTGGGGAGTCCATGCTTATGAATCATCCGTTTGGGTTGTCGGAGAAAAGGGAGAAATCTTATATTCACCAGATGGCGGGAAACAGTGGACTCGACAGATCAGCAATGCAGAACAACCGTTATTCGCCGTGCATTTCCCACATCCCAATAAAGGCTGGATTGTTGGCTCCGATGGTCTGATTTTGCATACTACAGATCAAGGAATGAACTGGACGCGACAAACAAACCCGATGAAACAGAGTCTAAGAGATGTTCATTTTCAAGATGCAGAACAGGGATGGGCAGTCGGTGAGGAAGGTGTCATACTTCATACACAAGATGGCGGAAAAACGTGGATAAACTACTCTTCACCAACAACAAAAAACTTGCAGGATATCCATTTCAACGGGAGTATCGGATGGATCGTCGGTGAGAAGGGTGTTATCTTACGAGCAAAATAACCCTCTGATACAAAATGCTTTGAACAATTCGGAATTGCAGCGTATATTTTATTAAGACAGTGTCATGAAAAAGTTCCTACTTCTGAATATCTTTTCTCTAATTCTCCTTACAACATACTACCATTCTAACGTTTCGGCTGAAAACTATACGCGTTGGGATTTACCGGATGGTGCAATTGCACGTATTGGAAAGGGTAAAATTGGTGCAATAAAGTACTCACCTGATGGCACTCAACTCGCGGTCGCCACTACCATCGGTATATGGCTATATGACGCAAAAACATATCAAGAATTAGACCTGTTAAAGGAGATAGGTATTTCCACTGATACCGATAGAGGAATTACATTCAGTCCAGATGGTAACACCCTCGCGATATCTAAAGGTGGTTTTGAAGGAATTAAACTATGGGATATTGCAAATGGCACAATAAAGAAAACACTATTGGACGGGATTATATCTAAGGGTGCTGAGAATGTGTTGTTCAGTCCTGATGGTACAACGCTTGCAACTTATAGATACAAGGAGCTATTTTTATGGGATGTTGTTACTGGTAAAAACAGGACTCTCGACGGAAATACAGACTATGTTGGAGGATTCGCGTTAAGTCCTGATGGAAAAATTCTCGCAAGTGGTAGCGCGGATCAGACTATCATTCTGTGGGATGTTGCTACTGGATCACGTAAACAGACTCTTAAAGGACATACGGATTTTGTTACCAGTGTATCTTTTAGTCCCGACGGTAAAACGCTTGCAAGTGGTAGTATTGATCACTCAATCCGATTTTGGGATATTGAAACAGGCACACATGTGAAAACTTTCAAAGAAGCGGAGGTTAATGTTACACAAATATCATTTAGTCCGAATGGACAATTCATTTTAAGTTGGGGGAAGGGTGATTCCAAAATCCTATTGTGGGATGTCAATACTGGAGAATTCAAACAGATTGATGATAACACACAGCATCGCATTGGTGTCTGTTTCAGTCCTGACGGTAATATGATCGCTGCAGCACATGAATACCATACTATCGATTTCTTTGATTTAGCTACTGGAGAACACCAGAAAAGAATAGTTGGAAATAACTTTAAAGATCTGACATTTTTTATGGGTAAATTTGCTGATCTTACTCTTAGTCCTGATGGTACTAAGTTTGTAAGTATGAATATTGACAATTCTATTAACCTATGTGATATTACCTCTGGACAATGCAAATTGCTAATACCACATACACCAGACCATAGTATAAGAAGTCTGAATAGATTTCTGTTCAGCTCAGACAGTAACCTGTTTGCGGGGATGTCTTCGGACGGTTTTTTAGGGTTGTGGGATGCAAATACAGGTAAAGAGCAATACCCATCCGAAAGAATTCAATTATTTGAAAAGAATCATACGGCATTAGATCATAGTCCTCTGTATGCACCTGTATTCGGTTTTGCTTTTAGTCCAGATAGTCAGATACTCGCATGTGCAAGTTCAAAACATTCAATCCATTTATTAGATACTACAACGGGGAATATTAGACACTCACTCCAAGGTCATACTGCAAGGATCGAGAGTCTCGCTTTTAGTTCCAATGGACAAACACTTGTGAGTGGAAGTCATGACGGTACGTTACGCTTCTGGAATACAACCACCGGAAAAATAAATAAAACCATAACAAACCGAATATTAACAAAGCAACAGACAATGGATCCCATCGCTATCTCTTCAATAGCATTAAATCAAAAGGGAGATAGAGTCGCAAGCGGCAACCAAGATGGAACTATCGTTATGTGGAATGTTGTTACCGGAGAAAAACAACGAACTTTCACAGGACACGCTCATGCAATCTCAAAAATCTATTTCAGTCCAGATGGACGTAAAGTCGTCAGCACAAGTAAAGACGGATCAGTTCGCCTATGGGATGTCGCAACTGGACAGCAAGAATACGCCATCGCTGGTTACAGACTAACGGATTGGAAAGTATTTCTATATGAAAATGGTGTGTCACTTGCAAGTGAGACGAAACGGGATCCAGGTACTGCTGGAGAACCTTATGTTAACTTATGGGATTTAAACACTGGAAAACGCATAAAAATACTGACAGGACACAATGATACAGTCAGGAGCATCGATTTCAGTGCCGATGGTAAGACGCTTATCAGTGGTAGCAGAGATGGAACTGTCCTTGTGTGGGATATCCTAAGCATCATTCAGGAGATAGATTAGATGAAAACAAAACTACGTCCAATTTACATTATCCTGTGCGGTATAATTGCTGTTTTAATCCTGAGTCTTGTCTTAAGTCAATCTCAAGAAGAAACATTTCAGAGTGAGGTTATTCTTCACGAGTCCCCCCAACTGAATCTACCTAAGGATGTTAAACTGCGTATCGGTAAAGGAAGTGTAAAGGAATTAACATATTCACCGGATGGTACTATTTTAGCAGTCGTAACTTCCACAGGTATATGGCTGTATGATACGACCACATATCAAATGCAAACTGTGTTGTCAGGTGGAAGTTCTGGTTTTATGAATGCAGCGTTTAGTCACGATGGAAAAATTCTCATCGCTGGTAGCTCAGATAGAATTATCTATTTATGGGATACGACAACATTCAGACTTAAACAGTCTTTTGTTGGACATAAGGGGGGAATAACAAATCTCCTGTTTAGTTATGATGGAAAAACAATTGTAAGTACGGACACATACGGGATTAACCTGTGGGATGTCTCTACTGGTACCCATAGGAATAAAAACAGGCGTTTTATTCCTATGCTGGGGTGTAGTATATGGTTCAATAACGATGAGGGACTTTTGGCAACTACGGAATCCAATAATAACAATAGAGTACGTATATCCGATCTCATCACAAGGGACGTAAAGATGGAACTGGGTGGACACACGAAAACTATAAAAAGCCTGTCATTTAGTCCAGATGGAAAGTTACTCGCAAGTGGGAGTTGGGACACAACCATACGTATATGGAGAATGCCAGAAGGAACACATAATTCGACCTTAAAGGGACATGAGAAAAGTATCAATAAAATTGTGTTTAGTCATGATAGCCAATTTCTTGCGAGTGCAAGTCGGGATGACACCGTCCGTATATGGAATGTGAATTCAGGTCAACTTAAAAACACTCTTAAAGCACATTCTGCAGATGTTGAGCACATAGCACTCAGTCCTGATGCGAAAACACTTGCAAGTTGGGGGAACGATCACATGCTATACATCTGGGATGTTGACACTGGAAAACTCAAGCGGACAATCACCGGGCACCTTGCACCTATTTCGTCCGTTTCATTTCGCAGCGATTCAGAGATGCTTGCGTTCGGAGCATCCAAAGAAATCCATCTTTGGGATATAGTTGAAGGTTTACACTATAAGACACTTTTCGGTCACAAAGGGTCTGTCGAGTGCCTGGCATTTAGTCCTTCTGACAATACACTTGCAAGTGGTAGTGTTGACGAGACAATACGACTGTGGGATTCAGACACCGGCAATAGTAGAAAAACTATCAAAGGACATGTTACTGATAAAGAAACTTACTCTACTATTAGAAGTTTATCTTATAGCTCTGATGGGAAAACTCTTGCAAGTTCAAGCAACGATAGGACGATCCGTTTGTGGAAGGCAAGAAGTGGTCGTCATCAGAAGACTATCAAAGGACATACAGACGCGGTTAGGTCGCTTGCGTTCAGTCCTGATGGGAAAACAGTGGCAAGTGGTGGGGGCTCGGACGAAAGTGTCGTTAGGTTGTGGGATGTTACCAACGGAAAACAGAAGAAAATACTTACTGATTTTACATCCGGTGTATCTGCTGTAACGTTCAGTCCAAATGGAAACATCCTTGCAAGTGGAGATAACGATAGTGTTAAACTATGGGATGTTAACACAGGTGTATTACTGAGAGTTTTAGGTTCGGATATTTTTATTGTTAGAAGTTTGTCTTTCAGTCCTGATGGGAAAACACTGGCATGCGGGAGTTGGGATAGCAAAGTCAGACTATGGGATGTTGCTACAGGTGAGGAGAAAAAAACACTTACAGACCATTCCAGTGTGATCTTTGGTATTTCGTTTAGTCCAGATGGGAAGACTCTGGCAAGTGCAAGTGCAGACGGAACTGTGTTGCTATGGGATATGGAATCAATTATCAATAGAACAGATCTCGTGAAATAAGGCAGATACTAAGAAGAAGTCTATCAAGGAGAAGACATAAAATGAAAAAGACGTTGTTTTCAATTGTTCTGATAGTAGGCATCGTTTCGGTTCTTTTAATACTGCAAACTATTTCAAAACGCGAACATCCGGATCACATGATGTTTATTCCTGATAATCCACAGTTAAACTTACCGGAAAATGTGAAGGCACGGTTTGGTAAAGGTAGCGTTGAAATGTTAGTGTATTCTCCTAATGGCAACGTATTGGCAGTTGTGAGTGCTATTGGCATTTGGTTGTATGATGCACATACTGGTGAATTTCAATCACTGGTGTCGGCTAACTCTGGACAGATAGCAGATATTGCCTTCACATCAGATAGCCAGACACTTGCCTGTGGGGAAAAGGACGGACCCATCAGTTTGTGGGATGTGTCAACAGGAACTCTCAAGAGAACCTTAAGAATAGATCGCATGTGGTCACTTAGCAGTCTTGCGTTTATTAACAACGGACAAACATTAGTTAGTGCAGCGGATCATTTTTTCTTAGACTTTTGGGATGTGTCAACAGGAGAACTTCCATTGTCTCACTATAAAGGATTTCCACGAGACAAAACTGTTTTTAGTCCAGATGGGATGAAGCTTGCCAGTACAAGTGGCAATTTTGATATCATGCTATGGGATGTTCCAACAGGTGAACATAGTGAAACTGTCTTAAAAAATGAAAACACTGTTACGGATTTTAGATTTAGTCCTGACGGAAAAGTATTGGTAAGTATAGCTTCAGATCAAACTATACACTTGTGGGATGTTGAAGAACTTAAGCATTTACGGACAATTCAAGAAGAAAGGAATTATGCTTCTAAAGTTGCGTTCAGTCCGGATGGTAAACTTCTTGCACGACCGAATGCTGATAATACAATACATTTCTGGGATGTTGCCACTGGCACAATTGAAAGAACCATGACTGGACACACATCTCCTGTCAAGAACGTAGTATTTAGTCCTGATGGTAAGACATTAGCAAGTTGGAGTGAGCACGGACTTCTTCATTTGTGGGATTTCGCAACAGGAGAGATCAAGAAAACGATCACGGGTCATATTTCTAATACTGAAAAGGTATGGCTGAGTCCAGGCGGACAGACATTAGCAACTCAGGATGTAATAGATAAAAAGACAATTCTTATGTGGAATGTCAATACAGGGGAACACGAGAAAACGCTCTTAGGACATAAGAAAGATATCCAAGATGTGGTATTTAGTCCGCTCGGAACTATACTTGCAACGGCAGCTAATAAAACCATCTGTTTATGGGATATTGAATCAGGCAAACAAAAGAAAGCATTTAAAGGACATACACAACTTATTAACGACCTTTCGTTTAGTCCTGATGGTAAAATGCTTGCAAGTATAGATTTCTACGGTGTTATTCGCATAAGGGATATGGAGTCGGGAAAAAGATTGGGAACTATCAGGACGCGTACAGGTGGACTTTCCAATATAGAGTTTAGTTCCGATGGCAAAACACTTTTAAGTGTATTCTGGGATCGTTCTTTCAAATTATGGGATGTAGCAACATTTAAGCAAAAACAAACTAATATCGTAAAGGGAGATGAACCTAAAATTGATGATCTATCTAAACTGAGTCCAGATTTTCAGACGGTAGCAACTTCACTGTCTGATCGTAAGGGATGGACAGGACCAGATTTTCAGATAGGTCTGTGGGATGTTGCTTCGGGTGAGTTTACACATACACTTATTGGACATACCGATAGCATTACATCCATTGCTTTCAGTCCAGATAGTAACATGTTGATAAGCTGCGCGAATGATGATACAATCAGAATGTGGGATGTTGCCTCGGGTGAGCAGAAACGTATAATTACTCGTCAAGATTTTCCATCTCCACAGAACGTTTTTTTGCAGAACGTTGTTTCGGATGTGGAATTTAGTTCGGATGGTCGCATTCTCACCAGCAGAAAGTATGATGGTCCTTTACATCTATGGGATTCATTTACTGGTGAACATAAGAAAACACTCAAAGGACATACAGATGAAATTGTTAGTTTATCCTTCAGTATAGACAGTCATATCTTAGTCAGCAAGAGCAAAGATGGGACAGTCTTGGTATGGGACCTTGCAACCATAATAAACACAACAGAACCTAACAAATTATGAAACGCTTGCGAGATATCTACTTCTTGCAATATGGCAGCAGTCAGATCTCTTTTCGCTTCTTCCCATTTCTTAGCACACAAATATGCCTCGCCTCGTATGTAGTAGTATACAGAAACTAAATTCAAACGAAACTCCTTGACCTAAACTCCATTATCGATTATTATAATCTACACAATGAAAACATTAAATCACACAATAATCTTAGCATCATATATCACTATTCTAATCACAATAACTACTGTACTTGCAGAGGCACAAGTATTGATTGACTCCGTCATCGCTGTCGTCAATAAGCAAGCAATTACGCAAAGCGAACTTGTGAACGAATTCCGAATCAATGCGATTATTGATAAACACCTTCCAAGTGAACCGAGTGATAACGAAAAACGCACGCAACTAAATCACTTAATTGACCGTAAGTTTATCCTGCAAGAGGCAGAGAGAATCGGTATTACGGATACTGACCGAAAGAAACAGATATCGGAACGAATTACTGCTATGCAAGAAGAATATACATCAGAGAGAGAGTTCAGTCAGGTATTGCAAAAGCAGGATATAGAAATCCAAGCATTGGAGAAATGGGTATATGATCACATTATCTATGATGAATACTATAGAATGAAATTTGTTAATTCTGTTAATCGTAAAGAGATCGAAGAATTAGCACCGCAGTATTTTGAAACAAATAAGAAACATTTCATTGCCCCCGCTACTGTCACAATTCGTTCAGTTCTCGTTTCTGTCCCAAAGGGTAGTTCGGATATACAAAAGCAATCTCTAAAGACGTTATCAGAGGATATAACATTCCGCTTTAAACAGGGAGATACTTATGCTGAAGTGCGTCAGAACTATAAATCTAATCCATCCCTTACCTTCAATACGCTTACACTGAATGCTGATTCACCATTGGGAGAGATAGTCTCGCAAATGAAACCTAATGACGACATGGGACCTATGCCTGTACCAGAAGGGTTTCGGATCGTTGAATTAGTTAAGAAAACACCTTCCCGTCAGAAACAGTATTCTGAAGTAAAAGATGAGATCGCAATTCTGATACGGAATAACATCGCTGAAATATCATTCAAAAAGTGGTTAGTTAAGCAGAAAGAAGACGACCCTTGGTATATCTTAGATGATGCCCTTAATCGTGTATCAGTGATAAACATTAAAACCGATAAATAACCCGATGAAAACCCTACTATATCGTTCTTTTTTCTTAATTATTTTTTTCCTATTGACTTTTTCTGTGCTTGCAGATGTGACATCATGGGATATATCAACTTATCCAAAAATCGTTCAGGAAAAACTTCAGAAAGCACAAAACGCATTCAAAGCGGAAAACTACCAGCAAGCACTCGATTTATACAGCTCACTCACAAAAGAGGAACCGGAACTTCTTACTGCGTTCATTGGACAAGGTGATTCCTTAGCAAAGTTAGGAGATTACCCAGAAGCGATTAGCGTATATCAACAGTCATTACAACGCATCTCTGCGTCGACGCAACCTGAACGTTTCGCATACCAGCCTTTTGTGGAAGCGAAACTTGCGACCGCTTACCATCGCAATAAACAACTTGAAAAGGCTGATGAACTGTTCCAAAGGGCTGTCAAAGGTGCAGGAACAAATACACCCGTGACGTGGTACATTGCGTTGGCGCAGATTGAAACTGAACGTAACAACTTAGAAAAGGCACGTAGATATTACATCGTTGCAGTCCAGCTTTATCCAGATAATACTGTTACATACAGCAACCTGGGACATGTGTTACTAAAACTTAACAGACTTGATGAGGCGGATGCAGTCTTCCGACACGCTCTGATTTTGGATAAAACTTTGGGACGTGCTGCTTATGGACGCGGTAAAGTCGCAGCAAGACGTGGGAACTTCACATTAGCACGACACTACTATGAAAAGGCTATACAAAATACACCTGACGAACCGATATTCTATAGATCACTTGCTGATATTTTGACAAGGCTCGGCGATGTTGAAGGATCAGAATCTATGAATAGACGTTATAAACAGTCATTGGCAGAAGTCTATCGGCAACAAGCACTTCCATTTATGAAAAACCGACAAGGGATTCCTGCATTGGAACTGCTAAAAAAGTCGCTTGAAACAGATGAGACTTACCTACCTGCTTTGAAAGACTATGCTTATGTGCAGATGCAGTTAGATAACTTAGATATAGCAAAGCAGACGTATCAGAAAGTACTAAACAGAGAACCCCAATCCATACAGGCTTTGCTACATTTGGGTATGATAGAATCAAGACTTGGTAACAGAAACATAGCAGAATCGTATTTTCATACATTAATCGATCATGAACCGGAATTTATGGATACTTACTATCAACTTTCAAAACTGTGCGAGACGTCAGGAGACTTAAAAGGAGCAGAAAACACCTTAACTTCTGGTATCCAGAAGAATCCGTCGTGGGCACCAGGATATTTGTGGAGAGGACACATCTATCTCAAGCGCGGTCTATCACATAAGGCTGAGACAGATTATAGACAAGCAATAAAACATGCACCTAATGTACCGTTTCCTAAAGATGCGTTAGCATCATTGCTTGCAAAAGAGAATAGATTGCTAAACGAAGCTCTTAGATTTTCTGAAGCAGCAGTCGCAATTGACCCCAGTCCCACACACATTGCAACTCGTGCGTATGTGTACTTTCGGCTAAATCGTCTTACAGATGCGAAACGTGAAATATCTAAGGCTTATGCACTTTCACCAAAAAGTCCTTATGTTTTACGCATACGCACTGAAATTCTTAATCCTGACTTAAAGTAACCTGTGAGTTTAAATTTTGTTGAAAAAATAAGAGAATGTGATATTATTTTTGACAGCATTCATTTCACGAGAGTTGACCCCAGAGATTATTACGATGAACACAAACAAACCGAGATTAGAGAACTTACCATTGGAACACTCGGAGGTGGAGCAGTGTTGGTAGTTTGTCATACCATTTGTATTAAATTATATTCCATTTGCCACTTTTGTTATATAATCGGTATTTGTTATACTTGCAATAGTGGTTTCCGTATATTTTTTCAATATTTCGGTAAGTTTGTTCTGCATTTCTGTTATGGCTGTGAAGACATTTTCAAATAACTTTGCTTTTGTGTCTTGCCAAAGTCTTTCTATAGGGTTCAGTTCAGGACTATAAGGTGGTAGAAAAACCAAAATGACATTATCAGGTATTTGTAGAGATTTCCCGTGATGAAAACGCCCATTATCAAGAACAAGGACATTTAGAGATGAATGATAAACTTTAGCAAACTCATCAAGGAATACTTGGAAACAAGAACCATTGAGCAAAGGCATCTCAAGAAAGAAACTTTGTCCTGTTATCGGTTCTACAGCACCATATAGATAAAAGTTCTCATAAGTATAACTGACCTTAGTAATCGGTTTGATACCGGGCAAGGTAATACGCCGATATGAAACAGGCAATAGACCAAATCTTGTCTCATCTTGGCAAAAGATCCGGATCGTTTCAAAAGAAGAAACTTTCTCTGAAATGGCAGTCTTGATTGTTTCTCCGAAGTTTAGCTTGAACTCATCACACGCTTTTTCGTTTTTTTTTTCGTGACTTTTGCGGGGCACCTTGAGTTTGGCATTCCATTTATAGTGGACTAAAGCATAAACAGCATGATAGTTCATTTTGACACCAAATGTCTCTTCAATATAATCTATAATCTGGTGGTAACTTGAGAAACCTTCCGGGTCTTGGAGTTTCTCACGCAAAAGTTCTTGTTGTTCTTTAGTGAGTTGATGAGGACGCCCAGAGGAATAATCTCGTTCCAAAAGTCCATTAAGTCCTGCGGAGGCATAAGTTGATAACCATTTTCCAACCGTTTTTCGGTGGACACCTATCATCTCTGCTGCTTCTTTACGAGTTTTTACCTGGCCGCTCCGATATAGATATAGCATTGTAAGTCTTTGCTTGTGAAAACCTTTTGGTGATTTTCTTATCAAACGCTTCAACTCTGAAACACTTTCTGTAATCTCTGGGGGTTTGATGTTCATTGATTTCTAACCTCTAAGTTGTAGAATTAAAAAAAGTATAGCAGAAATCAAAAATATATAAAAGGGAAAATATATAATTTAAATGGTATTATATTTACTTTTCCAAAGGAAGGGATACCTTATGTTTAGTATATCAATTAATAGTTGTAAAGTCAAAGAAAATGAAGAAGCAGCCCAGGCTATAGTGGATGATTTTTGCGATTTAGTAAGCGGTCTTGGTCGTGATTCTTCTCTGTCGTTTAGTGAAGTAGAACACCTTATTTTAGAACGCACTCAGGCATTAAGACAAAAGTTGTTTGAGTTGCATGCGTTAGATCAAGCATCGGTAAAAGAGACAGACCCGGTGTCGTGTCCAACGTGTGGAAAGGCGTGTCGTCCTTGGCGAAAGAGAGGTCGCCAGTTTACGACGCTATGTGGTGATATTGGTGTTGAGCGTTGGATGTATTATTGTGAAGACAAACATTATCATTTCCCTTGGGATACAAAGCAGAAGTTGAAAGGTAAATACACGCCTCGTGTTGCTGAACTGATGTGTTTTTTTGCGGCACACTTTGACTATAGGATGGCCGCTGATGAGTTGACACGTCTGGGAGTTAGCGTCAGCCACACGACCCTTCATAAGAAAGTGCGTGAATGGACAAAAGATGTGCGTGCGTTGGAAGAAGTGGAATGCCAAACCCTTGCTCCCAATGAGCATTGGGTTGTAAGTACGGATGGATGTCATACGAACTCACCAGGGGGTTGGAAAGAAACAAAAGTAAGTTCCGTTTGTAGAACTTTTCCGATACTGGGACCAAATGGTATCTCCAGAGCGCGTCCTGAAAGTATTCGTTATACTGCCAGTCGTCAGAATGCTATAGAGTGTGGCAAGGATTTATATGCGTTAGCAACCCATAGTGGTATCTATCAAGAAGATATAATGGATCAAGAGATTGTGTTTATTGGTGATGGTGCTGCGTGGATATGGAACTTGGCAGATGAACACTTCCCAAATGCTGTTCAGGTTGTAGATATTATGCATGCAAAATCACATCTATATGATGTGGCTAAAGTCGCTTTCGGTGAGGCTGAAACCGAAAAGATAAAAGAGTGGATAGAAGAGGTAGAACCCCTTCTTCAAGATGGGAACATCACAGAAGTTGTCGCATGCATTCGTGGGTTATCTACGAAGGATCCAGACACATCCGAGATATTAGAAAGAGAGGCGAGGTATTTCCAAAAACATGCTAAACGCATGCAGTATAAACTGTTTAGAGAAAAAGGCTATATGATTGGAAGCGGTGTGATTGAGAGTGCCTGTAAACACCTTGTGGCACAAAGATGTAGACGCGCATCTATGAGATGGACAGATGAAGGTCTCCAGTCTATCCTTGAACTGAGATGTATGTATAAGAACAAGACTTGGCAAAAATATTGGTATCCAGACCCAGTAGATGACTCGTCTCCCAAAAAAATAGATGTCTCAACTTTGGAAACAAGAGCCGCATGATATTTTAGTGACAAAAACTTTACACACCCAATTTGACTTGCAAGCGGATTTGAAGTATGTTAACATTTATAATAGCACAAACAGAAGGGCAGAGGTTTTAAAATTACATTGTTGAAAACAAGGAGTTGCACGTTATGCCAAAACCAATTGCCAATCCAAAAAGAGATACATCACAATTCAAAAAACCTGATATACCTGAACAGGTTAATACATTAGCAGGTGCCGATGTGTCGACTCTCCCTAAAAAAGAAGTAGGACCTGTCCCCCCGCCAAAATATACACTTGAACAACTTCTTGCCAACATACCAGAACCAGATATTAAAGAGTTGAAGTCTAATTCTTCCGAGGAAGTGGATACAGGAAAACCGGTAGGCAAGGAGGTATGGTAAATTTGCTATGTATATTCCACGCCGTGGTGATATAGTGTGGGTTGACTTCGATCCACAAGCGGGACATGAACAAGCAAATGTGCGTCCAGCTCTTGTGCTTTCAGATGAAAAATACAATTGCAGGTTACGTCTTGCAATAATGTGTCCGATTACGACCCGCCGTGCTTCCTACCGAAGAGACCTTGATGTCTCTATTCCTCCAGAAGTAACAATTCTAAACAAAGACTCTACAGGTTTTATCAAACTAACCGGCGTGATTCTTGCTGATCACATCAAAAGTCTTGATTGGTTAGAAAGAGATGCCAGGTATGCGGGTGATATGCCGAATGATGTAATAAATCAGGTACTACAAATAGTTGGAACACTCGTTAGAATTTGGACCATTTAATAATTCAACTACCTATCGTTGTTGAAAAGGATAAATTAACTTGACATCAACACAAAAATCTGGAATACTTATGCTGACACTAACAAATATATATCGAATTGGAGATTATATGGAACCTGTAAAAATAGGTGTTATTGGTTGTGGCGTCATCGGAAGTAGACATCTCAGTATTGCATCTGACTCTGAGAACCTTGAACTGGTTGCAGCGGCTGACTTAGTGGAATCCTACAGAGAACGCGCTGCAGAACGTTTCAATCCACCAAAAGTATATACCAACGATGTTGATCTGTTGGACGATCCAGAAGTAGAAGCAGTCGTCTTAGCATTTCCCACACAATACAGAACGGAAGTCGCATTACGTGCTTATGAACGCGGTAAACATGTCCTCTTAGAAAAACCGATTGCTATGAACGTTGATGAAGTGAATCAACTGATAGCTGCCCGTGGTGCGTTAGTATCTGGATGCTGTTCGTCACGAAATCGCTTCAACAAAGCTGCACGATTGGTAACGGAACTCATCACATCGGGTGGATTAGGAGAATTACGGACTGTGCAGTGTCGCGCCTTAAGAGGATGTGGGAAAGAACCCAATTCACCAAGACCTGCATGGCGACTGATAAAAGCACTCAATGGCGGCGGTATCTTGGTAAACTGGGGATGTTACGATATTGATTATCTACTCGGCATCACCGGATGGCAACTCAAACCTAAAACTGTGTTTGCACAGACATGGACTGTTCCACCCGTATTTGAGTCACATATTGCGCCAGGTTCTGATGCAGAGACACACTATACTGCGCATGTGCGTTGTGAAGATGGCACAGTAATTAATCTTGAACGTGGTGAATTCATGGCATCTCACTCACATTCAGATTGGGAGATAATCGGATCAGAAGGTGCACTGAAACTCAGAATGGGAGACGGTAATCCTAATAATATTGTGCATAGCCAAACAACGACGGTTGACGGTGTCAGCTCAAATCCACTTGAAGACGGTGAAGATACTAAAGGTCCACACTACAATAATCCTCTAACAGATTTTGCTGCGGCAATACGGGGAAATAGACAACCGATTACGGGATTGGAACAAGCACTTGTCGTTCAGCAGATTACAGATGCGATCTATGCTTCAGCTGATAGTGGAGTAGCAGTTGATATAGCAAATTGAATTAAGGTGATTAAAAACTTGACTATAAGACTGCAATCGTTTATAATTATAACATTATCCCTGATTTTTTTCATTGCATGTTTTATTGAAAAGTGCTATAATTTGATTTAAGAATTATGTTACCTCTCACGGTTTCATTATTATTTATTGATTATAAACAGAATTTCGGCACAGCTAGCAAGCCGGAATAAGATAAATTAGTATGTGTTGCTCAATTTGAATGTTTTGATAAGCGCGCCTCTTACGCATAAACTCAAATATGAGCATACTGTAAAAGGAATAAGGAGATTTCATAGCTATGAAGAAATTAGCAATTTTATTCACAATTGCTTGTTTAACCATTGCACCGACAGCATTTGCACAAGATTGGCAACCTGCAGGTGATCAATGGATTGAAAAATGGTGGGCACTTGATTTAGTCACAAATACTGGCGGGTTTAACGCCTCTGCTGGACAGGACTATCTTGCCACGGGCACTAATGACGACTATAATAATTACTCAGTATCCACCCGTTACGGAGCTGGACTGACTGGACAAGGAGCGGTCTACTTACCCGATAACGGCGGTACGCTGGTTTGGTCTGTAGTCGATCTTGACACAGAGGTGACAAATAACATGTCCCTGGCTTTCGGTCCTAATGCTTTGAACGACTTTACTTGGCACGGTATTCTGCTGATCTTGTCTCCTGATGAACGCACAACCACAATGTATCCAGCTCATGATGATTACGCAGAGATATGGTTGAACGGAACTAAGGTGTATGACAATCCTGATTGGACAGGTGGTCCCAGAAACGTAACGCGGCCAACAGAGGTAGACCTAATCCCAGGTGAAAACTTCCTCCACTATAAGTGCGGCGAAGGTGGTGGTGGTGATTATGTTAATCTGCGTTTTGATGAGACTGATACTGACCTGCAGATCGCACCAACACTTGATGGACAATTTCTGAGTGTTCTTACGCCAGTTGAACCCCGCAACAAGATTACAACAACTTGGGCAGATATTAAACGAAAATAATGTCCCTGCTGACTTTACAAACAGAAAACCCGTTTCCTAATTGGATACGGGTTTTTTGCTTTGTCAAGTGCTATTTTGTAGGTCGGGTAGAGGAACGAAACCCGACACGTAGGTTTAGATAATGACTTCCATGTCGGGTTTCACAAACTCAACCCGACCTACGAAAAGACAATAATGGTAATTGATCAATTAGACATGGTATTACTATTCAGGTTCTGTTATTATCAGTATTTGATTAACATCAGTTTTTTCTAACTTTTGAACGATGCCGCTTTGCCATACGACCTCAATGCTATCAACTTTTTCCGCTTCGTATAAACCGAATAATAGGCGTGTATCACTTCCTGAAGCATAACTTGAACCGCTTTTGACTTCTGCGATCTGGGTAATTTCGTCCGATACAATTTTCACCTTTGTCCCTATTCCGTCTCGGTTGGTACGGGTGCCTACGAGTTTAACACTAAGCCAATTTTTGCTGTTTCCGCCTTCATTTCTGAGTAAGATTGCTCTTTGATTGGAGTTGACAACTACGATGTCAATATCTCCATCGTTATCATAGTCAGCAGAAGCAGCAGCACGACCGACAAATTGCTCAGAGAAATACGGACCCGATGTCTGTGATACTTCAAGATATGTACCATCACCCTTGTTATGAAAAAGCTGGTCTCGTTGTGCGTAAGTTTCATGGTCGTTCAATAATTCAATTATATCTTGAGGATGTCCATTAGCACAAAAAACATCCAGAAAACCGTCATTGTCATAGTCTAAAAACAGTGGACTAAAACCGACGAAGGGTAGCGTAGGTTGTAGTAATCCGCTATCAGCAGTGATATCAACGAAGAGAAATTCTCCCTCTCCTTCATCGGGTTTCTGCCCAAAAGGTTTGCTAAGGTGTTGTGCCTTATAGAGTGTTGCCTTTTCAAAATTCGCGATTATGATATCTAACAATCCATCACGGTCAAAATCACCGTAGTCTATCCCCATAGATGCTTCTGGGAAACCGTTGTCATCATATCCGACGCCGAGGAATAGACTTACATCGGTAAATGTGCCATCACCATTGTTGTGGTACAGGAAATTGCGGTTTGTGTCATTAGCGACATAGATATCTGGAAACAGGTCGTTATTGTAATCAAGAGCAATCGCTCCCATACCCCGTCCCTCTATTGGATTTACAAGTCCTGCTGTTTCTGCGACATCAGTAAAAGTTCCGTTTCCATTATTTCTATAGAGAACATCTGCGGTACCTTCAAGACTACGAGGTAGAGGATAGCCGATTAGTCCTTTGAATTTTGTTGCAGGCATGGCAACGTTATAGATAAGATAATTGACAACAAAGATGTCCAAATCACCATCTAAATCATAATCCAGAAAGACGGAGCCGATACTCCAAAGTGAGTTGTTGATTCCAGCAGCATCCGTAATATTTGTGAACGTTCCATCTCCGTTGTTTTCATAAAGACTGTCCCGTTCAAAGTTGCATACATATAGATCGGCATCCCCGTCGTTATCAATGTCTCCTGCGGATGCAGCCATACCGTATCCAATATCTCCAACACCCGCTGTATCAGAAACATCTTTAAAGTGTCCGTTTCCTTCATTACGATAGAGGACATTTGAACCATTTTCCTTTTTGGTCTTATCTGATATTCCATCAATAGGCACAGGTCCACTGTTGACGAAATACAGGTCAATGTTTCCATCTGCGTCGTAATCAAAAAAGACGACACCGGACCCCATAGTCTCAATAACGTGTTTATGGTCTGTCTTACCGTTGTTGTGTTTAAAGTTTATCCTCGCTGCCTTAGTGGTATCTACGAATATAGGAAGTTCTTCAGCTGAAAGCGTTGTTGAGAAGAATATAGATATAGAGACTAAAAGTGATGTTATCAATTTCGGCATGAGTTATGACGATGTGTGAAAGTTTTTATTTAGGTTCTGTTATTGTCAGTATTTGATTAACGTCAGTATTTCGTAAGTTCTGTAGGAGGCCGCTTTGCCATATTACCTCAATTCTATCAATTTTTTCAATGTTGTCCAAGCCGAACCACAATCGCGTATCGCTTCCGGATGCGTAGCTTGAGCCGCTTTTGACTTCTGCGATCTGGGTAATTTCGTCCGATACAATTTTCACCTTTGTGCCGATACCATGACGGTTACTGCGTGTGCCAACAAGTTTTATACTGAGCCAATTCTTCCTGTTTCCACCTTCATTTCTCAGTAAGACTGCACGCTGATTGGAATTTGTGATAACAATGTCAATATCTCCATCGTTATCATAGTCAGCATAAGCAGCAGCTCTGCCGACAAGTTTTTCGGAGAAGTACTTTCCCGATGTCTGTGATACTTCAACGTAAGTACCGTTACCAGCGTTATGAAAGAGTTGATCACGTTGGGAATATGTTTCGTGATGAAGCGTCAATGTTTCAATTGCATCTTGCGGGTGTCCGTTTGCACAGAAAACATCAAGGTATCCATCATTGTCAAAATCTATGAAAAGCGGACTGAAACCGACATAAGGTAACGTAGGTTGCTGTAATCCACTCTCAGCAGATGTCTCTGTAAAGAGAAATCCCTCTTCCCCCAATTTCTGTAATTTATAGAGTGTCGTTTTTTCTGAATTTGCGATGATGATGTCAAACAATCCGTCACCGTTATAGTCACCATAGTCTACCCCCATAGACCCTTCAGCGACACCGTTTTCATCATATCCGACACCCAGAAAAAGGCTTTCATCGGTAAATGTTCCATCTCCGTTGTTATGGTACAGGAAGTTACGATTGGTATCGTTAGCGACATAGATATCGGGATACAGATCGTTATTGTAGTCTAATGCAACGGCAGCCATTCCACGACCTTCTGTGGGATTTACAAGTCCAGCTGTTTCAGCAACGTCTGTAAAAGTTCCGTCTCCGTTATTCTTATATAGGACATCCGCTGTTCCTTCATAACTTCGAGGATGACCGTAGCCGATAATTCCTTTGTATCTCGTTATCGGCATGGATGTTTTGTATATGAGGTAGTTGACAACAAAGATGTCTAAGTCTCCATCCAAATCATAATCCAAAAAAATGGATGCAATGCTCCAGAGTGTATTGTCAATACCTGCAGCTTCAGTTATATTGGTAAAAGTCCCATCTCCGTTATTTTTATATAGACTATCTTGTTCAAAGTTACATATATATAGGTCTGCATCCCCATCGTTATCAATATCTCCTGCAGATGCAGCCATCCCAAAGCCGATATCACCAACACCTGTCTTTTCTGTAACATCAGTGAAGCTTCCATTACCTTCATTGTGATAGAGCACATTTGCGCCAGTATTCTTGATGGTGTCTATTGACACCCCCTCTACAGGAACAGTACCACTATTGACGAAATATAGGTCGATATTTCCATCTGCATTGTAATCAAAAAAGACTGCACCTGACCCCATCGTCTCAATAATGTGCTTATGTTCTGTCTTACCGTTGTTGTGTTTAAAGCCTATTCCTGCTTCTTCCGTGACATCTACAAAAACAGGTAACGTTTCCGCTGATGTCCATACTGCTATAAATAAAAACAGAAAAGTGAAGAGATGAGGCATGAACTTTAGCATATATGTTTTTTTCATGTAGGACTATTTACTATTAGGTTCAGCAGTCTTTGCTAAACGGAAACCTACGAAGGAGGTCTTTAAGGAAGGATAAAAATAGAAGCGGAATGTTGTGGTACAGCGAGCAAGCTTATCAATCCATGAACCGCCTCTAACGACACGCCAGCTGCCGACGTCAGGTCCTTCTGGATTCTGTTTCGGTGAGTGATAATAGTAGACGTCACTATACCAATCAGCGGTCCACTCCCACACATTACCTGCCATATCCATTATCCCGAAAAAGCTTTTTCCTTTCGGATAACTTCCAACAGGTGCAAGCCGGTTTTCGTAACCATCATTTCCATCGGCAGTATTTGCGAACAGTTCAAAAGCGTTTCCCCAGGGAAATGTCCTATCTGTATAACCCCTTGCAGCTTTTTCCCATTCTGCTTCAGTCGGAAGTCGCATCCCTTTCCATTCGGCATAAGCTTTAGCATCATGCCAAGAGACGCCAACGACGGGATGATTCGGGTGTTTTTTGGCACGTTCAGGCCATTGACCTATATGGGGATGATGTGCAAAGTCTTCAGGTGTGTGTAGCATTGCCTTTGCCTTATTGTCTTGTAGGCTCAGCCAAAATTCATGGTATGCTGCGTTCGTAACTTCGTACTTGCTTATATAATAGGCAGTCAAGTAGACCTTATGTGAAGGTTTTTCATCGTCTGCCCGTTTTTCGCTACCCATCGTAAATGTGCCAGCAGGAATTAAAATCATCTGATTATCTGTCTTCTGAGCAAACACAGAACAGAGGATTGCGTTTGAGAGAACAAATAGAATAGTAGAGAAGAGTAGTCTTATTTTCATTCGGTTCTGTTTTTCTGTTTTGATAGGTAAAACTCGTAAGCTTGATAATGTTCTTGCGCGAGTTTTCTATTACCAATACTCTGATACAGTTTAGAGATATTCAGATGATAGTAGGGTTGTTCACTATCCAGGGCTATCGCTTGTTGATAGGCTGGAATTGCTTTTTGGATCATGCCTAATCGCGCATAGGTACTGCCGAGTGTATTATAGAATATTGATTGTTTTGGTGAAAGTAGAATTGCCTTACCGACAGCTTCCAGTGCGTGTTTTGGATAATTCAGATTGAGAAATGCTTGACTGAGTCCGTGATGGAATCCGGCGATTGTGTCGGGAGATGCATTTTGAGATTTACCTAACGTAATGCATTTCTGTAATGCAGGGATTGCCTCATTGTAGATTTTCTGCTGCATCAGTATTTTGGCTAAACCTGTCCACGCTTCAAGGTTATTGGGTTCAATCTTTGTCTGACGTGTAAACCGTTCATATTCAACGTTCTGCTTCTGTAACTGCTGATACAATAGCATCTCGCTTCTACTCTTTTTTCTCTCTCCTGTGTGCATATATGCAGTGCCGAGACCGTAATGCGGTTCTGCAAAGTTGGAAGGACCGTATTTGATTGCATTCTTAAAGTTAGTAATCGCTTCAGCGTATGACTTAGTTTTGAGGTAAGCGTTACCGAGTTCGTTGTAATTCCCTGGAGAGTTTGGTTTAAGTTCAAGAGCTTTCGTTAGAATCTCAATAGCATCCGGATATTGCCGAAGCTTTACGTATACCTTACCCAATGATTCGTGACCTCGTGCATGATGCGGTGAAAGCGCAATGACCTGTTTCAACTGTACCGCGGCATCCGCCCATTGGTTTAGGTTGAAATAAACCAAACCTAATGAATAAAACACTTCAATACTATCTGATTTCAGTCTTAAAGCGCGTTTGTAGACATCTACCGCTTTCTTCCAAGATTTATCTTGTGTATACGACATACCTAAATAATGCAATATCTCATAATGATTTGGTTCAATAGCGAGTGCTGCCTCAAAAGAAGTTATTGCCTGTTCGTTATTGCCTTGAAATAGAGACTTAAACGCCTGTTCTACATGCTGCACATACAAGTCGTGTGTATCTGCTTCTGCATTTAGACCAAGAATCAGTGCATAGTACAATACTATTAATGTAACGCACAATAAATTACGCATACATTTCACCTTTTCTGCAAGACTTATATCAATTGAGACATCGCCTTTGGTACTGACAGGAGGACATCTCCGGCTAAAAGACCGTGCATTCCTATCTTATCTGCTGCGATGTCGCCTGCTAATCCATGTATGTAGACACCGAGTATGGCTGCTATATCAACGGGTAGGTTTTGTGCTATTAGTCCAGCTATAGTTCCTGTTAACACATCCCCCATACCAGCTGTCGCCATCCCCGGATTACCTGTTGAGTTGATCCAAACATCACCCTTTGGGGTTGCTAAAATAGTAGGTGCCCCTTTAGATACAAGGGTTACTTCGTGCTGTTTTGCAAATTCTTCTGCTGTAGAAATCGCATCTAACGTTAATGTTTGTATGGACGTTCCTGTTAGACGAGACATCTCACCTAAATGTGGCGTTAAGACCGTTTCCGATTCCAGCATTGAGATAAGTTCTTTTTCCTGTGCCAATGCGTTCAATCCATCCGCATCAATTACCATCCGCAAACCGAGTTTCTGTCTTCTGTTTTCCCGTATCAGTTGATGAACAAATTTTACTGTCTCAGGATGTTGAGAAAGACCGGGACCAATAGCCAAGACAGATTCTGTTTTCTCTGCATGTTCCAATATAGGCATGACTGCTGATTCTGCTATACTTCCTGCATCCGTTTCTGGCATGGGTAATGTCATAACCTCAGATAGCTTAACCTCCATGATGGAATTCAGGCTTTTCGGAATAGCGAGTGTTACCAATCCAGCCCCAACCCGTAATGCTGCTTCACTTGTGAGTGCGGCTGCGCCTGTCATTCCGGTAGCACCAGCAATGACTAAGACGCGTCCATAAGTTCCTTTATGAGAAGCGTTGAAACGGCGTGGCATCCAATCCATCGCTTGTTTTTCTGTTGTCCAATTTACGTTAATGTTCTGAGCATCAATTGCTTGTTGTGGAAATCCTATGTCAATGATTTCTAAATTACCAGCAAGTTCTGTCCCGGGTTGAACCAATAACCCCCTTTTTGGCAGACCTATTGTGATTGTCGTATCTGCTTTGATGCAAGTCCCTAATGGGTGACCCGTATCTGCATTTAACCCGGATGGTAAATCAACAGCGAGAATAGGTGTAGATTGGTCGTTGATAACGTCTATGATCTTCGCGATAGGTTCACGCACTTCACTGTGCAATCCCGTACCGAAGATAGCATCTACGCATAGATCGCAATTCGCAATGGGAGCATGTACTTTTTTCAGCGCATCATCTGTCAATACTTCAATTATGTGCAGTCCGATTTTTTCAACTATATCCAGATTTACCCGTGCTTCTCCAACAAAAGTCTCAGGAGATGAAACAAGGAAGATAAGCACTTCACGTCCAGCATGTGCAAGTTGTCGTGCAATGACTAAACCATCTCCGCCATTGTTCCCTTTTCCGACAAATATGCTGACACGTTGTGCCTTCGGAAAGTATTGTTCAATTTTGCGGACGATTTGACTCCCCGCAGTTTCCATCAGAACAATACCAGAGATCCCAATTTCATCAATAGTATAACTGTCAATTTGACGCATCTGTGCTGCAGTCACAACTTTCATGCAGCTCCATCCTGTCGTTTATATCAAAAAAGTAACTTGAGTTTCAATATGAATTTGTGATAGAGTATAGCAGTATTTGAACTAAACGTCAACATCAAAATTGTTTTTGTTTGTATTGGTAAGGTTAGAATTAAACAGTGAAAGGAACTAATTATGGCAACATTTAAAGCAGGTATTATAGGTTGTGGTGGACGGGGACGCGCACATGCAAATGGATATAAGGCATCACCAGATGTTGAAATCGTCGCATGTGCTGATCCCGTTGCAGGGGCTCGCGAAAAATTCTCCGAACAGTTTGATGTCCCAAGGACTTATGAAGATTATCATGAGATGTTGGAGAAGGAATCGCTCGACTTCGTCAGCGTCTGTACGTGGATTGCGCTTCATAGAGATATGGTCATTGCGGCTGCAAATAGTGGTATCAAAGCGATTCATTCAGAAAAACCGATGGCACCTACGTGGGGTGACGCAAAAGCACTCTACCAAGCGTGTGTAGATAATGATGTTGTAATCACTTTTTGTCATCAACGCCGGTTTGGTGCACAGTTTATTAAGGCTAAACAGCTGGCAAATGATGGAACGATCGGTGAGATACGTCGTATAGAAGGTTCATGTCCGAATCTACTTGACTGGGGAACACACTGGTTCGACATGTTCTTTTTTTATAATAATGACGAACCAGTTGAGTGGGTTATTGGTCAGATAGATGTAACAGATGAGAGAATTGTTTTCGGAACGCGTGTTGAAAATAGCGGTCTATCGTGGTACAGATGGAAAAACGGTGTTGAAGGTCTTTTGACGACAGGCGGTGTATCCTTAAAAGGTTTCTCTAACCGTATCATCGGTACAAAAGGTATTGTTGATGTTGGTGGTGGTGCACCTGTTAAGCTCCTGCGTGAAGGTTCAACAGAGTGGGAACGACCCGATCTCAGTGATGTCACTCCGAGAGGTAATGATACGACACTTTCTGTCCTTGACCTTATTGACAGCGTCAAGACAGGACGCGAACCTGAACTGAGCGGACGCAAAGCCATGCAAGCCACTGAGCTTATCTTCGCGACCTATCACTCAAGCAGAGAACGCGCGAAAATAACATTGCCACTTACCGCTGAAGATTCAGCACTTCTGACAATGATTGAGAAGGGTGAAATCGGTTAGATTATACCAAATCTAATTGATCAATTACCATTATTGTCTTTTCGTAGGTCGGATAGAGCGAAGCGAAACTCGACAGTGAAGTCTTTATATAAACTATGTGTCGGGTTTCGTACCTCAACCATCTACGGAATTCGGTTTTTATCAACCTAATTATAATAGTTGCGTCTAACTAAGCAATTGAAATAATACTATATCTGTTATTAAATCTAAAAACCTTCCAATAGATATAAGGGTGTTTGACCAGTATAATTTTTTGATGCCATCTATCTGCTCATCTATCTGAATGTGCCTTTATTTGTGTTCTATATTTGTGTTTTAAAGGGATGTGCCATTCAGAAAACAGTGCTTGTGAATCCGTGCGGAATTGATGCGTATCATATATATTTAAGATATAAACTTGCAGTAGTGGGGGAAAATGCGTGACAATAATCAATAAAAGGCTTTCTGTTGTGTGTCCTGACAAAAAGTGTCCTATATTTCCATTCAGATTACGTTGGGCACACTTATTAGTATTTCAGTTATTTTTTGTTCTGTTCGTTATACATTCGCCTGCCTGGGCGGGTCTATCAAGTCTATCCGTTGATGCAAACGGTGATTCGGTTTTCAATGGAACAACTGAAAAACTTACCATCACCTTTACCACCAGCGATTTTGGGGAAGATACTCAGAAGTATACCTACATTATAAAAACGGAGAGTAACGGGAATGAAATAATCATCGCTAAGTCAGACGAAGGTACTACAATAGAAAAGAATCAGACCGTACGCTTGATATGGGATGGGGCGGTTAAAGTTACTGACATTGATGGCAAAAGTATTCGACAGGCACTTCCTGATGGAGTTTACACAATTACGGTAGAACTTACAGATGAGAGTGTTAGTGATGACCCGGATGGTAGCACTCAAGATGCATCAGATCTTACAAAGAATAAAACAGCGAGATTAGATAAAACAAAACCTACAATTGAGGATGTCAGTGTCGGCAAAAGTGAGTTATCATCTAATCTTGACTCTGAATCTGACACGGTTCCTGTCTCCTATACATTAAGCGAAGATGTTAAAGAAGCGTGGTTAGAAATCCTGAGATCTTCTGATAGCGAACCCATCGGACGCAGGATACAATTGCCGGGTGTAACCAAAGAAGTCAAGCATACCTTTGAATGGGATGGAAAGGATGGCAATAATAGAAATCTTGAGAATGGAAGTTATCGGTTGAAATTATCTGCAATAGATTATGGTGGGAATACTGATGAGATAATAACAGAACAGATCACAATTGACTCTGAACAACCGCGTATCACCGGTATAACAATTAATGATTCAATCCCACTGATAAATGGCTCGTTTTTCAATACCTCAATTCAGACAATTGGTTTTACAGCAGATGCTGGTGGCGGCACGCCGCTCGACTTTAATACTTCAAAAATACAGATTAAGCCTATTAACGGCACAGACCTTAGCGGTGCTTTAACTGTTACGGGGAATAACAAAGCAGAATTTACACTGGGAAACCCCCTTGACAACCTCTCAGAAAATGGAAATTATGAAGTAACAGTCTCCATATTTAACAGTATCGGTACCCGTGCTTCAAGTACAGCGAACTTTACCTTTGATAACACGGCTCCAACACTAATTAGTCTAAAGACAAACAGAGAAGAATTCACACAAGGAAGCGGACTCAGTGGAAGAACAAGCTATGTTGAAGCGGAATTAGAAGATAATATAGAACTCGATCTTCCCGCATCATCTATACGTTTAAAGAGTCCAGACGGGAGCTTAGTGTTAGGTGAACAGACACAAATATCAAGTAATAAAATAAGATGGCAATTACGAGCTCCGCTATTAGCCACAGATGGAATCCAGGATGGACAGTATACTGTTGAGATTATTGGAGCAGACAAAGCAAATAATAGAACTGAAGCAATTAACATAGCATTCATTTTTGATAATTTAGCACCAGAGCTTGTTTCACTTCAACCCACACGAGATGGTCCAGCATTTGATATATTGGGAGATACAACCTATTACAATCTGCCACTCAATCAGTTTGTTGCCACATTCAGTGATGGTGAAGCAGGAATTGGCGTTTTATTCACAGGTTCACAAGATATTACGAATATCATCTTTGGCACACCTAAATCTGATGGCGGTATTGACGTCATATCGGGTCGTGCTTTTGTAGATAAAGACAATAATGTGCTTACTTATATCTTGGATTCTCCACTCCTGAGTACGGATGGCAGTCAAGATGGCACATATCTCATATCCATTAAAGCAACAGATGCTTTAGGTAATTTCAATACAATTAATTACCAACTCATCTATGACACGCAAGTGCCTACGGTCACTTCAACCCTCCCCGCTGCGAATCAGACAGTGTCAAATCTTACAGAAGTTGTCGTAAAGTTGAACGAAGAAACGAGTGAAATTGATTTTGCACAAAGCAACTATAGATTGACACGTAGTATAGGAGAGAATCAAGTTGAAGTTCCGGTAAATATATCCAGCAACGGTACCGATACTGTTACATTGACGTTACTACAGCAGATTGCATTGGATGGTTCGGATGATGGCACATATACTATTGAGGTGACCCCAGCGGATAATGCAGGGAATGTCGGTGCTGCGGTTAGACGTCCATTCTATCTTGTCAGCACTACGCAACCGAAAATCCGATTGACTGCTCCACAAACCGGTACTGTTAGCAATATTACAGATGTATCTGCGGTGATTGAAAATTATATCGGGGCAGGTATAAACTATGATGAATCAACTATTATCGTAACCAACGCGAACGGGGTTGTTGTGCCGGATGCGAAAGTTGAACATGACGTAGGCAACAATCAATTAACTTGGAGTACCGAAACAGCAATTCCCCGAAACGGTACAGCAGATGGGGAGTACGTTGTCTCTGTGTTTTTTGAAGACTTTACAGGAGAACGTTACACACAGACATTTCCACTATTATTAGATACGCAGTATCCATCTATAGAAACAGTTGAGACTGTTACTGAACCGTTGGGAAGTTTGTCCATTGATAGTGCAATAGATGTTAATCAGACCTTTTCACAGATAAATGTCACATTTGCAGAAGACGATATTGATTTTGAGGACACCGTCATCTCTTTAGTAGGACCAGATAGTACTGAAATTGCATTCCACCGTAGCAATGATGGTGATTCCGTTTTATCTTTAAATTTCCGGAACCTATCAAGTATCGGGACATATACGTTTAGCGTTACGCCAACTGATAGAATCGGGAATATAGCCGAACACCCTTACGTTTACAAATTCGATTTGGAAATTGCAGTACCCGTTGTTGCGACAGTACTGATTGGTGGTAAAAGTGGAGGACTTGTCTATGTGGATGATAGTGTAGATGAGATCATCGCTACACTTGTAGATTCTACAGGAACAGGTTTAGCTGTCGGAGACAGTGAATCCAGAATTGTTGTAACCAGCGGAACTGGACTTCCTGTACCAGGCACGACTGTGCTTAACGACGAGGATCAACAGAATTGGCAACTGATTTGGAGACCTACAGTACTCCCCACAGATGGCAGTGCTGATGGAACATACACAGTTTCCGTAACCCCTGTTGATAATGCTGGACGGACAGGAGATGTTGCATTTCGGGGTTTCGTCTACGATACACAGGAACCGCGCGTTACATCTGCTTCACCCGTAACATTACACCAACCTGTCTCTTATCTTGGTGGAAGTTTCCCACAATTACAGTTTACAATTGAAGATGTCGGTCCTGCACAGCTTGACCTTGACACACAGTCTATCACTTTGGCAAAAGTTGATGGAGAAGTTATTTCTGGTCAGGTTACACATGACGGTGTTAATCAGTTTTTCTTCACACTATCAGCCCCGCTTCCTGCTGATGGGAGTGCAGATGGTGAGTATCTGCTGACGGTTGACCTTATTGATAGATCAGGTAATTCACATCAGGTCCAACATAACATCTTTTACGATTCACAAGCACCCCTTATATCTACAGTGTCTTTGAACACGGATACACCGTTAGACTTGATACCGTTTCAGGTTACAGACCTCAGCGAATCGGTAAACAGGATTACCGTCAACTTTGTTGAATCTACACGAGTGGACTTTGAAAACAGTGTGTTTTCTCTTATAGGTCCTGATGGTGCAGACATTCCATTTAATTTGGAGAACAATGGCGTTGATCAACTTACTGCAAACTTCGTGTCTCTAATTCAAGATGGATTATATACACTCTCCATTACATCTCAAGACATAACAGGTAATTCTGCGCGCGGGAAAGTTCTATATCCATTCAGTTTGGAATTTGCAATTCCGAGACTCTCGGCAGTGAAAGCAAGCACTTCAGATACTTTGATTGATTTAATTCCACACCAAATCGTCTACATTGATGATGTAATTAACCATGTCACGCTTACGTTTACTGACCCAACTCGTCTGGACTTTGAGGATACAAGCGTTGAATTATTAACCCCAGATGGGCAACAGATTTCTCTTATACAAGAAGCATTTATACAAGAAGAAGGGGATTTATCTCAATTAAGCGTACGATTCATTTCAATAACAGAAAACGGTTTGTATACGTTGAGAGTGACCCCCCAAGACATTGCTGGAAACATCGCACAAACAGCAGTAGAATATAAGTTTCAACTTAATATTGCGTTACCGAGCGTTAGTTCGGTCCTGATTGAGGGACAACTGAGTCCTATAATCTATCTCAATGATGCTATCACAACAATAGTTGCAACATTCATAGAACCCGCAGGTGTTGGTTTGGACTTTAGTGATGATAGATCATCAATCACTGTTACTAACGAAAGTGGTGTTGAGGTGGTAGGTATCACACAATCTAATGATCTGAATCAGTTAACTTGGATGCCGTTACTATTTCCAACAGATGGTAGTATCGATGGAATCTATAATGTATCAGTTACACCTGTAGACAAAGTGGGAAGAACTGGTAAAGTTGTCAATAGACAGTTCATCTATGATACACAGGCACCCAGAATAACCGCTGCTTCACCGATCGAATTACATCAGCCAACGACGTATGTTGGCGGAAGTCTAACACAGTTCCAGATAACTATTGAGGATGTTGGTCCAGCACTGCTTGATCTTGATTCTCAGGAAATCACGCTACATCAAAGTGATGGAGAAGATGTATCCGGTGTATTAACACATGATAATAGTAACCAACTCTACTTTACACTCTCAACACCGCTTCCAACAGATGGTAGTGCTGATGGTGAATACGGTCTTACGGTAAAACTTGTTGATAATGCTGGCAATTCAGACCAAGCAGCGTATAAGGTCTACTATGATTCTCAAGCCCCAAGTATATCCACAGTAACTTTGAATACTGAGACGCCGTTAAACTTAACACCTTATAAGGTTACCGAACTCACCGAAACCGTCAGTAAACTCACTTTGCGTTTTGTTGATTCCACACGTATGGATTTTGCCAATACAAACGTAATGCTTACTGCCCCTAATGGAACTGAAATACCGCTTACAATAACCGATAATGGTGTTGATGAACTGACAGCGAATTTTGTCACCTTAACACAAGGTGGAGAATATACATTGTCAGTAACGCCTCAAGATATCACTGGTAATGTCGCAAAAGGGGCAGTACTATATCTGTTCAGTCTTGATTTTCTACTTCCTGGCTTAACTTCAGTAAAAGCTGAAACAACCAATGATACCGTACCCCTTACACCTTATGAGATTGTTGAGGTTACTGAAGCAGTTAGTAGTTTTATCCTTGAATTCACTGATGTGCAGCGAATAGACATTGAGGAGACAAACGTAGTGTTATCAGGACCTGATGGTGAAGGGATAGATGTATCGCTTGAAGAGGGTGATGATTCTGATATAGTTGCACCCCATTTAGTTGTTCGATTCGTTCCATTGACGCGAAGTGGGACGTATCGTCTATCTATTACACCGCAAGATACATTAGGTAATGTCGCACCGAGTGCTACGACATATCAATTCCAATTGGATTTACAGGTTCCCGCAATAACTTCAGTAAATGCCAAAACAACTGATGCCACTATCGCACTGACACCTTTTGAAATCATTGACATTACTGAGACTGTGAATAGTATCGGTATAGGATTTTCGGATGTGAAGCGAATAGACATTGAGGAGACAAACGTAGTGTTATCGGGACCTGATGGTGAAGGGATAGTTGTATCGCTTGAAGAGGGTGAAGGTTCTGAGATAGTTGTTCCCCAGTTAATTGTTCGATTTGTCCCATTGACACGAAGCGGGACGTATAACCTATCCATAACACAGCAAGATACATTAGGTAATGTCGCACCGAGTGCTACGACATATCAATTCCAATTGGATTTACAGGTTCCCGCTATAACTTCAGTAAATGCCAAAACAACTGATGCCACTATCGCACTGACACCTTTTGAAATCATTGACATTACTGAGACTGTGAATAGTATCGGTATAGGATTTTCGGATGTGAAGCGAATAGACATTGAGGAGACAAACGTAGTGTTATCGGGACCTGATGGTGAAGGGATAGTTGTATCGCTTGAAGAGGGTGAAGGTTCTGAGATAGTTGTTCCCCAGTTAATTGTTCGATTCGTCCCATTGACACGAAGCGGGACGTATAACCTATCCATAACACAGCAAGATACATTAGGTAATGTCGCACCGAGTGCTACGACATATCAATTCCAATTGGATTTACAGGTTCCCGCAATAACTTCAGTAAATGCCAAAACAACTGATGCCACTATCGCACTGACACCTTTTGAAATCATTGACATTACTGAGACTGTGAATAGTATCGGTATAGGATTTTCGGATGTGCAGCGAATAGACATTGAGGAGACAAACGTAGTGTTATCGGGACCTGATGGTGAAGGGATAGTTGTATCGCTTGAAGAAGGTGAAGGTTCTGAGATAGTTGCTCCCCAGTTAGTTGTTCGATTTGTCCCATTGACACGAAGCGGGACGTATAACCTATCCATAACACAGCAAGATACATTAGGTAATGTCGCACCGAGTGCTACGACATATCAATTCCAATTGGATTTACAGGTTCCCGCAATAACTTCAGTAAATGCCAAAACAACTGATGCCACTATCGCACTGACACCTTTTGAAATCATTGACATTACTGAAACTGTGAATAGTATCGGTATAGGATTTTCGGATGTGCAGCGAATAGACATTGAGGAGACAAACGTAGTGTTATCGGGACCTGATGGTGAAGGGATAGTTGTATCGCTTGAAGAAGGTGAAGGTTCTGAGATAGTTGCTCCCCAGTTAGTTGTTCGATTTGTCCCATTGACACGAAGCGGGACGTATAACCTATCCATAACACAGCAAGATACATTAGGTAATGTCGCACCGAGTGCTACGACATATCAATTCCAATTGGATTTACAGGTTCCCGCAATAACTTCAGTAAATGCCAAAACAACTGATGCCACTATCGCACTGACACCTTTTGAAATCATTGACATTACTGAAACTGTGAATAGTATCGCTATTGGATTTTCGGATGTGCAGCGAATAGACATTGAGGAGACAAACGTAGCGTTATCGGGACCTGATGGTGAAGGGATAGATGTGTCGCTTGAAGAGGGTGAAGGTTCTGAGATAGTTGCTCCCCAGTTAGTTGTTCGATTTGTCCCATTGACACGAAGCGGGACGTATAACCTATCCATAACACAGCAAGATACATTAGGTAATGTCGCACCGAGTGCTACGACATATCAATTCCAATTGGATTTACAGGTTCCCGCAATAACTTCAGTAAATGCCAAAACAACTGATGCCACTATCGCACTGACACCTTTTGAAATCATTGACATTACTGAAACTGTGAATAGTATCGCTATTGGATTTTCGGATGTGATGCGAATAGACATTGAGGAGACAAACGTAGTGTTATCGGGACCTGATGGTGAAGGGATAGTTGTATCGCTTGAAGAAGGTGAAGGTTCTGAGATAGTTGCTCCCCATTTAGTTGTTCGATTTGTCCCATTGACACGAAGCGGGACGTATAACCTATCCATAACACAGCAAGATACATTAGGTAATGTCGCACCGAGTGCTACGACATATCAATTCCAATTGGATTTACAGGTTCCCGCAATAACTTCAGTAAATGCCAAAACAACTGATGCTGCAATTGCGCTTTCACCTTTTGAAATCATTGACATTACTGAGACTGTGAATAGTATCGGTATAGGATTTTCGGATGTGAAGCGAATAGACATTGAGGAGACAAACGTAGTGTTATCAGGACCTGATGGTGAAGGGATAGATGTATCGCTTGAAGAGGGTGAAGGTTCTGATATAGTTGCACCCCATTTAGTTGTTCGATTTGTCCCATTGACACGAAGCGGGACGTATAACCTATCCATAACACAGCAAGATACATTAGGTAATGTCGCACCGAGTGCTACGACATATCAATTCCAATTGGATTTAAAAGTCCCCGCAATAACTTCAGTAAATGCCAAAACAACTGATGCCACTATCGCACTGACACCTTTTGAAATCATTGACATTACTGAGACTGTGAATAGTATCGGTATAGGATTTTCGGATGTGATGCGAATAGACATTGAGGAGACAAACGTAGTGTTATCGGGACCTGATGGTGAAGGGATAGATGTGTCGCTTGAAGAAGGTGAAGGTTCTGATATAGTTGCTCCCCAGTTAATTGTTCGATTCGTCCCATTAGCACAAAGTGGTAGGTATCGTCTATCTATTACACCGCAAGATACATTGGGTAATGTCGCACCGAGTGCTACGACATACCAATTCCGATTGGATTTACAGGTCCCCGCAATAACTTCTGTCAATGCAAATATAGTTGACACACAGGTAGCACTAACGCTTTACGAAGAACCGATTATCTCACATTCATTCAGCAGTTTCACACTTGAGTTTACAGATGCAGAGAACCTTGACGATGAGAATACGCTGATAGGTCTATCAGGACCAAACGGACAAGAGATTGCAGTTACGCTTGAAAAGGGTGAAGATTCAAAGTATGTCGTCCGATTTGTTGCCTTAACAGAAAATGGTCTGTATACCCTATCTGTTACACCTCAGGATAAGGCAGGAAATGTTGGACAGAGTGTCTATCAATACCAGTTCCGCATTGACATTGCGCTTCCGACAGTCCAATCTATTAGTATTGATGGAAAGCTTGGCGCAACTGTTTATGTAAGTAATTCTACACCTCGAATTATTGCGTCATTAACGGATGCTTTAGACGTCGGTTTATCGTTCGGCGACAACGGGTCAACTATATCTGTGACGGACTCCAATGATCTACAAGTTCCAGGAACAACAACGATGAACGATTCAAATCAATTAATCTGGATTCCTATTCCATTTGCGACAGACGGTACTGCTGATGGACGATACAATGTTGCGGTTACACCCGTTGATATGACGGGTCGTTCTGGCCCTGTCGTCAATCGTAATTTCATTTATGATTCACAGGCACCACGTATAACTGCTGCGTCACCGATCACACTTCATGCCCCAGTTTCTTATGTTGGTAGTGGCTTAAGTGAGTTCGTTCTTACGATAGCGGATGAAGGACCTGCTGGTTTCTTTCTATTATCACAAGTTGTTGCATTGACGGATGCCTCAGGTAAACCTGTTCCAGCGGCTATAACGCATAATGATCTTACAGACCAATTATATTTAACGCTTTCAACACCTTTTGCTAATGATGGAAGTGCAGATGGAACTTATACGTTAAACGTCGCATTGGTTGACAAGGCAGGAAACCGTAAGACTTTACAATATACAGTGGTATATGACTCCAGAACACCCCAGATATCTTCGGTACAAGTCAATACTGCTGGTGCTCCCAAGGATCTGGTAGCGAATGAAGTTACAGAACTTTCAGAATCTATCAGTACTATCACGCTCAGTTTCTCAGAAGCCACCAGAGTCGACTTTGCCAATACTGTTGTTTCATTGCTTGATCCATCCGATCTATCAGTAGCACTCACAATTGAGGATGATGGAGTTTCTGAGATGACGATACGTTTTCCCAAGCTGACCGAAATTGGTCAATACAACCTATCTGTGACACCTCGGGATATTACTGGGAATACTGCAACAAGTCCGACTGAATATACTTTTAATTTGGAATTCATCCTGCCGACCGTTGAATCGATTCAGATAGGTGATACCGTAACACTTGGCAGCGGAGACATCGCTTATGTCAATGCCGATAACCTCGTGATTGTTGCTAATCTACTTGATCCAGCTGATACTGGTTTATCCTTTGATCTATCCACGGGTTCCAGCATCTCGGTTACAACCCTTGATGGCATAGTTGTGTTCGGTTCTACAGGTACAAATAACAGTGATGTTTTAGTTTGGGAACCGATTACACTGTCAACCGATGGTAGTTCTGATGGTAGATATGCTGTGTATGTGCGGCCTGTAGACAAAGAGGGTCGCCAGGGGAACACCGTTTATCGCGAGTTTATTTTGGATACCCAAGAACCTGAAATAACCTCCGCATCTCCTATCAATCTGAGTCAACCTGTCTCTTATATGAGCGAAAGTCTGACACAACTCCAATTTACGGTTCAGGATGTAGGACCTGCAGATTTGCTTCTTGAAGATCAGCAGATTAGTTTACGGAATCAAAGCGGGGTTGTCATACCAACAAAACTCACAAATGACAGTCAGAACCAACTCTATCTCACGCTTAATGAACCCTTACCGCTTGATGGTAGTATGGATGGTGAATATACAGTTGTCATTGCGTTCACAGACAAAGCAGGAAATATGCTTTCAGTTGAACATCCGATCATATATGATACACAAGCACCAACACTTGTGAGTACTGTGCCAGATGATGGTGAATTACTCACTGAAGACCTGACACAGATAGTGGTGAATCTGAACGATGAAGGTGACAGCGGTATTGATTGGTCAAACACTACAGTGACCTTGATTGACCCGAACGATGTTGAAATCTCAGGTGATGTATCCAGTAATGGAAAAACACAGTTGACACTCAACACGAATCAACTCGTTGCAGATGGTAAGTATATCATACGGGTGAAAGCTGTTGACAGAGCGGGTAATGGAAGTCTGTCCGTTTTTGAAAGCAGTTTTCTTCTGTCAAGACTTTTACCTGCCGTAATTTCTACAGTGCCTATTACAGCACCAGAAGATGAAGCGTACATAAACGAAGCAGTTGAACAGATTGAAGTCATGCTTCAGACTGTCGATGTGCGACATCTTTCCACTGTTCGATTGTTGAATGCTGATGGTCAAGTCGTCGCTGGACAACAACATCGAGAGCCAAATAAGTTGATTTATCAGTTAGTCCGTCCACTTGCTACAGATGGTTCTGAAGACGGTGTATATACGATAGAATTCACGCCTATCAGTGCCTCAGGACGAAGTGGTGAAGTTCAAAGCATGACCTTCACTTATGATACACAAGTTCCAGAGCTTATAACGGATGATATTCAATTGGTCGTTGCCGAACCAGAGGTGAATAATTCTCTCGTTGAAATTAGAGTGCCTATAACCGATCTCCAGGCAGGTATTGATTGGGAAAACCTTGATGATGAGTGGTTTACTTTTGAACAGTTTACACCTCATAGGACTGAAATCACTGGACGTCTGTCTTATGATGGCGAACAGAACACCCTTATTTTCAGGTTAAATGTTCCACTTGCAGATAACGGTTCTGCTGATGGTGAATATAGACTTACAATAATACCGATAGATAAAGCAGGAAATGGTGATGAGATTTACGAGAAGGAGATGACTTATGACACAAGTCCTCCTGTGATAGACCCTAATATGCTGCTTTTAAACAATGCACCACTACTTACAGACATAGATGCTGTAGAGTATCCAAGTGCGATCTCTACTTCCGGTGGTGTAGTTATTCAAGCAAGTATTACAGATGTAGGATTAGGCGTTAATCTTTCACAGTCAAGTATTACTATCGTAAATCCGAATGGACAAGAGATTTCTGGTACATCCCAACAGAACGGTGTTGATACAATTGTGTTCAAATCTGATGGTTTGAATATTGAGGGTATCTATCAAGTTACGATAACAGGTACTGGGAACGATTCAGAATTTCTCGGTTTTGCTCCCAAAGCCTCAATTACTGCTGCGTTTCTCTATGAGACAACTGAACCAACGGGTAGTGTGACAAACGATGGCGGTAAGACTGAGTTTACCGATGAGGCGATTCCATTTGAAGGAACCGCTGCTGATCCGCAAGGTTCACGCCGCGCGGGACAACAAGGTGAGAATGAAGTTCCTGTCCCCGCATCGGGTGTGTTTCTGGTAGAAATTGTTGGGACGGGTCCAGATGGACAAGAGATAGAACCTGTTCCTGCAGAAGATGATAGCAATGCACAGGGAGAACCGTGGAGTAGTTGGTCGGTAGATTTCTTGCCTACCCGTTCAGGAGAGTATGATTTAGACTTACGGGTTACGGACAAAGCAGGAAACTATACTGTCTACGACATCGGTGAGTATACGATGTCCGTTTCATTCTCCTTCAAGGGAAACACTTTTGGTTGGCCGAACCCCTTGCGAAAATCAAAAGATGGCGTTGCGTTCTTTTCTTTTGACCTAAACGCACCGGTAGACGAAGCTATTGATATGACGCTCTACATCTATGATTGGGGTGGTGATTTGGTTTACAAACAGAAATATGCTAATATTACGACAGGACAACGTGATGACACCCGTATAAAATGGAACTTAAAAAACCAAGCTGGCAATTCAGTCGCACGAGGTCTTTACGTGTTCCGTTTAGAAGCTGTCAATGGTGCTGGTAACCGTGCAAACGCTGTCGGTAAAGTTCTTGTCGTTGATTAAGAAAATATAAACTGAAAAATGAATACATGGAGATAAATAATGCACAAACGTCAAGTTGTAGTAGTTCTGATAATAACCTTACTGCTAATCGGTTCTCAAAGTTTCGCCCAAGATGAGGGAATTCATGATGGTGCCGGAACTGCTGGGGCAGCTTTCCTAAAAATTGAACCTGGAAGCAGACCTGTCGGTATGGGAGGGGCATTCACGGGACTCGCAAACGATATCAACACCATCTTTTGGAACCCCGCAGGATTGACAGCAGTTCACACAAGAGAACTTACTGCAATGCAACACTTCTCGTTTGTAGATATCAACAATCAATCTATCGGATATGCACAACGTGTCAACCGTCTTGTATGGGGAGCGAGTTTCTTAGGGAGTTTCACCGAAATTGAGAGACGGATTGCTGCAACAGAAACTCCCGACAGCACTGTTACTGTTGGCGGTTTTGCTACAGGGGTGTCTCTCGCGTATCCGTTAGCGGAGACGTTTTCAATTGGTGGGACAGCGAAATTTATTTCTCAGCAATTGGATATTCAGAATGTATATGGTTTTGCAGCCGATTTCGGGGCGGTTCTACGTCTACTTGATAATCATCTCGGTCTCGGTGTTTCGGTGCTAAACGCTGGTGTATTAGATGGTGAGGAAAGTCCACCCATGGCAATCCGTGCCGGACTCGCTTATAGAAACTGGAGTAAAGTCGCGCCCGATTCTGAAGAGATGGGACAACCGAGTGAGTTATGGACAATTGTAGCCGATGCTCATCTACCCCTCATTGATGCGAATCCAAGTTTCCACTTAGGCGCGGAAAGGTGGTTTTACGATATTATTGCGGCACGTGTTGGTTACCGTCTCGGTTTGAACGATAATCCGAGTGATGGATTGACAATCGGGATCGGTGTTCGCAAGGATGGATTTGACTCATTAGCGAACATAGACTTTCAATTTGATTATGCATTCGTCCCAGATGCACATGTCGGACATGCCCATAGAATATCTTTTATCACGCGGTTTTAAACGCTCAAAAAAAGTGTAAACCTACCGTCCTTCCAGTGGTGGTAGGTTCGGTTTCCTAACCGAACCAGCTTTGTGCCAATTGCGTTCATAAAGGTTTTCGCGAAGGATCCGTCAGAATACGCGTTTGGTATTCTGAATTGGTTAGGAAACCGAACCTACCGGCCTGGGGGTATTCCCGCCCCAAATTTTGTCAGATTATCTCACTGTTTCTACACGCTTGCCTCCAACATGCGTTCAATTGGTATCCGTGCCTTTTCGATCACATCAGGATCGAGCGTCACCTCGTATTCAGATAAGTCATCTCCACTGTCAATTGCTTCCAGAATATTCCCGATTTTATCAATTCGCACTTTTGCCATGTGTGAACACCTGACTGAACACGCTGTCCAAAATTGCACTTTAGGGAATTCTTGTGCTAAGTTGGATGTTAATTCACATTCTGAAGCGACAAAAGCCCGTTCTAAGTTGTCCTCTGCGACGCGACTGGCAATATTTTTCATAATTTGACTGGTACTTCCGTAAAAGTCTGCTTCCTTTAGAACATCTGGACGGCATTCCCAGTGTGCGTACAATTTTCGTTTTGAATGACCTTTAGGTATTTCAAACGATTCACGTATCGTCATCAGGTCAGAGAGTGTAAATTTCTCGTGTACCTCACAAACGGCACCGCGTGCTGTGTTATCTTTACCGGGATATACAACATTCTTCTCTCCTTTCAGTTCTTCTTCCAAGTTCTGTGCGAAGAATATATCAGGAACGAAAATCAGTGTATCCCCTGGCATAGATTTAGCAATATGTGCGGCATTTGCCGATGTACAGCAAATATCTGATTCTGCTTTCGCCTCAGCATAACTGTTGACATAAATCATAACAGGTGCATCAGGATAAAGCTCTTTCAGTTTTCTGACGTCTTCCGCGCCAAAGTTATCAGCGAGTGAACACCCCGCAGTTTTATCTGCTACTAATACCGTTTTGTCTGGACTTAATATCTTTGCCGTTTCTGCCATAAACGGCACACCATTAAAAATAAGATAAGGTGATTCTGTCTTAGCGGCATACATACTTAACCCCAGCGAATCACCCTGTTCTTCTTTATCGGATAGACCGAAAACCAGAGGTTCCATGTAGTTATGACCTAACATCACAACATCATGCTTCTGTTTCAAAGTGCGTATCTTATGTACGGTCTTGGCGTGGACTTCAATATCAAGGAATGTTAAACTTGGGTGGTGTCGATTATATAACTCCTGTTTAACGTCCTCAAGCGTTAGTTCATTATTACCTTGTCCGTCTTTTAAACGTTGCGTTTGTTTCACATGGGGAGTATTGTCCGTAGTATCCATGTTTTAATCACGCTCCAATTTGATGGTTAAGAGTAGATCGTAATCAACAATGCTTACAAAATCTATTCCTAACAGTGTTTTCTGTTCATAATAGGATACTCACATTTGACGTATTTGTCAAGGATAACACACAAAAAAGCTAAATTATGGTATAATTATGTGTATGAAAACGAAAAAAATGCTCGCTTTAGTCATAGTGACGCTATTAATGCTGAATATTAACTTTACTGCGGAGGGTCTCTCTGTCAAACTTAGAGGCAAGCTTGCACTTGCTGGTATTCTCTCAGGGGCTGCGATTCTTACGATTTCGCTTGTTAAGCATGACAGAGATGTCTCTGAGAACATATTGTCAGAACTTGGTCGGGCTGAGACTATCTGGAAAATAGACCGTGGATTTGACACATGGTATGTTCATCAGTACAAAGAACAGTCCTATTATTTCTTAAATAACCGGTATATTCAAGAAAAACCCCCAAATATATTTTTGGGGTCTTCCCTTGCGTCCTCACCGATAGGTTCTATCGGTAAGGAATTAAAACTTGATCATACGGCTAAAAACAGAGCGTATTCTACTTCATGTTTTATTGATACGCCTTTTTTAGCGAACTCCATGTGGTTGTCATTTTCCCTTTCGCATCAACAGCGAGTCCCTTTATCTGTCTTTCTCTATCAGCATCAGTTGGTAGACGGACGTTTGCTGAACCTGGATCAGTGGCACTACTATTTGAAGTGACAAAGATTGCATCTAATTTGGTAGCATCTTCTCTTGTACCGATGCGAAGAATTGTTTCACCCGTTTTATCAAATTCCCAGGTTCTATCAAAAGTTCCGCCATTTAACCAGTGATTGATTCGATCCCAATACCACTGGTTTTTAACGCTGATACTCCATCTATATTCAGTGTTTTTTGTTACTTGCGGGTTTTCATCTGGGTCAGCAGGTTGCCATGTGACCCAAAACGAATCACTGTTCCCATCCCAAGCGAACACATGTCCCCATAGGGCATATTCTCCCGTTTTAGGGATATCAATAATAAATTCGACCCAACCTTGGTCGCCGCCTCCTGTTTCTGGTTTGCCTTCCATCCATACATATTTACCGTCAGATGTGCCAGCTTCCTCTGCTATTACCATAGGGGGTTGGAGAACATCTGCTAATTCTGCTTCAAGTGTGATCTCTACCTCTGCATTAAGTCCCGTACCTATCAGTATGAGTGCTGGTATTATGAACAGGACAAAGAATATTCTATATTTCATAAGTGATTGCTCCTTTGATATCTAAACAAGTTTAAATGCGGTTTAGGTAGAAACACCTTATACAGATATCCCTACCTAAAATCAGGGAATAGTTCATCAGGTAAGACATCATAATCTATCTTTTAGATTTGATCTTACTCCATGTTGTTGTCAATTTCTCTTGAGGTTCAACAGGTGTACTAATATCTTCTGGTGTTGGGTCGCGCGGGTTGACTTCATCTACATTATCCGAAAGGTTGTCAGTGATAAAGACGACATCTAATTTCGCTGCATCTTCTCTGACAGCGATTCGAAGTGTTGTTTCTCCTGCACTATCAAACTCCCATTCTCTTTCAAAAGTTCCGCCATTTAACCAATGGTTGATTCTGTCCCAATGCCATTCATTCTTTGTTGCAATACTCCAACGGTATTCTGTGTTTTTGGTTACCTGTGCGTCTTCGTTTGGGTCTGCGGGTTGCCATGTCACCCAAAAAGAGTCGCTATTTCCATCCCATACAAAGACCTTTCCCCACAATGCATAAGTGCCGGCAGCAGGTATGTTGATGTTAAATTCCGCCCAACCTTGGTCGCCACCACCTGCCTCAGGAGGTCCTTCCATCCATACATATAATCCAGCTGACGCTTCCTCATCTTCAGCGATTACCATCGGTTCCTGTATTGTATGAGCCATCTCAGCATCAATAGCCAGGTCCCAAGAATAAACGGTGCCGTTCAACATGAGTAAACCGATAATGATAAAAATTCCGATTACTTGTGCTCTATTAAGCATAGATTTAACTCCTTTTTACTGTTTTCTGGTACCTACAGAGTACCGTGAATTCCGTCATTCATCAATGACGGTGTTTATTGGGTTTTAATCTCACCCCAGCGGGTGTATTGTAAATATAGTAGATCAATAGTTAGTTTGCTTGAGGGATGCTGCCATTTCGGCTGTGTTGCCCAAGCACTGTTGTTTATCAATTCACGCCGTTCAGTGCCATCTACATTCATCAGATGGATTACCCATCTCCCATCCATTTCAGCTTGAAAAGCGATCATACGCCCATCAGGAGACCATGATGGTACGGCTTCATCTTCCGGTGTATCGGTAAGGACTTTTTTGTTTCCACCATTTGTTGCATCCATTAGATAGAGATCGAAATCTGCTTGATCAATATCCTGTCGCATTGAAGCGTATACGATAAACCTACCATCGGGTGACCAAGCAGGATATGTATCCATCAAAGGTTGATGTGTTAATCTCTGTTCTTCACGGGTTTCAACATTGATAGTATAGATATCCCAATTAAAATGCCGTTTTGATTGAAACACGATTCGTTTTCCATCGGGTGACCATATCGGGATTTCATCTACATAAGTGTTTTCAGTTAAGAATTCCAGGTTTCCGTTCTCTAATTCTAATGTGTAGATATTAAAATGTCCGTTACGATTAGAAGCAAAAGCTAAAGTTTTACCATCTGGAGACCAAGACGGTGCTTTGTCAACTGCAGGATTATTTGTCAATCTTCTTTGATGTCTACCGTCTGAACGCATCACATATATCTCATGGTTACCATCGCGACGGGAGAAAAAAGCGATCTCTGAATTATCTGGTGACCATGTCGGATAGTAATCAGCTGCAGTGTTATCTGTCAGATTTACCGGTGACTTTCCAGTAGTATCTGTTATGTATATATCCCAATCCCCATCTATATCTGAAGCAAAAGCAAGAGTTAGTGGGAAGTGTGTTTCGCAGAATGCTATTCCCGAACACACATGACAATACAAAAATATCGTTACGATGAGTTGACAATGTAATGATAGCAGAAAATGCATTTTTTGTCTATAGTGAAGAATTTGTAACCTAAGTTTCATGATTATAGCATTAAAACAAAAAATGTGGTATGATAGTTAAGAGTGAATTCTGTGCCAATTATTGTAAATCGAGGTTAGAAATACCTCAAACAAACATAATGTGGCAATTTGATACAAACGTGTATGTAATACCATTTCTATTATTTTTTATGTCATTATCATCTGTTAGAAATGAAACAGAGAACGGCACAATCTAACAGAATGTGGCAGAATACACTTTTGGTATTCTGCATTAAATAAAGCAACATTTTCAATTAGAAATGGTAAAACAGAATAAAGGAAACGTAACTATGGCAAAAAAACCTACGAAGAGGCGAAAGAGACGTGGTAATAGCCAGGGAACATCTACCAAAAGCAATAATCCCAAGTATTATTACGATCAAGGCATGGTTAAGGCAGAACAGGATAATCAAGTGGGAGCAATCAAAGATTTCACCCGTGCCATTCAACTGAAACCTGACTATCTTGAGGCATATTACGCTCGCGGTATTTCAAAATCAGCTCATGGTGAAATAGAAGATGCCGTTGATGATTATAATAGAGTCATTGAACTAAATCCTGAATACATAGATGCATATATAAGACGGGCTGAAGTATTTATCTTAATGGATTATGTACAGGATGCTATTAAAGACTGTAACACTGCAGCACAGCTTAATCCAGAATGTGTTGAAGTATTTCTGACGCGAGCCTGGGCTTATGAAAACGAAAATGAATACGAAAAAGCACTTGAAGAATATGCCCATGCAATACGGTTGGACCCTGAATGTGTTGATGCATACTTTCATAGAGGGAATCTCTATGAGGAATACGAGGAATATGAAGATGCAATTGCCGACTACGATAAAGTACTCGAGTTAGACCCTGATAATCAAGAAGCATTGGATTATCGATATGAATGTACGAGACAATTAAATGAGGAGGACGCGATCGATTTTGAAGAAATAGTTATTTTACCCGGCAATGACTATGATTCAGAAAACGGTATGCCCATAATGCCGGATTTCTTTGATGCCATAGTTCCTGAAGTAACTGATGAAGACATTGCACAATTTAAAATCGATGTCGTCAATGCAAATGAAAGCATAGAACAGGATCCAGAGGATATTGATGCTTATCTTAAAAGAGGAATGGCAAAAGGTTATTTAGATGATTTTGAGGGTGCTATTGCTGATTTTGATGAAGTTATTAAACTGCAGCCAGATCACTGTGAGGCTTACAATCTTAGAGGAGCAGCAAAGCTGTCACTCGAACTGTATAAGGATGCTATTGCGGATTTTGACAAAGCTGTACAATGCGATAGCGAGCATTTCCCATCATATTTCACCCGTGGTGTTGTGAAGTATGAATTAGGATTACTTGAAGAAGCTATTGCCGACTATGACATTGCAATTCAATTAAAACCTGATGCATTCCCAGTTTACGTAAGTAGATCAATGGCTTATATGGATTTGGGTAAGATGCCAGAATCAATGTCTGATTATGCTAAGTGTTTGCAATTGATGCAAGAGGCTTTTGATGAAGATGCCGATATGAATGACGTGTTTGGTGAATTAGCAAAAAGCTTGGAAGATGATAGAACGTAGAGGTTTCCCTTATCGCTTCATATAGAACAATAAGAGTATTCATTCGTAATGAATACTCTTATTGTTCTATTGGATTGTCTATTCTAATATTGTGGTATCATCAATAGTCGGGAATCGGAGATCCCTCCTACAGAACTGAGTATTGGTAGGAGCGATCTCCGAATCGCGACCTACATATTTAGTCTGGACTGTGCACTATGCTGAGACAGTTAGGCTCTGTTCTGGAAATATCTACTGAGATGATTCTATAATTATATCAGCGATAGGTGCTGGCATTTCATTGATAATTTGCCGAACGCCAACACTTTTAACTGGATTACGGTTCTCATCAAAACTGGAGATAGATGTTGCCCCTTGGTAGTCTGTAATAGCAGCAATTGCATCTCGTATTGCAATCGGATCAGTTGTTGAACCGACTGTGGTAATAGCGATAGCAAGAACCCGCATTGCATCATAACCTGATGCGGCAATACCGTCTACAGTTCCATGTTTCGCTGAATAAGTATCATTAAATCGCGTAGCAACAGGATCTAAGTTCGTACAGTAGTATGAATTTTCAAGAGGGGCATTATTGTCCAAAGTCGTGAACATCAACGGATCGTCCCAACCATCGCTTCCAATAAAGATGGATTCAATTCCCATTGCTCTTGCTTGTTCCATTATCCTTGGTACCGCGCTGGGAAAACTTGCAAGAAGAAGAACATCCGGAGCTGCCTCCTGAACTGCGGCAAGTTGGGAGTCAAACATCATCACATCGTTGTTCATATAAGTTTCCTTGATACCTACCATTCCACCAAGTGAAGTGAAATCCTCCTCAAAAGCGTTCACAAACCCTACTGAATACACATCCATATCTTGCCAAATCATCGCAGCAGTTGCAGCATTAAGATCTTCCCTTACTACTTTTGCGAGGAGTTTAGCTTGTAACACGTTGGAACCTGCAACGAGAAACATAAAATTGTTTGGGTCCGTCTCTTCAGCAGTAACCTCTGCTCTCGTTGCGCCTAAGAGTACAGGTACAGTCGTTACAGGTCCAACCTTCACTGCATGGCTTGAGAAGAGAGGACCTAAAATGGCTACGACATTTTCATCTTCAATCAACGCATTTGTAGATTGAACAACGGTATCCGTTGTTTCTTCCTTGAAGATGAGTTCTACCTGCATACCGAGAACACCACCTTCAGCATTGATTTCTTCCAGTGCGAGCTCTGCTCCTTTACCAAAACTTGTGTAATTGGGTTGCGGGTGAATCAGACCTACCTTGAGTGTCTTGGTCGTATCCGGTGTTCCGGTCATTCCATCGGTTACTCCCGTGTCCATTATTCTTTCACAGCCTGATAGCAATGCGAATGAGAGTATAAGTAAAGCACAAAATGATATGACGTTTGTAAAATGTTTCATAGTTATTCCTTTCTATTGAAGGTTTACCAAGACCAGAGAATTACACCCTAATACTTAGTTGGTGCAATTCTCTGATAAACCTAAGTTTTGTCCTAATCGTTTGAATTTGAACGTAGCAGATGCATTCCCAAAGCACCATTCAGCAATGGTAGTATAGCATCAAAAATGATCCAGACCATAGAACCGGTGTCAGACTTTGATGGATTAAAATCTTCACCTGGGTTGAATAGACCGAACCAGTTCCAAAAAAAGAATATCGCAGCAAACATGAATCCAAAAAACAGGGTGTTCGCTGCAATGTATTCCTGCACGCTTGAACTTTCACTAACGTTACTCTTGCGAATGTAAGATATGATAATCCCTAATACCAATGAGATGGCAGAGAGGATGTTAATATATGACCATAGTGGAGCATTAGGCTGCTCAGCTGTGTAAGTATGGTATAAAGGTTCTACGACTGTGTGAATTGCGACGATCGCCGCGACGAGAATTAGAAAAATACCAATAACTTTCTTGAGGGAATCCATGAAATCTCTCCTTCCCTAATAGGGAGCTGAGTTTGTCTTTCAGATACAATTATATTGGCAGATACGATTATAGCAGATTAATTCTTGGGTTTCAGAAGAAACTATCTAATGTCTGCTTAGTCTACAAAGTTCATTTTATGAAAAATCTGATTTAATGTCAAATTAAATTATGTCCTGACTTCTTCAAAAAATACTTGTATTCAGATCGCTAAACAGTTAGAATAGGTTGATATTCTCAAAAGAAACATATTAAATCGGATTGGACAAATTATGAAGTTAGCTTTACTCTCTTATAGCCATCACGGACGAAGTATGGCACGGACAGCACAAGCACTCGGACACGAAATCGTTGGCGTTATGGATGCCGAACATGCACCACGCGAACAGTTAGCTAATGACTTCCAATCGCCTGCGTTTGATTCTGCAGATGATTGTCTGGATGCATGTACACCAGATGCAGCACTTGTTGCAGGAAAACATACTGAGATGCCAACTCATGTAAAAGCATGTGTTGACAGACGTATTCCATATCTGTTAGATAAACCTTTTGCCGATTGTGCTGACCGTTTGCGTCAAGTAGCTGAAGCATCAAAAAAACATGGCGTTTTCAGCGCACTGGTCTTACCAAATCGTGCAAGTAGAATTGTAAGTGTCGTCAAGGATATGCTTGATGATGGCAGCATGGGTGATCTTGTCTTGTATAACAGCAGATTGAATAACGGACCACCCTCTCGTTATGACCCTACTCCCTCCTATTGGCACAACGATCCGAGTATATCAGGAGGTGGTTGTTGGGCAGTTGAATCTGCACACGGTATTGATACTTTCCTTCAGTTTGTCGGCGACCAAGAAATTACAGTCGTCGGTGCAGTGATGTCCAATGCAATGTATGAAAGGAATATTGAGGATAGCGGTATAGGTGTGTTAAGGACGACAAACGGTATCACCGGTATAATTGAATCGGGTTATACGTACCCCGCGGGCAAACGCGGTGGTGATCACTTCTTCCGTTTTATAGGTACAAACGGTTCAGTCTTTGAACAATATGGCAAGAAGGGTGAACCTCTAATTGAGATACACACCACCGATGGTGTACAGTTCAGTGAGGATATTTCTCATGGTGAAAGAATGCGGCGTGTTATGGGACAAGCGTTAGACGCAATTCGTGACGGACAAACGTATGAACCATCAATAACACAGGCTGTCAGAATACTTGAGATTCAAGATGCTGTGTATACGCATGCAAGGAGAGATGTAACGACCCACGGTCCCCATCCAATGGGTTAATGTTCATCCAGTTTACACGACATTACCTGCGATAGCAGAACAAGGAGTGATTATGCCGAATTCAGAAACGATTATACCTTCAGGCTCAGAACTTCAAGAGATATTCAGCGATGCACACTTTACAGAGGGACCTACTGTTGCTCCCGATGGAACGGTCTATTTCAGCGACATTACCTTCACACACGAAGCGGATATGCAAGCGGGACACATCATGAAATATGATCCTGACACGGGTCAAACGACTACCTTCCGATCACCCAGTGGGATGTCTAACGGAATGAAGTTTGATGCCCAAGGTCGTTTAGTGATAGCAGAAGGTGCCGATTTCGGTGGCAGACGGATAACACGTACTGATATGAAAACGGGTAAAAGTGACATTATCGCAGGTTTATATGAAGGTAGACACTTCAATTCACCAAACGACCTGACGATAGATGAAAACGGACGCATCTACTTTACTGACCCGCGCTATGTTGGACATGAACCTATTGAACAACCGGTCCTGGGGGTCTATAGAATTGATACAGATGGGTCAGTACATCTCGTCGTAGCAGATTCCGGCAAACCGAACGGAATCGCCGTCTCACCTGACCAAAAGACATTATATATTGGTAGTAACGATAGCGGTTCGTTCCGTAATATACCAGATGAATTACCTACTTATATTGGACGCATGGCACTACTTGCTTATGATCTTTCCTCTGATGGAACGGCTACCTACCGTGAAACACTTGTAGACTATGCTCCCGAACACGGACCCGATGGTTTTGAGGTTGATGTTGAAGGTAATGTTTATGTTGCGGTGCGTTCCAAATCCCGTTATGGTATATGTGTATACGATACAAATGGAAATGAATTAGCGTATATTGAGACGCCTGAATTACCTACGAATGTAGCCTTCGGTCGTGGTGAATCAAGCAAGGTTCTCTATATCACTGCAGGCGGGAGTCTCTTTAGAATTCGGGTAGCGATTGACGGTTATCATCTTCCACAGCAACCGTAGCGATGACCCATCATATATCAGGATGTAGATTATGCCAAGATGTTGTCTGTTGATATGTATGTCCAATTTGGCATAATAAAGGTTCTGACAAGTGCTTCCCTACAAACTGTATGCTCAACGGCAAGCCTTCACTATTCATCCCGCATGGTACAGATAACGTCGGTGCGCCGTTGTAATCAAAGGGTGCCGTAAATCGCTGAAAATTTGCTGCTCTTGTCTCTTTTGGTCCGTATAATATTTCTGCTGAAACCACATGTGGCGGTGCAGACATTGATGGACATACCAACACATCAATATCTTGGAAAACCTTCTTGAGATGTCCCGTGCACTCAGATCTTAACTTGCTTGCGTGAATATAGTCTGCGACTGTTACCTGTGATCCCATATCCAACCATCCTTGAAACCAGGGCCCGTAGGAATTGCGTTGGGATGGGTACGTAGCGGAGTGTGCTGCAGCTGCCTCAGCAGAACATAAGGTGGGCCACGACAGTACATATTCATCCATATCAGGAATTTGCACTTTAAGGATTTTTGCACCTAAAGTCTCCAATAATTCAACGCCATCACAGACTGCCTTTGCAAGTTCAGTGTCAACATCTTTGGTTGCAAAATCTTCATCAAAACCGATACGTATGTTTTTGACACCTTTGTCAATACTTTCTATCATGTTTGGAACCGGATGTGGTAGAGAAGTCGCGTCATTTGCGTCATATCCTGCTACTGCTTCTAACAGAATACATGCATCTGTTACGCTTCGCGTCATAGGTCCGAGATGATCCATTGATTCAGCAAGTGGGAGTACCCCATATCTACTGACTCGTCCCCAGGTAGGCTTTAATCCAACGATACCACATGCTGCAGATGGAAATCGAATTGAACCCCCAGTATCACTTCCAATAGAAGCGGTACATAAACCTGCAGCCGTTGCGACTCCTGATCCACTTGAGGATGAACCGGTCCATCTTTCAGGATTCCAAGGGTTGATAGGTATATCAAATTCAGGGTGGTATCCCCCCATTGCGCCTTCAGTCAAGTTTAATTTACCGAGTAAAACGGCACCTGCATCTTTCAGTCTCTTCACGATAGTGCTGTCGTAGTCTGGAATATGATCCTTCAGTACTTTTGCACCCCCCATTGTTCTGACACCTTTAGTGAAACAGAGATCTTTGACTGCTATCGGAATACCGTGCAACGGACCACGATATTTACCTGATGTAATTTCCTGTTCTGCAATCTTTGCAGCATCTCTTGCCTGTTCAATCATCACTGTTGCATAACTCTTTAAATGATCATCATGTTGCTCAATTCGCTGCAACAGTGCCGCAGTAAGTTCAATAGGTGAGAGTTCTTTTGATGATATAAGAATAGATAATTCGGTGATGGATTTATAGTGTAGTGATGTATCAGACATGGTAACTTCCTTATGTATTTGGTCTGCTGCGACCTAAGAGGTCTAATAACTGATCACTTGCCTTGTCAAGTGCATGCTCAGGCACAGGCACACCATTACATAGATTAAATCGCCAGTATGCCCAATATGCTGCATACTGTGACTGCAAGATATAACGCGTTTTGTTGGAGAGATTCGGTGCCCCACGATGCCAACACTGTGGGTCTTGTAGATAGATGTCGCCAGCTTTACAGAATATAGAAACCGGTCTATTACCTTCGAATTCTGGATTATCTTGTTCGTTCGGTCCTCTGCCAGAGTAGTGGCTTCCACGGACATATTGTGTGGGTCCCTCTTCTATTGAATCTATATCACTCAATGCGATTTGCACAGTAAACCACATCACTGGCATTCTTAGACGCGGATCATGACGTAGCATCTCATCCGAAATGGGAAAATGAACTGAACCATCAACATGCCAATTACTAATTGAAAGACCCGGCAAATTGCGAAGCACATTTTGTCCACAGAACTTGCAGTCCTGACCGACTATCGCTTCAGCCAAACTTAGTATCGGTTCACGTAGAAGCATATCACGAAAAATTGGATCCAGTTCTATTGTATTGCGTAGAATGAAAGGCAAGGATTTACCAGTTTCAGCGTGGGTACCCATCTGAATATAGCGCACATCAGCAAGATTAGGATTCGTTTTTTTAGCGAGTTCTGGATCGGCGAAAAGAACGTCTGACTTCTCTCTGAGTGCTTCTACCTCATCTTGTGTCAATACACTTGGTATATGTACGAACCCGTCCTTAAAAAACTGTTGTGCAATTTGGTTCGTTTTATCTTCACTGAAGGACTCACCCTTCAAGATTATACTGTTTTCCATTCCTTTATGTCTCCAAGTATCAGTATCTTATATATAACGTGAGTTTGATAAATATTCAATAAATGTTTTTAAAAAAGAGAACTCTTTTGGTATAATGAAGTCATTATACCAAAATACTATATATTAGAAGGAGTTCTCTTATGAGTATTTTAACACTTTTTTGCAGAATTGACGACTTTTATTTAGCTTTTGAGGCATTTCTGACTTCACGATCACTTCAGGATGATAAACCGATTGAAACACGCGGGCGTCCCCGTAGTCTACACGACAGTGAGGTAATGACTATCATCATTGCCTTCCATCAAAGTGGATTTCGGACGTTCAAGCATTTTTATGAAAAACATGTCTGCGTCTATTGGTGTGCTGAGTTTCCAAATCTTGTCAGTTATTCTCGGTTCGTGCAGCTCAAAAATGAGGTGCTGGAACTCTTAATGATTTATCTATATTTGCAACGCGGAGAATGTAGTGGCATCTCTTTTGTAGATTCCACACGCCTGCGCGTGTGTGACAATAAACGGATTTCAGCCCATCGCGTATTCGCTGAATATGCTGGGCGTTCAAAAACCTCTATGGGGTGGTTCTATGGCTTTAAACTTCACCTGATCATCAATGAGAAAGGCGAACTTTTAGGTTTTCAACTGACACCGGGCAACACAGATGACCGAACCCCTTTACCCGATTTAGTGGTAGGGCTGCATGGTTCTCTCTACGGAGATAAGGGATATATCTCTAAAGACCTGCGGGAGACGCTTCGCAAGCAAGATATCAACTTGATCTACAAAGTCCGCAAGAACATGAAACCCGAACCGCTATCTGCTTCCGATGAGGAGTTGCTGAGAAAACGTGTCATCATTGAATCCGTAATCAAGGAACTAAAAACACAGACGCAGTTGGAACACAGTCGACATAGAAGTATCGTCAACTTTCAAGTGAATGTGTATTCCGCTTTGATTGCTTACCAGCTTTTGGAGAAGAAACCCTCGGTGAAGGTGAACCTGCAAAAACTTGAAGAAATCAACGATTTACCTATGCTTTTTAACTTCTAATCTTTTTTCAAACTCACGTTATATATATATATATATATATATATACCATAGCATGGAGATACTTAGAAAGTGTACCGAAGTTCTTGAGTAGAGTCTTTAAGGTTCAATATAATCGTTCCCGTATCCTGTCTGTAAGCATTTTGATACATGGTTTTGATCGGTGTGAGATCGAAATGATACGTTTCGGTTGGATAGGCTTCACACGTATCACCCATTGCATTATGTGCAAGTGAAACAGGGAGTTGAACTGGAGATGATTCAAGAAACTGTTCTGATACAATTAAGGTGAATTTGTGAACCTCACAACCGCCACTATAGGATACACTAATTTGTAATGTATCCTCAACTATCACGGCAGAATTTAATTCGAAATCATCGTTTCCAAATCTATCGTCTGCTTCACCAATCACAACCGTCCCTGTAAGAGGTATGTCAACATAGTCAACATCATCCGAGGAAATGGATACAGCCTTATCATCGGGGTCTGGTTTCATCGAATTCTGAACGTGTTCACACCCCAATGTGAGCAGAAAAAGTGAAGCGAAACATAATACAATTGCTTGTATGGATTTCATTTGATTACCTCCAAATAGTATTCTAAGCAATTTGCCAGTTGTTAAAATTACTGCATCCCAAGCCAGCTGCTAAAAACATCGCCATATTTTGCGATAAGACCGGCAAAGACGACAGAAACCATAGACATTAGCTTAATGAGGATATTCAGCGAAGGACCGGAGGTATCTTTGAAAGGATCACCGACGGTATCTCCAACGACGGTTGCTTTGTGCTGTTCAGACCCTTTTTCACCGTATTCCTCTTTGTGGCTTCCTTCTTCAATAAACTTCTTAGCGTTGTCCCATGCACCACCGGCGTTAGCCATCATGATGGCTAACACGAAACCTGTTGCTAATCCACCTGCAAGTAGACCGAGTACACCTGCGACGTTGAATAACAGTCCGACAGCTACAGGGACCACAATAGCGATAAGTGATGGAAAAATCATTTCACGTTGTGCGCCAGCAGTTGAGATAGCGACACATCGCGCGTAATCGGGTTTTTCTTCACCTTTCATTATACCCGGTTTTTCTCTAAATTGCCGTCTAACTTCCTCAACCATTGCACCTGCTGCGCGTCCGACAGCTTTCATTGTCAATGCACAAAAGTAGAATGCCATCACGGAACCGATGAACAGACCTATCAATACTTGCGGATTCATCAGCGTGACGTTGTAATAATCCATGAATTGACTCACCGTGACCTTCAGTGTTTCGATTGTCCCCTCACCTTCAATTACCAACTCATCCTTACCCGCTAAGTGAATTAGTCCGTATCTAATCTCTTCAAGGTATGCTGCCAAGAGTGCAAGTGCTGTCAAGGCAGCTGAACCGATAGCAAAACCTTTTCCTGTTGCAGCAGTCGTATTTCCGAGTGCATCTAACTGATCTGTCCGTCCTCTGACGCTTTCATCAAGGTTAGCCATCTCAGCGTTTCCACCAGCGTTGTCTGCTATGGGACCGTAGGCATCTGTAGCGAGTGTAATTCCAAGTGTCGCGAGCATGCCGACAGCAGCGATACCTACACCGTAAAGACCCATCAAAGGTTGAAAATCTTCAAAAGCATTACCCGGTACATAGTAACTGATGGCGACTGCACCGATAATCGTGAGAACAGGAATTGCCGTAGATTCCATCCCAACAGCAATACCCTCTATGATGACTGTCGCCGGTCCTGTTCCTGCCTGTTTGGCTATTGCACGCGTAGGTTTATAGTCGTGAGAGGTGAAGATTTCTGTGACTTTACCGATGATCAAACCTGCGAGCAGTCCTGTAACGATTGCTATCCATACCTGCCACTTGTTAGGGAGATCAAGGTAAAGTAGCACAGGGAGTGATAAAATCGCTATGCCGAAAGCACTGCCGTTGATTCCGAGATTCAGAGAACCCATCAACTGCTTCATCGTCGCTCCCTCTTTTGTGCGTACCAGATAGATACCCAGAATAGACAGTATCACACCGATACCAGCGAGGATCATGGGGGCTGATAGATACTTCAACTGAAGAACCATCTTAGCATCTTCTGTTGCTATGGCAGCCGCAGCAGCAACACCGAGTGCAGCAGTTGCGAGGATTGAACCTGCATAAGATTCATAAAGGTCAGCACCCATGCCAGCGACATCACCGACGTTATCTCCAACGTTATCTGCGATGACAGCGGGATTTCGCGGATCGTCCTCCGGTATTCCAGCTTCCACTTTCCCGACAAGGTCCGCGCCGACATCCGCTGCTTTGGTATAGATTCCACCACCAACGCGGGCGAATAGTGCTTGTGTTGAAGCCCCCATTCCGAAACTCAGCATAATCACTGTAATTTGGGGTAGCGGATTTTTACCTAAAAAATCTTCACCTATCCAAGAGATTTTTGGGAAGATGTAATAGAGTATAAGAAACCATCCAGTAATGTCAAGTAACGCGAACCCTACAACTATCAACCCCATAACCGCCCCAGCACGGAATGAAACCTTTAGACCCGCGTTGAGACCGTTCATCGCTGCGCTTGTTGTACGTGCAGAAGCATTCGTGGCTGTTTTCATTCCCAAGAAACCGCATAGACCTGAGAAGAAACCACCAGTGAGAAAGGCGAAGGGGACGACTCTGTTTTGGGCATCAAGTACAAAAGCCATGAATATAAAGATTAGACAGAGAACGGCAAAAACTATACCCACAACTTTATACTGTTGTCTTATATATGCCATTGCACCTTCACGGACTGATTGTGCAATGTCTTGCATCGTCTCGTTTCCTTCGTCCTGTTTCATTACAGAACGATAGAAATGGTATGCAAAAACTAAAGCGATGAGTGCACCGATTGGGGCAATCCACCATATACCCGGTATATCAGGCAGTGGGCCTTCTGGTGAAGAGTGATTGTCGGCAAGAGCCGTGGTGGCTAAATTCAATATCGGCAAGCAGATTAAAATAAACTTCCAATTTAACCACCTTCTTTTACAAGTGATTTCACGCATTAATGACCTCTCTTTTTGTATTGAATTCGTAATCCCTATCAAAAATAGTTAGTGCTTGTCCCACAAGGTAAAGTGAACCTGTTATGCAAATTAAGTCAGTGGGTTTTGCGGAGGACAAAGCAGTTGAAATTGCTTTTTCAGGGGTCGGATCTGTTGTGATTTTGTTGCATAATCCCGACCATGTGTCTTTTATTGTTTCAGCAGGCATTACACGAGGGTTGTCGGAAACTTGAGTGGCGATAATGGAATCAGCGATTTTACTTATAATTCTGCCGATTACCACTAAATCTTTATCTTTCATAATACTAACGACAAAAACCGTATGCGTGTAACGAAAATTTTCACGAATAGCACGACATAATGCAGTGATTGAGATTGGCGAGTGTGCGCCATCAAGGACCACAATGGGTGCGGACATGACCCGTTGAATTCTCCCGCTCCATTGTACGTTCCTAAATCCTGCATAGACACTTTCTTTAGGGATTTTATACCCTTCCTGTCTTAGACACGTAATTGTGGCAATTGCAGTCGTAGCATTTACATATTGATGTTGTCCGAGTAGGGGTAACGTTAGCGATGTATAATGTTCTGTATCCCTCTCTACACTGATTTCCTGTGCAATTGGCATACCTTCTGAATCCCTAATGATTTGAGGGACATACTGATCAGCATCCTGTTTATCAAAATCTTTAACTTCTACGATGCTTGCATTACGTTCATTCGCGACATATTCAATTACTGCTCTTGCCTCAGGATGTTGTGGCGCAAGTGCGACTGGACAGTCCTGCTTGATAATCTCTGCTTTTTCGCGAGCGATCTCAGTATACGTTTCTCCTAATATGTTCGTGTGTTCCAATCCTATTTGTGTAATAACAGTTGTTACGGGTGATACGACATTAGTTGCATCAAGCCTACCTCCTAAACCGACCTCAATTACCGCAAAATCGGTTGCTTTGTCAGCAAAATAGGTAAAAGCGAGTGCAGTGTAAATCTCAAAAAATGAAACCTGTCCGAATTCGCTGTTTGAGACTGTCTCAATAGCGGGTTTTAATTTTTCAATATAACAAGCAACGTCTGTTTTCGATATAAGTTCATCATCAATCCTGCACCGTTCACGCGGTGTTATGAGATGGGGTGACGTAAATAAACCGGTCTTAAAACCGGCATGTGTTAAAACCGAAGCGATTAGTGCTGCCGTAGACCCCTTCCCTTTACTTCCCGCAACGTGTACGATTCTTAGTCTGTCCTGTGGATTCCCGAGCAAGTCTAACAGCAGTGAGATACGATTCAGGTTATAGAACCGAGTCTGTCTTGAAAAGTCTGGACTTCTCTCATAGTCAATGAAGTTATCAATGTAGGCAAGTGCAGCTTTATAGTCCAATTTATTTAGTGTGTTCGTTTACAGCACACGGATGAAGATTAAATAAATAATCAGGTAATTCTACTGATATGACTCATCGTAGGAGTAAGGTTTCGTAGGGGCGGGGTTTCCCCGCCCGCGTATTACCCAATTAATAACTTAATCTTCATGCGTGTGCTCAGACAGGCCATCTTAATAATGGGCCAGTCCCTATTTTAGATATTCATATATCGGGAATTGTGTGCAGAATTCTTTGACCTTTGCTCGTATACCTCTTTTGACAGATCCCTTTAGTCTATTTTCAAGGACTTCGGTGATAAAATCAGCGATAGTTCGCATTTCATCTTCTTTCATGCCGCGCGTCGTAACCATCGGAGTCCCAAGCCGAATTCCGCTTGTCGTTTTCGGTTTTCTTCTGTCAAAAGGAATGCTGTTCTTATTTACGATGATACCTGCATCCTCAAGATGATCAGCTGCCTGTCTACCACTTAGTTTTTCGTATTTGGTCGTTAGATCTAACAACATCAGGTGATTTTCAGTGCCACCACTAACCAAACGGAAACCGTTCTCCATCAATCTTTCAGCGAGTACTTTTGCATTTTTTACAATCTGTTCTTGATATGTTTTAAATTCGGGTTGGCTTGCTTCTTTAAATGCTACTGCCCTTGCAGCAATCGTGTGCAAGAATGGACCCCCTTGTAAACCGGGGAAAACAGCACGGTCAATCTTATCCGCATGCTCAGATTTACACATGATCATTGCTCCCCGTGGACCGCGTAAAGTCTTATGTGTTGTTGTCGTAACCACATCGCAGTAGGGAACAGGATTAGGATGAACGCCACCTGCTATTAGTCCAGCGATGTGTGCGATATCTGCCAACAGATAGGCTCCCACAGAATCTGCAATATCTTTCCATTCGGAAAAGTCAAACTGTCGTGGATAGGCAGTAGCACCCACAACGATCATTTTCGGACGGTGCTGTGATGCCAGTCCTGCGACTACCTCCATATCAATATGTTCTGTGTCTGCATCTACACCGTAGGGAACGACATTGTAATAGCGTCCAGAAAAGTTGACCTTATCGCCGTGGCTGAGATGTCCACCGTGACTGAGTGCCATCGCCATGATCGTATCACCGGGGTCAAGTAGGGCATGATAGACTGCCATATTTGCTTGTGTGCCTGCGTGGGGTTGAACATTCACATGTTCGGCACCGAAGAGTGACTTGGCGCGTTCAATAGCAAGTGATTCTACACCATCCATAAACTCGCAACCGTTATAGTATCGCTCACCCGGGTACCCCTCAGCATATTTGTTAGCTAAGATGCTCCCCTGAATTTCCATAACAGCGCGACTCGCATAGTTTTCTGATGGAATCAACATCAGAGAATCTTGTTGACGTGACAAATCATTTGACACGATTTCAACTATCTCTTGGTCTACCTCTACTAATAACTTATTCATTTTTTCACCGTATAACGTATGACTTGCAATGTCCCTTTGGGGGATGTGCTTTATGAAAATGAAATTGTAACACAGATTATACACAATTTCAAGAAAAGTTGACATAATCGTGGCAACATGTTATATTAGTGGTAACGGATTTTCGTTACTTCAATAATTCACGAATAATTCACGCAATTTAAACAAGTCTGTCATTTATTATGTCTCAATCAAGAATTAACGTAGTTTTACCCCCTATATTCATTTCAATCGTATTCTGTCTTTTGTTTGCATGTAATTCATCAGATAAACCGCAAGACTCTCCAACACCATCTTCTGAAACGCCTGAAAGTACCGCTCTTATCTCCCCACCCCGTGCTGAAGACTGGCACATGTATATGAATGATCTGTTGTTTTCTGGTAGAAGTCCCGATCAAAAGTTGAAACCCCCTCTTCAATTGGTATGGAAGTTTAAGACAGGTGGACCTATAGAAGCATCACCCATAATTGTCAATGACGTTGTCTATATCGGATCGTCCGATGGCAAGTTGTACGCATTAGATGCGAAAGCGTGGGGGATCAAATGGGTCTATGATGCTGGCAGTGCTATCCGTTTTTCTGCTGTCGCATCGGGTGGACGCGTGTATTTCTGCACACGCGATAGTAAATGCTATGCATTGAACGCCGACACAGGTACAAAACTCTGGGAATACGAAACCGAAGGATGGATAGACGGACCTCCAGTTGTCTATGATGGAAATGTTTATATCGGTTCTTTTCCCACACGGATTTATCTATTGGATGCAATGCATGGTAAAATGAAGTCCCTACGGAATAGTAGTATCAAAATTGATGGGAATGACTACGGTTGTGTAAATGGCGTATTTCGTCCTGTTATGCCACAGTATAATGAGAGTCTGTGGCGCGGACATACGGAAGGAAGTGATAGTTATCCGGTAATTGCAAATGGGTTTGCGTACATCGGTGCCAGAAATGGTAAGATACATGCCTTCAATGTGCATTCTAAAACAGAAGCAGGGGCTAAATCAGAAGCATGGGCACATCAAGTAAAAGGTTCAATTAAGGCTGCCCCTGCAATCTCCGATGGCTACCTCTATGCAACATCTTTGGACGGAACAATCTACGCCTTTTCAAGCCTTACGGATAGTGCACCTGTAGCAACAGATGAACGGCAACATGGTATTGTCACTCGAGACGATGTACCTGTATTTGCTGAACAGGAGGATGGTTCACCCCCCGATTCTGGCGATACTATATTATATAGACTTAATGATGGCACAGAATTACCGATTGTCAGTACTACGGAAAAAAGGTATCAGGTTGAGTTACCGAACCGAGAAAAAGTATGGTTGGATTACTACGGTTTCGGAGAGTTTGAAGATACTGAAGGGGTAATGTTCAATACGAACTATTGTGAAACACCGCGGGTATTACATCTCGTTGAAGGTGCAGAATATCCGTATTGGAGTCCCAACGGTAAACTTGTCGCAATGCTAAAAAGGACAGACCTAAGCGGGAGTTATTGGAAAGCAAGCGAACTCTGGATTATGGACAGAACAGGTAAACAGCGCAAGAAACTCTATGAAGGTATATTTTACAATCCGCATGTATCATGGTCACTGGATAGCCGTCTGATTGCTTTTGAAGTTAAAGAAGATGATGAACGTTATATCTATACAGTGGATTGGGAGTTAGGAAGGGTTAAGAAAGTCGTTAAAGGGAAAGCCCCCGCTTGGTCGCCTACTGCAAATCAATTGGCTTTCAGAAGACGGGACATCGTAGGACGTGGAGGACTTGACTTAGTATATCTGATTAACAGTGATGGGAGTGGTGGTAGAAGGATTGCGCGAGTGCCATTCAAAAAGCCTCTCTACACATATACTTTTCTACAAGCACCCTCTTGGTCCAGGGATGGAAGGATTTTAGCTTTCAATATAGTTTATGACCATAAAGTGGGTAACACATCCGTTCCTTATGCGGGGATACGTCTACAAGGTGTTGAAGGTGATCGATTGAAACAGATTCCGACTCAGCATCAATATGTCCGTCAAATCCGCTGGTCGCCAGATCAGACATATCTTGCTTATGTGTTGTCAGGGGGTAGTCGTTCCGATCCTGTTTATGATAAACGGCTCCATTTAAACCCTTACGAGACTTCCTCAACGGATGGCAATCCATTGAAACAACGGGTTCTTAAACACACGATGCCTGCATGGGCACCAACAGACATCAAACATGGGAGGGTATTAGCATTTTTTGAACGCGAAGATTGTGCAGGACTTCATTGGAAAGTTTGGGTGTATGACTTGGAGGCTGGTAAGAAGTATGCTATTGCTCGGACATCAATGGAACTCGCTTCTATGGTCTGGATGCCAGATGGAAAAAGTCTCTGTATATGGCATACATCCGATTATCTGAGAGACAATAAATATCTTCCCGCTGATACCAAGGGATGGATTGTACCGATTAAGCTTTCACCTTAGTGCTTTGTCAAGTGCTATATTGTAGGTCGGGTAGAGCGGAGCGAAACCTATAAATCAACGATGTGAATGCGCGTATGGCATTCATCGGGTGTAAAGTTAAGGAATTTTCGATGCCAGAAACCCTCTTCAGTCCCGTAGGGACGCTATGTTTATAGTTAAACGTTATACAGTCCCTCTTTAGTCCCGTAGGGACGATATGTGTAGCAGCTTATCCTGATATAAACATATCGTCCCTACCAAATCAACGCCAAATGCGTGTTTGGCATTTGGCGGGACTGAAGAGAAGACAACTCGTATAACCATAAGGGTTCGGAGTGATTCATCAGATATTCTAAGTTTTCTTAAGTTTACACCAATGGGTAGAGCGAAGCGAAACCCGATATGGAAATTCTGTCTAACCCTACGGGTCGCCAGTTAATATTTTAATGGTGCTTCGCTTTACCCGACCTACGAAATAATGCTCCAATATGAAAAAGACACGCATCTCACTTACATTACATACTTTAGACTCAGACTCCGTCTCCAAAGATTACACACAATGGAAATTACCCGCTGGAACGATAGCACGACTCGGCAAAGGGAGGATAAGTGATGTCCTAAATCCGCCTGAGATAGCATACTCACCTGATGGGAAAATTATAGCAGTAGCAAGTGCCATCGGAATTTGGTTATACGATGCACAGACAACTAAAGAACTTAGCCTGCTTACAGGACATACACTTGATGTCACGAGCGTATCTTTCAGTCCAGATGGGTCTATATTGGCGAGTGCCAGTGGGGACAAGACCATCTGTTTGTGGTATGTGCAAACGGGAACCCCTGTCAGGACGTTAAAAGCGCATGCGTGTCGTATTAATAACGTTGTCTTCAGTCCGAGTGGGGCTATATTGGCAAGTGCAGGCGATGATAATGCTATCTGTCTGTGGGATGTGCAAACAGGTGAAATCATACGGACCCTTATAGGGAATATGGAAAAGGTAGGGCATAGCGATAGGGTCAATTACGTCGCATTCAATCCAGATGAGACTATATTGGCAAGTTCGAGTTGGGATTCCACTGTGCGTTTGTGGGATGTGCAAACAGGTGCTTCTCTTCAAACATTCACAGAACATACCGCTGCTGTAAGTAGAGTATCGTTTAGTCCAGACGGAAAAACACTTGCCAGTTCGAGTATGGACAAAACCATTCGTCTATGGGATGTACAAACCGGCAAATCTCTTCGGACAATCACAGGACATACAGGAAGGGTTACTAACGTACTATTTATTCCAGATGGTGAAACTCTTGTGAGCACTGCAATGGACTTTGACACAGACGTGCGTTTGTGGGACGCGCGGACCGGTACACCGCTTCAAAAACTAAAAGGACATACGCGGAAGGTTACCAGTCTAACGATTAGTCCAGATGGCTCTACATTGGTAACAGGGAGTGGTGACAGCACTGTCCGCTTATGGGATGTGCAAACTGGGACATCTCGTCAGACAATCGCAGATCATGCCTTCTGTGTCAGGAGCATTGTGTATAGTCCGGATGGCTCTATGTTGGCGTGTTCTGGGTGGGATGAGACTGTGCCTGTGTTCAATACGCAAACCGATCAAGAACTGCTGCGACTTAAAGGACATAAAGCTGATGTCGTAGGTCTTATGTTCAGTCCGAGTGGCAAGACTCTTGCAACTGCAAGTTGGGATAGAACAGCGCGTATATGGGATGTGAAGACAGGGACATCTCTACATATACTGACAGAGCATCGGGACTTGGTCAGGTGTGTATCATTCAGCCCGGATGGCAAGACTCTTGTAACTGGATGCGCAGACACTGATGTGCGTATGTGGGATGTAGCAACGGGAAAACTCCTATTGACATTAACAGAACACAGGGAAAGTATCAATAACGTCGTTTTCAGTCCAGATGGCAAGACTCTTGTAAGTTCAAGTGATGACAAAACAGTACGTTTCTGGAATGTACAGACAGGGGAACTTATACGGACACTGCGTGACCATACAAAGTCGGTTATTGGCATCGTTTTCAGTCCGGATGGCAGCACCCTTGTGAGTGCAAGTGATGACAAAACAGTACGTTTTTGGGATGTTCAGACTGGAGAACACATTCAGACACTCACGGGACATACTGATGGTGTATGGGACGTTGTATTCAGTCCAGATGGAAAAACACTCGCAAGCACAAGTAGAGACACTGATGTGCGTTTATGGGATGTGCAAACCGGCACACATCTGAAGACGTTTCAAGGACACGCAAAATTGGTTTATACAGCAGTATTCAGTCCTGATGGCAAAACCCTTGCAAGCGGGAGCAATGACGGCACCTTGCTGTTATGGGGTCTTGCATGGTAGTAGGCACACTCCGTGTGCCGTTCTTGTGGTGACGGCACCTTGCTGTTATGTGATCTTGCATGGTAGTAGGCACACTCCGTGTGCCGTTCTTGTGGTGACGGTACCTTGCTGTTATGGGGTCTTTCAAGGTAGTAGGCACACTCCGTGTGCCGTTCTTCTCGTGACGACACCGTATTGCTATGTGATCTTGCATGGCAGTAGGCACACTCCGTGTACCGTTTTTATCGTGACGGCACCTTGCTGTTATGTGATCTTGCATGGTAGTAGGCACACTCCGTGTGCCGTTCTTGTCGGGATGGCACCGTACTGCTATGGAAACTCACCCCTGACATGGTGGATTAGGAAGGACTGAACCAATACGAAACTGTGAAGTTCCTCACGTTATTACTAAGAAACCTTTTCACCCGCCTAAATACACTCCTAAATATTCGAATTAGTGCATCCACTATCTGCGTAACAGTAAAATATATGTTGCTGTAACGCAGAAAACTTATGAAAATAAAAGGAGAAAATTTATAGTGAAAAAATTACTGTTTTCGGTTTTAACCTTTGGACTTTCAATATTCCCTCTAATCCCAAACACCTTTGCTCAAGATTACACACAATGGGGATTACCTGATGGTGCGAAGGCACGTCTCGGTAAAGGTTTAATAAGAGAAATTGCATATTCCCCAGATGGCAAACGTATAGCGGTAGCAAGTAGTATAGGCATTTGGATTTATGATGCACAGACGAGTAAGGAACTTGACTTGCTCACAGACCACACATATTCTGAAAGTGTAGCGTTTAGTCCGGACGGTTTTACATTGGCAAGTGGAAGTGGGGACGCTACCGTTCGTCTGTGGGATGTGCGAACAGGTACACCTCTTCTGACGATGGAAGGACATATCTTTCCTGTGAATAGTGTTGTATTCAGTCCTGATGGTAAAACAATCGCAAGTGGGAGTGATGACAACACTATCCGTCTGTGGGATGTGCGGACGGGAATGTCTCTGCAGACACTTGCAGGACACACACAAAGGATTTGGTGTGTTGCGTTTAGTCCAGATGGCAAGACAATCGCAAGTGCCAGTTGGGATAAAACTGCCCGGTTATGGGATGTGCAGACTGGTAAATCTCTAAGAACTCTCACAGGACATGAGAAGCATCTCTTGGCTGTTGCGTTTAGTCCGGATGGCAAGATAATCGCAAGCACAAGTTGGGATAGAACCGTGCGACTGTGGGATACAGAAACCGGTGCATCTCTTCAAACATTGAAAAGGCATACGGCAGGTGGAGTTATAGACGTTGTATTCAGTCCGGATGGTAAGACAATTGCAAGTGCAGGTGTTTGGGATCAAAGAGTGTGTTTTTGGGATGCGAAAACAGGTGAATCTCAACGGATATTGAAGGTGCATACAGATGATACCTCAAGCATAGTGTTCAGCCCGGATGGTAAAACCCTTGCAACTGCAAGCATATCTGAAACTGTGTGTCTATGGGACGTGAAAACAGGCGCACATCTTCGGGAACTGACAGGATATACGGGTAGGATCAGGGATATAGCAATCAGTTCGGATGGTTCTACACTGGCGAGTTGTGGAAGTTCGGACAAAACCGTGCATTTGTGGGATGTACAAACAGGTGCACTACTACACACGTTGATAGGACATACATGGGAGGTCTCCTGTGTTGTATTCAGTCCGGATGGCAAAACACTTGCAAGCGGAAGTTATTCGGACGATGACGACACTGTGTTTCTATGGGATGTTGAGACAGGCACATCTATTCAGAAACTCAAAGAGGATACGGATGGGATCGAGAGCATTGCATTCAGTCCAGATGGAAAGATACTCGCAAGTCAAGGTGTTGAAAATAACTTGCTTTTGTGGAATATACAGACAGGTAAATCTATTCGGAAACTCACAGGACATACGGATGAAATCGTTAGCGTTTTCTTCAGTCCGGATGGAAAGACACTTGCCAGTGGGAGTTGGGACGATACTGTGCGTTTGTGGGATGTGCAGACAGGGGAATCATTGCATGAATTGACTGAACATACTGATGGAGTCACGAGTGTTGCCTTTAGTCCGGATGGAAAGACACTTGCCAGTGGGAGTTTGGACGATACTGTGCGTTTGTGGGATGTACAAACGGGCACATCTATTAGGGAATTGACAGGACATACGAATAATATAGGTAGTGTTGTATTCAGTCCGAAAGGAAAGGTACTTGCCAGTGGAAGTTGGGACCATACCATTCGTTTATGGGATGTGCAAACAGGTACACATCTCTCGACATTGCCAGGACATACAGCTCGTGTTACCAGCGTAGTGTTCAGTCCGGATGGTAAAACGCTCGCAAGCGGGAACTTTGATGGCACCGTGCTGTTATGGGAACTCACACCTGACATGGCGGATTAGGAAGGACTGAACCAATACGAAACTGTGAAGTTCCTCACGTTCTTACTACTATAATTTGGACAGTTTCTATAATGACTTAACTTAAGACTACAATAACTGTCTGCATAACTATACACCTGTCGCCCCGTTGGGGCTGCTCTGTTCTATTAGTGAAGTTATACCATTTAGAAATGGTATAATAACATTTAACCTAAGAAATTGCATCTATTTTTAAAGAACCGGTGTGTAAAGTTATTGTCCCCTTTTTGTCCCAGGATTATACATTAGTGTGAATGGTATAGGTATCGTGATTGAATGTGTCAATCTTTTTCATGCCTCTTGCGGTAACAAAGATGAGTGGTGGTGAGAAGGTTCTCATCAGTGTCACGGTTTCAAGGCTATCATAGTTAACGGATTCGGGGTGTTTGGGGGATTTCAACTGGCAATTCCTTTCATTTTCGCTGTGTTGCTTTTGTGCGTTTAGTGAATTCTCCAACCGTCATCGTAGGTTTGTATAATCCCGTTGCCATCTTCAGTGGCAACGATTCCGACGACTCTCTTTTCTGCTGCGTTGAAGACGACTATACCCCCATTGCCATCTTCATCTGCCACGATTCCGACGACTCCCTTTCCTGCTGCGTTGTGGACGCCTATAGCCCCGCCATCTTCAGTTCCAAGGATGCCGGCAACTCCCTTTTCTGCTGCGTTGCGGACGACTATACCCCCGCCATCTTCATCTGCACCGATGTCGACAACTTCCTTTCCTGCTGTGTTGAAGACTTCTATAGTCCCGCCTTCTCGAGTCCCGCCTTCTCGAGTCCTGTCATCTTGATGTTCACCGATGTTGACAACGGTTTGTCCATCTTTGTTGACAACTTGCAATTCTCTACAAATGATTTTATCCATTATCTGTTCATCTTGTTGTGCATGTGTGGTAATACCGCCCAGTGATGCAAGTATGTATCCTGCGATTGTGAATAGACACCCGATAAACATATATCCTAACTTTTGTTTGAAATTCATTTAGTATCTCCTTTTGTGTAAAATCAGTTTATGCTACATAGGTAGCAACTTGAGCTATATGGTTTGTCAATACGTTTTGGCGCAAGCGGTGCAACGAATACGATGAAGTTGATCCTCAAAGAGGTGTAAGTTATGCTTGACAGGTTTCAAGTAAAGACTCAATAGTGACTTTTTTGAGTTGAAGTAGAGCCGAACTTTCATATTCTTTTTATGGAGAGAAGTGCATCTTCAGCTTTTTATGAACAGTTTTTTTCGTCTCCTTATCAATGAAGTTTATGTAGAGACCGCCATCAAGAATCGAAGTTAGAAAAACAAGGTATGTACCACCCGCTTTCAGCTCTACATCGTAAGAGAATGTCAGTTTACTTCTGCGGTTATCAATGCCGCCACGCGGATGGGGTGTAGTCGCAGTGACGAAGCGTGCTGTTATGTTATGTTCCCCTGCTGTGACCAACACATCGTCAATGGACATATTTTTGTTTATGTCAATTTCCTGACGCACTGCAAGTTTTTTGTCAATTAGCACTTCAATCAAGGTGATATGATACCTACTTGTGGTATCAATTTCTATCGTTGCAAGTTCGGTTTTCGGTAAATCTGGAGGGATATACGGATGCGGTGGAAAGATCATGGCGCATCCAAAAACCGATAAAGTTAGCAATACGACAAAAAGCGTCCGCATGGATTTTGCCCCGATACACATATATCCTAACTTTTGTTTGAACTTCATGAGTTTATCCTCCGATCTGTTTTTCAATTTAGCAGTGACGGGTTTTTCTGTCAATACGACACTATGCAATGCCCCGGTGTATATTTCATTATCAGCATTTTGCGTGTTGCTGTGAAATCGCCTGCTGTGGTAGTTTGGTAAGAGTCCAATCTGTTTCGGAACTAATGTTATTGAGGATTTAGCGTTGGTGCAGCATTACTTGATCCTATCGCATCCGCAACAAGCACAAGGTCTTGAATGTTGACTTCACCATCACCATTGACATCCGCATCATTTTGCCCGTGCGCGCCAAACTGTGATGCGACTAACACAAGGTCTTGGATATTGACAATAGCATCACCGTTCACGTCTGCTTTGAGCTGCAGAGTTTCTGGTGCGGGGGGAAGTTCCCACAAAAGTATCGTTCGCGCCGTTCCACTGGCAAGCGTGGTGCCATCAGGACTAAACGATAGAGACCTGACACTCCCCCCATGCCCTTCAAATCTGCACATAATGTCACCTGTTGCTACATCCCATAAATAAAGAGTTCCGTCATCGCCACCACTCGCCAGCGTGTGCCCCTGTGGACTGAATGCTAAGCTTTTCACACTATCCGAATACATATGCGTCTCATGCTCTTCAAGAGTATGGATAGTTTCACCTGTTGCTACATCGCGTAGATAGATAATGCTACCATTGTTACTGGCAAGTGTGTGTCCCTGTGGACTGAACACAACACTATTAACATAAGGTGTCGTCTCCCAAAAAGACTGTATATTCTCACCTGTTGCCACGTTCCACAAACGAACGGAGCCATCCTGCCCACTACTCGCGAGCATGCTGCCATCGGGACAGAAAGAAACACTATTGACCCTATCCGTATGCCCCTTCAGTGTGCGGACAATTTCACCAGTAGACACATCCAACAAATGAATAACGTTATCATTATTACCAGCGAGCATCTGACCATCCGGACTGAACGCCCCGTTGTCCATCATAACCCCATCAAACGTGTGGATATTTTCACCGGTAGATACATTCCAGAGACGCGTATCACTGTGATTGCCACCACTCGCGAGCGTCTCCCCATTCGGACTAAACGATAGGCTGCCACCCCAATTCACCAGTTCACGTGTATAGACGATTTTACGTGTTGATACTTCCCATAGTCGAAGCTTCCAGTCCGAGTTTCCACTTGCGATCGTCTCGCCATCGGGACTAAATATGACATTATTTGCACCCCCCGTATGCCCTTTCAGTGTGCGGACAATTTTACCAGTAGACACATCCCACAGATGAATGGCATCGTCCCAACTGCCACCAGCAGCAAGCGTTAGACCCTCCGGACTAAATACTAAAAACTCCGGGCGAAATCCTGTAATATTAGCAGTATACGGACCCCATTTAAGCGTGCGGACAATTTCACCAGTAGACACATCCCTGAGATAAATTGAACTTCTGCCGCTATAGGCGAGTATCTCTCCATTCGGACTGAACATCACGCTTATGCCAAAAGTATTCCATACATCCAAAAATCTTTGGATCGTTTCGCCTGTAGACACATCCCATAAACGCACACTCCCGTCTGTGCTGCCACTGGCGAGTATCTCTCCATTCGGACTGAACACTATACTTCTAATCCATTGCGTATGCCCCTCAAGTTTCTGAACAGTTTTACCCGTTGATACATCCCAGAGATAAATAGTGCTGTCATAACCACCACTCCCCGCGAGCATACGACCGTCCGGACTGAACACGACATTCTGTACCCAATCCGTATGCCATTCAAGCGTGCGGACAATTTTACCGGTAGACACATCCCATAGATAAATAAAACTGATGCTGCCACTCGCCAACGTCTCTCCATCCGGACTAAAAGACACGCTATTGACCCTATGCTCATGCCCAGTGAGTATCTTTATCGTTTCACCCGTTGACACATCAAATAAATGAATGGTGCCGTCCCAACTCCCACTTGCGAGAGTTGTGCCATCGGGACTGAAAGACACACTTTGGACGGAACCCGTATGCTCAGTGAGTAGAGCGACTTCCTGATAGGTCGTCGTATCGTAAAGCCAGATACCGATGCTACTCGCTACCGCCAGAAAACTGCCATCCGGAGAATACGCAATATTACCTGTTATCTCTCCCTTGCCCAGACGCGCCTTGGCGCCTTCGGGTAGGTTCAATTGCGTTTGGTCTTGAGCAAAAATGTTGGGTAGAAAAACCGTTGAAACAAGAACAAGTGTTGAGAGTATCGTAAACGTTAGTTTTTTCATGAGATTGTGTTCCTTCCAAATGAAATGAAAAGTTATTTGAATGCCATTATATCAAAAATAGAGAATCTTGTAGAGCGTTTTTTTTGTGATGATTTAAGATGTGAAGTGTTATTGATTTGGACTATTTTTCTTATGTGCGTTAGGCATTTTGACATACACGCCCCCTGTTGAATATGCGGCAGATTGTTGAAACTTGTCTGCTGTTCCGATGACACTAACGGTGACGGGGAGTTCCTTTAGCAATCCGACAGTGCCTGTGATCGGCTGTTTTGGGTTGCCCGGTTCATCTGTGATGAAAATGAAATGTGTTTTGACATTTGGGAGTTGACAGAACATTAGTTTGTGCTGTAGATTATGATTAAAAAGAATCTTGTAGTAGATTTAACATATCCTGTTCGGAACACGGTCTCGGATTAAACTTATGACAATGATCAAGCATTGCATCCGCTGCGAGTTTCGGTATTTTCTCTCTGTCTAAACCTGCTTCACCGAGTCCCGTTGGTATATTCAGTTCTCTGTTCAACGTTCGGATTTCATCAATTGCAGCGCGGGCAGCATCACTCTTAGTCATCCCTTCAATATTAACACCCAAAGCATCCGCAACAGCAGCATACTTTTCAATTACGTTCGGTAGGTTAAACGTCATGACAGGTGGCAATAGGATTGCATTCGCAACACCGTGCGGGATAGGTGCTTCAGTTGATAATTGGTGTGCGATTGAATGTACTGCCCCGAGACCTTTCTGAAATGCGAAAGCTGCCATACACGATGCGAACAGCATCTCTCCCCTACTTTCTATATTATCTCCGTTATGATATGCAGTTCGGATATTCGCTCCTAATATTTTTAATGCTTGCAACGCCACGCCTTCCGATATTGGGTGATATTTTGTTGCTACATAAGCCTCTATACCGTGTGTGATAGCGTCCATACCTGTTGCTGCTGTCAATGAAGGTGGCATTTTCACGGTAAGTGTAGGGTCCAATAGAGCGATGTCAGCCATATTAAACCGTGTAACGATCGCGCGTTTTCGCCATCTATCTGTTGTTTTCAGTGAAGTGTCAGTTATGACCGCTCCTTGAGAAACTTCACTTCCTGTCCCCGCAGTTGTTGGAATGCATATTAAGGGTGGCATATCCTCACGGATTCTTCCTGCGCCACCTGAACCCGCATAGTAAGGTTCTAAGGACGGTTCATGGGGCGGTTCGTGTGTTGCCAGAATGCGTATCGCCTTCGCAGCATCCATTACACTGCCACCCCCAACAGCGATGACGACATCACACTTTTCTTTCTGATAGATTTCGGCACCTTGTACGGTACTCATATCTGTCGGATTCGGTTCAATATCTACATAAATTGCAAAGGGTATGTTTGCATCCTTGATCGGGGTAATGACTTGTGACAAGATCCCTACTTCTTGGATACCTATATCGCTGACGATGAAGGGTTTTTTACCATTGAGTGCTTTGACATGTTCTGGTAAGTTTGTAATTGCCCCTACACCGAATTCTATTCGTGGTGGTAAATAATAGTTTAGGATTTCCATCATAATGTTCGGTTTCATTCAACGTCTGTCTGGTTCAGGTAGAAGTTGTTATTTGTCAACAAGTTGTTGTCGTAGTCTTTCTAATTCAGCTGCCTGTTCACGGATTCTTTCTGTTTGTTCTCTGATTTTTTCTGCTTGTTCTTCAACCTTTGTTTCAGCAGTCGTACGTAGGTTGTGTTCTTCTATGGATGTGGTTATTGGTGTTCCATAATATAGATTAACAGGTATTGAGAGGAATGTCAATGGAATAATCTGGCAGAAGATTGCAAGGGTGGATTTGTTTGAAATATATCCATTCTGGGTTGCAATAAATATGTTAGATGTGATATAATACTAATAGTAGGATACATTGAACATTATAGAGAACCTTATGGATTGAACATCCAAATCTTTCAAGAGGAGAATTATTATGAACCAAACACAACCAAAAGACAACGCGGTAACACTGCCGCCTCGTATGGAAAAAGCATTAGAAAAATATAGAAAACATGTCTGGATAATCAAACTTGCGGAAGGTACTTTAGCAGCAATATTTGGCCTCATCATCTCTTATTTGATCGTGTTTGGTTTGGACAGAGTGATTGATACCCCCAACGTTTTGCGTGCGTTCATCCTGCTGATTGGTATGGTAGGTATGGTTGTTTTTCTTCCGTTGAAGTATTACAAATGGGTGTGGCGAAATCGGACGTTGGATGGGGTTGCTCGGTTATTGCAGCATAAATTCCCGCGTTTCGGTGACCACGTACTTGGTATTGTTGAACTTGCATCAAATAGGTCTGATCAGTCATCAAGTCCTGCGTTGGTTGCAGCAGCTATGCGTCAAGTTGATGAAGAGGTGGCAAAACACAATCTTTCACAGGCAGTGCCGAATCCTCGGCATCGTCGTTGGGCATTAGCGGTCGGTTTACCCTTAATTTTGGTTATTATCGGTGTTATGATAATCCCCGCAACAACGCGTAATTCGCTTGAACGTTGGTTGACTCCGTGGAGAAATGTGGAACGATATACCTTTGCACAGTTAGATGGTAAGTCGGATCTGCGTGTCGTCGCATACGCGGAACCTTTTGATGTTGAGGCACAATTAAAAGACGAATCGCGCTGGAAACCAGAATCTGGTCAAGCACAGTATTCAAAGCAAAAACCGATAGTTGCTGAACGGGATGGATCGTCCTATAAATTTGAATTACCCCCCCAAACAGAGGATGGAAAGATAAAACTTCGCGTAGGTGATGCACGCCGTGCTATTCCGGTTGAACCGAAATTAAGACCCGCGCTAAAAGAACTTGTTGCATCGGTGCAACTGCCTGAATATCTACAACGTGAAGAACCGCAAGTATCTGATGTGCGTGGTGGTACTGTGAACTTAGTTAAAGGTAGCACTGTGAAGTTGGAAGCCACAACTACACGAGAACTGTCAGAAGCGACTTTGAATAATCGTCCGCAAAAGGTAGATGGATCCACTGTGACAACTGAACCGATTTCTGTCGAAACGACTACGGAGATGCAGCTGACATGGCGAGACCGTTTTGGACTTACAGCAAAAACACCTCAGATATTACAGTTTGATCTGGAGGACGATGCGGCACCGACAGTCGCTATCAAAAATTTGAAAAATAATCAAGTTGTTGTATCATCAGAAGTGCTTTCATTTGAGATACAGGCAGGTGATGACTTCGGTGTGAAACAGGTCGGTTTAGAATGGGAAGGGATTCCTAATCCAGTTCAAAATCCTGATCCTGCAAGCGGTGAGAAACCTGTATCGTCAGGTTCTCCGACTTCAGAAGAACTCAATGTTACTGCCACATTTTCCACTGGACGTGAAAATGTAAAACCGCAGAGTCTCCGTTTGCGTGCTTATGTTGAAGATTACTTCCCTGACCGAGGACGTATCCATTCACCTCAGATTGTACTCCATGTGCTTTCACCTGCAGAGCACTTCAAATGGATTATCGGACAGATGCGCCTTTGGGCTGATGCAGCGAAGGATGTTCACGATAAGGAACTGCAGCTACACCAAATTAACAAAGAACTTAGTAGTCTTCCACAAGAGGCTCTTGATGATCCGGCACAACGAAAGAAACTTCAGAATCAAGCTGCAGAAGAAAAAGCGAATGCAGCTAAACTTGATAGTCTAATTGATTCAGGGGAAACGTTGATACAAGAAGCATCAAAAAACAGCGAATTTGATGGCGAACAAATTGAATCATGGGGAGATATGCTTGAAAAGTTAGAGGAGATTGCTGGACAGAAAATGCCTTCTGTTGCAAACTTACTTGCTCAAGCATCTGATGCTCCAGGACAAACTTCTCAATCTGGAGAACCGAATGATCTCAATCAACAACAGAACCAATCCCCAAATGGAGAATCTCAACCTTCCGACGGTAAACCTGGAGAACAGACCGATTCTAATCAACAGAGTCAATCGCCAAGTGGAGAATCTCAACCTTCCGACGGTAAACCTGGAGAACAGACCGATTCTAATCAACAGAGTCAATCGCCAAGTGGAGAATCTCAGCCTTCCGACGGTAAACCCGGAGAACAGACCGATTCTAATCAACAACAGAGCCAGATGCAAAGCGGACAGTCCCAATCCTCCAATAGCAAATCTGGTCAATCGGAGGATGATATTGAGAAGTACGGTCCTGACAATCTGATAGGTGAAAAATCGTCAGAAACAGCAAACGAAGAAGAAGATAGCGATGATCCAGAGAAAGAGAATGATTCCGTAAATGTAGACCGAAGCAAACCACCTCAAGGGGAATCAGGTCAGCAAGAGGATCAGTTTACCAATCCTTATCCAGGTATAGGGGATATTGAATCTGGATTCAACCTGCTTGATGATCCGCAAGCAGGTCCTGGCTGAAAAATAGTCGGAGGAATGGGCATTCCTCAAACTACGCTCAAAGGCAGCAACAGAGGCGATCAAGCACAAGACCAAGAACCGCAACAAGAGGAAGAAGCAACAACCCCTCAGGCAGATGAATTGGTTGATGAAGCGATTGAAGTACAACAAGAACTGCTGGATGATTTTGCTAAATTCTCTGATGAGATTAAAAAGTTACTTGTTGCTTTTGAAAATAGCACATTCGTCAAACGTTTGAAAGCTGCATCTCGTAAACAGATTGAGATAGCAGTAGACCTGAATAAATTAGATACATTCGGTTTAGCAAAGGGAGCGACAGATAATGAAGTTGACCGTGAACGTCTTGCATCTCTTGAGGATGCCGAGTTAAAAAATGTATCAACTCTTATGCAGGATATGTCTGCATACACCGACAGACGACCTAATGAAAATTATCTACGTGTTCTTTCGGAAATGGAAGATTCATCTATTTCAAAACAGATGTCGGAGTTGGTGAAGTCTATCAAAAGAAACTTTATCGGTCAATCAATGATTGAGGCAGAGTATTGGGCGGATACACTGGATCGGTGGGCGGAACAACTTGTTGATCCGTTACCTCCTGGTGGTGGTGGAGGCGGAGGATTAAAGGAGGTACCTAATCTACCCCCTGAACTCATCGTAAGAGTATTACGCGTCATCAACAGAGAAATACAACTCCGTGAAGAGACGCGTGAGGTTGAACAAGCAAGGAAAGTGCTGAACGCAGACAAGTATTATGAACGGAGTGAAGCTTTAAGCGATACACAGTATGACCTTGCAGAGGAAACTCGAGAAATCGCAAGTGAAATCCGTCTACTGCCCGATGCGAATTCAGGATTTATACAAGAGGAACTGGCTAAGGTAGCAAAGGCTGCTGTAGTCATGGATGAAGCAGAATCTATTCTTGCAAGACCAGAGACCGGCAACGAAGCCATCGCAGCTATTACGGAAGCCATTGAGATATTGCTGGCAGTCAAACGTGAACCAAATTCCCCCAGTAGTGGTGGAGGGAACACACCAAGTGGTGGTGGCGGAAGTGCAAGTGCAAAAGGATTAGCGTCAATCCTTTCTGCCCTCAGGATGAAAGGCATGGGGGATGACAGTGGGACAGCTTTCATTGAGAAACGTTCGCCAAAACAGGCAACTGGAAAGACAGGTCGCGTGTTACCCGAAGAATTTCGTCAAGGATTAGATGCCTATTTTAATGTCTTGGAAGGAAGACAGTAGAGTTAATTGCAAGCGGAATATTAAAGGTAAGACGAATGATTGATGACAGTACTGATCCGATCCCGTTTGAGGTATTTGCCAACTTTAAGAGAATAGAGACAGGCAATCCTATCATTTCATTGCGACCACCGTACTGGGCAGCTGCAAGCCATGCTATCATCGTTGATGATACGGTGCATTACATTTGGTGTAAACGCGACGTTGATATCCGTTGGTCGATGATGCACGCTACTGCTCCGATTAGTGATCCTATCGACATCACGCAAGACCCGCGTAACCCAATTCTTGAGCCTTCGGTGCACGGTTTTGATAATGCGGCTGTTGAATATCCTTTTCCGTTTCTGAATCCTGTGGATAATAAGTATTACATGTATTATCGAGGTAAGGGAAAAACGACACCCGAACAGACAGGTTTGCTTGTGAGTAATGGGGATATGGGTGAATGGGAACGCGTCTGTCACACCCCTGTCATTGCCGCAGATACTGAACATGAACGATACGGCTCAACACACCCCTCTGTTGCAGTAGATGGGGATACAATCCACATTGTTTATACCGGAAAAGCAACGCAATCATTTGGTGAGGGTTTGACGATGTGTCATGCCACTGCACCGACGCATGATCCAGCATCTGTAACAAAGAATCCTCACAATCCTGTTTTTACAGGCAGCAGAGAATCGTGGGATAGTAAAGCGGTTCGCGAAACTGAACTGTTTAAAGGAACGCAATATTTTCATATTCTTTATGGTGGTTTTGACGGTGAACTCTGGCGGATAGGACATGTAAGAACAAAGGACTTCTCCACTTATGAACCAAACCCTTACAATCCAGTATTTACACCTTCAGACTCTCCAGCAGCATTTGATTGCGATGGCGTGTTGACAGGACAGATCCTCAAAATCGAGGATACTTACGTAATGTTATATGCCGGTAAGAAAGGGAAAGAGTGGCAAACAGGGATGGCAGTGAATAAAGAAATTATCAATTTCAGAAATTAAAGGCAAAAACGCCTATACGGTTTAGATAGTCGTGGTATCCGATATTATTATTTTTTTGCCCATTTATATTTTTTTGACTGATGATGTATATACCTAACGGATACCTAACACTTATATTACTTGGAGTATTAGATTACAAATGTATGAACACTTATATGAGAAGGATGCTTGTGGAGTAGGATTTATCGCAAACTGTTCTGGGAGTAAAAGTCATGCTATATTGGAAATGGCAATTCAAGCAGTAACGAATCTAACACACCGTGGTGCTGTGGCAGCTGATGCTAAAACTGGCGATGGTGCAGGTATCCTAACACAGATACCGGAAAAATTATTTAAGAGAGAATTAGAAAAACTTGCCGTAAATCCTGATGTGATCAATGATCTCGCAGTGGGCATGATGTTCCTACCGGGAACTGATCCTGTTGCACAAGAACATGGACGGGAAATCGTTGCTGATATATTAAGACATTACGGTTTTCCTCTTTTCGGATGGCGTCCAGTACCGATTGATGAATCTGCTCTTGGTGACAAAGCACTTTCAACCTTGCCTCAAATAGAGCAGGTACTTATCGGGAGACCTACGCATGTTCCCTCCGACAAGTTTGAACAACGTCTCTATCTCATCTGCAAGGAGATAGAGCATCGGATTACGGATCGGCAGCTTGAGGGTTTTCATATTGCATCTTTTTCCCATCGGACAATAGTCTACAAAGGACTTCTCGTGGCTCCGCAGTTAGCCCTGTTTTATTCGGATCTGCGTGCCCCTGATTTTGAAGCTGCTTTAGCAGTTTTCCATCAGCGTTATAGCACGAATACTTCCCCGACGTGGTCTCTTGCTCAACCCTTCCGCATGTTAGCACACAATGGTGAGATCAATACGTTGATGGGAAATCGGAACTGGATGCGTGCGCGTGAAGCAGAAATGAATTCACCGGTATGGGATAATGGGGATATCAAGAAACTTTTTCCTATCATCAACCCACACGGCAGTGACTCTATGAGTCTTGACAATGCTTTAGAATTGCTGACAAATTCTGAACGTAGCATTCTCCATTCAATGATGTGCTTAATGCCTGAGGCTTACGAACAGATTCCGGATATGCCACCTGCTATCAAAGCTTGCTATGAATTCTTATCATGCGTCAGTGAACCTTGGGATGGTCCGGCTGCTGTTGCCTTTACCGATGGAAAAATCATTGGTGCCAGTTTAGACAGAAACGGACTCAGACCTGCTCGTTATAAAGTTACCGATGATGGACTCGTTGTTATGGGGTCTGAGGTCGGCATTATTGAATTAGATGAGAGTCGCGTGGTGGAAAAGGGACGATTAGGTCCAGGACAGATGATTGCTGTTGATACAACACGCGGACAGTTGCTAAAGAATTCAGATATTAAAATGGAGGTCTCCCAGCAGAAACCGTATGCAAATTGGTTGAAACAGAGTACGCAGTTGGATGAACTCAATCCACCCCCCTTGGGAACTGTAACCCCTATACCTGATAATCTGGAAACACAGCAAAAAGCATTTGGGTATATGGTAGAAGATGTAGAACGTTTTATTAAGCCGATGGTGATGGAAGCTAAAGAAGCTGTTGGTTCAATGGGAGATGACACGCCTCCTGCTGTTATCTCACGACATCCACGTTTGCTCTATCACTATTTCAAACAGTTATTTGCACAAGTTACCAATCCTGCGATTGATTCACTCCGGGAACGCATGGTCATGTCGCTGACGACTTATCTCGGCAAACGTCGTAGTTTACTCACGGAAACTGAGAAGCATGCACATTTAATTCGTCTGAAAACGCCTATTTTGACAAATAAAGAGTTAGCAGCACTACGAACTCAGAACGTATCTGAGTTTAAACTCAAGACGATTCCAGTCTGTTTTCCTGTTGTTTCCGGTAAACAGGGATTGGAAAAAGCACTTGAGAGTTTGTGTGAAAAGGTCTTAGAAGCAGTTGATGCTGGCAATACACTTCTGGTTTTAAGTGATATAGGTGTCAATGCCGATTCCGTGCCTATTCCCATGCTGCTGGCGATTGGTGCAGTACACCACCATCTAATTCGGGAAGGTAAAAGACGGCAGGTCAGTCTAATAGCGGAAGCGGGAGACCCTCGTGAAGAACATCACTATGCAGTGCTTCTCGGTTATGGCGCGGATGCTATCAATCCTTACCTTGCATTCTCCACAATTGTTCAACTTGCTGAGAACGGAGAATTTGAGGAATTTACAACTGAACAGGCAATAAATAACTATAAGGATGCGGTTGAAAAGGGTATATTGAAGATTATGGCGAAGATGGGGATTTCCACAGTCTCAAGTTACCGCGGTGCACAGATATTTGAGGCAATCGGCATCAACGCATCCGTTATTGAGAAATGCTTTACTGGCACACCATCACGTTTAAGCGGTATCGGTTTTGAACACATCGCCGCAGAAACACTGCATTTCCACACAAAAGCATTTGGCGGAAAAGACGAAAAACGATCTCTTCAGGAAGCAGGTTATTTCAGATTTCGTAGACATGGTGAATTTCACGCTTTTAATCCGACAGTTTTCAAAGCGATGCACAAGTTCGTTAAGAGTGGTGAAACTGAAGACTATACGGAATATGTTGAGGCAGTTGAAGAGGGTGAACCTTATAGTCTAAGAGATTTACTTGCTTTTAAAGCCAGCACACCGATCCCGATAGATGATGTAGAACCCGCAGAGGATATCGTTCGCCGTTTTACCACAGGCAGCATGTCTTTTGGCGCGTTAAGTCGCGAAACACACGAAACCTTAGCTATTGCGATGAACCGTCTTGGTGCTAAGTCAGGGAGCGGTGAAGGTGGTGAAGACAGTGGTCGTTTTGTTGAACAGCCGAATGGAGATTTGGCATCCAGTGCAATAAAGCAGGTCGCTTCTGGTCGTTTCGGGGTAACCCCGCAATATCTCGCTTCAGCGAAAGAATTAGAAATAAAGATGGCACAAGGGTCAAAACCGGGGGAAGGTGGACAGATCCCTGGGCATAAAGTGACGCTGGAGATTGCTAAACTTCGACACTCCATTCCCGGTGTGCCTTTAATCTCTCCACCACCACATCACGATATATATTCGATTGAAGACCTGGCACAATTGATTTACGATCTCAAGCAAGTTAATCCGAGAGCGAAAGTTGCAGTGAAACTTGTGTCTGAGTTTCTTATCGGTACTATTGCATCAGGTGTTGCAAAAGGGTACGCAGATGTGATCCAGATTAGTGGTCATGAAGGAGGCACCGGGGCGTCACCGCTAAGTTCTATCAAGAACGCAGGTACTCCGTGGGAACTTGGTCTTGCAGAAACACAGCATCGGTTGGTAGAAAATGATCTACGCGATCGTGTCGTGTTGAGAGTGGATGGTGGGATGCGGTCAGGACGAGATATCGTCATTGCAGCGATGTTAGGTGCTGAAGAATACGGATTCGGTACAACTGCCATGGTAGCGACAGGTTGTATAATGGCACGGCAATGCCATTTGAATACATGTCCTGTCGGTGTAGCGACACAAGACCCTGCATTGCGAGCTAAATATCCCGGTACACCTGAAATGGTCGTTAATATTATGCTCGGTGTAGCGAATGAAGTCCGGTCACTTTTAGCAGACCTTGGACATCGTTCTTTAAACGATGTGATCGGTCGTCCAGAATTGTTAGAGTTGGCTGACTTGACAGAATATCCAAAAGCATCTACGTTGGATCTAAGTGAGATTCTTACCTCTGCTGATCCAACCGGAAATAGTCCTCGTTATCACCTACAGGAACGCAATGACCGAGTTGATACACCTTTAGATGACCAAATATTGGAAGATGCTGAAACAGCAATTTCTGACAAAGAACCGATACAACTCTCATATCCTATCCGTAATACACATCGGACAGTAGGTGCTAAGCTATCGGGTGAAATTGCATATCAACATGGAGACACACCTCTGCCAAAGGAAACCATCCGATGCTATTTTACAGGGAGTGCTGGACAGAGTTTTGGTGCATTCTGTATCACGGGTATCCAGCTTGTTCTGACAGGTGAGGCGAATGACTATGTCGGTAAAGGCATGGCAGGCGGTGAACTTGTGATTAAACCATCTGCTGATGCTCGTTTTGAATCCCATGAAAATACGATTATCGGCAATACTGTGCTGTATGGTGCGACAAATGGATTTCTATTTGCTGCGGGTAGAGCGGGGGAACGTTTCTGTGTTCGGAACAGTGGTGCGACTTCCGTTGTAGAAGGTGTGGGAGACCACGGATGTGAATACATGACAGGTGGTACTGTCGTGATTTTAGGCGAAACGGGACGAAACTTCGGGGCTGGTATGACTGGTGGCATCGCCTACGTGCTTGACGAAAAAGGACAGTTTGATACAAGAATCAATCCGCAGATAATAAAGTTAGAACGGATAAGCGATGACGTTGACGAAGATACATTGATGGGACTCATACAGAAACATCTTGAGTTGACTGAAAGTCATCGGGCACAGGAGATTCTTACCGATTGGGGTACGTACTTACCGCTTTTCTGGAAGGTTGTTACACCTCCACCGCCTCCGCCACCTGAACCTGCTCGGCGCATGCGTAGAACACCACGGAAGAAGAAATAGTCTTTTCTGTATCTACTTATCTACTACAAACAACAATAAGAGCAGCGTTTGCTGCCCTTATTGTTAGGTGAGTTTGAAATAACTTCTTGTTGAACCTGTGTTTTACTCGCTTGGTGCAGGTGTTGAACCGCTACTACCACCACTATCGTCTTCGGCAACGGCAAATGCGACCTCAAGTCCATCAATTTTTGCTGAACTCATTTTTGCCCGTTCAACTACGTCAATCACCCGTCCGTGTTTAGCGAGTTTATCAGCTTTTATGATTAAGGTGCTAATTTGATGTTCGTGAGCAGATATGAAGAGTCCTACCTCTTCCAGAGTAAACAGTTGACGGTCATCAATTGCTATCTTATCATCGCTGCTGATAAATAGGTTATACTTCTTTCTTGGAAATTCATGTTCAGTTGTGGAATCTGGTAGAGTAACACTAAATGGTGGTGGAACCCTCATAATGGCAGAAACCATGAAGAAAATGAGTAACAGGAACACACAATCAATCATTGGTGCCATAGGTATATCGTCGTCGCTACCAGTATTCCGTCTTCTTGACATTTGGAGAGCCATGTGCATTCTCCTTTAATTACGGTTTGAACCGTGTTAGGATTGCCGGCGTCATTCACGCGCGGCGATCGCGAATCCAATTTTATCAATACCTGCATCTTTCGCTGTATCCATCACTTCAACGATCTGTTCATGGAAAACTTCTCGTTTTGCTTGGATAATAAGCATCGTTTTCTTTTCTTCAGGTGCGTTAAAGAGCAGGTCAAACATTTCTCCAAGTTGTACGACTACACCGTTCAACACCATAGTTCCCGTTTTTTGATTACCAGCTGGATTGTCTATTTTTACGATGAGTCCTTTTGGTTTATCTTGTGACGGTTCCCCGGGGGGTGGAAGTTGTACTCGTATTCCTGGCATAGGTGTAAACGTTGTTGACACCATGAAGAAAATCAGGAGCAGGAACACACAGTCGATCATAGGTGCCATACTGAGTGTCGGTGGTTTGCGTTCTCGTATTCGCGTTGCCATGAGACTCAATTTGGCTTCACCAAGTTGTTGCATTTCGATTCTCCCTTATGTAGTGGAAAGGAGGCGTTTTATAAAACACCTATCCGTTCCCTAATTAAGCGTCTGCTTCACCTACAATCAACTGGTTAACGATTTCTGTGGAAACCTGAGAAATTTCAACCATGTGTCTATTTACCCAACTATCAAAGAGTTGGAAGAAGATGAGACACGGAATAGCAATCGTTAAGCCACCAGCGGTTGTTAGCAGTGCCTGAGAGATACCTTCAGCGAGCTGTTGTGGGTCACCGGTACCTTCAAGAGCAATCGTCGTAAAGGCAGTAATCATCCCTGTAACAGTTCCGAGTAGACCGAACAACGGTGATACGACAGCGACTGTACCGAGTACGGGTAGGTTTCTTTCTAATTCAGGAATTTCAAGTAGACTTGCTTCTTCAATAGATTCCTGTATTTCCTCTTTTGTGATATCCCGTTCTTCGATTTGTGCTTGACTGTATCTCAGCAATCCAGCCTTTAGTACATTCGCCAGGGGACCTCCTGCCTCTTCACAAGTTGAGACAGCTTCCATAATGTTCTCTTTGCGCAATGAATCAGCGATACTTGCGATGAACTGCTCAGTTCCAATTCTTGAGCGGCTTCGTAGGAACGTGAAAAGTCTTTCAATAATGAAGGTCAAAGCTACAATTGAGCAGATAGCTAACGGATAGAAGACGAAACCGAATTTCTTGAAGAAAGTGTAGATATTGTCTTTTTTTCTCATTTTGATCCGGTCATGAATCTCGCCACCTGCGGCGACCAATTTTGTTTTTCCGACGCGATCACCGTATCCCTCTTTAGAATAACTAATCGTGTAACGTCCAGCTGGAAGTCCAGTTTTTTCATACTCACCGTTTTCATCTGTTGTAGCCAGAACCGGTTCCCCGTCACTACCGACGATACTAACAGTGACATCTTTAATTGGTTCCTGATTAGCGGTTGTATCAATGACTTTCCCACTTATCGTTGCGTCACCAACCAAGGTTTCGTCAACGGTGGTGGCATCATCACCTTCAATTGCTGAATCATCACCAGTCGGTGTTTCCTCTGCTGCTTCTTCTTGTGCCATAACGATGCCAACAGACATAAACATACATGCAATTAACATCAAAATTAAACTCAAACGGGTCATTATTTCTAATTCTCCTTTACGGAATTGCCGATTTCGGCAGTAATTTGTTCATTTCTGAATTCTGTAAGTATAAAGAGATACTTATCAGAAAGTAAGGTATAAGACGTGCGAATCAGTTTAGTAAATATAGTATGAATATCAATGTTCTAATTCACACTTAGTTGTATCCTGCTTTAAATAGACAGAGATAGGACGAACTAATATATCTCTATTTATAAACACCTGAGTGATATAGAAGTTTCGGACAGGTTTTAACAACCTGTCGGAAAACTATATCAGATGTGCTGTATACCAAAAAATGGTATACAGCACATAGATGTATTTAGAAACCCATCATTGCTCGGACAAATGTTGTATTACTCGTAGTGTTCTGTAGTAATATCGTTGTCCGCCGATAACCTGCGAGAATGACGATATTGGTACCGAGCCATTCACCTCTGTTGATTGCTTGAATTTCAAAGATTCGTGTGCGCAGGTTTGGTCGATATAGGGGTGGGATGGGTTCATCTTCTTGGAAATATGACAGATATGCTTTGTAGTCATTATCTCGGTTTGTGAACTTTCTATATTGATATCCGCCAAGTATGTTCATTCTTTGTGTAAATTGATAATCGAGGCGGACACCGAGTACATCTTCCCTGCTTCTTCGGTTGAATCGCAAGTATTCTCTTGCTTGGTCACTATTAGGTGCGTTGAAGCGTGGGTGTATCCCTTCTGGTGGAGCCCAGAATCCTGGGGTTTCCTCAACATCTGGTCGTCTTGGAAGTGGTATTTCGTCAGCTCTTTCCCTGCCATCCAGACCGCGGTCCCAGATATATTTGACCATAGGTGTAACCGTCAGGTCTTCACCGATGAGTCTTTCAACGAAGCCTATATCACCGAGAGCGATTTCATATTTCGCTTTGAAGATTGTCTGTTGACTTCGTATGTTTCGATCAGGGTACCGTCTTGCTTTCCAGTTACCAACATCATAGATCAGACCGGTATCTGCTGGGTCAAGAGCATTTATTCCGTGGTCGGGATAGAAAGGATATTCCCGCCTTCCAGCACTTGTACGGACTTGTTGTTCTGGAACTAATAGATCGACACGTTCATCAGTTAGATACATCTCACCATCTTCCGCAATGTCTAAGAACACAGCACTTTCTTCATCTTTTTCAAACTGATTCTGTAGGACAAGGAGAAGTTTTGTTTCCAATGTAAGGTTTGGAATTGCTGTATATAGGAATTGGAGTGTCGTCGTATTTATGCGCGCGTTGTAGTAATCCAGTTCATCTGAAATTTGGATTTCTTCTAATTCTCCAACCCGTAACGTGATGGTATAATCAGGTATATCATCTTGTGCAAAGACGAGTCTGTTCTGGAAGAGTATTGTTCCAAAATCAGGGATGTCTCGTTGGTATGTAACGTGTAGATATTTGGAATCGTTTTGCCTACGACTTGAGATTTCGTTCTCGTTCAACCATCCGAGCTGAAGCGAGAGGTTATCAAGTATATCGTATTCCGCGGAGATATGGTAACCTTTACGGTCAATTCCGTATTCATATTGTGGTTCAAAATCATCTTCAAGTGAATCGATTGTTCCATTGTTGTTTAGGTCAACCAGGTCCGTAAAGATTGGTGGATCGGCTTCAAAAATGAGGAAGTCTTCTTGGTAGTCCAAGATACCGTTCTGATCTCTGTCATCAGCCCGGGGTAGAACACCATCAAAGTCGTCATCATCTGGCCAATCATCATCATCGTCATCATCTTCCACGAGTGCATAATTTGTCACATCCCAGGGGTCACGCTCTGCGGTTGAGATTGGTGTTCTGGGTAGTTCATACGGTTGGTCTCGATCACTGTTAGAACCGAAGTTCATATAGGTAGTGGTGTACCCTGGGTCTATGTGATATAGAACACCTTCAAGGTAGAGTTTTCCGAATCTTGATTTGAGTTGTACAAACCAAGCGGTTTCCCTTCCGAGTTCCCCATCTCCGTTTTCATCGGTCCCATCTCCACCGAGTAGAGCCTCAAATCGTTCTCCTTCGGTTTCTGAGTAGGTAGGGATACCGTTATCATCTACGGCTATTCCATCTTCGTTGATTGAGATACCGGTTGCCTCTTCACCGTCTTCGGTTACGATATCAGTAGTGACGCGGCTAAACCCGACCTTATCTTGAGGAATAGTAGGGTACTGTTTGTATTTTCCGTTGATAGAATAGTGTGCTTTGACGAATACATTTCCAACGGTTCCTTCCAGATCAAGTCCGTAGAGAACGGCTGCGCGTGCTGCGCCGTATTGATACCGGATTTTACGCGGTCTACCTTCATCTTCCCATGCGCTGGGATTATTCCTAAGACTTGCTCTATTCGTTGTATAATGGTCTGATTGTCCGTAGTTGCCAGGTGCTTCAATAATGTCACGATACGGCATTTGAATGTGTCCGTCTTCAGTTTTAATCCACTCCTGAATATCAGCGTCAGATTCAGCCATGTTTGCTTCGCTGAATCCGATAACAGCGATATTGTAATCCCCTGCGACGACCATTTCAAATACGACAGATTTTACCCAACGTGGATCAATTGGTACGCCATCTACGGGGTCAAAGTGGTCAGCAAAGACGAGTTCATACTTCATCTTGTTGAACCCATCAACGATTTTCCATTGACCATCATCTGAGTCCCGGACATTATCTACATCAGAGGTCACAGGTTGTATCTGGTCAAGTTCGACTGTAAATTGGTATGTTCTTTCAGGTAGAAGTGCCCGTTCTGGTGGTGATTCACCTTCTGCTAAATCAACATCGGGAGCTTCATCAAGTTTTTGGAGGGTAACGGTGACGACCATACTCTTGAAAGCTGCACCGACACCTCCCTGAAATTTTTCTTCATATATCCCTTGGATATCATCCTCATTTAGCTGATTACGGTCTTCATCATTGATGAAATTCTCATAAGCATGGTTATCTTCTGGTGAATCATCTCGGAAAACGACCGAAATACTTTCTGGGGGAGTATTTGCCACAGTTCCCATCAATGGGTTTTCAACCCGTTCGGGGTGTTCCTTATGTAGGTTAATATAAGTGAACCCGACGCGGAAAATATCACCTAAAAGTCCTTGTCCTCTAAAACCGACGAGGCGTGCATTTTCGATGTGGCGTACACCTGCGTCTTCATTTAACCCGTTTCTTCGTCCGAGCGTCGGTGCAAGACTTGCTGCACCTTCTAATATTTGGACTGGATTAGAGATACGGGAGTTAATCAACGTAAAGAGGTGACGTTCTTGTGCAAAGGATATATCCCAACGGAAACCATCAAATTCGGTTTTGTAGAGAATATATCTATTTGGGAATAGGGTTGAAGGTTTGAGTCGCATATGGTCACCGATAGCAAACTCATTATATCTACCACGGTATGCATCTTCAGTCAAAATAGTACGGTCTAATATTGACGAGAATCGCTCACTATCAAGCTGTCCTGTCCAACCGACCACAAGTTCTCCATTCTGATTGAATGCCTTCCGTTCGCGATAGTTATAGACTTCACTACCTTCAAGTAGTTCTTTACCAAATAGATCGTAGAAAAACTGTGGTTCTTCTTCTAATTGGAATCTATCAGAGAATTTTGAAGCACCCTCAATAGTAGGTAAGAGGGGTTCTTGCGGTCCCAAACTTTGTGCACCACAACCGTATAGCACAAATCCACATAGGACGCAGGACGTTACAAGCAAAACATTGGTTATGCGTTTTAACTTGTTCATTAGTTAGTATTCCTCCTTAGGAAATTATATATCGGATAATAACATTTTAGACTTAACAACAAAGTGTTTAATCGGGATGTATTATCTCCGAAAACCTTAATTCTGAATTGAAATCTTTTGAAATATGTAACATAAAGCATGTATTATCGTTATATTTTATGTAACAAACCTTCTTTGTGCCTTAAGAACATACTTCTACCCATAAGATTGATGTTTCATGGATTGGGTAAAGCAAATCAGATTCTATTATTATAAAGAAAGGTATTTTGTGAAAACCTTCCGCAAAATGATTGTTAACTGACAAGTTATCATAGATAACGTTTTTTGTCAAGTTTTTGATAAATAGATTAAGTCGTAAAAAGTCATTCAGAGAGAATCATATCAAAATCGTGATTATTTTGCAACAATAAAATGTGTTTGTCGTGTTTTTTTACAAAGGAATGCTATTTATGAAGTGAAGATTAAGTATTTGAATGGTAAATTCGGCAGAATACGCGTTTGGTATTCTGCCTTGATTAGGAAATCGCATCTACCAGGTTTGGGATGGGTTTTCTGCGTTATAAATTGTTAGTTTTGAAAAAACTCTATTGCCAGAGCAAGCGTAACTCCTAAACATAACCCGATAACGCCAGCAAGCACGGCTATGAGTTTGAACTGTGGACTGACTGCTATTTTTCTTGGAACAGCAATGTCTACGATTTCAATTCCACCTTTCTGAGCAGGTGAAACATTTGAATCGGCACTCAATATCTCAGATTCCAGATATCGCTTTTCAATTTCTTCTTTAAGTGTGCCTGCAAGTTCAATATTGGTGCGTAACTGCGTAAATGTATGCTGATTTTCTGGGATTTTAGTTAGCAATTCTTGTAATTGGTTTTGGGTTTTTTGTAGCTCTTTCCTAAGTTGTTCAGTTTCGTTCTTGTGTCCTTCAATAGTTGGTGGTAACTCAATCAATTGATTTTCTAAATAGGTATAGTGAGCAGAAGTGCCATAAGTGCTGATTGTTGTCAATTGTGGTGTTTTTTCGGTTTGCTCTCGTATATCCTTAATTTGTGCGTCAAGTCCGCTTAGTTCATGTGTACTTTTTCCTGCTCTCTCAGAATCGCCTATTCTCTGTGATTCTAAATCAATTAACTTCTCTTGTTGATATAACCAGATAGGATTTTTGTTCTGCGTTTCTGATGTTTTGGTTTGTTGTGGAAGTGTGTCTTGCCGATTTTTAAAATGGTCGAGGCGGCCTCGGGCGGTGTGGAGTGCCAGTTCTGAAATTCCGAGTCGTTCTTGTAAATTTCGATACTGTTCTAACAGACTTGCCAACTGTGGATACCATGTTTCTGGACTACCGTTTTTGCGAACAAAGTCGAGGGTTTCGTCTATGAGTTCTCCTATTTTTTTATCAATTTCGTCCCGTTTATTTTCAAGTAATTTTTGATGTTTAGCCAATCTGTTTTTTTCGTTTTCGCTCCGTAATGTTTGCATGTCTCGTGCTAATTGGTTTATTAACAGTGCTGCATTGCGTTCCCCTCCTTCATCTTCAGTCAGTTTAATTGAGAGCTCAATATAGTCCGCCTCTGGGTCGATTTGTGCTTCCAATTTGCGTTTTAGAATGCCGATACTTGGTAGGTGCTGTACGGCTCCGATCTGATTATCATCCATGTTTTCGATTGCGGCATTTAGCATAGATTCTGTAGAGAATCTTTTGCTGATAGTTGCCATTTCACTCCTATCAACCCCGCCTGAAAGGACTGTCTGGAACAAATTGTTGGAGGAGATAGGAGAGCTTGTGTTAGATTGGATGAGGCGTAACAACGTGGATGCGGAATATGTTTTAGGAATTCGGAGTGAGATAATGAGTGCTGTTCCTAAAACCAATATAGTACACATGCAGATTACGAAAGTGTACTTTTTTATGAAATGAAGGTAGTCCCGTAAAACTTCCTCTTTCTGAGGCATGTTATGTAAATTTCCCCTATTCTCTTGGTGAAAATCGTGATCCTTCATTTACTTTTGAGTGGCTTGTCGTTATAGGTTATTTGCAGATCGAATTTCTTCATCGTTGAATGCTTCATCATGCCATTCTGTGATGCGCCATTCATCATTCCTTTTTTGAAAGATGAACAGGTTATCCCCTTCAGCGAACCATCCTGTAAAACCACCTTCAAGTGATTCACCATCAGCGACAAAACCTTGTATTCTATAATGGTTACGTACTTCTGCTTCGTCCCCATCTTCATTTACTGATACTTCTGGGGGTTTAGAAAGTTCTATCTCAATGTCCTGAAATCTACTAAAGACACGAATAGCAGAGTCCCTTTCATCTCGTATATCATCAAAGATGAGGTCGTCGGTTTTATCTCCATCAGTTCCCATATCAGATACATATCGGAAGCCATCTGACCAATAGGTATTCATATACATTTCAACATCTTCGGTTTCATAACCTTCTCGCCACTGCTGTAAAACCCTGTTAATTGCTAAAAGGTCTTCGGGTAGTACAGGATTCACCTTATCTACATCACCACAACCTATAAGACTTGTCAATAAGATGAGTACACTACTCATCACTGCTAATTTCTTATACATGATATTTTATCTCCAAATCAAAATGCCAAATCTAAAATGGTCTCACAACACCCAGATAGAGTCGTGATGGCGTGATTCCAACTTGGAGTCCTAAATTCTCTATGTGTTGTGCATCCTCTCTAATAGATTTAACTTGCGAGGTAGCATTGTAAAAGTTGGCACTGACATAAGAATCAATAATACTGTAAACCCATATGCCGATACCTGTATAGATAAAGAACATCCTGAGTTTATACCTCTGATTTGCTGTGTCGTAACTTGCTTGAACAGCGGTAATATTATCTGGTTCATTGCTTGCTGTTAGTGCGTAGTTGTTATATTCTGCATTAAAGGAGCGTTGTGCAAGCAGTGCTCCTGTAGTTGAAACGCCGATGCCAATTAACATTAACCCCCCACGAAAGTAGTTACGACTATGAATTTGTCCCCATCCGGGAATTACGGCTGAACGGACCATAGTACCGACAGGTGAAATAAGTCGTATAGACTTTTCTGTTTCAAGAGTAGAAGTAATGTCTTCCACATCTTTAGCGATACAAATTTGTCCGCTCAATAGTATTAGAAGAATAAATGATAAAGGACGCATATTATATTTTTATTGCCAGTCAGTACAACGCGTGAGAGTCTGTGAATTCTCAATCTGTTTCCTATTAATGTTGACGATGCCAAGTGCAAAATCTGCGTTAGGCATCGTCAATGTTAAATTACGTAAGTTAGTTGCTGGGAGCGTTTATCTTCTTCTTTTAATCCGTTCTGAAGAGCGGCTCCGACTGTTATTGTTATTATCATCATCATCATCGTCATCATCACTACTTGAACTGCTTGATGAACGTGTTCTACTGGTTGTTGCTGAACGAGTCCGTGAACTTCTGGATGGTGTGACCCGTGATGAATTTGTTGATGTCGGTCGTGTTTTTGACTGTGTTGTCGTTACTGCTGGTGTGCTTCGTTGTGTCCGACTACTACTATTGCTGGAGCGTAGACGTGAATTAGATGACGAAGAAGAACCTGAACGACTGGAAGAAGAGGTAATGGATCTTCTAAAGATTCTTGAAGACCTTTCTGTAACTGCAGACGAACTACTTCTACCTGAATTCACCCTTGACCGTGTATTGTGTAGAATTCTCCGTTTGTTGTCTGAGTTCAGGTTTGAATAACGCGAACGACTACTATATGTTCTTGAAGCATCATTTGTACGGATAGATGACCTTGTAGCTGCGCGTTGTTTCTGTGAAATTAACGCAGACCGAGTAAGTCTTTCTGTAGCTGGAGGTGCTTGTCTGCGATGATTCTCTATAACCGCGCGAACATTGTTGTTAATTTGTGTCCGTTCAACTGTTCGAGTTGGTACGGCTAATCTACTCCGTGAATACTGTTTTCTTGCATTTGCATGTTGTGCACTCCACCTATTCAACTGTGTCCGTTTAGAATAGACAACGTTACCTCTGCCATATCCGTATCCGTATCCGTATCCACCGCCATGATAGGGTGTGTAGTAGTACGAATAACGTGCGGGGTGATAGGTGCGGTAGCGGCCCAGGTATCCTCCATAACGTGTTCTGATGGATAGATAACGATGGTCATAGACGGGGTAACTCCAGCACAGATATGAATCGTATCCTGATGAATAAAATACGGGTCCGTCGTAGAAATAGAGATATGTATATCGGTTCCAAGGACGCCACCTATATGATGGTGTATAGTGCTGGACTACGCGTAGTTTTGGTGCACGCCGGTAGGTTGATACTTCAATATATTCAACATCAAGCTGCTCGCCACCTTCAGCAACGACATGAAGTTCCATCCATCCATCTTGTACGTGTCCTGCCACCGGTATTTTTATAGTTTCTGACCGGTTTTTTGCCCGAAGCACAAAAGTGTCACCATATCGTGTTTCAGAAGCACTTTGGTCGTGGTATCCCCGTCTTGTCATTTCTCGCTTGATGTTCCGTATCCATACCCGTCCTGCGATGGGTTCGTATTGGTCGTTAATTTCAAACGTGTGTGGTTCACCTTTATAGCGAACTACGATTTCTATTGTCTGTGCAGAACGTGGAATTTCAAACAGATATACACCGCTTGCTATAGCAAATTGAAATTTGTCACTATCCTGAAAGTTATTTGCCCAGGCGGTCAGTCGCATACCATCCTCAAAGAGAGGACTTGCCGTGATTGTTGCGTTTCCACGTTCAATCCATTCATCAACATCATTTGCAATTCTATGTTCTCGACTCAGACGGTCAGCATAATTACCGTAATCAGCATCACTATCTGACGCTAACGCACCGATAAGCATGCAGCTGAGGAGTCCTGTGATTGTTAGCGTAAAAATTCGTTTCAGCATGAGAATCCTCCAAAGTAATCATCTCAAACAGGTAACATATTTTGAGGTGATTTTAATGTTAAAGTAAGTTTATTCTCTGTTCTGCTCGTGTTTTCCTATAAATCTGTGAATTGTGGTTTATGTTTCTCTATGCGTTAATTATGAAGGCAATTGATTAAGAACCTTATGTTTAACTAAATTATACAATTAATTATCGTAATTGTCAAGCATTGCGAATTACATCATTCTATCACTCTGGTGTTAACCTAATTCCCATCTTTTGTGCATGTTCGCGTGCAAGAGGTGTAATAACAGTAGGTTTAGCGTATACTAACTCTTTGACATTAGATGGCAGATTAGAGATAACGGTTACACTTATAACAGATGTATTGATACTTATGCGATTCGTTGCATCAACTTCACCAATTGTTGTCGCGATCTGCTCAACTGTTATCCATTTAACGCCAAATTCGGTTAAAGTGTTGACATGTTGTTGTTCAATTTTGTCAAGTATTGACGATTTTTTATTTTTCAACTCTCTTCTATTGAAAACATCGGCTGCTGCGATAACCTGTTTTCCGCAAGATAGTGCATGAAGAATTAAGTATGTAGATGGCGTATCAACCAATTTCAGTGCTAACTTTCCCGCCATTGGATAAGAAAGTGCAGGTAAGATAATCTGTGAATATTCATTAACAATAGATGGAATGTCAGTCAGTTCATTTTCCTGAAGAATATTCTCTTTACCTATCACATCATCAATTAGAGCGAGATCAACTACTTTAGTTGCAAGTTCGGACAGAATTATTCTAATATTCCATCCTTTTTGCTGGCAGGTTTGTAATTGTTGGAGCGGCTGTTCTAAAGAACGTTGTGTAGCACCAATGATTGCAAGTAGTTTTTTATCGTTTTGTCCGTTGGTGCTATGCTCTTGTAGCACGTTTTCAACGATTTTTTGAATTTGAGCAATCTGTTCTGGTGTCATGTGTTGTCGCGTAGTAGTTCAACAGCTTCGCCGCCTTTCAATCCTGCGGCATTAGAATCATCGGTATCAAGGTGCATCTGTAGTGCATAATCTTGATGTATTTTCGGACGAATGTTTTCAAAGGTTAGCGCGCGTTCACCTGGAATACGTACCTTTAATAGGTCTGTTTCGCTAATACCAAAGGATTCAGCGTGTTTTGGTGTCATGTGTATATGTCGTGAAGCACAGATTGCTCCCTCTTTTAGATAGACACTGCCTTCGGGACCTACAAGGGTAATCGCTTCAGCACCTTTGAGATCACCAGAATCTCGAATTGGTGGGTTTAGACCGAGTCGGATTGCTTCGGTTTGTGCCACCTCAACTTGTGAATAATCCCGCACGGGTCCGAGGATGCGTACGTGTTCAATTGCCCGCATCCGTTTTCCGACAACAGTAACGGTTTCATTTGCAGCAAATGCTCCCGGTTGATACAGTGGTGCATAGACGGTAAGTTGATGTCCGGGTCCGTAAAGTATTTCCAGGTCTTCCTGTGTTACGTGTGCATGCCGTGCAGAAACGCCGACAGGTATTTTCTGTTGCGCGGTAACCGCATCACACGCGCGTTCACCTGGTTCACAACTTCGTAGTGCACATCCACTACAAGGTTGGTCATTTGATAATCGGCTAACCACACGACGGGTAATTAACTTTACTAAGTCTTTGTCGTGCATTTTAGTATGTTTCTATTCGAATACGAACATCTTCAAAGGATGTTCATGAAAGTATGTTTTATTTTTTTAGGATAGTTTCAACTTCAGGGTGTGGTCGTGGGATTACATGCACTGAGACAACTTCCCCTACGCGTGCGGCTGCTTCTGCGCCGACATCTGTAGCAGCTTTCACGGCTCCTACGTCTCCCCGTACCATCACAGTGACGTATCCTGCTCCCACTTCTTGACGACCTACGAGTTTCACATTGGCAGCCTTTACCATTGCATCTGCTGCCTCAATGCTGCCTACTAAACCTCTCGTTTCAACTAATCCTAATGCATCTTCTGTCATCTTGTTACTTATATCCTCCTATTGAATGTATAGTTATAATATATCAGAAACTTTTAATTTTTTCAAGAAAAATTGTGTGTATAAACTGTAAACCTTTTTCAGATCAGTTTCCGCTGCTTCATCGTAATCCTGTTTTTTATAAGCAATTGCCCGCCACAGGTAAATAGTAAGCAGTCCATCAGCATCCTTTTGCCATTTGTCAATTGCATCGGTTAATAGGTCAATAGCCTTAGCATAGTCTTCGTCCTTTGATTTCTGTTGTCCGATATGCTTGTAAACGTCTCCACGACTGAGATAGGCTATAGCAAATTGTGGTGCTAATTCAATTGCCTTATCAAAGTCAGACAGGACGAGTTTTACGGTTTCCTCTGCTTCATGCAAGCGGAGATACTTTTGATAGTAAGCTCTACCCCGATTGTAGTATGCAATAGCACTGGGTCGTCGTTTAATGATGTAGTTATAGTCTTCCAGAGCTTCATCCAATTTACCTGTTTCAAGAAAACTTTGTGCCCGTTTTGACATCACGAGTGCATTTTTTCGTTTTTTGATGGAGGCAGTGTAATCGCTGATTGCACGAGGAATATCACCTAATGCATGATAGACATCTCCCCTGCTTGCATGTGCGTCCGCGACATATCTTTTGAATGAAAGCGTTTTTGTGTAATCCGCAATTGCTTCATTATAACGTGTAAGGTGGTAATTGGCGCGACCGCGTTGAATGTAAGCCTGAGCATATCTGGGTTCAATTTCAATAGCCTGGGTCAATTGCTTAATCGCTTGGTGATATTTTCCTTTCCTAAGGAGTTGTGTAGCAATATTCAGATGTTTCTCTGCTTCAGTGTCGACGCTCTTTAGTCTATCCCAGGATACAAATCGTGAAGCGAATAAGATCGTGAGAATTAAGACAGGGGTCATTATGTAGATGAGTGTACGCATACTATTCCGGATAGAGACGATGGATGTTAACGCCTGATTCTAATTCATCAACAGATGTATAAGTTTTCGCTAAATCAATTTCTATATATGTTTGCCCATCCCTATTAAGTCCCCCGTATCCTGTAGAAAAGATAAGTTGTATTCCACCGAGTCGTGCGACACCGTCTTTGATATTCTCTTTTGGGAAATAACTAATAGGTGTATGTCCTACGACGAGAAATTTTGCATTCAACAACTTCAGAAAATCTTTGGTATGTTTGTGTGTATAGCCACCACCGAATGCAACATCTGGCCGGTCCCATAGTATCTCGTCAAGTAATTTTGTGTCGGGTTTAATAAGTGCGTTGAGTTTAATTTTGCTTCTTGCGGGTCCAGCGTGAACAGCAGCAAAACCATTTTTAGCAACGACAATCGTAGGAATATTCATTAGGAAATCGTAGTGGACATCGGACATGCGTTCAATGAAATTGAACTGTTGATAGGTAGCACCGAGAGGACTGTTGTATAGAGCATCAATAAATTCTTTGCGATTATGTTCGGTCATCCCTCTTTTTTTCAGCATCTCATAGATGTCTGCCGCAGCGTATTCATGGTTACCTCTTAGGTAGATAAACCTTCTTCCGTTCTCACCGAGCTGCTGTTGAATCTCAATGACACGGTTGATTATCTGTATATCACCGTAAGGGGGTTGCGGTATTTCACCGGGTTTATAGTCAATTGCATCTCCGAGCATGAGACCGTAGACATCCTCTCCAGCTTTAATCCTTTCAATCAGTTGAGTCTGTTGTAGCCATTGATTGAAATCGTCCCAATGTGCATGTAAATCTGATACGATATAAATGGTCCCGTGGTCAGGTAGCACGATTAGATGTCCATCACGTGTGAATTGATTTGGATATTGAGAGATATGTTTATGTTGCGCGGTCGCTGCAAAACTGATACAGATAAGAATAAGGAGGACGAGGGGGGTAATTAACGTACTATTCATAAGTTTTTACTCTATAAAAAATGGGTCTATACGGTTTTCTTGTTGAATAAGTCGGTCAAGTTGTTTTCGTCTACGATTTCTGGTAATAAGATAACAGATGAGAAACAATCCACTGAGTCCGCCCCAGAATACATAGGAACTGGAAAGGAAGGATGCCCAATGGTAACGTTGCGGTAGCGATTCACGCCAGAGTTGGTCGAAGGTTTCAAGGTCGTACCCTACAACATTTGTGAAAGCTCTGTTTAAGTTTGCCCCTTTATGTAGATGGTCGATGACTGCCCAAAGTGTTTCAATACTGTTGACTTCAACGAACCATCGGATTGCATCTTGGCTTTGTGCGTAAGCTAAATCTGCTCCTTTTTGTGAAACAGGGAATTCCTCTGTTAATTCTTGCAGTGGGACGATAGATTTTGTGAAAACATTGCTCAATAGTGTTTGGTGGCGTCCCGGCACCCATTCCTTTGAGAAGTGGATAGCGATTCCCTCAACGAACCATAATGGCATACCTTTGACAGCCTTCCGAGTATACTGTCCGAACAGGACATGTGCTATTTCGTGTCGGAGCACTTGTGCTAATTGGAGCTTTGCTTCCATTAGCTGCGATGGATTTTTTATAATGATACGCCGACTTAGGGGAAATGCACACCCAACAGCCCAATCTTGTATTGGTGCATGAACGTAAGCTTGAAAATCTTCTTGTGTGTTACATATCCAGATCGTTACTGTTTCGTCCGGTATGTGGCGTGAAATTCGAGACATCTCGGCATAGAAATCTTCAGCTATTTGAAGTATCGGTTTTGGATCTACCATTTTTTCTCGGTAATAGACTCGGAAATGCGTACTTTCTGATGACTTCCAATTCGCAGTCGCTGAAAAAAGGGGCAGAAACATGAACACAAATATAAGGCTCTTCATATCCTTCTCATTGGTTTCTCCATCTCATCAGTGCGTCTATAGAATTGTTCACTTTATCCTATTGCAGATCCGACAGAATAGGCGTTTGGTATTCTGCATTGATTAGGAAATCGCACCTACTGGGGTAAATAAGCACGATTACCTTTAAAATTCACCACAGAAAACTACTCTTGCGTAGGATCAACGACAGTTCCCATGAATAACACTGTTTTCGTTTCATTGTCATGAATTGCAAAGAAGAACGGACGGTTGACGATAAATACTGGTGGAGCCGATGTGACCCCTATCCCAACACTCGTCACAGCGGCAGCTTCAGTTCCTTCTTCATTAACTTCTACATACGTCTTATGATCAACTCTGGAGATAAACAGATTTTCTGTAGTTAGTACGTCATCAGGCACCATCCGGCTGAAGTCAGCTGCAACCATATCAAACGCTATACCCATACCGAGTGCGCTGAGAACACTGTTCAAATTAGTTTTATATTCAAATTTATATTTTGGAATTTGTAGCCAGACTTTCTGTTCACTGAACTGTGATATCCAATTCTGCCAATTTTCTGCGTTCAGATTCTCAAGAAATTGGTCAAGACTGGAGTTTTGAGATGGTAAGAAGATATACATACTTACCCTTCCTTTTCCGTAAGGCAGACTAATTGCAGTAAAATCCGATGCGTAATAAAACGGATACTGATCCTCACGTGCCATCATTGGGACCTGTTTTTGACTGCCATCAGCGAGATGGAATGTATTATCACGTGTATCTGCGGGGTCAAATTCTGTTTGCCATGCGCCTTTGAAATAGATGGCATTGATAAGAAATAGTATTTCACTTGCGTCAATTTGCTCAAGGATTTTCTTAATCTTTCCGTTCGTATTTGTATTGACCCATTGATTGATTGTGTCAACAGAATTTTTATCTTTAAAATCAAGCGTTGAAACTTCCGCGCCAAAATAGTCGGTATTTCGCTGTAGAAAATCTTGATTGAATGTGAAATGTTGATCCGCCCAGAGTGAGTTCGCGATTTCCAACGTCACTTTCGGATCTGAAGTTTTTAGTGCTTGAAGCAGAAGAGCATAACTTGTATTGATCGTTTCAGAATCGTTCCCTTGAAGTTGAAGTGTGTCTGTTATAGCTTGTTCAGTCGTCTCTGCTGCACCGTTTAGAGTCATCGCTAATGCAACCGAAACACTGAATGGAGAGATAAATATGTTTTTATCATGTTCAGTATTTAGGATTTCGTTGAATAGGTTAAAACCGAATTTCGTGTTTGCTTCAACGACACCAGGTTCAATAGAACCCGCCAAGGGAGGCTTAGTGTCTTGTATATTGGTATCGCGTTCACAACCGGTGCAGATCATCAACATGATTGCACACATCACAAACGGGATGCAGAATGAATAAATTACTTTTAAATTCATACCCATTAGAGTAAGTCTCCTATATTATTTGTATAGATGTGCGACCGCGTCTCCATAGCCGTTATATATTATCGTGGGGTGTCTTTCCTTTGAACCAATCATCCATTCGGAGGCTTGTGACCAACGTGGATGTGGTACATTCGGATTGACATTTGCTTCAAATCCGTATTCTCTTGGTAATATAACGTTCCAGAAGTTTCGTGGTTTTTTCTTAGTGAGTTCAATGCTGACGATGGATTTGATACTCTTGAAGCCGTATTTCCACGGAACAATCAAGCGGACAGGTGCGCCGTGCTGTGGTGGTAGAATGTGTCCATAGATGCCAACAACTAACAGTGTCAGGTCATTCATTGCTTCTGCCAGTGTTAACCCCTCAAGATAGGGCCACGGCAGATTCGGATCATTCTTCTGTTGAGGTGCTACGTTGGGATCAAAAAACGTTGTCATCTGCACATATTTCGCATCATCTTTTGGTTGAACTTTTTCCAGCAGTGCCTTCATTGGAAAACCGATCCATGGTACTACCATTGCCCAAGTTTCAACACAGCGAAACCGATATATCCGTTCTTCAAGTGGCATCATTTTTATCAAGTCATCTACGTCCAGGGTCATCGGTTTTTCAACGAGTCCAGATATTTCAATTTCCCATGGACGTGTCTTGAATCTTTCAACGCGTCTCCACACAGTGCTTTTAGAGCTTGTGAATTCATAAAAATTGTTATATGTAGCAGCTACGATTTCTTCAGTCTGTTTTCGTGTAACGGTGAAATCAGGATTTTTCTTAAAATCGAGTTTTTGTGTCTGATAAGGTTCAAGTTGTTTTGCGACCCTATTGTCTTGTGCGCAAGCACTTGTGCCAAATAGGGATAACGTTCCAGCACCTACTATCCCGAGGTCTTTGATAAATTTTCTCCGGTTAATGTAGTCTGATTCAGGCGTAGTTCTGTTTTCTGGGATCTCCCATCCCTTGGGAATTTTTATGTTTGCCATGTTGCAACTCCTGTATTTTATGTTTCTTTGTGTAGGTTCAACATCGTTTTCTTTCCTTTAAACAAATTATACCCATTCCGCTTCTGTTATGCAATGCTTTTTACAAACTGTGGTCAGCGGTATACAATTGTTGGTTAATTGCATGTTAAGAGTTATGTTTTTTTTGTAGGAGCGATCTCCGAATCGCGACTTCCGAGACTGTGGTTAATCACAATTACAGCACCAGAGGTGCGGAAGGTATATAGATAATACCGTTTCTATTTGTTCTTTTCAAAATTTGCCTAAAAAGAGACAGGAATTCAGTTTATCTATACAACTTCAGATAAGACAGGCAGGAGAGACGGGGGACAACTCCCCCATCTTGGGGAAATGACTAAACATCCGCTTCCTTCAGGTAAGGTTGTAGATGTTTGCGGAGGTTACGATGTGCATGGAATAGGTGCGCTTTGACTGTGCCATCCGATCTGCCGACTACTGTTGCAATGTCTTTCAGGGATAATCCGTCCCAATGACGAAGGATAAAGATTTGACGTTGCTTTGGTGGCAGTTGACGGATCGCCTTGCGTATCTGTGTTCTGAGTTCCTTGTTTTCAGCAGCTTTTGCGGGGGAAACTGATCGTAAGTCAGGGAAATTCGCCATCGGCAACTCATCAGAGTCTTCAGATTCATATACCATGACTTCTGACCGGGATTTCTTACGCAAAAAATCTATACAGAGGTTGACTGTAATGCGGTAAAGCCAACTATAAAACTGGCATTGGCTCTTAAAATTACTTAATCCTTGGTAAGCTCGTATGAACGCATCTTGTGTAATATCAAGTGCATCTTCATGGTTTGGGACAAAACGTTGAACTAACCGAAATGTGCGTTTCTGATAGCGGGTAAAAAGTGTATCAAATACAGCAGTATTACCATTCTGGAATTGCTCAATCAGTTCGGCATCATCGTTGTCGGATAGTGGAATATTTTCTTGACTTTGGGACTGCATGTTCTCCTCTCAAGTGTCATTGACCAAGACTGAGACTCAGTTGGCCTTTGATAGAATATGATAGAATAGAAGTCACCGATTTTTTTCTTTATGAATCCTGCGAAACCATTTTTTATATCTATGGCTATCTTGAAGCATCTGTTGGAGAATGACAAATTTTTCATCATCTTCGGTGCATGGAACATCATCAATTAATGCTAACAACTCCTCGTAAACTACTTTATCTTCATCAACAAGTGATGAGAGCAGTGTATCAAAATGTTCTCCGTGTCCGAGTAGAGAGAACAACTGGTTTGTATGTCGTATCTCTTCGGATGCAGCTTGGTTAAGGTATGCGGCGAGTTCGTGCTCATTCCGCTTCTCTGCGATTTGTGCAAGTATTAACCGGATCCCGACAAGTTTGAGTTTAGTCTGTGCAAGTTCATCAATATCGGTTTCAAACTTTTCTCGCAAATGATCAGCATCACGGGGGTGTAGTTGTGAATAACTTGGCCACACCGGTTTTGCCATTACCTGTTGCAACTTTTTGAGGCTGTCAATCAGATTTTGTTGTTCTTCGGCAGAAAGTTGCCCGACGGTCTGTTCCCAAAAGTTCACAACGTGTTCCACTCGTTCACGGAAAAGTTCCTTTGATTGCGGTGTAAGTTGAATACGAGCACGTCTCCGATCTTCTTCACATTTACGACGTATCACCCAACCGTGGCGTTCAAGACGATCAACCAATCCAGAAACTGTGTTGTGTGCCAGTCCCAGATGTTCACCTAATTCACTGACATACATCCCAGCTTCTCGTCCATACCAATGGAGATGTTGTAAAGCGTTGAACTGAACGATTGTTAGTCTGTTAGGGACAACATCCTGAATGAACCTTGATTTGACTGCTGCTTGTGCATGACGCATCACACGCATGACAACATCTATTTCTTTATTGAACCCCTGGTTTTGTGACATCTTAAAATACGTCCTATATCAGATATATAATCTGTCGTATACGACATTAATTATATAATAATCTGTAGCGAATGTCAAATAAAAATAGCATATATCTGGATTTATAGGCATTTTGGTCCTATTAATTACTGCCAATCAATCGTTGTGCCTTCATTTTTCGCTTTCGTTTAGCCCTTGCCTTTGTCTGGGTCTTTGTGCGTTTTTGTGTGGACTCGCGCTGAACAGATTCCTGTTGAACGATCTGTTTGTCTTCAACAGTCTGTTCCTGTTGCGTCTCTTCAAAGTCAGAGTAAGTACCTGTAAATAGGAACGTGTTAGTTCCATCTTTGGTTACATCAAAAATCAGGAGTTTTGTTGCAAGTCGGTTTAAAAGGAAGCGGTCATGAGAGATAATGAACAACGTAGCGGGATATTCGGCGAGTGCGTTTTCAAGTGCCTCGCGGGCTGGAATGTCCAGATGGTTAGTCGGTTCATCGAGTAAAAGGACGTTTGCATTTTCTAATAGCAATTTCGCCAGTTGCACACGACTCTGTTCACCGCCGCTTAGGTTTCCAATTTGTTTAAACACATCGTCCCCTGAAAAGAGGAACTTCGCCAAATAGCTTCGGATTTCAAATTGCGTTTTATCTGGACATAGTTCCCATATTTCATCCAGTACATCGTTTGTTAAGTTGAGTCCCTCTGATTCTTGTGTATAATACCCAAGTTTGAGATTAGGACCGACCCAAAGTTCTCCATCTGTAGGTTTTTCTTCTCCGAGCATCATGCGAAAAAACGTAGTCTTACCAGTGCCGTTAGGTCCTATTATTCCTACGACATCCCCCCGATAAACATCAAAAGTTAGGTCTGTGAATAGTACTTTATCATCAAATTGCTTACTAAGGTTTTTGCATCGCAGGATGTCATCTCCTCCGCGTTTTGAAGGTGAGATACTAAGTTTCAACGTTGGGGATTCAGATTTCGGTTTTTCAACTAACGCTACACGTTCCAGTCTTTTTCGTCTTCCTTGTGCTTCACGGGTGCGTTGTCCTGCGATATTACGATCGATGAACTCTTTCTCCTTTTCAATAAATGCTTGTTGCATTTTATATGCACGGTTGTCAACGAGTTTCTCAATATTCTTGATTTCCAAGAATTTAGAATAATTGCCACGATATACATTTATTTTCTGTTCAGTAAGTTCCCATACCTTTCGGACAACCTTATCTAAAAAATACCTATCGTGAGAAACAACAAGGACACCCCCCTTGTATTCCGTGTTGAGATAGTTTTCTAACCACTGAATTCCGTTTATGTCAAGATGATTTGTGGGTTCGTCAAACAGCAATAGGTCCGGTTCTTCAAGGAGCAGTTTTGCCAATGTCGCTCTACTTTTTTGTCCACCACTGAGGACACGGATAGGTAGATTGAGGTCCTGTTGCGTAAAACCCAATCCACCTAAAACGCGATTTATTTTATGCTCATAATCATATCCACCGAGTTGCTCATGTTGTTCCTGAATACGTGCATACTGCTGTAGAAGATTAGGTGATTCCTCCGTTTCCATTTTCTCCGCCAGCAGTAGCATCTTATCTTCAAGAGTCAATCGTTCTTGAAAAACTTTGAGCATCTCCTGCCGGAGTGTACAATCCCGTTCTAAGTCAGGTTCTTGACTTAGGTATCCAATACGTCTACCTTTAGCTAAAACGACATCCCCTTTGTAATCGGTGATGATGCCGCACATGATCTTTATTAAAGTAGTCTTTCCACAACCGTTTCGACCAATTAGTCCTATCCGGTCTCCTGGTGCGATTGCAATAGATATATCGTTTAGGATTATATCTGGATCGTAAAGTTTTGTGACATTGCTTATTGTTATTAATGACATATTTTTTGTGAGTTTTAAGGATACGCTTAATTGCTATATTTGTATTGTTTGCCAATTCGCACTACGGGTAATCATCTCATGATACGTTTCTGCTTGCTGTGGATCGGGATGGCGTATATTGAATTGTCTAAAACGCCATACTGCGATTGACAACGCTGCATAGTAGACATAACTGTCTAAACACTCCCATTCTTTTTCTGTCAAAGGGCGTAACGCGTTATATGCCTCTAAAAACCCGTGTAACGCATCAATATCCAGCTCATGTTCTTCTTTATAACAACAGCCAATAATTGTCATGGCGATATCAATTAGCAAGGTATCATGACACCCTTCCTCAAAGTCAAGAATTGCCACCAGTTTATTAGCATCAAAGAGGGTATTGTCTAAAAACAGGTCTCCGTGCAGCAGTCCTGTTGGCAAGGGTTTCTCTATTTCAGGTATGATCCATTCAAGCTCCGATTGTAACCAAAGAAAAAAGGGATGTGACGCAAATTCTGTGTCCTTTACTTCCTTTAGAAAAGGTCTGATTTGTGTTATTCCCATTGGAAAACGTGGCAGATTTGCAAGTGGAGGAATGTGATGTAACTTTGCTAATGTTTCACCTATTTGTGCTAACACGTGTTTTGAAGGTTTCGGCGTACTTCCATTTAAAAACGGATAGAGCATGATATGTTTCTTTTGATTAACATTCTTTACAGAAACATGAAGGGCATCACCATTTTTCTGTAGGATCGGGTACACAGTCGGATAGGCATGCTTTTGCAGATGCTCTAAGAGCGTGATCTGTTGGTGAAGTTCTTCAAGGTTTTTCTCATCACAGATTTTCAGCAGGAACCTATCTTTAGTCGTCGTTAATATATAGTTGCTATTTCCATACCCTCCTTGAAGTTCTTCTAAGTTTAAAGGTGTTTCTATCTCATAGTGTGCAACTATTTCATCAAGTTCTTCAGGTGAGAGAGTGGAATATTGTGCCATGTGGTATTACTGTTGCGGTTCAGAGGAGCTTTCTGACGAATACTTAAGGAAGTCTTTCCAGTAACGCAAGTGAATTTCTTTGATATCAGTATTCTTATTATAATCTAATTCAAGGTTTTTAGAATAATTCTCTATAAAGAGTTCTGGATTGCTTAACAAGCGTAAATAATACTTCAGTGTTGGAAGAATTCCATTGACAATTACTTCACAACCGTGCTGTTGATGAATACCATTAACTAAGTCATTCACCTGATCTACATTTTCAACGTTTGGTTCTGCTGTCGTAAGTAAATAATAGCGAGAAACTGGGGTTTGAGCGAATTTTTCATAGGCAACTTGAACAATTCCTGAGGAAATTGGGATATTGTGTTTGATTTCAACTGCCTCAAAAAAATCACCCTTTTCGTCTAATACTTCAATGTCACCAATCCCCCCAGATTTAATATCCGATGTTGTATGGCTTTTCAATGATGAAAGTGTTTTACCTTTATACCGATCTATTGCAACGAGCATTTGATAAGCAGAATATACTGCTAATACCGGCAGTCGGGAAGCACCTGCAACACCGTAACCGATAGAGAAGTGCCGTCTTAGAAGATTCACTATACTTTCAATTGTTATTGTTTGCTGTGTCTTGCTAAAACCTTCATTCTCACTTTCAAATAAGTCAAGATTTATTCTTGACCTACTCATCAAGTCAATCATAGCAGCAAATATTGCCTGAAGGTATTTTTTGGGATTAGCTTGATTTTCCTCAATATCGTTGATAATTTGTAAGAAAGCATCCTTTACTGACAAATTACGAATTCTACCGGGAAAATCAAGTGTAAAAGGATGTGCCTGCTCTAATGAACGCGTTAACCAACCACTTCCACCTTTCATTGCAAATCTTGGAAACTTTTCTACAATAAAAGGTGTGACATGTGAAGTATCAAAGCCTCTTCCTGAATAACCGTTTAATAGTTCCTTCTTATGATAGCGTATATCTTGTGTTGGCGTTTCAATCTTTTTTACAATAGATGTGATCAGAACAGCGAGGACAGCTTTCTGAGATTCCGCTTTTTCAGTAATTGTTACTACCCATTTTCTTTGCGTATCTGATAGTCCAAATTGGAAATTATCATCTGCTTCTGCTAATTGATAAGCATCATCCAAAATACCGCGTATGTTTTTCATTGCATTCCCTTTAGCTTGTATTGTTTTTCTATAGGGACATCAGAGACGCGTTGCCGAGCATATTCGCAATAATTTGTATTAATATCAAAACCGATATAATGTCTATCCAGGTTTTTGCAGGCAACTGCGGTAGAGCCAGACCCCATAAATGGATCAAGAACGATTGAACTTGAAGGTGTAAGAAGATGTAAAAACTCTTCTATAAGTTCAACAGGATAAATTGCGGGGTGTTTATTTCCTTTAACAGCAGCAACAGGGGTTTCAATTACATCTCGCTTGAGTTTATTACCGTGAATCCGAATGATTGTAAATCCTTTGTTTTTTAATTGTAATGTACGACCACCCATCTGTCCACCAAATGGAGGAGCATGAATTCCACGAATTTTCATTCGAAAACTGTTTGTTTTTCCGCTTTTTACTTCTTGAATGACCTCTGTAAGTTCAATCCGAGCAAGAGATTTTTCATCTTTAGATAAATTGGATTCTTCAATGAGCTCAAAATACCGTTGTCCAACTTTTGAATTGTCTTTTTTGTTTAGAGGTTGTGGTTCACGCGATTCTGCTAAAAAAGCTTTGGGGTCGTAGAAATAGTGATCTGACTTGGCAAAATGGAAAAACGGTTCAGTGCTACTGACAAGGCGTCTGCTAAACTGACGTGGGGTCGGATTCTTTTTGACCCACGTAATTTCATTTACAAGTTTAACTAATCCTGTATCTGTTGCTGCAAGAGCGAAGCGATATGGAACAAGAAGTAAATTGCTATCCTGATACTTGTCACCGATATTAAAAACAATACTACCATCATCTCTCACAACACGTACACATTCGCGGAATAGGCAAATTAGTATCTCAATATAATCAGTAACATTATTCTCATTTCCCATTCCGCTACCATAGTCCCGTTGTTGGAAATAGGGTGGAGAGGTAATAACTAATTGAATGTTACTATCAGGCAATTGTCTTATAAGTTCCAAATTATCTCCACATAGAATTTGGTCAACTGGTAAACTATCATCCGTATAGGACATTTTAAACTCCTATTCTTTGGTAAACGTTTCAAGAATTCATAGGCATGCAAATTTCATAATGTGTATAATGTTTTGGTGGTATGTTTGCTGAAACACAGCGCAAGTAACTATATGATAGAACGAAGTGTCTAACTATTTCGGTTCAGGGAGTTTCTACCAATGCTTTATATTCAGGTAGTTCACGGATAGTATCAAATGCAGTTTCCTTTTTCGCTGCAGAAAGAGTTTTTTTATCTACTCGGATTGCTTCTCGTAACGATGCAATTGATCTTTCGACATCAATGAGTTTCGGGTAGTCGCTGTCAGAATCCTGTGAGCGTAGTGCATAAGCGACTGCGAGATTAAAGTGTGCTTTTGCGAAATCGGCGTCCAGTTGTGTTGTGCGTTCCCAAGCGAGAATAGCCTCGTCAAGTTCTCCCATATTCCCATAGACAGCACCCAGATTAAAATACGGGAGTGTCCATCCGGGTTCATTGTGAATTGCCAATTTCAACTCGGTGATGGCTTGTGCAAGATTTCCTTCTTTAGCATAAGTAAGTCCCCAATCGTAATGTGCCAGTGCTGCCGCATTCGGTTTTATAACAGCGTTATTATCCGAATAAGGGATAGTATTTAGTCCACATCCGATTAGCATTGCTGCAATACAGCATATAAGGATAAGTCGCATTTCTCCCTCCCACGTCTTTTTATTAAAAACTCTACCCGAATTATTGATTTGCGGTTTCCTAACCGAAGCAGAATACCAAACGCGTATTCTGCCATAGGTGTATAAAAGGTGTCCAACTCAATACTAAATTGGATGCCTATGGATACATGTATAATTGCACTTAGATTGCCGCTTATAGTGTCGTTGTAGCAAGCGTGGATTAAATAGAGTATAGCGTGGAATTATGTGTTACATCTCCTACGCTTCCAATTTCCTATTATGACTTTTGGTTAGCTGCGTGTTTGTAAACGTTCCAATTGTTCTCGGAGTTGTGCGACTTCAGTTTCAGCGGTTTCAGCGCGTGTTTCAGCGGTTTCAGCGCGTGCTGCTTCCTGTTCAGCGCGTGTTTCAGCTGTCTCAGCGCGTGTTTCAGCGGTTTCAGCGCGTGTTTCAGCGGTTTCAGCGCGTGTTTCAGCGGTTTCAGCGCGTGCTTTTTCCTGTTCAGCCAGTGCTTCAGCTGTCTCAGCGCGTGCTTCAGCTGATTCGGTTGGGGTCTGCAGCCACGCACCCGTAACAGGGTCATAAATACCTAAACCTACATCGTCCACATGGAAATCTAAACTTAGAACGTCAGAATGTAGACCACCATCTTCATCTTCGGAAATCGGAATATACTTACCATCAACTAATGTAAAACCCATCAGTGGCGTTGGCAGGTATACACCTAACGCATCATATAAGAAGTAATCTTGGATTCCTAAGGAAGCATAGCGATCCATTTTAGGTCCTAAATCGGCATCATGAGTGGTTTTGCTACTGAACTCCATCACAAAATCAGGAAGTTTACCCTCAACCCAGACAAGATACGTAAGTCGCTCTTTTTTCTCTAACCCGAAAGAGACTAACACGTCCGGTGAAATCACTTGATGTGGGTCACCCTTCACATAATACATCAGTATATCACCAGAGACGTAAACATCCGGTTGTAGTTTATAATGTGCTTCAAGTGTTTCTATTGTGCGAAAGAGGATCCGTCTGTGGCGGTCGCTTGCAGCCATGGGTTTACCATCCGTATGAGGATAAAATATTGGTGTATCTGCTGGAACAGAAGCTATTTTCCGCCCATCTGTATAGGTTTTCATCGGTGTTTCTCCTTTTAGTCAAATACGTGAGAATATTGTTGATACTTGAACTGTGGAGACATTTTTTGTTAATTATATCTGAGAATTGATAAGAATAGCAAGCACTTTTATGTTCTGATTAACGCGAGTTACAGCACATGTCATTTTGATGGGACATGCCAAAGGTAGATAGTTCCATCTTGATTGTAACCTTTTCCGTTCATACTCGCGAGCGTTTTACCATCAGGTGTAAATGTCAATGTGTGGACAAATCTTTTTGATGCTTTGTAAGTCGCAAGATGTTTACGGGTGGCAAATTCCCACAGATGAATCTTACCCCCTGTATCTCCACTGGCGAGTATTTTACCATCCGCAGAAAACGCCAACGCACAGACTGCATGTTGATGTCCACTGATGGTTTCAATAAGATGCCGGTCTGCAACATCCCATAGCTGGATTTTCTTGTCTCCATTGCCAACGACAAGGGTTCTACCGTCTGGTGTAAATGCCAACGAAAACACATTAAAATTACGAAAGTGCAACCTTTCTAAGAATCCATCAAAGAAACCTTTAGATGTTTCAAGTGTTCCTATATGCTCATCTTTTCTCAAATCCCTTATGTAGATTTTGCTACCGATACCATAAACCAATAGTTCTTCATTCATCGTAAACTCATACGAACGCCAATTAATTTTTGTAAGATTATTTAGTTTCTTACCCTTGAGAGTATCCCAAATCTCAGTTCCACTCTTTGTTTGAATAATAAGATTATCACCGTTCTGTGTAAAAACTCCAGCCTCGTCTCCAGAAAAGTGTGTTCCATCGTTAAATGAATTATAGAAGCTTCCAGCATGTGTTTCCGGTATAGTGTATGCATTTTCCTGTTCTCCAGAAACAATATTCCAGATCTTGATATTCCCTCTACTTTCACTGATTAGCGTTTGGTTGTCCTTAGCAAATGTTAGCGCACGGATAGATTCTTCATCTGTTTTAATTGTCATCCGTTTGTCATGTGTGGTAATATCCCAAAGTTGAATGGTTTCAAGAATATCGCTCGTTGCCAGTAGTTTTCCATCCTGAGAAACTGCGAATGCGTTGAACGGTTTTGTATAACCAGAAGTAAGGGTAAATAGTGGTTTATCGGTTTGTGTCTGCCATACATTTACTTCACCGTTTTCATCTGTAGTGGCAAGGATTGTACCATCACCTGACATTACAAAACGTTCTGGAAAAGGTTTAGACTCATCTGATACAGTCAACGCCTTAGCGACTTCACGATTGGCAGCTAAATCCCACAACGTGTAATTATCCTTGCGAATAAGAACAAGCAAGTTTCCATCATCTGAAAACTTGACAGTGTCAACGTCTAAGAATGTAGCAATTTCACTACGAGTCCCAACGTCCCATACAACACAACCCGCAGATCCTGTCAAGGCAAGGATCCTTCCATCCCCAGAAAATTCTACATCAATATTTGACTTAAGAGCTGCAAGTTGTTCACCTGTGTCCATATCCCATATCTCAATTGGTCCATGGCTAAAATTCATTCCTCTGTTACGCGGGATCCGGTATTGACTTGAACTCACCAAGGTTTTTCCATCCGAGGAAAATTTCAATTCTCCTAACCATTTAATAGGCTGCTTTTCCAGATGTTGAGGAGAATGATAGGATTCTCGCGATTTATATTGGATAGGAAAAGGTGTCCCATCATCTCTATATTGCGTGGGAAAGGAAGCAGCATCGCCATTAGCGTTTAGCTGGACTATCACTTTTGGAGGTGTCGTAACACTACCTATCTGATAGAATGCAGCTTCATTCGTCCTTGCGACGAGCGTTTTTATGTGTTTTCGCGTATTTCCATTCTGTATGCTAACCGTTCCATCATGATTTCCAATCGCAAAGAGAACATTCCTTTTTTGGTCAACAAAAGCAGCCAAAGCACGAGTCCAATTCAATCCTTTGACCCTTATTTTATTGTACTTAGGACGAAAAGTTTTTTGCAGTTTACCAGTGAGGATATCCCATAGAAAAACTATTCTTTGATGATTCAATCCTACAAGTGTTTTTCCATCATCTGAAAAACTTAGAGAAAAAATATAACCCTTAGGGACATCAATTTTCTTTAAGTTTCTTCCTGACTCTGTATCCCAAAGCCGAACGGTTTTATCATCAGCACTGCTGGCGAGGATCTTACCGTTTGGTGAGAACACTACCAGTCTAACAACATCCGTATGTCCTGAAATGAGTGCTGTTTCCCTACGCGTGTTAACATCATAAAGCCATACACCGATAGAACTGGCTATAGCCAACTTTGTGCCATCGTGCGACAGCTGCACATCGTTTATGATACCTTTTCCGAGTCGTGCTTTTGCTCCTTCTGGCAAACCTATTTGCGTGTAATTTTCCGCATTGGCATTGGGGAAATAGATCGTTATGATGAATAATAGTGTCAGAAGAGCAGCAAACGTTTTAATTTTCATTTTGCGAGATGCCCCTTTGCTAAATATTTAGAGATATTCCAGAACAGCCCTGTCCCATCATCACTTAATAGTAGTAGGCACACTCCGTGTGCCGTTCTTAATATTCCAGAACAGCCCTGTCCCATCATCACTTAATAGTAGTAGGCACACTCCGTGTGCCGTTCTTAATATTCCAGAACAGTACTGTCCCATCATCACTTGCACTTGCAAGTATGTTCCCATCAGGACTAAAGGAGATTTCATTTATACGTTGCGTATGACCGGTGAATATGTGGAACTGTTCACCAGTTGCAATGTCCCATAGCCGTATCGTCCTGTCATGGCTTCCAGATGCAAGTGTCTGACCATCAGGACTGAATGCCACACTCCAAACGGTATATGTATGACCTGTAAATATTTTTATTTCCTCATGTGTATGCGTATCCCATAACCGTATAGTTTTGTCCCAGCTTCCGCTTGCTAAGAATCTACCATCAGGACTAAATGCTACGGTAAAGACCCAATTTGTATGTCCTTGAAGTGTTGCTTTATGTTTACCTGTTGCAATATCCCATAGTCTGATAGTGTTTCCTGCATTTCCACTTGCTAAGGTTTTGCCATCGGAACTGAAATCAACGCTGAAGATATTATCCGCATCCTCTGCCAATGTATTCAGTATTTCACCTGTCGTAACATCCCAAAGATAGAGATTACCGTCTTCACTACCGCTTGCGAGTATCTTCCCATCAACACTAAATGCCACAGCATTGACCCAATGTTGAGTCCAACGGTTTCGTTTCGTGAATGTTTTAAGCTCTTCTCCTGTATTCGCATTCCAAAGCCAGATAGTCTCAGGTTCGCCATTTGCACCTGCTACTGTTTTCCCATCCGGACTGAAAGCGTTGCAATTGATGCTATAGGTCAGATGTGTATTTAGAGGGTTGTCTGTATTTGTATCCATAATATGAATACCGTTGTAACTTCCATACGTTAGTTTCTTTCCATCTTGACTAAACGATACACAATTTACACTACCATTAAATCCATCTATTGCTTTGGTGTGTTGTCCTGTTGAAACGTCCCATAGGTTAATGCCATTAAAATTACCACCACTCGCGAGACGTTTTCCGTCTGAGCTAAAGGTTACATACTCATGACTTCCCCAGAGTGTCTGGTTGTGTTCTGCGGTAGCAACATCCCATAGATCGATCCTGTTTCCAGCACTTGCAAGCAATGTGCTACCGGGGTTGAAGGCAATACTCATGACTCTCCCAGGGGCTGTGAATGTTTTTCGCCTCTCTCCTGTTGGGATATCCCATAAGTGAATGGTGTCGTTACAACTGCCAGCTAAGGTATTTCCATCAGGACTGAATGCAACAGAGATCTCTTGAATGCTTTCTACGTTTGATATAAGGGTTTCGACACATTGTCCCGTTTCAGCATCACGCAGATGAATAGATTGATCAGATTGATTCTTCTCACCACTCGCGAGCATTTTTCCATCAGAACTGAAAGCGATGTCTACAACCTGATCCGCACATGCCATGCGTGTTTTGCGTTCTGCCTTATCTATATCCCATAGGCAGATTGTTTTATCTGAACTTCCACTTGCGAGTGTTTGTCCATTCGGGTGGAATGCAAGAGTCGTAACTTTCCCATCATGTCCTGTTAGGGTTTCTTGAAGTTGTCTGGTCTGGACTCCCCACAGATGAATAGTCCATCCACCGCCACTTGCGAGTGTTTGTCCATCAGGACTGAATGCAAGGCTTTTAACAACATCATTATGTTCGGTGAGGAGTGCTATCTCCTGATAGGTTTTGGCATCATAAATCAGTATACCGATGCTGGTTGCCACTGCAAGTACCGTATCATCTGGAGAAAACTGCATCTGGTAAATATCACCTTTACCCATGCGTTTAGTAGCACCTTCTGGTAATTGTAGATTCATAGGTTTGCCTTTCTGTGATTTGTCCTGTTTTTCTTAGCTTGTAATGAACACCTTTATCATTATTTTATCAGATTATAGAGGTGTATTCAAGGTTGCTTTTCATCGGACAGGGATATTTATACAAGCGAATTAAGAATCGGAAGCAAGGTTCCCATAGTCGGGACATCTCGGAAGGTAAAACCGAACTGAGAGAAATAGGTGGATGCCTCCATTGCATCAGATATGATAGGTTTTTTCTCTAATTCCTTTGAAACACCAAGGATCAAGGGTGTATCTGTGCGTTCAGCAAGTGTCTGAAGGCGAGATAGAAGATGACCTTGATGCCAAGGATGAAACAACTCAATTGCGACCTTTACACCACTATTATGCACAAGTTCATAATCTGGAAAGCAGTAGGCATCCCCTGGTAAAGACAAGAACTGACTGCCGGGGTTTATCTGCCACGCATCTGTTTTATTAGCGAGCATGGCTTGGAAATGTGCAATATCTTCAGGTATGTATGCCAGGAACTGCTGTGAAATCGGCTTTATCCCAGACGTTTCATTGAGATAGAGTCGTAAAGGACGTTTATTCCGCATCTGGATTTCAGCAATGAGTTCCCACTTCGGTTGGTGCAACACGGCGACAAAGAAGTTTGCCAAATTCATGCCGTAACGTTTCGTTTTGTAAAATAGATTTAGCGGTCCATCTACAGTAATCCGATATACATTCTGATTTTCAGTTCTGTCTTTCTGTTCATCGTGTTCTTGTTGGTGCGTGTCCTCAGGTCCATCCCCTCGTTGTATGGTGCACAATAACTGGTGAAACCTTAGATATTTGAACAACTGCCGTAATTCCGCTGTCATAGAATCCGTGAGATTTAAGGTGAGCGAGTTACAATGCAGCAGCAATCCTTGCACCTGTGCAGTGTTGTAACGATGTAGCAGGTGTTCGGGTGAAAGTGTCTTAAACGATAGAATTGGTTGGCAACTCGGAAGGTCAGCATAGAGTTTCTCACCTAACGCATTTTGATCTGCAACACTGGCATCTGCTAATGATTCGCTTTCAACGACTTCTAAAACTTTCTGTTGATATGCTGAATAATCCTTAAACTGTTCCTGGGATAGCAAACGGCTGGTCTCTGTGAAGAGTCTGTGTCGAAACGTAATGAGTGCTTCGTTAGGCGAGGTATCAAAGTCAGTCCTATCTAACAGCAGTTTTTCAAATCCACGTTTGATGATGAGGGGTAACGCTGAACTATCTATAACCTCTTTACTTGCTGCTAACAACGTTGACCGTGTTTTGTCCGAAGATTTTTCAAATACAGTAATGAGTTGATCCGCAACCGATAACAACTTCTCATCAGTCGGTTTTACAAATTGTGGATAGATTTTACCGTTCTGTATTTTATATCGGAGTAGGTCTTTTGTGAGCATAGTCGTCTGATAGGCATGTGATGGGTTAATGTTTATCTTTGATAAGCGTGATGTAAGAGACGGCACTCGGAGAATGCCTACTACTATGCAAGAAGTTAATCTTTATTTTTGATAAGCGTGATGTTGCCTGCGCCGTCTGTTAACAAACTGTTCACTTGTCTGTTTAGATATCAGTTCGTAAAGGACAGCCTGTTTTCCTTCACGTTTACGAAGGATTCGTCCTAAGCGTTGCACATGTTCTCGGACGCTGCCGCTGCCAGAGACGATAATAGCGACATTTGCTTCTGGCACATCTACACCTTCATTCAGTGCTTTTGAAGTGATAAGGATAGCGTAAGTACCATCACGAAATCCGTTCAGAAACGCTTTCCGTTCTTTCTGTTTTGTCTGATGTGTTATGACAGGCAGGAAGAAACGTGTCCCGAGTTGATATGCAGTGTCGTTATCTTGTGTAAAGATCAGGATGCGGTCCCCACGATGTCGTTGTATCAGTTTCCACACCCACTCTTTTTTTGCAGTTGAAGCAAAGCTAAGCCGTTTTTGTGTAAGATAAGCGTTAAAGGCTGCGCGTCCAGTTTCGGATTGAGATGATTTCCAGAGGAACGTCCGCCACCCACTTGGTGTCCCCATGTTTATTTTGGCTTGCTTCAGAAAACTTAGATAAGTGCGCCGAGCTTCATCGTATTGTATCCGTTCAATGTCTTCCATATCAACTGCAATCGTGACGACGCGATACTCAGAGAGCGTTTTACCAGAGAGTTCCTGCACCTGTGCTTCATAACAACACTCACCGACAAGTGCATAGAGTCTGCTCTCTTTACCGTCAACACGATCCGGTGTCGCTGATAAACCCAAACGGAATGGTGCAATACTGCTGATCGCAGCGTACTGATACTGTTCTCCCGGAAGATGGTGGCATTCATCAAATATAACGAACCCGAACCGATTTCCATAATGCGGTGCATGCATGACAGCCGACTGATAGGTTGTAACTGTGAGGTCTCGCATTTCGTGTTCGCCTCCGCCAAAGATGCCTACCTTTTCTCCGAAATGTTCTTTCAACACATCAGACCATTGATGCATAAGATCAATCGTCGGCACGTGCACAAGCGTTGGACGTTGTGTTTCTGCAATGAGCAGAATTGCGATGAAAGTTTTCCCCGCACCTGTGGGTAGACTAATCACACCGCGTCTGTTATTTGCGTGCCACGCATCAATCGCTTCAGTTTGATATGGATATGGCGTTACTTTCTTTTTATTGATAAATTCTTTAATAGTGAATTGTCGTGCCGAATCGGTGTATGGTATGTCGTGTGCTCGCAGCTGGGATACGATATGTCGGTATCTGTAAGCAGGCGCGCGGAAGGTAAGTGTACGTTCATCCCAGAGCATATCAGGCAAATTCGGTTGGATTGTTTTAGGGACGTTCTGTAGGATAAGCGTGCCTTTGTCAAAGTCTATATTTAAGGGTGTCATTTATCTGACCTTTTCTGCTTGGTCGTCAATAGATATCAGAAATGGTTTGGCTTCTGCGTTGTCCGTCACTGTTTGATGTACTGCTTTGCCAAATTCAAGACCTTTGCAGTATCGGAAGTGTTACTCTGATCTAATTGCTGCAAAGTGGTTTCGTTCAATTCATAAACTTCATTCAATCTAACCAATAGAAACAGATATCCACCAAGTGCCATACGCGCACATGATGTTGAGTCGCGATCTGTATTATAACATAAATACCGAATTTTATTCACTCAAAATGACAGGATCTTACCGTGTTGAAACATATATGTGTTTGTGCTATAATATACTCACACTTTCACATGAAGCGTTGGTTTGATTGTCCTGGCATTTGGTATAATTATATTATTGAGTACTTAGTAGGAAAGTCTGCAGGCAGTATTAAAATATCTAATAACTGCTACAGAGAGCGTAACAAAGAACTTATCTTTAGAAGATATTAAAAGGAGTGTAACCTATGGATGAAAAAAAGGTGTTAAATACGATATTATTAGTATCAGATGAAGCAATGCCGAATGATCTTCATGATGAAGTGCCTAATCGTTTGCAATCTCTTTTTATGTCTCCTGTCATTGGAAGGGATGACATTGTTTATCCTGTTTTTGTTCGAGAAGGTGTCCCAATTGAGATTGAGAATGTAGGCGAATTTAGAATAGGTGAATTTAGAGATCCGATTCCAAATTGCACTGCATTTGCGTTTCGATCAGACTGGCAAGATGATAATAGTGATCTTGAGATAGCGTATTATAAAATGAATGATCCGAATAAAAGGATAGTGTCATTGGTTGGTATGTATTCAGAACATTCATCAAAATATCCTTCCCCTATCAAAAGTCTATTTGAAGATACATTTTGGGATAAGTTACCAGTTATAACTCATGAGACTTTCCGTTTTTATATAGAAAACTTGGGTATGTATGTTACAATTTTTGCAATACCAGATTTAGCAGGTAAATATAACACAAAAATTGGATTGTCTACTGCTGGATTCGAGGAATGGTGTTCCATAATGGCTTCAGACTTAGATAGGTTATAATTTCACGAAAAAGGATTAAAATAAGGTATGACTCAGCAAGACACTTTTCCGAGTGAGATTTTTGACATAATTCAAGAAATTGCCAATCTTTCAATTGAGGGTAATTTTCTCTTCCGGGGTGAACCCAAAACACCATAGTAAAATATCATCAACACTCTATCGTGAATGTGAGCGTATTATTCAAGATGCAGGTCTTGAGACTGAATTATCTGATTTTAACATTGAGAATATAGAGAGTGAAATTCCAAATCATGTTAGAGCATTTATGATGACTGGTGATCAAGTGTCTGACTTATCTATTTTTACACAATTACAACACTACGAAAGTCAAACCAATCTTATTGATTTTACGACTGATTTTACAGTGTATCTCATATAAATGGAGGCATATTGTGAAAAACCAGAAACCGAATAGCCGATCACGATCAGGTACGCTAAATAATATTAAACATAAAGTTCCAAAGATATCTGAGCGGTCACAGAATTCACCTGAAATTATAGTTTTGCCAGGTAGGTTATTGCCAGATAACAAACCTAATCCTAATACAGAACCTGTTGAAACACCAGTTGAAAAGAGATGATGATATCCGCATTATCTCTGCTCGAAAAGCGACATCTTATGAAAGGAAAACGTATGAATCACGCAACATCAAATCAACATGACACGGAAATGCTCGATGAATATGATTTCAGCGAAGGAATTCAAGGTAAATATGCAGAAAGATACCACGCAGATAGAAACCTAATTCGACTTGATGCGGATGTTGCTGATATGTTCCCCGATGCAAAATCTGTTAATGATGCTTTACGAGCATTAGGTAAAATTATCGTAGACCATCAGAAAAAAGCCTTATAACAAACAGGTTAAGTGATTTCCATCAACGCCACGGCAGACCTTTGCCCTGTCATGAGTTCTTCAAGCATGGCGTGGAATAATTCGTCGATATGTTCAACTTCTTTTTCAAGGGCTGCTGTTTTTTCATCAATTGCTTGAAAAACATTGGCAATGGTGCGTTGCTCGGGCAGTGGCGGAAGTGCAAAAATAAATTTTTCTAAAGAATTCCATGAGGTCCTTGGATGGCTTACTCCTGTTGATGTTGATAAAGCATGATTTATGAACGCGTGGCAATGAAGAAGATAAACTAAGAATCTTGGGACCGTTTTGTAATTAGCAGTAAAAACGAGAATATCGGTAGAACAAATTCCTTCCATTTCGGCGATGACAACCTTATCCAAATAGGCTCGCAATTTACCATATAAGATATCATCAGGATAAAAACGGCTTTTCGTACTTTTCACCTCCGAAGCACTTCCGTAACGTTTCAGCTGGCTTTCTCCCGATTCAATATGTTCAAGTCCCACATAATTTAAGCATAGATCGTCTTCTGGCTGGATATTTTCACGTCTTAAGTTAGCAATTTCTTTAAGTTTGACTTTTTTCCAATGTTCTCGGAAATTACTATTATTCATGGCATCATTTTCACTGGTTCAACATATAAGTTGTCAGTTTTTCGCGAATGAAGCAGATTGAGCGGAGTCGGCTTGTTGTTAATGTGGCAGATATTCTATTTCGTCAATATATTCGTCTTTGTCAGATGCACCAGCGATGAGAAGTAACTCTTCAATAATCTTTCCCATTGGCACTTTGCGTTTAATCGTGAAAATGCCAGGGACATGGTTTCCTGCTGCCAGATGATCTTTAAGATGTTGCGGTATACTTTCCCGATTGTTTGTTACCAAGTTAAATTGGTTCTGTTCACACCACACTAAGATTTCTGGGTCTGGCGTGCTTTTTGGAGGAGCACCTTCATCGCCAACCGCCAAAACTGTCAGTGATGGTTCATGCCTCATCAATTGCGTACGGTATTCCGGAGAAAGATTTTCGTCTATCAAATACCGACGCATTTTTATTCCTGTTCATTTTCTGACATAGATTGTGTTGTGTTTGCTGTGTCATGTTGCGAATTATCGGAGACATTTTCACTTTCTGCTATAAGTTCACGCAAGCGAACAGCACCGGGTGGCGGATCTTTTTCGTATTCCTCTCGTGCTGTTCGGCAGTATTCCAGATAATCCTCCAAATATGTACCAACTTCTTCTTGATTTTGAAGATAATATAGGATCGTGGCGTAAATCTGTTCCAGTGTGGGTGTATAGTAGTGATCAGCGATTACTTCTGGCGGTCTACTATTGTCAATATATTCGTATAGGATAGTTTCTATACCTACACGTGTTCCTTTAAGACGAATATCATTTTCTGCCAAAAACATAAAGTTTTCTTCAAGAGGATAAATCTGTTGAAAATTACGGATTTGTCTGAGAATACTGTTTTCAGCGGGTAAAAAAAGTCTATGCTTATTTTGAATTAGATATATAAGTTTGCCCAATACTGTGTCAGCATTCCGTCCATAAGTAAGTCCAGTTAATAAACCTAACGTCAAGAATTCTTTTTGTCTGAAAGAAATTGATTCCTCCCAAAGTTTAAAGAGAAAATCAACGCTCACGTCTAATGCCGAATTTAAATCCATTCGTTCTTCACCTAAAGCAAGTACAAAACTGTTGTAAGGCTCAGAGATCTTCCAATTTGATCGTTTTGCAATTTCCAATAGTAGGTCTGCATCAAAATCAGTGTGAAAATAGTTTGAACAAACTAATTTTATTGTCATTTCATCGTAATCAGCTCTATCAAGGATATTTTGCTTAACACAATGTTCCAATAAAACTTGTGTCCACACACCTTCAATTTGAAAGTTTGTTCCCGCGTCGCTATTGAGGCTTGTTTTTGCAAAATGTCTGAGATGACCATCATCCGAAAAAAGTAGGTGATCCTGTTGGCTTGCAAGAAGGACAGTATCAAGGAAATGCGGTTGCAGCATGTCATTGAGTTTTCTTCTCTGTAATTGGTTCATCTCTGACCCAGCGGTGGCTTTGCCAACTTCACAGTTATTCCTAATCCAGCGGATTATGTTTTTTAGGTATTCTATTCCCTGCTTCATTTCCTCAGGATTGATAATTTGTTTTACATACCGATTTCCTTGTTTACCAACTGTCATTCCCTCGCGTTTAGACCACACTCCCTCTCTTTCAATGATTATGCTCTGTAATTCATCAATAGTTGATTGGGCGATGCAGAGTTTTCCGAATGCGCTAACCACAATATCCGCAGCATCCAAACTGTGTAAAGTGATTAGGGAAATAATATCTATAACCAGTTTGGGTTTGGAATGATTAAGTAGGTTAAGAATTCTGTTTCTTTCCTCAACATCCCCAATATTACACCTAATCCCTAAGTCCGAGTTCTCCATGAGAGTGCCCCATGTGTCTAAACTATTACTACGGACTAATTTCGTAAATCCACCAATTGTTATGTTTTTTTCCCTATATAGTTTTTCAATTTGTTGTATGTATTCGTGATGCCGATCAATCTTGTTGGTTACTGGTTTAAATTTTTCTTTATCATCAATTGCGTCAGAAGGGTTTAATTGAACCCATTCCATACCTTCATCTGTTGGAAACTGATGCTCATACTTACGAGTACTTACTTTGAGTGCATGAACAAATTTGCTTTTTATAGCAACGATTTTCCCAGTTTTTGGACCATCCGGTGTTTCTTTAAAAATATCACCTTCAACTTTATCAAGCATTTTCTGCACAACAGGTTCGTCTATATTGCGTTCATCAAGGGAGATGTCTGGCTCATCACGATCTTCAATGACATACCAATGATCTTTGCCTGAAATGTCAATTTGAACCGCTGTATCCAGTTGGACTTGAGTGGGATTTAATACATCCGGAATTTGTTTTTCTACTTGATAGAACAATCCTATGTATCTTAGGTGAGCGTCTGGGTTATTCAAACGTGTTCTCCGCACTTCATACATAATCTGTAATGCTTCTTCTGGTTTAGATGTGCCCTGATGTAATTGGACGAATTGAACGCATGCTTCCAAAGAAAGATCATGTAGGTATGAAAAGTCTTTGGAATCAGGAAAACTTTCTAACACATTGCCAACTTCAGTCATTTTATTGGATCGAAAAAGAACCATTCCGAGACGGATTCGCATATTAATAGCATTAGGAAATTCTTTCAAATATTCCTTACATACTGTTTCGGCTTGGTTCATATCTCCGATTTCCTCATAAATCACAACCTCCATCACAGAAATATTTTCAAGAGGACCATATTTCTCGCGAAGTTTCTGACATATCTTAAGTGCTTTCGCAATTTCACCAGAATTATAGTAACTTTGCACTAACCATTGTGTCAATTGAGAGTTCTGACTTGTGTCAGCAAATTTTTCATAGAGCGTTGCAGCTTCTTTAAATTGTTTATGGCTGTAAAGTTGGTCAGCTAATTCCACAATATCCAGAAATTCTTCACCATCCTGAACATTGTCGTATGCTTCTTTGAGTAGATAAATTGCTTCATCGCGTTTTTGATCTGCGCTAAAAATGCAAGCAGCGTCAACAAGATTTGGTATACTCTTTGGTGTTAACTCGCGCATTGCTATTGAAATTTCTAATGCATCATCAAAACGTTTATCAGCAATATAAACTCTAATGAGCAAACGTTTTGCTTTTTCTTGGAGTCCTGGAGATACATCTGTCTGCAAAAAATCATTTAGTTTTGTGATAGCCTCATCTAAACGTTTACTTGCGAATAAGATATTAGCAAGTATAATTGGGGCTTCAGGTACTTCCGGTGCGGATTGGATTTTTTTCAAGAGTTCAATGGCTTTTGGTCCGTCTCCACATTCAAAAGCTAATAACGCACGATCTTTTAATAAAATTGGATTTGAGTCTTCAATTTCTAAAGCAGTATCAAGGTCTTCAGTTGCTTTTGTCAACTCACCAAGGTGAAAATGTGCAATTCCTCTGTTAATGATCCAATCTGCTCTATAATCCTTTAATTCTGTATCGGAAACACAATCCCAGGCTTCAGTAAGAAATCCTATTGCACGTTGTAATTGTTCCTTTTGTGCCTTATAGAGTTGCCTAGTACCTACAGCAAGATTATCTTCTAATACTTGGTTAATCAGGATAGTTGCGAAAGCTGCCTTGAAATCAGGAGCATCTCCCTGGTCTATCATGATTTCACCCCATCTTTTCGCAGCTTCAAAATTCTCCCTTTGCTTTGCTAATTCGCTGATAGCGTAAGCAATTTGTGGGGAAGCTTGCAAATAGTCAGGAACTTTAGCAATTATGTCATCAAGTGTTTCTTTCTCTTCAGAAATTCCAATGAGAATTACATAAGCATCCGTATTAGCAGGATTCTTATCCAACGTTTGTTTCGCGTAGTCTGCAGCATAATCCGTTTCTCCCAATAAGAGGTGAGCCAAAGCACGGTTAGATAATGCTTTTTCGTTTTCAGAATCGTATTGAAATGCCTGAAGTAACAACTTTGCAGCATCTTGTTCGTTATTTAGGGCAAATTGAGCAGCTGCCATATTAGTTAGAAGGCTAAACTTTAGATCATCCGAAGCATCTTTCCATGTTCGTTTCTTCAGAGTTTCTAATAACTCAAGAGAAGTTTTAGGTTTGTGACTTTTGAGAAAGTTTCGAGCATTGTCTATTTCTGCATGATGTTCTTTTGCAACTTCAGTCTTTATTAAATCAGTGGTATTTACATCAAGTCGGGATTCAATTTTACGAACTGCATCATAAGTCGCACCCGTCGTTTGCATAATCTCCTTATTATCATCCTTATTTTTTTCGGTGTCATCCTTGATAGCTTGGATATCTTGCGTTAAACGTTCACTAACTTCCAGTTGTACCTGTTCAATTTCATTCTTAAAATCCGTTTGCATAGAATCTGTGTCTGCTTGATCAGTAGTGTTATTTTGAATATGTTCAAGGATAATTTGATTGAATGCTCCCTGATTGAATGGAAGTTGTGAATAAAAATCAATAATCACTCTTTCAATAATGGGACGAAGTCTTCGTTCAAAATCCATATTAGGCAATTGATGGTTAGGGACGATAATACAGTTCTGAAAAAGCGTTGTGATTTTTGCGATTTTTTCACTTTCATATAATCGTGTGAATTGAATTTCATCAATATCTTTGAGTGAAGCAATAACATCGTCAAGTAGATTTTCATCTACTGCAACCTTTTTTGGATCTGTCTGATCGGCGAAGTTAGACGCATATCGCTTTACTACCTTAACAAAAGATTTTTTGAAAAGATCTTCTGCTGTAGTTTGGCAAAAATGTTTGATGGCGTGGTTGATACCACCAGTAATAGAAAATCCAGTGCCTACAAGGCTATATGTTTTGAAGAGTAAACTGAGTATTTCCATGGATTTTCATCTCCTATCAGGTGTTTGTCCAGTGTAAGTTAACTTCTACAATAAACTCTTGATAAATTGTTATTGTTATTATAACATATATAGGATGTTAAGTCAAGATTCTGGGAAGCTCACCTAATCCTTCGTCAAGTGGACTTCGTATGGACAGCATCACCATTATTCCAAAAGAAATACGCCCCTATATCTCACAGAGGCGTGTTGAGGATCTGGGTTATTTATTAGGCTTTCCCCGGGATTATAGGATATTCGGGATAACAGGGATTTTGCGGTTATCAGACGTTTTGATAAAAATAAAAAATGTCTGAACCGGGATATTAGGGATAATGGGATTACCGAGATAACAGGTTTGTGGTTCATTCAAACGATTGCAAACGATTGTATTGAACGCTTCTCAATCCTTGATATAAGTGTGTTATCCTGGTAATCTTGAAATCCCGAGGAATACCTAAATGGCGTTTATGCCTGCTTGAGATGTTTATCATTTCAAGCATTTAATCATCTATTTGACAAGACAGCAGAAAAGCAGCGAAGGTTTTAACCTTACACTTGAGATGTTTTAATTTTCAAGCATTAAAACATCTATGTAACAAAACAACAGAAAAGCAGCGAAGGTCTCTACCTTATACTTTTGAAACTTTGATTTGCTGACTGCATTAAATAGTATACAATATTTAAGTGAAAAAGTAAAATATTTTTATTGTCAGGGGTGTGTGTAAAGTTAATTGTCCCCTTTCTGTTCACAATGTTGTTTTTTAGGGGTTAGAACACCCAAACCGCCATCTTTCCCGGTTCCCGATTGCACCACGCATAATAGGGTATTGCAGTAACTTCTGTCTGTTTCACACTCGGGTCTGAAAGATATAGGTTATGATCCCAATCGGTGGGATCATATACTGTGCCTGTACCGCGAATTAACGTGATACCCCCAAGAAATGCACTGTCAAATACAGCTTCCATATCCGCACTCTTAGCAAGCGATAACGTTTCAAAAGCACTATCCGGATTGTCAATATCCTCAAAGCAGTAGACAAGCGGACCACGCCGCAATGCTGATCTACCAAGATTTTCTCTGACATAAGGGTGTGCGTAAACCTGTCCTACTGGCATATCTAAGTTCAATTCCACACTATCGTCTGCCTTCCACGTTCTATCAATTGAAAGATAACCGTTAGCACCGACAGTTGCACGTAGTGTTTCACCATTGATGCTCAGATCAAATTTGCCACACCAATCAGGAATCCGTAAATTCAGATTAAACTTTACCGGTTTCTCAGGTTCAATAGTTATCTTTACATCTCCTGACCACGGATAATCGGTTTCATGTGTTAATTTCACGGGAACATCGGCTACTGTTGCATCAGCAGTACCACCGACATATAAGTTCACCCATAGGTCTGCTTCAGATTGTGCATAGATGTACTGTCCGAGGGAACTGATCAACCGTGCGATGTTCGGCGGACAACATGCACATCCAAACCACGCGTGACGATGTCTTCCACCACGACTCGCTAACGGATTCTGATAGAAGAAATCTGTGCCTTCAAGGGAAATACCTGACAGCGCACCGTTGTATAGAGCTGTTTCCAACACATCAACATATCGTGATTCTCCCTTCAGCAGGAACATCCGATGTGCCCAAAATATCAATCCGACTGATGCACACGTTTCGGCGTAAGCGGAGAAATTAGGTAGTTCATAGTCTTGTGTGAAACCTTCATTGTGTCCTGATGGTCCTACCCCACCAGTGACATAAAGCCGCTTCTCCACATTTTGCCATAAAGCGTCCAGTGCTTTTGCGATGTCGGTGTTCCCTGTTTCAGCTGCGATGTCTGCAGCACCAGCATAGAGATACATTGCCCGCACTGCATGTCCCACACATTCAGTCTGTTCATGCATCGGTAGATGATCCTGAGAATAAGTCCCTTCATATTTATCATCTCGTGTGTAGTGATGCTTATATGCCCCGAGACCACCCGGAAGGTCAGGATTTTCCAGTTCCTTCTCAAAGACAGAAGGTCTTTGTCCCCGCGTCGTAACAAAATAGTCTGCAAGAGACATATAGCGTGGCTCACCTGTTACCCGCGCCAATTTGACTAAAGCGAGTTCAATGCCTTGATGTCCAGGAAGACCCGCGCGCTTACCGTGTCCAAACGTATTGTCAATGAGATCAGCAAATCGACATGCCACATCAAGTAGTTTCTGTTGTCCAGTTGCTTGATAGTGAGCGACCCCTGCTTCAAACAGATGTCCGGCACAATACAACTCGTGCATCATACCCAAATTCTGCCATTTTTTCTCAGGTTCAACTAACGTAAAATAGGAGTTCAGATAACCATCCGGTTGTTGACTTTTGGCAATTGTATCTATCACTTCATCCAATTCGGATTCCCATTTTGGATTGGGATGTGTCTGTAACGTATAGGACGCAGCTTCTACCAATTTATGTACATCTGAATCGTTGAAGAAGATACCTTCAAAATTGCCAGGTTCTAACTTGGCGGCTTTTGCAAAGTTACTGATCCTACCGGTTGTTCGACACTGTTGAAGTTCATGGGGGATCGTTTTCTCTGAATTTGTCGCCTGTCGGGGTGACCAGAAACGATCTGTTATCGTTACATCGGTAAATGGTATTGCTTTCAAACTCATAATCTTACAGAGACCTCCCTTTTTTCTTTCCATGAGGTAACGATAGCTTCTGTAATCCGTAGTGCTTGTAAGCCGTCCCTACCTGTTGGTGCTGGTGTACGGTCATTGAGTAAATCATCGACCAGTGCAGCCATACGTAGTGCAAAAGTGCCATCAAAAGCGAGTTGTTCCATACGGAAAATAGATGGACGGTATTCTTCAACGACCTGATTGTCCCGTTTCATCAACGTTGCTTTACTGAGGACATTATCAACGACGATCTCACCCGCCGATCCACATATTTCTAATCGTTCAATTGGGTGTATAAAATCACTATCCCAACTTGCTAATAGTGTTGCTACGACCTCGGTTTCATATCGGAGAGAAATTGCCATACTTGTGTAGCATGCGTCTTCACCTTCACGTGCTTCGTGTTTTCTCGGTTTTGCCATTTCTGCACATACAGCGACGACCTCACCTCCGAACCAACGTAAGAGATCGAGTGCATGCGTCTGCAGCTCGTAGAGTAGATAGTACTCCCCTTTCCAAGTAGACGCTGGACCTCCTTGAGACAATTTCATATCCAGATAATATATTTGTCCTATACTTTCAGCATCAAACCATTTTCTTGCTTGTACGTAACCTGGTGCGAACCGTCTATTATAGTCTATGGCAAGATGAACCCCTTTTTCATCAGCTTTTTCCACCATCTGTTCGGCTTCATCTATATCTAACGACAAAGGTTTTTCAGATATTACATGTTTACCAGCATCAAGACATTCCATTACAGGTTCAAAGTGCAAGTGATCAGCGGTTACAACATCAACGAGATCACATTCTTCATTCGCTAACATCTCATTTATTGAAGGATACCATCTTTCTAAACCGAGTTCTCTGGCACGTGCTTCGGCTTTGTCAGAATCAATATCACATACTGCCACGAGTTCTGCACCTTGATGCTGTAGATATCCCCTCTGATGTAATAACCCGATGCCGCCACAACCTACTGCTGCGACTTTTAATTTTCCTGCCATGTTCGTGTCCTCCTTGTATAAACATAAGAAGATTGGACAATTGCGTTAATTTAGTGACAGAAAACAGGAAAAGGGTTAACTCTTTAGCTTAACAGGTCTTATGAATTGTCACCTTTCCGTTAAAATGTTATATTATCAGATATATTGAGATATTGCAAGCATTTTATTTACACAAGATCACACTATGAAGTCCTTGACTATGGTTGAGCAAATAAACAATTATAAGCGTATTTTGTAGGACCGATCTCCGAATCGTGATCTTTGCCCGTAAAATTTCGGTAGACACTCTACTTGTGTTTTGTCCAGTTATATTGATTCATTCTTTTTCAAGAAAATTCATTTTCTTCCTTTAAAAAATTGCATATATTCAGAAAAAGTGCAATTATTGACCTCAGAATTGTGTCTATATATTAAAAGTTCAATTTGTTTTTGAGGTGTACAATGAAAAACAGTGATGCTGACATGATTCAACGAACCCTTGAGGGTGATCAACAAGCTTTTACTGCGCTTGTGGAAAAGTACCAAAAACAGGTCCACGCATTGGCGTGGCAAAAAATCGGAGATTTCCATATTGCGCAAGAAATCGCACAGGATACTTTTCTCACAGCGTATCAAAAACTCGAAACACTCACACATCACAGTCAGCTTGCTGGATGGCTCTATGTCATTACTAACAATAAATGCAAGAATTGGCACCGGAAAAAACGATTAGCACTCCAATCGTTAGAAGAGACAGACCCTGTTGAAATAGAGGAGGCGTATTATTCAGAATTTATGATGAAAGAACGAGAAAACGCAGCAAATCAGAAACGTCGAGCAATAGTGCAGAAGCTTCTTAGTCAACTCAAAGAGAGTGAACGAACAATCGTAAACCTGTTCTACATTGCAGAAATGCCTTGTGAAGAGATTGGTAGGTTTTTAGGAATGTCTCCCAACACGGTTCGGAGTAAACTTCATCGCGCACGTAACCGATTGAAAAAGGAGGAAGCAATGATTAAAGAAAACCTTAGCAGTTTCCAACTACCGACACACATGACAGAAAACATTATGAAAAAGGTCTCGCGTATCAAACCTGCTGCTCCGACCAGTAGCAAACCCATAGTGCCATGGGCAATTGCAGCTTCCACGTTAGCAGTTGTGTTGCTCATACTCGGTTTTGGAAACCACCAATACTTGACGCGTTTTCAGAGACCTTATAGTTTTGACGCTACCACTGAGATGACAGTTGACATCATTGAAGCACCAATTGTCGCGAACCTGGATACCAAACCTGATGAGCGAATACAAATTGAAAGTACCAATGTAATCGGGAAAAACAATAACCCTAATCAGCAACCAAACAGAGCTTCTGCAGAAATATCGGAAGCACAAGGAGACGAAATAGTGAAAGATTATACACAATGGGAATTACCAGAAAAAGCAAAAGCACGTTTTGGGAAAGGTGGCATCAATGCGATTCAGTTCTCACCAGATGGTAGACAACTCGCGGTAGGTAGTAGTATCGGTGTTTGGCTCTATGATGTGGAGACAGAGAAAGAACTGTCTATGTTCCCCGGTAAATGCAAATTTATCACATTTTCTCCAGATGGTCGTTTTCTTGCAAGTATTGTTTCCGGTCAGGTAACCCAGTTGTGGGAAGTCGCTACCGGACAGAAAGTATTATACAATGATGGTGTACCGAAAGCATCAGTACTCCGATTCTCTGAAGATGGTAAAACACTGTTTGCTTTGAGTCTAAAGGGAGACTCAATCAGCCAGTTAGATGTTATAACAGGAAAAATGAATGTGCAGCATATTGAGGAACGAACAGGATGGGATTATCGGGATGTTTTTGCGATCACACATGACAAATTTGCAGTTGGAAAAGAAAACATAACTGAGTTGTGGGACACAACGACCGGAGAAATGTTGTCTACACTTGAGGGAAACAGACGTGTTTTAGATTTGAAATTCTCACCTGATGGTACACAGCTCGCGTGTGCAGGTGAGGTCGGATATAAAACAGTCAAATTGCAACTATGGGATACCGAAAACAAGGAATCAACCACTCTTGAGAAACACACGGGGTGGGTCCACGCGTTAGCATTCTCCCCAGATGGAAAAATGCTGGCAAGCGGAGGGAGTGATATGACAGTGCAGTTGTGGGATATCACCACGGGAGAACCTCTTACAACTTTCACAGGTCACAACAGTGGTATCAATGCGCTAACGTTTTCACCAGATAACCGTACGCTTGCCAGTGGAAGTGCAGATGGGACAGTCCAGTTTTGGGATGTCAAAACTGGAAATTCGCTATCAACACGTATCACCGAACACACAATGCGTGTGAAAACAGCGACTTTCTATAAAGATAATACCACGCTTGCAACTGTCGCGCATGATGGGATCGTTAGTCTATGGGATGTCAAAACATCACAAAGAATCGATACGAGAACATTACGAACAACTGATTTCTACCATAAAGGAGATCAAGATAGAGATTTCCAAGTTTGGTTAACGACCTCTGCCTTCTCACCTGATGGAACAAAGATCGTTACTGCTGGGGCAAAAGGTAATAGCCTTCCAGACTCGTCAAGGACTGAGTATACAGAGGATCGGCTGATTCGTCTGAGTGATGTTAAGTCAGGACATGAATTGCAGACTTTAGCTACGCGTAATAATGGTCCTGCCTCCCTAACGTTTTCACCTGATGGAAAGACAGTAGCATTCGGTGAATATCGTAAGATTCGTCTGTGGAATACCGAGACAGGGGAGACTCTTGATATAGCTCTTGATATACTATCTGCTGATACATCTCACTTTGATCAGGACGAAATTGACAAGATACCTGACGACTTTAAGACACAAATCAACGAACTTGAACCTACAATTACTGATTTGGTTTTTTCACCAGATGGACAAAAACTTGTTAGTGCAACCCGTGGCGGGAAGGTCGAGATGTGGGATGCGAAAACTGGAGCTTCGTTAGCACGTCTCTTTGAAGGCAAAGGTCCGAGAGTAGAAGGCACTCCACCTGATATTATTATCTCCTATCAGATATATATTGATTCATTGGCATTCTCACCAAATGGCAATTTGATTGCTATGGCAAGTAACGAGAAAGTTCATGTATTGACACTTCAGAACCGTACCCTTCTTAGGGAAATATCCACCAATAGTGCAAGTCCCCACGTGTTAGTATTTTCACCAGATAAAGCTATGCTTGTTATCGGTCTTAATGGTGGTAAAATTGAGTTATGGAACTTGGAAACAGAAGACAGACCCATTACACTTAATGGACACACTGAAACTGTGCAAACGTTGGTATTTTCACCCGATGGCAAAACACTTGTGAGTACAGGGAACGATGGCACAATTCTATTGTGGAATTGGGATGAAGTCCTCAAAAGTTCTAACCGAGAGGAAAATAGATAGATTCGTGAATAAGTTCGGGATTTCATAAGCTCTTAATAGTAGTAGGCACTCTCCGAGTGCCGTCTCTTATGTAGTAGTAGGCACTCTCCGAGTGCCGTCTCTTATGTAGTAGTAGGCACTCTCCGAGTGCCGTCTCTTATGAAAAATGGTGAGAAAAACTTTACACACCCATAGGCTCACACACCCTTGACAAATCAATCCGTTTCTGGAATAATATGTAAAGGTACTGAACAAATTCAAAAAATTGCTCCAAAATTCCATTCTTTTTTCAAAGTATGCAATTTTGCATCACAGAATCGCGTCTATACGAATCATAAGACCAACTTGCATATTGAGATTTTAGATGATATAAGAGGAGACAGTTATGAAATCTTTTTATCTGCTATGTGCAGTCCCTATAGTTTGCTGCGGTTGCTCATCTAATCAAGATGTAGAAATACCAGATGCCAACTTAGCCGCTGCTGTACGTAAGACACTCGAATTAGACCCAACTGATCCTATCCCACAAAAGAAGTTGGAAGAATTAGAACACTTGGTTGCTGAAGGGAGCACAGGAGGTAAGATACTCGGAGGGGGTAAGATATTCGACTTAACAGGATTAGAAAAAGCAACAGGATTAAACACTTTAGAAGTTCATTTTGATTCGCATCGAATCACTGACATCACACCACTCGCTAAATTAAAAAATCTGACAGGTTTATATCTCAATCGTCATAATATATACCTTGATGTAGATAATCAAATTGGCGTTAGCGATATCACGCCACTCACAGCGTTGACACAATTGACGCATTTACACCTTACGGACAATCACGTCAGTGATATTAGACCACTCACTGAACTAAAACAATTAACCTCTCTAAAACTTGGGGGCAATCGAATCAGTGATATTAGACCACTCACTGAACTAAAACAATTAACCTCTCTAAAACTTGGGGGCAATAAATTTTTTATATCTCCTACAAGCAATCAAATTACCGATATTACACCACTCACTGAACTAAAACAATTAACTTTTTTATCTCTCAGTTATAATCATATCAGCGATATTACACCACTCACAGGGTTGACTCAATTGACGCATTTATACCTTGACCACAATCACGTCAGTGATATTACACCACTCACTGAACTAAAACACTTGACTATTTTATATCTCAGGAACAATCAAATCAAGGACATCAGACCCCTTACACAACTAAACCAATTGACATCTTTAAACCTTGAAGATAACCAGATCAGCGACATCAAAATCCTTTCAGGATTCACACAGTTGACAACATTACGACTTTCAAACAATCAACTTAGTGACATTGAACCGCTTACGGACTTGACGCATTTGACAGATTTAAGACTTCAATCGAATCAGATTAGAAACATCAAACCAATAAAAGAACTAAAGCAATTGAAAAGTTTAGACCTTGGGAATAATCAAATTAGTGATATTGCCCCACTCACTGAGCAAAATCAATTGAAAGTGTTAGACCTTAGGAATAATCAAATTAGTGATATTCCCCCGCTAACTGAGCTAAGTCAATTGAAAGAGTTATACCTTGAGAATAATCAGATCAGCGACATTTCATCGCTTGCTGGGTTAACGCAGTTGTCATATTTGCGGTTTTCAAACAATCAAATTAGTGATATTGCCCCACTCACTGAGCTAAATCAATTGAAATGGTTATACCTTGGGAACAATCAAATTAATGATATTACCCCGCTAACTGAGCTAAGTCAATTGAGACAGTTACACCTTGAGAATAATCAAATCAGCGACATTGAACCACTAACGAACTTGACACAGTTAACACATTTATATCTTGAAGGAAATCCGATTCAGAACGTGGAACCACTTGAGAGACTATTGAAACAGCTTCCGAATTTGAAATTGGATATTGAAGTACCCCCTCACAGGTAACTATTGAATTCTTTTATCAAAATAAGGAGATATGATGGCAAGCGATCTGAAAAGAAGATACAAAGAGTGGGAAGAGTGGGCGATCACGGCAGACCAAAACGATGATGGTTGGCAAGAGGATTATCCTATGCCTAAGTGGAAACTCTTGATGGATGCCGCTATTTACGAGATGACCCGCCAATTTCCAAGCCAAGAGGATATCCAGTTCATCGACAAATGCTGGGCTATTTCAAATGAAGGACAACATCTTGCTGATTATGCAAGAACCCACATTGATCAGTGTTGGGACGTATTGCTTTTACTGACAAAATCGGAATACTCGGATACTCGGTGGCAAGTGTATGATGTTCTCAGCAGTGCTGGTCAGAAGGCGGAAAATCTCTTGAAAAAAGGGCTGCAAGATCCCGACGACTACTGCAAGCGGCGAGCACTCCTCAGCTTGGCACGCCTTTATCCAAATGATGCCAAAGAAATCGCTGACGAATTTTGCCGACACGAGAACCCTTACATGAGACAAGCTGCCTTTAAGATGGCAATTGCCTCGAAAGACACAGCCTTCATCAAGAGTATAAGACAACTGTTGCTTCAGGATCCTGCTTGGCATGTACGGAAGGCGGTGTCCATTCAACAATAGAGCTTGTATGAAGAGATAGTTAATACAAACGTTACACAAGAGTTATACAATGCAGCACTAACCGACAGCAATGAAGCCATCAAACTTGACCCTGAGGTAGCTGCTTTCTATCATACCCGCGGTGCAGTGAAAGCCGCCACGGGTGATACTATAGGAGCGATAGAAGATTTTGATAGTACCCTCAAATATAACCTAAAGCATTTTAAAGCCTACTTAGACAGAGGAATTGCAAAAGAGGCTATTGGACAAGAGGATGCAGCAAAAGCAGATTTTGATAAGGCAAAGGAATTAGATCCAACAGAGTTCAAAAAATCTACTGGGATTCCTCGGACTCCCACATAGGAGGTATATTTCAATGACGCGCTCAAAATCGTCTTTCTTCTTTAAAATATCACTTGTATTGATCTATAGTTATCATGAACGAGAGAGAATCACTACGGATGCTGACGGAAAACCAATTGTGAAAATTAACGATGCACAAGGTAATTGAGGGGTGTGTATGAGTAAAGTAGACTTAACAGACTTCAAAAATAGTAATTCAATTGTTCGCGTAGAAAAGAAGCGCATCGCTTCCTATGGTTTAGCGGGGGCATGTAGTGGATTCTTTGTGGAACCCGACAAAGTTGTGACCAACATCCATGGCATCACAGATCGGAAGCCGATTTTAGTAAGTTCGTCTGATGGGAAAACGACTTGGAAAGTAAAAGGCGTTGCTGCGTTTGATCTTAATAACGATCTTGTAATTCTACAAGTTGCAGGTGAAGGCTCACCTCTGCCACTCGCCAACAGTGATGTAGTACAGAATGATGACCCTATTACCGTAGTAGGATTTCCTTACGGAAAATATAAGGTCACAGAAGGGAGTGTCCAGAATCACCAGAACAGTGATGAACGGATTCGTATGAAGGCTGATATATCTTATGGAAACAGCGGGAGCCCTATACTAAACGAAAAAAGACAAGTGATAGGGATCGTTTCTTATGTTACAGACGATTCTTACAGTTGGGCTATTACCTCAAACCTGATCAAAGCATTGATAGGAAGGTTAGAGCCAGCGGAACCTTTGAGGACTTGGCGCAAACGAAAAAATATTCGTTCCATTATCATGTACGATCAAGGAAGACACAACCAAAGCAAGAAACGTTTTCGAAAGGCAATAGTTGACTACGATAAAGCACTCAAACTAAATCCTAAACTTACGGATGCCTACGATGACCGAGCTATCGCAAAGGCTGAACTCGGAGATCATGAAGGTGCATTGCTCGATCTTAATGAACTCATAAAACTTAGTCCAGACGATTTTCGAGCATACCTCCATCGGGGAAATGTCAAGCGAGACTCCGGTGATTTTGAAGGTGCAATAGATGACTATGATTACGCTATCCAATTGAATCCTGAAAATACCAGTTTATACAATAACCGTGGGATAACAAAGTCTAAACTCGGTGATTTTGAAGGTGCGATAGCAGATTATGACAAAATCATAGAACTAAAACCGAAGGACGACGGTGCTTACAATAATCGGGGACTCGCAAAGTCTAAACTCGGTGACAAAAAGGGGGCAATATCCGATTATGATAAAGCCATAGAGATAAATCCTAAAGAGGCAGGTTATTATAGTAATAAAGGTCTTGCGAAGGTGGATCTTGGGAACTATGAAGAGGCAATAACTGACCATGACCAAGCCGTAAAACTATCACCTAAGAAGGCAGGTTATTACAACAATCGGGGTGTTGCGAAGTCATGGCTTGGTGATGTTGAAGGTGCAATTGCCGATTACGAAATAGTCATAAAACTAAATCCTAAGGACACTTCTCCATACAGAAATCGGGTTAAACTACGGACTAACCTTGCAGAGTCAGAATCCGACAAAGGAAATCTGGAGATGGCAGAAAACTTGTATCAAGCAGCAATTGAAGACTGCACTGCTGCAATCAAAATAGTTCCGGAACAAGTTGAAAATTATTTCAGTAGAGGGGATGCTCAATCCAAAATGGGCAGCCTAAAAGAGGACCAAGGTAATGCAACAGAAGCACAGCAACGCTATGAAAAATCAATTGAGGATTATTCGCAAGTCATCAAACGAAACCCGAAGGACGCTACTGCTTATAATAACCGCGCGTGGGTGAAGCACTTATTAGGGAAATCTTTTGCCGCAGCAGGAAATACAGAAGCAGCACAAACGGTATACCACACAGCGATAAACGACAGCAACGAAGCCATAAAACTTGCCCCTGAGGAACCTGGCATCTATCACACACGTGGCACGGTGAAAGCATCCATGGGTGATGCAATTGGAGCGATAGAAGATTTTGACATTACTATCAAGAATGACCCTAATGATGCCATAGCCTACTTTGACAGAGGTCTGGCAAAAGAGGTACTTGGACAACAAGATGCAGCAAAAGCAGATTTTCAGAAAGCAAAGGAATTAGACCCAGATGTTGAGCGGAGAAACTGACTGCTGTATACTATTATAATATATCAGTAATCAAATAACGTGAGTTTGATAAATCAGAACAAATAACTTACGTAGGTTGGGTTGAGGAACGAAACCCAACATTTTGACCCATTATAGAGCAATACATGTCGGGTTTCGTGCCTCAACCCGACCTACAATGAATATTGTATTTAATTATCAAACTCACGTTAATCAAATAGGAAGGAGAAATTTGATGGCAAAACGAACACACTTTACCCCAGAATTAAAAAAGGTAATTAACACATGAAAACCAAACATCTGCTTTATATTTCAGTTCTATTGATAGTCGTAATATACTCTACCGGATTTTGCCAAGACAATACACAAGTCGGTCTACCCGAAGGTGCAATCGCACGGATTGGTAAAGGGGGTATTAATGTCATGCGGTTTTCACCCGATGGCACACACCTCGCCGTAGGAACAGATGTTGGCGTATGGTTATATGATGTGCAAACTGGTAAAGAAACGTATATCCCACGCATCAACGCATCACAATCAAAACCGTTTCGCGATGTTCTTGATGGAGAAGAACCTGTTGCATTCAGAGAGGGAGCTGGACAAGTCAATGCATTGGCATTTTCACAAGATGGGAAAACCCTCGCAAGTGGCGGAGCTGGAAACGGCATTTTTCAGTTGTGGAATGTGGATACTAACACGAAACAAGCAATAACAGATTTATCACTTAACGGAGTAGAAGCAATGGCATTCTTACAAGATAGCACAACGCTCATTAGTCTGAATCGTGGTGGAATTGTGCATTGGGATGTGCAAACCGGTAGTAAAGTGACGAAGGCGCGTGGTATCCATAGATACGAATCGGTAGTATTCTCTCAAGATGGGAGTAGTTTTGCTTTTGGCACGCGTGAAGGCAGAATCCATTTATGGGATGCAACGACAGGCAGGAAACATAAGAGTCTAACGGGACATGCAATAGTCAGTATTATAAAGAAAGATGATACAGATGTAGAAGTTTGGGCATTGGCGTTCTCACCCGATGGGAGAATTATTGCCAGCGGAAGTCAGGACAAAACGGTCCAGTTGTGGGATATAGAAAAAGACAGAAAACTTGCTACTTTGGATGCACATGAAGGATGGGTTACCGCTTTGGCATTCTCAGCAGATGGGAAAACACTTGCCAGTGGTGACACCAATAAAGTCATAAAACTTTGGGATGTAGATACGTACAAAGAACGCGCGACCCTTTTAGGACATAATAACACCATTAGTACTTTAACATTTGCACCCGAGGGGAATCGCAATATAGTGGCGCAATATAGTGGTTGTCTCGCAAGTGGCAGCTACGATGGCACAATCCGATTCTGGGATCCGGATAGTGGAAAGGAACTTGTAACATTTACAAGCGGACATACAGAATCCGTCAAAGCAGTTGCGTTTTCTGAAGATAACCTTAACCTCACAGTAGCTGCGCATAACAGCACTGTCGCCGTATGGAGCCTACAAACTGGGAATAAACTGAATACCTTTGATGATCATCCTAATGATAATGCCACTGTAAAGTTGTCACCAGATACGACACGTTTCGTTTTTCGGGGCAGAAAGGGGTTTCGTTATTGGACTGGTTACAGGGACAGAGGTTTTTATAGTGGTTTTGGCAGCATTCAATTATGGGACATATTCAATGAAAAAGAAATCCTGGGTCCTTGGCAGGATGTTGGACATACAGATGCACTCACAATCTCACCTGATAATCACATTCTTGTTGCCGGTTATGGCCGTGATGGTGTTTTGGCATGGCATGTAAACACCGGTGTTGAGTTGTTCCGTTTTAATTCAGATGCATCATTTTCAAGCAAGTTAGTTTTCTCACCCGATGGAAAACTCCTTTCCTTGAACGGGACGCATGTGAGAACACGGATATGGGATATTACGGTACAGCGCGATCTTACGCCACACAACTTGGAAAAGCACAATACATTGGCATTTTCACCTGACAGTAAGACCATCGCCCTCGGTGATACAAAAGGGATCGTTCTATGGAACGTAACACCTACAGGTATCCAAGAACGTGGTAAAATTACAGATGAATTCCGCGGTTTTAGCAGTGTCCTAATATTCTCGCCTGATGGAGAAATACTGCTTGATACGAAAGAATCTGAAATTATATTGTGGGGTACAAACGGTATCAACTTAGGAACCCTATCTGGACATACGCAAACAGTCACTACGCTGGTGTTTTCACATGATGGAAAAACTCTTGCAAGTGGGAGCGATGATGGCACGGTGCTGCTATGGGATTGGGAAGAAGTTTCTGCTAAGCGTAAGACAGACAGAAACGACATGGAAAACTAAAGAGACTTTCACCGCCTATTTAGATTTTTTCAAAATATGCAATTCTACGACACAAAAATCGCGTCTATACGAATCAGAAGACCAATATGCATATTGAGGTATCAGATGATATATAATGATGCTGAAATAATTCAACACACTTTAGAAAGAAGGTGATTAACATTTGAATAACAACAATAAAGAATACATCCATTTTTCCGATCCAAAAATCGCTGACCTGATAAGATGGAAACTCGGAATAGATTCAGATAAACCTATACCAGTTCAGAACCTTACAAGTATAGAGATACTGACTGCCGTTTACATCTATATTCGTGATCTATCCGGGATAGAACATTTGACGGAGTTGAAGAATTTAAATCTATATTCCAATAATGAAATTGAGGACATCAGTCCGTTAGCGAAATTGAAAAAGTTGACGCACTTAACGCTCAATGACAATAAAATTAAGGATATTACACCTCTGGCAGGTTTGACGCAGCTTCAAACACTGTTTCTGAACATTAATGAAATCAGCGACTTTACACCGATTGCAGATTTGACGCAGCTTCGGTCACTATGGCTTGGTTCGAATCCTATACAAGATTTATCTCACATTTATAGATTACTCAAGCGATTCCCCTTACTGACTTCATTGTCAATGAACCGACTACATATTAGTAGTGTTGCACCTTTTGCGGAATACGAGCAACTTACTGACTTATACCTTGAAGGCAACGATATCAGTGCCATCACACCTCTTGCAAAACTAACAAACCTTGAGTCTCTAAGGCTTCGTGACAATAAAATCAAAGATGTTAGCATTATTGAGAACTTGCCGCGCTTATCCTCCTTGACTATCAAGGGGAATCCAATTCAGGACATGACACCAATTTACAAACTCCGTCAACAGAAACCGAAATTGAAACTTGACATTGATCTACCGGCTTAACTTGTTTTGCGTACCACTGAAACCCCGTTTAGTGAAAACAGAGAGATTCATTTAGTTTGTGCCGTATTGGTTTACATCTCAAAGAAACCGTTTTTTCACAAAAACGACTTTTTTTCATAATATGCAATTCTACGACACAAAATCGCGTCTATACGAATCAGAAGACCAATATGCGTATTGAGGTATCAGATGATATATAATGATGCTGAACTGATTCAACAAACCTTAGAAGGGGACCAACATGCGTTTGCTGCCCTTGTCGAAAAATACCAAAAGCAGATACACACGTTAGCATGGCAGAAGATTGGTGATTTTCACATTGCACAAGAGGTTACCCAGGATGTGTTTCTCACTGCATATCATAAACTCACAACGCTCAAAAACCCTAATCGTTTATCGGGATGGCTCTATGTGATTGCCAACCGCAAATGTATCGCTTGGCACCGAAAGAAAAAACCACAACTGCAATCGTTAGATGCGATGAACCCTATTGAATTGGAGGAGGTGTATTATTCTGTGCATATCACCCAACAACGCGAAGCAGCTGCACATCAAAAGCGACGAGAATTGGTTCAGAAGCTGCTAAGTAAGCTGCAAGAGAGTGAGCGGACAGTCGTCAACCTATATTATATCGCTGAAATGACATGTGAAGATATTGGAAAGTTCTTAGGCGTATCTACGAATACTGTGCGGAGCCGACTTCACCGCGCACGCAACCGTCTAAGGAACGATGAAACAGTGATAAAAGAGAGCTTAAGTAGTTTTCAACTTCCAGCACAATTGACACAAAATATCATGAAAAAGATATCGCGTATCAAACCTGCTGCTCCGACCAGTAGCAAACCCATAGTGCCATGGGCAATTGCAGCAACAAGTACCATCTTTATTATACTGATGCTCGGATTAAACAGCCAATATTTAGCACATTTTCAACATCCCTATAATTTGGAATCCCAATCAGAATTATCAGTAGAACTAATTGACGCGCCTATTGTGCGAAATCTTGAGGAACAATCCGATGCTCGAAATCAGATAGGGGTACCTTCTGATGATAACGGTAAAGGTACCGGACCTGCACAGAAATCAGATCAGGTCTTAGGCAATAAAACCCACTTTACACAGTGGAGTCTACCGAAAGGGGCAAAAATGCGTTTCGGTAAAGGAGGTACAAACGGAGCAGCATTCTCTCATGATAGCACGCGTCTGGCAGTTGCGAGTAGTATCGGTATCTGGATATATGATGTAAAAACCGGACAACCACGTGATTTACTCACGGGACATACAGCTGGTGTCAACACCGTGTCTTATAGTTCTGATGGAAAACTGCTTGCCAGTGGCAGCAGCGATAACACCGTTCGGTTATGGGATGCCAACACAGGTCTACTTATGAAGACCTTAAGTGCACAAATCGTTGTTAACACCGTCTCTTTTAGTCCTGATGGTCAACGCCTTGCCAGTGCAGGAATTGACAGGACAATCGGTATTTGGAATGTCAGCACGGGTGAGCAACTGCACACCCTAAGTGGTCATACGTCTGATGTTAACAGTGTGTCTTTTAGTCCCGATGGAAAACTGCTTGCAAGTGGCAGCGACGATGGAACGCTCAGATTATGGGATGTTAACACAGGTGAAACAGCGCATACCATGGATGAACTTGAGACTGTTGTTTACAGTGTCTCTTTTAGTCCAGATGGCAAACTGCTTGCCAGCGGCAATGGCGATCACAAGGTCCAGTTATGGGATGTTAGTACCTGTGAAATATACCGCACGTTCAAGGGACACACTGCTTATGTTAGTAGTGTCTCTTTTAGTCCGGATGGTCAGATGCTTGCAAGTGGCAGCGACGATAACACAATACGGTTATGGGATGTTCGCACGGGAGAGACACACCACACCCTGAGTCTACATATATATATGAACAGTAGTGTCTCGTTTAGTCCTGATGGCAAACTGCTTGCAAACGGACAAGGGGACACGACTATCACTTTATGGGATGTTAGCACAGGAGAACTCCGCAACACGATGAGTGGACATACAAGTTGGGTTTTTGACGTATCCTTCAGTCCAGATGGACAGCTGCTTGCCAGTGGTAGTGACGACAATATGATCCATCTATGGGATGTTAGCACAGGTAGACACTTGCATGCACTGTCGGCAAATTGGGCGGATGTTTATAGCGTGGCATTTAGTCCAGATGGTCAACGCCTTGCAAGTGGTGGTATTGACGGATTGATTCGCTTATGGGATGTCAGCACGGGTAGACTCCACAGCATGATCGAAGCACATATCGCTTTTGAAGGACATACCGCAACGGTCAAAAGTCTCTCTTTTAGTCCTGATAGGAAAATACTTGCAAGTGGCGGCACGGACGCAAGGATTCACCTATGGGATACTACCACAGGATCCCTGCACAATACGCTGATCGCACATAAAGGTTGGGTCCTGAGCATCTCATTTAGTCCTGACGGTCAAGTGCTTGTAAGTGGCAGTGGCGATGCCACAATTAAGTTATGGGATGTTAACACAGGTGAGCTACGTCACACACTCTATGATCACTCAGCGCCGATCTGGAGTGTGACGTTTAGTCCTGATGGCAAGCTGCTTGCCAGTGGCGACGACGATAATATAATTTATATATGGGATGTTAGCACAACTGAGATACTTCACACCTTTGATGCGCATACAGATTCGATACGGAGCGTGGCATTTAGTCCTGACGGTCATGTGCTTGTCAGTGGGAGTAAGGATGGCACGAACCGCTTGTGGGATGTCAGAACAGGTGAGCTACTACACACCCTGAGTGGACATACGCATTGGGTCTATTCCGTAGCGTTTAGTCCTGAAGGTAAGTCTATCGCAAGCGGTAGCAGGGATGGCACGGTGTTGTTATGGGATGTCACGATAGCAAAATAAGCTGTGAGTATTATATTGTTTGTTGTTTGTAGCACAAACTGTGAGTTTATGCTACAATGTAGCATAAACTGTTATATTGTTTGTTGTTTGTAGCACATTCTGTTAGATTGTGCCTCTTTGAGCATCATTAACAACAATGGGAGGAATCTTTCAATGACATGTTCGAAATTGTCCTTTTTCTTAGTCGTTCTCATGTTAATCACATTAAGTGTTTTCATAGCAAAACTTGAAGCACAAGACGCCGAAACTAATCGCGCGCTGGTACAGGAATTCGTCAAAAAGGCAAAGGAGTTAGTGAAGCAAAACAAAACAGAAGAAGCAATAGAACTCTACGAACGAATTGTGAAAGCAGCACCCGATGACTTTGAATCTTACATAAAACTTGCAACCCTTTATGAGACAGAAGGTAATGAAGATGCAGCTATTGAGAATTACAAAAAAGCATCTGTATACGAACACGGTGACAAAAAAGTGTATCTCAGACTCGCAGAACACTTTTTTCTCAACGAGGACATGACAGCTGTTGAAGCAGCATTGAAGAACGCTATTCTATCAACTACATCAGAATGGGAACAAGAATCGATTGAACGCCAACTGCTTAACCTCTATCGTTATCAAGGAAAATTTGAAGAGATGCTACAGAAGGCTGAAGCAGAAGGCACACTCACATCAGAAATGCAAAAACAACGTGCACAATACTTTTACAATACTGGGGATTTGGAGAAAGCCGCTTTTTATTTCGAAAAAGCCATTGAAATAGAAAAAAGTTCTTATGACCAAAATCAAATGACTAATGAATTGCTCAATATATATCTAAAACAGGATAGAGAAGACTTGGTATTGGCATTCTACGAGAATGAAGGATCAAAACTGACCCGATCAGAATACATCTCAGCGAGTTTCAACTGGTCAGGTATTACAATCACATACGCTGGTGATGACATACGTAAAACTTTGATAGATATCTATAAATCACGAGGACAACTTGAGGAATTAAGAACCTATTTCGAAAGTAAACTTGAAGAAGATGCTACTAATCCTGCTATCCTTGAGTTACTTGCTGATATCTATTGGGATACCAGTGATTATCAGAAAGCTGCCGAAACATATCACTTACTTGGTAAAATTGAACCGATAAAACGGAGAAATATTCGCAGCCTCTATCATGCAGCTGCTGCATTCCATAAAAGCAACCAGTCTGATAGAGTCAATGCGGTATTAAACCAAGCCGATAATGCCCTGGCATCTATCAACGATAGACATGATAGTACGTACCTCCTTGGTGCACTTGCCACTATCTGTCTTAAGAATAAAATGTTGGATCCTGCTATTAAACTCGCCGAAAAGGCAGTTTCTGAAGCAGATACTGAGTTTCATGATTTGGAGTTGGAGGTTATGTATGAGATTCTCGCTAAGAGTTACCTCGGAACAAAACGTTATGAAGACGGTTTTAAGGCATATCAACAGATGGCAAATGTTGACCGCGGCTATTATCAAGACAGAGCAGAAAGTGGAATGAACGAAGCTGCGAAAGCGGGAAAACTTTATGAAAAATGGATACCGGAACAACTGAAACAGGTAGCTGAAAATCCCAACAATCCCGAACACATCCTGAAACTGGCACAAAGTTACGAAGCGACTAATAAAACTAAGGCGGCAGTTGCACAATATGAGAGACTCGCCGAACTTGAACCAGAAAACTCACAATGGTACAAAAAACTTGGAACCCTCTATCAAAATCTGCCGCAAGAGACCCGTGAAACAGGTCGTGAAACAGGTCGTGAAACAGTTACTGGCACTGAAGTGTCAAACACAGAACAATCGGCAAAATCAATAGATGCTTATGGAAGAGCAATTCAACTTGAACCGAATTCATACCAACTCTACGACCTATTGGCACAAACCTATCTCAATTCCGCACAGATTTCACAAACCGAAGAGACGTATCGTCGCGCATTAGACGCACAGCTCTCTCAAAGTGATCATGATGCTGCTATCCGTGCTATTATCGGACTTTACGCTGATGAAGGGCAAGAAAACAAGCAGACTGCTATCCTTGAAGAGATACGTCAAAAATTACCGAAAATGGATAAAAGTGCTGTCTTGCACGAACAATTAGGGGATCTCTACAAAAAAATAGACGATTCCGATAAAGCAGCATCTGCCTACGACAAGTGGTTGGAAATTCGGCAAAAAGAACTCTATAGTGTACAGAACGCATCCTATTATTTTGATTTTGCTGAGAAACTCTTAGATAAAGCTCTATACCCAGAAATAGCACTACTTTACGCGAAACGCGCATTCCACAATTATTCAGGATATAAATATCAATATCCTGTACCACTTGGACGCGCATATGTTGCGAATGGACTCTATGATGAAGCACTACAATATTTCAAATACGCGTTAAGTCTCATTCCCATATCCCATGAACATTATACGGATATGCTTTGGGAGGACATCGCTGAGGTAATCAAGATTGCTAACGACAAGGAACGTTACATACAGATGTTGGATGCATTGATAGATTCTATGCCATCAGCAAGTTCACATGTTCCCTCAAAGATTTACGCTATTTTCGCTGAGTATTATGCAGAAAATGATAAACCTGAAAATGCAAAAAAATACCTTTTAAAAACCGGTTTTGTTCCAGAAAATGCATGGATAACCTTAGGTCCATTTGACAATAAGGATAATGTTGGTTACTATACGGCATACATCCCAGAGAAAACCACACAGATTGACACAACCGCAAAATACTTTGGGAAAGATAAGGATAGGCTGATAAGTTGGGAAAAGTCGATTGATAATAAATCAGATGGACGTTATGATTTCGGTAACGACGACGGTATCAATGATTGGAGCGCAGCTTATTTATGGGCGGTCGTTATTTCGCCTGATGCACGTGACATTACATTCCGCTTTGACAGCGATGACCAAGGGATTATCTGGTTAAACGGACAGAAGGTCTTTGAACATTCCAGAGAAGGTGTTGGTGGTGGTGCTGTACAAATTGATCGCCATACCATTCCAGTTACATTGAAACAGGGAGAGAACACCATCCTTATCAAAGTCTGCAATGCAACGCAAATCTGGGATATGTATATGCGGCTTACTGACGCTGACGGTAATTCGTTGGAGGATTTGAAATTCAAAACTGCTGATGCGTTGCTAAACGCACCACCTCCCAAACCGATCTTCAACGTAAATGTTAACCGCGGCTTAGCTGAATACTATAGTATAAACAACATGCCCGATAAGGCAATGGAACAGATGCGACAGACCGGTATGCTCCATGAAAACACATGGTTAGTTCTTGGTCCCTTTGATAACACCGTGGGAATTGGATATAACACTGCGTACATATCCGAAAACACAACACAGATTGACCTCACCGCAAAATATCATGGCGTAAACGAACAGATAAGTTGGAAAAAGTTTACGGATACTGCATTTGACGGTTTCATAGACTTCGGAGAGGATATCGACTGGCGTGTCGCATATTCCTGGACAACCATAACCTCTCCTGATGAACGAGAAGTCCTTTTCCGATTTTGCAGTGATGACCAATCAAAAATATGGCTAAACGGTACAGAAGTATTTGCTGATTCTAATGCTCAAACAGCAATTCTTGACAAGAACACTATTCCCGTAACGTTCAAGGCAGGTGAAAACACCATCCTCGTCAAGGTTTGTAATGAAGAGATGTCTTGGGGATTCTATCTGCGGGTTACGGATACTGATGGAAAACCTTATGAGGATATGAAAATAGACGATGTACAAGAAATTAAAGAAGGCACTGTAAACCTTCAAAAATAAAAGGGGGTTCGTCAATACCGAACCTTTTCACATCAATGGGAGGAATCTTTCAATGACATATTCGAAATTGTCCTTTTTCTTAGTCGTTTTCATGTTAATCACATTATGTGCTTTCATAGCAGAACTCGAAGCACAAGACACCGAAACTAATCGCGCGCTGGTACAGGAATTCGTCAAAAAGGCAGAGGAGTTGGTGGAGGAAAACAAAACAGAAGAAGCAATAGAACTCTACGAACGAATTGTGAAAGCAGCACCCGATGACTTTGAATCTTACATAAAACTCGCAACCCTTTATGAGACAGAAGGAAATGAAGCTGCAGCTATTGAGAATTACAAAAAAGCATCTGTATACGAACACGGCGACAAAAAAGTCTATCTCAGACTCGCAGAACACTTTTTTCTTAACGAGGACATGACAGCTGCTGAAGCAGCATTGAAGAACGCCATTCTATCAACTACATCAGAGTGGGAACAAGAACCGATTGAACGCCAACTGCTTAACCTCTATCGTTATCAAGGAAATTTTGAAGAAATGTTCCAGAAAGCTGAAGCAGAAGGCACACTCACACCAGAAATGCGAAAACAACGTGCACAATACCTTTACAATACTGGGGATTTGGAAAAAGCCGCTGCTTATTTCAAAAAAGCCATTGAATTGGCAGATGGTTCTTATGACCGAAATCAAATGACTAATGAATTGCTCAATGTATATCTAAAACAAGATAGAGAAGACTTGGTTTTAGCACTCTACGAGAATGAAGCATCAAAACAGATCCGATCAGAAATCATCTCAACGACTCTCGGTTCATCAGGAATTACAGTCACATTCGCTGGTGATAGCATACGTAAAACCTTGATAGATGCCTATAAATCACGAGGACAACTTGATGAATTGAGAACCTATTTCGAAAGTAAACTTGAAGAAGATGCTACTAATCCTGCTTTCCTTGAGGTACTTGCTGATATCTATTGGGAGACCAGTGATTATCAAGAATCTGCCGAAACATATCAGTTACTTGGTAAAACTGAACCGATAAGACGTAGAAATATTCGCAGCTTCTATCACGCAGCTGCTGCATTCCATAAAATCAACCAGCCTGATAGAGTCAATGCGGTATTAAACCAAGCCGATAATGCCCTTGCATCTATCAACGATGGACATGAACATGAACGTGTGTTCCTCCTTGGCGCACTTGCCACAATCTGTCTTAAGAATAAAATGTTCGATCCTGCTATTAAACTCGCTGAAAAGTCTGTTTCTGAAGCAGAGACTTCAGGAGACGATTGGGGTCTGGCGTATATGTATGAGATTCTCGCAAAGAGTTACCTCGGAACAGAACGTTATGAAGACGGTTTTAAGGCATATCAAAAGATGGCAGATGATGACCGCAGCTATCATCAAGACAGAGCAAAAAGGGGAATGAACGAAGCTGCGAAAGCTGGAAAACTTTATGAAAAATGGATACCGGAACAACTGAAACAGGTAGCTGAAAACCCCAACGATCCTGAACACATCCTAAAACTGGCACAAAGCTACGAAGCAACAAATAAAACTAAGGCGGCAGTTGCACAATATGAGAGACTCGCCGAACTTGAACCAGAAAACTCACAATGGTACAAAAAACTTGGAACCCTCTATCAAAATCTGCCGCAAGAGATCCGTGAAACAGGTCGTGAAACAGTTACTGGCACTGAAGTGTCAAACACAGAACAATCGGCAAAATCAATAGATGCTTATGGAAGAGCAATTCAACTTGAACCGAATTCATACCAACTCTACGATCTATTGGCACAAATCTATCTCAATTCCGCACAGATTTCACAAACCGAAGAGACGTATCGTCGCGCATTAGATGCGCCTCTCTCTCAAAGTGATCATGATGCCGCTATCCGTGCTATTATCCGACTTTACGCTGATGAAGGTCAAGAAAACAAGCAGATTGCTATCCTTGAAGAGATACGTCAAGAATTGCCGAAAATGGATAAAAGTGCTGTCTTGCACGAACTATTAGGGGATCTCTACAAAAAAATAGACGATTCCGAAAAAGCGTTACCTGCCTACGACAAGTGGTTGGAAATTCGGCAGAAAGAACTCTATAGTGTACAGAGCGCATCCTATTATCGTAATTTTGCTGAGAAACTCCTTGATAAAGCACTATACCCAGACATAGCACTACTCTACGCGAAACGCGCATTCCATAAATACACTTATTCAGGATATCAATATCCTGTAACACTTGGACGTGCATGTGTTGCTAATGGACTCTATGATGAAGCACTACGACATTTCAAACACGCGTTAAGTCTCATATCCGATGAACATTATACGGATATGCTTTGGGAGGACATCGGTGAGGTCATCAAAATTGCTAACGACAAGGAACGTTACATACAGATGCTGGAGGCATTGAAAGATTCGATGCCAGCGGAAGGTTCAAATGCTCGCTCAAAGATCTACGCTATTTTCGCTGAATATTATGCCGAATATGATACACCTGAAAATGCAGAAAAATACCTTTTAAAAACCGGTTTTGTACCAGAAACTGCTTGGATAATCTTAGGTCTGTTTGACAATAAGGATAGTGTCGGATACTATACGGCTTACATCCCAGAGGAAACCACACAAATTGACACAACCGCCAAATACTTCGGGAGAGATAAGGATAGACTTATAAGTTGGGAAGAGTCAATTGATAATAAATTGGATGGCCGTTATGATTTCGGTAACGACGACGGTATCAATGATTGGAGCGTAGCTTATTTATGGGCGGTTGTTATTTCGCCAGATGCACGTGACATTACATTCCGATTTGACAGCGATGACCAAGGGATTATCTGGTTAAACGGGGTGAAGGTCTTTGAACATTCAAGAGCAAGTGTTGGTGGTGGTGCTGTACAGATTGATCGCCATACCATTCCAGTTAGATTGAAACAGGGAGAGAACACCATCCTTATCAAAGTCTGCAATTCATATCAAACCTGGGATATGTATATGCGGCTTACTAACGCTGACGGTAATTCGTTCAAAGATTTGAAATTCAAAACTGCTGATGCGTTGCTAAACGCACCACCTCCCAAACCGATCTTCAACGTAAAAGTTAACCTCGGCTTAGCAGAATACTATAGTATAAACAACATGCCCAATAAGGCAATGGAACAGATGCGACAGACCGGTATGCTCCATGAAAACACATGGTTAGTTCTTGGTCCCTTTGATAACACCGTGGGAATTGGATATAACACTGAATACATACCCGAAAACACAACACAGATTGACCTCACCGCAAAATATCATGGCGTAAACGAACAGATAAGTTGGAAAAAGTTTACGGATACTGCATTTGACGGTTTCATAGACTTCGGAGAGGATATCGACTGGCGTGTCGCATATTCCTGGACAACCATAACCTCTCCTGATGAACGAGAAGTCCTTTTCCGATTTTGCAGTGATGACCAATCAAAAATATGGCTAAACGGTACAGAAGTATTTGCTGATTCTAATGCTCAAACAGCAATTCTTGACAAGAACACTATTCCCGTAACGTTCAAGGCAGGTGAAAACACCATCCTCGTCAAGGTTTGTAATGAAGAGATGTCTTGGGGATTCTATCTACGGGTTACGGATACTGATGGAAAACCTTATGAGGACCTGAAAATTGACGATGTACAAGAAATTAAAGGAGACACTGTAAACCTTCAAAAATAAACGGGGTTCGTAAATACCGATAACGAACTAAATACAATTGAAATCAACATTGAGAAAGGAATACATCATGAGAACTATTCTCTCTGCTTTGCTTTTATTTATCTATTTGTCTGTTAGTGTTTCTCAAAGTGTCGCTTTTGAATATCAATGGGAAATAGATGAAACACCTGAAGGGCTGGAGAGTGTTACCGTAGTTGAACCTGTTCATGTAACGATACTTGATGAACAGTTTGAAATATCACCACATAGTGCATCAATATGGTTGATGAAGCGATATTCCGTTCATATCGGTACTGAATGGAGCGGTGCACATGCATACAAATTGTTACAAACATTTGAATCTATTCCGCAACATAGGAATCATTCAGTTTCATTTTGGAAACTCAGTGACAGTCACATTGACGACGACATTGAAATTGATTTTCAGGGTGACACGATGATTGTCACTGTTGCCGAAGAGGCTTTTACTTATGCTAAACCTTTATTAGCCGAAATCGAAGGTGTTCGGGGTAGATTTTTTTCAAAAAGGCTCCACCGTGCAGTTGTTCGGTTCGTAACAGACAATGGCGAAGATAGAGATGCAATTGAACGAATATTGAAAGAACGGTTTGCTGTGAGTGTTAATGTGCCGGACTATAAGAAACTGACACAGTTCACCACATGGGAAGATGCTGACCGTTTCATGGAATTCAAAAACGACGAACTTTTGGCAATTGTGTCAATGTTTGAGGAGTATCCGCAAGGTATGCTTAAAACACCCAGACTGAAATATCTGGTTAGACGTTTGGATGGGACAGAACATCCCCGTTACCCACAAGCGGCTGCTGTCGCATGGGTAACCGCGGAATACATTGAATTTATGGAGTCTGCGTTTAAAGGGGCAGGATATGACTATATCCACCGTCTAATTCTGCATGAAAAGGCACATTTTTTGTGGGCACACCTTTTTGATGAACAACTGAAACAGGATTGGATTGAACTCGGAGGGTGGTACAGAAACCCAGACGATGTTAATGGCTGGTCAACAACTAAGCAGACCGAGTTTGTGTCTGCTTATGCACATGGTATAAACCCAGATGAAGATATGGCAGAGAGTATCAGTTTTTACATCGTTCGACCTGATAAACTCCGTTCTCGCGCCCCAGCAAAATATGAATTCATCCAAAATCGCATTATGCACGGTACACGTTATATTTCACAAATACGCGAAGATTTAACATTTGAGGTATACAACTTATATCCTGACTACATATATCCCGGACGGATAATACGAACTGCTATACAGGTTGAAGGCGAACCCGAGGAAGATAAACAGATAACGATTGAGTTAGAAATTCACAGAGAGGATGAATTGGATTCTGCCACAGGAACATACATTAGAGTTTACAGTAAAAAAGACACATATTTTGAAGTTTTCCTCGTTCCAATAGATTCTCAGGGAAAGCGAATCCGTGTCGGGCATGTCCTTAGAGGACACGCTAAATTATCACGTTTTGCACCAAATGGATACTGGGCACCGGATTCAATCAGTCTCAGCGATGTTCATGGCAATGAACGACATGGATCGCAAACTGACTATGGATGGAAGCTCTATATTGATAATCCGCTGGAAGACTGTGAAGCACCGAAATATGTTCCAAATTCAATGCAGCTTTCATTGTCTAAAGCCACTACATCCGATGGAAAACCATATCAAGTCCTGACAGCAAGTTGGGAGGTGATAGAGAAATCAGGAATGGGAAGTGTTGACGCCGCATTAAATGACACTTTTAGAGAGACCCATTCAAAATTTAACTATGGTGGTTATGATATTGAGATAGATAGAGCAGTTGTAAAATTTAATTTCCCTGAATATATGCCAAGTAGTGTTTATAGCCTTAATCACGTCGGCATGAGGGATATCGCCTTAAATAGATCAAGAGTTTATTTTACAGATAGTCCAAAAGACGAGGCACCCCAAACTATTGAGATAAAAACAGAGAATCCAGACTATGAACCGCCCGTTTTAGATGTTAACCGTATCACTATCAAAGCTGAACCTACGATACCAGAAGAACCGAATGGCGAAACGGTAGTTGATATCTCCTTTTGGATTAAAGATAATATCAGCGGTTATAATTTAGCAAGTATGGACTTAAGGGATCCTCACGGTGTAAACCATAATTTTTGGCATTATCCTGATGGATATAGAGCAATGTATTTTCCTGGTGACCCCACAATTTTTAAAGAATACCACCAGAGAATTGTTCTACCGGTGGGTAGTGTGCCAGGCACATGGGGACTTGCTTATATGGGTGTGAGAGATAAAGCAGGTAACAGTCTTCGGTTGAACTTCACCGAAATTGTCCGTTTTAAAGTGGATGATGGAACTGTTTATTCTAAATCTGATGTCAACGAAGACGGTGAGATCAACATACTTGATCTTGTCCTCGTTGCTTCGTTTGACGCGTCTAACGAGAAAGCAGACATCAACGGTGATGGTGCTGTCAACATTTTAGATATAGTAGCAGTTGCGAGTCATTTCAATGAAGAAGACATCGCTGCACCTGCTATCAACACTATCAATGCCGACCTAATTCAGAATTTGTTGACACAAGCGATGCAAGCAAACGATGGTAGTGCTGCCTTCCGCAGAGGCATCCGTGGGCTACAGAAGCTCTTACTTTCACTACATCCAAAAAAAACTGCGTTGCTACCAAACTACCCAAATCCGTGTAACCCGGAAACCTGGATACCGTATCATTTGGCAAACGCCAGCGTTGTTCAAATTACGATTTATGATATGAGAGGTAGCATAATTCGCACACTTATACTTGGGCATCGCGATGCAGGGTATTACACGGACAGAGACCGTGCGGCGTATTGGGATGGACGTAATGGTTTAGGAGAACGGACTGCAAGCGGTATTTACTATTATCGCCTGCAAGCAGATACAACTTCATTTCTGCGTAAAATGGTGATTTTGAAATAGTATCACCTGCGGAGTGCTAAACAATGGGGCGTACTGGATTTGAACCAGTGACCCCTACCGTGTGAAGGTAGTGCTCGTACCTCTGAGCTAACGCCCCAAGAAGGGAAGATGGGCCCACTAGGACTCGAACCTAGGACCAGCCGGTTATGAGCCGGCGGCTCTGACCACTGAGCTATGGACCCTTTTTATAATTATACACCAATTCTCACAAAAAATCAAGCATTAAAGTAAGAAAAGGGTGTGTAAAGTTTTTGTCACTGCTGACGAGATTTCCTAACCTTGTCAATTATCAACCTTTCCCCACCGCCGCTGGCGAGGCGGGGAATGCCTAAATGGCATTCATACCGTTGATTTCTTCCTAACCTCGACAAGTATCAAACCCTTCCCAACGCCGCTGTCAAGGTTTCCTAACCTCCACATTCAATACCTTCACCAAATAATAGACATTCTCTTAGATTGTGCCAGTTGTAGCACATTCTGTTAGATTGTGCTTCTTTGTAGCCAAAAATGTAATACTTCCTCGTAGCACATTTATCCTTGATTGTGCTTCTTTGAGCATCATTCTGTTAGATTGTGCCTTTTTCTACAACATTCATCCTTCATAACCCCTCTCCATCCAACATTCATCTTGATATAGCTGTAGCACATTCTGTTAGATTGTGCATCTTTCAACAACATGCATCCTTCATTAACCTTTTCCGTACCACATTCATCTTGATATAGCTGTAGCACATTCATCCTTGATTGTGTTTCTTCTACAACCACCTTTTGCACCGATAGTGCTGATATGTGATTTTCCAAAGCCTCAGAGAGGCGAAAGGTGTATAGTCCGCATTGATGCAACCAGTAGCAAGCCCCAGAGGGGCGAAAGGTGTATAGTCCGCATTGATCCAACCAATACCAAGCCCCAGAGGGGCGAAAGGTGTATCAACGCACTAACGTTTTACACGCAATTAACGCCAATTGCAGAATACGCGTTTGGTATTCTGCATTGGTTAGTAAAACGAACCTACTGGGCGGGACACAAGGGACAAATTATCCTGGAAATCCTACTAATCCTGAAAATCCTGGTTCAGACAAAAGATGCATTTCCAGCCTATCCATCCGATAAAACCAAAATCCTCTTATCCTGATCAAATCCTGAAAATCCTGGTCAACCTTCCAACCTTCCACTCCGATCTTCCAACCTTCCAGTTTTCCCTCTTATCCTGATAAAATCCTGAAAATCCTGAAAATCCTGGTCAACCTTCCATCCTTCCACCCTTCCACCCTTCCAGTTTTCCCTCTTATCCTGGTCCAATCCTGAAAATCCTGAAAATCCTGAAAATCCTGGTCAACCTTCCACTCTTCCATCCCTCCCCTCATACCCTCTTCCCTCTTATCCTGGAAATCCTACTAATCTTGAAAATCCCGGCCAATCTTATCCTGACAAAAATCCTATAATCCTGAAAATCCTGGTTCATATTTAACTTGACAAATGTTTTTATATATGTTACCATAAATATATGTTATATATTTCCTTGCGATATAATTATATAAATGGGTGTTGACAATGCTAATATTCACTAATGTATAGATAAGTATATGCCGCATATATTAAATCTTAAACAAAAAATGAAAATAATTCAATTTTATTCAATATTAACTTGACAACATTATATATTTATGTTATTATAAATATTAAAGTTATGTATATACTTACTTTTAGTTTATGTAAAAAGGTGTTACAATGCTAATATACAAAATGTCCAGAAATGATCATAATATCAGAAAAAAGCCAAGTTTTTGTGCTTTTTGTGTATATTTCAACTTAGAGAGAATTATGTCACGTTTCCTGAAAATAAAAAAATTGAATCTGTCAGAAAACACACCACAAAACTTTACTGACATTGACTGGATAAGCAATTCACAAAAAGTCACGGCTGTGACAAAGCCGTGACAAAGTCGTGACAAATTTGTCACGTTTTCGTGACTTTTTATGAATAGGAGAATATCATGATATTACAAGAGAATCACAAGGAATTCGCTGTCAAATGCTTCGTAGAGTATATGCAACCCACTTTTTATGCATATTTCAACTTAGAGAGAATTATGTCACGTTTCTTGAAAACAAAAAAATTAAATCTGTCAAAAAAACACGCCACAAAACCTTACAGTCATTGACTGGATAAGCAATTCGTAAAAAGTCACGGCTGTGACACATTTGTCACGTTTTCGTGACTTTTTGAATAGGAGAATATCATGATATTACAAGAGAATCACAAGGAATTTACCATCAAATGCTTCGCAGCATATATGAAACCCAGCGAGGTCGTTAAGGCATTTATGCAAGAATTTAAAAACGATCTACCAATTACGACGACTGAACATCACGCATACAAAATTCTCCGAAGAGTATACCGTAATCTATTCAACGAATCACGCGATGCGTTTCTCAAAGGCAAAAGAGATGATAACATGACTGACATCGGTTTAACGCATGACGATAACATTCAACAAGAGTTAGAGACCATTTTTGGTCATGTCAAATACCTTATATTCTCAGAGAAAGAACCGAAAGAGGTGATAAAACACGTAAACACGGCACATGCCTTACTCAAAACTATCTGGTCATACAACAAGTTAGAGCGGAAAGACACCAGCAAATAAGCTCTTAATAGTAGTAGGCACTCGGAGATTGCCTACTACTATTCATAAGAGACGGCACTCGGAGATTGCCTACTACTATTAAGAGCATACCCGTAAGAAAATAGCACGCAAACCTGAAACAATACAAGACACTGCATTGCAAAAGAAAAAACCGTAGAGATACCTATTTAGGACAAGGTATCACCTACGACTCTTTCAATGTAGACAAGACAATGTTCGCCAAGGCAGTACGTTAAGAGACTGCGTCTCTTAGTTTCTTGCCAGCCTTGAATGCTGGAACCTTCTTTTTAGGAATCTTGATCTTTTCGCCTGTCTGGGGATTGTGACCATCGCGAGCAGCACGGGTTCTCACCTCAAAAGTGCCAAAACCGATTAACCCGATAGAATTGCCTTTCTTCAAAGCATCTTGAACGGTTGATGTAAACGCTTCAACTGCCGCACCAGCATCTTTTTTCGAGAGATCTGTCTTGTCAACGACGCTGCTGATGATGTCGGCTTTCATCAGTTTCTTTGCCATGATTTTCTACTTCCTTTTCGTATATAATGTAATTCAGTTCAGTAAAACTCATTCACGAGTACCTGATACTACATAAGTGGAGTTCTACTACAGAGTTAGAACATCAGATTTTCATCTGTTCAATTGATTATACGTTGTTTCGTTATATCTGGTTACCAATTTGCTTAAAAAATACACTTTTAAGTCAATCTATATCTGAATTCATCACATTTTTCCAAAGAAAATCCTAATTTCAGGTGAAACTGCTTTTTTGTTGACAACGATGTATTGGTAAAATATACTATAGTTCGCTTCGTATATATCATTGAGAAACAAGATGCTTCGTCATCTAACCATGCTTTTCACTCAATAATACAAGGTAGTTTGATCAGTGTCAAAACGTAAAATAATCACAACAATCATAATGCCTGCAATACTGATCTCTATTTTGGTAATCGTTATCATTATTAACAACCAGCAGGATACTTATGGTGAGTTAGTCTTAACTCACAAAGAACTTGATCTTGGCACGGTCCCTGAATGGGAGGGGAAGGTCAGCGGCGAGATCATCGCAAAGAACATTGGAAAACAACCGATAAATATCACCAGAATTCAAGTAGGATATAGTTTTATTGAGATTGAAGGTCCAACACTTATCCAACCAGAATCAGAAGAAGTGCTCAAGATACACTTTAACCCACCAGTTCTTCCGCCTGACCAAATCACTGTAACCGCTATCTTTTTTACGGATAGTCCTAAGACACAATACGTCTATTTTACGATTAAAGCACTCGTGCAACGTTTTGCTACGTTAAGCGCAAACGTATGTGATTTTGGGAATATTGAACCTGCAACAGATTTTGAGAAAAGGATGAGGATGTGTGTGAACGCCCCCATGAATCAGGACGAAATCCAACTAATGCCTTCCGGGCATCTTATGTTATCATGGGTGATGGAACCTGATGTGATACCCAACTGTTACGTACTGACGATTAAGCTAAATATACCACTTATGGAAGATGAGGATGAGGTCGAGATTAATCACAAAGAAGGTGAGGATGAGGTAGAGCTTAATCAATTGAGTCGTTCAACACCGTTTTCCGCTTTACTCACAGTTGCTTTTCCAAATGGACGCACATTGACCTTGCCTGTAACTGCAAGAGTAGTTCCGCCTGTATTGGCAGAACCTGAATCGCTTTCTCTTGGCATAGTCTCCGAAGATAAGTCACCAACATTAGAATTTACGTTATCTGCTAAAAGTCCTTTTACGATACTGAATATTAATGCCCCTACATATATGCAGATTGTTGTAACATCCGTGACAGAGGATGCAGAAGAATCTGAAAGACCTTACAAAAGTGTGTTCAGTGTCTCTATAGACTTATCAGACCCACCTGACATGCTACGAGAGGAGATTATTGTTACGACTACAGCAGCATCTGCACCTATACGGATTCCTGTCTACGGGTACATAAAAGAAGAGATACCGTAGGCGTCAATTATTGCTGTTTCTCAATCAGTCTGCCGATAAAGAAAACAATGACTCCGAGTGCTAAGAAACCCATCTCAACACCCATCGCCTTAGCCTCACTATAGTCATAAGGATTAACAAGTCCTAAAAAGAGGGCAGCTCCCAAACACACTATACCCATGAGTTCTAAGGTTTTTCCGATATAATACACAGATTTCTCACTGTTGTAGGACAATCCCAAAAATACTCGTGTTTGCCGATGATGGAATTGCCCTGATATTTATTTGTAAAGTCGCTTAATCTGTCCCCAACGTATTAGTTTTTGTTGTTCATTCGGGTTAATACTGGCAGAAAAGACGAGATCAGGAAGCATCTCCTCCTGTTCAATATAACCTGTAGGTCCCCAAGCGATTTTATTCTGCAAATGTTCATTGTCAACATCATGATATGCAATGCTAAAACCGATTGCGTTGTCCTTTTCAGCGATGTCTCCCAATCGGAAACTAATTTCACACGATTGTCCATCACTTCCCCAAGCGATTGATGTTAACGGAGCCTTCCACGGACCAACATCCACTCCCACCGGTATTGCATAACTGTTTACATCTGCCTTGCGTTGGAAATGATACTCGTCTATATGGAGAACAAGTTGATCTTCCCTGAACGGTTTAGAATGATATTTTGAGATGTGATCATCTTGTATTTTTATGGCAACATAGAGGAAACTACCACGCCAGACTGCTTTAAAAGATCCCGTGAAATCATCTGATTCTAACCATTGCGTTCCACTCATGATCTCCTGATTGAGTTTGCCCGGTAGTACTTCTTCCCAGACTGGATCGTCAAGGTAACCATCAACAATCGGAGCAACCGTTACGAGTTCAGCATTATATTGGAAATTTTGCATCTTCTCATCGGTAAGGTGTCCTAAAGCAAAAGATACACCTATCAGAAACAATAGACCAACTAAGAGAATCTGTACTCTCATCTATTTTACCCCCTACGGGCAGGAATTAAAATTAGTGTAACATAGAAAAATAACTCTTGTCAACTAAATCTTCTAAAGTAAACGATGCACATCAGCGAATCCGCGCATCGCTTTCTGTAACTCATCCGCTGTGTGTGTTGCCATGACGGTAACACGGAGACGACTTGCTCCCAACGGAACAGCAGGTGGACGGATTGCAGGTGCATATACCCCCTTTAACAGTAATGCTTCAGCGACCTTTGTAGCGCGTTGTGGTTCCCCTAACAGAACCGGTAGAATCTGTGTCTGACTCGGTAGTAATGTATACCCGAAATCAATTAGTGCTGTTTTCAAGGTTTCAGCATTCTTCAGTAGCCGTTCTCGCAATTCTGGTGTAGAACGCATGATATTAAGTGCCGCATCTGCCGCCGCTAAAGTTGCGGGTGGCAGTCCTGTTGTAAAGATAAAACCGCGCGCTCGGTTGATTAGCAATTCAATCAACGTACGACTACCCGCAACATATCCACCCAATCCACCGATTGCCTTGCTGAGGGTTCCCATCTGGATAATATCCTCTCCTTGAAGTCCGAAATGTGCGACAGTACCACCCCCATCTTTACCCAGAACCCCGAATCCGTGTGCATCATCTATGAGTAGCATGGCATCATGATCAGTAGCAACATGGTAAATATCAGATAGTGGTGCGATATCCCCATCCATACTGAAAACGCCATCTGATATTATAAGTCGCCGTCTATAATCTGACGATTCGGTCAAAAGGTTCTGTAAGTGATCCACACTGCAATGTCTATATATCTTCTTTGTAGCACGGCTCAGACGACATCCATCAATGATACTCGCGTGATTAAGTTCATCACTTAAGATAAGGTCATTTTCTCCAGCAAGCACAGGAATGATGCTTGTATTCGCTGCATAACCTGAACTGAATACCAGCGAGGCTTCAGTTCCTTTTGCTTTTGCTAAGTTGTCTTCCAGAGTTGTGTATAGTTCGCTATTTCCTGAAATCAGACGTGAACCGCTTGAACCTGTGCCAAATTCTTCTATCGCTTCAACGGCAGCAGCAATGACCTGTGGGTGAGTGCTTAAACCCAGATAGTTGTTTGACCCAAGCAGTACAACTTTGCGTCCATCAAGACGAATTGTACCTGATGGTGCACTCATCACAGTCCGGAGATGACGCAACAATCCCGCATCTTTAAGTTCGGTGTATTCTGTTTGCAGCCAGTCGTCCGTATACATCTTCTCACCCGATGAACTGTCGTAGGAAAAGATGACTCTGTTTTAAGGCGCGCTGTCGGGACTCCAAAGTTGCCTCATAAGCACGATCCTCTACCTCAACACAGACAGACCCTTCATAACCGGTATCGCTCAACACAGAGAAGAAACGTCCCCAATCCACATCACCGAGCCCTGGCAACTTAGGCGTATGGTATTGGAGCGGCGTTGCCAGAATCCCAACTTCGTTAAGTCGTTCTCTATCTAAACGGACATCTTTTGCATGCACATGAAATATGCGATCAGCAAAAGTCGTAAGGGGTTTCAGATAGTCCATTTGAAGCCATATAAAATGGGAGGGGTCAAAATTGAGTCCGAAATTGTTTGATGGAATCTCCGTAAACATCCGTTCCCAAATTGCAGGTGAATACGCGAGGTTTTGTCCGGAGGGCCACTCATCTTCAGTGAAAAACATCGGACAATTCTCAATTCCAATTCGGATATCGTTGTCTTCAGCAAATTGGATAAGGGGTTTCCATACATCTTTAAAACGGTGCCAATTTGCATCTATCGTGCGTGTTTGATCCCTTCCGATGAATGTATTCACTATATTAACCGACAATCGTTTTGCTGCCAATATGAGCTGCTTGAGATGTTCACTATAGATATTTGCTTCTGTTTCATTTGGTGTGAGTGGATTCGGATAGTAACCTAAACCACTTATCGTAACCCCAGCATCCGACATACATTGTAGGATATTGTCTACATCCGCATCTGAGAGGTTTAGAACATCAATATGTGTAACCCCTGCGTACCGTCGTTCCGCTTTCCCTTTGGGCCAACACATCAATTCCACACAATCGTAACCTGTCTCTGCAGCAAATTGGACAACCTCCTCAAGTGTTTGGTCAGGCAATATCGCGCTTACAAATCCGAGTTTCATACACGACCTCCATGTCGTTTTTCAAACATTATACAATACATTTCACAATTATTGGAGATTATTCCATCAAACGGAATAGGGTTTTGGTTAGAACCGTATCCTTTCCTTGACAAACTGCCCGAAAAGATTTAAAATATAAACAGAAGAAATCTTATGGGGTAAAGGAAATGACATATACGACTACAACTGATCACATAAATAACGATGAAACTGTTTTAGATGGGATGGTGCTAATTCCCGCAGGAGAATTCCAAATGGGAAGTCTTGATGCCGATCCAGAATATACGCAACACCGAGTACACACTGTTTATACGGATGCATTTTATATGGATGTGCACGAAGTAACAAATGCAGCATACAAAGCGTTCGTAGATGCCAACCCACAGTGGAGAAAGGAGCGTATCTACCAAGCATTCTGCCAAGGATACTTAACACATTGGAATGGCAACGATTATCCCGAAGGATTAGAAGATCATCCCGTTGTTTTTGTAAACTGGCATGCAGCGATGGCTTATGCAGCATGGATTGGGAAACGGCTACCTACGGAAGCAGAATGGGAGAAAGCTGCCCGTGGGGGTCTGGAAGGTCATAAGTACTCTTGGGGTGATACTGAACCGAATGGAACACAGTGTAATTTCGCTGATAAAAACACAAACAATGAGTATTCAAACATGGACGCAGATGATGGGTATCAATATACTGCCCCTGTAGGAAGTTACCCCCCTAATGGATACGGTTTATACGATATGACAGGTAACGTGTGGGAGTGGTGTCTGGATGCATTTGATTATCAGATAAATTACAATGCACCGAGACGTAATCCAATTGGTGGTCCTAAAAGTATTACAGAATTGGTAGAATACAATAGGGATCAAGGGTATGAACAAGTGAAGCGGGATGGAGCACGGGATGTAGATCCAGATTCAATACTTCCTGAACGTGTTTTACGCGGTGGAGGGTGGGACGCAGATGCCGTTCTTTTGGATATAACATTTCGCTCTAACTATCCTCCTGCAAACACAGAGTTTTTTGAAGGTTTTCGGTGTGTGAAAGATGTAACCTCTTGAGCCAGTAGTCTTTATACCTGCAGCGGTTTCCTAACCGCTGCAAGTTTCAAAAGAAAAGATTTAAAATATAAACAAAAGAAATCATAATGGGTTAAAGGAAATGACATATACGACTACAACTGATCTCTTAAATAACGATGAAACTGTTTTAGATGGAATGGTTCTAATACCAGCAGGTGAATTCCAAATGGGGAAGCTCAATGTAGATCCAAGATTTACACAACACCGAGTACACACTGTTTATACGGATGCATTTTATATGGATGTGCACGAAGTAACAAATGCAGCATACAAAGCGTTCGTAGATGCAAACCCACAGTGGAGAAAGGAGCGTATCTACCAAGCATACAGCCAGGGATACTTGACACATTGGAATGGCAACGATTATCCCGAAGGATTAGAAGATCATCCCGTAGTTTTTGTAAGCTGGCATGCAGCGATGGCTTATGCAGAATGGGTGGGGAAACGGCTACCAACGGAAGCAGAATGGGAGAAAGCTGCCCGTGGGGGGCTGGAAGGTCATAAGTACTCTTGGGGTGATACTGAACCGAATGGAACACAGTGTAATTTCGCAGATAAGAACTTAAACGATGAGTATTCAAACATGAACGCAGATGATGGGTATCAATATACTGCCCCTGTAGGAAGTTACCCTCCTAATGGATACGGCTTATACGATATGACAGGTAACGTGTGGGAGTGGTGCCTGGATGCATTTTATTATCAGATGAATAACAATGCGCCGAGACGTAATCCAATTGGTGGTCATGAAAGTATTACAGAATTGGTAGAATACAACAGGGATGAAGGGTATGAACAGGTGAAGCGGGATGGAGCATGGGATAAAGATCCAGATTCAATACTTACTGAACGTGTTTTGCGCGGTGGAGGGTGGGACTCTGATGCAAGCCTTTTGGAAATAATATTTCGCGATAACTATCCTCCTGCCAACACAGAGAATTGTAGCGGTTTTCGATGTGTGAAAGATGTAATACCTTAAACCACTACCCTTTGATTTAATTTTATTGATACAATTCACAACATAAGACAAAAAGTTGGATATTTATGACACCAGAACAACGCTATTTATTTGACGTTACGGGTTACCTACATATTAAAAACGCTGTTACAGGAGAGGCACTAAAAGCTGCGCAAGCGGCAGTTGATAGATATATCCACATGCCTCTTGACAAACGTCCCGAAGGTTTCACAACACGTCCGCGTGAATTAGAACCCGGTAGAGGTGGCAGATATGAACACGGCTACGCGTTTGATCGATCACTTGAAGCTATGACGGTGCATCCCGCAATCTGGCACCTCATAAGAGAATTCACTTTTGATATGCCACGGTTTGTATCTGGAACGTTGACGTTGGAACAACACAATCCTGACAGACAACCGATGGGAACAAATCCTGCTGGTTTGCACTGTGCAAGAGAGGGACGACACTGGTTGACTCGCTACGAGATTAAGGATAATCGTATCTATTGCAACGATTTCGTGGCGTTCTTTTACTTGACAGATGTGCACCCTGGCGATGGGGGACTGATTGTTATACCGGGTTCGCATAAGAGCAAATTTGAACGACCTGAAGACCTACTAACGCCTGGACCTGATGGTATTGACCCCGTTCCTGACGACGTTTTTACGAATATAACCCCAAAAGCAGGAGATTTCGTTGTCATCTCTGAACTGTTAACACACGGTGTACTACAGTGGAAACCAAAGGATCGGGATAGACGATTCCTTATTCTCCGGTATCGTCCGCAATATGAAGGTAGATCAGGAATACCAGAACCTATTTTCAATCGCTTGTCACCAGAGGTGCAGGAATTGACAAAAACCGCATCGTATGGACATATCAAAGATATCGTAAAACAGGATGTTGTCGAATTAACGTCATAACATAAGACATAATGGAGGATCACCGATGAAAACCACACAATACCGTACCTGTATTGTCGGTTGTGGACGCATGGGTGGCACGATTGATGAAGAGGTAAAGGGAACACCACACGGTAAACTGCCCTATTCACACGCTGCAAGTTATACTGCATGTGAGCAAACAACAATCGTCGCTGCTGCAGATGTCGTTGAAGAAAAGGCACAGCATGTCTGTGACAAATGGAATATCCCTAAATATTACCTTGACTATCAAGAGATGATAACGCAGGAGAAACCGGATATCATCAGCATCGCCACGCGACCTGGCAACCATGCAGAGATCACAAAATTCGCCGCAGAAAACGGTGTGAAAGGTATCTATTGCGATAAACCGCTTTGCGCTTCTATGGAAGAAGCGGATGCAATGCTTGCCGTATGTGAACAGTACGGTATTAAATTCAATCTTGGCACACAACGTCGCTTCACACCCGGTTATATGAAGATGCGTGAAATCCTTGAAAGCGGAGAGTTGGGTGAACGGCGTTCCATCATCTCCTATACGGGTGGTTCCGCTCTATGGGGATACACACACGCAGCTGATCTTATCCTCTTTTTAGCAAGTGATTCTCCAATAGAATATGTGCAAGGCAACGTCGCTGTTGATGATGCAGATTTTGAAGATAATCGTACCGATTCTGATCCCGGTATCGTGATGGGATTTATCAAATTTCAGAACGGTATCAACGGTATCAGCATCCCCGGCACTGCTTATGAATTTGAAGTGAACTGTAGTGAAGGCACTGTCCGTTCACTCAACAACGGTCTCGGTTTCCAACTCCGCAAACGACAGGGACAGTACAATGAGATTTTAGATGTAGAATTCCCAGAATATGAGCGAAAGAGCGGCACTGTTGGATGTATTGAGGACATCATTGAAGCTATAGAAACCGATACAGAAACAGTGGGAAACATTCAGCTTGCACATCGCAGTACTGAAATGGTCTTTGCAATTGTTGACTCGCAACGTCAGAAAGGTATGCGTGTCAATATACCGATGGAGAACCGAGGACTTTATCTCGGAAGGTGGTGAACACATGATTAGAAAATTACATGAAGTCGTAAACACGTTTCATATCTCAAAACTCATGAAATTTTATACTTTTGTTTTTATTAGTATTCTGCTTGTACTCACCTATACTGCAACTTCGCCGAAAGGTGATTCGCATTCAGAAACTGATTCAAAACGTCCAGCAAGCACACGTTACGAACAGCGCGTTGCAAGTCGAGATGGCATCGGTAAAATCTATATGGGGCGCGAAATATCACGAGTGATGGGACATCTCGCCGCGGGATGGTTGGAACGTCCTGAACGTGAACGTGAAGAGCTGCCGAATAAACTCATTGAGATGCTAAAACTCAAGAAGGGTGATGTTGTTGCGGATATCGGAGTCGGAACAGGCTACATCGCCAGACGTATCTCACCGAAAATTGGAGATAAAGGCATTATTTACGGCGTTGAAATTCAACAGGAGATGCTTGACATCCTTGACAAAACAATGAAGGAAGAAGGTATAACCAATATCAAAGGCGTGTTAGGCACGATTACTGACCCGAAACTGCCCCCAAATTCAGTAGACCTCGCCATTATGGTAGATGTTTACCATGAATTTTCACATCCGTATGAGATGATGCATAACATCTGTCGTGCACTCAAAGTAGGGGGTAGGGTGGCTCTAATAGAATATCGCTTGGAAGATGATAGTGTGCCAATCAAACGGCTGCATAAAATGAGCGAATTACAGGTGGTTAAGGAGATGACACCGCATCCGTTGTCTTGGATTGAAACGCTTGATGGTCTGCCGTGGCAGCATGTTATTATTTTTGAGAAGGTGGCAGGAGAGTAAGTAGATATCACGTATCTTTTTGTCTATCGGTACTTGCCGCTTTGAACACAGAATCAATAGCACCAAAGAGAGCAGGCAAATTATCCACGCTAAAACTTGTGCGATTTTGGGTGAAGGTTTCACCAACAAGGTGTCCAATCTGCCAGAGTGTTCCATCGCTGACAATACCGTACACTGGATGTTCCATATTCTCGTTAATCTTTTGCGCAGCGATTAACTCCGCTAAACATTGTCCCCAACCTATCTCAAAATCGTTCTTCTTTGCTTCAACCAACATAATCAATGGCGTGCCGACAACGAGTCAATAAAGTCATTCTCTACATGCCGTATTCTAAATCTTTCCTGAACTTCAGGGATCGCTTTGAAATCACTAAATGTCATCTTGTTATTCCCCAATAATGCTTCTAATCATCAAGAACTATGATTCGATCCTGTCTATGATTCTACTATATATTCGTTATATCTTCAATTAAAACAACATACCGATTCAAAAAAGTATTGACAATAAAACCTTAAACACCTTAAAATGGCATAATTCAATTTTAAACTTTATGATTGTCGTAACGTTACATAACATAATATTTCGTCATTACAAACTTGTGCATCTAAACTATATTGAAAAGGGAGTATACCAGTGAAGAGTGATAAAAGTTCAGTGCCACTAATTGCAACGATGGTATTTGTGTGCATAGTTATGATAGGGATTCCTATCGCTTCTGCCGACCACCATGAAAACCCGAAAACATCCATCAGTTATAGTCAAGACATCCGTCCCATTATAGCTAACAACTGTTTTGCCTGCCACGGACCAGATGAAAAAACCCGACAAGGAAACCTGCGACTTGACACGAAAGAAGGCGCGTTTTCTGATCCCAGCGGATACCCGATTCTCACACCCAATAAACCTGATGAGAGTGAACTCTACCTTAGAATCACCTCTGATGACGATAACTATAAGATGCCACCCGCTGACTTCAACAAGACATTAACACCAGAACAGATAAACACTATAAAACAGTGGATTAACCAAGGCGCGAAATGGGAAGAACATTGGGCATTTACAGCACCTATGCGTCCAACACCACCCACTGTCAAAAATGCAAATTGGGTCAAAAATCCAATTGATACGTTCATCCTTGCACGCCTTGAAAAAGTAGGTTTACAACCCGCACAAAAAGCAGATAAACGTTCGCTTATCCGTAGACTAAGTTTTGACTTAACCGGCTTACCACCGACGCTTGAAGAGATCCATAACTTCCTTAATGATGATACACCGAACGCTTATGAAACACTCATCAATACCTATATGAAAAAACCAGAATACGGTGAACACATGGCACGTTTTTGGTTGGATGTCGCGCGTTATGGAGATACACACGGATTACATTTAGATAACTATCGCGAAATGTGGCCCTATAGAGATTGGGTCATTAAAGCGTTCAATGAAAATATGCCCTTCGATCAGTTCACGATTGAACAGTTAGCAGGGGATCTCCTTCCAGAACCGACACTCGATCAACGTGTCGCTACCGGTTTCAACAGATGTCATGTTACCACAAGTGAAGGCGGTTCAATCGCAGAGGAATACTATGTCAGATATGCCGTTGACAGAGTTAATACAACTTCTACTGTCTGGATGGGTTTAACCGCTGGCTGTGCACAATGCCACGACCATAAATACGATCCAATTTCACAGAAAGAATACTATCAACTCTTCGCCTATTTTAACAATATCACAGAAAATGCCATGGACGGTAACCGTAAGGACTCTCCCCCTGTCGTGAAGTTACCAACACCTGAACAGGCAGCACAACTTGCAAAATACGATGAGCAGATTAAAGACTTAGATGCACAGAGTAAGGGACCGCTACCAAATATTGATGCTGCGCAGACCGCTTGGGAAAATAGGATGCCGCGATGGACATTTATCAAGCCGAATGTCGTCCTCTCACAAGGTGGGGCAACCCTTACAATTAATGAGGACAACTCTGTATTAGCAGGTGGGGCAAACCCAGATAAAGAGGTATATGAGATCGTCGCAGAACTACCAGCAGGAAAATGGAGTGCTTTACGGTTAGAAGCTATTCCAGACAAATCTTTACCCGGGAGCGGTATCGGACGAAGCGATAATAGCAACGTAGTTATGACAGGATTCTCTGTTGATGTCGTTTCTCCATCAGATGCAGAACAGGTGCTTAATGACGCCAAGGAAGCAGCACAAAAGGCTAAAGAGGCAATTGAGAAAGCTGCCGAAGAAGCAAAGAAGGCTGCCGAAGAAGCAAAAGCTGCCGAAGAGGCAAAGAAGGCTGCTGAAGAAGCAAAAGCTGCTGAGGAAGCAGAATCTGCTGAAGAAGTGGAACCTGTTGAAGAAACAGGTGAACAGAAAGATACTGCTGAACCTGTTGAAGATGCTTCACCAGAAAACGCAGAAGAGAAAGATGTTGAGGACGCTAAGTTAGATACGACTGAAAAGGCAGAAACGGATGAAAAGGTTGATACTGAAGCACCAGCAGAGGAGACAGAACCTGAAGCACCAGCAGAGGAGACAGAACCTGAAGCAGGCGAAGTAAAAAACACAGATGAAACAGATGAAACTGCTGAACCTGTTGAGGAAAAATCCCCTTGGACATCCGTTCCTATCGTGAAAGCGTGGGCAGACAAGGAGCAAGCAAACGGAGATTTTGCCATTGCTAATGTCATTGATCATAATCCTGAAACGGGGTGGGGATTGGAGAGCAATAATAATCGTGGCAATAGCCGACAAGCAATCTTCCTCGTGGCAAACCCATTCGGCACAGAAGGCGGATTGGTAAGGATACGTCTCAGTCATGAATCTCAACATGCAAAGCACCATTTCGGTAGGTTTAGGATTGCGGTCACAAATGCACCAACAATCTATCCTATCGGTTCTAAAGTCTCACTTGGAAACTGGCATTCTGTCGGTCCTTTCACTGCTGAACACGGTAACATCGCATTCTATAATGTATATGAACCGGAAACTAAACCTGTAGATACGAAGGCTAAATACACTATCGGTTCACAAGAATTGACGTGGAAACAGCAGACACATTGGCAAGACGGTCAGGTGCATAATGACATCGTTGGTGAAAACAGTGCAACATACCTCTATAGAAACATTACATCCGAAACCAAGCAGAAGGCAACACTTTATTTGAGTAGCAATGATGCGGTGAAGGTATGGGTAAATCAGACAGAGATGCTTGCCAGTAATATCCAACGTGATGCTGTACCAGATTCAGAAAAAGTCCAAATACAGCTTAATCCGGGGAATAATGCACTACTATTAAAAGTCGTTAACTATTCCGGTCCGTCAGGTTTCTATTTCCGAATGGAATCTGATGAACCGATGGTAACTGCCAATATCGTTGACACTATCGCGATTGATAGAGGGAAACGCAACGGAGACCAACAGACACAGATTCGAGAATATTATCGACGAAATGTTTCAACGGATGAAACGTTGAAAAAACTCTACGCGGATTTATCGGATACACAGAACAAAAGGAACTCACTCAACAATTCGCTTACGACAACATTGGTAATGCAAGAAAGGTCTGATCCGCGTGGTGCTTATATTTTGGAACGCGGTGCCTATCAACATCGTGGCGAACAGGTATATCCGAGGGTTCCCGCAGTTTTACCACAAATGGTTAAAGGTTCGCCGCCAAATAGACTTTCATTAGCGAAGTGGTTGGTATCTCGTCAACATCCGTTGACTGCACGTGTTACAGTCAACCGTATGTGGCAAAATGTGTTTGGTGCAGGTATTGTCCGAACTTCAGAAGACTTCGGAACGCAAGGTACACCCCCTACGCATCCTGAACTTCTGGATTGGCTTGCAACCGAGTTTGTAGATTCTGGATGGGACGTTCAATCCATGCTGACACTCATGCTGACTTCAGCGACCTATCAACAGAGTCCACACGTCACCTCTGAAAAGTTGGAACGGGATGCAGACAACCTACTGTTATCCCGAGCCCCAAGGTACCGTTTTGATGCAGAAATCGTCCGTGATAATGTTCTTACACTCAGCGGTTTGCTATTTAAACGTATTGGCGGACCGAGTGTCAAACCCCCACAACCGGGTGGATTATGGAAGGCTGTCGGGTTTACTGGCTCTAATACTGATACCTTTAGGAAAGATTCCGGTTCAGATAAGGTACATCGTCGGAGTCTGTATACGTTCTGGAAGCGTACTGCACCGCCGCCTCAGATGAACATCCTTGATGCTCCGTCACGAGAAGCATGCACAATTCGTCGTGAACGGACGAACACGCCTATGCAAGCACTCATGTTAATGAACGATCCACAGTTCTTTGAAGCAGCCCGTGTTTTTGCTGAAAGAACGATTAGAGAGGGTGGTAATACACCTGAGGAACGGTTAACTTACATGTTTGAGTTGGCAACCGCCCGCGAACCAAAACCTGCGGAAACTGCTCTGATATTAGAAACACTGCAGGCACACACTGAAGAGATGAAAGCAGACCCTGAAGCTGCTAAAGAACTTATCAATGTCGGCGAATCGAAACCTGATGATAAATTAGACGTAGTTGAAGTTGCCACCTGGACGATGATTGCAAACCTTATCCTTAATCTGGACGAAGTCCTGAATAAGGGATAGTCATAGTGAAGTATAAAAATATGTGGACACCTCTTTTGTAGGAACGATCTCCGAATCGTGATGAAACTCTGTAGGAGTGATCTCCGAATCGCGATGAAACTCTGTAGGAGCGATCTCCGAATCGCGATGAAACACGTTGATTGTCGGGAATCGGAGTTCCCTCCTACTACTCAGTGGTGTCCATACCATAACATTATGAATAATGACACTTGTGTGACAATACCAGATACCAACTTAGCCTCAGCAGTACGTGATGCAATCGGTTTGCGTCCAACCGATCCTATCCCACAAAAAAAGTTAGAAGAATTAGAGAAACTGCATGCCGAAGAAAAAGGGATAAAAGGCTTAACAGGATTGGAGAAAGCGATAGGTTTGAAAATCTTAGAACTCCAAAAGAATCAGATCAGCAATATTACACCTCTGGCAGAATTGAAACAGTTAACTTATGTAGAGTTCTGGGACAATCAGATCAGCGATATTTCACCTCTTTCAAATTTAACACAATTGACAAAAATAGGACTCGGTGAAAACAGAATCTCCGACATTACACCCCTTGCAGGATTGACAAAACTGACAGAAATGGGACTTTGGGATAATCAGATCAGCGACCTAAGTCCACTTTCAAACTTAAAGCAGATTGAGATATTGAACATCAGAAGGAATCAACTGAGTGACCTTACACCACTTTCAAACTTAACTGAGCTAACATATCTATGGCTTAGTGGAAACCAAGTCAGCGATATATCATCGCTGACGGGTTTGAAGCAATTGACACACTTAGCACTGGACCAGAATCAGATCACGGACATTAGCATAATAGGGAACTTGACGAAACTAAAACAGCTAAATATCAGAAACAACCCTATCCAAGACTTGAATTCACTCAAAAGACTGACAAAACAGTTGCCTGATTTAGCACTGGATACAATAGAATAGAGGTACACAAAATGAAGAAAACCATTCTCATGTTAACGTTACTTATTGCTTTCCATATTCTTATGCCTACACACGCTGTGACAATTCCTGATGATAACTTAGCCAACGCTGTCCGAGCAGCACTCGGTTTGGGAAGCAACGACACTATTCCACCAGAAAAATTGGCAGCATTAGAGCAGCTGCATGGTTACAACAGCAACATAAAAGACTTAACAGGTTTGGAAAAAGCAACGGGTTTAATCACTTTACAACTTCGCAAGAATCAGGTCAGTGATCTCACACCGATCAGTGGATTAACTAAGTTAACAGAACTATACCTCAAGGATAATCGAATCAGCGATCTCACACCGATCAGTGGATTAACAAAGTTAACTGAACTATCCCTCGGCGGAAACCGGATCAATGACATAAAACCAATCGCAAACTTAAAACAACTCAGAAAGTTATGGCTTTGGGGAAATCAGATTAGTGATATTATGCCACTCGGTGAACTGGCGCAATTGTCTGAGTTGTGGCTGAGTAATAATCAGATCACCGACATTACACCGCTCACAAACTTAACACAACTAACAGAATTACATCTTCATAGGAACAGAATTGATGATATAATGTCACTCAATGAATTAACCCTGTTAGAAAAATTAAATCTGGGTGGGAATAAAATCAACGATATTACACCCCTAACAGGATTGACAGAGATGAGAGAACTGTGGCTTTGGGGGAATCATATCTACAACATCACATCACTCAAAGAACTAACAAACTTAGAAGGGTTAAACCTTCAAAACACGCAAATTCGAGACATAACTATTCTTGGTGGTATGACAGAACTGACATGGCTACGACTTGATAATAATGCAATTATTGACATTACACCACTCAAAAACTTGATACATCTTACAGATTTGCGATTACAGGAGAATCAGATTACCGATATTAGACCGCTAACGGGTTTAAAAAAACTGGAGAAACTACGACTTCGTAACAACCAGATTAATGATATCACACCACTTAGAGATTTAACCTGGATAAGAGAGTTAAATTTGGGTGGGAACCAAATTAGAGACATCACCATTCTCCAAAACCTGCGGTATTTGACAGCATTATGGGCATGGAAAAATCAGATTAGCGACATCACACCCCTAACCAAATTAACAAGAATGCGGAAGTTATGGCTTTGGGGGAATCAGATTGATGATATCACACCACTAAAACTTATGAGGTATTTAGAAGAACTGAGTCTTGGTCAAAACAGAATCAGCGATCTCACACCGATAGCTGGAGCCACACGGTTAAAAACACTGCATTTTGACAGAAATCAGATCACTGACATCAGCCTAATTGAAAAGTTTCCACGCTTAACAAGTTTATATGTCAGTGAAAATCCAATTCAGGATATGGGCCCGTATGAAAAGTTTCTTAAACAGAATGCAGATTTACAATCGGATATCCCAGCAGAAGGGGAATTTAATATTCAACCTCCACCTGCAAACAGATAGCAGAAAACTTTGAATTATAGGAGAAGCTTATAAATGGCACATATATACCTTATGTTAACAATGCTTATACCATTTCTTATTCATGCTTCTACTCACGCAGTGACAATCCCGGATGCTAATTTAGATGCTGTGCTTCGAGATACCCTCGGTATAGAGGAAAACGAACGTATAACAGAAAAGAAACTACAAGAATTAGAAACCTTAGATGCAACAGGCAAAAACATTAATGACATAACAGGTTTGGAAAAAGCGACAGGATTAACGACTTTAAATCTTTCAGACAATCATATCAGTGACATCACACCACTTGAAAAGTTAACAAAACTAACAGAACTACGGCTTACCAATAACCGAATCAGTAACATCAAACCAGTGGGTGAATTGTCGCAACTTACAATTTTGTCAATCTACGGGAACCAAGTTAAGGACATCAAACCCCTCATAGGATTGTCAAAACTTACAGAATTTTGGTGTAGTAGAAATCAGATCCAGGATATAAAACCACTTACCGGTTTGACGCAACTCACAGCTTTATTCCTTGGAAATAACCCAATTGAAGACCTAACACTACTGGCAGAAATGAAGCAGCTAAGAGAGTTGAACATTCGTGGGAAACCATTCAAGGACTTAACTATACTCTCAGGATTGACAGAATTGAGGAAGTTATCGCTTTGGGAAAGTCAGATCGGTGACATCACACCACTTGCTGGATTGACGAATCTAACAGAACTAATGCTCATTAAGAATTCAATCAGTGATATAAAACCGCTTGCGGGGTTAACGAAACTAACAAGATTACATCTTGAGGACAATCAGATTAGCGACCTCCAACCTATCGCAGGCCTTACGGAACTGACAATACTATGGATTGATGACAATAAGATCAGTAATATAGAACCACTTGCTGGATTGACAAATCTAACAGAACTGACCCTCATGGATAATGAAATCAGTGACATATCACCACTTGCTGGAATGACAAAACTGACATGGTTGCGCCTTATCTACAATGATATAAGGGACGTAACGCCGCTTGCGGGATTAACCCGACTTACTGAGTTAGATTTACTCAATAATAAAATCATCGACATAAAACCTCTTGTGGGATTGACGCAGTTGAAAGAACTATATCTCAGAAATAACCAAATACATGACATTATTCCACTTGCTGAATTGACACAGTTGACAGATTTATTACTTGAGGATAATAAAATCAACGATATAACACCACTCGCTGGAATGACACAGTTGAAAAGGTTATACCTTAGTAATAATGAAATCAGTAATATCGAACCACTGGCTAAGTTGACGAAACTAAGAAATTTATTGCTTGGGACAAACCAAATCACAGAAACAGAATCTCTCGCTGGTTTGACACATTTGGAAGAATTAACACTCAATAATAATAAAATCCATGACGTCAAACCAATTGCAGGGTTGACACAGTTAAAATCCTTAAGTCTTGAAAAAAATCAGCTTAACGACATCACACCACTTACAAACTTAACGCAATTGACAGAGTTATTACTCAATGAAAATAACATTAACGACATCACACCGCTTACTGATCTGACAAATCTGACACGGTTGGAAATAATGAATAACCGAGTCAAAAACATAACACCTATTGCCGATTTAACACAACTTACGCATCTATATCTTTTCAGCAATAAAATCAGTGACATCACACCACTTGCCAAGTTAACGAAACTGAAAAGATTATGGCTTTTGAACAATCAGATTACGAGCATCAAACCAGTGACTAATTTGACTCAACTCAAAGAATTAAAGTTGCAATATAACCGAATTAAAGACTTCAGTCCTATTGAAAATCTATCAAATTTGACGAGTATACATATTGAAGGGAATCCAATTCAGGATACGAAACCATTTGAAGAACTATTGGAAAAACTTCCAGACCTGACAACTGATATTAAAGCAAAACTGCCAAGTTCAACAAAATCAGATCCGACATTTCCTGATGTTAAATTAGCAGACGCAATTAGAGATGAACTCGGCATCGCACGTAACGATCCGATACCGATTGAGAAGTTGAAAACAGTAGAGAACTTAGATATGAGCGACAGAAGCATAACAGATTTAACTGGTTTGCATCATGCAACAAATCTAAAGGTTTTAGTAATTGGACAGAACCAAATTAACGATCTTAAACCACTTGAAAATTTGACGCAGCTCACCGAACTATGGTTACACTATAACCCAATCAGCGACCTTACGCCGCTTGCAAATTTAACCAAACTTACAAAATTGTACACTAATGATAATCAAATCAGTGATATTACACCACTCACAGGTTTGACTCAGTTACGGGATATTGTGATGGTAAACAATCAAGTTGAAGATATTACGCCACTAAAAGGACTGCTTCAACTAAGACGATTAAACCTTACGGGGAACAATATAGTCAATATATCTCAACTATCTAAATTGGTAAAATTACGAAGATTAGACCTCGGTGATAATCAAATCAACGACATTACCCCTTTGGCGCAGTTGACAGAGTTGACACAACTGTCGTTAGGAGAAAATCAGATTGATAACATTACACCGCTGACAACGCTGACAAAATTGAAGTCGTTGAGTTTATGGAAGAATAAAATCTCAAACATAGAACCACTTATAGGACTAAAACAGTTAGAAGATATAAACTTATCACGGAATCAGATTCAGAATGTAGACCCACTTGCTAATTTGACAAAATTGACAAAGTTACGTCTCCACAGAAATAAAATCATGAATATAGAACCCCTTGTTAGATTGACAAGTTTGGTTGAATTAAACCTTGGAGGCAATCAGGTCGTTGATATTTCACCACTCTCAGGTATGAAACTACTGACGAGGTTATGGCTCTGGAGAAATCAGATTAAGGATATATCACCGATTGCAGGCGCAACACTGTTAAATGTGTTGCATATTGAACGAAACCAAATAAGCGACATTAGCAGCCTTGAAAAGTTCACAAAATTAACAGTTTTAAAAGTAAAAGAGAATCCAATTCAGGATATGGATCCACTGGATAAACTTGTGAATTCGAATTCAGATTTGGAATTGGATGTTCCAGCACCTGTGCAAGTGAATATAAAACCGCCACCTGCAAATAAGTGAAATGGTTTAATCTGTTCATTCATTTACTTGGTAGATCACTCATGAGAATTCATATACTACTGTTTACAATTTCTCTTGTATTTCTCAGTAATGCATATTGTCAGAACGTGTCAATACCGGATGCTAACTTAGCCTCCGTAGTCCGTGAAGCACTCGATTTAGGTCCAGCGGATCCTATTCCACAAAAGGAATTGGAAAGATTAGAGGAGCTGTATGCCTATAAAAAAGAGATAAAAGACCTAACAGGACTGGAAGAAGCAACAGGACTAACGAATTTATTCCTCATGGGTAATCAGATCAGTGATATCACACCAATCGCATTCTTGCCGCACTTGACAAAATTAAACCTCACGCAAAATCAAATCAGTGACATCACGCCGCTTGTATTCTTGCCGCAGCTAACGAAACTATACCTCATGGGTAATCAAATCAGTGACATCACGCTACTCGCTAAGTTGACAAAGTTGACAGAACTATATCTTATGAATAATCAAATCAGTGACATAACGCCACTCACTAACTTGGCACTGTTGCAAAAACTAAATCTCGGGAATAATCAAATCAGTGATATCACACCGCTTGCTGAATTGACAGGGCTCACAGAACTAATTCTTATGGATAATCAAATCCAAAACATCACACCACTCACTGGCTTGCCGATACTAACTTCATTATTAATTGGTGACAATCCAATCAGTGATTTTGCCCCACTTGCTAAATTGACACAGTTGAGGGAACTAAGTCTACGGGGTGCCCATTTTAGTAATCTCACACCGCTTACTCACTTAACACAATTGACATCACTAAATCTCTCAAATAGTCAGATTGACATTAGGCAGCTCGCTAATCTGACCCAATTGAAAGAACTGATCATCGCGCAAAATCAGATTAGTGACATCGCGCCCCTCGCTAACTTGACACAACTTAGATTGCTGCATCTTCCATACAATAAAATCAGCGATATTACACCGCTTGCTAATTTAACACAACTTTCAATATTATATCTCTTCGAAAACAAAATCAGCGATATTACACCGCTTGCCAATTTAACGCAACTTACAAAGTTGATGCTCACAAACAATGAAATCCGAGATATGAGTCCCGTCGAAAATTTAACAGGTTTAAATCTGTTAAATTTATTATATGTCAGAGGAAATCCAATCCAGGATATGGAACCACTTCAGAGGCTACTGACACGACTTCCGAATTTGGAATTAGATATTCAGATAGTGACCCCGGACCCTACAATTCCTGATGTCAACTTAGCTAACGCTGTCCGGAAAGCACTCGGTATGGGATACATCGACACTATCCCACCAGAAAAGTTGGCAGCGTTAGAACAACTGAATGCTTCTAACAGAAACATAAAAGACTTAACAGGGCTGGAAAAAGCAACAAGATTAACGACTTTAAATTTGTGTGAAAATCGAATCAATGATCTCACGACACTCACTAAGTTGACAAAGTTGACGAAACTATCCCTCTCGGACAACCAAATCAGTGATCTCACGACACTCACTATGTTGACAAAATTGACAGAACTTTCCCTCACGAACAATCGGATCAGTGACATCACCCCGCTCACTATGTTGACAAAGTTGACAGAACTCTCCCTCACGGACAATCGGATCAGTGACATCACCCCACTCTCTAAGTTGACAAAGTTGACAGAACTCTCCCTCACGGACAATCAGATCAGTGACATCACACCACTCTCTAAGTTGACAAAGTTAACAGAACTCTCCCTCACGGACAATCAGATCAGTGACATCACACCACTCTCTAAGTTGACAAAGTTGACAGTGCTAAACTTTGAGCGTAATCAACTTAGTAATATCTTACCACTTGCTAAGTTGTCGCAGCTGACGAAACTATTCCTGGGGACTAACCAAATCAGTGACATCACACCGCTCGCTGGCTTGACAGAACTCACAGAATTGGGGCTACAAATAAATCAGATCAGTGACATCACACCGCTTACTAACTTAACACAATTGGCAGCATTAGACCTCATGGGTAATCAAATTGACATGAGACAGCTCGCTAATCTGACCCAAGTAAAACTACTGGCAATCGCGCACGGTCAGATTAGTGACATCGCGCCCCTCGCTAACTTGACACAACTTAGAGTGCTGCAGCTTCCATACAATAAAATCAGCGATATTACACCACTTGCTAATTTAACACAACTTTCGGTATTATGGCTCCATAACAATGAAATCCGAGATATTACACCGTTTGTCAATTTGACACAACTTACAGAGTTGCGGCTCCATAACAATGAAATCCGCGACATTACACCGTTTGTCAATTTGACGCAACTTACAGAGTTGCAGCTCAAAAACAATGAAATCCGAGATATGAGTCCTGTTGAAAACTTAACGAGTTTAACGCGATTAACTGTCAACGGGAATCCAATTCAGGATATAGAACCACTTCAAAAACTACTAACACGACTTCCGAATTTGAAATTAGATATTCAAACAGAGACCTCGGATCCCATAATTCTTGATGTCAATTTAGCAAACACAGTCCGGGAATCACTCGGTCTGGGACGCTACGACATTATTCCACCAGAAAAATTGGCAGCGTTAAAGCAGTTGCATGCTTATAACAAAAACATAAAAGACTTAACAGGACTGGAAAAAGCAACCAATTTAATCACTTTGCAACTTCGTCAGAATCATGTCAGTGATCTCACCCCGCTTAGCGGATTAACAAATTTAACAGAACTATCCCTCGGCAGAAATCAGATCAGTGACATAAAACCACTTGCTAACTTGAAACAGTTAACAAAATTATGGCTTTGGGGAAATCAGATTAGTGATATAATGCCAATCGGTGAATTGACGCAATTGTCAGAGTTATGGCTGAGTAATAATCAGATCACCGACATAAAATCGCTCAAAAACTTAACACAGTTGACGAAGCTAGTAATCTGGGGTAATCAAATCAGTGATATCTCACCGCTTACCAAACTAACACATTTGATTGAGTTGAGACTTGGATATAATCAAATTCAAGACATTTCACCAATTGCTGGATCTACACAGTTAAGTGTATTGCACGTTGACAATAACCAGATTAACGACATTAGTCAAATTGAAAAGTTTAGAAGATTAACAAATCTAAAGATTAAAGAGAATCCTATTCAGGATATGGAACCACTTCAAAAACTCTTGAAACAGCTTCCGGATTTGGAATTGGACATAAAAAAATAAAGGGATATACACCATGAAACATTGTTGTTTTATGTTTATCATACTCATCGCTTCCGTCACTTATTCATATAGCGATACCGTGACAATACCGGATACTAACTTAGCTGCCACTGTGCGTAAGGCACTCGATTTAGGACCAACGGATCCTATTCCGCAAAAGGAATTGGGAGAATTAGAGCAGCTGCGTGCCTCTAAAAAAGAGATAAAAGACCTAACGGGCCTGGAAGAAGCAACAGGATTAACGACGTTATTCCTCATGGATAATCAGATCAGTGACATCACACCAATCGGATTCTTGCCGTACTTGACAGAACTATATCTTATGGATAATCAAATCAGTGACATCACGCCGCTTGTGTTCTTGCCGCAGCTAACGAAACTACACCTCAAGAATAATCAAATCAGTGACATCACGCCACTCGCTAATTTAAAGCGGCTCACAATATTATCACTCCACCGCAATCAAATCAGTGACATCACGCCACTCACTAACTTGACACAGTTGACAGAACTATATCTTATGGATAATCAAATCAGTGACATTATGCCGCTAACTAACTTGACACAGTTGACAAACCTACATCTCGCGAATAATCGAATCAGTGACATCAAACCACTCGCTAATCTGACGCAACTTAAGGAGTTATGGCTTGATGACAATCCGATCAGTGACATCACACCGCTTGCCAATCTGACGCAACTTAAGGAGTTATGGCTCCATAACAATCAAATCGGTGACATCACACCACTCGCTAAGTTGTCGCAGTTGACAAAACTACATCTCGCGAATAACCCGATCGGTGACATCACATCGCTTACTAAGCTAACGCAGTTGACAGAACTATACTTTGATAGTAATCAACTTAGTGATCTCACACCGCTTGCTAAGTTGACACAATTGACATCATTATCTCTTCAACGTAATCAAATAAGTGACATTACACCGCTTGCTGGCTTGACAGAACTTAGAAAATTGTGGATACAAAGAAATCAAATCAGTGATATTACGCCACTCAAGGAACTACCGCAATTAACCCACTTATATCTCGGGGATAACCAGATTAGTAACATTACCCCGCTCATTAAATCTAAGGGATTAGTAGCGTTAAATCTTCAGAGGAATCAGATCAGTGACATCACACCACTTGCGGGGTTAACGCAGATGACAGACTTAGCACTCGGAGGGAACAAAATTAGTGACATCACACCACTCGCTGGTATGAAACAATTGGCTTGGATATGGATTTGGGGAAACCGAATTACTGACATTACACCGCTTGCTAAGTTAACACAATTGACAATACTGCATCTTAACAGAAACCAGATTAGTAACATAAAACCACTTGTGGGATTAACTAAATTAGAAGAATTAGTGCTTTCTACTAATCAGATCAGCGATTTTAGTTATATTGAAACCCTTACAAATCTAAACCGTTTATCTGTAAGACACAATCCAATTCAGGATATGGAACCGCTTGAAAAATTGCTACAACAGATTCCAGACTTAGAAACGGATATACCGATACAATTGGAACTGAAAATACAACCACCACCTGCAAATAAGTGAACATAGTACAACACCAGATTACCAGCAGCATGGTAAAGGAGTTAATTAATGGACCCGATTAAGGAATTTTTGAAACTTGAAACACGCCGCCAATTTTTTGGTAAATGTGCCATGGGACTCGGTGGTGCAGCACTCGCCTCAATGCTACCGAGCAGTATTGTCCAAGCCCTTGAACAACAAGCAGGAACGCGTGTTGGTGGTTTGCCAGAACTACCACATTTCGCACCGAAAGCAAAACGAGCAATCTACCTGTTTATGTCGGGGGCACCATCACAAATGGACCTGTTTGACTACAAACCGAAGATGGGAGAATTCTTTGATAAAGACCTGCCAGAAACTGTTCGGATGGGACAACGTCTCACGACAATGACTTCAGGACAATCGCGCTTTCCTATTGCACCCTCCATCTTTGAATTCAAAAAGTATGATAATGGCAGCGATGGTGCGTGGTTGAGCGAATTGTTGCCTCATACCGCAACGATGGTAAAAGATATTGCCATCGTCAGATCGGTACACACGGAGGCGATTAACCACGACCCCGCCATCACCTTTGTCTGTACTGGTGATGAGACCCCCGGTAAACCGAGTCTCGGTGCCTGGCTCAGTTACGGACTCGGCAGTGAGAACCAAAACCTCCCCGCGTTTATCGTGATGAACGCGACTTGGAGCGGTCCGAAAGGTGCACAAGCACTATATAACCGCCTATGGGGTTCAGGCTTCTTACCCTCCGAACATCAAGGTGTCTTGCTCCGTAGTCAAGGTGACCCGGTACTGTTCCTTTCCAACCCGAAAGGAATGAGTGAAAATGCCCGAAAACGCATGCTGGATACACTCGTCAAACTCAACGAGGAAATCTATGAAGAGGTCGGTGATCCAGAAACACATGCACGTATCTCACAATATGAGATGGCATTCCGTATGCAGTCCTCTGTTCCCGAACTCACCGATTTAAAACAGGAATCAGACAAAGTTAAGGAGATGTACGGTCCTGAGGTTGATACCCCCGGCACCTTCGCCAATTGCTGTATTCTTGCACGTCGTATGATGGAACGTGATGTCCGCCTCGTTCAAATTTTCCATCGCGGATGGGACCAGCACGGAGACCTACCTAAGAACATTCGAAATCAGGCGCGCGACATTGATCAACCCGCAACTGCACTTGTTCAAGACCTGAAACAGCGCGGCATGCTTGATGATACGCTCGTTGTGTGGGGTGGGGAATTTGGACGTACTGTTTACTGTCAAGGTGCGCTTAAGAAGGATAATTACGGACGCGATCATCATCCCAAGTGTTTCACGATGTGGATGGCAGGAGCAGGAATTAAAGGCGGGATTGTATATGGAGAAACAGATGACTTCAGTTACAATATTGTCAAAGACCCTGTCTCTGTCAGAGACCTAAACGCAACTATACTCAACCAACTCGGTATTGACCATGAACGGTTGACCTTCAAATTCCAAGGACTTGACCATCGGTTAACAGGTGTTGAGGAAAAAGCGCGGGTTGTGAACGAGATATTGGCATAATAACATCAATAATCAATTTGCATGCGGAGCTATGGCAATGCGGAAAACATCTTGATGGAACGACTGTGCAAAAGCATCGTCAATCTCAGACAATGGATATATTTTTCCGATGAGTTCTGCAAATGGGTAACGAGTCCGATTCTTTTCTACAAAATCCAAAGCCGTTTTTAACACGGTAGGATGATAATTGTGAATACCTTGCAGCGTAATACACTTCGTAACCAGTTGGTGAACATTGAATGGAATGTTCTCCAGTGGATAAACATATCCGAGCGTCAAACATCTTCCCCCGATTGCTAACCAGTTAATCATATCAGGTAGTGCGGACGGTGCGCCACTAACTTCAATTGCCAGGTCAACGCCGCGCCCATCCGTTATATCTTTCAGGATAGTTGAAATTTCTTCTGCAGATGTAGAGTCTGCGTTAAGAGTATGTGTTGCCCCAAACTGTTCAACCATCTGTAAACGAGATGCGTTTTTGTCTACAATAGCAACAGTTTCGTAACCATTCTCCCGCAAATAGCATACTGCGTAAATACCTAACGTTCCCGCACCGTGGATAATGGCAGTCTCGCCTGGATATGTACCAACTGTTTCTAAACCGTTTATGACTGTTGCAAGCGCACAATTAATAGGGGCTGCTTCAGTATCTTGAATCGTATCGGGAATTCTGTAGATTGCTGTTCCAGATTTCAACTGAATATGTGAGGCAAAACACCCGGATAACGCATCCTCACATACCCACTGTGTGTGTCCGTATTTGAACATCGTTTCGCATTTCTGCGGGAGTTTTTTGGTTACACAATAATGACATGCCCCGCAAGAAGTTGTCAGACTCCAGACAATTCTATCACCCACTTGAAGTCGTTCCCCTTCAGCAGAATGTAGGTCAGTAGGCGCAGCAACAGTTCCGACTGCTTCATGTCCGAGCACACATGGCACATCGGTGCGGCGTCTTCCCGACACAGTATGAAGGTCTGAACCGCAAATGGTTGCTAAGTTGACGCGCACAAGAACAGTGTTTGCTGAAACCTTTATAGGTACTTCACAAATCTCAAATGGTGTGTCCACACCGTGAAATAGAGCAATCTGTGCAACTTCCTGTCCGTTTTCTTGCATTTATATTTCCTATCCTAACGTGATCTCCATAAATAAAATCGTCCGAGAGTCATAGCGTCTGTTTTACAAAGGACACGGGTTTTTGTAGCACATTCTGTTAGATTGTGCCACATAAAAATGCAAACAAACATTTTGCGCTACCAATACGGAACTCACGCTATCCTAAAGAATTGTGTCAGTTAACATGTGAATGTGTTGGTGTTTACATATATTTACTTTATCATCTATAAACAGAATATCCTGAATTGTGCTACATTTTACTTGCCACGTCAAGCATTATTTTGTATAATTTGTGAACAACATATTAGTACATCTTATGATATTGAATTCTTTATGCACACCCTTCACTTAAACGAGCATCGCCGAAGGAGATAACTAATGGACCCAATTAAGGAATATCTAAAACTTGAAACACGCCGCCAATTTTTCGGGAAATGTGCAGTTGGACTTGGCGGTGCTGCGCTTGCTTCATTACTGCCGACCTCAATTGTGAACGCACTGGATCAACAAGCACCCACAAAGACTGGCGGTTTACCCAATCTGCCGCACTTTGCACCAAAGGCAAAACGCGCTATCTACCTTTTTATGTCCGGTGCACCATCACAGATGGACATGTTCGACTACAAACCGACGATGGGAGAGTGGTTTGACAAAGACTTACCAGAAACTGTTCGGATGGGACAACGTCTCACGACGATGACTTCGGGACAATCGCGTTTTCCAATCGCACCCTCCATCTTTGAATTCAAAAAGTACGATAACGGCAATGAAGGTGCATGGTTGAGCGAATTGTTACCGCATACTGCAACGATGGTAAAGGACATCGCCATTGTCAAGAGTCTTCACACCGATGCGATTAATCATGACCCTGCGATTACCTTCGTCTGCACAGGTGATGAAACGCCTGGCAAACCGAGTCTTGGCGCATGGCTCAGTTACGGGTTAGGTACTGAAAACAGAAACCTACCATCATTTATCGTCATGAACGCAACATGGACAGGTAGAAAGTCAGCACAAGCACTCTATAACAGACTATGGGGATCAGGATTTCTACCCTCCGAACATCAGGGTGTGCTACTTCGTAGTCAAGGTGATCCAGTACTTTTCCTTTCAAACCCGAAAGGCATGAGTGATAAAGCTCGCAAACGGATGCTTGACACGCTTGTCAAACTCAACGAAGAAATCTATGAGGAGGTCGGTGATCCAGAAACGCATGCACGCATTTCACAATATGAGATGGCATTCCGCATGCAGTCCTCTGTCCCCGAACTCACAGACCTAAATCAAGAGTCAGACACAGTCAAAGAGATGTATGGTCCTGATGTCAACAAACCCGGTACATTTGCACACTGCTGCATCCTTGCACGTCGTATGATGGAACGTGATGTCCGTCTCGTTCAAATCTTCCATCGAGGGTGGGATCAGCACGGAGGTTTACCGAAGGACATACGAAACCAGTGTCGTGATATTGACCAACCCGCAACCGCGCTCGTTCAAGACCTGAAACAACGCGGCATGCTTGATGATACACTTGTTGTCTGGGGTGGTGAATTCGGACGCACTGTTTACTGCCAAGGTGCACTCAAGAAAGATGACTACGGACGGGACCATCATCCGAAGTGTTTCACAATGTGGATGGCGGGTGGCGGCATAAAAAGTGGGATTGTTTATGGCGAAACTGATGACTTCAGCTATAACATCATCAAAGACCCTGTTTCTGTCCGAGACCTAAACGCTACCATTCTCAATCAACTCGGTATTGACCACGAACGGTTGACCTATAAGTTCCAAGGACTTGACCATAGATTAACTGGCGTCGAGGAAAAAGCGAGAGTCGTTAATGAGATTTTGGTATAAACAAGACGTTTAGGTGTATGGAGTTGAAATGCAAGTTTACCATGCAACCGATCAAACTCTTGATGCAGATACATTCCTCTCTATTTTGCAGGCGGATTATGAAGGCGTCTTTCTGACAAATTGTATAATTGAGGGGGACATCGTCTTTTCAACCGAATCCAGTGAACAATCCGTTGTGGATAAAGAGATTGTTTGCATAGGTAGCACATTTAAAGACAGCGTCAAATTCGAAAAAACCGATTTTCAGAAAGAGGTCTTTTTCGGTAATTGTGTTTTCCAAGATGCTATCTACTTTCGTAATAATGTGTTCCAAGATTCCTGTGATTTTGGAGAAACGAAATTTGAAGGACCTGCCCTCTTTCGTGGCACAACTTTTTTTGGGAAGACATGTTTCCGGCAAAGTAGTTTCCTACAAGTCGCCGATTTCAACGAGGCACAATTCCAGGAGAACTGTGTTTTCAGACATGCGGTATTCCAAGACGCTGCGCATTTCAGCAACGCGCTTTTTGGCACAGAATTAGACTGTATGCAAACACGTTTCTCTGAAGCAACACTGTTTAATCATTCAAGATTTCTCGGAAAAATTGACTTCACCTCGGCGAGGTTCGCTGTCGCAGCCTCCTTTCAAAACGTGAGTTTTAATTCAGACACGATATGGCAGTGGTTGCGGAACAAGATTACGCATCAACCAGAGCAACCAACAGAATTCTATTTGGATAACGAAGATATTAATGGCGTTTCAAATCCATTTTTCAAACGTTATATCTCGGATCAACTCTTCATACGCGCCTTTAAAGAAGTACATCCATTTTGGGCAATAGTCTGGAAATGGAGTTCAGATTATGGTCGTAGTCTTGCGCTTTGGGCACTCTGGTCACTGCTGATTGCCCTCTCGTTCTCATTGGTGTATATGGCAGCACCGACATGGTTTCCAGAATGGCTGCGGGAAGTGATGCCACAATTCCATCAAGTGACTGGCGACCAGGCAGATGAACCTTTAACGTTTTGGAAATCCTTTTACTTCAGCATTGTAACCTTTACGACACTGGGTTTCGGAGATGTGGTTGCAGATAATACTTCCGCGCGCATCCTTGTTACACTTGAAGTCATTTTCGGATATATTATGCTCGGTGGACTGATCAGTATTTTTGCCAACAAACTTGCCAGTCGGAGTTAATGTTTTTGATCCAGATAGATGAAACTCTTAATCGTCTGCAAGGTGTTTTTCCTTGGTCCGTTCTTTATTATATAGTTTTCTGGTATCTATGAGAGACCAAATAGAAAAACCGATGCCAACTATTGCGGCGACTGAACTTACGATGATAATTGCAGTATTCATTGGATAATCCTCTAAAGAATATTGAAAGTTGTTTTATTGCTTGCATTGCGATTCCTACTGAACAACCAAATGGCAAACATGCTCTGGTTTCCAAACCCTGTCATCTACGCATTGTAATTACAATATAATTATCCTGGTTGCAAAATCAAACCTTTTTGATTTATGAAGAACGTTCCACTTTTGAGATTCTATCGTATACGACGAAACTGATACCAAATGATGTAATACTTAAAATTCCTGCAGCATATTTCATAGTACCAGCATTGATCAACCCTGGGGTTGATTGCTCAAACAAGGTACACGTGAACAAAACACCGTAAAGAACAATGAAGACAATTGAAAGTCCATTCTGAATGGTCTTCCAAGACTTTTCAAGATTATTGAAATGCTCTATCTGGTTTATATTGGAAATATGTAAGACTAATCCAAACGCCACAAAGTCTGCAGCATTGAAAAAGTCCATAGTTCGATTTTGGGATATAAACCAGATTAATGCTCGTGAAAGAACAGGTATTAGTCCTACGAGAACCGTGTATATAAGCCATTTGATTTTTACGTTTTCCATATTGGATTTACTATCTCCGCAACTACCTACACATCATTATCTTTTATGGAAATTCTCTCAACTTAGGTTATCAGAATCAACCGTTTATAATATAATACCATATTCCACAGTGAAAATCCAGAAAATACAGGGACGGCACACGGAGTGTGCCTACTACTGTAACGCAGGCAAACCCGCAACAATGTCCACCGAATCCAAGCTCACAGAAATCACCTGTCCAAGCAACCGCACAATATACTGCGGATCATCCGCACGATTCGGGTCGTTGACGATGCCGCTCCGTTTATCAGTTTTGACGCAATACTGATTGATGACCCATTCCAACGCGGAACGGGTGCCGAGTTGATATTCAAGTGCTTTTGCGGGGATACCGTCAAGTGTGAGAAATTCGTTATAGACGAGAGAGGTTTTGTCTTTGGAAAGCTTCATTTTCTCAACGCGCCAATTGAGGGGGACGTTTGGATTCTGAACTAACTTGAGGTTATCATATTCGGGTTGGGATTCGTAGTTGATGTGGATGTCGGCTAACCACGCGCCTGCATTGGCAAATCCCCAGAATGCCTCAATAGATGGGGCAAAAGGGATATGCGGTAGATCGCGTTTGAGGTTCGCCTGATACTTTTCACGATAATCGGGATGGTGTAAAATGCCGTAGGTATAGTGGAAGATGTCCCACTTGCTGATGGAGTCGTCTTTGTAGTGAGTACGGAATTGTGCCAATGCCCAATCCGTAATGTTCTCTTTTCGGTTTGTGCCGCCTTCGTCGTAGGTGTAGAAGGGGAAGCATTGAGAATCGCCTGTGAGATGGAAATCTGGTATTACATTAGTCATCAAGGTATGAAAAGCCTTGTTATTTCCTATTGCACTGACACAAATTACCTGATTTTCGCATTCGGTTTTCGGGGTTGGAAATATAGATGGGAACACGTATACACGCTCGGTCATTATACGGTCAAAATAGAGATTTGATTTCGTAAACGGGCGATAGAGGGATGTTCTCACCTTCTCCTGTGAAAAATCTGTAGTTTTCCCTCTTTGCAAGTTTCGTTTAAGGGCTTCACTCCAACTGATTTTTGTGTCGTCAGATACCACAAAATCATTAACATTTGCATTCAAATCTGCCCGCTGCGTCCATCGAACAGTTTCCACGTTGTAGGTTCCAATCATGCGTTGAACGTTCTCCTCGAGCGCGTCTTGGTCAAAGTTGAAAGTCCATGCATCACGACACGTTACAATCCCGCGACTATACGTTTTGAAAAGGACATCTACTGCCGCGCCTTTTAAACCCTTTGCTTCCTTAGTTCCCATCGGCATAAAAGTATCAAATTCAGCGTGGAGGTCTTCCGTGAGCCATGTATGTCGTGCATCCGGTTGAATCTGTTGCCATTCAGGACCGCCTATGTGTTGACGTTCATTGAGAAAGTCAAATTTCTGTTTCTTGTTCCACAAGTCATCGGTGCGGAAGTAAAAGATATGCGGGGTTTCTGGCGAATTTCCTTTTTTCTTTACAAAAAAGTTGATACTCACGCCTATCCGAATCCCGAACACATTGGCATCGGAGACCTTCAACCCCTTCCGGGCATTTCCACCTAAATCCAGAATGTAAATTGCATCGCAATCATCTGCCAGGTGTTGCCGCATGCCATCAAACGCGATACCGTCAAGAAAACTGTTGTTTGTTACGAAAGCGACAACTCCCTCTTCACCAATTCTGTCCAACCCCCACCTAATTGCTTTGACGTAAGGATCGGAGAGTGCGTTTTTGTTCGTTGCTATTGAGGCTTGTGAATATGTTTCGCGCACACGCTTATCCATCGTCTCATACTTGCGATTTTTGTTGTTATCGTTCTCGTTGACCTGCCCTGCATTGTAGGGTGGATTGCCGATAACGACAAACATCGGTGTCTGCTTCTGCTTCTCAACGCGCTCCGTATTTTCAGGCGCGAATAGGGTCATCTGCCGTTCCTCTGCCATCTCAAACGTATCCACAAGGCAGATGCCTTCAAAAGCGGCGTATCGGTTCGTAGCAGTGAAAAACTGATGTTCTATGTTGAGACTGGCGATATAGTATGGCAGAAGCATCACCTCATTGCACTGGAGTTCTGGCGGGTCGGCAGTGTATTTCCGTTCTAACGCAATCGGGTCAAGTTCCTGCATAATGCGGACAATGAAGTTGCCGGTGCCAACAAACGGGTCAATGATATGCACACCATTATCGGACATTGAACGTCCGAACTCTGTCTGCAAGATGTGTTCAACGCTTTTCACCATAAAATCCACAATCGGTTGCGGTGTGTAGACGATGCCGTGTGTGTCCGCAACCTTCACAGAGAACCCTTGAAAAAACTGTTCATAAACGGTATTCAAAAACCCCTGTTTCTGTGAGAAATCAGTAATTGTGAGGGCGGTTTTCTCTATTGCCACGTAAAATGGGTTTAAAGGACGCAGAAATTCAGAGCGGTTGAGGGTGCGTTCTGTCAGCACGTCAATAACATTCTCAATCTCGCGTGCGATGATATTTCGGCGCGTAAAGTCGCGGTTATCAAAGATAGTGGCGAAAATCCGTTCGGTTAGCAGATGTTGGATAAGCATCTCCTCAACTGCAGCGATGGATAGGTTCGGATTGATAGAGGTTTGGCACTGCTGATGAAATTTGGAGAACGCGTCATGAAAATGTGAATTGTTTTGACGCTCAGTTTCTATTAACGCCGCCAGTTTCTCACCGAGTTCGGGGACAATCTCTCTGAATTCCACAACGGCTGCATGCCATGCCGAGATGTTCTCTTCACGATATGCAAAGAAGGTTTGGAGTACGTGGACAAGGTTCTGTGAATCGGTGATGTCTAAGTCAAGCTGTAGCTGCCCGTTTTGATAGAGGAGTGCATGTGTCGGTGATTGCAGCACAATGTTTTTAGAGGGGTAACCTGCCGCGAATTTTTTGTCTGCCTCGCTGTGGAGGTCGTCCTGCGTATCTTTTGCTTCCCAATAGCCGTGCGGTAACCCGTAAGCGTCAACGACTTCACCATCGGGGGTGATGCGTCTGTTGTCTACGGTGTGGATGGTCTTTTCGCAAAGGAGTGTGAAGTTGGATTGCCCGCAATAGTGTTGGAGTAGACTTTGGAATGCGGCGCGGACACTACCCTCATTTTCTGCACCGAGTTGTGCGTATTCTTCAAGTTCTGCGTAATATGTTTTGATCGGTTTATGTGTAGTTTTGATGTTGACTTCGGACATGGTGTCCCCTTTATGTTGCTGATGCTTGGTCCAACGCCAATTATATGTGAATTGGTCTGTGATTGCAAGCAATAAGTCTCTAATCCAGGACTATTTATGGCGAAGAATAAAAATAGTAGCATTTTCAATTGACATTCAAGTGTGTTGTGATATAATAACGTAAGTTTGATAAATAGTTAGGTTCTTCAAAACATAGAATGATAGTATAAAGTGTATGTGACAATTATGAAAAAACTAAGAGCAGTCATTGTCGGTGCAGGATGGTCAGCAGAGGGACATACAAAAGCATTTCAACATTACGGTGTTGAAGTCCTCGCTATCTGTGCACGTAAACCGGATATTGTGCAAAAAGTCGCATCAAACTTAGGTGTACCAGACGCTTCCATAGACTGGCGAGAAAGTCTGTTAGAACATAAACCGGACATCGTAGCGGTAACAACCCCTGCCATCCTACGAACAGAGGTGATTGAATTAGCAGTCGAACTCGGTTGTCATATAATCTGCGAAAAACCGTTAGCACTCACCGCAGAAGCGGCAGGACATATCTATAACCTTATCAAAGACACAGATTTAAAACACGCATTCGCTGCAACACATCTATACGACCCTACAAACGCCTTCGTACGTGATTTACTGACGCAGCAGAAGGTCATCGGAGATATAACGGCTGTTGACATCGGCTACACCCGCAGAATTCATAATCCACAGTCTTCAGATAGGGTTAAACCGTGGAACTGGATGAGCTCTTTAGCGCACGGTGGTGGTGCATTAAACAACGGACTCACCCATAGACTCGGCATGCTTGAACGTATGACTGGAATGAAAGTTACCGCCGCTGTCGGTGAAGCGAAAATTTACCCGCATAAAGCACCCGTTGTACCCGAAATTCGTGACTTTCGGGTGTGGCGCAGAGAGATGATTCCAAAAGAAGAAGCATCAAAACTTGAATGGAGAGATTGTGATGCTGAATGGGATTATTCGGCGTTTTTCAAACTCGGTAAACCAAATCCAGATACGGGTAATTCTATCCTTGTAACAATGCGAACGCATCCGGGGGTGCCATCTCATAGACCGACAGGCGGTTGGTTTTTCTACGGTACACACGGGACATTGGTCGGAAGAGGTGGACATATCCTACATCCTATCACAAAACACATCGGGGAGGAAACCGAAGAACTGTCCGTGCCACAGAATCTAATTGATGATTTTCCTCAAATCGGAGACGAGATACAAAACAAATGGACTGCACTTGTCCGCGATTTCCTTGCAGATATTGAAGGACGACCACACGAGTCGTATCTGGATTTTCATGATGGATGGCGGTATCAGACCGCTATTGATGCTATACGGGAAAGTAAGAGTTTTCTCAGACTTCCACAACGTAATGATAGTCCAACAGACAGTCTGAATCGCGGATTGAAGCAGTGGGCTCAGAAGAAGGGGTTGACATAGTGGCTTATAGCAATTTCACCTTAGAAACAGTCCAAAAAGAATTTCAGTTAGAAACCGTTCGGTCCATAGGCGTTTTTTCCGATATGGAACCGATGACCCCGAGTGAAATTCTCACGATAAACTTAGAAAAAAAAGTTCCGGTAGCTGCCGCTATAGGCACAGAGAAGGCACGCTCAGAATTAATCGTAGCCAATGTGCTGTTTGAACTATTAGAGCAATTTGATTATCGTATCAGTTTCTTTTCAGGTATCGATTTCAACGTTGATGTTGAAAAAGGATTAACGGGTGTATCCGATTTTCTTGTAAGTTTGTCACCAGAACAGTTCTATTTACAAGCACCTATCATTATTCTTGTTGAGGCAAAGAAGGAGGACCCGAAGTTCGGACTCGGACAGTGTGTCGCTGAGATGATTGCTGCACAACGTTTTAACGCTGACAAAGGCAATGACATCTTGCGTATCTATGGAGCCGCCACTACAGGAACAGAATGGCAATTCCTCAAATTGGAAGAAAAGTGCTTGCACATTGATATGACAATCTACTCAATTGCACAATGTGACAAAATCCTCGGTATCCTCTCACGAATGGTTGAACAAAGAGCGTGAGGATAGTTGGAGGTGCTATGATATGGCTTATGGCGATTTAAGGGTATTATAGTAAAACATACAATTAATGAGACACTTTTGTGGCACACCCCGGTAGGTTCGGTTTCCTAACCGAACCGAATATAATGTCTAATTAATTCTAAAGTCTACTATAACTAAATGAGGAATGTGCAGAAATAATCAATGTCAATCAAGATAATTCGCAATCTTTACATCATTTTCATCCTCCTAATCCCAATTCAGTCTATAGTTGCACACGATGCTGCTAACACAAACGCACCCGCCACATCAACAGATTACTTTGATTACATCACACTCTTCTCTGATGGCAAAATCACACGATTCTCTGAGATGCCGATAAGGGTCTATATCTCTCCAGTTATAAAGGAAAGTCCATACCTACCTGCACTCCGATATGCCATGAACGAATGGACAACCGCATCCAAAAAACTGATCCAATTTCAGGAAACTGAAACCCCTGATAACGCCGATATCAGAGTCAGTTGGGGTTACAGTAGTTTCATGAAGTTCCAGGATACCCGACTCGGAAGTGCGCAGCTAAGGCGGATACAAAACAGTCAGGCAGCGGATAAGGCAAATAAGGAGAATATCAAAGTAGAAATAATACTGATACTTGAGGGAGATGAAAACATCACTGAACTGTCCGAAGTGGAGATGCGAACGGTCTGCTTACACGAGTTCGGACATGCTATCGGTTTATGGGGACACAGTCCGCACGCGGGTGACATAAGCTATCCGACTGCGACTGCACAGCATCTATCACAACGAGACCTTAACACACTACGTAAACTCTATAATACAGCAATTGACACACCACAGCACGATGCTGCAATCAGAGCACTGAAAATTGAGATTTTACAGGAACCGAGAGAACATTATCATCACTTTCTTCTCGGCAATGTATACTTTGATAAAGGAGATATGGATTCCGCTATCGGCAGTTTTGAGGATTGCATAGAAATAAATGAGCATTTTCAACCTGCTATTGAGAAATTACTGCAGACTTATGATGCATTAGGACAACTATCAACGGCGATCAATCTGCTTGAGCAAAAAATCAAAGTAAAACCGAGAGCAGTAGACTATAACACACTCGGCATTTACTACTATAAAAAAGGTGAAGTCGGTATGGCAATAGACGCATTTCATAAAGCAGTTGCTCTCAATCCTTTGCACAAAGCATCAAAGCATAACTTACATCAACTCTTCATAGAAAAGGCACGCCACGCACTAAAAGTCAAGGACTTTGAAACAGCGAAGGAGATATTTGATAAGATAATTCAACTCTACCCGATGGATTCAAAGACATACATGTTGATGGGTGAGGGGTATGCACAGGCTGGACACTATAAGACTGCGATTGATTACTATCAAAAAGCACTTGAGATTAACCCTGTTAGCAGAATAACGAAACGCGGTCTTGCTCATGCATATAACAACTATGGAGTCACCCTCAGAAACAGTAAGAAGTGGAATGATGCTATCATTGCCTACCGTAAGGCACTGGAGATACAATCCGAATTTGCCATTGCGAAAACCAATTTAAATGATGTGTTTTGGCAGAAAGCAAATGCGCATCGCGATTCCGGGCAATTAGATGATGCTATCAACGCCTATCTTGAATTACGGAAATTACAACCGAAAGACATGCAAGTCTCAAGTTTACTTGGTGATCTGTATCTCAAGAAGCGGAATTATGCTGCAGCAGTCACAGAATTCAATAGAGTCTATCTGTCAGATCCCGATAATCCTCAAGCACAGCATAACCTGATTGCAGCGTATCATCAATCCTCACAGTTTATGATAAAGCGAAAAGACTTCGTATCTGCAATTGACCTGCTTAAGAAAGCAGTGGTCATCGCACCCACCAATTCCAGTATTCGTGTGAGTTTAGCGCATGCATATCAGAGCATCGGTGAATACGAACACGCCAGAACGGAACTTGAAAATGTACTAAAGCATGATCCGCATAATCAGCAAGCAACAACAGAACAGATAAATCTATATATCCGACGTGGTAATGCCTTGGTAAAGCAGAAGAATTATACAGCAGCACTTGCCCAATACAATGAAATACCTGAAACTGATCGGGATGTCCTCATCAACAACATCATCGGTTACTTATATCTTGTTCAGAAGAAATACAGTGAGGCGTTGACACAGTTTGAGAAGGTAATTTCCGAAGACCCTGACAATAGCTCATGCTATCAAAATCTCATGGCACTTGAGACACAAGTGACAAAGAAAATATTGGGTCTTGACAAGACAGATATACGCATTCGTACGCGATGTTTACTCGCTATCTGCTTGTTAAACCGGAATAATTTTGATGATGCTCTTACAAAATACAAGCAAGCGAAAGACGATAAATCCGATAAATATCAGAAACTATTATATGATACTGGATTAAAATTGGAGAGTGGGTTCAAGATGCACAACGATTCTGAACGAAGTGCTACATTGCGAAAGTGGATTAGTGAACTAAGCTACAATCCCAAAGAGTAGGTGCGGTTAGGAAACCGCACCTACCGTCTGAAAAAGGATAAATTCCGGATACTAACGTGTCCCACGTTGACCGCCACCGCCGCCGCGTTGGAAACCTTCCCCTCCACCACGGAATCTGTTACGGGCTGCTTGTTGAGCGAGCAACCGCTCTTTCGTCAATTCAGTAAGTTTTGCCATATCCTCTTTAGATAGGATCTCTTTTAAGCTTTTCTGGAACTCTGTACTCGTAGTAGCAGTAAAAGTCGTCATCTGTTCTATTGCATTGCGAAAATCACCTGACTCCCGTATCTCTTTCATCTTTTTCTGAAATTTTTCGCGGGTTGCCTGATACACTGAACGCGCTTTCACGAGCGTTTCGTCGTCAACCTTCACGTTAAATGTCAAATCCAACCAAGAATTATCAACTAACGATGTCGGATTACCCATCATACCCATACCTCTATTACTGCGTTCACCACTTGGACGTTGACCGCGTTCACCTTGCCCGGGTTGAGCATTCCTATCAGGACGTTGTGCTGAAGTTGCATGTTCAAAAATCAAAAGACCTACTATCGTAAATAGTGCGATTGTACTGAGTACAAAAAACTTATGTTTCATTTCTTTCTCCTTAGTGGAAAGATAAACCGTGATTACCATACAAGGTTTTCATTCCGATGTTAAATAAGAACTAAGATGTAGATTCTGCATAGAACATCCGTAAAACATCCGTAATTCGAAAATGAATCTAATGTTCTTAACGATTTATTATGTTTAGTCAAATCAACATACAAAAGGTTCGGTTAAATAAATCTAAAAATAATTACATACACAATGGGTGCGTAAAGTTGTTGTCACTATAAGTGACAGTTTTTGGATTTCATAAGCTCTTAATAGTAGTAGGCACTCTCCGAGTGCCGTCTCTTATATAGTAGTAGGCACTCTCCGAGTGCCGTCTCTTATGAAAAAGGTGGCAGAATACTTACACACCCTATACACATTTGAAATTTGATAAGTCTACATATTCCATGCTATAATTGCATAAGGAGAAGATACTATGAATTGGAAAAAAGAACTCAAAAAACTAATCACTGAACCGAAGACGAAACTCAGATTTGATGAACCACTCGCAAAGCACACATACTTCGGTATTGGTGGAGAAACAACTGCTTACTTAGAGATCAGTTCCTTTACAGAATTAGCTGCATTAGCACGTTTTCATCGCGAATGGCAAATTCCCATCGTAGTTATAGGACGTGGGTCAAATCTACTGGTAAGTGATCGCGGTTTCAAAGGTATCAGTATTAGGTTAATCGGGGAACTTGCTGAACTGGAAGTAGATGATAATGTTGTTTCCGTTGGGGCAGGACTGGCACTGCCAAAACTATCAAAACTCATGTCACAAGATGGGTTAAGTGGTGTTGAGTTTGCTTTCGGCATACCAGGTTCTGTCGGCGGCGCATTGATAATGAATGCTGGTGCATGGGGGAGTAGCTTCGGGGATCTTGTCACCGATGTAACTGTTATGCATGATACAGGAGAAGTTGACAAACTAACCCACAATGAAGCAAAGTTTGAATATAGACGCAGTTCACTTGATGACTATTTCTGTGTTATAGGTGCGACAATTAAGCTGAAAAACGGGGATGTGAACACGATTACGAAACAGATGAAAGACTTCTACAAACAGAAAACGGCAACACAACCCTTCGCAGAAGAGAACGCAGGATGTATCTTCAAAAACCCATCTGGTGATTCTGCTGGTCGTCTAATTGATATCAGTGGACTGAAAGGATTCCGTATCGGTGGAGCAGAAGTTTCCAAAGTTCATGGAAATTTTATTCTGAACGTTGATAATGCCACAGCAGAGGATGTATTAGAATTAGTCGCTTATATCCAAGAACAGGTGCGCGAGAAAACAGGAATATCACTTCAAACAGAGGTCAAACGGTTGGGTTTTGATGATACAGTCCCTTAAACAAACTGTTCATGCAGGTCTGAATCAAAATGCAGAGAAAACACCTTTCGCACGTCATTTCGTTTGAAACCTATGGACGAATCACTGTTCCATCCATCCGACGGACTGGTGCCCAACCGCCATTAAGGGGATGTTCGGGAAACGGGAATGTTTCCGCAAGTTCCTCATTGACATCAATGCCGAGGCCGGGTGCTTCATTTACCCAAAAACACCCGTCCCTAATTTCTGGACATCCGGGAAACACCTCTTTCGTATTCTCCCCAAAAATATTTTGCTCCTGAATTCCAAAATTATAACACGCCAGATCAAGGGCAACATTTGCTGCATGTCCAACCGGTGATACATCTCCCGGACCGTGCCATGCAGTCCTGACCCCGAAGAATTCACAGAATGCAGCGAGTTTACGGGCAGGACTAATACCGCCAATCTGCGAAATATGCACACGGATGAAGTCTATGAGACGATCTTTGATAAGATTGACATATTCATTCGGATTATTAAACAGTTCTCCCATCGCAATAGGAATGCTTGTCTGTTGACGCATCAATTGGAAATAGTCAACATCCTCTGGTGCAAACGGGTCCTCAAGAAAAAAGAGATTATACTGTTCCAACCCTTTAGCCAGATTAATCGCTTGAATTGGGGGGATACGTTCATGCACATCATGCAGCAGTTCTACCTCATCCCCTAAATTTGTTCGCAGATGATCGAAAAGTTTGATGACTGTATTGACATAAGGTGTCGGTTCAAATGCAGGTGAACTTCTTTTTCCTCCACCTGCACCGTAGGTTGTATATCCGGGAATTGCAACTTGCGCTCGTACGTAACGATACCCCTGTTCCATATAGTGCCGGATACTATTTTCTACCTGTTCAAAATTCCCTCCACCTGCATGTCCGTAAAGCGTAACTGCTTCACGACACTTGCCTCCGAGTAGTTGATAGACAGGCATATTTGCCCTTTTACCCATAATATCCCACAACGCCATATCCACTCCACTTAGGGCGTTATTTAGCACTGGACCATTTCGCCAATAAGAGCTGACAAAACTGGTTTGGAATATATCCTCTATGTTAGTAGGGTCTTTTCCTATCAGAAAAGGTTTTAGGTATTCATCTACTGCGGTTGCTACGGCGAGTGGACGTTGTGTAAATGTAGCACATCCTACCCCGTATAAACCCGGTTCATCCGTTTCCACTTTTACAACAACAAGCCGAATCCCATCAGGTGCAGTCAGGATAGTTTTGACATTAGTGATTTTCAAAGCAGTGCTTCTCCTGTTTTTTTGGATTTTTTCATCAATAATCGGTTCTAAAACGATTGATGTAGTTTATCAGAACCTAAACGCTTTGTCAAACCGAACCTTTCGAGCGGGTGTGTAAATATTTTGTCACCTTTTTAAGCGACGGCACTCGGCGAGTGCCTACTACTATTAAGAGCTTATGAAATCCCAATATCTTGGTTACTTGTCTGAACCAGGATTTACAGGATTTCAAGATTACCAAGATAAGAATTCTGGACAGGGAAACAAGATGAACAGAGTCAGCGTTTTCGCAGACTTCCACAATGCCGACGTAAATTGACGTTTATGCGACTAAAGATTACTTCCGTATTAACATTTTACGCGTAGTGGAAAACGAGCCTGCACGGAACATATAAAAATATACACCACTCGCTACTGTCTCACCTGTGTCGTTCTTGCCATCCCAATATGCGGCACTGCTCCGATGATGATATATGCCAATAGGCTGATATCCCATATCTAACTGACGAACTAATGTTCCATCAGACGCATAGATCGTGATATGCACATCCGCAGGTGCAGAGAGTTGGTACGGTATCCACGTCTCTGGATTGAACGGGTTCGGGTAGTTGGACAGCAGCGATGTTTCTGTCGGGGTCAGCGATATAAGGAGTTGTTCCAAGACGGTGATGCCACGTTGGAAGGATGGATCATATATGTTGCGTTGATGTGCAAGGTTTAGCCACGTTTGCACTGTGGTGCGGGTCGGCATATCGTCAGGATGGATGTTTGAAAGAGCAGGTGCAGCTGAACCATCACTACCGATCGCTGCTGCGACCAATGCCAAATCAATGACGTTCACCTCACCATCAGCATTGACATCTGCTGCATGCGTGCCGTGTTCGCCGAAGTTCTTCGCTACGAACAGTAGGTCAGAGACATCAACAACGCCATCCTCGTTGACATCTTCAGGACGGATCGGCGGTTCGGTGATCTCTGTGAAAGTGGTTTGTGGTGTTTCTCCTGTTCCCGTGCTGTTCGTCAACAACACATGAGAGAGACGCACGGTGGAATTTTTAACTGCTATCACTTCAAAGGTGATCGACGCCAACGTGCCATCCCCATCTACCTCCTGTCCATACGCCACGGACGCGAGCTGCACGTTATTGACATCCACGACAGGTTGGGCAAAGAAGGCGTTTGCTGGTAGATAATCCCCGTTTGCACTGTTGGCGTAACGAAGCGCGGTTGTATCGTAATGGACCTTTGCCTGATAGCCTGCGATGTTCTGTCCACCAGTGATGTTTAGGAATAAGGTGAGTGGCTCGCCGACCTCAGGCGACACCATACTAACTGGCGATAAACTGACGAGTGTATTTGATGGAATAAGGTTTGTAACGTCCCATATCAATACCGTACCATCAGCACTGCGACTCGCCAATGTCTGTCCATCCGGACTGAATACAAGTCTGGTGACAGAACCTTTATGACCTGTGAACGTGTGGGAAAGCGCACCGCTATGGTAATTCCAAAAACGGATTGTGCTATCATCCTCTCCTGTCACGATAGTGTTGCCATCAGGACTGAACGTCACGCTCCTAATACCTTCTAAGCCGCCACTGAACTGGCGAATTTCTGCCCCGGTCTCCACATCCCAAAGACGGATGGTGTTGTCTCGACTGCTACTCAGCAGGACCCGACCATCCGGACTGAAACTAACCTGGGACACAGAGTCTGTATGTCCAATCATCACGCGCAGATGTTTACCTGTCTGGACATCCCACAGCCGCACTGTCTCATCACTGCTACAACTGGCGATTGTATCACCCCTGGGGCTGAAGGCAATGGTATTGACCGGATGTGAATGTGCTGTCTGTAGAAACGTCCACGGACGCCCGAGAGGCGGCAGCGCGAACGCACGAATTCCCCTGAGTTCCACCCCTGTCTGAACATCGTATATCACGATATTAGAATCCTGAAAGTCGCTCAATCCTGCAACAGACTTGCCATCGGGACTGAAAACGACGGTGTCTATAGTGCCTACAAACTTTGAGAGGGTGTGCAGTTCTGAACCTGTTTCCACATCCCATAGTCGCATTGTGCCATCACGACTGCCGCTGACAAGATAACGTCCATCATCGGTAATGTCAATACTCCTTATGTCATCTGTATGTCCGATGTACGTCCGCAATAGGTTGCTTGTGTCTACCTCCCGTAGTCGTATCACATTATCTACGGCATTCATCGCCATCTGCTTTCCATTCTGTTTAAATAGCAACGTATCCCAATTCCGCTGATGTCGTGTAAATGTTCGTGTCTGTCTTGCGGTGTAAATTGTGTATCCTTGCCATACCTGAATTGTGCCATCACTATCAGCACCTGCGAGTACTTTACCATCGGGACTGAATGCGATGCTATTCACCCAATTCAGGTTATCTGTGATGGTCATCCGTTCCGTTCCGGAATTGACATTCCAGATTCGGATTGTTTTGTCGTGGCTGCCGCTACCGACCATTAATCCGTTTGGTGTGAAGGCGACGGAATTGATATGACTCGTATGTCCTTCCAAAGTGTGGAGTTTGTTGGCGGATGCGACATCATAGAGATGTACCTTTTTGTCCAATCCACCGCTTGCTATCTTTGTGCCACCAGGACTGAATGCGATACTCCTGATGGAATTTTCCGAACCTATGAACTGCCGAAGGTGTTTGCGTCCGTTGACGTCAAACAGATGAATCAGATTATCCCAGCCTGCGCTTGCTAACTGAGATCCATCGGGGTTGAATATGACTGAGGTGATACCTTCTGTGTGTTGCGTGAAACTGTGCAGTTCATACCCCATAGAAATATCCCACAACCGAATTGTCTTGTCGTAGCTGCCACTTGCGATGGTGTTGCCATCCGGACTGAACGCGACGGCTGAGACGGTATCTGTGTGTCCTGTGAACATATTTACCTCTATACCCATTGCCACATCCCAGACACGCACGGTTTTGTCCACACTACCACTGACAATCTGTGTGCCATCCGCGTTGAAATCGATGCTCCTCACCGCACGAGTATGTCCCGAAAGTAGGTGGCGTGCTTCTGTTGTTTGAACGTCGTATATCCAGATACCGATTGCACTGGCGACTGCCATCATTGTGCCATCGGGAGAGTACTTTATCTCGTGGACATTTCCTTTTCCGTACCGTGCTTTCACCCTATCGGGTAGATGCCATTGTGGGGAGTCTTGGGCTAAAATGGTTGGTGTGAATGTGAATATAACTAAAAACGATATCAACACTGAATTCAACATGTTCTTCATCTGTGTCGCTCCTATAGGGTGTGTTTATCTATCTGTTTGTTGATTTTGGGACGGCGATTGTTCATAATTCTGGACATTATGGTAAGACATACAAATTTTGACGCTGAAAATACTTTGGGTAAATCAGGTTTAAATTCAGTTGAATTCTCAACGCAAACAAGGTATAATTTCATACATCTAATATACACTAATTTGCGCATAAACTGAGATAAACATAATACTTGGAGGTTTTCATCATGATTTTTGGTCTTTTTGACCCTTGGTACTTTGTATTCATAGGACCTGGACTTCTGCTATCCTTATATGCGACATGGAAGACAAAAGCCACTTTTTCAAAGTACTCTAAAGTCGGTTCGCGAAATAGGATGACAGGTGCACAAGCAGCAGCACTCATGTTGGAGAGAAATGGAATCCGTGATGTCAAAATTGAACGCACAAGAGGGATGTTAAGTGACCACTACGATCCTCGTAAAAAAGTGTTACGGTTGTCTGACGATGTGTATTCAAGCAATTCCTTGTCAGCCATAGGTGTTGCATGCCACGAAGCAGGACATGCTATGCAGGACTCACACGGATATGCGATGCTAAGTTTACGCAGCGCGCTTGTTCCAGCAACCAATTTCAGTTCCATATTTTCCTATATTGTGATTATAGCTGGATTCGTGCTCATGGCAAAGTCACTAATATTGGTAGGCGTAATTCTATTCTCAGTCGGTGTCGTATTTTCTCTCGTAACGCTACCTGTTGAATGGGATGCAAGTCGTCGTGCCAAAATCGCAATGGATGAGGTAGGAATGCTTTCACCCGAAGAGAATCGTCACGCAAGTAAAGTGTTAAACGCTGCTTTCCTCACCTATCTCGCAGCAGCAATTACAAGTCTATTGACACTGCTTTATTATCTTTTCCGATTGGGACTTTTAGGTGGTGATGAGTAACTGTGGTGTATGCGAGGGGGTGGTTTATGCCCGGGGGTGAATGGCGCGGTACGCAGCCGCGCCGACAGGAGGAAGAAATAGTTCAATCTTTGCTTTCAATATCAACACCGGGCCACTGATCATCGCGTTCAGTAATGTCAACGACGATCCCATCCGGGTCTTCAACTTTGAAGGCTTCCGAAGGCAATTCATCGGAATTCGGGTCGTAGGGTTTGGTGCCATCTAACCCTTCCCAGGTAATTTCAATACCGAGGTCTTCACAGCGTTGTGCAGCTTCTCGTAAATCAGGGACGCGAACACCGATATGGAGATAGTCTAACATGCCACCGACATGCTTAGGACGTTCAGGACCGTTGTGTTGAAATACACGAAAATTGTGATAGCCATCAGTTAGATCGTAGCATCCGTTCTTCGTTGAAAAGACCCGTAAACCTAATCCATCACGCCAGAAACGGATACTCTTTTCAAGGTCTGTTGTGCGGACACCGATATGTACAAGTGTTGTTGACATAAATAAGCTCCTTTTGTTACGGCACAGAGTATGTGCCTACTACTTTATACCCAATAAGAAGGTTCGTGGTCTTCGGCTCGGTGTTCATAGAGCAGTTTGACATCATCTGGGAACGCATCAAATACTTCACCCGGAATTGTCGCCGTATTGACACCAAAAAGTTCTAAATTTAGCCACCACGGTGCATATCTAACGACAACTGCGGTTCGGCGAGTATCGCTGGGATTCTCAGCATTTGAATGCCAAATGCGACTGTCCATAATTAACACACTGCCAGCACTACCAACAGCTTGCATTTCACCCGAAATTGGATTGCGGTCTCCAATGCCATCCTCTTTACCTCTCGGATTTCTGAGGTCAACATGCGATTTCGGGACAATCCAAGTGCCACCGTTTTCTGTTGTAAAATCGGTAAGCATCCAGAGTGTGGTAATCCCGATGACAGCTCTGGGAAAAGGTTGTGTAATATGCCATTTCTGATTTAAGTCGTAAGGAAAATCAGAGTGATATGCTCTGACTAAGTTGTAATGCGGAGGACGAATCTTATATTCCGTTTGTGAAATACGGACTTGCGGTCCCAAACGTTGGCGAATAACATCCAAAAGACGTTCATTGGCAAGATGTTCGGCAAACTTCGGCATGAAACTAATTACATTACGCGCCCATCTGCCGTTCTCCTTGCTAAATTCACCATAATCGGATTCAGAGGTCTCAACCTCTTCACGGACTGTATCCACAACATCGGTTGGGATAACATCCTCAAGCACACACCAACCCTCTACACGGAGCTGCTTCACATAAGGTTTAAGGGATTCTGATGTCATTTAGTTCTCCTTTGATATACTAAATTAGAAGGATTGTAAGTTAATCTTGAAAACATAAGACAGTTAACCACGTTTCTTGTTATGACGAATTGCTGCCTTAATAAGCGGTGAAAGCCGCATTATTTTACCTAAAGAACCTGAAATACCGATCTCACGGGTCGTAATAGCACCCATTACATTGAGTTCGCCTGTCCAGAATTTGTGTGCTACATCCCCCGTCATAGTGAGTTCAACATCGGGAGTCGTATTATCACTGGCATTGTGAGAAATAGTATATTTGCCATCTGAAACAGTTAATGTCATCACGCAATCAGGCATGGTATGATTAAATCTAACACATAACTTTAATGATTCAAGTGCTTCTTGGACTTCAGGTAAAGCAGCAAGCTCTTCAAACAGTTCACTAATGTAAGAATAGAGTTGTTCTGATGTTTCAAAAATAGCCATATTTCAAGTATAGCATACCTTAAAAATATAAGGAAGGTCAAATTAAAATGGACAAGAGACTTTTTAAAACTTTTGTAGACATGGATGAGAATGATTTGGACTCTAACGATATAGAACAGATATCTAAACATGTAGCGACCTATTACGGTCAAGAAAATCTCAGATATAAACTACATATTGGACATATAGATATTATTCAAAAGCATTCTCATATTTCAGAAATATTTTTCAACAACGATTCAAGGTTTTTTAAGCCACCATCCACACCACGGACAGATCTACTAAGAAAAACAAAAGAGATTTTGGATCGATATTTTGACGGTGAGCCTGTTGATTTTAGAGAAATCTCGGTTAAAATAGAGGAGGGAACAGTATTTCAGAAGTTGGTGTGGGAAACTATTCATCAAATTCCTCACGGTGAGGTGCGCAGCTACCAATGGATCGCAGAACAGATTGGAAGACCGAAAGCTGTGCGTGCTGTCGGAAATGCTACTGGAAGTAATCCAATTACAATCATCATTCCGTGCCATCGGGTAATAGGAAGTAATGGGAATTTAGGGGGTTATGGCGGTGGACTTGAACTAAAACAACAATTGCTATCACTTGAAGGTTACCCGGTCAAGGAATTAAAATCAAAGCGAAAGGTTTCTTCCCAATGAATTATAAAACAGCGAATAACAAAACAGGGAATAACAAAAAATTTATGGGTAAATCAACTGAGGCAATTCATGCCGGAGAAACGGGGTTAGAACGAACAACTGACACACAGGACGATTTCTCTGGTAAAACGGGGATTCCTTTATTACCACCGATTTATCAGAACAGCACTTTTAGCTTCCAAACGACAGAAGAGTGTGCATTAGCGTTTATAGATGAAGAGAGTGGCTATGTCTACACTCGGTGGGGTAATCCTACCCAGGAAGCATTAGAACTAAAACTCGCTGTACTTGAAGCAGGAGAAGCTGCTTTAGCCACCGCTTCTGGCATGGGAGCAATTAGCACGGCACTACTGACCGCTCTAATTGATGGTGGACATGTCGTCGCAATGGACAACCTTTATTCAGCAACATATAATCTCCTGAGCGTTGAACTGCGTAGAATGGGAGTTGAAACCACATTTATAGATGCCACTGATACCAACCACGTTGCAAATGCAATTCGTCCTGACACAAAAGTGCTTTATCTTGAAAGTCCTACCAATCCATTATTGAAGCTTATTGACCTTTCAGCATGTGCAGACATAGCAAAATCGCATAGTATAACGTCGATCATTGACAATACGTTTGCCACACCCTGCAGTCAACAACCGATTTCTCTCGGTATTGATGTTGTCCTCCACAGTATGACGAAATACTTGAGTGGAAACGGGGCAGTTATCGCAGGTGCAATAGTGGGAAGAAAAGAATTCATTGAACGTGCACATAAAGTCACTTTAAGAAACTTCGGGGCAGTCATAAGTCCATTCAACGCGTGGTTAACTCTGCTCGGAATACCCACATTACCTCTAAGGTTTACACGTCACTGTGAGAACGCCTTAGAGATCGCTTCTTTTCTTGAAACACATCCGGCAGTTGCGTGGGTGCGTTATCCTGGTTTGGTCAGTCACCCGCAATATAACCTCGCTAAACGTCAAATGAACGGATATGGCGGGATGATAACAATAGAACTCAAGGGGGGGAGCACCGCAGGGGAACAGCTTGTTAATCAACTTCAAATCTGCACGCTTGCAGTAAGTTTAGGTGACGTACGGACATTAGTTTGTCATCCCGCATCAACGACCCATTCACATGTCCCGAAGGATGTCAGACAGAAGACCGGTATAACAGATGGTTTGGTCAGGTTTTCAATAGGTTTAGAAGACAAAGAAGATATTATCACTGACCTTCAACAGGCGTTAGATAAACTTCCTTCGTGATAATCACTCATCATTTTAAAACATTCTGTTCTTTATGAAACATAAGCTTGTTCTAATAATCCATCTCTTTTTAGTTGCGTTTGGTTTTATTGGCGAAACAGTAGCACAAGACAGTGAAACTATTCCCGATAAACTTGTGCTGAAATTAAACGAAGCGAATTCTGACGTAGAATTATTAGTTTATCCTTGGAAGTATCATCCGGGAGATAACCCAGAATGGGCAAGTCCAACTTTTGATGATACCGAATGGGAATCCATTTTCACACTTGGTACATTGCTGACCCAAGATAAATTGACCGATAGCGGGTGGGAGGGAATAGGTTGGTTCAGACTACACGTGTCTGTTCCAGATAAGCAGCTCTGGAATACCCCGCTGGCACTCCAGATGATATATCATGCAGGAGCTTCTGAAATCTATCTTGATGGCGAGTTGATTTATGAATTTGGGACAGTAGGTACACGCAAAGAAGAAGAGAAACCTTATTGGGAACGAGACCCACAGGTCATCTCGTTTTCCGGTAAAACCGACCATGTCATTGCAGTTCGGTATTCCAACTTTGCGTCTTCTCAATCAATACCTGTCCGCGGCTTTTGGCTTGTAGTTGCACCGCTGAATGAAAGCATTAAAGGACGTGTCAACACTCTTCGCCAAGGCACCACTTTACAAATGGTTTGGACGGCGGTTTCCGTTTTTCTGATGCTGCAGCATTTTCTGTTGTTTTTCTTTTATCCTCGGGCAAGGGAAAACCTCTATTTCGCAATATCAACAGGAAGCATCGGAGCATTTATTTTTCTCACATTCCAATTTATCTTGTGGACAACAAGTAGCACACATATTCTGCTTCTACTTCGGTTACTTGCCTGCGTATATGTATTAATGTTTGTGTCGGGAATGTTATTTCTCTATACACTCTTTTATAAGAAGCTGCCCAAACTGTTTTGGTTCTTTCTCACAGGATGGATTATCACCATCTGTTTTAGCTTGTTTGCGAGGGGGTTGAGATTTGCGATTTTACTAATACTTCTATTTACAGGGTTAACGTTTTTAGAGATGGTCCGCGTGATAATTGTCGCCGTTTTTAAGAAAAAAGATGGCGCGTGGATATTTGGGATCGGTTCGATCGCGCCTTTTGTACTACCGTTCACACTTGGTGCCTTTCTCTCACAAACAAAATTTGCAATTAACTGGCAATTGGGAGTGTTATCAATAATCCTCATACCGCTTTTTTCTATGTCGGTGTATCTTGCCCGCAATGTCTCCAGAACCAGACGAAAACTTGAGACAGAAGAGCTTGAGCGACAACTCTTAGAAGTCGAAAACACCCGCAAAACAGAGGAATTGGAAGAGGCGCGTGAACTCCAGATGTCAATGCTACCAGATGCTCCACCTGAACTTCCCAATCTTGATGTGGCTTTTGAAATACGCCCTGCGACAGAGGTCGGTGGGGACTATTACGACTTCAATCTCACTGAAGAAGGTCAACTTACTATCGCTATCGGAGATGCCACAGGGCACGGTATGAACGCTGGACTTGTGGTTTCTGCTGTCAAGAGTCTTTTCAAAACATCCGTACCAGGATCAGGAAACCTTGCCACACTTGAACGTATCTCACAGGGGATAAAGAGTATGAATCTCAAAAGACTCTACATGGCAATGACGCTCGCTACATTCAATGATAATAGACTGACGCTTGCATCCGCAGGAATGCCGCCAACTCTCATCTATCGATGCGAAGATGACCTGGTGGAGGAGATACTTCTTGAAGGAATGCCTTTGGGTGGAGCTATTGGAACTAATCGACAAGAAACATCTTTTGAACTTCAGTCTGGTGATACTGTCTTAATGATGAGCGATGGTCTACCCGAAATGTTGAATCCTGAAAACGAAATGTTAGACTATCCGAAAACGAAGGAACATTTTACAGAAGCTGCAGATAAATCTCCAAAAGCAATTATCAGACACATGTTTGAAGCGAGTACTTCTTGGGCGAAAGGAAAACCGCAGGAAGACGATATTACGCTTGTTGTCATCAAAGTGAAGTAACCCACCCTTCCATCTAAATAACATTACAAAAAACAAAGCGGAATGCCTGTAACTTGGCGATATACATAACAGACCCAGGAGTCTACTAAAACGGAAGTTTTTTTGAGTGATCGCGATCCCAGACTCAAATAAGCATCAGATTATAGAAAGAATATGTTGAGCTGCATTAGTGCCTTTTAGGGAATCTGATATCTCTACCATCCTATCCCAATATTTGCTGTCTTGACCGGGTTCTGGTATTAATAACTCCATATCCATCGCTTCAAATCCGGTGTTGCTACAATTCATCAATATTTTCTGGTACTTGATTGAATCTGTTTCACTTATTTTTTGATCCTCTCTTCGGAAATAAAAGCTCTCCCAGAAGGCATGTAATTCTTGTTGCATATCGGAAGTTAATAAACGAATTTCACATAAAGTACCATGTGCTAACAGCATACGGTAAACTGAAACTTGTTTCGGATCGGGATATAACTTGAGGAATGCAGTTTTTTCTGATACATAAGTAATTTGTTGTGCTGCCACAGCATAAGCAAGCCGAGAATCTATTTCCACTGCCGCAGCTCTCAAGACACCATCCGCATAAGCAATCATTTCCAAACCAACCGCCTCAAGTATATAGATGTCCTCATGAAGCTCTTCAAAGGTATATTTATTCATAATCATTCTCCTTTATTACAGGGAAAAACTTTATAGTTTACGTGAGTTTGATAAATAATTCAATAAGTTCTGTCAAAAGAGAACTCTTTTGGTATAATGAAGTCATTATACCAAAAACCGAAAAAAAATAGTAGTTCTCTTTTGCGAATGGGTGTGTAAAGTTTTTGTCACTTAAAAAAGATCGCTGAACCTTGCTCCAGCGGAGCAATATGTCTATAGAAAAAGGATTGTCAACGGGCTGCACTCCAGATGAAGTTAAAGTTTTAAATTGGGTAATATTTTATTTTTCCCAGACCCGGAAGGTACGGTTTCCTAACCAATGCAGAATACCATAAGCGTATTCTGCCGGGTATCTCCACGTATTACCTAAATTATTATTTAAACTTCATGCGGAGTGCTATGTACATAAACGGACGCGTAAAGATTTTACCCTTTAACTGTCAGAATCGCACTGTCGGAATCGCGGATTATCACAGATGATGCGGATTGTTAAGTTTGTGTATCAAGGTGTTATTCACAAAGAATGTCTTCTTCTGAATCGTTTGCTGATTACCTATCTGTTGTGTAAAAATGCTTATCCTATGCATACATCCTTGAATTTTCAAGCCAATAATCCGCACAATCCGTGCACATCTATGCCAGCTATGTTAACTGGGGCGCGATAATCCGCGATTCTGACAGAAAAGATGACAAAAAGTTTACACACCCCATGTCAACTTTTTTCTCAACACTAAGTTTATTTGTAGGATATACTGCTAAAAGCGAGGGTAATAAAGTGAAATGTCAGCGATTTTTATTTTGAACAAAACCGTAACTTTTCGCATAATTTAGATAAAAAGTGCAAATTTCGCCATAATTATTGTAATTTTTATTGAAATTTATTTGACAAAAGGTATATATGCAGTGTATAATACTTAAAGTAGAAAATTTTGAATGTGGAGATTTGAGATGATGAGTCGACATGTAAACACTACGATTTTGGAAAATACCAGCCCGGAGTACTCGACTCGACTCGACTCGACTCGAGTCGACTCGACTCGACTCGACTCGACTCGACTCGACTCGACTCGACTCGACTCGACTCGACTCGACTCGACTCGACTCGACTCGACTCGACTCGCTATAGCGACTTTACATTCTTAATTTTAAAAATACCAAGTTTCATCGCAGAAATAGAAAACTGCGATATTTTTGTGCTCGCCCGAAATATTTCGTCGCGGGCTTTTGTTGTTGCATTGCACCATGTTTGGACAGCAATGCAACTTTTCTGTTTGACAATAACACGGGAACGTGATACTATATTTGCGTCTCCTATTATTGTTATCTATAACTGCATAACTGTCAGAAATTTAAACAGTCTACTGATAATATAAGGAGATTGAATAATGCGCTATAAAAATCTAACGATTACGATAACTTTAGGATGTCTGTCTCTTGTTGCCCTTGCGGGTTTGGTTATGCTGCCGATTAGTGATGGTGTGTGTGAGCTCACTGTGAAGGGTTGGAAGTATAGCAACGAAAACACGGCTGCCTCTTATGGTGCCTATCAGGATGATGAGAATTGGAAACTGACATCATATATTGATGCTAAGAGTATCAATGCGTCAGTTTCTGTAAGTGCTTGGCCTCCCGAAGCTTGGACAGAAACCGATACTAAAAAAGGAACTGGACATGTAATGGTTCATAGAAGGGGGTACAATTTTCGGCATTCATACTGGGACGATTATTGTGACAGTTGGAATCCGAGAAGAGGTTGTAGTGGACACCAACGCGATCCAAAAACAATATCCAATGAACCTTACCACGAACACTTCAACGGTGAACCCGATGATCTTATTCTGAAAGTTGATGTCACTCAAGTAAAACGTGTAGATATTGTTGCAGATAGCATCTCAACTTCTAAAACATTTGAACTAACATTTGGTGCTGGGGATGACAGAGCCAAAGTAGGTGCAAAATGGGCACATGGGAGTGTAGATGTGAAAACAGTAACCGTGGGGGAGGAATATACAGTGACTATAGGAAAAACAGCAATCGCTCGTGGCGTTGCAGTGTCCCTTGATTTTGACAGATATGCGTATTCAGCAGCCCTTGCTTTTTTTGATTTTGATGACGATGAGGTCTCAGATTTCGGTTCTGTGATTCACACTCCAAAGATTTCTGAATATGACTAGAAACACCTCACTACCACTAACAAAGTAAATGGAGAAATCATGCCACGAAAGTATTTGTCTTTTTTATTTTTTATCTTTCTACTCTTTGGTGGAACACTTTTTCTTTTATTCCGCAACGATGTATCGGAGATTCGCCAATCAGAAAAAGTGGATACAGAAGTAGGGGGAACTCCCACTGATTTATCACCCTTTGCTCCCTTTATTTCAGAGGAGGAACAGGAAGCTGCAAAGCAACAACTTGTTTCTACGTGGGAGGAATGGCGGGAACTCCGCATAAAGATTTTGTCCTCAAATACAGATGCGGATGCGACAGCTGAAGAGTTTGCTGATATTCTCAAGGTGATTACTGCACAACAGACAGAGGATGCAGAACGTTTCAAAGCAGCTGGAATGGCACCGCCCCCGTATCCTGTGAACCCGCCGCCTGAAGACTGGGAGAAACTTTTTAAATATGAACGGGAATACCAGGGACCTCAGGAACCCGTTGCCCTAATAGCTGAGTTTGATGCAAAGTTCATGGAAAAGGAACCCAAAAGTGTAGAGTGGGACTCACACTATCCAAAGGAAGCATGGCTCCAAAGGTTCCTTGATAAAGATGTTGAGTTCAAAGAATACAGTGATTACAGTTATATTCTCAAACTGCGTAATGATCTTGTTAAACTCAAAGATAATCCAAAAGAATGGACATCTGGCCTCCGGGGTATCCCTCCAACGACCGATTTTTCGGAATATGAAGATGGTTTTATTAATAGGCAGATATGGGAGTATAATATCGTCAGTGAAGTTGCCAGAGAAAACCCGGATGAAATGGTGATGGTGGTCTTTCCACCAAACTCGCCTGACATCTATCTACCGGTATTTGGTAATATGACATACGTTCGCATGGACTATGACGCTGGAGGTATGACAACATGGGGTAGTATGCTAACAGGTGAACAGCAGAAAAACCTCCTTCGCAAAGGCATTGAACCAGAGGACATGGAAATTGTTTACATTGACGAAAACTACAATATTGTAGAAAAACCAGAGCCTTTTGACCGTGAAAAGTGGAATAGAGAACGCACTTATGACTATGTGCCAGAGGGACTGCGTGCCCACGATGGCACGATCGTCTCCCCAGAACGTTATCAGGAAATAACCGGGAAGCCAATGTCTACGGAGACCCTGGAGCATTATAATGCCTATATCAGTGAGGATCCCGCATCTATGGCAGCCCGCGAAGCAGCGTCAGCTGCGCAAAAAGCAGCCCGCGAAGCAGCGAAGTCAGAGTATGAAAAGTTTGCGGGTCGTATGCGGCAACTTGAATCGTTTTCTACGATGTCTGATGCTGAGATAGAGAAGCAACTTGAACGTCAGTTCCGCAAACAGTTCTTACCGGAGCATCCTGTAGAGCAGTTAGAACAGATTACCCCAGAACGTCTTGAGCGTGCATTAGGCACCCTTTTTAAATACGGTTATGAAGACGGTATGCGTCATATACGGGAAGATAACGCGACACTTGCGGATCAGTTAGAGCGTCACTTTGGCAAGCGAGTTAAGCCGCCTGCACAAGAACTGAAACCGCCACAAAGACCTGCACCGCCGAAGCCGCCATCTGAACCACCTGCTTCGTCTGATGAAACGCAATAGATGAAACCGCATAGGTATTTAATTGTCTTCTTGCTTTTCATAGTTGCGGTGGCAGTGGTCTACTATCTGGACGTAATGCCGTTTGGTGTTCCTGAACTCGAAAAGCTCCACTGGATAACAGACTGGGAAGCACTTGACCTTCCCGCTGTCAAGCGAGTGTATCAACCTTACACTGTTGCCCAAATGCATGATTTGTGGCATCCGCAGTTGATAGCGAAGTATGGTCATAATGCGGCGTTCGTGGATATGATGTGTGAACTTGACAAAGTATATCCGCCTAATGCCTTCCTTGCAAGAATGCTTGCCCTCGGTAGTCCCTTTATAGCCTACTTGGACTATGAAAAAGCTCTAACTGAGCAGCGTCGCTATTTATATTCAACGCGCTTGTATTGGGATATCCTGGACATCTCGGAGCGTCGTATTTACGTATCACATCGTGGGTTGCCTCCAGACGCATCTTGGGAAGTGTTAGAGGCAGATATCCTCAAAAGTTATGTTATCAACAGTCTCAACTATTGGCGTTCAGTAGAGCTTGATACGACACTACATTTTCCAAAGGCTGCAGACTAAATGAAATCTGAGACGATCTTCAGACACATCGGTGCTTTAGCACTGCTACTCTTGCTTCTCTTCGTAGGTAGTAAAATCCGTCTTCAAGGTGTAGCCAACATCCCTACGGGGCAATTTGCGTCTAATGATGCGTTTATGTATTATACGCAAGCAAAAACGATTATAACCGAAGGCACATTACCCGCCGTAGACGGTCGACGGTGGGTGCCGCTCGGTAGGGATTTACGCCAGACCTTCAACGGTTACAGTTATGCGATCGCGCTCACATATCGTATTCTAAAGCTGTTCCTACCGGACATAACAGTTTATCAAGTGCAACGGGTCGTGCCTGTACTATGCTTCTCTGTCGTGCTGTTGTTTCTGTGTCTATTCGTTTATAGTCGTTTCGGTATACTGAGCGCGTCTATAGTCGGACTATTGCTAACATTGATGCCGGGTATCATAGAACGTAGTTCAGCAGGCTTTAGCGATAGAGATGCGTGGTGCTTGATGACCGGCACACTCGCGGTTGTCTGTTATCTATGGAAAGAGGACACGCCACGTAAAAGTGTTCGGTATTTGTGCACTACCGTTTCGGGTATTTTTGTCTTTATAGGTGGAATGAGTTGGGAAGGGTTTGGCGGTTTCACCCTTGCGATAGTTGTGCTTGAACTCTGGCGTTATCTGACAACAGATACAGAAGAGAACCTCTCCGAGTATCTGCTGTGGGTGTTGTTGTTCGTGCCGACACTTTATATATTTTCACCTGCGTATCGCACTGGTAGCAGTTGGGCGAGCTATGCATCCGTATTCGTTTTGCTTCCCCCGCTCGTTATGCTGCTGCTACGAAGTCTACGTTACTTTCTCACGTGGAAAAAACATGCGCTTTCAAAGTTTTTCACCGACCAGTTATCTTCTCGTGCGCTCTCCCTTGTGTGTTGTGCGTTCTGTTTACTTATCGCCCTTGCCCTTATCTTCCTTGCCCGCGATACTTTCACAGAAGGGATTTTACCATTCAGCAGTGCAGCAATCATGAAAATGGTGGGAGAACTCCAATCCCCTCCAGATAGGTTCTGGTATGGACGTTATGGGCACGTCCTGCTTATTGCCTGTCTGTGTATAAGTGTAGGTTGCATTAGAATCTGGGGGAAGAAAGCAATCTTTTTGGCAGCGACACTTGCTTTTTTCATCGCTGCGACATTTCTCAGGCAGTATTTATACCGAATTCTATCGCCTGTTATCTGTGAGTATCTATTCTATGGTGCGGTCGCCTTCACGCCAATCGCCGCACTCGGCGTCGCAGTGTTGCGCGATCAACCTGTCAAGCACGAACTGACTTACGTTACTTTTGCATTCTGGCTCTTACTCTGGCTGGGACTTGCACGCGATGCTGTCCGCTACGACTTCTTTATCGGCGTACCAATTGCGCTCTTTGCCGCGATAGGCATAAAGCACATAGCAACACACAGCACAGAATATATAAACAGCAAAACAGCCGTGAAAACCTATCAGAGAATACATCGCTTCACAAAACCCGCTGTCACACTCGGTGCTATTGCACTTCTGCTCTTTTTCGAACCCCCAGGCACCAACATGCCCTCACTCGCTCACAGAGGATACAACGTAAAAATAGAACCTGAGCATGTCTTTCCCGGTAAAGATACACCGATAGCAAACGCATGCAACTGGATACAAGAAAAACTATCAACAGAAAGCGTCCTTGCTGCCCCTTGGAGCTACGGACACATGCTAAGTGCCATCGGGAACGTCAAAACGATCATAGACCCCGACCATTTTATATTACACTGGATACACCTCTATGAAAACATGTTGCTAACAACAGATGAGAACGAAGCCTTAACGTTTCTCAAAACACACAACGTAACACATCTGCTACTCACTGAAAATTCTGTCTTACACGGTATCACACAAAACGCAAACGAAAAAACACGTGGTATGATACCGCTTAAACCGAACACACACATCGGCAGCAAACACTACCGAATGGTACCTACACCCAAAAATACCGCTATAAAGTTTGTGGAGATAAACTTCCAGCACACACACGCTTTAGCCACCGCGAAACTCACAAACGAAAAAACAGTGAAACTCGGATATGCCAAACCCCATTACAGCAACGACAGCAACGAAGATGCACACACACAAGATAATCACGAACACCCAATAGCAACAGATAAAAACGGAGGATTACTACACTTCTTTGATAAAAAAACACATCAAGAAGCCATTCATTACCTCTCACCGCAGCGTTGGAACAGTCTTGCTATCAAGTTATTCTACCGAAATCAACACGGCGCGGCTTTCGTGCCGGTCTATCCACAACAACAGACTGATAATACTGCAGTCAAAATATGGGAGATACACTATCCACCCGACATACAAACAGATCCGAAATATCTCCAAAAATCTCCGCCAAATAGAGATAAACAGAAATAATGCGTATTTTGAAACGTTGCTGTATTGTCGGAATCGCACTCCTCTGCTGTCTTGCACTTACCAACGCTATGATCCAACGGAACAGAAATAAGACACCAGAAAAGATTTATGTTGTTCCAAAAATTGAACGCAAGAAACTTGTCAAGAGAAATACAAAACTCTATGAACACCTAATACCGGAACCGATTGACCACCAGGAAGTATTCTATAACATTATCATTGAGAATAACATCTTCGCACCACTTGGATACAAACCCCCTAAAATAGAAGCGACAACATACAGACTTATCGGTACACAGATACCACTCGGCAGAGAAATAGAAGCATCCGCTATATTACAACAGACACATGAACCTAAAAATATACGGATCGTTTCCATCGGCACTAAAATAGCAGAGGATACTTTCGTAGTAGACATACACCCCAAACAGATTATACTTAAAAAGGGGAAACTCCGAATACCCCTGAAATTGAGGACAAAGCCTTTCCTAAAGTAGCAAGGACACCATGACAGCAAACATTATTACGTTGATCCGTATATTCCTCACCTTTCTTATCATCACACGCTTTGGCAAAAACATAGTCATAGATTCAGTTGCCCTTGCTATAATTGCTCTTATTTTCATTTTAGATGCTGTAGATGGGTATGTGGCGCGCAGGACACACACCACATCAGTGTTCGGTGCGGTGTTTGATATTGCAGCGGACAGGATCATTGAAAATGTGTTTTGGATTTACTTTGCAGTCAACGATATTATCCACATCTGGATGCCGATTGCTGTCCTCACACGCGGGTTCACCACTGACGCAATACGTAGTATCGCGATCAGCAATGACAACACTCCTTTTGAAATGATGACAAGAACGTGGACACGTGCAATAACCAGTTCGCGCATCTCACGGTTCTTATCCGGTGCCTCAAAAATGTGTGCTTTTTGTGCAATGGCTTTATGCCTCATGCTACAAAGTCATGAACTCTTCCCAGAATACTTAGAAAATATTCAGACTGTAACACATATCCTTGCAATAACGGCTGTCGCTATCTGTCTCTTTCGCGGTGTACCGGTGATAATTGACGGTATAACACACATCCAAACCGCACGCACACACAACGCACCAACCGCAAAACACCATTCAAGCATGAAAGAGACGTAGACTCTCTTTTTTAGGATCTCTTTGTTTACCAAAGGATGTGATCATCCTTTACCCTTTACCGCAACCCATAATCATATTGACATTCAGCAGAGAACAGGATATACTTAAATGGTGCTGTTCAGCATGCCACGATTTTGCCCGGTCGTCTAATCGGCAGGACACATGACTCTGGATCATGGTGTGAAGGTTCGAGTCCTTCCCGGGCAGTATTCTTTGCACGAATAAATCACGTAACAACACCAAAGGAGATAAGATGGAACGGGTAGAAACTTTACCTGAAGAATATATCAACAGTCAAGAACAAGAAATCAAGACAGTTTTACAGGAACTCCACACACTTATCAAGACTGCTTTACCGGGACAAGACACCTGTATGTGGGAAGGTGTTTTCTGGGGTGGAAGTGAACAAAGAATCATCGGCTACGGAAATTTCTCATACACGCGCTCCGATAAGAAACAGGTAGAATGGTTCCTCATAGGATTAACCCGACAGAAAAACTACTTCAGCGTCTATGTTAACGCTGTTGAAGGTAGAAAGTACTTGGCTGAAATCTATAAGTCCCAACTCGGTAAAGTCAAGACAGGAAAAAGTAGTATTAGTTTTAATAAACTTGAGGATGTAAATCTTGATACATTACGCGAAATGATTGAACACGCAGGTAGACTGACATCGGAGAAAATGGAATGAATGACTCACACAAACATACAAACCGTCTGATTCACGAAACAAGTCCTTATCTACTCCAACATGCACACAACCCCGTTGATTGGTATCCGTGGAGTGAAGAAGCATTAGCGCATGCAAAACAGGAGCAGAAACCTATATTACTGAGTATCGGCTATTCTGCCTGCCATTGGTGTCACGTAATGGAACGTGAGTCCTTTGAAAATGAGGGAATCGCTGCAATCATGAACGAACTGTTTGTCAATATAAAGGTTGACAGAGAAGAACGTCCAGATTTGGATGAAATCTACATGAACGCAGTCCAGATCATGACGCGTCAAGGGGGTTGGCCCATGACAGTATTCCTTACGCCTGATCTGAAACCTTTCTTCGGTGGTACTTACTATCCACCTGAAGACAGATATGGAAGACCCGGTTTTCCAAAGGTAATGTACGCAGTGATAGAGGCATACAATGATAAAAACGATCAGATTTTGGAACAGGCAGATCAGATCACTGCCCAACTCAATCAGATGAGTAATCTTGTGAGTTCTCATGAAAATGAATTGACAGAAGAACTCATGACAAAGGCGTTTCAACACTATCGTTCACAATTTGATTCACAATACGGTGGTTTCGGCAATGCACCGAAATTTCCACCAAGTATGGGATTGCCTTTTCTTTTGCGTTATTGGCATCATAGCGGTAATGCAAATGCTTTAGAGATGGTAGAACTCACATTGCAAAAGATGGCACGCGGCGGTATGTATGACCAATTGGGTGGTGGTTTTCATCGCTATTCTACAGATGCACGTTGGCTTGTTCCACATTTTGAAAAGATGCTCTATGACAATGCTCAACTCGTTGTTGCCTATTTTGAAGCGTATCAAGCAACACAGAATATGTTCTACCGTGATATTGCTACGGAGACATTAGATTATGTCTTACGCGAAATGTACGACGCTGAAAATGGTGGTTTCTATTCCACACAAGATGCTGATAGCGAAGGGGTTGAAGGTAAATTCTTTGTGTGGGAACCTTATGAAGTGGAAGACATTATCGGAGAGGAGAACGCGGAGATCTTCTGTGAGTTTTACGACATCACACCACATGGAAACTTTGAAGGTGAAAACATCCTACACATACAGACTCCATCTGATGTCTTTGCCAGAAAATTGGGAATTGATCAAGATGCATTAGACACGCTCCTAACAGATTGCAAAAAGAAACTATTTACGGAAAGAGAGAAGCGGATTAAACCGGGACTGGATGACAAAATCCTGACGAGTTGGAACGGTATCATGATACGCGGTATGGCGATGGGATATCAACTCACAGGCAAACTTGAGTATTTGACTGCATGCGAAAAATCCGCTGAGTTTGTGTTGACAACACTTTCCCAGGAGGATGGTCTACTGTTACGTACCTACCGAGAAGGTAAAAGCCATTTGAATGCCTACCTTGAAGATTATTCATATTTCATCGCGGGTTTAGTTGCATTATACGAAGCGAGTTTTGACGCGAAATGGCTTACTGAAGCAGAACGACTTGCCAATATCATGATAGAGCAGTTTGCAGATGTTGATGGGGAAGGTTTCTTTTTCACGGGCAAAGCCCATGAATCCCTCATCGTTCAATCCAAATCTGCTTATGATGGAGCCACACCTGCAGGTGCATCTATGGCAATTCATAGTCTATTACGTCTTGCTAAGCATCTGGACAAACCAGAATTCCACGCCAAAGCAGTGGATACATTAAATCTCTATTTTCATCAGATGGACGTGATGCCATCGGGTTCGGGGCAGCTGCTCTGTGAGTTAGCGTTTCTGCTTTCAACACCGAAAGAGATCGCAATCGTTGGCAATAGAGATGATGCAAAAACGGATGCAATGTTAGCAGCATTACACGGCATGTATCTCCCGAATAAGATCGTTGCTTTGCGTGAATCCGCAGACGACGCTACACTCCCACTCCTCGCGAACAAATCACTTATAGATAACAGCACAACTGCTTATGTCTGTGAGAATTATGTTTGCCAAGAACCGACAACTGACGTGGATGCTTTTGTTGAGATGTTACAATGACAATAGAGGGGGTGTTTGTATGAGTCTAACTGTAAATCTGAAAAACCTCGGCATAATAAAACAAGCAGAATTCTCATTAGGTGATATGACTATCATCTGCGGAGAAAATAACACTGGTAAGACTTATATTACTTATGCACTTTACGGTTTTTTGGATTTTTGGCATAAACACATTGATATTCCAATTGATGACGGTCTGATCCGTAGCTTGTTATCAGAAGGTTTTCTTAGAATTGATCTTGCCCAATATGTTGATAAAGTTAATCAGCTACTAAAAGAGATATGTGAGAAATATCCTGGAAGCTTAGATAAGGTTTTTGCTGCAGAAGATGGTACTTTTCTTAATACTGAAATCCAGATTAAACCGGGTACAATAAACCTAACAGAATTAGAATACCGAGGAAAAATTGGCAGTAAGCAGGAACCATCTATTATCTTTTTGAAGGAAGAAGGAAGTGAAGAATTAGAATTTACATTGGATGGTAACAATAAAAAAGGAACTGAAATTGACACGCTTTATGCTAAGATGGGGATTGGATACACAATCACACGGGCTATTTTATCTGATGCCTTTCCTCGTCCTTATATTTCCTCAGTTGAACGGACAGGTGTGGCTATTTTTGAGAAAGAACTCAATACTGCTCGGAACCGTTTGCTTGAGGAAATCGGAAAATCATATCCGCAGTATGATCCGCGTAAGTGGTTAATGAAATTCTATAAAAAATACGCAGATCCAGTAGAAGACAGTGTTGATTTTAAGCGCAAAATTGGGGAGATTGAAAAAAGAAAAAGTTTCATTGCGAAAGAACATCCTGAAGTGTTGGACGACTTTACAGATATTGTTGGTGGAACTTATGCTATTACACAAGACGACTTACTTTACTATATGCCTAAAGGTACTAAGTTAAGGTTACCACTGGATATGAGTTCAAGTTCTGTTCGTTCGCTTTTGGATCTCAATTTTTATTTCCATTGCGACGTCAGAAAAGGTGATCTGTTAATGGTAAACGAACCCGAGTTAAACCTTCATCCAGAAAACCAACGTCGGATTGCCAGACTTTTTGCCCGGCTCGTGAATTTAGGTGTTAAAGTCTTCATCACAACCCATAGCGATTATATTGTCAAGGAACTGAATACACTTATCATGCTCAATCACGACAAACCACATCTGAAAAGGATTGCAGAAGAAAACGGATATAAGAACAGTGAGTTGATAAGTGCAGATCAGGTTAAAGTGTACGTAGCAGAAAAAGCGTTAATGCCTTTGGAAGTCGGACAAAAAAGGCGAAGAAAAGGACATACACTTGTTCCGGCTATGATTCACCCCGAGTTTGGAATTGGTGTTTCCAGCTTCGACACGACAATTGATGAGATGAACGAAATTCAGGACGAAATTGTGTGGGGAGAAGAGTAAGTTTCGTGAATGATATACAGATTTTAGAGGAAATGCTCAGTCCGGTTGCACAAGTAATGTTACAGCCGGGACAAGGCAGACCTTCTGTTGAGTTGGCTGATTTGCAATCTGGCACATCAGTTGAAATTAAAGGATTACCCGATAACTCAATTGTTATTAGGGCAGAAGATTTTACAAATCCTCTTACTATCTTTAATGGCACAATGGGTGAATGCAAGCGAGCTGATTTCGTAATTGTAACTGATGACGATTCAATTGGGAAGTGGATTGTTTGTATTGAAACTCAAAAAATGGATTCTAAATTAGCATCCCATGTTGTCCAACAATTAAAAGGGGCATATTGCTTTATAAGTTATTGCAAATGTATTGGAAAGTATTTCTGGGAATTTGATGAGTTCCTTAATGACTATGAATACCGTTTTGTAAGCATTGTAGACATTAACTTTAACATTAGCAGGCGGAGAACAGAACCTTTTGTTTCCAAAGGCAAACCGCATGACGATCCTAAACTATTTCTAAAGATTTCTCGAAGATCTAAAATCTATTTTCGTAAGTTAATAGATTTTGTCCCTTAATTGTACTTTACCTCTTTTGCTTCAACTTTAGATGTTACTCACAATGAGTTCAATGACAATAGATGGGGTGTTTGTATGAGTCTAACTGTAAATCTGAAAAACCTCGGCATAATAAAACAAGCAGAATTCTCGTTGGGTGATTTGACTATCATCTGTGGAGAAAATAACACTGGTAAGACTTATATTACTTATGCACTTTACGGTTTTTTGGATTTTTGGCATAAACACATTGATATTCCAATTGATGACGGTCTGATCAGTAGCTTGTTATCAGAGGGTTCTCTTAGAATTGATCTTGTCCAATATGTTGATAAAGTTAATCAGCAACTAAGAGAGATATGTGAGAAATATCCCGGATCCTTAGATAAGGTTTTTGCTGCAGAAGATGGTACATTTCTTGATACTGAAATCCAGATTAAACCGGGTACAATAAACCTAACAGAATTAGAATACCGAGGAAAAATTGGCAGTAAGCAGGAACCATCTATTATCTTTTTGAAGGAAGAAGGAAGTGAAGAATTAGAATTTACATTGGATGGTAACAATAAAAAAGGAACTGAAATTGACACGCTTTATGCTAAGATGGGGATTGGATACACAATCACACGGGCTATTTTATCTGATGCCTTTCCTCGTCCTTATATTTCCTCAGATGAACGGACAGGTGTGGCTATTTTTGAGAAAGAACTCAATACTGCTCGGAACCGTTTGCTTGAGGAAATCGGAGGATCATATCCGCAGTATGATCCGCGTAAGTGGTTAATGAAATTCTATAAAAAATACGCAGATCCAGTAGAAGACATTGTTGATTTTAAGCGCAAAATTGGGGAGATTGAAAAAAGAAAAAGTTTCATTGCGAAAGAACATCCTGAAGTGTTGGACGACTTTACAGATATTGTTGGTGGAACTTATGCTATTACACAAGACGACTTACTTTACTATATGCCTAAAGGTACTAAGTTAAGGTTACCACTGGATATGAGTTCAAGTTCTGTTCGTTCGCTTTTGGATCTCAATTTTTATTTCCATTGCGACATCAGAAAAGGTGATCTGTTAATGGTAAACGAACCCGAGTTAAACCTTCATCCAGAGAACCAACGTCGCATTGCCAGACTTTTTACACGCCTCGTGAATTTAGGCGTTAAAGTCTTCATCACAACCCATAGCGATTACATTGTAAAAGAATTAAACACGCTCATCATGCTCAATCACGACAAGCCACATCTAAAAGCAATCGCCGAAGAAAACGGATATAAGGAAAGTGAGTTGATAAGTGCAGATCAGGTGAAAGTGTACGTAGCAGAAAAAGCGTTGATGCCATTAGAAGAAGGACAGAAGAAACGTAGAAGAGCACACACACTCGTAGCTGCTAAGATAGATCCAGAATTTGGCATTGAAGTCCGTAGTTTTGATAAAACGATTGATGCAATGAATAGAATTCAGCGAGATATTGTGTGGGGTGCAAAGAAAGTAAGTGAATGATTTAGCCATATTACAAACAATGCTGACTAATGGTGCACAAGTGCCTTTAAAACAAACAACTGGGAAACCATCTGTTACTTTAAAAGATAAACAAGCAAATACATCCGTAGAAATCGCAGACATTCCAGATGATTCAATTGTTATCAGAGCTGAACTTTTTAATCCGCCTAACATATTTACGGCTCAAAAAGGACAACGCAGGCGTGCAGACTTTGTCATTGTGTCCAATACGAAAACTGAAAAATGGATTATCTGTATTGAAACCCAAAAAGGTACTGGTAAAGATCGAACCGTTGTTGAACAACAATTGAGAGGGGCTGAATGCTTTATCGGTTATTGTAAATGTATAGGAAATTCATTTTGGCAATCGGCAAAATTTCTTGATGGTTACCAATACCGATATGTAAGCATTGTAAATATTAATATTGACAAGCAAACTACTCGTGCCTACCAACCTAAAAACCAAGCAAGCAGAAAGACACACGACAGTCCTGATACTTTTCGAGAAATTTTAGGACATAAAACCCTCTATTTTAACGAACTGACCTGATCGACTGTCATGTCAATCGAACAACATCCTTCTTGACAATCTCTTTCATAAGACTAAGGTCAGCGTGGGAAATCAGTTCCAGTGTTTCGGGTGCTAAACGTTCTCTGACCTCTGGTGGCACGCGGCTTTCACCTCTGTCTTGGGGTCTGTAACGTAAGACGAGGAAACAACGATACCGGTCTTTCGGCTTCCAAGGCAACGCACCGTGCGTTAAGAGTTCAGAGATAATCAATATGTCACCTGCTTTCGGGGTGATGTTCTCAACACCGAGCGGAATATTATCAACATCATCAACTGTACCGTTGTTGAAGATGTGTTCTGGTCGGTCATATTCAGCTTTGTGTGAACCGGGAACAATCAGCAACCCACCATCTCCAGGGTGAACATCGGTCAAATATGGAAATACAACAAAATCGTCGCAATAGATCCTACCGTTTCGGTTCTCAAAACAGTTTCTATCCCGTCCAAAATCTTCTCGCGCACAGTGTAAACGGAGCGCATCTCCACCTTCTGGCACACCGATTCTGTCTGCGATCATCGTGCCACGAGCAAGTTGTGGCTTGTTGTCTGTTAGTTCTTTGATAATTTGCCAAGACGCTGGATGCAATGCAAGTGCTTCTAAAGCTCTTGAAAATGCAAAACCGTTAGGAAGGTGTTTACCGCTGGAGTCAAATCCATCTGGTAGTTCTTCAGTAGGCGTGTTGATATAGGTGTCCGCGGCTGCCTGCGCAGCCTTTAACGCTTCACCTTGTATCGCATTTTCCAGGTGTAAATATCCAGTAACATCAAAAAGATAACGTTGTTCAGGTGTCATCATATCATAACTCCTCAATTACACATCGAAACCCAATACTTGTAACTGCGAAAGATGGTATATCTCGCGACCGAACCGTAACCCGCAGAGAGTCCATACCACTATACCATGATCCCCCGCGAAATACTCGTGAACTCTTGCATGTTTTGTAGTTTGAGAGGACATCTTCAATACTTTCACCAGCAATAGGATTTTCTGGCGGTGAAAATTCATAATAATCCGATTGATAGGCATCCAGACACCACTCACGCACATTGCCAACCATATCACACAGACCATAACCATTTGGTGGATAACTGCCTACGGGAGTCGTGCGAATAGTAGATGTTCTTCCGTCCCAACGTATCCCGTAGTTTGCCTTATGTCTACTGATAGAATCACCCCAAGGGTACGTTCTACCGACTAATCCACCGCGTGCAGCTTTTTCCCATTCCGCTTCGGTAGGCAATCGTTTCCCTGCCCATCGTGTGTATGCCATCGCTGCATACCAACTTACAGCAACAACGGGATAATCTGCTTTACCGACAGGAAACGCATCCTTATTCCAGAGTTTCAGGTAATTTCCATCATGGTATTCTTGAGGGATTCTATCCTTACGCCATTCGGGGTTATGATCAACAAAGACTTTATACTGAGCATTTGTTACCGTATATCTGTCCATATAAAAATCGTCAATGTGAACAGAATGAATAGGCACTTCATCTTTCTCTCCAGTGGTCGTCCCCATAAGAAAAGCACCAGCGGGAATCAACACCATTTCAACACCATCTTGACCAAAAACCACATCAAAACTCGGTTTAGGTTGATAATTTCGGTTATACCGTTCTCGCTGTGCGTCATCAGACAACACATCGTAAGCTTCCGTCACCGCTCGAAAAGTAGCTGCAGCCACCTTACTGTCTGGATTTTTATCAGGGTGGTATTTTAGTGCCAGTTGTCGGTAAGCCTTCTTAATCTCATCTGCAGAGGCATCGCGGGGCACTTTCAAAATAGCGTAATAGTCGGATTTTGGCATTCTCTGTTTTACCTACAGATTTGATGTTCCACTTAGTGAATACCTAATGCGGATTTCAGACAAATATCTATCTGCTGCATCGCTGAGTCGGAAAGATTGCCAATTACTTGAAGGATTCTCCTTTGTCTGAAAGTGATTAACTTTTCACATTGAACGACTGAATCAAGACGAAGTCCTGTTTGTTCACCTTCAACAGTTGAAATATCAATAAAATACTGCGTTGGTGCTCCGATCCTTCTATGACGACTACTTGTAATACCAGCAAGAATTGTGGAATTAAGTCGCTGATTCCATGAATCTTCTTGTATAACAAGTGCTGGACGTGTTTTACTCTGAGTATGGTTATTATACGGAAAATCCATAAGAACTACGTTACCGCGTTGAATCTTCATTGTTTCTCCGTGGATCAAGTTCATTATAGACATCCATCTCGGGATCATCCCAACCTAAACTAATACCGAATTCTACGAGCAATTCATTCTGTTCTTCATCCGTTAGTGGGCTGTCATCATAAGAATGTCCTTCTTGCATCTGGGCAAACGTTTCAGCAGGTAACACAACATACTCAACATTTGTTTCTGGATCCACCAGGTGCACAAGCTTGGTTTTGGATTCATTAACTGCTTGTCGCAGTTCTTCAGAAATTGCAATCATTATTATCTCCTTTCTAATCCTAAAATTGTAGTTATTTCAATCAATGAACTGATAAGATCATGTCACCATCAAAAGAGACAACCGAAATATTCAAGTCACCCTCCTAAAACCATTAGGATGTTGAGACACCAATTGAGGCGTGTATTTGTGCGAACTTCCACATATCGTCAACTTTCTCCAATACACCTGTCATTCTCATGACAAATTCTTCCTGAACACCTTGCCATTTAAGATTCCAGACCTGTTGTGTATAAAACCAAGCAACATCATCGCGTTCTTGCACATCAAGATTGATGATTGTGATGCTGAAATCCTCAGTACTTGCGACATGGTTATGGTAGTAAGTTGTTATATCCTCACTACCTTTAATAACTTCATCAGCATCGGTGCCTATTTTAATATAGTGTGCTGCAGGAAGCATCATCGCGATAAGGGTTTCAGCATCTCTTGCGACAAGTGCATCAAAATATGCTTTCACCGTCTCATGCACATTCGGCATCGTGAATTCCTGTGAGTGCATCCCACAAAGCACTGCTCATCTGTTCACATGCATGTACAACTATCTGCTGAGCATCTGGTGATAACTCGGCTATTCTTGCAAGTAGTTTCTCCGCTTCGTGTTCATTGTGTGAATGCGTTTCAAAATACGGTTCTACCTTTTCGGGGAGTTGATAGAAAGCCTTAAGACCAGCTAGCTTTGATTTGGCTGTTTCTGGTTGCTGTGCTTCAAAAGCGTAGAGCGCGCCTAATGCTGTTTCACCATCAGAAAAGAGTTTGTCAGCAGTTTCTAATAGTATATTCACTTGCGGGACCTGTGCTTCTGATACTTGGGTATTAAGACCGTCAGCAAAATCTGCCCACATATCAATGTGTTCTGTTTCCTCTTCTGCTGTTTCGGGGTCGTTTAATGTTTCCCATCCTTTTGGCAGTGTTGAAATAAATGCACCGTATTCACGTGCGTAGCATTTCAGAGCATCAACAGGTAATTCACCTGCACTCCATGCTTGATAAAAAGGATGATTCAATAAATCATAATTGGAAATTTTGTTGTCTAAAGCTTGTTTGATATCCATGAATAATACTCCATTTCAGTAATTTAGTGCTTGGATGATTCATAAACTTGCTCTGCTTGGATTGTTCGTCCTTTTCCTTCAGAATCTGCTTTGTTAGTATAGCACATCAATGTGATGATGTCAAGGTATGGGAGATTAAGAGATTAAGAACCAGGGGTATTTAGGTGAGGGTGTGCATAAATAATTCAATCTTAAAGGTAGTAGGCACACTCCGTGTGCCGTTCACTTAAAGGTAGTAGGCACACTCATGAAGATTAAATAAATAATCAGGTAATTCTACTGATATGACTCATCGTAGGAGTATGGTTTCGTAGGGGCGGGGTTATGAAGTTAAAGAAAATATTTGGGTAATTTGGCGAGGTTAGGAAACCTCGCCAGCAGAGTGGTGTGCCTGCATTATGCAAACGAGACATTACCCGTTTAATTATTTAAACTTCATTTCCCCGCCCGCGTATTACCCAATTAATAACTTAATCTTTATCCGTGTGCCGTTCACTTAAAGGTAGTAGACACACTACGTGCACATAGCGATTCGGAAATCACGCCTACAAAAGGTGTTCAATGTAAATTTTTAACTTTACTATGGAGTAGAATCTTGATAGAATCCACACATAACCTGATCATAGTTTAAGGAATAATACTTCAATGACTGAAGAACAGAAGTTTATATTCGATCTAAAGGGATATTTGCTAATCCCAGAAGTGTTAACGGCATCAGAAATAGACGATATTAAATCGCAAATTGATACCATACGGACAAATCCTGATTCGCTCCCACCACACGAACGACAATTCCCAGGCGGTGCGTCTTCGTTGCTGATTGACCATCCCGTTATAATGGACATTCTCACAGAGATTCTGGGTGAAATTCGGATGGAATCCAGCTGGTTCACCTATCGTTCTATGGGTAATGGTGGACCTCCACCACACGGTGGTGTTCGAAATGTTAATCCCAACTTTAGCTATCAGTGCACCAACGGGAAAATATATTCTGCTTTGACACGAGTCGTTTTTGAACTGAACGAAGTCACGGCAGGCGAGGGTGGAACGCTTTTTCTACCTGGGAGCCATAAAGCCAACTTCCATATACCAGAAACCCATCGCACGACAGATTCACCGCTTTTTGAGAGTTATAGTTGTCCTCCCGGTTCCGCTATCATCTTCACAGAGAATCTTTGTCACTCTGGAGATACATGGAAAAATCCTGACCGTCCTCGAATCGCTATCTTCAACTGTTATAATTTTGTAGGGTGTCAATTTCATAGACCGACAGTCCCAAAACATATTATTGATGGGTTGCCACCAGAGAAGAAAGCATTTTTCAGGAACGTCTGGGTTTGGCATCAAGGTGGACCTGACAACGGTAAGAATCTGCGTTATGATGGTTGAAATGCAAGAGGTCGCAACAATGAGAATACTTACTCATGAAATCAGATAGAAAATTAGCAGAAGGAATTAATTATGGAAATTAGAGAAGTCGTCGTAACGGGTCAAAACCAGGTAGAACTACAAACCGCGATAATGGATACATCAATTCTCTCTCCAAATGAAGTTATAATTGATACGGAATATACGTTCATTAGCAGCGGGACAGAATTGGCAAACTATACCGGTAGAGAACCGAAAGTTTTTCAGCAAGGGACGTGGTGCGCTTATCCGTGGCGTTCCGGTTATGCAAACGTTGGAATTGTGCGTGATGTCGGGGTGAACGTTACGCGTGTGTCTCCTGGGACCCGCGTCTTTACTTATGGACGACACGCATCCACAATTCGGTACACACATGATAGACTGATTGTACCTGTTAGAGATACCATAGACCACGGTGTTGTCGCTGCCTCACGGATGGCAGGTGTAGCGATGACCTCTATCATTGTATCGGAGATTGGCACGCATCCGAACGTCATTGTGTTCGGATTAGGCCTTGTTGGTAATCTGGCATCCCAGATGTTTCATATCCATGGATGTCGTGTTATCGGTGTTGACCCAGTAGAAGTAAGGCGAAAATTAGCGGAAAGGTGCGGTATAAAAGAGACCATCGGTGGTGATGCAGATGAAGTACAAGCACAGATTAAAGACATTACAAAGGGTAAGATGGGTAATATCACTGTTGATGCGGTTGGACATAGCAGTGTCGTGATGCAGGCACTACAGGCAACTGCAAATTACGGACAACTGGTTATCCTTGGCTCTCCGCGTGTTTCTGTTCCGGGTGACCTAACAGAACTCCTCTCTGATATACATCTTCGCTGGATTACTATCCGGGGTGCGTTGGAATGGTGTGTCCCGATGTATCCTGATACAGGCATTGACACATCGCAATTCAGCAAGCAACAGACTATATTTGACTGGATTGAACGGGAGCAGTTGCATGTTGAACCTTTAATTTCGCACCGTTTAAAACCTGAACAGATAAAACAGGCTTATGATGGTTTGCTAAATGAGCCAGATGTGTATACGGGTGTCGTTTTGGATTGGAATGCGTGAAGGTTGGAAGGGTGGAAGGGTGGAAGGGTGGAAGGTTGGATGATAGGTCAGATAAATATTCTTGAAATTCTTGATAATATATGATATAATTACCGTATATAAGCAAATGAATATCTAACAATTACGGAGATTTAGGCACGGCAATATTACATCCGTCGTGCTTTGTTCTATCATGATATATACATAATGTTTACGACAAACTACATTATGCAATAAGGAGGTGAATAGATTGGCAATAGATGCAGCAAAGAAGCGCGAATTGATTGAGAAACACCAGTTACATGATCGAGATACCGGTTCACCCGAGGCACAAGTGGCAGTATTAAATGCTCGTATTCAAGAATTGACGCAACATTTTCAGACGCATAAAAAAGACCATCATTCAAGATACGGACTTTTTAGGATAGTAGGAAAACAACGCCGTTTATTAAGATATCTCTATAAGAAGGATGTCCCTCGGTACTATCGACTAATTAATGAACTTGGAATTCGCGACACAATCGGTTCACAGACAAGTTAAGTATGCCACCGTAAGCATTTTGTGTATGAGGAGGAAATTGAGTGAAAGTTGAAATGCAACTCGGAAGTGAGAAACTTTCGATTGAAATGGGGAAAGTTGCTAAACAGGCAGATGGAGCCGTTTGGGTACAATACGGTGGAACAGTTGTTTTAGTGACAGTAGTCGCAGATGATCGCGAACATGATTTAGATTTTTTCCCGCTAACAGTAGATTATAGAGAGAGAGGTTACGCTGGCGGACGTATCCCGACCGTATACGGTAGACGTGAACCCCGTCCTGGAACATCGGAACAACTTGTGGCACGCCTTATTGACCACTGTATTCGTCCACTTTTTCCGAAAGAATTTAAAGCTGAAGTACAAGTTCTATGCACCGTTTTGTCATCAGACGGTATACATCCCGCAGATGTTCCAGCATTAATCGGCACTTCTGCTGCACTGTCTGTTTCTGATATTCCGTTCAGCGGTCCGGTTGCAGCTGTGACTGTCGGAAAAAAAGATGGTAAATTAATAATAAATCCAACTTATGAGGAATTGCACTCTTCTGAGATAGAAGTTTTTGTGAGCGGTACGTCAAATGCTGTCATGTCAGTCGAAGGTGGTGGACATGAAATCCCAGACGATGAAGTAATTGACACTATTATCACAGCACATGAAGAAATTAAGGAGATTATTAAACTTCAAGAAGGCATCGTCGCTGTCTGTAGTCAGGAAAAACGTGCCTACGAAGCAAAATCAATAGAGGATACATTTAGCACACGAATCAGAGACCTGGCTACGACTCGCATCAAAGAATCAATTGGAATGGCAGACAAACAGTTACGTGAAGATTACCTTGAACAAATACAAGTGGACATTCTATCTGAAATCCACGAGGACGCACCCGAAGAAATTGACCCGAATGCTGAACAGGACGCACGTTCAATACTGAGTGATATAGAAAAAGAAGAGATGCGTAGTGCTATACTCGTTGAAGGAAAACGGGTTGACGGACGTGGTGTTTCTGATATACGCGCAATTTCAGGTGAAGTCGCTCTCCTGCCAAGAACGCACGGGTCCGCACTTTTCTCACGCGGACAGACGCAAGCACTCTGTGTTACAACACTCGGCACGACAGGCGATGAGGATGTACAACGTGGACTTGATGGCGAAATACGTAGAGGTTTCTTCTTACACTATAACTTCCCTCCGTTTAGCACGGGTGAAGTCAAACGCATGATGGGACCCGGACGTAGAGAAATCGGACACGGGGCACTGGCACAGAAAGCACTTGAACCGGTTATTCCGAGTAAAGAAGATTTCAACTATACAATTCGCGTTGTTTCAGAAATACTGGAATCAAACGCTTCCTCTTCCATGGCAACCGTATGTGGTGCCAGTTTAGCACTAATGGATGCAGGTGTTCCGCTAAAAAGAGCAGTCGCTGGTATCGGTGTTGGATTGATTAAAGAAGGAGATCATGAAGTCGTCTTGACAGATATGCTGGGTACTGAGGATTTTCTCGGTGATATGGACTTTAAAGTCGCTGGTACGACTGAAGGTGTAACAGCGATTCAGATGGATATCAAAATAGACGGTGTTACCCCTGAACTGATGCGCCGCGCAATTCATCAGGCAAAAGAAGCACGTTTGGCAGTAATTGAGCAGATGAACGGTGTCATCAGTGAACCACGCGCAGAGTTATCACCTTATGCCCCACGTATCTACACCCTCCAGATCGCACCCGAAAAAATCAAAGACCTTATTGGACCAAGAGGTAAGACTGTTCAAGGTATTCAAGAAGATACGAAAACAACAATCAACATCCAAGATGATGGTATGGTTGAAATTGCGTCAACAAGTGCTGAAGATGTGAAACGTGCTGAAGAGAAAATTCGTGAAGTTACAGCCATGCCCGAAATTGGCAAAGAGTATAACGGAAAAGTCGTTCGGACAGCGTCCTTCGGTGCTTTCGTTGAAATTCTGCCCGGTAAAGATGGACTTGTACACATATCACAGATGGGTGACGGTTATGTCCGTAGAGCCGAAGATGTCATGCAAGTAGGGGATGAGGTAACCGTAAAAATACTCACGATAGATGAACAAGGCAGGATAGACCTATCGCTTATTGCTGCTAACGGTGTTCCACTTGCTGAACTTGACACCTCACCAAGTTCAGAGGGAGATGATGGTCCTCGTGAACCGCGGGAACAGAACCGGGGTAATTATAGAGATAACCGTCCGTACCGAGATTCACGTGATAGTCGTGATAGTCGTGATAGTCGTGATAGAGATAGTCGTGATAATCGTGATAGAGATAGACGCAACAATCGATATGACCAGCGCGACAATTCTCGTGACAACAGAAATCGCAGATCGCCACGTCTGCCAAAAGGCAGGTTTTAGGTGAGGTCTTGTGTAGCCTTTGTAGGTGATCCTCATGAGAACCCGTAACTCCCGTGTCAGAAGGCAGATCCAAGCTGAGAAAGGGGATCTGCTTTCCCAGAAATGGATGACGAATCTACTTGCGTTAATCCTCATCTTTCTTATCGTTGCTTTTGTTGTCTTGTCTATTCCATCAGTCAAAAAGCATATAGTTGAATTTATACGTGTGTTACGTTTTGGAAAAGAAAAGGAACCTGAACGACCGAAGATTAACCCAAGTAGACTTCAAAATCCGTTTTCTATCCCGTTTTTTCTACTAAAAGGATATGATATACATGCATACCAATCGGGTGCGTTATAGCACAACATTTTCTTTTACCAAATCTGTAATTCCTCCCAACACTCGGCAATTCAGAAAAATGCCGGAATCCGCTTTAAACGCTATAGGATCGCTATTGATATGTTTTGGCCTTTTCGTGTCATTCTGTCTGTTGACAGGATGTGGTTATGTTTCTACGTCATCGTATCTTGAGCATATTGAGACAATTAACATACCCCCAATTGAGATAATAGATCCCGATTTTGCTTATGATGAAGTTACACAACGTCCATTTGACGAAGTTATTCACGAGAAATTAACGCAACGATTTAACCGAAAATGGAACGATGGGAGTGATTGTAGGTTAACTATGCGGATACAGAACTACGAAATAAAAGAACACGGTTTTGGACCGAGTGGTAACGTCGAGTTGTTGCGGATGATTTTGCAGGTCGAATATGAGTTTTTTGATAATGTCAGAAGCAATCTCATAGAACGGAGAGATAATCACATACAGATACACGACTTTTATCGTGTGGAAAACCGGGGTGAACCACCAGAGACAGTAGAACAAGCAAAGAACTTAATTGTAGAGGAACTCATTGAGGACCTTTACAATCAACTTGCCGAACAGTGGTAATTGTATGATGCGCATCCAATCTGTGCTGCTTTGTTGTATTGCTATTGTGATGCTTTCTTCATGCCAGCAAGAACAAGGTAATTACACGTCAGTTTACCAAGAGAATGCGTATATTTTCGGTGTTTGGAAAGCACCTTCTGTGAAAATTGCAAAAGGTGCAATAGCCAACATTTCTGTGAACATCCGCTCAGAATCCCCACCTGATATTTCCAAAGACAAAAAGACGCAAGAACAGATAGATACAGAAAAGAAAAAAGGCGAAAATCAACCTAACCATGATTTAGGTTACCCTTTTGAAACGCTCCCTATCAAGACCACTGCCATCCCCGAAACACTATTACCAGAAGATGGTGAAACGACAGACTGGATACGTTCTCGACAACCCTCAATGTACAATCCACAGAACATCTATCTTGATCGGTATGTTCCTTTAGAAATCTATCCTGAAATGTATCACAAATATGGATTTCAAAGACAAGCGGAAACAGAATATCAGAGTCGGAAATTTGGATCAATCCCATTAATATTGCTTGAGATATTTGATATGGGGACACCTGAAAACGCTTATGGAATATATAGTCTAAACAGTTATCCATTGCCACAATATGAATGGGTGGGATGTAAAGCCATTATTTCTGGAAAAAATCTTTGGTTCTGGAAAGGGAAGTATTTTATTCAGATGGAAGGTTATGAGATTGCACCAGGGATACGTGAAGGGATGGTTGAATTAGCGAAAGTCGTAGCCAAGAAAATCCAAGACCGACCACAAAAAATACAGATGCTTGAAACCCTACCGCAATACATTGAAGGTAGTGACAGATTGTTCACGGCGAATTGGGTATTAGAGAACGTGAACAAGTCTCTGCCTAACGTTTTACCGTTAATGGGAGAGGGTTCAGTCGGTGTATTAGCGCGAACTAAATACGGTCTAAAAAACTCGCGAAATTCGTATATTGTATTTGTTTTACGGTATCCGACAAATGCTGATGCCACGTCCGCATACCTCGCGTATCAGGACGCATTAACATCAGAAAATGTCACCTTTGAAAAGGTATCGCAAAATGGTGCAATTCTCATTGATGAAACAATTGTAGAACAACCATAACGGTCAAACAAGCTACCTCAATCTTGAGGAAACACAATTAAAAATGTTTGTTATGCTGTAATTAGAAGAAGGAAGGAAATTCTTCAATGAAACAATTTTATACTGTTGTATTTTCTCTAATAATATTTGGATTATCAACCTTAGCACATTCACAACAATTGCCAGAGAATATCCTCAAAAACGGTGATTTTGACCTTAATCTTAATGAATGGCGGCTCTGGACCCACGAAAGCGCAAGTGCAGTCTTCCTGATTGAAGGTAGGAAAGCAGAACCTGTTGTGGGTGAAAATGCTGCTTATATCAGTATCACTAAAGAGGGCAACGCCGTAGGAAACATACAGTTTTATCAACAACCTTTTACTTTGGAAAAAGATACAACCTATACCTATAGTTTGTGGGCAAAGGCAGAAAAACCGAGAAAGACTACAATGCGAATTATGCATCAAGGGGTACCCTGGACTGTCTACTCTTCACTGGTTATGAACGTAACTGAAATCTGGAGTGAATTTGTTCTTACATTCACGATGCCTGTAGATGACGGAAATTCACGGGCAGGTATTATCATGGGAACCGACAAAACCGATGTTTGGCTTGACCATATCCGTCTATACGAAGGGGAACATGTTCAGGATGTTGAAGGCGTTGAACCGCAGGCAGTTCAACCGGATGCTAAATTAGCAACGACGTGGTCATCACTAAAGAGAAGATACTAAACCTATTATACTCCCCCTGTGAGGATCCAACTCAAAAAAATAAGGTAAACAGATGAAAATTTTAATTCCAATTCTAATCCTTTTTTGTGTTTCAAGCGGATTTACACAAGCACAAGAAGTTGATTCTGACTACACATACTTAGGTTTGCCTGATGGTGCTAAAGCACGTCTTGGCAAAGGTAATATAGCATGGGGTAATGGTATAGCACTTTCACCTGACGGAACCAGACTCGCTGCAGCAACGACTATTGGCGTATGGCTCTATGATACTAACACATCTAAAGAACTCGCTCTCCTAAAAGGACATACAGATACGGTTACTTGTGTAGCATTCTCTACAGATGGAAAAACACTTGCGAGCGGGAGCGTGGACACGACTATACGATTGTGGGATACATTAACAGGAAAACATAAAGCCACACTTACCGGGCATGTCGGCGGAATCACTCTACTAAAGTTTTTGTCTGATGGTGAGATACTCGCAAGCGGTAGTCGGGACGATACAATAAGGTTGTGGGATTTAAAGACACGACAACTCAAAGCAACGCTCGGTGGACATACTGGCGGTGTTTATTCTATAACATTCTCTCAGGATGGGAGCATGTTGGCGAGTAATGGTTGGCAAAAAAACCTACTGTGGGACGCGAAAATAGGTGAACGACTCGCTACATTCATAGAGGAACTACCCGATAATCTTGAAAGACACAATCGATTTGGTAGAGTTATATCTTGTGCGTTATCACCTGATGCAAGCACCCTTGTCAGTTGGGAAATAAAACATGGAATTCGGTTATGGGATACAAAAACAGGAAAACGTATCACGGATCTCAAACTCAAGGGGAGAACTTGGTTTAGTACCGTCGCGTTGTCACCCGATGGAAAAACACTCGCAAGTGGAGGGAAGGAAAACGAAATACAACTGTGGGACGTGAATACAAGAAAACCGCAGAAGACGCTAACAGGCCAGATGGGGTATGTAAGCAGTATTCTGTTCTCACCTAAGGGAGACACACTTGTTAGTCTCAATCAAAGCAAGTCGGATTACAGGTTCCGGCAAATCAGGTTTTGGGACGTAAAAAAAGCGCGGCAAAAAGCATATTCCAGTTGGCAAACACAGTATATTTATTCAACCATTTTCTCGGACGATGGGAACACATTCGCTGCACACAATCGCAATGAAATCAGAGTCTGGGATGTCCAAACAGGACGACTCAAAACGACCATCACAGGACATGATGAGATGGAATAGAGTCATTTTCTATTTCACGAGATGGTATAACATTAGCGAGTGGACATGGGGACGGCACAATCTTATTTTGGGATCTTGCCAATTATTCTAAGTGCTGATCGTCATTCACAACCGACTTCAGGAGAGAACTGGATGAAACATTTTTGCTTTTTAATGATTTCATGGCTATTGGTACCGCTTCTGTTATTAAACAGTTTCGGTCAGAACGATACACAAATTGGATTGCCTGAAAACGCAATCAAACGCATCGGAAACGGAATATTCAACCATATCGCATATTCTCCTGATGGAAAGCAACTTGCATTGGCTACGTCTATCGGTATCTGGATTTACGATACAGATACCTACAAACCACTATCACTTCTCACCGGACATACAGATAGGGTGCAGTCAGTGGAATACTCCACTGATGGCAAGATATTAGCAAGTGGTAGCAGTGACGGGACGATTAGACTTTGGGACCCTCAGACCACAAAAAACATCGCTGTGCTGACAGGACATCAGAATGGGGTGACAGACATCGCCATATCAGGAGATAGCCGAAAGTTAGCAAGCGTCGGTGCTGACGATAAATTTGTCCGTTTGTGGAATATGAGCACACACAGACATATAACAGACATCAAAGGGAAGTTTAACGCTATACATTCATTAGCGTTTTCACCGGATAGTGATATAATTGCAGCCGGGGATTTTGACGGAACCGTCAAGCTTCTTTCGACAGAAAAGAAAAAACAGATCGCTTCTCTTGTTGGACACGACTTGGCTCCCAGCGACATAACGGAACCTGGATCTGTACTTACATTAGCATTTTCACCCGATGGTGAAACCCTCGCAAGTGGTAGTAGAGACACGACTATTCGGCTGTGGAACACGAAAACCACATACCATAAAGTGACACTTACGGGACATAGTGGAAGGGTTACAACAGTTGTTTTTTCATCGGATGGGAAAACAATCGCAAGTGGGGCGACATACACCCATTGGAGTTCTGATTCTTCAATTCGGTTGTGGGATGCTAAAACAGGGAAACACTTACGGACAATCGAAACACCCACCCTCATACACATGTTAGCTTTTTCACCGGATAATGAAACATTAGCAAGTATTAACAGTTATAACGCCATTCATATTTGGAACACAAAAACAGGTGAATTGAAAATTGACCTTACAAAGCAACGCGTTAAATCTAAATCTGAACCTATAAGTGTTTTCCCTGATAGTAAAAAGGAAATCTATGAGAATGACGATGGAACATACACATTGTTGGATGTGGAAACTGGACATCAAAAACCATTTCTGAGAGGTTTAAATCCTTCACTTTCACTTCTTTACTCTACCTTTTCGCGATCTACCCAAAAACAAAAGTTAGTGTTAAAGTACTCTCCAGACGGAAAAACGTTGGCAATTAAAGATAACAAATCTGTGGTGTTGTGGGATATTGAAACAGACTCCCACAAAGCTACCCTCTCTGGGCAGTTAAAAACTTTTTCATCCATTAAGTTTTCTCCCAATGGACAATTTCTTTCCACTGCTGCAAACAAAACAATTTACCTATGGGATACAAAAACTGGTAAACAGATAGCTGCTTACCCCAGAGATGTCAGATATCAAAGATTCACACACGTTTTTTCACCTGATAGTGAATTACTTGCTACTCCTGCGAAAGATCCAAAAATGGTTCAGTTGTGGAATACGGATACGGGACATCCACAATTTTTACTGATGGGACATCCATGGGAAGTCTATTCGGTGCTATTCTCACCTGATGGAGATAATATCGTCAGTATTTCGTATAACAATGCTATTTTATGGGATGCAAAAACAGGAAGACGCAAAGCATCCTATATTAGTCCAGAAAGATTAAGTTTTGCCCTTCGATTTACGCCAGATGGGAGTGCCTTGGTCGGTTATGCAAAAGCATTGTATGAGGATAAAGGTGATAATAGAATTTGGATTTGGGATACACAAACCGGACAACAAAAGTTTATTCTCAAAAAACATAGAGGGAACATAACACGCACACTATTTACACCGAATGGGAAAACACTTGTCAGTGGGAGTGCTGACAGGACAATACGTTTCTGGAATTTGGAAACTGGAGAACTTATTACAACACTTAAGGAATATGACTCGGCTTCGCCAATAGCCTTCTCACCAGATGGACAAACGTTTGCAAGCGGCGGCGAAAATGCCAAGATTCTTTTATGGGATCTAAATACAGGAAAACTCAAGACAACTTTCACAGCATACAATCCTGTCCGACAGATCAGTTTTGAGGAGGATGGAAAAACACTAATCACTTCAGGAACAGATGGTACAACGCTCTTATGGGATTTAAAGGAAATAAGCAAATGAGACATATTTTTCTCCTTCTTATCACTATACTTTTCTATTGGCAAGATGGGTGGGCAGATGATTATCGGCAATGGTATCTACCTGAAAGTGCCATTGCTCGCTTGGGAAAAGGTTGAAAACTTGCTAAAAATTCATTATACTTAATAGACATGCAAATTCGTCCCAGAGAGATACTCCACTATACTACGCCAAGCGGACGCAATCCGTATCGGCAATGGTACACGCGGAAAGGAGTAATTACTATGAATATAGATATTAAACTTCAGCAATGCACATCTCCTTTTAAAGACTATCTCCTTAAAGATCTGGCACAACCAGAATTTGCAAAAGGGTACCTGGAAGTTGCACTTCAAGATTTTGATAAAGATGGCAACATTGAGACACTATTGTTATGCATGAAAGATGTTGCAGAAGCGCAAGGGGGGATTGACAGACTTGTTAACTGGACAGATCTCAGTCCGCAGGATCTTACTTATCTTCTTAATGCTAAGTCCTCACTGCAACTGGATAAAGTGCTGGACATTCTCTCAAAGCTAAAAGGTTCACCGCTCAAAACATCCTAATGCTGATGAAGATTCTGCAAGTAAGGTTAAGGTATCAATATTAAGACAACCACACAAAAGGAGTCCGAATATGGCAGCCACTAAGATGCTTGAAAATGGACTGATAACTATTCTTAAACAGATCCGAGAGAGTTTAGGACTCAAATGAAAAAGACACCGCTTTATGAAATCCACAAATCCCTAAACGCCAAGTTCACGGAATTCGGTGGGTGGGAAATGCCGTTACAATATTCAAGCATAGTAAAGGAACACCTTGCAGTCCGTAAATCTGCAGGACTATTTGACTTGTCGCACATGGGAGAAATTGACGTTAAGGGGAATGGGGCAAAGGAATTAGTCCAGAAACTCACGACAAACGATGTCAACCGCCTATCTGATGGACAGGTACAATACACGCTTCTTTGTAATGAAAATGGCGGCATAGTGGATGACATCGTCATTTATAGACACGACGATAATGATTTTACGCTGGTCGTTAATGCTGCAAACATTGAGAAAGACTTTACATGGATAAGAAAACACAATAGTCTTGGATCAGATGTAATTGATGACAGTGAGAATACAACCCTTATTGCACTGCAAGGTCCAAAATCGATAGATATACTAAATCCTTTCGTTTCCGAATTGGATGTAGCCAATATTTCGTTTTTTCGGTTTGTAGTAGATGAAGTTGCTGGAATACCCGCTGCAATTTCACGAACCGGATATACGGGTGAGATCGGTTTTGAGTTATATGTTAAGGCAGATAGCGCGGAGGATTTGTGGAGATTACTCTATCCTGCTGTTATGGAAGCTGGAGGACTACCTGCAGGGCTCGGTGCGCGCGACACTTTACGACTTGAGGCAGGACTTCGACTCTACGGAACGGATATGGATGATGACACCACACCGTTTGAAGCAGGTTTAAGTAGATTTGTAAAGTTAGAGCAAGGTGATTTCATCGGTAGGGACGCGCTACTTGTACAAAAAGAAAAGGGTAATTTAAGAAAAAAATTAGTAGGATTTCAAATGTTGGATCGTGCTGTGGCAAGGTGTGGAAATGATGTATATCAGAATGGTGACTACATTGGCAAAGTGACCAGCGGTGCACCGGCACCGAGTCTGAAATGTAATATCGGTTTTGCTTCAATCTCCCCGATTGTAGGCAAGAGTATTGCAATTGAGATACGTGGTAAAAAACATCCGGCAACAATCGTGAAAGTTCCTTTTATTTAGAAATGAACGCTTAAAAGTAGTAGGCACACTCCGTGTGCCGTAACCCGTTGAGGTAATAAAATGAGACTTTTCACAAAATACTTATTATGTTTCCTTGTAATCGGGTTGTTTCTTTCATTCTCTTATGCACAAAAACCTTCTGACAAAGATGAAACGTCAATAGGAATAGACAAGGCAAAAGAGTCTACGGTGCGTTTAGTCGGGACAAGACTGATAGCGTCGAATGTGCAATTAGTTGGTGGGACAGGATTTTTTGTTGCACCTGATAAGATTGCAACTAATTTTCACGTTGCTGCAGGTCCTACAGCCGGTCCTATTTTTGCTAAATTAGGTCATAGAGAAACAATCTGGCGAGTAGAAGGCGTATGGGCTTTTGATCAAAAAAGCGATATTGCTATCTTGAAAGTTAACAGTGAAGGCAGACCGTTGGCTTTAGTTGACGTTGATGCCCTCAAAATTGGTGACACTGTCTATCTCGCTGGTTTTCCGTATTCAAGAGAATACAAGGTGGTAGATGGAATTATAGAAGATATACGCAGTAGCGATAAATGGCTTAAAACGACACTCAAAGCATATCCAGGGAACAGCGGCAGTCCGATTATAAACAGCAAAGGTGAAGTCATTGGAATCCACGCCGGGCATAGTTACGATGCCAGACCTTCAAACGCTATAAAAGCATTACTCGAAAGTTCTACTTCTACGGAACCTTTGGCAGAATGGCGTAAGCGAAATGTGGTTCGTGCTTATGTCTATCGCAGCCGAGGAATGCAAAAGTTTTCTGATGGAGATCTTGAAGGGGCAATTGAATATTTTACAGAAGCAATTAAACTCAAACCTAATGATCCCTCCGGATATAACATCCGCGGACTGGCAAAGAAACGAATGGGGGACTATGCTGGTGCTATAGAGGATTATACGCAAGCAATTAAATCCAATCCTAATGTGACTTGGTGGGCATACTACGATCGTGCAAAATTAAAGCATAAAACTAAAGACTATGCAGGCGCGATTGATGACTGTAACCTTGCCATAAAACTGCAACCTGAAGTATCTTATACATACAGTCTTCGCGGACAAATAAAGGTAGACCTTGAGGACTATGCGGGGGCAATTGAGGATTATACGCAAGTGATAAAGGTTGGCTTTGATGATAGACTTGGTACTTACGCTGCTTATATAGATCGTGGCAATGTAAAGCGAAAATCTAAAGACTATGATGGGGCTTATGAAGATTATAATATGGCTATCAAACTAATACCTGAAAATGCTTATGGCTACATTGAACGTGGACTTGCAAAGGCTGACCTTAAAGACTACAATGGTGCGATCACTGATTATGATAAGGCGATTGAACTCAATAATGAGTATGCAGAGGGATACCACTATCGTGGACTGGCAAAGGAAGCACTCGGCCAACATGATGCAGCAAAAATTGATTTTGATAAGGCAAAAGAGATAGACCCGGAGGTAGGAGAATGAGACATTACATAAAATTTTCATTATGCTTTTTGGTTTTGGCGTTATTTTTCTCGCTTTCTTATGCACAGGAAACTGCCGAAAATACCGAAAAGCTAACAGAAACTGACTTAATATCCGAAAAAGGAAAAACTTCGATAGTCCGTATCGGTGGAGGAGGTAGTGGGTTCTTCATAACAAAGGACAAGATTGCAACGAATTTTCACGTTGCTTTTCACTTTAAGCGCGGACCCGTTTTTGCCAAAAGTTGGGACAAGAAAACAATTTGGCTTATAAAAGGTGTATCTGCCTTTGATATCAAACGCGACATCGCCATCCTAACAGCTGCGAGTGAAGGCACGCCGCTGCCTTTGGGTAACAGCGACATGTTGCAGCTCGGTGAGTCTGTTTTTCTCGTGGGTTACCCTTATGGAGAGTACAAGGGTACGGCGGGAGTTATAAATGGTATCCGACCGAACGATGGAGGGATCCAGACAACAATTGAAGCATACCCAGGAAACAGCGGAAGTCCTTTACTCAACAGTAAAGGAGAAGTCATCGGAATCCATTATGGCCATGACCCTGGCAATAGTTCTGTAAACGCAATTAAGGCATTGCTCGCTGGTGCCACTTCAACGGAGTCTTTCACGCAGTGGCGGAAACAAAAACGTGTCCAAGCACATTTCTACAGCGAACAAGGCAAAGCAAAGTATCATGATGGAGATGCCAAAGGCGCAATAGATGATTTCAACCAATCTATAGAGCTGAACCCCGACAACGCAGATATTTATAAGTTTAGGGCAAAAGCGAAAGCAAGCCTTGGTCAGCAGAATAGCGCAATAGGAGACTATAACCAAGCCATCAAACTAAATCCCGACGATGCAGAAATCTACAAGGATAGGGCAAAAGCGAAATCCGACTCTGGTGATCATACGGGTGCGGTTGAGGATTATAATCAGGCTATAAAAATTAATCCTGATGATGCTGACACCTACAAAAAACGCGGAGATGTTAAAGGCAAACTCGGAGATAACACCGGTAAAATAGATGACTATTCACATGCTGTCCAACTCAAATCTGATGTTATCCAACTCAAACCTGACGATGCCAATTTGTATAAAGAACTCGCGCGCATGAAAGTATCCGTTGGGGATCATGCAGGGGCAATAGAAAACTATAATCAGGCAATAAAACTCAGACCTGATGATGTTCATACATACAACGAGCGTGGCTGGACGAAAAAACATATTGGTGATCATTCGGGTGCGATAGAAGATTTTACACAAGCGATAAAACTAAAACCTAATGATGCCTACGGATACAACAATCGCGGTTGGGCAAAGCGCGATCTTGGAGATCATGCGGGATCGATAGAAGATTTTACACACGCAATCAAACTAAAACCTAATGATGCCTACGGATACAACAATCGTGCTGCTGCGAAGGAGGCACTTGATGACCATATCGGAGCAATAGAGGACTATACACAAGCGATAAAACTAAAACCTGACGACGCTAATGCATACAACCAGCGCGGTTGGGCAAAACGGCAGCTTAAAGACTTTGCCGGGGCGATAGAAGACTATACACAAGCGATTAAAATAAAACCTAATGATCCTTACGGATATAGAAATCGCGGTTGGGCAAAGCGGCAAAGTGATGACAATGACGGGGCAATAGATGATTTTACGAAGGCAATCAAAATAAAACCTGACGATTCTCAAGCCCTTGGCAGTCGGGCAGCTGTGAAGGAAATCATCGGAGACTATGCTGGAGCCATTGATGACTATACAGAACTCATTCGGATTAACGCTAATGATGCAGACTCCTATAGTCAACGGGCACAAGCAAAACGAAAGCTCAAAGACTTTGTTGGCGCAATTGAAGACTATAATCAGGCATTATTACTGAAACCTGATGACTCTTACTTAATTTTAGTCGACCGTGGACAGGTAAGAATGGACAGGGGTAATCACGTTGGAGCGATAGAAGATTTTACGCAAGCAATTGAATCCAATCCTGATGGGACTTGGGCATACTACAATCGGGCACGAGTAAAACATAAAACCAAAGACTTTGCAGGCGCGATTGATGACTGTAACCATGCCATAACACTGAAGCCTAACGAATCTCATACATACAGTCTTCGTGGACAAGTAAAGGTCGACCTTGAGGATTATGCGGGGGCAATTGAGGATTATTCACAAGCGATAAAGGTTAACCCTGATGATAGTTTTAGTATTTACTTTGCTTATATAGATCGAGGTAATGCAAAGCGAAAATCTAAAGACTTTGATGGGGCTTTTGAAGACTATAATCTGGCTATTAAAATAATACCGGCACATGCTTTTGCCTACATTGACCGTGGACTGGCAAAGGCTGACCTTAAAGACTACAGTGGCGCGATCACTGATTATGATAAGGCGATTGAACTCGATCCTGAGTTGGCAAAGGTCTACCATTATCGTGGACTGGCAAAGGAAGAACTTGGGCAACATGATGCAGCGAAAATTGACTTTGAGAAGGCAAAAGAGATAGATCCGGAGGTGGGAGAATGAAAATGAGAGATTACATGAGATTTTTGTTCTGCTCTTTGGTTCTGGGGGTATTTCTCTTACTCTCATACGTGCTTGTTTATGCACAGGAGACTTCTGAAAAAGCTGGGGAGCCAACGGAAGTTGACAAAGCAAGAGAATCTATTGTCCGTTTGTTCGGCGGGAATTTTTCAGAGCTTGGAGGTGGAACTGGTTTCTTTGTAGACAAAAATAAAATTGCAACTAATATTCACGTTGTTTCGCAGCCGGGTCCCTATTTCGCAAAACTGATTGACAAGAAGGAAGTTTGGGCAATTGAAAGTGTGATCGCGTTTGATACTAAGAGTGATCTTGTCATCCTAAAAATTGTGAGTGAGGGCATGCCGCTCCCTCTCAGTAATAGTGATGCAGTTCAAATTGGTGAGTCTGTTTCTGCAGTAGGGTTTCCGGCTGGAAAACACAAAGTAACCGAAGGGACTATACGTAGCATCCGAAAGAAAGGTAAATGGTTTCAGACGACAGTTGATGCTTCTGGTGGATATAGCGGTGCTCCCTTGTTAAACAGTGATGGAGAAGTCATTGGAGTGGTCACTGCGGTTTTAGGTTCTTACAGTTATGCTATCCCCTCAAACATACTCAAGGCGTTACTTGTGGAGGATCCTAAAACAGAATCTTTGCAGCAATGGCATAAACGAAAAGTTATTCGCGCTTCCTACTATTATCATAGCCTCGCTACAGTAGCATTCCATGCCAAGAACTATAATGACGTAATAGCACACTTGGATAAGGCTATTCAGTTGAACCCTAAGGAAAACGTTTATTTCATTACGCGCGGACTCGCCAAAGATAGTCTTGGCAACCATGATCAAGCAATGGACGATTACGATCAAGCAATAAAACTTGATCCAGAGGATGTCTTTGCCTACGGTGCTCGTGGCGATGCAAAAACTTACATTGGAGACTATGAAGGAGCATTAGACGATTATACTGAAATCATCAAACTCGAACCAAATAACGCTGCAGCATACAAAGAACGCGGGAATGCAAATCATAAACTTGAAGACTATGAAGCAGCGATAGAAGACTACACTGAAAGCATTAGGCTTGATCCCGAAGATACCGATACCTACATAAAGAGGGGAAACGCAAAATCTCAATTGGGGGACAATGATGGCATGATAAATGACTATACACAAGCCATCAAAATCAAACCTAATGACGCAAACATATACAAAAAACGCGGAGACGCTAAGCGTAAACTCGGAGATTATACCGCCGCAATTGAAGACTATAATCAGGCAATAAAAATTAATCCTAAGGATGCCGAAACCTATAAAAAACGTGGAGATGCAAAGGGAAAACTTGGAGATAAAGTAGGTAAAATAGATGATTATTCACATGCTGTCCAACTTAGACCTGATGCCGATACCTATAACGAACTCGGGCACATGAAACAATCCGTTGACGACCATAAGGGGTCCGTAGAAGATTTTACGCAGGCAATAAAACTAAAACCTGGCCATGCCTACGGATACAACAATCGCGGGTGGGCAAAAAGGCATATCGGTGATCATGTTGGGGCAATAGAAGATTTTACGCAAGCTATCAAAATAAAACCTAATGATGCCTACGGATATAACAATCGTGGGTGGGCGAAGATAGAGACAGGTGACCATACGGGTGCGATAGAAGATTTTACGCAAGCTATCAAAATAAAACCCAATGATACCTACGGATACAAAAATAGAGCATTGGCAAGGGAGAACCTTGATGACTATACCGGCGTGATCGAAGACTACACTGAAATCATTAAACTGAAACCCGAAGGGACTGATGCCTACTACAAACGGGGAGATGCTAAGCGTAAAATCGGAGACAATGAAGGAATGTTAGATGATTATACACAAGTCATCAAAATTAAACCCAACGACGTAAACGCATACTATAGGAGAGGAGATGCAAAAGCTAAACTCGGTGACAATGATGGTGCAATCAAAGACTACACTGAAGCCATAAGACTTAAACCTGATTATGTCTACGCATACTATAAGAGAGGAGATGCAAAAGCTAAACTCGGAGATAATGAGGGCATGATAGATGACTATTCACAAGTTATCAAACTTAAACCTAACGACGCAACTGCTTACAAAATACGCGGGGACAAAAAGCGTAAACTCGGTGACTATACTGGTGCAATTAAAGACTATAGTTTGGCAATAAAACTCAATCCTGCCGGTGCTTATTATCTATACAACGATCGCGGTTTGGCGAAAAAAGAAATTGGTGACCATGCGGGTGCGATAGAAGATTTTACACACGCAATAAAACTAAAACCTAACGATGCTTACTATCCATACAACGATCGCGGGCATGCAAAGCTGGCTCTTGACGACCATGCTGGGGCAATAGAAGATTTTACGCAAGCAATCAAATTAGAACCTGACAATCCTTACGGATACAACAATCGTGGGTGGACAAAGAGGTCTCTTGGGGACTATGCTGGGGCAATAGAAGACTTTACGCAAGCAATCAAATTAGAACCTGACAATCCTTACGGATACAACAATCGTGGGTGGACAAAGAGGTCTCTTAGGGACTATATTGGGGCAATAGAAGACTTTACGCAAGCAATCAAAGTCAAACCTGACGATATTGATGCATACAATAATCGTGGGCTTGTCAAAGTTGACCTTGGCGACATAACTGGTGCAATTGCCGACTATAATAAAGCAATTGAAATTAATCCCGATGACTTCGTGACATATTTCCGCCGTGCCAGAGCAAAGTCTAAGCTTGGCGACATAACTGGTGCAATTTCCGACTATAATAGAGCAATTGAACTTGACCCGAAAAATGCCATTCACGCATGTTATAATGAACGAGGTCTTGCGAAGGCACAACTTAAAGATTATTCTGGTGCAATCGCAGACTACGATAAAGCCATCGAACTTAACCCCAAATATGCTATAGCATACCACAATCGTGGAAAAGCAAAGGAAGCACTTGGGCAACATGATGCAGCAAAAGTTGATTTTGATAAGGCAAAAGAGATAGAACCGGAGGTGGAAAAATGAGACACTATACAAAATGTTTATTCTGTTTATTGATTTTAGGGTTATTTTTCTCGCTTTCTTACGCACAGGAAACTGCCGAACATACCGAAAAACCATCAGAAACTGACTTAATATCCGATAAGCCAAAAGATTCTATAGTACGCATAGTCGGTGGTAACTTTTCAATAGCAGGTATTGGAACAGGTTTCTTCGTAGACAAAGATAAGATTGTTACCAATATACACGTCGTTGCAGTGCCAGGTAAGAACAGTATCCTCGTCAAAGTGTGTGAAGAGGAATTTGGTTGGGGATTTTATCTACGGATTACAGACAAAAATGGACAAGCTTTTGATGATTTGAAAATCAACCGTGCTATACAGGTTGATGAATGATATAACCAAGGAAAATTAGATGATTCCAGATAATTTACGATACATGGAAAGTCATGAATGGGTAAAATCCGAAGACGACATCGCTACAGTCGGCATCACAGACTATGCACAATCTGAAATTCAGGATATAGTCTTCGTTGAATTACCTGATGTTGGCACACAATTAACACATAAAGCGGAACTCGGTGTAATAGAATCTGTTAAAGCCGCATTTGACCTATACTCACCAGTAAGCGGAGAAGTGCTTGAGGTAAACGAAACGCTTCTTGATGCCCCTGAACAGGTGAATGAATCACCATACAATGATGGATGGTTCTTGAAAATAAAGATGACCGATCCCACTGAACTTGACACACTTCTTGATGCCGATGGTTATCAGGCACATATCGAGGTAGAAGATGCTTGACCAAGAAAACAATACGACTACTTTCGCTGATAGACACATAGGTCCTCGTCCAGAAGAAACTAATCAGATGTTGTGGACACTCGGTTACGCATCAATGGAATCTTTCATCAATGATGTTGTGCCATCAGATATACGACTATCATCGCCGTTGAATTTGGACATTGGAGAAAAAACTAAATACGCTCAAGTGTTTTCAGAACACGAAGTCCTTGACGCATTAAAGCAGCTCGCCTCTCATAATCAGGTCTACCGTTCCTATATCGGAATGGGATATTATAACTGCTTTGTTCCACCAGTCATACAAAGAAACATACTGGAAAATCCGGGTTGGTATACGCAATACACACCTTATCAAGCAGAAATTTCACAAGGACGATTAGAGGCGTTGCTCAACTTCCAAACAATGGTTATTGATTTAACCGGACTCCCAGTTGCTAACGCTTCCCTGCTGGATGAAGCAACAGCTGCCGCTGAAGCGATGTCTATGTGTTATGCAAATGTCCCACAGGAGATTAGTCGTAAGTTCTTCGTATCAGAAACATGTCATCCACAAACAATCGCAGTTCTAAAAACCCGTGCCGAACCTTTAGGTATAGAATTGCAGATTGGTGATCATCGTAACGTCAATTTTGACACGCCGATCTTAGGGGCAATCGTGCAATATCCCGCTACAGATGGTACAATCTACGATTACCATCATTTTGCTGAACAGGTGCATGCTGCAGGTGGATTATTTGTTACCGCAACCGACCTATTAGCACTCTTGCTCCTGAAACCCCCTGGAGAATTCGGGGCAGACATAGTGATTGGCAACTCACAAAGGTTTGGTGTCCCGCTTGGATATGGTGGACCGCATGCTGCATTCCTCTCAACACATGAAGAGCTTAAACGTAGCATTCCCGGACGTATTGCTGGTGTTTCTCATGATGCTAACGATGAACCCGCCATCCGATTAGCACTTCAGACACGCGAACAACATATACGTCGTGAAAAAGCAACCAGTAATATTTGCACTGCACAAGTACTCCTCGCTGTGATGGCAGGGATGTATGCTGTCTATCACGGTCCAAAGGGACTTAAGCAGATCGCCCAACAGGTACACATGCATACATGCACGTTACGTTCTGATATTGAAAAACTGGGATATAATACAGGAGACGCGGCGTGCTTTGATACACTCAGTGTGCAAGTTAGCACGGACGAAATGGAAGGTATAGTTTCTTCTGCTCAAGAGAAACAGCTTAATCTCCGAACAATCGATTCAACGCACATCGGTATCTCATTAGACGAAACTACGACACAGATTGATGTTGACAACCTCCTACAACCCTTTGCTGAAAACAGAGCAGAAAACGGAGATGAGAGTCATACAGCAAAATCTATTGGGATACCCGCAGCATTACAGCGCACATCCCCTTATCTTACACATCACGTTTTCAACAGTTATCATTCCGAAACAGAAATGTTGAGATATATCCACAGATTACAAGCCAAAGACCTCTCACTCGTAAATGCAATGATACCGCTCGGTTCCTGCACGATGAAACTAAACGCAACTGCAGAAATGGTACCTGTCACTTGGCAATCTTTTGGGGAGATACATCCGTTTGTGCCGAATGAACAAGCACGAGGCTATCTTATGCTATTTGAACAGTTAGAAACATGGTTAGCAGAGATTACAGGCTTTAGTGCTGTTTCACTGCAGCCAAATGCGGGTTCACAAGGTGAATACGCTGGATTGTTAGTCATTCGGAAATATCATCAGAGTCGGAACGAAGGAGACCGAGATATCTGTTTAATTCCAACCTCTGCACACGGAACAAATCCTGCCAGTGCTGTTATGGCGGGTATGAAAGTTGTTGTCGTGGCATGTGACACAGAAGGTAACATAGACCTTGACGATTTGAAAGAAAAGGCTGAGACCCACAATGATACACTGGCGGCTGCAATGATAACCTATCCCTCCACACACGGTGTTTTTGAAGAACAGATTCACAGGATATGCGATACTGTTCATCAGCATGGTGGACAGGTATATATGGATGGTGCTAACCTTAATGCACTTGTTGGGTTGAGTCGTCCGGCAGATTTCGGAGCTGATGTCTGTCATCTCAATTTACACAAAACTTTCTGTATTCCGCATGGAGGAGGTGGTCCAGGAATGGGACCGATCGGTGTGAAGGCTCACCTGACAGATTTCTTACCTAACCACCCAATTGTTTCAGTTGGTGGCAAGGATGGTATTGGACCGGTATCCGCTGCACCGTGGGGCAGTCCCGGTATTCTTTCCATCTCTTGGGCTTATATTGCAATGATGGGGGTAGAAGGACTGAAATCTGCTACAGAAGTTGCTATCCTTAACGCAAATTACATTGCTAAACAATTAGCACCGCACTACCCTGTCCTTTACACTGGTAAAAATGGGTTGGTTGCTCATGAATGTATTATTGATTTACGCGGTTTTAAGAAAACAGCGGGTGTAGATGTTACTGATGTTGCTAAGCGATTGATGGACTACGGATTTCACGCACCAACAGTCTCGTGGCCCGTACCTGGAACCATGATGATTGAACCGACCGAGAGTGAATCTAAATCTGAAATTGATCGTTTCTGTTCTGCACTGATTTCAATTCGTGAAGAGATTGCGGAAATTGAAAATGGTGATGCGTCAACTGAAGACAATGTATTAAAGAATGCGCCGCATACGGTAGAAGCAGTCACAAAGTCCGATTGGAACCATCCATATTCGCGCGAAAAAGCTGCATTTCCAAAACCGTGGGTCCGTCAGACAAAGTTTTGGCCACCAGTTGCACGGATAAACGAAGTACACGGCGATAGGAATTTAGTATGTTCTTGTCCCCCACTGACAGACTATTGATATATGTATTCAAAACAGAAACAACGAAAATAAGGTTGACTTTTCACGCAAATTATCACTTAAACCGTCATAGAATATGAAAGCAATAATCATTGGAGCAGGAGAAGTCGGATTTCACACTGCTAAACTATTGACAGCAGAAAATAATGATGTCGTCTTAATAGATGAATCTCAAGAAGCTTGTCAACGGGTCAACGAACAATTAGATTTACAAACGTTGTGCGGCTCAGGGGCATCACCTGTGCTGCTAAAAAATGCTGGCATTAGTGATGCCGAACTTATCATCGCAGTTACCAACAGTGATGAGATCAATATGCTTGCCTGCCAAATTGCAAATCGTTACCAAGTAGAAACGAAAATTGCACGCGTATCAAATCCAGATTACTTTTCAGATGAAAGCGGATTAACCGCAAACGATTTTGGAATTGACCTACTTGTTAATCCCGAACATTTATGCGTTGAAGAATTTATCCGTCTCCTAAGAATCCCTGAAGCCAGAGAAATTGTCGAGTTTGAAGACGGTAGAATCCAACTTGCCGCTTTACGCATAAAACCGAACAACCCTTTTGTCGGTAAATCACTTGCAGAATTAGACGCGAACGGTGTTATTTCAGGTATCCGATTCGCTGCAATAAAAAAAACCGGTTCCGATAGTGTTATTATCCCTAAAGGAGATGACAAACTACGACAAGGTGAAGACGTATTTGTCATCGGCAGCACAAACGCAATAGAACAGCTATTCCGTCTGTTCGGTATTATAATTAACACCCATCTTGACCGTGTCATCATTGTCGGTGCCAGTGTTATCGGAATTGAACTTGCACGTTCTCTTGAGAGTAATGGAACAGATGTGAAACTGATTGAGGTGGACGAGGAACTTGCTGATCTCGCTTCAAAAACACTCAGACGAACCACAGTTCTACACGGCGATTACCTCCAGTTTCAACTGTTGGAAGAAGCAGGTATTGAAGAAGTTAGCGGATTTGTATCGGTAACAGGGGACGATGAAAACGATATAATGGCTTGCATGACCGCTAAGGAACACGGCGCGCAACGCGTTCTCAGTCTAATTCAGCAACCACGGTATCTACCGTTACTTGCACGTATCCACCGTTTAGATGGGGCAGTTAGCAGACATTTGACCGTTGTGAGTAACCTGCTTAGACTCATCCGTCGTGGCAATATAGTTTCTGTTGCTTCACTTCATGAAATTGAAGCGGAAGTGATAGAACTCGTCGCTGGCGTAAATTCTAAAATCGTACACAAAGAACTCAGATCATTAAAAACGAAATTCCCCGAGCATGCCTTTATCGGTGCAATACTCCGTCGCGAAAATCATATCGTTCCACACGGCAACACCGTTATTCAACCCGCTGACCGCGTAATCGTCTTCAGTATGCCCGATGCTATACCGGTTGTAGAGGATATGTTTGCAGCGCGGAGAGTTTAGCGAATCACTTATTAACCACCACCTATGAGTCGAAAACTCGTCTTCCACACCCTTGGAAACCTCCTAATCTGTCTTGCAGGCACAATGCTATTGCCGTTGTGCATCGGTATCTACTACTATTACAGCGCAGATGAACCAAAAGCCGATATGTTGGCGTTTGCTTACGCCACCATTATAACATTGTGCACCGGCTTAATTCTACGTTTCACAATAAAACCTCCAGACCCTGAACTTGGAATTCGTGAAGGCTTCGCAATAGTTGCATTAGGGTGGGTGTTTGTTGCGCTATTCGGTTCGATCCCATATCAACTCGGTGGCGTATTTGAGGCAGAAGACCGTTCGTCTCTCGTGGAATTTTCATTTAGTTTTTTTGAATCTATGTCCGGTTTTTCAACTACAGGTGCCACGGTGCTTAAAGAGATTGAAGGTCTTTCGCATGCAATGTTATTCTGGCGTAGTTTCAGCCATTGGCTTGGTGGTATGGGTATAGTCGTACTGGCAGTAGCAATCCTCCCGATGCTCGGTGTTGGCGGTATGCAGCTATTTCGCGCAGAAGCACCTGGACCCCAAACAGAAAGACTTACACCGCGTATCGCACAAACCGCCAAACTACTTTGGGGTGTTTATATCCTCCTATCGGTAATAGAGACATTGTTGCTTTGGGCAGGGAAAATGACACTTTTTGATGCACTTTGCCATACATTTGGGACGATGGCAACCGGTGGATTCTCAACTAAAAATGACAGCATTGCACATTTCAACAGTGTCTATATTGAAACGGTTATCACTGTTTTTATGTTTCTTGCGGGAACTAATTTTGCACTACACTATCGCGCACTTCAAGGTGAAGTTAAGGGGTACTTTAAAGATACAGAATTCAGATTCTATTGTGTCGTGATCCTCATCAGCATCCTTCTCGTTTCTTGGAACATTGTTAGATTTACAAATGTAGATGGAGATGTACCCTACAATTCGGTCTGGGATTCAATCCGTTTTGGAGCATTCCAAGTCCTATCTATCACGACTACTACAGGTTATGGCACTGCTGACTTTGAGATGTGGCCCGCCTTATCACAATTTATCTTGGTAACGCTCATGTTCTATGGTGGGTGTGCTGGGTCAACAAGTGGTGGTATGAAACAACTTCGTTTCCTACTACTCATTAAACAGAGCGGAGCAGAAATCAAAAGACTTATCTTCCCACATGCTGTGCTTCCCGTTCGGGTCAATGACAGGGTTGTTCCTTCCGAAGTACTTACACACGTATTGGGGTTTTTCTTCTTTTTTATAGGCATATTTGCAATCGTTACATGTATCATGGCAACATTGGGATTGGACTTAGTAACCGCTGCAGGGTGCACAATTGCTACGATGGGAAATATCGGTCCAGGGCTTGGTGATGTAGGACCTATTGATAATTATGCTCATATCCCCTCTATAGGTAAGTTTATCCTAACGTTTTGCATGCTATTGGGACGGCTGGAAATATATACTGTGCTAATTCTCTTCTCTCCGAATTACTGGAAAAAATAACATGAATACTGACAAACTACGTAGAGAATATCAACACCATGGTGGGTTGACCAAAGCCGATGCAGCAGATAATCCTTTTGATCAGTTTGAAAAATGGTTTAATCATGCTATAGAAGAAAACATTGATCTGCCAGATGCGATGACACTTGCCACCGCAACCCTTGATGGTATTCCCTCAGCACGGATGGTCGTTCTCAGAGGGTTTGACAGAGAAGGATTCTGTTTCTATACCGACTATAATAGTCAAAAAGGAAGGGAACTGGCGGCGAATCCGCACGCTGCTGTAGTTTTCTATTGGCGAGAACTGGACCGACAGGTGCGAATTTCAGGAACAATTGTGAAGATGACAGATGCCGAATCAGATGCATATTTCGAAAGTCGTCCCAGAGATAGTAAACTTGCAGTACGGACAGAACGTCAAACCGTCGTGATTTCTGGACGCGAACATCTTGAGCAGAACTTTGCGAAAGCAAAGTTGACGTATGCTGATAAGCACATTCCTCGTCCTCCACATTGGGGAGGATATAGACTCATGCCAACTACGTTTGAATTTTGGCAGGGAAGTCCAAGTCGGCTGCATGATAGAATACGTTATACTTTGATAGAGGATGGAAACTGGACGATAGAAACATTATCGCCATAAAAACTACTATATAGACTCTACTATATTTGGAGGATATTAAATGAATAGTTATAGACACATCTCAATATGGCACATATCTAAATGGACACCGATGTTGTTATGTTCAACTCTTATATCTCTTTTCTGCCTTATGTGTGCTTATGGTCAATACAATGCAAGTGCTGATGCACTTTCTGATATAGAGATACATACTGCCCCTATACTTGCAGAACCCGATCAGGAACAGGCACCTAAGCCTAATAACAAACCAGGCACATGGACACAGGTGATGGGCCCACAGAGTGTTGGAACGACAGAATTGTTCGTCACTTCAAAGGGAACAGTACTTGCATCTCTAATCACAGGCATATACAGATTAACAGATAACGGAAATGGATGGGAACGTACTTTTACAGAGTTCCCCACAAGTCGTTTTGATAAAATGCCGATTGCAGAATGGGGCGGAAAACTCTATATTGTCCTTGAACGAGACATACATACATCCAACAATGAGGGTTTGACTTGGGACTTTGTTACATATCGTCCAGAAGTTGATATGGTTGGCTTTATCGTCACGCAGTCGGCTTTTTATTTAGCACACAGGAAAGGTATTTACAGAAGTTCATTTGGACCTGGACAACGATGGAGCGACATAAGTTCAGGTTTGGAGGACCAGAAAATAAAGACTATATCAGCAATAGGTGATACGCCGTTTGTTGGCACTGATAAAGGTCTTTATCGCCTAAACGGCGCGGTATGGCAACGTCTAAATGCAGAAAACATAAAATCGGTAGGCTCAGTTAGTGTCTCTGACAATTCACTCTATGTAGGAACGATCCCTGACGATGCCGAAATGGAATCTATCACGGATAAAATGATGAAGTCATTGCGTAGACCTAATAACATGGAAGATGGCATGTTACCCATACACACTGTTGCTTGCAGAATATATCGATCAGACGATTTAGGAGAAACTTGGAACGATATTACCCCAAAACCCACTAATTCCTTACCACCTTTACTTGAGATAACGCTAATAGTATCTGGTGAAACGATATTGGCTATCGGCATGGAATCCTACCGTTCAAGAGATGGCGGTAAAACATGGACAAATCTTGGACTTGTAGAAGGACCAGACCTATTTTACGATTCTACAATTGTAGCTATAGATGAAAATAACTTTTACGCAAAGGGAATGTCTCACATACAACGTACAAGCGATGCTGGTGAATCTTGGCAGAAACACATGAACGGTATCATCGGCACTGAAATTAGAGAGTTGGCAGGATGTAATAACATACTTTACGCAGCCGTTGCACAGGAATTGGTCTTTTCCACCGACAGCGGAGAAACTTGGAACCCTGTGCATGTTGATTCCGGTAGAGGTAGCTCTTATTATCCGACAGAGTTTACGGTTGTTGACGATACATTGTATGCTCTTGCTGTTGATGGAAACGATTACCTTAGAATATGCCAAATTTCTGCTAATGGCGATGAATTAATACCCATTAAGGATATACCCCCTATATTAGGAGATTCATTTGTTCCAAGAAAAAGTGAAGATCAAGCAGACAAATCCCAAAACCTATCAACATCAGACGATGGGTTTGAAGAACGGATGTTACTCATGAATAGACCCAGAATTTATGGGATGGTTGTCAACAATAACAGGTTTTATCTGGAAAATAACCGACTGCTATATCAATGGTCACCCGAAAAGTATGAGTGGATAGATATCGGTTTAGAAGCCGGGAACAGTATATACTATATTGGACACAATATTGCAATAATGAAAGATAATATATATGTCGGAAGACTTGATGAACGCCTCTTACATACTGAGGATGGCGGAAAAACTTGGAAAGATATAACATCAAATCTGAATGTCAACTCTGCAAGGACGCATGATATAAAGTTTATTGGATCAGACATTTATGTTGCTACTGATAGAGGCGTTATCACTTTAGATGATAATGAGAATTGGCGATTAATATCAGATGTAGCTGGACGAAATATTTCCTTAGATTTATTTTGTGAAGGTACAGATAACATATACGGTGTTAATAAGGATGGTTTGTATCGTTTAGAAAACAGTAAGCAACAATGGAAACGTATCTCTCAACCACTACCAGACGATGTTCAACAAATTCTTATCAGCGACAATAAGTTCTTTGTTCTTACTGAGAGTCGAGGGATTTTCTCCATGCCAATTAGTAATTAATCATTTTATTTCAACTATATTTAAAAAAAATCGTTATTTATAGTGAAAAATACTTGACACTTTTCTCTGAATATGTAAAATTATAAGAACGTATTCCAAATTTACTTGGTATTTGTACGAAAATTGTATGATTGACAACGTAAGAATTACACAAATACAGAAGTATTTTACAGGTTGTTATTTTTTAGCTGCCGTTGGATGTTTAAAATAGATTAGAGAAAATATTAAAATAGAATTGAGTAAATATTAATGGAATATCTTCCGATAGTATTCTTAGGACTCTTTGCAGTTCTGTTTGCAGGCGTTAATCTTGGCTTGACTCATCTTCTCGGACCCAAAAAACCCACAAAAGTCAAACTCTCTGTCTACGAATCTGGTGTGCAACCTGTCGGGGATGCAAGACAAAGGTTCACTATCCGGTTCGACCTTATAGCGATGCTCTTTATCATCTTTGATATTGAGGTTGTTTTTCTGTATCCGTGGGCGGTGGTCTTTAAAAGATTTTCAGCCGAAAATGGTATGTTTATTTTAGTTGAGATGCTGGTGTTTATCGGTATTCTCCTTCTGGGTTACATTTATGCTTGGAAAAAAGGAGGCTTAACATGGGATTAGCCAATTCGAATATTAACAGCGGACATAGAGCTGACCAAAGCGAAGGTAATTTCGTCACAACCACTATTGACAAAGTCGTGAATTGGGGACGCAAGAATTCACTATGGCCAATGCCGTTCGGAACTGCTTGCTGCGCAATTGAAATGATGGCGACTTTGGCATCAAAATTTGACCTTTCCCGTTTCGGGTCCGAGGCAATTCGATTCTCACCACGACAATCTGATCTACTAATCGTCTCAGGCAGAATTTCAATCAAAATGATGCCTGTCCTCAAACGGATTTACGACCAGATGCCTGAACCAAAATGGGTTATCTCAATGGGGGCATGTGCATCCTGTGGAGGCGTTTTTGATACTTATACCCTAATACAAGGTGTCGACCAATTTTTACCCGTTGATGTTTATATCCCTGGTTGTCCCCCAAGACCCGAAGATCTGATTGATGCTGTGATGCAAGTGCAACGTCAGATACATAAAGGTGAGTTACCCAAAGGGGCTGAGGTGGCATAATGCCTGAAGAAGAAAAAGAGATTACGGAAGAAACGATACCACGCGTACTTGAACAGTTACGAGAAAAGTTCGGTGATGCCCTATTAGAAGACGCAGAAGCACAGAACGGGGTTGTCGTTGTCGTAAATAAAGAAAAGAGTTACATACTCTTAGAATACCTAAAAACAGAACTCGCCTATTCTTTCCTTGTAGATGTCACTGCGGTTGACAATTCTAATTTAGAATCAGAGTTGATGAAGTATGACTATGCCCGATTCATGGTCATCTATCAACTTTACACTTTTGAAGGGGAAACCTCGCGTATTCGGGTCAAAGTACCCGTGCATGAAAAAGAACTGAAAATCCAATCAGTTACGGATTTATGGAAAGGCGCAAACTGGCTTGAACGTGAAACCTACGATATGTTCGGTATAGACTTTGAAGGACATCCCGACCTACGACGAATTTTAATGCCCGATGATTTTGAAGGGCACCCACTCCAAAAGGATTATCCCCTACGTGGAAAGGGTGAGCGCGAAAGTTTTAATTTTGAAAAACAGAATGTCTAACAAGACACTAAATAGACGGATGCTTTTACCGTTTATATGGAGGATTGAAAGTGAAGAAGAACAATATCATGAACCGCATCAAGGCAGTATTCCTACTATGTGCTGCTGTTTCTATTGTGTTAACAGGTTGTGAATACATAGATAAAGGAATTCCAACAAGTCCATCAAAACAAGCAATTGCGATAATTAACGCATCAAGTGGTAGTGAGGTCTCAGGCACGGCAACTTTCACACAGACAGGACAAAATGTCATGTTACGGATTGAGGTAGAGAACGTATCCCCTGGAGAGCATGGTGTTCACATTCACGAATATGGCGATTGCAGTGCACCTAATGGAACATCAGCAGGCGGACATTGGAATCCAACTAACGTTGCACACGGGAAATGGGGTGAAGGTGAATTCCACCTTGGAGATATTGGTAATATAATGGTTGGAGAAGATGGCACAGGTTCTATTGAACTCGCTACCGATCTCTGGGAAATTGGCACCGGATCTGATATAGATGTTGTTGGAAAAAGCATTATCGTCCATGCCGACCCAGACGACTTCATATCTCAACCCTCCGGGAATGCTGGTGCTCGAATTGGATGCGGTGTGATTGAATTAAAGGAGTAATCTATGCAAGGGGAAATGGAACGGACGACAGGTGAAAAGATGGTCCTCAACTTTGGACCGCAACATCCTGCAACACACGGAACGCTTCGTATCGTCTTAGAATTGGACGGTGAAACCATTCTGAAAGCTACACCTCACGCTGGATACTTGCATACCGGATTTGAAAAACTTGGAGAGCATTTAGATTACAACCAATACATCGTTGTTACAGATCGGATGAATTATCTCTCTCCACTCTCTAACAATTTCGGGTATGTGCTCGCGGTGGAACAACTACTCGGTATTGAGGTGCCGAAGCGGTGTCAATACATCCGGATTCTGATGGCAGAACTTTCCCGAATGGCTGATCATCTATTGTGGCTTGGAACAGCGGCATTAGATTTAGGCGCGTTTTCAGTCTTTCTCTACAGTTTCCGTGAACGCGAAAAACTATACAGCATCTTTGAAAAAACGACAGGGGCACGATTGACGACAAGTTATACACGGGTCGGTGGTGTTTTTCGTGACCTCTATGACGGATTTGAAACTGATGCTCGTGATTTCATTACCAATTTCCCAAAAGCATTAAGAGAAACACATACTTTGTTGACCCGAAACCGAATTTGGATGGATAGAACGAAAGGCATCGGTTCAATCTCTTCTGAAGATGCAATCGATTACGGGTTAACCGGCCCCTGTCTGCGCGCGACAGGTGTGGCACACGACATCCGAAAGGCTGAACCGTATTCCTCTTACAACGAAATGAAATTTGAGGTGCCAGTCGGCACAAATGGCGATGCGTACGACCGATATTTAGTCCGTATGGAGGAGATGATACAGAGTTGTAGCATAATCAAACAGGCATTGGATAATCTACCAGACGGACCCTTTAGTCTTGATGACAACAAAATCATGATGCCAGATAAGTCGGACGCTTACGGTCATATTGAAGGGTTGATCCATCATTTCAAGATTGTCATGGATGGTCACGGCGTGCAGCCACCACTCGGAGAACATTATTGCGCGACAGAATCTCCTAACGGTGAATTAGGATTCTATATTGTGAGTGATGGCAGCGGTACTGCATATCGTATCAGGATTCGTCCCCCAAGTTTCTTCCATTTCCAAGCACTGCCGCACATGCTGGAAGGCGGAATGGTATCAGATACCGTCGCTGTGTTAGGAAGTTTGAACGTGATCGCTGGGGAGTTGGATAGGTAATAATACCCATACATAATAGCGGAATTGGATCGCACCATCAAACGGTAGAGAAATGAGAGAGGATAAGATATGTCAGAAATAAAAGTGAGTCTTGGCGGAGTCATGCTTTTTGTAAAAGATATGAAGAAAGTCATCGCGTTTTATAGAGATGTCATCGGATTAACGCCGGATGAAGATCAACCCTTTCCAGAACATCGCTTTTATCGTTTTGATACTGGAGAGTGTAAACTGTGTCTCCATAGCGCAAGTAAACCGAATGAGGGGAGACAGAAGTTAATGCTTCATGTTGAAAGTGTGAGTGCAATGCATCAACATTTAAAGTCAAAAGGATTACGTTTGAGACCTCTGAAGAATGAGGATGGTTACGGGATTTTTGATATCAGAGACCCTGAGAAAAACCGAATCCAGTTTGGGGGGAGATATTAACTTATAGATGAGGTCGGGAATAGGAACGAAAGGACTATAGACTTTTTAAGGAGAAAGATGATGGCACGCACATATACAGAAGAATCCGCAATCTCTTATGTCCCTGCAGAGACTGAGATCTTTTATCCTGATACTGATGGAAAACCTATGGCAGTAAGCGATTTACATAGACGATTACTCACTTGGACGTTGCATGCACTTGAAACACACTTTTCAGAGATGCCAGATGTCTATGTCTCTGGCGACATTATGATGTATTACAAAGAGGGAGATCCGAGAGAACACTTAGCACCTGATGTCCTTGTCTGTTTTGGCATAAACTCAGAGGAGCGAGAGACGTATAAAACTTGGGAAGAAGGCAAAGTACCTGATTTCGTGATGGAGTTCGCAAGTAAAACGACCTATGACAGAGACTTAGATGAGAAAAAGGACATTTACGCTTCATTGGAGATACAAGAATATTTCTTATATGATGCAGAGGGATTGTATTTACCATCTCCTCTGATGGGTTTTACGTTAGTAGATAGTGTCTATGAGACAATTACCCCTGATGTTCATGAAGGTATTCATTCTTCGGTTCTGGAATTAGATTTCCATCTTCAAAATACAGAAATACGGATTTTTGATCCTATTGCAAACGAATGGGTAAAGACAAAGGAAGAGAAAGAATCTGTCCGTGCCGATAGTGCAGAAGCACGCGCAGAACAGGAGTCCATCGCACGAGAAAACGCAGAAGCACGCGCAAAACAGGAGTCCGTCGCACGAGAAAACGCAGAAGCACGCGCAAAACAGGAGTCTATCGCACGAGAAAACGCAGAAGCACGCGCAGAACAGGAGTTCATTGCACGAGAAAACACAGAAGCAGAAAACGCACTACTCCGTGAAGAAATTGAGCGTTTGAAAGCAAGCAGGCAAATACCATGAAACTAAAAGTTGTTATTCACAAAGCTGAAGAGGGTGGATATTGGGCGGAAGTGCCATCAATCGCCGGTTGTGCTACACAAGGTGACACTTTGTAAAGCTGCAGAGAAGAATTGCTTCATAACATTTATGAGGAAATTGAAGGATGTTTATCCGTAGATGTTAACACTCTTGAAATTGAAGTGCCGCATCACTGATAAATCCTTTTGGGCATCGCAAAACTCTTTAGGTTTTGATCGAAAAAAGGAATTTAGATCATGAAATTACGTCGCGCTATTACGATTCTTACATCTGTTTTATTATTAGGGGTATCGGGGTGCATAACGCCTGCAGGAGTAGAACCGTGTCGACTAGGATCTAGGAATGAATGTAGTTGTCCCCGATGTATTGCACAACTCCAACAAGAACAAACCCGGCAAAGACTTGCTATAGATAAGGCAGCCAAGCAGCAAAGACTTGTCGCGGATTTAATGAATAAATTTAAAGGGCATCCTATCTCAAAAGTTATTATGGTGCAGGGACCTGCGACTCGAATAGCTGATGATGGTGCGGGTGGGAAAATTTATGTTTGGGAGGCAAAGCGGCAAAAAACTGTTTCAAAACGTTCTTGGGAATTTGTGACACCACCAAAACAGTCCACACCATTCCCACGTATTACCCCGCCACCAGTGCAACAGCGAACGACAACACGCGGCACGATGCGTTGGAATTCTATATTTCGCCGATGGGAATTTGAATCAGAAACAGGTCCCACATATCCAGAGTTTCAGATCCCTGATATTGCAAGCGATATTGCGTCAATTTTAGAATCGGATCCGGAACCGGTTCCACAGTTACGCACAGAACGGGAGACACACACCTACACCCAGCGGGTCATGTTATATACTCGTCCTAATGGTACCATTTACCATTGGCTTATGGACCCCACAACGTCGGATACGCTTTTGCATTGGATAAAATTGGATTAAGAAGTAATTTGTGGCAAGGAATGTTTTTGGACATTATATTATACTATTTCATTGGATTATCGTGGGAATGAGAATAGATTAACAACTTAGTGGATTGTCCAGACTAAATATGTAGGTCGGGTAGAGGAACGAAACCCGACGCGTAATCGTTGTATCTATCATGTCGGGTTTCGCTTTGCTCTACCCGACCTACAAGTTAAGTAATGGCATAACACTAACGTAGTGGCAGATGAATAAAATTCTCAAATTTATTGTAATATGGGCAATATTCACTGGTTTCTGAAGTTAATTCTAAAATATAATATCACATGGAAGGAAAGTCTAATTCGTGTTTGTGGACTCTACATCATTTGCAAATTATCCTCTTCTTCGTACTGTGGGATTTGATGTAATCTGGGAAAATCCTGTTAGTAAGTTTTTTTGAAAGATACTGTAAGTTAGTAAGTTTTTTTGAAAGATACTGTAAGTAGTTATAGTAAAATGGACTAAGAATATGCAAAAGAAACTATTAGAAACCCAATTTGCACTATGCATCGAAAACAACGGGTGTGAAGACTTAGAGAAGCGAAAATTTTACCAAATTCTGCCTGACGTAGATGCAGCCAGTGAAGGATATTTACGGGTCATTGATGAATCTCAGGAAGACTACTTATATCCCGAATCTTATTTCATTTTTCTTGAATTACCTCGCAAAGTACAGGACGCATTTGTAGAAGCAGGATAAGAATTCCATTATATCAGAGGAGAGAAATGATGGCACGCACATATACAGAAGAATCCGCAATCTCTTATGTCCCTGTAGAGACTGAGATCTATTATCCTGATACTGATGGAAAACCTATGGCAGCAAGCGATTTACATTACAGATTACTAATGTGGACACGGCAGGCACTTGAGGCACACTTTGTACAAAATCCAGATGTCTATATCTCTGGTGACATAATGATGTATTACAAAGAGGGAGAACCGAGAGAACACTTAGCACCCGATGTCCTTGTCTGTTTTGGCATAAACACAAAGATGCGTCGAACGTATAAAGTATGGGAGGAAGGAAAAGCACCCGATTTCGTGATGGAGTTCTCCAGTGAAAGTACTTATGACAAAGACTTAACTGAGAAAATGGTTGTTTATGCTTCACTGGAGATACAAGATTATTTCTTATATGATCCCGAAGGGTTGTATTTACCAACACCGCTGATGGGTTATACGTTAGTGGACGGTGTCTATGAAGCAATTTCGCATGATGTTCATGAAGGTATTCATTCTTCGGTTCTGGGTTTGGATTTCCGTCTTCAAGATAAAGAAATTCGGATTTTTGATCCTATAGCAAACGAATGGGTAAAGACAAAGGAAGAGAAAGAATCTGTCCGTGCCGATAGTGCAGAAGCCCGCGCTGAAAATGCTGAGGTACGCGTTGAGCAAGAAGCAACACGGGCTGATACTGCAGAAGCACGAGCTGAAAACGCAGAAGCAGAAAACGCACTACTCCGTGAAGAAATTGAGCGTTTGAAAGCAGAAACGAAGGTCGCGAAGGTATAGAGAGGCGAATATTCTATAAAATTCTACCTGATGAAGAAGCGGCTTGTGAGGTTATTCTGTGATTTGTTGATGAATTTCAATAATTGCGGGGTTCAAAGATGCCGTACTGTACCGTATGTAAACAATATGCCGATTATGAATACGACATAAATCTGACGCATGGAGACTATCTTCACACTTCTTGTCTGATCAAGCTGCAGATACGGAAAGATGAAATTGAAGGTGTTTTGCGGCAGCAAGATGCACAACTCATATCGTCTCTCTTTGTGCGGACTGAAGTCTCAGATAGAGAAGTCGTTTCAGAGGAAGAGGTGGAAAGTTTATCCGACGAGTTAATGAAGTTAAAAAATACTTTAATCTCAATTTATGACTTTTTACCGAGTTTGCCACCAGATTGGAATGAGCGGAAACTAAATCTTATAAAGCAGAACGGTTCGATCTGTTTGAGTTGCGGAGAAGAACGCAACGTGCATCTGATACATGAGATTCCTTTGGGTGAAGGTGGAACAAACGAACTGAAAAATCTTGAATTGATTTGTAAACCGTGTTATGATGATATGTATGGAAAAGAAGATATATTTGGTCGTTTTACACTGAAAGAATCACAATCAGAGTTTTCGGATCAAGTCGCAGAAATCCAATCCGCTATTGACAATAAACAGAAGATTCAGTTTGACTATAAAAAGCCGAATGCTAAAACATGGATGACGCGTGTAGTTGTACCGGATCGGTTATTTAATATTCCGAACAATAGAGAATCTGGTGAGACGTTGTGTGTAGAGGGATTTTGCGAATTGCGCCAAGATAATCGGGTCTTTGCACTTGAACGGATGCAAGATTTAGAAGTCATCCCAGATTATAATGGATTGGGAAAATATGTAGACATTTCTCAGTAGTTGAACAAGCAAAAGCACGCGCTGAAAAAGCAGAAGCAGAAATCGCACTACTTCGTGAAGAAATTGAACGTTTAAAAGCAAGTAGTCAAATACCATGAAACTAAAAGTTGTTATTCACAAAGTTGAACAGGATGGATATTGTGCAGAAGTGCCATCAATCACCGGTTGTGCTACACAAGGTGACACCTTTGAAGAATTGCTTGAAAACATTTATGAAGCAATTGAGGGATGTTTATCCGTAGATGTTAAAACTCTTGCTGATTGCTAATTGCTGACTACCGATAGCGAGTAAAAGGAAAACATAGATGTCAGATGAAATAATACAAATAGAAACACCATTTCAGTTTAACGAAGAAAACAAAAGACAATTCGATGAATTGATTGGTCGGTACCCCATAAAAGAAGCAGCAATGCTGCCAACACTTCACCTTGCACAACGGCAAGAGGGTTATATTACACCTGCTGTGATGAAATATGTTGCAGAACTGTTAGAGGTTACGGTCATGAAGGTAAAAGACGTGGTAACCTTCTATCCGATGTTCTTTGAGGAACCAGTTGGAAAATATGTTATCCGCATCTGTCATACGTTACCTTGTGCGCTGCGAGACTGCAAGGTGGTTTTAGAACATCTTAAGGCAAAACTCGGTACTGACGTAGCTTCGGAGACGAATTTGGCAAAAGGCACTACTGATGATGGTAAGTTCACCTTGATGAAAGTAGAATGTCTTGCTTCCTGTGATGTCGCACCCGTAATCATGGTGAATGACGATTTATATAAGAATTTGACACCAGAGAAAATTGATGAACTATTAGAACAACTTCCAAGCTAAAACTTGCTATACTAAAGTAGCGCAGTTTGCAAACTAAAATTACGTAAGAAAGTGCAGCATTAACAATTTTGATACAATTTGAAGAAATACAAATATGGAATTACTTTTTCAATATTAAAATTCAATAACGAGATAATGACATTCAGCAAAATATATCCTTCTCTGTTCAATTCGCGTGAGTCTATATATAGAACAACTACATCTATCGGAAGTTCTTAAGGATGGTGTTTAAAGGAGGTGTAAGATGAAATTGAACGATATAAGAAATGAAAACTGTATTGACTCCATGAAAGTGATGGACGATGAGTTCGTTGACCTTGTTGTAACTTCACCTCCTTATGATGAAATGCGAGAATATGAAGGATATAGACTTGAAGAGTTTGAACAAATTGCTATGGATCTGCACCGAGTTGTTAAGGTAGGTGGCGTAGTTGTATGGGTCATTGGTGATCAGACGATAAAGGGAAATGAGACAGGAACTTCATTTCGACAGGCACTTTATTTTAAAGAGATCGGGTTTAACCTATTTGATACAATGATATACTTGAAACCGCCAAGAGGGGCAGTTGGTAATAACAAAACTTATTGGCAATCATTTGAGTATATGTTCGTGTTTAGCAAAGGGCAACCTAAAACAATTAACCTGATTAAAGACAGGAAAAACAAAGAATCACGAAAGGGAGATACCGGCACAAAACGCTTACCGGATGGGTCTTTATTGAAGTTAAACCGAGAAGGTTATGGTGACTATGGCAGAAGAACAAATGTCTGGGAATATATGATTGGAAATGGACATTCCGCATCGGATAAAATTGCACACAAACATCCTGCTATATTCCCAGAGCAATTGGCGCAAGATCACATACTTTCTTGGAGCAACATAGGAGATTTGGTATACGATCCATTTCTTGGAAGTGGTACTGTCGCATTAATGGCTGAATTGAACAATAGAAATTATATTGGCAGTGAAATAAATGCAAATTACTGTGAAATTGCTAAAGAAAGACTGAAAAGGAACCGTACAGTCGCCGAACAACTACAATTATTAGAGGCTTAGTGTGGTTCAAGAAGCAAAACCCCGCATTTGTAAGAAATGCCGAAGACTTTTGCCAATAGACGCGTTTGAACGAAACCGACCAAGTGTTTGGCGAAGTGAATGTAAAGAATGTCGCGCGGATAAGAAGGGAATACCGGCAAAAGTCAGAAGGGAATATGAGGCTAAGCACCCTAAACCCCAAATAGGTGAGGAGTTTTATTGTAAAGTTTGTGAAAGAATTATAACTATTCAGACAACCAGAGATGTAAATTTAGATCATGACCATAAAACAGGGAAAATTAGAGGTTACATTTGCAACAGATGCAACACTGGACTTGGCAATTTTGATGATAACATCACTATCCTTAAAAGAGCTATAGAGTGGATCAAAGGAACGCTAACATTTCTGTCTTAAAAATAGGTTACCAACGACAAATTGTTGGGTTCGCTTCGTTCAACCCAACCTACAAGATAAAATAAGAAACAATATGTAGAGGAAAAATATGGTTCAAGAAAAACGGATTCTCTACGAGCATCTGGATGTTCCAAATATAAATACTTATGATGTCTATCGACAATACGATGGTTACGCCCGCTTTGAAAAGGCACTTGCCGAATATCAACCGGACGACATCGCTCAAATGGTGAAGGATTCTGGCTTGAAAGGCAGAGGCGGGGCAGGTTTTTCTACTGGGTTAAAATGGAGCTTTGTCCCAAAAGATATTGAACCGCGCTACCTCTGCTGCAACGCTGACGAGAGTGAACCTGGCACATTCAGCAATCGGTATGTGTTGGAGAAAAACCCGCATCTGCTAATCGAAGGTATCCTCATCTGCTGCTATGCAATGGGAATTGAGACCACTTATGTCTATATTCGTGGTGAATTCACACTCGGCAAAAGGATGTTAGATGCTGCCATCAAAGAGGCTTATGAACAGGGTTACCTTGGAGATAACATTCGCGACACAGGTCTCAACGTTAATATCTACACACACCCAGGAGCAGGTGCTTATATCTGCGGTGAAGAGACAGGTCTGATTGAATCACTTGAAGGAAAACGCGGACAACCCCGAAACAAACCACCTTTCCCCGCTGTTGAAGGGGTGTTTATGAAACCTACTGTCGTACAAAATGTGGAGACTCTGTGCAACCTACCTTTCATCGTAGGGAATGGCGTGGAATGGTACACACAGATGGGACCAACGTATGCTGATACACGAAGTGATCCACCAGCCGCTGATCCGAACACAGGCACAAAACTTTACTGTATCAGCGGAGATGTCAACGAACCGGGTGTTTATGAATTGGAACTCGGATTGACATGTACTGAACTCATTGAAGTGGCAGGCGGTTTACGTGGTGAAGAGGTTAAAGCAGTTATCCCTGGCGGTAGTTCCGCACCGATCCTGACGCATTACGAATTGGATACACGACTCGATTTTACATCCCTTACACTTGCAAAATCAATGCTCGGATCGGGCGGCATTATCGTTATGAATGAAACCCGGAACATCGTTGACTGCTTGCTGAATATCATGAAGTTCTACGCGCATGAATCGTGTGGACAATGCACACCGTGCCGATGGGGGACACCGTGGGTGCGTGATATTGTCCAACGAATTGCTGATGGCGAGGGAAGACAAACCACCATCACACGACCGAAATTCGGTGTCACCGAAAGTGGTAGATGGGGAGATACCGGTGAAACAGAGGAAATCTACGAAGACCTTGACCTGTTGGAAAACGTGGCAAACAATATCGCAAATGTGGATACGATGACATGGAACACGATCTGCGTCTTTGGCATCGCTGTTTCTTGGCCCGCAGTCAGTTATATGCGAAAATTCCGACCTGAATTTGAAGCCGCTATCCGAGAAGGTAAACTGGTCACACTACCTGTTGCTGAAGCAACGGTACCACCTGAAGAAAATTACGCATACCAGCAACGATTTATACCGAAAGAGTTCTCTGAACTGGAGTAATATATATGGCATTTATTAAACTAAACGACCTTGAAATAGAGGTCGAAGATGGAACGAATATAGTTGAGGCAGCAAGACAATACGATATTGAAGTGCCTCACTACTGCTACCACCCTGGGTTAAGTCGTCCTGCTAATTGCAGAATGTGTCTCATTGACCTTTACCTGAGAAGTTCAGAGATGCCGGAAAGACAATTAGCGACAGGCTGCACAACGACTGTACGATCCGCACCGCCAGAGAGAAAAATAGATGGTAAATATGATGTCATCGTTCGGACAGATAGTCCCCGCGTCATAAAGGCGCGAGAGGATATCCTTGAGTTTCTATTGGTACATCATCCGCTTGATTGTCCTGTCTGTGACCAAGCAGGTGAATGCGACCTACAAGACTTTAGTTATCGGCATGGGCACGATAAGAGCCGGTATGTAGAAGTCAAAAACGTTCCACCAAAGAAAGACTTAGGTCCAGATGTCTTGCTCTATTCAACCCGGTGTATCGTCTGCACACGCTGTATCCGATTTTGTGATGAGGTTTCAGGGAGCGGTGAACTCGGATTGATAAATCGAGGCTCTCACGATGAAATCGACATACCAAGAAGCCACAACGGCACACCGATACAGGTGCTTGATAACAAACTTGCAGGCAACGTCGTTGATATATGTCCCGTAGGTGCGTTGATTAGTAAGGATTTCCTTTTCAAGTCTCGTCCCTGGTTTCTGAAAAAGGAAAACAGTATCTGTTCGGGCTGCAGTGTCGGTTGTAATGTTACTGTAGAATATAAGGAAGATGGTCTCTATCGCATAAAACCGAGATTCCATGAAGATATTAATCAACACTGGATGTGCGATGATGGTAGACTCGGATACCACTATGTCAATAGCGATGACCGTCTCCAACTCCCGCAAAAACGCGTTGAGGATGAACTCGTTACGACGCAATGGACAGACGCACTATCCCTTATTACCGAGAAAATCTCTGAAGTAGAATCTGATGATATCGTTGTCATCGGTTCTGCACAAGCAACAAATGAGGATAACTTTGTATTACAGCAGTTTGCACATGATGTTCTAAAAACGACACAGTTAGGACTGTTTGGACAACAACCGGGTGAAGAGCACAAATTCCCGCAATTCACCATTGAAGCAGATAAAAACCCTAATACCGCAGGCGCGCGAACAATACTCGGTTCCGCAAACGGCAATGTGGTATTAGAAGGTGAGACACTCTGGGAAAAAGTCGCTGGCGCAAAAGTCGTATATCTCGTGAGTGGTGTACCTGAACGAGCACTTGACGAAACAGAAAAAGAGGCACTGAGTAAGGTAGATTTCCTCATCGTACAAGATATACTGCCATCAGCGGTTACTGAAATGGCTGATGTAATACTACCGGGAACAACATTTGCGGAAAAAGATGGCACCTTCACTAATTCCACAGGATGGGTCCAGCGGATACGTAAAACGATTGACCCGCCAGGAGAAGCACAGTCGGATTGGCGCATAACACAGCAAATTGCTAATCAACTCGGTGGAGAGTTTGAATATAGTTTTGCCGGTGAGATTGCCCTGGCAATAGCAGAAAGTGTTGAGGGATACGGTGACGCAACACATCAGAAAATTGGATTTACAGGGATTAAGTTAGCGTAACTTCACTGATGTTTTACATTGTTGCCGTCATCAAGAAGGAGAACTCATGGAAATAAATATATTAGAACAGATAGTGATTCCAATCATAAAAATGCTCTTCATTGTCCATCTGTTAGTTATCGGTGTGATGGTAATGATTTGGTCTGAACGTAGAGTTAGCGGGTGGATACAAGACCGGCTCGGACCGAATCGTGTCGGACCGCAAGGACTCCTCCAACCTATCGCAGATGGCATTAAGTTCCTTTTTAAAGAGGACCTCATCCCAAATCATGTAGATAAACCGCTTTACGTGCTTGCGCCTGCTATGCTCCTGGTACCTGCGATGATTGCTGTTGCCGTTGTGCCTTTCGGTAGCAGTATCACGATAGAAGGACTTGACAATCCTATACATCTCCAGATTGCGGACATCAATATCGGTATATTGTATATCTTAGCAATAACATCCCTCGGTGTTTACGGTGTTGTCATTGGGGCGTGGGCATCGAATAACAAATATTCGCTTTTAGGGGGTTTGCGTTCTTCAGCACAGATGATAAGTTATGAACTCACGTTAGGATTGGCGATCATTGGTGTCTTGATGCTTTCCGGATCACTTAGCCTTCGAACAATAGCAGCACAACCACAACAGGGATCATATCCGTGGGAATGGAATTTTCTCATACACTTCCCAGCATTCCTGGCATTTACAACTGCAATGTTCGCCGAAACAAACCGATTGCCATTTGATCTTGCCGAAGCGGAACAAGAACTCGTTGCGGGGTATCACACTGAATACAGCAGTATGAAATTCGCGATATTCTTCATGGCTGAATATATGAACATGATCGTCGGTTCAGCAGTCGTTGTAACGCTTTTCTTAGGTGGATGGCAATTCTTCGGTCTGGAAAACATTGGTGGAGAAGGATCTGTAACGGCAGGACTTATCTCGTTTGCTATTTTCTTCATCAAAACGGGAGTTTTCCTCTTCGTGTTTATATGGGTGCGCTGGACACTCCCACGATTCCGTTACGATCAACTCATGAATTTCGGATGGAAATTCCTATTACCCGTTGCATTAACTTCTATTGTTGTAACCGGCACACTCTATATAGTAACAGATGGTAACCTGCTCTGGATAGGTATTGGCAATACGGTTGCAGCGTTTATCGTTGTCTCTATCGTTGCTGGAATACTTGCCCTAGACAATAACAGTAAGACTGCTGCACAAGACACTTCTGCAGCACCGTTACGTGGATTAGAAGCGATAGAATAGGAGACGTGTTGTAAATGAATCCAGAATTAATTGTATTTATCATCTTTGGTACTGTTTCAATTATCGGTGCGATCGCCGTAATTTCGTTTCGTCATCCTATCTATAGCGCACTATCGTTGATTGTTACTTTTTTCTCTCAAGCGGGATTGTTTGTGTTGTTAGGGGCGCACTTCGTCGCTGCCGTTCAAGTCATTGTGTATGCTGGGGCAATTATGGTCCTGTTCCTTTTTGTAATTATGCTCCTAAACCTCGGCACACTTTCTGCAAAGGGAGCATTAACGGGTAAACTAAAAGGCGTAGCCGTAATTCTGGGAATCCTATTGGCTGTAGAAGGTGTCTACATTGCAGTAAGAGCACTTGACAAGACGAAAGTTGGATCAGTAGTAGCAGAAAATGCTGAAGCTGCCCTTGAAGATAATCCAATTGAAACTTATGATATTGGTCATATTGGTGATCTTTTGTTTAGCAAATACCTTCTACCTTTTGAAGTCACCTCGCTGATTCTGCTGGCAGCATTAATCGGTGTTATTGTCTTGGTAAAACGCGATAAACAAACAGAAAATTAGAAAAACGCAGTAATACATCTACATAAAATATAGAAAAGGTCTTATATGTTACTACCATTAGAATATTATCTCGTCTTAAGTGCACTCCTATTTACAATAGGCGTTATCGGTGTCCTCATCCGCAGAAACGCAATTATAATATTTATGTGTATTGAACTGATGTTGAACGCAGCGAATCTCGCCTTTGTAGCAATCAGTCGTTACCTTGGAGAAGTAGAGGGACAGTTATTCGTCATTTTCGTGATGGCTGTCGCTGCTGCCGAAGTCGCAATTGGATTGGCAATTATTGTCAGTGTCTTCAAACATCGCGAAACAATCAATGTGGATGAAGTAAATTCGCTAAAGGGGTAAGTAATGTCGCTTGGACTAATTATTGTTCTATTAATTTCACCACTTGTCGGATTTCTAATTAACGGGTTATTTGGCAAATGGCTAAAAGGGAACGAGAAACTTAGCGGGATGATTGGCGCACTTGCGGTTTTTATCTCTCTTATCTGTTCAATTATTGCCTTCGTTGCTATTAATATTGATAGCACAGCAACGCTTCAAGGAGAAGATGGATTTGTCTATAAATGGATTTCCGGTGGGAAGTTCAGTGTTGACATCGGATTCCATGTTGATGCGTTGACAACGGTGATGTTGTTGGTCATCACAGGTGTCGGATTTCTCATTCACGTATATTCTATCGGGTACATGCACGGTGATGAAGGCTACACCCGTTATTTCGCTTATCTCAACCTGTTTGTGTTTGCAATGCTCATCCTCGTTCTCGGCAACAACTATCTGATGATGTTTGTCGGTTGGGAAGGTGTCGGTCTCTGCTCTTATCTATTGATCGGTTTCTGGTATGAGAAAAAATCCGCAACCGATGCTGGCAAAAAAGCGTTCATTGTCAACAGGATCGGCGATTTCGGTTTCCTGTTAGGGATGTTTACGTTGTTTGCAATTTTCAATTCGCTTGATTTCTCATCAATATTCTCTCAAGCGCAAGATGAAGCAATAAGCGAAAAGGTAATTTTTGGTGTAAACGGACTTGTATTGGCGACCATGCTCTTGTTCGTGGGTGCGATTGGAAAATCCGCACAGATCCCTCTCTATGTCTGGCTACCCGACGCTATGGAAGGTCCAACACCTGTCAGTGCGTTAATACACGCTGCCACAATGGTCACTGCAGGTGTCTATATGATAGCACGTTCCGCGGTACTCTATAATCTGGCAGGAACAGGAGTCGTTGTCGCTTGGATCGGTGTCCTTACCGCGTTATTCGCCGCAATCATTGCACTCAAACAGAATGACATCAAACGGATCCTTGCATATTCCACCGTCAGTCAACTCGGATATATGTTTGTCGGTGTTGGAGTCGGTGCGTATGCCTCCGGTATTTTTCATCTGGTAACACATGCATTCTTCAAAGGGTTGATGTTCCTAACCGCTGGTAGTGTGATGCATGCCATGGCAAACGAATTGGACATACGAAAAATGGGAGGATTGCGAAAAAAATTGCCGATTACACATGCAACATTTTTAGTCGGTGCATTGGCAATTGCAGGGGCACCCCTCCTCAGTGGGTTCTGGAGTAAAGACGAAATCCTGCACAGCGCATGGGGAAGTTCAAAGATAATTTACATCATCGGATTAGCCACAGCATTCCTGACTGCGTTCTACATGTTCCGTCTCATCTTCGTAACCTTCTACGGAAAATCTCGCGTTGAACCTGAAGTCGACTCACACGTTCATGAATCACCAGCAGTGATGTGGTTGCCACTGGTAATACTGGCAGTCCCAGCTGCGCTGATCGGTTTACTTTTAGGTGTGGGTGGACATAATAGTTGGTTCCACCACTTTACAAAAGATGTTTTCCCGAAAGCAGATGCGCCATCAGGTAATATGTACCTATTTATGGGTATATCGGTAATCGTTGGCATTGCCGGCATTGCTTTTGCTTGGAAACGTTATAAAAATCGGGCACCAGCAGCAGAACCCACAAATGCATTACAAAAAAAGGATTTTTCTTGGCTTGTTGCTAACAAATTCTATGTTGATGAGATATACAATACTTTCATCGTCCAACCCATCAAAAACGCTTCACACTTCTTATTGTGGAAACTTTTTGATGTTGGAATTATTGATGGAATTGTCAACGGTGTAGCAGCACTAATACGAGTGATTGGGGGATTGTTTAGGCGACTGCAGACAGGGGTTGTCCAAGCGTATATTCTGTCAATGGTCATTGGAATAGTCATATTCCTTGCTTATTACTTGTTCTTCGTTAACTAATGCGATTAAGAAGTTATCATAGATTTTCCGACTTATGGTAAGAAGTTATGAAAAAGAAAACTTTAGGACAAATAGAATTGTGTTAATATTTCGTAGGTCGGGTAGAGGAACGAAACCCGACAATAGAATTAAATTATAGGTGCTGAGGTAGCACCATCCATTAAAGGAGATCTTTTGCTACTCTCATTAGTTATTTTTTTACCACTCCTCGGTGTAATAGCGATTGCATTGCTCAGAGGTATGGGGCCTTCTGTTGTGAAGGGTATAGCATTTACCATCAGTCTACTCACATTTGTTGTCTCAATAGGACTTTACACTGGATTTGACGAAACAGCAACAGACCCTGCGTTCCAACTTGTCGAAGAGGAGAATTGGATTGCGTGGTTAGGCATTAGTTATCACATCGGCATTGACGGTATTTCGTTGTGGTTAATACTACTCACAACGTTCCTGACACCAGTATGTATTCTTGCCGCATGGAATTCTGTAGAGAAGGGGCTGAGCGGTTTTATGATGTCGCTTCTGGCACTGGAAACCGGCATGTTAGGTGTCTTCTGCTCCTTAGACCTATTCCTCTTCTTTGTATTCTGGGAAGCAATGCTAATCCCAATGTATTTCCTCATCGGAATTTGGGGAGGCGAACGTAGGATTTATGCCACCATAAAATTTGTCCTCTATACAATGGCAGGTAGTGCCCTCATGTTAGTCGGCATTTTAGCACTCTACTTCCAAAACGGGGATAACGGTTTTGACCTCACGACACTCCTTGTACGAACATCTGCTGAAGGATTTAGCTTTAAGCATTCCACGCTCTTATTTCTTGCTTTCTTCATCGCTTTTGCAATAAAAGTACCTCTCTTTCCATTCCACACATGGCTACCTGACGCGCACGTTGAAGCTCCCACAGTTGGGAGTGTCATCCTTGCGGGGGTGCTACTCAAAATGGGTACCTATGGCATAGTCCGATTCTGTTTACCCCTCTTCCCAGAGGCAGCAATTGAGCATACACCTTGGATTGTTACACTCGCTGTAATCGGCATTATCTATGGTGCATTAGTTGCGATGGTACAACCAGACCTCAAGAAATTAGTCGCATACTCCAGTGTGAGCCATCTCGGCTTCGTTGTCCTTGGACTCTTTTCGCAAAGTCATGATGCTATTCAGGGAAGCGTACTACAGATGGTAAATCACGGACTCAGCACAGGTGCGCTGTTCCTATTGGTCGGCATGATATATGAACGCAGGCACAGCAGAATGATTGTTGATTTTGGCGGATTAGCAAAACGAATGCCTATCTTCGCAACATTCTTCCTCATCGTAACCCTATCCTCCATAGGATTACCAGGTCTAAACGGATTCGTGGGTGAATTTATGATCCTGCTCGGTAGTTTTGTTAAAGGTGCTTTTTCAATATGGTACGTCGTCTTTGCAACAACAGGCGTAATCTTGGCGGCTGTCTATATGCTGTGGATGTTCCAACGGGTGATGTTCGGAAAACTGGATAAAACAAACGCATCTCTCTCCGACCTAAACTCCCGTGAAATTGCTGTCTTGGTGCCGATATTAGTCTTCATCGTTTGGATCGGTGTCTTTCCTAATACGTTCTTGAAACCGATGGAGTCCTCTGTGGGTAAAGTCGCTACAAAAATTCAAGCAGCCTCTAATTCTGCAACCAGAAATAAAAACTGGGCACAGGTCAATACGCACAAAGAAATACAACAAGCATTACTGAAACGCAACATTGAAAACACAAAATTGATTGAAGAGGAGACACGAACAAAGTAGTGAAACCAACATTTTTAACTTGTCTAATACTATTTGTCATACTGATACTTACACTTTCTACTACACTGGATGGCGGTCGAAATATTGCATGGGGTGCTGATGACGTTTCTGAAGAGGCAGACGGTGAAGCACACGGACATTATAAGGTTGACGGTAAAAAACTACCGCTTTGGAGCATAATTCCATTCGTTGGCATTCTCCTATCCATAGCACTTTTACCACTAATCTTTGATTCTCATTTTCTTGTTCATCACGGTGGGAAGATGTCATTGGCATGGGGATTAATCTTTGGAATACCTTATCTTATTGCTTACGGAGGAGACGCATTTCACGACATCCTATACATCTATCTAATAGATTATATCCCATTTATTGTGCTCTTATGGGGGTTGTTCACAGTTGCTGGTGGAATTCTCGTGCGCGGGACACTTCGTGGCACGCCAGTAGTCAACACACTTCTGCTTTTAATCGGCACCGTGATTGCTTCTTGGATAGGCACGACAGGTGCATCTATGCTCCTCATTCGTCCGTTAATTCGTGCCAACGCGTATCGTAAGAGCAAAATTCACTTGGTTGTCTTCTTCATCTTTCTGGTAAGTAACATCGGAGGTTCCCTAACACCTTTAGGAGACCCACCACTTTTCTTAGGTTTTCTGCATAATGTCCCCTTCTTCTGGACAACAACAGCACTATTGCCGCACATGCTGTTTATTAGTGTCATCTTAATTGCGCTCTTCTTCATCATTGACACATTCATGTTCAAACGTGAAGGCGGCGTTGTGCCAGACGACGGTACGAGCGAACCAATTCGGGTTGATGGACTCTTTAATCTCGTTTTCCTCCTCGGAATCATCGCTGCTGTATTGATGAGTGGAACTCTCAAATTGGGAGAAATCAATGTCTTTGATGTGCATGTAAAATGGCAGAACATCGCGCGTGATGTATTGATTGTCTTGATGGGACTGTTTTCACTGAAATTCACACCCGTTGCTGGAAAATTACGTCAAGATAACGAATTCTCTTGGGAACCAATTGAGGAGGTAGCGAAAGTATTCGCGGGTATCTTTATCACGATTATCCCCGCGTTGACGATCCTCGGAGTCGGTAAGGATGGTGCATTGCGGTGGCTTATCGTGGCAATAGAAGAACCGATGCACTATTTCTGGGTAACAGGCATCCTGTCCAGTTTCTTAGACAATGCACCGACATATCTGACGTTCTTCAACACTGCCCTCGGACAACTGGAGCTTACCGAATCTGTTATCCCTCAGATCGTATCTGGTCAATTGGATGGTCCAGAGCACCTGATGTTTGTTAGATTGCTGACATCTATTTCAATCGGCGCAGTTTTTATGGGTGCAAATTCTTATATCGGCAATGCCCCCAATTTTATGGTAAAAGCCATTGCTGAACAGAGTGGTATCCGTATGCCGAGCTTCTTCGGCTATATGTTATGGTCAGTCGTCATTTTATTCCCACTTTTTGTTATTGTAACTTTTGTGTTCCTGCGATAGGAGATCGCATCAATACGTTTTTATATCCTAACTTGCCAGTTAAAATATTGACTGGCATCACAAGCTTAATACTAACAGTCTGTCCTACATTAAAGGGGGAGGTTCAGAATGCCACCTGAGATTACTATGCCTGATATTAATTGGGCACTCATCATGCCATCACTTGTTATCGTTTCAACGATGCTTATCGTCCTAATCTTTGACCTTTTCGATGCAATTTCAAAAAAGGTCCTTGGCCATATAACTATCGCTGGAGCAGGAATTGCCTTGGTGGAATCCGTTAGAATGCTACGGACTAAGTCATTTGGAACGCAATTCGGAGGCATGTTTGAGGTAGATGCCTATTCTCTCTTTTTCAATATTATCTTCCTCGTTTCAACAATTCTGGTCGTACTCATCTCATTAAGTTATTTGGGAAGAGACGATAGAAAGCAGGGACCCTACTACCTTCTTATCTTACTTGCAACACTCGGTATGATGTTGATGGCTGCAGGTAATGAACTGATTGTCGTTTTCCTCGGCTTAGAACTGATGTCATTATCGTTGTATGTATTAGCAGGTTATTTCCGGGACAATCCTGCCTCAAGTGAAGCGGGAATGAAATATCTTCTGCTTGGTGCGTTCGCAAGTGCGTTTTTCCTATACGGTATCGCCTTAATTTACGGTGCAACCGGTACAACCAGCATTCCGGACATTGCCACATACCTTACTGACCTTACCGCTGAAAGCAAATCCCCACTCTTATTTGCTGGCGTATTTCTACTCATCGTTGGCTTCGGTTTCAAAGTCGCAATCGTTCCGTTCCATCAATGGGCACCAGATGTCTATGAAGGCGCACCGACCACAATCGCCGCCTTCATCTCTGCCGGACCAAAAGCAGCAGGATTTGCAGCGTTTGTAAGAATATTCATGGAAGCATTACCAAATATTACTTCTGAATGGAGCACGGTTCTCATCATCTTGGCAATGCTAACAATGACTGTTGGAAATGTCATCGCTATTGCACAGACAAACATAAAACGGATGCTGGCATATTCAAGTATTGCACACGCTGGATACGTACTGATCGGTTTAGCAGCGGCAAACAGCGAGGGAACGTCAAGTGCGATTATGTATCTACTTATTTACTGTGTCATGAATATCGGTGCGTTCGGTGCAGTCATCTTAGCAAGAACTGCAGATGGGGAGAGCTTGATGATTTCCGATTATGCAGGACTCGGTTTCAAAAAACCTTTAATCGGGATGTTAATGTCACTCATGTTGCTGTCACTTGCAGGTTTTCCCCCATTTGCTGGGTTTGTAGGAAAAATCTATATCTTCAAATCGGCTTTCAAAACCGCAGTTGAAACTGAAAATAACTGGATGGTCTGGCTCGTAATTGTCGGTGCTATCAACACAGCTATCTCAGCGTTTTACTATTTACGCGTCGTCGTAACGATGTATATGCGTGAACCTGAAGATGAATTAGAGTTCAACCCATATCCCTCAACCTTAGTCATCGGACTCGTTCTTGCAGCCATCGGCGTTTTACTACTCGGTATTCTACCATCTTTGATTGTAGATCCTGTCCGCGCCATCGCTTTTAACTAATTCAACGTGAGCTCCATAAATAAAATCGTCCGAGAGTCATAGCGTCTGTTTTACAAAGGATGCGTTTTGTAGCACATTCTGTTAGATTGTGCCACGTAAGTTATCATCCTGTTTGACACCAGCCTCACTTTAATTATTGAAATTCTCCTCTTACTGTCAGTGCACTTGCGATAGAGAGATAATCTCTACCCTCCTCAACCCTGTCGTGGTTGTAACTCAGTCCTAAATGTAGATTTGCTGTGAGATGATTACTCAGTTTATAACCCGCACGTAATGTTGTCTGATACCGTTCAGAACGTTCCTCCCTATTGGTACCGTAGGTTTCTCTGCGGATTGCCATAGAAAGTGTATTCGTCAAGTCAAGATCGTGTTTAAGGGGAATCCTACCGAAAAAGGGCACACGGATACCACCTTCCGTACGGTAACGGTAGTCAATGCTAAGGTTCGGGGTGACGATGAACGCTCTTCTCTCAATGCCGCTACGCAGATGATCACGGATAGTTGTCCGAATACCTAATGACGTTCTCGTCTCTTGACCCCATTTGTGTATCCAACTCAACGAAGGGGTATGTGACGAACTATCGCTTAATGTTACATCAAGATTCGCCTCTTCACGGACAGTAAAACTATACCGTAACTGAAAACTGGAGGCTTGTCGTGAATTGATCTTAATGTCCCCTTCATAAGTTTCCGCATACGAAGTAAATGTGCTGCCGTAACTTTTTCGGAAACTATCTGAAAGACTAACGTTTGTTCCGAATGAGAGCCATTTCCACGGCTCTACAGAGGTACGGAAGGTATAGCGATTGCTTTTTCGGGAATTCGTACGTTCCTCCGCATCCTGTTCAAGTCTCCATATTTCTAACAGAGACTTACCAGGTTCCAGTTGACGAAATGACTCTGTCGCAGTGAAGTTTGCATTGGTATTGATCGTAAATGTATTGATGATGCGGTGTAGAATTCCCTCCTTTACTATTGCGGGGGAGGTAGTTTCTGCTGTCGTCATCTCCGCCTTATCTCGGTTAATCCAATCGTTCTGATTCTCCAGAAATTCTTGGATTTCCGCTTCATCAACATCGCGATCGCGCAACTGCTGAACCGTCTCATCCAGTTTCGTTTGTGTATCGGGATCCATCACTTCTACTTTGTTTGCTGGTGTTTTATCGTTATTTGAAGTAGGTTGTGCCTTCTTTACCTGATTCTTAGGCAAGATCCAACCGAACCACTTTTGAATGCGTAAGTTCAAACCGAAATTGACATTACCATTAAGTGATGCGTCTTTCTGTTCGGTGAACCAGTTCTCTCTGAAACTGACTCGACTTGTTACTGTAGGTCGAAGTCCGATGAGATCACGGTTCAGACGGGGTGTAAGAGAAAGACGATGCTCGCGTTCAGCAATCGTAAAATCGGGTTCGATTTCTTCTTCTTCTACAGGGGGTGTATTGGAGAAACCGCTAAAAGCAAATGATGATCTAAAGCGATTCGGATCACGTTTCTCATGTGTGCGTCTCACATCGTACGTCGGACTGAGACTAAATGCGTTTATTGGACTGATGCTTAGTTTTATTGAACCACTATCTGTTTTTTCGTCACGATTCCTACCATAACCGTAACTATAGTATGAAGTCGCACCTGTAGTGGTATCTGTTGCAGTTTCAGGTTTAGCGATAATGTCCTCATGCCGATATTGCACATTGAAGCCGACCTTCCATGTTTGAGTTGAACCGATGTCATATCGGATAGTCCCTGTATATAAATGACTGATCTGTGTTCCACGTCGTTCGTTCCAAAAGTCTTGATAATTATAGGCAAATCCCAGGTTAGGATACGGGTTTCGGTTAAATTGTACAGAGACATCTCGTCTCAATGTTTCACTTTTGCCGCTTTGAAAGGATGTGTAACTACCACGAAGTGCCTCCGTTTCAGATTCCTGTTCATTGATGGAATATCTGATGGGTAACCACCGAAAAATAGTGACATCCGCATCAATGTTATAGTCGTTGTTTGTCGTGCTATAACCGCGGGATGATAAACGTTGTCGTCCAATTTCACCAGCACCGCTTTCAAAATCTTTATCCTGATTTGCGTAGCCACCGCGCAGCCGGACAATGCTGCCCAGTGAGACAGACATATTACCCCGACGCGCCCAACCCGCACGAATGAGCGGATCACCAAGATGGATTTCGTTTACCCATACTTCGCCGCTCATTTCCTGAACTGTATCGTTTCGGATCCCAAGCAGTATACCCCCTATGTTCTTTACTGTTAATTGGGTTCTGCTCGATCCTGTCCCCCTCACAGTAAAACCATCTGGATGTCCATCCGGTTCGTTAGGATTAGACAGTGTAACGGCATCCTGATTCGACGCACCTATCTCACCGTTCTCATTATCAACCCTGTCAGGATATTCATTTAGGATATTATCACGTAAATCAATCTCTATAAGTTTCCAACCATCAAAATCTATCGGCAACGTATATTCATAATAGTCGGTCAGATTCTCAAAAACATTCACATCTTCTTCCGGTTGTGGTTGGTTGAGAAACGGATCAGAACTGTAGTATGTGCTCCGGTAACCTGTGGATACGTTAGGGGCAAGTTGGAGAACAAAAGTCGTATCACTCTTATCACCGTATAACCATAGACGCAACGTATCGTGTTGACTAAAATCCTGACCTTCGCTCTGTGTGAAACCCTTCAGTTGCTTTGAGGTAATACCGTGTGAACCCGGATAGAGATAGTATTCAAGACTTAAGGTCTGTTCGCGTTGTTGCTGTGTCTGAAAACCGACTGCTTCTGCCGTGTACGGGTGCAATTTTCTAAAAAGTTCATCATCTTCAATTTCGCTATAAGCAGTCTGATAGTCGTCATAACTGAAGTTATCCTTTGTGCCGACAATAAACTTCTCAAGCGTGTCATCAACGACCCGTTGTTCAGCCAGTTGTATAGCAGTAGCGGAGGTCAAAGATGGAGCAGATTGCGTAATTATTCCCTGTTGCCATCTGTTGCCAACTATTTCAATCGATGCCCATTGAAATGTACCCGATACGTTACCGGGGCGGTTCTTCATCAGCCAGAACCGGACATGCTGAACGAACACTAAACTGGGAATACGAGTTCCTTCGGCTACAAACTCTGCTATAGGAATGCTAAGAAATGTCCAACCGTTACTGTTTTGACCTTTGATCCATTCCTTAGGAATCTCATTGAGAGGGATCGCTACCTGAAAATATGCATCAACGGTGTCCAGAACACCATCTCCGTTCAAATCTTCACTATCCAAAATTTGGTTGAGTGCACCAAACCATTCAGCTTGAATGGGACCATCATATTGCAAGCCAATGTCCTCATTTGTATCCAGTTTACCGTTACCAGCGTATCGTTGGGATTCAGGCAAGTTTTCCAAGTCAAGATCAAGCGCGTCAACAATACTATCCTTATTGGAATCTACTAAGGATTGGGGTAGATCTTCACTATCCAGTCTATCATCACTATCTGAATCTTCACTGACAGCACCGAGGTTGAGGTAAAGTGTAATGTCATCATCACCCTGAACACGTAACCACATTTCTACAAACCCACGTTCCGAAAAATCAACACCAGATTTTGATATACCGCTCGCAAACCCACCCCATTCTGACACCACATCTGTAAATTCATAACCAATTTCCATTATCAAACGCTCCTCAGTTGAAAGGGATAAAGGCTGTATGGATGACGCAGGTACATCTCGATTACGCATGTAGTTTCCAACTGCTTCGGACTCTTCCCGATCTTTTAATGCCACCTTAAAGAGAACTCTATTCTCCTGTGTCGGTATGGCATAATAATCATGTGTAGACGTTTCTGTTCGGTTTACATCAGGAATATACGGGACACTGCTCGGATTCCATCTATACTTTATTGTCGGGACTGTTGTCGCTTCTCTTACACCTTCCATACTATCAATCAGTGCTACGCCAATGCTATTTGGGTTGTTATGGGAATAGGCGGTCTCTCCGCTAAAGTCAACAGAGACAGGAAATCTTTGCAAATTTACAAACGGAAGCGGGTTTACCAACCAAGCCATGTTAAACTCTCTACCGAAACTTGTGTTGATATTAAAGGCTTGTAACCGGTTCGGCACTTCGTTGACATTCGGTATCTCAACTATTCTCTGTCCTGTCGTGATGATATACCCAGTAGATATATTGAATCCTTTTTGGTAGACAGGATTGAAATAGTTCATGCTACTCCCGTATCCACCATAATAATTTGAACCGATACGTGAACGTCCACCGAAACTGCCGTAGCTGCTATATCCATCCCCAAAACCTCCACTGGCACCAAAACCTGAACGTGAACCGAATTGAGGGCCAGTAATAATCGATGAAGGCCCCGAAAACTGACCTCTATTGTTAAGGTTATTCGTATCCAATCCAATCTGTCCCAATCCATCCTGTCCCAATCCATTTTGTGACTGACGTATACCGCCTAAGCGATTGAATCTGTCCTCAAGATTCTGTTCTTTTTCTGACTTCGGTTTCGGTTTATGTGTATATTCTAACCACAAACCAGCGACAGCTTGTTGTGAACCACCACCGAAAGGGGTTCTTTCAAATTCGACAACGATCTCATCAAATTCATCAATCTCAATGAAAAAATTAATCGTTCCTACCTCATACGTCATCATGTAATCTGTACCACGAGTTAAAAGTCTCCCGTTTACACGAACGGTTTCACTATCCGGTATCACGAATATACCGACATTATAGTACTCAGATTGATACGAATAGTCAGCGACGATAGTGTAGACCTGGTCAGTACTTCGGAGAGTTTCAAGATATATCGCCTCGTTATTGATGGAATCTCTATAGCGATAGAATGGATGCTCAGGATCAGTAATATAGAAAGGAGTAAACGAAGGGAAACGTAAGATACCTCGATCATAATCTATGAATTCAGGGTCAACGACACCATCTCCATTCTGGTCTAATCCGAATATCTCAATAAATGGAACGAGCCCGGTATCTGTCTGAAATGTCTCACTCTCTCCCTGTCTGATTATATTAAGTTGAAAATCGCGTGGATTTATATTGCGATTACCGAGACTATAAACATGCGATGCTGCTGTGCCACGAAAGCCTTTCTCCTTTAGGACAACATAACCGATTTCTTCACCCTCTTCATCTATGGAACCATCTCCGTTCTCATCAGCAAAGACGTTACCCGGATTTCCAACACTACCACCCCCATCACCGAGATACTCGTAAGCGACGACGATGGTATAACTTGTGGAGATAGAGGTTAGGAATTCAATTTCCCCTGTTTCATAGTCAATGTTATAATCTTGACCCGGAAATTGTGGATTAAAATAACCTTGACTGGTGCGTTTTCCACCTTGATTGTTACCGACGACGTTATCATCAATATAGATTTCTACACTACCCTGTTTTATCGGTAGGTACGCGTTGTGCAGCAGACCGTCCGCATCCTTGTGAATTAGATAGAACCTATTCTTAACATAATTCGCATCTGCAATCTGAATCCCTCTCGGTCCATAGCCGAAGCTGGCTCTTCGAGATTGTCCACGAAATGTCCTGACTTCACGCACGCCTTTGCTTCTTGAGCCAAAAGCGGTGATCCGGGTGTTCTTATATTGAAAGACACCTTCAAGTCCGAACAGATTCCGGTTTATATTCAAAAAACGTGTGTTCGGTAAACTCAGCGTGATATCGCCGAAAGAGATCGTTTTGATAAAACTGTCAGGTTTACCCTCATACCAGATTTTTATTTTCTGTTCCTTCGCGCCACCGAGCCCGCCAAAACCACCGTATCCTGAACCCCCATATCCTCCCCCAAAAGTATCACCTGCATTGTAGTCTACAGCGATATGTGTTCGTTCCCCTACCCGACCGTGTAATCCGATCTGTTGTTGTTGTCTGATGTTAATGCCTGTTGAGCGAGGAACACCACCATAACTACTGTATCCACTGTACCCACCACCGTAACCTGTACCGAAACTGTCGTATCCACCTCCGAACCCACTGCTATAACCGAAGTCTTCATATCCATAAGAGGAACTTAGACCGAGATCAAGTCCAGAACCGTAACCTCCGTAGCTGCTGGAACTGTAGCCACCGTACCGATTCAGATCACCTTCGCCAAAGTAGTGTGTTTTGTTAACTTCAACAGTGACGGATTGAAAGCCTGTAATCTGTAGGTTTGAGTCCATCGGTAGGTCAATGCCTCGTGTGTCTTTCTTTCTACGCGGTCTCCAATCGTATAGTTCTGAAAGGTCTCCCAATTCAGGCGCATATCTCCAACGTCTTAATGTCTCTAAATAGGGTATGAGAATCTGACGTCGTACGGGTATTTCTAAATCTTCGTCTTCAGTGATTGACGGATCTACCTGTTTAGTTTCAGGTTTTGGCAGAAACCAAGGATCCTTCTTGGGTTGCTTGTTAAACTGCCCGTAATATTTGAAATCAGTATCGGGGGGAGTTGTTGTATCCTGTTGGGGTGTCTGGTGATGTTGTTGAGTACCGGGGTCTGTTGAGTCTTTATCAGCGGTAAAGGCAGGTATTGCAATCAAAAATATGGAAAGCACAACAGAAAACAGCAAACAGTTTTTATACTTTGGCTTCAAAAGTGTATACTCCATGATTTGCAGGTGTTTTATTTCCATTAAAACGGAAAAGCAGAATTTGGGTTTACATGACATCCTTATGCAACTTGACTTTAATTCCGATTTCTTGTAAATTAACCAAAATCCCACAGACAACAGACAGAAACGGAGAACAAAGATGAACCGTCCAAATATAGTTTTAATGATGTGCGATGACCTCGGATATGGCGATGTCGGATTTAACGGAAATGAGATAATCAAAACCCCACATCTGGATAAATTAGCGAACAACGGTATCCGATTCACGCGTTTTTACGCAGGAGGTCCCGTCTGCTCCCCAACACGCGGCACATGTCTAACCGGACGACACTATTTCCGATACGGGGTAACACATGCCAACCGTGGACATTTACCCGCACAAGAAATAACACTCGCACGCATGTTGAAGTCATATCAGTACACAACCGGACATTTTGGTAAATGGCATCTGGGTACATTAGACCGGAATTATTCAGGTAAACCTAATCGTAATCCAGCACGAAATTATGCACCACCATGGGAACGGGATTACGATACCTCCTTTGCCACAGAATACGCAGTGCCAACATGGGATCCCGCCGTAGGAATTCAAGGAAACGGAAAACGTCTAAACCGCCCTTGGGCATCACCATACTACGAAAGTAATGACTGGGGAGGAAAACTTGCAACGGAGAATTTAGAAGGATGCGATTCGCGAGTGCTGATGGACCGGGCAATTCCGTTTATTGAACACGCCATCAAAAATGCCGAACCGTTCTTTGCCACAATCTGGTTTCATGCACCCCATACACCCGTTGTCGCAGGACCAGAATATCGCGCAATGTATGCCGACTATACCGAAGCTGAGCAACACTATTACGGATGTATTACCGCGATAGACGATCAGGTAGGACGCCTATATCATACATTGGAAACATGGGGTGTATCACAGAACACAATGATCTGGTTCTGTTCGGACAACGGTCCTGAAGGTCGCACAGGACGAGATGGTCGCAACCGAGGATCAACAGGCGGATTGCGCGGACGAAAACGATCCCTGTTTGATGGAGGAGTCGGAGTCCCCGCGTTACTGCACTGGCAAAATCATGCAGAACCTGGACGCGTCGTGAACATGCCGTGCAGCACGTTGGATTACTTCCCAACAATTGCCGAATTAATGAACTATCAAAAACCAGATAAGCGTCCAATTGACGGGATCAGTCTACTGCCGACTATTGAAGGAAACATGACAGAACGTCCAACACCGATCCCGTATCGCTTCAACAGTGGAAAACGATCAATGTTTGATGCACCCACCATCGCACTGATGTATAACCGATATAAATGCTTGACAAACCTATCAGGGGATGGCAGCGAAGATTTATGTTTTGACATGATTGAAGACCGCGCAGAAACGACTAACTTAGTAAATGAACAACCTGAACTTATGACGCAAACACGCACAACCTTGCACGAATGGCTCCGCTCATGCAAGAATAGCCACAACGGTGGGGACTACGATGAGGAATTTGAACCGGTCGCACCTTATCAAGAAGCCACAGGAGATTGGCATTCATGACAAAGGGCAAATTTCATTGTAAAATTAACGTAGGTATGTTAAACTAAAATCATGCATAAAAGTTAGGAGGCACATTATGAAATCTCAAATTTTCTATGAACCAGAATCTATGAACCTTGAAGACCGACCTGTTCCAGAACACGGGGACAATGATCTGTTAGTTCAAGTCCGTTCTGTCGGTATCTGTGGTTCAGATGTCGCATATTATTTCGGTTACAGCTCACTTGAAACGGACGATGGTAAAGGACCCCTTATTCTTGGACACGAATTTACAGGTGAAGTCGTGGAAGTCGGACTGGCAGCAGGAAAAACAGGCGGGTTTAAAGTCGGGGACCGTGTCGTCGTAAATCCAGTACAATCAAATCCAGATTCTTTCTGGAGCAAAAAAGGTCTATCCAACCTATGTCCTGAAAAACGAATACTGGGTGTAGGCGTTGATGGCGGTTTCGCAGAATACGCAGTCTCTGATTACCGGTGGACAGTAAAACTACCCGACAATGTCACCTACGATCAAGGCGCATTAACAGAACCCCTCGCATGCGGATTATATGCAGTCAACAATCTCAATGCCGAAGAGGGACAAACCGCAGTGGTCTTCGGACCAGGTCCTATCGGTCTGATGATGGTGCAAGTTCTAAAAAGCCGCGGTTTGAAAAATGTACTGCTTGTTGGTACTCGCGACTATCGCCTCGAACGCGGAAAGGAACTGGGGGCAGATTTAATCGTCAATGTCAGTGATAAAGACTCTCCGCACTATGTTGAAGACCTTGGTGCTGCTATTCAGGACCTTAATGATGGTGAATTAGCAGACCGTGCTATTACAGCAACAAGCTCACTTGATGCAATTCATACCGCACTTGCAGTTACAGGTAGACATGCAACCGTCGTTATCTTCGGACTGCCGGGTGATGCTGATGTAATGGAGGTACCAATCCTTGATACGATCTTAATGGATAAAACTATCAGGTTTTCATGGCTTGCACCAGATACATGGGAAGAAGCCGTTCAACTCATCGCCAGCGGTGATGTGAACATGGACAAGATTATCAGCCACGAATTCTCGCTCGACTCACTCGTTGAAGGTATCACCAAGGTACGCAATCGAGAAGATAGTTGTACCAAAGGGTTGATAAAGGTCTCATCATAAGTCGGTAACCGGTATGGGTATACCATTTTTTATTGTCTTTGTCTTATCAATTGCATTTTTGACTCTTGCCGTAACAGGTTGGGGTAACCTTGTATCTGTTGAGTGGCCCGAGCAGAACCCATCTGCTGAGACCGTCGACGAAGTTACTGTTGCCCCTTACCTGGGTTTAAGACTAAATTATTGGGCGATAGCCCAGTGTGTTATCGGATTTCTACTATTCTTAGGTAGTCTTTATCTGATGGGGTTTTTACTCTATCTTGAGGAACGCGAGAGCGGTAGAATAATGAAAAATGTGAAAAGTTTCGTAAAATTAAGACAGTTTCTTGAGCGACGTAAGAAGAGAAGTCCATTGACTTAAAAGTAGTAGGCATACTCCGTGTGCCGTATGGATAGGAGGGACCCCGATGGAAAGTTATCCAAACGTGCGCCGAATACGTTATGCGCCGACAGAAACGGCGGATCTCTACCCTGAATCGGATGGTAAACCTATGGCTGATACCGATCTCCATTATAAGTGGATAGTGTGGCTGCGGCAGGTCCTGGAGGGGCATTTTGCACAAAAACCAGAAGTTTATATCTCTGGCAATATCATGATGTATGACATTGAGGGTCCTCATCGGACTGCTGTGTCTCCCGATATTCTTGTCTCTTTCGGGATAGGAAAGAAACTCCGCCGCACCTATAAGGTATGGGAGGAAGGCAAGGTCCCCGATTTCGTGATGGAGTTTTCGAGCAGACGCACCTATCGTAATGATTTAGATGTGAAAGTCGCACACTATGCTAAAATGGGAATACCGGAGTATTTTCTCTATGATGCTGATAGGCGTTATTTACCGACCCCATTGATGGGATTTCGTCTTGTTGATGGTGCTTATATTGATGTTTTTCCTGACATTGATGGTGGGTTGCGTTCTGAAGTCCTAAACCTGAATTTTCATTTACGGGATATTGGTCTTGGGATTTACGATCCGGATGCGATGGCATGGCTGCAGACTCCTACTGAGGCAGCGACAGCACGTGCTGATCAAGAAAAAATGCGTGCTGAAAAAGCTGAAGCAGAAGCTGCACAACTCCGAGAAGAACTTGCCCGATTAAAAGCACAGTAAAAAGGTTATTCTTTTATCAAACATGGAACAACAATTAAAGAATGATTTACTGCTTCGCGCAGCGAAATGCCTGCCCATAGAACGCGTACCTGTCTGGATGATGCGACAAGCAGGAAGATCAGACCCTCTCTATCGACAAATAAGACAAAGTATCAACCTGCCATTAGAACGGCTCTTCCGAACCTGTCCCACACCCATGTCGGATACAGATGTGGAGTGGGCAGTTAAAATATCACTGCTCCCTAAACGTATCGGTGTAGATGCTATTATTGTCTATAAAGATATCCTTACACCCCTGTCACCGATGGGAGCACACTTCCGCTTCTCACCCGGACCCGTCTTAGACAAACCGATACGCACACAGGAACAGGTAGATACGCTTAAACCGGTAGATGACCCCAACGTACAATTAAGGTATACAGGAAACGTTATTCGGAGACTGCACGAAACATTAGCGGGTGAACTCCCCTTAATAGGTTTTAGCGGTGCCCCTCTAACCCTCGCCTTTTTTATGATAGCAGGCGAAAGTCCGATGAAAAAGGGCATCGGTATATCGGAGAAAGCAACACCTGTTTTTGAAATGATGGAAGATGCCCCAGAACTGCTCCACCTTATGTTAGATAAATTGACCGAAATGACGATCAACTATCTGAATTACCAGATCAGTCAAGGGGCACAGATTGTACAACTCTTCGAGTCAATCGCAGATGTGCTTTCACGGGAAATGTATGAATCTTTCGCACTACCGTATCACCAACGGATTTTCGCTGAACTGAATACAGATACACCCGCAATCCTCTTTGCAAAGGAGTTCCCTTACGTCGATCTTATGCAACAGAGTGGAGCAGACGTATTAAGTATCGGAAAATGTGTTGATTTTGGCACAGTTAAAAAGGAAGTAGGCGATTCAGTTGCATTACAAGGGAACGTAGATAACGATATACTGCGGGATGGAACGTTTGATGACATAACGGAAGCTGTAATGACATGTATAGAGCAAGGTGGAAAGACAGGACATATTTTAAATCTGAGCCATGGATTACACAGAGATACCCCATTTGAAAACGTTAAACATTTCGTAAGCACTGCAAAGACCCTTCAGGCACCATTTAATAAAAAATAATGAAAAACATCCAAGAAAACCCTTTCGGACCTCGGCAATACGGTGACTTAATTAAGGTAACAGATCGCGTATATCTGTTTCGCAATATTGTCAACTCTTCTATTATAATAGGAGATAAAGGTGTTGCGGTTATTGACACACAAGTGAATCAGATGATGGGAAAACGTCTCTTGCAACAGATTCGAACCATCACAGATAAACCGATTCTATACGCGATTAACACCCACTACCACTGGGATCATACTAACGGAAACACTGTCTTTCATCAAGCAGGCGCAACAGTTGTTGCACGTGAGATGACAAAAGACTTTATGGTAAACAGATCACCACGACAGGAGGATTTCCTACGTTCCCGCGGTTTCACACTCGGTGACCCACCATTCTTACCACAGCAGACTTTCGATCAAGAAACAGAACTCGATTTAGGTAATCAAACCCTACACCTTGTATATATGGGAAAAGCAGAAACAGATGACGCGACTGCTATTCGAATTCCCGCTGAAGGGTGTATCGTATCAGGCGATACAGTGATGACAGGAAGTTTCCCTATTTTTGGACAACCCGTCATGAATGAAGGACTTATGGCAAACCACGATTGGATTGATACAATTAAAGAACTGCGGACTTACAATCCTGAACACGTGCTGCCTGGACACGGACCCTTAGCGCATGATGCAGAAATTGATTTGTTGATCAAAATAGAGTCCTATTTCCTTACAGAGGTGCGCAAGCATGTTGAACAGGGGATGTCTCTGAAAGAACTGTTGACTGAAATGGAAACAAACATGCCGAATTGGATACGCAACATTGCTGAAGTATGGGGAACACCTCGTTATGCTATTCTGCGTGTGTATCGCGGGTTAATTGATGATCCCGAACCCGGATGGCAACATCTAAAACCGTCTGCTATACCAACAACCGATGTAAACAAACTTCAAGAACACACATATAAACTCACCGAATTTGAAACGTATCGTGAGACTGCTGAAGAGCTCGCAGAAGGCAATGATTACGGTTTAGCCATCGCAATTTTGAAAACTGCTACTGAGAAGTATTCAAATTTACCACAAGCATGGACAGCTTATGCGGATTTACTTACACAAGCATCACGTACTGTTTCGAGTGTGCTTGAGAAGGGTGATTTTTTCTTTGAAGCAAAAAATGCACTGAATATAGCACTGGAGTTAAACCCCGATTATGCACCCGCACATCTATTGCGTGGATACAATCACATCTTATCTGCATATCGGAATGGCGATGATCCAGAACAGGGAATGGAATCAATCTATAGAGCATTGGTTAGCGGACTTCACGGAACGCAGCTCGCACAAGCATATTTTGCAATCGGACTCGCACATCGCACGAATGGCGATGAAACGAACGCACGGGAAGCTTTTGCACAAGCGATCACTGTTGACCCATCTTATGTACCCGCACAATTTGCCAATATGCCTTACAATAATTGACTAACAATAGTTAGGGGAGATAATATAATATGAAATACGATAGCGTCTTATTCGTCGCATTCGGGGGACCGACCCCAGGATGCTGTAAAAAATACGATACCCAAAATTGTCCAGGTGAAGCCTACTGCTTTGTTGAAGGCATTGCCGGAGAAGCAGAATCTCAAAAGGAACGCGTAAAAGATATCGCATCCCATTATGTAAAGTTAGGCGGGTTTTCACCATTTAACGAACTCACCTTTATACAAGCTAAAGCATTACAAAACGCATTGGAGCAGAAAAACTTACCCTTACCTGTCTATGCAGGATTTCGACACTGGACCCCTTATTTAAAGGACATCATTGCCGATATGGCAGATAAAGGACACAGAAGAATACTCGGCATCGTCATGGCACCTCACAGAGCAAAAGTCAGTTATGAATGGTATCTAAACACCGTCAAAAAAGGCATTGAAGCAGTTAAAGGTGAACAACCAACAATCGACTATATTGAACCTTGGTACACACATGAAGGATATGTCAGTGCCATCACAGAGAATATCAAAACCGCTTGTGCAGACAAATTGGAACATGCCGAAGTCGTTTTTACTGCCCATGCAATTCCGCAAGTCGCCGCAGATACATCACCTTATTCACAACAGTTTGAAGCAACGGGTAAAGCAGTAGCACAGAGGCTTGACAAAAAACAGTTCAGTTTCGCTTATCAAAGTGAAGTAGAGAATAGTCCTATCCCTTGGACACAACCTGATATCAATGATTGGTTAAAAGCAAAGAAAGCGGAGGGTATTCACACCGTCGTCGCATCACCGATTGGATTCCTCTGTGATCATGTTGAGGTCTTATACGACCTTGATATTGAGGCGAAGGAAACAGCCGAGAACCTCGGCATGGATTTTATCCGTGCAGGCACCGTTGGCGACCATCCAAAATTTATCGACATGTTAGCAGATTTTGTTTGTACCTCTTTGTAGCACATTCTGTAGCACAAACTTTCCAGTTTGTGCCTGTTTGTAGCACATTCAGTTAGATTGTGCCTGTTTGTAGCACATTCAGTTAGATTGTGCCTGTTTGTAGCACATTTTGTGATAAAAGGAATAAACCGATGACATCTAAACAGAAACAGGCTATTGTTATCGGAGGCGGAATCACAGGATTAACCGCAGCATATCGGTTGTTACGGGAAGCGAACAGCAGAAATATCCCCCTTACATTAACACTCCTTGAAGCAGGTAACAGAGTCGGCGGTGTAATCCAGACTGAGCAGAGAGACGGGTTTATCATTGAACACGGTCCTGATGCCTTTATCTCAACGAAACCGTGGGCAAAAGCACTCGCTGAAGAACTCGGTCTTACCGAGAAATTTATAGGAACTAATCCGAAAGTACGACAGAGCTTCGTAGTCCGAAAAAGCAGACTCTTACCGGTGCCAGAGGGTTTTTATATGATGGCACCAGGTTCTTTATTACCATTTATTAAAAGTCCGATCTTCAGCTGGCGAGGGAAACTACGTATAGCACTCGACCTATTTATCTCATCTCGTAGCGATCTGACAGATGAATCGGTCGCAGATTTCGTTAGACGCAGACTTGGTAAAGAGGCATTTGAACGTATCGCACAACCGATGATAGGCGGAATCTATACATCAGATGCAGAAAACCTGAGTTTAAAAGCAACGTTCCCCCGATTTATAGAAATGGAACAGGAGCACGGCAGCATCATAAAAGCACTCATCGCACAGAAACGCAAATCTTCACAAACCAGTCGTGATACAAGCGGACCACGTTATAGTCTATTCCTATCCTTTACAGACGGGATGCAAACTTTAGTTGATGCACTTGCAGAAAAACTATCTAAAAATATCCGTTTACAATCCCCCGTCACATCTATCAAAAAAAATGAGAGAGGTATCCAACAGGACAGCCAACATGACTCGGAGTGGCGTGTACATCTTAACAACGGTGAAGTGTTACCAGCGGATATACTTTGCATCGCGCTACCTGCACCGCAAACAGGCAATATATTATCTCAAGTATCACCTCAACTTTCCGACAAACTCAATACTATCTCTTATTCTTCATCTGCCACAGTTAATCTCACATTTCGTCGTGAAGATATATCGCATCCACTCAACGGCATGGGCTTTGTAGTGCCGATCACTGAGCAGCGTAATCTGATAGGATGTTCATTTAGCAGTGTGAAATTTGAAAACCGTGCACCATCAGATTATGTCCTACTTCGCGCGTTTGTGGGGGAGAATACGTATTATATTAAAGGTAAAGGTAAACCCGATAGTGACGAATTAGCGTCAATTGTACATAAAGACCTATCGGAATTACTCGGCATTTCAGCAGACCCTATTTTTTCAGTTGTTAGCCACCATTCACAAGCAATGGCGCAATATCATGTCGGACATCAGAAACGCATCAGTGAAATTGACGAACTGGCAAATGGACTAAACGGTATTGCTTTAGCAGGCAATGCGTATCACGGCATCGGAATTCCAGACTGTATCCATAGCGGAGAGCAAGCAGCAACAAGACTATTAGATACCATATCCTAATTAGCCGTATCCTAATTAAAATTACACACCACTTTATTCAAAATCCATTGCTTCCATAGTTCATTTACGTTAAAATAGTGTCAGAGAAAAGCGAATATACAATAATTTTTAGCCCCGTATGAAGATTAAATAAATAATCAGGTAATTCTACTGATATGACTCATCGTAGGAGTAAGGTTTCGTAGGGGCGGGGTTATGAAGATTAAATAAATAATCAGGTAATTCTACTGATATGACTCATCGTAGGAGTAAGGTTTCGTAGGGGCGGGGTTATGAAGATTAAATAAATAATCAGGTAATTCTACTGATATGACTCATCGTAGGAGTAAGGTTTCGTAGGGGCGGGGTTTCCCCGCCCGCGTATTACCCAATTAATAACTTAATCTTCATTTCCCCGCCCGCGTATTACCCAATTAATAACTTAATCTTCATTTCCCCGCCCGCGTATTACCCAATTAATAACTTAATCTTCATGCGGGGCGACAGGTGTATAGTAGGAGTATAGTTGTGCTACAATCACAGCAAATATCACCAAAGCAACTCGCAGCATGCAGAAAACAGCTTGAACAGCGATGGAAAAGCAGAAAAGTTGATGAGACGTTGCTAAAACATGCCTGGAAAGCAGTTTACGAAGTCGCGTCCCTTTTATATGATGAGTTCTGTGCGACGAAAGTTGCAGTCTTCGGATCACTCGCCGAACCCATCAGTTTCAAGAAATCATCTGATATTGACATGGCAGTTTGGGGGTTATCCGACAACGAACATACAAAGGCAAACAGTAAAGTTATAGACCTTAGAACAGGTTTCAAGATAGATCTGATAAATTTTGATCTAACGAAAGGGGTGTTTAAAGAAAGAATCCAACAGAAAGCAATACCCATTAAGAAAGGAGAGAAACCTGGCTTATGGAAATCACGCTATCATCACGGAGAGCATCAATTGTTTCCTATTGTTGATGAGGAGATTTACGAAATGTACCGAAGAAAACTTACAGAGCGAATTAACGATGAATGCATAAAAATAGAATCTACCGTTGACGCAATTGTGAAAGGATTAGAGGATATTGAAACAGCACCTAACATCTATAAAGATTATATTGAGGAAGCAATTGTAAATAAACTCGCTGATGTTTATAGTGGCATAGAACGCATCTTTGAACGGATCGCGAGTGAAGTAGATGGTTATACACCACGGGGAAATAGATGGCATAAAGACTTGCTTGAACAGATGACAGAACAACGTCCTGAAAGATCTCCTGTGATTTCACAAGATATATTTCACCTTTTGTCCCAACTCTTAGAATATCGCCATAAAGTTAATAAGCTCTATGCTGATGAACTCTTATATGAAAACACTGAGGAGCATGCTAAAAGCATAAGAAATCTATTTCAAAGTTTCTTAAATGATCTCAAGATGTTTACAGAATCTCTTGTATATGAAGATTAAATAATTAATTCAATCTTCCAGTCTTCCCTCTAATCCTGGTCTAATCCTGGTCAATCTTCCAGTCTTCCCTCTTATCCTTGTCAAATCCTGGTCAACCTTCCCTCTTATCCTGGTCTTATCCTGGTCCAATCCTGATAATCCTGATAATCCTGGTCCAATCCTGATAATCCTGGTCCAATCCTGATAATCCTGGTCCAATCCTGATAATCCTGGTCCAATCCTGAAAATCCTGGTCCAATCCTGAAAATCCTGGTCCAATCTTGGTTGTTTTTTTCTTGACAATTTTTTCGTTTTGTGTCATGATGTCAATTAACTTCTGATTCTTACGTGTATCTTTTTATAAATTTATTCGTAAAAAGTAATGAATTTGATTTGACATATTTTTTAAATTGTAGTATTATATTAAATACCGATTGCAATTTAATCGATGATATTTAGATTAGCGGAGAATTTTTGCAAATTGCTAAAATAAAAAACCCGTGCACCGATTAAAATGCTTGCTTAATACTGTTGCTTTTGCTAAAATAGCAATTGCCTTGACATTATAGGCTTTATATTATAGGTTATTTAATAAGTTCAATAAAACATTATTGTGTAATCACCCTAATCTGTTATGTAAACTTTCATGGAGATTTCTGGTCAAATACTATAATTCGGTGCCCGATAATTGCTCACTTTGACCTTCAACGCAGATATGTTAAAACTATTTTGGGGTGCATTATTTAAGAAGAAAAGAAATTTAATACTTGGTAGTAGGCTGTTAGAATTTGGATGGGCAAACACCTACCTCCTATCGTTTTTGTTGTGTGTTTCCCGCTTGCCCATCTAAAACTTCAGAATTTAGTCTCGTTTTCGCGTAGACTTAACGAGGAGGAAAAGTTAATGAAAAAACGAACACTTGTTTGTTTTTTGATTTTTACATTGTGTGTTTTTCACTTTTCAATTACAGACACCGTGTTTGGGCAGAACGCAACTCCAGAAGAACTCGCCCAACAGGTGTTTGATGAACACAATCTGGTACTTAGACGTGCAAACGTAAAGCAATACCTGCCAGAGATTATTGCAGGTCTAAAGGGCGACTTACCCTTAGGATTGACACCAGCGGGTGTGGTTGATCTCGCTGTCAATTCAGTAAAAGCTGATCCTACAGGTGCGCAATTAAAGCAAACTGCAAAACTTGCAGGTCTAACGTTAACAGATGATCATATCGCGATTATTGCTGACGCAGATGTTCAAGCGGTCCTCGCTGCTGAAAATACAAAAGCTTTATTAAGCCTTACTGGGGACGACCTCACTACAGGACTTGATAAGTTTTTGGAATTGATCAATGCGTCTGAGACAATACAACCTGGTCAGGAAACAAAGCCTGATCCAGCACCACCGACGATATCTATTACAACCACAAGTCCGACAATCGCTCAACGTGGTTCATTTAATGTTGTTTTTACGACTGCAGACGTTAACGGAGACGCGGTTACTGTGACAGGTTCTATTTCGGTGACACCAGCTGAAGCGGCTGCATATTACAGTATCCCAAGCGGAACGCTTACCAGTCCTGTCCGGATTACGCAGGTTGCTCCCACTACGGCAGTACCAACCATTACTGGTGCAACTGTCACATTAACGTTGGTAGCTAATGACGGTACAGCGAATTCATCCCCTGCAACCTTGCCGGTTCCATTTGCTACAGTGGAGAAACCGACAGATCCGCCAAAGCCACCAGATAAACCGGAACCACCACCAGATGATAAGCTTGTCACTTCAAACCTAAACGGGCAGTCACGACTTGGGGGTCTCTCTCTAAACAAAATTTATGCACGAGGGTTTATTGAGAAATTAATCACTGACGCTGGACTTACACTTGATCCAAACGCTGCTACTGATCCTATCGTTGAGGCTGTTGATTTTGTGTTAAAGCAGATCCCAGAAGGGTTTTTGCCTAAAAATCAGATTAGATATGTCTTGACAGCAGATCACCCTATATCTATTTTTCAGAAGAATGAGCCTGCACAGTTAGACGCTGAAAACTTTGGAAACGCTATTTCACCCGCGCTAACAGACCTGCTTTATACCAATGTAATTCCAGAGAATAGGTATCTGGCTAGCGATAACATGAACGTGTATGTTCGCGTTCCAAACGCACTTACGAACGGTAGCGTCGATTTTACACTCAGCGGTTCTCCAACAAAGCAAGGTACACGTATTTCACCAACAGCATTCAAAGCAGATACTATTCCTTTTACCTTCAAACTTGAGGAAACTCTTGCCGCAACTAACCTGCCAGCTTGGCCCGCGGTTGATCCTGATGGTTTTCCTAAAATCTTCAGAGAAGTGGTCCTTCGGTATTCACAAGAAGGTTTAGATGGAGAATATATCGCACTTAATATGGATCCTTATGATGAAGATAAAGGGGTCGTTTGGAAGGGAGATGTCGGTATTATCCCAGGACGCAATGTCTTCTACTATTTTGAAGTCACATTGATGCAACCTGTAAAACTTAATATCGTCAATCCTGTAGCACTCGGTGAAGCAATAGCCAATCCTCACGGTAGGCATGACGAAATAGCAACGAAAGAATACCCGATGATTGAGAGCTGGGCAATGCCTGACCCGCGTAACCTTCAGTTCCAAGATCGAGGTATTATTGATGCACTCTTAACAGCAGATGTCGGAATTGAAATGTTCAGGTTATACCTTCTATCTGAAAGAGGGAAGAAAAATATTCCGTTTAGCGAGTTTACTAAACTAACGCAGTTGTTAGGACGCAATGCTAACAATTTACTAACAGAATTTGAAAGAAATTTTGATCCAAAACTGTCGTCGGTTTTCACCGTGCCAAAAATTGACTATGATATAGAGTCTCTCTGGATTGCTAGTTTTGGCAAAGACGAAATTGCTGATGGAAATTACACTATTGAAGCAGCTGTACGTAACGCGGATGGTGAACGTGTAGATGAAATTAAAATTGATTTCATCGCCGATTACTCTGCACCTGAAGCAGATATAACGTTCACACCTGTTGATCCTGCTGATGTTGTTGATCCTGCTAATGCTAATACAGTTACCACTGGTTACCCGAATAAGGATGGCATCTACGTTAGCACAGACAAGAACGGCGGACCCGCTGCACTGTTAGACATCGGTAGTGAACTTAAAAAAGGCAGCATTCTGGGACCGGATGATGGTTATCTGCTTTATCAAGTATCAGGTCTTGATAAAGACGGAAAACATATTACAACTTGGTTGCCATTAACAGTAGAATCATCTATGTTAGCTTCAGATCTCTGGGATATCGCAAAAGAGCAATTGAAAGGCAATCCTCTTTTGAAAAACGTTCCTAAGCAATACCAGCAAGTAGTTGCTACACTTCCGAGTTTATCATTTAGCACAGTTTTGGGGTTAATAACACCTGAATTGATACAACAATTAGGAAACCCAGCACTTGCTAATATCAATATAAGACCGATAAATGATGCAAGAGCAAAGTTTATTGCTGATCTATTCGGTGCTCTGGTCGCTGACATTGATGCAATTCCACTTACATACAAAGAAGATCGCGTCATGAGAATGGTGTTCCCTTACAAAGAGAACGGTAAACCCGGAGAATACGGTATACGGGCATTAGGGATTGATAACCTGCTAAATATCGGTTCTCATGTTGGGGCAACCCGTCTAAGAGTCGTTAAACCTGAACAGGACAGCTCAAGCATCACTTATGCAAGAAGTAAGGATGATCTCAACGGTGATGGTAATTTTGACGAATGGTATGAAGGTGGTTCAAGTTATAATGCTGAGACAATGCAAGGTGCAACCCTTTTTGCCAATGCGCCAGAACTCATCCTAACCATTACAGTTGACGAACGATCTGGTGCAGAAAACCACGGTATAGCTCACCCCGGTACGATCACAGTTCAATACGAGAACGCAGATGGCGAGTGGGTTACCATCGGCGATCCTATTAAATTAGCAGAAGGTGAGAATCATACTGAAGGATTTAAGCATCCTTGGTCTGTAACAGATTTTGATGATCTAATTGGTGCCCATGATTCCGTGAGACTTCGTACAATTACGAGAAACGACTTGGATATCACAACGATGACACCTGAAGAAAAATACTTCACGATCAAACTCGATGCAGATGTCCATCCCGTTGATCCAAAAGTCTTAATCGTTGACCTGAATGATGACTCTATTGATATGACCAATCCTGATAGTGGTGCACCACAACGTACGATCGAACTTATCGCCTATACGCCACGAAGAACCTATCCCGAAACAACTTCACTTCACATTGAAGTCATGCGGGAAACCGATGAAAAACCGATTATAATCGACAAAGTTGAAATGGGTGCCGCTCAAGATGGTACTGCCACTGCTGCTATCATGTTTAATGGTAAAGCATTGGGCGAAATCTATCCGTCAGATACATCAATGATACACATTGATGAAACAAGCAGCTACCTCAAATGGACTATTACGGTTGATACCACAATGTTGCCAGATACCATTGAAGCACCAGAGGCCTTTGATGAGGTTAAACTTGCAGCTGCACATGCCGCATCTAATCCTAATGGCGAAAGCTATGTGACGTTAGATAAGAACAGGTATAGTGTACGTGCTACACCTATTGTTGGTGGTGATGGTATGTTACCCAATAATCCAAATGAGAACCCAACAGCTGAAGGCGAAACCTACACTGACATGTTCTCTGTTGATAACGATGATGATGTCTCACCACTCGGACAGAACATCATTACCGTTTCACAGGACAACGTAGAAGTTACACCTAATGAAGACGGTAGCTTTAATGTCGGAGGATTGGTTGATAAGTACGATCCAGATGTAGATTCACCAGTCATTACACTGACAATTAAACCAGGCGCAAAACGGAATACTTATGATTCTGTTCATCTGTTCACTTCACTACCTGATGGTGCAATCATCGGTGACGTAACCGAAAAAGCAGAAGGTAGCGGTGAATATACAGTTATGGTTGATGTCGGTACACTGATGGATTCTACAGGGTTAGAGATGGAACCTGATGGAAAAGTCCATAACGATAGGTATCTTGAAGATACTTATCATGCAAACCCAGACGAATTTGTCTATAATCCAAAAGGTAAAGTCTTCTCATTTACGGTTCACGCATTGACTGAAGACGCAGCCGAAAACCGTCAAGGTGAGGATGATTTTCTTAATCCAGATGAGATTCTTAACGCTGACCTAAGCAGAACCACCGCTCACGAGATCACTGTTAATGTGACGAACACATACAGACCTGATCCAGGTGTGTTAGCAATCACAGTTGAGAATTCTGATGGCATGGTAAATCCAGATAGTAAAGCACCTAAGTATGAACTTACTTTCAACGCATATACTTATGGAGATACCTCACCATCACGATCATCACCACCAACAGGTGCCGTACGGTTTGAGGTAAAACGTCCCGGTGATGAAACCTGGGAACGTATTGCCGGTACTGTCGAATCTGAAATGGTGGAAAATGTCGATTTGGATGATATTACAACAGGACTTATCCAAATCACGCAACATAATGTATTAACAGGTGGAGACTCAGCGTTAGCGATTCCTGTTTTAATGAAGTATTCAGTAACCGTTGATACACGGGAGTTTGCACTGTTAGACAGAATGGACGAACCCATTAAACTTGGGGATACTATCAAAAGAGATGATGCTGCAGAACGCGACGTCTCCTTAGATGGTAACCGATATCGTGTCCGTGCTATCGCACTTACACCAAAGAATCTTGACCATCCTGAATACCCACAAGTTGATGGTGTAGACGCTCACTTCTCATTAGACAATGTTGACGATGTCCCACCACTCGGTCCGACAAACATCACTGATATTGCTGATCATGTTGATTCACTTGTAGCAAACGAAGATGATGGCAGCTTCCTTGCTCGGGGTATTGTTGATAATGCTGTTGAGTCAACAAAGCTGACCTTCTCTATTGAACCGAAAGCTGAGCCAATAACATATCAGAATGGAATGATCAGACTAGTTCAAACGGCTCCTGATGGAACAGTAGAAGAACTGCCACCCGTTGATGTCAGTGAAGGTAAAATCACTGTTGATATAGGAAACCTTGATAACGGTCCCTATATGTATTATGCTCTCACTGCCGACGAACACGGTAACTGGCAAGTTCAAGGAGAAGATGATCTACACTCACCGACTGTAACAGTTCATGTGCTAAACTTCCGAGTTGCTGACATTAGCGATCTTACTGTTACGGCAGTCGATGGCGAATCTCCTGACAGGCACGTTCTACAGCAGACTATTGATGAACTTCAAGGAAGGTTCCCTCTTAAAGAATCAATCGCTGTGAGCTTCAATGTGAATGAAGGTACATTAACACTTGCAGACCTTACAGCTGTTGTTGTTGGAGGACAAACCAGAGACGGAGATGATTACACTGCAGATAGTGGTGATGCCGCAAATTCATTCTCTCTCATGGCAAACAACCTCTCAGAATTGCCTGATGGGTGGTATACACCACACGGACGGGTAACCATACGTGAACGTTTCGTAGATTTCCCATTAGCAACAATTAACTTGGATAACACCGGTCCGATGATCACCATTCTAACCCCAACAGAAGGTGCTACAGTCAATGACTTGCCAACACTTTCTGCTGATTTCAGTGATGGGGATTTGGGTAGTGGTGTCAGCGACGGGAGCGGCGTAAGTGCAGCAGACACAGTTGTTGTTTCATTAGACCGACTCCGTCCAGAAGAAGTTGTTCAAGATGCAGTTGCTATTAATCTCGATCAGGATAGGGTTGAACAGGACCTTGATTCTGTCGTCTATACCCGCACAGACAAACTCGCTGGGGGTGCATATCAGTTCACAGTCTCTGTTCAAGATAGACTCGGGAACAGCCAACCAGCTTCTGTAATCTTTGCCATTGAAGGTGAAGACCCATTAGTCGTGATTACAGCTCCAGCTTCAGGGCAAACCCTTGACCACAGTGTAGAAGAAATTACCGGTTTCTTTACGGGTGGCGGCGATGTTAAGATTACAGCGTTTACAATTAACGGTGAAACTGTTGAACCGACGGTAACCGACGATAACGAATTTACGTATACACTACCCGAAAAAGATGAAAATGCTGATGGAGTCTTAGAGGACGGTGAATATACAGTCGCTGTTGAGGTTACAGATGGTAGTGACATAACTGCTAAAACATCTCTAACCTTTACTGTTGAATTACCGGTTCCCACAGTCGCTATTCAATCACCGCAAGCAGGGCAAATATATGACCACGGTAAACCGATCATCGCAGGTGATTTATCTGGTGCTGATCCAGTAGCAGTCGCACTCTCTATTGACGGTGTCGCAGTTGAGGCAACCGTGAACGACAATAACCAATTCACCTACACACCCGCAGATGACCTCAGCGACGGTGCACATACGGTGATGGTAGTCGTCACAGATGCTAACGGCAGAACTGCTCAGACATCTACTGACTTCACAATCAATATACCGGGTCCAACAGTTATGATTCATGTGCCTGCTGCAGGGCAGATATATGATATTAGCAAACCCGTTGTCACAGGTGAATTCTCAGGTGTCGCAACACCTGTAAAACTGAGCCTTACCCTTGATGGTGAACCAGTTGAAGCAGAAGTAGACGATAACACATTTATGTTTACACCTGCTGTTCCTTTAGATGATGGCGAATTTACGCTTGTTGCTGTTGCGACTGATGCCAACGGAAAAACAGCTAAAGCAACTGCTATCTTCACTATAAGATTGCCAGTTCCAACAGTAATGTTAGATTCTCCCGTTGCCGGCGGCACTTATGATCACACCTACCGTCATATATCAGGTGAGTTCACAGGTGTACACCCTGTTACAGTCGCGCTTATGGTAAATGGTACTGCAGTAGAAGCGATGGTAGATGGCAATGAGTTCACCTACGACCTTACTGAAAAGTTAGCTGAAGGTGAACACATGGTATCCGTTACAATCACGGATGCAAATGATAATACTGCTCAGGCAACGACTAAGTTCTCTGTTGTTTATCCTGAAGCGTCAGTATCCATAGATTCTCCCGCTGCAGGTGACACTTATGATCACACCTATCGTCATATATCAGGTGAGTTTATGGGTGTCGGCGAAGTTGCTGTCAGTCTTTCAGTTGATGGCACTGCCGTTGAAGCGATGGTAGAAGGCAACGAGTTCACTTATATGCTCTCCGATAAACTAAGTGAAGGTGAACATACAGTATCCGTTTCAGTGGAAGATGAAAATGGCGAAATGGCTCAGGCGTCAACAACATTCTCTGTTGTTTATCCCGAAGCATCAGTATCCATAGATTCTCCTCTCGCTGGTGGCATTTATGATCACACCTATCGTCATGTATCAGGTGAGTTTATGGGTGTCGGCGAAGTTGCTGTCAGTCTTTCAGTTGATGGCACTGCCGTTGAAGCGATGGTAGAAGGCAACGAGTTCACTTATATGCTCTCCGATAAACTAAGTGAAGGTGAACATACAGTATCCGTTTCAGTGGAAGATGAAAATGGCGAAATGGCTCAGGCAACAACAACATTCTCCGTTGTTTATCCTGCAGCGTCAGTCATGATCTCATCACCCGCTGCTGGTGGCACTTATGATCACACCTATCGTCATATATCAGGTGAGTTTATGGGTGTCGGCAAAGTCGCTGTTAGCATAATGTTAGATGATACAGCAGTTGATGCGGACAGTATATCTGTAGATGGCACCGAATTCACTTATATGCTCTCCGATAAACTAACTGAAGGCGACCACACAGTATCCGTTTCAGTGGAAGATGAAAATGGCGAAATGGCTCAGGCAACAACAACATTCTCCGTTGTTTATCCCGAAGCATCAGTATCCATAGATTCTCCTACTGCTGGAAACACTTATGATCACACCTATCGTCATATATCAGGTGAGTTTATGGGTGTCGGCGAAGTTGCTGTCAGTCTTTCAGTTGATGGTACTGCCGTAGATGCGATGGTAGAAGGCAACGAGTTCACTTATATGCTCTCCGATAAACTAAGTGAAGGTGAACATACAGTATCCGTTTCAGTGGAAGATGAAAATGGCGAAATGGCTCAGGCGTCAACAACATTCTCAGTTGTTTATCCCGCAGCATCAGTCATGATCTCATCACCCGCTGCAGGTGACACTTATGATCACACCTATCGTCATATATCAGGTGAGTTTATGGGTGTCGGCGAAGTTGCTGTCAGTCTTTCAGTTGATGGCATTCCTGTTAATGCGTGGGTAGAAGGCAACGAATTCACTTATGACCTTTCAGATAAGTTATCTGAAGGTGAACATACAATATCCGTTTCAGTGGAAGATGAAAATGGTGAAATGGCTCAGGCAACAACAACATTCTCCGTTGTTTATCCCGAAGCATCAGTATCCATAGATTCTCCTCTCGCTGGTGGCATTTATGATCACACCTATCGTCATGTATCAGGTGAGTTTATGGGTGTCGGCGAAGTTGCTGTCAGTCTTTCAGTTGATGGCACTGCCGTTGAAGCGATGGTAGAAGGCAACGAGTTCACTTATATGCTCTCCGATAAACTAAGTGAAGGTGAACATACAGTATCCGTTTCAGTGGAAGATGAAAATGGCGAAATGGCTCAGGCAACAACAACATTCTCTGTTGTTTATCCCGAAGCATCAGTATCCATAGATTCTCCTCTTGCAGGTGGCGTTTATGATCACACCTATCGTCATATATCAGGTGAGTTTATGGGTGTCGGCGAAGTTGCTGTCAGTCTTTCAGTTGATGGTACTGCCGTTGAAGCGATGGTAGAAGGCAACGAGTTCACTTATATGCTCTCCGATAAACTAAGTGAAGGTGAACATACAGTATCCGTTTCAGTGGAAGATGAAAATGGCGAAATGGCTCAGGCATCAACAACATTCTCAGTTGTTTATCCCGCAGCATCAGTCATGATCTCATCACCCGCTGCAGGTGACACTTATGATCACACCTATCGTCATGTATCAGGTGAGTTTATGGGTGTCGGCGAAGTTGCTGTCAGTCTTTCAGTTGATGGCACTGCCGTTGAAGCGATGGTAGAAGGCAACGAGTTCACTTATATGCTCTCCGATAAACTAACTGAAGGTGAACATACGGTATCCGTTTCAGTGGAAGATGAAAATGGTGAAATGGCTCAGGCGTCAACAACATTCTCTGTTGTTTATCCCGCAGCATCAGTATCCATAGATTCTCCTCTTGCAGGTGGCGTTTATGATCACACCTATCGTCATATATCAGGTGAGTTTATGGGTGTCGGCAAAGTTGCTGTCAGTCTTTCAGTTGATGGTACTGCCGTAGATGCGATGGTAGAAGGCAACGAGTTCACTTATATGCTCTCCGATAAGCTAACTGAAGGCGACCATACGGTATCCGTTTCAGTAGAAGATGAAAATGGTGAAACCGCACAGGCAACAACAACATTCTCAGTTGTCTATCCCGAAGCGTCAGTCTCCATAGATTCTCCCGCTGCTGGTCATACTTATGATCACACTTTCAGTCATATATCGGGTCATTACACAGGTGTTGGCGAAGTCAAGGTTGCCCTAAAAGTTGATGGTACTGCAGTAGCGACTAAGATGGTCGGGGATAACGGTTTTGAAGCAGAATCTCCAGAATTAGCACACGGTGACCACACAGTATCTGTTGAAGTCACAGATGCTAATGGAGAAACCGCACAAACCAGCACGACCTTTACAGTTGATGTCCCAGGACCTTCAGTCGCAATCCTTTCACCCGCTTCAGGCCAAACCTACGAACACGGTGAACCTATCATCAGAGTAGAATACACCGGTATTACAGATGTAAACGTCACAACCTTCACCATCAATGGTGAAGATGTTGAAGGAATTGAACCAGAAGATAACGCTTTTGAATACATCCCAGCACCAGCATTAGGTGATGGTGAATACAAAGCTGTCGTCGAAGTTACAGATGAAAATGATAAGACGGCAAAGGCATCAGTCGTATTCAACGTAGCAATACCGAAGGATGTTACGCCACCAGTCATTTCTGAAGTCTCTCCATCTGGTCTCCTTAGACTCAGTGCCGAAGATGTCATCAATGAAAAATACGGTGTTACTATTTCTGCAATCGTCACAGATGAACAATCTGACATCATTGCGATAGAATACGCCATAAATGAAGGAACACTTAGACCCCAACCTGACGCTGAACAGTATCAACCATATCCTGTTGATCGTGCGGATGGTAAGTTTGAGATTTCAGAAAGTTTCAACCTTGGCACACATCAAGTTTCACTCAGAGTAGAAAGTGAAGGCGGTGTAAGGGAACACAGATGGTATTTCACCCTTGAGGCAGATTTAGCCGCACCAACGATCACCTCTATCACGCCTTCCGGCACTATCCATGCTGGAATGCCACCCATATCAGCAAGTGCTGTTGATAACACCGCTGTTTCAGCAATGACAATCGTTGTCACGGACAGCGATGGTGAAGCAGTGGCAGGTGAAACAAAAGATGATAGTGATGATGTTAGACTAAATCAAGGTATTACACGTGTTGACTTCCATCCTGAAGCACCGCTCTCAGAAGGTACATACACGATTGAAGTCCGCGCAACTGATACCTATAATAATTCATCTACAGCAACTGGAGTATTTACGGTTGACTTTGATACCGCCGCTCCGATTATCACATCGTATTCACCGCAGAACGGTGCTCGGTTGATATACAAACATAATGAAGTTGCTAAACCTACTATTTCAATCGCTTATGGTGATTCTGAGACGGGTGTGAATGTCGATTCTGTCAGACTATCTATAGAGGGTCCTGGCGTTGATCAGGTCATAAACCTCACGGATGAACAGAAATCCGCTTCACAGGTCGTCTATACACCATCAGAAGGATTCACACAACCTGGACAATACACAGTTATTCTTGAGGTGTCTGATAACGCTAATCTACAGGGTAATGTCTCTGAAGAAAGTGATGATGCACGTCAAGCTAACCAAGTTGTTCATAAGTTTAGTTTCTTTGTTGAGTATACAGACGCACCCGTGTTGATGGCACCGTTTAACTATCCGAACCCGTTCGCTGAAAACACGCGTATCTCATTCGGACTTAACCAGATGTCTGTTGTAAGTATCGTCATTTACGATTCTACGCTACGACCTGTTAGAGTCCTATTAGATAACAAGTTAATGCCTGCTGGCAAACATACCGGCGGAAACGGTATCGGTTGGGACGGTAAATCAAGCAGTGGTGAAAGTTTAGCCCGAGGTATCTATTACGCACATATCGTCGTAACAGGTGGCTTTGAGGCAGAATCTGTCACCCTTAAGCTCGCACTGACGGGCGCAAAGTAAATAATAGTACGCTGACATTGGAGATCGGGAAATATCCCGATCTCCAATGACGCGACTATCAAGGAGGATATAATGTCCATGAAAAAGCAAAAATTGCTATGTGGGTTAATACCCATTTTGTTTGTTATCCTGGCTGTGTCGCCTATCTGTTACGCTCAGGACGATGTTTCAACAGTAAACGCATGGCCCCATTTGCGCCTCGGTGCAGGTGCCCGTTCAATCGGTTTAGGCGGCGCATTCACAGCAATCGCAGAAGATGCTACAGCAACTGTCTGGAATCCGGCAGGACTCGGCTCTGCTGCAGACCTTAATCTTAACTTCTCTACACAGAGACTCTCACTCGATAGAAGCCACAACTTCATCGCATTAACTAAAACACTCGGTTCCTACGGTGCTGTCGGAATCGCCGCAAGCAACTACGGCGTATCTGGAATACCGATGCACACGGATGATGATGGGCAAGAAGAGGGGAGATTTGATGTTAGCTTCAACGCATATTCACTCTCTTATGGAATCGCTTTCGGTAACTTCAACATCGGTCTAACCGGTCGCATGCTATCCGATAACTTCGGCGTAGAAGACATTGAAAACGAAAGTGGATTCGGCGGAGTAGATATCGGGTTGATGGGACATGCATTACATATAGATATCAGCGAAAGAATGATGGGACAAGCACTTCACGTTCATACCGAAGCAAATGATGGACAAGTACAGGTGCCAACTTTACACTACGGAATCGTCGCAAAATATCTCGGCTCTTCCTACGGGCAAGCATCAGCAACTATTCCAATGGTGATAAATGCTGGTGTCGCTTACGACCTCTATATGGGAAATGTCGTCACATTCTCAGTTGATCTTGAACAGGAATTCGTCAACCTTGAACAGAGTCCGTTTAGTCTTCGTGGTGGAATCGAATATAATTTCTTCACAAGTAGATCAACAGACTTCGCACTTCGCGCTGGTGTAAGAGCATCACGAGATGCACAAACCCTTTTCGGAGGATTTGGAGTCAACGTTGCTGGACTACAAGTCGATTACGCCATACAAGAAGGAATGGCAAGTGAAATCAATGGGGCAGGAAGCACACACTATGTTTCCATTTCCTATGCATATTAATAACGATGAGGAGAATAGCAATGAACATGATAAAGTCAACGCTAAAATTAGCAATGATTCTCTATATATGCGTAGCACTTACCGGTGTGTACGCCTTATCTGCCTCGGCAAGAATCACGCCTCTTGATAGCGATGAAGAGACAACACTCATCACTATCGAAAAAGGGGATACGTTGTGGGATCTCTGTCAGAAATATCTCAAAGACCCTCTCAAATGGAGAGAACTCAGTAAATATAATGATTTTACTAATCCTGATCTGATCTATCCTGGTGAGAAACTACGCATCCCTATCGCTCTGGCAAAAGATGTTGTAGACGATGCTGAACAAGATGTGAAAGAACAACAGGAAGACTTAGAAAAACTACGCACCGATCTTGCTGAATCTGAAGCAGAACGTGATAAATTAATCGCGGAAATTAAGGGTTTGAATGACAGTATGGCTGAACTGAAGAAAAAAATCGGCGAACTTGAAGCCAGTCAAAAATCTCAGGAAAAAGTCATAGATGCTGTCAAAAAAGCAAACACTGATTCCGCAAATGATGTCAAAAGAACCGTCAGAAGCACCAGAAACGCGCTCCAAGAAAAGTTAGACACGCTCAATGGCAATCTTGATTCCGCAAATGAAATGCTGAGTAATCTTCAGAAAGAACTCAAAGCAACACAAGAACAAGTCAAAGCCGTTCAAGCAGATGTCAAAACCGCATTGGCAAATATTGAAACAAACCAGAAAGGCATCGCTGAACTAAAAATGATGATAGTTGATGCACAGGGCGTTCACGAAGAGGTCTCCTCTAACAAACGCGCTATCGTTTTCATCACTACAGTCGCTGCTGGAATCGGGCTGTTTGTTCTAAACACAATCGGTGGACGTGGAGAATAATTCACACGACATGCTAAAAATCGCAGGGAAGGTGTCAAAAACGCCTCCCTGCTTTTTTTATAGTGAACATCCCCGGTAGGTACGGTTTCCTAACCGAACCTATATATAGCAATTTCAATAGGACAAAATGGCATCACTCAATTTCGACTACCAGCATCCATTCTTTGATAAGACAATACATCTATACGGCGATAGAGTCGGCGGACAAGGAAATTTCGAATTCGCTGGCATCGCTGAACTCAACCAGACAAAAGTTATACTGTTGCACGGTAATCCACAGAGCCTTCTACAACCCACTGATTGGAGACGCTTGCAGCGACTCATAAACCTTTCAGAACGACTAAAAAAACCTGTTGTCCTATGGAATATACATATTCAAAATGCAGCAACAACACAACATCACACATCATTAACCTTAGCAACAGTCATACAGAACACAAAAATTCAGTTGCTAAAAATGCAGCAACCGATTGTAGCCGTATATGATCATCTCTACCAATGGGATACAGAAATCGGAAAGTCAGTGTGGGGCGATGGATCTATTATCGTCAAACAGCATAAAGACAGGCAGCATCATGAAGAAAGGCAAAGTAAGCAACATACTTTAGAAATTTATTGTGAAAAGGATGCTATTTCAGAACATCTTGTAAAACTATTGCATCAACTATCAAGGAAACCAATTGAAGAATTGACGACAGACAGACTTCAGTCATTTTTGTAGCACATTCTGTTAGATTGCGCTATCTTTGTACCGCATTCTGTTAGATTGCGCTATCTTTGTAGCACATTCTGTTAGATTGTGCTATCTTCCTCCCACCCCTTTCCTCCCTCATTCCCCTTTTCCCTATCCCATCCATCTTTATATATCTGTAGCACATTCATCCTTGATTGTGCTATCTTTCTACAATCCCTTCATTCTTCATTATCCCTTTCCCCTACCCCATCCATCTTTATATATCTGTAGCACATTCATCTTTGATTGTGCTATCTTTCTACAATCCCCTTCATTCTTCATTATCCCTTTCCCCACAACAACCATCTTGCTACAGATTGATATAATCCTATTCTAATCGTGGAGCGTTATCGCGTGGGATGACGGGTTGCGTAGCACAATAGACAAATAGAATGCAAAAACTTTACACACCCCTTAGTGAAGTCCGTCGGAACTAAACAAGGATGGTTATCCATTCGTAATTGTATCCCATAGAAGTTTTGTTACCGATGCAACAACCGCCAATACCAATACGACCTTAATCCATTTATCCCCCATTCTTACTGCCATGTGGCTACCGATCCATGCACCCGATGATGTTCCAATAGCAAGAGTCAGACCCAAAATCCAATGAACCTGATCTTTGCTCAAAAACACACAGAGTGCTATGATGGTATAGAAAAAAACAATAAAGACCTTATGTGCATTCGTAATGACCAGATCTTCACCATCAAGTATCCGTAAAGCCGTAATTATCAACAAACCCGTCCCAATTTGAATGAACCCGCCATACATGCCGACAAAAAAGAGTGCAATAGAAGTGATAATCCTATACTGTCCACCGCTCGGATTGATTCTCTTATAAAGCCATTCAGTCGGATTAAAGAACGTCAAGAGCAGCATTGTCACCATTACAATCGCAAGTACGGGTTTGAATGCCTCATCAGGTGTTTCAGTTCCGATGAAAGCTCCGATACTTGCACCGACAACTGCTGGTATCGTAAGCATGGTAGCATGCCGGAAATTTGAGACTCCTTTCCGTCTGTAACCAAAAATTGCACTGAGATTTTGAAGCATAATGGCAACGCGATTTGTACCATTCGCCAATGCTGTAGCTTCTATACCTGAAGAGATGGTAGGAATAGTTGGGATAAGGTAAATCAGAATGGGAACAGTTAACATTGAACCACCGAATGCTATGGCATTAATAAAACCAGCACACATCCCTACACCCATCAACGCAAGGATGAACAGCACATCTATATCAAATATCTCAATCCCCATTCAAATCTCCTTAATCTCGTGGTGACTTACGATAGTTCCGACTCATTTTCGCATAGCCAACCAATAAAATGGCAACAAGGTTACCTAAAACAATACCGCAACTGAGGCCAATAAGAAATGAGAAGCTGATGGTTTGAAGCATACCGTCTCCAAAAGGACAGTGCCAGTATTGCAAAAAAACACCCGTACCTGAAATCACCGTTCCAAGTACAAATCCAATAAAACCTACGATCCCCGCAATGCTTTGATACTTCTTAGATCTTGAAGACTGAACCATAAAAACAGAATCCTCAACGAAATCTTACTGAAATGCAATAAAAATCGTGGTGTAAGTCTGTAAGCACACACCACAAAAACATCAACTGAGTCGCAATATATATTGGGAAAGGTTATGATCTTATACCATTTCTAATTGATAATGTCTCTTTTTAATGCAGAATACCAAACGCGTATTCTGCCACATTCTGTTAGATTGTGCCGTTCCCCGCTTCGTTTCTAAACAGCCGGTAATGAGAGAAATTCTAATAGAAATGGTATTACGATACAAGCTAACTTCTCAAATGCTTGTCGTTATGTAAACAGAAAATATCTGCTATGCTTTTCTTTGTAGCACATTCTGTTAGATTGTGCTTTCCTTTTATATCAGTCCGAGATATATGTCTCTCCCTTTTACAAGTGCTTCAATTTTGCGATCAACCACTGAACGTTGAAGCATCCAGAAACCGCAGTCAGGATGTACCCAACCCACTCGTCCTTTTCCTAACACGTTCTCCGCTTTTTCTATAGTAGATGCAACTTCGTCAGGCGTTTCAATTGGATTAACTTTAACATCAATCACGCCTATGCCGAGGGTAATCTCTGGCGTTACATCCTTAAGTGCTTCAAGATCATCATCAGGACGATGTTTCAACTCTAATACAAGGTGGTCACAACGTAGCATATTCAAGAAATCAATCAGTGCTTTCCAGTTCCCCTTCTGAATGACTTGACCCCCGTAGTTACCAAAGCAGAAATGAACTGCTTTCTCCCCAGCAAATGCATCAAGGACAGTATTTATAGCTACAGCAGCACGAGGTCCATCTTCTGGGTTACCAGGGATATTTGCTTCATCAATTTGAAGACACGCGCAATTCAGTTCCCGGATCTGTGCCGATAAGACTTCCGACAAAGCCCCAAGAAGTGTGTCAAAGTCACCATAGTGTCTATCTAAAAGTGTTCGCGCAAGCATATAAGGACTTGTAACCGTAAACTTAATATCTCTACCAGCAACACGCACTGCACGTTCACAATCAGAAACGAGGTCTAATGTTCCCTCTCCCAACGGCTGCTCAACAACCCCAGCAGGTTTCGCACGAAAAGACATCCGCTGCAGCTGCCTAAACTCAGACCAATCTCGACGTCCAATATCTGATCGCACACCGGCTAAAGGTCGTATAAAATAGTCAATCATCCCATTCGTTTCAGGATGATTAACATCAAAGCGATACAACTCACCATCCGTAGGTAAGTCAATACCGCGTTGTCGTTGAATATCCACAACGACACGTGTCGCATCAATCAATGTCTGTTCAGTGGGTGTCGCCTGTAACCAAGCAGGAACTGGGTAAGACCCAACAGTAGTCGTTAAAATTTCAGGTAAAGTCTTCTTTTTATTCACTATCAGTATATCTCTTATAGGCTTCCCAAACCGGTAGGTGCGATTTCCTAATCGCACTTAATTGATGCATATAGGCTTAATTATTCTTGAGTTCATAAGACTCTAATTCATAGAGCGTTACGACTGTCAAACCACCTCGCGTCTGTTCTTGTGTAAATTTGATAATACCTACGTCTGGGGCAACCCATTTCTTAGCCACCGTTATGTCAATATCAAAATTTTGATCTTGAATTCCCCATTGAAACGATTCTTCTACCTCAAATACATCCGTAAAAGTACCAGCAGGTGTAGTGACAGAATCCTCATATCGTACCTCAAATTCATCAATGCCACCACCTAAAATGATCGGTAAAGTTTCATCAACTAATCTCGCAATATAATTAACCTCCCATTTCTTGCCGGGATAAAGGGGGAATTGATACAGAGGTAAATATGGCTCAAATACAATGGTGTCTTCTGTTCCGGATGTGGTATTTTGGGCATGCTGAACAATCGCTGTAATCTCACCAGAATTATCCGTTTCATGACCAAGGTAAGAATAATTGACGATGTTCTCTAAGTCTCTTCCAGAATTATTCTTCTGTAATACAAAACTCTCAGTTGTATTTCCATCTTCCATCTCAATCTGAATAGTATCAATAATCTCAAAGGTGACCAAAGAGTCATCAGCACCACGATAACGCCAGATATTCCCAACAGCTAATGGGTAATAGTTGCCATCTCTACCACGCCATACTTGAATATCAATTGTGCTCGTCGTAGACTTTACACCGTCACTTACAGTAATCTGAATTTCAGATTTTAACTCCTCATCAGGGGCATGCCAAATCGCACCTGTCGCGTCACCCTTAATCTCACCATGGCTCGCAATCCAAGAATATGTCAGTGGATCACTGTTCAGATCAGCGGCTCTAAGTTTGATACTCACTTCTGTACCAGGATAAACAACTTCTGATTCAACTTCAAAGACAGCAATAACCGGTGCCAAATTGCCAACCGAATTGTCAGCATCAGATTCATCACTACCACAACCTATCAAAATGAATACCGTGCTTATGCACAGAAATACGCTTACTAAACCTACTTTTTTCATCGATTAATCTGCCTTTCCACGTAAGACTTCACGTGATTGCGTAGTACCGTTACCTGTAACATTATAAGCAAATGTATTCATTAACCTATCTTTTTTCGAAACGTTGGGGGCGGAACCGTGAACAATGAGTGCATTAAAAAATACGGCATCTCCAGGTTCCATTTCCACAGCAACGGCATCTTCACGTTCCTGATAGTGTCCCGGTAAGAAAACACCGAATGTCTCATGCTTGCGTTCATGTTCTTGCAGACCCCAATTATGGCTACCGGGAACAAATTGAATGCAACCATTTTCAAGATTTGCCTCACTAATTGCTAACTGACAATTGATCATCACAGGTTTATTGTTATCGTTCTTCCAATAGGCATAATCTTGGTGCCACGGAATTGCCGTTCCATCTCCACCCGCTTTAGGAAGCAACTTGCTATGAAAGAGGGATATATCAGGACCCATCATCCCTTCTAATACATCAAGCACTGCATCAGAACGCAGTAATTTATTCAGTGTAGGACTGACCCTTTCACTATGCATCAACTGCTTAATTAACGGAGGATGATCAGGATCATCATAAACTTCCCAGGATATACCGATCCCCTCCGCAGGTTTTTCAGCCATACGATTATGAATATCGTCAATTTCAAGTAAAATGCTCTCTATATCTTCAGAAGAAACCAACGCTTTTTTCAGGAGAAAACCGTTCATCTCATAAAAATCTAACTCTTTATCCGTAATTCCCATTTTGAGTTCCTTTATACAAGTAAGTTATGTATTGAATTATAGACAATATTGCCAAAAAAATCAAGAGACTTTAACAGAAAACAATACACCTATTATTATTCTCAACGTATTAAACAGGAAATTGGTTTACTTCAATTGTCAATTCTGCTACAATATCAAAAAATGTCGTGAACGGACAACAGAATGGAATACACACTTGAAAACTGTCAAGAACTCGTAGATGAATGGATAAATACAATCGGTGTACGTTATTTTTCAGAGCTAACAAATACCGCAATCCTTATGGAAGAGGTCGGTGAATTAGCAAGAATAATGGCGCGCGAATACGGAGACCAAAGCTACAAGGAAAATAAACCAGATTCAGAACTGGCTGATGAGATGGCAGACATACTCTTTGTACTATTCTGTTTAGCAAATCAAACAGGAATACAACTTGAAGAAGCTTTCAAGAAATCAATGCAGAAAAGAACAGAACGCGATAAAGAACGACATATAAAAAACCCAAAACTTCACAAGGATAGCGGAGATGAAGGAGACAACCCTTAAGGGCTTTCTATTTATATGGATATCTTTGCTGATTACGTTGAGTGGGTGTGTCATCATGCCAAAAACACAACCCAGCTCACCGAAAATCAGAGACCCGTTGATAGAACGAAATCAACAATGGCGTGAACACATGCAAGCAGGTAATATCGCGCGACAACAAGGGAAGCTACAAAATGCACTAAAATCCTATCAAACCGCAATTAAAATTCGACCCAAAAATAGCGAAACCCAATATAAAATAGCAGAAACATACTTCAAACTTGAAGAACTTGAGAAAGCAAGAGAGGCATTTATAGTATTCCTGTCATCAGAACCCAACAACATAAACGCACTCAACCATATCGGATATATCTATGAAAGGTTAAGAAGTTATAAAAATGCTGCCAAGTATTTCAAAAAAACTCTAAAAACTGCAGAGAATGATCTCTACGCATTAAATCATCTCGCTATAGCATATATGCAACTAAATCGTCTTGATGAAGCAGAGACATTACTACGTAAAGCGTTGAAAATCGATCCTGACTGTGAGAAACCAGACAGTGGAAATCTACATAATTACTTGGGTTTAATTCATCTACAACGCGGTGAAGTTAGTGATGCAATCGCTGAATTCCGTAATACAATCCGCATATTTCCGAACGATATCTGGGCACGGCAACAACTCGCTTCTATATATGAAGACCATCAACGATATTTTGAGGCACAACTACAATATCGGGAACTCTTAAATGTTGACCCACAAAACCTTCTGGCAAAGACAAGATTGCAAGCATTGGCACATCTAACGTCTTCAACAACTCAGACCGCAGCCGTACCGCCTGTCGCTATACTCAAACCAGATGTTAGACAGATCATTGCTGATGCCCCCTCTAAAAACGATTACCCCGACGCAGATGTCCTTATCCTATTTAACCATTTTAGTCATGATGTTTCTCCAACTGGACAGTCCCGTTATACCACACACCAAGTTGTTAAGATTTTAACCGAGAGAGGTATTCAGAAATATGGCGATATTGCTATACCCTATCAGCCAACATCCCAAAATATCGGGGTCAACATCGCACGGACGTTTGCCCTTGATGGCACAGTGCATCTGCCACCTGAAGAGGCGTTCAACGATGTAACACCACCAGGATTGCTATCGCGAAATCTATACTCCGACCTGATGTGGCACGTCATCTCTATGGTAGGACTCACGCCAGGAGTATGTATAGAATATCAGGTAACGCTTGAAGACAAAATCGAAACAACTGCCGGAAGTGAAACATGGATTACAGGAGGATATAACTTTCAAAATTCTGAAGTAACACTTCAAACAACTTATGCTCTTAGGATGCCTCAAGATTGGCACCTAAAATGGAAAGTCGAACGGACAGATATTGAACCAGAGATTACCTATGAAGAAAACGAAATTGTCCTATATATATGGCAGTCCGGTGAGATGCCCGCATTGCCAATGGAAGACGGAATGCCGAACATTAATGACATCGCACCACGACTGAGTTATTCCTCAATTAAATCATGGGATGCTGTTTACGAGTGGTACAAAAACCTGGCAAAAGACCGATATACACCTGACGAACACCTGCAAGAAACTGTAACAAAGTTAACACAAAACCTAACAACACACGAGGAAATAATCCGCACAATTTACTATTACGTAGCAAAACAGATCAGATACGTCGGTATTGAACTCGGGCAAAGTGCTTATCAACCTTCACCCGCAACTGAAGTATTACAAAAACAGTATGGGGACTGTAAGGACAAGACGACTCTACTCATTGCAATGCTTGAACTTGTCGGCATAAAATCTTATCCAGTCATGCTCAGCACGGCACCATATCAGAGAATCGACAAATCTATACCGTCCTTAAGTCAGTTCAATCACATGATCGCTGCCGTGCCTAAAAACAATAAAGAATATTTATGGTTAGACCCTACTGCTGCGAGTTGTAGTTACGGCAATTTGCCGTATACTGACCAAGGACGAACTGGACTCCTTATCGGAGATGCACAAGGTAAATTCGTTGATATCCCTGTTTTTCCAGCTGAAAATAACACTTATACGAGTGCTACGGAGTTACAAATTGATAAAACAGGAGACGCTAAAGGTGAGATACGTATCAGAATGACAGGGCAATATAACATAGACGCACGTCGGATGTATGAACAGACACCACCCATTGAATGGAAAGACAACCTTGCATATCAACTTAGCGTGAGCTTTCCACATATTCAAGTAGATTCAGTCAGTATGTCAAACTTAGACAATTTGCAGATGCCTATTGAAATCTCAGTCCAGTTTCACGTGAAAAACTATGTTAAACGCATTAAAGAACATCTACATCTATTACTCCCAATTGATGAGTTTGGCGACTATGCAAAATATGTTGCTGCATCCGAACGAACATACCCGCTTGACATGAACTATCCCATGAAAATTGAGAAGGTAATTCTGATTCATCTCCCAGAAGAGTGGCGGGCAGTCTTACCTACGGATATTGAACAAGACAGCAGTTTCGCAAGAATGGAAAGGCGATATAGCCAAAATGAAAACTTAGTGAATTACCGTCTCATTTTTAAATTAAAACAGCGAATAATACCTGTCAAAGATTACGCTAAGGCGAAAAAGTTTTTTAACAATTTAGCACGCGAAGATGGTAGCCATCTATTACTGAATGAAAGTAAGGTCAGTAATATGTCCTCAACACAACGTTGAAATACTGCTGCTTTGTCAAGTGCTATTTTGTAGGTTTGTAGGTCGGGTAGAGCGAAGTGCCATTAAAATATTAACTGGCGACACGTAGGTTTAGATAAAGACTTCCAGGTCGGGTTTCGCAAACTCAACCCGACCTACGAAAAGACAATAATGGTGATTGATCAATTAGATTTGGTATAATATCAAAGAGGTATCTATTATTATGAGTGAAAATAAGAAACCAAATATAGTTCTTATTCTGAATGACGATATGGGTTTTTCTGACTTAGGATGTTACGGTGGAGAAGTTCATACACCGAATTTGGACCGGCTCGCTACAGGAGGACTCCGATTCACCCAGTTTTACAATACAGCAAGGTGTTGTCCATCGCGTGCCTCAATGCTAACCGGACTCCACCCACATCAAACAGGTGTAGGACACATGATGGGAGACGATGGATTGGATGGGTATCGTGGCGACCTGAACGACCAGTGTATCACAATCGCAGATGCTGTCAAGTCAGAAGGATACGGTACTTATATGAGTGGAAAATGGCACATCTCTCGCCACACCGGACCCGATGGTCCAAAACATAGTTGGCCCTGTCAACGCGGTTTCGATCGATACTACGGAATCATAACCGGTGCCGCAAACTTCTGGAAACCCAACACATTAAACAGAGACAACACCCGAATAGAACACGATGAACTCCCCGAAGGATACTTCCTCACAGACGCAATCAGCGATGAAGCAGTGAACTTCATTCATGACCATCATCATAAGAACTCAGAGAATCCCTTCTTTACTTATGTTGCATACACCGCTCCACATTGGCCCCTACATGCACACGAAGAGGATATCGCAGGATACAACGGACGATTCGCAGCAGGATGGGATCAACTCCGAGAAGAACGATTAGACCGCATGCGTGAAATGAAAATACTTGATGAAACATGGCGATTGACAGACAGAGACCCATCACAACGTCCATGGGACGAAGCCGAATATAAGGAATGGAACCAACGCAGAATGGAGGTATATTCCGCACAGATTACACGGATGGATACCGGAATCGGACGCATCATTAACGCACTTGATGAAACAGGTGAATTGGACAATACACTCATCCTCTTCTTAGCCGATAATGGTGGATGTGCTGAAGAACTCGGCGGTCCCCCAGCAGTCCGAGATAGAGATACACACATCAGCACACAGACAACTTCTGATGGAAAACCTGTCTACCGTGGAAATGATCCAAGCATTATGCCTGGACCTGAAACAACATATCAAAGCTACGGTGTTCCGTGGGCAAATCTATCAAACACACCCTTCCGTCTATACAAACATTGGGTACACGAAGGGGGAATTGCAACACCACTTATCGCACATTGGCCTAATGCAATAAAGACAGCAGGTGAACTACGACATCAACCCGGACAGCTACCCGATATTATGGCAACTTGCCTCGAAATTTCAGGGGCTTCCTATCCTGAACAACATAACGGTAAACCAATTCTACCATTAGAAGGAACAAGTCTCGTACCCATTTTTGATGATAAGGATAACGGTAAGGAACTCCTCCTATGGGAACATGAAGGTAATTGCGCTATCCGCCACGGAGACATGAAACTTGTCTGTAGATTCCCAGGAGACTGGGAACTCTATGATTTACAGACTGAACGAACGGAAATCAATAACATTGCCGATAAACACCCGCAAAAGGTAAAAGAACTGGACAGTCTATATCAAGACTGGGCAGAACGTTGTTTTATCTATCCGTGGGATAAATTGCAAGAACATCGCAGACAACGTCGGCAGCAGAAATAACCTATAGAACCTATAGAAACAGAAACTTAGAATAGGAGAAAAACTATGATTGAAATCGGAGAACGAACATTCCCATCAATTGCAGAGATGCGTCAACATGTATTCAATATCTTGAATAACGCACCAGTAGATGAACCCTTAGAGGAAACCGATGCAAAAGTGCTTCAGGAACTGTTTCTGTGCCATCCAGAATCTGAAGAGAAAATGGAAGGTCAGCAGATCCAAGATATGAAAGTAGGCACACATCCACAAGCAGGCGCACGCGCATTTTGTATAATTCGTGAGGATGGAACAGAAGAGACCTTTAGTATAAAAAAATGTATCTCAGCATGGGCACGGGAGAAAGGACTTGAGAACGTTGGGCAGAAAAAACCCAAAACACAAAAAAAACCGAGTCCTCAACCGACACAACAAAAAGGAGCACCAGGAATCCTAAACCAACTGCAACGAGTTATTACACTCTACAACCAACTCGGTAAAGAAATTGAACAACTAAAAAAATCGTTAGTAGACGCATCAAAGTGACATGTGAAGATTAAGTTAATAAACAGGTAATATTATTCTTCCTAAGCCTTGGTAGGTGCGGTTTCCTAACCAATTCAGAATACCACACGCGTATTCTGACATACCTATATGCGTCAATTTAGCGATTCACGAAACCATGGCTGTATCCCATTCATCCATCATTTTGTGCCTCTTTGTACCGCATTCTGTTAGATTGCGTTTCTTTGTACCGCATTCTGTTAGATTGCGTTTCTTTGTACCGCATTCTGTTAGATTGCGTTTCTTTGTACCGCATTCTGTTAGATTGCGTTTCTTTGTACCGCATTCTGTTAGATTGCGTTTCTTTGTACCGCATTCTGTTAGATTGCGTTTCTTTGTACCGCATTCTGTTAGATTGCGTTTCTTTGTACCGCATTCTGTTAGATTGTGCTTCTTCCTCCCACCCCATTCATCCATCATTCAGCTATCCAATTTCCAACATCTTCAAACAGACTGGGTTAGGCACTTCTACAACGTTACCTGTTTCTGTCAATGCACCTGTATCCGTATTGATGGCAAAAGTAACGATGTTGCTTGTTTGCTGGTTAGCAGCCAAAAGAATAGTTCCATCAGGACTTAAACAGAAGTTACGCGGGGTTTGTCCCTGTGTAGATTCCCAACCGATACTCGTGAGCCTCCCCGTATCTTCATCAATAGCACAGATTGCGATGCTATCATTACCACGATTTGAACCGTAAAGAAACCTACCTGACGGATGCACATGAACATCAGCACAGTGACTATTACCTTCAAAGTCCTTGGGAAGTGTAGAAATTGTTTGGATTTCCGTTAAGGCTCCCGTATCCTCATCATATCTGAATGCTGTGAAAGTAGAATCCAATTCGTTTATGACATACGCATATTTACGGTTTGGATGGAAATCAAGATGCCGCGGTCCCGCTCCAGGATGAACACGCGCCCACGGCTGCGTATTTGGTGTGAGTTTTCCTTCCTCTAAATCCAATTGATAAATCAGGACCTTATCAAGTCCAAGATCAGGAGCAAACACATAACGATTGCTTCCATCAATCATTATAGCGTGGGCATGTGGTTCCGATTGCCGCCCCGGATTAACACTGGAACCTTGATGTTGCACGAAATCTGATGCTTCAGCGAGCCTTCCATCCTTCCCAATAGGCAATGCTGCCACACTGCCACCGCCATAGTTTGCCACAAGTAGATACTTCCCCGTAGCATCTACACTGACATGGCACGGCGCGCCACCACCAGTCGCTTGTTGGTTTAGGAAACTGATCTCACCCGTACTCTGATGTATATAAAATGCTGTGACCGCACCGCTCGCTTTCCCTTCATACTCACCGATTTCATTGACCGAAAAAAGATAACGACCACTCGGGTGAATGTCCAAAAATGAAGGATTGACGACGCCAGTTATCTTACTGGAATATGCTAACGCACCTGTTTCACTATCTAAACGATAGACATAGATGCCTTCACTATCACCATGTGTGTAAGTGCCGACATACACATAATAATCCTGCTTGTTTTCTTGAGCCATTGGTATACTCTCCTTATTATAGTGGATTCTACAATTAACTTTACATCTAAACTGTAGGAGGGAACTCCGATTCCCGACCATCGATTCACGAAGCTACATATAGAAACTCCATAAAGATAATCACCTACACAACCTTAACGCGAAGTGAATTCTCATCACTCTCTTTATACCCGATACGAATTGCTTTTGTCCGAACAGTCGTTTCACCTTTTGGCAACCGTAAAGGTTCGGTATATAACTGCCATGTTACGTCTTCGCCTTCCTCCAACGTCCATGCAATGGATGCACCTTGTGTGGAACAGTGCAGCTGCAGCAGGAAGGGTGCTTTCCAATCCCCACCATTTTCAGCAATTGCCCTACCGGGATTTTCCGCGTTGATAGGAATGAAAATAGGTGTCGCTGTTTCGGGTTGTGTTCCGTTAGGATACCACTTTGCAACCATCTGTTCTTCTGATACATCACCCAAATCACCAAAATCAGATTGCCACTGCGTCAATGCTCCCCGCATCCGTTCAAGCACATCCGAATGTTCAGCACTATCAGCGAGGTTCCTTAGTTCATACCTATCATTTTCAACATCGTAGAGCTCTTCTGGTGGACGTGGTCGGAACATCGTCAGTTGATCGCCTTCCAACTTGTTATCAGCATGAAGCCGCCACATCTCTTGCATCACAGGATGCCGATTTCTATACGGAATCCACAGCAAATAAGGTTTTTCTGGATAGTAATGTCGGATGTATTTATACTTCTTATCACGGACTGCTCGTATCATATCATAAGACTCGTCATAGCGGTCGCGTGTCGCATAGATATAGTCCCGTTCAACTTTCTCTGGACCAAGGAAAGGTTGTCCTTGTAAGTGTTTCGGTAGGTCTACACCACACAATGACAGCACAGTTGGACCAAGATCAACTAAACTTACCAATTGATCAGATGTGCTATCAGGTTCAATGACTTTGTGCCATCGTACAATCAACGGAATACGTATACCAGCATCGTAGGGCCACCGTTTACCGCGTGGTAATCCTTCACCGTGATCACTCCAGAGAAAAACGATCGTATTGTCATAAAGTCCATCCTCCTCCAACTGGTCTAACAACTCTCCCACGCGTCTATCAGCAATCTCAAGATTATCATAATGTCTTGCCAAAGCGGTACGCGCTTTAGGTGTATCTGGAAGATAAGGAGGTAAAGTCACATCGTCAGGATTAGTCTTTAGCGGTCTATTGTTGCGATCCCACATGCCGCTTTCGTGTGTAACGGTTGGGTTAAAAACTGAAAAGAAAGGCTGTCCATCCTTACGATTCCGCCAATGTCCCTCTCTGCTATTATCATCCCAAGCAGTAACAGGTGGCGTAAACTGATAGTCGGTTTTGCTATTGTTCGAGCAGTAGTATCCAGCAGCTCTCAAGTACTCCGTAAAGGTCTTGACATAAGGTGGAGGTACTGCAGAATATGGGGTTGGCATGTTGGGCGTATTTTTGTTGGTATGTCCTGTTCGCATGTGATGTGTGCCAATAGAGGTCTGATACATGCCAGTGATGATAGCAGAACGACTCGGCGCACAAACACCAGCAGTCGAAAACGCATTCGGGAAACGGCATCCACCAGCAGCAAGCCGATCAATATTTGGGGTACGGGCAACCGGGTCACCATAGCAACCGAAACGTGGCGTTGTATCCTCTATGGATAACCAGAGAATATTCGGAAGGTTCTCTGTAGTTGTTTTATTCATAGTAATTCCTTTCTATGCATTCCAACACCCCTCCGTATATCCATCACGCGCAAACAACTTTAGACGTTCAGGTGTAGCATGTGCCATCCATTCGGGAGGTATATGTTGAGTGTAACGATGCGGGGGTCCCGCCTCTTTGAAAATGTCAATGACAAAAATACGATATAACTGTTCAGAATCTATAGGTTTCGCTTCAACAGCATGGAAAATACGCGCATCAATATAAACCATGCTACCCGGCGGCAGTTCAAGCCGTTTCTCTTCCAATCTACGTCCCGCTTCATCGTCAAAATCCCCTGCAAGCATACGTTCAGGTGTTGCTTCCGCTGTAGGTGCAACCCGATGACTACCAGCGATCACTTTCAGATTCCGATCACCGCATGTAAATCCGTTGGGATAATACAGAATCTGGATATAGTAGTTATCGCGTTCCGCAAGGTTGACAGGATTCTCATGTTTCCAATGGTGATGGTCCTGATGGAATGGAATCGGTCCAATACCCCGAGGCGCAATGTTGAGCGCAGAATGACAGAAGTGGTAATCATCACCAATCGTTTCACGTATCAACGTCGATATAAACGGATCATCAATCAGACGATCACTGTAGTCACCACGGTCATTCCACGGACGTATGAAGTAGGCACGATGTTGTTCAACACCGTTTTGCAACGACTCAATGTATTGACAGGTCGGTTCAAAACGGTGTGTAATCTCTTCTATCAGCCCTTCTCTACCATCGTCAGTGAAAATGTCTGGATATGCAATATAACCATCATTGTGGAATGAATCAATATCTTCCTGTGACGGTCCTGACAGTCGGAAGAGCGATTCGGACATAGTTGCTTTCATAGTTTGCTCCTAAGTCATTGCTGGTAACGCTTATGTAATTAAAGCCTACTGTGCCCTTCCGTCATGAACCGCTCCAATAAACCTGTCAGACCTTCCACTATCTCAGGACGACTTTCCCACAAATCGTTTGTCTCATAAGGGTCGTCATAGATATGGTAAAGCTGCCCAGGTGATTCCGACTTCGGTCCGCCATCACTCGGTGGAGGCCAACCACCGGAACCTTGTGTGCCAATAATCAACTTCCACGCTTCATGTCGTATTGAAAAAACACCATTACTGGAATGATGCACGATTGCTTCCCGCAAAGGTGTGTCTGTCTTCTCACCTAACAGTGCTGGCAAAATGTTACAACTATCTTGTGCTGCAGCGTCCGGTACATCCACGTCCACAATCGCAGCGCACGTCTCCATCAGATCAGTCAAGCAAACCAAGGCATCCGATTCCGTATTCGGTTCAATGACACCATTCCAGCGCGCAATTAGCGGTTCACGATGTCCACCTTCCCAGATGTGTGCCTTATATCCCCGCCAATCACCACAAGATTTGTGTCCATATAAGTTATACGGCATAGCACCCTTAGCACCTTGCACACGATCTCCTGGCAGTGCGCCGTTATCACTTGTAACGAAAATGAGCGTATCCTCCGTTTTTCCTACGCGGTCTAATGCATCCATCACTTCACCGACCATCCAGTCAACTAACCAGACAAGATCACCACGGGGACCAGCATCACTCTGTCCACGAGCAAATTCCGGAACAACCTCCTCTACGCAAGGCTCATGCGGTGCAGATGGTGTCATATACAGAAAGAACGGATCTTCAACGTCTGCTTGCGATTCAATGTATTCAACAGATTTTTGCGCAATGATCGGATCCGCATTCTTGTGATGCCAACTGGGGGCTGACATCCCTGGACGCCCCGTAAAATCAGGTCTCTCACGATATTCACTCGGAATTTCAACGAATGTGTCATCTTCAATGAAACCATAAGGAGGTTGGCACGTTGGACATCCAGATGTGCCATAGAAATAGTCAAACCCGATTTCTATTGGACCCCCCGTTACAGGCGCGTGGAAATCAATATTCTCTTCTAATTCACGTTTCGCATTTCCCCAAGGTAACGGCGCATCAAAATCGTAGTCGTATCCTGACTTCGTGGAAAATCCGAGCCCTAAATGCCACTTACCGACACATGCAGTATTGTAACCAGCATCCTTCAGCAAACCAGCAACCGTCAAACGTTCACTTTCAATTAATGGGGGTTCATATCCGTAGAGAACACCCCGTTTAAGACGACTACGCCAGCAATATCTACCCGTGAGAACGCCATAACGTGTCGGGGTGCAAACTGCTGATGGGGAATGAGCATCAGTAAAGCGAATACCTTCCTCAGCGAGTCGGTCCATATTTGGCGTGGGGATTTTCGAATCTGGGTTATAGCAGCCGACATCACCATACCCCATATCATCTGCCATAATAAATACAATGTTTGGTCGTTTCATTTTATCCTTCATACTACACCATAGAGATAGGGGCTACATTCACTCCGATTGTAATTTTGACTTCAGTGCTGCCAGGTCGTTGTCAATCGATGCTTCTTCAGCATAAGCTGCAAATTCTTTATTTGACGCTGGATTACGAAGTTCTGACTCCACTGCTGAAGCAGCTTCTGCTAAAGAAGCTGCTTCAGATGCATTTTGCTCCATCTGATTCAGTATCTCAAATGCTTCGTTTTCTTGAACTTCAGATAACGTTTCTTTTAAATGTTGGTGGGCATCAATGTTTCTGTTTTGCGCGATAACAATATCCCGTTTTCTTTCGGCTTCCTCAGTTTTCCGGTGTAAAGTTTCCAGTAAGGTCGTGAGCTCTGTGACGACCCTCTTCTGATCATCCCATTGCCCCTTGTATCGATTCGCCTGCTGGCGATATTCGTTTCTTTGGATAATATCCTCACGTGCAAGATCTTCACGTCCCGCTTTAATGGCAATAGTCGCGCGTTCTTCACATCTTTCAGCCTGCACCATCGCACCTTCATAAGCGTCCTGAAACTGCTTCTCTATGCCTATAGAAGCATCAACTTTCTGTCTCGCTTCTGATAATCGGTTAGAGATTTCAAGAATAGCCTTCTCTAAAACCGCTTCTGTGTCTTCAACTGTTTCTTCAACATCTATTGTGTAAGGTCTATATTGAACGACAACTGTATTCGCAAGTTTATCACCCATCCTCTGTTTATTCTTACCGAATGCAAAGAGGGAATCAAAAGGTTGGAAAATCGCTGTGAAGCGACGCACGATTGAATCTCTGAAAGAACACGGTTTTCCATCCTTTAACCTGATGACCTGTAATGAAAGAAGTCTTTTTCCGAGACTACGACCACCCATAATACCGTCCATGCCAAGTAGACCCAATATCCATAATACCAAGGATGTTATACCGAAAAATGGTGGACTTTCAAAAAGAGGGTAAAAAAAGAAAAGGAACATTTGACAAGCAGATAGGCACAAAATGTCTACATATAGAGCAAACATACGTGCTAATCTGGAACCTATGGAGAATTTCTTCTTCGCAATTTCAATCCACTTCATCTATGTCAATCCTCTATCATTCAGACAACTATGAACACATTAATAATAGAGTCTTTTATCATCAAAAAGATAGGTATATTCTACGGTTATAGAGATGGAACCGTAACTTCTACCTCGCGTCCACCTGCCTCAGCAGAATCAATCACGCCTTGTATGATGACGTTCGTCAGCATAATTTCATAAGGATCAATCGGTGAGGGGTTACCTTCTCTTACAGCATCAATAAACGCGCTATCTTCTTCGTGAAATACACTGACAGACTCGAACTCGGTAAACGTTTCATCATGTATCTGTCCATCCTTATCTCCATAAACGCGAACACCATCTTGTGGGCCACGGACTTCACCTATACCAATTCGGAGACCCGCTTTCTTACCGAGAAAAATAGTACCGCCGAGAGAATCCATATTCATGCACCAACACGTCTTGAATACTAACCTTGCACCATTGTCAAATACGACCCATCCAACACCGAAATCCTCAACCTCTGTCTCTTTTAATCCTTCATTCCAGGTATTGTGTAGACTTAGATAGTTTGAGGTAATACCAGAAACAGCAACAGGTGTGGGATGTCCCATCAAGTATAATGCGGTATCCAATGCATAAACACCGATGTCTGCGGAGGCACCCAAACCGGCAGTTGCTTTTCGGATAAAACTACCACCAGGATTTCCGCGTCTACGATCCGCTACGGTTTCAGCGTAATAGATTTCTCCAAGCGTCCCAGCATCTACAATCTCTTTCGCTTTTATGACTTGTGGAGAATAACGTAGTTTAAGACCGATCATCAGAATTCTATCGTTTTCTACAGAAGCGCGCCACATTGCCGATGCGCCTTCTAAAGTCGCTTCCATCGGCTTTTCGCAGAAAACATGCTTACCTGCGTTTAATGCCGCAACAGTAGGTGCAGCATGCACACCAGTCGGTGTACATACATACACCGCCTCAATTTCGTCCATTTTTAACATTTCATTGTAATCGGTAAAGGTCTTCTTGATACCCCATTTCTCTTCTGCACGTTCCAAATTCCCAGGAACAAGGTCGGCAGCAGCAATGATCTCACAACCCTTAATCTTTTCAAGCGTTCCACAATGTGCTTGGGCAATACCACCAGCACCTATTAAACCTAATTTGACTGTTCTCATTAATATCTCCTCGTCAAAGATTTGTTCTAATGATTTTATCCTATTTTTGTCTACAAAGTCAAGGAATATTCCGATTTTGAAATTTTGAAGAATTATACTTGACAAATATGGCAAAAATATTCTATGATATAATAAGGTTAGTAATTGAACTGGAAGGGCAAGTTTTCTGTTTCATGACATCAGATATAAAAAAAATTCGTCTGTGGCCATTAATCACTATCGTTATCCTCACCGTCTTAGCGATTGGGATAGTGTGGTTAATGGATGCGGCGCATCGACAGAATAAAGTTGCCCTTACGGTTCTAATTCTGGCAGTTACGTTTCTTTTAGTGATAGTTTGGTTACTCGCTTTTTCCGGTTTAACATCACGCGTTAAAATCGCATCCTTTAGTGCTATCCTTATATCTATTACGTTGTTTGTAATTTTATTCCGTTTTGACGGGTACAGCGGCGACCTTCTACCAAAGTTTGAATGGCGATGGCAAGAAGAAACAAAAACAACTATAGGTACGTCCAACTTAAAGACACCCGAAGCAAACTTACTGACAGATTATCCTCAATTTCTCGGACCAAATAGAAACGCAACAATAAGAAATATCAATCTCAACACAGATTGGAAGAATAACCCACCAGAATTAGTTTGGCAGATACCCGTCGGAGCGGGGTGGTCAGGTTTTGCAATTGTCAACGATTCCGCCATCACACAAGAGCAGGAAAACGGATGGGAAAAAGTCGTCTGTTATGACTTATACACAGGGCAGGAGAAGTGGACACACAAAGACACCGCACGATATTATACATCACTCGGCGGACTCGGTCCACGAGCAACACCCACTATCGACGGGGATCGTGTCTATACTGTAGGGGGAACAGGTATCCTAAACTGTTTGGATTTTAAAACTGGAAAACAGATATGGTCTACAAACATATTTGATGAGAATAGTGCAAAAGCACCACCGTGGGGGGTCAGTGTTTCGCCACTAATTCACGGTGAACTCGTTATTGTGAGCGCAGGTGGAGCAGTGGCATACTATAAAGATACAGGAAAAATCGCATGGACAGGACATAGAGTTCAGAGTGCATATAGTTCACCCACGCTTCTAACATTGGCAGGAAAAGCACAAGTTGTTTTATTTGACCATGGACTCATCACTTCTCATGATCCTGATACAGGTGATCTCCTATGGAAACAATCCTGGCATAGAGGTGTAGAGTGTGCAGCACAGCCGACCCCTCTCCCTGGCGACAAACTCCTCGTCTCAACAGCTTACGGAATCGGTGCCAAACTATTTCAAGTCACAAATGGAAACTTATCAACAAGATTTAACGTTATACTACTATGGGAGAAAGTCCATCTTAAAGCAAAATTCACAACGATAATATACTACAAAGATTATCTATATGCCCTTGATGATGGTATCTTTACATGCATAAATCCTATTGATGGAAGTCGACAATGGAAAAAGGGACGGTACGGGCATGGTCAGACGCTTCTGATCTCAGATGTGCTATTAGTACTCACCGAGGCAGGTAAGGTTGTGCTGTTAGAGCCGAATCCAAAGGAACACATTGAACTCGCTCAATTTCCAGCTTTGACTGGAAAGACATGGAACACCCCTGCAATCGCAGGTAATTATTTACTTGTACGAAACAACCGAGAAGCAGCTTGTTATCGGTTACCACTTAAATAAGAGGTGTGCATAAATAATTCAACATCATAATACGTTCTTAAAGGTAGTAGGCACACTCCGTGTGCCGTTCTTACAGATAGCAGACACACACTCGGTGTGCCGTTCTTAAAAGCAATTTTACAATTATAAGCATTCATACCCAATAATGGGAATACCATACATAAAAAGAGGAAGACCATACTGATGAAAACCTATCTTTACAACGCTTTCGGATTATTGCTTTGTTGTGGATTTACAGTCTTACTCTGTGTAGTTACAACAACACATGCAAAATACGATCCTACAATTGATTCCCCCCTTGAACAGAATATAGATGATTTTGTCAAAAAATTCCGCCGCCGCGGTCCATTGGCAGCAAATGAAAGAACCAGTTTTGTTGTTTATGATCTCTCAAAAGGCGAAAAATTAGTCTCAATTAACGAGAATACACCGAGAATGGCTGCTTCGCTTATAAAAAACTTTGTCATGCTCGTGTATTTTCACGAAGTGAAGCAGAAACGTTTGACACATACAAATACAAATCGCTATCATCTACGACAGATGATAAGGTTCAGTTCAAACCGTTCAACGAACCATTTCATAAAGTTAGTCGGGGGACCAACTAAAGCAAATAGAATTCTGAAAGCGAATTATTCTTATTTTAAGCAGACACGGATCGTTGAATATATTCCACTCAACGGACGTACCTATCGGAACAAGACAAGTGCTCAGGACCTGAATAAGTTCTATGTGCAGTTGTGGCACAAGAACCTTCCGTATTACGAGAAAATGAAATACTATCTTGAACTGCCAAACGGAGATTACATCTACAAGAAAACCCGAATACCCGCATCTGCAAAAGTATACAACAAAACCGGTACCGTCTACGGACTTATAGGTGATAGCGGCATAATCGTTATGCGGGACCCAAAAGGAAAACTTCGTCCCTACGTCTTCACTGGACTGATAGAAGACACAAGCAAACCCTACGGAAGACGACGTATCTCTTTCGGCGCGTGGGTAAATCAGCGAGCAAGTATTCTACGCAAAGTATCGGAAAGAGCCTACGGGTATATCTACAACAGTTATGGCGGTAAGTTTGTCATCCGCTAATTTCGACACAAAAGTTAACTATGACATCCATTGTAAATATCGGTCGTCGCGTTGAACTTGTACCGATTGACACACATTTCAAGGATATTACCATTGGACTTTACCGCCAACAGGTGAATGACACAGCCGTTTACCGGGTACATACTTATAGCCGATTGGATGGTGCTGCAAAACGTATTCAAGAGGTTATGAAGTCAATGTGCATATTAGGCGGTATGCAGGAAACCTCTGACGGTTTACTCTGCTTTCCGTGTGGTGAAAAACATCAAGCTGCATGCCGTAGAGTCTTCTTAGAAGCATGCAAACATGCATCAGGCACACCCGTAGAGCCTCGTCCTTTACATATACTTGACAAGAAGTCTCAGCTGACTATCTCTGTAGAATCTATCGGAAATGGTATCTATAAAGTGAGTTCAAACGGAGAGGGACGGAGTGCCGCAAGAAGGATCACTGCAATCGCAGCCGGCTTGAAAAAATTAGGTGAGATGGATTCCGATCCAGAAACTTCAGATGATAGGATCGCGTTCTCCTGTGGTCATTCTCACGATGCATTAGTTGGACTGCTATTAGTCCGCGCACCTAACGTCCGAGTCATCATACGGCAAGAGGAGGCAACTGCCTCTCGCGGTGTATTATCTGCACCGAGCCAGCAAACATAAGGAAAATACTATGCATGCAGAAAATGATCAAACCGTCAAAGTTATGACAGGTCGTGAACGGGTATTAGCCGCTCTAAGCAACAAACCGACTGACTGTACGCCAGTATGCAATCCTACCTCAGTCGCAACCGTTGAACTGATGGACCTTGTCGACGCACCTTTTCCACAGGCAAATCGTGAACCAGAACTCATGGCAAGACTCGCCGCTACAAGTTATACTGAACTCGGGTTTGACACAATTATGCCAGTGTTCACAATCATCCAAGAATCAAGTGCACTCGGATGCAAAATACAGTGGGAACAGAAGGATAATTGGCCCACCGTCAAAATGCGTGAACCGATCTGGGAAGACGTCGACGACATCACTATTCCGAAAGATTTCCTAACACATCCAGACACCCAATGTGTACTGGAAGCGATTAAGATCCTGAAAAAGGAATACGGAGATGAAGTCGCTGTTATCGGTAAGACGATGGGACCTTGGTCACTTGGGTATCACTGCTTCGGTGTAGAGCCGTTTCTACTACTATCACTTGACGACCCAGGTAAAACTAAACTCGCCTTAGACAGAATGAAGGAAGCGACAGTAGAATTCGGCATTGCGCAAATAGAAGCAGGTGCCGATGCACTCACACTCCCAGACCATGCAACAGGCGACCTCGTCAGCGGCGAGTATTATAAACGATATCTCCGAGACCTCCACATTGAATTCGTAGAGCGGATCCCCATACCTCTCATCTTACATATATGTGGACGTACTGTTGACCGCATGGAATACATCGCGCAGACAGGCATGGCAGCCTTCCATTTCGACTCCAAAAATGAGCCACAAGAATCAATGGACATCATCCAAGAGCGCATCGCATTAGTTGGCAATATCAACAATCCCGAAACACTTTTTGCCAAAGACCCAGAAGATGTAAATGCCGAAGTCCTGAAAAACCTTGAGGCAGGTGTGCCCCTGATTGGTCCAGAGTGTGCCATCCCCCTCCAGACAACAATAGAGAACCTCCAAGAAATCCCAAAAGCCGTTAAGGAATGGCATAGAAAAAACGTATAAAGTTACAATACATCTTGCTTGTGCTGTAGCACATTCTGTTAGATTGTGCTTTTCTTTGTAGCACATTCTGTTAGATTGTGCTTTTCTTTGTAGCACATTCTGTTAGATTGTGCTTCTTCCTCCAATCCCCATTTCCCCTTCTCCTCCACCATCCATTTTGATACATCTGTAGCACATTCATCTTTGATTGTGCTATCTTCCTCCATACACCTTCATCCCTCATTCCCCTTCTCCCCCACCATCCATTTTGATATATCAGTAGCACATTCATCCTTGATTGTGCTTCTTACGCCAAAAAAAAAATTCATTTATCCGCATTTTTAACTTGACAACTGTTTTTATATATGTTATAATAAAATATAAGTTATTAAATGCATTACCATCAGTTTATATAAAAAGGTGCTTACAATGCTATTTTGCACAATGACCAGAAAAGACAATAATATCAGTAAAAAACCAATATTTTCAGGCATATTTCAACCTGCAGAGAATTTCGTACCATTTAGCAATTTAAAAAAATTTGACTCTGTCAAAAAACACGCTACAAAACCTTACAGTAACTAACGCCACAACCAATGTACCAAATCTTACCACGGTAAGAAATTTCTTACCGTATGGTACGATTTTCAAAGAGGAACGAACATCTTTGCCAAGTTTCTCACAGAGAGTATGGAGACCGGGTAAATTGTCAAACTATCAAGTCCAAAACGACTTATTCCGATAAGAAATCACCAAAAAAAGCTAAAGATTTTCTGGTGAAACGCATATTAATAGTATAGGGTGATTTCCATTGTTTTGTGAGTAATGTCTAAATCCCTTTAATAATGCGTAAGTCCTGCATTTTTTAGATGTTACTTGATATGTGTTTATACTATTATAAGGAGAAAAACCATGACTCGTAGAATGTATTGGGGATTCGCTATCCTCATTCTCTTACTTGGCACAGCCGCCGTGTTCATTATTCAGCACGAGCGAGCAGAAAATCGGCAACTTGCTAAGGAAAAAGCCGATTTGGAAGCATTGATAAATAGACTGGATCAACAGAAAAAGGTGAATAAACCACCACGAGAAGCAAAAGTCGGTTTCAAATGGGAATGGCATGGTGATCATTGGTGCGAAACGCCACTTGTTTCGGAAGTTGTCCCCAAAACCGAACATAAGCCAACTCCAATAGTTGTCTTGGATGACTTTGATGAGTTGAAAGACTATCTTACATTTTTTGAATCAAACGCGAATGCTGAATTACCTTTTGAAGAAAATAGGGCAGTGTGGCGTCAATACTACGATTTAACGGAAGGTATTGACTACGATACATTATCAACAAGCGAAAGGGAATTGCATGGAGCAATAAGGAAGGCATTTAATGTAGCGGGCAGAGCTTACAGCGAGCAATTTGCAGCTCATAAGGCTGAATCTGATAAGCAGCAGAGGGAATGGCATGAGGAAATGTTTGGACCCCTTCCTCCTGATGATCCCACGTTAGTTGGTGGGTATATATATCCCGTTGACGATACAGGAGGTGAAGAATAATGCGTGCTTTAAAAATTTCCATGCTTTTTGCGATTTGTGCTGCGATAGTCATTCCACTTGGTTTTTTTACCTTTGCTGCTGATCCTCCATCACCGACTCAAATCACTGCGAGTTACGGATCAACTCACACGATTACGAGTCTTGATTCAGCAGAAAGAAAGTATTCAGACCATGAAAGTAGATTAGACACAGAACTCAGGGATGCTCTGGCGTTAACTAACCAAAGGCGTGTCATTCATCAAGGTTTATCCGGTGATACAAGCGGTCTTAGGTCTTTGGCCGTAAGTCTTGGTACGGGTCTTCTTGCTGGTAAAACCCCATATATTGGTCTTACAGCTGCGTTTGTGAATAGTATCCTGGCACATGCTTCTACTTCTGGTAGTTTTGGTCTTGATTATGATCTCTTTGTGCTGGAAATAGACAAACAAGCAGAGATACTAGAGAACAACGGACATATATTTAACGCCTATTCTGATAGGGATAAGTTTTATGAGGCTTATGAAGCGTGGTGGATTCATACGAATGGACCAGACAATCCTGTTCCACCGAAACGTAACATAGGAAGTTTAAAGTCTTTTCAGACATACGTTCCCCCTCGTTATCTTCAATGTAAGGCTAAGTGTGAAACCGTGTGGGTTGATGACAGATGGGGCCTTACTGATCTATGGGGTTATAATGACTATTGGAGCCCGAAGCTTCCCTTTCATGATTTAGAAGTTGTGCCTTTATCGGAGATGACTTCCAAAGCGACTGGAGATCACTTAGACACTTGTGCGGGTTGTAGTGATGAATACTGGTCGTGTAAGGACAAACAGGTGAAAGATCATGAGGTTTTGCATTGCCATAAACCGATAGAGTATTATGGTTATGATCGTCTATCTGGTAGATGGGGTTGGTTCACAATCAAATTGTGTGGTGAGACGTATCGTAAATGTGATGATCCGAAAAAGAAGGGTGTCCATCGTTATAATATGAAGCGTGAGAGTGGTACTGATCGTTATGGAAGACAGGGTTATTACATAAAGTCGTATGTTCCTGTCCAAGCTAGTAGTCAATCCACTTTGAGTTTGTGATAAAGTTTTTTGACTTTTCCAGGATTTTATGGTAGACTCTAAGTCCTGTCTATATCTCATTTCAGAGAGGCCGCGAATGAAAAAAAATAAGAAACATGAAGTTGAACTGACTGCTCAAGAGCGTCAGACGTTTGAAAACTTAGTCCGTTGCGGGACACATAACGCCCTCGAAATCCGACGGGCACATATCTTGCTGAAGGCAGATGTCAAAGGCCCCGCTTGGACAGATGCTCAGATTGCCACCGCTTTCGACTGCCATAAGAACACGGTCTCAAATGTGCGGAAGCGTTGGACAGCGTGTCGGGGGCTGTCTGTCTCAAGGTCCAAAGCATTTCCTGAAACGCCAGTTGAGTGTCTTTTCACCTGAACCGACGGATCCCAGATATAGAGACGCTACGGTCAGAAGCAGAAGCTTGGCAGACACATCGCAAGTCAACCGCTCTCGGTCTCCGAAACTTGATGGGGCCGGTGAGGCACGCTTGATTGCGTTAGCTTGTAGCGATCCACCCGAGGGGTTTGTCCGCTGGACGTTACAACACCTTGCTGATAAACTCGTTGAACTCGAGATCGTTGAGAGCATCTGCCCTGAGACGGTCCGGCAAACATTAAAAAAAACGCCTTACGCCCGCATCGGAAGTCCTATTGGGTGATCCCCCCGGATGAAGATGCGGACTTTGTTACGGCGATGGAAGCAGTGTTAGACGTTTACCAGCGTCCCAAAGACGCGAGATTTCCTGTTGTCGCTATGGACGAACGTCCCGTGCAGTTGCTTGAGCATCTCCGACCTCCTATCCCGATGAAACCTGGTCGCATTGCACGGATAGATTATGAATATAGGCGTCCGGGTTCGGTGCCTGCTTTCCTGTTTACCGCCCCGTTTCAAGGCTGGCGGCGGGTCTCCATCCGTGAACGCCGCACCGCCGTAGATTGGGCAGAAGAAGTCAAGCATCTTTTAGACGAAGTTTACCCCAATGCCGAGCGAGTGACGTTGGTCTGTGATAATCTCAATACCCATAGTCTCAAGTCTCTGTCCAAAGCATTTCCTGCTGAGCTCGCAGACCGGTTGGCTTCACGATTAGAGATCGTCTACACCCCGAAACATGGCAGTTGGTTGAACATTGCTGAAATCGAGTTGAGTGTCTTTTCAAGACAATGTCTGAACCGACGGATCCCAGATATAGAGACGCTACGGTCAGAAGCAGAAGCTTGGCAGACACATCGCAATCAGACTGCCAACACGGTGGATTGGCGATTTACAACACAAGACGCACGCATCAAACTAAAAAGACTATACCCACAAACTCAAGGCGGATAGACTACTAGTACTCACAAAGCTAAGTTAATAAAAGGTGAGTCAATACCACCAAAAGTCTCAATATACGGTACCAACGGTGTTGGATTTGATAATCCACCGGGTCCATATAAGCAAATAGACGAGACTCCTAATTGTGATGAATGTTATGATGGTAGTAGATTTTGTCCTGATGCTGACACGAATCACTGATACTTATTGCATTTGCCAGTGATATTTTTGGAGTTTGGACAGTTAAACTTGTAGATCGGGTAGAGCGAAACGAAACCCATAAATCAACGATGTGAATGCGCGTATGGCATTCATCGGGTGTAAAGTTAAGGAATTTTCGATGCCAGAAACCCTCTTCAGTCCCTACCAAATCAACGCCAAATGCGCTTGGGCGAATACGCTTTTGGTATTCACCATGATTTGTCGGGACTGAAGAGAGGTGGGGTATACATTTTTCTATAAACATATCATCCCTACCAAATCAACGCCAAATGCGCGTTTGGCATTTGTCGGGACTGAAGAGAAGACAACTAGCTACTGCTATTTCTCACACAGAATATCAGTATATAAAGTCAAGCCAATTCAGACAGTCTGACAGTGCGTCCCCCCGCATCAGCAGACTGGTCAGCAGCAAAAACCACCCGGTGCGTTTCAAATGCGGTATCAAAATCTGTCAACGGCATCGGCTCATTCCTACCAATGCTGTCAATGAATGCTTGAAATTGGGGTTCATACGGATGGTCACTGACATCACCAGAATCAATAAGTGATGTTTCAAGTGTACTCCATCTGCTCTTGTCCATACCTTTCAGTTTTGCCGAGTAGATACGGTTATCCAATAGACTACCTTCGCTACCCACAAGGTGAATGTGAAAATAGTAGGGCTGCAGACAATCTACACAGGACGTAACCTTGCCGATCTTCTGACCACCTTCAAACTTCAACAGACTCACACTGGTTGTCTTATATTCATAAGGTTGAAATGCTTCACCAACAGATTGCGTATGATAACTGGTAACCTCTTCAACCGGACCATCCATAAAGAAAAGCAGCGCATCAAGAGCATGACATCCTGCCGTAAGCAACGTGCTACCACCAAAATCCTTCTTGATATTCCATTCATATTGACCATACCACGGTCCAATCCCGTGATAATAATCTACTTCAGCATAGTGCAGCTCACCCAGTAATCCGTTATCAATCACGGATCGAATCATCGTGAAATGTGCACTGTAACGGCACTCAAAACAGACACAGACGTTCACACCCGTAGCTTTCACTGCATCACGAATTGCCAAAGCATCGTCATAAGTCAGGCAGATCGGTTTTTCAATGATGAGATGTTTTCCAGCTTTCGCAGCAGCAATCGCCTGTTCCGCATGAAAAGGATGCGGTGTGCAAATGTCAATAATATGTACATCAGGATCAGCAAGCATCTCTTCATAGTCTGTATAGGCTTTTAGAGGTGTACCGTAGGTCTCATTTAAAACAGATTCATCGTGTTCGCGTCGTGAACAGATAGCAGTGACATCCGCTCCATTCACCGCTTTAAATGCCTCAATATGTGCACCAGCCACCCAGCCAAGTCCAACTATTCCAACGTTTAAATTAGCCATCAATAGACTCCTTCTATCATTTTTTAGGATATTTTAGCACATTTTCACTTATTTAAGAAAAAATACTCTTGATTTTTCACTGAAAATATTTTGACATGTAAAGTGAAAATATGCTATAATTATATAATTAGCAAGGTTTCATACCCCACCTCAATCTGCATAGTAAGGAGATGATGCCGATGGACACCAAACTTTCCGATGAATTTCCAACGAAGTTCGCAAAAGAAGGGTTAACTTTTGACGATGTTTTGCTCATCCCCGCAGAATCAAGTATTCTACCCGATGACGTTAACACAAGCACACAATTCACGCGGAATCTACGACTCAATATCCCTATCAGTAGCGCACCGATGGATACCGTCACAGAAGCTACGCTTGCTATTGCGATTGCACGAGAAGGAGGTATCGGAATAATACATTACAACTGTTCTATTGAGGAACAGGTGTCTGAGGTAGACCGAGTGAAACGTTCAGAAAGCGGAATGATAAACGACCCAATTACATTAACTGAAGAAAAAACGATCAGAGATGCTCTTGATATCTCCGCACGATACCATATCGGCGGCGTACCAATTGTAAGAGACGATGGATACCTTGTAGGATTGATAACAAACAGAGACCTTAAGTATGAAACCGACCTGGATTTACCTGTAACAGCACGCATGACACCAGGTGAAAAACTAATTACCGCATCTCCAGGAATTACGCTCGACAAAGCAAAAAAGATACTACACCACTCTCGGAAAGAAAAATTGCCTATTGTTGATGATGACTTCAAGTTGTGTGGTCTCATCACGATAAAAGATATAGACAAAGTTCAGATGTTCCCGCATGCATGCAAGGATGCTGAAGGTCGCTTACGAGTGGGGGCAGCAATTCAGCCATCAACACCTCTGGTTGACGTTGACGCGTTGGTAAATGAAGAAGTAGATGTGCTTGTCTTGGATACAGCACACGGGCACTCCAAAAACGTGATTCGGGCAACTGAGATTCTTAAAATGGAATTTCCGGATGTTGAGCTTGTCGCTGGGAATGTCGTTACACCCGAAGCAACAGAAAGTCTGATCAATGCGGGTGCGGATGCTGTGAAAGTTGGGGTCGGCCCAGGGTCGATTTGCACAACACGTGTTGTCGCTGGGGTCAGTATCCCACAGATTACTGCGATTTACGATTGTGCACAAGCAGCGGAAAAAGATGGCGTTCCGATTATCGCTGATGGGGGTATCCGTTATTCAGGAGACATCGCAAAAGCAATCGGCGCAGGTGCAAGCTCTGTGATGATCGGTAGTCTACTTGCCGGCACAGACGAAAGTCCAGGATCAACAGTCATCTATCAGGGAAGGACATATAAGATGCACCGGGGCATGGGCTCTTTAGGGGCATTACGAAAACGCGGCACATCGCTCGGAGAACAGACAAGCGATGAAGAATTAGCGAAATTAGTTCCACGCGGGATTGAAGGTAGAGTCCCACACAAAGGAAAATTGAGCAATTATGTTTATCAATTAGTCGGCGGGATACGATCCGCTATGGGATACTGCGGCACACCTGATATTGAATCACTACGCAGAGATGTTCAATTTGTCCGTATGTCAAGCAGCGGTTACCGAGAAAGTCATCCACACGATATTGATATCACAGAGGAAGCACCAAACTATACGGTCGCTAAACTAAACACATAGATTCAAAAGGAATTTGCTTATGAAAGTTAACGAAGAGATGTCATTTTGGGATAGACTATATATCCCAGCGTTGATAAAAGGAATGTTGACAACGTTAAAACACATACCAAAAAAGAAGTTGACAGTACAGTACCCCGAAGACCCAAGAAGTGTCAATGAACGTAATGACAGGTACCGTGGAGTGCATAAACTGACCGTAACAGAAAAAGATGAAATCAAGTGTGTCGCCTGTTTCTTGTGTGCAACCGCTTGTCCAGCAGATTGTATTACAATACAAGCCGCGCCTGCTCCCGATGGGTGGACAACCAAAGAGGGATACCAACGGGAGAAGTTTCCAGATGTCTTTGAAATCAATATGCTACGATGTATTTTTTGCGGATACTGTGTAGAAGCATGCCCAGAAGACGCTATCCGTATGACAGGTCTAACATTACCGCAGTATTTTAGAGAACGACAGACAGAAGAACAAAAACTTGGAGGCTCACGCAGCGATTTTATCTTCAACAGAGACATGTTAGTCGCTAACAATGACATCCCACAGGAAGGACTTAGCGTTGATGCACAATAAATAACTGAAGCGAAACACCTTCTCTGTACTGTTTATTGTGTATTTGTAATACAGACAATGCCTTAGTTGTGGACAGAATGTCTGTAAACTCACTATGATAGCACACCCACCATTTCCAGACAAACAGTATCAAATACTCTATGCAGATCCCCCTTGGGACTACAAAGGGCAACTCCAACACACCGGGGTTGGCGGAAAAGATAGCGGTGGAGCAATACGACATTATCCGACTATTTCTGTAAAGGAAATGTTGGACTGGAATATCGCGTCTATCTCATCTGAGAACTGTTTGCTGTTTATGTGGAGTTCATCACCACACCTCGACCAAGCCATCATGTTAGGTAAAGCATGGGGGTTTCATTGGGCAACTGTCGCATTTGTATGGGATAAGTGCCGTGTAAATCCCGGTTTTTATACCATGAGCCAATGTGAACTGTGTCTTGTTTTTAAACGAGGGGCAATTCCACAACCGAGAGGGTTGCGAAACATCAGACAGTTTGTTCAAGTAAAACGAACACGGCATTCTGAAAAACCGGATGAAGTCAGACAACGTATCCAGGAAATGTTTCCAGAACAGAGTAAACTGGAACTATTCGCACGAAAGGAAGCAGAAGGTTGGGATGTGTGGGGACTGGAGATCAAGTCTAAAGACCCTTAAATACTACAGACCATTTAACCAAAATCTTATGTATCGCTTTATCAAAGGCACACTTTATTGGAGGGCATATACTAATTGACCCAATGCATGATATATCACTTTATTTCCACTCCGACTCTATCTTCGCTTTAACTGATAAAATCAAAGCTGGTGTTGAAGGACGCATGAGTTGGGGGGACACTTATGGAATAGCACTCGGTAGTAAGAGTAATAAACATCTCATCGTTTGGACACCTAAACAGACTTCAGAAAGTCAGTTCCTACCCGGTTTTGACTCTAAAGATGGAAAGTTAACTTCAAAAATGAAGCATCGTCCAGGAGCATGGGTGGCTTGGATAGATGAATCAAAGGTTCAGTCTTATGCAATTGATGATTATGACCGTGTACATAAAAGCATACAAGAACTGGAACGGAACACACGGCAGATAACGGATTTCGCTGACGGTGTCATCTCGTATATCACGATTCAACACTTAGGAAAATCTCTTACGCTTGCCGATCTCACACAAGAAGTCTTACAAGCACGATTGATACTACCGAACAATATCAAAACTGGCGGTTTTGTACTTACGAAAACAACACAGACCGACAAAATCCCAGCAAAGGTTATTATACCTGAACAGACGCATATACAACGCGTTAATCTCAACGAAGATGTAATGCTACAGACAGTAAGAAAAGAAGGATATGATACGGTATGTGTCGTGTTACGGACACATGATAAGAATTATCCTGACTTACTCGATTTAGAATATAGTCTGACTGTACGTAATCGCTTTGTTGATCAAAACGCACCTGAAAACGCTCCATCTGTAAGAGTTTTACCAACAGCTGCAGTATATAATCCTATTGAACCTAAATCACTGAAGTTCGTTCCTATTGAATTCACTTCAACAACGAAAGAAATCGAAGATGCTATAGTTGAAAGTGCCAAAACTATACAAACGTATACGATTAAAGCGAACCAGCACGCGTATCAGTTAATGACACACTTCCAACAGGGGGTTGATAGTCGTCTAAGCGCATTGATGCTCAACCGATCACAACGGATACACAACAAGGTCTGGGACGAACTTGTCATACGGGAACTGCGGAATGTAATGTGCACATATTGTGATTTCTACGATAAATATCTTGATCAAATTTTTGAAGAGGACATCTCTAAAAAAGCAACAGAATCATTGAAGGATTGTATTGACCCAATTATCGAATTTTGGCAACTTCAAGATAACCAACAGAATACACTCAACTATATGATTCAATCAAGCTACACTTTGACGAATCAGTTATTAGATAAGGCAGCGGCAATATTCCACGACCTGGTCTTTGAAAAGAATTTCATATCGCAAGGTCTGGTTAAACCGGTTGCATTAAGCATTTATCAAGACACTGTTCCATTGGATGATGTCTATCTACCTGAATGGACATGTGGTACTGTTCGTGAAAAACTGACACGTATCGCGCTGCATTCTACTTGGCATCCGAAGCAAATTGAAAGAATGCGGGATGTTTGGTTGTCTTTTATTGAAATCGCAAACTTTTCAAGTATTCACAATCAGGATTTTGAGAAGGTAATACATCCACTGCAAAACCTGCTATTAGCAGCTAAATCTACAACTGCACAACGGAATGTCCGTTCCAATCGACAGACGCAGACAAACTTCGCTGGATTTGAAGTGGGAGATAAGGAGTTCAAAGAACTTATAACCAATATCAAAGAACGGTTTACGATCATAAAACAGTGGATTGAAAACACACCGCCAGAATTAGATACAGAAACAGGTAAAGGGAAAGCGTATTTCGCAACACTGTGGACATTACTCCTAAATGGAAAATATCGCGAACAACTTCTTGACGATTTTCAACCTACGTGCGACATCAATCTAAGTCAACCAGACCAGACAAAAAGACTTATGAACCTCACGTTAGAAAGCAAACTCGTTGTTGAAGACGAAAAGGACCGCAAAATGTTGGAACGAAATCTCAATAGAGCACTGTTGTCAAAAACAGGATACACAGTCCGAGATATGACCTCAACAGAAAAACTCGCCATCCATGGTGACATTACACTGTCTCTACTCCGAGATGAATTGCTACAATACGACAGGACATTGACAAAACGAGCTGAACGCCTTTCTAACACAATAGGAAAAAAGTCTAACACAACAGGAAAAAAGAAAAATCGCAACGCCTCACAAGCACAATACAATGGCGATTTGACTGCTGAAATGATCCTCGCAGAACAGACAAAAGTCGCTGAGATGATACAATTCCTGAAACCCTATACTGAATCAAAAGTTATAAATACACTCGTACACGCAGGATTAAATAACAACAACACTTCACTTGAAGAAATTCGGAAACAACAGGTCCTGAGTTTTGAACTAAATGAATTACCCTCAATTGACGAAACATGGATGAAAGAAACTAAATCTTTGGATGATTATCCAAACCTACGGATGTTTCTACTTCAAAATAAATTGCCAATTTCTACAACAGGACGGCAAATCATGGAATTGCGAAATATACTTCCCGATTCCTTATTCAATCAAGTCATTGGACTAATTCATGAAGTGAAAGAACTGCAAGAAAATAGTTATGAAGGTGAAGTATTAGAACGATTTATTACGTATATATCTGAAAAAGTATGGCGATGGGAATTAACACAGATCACGGCTGATGAACTGCCGATCGTAGTGAAAGAAAAAGTGCTAACTACGGCAATCTGTTACGAAAAAGAGGTAGAGACCCTAATGGAATATGTCGAACGTTATGATGAATTGCTGGATACTAAACTCAAAGCGGATTCTGAAATGGATGTCCAGCGAGAGAAACTCGAAACAAAATTCCAAGAAATCGTAGAAACGCTTATATAGGACAAACTTATGAGAATCGCATTGATAGGAAATAGTCAGTTAACACTCACAGTGAGTTGGGGTATCTGTCAGGCTGAGTTAGCACAGGAAATTGTAATTTTCTCAGGCACACAAGTCGGTGGTGTCCAGAGAAACCGCAACACAAGAAACACAAAACGCGTCACAGATGCAATAGAAGACCTTACGCTGGCAACTGCAACGCATGCAAGTGATACACACGTAACATTCACGACAACTTGTGAGGACATATCAGAATACGATCTGGTCGTTCTGCTACCAACACAATTGCCTTACGGGTTTCATTCAGCACAAGCACTAAAGACAGCGAATCTGTCTTCTGTTCGGGACATTCTACCGCAGATTATAGAACACGTGCAGAACGCAAAAATCTTAATCGCGATGCCGTTTGCAAACTATATCTCCGCTTGGATACATCAGACCCAAGGTGTTGAAAACCTAATCGGTATCGCAAACGGTGTTTCCACAGCACATCTCAAATCTGAAATCGCAACCCGTACAGGATATTCAGTCAAAGATGTTTCCGGATTAGCCATCGGAGACGATGAGGAAACGCTTATGTTACCTCAATACTGTAGAGTTAATGGTATCCCACTTACACAATTGCTGAATGAATCAGACATCCAAAGTATATCTGATGCTGTTGCAAACCGTTGTCCATATACCACAACGAGTGAATATACATTAGCGAGTCACATTCTTCAAGTCATATCCGCGATCAGTTTAGATAAGAAGCGGGTGATGAGTGTTGGCACGTTAATCTCTACAGATACAACTTCTGTTTTCCTCAATGTCCCATCAAAAATCGGCAGTGAAGGCATAGAGAACATCGTTCCACTACAGTTAACAGATTCGCAAACTGAACAATTTACGAATCTGGTCTCCCAAAGTGCAAAGGCACAAAGTTTCAACTCATGAGAGAGATATATCAGAAAATCCCTGAATTAATAAAAACTGACCAAGTCGGGGCATACTGCACTGTCGTTGAGACAAAAGGTTCCACCCCACAGAAACCGGGGTCAAAACTGCTCATACTTCCCGACCTACGCAATATTGGCACACTTGGTGGGGGATGTGTGGAAGCGGAAGCACGTCAACAGGCAATCGGACTGATGCAAGGAGGTGTCCCGCGTCTGCTGGAATTCCAATTGGATAGCGATTACGGTTGGGATGATGGACTCATCTGCGGTGGAAATATGAAGATATTCATAGATTTACCAAACACCAACGCTGAAGCGGAAATGTTCACCCGAATACAAGAACTCAATAAAGAAAAGGTGCCATTAATGAGTGCGACAGTTGTAGAAAGTAAACAACCAGCCATTAAGGTCGGCATGAAGATGATTTTTGCTAAGAACGGTCAACGCATAGGCACATTGGGGGACCCGACATTAGAGACCGAAATAGAAACTGAAATCTCCGACATACTTGAGCAGAACAGATCCAACTTATACAAAAAGGACAAAACCGTATCCATTTTTTTGGAACCTATCCAACCCCGACCAACGTTGCTAATTGCAGGAGCAGGACACGTCGGACAGGCTCTCTGTCATATCGGGAGTTGGTTAGATTTTGATATCGCCATTGTTGATGATCGCGCAGACTTTGCATCAAAGCATCGCTTACCTGAAGCAGACGAAATCATTATCGGAGACATCGCTGAGGAGCTCCGACAATATCCGATCAACCATCTAACATACATTGTGATTGTAACTCGTGGACACCAACATGATGAATCTGCACTGCACAGCGTTGTTGAATCAGATGCAAGATATATCGGATTGATCGGCAGCCGCAGAAAAATAAAACTCATTTTTGACGACCTATTAGACGAAGGAATTCCGATAGAGAAACTGCAACGCGTTTATGCACCTATCGGATTAGACATAAACTCTAAAACTGTGCCAGAGATAGCGGTGAGTATCGCTTCACAGTTAATCCAAGTTCGCAACGGGGCGAAAATGCCGAAGCCTTTTGAGGCACAACCTGCACGCATGCCTACCATCAAATTAACAGGAGATAAAAATGGACAAGATTAATTTAGAAGATAGCAAATCCTATACACTCGCAGAAGTTGTAACTTATGTGCAGAAGACACTTGACGCAGTTAAAGTGGAATCTAAACACTGCCATTTAGAATTTTCACCCACAGATGTATATTGGTTGTTGCACGATATGTTGGTCTATGTGAACAGGAATGTACCTGGCGAATTTGTATTACGAAGATTGGACAGAGGTAACTATAAAGTTCAGTATAGAACTGAAACAGCAGAAAGAAAGAAAGCAGACAAGAAACTCAAGGATAATCTCCGACAAACTGCTGAGTATTTAGAAAAGTTAACTGGAAATCGTCCATCGTGGGGTTAGCAATGATGATGTATTTTGAACATGATCAATAAGGAGAAGATTTGTGGATCAGGAATTGAAAGCAACTATTAAAGATATTGAGATGTCAGTCAACGCTTTAGATACTGAAAAAGCGTCCAACATTTTTGACGAACACGGTTGTCTCGTCGTGCGCGGTCTGATGAAACCCTATATTGAAAGGATACATCAAGATATAGAGGCTGCCGCAACAGAGTCTTTAGCACTACTTGATGAAGCACAGCAGATCGTTGAAGGGTGGCGAACGCCTAACGGGACTTTGTTCATTCCAGCACCAACAGGCTATGATCGGGATAAGCAGATCATGGTGTTAGCAGTAAATTATCAGTCAAGCGCAGCATTTTTCCATTCCGCCTTTGATGAAAATGCTGTCAAAATCGTAGCGGCTATTTTAGGTCCGAACGTTGAAATTTTCGGGAACGGACAATGTCTCTATAAGGAACCCGTCGGTGGACATCCAAAGCATCTACATCAAGATTCCGCTTACTTTGAACATCGCTATCAGGGACCTGTCGGTATTTTGAATTATGTTGTTGACACCGACCTTATTAATGGTGCACTTCATGTTGTCCCTGGATCCCATAAACTCGGACAACTTAAACACATTGATACCTTCTCACATCTCGGTTTAGAGGAGGATGAATGGCCCTGGGAAAGCGCGCTCCCCGTTGAAGGCAAAGCGGGGGATTCCATCTTCTTTAATGTGAAGACTGTCCACGGTTCCAAACAGAATATGTCCGATAAACCGCGTCCAGTATTCATCAACCGATACCGTCGCACTGATGATTTCGTCATAATTGGGGGAACAACAGCAGCCAATCGTGCGGAAGCAGAGAAACGCGCTGCGGCAGCAGAAGAGGCAAAGAAAGCCAATAGTGATCGCGGTTTAATGGTGCGAGGTTTCCGTCCATACAACGCATAGAATTTATTCCTCCGATAAAAGTTCCCAGATAAGAACCGTCCCATCAGAACCTCCACTTGCCAACGTGCTGCCATCGGGACTAATCGTAACGGAACGCAGTCCACTTTGTCCTGAAAGTGTTGTGCTGATTTGCCATGAATTTGTATCCCAAAAATGGATAGTTCCATCACTATTTCCGTTTACAAGCGTTTTTCCATCCTCACTGAATAGAAGTGCCGAGACAATACTGCGACCACGTGTCTTAACATCGGGAGGATCATCATCTTTACGAGGGAGTGGCGGTGGTTCTGTAAATAGTCCATTGCCAATGACTGATCTACTGTATTTGCCAGTAAGCGTATCCCATAAGTAGATTGAGCCATCCCTACATCCACTTGCGAGTGTCAAGCCATCAGGTGTAAAGGCAAGAGCCTGTATATCCTCCGTATGTCCAGTCAGCGTAAACTTTAATTTTAGCGTGTTGATATCCCATAAACGGATTGTTTTGTCTGAACTTCCACTGGCGACTGTTTTGCCGTCAGGACTCAAGGTAATCGTTAGAATCTGATCTGTATGTCCTTTAAGTATGGGTCTCTTTTTACCTAAGGGACCGGTTTGAAACAGACCAACAAGGGATTTCTTTTCGTTACCGTCAACGTTCAACAACCGAACAGTCCCATCCAAACTCCCGCTTATAAGTTTTTTACCGTCAGGACTAAACACAACCGCTCCACCATGTGAGATAGGACGGGTATTCCCGATTGCGTTCCCATGTGCTTTGATCGTTTTCTGCAAGGCACCTGTCATTGCATCCCAAAGCAGAATCTCTGCTTTCCCAAAGGAACTCTGTGAATAGATATTTAAACTTGCAAGCGTTTTCTGATTTGGTGCAAAAACTAAAGATTGAACCCCCAACTGATAAGGATACCCATCACAAGTTGTTTTGAGTTTTCCCTTTTCAACATCCCATAGCTTTATTTTTTCCAGATCGTAACCACTTGCCAGAATACTCCCAGCTGAGTTAAAAGCCAACGAGCTTACTTCACCGTGATGACCCGTGATGACATGTCGCAGTTTTGACTTTTTTATATCAGTCTTATCAATATTCCACAAGTAGAAACGGGTTTCATCACGATCGGTGTGTTTTCGTGCAGCGAGCGTTCGTCCATCTGGACTAAACAGAATGTAATAGAAAGTTCCTTCTTCTGTCAGTATAAAGTCCTGTTCTCCAGTTTCAGGATTCCAGAGTCCTATCTCACCGTCACTTGCTACGGCGAGTGTTTGTCCATCTGGCGTAAATGCCAGCGAATCTACAGTTTTTATAGGAAAACTTACTACCCTCGGAACGCCATCGGCTATAGCTGGCATTATTACATTCTGTGGCTTACCAGAAAGTTTGCCTTTTAGTTGACCAGTCTTCGTGTCCCACAACTGTACTGTATAATCTCTGCCGCTTGAGAAAGCAAATGTATTACCATCCGGTGATAACGCAAAAGGAGGTCTATATGACGATTCAATCTCTAATCTAAGTTTTATTTTGCCAGTATTTGTATCCCAGAACCGCACCTCTTCCCTGCTTAAACCGAATAGGATATCCCCGTTAGTACTGAAGATAATGTTGTTAACACCGGTTATATCCTCTAAGATACCTTTAAATTGTCCGCTTTGGATATCCCATAACTGGACGCCTTTTTCGCTGCTATTTGCTAACGTCCTTCCATCGGGACTGAGCATTATTCGACCTACAATTTCTTGTGATGTCTGAATTTCACTGTAAGTTCCACTTTCAATATCCCATAGTCGAGCTATGTCAGAAGAATCTGTACTTACGAGCGTTTTTCCATCCGGATGAAACACAGCAGAATAGAACGTAACATTAGCATCTTCAAGAATGTTTACGGGTTGATTAGTCAATAAACTCCATATTTCAATCTTACTGTCTTTAGGAATTGCGTACTTTTGGGAATCCACACTCAAAGACATTCCACCGAATTGATTCATTCTGTCTATTCTTGACACCTTAATCTCTTCTCCTGTCATGACATCATATTCCCAAATTCCAATTGATGTCATGACACTAAACTGTGTGCTATCTGGTGAAAAGTGGAATGATCTTCCTTTACCGATAGTCGTGATATGTCCCTCATAATTACATACTTGTCCCTTACCGAATCTAAACTTTGCACCTTCAGGCAGTGCCCACTGTGTATAATCTTGTGCCATTGAATTCGTGAGATGAATAATAAAGAACAGTAGTGTAAAAGTAATAATCCGTGAATATCGCATAATATATATCCTTCCGAAAGTATTCTTAAACCAAAAACTATTATACCATATTTTAACCCATCTGATACAGCATCAGATAGATAAGCACACCCGTCACAGATACATATAACCATAAGGGTAAGGTTATCTTTGCGATACGACGGTGCTGGTCAAATCTCTCACGCCATGCTAAGTAGAGGGTCCGTATTGCCAACGGTACTATCACGAAAGCCAGTATGATATGTGAGATCAGTATCGTAAAATAGACAGGACGTATCCACCCTTGACGTGTAAAAGGTGTTGACCCCGCATTTGCATGATAAATTACATAAGAGATGAGAAAAAGCACTGACACAGCAAAAGCTGCGAGCATACATCTCTTATGTGCTTCAATTCTGCGCTGTCGAATTAATACATATCCGATTGTTAGTAGGATAGCACTAATCGTATTTAAAGTGGCATTAACTGTGGGTAGGTCTGAAATTTCAATCATGTTTTCTCTCTGTTGCTATCGTGGCCAGCGGTAGGCATTGACACCTTTGGAATTCTCCAACGCAAATTCCCATCGTTTACACCACATTTCATAATCAAGTTGGCACGCTTGAGGACGCATTCGACTCCGCATCAGAAAGGCAGGATAGTAAGGTCTGCCTGTTGGTTGATAAACATCGTGATAACGCAGATCAAAACTCCATCGAACGGTGTCGGATTCATTTGGTTGCGCGCTGTGGAGCGTGTAGTTGTGGAACAAAATAACACCCCCTGCACGGATCGGCAAGACTTCCGGTGTAAGACCTTGTGGCTGTAACTCAGGTGGAACTACTAATCCTGCCTCATTCCAAACATGTCTAAATAAACCCATTTTATGACTTCCCGGTAGCACTTGCAAACATCCGTTTTCTAAGGTTGCATCTACAATCGGAATCCAGATGGTTAGCATGAAATACGGATCAGTTTCGGGCCAACACACACCCGCGTCCTGATGCCATGGAGTCGGGAGGCGTTGAGATTCTCGTTTGGGTAAGACAGTTCGGATGTGTTGAATAGGATTACATACAATCTCGGAACCGACAAAAGATTCAGCAAGGTCAAGGATTTTTGGGTTTTTGAGAAAGTTAAACGTGGCTTCGCCGCGTTCATGCATAATATCCAAACCAAGAGTTACATCTGGTGCTTCAGTTGCAAGATGCAGCAAACGTTTCGTAAAAGGTTTATCGGAATATGTAGAGGTAACTTTTCCCTCTTTGTCAAGTTTTTCAGCGCGTTCCCCGATTATTCCTGTGTACTCCTCAATAACAGGTGCTAAGTCGTTCTCATCTAATACACTCTCAAGTAACAGATACCCGTTGTCCTGAAAAAATGAAATTTCTGAACTGCTTAAACGCATAGATTCTCCCTAATTTAGAACACATCACTATCTTTGAGTTGTAATGCAAATCCTGCGAATCGATTTCCTTGCCTCTATGAATTACCTGTGGTGGATGTGGATTTTCCGCAAGAACTTCAACATACTTTTTTGGAAATATATGACTTTGACAGTCTATTCGCATTAATTTAATCAGCAATATTAGTGTACATTATATATAAATTATGTACGTAAGTATGACATGATTTCGTGTTTTTTTCAATGATTGTTTTGAGAAACTCACAAATACAATTTGACTTATGCACTCTTCTCTGTTATTATGACTTCAAAATCTTCTGTTGTTTCTGTATTAAAACTAATCTGCAAATGGAAAAAATATGAAACTACCTGAAATCCAGTCAGCGTTGACTTCATTAGACCTTGAATCTTGGTTGTTATATGATTTTCGGGGTATCAACCCGATTTCGCAAAATGTCGCAGGTTTAACGGGACTTAATATTACTCGCCGATGGTTCTGCCTGATCCCCGCCAAAGGTGAACCGCATTGGTTAATTCATAAGATTGAAACGTCTAACTTCAATGATGTTCCTGGGAATGTGTCTTTATATGCGGGTTGGCAGGAACTCAACGCGGAGATGAAATCCTTACTTGCCAATGTCAATACGGTTGCTATGGAGTATTCTCCTCATGCAGCTATTCCTTATGTCTCACGCGTGGATGCGGGGACATTAGAATGGATTCGTTCCTACGGTGTTGCGGTGAAGTCTTCTGCGGAACTTGCACAGTATGTTGAAGCACCTTTAACCCAAACACAATTTGAGGGACATCAGAAATCCGCTTACCAAGTGCTGCAAGCAAAAGATTATGCGTTCAATTGGATTGGAAACCAACTCAAGACTGGGAACACGATTACTGAGTATGATGTGCAACAGGAAATTCTCAGGCAATTTGATGAGATGCAACTTACCACTGAACATCCGCCTATTGTCGCAGTCAATGCAAATAGTGGTGACCCGCATTACGCGCCAAGTGAAACGCGTACAGACCAGATCAAAGCAGGTGATTATATCCTAATTGATTTATGGGCAAAGCAGAAAGAACCAGACGCAGTTTTTGCCGATACAACGTGGGTAGCTTATGCAGGCGCAATTGTCCCAGAAAAATATGAAGACATATTTGAAATCGTAAAGGAAGCACGAAACAGAGCCGTAGCATTTATACGCGAAAAATGGTCAGCAAATGAACCTATCCAGGGTTACGCTGTTGACGACTGTGTACGTGAATATATCACAGAAAAAGGATATGGAGATTACTTTATACACAGGACAGGACACAACATCGGAACTGTCATACATGGCAACGGGGCAAATTTAGACAACCTTGAAACGCATGATGCACGCATCCTTATTCCGGGTGTCTGTTTCTCTATTGAACCTGGAATTTACCTTAACGAGTTCGGCGTGAGGACCGAAATTGACGTCTATTTATCTTCAGAAGTGAAAGATGGCGTAATACTGACAACCGCCCCCGTTCAAAATCAGGTATTGACTCTGCTGTAACTTTGTAATTCCGCTTCTTCAGATCATTAAGTATATGTGCAAAATAGACCCGTGTGTTGAGTATCCACTGGTCCGCATACGCCGTAGCGAGTAATGGCAGTGCTAATGAAAGACGCGGTGTGTTGAGTAGCCACTGTTCTGCATAAGCTGCAAAATCTTCCTCTACAAGTCCTGTGCCACCCAATGTATAGACTACATAACGTTTGTCTTCGCGTTGTTCCTCCCGAACATGAAGCTGGGTGTTGAGGGACATTTTTCTGTTAGCATCAATCTCAAATACCCAGAAAAAATAGTCCTCGTTGTGTCCAAGATAACCGATCTCTACTTCAAGTCGATGCGGCGTTTCAGACTTAACTGGAATTGCCTCAAGATCACGTTTTACCAATATAGGATAGAGTGCAGCAAAGAATATCTGTTCATTTCCCATCGGTTGTTCTACATGATTGAGTATTTCCATTAGAGTTTCTATGTCTTGCGGTTTTGGCAATTCCAGACAACTTTTTGAGAAAACCTCTTCTCGTAGCGCGTGCATCTCGGGAGGTGCATTTTCTGCAAGCGGATTGAGTTCCTGCATGACTTTATGAATTCGTCGGCGTTTTGGTATAACCTGCCATAAAACCCAGCGTGCAAGAGCCTGCCACGTTTCCTTTTCAATCAATAGTAGCAAGAATGCTGTGACAGCAGTATAAACTCTTTTGAAGATGCCTTCAGTGGCGAGGTCTCTTTGTTGGTTAGCCATTTCTTATTGACTTTTCTCCAGGAATGTGTTATTATTTTAATTGTTTTGAGCTTCATTTAAAAACGCCGGAGTGGTGAAATCGGTAGACGCACTGGACTCAAAATCCAGCGGGCCCTAGGTCCATGTCGGTTCGAGTCCGACCTCCGGCATTCGGCGATGGCTATGTAAACCATCGCCATTTTTTTTGCCTACATAGCAATAATCTTTCGCATCCTTTCTGCGAGGTCTATCTGCACGTCTCTATCCCCGCCAACTTCGTGAACAACATAACCGTCATATCCTACAGACCGAAACGCTGCCATCACGGCTGCCCAATCGGTATCCCCATCTAATAGATTGGTAAATCTGTGTGAACCGCGTGAGAAGTCTTTGAAGTGAACCCGCTTAATACGATGTCCAAGTTCCCGTATCCAGTGTTCAGGATAACCGTAAGCCATCATGTTTGCAGTGTCCAGATAGGTACCGACCCATTCACTGTCAATTTCATCAACAATCTCGCGCATCTCTTTCGGACTGAGTAGGAATTTGTTCCATACGTTTTCCAATCCGATAGCGACCTTGTGTTCCTCAGCGGAGGGTGCCAGGTCTTTCAGAATTCCGACGAGGTTATCCCATACCTCTTGATATGTTCCTTCAACAGAAAGTTGACCTGGATGTAGTAGAATACCACCAACACCGAGTGCGCCTGCAACTTCTAACCCACGTGCAAGCGATTTGGCACCGTTCTTTCGTTGTTCTTCATCAAGGCTGAGTAAATTCCCTCGGTTAGAATAGCCAGCGGTGATGCTGCTTATTTCCACTCCCGCGGCATCACATTTAGCAGCAATTCCTTTTAATTCGTTATCGCTCATGTTAATGTCGGTGTCTTTTCCTTCACCAAAGGTAAGTTCAACAGCATCATATCCCGCATCTTGACAGAGCGAGAGTGTATCTTCCAACGACATATTTCCAAGAATAATTTGTGTAACACCTATCTTCATTTCTGTTTATCCTTCCTCTTTTCGCTATAGGACTGATTTGACCCATTTATGAAAACCTGAAATATTAAACTATGTGCAAACATTCTCTAAGTGGATAGTCCAGACTAAATAAGTAGGTCGGGTAGAGGAACGAAACCCGACACGTAATATTTGTGTCTATCCTGTCCAAATCAACGCTAAATGCGCTTTTGGTATTTGTCGGGTTTCGCTTCGCTCTACCCGACCTACACGTTTAACTTGGACTGTCCACTAAGTCTTCTCTGGCGTTACCGAAAATTGAGAAACAGATTTTAAATACCGACTCGGCAATCGTGCAGAGACGTGAACCGCAGTATCAGCATAATCCGTATCTAACACTGTACCGTGTTTATAGAGCAGATCTAACGTCTTTCCCTCTGTATAAGGAATGCTCAGATAGACCGTTGCCCCCTGAGAATCAAAACGTTCAGCCAACAAATCCATCAGGTCAGCAACACCATCCCCATGTTTTGCTGAAATGGGTACTGCCTCTGGATATCGTGTCTTGAGCACATGCAACTGTTCTTCTGTTTCAAGTTGGTCTATTTTATTGAAAGCCATGACCATGGGTATCGCATCGGCTTCCAATTCAGTTAGTACTTTATCAACGGCATCAATTTGTGCTTCAGCTTCTGGGTGGCTAATATCCACCACATGTAACAACAGGTCTGCCTCTGAAATCTCCTCTAAAGTTGCTTTGAACGCTGCGACAAGTTGATGTGGTAACTTCTTGATAAAACCGACAGTATCACTCAACAGTATGTTCTGATTTTTCGGTAAACTGAGCTGACGTGTGGTTGAGTCTAATGTTGCAAATAACGTATCCTCTGCCAATACGTTTTCACCTGTTAGTCTGTTAAAGAGCGTAGATTTTCCAGCATTGGTATATCCAACGAGTGAAACTTTTGTTTTATCTGAACGGTTCTGTCTTTGAACCTTTCGTCTTTTTTCTACTTTTGCTAATTCTTTTTTCAGTTGAGAAATCTGTCTACGGACCCATCTTCTATCCATTTCAAGCTGTGTTTCACCAGGACCGCGTAATGCGCCACTTCCGCTGCCAGCTCTTGTCGCAATTCGTGAAAGGTGTGTCCACATCCGCGTAAGTCTTGGTAAAGCATATTCCAACTGTGCCAATGCCACTTGCAACCTTGCTTCACTTGTCAAAGCACGTTGTGCAAATACCTGCAGGATAAGACCTGTTCTGTCAACCGTAGCAATATCAAGTATACCTTCAATATTCCGTGTTTGTGCAGGTGATAATTCCTCGTCAAAGACTATGGCATCGGCTGCAAGTTCTTCAACGATATCTTTTAGTTCTTCAACTTTTCCCTCTCCGATAAAGTATGTTGGGTTTGGCACATTTCTGGCTTGAATTGTTTCACAGACCACTTCAATCCCAGCAGTTTCGGTGAGTTGTCGGAGTTCCTGTATTGATTCCTCTGTTTGATACATCGCAACATCCTTCAGTTTTACACCGACGAGGATGGCACGTGAAGGAGGGTTTACGGGTTGTGTGTCATATAGTTCTTGCATATATTGCCTCTTTACTAATTGCTGTGCCTTGATGATAGTATATACAGTTTAACAGATTACTACGGCATTTTCAAACGAAAATTGCAAATAATAGCATTTCTAAGAAATGATGTTTAAGAGACGGCACTCGGAGAGTGCCTACTACTATTTCAGAGACGGCACTCGGAGAGTGCCTACTACTATTTCAGAGACGGCACTCGGAGAGTGCCTGCTACTATTTAAGAGACGGCACTCGGATGAAGATTAAGTTATTAATTGAGTAATACGCGGGCGGGGAAACCCCGCCCCTACGAAACCTTACTCCTACGATGAGTCATATCAGTAGAATTACCTGATTATTTATTTAAACTTCATGAGAGTGCCTACTACTATTTCAGAGACGGCACTCGGAGAGTGCCTACTACTATTTCAGAGACGGCACTCGGATGAAGATTAAGTTATTAATTGGGTAATACGCGGGCGGGGAAACCCCGCCCCTACGAAACCTTACTCCTACGATGAGTCATATCAGTAGAATTACCTGATTATTTATTTAAACTTCATGAGAGTGCCTACTACTATTTCAGAGACGGCACTCGGAGAGTGCCTACTACTATTTCAGAGACGGCACTCGGAGAGTGCCTGCTACTATTTCAGAGACGGCACTCGGAGAGTGCCTGCTACTATTTCAGAGACGGCACTCGGAGAGTGCCTGCTACTATTAAAAATATAGAATCGACATTGCTATTTCCCTGACAATATGTTATCATATCCTATAGACAATTCACCATATTGAAGACTATAGATGACTACGAACCCTATTTCATTTCCTGCCTATTTTGCCTTATTCAAACTAACACTTCGCCAGCTTTTCTGGAGTCGTCGTGTGCTTCTGATTTTGTTAGGGTGTGTGTTACTGCTTTCTATCACTGTGCTGTTTCGCTTTTATGGCCGTGGGACCACTACTATTAATACCTTCATCCCTTACATAACGTTTTTTGGTTACGGTTTTTTGACGAATTTATGTGCAATATTCTACGGATCAGCAATCGTATCGGATGAAATTGACGGTAAGGGGTTGACCTATCTACAGATGCGTCCGCTTCCAAAGTCTATGATACTGTTAACGAAATTTGCAGCATATATGGTGGGAACAGTTGTCATCGTTGGTATCTCACATCTTTTGCTGATGGGAATTATGCAGACACATCCAAAACTTAAAGAACGTCTACTCGTGTTTGGGATGAGTTTTCGGTATACGGGTTCTTTTGCGTTAGGTCTGTTTGCGTATGGAACTTTTGCGGTGCTTTTGTCAGTTCGGTTTAAGTTTCCAGTATTATGGGGGTTGCTTTTCGTCTTTGGCTGGGAGCAAATTACAGCGTTTCCTCTCATGTCTACAGGTATTAAGAGGATCTCTTTAAGTCATTACCTTATGACACTGTTTCCAGATTTCAAATTGAGGAGTGACGAGCTTGGGGATCTCTTAGGAGACAAACCACCAGAATGGTGGGTAGCAATTTTAGTACTCTGCATGCTAACTGCAGGTGCAATGTGGCTATCCATTCGTATATTTAAGGAACGTGAATATTTGATGTAGGAAACGGTTATCCTAAGCGGACAATACACGTGCTGTTTCACGAGATACAATAAGCTCTTCATTCGTAGAAACCACGAGTATCTTTGCACGACTGTTATCTGCCGATATTTCACCTTCACCAGATAATTTCTCGTTTTTTTCAAGGTCTAAATGGATACCGCACCACTCAAGTCCTTCACAGATTTGGGCGCGTGTATGTGTTCCTTTTTCGCCTATACCCCCCGCGAAGGCGATAACATCAACACCACCGAGTGCAGCGATATAAGCACCGATATACTTTTTCACACCGTAGATGTATGTTTCTAAGGCTAAACGTGCGTTGTCGTTACCTGCTTCAATCGCTGCTTCTACGTCACGCATATCTCCGCTGGTGCCAGAGATACCTTTTACACCCGATTCTTCAATCAGTTGTCTACGTATTTCGTCAGTTGAGAACTCCTCTTTATCCATCATATATAGAACAGCAAAGGCATCTAAATCTCCACAACGGGTAGATTGTATCATACCGTATTGTGTTGATGTTCCCATTGAGGTGTCAATAGATTCTCCATCCTTGATGGCACAGATAGAGGAACTGCCGCCGAGATGGCATGAGATGATTCTGAGTCCTTTACTGTTATTCTGTCCCAGTATTTGCGGTACACGTTCAGAGATATAGCGGTGAGATGCCCCGTGGAATCCGTATTTCCGAATTTCGTGCTGCTCTACCCAGAAACGAGGTACACCGAATTCGTAGGCATAATCTGGAATAGTTTGGTGGAACCATGTCTCAAAAACAGCAACGAGTGGTGTGTTCGGCAGAAGTTCTTGGAAAGCACGGATTGAAGCGATATAAGCGGGATTGTGCATCGGGGCAAGCGGTGTGGATTCTTCCAGTGCTGCGATGATATCCTCTGTAATCCGCGCTGAACGCCAATATCCTTTGGCAAGAATAGTTTTGAACCCCACACCGTCTAACTCGTTCAGGTCTGTTAGACAACCGACATCAGTATCGGTAATAAGTTGTATGGCGTGCGCGATTGCATCAATGTGTGAAGGGGCATCAATTTCACCTTCACAGGATGGTTTCCCCGACACCGCATGCGTAAACGCGGATGGTGAATTACCGATACGTTCCACACCTCCCTTGACGAGAGAGGTGGATGTTTTCATATCTAAGATTTGGTATTTGAAGGATGTGCTTCCTACATTGGCACAGAGTATACGCATGGTGATATGGTAATTATTCGTCTGTTTTTGCGAGTGTTTGATTGTATAGACAACATTTTAACCTTTGTAGATGTAAATGTCAAATTGTTTTGTTCTGTCTTGATTAGGAGTATTGGTAGCACAATCTGGAAAAATGTGCTACAATAAAAAGGCATTATCAATCCTCAAATGACTAAACCTGTGACAAAGAACTACCAATATGTCAATCAATAAGTTGACACGCCTCAGCAATCAAGACTCTGTAAAAAAAATCGCAATCTGGAGTCTATCAATACTACTTCTATTTCTCGGTTTTTATATTAACCTGTGGCGTGCTGCAGAACCATCATGGTTCGAAACTCATCAACGCGACACAGAAGCGTATATCATGGGAAGAATGGTCAAATCACGGCAAGATGGAATCTTCTCTGCAGGAGCACTGAATTGTGTCGGGAAAATAGAGGATATACCGAAGCAGTGGGTATCTGCATCGGGGATTCAAAGACAATACATAGCCTATCAAAACAATCTTTCTTATGATGAATTCGATACATACCTCTCACAACCCGGTGGTCAGGGTATGGTATTCAGTCTATTTGACAGATTGCTGCCGTTATCATCCAATGTCAAACTGCAGCTCTTCTATATATTGACAGCTTTACTTACAGCAATCGCTATAACCGCAGTCATATCATGGTTCTACCGAGAATTTGGCTTATGGGTTGCAGTATGTGTCTTGGGAACAACGTTATTCTCCGGTTGGTTAACAGTCTTTGGCAAGAACCTTTGGTGGAGTACCTGGGCATTTTACTTACCTATGATTGCTGTCTTATACTACCTGAAACGTCAAATAGGAGATACAGACCGACAATATCTCAGGTTTGGCATACTTGTTTTCATCGCAATTTCGATTAAATGTTTCATCAACGGCTATGAATACATGACAACGACACTTGTCATGATGGTTGTTCCTTGTGTATATTACGCTATTCTTGAAAAATGGGGTAAACAGAAAATATTAAAATTCACACTTGCCACTTGTATCGGATCGGGAGTTGCCATTTTAATAAGTCTCATCATCTTGTGTTTCCAGATCGGTGCTATAAGAACGGGATTTGTAGACGGACTTACCCATGTCATCTACTCATTAGGAAAACGAACTTACGGATCGGCAGAGGATTTCCCATCTATCTATGCAGCAAGCCTTGACGCAGGCACAATCGAGGTCGTCCTAAAATATCTAAACGGAGTATATTTTGATCTGAATAACTACATGGCTAAAGAGATTCCCTTTGTGTCCAAATGGATATTCAGCGTCCGTTATTCCTACCTGATAGTTCTCTTCATTGGAGTCACTGTTCTGTTGCTGCTACAAATCAAGCAAACATTAAGGTCAGAACATCGTCAGCACTACTTTGCCTTGATATGTACAACGTGGTTTTCAATCTTAGCACCGATGTCTTGGTTTGTTATTTTCAAAGCACACTCATTCATACACACCCACATGAGTTTCCTACTCTGGCAAATGCCATTTACCCTATTCGGTTTTGCTATGTGTGCTGCTGCATTTGGCAGGAAAAGCAGCCAAGTAGTGAATTGAATGTGTCTCACAAATTCCACTTGACCTATTCTCTTTTAGATGTTATCATTATAATATTGGAGGTACTACTGTGATGACGATGAGAGTCCCAATATGTCTTCTTCTCTGCTTATTTTCCATCGGAGTCTTCAGCCATGCAAAAGACGAGTCGCCAAAGGTTGGAGACATAGCCCCAGATTTTACACTGCAGGATGTTAAGGAGAAAGAACATACACTAAAAAAACTACGCGGGAAAATTGTCTTTCTCATCATGGGAAATAGAAAAATAAGAAAAGAAGACGACAAATGGGCAGAAGCATTTCAAAAGGTGTATAAAACTGATAAAAGAGTTACTACATACATTATCGCTGATTTACGGAGTGTGCCAGGATTCATACCTAAACGATTTATCCGGTTCCAACTAAAAAGAAACCCACCACCCGCACCCTTCCTACTTGATTGGAAAGGTAAGGTACATCAACGTTATCATACAGATAAAAAGAAACCTAATCTCTATCTGATTTCCTCAAAAGGAGAGTTAATATATCATAAAAAGGCAAACTTCACTCCAGAACTATTTACAGAACTCAGAAATCAGGTTGACGCGCGATTAGTCAATTTGCCGAAAAAATAAAGGACACATTTCAAGCAACTAACAAATGACAAAGGTAAAACAGATGCCTACAGATACAACAATAAAAAAATACTTAACCTTTCCCGTATTTCTTATCAGCAGCGGTTCATTTGTCGGTCTCATCGGATGGTGGGGTTTAGCACAGACAGCAAGTGGAATCATATTTTTTATCGGTTCAATGCTACTGTCACTTTCTGGATCAATAACGACTTTGTGGGGACTCCTGAGCCTGGAACGGACTGAACCGAGTCCATTCAAAATAAGGAAACTAAAAGAAAAGATATTAAAGGACCTAAAAATAGCGTATCCATCATACATATTAAAAGTTGAGAACCTGACACGAAAACAGGTGGAGTTAAGCAATAAGTTCCCTTTCTACCGTTCATTCTATGAGAACTTCAGAGACAACATAAGACAGTTACGGACTGCGTTAAACAGCTTGGAAAAACAGCTGGAGAATAAACTTAGACAGAATGCTGCTACTATTGATCACGATAGCGCGGAAGGGATCGCTGAAAAGATTCTCTGGTCCGAAAAACAGATTTATCTCACACAACTCAATGAGACTTTAGAAACACTAACAGACCTATTTACATCATCTGATGTTGAACAGTATCGGCATGAATTGACACGTTTAAAAGGAAGGATTACCCAGCTGGAACACGGAACTGACATGTATCGCGAACTGATGATACTCTGCAATAAGGAAGATGCTGCGTATGATAATATCCTACAGATCAAACAGAAGGTTGATGACCTGAGCGATTTAATGTCAAATCAAGAACCTAAATTGCAGGAATTAGAAACATGGGTTGAAACGAAGTATGAAGATGCTAAGAATGAACTGTTGCAATTTCGTAAGCGAATAACAGAATTTGGACAGAGAGGAACGGTATGAAATATCTTGTCACAGGTTGTGCAGGTTTTATCGGTTGGAAGGTAACTGAACTACTGCTTGCTGATGGTCATACCGTTGTCGGCGTTGACAATCTAAATGATGCTTATGATGTGAGCATGAAGAAATGGAGACTCTCACAACTTCAGACATCCCCACATTTTCAATACAACTGCATAGATATATGTGATCGCGACGCCTTAAAGACTGTTTATGACGAAAAACTTGATGCTGTCATAAACCTCGCTGCACATGCTGGTGTCAGAAAGTCTGTAGAGAACCCTTGGCAATTTGTAGATGTTAACATCACTGGAACACTGAACCTACTGGATCACTGTCAGAAGTACAAAATAAAAAAATTTATACTCGCTTCCACCTCCAGCCTATACGGAGCCAATAATACGCTACCATTTAGCGAAGATGCCAATACGGACGGTCCCCTTTCTCCTTATGCCGCATCAAAAAAAGGTGCTGAAGCGATCTGCTTTAGTTATCATCACTTGTTCCAGATTGACATAACAGTTTTTCGTTTCTTTACTGTATACGGACCTGCTGGACGTCCAGATATGGCAGCCTTCAGATTTGTTCAATGGATTAGCGAAGAAAAACCTGTTACCGTTTACGGCGATGGTAAGCAATCCTCGCGCGACTATACATATCTTGAGGATATCGCAAAAGGCGTTATCGCAGGATTAAAACCCCTTGGATACGCAGTCATCAACCTCGGTTCAGATAGTCCGATCGTCTTAATAGATACGATAAGGATAATCGAGGAACTCGTCGGAAAAAAGGCGATACTGTCACATCAACCGGTACATCCTGCCGACCCGGACGCCACTTGGGCAAACATAGAGAAAGCGCAACACCTCTTAGGATGGAGACCCCAAGTCTCTTTCCGTGAAGGCATTGAATCTGTCGTTGATTGGTACAATGAGAATCGCGAGTGGGCAAAAAACATCTCAACAGGATGAACAACCGCGATATTGAAACTAAATAGGACTTACGCATTCCCCCTTGATCAGTTTACTGTGCACTCACTACATAATTACTGAATAATGTCTAATTTCTGGAAATCTTCAATGTCCCAAACCAGAGCAGTTCCATCCCAACCGCCACTAATAAGTGTCTTTCCATCAGGACTAAACGCAACACATCTTATAGCTTCTGTGTGCCCAGTTAAAGTTGTAATGACTTCAGTTGTTGGGATGTCCCATAGGATGATTTTCTTATCATTACCGCTACTTGCAAGGATATTACCGTCAGGACTGAATGCAACACAAAGTACTGAACCCGTATGTCCCTCCAATTTTTCGATTTTTTCACCAGTAGTTGCATGCCATAAAAGGACTTGATCAGTATGTCCAGAAGCAAGTAGACTTCCGAAGGGATGTAGTGTTAGGCATTGTAAATTTTTAGGTGTTTCTATTTCTGTATATTCTTCTGTCAATACATCCCATAGTATTATAGTATCATAACTGGCAGATATAAGCGTTTGACCATCAGAACTATAGACGACACCGTTTATGTATGCGTAAAAGTTAGTTTTGTTACCGTTCTTCTGATGGGCAGTAATCCGATTTCTTTCCGTCCCTGTAATTGAATCCCATAATATCACTAATCCATCACGTGCACCACTTGCGATAGTTTCACCATCAGGACTGTAGGCAATACTCTCAATTGCATCGGTATGTCCTTCAAGAATGGCTGTTTGCTGTCCAGTATTTACATCCCACAGCTCAACGTTGTCCTCTAAACCACCCGTTGCTATTTGGCTGCCATTTGCACTAAAGACGACAGTCTGAGGTGCACGAGTTCTCCCGATAACAGATTTCAACGCATAAGTCGTGGAATCCCATAAGCGAGCGGCAAATCTTCCACCAGTCGTAACAAAGGTTTTTCCATCTGGACTGAAATCGATACCTGCGACATTCTCAATAAAACCGTTAGAAATCTCTTTAACTTCACCACTGTCCTTGTTCCAAATACAGACACTGCCATCAACACCACCACTGACAATTTTTTTCCCATTGGGATAGAATTGCGCGGTTGCTACTATGCCTTCATTACCGACATAGACATTGCTTATTTCTTTATTTTCAAGATTATACTTATGTAGACCATTTCGACCCGCAGTAAGGATGCTTTTTCCATCAGAACTATACGACATATCTGCTATTGAACCGCCGTCAGTGTATATAGTAGACTGTTCATTGGTGTTTATGTTCCATAAGATAATCTTATAGTCTCTACCTGCACATGCAAGCGTATTGCCATCTGGACTAAACGTTAAACTCCATACCTTAAACAGATTAAGTGATCTGATTTTTGTACCAGTATTTACATCCCACAGAAACACACGTTTATCATCACCACCAGAAGCAAGATAGGTTCCGTCAGGATTGAAGACAAGCCTATTGACCAGACCTTTATGCCCTTTTAGTTCTGCCTTCTGTTTATGTGAAGCAACATCTATTAATATCACCAGCGAATTATCACCGGTGCATGCAAGTGTTTTGCCATCTGGACTGAACATCATACTAAGGACGCGTCCGAGAAAAGCAATTGGGATCGCTTTTATCCGTGAAGTTTTGACATTTATAAGATTAATCACGCCATCTGTTCCAACTGCAAGCATATTGCTATCAGGACTGAAGGTAACTGTATTGACAACACCCGTATCAAAACTAAATTTGCTCTGCTGAGCACCAGTGTCAGCATTGTACAATGTTACACTCTCGTCAAATCCACCACTTGCGATTATGTTACCATCTGGACTCACTGCAACACTTTTCACGGCATCTTCACTGACAGGATGCAATGTCGTAATTGGATGTGCATTTGCAATGTCCCACAGATAGATTTCATGGTCAGATGCACTTGCCAGTGTCATGCCATCAGGACTAAAGGCGACACTGATAACGGGTCGAGCTAATTCGTCATGGATACCAATTCTTTGACCTGTGTCAGCATTATACAGGAATGTCCTTCCTAATCCTCCAATAGCAAGTAATCTACTATCAGGACTGAAGGCTGCACTCCATGAAGCCCAAGCATATAGATTCTTATTCGTTTTGCTATCGGGTGGGTGTTGAATATCCCATAGTAGTAAATGATCTTTTTTGTTGCTGGCACATGCGATTTTTTTACCATCAGGACTGATGGCTATACCGTTCATATCATCATCATCGACTTTTACCGTAGCTATCTCCTTACCTGTTCCGATATTTATGAGACCTATTGTTTTGCTTCTTGTTATGTCAGTACCTTCAATGAGTAGAGATTGCCCATCAGGACTGAATTCTATACCGTCAATACTGTGTGATCTTATATGACCAATTACCTTTTTAGTACCTGTATTGATGTCAAATAGATATGCTTTGCCACTCTCAAAGCCGCCAGCAATTGTCTTTCCATCAGGACTGAAGGCTACACACTTCACATCCCGACCCTCATTACTAATTATCACTGATTCTTGCGTATGATCCGACATGTCCCAAACAGCGACATTCTTTCCACTCCCCGCTGCGAGCATACTACCATCAGCATTAAAGTCAATACATTTTATGCTATCTGTATGCGATCCGACCAATGCAATCTCTTGATTGGTATTTGTGTCATATATCCATATTCCAATATTAGAAGCAACAGCAAGTTGTTTGCGACTTGGGGAGAACTGAATCTCTGTAATCTCACCTTTTCCCAAACGCGCTTTCGCTTTTTTGGGTATTTCCCACTGTGTGTAATCCTTCATTGTTTCCTCTGTTTGTATGTCTGCAGTTAAAGTGGTAATGTTACTGTTTTGCTGTTCTTCAGGATCATTCAGACTTGACAATGCGTTAGTGTTTTTGATTTGCCTTTGCACATTTGGCTCGGTTTCTAAGTTTGCAACTATGAGTGCTTCTATAACCTCAACCGATGTCTCTGCATTTGCATCTAAACTGTAAGGTTTTTGAAAACGAGTCAAGAATACACTATTTCCAAAACCGAGTATTAGCAACACGACTACTAACGTGGAAGCTGCGATTGCCCACGGGACTAAAGGTTTGCTACTCGTCGTTGTTGCAGGTTTGATACGCGAAATCTCACGCATGATGTTATCTGTCAGATGCGGTGTGATTTGGAAATTGTCTAAAGCCTCCCTTATCACCGGTTCCTCTTTCTGTAAACGTTGCTGTGCACGACGGAGACGGCTTTTTATTGTATTCGCTGACACACCTAAGAAAGCACCGATTTCTGTGCATGACATATCACCTAAATAGTGTAATGTCATCACAGTGCGTTCACTTTCTTCAAGTTTCGCAAGCAATTTCTGGACAACATTGCGTTGTGTTTCTCCGGTGATCCGATTGTTTTCAGTTAAGATATATTCAGAATAGGTTGCTTCTTCATCTACAGTATTATCTATATTGTCCTGCAGCTGTGCCCGTATATTCTTATTACGCAACCATGTGCTGCAAAGATTTGAAGCAATTACATAGAGCCAACTGGCGAAACGTTGCGGTTTTTTCAACGTTTTGAGTTGCTGATGTGCTCTTATGAACGTATCCTGTGTTATCTCCTCTGCAAAATGAAAATCTCCGATTTTCCGCCATGCAAGTGCGTGAACCTGTTTCTGATATTTTTCTACAAGTTCTGCAAATGCAGTATCATCACCATCAAGGGTATGTTGAATTAATTGTGCATCACTTTTTCTCATGGATTACCTCCGTTTTTACCTTTTACTTATATGACAACACAAAAGGATTAAACGGGTGCATAATTCTGCATATTAACACGTGTTCAGATATAGGGGAATGAGATACAAAAAGAATTTACATACAATTATGCGGAAATCGCGCCTTCAAACATCTCTTATTGACGGTTGATTATCAAATCATCAAAAGGCTGTCCATCTCTATCTGTGATGCGGAGGAAAAATGCCCATCCACCCATCTCATTACACACCTTCACAAGGATACTGTTTTTGCCCGGTCTGAGTTTCACAGGTATAGTGTATCTATCAACTATTGCCATAAACGCTTTAGTATGGGAAAACACTGCTTTACCATTAAGCCACACCTTCCCTTGGTCATCGCTATCGAATCGGAATTGGACGTCCCGTTCATCAGGTGAATTAATAGTCGCAAAAGCGTAGGAAACGTGCCAGTCAACATGCTGCTCTCCAAGATGGATATATCCATCCAATTTAGCATCAGTGAACTTTTTCCAACTGACCGGTCCATCTATGCCATCATATTTAGCACTCAAATCAATCTCAGTAATGTCTTCAGAAATGTATGCGGTATCAAAACCGATGCCATCAGCATTATCAAAGGGACCCAGCACCATCCATGCATCTTCAGTAACAAAACCCGTTTTCCGAATGTGTTCGTCCGCTATCTCAACCATACCCTTACCACGATAGTATTCTGCTAAACTGAAACGTGTATCTAACTGAAACCGCAATTGAAAGGGATTATCCGGAGCCAATTCAGCAACCATATCATGTGTTTTCTGAATATACATATCTGCTTTATCAAGCATTCCATTATCGTGATAATAGTCGGCTAAACTGAAATACGCATTTAACTGATGACTTAGATGTGCCGATGGGAGATCGGCAATTAGTGAGTCAAGTATCTGAATATGTTCATCTGCCTTTTCAAACAAACCATTATCGTGATAGAATTTAGCCAAAACTAAGTGTGCATGTAATTGGATACTCAAACTATCGGCGAAATATGTTATGATTTCATTCAGCATATTAGCGAAGCCTTCTCTGTCCTGAACATCTTTAGCAGCTCTGCCAATTCTTACGAACAGAGTGCGATGAAAACCTGACTGTGTACCGGTCTCCTGTTCTCTTTGAAAATCCCTTTTAAAGTCTGCTGCCGTTAGGTATTTCATAAATTCTTCAAGTGCCACATCAAACCATTCGTTTGCAAGATATATCTCACCTTTCCACAATACATGATCTGAGGTTTTTGCCAAAGAAATATTAGAGAGTTGTGGGGAATGTTCAAGGAATTGCAGAACATTTTCTGTGGATTCGGCTGCAGTGTGGAGAACCTGTTCAGCACCATTTTCTGCATCGTTTCCGCGTGCACGCTCAAGAACTGTGTCCCAGTCCCAAAGTAAAATGTTACCGCCGCCAACACTCATAAGTGTTTTATTATCCGGAGAAAACTTCAGATCCCCTACAGATACTGTATGTCCATCAAGTGACGTCAGTTTATCACCTGTAGCCACATCCCAAAGTTCAATTCTGCCGCCCCTGATTCCAACAATAAGTATTGTATCATCTGGCGAGAATATAAATGTATCGTTATATTCTCTGGGACCGTATACGATCTCTTTCAACCGCGCCTGTTTGGCACTGCCGATTAAACGGAGGCGTTTGGTGCTGCCGACAGCAAGTAATGCCCCGTCTGAAGAATAGGCAAGACTTCGAATTGCCTCTTGATACAAATTGCCTTTCGGAGGTGTCTCTTCAAAGAAAGCACTTAACCTCTCTCCAGTTTCCACACTCCAAATCTGTAAATGTCCCCCCATGGTTGCACTAACGATCTTTTTTCCATCAGGTGAAAATACCAATGATGCGATAAGAGGTTTGCGCTCATCAGAATCTTCATCGTGGTCTGAGGTAATTATACTGTGCGTTTCACCTGTTTCCATATTCAACAAACGGATCGTATTACCACCGCTGCATGCTGCGATTTTCCCATCAGGCGTAAACACCTCTGCGCCAATATTCGGAAAAGTCACCACCTCATGTCCGGTGTTGACATCAGTCAAACGCAGGATTCTCTCACGATAGTTTGGATCAGATGGGTCGCTTTGTATGCCGTAATTGGCGAGGTGTGATCCATCTGGTGATAGCACAAAATCTCTGTAAGTTTTCCAATATAAAGGTTCTTCAAGCGTAGCTTTCGTTATTAAAGTCGTTTTTTCTGAGCTTCTTAGATCCCAGTTGGTAATGATACCGTTGGAAAAAACACTCGTTAACTTAGAACCATCTTCCGAAAAAGATGCCGTCCTTATCCACATGTGTCCAGTAATACGGGTCTGTAGTGCTGCTTTAGTATTAACATCCCAGAATCTAACAGTACCACCATAACTCCCACTGGCGAGTATGTTCCCATCAGGTGAAAATGTTACATGATTAACATTACTGAGATGTCCAGTAAAAGTAGCGATCAATTCACCCGTAATTGTATGCCACAGTTTTACGGTGCTATCTTCACTTCCGCAAGCAATTAGGGACGCATCAGGAGAGAATGCCAATGCGGATGGTCTATCATACCCCTCGTTCTTCATAGGATTATTTACGATCTCTTTCCCATCTACCTCTGATATACTCCACATGTTACTACCTTCTATAGCTTTTTGTAAGACACACAATTCTTCTCCTGTTGTTATGTCCCATATATGTATCGTTGTGTCAAGGTTCCCGGATGCGATTCGTGTGCCATCAGGAGAAAATTCCAACGTAATTGCCCGATTTGTCTCCGTAAACTTATTCGGTATATCAACACGCTTACCCATTTCTCTGAGTGTGGATAGTTTCTCACCAGTATGCGTATCCCACAACGCAAGACTGCCATCTCTCTTTCCAATGGCGATTTTACCTTCTGCCAGCGCACAGTCAATAAGACGTAAGCCTGTGGACTCTTTTTGTAGTTTTATCTCTGTGTGCTTTCCAGTCTCAACATCTAACATATAAATCTTATCTCCTTCCTTGCCAAGACAAACTAATGTTTTGCTATCATTTGAGAACCGCAACACATTCGAGACAGGAAAGTCAGTTTTTAGTGGAACTTCGCGTTGTGTAGCGATCTCCCACAGTTGGAATTGGTTTCCACCTTTTGCGAGGAAACGTCCATCTGGTGAAAACGTAAGAGTCCCACGTTTCCCGGTAAATAAGGACAGCTCCTTACCTGTTTTCACATCGTAAAACCATACACCTGTAGGACAGCTCAGGGCAAGTTGTGTGCTATCCGGCGAAAACTGCATTGACCGAGTACCGCCCTTTCCTAAACGTGCTTTTGCGTGTTTCGGTAGGTTCCATTGTGGATAATTTTCCATTCTTTTCTCCTTATCTGATTCCGTAGATTGTAGGTGTGTATTGTCATTGTTTAGCAACAGGATTTTCGTGTCACAATTGTTGAGATTAGGTTTCTATCTTATCTGATTAATCTAATTGTGTCAACATTTTCATTTAATCGGGTGTGTAAAGTTTCTACTATCATAAGAGACGGCACTCGGAGATTGCCTACTACTATTATAAGAGACGGCACTCGGAGATTGCCTACTACTATTAAGAGTCTATTTGTTGGCGTCTTTCCGCTCTAACTTGTTGTATGACCAGATAGTTTTGAGTAAGGCGTGTGCTGTGTTCGTGTTGAAATTCGAGAATAAATGCGTCAACGACATCGCTGTGTGTCATATATTCTGCGAAGCATTTGATGGTAAATTCCTTGTGATTCTCTTGTAATATCATGATATTCTCCTATTCAAAAAGTCACGAAAACGTGACAAATGTGTCACAGCCGTGACTTTTTGCGAATTGCTTATCCAGTCAATGACTGTAAGGTTTTGTGGCGTGTTTTTTTGACAGATTTAATTTTTTTGTTTTCAAGAAACGTGACATAATTCTCTCTAAGTTGAAATATGCATAAAAAGTGGGTTGCATATACTCTACGAAGCATTTGACAGCGAATTCCTTGTGATTCTCTTGTAATATCATGATATTCTCCTATTCATAAAAAGTCACGAAAACGTGACAAATTTGTCACGGCTTTGTCACGGCTTTGTCACAGCCGTGACTTTTTGTGAATTGCTTATCCAGTCAATGTCAGTAAAGTTTTGTGGTGTGTTTTCTGACAGATTCAATTTTTTTATTTTCAGGAAACGTGACATAATTCTCTCTAAGTTGAAATATACACAAAAAGCACAAAAACTTGGCTTTTTTCTGATATTATGATCATTTCTGGACATTTTGTATATTAGCATTGTAACACCTTTTTACATAAACTAAAAGTAAGTATATACATAACTTTATATTTATGATAACATAAATATATAATGTTGTCAAGTTAATATTGAATAAAATTGAATTATTTTCATTTTTTGATTAAAGTTTAATTGTATGCGGCATGTACTTATCTGTACATTGTGAATAATAGCATTGTCAACACCCATTTATATAATTATATCGCAAGAAAATATATAACATATATTTATGGTAACATATATAAAAACAGTAGTCAAGTTAAATATGAAAAGTTGACCAGGATTTTCAGGATTTTATCAGGATAAGAGGGAAAACTGGAAGGTTGGAAGATCGGAGTGGAAGGTTGGAAGGTTGACCAGGATTTTCAGGATTTTCAGGATTTGATCAGGATAAGAGGATTTTGGTTCTATCGGATGGATAGGCTGGAAATGCATCTTTTGTCTGAACCAGGATTTTCAGGATTAGTAGGATTTCCAGGATAATTTGTCCCTTGTGTCCCGCCCTGTAGGTTCGTTTTACTAACCAATGCAGAATACCAAACGCGTATTCGGCAATTGGCGTTAATTGCATGTAAAACGTTAGTGCGTTGAACACCTTTCGCCCCTCTGGGGCTTGCTATTGGTTGGATCAAAACGGACTATATACCTTTCGCCTCTCTGAGGCTTTGGATAATCACATATCAGCACCAGCGGTGCGGAAGGTGTATAGAGAACGTATCTCACGAAAACCCAAGCACCAGCGGTGCGAAAGGTATAAGGATAGAATCGGTTTTATATAGTCTGTCAAGAAGAGGGAATATCCTTAAATTGACAGTTATGGTGATTGTAGAAAGAAGCACAATCAAGGATGAATGTGCTACAGCAATATCAATATGTATGGTGTAGGAAGAAGGTTAATGGAGGATGAATGTATCTGTAGAAAGAAGCACAATCAAGGATGAATGTGCTACAGCAATATCAATATGTATGGTGTAGGAAGAAGGGTATTCATGAAAAATAATCATTGAACGGGAAAGTTCTATTATAGTATCTGTTCGGGGGCAGTCACGAATGAGGTGTTTTCTGTGTTGAACAGGATTAGGTTGAACCGATTCCTTGTCCCTTATATTGAAGTTGATACAGCCGATAATAGATACCTCCCTTTTGTAACAATTCATTATGATTGCCGGTCTCGCGTATCTCACCACGGTGCATCACAATAATCCTATCCGCATTTTGGATGGTAGATAACCTATGTGCAATAACGACAGATGTCCGATCTTGCATCAGACGACTTAACGCATCTTCAATCAAGAGTTCCGTTTCAGTGTCAACGCTTGATGTGGCTTCATCAAGAACCAAGATACTGGGATCGGATGCTAAGGCACGTGCAAATGCGACTAACTGTTTCTGTCCTACAGATAACCCGCCGCCATCTTCTTTGATCTCAGTTCTATAGATATCAGGCATTTTCTGGACGAAACGATCTAAATGTACATCTTTAGATGCATTTACTATCTGTTCATCTGTTATCGAAGGGTCTCCTAAACTGATATTACGTTCAATTGAATCAGAGAATAGAAATATGTTCTGTTGAACGATACTGATTGCCTTACGTAGTTCATCCAAATTCATCTTTTGGATGTCTACACCATCAATCAGGATTTGCCCTCTGTTAACTTCATAGAATCGGCACAGCAGATTGATGATAGTGGTTTTACCTGATCCTGTATGTCCGACAAGTGCTACTTTTTCACCCGGTTTAACCCTGAACGATACATCTTTCAAGACATAATCTTCGTCATTGTATGCAAACCAGACGTTTTGAAACTCTATTTCTCCCTTTAGTGTATCAATTCCACGTTTGTCGGTTGTTGAGACAATACTCGGTTCTGTATCCAGCAGCTGAAATATCCGCTCTGATGATGCCATTGCATTTTGGAAGATTGTGTATTTCTCGCTGAGTTCTCGGATGGGCCAAAAGAACCTTTCTGCTAATTGGATGAACGCCACTAATGTGCCAAACGTCAACGCGCCCTGAACAATCTGTCCGCCACCATACCAGATAATAACAGCTGTCGCAAGTGATGCTGTAACTTCAATCAGTGGATGGAAGATAGAAAAGTAAAAGATACTCCGAAGGTTCGCTGTCAAGTATCTCCTGTTCCGTTCGTTAAAACGGAGATGGCTACGCCGTTCTTGCGCGAACAGTTTCATCGTTGTCATACCGACAATGTTCTCTTGCAAGAATGCATTGATGCGTGCATACTGTTTGCGTTGTTCACGAAAAGCACGTCGTGAGTAGATCTGATAGACGAGTGTTGCCCCAAAAATTATCGGTATAACAGTAAACGCAACACACGCAAGTTCCCAGTTGTAGATCAGCATTGCGACTACAATCCCCAGAATACTCAACAGATTACCGAAGGATGTAATGACTCCCGATGTAAAGAGTTCATTGAGCACCTGTACATCACCCATTACACGCGTCATTAGGCGTCCCACTGGGTTTTTGTCAAAATACTGCACATCCAGACGTTGTAGATGTGAGAATAGAGTCTGTCGGAGATCACGCATCACATGTTGTCCGACCATTAACTGCCGGTATTCCCCAAAATAGGCAAAGACAAACTCCCCAATCAAGCTCAGGACAAACAAGCCTGCAAAGAAACTTAGACCGTCTAATTCACCCGGAATAATTTGGCGATCAATAGCCATCTGAAAGAGAACGGGACCGGCTAAACGGGATAGTGTCGTGCCTATCATAAAGATAGCGATGACGAGTAATTGAAATTTGTAAGGTTTGAGATATTGCAGCAGCCGCTTCATTAGAACTCGGTCATACACCTTTCCGAGTTCTTGCTCCTCGTCGCTATATTCATGGAGTTCACTACCCATTCCAAACATCTTGATATTTCCTTCTATAATTCATCAAGTTCATCCTGTAACAGTTGTGTTTCATAGATTCCAGCGTATATTCCGTTTTTCTTCAGCAACTGGTCGTGCGTGCCCGATTCGACGATGCTCCCATCATTTAGGACGACAATGTTATCTGCTGCCTTTACTGTTGATATCCTGTGTGAGATGAGGATAGTTGTTCGATCCTTCATTATCTCGTCCAGTCGGCTGAGTATTGTGTCTTCTGTCTGTGTATCAACATTCGCAAAGGCATCATCAAGTATAAGAATTTTGGGTTTAATTAGGATAGCTCTTGCAAGTGCGCTGCGTTGACGTTGTCCACCTGAAATCGTAATTCCCCGTTCACCGAGAAAAGTTTGTAAACCGTCAGGGAATTCCTCAATCTGTGATAGCAGATCAGATGTGTGTGCAGCAGCCTTTATTTCTTCGTCATCTGGTGTCTCAACACCGTAAGCGATGTTATTCCGTAGATAGTCCGAGAACAGAAATGGCTCCTGTTCCACAAAACCTATATTAGACCGAAGCACATTTAAGGGTATATCCTGTATATCTACGCCATCCATAAAGATAGTACCGCGTTCTGATTGCCGGATACGCGGGATGAGATTAACAAGGGTGGATTTTCCTGAACCTGTTCCGCCAACAATCGCGAGTGTTGTTCCCCGTTCAACCTTCAAATTGACGTTCTTTAACACGGGAGGACCGCCGTTATAAGCAAAGTTAAGGTTGCGGAATTCTATCTCTCCTTTGATGTTTTTTTTATTCCATTCGACACTTTCACCATCAAATATCTCAGGTTTTTCGCTGAGGATCGTATTGATACGATCCATTGATGCGGCACCCCGTTCGAATGTGTTAACGATAAACCCCAGCATTATCATCGGACGGACCAACATCAATAGATATGCGTTGAAAGCGATAAATTCACCGAATGTTATTTCTTGTTGAATGACGAGAAGTCCTCCCATCCAGAGAAGAACCACTCTACTAATTCCAGGGAGAAATCGGAACAGTGGAAAGAAAAAAGTCATCAAGCGGATCTGTTTATGATTGCTGTTGACAAATTCTTGATTGAGTTCCCTAAAATGTTCTACTTCATTAGTCTCAAGTGTGTAGGCTTTAACGACACGCACTCCGGATAAGTTCTCTTGAACCTTTGTATTCAGTGTTGAGAACGCTTCCTGAATTCCTTCATAGTGTGTATGCAGCCGTTTCCCGAGTAATCGTATGATTATCGCGAGTATCGGATATGACAATAGAGCGACCAGAGTCAGTGTAACATCAATGCGTAGCATAATGACAAGTGCCAAACCGAAAAAGACGATTGCATCGGCAGTATATATGATCGCACTGCTGAGAACCATCCGAATAGCATTGAGGTCACTGGTTGCCCTTGTCATCAAGTCGCCAGTACGGACATTGTCATAATAAGATGCTGATAGTTTTTGAAGATGGAGGAAAAAGTCGGCGCGAAGATGAAACTCCATCTTTCTGGCAACACCTTGAATGGTACGTCTCTGGAAAAACCGGATAATACCACCAACAAGAGCAACACCGAAAATAAGCGTGGCAAAAAACAGAATCCTACCACTTGACAATGTGATATTTGTGTCTCTAAAACCGCGTTCTAATTCATCAAATACTGCCTGCAAAATTTTAGGACTAATCAGCAGAAGTCCATTCGTTATCAGAACAAGAATGAAACTTAATATGATGGTGTATAGGTAACGTTTGACGTATTTTTTGAGACCGAATAGACTGCGAATGGCGGGTTTCCTCCAGAAAATAGTCTGACCTATTCTGTATCAAGCATCTGCGCTGTAGAATAGGTATTATGTTTTGACGTGAAAGCGTGCATGTTGTTTATATGCATTAAAAGATGCATCCATGAATGTGTATAAGTAATTCGGGGAATGCGTAAGTCCTGGAAAATGTAGAAAGGAGGTGAAATATGATGGATAGATTTGAACCGAAAAACATTGAAGAAGTCAATGCGGCTTTAAAATACTTCAATGATTTTCACGATGGATACGTTGACGGTTTTGAAGTAAAGTTTGAAAACTACAAGAACATTGATGAAAACGGTATTGCAAATGGCATCGGACAGGCTGATATGACAATTATTCTCACTGTAAACGCTTATCCTTATGGTATAGAACATAACCAATTAGTGAGAGTTGAATTCATTGATGTCAAGTCTTATGAGATCATATCTGAAAGACATGATCCGTTTCCGATGTGGGGTATTTCAGAAGCAATTACAAGATCTGCCCCTGAACCTAATGAAGATGATATATATTGGGATTTTGCTTTCTTGGGAGACAAAACAACTTTCAATGTAACGTGCGCCAGAATCGTCTTTACCAATATAGGTTATGTTATGAATGAAGAAAAAAAGTCGTAAATTATGCTAAAAATGTTGTCTGAATCGCTGATTACGCGGAAGGGGAAAAGGGGTGGAAGATTGGAAGGCTGGAAGGCTGGAAGATTGGAAGGCTGGAAGGTTGGAAGATTGGAAGGCTGGAAGGTTGGAAGATTGGAAGGCTGGAAGGTTGGAAGATTGGAAGGTTGGATGGTTGGATGGGGGTTTTGTGTCTACTTGTAGCACATTCTGTTAGATTGTGCCTCTTTCAATAACATTTATCCTTCATTATACTTCTCCCTACACCATTCATCTTGATATTGCCGTAGCACATTCATCCTTGATTGTGCTTCTTTGTAGCCGAACAAAGACATATAATGATCCAGAAACCCCTTCTGTGTCCAGCTATGTTAACAGGGGCGCGATAATCCGCGATTCAGACAAAAAAAGTGCCAAAATACTTACACACCCAGTCTTTAAATACATGGATTAAGAACTGAAAAAAGTGCTATAATTTCTAACATGGAATTTTGATTTTCCCGACGTAGAACTGGTTCAATAAGGAGTTTTCACATGGTCAGTTCAAAAGAGATTCAGGCAACTTGTGAAGATATTGTTCGTGAGTTTTCTCCGTTACAAGTTATTCTATTTGGTTCTTATGCTTATGGTACACCTTCGGAAGAATCAGATGTTGACTTGTTAGTCGTGATGCCAATTCCTAAGTCGGAATTTCGCAACAAAGCTGTAGAGATTCGTCAAAGAATTCCCTATCGTTTTGGAATGGACCTTCTTGTGAGATCACCTGAAGAGATTGCTTATCGGGTTTCGTATAATGATTGGTTTCTTCGTGAGATCACTGAAAAAGGTAAACTCTTATACGGCTCCTATACTGACTATAATTTAGACAAACAGGAAGACAAACCGAATTCAGTCAAAAAGGAAGAAATATACATGAATCCTTTGACGGTAGAATGGATTGAGAAAGCTGAAGAAGATTATAATTCTGCCAAGTGGCTTCAGGAATCGCCAACCCCTGTCCATAACTCTATCTGTTTTCATGCACAACAATGTATTGAAAAGTATTTGAAAGCGTGGTTGCAAGAGGAGAACATTCCTTTTTCAAAAACACATGACCTTGAAGAATTACTTAATTTAATTGTACCAACGCAGTCTTTGTGGAATGTCTGGCAACCCGATTTCAAGATAATTAGTTCTTATGCAGTGGAATCTCGTTATCCAGGTGATTCTGCAACAGCCAAAGACACAGAACATGCCATTCAGATCTGTGATGATGTGCGACAAAAAATTCGGGCAGAATTGAAAATTGGAACTTAGCGTTGATCTTGATACATCAGTTATCCAACCCTGCCGAGGCTGACCAATACATCTTTCGAGAGTTTTCGTCAACAACAAGATGATTTGGGGGGCATATAAACTTTTTGTCACTTAAGAAAAAGGATCGCTGACCCCTTGCTCCAGCGGAGCAATATGTCTATAGAAAAAGGATTGTCAACAGGCTGCACTCCAGCGGAGTACTATGTACATAAACGGACGCGTAAAGATTTTATCCCTTAACTGTCAGAATCGCGGATTATCACGGATGACACGGATTTCGCGGATTGTTGATTTTGTGTATCAAGGTGCTATTCACAAGGGATGTTTTTTTCTGTATCGTTTACTGATTGCCAATCTGTTGTGCAAGAATGCTTATCCTACGCATACATCGTTGAATTTCCAAGCCAATAATCCGCGTAATCCGCGATTCTGACAAATAGAGTGCCAAAACTTTACACACCCTTCAATTCCCTTCAAACGGGAAGGTCTTTCCGAACTATACGTCCCGGAGAAACCGTCGGTAACCCCGACAGTTTCAATTCCCTTCAAACGGGAAGGTCTTTCTGAACGGTTGTCTGAACCAGGATTTTCAGGATTATATGATTTTTTCAGGATAAGATTTATCTTCTCGTATTGATAGGTTTTGTTTCAATTTCCTTCAAACGGGAAGGTCTTTCCGAGTGCTTGTCTGAACCAGGATTTTCAGGATTATATGATTTTTTCAGGATAAGATTTATCTTCTCGTATTGATAGGTTTTGTTTTAATTTCCTCCTAACAGGAAGTTCTTTCCGAACTTAACGGTAGGTGCGATTTCCTAACCAATGCAGAATACCAAATGCGTATTCTGTCATAAGCGTCAATTTAAGGAAATGAATTTATTATTGATTGTCTTTAGTCCCGTATGAAGTTTAAATAATTAAACGGGTAATGTCTCGTTTGCATAATGCAGGCACACCACTCTGCTGGCGAGGTTTCCTAACCTCGCCAAATTACCCAAATATTTTCTTTAACTTCATTAGGGACGATATGTTTATAGAAAACGTGTCCCGCACCCTCTTTAGTCCCGTAGGGACGATATGTTTATATACCAAATGGGAAGGACTTTCCGATGTCAAATCCCCATCGTGTCTTGCCTGTTCCATACGGACCCCCGTTTCAATTCCCTTCAAACGGGAAGGTCTTTCCGAACAAATGAAAATTTTCTCACCATCGCAGAGGGAGAGGGATCCTGTTTCAATTCCCTTCAAACGGGAAGGTCTTTCCGAACATATAAGATCTTGTAGGTTCGCCATATAAAACACAAGTTTCAATTCCCTTCAAACGGGAAGGTCTTTCCGAACAAAAAAAGGGATTTTCGGTCTCACGACCTTTGAACTTGTTTCAATTCCCTTCAAACGGGAAGGTCTTTCCGAACACTTACAAATTATTGGAGAAACTCATCATGAAGTGAGTTTCAATTCCCTTCAAACGGGAAGGTCTTTCCGAACGATCAAAATTAGCAAGGTTAAAGCGGACCTTGTCCATATTGGTTTCAATTCCCTTCAAACGTGAAGGTCTTTCCGAACCAGGATTTTCAGGATTATATGATTTTTTCAGGATAAGAGGTATCTTCTCGTATTGATAGTTTTTGTTTCAATTTCTTTCAAACGTGAAGGACTCTCCGAACTCCCTGTGCATGACTGCCTTTCTGCTGTACTTGTCATATAGTTTCAATTCCCTTCAAACGTGAAGGTCTTTCTGAACGGTTGTCTGAACCAGGATTTTCAGGATTATATGATTTTTTCAGGATAAGAGTTATTTTCTCGTATTGATATATTGTGTTTCGGAATTAGTCGTTTTGGACTTGAAAAAGGTAATTAAAGCGTTCTAAACCCTTGTATATACTGGGTTTATATGGTATAATATAAATAAGAAATTAGGGAGCTATTACCCCCTAATTGAACTAAAAAAAGCGAGTTGCTTTTTTGATGTACATCTTATTTGATATTGTACCAAAATCTATCAGAAAAAGCAACTCCATTAAGGCATGGGGGTGTGTAAACTTTTTGTCACTAAACATTCAATACCTTCACCAATAATAGACATTCTGTTAGGTTGTGCTTCTTTTGTAGCACATTCTGTTAGATTGTGCTTCTTTTGTAGCACATTCTGTTAGATTGTGCTTCTTTTGTAGCACATTCTGTTAGATTGTGCCTCTTTTGTAGCACATCAATGCCATATAATGAACCAAAACCCCTTCCGCGCCCTCTGCGCCCTCCGTGTCTTCCGCGATTCAGACAAAAAAGGTGACAAAAACTTTACACACCCAAGGCATGGGTGTGTAAAGTTTTTGCACAGAAGATTCAGGAGCATATCCACCTACTCCGCGCTTTCCGCGATCATGGCACATTCATCCTTGATTGTGCTATCTTCCTCCAATTCCTTCCAGGCCTCATTACCCTTTTTCCCACACCATCCATTTTGATATATCTGTAGCACATTCTGTTAGATTGTGCTTCTTCCTCCAACCCTTTTCATCCATCATTCCCTTTTCCCTACCCCATCCATCTTGATATATCTGTAGCACATTCATCCTTGATTGTGCTATCTTCCTCCAATTCCTTCCAGGCCTCATTACCCTTTTTCCCACACCATCCATTTTGATATATCTGTAGCACATTCTGTTAGATTGTGCTTCTTCCTCCAACCCCTTTCATCCCTCATTACCCTTCCCCCTACCCCATCCATTTTGATATATCTGTAGCACATTCTGTTAGATTGTGCTATCTTCCTCCCACCCCCTTCATCCATCATTACCCTTCCCCCTACCCCATCCATTTTGATATATCTGTAGCACATTCTGTTAGATTGTGCTATCTTCCTCCCACCCCCTTCATCCATCATTACCCTTCCCCCTACACCAAAAATCTTGATACATCTGTAGCACATTCTGTTAGATTGTGCTTCTTCCTCCAACCCCATTCATCCATCATTACCCTTTCCCCTACACCATCCATCTTGATATATCTGTAGCACATTCTGTTAGATTGTGCTTCTTCCTCCAACCCCTTTCATCCCTCATTACCCTTTCCCCCTACCCACCATCTTGATATATCTGTAGCACATTCTGTTAGATTGTGCTATCTTCCTCCAATCCCTTTCATCCCTCATTACCCTTCCCCCTACACCAAAAATCTTGATACATCTGTAGCACATTCTGTTAGATTGTGCTTCTTCCTTCCACTCATACAACCTTCCACCCATCCCCTCTTCCACCCATCCCTCTTCCAACCTTCCAACCTTCCCCTCTTCTTCCAACCTTCCCCTCTTCCATTCTTCCCGTCTTCCAGCCTTCCACCCATCCCTTTCCCCTACCCCATCCATCTTGATATATCTGTAGCACATTCTGTTAGATTGTGCTTCTTTGTAGCCGATCTAAGTCATATAATGATCCAGAAACCCTTCCGTGCCAGCTATGTTAACTGGCGCGTAATCCGCGATTCAGACAAATAGAGTGACAAATATTTACACACCCCAAACGAGAAGGATTTTCTGAACTATGTATGGAAAATAAAATTAGCCCAATAAAGGAAACCCGGCTATCGCCGGGTTGTTTTTTGCTTTTTGAGGTAGTCTTCCACCCACTCCTCCCCCATCATTCCGGTCGCTAACCGGACAAGGCGGGTGGAAAACACACTGTATGGATGTTCCGGGGCATTCTGTTCCACAAGCGGAAGAATGAAACGCCAACGGACATCCAAAAGAACAGTTGCCGCCGCTTCTGACGACAAGGACCCTCTGCGCCTCCTCAGAATTTGCAAAGCATAAGAACGCTTTGCCCGGAGATTCTCTTTTTCGAACATCATTTCAACTCTTCGGAAGCGTGATAATCGATCACACATAATACACCTCCCTTCCTGTTTGCGTTTTTCTTTGATCATAGTCAATTCAGAGTGTCTCTTCATGACTTTATCATAGTTTCGGTTTAACGCGATTAGGACTTCTCTTTGGGAATAATCTAACGAGTTCACCAAGTTTCAATTCCCTTCAAACGGGAAGGTCTTTCTGACCGGTTGTCTGAACCAGGATTTTCAGGATTATAGGATTTTTTCAGGATAAGAGTTATTTTCTCGTATTGATAGTTTTTGTTTCAATTCCCTTCAAACGGGAAGGTTTTTCCGAACAAGCGATGGTTAACCTGCCCAAAACCAAGAGGAATTTCAATTCTCTTCAAACATGAAAGCGTTTCCGAACTTCCATTCTTCCATCCTTCCCTCTTTCCATCCGCTTTAATGTTTCAATTCCCTTCAAACGGGAAGGTTTTTCCGAACTTTTTAGTCTCATAAAGTTAATGATTACCAGGTAAAAATAGGAAGATGTATGAACTAAAAATGAATATTAGCCCACCTCTCCCCCATTAGGATTTTTCCCACCCGATGAAGTCGAGCGGCAAAAACACTATATGGATGATCAACACCATAACCACAACGATCAAGGGGTCGATCAAACATTGATTTGTGAATGCCGGCAAGCACTATTGCAGCTCTCTCGGTACTTATTGAACCACGCCTTAGGCTGCGAAGAGTGTCTACGGCATGATTCCTATGTATCCGCAACTTCTCATGAAATTCAGGTGTCATGACGTTTTTTAGTTTCATAAAGTTAATGATTACCGGGCAAAAAAGTTTCAATTCCCTTCAAACAAGACAGATTTTCCGAACACGTATGTTCCGTTTGTGCATTTTCTCATTAGTGGAAGGTTTCAATTCCCTTCAAACGGGAAGGACTTTCTGAACCTTAACCCTGCTATACTCTCAATGTATCGTCAACCGAGTTTCAATTCCCTTCAAACGGGAAGGTCTTTCTGAACGCTACAGAAACGACGCAGGGTATATCAGGCTTCGCAAGTGTTTCAATTCCCTTCAAACGGGAAGGTCTTTCTGAACGTTGTATGGGTGTCTGGACTTCTGGGGACTCTCGGTTTCAATTCCCTTCAAACGGGAAGGTCTTTCTGAACCACTGACGCGAACGGAATCTGGACTATTACCATACCTGTTTCAATTCCCTTCAAACGGGAAGGTCTTTCTGAACCATAACAATTCCTTATGACGTAGGTAGACCTTACAGTTTCAATTCCCTTCAAACGGGAAGGTCTTTCCGAACCTGATTGTTAGTTTTTCAGGCATCGCCGAAGCATGGAAAGGTTTCAATTCCCTTCAAACGGGAAGGTCTTTCCGAACCAACTCGTAAAAATAGGAGAGTGGCATAATACCTTCGTTTCAATTCCCTTCAAACGGGAAGGTCTTTCCGAACGAGAAAGACAGTTGAACTGAATCTTACCCGGATCTATGTTTCAATTCCCTTCAAACGGGAAGGTCTTTCCGAACTGGACTTGCCAGAGATTCGTACACTACAGACAATGCAGCGTTTCAATTCCCTTCAAACGGGAAGGTCTTTCCGAACCTTAATATCAAAACAGCATCCACCAGTAGGATGGTGTTTCAATTCCCTTCAAACGGGAAGGTCTTTCCGAACGACGAAGTTCGGGAAATGGGTTGCTGGCAAGTGGCGCAAGTTTCAATTCCCTTCAAACGGGAAGGTCTTTCCGAACGTTGTTGATTGGAATGTTTGAGGGGTCGCCAACCATTGTTTCAATTCCCTTCAAACGGGAAGGTCTTTCCGAACTTATTGTTTTTGTGATATTATTGTAACACTAAATTTGTTTCAATTCCCTTCAAACGGGAAGGTCTTTCCGAACTGTCCGAGAAAGCAATCAAGTAACTGGTCGAGTTACTGTTTCAATTCCCTTCAAACGGGAAGGTCTTTCCGAACAAAGTTGTAAAAGTTGCAGCGGAAAACAGCCGGTTAGGTTTCAATTCCCTTCAAACGGGAAGGTCTTTCCGAACGCAGCTACGGTAGTGATTGGTGTAATAACACTAATTGCGTTTCAATTCCCTTCAAACGGGAAGGTCTTTCCGAACTTTCATTATTGGAAGAATTAGCAGAGCAGTTTGGAAAGTTTCAATTCCCTTCAAACGGGAAGGTCTTTCCGAACACATTCAAATTCTCATTCATGATCATTGATGCAGGTTTCAATTCCCTTCAAACGGGAAGGTCTTTCCGAACACACCTCACGGTCAGGAAATGATTGATCTAATTGCAGGTTTCAATTCCCTTCAAACGGGAAGGTCTTTCCGAACTTAGTAATTTAACTAATGGCACTGAATACACAGTATGTTTCAATTCCCTTCAAACGGGAAGGTCTTTCCGAACATGTTACAAAATTGACTGAATCACTACTGCGAATACTTAAGTTTCAATTCCCTTCAAACGGGAAGGTCTTTCCGAACATCAGAAATGAGGGTTCCAAAAGACATCTTTAAGAATGTTTCAATTCCCTTCAAACGGGAAGGTCTTTCCGAACAACCATGATTGTAAGCACCTTCATCACAGTGACAGCAGAGTTTCAATTCCCTTCAAACGGGAAGGTCTTTCCGAACAAATGACTTTGCGAAAACCGTGGTCGGTATATGGAAGGTTTCAATTCCCTTCAAACGGGAAGGTCTTTCCGAACGAATTCGACAGCGGGATGAAACCCGACCCCATAACACTCGTTTCAATTCCCTTCAAACGGGAAGGTCTTTCCGAACGAGAAGACGGCATTGAGGAGATAAGGAGAATTACCGTCGTTTCAATTCCCTTCAAACGGGAAGGTCTTTCCGAACATAGATGACGACAAATATGCCATAGAACCCTTTGATAAGTTTCAATTCCCTTCAAACGGGAAGGTCTTTCCGAACAAAAATATAAAGGTGAACTATAATTCACCACTGTTCCTCGTTTCAATTCCCTTCAAACGGGAAGGTCTTTCCGAACACGTGAACCCCTTAAAAAATCCGATTCTGCGCCCTTTAGTTTCAATTCCCTTCAAACGGGAAGGTCTTTCCGAACCATCCAATTTGAAATTGAATACCTTCAGAAACAGGTAAGTTTCAATTCCCTTCAAACGGGAAGGTCTTTCCGAACGTCATACCTAACGATTATATGATCCAACATATCGAATAGTTTCAATTCCCTTCAAACGGGAAGGTCTTTCCGAACTTAAACAACACATACATATTAAGTTTGACCCTTCAAGTTTCAATTCCCTTCAAACGGGAAGGTCTTTCCGAACCACTGGTAGTGCCGGAACTCCTGAGCAGGTCCAAAGGTTTCAATTCCCTTCAAACGGGAAGGTCTTTCCGAACGCAGATTTTATTGTCAGATAACCCTTCGACGAAAAGGGTTTCAATTCCCTTCAAACGGGAAGGTCTTTCCGAACTATCATACCTTATTCTCTGCGTTTCTATTCCAAACTGTTTCAATTCCCTTCAAACGGGAAGGTCTTTCCGAACTTGGTTTACTCCGATTGCGTTTGGTTCTGTCTTGTTGCGTTTCAATTCCCTTCAAACGGGAAGGTCTTTCCGAACACAGGAGTTCATTTTTAATGAACCAAGACTTCATGGGTCGCACGTTTCAATTCCCTTCAAACGGGAAGGTCTTTCCGAACGCGATCATCGGAATACTTTCTTTGGTGAGCGTGCTCAGTTTCAATTCCCTTCAAACGGGAAGGTCTTTCCGAACAACAGACGGATCAATTGCTGGAGTTGGCGACAATTGTTTCAATTCCCTTCAAACGGGAAGGTCTTTCCGAACATGTTTTCAGTGGTTTTTTTCTCAATCTATTTTGATCGTTTCAATTCCCTTCAAACGGGAAGGTCTTTCCGAACTCACCCCCCTGCGAACCCAGTCACAGTAAGGGCTAAATTAGCCAAAACCAAACACGAACTGCGCGGAGCTTTTTTTTGTGAAAATTATTATTAAAAACCTTACAAACCCTTATGAACACTACACCAAACACGATTTTTTAAACAAACAGGCTCAAAACCCAGTCACCATCTATGTTCAGAGGCAATTTTGACTGCCCTGGCAATCAATCGACAAATCGCGTAAGTTTACAATTGATGTGCTTGATATAAGTATACGCTAAATCTGCAGAAATGTCAAACTTTTTTGAGGGGGTGTGTAAAGTTTTTGTCACTATAGGCGTCAATTTAGTGAAAACGTTAGTGCGTTGATGTACCTTTCGCCCCTTTGGGGCTTACTATTGGTTGGATCAATGCGGACTATACACCTTTCGCCTCTCTGAGGCTTTGGAAAATCACATATCAGCACCCGCTGAATGCCATTCTAACTTGTTGTATGACCAGATAGTTTTGAGTATGCCATGTGCTGTGTTTACGTGTTTTAGTATCTCCTTCGGTTCTTTCTCCGAGAACATGCGGTGGTTTTGGTAGATCGTGTTGAAATGTGAGAATAAATGCGTGAGCGACAACACTGCGTTGCATATATTCTGCAAAGCATTTGATGGCGAATTCTCTGTGATGTTCCTGTAATTTCATAGCGTTTCTCCTTTTAAAATCTTACCATACGGTAAGAAATGTCTTACCGTGGTAAGATTTGGTACATTGGTTGTGGCGTTAGTTCCAGTAAGGTTTTGTAATGATATATTTTGTGATTTTTTGTTTTGGGTTTAATAATTCGCACAATTGGAGGGTCATTATGCAAAGAAACGGAGCGGATGGGGATGGAGAAAGATAGCACAATCAAGGATGAATGTGCTACAGCAGTATCAAGATAAAGGTATTATATTAATCAGGACATACGCATTCCCCCGCTATTGCATGCGCCAAATCAACGGTATGAATGCCATTGGCGGCATGCGCGTTTGGCATGCCGCATGATTCCCCGTGTGGCATGCGAATTGGGGGGATAATGCGTAAGTAAGAAATAAATGTTCCTAAACGCGAATCAAAAAAGGTTTATATATCGCGTCTTCACCCGTTACCACACGAGCTAAATGTCTAACCTGAAGTTCGATACAACGAAGATAGGTCGTTTTCTCATTAAGTGTGGGATGCTGGAACGTCTGTTGCATCCGACCATAGTATCCAACGAGGAATCGGTCTAATGCCTCCTTAGTAAAACGGATACCCTTGTTCGTTTGCTCAAAGTCCTCTGGCTGCACTCGGTTGTTGTTAACAAGTGAAAGGACATATCCATCCACAATAACTTGGCGGAATTCCTCCATCAGATCCGAGGCTAAGGTGGCATGTCCATGCCTGGGTTGGTGAAAATAACCGCAATACGGATCAAAGCCAACGACATTAATAAACGTATACACATGGTTGTGTAAGAGTGTATAACCGAGTGAAAGCATCGCGTTAATTGGGTCCGGCGGTGGACGGAATTGCCGACTTGTAAAACCCCAATCGCGCCCCAAAAATTGCCGATACGCCTTGTAATATGACGCTGTTCCACTACCTTCATAACCCAGAAGCGATTCCAAATTATCGGCACGTTCAAGTTTTTCCAAGGTCTGGTGAGTAGAACGGATTGCCGATTTCACCTCGGCATTTTGCGTGCGTTGCCGTTGGGAAAACCGAATAGCGTTCGTGAGTTTACCACGAACAAAACATTTCGCTAATTCAAGACACTGCTGCGGATCCCCCGCAACAGCGAACTGCTGCTGGCGAATGAGGGTGTCCTTAGCGTAAGGGGGTTGTAACTTGCCTTTGTACTTTCCACGTGAAGAGAGGAAAGAGACTGGAATGTTCTTGCTAAGCAAATAACCCATCGTCTGTGTTGTCATGTGTCCATTACCGAAGATGACGACTTCGTCAAGTTGGACAATCGGGATTTCTTGAAGGACATCGCCTCCTTTTTTCACAATAACCCGATTGCCAGATTTATGGAGTACTGCGCCTTGTCGTGTGATATAGAGAATTGCCATCTGTTACCTCCTAATCAATTTGCGTGTGAAGGTTTGTTTTCTAAAATGCCCGGCGTGCCTCGTTTTTTGAAACGTTTACCGAGCTGTGTAGCAAAATTTTTCCCTTGTTGGGTTACCTGTTGTCCTGAACGTTTGACATGAGCTGTCCCTTGTCTTAAGGCATGTTTTACCTGTTTTTGAAGGTTTTTTACCTGAGAGTCGGGGAGCGGTTGATAACATCCATCTTTGTCAAAGATGTGTCCGAGGAATTCTATGCCGTTGTCAAAGTTTGAGATTTCCGTTTTTTTAGGGTTTAGTTGTAGTTTAAGGGTTGCAAGCCGTTTCTGTGCATGATGCAGTGCTTGTTGCGCTCTGCCTTCACTTCGGCACAGCAGCAGAAAATCATCCGCGTATCTTACCATCCGTATGCCAGCTCGCGTCATCGCTTTGTCAAAAGCATGTAGATAGAGATTGGCTAACAAAGGCGAGAGTGGTGAACCTTGGATAATTCCGACTTTCCGCGGCTGGTTCAGTCGTTCCTTCACAATACCTGCAACGGCAGGTGTCGCGAGTGCCGCTAAAACAAGAGGAGCAACCACAACTAAGTTTTTAGTTGCCAGCATTGTCCCAATCCGTTTTGAATTAGCTAGAAGCAGAAGCAGTCCATCGCGTCCTAAGTTGACGAGTAACTTGTTCACAGTATGTTCACGAGGTTGCCCCTCCCGGTGTTGACTCCGTTGAACGTCAAACGCAGTGTCATGATCTAACCAGTCATCCATCATCGGATCATTCGCAATCTGAGTGTACGTGTTATGATATGAGGAACCGTGTAAGAGTTGGTTAATCACCTGTTCAATGCCTTGACCGAGTGAATGTGCTGCGTTTTCAATGTGATCTACCCACCTCGCGCTTCTGGGAGGTCCCACAATCCCGCCTATATCAAGCCACATCTGAATCAGTCTGAGAATAGGGGGTTCTTTAATTGTAGCGCGGAGAAAGCGCATCAGAATTCGGTTGTCCATTGTCCCAAAGAAATTCTCAATATCGGCATCGACGATCCACTCGTACCCTTCTGCCCGGATAGCTGTTACTTGTGTGACCGCCTGTGGCACACCCCGATTTGGACGATATCCGAAACTACAATCAAGGAATTTAGATTCGTAAATCGGTGTGATCAGATCACAAACAGCGCGTTGAACGATGCGATCTTTGAGTGCTAGCACAGAGATTTCTCTGGTGCCGCCGTTCGTCTTTTTCATTGCGAACTTTTGAACAGGCAACGGATAGTAGCGTTCCTCCCTAAGCTCACGTGAAAGTTGGCGGAGATGTTTATTAAGCTGCGCCTCAAACTGTTGAATGGTAATGCCATCGCTGCCAGGACCCCCCTTATTTGCACGGACCATTCGCCAAGCGGCATGTAATGTTTCTGGTTCGTAAAGTTGTGTCGTGAGAGACATGTCCGGTGTATAATCAAACATAGAAATCTCCTTTTTGTCTATATGCTCGCTAATGCTGCATCATATTAAAAGTTGGGAAATTGCACATGGTTAATGTGAAAACAATAAATGTGGGACAGACGATAGTATAGAGTCAGCAACCGGTAAAAGGATAGTAATATTTTTCAGAAGGGAACATGAATTGCGTGTATTAAATATCAGAGATGAGCTGTAATAACAGGCGTTTGGAAGAATGACGTTCTCGAAAATGTGCCAGATAAACAGTCCACAGATTTTCCTGGTCAAGGCTACAATAGAGTGCCTTTAACGCAGTCAAGTAGTCTGAGACATTCTCATAGTTCTTTCTTCTTCGTGTAAGTGTTTTTTCTTCAATAATATTTTGATAAAGTATAACGGCAATATCGGGGTTGTGGTATTTGAGGAGGGCAAGCAATTTATGGGTGAATTCTGGCGAACGTCTGGTAATTGGACTACGTAAAAGACCCGTGTATTCGTCAACGGAGAGTGGGAATTCTTCAATTGCTTTCCACGCTGCGGCGTCGTGCTGGTATGTAAAGAGTGCATGTATCAACCGATAGCCTTCACCTTCACATCTGGCGAGGTTGAGGTAGTCTTCTGTTTGTCCAGTCCGATGATATAGAGCAAGCAGCAGTTGAACGTGTGCCTGACGATCAAGGCTTTCACCCAGACGTTGTTCAATCGTTTCCTGTAAGTCTGCTGTGTCCTGCGTTAAACAGAGTTGTTCAAGGAGGTGTGTCAGGATTGGGACAAAAACCTTTTCAACTTCAAAACTTAGCTGCAACAACATGCTGCAATGTGTGGAAATTTCAGAGAATTGTTGAGCATCCAGGGCGATTTGCGCAAACGTCTTTGTACATTCTTTGACAAAGCGCGGTAATTCATCCTTCTGAAGTGTGTCGGGATAACGGACGATGGATTGGTGTATCAGGGCATGTAGAATTGACAAGGCAAGGTCCGTTTCGCCCAACTCGCCAAGTGCTTCGGCATGCTGCGTTAACCTTTCGAGTTGCATTAACACATCACGGAGTTGGTGCTGTTCAAGAAAACCGTTCCCAAAAATGTGGTCAATTCGTTCCCTGTACACGTCAACAAAGGGAAGCTCATCAGGACAAGACGGTGTCTCATGTATATCTGTCAATATCTGTGCAATGGGTGTTAATTCTGGAGCCCGTTTAAGCAACTCTGAAATGACGTGGAGTAGATTTGATTTCGGTTTTGCCTCAAGCTCTGCAAGTAAAGCATCTACTGAACAGATCATGTCAGGATCATGAAGATATGTTAGCAGGAGCGCGACAATATGTTTACAATCTCCCTCATAACTATAGGGACACGAACAGTGAGTCGTAGCAATCCCTGTCGGCATCAATTCCACAGAAACAGAATAAGGGATAGCCTCTGTTCCTTCGCAATTTGCCGACAGTGTGTAATCGTGAAGCACAAGATTGCCGATCGCACCGCCGAAGTAGTAGGCGACACCCCGCTCAAAACTCTGTTCCGTACAACGTTCCCGAATCTGATTCTCTGTGAGTATTGGTAGTTGCATATCAAACCACAATTGTTTTGGGATCCGACGTTATATCTCCCACAGCGGGTACTTCCATACGTCCAGCACAGGCACCACAAAGTGCATAGTACCGCACCGAATCTTCTGATGCATCAATGACCCGTGTGACAGCATGCTTCATCTCCTCGTACTGTGTCTTATTCAGATGTGCTTCAAATACACTGTACTGAACGCGAGTCCCAAACCCTTTCAGTGCTTTGAAGAGTTTGTTACGTCTTCCGTCATCTGGAATGTCGTAAACAATAACATAGAGCATTGTATTACCTCTAATTTAGTTTTCATTTTTTTCGTATAAATGGTATACTTTTGATATGCCAGAATTCATCAGTTCTCCACCTTTTTTGATAATCGCTGCTATATTTGCGATAATCCTTGTCATCGGTATTGCCAAGCGTGCAGTTAAGCTGCTGATTTGGGTGTCCATCATATTTGTGATTCTTGTCTGTCTCAATATAGTGACGCAGTCAGATCTGTTTGATTGGTTTGAAAAACTTTTTAAGATGGGGCAGTGATACGATACTGTCCAAATCCAAATGCTGTATGGTGTCCGATATGCAAATACTCACCGAGAAAGATAAACGGCAAAAACGGCTCCAAATCCCCTTCAAAACGTATCTTACCGATGAACCCACCCATCGGAACAGATTGCTCGGCACGGTAAGAGTACCGATCTTTTCTGAACCAACGCAGGTGCGATTTGTGCCTGATGCTATCTGCTGCTTTGATTAATGCGTGTGCATCAATGTTTAAATCTTCTCCGCAGTGGAAATAACTTAAGAAACGGATTCGTCTGAGGAGATTGCGGATGAGATGTTCAAACGTTAGAATTCTCGTCCACTTTCCGTCTATCTTGATACTGGTAGGTGTGATAAATTCAAGTTCAATCGCATCGGTGATATCAGTCGCGTTGTCCATCACATCGTCAAGACAGAGGATCAGTCCGTCATCTGTCAGCATCTCAGTTTCAGCAGTGTAAATCGTTTTCGGTTGCTGGCTGTCACAGACAGGGAGACTTTCCACCTTTTCCAGTCGGCACTCTCCACGCTTGCCTTGCAACCCGATGCGTCTTTTACCCATCTGGTCAAAAGCGAATACTATCCAGGGTAATAGGTTGATTGCCTCACCGATGAGAATCAGGTTGCATGTGAAGGTGTCGTCTGGCGCATAGTCCAATTTCCCTGTGCGTGGCGGTCGTAGGATGAACGGATGCGGTGCAAAGGGTTGACCGCGGAGCATCGGACTATCGTCTGGAACAGGGGTTTCGAAGCATTTGGAGTAGATGCATGTGTCGGGATATTGACATTTTTCCGCACACGATTCTTCTGTGTCCCCGATGCAGGCGACGTGATGGAGCAGGTATCCGAATCTGCCTCGGAAGATGTTGCCTTTGTCCGGTGGCATCTTCAGCGGTTCTTGGACGGTGTAGGTGAGGCAGTAGTGGGTGAATTGGAAGTTTTTTAGCATGAATACAAATTGAGATATTATTTTTTCTTTGTCAATTTGGATTTTTATTTATAGTATTCCGAGGACCGTACTTGTAAAGGTATAGTCCATTATCGGCTATTGAACAACTGACCCGGATTCCACGGGTAATTCGAAACGTGTAGATATTATCAAAATTTGCAAGTTGTTTAAATCCGAGACCAGAAACTCGTGCATTAAGCTGGGTTGTATCACCGCCAGTATCTTCCAGCGCGGTAGCAATTTTCGCCAAAGTTTCTTGAAGATCGCCCCTTTGATCAGAGGGTAAACCGCTGTAATTACTAGTAAAACTTTGCCGATACCGCAATCGCGGGAATTGCAATAGTTCACCAGACAATAAATCCGATTTTGTCCGCTGCCAGATCAACCCACCCCATGCCGATAGCCCGGCAAACGTCATGCCATTTTCTTGTACGAATTCCAGCAGCGTTTCGGGAATCTCCTCAATCTCCTCAGTCAAATAGAGTTTTCCAGCATCCATCAATGCGAATTCTATTAAGTGGTCTTCAATGATAGCAGTATCAATCTGAATTGGCAGGCGTGGAATCTTAATTAGGTCAGCGGTTGGTGACTCAAAGATATAAACGACCTCATCAGCGTAAAACGCACCGAAGGTATTCATGTAACCCTGCAGGCTCTTAAAACCACCAACGAGATTAAAAATCACGTGATAGCCGCTCTCACGTCGTGGCACGTTATTTTCCAACCACTTAATGAGTTCTTTTGTACCCGTAGTGAAGGATTCTGGGTTTTGTGTTGAAAGCTGAGAAGGTGTAATAACGCCTACAGTAAAGCCTTGAGATTCAAGGAAATCCTTAATCAAGTCACCCGTCATCTGTCCTTGTGCTGTATCAGTGCAGATGAGATAGTGTTGATCTTGGCTATCTGTAGGAAAATTGTCGCCGTAGATACCGTAAATACCGTTCAATTCGGCACTGATCCGACGATTCGTCGCAGCACTATTCTCATTAAGTTTTTCGAGTGCACGTTCAGCAAGTGTATTGATCACGATCTCCGTTTCATCTGTTAATTCGTCCTGCTTGAGATTTGCTGAATCCCGAAGCGTACCGAACCACGTGCTTTCAGTAGGATTTCCTCTATCAATGAGATTTGTCAGGATACTTGTTCCGACAGTTGACAAAACAAAACGCATTCTAAATGTCCATTATTTATTGGTATATTCCTGAAGAGTACTATGGACAAGATAACAAAGGAGGTGAGAGTTCTTCCTTCTCACTATCAACCAATGCAACGAGGGCAGCATCAACGATGCCTGCTAAGTGATATTTACAATCATAATCTATAACCTGTTTGAGTTTCAGGCGCAGAGGTAGATTATTATTATTGTTATTATTCTCCTCATTTTTCACTTGTCCTTGCAGCGGCAGCCAGATTTCTGCCCCACGGTCTTCTACTAATTTTATCCAAGGTGGCGTATCGGTTTCTACCTTCTTTGTTCCCCACAGGAAATGGTATTCTGTGAGTGCGTCGTTGATATTCTCCAATTCCAGCAAACGGGCATAGTGTTTTCCATCCCAATCACGCCAGACATGCCATTCTCCTTTTTCACCAAACAGTCGGAGATCACTGGTGAGTATCCAATCAGGTTCCTCCACAATCGGAGGAAAACAGATATCGTTCTTCATGACGACTCCGAAGCCGATAAAACCGGGTTCCTGTAGGAAAACCCATGCCGCGTCTTTAGCAGTAACTTTATCCAGATGTTCACATACCCGCTCTGTATTGAGTTCTTGTATATGCTTTCTATTCGGCATCAGACTCCTCCTCACCGTTTTCTTTAGGTCTCCGAGATGCTTTCGGACGATCTGTGTAGTTCTGCGCCGCATCAACACAGGATTGCAGAAAACCTTCATCATCCTTTTCAACCTTCAGACGTTTCTCATCGTCAGTTATTTGCCATTCCTTTGCATCCGATGATATATCGGTGTCTTTATATATCAGTTTTGCATTGATACCTTGTAGTGTGCCGCGTCCGTTGCTTGCCTCTCCACCGAGTGTCGCGTTTCCATACCAGAAATCCCGCATGGTTAATAACAACAATCCGATTTCTGCATGCTCTGGTTCCTCTATTGTAAGTATCAGTCGGACGTTCGTTTGTCTCTCGGCTTTGATGGGACACGGATAAACGGGTTTCTGATTGAACAACGCACTTTGTAAACTACCCCCTGTAAAGCGGTCAATTGCGACGCGATCTTGCCATTGAGGTCTGACGTTTTCTACTATACGTTCTTCTATTGAGACACGGCTTGCCCATAATTCTGTTTGTTTTGATTCTTGGCGTTCTTTGTTTTGTTGATGAATGGGACCGAACATCTCACATACAGCATCTTCACCCTTTTTGTGTATTTTCCACAGAACTTACGCATTATTAAAAATTATTGTAGGATTAGAGAGTTGATATCGCATATAATCATCCAATAAACTTTGTTTAACTTCATAGATTGTTTTACCAAGTGTACGTGCAACACGTTTGAAACAGACCCATACTTGCATACAACAAGCAATATGATTTCTTTGGGCACGCAACTTGCGGCATTGACATTTACCGATACCAGTGACTTGTTTGAGCTCACGATGAAGTTGTTCAATCTTCCAACGCACGCGACATTCTTGTTGTGCCGCATCCGCATCCGATTGAGATAAATCGTTTGTCGCAATATATTCCGTGCGTCCGTTAGAGGAGACAATCCGGAATAACTTCACTTGATGACCTTTTGGAAACTTCTTGATATGCACGCGTTTCCCTTGCCGACTTTCTGTCTGCGTCCAAGATAGGGCTTGGACTTGTTGGTGCGGTTCAACTCCATCTGTATCGTTTACAAGACGATTGCGTTTCAGTGGTACATAGTAAATCTTTGAAAGTTTTTCAATCGCCTTCATGACTTGCATGGAGGCATACCAACTATCCACTAGCACCGTCCGAAACGGGAGTTGTTTTTTGAAGTAAGCATTTTGCAACATCTCCAGTAAATGGTCTATTTTGCTTTTACCATCATGGTCCTTGTCATAAATGCGGTAATCAATGATCCAATATTCGTGTGTCTTTGGATTGACATAGATACAAGTCACAATACCGATACCTTGAACCACTTTTTTGTCGCTACCACTCCACTGAGAACGGAGAGCCTCAATCTCTTTCGCATGCGGTTTAGGTAGCACAACATCATCAAAAAGTATGTATCCTTCATCATCATACTCAATGTCATCCTTTACGGATTGCCAGAGTTCGCTTGAAGGGATGTTCTCATTTCTCAAAAAACGATTAAGTTGATCATGGCTCCATTTCTCTGTATGATCTCCAAAGTAGGTTTGCGTAAAATTCGTGACACTTGCAAACAAAAATTGACAATAATCGGAAAATAAACTTTCCTTCTTTTTAGATTGTATAAATGTAGTCATAATAGAATAGTATACACCAATTTATAAAAATGCGTAAGTCCTGTTCCAATTTAGAGCATCTGCGATCAAAGCTGCTCTGTGGCGGAATGCACCTGTGAAGGATGTGCCGGGAAGAACAGGTTTTCCGTTGGAATATAGATGTCCCATGTCTGGTAGTTTATATTTAACCTCTTCTTCATTATCAACAGAATTCCCGTTGGCATGTAGATGTTCCGTGTCCGGTTCATCTATTTCTACCGAAGCACTTCGGATGAGCAACGAAGTCCTTAAGTGAAAGTCTGCTTCTATTCGGAAGTATTTACGTTGATCTTTAGGTAATGGTGTCGGTGTTAATTTATCAGATTTTCCTACATTGCTACTCCAGTCAATCCCACTTAACCATGTCAATACATGATGGGGTTCGTTCATCTTCAAATCGCGTATATCCCAGTTGTCCACTCTACCGCGTCCGTATCCTCTGCGCGTGCGCGCACCTAAACGTATGTCTTCACTTTCAAATCCGTGTAGAAGTGCTAAGAATAGTTCTTCATACTCAGATTCACAGTCCCCTTCCCGAATAATACATACAAATTCTAATTGAAATTCCGTTTTGCGTTCTACTACTTCTACATCATATTTTGCTCCATCTGCGGCAATACCGGGTTTTCGTTCAATCCGTACTCTATCTCGGATGAAGGTTTTGGCATCTTTGGTCACACATTTTGCATCTGCCACGATCAATGCACTCATTGTGTCGTCTTTCCCCGCACCACCAAAGAATTCTCTGAGTTCCTCAGGTTCTTTTCTGATACCGTCTCGATGTGAATATTCCTTCCAATTCAAACGGGTGCTTGCAAGGTAACTTCGTGCAGCTCCTGCAATGGAGGCTGCTGGTATAAAAGGATTTCCATCTGGGTCACGGAGCAGACACATATCGGCGATACCGGTTTCATCGCCTCCGAAATGTGCAACAGATTCAAGTTTCCAGGTGCCTTTGGCGTAGAGTCTGGTTTTTACGGCATCATCGGGGATGGGTTTTGTTGTGTGTGTCATGGTATTCCTTTATTGTTTATATGCATTACGACTCTCTATGTAGTGCTGTCAGTAAAGTCGTGAAGAAAATGATACAAATTCTTTCACTTTCGTTCTCCACTAACTTTTCAATTTGTATAAGGTTTCTGTGGAGCGAACCTATGAAATCAAGAGTATTTTCATCAAGCAATTTTTTGACTATAGTTTCCCGTTTTTCCCATAGACCTTTGAATAAAGACGACAAGTCTAATGTGCTATCCAATTCAGGCAACTCCAGTTTACTGATGTTGACAGGATGTTTGGTAAGTTTTTCCTCAGCAATCTTAAAAAACTCATCTGACCTATTGTTAAAGTCACCGCGTTGTAGTATCAAACGTAAACGGCCGATAAGCGTATTGCTTGGAATGTTGTTTTTTGGAATTTGTTCAACGATTCGTTCAGCTGCCTCATACGCCAGTATTTTTGTTTTTACTATGAACCGCTTCAGCACAATTTCTTCCAAAATAACTTGGAGTTTATCAGGTACTTCTTTAGCAGGAACCACCCGGCTATCTTGATTTTCAATATCGTCAAGTTGTGTTTCCTCTCTAAAACTTAGGTCAACTTGTCTATTGACTGCTATGCGACCAAAACCTTGACCCTTACGGAGTCCTAAACCCTCTTGTTCAAGTTTGTTTAGCACATTGCTATCATTTTCATTTAACTCACGCGGGCATTCAAATTCAAAGACGCTTCCAGATGCGATTGCGGGGAATTGTTGTCTCGGTAGACGCAGATGGGTTTGATATCCACCGATCATTTCTGTACGCGTATAACTTTTTTTAAGCGTTAAGTCATCAGAATTCATGCACAGAACCTTCGCTAATTCGTGTTTAGGAAAACTCATGTCTGGATGTCCATCCGAGTTAACCGTCAATAAAGATGATAAAGTCGTAATGATGAGACGTTTACCGGGTGTAGGAATTCGTGAGGCTGGTGAGGCAGTTAAAAACCCATCCCATTCAACAAGGTCATTGTATTTCTTTGGTTTATCCGTATCAATCCAATGGAATTCCACGAGACCGTATTGTGCGCTGAGAGAACGTCCAATTCTTAATATTGTTCCATCTTTAAGCCACTTTTGTAGATTTCTAAGTTGTAACTCTGGACCTAAGATAGCCCCTTGAAACGTCTGTCCTGCTTGGATTGCTTCATATTGGAAGATTGATCCACCACCATCCTCTGCCCCCAGTGCCCGTCCAATTCTACGGTTATCGGTGACCCTTGCGTGATGAGAATTCCGCTGTGTTTTGACAGCCTGTGTCTTTAAGTCATATTGGCTTATATCACCATACCGTTGACCCAAACGTTTAATCGGTTCATCTCCAAATCCCCCGGAATCTCCACTGAAATCCATGACGCGTCCTTTATCTTTCTTTAATTCACGGATGGAGTGTGGTATAGGGATCATACGTTTACCATTATCAAACGATTCAGGATATGCTGACAAAAACTTCAGACCATCCTGAAGGAAAACATGGCGAAACTCAGCATCTTGAGCAAGTTTGTTGTCTTGGTTCAAGTAAATTCGCGCAGCTGCTCCCCACACATTACTCCCAGATATTTCATGCCGACCTACAACAGTATTCGGATCACCGGCAGTGGCAGGAATAACAACCGGTTCCTTTAATGTCAAACGATATCTTAATAAATGCATGGAGTCATCACAATTTGAGGACCCAACAGAATTTGTACCGTTTTCGGTATTTTCTGACCGCTCAACAGTGTCCTCAACATTGTCGTCTTCGTTGACATCACTGTCTTCTACTCTTCCTAAGTTTTGGTTATTCTCAGACGTACAATTCAATACAATTGATGGTAGCAATTTTTTATTATTATTTTGTGCATCTTTTAGTTCTTCCAAAACCTGTTTGGTTAAATTCTGTCTTTTATTATTTGCATCTTTAGGACTCAACAAAGCACATTTGACATGACCGAGTCCGCGTGTGCGTGATGTGCCCATATATTGTAGTGCGGCAGCACTCACTGCTAAGATGCGTATAATCTCATCTTTAGGTTGTTTTTCAAAACTGACTCGCGCCTTGAATACATAATCTGGGTGCAGGGTGCGACTAAGCCGAAATGTGTTTTCATCTGCAGCCCCAGTGAGTCTATTGATAGATGTTTGTTTACGTGCGTTTGCATAATGTTGCACAACATCTTCTTGGAATAATTTTGGTTCTTTAGGATCTTGTAAGTAATTCAACCATGCTTCCAAATTTGCATCCTCATCTAATATAGCATCAGCAACATGTAAACCAATATCTGTTGTTTTTGGTGCAGATCCCGTTTTACCGAATATCGTTTCTACTGATATGAGAGATTGTTTGCAGTAATTCCATGCATCATATACATCGCAATACGCCTCACGCCACAGGCCTTTGATTCGTCTACCCGGAAGAATAGGCAAACCCAAATCATTAAACACTATATCCCGGTCAACCCAACCGACTCTGCCTTCACCCGCGGAGGATGTTAACGATGACATTAATTTTATTCTTAATATATAATCCATAATCTAATCCTCCGTAGGTGCGGTTTCGGATTGGTTTTTAAGTAATTCGTCTAAGTAGTAATCCATCATTTCAAGTGGATCAAAATACGGGGTACTTCTATTTACACCTTTACCGCCTGTCCATCCTCGCGTTTTAGCGGAAACATCCATGCCTTTCATATCTTTTACATACGGCAGTTCCTTATTCCGCCACTGTGCCCCTTTCACATACAGTTCTGTTGCATCCGGTCCTTGTGAGAGTGCTTGCAAAAGTCCTTTGGCGCGACTTCTTGGCCAATTTGTTCTGAACTGACGAAGGATTTCAACGCAATCACCCCATTCTTTAGGTACTTGATAGGGACGTCTATACAGAATTTGTCCATACAGACTCTTATATTGTTCCTGTCTGAGTGCTGCTATAGATTTTGATGCCCCCTCTTGTATAATTTGAAAATCCAACCAACTTCCTTCTGATTTGGCTTCATCACGACGATATGCTTTTGCCATAGCACAGAGTTCGTCAGCAAAACTATAAGCACGGAAAAAAGGAAACTTCGTTCGCACTATAGCAACACCCGCACATGCGTCAATAGGTTCATCTTCCCCACAGAACCTTATTGTACCGCTTGAAAATTCTCTTAGGTAGAACTCAGCAATGTGTAATCCTACACGACCATCACACACAAATGTTAAATCGTCACCGCCGTACACAATGGGACGAATCGGAAAAACATCACCAGGATTAACCAATGATTTTATTGGTAAATACTCCTTGAAGTGAAGCAATGTACTGTTTAGAGCATTGTGTGCTAAAGCGGAAGTAGATGCAGAAAACGCACGTAGGTAGTGTATGAAATCATCATCCGATTCGTACTCTTTGTTTATCACTTGAGTTAACAAATCTCCCATACCGTTTCCATCGGCATGAACGACAGCGATATGTGATTCCCCTTTTCTGCCACCTAACTCTTCATCAAGTTTGACTGCAAATTCTTCTAATTTAGGTAAACGGTCTGTTTTTTTCAATACTTTTGGAAATGTTTCTTTAATATTTTTTTGAGCGTGCCTAATTTGTGAACGTTTAAACCAAGTGGATTGGGAGACCCATTCTTCTTGACCGCCTGCGTCAATACTTGCTGGCTGTCCAGTGCTGAGTCCTGAACGCACAACGGGCAAACTGAGCAGACTTGAACCGTAAGGAAGCGATTCTTCACAACTGGCAAGATTCTTCAACGCGTTTTTATATGCTTTTGCTAATGCATCTTCTACCTTACTGTATCCAACGACAACGCGAAGACCAGGGGCATTTTTTAGCACCTGACAACTCCAATTCTTAACAATTGTCTCAGCAATAGACTTATCATTACAAAGTAAGGCAGCATTGCCACCACCTATGTAGATAACATTGACATCTTTTTCAGGGACAACTGGAGGGTCCAGTGGTTCTATTCGTGGATCATCTTCATACTGATTCCATTTGGTAGTATCAGCACAAGCAGCTTCAATGAGGCCATCACTTAACCAATACCTAACAAGGTCGGAAGCACCAATATTTTCATTTAATTTGTTGCTTTGAAAGATATATTGTTGAAGACTTGCTGTACCAAACACAACAATATATTTATCCTTATACTGAGAAGTTGACATACTCTCTCCTATATCATCAGTTACTTCCACTTTAAATCCTTTTTAAGGTAAACACTGAACTTTTCATTTAGTTTAAACCAACTATTTGTCCCCCAGACTTGAAGAGGGACATCTGTGCTACCTGTCTCGTCCTGTAATTCATCTTCAAAGTACGGCTGTTCGTTTGGATGAGCACTACACAGTACAATAGCACGCGCTTCGTCACCGCCAAGTTGCTTTGCTCGGTGATATGCTTCTATACCTTTTTGTTTTATCCTACCAGCATTACCACTTGTAGTACACGAGACGACTACAATTTGATGTCCTAAAACTGCTACTACGTCAAGTTCAAAAGGTCTTACCTTCAAATCCTTTGGATTGGCTCGGCGGACATATACACTGTGAAAAAGTTTATAGTTGCCTCGGCTTTGATTCTTTCCGTATATACCCTCTAAAGCATTTTTAAATGCTGCATACGCAGCGTACTCAAACCAAGTGCCGTTGAAAAAACCATACATCTGTTTCAAGTCCTCTTTCTGCTCATCGGTTGCAGTCTGATTGCCATCGTATTGCAATTGCCATGTACCATTTGCAGTCTTCCATTGACAATTTGGATATACTTTGTTGAGCACCGGCAAGAGATCGTTCTGCCAAATGGGATCCGCATTATTAGGAAGGGTAAACGTGCCTGCGTTCATGGGATAAGCAAATCTCTCATATTGCCGTGGGAAGGTATCATTCCACTGACTGTCTCGGTTCGAAAAAATTCGTTGAAAATCTGTATTTCCCTGATACCATTCCCACCTATTTTGGCGCACATATTCAAGGACAATTTGACCAGCATCTAAGTGATCTTTTATAAGTATCGCAGGGGCGGGGCAAACTGTTGTATCATGTCGTCCACCGCCTATGTGATATTCGTGTTTAAATTTCCCGAGTTCAAATCCATTGAGTTTAGCAATGCGCTCAAGCGCGATATGCTTAGGTTTACCAGGCCCGGGATTAACAGGGATACCTATGCGAGTATCTGGGACAAGTTCTCGACTCCTGCTAACAATTCTTGGTCCATTATCACCACGTGGATCCAAGTAGGATGTTTCTAAAGAATAACCTTTTTCTTTTAACTCAGATTCAATAGCGGAGACTGATTCAACCCCCATTACCTTTGTGCCGCCTGTGTAATGGACATGCAACGTGCCTTCAGTGAAATCATCAAAGATGCTCTGTTCAATATCTCTACGGACTACATCTGGATCTCCCGAATCAGTTTGAATAGGGGCAAGGAAATCTGCACCATCACAATAACCCTTTAACAATTCCTTTTGCGAGTTCGTGTCCTCTGTATGCACGAAACGGACCTTGATAGGTGGCTCAAGTTCATCCTTCAAATGATACCATGCCACCCAAATAGGCAGCGCATTCGTCCCAACGGTCATAATCAGTTGTGTTGCCATTTATATTTACCTCTGTATAGAAAATGGATAGTTCTCCCTAATCTTTTGCTTTATAAGGCAATCCTTTTTTTCCCGTGACCTTTGGAAGTGCAAGTTTTTTACCATCTCTATGATGGTCATTATCCATAAACCACTTAAAGTTGTTTCCTTCTGGGTCACGCTTGGGTTCTGATCGTGGATAATGGATTCTTGGGTTATCTGAATTAGGACCTTGTAAAACTTGTAAGAATCCTTCAATAAATGGCAGCTTATCAAAATCTTGTCCCTTATAGGCTTGTTTCATGCTATCCTTGAATTCTTGTATGCATTTTTCTCTTCCATCTATATCTAACGTTGCTGGTGGAGAAGCGTACAGGTCTTCATAATACTCTTTCCAATCTTTACCCGTACCGAGTTGTAGACATTCAGTGTCAATTTCAATCTTCACACTACCGAACCCTAAGGGTTTACCATAACCAAACCTGAAATATTGATCGTCCGATAGTGTGAGCAGCCATAAGAGTGCACCGACTTCTGCTGGTTGTAGATTCTGGACATACAAGGATGCGGTAAATTGAGTATTGGGTTTAATCCAACCTTTAATGCTTCGGTTCTGTGTGTCAGTTTGCTTTTTCATTTGTTGTGTCTGATTATCATATTTGTCAGGACGACGATATTCCTGAAATCGCCCATCAGTTTTCTTTTGAGTTCGATCTTCCGCTGGTGATTTCCAATAGTTTGGGGCATTCTTTGGTTCCAATCCTTTGTGGTGCCAGTATTGTTTTCGTCCACGCAACTGCTTATTACTTTTCTTATCATAACCTGCATCTTTTTTATTCTGTACCTTATTTTGAGGTGTGCCTTTGTCATCTGCAGCAACATAGAAACGTCCCTGCTCAGGTTTCGGTTCTCCTAAAATTGAAAGTGGTAACGGGTCATTTTCAAACTCTTCAAGGGTATCGGAACGTTCACTATCATTACAGACAACTCGAATTCGGCTTTTGTATCCGCTATCACTTCCTTCTGATTGGGGAGTCCATCCGAACAAACGGTCTGCAGGTGACAATTCGTTTAGTTTTTTTGCTGGTTGCAGTGATTCTGGGAGTAGTTCTTTGGGACTGCATTCATAGAGTTCACGGGAGATCATGACGGGGAAGAGATCTTTTATAGACTTGATTCTACCTGTGTTGTCGTCAATTTTACAACGTGCATAAACCATGTCACCTTCTTTTAAGTCAAGTGCGTCCTCTACCTTTCTACCCCAACGATCTTGCTTGTTGTCTCTATGATATAGATGTGGTGAGCAGGCATATTCTTTTGTACTATCTTTCTTATAGAACCATTCCCATGGTTTTCTAACTTTGCCATCTTTATCTTTTCGTTTGAAAATATCGTCATCAGTGTGGACATCACGATAATTCTGAATGAGTTGCTTCCATCCCTTTATTATATTATCGTTGACTTTCTTAAACTGTTGCGACTTAGTGTTTTCAAGGAAGAAGATCCGCTCATCGTGTTTCATGTCAATACTTTCATTGCTTACGAATACGGTCCCTTCTACTACTTTAACCACATGCTCTCCATTCTGATCAGTAAAGAGTGGCTCGTTCTCCCATGTGTCTGGTATGGTTTTTTCTAATTTATGTTTGTCTTCTATTTGACCTATTAACCCAATTCTAATTGCTTTCCAGTATAGATATCTATATTTTTCACAAAGGACTATTACTGCAAATACTTTATCACCCGTTTTTGGTTTTTTATAGTCACCCTCAAGTAATGTTTTTACTGTTCCAGGTTTATAGCATGTCAACATAGCTGCATACATTGCATTATCTGTAGCCTCATCGGTACCAATGTTTTTTCCCTTTTCCTTCCTGGGTTTTTTGGGTCCATTTTGTTTAGGTAGAGTAGTACCGTTATAAAAGCATGCCGTTAATTTCTCTGTTGTTTTATCCTTTTTAATGATCGTTGGAACGAGTTGGAGTGCTTCTCTCGTATCCATTCTATATGCGAGTCTTTTTTCATGGTCTCTGCCAAAACACGCATAGCGCGAGTTTGTCACCGTCTCATAAGCACTGCGGAGCATACCACGCAAAGACGATTCAGGGATGCGGTCATGTACATCATATTTTTGAGGATCCGTTGCTTTCCGCTCTCTACCATCATCTTTAAGTAATACCAACGGTGTGACAGTGGTCAACTTGATAGGAATGTGTCCTGTCCATAAGTCATCCTTGAGAGTAGCATGGTCAAGATTATATTCTTTTCCACAAGGATGTTCTAATGGGTTGAAATCGCCAGCAAATTTATCCGCGTCTATTTCGTCACGGGGAGGTGTCGGGACAAAGGTATATGGATTGTGAAATTCACCGTCTGAGTCTGATGTGGTATAAGGTTGTTGGGTACGCGTTTGACGCTTGCGGGAAGATTGTTGATTTTGACTTGTGGGTTGTCCTCCTGTACGTTGATCCTGGGAGCGCGCCGGATTAACTTTCAATGGCCGTCCCATCATCTCTTGACCATCTAATGCTTCTACTGCTTTTTCGGCTTCATCTTGATTTTCCATCTCAACAAAGCCATAACCTTTAGATCTACCATCACGACGGTCACGGATAATTGCCACCGAAGTAAGTGGACCGTGCGGTTCAAAAAGTTCTTTCAAATCTTCTTCTGTAGCTTTGTAAGGCACATTGCCAACGTAGATATTCATAATATTCCTCTATAACAATTATTCTATGACATTTTAAAATATCAGCCAAAATAAGTCAATATAAAACATTCAATACTGTCAATACTTTCGCCAATTATCTTAAGATTTAGATTATCTGGCGTGCTGTGAATAGCACCGATTGAACTTAGGTGTTCAATAATATACTGTTTTAGACTGTTTCTCATCAATGGGTTTCGCTGCGTTTTGCATAATGCTATCTTTAGCGTAGCATTTCTTTAGGATCGGCTCCACTTTTCTCTCAGCTGCTGTCCTGTGTATGATCACAATTATCTCACAAACTTATTCATATTAAGACAGTTATTATATGAAAATACACCTTATATAATACAATTATCTTATAATGAATAGTTTACCAAGTTTTTAAGAACAAAGCAAGCAAAAAATGAAAAAGTTTAAAACTCACTCTACCCGACATACAGAAGAAAACTATACCTTCAACCAACTGAATGCAGTGCTTACGTATTCATGAAATGTTTGCTGGAGGTTCTATGAGGGACACGCCTGCGTCGGCACGTGGATCCAGATAGGAAGTCTCTATATCTATCTTTCGCGAGGGAAGAAAAACCTTAATATTCTCCGCTGCAGCGACGGTTTCAACGCACATCACCTTCGTACCACCGGTATAATGCACGTGAATGCCAGTGGTATTGTCGGGTAAATTGTGTCGGAGATCCTGGACGATGTCCTTGCGTACGGTAGCAGGATTTCCTGACACCGTTTCGACCGTATCCATAGCGAATGCGTCACTGCTATATTTCAGGAGTCGGTCTCGTTCAGGTCTTGTTTCTTTTGTATGCACGAGTCGTACCTGGATAGGGGATCGCAGTTTATCTTTCAAATGATGCAGTGCAACCCAGACAGGTAGCGGATTGGTACCAACTGTTAGCATGAGGAGTGTTCCCATTGGGTCAGTTTCCTCCGTTTTCCTACAATTTTGTTTGCCAGCTGCTGAAAATGTCCTGCTTGTGTTGTGGCATTTTCAGAGACCCTTGGACGGTATAGGTGAATCTGTAGTGGGTGAATTGAATGTTTTGGAGCATGAGATTGAGTTTTAGTTAAGAACAATGTCTATCGCAGAAGATGTTTGTTAACAAAGTTTTCAAATTTTTGGAAAAGTTCATTTATTCCAGTAATTGCCTCTGTAGCAGTTTGTGGTGGTGGTTGGTTTTGCATACCGCAATGTGCGATGTCATTTCGTATCTTACCGCATTTCTCCCATAAGTCAATAAGCTCATTATCTTTAGCTAGTGGTGCCAAACCTGCTGCGAGTTGAGAAGTTTGAGTCTGTATCCGATTTCCCAATGCCTTTTCTGCCTTTTTTCTTTTATCGGAACTTAACCAATGTCCATTCTCATCTTGCGTGCATTTGTACGATATCAACCATTCACGCATTAAGGTAATCGATTGCAGATAGTGTTGATTATCCATATACCACTTGATTTGCCGATATTGTGCTTTTAGACTTTTATCGGAATTAGCATCTGGTTGATTCACTGCCATTTGACTATAACTCTGCTTTAACTGCTCAACTAACATTCTAAAAGGGGGTTGTTGCGAATCATCAAATGGCAAACCGTTAAATTTCATTGCTGCTGTCTGTGCTTCAAGTGTTCGGTTTGTGAGAAGGGCATTAGACAGATTGTTTAAAGCGTCTGCAATATTACTTTGAACACTTAATTCAGCAATAGGGCGCGCATCACCGTAGTTTTGGAATACATTGACAGCATTCATCCAATCAAGGATTTCTACGAAAGGAGTTAGATCAAAAATAGGGGTCATATTAGTTGCTGAATTGCGCGCTTCAAAAGCCCCATAGATGATATGTTTGAGTTTGATATTTTTGACTTGGCGGAGGTATGCTGAAACGATAAAAATAAGTAACGGTATTGAACGAAATGCATGGGTAGTATCAAGGACGATTTCTACCTCGGAATTATTCTCGTCATCATTGAATACATTTATGCAGTTGTTAAAGATTTCCCATAGTTCTTGTGGTGAGTTTCCATTCGGTATCAATGCAGATGAGAATTTCTCTCCAAATTCATTTTCAAGCTTTTCCAAATCATCTTTTTTATTCTTTTCCACTTTCGGGGTTGTAAATGCTATAATCTGGTCTGGTTCATATAGATGTCCAACAGCAATAGGAAATAGGTCGGTTTTGTAAGTCTTATTTGTGTCATCATGCTTGATGTAGGTTGTTTTCTGATAGTCCCCAGTTCCGAGAAAAGTGAGTGCTATTAGCATTGTCTATCTCCTTCATCTAAGGATTGCCAATCGCATTGGAAAAACTCAAAATCATCAATTGAAAGTTGCAAGGTTTCTTTATCAGCAGGATTTGCTACGCGTTGGCGTAATTTGACGATGAGCATAACGTCCCCGGGTGTTAATGTCGCCTGTTCGCGTGATACCTCAACAGCAACACCTGTGATCTGCTCAATCAAGCCTGCTGTTTCGGCGTAACCGATGTAGCTTTTAAAGTTGTCAGTTTCTGCGGCTTGCTGTAAGACAGCTTTAAATGTCTCTGCAGAGATTTGTTTTAATGTATACACACCCTCGTTGGGCATGACTGCGGAATTGAGTAAAAGTATCATAGAACCTCAAACGAATAAATTTCACGGAATGACTTTGGTTATGTGTGCGTCTTCGTTGACTTCATTCACTTTTAATTTCACCGTTGCACCAACCTGTCCTGGATAATAAGGACGTTCAAAAGTAAGTTCCTCTTTGTTATCAGTATCCAGTTGAACTGTCACCTTAAATTGATCCTTCTTCAAGATCGTTGCATTCACTTTGTCACCAACCTTGATTTTCGGTTTTTCTGTTTCTTTTTTCAGAAATGACGATTGCATTTTAGGTTGTTTTTGAGTTTGCTTCTGTTGTTGCGGGAGCTGTTCTTCAGCGGCACGTTTCGGTTCAACTTTATAGAAATACATCAACCTTCTGCACCATCCAAGGATTAGGAGAAGTTCATTAGGATCGTTTATGTTCCCAAGATGTTTCTGACAGCAATCCTGAATAGTTTTGTAATAACTACGAGTCTGACCGCTTTGGATCGGAGCATCATTGCTATGTGCTAACTGCTGTAGTAATGAGTTAAACTTCTCAAATGCGTCATCCGAATTGTGGTGTTGTCGCATGAAAGCAGTGATTTTACCAACTTCATTTATATCCACATCGCGTTTATGCATCTCAGAAGCGAGATCGTGAGCAATTGACCATTGCGTCTCATTCATCTGCAAAGTTGTCATGCATCCCTCCTTAGTAATTTCTCTCCGGACACTTCCCATTCTCAGGCGGTTTGATTTCTTCAATAAGTGTCTGCAGTTGATCCAGCTGAATAAGCGAATTCTCCGCACTTTCACAACAACTATTAATCCACATTTTTAAGTCATTATCTTTATGCACAGTATCAGTATGTGCATCCCACGTAAGATATCTATCTTGATGATTGTCTGCAATGTTTACCTCATCAATGTTAAACTCTACAGAACCGAAGCAGCGTGGTTTCGCACCACCAATTTTGAGGTTAAACGGGTGTCCTGGGTGTTTTCCCAATGCTGTGAAGAATAAACCCCATTCTGCATAAGAAAGGTTGTCTATTTGAACATTGAAACGGAACGTTGAGTCTTTTTCACACGCCTCAAATGCAGTGTTTCCCGTAGCCACCTCTCCGTGTTTGTAAAACTTACGCATTGGTCTTCCTTGTCCATCAGCGGTATAACGTCGTGGACGTTGCAGTAATGGCACACGCTTCGCTTCAACTTTACCTTGGATGAATTGTGCGTCTTGTATTGTTATATTACCTTGGAATCCCATTGCTCCGAACATTCGGCATGCAATACAAATTCTTTCATTTCTATTGTTTCTTCTACATTCTCTGAAATCCTCTGTATTTTTGCGATTAAGCCTCACCTTTGTTTTACATATACAACTTTCTGATATCGCTTCAACGACACTCCGGATTGCACCTTTCAGTGAACTTCCTGGGATTATGAGTATTCCTTTTGAGCGCATGGCTGTTTTGATAAGCTCAACTTGTTGATTAACGTGTTCACCGAAGTCAATTATGCCGCTGCCAATGTGGATAGGTGTGAGTGCCTTAATAGTTCCGTGAATCTTTCCTGTTGTTCGGTTATGTCGGTATTTATCATGTCCTGTAGGTACACTCTTATTTACGCTTCTTGGTAATTGCACAAACGCAAAAGGTTTAGGTTCTGCTGGTTGCCGTTGTCCACCACCATAACCACTGCGTTGATATTGTCCCATTTTGACATCCTCCCTAATTAACGAATTCAGCGTATCTTGTAAAACGGATCGTCTGAGAATTGCTTTCTTTGTATTGGATTACCTTGACACAGGGGTGGTTGCACCAATCCATCGGATAGTCCAGTTCCCGTGGGATGCGTGTGTCTCGCCAAGGTTTCGTTTCACCGCCTCCGAGTAGATATATGTTCTGTGGTTGGCTTGTAGTCCACTTCCCCATCTTAGTAAATCCATTTGGCAGCTCACCTTCTGACAACCAGAGTAATACATAATTACCATTAGTTTTTTGCCAACGGAGTTCTCCCTTATTTCCGAACAATCTGCCGTGGGTGAACTGTTCAATAACCTCTGTGCCTGGCGTTCCTTTAGTCCAATTAGTCCAATCGGTTATGTCATCGGGTCTTTGGAGTAGGTAATATTTTGGATCGCCGAATTGGAGACTCGCAAGCAAGTCATTCAGTTCTGACACGTCAACCACCTGTGATTTTGCTACTATCCCTTTTCCCATGCTACTGTTCCTCTCCATCAACCATTCTGCTCCAATTGCTAACACATCCACGCCAGAGTGCTGTGATGTCATCCTCTTCTTCAAATGTCAACGTTGCACCAAGTCCAAACGCATCCGTTTTTGCTTGGATGTCTACATTGACTGAATCGCCGCTAGGAAATCCATACTGTTCTGCTTCATCTTCCTTCATAAGTTGTCCAGCACCTGCAACGACATTGTTGTTGAATGGATCAACTGGATTTCCCATCATTCGGACCTGTTCACCTTCCACAACTGCAGTCGGATAATGGATTTCTACTGAATTGACTTTCATATTCACCTGTCCTAAACCGCGTGATTTTGCAAAACCGATACCGGCACGTTGTTCGTCAAAATCACGAATCGCGAGTGCAATGAGTGCAAGTTGTGCTGTAGTGAAGTTTTTTACACGTATAGTTGTCTTGAACGCACCTGCTGTGATAACCTCAAAGTTGAAAGGACCGACAGCAACTGAACCGTAGACACGGTCAATTGCGACTCCGTTTCGTTCCTCACGACTGATCTCATCTGGGTTTGTTGGATATGCGTCTGCAATATTTGCATGTGCGGAGATTTCTGTACTACCGAAGATCTGGCATATCGGACAAGTATTTCTGTATAGTGTAGCACTATTTTCTTCCTCAAGAGTCCTACAAGATGAGTCGGTTTTCAACGGATCACAAGCAGTTATGTTCCCACCAACTGTCCGGACGATCCGTTCACAGTGTGCGCGGATCGCACCTTTCAGAGAGGAACCGGGAAGATAAACACTTCTATCTCCACCATAGTATGTCTCCACGAATTCCATATCAGGCTTCGTTGGGTCTGCTCCTTGGTCACTTGCTTTTATGAGCAGGGGGCCGACAGGAGAGATTGTAATTTCTATTTTTGCTTGATTAACCATCCGTTTGTGCATCTGTTCCCTCCAATTCCTTTTCTACTTTGTCCTTGAATGCCTGTACATAAGTGTCCCACTTGGCTTCTTCACCCTCATAGTTTGCTGTGAGATAATCAAGAAGTTTTGTGTCGTCAATGTAGGCTGCTGAGTCAAGTGTTAGGGTGATAGCACCAAGTCCACGACTGCTCCCGCCACCGATAGTCAACTCACCTTTTTCAAAAGCAGATAATCCTAAGTAAAGCATACCGAGTTCCCATTTATCTGCATTGTCAACGATTGCGTGAAAATCAAACGGTGTACCGGCTGGCACGACTTCAAAATCGTAGAGGTGACCCCCAACTGCTGTTTCCGTATCACGATCAATTGCCACACCGTCTCTATGTTGATATTGACCGAACCACTGATCTTTCTCAACGTATAGATCTCTGATCTGAAGCTTTGAGGAATACCACAGAGAACCGAAGAGTTGACAGACCCAGCAGGTTTTACTTAGAATTTTCGCACTGAATTTATCATCGTTCCAATTGTTTTCATCACGTTTATCCCGAAGCGTTTTCATCTTATCCCTTGTAATACACTGTCCATCCTTATTAACGGGGTTGCAAACAATGTGCTTATCCTCTGTAAAACTGCGCATAATGCTTTCTATATAAGACCGTAGCACGCCTTTGAAACTTGAACCGGGAATATACGGTGAACCCTCTGCATCTCGCACAACAGGTAGGTCTGAACCGACAACTGCTGTGGAACGGCCTGCACCGACACGAATTGCGGTTTGTGTTTCCACCTTGCCTTTCAATTTGAGTCGGGATTGGAATTTGTCAAACATTTTATCTCTCCCTATTCCGCGAATTTTCTGCTTCAAAAGTTAGATATACTTGATATCGAACAAGGTTACCCAGATAAAGTTGCATTAACCGCCGATGTACTCGCTGTAGCAGTTCCTTTGCTTTTTCTGGTTCTTTACCCATCTTTTCCACAACCTGTTTTGCTTTTACCTCCAAATTCTTTATAGCGTTAACCAAAGCTAAGCCAAGTTTTTCACCTTGACTGTTTGTATTCCGCCATGGTGATTTTTGATCCCTACCGAGTTGATAAAGTATATAATTCTTTGTAACTTCAACATCACTTGTTGGATCAACGGCAACATTCAGAACATTACGGTAAGGTGACTTATCCCCTGCGATACCAAAATCTTTTGCCATTTGTTGCATTTCTGGGATTAGTTTCTCCATTTGTGAAGTAATTGCCTTCTCCATCTTTAGAATAGTCCGTTGATCATTGTTTTCTTTCATTTGGTTCATTCTAATTTCTCCTCATTTTCAAATGTTAACTTGTCTCTGGTGTGACGGTGGAATGGATCGCAGATTGTTATCTCTCCGTATCCCTCTTCACAACGGTTGCCGATGCCGGTATTTTCAAGTGCTTGTAATGCTGGTACCCATGCCTCAATGTTCGGTGTGTGAAACACAAAGACACTCCCCATATTGGTAACGAGTTCAGTTTCTTTCGGCAATCCCCATGCAGCGTTCCATCCACCCGCATAACCATAACTGGCGAAACTTCGGATGCATTTCACTTCTGTATTACAGGCAGCCATTTCCTGTAGCATCCGAGTGGTCAGAACCATAGTCCGTTGCCAACCATCTTCTGCTGTTAGAATTGTCTCTGATTGTAGGTTTATGGTGAAATAATTACCTTCATATTGACCGATATTGGTATTTGGTAAATTTGCATAAGCCTGCCATACACGCTTTAATACCTTGTTGAAATTATCAATCCGATCTTTGAGTGAATCTGGGGAAGGTTTGTTCTCCACTGCGATGTTGACTTGTCCAAGTCCCCGTGAACTACCACCACCCAATCGATTAACATTCTGTTCTAAGGTCAGCGCAACTTTATCCACGAGAATGGATGGTACTCGGACAGAACCGTGCAAAACGACTTTCTTTGCCTTTTTGATCTCGTCTGACTCGCGTTTTTCCGTTTTCACAATTATTGGGTCAATTGCAGTTAAGTGATAAAGCAATTCATCCTCAGCAACTTTGCGTTGTCTGTTGATGGCAACCCGTGTGAGTAGGCGAGTGTTCAGATGTCTCTCTTTACGTGTGTCATCTTCCACTTCATAGAACCCGCTTTGTGCTTCTATTCGTCCACCACATTTTGGACAATTCGGTTGATACATGACATCTGCTTTTTCGGAGACTATTCTTTCAATAAGCGAATCGAAAATACCGTGTTTCTTGTCGTCGTTTGGTGTCTGGAAACCGGGGAAATCCTTGCAGCCTATGGCAGTTGCGGGCAATAGCCTTGAGGCAGGTGTGCAATTTCGGAAGATACATGCATCGTCCTCGGTGAAGATTTGATGGAATTCTGCATCTGGTGAGCTATTCTCTAAGGCTGCCAATAGTTCTTTTGCAAGAGCACCGCGTATCAAGCCACCGCGGATATAATTAAGTGCTTCAACGGCTTGTCCGGTAGGTTTGCGTCCACCCGTGAGTATTGGCGATTCCAGTGTAACCTGAAGTGATAATTCTGTGTGGTCATCGGCGTCAGCTACTATTGATTGAGTAATTGTTGTATTATCTGTTTTATCTTCTATTGATATGCTTATCCATCCAAGTCCGCGTGTTTTACCTGAACCGATGGCGTGAATATAGTTCAGTCCTGCATTTAGGAGCTTAATCTGTTCGTCTGTGATGCTGTTGCTGAGTGACACGCCACCAGAGAACTCAAATCCAGCATTAGGGATGCTTGTTTCGGTGAAATAGAGACGTTGATCCTCTGCAACTCTGCGTTTGCGATTGATGGTCACGCCGCTCCGGGTTGCTGTTGTTTCTATATCAGGATCCGCATCATGTATAAGGTCGTTGATGTAAATTCGTGATTCCAATGTAGGTGAACCGAAAATCTGGCAGATAACGCAATGGTTGGATGCACACATATTCTCTGCGCGCGGACTATCACAAACAAAGTGTTTTTCACTTCGTGCAATTATCTCACATGCGTGTCGCCAGATACCTTTGAGCGTTGAGGCAGGAATGTAAAGTTTACCATCACTGGTTTTAACTGTTGACTTATCAGCACCTGTTTCACCAGTACCACTATCACCTATGCAAAGTGCTGTATCAATAATCGCTGTGATCTGCCACTGCTTTTCAGTTTTATTCATCACTATTGTCTTCCTCTATTTGTTTTTCAGGGTCAGGGATAAAATCGTAAGCCTCAATCAAATCAAAAAGCAGCGTCTCATAGCATTTTTTATCCTTTTCGCTTTCCTGCGGTATGGCATACCACGGACCCGAATTGTTATGTTTCTCGGATGCACTACGCCAATAATGTTCAATTTGATTTTGGAGTCGCTTTCCATCTTCACTGTCAAGGCGACTTCGAAAATAGAGATAATCAAGTGTTGATGTCGCTCTGCCAAGTTTGAGTGATTCTCGGAGTTGATAGAGTTGTGAACGCGGGAACTTACCCTTTTTGAAATCTTCAATGGTCTTGATGAATCCCTCAAGCTCGTGCAAAGTAAAGGGACGCATCGTTAACGAGTTCTCAGTTTCTGCCTTATAAAACTCTTTGCGAAAATCACCGAGATTACTGGTAATCATTGAAATGGACTTCAGCACGAGAAAATCAACTGTTCCACCGCGATAACCGACACCCTCTTTTATCAACGTTTTTGCTTTGCTTTTTGCAGATTTTAGTAGGCTAGCTGCGAGATGTTCTAAAAACGCAATAGGTGTGTGTTCTTCAGCAATGACAAAGCCGAGTGACATACTGAATTCGGGTTGTTTTTTCTGCTTATTTGCCCAATCTTTGGCATTGTATCGTTGAGATTTATACAGATGATCTTGATTTGTGAGTCTGGTTTTGCTCTGAAATGCGTTGTCAAAGTTCTCTCCGATAGATTTGACGATTTCAAAAACCTTACTTCCAGGCACAATGATTAGCAGGTCATCTCCGCCGATACTGACAATTTCAAACGGATGGACATTATCTTTAGTAGGTGTGAGATGATCGGCAAGTGCGTCAAATGCTGCCTTTTGCATTGTGACAAAAACACGTTCCGAAAACTGCCGATACTGCGCGGGGGTGGCGATGTTTTCCAGATAATTGCCCATATTGTTTCCATCTGCGTAGATGAATGCAATGTAATTCTCTTTGTCGCTGGCTGCTGCGATCTCACTGAGGTCGCTTGGTCCGTCGGGTTCTTCTTTGTTGCTGATTAAGATGTCAGATGTGACTCTTCGGTAATCGTTGTATAGGGTAATCCAATCTTTTAGAAGATACGTTCCATCTTCGCTTTTATTGGCGGGTTCCCATTGTAGTTGATCCGTAAAGGTCTTGAGTTGTCTGCCTTTCAGTCGTTTTTTCGTTGCGCGTCCGGTAACATATTTTCTGGCACATGCATCGCAAAGTTTCTTGTCTAGATTCTCACTATGGATTAGCACAGGTCGTCGTTCACAACTTTCACAGCGGAGATGATATGGACCAATCTCAACGTGTGCGGGTAGGTTACGCCGTGTATCCCTGTCAGGTGTTATATTTCCTTCGCGCCGTTTCATCTGCGCTCCAGCTAACTTGCTTGTCAACTCACCGAAACATTTCCGAGCGAAAAACTTCTCTTCAGTGCTGCCGTAATAGGTTTCCATGACCGTCTTAGTATTTTCTTGTTTACAAGCAGTCCGATAGTCTTCAACCCAGAAGTTTGTAGGATTTATGCCGTATTGCAGTTCAAGTAGGTTAAAGGTGTTTCCTACAGCGGCACTGTTCGCAACAAGCGTTTCCTTTGTATAGATACGTTCAATTTCATCGGCGATATAGTGGACAACGGATGTCGGTGCAAAAGCAAGCGTGTTGCCGCCTGCGGCATAGATGATGCATTCAGGTGCATTGAGTTCATGCTTCGTGCGTTCATAAAAGTCCTTACGAATGTCGTCGTATCGCTTGTTATCTTCTGTGTTTTTACGTCCAAAGAGTGCTGGTGTATCTTCAAGGTTAATGCGATCGAGCAAAGCACTTGCACCGCGTATTTCGGGAAGTTTTGCGGATTCCATAAAGTAACCTTTAATCTTCGTCGCACCACCTAACACAAGTCCTATTTTTGCTGAATTCCCCTGATTGAGCGGATGTGAATCGAAGTCAGATTTGTTCTTTATAATTTGTTTCTTGGAAGCGGTAGTCTTCGCCAAAAAAACAATGTGTTCATATTCTTCACCATTTTTTTTTGCCGCAATAGGAGAGTCATTCTCCCATAACGCATCATATACCTCCTCAAGACCATCTTCTTTCCACGTTGCTGTCAGGGCAGAGAGACGAATTTTGTCCATAGTGTCATTATCGGGACGTGGTGAAATGTCATAGGCTAAGCAATAGGCGATTGCGGATGCTGTCAGGGCATGATCGGCAACCGTGGCACCTTGTAGGGATTTGCACGGTAACCATCGGAAGGGAAGCTTATCTACTTTTCCTTGCCATAATGTTTCTACCGGCGGAAGTAGTAGATCCATTATGCATGAGATGCGGTCTGATAGTGGCGATTTCTCTTTATCTTGTATATGTTTAACTGTATCTTGAATTGTGGTGTCCCAGTCATTTTTAGTAATGCCAAATTCATCCTTGAGAATTAGATCTTTCCACTCATGATCTTTCCACTCATGATGTGAATTTTCAACTGGTTTACCTGTCTTCCAATCTCGCTTCATATCTGATACTGTCTCCGTTAAAATGTTATCTTTTGGATGGTTTGAATTTACGATATTAGACATTTTAAAATATCAGCCAAAATAAGTCAATAAAATAATTCAATACTGTTCAATACCTTCGCCAATTATCCTGGATTTAGATTGGCTTGCGTGTTGTGAATAACACCGTTCGAACTTAGGTGTTCAATAATATACTGTTTTAGCCTATTTCTCATCAATGGGTTTCGCTGCGTTTTGCATAATGCTATCTTTAGCGTAGCATTTCTTTAGGATCGACTCCATTTTTCTCTCAGCTGCTGTCCTGTGTTTGATCGTAAGTATCTCACAATATAATTCATATTAAGTCAGTTGTTATATGATAATATACATTTTATAATACAATTAGCTTATAATGAATAATTTAGCAAGTTTTTAAGAAAAAAGCAAGCAAAAAATGAAAGAAATTTTAGTATAATTTTTGGGAAATTTATAGCGAAATCTATAATTACCTTCGGAATTAGTCGTTTTGGGATTTAACATTCTTTATCTTAATCCTCATGCGAAGTGCCATGTATCTGAATCGTTTGCTGATTGCCTATCTGTCGTGCAAAAATGCTTATCCTACGCATATATCCTTGAATTTCCAAACCAATAATCCGCGCAATCCGTGCCCATCTATGTACCTGGCGCGATAATCCGCGATTCAGACAAAAAGGTGACAATAATTTTACACACCTTATGATGAAAATATATTTGACTTTTATTGTAATTAAATTGTATATTATAAAAAGATTCCCAAACGCGATATGTAAACATGCGCGATTTGCAAAGGCGGTGTTAGTTCACATAAAATTGCTCATGAACATAGATGGTGACTGGGTTTTGAGCTTGTTTAATTAAAAAATCGCGTTTGGTTCAGTGTTCATACGGGTTTGTGAGGTTTTTAGGTTATATTTGTACCTAAAAAACCTCCGTGCAGTTCGCGTTCGGTTTTGGCTAATTTAGTCCGCTCTGTGACTGGGTTCGCAAGGGGTGCTGTTCGGAAAGTCCTTCCCGTTTGAAGGGAGACATAAATGAACACTGATACGACAACACAACAAAATAAAAAGAATATAGAAAGATGTACACATCATCTAAAAACAATCGGTAAAGCACTTAAATCCTATCACGAGGAACATGGGGATTATCCTAAATGGTTATCAGATCTTGTGCCGAAACACTTAGCTGATGTGAACATTCTGATTTGTCCAGACATTTTTTTTCAAACGTTTATCCTAAACTACTACATCTATATGTTAAAACCGGACGCATGAATGATGCCGAAAAACTAATAGACCGTTTCAAAAAACTTATAGAATATACAGAGGCTAATTCATACTATAATTCATACTATTTGGAAGAAATGCTTAAGACGATGGATCGGGATGATGAACTGCTTGCACTTTATGATAAACTTGAGAAACAACAACCGAAAAACAATGCTGTCTTTGAAAGAATTGCCAATTTTCATAAAGAACGCGGTAACGCTGAATTAGAATTAGAATATCGGAAAAAGTATATCCCAGGGTTGAAGTATCTTGGAAAAATGGTTCCTGATTTTTCTTCAACGGATATTGACGGTAAACCCATTTCTATTGAGGCATATCGTGGAAAAGTCGTCTTATTGGATTTCTGGGCAACGTGGAGTGAACCAGTGTTTTTTAGAGAAACTATAGACAAGAAGAGGGTATATAAAGCCTATAAAGACAAAGGGTTTGATATCCTGGGAATCAGTATTGACAATAGTGTAACCAAAATGCGTGATTATATCGAAAAGAGAGGAATACCTTGGCGGCAAGTATGCCACGGAAAAAAGTGGCAATGTCCTATTGCACAACAGTACCAAATTTATGGACTTCCAACTATGTGGCTTATTGACAAAGAGGGCAAATTAATCTCTCATAAAGCCAGGGGTGATACGTTAAATAGACTGGTGGCTCAAGCACTGAAGGAAGAGTCCTCATAAGAATGTGCCTCTGATTAAGACGCAGTTCTATTCACGCTTACAACTGCTGAGGATATGATTTTTTTTTGATCAGTATAATGGGTTTTGTAGCACAATCAAGGATGAATGTGCTACAAAGAAACGGCACAATCTAACAGAATGTGCTACAAAGAGACGGCACAATCTAACAGAATGTGCTACAAAGAGACGGCACAATCTAACAGAATGTGCTACAAAGAAACGGCACAATCAAGGATGAATGTGCTACAAAGAAACGGCACAATCAAGGATGAATGGGGTTGTAGAAAGAAGCACAATCAAGGATGAATGTGCTACAAAGAAACGGCACAATCAAGGATGAATGTGCTACAAAGAAACGCACAATCTAACAGAATGTGCTACAAAGAAACGGCACAATCTAACAGAATGTGCTACAAAGAAACGCACAATCTAACAGAATGTGCTACAAAGAAATGCACAATCTAACAGAATGTGCTACAAAGAGGCACAATCTAACAGAATGTGCTACAGGGTTAAAACTGCAACAGTATGAGTGGATGCGCTTTTATCTGTCGGTAGGTTTCTTCTGTGACATGATCTGAAAAAAACGGTGCGAAGAATGTGTCTGTGATTTCTAAAAACTCCGGTAGGTTCATTCCCATATAATTGCTTGCCATATCACCACTTTCAACAACAACTTGTCGCAGCTTACTACGTCCAGCGGTTGATAGGGTGCGTAATGGTCGCAGCATACGCATGTGATATTTTATGAGAGAAGCGGATACCTGAATTAACCCTTGTAGAAACAGACGATACGTGTCCTCCGCACGATGCCATAACCCTTCCCATGCCTCGTGTGCCTCCCACCAATAAGCGAAATTGTAAAGATCAACACCGTATAAGTAATCCTCATTCTGCCGCCACATTTCTGGCGGTAACGGGTTCTCATCATGTGCCTCCTCTATACCGTAACTGTGTCCCAGCGGGTCACGAATCGGATGGGGTGTGACACCGGGAAGATGTCTATAAGACGGAAATGGTATATGTTGACAATACCGATGCCAGTTTGCATCAAAAGGGTCTGGTTGTTTGTGCTCTTCCATATCTAAAATACCATATCTTTAATTCCATATCTGTAATTCGAAGCTACCTGCCGATGCCGATGTAGTGGAAACCTGCACTTCTCGCTTCTTGCGGCGAAAAGACATTACGTCCATCAATAAGTATCGGTGTCCTCATCTGCTTGGCAAGTCTACGGAGTTCTAATCTGTGATAAAGTTCCCATTCCGTCACAAGTACCAACGCATCTGCATCATAAGAGAGTTGGTACACATCTTCTACAAAGTTGACCTGAATATCTTGCAATGTTCTTTGCATGTTCGGCATTGCAATAGGGTCGTGAGCGGTAACTTTCGCACCTTCAGTGACGAGTTGATGGATAATATCAAGCGAAGGTGCTTCCCGTATGTCATCTGTGTTAGGTTTAAATGCAAGTCCAAGGATACCGATTTTTTTTCCGTGTAACGTCTTTAGAACAGTCCGTAATTTCTCTACGATGCGTTTCCGTTGTTGAAAGTTGACTGTTCGTGCAGCTGCTGTTATTGGCATTTCGTATCCAGCTTGTGCAGCAACACCTAAGAGTGCAGCAGTATCTTTCGGATAGCAGCTGCCCCCCCATCCCACACCTGCACGGAGGAAACGGTGTCCGATCCGAGCGTCAAGTCCGATACCACGAGCGACCTCTGTCACATCTGCTTTTACTTCCTCACAGAGTCCCGCAATTTCATTGATAAAACTGATTTTAAGTGCAAGAAAAGTGTTTGCGGCGTATTTTATCATCTCTGCGCTGTTCGGGTCAGTGGTCATCATAGGCGGTAGATGGTAAGACGCTGGACGTGGTAACCAAGGGGGTGGATCGAAGGTCTGTTCTAAAATCGGTTTATAGAGTCTTCGCAATGCTTCAACGGCACTGTCACTGTTTGCGCCAACGACGATCCTGTCAGGATAAAATGCGCCTTGAAGTGCCAAACCTTCCTGCAGAAACTCTGGATTAGATGTGATGGATACATCTCCCTGAATCTTACGTTGGGAAAAGACCTCATTAACGACTTCTGCTACACGTCTGTTCGTCCCGATAGGCACAGTTGATTTTATGACAAGCGTATAATGTTTATCTGGATCACAGAATTGTGCGACTTCCCTTGCGGCATCTTCTACGTGACGTGTATCCGCCTCTCCACTCTTCTTCGGCGGTGTGCCGACAGCAATCATGATAAGTTCGGCATCCGGTACAACTTCATCAAAACGTGATGTGAAACGGATCATATCTCCGACATTGTCTATTAGGTCTTGTATGCCAGGTTCGTGAATAGGACTTTCACCTGCGTGCAACAGACTGAGTTTGTTATCGTCTTTATCAACAGCAGCGACATCGTGGTTTAGATATGCAAGTACTACTGCTGTCGTCAAACCTACATATCCCGTGCCAATAATTGCAACTTTCATATTCTCCTCAAATGGATAGTGTTCCGTGTTTATTATATCACATTTACGAACGAAAATAAACTCCTCTTTTGTAGGAGGGAACTCCGCAAGCCGACTATCAAAGCGTTTAGTCGCGATTCGGAGATCGCTCCTACAGAAGAAACATTTCTCAGTACATACAATTTACCGACAATTGAATGCCTCTTCCCCTTTAAAATTTTAAAATCTTAACCTTGACAACCCAACAAAGATATGGTATAATTTTTATAACGGGCGCGGGTGTAGCTCAGCGGTAGAGCATCAGCTTCCCAAGCTGAGGGTCGCGGGTTCAATTCCCGTCGCCCGCTTGAATGCTATTTACTAATCCGAGAGGAAATCATGGCAAAAAATAAACGACTAACAAAAGAAGAAATCCAAGAAGATAAATTTATCAATCTTGTCCTATCATCTTATAGGTTCTTGAAAGACAATGTCAGAACCATAAGCATCACAATAGCAGTAGTTATCGTCGCTGCCGCTGCGTATACTATCTATTCACAAAATCAGGAAAGAGAGTATGCTGAAGCATCAGCAGATTTCAATGCCGCAAGAAAAATCTCTAAAGAAGCTGAAACGAACTTTTTTGATACAACGCCTCCCGAAGAAACCGAGGACACCGAGGATACCGAGGATACCGTAGATGACACGGATGCATTGGAAGAATCGGAAGAAGAGAAGGCATCCTTAGAAGATTCAGAAGAAAAACTGAAAGCATTTTTAGATAAATACCCTAACGTGACTTATGCTGATAAAGCGAGATATAACTACGCCAAGAATCTCTATTATCAGGGCAAATATCACGAAGCACGCGAAGAATTTGAGAATGTGATTAAAACACATCAACCGGAAAATGAGATATACGCATTTTATGCACAGAAGGCTGTCGGCAACTGCTACGAGCAGGAAGGGAAATACGAAGAAGCAATCTCCGCTTATGAAGAACGCGAATTTCCAAAAACAACACAACTGCCACAAGAAATACGGCAATATGTGCTTTCAAACGCAAAACTGAATCAAGCTCTCTGTTATGAAAAAATAGATGCACCAGAAGACGCAAGGGCAGCATATAAAGAAATTATAGATAATTTTAAGCAGGCACGTGAAATTGCAATCCAGAAAGAAAGCAAAGACTTGATCAAAGAAGCAAAAGAGGTACTCAAAATTATTGAAGACCCCCTTGACCTTCAAAAAGCAGAAGCACAGGAAGCAGAACAACGCTACTATAAAGCACTTGTTGAATACACCGATACAATCCGAACCTATAAAGTCCAGAAAGATATAAAAGGTGGATTGCCGAAAGATATCCGAAAACGTATCAGTAGTTTTGAAGATGTGACAACGACTCTTATGACAAACATACGAAGCGCACGCACCCATGAAAAATCGGATTCACTCAGTAGTGTACTGTATCACTATAACGCTGCTATAGAATTTGAAAAGTTCGGATTTAGCAGAGATCTCTATGAAACGGCTCTCCTTAATTATAATCGTCTCGCAGCTATTGAAACTGGAGCATCAGATGAATAATGTCAAAACCTTTGAACTCCCTTCTAACGCAACTATTGCATACAAACTGATCTGTTCACTATTCGCCATACTATTCGCTACCATCTTTCTGCCTCTTGCTGTAGAAGCTCAGCTTGAAGGGAGGATCGCTTATGCAGTTTCAGGCTTTAACGAAAAACTCGGCAGATCAGATTTTAATCTATACATGACAACTTTTACTGAAAAGGAAGATTTTGAGACAATCGCACTGAACCATTCAGGGTTGTATGCTGTGTGGGGACCTAAAGATAACACGTTATACTTTGTCCAACATGTTGGCACTGAATCCCATATCTTTTCTATTGATGTGACCAAACCGAAGAAAAAAACACAACTTACTGCCATCGGTGGTACCTACCGCTTCCTTTCAGTTTCACCTAACGGTAAAAAACTCGCCTTCAACGGATATACAAATCAACAACAACAACAAGATAACCAGATTTGGATACTTGATCTTGATACCGGTGAGATGGAAACGGTCACCTCTATTCCACATTTTGGGAGAACGTTCTTCTTTTTCGGTATCTCTTGGGGACCCCAAAGTAAGAGATTGGTATTTTCATTGGAAAGGTCCGGCGGGTTAGAACAACTTTACCTTTTGGACATTGAAACACAAGAAATAGAAGTGTTGACTGAATTCAATATAGATTATTATCCCGTGTGGTCGCCAGATGGACAAAAAATTCTGTTCCGTAGGTGGAACAGAGAATTTGACACATTGCTTACAATTGATGTGGAAACAAGAGCAATTTCATCCCTATTCACCGTAGATAAACAAACGTCAATGTGGACAGATTGGTCGTTTGATGGAAAATCTATCATCTATTCGCGATGGGGGGTATTCTACCTTTATGATATAGAAGATGGCAAAGCAGAAGAACTCTTTCAAGTTGAGGGTGGTATTTTTGCAGTTTCTTGGTGGCGACAGGATGTGCTACCTGTAGAACCTAAACAGAAGTTGGCAACAACTTGGGGGGACGTCAAAAGCGACGCCAGATAATACGATATAGTAGACAGTCCAGACTAAACTTGTGGGTATAAGTAATAGTCGGGAATCGGAGTTCCCTCCTACCATAAGCACTCCATTGGTAGGAGCGATCTCCGCATCGCGACCTTTACCCGAACAATTAGAGTAGACTATCCAATAGTGCTTAGTCAAGTGTTCTTTGATGGCACTAAAAAGTCGCGATTCGGAGATCGCTCCTACAAAGAGGTGTCAACATATCTCTATAATTCACTATAAACCACGGTTAAACCGATGTTACCTAATGTAGAAAAAGCCTTAGAATACGATAAAATCAGAGAACATCTCATCACGTATACCGCTTCTCAGTTAGGAAAAGCGCGTGTTGATAACCTTACGCCTTACGAGACACTTGATGCCGCTCAACACCAACTAAAGTTGTGTTCAGAGGTAAAATCATTTCATCAACAGTGCGGAGGAATACCCTTAGACGGTCTCATGGATGTCAGTACCGAACTTCAGCAAGCATCCAAAACAGGGGCTATCTTAACCCCTGAAGAGTTGCTAAATGTTGCGAAAGTAGCCAAACTTCCATCCCTCATCAAAAAGAAATTCAAACGTGAAAAATGTGATCAACTTAACAACTTACGACAAATTATAGAATCTTTGCCAGTATTTGACCAACTTGTTGAATCTATCTGTTACTGTATCAGTCCAGAAGGGGCAGTGCTTGACCGGGCAAGTCCAGACTTGCGTTCCATCCGCCGAAAACTTATAAAAATACGTGACACTATACATCAGAAATTAGAAGCGATCCTTCGCTCCCCTGATTACGAAAAATCGATACAAGAATCGGTCATCACTTCCCGAAACAACCGTTTTGTGATACCGATCAAACAGGATGCGAAAGCCTTTTTCAAAGGTGTCGTTCAGGGACAATCTACCAGCGGAGCAACCTACTTTATGGAACCGCTGTCAATAGTCGAGATGAACAATGCACTCCACGAAGCAACAGAAGCAGAACAACGCGAAATTCAACGGATACTCTTAGATTTAACGGATCACCTACGTGAAGAACTTACCTATTTTGAACTCGCCCTCAACATCCTGGGGGAACTTGATTTCTTAAAGGCAAAAGCACTCTTGAGCATAGACCTAAACGCTGTTGAACCGAAACTAAATACAGAGGGAACCCTTAATCTACTAAAAGCACGACATCCGCTGCTTGTATTCCAAACACGGGCAAATAAACATGCCAAAAATCAGCAAGCAGACGAACTTGATAACAGAGAACACCCCACTGATGTCGTTCCTACAGATGTTTATATCGGAGATACATTCAAAACACTTGTTATTACAGGACCAAATACGGGTGGTAAAACAGTCGTCCTCAAGACTGTAGGATTATTGAGTTTGATGGCACAGTCAGGTTTGCATATACCCGCAGCACACGGCAGTGAACTCCCTATCTTTCATAACATCTTTGCGGATATTGGTGATGACCAGAACATTGAACAGAATCTCAGCACATTTTCCTCACATATTACAAAAATCAGCAAGATGTTAAACACAATCGAAAATGATGAAACGGCACATACATTGGTGCTATTAGATGAAATCGGCGCGGGGACTGATCCAACTGAAGGAACAGCACTCGGTATCGCAATCCTATCATGGCTAAGCGAAAGGAACGTCAGCACAATCGTTACGACGCACTACGGGGCACTTAAGGCTTATACGCATACACATAACAAAATGGAAAACGCTTCAATGGCATTTGATTGGAGTACATTACGTCCAACCTACCGCCTAAAGATAGGTGTACCTGGTAGTAGTAATGCTATAAAGATCGCCGAACAACTCGGACTCCCGCAATCAATCCTTACGGATGCTGAAATTCAATTGGGGCATAACAATCTCGCTGTGGAAGACCTGCTAATTGAATTGCAACGCACACAACAGAAATTGGATGCTGAACGTAAACACCTCAAGGAAGAGACACGACTGGCTGAAATAGAACAGCATAAGTATAAACAACTTATTGATACATTTAAGGCAGAACAGGAAACACGACAACAGCATGCAGAAAATGAAGCGTATGAAACCATAGCGACCGCACGGAAAACAGTAGACAATATCGTCGCTGATATACGAAGAGAACAAGCCTCAAAAGCAAGCATCCGAGAAGCATTTTCCAAAATAGAGAACGCAAAAAAACAACTCAAACCTGAACCGCCCCCAGAAAAACCGAAGAAAATACAATCCAACGGTAATGCCAATGGTATTACCAATGTTAATATAGGCGACAAAGTGCGGATTATACAGATAAATCGTTTTGGTCAAGTCACTGCTATCCATAAACAGAGCAATACCCCCTTACAGGTACGTGTTGGCAAAATGCAGATGGAGCTCTCATACGATAAAATTGATAAAGTGATACCGAAAAATGAATCTCAACACATTGCTGACTCTGTTTTAGAAATTCAATACAACAAAGCCAGTTCTATAAAAGAGGAACTCTCAATTCACGGCATGTTTGTCAAAGAAGGGATTAATATTGCCGATAAATATCTGGATGATGCCTATCTTGCAGGATTATTAAGTGTCAGGATTCTACACGGAAAGGGATCGGGTGCTTTGCGTAACGCAATCCATAAAACATTAGCAGCGAATCCTCACGTCGTTGATTTTCAGTACGCACCGCATAGTGAAGGCGGTGAAGGTGTAACAGTCGTTAAATTCAAGGAATAGATGTCCGACTGAAATTTGTATCTACAATCAACAATTCACGTATAGATTTAAGGGTAAACGCATGGCAGCAAAATATAGTATTCCAAAAGAAATAATTGAAGAGGTCCGGAGTCGTAACAATATCGTTGACGTGATTTCGGAGTGTGGTGTTGCACTGAAGCAAGTTGGTAGCAACCATAAAGCACTCTGTCCATTTCACGAAGAAAAGACCCCCTCTTTTACGGTGTCCTCAGGCAGGCAGATGTTCCACTGTTTTGGGTGCCAAACCAGTGGTGATGTCATCAGTTTTTTGCAAAAACATGAGGGTAAAAGTTTCATTGAATCCGTTGAATGGCTTGCAAATAGGGCACATATAACGTTGCCAGCGCGAGATGCGAAATACAGTGCACGTCAAAAACGGATCAATGATCTCAGTGAACTCAACAAATTTGCTGTCAAATACTATCACGAACTCCTACGTACTGGGCAGCACAGTCAGCATGCCCGTGAATACCTTAAAAATCGCGGAATTGTCACAAAGACGACAAATCTATTCCAATTGGGATATGCAAAAGCACAGCGGAATGACCTCGTAAAAGCTGCAAAGCATGAAGGGTGGACAGTTGAGCAGTTAGTTGATGTAGGACTCATAAAGAACGAGGATAAAGGTCCACAAGACCGATTTTGGAACCGTCTCCTATTCCCAATTCATAATGAAAGAGGGATTCCTGTCGGTTTTGGCGGACGCGCACTCTCTGACGAACATCAACCGAAATATCTGAACTCACCCGGCACTGACCTATATAACAAAAGCAGAATTCTATACAATCTGGACAAAGCACGACAATCTGTAGCCAGAAAAAAGACCGCAATTCTTGTAGAGGGATATATGGATGTGTTGATGCTATACCAACACGGCATAGAAAATGTAATAGCAGCGTCTGGAACAGCATTAAGCGAAGAACACGCGGCACTGCTGAAACGTTACACCCCTGATGTTGTCATCGTCTTTGATGGAGACGCATCCGGGCTACAGGCAGCACAACGGGGATTGCATAGACTCATTGCGGAAGAGATACGAGTCCGTATAGCATTGATGCCGAAGGGAGATGATCCAGATTCATTCGTTAAAGAAAATGGAGCGGATGCTTTTACCGACCACATCGACAGATCAATGAACCTGATAGAGTTTCAAATCCAAGCTGCAGTTCAAGATAAGAATATCAAACGTCCTGATGTCATAACCCGTGTCGTTAAAGATATAAGTGAACTCCTTGTGAATATCAAGAACAGAGTTGAACGGGCAGAATATGTAAAATACGCGGTCAAGGAACTCAATGTGAATGAAGGATTAATCTGGCGGGAATTGCGAGAATTAGGATTGAAAGAATCCCCCACTCCGAGCCGCCATCTACCTGTAAACAAGACACCCGTAAAGAAATTGACTGCACGCGAACAAATTGAAGTCAAATTTATCCAATCTTTACTACAAGCACCAGAATATATCCCAGCTGTTAAATCTGTATTTGACTATAACGATATTTCGCAACCTCACCTTGCAAAAATTGCAGAAATGCTTTGGCATGCAAGCGAAAATAGAGATACTGTTGAAACGCAACATATCCTTGATAATTGTGAGGACGAAAAACTAAAAAGTGCTATTACCAGACTACTTATAGGCGGTCAAGCAATTTCAAACCATACGACGATAATTCAGGGATGTCTCAAGAAACTGAGACATTATATATACCAAGATGTTGAACAACGTTTCCGCTCTAACGCCTTTTCTGAAACAGACGATGATCTTGAAAGGTTTAAGGAACTTGTGGAACTATCAGAGCAAAGACGCGCCTATGCTCAAAAACAGGTAATCCAACTGAAACAGAACACAGAGCATACAGATGTAGCGACAGATACATCCGGTATTGCTCAAGACATAAAATAGGAGACCTCACACAATGAATATGGCACATACAGACATATCCACTATTAAGTTTAAAGATGTTCAGCAAAACATCAATAGACGTGCACAAGAGATATCACGCCTCAGGAAGCAACATAGCATACCTACAGAATGGTTTGATGCAGAATTCAAACCTGAAACCCATAATTTCAGGACAGATGCTGTGAAGGATGCTTATACCACTATTGTCCGTTATCAACAAGAGATTTATCAATATATTGACGCCTTCTGTATATCCCGCAATAGCCTAAAATCTGTTAGAGGAGAGATTGACACCCGTGTCGTAGAGGCACATGATGCCAAGATGGCGATCGTACATGCCCATCTCTGGTTGGTTGTTAGGATCGCTAAGCATTTTAGGAAGAAGACACACGGTGTTGAAGAATTTCTTGATATAATTCAGGAAGGCTCCATCGCTCTAATGAAAGCAATTGATAATTTTGATTATCAAAGCGGATACAAGTTTAGAACTTATGCCACCTGGTGGATACGACAAGGTGTTGTACGTGCCATGACGAAACAGGAAAATACGTCAAATGGTGAAAAATAGCGAACAGAAAACGCATAATATATAGTGAACATTGAAAATAACGATACAAAGTACCTGTAGGAGCGATCTCCGAATCGCGACTTTACGGAGTGATAGTCGGGAATCGGCCAGAATCATGTTAACTGGCCTCCTACAAATCAAAAAAGGAGAGTTTACTTGTGGACTTTGGAAATACGCACCCACCCGAATTTAATGAAGCCGACGAGCCAGATCAAGTTGAATTTGATGATTTTATGGATTTACCCCCAGGGGAAATCAGTGAACGCGAAGATACAATTAAGAACTATCTGCGCAATATAGGTAAAATTCCGTTACTGGACAAAGATAAAGAAATTGAATTGTCTCAGCAGATAGAAATAGGGTTGCGTCAAGCACAAGAAGCAACATTTGCAACGCGTTTAGCGGTCGTTGAAGTACGCAAACTGCTATATAAAATCATCATTGCGAAAAAACGGGCATCAGATATTGTTGATATGGTAGTTACAAGCAATTCAACACGTGAAAAAGAACGGAAACTTCGGGATAAAGTCGAAAAAACAATGCGCGTCATTGAATCCTTAGAATTGGAATATCTGACGACACTCAAAGAAGCCAGAAATGGCAGGACGAAAGAAGACGCGGCATTTGTAGAACTTCAAACTGTCGGAAAACATGCAACATTTGTCAAGCATCTTGAACATCTGAAAATTGACAGGGAAGAAATTAGTAGGATTTCTGGTCTGGTAAAAGAAGTTGATCGCAACATTAGTAATAGAGAAAAAGAGATCGAACGACTTCAGAAACAACATAATCTACCAGCATCATGCTTCAACGGTACACCCAATCCTAAAACCCGTAAATTCAAAAACAGGGCAGCTAAGCAGGCATATATAGATATCATCCGGTACCAACGCGAAATTCAGCAGTATATCAAAACCATCGGTATGCCGCGAGATACGCTACAATCTATCACAAAGCAGATTTCTATCGGTCAAGACAACGCTGAAGATGCTAAAAATGCAATCGTTGAAGCGAACCTACGTTTAGTCGTTAGCATCGCTAAAAAGTATCGTAATCAAGCACCAGGACTGGATTTCCTTGACCTTATTCAAGAAGGTAGCATCGGATTAATGCGGGCAGTTGATAAATTTGATTATCAGCGAGGCTATAAGTTCAGCACTTATGCAACATGGTGGATACGACAGAGTATCACACGGGCAATCGCAGACCAAGGACGCACAATCCGTATCCCTGTCCACATGCATGAAAGAATCAATAAACTCAGACGTACAGAACGTTCACTCCTTCAAGAATTAGGACGGAGACCAACACCAGAAGAGATCGCAGAAGATATGGGAATCCAACCTGAAAAAATTAAAGAAGTACAGCGGAATATCCCAGAAACTGTATCATTAGAAACCCCTATCGGAGACGATGACGATGATAGTCAATTAGGCGATTTTATTGAAGATGTTAGTGTGCTATCACCTGCCACAGAAGCTGAACTGAGTATACTCAAAGAACGAATTCAAGAAGCTCTTGCAGACCTATCCGAACGAGAACGCGAAGTGATCGTGCTACGATTCGGTATTGAACACGATTCCGTGAAACCTTTGTTATCTGAAACAACACGGAATAGGATTGCTGCGTTGTGTATTACAACCGGTTATCCCAAAACGCTTGAAGAGGTGGGCGAAGTCTTTGATGTAACTCGGGAACGCATTCGTCAAATTGAAGCAAAAGCACTCCGAAAACTCCGCCATCCAATACGAAGCTACCGTCTACGAGGGTTTATAGACTAATCGTTCTAAAATTCTAATACCAACTCTCCACCGCTCCTACATAAGGTTACCCCTGGATACTGCTTAGAAATCTATTTCTCTTTTTTTACATATTTGCTATAATGCAAAAACTTACAAGATGGACTTGTAAGAAATTACTTCTACTAACGCATAATACGCAAGGAGGCATGTTATGTTTGGAAGAAAAAAGAAAATGATCCCGACTATTAGTTCTGGGGTCGCAGGTCCGCTCGGAGTCTTACATCTCCCGCGATTTTGGTCAAAAGTGTTGATGGATGCAAAAGGTGTTCTCCACGATGACTACCCTGCATGTGGCGCAGGATTTGACCAAATGGTGTTGGATGGTCTTGGACTTGATAGAGACGCAACACTGGCATATATCCGAGATAACTCACCGACATACCCACAATTTGAAGCTTGGGTCTTAGAGCAAAAAGGCGGGAGCCTTGATGCTGATGCAGTCGCTGAGTTGAACGGTGCAATCACGGGTTACAATCACGATGACGATACCCGAACAAGTATCCTCGGTGCAAGCGGTGTTGAAGACGATGGGTCTATTTTAGACGCTGTCAATCTTAACAACCTTGATGATTGGTATGAACTTCACGCAAATTTATAATGGTTTTTTGACATCTCCACAATATGTTTAGATAAAACACATATTGTGGAGATGTCCCTTTGTTGAACAAGACTTACGCACTCCCCGGTAGGTGTGGTTTCCTAACCTCACCGGATCCGAAGAATATCAGTATCCGTAGGTTGGGTTGAGGCACGAAACCCAACATTTAGGCACCTATAATGCGTAAAGATGTTGGGTTTCGTACCTCAACCCAACCTACGTAGTTATTTGTTCTGATTTATCAAACTCACGTTAAATAATGTTGAAATAACTACTTATCAGCGGCTGTTGTGAGTTCAATTGCGGTACCCGTCTCGGAGGATTTGAGTCCAGCAAGCAGAATCTCAGTGGCATGTCGCGCAGTGTAAACATTGGAGAGAGGAGGTTGTGTCCCCGCACGGATATGTTCAGCGAAGTGTGCATGCATCCCACTCGGTGCAGCGTCGCTACAGTCAATCGCTTTCGTATCCACAGGCGCATGTTCCCGTGTATATGATGTAGGCGTCCACTGTGTAAGAGCGGCACCATCTTTTCCAGGCATCGTGAACTTACCAGCAGTGCCGTGTACACTTGATTCACCAGTTCGGGCAGGATCACACCAACTGGTTTCAGCGGTAACGAGTCCACCCGACTGCATTTGAAGCACGAGTGTTGCGACATCTTCTAATGCTGTCGGTTTGTCGAATGTAGTTACGAAACCTGTGACGCGTTTGAAAGTACCGAGCATAGCAACAAGTCCGGAGACAGCATAAACACCCATATCAAAGAGTGCCCCGACGCTTGCTTGTTTCGCATCGAAGAACCATAGGTCGTCCCCCGATTCACCGAAAATATCTCGTATTTCGGCATAGTAAATTTCAGGACCTCCGTGGCTGCTTCGCATTCTTGCACCAGACACGCGTCCGATGGCTTCTTCGGCAATCAGTTGACGGACTTTATAGATGGCAGCACTGAAATGGGGTAGACACATGACTGTTTTACCACTCGCTTCGCTCGCAGCAACAAACTGATTTGCCTCGTCCATTTCACCGCAGAGCGGTTTTTGCATCAACACATGTTTACCGGCTTCCAACGCTTTAACACCCCATGAAACATGTAATGGATGTGGGGTACCGACAAGGATAGCATCAAGCGTATCATCTGCAATAATTGCATCGTAATCCTGTGTCCAACGCGGTATATCAAATTCTTGACATTGATATTTTAGACGGTTTTCGCGTCTGCCACCGATGACAACAACTTCAAAATCTTCTCCTCTTTTCAGATCAGGTAGATGCATGCGGCAGACGATACCACCAGCACCAATAACACCGAGTTTATATTTATCCATAGTTCTCATAATTCCTTCTAAATGAAACAGTTACGTAATAAAGCACTTAAACAGTTTTTAAGACAGTCAGGTTCTTCATCAGTGGATCTTGTTTTTGTTCTACAAGATGTTGAGGATCCTGTTAACGTTGGTGCGATTTTCAGAATTGCCGATGCATGTTGTGTCCGTGAGATCGTCTTAGCGGGTATAAGCGCGCATCCACCCGATCCGACTATAGCAGGTATAGGACGTGGCACACATCGGCGAGTCCCGTGGCGCACAACAAAATACGCTGCAGATGCCATCAAACAATACAAAGAGGAAGGGTATCTTGCATGTGCGTTAGAGGTTGCAACGGATGCCGTACCGTATCATACAGTTGAATATCCAGAGAAAGTGTGCTTGATTGTCGGCAACGAATTTCGTGGTATCTCCCGACGGACCTTTGAAGTCTGTGATATAGCAATATACCTACCGATGTATGGCAAAGTCAGTTCCTTGAATGTGCATGTTGCATTAGCGGTTACATCATACCATATTTTGCACCAATGATGCTCATTAATTTTTCGGATTAAAAAGTTTCGGGTCAATCTCAACGTTGAAACTGATGTCGGAAATATATACCTCATTATGTGACTCGTTCTTGAAAATGATTTGATGTGATATTATGATACCATCTACTTCCTTATACTGCTTGAAAGACTGAACTGTATCTACACGTCCATCGCTAAATACATACTGCATAATAAGATGTGTTTTTTTACTAATGAAAATTTTTAAGGGTTTCCCTGAAGGTTGACGAACACGTAGCACAACAGCAGATTCGCCATTCACTGTCTCTGTCCCGACATATTGTATAGGTATCTTTTTCTGAACGAGTTTTATCAATAACCATATCGGCTCCTGAAAAACCATATCCTTGTGTCGGTTAATTGCATATTTAGCTTCTTCATGGGGTAACTGCTGAAGTTTACCACCTTCTGATACATATAGTGAAGTACCATCAAATAGTTGGATAGCTCGTTCACCTTCATTCGTATGGAATTCTGCCCGGAATCGATCTGGGTAATAGTAAATTTTACCGTATCCCTCCACCTCAGAATCACCATCGGGGAAGTATTCAAAGAGGCTTACATTCATCACCATGTTTTCTACTGCTTTCAGTTTCTCAAATCCCCCGTGTGCTTCAACAGCCTTTGTAACCAAGTTTTGTGTTCTCGGATCCGCATAAGTGTTAAGGTTTTCCTCTACCAATTCAGCGACTGTTTTTTCAATTGTTGCTGCGTCAATATGTGTCTCTTGCACAACACCATCACTATCCAATAGAAAGACAGCGGGTAGGGTGCGTATCTGATACATATCGGCAATTTTTCCGTGTGTGTCTCGGAAATGAATCCATGTGTTCTCTATAGTCTCAACCGGTTTCATGACAGGTTTTTCAGATATATTTGGGTTCACAGAGATAATCTGTAACTTTTGATCTTTATATTTGTCATGAAGTTGTTTCAGATTTAGATTTTGTGTGTCCTTTACACCATAATAGAGCAAAACGATCTTACCTTGAGAGTGCTTCAAACTGCTTCTCTGGTGTCTACTTTCCCCATGGCGCATCCGGAAATTGGGTGCGGTTTGACCTTTCCATACAATGTGAGATTTTAGAACTTCTCCTGTCCGAGAGGTAATGTCTGTTTCAAGAATCTGTCTTGCACTCTGGGCTTGTACCCCACCCGCATAATCTGAATTTGTTATCAGTTTTTTGTAAACAGCATTAGCCTTATCGTGTGCTTTCTGTTTGTCATACGCTAATCCTAATTGCAGCAAACCATGTTCATAAGGTCTCCAGTTTAATTTATCCGCCATTCCATCTGAATAGTAAGTCGCAGCAATATGATCAGGTGAGACATTTGCAATCAGTTTTTCAAAAATAGCAATGCCTTTTTCAACCTGACCGAGTTGCGTCAATGCTTTACCGTAGTAATAGTAAACTTCACCAATCCGTTCAGATGACGGATGCTTTTTGATAAAATCATCTGATAATGTAACCAATTTCTCTAATGTATCCGTATCATTTGGATCGGTAAGGTACTTCATAAATCCAAGCACTGCTGTTGACGAAATCTCCTTGTACGTTTCCATTGCGCGAATATCAGGTCTTCTCAGAGTTGCGCTTACGCCTGACCCCACCTGCTGCGCATAAGATGTACTAATACATAGAACTGTAAACAATACCAGAACACTTTTCAGGGACATACTTAAATCGGTTTGTTGTCGGAAAAACATCAGGTTACCTCCATAATCTCATATTCAGTTAACAGATTTTTTCTTAATTGCAATTAATCTGTGTTGAAAATACGGAATATTCTTCAAAAAAACTGGATCAAGATGGATGTGGTGCGGAGAAAGAAGCACAATCTAACAGAATGTGCTACAAAGAAAAGCACAATCTAACAGAATGTGCTACAAAGAAAAGCACAATCTAACAGAATGTGCTACAAAGAAAAGCACAATCTAACAGAATGTGCTACAAAGAAAAGCACAATCTAACAGAATGTGCTACAAAGAAAAGCACAATCTAACAGAATGATGCTCAAAGAAGCACAATCAAGGATGAATGTGCTACAAAGAAATGTGCTACAGCAATATGAAGATGGAAGTTGTGCGGAGATGGGTAAGGTTCGGTGCGATGAGGAAATCGCACCTACCGGTCCTCGTGAAATCAGGATTACCGACTATTAGATTGAATTTATCTTCTTGAATTGACTCCAACGAGGAAAGCGAACCGAAACCCCATGATAGACAGAATCATTACGTATCTAAGACAACATTGCGATAGGCAACGGGACCGTGGTCACCCTGTAAGAGTAAGGGACCGGTGGCAGCTTCCTCATTTAGCATTGCCCCACGTGTACCCCCTGCAACTGCAACGTCCTCGTGGACTATCTGTCCATTCCACACGACTTTGACAAAAGTAGCATCAGCAATCTTATTGCCGTTTGCATCAAACCTCGGTGCCCGGAAGGTAATATCATAAGATTGCCATTCTCCAGGAGGTTTGCTGGCATTCACGCGTGGTGGAACACCATCAACAGGTTTATTGTCTATCCAACGACAATATACACCCCCACACGATCCGTAGTTAAGTTCCGTTGCACCCCAACTATCCAGTATCTGGATTTCGTATCTACCCATCACGTAGACACCTGAGTTGGAACCTTGTGGCACCATAAATTCCACGTGCAGTTGGCAATCTCCGTGCTCGTATTCTGTATAGAGATCGGTTGTACGTCCAGTCGGACCATTGTAAAAGATACCTTCTCCTGCGGTTGCTGTTAACAATTTATTGTCGTCAGGATTAAGACTAACGTCACCGATGGCAGACCACGCATGCTCTGAGGCACCACCTCTTGCATGCCAATCATCCAAATTCTTACCGTTAAAAAGTTCAACTTGAGCCATAATAGTCTCCTTATTTGAAAAAGCAAATATCATTAATTGTTGACATTATATCACTGATTACTGTTTTTTTCTATATTTATACCACATCTAATTGATCAATTTCCATTATTGTCTTTTCGTAGGTCGGGTAGAGCGTTAGCGAAACCCGACATGGAAATATCTTGACAAATTTCGAAAAATGATATATCTTTATAGCAATAGAAATACGAAACGGTGTTATATGAAACGAGCATTCTTTTTTTTAACCTTATCCCTGCTGATGGGAACTCTTGTTGTGTTCATAATAACTACAATTGCAGCGGATACAACTGAGACACAGACCAACGCCTCAGAGACCCCAAAAACACCCTTTGCTGAAGGATGTAATAAGTGCCATGGTGATGAAGATGCCTATAAGGAATGGACGCAGGCTGGACATTCACATGCACTTGTTAATCTGCTTGAAGGTCCCTATGAGGTTAAGACGTCTTGTTTGAGTTGCCATTCCTCTGGATATAAGATGTTTGCCGAGAGAGGTATTCCGGGACATCCGTATAACGAAAAAACAGCGGTCAATGCGGTTGCTTGTTCCTCTTGCCATTCACATACCAGTAAAGAGGAACATCTGTTGGTAATGCCTGCTAAGAAACTATGTGTCACCTGCCATAAGATGGACTGTGGGTGTGCTGGTGCAGGTATTGTGCATCAATCACAATCAGAGATGTTCTTAGGTCGTGAAGGTGCGGGAGTTAAACGGATGCCGTCGCCACACGTGCGCGCCATGAAAAAGCGGTGTGTCCACTGCCACATGGCAGAAGTCAACATAAGTGTGGATGCTGGGGAGGCTGCTGACAAGAATGAGGCTCACATTACAAAACACGGAGGTCATACCTTCAAAGCTGACTTCTCAACCTGTGGCAACGCAGGATGTCACGATAGTGCTGACAACGATATGTCTAAAAGACTACCGGTATATCGTGCTGAAATAGAAGAAAAAATGAAGGCAGTTAAAGCAATTCTGGATAGTGCAGAAGATAAGACAACGCAAGCCTATAAAGACGCAAAGTTAAACTACGACATGGTGAAAGGAGACAGCGGCTACGGTTTACACAACATCCCTTATGCCCGCGCACTATTAGAGCATAGTCTATCCCTAAAATCAGAGATAGATGCTGCCGAAGGTCAGTAATGGAATTATTTTTGCCCTCTTCAATGGAGCGATTAGGAAATCGCTCCTACCGGGTTTTATTATGAAATCGCTCCTACCGAGGTTTGAAGAGGCAGGACTTTATTTTCCTGCGTTTAGCACTTTTTTCAACGGGACATCTTTATCTTGCGGAATATAGAAACTCATCGCATCGTCAACAACGCCGATTAATTGCCTCTGAATCGGATTACATTTTTCAACCAATGTATCAGGCATTGTGATATAATCCATCGGTTTGATCCAACGGAAGGCATACCCCATAAAGATGGTTTTACGCGGAATTCCTGACCAATTATGTCCGATGCCGTGGTATGTGCGTTGTTCAAAGAGGAAAGCATCGCCAGCGTTGACGTTCATTGCAATTGCGCCGCGTGCCCCACCTGTTTCGGGGTCTTTTGCTGGAAATCCTGTTAATCGGTTGCTTCCCGGGACTAAGACCGTCGCACCTGATGCGGGATCAGATTGATCACTAATAGCATAAGCGATCTTAAGAAGGATCCTCGGATGGGGTTCTTGCATCTCACGGAATGATGTACCGCCATCGCGGTGAAGTCCAATCCTGGTCTTGACATCGTCAGGTGGTTCCTCTTTTGAGGGGAGGACGATAAGATGGGACGTAATCATCTGGATGTTCCAGTTCAGCACACCGCAGGCAAGTGGAAATGTCTTGTGCCAGTCAAGGAGTTGAAGAAACGCATCATGATGCGTGATGCAGTTGCGTAGGTTAAGTTTACCGCCACCTTCCAGATTGCCGGCTTCCTCCTCTTTAGCATAAACTTCGTCAACTGCAGCGTCAATTTCTGCAACGACATCTGGGGGTAACGCGTTCTTAATTAAGATGTATCCATTGTCTTCCACAAACTGTTTCTGTTCAGTCGAAAGGACTGCTGTTTCAGCAATATCGCTAATCGTTTCCATGTTTTCATCCTTTTCAAGATATAATGTAATTTCTACTATCGACTTATTGATGCCCTTTAGTTTTCAAATTAGTTTTTAAAGTATACCTGGATTTATTGAAAAACTCAAGAAAATTGTAAAATGGGGTGTGTAATTATTTTCTACCTTTGATATGCTTACTAACCAAAAACGACAACCCTATGGTGCTTCATGGCGTGCGATCTTAATCGGCACCCTACTCACTATTCCAAATGTCTATTGGATTTCAGTGGGACAAAGTTATCCGACCACGATTTCGCTCTATTTCAATGTTATCTTTTGTATTTTTGTTCTTACTGGTGGCAATCTTGTCTTGTCATGGACACTGCCGCGAGTCGCATTTCGCCAAGGTGAGTTGTTGACGATCTATGTCATGCTTGCCATCGCCTCTTCTTTGGCAGGTCTTGATGTTCTCCGCGTCTTAATACCGATGATCCCTTACGCTTTCTGGCACGCTACACCGGAAAACGATTGGACACATCTGTTTCACCGATATGTACCCGATTGGATATCCGTCAAAGATAAGTCCTTTTTAACAGAGTATTACCGGGGTGAATCCAGCTTATATCGCTGGGAAATCATTGAAGGTTGGCTTACGACTACCCTCACCTGGGGTGGTTTTTTGTGTGCACTCGTGCTGGCAATGGTATTCATCAACACTCTTGTGCGAAAACAGTGGACAGAACATGAGAAACTGAGCTATCCAATTATTCAACTTCCGCTTGAATTGACAAACGTCAATAAGACAAAGCTGTTGACAAGCAGAATGATGTGGCTCGGTTTTGGTATTGCTGGAACGATTGATATACTCAACGGATTGCACCATCTTTTTCCTTCTGTACCGAGTTTGGGAGGACGGCTTTACGATTTGCGTCCATTTTTTACACAGAAACCGTGGAGTGCAATTGGATGGACTCCGATTGCTGTATTCCCGTTTGCAGTCGGATTGGCGTTTTTTATTCCGCTGGACTTGTCATTTTCCTGCTGGTTCTTCTATCTGTTTTGGAAAGCAGAACGCATCTTTGGTGATGCTTTGGGTATCAGAGGTCTGCCGAACTTTCCGTTTACGGATGAGCAATCTTTTGGTGCATATATCGGTTTATGCGTTATTGCCATTGTTGCAACGCGAAAGCATCTTGCACATGTGGGACGCAAGATCTTTACACAGCAAAAAGGAGAAGACCCTGATGAACCGATGTCTTATCGTGGCATGGTAATCTGTTTAATTGCGAGCCTGCTATTCCTTGCTATTTTCTGCAACGCCGCTGGGATGTCTGTGTGGGTAATTCTGGTATTCTTCGGTATCTACTATGCCATATCCACTGCTATCACCCGCCTGCGTGCTGAGCTCGGTTCACCCGTACACGATTTACATTTCATCGGTCCTGATGAGATGATGCCTCGTATGTTTGGAACGCGTTTTCTCGGTCCCCGCAACTTGACGATGTTAGCATATCTTTTCTCTATTAACCGGGCGTATCGTGGACATCCGATGCCGCATATCCTTGAAGGCTTCAAACTCGCTGAAAGGACACGAATTTCTAACCGTAGATTGCTTATTGCCATGTGTGTAGCGATAGTTATCGGTACATTCGGATCATTTTGGGCATTCTATCATATTTCATACATTGAAGGTGCGCGTGATTGGTTTGCGGGGAGACCCTTTAACCGACTTCAGAGTTGGCTCACTTCACCAAGAGTCCCAGATGTACCCGCAATTATTGCAATGTGTATTGGATTTCTCATAACAGGTTTCCTGATGCTAATGCGGATAAAACTATTCTGGTGGCCCTTTCATCCTGCGGGATTTGCTATTTCCAGCAGTTGGTCAATGAATGTGTTCTGGTTTTCAATCTTTGTCAGTTCAGTCATCAAGTGGATCATACTAAAGCAGGGAGGCGTTAGTCTGCACCGCAAACTCATACCATTCTTTCTCGGTCTCATTCTGGGTGAGTTTGTTGTGGGTGGTGTTTGGAGTCTTATTGGGATAGCGTTAGATCGACCGATGTATCGGTTCCTATTTTAGGAAACCTCGTAGCCGTCAATTTAGCGATTCCCAAGACCCTGGATGTAGCACATTCATCCTTGATTGTGCTTCTTTGAGCATCATTCATCCATCATACCACGCCTCCGTACAACATACATAGAGACGTGATATGTCTATAGAAATAGGTCGCCTGACTTCTCACTGGATTAAGGAACAATCTGCTGATAGAACTGTTTCTCACCGTCTTTTATAGTGAAAATGACTGCACTTTTTGTGGGTTGTCGGTTTTCGTTAAACATTGAAATTCGTGTTGCGCCGACATAATCTTTAGTTGCAGCGAGTTGGTCTCGTATTGCTTCAGGTTCCAAACTTCCTGCGCGTTGTATCGCCTCAATAACCAATTTCACGGCATCATAACTCACAGCAACGCCACCCGTGGGTGTTGCTTGATATGTCGTTTCGTAAGTATCTACAAAAGCGCGCGCGTTCGGTTCATCTGTATCAGGCGAAAAGTGTCCGCTGAAGTAACTCCCTTCGATTTTAGCATTTTCATCCATGAACAGTAATGTACTATCCCAAGAGTCTGCACCGAGAAAGATTGTAGGTTCGCCTTCGGCATTTGTCATCTGAATAGCGCGTGCCTGTTCAGTGATATAGGCAATGTCTTGGACAAATCCGGCTGTGAAGAGTGCATCAGGTTTCATTTCAGCGATTTTTGATAGCTGCTCGGAGAAATCCTCGGTGCCTACGTCAAAAAATTCACGCGCTACCACATCCCCTCCGAAACTGTCCAAATGAGTTGCGAAGAATTCGGATATGCCTTCAGTGTAAAGGTCACCCTTTCGCGTAAGGACAGCAGCAGTCGTAATGCCGAGATCGCTTTTAGCGAAATTTGCCATCACAGCACCCTGGAAACTATCCGTAAAAGATGCCATAAAAACGAAGTCGCCTGCTTGCGTTACATTTGGATTCGTTGCAGTTGTTGTGACCATCGGTATGCCGTGTTTTTGTGCAACTGGACCGACCACAGCGGCGTGTGATGAACGGTTCGGTCCGATCAACGCGACAACGTCATCCTCAACGATCAATTCCTCAGCAAGTTGGACAGATACGTCCTGAATTGATTCTGAATTGATGTGCCCGATCAATTCAACCTGCATCCCGAGAAGACCGCCTTGCTGGTTTATCTCTGTGACAGCCAATTCAGCACCGTTTGGATAGGAGACTCTCTCACCCGCAACGAGAAATCCGATTTTAATTGTGGGTTTAGGTGTTAATACGCGTTTGACATTATCACAGCCAATTGATGTTAATACTAACAGACTCAAGCAAAATGTTGAAATCAATCTATACATATAAAATTCCTTTCTTTAGAGACACCAATTCTCTTGAGAGTTAAGTAGGACAGTTGGTGTTTTCTGTAAAAAAAACTTTCTATTCTTTACGGTTTCTGATAAAATGGAAAATCTGGACAATTCCACGTTTGGTTGCGCTATGTATGCAAAAGGTAGCGTCTTCAAAAGGTAGCGTTTGGCCAACAGGATGAATTGTCGTAATTATTATCGTTTATTCTTTTAGGATTAGCAAGTCAATTTTGTATTTATGAGATACGTTGTAGTTAATTGCAGTCAGAATCGATATGTATGTATATTACCCGCTTTTCTCACTGTTTGAAAGTAAGAAAAGGAATTGAAACCAGCTATTAAATATTGTATACTCTATAAATGAATCTAAGGAGGAATGAATCATGGGAGAGAAAGCAATGACTAATGATAAAGACTCTACGAATTTGGATATGCCTTTTGTACCAGAGGAATATCAACCCCAAAAGCATAAAGAAACTGCCGCAAGAAAAGTGGGACAGCGAACTAAATGTCCCCGCACAGTAAAGTTACCTCGCCTAAAGTTAGCGGATCTCGTATCTCAAATAACAGAGAAAAACGCACATAGCGAGATTTCTACTGGTCAGGCGGTAGGAAATGAAGTCTGGTAGGAGTAAACCAATTTATGTCAAAATACATCCCAGACGTAGGTGATATTGTATGGATTGACTTTGATCCACAGAAAGGAAATGAGGTTCAAAATCAAGTCTTATGAAACACTTGGCATATACCTCACCCGCTACTCAAAATCACGTTAATTATCTTTAATCAAGGATGAGTGTGCTACACTTCAAATACTGGGGCACAATCTAACAGAATGTGCTAAAAAGAAAGGTATTGTTCTATAGCAAGATATACTATGCAAAGTTTAATTACAGTGATTGGTCGTGGTCACTCTGGGACACGTGCTATATCGCATACGCTCTATGCCAGCGGTGTATATATGGGGAGTCAGTTGAATCCTTCAGGTGATAAGATCCCACCGCATGATATGTATGATGCATGTAGAGTGTTGGCAAAATATGTCAAATGGAAAGGCGGATTATCATGGAATTTCGAACCGCTTTTTACCATGCCAATTGACCCAGATTTTGAACGTCTGATGAGTACATATTTGTCTGATGTGCTGCATGCATCGTCTACGCATAAAGGGTGGAAGATTCCAGAGACGACACTGGTATATCCCTGGATAACGCGGATGTTTCCAGATACCCGTTTTATTCATTGGATACGGGATCCCAGAGATTGTATTTTGGGAGGTCATAAAACAGATAACTTGCGTGACTTCGGTATTGATTATCAACAAACAGATAATGTTTATGAACGACGCGCAATTTCTTGGTTGTACCAGTATCAATTGATGAAAGCCACACCTAAACCGAAACATGTTATCCAGGTACGTTTTGAGGATTTTGTGCTAAATCAGGAGCAAACGCTTGAACGGCTTGAAGCATTTTTAGATATGTCGTTAGGGCGAATCATCGTAAGACCAGAAGCGGTTGAACGATGGAAAAGAGTTGAAGAACCGGATGCTCTTCCATTTGCATTTTTACGTGATGCGATCGTTGAAAACGGTTATTCATTATCAGCAGACTAACTATGAAGAAAACCAGTGAGGAACTATTATGCCAAAAAATGGAATCTACCAAGTTGGAATCGTAGGGACAGGCGGTATCTCCCGTGCACACGGCAACGGACTTCAGCAAATATCATGTGCTGAATTGGCTGCAATCTGTGATGTGCATGAAGGTGCTGTAAACAATTTCGGTGAACAGTTTAACGTTGATCCTGCTAATCGTTATACATCTTTAGATGAAATGTTGGAGTCTGAAGATCTGGATATTGCGATTATTTGCACATGGGGTGCATTTCATGCGGAAGTCGGTATTCAAATTTCAAAATCTCAACGCGTGAAAGCCATACTGTGTGAAAAACCTTTTACCTCAACTGCTGCAGAAGCGGAGGCGTTTGTCGGTGCTGCCCAAGACAACGGTATTCTCGTCGCGGAAGCCTTCAAATTTCGTCATCATCCAATGCATATCAAGGCGAAGGAGTTAGTTGACTCCGGTGCAATTGGGGAATTTATGACGCTTCGTAGTACCTTCTGTACAGGTGGTGGTGGCGGCGGTCCCGATACCCGAAAACCGGAAGCAAACTGGAGATTTAACAAAGCCAAAGGCGGCGGCAGTATTTACGACCTGGCGTGCTACAATATACACCATGCCCGGTTTATGTTCGGTGCTGAACCGATTAGAGTCTCAGGTGCTTCACAGGCAGGATTAGAAGTTGATGATGCTTCCTATCTGTTGTTAGTTTTTCCAAATGAAAAAACCGCACAAATTTCTACCGGTTTTAATTGTGCTGGAGGACAGTATGCAGAAATGACCGGTCTGGGGGGTATGCTTCGCATCGATGCCGCTTGGAATAATAGCGGTTCTCAAGTTAAAATTGCCCTACAGAATAGGGAAGGTCATCAGGTGATTGATATTGAACCTGTTAATCAGTTTGCGAAACAACTTGAGCACATGTGTGAGTGTTTGGAAACAGGAAAGCCTCACCGAATTTCACCCGAGAGTTGTGTGAATCAGATGCGTGTGATTGATGCTGCATTTGAAGCAATGGCAACAGGTAAGACTGTTACCTTGAGCTGACAGACGTTTCATATTCTCTTCTGTAGGTCGGGTTGAGTTTGCGAAACCCATAGGTGTCAACTTAAGAAAGATTAACGTTGTTTTTATACGATTAAAAGTGTTGCAAAAATTAAACACCTCTTGCATAACAATACCTTCGCCAAAAATAGTTGAATAAAATGGGTTTTTGTCTTATAGTTTTACACTATAAAAACAAAATAAAAGGACAAAAACCCATGTTAGAAATTATAGCACTTTTTTCAGTTCTTAATCCATGTATTTCACAAACGACGATCCGTCAGTTATGTCAAATTGTATTTGCACAACTTGCGATGACAGGACGAGTGACAATGTTGAATATCTCTCGTTGGACATCTAAAGGAGGTAGCTACCGCACAATACAACGCTTTTTCAACACTGTTCTTCCTTGGACAACATTGTGCTGGACGTTTTTTCGTACACACTTACTTGATCGTGAAAGTGCTTATATCTTAGCAAGCGACGAAGTCGTCATAAGCAAAAGCGGAAAATGCACTCATGGTTTATCGCGCTTTTTTTCCTCATTGTATGGGAAAAGCATTCCCGGGTTATCGTTTTTAGCCATATCCTTAATCGATATCTCTAAACGGCATTCCTATCCGATGGCTATTGGGCAAATCGTTCGAAATGAAAAAACCTCAGAACCTGTTAGTTCTCCGAATGAACCCTTAGACGACACGAAGAAAACAAAACCTAAACCCGGGCGTCCTAAAGGAAGCCGAAATAAGAACAAAAAAGAGGTCGTTCTCAGTGATACTTTGAAACAACTTCAAACGATACTCATACAGGTTTTACAAGTAATCAATAACTTGATACCTGTCCGTTATTTGGTCCTGGATGGATATTTTGGGAACAATAACGCTCTACAAATGGTAGAACAATGTGGACTCCATCTTATTTCAAAACTACGCACAGATGCTGCGTTGCATTTACCACCGACGACACAGAATGAGGGACAACGCGGACGCCCCGCAATCTATGGAGAACGCTTCAATCCACGACAGATTGACGCAGAGTATTGTGTTTCTACACAGATAGATGGTAATCTAAAAACCGAAATATATCAAATGGAACTACGCCACAAAAAGTTCCCAGACCCATTGAACGTCGTTTGTGTCCTAAAGACGAACTTGACTACGGAAAAGCAAGTACACGTCTTATTGTTCAGTTCTGATTTAGAACTTGACGCAGAAAAACTGATAGATTATTATTCGCTTCGTTTTCAAATTGAGTTCAACTTCCGAGACGCAAAACAACATTGGGGTATGGAAGATTTCATGAATGTAAAAGAGACCCCTATAAACAATGCCGTGAACTTGTCAATGTTTATGACAAATGTATCTGCTAAACTCATGGAAGACTATAGGTGTCAGATACCCGATTATAGTGTCATAGATCTTAAATCGCACTACCGGGGTTTGAAGTATATGAACGAAACATTAAAAATACTTCCGCAAAAACCTGAAGATATTGTTATTGAACAAATTATTGGACACCTAAGTTCTATCGGTGCTATTCACAACACACAAGTCAATCTAAATCCAGGATAATTGGCGAAGGTATTGGCATAATATAGAGTAAAGTTATTTTTATCTTATAAACTTATCAAGAGGTGTTCCAATGTTCATAATAACACAAGTTTCTAACATCATGCAAGAACTTTTCAACCCTTCAGTCGATCAAATAGTTCGGGAGTTAGGGATTATCCAAAGAATCCGAAAACTCCCGTTTGCCCGCTTCATTCAGACACTTGTATGTGGGTGGTTCGAAAAACCAGATGCGAGTTATGCTGATCTTGCTAATACAGCACAAGATTTGGGTATTGATATTTCTCGACAAGCGATTGCAAAACGGATGACCCCTGAGACAGCTAAAATACTCAAGGCAACACTTGAAGTAGCAGCAACTCAAGTCCTGACTGCGAGGAAGCAATATCTTCCGATGTTGGATCAGTTCACTGGTGTATATGTACAAGACAGCACTTGGATTGCCCTGCCAGATGAACTTCACACAATACATGAAGCACCACGCAATAAGGGCAAACAACCCAAATCTGCCTTGAAACTCCAACTTTGCTTTGATGTTTTGACAGGCACTTTTCATCACTTTGATCTAACTGATGGGGTCATACCTGATAGTAAGGCTGCAGAACATTTTTCACCATTGCCTGAGGGAAGTTTGTGTTTAGCAGACCTCGGATACTTTTCATTGGATGCGTTTGAAAAAATGACACAAAAGGGTGTCTCTTGGATATCAAAACTCAAAGCCAGATGTAAGCTATTTGACGAACTTGAAGAACATCTTTGTTTGACAGAGCGTCTTACCTCAGAAACCTTAGACGTTATTGATTTTAACTGCTTCATCGGTGCTACTAAGAAACTGCCTATACGGCTTGTCGCATTACGACTTTCTGAAGAACAAGCAAACAGCCATCGCCGTGCCATCAGACGCGAAGCGGCGCGAAGAGGGGACACTCCATCAAAAGAACGCCTAAAACGCGCTGAGTGGTATGTTTTTATTACAAATGTTGATGCGACACAACTATCAGTAGAACAGATTGCAGCAACCACTCGCGTTCGATGGCAAGTTGAACTCATGTTTAAATGTTTCAAAAGTGTCGGAGAAGTAAACAAATCACGCAGAGAAAAACCATATGCTATTTTATGTGAGGTATATGCCAAACTTATAACACAACTCCTAAGACACTGGGTTATGATAGCAAGCGGTTGGCGATGTATACACCACAATATCATCAAAACAGCAGAACTCATTAATCTATACGCACGCAAAATTACAATCAGTTTGGGTAAATCCAAAACCGCACTACGAAAAACTCTTGAAGAAATAAAACAAACCTTACAAAAAAGTCAGAAGAGGATACAAAATCAAGGGAAAAACACAACTTTAGTACTTCTACAAGGAGTAGAAAATCCTTAAGTTGACACCTATGGGTTGAGTTTGCGAAACCCGACATGGAAGTTTTTATCTCAATTTACGTGTCGCCAGTTAATATTTTATTGGTGCTTCGCTCTACCCGACCTACAGAAGAAAACTATTTAGGGATATATAATGCCAGATTTTGCTGAAACAAAAGCACTTACATTCGATCTGTTCGGTACGATTTTAGATTTAGGCAGTAGTCTTACACCCTTCATTCGTGAAAGTTTGAATGCAAGAGATGTTACTGAAATTTCAGCGGATGGCTTCTGGGACCAGTGGCGTTACAGACAACGTATAGAACAGTATCAGGATACGATTATGATGCTCGGACATAGTGGATATCTGGAAACTGTGCGGCGTGCCTTACATTATACACTGAGACAAAACGGGATTGAAGCGGCACCTCAGACGGTAGAGGAATTTATGAAGGGGTGGCAATTCTTGTCTCCGTTTCCTGAAGTGCTGCCTGCTCTACAGCAATTAGAGAAACGGTATAGGTTAGTCGTGTTATCTAATGGTGATCCTGAGTTTTTAGATTATCTTGTCAAGGAACGTGTCAAATGGGATTTTGATGATGTTATTTCGGTTACATCTTTTGGTGCGTTTAAACCGCATCCAGCGGTCTATCGTGGCGCGGCGGGTCAACTCGGTATTGAAGTTAATAGGTGTCTGATGGTATCTGCGAATTCATTTGACATTATGGGGGCGCGGGCATGTGGGTTTAGAGGTGCGTTTGTCAATCGGTATAATATGCCTTATGAGGATACACAGCATCAAGCGGATGTAATAGTGAACAATTTTACTGAATTGACTGACGCGTTGTTGCAATACAATCAAGGATGAATGTGCTACGGCAGTATGATGGAAGTTGTGCGGAGCATTGTAATGTAGGATGAATGTTGTAGGTCGTCAGTTAAAACTGACGACCTATTTGTGAAACCTTTATTCTTCTGAATTCGCTTCTGAATTATCCATTGGTTGTGTTGGGGGTGGTTCTGTGAACTCTTCACCCCGTTCCTCCGCTTCTCTTCTCCTGCTGTCCCATTCTGCGATCTCGCGGTATACTTCTGCCTTACCTTCTGCCTTGGCAGCTGCTGCGGCAGCTTCTATCCGCTTTTGCCGTCTTGCATCTATAAAGTCTGACAATAACATCATTAGATCGATCACTCCTATTATCATTGCGACTAATGCCGCGTCAACAGGTATAAAACTTGAAATGTCTTTTACGACATTTTGAACGGATACATGTCCATTCCAACCTTGTGTAAGTTCATAGTCCAATGCAATATATCCGTATATGAGCGCAAAAAGAGAAATGAGAAATAGAGCAACTCCTGTTTTTCCTGTTCTCCAGAAGTCTCTAACGGCTTGCATGAACGTGTTGTGTTTTTGCAAAATGTCCTCCGTAACTTTTATTAAAGTATACCATTTTCGTTGTGAAATGTCAATCTAAAAGCCGGGTTACCTGGTTAGGGTGCGTAAAGTTATTGTCACTTAAGAAAAGGATCGCTGACCCCTTGCTCCAGCGGAGCAATATGTCTATAGAAAAAGGATTGTCAATAGGTTGCACTCCAGCGGAGTGCTATGTACATAAACGGACGCGTAAAGATTTTGCCCCTTAACTGTCAGAATCGGACTGTCTGAATCTCGGATTATCACGGATGACGCCCCCAGTTAACATAGATGACATAGATGGGCGCGGATTGTTGAGTTTGTGTATCTCAGGTACTATCCACAAGGGATATCTTCTTTGTTGCGGCTTCTATCTGATTCTATTGACATAGCGCTCCGCTGGAGTGCAAGAAGTCACGCAACCTATTTCTATAGACATAGCACTCCGCTGGAGTGCTGGGCTTTGGACGTTGTGATTTCTATAGACATACCACGCCTCTGGCGTGAGGATATCCGTTTCTATCAAGAAGGCACTTTGCTCCAGATGAAGATAAAAAAGCACACCATGATATAAACATATCGTCCCTAATGAAGTTAAAGAAAATATTTGGATAATTTGGCGAGGTTAGGAAACCTCGCCAGCAGAATGGTGTACCTGCATTATGCAAACAAGAAATTACCCGTTTAATTATTTAAACTTCATAGTGGACAGTCCAAGCTAAACTTGTGGGTATAAGTAATAGTCGGGAATCGGAGTTCCCTCCTACCAATAGCAGTCCATCGGTAGGAGCGATCTCCGAATCGCGACCTTTACCCGAAGAATTAGAATGGACTATCCACTAGTAGACAGTCCAAGCTAAACTTGTGGGTATAAGTAATAGTCGGCTTGTGGAGTTCCCTCCTACCATAAGCACTCCATTGGTAGGAGCGATCTCCGAATCGCGACCTTTACCCGAACAATTAGAGTAGACTATCTACTAGTAGTCTATCCGCCTTGAGTTTGTGGGTATAGTCTTTTTAGTTTGATGCGTGCGTCTTGTGTTGTAAATCGCCAATCCACCGTGTTGGCAGTCTGATTGCGATGTGTCTGCCAAGCTTCTGCTTCTGACCGTAGCGTCTCTATATCTGGGATCCGTCGGTTCAGACATTGTCTTGAAAAGACACTCAACTCGATTTCAGCAATGTTCAACCAACTGCCATGTTTCGGGGTGTAGACGATCTCTAATCGTGAAGCCAACCGGTCTGCGAGCTCAGCAGGAAATGCTTTGGACAGAGACTTGAGACTATGGGTATTGAGATTATCACAGACCAACGTCACTCGCTCGGCATTGGGGTAAACTTCGTCTAAAAGATGCTTGACTTCTTCTGCCCAATCTACGGCGGTGCGGCGTTCACGGATGGAGACCCGCCGCCAGCCTTGAAACGGGGCGGTAAACAGGAAAGCAGGCACCGAACCCGGACGCCTATATTCATAATCTATCCGTGCAATGCGACCAGGTTTCATCGGGATAGGAGGTCGGAGATGCTCAAGCAACTGCACGGGACGTTCGTCCATAGCGACAACAGGAAATCTCGCGTCTTTGGGACGCTGGTAAACGTCTAACACTGCTTCCATCGCCGTAACAAAGTCCGCATCTTCATCCGGGGGGATCACCCAATAGGACTTCCGATGCGGGCGTAAGGCGTTTTTTTTAATGTTTGCCGGACCGTCTCAGGGCAGATGCTCTCAACGATCTCGAGTTCAACGAGTTTATCAGCAAGGTGTTGTAACGTCCAGCGGACAAACCCCTCGGGTGGATCGCTACAAGCTAACGCAATCAAGCGTGCCTCACCGGCCCCATCAAGTTTCGGAGACCGAGACGGTTGACTTTGCGGTTGGCGTTTCACCGCAGACAGCCCCCGACACGCTGTCCAACGCTTCCGCACATTTGAGACCGTGTTCTTATGGCAGTCGAAAGCGGTGGCAATCTGAGCATCTGTCCAAGCGGGGCCTTTGACATCTGCCTTCAGCAAGATATGTGCCCGTCGGATTTCGAGGGCGTTATGTGTCCCGCAACGGACTAAGTTTTCAAACGTCTGACGCTCTTGAGCAGTCAGTTCAACTTCATGTTTCTTATTTTTTTTCATTCGCGGCCTCTCTGAAATGAGATATAGACAGGACTTAGAGTCTACCATAAAATCCTGGAAAAGTCAAAAAACTTTATCACAAACTCAAAGTGGATTGACTACTAGTGACAAAATATTTACACATCCGGTTAGATCTAAAATGCTAACTATTTGATGATTAGCATTTTTCGGGTGGCAGTAAATGTGCCTGCGGTGAATGTGTAAAAATAGATTCCACTGGCGACGGTTTCACCAAATTCATTTGTGCCATCCCAATAAGCTGCGCTGCCACGATGATGATACAGTCCTATAGTCTGATGTCCTAAGTCTAATGTGCGTATCACATCGCCATTTGTAGCGTAGATATGAATAGTAACATCTGTAGGTTGGGCTAACTGATAAGGTATCCACGTTTCAGGATTGAATGGATTTGGATAGTTTGGCAACAGAGCTGTCCGGTTAGGTGTTATCGCTTTCAAGAGACTGATTAGGAAATCGACGCCTTTCTGATTAATGGGATCGAAAAGGTCAAGTTGTTTTGCTTCGTTAATCCATGTTTTGACCTCTGCTACAGTCGGAACAACATCAAGGTCATAACTGAGTTGCGGTTTTACGGCTGCGATTTCCAATTCACTTGCGATTTTTATGAGATCCGCAATGTCAACAACTTCATCAGAGTTGACATCTATTACGGTTGGACCTGTTTGACCGAAGTTTGCAGCAACAAATAATAGATCATGAATGCTCAGCACACCATCACCGGTAATGTCAGATTCGTGTAGTGAGAGGCTGATGACTGACGGAACGTCCCATAATAGCATGGTTCCATCCCCGCTGGCGGTTGCGAGTGTTTGTCCGTCGGGACTGAAGGCAATGCTTTCAAAACCGTTTTTATGACCGACTATTACTGACTGGAGTTCACCACTATCTGGATCCCAAAACCGGACTTTGTTATCCTCATGAAAATCTGCTGTAGCAAGCGTTTTTCCATTTGGACTGAAGACAATAAGAGATAGATCACCGGTATGTCCAGAGATGATCCTGTTTCTCGTACCAGTTGTGATATTATACAAATGTATCTCGCCATTTGCGTATAGCGTAGCGAGTGTTTTTCCATCTGGACTGAAAGCAGAGTCACTGGTCTTGTGAGAGGTGCCTGAGAAAGTCGCTATAAGTTGTCTACTTGAAATGTCCCATACAGATGTCTCAGACTTTTCTCCACTTGATGCCATCATACCATCAGGACTAAACTGTACACGTCCAACACCTTCACCGTTTAAGTTTGTATCCCCAGCAGTTCTCGCTTTACCAGCAATTGTCCATAACGGATTTCCTGTTGCTGTATCCCAGAAAGTAGCTTTTTTCTCACTCCCGCAACTCACAAGCACTTGTCCATCTGGACTGTAAGCAACATGATAGACTGCTGTTCCGTCTCCGATAAGTATCTGCTTCTGTATTCCTGATTCTGTGTCCCACAACCTTATTGTTGGGTCATCCCCAAACCAGCCACTTTCGTAATGTCTACCACTGGCACTGGCAATTGTCCGACCATCTGGACTGAACGCTACGGACAGGACGATACCTGCATGTCCTGTGTAGATTCTTATATTCTCACCTGTTGTGCTATCCCACAAACGTACTATTCTATCTTCACCCCCGCTAACAATTGTCTTTCCATCAGGACTAAAATTTATACTGTTGAAACCGCTGATATGTCCGTTGATTGTAGTTCTCGGTTTATGGTTTTTCACATCCCACAGGATAATCGTGCTATCCCAACTGGCACTTGCGATTGTTTTTCCATCGGGACTAAACGCAGCACTTACAATAGTGTCAGTATGATCCATCAAAGTGTGCTTGTAATTACCATTAATATCCCACAGTACCACCGCGTTATCTCTACTGCCACTTGCGATTGTTTTTCCATCATAACTAAAAGCAACGCTCAAAACCGTGTCCACATGTCCAACAAGGGTATCCCTGAGTGTGTTAGTTGCTACGTCCCATAGACGCACGAATGGAAAGTCCGACCAACCGTCACAACTTGCTATCGTGTTTCCATCCGGACTATATGCTATATGTCTGATATGTTCAAAACCCTCTGTTGTTAAAGTCGCTTTTAATCTACCGGTAGTAAAGTCCCACAACTTAATCGTATCATTATCGTTATTGTCATCCCTTCCACTCGTTGCGATAGTTTTTCCATCGGGACTAATAGCCAAACTCTCAACGAAATCCTCTTGTGCAATAAAGTTTAATTTTAGCTCCCCTGACGCGACATCCCAAAGTTTTACCGTTTCATCATCCCAACTTGCTGATGCGATTGTTTTCCCATCTGGACTAAATGCTATACTTGCGACTTCACCTTCGTGTCCTGTCAATGTATGTTTCAGTTCTCCTGTGTTAACATCCCAAAAATAGACTTTTTGATAATGACCACTTACGATTGTTTTCCCATCTGGACTGAAGACGACACTATTTGCAATGCCCGATTCACTAACAAGGAGATTTCTCTCTTGCCCGGTTACCCCATCGTAGATCCAAATTCCTACAGTAGTCGGGACTGCAAGCAAAGAACTGTCGGGTGAAAAGGTGATATGACCATGCACCATACCTTTACCAATTCGCATTTTAGCACCCATCGGTAGTTCCATTTTTGTGTAGTCCCGCGATTCTGCATTTGAAAGGAGGAACATAAACATTAGCATTAGAAGGCAAAATGATAGTCGTATTGTTTTCATCAGACTTTATCTCCTATTTCAGAATTACCATACGTCGTGTTGCAGTGAATTCTCCAGCAGACAGCGTGTAGTAATATATTCCGCTTGCGACCCTTTCACCCAAATTATTCTTACCGTTCCAATACGCAGCTCTGTTTCGGCTCTGATATACACCTGCTTGTTGATATCCCAACTCCAATGTCCGCACCAGACGACCATCAAAAGAATAGATGTGTAGGTTCACATCTGTCGCGGATGACAACTGGTAAGGTATCCAAGTTTCAGGATTGAATGGATTCGGGTAATTGGGTAATAGTTTTGTAGCATCACGGTTGACATTTTCAGCAAGTCTTGCGGTAGGTTGAATTGTATCTATGAATGGTGTCACATTCCAAAAGAGCACTGTTCCGTCCGCACTGCCGCTGATAAGGGTGCTTCCATCATGAACAAACAGGATTTCGCTGACTCCAGCCGTATGTCCTTTGAGGATTGCTTTCTGTTCACCAGAGGTAACATCCCATAGACGTATCATTTTGTCATGCCACCCGCCACTACTGACAAGTGTGCCACCATCTTTACTAAAAGCAAGATTATTTACGATGCCAGTATGTCCTGTGAGTAGATGTATAGGTTCTTCAGTGGCAACATCCCATAGTATAATCGTTTTATCTTTACTACCACTTGCAAGTATACTCGCGTCATTGTTAAATGCAACACTATATACCTGATCAGAATGTCCATTAAAAGTTGCAATGTTTTTTCTGGTAGCAACATCCCATAGTTTTACAGTGTTGTCATTGCTTCCACTGGCAAGTGTTCTGCTATCAAAACTAATATCAATAGTCCTAATACCGTCCGTGTGTCCGACAAACGCTGCTGCAGGTGTCCGTCCTGCAGCCCACAAATGTATCGCTGTAAAGCGATCATACGCACCGAAAAGAAATCTTCCATCAGGACTGTAAGTCAGTTCGGAATCAAAATTACTACGGCTTAGTTTGTCTCCCCCATAACCTCTGAGTGTGGCAATATGTAGTTTGCGTTCTATATCCCATAAAAGAGTCCATCTACCTGACTTACTTGCGAGTATATTTCCATCTGGACTGAAGGCTAAACTGGTATTAGACTCCCAATCATCAACATATAACATCCCCTTGTATTCAAAGGTATTAGGGTTCACAAGGTGGATTTCTTCCCTATTTCCGGTTGCGAGTGTATTCCCATCAGGACTCAACGTCATTGAGAGAACCCCTTGTGTATGTCCTGGGATTGCCATTTTACGAGTCCCACTTTCAAAGTCCCACAGAAACAGCTCATCGGCATAACTACTCGCTATAGTGCTGCCATCTGGACTGACTGTGATGAATCTAATTCCATCCTTGTGTCCACTCAGTTCGCCTTTAATCATTTTTGTGTCAAAATCCCAGAGAAACATACCTTTCCAACCACCCGTAATGAGTGTTTTGCCATCTCGACTCAATGCCATTGTATAGAGTGACAGTGTCTTTATAGTCTCCTTTTCTCCAGAGGCTATATCCCAATAAGTGATTGAATCATCCGTTCCACTGACCAAGGTGTTACCATCCAGACTGAAGATAAGTCTATCAATATGTTGAACGTATTTTGATAAAACCTTGATGCTTGTGGCAGATGCGACGTCCCACAACCTTAATATACCAAATATACCCCCTGAACCCATACTTGCCAGCATCGTGCCATCTGCATTGAATGCAAGTGTGTGAATGCGATCACCAAGTGCTACTATTGTCTCCTTTTGTTTTCCTGTAGTTAGATCCCATATACGAATTACATTTTCATTGATATCCGCGAAAGTGTGTCCATCTGGACTGAAAGCAACCCTACGTAATCCTGAAAAGTCACCTTTTAGTGTTACGTTGACACTGTTATCTGTTAGGTTTCGCACCTGTACCGTGTTGTCAGGTCTCAAACATAGATATATTTCAGCGTAGGGACTCAGCTTGTAATAAACATACTCAGGATTGTTCGGGATTAAATCCAGTTCCTTACCTGTGTGTGCATCATATTTCCAAATACCGACAGAAGTATCGGCGTATAACCGTTTCCCATCAGGAGAAAAAGTTATATCCGTGACACCTCCCTTACCGAGACGTAATGTGGCATGTTCAGGTAAATTCCATCGTGTATAGTCTTGTGCCAGAGCCTTTGGCATAAAGAGACTTATAAGTGTAAGGAATGATAATAACATGATAATAAGTGGATAATTATTATATCGTTTATCCTCTTTTTTACGGATTAGATTCAGGAATTGTTCAGCCATCATATACTCCAATTCAATGCGACTTATATAGTCTTTTGTTTTTTTGCATAGTAGTAGGCACACTCCGCTGTGCCGTAATTCAATATGAATAGCAAAATTGATGCCAATCTTTGCGTTGGTAAGAAGATAGGAAATACAAGGCGGGACAGGGAACGGGAAATGTGCAAGTAGGGAAACCCGACCCCTACGAGGGATTTATTTGACAGAATGTGACATGTGTGTTCATATTCTGGACAACTAAAGTTTTAGATTTGAATCTGTAGGTCGTCAGTAAAGACTGACGACCTATTTGTGAAACCTTTTATTCTTCTGAATTCGCTTCTGAACCTATTTGATTATTAGCATTTTTCGGGTTGCAGTGAATTTGTCTGCTTTAAAGGTGTAGTAATAGATACCGCTTGCTACAGATTCACCGAGTCTATTTTTTCCATCCCAATGGACAGCACGGTCTCGGTCTTGGTAGATTCCCGCTGTCTGATGTCCCAACGTTATCGTTCGGATCAACTGTCCATCTGCTGTGTAGATGCGAAGTGTTACATCGGCTGCTTCTGCCAATTGATAGGGTATCCAAGTTTCAGGATTGAATGGATTCGGATAATTGGGGAGGAGCGCAGTTTTTTGCGGTGTGAATGATGCAAGCAGTTGCTGCAATACTATTATCCCTTTTTGGAATGTCGGATCAGTTAATGCTAATTGTCGTGCTTCAATTAGCCATTTTTCGACTTGTGATTTTGTCAACGTTGTCTCAAGGTTTGGGTTCCAGTTTGCTGGCGCAGCTGCGGGGTTTGCAATTGCTGATGCAACCAAAGTCAGGTCTATAATGTCAACTATACCATCTCCGTTGACATCTGCAAGATTATCCCCCTCTTGTGTGAAGTTTAGAGCGACTAACGTTAGGTCCTGAATGTTAACGTAGCCATCTCCGTTTAGGTCTCCGTATTGGAGGGAGGGTTCGGTGATCTGTCCATTTTCAACGCGTGCATAGTAGACCTTACCTGACTTGTCGGTGAGTCGCACTTTGGATAGGGTGAGTAGAGATGCTTTAGGAGCAACTATTTCAAAGGTTAGGCTCGCAAGGGTGCCGGAACCTGAACGCTCTTCATTCAGGGAGGTTGCAGCAACGGTAATGGTATTGTTTCTATGAACGGGTGTAACAGCAAACGCCCCTGATGGCAAAAAAGTTGAATTTGAGCTTTCAACATAACGGAGTGCTGTAGGATCATATCTTACAGTTGCTTGGTATCCAGCAATATTGACAGCATCCGTAATGTTAAGGGAAAATGTATGTTGCCAATTAATTGGCGGGGATTCAACTGCGGAAGGAGAAAAGCTGACAGTTGCATAAGTGTTTGATGAAGGTGTATAGTTCCATATCAGAGCAGTACCATCTGTACTACTACTTGCGATTGTATTGGCAGTTGGACTGAAGGCAACGCTGAGAACATTACTTGTATGTCCATTAAGGGTCTGTAGGTGTTGTCCAGAAATCGTATCCCATAACCGCACGGTACTATCGCTACTCCCGCTTGCAAGTGTATCACCGTTTTGACTAAATGCAATGCTCCATATCCGATTTGTATGACCTGTGAGTATATCAAGTTCAACACCGAAAAAGGTATCCCATAGTCGTATTGTTCCATCGTCGCTTCCACTTGCAAGTATATCCCCGTTTGGACTGAATGCGACACTTCTGACATAGTTTTCATGTCCGACAAGCGTTTTTATAGGGTCTCCAGATGCTGTATCCCACAGTTGTATAGTACTATCTGCACTTCCGCTTGCGATTGTTTTTCCATCTGGACTAAATGCCACGCCGAGGACAGCACTGGTATGTCCCCGCAAAGTGTGTAGGTTATCACCGTAGATGGTATCCCATAGTCGTACTGTTCCATCTTGACTTCCGCTTGCGATAATGTTCCCGTTTGGACTGAATGCGATACTCCAAACCCAATTGGTATGTCCTGTGTATGTTCTGATGGGGTCACCGGTATAGGCGTCCCATAGTCGTACTGTTCCATCATCACTTCCGCTTGCTATTCTTGTTCCATCAGGGCTGAATTTGATGCCCCAGACCCAATCGGTATGTCCTATCAATGTCCGCTGTAGTTCCCCTGTTCCTGTATTCCAAAGATTGATATTGGTGTCTGACCCTCCTGTTGCTACAATGTTGCTATCAGTCGTATTATATGCGATTCCTAACATATAGTCGTTGTATCCGGTAATAGTCTGTCTTTGTCCGCCGAACACAGGATCCCATAGTCGCACCGTTCCATCTGTCCCTGCACTTGCAATTGTTCCTCCGCTTGCATTGAATGCAACGCTGAGGACAACTTTTGTATGTCCCGTTAGTACTTGCTGATGTTGTCCTGTAACAGCGTCCCACAATATTATAGTACCATCGGCACTGCCGCTGGCAATTGTATTTCCATTTGGACTATACGAAACACTCAACACCGCCCCTTCATGGTTTGGCAGTGTCTGTTTATGGATGCCAAACGCAGTGAACCATAACCGAATTGTACCATCTCTGCTTGCGCTTGCCAGTGTTCCTTCATTCGGACTGAAAGCGACACTATAGACAGCATCGGCATGGTCAGTCAGGACATGTAATTGTTCTCCAGTAGCGGTATCCCATAGTTGTACTGATGTATCTAAACTGCAACTTGCAAGTGTGGCACCAGTTGCGCTAAATGCGACACTTGTTACTCTATCACGGTGTCCATCAAGTGTTCGCAGATGCTCGTATGTAAGCATGTCCCATAGTCTGATTTTTCCATCCGTACTTCCACTTGCCAACATTTGTCCATTTGCGCTGAAAGCAACAGTTGTAGCCGTATCCGTATGTCCAATAAGCGTATCTTGTAATTCACCTGTTGAAGTATTCCAGAGATGGATAGACCCATCTGCATTAGCACTGGCAAGTGTTTGTCCATCGGCACTAAACGCAGCACTCAAGACGTTCTGTGTATTTTCAGTTAATAAAGCTGTTTCTTGATATGTTCGTGTGTCATAAAGCCATACACCGATGGAGCTTACGACTGCCAGGATTGATCCATCGTTTGCGTATTTTACTCCGCTAAGTCTGCCTTTTCCGATTCGTGTAAGTGCGTTCTCTGGTAGGTTGAATTGTGTAGAAGTTTGAGAAGACGCGTCGTTAAGGAAAAGTATCGTGAGAGAAATAAAGGTTAAGAATACAATTGTTAGGTTCTTTTTCATTACAAGATGCTCCTTGGTATATCATTCACCGGTATTTTACTAAAAAGTGATTTATGTCTTTTTAGTCTTTTTAGTCTTTATTAATAGTATATCACAATAATAATGGTGATGTCAAAAATTGTAAGCATTTCGGTTTTCAGGAGTCATATTCGCTTGACAAATCTGATAGAATATGGAATTATAGTATTGTATCATTATAAGACATTTTACCCAGATGAATATACCAAACTACTATCAACCAAACTACTATGAAATTTTAGAGATCGGTCGCGATGCGACTGCCTCAGAAATAAAACATGCATTTAGAAAACTTGCGAAACGTTATCATCCTGATAAAATTGATACCGGTTCCGAACCTGATCAGATGGCTGATGCTAAACGGATGTTTCGAGAGGTATGCAGTGCTTACGATGTACTACAGGACAAAAAACGCAAATCTGATTATGACCGCCGATTACAATATATAGAACGGCAGACGCATTCAAAACGTTCGTTCTATGATAAGTTTAATAACGTTAGCCAAGATTATACGAAGTTAGAACTGTTGTTTCAATCACTCCTGCATCAGAACTACGAAACAGGTATATCTATGTATGAACAGTTGTGCAGTAAGTGTGAGAAGAAGGGACGCAAATGGAGTATTGACGATTTTTTCAACTATGAAGATAGCAGAGATTGTGAGTTTCTCATCGCGGAGGCGTATCAGCAACTCGGTTTTGATAATCAGAATTCTTCTGTTACGGAACGGTATCGTAAAATTGAAAGAGCGATGCAGATTTATGAATCGTTGCTGTCTGCAGAAGGACAACGTCCCTGTTTTAAACATTTCATTAGAGAGGTGAAGGATCGTCTCAAGAAAATCTACCTATATCATTTTAGTATTGAGGGGTACCAAGAATCATCAAAAATACCCTTGTCAAAGATCAGTGCTTTAGAGTTGCCGAAACGTGAAACTGCTTGGATGTATAAAAAAATTGCAGAATTTTATGTTGAAATTAAGTTGTATCCCGAAGCTCGCGAAGTGCTGCTGATGGCGTTTGAACTGCAACCGAAACTTGTGGGAGCAAAGAAGATTTGTAGGATTTTGAATATAGGGAATCAGCAGGTGTCGTAACATGTAATGGATTGTACATGTTTTTCTTGACAAAAAAATGTGCTTATTGTAGAATTAGTTTATGCGTTAAATGATATGTCAGCCATGCATACGAAATTAAGTTGATCTCAATTGGTAATCAAGAAAAGTGATATGTATCACGTTAATTTGGTATATTAAGGCTGAACTAAGAAATAAGACCTATTGGTCAATCTATGGAGGTAACACAGTGAAGTTTACTATATGAAGTCATAGCGAGTAACATCTAAGAGTTGTTAAAAGTCACACGAAAATTTATCATTGAATATGCTAAATTACGAAAACCTAAACGGGTTTCTTTGAGTTTGTCGTAGCTAAGTGCGAGTCTCCGATAGGTATCTTGCCACCCGAAAGTTCGCTCTACTTTATATCGTTCTTTGTATAAATCTTTTCTAAACCACCGAAACTTGCGAGCGATAGCGATAGGTTCTTTAGTATTCCGTTTGTTCGGATAGATCACTGGGATCAGACCTTGTTCTTTGATAATCTTATGGTTCAACTTGGAATCAAAACCGGAATCCAGCGTTAGAGCGGAACTCTCAAGTTCCATTCCAATGCGATCACTGAAGGAGATGAATTCGGACAATGCTTCAGGCAAAAGTGTTGTATCATGGTTGTTCACCGGACTGACAGTTATCGGACCAATGACGAACCCTTTATTGTCGGTGATAGTCAACTCTTTTTCACCTTTTTGATGTTTGTGTCCTGAGTAACCGGTGCCATTCCCCCTTTTTTTACGACGGTGTTTGAACCATCGCCATGTAAACAAGATGTGTCAAGTTGATCAGTATCAAGAAGATGTTCAACAGATGCTTCAAATAACTTCTCATAAGAACCATCTTTTGACCACCGATTATGCCATTTGTAGACATTAGACCAATGGATTTCGTTACGCCGTGGCCGGAGTTGATTCCATTGTATACCTGTATGTAAAACATAGAGGATGTAATTAAATGTCTTATATGAAGATACTTTAGGTTTTGGACCTTTCTTCCTTGTTGACAAATGCGGTTTAATATACCGGTTAAAAAACTTAAGGGGAACTTGTTTCGGAAGACTACTAAAATTCAGTTGTTTTTCATTTGTGTCAGTCATAAGAGAACCTCTCATAAAAAAATAGGACATACATTTAAACTTATATATCTTTATTGGCTCAGGTATGGAATAAGTGTCAATAGAATACTTAAACCCCCATGTCCATTGACTTCAATGAAATGTTTGCACTCAAATTATGCATCAACGATCTTTATTTTACCATATTTATAGGTTTTACTCAATATGACTTCTATGTTTATGTATAGCAATTCTTATGGTTTTTGGAGGACAATTGGTTTCACTCGCTGCTGTGAGCAGTGATGGTTTAATCCTTTATTTAGGTTTTGATAGTGTAGTAGATGGGGACAAGGTTAAAGACGGTACCGGTGGTGGGAACGACGGCGTTCTTACGAGTGGGGCTGAAATAACTACGCAAGAAATGGTTCACGGAACGGGTGCATTAGAAATCGTTGATCAGAATGCAAGCGTTCATGTTGCATCTTTCCAAGAGTTAGCCGAATATCAGGCTAACAGTTATGTTTTTTGGATCAACTTCATTCAAGGTTCAAACGGTGCTTGGAGCCAAATAATTGCTAAACCCGCACCAGGTGATGACCGGTCTCCAGGAATCTGGGTTCGTCCTGGTGAATTAGGAATCCATTACCGGTTTAACCCAGGGAACAGAGGTGCAGATTACGTCGGACCTGGTGGTAACAACACACAATTTGAAACTCAGAAATGGTATCACATAGCTGGCGTTAGAGAGGGGACAAAACTGTCCTTTTATGTTGATGGCGAGTTACAGGGTGAATACACCAATATTACAGCTGATATTGCCCAGGGCGCGGATACACTCTATATCGGAAAAAGTCCAAAATATAGAGCTGCTACCTTCCATCTTGATGATCTCTATATCTTCAACAGAGCTATCAGTGTTGATGAAATCGTAGAGATTAAAGATGGTGAACTGCTTCCGGTGGAACCAAAAGAGAAACTCACCACTACCTGGGGAAACTTGAAACTGAAATAGCGGTTTTTTCAGAATAATATGCCGCTTGTGTAAGTCTTGAAAGATTTTTGACTGTAGGATTTCTACAGTCAAAAATCTTTTGCCAGTTTAATACGATTATGTGTCGGGTTTCACGGCGTGCTACCGACCTACGACTGTTAGAAATGAAACGGAGAATGGCACATTCTGTTAGATTGTGCCTTTTTGTATCACATTCTGTTAGATTGTGCCTTTGAGGGTATAATCTGGAAGTGGACGCTAAATATTGCCAAAAGAGGGTGTTTTCAGACCTAAGTCTTGATAGGTAGCAACTTGGTTACCCTATATAAAAACTCACGTTGTTTAATACAACAGAATTTGGTATAATATACAAAATTTGTTGTTATTGGGACATTTGAGATAATAGGAGCTATCATGATACGTTACACATTAATAAGAGAAAAACTCATTAAACAGGGTCTTGAACAGGGTCTTGAACAGGGTCTTGAACAGGGTCTTGAACAGGGACGCGAAGAAGGACGCGAAGAAGCCTACAAAGAATGGTACGCCGACTGGGAGAAACGGAAACAGGCTGCAAGCGAAAAAGGTTTAGAATTCAATGATACGCCTCCACCGAGACCGAGTAATAATCATCTGTAATATGCTCTTTAGTCCCAACAAATCATGCCGAACACCAAACGCGCATTTGGCATTGATTTGGTAGGGACGATATGTTTATAGAAAAACGATATGAAAAAGACTAACGCACAGCTCGCTGAAGAATATCAGAAAAATGGATTCTTGACTGGCATACGGGTAGCGGATAACAGTGAGACGACACATTTTCGTAAGGAATATGATGCTTTAGAGGCTGAAGTCGGTCCTGAAAAGTGTGAGATCGGTCTCGTTGATTGGCATTTTGACTATAGATTCATTTGGGACCTCGCAATACATCCAAAAATCGTTGATGTGATTGAAGCACTGATCGGACCTGATGTGATGCTATTAGCCACACACTTCTTCTGTAAGTACGGTCCCAAGAAAAAATTTGTCGCATGGCATCAAGATGTAACCTATTGGGGACTTGAACCGCCTGACGCAGTAACGGCTTGGTATGCAATAGATGATAGCGATATAGGAAACGGGTGTATGCGTGTGATTCCGGGTAGTCATCATCACGGTGTGCAAGAACACGGTACATCAGAACAGGAAGGGAACCTGTTGAGTATCAATCAGGAACTCAACGTCTCCGACTCGGATGCAGAAAACGCTGTTGACCTTGTGCTCAAAGCGGGTGAGATGTCTATACATCACGGTAAAATTATTCATGGAAGCCTACCCAATAATTCTACGCGGCGTAGATGCGGCTTAACCATTCGTTACATCCCTCCATCAGTCAAGCAAGCTGATGATAATTCGCTTAAACGTCCGTGGAAACCGATATTGCTTCGGGGTGAAGACCATTTCCAGAATTTTACCACTGTGCCAAATCCGTTCCCGTTATCAGAATAGTAGACAGTCCATTCTAATTCTTCGGGTAAAGGTCGCGATTCGGAGATCGCTCCTACCGATGGACTGCTATTGGTAGGAGGGAACTCCACAAGCCGACTATTGCTTATACCCACAAGTTTAGTCTGGACTGTCCAATAGTGGTAATCAAAAGGTTGGAAACGTAAGCATGCGGAGACACATTTACGATGCAATAATCATTGGCGCAGGGGGGATGGGGAGTGCATCTGCCTATCATCTCGCTAAACTTGGTGCTGATGTTCTGGTGTTAGAACAGTTCCAACAGGGACATAAATTGGGGAGTTCACACGGTGAGACACGCATTATTCGCTTCTTTTATGACAAACCCTTCTATACAGAGTTGATGAAAACTGCTTATAGTGAATGGCGAAGACTTGAATCCGTATCTGGAAAACAGTTGTTGTTCATTACTGGAAGTGTCAATTTAGGTGAAAATGGCGACACTTATATGCAATCCCTTAAGAAGAGTTTAGACGTTACTCATGTAGATTGTGAATGGTGGGAACAGATACAATTGTTAGAACGTTTTCCGCAATTTAGCGTGTCTGACGATATGGATATACTCTGGCAGAAAGACACCGGTTTTCTGTATGCTTCCGAATGCGTCTTAACACATCTACAATTGGCTGAGCAGCACGGCGCAACTGTCTTAGAAAATACACCTGCAAATTATATAGAAAGGGAAATAGAAGGGCAAATAGATTGGCAGACGAGTTTTCCTACTGTCCACACTGGAGATAAGCAATTTCAAGGTAGAAAAGTCGTATTGACTGCGGGTGCTTGGACCTCTTATCTGCTTAAAGAACTTGACTTACCTCTCACAGTGACGCAGCAGCAGGTCTGTTATTATAGACCTACGGATACCGCGCTGTTCCAACCGAACCAATTTCCTGTTTTCACAGAGATTACAAAGGGTGGAGAGTTTCTTTACGGCATACCGTATTTTGGAGAAAACGGTGTCAAGGTTGCGCGTCACGGTTTGGGTGCTACCGTATTGCCTGATACATGTGATCGCTCTCCTGATGCTGATTATATCCAACGGATGGATCGTTATGTCAATCAACGTATCCCCTCCCTCGGTAAGACTGTTACTGCAGAAGTTTGTCTTTACACCGAAACCCCAGATGAGGACTTCATCATTGACATCCATCCACAATGTCCTAACCTACTGATAGCTGCCGGTTTTTCTGGTCACGGTTTTAAGTTCTGTTCTCTTGTTGGACGTATTATGAGCGAGTTAGTATCAAGAGGAGGAACAGATTTTGATATTCGTCCATTTCGTATTAATAGATAACGGTTAGGTGTTAATGTAGCGACTAAAGTCCCATTGCGAGTGCAACTGCAGCCAATATTATTAGCAATGAAACAACCCCCATTGCGCTTGAAACAATAGCCATCTGTTTGCGAATTGAATTGACGTTTGCGGGTAGTTCCTCTGTTTCTGGGTCTAAATCTTCAATTGCTTTGGACAATTTCGGACCGTAGATAAAACTGTGAAGTCCAGTGAGAACGAGTAGTATAATGAACAGCAACAGTTTAATCCCTAATGTTCGCATAAAGGTGCCTACAAGTAGAGCATTGTCTGCTGAGAATAGGTCTACAGAATTGAAGATATTTGCCATACCTGTAAAAAGCAAGATAAGGACGCATCCCCATACGATCGGTTCGAACCGTTTACCTATCAGTGTCAATATCTGTATGCGTTGAACGGGTGGTAAGTTTTGTCTGAAATGTGGCACTATTACCATTGCTAAAATCAGGTTACCCCCTATCCATACCACAGCTGCGATCACATGTATCCATCGAATAAATAACCAAAGTATATCCATATAGTGTACTCCTTCTTAACACTAACGTGAGTTTGATAATAAAATGCAATATTCGTTGTAGGTTGGGTTGAGGCACGAAACCCAACATGTATTGCTCTATAATGAGTCAAGATGTTGGGTTTCGTACCTCAACCCAACCTACGGAAGTTATTTGTTCTGATTTATCAAACTCACGTTTCTTAACAAAAGCATCAGGTGCTTTCAATGTTGTTAATGACTTTTTCTACTCGTGAAATTAATGATGTGCGTTCATCCTCAGTAAGTGGGACAGGGGCAAATCTGTGATAATTGCATTTCGTAACGATGTCTAACAACTCCTTTTGATCCGTTTCTGATATACCTATCTGTTCACCTATATCTTGAATTTCTTGCGGAGTCAACTGCTGTAAAGCCGTTTCCTGTCGATGACATAGATACTGGTGAATGATTCCTATTATTGACTCTACGAAGGCGACAGCATCTGTTGCTGTTTCATGAGTACCTAAGGATTGTAGAGATAACATTGCTTGGATAGATGCATCCATCGGTGGATCGGATGGACTTTTGTCGTTGCCTGATTTTGCTTTCACACGATAGATTAGGTACCCACCCACTGCTAAGACTAATATAGGTATGCTAAGAAGTAACCATAATGCCCAATGTAAGCCATCAGATTCAACGTCAATCGTCCCATTCGGATTCGGTGTTACGGTTAATGAAATCGGATCTGTTTTTGATGTCTGATAGGTTTCTTTCGTCGGGTTGAAGTAAGAGAGTTCAATTCCGGGTAGCTGCAATATGCCTGATTTGAGTGGGATTATCGCGTATTGATAGATGCGTGTATTGGCACTGTTCCCTTGTGCAAGAATGGGAGCATCTGTTCTAAAACCGTTCATCGGTGTTATCTTCGGAGCAGTTACGGTGTTGATATTTCCACTGCCTGTACCAGTTCCTGTAATTGTGACCGAAAGTGTCAGCGCATTACGTACTTCAAGTCTACGTCTATCCACCGATGAACTTATACTGTATTCACCGACAGCACCATCAAAATTAGCGGGTTTTCCTATTTCTGGTAAGGGTTGAACGTTGAGTGCGACCGGTTTTGTTTTGAGTGTCTTAGGATTTCCCCTTATGGGTAGTTTTAACGTTGCCGGTGGAATGAGGATTTTACCGGTCTTTTGTGGATACAGCCGTCTCATGTATGCATCTACATGATATGTTCTTCCATTTATCCGTGTCGTTGTGGCAGAATTATCGGACAGTTCTTCTACTAAGAAATCTGTCAGTGTAGGCAGTACATAAGAAGGAGATTCGCGTGTGGGTAAAACTGTTGTATATAGATAGCGGAATTGATATTCAATTGCCGCATTCAGGTAAGGTTTGCTGTTACTTACTGTGGCTTCTACTTTGTGTATACCGTCCGTTGCGGTATCTATGTACCTATCAACAGAACCTACCGTGATTATACCTGGATTTGCATTATAGGGAAGACCTTGGTATGAGAAACGCACATCAGAGAGTGCGACTTCACCTACTTTCTGTGGTATAAGTTCATATATCCATGCCATAGATACTGTAAGTCTATCATCAACTAAACGCGGAGTTGTTTTAGCGTGCAGCGGAACGGCGAGGAAGTGCGGTAAGAAGTTGAATGACGGTGCCTCAATATGATTCATCAACGTATTACCCGATATTTTGAGTTTTAACGTTGCTCTTTCATTCAGTTGTATATGTTGTGGAGTGACAGATGCTTCAACTTTTACATCACTGCTTTGAACACTTGTTGTGAGAGATGTCAACAGAAAACTGGGCAACAGGAAACTGAACGTGATAATGTATGCCAGAGCAGGCAATTTCGGAATATTAAGGCTACCAATCTTTATCACGTCTATATCCGCTATCGAGTTTTTGTTTGAGCATCTGTTGTCGTCGTTGATTTTCATTCTTGGTCAGAAGTTCAAGGAGTTGGTCTGTTTCCGTTTTAGAAAGGTTAGTCGGATCATTTTCTGCATCTTCTGTTTTCTCTCTACTTTTTTTCTGCTGTTGTTTTGTCATGTTTTGTTGTTGCTTAAGAAGTTGTCGTGCTAATGCCAGGTTATGTTTTGCATCGGCATCATGAGGGTTTAATCCCAAGGCATTCTCATAAGACTCGATAGCTGCAGTATAATCTCTCAATTGAAATTGTGCGTTCCCCAAATTGTAATAGACATCTGCTGAATTGTGAAGGTTTCCCCTTATGAGAGCTGTTTGAAAGGCAGTAGATGCTTTCCTAAAGTTGCCTATTTTATAGTATGCAGTGCCGAGATTATGATAGATAATTGGGTTTTCAGGTTTTTCGGATACAGCAGTTTGATAAGCATCTACTGCTGCATCATATTCTTGTTTCCAATAAGCGTCGTTTCCTGTTCTGATAGATTGTTTCCAACTTGCGATCCATCCAACAAGGCACATAAACGATAGTATGGAACATAAGCAAAAAGATATTCTATTGAGCATATTTATATTATAATGGATAACATTGTTATTTGCAAGAAATTGTCAGGGTGGAAAAGGGAAGGATGGAAGATTGGAAGGATGGAAGGATGGAAGGGTTGGAAGGATGGAAGGGTGGAAGGATGGAAGGATGGAAGGATGGAAGATTGGAAGGATGGAAGATTGGAAGGATGGAAGGTTGGAAGAGGGGAAGGATGTCAATTATCAACCTCTTACCGCCGCTGGCGAGGTTAGGAAACCTCGCCAGCGGCGTTTTTGTGCTACCATATATCAAACCCACGTTGTTTAATACAACAGAATATGGTATAATATCTTAAATTATGGAATCGTTTTGAAGGAGATATTAATTGAATAGAAAAGAAAGAACACCGTTGTTATCCGCGAGAGTAGATTGGATATTTCTTGAGATACTGATTATATTTAGCGCAACAATGATCTATTCCGTAATCATTTGGATAGATGAAAGTAAAACATCGGAATCTGCATTAGAGACGTTTAAGGTTACTGTGAAAGAATCAGTCTCATTTTTTCATTATGCAATTTTTGTTGTTATTGGGACATTTGAAATAATAGGAGCTATCATGATACGCTATACATTAATAAGAGAAAAACTCATTAAACAGGGTATTGAACAGGGACGCGAAGAAGGACGCGAAGAAACCTACAAAGCATGGTATGCCGACTGGGAGAAACGGAAACAGGCTGCAAGCGAAAAAGGATTAGAATTCAATGATCCGCCTCCACCAAGACCCAGTAATAACCATCGGTAATATCCTGACACATGCCTTCCCTGCTACAAAGAAGCACAATCATCCTACATTATCCTTCTCCGCCCAGGAAAAAGCTTGATATTGCTGTAGCACATTCTGTTAGATTGTGCTTCTTTCAACAACATTCATCCTCCATTTTGTGCTTCTTTGTAGCACATTCTGTTAGATTGTGCCTCTTTCAACAACATTCATCCTCCATTTTGTGCTTCTTTGTAGCACATTCTGTTAGATTGTGCCTCTTTCAACAACATTCATCCTCCATTACTCCTCTCCGCACAACATCCATCTTGATATTGCTGTAGCACATTCATCCTTGATTGTGCTTCTTCTACAACCACCTTATGCGTCAATTTAAGGATATTCCCTCTTGTTGGTAGGTTATATAAGACCAATTTTAACCCTACACCTTTCGCAAAGATCTCCTTGATATTTTCCTTAATTTAGTGTATAATACTCATTATGGTACATTATGATGAACTATTCAAACATTTAGGAGAATACTCACCTAACCGATTTGCAGCGGCAGCTCTGAAAACAGAACAAGTGATAGTGATGGACTCTCTGAACACTGAGCAACCTACGGTGAAGTTACATCACAGTGATCTGACGTATCGTGTCTTGCTGCCTGATAGAGGTGAAGAGGCAATCCTACATATAGAGGCACAAACCGAGGAGAGTCGGGATAAACCGATGCCGCTTCGGATGCTGGCGTATGTGAGTTTTCTCGTCCACCAGCATGAGATGAACGTCTATTCCACAGTCTTCTACCTCCGACCCCCTGCAGGGCAAAACGACCCCGGACATTATACATACGGAGATGAAGTTATCGGAGGATTGCGGTTTACGTATAATGTGATTAGGGTCTACGAGTTAGAAGGCGAGGCATATTTGGATCCGGGTAATGTTGGTATGTTGCCATTTACACCTTTGATGAGACCCCCGACGGGGATGACATCTAAAGCGTGGGTTGAAAGGTGTATAGAAGCGACGATGGCTGCTCCAGTAGACAGCCGTACCCGGGGTACGTTATTATATGCCCTCTCTGTATTTGGGGGTTTAATTCATCCATCTGAACTTTTTGAAGATGGGAAATTGGAGGCAATTATGAGCGAATCACCTTTTTACGAAACCGTGATACAACGCGGCAGACAGCAAGGTAAAAAAGAAAACGCCGTTGAAGCAATTCTCACGGTGTTAGAGGCAAGGTTTAAGACCGATATCGCAGAGAAATTAGAACCTATTCTTACCACTATTGATGATCTGCAGCACCTGAAACATTTAACCCGAGTCGCTGCCCAGGCAACAGATATAGATGCGTTTACACAGGTCCTCTTGAACCTTGAAAACTGAGATGGAAACCTATACCAAATGACGTGTATTGCTATACATTGACTGCTGGCAAGTCATTTCCATGCAGAAGATATTGATACGGAATAATCTCAGTATCGTATGAAAGTCGTCAGTCCGGATAGTATAACCGACATTTTGCAAGCGTCAGTGGCCGATTTGGTGTTCACTGTACCATACCGAGACCCATCTCAAGGAGATGAACTAACGATATACATCTTATTAGAACACCAATCCACGGTGGATCGAATGATGGGGTACCGGTTGTTATCCTATATGTGCCAAATATGGCATGATCAGTTGAAGCAATTAGCCAACGCAGGTGTGAAACCGAGTCATCAGCGTTTGCATCCTATCCTCCCTATTGTCTTTTATACGGGGGAGCGTAGATGGAATGCACCGGTAACGCTGAACGCAGTGATGGATGTACCGGAACAGATGAAGCCTTTTGTGCCATCATTTGAAACGCTTTTTCTCGGCGTGAAACAGGTTGACACAGATGAGTTGACACAAACCGATCACCCTTTCGCATGGTTGATGACCGTATTGCAAAAAGAGAAGGAAGATGAACACGTCATGCAACGGACATTGGAAACTGTGCTCACGCAGTTGGATACAATAAAGACAGAGAACCCTACCTTGCACCGAAACGCGATGATGTATCTGTCCCTTTTTGTTCGGTGTAGACGTGAAAAAAACGAGCAATTTCAGTTGCTGAGAATGATAAATACGCATACAGAAAATGAGGAGGTTGAAAGAACTATTATGACTGGTATAGAAGCCCTTCTTCAAGAAGGAAAAGAAACCTTTATTCAACAAGGAAAAGCTGAAGGCATTGAACAAGGCATTGAACAAGGCATTGAACAAGGCATTGAACAAGGCATTGAACAAGGCATTGAACAAGGTAAAAAAGAACACGCCGTTGAAGCAATCCTCACAGTCTTAGAAGCAAGGTTTAAGACCGATGTCGCAGAGAAACTAAAGTCTTTTCTCAGTGCCATTGATGATCTGCAACATCTGGATCATTTAACCCGTGTCGCTGCCCAAGCATCAGATATAGATGCGTTTACACAGGTCCTCTTGAACCTTGAAAACTGAGATGGAAACCTATACCAAATGACGTGTATTGCTATACATTGACTGCTGGCAAGTCATTTCCATGCAGAAGATATTGATACGGAATAATCTCAGTACTGTAGCACAATCAAGGATCAATGATGCTCAAAGAAGCACAATCTAACAGCATGTGCTACAAAAGAGGCACAATCTAACAGAATGTGCTACAAAGAATGGCACAATCTAACAGCATGTGCTACAAAAGAGGCACAATCTAACAGAATGTGCTACAAAGAATGGCACAATCTAACAGCATGTGCTACAAAAGAGGCACAATCTAACAGAATGTGCTACAAAAGAGGCACAATCAGTGCTTTTAGTTCAACGACAACTTTTTCCGCTACGATGAAATCTGCTCTTCTTGAGCCGACTTCTATCTTATCATAATAGATAGGAAATTCCACCTCTCGCTTAAATTTGATACCGGAACGTTTTAACTCAATAGCAAGTGCCCGTTGATAAATTACTTCTTTAAATCCACAACCCAGGAAGTTATGCACTTTCATTGCGCATCCGATTATTTGATATGTTAATTTCTCTTCCTGCATTATATTCTCCTAGACCAGGATTGACAGGATTATAGGATTTCACCAGGATAAGACAAGAGATGAACCGCAAAAGGTTTCCCCATTTTCAGAAGGATAAAATACAAAAAGAAACCTCTTATCTTGTAAATCCTGGAACCTCTTATCTTGTAAATCCTGGTCAATCCTGGTCAATCCTGTTGAAATCCTATAATCCTGTCAATCCTGGTCCCTCTTATCCTGGTCTTATCCTGGTCAATCCTGGTCCCTCTTATCCTGGTGAAATCCAGTAAATCCAGTAAATCCAGTAAATCCAGTCAATCCTGGTCAAATCCTGGTCAAATCCTGGTCCCTAAAACAGGGATCCCGCTAATGCGAGACCCCTTGCTTTAGAATTCCATATTGGAATACGGAAGGGACAATGCACGGCAACTTGCAGATGTCCCTTCATATAGAGATAGGTTAGTAAGATTTTCCTCAAGAAGCCACGCGGGAGGTGGCTTCTTGTTGAGGAGATTAGTTAAATTATCCCTGAAATTTAACCTTATTGTGAAGCGTTTTTGATGTCGCCCCACGATGTTGTGAGTTTTCCTTTCGCTGAGATCAAGCCTTTCAACTTGGTAGTAGCAAGCTTAGTATGCTCACCTGCGAAAGATACATCTTCAATCTGGTAGTAGTAAACTGCACCAGGCTTTGCCGTCGTATCAACCCATTTATAGGTGCTACGTTGTGCCGTTGTGCCTTTACCTTGTATCATCTGTTCGTTGACCTGTGTGAATTCACCGTTGCGAGTTTCGCTACGGAGGATATTGAATCCAGCGTTGTCAAGTTCGGATTCCGTTGTCCACTGTATCGTAACTTTACCATTTTCCAGTGTTGGACGGAAGAAGGACAGTTCAACGGGGAGTGGTGTATTCGCTGTATGTCCTGGTGTGCCCTTATCGGTAGCAGCACCATAATAGGTAAATTTAGCTCTTGCCATCCTGGTATCAACAGCATGCACCCAAGCAGCATCCTTTGAGAACATAGTCTCATCGGTCCCCAACGGTATTACAGAACCACGCATTACATTGGCTGCCACAGTTTCATCCACATCGGCGGTTTCAGGATCATCTGCAACCGGTCGGATAGGTGTACCAGCACGATATGTTTTATCAGCGTTCTTAAGACGGATTAACGATGTCCGTTCATTCCTGTCTGTCAATGTGTCAGCCAGAGTTTTACCCATTGCATCTTCAAGAGTGCCTCCAAGCCAACTCCAACCGAAAGCATCATCATAAGGAACAGCACCACGGAGACTCGCTGCCTTACCGTCAAGGTTACCGATCTCATCACTTACAACGTTATTGGCATCAATGATTTTGATATAGAAACCACCTTCTGCGTTCAGGATGGTGTCTCGACGATCTTTCATAAGGAACTCGCCTCTTTTCTTTTCCCAAATACTCACTACGCGGTGATTTGGGAAGTGCTTACTATTAGTAGTCTGTGAATTTCTGGCTACATCAGAAACGATAAGCACCGTCTGATTCGGTGGAATATAACGGAATAGATCTTTCAAGTTAATGGTAATATAGGTCTTGTCACTTGCTGCAGTTTTCCATTTGCCGGAGTTATGGTTTTCAATAATCATTCGCCATCCGACCTTAGGTTCAGTTCCATCAGCTTGAAGATCGATACCGTTTGTTTTAGATGTGTTATGGAGTTCAATCCACTGTGGGTAACGTCCATTATCTGTTGTGAGCATAAGCTCACTGATAACCAACTGACCGCCACCAAGATTAGCAACAACATTTTTGACAGCATCGTTATGGTATCCAGGAGTTCCTTTACCCATTACACCGCGTTGGTAACCAAGACCACCAACATAACCTACGTGGGATCCGCCACCTTTACGCCAACCGTGTGCTGTGCCACTACGTGCCCAGACCATAGCCGTGTTGTTCTGACCCACTTTGAAAACACCCTGATTAGGATCAAGCGAGGCGTTATTGTTATTGGAATCTTTTGCATTATACGCTCTGTAATTATCTCCAGAATGTCCGTTGATGGGCCACGCATCTGTTTTCCAATATGTATTGCCAGCCTCTGGTTCTTTTTCGCCAGAATCAATTGTGTTATGTGTCACTCTTGAGTAACCAACTGCATCGTGGAGATGTGCGCGGCTTTTCTGGAATTTATTATCTCCGTGGCTCCGCAGTATCAGAAGTCCGTTACCTGAATTCGGAATAATCAGTCCACTTATCTTCCGATATTTCTGGGGACCAGCACCGCGTTGCTGGTTATTAGCTGATAATTGAACATCAAAACCTGCAATGAGTTCGGGATGATCAATCGGAGCTACGTTGACAAACAGTAAGACTTCACCAGCAGGAATTTTAATGTCTGGGAATTTAACAATATTGTGTTCGGTACGGTTTGTACCATCAGTGCGATTGAGTCTCCAATCTTTAATGCTCTGTTCAGCATTAGTCACATTACGAAGTTCAATCCAGTCGTGATCAGAATTCATATAGTTACCAACTTCGTTGATGATAACCTTATCTTTTGGTGGTGTGTAAGCAGATGGGTTAGGACGTGTACCAGGAAGACCGCCACGGGTATTCGCGCCACCGGGAGTTCCCATAAAACCGGGAAAATATGCCCGATTAGATGCTGTCCAGTGTCCGGCATTCGCACCATCTCCATCCTGTTTACTACGATATAAGGAAACAAAAGCAGGATTCGCACCTATTATCATTGAACCATCAGTGTTACGCGTTGCTGTACCACTACTACCTTTTATAGGTGGGTTCCATACATTTTGATGTCCAGCGATGTTACTAATCCAATCAGAAGTTCCAGCTGTAACAGCAGGTGCTGGGAATGTATTATTTATAAACTCAAATTCAGGAGCAGGAGCAGGGGTAGTCAGACGATTATATACTTCAATCCACTGCTGATTGGTATGTCCTACTTGTCCAACCTTTGAATTGTCAAGACCCCACATAATCTCGTTAATAATAAGATGTTTTGAGTTTGCCCCAGTGCCCTCTACGTTTAATTTAATCGTTCCACCACCGACATTAAAGAATTTTTCAAGGTCAGGCATAGCCATATTTGAATTTCCAGTCTCATCTGTAGGATCAATTGTTCGGACTAATTGACCATCTGCTGCTGCTAATGTACCGGTATCTGTTGGTAAACCACCTGTTCCTGTTAGACTTGATGGAAGTACAGGTACGGGTAGAGCTGCTTGAGTAGCATCATCACCCCTGACATAAACAACATAAGTTTTACCGCCGATATAACCCGCTGCAAGGCTAAGGGTAAGCGCACTTGCTGCATCAGTAGCATTATTAAGATCAGCACTAAAATCAGTGCTATAACCTTTCAACATCAAACCGGTTGGTACTGTAGGGGTAACAGTTGTGCTACCTGTAAGCGTTAGTGTGACGGTTTTACCATCACGGGCAATAGCCGCTGTGATTCTGTCGTAAGGCGTGGAAGCACCCTGGTTAAAAGTTCCTGTCAGGGGATCGCGAGCATCACTGTCATCATTTGGTGGTATCGTATTATCTGGTGCTGTAAAATCAGCAAGGACGGGTACGGGGTCGGGATTCTCGGAATACGTAAACGTTATAACAACTTTACCTACAACCTTAGGATCTGCGGTATCATCAGCAGTGGTTGTCACACTATACGCAGTTACCGTCGTCTGTGCCATCGCGGGCGCGGCAACGAAAACAAACACTGCTATAAGCAATAAAGAAAAAATTGAAAATGTCAATCTATTTGACAAGTACATTGTAATCTCCTTAAAAAATAAAGTTCAAAAAATCGTGTTAAGGATTCAGGGAATGAAATCCTGTTAACCTATTCTTAGATATCAAATATTAATATCTGTATTATCATTAATGGAGGCGTTGCCACCACTTCTTTCGGACTATTACTTCAGTCCTAAATTTCTTATACGCTACGGTGCTTCAATAATAATCTTGAAACACACGCATTTGCCAATATATTATTTAATTATACGCTAATACTTTAGATTAAGCAAATTAATTTTCATATTAACCTATCATCAAATAACAAATAAAGTCAAAAACCGATAATCTCTATAAGATTTGTAGGACACATAAGTTTATCTATTTCTGTTATATTGCCGTTTTTGCGACATCATAGATAGTGTGTCATACAAGTTATTGTTGAATATAATAACGCATAAAATCATATTAAGCAACAACTTTCTTCATTTTTATTTATCTTAATATGAAACATTTATGTATTATACACCATAATTATAGGGATGTCAAGAAAAAAATTAGTTTTGACCAGGATTTTCAGAATTGACCAGGATTTTCAGGATTTTCAGGATTTGACCAGGATAAGAGGGAAGAATGACCGGGATTTTCAGGATTTTCAGGATTTGACCAGGATAAGAGTGACCGGGATTTTCAGGATTTTCAGGATTTGACCAGGATAAGAGGGGACCAGGATTTTCAGGATTTTCAGGATTTGACCAGGATAAGAGGGGACCAGGATTTTCAGGATTTTCAGGATTTGACCAGGATAAGAGGGGACCAGGATTTTCAGGATTTTCAGGATTTGACCAGGATAAGAGGGGAGAATGGAAGAGGATAAGAGGGGATGGGTGGAAGAGGGGAAGATCGGTAATATTGCTGAGGGGTTGGTGCGATTAGAAGATGAATTCGTTTTATGGAGGTGTATAGCCCAGCGGGGCGATAGGTATATAGTAAAAACAATAGCCTAAAGAAAGAAGCCCCAGCGGGGCACCAGGTGTCCAATACAAGAAAGGTTGTCCGATCTGTAGTTATACCAAATCTAAATGATTATATAGCATTATTTAGTAGGACAGGTTGAAGAACGAAACCTATAAATCAACGATGTCAATGCGCGTATGGCATTAGTCCTGTCATTATATGACTTTGATCGACTACAAAGAAGCACAATCTGAAAGAATGTGCTTCTATTCAAAGTGATATATGGGTTGGTATTTACTACTTACCGTTCTTTGAAAAGTCAATGTCCTCAAACGTTTCTGCAGTGAGGACCTGGTCAAACAAGTCATCAAGGTGGGCAAGGTCATCTATTGCCGTAATCTCATTGAGAACAGTGTCTGACTTCTCAGCGAACCGATACTGTACTATTTTGAAAACGGATGTCCGTTTCTCGTTGATTCTACCTTGTTCAAGTCCTTGTTCAAGTCCTTGTTGTAAAAAATGCTGAATAACCGATGATTCTTGCATGGTCGCCTCCCTTATCGTTTTACGAATAGTTGGATAATCAAATATTAAACCGCTCAATATCGCTAAGTCTGTGAGATAATCTGCCTTTGATACCGCATCCTGTGGCACTGCATCTGCAGCCTCAACACATAGTCGAAGCCAATCCTCAGCTGTCATGCCTGGTGGTGGTTTCATCAACGAGGCAAAGGGTATCAAACCTTTTACACCTGCCTCCAGAAATGGCAAACCTTCCAACTCACACAACCGGATCACCTTGTATCGGATGCGAATCTCATAGCCTGATATCTCCTGAATATATTCACCATGGTCAGTTTGCCCTGCCCGCGGATGCAGGTAGATAACATGTGAATAAATTGGCAACTGAAATGCCTCAATCGCCCTACCAATATAACCTGCCATGCGATACGGCATCGGTACATCTCTGCTATCGTGCGTTTGCAGTTCCAAATGCACAATAACTTCTTTGCCTTGAACATTTGCACGTATAAAACTATCCGCACGGTTGGATTTAACAGTCGGTTGCTCAGTTTCAAGCACCTCAATGACCTCTGCATCCGGGATACCACTGCTAAATCTTAACCAGTCTTCGGCGTTTTGGTGAATCCTTACTTTTGAAACAGTATCATATTGTCCGCGTTGTCCGCGCGCATTGAAAGTTTGAGGTCCTTGTCTTTCTGTCATACCAAATACAACTCCTGAAGACTAATGTCTATACTGTCCTTTCCATTCTCATTGGTGAATTGTTGGTATAGTTTACCATGCACTGACACGGTGCGTCAAACACTTTTGGTTCTCTATGGAATAACGAACAGAAACCTGTTAGGATAGTCAAGGCGATGAAGTTAAAATAATGCTTTGGGTAATTTGGCGAGGTTAGGAAGAAATCAACGGTATGAATCATGGCGAATGCCATATGCGCATTCGTCTTTAGGCATTCCCCGCCTCGCCAGCAGAGGGGTGTGACTGCATTAGGCAAACAAGACATTAACCGTTTAATTATTTAAACTTCATGAGGGACGAAAGGTATATAGTAACATATAGGTTGGTATACACTATTTACCATTCTTTGAAAAGTCAATGTCCTCAAACGTTTCTGCGGTGAGGACCTGGTCAAACAAGTCATCAAGGTGGGCAAGGTCATCTATTGCCGTAATCTCATTGAGAACAGTGTCTGACTTCTCAGCGAACCGATGTCTTACTATTTTGAGAACGTCTGTACGTTTCTCGTTGATTCTACCTCGTTCAAGTCCTTGTTGAATAAGAGCTTCTGCGCCTGTCATAATAATTCTTTTAACCTCCTCATCTTCTGTTCGAGTGTCTATCATTCTAAGCAATGGAGTTTGCTCGCTTTCATGCCGTCTACACCTTACAAGCAGTGATAGGTATATCATCGCGTTTCGGTGGAGAATCGGGTCTTCATCTTTTACTGTATCCAGTTGTGTTAGAGCCGTATCTAACGCCTCTTGCATGGATTTTTCATCGTCAGATTCCTTTTGAAGAACGGTCATTAACCATACAAAAGGATGATCGGTCTGTGTCAACTCGTCCGTGTCAATGTGTTTAACACTGAGAATGTGGGTCTTAAATGAGGGCACATAAGGTGCCATCTCCTCTGGAACATCCATTACTGCGTTGAGAGATACCGGGGTCTTCCACTGTCTATCTCCCGTATAAAAAACGATTGGGATGATAGGATGCAAACGCTGTTGACTTGACTTCACGTTCGCGTTGGCTAATTCTTCCAACTGTGCGTGCCATATCTGACACATATAGGATAGCAACCGATACCCCATCATACGATCCGTTGTGGATTGGTGTTCTAACAAAATGTATATCGTTAACTCAGTGCCTTTAGAAGTGTCCCGAAACGGTACGGTGAACACCATATCAGACACTAACGCTTGCAACGTGTTGCCAACAATTTCAGGACTAACCAATCTTGCTCGTTCAAAGTCAAGGAGTTGGACGATATCATCTCTGAGTATAGAAACTAAGCCGCGTAAGAACTCATGTTTTTTGAATGTCCATTTCGCAAGTTTGTCGGCAAAATGACCAATGTTCTTATCAAGTATGTTCAGGATTTCTTCTAAATCATGTATTTGCTGCTCTTCAGACATTGTTCCTCCAATAGATTTATTTCAAAATATATGTTAGCAGAAACTGTTGAATATGTCAATGGAATAATTTAAACGGGTGTGTAAAGTTTTTGTCACTTTATTTGTCTGAATCGCGGATTACGTGGAGGACACGCCAGTTACATAGATCGGCACGGAAGGGTTTCTGGATCATTATATGACTTTGATCAGCTACAAAGAGGCACAATCTAACAGAATGTGCTACAAAAGAGGCACAATCTAACAGAATGTGCTACAAAAGAGGCACAATCTAACAGAATGTGCTACAGATATATCAGATGGATGGTGTAGGGAAAAGGGATAGGTGGAAGGTTGGAAGGTTGGAAGGTTGGAAGAGTGGAAGGATGGAAGGGTGGAAGGTTGGAAGAGGGAAGGATGGAAGAGGGGAAGGTTGGAAGAGGGAAGGATGGAAGGGTGGAAGGTTAGAAGAGGGAAGGATGGAAGGGTGGAAGGTTGGAAGAGTGGAAGGATGGAAGGGTGGAAGGTTGGAAGAGGGAAGGTTGGAAGGTTAGAGGGTTGTATGGGTGGAAGGAAGAAGCACAATCTAACAGAATGTGGCAGAATACGCGTTTGGTATTCTGCATTAGATATATCAGATGGATGGGGTAGGGTGAAGGGGAATGAGGGATTAAAGGGGTTGGAGGAAGAAGCACAATCTAACAGAATGTGCTACAGGCATGGTCTTGGGAATCGCTAAAATGACGATTATAGGGTGATTTTAGCAAAACCTTCTTTTTCTGTGTTTTCCGTGTTCTCCGTGCCTTCCGCGATTCTGACGCGTAATCTGTCTGAAGCGCGGAAAGCGCGGAGGAGGCGGATATACTCCTGAATCTTCTGTGCAAAAACTTTACACACCCAATCAGACAGTGCTTTTTCAGCAATTTGTTGCAAATGTAAGGTTTTGTTTTGTTCCATTGAGGTGCTCCTTAAGTCATATCTATTATACACAGAATCTCTCAGGATTCATACCAAAAAGATTTGACAGCATCTCATAGTATGTAGTATCATATTTATAGACTCACAAATTGAACCAACGTCTCAAGCGAGATTATACAGATGTTTAACCAATTGCTTACTACACTGCCATTGCAATATAATGAATTGACGCACAACACTGTGCCAAGTCAAGGCTCCCATCACACCATAGAAATTATTATTATTGCAATTCGTCATGCTGTGGTGGGTTAATCGCAAGCAGATAAAAAGTCATACGGATACACCCATCACTGAAACGGACTATTTCAGTGATGGGTTTTGTTTTTTAAATACGATATGAGGAATGAAGTATGTTTAAAGAGGTATCACCACAATTCACGTTTGCCGATAAAGAAAAAAAGATGCTTGAATTCTGGCGTGAAAACGACATTTTCCAGAAAAGCATGGACATACATAAAGATGCAACACCCTTTGTTTTTCTTGAGGGTCCACCATTTGCCAATGCACCTCCGGGCGTGCACCACGTCCTTGCACGTATTATGAAGGATGCAGTCTGCAGATATAAGACGATGACCGGACACTATGTCCAAAGAAAAGCGGGTTGGGATACACACGGGCTCCCTGTCGAATATCAGGTCGAAAAACAACTCAATATCGGAAATAAAGCGGAACTTGAGGCTTATGGCGTTCAGAATTTCATTGAAAAGTGCAAAGAAAACGTCTTTAACTATGAACAGGATTGGCGCGAGATGACTGAACGTATCGGATTCTGGGTGAACCTTGATGAAGCTTATATCACGCTTTCTAACGACTATATTGAGAGCGTCTGGTGGGTGTTACGACAAGCGTGGGATAAAAACTTACTGTATCAAGGACATAAAGTTCAACCCTACTGCTATAGATGCGGAACGACTTTAGCAAGCCACGAAGTCGCACTCGGATACCAAGAGGTGGATGATCCATCAATCTACGTCCGATTCCCCTTGAAAAACAGAGAGAATACCTATCTGCTTGTTTGGACAACAACGCCGTGGACACTTCCATCTAATGTCGCTGTCGCTGTCGGTGAAGATTACGATTATGTCGCTGTTGAAGATAACGGACAATATCTCATCCTTGCGAAAGCGTGTATTCCGAGTATTTTTGAAGAAGACACCCCTAAAATCGTTGATGAATACAAAGGTACCGACTTACTCGATTGGGAATACGAACCGCTTTTTGATGCTGGTATACATACGCAAAAATCACACTATATTGTCTCTGGAGACTTTGTAACAACGACTGAGGGGAGCGGATTGGTGCATATTGCCCCTGCATTCGGACAGGATGACTACGAGATTGGAAAGAAACACAATCTACCCTTAGTTCAACTCGTAGGTGCAGATGGAAAATTTGTTCCAGAAGTCAAAGATGTGTGGACTGGTGAATACGTCAAAGATGCTGACCCGATGATCATTGAGAATTTAGACAGTCGCGGATTGTTGTTTAAAGCATCTGAATATACACACCAATATCCATTCTGCTGGCGATGTGATAATCCGCTACTCTACTATGCACGAGAATCGTGGTTTATCAGAACCACCGCTATCAGAGAACAGATGCTGCAGCACAATCAGCAAATAAACTGGTATCCTGAACATATCAAAGATGGACGTTTCGGAAATTGGTTGGAAAACAACATTGACTGGGGATTGAGCCGAGAGCGGTATTGGGGGACACCCCTACCTGTATGGATTTGCGATAATTGCAATCATCAGCATTGTGTTGGCAGTATAGCTGAATTGAAAGAACTCGGAGAGGATGTTCCGGATGATATTGAACTCCACCGTCCTTATGTTGATGATGTCGTGTTGACCTGTGAGAAATGCAGCGGTCCAATGCATCGCATTCAGGACGTGATTGACTGTTGGTTCGATTCAGGGTGTGCACACACGGCGCAATGGCACTATCCATTTGAGAACGAGGAGCTGTTTGAGAAAGCATATCCGCCTGATTTCATCTCCGAAGCCATAGACCAAACGCGTGGGTGGTTTTATAGTCTATTGGCGATAGGCACACTCCTCTACGACAAACCTGCTTACAAGAACTGCTTGTGTCTGGAGTTGGTTCTCGCATCAGATGGACAGAAGATGAGCAAAAGTCGTGGTAACACAGTAGACCCTTGGACAATCCTGAACGAACAAGGGGCAGACGCCATGCGCTGGTATATGTTCACAGCAACAGTGCCTTGGGCACAACGCACTTTCAAGATTGATGGTATTGATGAAGCGTTGAAAAAGTTTATGGGCACACTGCAAAATGTCTATAGTTTTTTCGTGATGTATGCCAACTTGGAACAGGTCGATGTTTTACAAGATGCACCCCCAGTTGCTGAACGTGCGACTATTGATAGATGGATACTGTCACGTTTGCACACTTTAATAGACAAAGTTCGCGATGATATGGAGAATTACCATCTTACCAATGCACCACGCGCAATTGAGACGTTTGTTGATGACTTAAGCAACTGGTATGTCCGGCGTTCTCGTGACAGGTTTTGGGGGGCAGAAGCTGGCGTAGACAAACAAGCTGCTTATGCGACACTCTATGAAGTGTTGGTTACTGTAGCAAAACTTGCTGCACCGTTTGTTCCGTTTTTGTCAGATGAACTCTATCGTAATTTAGTCGGTTCGCTGAATCCTGAAGCACATATCAGCGTTCATCTTACAACGTTTCCAGAAGTCGTTGAATCGTTCATAGACACGCAATTAGAAACCGATATGGAATTCACGCGTGATGTCATCAGTATGGGACACGCCGCGCGTAATCGGTCCGGTATAAAGACGCGGCAACCGCTTGGTGAAATCACACTCGGTGGACTATCCGATACAGAAAAAGGGACAATAAATCGTTTGTCATCTTATGTTCATGATGAACTCAACGTCAAAGAGATCGTTTTCACGGAAGAATTGGACACTTATGCACAGGTTACACTTAAACCGAACTTTAAGGTATTGGGACCGAAATACGGAAAAGGTGTTCAAGCAATCGCAAAAGCACTCGCAACTGCTGATTCTATGCAACTGAAAGCGGAACTGGAAGCAAACGGTAACCTACAGATTCAAGCAGCAGAGGAAACATACACGCTTGAGCAATCGGAAATTGACGTGCAGACACAGAACCGTGAAGGTTTCTTTGTGGAGGTAGATGCAAGGAAATTTGTTGCGCTGTCAACGGAGCTGACACCTGAGTTGGTGCTTGAAGGGATGGCACGCGAACTTGTCAATAAAATCCAGAATATGCGGAAGGAAAAACGTTTTAACGTATCTAATCGGATTATGATCAGTGTGGTAACAGATCCCTCGTTAGATTTCTCGTTGGTAAAAGAGGCTATTGAAACACATCAAGATTATATCCTTAGGGAGACGTTAACAACTGAGATCGTTGAATCTGCCGAAGCCCTAAGGAAAAGTGAATACAGCCTTGATCAAAACCTTAACGGTGAACTTGCAAGCTTGGGTATTGATCGCGTTTTAATTACGGCACGTGAACTCATCAAAAAAATCCAGAATATGCGGAAAGAGAAAAGTTTTGACGAGTCTGATCGGATTATGCTCGGTGTGGAAACAGATTCCTGGTTGGTAAAAAAGGCTATTGAAACACATCAAGGTTATATCCTCACTGAAACGTTGGCGACTGAGATCGTTGAATCTGTTGAAGCTCTAGGGGAAAATGCTTACAGCCTTGATCGAAACCTTAACGGTGAACCTGCAACTTTGGGCATTAAGCTCGTTTTACCTGAGTTATAGTGAAAACTAGAATTAATGATACAAGTTTAGAACTTCATTTAGTGGAATCTCCGAATTATATTGACGAAGCCGTTTGATGTTAGCAAAATCATGTTCTATCGGGTTGTAATCAGGTGAATAGGGTGGCAAAAACAAAAGTTCTGCTCCCGTGTTTTCTATGAGTTCTTTCGTTTGTTCAGTTTTATGGTAGCGTGCATTATCCATTATCACAACGTGCTTTACATTGAGATGAGGACAGAGTTCTTGTTCAAGTCAAGTGTTGAAACGTTCTCCGTTACAACTTTCCTCAAATAAACTGTGTGCTGTAAACACATCATCTATTCGGGCAGCTATCATACTCGTTGCGCGATATTTTTGACTTGAGATGAGACTGAGAACAGATTCGCCTTTCGGAGCATAAGCATAAGGTCTAAAACTCTCTTTGCGAAAACCGCATTCATCTACATAGACAGCAGATTTACCCTCGGTTTCTTTGCGTTTGAGTTCTTTGCGATAGGTTGCTCGCTTCTTATCACAACGTTGCTTATAGCCTCTTTCTTTTTTTCGCGCGATACCGAGTTTTCACAGTCCATACCTGATACAAGACGCTGAAACACCGAAATGTTCGGCACGCTCTTTTTGAGTCAAGTCCGGGAAATCCGCAACATGTTTTCTGAGTGCCTTCTCATCAATCACTCTCATTTTTTTGGACCTGTTTTTTGCGGAATCAGTGGGGTTTCAGCCGCTAACCATCTATAAGAATTGATCGGGAAACGGAAAAACGACGAGAAACTTCGGACTTATTCCCGTCAGCTTCTATAAAATCTAACACGTGCTTGCGTAAATCTAATGAATATGACATAATAGTCATAGTTTACCATGAAACAAAAATATGTCCTATTAAATCTTGTTTTACTATATAAGCACAATATTGTATAAAAAATGTTTGACATTCAGGACTTACGCAAATTTGAAGTCTATTGAAGGATTGGAGAGTCGATATCGTATGTAATCATCCAATAAACTTTCTTTGAGTCGGTAAATCGTTTGACCGAGGGAACGAGAAACTCGCTTCATATAAACCCATGTTTGTAAACAACACGCAATATGGTTACGCTGCGCACGCAACTTACGACACTGACATTTGCCAATACCTGTCGTCTGTTTGATTTCACGATGAAGTTGCTCAATCTTCCAACGAACCCGACATTCTTCTTTAGTCGCCTTCGCATCCGATTGAGATAAATCGTTCGTTACGATATATTCCGTGCGTCCGGTGTGAGATACAAGCCGGAACAACTTCACACGATGTCCTCTCGGAAAGTTTTTGATGTGTATCCGTTTACCACACTGCGTTTCTGTTTGTGTCCAAGATATATGTCGCACTTGTTGATGGAGAACACTCCCATCACTATCGTCTACAAGCCGATTGCATTTCAGGGGCGCATAGTAGAACTTGGAAAGTTTTTCAATGGCTTTCATCACTTTCATGGACGCATACCAAGCATCCATCAACACTGTCCGAAACGGCAGTTGTTTTTTGAAGCAAGCATTGTTCAACATTTCCAGTAAATGATCTATTTTGGTTTTACCATCGCGCTCTTTATCATAAATGCGGTAATCAATGATCCAATACTCCTTTGTCTTAGAGTTGACATAAACACAAGTAACAATACCGATGCCTTGAACCACTTTTTTGTCGCTACCACTCCATTGAGGGTAGACAACTTCAATCTCTTTCGCAAACTCTTTAGAAATCACGACATCGTCAAAAATAGACTTTATATAAGTTTAATCAAAATGTTTGTCATAACACCAAGGTCTAAAGTTTAGACGAAAGTTATGTAATCCACAACAGATTTTCATGACTAAATCACTAAAACCTTGTTTCCAATTGCGCAACTTGTCTTTGACAATGCGGTATCTTTTGACACTACTAATCACATGTTCAACACGGATACGAATAGACGATATTTCTCGGTTTCTTGCTTTTTCAGCTGCTGTCAGTTCACCGCCTTTCGGTTTCTTTTTCGGTTGGACAACAGTAATATCAGCAGGATTAAAACCTAAAAAACCGGAATCTTGGTATAAATAACTACCACTTGGTAAAAAACATATTGTTTCATCGGCAATGCGTTTATCATGCATGCTGCCTTGGCAAGTAGGAGACAAGACCAATATCTTGCAAGTAGCATCTATAAGCAGGTTATTCTTTACCGTATGTTGTTTCTTTTTACCACTATAAAAGTCCTTCTGTGCTTGTTGGTCTTTCGGGTGCTGTATCGGCCGCTCTGTGCAATCTTGAAAAAAAATGTTCGGGTGCTGTTGTCTCTCTTTCAGCATCTGTCTCTTTTTCAAAAGTCTCAGGTGTTGCCTCGCGAGATGGCAACTCACCGAGTTCATCTAATGCCTGAAGTAATATCGGTGAAAGGAGGTGTATCCACTTATTCGCTTCAGGTTGAGACATATCAAAGAACATACCATGAGCATCCTGGGTCCATGCTTGTCGTAGATAGATCAAAATAAAAAGAAGTTTATCTTCCATATTTGGCAAACGACTATTTCTGTAGGATGACCAACTCCGTTTTTTTCGCTCTTGACCATCAAGTGATTTAGTAGAGACAAACGCTAAAAACTGTGTAGTAAAATACAGCAGAAGTTCTAAGAATTCTTCAATAGTAAAACCCGTTAGTTTTTGAAACTTATTCGGATTATCTTTTAATTCATCATATTTGTTCATAAGTTAATCTCCAAAAAGCATTATTCCTTTATTATACCAGAAATTAACTTGATTTTTAAAAATTAAATTTATATAATGTCTAATGATGTATCCATCTTCATCAAACTCAATGTCGTCTTTGACTGATGCCCAGAGTTCGCTTGAAGGAATGCTCTCATTTCTAAGGAACCGATTGAGTTGATCGTGGCTCCACTTTTCAGTATGATCAGCAAAATAGGTCTGTGTAAAATTTGTGAAACTTGATACCAAAAACTGACAATAATCAGAAAATAAACTTTCTGTCTTTTTAGATAGGGTAAATGTACTCATAATAGAATAGTATACACCATTTTATAAAAATGCGTAAGTCCTAACATTTTTGAAAAATGTGATATAAAATATAAACATTTCATAACAAAGATAGGAACAGCAGCATCTACAGATATTTAGGAATAGGAGGACTTGAAATGGAAAAACACAATGGAAAACGCAGATATTACTTTGGGATTGATTTAGGGACAACTAATTCTGTTGTAGCTTACGCGGATACAAAACAACAAGTAGGCAGTTTTATTGAGCCTGAAGTTGTTAAAATAAGAATGCCTGATGCTATGAATCCTGATGCAGAAGTTGTTGAGGACCACCTGCCATCGTGCGTCGATTTTGGGAGCGACCCACCACAGAAAATCGTTGGCAAATATGCCAAGCAGACGCTTCTTGCAAATCCGGATTTTGTTGAGAAGTCAATTAAAACTCAAATGGGTAGCACTTCATATAGACCCTTTGGATATACGCCCGAAAAAATATCAAGCATATTGCTTAAAGCTCTCTATAATGGTATTCCCAAATATGGGTTTCCTAAAGAGGAATTTCTTGAAGAGGTAGTGATAGGCGTACCCGCTTGCTTTGGAAAAAAACAGAGTGCAGCGACTTTGGAAGCTGCAAAACTTGCTGGATTTAGAAAAACCATTTTGATTGATGAACCTACTGCTGCTATATATGATTATCGGAATCAGCAGAATAGAAGACTATTCCCGAATTTGGCAGTAGGAATTGATTTCGAGGTTGATAAACCTAAACTGATTTTAGTTTTTGACTTAGGGGGAGGCACCTTGGATGTAACCCTACATCAAGTTTCTTTAGATAAAACACAAAAACTTAGCGTCAATGATATAACTGTTTCTCGTAAACCTAATATCGCAGGGAATTACTTTGATCTTTTACTTTCCAAACACTTTCTAAAAATTCGCAAGGATCGATTTCCCGCTGCCCCCACTCCTACGATTAAACGTCAATATCAAGAATACGCTGAACAAGCAAAAATTGAATTGAGTGAGGATGTTTATGCTCACATAAGTGCCAGAACTTTCAACCCGGCTAGATACGAATTAAAGTTTAGTAGCAAAGGTAGGGATAGAACACTGGATGGGGTGTGCGACTCTCCTGCCTATAATTTGACCTTGTGTAGATATGAAGAAATCATAGCACCCGTGCTCGCGAATCATTTAACTTTGAGTGATGTTGCTACGTTCTGCCCTCCAAAAGCATTCAAAAACATTATTGATCCGATACTTGATGTCTTACAAAAAGGACAAAGCGAGCTTAATTCCAAAGAACCCATAACACCGGATGCTGTTCTTTTAAATGGAGCAATGACAAAGCTTTACACAATTAAAAAACGTTTGGAAACTTTTTTCCCAGGCGTACCTATTAGTCCTATCTTAAATCCAGAAAAAGCGGTTGCGCGGGGTGCTGTCATTGCACATTATAATGAGTACAATCCATAGGAGGCAAAATGGCAAACGATAAAATTTGCATCGGTATTGACTTAGGTACGACTAATTCAGTTATAGCATGGGGGCGGGTTGGTTCTGAAAACGATCCATTAGAACCGCAAATTATTGATGTTCGCATGCGTAACAAAAATAGGGCACTCATATTTGATCCTTTATTACCTTCATGTGTCTATTTTCCAAAAGGGCAAGATTATCAGATTGTCGGTGAATATAGCAAAGAGTTCATTGATCCAGAAGATGTGCAACGCACCCGCAAGTCTTTTAAGATTAAGATGGGGGAGAACTTTGGCGACCCAATCGATGACTATCCATATAGTGCCGCTGAACTGTCAACTATGGTTCTCAAACATCTCAAGGAAAGCGCGGAGAAAACGCATTTTCATAACAAGCCTTTTCCAGTCGATGTGGCAATTGCTGTTCCAGCCTCCTTTAAACCGGAAATGCGGAAGGCGACAGAGTCGGCAGCACTTGAAGCAGGATTTAAGAACCCCAAATTAGTTGCAGAACCTGTTGCTGCTTTTTGGGATTTCAAAAATTGGATAGATAGAGGATTTATGCCACCTGACCAGTTTAATTTTAATAAACCGAGGTTGACTCTCGTTTTTGATTTGGGAGGTGGAACATTGGATGTAACCTTATACGAAGTTTGTTTTTTAGAAGGTCAACCTAATCTGGATATAGGAGAAATAGCAGTATCGCGTTTCACCGATATAGGAGGAGATAATTTCGATGAGAAACTCAAAAACTTCTTGTTAGAAAAATATCAGGAAAATAGTTCTTCCGAGAACGAGAAACGTGAAAATAGATTCCGATTATATGCTGAGCAGGCTAAAATTAGATTGAGTACTAAATTAGAATTGCTGCAGAGGCTTGGGGACAACAGTAAACCAATAAATCTGATGCAAGAAAAAGTAACTATAGATACAAGACCTTCTGAAAGTCAGTCGTTCAAATATGATCTATCACTGCATGAGTATGAGGAATGTATTAAGGAACTGCTTGCACCTTCACTAACATTGGATTCTATTGATCAGTATGACCCATCGGAGACAAACAAAAACATCATTGATCCGATCTTTGATGTGTTGAAAAAAAGTGAAAAAAGGCTTGGTTACATTCCTAAACCTGAAATTGTCTTGCTAAACGGTAGTATGGCAAGACTCTATTCAATTCAAAACCGCTTGAAAAGTTTCTTTAAGGATAGCACTATTGCAGATATTCATGATCCGGAGTATGCAATTGCTCGCGGGGCTGTCGCCTGGTTAGCGAATGAACTATAGCGAGTAAGGACTAAGAATTCAAAGAAAATGGGAATCTAAAGCGGAAAGAGATGAACACATATTATCTTGCTTTCTTCTCTATTTTACCGCATCCTTATGCTTTGCTCAATATGAGTTCAATAAGATAAATAAGCAGAATTTCCAATTCATAGGAGGAAACAAGATGCCCAAAGCGTCCCCAATTACTATCGGTATTGACCTAGGTACAACTAATTCTCTTATTGCGTGGGGTGCAAGAGATAAACAGGGACACCGATATGAACCCAAGATAATTTCTAATGTACGTAATTCTGAAAATGGTTTGTTAGCTTCTTGTGTATATTATGAACCAGGAAAAGCCGCGGATGTCGGAAAAAGTGCTAGATGTAGAATTAAAACAGATCCAGAAAGAGTTGCTATATCCACGAAGTATGATATGGACAGGGGCGATGACGATGCGCTCTATGCACATAAGCAGACTCCCATTCAGGTTGCAGAAAGTATTATCAAATGGTTAATACAGGGAGCTTCTAATTTATTTCACCAAGAAATATCCTCTGAGGTGTGCATAACCGTGCCAGCCTCCTTTCCATCCGAAATGCGCGAAGCAACTATTACGGCGGCTCTGAATGCTGGGTTAGATGTCACCAATGAAATTTTACTTGAAGAATCCACAGCTGCGTTGCACTATTTCTGCAATAAAGAGTCTACAGATGGACCTCTTAATCTTTGCAAATCCAAAATTCTTGTTTTTGATTTAGGTGGTGGAACACTTGATGTGTCACTACACAAAGTCACCAAAGATGAAAAAGGTTTGAGCATTACCGATATTGCTAAATCACCCTATAAGAAATTCGGTGGGGACCAATTTGACAAAAAAGTAGCCAATGTACTTCTAAATAATTATATAGGTAGGAACCCGACAATAAGCAGAACGGATCCACTAGAACGCCAATTCCAACTTTTTGCCGAAGAGGCAAAAATAGAATTGACTGATGAGATTAACGACATTAAGATTAATAGTCTTCCTCCTAAAAATCCTTCCTATGAGATTAATCGTCACCCCAAAATTCCTAGCCAGCCTTGCTTACCTATTTTTAGATACAGTCTGGATTGGAGCGAGTATGAAAAAATTATAAAACCTTTTCTTGCCGAGCATTTGTGCTTGGGCGATAAGTACTGCCATTCGCGTGCCGATAATATCATTGATCCTATTCTACAAGTATTAGATGACGCAAAAGCAAAACTTAATTGTTCCGAACGTCCGAAAATAGATATAGTTCTACTAAATGGTGGAATGACAAAACTACCCGTGATTAAACAACGCTTGGAAGAACTTTTTGGAACAGGCGTTCGTGTTGAAAACGATAGCGATAAAGCAGATAAAGCAGTTGCCCTCGGAGCTGTCTTCTCTCGGCTTAGTTAGGGCAAAATGACCATTAAGATCTCCATCGTGTAAGGATGAAGGCAATGGAACAAAATTCGGTTAATAGAGAAGCAGCAAGGTACTGGATGATAGCACCAATGCAGGCTGAAGTTCCAGAACTATTTACGGCTGCCTGGGAATATGACAGACAAAATGGAACAATTGCAATTGATCGATGCAGCGATTGTGAAATGCGAGTAGGTGATACAGTTATCGCTCGCCATCGGACTAAAGAAATTATTGGCATCGGTATAGTAAAGAAAACCCCTTATTACGATTTTGAGAAAGGTATAGAACGGATTAGTACATCTATTCCGATACCAGAAGAACATCAAAAGTATATTAAACCGTGCTTTGTAGAAGTTTTCTGGGTAATAACCGGAAGTTTTCCAGTGAAACTGAAACATGGCAAAATTTTTCGCGAGATAACCGAAGATCAGTATCAAGAATTCCTTGGGATGTTAGAGGAAACGTTCAACCAGAAACCAAATCTGAATGCACACGATCCTACTAAAATAAAGGGAGAGGTGACACGCCAGGAAAACCAACTTGAACCGAATTGGCAGTGGCCACAACAACCGAGATCAAATAGTTCAGCAACTCCTAACTATTACGTCGGTATAGATTTAGGAACAACCAATTCCGTAATGGCATGGGGTTCTATGAACCAACGCACGAATCAATTTGAACCCAATATTGTTCCTATCAATATGATGACGGCACGTTATGGAATGCGAAAAAAGTTGTTGTTGCCTTCTTACGTCTATTTTGAGGAGAACCATCCGCCAAACGTTGGTGAATACGCCAAAAAAATGCTTGAAGTGCATCCAGAACGTGTTATTGAATCTATTAAGCACCAAATTGGGACAGTAGAAAGAGAGTTTGAAGTTAATGGCACTTTCTATACGCCACGTCAAATCTTAGCTATGATTTTCAGACATCTTGCTGTCAGTGCAAAGTCACATTTCGGTTTCATTCCAGATAATGCAGTCATAACTGTTCCCGCCTACTTTAATACTAAAATGCGTGAAGCGACTATTGGAGCAGCAAAACTAGCTGGTTTTCGAACTACAGACAACAATGAAAATCCACGTGCCATTTTACTTGATGAACCTTATGCCGTTTTATATGACAGGATAAATCAAGAAATTAGAGGTAAAGTTGAAGCATTCTTAACTAAAGATAAAAAATCTAAAATAGTCCTTATTTTCGATTTAGGTGGGGGAACACTTGAGGTGTCCCTGCACAAAGTTACTTATCAGGAGAATCTAAACACCCCAAAAATTGAACCGATCACAAGGTCGTACAACTATATTGGCGGAAACAAATTTGACGAGTCACTGGCAAACTATTTCTACGAAAAATTTAAACCTAATCTGGATTACTTCGACGCTTCTCAGGTTTATAGTGCCTTTCGGCAATATGCAGAACAAGCCAAGATTGGTTTGAGTCAAAAATGTGAATTTGAGAAGGAAATCGGGAATTGGGATCCGTACAAACGTCTTGACAATATCATAATTCCGCCAATTATCCAAAAACCCGTATGGGATAAAACGTTCATATATAAAGGATTCTCTTTGGCTGAGTATAAGCGAATTGTCGCCCGGTTTCTTGCCCCGCATCTGAACTTGAATGATGTTAACAGACTTGACATCAAGGATTTTGAAGATGATAATATTATCTATCCGATACTTGATGTCTTACGAAAAGTCAAAGATGGAATGGACAATGCGGATACATCAAAATCGAAGCGATTGAAAGAAGACTGGTCAAATTTTCCTCAAGTAGATTGTGTTTTGCTAAACGGTAGTATGACAAAACTACATACGATACAAGAACGCCTAGAAACTTTCTTTGGATCTAACACACCACTTTTGACTAATAGTGATGGTGCAGTTGCTCGCGGAGCATCTATCTTTCACTATAAATCGGAGCATCGCGGGCTTAAATCACCACAGCGCATCACACAAGAACCAATTTTGATTATAACTGAAGCACAAGCGACCAGGAAAAATTCCAGATATTACAACAGTACGAGATGGTACAATATTTACTCTGGGGCCAATTTGTCAGAAAATTGGCTTAAACCTTTTTACTTACTTCCGAAAGTAGAAGCAACTGTAGAAGCAATTTCTGCCAAACTTTTTGTCTATATATTAATCCCAAATACTTTAGCCCCCAATCAAATAGAAGAAATCTTACGAGAAAGAAATGAATTACTTAAATCTCAATATAGAAAAAAAGAATTACATGAATTTCAATTTGGAAGACCTCTCAAGAAAAGAGATTTACCTCTCTCTGTCTTCATGAGCATAAATGAACAGGGAGAATTGAATGTTGAGGCACACCCTAAAAACAGTCCAAATGAAAAATTTACTGCGACAGTGAATCTTGAAGCACTTTGGCAGAAAGGGTTTCCCGCTCCCAAGGCACGCTACTCAAACATTGAAAGCATTGTTTTAGAACTAAATGCTAACTTGAGACAGTTGAAGCAAACGAAAAAAATTGATACGCGAAGAAAAATTTTGGATAGTATTGAAGCACAAGGATCCAGAATTCTTCAGAGTCCTAACATAGAGGAATTTATCGATCTGCTTCTCCAAGAAGTTAGTTCCCTTGACAACTTAGGGAAAATGCTGTTGATGGAATTATTAGGTTTTCTTGCCGCAAAAAGTTCAGATACAGACAGCCTTTCTAAGATTTACGATGTTGCCCAAGAATTAGTCTCACCTGAAAAAATCAAGAGCAAGGGACAAACTGACTTTTACATTGTTGTCAAAATTGCTATTGAGACGATTGGAAAAACTAGTTTGACTGGAGCAGAATCTGCTCTCTTTGATCTGCTGAATTTAGACGAAACAAGCACTATTCTGCCAACTATCATCCATGCAATCGGAAAATGTTGTAAGAGCATAGATGTCATTGAACGTCTAAAACCGTTCATTGAAAACGGTGAGGACGCTAATCGAATTGCTGCCTATTGGGCACTCGGAAAAATCGGTAGTCGTGAGAAGAAGGAACCATTTCCAATTGAAGAAATGGTTCCGGTTATCAACATTTTCCGTGAACAATTGGAAACGGACTGTCAGGACGACATAAAACGGAACTGCATTTACGCACTTGCAGAAATTTGTGACCGCCGCAATTGTGCAAGTGATGTTGTTAGTATTAACACAGCTATTGAGGTTATACGACAACTCATAGACTTCTTAAATGGACAAAATGATGATAATTTATCTGATTTAGTTTCATTAAAATTAGATCATAAATTACAAGAAATCGTACTCCTTGCAATTCAAATGATAAGAGGCGTTGATTTATCTTTGGATGAAGAGAAAAGTCTGAAATCGATCCGAGAAGAAAATTAGTGGTCTTGATAATTTTACCTATATATGATGTACAGAAGTAGTGCGCCACTGCCATTAACATATAAATTCCTTAGTATTGTCTGAACAAGGACTTTCAGGATGAGAGGATGAGTGCGATCAAGTCATCTAATCCAACAAACTGTACCGATATATCGCCATACGTTTTGGTAAAAGGTGTATCAACATCATGAGAAACGACGAAGTTCGGACCTTCAGGATATTGTCTACGAAATGTCCTGAGTTGGTTTACAGAAAAACCTGATGCAGCCCATTTGCACTCTATCGCTACGGGTGACTCTCGGTTTGGCGTTAGCACAAAGTCCACTTCATGCCCCCTTTTGTTTCGCCAGTACTTCACATCCCTTGACTGTGTTCGTGCCATGATCTCATTCAAGACGAGATGTTCCCACAGAATGCCGAGATCATCTTGCCGCAATTGCGTCCAACCTTTGTGATAGCAAACCAGTCCGGTGTCAAATCCGTAGACTTTCGGGGCGGAGACAATTTCGGTTGAACGGCGCGTGCTGTACGGACGAATGATATTGACAACAAAGGTAGCTTGTAAGATGGACAGGTAGTTTGATATTGTATTCTATGCAATTTAACCAAAATTCACGTTTTATCATACGCGTATTCTATTCATAAAATGCTACTAAATGCTACCTCTATTTACATATAGTAGCACTATATGTTAGTCTGGATCTCTGACGGCACTATATTTTAGCACACCATCAGCATCAGCGAACCGCAGATAAAGTCCCCAAGTCCAACTGTTCTGCTCGACGCTACACAGAACTTCGTTCCAACCCGCTTTCAACTGACACGGAATTGTATCGGCATCTGGCGTGATACGTCTATACGTCCGTTTTCTATGAATTTCGGTGCCGTTCAACCACACCTTTACAGTTTCATCGCTACCTAAGAGGAGAACAGTGTCCATATCTTCTGGCGCATAGACATAACTAACGGCATATCCAACGACACCTACCATCATCCCAATGTTTGAACGAAAATCGAGCATGCCGCTTGATCTTGTTGATGCTTCACGCCAACGGATAGTTTTTTCTTTTGCTCCTGTATAGGTCTGGTCAAGATTGAGTGCGTTTTGCGTTGATGCAGCTGGTAGGGTTGTATCCGCTGCTTTCGGAAATGGTCCCAGTATCATGTATCGTTTAACAAACGGTGAAGCATGTAATACCTGATAAGAATCAACACCGATCTTGTGACCTGTTGACAGTGCTGATTTACCGATACATTTGAATATAATCTGATTTTTACCTTGATTTAGTGGCACTTCACCAAATGTTACCAATGTTCCTGCTATACGTTCTGAATTGTAACAGTCATAAGCATCGCCAACCTTTGTGCCGTTTACGGTGAGTTCTACCTGTCCATACTCTGGACCGCGAGTCAAGACAGTACTGATTTTATATAGGTTTCTGTAAGGAACATCCATGACTTGATGCCCGGAAGCATCTGAGACGTTCGCGTTTAATGCAACATGTCCACCATCTATATCAATACCTGCATCACGATAGCTCTCTATTGTGAATCCCGCTGTCCTATCATGAGTTAATAAAGAGATTGCAGATTGTGTGTCTTTTGGTGGTAATTGTAGTTGTTTTTCATACCAGAATTGCGGCAGAGAATAGATATCGCGCGCTTCGTTTGTCAGGTAAAGGTTGTAACCTTCAAAGCAGATTGCTTCACCCTGAAAATTGTGCTGTAAGCTCCACGGTTTGCTTTGAATCATCTGTGAAATATCGTCATCATCGTTGTGATATACCCATAGTGCATTATAGGTACAAACAGCAAGTCTTTTACCGTCAGGTGATATGCCAGCACCTGTTACCAGTCTTGCTTCTGCAAACTCACCGACACGTTCCAATATCTGTTTTGAACCTGCTTTCATAGTAGGGAAACGGAAGAGTACAGCACTTGATTGCTCTTTCGTCACAATATAAGGAATTCCATCAGCAATAAACAGACCTTCAGCATCTACGTTTTTCTCTGGATACCTATACGGATACTTTGCTATGACGTGTGCTTCTGTTTCTGTGTATGGGTCAGGTTCTTGGACGACAGCGACATTTAAGTCTATTCGCATTCGGCTGTTGTTGCCGATGTCGCCGATCCAGAGGTGTCCCTTGTCGTCAATAGCGAGTGCTTCCCAGTCAATGTTACGCGTACCGCGTATCTGAATTTCTTTGATTAACGCGCCATTACGTTTAGTTGCGTAAAGTGTTGAGGGGTTGCCGGAGTCATTTAATGTCCAATAAACGCCTTCAAACTGTCTACTTGCAACGATTCCAGAACTTTCGCGTATAGCGTTATGTGTATATTGACCTAACGGTTGCCATGGCGGCGTGCCGAAGTTGACATGTTCTTCTGCTGTAATGGAAGTAACTGCCAACAAAAGAATTAACGGGTAGAGTAGCAATTTCATACTGTTTTATCCTAAAATCTACAATCTGTGTTCTTCTACTGACTAACTTCAATGCCTACATACAAACTTGGGTTTTGGTCAAGCAGACGTTGAACTTGAGACAAATCCTGATCGGAAACCTGATTACCATTTAACCTAAGAAAACGTAAGTTATTTAGTCCTGTGAGAGGAGTGATGTCACTAATTTGATTGTTTGTAAGACCTAAATCGACGAGTTGTGTCAATTTAGTGAGAGGGGTGACATCACTAATCATATTGTTATGTAAGTCTAACCATTTTAGACGTATCAGTTTTCCAATTGGTGTAATATCATGAATCTTGTTATTATTGAGGTTTAACGACGCAAGCTGTGTAAGTTTTTCAAGTGGTGTGATGTCCCTAATTTGGTTATTGTAAAGGGATAATCTTTCAAGTTGCGTCAGTTTTCCAAGTGATGTTATGTCCCTAATTTCGTTATTACTTAGATATAGCCATACCAGATGAGGTAGACCCTCAAGATACCTAACAATTGGAGTAATATCTTTAATTCCAGCATTCCCAAGTTGAAAATCACTAAGACGTTCTAATTTACCGATTGGACCGAAGTCTTCGATTGGGTTTCCTGCGAGTCTTAAAGTCCTTATCTCCGTCAATCCAGACATTGGGGATATATCCTTGATCTGATTATCTGAAATATATAATTTCTGCAGTTGTGTCATTTCAGCAATCGGTGATATATCCTTAATCTGATTACTCGATATTAATAATGTGTGCAGTTGTGTCATTTCAGCAATCGGTGATATATCCTTGATCTGATTACTCGATATTGATAATGTGTGCAGTTGCGTCATCTGTGAAAGGGAAGTAATGTTTTCAATGCGGTTATTTCTAAGAATCAACTCCGTAAGCAGTGTTAACTCCTTAAGAGGTGTCAGATCAGTGACCTTGTTACTTTCAAGAGACAGCATTTCCAGTTTTGATGATTGTGAAAGTGGTGTTAGGTCCTTAATTTGATTTGATTTTAGGTCTAACCTCATCAAGTGGTATAATCGTGCAAGAGGTGTGATATCTGAAATTTCGCAATCCGTAAGTGATAAAGTCTTTAAATTGGTTATTTTTTCGATACCTGTCAAATCTTCTATAACTCTATACTCTACTGATAAGCTCTCCAATTCATCCAATTTCTTTTGGATGATTGGTTCCTCAGGCAGTATATTTAATGCTGTACGCACTGCAGCAGCTAAATTCGGATCAGGGATATCAACTGGTTCTGATGGTGCACAACCTATAAACAAAATCAGAAGTGTAAGAATCAAGCAATAATATCTCATGGTATCCTATAACTCCGCAAGTCAAATTGTCTTATGTCCTATTATAGCAGCAAATTGAGTTGTATTCTATTCAAACATGCGATATATACCACAGCTCCCTTGCGGAACAAGTGCAATCGTGCTATAGTCACAATATGCAATTCACATATAAAACGCTTACGGCAATTGAAGGTATACAGGTCGGGCATGCGACTGATATGACTGCTAAAACCGGTTGTACAGTGATACTCTCTCCAGAAGGTGCGACGCCAGGTGTTGATGTGCGCGGTGCTGCACCGGGAACACGAGAAACCGAAGCTATCCGCCCCGGACGATTAATCCAAAAAGCACATGCAGTCTTACTCACAGGTGGAAGTGCTTTCGGTTTGGATGCTGCAAGCGGTATTGTTCAGTACTTGGAAGAAAATGGTATAGGTCTACCTGTAGGACCCGTTCGTGTACCGATTGTTCCGGCTGCAGTCATCTTTGACCTACACATCGGAGACGCAAAGGTACGTCCTGACAAAGAAATGGGGTATCAGGCATGCCGAAACGCATCAACTGAACCTGTTGCAATGGGAACAATCGGGGCAGGAACAGGTGCAACCGTCGGCAATTTGGACATTGGGGCAGCTGGTGTCATACCCTCTCCTGGTGGTCTCGGATCCGCATGCAAGTCCCTCAAGTCAGGATTGAGTGTTGCTGCGATCACAGTTGTTAATGCCTTAGGAAATGTCGTCAATCCTGCAACGGGTGAGATAATTGCTGGTGGAAAAATAGATGACGTATACATAGACATCACCGAAAGACTTTTAGATGCCGAAATTGTCCCAGGAACGAACACGACTATCGGCGTTATAGCAACGAACGCAACGTTAACAGTCGCCGAAGCGACACGGGTTGCTGAAATGGCACACGATGGCATGGCACGTGCAATACGACCATCACATACAATGTTTGATGGTGATACCCTTTTTACACTTGCAACGGGAAAACACAATGGCAGTAATGTCAATACTATCGGCATCCTTGCAGCAGAGGTCGTATCGGAATCGATTGTCAATGCTGTGTCTGCTTCATGCCCAACGCGGTTTTCTTCCACCTAAACGTTGTTCGCTAAGGTTCCACAACTCCGCTAAACCGAGTTGACGAATGTGGTCTAAACCTGCAATACACGGATCATTTATCCGTTCAAGCCACTGTTGAAGATCTGCTTCTAATGCTTCACGTAACGCTTGTGAACCTGCATCATCTATAAGATTATTCATCTGATACGGATCGTTTTCGTTATCGTAGAGTAACCAACTTGTGCCATCGTAGTGTCTCGCGTAGGTATGACGATGGGTCCGGACACCACGCCATTCTGTTAAACCCGCAGGATACCCCTCACCCCCATGCAGAGGAATTTGAAGCAAGACAGATTGCGGTTCATCAATCGTTTTACCCAACATAGCATCAGAAAGGTCAATCCCTTCTACACCGTCAGGTATAGGTAAATCGCATAGAGATAGCATTGATGGCATAAAGTCAACAAGACTGAGCAAGGTATCACGGGTTACACCAGCAGGGATTTTGTTGTTCCATCGGATGATAAAGGGTATTCTACTGGATTCATCCCAGGGTCGTTCTTTTCTGACGTGCCCTTGGCTTCCCAGCATATCCCCGTGGTCTGATGTATAGACAAGAATGGTGTCATCTGCAATACCGATTTCGTCAAGTGCCGCCATCAGACGACCCAAGTTTTCATCCAGAGCCGTAATATGTGCGTAATATCCGGAAATATCCTGCCGCGTCTGCGGCGTATCTACTGCATTCGGACGAAGTTGAATGTCCTCCGGAGGATACATCTCTTTATATTTCTCAGGCACATGCGGATACGGATTGTGTGGGGGACCCCAGCTTAAATAGAGACAGAAAGGTTCATCAGCATAGTCTTTACAATATTCTATAGCCTTATCTGTCTGAAAATCGGGTTCGTATCCTTCAATCTGTTTTCTATTACCATCAGAGTCGTGATATGGGGCATTGAAATAGTTATGATGACAGTTCCATCCGACCCAATGATCAAATCCGAACCGCATTTCATGTGTGATGAACTTATCTCTCGGTACACCGCCAAGATGCCATTTACCGATATAACCTGTAGCATATCCATCATCTTTGAAGACCTGTGCGATACCTGTTTCAGATAATGGAAGTGGCAAGTCGTTAGAAATGGCTTTATGGCTGAGTGGGTGTTTTCCTGTCATCAGTGATCCGCGTGCGGGAACACATATCGGGACGTTTGTAAATGTATTCGGAAAGAACATCCCCTGCTGAGCAAGCTTATCCATTGAAGGTGTTTGAACTTGTGAATTCCCAGCACAACCGACATCACATTGACGGTGTTGATCTCCAAATACAAAGATTAAGTTTGGTTTACGTGTCATGTTTTCTCCTAATTCAGATTACCTGTAAGATTGTTCTTTTTTCACTGCAACCGTGTATAGATTCTCCTTAGCAAACTTTCGCTGCTTGTCCATAACGATCTTCGCATTGGCAATATAGTTTTTGTATAGCTGCAAAAATCGGTTCTCTTTGCACGATACTGTTCCTTATGTGCAATCAAACCAGCACTCTCAGGTGGCGATGCCCCGAAATCCACCCATTCATAACCTTCTTCACATGCCAACGTGATAATATGATGAAAAATCGCATTGTTAGGACGATACTGCAAAAACTCTGGTAAGGACGCTTCACACCACAACGTTACTGTCCGATTATAATGCAAATAGAGCAAGCCTGCAATAATTGTATCTTGATAGTTCGCAATAGCAAGTTTTGCGATACCGTGGTGAAGAAGATATCTCATGAGTTTGTGTGGCTTCGGTGTTCCACCTAAACGTTTTACCGTCGCCAAATACATATTGTAGAATGCTGATATATCCTTATCACATTCAGTATCTGTTACCACCACCCCAGATTTCTGAGCCTTTCTTACAGCACCTCTTACCCGTTTGTTATAGTCTTGCCAGAGTGCATCAATATCGCAATCTGTTTTTAAATGATGTGTAAAGTGATCTGTCTTTTCATACCCGGCAGATGTTAGAGCATCTCCATATTTCACACTGTCATCGGGAGAAAGCGTCCAACACATTTCACACCACCCTTTTTCTAATGCAACGGATTGTAGATAGGTTTCTATGCTTGAGATAAGTTGATTTGTATTGACATCCGTTGGATTAATTAATAGGGGTCCACCAAACAGGTTCCACGGCATTGAATACCATAATCGTATACCAGGGATCGGTTGGAATACGAAAGCAGGCACACCACCGATAACGGATTCCCTCTCCTTTATCAGTAGATATACGGGATTAAGCTGTTTGAAGGAATGTGTAAGTGCATCCCGCCACACCGAACTCTGAAATACATTACGTTTCGGACAACGCTGGATAACAGCATCCCAATCACTTTTACGTTGAGGTGAAACAGATTCTAAGGTATACACATTAACATTGTAGTTGAAAAAAGGTTTTTTGACAAGGGTTAGGTTTGATAACAAGCATTTGAATTGTATTTCATTATGAGTCATGCTATAATCTGTTGAAACAATAGGCGGTGTGAGGTCATCATGTCAACGTTGAATGGACTGTTTGAGACAGAACGTAATACGCCAAAATCTATATTTATAGTCATTGTTGTCGCAAGTTTTCTGCAATGGGTGTTTTACCAACTGCTATTGTCAGCAAAAATCGGTCTTAATGCGGAATGTTTTGCATTCGCACAAATTTTCGCTGTCCTGCTAACAGCACCCTACCTGACTGCAATCAGTTTCCGAGAAGAGTCTCGGCATGTTGATTCTGGCCTCATATTAGTTTTGTCGTCTGCTGTTGTTGGAAAAAGTATACTTAGAAATCTGATCATCAGTCTACTGCCTCTTTTCGCTTGGATACTGCTTTCATCTGGATTTGCTGCGGTTGTTATCGGTATGCCAATCGTAAAAGCATTGCGTATGATCGTTGTATTGACACTTTTCAGTTTTACCTCTGGAGCAGTTGGGATGTGCTGGGTGCGTGCTTTTCGTGACACGCTTTTTGGAACAGTGGTTACCTATCTGCTATTAGGTGTTCTAATTGGTAGTGCTTTTTTAATCAAACCGTTAGAGCGATACATCAATGACCTACAACCTATTTTTGGACCGATTCTTCATCTGAATCCAGTGATTACAGTCTGTACTATTTTTGATGGATTGGATGTGCTTAGGAACCCTCTGTTCTATGAATTAACCCCTATTACCTCACAGGATTACACGTATCCTGCTTGGTATACCAACATCTTCTGGCAGCTTGTTATCGGTGCATGTAGTTTATTGTGGACATGGTGGATGTGTAGACCCAGAAACCTAATTCAGATAGAGTCGTGTTGAACTTCTGTTGAGTACACTTATCACTCCCCCGTGTCAAGGCCCCGTTGCTTTAGCGCGGGGATGTAGACACGGCTAATATGTAAATCAATTCAGAAAGTGTTGACATTAGTTTTGTATTATGGCATACTATAAGTAGCATTGTAGTGGTGGATGCAACCTCTCACTTGAGAGTGCCACCACACCATTTTGCAGTGGTCTTACAATGCGAAAGGATAACACAATGCGAACCTATAAATACAAGATAAAGAACATACCAACATCAGAATTAGAAAAGTTGAATAGTGATTCTGCATCTGTCTGGAATGAATGTTTGAAGTTAAAAGATGTATGGAATTATGCCCATGGATATTCCTATACTTCAAAAGAGTGTGAGTTGTGGTTAGATAAACAGTTAACAAAATCGCAGCAATTACATTCCCAGAGTATTCAAGATATCAGGCAAAGGTATTTCAAGGGGTGGCAAGGTTTCTTTGGTTTGCGTAAGAAGGGTGATAAGAAGTCAAAACCGCCACATAAACAAAAGAGATACACCACTACCACATGGAAAAAGTCTGCTATCCAATATAAAGATGGTATGTTAAGATTGTCTAATGGCAAAGATAATAAACCTTTGTCAATTCCTTTACCTGTGAATGTAGACATAGACAAAATATCAGTAATACATCTTGTATTCAATAATGGACAGTATGAATTGCATTTTGTCTATAAGACGGAAGATGTAGAACAGATTGAGTCTGATGGTGTTATGAGTGTTGATATAGGTGAGATACATCCGATGGTATGTCATGATGGTGTGGATACTACACTTTTCAATGGCAGGTATATCAGAAGTCTATACCGATTGAGAAATAAGGTAATCGCATCATTTCAAGAAAGGATTAGTAAGTGTGTAAGGGGTTCAAAAAGGTTTAAAACACTTGTTAAAAGGAAGTGGAAAAATATTAGGACAATTGACAATCAGATAAAGGATTGTCTACACAAACACACCACAACCTTTGTCAAGTTGTGTTCAAAAAGAGGCATTGGGACTATTGTATTAGGTGATTTAACTAACATCCGTGATGATGTTGATTATAGAAAGAAGTCTAATCAGAAAATACACCAGTGGGCTTTTGGAAAGATTACAAACTTGATAACCTATAAAGCGAAAAGATTAGGTATCAAGGTAAAGTTAATCAATGAATCCTATACATCACAAACTTGTCCGAAATGCATGAACAGAAAAAAAGTGAGTGGTAGAGAGTATAAATGTAAATGTGGATTTACCTATCACAGAGATGGTATAGGTGCTATCAACATCTACAAAAAGTATCAGGGTTGTTTTAATAACCCTGTAGCGGGACCTATGGCAGTCCCCTTTGGAATAAAATTAGATGTTCCAAAGTCGCCTTATAAAAACAAGGAATGTTCCTAAAAGGGACAAAAGAATCCCCGATGCTTCAGCACGGGGAGTATGTCATGAAAAAACTAAAGGGTCCAATTATAAGTGTATCAGGTGTTCGTGGACAAGTAGGTGAATCACTTGATATGCAAACCATTACAAAATTCGCATCGGCATTCGGTACGTTTGTTGGTGGAGGGACTGTCGTCTTAGGTATAGATTCCCGCACCTCAAGTCCTATGCTACGTCACGCAGTGCTTGCTGGCCTGATTGCAACAGGTTGTCAAGTGATGGATGTCGGTTTGTGTCCAACGCCAACAGTCCTGTTAACCGCAAAAGTCCTTAATGCACAAGGAAGTATCACAATCACTGCAAGCCACAATCCTGTTGAGTGGAATGGCATAGAATTTGCATCAGATTCTGGAAAACTACTAACACAGACAGAACGGGATGAATTACGCAACATATATCAAGAAGAGAACTTTGAATTGATGCCGTGGGACAAACTTGGCGCACATCAGGTTTATACGGAATCAACGACACTTCACCTTGAAAGAATCCTCAATTCATCTTGGCTGGATATAGCATCAATCCGAAACGCACAATTGAAAGTAGCACTTGATTGCGGTAATGGTGCGGGGTGTGTGATAAGTCCAACACTGTTAAAGGATCTCGGTTGTGAAGTCATTGAAGTAAACTGTATACCGGATGGGAACTTTAATCGTCCTGCGGAACCTAATCCCGATGCCATAACTGAACTTGTTGAGACAGTGGGTAATACAGGTGCTGATATCGGATTCGCACACGATGGGGATGCTGATCGTGTGGTGATCGTGACGGACAGTGGTGTTGCACTGAACGGTGAATGGACCTTCGCATTCGTAACAGATTTTATCATCAGCAAAACGAAAGGTGATATTGTCGCGACAGTTTCCACGAGTAGAATGATTGACGATATAGCCATAAAACACGACGTAAAACTACACAGAACTAAGGTCGGGGTTGGTTATGTCGTAGAAAAAATGCATCATGTCAACGCTGTTATCGGAGGTGAAGGTACAGGTGGTGTCATCTATCCCGAAATCAATCATACAACAGACGGTATCACTTCCATCGCAGCGATTCTTCAACACCTTGTCGAATCTGAAACCAACGTTTCAGCACTTGTTGCGGCAATGCCTAAATATGAAATGTGCCGCAAAAAAATGGAGATTCCATCACAAGCGGTCGCATCACAACTATTAACCCAACTATTAGATCAATACAAGGATGAAATTACATCTACGAACAGGGATACGTCGTCCCTTGAATTAACAGATGGTATCAAACGAGTTTGGGATGATCGTTGGGTGAATATCCGAAAATCAGGAACTGAACCGGTCATCCGTATATTCAGTGAAGCACCGACGGCACCGGAAGCAGAAATGTTATGTAATCAGACGGTTGAACGTTTAGAGATGTTAATGAAACAGATAAAACGCTAAATCCGTTATTTATCATAAACCTTTTCTCATGTGTAGAAGATGAAATGTGATAGATTGTTTTTATTCTAACTGAGACGCCAAAAAACTTTGTCTTGTTCGCCATTAAAGAATAACCATTATGTAAGATGGGTTGGAGAAATTATGTCTTTGAAAATTGCCTGTATTGGTGGTGGTAGCGGTCTATCCGCCCTCCTCAGCGGGTTAAAACAGTATTCCGACTTAGAAACAGACTTAGAAACAGCAGAGAAAAAAATCATTGACCTTGACAGTTTAGCTGCTATCGTCACTGTATCTGATGATGGGGGAAGCTCAGGACGACTCAGAGAAGAGTTTGACGTGCTACCACCAGGGGATGTACGCAGACTTCTGTATACACTCTCCGATGCAGATGAGATCGCCGGTCTCTTTGAGTACCGATTCTCCAGTAACGGAGACCTTGATGGACATACCATCGGCAATCTTCTGTTAACTGCTTTGACGAACATTCAAGGAAACTTCCCGAGAGCTATCCAAGCCGCATCCCGGTTACTTTCCGTGCGCGGACAGATTATTCCTGTCACATTGGATTCTACTGTCCTCTGTGCCGAACTTGCAGATGGGGAAATCGTCCGAGGTGAATCAACAATCCCAATCCGGGAAAATAGAGAACCTATTAAACGCGTCTTTTTTGAACAGAGAGAGAACGGTCGGGAAAATGACAGGAAAGATGAAATTGCACATCAGCCAACTGATGAAGACTATGATTGTCAAGCACATCAGACTGCTATAGATGCACTCGTTAATGCAGACGCAATTATCATCGGACCGGGTAGTCTTTACACCAGTATTATGCCCAATCTCGTGATCAAAGGAATCGTTGATACCATTCAACGGTCTAATGCCGTGAAAATATATGTGTGTAATGTGATGACACAACCCGGCGAAACGGATGGATACGCTGTTACAGACCATGTAAACGCGATCCTTGATCATGCAAAAATACCTATCGATTATGTCTTAGTTAATAATCAACCTGCCCCAGAAGAGATAATGCAAGGTTATGTCCGTAATGTATTGGTATCACAACTGACCCGCATAAAGACACTGTCTGATGAAGGACTTTCTATGCTTGCTAAAGACACAACACAGCTGATGAAAGTGTTAAACCTTGCAAAAGATATCTCAACACTCTCCGCAGAAACTGTTCAGGTTGCAGATGCCTCAAAAGTCCAAGTCTCCTACAACAGAGAATTAGAGCGATTAGAAGACGAGGGGATTACCGTCGTTGAAGCTGATCTCATAAGAGATATGGTTGTTACTGAAGTTGGAACATGGATGGGTGGTGAACAGATGAACGTTATTAGGCATGACCCTGAAAAATTGGTTACGAACTTAGTCAATATCTTCAAAAATCATCCAAAACTTAGTGAAGTGATTTAAAACAGAATAGGGTAGGTTTCTAAGAACACTACCCTTTTGATGAAACGGCACTCGGAGAGTGCCTACTACTATTAAGAAAAACTTTACGCACCCATCTGTGATTGTCCGTTTGTTTTAATATGCGTAGCGAATTTATCACAAATGAATGAAAGGTTATCAATAAAATCGTCCCAATGGAAATCATCTTCTTGCGCTTTTGCAGCAGCGTAACAGATTGCTAAGTCGTAATACCCCAATCTGTGGTCCTCTGAAGATTTCTGTTTGATTGGATCTTGTTTTGTATCTTTTGTCATTGTCACCACCCCGCTGTATAGATTCTTCTTCTTATACTCCTTATAACATTAACTAACGCCATCATTAATATGTGGTTTCATTTATTTGACATAATCTTATCAAAAGTCAGAACATAAAAATGCTTGCTATTCTTATCAATTCTCAGATATAATTTAAAAGATGTCTCCACGGTTGAAGTATTAACAATGTTCTCACGTATTTGCCTAAAGGAGAAACACCGATGACAGACTTTACAGATGAACGGAAAATATCTTCTGTTCCAACAGGCACACCAATATTTTATCCTCATACGGATGGTAAACCCATGGCTGCAAGCGACCGCCACAGACGGATCCTCTTTCGCACAATAGAAACACTTGAAGCGCATTACGCACAACAACCGGATGTTTATGTCTCTGGTGATATACTGATGTATTATGTGGAGGGTGACCCACATCAAGTGATTTCACCGGATGTGTTGGTCTCTTTTGGGTTAGAGAAAAAAGAGCGGCTTACGTATCTTGTCTGGGTTGAGGGTAAACTTCCTGATTTTGTGATGGAGTTCAGTAGCAAAACCACTTATGATACCGATTTAGGACCTAAAATGGATCGTTATGCTTCCTTAGGCATCCAAGATTACTTCTTATATGATGCGTTAGGCATATACCTGCCAACGCCACTGATGGGTTTTACATTAGTTGATGGTGTGTATGATGCGATTTCCGATGATGAAGATGGTGGTCTACATTCTACTGTCCTAAGTTTAGATTTCCATGTGGATGATATAGGTTTGGGGTTATATGATCCTGTTGCGGGTGCGTGGCTACAGACCCCCGCAGAATCAGCTGAAGCACGCGCTGAGCAGGAAGCTGCACGCGCTGAGACCGCTGAAACACGCGCTGAGCAAGAAGCTGCACGCGCTGAGCAAGAAGCTGCACGCGCTGAGACAGCTGAAACACGCGCTGAACAGGAAGCTGCACGCGCTGAGACAGCTGAAACACGCGCTGAACAGGAAGCTGCACGCGCTGAGACAGCTGAAACACGCGCTGAACAGGAAGCTGCACGCGCTGAGACAGCTGAAACACGCGCTGAGACAGCAGAAACTGAAATCGCACAACTCCGAGAACAATTGCAACGTTTACAAACACGCAGCTAACCCAAAGTCATAATAGGAAATTGGAAGTGTGGAAGAGACTACACATTATTCCACACTATACTCTATTTAATCCACGCTTGCTACAGCGACACCATCAGCGTCAATCTAAGCCTACCGTTTTGACGGTATTTAGCACTTGTGAAGAAAACGCAAGAAAAACCGAAAACTGAACGACGCTGCACCTCCTCCAACCTTATATTGACTTTATCTGTTTTTCAATGTATAATATCTTAGACTGAGGAGGTATTCATGGAACACGTCAAAAACAGTGAGAATAAAACAAAGAAACACGAAAACAGCAAGAACACAACTGACACCAACTTTATCCGACAAGAGATTGAGGAAGATCTCAAAACAGACAGATTCGACGGTAGAGTACATACCCGTTTCCCACCAGAACCGAGCGGCTACCTTCATATCGGTCATGCAAAAGCCTTATGTATCAGTTTCGGTATCGCTGAAGACTATAGGGGACTTTACAACCTTCGGTTTGATGATAGCAATCCTATCACAGAAGAGAGTGAATACGTTGAAGCAATAAAACGCGATGTGAAGTGGTTAGGATTCGATTGGGAAGACAGGGAATTCTATGCATCCGACTATTTTGAAACACTATACGAATATGCAATAAAACTGATTCGTAAAGAGAAGGCTTACGTCTGCGATCTGACGCCAGAGGAAACAAGAACCTATCGTGGCACGCTAACAACCCCCGGTAAAAATAGTCCGTACCGAGATCGGTCTGCTGAAGAAAACCTGAAACTATTTCAAGGTATGCGGAACGGAGAATTTCCAGACGGTTCCCGAACGCTGAGAGCAAAAATCGATATGACCAGTCCGAACCTAAATATGCGAGACCCCGTCATGTATCGTGTGCTACGTGAACATCACTACAGACACGGTGATAATTGGTGTATCTATCCAACTTACGATTTCACACACGGACAGTCCGACTCTATTGAAGGTATTACGCATTCACTATGTGATGTGCAGTTTGAGGATCATAGACCGCTATACGATTGGTTTTTGGAATCGTTAGAGATATACCAACCACGACAGATAGAATTTGCACGTCTGAACCTAACATATACCATCCTCGGTAAACGGAAACTCAGAGTTCTTGTTGAAGAAGGACATGTCAATGACTGGGATGACCCAAGACTTCCCACGCTTGCTGGTTTACGTCGCCGTGGGTATACACCTGATGCTATTCGTGATTTCTGCAACCGGATAGGCGTATCAAAAGCAGACAATGTTATTGAAATTGGTCAGCTTGAATATTCTATTCGCAGCGATCTAAATCTGCATGCACCGCGGGTCATGGCAGTTCTAAATCCCGTAAAGGTCGTTATTGATAACTATCCTGAAGCGCAGGTTGAAATGCTTGAAGCTGACAATAATCCGGAGGATGGGAACGCTGGTACAAGAGAAATCCCATTCTCACGAGAAATCTATATTGAACGCGAAGATTTTATGGAAGACCCACCCCGAAAGTTCTATAGACTGGCACCAGGACGAGAAGTCCGGCTAAAACATGCATACTATATCACATGCGAAAGTGTTATAAAAGATGAAAACACAGGGGAAATCGTTGAAATCCACTGCTCATACGACCCAAAAACACGCGGCGGTTGGTCAGATGATGGACGCCGTGTTCAAGGCACACTACATTGGGTGTCAGCACAGCATGCAGCTGATGCGGAAGTGCGATTATACGATTCACTATTCACAGAAAGAGAACCAGAAAGCGCACCTGATGGCGCAGATTGGATACAATTCATCAACCCCAAATCCTTAGAGGTCTTAAACACCTGTAAAGTTGAACCGAGTCTTGTTGATGCAGCTGCTGGCAGTAGATACCAGTTCCTTCGTATAGGGTATTTCTGTGTTGACCCAGATACAACATCAGAAAAATTGGTCTTTAACCGCACAGTACCTCTACGGGATAGTTGGGCAAAGATACAGAAAGGACAAAAATGAACGAATCCCAAAAAACAGATGATCACGTAAGGGTTCGTATGGCACCATCGCCAACAGGTTTCTTGCATGTTGGTGGAGCACGTACGGCTCTTTTTAATTGGTTGTTTGCAAAACATCACAACGGCAAATTCATCCTAAGAATTGATGATACAGATGCAGCACGTTCCACTGACGCATCTATGCATGAGATTTTTGATGCACTGAAATGGTTGGGTATCAATTGGGATGAAAAGTATGTCCAATCGGAACGAAGAGATATCTATGACAAGTACGTCTCACAATTACTCGATAGTGGTAATGCATACTACTGCTACTGCACGCCAGAAGAATTAGAAAAGATACGCGCCGAATCTCGTAAAGCAAAATCCCCACGTTCTTATGATGGCAGGTGCAGAGAACTTTCATCAGATATGGTAGAGCGATATGTATCTGAAGGCAGAAAACCTACTGTTCGGATAAGAATACCTGACAAGCAAATTCGTGTTGACGATATGATCCTCGGTTCACGAAACATTGATCCATTAACTTTGGAAGATGAAGTGATCGTCCGTTCCAACGGTATGCCGAACTACAATCTTACCTCTATTGTTGACGATGCTGAGATGCAGATAACACACGTTATTCGGGGTACTGAACATCTGAACAATACACCGAAACAGATTGTGATTGCGAATACACTCGGTATCAACCTACCGCTTTTTGCTCATATTCCGTTAGTTCTTGATGACACAGGTAGAAAACTCAGCAAACGTCATCATGGTGACCTTGTCGCTGTCAACCGTTACCGTGAACAGGGGTATCTTCCTGAAGCGATGTTAAACTTCGTTGCCAGACTCGGTTGGTCTTACGATGATAAACAGGAGATTTTCTCGCTTGATGAACTCGTAGAGAAATTTGACTTAGCGCGTGTCGGCAAGAGTGGGAGTGTGTTTGACATTAAAAAATTGGAATGGCTCAACTCACACTATATCAACCAGCTGGATGTGGCAGCACGAACAGATGCGGTAATCCCATTCTGGCAACAAGAAGGTTTATTGGATGCAACGGAAGAACGTGGTTGGCTGGAGCGTATTGTAGATGCAGTCGGAGAACGGCTCACAACATTCCAAGACATCATCCCACAGACTCGTTACTTCTTTACTGATGATTATGAATATGAACCGAAAGCAGTCAAGAAATGGTGGGGGAGTTCGGATGAGAAGAAAGAAAAATCACGTGAGATGCTGACAAGTCTTTTGCAGATATTGAAAGAAATCCCAGATTTTGATGTAGAGACAATAGAAGAATCCATCTGGAAATACACAGACGAGAATGACATCAAGCGCGTTGCAGCCATGCAAACATTGCGCATAGCATTGACAGGTACATCGTTTGGTCCCAGCCTTTTTGATATTGTCGTGCTGCTTGGAAAAGATGAAGTTTTGAAGCGGATTGAGAAGGCGGGATCCAATCTATGATCTTCAATTGAATGTCGCTGGACATAAATTATTTTAATTTTCAAGGCACCAACATTTCATGGTATACTATATAGAAAGCAAACCGAGAGTCTATCTTGAAACGACGGTTATCAGTTTAAGAGGTATCATATGAAAGAGAACTTTGAAAATTACACTGATCCGATTCTTGAGGAATGCTATCGCATAAAAAAAGAACTTTCCGCTCGGTTCAAGTCAGTTGAAGAGCTCTCAGCACATATGAGACAAGTTCAAGAAGAGTGCAGACGGAACGGCATGAAAGTTGTTTCGTATTATGTGCCACCCTCGGAACGTAAGAAAGGGTTAGCATCAACCGATGGTAAAACCTTAGATGAAACATCTCAGCATTAGTCATCATTTTGACAAATTCGTTTAGACATCGTATACTACCCTATAATCTGTTCCTCCGATTACGGTGGTAGTTTCCTCGTAGCATAAACTTTTAGTTTGTGCTACTACACAAAGGTTTCAGATTAGGAGAAATCTTATGCTTCACGGACTTGAATTAGAGAATTTCAAAGCATTCGGAAAACGGGCACGCATCCCCTTTGCACCGATAACACTTATTTTTGGTGAAAACAGTGCTGGAAAGAGCACAATCCTGCAGGCACTGAATCTGCTCAAACAGTCACTGACAGACAGAGATGTAGGTACTTTGCTGCTCCCCCGAACCGAAAATGGGATTGTTGACCTCGGCAGTTTTCAGGAGATGCTTTTTGATCATGATCTGGATCGGTCCCTCTCAATTCGCGTGGAAAACATAATAGATAATGATATAGTTCAATTACCGTATAAAGAAAACAAAATAGCTGTTGAATTTAATTTCAAGAGATCTTCCCTAAAGGAAGAAGTCATTTTGGATCAATTTGGTGTTTATGAAGCGAAATCATCTGAGTGTATCGCTAAATTTCGACTATCGGGTAAAACTTTAGATAAGAGAGGAATGTTTTATTTTCATGGTGTTTCACCTTCAAAAATAGCTGCAGCTGAGTGTATATGGTTAACAAAAGAAATAAAGTATTGGAAACCCGAATTTGAGGCGTGTATAGAGAATAAGGAACATATACTTGAGGAACTGAAAGAGAGATTAAAGAATTTTCAATACTCTATCCAGGAATTTAAAGAAAATAATAAGGACTATTGGGACTACCTACGAAAAGACTTAAATGATGAGATTGTGTTTTTCTCATCAGATTTTGATTTGGAAACTTACATTGCCAAGAGACACAAGGAAGAGGTGAACACAGTTCTTGGAATTGAGGGGTTCATCCCAGTTGGAACTGCTTATATGCCAACACTTCGTGAACGTATTGGCTCCGAGCCACTATCAACATTTCATATTGCTGATCTCACTACGGCGGCTTGTGATACCTTACAACGAACTTTAGCGGATCTTTTCCCCATGAGCCCTTTTCGGAGACCACCGGAGAGATGGTATATCTTTGGGGGGAACACGCCTCAACACGTCGGATATCAAGGAGACTTGCTCCCGGACTTACTACTTCATCGTCCTGAAATGGTTGGCGAAACGAATGAATGGCTCAAACGACTTGAAATTGACTATGAGCTTAAAGTAAAACCGATAGGGACCGATTCAGGGGATTTATTTGAAGTGAAACTCAGAGATACACGTCGCACAGAACACGTTAGTGTAGCACTTCCGGATGTCGGTTTTGGTGTCAGTCAACTCCTACCTTTTATCGTTCAGAGTTTGGTTTCAGAGAAGCAGATTATCTCCGTAGAACAACCTGAAGTTCACGTACATCCGAAGTTACAAGCGGATATTGGGGACCTTTTAGCTGCAGCCATTCAAAATCCACGGCAGAATCAATTCCTTATAGAAACCCATAGTGAACACCTGATTTTACGCTTGCAGCGTTTAGTCTATAAAGGGGAGATTAAACCAGAAGATGTCTCTGTAATCTATGTCAGCCGTGGATCTGAAGGGGCAAAGGCGGAACGTCTACATCTTGATGAGGAAGGTGATTTTATTGATGAATGGCCCAACGGATTTTTCCTCGAACGTCTTCGAGAATTGAGATAACAGAAGGAGTAGCGTAGATGCTGGTGAGTGCAGTCGTTGATCCTTCTGCGTTTGATGTGGCGTATTTTGACGAACTTTATACGATTCAGACGGTAGATTTCTTAAAGGGTATCCAAAGAAATGGATTACTCATTGTTGATGCAGAAAATAGACTGCGGGATGCTCTGGTTGAACAAGTTGTATCTCTTCCAATCAAGCCTCAGCAGCGATTGCGATTTTTGATTCAAGAGCTCCTCCTAAAAAAGAAATCCAAGCGAGTTATTGCATGTTTTGTTTCCCTAAATGATATAGCATCGGTGCCCTTTTTGGATTTAGCATATCACCTGAAAACGGACACCAGAGCCGATGCTCTAATTGTTGGAAAGGAGAGTCTGGAAACGCTGCAATCTGACCGAAGGTTTAATGAGAGCATCATTCCATTATCAGAATACCGTGATAGTGATTTTGAGGCATCTCGCCAGCGATATGAAAATAAAATTGCCCCAATAAATAAGTTGACAAAAACTGAAGTAGATGATCTTGTCATTCGTTCAGTCCGTTTCACAAAATGGATAAGATTTTATGATCCACAAATCGGAAAAGGAAACAATACAAGTCGTTTTCGTAAAGGCATTGAATATATTTTATCTCTTTGGAAAGATCACGGTTTTTTTGCTACTCAACAGGGAATTGAAGGGGTAAAAATATATACTTGTGAAGCGGAGCATATTCGGGATGATGAAACAGAACATGCAAAAGAAAGCAAGTTAAAGCGGAATCAAGAAAATTACCGAAAAATCGTCCGAGAACTCATAGAACCGTTGAAAACCCAATTCCCTTGGTCGGTGCAGTTATTTGTACAGAGTGATCCTGATGATGACTTTCACGCGAGACATTTAGAGACACAACATGCCATAATCAACGTAGAGCGAGGTTTTGATATGTTCAAGAAGAACGGTGGTTTTAAACGGAATTTCTTTACTCTACATACGGCAGCAAATTCCCACTTGAAAGAATGCCGGGATTTACCGGAATCGAATGTTGTTACCTCTGCATAGCAACAATATAATAGCAGCATCTTGACAATAGATTACACGACAGTTCTGAGGTGATTGGAAAAATAGATTTATTTATCGTTGTTTACCGAGATGGGTGAATCGATAACCTTTTCTACACCGACAGAATTAATGAGGGGATTGCAAATGAAAGAAAAAGAATTTGAAAATTACACCGATCCTATCCTTGAGGAATGCTATCGTATGAAAGAAGAATTCAACGCCAAATTTGATTCTTTGGAAGAGCTCACAGCACATTTAATAGAGGTTCAAGAAGAGTGCAGACGGAACGGCATGAAAGTTGTTTCGTATTATGTGCCGCCATCGGAACGTAAGCAAGGGTTAGCATCAACCGATGTGGAAACCTTAGATGAAACATCTCATCAATAGTCATCTGATTCACACCCGTGTAGGGGTAATGAGGAAACCGTATACATGCCAACGCTCAACTGGATAGGAAAAGAAGCAGTCATCAATCTCCATGATGAAGTGCCAATACATACACTCACCCTTGACCGTGACCGATCCTTCGGATATTATAATGAACTGCTTGGCACAGGTAATCTCCTTGTTGAAGGCGACAACCTTACCGCGCTCAAAGCACTCCTGCCCTACTACGCTGGCAAAGTCAAGTGCATCTTTATTGATCCTCCCTACAATACTGGCAACGAAAGTTGGGTTTACAACGATAACGTTAACAACCCGACTATTCAGAAATGGCTCGGAAAAATTGTTGGTTCGTTGGCAGTAGATCTTTCTCGCCACGACAAATGGCTCTGTATGATGTACCCTCGCCTCTGCTTACTTCACCAATTTCTCAAAGATGATGGTGCCATCTTTATTACTATTGATGACAATGAAGTACATCATCTTCGTCTTCTTATGGACGAAATCTTCGGAGAAGAAAATTTCATTGCCAACATTGCATGGGAAAAACGCTATAAAGGTAGAAAGATCATCCATTGCGGTGGGACACAACTTAGCATTGGACTGTTAAAGGACCGCGGGGTAACCTTTCGTCAAATGCCTTACAACCTTGTATAGAGTCTAAGGTTGTGGGTGTGTAAAGTTTTTGTCACTTTATTTGTCTGAATCGCGGATTACGTGGAGGACACGCCAGTTACATAGATCGGCACGGAAGGGTTTCTGGATCATTATATGACTTTGATCAGCTACAAAGAGGCACAATCTAACAGAATGTGCTACAAAAGAGACACAATCTAACAGAATGTGCTACAAAAGAGACACAATCTAACAGAATGTGCTACAAAAGAGACACAATCTAACAGAATGATGCTCAAAGAGGCACAATCTAACAGAATGATGCTCAAAGAGGCACAATCTAACAGAATGTGCTACAAAAGAGACACAATCTAACAGAATGTCTATTATTGGTGAAGGTACTAAAGGTTTAGTGACAAAAAGTTTACACACCCTAAGGTTGTTAATACTATTGACAAATCCGTTTAAATCTTATATACTATTTTGAATATATCTCGGATGGAGTTGATAAAACTAACAACTACAAAAATGCCAGCGGAATTGAGAGACAAGGGATAATTAGGAGAAGCCTGATGCTTCACTCATTGAAATTAGAAAATTTTTAACGAATTTGAAAAAAAAATCACCGGAGATATAAATTGCAATCAATAAACACACTCTCCCAATCTGACATGGAGAATGCTATCATTCATCCAACACAATTCAACAACTGGCTCGCGTCTATAGTTAACGAGGAAGTATTTGCCTCACGTGAAAGACTTATTACGCTTCTCGAAAAAAAGAGTTCCTATGAGGCATTAGAACGAGAGTTTCGAGAGTTTTTCAACGGTTACTACACACTTGCCTTAGAATTGGAAAAGCATGAGGAGTATGTTCTTAATATCATAAAGGGTACTGATGCTCTGGCATATCTGAAACACCGAGTTTCTGCTGTAGAAACGCAACGAAAGAGTTCACCTTTGGGTCGAGAAGCAAGACGAATGGGTATGTCCATACATAGTGACCCTGTGCCAAAGGTAAAGGTAGCAGCATTATCCCTTGATGGTTTCCAAACATTGCTACAGACATTGGTCAATTGTCGACTTTTTGTATCGCGAAACCGTCTCGTTAAATTAATGGAAACGGAAGGTCCTATGAAAATAATAGATATTCTACGTATTGAGTTCTACGAGTTTTTTGTCTGTTATTTGGAATTGGAACTGTTTCTTGAGGATTATGATTACGATCCCGACGAAGGTTTGGAATTGTGCCCAGAATTCATCGAATCCCTAAAGCGTGAAGACGAGTATATCAAGACTGGTGGAAAAATGTCTACGCTTGAGGATGTCACCAAACGTTTAGGGATCTAGTCAAAATGTATGAATTGATATTGACTCGAAATGCTGAACGGGATTTACGACGTTTGGATGGCAGAATCCGAAGACAAATTCACGACAAGCTTGAATGGCTGCGTGTGAATTGTGACAAATGTTCCCATAAAGCACTGAAAGGCAATTACAGAGGACAGTTTAGGTTAGCTTCCGGAGATTATCGAGCAATTTATACATTTAATAAACAAACTACAACGATTGAAGTCTCGCGAATTCAACATCGTTCATCCGTTTATGAGTAATCTAATATTTCTCTAAATAACTCAAGTTGCCACCTATCGCCATAGATTAGTTTAATCTAAGTTGCCACCTTGTAGCACAATCTTTTAGATTGTGCCTGTGAAACGCAAACTAAAAGTTTGCGCTACAAATATTGGCTAATTATCAGTCTATTTTCATTAAAGACGGTGTTTCTATGTCCAAAAAATTATAGGTGGCAACTTGGGTTATTTTTATACTCCAAATGATGGCATTTCATGGTATACTATACAAAAAGCAAACCGAGAGTCTATCTTGAAACGACGGTTATCAGTTTAAGAGGTATCAGATGAAAGAGAACTTTGAAAATTACACTGATCCGATTCTTGAGGAATGCTATCGAATAAAAAAAGAACTTTCCGCTCGGTTCAAGTCAGTTGAAGAACTCTCAGCACATTTGAGACAGATTCAAGAAGAGTGCAGACGGAACGGCATGAAAGTTGTTTCGTATTATGTGCCACCCTCGGAACGTAAGAAAGGGTTAGCATCAACCGATGCGGAAACCTTATAGGATTTTCAGGATTATAGGGTTTTCAGGATTATAGGGTTTTCAGGATTATAGGGTTTTCAGGATAATTTGTCTCTTGTGTCCCGCCCGGTAGGTTCGGTTTCCTAACCGAACCTATTTCAGCGTACTCCGTGTCCTCCGCGCCTTCCGCGATTCTGACAAATTGAGTGCAAAAACTTTACACACCCGAAGCGTGATACGGCGAAGGTTAATCAAGGACGTATGTGGTTGCAAAAAGAAGCACAATCACGGATGAATGTGCTACAGACGCTATCAATACAAACGATGTGCAGAAAGGGTAATGCAAGGATGAAGGGGGTTGAAGAAAGAAGCACAATCAAGGATGAATGTGCTACGAAGAGGCGCAATCTAACAGAATGCGGTACAAAGAAATCGCAATCTAACAGAATGCGGTACAAAGAAATCGCAATCTAACAGAATGCGGTACAAAGAAATCGCAATCTAACAGAATGCGGTACAAAGAGGCACAAAATGGAGGATAAATGTTGGGGAAAGATAGCACAATCAAGGATGAATGTGCTACAGAAATATCAAGTTTTTTCCTGTACAGAGAAGGGTAATGTAAGATGAATGTTGTTGAAGAAGCACAATTATTTAGCACAACTCGTTACAATATGTACAGACATTATACATATCACATTTGATATGTATAAAAAATCGCAAAAACTATACATATCGGTTATGATATGTATAAAAAGTATACATATTGTCTGCTATATGTATAAAAAATCGCAAAAACTATACATATCAGGTATGATATGTATAAAAAGTATACATATCCCTTCTGATATGTATAAAAATTGCGAAAAAGTATACATATTCATGTCTTTATTTGGGATCTCTACACATTTTTGGTTGCTAACAATCCCCTGTGAATGTATAATTAAAAAACGAGCACGCCCTAACAAATTCCCAATGGATGCATTTCGTTGGTACTTACATTCTGAAGAAGAACTTCCATCTAAATTTGACACATGACTCATCGCGACATTTTAAATCAAATAAGACTCGCATTTCCACAACCTGTATCTGATACGATACATGACTCCTACTTTGTCCATTCTATTATGCGAGCATTAGACCAAGTAGATTCACTAAAAACACATCTGCCGTTCCTCGGTTCAATCATCCATGGTGATTTTGAAGCAGCAAAGCAGACACAACTACCGGATACCATGTCTTCGGTTGAGACGGTAACGAAGGAACTTGTCGGATATCTTGAAGGGATGACGATCTTCGGACATCCCCGCACACAACAGAACGTTATCGCACCAACCACAATTCCGAGTCTGATAGGCGTACTCCTGGCTTCTCTACATAATCCTAACCTCGCTTGGGACGAATTTAGTCGATTGGTGGCATTAGCCGAAGTTGAAGTCACTGCAATGACATCACAACTGATCGGGTACGACCCACAGAAATCAGGCGGTGTGTTTACCTTTGGCGGAACAGGAACAACACTCTATGGCGTAAAAATAGGTTTAGAAAAGGCGTGTCCAGATACAATCACCGATGGCACACCCGAAAATGCACTCGTATTCGTGTCAGATACGGGACATTACTGCGCTGCTAATATAACAGGTTGGCTCGGAATAGGAACCAAAAACCTGATTACCATCCCATCGACTACGGAGAACGAAATAGATCTTGAAGTATTAGAGGCTGAGTTGCACAAGGCACTCACAGATGGTAAGAAGATCGCATGTATCATTGCGACATTAGGCACGACTGATGCTTTTGGCTTGGATAATCTATTAAAGATTACGACTATGCGGAACTCGCTTGTTGAGGAATATCAGTTGGATTATCATCCACATATCCACGCGGATGCTGTTATCGGATGGGCATGGTCAGTTTTTAATGACTATGATTTTGAGGAAAACCCGTTAGATTTTAGACCCAGAACAGTACGCGCTTTAGCAGGAGCATGTCGGCGTATTCAGCATCTACACCTTGCAAATTCAGTAGGAATTGACTTTCATAAAACAGGATTCGCCCCTTATATATCAAGTATCGTCCTTGTCAGAGATCAGGCTGACCTTGACCTATTGAAACGTTCACCGGAACAGATGCCGTATCTATATCACTTTGGACAACACCGTCCAGGTATGTATACGCTTGAGACTTCACGCTCGGGTACGGGTCCGCTCGCAGCACTTGCTAATCTCAGGTTGTTTGGTGTTGAAGGTCTTCGTGCTATACTCGGTCACGTCGTAGAGATGACACAACTTCTGCGCGAACATCTGGATGGGAGGGAAGGGACAACTGTGCTGAATAGAGGTAATTTCGGTACTGTGACACTTTTTCGGGTATACCCTGTTGGAGTGGATACCTTTGAAATACAACGGCAAGAATTTGAAGATGTTGCGAACAAAGATAGCTTAATTGCTAACAACGCATATAATCAAGATATATTTCAATACGTCAATTCTGAAGCGATGGAAGGCAGAGGTGTTTTCATCTCTACGACCGATTGCTACCGACATACCTCTTATGGCGAACCGATCGTCGCTTTAAAGTCGTATATCCTATCACCGTTTGTTGATGAGGAAGATGTGAAAACAGTTGTAGAAAAGGTCTTAGAAGCAAGAGAAGCAATCGAAGAAAATGCAGCGAACTAAGGCAAATTGCGGTGTAGGAGTAGATGAACGGAAGGACTTTCCATTTTAAGTTGACATATACATTTTTCAGTGGTATAATAATAAACACTGTCCTTGTCCTTCCTTTAAGGACATAAAAGAACCGTCAAACACCTTGTATGGAGCAGACGGGATTCGAACCCGTATTTTCTGAGAGTCAACCACAGTTGTGTTTCCATTAGGTTGTCTTCTCTTCAGTCCCGTAGGGACGATATGTTTATAGAAAAATGTGTACCCCACCTCTCTTCAGTCCCGTAGGGACGATATGTTTATATCAGGATGAGTTACTACACATATCGTCCCTACGGGACTAAAGAGGGGCTGTATAACGTTTAACTATAAACATAGCGTCCCTACGGGACTGAAGAGGGTTTCTGGCATCAAAAAGTCCTTAACTATACACCTATAGGGTTTTGCCAACTCAACCCGAACTACGAAAAGACTCTCTGCACAACATTCATATTGATAATTGTGCTACAGACGGGTATGTGCTGTTACATGGAGCGGTAAGAAGAATGGCCGTTTCGATGCGAGTACTTCTTGACGAATTCTAACTGCTAATGTTTCAACACCAACCTGTTCTGCTGTAGCGATTCCGTATTCTTCTATGAGGGGGAGCAGACTTTGAAATATCGTCTCCATGTATCTGTATCCTGTCCAATTCTCTGCTGCACCGATAGGTGAGTGGAGATGTATGTGCGGTGCCGGTAGACCCGCTTGGATAAAAGTACGGTATAACCCTATTCCCATGTCAAGATAGGCACCAGAATGTTCAAAAACTTCTAAAATCCATTGGATGAGCTGATTTATGAGTGGCGTATCCGGGTGGAACAGTGCGGGATAAAGTGTGTATTCAGGTTCTTGAAAAGCAACGATTCCGTTGGGTTTTAGGTGTGAGATGAGTTTACCGAAAGCCTCTTGCGGATTCGCCATATACATTAAAACGAACCGTCCGACAAGCGCATCAAATTTGTTGTGAAAAGTCAGTTCCCGTGCATCCGCTGCGATGAATTGGATGTTTTTTATACCAGCATCTGCTGCTCTTTGACGCGCAGTTTGAAGAATATTAGGATTGATATCTACGCCAACAACCTGTCCTGATGTACCCACAAGTTGCGCGAGCATGAACGCGACGTCCCCGGCACCGCTTCCAATTTCCAAAATGCGCATCCCTTCTGAAATACCAGCACTTTCACAAAAAAGTCGCGTTGATGCTCCATAGATTCTTGATTGTTCTATGAGACGTGTTGTTTCATGGGAGGTACGTCCTAAGGTATACGTCGCGTCTCTATGATGTTCGGTTGTCTGCTCCAGATATGCATTGGTCATGATTGCATGTGTTTATATCGGAAGTGTGACGTGTGCCGTGATATGTGGGGGTAACATAACAGGTCGTTTCGCTGCAGCGACTTCTTCCCGGATACGACTTGCAAGCGTATCAATATCTACTTCATCAGCGGTTGTAATCTTGTAAGCCTCAAGTAGTGGTAGGATACTCCGAAAACTGTTTTCAAGGTAGGCATATCCGTGCCAATCTTCTGGACCTCCCATAGGTGCTTCAAAATGCAATGTAGGTTCTGGTAACCCCGCATCAATGAAGGTTTTATAGAGGTCCATCCCCATCTCAACGTGTGCCCCTGATTGTTGAAAAACGGTGCGTCCCCACTCAATTAACTTGTTCATCAGAGGTGTATCTGGATGAATAGCGGCAGTATAAGGTGAAAATTCTACCTCTTGGAAAGCCACGATGCCGCCAGGTTGTAGGTGTTTTACCAGATGTTTGAGAGCGTCTACGGGTTCACCCATATACATGAGGACAAGTCTACCGACGATTGCGTCAAAGTCGTTTGGGAGTTCAAGTGTTCTTGTGTCTCCTGCGATGAATTCTATGTTGTTAAATTGTGCTTCTGCTGCGCGTGCTTTTGCAGTTTCAAGTACATCAGGATTGACATCTACGCCGATAACTGTGCCTTCATCGCCGACAAATTCTGCAAGTGTAAGGGCAACATCACCTGCGCCACTGCCGACATCAAGAACTTTCATCCCTTCTGCAATTCCACTTCTGAGGAAGAATCGGCGCGTTACCTCGTCATAGAGTTGTGATTGTTTGATCAGCCGTTCAGTTTCAGATTCACTTCGTCCCATTGTATATTCTGCGTCTCTGTTCTGTTTGCTCATGTTTGTTCCTTTGGTAATCACAGAAATAATAATAGAAATGGTATAACTTGTTAGGAAACGTTGCGATACGTTTCCTAACAAGTTTAATGTGGTTGTTAGAAACTATAGCCGACTTTGGCATACCAGAACCCGCCATCAAATCCGAAAGGACTAAATTGACCATATTTATTGCCAATATCAGGTGGATTATAGTTATCCCCCTTCGTTGCTGGCGTGTCTTCCGAATATGCAGGATTTTCATCGGGGTATTGATTTAGCACGTTGTTGCCACCCACTGTGATGGCTATGCCGCTATCAGCTGTATAGGTAAGTTCAAGGTCAACTGTAACCTTTCCAGTATAGGTTGCATTATCTTCAGAATCATACCAATTGCTGAAGTAATTGAGCCGCCCAAGTGCACCGATTTTCTCATTGAGAGGTTGCAGAACTGTCAAACTTGCTCTGTGTTGTGGCAGGTTCTCTTCAAGTTCTTTGATACGATGGTCTACATTATCAACCAAACCTTTTAGGGTGAGAATTTCGGTCTCTTCAGGGGTTCTATCAGCAGTGGCTTTATCGTTAATGGCTTTAATTCTGGCGTTGTCCGCTAAACCTTCTTCAGCTATACCGTGTTCTTCCAATTCATTAATCCATTGTACCCGTTGGTCATTATTTGTAACAGTGGTTCTTGTATAGTTATACACACCACTTACGGTACCTGTCAGGGATGGGATTGGTGCCGTGATGACGATGTCAATCCCTTGTGTTGTGGTATCAAAATCGTTGGTAAAGAAGCGGAATTCTTGCAAGTTTGCTGCACTGGTTACGCCTTCTTTAATGAGATCCGCTTTTTGCTGATCAGTTAATCCAAAATCTTGAGAGAGCGCGAGACGGTCTTTCATCCGAATATCAAAGAAGTCTACGGTAAAGTTTACATCAACTATGTTAGCAGTAAAACCACCGGTGAAGTTATTTGACTTTTCCGGATCAAGAGCGTTATCTTCTTTCCCTGTTACGACTGCAACAGCAGGATTAGTAGAAGGGATAGTACCGTTGTTGACCAGATCGTTTTTGAGGAAATTAAATTCAGTGGTAACGTTAAAAGCGTTCTGCTGACCGGGTGTTGGCGCACGGAATCCACTGCTATAACTACCTCGGAATTTCATGTTTTCAGTGATTCCATAATTAGTTGCCACTTTGAAATTGAGTGTACCACCGAAATCTTCAAAGTCCTCACCGCGTACAGCAAGAGCGAGGAGCCAGTTATCAATCGGTCTGATTTCACTTTCAAGATAAGCAGCTACGTTGTACCGGGTCCAGACACCTGCGGCGATAGGACTGAAACCTGAGAATCCGTTTGATGCAGCACTGAATCCTTGACTTGCCAAGGGTCCGATCTGATAAGATTCTCTCTGTCCCTCTACAATTTCAAAACCTTCGTTTCGGTATTCAAGACCGGATGCAAGGAATACCAATTCGTGTATCGGGTATGTTACATCCAGGTTAAGGTTGTAATCGGTCTGAATATAGTCGCCAGGGTCAAAATCGGTTGGCGTATCAGGACCGAGGGAAGCGTTGACGGTATTGAAGATGAAGAAATCAGCGTGGTTTCTACCGAAATATGCACTGAGGTCCCAGGAAAGAGGCTCTCCTAAAGATTCTTCAAACGCGTCACCTTTTACACCGATTAAAATTGAATTATCTTCCATAAATGCGCCGAAACGGGGTGTGAATCCGCCTGGGAACATCTCTTGGAACGTAAATAAATTCGGGTCGCTTTTAACTGCAGTTAACATTGTTTGGTCAGGGACGTGGTCAGTTATTGGAATATCATCAGCTTTAGCATCAGCACCTTCTTCTAACCCCGACAAGTTCCCTACGAGTAATGTTTTGCCACTATCCGTACTAAATACCGCACTACGTGTATTTGGATTTCTGAAATAGAAACCGCCTTCAACGCGTTTGCTGGCATAGTTTGCGTGTCCGTAGAAGTCAATTGCATCTGAGAGGGTGCTTCCGTAGTTTGCGAAGAACTTCAGATCATCTTCAACGATTGGTAGTCCCCATATTTGCGCTGGGTTCCTGACACTTGTATTTCCAGCTGTCTCTAATGCTTTGGCATCATTCCGTTGGACTGAGCGTATCGTTGGGTCCGCCCCACCGCGTTCAATACTCAGATTGACCCAGGTATCTGGCGTTCCTAAACCGATGTTTCCAGCGATTGAGAACTGCCGTCCATCTCCGTAATGATAGATACCGGGTTTAAACTCTAAACTTCCACCTTCGTAATTGTCTCTGAGTTGGAAGTTCATCACACCAGCGATTGCATCTGAGCCGTACTGTGCGGATGCGCCATCGCGCAGCACTTCAACCTGTCTTAGAGCAATAGCGGGTATAGGTGAAAGATCGGGACCTTGTGCGCCATCAGATAACCCGTTTCCGAGCCAGTGTATAACTGCAGCACGATGGCGCCGTTTGTTGTTAACTAATACGAGTGTGTGGTCAGGTGCTAATCCACGAAGGTTCGCAGGACGCACGACTGTGCCAGCATCACTGATCGGTTGCGTATTGACGTTGTATGATGGGACTAAAGTTCTTAACAGATTTGGCAGGTCAGTGCTGCCCTGTTTCTGAAAGTCCTCATTTGATACGATATCAATCGGGACAGCCGAATCAAGCCGGGAACGAGGTGCTGCCCGTGTACCAACAACTACCACTTCTTCCAGTTCAATAACATCTTCATCAGCCGCCATCTCGGGTTCCTCTGCCTCTTCTTCCTGAGCCACTGCTACAGGTATAGAAACAAGACAGATCACTAATGCAAAGGATAACATCAGCAGCGTTGTTTTTAAAATGACTGTAATCTTCATAAAAATAGTCTCCTTAGGATTTTCGTAAAAACGTTCTGTTCCGTAAGACAAGGATAAAAATTGAAGTTATATGTTCTTCAATGGGAACATTTACTGTTAGACATACAGATTATTTATTAAGTTTACACAAAAATTGCATAAATATCCGTAATATCCATAATATACCTTATTATAAAGTATAACATAAGTTACACTTGTTTTCAAAATTAAATTCTGCTATATTAGTATTAGGCTTTATTTTAAAGTTTCACTATTAGTTCCCAGTATGGATTGAAATCGTATGAAAATACATACAATTATACAGACAGTCCTCTGTCTGTTTTTGTTTGTAGCTAATATATTTGTAGCTAATATAGCTAATATAGATGCCGCAGAGATTCCCATTGTTGTCTCTGGAGAATCTAAGACAACCGTTCAAATTGGGGCAAATGCCTCAAGACAGGAGCAGTTTGCTGCATCCGAAATACAAACTTTTATTGAAAAAATTACAGGCGCAAAGGTTGAACTTCGCACGAACCAAGAGCAGACAACAACCTCAACAGTTATTGTATTAGGAACACCCGCCTCAAATCCGACTATTCTTGCTGTCCTCTCAGATAGAGACGTTGAACTGTCTAATACTATTGGTGATGAAGGATATCAGATATTCTCTTTTGATCTTGGCAGTGAGATCGTTATCATCGTCACCGCACACACATCCCGTGGTGTTATCTACGGGGCTTATGCGTTAATTGAGGCGTGTATCACTGAAATAACAGGTCTTAAACCTGTACATCCTGATATAGCAGTTTCTCCAACAGCCTCGTTATCCATCCCTTATCTGAACGAAACATCCCATCCGTTTTATCCTGTCCGTGCTGTATTAGAGATAGATGACCCCGACTGGCTTGCGAAACACCGTGTGAATATGAGCGGGGGTGAAGGCGTATGGACTGGAACCGGGATTGAAGACGGGTTCGGTACTGCGTTCAAATATGTCGACTCACCAGCCTTTGCAGATTTACAGGACGAACCGCGTAGTCAAAGGTTACAACGGATAGAGACGCTCAAAAAGCGGTTTACGGCACTTAATGATCGCGGTATTGATGCGTATCTGTTCATGTATTTGACAGGTGAACCGACTGAAGCGTTGATTGCCTCGCGTCCTGAGCTATTAGGTCCAACGGTATTATATGGTGCTTCAAGGAACGAGGTATCTTATCGTCCGTTCTGTTGGAGTAACCCGGAATTCCATGCGCTTGCGCGTGCGCTAACGCAGGAGATCGTAAAGACGTATCCTGCGCTTGCTGGGTTCCACCTGCGTTCTTGGGGACACGAGACGCGGGCATGCAATTGTCCCGACTGTGGCGATCGGACACCACAAGGTCAGGCAAAACTCTGGGAGGTCTACTTCACTATTATCAACGCAGCTCTTGAGATACGTCCAGATTTCAAGTTCTATCTATCTGGATATAATAGAAGTTGGCTTCAGGACCCTGATGGCAGCTACGCACGTCGATTACCAAAAGGCACTATCTTTTCACAAAAATGGGGCGCAGATGGTGAACCTGTTACGGACCCGAATATTCCGATATCACAGATGAATGCACTCGGGGAAATGGGACATCAATACATCGTGCTTTCACACGACATTGAAGAGGTAATGCCGTTCTGGATGCTTGAAAGTGACCTGTTTGTTCAAGGTGTACGTAAATATGCTAACGATACTGAAGTCCTTGGACTCAGTGGATTTACTATTCAAGGCGCAACGCAGGGATTAGGTTACCTCGATCGTCTTGTGAGTGCACGGATTAATTGGGATATAGAAGTCGACCACCTGCAGTTAATGCGGAACGAACTGCTTACACGTTACGGTAACCCAGAAGCAGCTGATCTGATTCTCAGCGGTTTACGGATTAATGGTTGGACATTAGCCAGTTATTTCTCCGATTATGCAAGCTCCACATCTATAGGTGGTAGTTATGGCAGCGGTTCTGCAGGTTTGGCAACGCGGTTCTGGAACCTGATTGGTCCTAAAGCGGTGGAGGATACTTTATCTATACCTGAATTGGAAATTGCACAGACGGCTATAAGACGATTTACTAATCTATTGGCACCGCAGCAACGGGCTGCAAATGAACTATTTCAAGCGTATGAACTTGCTGAACCTTTTGACCTTGAGGCAGAACAGGATATGGGTGATGCTATGCACTTGATGCGATTATGGGTCTTGCTGTTTCAGAGTCGCGAAAAGTTGGTTGAAGCAATTTCACTCGGTTATCAAGTTAATACCGGTAGTGCTATTAATGCTAAACTTGCAAGTGCGACAGAGTTCTCAAAATCTATCCAACCTTTGATAAAGCAGATTGAGGAGTTTGTTCCGCTTTTTGGGTATTCGCATCAGACGAATGAGGTTGGGCTGACCAATACGTTACAGGAGGAGGCGAAATGGCTTGAGAATTTTGACTATCGTCTACTACAGAAACATGACGATAGCTTCTCACCTGAAGGTACGGATTTTCATATATTTGAAGTTCATAACTATCCGAATCCGCTTAAGCGTAAAACGACATTTACATATCAGTTGTCGCTTGATGCTGATGTTGTGAAGATTACCGTTTATACATCTTCTGGTCGTCGTATCCGTGTTTTGAAAGATGTGTCTGGGAATGAGGGACATAACGAGGTAACGTGGAATGCACAAGATGCTGAGGGTAATGCACTTGCGAATGGTGTATATTTTTACAAGATTCGCGCTGAACTGGATGATACGCAAGTTGAAAGTATCCATAAACTATCTGTGATTAGGTAATGGGTGGAAGGTTGGATGGGATGGGTGCTTTTGTTCGTCCGTTCGGGTGGTTGATGACAATGTTGAAACAGAGGATTGAAGACTTCTTAGAAGTTATCAACCAGTAACAATTTGATCTTCATACAGATTGCGCTTCAAACAGTGCCATTTGTGTAGGTGCACCTACGTTTTCTTCGGTTTCTCCTATTGGGTAAAACTTAACACTATAACCGAAACGATCAGATACCTTAGAACCCCATGATTCAAATTCTTCACGGGTCCACTCAAAACGGTGATCCCTATGTCGCAACTTACCGACTGGAAGATTCTCAAACTGGACATTGTATTCTACATTTGGTGTTGTCAATACAACTATTTGGGGACGCGCATATTCAAACAATACCCTCTCAAAAGATGTAAGACGTCCTGTATCCAAATGCTCAATTACTTCAATTACAGCAGCTGCATCATAACCTTTCAGGCGATCATCTCTGTAGCAGAGCGAACCTTGAATCAACGTCATGCGTTCCTTCTGTTTCTCTGGCAACCTATCTAAACGCAACCTTTGATGTGCTATTTTCAGTGATTGATGGGAAACATCCATGCCGACTATTTCTTCAAACTGTTTGTCTGCCATCAGTTTACGTAAGAGTTTCCCTTCGCCACAGCCTAAATCCAGAACGCGTTTTGCTCCCGACTGTTTCATTACCTCTACTGCTTTCGTGAGACGAAGTTCGTTCAGTCCAATCCTCTCTTCAATCTTCTCTTCCTCCTGAATTACGCCGATCTCCTCCTCACCCGTATCACCGAAATGACTCAATACGTGCTGGGTTAATTTTCGCTGATGTTTAAGATAACGACTGACGATCTGCTCCTGTTCTGGATGTTCAGAAAGCCAACCTTCTCCATGTTTCAATAGTTTTTCAATTTCTGCATCAGCAACCCAATAGTGTTTCTCATCGTCAAGCACGGGGATAAGTACATAGAGATGGGATAGCAGTTCACTCAGACAACATGTTTTCTCAAGCGTAACACTATAATATCGACTCTCTCCCCACTCAGGAAATTGAGAATCTAACTGGAATCGATGGGCATCAACCTGATAACCGAGCGGTTCAAAGAGTTTTCGTAGGAATCTTTCACCACCACGACACGGTAAAGTAGGCAACTTTACAGTCAGAGGTATAGCCGTTTTTACAAGTTCGGGACGGTCTTTACATTTTCCAGATAGAGCAGTACCAAAAACCTTAGCAATAGCAACACTCATGAAGGATGAAGCAACATACGGACGGTCATTAACATATTCTGCTAATGAAAAACTATCTCGACTTCGACTATACTGTCTTCGCACAAGTCCAACTGAATCTATCTCAAGTAATAGACACACAGTACATCTCTCAGAACACGCTTCAGGATAGAATACATGTGCTTGTCCGAAGGCAACATCAAAGGATTGTAACCTATCTGGATGTTTGTGCAACAAGAATCCAAGGTCTGTCGCAGGAGAATGCGTAGTGGAGATTGTCAGAAGCATGACAAAGGCTCTTTATTCCTTGCGTATTAGCAGATTCGGTTTCAATTATATCTGTTGATTGCCTCTTCTGTCAAGTTTATTGTATTGAGAATCACTTCAAAAAAACAAAACGTGCTTGACATAAACAGATAAACTTTGCTAAAATTTAGAACAAATCAACACGGTGAGGAGAACTTATGAACCGTAGAAACTTTTTAATTTCAGGAAGCTCAGCATTAGCGGGAGTTTTACTAACAGCAAATCCATTACGATTGTACGCTAATGGTGACAATGCACATGCATATAAACTTCCGAAATTACCTTATAAATACGATGCACTTGAACCCCATATTGACAAACGCACGATGGAGATCCACTATAGCAAACACCATCAAGGGTATGTCAATAAACTTAACACTGCAATAGCAGATTACCACGATTTATCTGAAATGTCTATTGAGAATTTGCTACGCAATATTGAAAAAGTGCCGATGAAAATACAGCAAGCAGTCATCAATAGCGGTGGAGGACATGCAAACCATACACTGTTCTGGAACACCATGATTTCTGATGGCACAGAACTTTCAGGTAAAGTTGCCGAAGCACTTCAAACAACCTTCGGTTCGCTAAAGAGTGCAAAAGAGAAATTTGCTACTACAGCAAAAACCCACTTCGGGTCTGGGTGGGCTTGGCTTGTCGTTGATGACAAGAAAAAGCTGAAGATTTACGCAACGAAAAATCAGGACAGTCCTTTGATGAAAGGACATACACCCCTCCTCGGACTTGATGTTTGGGAACATGCATATTACCTAAAATACCAGAATAAACGTGGTGATTATGTTGATGCATGGAGCAACGTTGTAAATTGGAAACAGGTTAACCTCAATTACGTTGAAGCAATCAAAGCATAGGTGGTGACAATGGATCGTAGAGATTTTATACGCATGAGTGGGTTGTCGCTGACCGGTTTCCTGCTAAGTCCGTGGGGCGTTTCAGCATTTCCTAAACGTGAGAACGAGGAACTGATTCCTTTCCTTGATCAACCCCCAGCAAGACGAGGTCTACTGGATTGGAGCACATTAGACTCATTCATCACACCAAACGATGAATTCTTTAATGTTTCACACTACAATAAACCTGTCATTGATCAAGATACTTGGAAATTGGAGATCAGCGGATTAGTTGATAATCCAATGATGCTAACGATTGATGACATTAAAGCACGTCCTAAGCAGGAGGTCATCTTTACATTAGAATGTTCAGGAAATCATGGGTTTCCAACATTTACCGGTGCAATTGGGAATGCAAAATGGGTTGGAACACCACTCGCGCCTATTCTCAAGGACGCTGGCATTAAAGAGGATGGTATTGAAGTCATTTTTTTCGGACATGACGCTGGCGTAGAGAAACGACGAGATAATGATATGCCGCAAAACTTTGCACGAAGTATGTCCGTTGAAGATGCCTTAGAGGAAACGAATATTCTTTGCTATGAGATGAACGGTGAACCCTTACCGCAACCAAATGGCGCGCCTTTGCGGCTTATTGCACCCGGGTGGTACGGCATCGCATGTGTCAAATGGCTAAAACGTATAGAAGTCCGAGATACTCGACTTATGAACAGATTCATGGCACGTGACTACGTTACGATACGAGAGGAGAAACGACCCGATGGAGAATCTGTTTGGATGGAGACGTCTGTCGGTAGGACAAAACTGAAGTCCTTAACAGCCAAAGTTACCCGAATTGGGGACGAATATCGCATCTACGGTGCAGCATGGGGAGCTCCCATCAAAAAGGTTGAAGTCCGAATTGACGATGCGCCCTGGCAAGAGGCAACAATCGATCCTGTAGAAGATGATGCCAATTCTACCAAATGGGCATGGAAAATTTGGCATCTCAACTGGAGCAATCCACCTAAAGGGGAACACACCATAGTCTCAAGGGCAATTGATACTAAAGGGAACATACAACCCGCAGGGGATTCCGATTACATCACAAAAAAACGAACATATTGGGAAAGTAACGGACAGGTTGTTCGTAAGATCCGTATTGAATAGGAGACGCAATTGATCAACATAACCGATGAACAGAAACAGTTGTACCGTGATGAAGGCTATTTCATTTTGGAGAACGTAATTCCAGATAATCTCTTGGAACTGCTACGAGGTGAGTGTGGCACCTTTATTAGTCAGATGGAAGCACGGATGGACCAGGAAAACCAAGAGGTTATTGGACTGAATCATAGAAACAAACGTTATTTTGTCTCTAACTGCTTTAGACAACAACCCAAACTGCGTGAATTCCTATTCAGCGACCTCATGGTAGATATCTGTCGTGCAACATTGGGTGACACATCATATCTTTTCTGGGAACAGTATGTCGTCAAAGGTGCAGAAGCAGGTATGAAGTTTAGTTGGCATCAGGATTCCGGTTACGTCGGCTATCCTGACCATAAACCTTACCTAACTTGTTGGTGTGCACTTGATGATATGTCTGAAGAAAACGGCACAGTCTATGTTATGCCGTATTCACAGATCGGCATCCGTTCATGGGTTAAGCATATACGAGAAGAAGGCAGTAACGATCTGGTAGGATACTTCGGACCGGAGAAGGGAGTTCCTGCCATCGTTCCTGCTGGAAGCATTGTGGTATTCACCAGCATTAATTTCCACAGCAGTGGAACAAATACGACCAACACAATGCGGCGTGCTTATCTTGCACAGTATTCTGCTGAACCTTTGTTGTCTCATGATGGGAGTCGTTTGTGGGGTAACGCTGAACCCTTATTAAGGGACGGGAAGTCTGCTGTGGGTGAACCACCCCCACAGGTTTCTTAGTTTTTCTTCTGTAGCACAATCAAGGATGAATGTGCTACAGCGTAAGAAGCACAATCAAGGATGAATGTGCTACAGCGTAAGAAGCACAATCAAGGATGAATGTGCTACACAGTGTAAGAAGCACAATCAAGGATGAATGTGCTACAGCATAAGAAGCACAATCAAGGATGAATGTGCTACACAGTGTAAGAAGCACAATCAAGGATGAATGTGCTACAGCGTAAGAAGCACAATCAAGGATGAATGTGCTACAGCATAAGAAGCACAATCAAGGATGGATGTGCTACAGCGTAAGAAGCACAATCAAGGATGAATGTGCTACAGCATTATCAAGGTTTTTGCTGTGTCGTGATTCAGTTAACATACCAAAAACAACTTGTCCGAAAACATCTTGACGGGCACAACACCCCTTCCGCGTCTTCAGCGTAATCCGTGTCAGTTAAATAATTGGCGCGATTCAGACAACACACATGCCAAAAGCTTTACACACCTATAGGTGTAAAGTTAAGGAATATTCGATGCCAGAAACCCTCTTCAGTCCCGTAGGGACGCTATGTGTAGTAGTTCATCCTGACATAAACATATCGTCCCTACGGGACTGAAGAGAGGTGGGGTATACATTTTTCTATAAACATATCGTCCCTACGGGACTGAAGAGAACTCTGACTTTGGAAATCCCTTAAGTTTACACCCGCCGAATACCAAACGCGTATTCGGCGTTGATTTGGATGAATGTCATACGCGCATTCACATCGTTGATTTATGGGTAGAGGAACGAAACCCGACCTACTTATTTAGCCTGTGGACTATCCAATAGGGACAAAAAGTTTACACACCCGATAATACTACATAATTGCAAAACAGAGTTACATGTGGTATAATAATCTTATGAAAGATTATATACTTCTGTTTTTCAATGTTCTGTTAACAGTTGCGGGTCAGATGCTGTTAAAGAAGGGTGTCCTTACGGTTGGACGTATCAACAGTTTTCAAGAACTCATAGCTAAGCTGACACAGATTATTTTTAATCCTTATGTTATGGGTGGAATCTCAATTTACGGTTTCACAACTTTTGTATGGTTAGTGATCCTGTCTCGCGTTAAGCTGAGCATAGCTTATCCGATGCTCAGTTTAGGATATGTGTTGGTCATTCCATTTGCTTGGTTAGTTTTCAAAGAAACCATACCCATTGTTCGTATAATCGGGGCGATTCTGATCTGCATTGGAATATATCTCGTGGCACAGGGAGAAGTTTAGCAAATGCAACGATCAACATCCGGTTTCAGCTCTACCGAAAGTAGAATAGGTAATACCTATCCGTTACGGAAACGTTCCTTCTTTGCGATGATACTGTCTGCTGTTCTACCTGGACTTGGTCAAATATACTTAAATCACTCAATTAAAGGCTTCATTATACTTTTTGTCTACATTTCGTCAATTTGTATTTTCTACATAAACTCCTATCCAGTAAGAGATTGGAGCGACTTAATACGATTTAAACCTCCCTCAAAATCGCAAACAATGGAGGAAGATACGGATAGGTCAATACACCTTTGGACACTTGATAATGGAGATGCACTGATGTTTCGACCGACATGGATATTGAAAGTTACAGCATTAATTCAAGGATTAGCATGTTGGATATATGCGGTTTATGATGGATGGCGTGGTAGACAGATCTACAGTCTGAATGCGTAATTTAATCCCAATTTGGATTAGGGTTATATGTTTCAAGATGATCAGACCAAACGTAAAGTAGCGTTAAAGACTTTTTGTATTTTCAATCTTTATATCCTGTTGACAATGTCAATGTTTGCTTGTCGCAATGACACCTTGAAAAAGATTGAAATACTTATACAGTCTGATATGCATCAAGAGGCAAAGCTCCAATTGGAGGATTATGTAAAGTCTGTGCCGAACAACGCACAAGCAAGAGTGTTACTTGGAAAAACTTACAACGCATTAGGTCAACATCACGATGCAGTTGACCAGTTCAAAAAAGCATCCCTTCTATATTCTTCTGTGCCTAAAGAACGTATTGCAGTTCGTTTTGAGTTAGCAAGAACTTACCTGATCTTCGGTGATAGAAAATCAGCATTTGCAGTTCTCAATTTAATCCAAAAAGGAAGTTCAGACGAAAAAACATTGAGAAAAGTAATTCAACTGGTTAGTGATAGTTTTTCCACTAAACAACTAACATTCGGTAATTCTGACAACTATTCACCCGTTTTCTCACATGACAATACACACATCGCATTCTCATCATTTCGTACAGATAATAGCGAAATTTACTTGATGAATTTGGATGGACAGATCAAACAGCGTGTGACCTATACAACCGATTACAATGACACCAGTCCAACGTTCCTTAACGATCCTAATTATATTCTCTATAGTAGTGAACCGAAATCTTCTCGTGAAGTAAAAGTTGTCATTCAGAGCAGCGGTTCAACCCCGATCTATACGGGTTTCAACATCACACATATCCACAGTAAAGTTACGCAACCTATCCTTCCCATCAGTTTTGGTGCGCGTGTCCCACGTTCTTCACCTTCAGGTAACCGTATTGTCTATGAGACCAATACAGATGGAAACTTAGAGATTTATCTGATGGACTTGAGTTACGCGAATCTGTCTCAGCTAAATCCAGCAGACATCCCTAAGAAACGACTGACGAACAATGAAATTGATGATGGTAGTCCTACGTTCTTTCCCAGTGGAAAACGAATTGTGTTTGTCTCATCAAGAGACGAAGTACATCAACTCTATACTATTGATATTGATGGCAAGAATGAAAAGCATATCAACCCGAGTCGATACGATACCTATAATCCGACAGTATCTCCTGATGGAAAGACAATAGCGTTTGTGTCGGCGAGAGATGGAGACTGGGAAATATACCTCGTTGACAGCAACGGCAAGAATGAACGTCAAATTACCAGTGGGATAGGAAGGTCAATTCAACCTGCTTTTTCACCAGATGGCAGATATCTTGCATTTGTATCGGATAGAAGTGACACATTCCACATCTATTTAATGGACTTGGAAAAACCTGTTACACGTGAAGAATTAGTGAAGTTATTGCAACAATAAGGTGAAAAACTGAGAAACGGCGATTTTGAGATGACAATCGGAACAGAAGCGGATATCTGCTTTCAAACACATCTGAGAGGGTTTGACCTCTCCTTTGATTCCACATGGGGTCTATTTTCACCGAAAATGATAGACGCGGGGACAAAGTTACTAATTGATCATATAGACATGTGTGAGAACGACCGTTGCCTTGACCTTGGATGCGGGTATGGTGCAATCGGAATTGTCATGGCAAAAATCGCACAGAATTCAGAGGTATATATGGTGGATAAGGATTTCGTGGCAATAGAATACACAGAAAGAAACGTAAGAAAGAATCATCTCTCAAACTGTCATGTTCTCTTGAGTAACGGATTCAGTCATATTCCGAATATGAAATTTGATGTGATAGCCTCAAATCTACCCGCCAATGTCGGTAAGGAGATGCTTCATATCTTACTGTCAGACGCAAGACGATATCTGAAGAAATGCGGGAAACTCTATGTGGTAACTATTTCTGGGCTCAGAGAGTTTATTAAACGCAATTTTATCTCGGTTTTTGGTAACTATGAAAAGATAAAACAACATAAAACACACACGGTTGCCAGAGCGACGTTAGTATAGTGAGAATTTAGATTAAACCCAGCATAGACATTGGAGGATGGAAAATGAAACAGACAGTGTATGGTATCATATCAGTGCTATTCTTGATGGTACTTCCTTTAGTTGGTATAGCCAAGGAGACTGATCAGATGAATTTAGAAGACAAACTCAGCATGCCACAGGAACATTGGTATAATCTAAGTATGTTGGGAAAGAAAATTGGATATGTTCACACCTACTTTGACTTTGTTGATTTACAAGGCGAAAGCATGCTGCAATGTAGAACTGATTTCAAATTTCAAGTAAAGGGTCTTGGTAAAGATATTGTTATAGCATCTACTCGTATTGAATATTCCGATCTGAAGTTTAATCCACGATATTTCATCTATACGCAAAAAAAACCGGATAATAAAGAGGTGGAAGGAAAGATTATTGATAATGTTGCTTATGTAAAGACTACGTTAAACAGCCAGCTCACAGAATCAGAAGTTATTTTGCCGAAAGATACCATTTTCAATAGTGTCCTACCCTATTATTTAGTCGCTCAAGACAGACTCAAAATAGGTGAAGAATTGACTTATCACACATTTGAGCCTGATCTGTTATTACCCGTAAAAACGCAAATTCATGTAAAAGAGAAGACACGTTTCATAGACAAAACAGATGATATACCTGTCTATGAAATTAAGCAAAAAATGGAGGTCATGGGTGATATAAACTTAACGCTTTGGATCTCTGAGGATGGTATTGATTATAGAAATTCAACAGATATGATGGGATTATCTTATATAACAACAAAGTCTGATAGACAAACTGCGCTCGGTATCCCTGAAGATGTTGAAATTATGTTGAAAACACAGATCGTTCCAAGCGGTAAGAAACCTAAGCTGGGTGCATCTAAATTAACTGCAAATCTCAAGCTTACAAAAGGCGACTTAAAAGAAACAGTACTGATTAATAATCGTCAGACACTAAAGTTAGATTCAGAGAAAACCGGTAGACTCTCAATTCAGAAGCAAACAATTGATGGGGATGCTACACTCACATTACCAGTTGAAGAGCCAGAAATGATGGAGTTTCTTGCCGCTACACTTTATATTGAATCTGATCATCCAGATATAAGTGCTAAAGCGAAAGAAATCATAGATGGCGAAGATGATGCTTGGCTTGCTGCTAAAAGGTTGAGTAGATGGGTATACGAGCATATTCGTCATAAACACCTTAGCGGTGGTTTCAGATCAGCACTGTCGACGCTTGAATCGTCTACTGGTGATTGCCCTGAACATACGGTACTGTTGATTGCGTTAGCTCGGTCGGTTGGTATTCCGGCAAGAATCTGTTCAGGCATAGTCTATGGTGATGGCGCGTTCTATTTTCATTTTTGGCCGGAGGTGTATGTTGGGCAATGGGTACAGATGGATCCTACTCTTGGTCAAATCATTGCAGATGCGAACCATATTCAGTTTGATGGCGGAATCTTAGAATCTGATACGATGTTTGAATTTTCTGAAGGTGTTTTTCGTACAGTCAATCAACTTGAAATAGAGGTCATAAAATAACATGATCCACCGTTGCATAATCGTTTACATAAAATTCATTTTTCCTTGCAATAGGAGCGATTTCAATTGGCTTTTCTGAATCCTCTATTCCTATTCGGTCTATTCGCTGCTGCAATTCCGTTGATGATACATCTTTGGAGCAGAAGACAAGCGGTAACTGTTGACTTTAGCAGTCTTATGTTTCTTGTGGCAGCACATCGTCAAAATGTCCGCCGTCTCCAACTGAAACAACTGCTTATACTTCTGTTAAGAATGCTGATTGTTGCACTGATTGCGCTTGCGTTAGCCCGTCCATTTCTAACACTGGGTTTACCCCTTGCCTCAATTCGTGCGAAAACTGATGTCGTAATCGTTTTAGATAATTCATATAGTATGGGATATCAGGATGTTGATGGGAAATGGTTTGATGATGCAAAATCTATCGCAACAGATGTACTAAAATCGCTACGACATGGAGATTCTGCTGCATTAATTCTGATGTCTAATATTGCCAGACCCGAATTTCGTCAACTTACACCAGATATAGAGAGTGTTATACAGACGATTCAGGAAGCTGAAGTATCCTATAGAGGCACAAACGTCCAACCCAGCATTGAACTTGCACATGAAATACTGTCAGATTCACAACAGCAAATTAAGGAGTTGTATCTTATTTCTGATTTCAGGCAGAACGGTTGGACGAATGTAGGTGTAATACCGAATGTTTCTGGTTCTCGGATTGTACTGTTACCAGTTGGTCAAGATACACCACACAACACAAACATTGAAGAAATAACGGCTTCACATCAACTAATCGGTATCGGTTTACCTATACAATTAAACGTTGGGATTACTAATCATTCTGATGCAACATTAGGACAAACGACTCTAACATTTCATGTGGGTGAAGAGAAGAGACAGACCCATACATTTACCGCAGATGCAGATGAACTTGTCTTGACAACCATCACCCATAACTTTGTTTCTCCTGGTATTCACACAGGTTACTTTGAGCTAACATCGGATCGCTTGAATGTGGATAATAAACGCTATTTTACATTAGAAGTATTGGGAGAGATTCGTGTGCTCTGTGTAGGTGAACAGACTGACTATCTTAAATTGGCGTTAAATCCTCTCCATCAGAGAACGGATGCTGATGCGTCAATTAAGGCAACAATGATTCACCCTGTATCCTGTACGGAAGCAGAATTTGAGTCGTTTCCACTTCAAGATTATGACATTGTTGTCCTTTCTGATGTAGAATCTTTGACAGCACAAGCTAAAGCACAATTAAATGAGTTTATCAGACAAGGAAAGAGCGTAATCGCTTTTGTTTCAACAACCTACCAGCTGCCATGGGAACCAGCAGAATTTGGTGGAAGGACAACGTGGGAAATACCCCAACATGTGACGGACTATGATACGGATCACCCAATATTTGACATTTTTCCAGATGACATCCTGTCCGGTCAATACGGTCCACGGTTTTATCAGGCGATGCAGGTAACCCCGGTTGAGGGCACGAAAGTTCTGGCATCGTTCGGGGAAGGTACACCCTTTTTGATTGAGCGGCGTGAGGGAAGAGGTCATATTCTATTTTTTAACGCTGGGTTTGATGTAGAATCAGGTGATAATGAACTTCTCATCAATCCTTTTTTTCTACCGCTTTTTCAGAATACAGTATTATACTCTATGTACTCTGGCACAAGGACAAATTTAGATGTCGGTGATACGTTTATTTCAAGTTTTCCAGATAGCAGTGGCATGACTGCTCAAATAAAAAGGGTTGATGCTACAGCGAAAAATGGGATAGTTGCTGTACCCGTTACTGAAGATGGTGTAATTCAGTATAATAGGACTGAGATACCAGGTATTTATCAAGTTGATATGAAAACCCAAGATAGACTCTACCGCAGTTTTTTTGCGGTGAATACACCTATATCCGAAGCAGATTTAACACCATTTTCTCTTCAGACTGCATCAGAAAAGATTAACGCTCAGCAAGTTTCAACAGACGGACCGGACGAATTAGATACAGCAGCATTAGACACAAAACGACACGGTAGAGAAATATGGGGTGAACTGTTGCTGTTAGCTGCCTGTTTCATGCTCCTTGAAGGCTATTTATCTAACCGTGAAAGCAAGTCAACTACGGGTTAGAATCATGATGTATTCTGCAGTAGCACATCCCTTGCAATGTTTTACACAGTATAACGTTCTAAAAGCAACTAAATCTATAAGTATCAGTTTGTTGTTTGCTATTATATTATGTGGTACTTATGTTCAACCCGTATACGCCGAACAGGAGGATCTTGTTCGCAGTGTCTTTGTTAGGGGGAACCGGTCGTTTTCACAGAAGCATTTACTTGGCTTGATGCAGACAAAATCGGGAAAACCTTACAACATTGATAAATTGAAGGAGGATACCGAAAATATCACGCAATTCTATCATGCTAAAGGATATATCTATGCAAAAGTTTCAGTCAAACCGATAAAAATACAGGATGAGGATGGTGTATTTATACGGATCGAAATTGATGAAGGTGTCATTGGTGATATTACACTCACAGGTAATACAAAAACTAAAGACAGTATCATCTTACGCGAACTCTTATTTCAGGAAGGAGATGTATTTGTTGAGGCAGACAGGAAGGAAAGTGAGAGGATTATCAGCCAGAAACCTTATATCGGTGCAGCCAAGATTGAGACAACGTTGGATGAAGAAACGGGGAAGGTAAATATACATGTATCCGTAACAGAATTCTTATCAATAACAGGTGCATTTGACCCAGGACTTAATAGTCAAACTGGATATTTCCTTACACAGCTAAGGGAATCTAACCTTTTTGGTTCTGGACAACGTTTTGAAATTAGTTATGAGCGGATTACTGAATTAGAAGAGAAACCGCGTGGTCTCATTACGTTGAGATATAGGTTGCCGCGTTTAATCAACACACAATGGAACTTTAATGGTGAATACATCCAAAAAAGGGAAGGTGATTCGTGGGGAGTAGAAATAGAACGTCCACAATATACTTTGAAAAGTAAATGGAGTGCCAAGTTCGGGATATCAGAACAGATCAATCTCATACGTTGGTATGAAGATGGAAAGAGAACCGACCTTTTTGAACAGACGTTACATCGGTCTTCAGGTAATATACTTCGATATTATGGAGACAGACATCATCAGAACCATATTGGATTATGGTTAGATTCTTATGACACAAGTTTCGTTCCCATTGAAAGATCTTTTGGATCGGAAGCAGCACCTTTGAATAGGAACATTAGACGCATCGGCGTGATACTTGGACGGAAAAACGTTGGATTTTACCAGACACGATTTCTAAGACGGATGGGAAGAGATGAGTATTTTATTACGGGTTCAATATATAATGTATCAATTGGATATTCATCACCGATCTTTGGTTCTGATCGAATGGAATCTTATGCGGCTCTATCCTTCGATTCTGGATGGGTAAGTCGTAACAAGTTCTTTGGTACAGCCTATATAGCGTATATAACAAGTTTCACGAATAAGCTTGATCGATCTATTGTTGAATCCCGATGGGATATGTTCTTAATGGATGTATTCAATACTGGGGACATCTATAGAGTTGATACCGGTTTTCGAGAGAACGGTTTATTTGATCTACAACAGACTTTCGTAGCAAAATATAGGACGCAGATGCAGTTTGGGTGGAGTGGTCAAAGTCAAGTTATCCTCGGTTCAGCGAATGGATTGCGGGGGTATGGACCCCGTCAGTTCAGTGGTGAGAAAATGATGTTGCTGAGTTTAGAAAGCAGAACGCTCTGTGGTGGTAGCTTCTTTAAATACCTGAATGATCGTCTTACGCAAGCTGCAACATTCGTATCAAAACCGTTTATCAGAAACAGAACTGTTGATCTTGGTCTTGTTCTGAGTCTTACTGTATTTGCGGATTTTGGTTATGTCTGGGATAGTTATAGTTCTTTTCATTACAAAGACGTCAAGAGAAGCGTTGGATTTGGGTTTCGCGGTAGTTTTGCGCGTAGTGATGCTGGTATTTTCCGCTTTGAACTGGCTAATCCACTTGACCATCCTTTCACACCATCATTCCAACCCCAATTCTACTATGGTTTAGAACGAGAGTTTTAACCGTTTTAATAACAACTCGGATTTATGGATAAATCGCCGCAGACACCTCCTGAGAGAATCACATGGCGTGCAATACTAATAGGTCTTCTCTCGCTTCCCCTTAATGTCTACCTCGTTGTTCAAACAGAAACAGTTTGGACTACACAATATCCTACGACGATGGCGATATTCTTCAACGCTGTCTTTACACTTTTCTTAGTTACAATCGCAAACCTATTCCTAACCAAATTCCTACCGAAGTGGAAACTGTCCCAAGCGGAAATGTTAACGGTCTATCTTATGGTCACCTTAGCATGTGTAGTTTGCGGGCATGATCTTTTGCAAGCAACGATGTGCATTCTTGGTCATGCAAGTTGGTTTGCATCTCAAGAAAATGAGTGGCAATCTCTATTCTTCCGCTATATACCAGATTGGATGGCGGTAATGGATCGCAAAGCACTCACGGGTTACTATGAAGGCAGTTCATCTCTATTTGAAGTGGAGCATGTTCAGGCATGGTTGACCCCCGTATTGTTATGGCTACTGTTCTTTTCTGCCCTTTGCTTTTCAATGCTAATGTTGAGTTCTATTCTTAGGAAACAGTGGATTGAACACGAGAAACTGAGTTATCCGATTATTCTATTACCGCATGAGATGTCAAAGGGGACAGTCTTTTATAGGAGCAAACTTCTCTGGATCGGTTTTGGGGTCGGTTTGGGTATTGATCTGTTGAATGGTCTGAATTTTCTCTATCCATTCGTTCCTGCTATTCCAATTAGACACGACATTGGTAGGATGTTCACTGAAAAACCTTTGAATGCAATTGGTTCAACACCGATCCACTTAAATCCTTATGCGATAGGTTTAGGATTCTTGATGCCGCTTGATCTATCTCTATCGTGTTGGGTGTTCTATCTGTTTTGGAAAATTCAGTTAGTTTTTGGATCAATGTCAGGATTAAATCAGACACCGGGTTATCCGCATATTGATATGCAGTCTTTGGGTGCGTACTTCGGTTTATGTTTTTTCGCGCTCTGGATAACGCAGAAACACTTGTGGAAAGTCTTCAGGAGCATTATTGGTGTAAAGTCCTCACTCAATGAAGATGGTGAACCGATTAGGTATCGCAGCGCGTTTATCGGATTTCTAATTAGTATTGCTATTGTTTTTGGTTTCTGTTTGAAAGCGGGTATGTCGTTATGGGGAATCATCGGATTTTTCGGTATACATTTCATTCTGGTATTGGCATTTACACGCATGCGGGCAGAACTTGGTACACCGACACAGGACTTCTATCGTGCTGGTCCCGGTTTTTTCCTTACATCTACATTTGGATCAAGAAAAATAGGTCCTCAGACATTAACAGGATTTGCTTTTCTCTACGGTTTCACACGGAACTATCGTTCACAACCGATGCCTAATCAACTGGAAGGTTTTAAACTTGCAGAGAAAGGCGGAATCAGGAGTCGTCAATTACTGTGGTTAATGTGGATCTCCTCGGTGATTGGTTTAGTCATAGGTTTTGTTGCGTTTCTTCATGCGGGTTACTTACATGGAAGTTTGGGAACGTGGCGTGGCCAGGAGGCATTTAATGATCTACAAAGGTGGCTAACCTTTCCAAGTGAAACGGATTGGAGACATCTGAGTTTCTTCGGGTTTGGAATTGTACTTACTTTAGGTACACTTATGATGCGTTTAAGGTTTCTATGGTGGCAACTGCACCCGTTAGCTTATCCGCTTGCAGGCAATTGGAATTTTGGCAGACTTTGGTTTCCTGTATTTCTGGCGTGGGTCATAAAGTCTATACTTGTGCGACATGGTGGTATCGGTGCTTATCGCAAAGCACTCCCCCTTTTCTTTGGTGCAATTTTAGGTGAATTCGTTATGGGGACAGTATGGGCAATATTAGGTCTGTCGTCTGGACAAAGGATGTATTCATTCAAGCATTGGTAAGGTTCCCATACTACAAAATACTATTCTTGTGTGTATTTTATATTGGTAGGAGCGATCTCCGAATCGCGACCTACAATATGTTAACTGGCCTCCTACAGAACTGAATATTGGTAGGAGCGATCTCCGAATCGCGACCTACAAATTTAGTCTGGATTGTCCACTATGTGGCTAACGATGCTGAACGGTAGAATTCGCGCTTTGATGAAGTTTGAGGATTATACAACAGATATAGGTACAGATGAGACAATAGATTTTGTCTCATCTAAAAGTGCCTATTCCGTCACAGAATTCATGTTGAATAAAGCGCAAATCTTCACCAAGCACGTTTTCTATCAATCCTTCTTTTTTCCATCCTTTTTGTCCTTCTTTGCGCGGAGTTCTTGTAGAATCTCAACAACAGTTTCCATCTGTTCTTCTAATTTATTGAGGCGCGGTTCTATAGGGTCTGAATCATCATCATCATAAATTTCTATTGTATCAATAGTTGGTTCATCAGATTCATGTTTATCTGAATCTGCTTCTGTAGCACTGAAGATGGTACGCGATACTGCTTCCCCTACATCTTTCATGATGTTGCCGATAGTTTCCTTCTCTTGTTTAAAGGTGTAGTCGAAATCTACTGCGATTCCTTCCTTAAGATATGTAGAAACTTGGTGATAGGCATATCCTATGTCTCCGATAGAAGCACCATCATCTAACGGTTCAAAAAGTCCTTCAGGTAGTGCATTTAAGTCATAGAGACGGGACAGTGCACTGTTGAACTGTTTGATGCATCGGTCTTCACCATTTCCGAAATTGTCTAAGACAGATGGTTTCTCAAGCAGTTTTGTTGTCGCTTCTAACATTCGGACGATTCTCCGAACTTCCTTTTGCGTTTCACGTTCATTACTCATCATAATTCTCCTTATTAATAGAAGTATTTGACTTTATAGAGTCATCTCTATGTAAAAAGGATAGTTTAATTTCTGAATTTAAAGAGATTTTTCTGTTATGTTCAATCAGCGGACATATCAAATAGGTTGGGAATAAAAATGAGAATGCTATAGGTGTAAAGTTAAGGAATTTACTATGTCAGAAACCCTCTCCAGTCCCGTAGGGACGAAATGTGTAAATGCACATCACGGTATAAACATATCGTCCCTATGGGACAGAAGAGGGGTGGGGCAGACATTTTTCTATAAACATATCGTCCCTATGGGACTGAAGAGGGGTGGGGTATACATTTTTCTATAAACATATCGTCCCTCATGAAGATTAAGTTATTAATTGGGTAATACGCGGGCGGGGAAACCCCGCCCCTACGAAACCTTACTCCTACGATGCGTCATATCAGTAGAATTACCTGATTATTTATTTAATCTTCATACGGGACTGAAGAGATGTGGGGTATACATTTTTCTATAAACATATCGTCCCTCATGAAGATTAAGTTATTAATTGGGTAATACGCGGGCGGGGAAACCCCGCCCCTACGAAACCTTACTCCTACGATGCGTCATATCAGTAGAATTACCTGATTATTTATTTAATCTTCATACGGGACTGAAGAGATGTGGGGTATACATTTTTCTATAAACATATCGTCCCTACGGGACTGAAGAGAGGTGGGTACACATTTTTCTTAATGCAGAAAGATGCAACTTTTTTTTGCTTCAATTGTAGTAAGTGTTGAAACAAATCTATCTTGCGTAATTATACGAGTTAATCACCTACCAAGAATATTGGTAAACTCTTTGAGAGAAATACACAATGTTATCAACACTCATCCGCCGAGAACTCCTTGACAACCTAATGACATTCCGATTTATAGTGGTGTTTATCATTATGTTGTTGCTTGTTGTTACGAATACATCTGTATTGATTAAGGATTATGAGCGCCGGTTAGCAAGTTACGATGCTGCTGTTAAATCGAATCATGATCGATTGCTGGAATGCAGAACCTATTCAAGTGGTAGTTTTGCTGTTGTCCGTCCACCTAATTTATTGAGTATATTCAATGCTGGCTTGGATAAACGGTTGAGTAACGAAATTTTTGTATCTTACGGTTTTGTGCCCACATTGTGGGATGGTCAGGTGCATGGATCAACGAATCCACTTCTGAATCTCTTCTCATCGATTGATATTGTCTTTATCTTTGAGGTGGTTTTGAGTCTTATGGCACTTATTTTTGCCTACGATGCACTTGCGGGAGAACGTGAGCGCGGTACATTACGGCTTGTCCTAACACATCCGGTGAGTCGTGGTAAAATCTTATTTGCGAAATACATAAGTGCCATGCTATGTTTGCTCGTGCCTCTTCTGATAAGTCTTCTCTCGGTTGTGATTTTGCTAATGACATCTCCCATTGTATCGCTAAACATTGACGATTTTCTTCGTATTGGTGGAATTATATTGAGTTCAATTGCGTATCTGTCGGCATTTTACTTCATAGGTATGTTGATTTCCGTAATAACTCGAAGAACAAGTACTGCGTTAATGCTTGCGATGTTTGTCTGGGTTTTTTTGGTGTTGGTATATCCGAATGTGATTCTTGTTATGATTACTCCTGCGCAGCCTTCCCAAGAGCGTCTGGCATCCGCTTTTAATCAAATTGAACAGATATGGGATGAATTCGAGAGAGAACGTAAGGACTTTCTTGCCAATGATCCTATCCCGGGAGAAGAGTCGCATTTCGGCATGCAAGGCGGCTCAGGTTTATTCGAGAAATGGTATAAAGATAAGTCATCACTTCTATTCTCCTATGTTGCAGCTTCATACATAAATAAACTTGATGATCAATATGAACCTCAGGTGCCGCATGTTCAGAACTATTACCGTTTCATCATACCGAGGAAGATTGACGCTGCAGAACGAACATGGCTCGTGCGAAAACAGGCACTGGAATCTGTTTACTTTCGACCAGCAATAGTTGATCGCATCTTTTTGAGGCTTTCGCCAGTCGGGATGTATGATGCTGCGACGCAAGCGTGGGCAGGTACAGACTTGATCGGACTCAGAGATTTTTACGAAGCTACGCGAAAGTATCAAAGGACTGTGATTGACTATTTTTACGATAAAAACGCTTTTGAGGATCGCAAATGGTTTTCTCCTGACAAAGGGTCAGTGGATTGGAATAGTTTACCTCAGTTTTCTTTTCAGAGAAGTGTTGTGGATATAAATGCGAAGCGAGCCTTACCGGATTTACTGCTGCTGCTTATGATGAACTTAATTCTCTTTTTGATAATATTTTTAGTTTTCCAAAGGAGTGAAGTGTAGGATAGCCGTCAGTAATCAAGAATCAACTGAGGACAGAAATATGATTTGGCATATAACAAAACGCGAACTGTATGACAATCTTAATAGTCTCCGATTTGCACTTGCGACTCTGTTGCTTTTCGTTTTGATGTTGATTAATGCAGTTATCCACGTCCAGGAACATCCTGAGCGTATGCAGAAGTATCACGATGCGACCACAAAATCTCTGAATACCTTAAGATCTCGGACAGATTTATTCAGCATTGCACAAGAAGGACCTGGAAATCTTTACAAAAAGCCGTCTTCACTCTATTTTTGTGAAGAAGGAGGTGACATCTTTTTACCAGATTATGCCTACGGCATAGCAATGGTTCAGATCGCCAATTTAAGGACTTTCTGGTCGTTGTATTACCCCGGAGCGTTTCCTAATATATTCAATTTACGTCCGGATACTGTCAAAGTAGACTGGGGTTTTGTAATCGGGTATGTTCTGAGTCTGATAGCAATACTGTTTACCTTTGATTCTATTTCCAGTGAACGTGAACGCGGTACGCTCCGATTGATGTTGTCGAATTCAGTGCCACGACACACTGTATTGATTGGCAAATTTTTAGGGGCATTAGTAAGTATTAGCATTCCGTTTACTCTTGCGATATTGATGAATCTATTGGTAATTTCTATGTCCAGAGACATTGATCTTGGTGTAGATGTGTGGATACGTTTATGTATTATTTTCATTATTGCGATTTTGTACCTATGCCTGTTTATTGCGTTAGGTTTGTTAGTTTCGTCGTCTGTGCAGAACAGTGTTGCGAGCCTTGTGATACTCTTATTGACGTGGTGTGTTTTTGTCGTATTTGTACCGAGTACTCTCGCTTCCATTGCAAGTGGTTTCTCAACCCCAATGACTTATGATGAATACTTCAAACGCCGAAACCAAGACATAAAGGAACTCAGGGAAGAATACGTTGCTCTTTTGCCAGAGACGCGTGGGTTGCCAGATAAAAAGATACAGATAGATAGTGAGTATGTCATCAAAGGTACTGAACAAGAGGAACGTTTGTCCCAAGAACATTTAAATCAACAGCTTACCCAAATTGAACTGGCACGTTCTGTCACCCGTATCTCACCTGTTACGCTTTTCCAGCATCTTCTTGAAGTTTTTGTCGGAACAGGGTTTGAACGGCATCAACAATTTTTAGAGAATGTGCATCGTTATGCACGCGAATACCGAGAATTCGTCACGGATATGGATAGAGCAGATCCCGATAGTCTCCATATTATTGGGGTTCGAGAAGGGATGTCGCAAAAGCAAGTGAATCCGGAATCAATTCCGATATTTGAAGACAAGCTGAGTCTCAGCCGTGATTTCAACGCTGCGGCAATTGATCTGTTTTTGCTGATGCTCTTTTTTGTTGTTCTTATGTCAGGAACTTATCTAAGGTTTATATCAATTGAGATTTGATCAGGATAAACAGTGAAAACTGATGTTATCTTCCAGGATTTACATTTTTTTTCAAGTTATGCAACATTTTCACCTCAGATTTGTATCATGTATAGTCAAAAGTACATTTGTTGTGGAGAACTATGATGATAAAAAACGATGTTGAACTTGTTAACAGTACTTTGTCCGGAGACGAAACAGCCTTCACTCTCTTAGTTCAGAAATACGAAAAGAGTATTCACGCTATCGTGTGGCGGAGGATCAAGGATTATCACATCGCCGAAGAAATTACACAAGATGTCTTCCTGCAGGCTTACAATAAACTGTCTACGCTGAAAGATCCGAATAAGTTTGGCAGATGGCTATATGTAATTACGAAGCAGTTTTGTACAAAATGGCTTCAAAAGGAAAAACCTACAATGCTATCCTTAGATGCCATTGATAAAACAACCTTAGAGAAATCCGATTTTGCACATTATACAGCAGAACAACGTGAGAAGAGGGCAACAGAGCAGTACAAAGAAATTGTTAATGATCTTTTAGAGAAATTACCTGATAACCAACGTACAGTAGTGGTACTTTATTACCTACATGAAATGAAATACAAAGCAATTAGCAAATTGCTGGAAGTACCTATCAACACGATTAAGAGTAGAATCAGTCGTGCACGACAACGATTGAAGGAGGAAGAACTGATGATTTGTGAAACTCTTGGAAGCATTGAACCCCCTATTGACTTAACCAATCATGTGTTTTGTGACAGCATGGAATTCAAAGCGGGCACACCATATTTTGACAACGAGCATGCAGTATATACCGGACCGCAAACCGTGAAAGCATTGATGAGTACCTTTGACACGGAGTTTGACAGTTGTATTATAAAAGTCATCGTCGGTATAGTTGAAGGTAAAACAAGTAGTCTCCCAATTGGTGAGATAGATAAACGGTTTCCACGGGCACAGTGGCTTCAACTAATTTTGGATAATGGACTAACCATAGAAAACTTTATGCATTATGCATCTTGTTTGTCTAAACGACATATTTTGGCTTTTTTAGAAGACAATCCAGACTTTCAAAAAGTCAATTTTTTCGGTATACCCCCTCAAGATGACTGGAACAAGTATATTACGACATTTGTCAGGGATATTATTGACACTGAGAAAAAGGTTAGAGAACAGGATGAACAGATGCACAAAGATGAGGCAACTGAAGCCTCCGCAACAGAATGGTTGAAAAAACTTCGAGAACAAGATGAACAGATGCATAAAGATGAGGCAAGTAAATCATGAGGCGTTATACCTGACATAAGGAGAATGTGAAATGTTAATAGCACTAATTCGCAAAGAGATTATGCAGCACGTTCTGAGCGTCCGTTTCGTAGCACTTTTGTTGATGTGTCTTCTACTAATCCCGCTTACCCTTTCTATCAACTATCGAAACTATCACCAAAACTTAGTAGACTATCAAGAATCCGTTAAACTCGCAAATATTGAAGAGAAGACAGTAAACCCCAAGATGCAGCTGGAACCGGAGCTTGAGGTCTCTAAACTCTTTCTCAAACCGACACCTTTGAGTGTGTTTGCAAATGGATTAGGAGACGCGCTGCCAAGTCACCTCGGCATGACCCGAAATGGAATTATTCAAGGTGCTCCAGCTCTGATTTCCGATTCTCTATCCTATCTTTTCGGACATCTCGATTTTCTTTTTCTTGTAGGTACTGTCTTCAGCTTGCTCGCGCTGCTATTTACGTTTGATGCAGTTGCCGGGGAGCGAGAAGCGGGTACCCTTAGGATCACCTTAGCGAATTCTCTATCGCGTGATCTCTTTCTGTGGAGTAAATTAATTGGCGGATATATAGTGTTCGTAGTGCCGTTTTTGGTGTCCCTTCTATTCGGCTTATTGGTACTTGTTTGGCAAGGTTTTCCCCTCGGTGAACCCGATATTTTTCCACGGGTGTTCAGTCTAACCCTCGTCTCGCTGCTCTATATCGCGGTCTTCTTTGCTATAGGGACAGTCATTTCAACCTACTTAGATAATTCCAAGACAGCACTCATCGCAGCCTTTACGGTTTGGGTGTTTGCCGTGCTGATTACACCGCGTGTCGGATTTATCGCTGCGAAATTCATCGCGCCAACGCGAACATCACAGAGCGTCTATTTGGAAAAGACGGCTCTCCGTGAGAATTTCAATGCAGAACTTGAAGAGAAAAAAAGGGACATACACAAAGAAGTCTGGAAGGATCATCCGCAACCTTCCGTTGAAGTAAATTGGGAAATCGGACTAAAGGTGGATGAGCAGATACAACCTCTCGAAGAGGAATTTCGGCAGAAATTCAATGAGCACACTGATAAAATAGATCGAAATTATCAGCGTGAAAAAAAGCACCAAGAGCAGGTAGGTGAAACGCTTTCACGCATCACACCGACATCCTCCCTGACCTATCTCGCTACAAATTTAACACAGACAGGCAAACGAAAGCGAAATGACTACTTTCAAGCAGGTGAGCGTTACTATAATGCGCTTCATACGGATGTGTTCAGTAAAATTGTAGATCATGCTGAAGTGAGAGCGTTCCACCCAGAGAGAGACATCGTCAAAATCAGGCAGCCATCATTTTTAGATACCCCAACCTTAGCGGAGACATTCCGTCAATCGGCGGTGGATGTGCTGCTGCTCTGTTTTTTTGCAGTAATGTTGACAACTATGGCATTTCTGAAATTCTTCCGTTCTGATATTTGACGCAGCAAAATTGTGATATACACCGTAGCAATTGCCAAGCACTCAATGCGAAATAGATGCAACTTTTTTTGAATTCATTTGTAACAAGTGTTGAAAAAATATCAAATGAGAGCACACAATTAGACCAAGGCAAAATAAAGGAAATTCAACATGTTATAGACATTGATTCAAAAAGAGATGATGCATCATATTCTGAGCGTTCGGTTTGTCGCATTGCTTTTGATGTGTCTCTTGCTTGTTCCGCTTACTCTGCACATTAATTATCACAATTACCTCCAAAACCAGATAAATTACCAGGAATCAGTCAAACTTTCTGGAGCAGAAGATGAAAAAAAGCCTCCAGATGCGCCAGCTCCGGACCTGGAGGTTTCTAAACTCTTTCTTGAACCGACGCCTTTAAGCGTATTTGCGAAAGGTTTAGAGGGATCTCTGCCGAGCTATCTTGGGATGACACGCAACGGCGTAAAACAAGGGTCAACTTCAACCGCAGATGCGCCTCTCTCCTCCGCTTTGGGAAACCTTGATTTCCTGTTTATCGTTAGCACTGTCTTTAGTCTGCTTGCATTATTGTTTACGTTTGATGCCGTTGCAGGCGAAAGAGAGGCAGGCACACTTCGGATTACCTTGGCAAACGCACTCTCCCGCGATCTGTTTTTGTGGAGCAAACTCATCGGAGGATACATTGTTTTCGTTGTTCCGTTCCTTGTATCGTTCCTCTTAGGTTTGCTCCTACTTGTATCACAAGGATTCCCTTTAGGTGAGTCTGACATTTTCCTACGCGTGCTCAGTTTGACCTTAGTTTCGTTGCTCTATATAGGTGTATTTTTTGCAATAGGAACAGTAATTTCTACCTTTTTAGATAATTCCAAGACTGCACTCATTGTCGCCTTTTCAGTGTGGGTGATCGCAGTATTAATTACGCCACGCGTTGGTTTCCTTACTGCCAAACTCATTGCACCGACGCGTGCTGTGCAGAGTGTCTATATGGAAAAAACTGCCATCCGCAATAATCTCAATACAGAAAAGGATCAAGTAGTTGGGAAAAAAATAATTGAAACTCTGGGTACCTCTATTAACTTTAACAAAGATCAGGGAAAGATCGCTGAAATCAGGGAACCGATTGATGCCGAATATAGACAGAAATTTCAGGAACAAGTTGAAGAAGTAGACCGCGAATATCAGCGTGAAAAAAAGCGGCAAGAATCGGTAGGAGAAACCATTTCACGAATCACACCAACATCTTCGCTCTCATATCTCGTCATGAATTTAGCAGAGACCGGAAAAATAAAAAGAAACACCTATTTTGAAACGGGGACTCGCTATTATACCCAACTTGAGGAGGAGTATTTCAGTGAAATTGCAGACGATCAGTTTGCAGCGATAATGCGATCCATACAATCTATAGCAGATCGACCTTCAGAATCAAAGAAAATTGCTCCACCGCCAGACATAGCAGAAACCACTTTACCAGAAACCTTTCGGCATTCCGTTACAGACCTACTGCTGCTCTGTTTTTTAGCAGTTGTTTTGACAACTGTGGCATTCCTGAGATTTTTCCGTTCTGATATTTGACGCAGCAAAATTGTGATATACAACGTAACAATTTTTAAAGTGGTTGATGAGAAACAGATGCAACTTTTAGCTGTGTCGTATGTAGTTACGTATTAATACATTCCTATTATATTGCGTAGCTGCCTACTCTCTATCCTGGACAGTTTTGACTATCGTTATTATTTGATGCGTCTCTAATAAGCAAACCAAACCCTAAGGAGTCGTTATGCTACGAACAATTATTAGACAAGAACTTCTTGCACATCTGATGAGTGCGCGTTTTTTTGCTGCTGTTATCATTACGCTCCTGCTGGTTGTCGCGAACGGTGTCGTTCTTCTTGAAGATTATGAACGCCGGTTGGATAGATATAATCATCAACAAAATGTGCATCGTGAGAGAGCACAGGAAGCGAAAACCTATTCTTTCTTAAAACTATATGTTGAACGCCCCCCTAACCCTTTAAGTCTCTTTAGTTCAGGATTGGATAAGCGACTTGGGGGAACTCTTGAAATTTATCACGGTTCTGTCCCGATGATTTCAAATACTTCGGCGCGCAGTCTTGATAATCCATTTCTAAACCTCTTTTCAAAGATTGATCTCGTCTTTATTTTCCAAGTGGTACTCAGTTTGATCGCACTGCTTTTTGCTTATGATGCCATAGCAGGTGATCGGGAAGCAGGCACTTTGCGTTTGGTTGTTTCCCATCCTGTGCGGCGCGGTAGTATTCTGCTTGCAAAATATATCAGCGCGATGATCTGCCTGCTACTCCCTGTCCTCATGAGCCTCCTGATGATTATGTTTCTGTTATCTATGAGTGGTTCAATTCAACTAAGTGGTCAGGATTTTGTGCGAATAGGCGGAGTAGTCCTGACAACAAGCATCTATCTGTCTGTGTTTTACTTGATTGGATTGTTGATTTCTACGATAACGCGCCGCATTGCCACTTCGCTAATGCTTTGTATGTTTGTATGGGTCGTTTTAGTTCTCGTTTATCCAAACTGGAGCCGATTTACCATTGAACCTGTGGGTGATATGCAGGCAGAAAGAACATCTACTGAAGAACATGTGAGTCAGATTTGGGAAGAGGTTGACAGGGAAGAACAGCGATTTACAGCAAACAGTCCGCTTGAAGAAGACCCACCGTGGTTTAATCTGAGTTATCATGAACAGGGTCGCAGCTACGGTGATGGACGACAAATGCTTACCTCAAAAGTGAAAGCGGAATCTGAACATTTAGTTCCTCATGTCCAAAAATACCACGAAACGATGGAAACTTTGCGCATCCGTTTGGCGGAACAAACCGCTTTAATACGGAAACAGTCTTTAGATAAAACGACCTTCCGAGAAGCAAGATGGCACGAACTTATGATGAAACTCAGTCCTGCGGGTTTGTATACGTTTGCAGCTTCCGCGTGGACGGGTACCGATCTGCATGGTATGTTTGATTATGTTGATGCTGCGCAGCAATATCGGCGTTCCATCATAGACTATTTTCATGAGAAAAACGCATTCGGTAGTCGGCAATGGTTTGATACGAGCAAGGGTGAAGTAGATTGGTGGGATTTACCACAGTTCCGTTTTGAGCGGGCAGATGTTTGGGAAAACGCATCGCGAGCGTTCCCTAAATTGGTTTTACTGCTACTCATCAATACGGTTTTGTTTATAGTGGCATTTCTGCTTTTTGTCAGAATTGAAGTTTAGCTGAATGCATAGTAGCAGGCACGCTCCGCGTGCCGTCCGCTCCAATTCTTTAGGTAACTGCACACGGCGTGTGCCTTCAAGCTTTGAATGCCTAAAGGAGAGATGAATGATATTACATATTATCAAAAGAGAGCTTTTTGATCACATCAACAGTCTCCGATTTGTCTTGACGACCCTCATACTCATAGGCTTAATGGCGACCAACGCCTGGGTACATATAAACACGCATCCTGAAAAGGTACGTAAGTATTCCAACAACATCACCAGAAACGTTGACGAATTAAAAGATCGGACAGAACTGTACACACTGATAAGAAAGGGACCAGGCAATCTCTACAAAAGTCCCGCTTCGCTGTCCTTTATCGCCGATGGAGATGATGCTTACTTACCGGGGAATATATACAGTCCAGGGTCTTGGTCGAGATCCGGTTTAGGTGGTAGAGTTAGAAGCAATTGGTGGCTTAACTACGGAAGTGTGAACCCAGATGCGAAAGACCTTCGTCCACAAGCAACAAAGATAGATTGGGTATTTATTATTACCTATCTACTCTCCCTTATCCCCCTCCTGTTTACATTCGACTCATTTTCTGGTGAACGCGAAAGAGGTACCCTGCGTTTGTGTCTGGCAAACCCGATTTCACGCCCCATCTTATTAGTTGGTAAATTCTTGGGAACCTTGATAGCTATTCTTATTCCTTTCGTTTTTGCTGTGCTGGTGAATCTTGCTGTGATTTCGACAGATAGTTGGACGCAACTGAGTACTATGGACTGGAGTCGTTTAGGGGTAATCTTGCTGATTGCAGTAAGTTACGCTGGCATCTTCATCGGATTGGGTTTGATGATTTCAGCAGGCACACGAGAACCTCGACTCAGTTTAATAGTTGTTCTAATGATTTGGGTAACAGTTGTCGTTTTTGTTCCGTCAACGCTTGGGACTCTTTCCACGAAATGGATGCCATCTCTACAACCAAACGATCAATTTCAAGCCGCGAAGAAATTAGCGATTGACGAGAATAACACAGATTATGACGAGCAAATAAAGAAAGTCAAAGAGAAGAAACTTTCTGGCGCGCAAAGTAAACTTCTGCAACTGTCGGAAATGCCGCGCGATTCTGTGTCCCCTGAAGATATTAAGGCTGCTCAAGATGAATATAATTCAATATGGCAAAAAGATGGAAATGAAGAATTAAAAATCAAGTCAGATTTTGTTAGAAAAGATGCTGAAATCCGAGAACGTTTTAACCGCTCACATTTAGACGCACAGACTGCTCAGATTCGCAGTGCAAGAGCAGCAACCCGGTTTTCTCCTGCAGCGATTGTCCACTATGCACTTGAGTCGATGGCTGGTACTGGTTTTAATCGGCACTTACAATTCTTAGACAACGTGCATCTTTACACGAAACAGTTCCGACAATTTATTGTTGATACCGATAGAACAGACAATGAAAGTCTACACCTTATCGGTATTCCTGAGGGCATGTCTAAGAAGATTGTATCAGTTGAGGCAATCCCGCAATTTGAGGACAAAATTACCTTTAAGGATACTTTCAACACTGCAACTTTGGATCTGCTTTTACTTGTGTTACTTCTTGTGGTATTTTTTTCAGGAGCATTTCTCGTCTTTTTACGTACAGAGGTCTGATCTTGCTGAAATTACTCACAAGTGTCAATTTAATGTCTGGGTAGGTTCGGTTGAATGTCTTAGAATTCGTAATAATTTAGATTTTTACATTTTTTTTCAAGTTATGCAACAATTTCACCTCAAATTGTATCATGTATAGTCGAAAGTCTATCTATTGAGGAGGACTATGATGATAAAAAACGACGTTGAACTTGTTAACAATACTTTGTCCGGAGACGAAACAGCCTTCACTCTTTTAGTTCAGAAATACGAAAAGAGTATTCACGCTATCGTGTGGCGGAGGATCAAGGATTATCACATCGCCGAAGAAATTACACAAGATGTCTTCCTACAGGCTTACAATAAACTGTCTACGCTAAAAGATCCGAATAAGTTTGGCAGATGGCTATATGTAATTACGAAGCAGTTTTGTACAAAATGGCTTCAAAAGGAAAAACCTACAATGCTATCCTTAGATGCCATTGATAAAGCAACCTTAGAGAAATCCGATTTTGCACATTATACCGCAGAACAACGTGAGAAGAAGGCAACAGAGCAGTACAAAGAAATTGTTAATGATCTTTTGGAGAAATTACCTGATAACCAACGTACAGTAGTGGTACTCTATTACCTCCATGAAATGACATACAAAGCAATCAGCAAATTGCTGGAAGTACCTATCAACACGATTAAGAGTAGAATCAGTCGTGCACGACAACGATTGAAGGAGGAAGAACTGATGATTTGTGAAACTCTTGGCAGCATTGAACCTCCTATTGACTTAACCAATCATGTGTTTTGTGACAGCATGGAATTCAAAGCCGATACACTATATTTTGACGACGAGCATACAGAATATACCGGTCCGCAAACCGTGAAAGCATTGATGGGTGCCTTTGACACGGAGTTTGACAGTAGTATTGTAAAAATCACTGTAGGTATAATTGGAGGCAGATCAAGCAGTCTCACAATTAATGAGATAGATAAACGATATCCTCGGACAAAGTGGCTTCAACTGATTTTAGAAAACGGACTTACCATAGAAAACTTTATGCATTATGCATCTTGTTTGTCCAAGCGGCATATTTTGGCTTTTTTAGAGGACAACCCAGACTTTCAAAAAGTAGATTTTTTTGGTATATCCGCTCAAGAAGATTGGAACAAATACCAAACGGGTTTTCTCAGTAGGATTGTTAACAATGAGAAAATGGTTAGAGAACAAGAGAAACAGAGAAATAAAGATGAGGTGACTTCCATTCAACTTGACGGACCTAAGGAGTTTCGAGTGCTACTCAAAGCACAATTCGGTGAAGCGCACCTTGAATCACCGGAGGGAAAAGCACTATTAAAGCAGTTGGCATCGGCACAACCCAAGTCGTCAGAATTGGAAATACTTGCAAATATTAAGGACAAACCGATGCCAAACATTGCTTTGACTGATCTTTCGGGAAAACCTATTAAGTTAGAGGAATTTCGTAGCAAATTCGTTTTTATGAATATCTTTTCGTTAGACTCTGACACCAGTTGGAAGAAGTGACAACATCTGGACAAACTGCATAAAAACTACAAACATATATGGAGAATACCAAATGTTACTAACGCTAATTCGTAAAGAGATGATGCATCATATTCTGAGCGTCCGTTTCGTCGCGCTCCTTGTGATGTGTCTCCTTCTCGTCCCGCTCACACTTTCTACCAATTACCGAAATTATCGTCTGAGCTTAGTAGATTACCAAGAAACCGTTAAACGCACAAACATCGAAGAAACTACAGTTAATCCGAAGAAGCCATTAGAGCCGGAGCGGGAGGTTTCTAAACTCATCCTCAAACCGACCCCTTTGAGCGTCTTCGCAAATGGATTAGTCGATGCATTGCCGAGTTATCTTGGTATGACACGTAATGGGATTACACAAGGATCACCCACCCTGGTTTCCTCTCTCTCCTATTTGTTAGGAGATCTCGATTTTCTGTTTGTAGTCAGCACTGTTTTCAGTTTGCTCGCGCTCCTGTTTACGTTCGATGCTGTTGCTGGGGAAAGAGAAGCAGGTACGCTCCGGATAACTTTGGCTAACGCCCTCCCAAGAAACCTATTTCTTTGGAGCAAATTGATCGGTGGTTACATCGTGTTTATCGTTCCATTTATAGTCTCATTCTTATTTGGTTTGCTGTTGTTAGTGGCACAAGGATTCCCGTTGAGCGAACCAGAGATTTTTCCACGAATCCTGAGTCTAACACTGGTATCGCTGATCTACATCGCAGTCTTTTTTGCAATAGGCACGGTGATTTCCACATACATGGACAATTCCAAAACAGCACTTATCATTGCCTTTACCGTGTGGGTGTTTGCTGTTCTGATTACACCCCGTGTTGGGTTTCTCGCCGCCGAACTTATTGTGCCAACACGAACCTCACAGAGCGTCTATATGGAAAAAACAGCCATGCGAGACGATTTCAATGCGATAATCGATGAGGAAAAATGGAAAGCTATAAGGGAGATCCCCCCGGATGCGGACGGTGTTGTAAAAATAGGAGGAGAAAATGCTAAAAAAGTTGATGAACGCGTGAAACCTCTTGAAGAGGAATATCGACTGAAATTCCAAGACTACGCTGACAAACTTGATCGTGATTACAAACGTGAAACGGAACGACAAGAGCAGATCGGTGAGATGTTTTCCCGAATCACGCCGACATCCTCCCTCATCTATCTCGCTACTAACCTAACACAGACCGGAAAAGGGACAAGAAGTACTTATTTTCAAGTAGGAGATCGCTATTATGATATGCTCCATACGGATTTGTTCAGCAAAATTATGGACCATGCTTCAGCAAGAATATTTACACCAGAGGATACTGTCAAAATTACACAACCACCACCTTTAGAGACAATAACCTTAGGAGAAACCCTCCGTCAATCGCTTGTAGATGTACTCCTGCTCTGCTTTTTTGCGGTTGTGTTGACAATTGTGGCATTTCTGAAATTCTTCCGTTCCGATATTTAATACAGTTGAAAGCAACATTATGAGGAGAAACAAAATGTTAGAAACACGTGATTTAACGAAAATCTATAATGAGAACGTTTTAGCAGTTAATGCGTTAAACTTAAAAGTGGAAGATGGCGAAATATACGTTGTGCTCGGTGCAAACGGTGCTGGTAAAAGTACGACTATTTCCATGTTTTTAAACTTTATTGAACCAACAAGCGGCACAGCATTTGTAGGTGACATTGAAATTCCAAAGTTTCCTCTGGAAGCGAAGAAACATCTCGCTTATGTCTCTGAAAACGTTGAACTCTATCGGAACTTTACGGCGCGCCAAAACTTGTCCTTTTTCGCAAAACTTGGTGGCAGAAAGAAAGTGTCAAACGACGAATTGGATGAGACACTTGGTAGAGTCGGTTTAGCCGAGGAAGCATTTACACGTCGCGTCAAAACCTTCTCTAAAGGCATGCGGCAACGTCTCGGCATTGCTATTGCGATTATGAAGGATGCACAGGCTGTACTACTTGATGAACCGACATCGGGACTTGACCCGAAGGGTGGTGCCGATTTCCTAAATCTATTACGCCAACTAAAAGAGGAAGGTAAAGCCATCTTTATGTCCACACACGACATCTTCCGCGCGAAGGAGATCGCTGACAGGATAGGTATTCTTGTAGAAGGTAACCTTGAGCGAGAGTTAACACGCGAAGAGATTCAGAGAGAAAATCTTGAAGAACTATATCTGCACTATGTCGCTGGATACGAATCTAAAGATTGAGTCTATTCCATACTAAAGAGGGAAAACCTTGCGAATTATAATTTCTATGCTGGTTTGCATCATCGTGATTGGGACATCTCTGCGAATCATGCTTGCTGCAGAACCTGAAAAAACGCCTCCAACTGATGTAGAGTCCACAAAAACCAGAGATGAACAGAGTCGTCAAATCCTGATAGAAACAGCACGTTTAGAGATGGAATTGGCGGAAAACCTGATGAAAAAGAAAAAGATTGAACTTGATAACTTGCGAACGATGATGGAAGAGGAAAACAACATCGTCACAGTGTCGGAAGTAAATAAAGCTGAGGAGGAATATGAGAGTGCAGCATCGGAATATGAAAAGTCAAAACTCAATCTGCAACAAGTAGAGCTTGATTCACTCAAGGATGCTTGGCACATCACGGTAAAAAGCACACGCCTATATGAATCGCGGGACGGTCGCGAGATGTTTTCTATTACGTTGCAGAATAGTTCGTTACCAGTCAAATTGGTTGAGAGTTCCAAAGTAATGGGACGAGACATTACCATCAGCGCGCAGATCGATGACATCTTCGTTTCCATTAAGGAAAAGAATGGTTCTGGAGGTGCGATTATTGCCGAACCTTACGAACGTCGACTCAAAACATTAAAAGAGAATGAGTCTATCATTTTAGAGTTTGAGTTGATCAAAGAGGACATCCGTGATGTTGTTGTTCATCTAAATTACCTTGATACCTCAGATGAACGTCACATCCACCTAAAGCAGGAAGACCCTTATATCTCTGTTGTATCTGCGAGACGTTACAAGGAGGGTGATCGGAGACGTCTGGAACTTGTTATCAAATATGGTGCGGTGGAAGAGGAAGAAACGAAGGAGACAGAAGTTAACACAGCACAAGAGATCAACAATGTCTATGTCTCCATCAAAGACGAGACCGATGCTATAATCGGTTCTCCCTACGAGTTCCGCATCCCAACTCTAAAGGATGGACAGGAGAAAACACTCGATTTTGAACTAAGACGTAATGTGGATAGCGTCACGGTTAATCTCCGATACCTTGACAGGGTATATCCGTACAGAATACATCTTGAAGAGGACACCCGTCATATCTCTATTTTGAGTGCAAAGAAATTTCGCGTTGACAATCAGATGATGGTGACAATTCAACTAAAGAACACATCAACGACAGAAGCAATGCCTATCAACGCGACTCCTGAAGAGATCGCCGCAGCAAATGAAATCCGTTCTATTTATATCTCTTTACTTGATGCTGTGGATGACACAAATATCGTCAAACCTTATGAAGAGAGGATTGCGGTTCTCGGCTACAATGAAACCGTCGAATTGACGTTCCAACTCCAGAAAGATGTTGACAGTCTCAAGGTATCAATGAAGTATCCTGAACTTTCTGAACCTGATACACGCTTAATCTATCTCCAAAAAGAATCCGCATTAGATGTAGTAAATGTCAGTTCGCTACGTTTTTCACAGGAGGGCAATTTAGGGAGCAGTGTAACTTATGATTTGACTCTGGATAGGTTGGCAGAGACCGAAAATACGTTCCAATTGCGTGTCATTAACCTGTTAAATCGTCTTTCTTTTGAATTCCAAGACCCGGATACAAAGTCACGACAGTCCCAGGTAAAGTTTACGCAGGAACAATCAAAGCGAAATCTGTCGTTAATTGTGTATCTACCGGAAGAATTGGATGCGTCTTATCTTGATAGCACACTTGAATTCTATGTTGCTGTACTTGATGAAACCGAAGCAAACGAACTCGGAGGAACAAACAACCGATTGGATTTACCTGCTGAGAGAATCGCCAGTATACAAGGGGGTGTGGAGCGGTTTGAACTAATTCCAAAGGGGGTACCGGAAATTGAAGTTTCTGTACAAAATGCGTTCCAAACTATTAAGATGGGTGATCAAGTTAATATGACAGCAAAATTAAAAAACATCGGCACTCGTGACCTCATTGATATCCGCATGCTGGTTGATGTCAATCCGAATTGGAAATATACAGTGTCGCCAGAAATCATCGGATCACTCGGACGAAACGAAGAAACGGAAATACAACTCACACTAAATCCGCCTGCTGACATTACGGTAGGAGAATATCAAGCAAAACTCAGCGCGGAAGTGACGGTTGACAACCGAAAATATCCAGCGCGCGATCGTTCTATCACAGTACAAGTTGAATCAAAATCACAAATGTCGGTAACAACGCTATTATTTGGTGCGTTGATACTCCTTATGATCGGTATTGTTATCGTTACAATCCGCATTAGCCGACGGTAGAAACAATTTTTGGAGATTGAAATGAATAGAAGTTTGACACCGCTGGCAACCTGCATAAGTTTTATTTTTCTGTTGATAGTCAGCCAAGGTATGTTATTTAAAGGAGTTGTTACAGTATCCGCACAGGAGTTTGTCGCACTTCGGTCAAATCGTGCAATAGAACTCGCTTTACAGAACAACGAGGCAGTAAAAAAAGCGGAAAAAGTAGTGGAACGCGCGAAGGCAAACCTACGCGTTTCAAAGGCTGTATATTTGCCACAAGTAGGGATCACAAGCGAATATCAACGTCAGAAAAACGGAGATATTGATGATAGAAACTATCTCACCCGTGCACAGATGAGTGTTATCCTCACCCAGTTCGGTGAAATTCCAAAAGGACTCGACACTGCACAAGAGGAAGTACGTAAAGCGGAAATTGAGTACGAACGCGTAAAAAAGGAAACAGTCCACGCCGTTCGGAATCTTTGGCATGATATTACGCTCACACAAGAAGAGATCACACAACGTCAAGCAATTGAGGTAGAACTTCAGAAAAAACTGAAAAGTACGCAAATCAAACACGAAAAGAAACGTATCCCTTATCTCATTCGACTCAATACTGAGCTTGAATTATCGGAACAGCAACTTGATCTCAACAAACTCCAACGTCGACTTGACGTGGACACAGCAGAACTGATCCGTCTCACGGGACTTGATCCACTGGCACAAGTCGTTCTCTCTGAATCTCTCCCCGATGATGATCTTACCTTAGAAGCTGCAGTTGAACTTGCACTTGCTAACCGTCTCGACCTGCGTGACTTACAAGGGGATATTGTGCGTCAAGAACGCCTTGTGGTAGAGACTATGTGGCATCGATTTCCAGAACTCTCTGCTGAAGCACGTTACAAAGATCTGCATCTGCTATTGCAACAACATCAACAAAACCGAACTTGGGATGCGAAAGCACTCTATGATCCGGTCATATTTGACCGAGGACGAGATGCAGCAAGCATTTTTGCCACAGATCCACGCACACAAGATGGATGGGAACTACGTTTTGACCTTAACATTCCACTGTATGATGGAGAAAAGACAGCAAACCTCCGCTCTGCAGAAATTGCGGAACTTGACAGACTCCAATTGGAGTACATTGAAAAGACAAAACTCATCAAAGTGGCGGTACGACGCGATTACAGAGAAGTAGCGAATGCAAAAGAACGCATGGAAATTGAGCAGAAACGGGTGAAAATTATTGAACAACGACTACGAACAATAGAAAAGGTGCTTGAAGAAGGTACTGTTGAAATACAAGGCTATCGTGGGTTGACTCTTAACGATGCTTTTCAGGCACAAGCACAATTCACGGAAGCACAACGAGTCTTTTATCAGGCACGCCGAGATTTCGCAAAAGTAAAGGAGAAACTACGTGAGACGATGGGTTGGACAGAGTAACACCAGAATCTTCTTATGAATAGACAGTTTTGATAGTGTTAATGTATCTTCACAACAATTAGGTATTTCTCTCAATCAATTCACCGACATTTCTGCGGATTTTAGCTGCAGCTTTGATTATATCCTCCATATCTTCTTCAATCCCCATCAGAACACTCTGGCTTAAAGCGAGACCAGATTGACATATCTTTTCAGTTTCTGGACAATGTACGTCATTATAGTCGTTGTCGCTTCCAAAGAGATTAGAGGAAAGGAATGCTGCACGATACATGGGTGTGGTATACCAATACCCTAAAGGTATGCCTTCTGCGCGCATAGCACTTATGAAAGTGTCGCGGGATATACCTTCAAATTCCTCAGAATCCAGAATTGCTTTATATCCGTGGCATCCACCGCGTGTTGCGCGAGGATCGATAGGTGTTACTTTTATTCCCGGTATCTCTCCAAACCATCCATCTAACCACCGCATGTGCATGTGTCTATAATTAGTCTCTGCTTCAAGTCTTGTCAAACGAGAGAGGAGTATCGCAGCATGCCATTCGGACATCCTAAAATTACCACCGAAAGGTTCTATGTTTCCAAATTCGGCATCTGGTAGGGTACGTCCACAGTTGTGTATTGAGTATGTACGTTCATAAAGTTCTCTGTCATTCGTAAGAATGATTCCACCTTCACCAGCACAAAGGTTCTTTGACGTTTGAAAGCTGAAGCACCCGAAATCTCCCCAGCTTCCGACACCTTTTCCTCGCCATTCTGCACCGTGTGCTTGTGCACAATCTTCTATGATCTTTATATCATTTCTGTCTGCTATTTCAACCAACATGTCAAGGTCAGCAGGATATCCAGCTATGTGAACTGGAAGCATTACCTTCGTCTGTTCTGTGATAGCATCTTCCACTTTTGTAGCATCTATCAGAAAACTGTCAGGTGCAGTATCTACAAAAACAGGCACTGCATGCGTCATGAGAATAGCGACTACGGTTGCCTGAAATGTATATGCTGTTGTAATGACTTCGTCACCAGGTCCTACGCCCGCTGCTTTCAATGCAATATAGAGTGCTGAAGTGCCACTATTTACACAGACACCGTATTTTGCGCCTTGAAACGCAGCAAATTGTTCTGCAAATTCAGGGACTTTTGTCCCTCCCACACCCCATCGGCGACTGTTATATATACTCTCATAAGCTTCAATGTCTACTGGATCAAGTTGAGGCCATGTAGGATACGGTTTTGTGCGAATTGGTTCTCCACCATTTATTGCTAATTCAGCCATGTCAGACTCCAAATATCAGATTTTTTTTAGTGAAATAGAAAGATACAGGCACACTATTTGCTATGTAGATTTTACTATAATTTCAAAAAGGTGTTGTAAAGTTTTCTACAAATTCTGGCGGAAATTGTCCTGCCTCAATTGTCAAAATCAGTTCAGACAGTGCTTTGCGTGCTTGCTCTGCCAATTCATGAGATATATCACCGTTTCTAATTGCAGTTTCAAATTCATCTTCATCTTGAATTTCAAAACTATTATCGGGTGACACCCATACGTCTAAGAATAGGTCAACGATTTCAAAGGTACCTACTTGTCTGTTTACTGGCTTTATTATGTCACAATAATAACCTGTCCATTCGTTGTTAAGATTGTAAATTTTGCCGATGTCATACCATAAACCGGTGAATACGAACCAGACTGCTGTATAATTGTCACCTAAGACGGTTTCACCATTTATGATGATGGGTGAAGAGGGTGTAATACGCTGAGATGTGACGATTACATTTTCATCTTCATATAGGCGTTGTTGTTTGAAATAGTTGATTCTGTCTGGCAGCCGTTTATATTTAAGTGTAATTGTTTCCATTGATTTTATGAAATGCTGTTTGTAGTAGAACAATGTGAACGGCACACGGAGTGTGCCTACTACTTTTAAGAACGGCACACGGAGTGTGTCTGCTACTTTTAAGAACGGCACACGGAGTGTGTCTACTACTTTTAAGAACGGCACACGGAGTGTGCCTACTACCTTTAACTGGAATCAACTGCTTCTCGAAAAGCTTTGATGTGTGCAGGTGTTGTACCACAGCAACCCCCTATAAAGAATGCTCCTGCCTCTAAAAGTTTAGGGACAAAACTTGCCATCTCTGCTGGTGTCTGTGAGTATACTGTTTTGTAATTCGCATCAAGTTTTGGCATCCCAGCATTTGGATACGCCATCACTCTTTTGCCGTTGATTCCCATTTTTTTCAATGCGTTCAGTAGTTGTTTTGTTCCAGTAATAGCATGAGGCATTCCTGTATGTTCATCTTTTTTAGTTTCTGCGCCGCAATTAAGTCCAATAATGTCAACACAATTTATGAGTGAGTCTCCATTTGAAAACTCACCACTGTCAAGGATATTAAGTAGATCGTAAGCGGAATGTCCCCAGTCGGTTTTATAGATTTCTTTTCCTGCCTTACTTTTACTCTGGCGTTCCATTGTCCATTTGTATGTCATATTCACAGCGATGGGTAATCCTGTTTCACGAGCGATATCAACAGCAATTGCTGCTTCCTTTGCAGAGAACATCGTTTCAAGACAGAGAAAATCAACATCTTCATCTGCAAGTGCGTGGATCACAAGTCTGTGTGCTTCCCTTACTTTGGCATTGGGGATTCCGAATGTTGTATCTCCAGTATCTGCTTCGATCGCGCCAGGTGATGGTCCGACAGAACCGCCTATGTAGACATCAGTCCCATTTGCTGCGACAGCCCTTTTTGCATGCTTCACAGCTAATCTTGTAAGACGTTGTGCATCATCCTTGTTCTGTCCTGCCATATCAAGATGCAGCGGAGATGCAACGAAGGTATTCGTTCCTATTGCTTCTGCCCCAGCATTGATATAGTCTATATGGATTCCAACGACATCTTCGCCGTACATCTTGTTTGCCAGTGTGCTGTTGGGAAGGTGGATGTCCCGTTCAAACAGTTGCGATCCAAAACCACCATCATATACAATGGGAGTATCAACTTTAAGTCGTTCTTGAAAGTTTTTCACTTATCTAACCTTATCAAAAATCTTTAGGCATCGGTTTAAATTGACAACCTTCAACGAATACATCAAAGAAATCCGCTGTTGTTTCAAGTTCAATATGTTCTATTTTTTTTACGAATTCTTCAATCTGCGTGCGTTTTTCTCTTGATAGGAGAACCGCTTTTGCCCCTGCTAAGGCTGCGTTGCCTACCTTTACTATTTTATTCTCGGGCACAGGTGCAAGAAACCCGATGTCAATCGCATTCCTGATGTTAACATAGTTTGCAAAACCCCCTGCTAAATAGAGTCTGTTTATATCATGTGGCGTGCATCCGAAATGTCTTAGGACGATGAATTGTCCACAGTAATTTGCTGCTTTTGCTTGTGCTAAGTTGCTTGCGTCATCTCGTGAGAATGTAATACCGTGTTCTGGCAATAGTGGGATCACGCGTTGTTTTCTTTCGGCAAAAACACCTTTTGGCGTCATTTGGTTATGTCTAAGCAATTCCGCAAGTAGAGAGATCAATCCTGATCCGCATAACCCTTGCGGTTTTTCATCTTCAATTGTTTGATATCTGATGCTGTCATTGTCCCATTTTACTGATTCAATTGCCCCGGGATATGCAGGCATACCGAATTCAATTCCGCGACCTTCAAACGCTGGACCAGCGGGACATGAAGCAGCGACCATTCTATCAGCATTCCCTACAACCACTTCGGTATTCGTTCCAACATCCACTAACATGACTATCTCATCTGCGGATTGCATTTCTATAGTGACTAAATCTGCAGCGACGTCTGCTCCGACGTGGCTGGCAATCAGCGGTAGACTGTAAACCATTGCTTTCGGATTAGAACGGATGCCGAGTCGGCGAGATTTTTCTATGAGAGATGTTGTGGGTCTAACACCGTCCAGATATTCATGCTCAATGAGAGATTTATACGGTTTCTGACCGATGGATTGCACATCCTGTCTGTAGAAGATGTCGCGCATCGTTGTGTTGCCTGCGACAACTATTTCATATATCTCTTGACGCACGAAGTCATACCTATCGCACATATCCATGATCTGACTATTCAGTGCGGCAATAAGAGATTTCCGTAGTTCTCCTTCATATTTACTATCATAAGATATTCGGTGCATGATGTCACTCCCACCGAAACGTTGTGGGTTTTCAAAAGCACTTTCAGAGACTGTCTGTCCATTTTCTAAATCAACCAGATTTACAACAACGGTTGTTGTACCGAGGTCTATAGCCAAACCGTAGATATGTCCACGGAACCGGTCGATCGGTTCATTGTTGTAATAGACGATTCCGTCACGATGGGTGACCGTTGAATCTGGTGTTAACGGTGTTACTTTATTTCCACTGATGTGTTCTGTATTCGTGTGCGTGAGGATTCGGGGGGTTCGTCGGAGGGGTACAAATTCTATGTGTTCGTTTATATCTACAACTAAGGATTGACATGCCAGACGATAGTTGTCTTGAAGGAAGGCTTCAGCTTCGTTTGGTGGTCTCAGGTTTTCCATGCCTTGGAGGATTTCAACGATACATTCGTGGCACTGTCCTGTGCGAAAACATGAGGTCGGTACTTGAACATCTAAATCATCCGCGTAGTCAAAAACGGTTTTACCTGGAGATAGATGATAGACATTGCCATCACACGAAATAGTACCGTTTGTGGTATTTTGTGTAGATAATTGTGTATGCGATTCATCTGTTTCCCATGCGTTCCGATAGTCCAATTTGTCGTCTCCGACACAAAGGAGACCTGTACCTTCATCTATTTTGCGTTGATTTCTACAACCAAATTTAGCGGTACAGTGGTCAAATCTGTTCTTGTAAGGACATCGATAAGTTGCCTGTTCGTCTGCATGGACGACGAGCTCTTCAAATATTTCTGTTATTTTGTTGAGACGTTTTTCGTATTCTTTCTTGTCTATTTTTTTCATCTAACTTCTCTAACATCCATTTGTTGCCTTAGTCCATCTGTTAACTTAGTACCATTCTTCATCAACGCTTTCAAGAAACTGTTTTGCGAGGGCGACACATGCCAAAGCGTCTTTACCGTATCCATCGGCACCCATATCGTCTGCAAATGTCTGTGTGACAGGCGCGCCTCCGACCATAATCTTTACCTCTTCCCGTAGGTCTTCATCAATGAATGCGTCAATAGTTTTTCCCATATTTGGCATTGTCGTTGTTAGCAGTGCGGACATTCCCAAGATGGGTGCTTCGTATTCTTCTACGGCATCAATGAATTCATCTTCAGAGGTATCCACACCTAAATCGTGGACGACAAATCCTGCACCACGTAACATCATGATACACAGATTTTTTCCGATGTCGTGTAAGTCCCCTTTTACTGTGCCCATTATGACCGTACCGATAGGCTCAATACCGGAGTCAGAGAGGATGGGTTCTATATGTGCCATCCCTGCTTTCATTGCCCTTGCACATGCGAGTACTTCTGGCACAAAGATGAAGTTTTCACGGAACTTTATACCGACTATCCCCATACCCAAAATAAGACCGTCGTCCATTATTTCCAGTGCTTCTGTGCCATCTGCAAGTGCTTCTTTAGTCAATTCATCTACGGTGTGGTGGTCCCCATCAATTAGTGCAGCAGCGATATCCTGCATATTGGAAGTTGCCTGTGAGAACAAAAGAATAAAACGTTCAATTTCGTCAGGTTGTTCTATATATTCCTCAATTTCTTCTCTGATGAATTCGTTAGCAATATCATTAATTGATGCCACAGGTTGTCTACTCCTTCTTGAGCTTATAAAATATCATACCCTTATAAAAATGGCAAGTTTTATGTTGTTGAACTTGGGATTATCAAACTCACGTTGTGATACGTTGGCTTCGTTTTATCATCTTAAGACTGCAAACCCAGTTTTTCATAAGATGCAGCGGTCGGGAAAATTTTACCGGGATTACAAAGTCCAGTCGGATTGAAGATTTCCTTAACATCTTTCATTATTTGTATGTCTGCTCTGCTAAAGATCAATGGCATGTAGTCCATCTTTTCAACACCGATTCCGTGTTCACCTGTTATTGTTCCACCGACTTCAGCACACACTGTGAGTATCTCTTTGTTGACATGTTCAACTCTTTCACATTGATCAGCGTCGCGTTCGTCAAAGAGTACGATCGGATGAATATTACCATCACCTGCATGGAACACATTGGCAATTGCGATCTGATACTTTTCAGAAATCTCAGAAATCCTGCGTAACACCTTTGGTAAAGTTGTGCGTGGTACAACGCCATCTTGTGTGATGTAGTTTGGTGCGAGTCTTCCGAATGAGCCGAATGCGCTTTTACGTGCTTTCCAAAGTTCCTGTCTCTCTTCATCGTCCTTTGCGTAATTCACTTCACGTGCATGATGTTGTTCAAATATTTCTATAATCCTGTCGGTCTGATTCTGCATTCCTGCTTTAATACCATCAAGTTCAACAATCAAGATGGCTTCAGCATCAAGTGGAAAACCGAATTGGAATGCCTCTTCTAATGCTTTTATGACAAGACTGTCCATCATTTCAAGTGCTGCTGGAATGATGCCATTCCCAATAATAGTTGAGACAGCATTTGATGCATCGTCCATATTGTCAAATACTGCAAGTGCTGTCTGATACGCTTGTGGGTTGCGTGTGAGTTTGACAGTTGCTTTCGTTACGATCCCGAATGTACCTTCAGAACCGATCATGAGTCCACGCAGATCATATCCAGGAACATCTTCGACTTCACCGCCGAACGTAATGATTTCCCCGTCTGGCATGACGACTTCCATTCCGAGTATATGATCGGATGTAACACCATATTTTAGCGTATGTGGTCCCCCTGAGTTCTCAGCGATATTCCCACCTATTGTACATGCTTTCTGACTTGAGGGGTCGGGTGCGTAGTGATAACCGTACTGTTGCACTGCTTGTGAAAGAAGTAGATTGACGACGCCGGGTTCAACGACTGCGTATTCGTTTTCAATGTCTACCTCTAAGATGCGATCCATCCGATTGAGTGCGATGATAATACCGCCTTGAACAGAAAGCATCCCCCCGCTGAGACCTGTGCCACCACCTCGTGCGATGAAGGGAGTATTGTGTTTGTTTGCTAATTTCACAATATCAGATACGTGCTGTGTTGAATCAGCAAACACGACAACATCAGGTAGTGCCTTAAATGAAGGTGCTGCGTCACATTCGTAAACGGAGAGTGCTGTTGCATCTGTCAACACATTCTTTTTTCCTAATAGATCGATGAGATCACTAATAAGGTGTTGCTGCAGTTCCATTATAATTTCCTTATATCTTGTTTAATTTTCTTGTTATTCAGATTACCATATTTCTGAACGTTTGTCCAATTTTTATAATGTCTCATTTCTAAACTTAGTTTGCATCCTCAAGAAAAAACTTGACATAAATTGCATTCAGAGAGTATAATCTATTTGTCAATTGAAATTCCGAAGGAAAAAGGACGCTTCTATGTCCTGAATTATTCAGTCTTAGATACTCTTTTTAAGTGGGAACAATGAAAAATCGAGAAAGTAACCATCATTTTGTCCAAAGAAACGCACCATATCTCTATTGTCTGCGCGGTGATTGGGTTGGTGCCGTGCTTGATACTATTGTTTTAACATCGGTTTTTAGACCCCCCCCCCCCCCTGCAAACGTCACCGTTAAATATAACAACACATTACGACAAAACAACTTTGAATGCTATGGTAGTTCTACCGTTGCTGTACCCGCACGTCCATTTTGGCTCGTTGTGGGTTTCTCTTGTTACGTTCAGCTTGCGTTATACGTGATAATCAGGGTGTTCAAAAAAGAGTATCAGAATTGAATCGGTATAATGTCTATTAGATATTACATTAGTGTATGTTATTATTGGAGAGTCCATTTTACGAATTACTTGTATTTTATAGGATTCTATTTGAAGATAAACAATCAAGGAGATTTGATATGAAATTACTGAATCTTAGTATATTGATTCTCTTTTGTTTCTGTGCAGTTTCTTATGCACTTGAGCAAAACGATGAAGCAATCGTCGGTGTTTGGTTATTTGATGGAAATTATGATGACGCATCTGGCAACGGTAACGATGCTAAAGAGAATGGAAGTTTCAAATTTGAGGATGGTAAGTTCGGTCAAGCAGTAGTTGCCAGTGGCGATGGCAGCATTGATGTTCAAGATTCTGATAGTTTAAAAAGCATCAGTGAAGGATTGACTGTAGCTGCGTGGTTTAGAGTTGATGCTAATTCGGATACCGGTATCCGAAAAAATAATGCTTATCTTCTTGAAGACCAGTCAGATGGTGAACCTGTTCCGAACGGTTTCTCGTTTAGAGTTTGGACAAGTGCTGGGATTACGCCCGGATTCTACGGTAAAACTGAGTTAGAACAGAAAAAATGGTATCATGTTGCTGGAACTTACGATGGTAAAACCGTTGAAATGTATGTTGATGGAGTGCCGGAAAGTGAACAAGGAGCACTTGATGGCGGTAAGAATAACTGGACACCAGAATGGAGTGGTAATGTCGCTGCAGGCGATGTATTACAGTTGAAATTTGGGTCTGAGACCTACCACGGCGGTATTGATGAGATAGTATTGCTCAATCGTGCGCTTGAAGCTGCCGAGATTAAGCAATTACTAAACGGTTGGGATGATGCCTTTGATGTGGAACCTGAGGGTAAATTAGCGACAACATGGGGACGCATCAAGATAAATAGATAAATCTGATTTCCCCAGGCTGGTAGGTGCGATATCCTTACCGCGCCTACCGAGTTTGGGAAACTAATATTATCCGTTTAGTAACATAATCTTCATTAGTGACTAAAGAGCATTTTTCATATTCAGGATTTTCTTTATCTTTCCAGGTTGTGCCCAATTACACTTTCCTGATCCATTGAGTTGACGCAATAGTTTAGGAATTTCAGGATTCTCAAGTGCCGTTTTGACTTGATGTGCTTCATTTTTGTCCCAACATGGGATATAAGCGTGCATAGCTTGGTTTGCCTGCCACACCTGTCCATCTATATCGTTTAGCACTATCGGATTGAAATGCTTTCTACCGTACGCCTCCCAGATGACCTTATAGGGCGCGAATGCATAAGGTCCGACTCCCAGTAATACCCACCAACCTTTTCTAATCATGGATGCTTTGAGCAGTGTCCCCTTCCTTGCTTGCAAGACATCTTTGTGGTCTTGTAGATAGTTCAATAAAGTGCGATGTTTCCTGATACTATGCCAGTTAAGAGGTTTACCGGTCTCCCGATGATATGGCAGGAGTATCCATTTATGGGGTGTGTCTGTAAGCTGTCGCCACATCTCCTTTGTTGTGAGAGGATATAGATATTCATCTGGTAAATGTGAAGGTTTATCATCAAAAATGAAGACGTTATTTGTCCCGCACGTATTCACACCTTGTCGGGGTTTTTGATCAGGCGACAGATGCATGTCAAACATATCGTTTGAATTGAGTTCCTCAGTGTTCTTTACAATTCGCCAAGGATCATTTGGAAATTTGAGTGGAGATGCCATAAGTTCCTTCCAATTCTCATCAATTTCCCGGAAATAGGGTATTGGAAATATTTGCTGTGAATCAATCTGAATTTTGCCACAACAGTAAGAGTTTTTTACGTCTTCAAATACATTTGTCTTCGTGAATTCATAAACTGTATCTATAGAGAACGGACGATTATTAGCATTGTAATTTCTAAACCCGCTATGTGCACCATCTCCAAAGAAGAGGGAAGTTGGGAGATAGAAGTAACCTTGACCTTTTTCCCTTAGTAATTTACCTAAGACCACCTTGATGACTAATGCTGCTATATCAGTCCGTGAGGATCCTAAAAGAAGTTTCTGTGTGTCTTGAACAAGTCCTTCCTGAATGAAATAAGGCTTTAACTCTGTTTTATATGCGGTTGGCAAATCCGAGAAATTCACCCATGGCGGATTACCAATGAGTATATCGTATTTCTTGTCGTGACTATGCGTGATAATGTCTTTACAGAAGATTTGATCAGGCGGGAAGTCTAAACCAAAATCTTGTTTCACGATACTTTTGAAATTATCAATTAGAGAAGGGTCAATCTCTATCAGCGTTAATCGTGATAGGTGTTTTGGCGTAAGTGGAATTTGATGATTTCGTGCTATGTTTAGTAATGCAATTATGAATGCACCTTGTCCTGCTGTTGGATCGCAAATTTCCGCGCCATCCATCCACGCATCAAAGATGTTCCACTTATTGATGAGCCATTCTGCCCATTCTGTTGGTGTGAATACTTGTCCAATTGGTGTTTTCATTTATTATAGAATACCAATAATCATATTTCGTTTCAATGTTTATCTTGGGTGTGTAAAGTTTTTGTCATCTTTTTTCAAAAGAGACGGCACTCGGAGAGTGCCTACTACTATTTTTCAAAAGAGACGGCACTCGGAGAGTGCCTACTACTATTTTTCAAAAGAGACGGCACTCGGAGAGTGCCTACTACTATTAAGAGCATAGGAAATCCCAAAATTGACACTTATAGTGACATGAACTTTACGCACCATAGGAGTCAATTTAGTGAAGAACGTTAGTGCGTTTGATACACCTTTCGCCCCTCTGGGGCTAAAGATTATTGTATAGTGGCATTGCTATATACCTGTCGCCCCGCTGGGGCTGTTCTGTTCTATTAATGAAGTTGTATATGGTTTAAAAACTCAGCGAAAATAGAAACGACATCAATGCGACAGTCCCAGAGGGACGAAAGGTGTATAGAAACATATTCGTATCTCAAACCTAAGTCCCAGAGGGGCGAAGCGAACCCCGAACTATTTATTTACACTGTACTATCCACAAGTGCTAAAATCTTTACACACCCTCATTGATAAATTTGATATGATAATTAGCCAGTTTCTGGTATAATGTCAATCTATATTCCAACTTTTTCATAAGAAGATATTCCTTAGCGTTTCAACTTGATTGAAGAAACTAAACTCAAGAGTATTTATGCCACATAAAACTGCATTTGTCTACCATCCAGAGTACCTAAACCACGATACGGGTATGGGTCATCCTGAACGTCCTAACCGACTCATCGCATGTCATACCAAACTGAAACAGAGCGATGTGTGGGATAAACTATTCCACATAGACCCGTTGCCAGCTACTATTCAACAAATTGGCTACGCACATAAACCTGGTTATAGCGACTACATTCGACAACACTGTGAGCTTGAGATACCCACGGCATTTGATACTATTGTTATGTCCGAGTCTTATGATATTGCACTGCTATCAATAGGAGGAGTGCTACGCGCAGCAGAAGCGGTGGCAACAAGACAGGCGAAAAACGCATTTGCTTTGGTGCGTCCTCCCGGACACCATGCGACACCGGGACAAAGTATGGGGTTCTGCTTGTTTAATAACATCGCAATTACGGCTCGGTATCTTCAACGAGAACATGGGGTAGGAAAGGTTGCCATCGTTGACTGGGATGTGCATCACGGGAACGGTACACAGGATATTTTCTACGAAGATGAGTCAGTATTCTTCTTTTCTATCCACCAGTCTCCGTTGTATCCTGGCACAGGTTCACAATACGAGAAAGGTAGTGGTAAAGCACGGGGAACAACATGCAATGTGCCTGTCCCTGCTTGGAGTGATGATGAAGACTACATTCTTGTTTTTAAAGAGATACTTATTCCTGCTTTGGTGGAATTCTCACCTGAGTTTATTCTTATCTCTGCTGGCTTTGATGCACACTATCTTGACCTACTTTCTCACACAAACCTTACTGCTGATGGCTTTGCCGAGTTAACCGATTTGGTTTTGGACACGGCTGATGACATTGCATCTGGGAATGTTGTATCAGCGTTAGAGGGTGGCTATAGTTTGGATGGTCTCTCAGAATCAGTTGTTGCACATGTGGAAAGATTGGCTAAAGAGAGATAATAGTAGGCTAAATCCCTTTTTCTTGTCCAATGTGTATAAAAGACCTTACCAGCTCTGAGCTCACACAACTCCACCGTAAACAAAACTTTAAAGTTAATTCGCTTGTCACTTCAAAGGTACATGTTGTATAATGCATAGGTGTGATTAAGCTAAGAAGGGCAGTAAATGTCCTATAAGAAGCATAGGAGACAAATGTGTATTTTAGTGACGAGCAATTCACAGTAATCAACGAAGATCTCCTGACGACCTGGGCAATTGAAAAAGAAAGCATTGATTGCATCGTCACATCCGCACCATACAACGTTGATATAAAATATAACTCAAATGACGGTGTGATCTCTTATATGGACTATCTTTTTTGGAATCTATGAAAATCTATCTTGATACCTGTTGTTTGAGTCGACTTTTTGATCCACTAACCCAGGTGAGGGTTGATCAAGAAGCCGAGGCTGTCAATCGTATCCTCACTAATTGCTTCAGGGGGCATTGGTATTGGATTGCTAGTGACGTTTTATTGAATGAAGTCAACCGGACTCCGGATTTAGAACAACGTGTGCAAATTAAAACCTGGCTAACGTTTGCCCACCGGACTGTCCGCATTGGAACGGACGAAATATCAAGAGGGAACCAACTTGAAGCGTTAAGATTTAAGGAGCGAGATGCTTTACATCTTGCCTGTGCTGAAAGTGGCGAGGTGAATTTCTTTCTCACAACCGACGATCGGTTACTTAGTAGAGCTAACCGTTATCAGAATCGTCTTCACATTGATGTTGAGAATCCTTACACATGGTTACGGGGGATAGAAAATGGACATTTTAGAGATGACAGACCTTGAGATTTATGAACTGGGCACTAAAAAACTTACAGAACAAATGGGTGCGCCGTATTCCACAAAGTTTCTGCAGAAATGCAAACCACGTGACTATGATTATACTGCTGAGAGACATAAACGGTTAGTTGACGACCCGGATATCCTCACGATGGCAAAGCAGATTCAAGAGGAAAAAGCATTGCGAGCAAAGGAAGAAAGCGTAAAAGCTGAAAGAATTGGCGCGTGGCGTAGTGGTTTATTAGAACTCACCGATATTGAAATCTATGAACTCGGGTTTAAAGTCCTTGCGGATAACCTTGGTGCTTACGGGTTATTGCGATTCATCACGCAGCATTTCAAGAACCTTAATGCTGAGCAGCCTATTGACGAACCGCAGCAGTTTCAGTCGGATAGCGGTGGCAGTAGTGTCATGCAGACGATAAAAGAAGACAAACTTCCACAAGACTAAATGAAGTCCGACGACGACAACGACGGAGAGGCAGACGATGAAACAGAATGAATATCCCCCTGGCTGGGATGAAGAACGTGTGCAAAAGGTTATTGATTATTACGAAAATCAGACGGAAGATGAAGCTGTTGCTGAAGATGAAGAAGCATTTCGCAATGAATTTGTCACAAAGGTAGGAATACCTATGGAATTAGTGTCTACTGTCCGGGAATTGATTTCTAAACGTAAACAATGTGGTTTTGATTACGATGAAAAAAACGATATTGAGAATGCTATTAAAGACCATAGGACAGCAATACAACTGAAACCGGATCTTACTGCAGCTTATGCAACTCTTGGAATAATTAGACTATTACAGCAAAAATGGTCAGAGGCTAAAATAGACCTGACTGTTGCCAATAACTCAGGAGTAGATATTATTGCTATATATAATCTTTTCTACGATGACGTAGAAGACTTTGAAAAACAAAACAATGTTCAGTTACCAAAAGACTTAGCGGTGATGTTAAAACAAACAGTAGAAACCGACTGATAGCACCTTGCCTATAGGAAAAGACGTGTCTTTTTAGTGACGAACAATCCACAATAATCAACGAAGATGTTTTGACGACCCGTGCTATTGAAAAATAAGTATTGATCCAATTGTCACATCACTCTTATACAACGTTGATATAAAATATAACTCAAATGACGGTGCGCGCTCTTATATGGGCAATCTTTTTTGGAATCTATGAAAATCTATCTTGATACCTGTTGTTTGAGTCGGCTTCTTGATCCGTTAACGCAAGGACGAGTTATTGAGGAAGCGGGAGCTGTTAGGCAGATTTTCACTTACTTTCTCAGTGGAGATTGGTATTGGATCTCTAGCAGGGTTGTGGTAGATGAAATTGATCAGACACCGGATGTTGAAAAACGATCTCAAGTTAAAACCTTGTTGAATCTTGCATATCAAACCGTTTCTGTTGGGGAAACGGAAATCTCAAGAGGTTTACAACTTGAATCGTTGGGTTTTCAGGAGCAGGATGCCTTACATCTCGCTTGTGCTGAAAGCTGTGAAGCGGATCTCTTTCTAACAACCGATGATAAATTACTCAGAAGAGCACAACGGTATCGGACACAACTGCACATCCGAGTTGAAAATCCAAAGACTTGGTTTCAAGAGGTGAATTGAATGGATATCTTAAAGATGACGGATCCTGAACTATATGAAATGGGTATGAAGGAACTGAGAGCACAGCTGGGATCCGCATATACTGCGCGCTTTCTCCAGCAGTGCAAACCGAGCAAGTATGATTACACAGCCGAAAGACATAAATGGTTAGCCGATCAGCCAGATATTCCCACGATTGCCAAGCGAATCCAACAAAGAGAAACAGAACGAAAAGAGGAAGAACGCATCAAAGCCGAAAGAGTTGCTGCCTGGCACAAAGGCTTATTAGAACTCACCGATCTCGAAATCTATGAACTCGGACTGAAGATTCTTGCGGATAAGCTTCATGTGTATGGATATGTTGGTTTCTTCCAACAGCATTTCAAAAACCTTAATACTGATCAGCTTATTGACCAACCACAGCAGTTTCAGTCTGATAGCGGTGGCAGCAGTGTCATGCAGACGATAAAAGAGGACAAACTTCCACAAGACTAAATGAAGTCCGACGACGACAACGACGGAGAGGTAGACGATGAAACAGAATGAATATCCCCCTGGCTGGGATGAAGAACGTGTGCAAAAGGTTATTGATTATTACGAAAATCAGACGGAAGATGAAGCTGTTGCTGAAGATGAAGAAGCATTTCGCAATGAATTTGTCACAAAGGTAGGAATACCTATGGAATTAGTGTCTACTGTCCGGGAATTGATTTCTAAACGTAAACAATGTGGTTTTGATTACGATGAAAAAACGATATTGAGAATGCTATTAAAGACCATAGGACAGCAATACAACTGAAACCGGACCTTACTGCAGCTTATGCAACTCTCGGAATAATTAAACTATTACAGCAAAAATGGTCAGAGGCTAAAATAGACCTGACTGTTGCCAATAACTCAGGAGTAGATATTATTGCTATATATAATCTTTTCTACGATGACGTAGAAGACTTTGAAAAACAAAACAATGTTCAGTTACCAAAAGAATTAGCGGTGATGTTAAAACAAACATTAGAAACCAACTGATAGCACCTTGTCCATAGGAGAAAAATGTGTATTTTAGTGACGAACAATCCACAATAATCAACGAAGATGTTTTGACGACCCGCACTAAAGAAAAAGAAAACATAAAAAATGAACATACTTGAGATGACAGATAAAGAACTATATGAACTCGGTCAAAAAGTACTTGCCGATAAACTTGGAACCGATCAAGTTGAACGGTTTATTCGGCAATGCAAACCGGGTGAAGGAGATTATTCTGTCGATCGTCATAAGTTGTTGGAAAATGAGCCTGATATAGACACCATCGTCAAGCGGATTCAAGAGAGGCAAGAAGCGAGAAAAGTAGAAGAAAGAGAACGTGCTGAAAGATTCGCTGCACCTCAAAGCGAAATCCGAAAAATGACGGATATTGAAATTATTGAAATCGGACTTAAAGTTCTTGTTGATAAACTTGGAGTCGCTGGGTACTGGCGGTTTTTACAAAAGTGTCAAGAGGTTAACAGAGGTTATCCTATTAACTACATTCAAAGCAAAGAAGATGCCGAAAAAGAAATTGCGCTTTACACGACAGGTTTAACGCTTAATCCGAAAATGGTTGAGAATTATATCAAGCGGGGTAATGCCTATAGTTACATTAGAGAATATGACAAAGCCATTGCAGATTATAGTGAAGCGATAAGACTTAAACCCGATTATGCTGAAGTTTATAACAACCGTGCAAAAGCCTACAGTAAAAAAGTTGATTTTGAAAAAAATAGTATAAGTTAGCGGTTTACTACAGACGGTGCGCGTAAAAAATTCATCAACTGTATCAATCAATTATCACTTGACAAGTCCCTAGGTTGATATGAGGACTGTTGGAACATATCTATCTACTGAAACCCATTCGTAACATTGAATTTCACCAAGTGTATTCAAACGATGTCCCAAAAAAAGAGCAAACTGTGCAGGTCCAGCAAAGAAAAGGTGAATTTTCTTAGCTTGTGTTCTACTAATCATTTCTTGAATTATTGACTTCGCTTTTTGGACTGCTACGTTTGTTTGTTCATCTGATTGAAGAGCAGCGTTGCTATATAAATAAAGTCGTTTTCCATGGAAATGTTTCGTTTCTAAGTATCGTTCTACATCTGCATTAGCAGTATCTTTCAGGATGGAAATTCCCACTGCTATTTCATCATTTGATTCTCCACATATAGATTGATCCCAATGATAATCTGTTGTGTTTTCCTTAGCATGACTATTCGTCCACCAGATACCATCTTTGGTTTGTATACCGATTGTAAAGCCAGAAACCGCGGAAAAAATTGAGCCAATTGCAATAGAGGCAGATAGGCGGCGATGTCCACTTAAGAGAATCTGTCGTGATCTAATAGTCTCAACTACCCAATCTTTTGTAGTTTTGAGTTCGCAAAAAACTGTTCGGTTCCATACTTCTTCAGATGGAAAATTACGGTTGACACCACCGAAAACAACCTTCCAGTCAAACTGAAGACAACCCTCAGGACCTATATCAGCGTTTTCATCGTGTAATGTATGAATTTTTATATAGTGCTTAGATTTATCTTTTTCTTTGACTTCTTTCCAAATAGCGTCTTCTAAGTCTTGTCTGTAAATAGGTTGATTCTTTCGAGATCTGATTAATTCTGACAGATGCAAATATGCTAAATTGCTAACCTTCACAGGTAAATCTGTGAAAGTTGGAAAATGTCTCAACAAGGTTTCTCTGAAAAGTTCCATATTATGATCTTCTGCGTCTTTCAGGTCAATCTCAAAATCCACTTTTGAGAACAGAAAATCAGCTAGATCTTCCGACTTGTTCCGTTTCGTTACTACTTCGACAAAATGATTATATGATGTATCTTGTATTTCCATTGCTCCATCGTAAAACGGATATGCATCACGGACCCGACGTAAAGCATTTATCATAGGTTTTATTTCTGCAGAAACCGATGTACAAGTTAATACGAACCGTCGATAGGAATTTGGTGCTTGACGGTTCTTTTTCCAGAAATTTTCAATTTCTTCCCAAAATTTACCAGATGACAAATGATGATTCTTGTACTCAACAAACTCACGACGCATGTTAACACCAGGTTCAAAGAACTTTGCTTCAACATCGCCAAGTGCTTCACGAATCATTTCAGTGAATCCATCTTGTGCAAGCCACCTGGGAACGCGAGCGATAATCCAGTTGGTTTGGTATTGAAAACCACCTTCAGCAATATCGCCTCCAGTTGCCTGAGGGGCTAAAAGTGACAGAGTGTTTCGTTTTTGGTTCAATTTGCTTTCTCCTTTATCAATTCACATTCAAAAAATTGCCCATCTTGGAGAAAAACCGTTGCTGTTGCTTCAATTTCCTGGAGGGTTTTGAGCCGCACAATAATCAAGACAGCAAAATTTGCCCCGGTGTCAGAGTCGGTTACAATTTCCTGCATTGATTGGATGTCCTGTTGACTCGGTATCGGTCGAAATGTAGGATGTGAGTGCCATTCTCCGAGATAGTTAAATTTTCTATAGTTGTATCCTGTCTGTTTAAAAAACTTTTTTAAGGATTCAACAGCGTCTCTTACTAAACGGAGAAAGAACAGAGCATTTCCGAACTGTTTCTGAATAGTCAAGTCAACTATACGAAATTTCGCTTTATCAACGTGTTCTCCCATGAGCACGCCACCGATTTCGCGTGCACCAGCTTTTTCAAGAGCAGGAATAAGCTTCTTTTGGATGTTAGTCGGTAGATAAATTATCATTTTTCTGCTTTAAGATCAACTGCTCTATGAATTCAAGACTTTCATTGGCTTCCTTTTCTGATACTTCCAGTTCAGTTGCATTTGATTGGACATTCTTAAGATCTTTGGGAATGGTATGGAACGGTTCTTCGAAAATCCACTCTCGGGTGAGGCCAATCAGGTATAGAGAATAAGGAAAGTCTGATGGCTCTCGTTCAATCAAGATATCAAGTGCCATTCGGGTAGCATTTGCAGCGATAACGGCAACATCCGCGTCACACGCTGCAATAGGTTCCCCCTCAGAATCAACCGCAATATAATCTACGGTTCCATTAATCTCTTGAATATCTAAACTCTCAAGATATTCATGAAGAGAAGAACGGGTAGTTATAGGATCCGGATCTTGGTTGGGGCGAAATCGAGCTATCATTCCTCCAATTCCTCCTGCATAGATTTCGAACCAGACCATAGGTTTCATCTGTTGACAGACCACAGTTGACAATTGGTTTAACACCTCGGGATCAGCTGTAGCATCAATGATGAGATCACATGCGCCAAGTTGGGAAAGAATACTATCAACAATTCCTGCAGATTCTTGCCCTGTCAATTTAAAACAGGAACTTTTCACGCTAACATCTTGAGCAATAAGTTTCAATTGGTGCGCAATTCCTTCAACTTTGTGTTGTCCCACGTCTTCCCAATTAAGCTCATGACGAGATATATTTTCCTGAAGAAACACATCGTCGTCAACAAGGAGGAAGTCCCGGACTCCAGTTCGCGCAAGAGAAGTGGCAATTTTACTGCCTGCCGAGCCAAGTCCAATGATACCAACGGTCTTACTGTTGAGATTAAAAAACTGGGGCAAAAGACGCGAATTTTCTTCATTACTATTGATATTCACCTGAGCGAAGCACTTCCATTCTTTCTCATTTGAGGTCAAGAATAGATGTAAACCTCCACTCTTATCAATGAATAGTGCAAGACTAGATGACGTAGATCTGAGTTGTGAGATTTCATAACCATGGGATTCCAGAACACTGAAGGGGGAGTCCATGCTTTCAAGTTTTAAAGCGTCGACTTCCAGATTGGTTTTGAAGAAGTACCCTTCAATTCTGTCAGTGGTTTTTTTCAATTCTGGCGGTAGTATAGAATGACACCAGATTTCACCATTAAGAGGAGAAAAACTATCTATAAAAGCGACTACTTTTTCTCGAGAGGACATAACTTGAAACTGAATGGTTCCTGATGTTTTTTCTGGAAGTGAGCGTGTATAAGAGGTAAGGGACGCGTCAGCAATAAATCGTAAACAATTAGGTCTCAATTCCTGACCTAATGTAAGTAAATGTCTTGAGGGGGCAACAATTTGTGGTGAATCTTCTTCAGCAGCATTCTCAATTTCTAAAAGTTTATGAGCACTTACAAGCATATCGGCACCAGTAACTTTCTCGTGCCAGTTGTCAGATCCCCACTCAAGACAAAGTTCACCGGAACGGTACTGATGTGTTGACCAGTGCAGATTGGCTTCACGCGGACACACAGTTGGTGGACTGGCGGGATAATTGGTTGGATAGAGCATGATTATAGGATAGTAGCGATCATGCACCTCAATATCAGCGACAAAACATAACTTTGTGTCGTTATTCAATTTCCAGTCTGCTAACTTAAGCCAATCCTCCGTGGAAATCAATTTGGCGACTGCTTCTCGTTCTTTGTTCAATCTCGCGGGATTATTAAGGAACCACATCAAGCAAACCCCCGTGGTTTTTTGGGAGTTACAGGTCTGTTAGGAAAAGATGGTGATGTCAATCCTACAGGTGCTGCCAACAAACTTTCGGATTTTGTTCCTTTTGTTTCAGGAAACCGATCACCAAAAATCTGTTGCCAGGTATCTGTTGCTTTTTCTGGATCTGTTTCGTTTAAAGCTTTGCGGCCAAGTTCGGCGTGTTTTTTTACCTTATTATAAAAACCGCTGAAAGCATCTGACGTAATTCCATCAGTAACTGAAGTGCCTGATCCTCCTGGATCTGAAATAGTTGGAACAAGGTTAAAATCCACGTAGAACTTGTACTTATTTACAATCTTTTCAAAAGTTTTTACAAACAGTTCACCGTAGTAAGTTTCTACATAATCCATACATTCAGCAATAATGCACTCTATAACAAAACCTTTAGGTTTCTTAGAAATAGTAGGGTTTTCGCGTCTCCACCATTTGTTTAGTTTTACCAATGGTTTAAAGCGACCACCAGCTGCTTGGTTGGTTTCAGTCGTCCAAGTTGTATGCCTTGGAGGGTTAGTTAAAAGCCATCTTTCTTGTTTTCTATCAGGAATGAGGTACATTACACCATGAGGTATAATCGGAACTACGTCCATGTCAGCTTTAGCTGCTTCAATGCCTACTGACCGGGCTTGCCTGCGGATGTTGGAGTACTTTTTCTTCAAGGTTGCGTAAAGTAAGTCAACTACCTCTTTTGGTTCATCAGTCAATGTGTGATTTGTCTCAACGATAATATCAACATCTGGTCGTTCAGTCTCACCGTTTTTAGAACGGGGACGTATAGCCGTATCCCGCTTATAAGAACCTGATAGGAAGGTATTCTTATAGTATCCTTTAAAATCGTCATCGTTTTTTAGAAAATCACGTAATTCTGTGTGGGCGGAAGATGCGTTACTTTTAGTTGTAGCACTCGGTTCAATGTCACTCAGGAATTCAGTGAACCGAGCTTGTGGAATTGTTGGCATTATCTCTTCTCCTTGTCATTAGACTTAAAAATCAGTAATTCACATTGAGATGTCATAAGATTGGATAAATACTATAATCAAAATTTTTACATTATACCATGTTATGAATTCGGTTGTCAAATTTTTCCGTTGTGTAAACAGAACTTTAAACTTAATTCGCTTGTCACTTCAAAGGTACATGTTGTATAATACATAGGTGTGATTTAGCTAAGAAGTGCAGTAAATGTACTATAGGAAGCATAGGAGAAGAATGAGTATTTTAGTGACGAAAAATCCACTATAATCAACGAAGATGTACTGACGACCCGCGCTATTGAAAAAGATAGCATCGATCTTATAATCACATCGCTTCCTTACAACGTTGATATAAAACATAACTCAAATGACGATGTACTTTCTAATACTGAAGTCTACAACAACCGTGCGAAAACTCACTTCAGAAAAAATGATTTTGACAAAGCCATCGCAGACTTTACTAACGCAATAGAACTTAATCTTCAAGATGCGGAGGCATATTATACACGTGGAAAACTTTATGCCGAAGATGGGAAGGATGACAAGGCAATTGCGGACTTTACCGAGGCGATAAAACTAATTCCAACCTTTACAGAGGCTTACTTTGAACGCGTTATGACTAATTTACGAATGAATAAGTTGGAGTGTGCATTTCAAGATTATGATAAGATTGAAGAGTTGAAACAGGTTTTATGTAATTACCGATAATGCCACTAAATTGTAATTATAAAGGAAGTTAATGAACGACCAATCTAATTCACAAAAAGAGTTAAACAAAGTCCTAGAGAAAATTCAAGAAATAGTGGAGAAATCTGCTGATAAAGACTACATATATCGCGGTGAACCTGAATGTTATCCCAAAGTTTGTTCAAGTCTTTATCGTGTATATCCACATGTAGAAGGTCAGCTCTCTGATATAGAAGGTGCACAAGCAGTAATCCTTGAAGAGGTAAGATCATATACTGACATTACTGATCCTGTTGAAATTTTAACTGAACTCCAGCACTTTGGGGGTAAAACTAACTATATCGACTTTACAGAAGATTATCTTATTGCACTATTCTTCGCTTGTGACGGTTCACTTGATAAACCAGGGAGACTCCTATTCTTAAATCAACATTCAAGGGAATACAAATTCAGAAAACCTAAAAGAACAATTGAACGTGTTAAATCTCAAAAAAGCATATTTGTTGAATCTTCTAAAGGATTTGTTGAAGTTGATATTAAAATTCCTATACCTGCGAATCTGAAATTACCTATGTTATCCTACCTGCGGCAACATCGTAAAATCTCAGTTGAAACTATGTATAAGGATATACACGGTTTTATAAAGCGAAGTGCTTATACAGGATATCTTAAAGGTCTTACTTGTCAACGTAAAGCAGATAAAGCTAAACTTCGAAAGATAAAATTGCAGCATGCCAATAGTGCGATCGAGCATTTTTCCGAAGCCATAAGAACGAAACCTAACTTTGTAGTGTGCTATCTGGACAGAGGAAATGCTTATTCTATTAAAAATGAACTCGAACCTGCTATCTCCGACTATAGTAAAGCAATTGAACTTAAACCTGATTATGTGGAAGCCTATAGCAATCGGGGAAATGCATTCCGCGATATGGGTATGGTCGAAGAAGCTATTCAAGACTATGACAAAGCTATTGAGTTGAATCTCCATCATGCATTTATATATAATAATCGTGGCAACGCATATCGTGACAAAGGAAAACTTGACAAAGCTATCCAAGACTATGATAAGACGATAGAACTTGATCCAGATTGCACTGATGCATATAATGGTAGGGGAAACAGTTACTTAATGAAAGGCGAATTGGATTTTGCTATTTCAGATTATAATAAAGCTATTGATCTTACTCCCAATGATCCTCTTCCATATAACAATCGTGGCAATGTTAACCTCAGAAAAGGTGAACTAAAACAATCAATCCAAGCCGATAACGGTATTGGTTACTCCTCCAATAATTACTTTGACAGTGCTATTAAAGACTATAAAAAGGCGATAGAGTTGGATCCAGATTATGCTAATGCATATTGCAATCTTGGTACCGTTTATCGTGAAATCGGTGAATTTGAAAAGGCGATTGAAAAACTCACCAAATCTATAGAACTAGATCCAAAATTAATTCTTGCTTATTACAATCGAGGTCAAACGTGGTTATTTCTACACGAATGGGAAAAAGCAATGCAGGATTTAACTGTTGCTAAAGATATGGATCTTGAAGGACATAGGATGATACTTCATAGTTAGAAACTGCTACAAATAACCTCTGCATAGGAGAAAAATGTGTATTTCAGTGACGAACAATCCACTATAATCAACGAAGATGTTTTAACGACCCGCGCTATCAAAAAGGATAGTGTTGATCTTATTGTCACATCTCCCCCTTATAACGTTGATATAAAATATAACTCAAACGACGATGCACTCTCCTATACCGACTATCTTACTTTTTCCAAAGACTGGTTTTCCCGATGCTTGCAGTGGTTAAAACCTGATGGACGCTTCTGTCTTAATATCCCATTAGATAAGAATAAAGGTGGACAACAACACGTCGGTGCAGACTTAACAAAGTTAGCAACCGCGCTTGGGTTTCAATATCATTCAACAATTGTTTGGAACGAAGGCAACATCTCAAGAAGGACTGCTTGGGGTTCATGGTTAAAAGCATCTGCCCCTTATGTCATTGCACCTGTTGAGCTAATAGTCATTCTCTACAAAGATCAATGGAAGAAAACAAGTGGCAGCGGTGAATCGGATATGAACAAAGAGGAATTTATGGAATGGACAAATGGTCTCTGGACTTTCCCTGGTGAAAGTAAAAAGAGAATTGGTCATCCAGCACCTTTTCCAATTGAGTTACCGCGCCGCTGCATTAAACTTTTTAGTTTTGTCGGAGACACAGTCCTTGATCCGTTTATGGGAAGTGGGACTACATTAGTTGCTGCACATTTGAACAAAAGAAACGGTATCGGAATTGAAGTTGATGAGGGATACTGCAAACTTGCTAAAGAACGTTTAAATGAAGCTACGAAACAATTAAGTTTGTTTGAGGAAGAGGGTAAATTGGATGGCAAAAACGATTCGTGAACTTGTGTTGGAATATTTCAAAAATCATCCAAATGAAGAGCTGCCGCATGGACCTGTAGTTGATTGGGTAACGGAACAGTACGAAATGGAACATGGTAAAACTCCAAGAGATCCTTGGCGAAGCATCAGACAGTTACATCAAGAGGGAAGTTGATTAAGATTAAAAAAGGAGTGTACAAGTACGATCCGAGTTATGTACACGAAGTTGTGCTCTTTGAGTTTTCTCCACGGGACAGAGAAGCAATTTTTGAACGCGATGATTATCGTTGTGTTGTCTGCGGACGCGGTATTAAAGATGGCGTTGAACTTGCCGCAGACCATATTAAGCCGAAAGATAGGGGCGGCACGAACACAATTGAGAATGGACAAACCCTCTGTTACGAACATAACTTACGCAAAAGTAACTATTCCCAAACTGAAGCAGGTAAAAGATATTTCATAAGGATGTATCAGACAGCATTGAAGAATCAAGATGAGAAGATGATTGCATTTTGCCAATCAGTTTTTGATGTTTACGATGCACATGATGTTAACGGGCATATTGACCGTCCTGACACGAAGAAGTGAGTAATATAATGTTGGAAAAAACTATCTCCGATATTCTAAAGTGTAGGAAAACGATCGAAAATCACAAGTTTGATGAGGCTGCGACTAAGCAGTACATTGTTATCCCAATCCTAAGATCTCTGGATTGGCATGACAGCAATTTGTATACTTTAGAGGTTTATCCAGAAAAGGTGGTCAACGAGGACAAAAACGAAAGAGTTGACTATGCCTTGCAACAAGGTCAAACTTCTTTAGTATTCATTGAGTGCAAACGTTGGGGTGAAAGGATTGAAAAATTTCAAGACCAAATTTGTCGATATGCTTTTCAAGTTGGAGTAGAGATAGCCGTTATTACCAACGGGAAAATATGGGACTTCTACCTTCCCGGTCAAACAAGTACAGTCGACAGAAGGGTTATCCCGTGGGCTGATAGAAATTTCTGCACCATCGATCTTGAGGTCGAGAATGAAGCTGTATCCGATTTTCAAAAGTATCTTTCTAAAACCAACGTTGAACAAGGGACTGCAAAGGCAAATGCACAAGAGGCGTTTCAACCCCAAACACCTGAGACTCCTTTACCTCGTCAACGTTACGGTCTACCAATTCTCAGAGTTTTAGTAGAACTTGGAGGTTCAGCATCAACTAAGCAAGTGCTACAAGGAGTCTATCAACTTATGGATGCAGCTAATGAGCTGCGAGAAATAGATAAATCGCGCCGATCAGATGGTCAGTTTTATTGGGATAATCGCACCCAGGACATGCGACGAGAATTAATAAATAAAGGTTTTATGAAGGATGATTCTCCACACGGCACTTGGGAAATTTCTGAAGCAGGATGTGAACACCTTCTTAACAACGGGAGAAACTGAAAAAATGCAGAATGAAATTGAACCTATTAAAGCAGCACCAACAGCACATAGTTTGCCAACTGAACTTGATGGGATTAAGAACATTCTAACAGATGCCCTCTACGAATTGGGTTACGATGACACATTGGTAGATATCCTAATTGAGAGGAATGTTATTGATTTTGATACCGTTGACTACACGAGCCATATCATAGATCAACTTATTGATCATTATGGAGATTCTATGGTATGGACCCACCTTGAAGACGCTGTTGTATTTGAGGTGTTAGATGTTGCCCTAACAGGAGAATTAGGAAACAGTTGGCGTTCTTCAACAGGGATCACATTTAGGGAACGTATCCGAAACATGATTGATGATCCTATTGAATCACTTGGTTTGAAAGTGATTGAAATGAGAGCGTTAGAAAGTCTTATACTAACACAACAATTAGATGCTGTTAAGCGAAATGTAGTAATTGATTATGGCGAATATGGGATGCATTTACCTCATGCTGACTTTGTTATTTACAATCCTGAAAATTCGTGTGTTATTGCTGTAATTTCATGCGGAGTTAATTTAAAAAATCGAGTCATCAATTTGGCTTATTGGAAACTCAAACTTCAGGCAGCTAAAAATACATCCGCCATTAAATTCTATCTTATCACGACTAACTTAAAAGGGGTGTCCATTACTGAGACAGATCTTGACTGCAGATACGTACTAACACATGAAGATATTGTAGAGAGCGACAATGTCAAACATTTTGGTCATTTCATTGAAGATTTAAAGCAAATCATAGACGAGAACCGATAACCCCATGAAAATAGCAAATGCGCCATGCTCTTGGGGTATTCTTGAATTCGACCTACAAGGTAAATCCCCAGAATACACCCAAGTAATAGACGAAATGCACGCCATCGGTTATGGCGGCACAGAATTGGGAGACTGGGGGTTTATGCCAACGGACCCCGCACAACTCCGAGACGAACTTGCAGCACGCGAGTTAACGCTGTTAGGTGCTTTTGTCCCAGTCGCGCTTGCAGATGTAGAGGCACACGCTGCGGGTGAAAAATCAGCATTACAGCATGCGCGCCTATTAGCAGAAGTGGCGGGTGACACACCGTTCATCGTGCTGGCTGATGATAACGGGACGGTAAAGGAACGCACGGAGAATGCTGGTCGGATCTGTCCTGAACACGGGTTGACACAAGCTCAATGGGATACTTTTGTAACCGGTGTACATCACATCGCGCAATCGGTGAAAGATGAAACAGGACTCCGCACCGTCTTTCACCATCACTGCGCGGGATATGTTGAAACTCCCGCGGAAGTTGACATGTTGATGCAACACACTGATCCAAATCTCGTCGGGTTGTGCTTTGATACGGGACATTACCGATTCGGTGGTGGGGAACCTCTTGAAATCTTTGATAAGTACGCGGAACGTATCTGGCATGTGCATTTTAAGGATTGCCATCCTGAAATCGCAAATAGTTCCCGTAAGGAAGGTTGGGATTACTTTCAGTCAGTCGGGAAAGGTGTGTTCTGTGAGTTGGGAAAAGGTGAGGTCGACTTTCCTGCATTCATTTCGGCATTGCGAAATCGGAATTATGATGGATGGATAGTCGTTGAACAGGATGTCTTACCGGGAATGGGTAGTCCATATCAGAGTGCAAAACGGAATTACCACTATCTGAGTTCAATCATCACAAAATGAACACACCAGCTACAGTCGGTGATTACGCTTCTGAAATCAGTTAGTTGACGAAGATACTATTCTTGCCCACCGACTTCTCCTATTTCAATTTCAATCTCATCTCTATTGCGGATACGTTCTACAAGTCCATCGCGTATATCCACGATGCGGTCAGAGACATCAAGCATTTTTAGGTCGTGCGTGGCAGAGATGACTGTGACACCTTGCTCAATATTGAGTTGCTTGATTAGGTCTATAATCTCACGTCCTGTGATCGTATCAAGGTTAGCAGTCGGTTCATCTGCAAGGATAATGCTTGGGTCATTTGCGAGTGCTCTTGCGATGGCGACACGTTGACGTTGACCACCAGAGAGTTCATCTGGGAGATGATACATTCTGTCTCCTAAGCCGACTTTATCTAACAGTTTTTCTGCCTTTTCATTCCGTTGTTTGTCGGGGATACCCGCAAAGATCATCGGTAATGTTACATTTCCGTGTGCTGTTCTGACATTCAACAGATTATAACTCTGAAAGATGTACCCTACCCTATGACATCTAAAAGCTGCGATCTGTCTTTGGGATAGGTTAGACATATTCTGTCCATCAATGTAGACTTGTCCCTCTGTGGGTCTGTCAAGAGCACCGATCATGTTAAACAGTGTTGATTTACCAGAACCTGAGGGTCCCATCAATGAGATATATTCTCCGCGTTCAATTTCGATATTGATTCCATCTAATGCGCGTAGGACGTTTGATCCCATCCTATATTCTTTAACGACATCTTCAGTCTTCACAACAATATCTGGCATGTTTATTCCTTATATGTTCTATCGCACATCAATGTAGGTTGTACATCTTAGATTTTTGCTTATACCTCAGTTCGCATTGCCTCAGCAGGAGGAAGTTTCGCAGCACGCCAGGCTGGGAACGATGAACCGATCACGGCTAATATCATCCCAAGAATACAGCCGAACAGTATGAGCAACAACACACCGATACGCATGGGTGCGTCCTCAGGTGTAGCGGGTAACAGTGGGAAATAGAAGAAAAGGTCAAGTCCGTAGTTTTTTAGACCTAAGGCAACAGATCCAAGGGCTCCGATTAGGGCACCAATTAATGCCCCTGCGAATCCTTGAAAACCTGACTCCAGTAGGAACAGACGTACAACAAAACCGTCTAATGCTCCAAGACATTTCATCGTCCCGATTTCACGAAATCGCTCTGTTACTGCCATTAACATTGAATTAGCGATACCCACAACACAGACAATCAACGACATGATAATTAACCAGATATCTTTCGTTGAAATACCCTGTTCTGACGCTTCTTCTAAGTTGGCGATTGTAGAACTGCGACCACTTTCCTGTAGTGCAAGGTCTATTTCATTGTTCGTCCAAACAGAAACAAGAAAAGCAATTCCGAGTGTTATCCCTGCTGTTGTGATAATAGAACGTCCAAAACGTATCTTTAGGCTCTGAAAACTAATCCGTAGTGATTCTAAGAATGGCAGATCTATCTGTTCCTCAATCCGTTTGTGTTGATCCAATCTCTTAACTCCTAAAATAGTGTGTATTTTAGTATTATATCAGATATGAACTTTCAAGTCAAGAATTGAGATGCTTGAAACTGACAGAGGACAAATCTTTAGGTATCAGATAGACGATTGATTAATGAAGCACTGTATCCTGCACCGAAACCGTTATCTATGTTGACGACTGTGACACCAGACGCACAACTGTTTAGCATACCGAGGAGTGCTGCTAATCCTCCGAAACTTGCACCATAGCCTACACTTGTCGGTACTGCGATGACTGGACAGTCAACCAAACCACCGACAACGCTCGGTAATGCACCTTCCATTCCTGCGGTTACGATTATCACATTCGCGTGCAGAAGTTTCTCGTGATTACTGATGAGTCTGTGTAATCCAGCAACGCCTACGTCGTAGAGTCGTTCTGGTGGATTACCCATGATGTCAGCAGTTTCTGCTGCTTCTTCAGCTACAGGAAGATCGGATGTTCCAGCAGAAACTACCAAGACACCTGACTTTGTGTTTATATCAGACTGTTTGATACTTATCGTCCTGGCAAGTTCGTTGTAGCGTGCTTTCGGAGCTATAGTTTTTACGGCTTCGTACATTGCGTGCGTCGCGCGGGTGGCAAGCAGTGGATGTCCTGCTTCAAGTATACGTTCACTTATCTTTGCAACTTGATTATCTGTTTTCCCATCACAAAAGATCACCTCAGGAAAACCTGTTCTGAGCTGTCTATGGTGATCAATTTTGGAAAAACCGAGGTCTTCATAGGGAAGGGTGCGGAGAGCTTGCAGTGCATCATTTACTTCAATCTCCCCGCTCTTGACCTTCTCAAGGAGGGTTTTTATTTTTTCAATTTCCATACGCGTAGAGATTACGTCAAGAAGTTGATATAGGTATTGCTACTGACGACAACAACTTAACATCCAATATGTGCTCACTACGCACATATCTGTGTGTTTGTCTATCTATTGTTTATCTTTGTTTGTAGCGGTTACGCTTCTTCAGATTCCTTTTTACTGGATTTTTTATCTGTCGCAAGACCTGGAATCGTTTCAGTGATCTTGCTCTTAACATCTGAAGAAACTTTTTTCCCTGTTTCTACAGCAGACTTGACTTGATCTGTAGCTTCCTTGACCCGTTCTTTGCCTACTTCAACAATGCCTTGAACACTATCCTTACCTTGGTCTACAAGATGCTGAACATTTTCTCTTGCTGTTTCACCTACTTGGTGAGCCATTTCCAATGTCTTATCTTTTGCCTGAATAGATGTATCGCGTATTTTCTGACGCGTCTCTTTTCCAGGTGCTGGTGCATAAAGAAGACTGATTACTGCCCCTGTTAACAATCCTGTGAGAAAGGCAAAAATCATAGTCAATCCGTTATTGCCTCCATTGTTACTCATTTGTCTCTCCTTTCTTTGCTTTTGTCAGTTTATGAATCGAATGAAATTGAACTTCCCCTTAGTATATACGTTGTATATACGTTTGTTTTAGTTATTTCTTTTCAATTATGTGGCTATTTAACGCTCTCATAATGCTAATTCTTGCTATTGACCTTTTAACTGGCAACATCAGTCTCTTGTTGCTCATCTGTTTGTGTAACTTCCTCATGCATTTCTTCAACATCGTTCTGCTGTTCAGGTTCACCGTTTTGTTCATCAGGTTTATCTTTCCCATTGGAACTATAGGATCTGTAGAGTTTATCCCAACCTGCTTTTAATCCTTGCCACATACTCACAATATCTGCAAGCGAAACGGCGACTTGGTTGCGAAAATACTCTGCCTGTTCAATTGTTTGACCTGAAAATGTAGAGACTTTTTGTATGAGTGATTCCAACTCTTTTATGCTCTGGCTGAGTGTTTGCGTGACCTCTTGGATATTATGTAAAGTCGGTTGTACCTCATCTTCACTAATCTGCTGAATTGACGCAGTGACACCATTAAGATTCTGCATTAATTCTGGTAATTCTTTGTTGATTGTTTTGACAGTTTGACTGAAGTCATTTATGAGTATACCCACTTCTTGATTGACAAGGTTTTCTGTAGAATTAAGCGTGTTTTGTATACTATTTAATGAATTCCTCAAACTTCCTATCGCAGCACATAGATAACAAAATAAAACTGTCAAAGCGATGAGTGCTGCACCAAGGCTGCATTTCCAAAAGATAGAAACGATAATATTCCAATCCATGAGTATTGTTTCCCTTATTCTTATGTGTTAGAAGTTAGTCCCTTTTATACTATTGTGTTTGAAGTGGACTATGAAACCTTGAGTTGTTGCTCTATTATTTTACTTGTAGAAGCAATAGCTGCATCAACTTTATCAAGATCTCGCGCTCCACCTTGTGCTAATTCTGGTCTTCCGCCACCCCGTCCATCCGCAAGTTGTGTAATTTCTTGAATGATTTTACCAGCATGCAAACCCCGATTTTTTACCAGATCGGAAGTTACGCCAACGACGAAAGCTGCACTGTTCTCTTTAATTGACGCAAGTGCTACTACACCTGTCTCAAGTTTGCTTTTTAGTGCGTCTACCAGATGTCGCAATCCATCTCTATCAGTTTCGTCAATCCGTGCAGCAATAACTTTGACATCACCCTTTCCATCTCTGATGTGTTCTACATTCTCTTCCAAACTGTTAAGGTTTGATAGTGCATTCTGACTTTTGAGTTGTTGTATCTGGTTGTCTAATTCCCGATGTTCTTTAAGCAATTGTTCAATTCTGTCAGTCAAATCCTGTTTAGGTACTCTTAATATATTCGCAATATCGCTGAGCAATACCTCAGCATCTTGACCGGTTTTTATAGCAGAACTACCTGTAAGTGCTTCGATCCGACGCACACCTGCCGCGATACTACTCTCACGCATTAACTTTATATAGCCTATCTCACCTGTAGCGTTCACATGTGTGCCGCCACACAACTCAATGCTATAGTCACCTGCCCGGACAACACGAACGGTGTCAGCATACTTATCGCCAAAGAATGCCAATGCTCCTTCTTCTTTCGCTTTTTCTAAAGGCATTTCATCAGTTACAAGTGGATCATTGCTACGGACTTTCTCATTGATATATATCTCAATTTCCTGAAGTTGTGCATAAGAAACCGCTTCATAGTGGTTGAAATCAAATCTTATTCTACCATCTTGGACGAGTGAACCTGCTTGGGCAACATGTGTACCAAGCACTTCTCTCAACCCACTGTGAAGCAGATGTGTAGCCGTATGACTTACTGCAATAGCATTGCGACGATTGATGTCAATCTGTGCGTTTACCTTTATAAACGGAGATATCTCACCTTCGTTGACTTTACATTTGTGGACAATTAAATCTGGTGATGGTTTAATGGTATCAAGTATTACAACTTTCGCGTTAGGACATTCCAGAAAACCTATATCCCCTACTTGTCCGCCAGCTTCACCATAGAATGGCGTGCGATTGAGAAGAATCGAAACTTCATCGTCTTTTTTTGCTCTTGCGACCGATTCAGAACCTACTATCAATGCGACTATTTCTGCTTCAACACACTGTTCTGTGTATCCGACAAATTCTGTACTACCGGTCTCTTTTAGTATTTCTGCGTAGATGGCGATTTCATTATCTTTCGTTCCACTACTGGTCTCTTGCCATGCTGCGCGACCACGTGCGCGTTGCAGATCCATACTTGTCTCAAAACCGATTGTATCTACAGTGATACCTTGTTCACGCGTCAGCAGCTGTGTTAAATCAAGTGGAAATCCGTAAGTATCGTACAACTCAAAAGCGCGTTCTCCAGTTAGTTTAGTTTCACCTGTAGTCTTAAGTTTCTCAACTGACTGCTCAAGCATATCCAGACCACGTGAGAGTGTTTGATGGAACCGGGTTTCCTCTGCTTGAACTGTTCGTGTAATAAACTCTCGCCTTGGCTGAACATCTGTGAATACATCCCCTAATAGGTCAATGACTTTATCCACAAGTCGATAAATGAAGGGTTCATCCATATTCAATTTCTTGCCATAAAGTACTGCCCGACGTAGGATCCTACGGATTACATAACCGCGTCCATCATTAGATGGCATCACACCATCGCCTATTGCAAAAGTCAGACATCGGATGTGGTCAGCGATAACCCTATGTGGCATCCCTTCAATGTCATGTGAGTAATCCGTTCCTGACATATCCGAAATTGTGTCTAACAGTGGCGTGAATAGGTCTGTTTTATAATTAGAATCAACATCCTGTAAGATTGATGTAATTCTCTCAAACCCCATGCCGGTATCTACGTGAGTAGCGGGTAGAGGATGAAGTTCTCCACTTTGGTCTCGATTGTATTGAATGAATACCAGGTTCCAGAATTCAAGAAAACGATCAGTTGTGTTCGGTCCTGCATCAGTGTCGTTTTCAGTTTCGGGGAAAGCGTCTACGCCTAAATCAATAAATAGTTCGCTGCACGGTCCGCAGGGACCAGTTTCCCCCATTTCCCAAAAGTTATCCTTATCACATCGTCGGATTCGCGTTAGGGGTAGGTCTGTTTCTTGAAGCCACAACTTTTCAGCTTCATCGTCTTCAGTATGCACAGTTGCCCAAAGCAGTTCTTTTGGAAGTTTCCATAATTCCGTAACTAATTTCCATGCGAATGCAATTGCTTCCTGCTTGTAATAATCACCAAATGACCAGTTTCCGAGCATTTCAAAGAATGTATGGTGGCTGGGAGAAATTCCGACCTCTTCAAGGTCGTTATGCTTTCCACTTACACGCAGACATTTTTGTGTGTCTACTGCTCGTGTATATTCGCGTTGTCCGATACCGAGAAAGACATCCTTAAACTGGTTCATGCCTGCATTGGTAAAAAGCAGCGTTGGATCGTCCGCAGGAATCAACGAAGCACTTGGAACAATTGTATGTCCATTTTTCTGGAAGTATTCTAAAAAACTTGTTCTTATTTCGTCTGATGTCATATTGATAAACCTTCTCTCAAAAAACCAATTATAGTTTATATTGTCAGAGAAGTCAAGAAAAAAGTATTTCGTTCGGGTCAATTCCGTTTCAGAACAATCGCTGGATGATGCGTAGAATAACATCCGCTTCATAACCGCGTCTTGCCAAGTATCCGTGTAATCGTCGTCTTGCGGTATGAATCGGTAGGTTCTTGTAATGTCGTACTTGTTTCTGTGCAATTTGTAGTGCTAACGTTTCTTCCTCTTCTATTTTAACTTCATCAACAGCCTTTTCTGCAGTTTCTCTGTCTACGCCTTTATCGATCAATTCCTGCTTTAGTAGGGTCTTACCACGTGGATTTGTTCTAAGTCTTTTTTGTATCCATTTTTCTGCAAACTGCTTATCCCGTATATGTCCTGACTGTATTAGTTCCGTGATGATAGTCTTGACAGTATTCTCACCGTATCCTTGTCCTTGCAGTTGTTGTGTCATTTGTGTTTTACTGTAGATTTCTTCACGGAGCAATCGTAGTGCGTAGTTCTTTGCTTTCATCTCCTCATCAGCGGTTATAATTTTTTCAATGACTTGTGCTTCTATCTCTAAGCCGATTCTAAGTCCAAATTTCTCAACAAGACTGGTATGAATTACAATTGCAGGTTTCTGATTCAGATAGAGTTGTTGATGTGAGTGAATTTGAGGATGGGGTAGAATATCTGTGATTTTCTGCTTCATTTTCCGATAGGAAGCGTATAGGATGTATAGATGAATTGCGTATCCATCTATACATCACTGTTTTTGAAGTTGAAACTATTCGTCACCATTGGTGCCTGCCCATATTGCACCGCGTTGTAGCAGTGTACTGAACATCTCATGCTTACATGCTTCAGGATTGTGTCCGAGTGCGAGATAAAATACCTTTCCTTGTCCCCAGTTCTTCGTCCATGCAACTGGCATCGCATCACCTTTCCACAGTGCCGTTGCCAATACATGATTTCGTGGGTCAAAGTCAAGAATATACTGTTCGTCTGTCACGACAAATTCATCAAGTCCTTGGGTGATTTCATGTTCATTATCTGCAATGCTAACCTGATAGTCACGATAGCGCGGGTGTGTAACGAAATAACCACCGACCATTGACCGATATTCAGGACAACCACGGAAAGAATCAGCTGCTGAATGAATGCCGACGTATCCTTTTCCGGATGCTACATAGTTCAGCAAACCATTTTTCTGTGCATCAGAAATTTCACCAACGGTATAGTAGAAAACGATTAGGTCGTAGGGATCTAAGTTTGGGGAAACCAGTGCGTCAAGGTCGTCCTCAACTTTAGTTATCTCAAATTCATCTCGTTGAGATAGAACTTTAACGATTTCTTCACTGCAGCCTTTCCAGTCATGTATTGCACCACCAGCAAAGACCAGTGTATTAATTTTTGCCATTTTAAGCCTCCTTGTAAATGATATTTAGAATTATATCACATATAGGTTAGAAATACAAACAGATAATATGGACAGATGGGAATTAGAGTTGACATTTGTACATGTATCTGATAATATCTCATATAGTATAGACTCATATAGTATACAAGAAACCTAATTGCGTAAGACGAAAAAATGTCAAATCCTGGATACAGAAATTGAATTCAAAAAAAGACCAAAATAACATAAACAGAAGTGCCCTCCAAGATCTCCCTGCAATAGAGAAGTTACAGTCTTTGCCTGAGATGCAAATACTGGAGGATTCGTATTCAAGAAATCTGCTGACTGATGCTTTGCGGTCAGTCGTTTCTGAACTTAGAGACAAAATACTACGGGGAGCAGACGATTTTGTTCTTCCGACTTCATCTGAATATGTAACTTTAGCCCGTAAACAGATTGAGGAAAGGACCCGCCCTCTTCTACGAAATGTTGTAAACGCTACAGGAACTGTTACCCACACAAATCTCGGCAGATCACTACTCACGGAGACAGCAATTCATAGCCTTCAAAGTGCTGCACAGAACTATGTTAATTTAGAGTATGACTTAGAAACTGGGAAACGTGGACACAGAGACCGAATTACTGAGCCTTTAATAAAAGAATTAACCGGCTGTGAGGCATCCACAATAGTCAACAATAATGCAGCTGCAGTTTTAATTGCATTACAAACCGTTGCTAAAGGAAAAGAGGTAATCGTATCTCGTGGAGAGCTGATAGAAATTGGAGGTGCTTTCCGCATCCCTGATGTGATGGCTGCCAGCGGTGCGATTCTCAGAGAAGTCGGCACAACGAACCGCACACACTTACGTGACTATGCAGACGCAATAAACGAAAACACCGCTATGATACTAAAGGTACATCCAAGCAACTATAAAATCGTAGGTTTTACTTCTACACCAGAGATGGTTGAATTGACTCAACTCGGTAAAGAACGCGATATTACAACCATGGAAGATTTAGGTAGTGGGGCACTGATTGATCTCTCACAATATGAACTCCCTTATGAACCTGTGGTTGCAGAAAGTGTTGCATGTGGTGTTGACATTGTAACATTTAGTGGCGATAAACTTTTAGGAGGTCCCCAAGCAGGTATCATTGTTGGCAAAGATGAGTGGATTCAGAAGATACGCAAGAATCCGCTTATGCGTGCATTACGCGTTGATAAACTCACTATTGCAGCACTATCCTCAACGTTACAAGATTATCTGTATGTTGACACAATTTCTGATAAGTTCCCTATGGTTAACCGATATACACGTTCAATGGATGAATTGCTTACTATTGCGGTACACATTGTGGACAGGCTAAAAGTTATTTTTAAACAGACAATTTCAGTTCATGTGTCAGAAACCCAAGCTGAAATAGGCAGTGGTTCACTTCCAGTAGAAACATTACCGAGTATTGCTGTAATGTTAACGCCTCAGACAGTAAGCGTAGATAAACTTGCTAAGTATTTTAGGCTTGGTAGTAACCCAGTCATTGGTCGGATTGAAGCAGATCAACTTTGGTTTGATGTCCGCACATTGTATGGAATGGAACAGGAATTGTTAATAGAAACCGCATCAGAAGTCGCAAGAAAACTTTAAGACTGATGCATATTATAAGGTGATGGAATCTGCTATATGTCCATAAGTGTAGAATTAGATCGTATTACGAAAGGATTTGACACGACTATCGCTGTGAATGATGTGTCGTTGACAATCTCCCCCGGAGAACTGTTTTTCTTATTAGGTCCTTCAGGTTGTGGTAAATCGACACTGCTACGAGTGATAGCAGGTTTCTATCGTCCAGACGCAGGTGTGTTGAAGTTTGATGGCATGGAAATGAACAGTGTGCCACCACATCAGCGAAACACAGGTATGGTATTTCAAAACTATGCGCTGTGGCCCCACATGACTGTCGCAGAAAATGTGGAATACGGTTTGGCATTACGCAAAATTGCTAAATCTGATCGTCAAGAAAAAGTAGAATCTGTCCTTGAGATGGTCCAGATGGTTGAATATCGTGATAGACCTGTCAATACGCTCTCTGGTGGACAGCAGCAACGTATTGCCCTTGCACGTGCATTAGTGATAGAACCGAGTGTCTTGTTGCTTGATGAACCTTTGAGTAATCTGGATGCTGCTTTGCGACAGAATCTCCGTGATGAAATCAGAGAGATACATAAAAGAACACAAATCACAACGATCTATGTCACCCATGATCAGATTGAGGCTATCTCTATGGCTGACAGAATGGCAATTATGAAAGACGGCGTGTTCGTTCAAGTGGGAAGTCCGAGGGAGATTTATCAGTCTCCATCGGATGCCTTCGTGGCAAGTTTTGTCGGTGAAACGAACTTTATTACCGGGAATATACAGAACATCTCTGACGGTAACGCGACTATTGAAACACCTATTGGAACGTTACACTCTGAACGTATATACCACGACTTCACTCCTGGGCAAGAGGTGAGTTGTTCTATACGACCTGAGGCGATTATTTTAAATGGCAAAACTGGAATTAATACATTCTCAGCTGAAATTGGAGCGGTGACCTACCTCGGTAGAGTAGAAGAGTACGAATTGATTTTGTCAGATGCTCTGAAATTAAAAGCTATCATACATGATCCCAGTGCTAAAACGAGAGCGTCCGATGATACCATCAATATCTCACTCTCACCCGACGCAGTAATTCCATTACCCAAAAACGAGTAACCTTCTCTATACGCATGATGAAGCTAACACCAAATCAGAAAGAAGCAATAGACATTCATAATCACATCTGTGTAACAGCGGGTGCGGGTTCTGGCAAGACGACCGTACTGGTTGATCGCTATCTCAATATTCTCAATTCGATAGAGGATGTCTATCCAGATCAGATTGCCGCTATCACTTTTACTGAAAAAGCTGCTGCTGAAATGAAGGGACGTATCATTGAGGAATTGTGTAAACCTAAATATGCAGAAATTCGGGATAGACACCTTGAGAAGATTCACACTGCACCCATCTCCACCTTTCATGCCTTCTGTTCTCGTATTTTGAAAGAGAATCCTTTCCAAGCGGGTGTCCCAGCAAATTTCGGCGTTCTGGAGGGTATTGAAAAGAAACTACTCCTAAAACAGACAATTAAGGATACCCTGCAGGAAATTGCGACAGACACTGAAGATAGACATCGCAAAGAACTTGAACGTTGTCTAAAGAGTTTCACTGAGAGTCAGAATCTTGTTGATATGCTTATATCCCTCGTGGATAAACGCGATGTGATGAAGCATCTGTTAGATACAGTCTATTCAGATTCATCTATAGAAAGACTTCCTACTGAATGGGAACAAGCATTTCAAGATGTCTTGCCATCATCTGTAGAAATAATGGAGTTCATTGACTGCTTACAACGTATTCAAAGCATTGCAAGAGGTAAGAATGCTGATAGAGTTGATATTCTGACATCAGAATTCGCTTCCTTAAAAGAATACAATACAAGCTGTCCTGATGTATTTAGTTATCTCAGTGAAATTGCAAAATTGATCACGACTAAAGAAAATAAAATCGCAACAAGAGATTTTATCGGACTTAGAAATGACACAACTGGTTATGAATATGAAATAGAGTTCTTAGTTTCAGTTGCAAAGAGAATTAAAGAAGCTCCTACGGTTGATTGTAATGATGTTGATTCAGATGATTTTCTACTTTTTAGTATCACCCGCGACCTGCTAACGCTGTATCAGAGGGTATTACATGAATACCAAACTGCAAAACTCTCTCAAAGCAAACTCGACTTTGCTGACTTACAACTTTATACACGAGACCTGCTTAAAAACAACGATAGAATTAGAAGGAAGCTATTAAATCAGTATAAGTTCTATATGGTAGACGAATTTCAGGATACGAACGAGCTACAGTATGAACTGGTGATGTTACTGACAGATGATTTAAAAGGCGGTAATCTGTTTGTCGTTGGTGATCCTAAACAGAGCATTTACGGATTTAGAGATGCTGATGTTAGAGTATTTGAAAGAACAAAAGAAAAAATCGTCAGCAGGGGTGGAAAAGACATACATCTGAAAGAGAATTTCCGTTCATTACAGAATAGTGTAGGATTTGTCAACTACCTTTTCGGACGACTGATGGGGAATGAAAAGGAAAATGACTTTGAAGTAACCTATGAACCCTTAAACGTTGGAAAAACTGACAAGATGGACGGTGTAGTTGAATTCATTCTTGGTCAGAAGGATAGTGAGCATGCGAATGAATTTACTCTCTTGGCACAACATATTAAGAACATCGTAAACGTTTGGGGTGAGGATTCGCACAATCAACAAAACATTGGAGATAAGGGTGACTCCATTAATTATGGTGACATCGCTATTCTGATACGCGCCCGAAGGCATTTGCCGGATATTGAAAATGCCCTTCATCTGGCGGGGATCCCTTACCTAACTTCGGAAGGTATCGGTTTCTATCAACGCCAGGAAATCTATGATATATGGAATTACCTAAACTTCCTGAACGCGCCAGATGAAAATGGTTTGTCTCTCATAGGAGTTCTACGAGGTCCTGCCTTTGGTATTTCTGATAACGAGCTGTTTGAAATATCACTACAGAAAGGCGATGGTTTTTGGCTAAAGACACAGAACTATGTTAGTCAGAACTCTGTTAACCAGGCAGATAGCCAGAACTATGTTAGCCAGAACTATGTTAGCCAGAATTATGTTAGACTTCAGACAGCAGTCAGTATCCTAAATGCACAGCAAAAGGTTGCCCATCGTTTACCCATAAATCAGCTCATCCTAACTGTTGTTAATGAAACTGGATTGATCGGAACACTTAAGACAGGTAGGAAAGGAGAACAGAGATGGGCAAACTATCAGAAGTTATTGGACATAGCGCGGAACTTTGAGGCACAGGAAAACAGACGAAACCTAACGGATTTTATTGAATACTTAGACATCCTCATTACAGACGAACCCCGTGAAGGGGATGCGCCAATTGAAGAGGGCAGCGACTCAGTCAAAATCATGACGATTCATGCAGCTAAAGGTAAAGAGTATCCTATAGTGATACTTCCCTGCCTAAACCGAAGAGGACACTATGCAACAGAACCCTTCATAGAAGAAAAACTTGGCATTGGATTCAGTCCACTTATACCGAGTCAAGATTACGACCAAAGTGAACCAGAGATTGTTCAGTTGATGAAGGATACTGCTAAGGAAAAAGATGAAGCCGAAAAGAAACGGTTACTTTATGTCGCTACTACCAGGGCAGAGAACCGTCTAATTCTATCAGGAACACTAAATGAGAACGGAAAGACAGAAAACACTTTGAAGATATTGCATGAACTTCTTGAAATCAATGAAGGGGACGAAATAAAAGAAATATCTGGTAGATTAGAGTTTTACCGTGATGGAAAGAATATCCGTAGCGATTTTAATCTCAAGATACCGATTATCAGACAACTTGAGGTTACCACTGATGACGATCATATGAGTGTTGATGGAAAAGCAGTTGTTAGTTTTCCTAAACACCCTATTGAGAGATTGAAACCATCAGAATTCGAGTCGTCATACACGGTTGGTGAACTTGCGGACTTTGCGCGATGTCAACTTAGATATCAATTAGGCAATGTTCTCCGCGTGCCACCATTAGAGGAGGGGATAAATGCGGAGGATAGTTCCGATTTAGACCTCGCGATTCGACGCACGCTATCTCGCATTAAACGAAGATTGGATTCAGCAGAAATTGAGAGTCAGATTAACAACGTTCTGGAGGATAATCCTGATATAATGAATAATATAACAGAGTCGGCTGCAAGAAGTACACTCCGGCGTCATATTGATAACTTTCTGAATGCTGATATCTCTGTAAAGATGCTATCTGCAGAAAGCTTAAGTTTCAATCAACAGATTCATGCTATGACGAATGGTCACATCATCTCAGGTAGAATGGATAGGATATTTCAAGATCAATCAGGACACTGGCATATAGCAAATTTCAAGACGACTGATTTACATGATACCGCGAGTTGCATACCTGAAATGCAACTATTGGCATTTCTTTTCTTCAGCAGTAATCCGAGTGAAAACAGCGTAACAATTACCTTTTTCTTTACAGAAAAAGATGACTTAGAGCAGCTTCATTTCAACAGAACAGAATTAAATGATATTATGGATTTCTGGCATAAACAGATAAGATTACTACAAAAGGGTGAAAACAGAAAGAACCTTAAACACTGTTATATCTGTCCTTATGCTGATTTCCAAAATCTGTGTATTGTAAACGACTCATAAGGAGAGAGTTATGAAAAATTTTACTGTTTTTATTATTTGTGTTTGTGCCGTTATCTGCCTGATGAATTCTACCTTTGGAGGCACTTGGAGAGATGATTTTGAAGATAACAAGAGTAGCGAATGGGAGATCTTTAATCTGGTAAGGCAACATGAAAAGTGGTGGACTGCGAAGGGTGTTGCAGTTGGTGAGATTTTTGAAGACCCATTCTTGAGTCTATGGCGAACAGGCGAAATAGATTGGGAATACTACAAGGTTTCTTGTCGAGTGAAGTTAGTTGATGATAGAAGACAAGCTCCGAAAGTTGGACTCACCTTACACGATAGAGGTGATGAAGGTAGTCGTTACCTTTTCTTAATTGACTTTGAGTCAAATATCGCAACAATTAGCAAGGAAGTACCAGGAGGCGGGATTGTATCCGGATGGTATGAAGTAGAAAAAGATACTTGGTATGATATCTCAGCAGAGGTATATGATGATGGTTCACTTGACTTTCTGATTAACGATACTATAGCAATCGGAGCGTTGGATCCTGAACCATTAGATGGAGGGTTAGCAGGACTTGTTGTCCAAAATGCTCAAGCCTATTTTGATAACGTCGAAATTTCAGGTGAGAATATAGATGATGGCGGTCCAACTAAATCGTTTGCTGTTGAACCACAAGAAAAACTGACGATTACTTGGGGTAATCTAAAACAAAATGGAGACCTTTAGAAACAAGGAGTGCGAGAGGATTAAGGCTGATTTAATCAGAAGGAGTATTGCCTGGATAAGGTATTTGCTTAAACAAGCATAATTTAATAATGACATGTTCCCCCATAAATATGACAAATAAACACATTTCACATATACGTTTCTTTTTATTCCGATGTGTTGTTATCTGCTGTTTTATCAGTACAGTTTCTATTGCTGCTGACACTTTACCGCAATTCACAGAAATCACTGAAGAAGCGAATATAGACTTCGTTCATAATAACGGTGCTTTTGGCAAAAAATATCTACCCGAAACTATGGGGGCAGGATGTGCTTTTATCGATTACAACTCTGATGGGTGGCAAGATATCATCTTGGTGAATGGGAAGGATTGGGATGGACATCCTACCGGAAAACGACAGACCTTGGCTCTATACCGAAATAATCAAGATGGAACATTTACTGACGTAACGATTGATGCAGGCTTAGATATACCCCTATACGGCATGGGAGTTGCGATCGCTGACTACGACAATGACGGAGATGAGGATATCTATCTGAGTTGTTTAAACGCAGATAAATTATTTCAGAACAGGGGTGATGGTTCTTTTCTGGATGTAACAGAAATGGCAGGAATTGACAATCAAGGATTTGGTACAAGTTGTGCATGGTTTGACTATAACCTTGATGGGTTTCTTGACATTTATGTTGCAAACTATGTTGTATGGACAATAGAAACTGACATATTCTGCACACTTGATGGAAAAAACAAGTCATACTGTACACCTGAATCCTATACAGGACAAGCAAGTAAACTCTTTCGTAATCGGGGTGATGGTTCTTTTGTAGATGTTTCGCGCATCGTTGGTTTAGATGATCAATTCAGCAAGTCGTTAGGGGTTTGCATACTGGACTACAATCAGGATGGGTTACCAGACATTTTTGAGGCAAACGATACACAACCGAACAAGCTGTACCAGAACAACGGAGATGGTAAGTTTTCTGAAGTCGGTATGTTGACAGGTGTTGCATACAATGAGAGTGGAGTTGCGACTGGAGCAATGGGGGTTGATGCAGCTGACTACGACTTGAGTGGTAGGGAAAGTTTGATTGTTGGTAATTTCTCAAACGAAATGTTAAACTTGTATCACAACGAAGGTGATTTCTTTATTGACGATGCACCTATAGCACAACTCGGCAATTCGAGCCTTCTAACCCTTACATTTGGGTGCTTCTTTTTTGATTTTGATCTGGACGGGAACCTTGACATCTTCACGGCGAATGGACATGTTGAGAATGACATAAACAGCGTGCAGAGTGAAGTTATGTATGCACAACCACCTCATCTCTTTCGCAATATATCCGGGGGGAAGTTTGTTGATGTTATCAATAAAGTGGGACAGGATTTAGCAACACCTGTCGTTGGTAGGGGTGCAGCTTATGGTGACATAGACAACGATGGCGATATTGATATATTGACTACTACATCCAATGGACCTGCACACCTGTTTCGCAATGATGGCGGAAATAGTAACAATTGGATTAAAATACAGCTTGTGGGAGGTAAAAGTAACAGGAACGGTATCGGGACGCGTATCCGAATTACCTCAACTATTGGCACGCAAACGCGGACAATAAAAAGCGGATCAAGTTACTGTTCACAGAGCGAGTTAACAGCATTCTTTGGCATAAAGAAAGATACACATATCAAGAAAATTGAGGTGGACTGGTTGGGGGACAAGGTACAGGTCATAACTGATGTCAAACCGAATCAGTTGCTTCGGATTGAACAGAAACAGTAGCGCGAGGGATAACCGAGGATGTCTATGAAAGTCATAGATCAAATATCACCTGTGCTTCCCAAATTCCGCTTGGGTTCTGTTTGACATATAACTGATGATATGTAACTGCTTTTATTTCGGTATAGACAACATGTTTGTCAAAATCTGTTGGTTCACCGTATGCAGTAGCAATTACTTCAGATTCGTCTATACGCGTTATTTCAGTCCGTTTAAAGAAGAGTTCAGCAGTTTCGTGTTGAAATACCAATTCGTCTAACCAAGCAACGAGCAAGTATTCTATAGAATCAGCATTAATCTTTAAATCAATTGATGTTGTTTCATCAATTGTATCAACAACAGCCATCATTTCAAATAAGCCTTGTGCTGCGTTGTTAAAAAGGGATTTCAGTGTATCGCCAGTGATACACATCCCCGCATCAGCTGTATGTTCAATGTATTCAAAAGGTTTGTTATTCATTTTACAATAAGATTGACATGGACATGAGAAAGATTATAACCTGACATTTGAAACGTTTGTCTGTTATTGAAGTCACGCAACACTGTTTGAGTATATAACTTTCTACCACATTTGGCAAGGAAAATTGTTATGACTTCAGTAAAATCTTCTATAGGTTTCTGATATGCCTGCATCTTCTATTACTCACTATACAACCGTAAGAATCGGATGTATTGTTTTAATCGGATGGTTCAGCATTCTTAGCGTTTCGCTTCACGCTGATCACTGGCAATGCGGTACTCCGCTGCTGATTAAAAACGCACACCTGAGTCAAGATGCGAACAAGACAGACACTGATCAGGTATTAGCCGCACCTGCGGCACCAGCAAGCGTGGGACAAACGCAACGTTTCTTTGTTCACATTCCAGAAACGACGATCAATGCAACTTGCATAGCAGTAGGCATTCATTGCTATATCTTTATTGATACCGAACACGAAGATATGCTATCAGAAGCAACTGCAAGAGTTGTTGCGGATACATTTGACACAAGAATCTATCCACAAGTTCAGCATTGGATGGGTTCAGAATTGAAACCCGGTTTAGATCGTGACAGTAGGATTACAATCCTATTTCATGATGTCGGTATGAATGAATCTGGACAGGATTACGGTGGCTATTTTGCACCGCAAGACCTGAACCCTATATCTCCAAATAGCAATCGTCGTGATATACTCTACATGGATATTTTTCAGTTTAGAGAACGTTCACGGCATACATTCTACAGTAGTCTGACTCACGAATTGGCGCATTTAGTCAATTGGTATCAGAATGGCGGAACGACAGACCAACGTTGGTTAGAAGAGGGGATTGCTTCATTAGTTGAATGGGGTGTCTATGGTACAGTTCACAATTTGTTCGTAGATAATTATCTTGCGAACCCACGTATATCATTAATCACAGAAAACACATCGGACATCTACTATGGCGGCGCGTTTTTACTCCTCTTATATCTTTATGAAAAACATGGTGGTATTAACTTTATTCGCACACTTGCAGCTGAAGACACCTTAGGTCTTTCTGCTATTTCTTTTACTTTAGGTGAGCAAAAGCATATCGTAGATGTCTTTCTCAAATGGGGAATAGCAAATTGGTATAATAACACTAATCTCGGAAACGCATATGGGTATCAGAACCTAAGAAACCGGAGAATTACGGCTTCTACACCCCGTATTACACAATATCCCACGACTTCAAACTATATCCCAATAGAGAGTTGGAGTACTGAATATATTCTGTTACAGAATCTGCCTGAAATCCTGCATCTTTCATTGATCTCCAATTCACAATCAAGACTTCACTCAAATGTCGCGTATCTCTCACCGCACTCAAGCTCCCTAATCGTCACCCCAATTCCATTCGTATCTGAACCAGATGATGCAGTATTCATGACGACTCATGAGATAACAATCAGTAACTTAGATTTTAATGGTCAAATTTTGCTTATCGTCACATCTGAAAATCCTCAGAACTTCCGTTATGTTGCAAGAAGGGGGACAACTGGTGAAGGTACGGATATTGAAGAATTGAACAAGATCTCTCGGACAGAAATAGAGGAACCGTACCTCACTTTGAGCCCGATATCAATTGACTATCTCAACAGAATCACCTCACAACCTTTCAGTATAGATGACGGTATAGGGGGATCAGGTATCACCTTTAACCGTTTTCCTAAGATTGAACCGATGTCTCAAATTCATCTTTCAAGCAACTACAATTCGATTGTAATACAGGATGGAAACGCCTTTACTACGAGTAAATGGGGATTGGAGATATTCGCATTAAGCCCAGCTCCAGTACGGATTGGAGAAATAGCAACACCAGGTGATGCCCAGGCGATTGCTATTGAAGGTGACACTGCCTTTATCGCTGACGGTGAAGCTGGTGTTCAAGTCGTTGATATCAAAAATGTTGCATCTCCGAGTATTGTAAAAACATTGGTAAATGTTCAGGATGCCCGTGATGTTCATTTAGCAAATGAGGAACTTTTTGCAGTTGATGCAGGACGTGGATTGTTGGTATTCAATCAAAATGATATAGTCAATATCAATAATCCGCATCCCCGCAATACATTTAGAACTGCAGGCACACCCTTCAAAGTTACTACAACTGAAGAAGGTACTGTCTATTTGAGTGATAATGCACAAGGAATTTATATATTATCTTCCGATCCATTTGGGGGTTATTTAGTTGATGCTACGATTCCACTTCTGGCTCTGGATTTTGAGATTTTTGGAAAATATGCCCTTACCGTGTCAAGGGATTTAAATATCATAGATTTGGGGTCTCTCCTGAATCCACAACATATATCGGGGTTAAAAACCCCTGGTATAACTTCATCAGTGGAGTTTTTTGAAGGGTTGCTTTACCTGACAGATCAACATGCAGGACTGCAGATTGTTGATGTAAGTAGCGTTCAAACGCCACGGGTAATATCCTCACACCTTACGACTGGCAATGCTAAAGATGTTGCATTACTTTATTCCAATACAGATAAAAAGACTTATGCGTATATTGCGGATGGTAAGGGGGGTTTACAGACACTTGATGTATCAAAGCCTGAAATGCCTATCTGGTTAAACAGTTTCGTAGCAAATGGGAACGCTTATGCGCTTGACGTTCATAACGATGGTGCAAAAACGCTTGTTGGTATTGCAAATGGCATTGGCGGATTAAAGATCGTTGAACTATCGGAGCCTTACAATGGACAAGTCGTTAAAGATATTCATGCCATTTCAGGATCCCACGGGGCATTATGTGTTCAGATAGAAGATAACCACGCGTATGTTGGTACGGATTCGGGAATGGAGATTATTAATCTGATGACTGAGGAACCCGTGTTGCATGTCAACACACCAAATCCTGTTTGGGGAATTGAGATAAAGGATGGCTATGCATATCTCTGTGCCGGTTCACTCTATGTAGTTGATGTTAATGATCCGAAGCGGAGTCGTATTGTATCCAGACATGAAATTTCCGGTGATGCATATAAGATAACCTGCAATTCCGAATATGCTTTTGTTGCGGCACTGGAAGGCGGTGTCTACATATTTGACATTTCTGATGTTCTGCGTCCTCAACCAATTTCTCACTTTCCTACTGACGGGGCTGCTACGTATGTGACCTCTGATGAAAGTTCAATGTATGTATTAGACAACAGGAACGGGTTATTGCAGATAGATATACAGAATCCGCAACAACCAAGGTTGATTTCAAGTTTTACCGAGACTGAACTTCCTATTACAGCTGCGCTAAATGCGAATCATATATATCTTCTTGATAGCAAGAGCATACAGATAATTGATACGCGTTCAATGGAACGTGTCACCCGTTGGAGACAGATACAATCCCCGTATGACCTTGCTGTTGACAATGGGACACTGTATCTCTGTGATCTATTTCAGTTAAGTATGTTTCGTATACGAACTGATGATTCTAACCTTGCTGTGGAGGAATCAATTGAACGAACGACCTTCCAACCTATTCTCCCTCCATCACCTTCAAGGACTCTCCTATTTCAGAATTACCCGAATCCGTTTAATCCTGATACATGGATTCCTTATACGCTGTCCAAACCCGTTAATGTTTCTTTGTCAATTTATGATGTGCAAGGCAGGTTAATTATAGATATTTCATTAGGATTCCAGCAAATAGGTGAACATTCCGTGCATTGGAATGGTAGAAACAGAGAAGGTGAATCTGTTGCAAGTGGTATCTACTTTTACACATTGAACGCTGGGGAATTCTCTGCTACCCGAAGAATGTTCCTGCGCCGTTAAATGTATCTCAAAATATTACCATACGGTAATAAATGTCTTACCGTGGTAAGATTTGGTACATTCGTTGTAGCGTTAGTTACAGTAAGGTTTTGTAGCGTATTTTTTGATAGAGTTAAAATTTTAAAATTGCTCAACGGTAAGAAATTCTCACCATGTTGAAATATGCATGAAAATATTGGACTTTTTCTGATATTATGATCATTTCTGGACATTTTGTAGAATAGCATTTTAAACACCTTTTACATAAACCTTTGATATGTGTATATATAACAACAACTAATTGTAATATATATAAATATATTTGTCAAGTTAAAAATGAAAATAAATTAAAATTATTCATTCTTTTGGTTAGAAGTTTATTTTCTGAGGTGTGTGCTTATCTATACATTGTGTATAATAGCATTCTCAACACCTTAATTCATAAACATATCGCAAGTAAATATATAACATATATCTATTTTAACATATTTAGGTACAGATGTAAAGTTAAAAAATAAATCGTGGATTACGCGGATGGGGAAAGGAATGGAAGAGGGAAAGGATGGAAGGTTGGAAGGATGGAAGGTTGGAAGGATGGAAGGTTGGAAGGTTGGAAGGATGGAAGGTTGGAAGGATGGAAGGTTGGAAGGATGGAAGGTTGGAAGGTTGGAAGGATGGAAGGTTGGAAGGTTGGAAGGATGGAAGGATGGAAGGATGGAAGGATGGAAGGATGGAAGGTTGGAAGGATGGAAGGATGGAAGGATGGAAGGATGGAAGGTTGGAAGGTTGGAAGGATGGAAGGTTGGAAGGATGGAAGGATGGAAGGATGGAAGGATGGAAGGTTGGAAGGTTGGAAGGTTGGAAGGTTGGAAGGATGGAAGGTTGGAAGGTTGGAAGGTTGGAAGGGGGATATTAGATGATTTGATGTTATTCGGAGTCCTCTTGGAGAGATTTTGCTGCAAAAATTGTTAGGCACAATTCATCGTTGTGTAGTTCGTATTCAGGTATCTTTCCACTCAATTGTTCACTTTCGTTCAGGATAATACCGACACCTTCTCCTCGTCCCTCTAAAAAGTGTCTCCGATTCACTTGACTTCCTACATCATCATCTAAATTAATTTCCGAAAGTAAACGCGCTAAGAGTTCATTACGGGTGGCTTGACTATAAGGCAATTTCTCAATTGTCTTAAGGATTCTTATCTTGTCAAAATCACGGATTTTCGCGGATTTCACGGATTACGCGGATTATGTTTTCTGTGTTCTGGGAGTTTCAGATTAGGTTTTGCATCTATGTGTGATTATATGCTTGTTTGTCTGAACCAGGATTTGCAGGATTTATAGGATTTCCAAGATAAGAGACATTTGGTGCTTATCAGAAGGATAGGATAGAAGATGTCTAAACCGGGTGTATAAAGATTCTGTCCCTTGATGTGTAAAGATCTTGTCACTTAAGAAAAAGGATCGCTGAACCCTTGCTCCAGCGGAGCAATATGTCTATAGAAAATGAATTGTCAACCGGCTGCACTCCAGCGGAGTGCTATGTACATAAACGGACGCGTTAAGATTCTGACAAAAAAGGTGACAAAAACTTTACACACCCAATCTATATAGTCCTATAATTTGATAGAATTACAGTTTTATGATAATATATTACTATTCCCTATATATGTATAAATTATCGCAAAAACTATACATATAAAATGCCCAATATCAAAAGGAAGTATTCAATGAAACATCATATAGACGAATTATTTTGGAAAAATCCCCAGATCGCTATTATCGTTTTTCTACTCTTTTGCACAATAAACACCGCACCTGCCCAAACCATTATGCCTGCCGAAGATATTGCCGAAAAAGCTTTAGCAGCAACGGTATACTTGGAAATGAAAGATACAAACGGCAAAACATTAGGCATCGGCAGCGGGTTCTTTGTGAAACCTAACCTAATCGCTACCAACTACCACGTGATTGAAGGTGCAGCAAAGGGGACTGCAAAGTTAGTCGGTAAGTCCACCACATACAACATTGAAGGCGTTACTGCAACTGATAAACAAAATGACCTCGTGCTCTTGAAGGTTACCGCTTATGGTATCAAACCGCTCTCTCTCGGTGATAGCGACAAGGTTCGGATTGGGGAGACGGTCTATGTCGCTGGTAATCCGAAAGGATTAGAAGGTACGTTCTCATATGGGATTATCAGCAGCCGAAGGAATAAACTCACAAAAGAACGACTTCAAATGACTGTCCCCATTTCACCGGGGAGCAGTGGTGGTCCCGTGCTAAACAAGAAAGGTGAAGTTGTTGGTGTGTCCGTTGCGGTTCATCGTGCTTTGGATGCACAAAATCTCAATTTTGCCATTCCATCAAAGTATCTTAAGAAACTGCTGGAGCAGCCAAAGTTAGCAAAACCGTTTTCGCAAGGCAAACAATCTATATCTGCTGAAACCTATTTCTTGTGGGGCAATGTCAAGTACGCTTTAGACGATTATGCGGATGCCATCAAAGACTATACAGCAGCTATCCAGCTCAAACCTGATCTTGTTGATGCATACAACAATCGGGGAGTTGCGAAGCGTAAGTTAGGACAACACTTTGCTGCGATTTCGGACTATGACACTGCTATTCGTCTAAAATCTGATTATGCCAGTGCATACATCAATCGGGGAAATGCAAAGGCTGATTTAGGACAACACGATGATGCTATTGCGGATTATGACACTGCTATTCGGCTCAATCCTGATGATGCCGATGCATACAACAATCGGGGAAATGCAAAGTATGAGTTAGGACAGCACGCTGCAGCGATTTCAGATTATGACACTGCTATTCGGCTCAATCCTGATGATGCCGATGCATACTACAATCGCGGAAATACAAAGGCTTGGTTAGGACAACACTTTGCAGCGATTTCAGATTATGACATCGCCATTCGGCTTGATCCTTCTTGCCGAAGCATACAACAGTCGGGGAAATGCGAAACGTAAGTTAGGACAACACTTTGCAGCGATTTCAGATTATGACATCGCTATTCGACTCAATCCTGATGATGCCGATGCATACTACAATCGCGGAAATGCAAAGGTTAAATTAGAACAATACTTTGCTGCGATTTCAGATTATGACATCGCTATTCGGATCAATCCTGATGATGCCAGTGCATACATCTGCCGGGGATATGTGAAGTATCGGTTAGGTCGAACATTGACAGCGAAGAAAGACTTCCGTACTGCTTTACGGCTTGCGATAAAAGCAGGGGATGTAAATGTTAGAATTGCCGCCGAGAAAGCACTGCGTTTTCTTAATGAGTAAGTAGGAACACTTTATAGTAAGGTGTCAAAAGTTGAAGTATACAATCAGATGTTTTCAGGTTCTTCTCATTTTCACTTACATTAAACGGGTGTCAAGTAATACCATTTCTAATTGATAATGTCTCTTTTTAATGCAGAATACCAAACGCGTATTCTGCCACATTCTGTTAGATTGTGCCGTTCCCCGCTTCATTTCTAAACATCCGGTAATGAGAGAAAAATTCATGGAAATGGTATAAAAAACCACAATTCTGTATTTTTTTAAGATTTATGCATGAGTAGTTTGAGGATGGAAGGGTGGATATTAGATAATTTGATGTTATTCGGTGTCTTCTTGTAGAGATTTTGCTGCAAATATTGTTAAGCATAGTTCTTCGTTCAAAGAGCTCATAAACAGGTATTTTTCCACTCAATTGTTCACTTTCGTTAAGGATGATACCGACACCTTCACCTCGCCCCTCTAAAAAGTGTCCCCGCTTCACTTGACTTCCTACAGCATCATCTAAATTAATTTCCGAAAGTAAACGCGCTAAGAGTTCATTACGGGTGGCTTGACTATAAGGTAATTTATCAATTGTTACAGTGTATGGTAATGCTCCTGGAGAATAGAGTTCAAGTCGATCAGCAAACATGAACAGACGAATTTTTGACTCGCCTTTAGAATAATCACGATGTACAACTGCATTAACGATTGCCTCAAATACCGCGCGCATGCTGTATTGGGATCGGTCTATCTTACCAATTTCCTTACGCGCTGATACCTCGTTGTGTTTTTGAACAAACTTAAAGGCATCTATAATCTGTTGATCAAGTGGTCCTCTAAAATCTTTTGCATCAATCTGATAGTTGGCATCTTTCTGTTTACCGCTATAATAAACAGCCTGAATAAAACTGTTATAAAGTAATTCGTCAGGTGTATCGTGACACATCAAAACGCCAGCAACAGAAGCACGAATCTGACGACCTTCTTTAACGAGTAAAGTTCTTTTCAAGAGTAGGTCTTCAATCTCATCTTCAGGAGTATCTTCTGTGATGAATCGTCGATATAGCGATTCCCTTAATGTTCTTCTAAAAGTATTTGGGACGGGCAGTGCGTCAAAATGAGTTATGCGCGGTTGTGAACGGGTATGAAACAGTCTTACTAACTGTGCTGTGGACATCTCTTTCTTAGTCTTTTCTTGACGCGTAAAATACCCGTTAACAGTCTTGTGAACGAAAAAGCTGCTGGGGATCTTTATTCTCAATAGGTTTTTACCATCAAGTCGAAACTTCTCAGTGAAAATGAGAACGGTGGGTTCAATGTTGTCATCGCATATCTCTACAACAGTTTTTTCTATCTGATCCAATTTCTGTAGGTCAATTCCAACGATTTCCCTGTTGTCGTCAATACCGATAAGTATCGTCCCTCCATCAGAGTTCGCAAATGCAGCGATCTCATCTGCCATGCTGTCTCTGTGTGGCATCTCTCTTCTGAATTCCATCGTTGCGTCTTTACTAAGTATGATGTCTTCAAAGAGTTCGGTTTGACTGTGGAACATAGTTAATCTCCATCTATGGTTTTTCCTTGTCCGCAGCATAAGCAAAACAGGCACGAATGTCTGTCTCGGTTAACTCGGGAAAATCGTGAAGCACTTCCGCTACTGTCATTCCCGATGCAAGGTATTCAAAGACATCGTAAACGGTGATCCGCATTCCCCGAATACACGGCTGTCCGCTGCGTTTACCTGGTTCAATGGTAATAATGTTTCTATAGTCGTTCATGATCACCTCATTAGTAAAACTATGAAAAGAGTATACCATAACTTAAGCTGACCATCAATTGTTTTTCGCTGGGAGGGTGTGCAAATATTTTTGTGCTGCATGCACTGCCAGCGGAAATTTAGACCACTACATTAGACAAGATTGTGATATAATAAAAGTACTATTGAAAGGAGTATCCGATGGCGAAACGAAAACGAAGAACATTCACACCCGAATTTAAAACTGAAGTCGTTCTTGAGGCACTTACGGGTGACAGTTCACAAGCAGAACTGTGCCGGAAACACAACATCAGTGATGTTCAACTCTCAAAGTGGAAACGACAATTTCTTGAAAATGCGTCAACACTTTTTGAATCCTCTGATAAGGGATCTGATGCTGATGCGGAGCGGATCGCACACCTTGAGCAACTCGTTGAGCGGTTGACCGTGGAATTGGATATCCACAAAAAAGTCTCGACTTTGTTGAGCTAACCCCAATAGAGCACCGAGAAATGGTTCATGCACTACAGACAGACTATTCGGTTCGGCAGATATGTGAGACACTCGATTTTAACCGAAGCAATCTCTATTATCAATAGGATTGAGATTTTGGTCGTCCGTAGAGGGTGTTTTTGGAAAACGGGTATGCTGAAAGACTTATCCG